>UBZT01000042.1 GCA_900470155.1 Hyphomicrobiales bacterium
CGCAACAAGCCGCACGTTAACATCGGCACGATCGGCCACGTTGACCACGGCAAGACGTCTCTGACGGCTGCGATCACCAAGTATTTCGGTGAATACAAGGCCTACGATCAGATCGACGCCGCTCCGGAAGAAAAGGCACGTGGCATCACCATCTCGACGGCACACGTCGAGTATGAGACGCCGGCCCGCCACTACGCCCACGTCGACTGCCCCGGCCACGCCGACTACGTCAAGAACATGATCACCGGTGCAGCGCAGATGGACGGCGCGATCCTGGTTTGCTCGGCTGCCGACGGCCCGATGCCGCAGACCCGCGAGCACATCCTGCTCGCCCGTCAGGTTGGCGTTCCGGCGATCGTCGTGTTCCTCAACAAGGTCGACCAGGTCGACGACGCAGAACTGCTCGAACTGGTTGAGCTGGAAGTACGCGAACTTCTGTCGTCCTACGACTTCCCGGGCGACGACATCCCGTTCGTCAAGGGTTCGGCTCTGGCAGCGCTCAACGACAGCAACAAGGAAATCGGCGAAGACGCAGTGCGCGCGCTGATGGCCGCTGTCGACGCCTACATCCCGACGCCTGAGCGTCCGATCGACCAGCCGTTCCTGATGCCGATCGAAGACGTGTTCTCGATCTCGGGTCGTGGTACGGTTGTCACCGGCCGCGTCGAGCGTGGTATCGTCAAGGTTGGCGAAGAAGTCGAATTCGTCGGCATCCGCGACACCAAGAAGACGACGGTTACCGGCGTTGAAATGTTCCGCAAGCTGCTCGATCAGGGCCAGGCCGGCGACAACATCGGTGCTCTCGTTCGCGGTATCCAGCGCGACGACGTTGAGCGTGGTCAGGTTCTTTGCAAGCCGGGTTCTGTGAAGCCGCACAAGAAGTTCATGGCAGAAGCCTACATCCTGACGAAGGAAGAAGGCGGCCGTCACACGCCGTTCTTCACCAACTACCGTCCGCAGTTCTACTTCCGCACCACCGACGTGACCGGCATCGTGTCGCTTCCGGAAGGCACGGAAATGGTTATGCCTGGCGACAACGTCACGGTTCAGGTTGAGCTGATCGTTCCGATCGCGATGGAAGAAAAGCTGCGCTTCGCGATCCGCGAAGGCGGCCGCACCGTCGGCGCCGGCATCGTTGCCTCGAT
>UBZT01000041.1 GCA_900470155.1 Hyphomicrobiales bacterium
GCGGCCGAAGAGCCAGTCCTCCTCGGCTCGGCCATTCTTGGCAGCGTTGCTGCTGGTGTGTTTTCAGACGTTCGCGACGCTATGGGCGCGCTCTCGCAAATTGCCGCAAAGTATACGCCGCGCGGCCACGAAATCAGTCTAACTCACAAACGGCGTTATGAAGCTTTTCTAAAACTCCAGGAAGTTTCGAGAGTGCTAAGGTCGTTTTAGTTTCCGTGGGCAGGTTTAAGTAGCCGACATGTGCCCGAGCGATTGGGCCGCCGCCGAATTGCGGTGCCTCACGTTGTGAACGGAGTTCCTGCATGATGCCCGTTTCCGAGATGCTTACCGCGATGAACCGTCACTTCAGTCATCTAGGTCGTCATCGCTCTGCCCCGAGCGCGGACATAGCTCGGTGTGGTATCACGTCGCCTGTGCGCCACAGGCGGACGTTCTTGACGATGGCAATCTCAGAAGCTAGCCTGATACCGTCTAAAACAGGTTAGGCTCGGGAAGGTTGGCCCGGCCCCCACCAGAGTGGGTCCTTCCGCTGTTCTCTAGCGGCCCAAGACTACGATGGCCAGCGCATAGTGTGCGGCCGACAGTAGGAGCTTGGGCATGAAAGCTAGAATATCAGTCTTGACGCTTGGCGTTGCCGATCTTGAAAAATCCGTCACCTTCTACCGCGATGGCCTCGGTTTACCAACTGAAGGGATTATAGGACGAGAGTTCGAACACGGCGCAGTCGCCTTCTTCGATTTGGCTGGCGGCCTAAAGCTGGCGGTTTGGTCGCAGCGTGATGTCTCTCACGACACTGGGTTGCCTCTAGAGCCAACGAGTCCCACGTCGTTCACCATCGGCCACAACGTCTCGACCAGGGAAGAGGTCGATGCGGTGATGAACGCCGCAGAGCGCGCCGGAGCCGAGATCGTTAAAAGCCCGACCGCCACCTTCTACGGCGGCTATGCAGGATATTTCCGTGATCCGGACGGGCATCTATGGGACATTGTCTGGAATCCTGAGATGCTTCCTTCAACGGACTGAGGTTGCTGGCGCCGCTCTGCTTGAATAAAGAGCTGCAGATTGTGGTGCTGCGCGAGACATGGGCTTTCAACAGCTCATTGATGGCAATAATTATGAGTTATAGAGAGGACCGCTATAACTCATGAAACGGAACTGAAAGAACGCCAATTGGCCAATCTTCAGCGACGACGCCCCAAGCTTGGTACCGTTGGAGCGGAAATACTTGCAGTCCGCCGGCGAGGTTATCGGCGCTGTTCGGCATTTCAAAGAATGACGACAGCAACCAATTGCGCATTAAGCGCGGTGATTGAGGGCATGGCATGGCTAAGCGATATCTGGGGAGCTGCCACTGCGGTGCTGTGGCGTTCGAGGCTAGTGTGGACCTCTCTTGAGGTACAACGAAATGCAACTGTTCAATATGCACCAAGCTGCGGAACTGGACCGTGCAGGT
>UBZT01000040.1 GCA_900470155.1 Hyphomicrobiales bacterium
TGACCTGAGACCCAATTTCCCTCCAGTTTTCGAGAGAGTCTTGGGTTTTCAATCTGGCCTCATGCGGCCTGTTTTTCCATAGCCATTTTCGTTGCGAACTCGCTGGGGGTGATATTGCCCAGCGACGAGTGGGGTCTGTTTCTGTTGTAATCCTCCTTCCATGCAGTGATTGCGGCGCGGGCCTGAGCGAGCGACGAGAACAGCGTCTCATTCAGGCACTCGTCGCGGAAGCTGCCGTTGAAGCTTTCAATGAGGCCGTTTTGCATCGGCTTGCCGGGGGCGATGTAATGCCATTCGACCTTGGTCTCCTGGCACCATTTGAGGATGGCCATGCTGGTCATCTCCGTGCCGTTGTCCGAGACGATCGTCCTCGGTTTTCCGCGTCTGGCGATGAGACTATCCAGTTCACGGGCAAGCCTTGCGCCTGACAGGGATGTATCGGCGACCAGGCATAGGCATTCGCGGGTGAAGTCGTCGACAACCGCCAGCACCCGGAAGCGGCGACCGTCGGTGAAGGCATCGCTGACGAAGTCCAAACTCCAGCGCTCGTTGGGGCGTGACGGCAGAGCCAGGGGACGTCTCGTTCCCAAGGCCCGCTTTCGGCCGCCGCGTTTGCGCACCGTCAGCTTCTCCTCCCGATAGAGACGTCGAAGCTTCTTCAGGTTCATGACGATCCCCTGACGGTCGAGCATCACGTGGATACGGCGATAACCGAAGCGGCGGCGCTCGGACGCCACCTTTTTCATTGCCTCCCGAATGGACGCATCGTCAGGCCGCACGCTGCGATATCGCATGCTCGACCGATCCACCGATAGAACCTCGCACGCCCGACGCTGGCTTACTCCATGCTGCGCACAGACGTGAGCCACCGCATCTCGCTTCACATCGGGCGTCACCATTTTTTTGCAGCGACATCCTTCAGGATCGCATTGTCCAGCATGGCCTCGGCGAGCAGCTTCTTCAGCTTGGCGTTCTCGTCCTCAAGCGCCTTCAGCTTGCGGGCATCCGACACGTCCATGCCGCCATACTTCGCCTTGTATTTGTAGAAGGTTGCATCCGAGATGCCGTGCTTGCGGCAGACATCGACGGTCTTCGCGCCAGCCTCCTGCTCCTTCAATATCCCGATGATCTGTTCTTCCGTGAACCGTGAACGCTTCATTCGTCCGTCTCCTGGTTGTGACGGACTCTACCAAATTCTGGAGGAAGTTCAGGGTCTCAGGTCA
>UBZT01000035.1 GCA_900470155.1 Hyphomicrobiales bacterium
GAGGATGGTGACCTTGGTGCCAAGGCGGACAAAACGGACAGTCAGAAATGCCTCGTCGCACCGCCCTCATTTGCACAAGCTATCCGGCTGGCCGAGCGGCCAGCCACCTGCCGATCTCCCTCCTTGTGGGGGAGATGGCCGGCAGGCCAGAGGGGGGTATCGCCAGGCAAGAGGGGCGTTGCCGAAGCAGAGGGGATCGCCGGACGCACCCCCGTCCCCGTCAAACCATGCATCGCATGGCAAACTTTTCCTTAACCGGTCGCCTGTAATTTAGCCCCAGTGAAATCACCAGCAAGACGAGCAGCCGCGTGTCCAAGCCGACTTTCCGCTTTACCCATTACGACCTGAAGGAGCAGCGCGCCGGTACGATCATCGAGGTGACGCTGTCGGCGGTCAACAATGTCCGGCTGATGACGCCGGCGAATTTCCAGCGCTTCAAGGAGACGCTGGATTTCAAATATATCGGCGGCGTGGCGAAGAAGTCGCCGATCAAGCTGGTCATTCCTGAAAATGCCCACTGGCACCTGATCGTCGACATGGAGGGCCATCACGGTTTGGCCGAATCCAAGGTCAAGATGATTGCCGGACCGGCCGCGGCGCCGAAACAAAAGGCGTCCTGAACGCCCCTTCCCTTTGCACGCCCTACGGCTCGCCACGCTCGCGGCGCAGCTTCGACCACCAGTCGAGACGCTTCTTGATGTCACGCTCGAAGCCGCGCTCCGGCGGATCGTAATAGTGCTGGCGGCCCATCTTCTCGGGGAAATAGTTCTGGCCGGAAAAGGCATCGGGCTCGTCGTGGTCGTAGCGATAGCCCTCGTTATAGCCTTCCGCCTTCATCAGCTTGGTCGGCGCATTGAGGATATGCTTGGGCGGCAAAAGCGAGCCGTGCTCCTTGGCGGCCCGCATCGCCGCTTTGTAGGCGACATAGACGCCGTTCGATTTTGGCGCGGTGGCGAGATAGACGCAGGCCTGAGCCAAGGCCAGTTCACCCTCCGGCGAGCCGAGATAGTCGTAGGCGTCCTTGGCGGCATTGCAGATCACCAGCGCCTGCGGATCGGCCAGACCGATATCCTCGACCGCCATGCGCACCAGCCGGCGGCCGAGATAAAGCGGGTCCTCGCCGGCATCGAACATGCGGCAGAGATAGTAGAGCGCCGCATCGGGATCGGAACCGCGCACCGACTTGTGCAGCGCCGAGATCAGGTTGTAGTGGCCGTCCTGGCCCTTGTCATAGACAGGCGCCCGCCGCTGGACGATGCGGGCCAGCCCCTCGGTGTCGAAGGTTTCACCCGTCCTTGCCGCCCGCCAGACTTCCTCGGCCAGCGTCAGCGAGGCGCGGCCATCGCCGTCGGCCATGCGGATCAGCGCGGCGCGGGCGCCTTCATCCAGCGGCAGCGGCTTGGCTTCGGTGTCTTCGGCGCGCTTGAGCAGCGTCTCGATGCTTTGCTCGTCATGCGGCTTGAAGGTCAGCACACGGGCGCGGGACAAAAGCGCTGCGTTGAGCTCGAAGCTCGGGTTTTCCGTTGTCGCGCCGACGAGGATCACCGTGCCGTCTTCCATGACCGGCAGGAAACTGTCCTGCTGGGCGCGGTTGAAGCGGTGAATCTCGTCGACGAAAAGCAGCGTCTGGCGGCCCTCCATGCGGCGCATGCGGGCACCTTCAAAGACCTTCTTCAGGTCTGCCACGCCGGAGAAAATCGCCGAGATCTGTTCAAATGCCAGCCCGGCCTCGCCCGACAGAAGCCTGGCTACCGTGGTCTTGCCGGTGCCGGGCGGGCCCCAGAAGATCATCGAGCCGAGCGAGCCGGCCGAGATCATCCGGGCGAGCACGCCATCTTCGCCGGTCAGATGTTCCTGGCCTGTCACTTCCGACAGGTTTTTCGGCCGCAGACGGTCGGCCAGCGGCCGCCGCTCTGCGATGTCTTTCGGAACATGTGAGGCGAAGAGGTCGCTCATCGGAAGATCTGCCGGATGCGCTGGCCATCGCGCTCGATCTCGACCCGCCAGAAGCTGGCATCGCTGCCGGCAGCGGCCGCGAGATCGTCCACCGAATTGACGTTGGCGCCATTGATCGCCACGACGATATCGCGCGGGGCAAAACCGAGCCGGGCGGCGGGCGAACCCTTGACCACTTCGGTGACGACGACGCCGGTCACTTCCGAGGCCATACGCAGTTCATAGGCGAGACGCGGCGACAGATTGGCGGCGCGCAGGCCGGCAAACGGGCTGCGGCCCTCGATCAGCTTGATGTCGCGCGGCCGGGTTTCCGGTGCCGATGCCAGTTGCAGGTTGATTTCGCCGCTCTTGCCGTTGTCGCTGACGGAGAGCTTGACCGTCTTGCCGAGGCCGGCCGTGGTCAGGCGGTAGCCCAGCGCATCGGGATGCTCGACCGGAATGCCGTTGACGGCGGTAATGACTTCGCCCGGCTTCAGGCCCGCCTTGGCGGCCGGTCCGTCTTCCACCACACGCACCACCAGCGCGCCGCGCACGGTCTGCAGGCCGAGCGCTTCGGCCACTTCCGAGGTCACCGGCTCGAAGATGGCGCCGATGTAAGGCCGTTCGAAATTGGCATCACCCTTGTCGGCAGCCTCGAGGAAAACCCGGACGAGATTGGCCGGAATGGCAAAGCCGACGCCATTGGAGCCGCCGCCCTTGGAAAAGATCGCGGTGTTGATGCCGATCAGTTCACCCTTCATGTCGACCAGCGCGCCGCCGGAATTGCCGGGATTGATCGCGGCATCGGTCTGGATGAAGAAGCCGAAATCGCCTTCGGTGACCTGGTTGCGGGCCAGCGCCGAGACGATGCCTGATGTCACCGTCTGGCCGACGCCGAACGGGTTGCCGATGGCGAGAACCAGATCGCCGACCTCGGTCTTGTCGGAATCGGCGATCGGCAGGAAAGGCAAAGTCTCCTTGGTCTCGAAGCGCAACACGGCGAGATCGAGGCGGTCGTCCTTCAGCACCACCTTGACTGGGAATTCGCGACCGTCGGCGAGCGCCACCTTGATGTCGTCGGCACCTTCAATGACGTGATTGTTGGTGATGACAGTGCCATTCGATTCGACGATCACACCGGACCCGAGCGAAGACTGCTTTTCGGTCCGGTTCGGCATGCGCTGGCCGAAGAACTGCTCGAAAAAGGGATCGCCGGCAAACGGACTGGCGCGGCGCTGGACCAAACGCTCGGCATAGACATTGACCACCGCACCGCGGGTCTGCTTGACCAGCGGCGCGTAGGAGAGCTGGACGTCGATCTTGGATTGCGGAACGACCTTTTCCTGCGCCGTGGCAGCCATCGGCACAGCGAGCGCAGCGATAATCGGCAAAACAACAGGCAGGCAGAGTTTCAGACGAAGCATGCGAATCCCCTTCGAGGCATTGGCAGAAGTTCTAGACCTCGTTCCTGCAAACCGAAATAGGCGGAACCAAGGTCAAGACATTGCAGATGGGGATAAACGCCCTCCCGCTCAAGCCTTTGCGGTTTCGATCATGCGGCTGACCAGGCCATGCAGTTCGTCCCGGTAGCCGGTGCGGGCTGACGGTGCCGCCTGGTTCGAGGTCATGGTGACGGTCAGGTCGAGGCTCGGCACGATATAGAGCATCTGTCCGCCATAACCCCAGGCGTAATTCACCCGCTCGCCGGCCATGTCCTTCAGAAACCAGGCATAGCCGTAGCCATCGCCGTTGAAGACCGAATTGGTGCGCTGGATCCAGCTTTCGCGGATCCAGGCCTCGGAGATCAACCGGGTCCCTTCCCCCGTGACGCCGCCGCGACGATAGAGCTCACCGAAGGCATGCAGCGAGCGCGGCGTCATGGCCATCTGGTTGCCGCCGAGATAGTAGCCCTGCGGATCGCGGTCCCAGGCGCCGATGCGAAAACCCTCGAGCGGTCCGAGCCAGTCGCGGGCGAGCGCCAGGGTCGGCTTGCCGGAGACTTTGGTGAGGATGACCGAGAGCAGATGGGTGGAGGCGGTCGAATACAGCATGCCGCCGCCCGGCTCATCGACGAAATCGGCGGCAAGCGCCGTCCGCACCCAGTTTCGGCTGGCGACCCAGCGGCCGTAGTTCGGCCCCGACATGCGGTCGAGGCCGGAGCGCATCGACAGGAGATGGCCGATGGTAATCTTTGACAGGCGCGGATCGGGATTTTCGGGGAAATCGGAGCGCAGCACGGTTTCGATCGGCTGATCAACCCCCTTGAGCAGCCCCTTGTCGATGGCGATGCCGACCAGGGCCGAGACGATCGATTTCGAGGCGGACTTGATATTCGTCGAGCCGGTCAGGGCGTTGTTGCCAAAGGCACGTTCGGCAAGCAAGTCACCGTCTCGCGTCACGATCACCGTTTCCAGGCTGTCCAGCCGACGCGCGGCCTCCAGCAAGCCGCCAATGCGCTCGTTCAGCACATCGCCGCCCGTTGCCGACTGTGCGAAGCTGCGGGTGACGGATACGGCCGGAAGGGTCGCGATGAGGGCGAGGAGCGTTCTTCTGTTCATGACCTACCATTTAGGAAAAACGCCGGCCAAACAAAGGCTGACTGCCACGATCTCACCTGATCGTGAGAAGCTGTCATGCGCAAAGTGCATGGAACGATGTCTGCGCTCAAGACGTTGATCAGGCATTGATAAAATAAATCCCGTCGTCGAAAACCGAGGTGACCATGACCAATCCTGATGCCGCCGCCCGCGCCGTCGTCTTCGCGCTCCTCGCAGCACCCTTGCTGGCCGGTGCCCTGCCTGCGCATGCGGCGAGCTTCGATTGCAGCAAACCGGATCTGGCTGCCGACGAGACCACCATTTGCCAGACCCTGTCGCTGAACGACATGGATGTGAAGATGGTCACCACGTTCGAGCTTCTATCCGGCCTGCTGGCCATGGGAAGTCGCGGCGAATTGCAGGACCAGCAGATCGCTTGGCTGACCCAACGCGGCGAGTGCAAGGCCGATGTCGATTGCCTAGCGGCCGCCTATGCCGCGCGGATGGCGCAGTTGACCAGCGTTTACGAGGGCGTGCAGCGGCCGGAGTGAACCCGCATCCAGTTGGCATTACGCAAATTAGCTTATTTCCTAAATCTCTCCGTCTGTGAAATGCGAGAACGCCCTACTCTATCCGCGAATGGCGAGAAGCCTAGCGCTCGGCATTTTCAGTGCTTAGCGGCGGGCACATCATGGCGAAACGGTCGCCTTGACGAATAGGTTACGCCTTGCCCAAGGAATTCAAGACACGCAGCAGCACAGCATCATTTGTCGACGCGTCCGCAGCGCCCAGAGGCTCGACATGCCTAGCCTCTACCGTTGCCAGTTTGACCGGTCGCACGACCGATGGTGCCGGCAGGCCCGCAGCGGCATGGTCCGGGATCGGCACGTCCTCCGGCCAAGAACGGTTCTCGGCAGAGGTGATCATGACAACCCACAAAAGACCCTCCTGCTCGCCAATCCCGCCATTCGAAACGACAAATGCCGGCCTTCGCTGGCGGGTGTCGCGATCCGTGTAAGGAAAGGGAACGCGGACGATATCGCCCTGTTTAAAGATCGGCATAGGCCTTGCGGTCCGCTTCGCTGTCCCATTCAGAAAACGTCGCGAACGGATCATCCGACGGTTGATCGGCTAGCGCGCGGGAAATCACAACCCGGCCATCGGGTTCGATCGTATACAGGATCGCATCGCCTTCCTTCAGCCGAAGGGCCGCCCGCACCGCTTGGGGAACGGTTGTCTGCGCCTTGCTAGTGAGTTTGCTGGAGATCATCACGTCACCTCTGCGAAGAAAGTAAGGAATTTCCTTTCTCGGGACAAGAGGGAGTCGGTCGCTTGCGGTTTACGGCGTAACGCGAGGGGGTGGTTTGCTCTGGCGCGATCGCCTTTTATCCCTGTTGAAAAGCGGGTGAACCGCTGACTGGGTAGAGAAGGTGACCATCTATCCGCGGGTCTCAAGTGCGAGCCTCATATCTCCGAGCCAGCGCACAAAGGCCTTGACCGCCGCTTTTTGGGCGCCGCTCGGATTGACCGTGGCATAATAGCCGGTGCCGAGATCCAGCGCGCCCTCCGGCCAATGAACCAGCGATCCGTCGGCAACGAGGCCGTCGGTGATCGAGTGCCAGCCGAGCATCAGGCCGCGGGTATCAAGGGTCGCCTGGACCGCCTGGACGTAATTATCGAAGGTTTGGCCGGCATTGCCGGGTTTGCCGAGGCCGCGCAGGCTAAGGTAGTCGCTCCAGCCGGCCCAGTGGCGCGTCTCGGTCGAGCGGACATGGATGAGGGGCGACTGCGCCAGCCCTTCGCCCGAGGCCAGCAGCCGTTCGACCAGGGCCGGGCGACCGACCGGGCAGACGGTCTCGTCGAACAGCTTGGTGGTCTCGCCATCGTTCCAGTTGCCGGCGCCATAACGCAGAACGAGATCGGTGCCGGGCGAAATCGCCGGCAGGTCGGTGGGCGGCACCTGGACATTGACCATGACATCCGGATAGCGGGCGTAGAAATCGGTGAGCCGCGGCATCAGCCAGTAGGTCGCCATGCCGATCGTGCAGGCGACCGTCAGGCGCTGCTCCTCGAGGCCGGCGCTGATGCGGATCTCCTCGATCGTGTCGGCGATCAGATCGAGGCCGTCACGGGTGGCGCGCGCCAGTTGCTGGCCGGCCTCGGTCAGACGCGCGGGGCGTGTCGTGCGGTCGATCAACGGAGCGCCGACATGCTCCTCCAGTATTTTCAGAGCCTGGGTCACGGCCGGCTGGGTGACATTCAGGCGGGTTGCGGCCTCACGCATCGAGCCGAGGCGCGAAACTGTCTCGAACGTGGTCAGCAGTCGCAGGGGCGGCAGGCGGCTCAAGTTAATCTCCAGCTTAATTTACAATAAGCATAATCCCTCTGGTTTCCCAAGGAAAGGCGGATGATGATCGTCAAATCGAGCCGATACCCTGGCGATCCAGATTAAGGAAACCGAGATGAACATGCATGTTGCGACCGAGGCCGTCACCCTTGCTGACAAGGGGCTTCATGTGCCACTGGCCGAGGGCCGGATCGCGTATTTCAACTACTATTGGCTGCGCGACAATTGCCCCACCTCCTTCGACAGTGCGACACGCGAGCGCAGCTTCGACATCTTCCATCTCGACCAGCCGCCGCGCGCCGAAACCGCCGTCGTTGACGGTGAGACGCTGGTAATCGAATGGGCCGGCGAGGATCATGTGTCGCGCTATCCGATAAAGATGCTTACGCTCTATGCCGACGGCCGGCACCGCGCCGATCCGGCCGACCTGCCGCGCCGGGCCTGGTTCAGCGATCACTATCCGACGATCGCACGCTTCTCGCAGGCCGAGTTGAAAGCCGACCCGGCCAAGGTGGCTGATTGGATCAAGGCGATGATCGTCGACGGACTGACGATTGTCACCGACATGCCGGACAGCGACGAAGGCCTGACCGAGACGGTGAAGCTGATGGGCCATGTGCGGCCGACATTCTTCGGCGAATTCTTCAATGTGCGCACGCATATCAATCCGACCAACACCGCCTATACCGCCAAGGCGCTGGAGCTGCATACCGACACGCCGGCCGAAGAGCATGCGCCGGGCATCCAGTTCCTGCATTGCCGGGCTAATACCGTCGAGGGCGGCATGAGCATCTATTCCGACGGCGTGGCAGTGGCGAATGCGTTTCGCGAGATCGATCCGGAGGGGTTCAAGCTGTTGTCGGAGATCGACATTCCGTTCTTCTGCGAACACGACACATACGACATGCGCTCGCGCCAGCGGGTGATCGAACTGGACAAGCATGGCGAAGTCTCGGGGCTGACGATCAGCCAGCACATGGCCGACATTTTCGACCTGCCGCAGACCGTGCTCGACGATTATTACCCGGCCTTCTGCCGTTTTGGCAAAATGCTGCAGGACGACAAGTTCATGATGCGCTTCCTGATGAAGGCCGGCGAGTGCATGGTGTTCGACAACCACCGCATCGTGCATGGCCGTTTGGCCTATTCGGCGACCAGCGGCGATCGTTACCTGCGCGGCTGTTATGCCGATCGCGAGGAGATGCGCTCGACCTACCGCGCGCTGACCACCGAGGGGAGGTTCAAGGCATGAACATCGCCCCTGCTCTGCCCCAAGTGCCAGCTGAGATGCTCAATGATGCCGCGCTCACCACGTTGCGTCAGGATCTGGCCGCCGCCTTTAGGCTTTGCCATCGCTTCGGCTGGAGCGAGTCGGTCGGCAATCATTTCAGTGCTGCCGTCTCCGCCAATGGGCGAAAGTTCCTGCTCAATCCGCGCTGGCAGCATTTTGCCACGATCAAGGCGAGCGATCTTTTGCTGCTCGATGCCGATGATCCCGATGTCATGACAGGTGAGAATGCGCCTGATCCGTCGGCCTGGACCGTGCATGGCACGCTGCACCGGATGCTGCCGGAGGCGCGCGTCATCCTGCATTGCCATTCACCTTATGCCGTGGCGCTTTCCTGCCTGAAAGATCCGACGCTGCTGCCGCTCGACAACAACACGGCGCGGTTCTTCGGGCGGATCGGTTACGACCTCGACTTCGGCGGGATTGCCGATGCGGCCGAGGAAGGCGAGCGGCTCGCCGAGATGATCCGGGGCAAGGCGGTGCTGGTGATGGGCAATCACGGCGTGTCGGTTGCCGGCGAAACGGTGGCGGACGCCTTCGAAGACCTCTATTTCTTCGAGAAGGCGGCGCAGACGATGGTGCTGGCGCTGTCGACGGGACAGCCGCTGGCGGTGCTGTCGGACGAGATCGCGCAGGGCACGTCGGACGGGTGGATTCCGTATCGCGGCATGGCGGAGCGGCATTTTACGTATCTGAAGTCGTGCCTGGACAGGGAAGATCCGTCCTGGCGGGATTGAGGCACCCTGCTCCGGTTCGCGCCGGCCTGTCGTGTGGGCAATAATCCAAGGCGGGACCGCTGCGGGTTCGTCATGCTCGGCCTTGTGCCGAGCATCTACAGCGTTCAACTTCGTCGCTCGGCAGACCCTCGGGACAAGCCCGAAGGTGACGATTTGCGCAGTTGCAGAAGAATGGGCGGCCGTCGGGCCTCGCGGTCCAAGCCTCAGCCGCGGCCATCCGGATATTCGGCCGGCCCCTTGATCTCGATCGTGTTGCCGAAGGGGTCCTTCACATAGAAGGAATGGCCCATGCCGCGGGCGCCGCCGTGCAGGGCTTCGCGGTCGATGGCAACGCCGTGGCGGGCGAGATGGGCGCGTAGTTCGTCATGGTCGAAGGGGCCGGTTGCGATGCAGACATGGTCGACATTGCGGCCGCCGACGACCGGCGGGGCTGCCTTCAGGCCGCCCGGATGGGTGATGTCCCAGAGCACGATCAGGGCTGCGCCGCACCAGACCTGCTCCATGCCGAGCGCCGGATAGGTGTAGCCGGGGCGGCAGCCGAGGACGTCGTGATAGAAGCGGATTGCCTTTTCCATGTCGTCGACGATGAAGACGACGTGGTCGATGCCGACGAGGCTAAAAGGGACGGTCATGGCTGGGTCCGGCTGATCGAGGGATTAAACAGAATTTTCCCGGTTCCAACCTCCGCGATCCTGCCACCGCGAGCTTTCCGGGCCTATCTTTCCGGGGCGACCGAACTGCATCCGGTCTGGCGAAGGCGAGACGTCAGGAGACGGGCGGCGGCGAACCGCCACCCGCGTGATCAGAGATGGCTCATTCCGGCAGGATGCGCACGGCACCCTTATCGGCCGATGAGGCAAATGCGGCATAGGCTTTCAGCGCGGTCGTGACATTGCGCTTGCGCTTTTCGGTCGGGAACCAGCCCTTGGCGTCCTGCTCGGCGCGGCGGCGCTCCAGCTCGGCCGGGTCGACGGCGAGGTTGATCGTGCGGTTCGGGATGTCGATCTCGATGAGGTCGCCTTCGCGGACGAGGCCGATCGCGCCGCCCTGGGCTGCTTCCGGTGAGGCATGGCCGATGGAGAGGCCGGAGGTGCCGCCGGAGAAGCGGCCGTCGGTGATCAGCGCGCAGGCCTTGCCGAGGCCCTTCGACTTCAGGTAGCTGGTCGGATAGAGCATTTCCTGCATGCCGGGGCCGCCCTTCGGGCCTTCGTAGCGGATCACGACCACGTCGCCGGCCTTGACCTCGTTCGACAGGATCGCCTTGACCGAAGCGTCCTGGCTTTCGAAAACGCGGGCGGGGCCGGAGAATTTCAGGATGGATTCATCAACGCCGGCTGTCTTCACGATGCAGCCGTCGAGCGCGATGTTGCCGTAAAGCACGGCGAGGCCGCCGTCCTTGGAGAAAGGCTTTGCGACCGAACGGATGACGCCGTTGTCGCTGTCGGTGTCGAGTTCATCCCAGCGCGAGGACTGCGAGAAGGCGACCTGGGTCGGCACGCCGCCGGGGGCTGCCTTGAAGAAGGTGCGGACCGTCTCGGAATTGGTGCGGGTGATGTCCCAGCGGTTGATCGCATCGCCGAGCGTCGGCTCATGCACGGTCTTGCATTCGGTGTTGAGCAGGCCGCCGCGTTCGAGTTCGCCGAGAATGCGCATGATGCCGCCGGCGCGGTGCACGTCTTCCATATGCACGTCCTGCTTGGCAGGGGCGACCTTGGACAGGCACGGCACGCGGCGCGACAGGCGGTCGATATCGTCCATGGTGAAATCGACGCCGCCTTCATAAGCGGCCGCCAGGATGTGCAGGACCGTGTTGGTCGAGCCGCCCATGGCGATGTCGAGCGCCATGGCGTTCTCGAAGGCTTCCTTGGTGGCGATTTTGCGCGGCAGGACGCTGTCATCGTCCTGCTCATAGTAGCGGCGGCAGAGATCGACGATCAGATGGCCGGCCTCGACGAACAGGCGGCGGCGGTCGGAATGGGTGGCGAGCGTCGAACCGTTGCCGGGCAGCGACAGGCCCAGCGCCTCGGTCAGGCAATTCATCGAGTTTGCGGTGAACATGCCGGAGCACGAACCGCAGGTCGGACAGGCAGACCGTTCGATGACCGCGACGTCCTCGTCGGAGATCTTGTCGTCGGCGGCAGCGACCATGGCATCGACCAGATCGAGTGCGACGGTCTTGCCGTGCATGACGACCTTGCCGGCCTCCATTGGGCCGCCGGAGACGAAGACGGCCGGGATGTTGAGGCGCATGGCGGCCGACAGCATGCCGGGGGTGATCTTGTCGCAGTTCGAGATGCAGACCATGGCGTCGGCACAGTGGGCATTGACCATGTATTCGACCGAGTCGGAGATGATCTCGCGCGACGGCAGCGAATACAGCATGCCGTCATGGCCCATGGCGATGCCGTCGTCGACGGCGATGGTGTTGAATTCCTTGGCGACGCCGCCGGCCGCCTCGATTTCGCGGGCGACCAGCTGACCGAGATCCTTCAGGTGCACATGGCCCGGAACGAACTGGGTAAAGGAATTGACCACGGCGATGATCGGCTTGCCGAAATCGCCGTCCTTCATGCCGGTGGCGCGCCATAGGCCGCGCGCGCCCGCCATGTTGCGGCCGTGGGTCGTGGTTCTCGAACGATAGACTGGCATCGGTGTTACCTCGGATTTGTTCTTTCGCGCGGGCAGGCCCTTTAACGCGTCCGGTAAAAAGGCCGCAACACGCCCGCTTTTGATACCGTAGGTAACGGATCAGCCACGGGCTGTCACTATCGGCAACCGGCAATTCGGTACGGTCGACGATAACAGCTCGGCAGTGGCCGCGCCAGCCGAGCCGACCGACGCGAGGCCGTCCACCGATGGTGCCGTTGATCTTCTTGCCCGGCTTTGACGTCGCGTGTGCGCGGCTTTTGCGCAGATTGCACGTTGCCGGCAGAGCGCTGCGGGGCGCCCTTGCCGACATTCAGACCCTTCCATTCCGTTGCCGCCATATTCCTCCGTCACACTCCGTCAGGCGACGTTGCGCGGCGCTTCCATCTCATGGATGGCCTTCCGGAGTTCGGCGCGGAATTGCGGACTGTCGTGCTCGCCGTGAACGGAGACGGCGTGCGTGACCGCGGCATTGACCAGTTCGTCGGTGCTGTCCGCGGATATGGCTATGGTGCATTTCATTTCGCTCGGAAATTCCCGGCAATCGATAAATTTGCGTGCCATCTTTGCCTCCCTAGCATGTCCGCCGCAGTGATTGGGCGGACGGCTCGATTTTACGCCTATCGTCGAGGCGCGACAAACGGGAAATGCGGCTCAGGCGGGCTTCCTGTGGCGAGCGAAGCCGGGCGACAACCGCCGGCCGCGCCACCCCCCCGCNNCCCGATCCCCCCCCATTTTGACCGCAGCGCGCATGGCGTGTGAAGCGGATGGGCGTGCCCCAGGTCAGCCCGGTCGATGCGACGCAGTGACACATGTCCCGGCCGCAAACGCCAAGAAATCAGCCGTATCTCCGGCCATGTCTCAGGGGAACGCGATTTCACAGCGGGGTCAGACGATTGCGAACACAAAATTGTTTTCGGCCGTGTGCTTTTCCAAAGGGTGAAACTCTGTTTTCCTATCTCTCGTCTCCTATGTCATCGGATATGCCGAACAGGAGCGAAAAGAGGTTACCATGTCGCGCTACCATCCACCGAAAATCGCTTCGAGCGAAATCACCCCGCACGGGCTCTATCTCAATCGACGCCGCCTGATGGGCCTTGCGGCCGGCGGGCTTGCGGCAGTTGCAGCACCCGGCGCCTTTGCGGCAGCGCTGACGGCGGTTCCCAGCGCCTACAAGGTCGATGCGAAGCTGACCTCGAAAAAGGACGTGACGACCTACAACAATTTCTATGAATTCGGGACCGGCAAGGAAGATCCGTCGCGCAATGCCGGCTCGCTGAACACGCGCCCCTGGACCATCGAGGTCGGCGGACTGGTGGCCAAGCCGCAGGTGATCGACATCGAGACGATCATGCGCGACTACAGGATGGAAGAGCGCGTCTACCGGATGCGCTGCGTCGAGGCCTGGTCGATGGTGATCCCGTGGATCGGCTTCCCGATCTCCGCGCTGCTCGACAAGGTCGAGCCGCTGGGCTCGGCGAAATATGTCGCCTTCGAGACCCTTGTGCGGCCCGAGGAGATGCAGGGACAGGCCGGCATCTTCCAGGCACTGGACTGGCCCTATGTCGAGGGCCTCAGGCTGGACGAAGCGCGCCATCCGCTGGCGATCCTGGCAACCGGCCTTTATGGCGAAACCCTGCCGAACCAGAACGGCGCACCGATCCGGCTCGTGGTGCCGTGGAAATACGGTTTCAAGGGCATCAAGTCGATCGTCAAGATCACGCTGACCGAGCAGGAGCCGCCATCGACCTGGAACCGGCTGCAGGCCTCGGAATACGGCTTCTATGCCAATGTCAATCCGGCGGTCGATCATCCGCGCTGGAGCCAGGCGACCGAGCGGCGGATCGGCGAGGCCGATGGCCTGTTCGGCGGGGCGCGCGTCGATACCCTGCCCTTCAACGGCTATGCCGACGAGGTCGCCAGCCTCTATGCCGGCATGGACCTGACGAAGTTCTACTGACCATGGCAAGCCTTGCACTTCCCGCCCGCTTCAAGCCGGCTTCGGTCTGGGCGCTCTATGCGCTCGGATTGATGCCGGGCCTCTATGCGTTTTATCTCGGCATTTTCGGCGGGCTCGGCGCCGATCCGGTGCGCAGCTTCGAGCACCTGCTCGGCCTCTGGGCGCTGCGTTTCCTCTGTCTCGGGCTGGCCGTCACGCCGATCCGCGACCTGTTAGGCTATAACCTTATTAGCTACAGGCGTGCACTCGGCCTTCTCGCCTTCTATTATGTGCTGGCGCATTTCACCGTCTACCTGACGCTCGACCGCGGCCTGATCCTGTCGTCGATTGCCGGCGACATCCTTAAGCGGCCCTATATCATGCTGGGCATGGCCGGGCTGATCATGCTGATCCCGCTGGCCGCCACCTCGAACAAATGGTCGATCAAGCGGCTCGGGCCACGCTGGAACCAGTTGCACAAGCTCGCCTACCCGATCCTGTTCGTGGCGATCCTGCATTATGCGCTGTCGCTGAAGGCGATCACCGGCGAGCCGGCGTTTTACATTGCCGTGGTCACCGTGCTGCTGGGCTATCGCCTGGTGCGGCCGAAGCTGATGGAGCGAAAGCGGGCGAAGCGGATGGTGGGTGCCACGCGGTGAGGACGAGCGGCTGGGATACCGCAGTGAAGTCCGCTGTTTATTGCCGGGCTTGGGCCAAGTGGCCTGCTGCCGGTTT
>UBZT01000034.1 GCA_900470155.1 Hyphomicrobiales bacterium
GTGCTGGTGACAGCTCCGATTTCGTTCAGAGATGGCCGAAACGACAACTGGGGCAGCGAGCCCTCAGAGACGCGCCATCTTTGAGAGCTTTGACGCATTGACATCCCGTCATCAGCGGATTCCGTTAAGGTATTAATCCGCTTGTCCAAAAGGCGTCACAGCGCCAAGAGCGATCATTTCGACGAGCCGCGTCGACATGAGGGGTATCACACAAAGCGCCGTCTCGACGTCGCACTCCAGGACAAATATAGATTTATTCAGCAAGATCTGGCTTGCCAGCCGTTGCATGTCGAGAGCCTTCGCCCAACAAATGGCTTCTTATCGCAGACAGTGCGCCGTCTACAGCCTGCATAGATTGCAGGTGCTGCTCCAAATCCGAAAGCGCTGAGGGAGCCGCTTCAGGTTGGCCGCCTTCATCGCGCGCACCAGATGACCTGAACTGCAGAATTACCGCCATTTTCTCCTCCTCCAACTCGCCTCTTCTTTCGCGCGGCAAGACAAAGTCCTACGGGAGAACTTTGTCTTGCCGCTCGGCGCCTTACATAACTTGCGGGCGTCCCGGCTCAGAACTCTTCCCAGCTATCTCCGGACCTGAGCGCGGCATTACCCTGGAAGGCGTGGGCAACCTTCGCAGTGATTTGACGTGCCGGGGATGCCACAGGCCGTGAGGAGGCGTTTGCAGCGGCAGGCAAAGCTCGGTGGCTCACGGTACCTCCGCCGACGTTGAACTGGCCAAGGAGAGCGAACAACTGCTCTGCCTCCCGCGCCAGGCTGTGAGCGGCGGCTGTCGTTTCTTCGACCATGGCAGCATTCTGCTGAGTGCCTTGATCCATGGTGTTGACGGCTGTATTGATTTCCTTCAGCCCGGTCGCTTGCTCCTTCGAGGCCTCGACGATAGCGCCAACATTGCCATCTACCTGCACTACCTGGCTTACGATTTCCTGAAGCGCCTTGCCGGTGTTGCCGACCAGCGTCACGCCGCTCTTGACGTGTTCGTTGGAGGTGTTGATGAGTTCCTTGATCTCTTTTGCTGCCTTGGCAGAACGCTGTGCAAGCTCTCGGACCTCCTGAGCAACAACAGCAAACCCCTTGCCCGCATCACCCGCCCGCGCGGCTTCAACTCCGGCGTTCAGCGCAAGCAGATTGGTCTGGAACGCGATCTCGTCGATGACGCCGATGATGTTCGCGATCTCTGCCGCCGATTGCTCGATCTTGCCCATAGCATCAACCGCTTGCCCAACGACGTTCCCAGAGTTCTCGGCGTGTTCCTTGGTTCGACGGACGAGTGTACCAGCTTCCTGGGCCCGGTGGCTGGAATCGGCTACCGTCGTCGTGATCTCTTCGAGGGCCGCAGCCGTTTCTTCAACAGATGCGGCCTGCTGCTCTGTTCGTTTCGAGAGATCGTTCGATGCCGATTGGATCTGCTGGGACGCTGCGGCGATGGCTCCGGCGTTCTGAGAGATGTTCTGCAGTGTCGAGCGCAGTTTCGACGAGGTTTCATTGAAATCAACGCGCAGCTTTTCGAGTGCCGGTAGGAACGGTGAACGGAGTTCTCGAGTAAGGTCGCCTGCCGATAGCGCCTGCATCGCGCCGGCGAGCTGCTCAACGTTCTTTACGCGGTCCGAAACGTCGGTGGCGAACTTCACGACCTTGAAGACTTTACCATTCATGTCGAAGATCGGATTGTAGGACGCCTGAATGTGAACCGGCTTCCCGCCCTTTCCAAGTCGCATGAATTCGTCAGCTACAAACTCACCACCTGCCAGATTCGCCCAGAAGCGACGGTAGTCGTCGCTGTTCGTGTAGACGGGCTCGCAGAACATCGCATGGTGCTTCCCTTGAACCTCGGAAAGCTGATAGCCGAGCGTTTTCAGAAAGTTCTCGTTCGCAGTTAGGATCTCACCCTTGGGGGTGAATTCGATGACCGCCTGAGCGCGGGAGATCGCATCGAGCTTCCCGGCATCTTCCGCGGCCTTGAGCTTCTGTTGCGTGATGTCTGTTGCGAATTTCACCACCTTGTAGGGCTTGCCGCCGCGAAAAACAGGGTTGTAGGACGCCTCGATCCAGACCTCGCCGCCATCTTTGGTAATGCGCTTGTATTGGCGTCGATCGAACTCGCCACGGGCGAGCTTTGCCCAGAAGTCCCTATACTCCTGCGTGTTGGCTTCGGCAGGATCCACGAAGGTGCGGTGATGTTTGCCAACTATCTCCGAAAGTTGATAGCCAAGCGCGCGACAGAAATTCTCATTTGCCGTCAGGATCGTTCCGTCCAGCTTGAACTCGATGATCGCCTGAGACTTGCTCATGGCTTCCATCACGGCCTTTGCGTCAACGCCGCCAAATCCTAGCATTTCATTCCCCCCGAGTATATGCGCACGTCTTGCCAGCCTATCCAGCAAGCTTCGAGCAATCATCAAATCTGATGGTGCTAATTCTCGGATGGACGCCTTTACGATTCGTGAATATTTGCCAGGATTAGCGCATTAAATGCGCATTTTCGACTATTCTTGCGCATTGTCAAAATGTGACGCCGACCGGGGGCTGAATTTGAGACATACAGCGCAATCACAGATAAACGAAACTCACCGATGGACATCCAATCTGAACTGCAACTTGAGTTTCGAGACATCGAGCGACCAATCGAAGAACACGCCATAAAGAGCTGGCGCGGTGTCTCGGTTCAGCATTCGCGCCTCAAGTTTCCTGTTGAGTATGAGTTCCAATGGGACGGCGGGTCTCATTATTTAGCATACCACGATTTGATCCTCCTTGACGGGGAAATGGAAGTTGCAGGCGACAAGCCAATCGCCGGCGGCGACCTCAGGGGCCGAATGACGTTCGTCCCGCAAGATCAAGGTCTCACCGGGTGGGCTAAGCCGGCTGACCGTATGAACGAATTTACGGTAGTGTGTTTCGACCCTTCGGCAATGCATGAGGAACTACAGGCAGAATTCAGGTCGTTTGAGGCGAGACCTCACGTCTATTTCAAGGACGATATACTGGGCGCCACAATGAAAAAGCTCGCCGAGATGATGGCGGGCGAGACACGCGCCGTAAGCCGGATGTATGCCGAGACGTTGGGCCTTACAGCAGCCTTGGAGATGTTTAGGCTGACGCAGGAAGATCCAATCACACTGCTATCCATCCCATCGGGTCATCTTAGCAGGGCCAGGCAGGACTTGGTCCGGACCTACATCGATGAAAATCTCGCTCTTGACTTTGGCCTGGACGAGTTGGCCTCGCTTTGCGGCCTCACACGTTTTCACTTTGCTCGCGCGTTCAAGGCCACATTTAGCGAAACGCCCCATCAGTACGTCTTAAGCAGACGGCTTGATCGGGCAATGAAACTCTTAGCGGAGAACCGGCTGCCGATCAGTGATATTGCTACAGCGACAGGTTTCAGCGGGTCCAGCCAGTTCGCGCGCTCGTTCAAGGCAGCAACTGGAAGAACGCCTCTGGAGTTTCGCCGAAGCGCGTGACGCCATGCGGCATACCCCAATAACCGGTGCTCGCATCGTCAGACGGAGCACCTGGCAGCTTATTTTTCAGGCGCATTATTGTCCAAATTGAGTAGGAATCTCAGTATAAATAAACTTAAGTACATTTAGTCGACTGCGTCTTCTTTGCACTATTGTTTGGTTACCCGGACTGGTTCTATCCGCTTGTCGTCGAAAACATTTCCTGATTTTCGGCATGCCGAGATACGTCTTCATCCCGACGGTTGGCGTCGCGGAATTCACCATGGGCTTCGGACTGCTCTGGACACCACTGATCCACCGGTTGTCGGCAATCGCGCTAATTGTGATTTTCACGGCGGCAGTCTGGCCGTTCGGTCGTGTCGATCTGATCGGCCACGGTTTGACCATGGCTATTCTGGTGGCGGTCGCCTGCGATCAGTGCCGAGTGACCCGGTTTCTGCCTTCACTGAAGGTCCACCTCCCGGCCATACCCGGAGGGATAGCCAGCGCATTGGTGGTGTTTGCAACCGCATATTGGGGCTGCATCTCACCTTCTACGGAGCCGAAGGGTTTACGGGCCCGGCAGCCACTGAGCGGGCAACGCATTCGCACAACGCATAACAACCATACGGGCCGATATCGGACACGGGTATCGGTGCGCCGCCGACGAAAATCTCGGATCAGCCCTTGCGTTAAATAGGAGTCCTATATATATTGCCCTCATGGAAACACCGAAGAACCCCACGTCTGTCAATCACCGCATCCGCGAAGGTCTTTCTCGCTTAGCAATGGCCATGCGGACCGATGACTGGACCCGCGCCAAGACGAGCGGCCTGAACCCAACGCAACTCGCCATTCTCGAATTGCTGCAAGGGCGAGAGGATGGGCTGGGTGTGAAAGAAATCGCCGCCAATCTCGGCGTCTCGCAGCCGACGGCGACAGACTCCATCGCGGCCCTCGAGCGCAAGGGCTTTGTGGCGAAGCGAAGCGCTGGAGCGGACAGGCGCGGCGTTAATGTCGGCATCACGGGTGAGGGGGTTTCGGTGCTTGAGGAAGGCCAAAATTCGCCAAACGTCGCTGAGCAATCGGTCGATGCCTTGGCAGACCACGAACAGGAACAACTGCTGATTACACTGGTCAAGATGATCAGACATCTGCAGGAGATCGACGCGATCCCGATCCAGCGCATGTGCGCCAGCTGTCGTTACTTCGTGCCGTTCGTCCATTCCGATGCGGCACAACCGCATCACTGCAATTTTGTCGACGCGGCGTTCGGCCAGCGGGATATCCGCATCGATTGTCGCGAACACGAGACCGCCAATCCCGCGTCACGGGCAGCCACCTGGGACGTGTTTCAACAGGGATAGTTCTGCAACCCCTCCAGGCTATGGAGACAAGAGGAGAATACGGAAATGACCAGGATACTTGCAGCCGGCGCGCTTCTCGCCGGAACGGCCTCGCTATGGCTGACGTCCGCCAGCGCCCACACAATCAAGGCCGATCCTGCAGAGGCGGTACAAGCACCATTCGACATTATCGAGACGACAATCGTCACCAAGGGTGACTCTGCCGTCTTCACAACACGCGTCCGAGGCGAGGCCGGCTCGGAGAAACCTGCCGCCACAGGCAAGTTTGAAGGCTCGGATGTCTACGCCTATGTCTGGCCGACATCGCTCAATAGCGGGGAGATCGGTTTCGACAAGGATCAGGGCATCGTCGCGCTGGCCGTCACCTTTCATCCAGATTTTGACGATGCGGCCAAGGGTGGAAAGAATCGTGATGTCTGGCACCCTCACTGGGTCGTGCTGGCTGAGGACAAGGCCTGTGGTGGTGGCTTGAAGGTCATCGACATCCCGGAAGGCACTAAGCCAAAAGTTCCGGAAACATGGCCGGGAGTACCCTTGCTCATCGACAGCCCGGAATATCCAACGACGTTGAAGGGCGATGCCGTGGACGTCACGATCCCGCTGTCTCTCATCGGCGGAATCGCCGGCGCATCTTACGACGGCGTAACGGCAGGTCTCAAGGTCAATGGCAATCTGCACGCGCCGCTTCTGTGCGTCAGCAACGTCTTCAAGGTCGCTTCCGGCAATCTCAGCCTTCCCGGCAAGGTCATGCCTTCGAAGTGACTTGAACTGCGCGGGTCCGCCGACAGCCATCGACGAACCCGCTTATTCCCCCCTCCAGGCTAATAGAGAGAAAGAACATGTCCAGAATTACACTTATCGACCCGGCCAACGCAACAGGCCAGACATCGGAGCAGCTTGCACAGATCAAGGGTGCGTTCGGCATGGTGCCGAACATGTTCAAGGCTGCAGCGAATTCTCCCGCCGCCCTGACCAGCCTGTGGGGCGCGTTCGGTGCGCTCGGTAGCGGTCGCCTGGGTGCCAAGCTCGGCGAGCAGATCGCCGTCGCAATCGCCGACCGCAACAATTGCAATTATTGCCTGGCTGCCCACACAGGTCTTGGCCGCAAGGCTGGTGCTACAGCGCAGGAGATGGCAGAAGCCCAGGCCGGCCGCTCGGCTGATCCACGTACGGCCGCCGCTCTCGCCTTTGCGATTACCGTCGTCGACAAGCGTGCCGGAATTAATGCAGCCGATGTAGACGCTCTGCGCTCAGCAGGCTTCGACGACGAGGAAGTCGTAGAGATCGTCGCGCACATCGCGTTGAACCTGTTCACCAACTACCTGAACGTCGCTCTCGACGTGCCGGTCGACTTTCCAGGTGTGAAACTCACGCGAGCCGCCGCCGCTTGAACCACCTGGGGGGCGGACCGACCTCCCCTCCGGTCCGCCCCAAAACACAAGGATAAAAATCATGTCTACGACATCATCGACGCTCGCCCCCGAATTGGCGGTGAGTGAATGGTTCAACACGCCCGCACCGCTGACGTTGGCCACCTTGCGCGGTCGTCCTGTGTTCATTCATACCTTCCAGCTGCTCTGCCCTGGCTGTGTGGCGGAATCGATACCGCAGGTTCAGCGGATCGAGCGCATCTTTGGTCAAACCGACCTCCAGGTTATCGGCTTACACACGGTGTTTGAACACCATGCTGCAATGTGTCCCGTCACCTTGAAGGCATTTCTGCACGAGTACCGCATCAGGCATCCGGTCGCTGTCGATCTCGCCGACGAACGCACGGATACCCCGATTACGATGCAGCGGTTCGCGCTGCGCGGGACCCCGTCCTCCATCCTGATCGGCCGCGACGGTGCGCTCATTCATCAGGCATTCGGCGTCGAGGAGGACCTGGCTGTCGGAGCTCGGATCGCCATGGCGCTGTCTGCCCGCATTCCAGATATCGCTGCCCCGACGTCCTTCTCGGGGGATGACGAAAGATGCGCCGACGGCCGTTGCGAAGTTCCGTCGCAGAGCGCCGCGTGAGGGCTCCATGGAAAAGACCGCCCTTGTGCTTAGGCACGTACATTTCGAGGACCTCGGGTCCTTCGCGCAACTCCTGAAAGACGCCGGATATCGCTTCGTCTATAGCGATGTAGGAGACTTGGACTTCTGCAAGGGCGATCCCCTGGAGCCTGATCTGCTCGTCGTTCTCGGCGGACCGATCGGCGTTTATGAACACTCCGCCTATCCGTTTATAACCGTCGAACGGGAGTTTATCAGAACCCGCGTTGTCGCAGATCGTCCGACAATAGGCATTTGTCTTGGCGCGCAGCTCATTGTTTCTGCGCTTGGGGCAACCGTTTTCCCGTCCGGTTCCAAGGAAATCGGCTTTTCGAGCCTGAGACTGACCGATGCCGGACGCGCAAGCCCATTGAGGCATCTTGAGGGTGTCGCGGTGTTACACTGGCACGGCGACACGTATTCCCTACCTCTGGGTGCCACGAACCTCGCGTCATCGTCATTGATCGAGCAACAGGCATTTGCAATCGGGCCGGCTATTCTTGGACTTCAGTTTCACCTCGAAGCGGAAACAGAGAAAGCTTTCGACCGCTGGCTCGTCGGGCACGCCTTCGAGCTGGCTTCGGCCGGGATCGACATTTCTGCATTGAGGTGTGAAGCGCGGGAGCGCGGCCCGCTTCTGCGCGAGGTCGCAACGCTCGTACTTAGGGACTGGCTGGCCCAGCTTCGGGTGAAGCCGTGACGGATTTTCACCTGTCGGCCTTGCTCACAGGCTCACTGAAACCACTTGGCAAGCGCGCCGTTGCAAGCGGCATCGTGAAATCGGCTGTCGATGGCCCGACGCGGCTGACTTCGACTGGATTCCAGGGTGATGCCCAGGGCGATCTGGTCAGGCACGGCGGACCCGAAAAGGCAGTCCACCACTATCCGTTCGAGCACTATGCGTCGTGGGCGACCGTGATCGGACCTCACGAACTTCTCCATCGACCCGGGGCTTTTGGGGAGAACGTTTCGACTGTCGGGCTGACAGAAGACGCCGTCTCGATCGGTGACGTTTTCGAACTCGGCTCCGCAACGATCGAGGTCAGCCAGGGACGACAGCCGTGCTGGAAACTCAACGAGCGTTTCGGCAGACCTGACATGGCAACGGCGGTCCAGTCTTCGGGTCGGACGGGTTGGTACTACCGCGTCCTATCGCCTGGAATAGTCGGTCCTTCGGATCGACTCAATCTCGTTGCCCGCAGATCGGAGGAGTGGACCGTCGCCCGCGTCTGGCGCGCCTTCTACGTTGACACCCTGAATGCGGAGGAACTCGCCCGCCTCTCAGAGGTCCCCGCACTCGCCGAGGCCTGGCGCAACCACGTTCTCCGAAGGCTCAAGACAAACAAGGTCGAAGACTGGACCAAACGCCTGACGGGTGCTGATCCGAAACCCGTCGTAACTAGACACTGAAAACATACAGTTTTTAAGCGAAGGAGGGCACGAAGATGCCACGCACTCTCACTGAACATACGAAAACAATCGTCAGGGCAACCGTTCCGGTGCTGGCCGAACACGGGGCCGCGGTAGCGGCCGCAATGTATGATCGGCTGTTCCAGAACGAAGATGTCAGAGCGCTATTCAACCAGTCCAACCAGGGCGGAGGCGGACGTCAGACCCATGCGCTTGCCAATGCGCTGGTCATCTACGGCCAGAACATCGACAACCTCGAAGTCTTGACAGCGGCTGTCGAGCGCATCTCGCACAAACATGCCAGCCTCCGCATCCTGCCTGAACATTACCCGCATGTCGCCACCGCACTGCTCAGCGCCATCAAGGATGTACTCGGCGATGTCGCGACAGAAGAAATCTTAAATGCGTGGGGCGAGGCATACTGGTTCCTGGCAGAAATCTTGATGGGAAGAGAACAGGCGATCTATTCCGGCCAAGCTGCGGCGGACGGCGGCTGGAATGGCTGGCGGGACTTTGTCGTGGAGACCAAACATCGTGAGAGTTCGACCATTACCTCCTTTGTCCTGCGTCCGGCCGATAGCGGTCCTGCATCCCGGCACCTACCAGGCCAGTATATCACCCTGCAGCTCCCGTTCTTGGGACAAGCCCCCCAACGTCGAAACTACAGCATCTCGTCTGGCCCAAATGGCAGGACCTACAGGATTTCCGTCAAGCGCGAACCTCATGGCCTTGTCTCGAGGTTTCTCCACGACAGCGTCCATGAAGGCGACACGCTGTCCGTCGCTCCACCGTCTGGAGACTTTTTTCTCGCGAAAGCCTCGCAAGGACCTGTTGTCTTGTTGAGCGGCGGCGTGGGGTTGACCCCCATGGTCAGCATGCTGGAGTCGATAGTCGAAACTGGTTGCAACGCTCCTTTGTTCTTCGTTCACGCTACCCAGCACGGCGATGTCCACGCGATGGGCCAACACGTGAGAGCGCTCGCTGAAAATCATCCTGAAATCAAGGCGGCAGTGTTCTACACGTCACCGCGCGACAACGATGAACACGGAAGGCATTATGACCACGCGGGCAGGATCGACATTGACTGGCTGTCACGGAACACGCCGCTCGCCGATGCGAACTTCTATGTTTGTGGCCCGGATGCTTTCCTGTCTGCGATGGTGGATGGTCTGATATCGAAAGGCGTCGAAAAAAATCGAATTCACTACGAGTTTTTCGGTCCGGCCGTCGAACTTGCCTCTTGAGAACAATCACCCGGGAGCGCATCTCGTGTTCCCGGGTCATGCAATCAAAGGAAGGGGTCGGACAGACGTTGTGGTTAGGTCGAAGCATGTAGGCTTCGAAATATTGTGGCTTGTCGAGTGCAAGCATTGGAAGTCGCCAGTCACGAAGCTCCACGTTCTAGGGCTACGCGAGATTGTGAACGACCTTTTGGAGGGCCAGCTTGACGTCGCCCAGGCTGGTCTCACCTCCAAAGATTAGTAGCTTGGGGCTGCGTTGCTATTTCTGCAATCGCTCCAAGGTCTAACTTTGCCACGTGGACAAATGGCTGGTTTTAGGGAAGGTAGATTCTACTGCGACGGCTGACCCCTCCGGCCAGCGTCCCCCCGCAGAGCAGCTCGGCATGTACATTTGGCAAAATCAGGGATTTGAACGCAGGTCAACGATTTCGAACCAATCGGTGTACCGCGTGCCACCCAAGTCCCCGCGGCAAGATTAGAGTTTTTTCATCCAGCTGAGCCCTTCGTGCGTACCGCCGGCCGGACGATATTCGCACCCGATATAGCCTCGGTAGCCGATCGCGTCGATCTCCGCGAAGATCCTGCGGTCGTCGAGTTCGCCAGTCAGCGGCTCGTGGCGCTCGGGCACCGAGGCGATCTGGATATGGCCGATGACCGGTATCATCTGTCGGAGTGCCATGATCACGTCGCCATGCAGGATCTGCCGATGATAGACGTCGAATTGCAATTTTACATGGGCCGCATTGGTCTCATTGACGATGTCGACCGCACGGTTGAAGTCATTGAGGAAGTAGCCGGGCATGTCGCGACCATTGATCGGCTCGATGACGAGACCGATCCCGGCTTCGCCGGTCCGCTCAGTGGCGCGCTTGAGGTTTCCGCGATAGGCTTTGATCGCTTCAGGATCGGTCGCTGGAGCCAGTCCCGCCATCATGTGTAAGAGCGGCGTCCCGATCACCTTGGCATAGGCGATGGCCGTGTCCAGGGCTTCGGCAAAATCGGCCTCACGACCGGGCAGTGCGGCCATACCGCGCTCGCCTGCATCCCAGTCGCCGGCAGGCATGTTGAAGAGCGCCTGGGCGAGGCCCGCCGCCCGCAGGCGCTCGGCGACAACCTCGGCCGGATGGTCATAGGGAAAGAGATACTCGACCGCAGTGAAGCCGCAGTCCGCCGCCGCCGCGAAGCGGTCGAGGAATGGCACTTCGTTGAACATCATAGAAAGATTGGCGGCAAATTTCGGCATGTCAGTCCTCGTCTTCCATGCCGGGCAGCTTGAGGCCGGCGATCTTCGCGAGCAGGCGAGCAACCGAGCTGTCGTCGTCGCGGCCCATGCCGGCGGCTTCAGTCATGATGAAGAGTTGCAGGGCGGCACTTGCAATCGGCAGGGGGAACTTCGTCTGGCGACCGATATCGGAGACGATGCCGAGATCCTTTGTGAAGATCGCGACCGCACTGTGGGGGGTGTAGTCGCCTTCCAGCACATGCGGGATCCGGTTTTCGAACATCCAGCTGTTGCCGGCCGATTTGGTGATCACGTCGAAGACCCTGGATATGTCGAGGTCGAGGCTCTTTGCAAAGGTGATCGCCTCGCAGGCCGCGGCGATGTGCACCCCCGCCAGCAGCTGATTGACGATCTTGAACGAGGAACCGATGCCCGGCTGGTCGCCGAGTTCGTAGACCGTGCCAGCCATTGCATCAAGTGCCGGTCGTGCCGCAGCAAAGGCGGCTGATGAGCCGGAGGCCATGAAAGTCAGCTGGCCGGCTTCGGCCTTCTTCGAGCCGCCGCTGATCGGACCATCGACATAAAACAGACCTGCTTGCTCGACGCGGGCGGCAAAGCGCTTAGCCTCGGACGGAGAGATGGTGGCGCAGGCGATGACAACGCTGCCGGGCTTCATGGCCGATACGACACCGTTTTCACCAAATAGCACGGTCTCCGTCTGTGCCGCATTGACCACGACGACGACGGCAATGTCCGCCCCGGCTGCCGCATCGGCCGGGCTTTTGGCAGCCCCGCCGCCTGCGGTTTCAAGCGCGGTCAGGGCATCGGCACTGATGTCGAAGCCACGCACCGAAAGATCGGCGCGCACCAGAGAGCGAGCCATGCCGAGGCCCATGGAGCCGAGGCCGACGACGGCGACGGACGGAAGGTGAGACATCAGCGGAAGCTCCTTTTGTAGCCACGGATCAAAAGCATGGCCAGAATGATGACACAAAGACGATCTGCCGGAAGGCTTCCGGCATCTGCAGTACAGAGAGGGTCGAGGACAGAAGCTTAATGAAGTTGGCGCCCACGATCGTGCCGCCATAACCACCTTGCCCCCCCGGCCGACGCGGCAAGCGCGGCCTTGTTAAAGGTTCTCACGTTGAACTCCTCCCGAAGTGGTAATCTCCCAGAAAGCGCTAATCTCAGCGCTAACATATTTTTTTAAGCACATCCTCTAGCCAGGTTCAAGCAACTTATGTTAGCGCTGAGATAAAGTGTATGACATGGTCTTGGCTTGCCGGATCATGCGTCGCGGCGCCCTTTGCTGACGCTACGCCGGCGAAATGGAGAGACAATTGATGCAGCCGGAAACACCGACGCTGACCCATGTGGCTCGCCTGGCGAATGTCAGCGAGAACACGGTGTCGCGCGTTATCCGCAACAAAGGATCGATTGCGGACAAGACCCGCAAGCGTGTCCTCGATGCCATTGATACGCTAGGCTACGTACCCAATCGTGCAGCCGGTTCACTTGCATCCTCAGCTTCACTGATCATCGGTGTGATCCTGCCTTCGCTCTCCAACATCGTCTTTCCGGAGGTCCTGCGCGGCATTCACGCCGGACTGGCCGATACCCCCTACCAGCCGATGATCGGCGTCACAGACTATGACCTCGGCAAGGAGCAGCAACTCGTCTCCTCTCTGCTCGCCTGGCAGCCGACGGCCCTGATCACCACCGGTTTCGAGCATACCGATGCCGCGCGCCGTATGCTGGAAAGCAGCCGTATCCGGGTTGCAGAGCTTATGGATATCGATGACACGCCGATCGATCTCGCCGTTGGCCTATCCCATCGTCGGGCGGGTCGCGCGGCGGCCGAGCATCTTTTGCGTCGCGGGTACAGCCGGATCGGTTACGTCGGTCACGACTGGACCGCAGACCGCCGTGCCCGGGCCCGCTATGACGGGCTGTGCGAAGTGCTCTCAGAGGCCGGCTTGTCGCTTTCGGTTGAAAAACGGCATGACGGTCCGAGCTCGACAATGGCCGGCCGCGACACGCTGGCTGTGCTGCTCGCCGATGGTGCGATTGCCGATGCGATCGTCTTTTCCAACGACGACATGGCGGTCGGCGGATTTATGCATTGCCTTGCTGCCGCAATCCCAGTGCCCGAGCGCCTTGCCCTCTTCGGCTTCAACGGGCTGGAGATCGGCCAGGCACTACCGATGCCCCTGTCGACAGTGCGTTCGAACCGCTTCCTCATCGGCAAGACGGCTGTCGAGGCGCTCCTGTCGCGGGCCGAGCGTCCGGACACGCCTGCGGTCATCGACACCGGATTTGCCATCATCGACGGCGCGACGGCCTGAACGCGCGCCTCTTTTATCGGAGACTGAAATGCTGCTAGGCGCGATCGCCGACGACCTGACCGGAGCCACCGACCTCGCGCTGATGCTGTCGCGGGAAGGCATGCGGACCATCCAGACGATCGGCATTCCCAAGGCCGGCCTTGATCTCGCAGACGCCGAAGCCGTAGTCGTGGCGCTGAAGTCCCGCACCAACCCAGCATCTGAAGCCGTCGCCATGTCGCTCGAGGCGCTCGCCTTCCTGCAGGCAGCGGGTGCCCGGCAATTCATGTTCAAATATTGCTCGACATTCGATTCCAGTCCTGACGGCAACATTGGCCCCGTCACCGAGGCGCTGATGCAGGCGCTCAGCACGGATCTTACGATCGTCTGTCCCGCCTTTCCGGCCAATGGCCGCACCATCTACAAGGGCCACCTCTTCGTCGGCGACCAGTTGTTGTCCGATAGCCCCATGCGCAACCATCCACTGACCCCGATGACCGACAGCTCGCTGGTCCGACTGATGGCCGGCCAATCGCAGCTGAAGGTGGGTCTGGTGACCCGCGAGACGGTGGCTCAGGGAGCATATGCAGTTACCCAAGCCTTTGAGACGGCTCGCGCGAAAGGAGAACAGGTGCTGGTCGTTGATGCATTGACCGATGCGGACCTCAGGGTGATCGGCGAGGCAGTTGCCGGACTAGGCCTGATCACCGGCGGTTCCGGGATCGCGCTCGGCTTGCCGGAGAATTTCCGCCGGGCCGGTTTGATGCGACCTTCCGGCGATCGAGCCGCCTTTTCCGCCCCGGCCGGGCGGTCGATGATCCTCGCCGGGTCCTGCTCTGAGGCGACCCGCGGCCAGATCAAGACCGCGGTCGCGGCCGGCGCCCCCGCACTCAAGCTTGACCCGCTGGCCATTGCCGAAGGCCGCTTTCTTGTCGAGGATGCCCTGTCCTGGGCGCTGTCCGGGGCCTTCCCCAGCACCTTGTCCCAGCCGGCACCAGTACCACTGATCTATTCAAGTGCAGAACCGGACGAGGTCAAGGCCGCCCAGTCGACCCTCGGGCGCGAACGGGCCGGATCGCTGATCGAGAATTTCCTCGCCGAAACAGCACTTGGCCTGCGGGCCTCAGGCGTCCGCCGGCTGATCGTCGCCGGCGGCGAGACTTCGGGTGCAGTGGTCGGGGCGCTGGCGCCCGATGCCCTTTTCATCGGTCCGGAGATCGATCCCGGCGTTCCATGGACGCTGACGCTCGGGCAGAAGGAACCGATGGCGCTGGCGCTCAAGTCGGGTAATTTCGGCGCACCCGATTTCTTCCTCAAGGCCTGGGACCTCCTGCCATGACATCAATTCTTTCCGAGGAAACCCGTCTGCGCGACGAGATTGCCGAGGTCGGCAAATCTCTCTTTGATCGCTGCTTCACCTTCGGCTCGACCGGCAATATCAGCGCGCGACTGTCGAATGGCGAGATGCTGATGACGCCGACAAATGTTTCGATGGGGTCCCTCGACCCGGCGCGACTGTCAAAATTCTCCGCAGAGGGCGTGCATGTCGGCGGCGACAAGCCGACCAAGGAAGCCTTTCTCCATCAGTGCATGTACTGCGCGCGGGAAACATCGGGGGCGGTCGTGCATCTGCATTCGACCCATGCGGTTGCAGTCAGCATCCTTGACGGGCTTGATCCCGACGACGTTCTGCCGCCGCTCACGGCCTATTACGTCATGCGGGTCGGGCGCTTGCCGCTTGCCCCGTATTTCCCCCCAGGTGACGCAGCGCTTGCCCAAGCCGTTCGCGAAAGGGCTGAGCAAAGCCATGCGGTACTTTTGGCGAACCACGGACCCGTCGTTGCGGGCAAGACGTTGAAAGAGGCCCAATATGCGATGGAGGAGCTGGAGGAGACCGCCAAGCTCTTCCTGATGCTGCGAGGCGAGCGCCTAAGGCCATTGACCTCTGAGCAGGTCGACGCTTTGCGCTCGACGAAGAGCGATCTCCCATCACGCTAGAGTCAGTGGTTCATCCTCATGGGCACTTCACGTTGTGAGGACCCTGCCACCGGACATTAGGAATGGGATTGATCACACCATCCCGAGGTCGTCGAAGGACGCGTGCAGCGCCCTGTCGGCCGGCGACAGGCGTTCTGCCGCGAAATTGTGCTGATGCCAGTATGGGTAGATGTAAGCCGGGCGGCTGACGACGTTCAACCGGGACAACTCGGCCTCGGTTAGCGTCAGCGTGCTCGACGCTATATTGTCTTGAAACTGGCTTTCGCTGAGGCCGCCGACCACGAGTGTTGCAATCGCGGGACGCGAGAGTGTCCAGGCGAGGCTGACCTGGGCGACGGAGACATTCCGTTCCCGGGCAATATCCTCAAGAACGTCGATGATTGTCCATAGACGTTCCTTGTCGCGGATTGGCGGCTCGCTCCAGCCCTGAGCCTGGCGTGACTGGTCCGGTGTCTTGTTGCGCCCGAACGTGCCTGATAGCAGGCCAGCGGCAAGCGGGCTCCAGACCATCACGCCGAGACCTTGGTCGACAGATATAGGGAGGAGCTCGTATTCCGCCTCGCGCGCTTCGAGCGTGTAGTGGATCTGCTGGGTGACGAAGCGCGGCAATCCCTTGCTCTGCGAAGTCTGGAGCGCTTTCATGATATGCCAACCCGAATAGTTGGAGCAGCCGATGTAGCGGATCTTACCCTGCTCGCGCAACGTATGGAGCGCTTCCAGCGTCTCGTCGAGTGGTGTGAGACCATCCCATTCGTGCATGAAATAGATGTCGATATGATCGCGCTTCAGTCGTGCGAGCGAGCGTTCGCATTCACGAATAATGTGATGACGGGAGGCGCCCTCGTCGTTGGGGCCATCGCCGATGCGCATCCGGGACTTGGATGAAATGAGCACGTCGTTGCGTTTTTTCCCCAGCGCTTCACCAAGGATTTCTTCCGACCGTCCGAGCGAATACATGTTTGCGGTGTCGAAGAGATTGACCCCGAGATCGATGCAGCAGTCAATCAGGCGCTGAGCCTGACTGACACTCTGGTTGGCGACCTTGGCAAAGTCACCGACCCCACCGAATGAAAACGTGCCCATAGAAATCGCTGACACCTTGAGGCCAGACCGGCCCAGAGTTCTGTATTCCATCCTGTCCTCCTCAAAATCAGTAATCGCTCATCCGCGACAGACGGATTAATCCTGCAATATGGTCCATGCCGAGTTCAGGGCTCGTGAGATAGCGCTTGTCTGCTCCCTCGCGTTCAAGCGCTCGAGCCATGGATGCCTGGGCGAGCACGACAAGTTGGACTTCGCCGGAGAGGTCCTCGAAAGCACGTCGGACGAGCTCGTCATGTTGCGCATTGTCGCCGCGACGAAGGCAGTCGAATGCGTCAGCGCAGAGCTTCGACACGATCGTGCAGTGGCGGCCGGCCCGTTGTGCCGTCGCCTTGATAAGTCTTGTCGTAGGGTCGAGTGTTGTTGACAAGGTTGCGAGGATGCCGATCGAAGACGCCTGCTGTACGGCCTGTTCAGCCATGCCCCGGTCAATCCGATAAAGCGGCGTCACGGTCTTTCGGGCCAGTTTGTCGACTGCCTCTCCAAGTGTCGAGCAGGTGACGACAATCGCGTCGCTGCCATCAGCGCTTGCCTTTTGAACATGGGTGATCAAATCGAAAAGGACCTCTTCATCCACATAACCCCTTTCAATCGTTCGCGTCAGAAGGCTCTCATCCGCGACCGCGGCGATTTGCCATCCATCGAGACGCACACTCGCCAGCGCCGCAAAGACCGGTTCGAGTGCCGGGACCGTGTGGATGAATGTCAGCCGTCTCGCTGGCCTTAAAAGCCCATTGTTCGTCATTCGGCAGGCTGCTCGATCTTGGGTGCGCGTTTTCTGCTACCGCGCTCGCGAAGTTTTTCGTGGCTGCCACGCAAGACCAGATCTGCACCAACGAGGATCTTGACCGCGGGCTGTGGCTCTGCCGAAACAATGAGGTCGTCAAGGATGGTGACCGCAAGGTAGCCGATCTTGCGTTTCGAGACCTCGATTGTCGTGAGACCAGGATTCATGGTCGCGCTCTGCGGAAGGTTGTCAAAGCCGATGATCGAGACGTCATCGGGGATATGCAGTCCATGCTCTGTGAGGGCCCGGATAAAGCCATACGCAATGATGTCATTGGTGCAGAAGTAGCACTCTGCGAGCTCAAGCCCGTCGTTGAGCAACTGGCGGGTATCGTTATAGGCGCCATCATAGGTCGATTCGACCGAAAGCACGTCGGTTTCGTCGACGACAAGCCCGAGGCGGGCCATGTTCTTGAAGAAGGCGTCACGGCGCAGTTTGAAGTTCGTTGTCTCCACATGCGATGCAACAAAGCCGATGCGTCTGAAGCCCTGTTGGTGGAAGCGCGACAACACCTTGTTGACGGCGTCTTCGTTGTTCATGTCGACGAAATTGGCATCGACGACATCAAAGAACGTATCGATGAAGACCGTCGGATATCCCAGTCCCTGGATCAGCCTGATGTCGGCTTCGGTCAACTCTGTGCCAAGAGCAATCACGCCAGAGATGGGCGCTCCTGCAAGTGATTCGGCGACCGAACTGATCGGCTGGCCTTCGAAGCTCACCACTTCGAGCGTGTAGTTGCGCCTCGTGGCTTCAGCAGACATCCCATCAATATAGTCGGAAATGAAAACGCTGTGATCACGGTTGACGGTGTGGCCGTGCTTGGCAATCTTCAAAAAGCGGAGTGTCTCTCCGGGTTCGGCCGTCGCCCTGCTGGCCCTCGGCACGTAGTTGAGGCGCGCCACGGCTTCGAGAACCTTGGCGCGCGTGACGCCAGAGATATCGCCCTTTCCGTTCAGCACCAGAGAGACGGTGGCTGCCGATACGCCGGCTGCCTCCGCTATGTCCCTGATGGTCAAGTTCTTGCCGTTCTTCATCGCGGTTCCGGATGCTGCATCTGCGAAAGAGTTTACTAAACAGAATAGTGGTCAGTCGCGATCTTTAAGGCAATTGCAACCCAATCGCAACGGGATTTACGCAGAAAATAGGGCTTGCCACGGTCTTTGAGCTTTGTTAGCGTTTAGTGAAGTCGTTTAATGTTCACTAAACATGGGAGGAGACCATGCGCGGAACTGGCGGTCAATTCGTGATGCTTGTCGTCATGAACGTGCTTCTGCTTGTCGCTGGAGTTCTGATCTCCGGCGGCTCCTTTCTGTCGCTGTTCAATCTGCAGTCCATGGCTGGACAGGTTCCGGAAATCGGGCTCCTGGCAATCGGGGTCATGCTGGCCATGTGCGCCGGCAATGGCGGGATCGATCTTTCAGGGATTGCGCTTGCCAATCTGTCAGGCGTCGCGTCTGCCGTCGTCATGGTCGCTCTGCTTGGACCGTCCGCCGATCCCACGACATTCAGTCTCGGCTTCATGTTGGGCTGCCTTGCCGTCGGTTTTGCCGGTGGTCTGTTCAACGGCATGCTAATCGCGCGGTTCAACATCACGCCGATCCTGTGCACGCTCGGTACGCAGATGGCCTTCATGGGGCTTGCCGTTGTCGTCTCGCAAGGCCGCGCCGTCACCGTCGGCAGCCCCGCACTTCTGTCGAGCATCGGCAATGACATGCTCTTTGGCGTGCCAATCAGCTTTGTCATCTTCCTTGTTGTCGCAACGGCAATCGGAGCCGTGCTCAAATACACACCTTTTGGTCTGTGGTTGATGCTGATGGGCACCAATCCGAAGGCTGCCACCTTTGCCGGCTTTCCCAAAAGCGCGGTCATTCTGGCAACCTATGCTTTGTCCGGGACCCTGTCTGGACTGGCCGGCATCATCATCGCTGCCCGCAACGTTAACGTGAAGTTCGATTATGGCAGCTCCTATCTTCTGATCGCGATCCTGATCGTCGTAATGGCGGGCGTTCGCCCCGAGGGTGGCTATGGCCGCGTGGTCTGCGTCGTTCTGAGCGCTGTTGCTCTCCAGCTGATGTCGAGCCTTTTGAATTTCGGCGGTCTTTCCAATTTTGTCCGCGATTTCGCCTGGGGAGCCCTGCTGCTCACCTTCCTCGCGGTCGGCCGTTACGACGTGATCGGCTTCTTCGCTCCGATGCGTCGCACTGAAGATCCTTCGGCGCCGGTCCCTCAATCGCCGAAGTAACAAATCGAGGGAAAACTTGTGGAGGAAAGCATGAATTCGTTTACCAGGAGAATGATGGTCGGCACTGCGATTGCAGCGGTCGCGCTGGGAGGCTCGGTCGGTGCGCTTGTGGCCCAGGAAAAGCCAGTGATCGCAACGGTGGTCAAGATTAGCGGTATCCCGTGGTTCGACCGCATGAACACCGGTGTCGTCGCCTTCCAGGAGGCCAATGCCGACGTGGTTGCCAGCCAGAGTGGTCCGGCCACGGCAGATTCCGCCCAGCAGCTACAGATCGTCAATGATCTCGTGGCCAAGGGTGTCAACGCACTCGCCGTCGTGCCGATGGACCCGGCGGTTCTCGAAGGTACCCTACAGCGTGCCATGGAGCGCGACATCGTGGTGGTCACCCATGAAGCCGACAACCAGATCAACACCAACGCCAATGTCGAAGCATTCGACAACGCTGACTACGGTGCAGCGCTCAACGAACGGCTCGCCGAATGCATGGGCAAGGAAGGCAAGTGGACGACCTTTGTCGGTTCGCTTGGCAGCCGCACCCACATGCAGTGGGTCGGTGCCGGCGAGGAAAACGCCAAGAAATACGCTGGCATGCAGCTCGTCGACGCGAACAACGAATCCTTCGACGATGCCAATGCAACCTATGAGAAGGCTAAGGAAATCCTGCGCAAGCATCCCGACATAAAGGGTTTCCAGACGTCTGCGGGCAATGACGTATTGGGTGTCGGTCGTGCGATCGACGAAGCCGGTCTGAGCGGCAAGGTCTGCCTTGTTGGCACCGGCCTTCCCAATCCGTCTGCCGATCTTCTGGAATCCGGCGCCATCACCGCGATCGGCTTCTGGGACCCGCAAAAGGCCGGCATGGCGATGAACACCGTCGCAAAGCTCCTGCTCGAAAAGAAGGAGCTTACGGATGGCATGGATCTCGGCGTGCCCGGCTATGAAAAGGTCAGCGTGAAGCAGGGCGCCGGCAAGGGCCTGCTCGTCGTCGGCAATGGCATGGTTCTCGCGGACAAGGCTACCTACAAGGGCTTCCTGTTCTGATCCTATTGATCAGCACCGTGACCGGGAGACAGTCTCCCGGTCACTCACCGCAGCGAGGATCAGGCTGCGGACAAATTGAGGATCGTGCTCCGTGGTAGCAATGCAAACCAATATCGGGCAGCCGGCAGAGCTGCTGAGACTAGAGAATATCCAGAAATGGTTCGGGGGCGTGCATGCCTTGCGTGGCATCAACCTCACCCTTGAGCGCGGACAGGTCTATCACCTTCTGGGCGAAAACGGCTGCGGTAAGAGTACCGTGATCAAGATCATGTCCGGCGCTCATCCGCCGTCGAGCGGCGAGATCGTCCTTGAAGGCAAGCGTTTCCAGGCTCTGACCCCGATCCAGTCTCTGTCTGCCGGTATCGAAACGGTCTATCAGGACCTGTCGCTGCTGCCGAACATGACGGTCGCCGAAAACGTCGCGCTGACCGAGCAACTTGTCTCGGCCGCCGGACGCCTCGCGCACCTGTTCAGCCGCAGTCAGCTGAATGAAACCGCCGCGCGCGCGCTTACAGCTGTCGGCCTTCCATCTGATCGCGCTTTCCTGCAGGAGATCGTTTCCGATCTTCCTCTGGCCGTGCGCCAGCTCGTGGCGATCGCGCGTGCAATTGCGACGCGTGCAAAGCTGGTGATCATGGATGAACCAACGACGTCGCTGACAAGGCGCGAGGTCGACAATCTGATCGACGTGGTCGAGCGGCTGCGCGCTGAAGGCGTGACCGTGCTCTTCGTCACCCACAAGCTCGAGGAATGCTACAGGATCGGCGGCAATGCGATCGTCTTTCGCGACGGACAATGTGTCGCCCAGGGGCCGATTGCCAACTATACCAAGGACCATCTGTCGGAATTGATGACGGGACGTGCGATCACCGCCACCCGCTACCGCAAGGGGCGTCCCGAAGGAAACGTGTTCTTCGACATCAAGGATCTGCGCACGGAGAATGTCGAGGGTGTTTCGCTCGCGCTTCATGCCGGCGAGATCCTCGGGATTACCGGTCTTGCCGATTCCGGTCGCAACGAGCTTGCCATGGCGCTTGCCGGTGTCATGCCCGTCACCGGTGGGACGGTGACGATCGATGGTACGACTGCCCGCCTGTCCTCTCCGTCTGACGCCATCCGATATGGGATCGGCTATGTGCCGGAAGATCGGCTAGCTGAGGGACTATTCCTCGACAAGTCCATCCTCAACAACGAGATTGCCCTGATCGTCAAGCATCTCACCAATGCAATCGGGGTGATCGACCGCGACAAAGGCAGAAAACTTGCCGATGAGCTGTCGGTCCAGATGCGCCTGAATACCAAGAATATCGACCTTCCTGTCAGTTCCCTTTCGGGTGGAAACCAGCAGCGAGTCCTGATCGGACGCTGGCTGAGCATTCGTCCCAGACTGCTTATCCTGCATGGACCGACCGTCGGCGTCGATGTCGGCTCGAAGGACACGATCTACAGGGTCATCCAGTCGCTTTCGGCGTCGGGCATGGGCCTCATCGTCGTCAGCGACGATCTGCCGGAGCTTCTGCAGAACGCCGATCGCATTCTGGTGATGAACGATGGCCGGATCGTTTCAGAATTTGATGCAGGCACGGCATCCGAAGATGACTTGTACCGGGCGATGCTCGGCAGCGCGAAGGTGGCTGAACAATGACTATGACAAGAGCAGATGCAGTGCCAGCCTCGGGTCGTCCCGGTGGAATCGGATCCCTGATCAGGCGGCGCCCTGAAACGATCACCTTCGCACTTCTGGTCACTATCTGCGTCGCGGTCTCGATCGCCAATCCCGCCTTCCTGCAGCCCTCGACGCTGATCGACATTGGCCGTGCCAGTGTTGTCATGGGTCTCTTCGCGCTCGGGGTTTTTGTCATCCTTGCAGCTGGCGGCATCGATGTCTCGTTCACCGCCATTGCCGCCTTCACCATGTATTCGGTGACGCTGCTGGTGCAGAACCATCTGCCAGGCACGCCAATCCCGCTGATCATCCTGATCGCCATGCTCGGCGGCGTGGCGCTCGGCGTGATCAATGGTCTTCTCGTTCATCATCTGCGCGTGCCGTCCCTGATCGTGACGATCGGGACCCAGTATCTGTTTCGCGGTTTCCTCCTGTCCTTCATCGGCACCGTGTGGATCATGTCGCTGCCGCCGCAGATGGGCGCGTTCGGCCGTATGCCACTCTTGCAGTTCGAAACGGCAAACGGTGCAACGGTCACCCTGCCGTTCTACTTTCTCGTCCTGCCGGCAGCAGCGATCCTCACCTGGTGGATCCTCAATCGAACACTGATGGGGCGCGCAATCTTCGCCGTGGGTGGCAATGCCAGCATCGCCGAGCGGCTAGGCTATAGTCTGCGCACCGTTCATCTCTTCCTGTTTGGCTATGCCGGGGCCTTGGCTGGCCTTGCCGGCATCATCCATGTCTGCGCCAACCGGCAAGCCAATCCCTTTGATCTCGTGGGAACCGAGATCAACGTGATTGCCGCTGTGGTCCTGGGTGGTGCCCGCATCACCGGTGGCACCGGGACGGTCCTTGGAACCATTCTCGGCGTCCTTCTGATTGTCATCATCAACAGCGTGCTTGTCCTGGTCGGCATACCCAGCACCTGGCAGCGTCTTGTCGTGGGCAGTTTCATCCTGCTCGCCGCTGCCTTCTTCGTCACGCGTCAGCGCAAAAAGTAACTAGTGGAGGATAAAGTGAAGAAGTTTCTCAACGATCCGGTCAATTTCGTCGATGAGATGCTGGAAGGCATCTACGCCGCCCATCTGATGGTCACCTATACCAATGGTGACCTGCGTTGCCTGGTGACCGCCAAGCCGAAGCCAGGCAAGGTCGGGCTGACCACCGGTGGTGGCTCGGGTCATCTTCCGACCTTTCTCGGTTTTGTCGGTGACGGGATGCTGGATGGGGCGGCCGTCGGTGGCGTCTTCCAGTCTCCCAGTGCCGAGCAGATGTATCAGGTGACCAAGGCCGTCGATCAGGGAGCAGGGGTTCTCTATATCTATGGCAACTATTCCGGCGACATCATCAATTTCGACATGGCATCCGAACTCGCCGATCTCGACGGCATCGCTGTCAAGCAGGTCGTCGGCAATGACGATGTCGCCTCCTCAGTCGTTGGAGAAGAACACAAGCGTCGCGGCGTGGCCGGCATCTTCTTCATCTACAAGGCGGCGGGCGCTGCTGCCGCTGAGGGTCTTTCGCTCGATGAAGTGGCACGGATCGCCGACAAGGCGCGCCTCAAAACGCGGACCATGGGGGTCGCGCTGTCGAGCTGTGTTGTGCCTGAAATCGGCCATGCGACCTTCTCGATCGGCGAAGACGAGATGGAAATCGGCATGGGCATCCATGGCGAACCGGGTATCATCCGCAAGGAGCTGGCACCCGCCGATGCCGTCGTCGATGAGATGATGGAGCGGATCTTCAAGGAAACCGATTACAAGGCCGGTGACGATGTCGCCGTCTTGATCAATGGTCTTGGCGGCACGCCGCTCGAGGAGCTCTACATCTTCTTCCGGCGCGTCAATCAGCTCCTCCAGGCCCGAAGCGTCAAAGCCAAGCATGTCTGGATTGGCGAGTTTGCCACATCGATGGAAATGGCAGGCGCTTCGATTTCCATCCTGCATCTCGATTCCGAGCTCGACCGCCTCATGGCTGCTCCGGCGAACACTCCTTTCTTCAAACATGTTGCGGGGTAAGGGCATGAGCCTTGAACGATTGGATGCGGCAAACCTGATTGCCCTGTTTCAGAGCTGGCAGCAGCTCTTTGCCGAACAGCGCGAATTCCTGATCGCGCTCGATGGCAAGGTCGGCGACAGTGATCTCGGTATCACCATGTCGAAGTCCTTTGCCGCGGCAGCCGAAGCGGTCACCGCCGAAGGTGCCGATGCCGGCCTGTCAAAGCTCTTGCGTACTGCTGGCGCCACCATGGCGCGGACGGCTCCGTCGACCATGGGGACGCTGACGGCCACCGGCTTTTTGCGAGCGAGCAAGGTCGTCGAGGGGCTCGACGCCCTGGACACGGCCGCACTCGCGGCCTTCTGGCGGGCTTATACGGATGGAATTGCTGAACGCGGCAAGGCCAAGGTCGGTGACAAGACGCTCCTTGATGTTCTGGATCCGCTGACAAAGGCGCTTGAGGGCGAGGCTCAGAGGGGAGCAAGCCTTGGCGATGCCCTGACCGTTGCAGCAGAGACTGCCGAAGACGCGTTGGAAGCAACGAAGTCCATGGTCGCGCAGCACGGCAAGGCGGCGGCATTCCAGGAAAAGACCATAGGCTTGCAGGATGCTGGTGCAACCGTCGGCGTCTTCCTGATCCGGCGGATGGCAGATTTCGTTGCGTCATGTTGAAAGCTGGTTTCGATGGAAGAGACCGTATTGACTCACGAGCGTTACGTGATCGGCGTCGATGTCGGGACCGGCAGCGCGCGTGTGGGTCTGTTCGACCTAAAGGGCCATATGCTGTCGGTCGCCAAGCGCGACATCGCGCTGTTTCGAGAAACCGGCTCGATCGTCGAGCAGT
>UBZT01000033.1 GCA_900470155.1 Hyphomicrobiales bacterium
GTGCTGGTGACAGCTCCGATGTCGTTCAGAGATGGCCGAAACGACAACTGGGGCAGCGAGCCCTCAGAGACGCGCCATCTTTGAGAGCTTTGACGCATTGCCATCCCGTCATCAGCGGATTCCGTTAAGGTAGTAAGCCGCTTGTCCAAAAGGCGTCATAGCGCCAGAAGCAAACAAACTAGATTCAAACTCCTACGAGAAAAAGGGTAAGCCCTCGATGGTGTTTGGTTAAGGATTTCGCTATCTTAGGGTCGCGCGGACGTTCTTTTGGGGGACAGACATGCCAACGCTTGCCCTGCACCATGTGTCGATCATTACCGCTGATCTGCAGAAGTCACTTCCGTTTTACTGCGAGGTATTCGGTCTTTCTGAAATTCCTCGACCGGACTTTCCGGTTGGGGGAGCATGGCTCGCCTGCGGCAGCCTGCAGGTCCACCTCGTCGTATATCCCGAAGGCACGTTCCGCCAACGACCTGTTGTCGATCGTAACGACTGGCACTTTGCGTTCCGGACCGATAATTTCGACGCCACTCTCGAACGCCTCACGGCCCTTGGCTTCCGCGAGGACCTGCCCGAAGATGATCCCAAGTACCTGCTGGTTTCCCGCACAGGCCTGGCCGGTTTCCCACAGCTCTATCTCCGCGACCCCGATTTAAATGTCGTCGAGATCAATGGAGCAGCTTGAAAGCTCTACCTGCGATACCGTCAAAGAGTAAATGACTGCTTCTCCAATCGGGCATTTGGGTCAAGCTCTTTCTTTCTGATATTTGACGGCCTGATCGTTTACGCGGGTCACGCTTCTCTTCGCAGTCTGTTGGCTCCGTTTCGTTTGGAGCCGCTGCACGCATGCATGGGATCACGGTCTGGAGAGACCTTGCTTTGGGACGCGCTCGAAGCGCAGCAGTCATAGTCGGCTTTATCCATCCCGTCGTCCGCATGGGACGATCCGGCCGGGATCGGAATCTTTGGCTGTCTTACTTCATGCTGCAGCCTCCGATCCGAACCGGAACTCAGTGCCATCGATCCACATCCGGTGGAGCAAGACGGCAATTTTGCGGACAACAGCTACGATGGCTCGCCGCCTCCCTTTGGTTTTCATCAGTCGCATACCCCATGCTTTTTAGCTGCTCTAGGCGATCGAGCGCATGAGCATCGCATTGGCGGCCGCGTAGAGCGTTGCCCGAACATCGGCGTCACCAGCGTGTGAGATGCGACCTGGATTGTCCTTCTCGCCGGATTGTAAGCTTCGCGGAATTAATCCAAAGTGGGCTCCTACAGTTCGTGAGCTCTTAAAGCGGGCGGGGTCATCGACTGCGGCCTTGAAGCTCAGGGCCGTGACATATTCTACGCCCGGACCGCTCATGAAACGGATGGTTATGGCGTCTTGATTGGCGGCCTTTCGGACACGTCTATCCAGCTCGAGGAATGTCCCCAAGAGCATATGCCTGGCCTCCAACATCGGAAAAGGCGCATGACTGAGCGCTGGGTCGTTTTCGATCGTGCCGCGGACTTCCAAGCGTCTGTTTTTGCTGCTGTCCGAGTTTGACCCAAAGGCTGCCTCTTGTCAGAGGCCGTGATCCGACTACTTCCCGATCTGATTCAACTGCCGCTCGAAGTCAGCCGGATCGAAATAATCACGCCAAACCGTGATCATGCCGTTCTCCACGGTCACTGTCCCCATGACGGGCAGCGTGATCCGTCCGCCGTTTTCGTGAAGGAAGATGTCGATCCGCTCGTTCAGCACGACGTTTCCCGCCGCCGCGATGTGCACCACCTTCCAGTCGACAGTAAACTTGTTGCCGATGCCGAAATCGCGGTGGAATTTTCGAACGTTCTCCCGTCCGGTGATATCGGGAAAGGGCACGTTGTCGTAGAGGACGTCTTCGGCGAGCATGGCGATGGCCTCGTCGATCCGATTGGCGCTCCAGTGGTCGAAAAACGTCTGTGCTATTTCGATGGCTGTGGTGGACATAGCGGGCTCCTGAATTGTTGAATATTGGCGGCGCGGAAGGTTAAAAGACCTCAGTCAAACTTCACGAGGTTGTGCGCTGGTAGCGGCCCGCCGGGGAACTGGACCAGCCGCCCCCCGACGGAAAGGTCGCCGAGGTCGATGCCGAAGAAGCCGACACGATCGATCAGCGCTCCGATCTCCGCTTTGGCCGATGCATCATCGCCGGAATAAAACAGCACCCGTCTACCACCTTCGCTGGTCGGGTCACCGGCGAGCACAGCGGCTGACAGATGGTTGAACGCCTTTACGACCCGAGCACCAGGAACCATCTCGACGAACACATCCGACGACGTCCGGCCGCCGAGGTCTGCGGGCTGGAACAGCGGCGCTTCGATCGGGTTGTTGGTGTCGACGACGATCCGACCGTTCCAGTTGGGCAGACCGGCCATCGCCGCAGGAAGCTTCGACCAATTGACGGCGATGAAGACGATGTCTTTTGATGCGGCTTCCTCGCGCGAGCCGGCGGTAATCGATGGGCCGAGCGAAGCGACGAGTTCGGCAAGCGTTTCAGGGCCGCGGCTGTTGGAAAGCGTGGCTGCGATGCCCTTCCTTGCGAGAGTTGTCGCGATCGCGCGACCAATGTTTCCAGCGCCGATAATTCCGATGGATGTCATGGATTTGTCTCCTTGTTGAGAATGGTCGATCAGGCGGTCTGGCCGCCGTCGACGTTGAGTGTTGCTCCTGTGATGTAGCTGGCGTCCGGGCCGGCGAGGAATGCGACCGCCGCGGCAATGTCTTCGGGCTTGCCGTAGCGCCCAAGCGCTGCAAGTCCCTTCAACGTCTCTGCAAAGGGGCCGTTTGCCGGGTTCATGTCGGTGTCGATCGCACCGGGCTGGATCAGGTTGACGGTGATGTTCCGCGGGCCGAGATCACGGGACCAGCCGCGCGTATAGGCGCCCACTGCAGCCTTTGTTGCGATGTAGTCGGCCGCACCCGGAAAGGGAATGTGAACCGCGCCCGTTGTCCCGATCGAGACGATCCGTCCGCCGTCTGACATCAGAGGAACAGCAGCGCGGACTGCGGCTGCGACCCCCTTGACGTTGATGTCCATCTGTCGATCAAACGCCGCGATATCTGCATTCGGGTCGCCGACGCCCCCGGTGACGAAGACGCCGGCCGAATTGACCAGGATGTCCAGCCGGCCGAAGGCTTGATGGGCCTGCCGCACAAGGTCCGCGACCTCTGACGCCTTCGCCTGATCCGCCTTGATGGCCAGAGACCGACGTCCAAGGGCTTCGACCTCGCACACGATTTCCTTTGCTCTGTCACCAGAGGCCGAATAGCTGAAAACTACATCCGCTCCGTCATCGGCAAGGCGCTTGACGATGGCTGCGCCGATGCCCCGCGACCCGCCTGTAACGAGAGCCACCTTGCCCAAGAGAGGCTGAGAAGTCCGTGTCATGTGTTCGCTCCTTGCGATCTTTGATGACGCAGATATGAACGATCCATTTCCCTTTGATTAGCTGTAATTGGCTTGTTATATCTTCAACGATCACTTGAAGGACGTGGCGATGGAGACACTGGCAAATCTTGAATCCTTCGTGCGGAGCGCCGAGCACGGCAGCTTCTCCGAAGCGGCCAGACGCATGTCGCTCACGCCGGCCGCCGTCAGCCGCAACGTCGCCATGCTGGAGCGCAACCTCGGTATCCGTCTGTTCCATCGCTCGACGCGGAAGCTCGTTCTCACCGAGGCGGGCGAAAGCTTCAGATTGGCCGTCGCCGATAGCCTCGACACCATACAGGCGGCGATCGGGGGGGCGGCTGTGCAGGGTGAGCCGAAGGGTGTACTCAAGGTCAGCCTGCCGCCCACCCTTGGCGTGCTGCATATCCTTCCCCATCTGCCGGAGTTTCTGAGGCTCTATCCGGGTGTGAAGCCGGAATGTCATTTCGATGCCAGACCTGTCGACCTTGTGGCCGATGGCTATGATGCAGCGATCGGCGGAGGCTTCGATCTGAACCCGGGCATTGTCGCCCGAACGCTGGCTCCGGTGCACATCATTGCGGTGGCGGCGCCGAGCTATATCGCAGGTCGCGTGCCGCCGTTCGACCCGGCGGGGTTGAAGGCACTGGAAAGCATCGTGATGCGTTTGAGGCAGAGCGGACGCATCCGCCAATGGACGATGCGCGATGCGGCTGGCCGTCAGGCGGCTGCGGAGTTATCCGAAACTCTGGTCGTCAACGATCCCGCCGCCATGCTCAGCGCTGCCGTTCTAGGGGTGGGCGTCGCGCTGGTTCCGAAAGCAGACGCCCAGCCTCATCTCGAGGCCGGGCGTCTGGTCCGGCTGTTGCCGCAGTGGTATTCCGATGCAGGCGCGATTTCGGTGTACTTCGCAAGCCGATCACAGCTCCCTGCAAAGACCCGTGTCTTTATCGATTTTGTGACGGCTCTGGCAGAGCGCAATCAGTGGCCAGAGCAATTTGCCGGCAGTCTCGGGTAACCGCTCTTAGTGCATCATAGACCTTTCGGCATCTGCCTGGACGATGTGGATCAGCTAGCGGCGATTGGCGGCGATTATCAGGGCTATGGCATAATCCGCATTAAGACTGGCGCGGTCTGCTAGTTACAGCTTCCCTTCCAACCCATAGAAGTCTGCCTGCCAGCAAGGCGTTTTGGAGAAGGTCGTAGGAAGATGATGATCGATACAGCGCATCCCGTCATGATCACCGGAGCTACTGGCTTTGTCGCCGGGTGGATCGTCAAGTTGCTGCTTGAAGCAGGTGTTACCGTTCATGCGCCCATACGCAACATGGCGGATTCGAGTAAGACGAAGCACCTGACCGAGCTTGCCGCTAAGACGCCGGGCACCATCAAGTTTTTTGAGGCGGATCTTTTGAAGGCCGGCTCGTATGCGCAGGCGATGGCCGGCTGCCAGACCGTCTTCCACACTGCTTCTCCCTTCGTGACGAATGTGGCTGATCCGCAGAAGGATTTGGTCGATCCGGCCGTAATCGGGACGCGCAATGTTCTGGAGGAGGCCGATCGCGTCGAAAGCGTCAAGCGCGTCGTGCTCACCAGCAGTTGCGCCGCGATCTATGGCGATGCAGCCGACGTGCAGGAAACGCCGGGGGGCATCCTGACCGAGGAGATCTGGAATACGACGTCGTCGCTCCAGCATAATCCCTATTCCTATTCCAAGACCGTTGCGGAGCGCGAAGCCTGGTCGATCGCCAAGCGCCAAAACCGTTGGGATCTTGTCGTGATCAATCCGTCGCTGGTGTTCGGGCCTGCGATCAATCCTCACACCACCTCTGAAAGCCTCCGCATCGTTCGGCAAATGGGTGACGGGACCTTGAAGATGGGTGCACCGCGCATGGGAATGGGCGCCGTCGATGTGCGGGATCTGGCCACGGCGCATCTCGCAGCTGCGTTTACGCCGTCTGCAAGCGGCCGATACATTATCAACGGCGTCAATTCGGATCTGCTGGAAATAGCCAAAACCTTGCTGCCGAAATATGGCAAGGCCTACCCCATTCCCCGCCGTGCGATGCCAAAGTGGGTGATGTGGTTGGCCGGACCGCTGGCGGGAGACGGCATTACCCGGAAATTTGTCGCGCGAAATGTCGGACACACCTGGAAGGCCGACAACGGCCGTGGCAGGCGCGAACTGGGGCAGACCTATCGACCGCTAACAGAGACAATGAACGATATGTTCGCGCAGATGATTGCCAGTGGACTCGTTACAAACAAATAGTAGCAACGGAAACCAGGGAGCGGGGAGCAAGACGATGCTGAAACGTGCAAACCGCTTTGCAATGCATCCAGGCTGGCGGCTTCTCATCCGGGACATGGGAATGGATCCCGTCGACGTTCTGTCACACGCGGAACTGCCTGCCGATCTTTTCGCTGCGAAAGACGCGTGGCTATCGCCGGCGGAGTATTTTCGTCTGTGGCACGGTTTGGAAGCGAGCAGCAACGACCGGAACGTCGCCGTCATGCTCGGAAAATCGATTTCCGTGGAGACCTTCGATCCGCCGATTTACGCGAGCTTCTGCAGTGCAAACTTCAATGTCGCGCTGCAGCGGCTTGCCGAATACAAGCGGCTCATTGGCCCGCTTGTCGCGGATGTTTCCGTCGGATCTCAGGAGACGGTCGTCACGCTCACCTGCTATGGTTATGACAGGCCGCTGCCACCTAGCTTCGCTATCACGGAAGCCGTGTTTCTGACCCAACTCGCCCGGATGGCAACGCGATCCGCCATCCGGCCACTGTCTTGCGAACTCGTGACGTTGCCCGGGCATCAGGCCGAATGCGAGGCGTTTCTCGGCTGCAGCATCCGACAAGGGTCGACCAATACCATTCGCTTTTCCGCGGAAGACGCCGCTCGACCTTTCCTGACCGAAAACCTCGCGATGCGGAATTTTTTCGAACCCGGTCTTAAGGCCCGTCTGGCAACCCTTGACGGCGAGGCATCCATTTCCGAGCGCGTGCGTGCAGTGTTGTTGGACATGTTGCCGAGCGGAGCATCGTCCATCGACGAGGTCGCCAGGAGACTTGTGATGAGCACCCGATCTCTCCAGCGTCGGCTGACGCAAAGCAACCTGAACTACCGCGATGTTCTGAGCGATCTTCGGCGCGAACTGGCGTCCCACTACCTTCGTCATTCGGATCTGTCTCCCGCAGAAATTTCCTACCTGCTGGGCTTTGACGATCCAAACTCGTTTCTGAGGTCTTTCAAGGAGTGGACAGGTCAAACCCCGGGTCGCTTCCGGTCAGAGTCGCGCGACGTCAATGAAGATGAAGTGCGGAACGTTCAGGGCCATAGGTCCAAATCGTCATTTTGACTGCAAGCGTTTCGGCATCCGCATGTGAGGTATTTTCAGGGGAGCACACCCGATATTTGCCGGCGGCGTCAGCATGACTGGCAACCAGCAAACGATGGCCGCCGATCACGCGCCATGTGGCCTCCCCAATATCGAAACTGAGATAACCGCATGTCCAGAAAGCCTCAGCTTTCTGGGATCGGGATGCCCTTGTTCGGCGAGAGGAAGCTCGTCGACAAAAACTTCAACTGAGACTTCTATAGGAGAGAATGCATGGCTGAAAGTCACGGCGACAGTCTTTTGGGCGAGGCATTGGAAGCAAGCGCCTATATTGACCTTTTCAGGAATGCACCTGCGGAATTTGCTCAATCCACGTCGCTTGCGTTTCGCGCAATTGCCAGAGGATGCGCGATTTCTCTGCCTCCTGCGCCGACTTTGGTCCTCAATCGGATACAGGGGTTGCATGGGCTGGATGAACTAAGGGAGGCCTATGGCTGGCTGGAGCGGGGAACGGGCACCCATTTTCTGCAGATCAACCCTGAGCTTGCGTCTGCCGAGGTCCTTGAATGGCTTGATTCAAAGCGGCTGATTAAAGAAAATCCGAACTGGTCCAAGCTCATGTGGCGCGGCGATGCCGTGGATGAGCATCCGTCCGAAGATTTCCGCATCCGAGCAGCGACTGCTCAAGACGCTGACGTGTTCGGGTCAATAACCAGCCAGGGTTTCGGACTTCCTCCCGCCATTGGCCGGATATGGCAGGGCGTTGTCGGGACGGATTCCTGGATTTGCCTCATTGGCTGCTGGAAGGATCAACCCGTTGCCGCCGGCGCTATGTTTGTCAACGATGGCTGCGCCTGGTTGGGCGTGGGTACAACGCTCCAGGAGCATCGCAACAAAGGTCTCCAGAAAGCTTTGATCCGTGCGCGTTTAGGGGCAGGTCTGCGGCGGAGCATCAAGACATTTTATACCGAGACCGTTCGCTTTGCGAACAACATGGACGTGCCGAATGTCTCCTTGCAGAATCTTGAAAAGGTCGGCTTCCGTCAGGTCCACGAGCGCTCGAACTACCGCATTCCCCCATTTTCCGGATGAGTTTGGACAGGGGTCAAACGTTCCGACGAATGGGTTCAAGGCGAGGACGCCGGAAAGGTATTTTGGTCGCGTTCATGCCGCCCACCAGCAACGACAGCTTTGCGTAACATGTCAGTTCGGACACCAGCCGCACATGACAAAAGCGGCGGACGCGCACCAACAGCCTCAAGGCTGCGCGAGCCGTCCGGCGGCGTAGTCGCGCGCGAGCGCAATGAAGGCCTGGAAGGCGGCGGAGGAATTTCGCCGATTGGAATAATAGAGGCACAACGGCACGCGCGGCGGCGTCCAGTCTTCGAGAATCCGCACGAGCCGTCCCGCTGCGATGTCTTCGCGGACATCGGTTTCCATGAAATAGCCAATCCCTACGCCGTTCGCCACTGCGATCCGCGCCAGGGATGCTTCGTCAAGAGTGATCGGCCCCTCGACGTCGAGCTGCAGTTCTTCACCCTCCTTCTCGAACCGCCATCGGAACAATGCGCCATTAGGGAGTCGCCCGCGAACGCAGGGGTAAGAGAGCAGGTCCTGCGGCACTTGGGGGATAGCCCTGTTTGCGAAAAAGGCGGGAGATGCGGCAACCGCCATTCGCCGCATCTTACCCAGCGGTATGGCGATCGCGTCGCTGGGCACCAGATCCGCGCTGCGCACGCCCAGATCGAAGCCCGCCGCCACGACATCAACAAGCCGCCCCTCGGTGACGATGTCGATATGAACCTGCGGATAGAGTTGCAGATAGCTGAGGACCAGCGGCGCCATGATCTCGCGCGCGGCCGTCGCGAAGGCATTGATGCGTAAAATGCCGGACGGCGTCTCCTGTTGGGAGCGCGCCGTATTCATCGCTTTTTGGATGCCCTCGAGCGCTGGTTTGATCTGTGCGACGAAGATCCGCCCCGCATAGGTGAGCGAGACGCTGCGCGTGGTGCGATTGAATAATCGCACGTCAAGCTGCCGCTCGAGCTTGCCCACCGCGTTGCTGATAGCCGTGGTCGACATGCCGAGATCGAGCGCCGCCGCTCGAAACGAGCCGCAGCGAACGATGGCGAGAACCGCTTCAAGTTCGATCAGCGAATGCCGAGTCATTGTCCCGATTTCCGTAACACGTCATGGCACTTTATCTTGCTTATCAGGAGAAAAGTCCATCGCTAACTTAGCCTCATCACCACTGAGGAGAGATGACCATGTCAATGAACCTACCCAAACCAATTGCCGACTATGTCGAGGCAAACGCCCGTCTCGATATCGACGGAATGATGAAGCCCTTCCTGGATGACGCCGTCTTCATCGACAACGGCAAGCGTTACGAGGGGCTGGCTGAGATCCGCAAGCTACTCAAGGACGAAGCGATCGCGGTAAAGGCGATCTTCACGCCCGACGCTGTTCGAGAAGAAGACGGTGATGTCGTTCTCGAAGGTCCCGCTCATGGAGACTTCCCGGGCAGTCCGATACGCTTCACCTATCGCGTAACGCTGGCGAACGACGCCATCAAGAGCCTGGAGACCACGGTATGAGCATCCAGGCAGATTCCAAAGAGTTCGCTGGCAAGCGCGTGCTCGTCAGCGGCGGCACCAAGGGTCTGGGCCGCGCCACGGTCGAGCGCTTCCTCACCGGCGGAGCCCGTGTTGTCACGGCCGCCCGCACGATCAAGGATCCAATCGAGGGCGTTGAATATGTCCAGGCGGACCTGACCACTGCGGACGGTGGCGAAGCGCTGGCCAAGGCGGCGGTTGAGCGGCTGGGCGGCATTGACATCCTTGCCCATGTCATCGGTGGTTCGGCTTCGCCGGCGGGTGGCTTCGCCGCCCTGACGGACGATCACTGGCTCGCCGAGCTGAACCTTAACCTGCTGGCGACCGTCCGGCTCGATCGCCGGTTGATCCCACAGATGCTTGAGCGGGGCAAGGGCACTGTGGTGCATATCACCTCAATTCAGTCCGTCCTGCCGCTGCCTGAATCCACGACAGGCTACGCCGCCGCGAAGGCCGCGCTGAGAACCTACAGCAAGTCAATTTCGAAAGAACTCGGCCCTAAGGGCGTGCGGGTCAACTCCGTCTCGCCCGGCTGGATCATGACCGATGCCACTGGAGACTTTCTCGACATGCTTCGAACTGCAAATGGCGGCACGATCGAGGACGCGCGGCAGTCCGTTCTCGATGCCTTGGGCGGGATCTCGATCGGGCGGGGAGCCGAGCCTGAGGAGGTGGCCGACCTTATCGCCTACCTCGCCTCCGACCGTGCTGCTGCGATCCACGGCGCCGAGTTTGTGATCGATGGCGGGACCATCCGCACGGTTTGAGGGTGACATACCGACACTCGCTCTCTCCAGAGGGAGTGCGAGTGTCGGTATGCGGACGCGCATAGTCTCTTGATTAAGTGGTGTGAAACGAAGCAAGCTTTCGCCATTTTCGCACCGAGCGTATCCTCAATCTTGAAGTTCTCGAAGAGGTCATCGGCCTTTCAAAGGGGAGGCTGAGACAGCAATGGATGTAGTGGCGTGAAACCGAGCTTTCCCGTTCGCGCTCCACTCCATGACAGCAGTGGGCCGACAGGTGTCTGCCGCCAAGCGCCAACAGTCGCCAAGCCCCAACACTTCGATCGCGACCGAAGCATCACTTCCGGGAAGCTGCCATAAGGCCTTTCGCCACTGGAGCTCAGGTCATGACATCTTGCCCATCATCTAGGACGGAACCCTTCTTCGGCTGGCATGTGGTCGCTGCGACCTTCGTGCTGGCAGTCTTTGGCTGGGGTGTCGGATTTTACGGACCGCCGATCTACCTGCAGATGGTGGTCCAGCGAACGGGATGGTCCGTCGCGCTTGTCTCGGCTGCCGTAACGCTGCACTTTTTGGTCGGTGCGGCCGTCGTCGCGAACCTTCCTCGACTGTATCGGCTTATGGGTGTTCCCTCGGTCACCGTCTCCGGCGCGGTTCTTCTCGCCCTCGGCGTCCTCGGTTGGTCTGTGGCCGACCAGCCGTGGCACCTGTTTGCCGCCGCTCTCTTGAGCGGAACAGGCTGGGTTGCGATGGGCGCTGCGGCGGTGAATGCCATTATAGCACCCTGGTTTTTCCGCGCCCGCCCGGCAGCACTGTCCATGGCCTACAATGGGGCGAGTGTGGGTGGCGTTATCTTCTCCCCCCTGTGGGTTATGCTCATTGCCTCAAGCGGGTTTGCACATGCAGCCGTCGTCGTTGGCATCTCCATGGTCACCACCGTGGTCGCCTTGTCCGTTCTGGCATTTTCCAAATCTCCCGACGTTCTGGGGCAATTCCCGGACGGAGTGCAGCCGGACCACGAGGCGACGGCTCCACTGCTCGCTGCGCCCATGGCATGCGCTTTGCTTTGGCGCGACCGCCGCTTCCTGACGCTTGCAGCGGGTATGGCTGCCGGGCTTTTTGCGCAGATCGGGCTGCTGGCCCATCTGTTTTCGATCATGGTTCCGGTCTTCGGATCACGGTCGGCGGGCCTGCTGATGGGAGGGGCTACCGTTGCGGCAATCCTCGGGCGCACCGGCATCGGCTGGCTGATGCCGGTTTCGGCGGACCGCCGTCTGATTGCCTCCGCCAGCTATGGCGTTCAGATCATCGGAACCCTGATGCTTTTGACGACGGGTGGAGGAAATACTGCTGCAATGGTTGTCGGTGTGCTGCTTTTCGGCCTCGGCATCGGTAACGCCACATCGCTCCCGCCTCTCATCGCCCAGGCGGAATTCGACAAAGCCGATGTCTCCCGCGTGGTGCCGCTGATCGTGGCTCTGAGCCAGGCGACCTATGCCCTCGCTCCCGCACTGTTCGGCATTGCCCGGACGATCTTCGATCCCGCCGTTTTCATATTGGCGTTGGCTATCCAGTTTCTGGCAGTTTTAGCGTTTTTAGCCGGACGGCGTAAATGACCGCAAAGGGGCCGGAAGGAGAATGTCCGCTCCTCCCGCAAGAGTCATGGAAGCGGACATCATGCTTTAATGGAGAACTACTGCTGGCGAGACGGTCATTGCGAAACGGCAATGACAACCTTCCCCTTGGCGCGTCCGGTTTCGACATAAGCCAAGGCTTCTGGCGTCTGCGCAAAGGGAAAAACCTTGTCGACGACCGGGCGGATGGCGCCAGCGTCGATCAGCTTGGCGATCTCACGCAGTTGCTGGCCTTCCGCGCGCATGAAGAGGAAGGAATAGTCGACGCCCCGGATCTTTGCTTTTTTCAGAATTCCTCGGCTCAGCACCCGCATGACAAAGCGTAGGAACAGGTTGAGCCGCAGAGACCTGGCGAAGGGGACGTCCGGCGGTCCGGAGATCGAGATCAGCTTACCACCCGGCTTCAGCACATTCACCGACTTTGCCAACGTCTTGGCATCCTGGCTGTTCAGCACCAGATCGTATCCGGAGAGAACCTGTTCGAAGTCTTGCGTCTTGTAGTCGATGGCCACATCAGCACCGAGGCTTTTGACAAGCGCGATATTCGCCGTACTGGTCGTCGTGGCAACTGTGGCGCCGAGATGTTTGGCGAGCTGGATGGCGAAGGTGCCGACACCGCCGGAACCCGCTTGAATAAACACCTTCTGGCTGGGCTTGACCTTGCCGACCTCAACGAGTGCCTGCCAGGCGGTCAGTCCGACCAGCGGAATCGAGGCCGCCTGCTCCATGGAGAGGCTTGTCGGCTTCAGCGCGAGGTCTGCGGCGTCAACGGCGATGAACTCTGCAAAGGTACCGGCCCTAAGATCGCGCGGGCGGCCATAGACCTCGTCGCCTGCCTTGAACTGTCGGATATTGGCGCCGACGCGCAGGACCGTTCCGGCAAGATCGTGACCCAGAATGAAGGGCGGGCGATAGGGCAAGAACAGCTTGAATTCGCCGTCACGGACCTTGGAATCGAGAAGGTTGATCGCGCTGGCCTCGATGCGAACCAGAACATCATTGGCACCGAACTGAGGATCGGGCATGTCGGCCAGACGCAGCGGGCCCATCTTTTTGTATTTGTCGACGATGAAGGCTTTCACGGGCTTTCTCCGATGTGAAACGATGATCAGGTCAGGCAGCCAGGAAAGCCAGCGCTTTCGGCACGAACTCGGCATGATATTGGAAGATCCCGCCATGGCCGGCATCCTTGTAGATTACCAGTTCGGCATTCGGGATGCGCCGGGCCATATCGCGGCTGTTTGATGTCGGCACCATGATGTCATTGTCCCCATTGGCCACGAGAACGGGAATGCGGATGCGCGCCAAATCCTGCGGAGCCTGACGACCCCAGTCCTTGATGGCGCGAAGCTGGCGAAGGAAGGCTCGCGGTGTCGGCTCTTGGTCGCGATCGAGCTGACGCTCTTTCAGGCGCGCCAGAAAGTCCTTCGCAGCCCCGCGGCCATTGGTGGTCGAGGTGAAGAACAGATAGGTCTTCGGGTCATGCAGCGTCAGCAAGCCCCTGAGGATCAAAGGCCAGGATACGGCTCCGACCCTTGCGATGCCTGCTCCACCCGCAGGACCCGTACCCGTCAGGATCAGCTTGCGGACCAGACCGGGGGCTTTGAGCGCAATATCCTGTGCCACGAAGCCGCCCAGCGAGAATCCCAAGAGATTTACGGTGGTGAAACCCAGTTCGCTGATGACGGCGATCACGTCGTGGGCCATTTCATCGATCGTCACCGGGGCCGTCCCGCTGGAAAGGCCGATCCCCTGATAGTCCAGTGCGATGATGTGATGCGAGACCGCAAGTCCGTCGACAATGCGCGGGTCGAAATTGTCCAACACAGCCCCCCAGTGATTGAGCAGAACTAGCGGGACGCCACCGCGCGGGCCAAGCTCGCGACAGGCAAACCGGTTCTTCCCCACGGTGACGAAGCGGTTGGCAGCGTAGCGGTAGTCATTTGTCGATATGGTCGTCATGGATGCGTCGGTCATGTGGGCCAGCTCTTTGCCCGTTCGCGGGCCAATGGAGTGAGAATACGGTCTCAGGCGATGTTGAACTGCTTGCGCAGGATGCGGTCGAACAGCGCGCGCGGGAGAAACCGCCGGGCAAACGCGGTCTGTCGGGCTTCCTTGCCCGAGGGGTAGCGCAGACGCGGCTTCCGAGCCTGGGCCGCGGCTAGGATGGTCGCCGCGACATCGTCCGCCGTGTCGCCGCCTGCCATCGCTGTAGCGAACGCGGCCTGGTAGCGGGCGAATGTTTGGCTGTATGCAGCGACAGGACGATCGCCTTGCGGTGAGTTGGCTTCGATGGATGTTTTGGTGGCCCATGGCTCGATGACCGCAACCCGGATACCGAACGGCCGCACTTCATGGTCCAGGGATTCAGAATAGCCCTCGATCGCGTGCTTGCTCGCCGTGTAGTAGGCGCCGAAGGCACCAGGAATGAGCCCCACGACCGAGCCGATGTTCAGGATCCGTCCATAGCCTTGCTGTCGCATGATCGGAAGAACCGCATTCGTCACCCGCACCACTCCCAGGAAATTGGTGTCAAACAGCGCACGAACCTGCTCGATCGAGCTTTCCTCCGCAGCCCCTGATACGGCGTATCCGGCATTGTTGACCAGGAGATCGATGCCGCCAAGTTCGGCATGGACCAGCGCTACCGCGGCAGCAACGGAAGCGTCCTTGGTCACGTCGCAGGCGATAACGCGTATGCCGTCGCGGATCTCGCCGGGCGCCGCCTTGCGGCTGGTGCCAATCACCCGGTAGCCCGCCCGGCTGAGCGCCAATGCCGCCGCCTTGCCGATACCGCTGGATGCGCCGGTCACGAATGCAGTCTTCTGTCCGTTGGATGATGCGGTCGCCATAGCTTTGTTCTCAATCTGGCGCGCGCCATTGGGCGCGCTGCCTTTGATGGTCAGGGAGTGATGATGACTGGATTATTGGGAGCCGCACCGAGGTGCGGCCCCTGATGGCTCAATTGCCGGATGCCTCGGCAAGTGTGGGGTAATCGGTGTAGCCTGCAGCGCCACCACCGTAGATCGTAGCAGGATCGATCTGATTCAGAGGTGCCCCGCCCTGCAAACGTGCGACCAAATCCGGATTGGCGATGAACGGTTTGCCGAATGCGAACAGATCCGCCTTGCCATCCGCAAGCTGAGAGGTCGCGAGTTCGAGATCGTAACCGTTGTTGGCAATATAGGTCTTGCTGAACCGCCGACGCAGCGAGCTGTAATCGAAGGGGGCGACGTCGCGCGGGCCGCCGGTCGCGCCTTCGACGACATGAATGTAGGCGATACCGAGTGTATCGAGCTTATCGACGATAAAATCGTACTGCGCCTGGGGATCGCTGGCCGAAATCCCGTTGGCGGGCGAGACCGGCGAAATCCGGATGCCGGTACGCTCAGCGCCGATTTCCTCAGCCACCGCAGCGGTGACTTCGAGCATCAGGCGGGCGCGATTTTCGACGGAGCCGCCATAGGCGTCCGTGCGAACATTGGCACCGTCCTTGGCGAACTGTTCGAGAAGGTAGCCATTGGCGCCGTGGACTTCGACACCATCGAAACCAGCCTTGATGGCGTTGGCTGCCGCCTGCCGGAAATCATTGATGATGCCCGGAAGCTCCTCAAACGCAAGCGCACGCGGCTCGGACACGTCAGCGAAACCGTTGCTCACGAACGTCTTGGTGGCGGCACGGATCGCTGAGGGCGCGACCGGTGCGTCACCGCCAAGAAGATCGATATGGCTGACGCGACCGACATGCCAGAGCTGAACGAAGATCCGACCGCCCCTGGCGTGAACCGCGTCTGTCACCTTCTGCCAGCCCGCGATCTGCTCCGGTGTGTAGAGCCCGGGCGTATCCTGGTAGCCCTGGGCCTGCCTGGAGACCTGTGTCGCTTCGGTGATGATGAGTCCGGCGCTCGCGCGCTGGCCATAATATTCCGCAGCGAGCTCGCTCGGCACGAGGCCCTCACCAGCGCGATTGCGCGTGAGGGGTGCCATGACGACCCGGTTGGAAAGAGTGATGGGGCCGAGCGCGTAGGGCTCGAAAAGAGTCTTGTTGGTCATGCTTTACCTATGATGCTACCGCAACTGCGGTGTGTGTCGGGATCGAAACAGATTGCTTAGGCAGGGTTGCGGTAGCGCTCGCCCGGAAGCGCGTTGCCAAAATTGGCCATCATGGTCTTGCGCGCGAGATCGAATGCGTCCCACTGACCGGCATCAGGAAGCGGCGGGATGGTAACCACCTCGCGGCGATCGAAACCGACCAGCGCCGCGTCCACGAGATCGCCCACTTCCATGACGTTCTTCATCGCGTTGACGTCCGCACCGACATGGTCCCAGATCTCGGTTCGGGTCGTGGCAGGCAGCACCGCCTGGACATAGACGCCCTTCGGCCCAAGTTCGAGGCTGAGCCCCTGGGAGAGAAACAACACGAAGGCCTTGGTCGCGCCGTACACCGTCATCCCATATTCAGGCGCCAGACCGACCACTGAACCGATGTTCACGATTGCGCCCTCGCCTGCCACGGCAAGCCTGGGTGCAATAGCGCTTGCAAGCCGAACGAGGGCAGTGGTGTTGAGCGCGACAAGCCGGGCCATGTCGTCGGTGCTCTGCTGGACGAACGTTCCACCCATCGCTGTTCCGGCATTGTTGATGAGGATGCCGATATGCGCATCGTCACGTAGTCTGGTCTCGACCTTGGCAAGATCAGCGGCCTGCGTCAGGTCTGCCTGGAGGATATCGACCGTCACGCCGGTTTCCTGACGCAGACGGCTCGCGACCGCCTCCATGCGCGCTACGTCGCGTGCAACCAGCACGAGATCGTGCCCACGCTGCGCGAACCGCTCGGCATAGGTCGCACCAATGCCGGTGGAGGCGCCCGTAACAAGAACTGCAGGAATTTGGCTCATCGGATTGCTCTTTTCTGTAATTGGCTCTATATTCATGATAATCATCATGATTAGATCTAAATATGATCACCATCATATAAAAGTCAACGGCCGTCGCGGAGAATTTTGAAAATGAAGGTCAGCCGAGAACAGATGGCGGAGAACCGTCGCCGAATCCTGGACGTTGCGAGCCGGTTGTTTAAGGACAAGGGATTCGATGCGGTGAGCGTCGCGGAAGTCATGAAGGCGGCCGGCCTGACCCATGGGGGTTTTTACGGGCACTTCACCTCAAAGGACGATCTGGTGGCACAGACGCTTGCACAGGCGCTGGCAGCAGACAGTGTCGGAGACGGCGATTTCAGCAGTTTCGTTCGTTCCTATCTGGCGCCGCGTCATCGGGATAATCCCGGCAACGGATGCCCGACGGCAGGCCTGGCCGCCGCCATTCGCCACCAGACGCCCGCCGCAAAAGCCGCCATGACCGAAGGTCTGCGCTCCCAGATCGCGCGTATTGAGCAGGCGCTTCCGGACAGAGATTCAGCCGAGACGCGTCGCGCAGCGATCGGAAGCTGGGCCGCCATGGTAGGGGCAGTCATCCTAGCCAGAGCGGTCGACGATCCTCGCTTATCTGACGAGGTTCTTGAGCAAACGCGCGCTTGGATCGACGCCCATGTCGGCTAGCGGCCTCAGAGACTGGGCATTTCGAGTGCCTATTCTACGTCTGCTTCGAGGAGACACTCGAACTCCACGTAAGGGCAGCAATGCGGGCGCAAAGCAGATTGAACCTTTAGGAAGATCTCTCGGGGAAATGGGCGGCCGCACACGCGTAAGGCCGCCCCCCTTTCAGATCTCAGTCCGTTCGGCCAGTTCCAGTGCACCCTCAATGTCGACACCGAGATACCTGACTGTGTTCTCGATCTTGGTATGGCCAAGCAGAATCTGGATTGCCCGAAGGTTGCCGGTAGCCTTGTAGATAATGGCAGCCTTCGTTCACAGCAGGGAATGCGTACCGTAATCCTCCCGACGAAGCCCGATCGCCGTCACCAACTCATCGACCAGCCGGGCGTACTGCCGGGTGCTGAGATGATCGGCGTGGTCGACGCGACTGGGAAAGGCATAGTCGTCGACTGTTCCTCCTCTTCGTTGAAGCCAAGCAAGTAGACTAGCTCTGACCTCGGTCGTGATTTCGAATTTCACGGCTGTCCAGTTTTCTGCTGCACTACCATCGCGCGAGTGCGAATCTCGTGCCCCGTGACGAGAGTCCCGATTTTCGGTTTTACCAAATCACAGCCGCGGAGCTTGCTGTCTAAGGCAAGATCGAACAGCGCACGATCTCTGGTCCTTGCCTCTCGGTCGAGGAAAAAGCGGACTGCCCAGATTTGACGCTGCTTCAACGGCTTCTTGACGCCAACTTGCTTGCCTGCGTTCCAAGCCGGTCGTGCGCCAGGATCATATTGTGAGATACCCATGTCAGTTCTCCAATGGCCACCATTGGCCAGAGAGAGAACGCGCACCATCAGGTTCTATGACGAGGCCGGCAGAAGATTGACCGCTTGGAGGTCAGTTCACACAGAAGCGGACATCGAAGGATGACAAATTCCCGGATCGGCCTCCAGGAGACCAGATGTCTGTGCGCGCGTGCTCTGCCAAGCAGCAGATCAAGCAATGCCGCCTTAACGGCATCAAAACCTTTCTCCGCTACCGTAAAGCCTATGACTTTAGGCGGCTTTTTTAGGAATTTGACGGCGTATCTGGTTCTGGTGATGCTGGCGCAATTTTGCGCCAACGTGGCCAACGCAAGCGATTCCAACAGTATTCGCACATCATGCTGGGCTGCTGCCACGCTTTCGGAAAAAATCGTCGCCGTGACGCGCGATGAACAGAGATGGACCTGCTCTGGCACCGAACAGAATTTCTCCATTGATGCCGAACGAGTGCTCCTTCGCTTCGATATCCCACCTATCCAGACACAAGTTCGATATCTGCTGTCACGTCGGAGTGCGCTTGAAGCCTTGCATCTGATGGCCATAGACCAAGACGGCGCGGTTCGGCAGACGTCCTTTCCTGCCGCCGCCTTGGGCAGTTCAATGGCTGGCGGCTACTTCAAAGCGGCTCTGCCAGACGTGACGCAAGCGACCCGGCAGGTCATCGCTGCTGTTGACCTGCCCACCCACAAAATGACGTTGGAGAAGGCATACCTATCACCTGCTGACGCAGGCGCCAGCGCTGTCGATCTGCGGTTCCTGCTACTGATTGCCGGGCTCGCCGGCATGCTCGTCATGCCTCTCATCTTCAATGCAGCATTCTATCGAGCCTTGCGTGAACCCTTCGTTCTCTGGCATTCGGCCCTTACATCGTCGCTACTGATGACGATCGTCGTGACATCTGGTCTGTCGGTTGCCTTGTTTGATCCTCCGGCAATGACACTGAGCTGGATGACGACACTGATCTTCGGGATTACGGTCAGCTCAGGCGCTATGTTCACCTACAGCTTCATTGAGCCAGGCTTGATGCATCCCCTCCTGCGGCGCATCCTTCCCTATTGTGCCGCATGGGCGGTCTTCCTGAGCGTCTTTCATGCGAGCTTTCCTTTTTTCGCACGCCCGATCCAATCGGCAGTCTATACGGCAGCGTTCGCACCGATACTTGCGACCTTCGTCTGTGCGGTGGTCGATTCTTTGCTGAGAGGCAGCCGCGCCGCCAGGTTTCAGGCCATCGGTTACGCGCCCCTGGCACTGGTCGGATTGATACGACTGGTGACAGGTGTCAGCCCCTCACTGCATAGCGTTGACGCCATGGTCCTGTTCTATTTCGGGTGCATGTTTGAAGTCCTTCTGACGACGCTTGGCGTGGCAGAACGCTTTGTCACCATCAAGCGGGAACGGGATCGCGCGCGGAACGAGGCAGATCTGCTTGAACTTTTATCCGAAACTGATCCGCTGACAGGTTTGCTCAACAGGCGGGCGATTGAGCGCCAGTTCGAGCACCTTCGCGAGGAGGGTTTCACCGCAATCGCGGTCATCGACCTCGATCATTTCAAGGCCATCAACGATGGACACGGGCACAGCACCGGAGATGACGTACTAAAGGCGGTCGCCGTCGCGCTGAAGGCAGGGCCGAACGTTCGTGCGTGCCGCCTTGGTGGCGAGGAGTTCATACTTCTCCTTCGAGGTCAGGACGTGGAAGCACAGGCCGAGTTTCGCCGCCAAGCGATCCCTACGACCGTCGCCAATGCGGTTCCGGGCCTTGCAGGGCCCGTGACTGCGAGCATGGGCATCGCACAGATCTCTGTCGATGATGCCTTCACGACCTTGTATGAACGAGCCGACAAGCTTCTTTACGAAGCCAAGAGTGCGGGACGAAATAGAACCCGTAGCGCAATAGGCCCCGCGCCTTCATCGAAAGCGGTCCAGATCGATCAGGCAATGATTGCATAGCGTGCAGAAGCGCTGGCTATGCGATTCATCACGGCTTACTCCTTTGCAGAGATCTCAATGTCTGCAAGTGGCGGAAAGGCTACGAGCCACTTCCGCGAGCGGCGTCTGCTTACAGGTGCCTGCCACGATGTTTTCAACGTCCGAAACGCGGGCGCAAAGGTGCCACGCCAGAATGCTCACCTCATCTTCCGCTTGCCGCTCGTCAAGCGTGTATACGTCATCAGAAACTCAAAGCGTAAGCTGACATCCACGCAAGCGAGCCAGCAGCGACCGGATGCTCCGCATTCCGCGCCTGGTCATTTTGCCGAGCCCGCTCACAGGCCTCGCACGACCTCGACAAGCTTCACCAGATCGGTCGGCTTTCCGAGGTTCGTCGCGTGGGCAAGGCAGTCATGCCGTGCAAGCTCGGCAGCGTCGCTGGCGCTTGCCAAGATAAAAGGGATCCCGATCGACTTTAACAGAAGCGCGACGGGCGTAACCTTCTCCCCACCCAGCGTCACGTCCAGTACGGCAGCGTCAGGCCGCTGATCATTCAACAGGGTCAAGGCTTGCCTCACGGATGCGGCAGGACCAATGACATCGAACCCGCCCTCCCGCAGGGCATCCTCCAGCTCGATCGCAAGCCAGACTTCGTCTTCAACGACCAGGATTCGTTTTGCGGGCTGGTTGTCGATTAACAGGTCGGTCATGCTGACTCGCTTGGAAAAACGAACACCACCGCCAAACCGTGCGAATGGTAAGATAGTTCCGCCGAGCCGCCCAGATGAGTGGCCATTCGGACAATAAGCTCGGAGCCGAACCCCCTGTGTTGAGGAGGTGAAACCATGGGGCCACCCTCTTCGCGCCACTCATAGCGTACCTGGCTTGCCCCATCGGGCGCAGGCTCCATGGACCAGCGCGCATGCACTTTCCCTTCAGGCACGGATAGTGCGCCGTATTTCATGGAGTTTGTCGCAAGCTCATGAAAGATCATGCTGAGAGAAACGATACGATGCCCTGCAATAACAACGGTCGGACCGACGCAGTTCAACTGTGGCACGGCTGTCTCCCCCACCGCCTGCAAGGCCAATGTTTCCAGGTCCACGGCCTCGGAAGAGGCGGCCACCTCCTGGGCACGCAGGGTTCCTTGCAACCTGTTGAGAAATCGGTCGCGATATTCGGCCGCTGTGAGGTCGTCGACTTTGATCCGCATGGCTAGGGAACGAACGACAGCGAAGAGGTTCCTCATTCGATGTCGCGTTTCCGAGAGGATCATGTCCTTCTCCAAGTCACGGCGCTGCCGCTCGGTCACGTCGTCGAAAAGAACGAGCATGCTGGTGCTATTATCGTCGGGATGAACCAGGCGACGCGCATCGACGAGGAAGGTCCGCTCGCCGATATTCGCAAACTCATGTTTGACCTCGTAGCCGACGACAGCGTTTGCCTTGGGGACGACTGAGGCAATGAGCTCGCGAAGATCGGGAATATCCCATTGGCCATTTCCAAGATCAAAGAACGCTCGGCCAGAAACATCGTCCCTCTCCACCTGAAAGGTTCTCAGGAAAGCGTTGTTGGCCGTGGAAACGCACAGGTTCTGATCGAGAACCACAATGGGTTGGGTCATCGTGTCAACGACACCCTGGGCCTGGATGTGTCCCGATCTCAACAGGCGGTAAAGGTCCTCTAGCATCATCTGTTTGCCCTTAGACGCATGACTTAAATCCGGACCACCAGCCGAGGCAATCGGTGATCGGCGGAGCGATGAGGGCGCGTCGGGGCATCGGCCGTGTGAGCACTCCCGGTGCCCCATTTGCGTACTCACTAATAGTGCAGGAGAATTCGGGGAACTATCAAAAGTTCCACAATCGAAAAAGCCTTCCAAGATTTTGCATGCTGCAGCGGAACCAAATTGGTGCAGAAAAGTTAATTCGCATCGAAATGCGGGCATTTGGGGAAATGGCGTGAATCTGGCAGCACCGAATTTGCATCAGGACATCTTCATCGGTGACAGCGAGATGGCGCAGATGATGCGGCAACATAACTGGGGTCAGACTTCGCTCGGACCGCCAGAACGGTGGCCTGAGGCGCTCAAGGTAGCCATCCGGCTTCTTTTGACTTCGAAATTCGAGATGTGGCTCGGTTGGGGGCCAGACATCGCGTTCTTCTACAACGACGCCTATCGCCCCACCCTGGGCAATAAGCATCCCAACGCACTTGCCGTGCCGACACATGTCCTCTGGGCCGAGATCTGGGATGATATTAAGGACCGGCTCGCAACGGTCTACGGAACCGGCCAGGCAACATGGGACCGGGCCTTACTTCTTTTCCTGGAGCGAGGCGGATATCCCGAGGAAACCTACCACACCTTCTCTTACAGCCCACTGATCGGCGACACCGGCAAAGTCGAAGGGGTCTTCTGTGCCGTCACTGAGGAAACCGAGCGGGTCATCAGTGAACGGCGCATGGGCACAATGCGCGCACTTGCCTCCGGTCTGGCAGCCGCAGACACCAAGCGAGAAGTGCTCGGTGCGTCGCATCAAGCTCTGAGAGACAATCTCTATGACCTGCCATTCAGTGCGCTTTACCTTTTCGACGAAGAAGGCAAGGCCGGGCGGCAATGGACCGCGGGCACCGAGGATAGTCTTGATTTTCTTCCACCGGTTATTGATACGACACACAGCATCTGGAACCTGAAAGTTGTTGAGGCCTGTCAGGCGCTGGAACTCGTTGACCTCTCCGGAACGCCTGATGTGCCCCGAGGTGTATGGCAGAATGCGCCTGTGCAGGCGGCAATCATTCCTCTTGCGGGGCAAGGGAGCGGCAAGGCAACCGGCGTATTGTTTACCGGTCTCAACCCTCATCGGGCAGTGACCGACGAGTATCTCGACTTCCTCAAGCTGATTGCCGGCCAGATCACCTCTCGTCTTGCCAGCGCAGAAGCCTTTGAGACCGAGCGGCGGAGAGCAGCAGCCCTCGCGGAAGCTGCAGAGCTGCGAGATCAGGCCGCCGCCGCCCTGGAGCAGATCAATCGTCAGCTCTCCTCCGAGGTGGAACTGCGCACGGCCGAGCGGGACCGGATGCGCGCTCTGTTTCAGCAAGCCCCGAGCTTCATGTGCATTCTTAGCGGTCCCGACCATAAGTTCGAACTGGTCAACGACGCCTATCTCCAACTCGTCGGGAAGCGCGAACTGGTGGGGTCGACCGTGCGCGAGGCACTTCCCGAGGTCGAGGGCCAGGGGTTCTTCGAATTGCTGGACAGCGTGTTCCAGTCAGGAAAGCCCTATATCGGGCGCAACGTGCAGGTTACTCTCCAGCGGGAGGGCTCGACCGAGCCCGACGAGCGGTCCCTCAATCTCATCTATCAACCGATCCTCGATCAGGCAAACCAGGTCACGGGCATCTTCGTCGATGGCTTCGATGTCACCCATCAGCGGCGTGCGGAGGAGCAACTGCATAGCCTCAACCACACGCTCGAACAAAGGGTGGAGCAGCGCACGAAAGAGCTGAGGACAGCGCTTCTCAAGCTGGAAAGCGAGACGGTCGAGCGAGAGAGTGCACAGCTTGCCCTCAGACAGGCTCAGAAGATGGAAGCACTCGGCAATCTGACGGGCGGCGTCGCACACGACTTCAACAATCTTCTTCAGGTCGTGGGTGGCAATCTGCAATTGCTTTCCAAGGATATAGAGGGAAACGAGCGGGCCGAACAGCGTCTGCAGAATGCCTTGTCCGGGGTTGCGCGCGGCGCGAAACTCGCCTCGCAGCTCCTCGCCTTCGGCAGGCGCCAACCGCTTGAGCCGAAGGTCGTCAACGTGCGCAGACTTATCCAGAACATGGATGACATGCTCCGTCGCGCACTCGGCGAGGAGATCGAACTGGAATCGGTCGTTTCGGGAGGATTGTGGAACACACTGATCGATCCCAGCCAGCTCGAGAACGCCATATTGAACCTGGCGATCAATGGGCGCGATGCTATGGACGGCCGCGGACGACTGACGATCGAAGCGGCAAACTCGGTCTTGGACGACGACTATGCCCGGATGCATGATGACGTTAGGCCCGGCCAATATGTCATGGTAGCGGTGACAGATACCGGATCCGGGATCCCTGCCGAGATCATCGAGCATGTGCTGGAGCCGTTTTTCACGACGAAGTCCGACGGCAAAGGCAGCGGTCTGGGGCTCTCGATGGTTTACGGTTTCCTGAAACAGTCAGGTGGCCACCTGAAGATCTACAGTGAACCAGGGCATGGGACGACGATGCGACTTTACATGCCTCGCACCATGCAGGTCGAGGACAGCCTGACCGATCTCAATTCACATCCGGTGAAAGGTGGAAGTGAGACAGTCCTGGTCGTGGAAGACGATGACGGCGTTCGCGATACTTCGGTCGCGCTTCTGGCCGATCTTGGATATCGCGTGTTAAAGGCACAGGATGCGCACTCGGCGTTCGCGATCGTCAACAGCGGCGTGCAGATCGACCTCCTATTCACAGACGTCGTTATGCCGGGTCCGATGCGCAGCACCGAGCTTGCCCGGAAGGCCAAGGCACTCTTCCCGCACATGGCGATCCTCTTTACGTCGGGCTACACTGAAAATTCAATCGTGCATGGCGGAAAATTGGACGCCGGCGTCGAGCTCTTGTCGAAGCCGTATACGCGTGAGGCACTGGCACGCAAAGTCCGCCATGTCCTCGGCAACGCACAGCAGCATCGAGTTGCGGTGGAGCGCCTGGAGCGTCACGAGCAGTCGCGGACAGCCATCTCATCGGCACCGCCAACCGCACCCGAGCATAACGGCAAGCAAAGGACACGCACACGCATACTGGTCGTGGAAGACGAACCGCTCATTCTGATGTCAAACGTGGATATGGTGGAAGAGCTCGGACATGAGGTCGAAGAGGCTAGATCTGCAGAAGAAGCGCTGGAGATCATGGATGAAGGACACATCGACATCTTGTTGACCGATGTAGGGCTTCCCCGAATGACCGGGATGGATTTAGCCCGGACCGTCCGAGAGAGATGGCCGAATGTGAAAATCATATTCGCCACCGGCGACAATTCAGCCCAAATGACGTCAGGCATCGATGACGCCTTGCAACTTTCCAAACCCTTCACGCTCGATGCGCTGAAAACCGTGTTGTTGCAGGCGCAGGAAAAGTCCTGATGGATCTCTGACGCTGCAGGTTTACGCCGGGAGTACTTTACTTCTGGCGTGTAGTCGCATGTCGCAGATATGCGACTACACGCCAACTATCGCGGCTTACTCACCAAGCGTGTGGTGCAGCTTTGGAGCCAATATCCACAGACTGTTCCACTTCGGAGATCGAAGATATCGCGTTACAGTTGTGGCAATCACCAGAGCAGAAAGTCTGCTTTCAGCCTTCCCGCCGACACTAGGAACGGCCGAGATGAGGGCGCGAAGCTGCGCCGTGGAGTTCGGCCAGCCATGTCTCCTTCGGGCCGACGGCCGTCATGGCGCAGAAGCGCCAACAGCGGTCATTGGTATTTGCGGTCGCATAGTAGCCGAGCGCGCTGAACGTCAGCCGACGAGCTTTGAGTACCTACTGCGCGACCGAAACCGTCTCGCGAACCTGCCTGACAGCATTGAAGACCTCTCCAGGCATGCCGAACCCTGGATCGCCATAGAGCAAACGGAGCTCTTCCCTATGAAGGTCAGGGTCGAGCAGGACCTCCGCCAAATGATCGAAGCGTCGCAGTTCCTCGGTGCTGATCTCCGCGTCTGGGGATGGCATCGCCCCCCAGTCGTCCCACGGCAGCATCTCGACCTTGTTCAGGCTGGCGAGGTCACGGATCATATTTGAGGCGATGAACCAGAAGCCGCCTTCATCGAAGATGCCAAAGCGATTGGGGTCGTCCTCGCCACGCCGGCAGAGTTGCCAGGCCTGGGCGGCCAGCAGGAACTCACCCGACGGTAAGTCGAGAGTGTCGAAGACCAGCCCCAATTCTGCACGCTGAAAGTCATCGAGCTGAAAATCGACCATCCGCCAGCGATCACCATTCCAGACCTCCACCACCCAGTGGTCGATCGCCTTGTCGGGAGCAAAATAAGTGCCGAAACCGCACCGCGACCTGGCCGGGCGGCCGTTCGCTCGCAAGGCCGACACCGCGAGCAGCGAGAAATGGCTGCAGACACCAACCGCGCGACCCGCAGCAGGACGTGGTGAATTTCCCCCCGCAAGGAGGCCGTCCAGCACGGCATCCACCGATCTCCTTTGCGAGAGTTCGCGGCGCTCCGGGGTGAGCTCTTCGCCATATCTCGACGCCCAGTGTTCGTGAAGCATTCTTCCCTGAATCCAGGCGGCTAGGTCGGCGATGTCCGTTGGAGCGCCTGCCAGCCCGACCTTATTCTTCTTTGCCGTGGAATGCGGGCCCGGCTCTCGGAAGTAGTCCAGCGTAACCATGTCCATGAGTATCCTCCAAGGCCGGATGATCCGGCGAGGGCGCATTGGTGTCAAGCGCACGGCGAACGCCCGCTTCGGGCCGACCCCGGTCTTGCCACAGAAGCGCCAATAGGGGACGTGGCTTTCACGCATGAACGACTTCAAGACGAGTGAGAGCAAGGCTGATTCCGGAGAGACCGTATTGCTCCTTAGATCCACCTTTGGCTAAAATGATGCTCCTGCTTGAACGAAATAGTGCGGTGGTTGGGGGCGTGGCATGGGTAAGCGATATTTGGGGAGCTGCCACTGCGGTGCTGTGGCGTTCGAGGCTAGTGTGGACCTCTCTCGAGGTACAACGAAATGCAACTGTTCAATATGCACCAAACTACGGAACTGGACCGTGCAGGT
>UBZT01000032.1 GCA_900470155.1 Hyphomicrobiales bacterium
GCCGGCATCGTTGCCTCGATTATTGAATAATAGTCGAGTGTCGATGGCGAAAGCTGCCGACGCAGATTGAAATGCACGAACGGCGCGCAAGCGCGGTTCGTGTGCGGCGCCGGCATCGTTGCCTCGATCATCGAGTAATTTCGATCCCGCACGGGATTGAAGACAAAACCCCGCTGGAGACAGCGGGGTTTTTTGTTGCTCAATCGCATGGGTGCCGGTTGCCCATGCCGCAACTCTGCCGGGCGCTGCAATCACCGTCTATATGGAGGCTGCGGAACGATTCTTCAGCGCTCGTCGACCTCCTCCTCGATTTCAGGCCTGGCCAGCTTCAGCAAATCCGTCACCATGTAGCCGTCGATGGTCATACCCCTGACGTCGCATTCGGCGATCGACACGTTGACCAGGCTGGCGAACCGGATCGAAGCTCCGTCGAGGTCCACATGGCGTAGCGCGACCGAGCGCATGTCGATATTCTCGAACGTGGCACTCTCCATTGACGTCTTGCGGAATGTCGCGTGATAGGCCCGCGCGTCGCTGATCAGCACATTGTCGAGATTGACGTCGCTGAACACCGCTTCCTCCAGATTGACATCGACGAACCGGGAGCCGCTGAGGTTGGCGTCTTCGAATTCTGAGGCGGGCAGGGTGGCATTGTGGATTCGGATCATGAAAGCTCCCATCGCAGGCAACCGGGCGTTTGATTGCTTACTATTGGCCAATTGCCCCGTGCAGGCAAGCGAGCCGCCCACCATGGCGCTGTTTGCCCCCGGGATGTCGGGAAAGTCCTGACAGCGGCACTGCAGGGCAGCCATGCGCCATTTGCGATTCGTGTTGACGGCTGTGCCTGTTAGGCTGGCGGCGATCGATCCTCGTGCAGCCGGATGCTGCATTGTCTGTGGCCTCAGCGATTGTGGACTATGCCATGAGACCAGCGACGGGTGCAAAACGCGCCGGCATGCTCGCCATTCTATCGTCCGTCTTCGGTGCAGGTGCTGTCCTTGCCGATGAAAGGCCGCTGATCTGGGCGGTCACCAGATCGGGCGATCGTGATTTCGCCTTCCGCTCGGGTGTCGAATTCGACATGGGCTTGCGTGCCAGTCTCGGGGCCGAATCAAATGTGACGGCTGCGGGTGCTGCAGGTTCGGGCACACGCGTGCTGCCGCTGAGGCTGTGGGGTGATCTGACGCTGGTCTCGGAAAGCACGCGGCAGGCATCGGTGGGGCTGCGGTTCAACGCGAGGACCGGCGCCGCCAGGGTGGTGATGGCCGAAAATCGCTCGACGAGCGTCTCGCCGTCGCTGGATGTCTCTGCAAGCCGGGGTCTTGAGGCATCGCCAATGAATATTGTCGCACGCCAGAACGTCACGTTCACCTTCTCCGACATCGATGCCGCTATCCTCGCCGACATTGCCCTCGACAGCGCCGCCTCGCACCGGGCCTATGTGACGGTACGCAAAGGCCTGCCGCTCGGCGTCAGTCTCTCGGCCTCGGTGGGGGAATTCCAGAGTGGAGCGCCGGCGAAGGTCAGCGCCCGGCTGCAGCGCCGGTGGTAGTTCGGACCGGCGAAGCGGGGGCTTTGGCAAAAAGGAATAAAAAGCCTCTTGCCAATCTTTGTTTGCCGTCTTAAAGGGTGCGCCATGCCTCGGACAGAACGGTTATGTTCAATCCGCAGGACGGCTTAGGGGTATAGCTCAGTTGGTAGAGCGGCGGTCTCCAAAACCGCAGGTCGTCGGTTCAAGCCCGGCTGCCCCTGCCATTTTCAGTGCGGCGCGCATCACTTCGCGACGTGCGGTGATTTATGGCATAAGCCAAAAAGTTGCTGAAGGTCCGTTTCCCTCTTGTGAAAAAGGGAATCGGTCTTTATGTAGGGTTCAAACAGACACGCGGTGCGTGGGGCTGAGTTATTCAGCTTTACGCGCCGTAAATGCGTGGGCATTAAATGGCATCCAAGGCAAATCCATTCGCGTTTCTGCAGCAGGTACGCTCCGAGACGTCCAAGGTCACGTGGCCATCGCGCCGCGAGACCGCGATTTCGACGCTCATGGTTCTGGCGATGGTCGTTTTCGCTGCGCTGTTTTTCTTCGGCGCTGACCAGCTCATCGGCTGGCTCCTCAGCCTTGTGCTGAGCATCGGCAATTAACGGACGGAGACGAACATGGCGGCACGTTGGTACATCGTCCACGCATACTCGAATTTTGAAAAGAAGGTCGCAGAGGACATCGAGAACAAGGCTCGTCAGAAGGGTCTCACTCATTTGTTCGAAAAGATCCTCGTTCCGACCGAAAAGGTCGTCGAGGTTCGTCGCGGCCGCAAGGTTGATAGCGAGCGCAAGTTCTTTCCCGGCTATGTGATGGTGCGGGCGGATCTGACGGACGAAGCTTATCACCTGATCAAGAATACCCCGAAGGTTACGGGTTTCCTCGGTTCCGACAACAAGCCGGTTCCGATTCCCGACTTTGAGGCCGATCGTATCCTGGGCCAGGTCCAGGAAGGCGTCGAGCGTCCGAAGTCGTCCGTTACCTTCGAGATCGGCGAGCAGGTTCGCGTCTCTGACGGTCCCTTCGCCTCGTTCAACGGCGTTGTTCAGGATGTCGATGAGGAGCGTTCGCGCCTCAAGGTCGAAGTTTCCATCTTCGGTCGCGCGACCCCGGTCGAACTCGAATACGCTCAGGTCGAAAAGGTCTGAGTGGAGAAGGGGAGGTAAATCCCCGAACCGCGTGGGAGGATGGCAGTCTCTAAGCCGGACTGACCAGACGTACCACGCAACCGCAGCCGCCGGGTAATTCCGGCATATTGAAAGGCAGAGAGATATGGCTAAGAAAGTTGCAGGCCAGCTCAAGCTTCAGGTCAAGGCAGGATCGGCAAACCCGTCCCCGCCAATCGGCCCGGCGCTTGGTCAGCGTGGCGTAAACATCATGGAATTCTGCAAGGCGTTCAATGCCGCCACGCAGGAAATGGAAAAGGGTATGCCGATCCCGGTCGTCATCACCTATTACCAGGACAAGTCCTTCACTTTCATCATGAAGCAGCCGCCGGTCAGCTACTTCCTGAAGAAGGAAGCCAAGATCACATCCGGCTCGAAGCTGCCGGGTAAGACAAAGGCTGGCTCCATCACCAAGGCTCAGGTCCAGACGATCGCTGAAGCTAAGATGAAGGATCTCAACGCCGCGGATCTCGCTGGCGCAATGGCTATGATCGAGGGCTCCGCCCGCGCCATGGGCCTGGAAGTGGTGGCTTAAAATGGCAAAGCTTGCAAAGCGTATTCAGAAGATCCGCGAAGGCGTTGATCCTACCAAGCTCGTCGCTCTGTCCGACGCCATTTCGATGGTCAAGGAACGTGCGGTTGCCAAGTTCGACGAAACCGTTGAAATCGCAATGAACCTCGGCGTTGACCCGCGTCATGCCGACCAGATGGTTCGTGGCGTTGTCAACCTGCCGAACGGCACGGGCCGCGACGTTCGCGTTGCTGTCTTCGCACGTGGCGCCAAGGCTGATGAAGCCAAGGCCGCTGGTGCAGACATCGTCGGCGCCGAAGACCTCGTTGAAATCGTCCAGGGTGGCAAGATCGATTTCGATCGTTGCATCGCGACCCCGGACATGATGCCGCTCGTCGGTCGTCTCGGTAAGGTTCTCGGCCCGCGCGGCATGATGCCGAACCCGAAGGTCGGCACTGTGACCATGGACGTCGCTGGCGCCGTCAAGGCTTCCAAGGGCGGTGCTGTCGAGTTCCGCGTCGAGAAGGCTGGTATCATCCATGCCGGTATCGGCAAGGCTTCCTTCGATGCCAAGGCGCTCGAAGAAAACATCAAGGCTTTTGCTGACGCTGTCGTCAAGGCAAAGCCGGCTGGTGCCAAGGGCAACTACGTCAAGCGCGTAGCGATCTCCTCGACCATGGGTCCGGGCGTCAAGATCGATCCGTCGACGGTTACGGCTTAATCTATTTCGGCCGGGGCTTCGCGCTCCGGTCAACCAAGTTTCCGGCCTTTCGGGGCCGGAAATGTCTGGCCTTAAAAACCAGACACTCCTGTCCGAGATTGTGGGTGGCCCCCGTGGCCTTAATATTCACCTGCATGAGACGGGGTAAGACCCGATTTTAAACGTCTGTAGACGTCTTGAAGTTCGGTTCGAGCCTTATTCGCCTTGGCATCGAAGTTCGCTTCGCTGCGAGGGGGCAGGATCCTCAAGCGTCGCTCGGGATCTGATGAGTTGGATCCCTTGAGGCAAAAGGCAAACCCGATGGGGCCCGCAGATTGCGGTCTCATCAACTGGAGACAGACAGTGGAAAGAGCGGAAAAACGCGAATTCGTCACAGAACTGAACGAAGTCTTCAAGGCTTCCGGTTCGGTTGTTGTGGCCCACTATGCTGGTGTCACGGTTGCGCAGATGAACGACTTCCGTTCAAAAATGCGTGCTGCTGGCGGCACCGTCAAAGTCGCGAAGAACCGCCTGGCCAAGATCGCTCTTCAGGGCACGGAAGCCGAAGGGATCACCGATCTCTTCAAGGGTCAGACGCTGATTGCATTCAGCAATGATCCGATCACGGCTCCGAAGGTCGTCATGGATTTCGCCAAGACCAACGACAAGATCGTTGTTCTCGGTGGCGCCATGGGAACAACCACGCTCACCGCCGATGCAGTCAAGTCGCTTGCGACCCTGCCTTCGCTGGACGAGCTGCGTGCGAAGCTGCTGGGCATGATCCAGACACCGGCTACGCGTATCGCAGGTGTGGTACAGGCACCGGCAGCTCAGCTCGCCCGCGTGTTTGCGGCCTATGCAAAGAAGGACGAAGCCGCGTAAGGCGGTTTTTCGCTGTTCATACCCTAACTCGTTCGTTTCGAACCGAACATCTATAAGGAAATAGTAAAATGGCTGATCTCGCAAAGATCGTTGACGACCTCTCGGCTCTGACCGTTCTGGAAGCTGCTGAGCTTTCCAAGCTGCTCGAAGAAAAGTGGGGCGTTTCTGCAGCTGCTCCTGTAGCTGTTGCTGCTGCTGGCGGCGGCGCTGCTGCTGTTGTTGAAGAAGAAAAGACCGAGTTTGACGTCATCCTCACGGATGCCGGCGCAAACAAGATCAACGTCATCAAGGAAGTCCGCGCTATCACAGGTCTCGGCCTGAAGGAAGCCAAGGACCTCGTCGAAGGCGCTCCGAAGGCTGTCAAGGAAGCTGTTTCGAAGGCTGAAGCTGCCGACCTCAAGAAGAAGCTTGAAGACGCCGGCGCTAAGGTCGACGTTAAGTAATATCGGAATGCGGCGGGAGAAGGTTTCCTTTTCCCGCCGGTTTCCTCCGAACATATTACCCAGGAACCGTATGAAAGCGGTTCCTGGGTAATGGGTTCTCAAGAGGATGGTCTTGACCCGCGCACCCGGCAAACCGGCCGGCCGCCCGGATCTCGAGACGAGATTGAGTGATCCATTTTTTGACGGAGCCGCCTGGCCAGCGGTCACCGTCTGTTGCAGGCCCGGGTGCAAACTGACAAGGAGCGACGATGGCTCAGACCCTTACCTTTAACGGTCGCAGGCGCGTACGCAAGTTTTTCGGAAAAATTCCAGAAGTCGCAGAAATGCCGAACCTTATTGAGGTTCAGAAGGCATCTTATGACCAGTTCCTCATGGTTGACGAGCCCGAAGGCGGCCGTCCCGACGAGGGACTGAATGCCGTTTTCAGGTCCGTATTCCCGATCACCGATTTTTCCGGTGCGTCGATGCTGGAATTCGTGTCCTATGAATTCGAACAGCCCAAGTTCGACGTTGACGAATGCCGTCAGCGCGACCTGACCTATGCCGCACCGCTCAAGGTCACGCTGCGCCTGATCGTGTTCGATATCGACGAGGATACGGGCGCGAAGTCCATCAAGGACATCAAGGAACAGTCGGTCTACATGGGCGACATGCCGCTCATGACCAACAACGGCACGTTCATCGTCAACGGCACCGAGCGCGTCATCGTCTCGCAGATGCACCGTTCGCCGGGCGTCTTCTTCGACCACGACAAGGGCAAGAGCCATTCGTCGGGCAAGCTGCTGTTTGCCGCACGCGTCATCCCGTATCGCGGCTCCTGGCTCGATATCGAATTCGACGCCAAGGACATCGTGCATGCCCGTATCGACCGTCGCCGCAAGATCCCCGTGACCTCGCTGCTGATGGCGCTCGGCATGGACGGCGAAGAGATCCTGTCGACCTTCTATACCAAGTCGAACTATGTCCGCGACGGCAAGGGCTGGCGCATTCCGTTCACGCCTGAAACGCTGAAGGGCGCCAAGACCATCACCGACATGATCGACGCCGACACCGGCGAAGTCGTGGTCGAAGGTGGCAAGAAGCTCACCCCGCGTCTCTTGCGTCAGCTGACCGACAAGGGCCTCAAGGCTCTGCGCGCCGCCGATGAAGACCTCTACGGCAACTACCTTGCCGAAGACCTGGTCAACATGGCGACCGGCGAGATCTACATGGAAGCCGGCGCGGAAATCGACGAGAAGACCCTGCCGCAGATCCTTGAAACCGGTTTCGACGAAATCCCGGTTCTCGGCATCGACCATATCAACGTGGGCGCCTACATTCGCAACACACTGGCTGCAGACAAGAACGAGAACCGTCAGGACGCTCTGTTCGATATCTACCGTGTCATGCGTCCGGGTGAGCCGCCGACGATGGATTCGGCTGAAGCCATGTTCAACTCGCTGTTCTTCGACAGCGAGCGCTATGATCTGTCCGCCGTTGGCCGCGTCAAGATGAACATGCGTCTCGACCTCGACGTCGAAGACACCGTTCGTGTCCTGCGCAAGGACGACATCCTGGCCGTGGTCAAGATGCTGGTCGAACTGCGCGACGGCAAGGGCGAGATCGACGACATCGACAACCTCGGCAACCGCCGCGTTCGCTCGGTCGGTGAATTGATGGAGAACCAGTATCGTCTGGGTCTCTTGCGCATGGAGCGCGCCATCAAGGAACGCATGTCGTCGATCGAGATCGACACCGTCATGCCGCAGGACCTGATCAACGCCAAGCCGGCAGCAGCTGCCGTCCGCGAATTCTTCGGCTCCTCGCAGCTGTCGCAGTTCATGGACCAGGTGAACCCGCTTTCGGAAATCACCCACAAGCGCCGCCTTTCGGCTCTTGGACCGGGTGGTCTGACCCGCGAGCGCGCCGGCTTTGAAGTCCGCGACGTTCATCCGACCCACTACGGCCGTATTTGCCCGATCGAGACGCCGGAAGGCCCGAACATCGGTCTGATCAACTCGCTGGCTACCTTTGCACGGGTCAACAAGTACGGCTTCATTGAAAGCCCGTACCGCAAGATCATCGACGGCAAGGTGACGAAGGACGTCGTCTATCTTTCAGCGATGGAAGAAGCGAAATACTACGTCGCCCAGGCCAATTCCGAGCTGACAGCCGACAACGAATTCGTCGAAGAGTTCGTCGTTTGCCGTCATGCCGGCGAAGTCATGCTGTCCCCGCGCGACACCATCAACCTGATGGACGTTTCGCCGAAGCAGCTGGTGTCCGTTGCGGCCGCTCTCATTCCGTTCCTGGAAAACGACGACGCTAACCGCGCCCTCATGGGCTCGAACATGCAGCGTCAGGCCGTGCCGCTTCTGCGTGCCGAAGCCCCGTTCGTCGGTACCGGCATGGAGCCGATCGTTGCCCGTGACTCCGGTGCTGCCATCGGTGCCCGTCGCGGCGGCGTGGTCGACCAGGTCGATGCGACGCGTATCGTTATCCGCGCCACCGAAGACCTCGATCCGTCGAAGTCCGGCGTCGATATCTACCGTCTGCAGAAGTTCCAGCGCTCCAACCAGAACACCTGCGTCAACCAGCGTCCGCTGGTCACCGTCGGTGACATCCTGAACAAGGGCGACATCATCGCGGACGGTCCTTCGACCGACCTCGGCGATCTGGCTCTCGGCCGCAACGCGCTCGTCGCGTTCATGCCGTGGAACGGCTACAACTATGAGGACTCGATCCTCATGTCGGAGCGCATCGTCTCGGAAGACGTCTTCACCTCGATCCATATCGAGGAGTTCGAAGTCATGGCCCGTGACACCAAGCTCGGTCCGGAAGAAATCACCCGCGACATTCCGAACGTTTCGGAAGAAGCGCTGCGCAACCTCGACGAAGCCGGTATTGTCTATATCGGTGCCGAAGTTCAGCCGGGTGACATCCTCGTCGGCAAGATCACCCCGAAGGGCGAAAGCCCGATGACGCCGGAAGAAAAGCTTCTGCGCGCCATCTTCGGTGAAAAGGCTTCCGACGTCCGCGACACGTCCATGCGCATGCCTCCGGGCACGTTCGGTACCGTCGTCGAAGTTCGCGTCTTCAACCGCCACGGCGTTGAGAAGGACGAACGTGCGATGGCGATCGAGCGCGAGGAAATCGAACGCCTCGCCAAGGACCGTGACGACGAACAGGCGATCCTCGACCGTAACGTCTACGGCCGTCTGCTCGACATGCTGCGTGGCCACGTCTCGATTGCCGGTCCGAAGGGCTACAAGAAGGGTGGCGAACTGTCGAACGCCGTCATCTCCGAGTATCCTCGTTCGCAATGGTGGATGTTCGCCGTCGAAGACGAAAAGGCTCAGGCCGAACTCGAAGCGCTTCGCGGTCAGTACGACGAATCCAAGTCGCGCCTTGAACAGCGCTTCATGGACAAGGTCGAGAAGGTCCAGCGCGGTGACGAAATGCCTCCGGGCGTCATGAAGATGGTCAAGGTCTTTGTCGCTGTGAAGCGCAAGATCCAGCCAGGCGACAAGATGGCCGGCCGTCACGGCAACAAGGGTGTTGTGTCGCGGATCGTGCCTGTCGAAGACATGCCGTTCCTCGAAGACGGCACGCATGTCGACATCGTTCTGAACCCGCTCGGCGTTCCGTCGCGCATGAACGTCGGCCAGATCCTCGAAACCCACCTTGCCTGGGCTTGCGCCGGCATGGGCAAGAAGATCGGCCAGATGCTTGAGGACTATCGCAAGCATCTCGACATCACCGACCTGCGCAACGAACTGACCGGGATCTATGCCTCGGAACAGCACAACGAGGTCTCGTCCTTCGACGATGAATCGCTGGTTCGTCTTGCCGAAGAAGCCAAGCGCGGTGTCTCCATCGCGACCCCGGTTTTCGACGGTGCGCATGAAAGCGACGTCTCCGAGATGCTGACGAAGGCGGGCCTCAACCCGTCGGGCCAGTCTGTTCTGTATGATGGCCGTACCGGCGAAGCTTTCGACCGTCAGGTGACCGTTGGCTACATGTACATGATCAAGCTGAACCACTTGGTCGATGACAAGATCCACGCGCGTTCGATCGGTCCTTACTCGCTCGTCACCCAGCAGCCGCTCGGTGGTAAGGCGCAGTTCGGCGGTCAGCGTTTCGGGGAAATGGAAGTCTGGGCGCTGGAAGCCTACGGCGCCGCCTACACCCTGCAGGAAATGCTGACGGTGAAGTCGGACGACGTGGCCGGCCGTACCAAGGTCTACGAGGCTATCGTCCGTGGCGACGATACCTTCGAAGCGGGCATTCCCGAGAGCTTCAACGTTCTCGTCAAGGAAATGCGCTCGCTGGGCCTCAGCGTCGAACTGGAGAATTCCAAGCTCGATGACGCGGCAACCGGCCAGCTGCCTGACGCGGCAGAGTAAAAGTTGACAAGGGCGTGCGGGACAGTCTCGCACGCCATTCCCGCCTTGAACCGCTTTGGTCGGGGCAGGGAAGTTTCGCCGCATTTGGCGGTTATTGTCATTTAAGGGTTCGGTCCAGCATCCCGGGAATTTGCTGAAACCGACACCCAATTGAGGGCTCTTTTGCCCCATGAAGGAGACAGGCATGAACCAAGAGGTCATGAACCTTTTCAACCCGTCGGTACCGGCGCAGCACTTCGATTCCATCCGGATTTCGATTGCCAGCCCGGAAAAGATTCTTTCGTGGTCCTACGGCGAGATCAAGAAGCCGGAAACCATCAACTATCGTACGTTCAAGCCGGAACGCGACGGTCTTTTCTGCGCGCGTATCTTCGGACCGATCAAGGACTACGAATGCTTGTGCGGCAAGTACAAGCGTATGAAGTACAAGGGCATCATCTGCGAAAAGTGCGGCGTCGAAGTGACGTTGTCGCGCGTTCGCCGTGAGCGCATGGGCCATATCGAGCTCGCTGCACCCGTTGCCCATATCTGGTTCCTGAAGTCGTTGCCGTCGCGCATCTCGACCCTGCTCGACATGACGCTGAAGGATGTCGAGCGCGTTCTCTACTTCGAAAACTACATCGTCACGGAGCCGGGCCTGACCTCGCTCAAGGAAAATCAGCTTCTTTCCGAAGAAGAATACATGATTGCCGTTGACGAGTTCGGCGAAGACCAGTTCACCGCCATGATCGGCGCTGAAGCCATCTATGAGATGCTGGCCTCGATGAACCTCGAGAAGATCGCTGGCGATCTGCGTGCTGATCTGGCTGAGACCACCTCGGATCTCAAGCAGAAGAAGCTGATGAAGCGCCTGAAGATCGTCGAGAACTTCATGGAATCCGGCAACCGCCCGGAATGGATGATCATGAAGGTCGTTCCGGTCATCCCGCCGGATCTGCGCCCGCTCGTTCCTCTGGACGGCGGCCGTTTCGCCACGTCCGACCTGAACGATCTCTATCGTCGCGTGATCAACCGTAACAACCGTCTGAAGCGCTTGATCGAACTGCGCGCGCCGGGCATCATCATCCGCAACGAAAAGCGCATGCTGCAGGAATCTGTGGACGCGCTGTTCGACAACGGCCGCCGTGGCCGCGTCATCACCGGTGCCAACAAGCGTCCGCTGAAGTCGCTGTCCGATATGCTGAAGGGCAAGCAGGGCCGCTTCCGCCAGAACCTTCTCGGCAAGCGCGTCGACTATTCCGGTCGTTCGGTTATCGTGACGGGTCCGGAACTGAAGCTGCACCAGTGCGGCCTGCCGAAGAAGATGGCGCTCGAGCTGTTTAAGCCGTTCATCTATGCCCGTCTCGACGCCAAGGGTTATTCCTCGACCGTCAAGCAGGCCAAGAAGCTGGTTGAAAAGGAAAAGCCGGAAGTCTGGGATATCCTCGACGAGGTTATCCGCGAGCATCCGGTTCTCCTGAACCGCGCGCCGACGCTCCACCGCCTGGGCATCCAGGCCTTCGAACCCACGCTGGTCGAAGGCAAGGCTATCCAGCTGCACCCGCTCGTCTGCACGGCCTTCAATGCCGACTTCGACGGCGACCAGATGGCCGTTCACGTGCCGCTGTCGCTCGAAGCCCAGCTTGAAGCCCGCGTTCTGATGATGTCGACGAACAACATCCTGCACCCGGCCAACGGTGCACCGATCATCGTTCCGTCGCAGGACATGGTTCTGGGTCTCTACTACCTGTCGATCATGAACCAGAACGAGCCGGGCGAAGGCATGGCCTTCTCCGACATCGGCGAGCTGCATCACGCGCTTGAAAACAAGATCGTGACCCTGCACTCGAAGATCCGCGGCCGTTTCAAGACGGTTGACGAAGAAGGCAAGCCGGTTTCGAAGATTTTCGAAACGACGCCAGGCCGTATGCTCATCGGCGAACTTCTGCCGAAGAACGTCAAGGTGCCTTTCGACACCTGCAACCAGGAAATGACCAAGAAGAACATCTCCAAGATGATCGACACGGTTTACCGTCATTGCGGCCAGAAAGACACGGTCATCTTCTGCGACCGCATCATGCAGCTCGGCTTCAGCCATGCGTGCAAGGCTGGCATCTCGTTCGGCAAGGACGACATGGTCATCCCGGAAACCAAGGCCAAGATCGTCGGCGATACCGAAAGTCTGGTCAAGGAATACGAGCAGCAGTACAATGACGGCCTGATCACTCAGGGCGAAAAGTACAACAAGGTCGTCGACGCTTGGGGCAAGGCCACCGAAAAGGTCGCCGAGGACATGATGGCCCGCATTAAGGCCGTTGAGTTCGATCCGGAAACGGGTCGCCAGAAGCAGATGAACGCCATCTACATGATGTCCCATTCCGGTGCGCGTGGTTCTCCGAACCAGATGCGTCAGCTGGGCGGCATGCGCGGCCTGATGGCCAAGCCGTCGGGTGAAATCATCGAGACGCCGATCATCTCGAACTTCAAGGAAGGTCTGACCGTTAACGAGTACTTCAACTCGACCCACGGTGCCCGTAAGGGTCTCGCAGACACCGCCTTGAAGACCGCGAACTCCGGTTACCTGACCCGTCGTCTCGTCGACGTCGCGCAGGATTGCATCGTCAACCTCGTGGATTGCGGCACCGACAAGGGCCTGACCATGACGGCGATCATCGATGCCGGTCAGGTCGTGGCTTCCATCGGCGTTCGCGTTCTCGGACGTACGGCCCTCGACGACATCGATCATCCGCTCACGGGTGAACGCATCGTCGATGCCGGCAAGATGATCCTCGAGCCCGATGTCATCGAGATCGAAAAGGCTGGCATTCAGTCGATCCGTATCCGTTCGGCCCTGACCTGCGAAGTTCAGACCGGCGTTTGCTCGATCTGCTACGGCCGAGATCTGGCCCGTGGTACGCCTGTCAACATGGGCGAAGCCGTCGGCGTCATCGCGGCGCAGTCGATCGGTGAACCGGGCACTCAGCTCACCATGCGTACGTTCCACCTTGGTGGCACGGCGACCGTGGTCGACCAGTCGTTCCTGGAAGCGTCGTACGAAGGGACCGTGCAGATCAAGAACCGCAACATGCTGCGCAATTCCGATGGCAATCTGATTGCCATGGGCCGCAGCCTGGCCGTGACCATTCTTGACGAACGCGGTGTCGAGCGCTCCTCGCAGCGTGTTGCCTACGGTTCGAAGGTCTTCGTTGATGACGGCGACAAGGTGAAGCGCGGCCAGCGTCTGGCCGAGTGGGATCCGTACACACGCCCGATGATGACGGAAGTCGAAGGTACCGTGCATTTCGAGGACGTCATCGACGGTCTCTCGGTGCTCGAAGCGACCGACGAATCCACCGGCATCACCAAGCGTCAGGTTATCGACTGGCGTTCGACCCCGCGCGGTGCGGATCTGAAGCCGGCCATCGTCATCAAGGACGCTGCAGGCAATGTCTTGAAGATGTCCCGCGGCAGCGACGCTCGCTTCTTCCTCTCGGTGGATGCGATCCTGTCGGTTGAACCTGGTACCAAGGTCTCCCAGGGTGACGTGCTTGCACGTTCGCCGCTGGAAAGCGCCAAGACCAAGGACATCACCGGTGGTCTGCCACGTGTTGCCGAACTGTTCGAAGCCCGTCGTCCGAAGGACCATGCCATCATCGCTGAGATCGATGGTACGATCCGCCTCGGCCGCGACTACAAGAACAAGCGTCGCGTCATCATCGAGCCGGCGGAAGACGGTGTCGAGCCGGTCGAGTACCTGATCCCGAAGGGCAAGCCCTTCCACCTTCAGGACGGCGACTATATCGAAAAGGGTGATTACATCCTCGACGGTAACCCGGCACCGCACGACATCCTGGCGATCAAGGGCGTCGAAGCACTCGCTTCGTACCTGGTCAACGAAATCCAGGAAGTCTACCGTCTGCAGGGCGTTGTCATCAACGACAAGCACATCGAGGTAATCGTTCGCCAGATGCTGCAGAAGGTTGAAATCACCGATGCTGGCGATAGCCATTACATCGTTGGCGACAATGTCGACCGGATCGAAATGGACGACAACAACGAGCGTCTGATCGAGGAAGGCAAGAAGCCGGCTTACGGCGATCCGGTCCTTCTCGGTATCACCAAGGCCTCACTGCAGACCCCGTCGTTCATCTCGGCCGCATCCTTCCAGGAAACCACCAAGGTTCTCACGGAAGCTGCGATCGCCGGCAAGACCGACACGCTGCAGGGTCTCAAGGAGAACGTCATCGTCGGCCGTCTGATCCCGGCCGGTACCGGTGGCACCATGACGCAGATCCGCCGCATTGCCACCTCGCGCGATGAACTCATCATCGAGGAACGCAAGAAGGGCACGGGCGCCGACGTTGCAACGCCGATGCTGCAGAACCTGGCCGGTCAAGCAGCACCTGCTGCCGAATAAACCGCAAACGACGGGTGCGACGAAGTCGCATCCGCCAGTTTGACAGATCGAAGGCGCCCGGGTTTCCCGGGCGCTTTTTCGTTTGGTGAAGAATGTCCGGGGCTGACGCCGATCAAATATGTCTGGCGCGACCTGCGATCCGGCGGCAAAATGCGAAAAGGCCACCCGGAGAAATCCGGATGGCCTTGCAAGTCAGGAAGAAAAGTGAGGTTCGCTTCAGTTGAAGCGGATGATTGCCACTTCGCCTTCGAGTGCGCCCTGATAGGCGGACGCATGCGGCTCCTCGTCCGGCTCGCCGGTGATCATGCCGATCTGGTCGAGGTCCGCTTCGAGGAAGCCTTCCTCCGAAAGGGCGTTGAGCGCCAGCCGCACGGCCGAATCGTCATCCGGCGCCGTCAGAAGCACATGCAGGTCGATCGGCGCGCCGCCTTCGGTTTCGTATGCCTTTGCGATGATGATGAACACCATCGGCTCGTCGCGATTGTTGTCGTTGTCGGGACTGGTGATCATGGCGTCTGGTCTTCTTGTTCGAGTGTCACGATTCTCTGCGGGTCGAATCGTCCAAGGCAGGGTAGGGTGAATTGACGTTGCCCAACTCCTTATCTAGAAGTTTCCCGGATCAAGCCAAGCCAATTCGTCACCTGTCGCCGTTTTTCCCATGCGGAAAGCCGCCAAAGGCCTGCTCTACAGGCCTTCCGGCCATTAATTTTCGATTGAGACTTGACGAAAGAGGGGGAAAACAGTATTCCCCCGGCCATCAGAGCCCATGTGAGGCCGGGTTTTTTGGGACGCCACGTCCTGGAGTTCGCCTCAAACAAGGTTCTTTACGCACGTTGACGACACGAATGCTGCACGCAAGACGCATTTCTTGAAATGCGTCCTCTGTCTTTTGTGGTCCATCCGCTTGAAACGGATCGGGCCACATTTTGCGCATGAAGAAAATGTGCGGCCGCCGCCGGAAACGGCAAAACCGTGGGCTCGCAAGGGCTTGAGAGACTAAATTTGCAAGGGATGGTTATATGCCTACCGTAAACCAGCTGATCCGCAAGCCGCGTCAGGCACAGGTAAAGCGCAACAAGGTACCTGCTCTGCAGGAAAACCCACAGAAGCGCGGCGTTTGCACCCGCGTTTATACGACGACCCCGAAGAAGCCGAACTCGGCTCTGCGTAAGGTCGCCAAGATCCGTCTGACCAATGGCTTCGAAGTCATCGGCTACATTCCGGGTGAAGGTCACAACCTGCAGGAACACTCCGTCGTCATGATCCGTGGCGGTCGTGTAAAGGACTTGCCGGGCGTTCGTTACCACATCATCCGCGGCGTTCTCGATACCCAGGGTGTCAAGAACCGTAAGCAGCGCCGATCCAAGTATGGTGCCAAGCGTCCGAAGTAATTCGGCCCTTATAGATTTAACGGCGCTGCGCGAGGTTCTCCGCGTGGTAAAGCGTCCTAACCGTTGAGAGACAAACTAGTATGTCCCGTCGCCATAGTGCAGAAAAGCGCGAAATCAATCCGGACCCGAAGTTCGGCGATCTCGTCGTCACCAAGTTCATGAACGCCATCATGCTTCACGGCAAGAAGTCGGTCGCTGAAAACATCGTTTACGGTGCTTTCGATGCGGTCCAGGCCAAGGCCAAGGCAGAGCCGATCGCAATCTTCCATCAGGCGCTCGACAATGTCGCGCCGCATGTTGAAGTGCGTTCGCGCCGCGTTGGTGGTGCAACTTACCAGGTTCCCGTTGACGTTCGTCCGGAGCGCCGTCAGGCCCTCGCCATCCGTTGGCTGATCGCTGCCGCTCGCAAGCGCAACGAGACCACCATGATCGACCGTCTGTCGGGCGAACTGATGGATGCGTCCAACAACCGTGGCTCCGCCGTCAAGAAGCGCGAAGACACCCACAAGATGGCCGACGCAAACCGCGCCTTCTCGCATTACCGTTGGTAATCTGAACCGATCGAATATTGAAAGGCAGTCCATTATGGCTCGCGAATATAAAATCGAAGACTACCGCAACTTCGGTATCATGGCGCATATCGACGCCGGCAAGACCACGACCACCGAACGCATCCTCTACTACACCGGTAAGTCTCACAAGATCGGCGAAGTCCATGACGGCGCTGCTACGATGGACTGGATGGAGCAGGAGCAGGAACGTGGTATCACCATCACGTCCGCTGCCACGACGACCTACTGGAAGGGTCGCGATGGCAAGATGCGCCGCTTCAACATCATCGACACCCCCGGCCACGTCGACTTCACCATTGAAGTCGAACGTTCGCTGCGCGTGCTCGACGGTGCGATCGCTCTTCTCGATGCCAACGCCGGTGTAGAGCCGCAGACGGAAACCGTCTGGCGCCAGGCTGAGAAGTACAACGTTCCGCGGATGATCTTCTGCAACAAGATGGACAAGACCGGCGCGGACTTCTACCGCTCGGTTGACATGATCAAGACCCGTCTTGGCGCCATCGCTGTTGTCATGCAGCTCCCGATCGGTGCAGAAACCGAATTCAAGGGTGTTGTTGACCTGATCGAGATGAACGCGCTCGTCTGGCGCGATGAATCGCTCGGCGCCGCCTGGGATGTTGTCGAAATCCCGGACGACATGAAGGAAAAGGCCGCTGAATATCGCGAAAAGATGATCGAACAGATCGTCGAAGTCGACGAACAGGCGATGGAAGACTACCTGAACGGCATCATGCCGGACAACGACAAGATCCGTGCCCTGGTTCGCCGCGGCACCATCGACGTCAAGTTCCATCCGATGTTCTGCGGCACCGCGTTCAAGAACAAGGGCGTACAGCCGCTGCTCGACGCCGTTGTCGAATACCTGCCGTCGCCGATGGACATCCCGCCGATCAAGGGCATCGACTTCAAGACCGAAGCCGAAATCGAGCGTCATGCCGATGACAGCGAGCCGCTTGCTATGCTCGCGTTCAAGATCATGAACGACCCCTTCGTCGGTTCGCTGACCTTCGCCCGTATCTACTCCGGCAAGCTCGAAAAGGGCGTCTCGGTCATGAACACGGTCAAGGACAAGCGCGAGCGCGTCGGCCGCATGCTGCAGATGCATTCGAACAGCCGTGAAGACATCGAGGAAGCGTTCTCGGGCGACATCGTGGCTCTGGCTGGCCTCAAGGAAACCACCACTGGCGACACGCTCTGCGATCCGCTGAAGCCGGTTATCCTCGAGCGCATGGAATTCCCGGAACCGGTCATCCAGATCGCGATCGAGCCGAAGTCCAAGGGCGACCAGGAAAAGATGGGCCTCGCGCTCAACCGCCTCGCTGCTGAAGACCCGTCGTTCCGCGTCAAGACCGACCAGGAATCCGGCCAGACCATCATTGCCGGCATGGGCGAACTTCACCTCGACATTCTCGTTGACCGTATGCGTCGCGAGTTCAAGGTTGAAGCCAACGTCGGTGCTCCGCAGGTTGCCTACCGCGAAACCATCACCCGGAACCACGAAGAAGACTACACGCACAAGAAGCAGTCCGGTGGTACCGGCCAGTTCGCGCGCGTCAAGATCGTCTTCGAACCGAATCCGGAAGGTGACGAGTTCAAGTTCGAATCCAAGATCGTCGGTGGTGCTGTTCCGAAGGAATACATCCCGGGCGTCCAGAAGGGTATCGAAAGCGTTCTGTCGTCTGGTCCGCTCGCAGGCTTCCCGATGCTCGGCGTCAAGGCAACCCTGATCGACGGCGCTTACCACGACGTTGACTCCTCGGTCCTCGCCTTCGAAATCGCCTCGCGTGCCTGCTTCCGTGAAGCAGCCAAGAAGGCCGGCGCTCAGCTCCTCGAGCCGATGATGAAGGTCGAAGTGGTAACGCCGGAAGATTACGTCGGTGACGTGATCGGCGACCTGAACTCGCGTCGTGGCCAGATCCAGGGCCAGGAACAGCGCGGCATTGCGATCGTGATCAACGCTCACGTCCCGCTCGCCAACATGTTCAAGTACGTCGACAACCTGCGCTCCATGTCGCAGGGCCGTGCACAGTACTCGATGGTGTTCGACCACTATTCGCCGGTCCCGAGCAACGTTGCTGCAGAAATCCAGGCAAAGTATTCCGGTCAGAAGTGACCGGAACACACCCAAGCCTCTAAGAAATAAACGGAATTCCCCTTAACGGGATCAAGAATGGAGAGCCGAAAATGGCAAAGAGTAAGTTTGAACGCAACAAGCCGCACGTTAA
>UBZT01000030.1 GCA_900470155.1 Hyphomicrobiales bacterium
ACATTGCTTTCGAAAGGTGGATTGTCATGCCAGTCACGAAAACGTCAGCAAGCGAAACTCCAAACATCGCGCTAACGATGAAGCTGCCCCGCAAGGCCGATTTCAAAAAAGCGCTGCTCAATCAGTACACCAAGGCGGTGCAGTTGAGCCAGAAGGCTGGCCATCAGGTGAGTTTCCGCGTCGTCGTGGATCCGCGCGCCGGAGCGCAGACAATTTCGATCGTCGAGGAAGACCCTTTGGTTGGAGACAGTGCGTTTCCGGTCGAAGAGGTTGGAGAACCGAATGACGAACTAAAGGCAGCCCTGTCCGCCGCACGAGAGCGCGGCCATCGCCGCGTTGCAGAGATTCTCAGCGAGGACGACATGCTGAGCGCCGACGCCTTTTCCGATCTTCTTGGCGTTTCGCGGGTCACGGTCAATACGAAGCGTCAAAACGGCCAGGTGCTCGGCCTGGATGGCGCCAAGCGAGGGTTCCGCTTCCCGGCCTGGCAGCTCGACCGGGACGGCCGGCCCTATGCAGTGCTTCCAAAATTGCACGAGATCCTGGCGGGTGCCTGGGCCGTTTACCGCTTTCTTGTTTCGCCCCACGGTGCGCTTGACGGTCGCACCGGGCTCGACGGCCTGAAGCGGGGCCAGGATAGCGACGTGATCGCCGCAGCCGAGGGCATTGCCCGCGGTGACTTCCGCTAAATGGCTGGTATCAAACCGCCAGCCGGTTTCGAGCGTCAGCCGCTCGATATCGAAACGATTCCTTCAGGGCGTCGTTTTGGCCGTATTTACGCAAGCGTCTTTCCGGACCCGTTGGGATTTGGAAAAACGCCAAGCCGTTTCAGCGACCCGCGTCGACGTGATGCAACGAAGCGCTTCGGCGTTCTTTATCTGGGCGAAACATTCAAGGTATGCTTCCTCGAGGCGGTTCTGCGTGATCGCCGCGACGGTCTTGTCGGCGATCTTCCGATCGATGAAAAAGAGATCTATGCGCGGCGCTACGCTGAGGTCGAGACGATCGCAGACCTCAGCCTTGTTGACCTGCGCGACGATCACGCGATCAGGATGGGGGTTCCAACGGACGTGGCGAAATCCTCGCGTCAGAACCTGGCGCGCTCCTGGGCGCTGGCATTCCACGAGCATCAGTCGCTTCCCGACGGCATCATCTATCCGTCTCGCCTGAACGGCCACACGAATATCGCTGTCTTTGGGCGTGCCGTCCCCAAGCTGGAGCCGGCCCGGGTCGTGCCACTGATCGGCGCAGCAGGCCTCGCCGCAGTCATCAATGACCTGCGTGTGAGTCTCGTCGATTTCCCTTGAAGCATGCCGGTTTAAGTGCTGGGTCAACGCCGGCTCGACTTTGGGGCCCGCAGTGGTCAGGCGCTTCCGCTCTCATTTTTGAGTTTGTCTCTAGTCGGTAAAAGACAAATTCAGCGTTTCCTGCAGCTTCCCCAGCGTTCCGTCCTTTCGAAACCGAATTCCCGACACCATGAAGCTGACGCTGCTGCCGCCGGAATATAGGGTGACGCCCGTAACCGACAGCCGCAACAGCTTCCCGCGGCTTTCGGACGTAACGATGTCTCCAGGCACGATTCCAAGGATGGACTGGGCAAGCGCTGATCGTTCCGCTTCGAGTTCGGTATCCCATCGCTCCAACTCTGTTTCGACATGGCGGAACGCGTCTCGCGCGGCTTGAAAGGGACGTTCCTCCCCAAACCACAGGCGATCCACGACCGAAAGGATTTCTCCCGGGACCTCCCTCTGCATGGCGTAAGCGGCGGTGCTCATCATCTCGTGGATCCGTTCCGCCTCTTGCAGGGCGCGAAGCCGGTCCGCATAGGGCGTGATTGCCACCCTTGAAATGACCGGCGAGAGCACCTTGTTGGAAGTGGACAAGAAGTCGACCGGCATCACCTCCCGCAGGCTGACCCGGTTGGTCGCATGCCGCTGGGGCGGCTCTTCCTCGCGCCAGGACTTGCGGTTCCATTCCACCCAGATTTCGCGAGCCGAAACACAAAGCCAACTGTCCAGAAACAAGTGCGATTCCGGTGAATAGAGGTGGTGCGTCGACCAGGCGTGATCTGCCGCCGTCAGCGGCATCACCACATGCTGGAGTTCTTGATCCCTGACCATCGCCGAAAGGGCGGCAATCCGCTCCTGCAGTGGCACTGTCAGCCGGACAAAGATCACCGGCCCGTCCGCCATGAAGGATGTTCGTTTGCTCTCGGTCTCGAATACCACGAGTTGCTGCCGCGCCATCGGCAACAGGCGCTCAACGAGTTTGGCAACGCTGTTGCGAACAGACGGTCCCCAGCGCGTGGCGATGCGACCGTCTTCCACCCAGGCCTGTGCCCGGCCTTGAATGAGCAGCAGGACCTGTGCTGCCACATCGCGATCGAGATGGGCGAGCGGCCTGGTCCCTGGCGGTGGAGCAATAGCGGCGCCCCGACTGTTCATTTCCGACAACGCCATTTCGAGGAACTGGCGCTGCAGTTTCGAAAGCGATTCTGCTGTTTTTGCACGTAACTCGTCGCGTCGCTTGGTGTCGAGTTCCTCGCGGAAAGCAACCAGGGCCGGTCGACGTGGTCGCTGCCCGGCTTGCATGCGAGCCCAATAGCCGCGAGGTGGCTTTGGGACCTGCAGCTTGGTGCAGAGTTTGCCGATCGCCACGTCCGAAAGGCCAAGTTCCTTGGCGATCTCGCTGGTCGGTTTTTCCCATACGAGAGCAAAGAGTTCTTCCCTGGATAGTTTCCGTCGTGGCATCTTCAAGCATCTTTTTCATGCGAGCGCCTTCACCAAGGCGACACCTGTGGTCTGGTTCGGATCATTTTGGATAGGCCGCCGCGGTCCCATTGGCGGCCGAGCCTAGCCGTTGGGCTTCGGCCTTACCTTCCCCTTCATGCGCACCGTGACGATCTTCGGGCTGTCGCCGCTTCGTTCCACGTCGACGATGCCGGAAGCCTCGACGAGGTCGGTGAGGCGGGCAAAACCGTAGTTGCGCGCATCAAAATCCGGCGATTGCTTCGCCAAATGGGCGCCGACACGCGCCAGGTTGGCACGGCCGTCTTCATCGGCCGATGCCGTCACGGCATTCTCAAGCATCTTCAACGCGGCTGCGTCGAGCTTCGGTTTTGCCGGCGCCTTGGCTGGAGATGCTTTGGCCTGCTTGGCTTTCGCTACAGCAACCGGTTGCGGATCGTGGCGCGGCGCCTCGGGCTCGACGGAGTTGGCGTTGAGGACGTCGAAATAGACGAACTTGTCGCAAGCGGTAATGAAGGGGCGCGGGGTTTTGCGTTCGCCGAAGCCGTAGACGGTGACGCCCTGTTCGCGGATGCGCGAGGCCAGCCTGGCAAAATCGCTATCGCTGGAAACGATGCAAAAAGCGGAAAAGCGGCCGGTGTAGAGTAGGTCCATGGCGTCGATGATCATTGCCCCGTCCGTGGCATTCTTTCCCGTCGTGTAGGCAAATTGCTGGACCGGTTGGATGGAGTGCTCCAGCAGGCATTCTTTCCAGCCGTTGAGGTTGGGCTTGGTCCAGTCCCCATAGATGCGCTTCACGCTGGCGGTGCCATAGGTGGCGATCTCGGCCAGGAGCCCACTGACAATTTTCGGGGAGGCGTTATCACCGTCGATGAGGAGAGCCAATGTGTCGGATGTGCCGGTCATATGTCGCGCCCTTGTTCCAGACAATCTTTGTGCCTTAGTCCAGCACACTACTCCAGCCGACTTGAGAACGGGTTTAGAGATTTTTTAGTCGGCAGATTGCCGTTCTTTTGGCATCGAAAACGGAAGTATCTCGGTGAGCGTGGACACCATTGGTTGCTCGAAGGAACGACGGTTCGATTCCCACCAAAGCGTTCACATTTGACGGCCCAAAAGCGGCACTGCGGCGGTCGCTGGTTTTAGAGCGGACCCGCGCGCCGGGGGCTGTCGGTCCCGGTTTCCGGCGTTGCCGTCGCTTTGCTAAACCTCCTGCGGCAACCCTTTTAACCGGTCTTGCGGGAGGCGAACGGCTTTCGCGGTTCCCGCTGCAGCTGGTATGCCCATTTCCTGTTTGGGCGCTTTCGTGACATCGGAGGGCACTCACAGCGAACTGCGCCGTATCGCCAATGACCGCCCGGCTTACTGATGATGCCTGGTACCAACATGGTTGATCTAGCAATCCGGCCGTGTTTTGAAAGGTGGGAACCGGCGGCAGGGTGATGACAGCAAAAATGGCAGAACAGTTCGATATGTTTTCGGAAGAGGTTTCGCGCGACCGGGTGGTCAAGCGTGACATTTCCAAGCACGCCAAGCCCGAACAACCTACCGTCTCCATGAGTGAAGAGGAGATGGTCCAGCATCTCTCACAGACGGGCCGCTACCGCATCCTCACGAAACTCGTGCCGCGCGCAATCGCGCCATTCGCCCGGCCAGCCTACCCCCTCAAGGGCGTCATTCTCGACACTGAGACCACGGGCCTCAATGCTCGCAAGGATGAGATCATCGAGATTGGCGTGATCGCTTTCACCTTCGATGCCAAAGGAAACATCGGTGACGTCACCGGGGTCTATGGTGGACTTCAGCAGCCGAGCGTTTCGATTCCTTCCGACATCACCAAGCTCACCGGCATCACCGACGAGATGGTGGCCGGACAATCGATCGATATCGCTGCTTTAAAGGCGCTGATCGAACCAGCGGATCTGGTGATCGCCCACAATGCCGGTTTCGACCGGCCATTCTGTGAGGCATTTTCTCAGCTGTTTTCCGGCAAGGCCTGGGCGTGCTCCAACTCCGAGATCGACTGGTCGTCGCGTGGCTATGAAGGGACCAAGCTCGGCTACCTGATCGGGCAGACGGGCTACTTCCATGACGGTCATCGCGCGGTCGATGACTGTTTCGCGCTCCTGGAGGTCCTCGCCCGAGAGGCTGATGGATCGGCTTCCACCGCGTTCGCGGAACTCCACGAAGCAAGCCAACGGTCGCGTGTCCGGATATTCGCGGAAAACAGCCCCTTCGACATGAAGGATCACCTCAAGGCGCGAGGCTATCGCTGGTCTGACGGAAGCGATGGCCGCCCGAAGTCCTGGTGGATCGAGGTGGGCGAGGAAGCGCTCGATGATGAGCTTCGCTATCTCAGGGCCGAAATCTACCGATATCCCGATGCCGATCCACCGATCAAACGCCTGACTGCCTTCGACCGTTTCCGGGTTTGATGCTATCCCTTTGATCAGCCTCCTCGAAGACCCATGCTTTGGGCGCATGGCCGACCTGAGACCTTGTGCCTTATCGAATGACGGCCAAGAGCCTATATTCCAATCATCGAAACGACGTTGGAACCAAGGCATGGTTGCTGGCGTCAAGAGACCTCACGAAAGGGGATCATCATGAACGTAGCACGCTCCTTCAACAACTGGCGCAAGTACCGTCAGACCGTTACCGAACTCGGCCGCATGAGCTCGCGCGAACTGCAGGACCTCGGTATCAATCGCTCCGACATCCGCAGCGTTGCCCGCCAGTCGGTCGCCCGCTAAGCGGCTTTTTCCAACTTGTCGAACTGATACTACGCCCGCTGATGACGCGGGCGTTTTTGTATGTGCTCTCCCACCCCGGGACTTGGTTCGGGACTTCTGAAGCCGCAAAGTTGCCTTGCGTCCCTTGCGTCCCTTGCATAGCTGCACTGCAGCAAAGTCTGTTTCGTGTGCGGCGGAAACTGGTACCTTGGTATCCATCGAAGCGATGCACCTCCTCCCGCAGAGCTTCGAATTCAGACGGCCCACTCCTCCTCCCAAGGGGCGTCTGTCGGAACAGCGGCACTCCTCCTCCCAGCCGTTGTTCGGTTCTTTTCGAAAAGCCTGCCGCACCTCCTCCCGCGGCAGGCTTTTTCGTTTTCAGGACCGTGGTATCAGAGCCCGAGCGCGAGCTGCGGCTCTTGCCCGCTCTCTTCGGTGTTGAGCGATGACAGGGTGATCCCCAATAGCCGCACAGACCGTTTGAACGGGAACACCGAGGCGAGCAGGGTTTCAGCGTTCTCCAAGATCATGTCGACGTCTGACACGGGTCCCGACACGGTCCTGCTGCGTGTCGCCTGATTGAAATCTGAATATTTGATTTTGACGGTGATCGTCTTTCCCGTGATGTCATGGGCCTCGCAATAGCGCCAGACCTTCTCGGCCAACGGCCGCAACTCGGCCTTGGCCAGATCGAGATCATTGATGTCTTCAACGAACGTGTCTTCAGCGCTAACCGATTTGCGGATGCGATCAGGTCTGACCTGCCGTTCGTCGATCCCACGGGCAATCCCGTAGAAATACGGACCGGACTTGCCGAAATTTTGCTGAAGGAACGCTAGCGACTTCGACTTAAGATCAAGCCCCGTCTCGATTCCATGCCGTTTCATCCGCTCGGCCGTGGCCGGCCCGACCCCATGGAATTTCTTGACGGGGAGCGCCTCGACAAAGCCCGGACCGTTCTTTGGCGTGATGACAGCCTGTCCATTCGGCTTGTTCAGATCGCTTGCCATTTTGGCCAGAAACTTGTTGTAGGAAATGCCGGCGGATGCATTGAGGCCGGTGACCATCTTGATCTTCGCCCGGATCTCCAGTGCTATCTCGGTGGCGATCTCCATGCCTTTCAGATTCTCGGTGACATCGAGATAGGCTTCGTCCAGGGACAGCGGCTCGATCAATGGTGTGTATTGCGCAAAGATCTCCCGGATTTGCTGTGAGACCTGCCGATAGACGTCGAAGCGCGGCGGCACAAAAATCAGATCCGGGCATTTGCGCTTGGCGGTGACCGATGGCATGGCCGAATGCACGCCGAAGACACGGGCCTCGTAACTCGCGGCCGCCACAACGCCACGTGCCGCGGATCCACCGACGGCCAGTGGCAGGCCACGCAGCTCCGGATTATCTCGCTGCTCGACCGAGGCATAAAAGGCATCCATATCGACATGGATGATTTTACGCACGGGTTGCACGCGCCCCATGACGTCAGTTCCCACAGGATAAGCCGGCATTTCGTGAACAGGAATCTGACTGCTCTGGTCGTGCTGAGTGCTGGTGATCACAGCAAAAGACCTTCCTCGTCCGGCTTCGGTTTGGCCTGTGGCGGCACGAGCACCAGCATGTTGCCCGGGAGCGGCCGCTGTAGGTGGCGGGCTTCATCCCACGGTGCTGTCAGCCAGGTGTCGACCTCTTCAGGCGTGGTGAGGATGGAAGGCATGGCCTTTTGATGAATCGGCGAGACGATTTCGTTCGGTGAAGTCGTCAAAAACCCGAACAGTTCGTATTCCTGCTCGCCATCCCTGACTTTGCGCACGCCCTTCCACGGCGTCCAGAAGCCCGCGAAAAACATCAGCGGCCGGTCATCGTTGCCGGCGAACCAGGCGTTCGGCACGCGTTCGCCCTCGACTTTGCTGGCAGGATCAGGTTCGGCAAAAGACGTGAAAGGCACGACGCAGCGGCTGGTGGGCCCGAGCCAGCGCCGCCAGTGCGGCGAACTCACATTGCGAATATTGGTGACGCCCGGATCGTAGTTTTTCACATAGGCAGGCGGTGACGGCATTCCCCAGGTCGCCCGGGCAATCTCGCGTTGTCCGTCCTCGGCAACGCGGACAATCGGCGCCTGATAGCCTGGATAAACATCGAAGGAGGCTTCATTCCAGCCGGCTCGATCCCGGAACGCCTTTGTAAATTGCAGAACCGCGTCACGCGTGGTCGTGACGTTATAGAGGTTACACACTTCCGTCCTCCTATCCAATGCGGGTCAAGGCGAAGTTTCCGACCCTTTCGGAACGCAATCAAGCTTTGAAAGCTCCAGCGATCACGCGGGCTTTTGCGGCTCAAAAACCAAGGCCGCCTCCAGCAAACAGGGAAATCCCGTCCCGCATCTATCCCGCCCATCCGAGCAGTGCATCTTGTCGCAGCCCATTGCCATGCGACGGCGCAGATCCACAAAACGCATGCTGGCGCCAAACTGTTTCACCAGCGCCTTGCGATCAAGCTCGCCCTGTTGCCCGCACGGTTTGCATTCGACGGTAATCACCGGTCCTTTGAAATCTCTGAGCGTCAGCAGGCCGGGCATATCTCTATTTTTTCATCGACGATATTTTTCGTCCCATTCAGCATCGAATTGAATCTGCTTGATGAATCGAATGAGCAACAGCCGTCTCGTGATGCCCGCCGCAGTCCACTCGATTCTTGCCCGTTGACTCATCACCCATTAGAGAACAAAAACAGAACATACTAGCCTTTTTGTGACTATGCAAATGCACTGTTGACGTAGGAAACCGATGCCAATCACTGCCGCCAACCCCGTCATTTCCGAGCTTCAGGACCGCATCCGGCGGCTTGAAGGAGGAGCTACGCGCAAGGGCGAGGTGCTGTCGTTCGGGATTGCCGAGATCGACGCAAAGCTACCCGGTGGTGGGCTGGCCCGCGGCGCCTTGCACGAAGTGGCCGGTGGTGGCGCCGACGCCGTGCATGGCGCGGCCGCCGCTCTTTTTGTCGCCGGGATTGTCGCGCGGACGAAAGGCGACGTCCTCTGGTGTCTGACACGGCCGGATCTGTTTGCCCCTGCCTTAGCTCAGGCGGGGCTCCACCATGACCGGGTGATCTATGTCGAAGCCGACCGGGAAGAGGACGTTCTGACGAATTTCGAAGAAGGGCTGCGTTTTGGTGGTCTTGGCGCCGTCGTTGCCGAACTCGTACGCCTGCCAATGACCGCCTCCCGGCGCCTGCAGCTTGCGGCGGAAACGTCCGGCACCATCGGCATCGCGCTGCGCCGATGGCGGCGTCCGACGGAGGCAGCTGATTTCGGGCAGCCGACGGCCGCCACGACACGGTGGCGCATCAGCGTCCTGCCTTCCGAGCCGCTTCCCGTGCCGGGCATCGGGCGGGCGCGGTGGCTGGCGGAATTGATCAGAGCAAGAGCGGGAGAAGCCGCGGAATTTGAAATAGGTGCCTGCGATGCCACGGGTCGTATCAGTCTTTCTCCCCACGCTCGCGACGGACAGGATCAGACGCGCCGATCCTGGAATTTTGCCTGAAACACCTGTCGTGGCCGTAGCGCGCAGTGGATCGAAACGCACCGTGGCCGCAATCGACGCTGCGGCCTTCAAGGCTGGCGTCCGGATCGGCATGCCCGCCGCCAAAGCCCAGGCGATGATATCCGGTCTGCATCTGGTCGATGCCGACCGACAAGGTGATGTATTGGCAATCGAGCGCCTGGCGCTATGGATGCTGCGCCAATATACGCCGGTCGTGGCGATGGACGGTCCCGATGGCATCGTCATGGATACCGAGGGGGCCGACCATCTGCGTGGCGGCGAGTTGTCGATGCTGACCGGCCTAGTCAACGCTCTGAGAGGTCGCGGTCTTCAGGCCCGTGGCGCCATAGCCGACACCTGGGGCGGCGCCCACGCGATTGCCCGTTCCACGCGGCGGGAGGTGATCATCGTCCCGGTTGGCGAAACGACCAGGGCCGTCGTCAATCTGCCGATTTCCAGCCTTCGTGTGCCACCCGACATCGTCAGCGGCTTGGCCGTACTCGGGTTTCGGACCGTCGGTGAGCTTTCGGCAACGCCGCGGGCGCCTTTGACACTGCGCTTCGGGCCGGAGGTCGGCCGCCGGCTCGATCAGATGTTCGGTCGGCTTGCCGAACCGATCGACCCCATTCGCACAGCGGACCTGATCGAGGTGGCCCGATCCTTTTCCGAGCCGATCGGGGCTGCCGAGACCATTGCCAAATATATCGGCAGGCTCGTGGTCGAACTCTGCGCCGGGTTGGAGACGCGCGGGCAGGGCGTTCGCCGCGCCGACCTGATCGTCTATCGCGTCGACAATACATTGCAGTCCCTGCGTGCCGGCACGGCAAAGCCGGTGCGTGACATTCCCCATCTGACAAAGCTTCTCTGTTCCAGCATCGAGAAGATCGATCCCGGTTTCGGCATCGAGAAACTGTCGCTTGCCGCAACGATGATCGAACCCTTCGATGAAAGACAGTCGATCTCCTCGCTGGTCGAAGAATCCATCGTCGATGTCACGCCGCTGCTCGACAGTTTTGGAAATCGCGGCCAGCGCATGTACCGGCTGGCGCCCGTCGAAAGCGACGTTCCCGAGCGCAATGTCGGACGTGTCTCCCCCGTTTCCGCGAAACTCGGTCAAGCCTGGCCGACCCGCTGGCCGCGGCCAAGCCGCATGCTGGCGCGCTCGGAGCGGATCGAGGTCATCGCCCTTACGCCCGACCATCCGCCGGCATCGATGACCTGGCGCGGCAAGCGCCGGCGCATCAAGCGTGGTGACGGGCCGGAACGGGTTTTTGGCGAGTGGTGGGTTCGGTCCTCCGAGATGGAGGCGGTCAGGGACTATTACTCTGTCGAGGATGAGGACGGTAATCGCTTCTGGGTCTATCGCTCCGGCGACGGTGTGGATCCAGCGACCGGAACGGCCAAATGGTTTTTGCACGGGATCTATGGCTGATGCGCTACGCCGAGCTACAGGTCACCAGTCATTTTTCCTTCCTGCGCGGCGCGTCAGGCTGCGATGAGTTGTTCACTACGGCCAAAGCCCTCGGCATTGAGGCGCTTGGCATCGCTGATCGCAACAGTCTGGCCGGGATCGTGCGGGCCTGGGAGGCAGCCAAGGAAACCGGTGTGCGGCTGGTCGTTGGCTGCAGGCTCGATCTGACCGACGGCATGTCGATGCTGGTCTATCCAACAAACCGGGCCGCCTATTCGAGGCTTTGCCGGCTTCTGTCACTCGGCAAAGAGCGCGGCGGCAAGGGCAAGTGCATTCTCGGTCTGACGGATGTCGCCCTTTATGCAGAGGGCCTGCTCGCCGTCCTAATCCCCGACGAGGCCGATGACGCATGCGCCGTCCAACTGCGAAAAGTGAGGGATATCTTTGGTGACCGCGCCTATATGGCGCTGACGCTACGCCGGCGGCCGAACGACCAGCTGCGGCTCCATGAGCTCCACACTCTGGCGATCCGGCACAAGGTTCGGCCTATTGTCACCAATGACGTGCTGTTTCACGAGCCGGGCAGAAGACAGCTGCAGGATGTCGTTACCTGTATTCGCCATCGCACGACCATCGACCAGGCCGGTTTCCTGCGCGAACGGCATGCCGATCGTTTTCTCAAGCCGCCGGAGGAGATGCACCGGCTGTTCAGCCGCTATCCGGAGGCGCTGGCCCGTACCCGGGAGATTGTCGACCGCTGTCGTTTCGACATGAACGAGCTCACCTACCAATATCCGGAGGAAGCAATCATCCCCGGGCTGACCGCGCAGCAGACGTTGGAAAAAGTCACCTGGGAGGGCGTTCGCGACCGCTACCCCGAGGGGGTGCCTGACGACGTGGTGAAGACCCTCAATCACGAACTCGACCTGATCCGCAAACTCGACTACGCGCCGTATTTCCTGACGGTTTACAGCATCGTCCGCTTTGCGCGATCTCAGGATATTCTTTGCCAGGGTCGCGGAAGTGCCGCCAATTCCGCCGTCTGTTACGTGCTGGGGATCACGGCGATCGATCCGGCCGCAAACGATCTGCTGTTCGAGCGCTTTATCTCAGCCGAGCGCAACGAGCCACCCGACATCGACGTCGATTTCGAGCATGCCCGGCGCGAAGAGGTGATCCAGTGGATCTACAAGACCTATGGCCGGCAAAAGGCTGCCCTTTGCGCGACCGTCACCCGTTACCGCGCCAAGGGTGCGCTTCGCGATGTCGGCAAGGTGCTCGGCCTGCCCGAAGACATGATCACGGCGCTGTCTTCAGGTGTCTGGGGCTGGAGCAAGGAGGGCGTCGGTGAAAAGCAGGTCAACGAACTCAACATGAACATGTCCGACCGGCGCCTGCGGCTGACCTTGGAGCTGGCACAGCAACTGATGGGGGCTCCGCGTCATCTTGGCCAGCATCCCGGCGGTTTTGTCCTGACCAATGACCGCCTCGACGAACTGGTGCCGATTGAGCAGGCGCGGATGGAGGATCGCCAGACCATTGAGTGGGACAAGGACGACATCGAGGCGCTCAAGTTCATGAAGGTGGATGTGCTGGCCTTGGGAATGCTGACCTGCATGGCCAAGGGCTTTTCCTTGCTGGAAGAGCATAAGGGCGTGAAGCTTGATCTCGCCACGATCGAGCAGGAGGATCCGGCCACTTATGCGATGATCCGCAAGGCCGACACGCTCGGCACGTTCCAGATCGAATCGCGCGCGCAGATGTCGATGCTTCCACGGCTGAAACCCCAGACCTATTACGACCTGGTCATCCAGGTGGCGATCGTTCGCCCCGGACCTATCCAGGGCGACATGGTGCATCCTTACCTGAGACGGCGCGAGGGCAAGGAGGCGGTCGTCTATCCCAAGCCGGAACTGGAGGCCGTGCTCGGCAAGACGCTGGGCGTGCCGTTGTTTCAGGAGAGCGCGATGAAAGTCGCGATCGTCTGTGCCGGTTTTACCGCCGGCGAGGCCGATGCGCTCAGACGCTCGATGGCCACATTCAAGTTCACCGGCGGCGTCAGCAAGTTCAAGGACAAGCTCGTCCAGGGAATGGTCAAGAACGGCTACACCGAGGAATTTGCCGAAAAGACCTTCTCACAGCTCGAGGGTTTCGGCTCCTATGGCTTTCCCGAAAGCCATGCCGCGTCCTTTGCTCTGATCGCCTACGCCTCCTCCTATGTGAAATGCCACTATCCGGATGTCTTCTGTGCCGCCCTGCTCAATGCGCAACCGATGGGGTTCTATGCGCCGGCGCAGATCGTCACCGACGCCCGCGCCCACGGGGTGGCGATCCGGCCGGTCTGCATCAATCGCTCACGGTGGGATTGCACGCTGGAAGAGATCAAGGGAACCGACGACCATGCCGTGCGTCTTGGGATGAGGCTGGTAAAGGGCCTACCCGAACAGGATGCTGCAAAAATCGCGGTGGCGCGCGGGGACGATCCGTTTGTTTCCATCGACGATATGTGGCGGCGCGCCGGCGTGTCGTCGGCTTCCCTGGTCAAGCTTGCCGAGGCCGATGCGTTCCGGCCGTCCCTGGAACTTGAAAGACGCGATGCGCTCTGGGCGATCAAGGCGTTGCGCGACGAACCGCTTCCTCTGTTTGCCGCGGCTGCCGATCGTGAGCGGGCGGTGATTGCCGAACAGCAAGAGCCGGACGTGGCACTTCGGCAGATGACGGAAGGCGCCAATGTCGTCGAGGACTATGGCCATACCGGCGTGACGTTGCGTGCCCATCCGGTCAGCTTCCTGCGCGAGGATCTCGTTCGGCGAAACATCGTCACCTGCGCCGAGGCGACATCAGCGCGCGATGGGCGCTGGCTGATGACGGCGGGTCTTGTTCTCGTCCGTCAGAAGCCTGGAAGCGCCAAGGGCGTAATGTTCATGACCATCGAGGATGAGACGGGCGTTGCTAATATCGTTGTCTGGCCGAGCCTCTTTGAAAAACAGCGTCGCGTCGTGCTCGGATCCTCAATGATGGCGATCAACGGCAAGATCCAGCGCGAAGGCGGAGTCGTGCATCTGGTGGCGCAACGGCTGTTCGATCTGTCCAGCGATCTGGCGAGCCTTGGCGAACGGGACAGTTTCAGGATGCCGACAGGACGAGGCGACGAGTTTGCACATGGATCACCGGGCAGTCCGGACAGCCGCGAGCGGCCGTCTATGGGTGTGAAGCCGAGGGATTTGTTCGTGCCCGACTTGCACATCGACACGCTGAAGGTGAAAAGCCGGAATTTTCACTGAAAAATGCTCAAACCGGGCGTGTCGAGGGAGCGCATGCACCTCAAAAACCGCTTTGATCCTCAGGCGTAGAGACTTGGGATGCGGCGGCAATAGTTTTCGGGGTTGCCTTCGGAAAAGGGTGAGTTGGAACTGGAAGCGAAGCAAGCCGCGCCTCTGTCTCCGGCGAGACTTGACAGCGCAGACCTGAGACTGGCCCGATGCCATACCGGGCAAAGTAAGGCCTTATGAGGTCGTAGCCACGCTGGTCGCCTGACTGAAAGTGACGGAAAATCCAGTAGGCGATCAAATCCGCCATCTGAATCAGGCGCGATGCCTTCGAATCCAGAAAAAGTGGGACTTCAGCAAAGTTGCGAAGTTGGCCGTTGGCATGCCCCACGTGCTTAAACACATGAGAGAGGGTTTGGATTTTCTCCTCATAGTTGCTCTTGTCGAGGATGACCAAGCCGCGCTGGGGGTTCTTTTTCTTATAAAGCGTCTTCAGATAGTCATCAAAACACGAAGCCACCTCTTCGAAGCTCCGAGCCAGAATGTCGTTCGGAGAGAAGAGCTTCTTTTCGATGACGCAGGCATAGACCTTCAACTGCAATTGCTTGTCTGCCAGTAGCGACAAGATATCGACGACGGCTTGAACTCTGTCGTTGGGAGGCACACCTTTCCAGGTACCGTTGCCCGAGCGCATTGGGTTTCCATGGAACTCGATTTCTCGAGGATTGGTTGAGCTAAAGCGCGTCGCTACAGGATCTATCTGGGCTTCCAGCCAATGCGTTTGGCGCTCGAATATGCTAAAGCCTGCAAGGACAAAGAAGTCGGAGCTTGGATCATGCGAGTGACCAGACTCGTCGAGATATAGTAGATGCAACGAATCCCCCTGAAACGAAAAAGCGGACCGCATGCGGTCCGCTCCAATTCGGTAAGCCGAGTGAAACAATCGTTCAACGCACCGACGGATCAGCGCTCTCGACTATGCTCAATATATATCGGTTGCGTGTCGGCTTTTCAAGAGGCGGCTGCGCATGGCTCACAATCGCGACCTCCAGCGTTCGCGGCTTCACGTCGTCTGTGACCGCCTCCAGCAGCCATAGGCATCAACCGTGACCTGATGACCGGAGCAAAAAGAAGGTAGCGTCAGGTATCGAGGGCTACAACAAGATCCGCATCAGCACGATCGTTGTTTGTCGGAGGCAGGCCCATGGAGGCGTCCCAATCCCGCTCTTGATGGATGGCTTCCTGGTCCGGCCCCGGATCTCCGTCGATCAACCCGCTGACGGGGTCCGCTAGCAAGCTGCGGCCGCTTCGGCTTTGCCTTCGCGGTGATCGCGACCGGTTCCGGACACTGACGGGAGCCATCGAGCGGGAATGGCCCGCTCCAAAGATGGAGCCTCAGATGAACACCGATCTTTCTCTTGCGCAAAACCACGCCTTCCAGCTTTCCCGCACCCTGATGGTTCCGGTCACACTGTTCAGGTCCGGCGACGAGTTCGGCGTTCTGCCGAGCGACGAACTCGACGATGAAGACGATCTGGAGATCGTGCATGAATTCCATCCCTGGCCGGCTCATTGAGCCGGCATTTTCCTCTCCTTGATGCCGCTTGCGCGCGGCAGCCGGCAAGGGAAGCTGCGCCGCGCCTTGGCACCGACGGGAGGTGCCAAGCTGCAGATCAGCAGGTTGCCATGGCGCGCCCTTGCCTCCTTTGCTCTTCGCGGACCGCTGGAAACGGTCCCGCAAATTGCGGGAAGGATGGATCTGGAGAGAAGGGCGGCGCCAAGCGCCGAGAAAAATAATGGAAAAACAGAAACTGGAGGAACTTCGGGACCGCGTCCCGTGCGCAGCAGTGCTGGAACAGGCCGGCTTTACCTTCGACATGAAGGAAAGCACCCGCAAGGCACAAAAATACCGGCGCGATGCGGAAATCGTCATCGTCATCCATGAGGGGCGGGGATGGTTCGATCCACTGTCCGACGCGAAGGGCGATGTCTTCGGTCTCGCGGAGCATCTGGGCGACGTGACCTTCGTCGAGGCGCTCGACCGGGTGGCCGCTCTTGTCGGCATCATCGCCAGGGATCCGGCCTGGTCTCGACCGGCCGGAAAGCCCGCTCACAGCAGTTCCGTCTCTGAACGCTGGGCAACACGACGTAGGCCGTGGCAGGGATCGATGACCTGGCGCTATCTGCGCAGCGAGCGCTGCCTGCCGGCAACGATCATCCGGGAGGCCATCCAAAGTGATGCCCTTCGGGAAGGCCCTTATGGCAGCATGTGGGCCGCGCATGTCAATGACGATGGTGTTGTTACTGGCTGGGAGGAGCGCGGTCCGGATTGGCGTGGCTTTTCGACAGGCGGTTCGAAGGTTCTGTTTCGCCTTGGTTCCTCCGACGCGACGCGTCTTTGCGTCACCGAGGCGGCGATCGACGCCATGAGCCTTGCGGCGTTCGAGGGCCTTCGGGAGGGCAGCGTCTATCTCAGCACCGGCGGAGGTTGGTCACCGATGACGGACGCCGCGGTCCGCAAGCTGGCCGCACGTTCGGGTGCTGTGCTGGTCGCGGCCACCGACGCCAATAGCCAGGGCGAGACCTTTGCCGGCCGCCTGCGCGCCATTGCTGATGAGGTCGGCTGCGACTGGTTGCGATTGAAGCCACCGACCGAGGACTGGAATGACGCGCTGAAGGCGCGGGAAGACGAAAATCGGGAAAGGAAAACAAGGGCAGGAGGAAGAGGCCTGCCGCAGTCGCGCCGCCAGCATCAAGGGTGAAGCTGCGCCCGGCTTTGCCGGCCCTTGACCCGGGCGGAACACGCTGCGGCTTCAGGGGAGGGGTCAAGAAGGACTGAAGAGGATGGTGAGCCGGCAGGGCAGCACCGCACTTCGGTCCGGACAGGGCCAAAGGAGCCTCTCAATGAACACCCCTTCCGTAATCCGCAAAGTATACCAGGGCATCACTGAGCGCCATCAGATGTTCCGAATGTTCGATCGGCATGCACAGCGTCCTCACCGTTTCGAGGGTGACGCAAGCGCGCTCTATGCCGGTGAATGGTTTGAAATTACCGAACGTGAACACGACTATATGTTCGAGATCCTGCCGCCGCTGTGGATCCGAGGCTCGATGTTCGCAATGCGCGAATTCCTGACCGGATCCGTCACATCGGTGTTTTTCGCGCTACGGATCGACGGGGTCACCCGTTACTTCCATGGATATTGCGATCTCTCCGACCGTGGGTCGGTGGAGGACATGCGGCTGGCGATCATCGAGCGCGAAACGCGCCCGGTGCGCGCGATGACGCGGGACGAACGCCTCGAGCACATCTGGAGCGCCACGGCGGACGCCTATCGCGGCTACTCCGATGAAGCTGCCGCGCAGTATCTGCCGGGTCAGCGCGTCATCGCTCTCTACGCAGGGGTTGGATCTGCCAGGTTAAAGCTTCTCGACGACCTGACCGACGACGAGATCGCCACCAAACTGCCCGTCCAACTGCGCCATCTTCCCGCCGCGGCGGTTGCAGCGTGAGGAGGCGCTTTCCATGCTTTCGTTTCCGATTGAATCCGTGCGGGCGGTGATAGCTCGCGGTCGCGCCGATGCAGAAGCCAATGGCGGATTTCGCAATCCCCACTATGGCCTTCATCCCGGGCGCGACGAGCAGCCGGGCGTCTGGCTGGTCGGTGACCACGGTGTCTACTTGTGCTCGAACGGAAAATTGCGAGATGGCGAAAAGCCGTTCGTCGCTTACGCACTCGAATGCGATCCTCGCACGAACGACGACTGGTTCGAGGTCAAACGCAAGACCTTTGGGGGAGATGACGGTGTCGAATTCATCGATGTCGAGCAACTGGAGGCGATGATCGCTGCCACCCCCAATGCGAGGCACCTCGGAATCACCTTCGATGATGACTCGATGGAACTCTTCATCATCGAGTGGTCGTAGCGCCTCCGTCGGAGCGGATCCCCAACGTCAATCAACATCTCTTCGTCAGCGCGTCCCACTCGCTGGACGATGACGCGCGCCTTCACAAGGAGAATTTATCATGAGCAACGATCCCTTCACTCTCGACATGTTTGGCAATACGGCACTGTCGTCCGGCTTGGTCCTTGGCGTGACCGCCTTCGGAAGCTTCTCGCCTGAAGCCGCCAACGATGACGATCCGGATCCCACGCCGCCGGCGTCAGGGCCGGCATCCGCACCTCCCAGGGCGGCGGCAGTACCCTCTCGGCCTCCGTCACACCCGAGGAGGCTCCGGGCAAACTTCTACGTCGACGGCGACCGCGGGTTGCCTTCGTCCTGGAAGGATCGTGCCCGCGCCAATCTTGCGGCAATCCTCATAGCGAACAACATCTCCAAGCAAGACCGCCCGGCAACCTCCAAGGAGCAAGCGCAGCTGATCCGCTTCACCGGCTTTGGCGCTTCCGAGCTGGCGAACGGCATGTTCCGCCGGCCGGGCGAGGTCGATTTCCGCAACGGCTGGGACGAGCTCGGCTCCTCGCTTGAAACCGCAGTCTCCGATGCCGAGTATGCGTCTTTGTCCCGCTGCACCCAATATGCCCATTTCACGCCGGAGTTCATCATCCGGGCGATCTGGGCTGGGATCCAGAGACTCGGCTGGCGCGGTGGCCGTGTTCTGGAACCAGGCATCGGCACGGGCCTCTTTCCGGCGCTGATGCCGGCGCGCTATCGCGACGCGGCCTATTTCACCGGGATCGAGCTGGATCCGGTCACTGCCCGCATCGTGAGCCTGTTGCAGCCAAGGGCCCGGATCATCAATGGTGACTTTGCCCGCACGGACCTCGCGCCGATCTACGATCTCGCCATCGGCAACCCGCCCTTTTCCGACCGCACCGTCCGTTCGGACCGCGCCTATCGGTCGCTCGGCCTCCGTCTGCACGACTATTTCATCGCCCGGTCGATCGATCTCTTGAAGCCCGGCGCGCTGGCCGCGTTCGTTACTTCCCATGGCACGATGGACAAGGCCGATACGACGGCGCGGGGGCATATCGCCAAGTCCGCAGACCTGATCGCGGCCATTCGTCTGCCCGAGGGCAGCTTTCGCCGCGATGCCGGCACGGATGTCGTCGTTGACATCCTGTTCTTCCGCAAACGGAAAGTCGGTGAACCTGAAGGCGATCAGACTTGGCTCGACGTCGACGAGGTTCGCTCCGCAACGGATGACGAAGCCGCGATCCGCGTCAACAGGTGGTTCGCTCGGCACCCCGGCTTTGTGCTCGGAACGCATGCGCTGACGTCAGGGCCGTTCGGCGAGACATATACCTGCTTGCCGCGCGCTGGAGAGGATCTGGAAGCCGCCCTCGCCACTGCGATCAATCTTCTCCCGGCCGATCTCTATGACGGCGAGCCGACGCCGATCGACATCGATCTGGAGGACGAGCTCGGCGAAATCGTTGATCTGCAGCCGAGGGACAGAGTTATCCGCGAGGGCAGCTTCTTCCTCGACCGGTCGAAGGGCCTGATGCAGATGCTCGATGGAGCTGCCGTGCCTGTGACGGTGCGAAAGGGTCATACAGGGGATGGGATCTGGGAAAAGCATGTCCGGATCATTTCGAAGCTGATCCCGATCCGTGACGCCGTGCGCGAGGTGCTGAAGGCCCAGGAAACCGACCGGCCATGGCGCGATCTTCAGGTCCGGCTTCGCATCGCCTGGTCGAGTTTCGTGCGCGATTTCGGGCCGATCAATCACACGACCGTCTCGCTCCAGGAGAATGCGGAAACGGGCGAGGTCAAGGAGACCCATCGCCAGCCGAACCTCGCACCTTTCCGCGACGATCCCGACTGCTGGCTGGTCGCCTCGATCGAGGACTATGATCTGGAGACCGACACGGCGAAGCCAGGTCCGATATTCGAAACCCGCGTGATCGCTCCGCCGATATCGCCTGTCATCACCAATGCGGCTGATGCGCTGGCCATCGTACTCAACGAGCGCGGCCATGTCGATCTCGATCATATCGCCGAACTCCTGCATCTCGATTCTTCCACCGTTATCGCCGAGCTCGGCGACGAAGTGTTCCGCGATCCTGCCGATGGATCCTGGCAGACGGCAGATGCCTATCTCTCCGGCACGGTGCGCACCAAGCTCGCCGCAGCACAAGCGGCAGCCGAGCTCGATACGGCCTATGAGCGCAACGTGCGGGCGCTTCAGGATGTGCAGCCGGCCGATCTGCGACCATCGGACATCACCGCCCGTCTCGGCGCGCCTTGGATCCCAGCCACCGATGTCGTCGCCTTCGTCAAGGAGACGATGGAGGCCGATATCCGCATCCATCATATGCCGGAACTCGGCTCCTGGACGGTCGAGGCGCGGCAGCTCGGCTACTCGGCGGCGGGCACATCCGAATGGGGCACGAGCCGGCGGCATGCCGGGGAATTGCTGGCCGATGCGTTGAACAGCCGGGTCCCGCAGATCTTCGACGTGTTCAAGGACGCCGATGGCGAGCGTCGGGTGCTCAATGTCGTCGATACCGAGGCGGCGCGCGACAAGCTGCAGAGGATCAAGCAGGCATTCCAGGACTGGGTCTGGACCGATCCCGATCGCACCGACCGACTGGCGCGGGATTACAATGATCGTTTCAACAACATCGCGCCGCGAAAATTCGACGGCTCACATCTGAAACTTTCCGGCGCCTCAGGCGCCTTTGTTCTTTATGGCCACCAGAAACGCGGCATCTGGCGGATCATCGCCGATGGCTCGACCTACCTTGCTCATGCCGTTGGCGCCGGCAAGACCATGACCATGGCGGCAGCGATCATGGAACAGCGCCGTCTCGGCCTAATCGCCAAGGCGATGCTCGTCGTTCCCGGCCATTGCCTGGCGCAGGCGGCCCGCGAATTCTTGGCGCTCTATCCGAACGCGCGCATCCTGGTTGCCGACGAGACCAACTTCACCAAGGACAAGCGCGCGAGGTTTCTGTCGCGGGCAGCGACCGCGACCTGGGATGCGATCATCATCACCCATTCGGCGTTTCGCTTCATCTCCGTACCATCGGCCTTCGAACAACAGATGATCCAGGACGAATTGCAGCTTTACGAGGATTTGCTGACCAAAGTCGACAGCGAGGACCGCGTCTCGCGCAAGCGGCTCGAGCGGCTGAAGGAAGGCTTGCAGGAGCGGCTACAGGGCCTAGCGACCCGCAAGGACGACCTGCTCACGATCTCGGAGATCGGCGTCGACCAGATCGTCGTCGATGAGGCGCAGGAGTTCCGGAAGTTGTCCTTCGCCACCAATATGTCGACGCTGAAAGGCATCGACCCGAACGGCTCGCAGCGCGCCTGGGATCTCTATGTGAAGTCCCGCTATATCGAGACGAGGAATCCCGGCCGGTCGCTGGTTCTCGCCTCCGGCACACCGATCACCAACACGCTCGGCGAGATGTTCTCGATCCAGCGCCTGCTCGGCCATGCCGCCCTTGCCGAACGCGGGCTCCACGAGTTCGATGCCTGGGCCTCCTGCTTCGGTGACACGACCACCGAACTCGAGATCCAGCCATCCGGCAAATACAAGCCGGTCAGCCGCTTTGCCTCCTTCGTTAATGTGCCGGAACTGATCGCGATGTTCCGCTCGTTCGCCGATGTCGTGATGCCGGAGGATCTCCGGAAATATGTGAAGGTGCCCAACATCTCTACCGGCCGCCGTCAGATCCTGACGGCCAAGCCGACGGCTCTGTTCAAGACCTATCAGCAGATGCTCGATACCAGGATCAAGGCGATCGAGCAGCGCGAAGGTCCCGCCGAGCCGGGCGACGACATCCTGCTCTCGGTCATCACCGATGGACGCCATGCGGCGATCGACCTCCGTTTCGTCATGCCGGGGACCGACAACGAAGAGGACAACAAGCTCAATCTGCTCGTTCGCAACGCCCACAGGATCTGGCAGGAGACCGGCGAAACCATCTATCGTCGCCCCGACGGCAAGGACTTCGAACTGCCGGGCGCCGCACAGATGATCTTTTCCGATCTCGGCACGATCAATGTCGAAAAGTCCCGCGGATTCTCGGCCTATCGCTTCATTCGCGATGAGCTGATCCGGCTCGGTGTGCCCTCCTCGCAAATCGCCTTCATGCAGGACTACAAGAAGACCGAAGCCAAGCAGCGACTGTTCGGCGATATCAAGGCAGGCAAGGTGCGGTTTCTGATCGGTTCGTCAGAGACCATGGGCACCGGCGTTAATGCCCAACTCCGGCTGAAGGCGCTCCACCATCTCGATGTCCCGTGGCTGCCCTCGCAGATCGAGCAACGCGAGGGCCGGATCGTCCGCCAGGGCAATCAGCATGACGAGGTCGATATCTTTGCCTATGCGACCGAAGGCTCGCTCGACGCATCGATGTGGCAGAATAATGAGCGCAAGGCTCGGTTCATTGCTGCCGCTCTTTCAGGCGACACGTCGATCCGGCGGCTGGAGGACATCGGCGAAGGAGCTGCCAACCAGTTCGCGATGGCCAAGGCCATCGCCTCCGGCGACGAGCGGCTGATGCAGAAGGCCGGACTGGAGGCAGACATCGCGAGGCTTGAACGATTGCGTGCTGCCCACGAAGACGATCAATATGCCGTTCGTCGGCAGATGCGTGATGCAGAGCGGGAGATCGAGGTCTCGACCCGGCGTATCGCAGAGATCGGCCAGGATATCGCGCGGCTAAAGCCGACAGGCGGTGAGGCCTTCAGCATGACGGTGCTCGGCGAGAGCCATGCTGAGAGAAAGGAAGCGGGTCGCGCGCTGATGAAAGAGATCCTCACGCTTCTGCAGTTGCGGCAAGAGGGCGAGGTGCATCTGGGGACGATCGGTGGCTTCGATCTTGTCTATGAGGGTGAGCGCTTCGGCAAAGGCGATGGTTATCGTTATGAGACGCTGCTACAGCGCACCGGCGCCGATTACGAGATCGATCTGGAGGTTACGGTCACACCGCTCGGCGCCATATCACGCTTGGAACACGCTCTCAGCGGCTTCGATGTGGAACAGAACCAGTATCGCCGGCGGCTTGAAGACGCCGAGCGGCGATTGGTGTCCTACCGGTCCCGAGACGGAGGCGCTTTCGCGTTCGTAGACGACCTCAAGGAAAAGCGGCTGCAGCTGCGGGAAATCGAGGCTCAGTTGGCGGCAGACCAGCACAACGCGACCGTCGCGGCAGCTGCATAGCTGCGTTGCACAATAAATGTTTTCCAGTTGGTCAAAATTCGGGCATAGTGCCCACAGCTGATGCAGATGACGGTCACCTCCCAGTTCCGTCGCAGCAGCTGTTCCGCTCTGGAGGTTTTAGATCTCCACACTTCATGGGCCGCGGTTTCCGCAGGCCCATTTTTTTATTCTCCGTTCGCCTCGTTGGACGACTCCGGGAGGTTTATGCCGAAACGACTTATGCGCGGGTCCCGCCGCTCGGCAGATCGAAGCGCAATTATCGCAAGGTACCGTTCGCGCATGGTCCTCATATTGATTTCTCCGCGAATCCATTCCTCCAAAAGGTCTAGGAAAGCTGGATCCGTGTCGATCGGCACACCATGCACCCGTGCCCGGTCAATCGCACGCTTTGCGATGGCTCTCCGGGTCTCGGGATCTGTGCTCATGCGGTTTAGTCCGGCATTCATGATGAACGGCGAGATCTAACAGTTGGCAATCTAGATCGCGACTTGAAATTGCCTTTCGTCAACAACATCTGAGCATCACTCCCCGATGAGACGATGCCCTGCTCGCTGCAATCGCCGCGGCGTTTCATATTGTCCCGGGATACAGAAGAAGGCGCTCCCCTCACGGGTCGAGCGCCTTTTTTGTATCGGAGGCGTCCGCTGAGGAGGTGCTGCATCTTGACCGCAACCGCTTTGCGGATGAGATCTGCAGCACAACACATCGCAGGAACACATGCCATTTTTTCTGGTGACGCAGACATCGCTGGTCGAAGCTCGAGATGAGCAGGAGGCCGCTCAAACGGGCGTCGACCGCCTTCGCTCCGGAGGACAGGTCACCGTTTCGGTGAAATCGGACGAAACGACGATCACGCACGTCGTTGTCGCCGCAATGGTCGAGGAGCCTCTCCCGATCTGGCCCCCCGAAGCCGTCAATCCACCGCATTCTGCAGTTGCTATCCCAGAAGCGGCTTCTGTCGCACCGGAAAGCAGGAAACTGATCTTGAAGCGCATGCTCGCCGATGGCCTGGCTCTTCTTGGGCGCCGAACCTAGTCCCATCCTCGAAGTATGACGGCCGCCAGCATTCTCCGGTCGTCGAGCGGTTGGCCCGAATTGAGAAATGAGGATTTGAGAAAAGAGGAATGCAGCAAGGATGAACCGGTCGCAGATCGGTCCTCCTGCCGCCGCTTTCGCTCAACCGCCGCCTGCGCCATCCCGGCTGCTTGTCCTTCGCAGGGCCGTTAGCCCCGCTTGCCCTTCCCAGCAGGGATGCTCGGCCGCAGTTGCGGCAGTCCGGCCGCTCTGCGGTCCGGGAGGTGTCTTCAGAAAAAGCTGAAGACAAGAAGGGCTGGCAGGGCGCCGGTCCGGAACCTCCAGACAAGGACAAATCCCATGCAGATCATCAAGGTTGACCCGCGCGCACTCAAAGAAAACCCCGACCGGATGCGCCAGACGAAATCATCGCCGCAGGCCGACGCGCTGATGCTGGCGACGATCAAGGCCGTCGGCATCGTCCAGCCGCCGGTGGTTGCCCCCGAAACTGACGGCGGAAATGGCTATATCATCGATGCCGGCCATCGCCGCGTGCGCCTTGCCATCGCCGCCGGACTGGAAGAAATCGAGATCCTCGTTGCAGATGCTGCCAACGACAATGGCGCGATGCGCTCGATGGTCGAAAACTCTGTTCGCGAGGCGCTCAACCCCGTCGATCAGTGGCGCGGCATCGAACGGCTCGTTGCTCTCGGCTGGACCGAAGAAGCGATTGCGGTCGCCCTCGCGCTTCCCGTTCGTCAGATTCGCAAGCTGCGCCTGCTCGCTAATGTCCTGCCGGCGATGCTGGAGCAGATGGCGTTGGGCGACATGCCGTCAGAGCAGCAGTTGCGTATCATCGCGGCCGCTGGTCAGGTGGACCAGAAGGAGGTCTGGAAGGCGCACAAGCCGAAGAATGGCGATACCGCTCCGTGGTGGCAGATCGCCAATGCGCTGACCAAGAAGCGCATGTATGCCAAGGACGCAAGTTTCGGTGACGATCTGGCCCAGGCCTACGGCATCGAGTGGGTCGAGGACCTCTTCGCACCCGCCGACCAGGACGGACGCTATACCACAAATGTCGAGGGGTTCCTCGGCGCCCAACACGAGTGGATGACCAGCAACCTGCCGAAGCGCGGCGCCATCGTCGAGGTCAACAGCTGGGGCCAGCCGGAGCTGCCGAAGAAGGCCACTCAGGTCTATGGCAAGCCGTCGAAGTCCGATCATACGGCGCTCTACCTCGATCGCGACGGCAAAGTCCAAACGTTGCATTACCGCATGCCGGAAGCGGCCAAGCCGAAGGGAGGCAGCGCTGAGGGAACTGCGGAAGGCGGTGGGAATGCCGGTGCATTCACGACGCAGAAGGCTCGGCCTGACGTGACCCAGAAGGGCCATGACATGATCGGCGATTTCCGCACCGAGGCGCTTCATGATGCGCTCGGCCGAGCGCCGATCGAGGATGACATGCTGATGGCGCTGATGGTGCTGGCCTTCGCCGGGCAGAACGTCCGCGTCGATTCCGGTGCAGACGGGACCTTCTATGGCGGCAAGCGTTTCTCGCGCCATGTCGTCGCCCTGTTCGATGAGCATGGAAAGCTCGCATTCGATCAGAACACGCTTCGAGTCGCCGTTCGCTCCGTGCTGATCGATGTTCTCTCGTGCCGTCGAGGCATGTCGAACAGCGGAATGGTTTCCCGTATCGCCGGTAAGGCGATCGGCGCCGACGAATACCTGCCGAACATGGGCTCGGAGGACTTCCTTCTGTGCCTGTCGCGCCAGGCGCTGGAGGCATCGTGCGCCGAGGCGTCCGTGCAGCCTTGCCAGAAGGTTCGCGAAACCCGCGCAGCGCTGGTCGAGCATTTCCAGAACGAGCGCTTCGTCCATACGTCGGCGCACTTCGCACCGCCAGCCGACGAGTTGCTCGACTGGATCCGGGCAAACTCTCCCACCGATACCACCGGCACGGCTTCGCATGATGACGAAGGCGATCATGTTGACGACCCCGCCGAGAAGCAGGAAGGGCAAATCGATGCGGCTGCGGATCAGAACGATCTGCAGGATCCGGACCTGTCTGACGACGAAGAGCACGACGAGGACTTCGATCAGAGGGCTGCGGCATGACCGCCGTCCATCGGTCGAACATCGCACCACCCACCCCTAAATTTTTGGGGGTGGAGTTTGCCACCAGTGCGGACGGCTTATTCGCCGACAGGCCGTCCTCCTCCAAAGGCTGGCAAAGCCTGAAGGAGGTGTTATGACCGACATCGGCGCTTCGAAACCTCTGGCAAAAGCAATCGGCGCCCGGCGACAGACACAGCGGCATCTGGAATGTCTAACACGGCAGATTGTGTCGCGCGCCAGGAGACAGGCGACGACGGTGAATGCCCAGAGCCGGAATCGCCGAAGATCCGGCCTCCGAATTTACTATCAGGAGCTCGTCGACCGCCTTACCTTCGAGCGGTGGGTCGAACTCGACGTCATTGCCCGGAGTCTGGCGATGCAAGAGCAGGTCATCGGTAAACTGCAGCCGCGCGACAAGCCACCTGTACATCATCCGGCGACATAGGCGGACCCGAAAAGAGGCAGCCGGTGCTTGACTTGCCGGGCTTCGATGTCATCGACATGGAAGGCCTTGGCCATATTCGTTCCTTCCCTCTGGAGACAGATATCGGGCCCCGTGTCGGACCGCCCTTCTTGTTCGCTGCGGTCTGAACCGGCGGCCGGGCGTTTCAAGGCCGCTGTCGCGCCGCGGAGCGGCCAATTCAACCTCCCTGCGCGAGAGCAGCCTCGCGGTCTGCTCAGGTCAAAACCTGCTGGCCCGCAAACCTGCCCTGCTTGCTCAGCCGCATCGGACCTGTGAAGCCGCCCGTCCTTTGCCGGTTCTTGAGTGCCCGCATCGAAGGGCAGACCGGCACGGGCCGGAACCGCTTCGGCAGCCAAGGAAGGAACTGATATGGCCAAGCCCGCAACTCCCAACCGCTCCAACGCACGGGTCTCGCAACTGCGTAAAGGCGCAAACCTCGAAATGGTCCGCCTCTCGTGCCCCGATGCCTCCCAGGCACTCAAGATCGCCGAAAGCTTTGGTACAGCAGTCGTCGACAGCGATGGTATCCGCAGCCTGCACGAGCGGCTGATCATCGAGACTGCCGACAGCCTGTCCGAAGGGCTCGGCGAGAAGGCGATGCAGATCCACCTGCAGCGCATCGTTGGAGCCTTCGTCGGCTCGGCCCACGGTGCCGGTCAGTTCTACTCCCGTGCCGTTACCGAAGCGCGCGACGCGACAGCCAAGGCATCGAACGATGCCCGAGACGAGGATCTCGATGGTCCGGTCGGCTACGACAGTGCTGCCCAGCGCAAGCGGGAGTTCGCGGCCGACATGGGCGTCCAGTCCCACGCGCTCCGAATGGCAGCCGAGGGCGCGGTGGCCGCTTACGAGCAGGTCGTCGGCGAGACGTGGAAGCCCTTCGACCGACCGGTCGAGAACCCGGGCGCATCCCTCGATCGCAAGGCGGCCGAGGCTCAGATGGCGGCACTCGGATGACACACTTGGCGGGGATCACACCTCGCCATTTCCCTCTTTTCAGGCTGGCGCCAACAGGCGCCGGCCTTTTCCATGTCGAGAACGACTCTGGAGACGCCCCAATCGCGGCCCGTCCCGCTCGGCGGTCCTCCAGGAGCCGGGCGCCCATGCAACGGCTCCGCCGTCCTCCACGCTGTTACGGCCTTCGGTGCATTGGCCACACCAACGGCCCCTGACTTCAGACCTCCGTGACGGACCGCGATAGGCGCGGCCTTAAGAAAAGGAGAGAGAAGTCATGACAAAGAAGCCAGAAGCGGACCGATTGGACATCTACGCGCGGATCACCGATCGGATCGTCGAGGATCTGGAAAAGGGCGTCCGCCCCTGGATGAAACCTTGGAGCGCCGCCAACATTGGTGGCGGGATCACCCGGCCGCTGCGCCATAACGGCCTTCCTTATTCAGGCATGAACGTTCTGCTCCTGTGGTCGGAGCAGATGTCACGTGGCTTCGCCTCATCAATCTGGATGACCTTCAAGCAGGCGCTCGAGCTGGGCGGAGCCGTGCGCAAAGGCGAGACCGGCTCGACTGTGGTCTTCGCCAGTCGGTTCACCAGGTCGGAGTCGGACGGAAACGGTAACGAGGTCGACCGGGAGATTCCGTTTCTGAAGGCGTATGCGGTGTTCAACGTGGAGCAAATCGACGGTTTGCCCGTCAGCTATTATGCGCCGTCTGCCAAGGTCTTTGATCCGGTCGAGCGGATCGACAGCGCCGATCGCTTCTTCCGAAATACCGGTGCGGTCATTCGGCAAGGCGGCAATCAGGCCTATTATTCCCCGGTCATGGACTATATTCAGATGCCGCCGTTCGAGGCATTTCGCGATGCTGCCGGATACGCGGCTGTCCTCAGTCATGAGGCAACCCACTGGACGGCGGCTGAACATCGCGTCGGACGTGACCTTTCGCGGTATGCGAAGGACCGGACCGAGCGGGCACGGGAGGAACTCATCGCCGAGCTAGGCAGTTGCTTCCTCTGCGCCGATCTTGGCATCGCACCGGAGCTCGAACCCCGGCCAGATCACGCATCCTATCTGCAGTCGTGGTTGTCGGTTTTGGCCAACGACAAGCGGGCGATTTTTCAGGCGGCGGCCCATGCGCAGCGCGCTGTTAGTTTCCTGCATTCGCTGCAGCCGGAAGCGGATGTGAAATCTGCCGCCTGAGGATTAAGAGCGGTCGTCACCACCGGTGGCGGCCGCGTAGTCGATATGCGGCTGGTCCCCATGCAATTGTTGTTGGAGACCTTGTGCAATGTCAGCATCCAGCCTTCCCCAGATCGACGGTTTTGCAGTGTCGGGCTTGGGTTTGCGGGACGGTTTACGTTCCACGATGAACGGCTTGGTCTGCTGACGCATTGATCCTCCAGGCAGCGATTCGAGAGCGCAACGATATCTCACAGGGCGCAGTCAGCAAGCGGTCCAACGTTGGCAGGAACGGCTGTCCCCTGATGAAGCAGACAATAAGAGCGGTCCCAGCGTGCGTGGCGCGGGATGCCGTTCGTACCCAAGGCGAATGCGGCGGAATGCCATCGCCATATCCCTTCCCATCAGGGTTTCTGGCGACCCATCTGCGGGCTCGATGAGGCATGTCTGACCGGAGACCGGCTGCGCCTCGATCGTCTTCCCGCAACGGTCACGGCCACTTTTCTTACCCCTGCCGGCTGCGCCGCCATTCCTCTCCCACTAACAAAAGTGGCTGTTGCCGCCCTCCACTTTGTTCCGGCCTTATCAGGTGCGGTCCGATCGTCACCGGTCTTTGCGACAGCCATCGAGGCCGCGATGGGCGCGGCCCGACACGAGAAAAGGAATACGACAATGGCAACTATCGGCACCTTCACCTCCACCGAAAACGGCTTCACCGGCTCCATTCGCACTCTCGCCCTAAACGTCAAAGCCCGCATCGCACGGGTCGAGAACCCCTCCGACAAGGGCCCGCAGTTCCGTGTCTACGCCGGCAGCGTCGAGCTGGGCGCCGCGTGGCAGAAACGCTCCACCGAGAATGACCGCGACTATCTCTCGGTCAAGCTCGACGATCCGAGCTTCCCGGCTCCGATCTACGCAACGCTGACCGAAGTCGAGGGCGAGGACGGCTACCAGCTGATCTGGTCGCGCCCGAACCGGGACTGATCGCCACCCCCAGGAGCTCCGCCGCCAGGCGGGGCTTCTTCTCGCGCATGAGGAAGCCGGTCGCGGGCGTCGAACCCGCTTCCGGCTGTGCGGGTGCCATACGGTGAGGTGGGATCTGCTCAGATCACCCGAGGATGCCATGGCGGACCGAAGGCGTCGAGGACGAGCGGTTCCCCCAAAATGCTCGCGCATTTCGGCTCCCCCACTCGCCGGCTCTGCCGGTCGCGTTCCGCGCTCCTGGACTCCTCCGCTCCGCCATGACGCGCGGCGTCGTCTTTCACAAACGTCAAGGAGACGACGATGACGATTTCTCTCGAAATGCAAGTCGAGGAGCTGCGGGCCGAAATGAAGAACGCCTACGACGCCAACGAGCGTCGCCAGATTGCGGTGGAGCTGGAACTCGCACTGGCCGAGCTTGCTGTAGTCGAGGCCGAGCAGGACGGTCGCGTCAGTGCGGAGCCTCCGTTCTAGGAGGCTTCCGTCTTCCGGCCAGCTCCTGGCGTCATAAATGTCTCAGCCGTTGAGCGCGTCCTTCACCGCCTTGCCCGGCGCAAACGTCAGCTTCTTCGAAGCCGCGATCTTTATGGTCGCACCGGTTGCGGGATTGCGGCCCTCACGCTCGGGTGTCTCCTTGATCTTGAACTTTCCGAAAGACGGGATTGATGTTTCCGCGCCTGCCTTTGCCGCCTCGGCGATCTGGCTGAAGACACTTTCGACGATGGCCTTGGCCTGAGCCTTGGTCAGGTTCTGCTCGGATGCAATCTTGTCGGCGATTTCGTTTGTGGTGGTCATGAAGGACGATCTCCTCTGCTTGTTTATGTCCTTCAGGTATGACGGCGACGATATGGCAGCGATAGGGCCTCCAATGCTGGAAGTCTTGCCAGGCGAGGGAAAACCACAGGAAACATGAGGTTTCGATTGTTCCAGACGTATCAATCGGTGCAGCGGACGTCGCGATAGCCTCGGGCTCTCTTTGTGCGCTCGAGGCGAGATAGCGCCGTGTTCGCGTCTTCTTGGCCATCGAAGGTTTCCATCATCGTCTGGCCGGATGATCCGATCCGGCCCCAGTTGCGGATGACGGAGGCACCACCAAACAGGGTCGGCTGGATCGCGAGCATGTAGAAGCGCCGCATGTTCTGGGCCGCGTCGATACGGTGAAGATGAACCGGGCGTGTTTCCTCGTTTTGCATGCCTGGATGCTCGCGTCTTCGCGAGCCCGCGTCCAACGACTTCCATGAATCGGTACGGTGTGATCGATTCATCTCGCTGATGGTTTTCCCTTCCGGAGGAAATAGGGGTGGGCGAGACGGCTTTGCCGCACGGCTCTATGCGCTTGAGCGCACCGAACCCGCCAGGCGGTTTCGTCCCATGCGGGTTGAGATCCTCTCGCTGATCGGCCGGTCGCCACAGCAGATCGCAATCGTTCGAGCGCGGCTCTTATCCACCTCTCTTTTCCTCGCGATGAAACCTGTTCTGCCCGACACAGGCTTTCATGTCGTCACGCCGGAACCAGATGGCGCGCCCGCACCTGAGCGGCGGGTTGCCTGATGTGAACACAACCTGTTCGTCACCGCGCATGCCCAGCACTTCGTGCGGCAAGATCAGCGACCGACGGCTGAGCTGCTTCGAGCGCGATCGTGACGAACCCTTCATTCCAGTGGAGTGGTTTGTCTGGTCGACCTCGACCGTGGTGTCGCCGCAGCGTTTCGAGATATAGTCCGCCGTGTCCGGATCGTTGATCGCGGCGAACGAAATCCACGATGCGGATTCGAACCATTTGCTGGTCGCGTCACGCCCGCCATAGGCCTCGCGCATCTGGCCGATCGACTGGAAGATCATGGTGAGCGTGATGCCGTATTTGCGGCCGGCGTCGCGAGCCGTTTCGAGGATGCGCAGATAGCCGAGGCGGGCGACCTCGTCGAGCAGGAAGAGGGTACGACCCTTCACCTTGCCATTGCGGTTATAGATGGCGTTGAGTAGCGAGCCGATGGCGACGCGTGCCAGTCCAGGATGCGCCTCCAGCACCTTGAGATCGAGGGCGATGAACAGGTCCGTGCTGCCTTCCGCAAGATCGTCGGTGGAGAAACTATCGCCTGACACCAGCGCCGCATAGTTCGGGTAGGACAGCCAGTGCGTTTCCTTCACAGCATTGGCGTAGACGCCGGAAAAGGTCTCCGGCGTCATGTTGACGAACACGGCCACATTTTCCTTCACGAAATCGGAGTCCGAACCTTCGTAAATGCGCGTCAGGCGCTCACGGAGCTTCGGTTCCGGCTCCGAGAGGTTCGCCCGGACCCGCCGCAGTGTCTGATCCTTTTCGTTCGTGTGTCCAGAGAGGCAGACATCGGCGATCAGCGCCGTCAGGAGCTGCATGGCGGATGCGCGAAAGAAGTCGTCGCGGGCGGACGCGGCCCGTGCATTGTCGGTCATGATCCATGTCGCCACCGCGACGATGTCCTCTTCCTTCGTGTTGCCGTGGCGGCCGATCCAGTCGAGCGCATTGAACCCGATCGCAGGCGTGGCGGGATCGAGCACGATCACGTTGCGGCCGGACTTTCGCCGGTGATCGATGACCATCGGCGCAACTTCGCTCGAGGGATCGAGCACCACAAGGCCACCGCCCCACTTGAGCGCAGTCGGGATCGTCACCGATGTCGTCTTGAAACCGCCGGAACCGGCAAAGACGATCCCGTGCGACGATCCAAAGGATCCGTCGAAGCACAGCAACGGAGACCTGCCGCCGGCACCCCAGTTTTGTCTGTCATCGGCCCGGAACGGCATGGCGCCGACACTGTCGCGATCAACACGGTATCGCTCGCCAATGACGATGCCGCCAGTGTCGGGAAACAGTCTTGCGGCGTCGGGAAGTTTCATCCAGTCGGCCTCGCCATGGACGGCGCGTTGGCCAGTGATCCGCTTCGGCGACCTGGTCGCGAAAGCGGCATTGCCTCTGAGTGCAACGCGTAGCGCGAACATGCCGCTGATGAAGGCGGTGGCCGCACCCAGCATGGTCGCCGGATCGATATAGGCGAGAACCGATTGTCCTGCCGGAACGCTGTTGGCAAAGCCGGTCAGGCGGATTGTTTCGCGGACGATGGCGACAGTGATCGCCATGCTGTTACCCGCAAGCACGCTCAGACCAGCCGCCTTGATATTAACTGATCCATTCGTGGCGAACAGCGCCATGATGCCGATGGCGGCCGCGACGACATAGGGCAAAACGAGACCGGCTCGGCCTAGTATCAACTTGGCCTGTGCCGATGTTCCGAGTGCCGCCAGCCGATGTTCCACCCCAGTTGTCGCGAACATTGTGGCGAGCATGATCACCATCGGCAGTGTGAGGAGCAGCAATCTATTCGCCGTCATGGCCGAATGCCTCTGCCCCGATCGCGATCAGGCGCGATTTCTCCGGCTCATTGCCTTTGATCCGCTGGCCTGCGTCGATCAGCAGGCCGAGCAGCAGCGCCCGTTTTTCGTAGCGGAGACCTGCCTTCACGATCAGGCCGCCAAGCGCGATTTTCTCACGCGTGTCCTTTTTGCGCGCGTCTGACGTCATGGATTTCGCCATCCGCTCAAGCCTCACCAGTCCCGCCCGCATCCGCGCCAGACGTGAGCGACGCGGATGTTTCGCCGGCGGTCCTGATCCCCCCGGCTTGTTTCTTTCCAGCGGATCTTGCCTTTGCTGCGCGAAACATTTCGGCAATCTCCTCGAAGGCTGTTTGAAGCTCGCTTTCCTCGATCTCAACCTCACCAAGACCGGCTTTCAACGCAATCCTGCCGATGCGCTCGGCCTCACGGGTCTCTGCCTGTTTCAGCTGGTCCTGCAGCCTGGCAATTTCTTCCCTGATCCTGGACGACGGTTTCTTCATTCCGGTTGCTCCTATGAAGTCTGGGCGTTGCACTCGCGATGCCCAGATTCTCCCGGATGCCCTTGGGAGGGAATGTGCAGATCTGCACGTCGGCAAGGCCGACACTTTGGTGGATGATCCCGCCGTTCCGAAGGAGCGGCTTCCAAGGGCGCAATTATACGTCGCTGACGCGACGCCTTGCGTTGAGGCCTGAACGGCCTGGCCAACTCACGACGAACGAGGTTCGAACCGGGAGACTCTCCGCCGTGGCCATCGCCCACTTCTCCGTCAGCATCGTCAGCCGTGGCTACGGCCGCAGCGTCGTGCTGTCGGCGGCCTACCGGCACTGCGCCAGGATGGAGTACGAGCGCGAGGCTCGCACCATCGACTACACCCGGAAAGAAGGGCTTCTGCATGAGGAGTTTGCTCTCCCGGCCGACGCCCCGAAATGGGCGCGGATGCTGATAGCCGATCGCTCGATTGCCGGTGCTTCGGAGACCTTCTGGAACAAGGTCGAGGCCTTCGAGAAGCGCTCCGATGCGCAACTCGCCAAGGACCTGACCATTGCCCTGCCGCTGGAACTCACGGCCGAACAGAACATCGCGCTGGTTCGGGATTTCGTGGAGCGGCACATCCTGTCGAAGGGCATGGTGGCGGACTGGGTCTACCACGACAATCCCGGCAATCCGCATATCCACCTGATGACGACCCTGCGGCCGCTCACCGAGGATGGTTTCGGCGCGAAGAAGGTCGCGGTGACAGGCGAAGACGGGCAACCATTGCGCAACAAGGCGGGCAAGATCATCTACGAGCTCTGGGCCGGCGGGACGGACGATTTCAATGCATTTCGTGATGCCTGGTTCGAGCGCCTCAATCATCATCTGGCGCTGAACGGGATTTCGCTGCGCGTCGATGGCCGCTCCTACGAGAAGCAGGGCATTGATCTGGAGCCGACCATCCATCTCGGCGTCGGCGCCAAGGCAATCGAGCGCAAGGCGGAGAAACAGGGCGTTCAGCCTGAGCTGGAACGGATCGAGCTGAACGATGCGCGGCGTGCCGAAAACACCCGCCGCATCCTTCGAACCCCTGGGATCGTGCTCGACCTGATCACGCGGGAGAAAAGCGTCTTTGGCGCCCGAGATGTTGCGAAGGTTTTGAACCGTTATGTCGACGATCAGTCCGTGTTCCAGCAGCTCCTGACACGGATCATCGAGAGCCCGGAGGTGCTGCGTCTCCAGCGCGGCACCATCGATTTCACGACCGGGGAAAGAGTGCCGGCCCGTTACACGACGCGCGCGCTGATCCGGCTCGAGGCGGAGATGGCGAGTCGGTCGGTCTGGCTCGCGGGAAGGGCGTCGCATAGCGTCTCGGACAAGGTGCTGGAGGCCACCTTCGCCCGTCATTCGCGTCTGTCGGAAGAACAGCGGACGGCCATCGAGCATGTTGCCGGTTCCGCGCGTATCGCAGCCGTGGTCGGCCGCGCAGGTGCTGGCAAGACCACCATGATGAAGGCGGCGCGTGAGGCGTGGGAAATGGCCGGATATCGCGTGGTCGGTGGTGCGCTTGCCGGCAAGGCGGCCGAGGGGCTTTCGAGCGAGGCGGGCATTCAGAGCCGCACGCTTGCCTCATGGGAGCTGCGCTGGAACCGCGGCCGTGACGTTCTGGACGACAAGACCATCTTCGTCATCGACGAGGCCGGCATGGTTGCCTCAAAACGGATGGGCGGGTTCATCGATGCCGTGGTCAAGGCAGGTGCGAAGATCGTGCTTATCGGCGATCCCGAACAGCTTCAGCCGATCGAGGCGGGTGCTGCTTTCCGGGCGATCGTCGATCGCATCGGCTACGCCGAACTCGAAACCATCTATCGCCAGCGCCAGGACTGGATGCGCAAGGCGTCGCTCGATCTTGCGCGCGGCAATGTCGAGCGGGCGATTGTTGCATACCAGAGTGAAGGCAGCGTGCTCGGCGCGCGTCTCAAGTCTGAAGCCGTCGAGAGACTGATCGCCGACTGGAACCACGATTACGATCAGACGAAGACGACGCTGATCCTCGCCCATCTGCGCCGCGACGTGCGCATGCTCAATGTCATGGCACGCGAACAGCTGGTCGAGCGAGGCGTTGTCGGAGAGGGACACGTCTTCAAGACAGCCGACGGCCCCCGCCGTTTCGACGCCGGCGACCAGATCGTCTTCCTAAAGAACGAGGGATCGCTCGGCGTTAAGAATGGCATGATCGGTCATGTGATAGAGGCGGCGGCGAACCGGATCGTTGCAACGGTGGGGGAGGGTGATCAGCGCCGGCAGGTAATTGTCGAACAGCGGTTCTACAGCAATCTCGACCACGGCTATGCCACCACGATCCACAAAGCCCAAGGCGCCACCGTCGACCGGGTGAAGGTGCTGGCTTCCCTTTCTCTGGATCGCCACCTGACCTATGTCGCGATGACGCGCCATCGGGAGGACCTTCAGGTCTATTTCGGTCGCCGCTCCTTTGAGATGAACGGGGGGCTGACTAAGATCCTGTCGCGGCGAAACGTGAAGGAAACGACCCTCGATTACGAGCGCGGCACGCTCTACCGCGAGGCGCTTCGCTTTGCCGAAAACCGAGGCCTGCATATCATGCAGGTGGCGCGGACGCTGCTGCGCGACCGGCTCGACTGGACGCTGCGCCAGAAAAGCAAGCTCACCGATCTCACCAACCGCCTTCGCCAGCTCGGTGAACGTTTCGGCCTGCGGCAATCCCCGCCAACACAATCAGCCAAGGAGTCGAAACCCATGGTCGCCGGCATCACCCGGTTCGAGAATTCCGTTGCAGACACGGTTGAGCAAAAACTCGACGCCGATCTGGCGCTGAAGAAGCAATGGGAGGAGGTCTCGATCCGCTTCCGCTATGTCTTCGCTGATCCCGAGACGGCGTTTCGGGCGATGAACTTTGATGCCGTGTTGGCCGACAGGGACACGGCGCGACAGGTGCTGCAGAAGCTTGAGACCGAGCCGATGTCGATCGGGCCGCTCAAGGGCAAGACCGGCATTCTTGCCAGCAAGACGGATCGCGAGGCGCGCCGCATCGCCGAGGTCAATGTGCCCGCATTGAAAGGCGACATCGAGCGCTATCTGCAGATGCGAGAGAGCGTTGCGCTGCGGCACGAGACCGAGGAAAGGGCGCTGAGGCAGCGCGTCTCGATCGACATTCCGGCGCTTTCACCTGAGGCACGCACCGTGCTCGAGCGCGTGCGCGATGCGATCGACCGCAACGATCTTCCCGCCGCCCTTGGATATGCGCTGAGCAACCGGGAGACGAAGCTGGAGATCGATGGGTTCAATAAGGCGGTGACTGAGAGGTTCGGCGAACGCACCCTGCTGACCAATGCCGCATGTGAGCCCTCGGGCAAACTGTTCGACAAGCTCTCCGAGGGAATGCAGCCACAGGAGAAGGAGCGCCTGAAGGAAGCCTGGCCAGTCATGCGCACGGCCCAGCAGCTCGCTGCCCATGAGCGTACGACCGAGACCCTGCGGCAGGTTGAGGAATTGCGTCTCGCGCAGCGCCAGACTCCGGTTGTGAAGCAATGAGGCGGCGCGGCGCGATGATGCTGCTGAGCGCGTCAATGGTGGCTGTCGCTTGCTTTATCACAGCGGCGTTCGCCGGCGGTTATAGGCTGAACCTGACGCCGAGCGAACCGGTCGGGCTCTGGCGTATCGAGAAACTCGATCGTCCGCTCGAGGCCGGAGATCTCGTCTTCATCTGCCCGCCCCGGACCGCAATATTCGAGGAGGCACGACGGCGAGGGTATCTCCGACGAGGCTTGTGCGCCGGTGGGTTCGCGCCGCTAATCAAGATGATCGCAGCACTTCCCGGACAGCATGTCGAAATCACGGATCACGTCGTGATCGACGGCGGTTCCCTTGCCGCATCTGTCGTCCGGAAGACGGACGGGGAGGGCAGGACGATCACGCCATATCCTGGTGGCACCGTGCCATCAGGACATCTCTATCTATACTCTTCTTTTGCGAGCTCCTATGACTCCCGATACTTCGGGCCGGTTTCCGACAGCGGCCTTCTCGGCCTTGCATGGCCGGTCATCACCTTTGATCCGTGACCACATTTCTGACCATTGGCGATCTGCTTTGCTCATCGTCGCATCCGTTGCCTGCGGCTCACTCGGCTGGAGCGGCAATGTGCTGGCCCTTCCGCTTGCGATGCTCTTCGCGGCGCTTTGGGCGATGTCGCCGTCGCGCAGGGTCGCGGCACTCGTGTCGGCCGGCTATTTCCTGGCGGCCTCGCGCGGTCTGCCGCAGGGCGTCGCCAACTTCTATGCTGCCGATCTCTGGCCCGGCCTTCTGCTTTGGCTGGCGGCCTCGGCCTCCTTCGTCGCCGTGCATGCGGTCGCGTGGACAAGGCATCCGGGAAGAGGAAGGGCGTTCCGCTATCTGGTGGCTGCGGCGCTGACGGGGCTGCCGCCCTTCGGCATCAGCGGATGGGCGCATCCGCTGACCGCAGCCGGCGTACTGTTTCCCGGATGGGGATGGTGGGGATTGCTCGCGACTGCAGCCGGCCTGCTCGTCATGGTGACGAGATATCGACCGGCTGCTGTCCTTGGCCTAGGAGGCTTATGGCTTTGGTCCACTGCCACTTGGACAGGGCCGACGCTCCCGGAAGGATGGATGGGCGTAGACGTTGAATTGGGACGAAGCCTTGGCCGGGACGGGTCGCTCGAGCATCACCGTGGCCTGATCGCCACAGCGCGCATATCCGCAAGTAAGGGCGCGCACGTTGTCGTCTTTCCGGAGAGCGCGCTCGGCCTCTGGACGCCGACGGTCGCTCGCCTTTGGCGGGAGGGGTTGAACGGGCTCGACCTCACGGTCGTCGCCGGCGCCGCCGTCATCGATGCGCAAGGCTACGACAACGTCATAGTGGTGGTTGGTTCCGGCGCCGCTGGCATCCTCTACAAGGAGCGCATGCCGGTTCCGGTTTCCATGTGGCAGCCATGGTTGCGATGGACAGGGCAGGGCGGCGGCGCCAAGGCGCACCTGTTCGCGAACCCGGTCGTGGAGGTTGGGACAACGAGGATTGCGCCGCTCATCTGCTACGAGCAACTCATCCTCTGGCCGGTCCTGCACTCGATGCTGCATTCCCCTGGCGTCATCGTCGCAACGGGTAACGGCTGGTGGACCGAAGGCACCTCGATCGTTGCTATCCAGAAGGCGAGCGTGACCGCCTGGGCTAAGCTCTTCGACCTGCCCGTCGTCATGGCCTTCAACACATAATGGAGATCGCCAGATGGTCGATGCTGCCCTCATCAAGCAATGCGCCGATCCGGGCTTAAAGCCCGAGATTGTCGAACAGTTCATCGAGCGGGCGGGGTCGCAGGAACCACTCGCGATCACGGTTCGATCCGGGAACCGCATTGTTCTGGTGCCGAAGCCCGCCACGTCCGGCGAGGCGATGGAACTGATCCGCCAGCATGTCGGCCGCAACATCGTGCGTGTCGGCGTCACCCAATATCCGGCGGGTCTTGGCATCATGGAGGCCGGAGTGCTGAAACCGGACCTGGTCGATCCTTGTGAAAATCTCCGCATGGGCTCGGCGCTCTTCGCCAAGGTCTACCGGATCGTCATGAAATGGTATGGCGACCCGACGGCGAAGGAAGTGCTGCCGCATGTATTCGATGATGCGATCATCGCCTGGCAGACGGGGTATTTCGAGGGAATGGCCGTATTCCGCGCGCTGGACCCTGGTGAGGTGAAGGCCCCTGAACCTGGTGGGGACGAGTCCACGATCGACGCGATCGAGGAGTCAGCAGATTCTGCCGGCTTGAACGCAGGCAAGCCTTCCGAGGACGCCCGCAGCGACGATCCCAACAAGGCGGGTATTCGTGTCGATCTCTCGGGGATCGGCGCCAAATGACATTGATGTCCGCGAAGGTCACTATGCGACCTACGTGATCATGTGCATGTTTGCACTGGCGAATTCAGCGTCCGCCCTCTATAAGGGCGGGCAGGGCAGTACGCGCTGCCTCGGGGTGTGGAAACCCCTGCTAGCAGTTGGTGTCGGCTGTTTCGACATCAGAATCCTCTGACCATTGTGGCCGGGGGCCTGTGACGTATGTCCAGGTGCCTCGGTACTAAAGGTCTCAGGACTGTCTAGCACAGTTTCCAACCCCCGGCTTGGGATCAGGGATTAACGTTTGCGGGGGCGCACCGCGGACAAGCCGGAGATTGGATCGAATGACACCGGACGCGCCGACATCGGAAGACAAACTGGAAATGCGTCCCGTGTACGGGCTGACGCAGGGTCTGACCAGGGCTGACCTGGAGAGCTTGACGGTGGATGCTATCCGGACCCATCGGCGTCTTGTCCACAATGCAGACCGGCTGTTTCAGGCTCTGCCCGACACCTACAAATCCGGTAAGGAGGTGGGCGGTGCGCAGCACCTCACTTACATCCAGTCCTGCATGGAGATGCATGCGCAGATGTATGTGGTGAACACGCTGGTCACCATTCTTGGCCATATTCCGAAAGTGTCGGTGAACTGAGGCTCAGATCAGCTTCCGGCGGATAGCGACGGCAGTGAGATGGGTCAGTGTGTGCACGTCAAACCGCTTCTTCGTTTCGGCGATTTTGACGCGAACGCTGTTGTACTTGACGCCCTCGAGGTCCGCTGCCTCCTCCATGGTCTTCCCGACAGCTATCCAACTCAGATAGGCCGCACCTTTGGGATCCAGAGCAATCGGCTCTTCGATACTCGGGGTCGGATCAGCGAAATTGATGCGGGCGTGGAGTTGCGCGACCGCGGATGCAGCTTCGACAGGGTCGATCTCGCGGTCCATGTCGATTTCCGGCTTCTCCGAGGCAAGCGTAAACATCGCCATAGTACCGTGTGCGGCTTTGATGGGCACCGTGATGCCGGAGCGAATTCCGAAATCGGCTGCATGGGCAAAGAACGAGCGTTCCGCTTTGGTCAGTCGTTGATTGTCTTGTTTAACACTCCACGTGAAGGCTCGTTTCAGGGACTTGGCGCGTCGAATGACTGGATCGACCGCAAGATAGCCTCGCGCGAAGTAGTCTGATTGAAACTCACGACGATAGTTCGAAACTGCGAGTGAGCGTCCTGGCTGGATGTTCAGATAGGCATAGCCTGTAAAACCGATCTGTTCGGTAAAGTTTGCAAGCGCTTCCTTCAAGATGCTTTCATCGCCAGGAATGGCGGCGAGGTCGGTCAGCTTGTCCAGCCAGTGTCGCATTTAAAATTCCTTGTGGATCGTCAGTTAGAACAGATCATGTGATCCCTTTATATGTAGGCATTCTTGAATGCAACCTTTGATTGCATAATCTATCTTATGGAACTTTACGGTCATTTTCCGGCTGTAGCATTCTCTGACGAGATGACCGATTAAGGGCACGAACTGGCGCCTACACCGGACCAATGATCGTTTCGTCAAGTATTGCAGCGGTCGTCGGCTATGTCCCCTACGAATGTTCACTGGGCGATCTTCCGACCGCCCTGTGAGCAACTTCACATGTTCGGATAGACCGGCCCTTCGCCGCCTTGTGGCGGCACCCAGGTGATGTTCTGGTTCGGGTCCTTGATGTCGCAGGTCTTGCAGTGGACGCAGTTCTGGGCGTTGATGACGAAGGTTTCCTCACCTTCCTTTTCCACCCATTCATAGACACCAGCCGGACAGTAGCGCGTCGACGGGCCGGCATAGACACCGAGTTCGGACCGCTTCTGCAGGTCCATATCCCTGACCTTGAGGTGAACCGGCTGATCCTCCTCGTGGTTGGTGTTGGACAGGAAGACCGAGGACAGGCGGTCGAAGGTCAGCACCCCATCGGGCTTCGGATAGGC
>UBZT01000029.1 GCA_900470155.1 Hyphomicrobiales bacterium
CCGCTCGACGGGCTTTGCCATCGTGACGGTGCGGTTTTCGTGGTCGATGATTGTGATCGGGTCGGCGAGTGCGATAATTGGCTGGAGGACGGCGAGTGCTATTCCCGCGATGGCGATGGGATATCGGATGTTCATTGCATGTCTCCAAATGCGGATTGATTTGTGTGAGGGGTCTGATTTGCGCATCAACGGGCCTCCGCCACGAAGCGTTGAGGCAGGAAGCGCTGGGCACGGTGGCAGTCGCACAGGCCCCAAGACAGGTTTGGATAGGATGATGGTCTTGCCGGTCGTGCAGCCGTCTGTCTCGCAGCGACAATGCCCTTGCACACGTCACGCAGCAGGCAAGGGCCGTGGGGCCCGTGATCGGGATAGCGCACGATGCTGTCGCCATTGTGCATGAACAGGTAGCCACCCGTGTCATCGGGGGCCGGGTATTTCCACAGCCAGTCCGCAGGTTTTGGATCGTCGGCAGGCCCGATATCGGTCAGCCATATGGCGCCCTCCGGCATGTCGGTCCAGCCACGTGCATACTGGCCGAAAATACCCTGCCAGCCGTCGAATTCGTCACTGACATTGGCAAAGAACCCCAAGGGATCCTGGCGAACGCGCACTTTCAGGTTGGTGAACGGGCGCGGCGCCACGGCGCGGAACGCCGACATGAATGGTAGCCAGGGGGTGGCCGGCTGGCTCGACAGGATGAGATGCCCACCGCGCTCCAGGAAGGCCAGAAAATCGGCGGCCCTGCTGCGCAGGAATATTTCGTCGGTGTTGTTAGGGATGTAGATGAAATCGGATTCCCGCAACACGGTCTCATCGAGATCATAGAGACCGTGGTAACGAAGGTTGATGCCAGTTCCCTCGAAAGTTTCGGCCAGACCCGGCGGTTCCCAGTCCCAGGTGCTGTCAAGCGCCCGCAGATAGGTGAGGCTCAAGCTCTCTCTTTTTCGCTCGATCCCAAGCTCGCGATTGAGCCATGGATAGAATGCTTCGAGGAACCGAGTGGTGGCCGGCATGAAGCGCTCACCGTTGTGCCCGTGCGGATCGAGCGTCGTGACCATCAGTCGACCGCCGCCTTCAAGATTTGGGAAGTCCATGAAGAGGCTGAGACTGTCGTCGTCAAGCGACAGGATGTGCTCGGCTTGCGGGTGTTTCTCCAGTGCTCCCATCCAGTGCCAGCTCATGTCGGCAAGCGAGATGGAATCGCAAATGGCATGCCGAGGTTCCGGCTGCCGGACTTCGAGATAAGGATTGGGGCGCGTCCACCAGAGCCAATCCCGTGCGTTGACCGGTTGCCATTTGAGATCGACCACTTCGATGATGTTCTCGATGTCGCGGATTGAAAAAACGATCAGAAATCCGCCATTGCGGACATAATCGTTCAATTGCCGGGCATGCGCTCTCAACTCCACGCAATCCATGACATCCGGAATGACGATGGCGGCGTAGGTGCCAAGATCGTGCCGATCGAGTTCACGAAGATAGAGCATGTCGTCAAGCAGATGGGCAAAGTCCTGGAAGCTCCGCACCTGCGCGGCATTGCCCCATGTCACATAGCCTATCTTTTCCATGCCCCATCCCGTTTTCAGCCTGCCATAGGTGGCAGATATCTAAACTTGACACAATTAGTCAATATATCATAACAGGTCCGCAACATAACGATGCGGGGCAAAGATCATGAAGACTGTTGTTTCTACCTGCCTTGCGGCAATGCTGGTGGGTTCGGCCGCTCAAGCCGCGGATAAACCGATCAGCTTCGAGGATCACCGCGGGCAGAAGATCGAATTGGCAGCGCCGCCCGAGCGGCTCGCAACGATTATCCGGGCGGCGCCGTTCATCTACTATTCGGCCGATCGCACGACCGATCACATGGTGGCGGTCAACGCGGATTCGATTGCCCGTATAAAGAACTTCATCTATGCGGATCTCATTCCCGAATTGCTTGAGCTCGAGGGTACGGCCGCCCGCGACGGCTTCGCTCCGAATGTTGAGGCGATCCTGGCTACAAATCCGCAGCTGGTGATCCAGGCCATGCACAACCCGGACCTGATCGAGCCACTGGAGCGGGTTGGCCTGAAGGTTGCCGCCTGGGGATGCTGCTCGGAACAGCAGCGCCTGGATTATATCACCATGAGCGGCATCATCTCCGGCCATCCGGAACGGGCAGAAGCGACGCTCAAGCTGCACTATAAGTCCAACGCGGCGATGAAGGCGAAGTTCGGCGAACTGACGGACGACAAGAAAGTCAGCCTCGTCTACATCGAGAAGCTCGGCGACCAGATCCAGGTCATTGCCAATCCGTCGCAGGACTTTTCGCTGAGCGGCATCAAGAACCTGGCGGCAGATGACAGCGGCGAGTGGTGGAAGAATGTTGATGTGGAGCAACTCTTCACCTGGAACCCGGACATGATCATCATTCCGGCCCAGGCGGTGACGCTCAACCCGTCCGATTTTTATGCGCATCCGTTGCTTTCCGGCATGGACGCTGTGAAGAACAAGCGGGTCTACAAGGTGCCCAAGTTCAACGCTTCGCCGGATTCCCCGGAACTGTTCCTGTCGGCTGTTTGGCTTGCGATGGTTGCTCATCCGGAGATGGGTCCGATCGACGAGGATTTCCGCAAGACTGTTCGCGATGCTTACATGACCATCTACGGGCGAGAGCCTGACGAAGCCCATATGAGCCGTGTCCTTGAGATCGAGGCGAACAGCCAGGCTCTGGGCTACGCGGCCCTGTTTGAATAATGTCCTCGGTTTCGACAAGCGAGGCAATTCCAAAACAGCGAGGCAGGCGAGGAACGCCTGCCACGCTCGCTCTATTTGCACTGCTGGTCTGCCTCATCCTCGTTTCGATCACGATCGGGCGTTATGACCTTGATGTGCTGAAGGTGATCCGCATCCTTGCCGACAATCTGATACCGGCGAGCAACTCCGACTGGACGGTGCTGGAGGAGCAGGTCGTGGAACTCGTACGTCTGCCTCGCATCCTGGCCGCCGTGTTGGTCGGCGCCGGGCTAGCGGCGTCGGGTGCCGCGTTGCAGGGCCTGTTTCGCAATCCACTGGTCGATCCGAACATCATTGGCGTTACGAGCGGCGCCGGCTTTGGCGGAACGCTGGCCATCCTGTCTGGAATTTTTGGCTACGGCCTTTTCACCATTGCCTTTCTCTTCGGATTGGCGAGCGTCATGATCGTCAAGGTGCTGGCAAGTTCGCGCGGCCGGACGTCCGTCCTGGCACTTGTACTGGCTGGTGTCATCATTTCCGCCTTCTTCGGTTCGGCGATCTCGATCGTGAAATTGCTCGCCGATCCCCACCAAAAACTGCCGGCCATTACCTATTGGCTGATGGGCAGCCTGGCATCGACAAATTACGAAGATCTCCTGCTCATGACGGTGGTGATGGTTCCGGCTCTGGCGGTGATCTACCTCATGCGGTTCCAGATCAACATCATCTCGCTTGGCGAGGAGAAGGCGCGGGCGCTGGGTTCGCCTGTCGCAACAGTGCAGTGGGCAGTGCTGGGCGCGACCGCCGTCATCTCGGCCGGCGTGGTTGCTTGCTGTGGTATTATCGGCTGGGTCGGCCTCGTGATCCCGCATGTCGCGCGGGTCATTTCGGGACCTGACCATGGCCGTCTGCTGCCAGTCTCCATCCTGCTCGGGGCTATCTACATGCTGCTGGTCGACAACATTGCGCGGACGATGACCACGGCCGAAATCCCGGTCGGCATCATTACGTCGCTGATCGGCGTTCCGGTCTTTGCCGTCCTTTTGCGACGCATGCAGAGCAGGGGAGGCTGGAAGAGTGATTGAAGTCCGCAAACTGTCTGTGGAACGCGGCGGCCGCCCGATCCTCGAAGGATACGATCTTGCCGTTGCCAATGGCAGCGTTGTGGCGATCCTCGGCGCGAATGGTATCGGCAAGACCAGCCTGATCAACACGATCGCAGGCCTGCTGAAACCGAGCCGGGGTGAAGTGCATTGCCGTGCCCGTATCGGCTATGTGCCGCAGCTTTTCGACGTCGCTTTCGACTACTCCGTCACCGATATCGTCCTGATGGGACGGGCCCGTCAGGTCGGGCTGTTCGGAACACCGCAGCAACAAGATTACGACGTTGTGCACCGGCAGCTCTCCATGCTCGGTATCAACCATCTTGCAGAACGTTCGTTCAATACGCTCAGCGGTGGTCAGAGGCAGCTTGTCATCATCGCCCAGGCGCTGGTGTCGGAATGTGAGGTGCTGATCCTCGATGAGCCCTGTTCTGCGCTCGACTACCACAATCAGGCCGTGGTCATTTCGGTGCTGGACCGGTTGTCGCGCGAGCATGGCATGACCGTGCTGTTCACCACCCATTCTCCGCAACATGCTTTGGAAATCGCAAGCGATGTGTTGCTGATGTATGGCTGCAATGCCTTCGATTTCGGCCCGACTGCTCGCATTCTGTCGGAGGAAAACCTGGCGCGCCTGTATGGCGTCAAGATCCGCAAGGCGCTCTTCGAAGGTGATAGCAGTTTCACATACGCTCCCGTGTTTCGCGGCCGGTAGGGTTCACTTCTCCGGCCACCAACAGGTTTCAGGTTCTGATCCGTTCAAGGCGGAGGCGACCGGCAGGCCCCCAGACGGACGCGGACATTGTTGGCATCTGCCTGCAATATGCTAAGCGAAATTTCCAGCGCACTAGGCTGCTTCCCACACCTGGTTTAGGATCCGCGCCGCCAATGCTGCTTTGTCCTGCGGCAGAAAGCGCCCGTAGTGCTGCTGCACGACGTCAGGCGTGTCCTGGATGGCATAACTTGCCTGCTCATAGGATCCTGTCTGCTTTAGGATGTGTGTGGCGAGCACGTCTCGGACATTGTGGGGGCCATGCGGTAGCAGACCCTTAATCGCGCCGCGGCCGGTATACGGATTGTATATGCCGTAGCGCTGAATCGCCAACCGCCAAGCCTCGTAGAATGTTGTCTGATTATACGCCGCATCGATACTGGTCGTTTTGACGGTTTTGACGAAAAGCGTCCCCGGATCATGTGCGCGACCCAGGAGCACCTTCCGATGTCGCTCGATATAGGCATTGAGATAGGTGTAGAGATCAAGAAGATCCGGCAGCACCAGACGAAACGGCTTCTGCCCGAAAAAAGATGAGCCCGAGTTCTTGAACGCGTTTGACGGGATGAAGACCTCCCACCCACGCTCCCGTTCGTTCCAACGCAGTTCGCCGCGCTTCATGTCTTCGAGCCGGCGTTCTGCGGTCGGGAATTGCCCGCGCGGGCAGACCAGCAATTGCCGAAGGTTTTTCTGCCTGAGGCCGAGATGTAAGCCAAGCCTTAGCATCAGGAACGAACGGACTGCCTCCGCGGCTGCCCTCGGGTAACGATGCTCATCGGGCATTCGCTTCAAGATCTCCTCGGTGATCTTGCGATATTCAGCGAGCGGGCTATCTGCCTCCAGTACGCACATAATTGGCTCGAATGGATCTCGGTGGACCCGCATCACCCGCTGGATTTCTTTTGATCGATTGGCTGCATGGCGATGGAAGTCTTCGCATGCACCGTGCCAATCTCGACGAGCAGCCGCAATCTCGTCTGTCGTGATCAGTCCTTCGATCGGCTTCACGTTGCGCAACAGTTCGGGATGTTGGCGGATCCAGCCGACTTCAGCGCGAGTGAGGGCCATAGCCACCATCAGCATGTCTTCCTCCCATTTGGTGAAGAAGCCGCGCCGGCGCTCCCGCCATTGCAAATACCAGTCCCACACGCCAGGGAAGACAAGGAGACCGAAGGTGAGTTGGCTGAGCTGCACGCCTCGACCTTCGACAACTCCGTTCGGGGATGCCGCAAGTGCCCCAAACATCAGACCAAGATGTTCGATCTTCTGGCTGGCTGTCTCCTCATTCCAGACGCCATTCCTGCGGTAGCCTATCTCGGTCAGTGTCGACGTCTTGAAGCGGATCAGGTCTGCCATCTCCATCGCAAGCCGAGGGGGTGCATCGACGACACCGGAGAGTAGATCCGGATCCTCGAGCCCCTCGGTCATGGGGCGTTTGTCGTCCTCATCTCGCAGCCAACTGGAAGCCGCTAGTCTAGGTGTGAGTGCACTCCCGCCATATGTGATCCCTGGAAAACGGATCGCGTAGCGCTGCTTTGTCGCTGCCGCCTGGAAACGTCTGTAATCCGTCGACCCCGAGATGATGACGCGCCGCACCCATTCCAGTATCTCTTCGCGCTTTGAAAAGGACAGACTGGCGAAGTTGTCGGGCAGATGCCAGGCAAGCCGGCGCCGCTCCGCCGGACTGATGTCTTCCAGATCGTGGCCATATAGCGATCTGGACTGATGTGGCAGTTTCGCTTTGAAGTAGCCTCGCTCCAAGCCATATCTGCGCTCGATCCGGCAAAGGATATCGAAGCTTGCCACCGAACGAGGCACACGCTGGCCCTCAATCCACGACAGCAAGGTCTTCGCATCAAAGGTTTCGTCTATGCGGACGACCGCCCGGTGGAGTTGCCAGTAATTCTCGCCAAAGCGGCGCATCTGATAGGCGAGTGCATCGGCGAATGAACTCGGGTCGTTGTTCGCCTCGAACAATGGTTCTGATTTGTCGGAAACTGGTCTCGGCTTAGGGCCGGGGCGGCCAGGTGAGGGCGAGCTCTCGACCTCTTCGACTTCGTGATGCTGGCTTGTCGGAAAGGGGGCAAACTTTCCCGTGGCACCGGATTTCAGCGCTGTTTGCAGTCTTCTGCCTTTCGGAGCATCGTCTTCCACAGGCAGCTTCTTCAGCCAACGCATGATCGCATCCAGCGCTGGTCGCAGTTGTTTCTTCAACGTTGTCGTCAACGCCTCATCGATCCCGCAATCGTGTGCGATCTGCCGCCAGTCGTAGCGGTTGTTTGCGAGAGCGGGTGTCTTTCGAAATGTGATCAACGCTAGAAGATAGGGACGGAGGTTGTCCACCACCCAGTCCGGTGCGACGGGCGCAATACGAACATCGCAGTAGGTCGAAATCTTCTTCTGAAAATGGTGTTTGGAAAGATCTTCGTTTGGCATGTGTCATTCCGCAGTTTCTCGGGGCCTCAGGCCCGAGGGCGTGCGGAATTAGGGGCAGACAGTTAAAAGTCCGTAAAGCTGGCGAGGGCGACACGGTAACCCAGGGAAGTCGTCGGGCACTCTCGGCAGTTCAAGGATGGCGCCTGCTCACTTCAATCCGGCTATGTTCCGGCGAAGTACCCCTGAAAACTTCTTCAACCCGCCTTGATCAAGCGCGTCGACGAACGCCTCAACCGATGGGATTGTCTTACGCAGATTATGCCTTGCACTTCGGACGCTGGAGATTAGCGCTTCCGCAAACGCCGCATGGAGATCGGTAAGAAAATCATCTGGCGACTTGCTGGTCACACCATGTGCGAGAAGGTTTTTTGCGGGAAAGTCCTTAAGGTTCCAGGTAACGATGACGGAGGCTTTGCCGGCGATGGCTGCCGCGAGGACATGTCGATCGCCGGGATCCGGTAGCGTGAGATCCGCAATAAACGGGCGATGGTCTTCCACGACTGCCTCTGGGAGGACAGCGTTCATCCGGTCGCGCGTGGCTTCCAGGCGTTCGATGGACAAGCCTGGTGTGTTGGCGGCGAGGTTGCGCATCCACTCATCATGTATATCGTCGGTCCAGCGCGCCTCGACGAGACCGTCGAAGGCGCACTGGATCAGAATGTTGCGCAGGTGGAAGGGGTAGAGGGCGCAGGCATCGTAGACCGCGATGGGCGGATTAGAGGCCATAGGTCTCGATCAGGTCCTCTGTGTCCTCGGCTAGCGCTTCCATCGCCGTCTGTCGTCTGCCGAGCTTCGACTTCAACGCGAGCACATCCTTCAGGAGGGCGCGGCGGTGTTTGCCGACGTAGCGGAATGGCAGCTCACCCCGGTCCATGCGCAAGACGACGAGCGGGCGGGAGATGCCAAGAATGGCTGAAGCTTCGCTCGGGCTTAGCTCCTGGTCCTCGGCCAGCACGGCGACACCCTCTCCGCGCAGCATGTGCGCCAGAAGAGCTTCAACAGCCGCGGCGGCTGAGGGCGGGATCGGGAGCATCTGCTGCTTGCCACCTGCATTACGCACGTGGAGTTCCAGCCTGTCGCCGGCAACCAGCTTTGGTAATGGCGTTGCTATTTTTCGGTCGTGATCTGACAGTCTGGCGAAATGAACAATCTGGCTGGCCATGACGATATCTCCTTAGCCGTCAATATAGCGAACAAAGCGTCTAACTGCAATAACTGAAAGTGTGGGTTGGTTGCAATGGTGGTAATGGGGGCGGTTCTTTGGAACGCTGGTTCGATTCCCATCAAGAGCTTTGATAACATTTCACCGCAGTGGGCCTGGTGCTCAAGCAGGCTGTCGACATTCTTGACCACAGCGGAGCGCCCCAATTCACGCCGTCGGCGCGACGAGCTTTTCACCACATACGCTGCTTTACCGACGCCGGCCCATGGCCGCTGAAAAGGCTTTTCCAAAACGTTCCTGTAGCCCCGCATGGCTTCCGAATTCCGGAGCGCGCGAAGGGAATGCTTCCCGCAGGTGGATCAAGTGTAGGCGAGCAGTCGACCGGCGAAGACGACGCCGGTCCATGCGAGCATCGACAGCCCTGCCGCGACGCGGGCGGCAAGCGGGGTCATGTTTGCGTTGGTCCACTGATCGACGTCACGATAGACGCCGTAGTGAAACACCGGCACGTTCAGGAGGGCGATCAGGAGAAGGCCGAACTTCCATGGTGCAGCTCCGGCGCCGGCGACCACCAATGGCTGTGCGCTCAGCAAGGCGATTCCGGTGAGCATGGCGATAACCAAGCCTATATGCGAAACGGGTAGAAGGACGCGCGCGGCCGTTGTGACGGAGACGACGCTCTGCCCGATGCCCAGCAGACGGAGATCGAAAGTGAATGCGGGACCGACGAGGAGAGCGATCCCTATGATGTGGATGGCTTCCAGTGCGGGGTAGAGGTATCCGGCATTCCGGACCGTGTCGCCAAGCGGGGAGGCTTGGAGCAGCATCAGCAAAGAGTGGAGGAAATCGGGCATAGGTGATCCAGCCTTTGAAGGTGCTCAGCCAACAGTTGGCAGCGTGCAAGTTTGCTGACGCGACGATGCTGCGAGAACCGATCCACGTCAGCCCGCCGCCGAAGCCGCACAACGAATGTATGTCGTTTGGCCCGTTGAGTGCATTGGGAGTACGCTCAGTCCGGCAGAGGCGCTCGGACCGGAAGGGTGTTGCCGAGGACCTGATTCACCGGCGTCGCATCATCTCCGTACCAAAACACCACCGGGCGAAAGAGGCCGGCATCCGTCCGATTGATGTAGCCAACAGCCTGGAAGCGCTCCCCGACTCGCAGCGGACGGCCGAGACCCCACCGGCCCGACCAGGCCGGCGGTGCGATGATGATCTCCAGCTCCGTGAGCGCACCATCGTATGAGCGCGCCGCGTTGACCCGGCTGCTGTCTTCGGGGTCCTGCAATTCTTCAGGTATCGCCAGGTCCGGAGTGTCGGCGGGCAGATCGCTGTCCAACGTGATGTCGAACTGCGAGTGCGGGTTGCCCCAGACACCTTCCGAGGAGACCGTTCCCGAGATATAGACCAGCCGGTCCGTCAGGAAGCCCGGCCACCCATGGTGAGCAAGAGCCTCTGTCACCGGACCAAGCGCGGCTGCGAGAGTGACAGCGGCGGTGGTGCACGCGGTCATGAGCATCCTTGAGCGCCTGATATCCTTGAGCGCATGTATTGCGATTGTCCTCATCTCGTTTCTCCTTTGTCGCCAGGATGGCCTTCGCCCGTGGGGCAATTCGACCTTCGGTGCTGTCATCCCTGGGTGAACTTACGCCGCACCTGGGCATAGCGTTAGGCTGGACAATTCACTTGGGTTGATCGACACAGCCCATAAATCGGCTGATGAGCCGCAGGCGGCGGGCCTCTCCCGCCCAAGGCTCCCCAAGTCATGACACTGCGGCACGGTCATTCGGTCCGCTTGTCGAGCACATCGCGCAGTACCGGACCCGCGGAGAAGGCAGTCGGCCAGCCCGAGTAAAATGCGAGATGAGCAACGACCTCACCAGCTTCCGCTGGCGTGACGCCGTTGTTCAGGGCGCGATTGAGGTGACCCGCCAGTTGGCCGGTCTGGCCAAGCGCGATGAGCGACGTGATGGTGACGAGGCTCCTGTCACGTGGCGCAAGATCGGGCCGCAACCAAATCTCCGAAAACAACGGCTCGGTCGTAAATTTCGCAAGTCCGGGCGATGCGTCTCCAAGGAGACCAGCCACCGCAGCCACCCGTGCGGCCTCGCCTTCAACGTTCTGAGACAGAAAGTCGACGTCCCGGCCTGGCAGACTGTCTGTCGAGATCCCGCGCGCTGCAAATACCCGCTCGACCGCCGGCGCGGCGTTGTTGGCGCTGCCCAAACCGGCATAGAAGGCGAGATGGAGGACCGTTTCGGAGATTTCGGCTGGTTTCACGCCGTTGGCCAGCGCGCGTTCGACTTCGGCGTCGAGAGATGCCCCATAACCCCGCGCGATAAGGGCTGAAATGGTCACCAGGCTTCGGTCGCGCGGTCCAAGCTCGGTCCGCTTCCAGAGCTGCCCCTCCACGACATCTCGCATGTAGGCTGAAAGTGCCGGGTTTGCCGTGCCCTGGGAGGTGCCTGCCTCCTGCGCCAGGGCAGGAGCAGCGATGCTCGCGGCGAGAACCAGAGTCGAAAGTGCTTTCATGATCATCATCCTTTCCTCAGCCGCCATAGGTTTCGTCGGTGACCTGCTCCAGCCAATCGACACCGCTACCGTCAACGACGGGCGTGATCGCGATGTGCGACATCGAGTTGGTCGCGCTGGCACCGTGCCAGTGGCGGACGTTGGGCGGGAAACGGACGACGTCGCCAGCCTTGACCTCCAGTTTCTCGGCGCCCTCCTGTTGAACCCAGCCGACGCCCGACAGGATCACGAGTGTCTGCCCCGCAGGGTGGGTGTGCCAAGCCGTACGGGCGCCGGGCGTGAACTCGACCACTGCACCGCTTGGGTTGCTGAGTTCGGTTGCCGCGAACAGTGGCGTAACGGTCACGGTACCAACGAAGCTGGAGGCAGGACCTGCGACCGATGCGCGGTCCCCGCTTGAAGACACTTCGGTCGTCCGCGGTGCCTCGGCGAACGCTGCAGACGCAGCAAGAAGACTGGCCGTCAGGGTAGAGGTCAGGTTCATCGTTGAGTTCATCACGCAATCATCCTTCGTTGCTGTGGCGAGGCGATCCCACCACTTCTCTCAGAGATCGAACATAAGTCTCAGCACTCCGATGATTACCGGCAGAAAATCACTTGCATTAATCGATGTGAGCCATGAATGTGTCCTCGTCGCAAAGAGGGTTCGACGTGCCGAGACAGGATTTCAACGACTTGCTGTGGTTCCTGGCCGTGGCCGAGGAAAAGAGCTTTACGCGTGCCGCGGCCAAGCTCGGTATCACCCAGTCGACGCTGTCCCACACCATCAAGCGCCTCGAATCCCGTATGGGCATCCGCCTGCTGACGCGCACGACGCGCAGCGTGGGAACGACCGAGGCCGGCGAGCGGCTCCGGCTGTCACTCGGGCCGCGCGTCACCGAGATAGAGGCAGAAATCGACTCGTTGATGGAGTTCCGTGACAAACCGGCCGGCACGATCCGGTTGACGTTGTCCGACCATGCATACGAGACGCTTGTCTGGCCGAAGCTTCGCCCGGTGCTGAGCGCCTATCCCGACGTGAAAGTCGAGTTCAGTCTCGACAACGGTTTCCGCAACATTGTCGAGGAAGGGTTCGATGCGGGCGTTCGACTGGGGGAAAGCGTCGAGAAGGATATGATCGCGGTCCGGATCGGCCCGGACTGGCGCCTCGTTGCTGTCGCTGCGCCCTCCTATTTCGACACCAGGCCGATACCCACCCATCCGCAGGATCTCGTCGGCCACAATTGCATTGGCATGCGCCAAGATCGGGCAGGCGGGTTATACGCCTGGGAGTTCGAAAAGGATGGGCAGGAATTGCGCGTCCGGGTTGACGGGCAACTGACCTACGGAACATCCATGGCGATGGTCGATGCCGCATTGGCAGGATATGGCATTGCATACGTTCCCGATGACATCGTCCAGCACTATGTCAAATCCGGAGAGCTGACACAGGTTTTGGACGATTGGAGCACGCCCTTTCCCGGCTACTACCTCTATTTCCCCAGCCGTCGACAGAGCTTGCCGTCGTTCAGGGTTATCGTTGAGGCGCTGAAGCATGGTGGGAGCTGACCCAATTCAATTTCGCCATTCATGGCTCAGGTCGATTAATTCAATCGGATATTGCTGGATTATCCAAGTTATGCCTTTGGCCTAAGTTCGTGCTGTCCCCACGACCAACCAAGGAGCAGCACAGTGACTGACGCCTCGATAAATACCAACTCCATCCAGATGACTCGACGCGGCCTTGTAAAGGCGACCGGAGTGGGTGTCGCCACCGCCGGCCTCTTGACCTTCGTCTCGTCCTCCGCGTCGGCGCAAATGTCGACCGAGTGGGACAAGACGTTCCCCAAGAGCGACGGCGTCGATCATCAGAAGGTCACCTTCACCAACCGCTACGGCATCAGACTTTCGGGTGACCTCTACCTGCCGGCCGACCGCGGCGACGCGCGGCTGCCCGCGCTTGCCGTCTCCGGCCCCTTCGGCGCCGTGAAGGAGCAGTCTTCCGGCCTCTATGCGCAGACCCTGGCCGAACGCGGCTTTGTCGCTCTTGCTTTCGACCCATCCTTCATCGGTGAAAGCGGTGGCGGCACGCACGCGGTCGCCTCGCCTGACATCAATACCGAGGACTTCATGGCCGCCGTCGACTTCCTCGGCCTGCATGCTTCCGTCGATCGCGAGCGCATCGGCCTCATGGCCGTCTGCGGCCTGTCCGGCATGGCACTCAACGCCGCCGCCGTGGACAAGCGCGTCAAGGCGGTCGCTGTTGCCAGCATGTACGATATGTCGCGTGTGATGGCCCGCGGCTACTACGACGCGATGACCCCGGAGGAGCGCGCCGACATGCTGGAGAAGATCAGCCGGCAACGCTGGGAGGATGCAGAGGAGGTGACGCCCGCTTTCGCCGGTGGCCTGCCGGAGACCCTCGACGGCGTCGACAATCCGGTCGTCCGCATGTACTGGGATTACTACAAGACGGATCGTGGCTTCCATCCGCGTTCGCTGAATTCGACCACCGGCTGGACCGTCACCAACCCGCTGTCCTTCATGAACATGCCGATGATGACCTATATCAAAGAGATCGCACCGCGCCCGGTCCTTTTGATCGCCGGCGAGAACGCCCACTCGCGCTATTTCAGTGAGGACGCTTACAAGGCTGCGGCAGAGCCGAAGGAACTGATGATCATCCCGGGTGTCGATCACGTTGCGCTCTACGACCGGATGGACGTAATTCCGTTCGACAAGTTGCAGTCATTCTTCGAGCAGAACCTCGTAGCCTGATCTTTGAGACGGCAGGAATTTTGAACCCCGGCCTGCAACGCAGGTCGGGGTTTTCCGCGACCTGTGGTCACTGCGTTCGCTGGATAGCACAGCAAAAAGCGATCGCGCCGGGACTGGGATGAACAAGGAAGTAGCGGAATCCCAAGAGCGTATATCCTCCCGCTGCCATGACCGGGCCGGGCATTCGTCATCAGATTAAGATCGGCCCAACACCCCGACCACCTTGTCGATGGTCGCCGCATGATAAATCAACAGGCAGCGCGGCAGGTGCCAGGGAACCTTGTGGTAATTCTGGTCCAGGCGGCTACGCGACCGAGCAAGCCGTCATAACCTGCGTGGCGCAGGTCCTCTACGCGACCGTTGCAGATCAACGATCACCATGAGGTAGTGGGTGATGATGGCGGGAAGCGCAATGACGCCCGCCCAATACCCAAAGAATGGCGCGACGGACGCGGTGAAGTCCCAAAAGTCGAGGCTGTAGGTGAAGGTCAGCTTGCCCCAGACGCCGAGCACCCAGAAACTCCACGTGCCGAATCCGGCAAGAGCCAGCGCCGCCGTGCGGAGCAGCCACGTTCTCGTGGCACTGCCAGAGGGACGACCTGAGATCAAGCGCAGCAACATCATCACGCGTGTCCAGTGGAGGCCCAGATGTATACCGACAACGACCATCACCCAGTAGGCCGAAAACCAATGGATCTCACGCAGCAATGTGCTGTCCGGGAGTGGAAGGAAGGCCAGCAGCGATTTTGAAATGAAGACGCTCGTCACCAGAAGCACCGCCATGTTGGCGATGAGGAGCATGTGCAGCAGCACCGTGAACATCCGGCGACCGTTATAGCGGCCGCGAAACAGGTTCGCGAACCATGAACGGTTCAGGGTGATGTGCCAGGCAATCAGGACGAACACCGCCACGCCGAAGATCTCGTGCGGTACGTTATCGAGCCACCAATAGGCGAGCGACAAGAGTAGCAGCCCCGCCATTGCAAGAGGAACCAGGAGCCGATGGACGGAGTTCATGACCATGACGGACGTCCCCGCGCTACAGGGGATCGTCATCTGACATGGCGCCGTCATGCGTGAACATGAACTGCTGATCCTGGCGTGACTGATGACAGGAGTAGCAGCGGGCCACGTTCTCGTCGGCCTTGACCGAGCGATCGGGCCGGAACCACTGATATTCCCATTCATCCTCGCCCGGGCCGATCTTCTGGCCGACGAGATAACGTGTCAGCACGTCGCTCTGGTAGTCAACCAGGACCATGTGCGTTCCAGTGGGGACTGGTTGCCCCGCCCGGAGCGCATCGAGTGCTTCGCGGCTTGTGAGCATATGCTCACGTGTAATTCCGCGGCGCACGGTCGTGTAGTGCTCCAACTGCTCGATCGGCGGGAATGTTACAGCATTTTCCGCAGCGAAGGCCGGCGTGGGGCCGGTTGCTTCGGGGAGGGCCAGGTAGCCTGCGACGAGGGCCGCTGCTCCGCAGAGGCAAGCCACGCTGGCGTGCAAGATTCTCATGTTCATGGGCGTCCTTCGGCTTGAATAGGCCGATCAGTGTTGACAGGGAAGGTGTATGACGCGGGCCTATCTGGCCCGGTCGATCCGCACCGTGACCGGCCCCGGCCGATCGAACAGCGACGCGTCGCCCTCGATGCGGCCGAGAATAACGATCCCGGGTCGCGGGACGCTCCCGTCTCGATAGTAGATCACGAAGTCGGTCGAGGCCCAGAGCCCGAGCGTGCCGTTGCGGAAGCCCTGCTGGCGTTCTGCCTGCGGCAGCGAAGCGGGCAGGTTGCCCGTCTTCTCCTGACGAAGATGATCGGTCATCTCCAACGTCACGGGCAGCATTTCCAGCAAAGCCTTCGTCGCTGCATTTTCGACCAGTTCGGCGTTCAGATTTCCCCACGGGGAGGAGATCACGATTTTTTCCTGTGCCATGGCGGTTCCCGTAAACAGTAGTGTGACGATTGCACTTGTAAGAATCGTGCGCATGGCGGCTCAAAGCTCCTGGGCTGTGGGGCGGAAGACGATCTCGTTGACATCGACGTCATCGGGCTGGCTCACGGCAAAAGCGACCATGCGCGCGAAGCTCTCGGCGGGGATGCCGACCTTGCCGACATAGTCCTGGTTCGCCGATTGGACGTCCGCTTCGCTAATATGGTCCAGAAGTTCCGTCGTGACCGCGCCGGGCGAAATCAGCGTCGTCCGGATGTTGTACGGCTTCACCTCCTGGCGCAGCCCTTCCGTCAGGCCGCGGAGCGCGAACTTTGTCGCGGAATAGACTGCAGAGGCCGGAAAGACTTTGTAGGCGGCGACCGACGCCGTGGTGATGATGTGGCCTGACTTCCGCTCTTGCATGTGGGGAAGAACCGCAGCGATGCCGTGGAGTACGCCTCGCAGGTTGACGTCGATCATTTGGTTCCACTCGTCCACCTTCAACCGCTCAAGCGGCGAAAGGGGCATCAAACCGGCATTGTTCATGAGAACATCGATGCGCCCGAAAGCGTCTATGGCCGCCTTTGCCAGACGTTGCATATCCTCCAGCCTGGTCACGTCGGTCTCGACCGCGATGGCCTGTCCGCCGGACCCGGTGATATCGTCCACGATCCCCTCGATCCTGTCGGTCCGCCGCGCTGCCAGGACAATGCTTGCCCCATGGCCTGCAAGGTGGCGGGCAGCCGCCGCGCCCATACCACTCGAAGCTCCGGTGACGATGATTACTTTTCCTGCGATGTTGTTGGTCATTTGCTTTCCTGAGGTTTGTCGTTTTGGTGCCCAAGGTAGATCGGGGCGGAAAGATGGATGGATTAATGGAGCGCGTTGCGGCTGTTCCGCCATGCCGCAACCGCCATGAAGGACGAGCCGGCAAGCAGAGCTGCCGCTAAGGCAAAGGGGCTCCACCAACTCACAGCATCGAACAGAAGTCCCCCGATGGTTGCGCCAAGTGTGATGGCGAGCTGGATCACTGCGACCTGCAGACCTCCGCCAGCTTCCGCATCATCGGGCAGGGTCCGGCTCAACCACGTGCCCCAGCCCACCGGCGCGGCTGTGGCGAAGAATCCCCAGGCGACGAGCAATACGGCCACCGCACTCGGTAGCGCACCCAGGATGATGAGACCCACGGCGATGATCGCCATGATGAGAGGGATAGCGGCCAGCAAGCTGAAGAGCCGCGGGCCGAGCAGCCGCGAGATCAGGTAGGTGCCGGCGACCCCGGCAAGGCCCATCAGCAGCAGGTTGAGCGAGAGGATCGTGATGGAGACCTGTGTCACCGTTTCCAGGAAGGGCCGCAGATAGGTGAACAGTGCAAACTGTCCCATGAACAGCAGCAGGATCGAGGTCATGCCGAGCGCCACTTGCGGGCGGGCAAGCAGCCTGAGCAGGCCGCTACGTTCCCGATTGCGCGGGGGGAGGGGTGGGAGGCTTATCCACTGCCATACGAGCGCCAGAAGGCCGAGAGGTACAACGAGAAGGAACGCGCCCCGCCACCCTACATAGGCGCCGAGGAAGCTGCCGAGTGGGGCGGCGATAGTGGCTGCAATCGCATTGCCCGCATTGAGCATCGCCAGGCCTTTAGGTACGTCTTGTTCCGAGACGAGCCGCATGACGATGGAGGTTGACATCGACCAGAAGCCTCCGATCGCGACACCGAGCAACGCCCGGCCTGCCATCAGCACGGGATAGGTCGGTGCGGACGCGACCATCAGACCGGAGATAATCAGAATCATCGTGAAGCCTGTAACGACAAGCTTGCGGTCGATGCGACGGGTCAAGTCTGCAACGAAGAGGCTGGTCAACACAGCAAATAGCCCGGAGATCGAAATGGCCTGACCGGTCTGGCCTTCGGTGATCCCGAGGTCCGATGCGATCGGCGACAGGAGGCTGACGGGCATGAACTCCGATGCGATCAGCACCGACACGCACAGCGCCATGGAAATCACCGCGCCCCACTGAGCGCGGCTGTGCGCAATTTTGCTTTTGTAAGTCGCATCCATGGCACATCCTTTCGATCGCCGGGAGAAACGAGCGCCGGCGTCATCATGTCCTCAAGATAGATTGGAATGGTTTTTGGGATTAGCTGGGCCAATCCACTTGCACTTATCGATTTGAAGCATCAATCGGTTTGGCGGGCGATTGTTCGGCCGTGCGCAGGTCCATGCAGCCAGCATCATAGATCATAAGACTGCCATCTCGCCGGGGCCGAGCCAATTAGGTCCGAATTCCTCCAGGCATCCCAATTCCGCATTCAGGCAGTCATTTATGGTGTGGGTCAATAAATCTAAGTGACCGGAGACGGCTAAAGCCTATCAAAGGCGCTTGGTAGATTGTTTCGCGTAGCAGTCTTGCACTGTCTTGCCCGCCCCGAAGAACCGATCGAAGGACGACAGCATGGAACTCACCATCAACGGAACACCGCAGCAGGTGGATGTCGAAGCCGATACTCCCTTGCTATGGGTGCTGCGCGACACGCTCGGGATGACCGGCACCAAATATGGTTGCGGTCTGGCGCAATGCGGCGCCTGCACGGTGCTCGTTGACGGGCAGCCGACCCGCTCTTGCGTCACGACGATCGATACGGTGGTCGGCACGCAGATCACCACGATTGAGGCAATCACCGAGGATCCGGTCGGCCAAAAGGTGGTCGAGGCCTGGGTAGCCAATCAGGTGCCGCAATGCGGCTACTGTCAGTCCGGCCAGGTCATGGCCGCAACCGCGCTTCTCAAAGAGACGCCTCAGCCAACCGATGAAGACATTGCGGCTGCCATGGTCAATCTCTGTCGCTGTGGAACCTACAACGCGATCGCTGCCGCCGTGCGCGAAGCGGCCCAGGCTTGATTGGAGGGATCACAATGAACCAGATTCAGATCGATACGGACGCCAACACAGCCGCCGATGACAAGCCCTTCAAGATCTCGCGTCGTGGCTTCCTCGGCAGCGTCGCGGGGGCGCTCGTTCTCGGCGTCACTGTCCCCGGTGCGAGCCGCCCGGCACTGGCTCAGGCCGCCGCTACCGTTGCTCCGGGGACCCGCATCCCGGCCTTCATCGAGATCCGGCCCGACAGCACGGTCTTCTTCCGTAGCGCCTTCATCGAGGGCGGCCAAGGCATCTTCACAGCAATGGCCCAGATCGTCGGCGAAGAACTCGATGTCGACCCAGCCAATTTTGTTGTCGAGGCAGCACCTCCCGGCCCGGACTACAGCCTGATCGGCGGCTTCCGCTTCACCGGCGGCAGCATGTCGGTCCGCTCAAGCTACGACCTCATGCGCAAGCTTGGCGCGTCTGCGCGCAGCATGCTCCTGCAGGCCGCAGCAGAGCGACTGTCGGTTCCTGTTGCAGAGCTTTCGACCGAGCCAGGTCGTGTGCTGCATGTAGCGTCTGGCCAGAGCCTTGCCTATGGTGAGATCGCAGAAGCCGCCGCAGGCCTCCCTGTTCCGGAAACGGTAACATTGCGCGAATCCAAGGACTTCCGCTGGATCGGAAAGCCGGTAGAACGGCTGGACATCAGCGCGAAGGCCACAGGCAAGGCCCAGTATGCGATCGACACCAAGGTCGACGGCATGCTCTACGCGGCCGTGCAGCACAGCCCGCGGCTGGGCCAGGAGCCCGGCGCTCTTGCGAACGAGACCGAGATCAAGGCGCGCATGGGCGTGCATTCAGTGCACACGCTTCCTGGAGCCGTGGCCGTGGTCGCCGACAGTTGGTGGCGTGCGCGCATGGCTGTCGAAGCTCTGCAAGTCTCGTGGAATGAAGCCGCATCCGGGACAGCGCACGCGATGCCCGCTGATTTCTCCAGCACGGGCCATATGGAAAAGTTGAAGGCGACGACCGGTGACGGCGTGACCTTCGAGGAAGAAGGGGATGCCGCTGCCGCGCTTTCATCGGCCGCGAAGGTTGTTGAAGCGACCTATGACGCGCCCCACCTCGCCCACGGCCAGTTGGAGCCGCCATCCGCCGTCGCCCGCTGGAACGATGACGGGACGCTCGAACTTTGGATACCCAACCAGGCGCCGGAAATGTTCCAGGGCGATGCCGCCAAGGTCGCCGGCATTGCGCCGGAGAAGGTGATCATCCATTCGCCGATGCTGGGTGGCTTCTTCGGTCGTCACTTCCTCTACCAGAGCGCCAATCCCTATCCGCAGGCCATCCTGCTATCAAAGGCGGTCGGGCGACCGATCAAGCTCGTCTGGAGCCGTGAGGAGGAGTTCCTGCGCGACACCCTGCGTCCGATGGCGGCGGTCCGCTTCCGCGCAGGGCTCGACCAGGACGGCAATCCGACGGCGTTCTCGGCGGTGGCCGTGGGCGAAGGTGCGACGGGACGCTGGTATGGCCGCCAGCCCGACAAGGTCGACAGTTCGTCGGTCGAGGGCATCGCCGGCAAGCTCTACGCGATCCCCAACAAGCGCATCGCCCATATCCACGTCGACGATCCCACCATCATCGGCTTCTGGCGGTCAGTCGGCCATTCGATGAACGACTTCTTCTCGGAGACCTTCTTCGACGAAATGGCCGATGCCGGATCCAAAGACCCCTATGAACTCCGCCTTCAACTCTTGAAGAACAGCCCGCGCCATCATACGCTCCTGCAGGCGGTGGCTGAGCTTTCCGGCAGCTGGAAGCGGGGTCCCTTTGCGGCAGAGGATGGAACCCGTCGCGCCCGGGGTGTCGCCATGGCGTCTCCCTTCGGAAGCGAAGTGGCGACGATCGCGGAAGTTTCGCTCTCGGATGGCCAAGTCGTGGTGCATGACGTCTGGGTCGCCATCGACCCTGGCACCGTGGTCAATCCGCGGGTGATCGAGCATCAGGTCAATTCGGCAGTCGCGCTCGGCGTGTCCTCGGCGCTCCTGGAAGAAGTCGTCTATGTCGAAGGTCTTCCCCAGGCCCGCAACTATGACGGTTATCAGATTCTCACCCCGGACCGCATGCCGAGAGTCCATGTCCGCATCATCGAGAGCGGTGCACCCATTGGGGGCATCGGGGAACCCGGCCTGCCGGGCGTACCCCCCGCGATCGCCAATGCTGTCGCCGTCCTTGCCACGGAACGACCGCACAGCCTGCCGCTGTCGAAGGCGACATTCCAGGAGAAGCAGGCATGATGAGCACTTTGAAGCAGATCTCAGCCGCGGCGATCGCCACCGTCCTGCTGGTGCTCCAGGCTCATGCCCAGGATGCGGCTGACGGACAGAGGTTGTTCCAGCAGCGCTGCGGCGCCTGTCACCAGGTCGACAGCACGCGCAACGGCGTCGGACCCCATCTGCAAGGCGTGATCGGCAGAACCGCCGGGGGGGTGGAAAGCTTCCGCTATTCGCCTGCCATGCAGGGGTCGGGTATCAACTGGGATGCGGCCCAGCTCGATATCTTCCTTACCAATCCGGCCGGGTTGGTAAGGGGAACGCGGATGACACAGCGCTTCGCCAAAGCCGACGAACGCAAGGCAATCATCGAATTCCTCGCCACGCGCTGAACGGCTCGTGAACTGTGTCACGGGACCCACACTATTCGGTCAATCGTCTTGGAACCGATATTCTTCCCCGCCTGGCCACTGGCTCTAGTCCTTCCAAGTACAGCTTCTAAATCCGGCATCCGGACGAACAAAAAAGGTGTTCCTGATTTTGGGAAGCCTGAGCCGGAGAGAAATTAGGACAGCAGGGTCCTTGGTTCGATTCCTTTCAAGGCGTAGGAGCATTGTTCAGTCAATTCCACCCAGCGCGAGCCCGCACCGACTGGGGTGGTTGACGCTGGCGCTATCAGAGTGCCTCTGCCAATGCCCCACAAGCAGCAGCAATGTCCGCCAGGATGCCGGTCGACGACCTTCTCACATTCGTCTTCCGCAACTATGACGTAAAGACCGGGCCGGCCCGCGGACAGGCCGGCAGTTGGCTGTATCGCGCCGTCTCAAATGACTACGTTTTCAATAGCCGATGGTGAAACGCTGCTTCAGATGCATCGGCTTTTCGATTTCATCGACCAGCGCAACGGCGTAATCTTCGAAGGAGATGCTACTGCCCTCGTCGTTGGCCAGCAGCGTATCCTTGCCGAGCCTAAATTTACCAGTGCGCCGGCCGGGCACGAACATGGCCGAGGGTGATAGGAAGGTCCAGTCGAGGTCTTCGACATTGCGCAGCTTGTCGAGGAACATCCCGCCCTTTGTGGCTTCTTCCTTGTACATGGCCGGGAATTCCGGTGTGCTGACGAGCGTGACGCCGGGCGCAACCTCAAGGCTACCGGCGCCGCCGACAACGAGATATCGCTTGACGCCGGACGCCCGGACGGCCGCGATCAGAAGATCGGGGTCGCTGTCGGTAAAATGTACAGAGCTGATAACTGCATCATGTCCGCGCAGAAGATCCGTCAGACCATCCTTGTCGGAGACGTCGCCGGTTACGGCGGTGACGCTGGGGAGGGACGCGATTCTTTCGGCATGGCGTGCGATGGCCGTAACGCTGTGGCCGCGATCCGCGAGTTCTTTCAGAATGCGCGACCCGGCATTACCGGACGCGCCAATGAGAGCGATTGTTGCCATATTAAAAATCCTTTCAATGTGTTGGCGAGGCTTCACGGGCTATCAGCCCCACTTCATCTCGCCTTTTGCGACCTTGGCGCCCAGTTCCAGCGAGGAAATGTCGGCGAGGTCAGGATAGAGGGCCTGCATGGCGGCAATCAGCTGTGCACTGTCCTTGGTGCTGGCCATTTCCTTCTCGAAGGCAATTAGATAGTCGCGGGTAAACTTGACCGCCTCAAGACCCTGCGCAGCGCCCTCGACTTGATGACCGGGAACCACGATCTTCGGCGCACGGGCGATGATGCCATCGAGTGCCTTGATCCATGCTTCGCGCAGCTCAGCCGTTGCGGTGTCCGCGACCCAGACATGGTTGCCGGAATCGACGAGAACGCCACCGAACACGGCTTCGAGCGACGGGACGTAGAGGTAGCGCCGGTCGTGCATGTCCGGGACCTCAACGATTTCGATGGCGTTGCCTTCCAGGTCGAGCGATGTGGCGTCCGATGCCTGTGGAATTACCACGTCAGAGAGGGTTTGCGGACCGTTCTCTTTCAACTGTGGACCCCAGACAGCCAGCTTTGCCTCAACATTACCCTTGATCGTCTCGACCGTGCCGGCCTTGGCAATGACCTTTGCTTCGGGGAAAGCCTCCACCACCGGACGAAGCCCGAAATAATAGTCCGGGTCGTTGCAGCTCACATAGATCGTGGTGAGACGCTTTCCTGTGTCCTTGATCGCGTCCGCAAGGGCTTTGCCATCGGAAATCGTAAAGCCGCCATCAATCAGGATCGCATCCGTTTGTCCGCTGAGTAGCACCGGCGTGCGCCGAAAGCCTGCTTCATTCGCCTGGAAAAATGTCCAAGATAGCGGGTTGCCAGCTGCAGAAGCAAAGTTCAGCGGCAACGTGGCCGTGATGCCGACTGATGCGGCGAGCTTGAGAGTATCGCGACGGGTAATCATGGCTTGGTTCCTCGGTTGAATGTCTGTCGCCCTTTATCTCAGATCTTGAAAAGGCAATAAATATCGGCCAATCGTACAGACTGTATGATCTGGTGAGACAAAGTATGGGCGATTTTCTCAATCTCAACCGGCTGGCCTTCTTTACGGCCACCATCGAGGCCGGCTCTTTCACCGCAGCGGCCGACCGGCTGGGCGTGGCCAAGGCCGTTGTCAGCCACCAGGTTGCCAGGCTGGAGGCTGAGCTGGGCGTCACTTTGCTGATGCGCACCACCCGACGTCTTCATGCGACGGAGGAGGGGAGACTGTTTTACGAGCGCTGTGCGCTGATCCTGCGGCAGGCGGAACAAGCCTATGGAGAAGTCTCATCCCAAAGCGCCGAGCCTGCGGGAACACTGAGCCTCACTGCCCCGCTCGACTATGGTGTGACAGTGGTCGTGCCGACCATTGCAGCTTATCTCAAGGCCTATCCGCAAATGCGTGTGGATGTCATTTTCGACGACTGCGTCAGCGATCTTGTTGGGGAGGGGATCGATCTTTCCATTCGCGTCGGCTGGTTGAAGGATTCCAGCCATCAGGCGCGACGGCTGGGTTCGTTCGAACAGGTGGTCGTGGCAACGCCAGAGATTGCGGCTCGTCTGGTGGATGGTGCCAGCCCTGCCGAGGCCGCGGACCTTCCATGGATCGCCAATCGTGTGCTGAAAAATGCCTTGCGCTGGACGTTTTCGCATCGATCTTTAGAAATGGTGACAGTGGACATGCAGTCAGTCATGACGACGGACAAGACGCCTTCCGCTTATGCCTGCATGTTGGCGGGGATCGGCGTCTCGGTCTTCCCCGACTACATGGTGGAAGCCGATCTGAAGGTGGGAAGGATCGTGCAACTTTTCCCGGACTGGTCTTTACCGACAGGCGGTATCCATGCGGTCTTTCCGCCTGCCCGGTTTCAACCGGCCAAGGTCAGATCCTTTGTCGACATGCTGGTGGTGGCAGAACGCAGGCGCCAGAGCAGGATCACGGTGGCCGGTTCCGCCGTGAATGCTCAGTAAACACTCGCCGTGCCGGGGCGCTCGGTTTCCGCCGCATTGAAGTTTCGGAAATCGGCAAGCAGGCGTGTCGTGGCGTTGGCGAGCAGCGTCACATCGTTTCCAATGGCGACGAAGGTTGCACCGAGTTCGAGATAGCGCTTCGCAAGGACCAAATCGGCCATCAGGATACCAGCAGCCTTTCCATGCGATTGGATCTTCAGAAGAGCTTTTTCCACCTCGGCCTGCACCTCCGGTGCGCCAGGTTTGCCGAGAAAGCCCATATCGGCGGCCAGATCGGCGGGGCCGATGAACACGCCATCGACGCCTTCGATCGATGCGATGTCGTCGATGGCCGCGAGGCCGACGCGGCTTTCCACTTGTAGCAATAGGCAAATCTCGTCATTGGCCGTCTGGAGATAATCGGCAATGCGATTGAAGGCAGAGGCGCGCGCCAGGGCCGCGCCGACGCCGCGCACGCCATGCGGCGGGTAACGCACGGCCCTGACCATATCCTCCGCCTGCGCCTTGCTGTCGACCATGGGAATGAGCAGCGTTTGCGCGCCGATATCGAGCATCTGCTTTAGAATGAACGTTTCGCCAATCGGCGGGCGGATGACGGCATGGCTTGGCGAGCCCTTTATCGCCTGCAATTGCGAGACGAGCAGGGGAATATCGTTCGGCGCATGCTCGGCATCGAGAAGCAGCCAGTCATAGCCAGCTCCGGCACAGATTTCGACCGTGTAGGGGTTTGCCAGCGCCTGCCAGAGGCCGATCTGGGCGCGGCCTTCTTTTAGGGCCTGTTTGAAGAGGTTTTTCGGCGCTGGCATGGCTGGTTCCTTCTCCTTACGTCACGCAAAATAGCTGCTGACGGTGCCGTATGGCCCGAAATCTGCGATGATCGTATCGCCATGCCGCGCCTCGACGGGGCGGATGAAGGACCCCGCCAGCACGATCTGACCCGCCTCGATATGACCGCCATATTGTGAAAGCCGGTTGGCAAGCCAGGCGACACCTCGGGCCGGCTGGTTCAGAACCCCGGCACCCAGCCCCGTTTCCTCGACTTCGGCATTGCGCGACACGATCGCGCCCATCCAGCGCATGTCGATCGTATCGGGCCGGACGGCGCGTCCGCCGAGCACGATCCCCGCATTGGCCGCATTGTCGGAAATGGTATCGACGATGGTGCGGGCCTTCTTGGTCTCGGGATCGACGCGCAGGATGCGCGTGTCGAGAATTTCGAGCGCTGGCGTCACGTAATCCGTGGCGTTCAGAACGTCGAAGACGGTGACACCCGGTCCCTTCAGCGCCGTCTTCATCACGAAGGCGATTTCCGCCTCGATACGCGGCTGGATGAAGCGGTCCTTGGGGATAGTCTGTCCATCCTCAAACACCATGTCGTCGAAGAGCACACCGGAATCGGGGATGTCGATGTTCAGCGCATATTGCATGGCTTTCGACGTCAGACCGATCTTCCAGCCGATCACCCTGCGACCGGCCGCGATTTTGCGGTTCACCCATGCGGATTGTACCGCATAGGCGTCATCCATGGTCATGCCAGGGTGTTTGAGTGACAGCAGGCCGGTCTGCACGCGGGTGTTTTCGGCCGTGTCGAGAGCTTCTGCTGCCCTTTCGATCTCGTCTTTCGTCAACATGGCTCAGACCTCGTCCGCGATGGTGTTGCGCAAAATGCCGATACCATCGGCCTCCACCTCGACGACATCGCCAGGTTTCAGCCAGATCGGTGGATCGAACCGGGCTCCGGCCCCCGTCGGCGTGCCTGTGACGATAACATCGCCCGGCACCAGCGTGGTGAATGTCGAGATGTAGCTGATGATTTTGCGGAACGAAAAGATCATCCGGCCGGTGCGGTCGCTCTGGCGTACCTCGCCATTGACGCGGGTTTCAAGCTTGATATCGGCGATCTGGGACTCATCCGTGAACGGAATGAGCCAGGGGCCGATCGACCCGGTACGGTCGAAATTCTTGCCCTGCGTGACATTGAACTTCGCGTGCCGCACCCAGTCGCGGATCGTGCCTTCATTGCATAGCGACAGGGCGGCGATGTGATCGAGCGCATTCGCTTCGGCAATGCGACGGCCGCCCTTGCCGATGACAATGACTATCTCGCCTTCATAATCGAGCTGCGGGCTTTCCGGCGGGCGGACCAACGGCCGGTCGTGGCCGGTGAAAGAACGCGGGAATCGGATGAAAAGCGAGGGATTGGAAGGGGCCGCCTGACCGTCCTTGTATTCCTCATTGCGATCGGGGAAATTGACACCGACGCAGATGATCTTTTCCGGTGCCGGGATGGGGATTTCAAAGGTGATCTCTGATGCCGGAAAGTCCGGCTGAAGGCCTGCCGCTTCGCTCGCCAGTTCAAGCAGTGCGCCATCGGCGATGACTTCACGCAAGCTCGGCCATCTGGCTCCGTGGCGCGCAGAAAGGTCGATCACACCGTCCCCTGCAAGAAGGCCGTATCCGGTGCGGCCAGCACGTGAAAAACTGATGAATTTGGGGTCGGACATTGCTTGTTTCCTCATGTCGGCTCAGGCGATGCCACCAAGGCACACATATTTGATTTCGGTGAATTCCTCGATGCCGTAGCGCGAGCCTTCACGACCAAGGCCTGAAAGCTTGACGCCGCCGAACGGCGCTTCCGCTGTCGAGATCAGGCCAGTATTGACGCCGACCATTCCGTATTCGAGCGCTTCTGCCACCCGGAAGACGCGGGCGAGATCGCGGGCGTAGAAGTAGGATGCGAGGCCGAATTCCGTATCGTTGGCCTGCGCGACCACGTCCGCCTCATCGGAAAAGCGGAACAGCGGCGCTAAGGGTCCGAAAGTTTCTTCGCGCGCAACTGCCATCTCTTTGGTGACATCGGTCAGAAGGGTTGCCTCAAAGAAGGTGCCGCCCAGTGCATGCGGTTTTCCGCCCTGCAGGACGCGTGCACCCTTGGCCACGGCATCTGCGATGTGCTCTTCGACCTTCTCCACGGCAGCACCGTCGATCAGCGGGCCGAGGATCACGCCCTCGTCAAGACCGTTCCCGGTTTTCAGCTTGCCGACAGCGGTTGCGAGTTTTTGCGAAAAGGCGTCGTAGACGCCGTCCTGAACGTAGATGCGGTTGGCGCAGACGCAGGTCTGGCCGTTGTTGCGGAACTTGGCGATCAGTGCACCCTCGACGGCGGCATCGAGATCGGCATCGTCGAAGACGATGAACGGTGCATTTCCACCCAGCTCCAGTCCGAGTTTCTTGATGGTGGGCGCGCTCTGTTTGTAAAGCTCGGCCCCGATTTCCGTCGAGCCGGTAAAGGTCAGTTTGCGCACGGTCGGATTGGAGGTCATCTCCGCGCCGATCTCGCGGGCCGAACCGGTGATGACGCTGAAGAGGCCTGAGGGAAGGCCGGCGCGTTCGGCGAGAACGCCAAGAGCAATGGCCGAGAACGGCGTTTGGGAGGCGGGCTTCAGCACCACCGCGCATCCGGCGGCCAATGCAGGGCCTGCCTTGCGGGTGATCATGGCATTGGGGAAATTCCACGGCGTGATCGCCGCCACCACACCGATGGGCTGCTTCAACACGAGGATGCGCTTGTCGGGCTGATGGCCGGGGATCGTATCGCCGTAGATGCGGCGGGCTTCTTCAGCAAACCATTCCACGAAGCTCGCGCCATAGGCGATCTCGCCCTTGGCCTCGGCCAGCGGTTTTCCCTGTTCCATGGTCAGGATGCGGCCAAGATCGTCCTGATTGGCCATCATCAGTTCGAACCATTTGCGCAAGATGCCGGAGCGGTCCTTGGCCGTGCGGGCGGCCCAACTTTTCTGCGCGATGCGCGCGGCCTCGATGGCCTCGGCGGTCTCGGCAGCACCAAGCTTTGGCACGAGGCCGACGATCTCACCCGTGGCCGGGTTGCGCACGGTGATGGCATTGCCCGGATCGGAATCGATCCAGCGCCCGGCAACGAGCGCTGACTGGCGCAATAGCGAAGGGTCTTTGAGGGACATGGCGGTTTCCACTTCAAGCAAACGGAGCGTCGAGGAGGCGCCACTGGGATGGCGCATCCTTTTTTTCCCGGCATGCATACCGGCGGTGTCAGGGGGCGATGATCGGCTGTGCCTTCAAGAGCGGTTCCTGCGTCTCGCTTCCGGCAAACAGGCTGCCATGTTCGAACCAGGATTTCGGTGCCGGCGCGCCCCACAGCGTCTGGCGCTGAGGGTCCTTGAGGTCCCATTTGATCGGCTCCAGATCGGGGTCGACCGTCTGGTAGTCCGAGCAATAGATCTCGATGCGGTGGCCGTCCGGATCGAGGATATAGAGGAAGAAGGCATTGGAAATGCCGTGGCGGCCAGGGCCGCGTTCGATATTGTTCAGATAGCCGGTGGTAGCCATCAGATCGAGCAGGTCGATGATGTTGAGCGGGGTCGGCACCCAAAAAGCGGTGTGATGCAGGCGCGGGCCGACACCGTTGGTAAAGGCCATGTCATGCACGCCGCCCTTGCGGTGCAGCCATGCCGCCCAGAGCTTCTTGCTCTCGTCGTCTTCGGTATATTCCGTCACGCGGAAACCGATGTCGTTGTAGAAGGCGACCGAGCCGTCCACATCCGGCGTGAAGCAGTTGAAGTGGTCGATGCGCAGCGGCTTGACGCCGTGATAAAGCTTGTATTGCTGATGGATCGGGGCGAGCCGGTCCATCTTGTGGTAGAATTCGAGCGGAACGCCGAAATTATCGCGCGTGCGCAGGGTGCGGCCCTGATAGGGACGCTCGACCCATTCGGCGGGCAGATCCTTCGCCTCGAAATAGGCCTTTGCTTTGTCCAGATCCTCCTCGGCATACACTTTCAGGCTGAGATAGCTGACAAGGGCTTTCGGGCCTTTGCGCAGGATCATGCAGTGATGGCCGCGCTCTTCAAGGGCACGCAGATAGATCGTTTCGTTGTCCTCGTCGGTGACCTGAAGTCCGAGCGTATCGACGTAGAAGGCACGGCTGGCGACCAGATCGGTCACGATGAATTCGACGTGGCTGAGACGCACCGTGTTGAAGGCCGGATAGAGATTGAATGTCGGGATAGGCATGGTTTTTCCTCCACTGAACTCTTGCCGGATGCATGCCGGCCAGAGGGATTGTCGTCTGTGTCAAAAGAGGCAGGCCGGCGGGGTTGGTCTTGCCCGATCCCGCCGAAACGGGGTGTGTTATCAGCCGCCGAGTTTCTGGATGGCATGGGCTGTCGTGGCAAAGGCGACGTTCTTCGTTTCCATGTAAAAATCGAATGACCAGTCGCCGCCATCGCGGCCGATGCCGGAATTCTTCACGCCGCCGAAAGGTGTCGGCAGATGGCGAACATTTTCCGAGTTGACCCAGATCATGCCCGCTTCAAGATGGTCGCTGAAACGGAAGGCGCGGGTGACATCGGCGGTCCACAGATATCCGGTCAGGCCGTATTGAACATCATTGGCGAGCTCCAGCGCCTCGTTCTCGTTCTTGAACGGAATGGCAGTGAGGACCGGGCCGAAAATTTCCTCCTGCGCGATCCGCATCTGGTTATTGGCGCCAACGAAAAGCGTTGGCGAGACATAACAGCCGCCGCCGGGACCGTCGAACTTCGCGCCACCGGCCGCAACCGTCGCCCCATCGTGCTTGCCGATCTCGATATATTCCAGAACCTTCTTTTCGTGCACTGGATGGATCAGCGGGCCGATCACTGTTTCGGGGTCCAGCGGATGGCCGACCTTGATGCGCTTGGCCTTTTCGGCAACGAGCGCGGTAAAGCGATCATAGATGCTCTCCTCGACCAGCAGGCGGGAGGAGGAGGTGCAGCGCTCGCCGTTCAGCGAATAGATCATGAAGACGGCAGAGTCGGCTGCACGCTCCAGATCGGCATCGGCAAACACCACGACCGGGTTCTTGCCACCAAGCTCAAAATGCACGCGCTTCAGCGTATCTGCGCCCTGCTTCATGATCATCGAGCCTGTACGGCTTTCGCCAACGAAGCCGATGGCCTTGATCGCGGGATGCTCGGTCAATGCCTTGCCCGCATCCTCCCCCAGCCCGTTGATGAGGTTCCAGACGCCCTTTGGAAGACCGGCTTCCTCGGCGATCTCGACCAGAAGACGGGCGGTAAGCGGCGAGAATTCGGCGGGTTTGTGAACGATGGTGCAGCCTGCGAGATCGAAATCGGCTATCGGGATCAAGCGGGCGCAGCCACCCAACGCATCATTCGCCCCCTTGCCATCATGTACAGCGATCACGTCCTAACGGTTCTGGCCTGGTGTTGCCTGCGTGATGACTTCCGTATGTTCAGGGTCGACCGGATCGACAGCCTTTCAAGTAACGGCACCAGTTTTCGTCCCCGGCGGGCTGGGTTGTTGCGGGATTACCTTGCAAAGCTCAGCGAGAAATAGAGCAAATGAACGGCGGCTTTCGGAATTATCTCCGGCAAGATCCTTTGACGGGAATGTCGGAAAACGGTCACTCTGACCGCGTCGGCACGAGGCGCTGTTCTGGAGATCGCTCTCATCAGAATTAGGTTGTGCATTCTCCGCATAGCTGCACTGCAGCAAAGTTTATTTATTGTGCTGTGGAAATGGGTATCTTAATTTTCATCGAAGCAATGCACCTCCTCCCGCAGAGCTTCGATTTCAGACGGCCCACTCCTCCCCCAAAGGGCGTCTGTCGGAACAGCGGCACTCCTCCTCCCAGCCGTTGTTCGGTTCTTTTCGAAAAGCCTGCCGCACCTCCTCCCGCGGCAGGCTTTTTCGTTTTCGGGGCAGTTGCATCAGAGGCGGAGAGCGAGCTGCTCCTGCCCATTCTCTGCTCGACCGCCACCACTGCTGATCATTGAGCTTGCACACCCTGACCGAGAATGATCTCTGACAGATTGTGCCAGCCTATCAACGCCCACTGAAGCGTTGTTTCGCCGCCTCGGTCACGGGTGTATAAAGGGCGACGCGGGTGCCCTCGGGGTCGGAAAACTGGACCGTACGATTTCCCCATGGCAAATCCTTGGGCTCATGCACCACCTCGACCTGGTCTTTGAGCCGTGCGAATTCCGCATCGACGTCTGATACCATGAACTCGAGAATGGCGGTTTTGTTGGCGCCGGGCTCCGCACTGCCCTCCTTGAACAAAGCCACCGTCTCCGCGCTCCCTATGGCCAAGGCCGCACCTGGTGTCACGATCTCGGCGAAAACGGGAGCAAGCCAGTCCGCGCGGGTGCCCGTCACCAGCTCGTAAAAGGCCACCATCTTCTTGATGTCGGCGGCGACGAGACGGGTGGATGCAAATTTCATAATCTTTTCCTTCAGTGGTAGCGATCTCTTTCCCGGCTTTTGTGACACAGTCGTGCTGACAGCGTTGTGGCAGCAGGAGTCAGTAGCTATGCGAAAAGCGGAACGGCTTTTTCAGATCATCCAGATTCTTCGAAGGTCGGGTCGCCCCGTCACCTCGGCGCAGCTTGCGGGTGAACTCGAGGTCGCGCAACGAACCGTCTACCGCGACATCGCGCACCTGATCGGCCAGCGCGTTCCCATCGATGGCGAAGCAGGGTTCGGTTACGTCCTCGATCCGCGATACGACATGCCGCCATTGATGCTAACGCCCGAGGAAATCGAGGCCGTTCTGCTGGGCGTTCAAATGGTGGCAAAGCTGGGTGACCCGGCCATCACGAATGCCGCCAGAGATGTCCTCGCAAAGATTGCGTCCGCAATCCCGGGCGACCTTCTTCCGTTCATGGAAGAACCCGCTGTCAGCCTGAAACCCGGCGAGGTCATTGACGGCTCAACCTTCGACACCCGTCCGGTCAGGCGGGCGGTCAGGGAGGGGCGAAAGGCAGAGCTCGACTATTGCGCGGCGAATGGCGAGGTAACCCACCGTATCGTCTGGCCCGTGCTTTTAGGTTATGCGGACGCGCATAGTCTGCTGATTGCGTGGTGTGAAACGAAACAGGCTTTTCGCCATTTCCGTACCGAACGCATCCTCAATCTCGATGTTCTCGAAGAGACAATCGGTGTTTCGAGGGGCAAGCTGAGACAGCAATGGCTCCAGTGGCGTGAAGCCGAACTTTCTCGTTCGCGCGCTTCTCCATGACTGCAGTGGGCCAACCCCGGCGTGCCAAAGCCGTCAAATTATACCGAGCTTTCAATCCTAGATTACCGGAAATCTTGAGCTTTAGGGAATGAGTTCGGCATAGTGTCGGGCTCGGGGTCGCTTCCCAACACATCAACACGCTGAAAAACAGGAGCCGGAATTTTCAGCAATTGGAATACAACTTCGGGCGCAGTCGGTTCTGATTTCCGCCGTGCCGCCGGCGCGATGCTAAATCTCCTGCGGCTGCGCCGGGAGCAGAAGTTGCATGCGCGAATTCCCGAACCGTGGCAATGCCAACACTATACTCGCTTCTCCGATTTGCTCTTTGCGAGGCGTCCGACGGTATGCAACTTTGCATCCCTACCGCCACGGGTCATGCCGAAGTCAAAGAGCCTCTGCCCAAGTAATTCATGCGGCTCGCTCAGCCGATGGCAAGCAGGATGATCGCGACGAAATCGGGTCGTGCTACCGCGCACTTGCCTCGATCTGCGGGATCAAGCCAGCGATCATCGCTCCTTGTTGAGGTAACGTTCCAGATCCTCGATGCTTGTCATGACAGCCTCGAATTCAGGCGGTGTCGCAAAGATCATCGCCGACATTCTCTCGTAGTCGGTCGCCAGCTTCTTGCGCATATCGGCCGTCGGCACCAGCCGGAAACTGCCGGGTACGGCCCGATCATAGCGATGGTCCGGCGCACGGAACATCAGTTCCTTGTGCTGCCGGCACGCGTCGGCAAGATCGAGCATGGATGCGGTTGCCTTCCCGTAGTCTGGATGCGTCCAAATCTGGTGAACATCGTAATAGTGGCGCGAATATCGATTGAGGTCGGGGACCTTTCTTTCCTCATTCTGATCGGCATTTCGCTTCTCGGTCATTTCCGTCATGGCATGAAGGATGAGGACCTTTTCCCAGAACGTCCGTTCCGGTTTGACAGTCATCACATTGGAGATCGTGAGATCCGAACCCGCTGGCATTTCGCATGCGATGTAGGGGACGATCTGCCGCGTCTCGGCTGGCACCGGATCCGGGCGAGCGCCGCCTTCGATGCGCACCGCCGCCTCGACATAGCCGCCGCTCGTATCAAAGACGCTTCTGTATCCCAGCACCAAAATGTCGAGCGCTTTCTTCTTCCGGTAGGGATCGTACCCGAAGCCGAGCGTGAAATGTCCCGTTTGTCCGATCTCTCCTTCGATCGCAGCGATTTCCTCCTCCAGTGAGCTTTTCAGTGGCCCGGAAATGTATTGCCGCGCCGCTTCGTCCACCTGCTCGGCCAGAGCCTTCTGTTGCTGAGTGACGGAGGGGAGCGCGGCGATATCGGCCTCAAGCGGAACCTTCAGGTCCGCCTTGTATATGCCGATGTCTATGTCCTCGGAAAAACGTTGGATCAGGCCATGGGCCTTGCTGAGGCTGGTGCCGCCCTTGAAGTAGAGGCCGATTGCATCACCCTTCCGTCGGTTGAACAGATAGTCGAGCGCCCAGCAGACGTAGAGATCCTTCTCGATATTTTCGGCACGCGTCTCAAGATCAGATGCAGCGGCGGAGAACAGCGCTCTCTGCTCGTCGGCGCTTGAGCGAAGGACGTCAATGAAGCTCTGGCGCATGTTCATCCTTCCCATCTTGGCCCGTTGGGGTGTCTTCATCCGCCGTGGGCTGCGGCTCGCGTGTCATCGTTTCTATTGCCTGGTACATCCAGGCCGGGATGGCGTGGATGTTTTCGCGCATATCCTCGATGATCGGCTGCCTGTGCGGGCTTCGTGCCAGGTAACGAACGATACCATCAACGACGGTCTCCAGATTGGAGCGCTCATCGCGAAACCAGTGGAGGGCTTGGATCACCCGCATCGCCGGCCGGCCGGCCCAAAAGGCTGTCTTTGCCGAAATGCGCTTGAAGTCCAGGATATAGATGACCGGTTTCGTGGCATGCGTGTCACCGGCATTGGCCTCGATCTCGATGGTCCGGGGGTATGTGTCCGCATAGATCATCGACCGGGCCGGAACGGCCGTCGTCAGGCCAAGATCATTGGCAGCCGTCATGCCGTCGACGCAAACACGAAGCTTGTCGCGCCGTGCGATCGCATCAATGAAAGAAGCGCGTGGCGGAAATACCATCTTGCCGGTCAACTGACTGATATCCGGCTTGTCATAGAGGCCACGATGAGGGCGTCGGATGTCGCCGCGGCGGGCCAGCCTCTGTAGCGCCTTTTCGACAGCGTTCGGTGTTGCGATATCCAGGAAATCGGCACGCGACCAGACGCCCGAAGGTGCGGCCCCGGCAATCCTTTGGTGAATGCGTTCGAGAGTGTCCGATGTGGGATCCGGCATAGCTGTCCTAACTTCTGACCAAGGATTATATACAAACTTTGGTCACTAGCAATCGATACATGCGAACTGACCAATTTTTATATCAAAATATTGGTCAGTTTTCGAATCCTCCATTCTGGACCGAAACGCAAAACTGAAATCAACGAGCAGAGTCCGACATAACGGATGTATCGTTCGCGATCGTTGCACATGGCGAGAACGAGGCCTCCACAGTCTGGGCTAACGTGCCCTGTCGGCCGTGGCGCGCGAGTCTTTTCCCTTCGGGCTTTCACGCTTCACGCATTCAATGACGACGAAGGTCTGACACCATCGAGTGTTGCTGCACAGTTTCCCTTTCGGAAAGAGGCAAACAGCAACCGTCCAACTCCTTCGTTGTATCGGAACCTGCCAGTCGCCTGATCAGTAAGCGGCAGGGCAATTCAGGCCGAGCGCAATGATGCTCCACCCATCGGAGTTGCCAAACCCAGCTCTCTTGTCTGGCATCAACGACGACAACGGGTTGTCGGGAGCCCGGTGCGACATGTATCCGAGCCGGCGACCGACTAGAAACGATGGCGGATACGATGAAAGAGGTCTTTCGACATGCCGGACATATGGCTCGCAAAGCAACCCGCGTACCAACAGTTCGAGTGGCTTTCACGGCACTCTTATCCGGCCAATGCCGGCAATGGTCGCAGGTGTAGCTACCAAAGCTTCCTGGTCTTTGCGTCCCGCGTCGCCACGTGGACCAGCACTGCGGTTGACAACAAGATGGATGAGACCAATGCCGCAACAGACAGCAGGCCGCCGTTGGTGATCTCAATTTCGGCGCTGAGCCCCGCGTCTTTTGTCACCATGATCGCGGCATTGGCGTGCTGACGCTGTGAAAGAAGCGGTTGAGCCGATCCGGGCAGACCGTCAGACGACCTAATCATACGCTGTTGAGGGCGCGGATCGCTGACATCGTCCTGGCGCTCGTTCGTCGGCAATTGGTTCATTTCTCTGTTCTCCGGATGTCGTGTGTCCACACGCAACGCTTTAATGTTTTCCCGTAACGTGTGGCAGTTCGAGTGAGCTTTCACAACGCGCGCACCAGACCGGCTATGACCGCAACGGAATGTTGCGCTTCCTTGGTCGGCATATCGAGATCGTAGGGAATTGTAACGGGTTCGAACAGGAGATGGATTGGCTAAAGCCATTGCGGGGCGTCCCGCTGTCGTTGACAAAAGTGGCGGCAACCTCTCGCGGCTTTCAGCCCCGAAACTCGCCTTCGTTCATGTCACGTTCGTCGTAATTGAGGTCCCAATCCTTGGCGCCTTTGTCGTTGCCCGGTGACTTGTTGTTGACGGTCGCGTCATCGGAATGCGTGATGACCCGTGGCTTGGCGCTGCTGACGCCGTTGTTGGATCCTCCGGCATGATTGCTTTCGGACTGCCCTCTGGCGTCGCGCTCCATTTCTGCCTTCGACGACTATTTACCTTTTTCCATGTTGCTGGCGCTCCTCAGTTGTCGGTGTGTCACTGTCTGATGTCCGGTCCGTTTCTTTCATGGCCCGATGCAAGCCTTTCCCCGCCGCCTTGGCCAGATCGTTACGGGTGATTGTCGGCGGCGGGGCTGTCTATCGAACGAGCATCGTCTGTCTCGGCCGGGATCGCTTCCGGCGTCGTTTCGTCATTGTCGACTTCCTTTGCGGTTATCCCAACCGACCCCAGGCGGGATTCCATTCGACGCCTTCGACAAGCTCCACGAAGACAGGCTCGCTGCCATCGGCCTTATGAGAATCTGCCAGTTTGAAGGCCGCATCCGGCTCCATTTCCTCGCCGGGAAAGATCGTATCGTCCGCAGCTGTGTCCGCGACCTTACGCACATATCCGCGAATCTGATCGCCGGAGTGATAGAACTTGATCACCAGCGACCCAACAGGCGCGACCTCGGAAGAGTACCGTCGATAGTCAGGACGTTCCGCTGTTGCGCCGGCATCACCGGCTCTATACCAATGCGCGAGGTCCTGACCCTCCGGACGACCTTCGTCTTCCCAGATTTGGTATGCCCGCAATCTCCGTGCGTTGTCGTCGATCACGGTTCTTGCCTGCTGCTCGACGACCCTCAGGACGACTTTGCCGCGGATGTGCTTTTCCCCAAGGGCGGACTGTGCTTCTGCGGCTTGACGAAGCTCGAAGGTGCTGGCAACGACGACCTTCACCTTGCCCTGATCGATCAACGCCGCGATCTCCTGCAATTGGGCGCCATTCGGCTGAGCGGTATATCGTCCCGCCCGAATTTTCAGTTTTTTGGCGCGTGCCTTGTCCGGCTCCTGGAGTGTCGAGATCAGCGCTCCTCCCGGTTTGACGACGCTGAAGCTACGTTCCTGCGTCTCACCGCCGATCAGGTCGAACACCAGGTCTACGGGCTCGACAAGCTCTTCAAATTTCTCAGCTTTGTAATCGACCACCTGGTCGGCGCCGAGATCGGTCGCAAAGCCCTTGTCGGACGAGGACACGGTCGTTGCCACCCATGCGCCCTTCGCCTTTGCGAACTGAATAGCGAAATGGCCGACGCCGCCCGCACCACCATGAATAAGGACACGCTGGCCAGATTGAAGCCCGCCATGATCGAACAGGCCTTGCCATGCGGTGATGCCGGCCAAGGGTACGGCGGCCGCGCCGACTGCATCGAGCGACTGCGGCTTTGCCGCCACCTCGTCAGCCCGCGCCAATACAAATTCCTCGTAGCCGCCATGTTCAGGCGACAGGAACGCAAAGACGTCGTCGCCGATCAGGAATCTGGCGACGTCAGAACCCAAGGCAGCGATCTCGCCGCTGACATCGCGGCCGAGCACATAGGGAAGATCCTTTTCGGTAACGACCGGATACTTGCCCTCGCGCATCTTCGCGTCAACCGGATTGACGCTTGCAGCAAACACCTTGATGACGACCTCATCGGCGGCAGGCGTTGGCCGATCGATTTCCTCGATTATCATGACTTCCGGACCGCCGAAGCGATGGATACGGACTGCTTGCATAATCGGTCTCCTCTAAGCTCGAGAATAAGTTTTGAAACGAACCGCCAGTCAATGCGCCGATTCATCTGTCGGCGGATCGCTTGGCGGTAGCCGGGCTATTGGCGATGCCGCCCGATGATCAGTGTGTCGGATCCTTCCCAAAATCCTTGCGCAGCTCGTCCTTGGCCCTTTCGAGCGTCGCCAACCTCGACTTCGAAAGCTGCTTGCCAGCACGATTGATATAAAAAGTCAGCATCGACATGGCCGACTGGAAAGGACTGGCCTTGCGGCGGTCGCTCTGTTCAGCCGAGGCTTTCAGCGAGTCGGCGATCTTCTTCGCGCTGCGCTGTTTGAAGACGCCGCCTTTCAGGTCCATCGCATCGCTGTTGTCGGTGACATCCTGCGACCACTTCTGTTTGGATTTCTTCTTCGGCATGAACGTTCCTCCCATAGAAGAAACGGCGCCACTGTCGTGACGCCGTGTCCCATCAATGATGCGCATGCTGCTCGTTGCGCTTGCGCGTGGCTGCAGCTTTCTTGGCTGAGGCCGAGCGCACTTCCTTGGTGCGCGACGCGGCAGCTGCACCGCCCTTGCGTCCGCCCTTTTCGGAAAACGCGTGGTTTTCGGCCTGGCCCCGGCCGGACCCTGACTTCTTGCCGCCGCCACTTTCCTTGTTGACGGTGGCCCAGGCGCGGCGTTCGGCTTCCTTCTCGGAAACACCACGGTCCTGGTAGCCTTCCTCGATATGCTCGGCCTTGCGCTTCTGCTTGTCTGTGTATGCGGATTTGTCACCCTGAGGCATGGAACATCCTCTTGCTTCGATGAAGCAAAGAAAACGACCTCTCGACCATCAAAGTTCCTTCCGTCATGCCCCCAGGTCGGGTCTTTTGCGAGAATTGTGGTCTTCGGTGCCGTGCGCTTCGGTACAGGCCACATCGTCAAGGAACAAATTTTATGACCTATCGTTTGCAGCCAAGACGCTCGTGAAAAGAAGACACGACCTTGGAGTAAATAGATGAAAGCACTGACCTGGCACGGCAAGCATGACATCCGCTGCGAAAGCGTCTCTGACCCGCAGATCGAGGAAGGCCGCGATGCCATCATCAGGGTCACGGCTTGCGCGATTTGCGGGTCGGACCTTCATCTCTACAACGGCGTCATGCCCGACATGCACAGTGGTGATATCATGGGTCATGAAACCATGGGCGAGGTCGTCGAAGTCGGCAAGAACAACAAGAAGCTGAAGGTCGGCGACCGGGTGGTCGTGCCCTTTACGATCGCCTGCGGCGAGTGCTTCTTCTGCAAACGCGGTTTTTTCTCCGGTTGCGAACGCTCGAATCCAAAACCCCAGAAGGTCACCAAGATGTGGGGCAATTCGCCCGCTGGCCTGTTCGGTTATACCCACCTGTTGGGCGGGTTCAGCGGCGGTCAGGCCGAATATCTAAGGGTTCCTTACGCCGACGTCGGTCCCATCAAAGTGCCGGACGGCCTGACCGATGAGCAGGTGCTTTTTCTCTCCGATATTTTCCCGACCGGTTATATGGCCGCCGATTTCTGCAACATCCAGCCTGGCGACACGATCGCTATCTGGGGCTGCGGACCCGTCGGGCAGATGGCGATCAAGTCCGCATTCATTCTCGGGGCGGAGCGGGTTATTGCGATCGATACTGTTCCAGAACGGCTAGCGCTTGCCGAAAAGTCGGGAGCCATAACGCTCGATTACATGGACAAGGACATCTACGACCGGATCATGGAACTGACCAACGGTCGTGGGGCTGATGCTTGCATCGATGCTGTCGGTACTGAATCCGATCCGGCAGCAAGTTGGGACGCCCGTATCGACCGCATCAAGGTCGCGACCTTCATGGGTACCGACCGGCCGCACGTCCTGCGCCAAGCGATCCATTGCTGCCGAAATTTCGGCACAGTCTCGATCGTCGGCGTCTACGGCGGGTTCCTCGACAAAATCCCGATGGGTTCGGCGATAAACCGCGGCCTGACGTTCAAGATGGCGCAGACGCCCGTTCAGCACTATCTGCCGATCCTGATGGACCGAATTCAGAACGGCGAAATCGACCCCTCCTTCATCATCACGCATACGGGAAGCCTGGAAGACGGACCGGACCTCTACAAGACTTTCCTCGAAAAGAAGGACGGCTGCGTCAAAGTCGTCCTCAAACCGTAAGAAGCTACAGCATGGCGATTGAAAACGGGAAAAGGCCTTGCCGTCGTCACGGGTGCCTCGACGGGCATTGGGTACGAACTGGCCAAATGTGCCGCCCAGGATGGCTATGATCTGATCATTGCAGCCGATGAGCCCCGCATCAATCAGGCTGCAGCCAGCCTCAGGGAATTCGGCACTTCGGTGGATGCCATCGAGGCCGACCTATCAACGGAGGAAGGCGTCGACCGCCTTCTCGAAAACATAGAGGCATCTGGCCGCTCCGTTGATCTGCTGATGGCCAACGCCGGTCGCGGGTTGGGAAAGGGTTTCCTGGACCAAGACTTCGCCCAGGCGCGCAAGGTCGTCGATACCAATATTGTCGGCACCATCTATCTCGTCCAACAGGTCGGAAATCTGATGCGCGGCCGCGGTCAAGGCCGCATTCTGCTCACCGGTTCGATTGCCGGTTTCATGCCCGGATCTTATCAGGCCGTCTACAATGGCACCAAGGCATTCATCAACAGCTTCTCCTTCGCGTTGCGCGAAGAGCTGAAAGACAGCGGCATTACGGTGAGTTGCCTGATGCCGGGCCCGACGGAGACTGAGTTCTTCCAACGCGCTGACCTGACGGACACTTCCGTCGGTCAGGCAAAGAAGGATGACCCGGCCGACGTCGCACGGGTTGGTTATGATGCGATGATGGATGGCGAAGGCGACGTTGTCAGCGGCTGGAAGAACAAGCTGCAAGCTGCGGTCGCCAACGTCACCCCGGCGAGCGTGCTGGCCCATCAACATGCAAAGATGGCCGAGCCGGGCTCCGGCAACAACTAAGTCAGGCGCCGGACCATGGACCCAGCGTCGTTGGACTAGCAGGCACCCGCTGGTGCCCATAGTAACCTTTGAAGTCGAGAGCTTTGCGGTAGCAGGATTAACCGTTCGATTCTTTTCAAGGCGCACCTTGAATTTAGCCAACTCATTTCATCGGGAAGGCTTTGGGCTTCGGTTGATACAACCGCCTTTTGGCATTCGAGCGCAGAGCATTGCGAACATCCTTGTCCACGATCGACAGGTCGAACCATTCCGGATCAAAGTAGCCGCCGCACCACCGAATGGTTTCGGCGTATTCAGGATCTTCCCGGTCGGCGATGGTCTCCAGGAACCGCGCATATCCTGAAACCCCACCAACATCTTCGGGCGGTCGCGCTCTTTCTCCGGCGACGCAGCTCCCGTGTTTGGGCGTAGAAGAGAGCGTCAGGAACTCCTCAACCGCGACGGTGTGCCGCCAGCCATCTCCGAAGTCATAATTGTAGCTGAATACGGCACCTTGCTCTAAGTCCTGCAAGCGAACCTCGCTCTGATCGAAGACCCGGGGATCGTCATCGGTCGCATCCTCTGTCAGGATCTCGACTTCCCCGTACCGCAGGCCACCAATCCGGAACTCATAGAGATGATAGTTCCACCAGTTGAATGCGGCCTGAATTCCGAAATGCAGCTGCTCCAGGTTCCAATGGACTGGCAGGATCAGACGTCGCCAGACGTCTGGCTGGATCTCGTCGATCGAAACTCTGATCTGCACAGCGTTTGCGGCTTTAAACATTGCCCAAATGAACAAGGTTGGCGGCGATCGTCAAGATGATTGCTCGCGCCGCATGCCCGGACATTTTGCCGTGCCGCGCGTGCGACTCTCACCAAGACAAGAGTCTTTGGCACCAGTCCGACCAACTTTCGTGTTTGAGATAACGGGATTGAAAGGATCGCCGGCTATCAAGTTCTTAGCTCTTGCGTGAGCGATCCCTTATCGATCGGCTTGGTATGCGTTTCGTTCGTTTCAGACTGGTTGGCCCAACTATAGTCGGCGTGGCGGTCCTCATCGTCGGCATGGCCGCCACTTCCTATTTCGGTGCAGGGCAGCTCGATGCGGAAACCCGGCGTCGGCAGGAAATGCTGGTCGAGCGGAACGTCTCCATCTGGATCAGCGAGGTTGAATTTTCGCTAACCGCCTGGACGGTCTGGGACGAAGCGATCGCCAATCTCGACAACGTTTTTGATCGCGCGTGGACTGATCGCAATATCGGCGCATCCTTGATCGGCACATCGCGCACGCGCGGAGCCATCGTGCTCGACGCCGCCGATAACATCATTTATTCCAAGACCGATGAGACCGTGCAAGGTCTGCCGTATTTCGTCAGGGGTCCGTCGGCGATCGCGAAGGATGCGGCGGAGCTGGTGAAAGGCGTTCGCATAAGAGAGCAGGAGCCCAAGCAAGGAGGCATTCCTCAACCGATTGCGGTAAGCCGGATCATGGTCATCGGCGAGGAATCTGTACTGCTTTCTGCCAGCCTGTTTCAACCGGACTTCGGAACATCGAAGCCCAAGGGACCGCGTGGACCCATTCTGATCACGGCCATGCCGATCGCCGGCACGCTGCAGGGCGTCTTCGGAGAGCGGTTCGATCTCGATGACGCGCGGATCGAGCCTCTGCGCGAGGCTTCGTCGGAACGCGCCAGAGCGGCGGTCGCGGTAGGGCCGCAAGGCGAGGTCGAAGTCCTATCGTGGCGTCCGCCAACCCCCGCAACAGATATATTGTGGCAATCGTTTCCTCTGATCGTGACGGTGAGCCTGGTCCTGATCGTAGGATCGTATCTGATGATCAGGACGTCCCATTCCGCCGCTCAGTCCCTTCTGGGGCGCGAACGTCAAATGCGCCATGCCGCCACCCACGACTTTCTTACAGGTCTTCCAAATCGATTTTTGCTGGATCTGGAGTTCGCCGCCTGCACGAGCTCTGGCGTGACGCAGGTCATATGTCTCGATCTGGATGGCTTCAAGGGTGTAAACGATAGCCATGGTCACGCCGTTGGCGACGAGTTGCTGCAAGTGGTGGCCGAGCGACTCCGATCCGGGACACGCGGATCGGATCGGGTTTTTCGTCTTGGTGGCGACGAGTTCGCGATATTCATGCCCGGTATTTCGACCGAGGAAGCAAGAGAGGCTTGTCAAAGATTGTCGGCCTCGCTCGCAGCGAAATTTAAGTTGCCGACCTGTGAGGTTTCGATCGGCGCGTCATTCGGCATAAGTCATGCTGACGGTCGTTCCACGAATTGCGATGCGGCGTTGAAAGCCGCCGATGCCGCCCTTTATCATGCGAAGTCGGTGAAACGCGGTAGTGTGGTGGTTAACGACGATCTTGTTAGTTAGAGCCGGGCTGGATGAAGGTTTTGCGGGTGGTCTCGCAACCGTGTCGGTGGCTTCAGGGAAAACCTGCCTCCGCTTCAATGGCTTCAAACCGTGCCGCTGGTCTATTTGCAGGACTTTCCTCAGCCAATGCATGCGACTGATGCGGGAAACGCCGCAACGCATATAATAACTTTCTGAAAAATAATCCAAATTTCCGGATCATTATGCCCCCGCGAGCGTTATCAAAGTCCTGGCTATGCCTCTGTATTACCAGTGAATCACGGTGGAGCTACGGCGATGGGCTACAACGGCATAACGGTTCTGGTTGTGGAGGACGAGGTTCTTATCCGGATGGGCATCGTGGAGTCTCTGCAAGAAGAGGGTTTCGACGTGCTCGAAGCGTCGAACGCGGATGACGCCATTGCCGTTCTCAATAGTCATTCAGAAATTCGTCTGATGTTCACCGATATAAATATGCCGGGTAGCATGGATGGTTTGAAGCTTGCGACTGCGGTTCGCGATCGATGGCCGCCAGTCAAGATCATCGTTACGTCGGGTCATCTTCACTTACGCGAGGATGCACTTCCGGTCGTCGGGCGATTCTTTAGCAAACCGTACGATTCAACTCTCGTCGTTCGTGCGATACGCGAAATGCCATAAGCCGCGATATCCTTATACCTTGGCACCGCATTGCACGCTGTACCACGAACTCACAATGCGGTGCATCGTCATGTCAAATTGGGGACTGACTGTGGTCATGGTCGCTCCATCCGGTGTCGAGCGGGGCGTTGATAGTGCAGCGTACGCCGTAAACATCATAGCTAAGGTCTACCTGTCCCCCAAGCTGGCCAGACGACAGCGCTTCGATCAAGCGCGACCCGAACCCCCTACGGGTCGGCGGAGTGACTTGAGGCCCGCCGCTCTCTTGCCATGATAGATCCAGTTGGGCGTTGGAAGGTGAAACGTCCCATGACAGCGTCACCTTTCCGGAACTCACTCCCAAGGCGCCATATTTTGCAGCATTGGTTGCAAGCTCGTGTACGATGAGCACTAGGCCCACCACAACCTTTGGCGAGACCTCGACATCGGGTCCGCTGATGTTGAACTGCTCGGGTGGATAGGGAGATAGCGTCTCCGAAACCGCGGTACGAAGACTGGCTGCCTTCCAGCTTCCTCGCGTAAGCAGGTCATGTGCTCTGGCCAGGCTCTGCAACCGGGCGTCGAAGGCTGTCCTCGCGATATCGATGTCTTGGGCGCCGGAGAACGTCTGACGGGCGATTGCGGCGACGGTCGCAAGGACGTTCTTGACGCGATGGTTCAACTCCCCAATGAGCAGATGCTGAGCTCGCTCCGCTTCTTTTCGTGCCGTGATGTCGCGAGCAATCTTCGCCGCGCCGATGATCTTGCCATCCGACCCGTAGATCGGGGAGACCGCCAGCGAGACGTCCAGGAGACGTCCACTCTTATGCCGCCGGACGGTCTCATGGGTCTCTACCCGCTCGCCTGCCCTGATGCGGGAGAGGATGTGCTCCTCCTCATTAGGGAGGCCGTCCGGAACTAGAAGCGTGACGGACCGGCCCACAATCTCGTCGGCCGAAAACCCATACAGTTTTTCGGCTCCGGTATTCCAGTCTGTAACCGTCATGTCGAGGTCGATGCCGAGAATTGCGTCTTCCGAGGAGGAGATGATCGACGCCATTCTTTTGAGCGTTGACTCGTAGCCGACCCGTTCCGTCGTTTCATTGACGATACAAAGGACGGCCAACACATGGCCCTGTTCGTCGGAAACGGGTGAATACGAGATGTCGAAGTAAACTGTTTCCGGAGTGCCGCTGCGTTCGATATAAAAGGGCCTGTCTTTGGCAACGACCGTCTCGCCGCGGTCGCGAACCCTACGCAGAAGCGGCTCCAGATCGTCCCAAAGTTCGGCCCAGTTTTCTTTCGCTGGTTTCCCTAAAGCCTTCGGGTGCTTGGCGCCGATCGTTGGAGCATATGCATCATTATAAATGGCGGTGAAGTCATGGCCGCAAAACAATACGATCTGCGCGCCTGAGGGAATTGCCATGTCGACCGCGCACTTTAACTGGGGCGGCCAGGAGGACATCGGTCCGAGGCTGGTGTTTGCCCAGTCATAGTTGCGAATGATGTCAGCCAGCGAGCGCTGATCGGAGGTGTCCGGCTTGTGATCGTGCATTTGAACCTCCTCCCGCCTTGCATTTATTTGAAAGCTCCCCTTGAGAAAGTCAACGCAAATCACGGCAAAAACCGTACCGCTTTGAGCATAAAGCTATTTGGTACATGATGTTAGCGTATCCTGTGCGGTCGCTGAGGCGCTGCGCGTTCGAGCCCATTCAAGGTCAATTAAGGTACTGACGGCCTCTATCCAGGTGCTCGTATTTCGGCGTGACGCCTGGCTGGGATTAGCAGCGTTTCACGTCAACATGCACGGTGTCAGCAGGATATAAAGCCAGGCGGAACCTATTCGTTTTTCGGCTTACCGAGTTCCTCGGCAAGACCGATGAGAAGACCGTCGGGTCCGCGAATGCAGCAGAGCTTATAGGCGTCCTGATATCGAACGACATCGCCGACGAGCCTTGCGCCGTGCCCGCGCAATCTTTCAACGGTCTCTTCGACGTCATCGACTGTGAACATGGCGCGCAGATAACCAAGGGCGTTCACCGGAGCGTTCCGATGATCAGCCGCGACTTCCGGCGTGAGGAAGCGCGAAAGTTCAAGCCGGCTATGCCCATCCGGTGTGCACATCATGGCGATTTCGACATGCTGGTCGCCCAGTCCAGTGACACGGCCGGCCCATTCGCCCTCGATCGTCGCGCGGCCCTCAAGTTCCAAGCCCAGCTCCTGAAAAAAGCCTATCGCCACTCCAAGGTCTTCGACGACGATCCCGATGTTGTCCATCCGCTTGAGCGCCATACTTCGCCTCCTCCGGTTTTCGGTCCCATTTCTGCTAGGACGTTGATGAACCACCACATCCGACATCGCTATCGAAATCTCTAAGGGACCTGAAAATAGCAGATCGGCGGTTCATTTCCTTTCAAGGCGATATGATGCTGCCGGGGGCGGACCGGAGGCGGTTACAGATAATGGCGACTTGTTTAGCCGTTGTATTTCCCGGCGCACTCGATCGGCCAATTGGCAGGACAGCAGTCACGACCTGACAATCTCACTCTGCTTTTTGTCGCGATACAGGGCACGGTAACGCGCAGGTGATTGGCCAAGGGCGCGGCGGAAGCTGGCGGCAAAAGCGCTATCGGACGCATAGCCGAGCGACTGAGCAATCCGTGGCAGCGGCTCGTTGCCACGCCGCAGGCGAGCGGCTGCAAGCCGCATCCGCCAGCCCGCGATATAGTCGATCGGCGATGCTCCGACAGTGGCGCGAAATTTCTCGGCAAATCCGGAGCGGGACTGGCCAGCAAGAGACGCGAGTGCCTCAACCGTCCAGCGGTGCGACGGATCGGCGTGTATTGCCCGCAGTGCCGGCGCCAGGCGGGCATCCGCAAGGCCGGCGAGCCAGCCGGGATGCTGTGATATCTGGCGCGCCATATAGGCACGCAGGACATGGATAAACACCAGCCTTAGCAGGTCGTTGCAGGCGATGCGAGCACCAGGTGCTGCACTGTTCCACTCCATGTCCAACTGTTCGAGTAGCCAGCCAATCGGTCCGGCCTCTTCTCGGTCGATCACTACGACAGGCGGGAGGGCGTCGGTGAGGAGTGATCCGTCGACGGTGTCGAGGTTGACGCTGCCGCCGAGCAGAACGAAATCCCGACCATCGCCCACTGAGACATCGAGACTGCCCCCGGCGAACACCTCTGCCGCCGCTGTCGGCTTCACGTTGGGATCGCTGCAAAGCATAAACGCCTTGCCGCTGACCACCAGACAATCGCCGGCTTCAATGCGCAACGGTGCGTCTCCCTCCGAGATCAGCCAGGCACCGCCTTCGCGGATCGCATTGAATTTGAGGTAGCCCGGTGGTGGAAAAGCAACAGACCACGAGCCTCCGGCGGCAAATCGCACGGAGAACAGCGCCCGCGCATCGATAGCGCTGAGCACGTCGGACAGAGGATCTTGGATGTTTTGGACGATCACGACAGAAATCCGGATCTTGCAGGCTGGGGGCCCCGAGAACCTATCCAATATAAGGGACGGACACCAGAGCCATAAATGAAGGAGCAACGACATGTCCGAACAAAAAGCTATTGGATCTCGTTTCAGCGCATACAGCACGGCGCGCGAGGTCACCGAGGGCATCGATCTTTCCGGCAAGACGGCGATTGTCACCGGCGGCTATTCCGGTCTCGGCGTCGAAACGACGCGGGCGCTCGCAGGTGCCGGCGCTCGTGTCATCGTACCGGCCCGCAATCGCGAAAAGGCCGAACGTACACTTGCCGGTATCGACAATGTTGTTATCGAAGCGATGGATCTTGCGGATCCCTCATCGGTTGCCGCCTTTGCTGGCAGGATCGTTGCGGCGGGCATGCCGATCTCAATCCTGGTCAACAGCGCCGGCATCATGGCAACGCCGCTTGCCCGGGATCAGGCTGGGCACGAGAGCCAGTTTGCCACCAATCATCTCGGCCATTTCCGGCTGGTTGCAGGTCTGTGGCCAGCACTTGTCAAGGCAGACGGCGCGCGGGTGATCTCTGTATCGTCGCGCGGTCATCAAATCGGGCCGGTCGACTTCGACGACATTGATTTCAAGGCGCGCCCCTATGACAAGTGGCAGGCCTATGGCCAGGCGAAGACGGCAAATGCGCTGTTTGCGCTTGCGCTTGATCGAAGTGGAGCAGCGCTTGGCGTACGGGCATTTTCATTGCATCCGGGCGTTGTCCTGACCGATCTCGCCCGCCATCTTAGCGAAGACGAGATTAATTCTTTCGATGTCTATGACGCGAATGGCAATCGCCGGGTCGATCCCTCGCGCGACCTCAAGACGCCGGAACAAGGGGCAGCAACGAGCGTCTGGGCAGCAACGCGGCCCGAACTCAACGGTATCGGTGGTGTCTATTGCGAAGATTGCGAGGTTGCCTTGCCGCAGGCGGAGACGGATGGCACCAAAGGTGTGGCGCCTTGGGCCATGGATCCACAGGCAGCTGAACGGCTCTGGCTGCTTTCGGAGCAATTGGCCGGCCTGTCACTGGGTGATCGTTTGGACTGAGCCTATAAAGCACGCAGGCAATGGACGGCGATTCCTCTCGGGATGGCCGTCCATACAGCGCCGGCCGCATTTACAGGCATTCAAAATAGGGATACCATGTATCCTTAATTGCAATCCGAGGTCTCCCCATCGCATGATACTCAAAAGCCAAGTCGAATGGGCACTCCACTGTTGCGCGATTCTCGCGGGCCTGCCTGACGGGCGATATCTGTCGACCAAGGCGCTGGCAGAGCTGCATGGGCTTCCGAAGGAATATCTTTCAAAGGCACTTCAGAGCCTGTCACAGGCAGGCCTTGTTCATACGACGCTTGGGCCTTCGGGCGGCTATCGCCTGGCAAGGGCACCGGCAGAGCTGACATTTCTTGATGTCGTCGAAGCAGTGGAGGGGAGCGGTCGGACCTTCGTCTGTCAGAACATCCGAGCCAACAACCCGTGCCGACCCAAGGGCTTCTGTGACAGCGGTTCGTGTGCGATTGCACGGATCATGTGGGAAGCTGACGAAGCGTGGCGGACGGCGCTCCGGAAGGCTACGTTTGCGGACCTCGGGAAAACGCTGGAGCAGGAGATCGACCCGGGCATCTGGGCCGGAACCTTCGACTGGGTGCTAAAGCGCGCGGGGTAGGCCGCCGACCTATCCAAATTTCTCCATCTTGTCGCCCAGGCTGGGCACGACGAGATAGGCTTGTGCTGGCATTGCAAAGCCAAGACCGTGGGTCGCGCATTGTTGGCTGACGACGTCGATGATCTCGTTGCGCGCCGGCACACGGTTGGCAGGGCTGGTCACGCGGAACAGCAATTCGACATCGATTGCGATCGCATCAATGCCCTTGAACGCCACGACGGGCTTGGGCTCCTGAACAATGAACCGGCAATCCTCCAGTGCAGACACCAAAATTGCTTCAATGGCGGATGGCTGTCGGTCGGCTGCAATGCGGATGGCCAATACGACGAGGTGCGATTCATCCGGTCGCGTCAGGTTGGTGAGACTGAGTTTGGCGAGTGCGCTGTTGGGGAGAACAACAACGTTATGTGCCGGCGTCAGGATTTGCGTCGAGCGCCAGTTGTTCTGGATGACGCGTCCTTCTGTGCCGTCGGCTAGCTGGATCCAGTCGCCGATCGAGAACGGGCGGCCAAGTGTGAGGGCCACGCCAGAGAACAGGTCGCCCAAAGTGTTCTGGAGGGCAAGCCCAAGGATGATGGCGACCACGCCGGAGGTGGCGACGAGCGTGCCGATCGGTGCGCCGAACACGAAGCCGATGATGGAAAGCGCTACGCCCAGATAAACGCCGGCGACGATCAGGTCCTGGATCAGTCGTGCCTCCTGCGGCCGGCGGTCGAGCGCAATGTAGAGGCGTACGAAGCCGATCGTTGCCCAGGCGAGGTGGACCCACCAGAGAACGCGCGCGGATTTCCCGAGATAGACGGTCAGGCCTTCAAGCTCTCCCGTCGTCACGCGAAATGGAAGGATACCCTGCGACAGGAACGTCGCGGTCATTGCTGCAAAGAACAGGATCTGGACGATGAGGCGCGCCGTTGGTCGATCCTTGCCCTGAACATGCCAGACAAGGATGCCGATCACACCCACGATATCGACGATTGCGAATGCCAGTGCGGACAGGTCAACGGCCATGGCAAGTCACTCCAGACTTAAAGGGCAAAGGGGACCGGATGCGGCGACGGCATCCGGTCCTTGCCGAGATCCTTACTTCTTGATCGGGTAGGTCAGTTCCTTTTGATTGGTATCGACCACGAAGACGGCAAGAAGCTTGGCGGGCTTCGTGTCGCTGCCGTTCTTGCTGACACCGTGGCGGTCGCCCGGCAGTTCGGAGAAGTGTTCTCCCGCCTTGTATTCCGTGACCGGACCGTCATTGACCTGGCTGAGGATCGATCCTTCCAGCACGGTGGCATAAATGAATGCGCTGTCAGGATGCGTATGCGCGTCGGAATACCCACCCGGACCGTACTCGACCAGAACGCCCTTGAGGCTTTTGCCCGGTACATTCGGCAGCTCGTGTTCATAGACGAGGGTGACCTTCGATGCCGAGCCGCCGGAGGAGTCATGGGCGATGGCGGCTCCCGAGGCAAGGAGTGCAATCGCCATTCCTGCAACTGTTTTTCTGATCATGATGTTCTTCCTTCATAGATGCGGAGGGGGATTTCACTTGCGAGGAGCGGTGGCAAACCACTGTTCGAAACCGATCTTGCCGAGCTGCGGATTGTTGTCGGAAACGAGCGTGCGGTCTTCCAGGCGGGCGCCGAAGTATTTGGCTTGCGGATCGGCAACGACCTGTCGGGTGTCTCCCGTCGCTTCCATATAGCGCGCGACCAGTTCGTTCAGCGGGAAGCGCTCCGGTCCGGCGATCTCGATCAAACCGTTGACCGGGGGTTCAAGCGCCACGTCAGCCATCGCATCCGCGACATCGTCGGAGGCGATGGGTTGCACGAAGGCCGGCGACAGATGCACCTTGCCTTCAACCAGGGCGGACTGCGCGATGCCGCCGAGAAACTCCATGAACTGGGTTGAGTGAACGATCGTGTAGGGAATGCCGGCCTCGCGGATCAGCTTCTCCTGCGCCAGCTTGGCGCGGAAGTATCCGCTTTCCTGGAGCTTGTCCGTTCCGACGACGGAGAGCGCGATGTGGTGCTTCACGCCAGCCGCCTTTTCCGCGTCGAGCAGATTTCGGCCGGAAGTCTCGAAGAACTCCATCACGGCCTTGTCTTCGAAGGACGGGGAGTTGGCGAGATCGAGAACCACATCCGTTCCCGTCAGCGCCTCGGCCAGCCCTTCGCCGGTGATCGTGTTTACACCGGTATTGGGAGACGCGGCGATCACCTCAAGGCCTTTTGCCCGAAGGCGTTCGGTGGTCTTCGAACCGATCAGGCCGGTTCCGCCGATGATGACGATTTTCATGGTCGTTCCTCCGTCAGCTGTGCTGACATCGTGTGGTTGTCGGTGAAATGCGGTTGTCTTTTGGACCTCAGCTGAGGCCGGCCTTGTCGAGACCGTAGAGCTTATCGGCCGAGCCGGGCACGGCCTTGAAGGCGATGCTGGCACGGTTCCAGGCATTGATGGTCATGATCGAGAAGGTCAGATCAGAAATTTCCTTCTCCGAGAGCTGGCCGCGAACGCGCTCGTAAAGCTCGTCCGGAATGCCGCCTTCGGGCAGCTCGGTAACGGCTTCGGTCCAGGCAAGGGCGGCCCGTTCACGGGGAACGAACAGGTTGGATTCTCGCCAGATCGAAACGTGATAGAGGCGAAGTTCACTCTCGCCGTGGATCTTGGCTTCCTTCACATGCATGTCGAGGCAGAAGGCGCAGCCATTGATCTGCGAGGCGCGGATATTGACGAGATCGCGGATCGACTGCTCAATGACGCTGTCTTTCAGCGACATGCTTAGCTCGGATATCTTCTTAAAAAATTCGGGGGACTGGACGGCGTAGTTGAGGCGCTGTGTCATGGCTTTCTCCGTTATTAAGGACTCTAAATATCCTCATGGATATGTAGTATCCTTAATTGCTGGACAGGCAACCAAAACCAGCCTAAGCTTCCGGCATAACGCTTATTCCAAATGTTATGAGCAGAGGCAGAGCAGGATGGACGTCGTTTCAGCACTGAGGACATTCTTGCGCGTGGCAGAAACAGGGTCATTCTCTGCGGCGGCGCTGGATCGCGGTCTGACCCAGCCGGCGGTGTCGCGGCAGGTCTCATCGCTTGAGGAACACTACAGCACACGGCTGTTCCACCGCTCCACCAACGCCCTCTCCCTGACCGTCGAGGGCGAGCAGATGATTTCGATGGCGCAGAAGGTTATCGATGCGGTGGAAGCGCTGGGCGAAACCGCGTCGGCTGATGGCATGGCTTCCGGCAAAGTCAGGATTAGCCTGCCGGCAGCGCTCGGTCTCTACATCAGCGATCGGCTTCCCGCCTTCTTGACGGGCTGTCCCGGTCTGCAGGTGGATATCGTCTTTTGCGGACGGTCTTCGGACCTGGTCGGCGAGGGGATCGATCTCGAAGTCCGCCTCGGCGAGGTGTCCGACAGCAGTCTGATCTGTCGCCGGATCGGCTGGACGACAGCCTTCCTTGTTGCAGCGCCAAGCTATATCCAGAGGCGGGGTATCCCTGGCCATCTGCTTGAGATCCCCGACCATGATTGCATCTGCTACAATCGTGGCGGTGAGGGGCGGACCTGGAGTTTTTTGAATGGCGCCGACATTGAAAGGGTCAAGGTCGCCCCGAGGATGATCTTCAACAATACCGCGGCGGTGCATCGCGCCGCGCTCGCCGGCGGCGGACTGGCGGTGCTGTCTCACATTCTTGGTGGCGATGACATCGCTGCGGGGCGCTTGGTCAAAGTGATGCCGGCCTTTCCGCCCGTGCGGTTGCCGATAACGGTCGTCTACGCCTCGCGCCGAAATCTTCCGCTGCGTGTCCGCGCTGTTCTGGATTTCCTGGTGGATGCCGTTGGTGAGGATGTATTGATGGGGACGGCCGAGGCGGCTGCGTGACCTCACGGCAGGCCGGTCAAGGCTGACTAACCGCGATGGGGGTCAGCTTGACGGCGGGCCGCGGCGATACATTTTCCCGAGACGGGGGACGAAATTCGCCGAAGCCGAGTCTCCACCGGCGCGATGGCCCTGGGCACCAAAGATGCGCCGGAGATGAGAGCGTGGAATTCTCCTTGAAAATCTCTTCCGAACGGAGGACCGCCGGTTCGGATCCGTTCAAGGCGGTAGGCTCTGTGTGAAACACACTGGTCTGGATATGTCGGTTGACTATCTTTGCCAGGTTAACGAACTTGACGAGTTGACAGTGACTGGCAACATTGCTTTCGAAAGGTGG
>UBZT01000028.1 GCA_900470155.1 Hyphomicrobiales bacterium
CAAACAGTCAACAGGGCAAATTTCAAAAAACTGTCATTTTTCACAAGCTATTGTTTTTAAATGTATTTTTTGACGCGCCACAGGTTCGCGTCTAAGGGATTGCCTAGAAATCAGCAGACCAGCCTGGAAATTAGGCAGCGGCGGCTGGCTTTGCTACCCCATTGTGATCAGGATCAGCACGACAAACATGGCCGGTACGGCTGCAAGAGCCGGCAGAATGATTGCCGGGTAGCCAAAGGCAAGGATCGCCAGCAACCAGATCATCAGCAGATTGATGATGAACAGCACCTTGGCGGTGGTCGGTCCCTGGATCGCTTCCTTGAGCATCCAGCCGAGAACCGGGATACGGTATAAGACGACTGACATCATGATCACGGCCTTTATATGGGTCGCACTATAGGAGCGCCTGCTTGCGGTTTTGCCAAATCAGGAAATCCCACGATGGGAAAATGCGCAATGCGACAAAACAAAGCGCCCCTCTCGGCGGGTCGCACAATCGAGCGCCTCGCGCCTGTCGCCGCCGCCCCGATCGCGGCATCTCACATTCGCTGTGCCGCGCCCCACGTTTGTACTGTATCGGAGAAGGCGCTGGTCCGGCGCTTCCTATACCGCCCGAACACGCTCATCGGTAACAAAACAAACGCGATGACTGTAAGGTATGCCGTTTTTCTTTGAAAGATCGCCGTCTTTGCGGTAGCCGCAAGACTGAAGCCAATCCATCTGCGTGCCTTGCAGTGGCGAAGACGAGAGGATCATATCCGATGCGCACCCTGTCCGAAGCTCATTTTCCCGAACTGCCGCATTATTATGGTGGCAAGGTACGGGAAAACTACGATCTGCCGGACGGCAGCCGGATCATCATCTCGACCGACCGTCTCAGCGCCTTCGATCGCATCCTGACCTGCATCCCCTATAAGGGGCAGGTGCTGACCCAGACTGCACGCTACTGGTTCGAGCAGACCAAGGACATCTGCCCGAACCATGTGATCTCCTATCCGGACCCCAACGTCGTCATCGGCAAGCGCCTCGATATCCTTCCCGTGGAGGTCGTCGTGCGAGGCTATCTTGCCGGCACGACCGGCACTTCGATCCTCACCCTCTATAAGAAAGGCGAGCGCAGCATGTACGGCATCACTTTGCCCGACGGGATGCGCGACAACGAGAAGCTGCCGACACCGATCATCACGCCAACCAGCAAGGAATTCGACGGCGGTCATGACGAACCGCTGACGCCCGACGAAATCGTCTCCAAGAAACTGCTGACTGCCGAGCAGTGGCAGACGCTCTCGAACTATGCGCTGGCTTTGTTTGCCAAAGGCCAGAAACTGGCCGCCGATCGCGGTCTGATCTTGGTCGATACCAAATACGAATTCGGCACGGACGAGAATGGTACGATCGTCCTCGCAGACGAGATCCACACCCCGGACAGCAGCCGCTACTGGATTGCCGAAAGCTATCCGCATGCGTTCGAAAACGGCACGCGACCCGCAAGCTTCGACAAGGATTTTGTCCGTGCATGGGTCGCCGAGCGTTGTGATCCTTATAAGGACGCAATCCCCGAAATTCCTCCGGCGCTGGTCGAAGACACGTCCGAGGTCTATATCAAGGCGTTCGAAGCGATCACCGGGCAGACATTTGTCCCCGACGATCACGGCGCGACACCCAAGGATCGGGTCCGCGGGAATCTCGCCCGCTATTTTCCGGAGATATGAGCAATCGTGTCATCAGGTGACGACAAATGCATGAAGACAAGCCCCGCTCAGATCACCTCTGAGCGGCAGCCAGCGCCGCGCCGGTCGCGCCGCCCCGCAGAGGAAACGCGGGAGGACATTCTGAACATGGCCGAGACCCTGTTTCGCGCGCATGGCTATGCCAGTGTCACTATCGCAGACATAGCTGCCGAACTCGCGATGTCGCCGGCCAACGTCTTCAAGCATTTTCGCACCAAGGCAAGCCTCGTGGATGCGATTGCAACCCGCGCGATCCAGGAAACCATCGGCGAACTGAAGATACTCGATCAGAACAAACCAGCCCCCGTAAGGCTTTATGAACTGGCGCGCCACCTGATGGACGAGCATCTTTCGGACCAGAAGGACGCCCCGTTCGTTTTCGAAATGATTCAGGTCACCATCCGGGAAGAACTCGATTGTGGCGAACGCTTTCGCGAAATGGTGGTCGAGACGATCGCGGAGATCATTCGCGCCGGCGAACGGGAAGGCCTGTACAAGGTCACCGATATCCCAAGATATGCCAATGTCGCGTTTGATGCTCTCGCATGTGTGATCCACCCCGTCATGCTGGGGATGGAGAACAAGGATAAATTGGCAACACGGTGTAAGGAAGTCGTCAATCTTGTTGACATCGCCTTGCGCTCCCCCCTTGCCAAGTGATGAAACTTAACATACGTCACTTCACATTCATCGCCCTCGGGACGGGGCGGTGGTCGCGGCATCGGACGTAGCAATGGTCTGTAGCTCCAGCGGGAGCGACGGACATGCGGCGCGAGGTGCCTTTCGTCATTCTCGCTTTGGAACTCACCATGACACGACGTCTTAAGCTTACATCCGTCCTCGTACTCTGCGCGGCCGCGCTTGCCGGCTGCAGTGATTCCGGCACGGCGCAGAACGCCGGCGGCGCGGGCACCGCTGGTGAAAAGCCGCCGTCTCCTGTCAGCGTCGTGCTCATGAAGCAGGCGCCCCATCCCCTCACCTCCACACTGCCCGGACGCGCCTCCGCCTTTCAGACGGCCGACATCCGTCCGCGCGTCAGCGGCGTGATCAAGGAAATCGCCTTCAAGGAAGGCAGCGAAGTCAAGGCCGGCGACCTGCTCTTCAAGATTGAGGACGATAGCTATAGCGCGGAAGTCGCCCAGGCTCAGGCAAGTCTCGAAAAGGCCGAAGCCAGCGTTCCCACAGCCCAGTCAAACCTGGCGCGCCAGGAACGCCTGGTCAACAGCGGCGCAACACAGGTCGAACTGGAGAATGCCCGCGTCACGCTTTTGCAGGCCCAGGCAGATGTCGCCCAAGCCAAGGCTGCTCTGCGCGCTGCCAACATCAATCTCAATCTGACCGAGATCCGGGCTCCGTTCGAAGGCGTCACCAACGCGTCTGTCTTTTCGATCGGCAATGTCGTGACGGCAAACCAGACGGATGCGCTGACGACCTTGCGCCGTCTGGACCCGATCTACATCGAACTGACGGAGTCCAGCGTCAACCTCCTGCGTCTTCAGGAGGCCATCAAGGCCGGGCGCGTCAATCAGTCCGGCGACCAGGAAGCCGAAATCCGTCTGACGCTGGAAGACGGCCAGCAGTATCCGATCGTCGGCAAGCTGGACATGTCTGAAATGGCTGTCAGCCAGACCACCGGCACCTTCTCGATCCGTGCGGTGTTCGACAATCCGGACAACTTGGTTCTTCCGGGCATGTATGTCCGCGCCACCGTGACTGTGGGCACCGAAAACGGCTTTCTCATTCCCCAGCGCGCGGCAACCCGCAACGCGCAAGGCGAACTGAACGCAAAATTCGTCACGGCCGAGAATAAGGTTGAAACCCGCACCTTCCCCGACAGCCAGGTCTCCGGCAATAATTGGCTTGTCGCTTCCGGCATCCAGGATGGCGATAAGCTGATTGTGGACGGTTTCCAATGGATCGGTGACGGCGCGACTGTCCAGCCGGTGGAATCGACCGTCAATGAACAGGGATTCGTCGTTGAAACCGCGGCGCCCGCCGCCGCCCCTGCAGCGCAACCATAATCGCGCTCCGGTAAGGCACAACAGGCGTTAAGGGACAACCAATGGCCAAATATTTCATCCGTCGCCCGATTTTTGCTTGGGTGATCGCGATCATCATCATGTTGGGAGGCGCTTTGGCGATCTCGACATTGTCGATCTCGCAATATCCGGAAATCGCGCCGACCACGGTGCGCATCTCCGCTACCTATACCGGCGCCAGCGCCGAAACAGTTGAGAAATCGGTGACTTCGATCATCGAGGACGGTATGACCGGCCTCGATGACCTCACCTACATGACATCCTCCTCCAGCACCGGATCAGCGACCATCACGCTGACCTTCGGCAATACGATCGATCCGGACATCGCGCAGGTTCAGGTGCAGAACAAGCTCCAGCTCGTTCAGTCGCAACTGCCGGATGTTGTCCAGTCGAACGGTCTGTCGGTGACGCGTTCAACCTCCAGCATTCTGCTGGTTGGCGCTCTCGTATCAACCGACGGCGAACGCAGCCCGGTTGAACTCGGCGATATCTTCACCAGCCAGATCGAAGATCAGATCAAGCGGCTGGAAGGCGTCGGCAGCATTCAGATCTTCGGCACGGGCTATGCGATGCGTGTCTGGCTCGACCCTCTCAAGCTGAACAAGTTTCAGTTGACCCCCACCGACATCACGTCGGCAATCCAGGCTCAGAACACACAGGTATCGGTCGGCTCCATCGGCGGACAACCTGTCATGGAAGGCCAGCAGCTAAACGTCACGGTCACGGCACAAAGCCAGCTCCAGACGGTTGGCGATTTCGAATCGATCATTCTCAAGGTCGAGACCGATGGCGCCACCGTGCGCCTCAGCGACGTCTCGCGGATCGAAATCGCCCAGGAAGAGTACAGCACCAATACCCGCGCCAACCGGAAACCTGCAACCGGCTTTGCGGTAAACTTGGCGACGGGGGCAAATGCACTGGATACCGCAGCCAGGGTCAAGGCCGCGCTGAACACAGTCGCTCCGAGCTTGCCAGAAAATGTCGTCATCACCTATCCGTATGATACGACGCCATTTGTCGAGCTTTCGATCGAGAAGGTCGTCCACACGCTGATCGAAGCCATCGTCCTGGTCTTCTTCGTTCTGCTCATCTTCCTGCAGAACCTGCGCGCAACGCTCATCCCGATGATCGCGGTTCCGGTCGTCCTGCTTGGTACCTTCGGGATCTTGGCGTTGACGGGCTACTCGATCAACACATTGACCATGTTCGCCATGGTGCTTGCCATCGGCCTTCTGGTCGACGACGCGATCGTCGTCGTCGAAAACGTCGAACGCATCATGTCGGAAGAAGGGTTGTCCCCCCTGGAGGCCACCGAGAAATCCATGGGCGAGATCACCGGGGCGATCGTCGGCATCGCGCTGGTGCTGACAGCCGTGTTCATCCCGATGGCATTCTTCGGCGGCTCGACCGGCATCATCTATCGTCAGTTCTCCGTGACAATCGTCTCCGCCATGTTGCTGTCGGCCCTGGTTGCAATCGTGCTGACGCCGGCTCTTTGCGCCACGATGCTGAAGCCGATTGACCATACGAAGCCGAAGCGCGGACTGGCCGGCTGGTTCAATCGCAACTTCGACAAGACGACAAATGGCTACGTTTCCTCGATCGCCTACCTGCTCAAGCGCCCACTGCGAGTGATGTTGATGTTTGCGGTCGTCATCGGCGGCTGCGCCTGGTTTTTCCTGCGTTTGCCCACCTCCTTCCTGCCACAGGAAGACCAGGGTGTGCTGATGACCATCGTCCAGCTTCCAAATGGAGCCACGACGGCCCGCACGGAAGAAGTCATCAAGAAGATCGAAGATTTTTACCTCGAGAAGGAAAAGGCGGCGATCCAGGACGTGTTCGCGGTATCGGGCTTCAGCTTCACCGGGTCCGGCCAGAATTACGCGATGGTGTTCGCCAAGCTCAAGGATTTCGATCAGCGTACGGATCCGCAACTGGCAGCTTCTGCTGTAGTCCAGCGCGCCATGGGTTATTTCTTCACCCTGCGTGATGGCATGGTTTTCCCCCTGCAACCACCAGCAATCTCGGGTCTCGGCAATTCCAGCGGCTTCTCCATGTATCTGGTGGACAGCGGCAAGAACGGCACGGAAGCCCTGACGGCTGCGTCCCAGCGGCTTATTCAGGCGGGCAGCGGCAATGCGAATGTCAGTTCGTTGCGCTCGAACAGCCCGCCGGCTGAAAACCAGCTCAAGATACTCCTCGACCAGGAGAAAATGGGCGCAATGGGACTTGATCTCGCCACCGTCAACTCGATGCTGTCGACGATCTTTGCTGGACGCGACGTCAACGACTTCACGCTCAACAGCGAACTGAAGCCCGTGATCGTCCAGGGCGACGCGCCCTATCGCATGCGTTCCGACTCCATCAATGAATGGTTCGCGCGCAACGGTACCGGCGAGATGGTTCCGTTCTCGGCCTTCACCAACCTTCAGTGGGTCAGTGGCGCACCGAACCTTGACCGCTTCAATGGTGTGGGAGCCATATCCCTCGAAGGCGCAGCAGGTCCCGGTGTCAGTTCGGGTACCTCGATGGACACGATGGAGCAACTGACCGCGGAGCTTGGCGGCGGATACACAGTTGCGTGGCAGGGCATCTCCTACCAGGAGCGGCTGTCCGGATCACAGGCTCCTATGCTTTACGCCCTGTCGATCCTGATCGTCTTCCTGTGCCTCGCGGCACTTTACGAAAGCTGGTCCATTCCCTTCTCGGTCATCATGGCCGTGCCCGTGGGTGTCTTGGGGGCAGTTGCCGCCGCTTCGCTGTTTGGCCAGTCGAACGACGTCTACTTCAAGGTGGGGCTGCTGACGACGATCGGTCTTGCTGCAAAGAACGCGATTCTGATCGTGGAATTTGCAAAGGACCGACATGCAGCCGGTGTCGGACTGATCGAGGCGACCCTCGAGGCCGCAAAGCTTCGGCTGCGCCCGATCATCATGACCTCGCTTGCGTTCATCCTCGGCGTTGTTCCGCTTGCAATCGCAACGGGTGCCGGCTCGGCAGCGCAGAATTCGATCGGTATTGGCGTCCTTGGCGGCATGCTGACGGCAACAGCGTTGGGCATTTTCTTCGTGCCGTCATTCTTTGTAATAATTCGCAAGCTTTCCAACAGGGAAAAACGCAAGGACCCCCTGTCATCTTGACAGAGGGCTTGATAAGTTAACAAAAGATTGTGTCGGCTTTCGGGGAAGGCCGGCACATTAATTAAGCATAAATTCACGCAACCGCTGTCTCATGAACGAATCAGGCTGCGGTCCGTAACTTGGGTGAAAGATCTAGGAAAAGATGATGGGTTCTATTCGCATAGCCGCTCCCCTCGCGATGCTTCTGCTTTCCGGTTGCGTGACCGGTCCTGATCACACCGCACCAGAGACGCCGTTGCCGGGTAAGTTTGCCGAAGGCGGCAAGCAGGCCAATGGCGACGTATCGACAGTGGCCTGGTGGACCGCATTCAACGATCCTAAGTTGAATTCGCTGGTCGAGCAGGGCATGAGCCAGAACCTCGACGTGCTGCAGGCGCTTGAGCGCATCACCGCAGCTGAAGCGAGCTACCTTGCCGCCGATGCCAGCGCCATGCCGCAACTTAACCTCTCGGCGTCGCAGGAAACGTCACGCCAAACTGGCCGTGGAGCTTATTCAGGCCAGTCGCAGGCCACAACGTCGACAAGTTCAGGTGGTCTGGGCGCGTCCTGGCTGCTCGACCTGTTCGGTCAATATCGCCGTACCAAGGAAAGCTCCAAGGCAACACTCGATGCAGCCTATGCCAGCGCCGACGTTGCTCGCCTGACTTATCTGTCCAGCATTGCCACAGCCTATATCGATGCACGCTTTTTCCAGGAGCGCATCGCCATTGCTAAGAAGAGCTTGGGGTCACGTCGCGAAACGCTCGACCTGACCAAGCTGCAGCTGGAGGCCGGCGCTGCATCGCGCCTTGATGTCGTGCAATCTGAAGGTCTGGTGAATTCGACGCTCTCTGAGCTTCCGGGCCTTGAAACCAGCTTCCGCGCATCCGCGCATCGCATTGCCCTGCTGCTCGGCCTGCCGGCATCCTCGCTGGTCGCCGATCTCCAGAAGGGTGCGTCGCAGCCTTACGCCCGCCGCAGTGTCAGCGCCGGCGTGCCAGCCGATCTAGTTCGCAATCGTCCCGATATTCGCGCAGCCGAACGCAATCTAGCAGCTGCGGTTGCCCAGATTGGCGTCGCGGAAGCGCAGCTTTATCCGTCGATCTCGCTCAGCGGCACGATCTCGTCCAGCATCATTGCGACCAGTGCGATCAGCGGCGGCGTGACACCTTGGTCCTTCGGGCCGAGCCTGACCCTGCCGATCCTGGATGGCGGGCGCCTGAAGGCCAATGTCGATATCGCCAACTCCTCGGCTCGCGAACAGTATCTGGCCTGGAAGCAGACCGTGCTCTCAGCCGTTGAAGACGTGGAAAATGCCTTGGCCTCGATCAGCCGCACACGTCGGACAGTCTCCGCACTCAACGCGACGGTGAATTCCTACCAGGAAGCCCTGTCGCTCTCGACCGCAAGCTACCGCGATGGTGCATCCTCGCTGCTCGACGTCCTCGACGCACAGCGGTCGGTCGACAGCGCCCGTGCAAATCTCGCGGCCGCCGTACAGCAGATGGCAACGGACTACGTCAACCTGAACGTTGCAATCGGTGGCGGCTACGCATTCGACGCAAAAACCGCCAAGACAATGTAATAGGCTCGCAAGCCCAAGAGCCCGGCGCCAGCAATGGCTGCCGGGCTTTTTTATGGGCTAGAAACGGATCCCGACCATCGAAATCAGAACGTTGCCGGCGTATTGATCCAGATCAGAACCGTCTCGCCGCTCGATGTATTGCGCCACGAATGCGGCCTGCGGCTCTCAAAGTAGAAGCTGTCGCCTGCATTGAGCTCGAAAAAGCAATCGCCATCCAGGATAATCTCCAGGCTTCCGGTAAGCATGTGGATGAATTCTTCGCCGGCGTGCTGGTAGGCACCTTCGCTAGACGCGCCTGGCGCGAGCTGGAACCGATTGCATTCCATTTGGTTGCGACCCTCCGCAAGGACCTGGATCGCGACACCGGACGATGTAGCTGGCCAAGACGGCCATTTTCCCTCGCGAATCAATGATTCGCCGCCCTGCCGCTGCTCCTGGCCGCTTAAGGATGCGATCGTGGTGCCAAGACAGCTGGCCACCTCATGCAGCGCGGTAAAGGAAAGCCCTTGCGACGTGCGTTCGAATGTCGACAACTGCGATAGGGACACACCCGTTTTCTGAGCAACGGCCTCCAGAGTTTTGCCGGCTTCACGGCGCAAGCGGCGGATCTTCATCCCCACGGGCAGAGTGGTGGGATCGCCCGCCTCTTCCGGTTCGAAAGGACCGGTCTCCGGCTCTGCGACAACCGCTTCATCCCGCAAGCTCTCCCGGATCGCCGCCGGATTCAGCCCCTTTTCGCTGCGCAACCAGGAAATGGTCTTCAATCGGTCGACGAGGTCGCGATCATAGATGCGCTGCCCCGTCGCGGTCCGGATTGGCTGGATCAAATCCTGCGTTTCCCAAAGCCGCAAAGTTGACGGCGAAACGCCTGCCATCCTGGCAGCCTCTGCAATCTTGAAACGGACATCATCCATCGACCCAAGCCCTACCGCACAACGTCACAGCGCCCGGTAATAATTGCGACAAACCATATTGCAAGTCTACAGAAAAAATGTAGGAAATATGCAAAGGCAGCGATCGGACTGAAGAGCCGGGCTGACGAACTCATCCGGAGAGGACCTTAACGATGAAGAATTCCGAAATTTCAGCGCGCAAGAACGACGCCATCTCACGCGGCGTGGGCATGACCACGCAGATCTACGCCGACAGGGCCGAAAATTCGGAAATCTGGGACGTCGAGGGCAATCGTTATATCGATTTCGCTGGCGGCATCGCCGTACTCAACACCGGCCACCGTCATCCGAAGGTGATCGATGCCGTGAAGAAGCAGCTCGATCGCTTCACCCACACCTGCCACCAGGTTGTGCCGTACGAAAACTACGTCGCTCTGGCCGAGCGCCTGAACAAGCTCACACCAGGCAACTTCGAAAAGAAGACCATCTTTGCAACGACCGGCGCAGAAGCGGTCGAAAACGCCATCAAGATCGCCCGTTGCGCCACCAATCGTTCTGCCGTCATTGCTTTCACGGGTGGCTTTCACGGCCGCACCTTCCTCGGCATGTCGCTGACTGGCAAGGTCGTACCCTACAAGGTCGGTTTCGGCCCGATGATGGGCGACGTCTACCACGTCCCCTTCCCGATCGAACTGCACGGCATCGATGTCGAAACCTCGCTCGATGTGCTCGACAAGCTGTTCAAGGCCGATGTCGATCCCAAGCGTGTTGCGGCAATCATCGTCGAACCCGTGCAGGGCGAAGGCGGCTTCTATGAAGTCCCGCGCGCGCTGATGAAAGCCTTGCGCGAGATCTGCGACCAGCATGGCATCCTGCTCGTCGCCGACGAAGTTCAGACCGGCTTTGCCCGCACCGGCAAGATGTTCGCCATGGATCACTACGACGTGGTGCCTGACCTCACCACCATGGCAAAAAGCCTCGCCGGCGGCTTCCCGCTCTCGGCTGTCACCGGCCGCGCCGAACTGATGGATGCGCCCGGCCCCGGCGGCCTTGGCGGCACCTATGCCGGCAATCCGCTGGCAATTGCCGCAGCCCATGCGGTTCTTGATGTGATCGAGGAAGAGCAACTCTGCGACCGCGCCAACCAGCTCGGCAATCGCTTGAAGCAGCGCCTCGAAAGCCTGCGTGCCGACATTCCGCAGATCATGGACATCCGCGGACTTGGCTTCATGAATGCCATCGAGTTCGGCTTGCCGAATTCGCACAAGCCGGATGCCGACTTCACCAATGCCGTTCGCCTGAAGGCGCTCGACAAGGGCCTGATCCTGCTGACCTGCGGCGTCTACAGCAACGTCGTGCGCTTCCTCGCCCCGATCACCATCCAGGACGCGGTGTTCAACGAAGCGCTCGACATCATCGAAGCATCGATCCGCGAAGTCGCAGTGGAGGCAAAGGCATGAGCATTTCAAACCTGCTGACCGCAAAACTGAAAGACGCCACCCTTGTCACTGACAAGGCCTTTGTCGGCACCGAATGGGTCGCGACCGCATCAGATGGCAGGACATTCGACGTCACCAACCCGGCGACGGGTGAAGTGATCGCCACACTGCCCAATCTGGGCAAGACCGAAGTGATTAAGGCCATCGACGCCGCCCACAGCGCCCAGAAGGCCTGGGCGAAAAAGACAGGCAAGGAACGCGCCGCCATCCTCAAGAAGCTCAACGATCTGATGGTCGCCAATGCCGATGACCTCGCCACCATCCTGACCATGGAAATGGGCAAGCCCTGGCCGGAAGCCCGCGGCGAGATACTCTATGGTGCATCTTACGTCGAATGGTTCGCCGAAGAAGCCAAGCGTGTCTATGGAGACGTCATCCCCGGCCATCAGCCGGACAAGCGTATCCTGGTCATCAAGCAGCCCGTCGGTGTCGTCGGCGCCATCACACCGTGGAACTTCCCCAACGCCATGCTGGCCCGTAAGGTCGCGCCGGCACTTGCCGTCGGCTGTGCGATGGTGTCCAAGCCAGCCGCCCAGACCCCTCTTTCGGCATTGGCGATAGCCATCCTTGCCGAACGCGCCGGCCTGCCCGGCGGTCTGTTCTCCGTGCTGACCTCGACGGACGCCGCCATGGTCGGCCAGGAATTCTGCGCCAACGACAAGGTCCGCAAGCTGACCTTCACCGGATCGACCAATGTCGGACGTATCCTGATGCGCCAGGGTGCGGACCAGATCATGAAGCTCGGCCTCGAACTCGGCGGCAATGCGCCGTTCATCGTCTTCGATGACGCCGACCTGGATGCCGCAGTCGAAGGCGCGATGATTTCCAAATACCGCAATGCCGGCCAGACCTGCGTCTGCGCCAACCGCCTCTATGTGCAGTCCGGCGTCTACGATGCCTTTGCCGCCAAGCTCGCAGAAAAGGTCAACCAGTTGAAGGTCGGCGACGGCTTCGCCGAAGGCGTGACAACAGGCCCGCTGATCGACGCCAATGCAATCAAGAAGGTCAAGGAACACGTTGCCGACGCGGTATCCAAGGGCGCCAAGGTCGCATTGGGTGGCCAGTCTTCGTCCGCCGGCGAGCTCTTCTTCGAACCAACGATCCTGACAGGCGTCACCACCGACATGAAGGTCGCAACGGAAGAAACCTTCGGCCCCGTCGCACCGCTGTTCAAGTTCAACACGGAAGAAGAAGTCATCGAACTCGCCAACGCTACGGAATTCGGCCTCGCGTCCTATTTCTACTCGAAGGACATTGCCAAGATCTTCCGGGTCGCCGAAGCGCTGGAATACGGCATGGTCGGCATCAACACCGGCCTGATCTCCACCGAAACCGCTCCCTTCGGCGGCATCAAGCAGTCCGGCCTTGGCCGCGAGGGCTCGAAATACGGCACCGACGACTATACCGAGATCAAGTACATGTGCCTTGGCGGTATCGCCTGATCTGCCTCGTCAGCCTGAAAACGAAAAAGCCCGGCGTCGATGACGCCGGGCTTTTTTGATCGAAACGCGTTGAACTGAAATCAGTTCTTCGCACGCTCGACATAGGAATTGTCTTCGGTCGCGATGACGACACGGATACCGGCATCGACATGCGGCGGCACCATGGTGCGGATGCCGTTCGACAGCATGGCCGGCTTGTAAGACGAAGACGCTGTCTGGCCCTTGACGACCGGCTCGGTCTCGGTGATTTCAAGCGTTACGTGGCGCGGCAGCTGCAGCGCAAGCGCGATGCCTTCATGCATGGACAGGATGCAGACCATGCCTTCTTGCAGATAGGCTTTCTGGTCGCCCATCGTGTCCACGTCGACAACGACCTGGTCATAGTTTTCCGGATTCATGAAGTGGAAGCCCTCACCGTCCTCGTAGAGGAACTGGTGGTTGACGTCCTCGACGAAAGCGCGCTCGACCTGCTCGGTCGTACGCCAGCGCTCCGACACCTTCACACCGTCAACGATGCGGCGCATGTTCACCTGGGTGACCGGCGTGCCCTTGCCCGGGTGGAAGTTTTCTGCGGTGAGAACGACGTAAAGCTTGCCATCGACGTCGATGACATTGCCCTTGCGGACGGAAGAGGCGATAACCTTGACCATTGGAATTCCTTGTATCTGCGATAGAGCCGTCGTAAAGGACGGCCTGCCGTCCAGAGAGACGTCTTCGAATTTCTTGGGCGCACGTAACCTAAATTCGTCAAAATAGCCAGCCCGTGTTGAGATAAGGACCGAGAATCCGGAATGACCGACCGTCGCCGTTCATCGCCTGCGTGGTGGACCCCTTCGGCTCACGCCGATCGGCGACCGTTCCTGCTCGGCCGCAACCGTATCCAGGCCGCATTCCGCAGTCATTTTGCCGAGCGTGATTTCATCGAGGTTGATACGGCGACGCTGCAGGTCTCTCCCGGCAACGAAGCGCATCTCCATGCCTTCGAGACGAGTGCGATCGGCAATGACGGCTCAGCGATACCCCTCTATCTCCACACGTCTCCGGAATTCGCCTGCAAGAAACTGCTGGCCGCCGGTGAAACCCGCATCACCTGTTTCGCCCATGTCTATCGCAACCGCGAACGTGGCCCGCGCCACCATCCAGAATTCACCATGCTGGAATGGTACCGCGTCGGCGAAAGCTACGAGACGCTGATGGCCGATTGCGCCAATCTGCTGGCGCTTGCCGCCCGGACCGCCGGCACAACAAGCTTCACATACAACGGTACGAGCGTAGATCCTTTCGCTGAACCTGAGCGTCTTTCGGTTGCCGATGCGTTCGAACGCCACGCCGGCATCGATCTGCTCGCCACCATTTCGGCAGCCGGGGAAACAGACCGACAGGTTCTCGCCGATAAACTGCGCGTCGCCGGCATTCGCACCGCTGACGACGACACCTGGGCGGACCTGTTCAGCCGGGTCATCGTCGAGAAAATCGAACCCAATCTCGGCATCGGTCGAGCAACCATTCTCGACCGTTATCCGGTGGCTGAAGCAGCCCTCGCCCGCCCTTGTGCCGACGATCCACGCGTTGCTGAACGCTTCGAACTCTATGCCTGTGGGGTCGAACTCGCCAACGCCTTCGGCGAACTGACGGATGCCAACGAGCAACGCCGTCGTTTCGAAGCCGAGATGCTGGAAAAGCAACGCGTTTATGGCGAAACCTATCCGCTGGACGAAGACTTTCTCGAGGCGCTCGCCATCATGCCCGAAGCCTCGGGAATCGCACTCGGCTTCGACCGCCTCGTCATGCTGGCCACCGGCGCCTTGCGCATCGACCAGGTGATGTGGGCACCGGTCGCGGAGACGCATCTTGGCTGACGCATCACTTCGTAGTGTTCACGATCTGCAAGCCGCCGGCTTTGTCGCAGCCGAAGCGACAGAAGCGCTGGAAGCGGTTGCATCGCGCTATGCCATCGCGCTGACGCCAACCGTTGCCAATTTGATCGACCCCAATGATCCGAATGATCCGATTGCCGCGCAATATATCCCCAGCCCCGCCGAACTGATCGAAGTGGAAGGCGAACGCGCCGATCCAATCGGCGACCATGTGCATTCGCCAGTCGAGGGCATCGTGCATCGTTATCCCGACCGGGTGCTGCTCAAGCTGCTGCATGTCTGTCCGGTCTATTGCCGTTTCTGCTTCCGCCGCGAAATGGTCGGGCCGCAGGGCGATGGCAGCATGTCGCCGGAGCAGCTTTCCATCGCCCTCGACTATATCCGGTCGCATCAAGGCATCTGGGAAGTCATCTTGACGGGCGGGGATCCGCTGATCCTGTCGCCGCGACGGCTCCGAGACCTCATGCTGGCGCTTTCCTCCATCGAGCACGTCAGGATCGTCCGCATTCATAGCCGTGTTCCGGCAGTCGACCCGGCGCGCATCACGTCGGAACTCATCGATGCATTGAAGGCCGGCAACAAGACCGTCTACGTCGCGCTGCACGCCAACCATCCCCGCGAGATGACGCAAGACGTCCGCGCCGCTTGCATCCGGCTTATCGATGCAGGCGTGACAATGGTCAGCCAGAGCGTCCTGCTCAAGGGCATCAACAACGATGTCGACACCTTGGCGGAACTGATGCGTGCCTTTGTTGAGACCCGCATCAAGCCCTATTACCTGCATCACCCCGACATGGCGCCCGGCACGGGCCATTTTCGCCTGCCGCTGTCGGAAGGCCAAGCCCTCATGCGCGAGCTGCGCTCCAAGGTTTCCGGTCTGTGTATTCCACACTACATCCTCGACCTGCCGGGCGGATTCGGAAAGGTGTCCGTCGGCGAAAATGCGCTCAGTGAGACTGCGCCAGAACGATACACCGTGGTTGATCGGCATGGCGACGCCCACGAATATCCCGAGTTTTAGCGCCCGACACAGCGCAGATCGCCTTTCGACCGGCATATCCCGCGCTCCACCGCGTTGAGTAAGTCGATTTTTACTAAACCGCTTAGCGAAAACTTCGTCTTTCCTCTGTAAGAAATCGCTCAATAGATTTGAGCGTCGCTATGGAGGAAAATAGATGAACGAGACAATTCGCACACTTCTGGGCAAGCTTGGCGGACTGCCGGTTGCAGTCGATACAATCGCGGACACTGCAGACCTTTATGCCGTCGGCCTTTCTTCATTTGCCTCGGTGCAGCTGATGCTCGGTTTGGAGGAAGCGTTCGACATGGAATTCCCCGATCATCTCCTCAACAGAAAGTCCTTCGCCAGCATCGCGGCGATAGAGACAACGGTTCAATCGATCCTCGAGGACAGAAAGGTCGCCTGATGGACCTCTCCAGCAAGGTGGTGGATCAGAGCCTCAAGGCTCGTGCCACGCGCGTCGCAGCCATCGCAGCCATCCATGCTGAAGACGTCGACAAGGCGGGGCGGTTTCCAAATGAAGCCATCGATGCACTGAAATCCGAAAGGCTGATGGGCATCCAGATCCCGGTCGACTGTGGCGGCGAAGGCCGAAGCACGTCCGAGATCGCCGAACTCTGCACCATCATCGCCCAGTCCTGCGCAGCCAGCGCGATGATCTTCGCCATGCATCAGATCAAGGTTTCCAGCCTCGTCTCGCATGGTGTGGACACCGGGTGGCATCGCACATTCATGCGGAAGATCTGCAGCGAACAACTGCTGCTCGGTTCGGCGACGACCGAAGGCGGGATCGGCGGCAATCTGCGCAACTCCATTTGCGCGATCGAAGTCGATGGCGATCGCTGCCGGCTGGAAAAAGACGCAACCGTCATTTCCTATGGCAAACATGCCGATGCCATCCTGATCACCTCGCGCAGCCACAAGGACGCGCCGCCGACAGACCAGGTCATGACGGCCTTCCTGAAAGACCAGTATACGCTTGAGCAGACCCATGTCTGGGACACGCTCGGCATGCGCGGCACCTGCTCCGACGGCTTCCTCTTCAAGGGCGAAGCACCGGCCGAACAGATCCTGCCGAAACCCTTTGCGGAGATCGCCGCCCAGTCGATGCTGGCAAGCTCGCATCTCTTATGGAGCGCACTCTGGTATGGCATCGCGGTCGATGCCTTCACCAAGGCCCAGACCTTTGTCCGCGCCGCCGCCCGCAAGGCGCCCGGCACAACGCCTCCGGGCCTCTTGCAACTTGCCGAAATGTCGAGCCAGTTGCAGGTCATTCGTTCGAATATCAAAGCCGGCCTGGGCAACTACGAGCAGGCGCTGAGCGATCCGGACCGGCTGTCCTCTATGGGTTTCGCGGTTGCGATGAACAACGTCAAGATCGCCTCCTCCGAGATGATCCTGCCAGTCATCCACCAGGCGCTCAGGATCTGCGGCATCATGGGCTACAAAAACGGAACGCCGTTCAGCCTCGGCCGTCATCTGCGCGATGCCCATTCGGCAGAACTGATGATTTCCAACGATCGCATCCTCGGCAATACGGCGACGATGCTTCTCGTCCACAAACAAGAAACCGGACTTTTGGGGTAACGGATATGGATATGCAGGTAAGCTTTCTGGATCGTCTCTTCGAGAGCGGCCTTCTGATCGAGACGGGTGTTGATGGGCTCTACGGCCGCAGCGGCCAGTTCGAAGACGTCATCGCCGCCTTCGAGCGACTGATCGACAAATTCGGCGGCGCCGACGGCGCGGAAGCCATCCGCTTCCCGCCCGGCATGAACCGCGCCTATTTCGAAAAAAGCGGTTACATGAAGAGCTTCCCCCAGCTCGCCGGCACCGTGCACTCTTTCTGTGGCAACGACCATGACCACCTGAGCCTGCTTCAGTGCATGGAAGAGGGCAAGGACTGGGCCAAGGAGCAGAAGGCAACCGATATCGCCCTGACGCCGGCTGCCTGCTATCCGCTCTATCCGACGGTTGCCAAGCGCGGTCCCTTGCCAGCAGAAGGCGGTCTCTACGACCTGCAGTCCTACTGCTTCCGCCATGAGCCGTCCAAGGACCCGGCACGCCAGCAGCTGTTCCGCATGCGCGAATATGTCTGCATGGGCACCGAGGCCCATGTCACGACCTTCCGCCAGACCTGGATGGATCGCGGCGTCGAGATGATGAAGGCTGTCGGCCTGGACGTGGAACTGGACGTGGCCAACGACCCGTTCTTCGGTCGCGCCGGTCGCCTGCTCGCCAACAACCAGCGTGACCAGAACCTGAAGTTCGAACTGTTGATTCCGGTGACGTCGCAGACCAACAAGACCGCTTGCATGAGCTTCAACTACCATCAGGATGCGTTCGGCACGAAATGGGGCCTCAACCTCGCCGATGGCTCGGTGGCACACACCGCCTGCGTCGGCTTCGGTCTGGAGCGGATTGCATTGGCGCTCTTCGCCCAGCATGGCCTGGATAGCCAACAATGGCCGGAAAACGTCCGCAAGGCACTCTGGGGCTGATTCATCCATGACAGCAGTCTTTCCCGGAATGAATCCGGCAGGTTACAAACCACATGGGCTCCATTCCAGCGAACGCATGTGGCCGGAGACCAATTGCTACGTCGATCTGTGGATCGAAGTGCTCGCCGCGCAAGGGCTTGCGCCGGAGGCCATGCTTGGCTTCACGCTGACGCAGGATTTCGAGGGCGACCAGTTCACCTTTTTCAAGGTGCCACTGGAAGACCTTGAGGAGCTCTACGATATCCGCGTAACGGAGCTTGCCATCTTCGACAGCGTCGAGAGCCATGTTGCCGAGCAGATCGGTCGCGGCCGTCTCTGCCTCGTCGAGATGGACAGCTATTTCATGCCGGACACGCAAGGGGTCGGCTATCGCAGCGAGCATGGCAAGACGACCGTCGGCATCAACCGTCTGGATCTTGCCGGCCGGGTGATGGACTATTTCCACAACGGCGGCTTTTTCCGTCTGCAAGGCGAGGATTTCGATGGTGTCTTCCAGCACGACCTGCCGGACGGAGCCTTGCCGTTCTTGCCCTATACGGAATTCGCCAAATTCCCCGCGCTGGCAACCACGAACGCTCATCAGCGCGACGTCGCAAGCCGCCTGCTGAAACGGCACTTCATCCGCAGGCCGGACGCCAATCCGATTGCGGCCTTCGCTGCCGTTTTCCCAAGACAGGTCGAGGTCGTTGCCGAAAAGCCCTTCGGTTACTTCCACAAATACGCCTTCAATACGCTGCGCCAGTTCGGCGCCAATTTCGAACTGCTTGCCAGCCATCTGGCATGGCTAAATGCCGCCGGACACGAAGCATCGATCATCGAGGCCCTGAAGATCAGCGAATGCGCAAAGACCGCGCAATTCCAGCTTGCCCGCGCCATTGCCCGCAAGAAGTTCGAACCGCTGGCGACTGCCCTTGACCCTGCGATTGCAGCATGGGATCGGCTGATGGATGATCTGGGCGCAAGGCTCGGCTGAGGGATAAGATATGGCAGCGGGTACGATCTATCTGGGAGCGGATATCCGCCCGCTGGAAATGGGCTGGACGCTGCTGGTCACCGAAGCCGGCCGCCATGCCGATCCGACAAGCATCCACCGTCCCGCCGCCCGCATTGCCGCCCCGGTTCCGGGAACCGTCGCTGGTGCACTGGCCGATGCCGGTCTGTTCGATCCTGCGCGGCCGCATCCGCTACATGACAAGGATGCCTGGTACTTCCGCTCGCTCGAGGGCGAAGCGCCGGGGCCGGCGATCCTTCGTTTCGAAGGCCTGGCAACCATTGCCGAGGTCTACCTGAACGGCGAGCTCAGACTCTCCTCGGAGAGCATGTTCGAAGCCAACGATCTCGCCTTCGAGATCACCGGCCGCGACGAACTGGCGATCTGCTTCCGCGCGCTGGCCCCGCATCTCGACAAACGTGGTCCTCGCGCCCGCTGGCGTCCCCAGATGATGGACCATCAGGGACTGCGCCTGATCCGGACGACTGTTCTCGGCCACATGCCGGGCTGGTGCCCGGAGGTCCAACCCGTCGGTCCCTTCCGGCCGATTGCGCTGATCCGAACCGGCGAAAACCAGATCTTCGACCTGCGCATCAACGCCGATCTCGACACCGACGGCAGCGGTCAGTTGGCCGCCAGTTTCCGTCTCCAGGGAGCGGCTGAAAACGTCGCCGTCGAGTGCTGTGGCAAACGTGTTGAACTCACGGTACCTGCCGACGGCACGATGACCGTCGCTCTGCGGATCCCGAATGTCGATGCCTGGTGGCCGCGAACCCATGGCCGCCCGGCCATGCACGATCTTCGCCTGATCATCGATGGCAAACCCCATTCCCTCGGTCTGGTCGGCTTTCGCCGCATCGAGATCAACAGGGGAGCAGACGGCCACGGCTTCGGCTTGAAGGTCAACGGTCAATCCGTCTTCTGCCGCGGCGCGATCTGGACCAATGCGGATATCCTGCGCCTGCCGGGCACGGCGGAAGCCTACGCACCCTGGCTGATGAAGGCGGCAGAAGCCAACATGAACATGATCCGCATTGGCGGCACCATGACCTACGAGAGCCCGGATTTTTTCCGCCTCTGCGACCAACTCGGCATCATGGTCTGGCAGGACCTGATGTTTGCCAACTACGACTATCCGGCCGCTGATGAGACTTTCTCGGCTCATGTAGACCGGGAAGTGACACAATTGCTGGAAAGTCTTCAGGGACATCCTTCGCTGACCGTCGTCTGCGGCGGCAGTGAGGTTTTCCAGCAGGCCGCCATGCTCGGCCTGCCCGAACGCAGTTGGAACGGCCCACTCTTCAACGAAACGCTGGCGAGCCTGGCGGCGACGCTTCGCCCTGACGTCCTCTATGTCGCCAATTCGCCCTGTGGCGGCGCCATGCCTTTTTCACCGAATGAAGGTGTCACTCACTATTACGGTGTCGGCGCCTATCAAAGACCTTTGCACGACGCGCGTCGCGCCGAAGTCCGCTTCGCCGCCGAAAGCCTCGCCTTCGCCCATGTCCCGCAACAGCGCACCCTCGACAACCATCTACCGGTCTCGCCCGTTCACGATCCGCGCTGGAAGGCCCGGGTGCCCCGCGATCGCGGCGCATCCTGGGATTTCGAGGATGTCCGCGACCATTATCTGCAGGATCTCTACGGCTTCGATCCGGCACGCCTGCGCCGCGAGGATGCCAGCCGCTATCTGAACCTGTCTCGCGCCGTGACCTCCGAGATCGTCACCGAAACCTATGCCGAATGGCGCCGGGCGGCATCGTCTTGCCGCGGCGCGCTCACATGGACCTTGCAGGATCTGGCCGTCGGCCCCGGATGGGGCGTGATCGATGCGACAGGCGAGCCAAAGCCCGTCTGGTATGCGCTGAAGCGCGCGTTCCGCCCGCTCCAGGTAATGCTGACCGACGAAGGCACCAGTGGTCTCGACGTGCATGTCATCAACGAAAGCGGGCAGGACGAACCGGTAACAGTGGAACTGGTGTGCCTGCGCGACGGCCGGCAACCCGTCGTCAGCGGCAGACGCGACCTGACACTGGCAGCCCGCAGCAATCAGCGTATTCCGGCAACCGATCTGTTCGGCGCCTTCTTCGACACCACCTATGCCTTCCGTTTCGGCCCACCATCGCATGACGTGACCGTTGCGAGACTCTATTCTGCGGATGGTGCGCTGCTGGCGGAGGCTTTCCATTTCCCGCTGGGACGGGCTGCGGCGATGCATGCGGCAAATTTCGAGCACAAAGTGGTTCAGGAAAGCGGCTCATGGCTGCTTGAACTGTCCTCCAGCACTCTCGCCCAGTCGCTTCATCTGGACCTGGAACACCACCGTGCCGAGGATGACTGGTTCCACCTGGCTCCGGGCGTGACGCGCCGGCTGCGGCTCATGCCCCGCGACGGAGCAGACTCGACGCAAGCACCACGCGGCACGATCAGCCAGCTCGGCAGCGGCAACCTCCACCACGTCTCCTGATCCCATTGTGCGGCAAGCACTCACGTCAAACAACGACGGGGATGCGCTTGCCGAAGACGCAACGGGAACGGAATTTTCCTTCGCCTCGCATAAGCTTGCACCATCGAGGCGGGAAGACACGTGCCAGATGCGATCCACCGGACTTTCCGGTGTGATACAACTGCGATAGACAACACGGCGCATCCCGGGTCCAGGAGAAGAGAGCCTATGACGAGCCATGTATTGACCGTTTCCTGCCAGTCGACGCGCGGGATTGTCGCCGCGATCTCTGGCTATTTAGCCGGCAAGGGTTGCAACATCGTCGACTCATCGCAGTTCGACGACCTTGAAACCGGCATGTTTTTCATGCGCGTCTCGTTCATTTCGGAAGAAGGCACCAGCCGTGCCGAACTCGACCAGGGCTTTGCGCCGATCGCCGAGAAGTTTGGCATGACCGCCGAGATGCATGACAGCACCCATCGCATGAAAGTCATGCTGATGGTCTCGCGCTTCGGCCATTGTCTCAACGACCTGCTCTATCGCTGGAAGATCGGTGCCCTGCCGATCGAGATCGTCGGCGTCGTCTCCAATCATTTCGACTATCAAAAAGTGGTCGTCAATCACGACATCCCGTTTCACCACATTCCGGTGACCAAGGCCAACAAGCCGGAAGCCGAAGCCCGCATCATGGCCATCGTCGAGCAGAGCGGCACCGAGCTGATCGTGCTGGCCCGCTACATGCAGATCTTGTCCGACCAGATGTGCCAGAAGATGTCCGGCAGGATCATCAACATCCATCATTCCTTCCTGCCGTCGTTCAAGGGCGCAAACCCCTACAAGCAGGCCTTCGAACGCGGCGTAAAGCTGATCGGTGCCACCGCGCACTACGTCACCGCCGATCTCGACGAAGGTCCGATCATCGAGCAGGACGTCGCCCGGATCACGCATGCCCAGTCTTCCGAGGATTACGTCTCGATCGGCCGCGATGTCGAAAGCCAGGTGCTGGCGCGGGCGATCCATGCCCACATCCACCATCGCACCTTCATCAACGGCAACCGCACCGTCGTCTTCCCCGCTAGCCCCGGCTCATACGCATCCGAGCGCATGGGCTGAGGCAGAGTCCATCCAGGCAGGGGCGCATTGCGCCTCTGCAACTGGCCTGATCGTCGCCACATGCCGCACATTCGGCCCTCGTCAGCGCCTGCATGAGCGGGATAGACGCTAGGCTGTGCTCTGCTAATCTCTCGATTGTGATTCCGAGGGAAACAAGCATGGCCGATTCCGCTCTCTTCCAGCGTACCGAGCTTCCACGTCCGAATTTTTCGGAAGCCGATGCGACCCGCCTCCTGAGCGATATGTATGGCTTCAACGGCCCGATCCGAGAATTGGGCAGCCAGCAGGACCGCAACTATCTGATCGATACCGGACCCGAGCGCTTCGTCCTGAAGATTTGCCGTGCGGAATATGCAGGCGACGAGCTTGAGGCGCAGAACGAAGCGATGCGCCATCTCGCCCAATGCGGTCTCGATCTTCGCGTTCCCGAGTTGATACCGGCCCTCACCGGAGAGGAGATCCTCTCCGTGAAGGTCAATGGGGAGGACTACCGCGCTCGTGTGCTGACCTATCTCGATGGTGAGCCTCTCACCCGCCACAAGCACCTTGCGCCGGAAGTCGTTGCCGCATTCGGCGATGTCGCGGCCTCGGTCGCGCGCGGCCTGCGGGATTTTTCCCATCCGGGCCTGGAGCGCAATTTGCAATGGGATCTCCGCCGGGCCGGCCCTGTCGCCCTGCATCTGCTGAAATCCGTAACCGACCACAAGCGCCGCGACCAGATTGCCAAGGCGATGATCGTTGCGGTCAAGCATATCCAGCCACTGGCAGCCAGCCTGCGCATTCAGCCCATCCACCACGACATCACCGACGACAATGTGGTCAGCCGCCGCAATGCCAATGGTCGTCTGATCCCCGATGGCGTCATCGATTTCGGCGACATCCTCAACGGCTGGCTGGTCGCCGATCTGGCCGTGACCTGCACGGCACTGCTGCATCACGCCGATGGCGATCCTTTCTACATCCTGCCAGCCGTCACCGCTTTCCAGGAGCGCTACCCGCTAACCAAGGAAGAACTCATGGCGCTCTGGCCGCTGATCGTCGCCCGGTCCGGCGTATTGGTTGCCAGCACCGAACAGCAATTGGCCATCGATCCCGACAATGAATACGTCATCGGCAATGCGGCCCATGAGCGGGAAATGTTTGAGGTCGCGACCTCCGCCCCGTTCTCCTTGATGGAAACGGCGATCCTCAAGGCAGCCGGTTTTGAACTGACGGGCCCCGAACTTGTCTTCGCCCATCCGCTGCTGCCGGGCGTCACCCCTGATCAGATGCGCCTGACCGACCTCAGCGTGACAAGCCCCGATCTCGTGCGTGACAACTGGGCCGATCAGGAAATCGACTGGAAGCTGCTGGCCCGCGCCGCCGCTGAAACCGGCATTGCCTCGACACGGTATGGCGAATACCGCCTCTCCTATACCCGCACCCTGTCTGCCACAGCGCCGGCAACCTTCGCGCTTCACATCGACATCTGCCTGCCGGCTGCAACCGAAGCTGTCGCCCCTTTTGATGCGACCATCATTCGCGACGGGCACCATCTCATCCTGTCGAGCCAGAATGTATCCCTGCATCTAGATGGCATCGACTGCGGCCTGGACGACGGCACGGCTGTAAATGCCGGCGACAGCATCGGTGTTGTTGCAGGGGCTGCGGGCGGCATTGGCGGACTACGGGTCCAGCTTTGCCGCGACCCCGATCTCGTTCCGCCGCTGTTTGCCAAACCGCACCAGAGCGAAGTCTGGCGCAAGATCTGCCCGTCACCCTCCCTGATGCTGGGCGTCGGGGTCGATGCACCCGACCTGCAAAGCGAAGCCTTGCTTGCGCGCCGACAGACGAGCTTCGCCAAGCCGCAGAAGAATTACTATGCCGATCCGCCGCAGATCGAGCGTGGCTGGAAGGAGCATATGTTCGACGTGCAGGGCAGGTCCTATCTGGACATGGTCAACAATGTCACCATTCTCGGTCATGGTCATCCGAAGCTTGCCGCAGCCGCGGGCCGGCAATGGTCGATGCTCAACACCAATTCCCGTTTCCACTATGCGGCTGTCGCCGAGTTCTCCGATCGCCTTGCAGCGCTCGCTCCCGATGGCCTCGACACGGTCTTCCTGGTCAACAGCGGTTCCGAAGCCGTGGATCTGGCACTCCGGCTGGCCTGGGCGCATAGCGGCAACCGCAATATCGTCAGCCTGCTCGAGGCCTATCACGGCTGGACGGTCGCCAGCGACGCCGTCTCGACCTCGATTGCCGACAATCCACGTGCGCTGGAAACCCGACCCAACTGGGTGCATCCGGTCCTGTCACCCAACACATACCGTGGCAAATTCCGTGGCGAGAACGCAACCGAAGGCTATGTGACAGCGGTGGAAGACAAACTCGCAGCAATCGAGGAAAGCGGTCAGGGTCTTGCCGGCTTCATCGCCGAAAGCGTCTATGGCAATGCTGGCGGCATTCCGCTCCCCGCCGGCTATCTTCATCAGGTCTATGCTGCCATCCGCGCACGTGGCGGTGTTTGCATCGCTGATGAGATACAAGTCGGCTATGGCCGCCTAGGCCACCATTTCTGGGGCTTCGAACAGCAGGGCGTCGTACCGGACATCATCACCACCGCCAAGGGCATGGGCAACGGCCAGCCGCTTGGCGCCGTCATTACCCGCCGCGATATTGCCGACAGCCTGGAAAAGGAAGGCTATTTCTTCTCCTCGTCGGGTGGCAGTCCGGTTAGTTGCGTCGTTGGCATGACCGTGATCGACATCATGGCAGACGAAAATCTGCAGCAGAACGCCCGCGACGTCGGCGATCACCTGCAGCGGCGGCTTGAGGCACTTGGCCAGCGTTTTCCCCTTGTCGGCGCCGTCCACGGAATGGGACTCTATCTCGGCCTCGAATTTGTCCGCGACCGCGAAACGCTCGAACCGGCGACCGAGGAGACGGCGAACATATGCGACAGGTTGCTGGATCTGGGTGTCATCATGCAACCCACGGGCGATCATCTTAACGTTCTGAAAATAAAGCCGCCGCTCTGCCTCGCCACCGAAAGCGCCGACTTCTTCGCAGACATGCTGGAAAAGGTGCTTTCCGAGGGCTGGTAAGCCGGCAAGGCGGTCTATCAAATGCTGCCAATCGCCTAACAGGGGGCCGCGAAATGCACTGGTCGGCGAAACAAAGCGAAAAGCTAGAACCAGACGAAACGAAAAGCGATCTTCACAGCGCTTTAAACTGTGGTCTATCGTCATCTCCGACCGACATGGCGAAGGACACAGCATGCCCACCCTGCCCGAGCAAATATCGACCCACTGGATGGTCTGGGGCCTCGTCCTCTTCCTCGTCAAGCAATGGGTGGCGGATTTCATGCTGCAGACGGCCTGGATGGCCAAAGGCAAGGAACGTCTGCAAGGCTGGGTTTTTCCGCTGACGCTTCATGTCGCGATCCATGGGCTGGGAACCCTGCTGATCACGCTGGCAATCGCCCCCAGCCTCGCCTGGCTTGCCCTTGTCGATATCGTCATTCACGGCCTGATCGATCGCGGCAAAGCGCGGATCCAGTTGCACATGACCATGACGCCGGACCGCTCCTGTTTCTGGTGGCTGCTCGGCATCGACCAGACGCTGCATCATCTGACCCATCTCGGCTTCGTCCTCCTGCTTGCCACAACGAAGACGGCGAGCCTGGCCGCCCAGTTCTAACCCGCAGTGTTGGCCAGTTCCCCGACGATCCACTCGCGGAACTTAACCAGTGGCGGATAGGCCGCCCGTTCCCGCGGAAATGCAAGGTAATAGCGCTGAGCGCTCTGCATCGGGCGATCCACTGCCGCCACCAGTTCTCCGCGCTTCAACTCATCCTGGATCAAGAACGTCGGCAGCAGGGCCACCCCAAGTCCGCCGATTGCCGCCTGCGACGCCGTTGCGAACTGGTCGAACAGCATGCCGTGCACACTGTCGAAACCGACGCCGTTTTCGGTGAACCAGCGCTCCCACGCATCCGGTCGGGTGGTCAGATGCAGAAGTGGCACCAACAACAGATCCGCCGGCTCGGCAATGCCATGCGCTTGCCGGAATTGCGGACTGCAGGCCGGCAAGGTTTTTTCCTGCATCAGGAGCGTCAGTTCGGCGCCCGGCCAGACCGGATTGCCGAAATGAATGGCCGCATCGATGGAATCCAGCCGGAAGTCGAACGGCGAAAGCCGGGTCACCAAATTGATCGTGATGCCCGGATGGGCGGCCAGGAATTGCCCCAGACGCGGCGCAAGCCAGCGGGCGCCGAAGGTCGGCAGGATGGCCAGGTTCAGCGTGCCACCATTCGGATTGGCGCGCAGGTTCAGCGAAGCGCTGGAAATCCGCCGCAGGGCCTCGCGGATCTCGCGTGCATAACTCTCGCCGGCCATGGTCAGCCGGATCGTCTGGCGTTCGCGCAGGAAGAGTTCGACGCCGATCTGGTTTTCCAGCGCCTTGATCTGACGGCTGACCGCGCTCTGGGTCAGATCAAGCTCGCGCGCTGCCGCAGTGATGCTGCCGGTCCGGGCGGCGGCCTCAAACGCCGTGAGCAAGGATAAAGAGGGAAGAAAGCGCCGGGGTGACAGCATGGTTATGCCTTTTGGGAATGATCTCTTGAGTAAATATCGCTGGAACGCGTTAGTTTCCTCTTCTAGATATCTCAGGACTGTACGGATCGGAATGACGTCACCAAGAATCCGCAGACGGATCTCGACATTTTCGACCCGGCTTTCTGCCTCCGACCGACACCACACCTGCTGACCCCAAGGCCCGCCATGTTGAATGATCCGCGATCCCACGGTCTTTGGGAAAAGACCGCTCCCGCCGCCCCGAAGACGAGGAAGCTGGTCGGCGACCACAGGGCCGACGTTGTCATCGTCGGCGGCGGCTATACCGGCCTGTCTGCCGCCTTGCATCTCGCCGAAAGCGGCACCGGCGTCATCTTGCTTGAAGGCAAGGAAATCGGCTTCGGCGGCGCAGGCCGCAATGTCGGATTGATCAATGCCGGCATGTGGGTGATGCCCGACGATCTGCCCGGCGAACTGGGTGCAGTCCATGGCGAACGCCTGCTGGATCTGCTCGGCAATGGTCCCGGCGCCGTGATGGACATCATCGACCGCCACGCCATTTCCTGCGAACTCGAGCGCGCTGGCACCCTGCATTGTGCGGTCGGAACCAATGGCCAGAAGGAAATCGAAGCCCGCGCCGAACAATGGCAGCGCCGCGGCGCGCCGGTAGAACTGCTGAATGCAGGCGAAACGGAGCGCAAGATCGGCACCGGCGTGTACGCCGGCTCGCTGCTCGACAAACGGGCAGGCACTTTGCAACCCCTCGCCTATGCCCGCGGCCTGGCAACGGCCGCCATGAAAGCAGGCGCCACGCTCCACACATCGAGCCCTGTCACGGGCTATGACCACCATGGCGACACAAAGGGTAATGGCTGGCGCGTCGCAACCGCCGACGGCAGTGTCACGGCCCAATGGGTGATCGTTGCGACCGATGCCTATAGCGAAGGCCCGTTCAAGGCCGTGCGCGATGAACAGGTCCACCTACCCTATTTCAATTTCGCCACCATTCCGCTCAGCGACAATCTGCGCAAGACCATCCTTGCGGAGCGCCAGGGCTGCTGGGACACCAAGGACATCCTGTCCTCGTTTCGCATGGACCAGGCGGGACGTCTGGTGTTCGGCAGTGTCGGCGCCTTGCGCGGCACCGGACTTGCCGTCCACAAATCCTGGGCCCGCCGTGCATTGAAGTCGATTTTCCCACAGATCGGCGACATCGCATTTGAATGCGAATGGTATGGCAAGATCGGCATGACCAGCAACGCACTGCCGCGTTTCCACAAATTCGCTCCCGGCGTCATCGGATTTTCCGGCTACAACGGCCGCGGCATCGCACCCGGCACCGTCTTCGGCAAGACGCTGGCAAACCACATTCTCGGCCAGATCAGCGAAGATCAATTGCCGCTGCCACTGACCGATCCAGAAGCGCCTGCCTTCCGCACCCTGAAGGAAGCATGGTACGAAGCCGGCGCCCAGGTGGCGCATCTGGCCGGCGCACGATTTTGAACTCACTCGATCTGAAAAGACCTGACGGAAGGACCACCATGACCCTCGCAAACCTCAACCTTGCGGCAGAAACCGTCTCGCTGATGGCAACCTTTGGCGTCGACGCCAAGGCGCTCGAAGGCGGCACGCTCACCGTCCGCTCGCCGATCAATGGCGAAAAGCTCGCCGCCCTCGTCGAAATCTCGGCCGCCGACACGAAGAAAGCTATCGATGCTGCGCACCAGGCATTTCTTGAATGGCGCCTCGTTCCGGCACCGCAGCGTGGTGAACTGATCCGCCTGCTCGGCGAGGAACTGCGCGCCGCCAAGGATGCGCTTGGCCGCCTCGTGTCGATCGAAGTCGGCAAGGTGACGTCTGAGGGCTTGGGCGAAGTCCAGGAAATGATCGACATCTGCGATTTCGCCGTCGGCCTGTCGCGCCAGCTCTACGGTCTGACGATCGCCACCGAGCGCTCCGAGCACCGCATGATGGAAACCTGGCATCCGCTCGGTGTCACCGGCATCATCTCGGCCTTCAACTTCCCCGTCGCCGTCTGGTCGTGGAACGCAGCCCTCGCTCTCGTCTGCGGCAACTCCACCGTCTGGAAGCCGTCGGAAAAGACCCCTCTCACTGCCATTGCCACCCAGGCGATCTTCGAAAAGGCCGTGAAGCGCTATGTCGCCCAGGGCGGCAAGGCCCCAGTCAATCTCTCGACGCTTCTGATCGGCGGTCGCGACATCGGCGAGGTCCTCGTCGACAACCCGAAGGTCCCGCTGATCTCCGCAACCGGCTCCACCGCCATGGGTCGCACGGTCGGCCCGCGCGTCTCGCAGCGCTTCGGCCGCAGCATCCTTGAGCTTGGCGGTAACAACGCGGCCATCGTTGCCCCGAGCGCCGACCTCGACCTGACCCTGCGTGGCGTCGCTTTTGCCGCCATGGGCACCGCCGGTCAGCGCTGCACATCGCTGCGCCGTCTCTTCGTCCACGAAAGCATCTACGACACGCTCGTTCCGCGCCTGATCAAGGCCTATGGCTCGGTCACCATCGGCAATCCGCTGGAAACCGGCAAGCTGGTCGGCCCGCTGATCGACAAGGGCGCCTATGAGCGCATGCAGAAGGCCCTCGATGCTGCCAAGGCCGCCGGCGGCAAGGTCTCCGGTGGTGAGCGTGCGCTCGCAGACGAGGCACAGGACGCCTACTACGTTCGCCCGTCCCTGGTCGAAATGCCGGAACAGACAGGCCCGGTCGTCGACGAAACCTTCGCCCCGATCCTCTATGTCATCAAATACAAAGACTTTGACGAAGCGCTGGCTTTGAACAACGCGGTTCCGCAGGGCCTGTCCTCGTCGATCTTCACCAATGACATTCGCGAAGCCGAAGCCTTCATCTCCGACCGTGGCTCCGATTGTGGTATCGCCAACGTCAACATCGGCCCGTCGGGTGCTGAAATCGGTGGTGCATTCGGCGGCGAGAAGGAAACCGGCGGCGGCCGTGAATCCGGCTCGGACAGCTGGAAGGCCTATATGCGCCGCGCGACCAACACCATCAACTACGGCCGTACCCTGCCGCTCGCCCAGGGCGTCAAGTTCGACATCGAATAATCAACAAACGGGCCGGCTGTGCATCTGCGCTGCCGGCCCCGCATATCCATCGAACGAAGGTCACAGCAGGCTGCTCTGGCCATCGACGCCAAAATCGGCGAAGCTCCGGCAATCGGAATGCGTTTGCAGGTGCGTGCATGGAGATCCAGGACCAATCAGCCGTCATAGACTTTCTCAGCAGACCTGAAAGTTATGACGCCTCGGATCCCGTCGAGATCATCGAAACCCACATCTCGATCGTCTTTCTGGTCGGCGACCGTGCCTTCAAGCTGAAGCGCGCCGTCAAACTGCCCTATGCCGATTTTTCGACTTGTGCCCTGCGTCACCATTTCTGTGAACGCGAGCTTGAGCTCAACGGCCGGGCTGCTCCGGAAATCTATCTTGGGGTTCGGACGATCACCCAGACGGCGGACGGCAGGCTTCATTTTGGCGGAGACGGCACGCCGCTCGACCATGTGGTCGAGATGGCGCGATTTGCGCAGGCCGATCTCTTTGACCGCATGGCCGCTGACGGACGACTGACGGCAGCGCTGATGGAGGAAACCGCCGAACGTATCGCCGCCTTTCACAAAGATGCTCCGGTCAGTCACGCCGAACGTGGCGCGGCGAACATGGCCGGCGTTCTCGACATCAACGAGGCAGGCTTTGCCACCGGCGCCATATTCGAACCAGCCACACTCACAGATCTGACATCGGCATTCCGGCATGCCTGGACCCAAAATGCGGCCGTGCTGGATCAACGCGAGAGACAGGGACAGGTCCGGCTCTGCCATGGCGATCTGCATCTGCGCAATCTATTCCTCGGCCCCGAAGGGCCGCGCATGTTCGACTGCATCGACTTCAACGAGAAAATCGCCACCTGCGACGTGCTTTATGACCTCGCTTTCCTGCTGATGGATCTCTGGCACCGCGACTTTCCACACTTCGCCAATGTCGTCGTCAATCGCTACCTCGATCGCACCGGCGATGATGCCGGCTTCGCCCTATTGCCGTTCTTCATGGCCGTGCGCGCCGCCGTTCGCGCCCATGTGACCGCCACCCAGATCGCCGAAATCGGTGACGCCTCAGGCGCGGCAAAGGCCAACGCACTCTCCTACTTCCACCTCGCGGACGAACTGCTCGCCGACACCAGGCCGTGCCTCGTGGCGATTGGCGGTTTCAGCGGCTCTGGCAAATCGACGCTCGCCGAAGCCCTGGCGCCGGTCTTCGGCGCACCGCCTGGCGCACGCATCCTCGAGAGCGACCGTATTCGCAAGGCGATTTTTTCCGCCAACCACAGCGAAACCCTTCCGCCCGAGGCCTATCGCCCGGAAATCTCCCACAAGGTCTACGACCAGTTGAACGAAAAGGCACATGCCATCGTGTCGGCCGGGGGCAGCGTCCTGGTCAACGCTGTGTTCGATCGCGAGACTGACCGCCAGGCGATCGAAGCGGTAGCCACCGAATGCAGGGTACCGTTCATCGGCATCTGGCTGACGGCCGATGCAGAAACCTTGCGGGCGCGGGTCGCGGCAAGGCCCAAGGGCGATTCCGATGCCACGACCGATGTTCTGGATCTGCAACTCACCCATGAAACCGGCACCATCACCTGGCACCAGCTCGATGCAAAGCGCATGATCAACGCTCTCGTTGATGAGATCAAATCCAGGTTCGACGCACAGGCTTCAGAGATTGGCTAAAAAGCCGTGCCGTCAGACAGCAGCCAGCGCAGCATCCGGGCCAGATCGCGTGCCACCCAGCTGCCATTGCGCCCACCGGAACCACCGAGATCCATCTCATCGAAAAAGCAGACCAGCTTATGGCTGTCGACGGCATGAAAGCGCCAGCCGAGCTCTCTCGCGCCGACCGTGGTCGCTGTCACCTTGTCTGCAAGCAATGTCGCCGGGACGGAGGCGCCGGCAAGCACCACCACAGTACAGCGCGTGATATTGGCATGGACCAGCAATACCGCCTCTACGCCATCACCCTGATTGACCCGCCACCAGCGTTCGTCGCGCGAAACTGCCGTCACATGGCGCGGAGGAACATCGGGAACAATCGCCAGTCTGGCATCAGCGCAGGCCCTCGGAAAGACTTCATCCAGCCAGCTTTCAATCAGCGCATAGTCAGCTTCATACGCCTGCAGCAAATTCATTCAGACCTCACCCACATTCCGTCCTCCAGTCAGACTGGATGAACAGGAAAGCCGGCACAAGTCAGCAACTATAAATTTAGCGTATATTGAAACGCACAGGAGCCGTGATCGTCTTGTTGACGCCGGCCGGCGGGGCCGGAACAGGAGATGCATTCTGCGTAGAAGAAGTGCGGGCAGACGGCAATAAGGTAGAGTCAACTCTCAATCTTAAGTGACACCAATAGAAAATTCGGCACATTTGCAGGCGGGGCTGGCAGCGGTGACGCACGACGTACCATTGATGCAGCTGCTTCATCGAGCACCTGGTTACCCGAAGAGCGTCGGACGGAAACGGAAGTGACATTTCCAGAAGGGTCAAACGTAAAATAGAGCCCAACAATAGCATCTACTTTGAATTTTCCGGAAAGTGACCTCGATCGCTTGACGATATGTGCGTGAACACGGCTGTTCCACTTTGCTGGCGACATACTGCTACCGCTGCCGCTGTTAGTTTGCCGCGCGGCAGTACGGTTGGACTGGGTAACGTCTGCCTTGGCCTGACGCGCCGCTTGAGAGGCAGGCGGCGTCTGCTGCTTCTTTACGACCTTCTTCGGCTTTGCTTCGTGCTTTTTCTCCGTCGGCGGCTCAGGCACCGGTGGCCGGACCATAGGGATCGGCACCTCGACATTCTCAAGTTGCGCCATCACCATCTCGTCGATCGGATCGATTTCCTCGACAGGCTCAGGAAGCGGCTCCGGCTCGACGGGTGGCGGCTCGACAATCTGCTCGACCACTTCTTCCTCGACGACAGGTTCAGGTGGCGGCGGCTCCGGCAAGGGCTGGACCGGCGGCTCTTCTATCGGTTCCGGCAAAGGTTCGTTGGACGCCGTCTGGATTTCCTCGGCATCGACCGTTTCGCTCGAAACCTCGGTTTCCTCGGTGATCACCGCTTCCGGCTCAGGCGCCAGCTCGATCATGATGGCGGCGGGCGGGGCTCCATCGGCAAGCTCGATCGGCGGCTCGCGCAGCATCAGCGCAACAGCACCGGCATGAGCCGCAAGAACCGTCAGTCCTGCCGTCGTCCACAGCAGCCATTCACCGATCACTCGTCCGCGAGACCGCTGCTCGCCATGGATGTTCATGGCTGCGGCTCCGCCACGGCCGTGCCCTCGTCTGCGCTCTGTGGCATGGGCAATGTCTCAAGCCCGACCAGGGCAATCTTGAGATAGCCCGAGTCGCGCAGCAGGTTCATCACTTCCATGAAGTTGCCGTAGTCGACCGTCTTGTCGGCGCGCAGGAAAATCCGCGCATCCTTGTTGCCGGTCGTCAGGCGGTCGAGAGCGCCGCCAAGTGCCTCACGCGTCACCACGTCATTGCCGAGCGCCAGGCTCATATCGCCTTTCAGAGTGACATAGACCGGCTCATCAGGGCGTTGCGCTGGCTTGGCCGTCGAGGCAGGCAGGTCGACATTGACGTCGACGGTAGAAAGCGGTGCCGCCACCATGAAGATGATCAGCAGAACCAGCATAACGTCGATGAACGGCGTGACGTTGATCTCATGATTTTCGCTGAGATCGTCACCCGAATTGTTGTCGCGAATACCGCCTGCCATGACCTTACTCCGCAGCCAGCGTCATCTTGTCGGAACGCGGATCCCGCAGCGCAGTCTTGCGGAAATCCAGGTCGCGGCTGATCAGGCGCTCGATCCCGGCGGACGCATCGGACAGCAGCTGCCGATAGCCGGTCACCGAACGGGCAAAGACGTTGTAGATGATGACCGCCGGAATGGCGGCGACCAGACCGACGGCGGTCGCAAGCAGGGCTTCCGCGATACCGGGTGCAACGACTGCCAGATTGGTCGTCTGGGTTTCGGCAATGCCGATGAACGAATTCATGATGCCCCAGACCGTACCGAACAGGCCGACAAACGGTGCAGTCGAGCCAATACTGGCCAGCACGCCGGTACCCTTGGCCATCTGCCGCCCGGCGCGGGCTTCGATCCGGCCCAGCGCCGACGACACGCGCTCCTTCACACCGGCACCACCGGCATGATCGATCGCTGCGTCCGAAAGAGACATTTCATGCTTGGCCGCGCGGACCATTGTGGCGACGACGCCGCCACGGCGCTCAAGCGCAATCAGGGCATCCTGCAGCGAGCGGGCCTTGACCACGGCCTTCAGCCCCCGATTGGCGCGCTGCCGGGCACCAAACAACTGCAAGGTCTTGGCAACCCAGACGGTCCAGGTGACGAGCGAGGCGAAAGCCAGCGACAGCATGACCGCCTTGACCACCCAGTCCGCCGCCATGAACATGCCATAGGGCGACAGATCGTGCGGCAGGATCGCCTCGGCTGCGTCCGACGGAGCGACGGCGTCGACGGGCGCCGGCTGAGCCAGAGCAGGCTCCGCAGCGCTGTCCGCCGGTTGGCCGAGATCCGGCGCTTGCGTGGGTGTATTGGCGCTAGGCCCTGTCGCTGGTGAAGTGGCCACGGGCGCTGCCGTTTGCGGCGTGACCGGCACTGTGGTTGGCGTATCCGCAGCGGGGACGCCAGACGGTGACAGTGCGTCGGGCGACGAGCCAGCTGTGTCGGGTGCGGAATTCTGTGCGGCAGAAGGAACGGCGGGGGTCGACGGCGAACCTTGGTCAGATGCGACAGGCGGCGTCACCACTGGCGCGCCGCTCTCCTGCGACAAAGCGGCCGTGTTCGCCGCAAGGCCGACCATCATCGCCAGACCAATAATTTTGATCGAGGGTCCCGAATGAGTGAGAGGCATTGGGAGCTCCCTATAAGTGACTCGGTGCTAAAAAGGACAGCATGGCTAGAGCCGTGCCGCATGCGCAGCCTCTCCTTAATAAACATGACAAGTTGTGACAAGTAATAATGACGGAGGCCGCCCAAAAAAGCGGACAATTGCGCACAGGTTACAAATCGGCTTCATTCTTGCTGGCGCGAGAAGAGTTCCATGACATCCTCTCGCCGGCACAGCGCCGTGCCCGCAGTCATCACTGCGGCGGCACCTGCTGCCTGTCCGAAGCGGAACGCCTCGTCGATGCCGTGGCCCTCAGCCAAAGCCCAGATCATGCCTGCGACGAAACTGTCGCCCGCGCCGACCGCGGATTGCACAGGAACGGAAATAGCGGGCACCCTGACAATCGTGTCGGCGGAAGCCAGTACCGCACCATCGGCGCCGAGCGTTACGGCGATATGCTGCGCGCATCCCTCGCGCACATAATTTTGCGCGGCCGGTCCGACGCTATCGTGATCGAGCTTTCGTCCCAGAAAGGTTTCAAATTCCCCAAGGCTTGGCTTAACCAGGAACATGTTCGCCCGCGCAAGCGCCGACGCCAAGGCAGGGCCGGACGTATCCAGAATGAAATGTGCGCCACTTGCCGCGGCAAGCTCTGCCATGCGCAGATAGGTTTCATCCGGAACCCCACGGGGCAGACTACCACTGGCAACGATATAGTCGGCATCAGACTTCGCCACGGCCTCGAAAACAGGCTCAAGTTCCTCAGCGGTAACCAACGGCCCCTCTGGCACAAAACGATATTCCGTATTGGTCGATTGCTCGTGTACAGCATAGGCTACACGCACCGGATCATGGATGGGAAAGGGCCGCTCAACGATGGAAAGCGGTCGCAGCATCGCCTCCAGCAACTGGCCGGTCGCTCCCCCGGACAGGAACATCAGTTCGCACTGCCCGCCAAGTTCGCAGATGACCCGTGCGACGTTCACACCGCCTCCACCGGGAAACTGCTGCTGATTGAACGTCCGTGTCTTGTGGGTGTGACGGACCACATCGGCATCGCTGGAAATGTCGATTGCCGGATTGAGGGCAATACAGAGGATTTTCTTCATGGCTCAATCGATCGCCTTTGCGAGAGAAAAATTGTGCTCGTGATCTATATCGCCGGACAACTGATCGCGGCAAGCAAGCCGAAAGGCGGGTATCTGCATTGGTTGGATCCACCCAATCCGCCGTGCCGCTCAATGCTATGCGATCGTTGAACGCTCCGATCAGAAAACGGGGATTGTCTTTGCAAAAAGAGACATTACGTTTCGCACAATCGCGGAAGGAAAGTCGCCCATGTATACCGGTATCGTTCAAACTGTGGCTCCGGTCACCAACATCGTTCGCTATGACGGCTACACGCAATTCCACGTCGAATTGCCTGAGCGCCTGCTCGTCGACCTCCAGATCGGCGCCAGTGTTTCGATTGAAGGCGTCTGCCTTTCGGTGACCACCATTACCGGCAACCGTGTTACCTTTGATGCGATGGACGCAACGCTCGAGCGGACCAATCTCGGTATCTTGACTATTGGCGACGGCGTCAATGTTGAACGATCGGCAAAACCGACCGACGAGAATGGCGGACATAACATTGCCGGCCACATTGCATCGACGGCAGAACTCGTGGCCGCCAAGATGACGATGCCTGGTGCCTTCATCCGCTTCCGCATACCGGAAGAATGGGCGAAATACGTCTTCAAGCGCGGCTACCTCGCGGTCAATGGAGCAAGCTTGACGGTCGCCGAGGCAGACGATGACACATTTACCATCAACCTCATTCCTGAGACACTGCGCCAGACGACCTTTCCCCGCTATAAACCGGGCGACCCTCTGAACATCGAAATCGACCATCAGACGATGGTCATGGTCGATGTCGTTGAGCGCACCCTGGAAAGGCTGATGGCAAGGGCATAAGTTGACTGCCTCAGTGGCGCCCTTGGCTTGGCACTGACAGACGATCGCCCATCACCGCTGTAAGAACCTTGCGATAATCCGCGGGCTTTGGAGCGCAGAGCGATCTGGCAATGCCATTTTGCTCAATTTCAGAGATCGCAGACCCCGAAACGACACGGAACGGGATTCCCAGACGGAGGAGGCGCTGCACCAGCGGCGTTACCGTGCCGTCACGGACTTGAAAATCGAGGATTGCCCCCGAAATATGTTCATGGTCTAGAATGTCCAGCGCATCGCTGACACTTTCTGTCGTGATCACGTTGACGCCGGCGCGTGCAACGGCATCGGCGGCATCCATCGAAATGAACACATCATCCTCGACAATGAGAATGGTATCGATTGCTAAGGCATGTCCTGGTCGCATCGTTGATCTCCTTCGACAGCACAACGTAGCGCGAAAGCCTTTGTTCAGATTTTCTTAAAATGCCAAATGACATGGTAAACAACACCTTAAGGTCTATCTGAGCGATATCGCCCTCAAATGGTAGCCATTGCGATCAATTTGACCGATGGAACAACCAATCACGGACCGCGTTTTTCCTGCACATTATTGTCAAAGGAGAGCCAGCCATGCAGATCATTGAAACTCAAGTTCGCGAAGGAAATGGTGTGAAGCCGGGCTTTACCGTCGATTTCATCGGCGATGGCGACGAACGCATTTCCGTCGAGATGGCACAAACTGCTAGCAATCAGCTGACGCGCGAAAACGCCGTGCAAAAGGCGCAGGTCATCTTGCTGCAGGCCGGTACTTTCGGCGCAACCGGAAAGGACTCGCAACCGACGCAGGAGCATGACGGCTCCGCTGAATCCAGCGATGCGGTAAAAAGCCTCAACCAGGAAAAAAAGGACGGCAATCGCAGTGGCACTGCATTGCAGGAAGGCCTTGAAGACAGTTTTCCGGCCAGTGACCCCGTCTCGGCAACCTACACGTCAACAGCAGCTACCGAACAGAAGCACTAACTAGAACGGCAGCGATCGCTGAGATCGCTGCCGTTTTCGGATTCAGCACCATGCCAAGCGACTTTATAACTTTCGGTACCGAAACCAGCCTTCCATTGTCATCGATCATTATGCGCCTACTGATCGCTTTGGTCTGTGGCGGCGCCATTGGTTTCGAACGGGAATGGCGCAGCCGTGCGGCAGGTTTGCGGACCCATATTCTCGTGTGCCTTTCAGCGGCAATCGTTGCAATTCTTACCATCGAAATCGTGCACTACGACACCTTTCAGGGCGACGGCGTCACCATGGATCCGCTCCGTCTGATTGAAGCGGTAACCGCCGGCGTTGCATTTCTTGCCGCCGGCATGATCGTCTATTCCAAAGGGGAGGTTCAGGGATTGACGACAGGAGCCGGTCTCTGGTTTGCCGGGTCAATCGGCTTGTCCTGCGGCCTTGGCTTTTGGCAGGTCGGGCTCATCGCCACCGTCTTTGCACTGTCCGTTCTCTGGCTGTTGCACCTGCTGGGAGACAAATTACCCCGTGGTGACGAGTAGACGGCATCAACGTCACCGCAACAGGCTCTGTCCTCCATCGATCCAGATTGGCGTACCGGTGACATGACGCGCGCGATCCGAAGCCAGGAAAACGATCGTTTCAGCCACATCATCAACCGTTCCAGCCTCCCCTCCCGTCAGCGGTATATCGCCAAGGGGGAAATCCACGGGCACTTCAGTCTGCGCGCGCTTTCGCATATGCGTATTGTCGTCGATCTCGGTGTCGATGGCGCCGGGACAAACAGCATTGATCCTGATCCGGTATCGCCCAAGCTCCAGAGCGAGTTGCTGGACCATCGCAAGCTGGGCGGCCTTGGTCGCGGAATATGCCGTCGCGCCAGGTGTCGTGAAGGTGCGTGTCCCATTGATCGATGAGACGACAACAATCGAACCGCCAGTCTTCTTCATGCAGGCCACGCCATAATGCAGGGTGAGATAGGTCCCACGCAGATTGATCGCTATTGTTTGATCAAACTCTGCGGGCTCCATATCGTCGATCGGAGCCCAGATCCCGTTGATGCCCGCATTGGCGACAATGATATCCAGCCTGCCGGTGGTCTCAAACAAAGTGCTCACCGCCTTGGACATATCCTCGTCGACACTGACATCGGCAACAAGCACCATGCCCTGGCCACCTTCCGCCTCTATGTCGCGCATCACCGACTGCAATTCGTCTTCGGTGCGTCCAAGCAATCCGACGAAAGCGCCCTCACGCGCGAGCTTAAGGGCAGCCCCCATGCCAATGCCTGATCCGGCCCCCGTGACAAGAGCAGTCCGTTGGGCGAATTCCTTTTTCTCCCGCCCCATCAACGATCGCCAGCGCGCTCAGGTTTACCCTTGCGCTTGGTGGAGGCGAGTTCCTTGAGCTCCCTCTTCGTCATGTTCTGCGCCATGTCGCGGGAGGCAGCCTTGAGTTCTGATTTTTCAATATCTCCCCGTTTGGCTGCCAGTGCAGCCCCCGCCGCCTTCTGCTGCGCTTTCGATTTTGCTGGCATGATGTCACTCCGAAAATGAGGGCATAGATGATGCTCGATTCACATCATCACAAAACCGGCAAGCGCATGGAAATGTTCCTCCCTCGCCAGAGCTTCAGCGGAACAAAACCGCGCTTGGCGATTTAACCGGCGCAAACTCCAGCCATTCGAGGAACTTTGATGGACGCCAGCAGCAAGAATTTCACCGTCGAAGCCGGCGATTGGCAGCAACTAGGTGCGCGCTATGATGGCGCAGGCACCAATTTTGCTCTCTTCTCCGCCCATGCCGAGCGCGTCGAACTCTGCCTGTTCAACGAAAGCGGCGACGTCGAGATCGCCAGAATCGAGCTTCCCGAATACACCAACGAAATCTGGCACGGCTATCTACCCGGCGTCGGTCCGGGAATGCTCTACGGCTTCCGGGTGCATGGGCCGCACGATCCTGCCAACGGCCATCGCTTCAACGCCAACAAGCTGCTGCTTGATCCATACGCGCGGGAACTCGTCGGCGACTTTGCCTGGTCGGAGGCGCATTTCGGCTACGACATGAACAGCGATGACAAGGACCTGTCTTTCAACACCCTCGATAGCGCTTCCGTCACACCGAAATGCCGGGTGATCGACCCGAGCGCCAGCCGTATCAGCAACGAGTTCAGCAGAATCCCCTGGGCCGACACGATTGTCTATGAGACGCATGTCAAGGGTTTCACCCAACTGCACCAGGCCATTCCCGAACATCTGCGCGGCACGTTCGAAGGATTGGGACACAAGGCAGCGGTCGACTATGTCAAGAGCCTTGGCATCACCTCGATCGAACTCTTGCCCATCCATGCCTTCCCGGATGACAGCCATCTTCTCGATCGGGGTCTTCGCAATTATTGGGGCTACAACACCATCGGCTTCTTCTCACCGGCAAGTCGCTACTATGGCCCGAACGGCCTGGCCGGCTTTCGTGACATGGTGCGTGCCTTCCATGACGGTGGGATCGAGGTCATCCTCGACGTGGTGTACAACCACACCGCCGAGGGCAACGAAATGGGGCCAACCCTGTCCTTCAAGGGCATCGACAATTTCTCGTATTATCGCACCCTGCCCGACAATCATCGCTATTACATCAACGATACCGGCACCGGAAACACGGTCAACACATCCCATCCGCGAGTGCTGCAAATGGTGATGGACAGCCTGCGCTACTGGTCGGAAGAGATGCATGTCGATGGGTTTCGCTTCGATCTCGGCACCATTCTGGGACGCGAGCCGGAAGGCTTCGACCAGCGCGGCGGTTACTTTGACGCGGTCTGCCAGGATCCTGTCCTGTCGAAGGTCAAGCTGATCGGCGAGCCCTGGGACATTGGCCCGGGTGGTTATCAGGTCGGCGGCTTTCCACCGGGATGGGCGGAGTGGAACGACAAGTATCGCGACTCGACCCGCGAATATTGGCTCAACGGTGACAATTGCGCACCCGACTTTGCCGCACGCCTGCTCGGCTCCGGCGACATCTACGACCTGCGCGGTCGTCGTCCCTGGGCCAGTGTCAATTTCATCACCGCGCATGATGGCTTCACGCTGAATGACCTCGTGTCTTATGACAGCAAGCACAACGAGGCGAATGGCGAGGACAATAACGACGGCCACAATGACAATCGCAGCCACAACTATGGCACCGAAGGGCCGACCGACGACGAAGGCATCATTGCCCTGCGCGAGCGCCAGAAGCGCAATTTCCTCGCGACGCTGTTCTTCTCGCACGGCACGCCGATGCTGCTGGCCGGCGACGAGTTCGGCCGTTCGCAAATGGGCAACAACAACGGCTATTGTCAGGACAGCGAGATCAGCTGGCTGCATTGGGACAACCTGCCGCCCACCTGCGACGAGTTGCGCGAATTCACCCGCCGTCTCATCGAGCTGCGTAAGGCACAACCACTGCTTCGCCGCTCCAATTGGCGCGATGGCACCGTGATTGACTGGTACAATGTGACCGGTGGCACACAAAAGCCGGAACACTGGCTGGATGGAAACCCCTTGGCCTTGAGGTTGATGCGTTCCGATCTGGATGACCAGCAAGGCGTCTGGTCGGAGATCTTGCTTATGTTCAACCCCGTCGACCAGGATATCCACTTCACCATTCCGAAGACGGATGGCGGCGACTGGACCCTGGAAATGACAACCTTTGATCCAAGCCGTGCGGGCGATCACGCACAGGCAGGCACGCCCTTCCTGCTTCAGGCGCGATCCCTAGCGGTGTTTCGACGAGCTTGAAACTGTACCGAGTAGCGGTGGTTTCAGGCCTCCGCTACTCGGGTCAAAACCTCAAAATCATAAAACTGGCCGGCAACGAACAAGCGCCGCGCCGAAATCGACACCGAAACGCTCTCGCCGGCCGCATTGCGAATGTCCGCAAGCTGGCCGGTATAGCCGCCATCCCGATCGAGCAGCATCAGCCGATAGGCCCGGGCTTCACTGCATGACACGATGCCGGAAGCCACCATTTCATGTCCCCGGATCTGGTCCCAGTTACTGCCTACAAGATCAAGATAAGCCTGATTCACCCGGATATAGCGTGAGGTATTCTGCCCAATGGTGGAAATCGAAAATGCCACCGGCGACAGGTCGAACAGCGCCTGGATGACCGGATCAGACATCGCAGCGTTCTCTGCCTGCGCCAAGTCTGCCGCCGTATAACCGTCCGTTTCATCGCGAGGCGCGAGATCAAAGTCAGCAGGCAGCGAGAGCTCGTCTCGCAGGACCGCAACAAGCCGCCAAAGGTCCACCTCGAGAAAAAGCGATTTATGGCTTTCATCTACCAAATGCAGGCTTTCCGGCACTTGCGAAATCAACGTCTGCAGACGCGATGCGTTGTGCCTGACGGAATCGGCGTGCATAAGGACGTGGAACTGCTCGATCGTTATCTGGCGTGTTTGCCGATATGCCTCTTCCAGCCGCAGCCTGCGCTGTTCCTCGACATCTTCGATCGGAGTGACGCCATCTGCAATCGGAAGGCCTTCGAGCAAGGACCAGACCCGCGCTTCGTCGGGCGATGTTTCAAGCTTTGACCCCATCTGTGGAGCGAATCGAACCAATGCCAGGATCGTCTCGACGTCGAATTCGTCGACATTGACAGCGTGCCTTTCGCCGAGTGCGTCCTGCGTAAGGGCAGTCAGACGACTTGGCGCGCGATTGTCGTCGAGATACAGGCTGACTTCGCAGATATCCTCCGGAAAACTGAGCCAGGGATACTCGCTGCGAAAAACCGCCAGCGTGTCAGTGTTCAAAACCGCAACAGCGTACATACCATCTCCTATCCAGTCGTCTGGCGATAAGCTGAGATGGCTTCAGTAGAAGAATTTCAGGTTGCCTCAACATACCCAAAACCCTCCATGCCGAACCACGGACGAACCCGCCTCGCCGGACGTTATGCCCAAGATATGTCCGGGAATCCTAGAGTCTGATTGGGTAAAAGGCGGAGAATTATATATGTTTTTATTATCATAGACGCAAGAATGTTACACATCGGCACCAGAATCCCTAAAAAGAAACTGGTGCCGATTTGGCAACAAATTCAATCCAAGCCCTAGAAGAATGCCTGGATGCCAGTCTGGGCACGACCGAGAATCAGAGCATGCACATCATGCGTTCCTTCGTAGGTGTTGACCGTCTCGAGATTCTGCGCATGGCGCATGACGTGATATTCGATCTGGATGCCGTTGCCGCCATGCATGTCGCGCGACATGCGGGCGATATCGAGCGCCTTGCCGCAATTGTTGCGCTTGACGATCGAGATCATTTCGGGGGCGAACTTGTGTTCGTCGATCAGCCGCCCGACGCGCAGCGACGCAAGCAGGCCGAGCGAGATTTCCGTCTGCATGTCGGCGAGCTTCTTCTGAAAGAGCTGCGTACCGGCCAGCGGCTTGCCGAACTGCTTGCGATCGAGGCCGTATTGGAGCGAACGGTGCCAGCAATCTTCGGCAGCCCCCAGCACACCCCAGGAAATGCCGTAACGGGCGCGGTTGAGGCAGCCGAACGGACCCTTCAGGCCGGACACATTCGGCAGCAGCGCATCTTCGCCGACTTCAACACTGTCCATGACGATTTCACCGGTCACCGAAGCGCGCAGCGACAGCTTGCCGCCGATCTTCGGTGCCGACAGTCCCTTCATGCCCTTTTCCAGCACGAATCCGCGAATTTCTCCGCCATGCGCTTCCGATTTCGCCCAAATGACAAAGACATCGGCGATCGGTGCGTTCGAGATCCACATCTTCGAACCCTTGAGGCAATAGCCCCCTTCGATCTTTTCGGCCCGCGTCTTCATGCCACCCGGGTCGGAGCCGGCATCCGGTTCGGTCAGGCCGAAGCAGCCGATCAACTCGCCCGAGACGAGACCCGGCAGATACTTGTCCTTCTGCTCTTCCGAGCCATAGGCATAGATCGGATAGATCACCAGCGATGACTGCACGCTCATCATCGAACGGTAGCCGGAATCCACCCGTTCGATCTCGCGCGCCACCAGACCATAGGACACGTAATTGGCCCCAGCTGCACCATATTTTTCCGGCAGCGTCACGCCCAGCAGGCCCGCCTGCCCCATCAGCCTGAACAGCTCAGGCTCGACGGTTTCGCCGAGATAAGCCTCATTGATCCGAGGCGCGAGTTCCGCCTTGGCGAAAGCTGCGGCCGCATCCTGGATCATCCGCTCGTCTTCGTTGAGCAGATCGGACATCAGGAAGGGATCGCTCCAGGAAAAGGGCTGCATCTCGCTCATGGCTTGGTATCCTCATTCGGTTTTGCAGCATTTTGCTCATGGCTAGCACAAAAACAAGCCATGTTTACTCATGCAGCTATTAGGTCTAATCATGACGAATGCTCACACATCAACGCCGCTTCCTGCCATCGACCAGCGCGCTCGCCGCCTTCGATTCCGTTGCAAAGCTCGGCAGCTTCTCCGCCGCCGCCAGCGAACTCGCCCTGACGCAAGGCGCGATCAGTCGCCAGATCGGCTTGCTGGAGGACCAGCTCGGCGTCAAGTTGTTCGAACGTACCAATCGCGGCGTCGAGTTGACCGCCATTGGTCGCAACTATGCCAAGGGCATTGGCGACGCGCTGGCGACCATCCGCACCCTCTCGCTGGAAGCCATGGCCACCCGCGACGATACCCATCTCAGGCTCGCCATCCTGCCGACCTTCGGCACCCGTTGGCTGATGCCGCGCATTCCCGACTTCCTGCAGCGCAACCCCGCCGTCATCATCGACTTCGCCACCCGCATCGGCCAGTTCGAATTCGAGGGTTCCGGCCTCGACGCCGCTATCCATATCGGCGAGCCGAACTGGCCTGGTACCGATTGCCAATTCCTGATGCAGGAAATGGTGGCGCCCGTTTGCAGCCCGACATTCCTCGATCAAAACCCGGTAAACCGTCCTGAAGATCTTCTGAGCAAACCGCTTTTCGACATGGCTTCGCGCCCGCGCGCGTGGCAGCAATGGTTCGCAAGTCTCGATATTGCCGACGGACGGGGCGGCGGCATGCGTTTCGAGCAGTTTTCCAATGTGGTTCAGGCCTGCCTGGCCGGCCTTGGCATCGCCCTTGTCCCAACCTTCCTGATCGAGCCCGAACTGGCCAGTGGCCAGTTGGTGCGCGCCTGGAAACACGAAGTCAAAAGCGCCAGCGCCTACTATCTCGTCCGACCATTGTCGAAGATGGCCTACGCGCCGGCAAGCGCCTTTTCCGCATGGATTCTTGAACAGGCAAGGGAGTTTAGCGCTACGCGCAACGAGGCGCAGAAGATCTAGGAACCTTTACAGGTCACATCGACCGGCTGTAACCGGTGCCGATTGACAAGCCACTGACATGGACCAAGAGTACTTTCGAATAGGCTCGCACAGCCTTGGGGAGAGAACCATGTTCAAGCATCTGTCAAATGCCGCCATTGCACTAGCGCTGGGCCTCGTCACCCTTGTGCCAGCCGCGGTTGCGCAGGACAGCCGCAGCATCGAAACCGTTCAGGACGGCGATTACTTCGGCTTCGATCTTCGCACGGAAAAGAACGTTTCCCTGGACGAGTGCGAAGCAAGCTGCATTGCCGATGGCTCCTGCCGCGCCTTTACCTACAATCCTAAGGTCCAGTGGTGCTTTCTCAAGTCCGACTATGACCAGTTGAACACATTCGTCGGTGCTGTCGCTGGCCGTATCGTCGAAAACGTGGCTGAAGCCGACATCGGTGCGCCGCCGCGCCTGCCGTTCCTCTCAGAACAGCTTTTGACCGATGCACGCGATCAGCGCGCCAACCTGACCCTGCCCGAGGAACAGAGCGGCCTCGGCCGTGAAAACCTGATCGACACGGCGCGTGTGGCCTTCACCAGCGGCAACCTCGACGCGGCCTTAGTCGCCCTGAAAGGCGCGCTGTCGATCGATCCGGATGATGCAGCGACTTGGCTTGAAATGGCCCGCTTCGCCAATTCCGTCACCGGCAATACCAGCTATGCCGGCGAAGCCGTGATGGCGTCGATCAACGGCTACCAGCTGACCCGTGGCGCCTCAACGCGCGCCGAAGCTTTGGCGTCGATGGCCAGAGGCCTCGACAACTCGGAAAACTACCGCGCCGCGATCAACGCCTACAAGGCCAGTCTCGAACTGGCATCAAGCCCGGCAATCCAGGCAGAGCTCGGCGAGCTGCGCGCCCGCAAAGGGTTTCGTGTCGTTGGCAATACGGTCGATTCCGACAGCGCCAATCCGCGTGTCTGCGTCGAATTCTCGGAACAATTGGTCAAGCGGGGCGTCGATTACACGCCGTTCGTGACGCTGGATGGCAAGGCACCGAAAGCCCTCGAAGCGAAGAACAGCCAGATCTGCGTCGAAGGTCTTGAGCACGGCGGTCGCTACAAGCTCGCCATTCGTGCCGGCCTGCCTTCGTCCGTCGATGAAAGTCTGGACGCCCCGGTCGAGCTCGATCTCTATGTCCGCGACCGCACATCCACCGTGCGCTTCACCGGCGACAGTTTCGTCCTGCCATCGACCGCCCGTCGCGGCATTCCGCTGGTGTCGGTCAACAGCGACAGCGCCAAGCTCGAACTCTACCGCATCGGCGACCGCAACATCGCCCCGCTTCTGGCCGCCTCGCAATTCCTCACCCAGCTCGACGGCTATGGCGCAAGCCGCGTGCGCGATGAAACCGGTGAACTCGTCTGGCAGGGCACGATCGACATCGCCAACGACATCAACAAGGAAGTCGTCACCAGCATTCCGGTTGACGAGGCACTGCCGACCCGCAAGCCCGGCATCTATGTGCTGACCGCCGTCTCCCCGACCTCGGCGAGCGAGGACTGGGATAGCCGCGCCACCCAGTGGTTCGTTGTCTCCGACATCGGCCTCTCTACCTTCGCCGGCACCGATGCCCTGCACGTATTTGCCCGCTCGCTGGCAACCGCTGCACCGCTGGAAGGCGTCGAACTGCAACTGATTGCCAAGAACAACGAGATTTTGGCAACGGCGACAACAGACTCGAATGGTAAGGCCCAGTTCGATGCCGGCCTGATGCGCTCAGGCGCCGCCCTTGCTCCGGCCGTGATTGCCGCCCGCAAGGGCGAAGACGACAACGTTTTCCTCGACATGACCCGCGCCGGCTTCGATCTGTCCGACCGCGGCGTCACCGGCCGCCCGGCACCGGGCCCGGTCGATATCCTGTCCTGGACCGAGCGCGGCATCTATCGCCCCGGCGAAACCGTGCACGCGGCAGCCCTTGCCCGCGATACTGAAGCCGATGCGATCGGTGGACTGCCGCTCACATTCATCTTCTCCCGCCCCGACGGCGTCGAATTCCGCCGCATGGCCGTGACCAGCGAGACGCTCGGCGGTTATGCCGTGGATCTACCGCTGCTCGCCAATTCCATGCGCGGCACCTGGACAGTCGCGATCCACACCGATCCGAAGAAGGCTGCGATCGCACAGTCATCGTTTCTGGTCGATGATTTTGTCCCCGATCGGCTCGATTTCGACGTGACCAGCGAAGCAACAAGCGTCTCGCCGGATGAGACATTCACCGTTGCCGTCGACGGCCGATATCTCTACGGCGCCCCGGCGGCCGGCCTGAGCCTGGAGGGCGAGGTCAACATCCGCCCGACCACCAGCAACCCGGCCTATGAGCGCTACATATTCGGCCTGTCCGATGAGGAAGAGGCGGAGGATGTCCGCATTCCGCTGGAACAGCTGGAGCCACTGGACGACGATGGCAAGACTGCCATCGAGGTAACCGTGTCCGACCTGCCGTCAACCACCAGGATGCTCAACGCCGAAGTGGTTCTGCGCCTGCGTGAAGGCGGCGGCCGGGCCGTCGAACGCAAACTGACCGTGCCGGTTCAGTCGGAGACCATCCTGATCGGCATCAAGCCGGAGTTCTCCGGCGAGCTTGCCGAAAACTCCAACGCCGCGTTCAATCTGATCGCCGTTGGTCCCGACGGCCAGAAACATGCGATGCCCGGGGCACGCTGGAAGCTGGTCAAGCTCGAACAGAATTACCAATGGTATCGCGAGGGGGCATCCTGGCGCTACGAACCGATCACCACGACCACACAAGTCGCCGACGGCACGATCGACATCACCGCCGAGGGCACAGCCCTTTCCGTTCCCGTCGCCTGGGGTCGCCATCGTCTCGAGATCGAGCAGGCGGGCGCCAATGGTGCCGCCTCCAGCACCGAATTCGATGCCGGCTGGTTCGTCTCCGCCAGCTCGACGGAAACCCCGGATGCGTTGGAAATTGGCCTCGACAAGCAGGCCTACACGGTCGGCGACACCGCAAAACTCAAGATCTCGCCTCGCTTTGCCGGCCAGGTTCTGGTGACCATCGGCACCGACAGCCTCGTCACGTCGCAGACGGCAGACGTTCCTGTCGGCGGCACGGAAATCGAAGTCCCGGTTACCGCCGAATTCGGCGCCGGCTCCTATGTCACCGCCACGCTGTTCCGTCCCGGCGACGCCGAGGAAAGCCGCATGCCCGCCCGCGCTATCGGCATCACCTGGCTCAGCGTCGATCCCGGCGCCGACAAGCTGGCGGTCAAACTGACACCGCCGGAACAGACCCTGCCCCGACAGCCGCTGGACATCCCGATCGAGGTTGCAGGTGCAGGCATCGGCGAGGAAGCCTATGTCATGGTCGCCGCTGTCGATGTCGGCATTCTCAACCTGACCGGTTACAAGGCGCCCGACCCGGAAACCTATTATTTCGGCCAGCGCCGCCTCGGCATCGAATTGCGCGACCTCTATGGTCGCCTGATTGACGGCTCGCTCGGCGCGACAGGACGGCTGCGCACTGGCGGCGATGGCGGTCAGGTGGCGCTCTCCGGCAACCCGCCGAAGGAAAAGCTGGTCGCCTTCTTCTCCGGTCCCGTGAAACTCGATGCCGATGGCAAGGCGACCGTCTCCTTCGACATCCCGCAATTCAATGGCACGGCCCGTGTGATGGCCGTCGCCTGGTCGAAGAGCGGCGTCGGCCACGCCGAAACCGATGTCGTCATCCGCGATCCGGTCGTCGTCACCGCCAGCATGCCGAAATTCCTCGCACCGGGCGACAGCGCCAATCTACGCCTCGACATCGCGGCAACCGATGCACCGACCGGAAACTACACACTGGCCGTCAGCAGCAACGAGCCTGTTGACGTTGATCCGTCGGGAGCGACGCAGCAGGTTGCGCTGACCGCCGGCAAGACCACCACCGTGACAATCCCGCTGACGGCGGCAACGCCGGGCCAGGGCGCGATTGATATCGCGCTGTCCGGTGCTGATGGTCTTGCCGTCAGCCAGTCACTTGACCTGATTGTGCGCCCCTCGACCTTGCCGATTACCGAGCGTCAAGTCGTGGCACTTGCCCCCGGCCAGAGCCTGACGATCAGCGGCGACCTGCTCGCCGACAGCATCCTGCAGGATGCGTCCGTCAGCCTGAATGTCTCGCGCGCCAGTTTCGACGTGCCGGCACTGCTGATGGCACTCGACCGCTATCCCTATGGCTGCGCCGAGCAGACGACAAGCCGCGCCCTGCCGCTGCTCTATTTCGACGAACTCGCCAAGCTCTCCGGCCTGCCGGAAGACGAGGCGATCAACAAGCGCGTACAGGATGCCATCTACCGCGTGCTCGCCTACCAGTCCTCCAGCGGTTCCTTCGGCCTCTGGGCACCGGGCTCGGAAAGCCTCTGGCTCGACGCCTATGTCTCCGACTTCCTCACCCGCGCTCGCGAAAAGAAATACGACGTGCCGGAAGAAGCCCTCGTCCAGGCGCTGCAGAACCTTCAGAACCGCATCGCCTATGACACCGACATCAAGAGCCGCGGCAACGAGATCGCCTATTCGCTCTATGTGCTGGCCCGCAACCGCAAGGCATCGCTGAGCGACCTGCGCTATTATGCAGACACGATGCTGCAGGACTTCCCGACCCCTCTGTCCAAGGCGCATCTGGCCGCGGCACTTTCACTCTATGGCGACGCGGAACGCTCCAGCAACACCTTCCTCGACGCGGCCGGCATGTCGGAACAGGCGAGGATTTCGAAGGTCAGCTTCGTACGCTCGGACTACGGCTCTCAACTTCGCGACAGCGCCGGTGTTTTGGCCCTTGCCGCCGAAGCCCGTCCCGTTCCGCCGGTTTTGCCGATCCTCGCCAAACTCGTCGCCAATGAATGGAACGAGAAGCAGGTGCTGAGCACACAGGAGCAAACCTGGATGTTGCTCGCCGCCCGTGCCTTGCAACAGGATGACGACGGTCTGAAACTGGAGGTCAACGGCGGTGTCCGCGAGGGTGCCTATGCAGCGACAATGCCGGGCGAGGCGCTTCTGCAATCGCCGGTGACGCTAACCAACCGCAGCAATGATCCGGTCAGCGCGGCGATTACCACGGTGGCGGCTCCCGTCGAGGCGCCTGCCGCCGGCGGCAGCGGCTTCGACATCACGCGCACCTATTACACGCTGGATGGCGAGGAAGCCAACATCACGGAGGCACAACAGAACACGCGTTATGTCGTTGTCCTGACGGTCACGGAATCGGATGACTGGCCAGCCCAGCTGATGGTCACCGACCTCTTGCCGGCAGGTTTCGAAATCGACAATCCGAGCCTCGTCGACAGTGCAACACTCAGCAATTTCGAGTGGATCGGACAAACCCAGGCAGCCCATCTCGAATTCCGCAGCGATCGCTTCGTCGCAGCACTCGACCGCCAGGCAGACGACAACAGCGAGATTACGCTGGCTTATGTCGTGCGCGCCGTGTCGCCCGGCACATTCGCCCTGCCGGCGGCATCGGTCGAGGATATGTATCGTCCCCAGTTGTCGGCACGCACGGCGGCCGGCAATATGAGCGTATCTGTGGCCGAGTGATGCCGAACTGGCGCGCCTTGACTGTAGGATCGGCCATGACCGTCAGTTTGACGGTCATGGCCCACTTTGCGCTCGACACCGCCGACCGTCTTTATCCGCCACCGATCGGCCCGGCACATCTGGTGTCCACTGAAATCCTCGATCGCAACGGCGAATTGCTGCGTGCCTTTGCCACCAGGGATGGCCTTTGGCGACTGAAGACCACAACCGAAGACGTCGATCCGGCTCTGATCCGCATGCTCCTTGCCTATGAGGATCGCCGATTCGAAAGCCATGCCGGCGTCGACCCGCTGGCGCTCGGCCGCGCCGCCTGGCAACTGGTGACGAACGGCCGGATCGTTTCCGGTGCCTCGACGCTGTCCATGCAGGTCGCCCGCCTGATCGAACCGCGCCGCGAGCGCTCGGTGACCGCAAAACTCATCCAGATTGCCCGTGCCCTGCAGCTCGAACGGCGTCTGTCGAAACAGCAGATCCTCGATCTCTACCTCACCCATGCGCCCTATGGCGGCAATCTCGAGGGTGTGCGTGCCGCAAGCCTCGCCTGGTTCGGCAAGGAGCCGAAACGGCTGACGACGGCGGAAGCGGCTCTTCTCGTCGCCCTGCCCCAGCTTCCAGAACGGCGACGGCCGGATCGTTTCCCGGATCAGGCCTTGCAGGCCCGCGCACGCGTCCTCGATCGCGCCGCCGAGGCGAAGGTGCTCGAGCAGAGCGAAGTCACCCTTGCTGCAGGTGCCGAGCTGCCGCGGCAGCGCCGGCAATTGCCAGCCTTGGCCGCTCACCTTGCCGAAGCCGCGCGCCGCAAAGCCCCGCACGCCGAAACGCACCAGACGACGATCCTGCGTCCGGTCCAGGCCAAGCTTGAGCAGGTTGCGGTCGAGGCCGTCCGCGATCTCGACCCGAAGGTCTCGCTCGCCTTGCTGATGGCAGATGCCACGACCGGCGAGATCGTCGCCGAAGTCGGCGCCGCCAACTATTTCGACGCCAGCCGCGCCGGCTGGATCGACATGACCCGGGCCCAGCGCTCGCCCGGCTCAACGCTCAAACCCTTCATCTACGGTCTCGCCTTCGAACAGGGCCTGGTGGCGCAGGAGACCATCGTCGAGGATCGCCCGGCAGATTTCTTCGGCTATCGCCCGAAGAACTTCGACATGCATTACCAGGGTGACGTCAGCATCCGTCAGGCCCTGCAACTGTCGCTGAATGTCCCGGCCGTGCGCCTGCTCGACGGCATCGGCCCATCGCGACTGATGGTTCGCATGCGCCGCGCGGAAGTCAGGCCGGTGCTGCCGCCAAATGAGGCCCCGGGTCTCGCGATCGCGCTTGGCGGCGTCGGCATCACGTTGAAGGACCTCGTCCAGCTTTATGCCGGCCTCGCCAATCGCGACCAGCCGGTACAACTGGGTGACGGGATCCGCGAGCAACCCGCTTTGCTGGAAAACCAGCCGCTGTTCGAACCCATGGCTGCGTGGAATATCGCCGACATCCTCGGTGCCGTCCTGCCACCGGCCGGAAGTCCACCGGCCGGCATCGCCTACAAGACCGGCACGAGCTACGGTTACCGTGACGCCTGGTCGGTCGGTTATGACGGAAAATACGTCATGGGCGTCTGGATCGGCCGGCCCGACAACGCCGCCGTCCCCGGGATCTCCGGCTATGCCACCGCCGCACCGGTTCTCTTTGAAGCCTTCGCCAAATCCGGTCTCGCCGGCACCCCCCTGCCCCGCGCACCCGGCGGCGCAGCCCGCCTTGCCCAATCCGACTTGCCGATCGGCCTTCGCCGTTTTTCGACAGGCACGAATGGGCTGGTTGCCACCTCCACGCGCGAGCGACCGCCACAGATCATCTATCCGCCGGAAGGCGCCCAGATCGAACTCGGCAAGGACGCGAGCGGAGCCTTCCGTCCGCTGATCGTCAAGATGCAGGCCGGGCGCGCGCCTTTTCGCTGGCTGGCCAATGGCAAGCCAATGGACACATCGACGCGCCGTCGCACCGGGGAATGGCAACCGCACGGAACGGGGCAATCCACCCTGACGGTCATCGACGCCGATGGCCGGGCTGCCAGCGTCAATATCTTCATTCGCTCATAGGCTGATGATCCAGTCCCCGGCTGCAAGCGTAACGCTTTCAGGCAGCCGGTTTGGACGGGAGATCATCAGATGCAAGGCACGATCCGCACAACCATCATGGCAATCGCAACGCTGGCGCTCGGCACAAGTAGCGCATTGGCCAATGAGCGCTTTACCGCAGCCGATATCCGCGACGATATCATCGGCAAGCGCATCTATCTCGCCGTACCGATGGGCGGCGAGTTTCCATTGAACTACCGTCCCAATGGACAGGTCGACGGAACGGGAGAAGCGCTCGGCCTTGGCCGTTTCGCCAAGCCGAAGGACACCGGGAAATGGTGGATCGATGGCGACCGTCTCTGTCAGCAGTTCACCAGCTGGTACAAGGGAGCTCCCATGTGTTTCGAACTGCAGCGGATCAACGACAAGCAGCTGAAGTGGACGAGAGACAACGGCGAGACCGGAACGGCCCGGATCGGAAGCAATATCTAATGCAACCCGACTAACGGCATCCGCGTTTTGACATCGGCTCCTGGCACTCTATCCTGCCGTTGTAACGAAACTCGGAGTGATCAGGTGCCAGGACTGAAGACGCGACCGGTCGGCGCAACGGCAACGCTTGGCAAAACCGGCTACCCGCATCTCGTATCCGAGACGGGCGGCACGCTCGACATAGCCACAGGACCATCCCAACCGGGTTTTAATCCGATTGACCTGCTTCACGCGGCCTTGGCCGCATGTCTGACCATGAGCGCACGCATTGCAGCACGGGAATTGGGTCTGGCGGATAGCCTGAGTGAAGTCGTGGCCAGGGTAACAGGGGACAAGGCAACCGATGGTCTTTCCCGTATTGCCCGCTTTCACGTCGTCATGCGTTTCAGAGGCAATCTCACGCCACAACAACAGTTACTTGTAATCCACCGGGCCGAAGAGATCTGTACCGTCAGCAACAGTCTTGCCTCTCGACCGGTGATCGAGATCGGTGAATTCTAGAGCGACAGGATTTCCAGCGTGCGGTGATCGAGCCTGCCACCGCAATACTGATCCAGAGCCTGGCGAAATATCGAACCACGTTCGTCCGGAGCCGCGAGAGAGAACAAAGTCATGCAGGACTGGAACTTGCGGTCATCCGGGGAGCCGAAAATCTGCCGCAACGAACGACCCTCGATCGACAGTATCAGGCCCGTGCAGTCGACAAGCCGCGGGCCAAGCTGGGCATGACGCAGGTAGCTCTGAGCCTCTTCGACAGAGGCCAGACTGTAGTGCAGGGACGTTGGCGAAAGCCCAAGTCCGCGCAATTGCGGAAAGACGAACCACATCCAATGACTTTGTTTTCGCCCGGCACTGAGCTCAGCCATGACGGTTTCCAGTACCGGCGCCTGGGCGTCGAGGAAACGACTGCTGTCAAACGTCTTCGGATCACCCATCTGAAGCCTCCAACCCCAGCGAGAAAAATACAGTCTACATGTACCAGGTCGCACGTGATATTGTTGATCGTTGGCGATAAGCGCCACTGTCTCACCAGACGCCCGATCGCCGCAGCACTTGACGTTTAGTATATATTCGCAGACAAGTGGCCTTGCGCGACGAAGCCTGATGCTCGTCGCCGTCGAACCTGGTGCCGGGCCCCTCTGGCGAGAGTTTACGGCGCTCTCGTGATGTCGGTACCGCCAGCAAGACAGCCGGCGGATTCAAAACAAATGAACACTTGGATCATGCTATTTGCGTGTGCGCATTCTGCACTGCGCGACGCACATTCCCGCTCTTCCGACATGCCCCTTTCTCCTGCTGAGGAGGTCCTGGCATGAACGCTCCCCTTTCCCTCAAAAGCGGCACCAGCACCCTTGGCTATTTTCGCTGGGCCTTCATCGTCACCGTGCTCGGACTTATCCTGGGCGGCGTCCTCGGCTGGCAGTCGACCGGCACGATCGGTGGCATGGCCACTGTCTTCTTCATCTGCGCGGTACTCGCCGTTCTGGAAATCTCGCTGTCCTTCGACAACGCGATCGTTAATGCCAACAAGCTGAAAGATATGACACCCGTCTGGCAGCATCGCTTCCTGACATGGGGCATCATCATCGCCGTCTTCGGCATGCGCATCGTTTTCCCGCTGCTCATCGTCGTGATCGCGGCACAGATCGGTCCGATCGAAGCCGTTATTCTGGCGGCCCGCGAGCCGGCCGAATATGCCCGCATCATGAACGACGCCCATCTGCCGATTGCAGCCTTCGGCGGCACATTCCTGATGATGGTCGGCCTGACCTACTTCTTCAATCATGAGAAGGACGTGCACTGGATCGAGGTGATCGAAAAGCACATGGCGCGCTCGGCCTCGATCAAGGGCATCGAGATCGCCTTTGTCCTGATCCTGATCCTTGTCTTCTCCAGCCTGCTGGAAGGTGAGGAAGCGACCACCTTTGTCTATTCGGCCATCTACGGCCTCGTGACATTTCTGGCGGTCGAAGTGCTGGGCGGACTGCTGGATGCATCGCAAAAAGCGATGAGTGAAGCGGCAAAGGGGGGCCTCGGCGCATTCATCTACCTTGAAGTCCTCGATGCCAGCTTCTCCTTCGATGGCGTGATCGGCGCCTTCGCCCTGACGCAGAACCTGTTCATCATCGCCATCGGCCTTGGCATCGGCGCCATGTATGTGCGCTCAATGACCATCATGCTGGTGGAAAAGGGCACTCTGGCGGAATACCGCTATCTGGAACATGGCGCATTCTACGCCATCCTGATCCTCTCGGTGATCATGTTCTTCCAAACCCTGGTGCATATCCCGGAAGTGATCACCGGCCTCGGCGGCGCGGCCTTGATCGGCGTCTCGCTCTGGTCCTCGATCCGCTACAACAGGCGGGAACGCGAGGAAGAAGCGCGGACGGCACAGGAAGCTGTCGCCGACAATATATGATCTGCACGCCAAAGCAGACAGAACAAAATACCATCAGGCCGACGGTCATCCGTCGGCCTGATGTGTTTGACCACTATAGGCAGATCAATCCGGCCCCACATCGACCTGGTTTTGGCCAGAGCCGGAATCCGGCAAAGCGCCTGTCCCCGGCGTCTTCATCTCATCTTGCAGATCCTTACGCGCATGGGGGCCCGCCACCGGAATGCTGCTCTTCGTTGTCTCGTCCTCATCCTTTGAAGTAGAGCGTTCGCCGGTGGGAGCTTGCTCATTCCGGTGAGCCTGCGGGCTGGCCACCGGTGGGCTCGTCGCTGGCGCCTTGTCGTCGTGATGTCTTGGTTCGTCGGCCATCTCAAAATCTCCTCTGTTGTCCCTGATGAACAACACGACGACCGTCAAAGAGTTCCTTGATGGTTTGATCCAGGCTGAGGCGGCAACACCAATAATGGGATCGCGCGGCGCCAACGACGCCGCCTCCTGCCGATCGCCCACATCGCGGAATTGCGCATATCACCAGCCAGCAACGGAGGGTGAAACGCCGACAACCCAACCATCCCGCCTTGTCCTTGCGGTTGCCAATCTTACATGATCTGCCGCACGCAAAAGCAGGGAAAGACATGACCGATCCTGAAACCCAGACGAACGACCCGCGCAAACCCGGCATCGCCTCCATGCGGCTGGCCTCCCTGGTGACCCATGCCGAGACCGCAGGATCTGTGAGCCTTGACGAATTGCTGGCGGCCATGGGCCGGACCAGCATCGCCTTCGCCATCCTTATCCTATCGCTGCCCGCTCTGACCCCAATACCCGGTCCGTTCGGCATGGTATTCGGCACCTGCCTCGCCATCATCGCTGTGCAGATCATGGCCGGCTATCAGCGCATATGGCTGCCGGCGTTTCTTGGACGACGTCGCATCTCGGCAAACGTGATCGGCCTGATTGTCCGCTACACAGGTCCTCTGGTCTTGCGCGTGGAAACCGTCCTGCGCCGCAATCGCATGCGCCATCTTGCCGGTCGCACGGCGCAAGCGCTGCTGGGCATTCCCGTATTCCTGCTGGCAATCGCCGTGGCCCTGCCCATTCCTTTCGGCAATTTCCTGCCTGTGGCGGCGCTGGTCATGATTGCCCTCGGCCTGATGGAAAGGGATGGCTTGATGACCATGCTCGGCGTGGCGCTCGGCGTCATTGCATTGGCCACGTCCGGCGGCCTGATCTACGGCGCCATTCGCAGCGTTGGCTGGGCAATCGGTTAGGAATCGAGCCGATCGAAATATTTCCCAATCAGCAGGGAATAATCTCCTCGTGGGGTTCGTATACTGAGACATGAAACCCGGAACGCACCCTTTCAACGTGATTGGACAGCTCGCAGCCTTGCGCCGCTATGCACGGTCGCTGGCGCGCGATCCGGACGAGGCAGAAGATCTGGTGCACGACACGCTGGTGCGGGCGCTCGAAAAGCAATCGACCTTCCGCACCGGCGCCAACATCCGCAACTGGCTGCTCTCGGTCCTGCACAACACCCATATCGATCGCTTGCGCCACAAGCGCGCCGTTGCACGGCGCGATGCGGCAACGCTGGACCTGATACCGCAATCGGCACCGGCCGATCAGGAACATTCCGTTCGTCTGACCCAGGTGCGAAACGCGTTTCTGGCTCTGCCGGAAGATCAACGCGAGGCACTGCACCTCGTCGCCATCGAAGAGCTCTCGTACCAAGAAGCGGCAAACGTGCTCGGTATCCCGGTCGGAACGCTGATGTCGCGAATTTCCCGTGCGAGAGCCCGTCTACGCGCAATTGAAGACAAGGAGGGGACCGCTCAGGTGACCCACCTACGTATTGTTGGAGGCCCAGCCGATGACCAGTAGTGACCCCGTTATCGAAACTGACCTGCACGCCTATGTCGATGACCAACTGAACGTCGGACGCCGTATCGAGGTTGAAGCTTACCTGTCCGAGAGACCACAAGTCGCCGCGCAAGTGATGGCGGACTTGCGTGTGCGCGACGAGTTGCGGCTGTCACTTGCCGGCCTGCCGAGCGTCAGCAAGATCGAAACCCGCGACGCCGCCCGAATGCTTGAAAGAGCATTCAGCCGTCGCCGGACCTTCGACCTGTTTCGCCGTGCCGCGATGATAACCCTCTTCGTCGGTGCCGGCTGGGCCGCCCACGGCTGGATTGCACCGCTGGGTGTCGGAGAGGTCGTGGCATCCGTACCGCCGCCAGCTTTCGTCGAAGAAGCCATTCGCGCCCACCAGACGGCGGAACTGCGTGAACAGATGCCGTCACAATCCGAGGCCAGCACCTACGACGCTGCCGACATTCGCTCCGCGACCGCGATCGTGTTGCCGGACATGCCGGCGCAATGGGTTGTGAACGACGCGCAGATCTTCCCCTCGGCTTTTGGCCCGAGCGTCGAACTCGCTGTGTCCCCCGGAAAGGGGAAACGTCTGTCGCTCTTCGCCGTCCGTCCGGGAACCTTCACCGTACAGCAAGTCCTGATCAAACAGGATGGAACAACGCAGGCTGCATACTGGCAGATCGGTGAAGTCGCCTATGCACTGATCTCGGAAACCGAAAATCCCGAAACGCTGGCTGAACAGGCCCGCAAACTTGCACGCACTCTTTATTGATCCCACCAAGGAGGAACTTGACGATGGATCCTATCCAGAACCGCTTCGGCTACGGTAGCCAGGCACAATCCGCCGCCCTTTTCGACGAGGGCCTGCGCCAGCATATGCTGCGCGTCTACAACTACATGGGTCTTGGCCTGGCCATCACCGGCCTGGTCGCCTATTTCGTCGGCTCGACGCCCGCCCTCTACGTGCCGATCTTCTCGTCACCGTTGAAATGGGTCGTGATGCTGGCGCCGCTCGCCTTCGTCTTCTTCTTCTCGTTCCGCATCCAGACCATGTCGGCTTCGAGCGCACAGATGGCCTTCTGGGCTTTCTGCGCCGTGATGGGCCTGTCGCTCGCGTCGGTCTTCCTGGTTTTCACCGGGGCATCGATCGCCCGTACCTTCTTCATCACGGCCACCATGTTCGGCGCGACCAGCCTCTATGGCTACACCACCAAGCGTGACCTGGCGAAGATGGGCTCGTTCCTTATCATGGGCCTGATCGGCATCGTCATCGCATCTGTCGTCAACATCTTCCTCGGCTCGAGCGCCCTGCAGTTCGCAGTCTCGGTCATCGGTGTTGTGGTCTTCGTCGGCCTGACTGCCTACGACACCCAGAACATCAAGGAACAGTATGCCGAGAACGTCGACCAGGAGAGCCAGCAGAAACTGGCCGTCTTCGGCGCGCTGTCGCTTTATCTGAACTTCGTCAACCTGTTCCAGATGCTGCTGAGCTTGACCGGCCAGCGCGAAGAATAACAGAACGCTAAAAATAGCGTCGGGAGAAACACCCAAAGAGAGACGCCCGGACCTTGCGGTCCGGGCGTTTTCATTTGCACGATCGAATGGGATCGCTCAGACGATGCCGCCCGAACCGCCCTTCACCGCCGGCCGCTCGGTCGCGACCTTCGCCCGGTATCCGCTGGCGCGATAGGCGGCAACCGGATCGATAGCCCCACCGGTACGACGACGGGCTTCGGCAAGGATCGCTTCGACATCGGTGCGGTAGGCGCGCTTCAGCGTTTCCGTCGCCATCAACGCATCATTGCCATTCTGGTAACCTTCGAGTGCTGCACGATCGACCAGAAGCGCCTGCGCATAGGCGCGACGGATTTCGTTGGCACTCGAAATCAGGCTTTCGATCGGATCAGTCACATTGTGGCTCTGGTCGATCATATGGGCCGGATGGAAACCCTTCACGCCGCGATGTTCCGCATCGACCAGTTCGTTGAACACCAGGAACAGGCGGTAAGGTTCGACAGAACCGGCATCGAGATCGTCATCGCCATACTTCGAATCATTGAAGTGGAAACCACCGAGCTTGCCGAACTGGATAAGCCGGGCGACGATCATTTCGATATTGGTATTGGGCGCATGATGTCCAAGGTCGACCAGGCACTGTGCCTTCGGGCCAAGCGTCTGTGCGATCAAGTAGTTCGTGCCCCAGTCCTGTACCACCGTCGAATAAAAGGCCGGCTCGTACATCTTGTGTTCGGAAAACAGCCGCCAGTCATCCGGCAGCGCCTTGTAGATATCCGCCATGGCCGCAAGATAGCGCTCGAAGCTGCGGGTGAAATTCGTCTGGCCCGGGAAGTTGGACCCGTCACCAACCCAGACCGTCAGCGCCTTCGAACCGAGTGCAGCGCCGATCTCGATACATTCGATATTGTGCTCGACCGCCTGTGCACGGGTTGCCGCGTCAACATGGCTCAGGGAACCGTATTTATAGGAGTTCGCCTGATCCGGAGCGTCGGAGAAGGTATTGGAATTCATGGCATCGAAGCCGAGGCCGAGCGCATCGCCCTTCGCCTTGAGTTCCCTGGTGTCCGTCTTGTCCCACGGGATATGCAGCGACACGGTCGGCGTAGCGCGCGTCAGTTCGTTGATGACCGAGCAATCGTCGAGCTTGTCGAAGATGTTGCGCGGCTCGCCAAGCCCGGGAAAGCGCGCAAAGCGAGTGCCGCCGGTACCCACGCCCCAGGACGGGACAGCGACGAAGAACGCGGCGACCTTGTCTGTGATCGCATTGATATCGATATCGCTGCGGGCGAGCTTTTCGCCGAGCGCTGCGTAGTCTGATTTGAGCGCGGATGCGCGCTTGTCATTGTCTGTGGCGATAAAATCAGCCGAAATCTTGCTGTTCGTCATTATTTCCTCCTCCTCACGCGAACGATTTTGTTCCATCCGCGTTTAACTGAACCAATCCAGACAACGGAGTCATCATGGACGTTCTACGCATTCTGCTTGCCATTCTCCTGCCCCCAGTCGGCGTATTCCTCCAGGTCGGTATCGGCCTTCAATTCTGGCTGAATATCCTGCTGACACTCTGCGGCTATCTGCCGGGTATCATCCACGCAATCTGGGTAATTCTCAGAAAGTAAGGTCGGTCCCGCCGCGGCATTTGCGCCGCCGCGGGACCCGGGAGGATAGCTTATCGGGTAAAGCTCTGGGCGTTGCCGGCATCGACATTGATGATGTTGCCGGTCGACTTGGCTGAAAGGTCGGACGCCAGGAAGTAGATCGCCTCGGCAATGTCTTCCGGGAACACGTTGAGCTTCAACATCGAACGCTTGCGGTAATGCTCCTCGAGATCATCCACTTCGATCTTCGAGGAGGCCGCACGCTGCTCGCGCCATTCGCCGTTCCAGATCTTCGAGCCGCGCAGGACGGCATCCGGGTTGACGGTGTTGACGCGGATGCCGGCATCTGCGCCTTCCAGTGCCAGGCACCGCGCAAGATGGATTTCCGCAGCCTTGGCCGTGCAATAGGCCGAAGCATTGGGTGACGAAGCAAGGCCGTTCTTCGAGGCGACGAAGACGACATTGCCGCCCAGGCCCTGGCGCCGGAACAGGCGGAAGGCTTCGCGCGAAACCAGAAAATATCCGGTCGCGAGAATGTCGATATTCTTGTTCCACATCGCAAGCGTCGTCTCTTCGACCGGAGCCGACGAAGCGATACCGGCATTTGACACCAGAATATCGACGCCACCGAATTCGACCGATGCTTCGAGGAACGACTGCAAAACCGCATCTTCCTTGGTCACGTCGAGTTGGACCGAGCGTACAGCATCGCCGCCATGGCGCTTGGTGAAGTCTGCCGTCGTATCGGCAAGCGCCTTGGAATCAATATCCGCCAATACCACGCAGGCACCTTCCGAAACCAGCCGCTCGGCCGTCGCCCGGCCGATGCCGCCGGCGCCGCCGGTGACGAAGGCGACCTTGCCAGCCAGGCTCTTCGGCTTCGGCATGCGCTGGAGCTTCGCTTCTTCAAGCAGCCAGTATTCGATGTCGAAGGCTTCCTGTTCCGGCAGGCCCTGATATTCGGAAACCGTCGAGGCCCCCTTCATCACGTTGATCGCGTTCACATAAAACTCACCGGCAATACGCGCGGTCGCCTTGTCCTTGGCAAAGGAAAGCATGCCGACGCCCGGCACCAGGAAGATCACCGGATTGGGATCGCGGATCTTTGGCGAGTTGTCATGCTTGCAGGCCTCATAGTAGCGCGTGTAGTCGGCGCGGTAATCTTCCAGCGCCTTGTCGAGACCGGCCAGAACCGCATCGACATCCGGCTTGGCCGGATCGAAATCGACGATCAGCGGACGGATCTTGGTGCGCAGGAAGTGGTCCGGGCACGACGTGCCGAGCGCGCCGAGCGGCTGGAGCTGCTTGGAATTGACGAATTCGAGCACGGCATCCTGATCGTCGAAATGGCCGAGCTTGCGCTCCGCCTTACCAATCCGGCCACGGATTTCCGGCATCAGCCTGGCCGCGATGGCGCGACGCTCGGCAACCGGCAGGTTCTTGGCAACAGCCCCGCCGAAGATGGTCTTGCCTTCGGTTTCCTTGGCAAACCACTCGATCGCCTTGTTGATGATCTCAAGGGTTAGCAGGTAGCAATCCTTGGCGTCATTCGCCCATGTGAACAAGCCGTGGCTCTCGAGCACAACGCCCTTGGCATTCGGGTTGGCCTTGACGAACGCTTCGAGGTCGAGACCGAGCTGGAAGCCCGGGCGGCGCCAGGGCAGCCAGCCGATATCGGCACCGAAGATCTTTTGCGTCAGTTCCTTGGAATTCTTCGAAGCCGCAATCGCGATGATCGCATCAGGATGCATGTGATCGACATGGGTGAACGGCACGAAACCGTGCAGTGGTGTATCGATCGAGGCAGCACGCGGGTTCAGGTTGAACGTGCAATGGGGCAGGAAGCCGACCATGCGGTCTTCGTCATCAACGCCCTTGTAGATGCCCTTCAGCGCATCGAGCTTGTCCTGATACAGCGTCGAGAAACCATCGAGCTTGATCGTGCCGACATCACCGCCAGAGCCCTTGACCCAGAGAACCAGAACCTTTTCCCCGGTCAGTGGATCGGTTTCCATGACCTTGGCCGAGGTATTGCCACCGCCATAGTTGGTAATGCGCTTGTCGCCACCAAGCAGGTTCGAACGATAAAGCAGCTTGCCCGGCTCATCGAGCTTGGCAGCGTAGGCATCATCCCAACGATTATCGAGAAGGCGGGTATGGCCCGTCATGACATCCTCCCAGGTAGTTGTTCATGGGCCGAAATGCACGGACCCATCTCCTTCTTGTCGATGGGTATCGCGCATCAGATCGACGATTGTCAATCAGTTTCGATCATTACTTTTCATTGTGCGTTGCAATATTATCTTTTTTGATCGTTTCTGATTGACAGGTTAAAAACAATCCGAATAAATCAGGATCAGGAGGAGCCCATGCACGAACGCGAACGCCATCGCATCATACTCAGCGCGATTCAGGAAAAGCCGGTTGTCACCGTGCAGGATATCGCTGAATTGACCGAGGCATCAGAAGCCACGATCCGTCGGGACATTGCCTCTCTGCATGTGCAGGGAAAGCTTCGTCGTGTTCGCGGCGGCGCCGAGGCCGTGCATCCGCCGCAGCTGGGAAATCTGGCAGCGCGCCCCTTCCGAGTGTCTGAATCAGTCAACATCGACAAGAAACGCGCAATTGCGCGCGCCGCCGTCGATCTCTGCGAGGAAGGCGATTCGATCATCATCAATGGCGGCACCACGACGTTCCAGATGGTGCATTTCATGTCGGCCCGTCGCCTGCAGGTGATGACCAATTCCTTCGCCATTGCCGAACATCTGGTCAAGCATTCGAAATGCAATGTGTCGGTCCCAGGGGGCGCGATCTATCGCGACCAGAGCCTGATCCTGTCACCGTTCGAAAATGACGCGATCCGCAATTTCTACGCCCGCCGTATCTTCATCGGCGCGCAAGGTATCAACGCCCACGGCGTGATGGAATCCGACGCCCTGGTCATCCAGAGCGAGCAGAAACTGGTTCGCCAGGCCGAAGAGCTGATCGTGATGGTCGACAGCAGCAAATTCGCCAAGCGTTCCAGCCTCATTCTGTGCCCGCTCGACAAGGTCTCGACCATCATCACCGACGACAGAATTTCCGACGAGGCGGCCGCTATGGTCACCGAAGCCGGCATCAAGCTGATTACGGTGAGGCCAGCGGCCTCGTCGGAAAAGGAGGATACCACGTCAGTCGCCTGACAATTTAGCGGCTGATGAGGGGGAGTTCAGCAGTTCATCAAACCTGGGAGGAAAAATATGAAACTGTCTAAGACATTGCTGGCGGGCGTGGTATTTGCCATCGCCTCCATGGGCTCGGCCGTACAGGCCGCCGACATGAAGATCGCACTGGTCGTCAAATCGCTCGGCAACGGCTTCTTCGAGGCGGCCAATAAGGGCGCTGAAGAAGCAGCCAAGGAACTCGGCGGCGTCGAGATCATCTATACCGGTCCGACGACGACCACGGCCGAAGGCCAGATCGAAGTCATCAATTCGCTGATTGCTCAGGGCGTCGACGCCATCGCCATTTCCGCAAACGATCCGGATGCCGTCGTTCCGGCTCTGAAGAAGGCAGCCCAGCGCGGCATCAAGGTCATCTCGTGGGATTCGGGCGTTGCCGCCGAAGGCCGCATCATGCACCTGAACCCGTCGTCCAACGAACTGATCGGCAAGATGTGCCTGCAGCTCGCGGCAAACCATCTTGAAGGCGGCAAGGGCGATTTCGCCATCCTGTCGGCAACCACGACCTCGACCAACCAGAATATCTGGATCGAGGAAATGAAGAAGCAGCTGAAGGACTTCAATGGCCTCAATCTCGTCACCACGGTCTATGGCGACGACTTGGCCGACAAGAGCTACCGCGAAGCCCAGGGCCTCCTGACCTCGCAGCCGAACGTCAAGGTCATCGTAGCCCCGACGACCGTTGGCGTTCTCGCAGCCTCGCAGGCTGTCAAGGATGCCGGCAAGATCGGCCAGGTCTATGTGACCGGCCTCGGCCTTCCGTCCGAAATGGCTGGCGCCATCAAGTCGGGTGCGACCAAGGAATTCGCCATCTGGAACCCGATCGACCTCGGTTACTCGGCAACCCAGATCGCCTATCGCCTGGTCAAGGGTGAAACGGACGGCGCTCCCGGTTCGGAAGTGGAAGCGGGCCGCATGGGCAAGATAAAGATTGGCGACAATGGCGAAGCCGCCATGGCCGATCCCTTCGTCTACGACGCGTCGAACATCGACGAATTCTCGAAGATCTTCTGATCCGGCAGCTCCGAGTTGAGGCATCACGTGCCCCTAACCCTCTCCCCGCAACCGGGGAGAGGGGACGTGCCCCGATGATGGAATGACGCATGGCTTGCGTCCTTCTCCCCGAATGCGGGGAGAAGGTGCCGGCAGGCGGATGAGGGCCTTATAGGAACTGAAAAGACCATGACCGTTCAAGCCAAGTCTCTCAATACCGCGCCATTGCCTGCAGACACGCCGATTCTGGAGATGCGCGGCATCTCGCAGATCTTTCCCGGCGTCAAAGCGCTCGATGGTGTGAACATTGCGCTCTACCCCGGCAAGGTCACCGCTCTGATCGGCGAGAACGGCGCCGGCAAGTCGACGCTGGTCAAGATCCTGACAGGCATCTATCGCCCCAACGAAGGCGAAATCCTGATCGACGGCAAGCCGACCGCCTTCGCCAATGCCCAGGATGCGATCGACGTCGGCGTCACCGCCATCCACCAGGAAACAGTCCTTTTCGACGAATTGACCGTCGGCGAGAACATCTTCCTCGGTCATGCGCCGAAAACACGGCTAGGCCTGATCGACTGGCGCCAGATCAACGACCGTTCCCGCACCCTGATGCAGGCGCTCGAAAGCGACATCGATCCGACGACCAAGCTCAAGGATTTCTCCATCGCCCAACGCCATCTGGTCGCGATCGCCCGTGCCTTGTCCGTCGAAGCCCGCATCGTCATCATGGACGAGCCGACGGCCGCTCTTTCCCGCAAGGAGATCGACGATCTATTCCGCATCGTCGAAGGCCTGAAGCGTCAGGGCAAGGCAATCCTCTTCATCAGCCACAAGTTCGACGAACTCTACGAGATCGCCGACAACTACGCCGTCTTCCGCGACGGCCGCATGGTCGGAACCGGTGTGCTGAAGACAACCCCACAAGACGAGATCGTCCGCCTGATGGTCGGTCGCGACGTGCATGACGTGTTCCCCAAGACGCCTGCCGTCATCGGCGCCTCCGTGCTGTCCGTCCAGGGCTACAGCCATGAAACCGAATTCCGCAACATTTCCTTCGACCTGAAGAAGGGCGAGATCCTCGGCGTCTACGGACTGATCGGCGCCGGACGCTCCGAACTATGCCAGTCGCTCTTTGGCATCACGCGTCCCGCTTCAGGCGCCTTGTCATTGGAAGGCAGCCCGATCACGATCAATTCGCCGGCCGATGCGATTGCCGCCGGCATCGTCTATGTGCCCGAAGAGCGCGGCCGCCATGGCCTCGCGCTCGAAATGCCGATCTACCAGAACATGTCCCTGCCTTCGCTGGTCCGCACCTCGGTCTCGGGTTTCCTGAAGGCGGCCAATGAGTTGAAGCTCGCGCGCCGTTATGCCGAACGGCTGGATCTGCGCGCCGCAGCTCTGTCCGTCCCGGTCGGCACGCTGTCGGGCGGCAACCAGCAGAAGGTCGTCATCGGCAAGTGGCTTGCGACCGCACCCAAAGTCATCATCCTCGACGAGCCGACCAAGGGCATCGACATCGGCTCGAAGGCTGCCGTCCATGGCTTCATTTCCGAACTCGCCGGCGAAGGGCTGTCGATCATCATGATCTCGTCCGAACTGCCGGAGATCCTCGGCATGTCCGACCGTGTCATGGTCATGCGCGAAGGCCTCTCCGCCGGCATCTATGAACGCGAAGGACTGTCGGCCGAGACGCTGGTGCGTGCGGCGACCGGCAATGCGTAAGGATAGCATCATGCAAAATCTGCTGAAAAACCGGGAACTGCTGCTGGGTCTGATCATCGTCGGGATGATCCTTGGCTTCTCGACCCGAGCCGACAATTTCGCCACCCCCGGCAACCTTGCCAATATCTTCAACGACACCTCGATCCTGATCATTCTGGCACTCGGCCAGATGGTGGTCATCCTGACCAAGTCGATCGATCTGTCGGTGGCGGCAATCCTCGCCTTCACCGGCATGGCCGTCGCCATGCTTGATTCCAGCTATCCAGGACTGCCGCTCGCGCTGCTCATCGTTGTGGCAATCGGCATCGGCGCCATGCTTGGTGCGATCAACGGCTTCCTCGTCTGGGCGTTGCAGATCCCGCCGATCGTCGTGACGCTCGGCACCTTGACCATCTACCGCGGCATGACCTTCGTCCTGTCGGGTGGTGCCTGGGTCAACGCCCACCAGATGCAGCCCGACTTTCTCGGCTTCCCCCGCACGGTGGTTCTCGGTCTGCCAATCCTGTCCTGGGTCGCGATTGCCATCGTCATTCTCGTCTCGTTCATCCTGACCCGCACCAGCTTCGGCCGCTCCACCTATGCCGCCGGCGGCAATCCGGTTGCTGCCATCTATGCCGGCATCGATGTCGGCCGCGCCCGCTTCCTCGCCTTCGTCCTCTCCGGCGCGCTCGCTGGCCTCTCAGGCTATCTCTGGGTGTCGCGCTACGCCGTCGCCTATGTCGATATCGCCGGCGGCTTCGAACTCGACAGCGTCGCGGCAAACGTCATCGGCGGCATTTCGATCGCCGGCGGCATTGGCACAGTCATCGGCACTGTGCTCGGCGCCCTCTTCCTGGGCGTCATTAAGAACGCGCTTCCGGTCATCGGCATCTCGCCTTTCGCGCAGATGGCCATCTCCGGCATCGTGATCGTGCTTGCCGTCGTCTTCAATGCCCGCGCCGAGCGCAAGAAGGGCCGGATCATCCTGCGCGATCGCGCCGCCAAGACCGAGGTGACGGCATGAGCACCAATCCTATCTCCCCCCGCGAAAAGCGCATCATCCCGGACCGGCTCGGAACGCCCCTCCGCCGCATGCTGGCGAGCTGGGAGGTGCTGCTCTTTTGTGTCGCCGTGCTGATCTTCATCGCCAATTCGCTCGCCTCGCCCTACTTCCTCGACGCCTGGAACCTGTCGGATGCGACCTTCAACTTCACCGAAAAGGCGATGATCGCCTTTGCCATGGCGCTGCTGATCATTGCTGGTGAGATCGATCTCTCGGTCGCCGCCATTATCGCTTTGGCCTCCACCGCCATGGGCTATGCCGTGCAGATGGGCGTCGGCACGCCGGGTCTCCTCGCCATCGGCATCACCACGGGTCTCGCCTGCGGTGTCTTCAACGGCTTTCTGGTTGCCGTCCTTCGCCTCCCCTCGATCGTCGTCACCATCGGCACGATGAGCCTCTTCCGCGGCATTTCCTATATCGTGCTCGGCGACCAGGCCTTCGGCAAGTACCCGGCCGATTTTGCCTATTTCGGACAGGGTTACGTGTTCTGGGTCTTCTCTTTCGAATTCGTCCTGTTCCTTGCCGTGGCGCTTGCCTTCGGCATCCTGCTGCACAAGACGAATTTCGGCCGTCATGTCTATGTCATCGGCAACAATCCGCTGGCCGCCCGCTTCTCCGGCATCCCGGTGGAACGGGTGAAGTTCATCCTTTTCCTTCTGACCGGCTTGATGAGCGGCATCGCCGCCGTCTGCCTGACCTCTCGCCTGGGCTCCACCCGTCCATCGATCGCTCAAGGCTGGGAACTGGAAGTGGTCACCATGGTCGTGCTCGGCGGCGTCTCCATTCTCGGCGGCGCCGGCACCATCGTCGGTGTCGTCATCGCCGCCTTCGTCATGGGCCTTGTCACCTTCGGCCTCGGCCTGTTGAATGTGCCCGGCATCGTCATGTCGATCTTCATCGGCCTGTTGCTGATCATCACCATCGCCCTGCCGATCATCGCCCGCCGGATCAAGCATGCGAGGAACGCCTGATGGCCGAGCTTGAGAAACACGCCTTCAAGATGACGCTCAATCCCGGCATGGAAGCCGAATATAGGAAGCGCCATGACGAGATCTGGCCCGAACTCGTCGGCCTCCTGCATGACGCAGGTGTCTCCGACTATTCGATCCATCTCGACCCAGAGACCAATATCCTGTTCGGTGTACTGACACGCCCGAAAAACCATAAAATGGCAGCCCTACCGGACCATCCGGTGATGAAGCGCTGGTGGGCACACATGGCCGACATCATGGCGTCCAACCCGGACAACTCTCCGATCGCCACGGATCTGGTCACGGTGTTTCATCTGCCATGACGAAGCCTGACGACCTGCCGAAATACCGACACGTCGCCGTGATCGACATCGGCAAGACCAATGCCAAACTGGTTGTCGTCGACGTGCAGTCCGGCACGGAGATCACCGTCCGCAAGACCGCCAACGCGGTCCTCTCAAGCCCGCCCTATCCCCATTTCGACGTTGAAACGCTGTGGCAGTTCATCCTCGCCACGCTGGCGGAATTCGCCAAGTCGCCCGGCTTCGATGCGCTCTCCATCACCACCCATGGCGCAAGTGCCGCCTTGCTGGATGAAAAGGGCGATCTTGCCCTGCCGGTCCTCGACTACGAGCATCTCTACCAGCAGGACATCCAGTCCGCCTACGCGGCCCTGCGACCGGATTTTGCCGAGACCTATTCACCAAGGCTCGCCGGAGGGCTCAATGTCGGCGCCCAGTTGCACTATCAGCAGACGGTATTCCCCGCCGATTTTGCCCGCGTCGCCACCATCCTCACCTACCCGCAATACTGGGCCTACCGGTTGACCGGCATCGCCGCCAATGAGGGCACGTCGCTCGGCTGTCACACCGATCTCTGGCAACCCTTCACTGCCAGCTATTCCAGCCTCGTTGATCGTCTCGGCATCCGAAAGCAGCTTGCGCCGGTCCGCTCCGCCTTCGATGCGCTCGGCGAGATCCAGCCGGAACTGGCCGCGCGTCTCGGCCTGACAAAGCCGGTACCGGTCTATTGCGGCATCCACGATTCCAACGCCTCGCTCCTGCCCCATCTGCTCGGCTTCGGCTCCCCTTGTTCTGTCATCTCGACCGGCACCTGGGTCATCTGTTTCGGCGTCGGAGCAAAACCCGATCACCTCGATCCGAACCGCGACACACTGGTCAATGTCGATGCCCAGGGCAGCCCGGTCCCCTCTGCGCGTTTTATGGGCGGACGCGAATGGGACATGCTGACGCGGGATTTGCCGCCATTGACGCCGCATGAAGAAGCGCAAGCCCTGCAATCCGTCCTGGGCAAAGACATCATGCTGCTGCCGAGCGTCGTCGAAAAAACCGGACCCTATCCGGACCGCAAGGCTGAGTGGACACGCGACCCCGCAGGTCCGGCCGAGCGTCGCGTGGCGGCAAGCCTTTACGAAGCGCTGATGACGGTCACCTGTCTGGGTCTGATTGGTGCGGACGGCCCGCTGATCGTCGAGGGACCATTTGCAACAAACGGTCTCTATCTGAGAGCCTTGCACAGCCTCACCGGCCGGCCTGTCTTCGCGTCGGAGGCCACCACCGGCACCGCCATTGGCGCGGCCCTGTTGACCGGCCTTCAGCTCAAGGTCCCCATGCATCCGGTCACCGGCACGATCGAAAAACTCAAAACCTACGCCACAGGCTGGCGTGCACGGGCGGACGCCCAACGTCTTTCCGTCTAAATTTTACCCAGTCGGATTTTTGCATTTCTTTTGTGCAGCGCAGCTTGTCAAACATGCTGCGCTGCGCCATCAATGCCCGCATGAGCAATACCGACCTCACCATTCTCGTGATCGATGAGAACGCCGTACGTGCGGCGATCATCGATGAGGGATTGCGCGAGGCAGGCCACACACATGTGACGGTGGTCCATGAGGTCAACGGCATTGCCCGCATTGTCGAGACCCTCGCCCCCGACGTCATCATCATCGATATCGAGAACCCCAACCGCGACATGATGGAACATCTGTTCCAACTGACCCGCACGGTGGAGCGACCGATCGCGATGTTCGTCGACCGGTCCGACACCGCGTCGATCGAGGCTGCCGTCGATGCAGGCGTCTCGGCCTATATCGTCGATGGCCTGAAGAAAGAGCGCGTCAAACCCATCCTCGACATGGCCGTCAGCCGCTTCAACGCCTTCAGCCGCTTGCAGCGCGAACTGGCGGAAGCCCGCAGTGCCCTGGAAGAGCGGAAAATCATCGAGCGCGCCAAGGGAATCTTGATGAAAATGCGTGGCTTGAGCGAGGAAGAAGCCTTCGCGCTGCTGCGCCAAACCGCGATGAACGAAAAGAAGAAACTGGCCGACATCGCCCAGAGCGTGGTCACCGCAGCAGGGCTGCTACTTTGACGGATCGCCCGAGAGGACGCCGGAGGAATCGGAGTGCATGACATGACGAGCAGGCGAAACGATAGCGGCGGACTGGCCGCGCCGGGTCTCGGTCCCGGCAAGCAGCAGCGCGTTCTCCGCGCCGGCTTCATCCCGCTGATGGACGCCTCGGTTCTGGTCGCCGCTGCCGAATGCGGTTTCGCCGAGCGCGAAGGGCTGACCCTCGATCTTGTGCGCGACGTCTCCTGGGCCAATGTTCGCGATCGCCTCGCCTTTCGCCAGTTCGACATTGCCCATATGCTTTCACCGATGCCTGTCGCCTCGATGCTTGGCCTCGGTTCCAACCCGTCACCGACCATCACGCCATTTTCACTCGGTCGCGGCGGCAATGCGATCACACTGTCGCTCAGGCTCTTCGAGCGCATGCAGTCCCTGACCGGTATTGGGGAGGACGCATCCGCACTCGACAATTCCAGGGCGCTGGCTTCCGTGCTCGCCGACATGCGCGCCCGCGGCGAACAGCCGCCGACCCTGGGCATGACCTACCCATTTTCCTCGCACAACTATGAGTTCCGCTACTGGCTGGCTGCCGGTGGCATCGATCCAGACCGGGACGTAAAGCTGGTTGTCGTGCCGCCGCCGCTGACATCCGATGCGCTGGCCGCCGGCGCCATAGACGGCTTCTGTGTCGGCGCGCCGTGGAACATGGTTGCCTCCGAGCGCGGCGTTGGTCGGATCGTCGCAGCCAAGCAGGACATATGGCCCTCGGCGCCTGAAAAGGTCGTCGGCATACGCCCCGATTGGGCAGCAACCAACAGCGACACCGTCTCACGCCTGATCGTCGCCCTCGACGCCGCAGCCCGGTGGTGCGACGCCCCCGAAAATCATGACCACCTGGCGGAAATGCTGGCAGACTCACGCTACATCGCGACCGAAGTCAGCATCATTCGCCGCGTTCTGGCCGGCGAATTCAGCCTCGACGCAAAGGGCAATCAGCGGTTGCTTCCGGATTATTTCGTCTTTCACCGCCAGAATGCCAACTATCCGCGCCCGAGCCAGGCGCTGTGGATCTACAGCCAGATGATCCGCTGGGGGCAGGTCGGCTTCAGCGACAAGGGATCACAGCAAGCCGCCAGCGCTTTCCGGCCGGACATCTACCGCCAGGCCCTGGGCGATGCCGCAGCGCCCGATGATGGCGACATCCGCATCGAGGGCACCACGGAGGGCGATCGCTTCATGGATGCGATGGTCTTCGACCCCGCCGATATCAACGCCTATGTCGCGGCATTTCCAGTCGGCAGCCGGCATCATCAAACCTCGACACCGCATGACTTCTAATATTGCACTGCCCAATGCTGCGGCGTCGAAATTTGTGCAATGCGGGCATTCGCACAAGTTTTACGCACCGACAAGGCAAAGCGGGGATCGATCTGTAGCCGCATAAAACTAGATTTTCGCAATAAGAAACAACGGCCAAGACTGCCAAACACAAAACTGGCACGCTGCTTGCTTCATAAAAAACAATCCGGTCAACGGCGATCGGATATACAAGAGCGCAAATAGCGCTCACCAGAGACATCGAAGTCGCTTGGTCTTGCATTCCGGGAATCCTCCTTTCCCGTGGACGCAAAAACCGGGCGGCTTTTTTTTGTTTTTCCGGATCTCCGTCACCACCAGAGGGACACGCACAATGACGAAGACTACAGGAACGGGCATCAGCCGTCGCAATATCCTCAAGACCACCGCCGCGGCCGCATTGGTCAGCGCGGTGCGCTCCGCCTTCCCATCCGGCGCCTTCGCGGCTTCCGCCGGCCCTGAAGTCACCGGGCTGAAGCTCGGCTACATCGCGCTCACCGATGCCGCACCGCTGATCATCGCCAAGGAAAAGGGCTTGTTCGCGAAGCACGGCATGGCCGATGTTGAAGTGCTCAAGCAGGCTTCCTGGGGGGCCACCCGCGACAATCTGGTGCTCGGCGGCGAGGCCAACGGCATAGACGGCGCGCATATCCTCACCCCGATGCCCTACCTGATGGAAACCGGCAAGGTGACGCAGAACAATGTACCGGTGCCGATGTCGATCGTCGCCCGGCTGAATCTCGACAGCCAGGGCATTTCGGTTGCCCAGGAATATGCCGAGACCGGCGTGCAGCTCGACGCCTCCAAGCTCAAGGAAGCCTTCGCCGCCAAGAAAGCTGCCGGCAACGAGATCAAGGTCGCCATGACCTTCCCCGGCGGCACGCATGACCTGTGGATCCGCTATTGGCTGGCCGCCGGCGGCATCGACCCGGACAAGGATGTCTCCACCATCGTGGTGCCGCCGCCGCAGATGGTCGCCAACATGAAGGTCGGCAATATGGACGCCTTCTGTGTCGGCGAGCCGTGGAACGAGCAGCTCGTCAACCAGGGCATCGGCTTCACCGCCTGCACCACGGGCGAGCTGTGGAAAGGCCATCCGGAAAAGGCGCTCGGTTTGCGCACCGAATGGATCGAGAAGAACCCGAACGCCGCCAAGGCCCTGATGATGGCCGTGATGGAAGCCCAGATCTGGGCCGACAGCATGGACAATAAGGAAGAAATGTCGGCGATCCTCGGCAAGCGCCAGTGGTTCAACGTGCCGCCGAAGGATGTCGCCGGTCGCCTCAAGGGCACGATCAACTACGGCAACGACCGCCTCGTCGAAAACACCGGGCTCGAGATGAAGTTCTGGAAGGACCACGCCTCCTATCCGTTCAAAAGCCATGACGCCTGGTTCCTCACCGAGAACATCCGCTGGGGCAAGTTCGCAGCCGACACAGACATCAAGGCGCTGGTCGACAAGGTCAACCGCGAGGACATCTGGCGCGCGGCAGCCGCCGACCTCGGCATCGCCGCCGCCGACATCCCTGCATCGAGCTCGCGTGGACCGGAAACCTTCTTCGACGGCAAGGTCTTCGATCCGGAAAACCCGCAGGCCTATCTCGACAGCCTGTCGATCAAGGCTGGCGCGTAAGGGCCCCGCCCCTCACCCGGCTGCCGCCACCCTCTCCCCGCAAGCGGGGCGAGGGGAGATGGGGCCAGGGCCTCGCCAAAATCCCCTTCTCCCCGTTCACGGGGAGAAGGTCCCGGCAGGGGGGATGAGGGGCGATCCCTCATCTCAACCCGAACACCAACCGCCCAAGAGGACCGCACCATGACCGCAACCGCCCGCAAGGCCGACATAGAGGCGACAGCCACGTCCGCGACCCGGACCGGCACCGTCGTCGTGATGGCGCAACGACCTGCACCCAGGTTCGACATGCAACGCATTCTGGCGGCCATCTGTCGCAATGTATTGCCGCCGCTTGTGGTGCTGATCGCGCTGCTGGCCATCTGGCAGATCGCCTGTTCGCATCCGGGCGCCACCCTGCCGCCACCGTCGCAGGTCTGGATCGACAGCTACGACCTGATTGCCTTTCCATTCTTTGACTATGGTTCGCAGGATATCGGCCTTGCCTGGCGTGTTCTGATCTCGCTGCAGCGCGTGGCGATCGGCTTCGGCCTCGCCGCCGTGGTCGGTGTCTTCCTCGGTGCGGTCGTCGGCCAGTCGATCTGGGCGATGCGCGGTCTCGACCCGATCTTCCAGATCCTGCGCACGGTGCCGCCTCTGGCCTGGCTGCCGCTGTCGCTGGCTGCCTTCCAGAATTCCAATCCTTCCGCGATCTTCGTGATCTTCATCACCTCGATCTGGCCTGTCATCATCAACACCGCTGTCGGCGTGCGCAACATTCCGGACGACTACCGCAACATTGCCCGCGTGCTCCGCCTCAACCCGCTGGAATTCTTCATCCGCATCATGGTGCCGGCGGCCGCCCCTTACATCTTCACCGGCCTTCGCATCGGCATCGGCCTGTCTTGGCTCGCGATCGTTGCGGCGGAAATGCTGACCGGCGGCGTCGGCATCGGCTTCTTCATCTGGGATGCGTGGAACTCCTCGCGTCTCTCCGACATCATCGTGGCGCTCGCCTATATCGGCGTGACCGGCTTTGTCCTCGACAAGCTCGTCGCGCTTCTCGGCAACGTCATCACCCGCGGCACCGCGAAGAACTGAGGAGAGCGAGCATGAACGCCTATCTCAAGATCGACCATATCGACAAAAGCTTCGAACGTGGCGGCACGAAGACGGACGTCCTGAAGGATGTCAGCCTGACCATCGACAAGGGTGAATTCGTCTCGATCATCGGCCATTCCGGCTGCGGCAAGTCCACACTCCTGAACCTGATCGCCGGTCTGACACGGGTGTCCGCAGGCGCTGTCCTTCTCGAAAATGTCGAGGTCAACGCGCCGGGTCCGGAACGCGCCGTCGTCTTCCAGAATCACTCGCTGCTGCCCTGGCTGACCGTCTACGAGAACGTCAACCTTGCCGTTTCCAAGGTCTTTGCCGGTCGCAAGACCAAGGCGGAAAAGCATGACTGGGTCATGCGCAATCTCGATCTCGTCCAGATGGCGCATGCCAAGGACAAGCGCCCGGCGGAAATCTCCGGCGGCATGAAGCAGCGTGTCGGCATCGCCCGGGCGCTCGCCATGGAGCCGAAGATCCTGCTGCTCGACGAACCCTTCGGGGCCCTCGATGCGCTCACCCGCGCCCACCTGCAGGATGCGGTGATGGAGATCCATTCCCGCCTCGGCAACACGATGATCATGATCACCCATGACGTCGACGAGGCCGTGCTCTTGTCCGACCGCATTGTCATGATGACCAACGGCCCGGCCGCCCGCATCGGCGAAGTGCTTGATGTCCCCATCCCACGGGTGCGCGACCGCATCGCGCTCGCCGCCGACCGAACCTACCTCAAATCCCGCGAAGCCGTGTTGAAGTTCCTCTACGAACGTCACCGCTTCGTCGAAGCTGCGGAGTAAGCACGATGGCGCAAAAACTCGTTATCATCGGCAATGGCATGGCGCCCGGCCGCATGCTGGAAGAACTGTTCGAAAAGGCCCCCGGCCTTTACGATGTGACCATTTTCAATGCCGAGCCGCGCGTCAACTACGACCGCATCATGCTCTCGCCGGTACTATCAGGCGAAAAATCCTACGGAGACATCGTCATCCACAATGACGACTGGTACGCCGCCCATGGCGTGACCCTCTACAAGGGCGCCAAGGTCACCGAAATCGACCGGCACGCCAGGACGGTGACCTCGGCCAACGGCATCACGGTACCCTACGACAAGCTGGTCATCGCCACGGGCTCGCTGCCCTTCATCATCCCGGTTCCCGGCCACCAACTGGCAGGCGTCCTGCCGTATCGCGATCTCGACGACGTCGACAAAATGCTGGAGATCTCCAGGGGCAAGGGCCGCGCCATCGTCATCGGCGCCGGCCTGCTGGGCCTGGAAGCGGCTTACGGCCTGAAGCGCCAGGGCATGGATGTCACCGTCATCCACCTGATGCCGACCATCATGGAGCGCCAGCTCGATCCGGCCGCCGCCTACCTGCTGGAAAAGGCGTTGACCGAACGCGGCATCGACATCATCACCAAGGCCAATACCAAGCAGATCATTGGCACCGACAAGGTCGAGGGCATCGAGCTGGAAGACGGTCGCGTCATCACCGGCGACATGGTGATCATGGCCGTGGGTATTCGCCCGGCGTCCAGCCTCGCAAAGGAAGCCGGGATCGCCGTCAATCGCGGCATCGTCGTCGACGATGGCATGATGACCTCGGACCCGAACGTCTTTTCGCTCGGCGAATGCGCCGAACATCGCGGCACCTGCTACGGCCTCGTCGCGCCTCTCTATGAGGCCGCCCGTGTTCTCGCCGACCGCCTGACCGGCGGCACCAGCGAATATCATGGCTCCGTGGTTAATACGAAGCTGAAGGTCACCGGCATCAACCTGTTCTCCGCCGGCGACTTCGCAGAAGCCCCGGACCGCGAGGAAATCGTGCTGCGCGATGCGTCTGCCGGCGTCTACAAGCGCCTCGTGCTGAAGGACAACAAGATCCTCGGCGCCGTGCTCTACGGCGAGACGGGCGATGGCTCCTGGTTCTTCGACCTGATGAAGCGCGGAACCGATATCTCTGAGATGCGCGACACCCTGATCTTCGGCCAATCCTATCAGGGGGGCACCCCGCTGGACCCTATGGCGGCCGTTGCAGCCTTGCCGGATGATGCAGAAATCTGCGGCTGCAACGGCGTCTGCAAGGGCAAGATCACGACCACGATCTCGTCCAAGGGCCTGACCTCACTCGATGACGTGCGCGCCCATACCAAGGCGTCGGCCTCCTGCGGCTCCTGCACGGGCCTCGTTGAACAACTGATGGCCCTGACTTTGGGCGACGCCTACAATCCAGCCGCGGTCACGCCGATGTGCACCTGCACCGAGCTTGGCCATGACGACGTCCGCCGGCTGATCAAGGCCAAGGGTCTGAAGACCATTCCAGCCGTGATGCAGGAACTGGAGTGGAAGACCTCCTGCGGCTGCGCCAAGTGCCGTCCGGCGCTCAACTACTACCTCGTCTGCGACTGGCCGGACGAATATGCCGACGACTACCAGTCGCGCTACATCAATGAGCGCGTGCATGCCAATATCCAGAAGGATGGCACCTATTCCGTCGTGCCGCGCATGTGGGGCGGGGTGACGAACGCTGCGGAACTCCGGGCCATCGCCGATGTCGTCGATAAGTTCGAAATCCCGATGGTCAAGGTCACCGGCGGCCAGCGCATCGATTTGCTCGGCATCGAAAAGGAAGACCTGCCCGCAGTCTGGTCGGATCTCGGCAAGGCTGGGTTCGTCTCCGGTCAGGCCTATGCCAAGGGACTGCGCACGGTGAAGACCTGCGTCGGCTCCGACTGGTGCCGTTTTGGCACGCAGGATTCGACCGGTCTCGGCATCCGCATCGAAAAATTCATGTGGGGTTCCTGGACGCCAGCGAAACTCAAGCTCGCCGTCTCGGGCTGTCCGCGCAACTGCGCCGAAGCGACCTGCAAGGATATCGGCGTGATCTGCGTGGATTCCGGCTTCGAGATCCACTTCGCGGGTGCGGCCGGCCTCGACATCAAGGGCACGGAAGTGCTGGGCCTAGTGAAGACCGAGGACGAAACCCTCGAATATATCGTGGCGCTGACCCAGATGTACCGCGAGCAGGGCCGCTATCTCGAGCGCATCTACAAATGGGCCAAGCGCATCGGGCTGGACGAGATCCGCCGCCAGATCATGACCGACGCGGAAAAGCGCAAGGGCTATTACGAGCGCTTCGTCTTCAGCCAGTCTTTCGCCCAGGTCGACCCCTGGTCGGAGCGCGTCTCCGGCAAGGACAAACACGAGTTCAAACCAATGGCGACAGTCGGATTTTCGGCAGCGGCGGAATAGCAGACCCCCTCTAGCCTGCCGGCCATCTCCCCCACAAGGGGGGAGAGGACCAAGCTGAAACCGCTCGGTTCTCTCGCCAACGGTTCGGCCGGGTTAAGCCCTCCCCCTTGTGGGGAGGGG
>UBZT01000026.1 GCA_900470155.1 Hyphomicrobiales bacterium
AGTGGCCTGCTGCCGGTTTTTCGGACACCGAGTTAGGCTAATCCCACCTTGTTTTCAAATTCCATAGGGCTGAGGTAGCCCAGTGTCGAGTGGCGACGCTTTGGATTGTAGAAGCGCTCGATGTAATCGAACACGTCCGCCTTTGCATCGTCCCTGGTCCTGTAGACCTTGCGAGCTGTCCTTTCCGTTTTGAGTGATGAGAAGAAGCTTTCCATCGCGGCATTGTCCCAGACATTGCCGGATCGGCTCATCGAGCATGTGATGCCGTGGTCGGCCATGAGACGCTGGAACTGCTCGCTTGTGTATTGGCTACCCTGGTCAGAATGGTGGAGGAGCGCATCCGGCTTGCCTCTGCGCCAGATGGCCATGATCAACGCATCTGTAACGAGCTGGGCTGTCATGTTGGTGTTCATCGACCAGCCAACAACACGTCGCGAGAACAGGTCGATGACGACGGCCACATAGAGCCAGCCCTCAGCCGTCCATAGATAGGTAAAATCGGCCACCCACTTCTGGTTCGGTCTTGCTGCCGCGAACTGTCGGTCTAGCACATTCGGCATGATGACCGGGCGCTCACCGTCGTCTTTCGGCAAGCCACGCCGTCTCGGCCTTGCTCTCAATGCATTGTCGCGCATGAGACGCTCGACGCGATGCAGACCACAGGAGAGGCCTTCGGCGAGGAGGTCGCGCCAGACACGCCGTGCGCCGTAGGTGCGGTCGCTATCCTTGAAGCTGTCCTTGATCTTGTCGAGCAGAGCCTCGTCATACCGGGCATGCTGGCTCGGAGAGCGGTTTAACCAGGCATGAAAGCCGGAACGCGATACACCCAGCGCTTCGCAGAGCCATGCCACCGGCCAGATCGAACGGTGCTTTGCAATGAACGCGAACTTCATATCACGTCCTTCGCAAAGTAGGCGGCGGCCTTTTTTAAGATGTCACGCTCCGCCTTCAGCTTGGCCACTTCTTTCCGAAGCCTCTCGATCTCAAGCTGCTCAGGCTTCATCTGTCCCTGACCAGGAAACGCCTGTGCTGGGTCCGAACCATATTCCCTGACCCACTTGCGCAGGACATTCTCATGAACATCCAGATCGCGGGACGCCTGCGCAACGCCGACCCCACGCTCTCGAACCAATCTCACCGCCTCAAGCTTGTACTCGCGGCTGAACTTCCTTCGTTGCATTCATGCACTCCAGTTTCATTGGAAGCACCTTAACTCGGTGTCCAAGAAACCGGCAGCAGGCCA
>UBZT01000024.1 GCA_900470155.1 Hyphomicrobiales bacterium
AAATTGGGTCTCAGGTCACCAGAAGCGTCGAAAGGGGGTATTGCGGTGAAAAAAGGGGCACCGTCGCGCCATTCCGATGACCTGGTGACGCATTCAACGAAACGTAGGGATATCAGGCACGCAAACGCAGTCGTCTCGCAGTTACTTTAGTTTATGTAGTTTCATGAAGTCCGCTATGTTCAGTCCTTTCATACCAATTGTGTTTTTCAGTACGCGCTTTTTGTCTGCGATCAACTCTTCGACGAATTCCCCATAAGACACTCCCTCGTGGACCTGCGTTCTGCCAAAGATCGCAGATGCGCTTGGCACAAATAGCGACGAGCGGGGTAACTCGCTGTACAAGGCCTTCAGTTGCTCTAAATGTTGTTTTAAGTCCAACTCCTCTTTGGTCGAATGTCGTGTAGCGATACGCGAATTGAGGACTTTCTGCAGTTCGTCGTAGTTGGCCTCGACAGTCTGGCCGTCTCGTCGAACGTAAATTGCGGTGTCTCTCAAGTCCGTGGAGTTCTTTACAGCGACATAGGGAATGTATTCGGGGTTGTAATCGATCAATAGGACTTGGAATTTCTTCCCTTTGATTTTCTCGTATTCCGATGATTCGAAGACGAAATCGTGCGTTGCCAACTGCTCCATCAGGCTTGACGGCAAAAACTTGCGCAGTTTGTTTTGGATATCGGCTTTGTCCTCCATGGCGCTCAAGCCAACAGGTTCCAGCGACTTATCGGCTCTCTCGGCGACCCCAAACACTAGGCAAGCGGGACCGGTATTGGCGAATCCCAGTATCTTCTTGGCCAATTCGGGCGACGGCAGCCACTCCTGCTTGAAATCTACAGAGCGGCTTTCACCTGTGTGGCTGGTCAGAAACTCACGAAATGTCTCCCGCGATGGCGTTTCTGCGAATCTCGCAAACCCGTCCTGGATACCGCGCTCCAACTTGCTCTTCGCCACCTTTGACACCATGACCTTCACTCCAGAACTGAACCGCCGGAGGCATTCTAATGGCAAAGTCTCGCGGAGCAACTGGGAGGTGAAACGTGGTGAAGGCCGTTTTTCAAGAGAGCGATAATAGATATCGCCCCCAACCTGAAACGATAACGGTCAGCTTCGGGACCTTTTCACTGATGCTCTTGGACGACGAAATAGTGCGTCAACATACCGACCCCGACACCCGACAGTACGCAGCTGAAAAAGAGAAGTGATGTGTCGTAGCCACACTGACCATAGGCTCCGGTGGGATCGATCTGTGAGCAGACTTCTTGGAAACGCGCCGTGAACGCTTCCAGTTGTCCATTGGCTACCCAGAAAGTGAAAATCCCGGCCCCGGCGGGAACGTATCTCTTCAAATCCATGCTTTTCTAGCCTTTTCCAAACCTGCCCCGAGCCTCTGCCAGATCATCCGTCAGTTTTGCGTATCGCTCGGTCAGTTCCTCGATGGAAGTCGTCGGAACCAACAAGTCAGGGATCATCCAATATTGGGTGGCCTTCTCCTCCGCCTCCCTTTGCTCACTGATCTTTTGAATTTCGCGTTTAAAGCGCTCCTCGGGGTCCCATTCTCCTCGCTCTAGCGTCGGAACGCCAAATTTGTCGGCCAGTTCTCTGTTTATCAGACATGCCTCAAGGCCGATCCATGCGTAACGCCAGCGCCTCTCTTGAAAAGAGTCGTCATATTCAGGGGGCCCGTTGCCATACTCCCAAATACTGTCGATGTTTCTGTTGGCGACGTCAATTTTGTTTGGGACAGATCGGATTTTGTACTGAAGGGATTTTGGGAATACCGTCCACGACACATGCTCCGGGAAAATGATCGTCGGACGTTTCACTGTACTATGCCACACCCCTGTTTCAGGGTGCTCTTGTAGCGGATCGTCGACGACGTCGGAACACCCCGAGATCAGAGTGTCGAACAAAGTGACCAAGCTGAAAGCCAGGACTTCCGCCTCAGACTGGCGCTCCCAGTAGTCCGTTATCCACTCCCTCAGCCAGTTGAGCAGAAAAAGCACTACACCTGCGATCAATGCAACGGTCACACCGGGAATGACCGTAGACAGCCAAGTCTGTGGAGGCGGTGCACCGCCTCCAATCGATATACTGATAAAATCCATATGGTTCCCCGATTGTCAGGGAGACATTACACAACCGTTAGCCGAATAGGCAAATCGTATCGCTCTACGGAGGGTACCTCTTCCGAAGGCGGATTTCGACATCGAACTATCCGCGCGATGGCAGCGATCCTGGCCTTCCTGCAGAGGGATTGTGACAGAGCCAACAACGATCGCAGTTCCGGAACCGGTCTTGATTGTCGGCGACCCCTGCAAGGGCGTCCCGACCACCACAGGCGCAAATTCGACTGTATTGTCCGGCTCAGGCAATACCAGCTTGCCCAGCCTAGTCAGTGTTTGCCGAGAGGACCCCATCTTCGCGTCGAATTTCATAGTAGTCGTCTCGAACATCAGCGGAATATTCGGACTGGGCCGGTAGAAACATTGGCGGCAACGGCGTGGTCGCGAATGGGTTGTGAGCCACGATCATGGGGCGTGGTTCCCCGAGCAGTAGGAGTTCGTCGACGTCAACGGCCCAAATCGCGCTGATGGGCGAGAAAGACGGGTCCAGAAATGTGTCCGCCGGCACATCAGCCCCTGAAGGCTTACGCACGCGTGTCCGGTGTTGCCAGAACCGAGCTCTTTCAGGGACGAACGATCGATCCTGATTTGTAGAGGACCAACCGCTAGTGTTGCCTCCACCGCGAACGGATATTGGCTGATGCCGTTCAACTCAGGTATCCCTCCTCCGAACCCACGCAGCAGACGCCCATTTATGGCGACAACATAAACGTCACCATCCCGGACTATTCCTTTGTCCCGGTAGCCTGGCACACGATCACCAGTCCGTCGATCGACACTCCCCATAAGTTTTTCGGCCTTTTCTTTCAAGGCAGCAGTCCAACGCAGGAGCAACTCCTCATGTGGCAAGCTCACTACGTTACCGGCGATATGATTTATCCACGCATCTGGCAGGCCCTTTGGTTCGGGGGTAATCACTTCGATCCAAATGCGCGAACCCCCATCCTCAATCAGGAAGTCTGGGCCCTCCGCTGCGTGCGAAAGCGTCAATCCAATTGCTCTTAATTGATAAGCGAGAAGCACTTCGGATAACTGCTGCCAGAATACGTAGGGGTCGTCAGTGCACAATCGCTGCTCACAGTTATCATCAGCGAGGCCTGACGCAATGTGGTCACGACAAGCATGAAGTAACCGCGCTCGAATGTCATTTCCAGCGTCACCCTCATATGGATACCGGTCAGCTATTGATGCCGCGAGGTTCATAGCAATGCTCCCTTTGCTTGTCGCTGCTTTGCCACCGATGTCTTCCAATTATCTCGCGCGCCGATCTAGCAACGAATAACCGCAAGGCAATTCGTCGTATCGCAGTCAAAACCCTTGCTCCCCATGGCATTGAAGCTTGAGGTCGCCAATCCGTGACCCTTTCGCGGCAACTTTTTTCACGTCTGAATAGATCAAGTATCGGAAGACTCCGGGCATCTGAAGAAGAAAATTGGAGACACCACGAATGTGTCCAGCTCGCCGCCCGCGGCGAAAGAAATTCAAGACTTCGATAACAAAATCAACGGCTTATTGACTCTCTTTCACTTTCTATATTACGCTTAGACAACGTCAAGGCAGTCAGAATTCCCGACTGGGGCAATCGACCTCAAGGGTTCTGTGGCCGCCTTCCGGATCGAATAGACAGGTGAGCCACGGTAACGACTACCATCGGACACGAATGCAATCTTCCGACCGGTTAGTCGGCGCATCAGACATAGGCCAGCAGTACGAAAGCAGAACGTCGAACCCTCAAAGCGATAGGTTCATTCAACTGGGAAGGATCAGCAATGCGTGGGTCCAATACAGATTGCACAGGAAAGCGTTGCCCCCCAAGCACGCGCGGGATCGTTTTTGACAGGGGGCGACGATCGAACTTAATCCCAGCCACCCGACGCCGAGATGCCGTGCTCCGACAGAGAAACCGCAGACCGCGCCCCTCGCCCGATTTGTTGGTGCCTGCGCATAAGCGTCTACTCGATTCTGAGCGCGAGTTGAATGCCTCGGCTGACGGAACATTCAGTGACGATCCTGATCAATAGGCGACCGAAAATGTACTTAGGGCCAATTCCCGTGAGTAAATCTGTTTCGTAGAGCGTGGAGTAAAAGTATGCGTCCTGATATCACTCCTATTCGCGCGTTTCTATACGCAAGGTCTGCAACGGAAGTTCATATATCACCTACAGCAAAAGTAGATGAGCAACTTCAACGTTTGCGACAACACGCACAGAAACTGTCGTATGTCGTGGTGGGCGAAGCACGCGACGCCGCAAAATCTGGAAAGTCGCTGTCGCGAACTGGCTTGACAGCCGTTCTGAGACAGGCGGCTTGTTTGCCGGCAACCTTTGACGTCCTTCTGACCGTAGACCGAAGCCGTCTCGCGCGAGGCATAGTCATCTTCGAAACGATCGCATATCGCCTAACTGCCGCTGGCATCCGCATTGAATTCGTCGACGAGGCTTCGACGTTGAGGGACGAGACCGCCGGGCGGGGACGCCGAGCTAGCAAGGTTCCAATGAACAATCCCAAGCATGGGAGGTCCTCATGAGGAGGACCGAACATGTCCAGGACGTCTATCCGCTGCTGGAGAGTATAAGCGCATCACCGCGTGCCAAGGACGAATTGCTCGAGGTTCTGAGCGCGATCATGGAAAGCTTCGTCGATCGCGCATTCGGCGTCGATTCTGTCCAGCAAGCGATGGCTTTCCGCCCAATCATTAAACCACAGCCACCGAGAGCACCTCCTATCGGAGGCCACCGAAGACGTTCCGCAAAACGCCCGCGGAGATACCCATCCCGCACCGAACAACGAAAGCATCAAGCAAACGGAGAGCAAAGTAATGTCGGACCTAATTGTCGTAGGCTACGGCCGGGTTTCAGCGAAGAAGCAGCTCAAGGAGGGAGACGGTCTCGGGTCACAAGAAGCTCGAATCAGAGAGTACGCACGAAATCGCGGGTATCCCGCTCTGTCTGCGATGTTCGTTGATGACCGGACCGGGAGCACAGAACGCCGCCCAGGTTTCGCGGAGATGATCAAGTTTTTGGTTAAAAATCGCCGGGCCACATGTGTTGTGATCATTGACGATATCACACGCCTCGCCCGCGGTATCATCGTCCACCACAATCTTCGGGCTGCTATTGCGTCAACCGGAGCGAGACTCGAGTGCCCTTCCTTCGAGTTTGGTGAAAGTTCCGACGACATTCTCGTGGAGAATCTTCTTGCCAGCGTGTCTCAACACCAACGGCAGAAGAACGGCGAGCAGGTCCGGAACCGCATGAGAGGACGCCTACTGAACGGCTACTGGTGCTTCACCAAGCGACCAGGATATGAATACGCAAGAGTTGCAGGCCAAAAAGTTTTAGTCCCTCGAGAGCCGGTTGCGTCGATTGTGACTGAAGCGCTCGAGGGATTTGACAGCGGTCGATTTCAGACTAGGGCCGAGGTACAGCGCTTTCTGGAAAACAGTCCAGGATATCCAAAACAGCGCGATGGCACCGTCAAGATTGATCGAGTGACCGAACTGCTAAGCTCGCTGCTGTATGCAGGTTACATCGAGTATCTGCCATGGGACGTTTCAATCAGGCCAGGGCATCATCAAGCCCTGATCACATTTGAAACTTATCGACGAATCCAAGAACGTCTTCGGGGAGCCGCTAAAACGCCGGGTCGCTCTGACCTGAGCGAGCACTTTCCGCTTCGTCAAGCCGTTCAATGCGCCCACTGCGGTCGGCTTCTCGGCGGGGCCTATTCGGTCGGACGAAGCGCTGAGTATCCTTATTATTTTTGTCTCAACAAAAAGTGCATCCGCTATAGGAAATCCTTTGGCCGTGACGAGATGCACAAACAATTTGAGGCGTTGCTCAAGAGTCTGACGCCTTCGGCTAAGATCATCGAAATCGCGACTGCCGTTTTCCGCAATACGTGGGAGAAACGATCGGCCGGGGCCGCAGATCGAATCGCGCTTCTTCGTCGCGAGTTGACTACGACTGAAAATTCAATCGGACGCCTGATTGATCTTATTACAGGTGCTGCCAATTCCGAGTTGATCGCGACCTATGAGGCGCGGCTCGTTGATCTTCAGAGGCAGAAGACCGCGCTTGCCGAAAAGATCGAAACTGGGGCGAAAGCGATGCCAGACTTCGACGCGACCTTACGAACCGCCATCACATTTCTTTCAAGCCCCTGGAAACTATGGGAAACTGGCAAGACGGAGGATCGAAGAGCTGTACGGAAGTTAGTATTCACTGAGAATCTTCAGTATGCACCTGAAGTGGGCTTTCGAACCGCCGAAACCACCTTACCGTTCAGGGTGTTAGAAGGTCTCCAGGTGGATAATAGTGGAATGGTGCGGGCGGCGGGGGTCGAACCCGCACAGCCGAGGCCGAGGGATTTTAAGTCCCTTGCGTCTACCAGTTTCGCCACGCCCGCATCCGTGCCTGTTTCATCCACTTGACGTTTTTCGTCAAGGGTCGTTGGTCACGTGGCGGTACGCTGCGGTCAGTCTTTGTCAGTTCACCTTGCGATCGGTGAATTCCACGCCCAGTTCGCGCGCAGTGCGCCAACGAACATGGCAGTCATGGGTGGTGCCGTCTTCGAAGCGAAGGCGGAAATCCGCGGGAATGTCGGCCGTCGATTCGAACTGAACCTTGGCGCCGGCGCGCGAGAGATTGCGCACCATGCAGTCAAAGGTCGAATATCCGCCGGCGAGGATGACGCGGCCGGACTTGAGCGCGCGTGTGCGGGGCTCTTGTCGTCGTTCCTGTTCCATGGCAAAGGCACCTCATCTTCCTGTTGTGCCCCTTACCTATCGCAGATCTGGTTCAATCCTTGATGAAACCAATATGTCGGATTTTAACGATCCGGTCCCGGCCCGAGAAAAAGGGCAGCACAAAAAAGGGCGGGAATGACCCCGCCCTTGCATTCGTCGGAGTTTCGCCGATCAGGCCAGCTTGGCGGCCAGCTTGGCGACATGCGCGCCCTGGAACTTGGCGGCCTCCAACTCGATCTCGGAAGGCTGGCGCGAACCATCGCCATCGGTGATCGTCGAGGCGCCGTAAGGCGAACCGCCCTTGACGGCTTCAACACCCATCTGGCCTTGGAAGGCATAAGGCAGGCCGGCGACGACCATGCCGTGATGCAGGAAGGTCGGGATGAAGCCGAGGATGGTGGTTTCCTGGCCGCCATGCTGGGTGGCCGACGAGGTGAAGGTCGAGCCGAGCTTGCCGACAAGCTTGCCGCCGAACCACAGGCCGCCGGTCTGGTCCCAGAAATTGCGCATCTGCGAGGCGACCGTGCCAAAACGGGTGCCGGCGCCGACGATGATCGCATCGTAATTGGCCAGTTCGTCGACTGTCGCAATCTCGGCCTTCTGGTCCATCTTGAAATGCGAGGACTTGGCGACCTCTTCCGGAACCAGTTCCGGAACGCGCTTGACGGTGACGTCGGCGCCAGCCGACTTGGCACCTTCGGCAACGGCATATGCCATGGTTTCAATGTGACCGTAGGACGAATAATAGAGAACCAGAACCTTAGCCATGACGTAACTCCTGTTGAACGGTTGTTGGACTGCTGTCTTGCGGGGCGGTCTTGCCGCGCCGGATTCGATCGATCGAGATGTAACGCAATCTGTCGCGCAGACCAGCCACGTCAAGAGGAACGCAGTGTTCACTCAAATCGCAGTCGCCCTTCTCAGAACGTTCACGAAGCGCTAGGATTCGGCACAGTTCCCCATCAGAGCGCGCGCCGCGCCATCGCATTTGACCCCACCAGACTGACAGGATCTCCATGAGCCCCACGATCAAGACCGCCGGCATGCTCGCCATCGGCGACGAACTTTTGTCCGGCCGGACCAAGGACAAGAATATCGGCCATCTCGCCGATCTTCTGACGGTGGCCGGCATCGACCTCAAGGAAGTGCGGATCGTCGCAGACGAGGAAGACGCCATCGTCGAGGCGCTCAATGCGCTGCGCCAGCGCTACGATTACATCTTCACCTCCGGCGGCATCGGCCCGACCCATGACGACATCACCGCAGACAGCGTGTCGAAGGCCTTCGGCGTGCCTTGCGTGCACGATCCGGATGCGATGATGCTGCTCGGCAACATGTATGCGGCGCGCAACATGGATTTCACCGAATCGCGCCAGCGCATGGCCCGCATGCCGCAAGGCGCCCGCCATATCCCCAATCCGGTCTCGACCGCCCCCGGCTTCATCATCGGCAATGTGCATGTCATGGCCGGCGTGCCGCAGGTCTTCCAGGCGATGATCGCACATGTGATCGAAACCCTGCCGACCGGCACCAAGGTGCTGACCCGCGCCATCGTCTGCCCGTTCGGCGAGGGCGATATCGGCACCTTGCTCGGGCAGATCCAGAAAGCCCACCCGCTGACCTCGATCGGCTCCTATCCGCAATTCGACGGCAAGCGCTTTTCGACCGAGCTTCTGGTGCGCGCCCGCGACGAGGCCGTTCTGGAGGCGGCCGCTGCCGATGTCGCGGCGATGGTCGTACAGATTGCCGCAGAAAAGGACGCCCTGGCGAAGCGCGATCTCGGCGCCGGCGAAGTCGCCTGACGGCACCTCGACCCTCAGCTGCACCTCCGACAAAAATCCTGTTCCGTTTTGCATTTGACCGATGTCAAAGCGGAACCTGATCTTGACGGGCATAGTTTTCTCATGCGGACATTGCATATGGACCGCGTGAGGAGACGACCATGGGTTATCGTACACTTCTTGCCATATTGGACACGCCGAACACGACGAAGCAGGTCACCGATTTTGCGGTGGCGCTCGCCAACCAGTTTCAGTCGCATGTGATCGGTGCGCATGCCGAGGCGATTGCCATGGTGCCGCTGGTGGCGCCGATGGAAATTCCCGATCCGGCCACGATCCAGGCGCTGCAGGACATGGCGCATCAGGAAACCGAGAGCGTCGAGGCGCTTTTCAGGTCGATCGCGGCCCGCGAAGGCCTGTCGCACGAATGGCGCAGCTTCGTCACGTCGGCCGGCCTCAACTCCGCGGCGCTGATCGACAGCGCCCGCTCGACCGACCTCGTTGTCGCGCCGCAGGGCGAACACGGGCTCCTGTCGGAAACCCGCGCCGAGCTCGAAAGCTTCCTGTTTGAAAGCGGTCGGCCGGTGCTTCTCATTCCCCACATCCTGAAAACGCCCAAGCCGATCAAGCGGGTGATGGTCGCCTGGAATGGTTCGCGGGAAGCGGCGCGCGCCACCTTCGACGCCCTGCCCTTTCTGAAGGCCGCCGACGAGGTCGAGGTGTTCAGCGTCGATCCGCCGGAAAACAGCATCCAGACGGCCGCCGTCGCCGGAGCCGAGATCGCCGCCACCCTCGCCCGCCACGGCGTCAAGGTCACCGTAGCCACGTCCGAGCAAAGCGGATTGTCGCCGGCTATGGCGATTGAAAACCGGCTGTCGGACAGTTCCATCGACCTCCTGGTCATGGGCGCCTACGGCAACAAGCGCTGGTGGGAAGTGCTGTTTGGCGGCGTCACCCGCACGGTGCTCGATTCGATGACGGCGCTGACGCTGCTGTCGCGCTAGAGCAATTCCAGCAAAAGTGGGAACCGGCTTTGCATCCGGAATTGCGTAAAAACAAAGAGATAGAGCATTGAAGGCGACTCCGTTTTCGCCGGAAATGCTCTAGCAGCCTCCGGCGGAAAAATGGCCGGGCCTTGCCATGCGGCAGGGATTCCGGCTAATAGCAGCGGCCAAAGACCAGTGCCCGATCAGGGCGGCATTCGCGCGGTATCGCGGGGTTCAAGAAGTGTCTGCGGCTATCCTATAGATGGCGCTTTCCTTTCGGATTCCCGAACCGCGCGAAACGTGTTTTGCGGCAGGCCCGACAACACGAATGCCCGCCCCGGCTCCGGTTTTGAACGCCGCCTCTGTCGGCGCCCGAAAATCTCGTCTGCGGAGCCTTGCGACATGTCTCTTCCCGATAAAGCCTTTCCCGTTTCCTGGGACCAGTTCCACCGCGACGCGCGTGCGCTTGCCTGGCGCCTTGCCGGTCTCGGCCAGGAGTTCCGCGCCATCGTCTGCATCACCCGCGGCGGCCTGGTGCCAGCGGCGATCATCTCACGCGAACTGAACATCCGCCTGATCGAAACGGTCTGCATCGCTTCCTATCATGACTACGTCAACCAGGGCGAAATGAACCTTTTGAAAGGCATCACGGCCGAACTGATGACCGATGGCGGCTCCGGCGTACTCGTCGTCGACGACCTGACCGATACCGGCAAGACGGCGCTTGAAGTGCGCGCCATGATGCCGAAGGCGCATTTCGCCTGCGTCTATGCCAAGCCGAAGGGCGTGCCGACGATCGACACCTTCGTCACCGAAGTCTCCCAGGACACCTGGATCTATTTCCCCTGGGACATGGGCTTCACCTATCAGGAGCCGATCGCCAAGGGTTCGAAGGGCTGACGGCCTAGGCACCTACATGCTGCAAAGCCCGCGTCGCCGCGGGCTTTGTCGTTTGTGGAGGGTTGGCTAAAGCGCATGCCTCGGATGCGGGCTGTCCTCATATGCGCCCCAGATCGACTGGTCGAAATTGATCGTCGAGCCGGTCATCAGGCCGGATTCCGCCGATGACAGATAGGCGACGGCGCGGGCCACCTCGGCCGGATCGACCAGACGGCCAAACGGCTGCGCCGCAGCCGCCTTGTCCAGCCAATCTTCGGCCGCGCCATGAAACTCGCGCTGGATACGGTCCTCGCCATCGCTCGACATCCAGCCGATATTGAGCCCGTTGACGCGGATGCGGTTCTTCAACAGCGCGAATGCGGTGTTGCGGGTCAGCGTGTCGAGCGCGCCTTTCGATGCGCAATAGGCGGCAATGAAGGGCTGGCCGCCCATCGCCGACATCGACGAGATGTTGACGATCGTGCCCTCGGTACCGTGCTCGCGCATCACCTTGATCGTGTCCTGCATCAGGAAGAACGGCGCCCGCGTGTTGATCGCGAACATCCGGTCGAACAGGTCCTGGTCGGTGTCGAGGATCGTGCCGCGATCGGTGATCGCCGCGACATTGACCAGCGCATCGATCGTGCCGAAACGCGCATGCGCCGCCGCAATCACCTTGCGGCAATCCTCGACCTTGCCAAGATCGGCCTCGACGAAGACGACCGGCACGTCGTAGCGCTCGGTAATCTCGGCCGCCTTGGCCCTGCCCTTGTCGGCATTGCGGCCGCAGATCGTCAGGCCTTTCGCGCCACGTTCGGCAAACAGCCGCGCAACTTCCGCGCCCAGCCCCTGCGTGCCGCCGGTGACGACCGCATATTTTCCATCCAGTCTACCCATGTTCTCCTCATTCCCTGCGCTTGGCCGCGTGACGCTTCATCCTGTCGGCAAGCTTGCAGCGTTCCTCCCGGCCTCCAGTGCCTCGGCCATGATGGCAATCTGCGTGCATGACGCAAGCCCTGAGACTGGCAGTTCCGGGGGTTAGCCGCGTCATCTCAAATGCCTTTGTCGCATAGAGAGATGCGGTCGCGTCTTTTCCGGCCAGACGATGCATTTCTGTCAGCGTCGGCAAGCGGCTGATGCCAGGTGTGCACCTTCAAGATTAATAGTGGCTGCGCTTCATGACGTGGGCGAGGTCTGTGGCAGGCAGATCGCCAGCTTGATGCTTCAGGTTCACCCCATCACACCAGTGCGTCAGACGTCACCACCGTCACGCCAAGCACCGTCGAAAACGCCTGATCCAGCATGACCCGGGCAATCGTTTCCGGCCGGTTTGCCTGCAGCGACCGCGGCAGGACCGGTTTCACCACCCGCAGCAGCGTGCCGAACATCTGCTCGGCCGGGCGCGGCTCGGTGCGGGGGCCATCGATCAGGCCGGGACGGACCAGAATGGTGCGGTCATAACCGAGTGCCACGACATCTTTTTCCGTCTCACCCTTGACCCGACTGTAGAAAAACAGCGCGCTGGGATCGGCACCCTTGGCCGAGTTGAGCACAAAAGTCTTGGCGCCTGCCGCCCTCGCCAATCTGGCGATCTCGACCGGATAGTCGTGGTCGATGCGATGAAAGCGCTCGCGCGAACCGGCCACCTTCAGGGTGGTGCCCAATGCGCAGATGACCGCATCGGCCTTCCAGAATTGCAGATCCTGCGGCAGGGTGTCGAAATCGACGATGGGCGCGGACAGCCGCGCGTGTTGCGGCAGCGGTCGGCGCGTCGGCGCCGTCACGGCCGAGATGCGCGGATCGGCAAGCGCCAGTTCCAGCACATGGCTGCCGACAAGTCCGGTCGCGCCCAACAACAATAGATGCATGATCCCGCGCCTCTTCGATCTAAGTGCCCTGCCACAGTGCGCAGCCCGTAACTGCCGGTATGGCAAGATGCTAGCACAAGGTGCGGCATCCTTGCCCGTTCCGACACACAAACGCAAAAGGCGCCGCATCGCTGCGGCGCCTTTGCTCTTTCTGTCGAACCCTGCGGGATCAGGCAGCGCTGCGATACTGCGCGCCAGCCGATGCACCACCGTCCAGCTGGAAGCGCTGCAGCTGCGCCTGCAGCTGGCGGGCTTCGCCGGCCAGCACCTGGCTGGCTGCCGTGGTTTCTTCGACCATGGCCGCATTCTGCTGGGTCATCTGGTCCATGTGATTGACCGAGGTGTTGATCTCGCCGAGGGCCAGCGACTGTTCCTGGGCTGCGCGGGCAATCGAGGCAACGTGGTCGTTGACGCGGTTCACCAGCGATTCGATCTCCTTCAGCGCCTCGCCGGTGGAAAGAACGAGCGACACGCCGCCCTTCACTTCCACAGCCGAGGTATTGATCAGGGTCTTGATCTCCTTGGCGGCATTGGCAGAACGCTGGGCCAGTTCGCGCACTTCCTGGGCGACGACGGCGAAACCACGACCGGCTTCACCGGCACGCGCTGCCTCGACGCCGGCGTTGAGCGCCAGCAGGTTGGTCTGGAAGGCGATTTCGTCGATCACCGAGATGATCTGGCTGATCTTCTGCGAAGACTGCTCGATGCGGCCCATGGCGTCGATGGCGTTGCGGACGATATCGCCCGACTTGCCGGCGCTGTCCTTGGTTTCGCGCACCATCTGGGTCGCTTCATGGGCACGCTCGGTCGAGGTCTTGACCGTGGTGGTGATTTCCTCGAGGGCTGCCGCGGTTTCCTCCAGCGAGGCTGCCTGCTGCTCGGTGCGGCGGGCAAGCTGGTTGGCGGCGGACGACAGTTCACCGGAATTGTCGGTGATCGTGCCGGCGGCCTGGCGGATATTCTGCATGGTGCCGCGCAGCGTTGCCATCGTCTGATTGACGTTGGTCTGCAGTTCGGCAAACGCACCCTGGAAATTGCCCTGCATGTCGTGGGTCAGGTCGGCTTCCGAAAGCGCTGCGATGACACGGCGGACTTCGGTGACGCCGAGATCGACGCTTTCGACCAGTTCGTTGACGCTGTCGGCAAAACGCTTCAGGTCGGCATCGTCATAGGACTTGGCTATACGCTTGGAGAAGTCCCCGGCGGCGGCGGCGGCAACAATGCCGCTGATCGAGGACTGCAGGTCCTTGCTCTGGGCATGAAGGGCTGCTTCCTGGGCTTCCATGGCGCGCATCTGCTGTTCGTTGGCGCGGAAGACTTCCAGCGCACGGGCCATTTCGCCGATTTCGTCCTGGCGGTCGGTACCGGGAATGCTGTCGCCGAGCTTGCCGGCGGCCATGTCGGACATGATGCCGGTCAGGCTGCGGATCGGGTTGACGATGCCGCGACGGGCGAGCAGGAACGAGACGGCAACGCCGGCGACGATGCAGATGGCAGCGGTCGCCATCAGCACCAGCATGGTCTGGGTCGAGGCGGCAAGCGCGTCGGAGCGCGATGTGGCGAGCGTGGCGGCCGAATAGGTCGAGTATTCCTTGACCGCGGCAGTGACGACCTTCTGGGCGTCCAGCGTCTTGGCAAGCTCAGCCTTCATCACGGCCGGATCCTTGCCGGCTTCGGTTCCGGCTACACTCACCATCGAACGGATCTGGTTGAAGTAGCTATCGAGCGTGGTGCGGATGCCGTCGAGCAGCTTGGTTTCGTTGGCATCGGCCGTGGAGGCGATCTTCGGCAGGCGGGCGAGCATCTCGGCGGATCGCTTTTCAGTATCGGCCTGGAAGTCGGCGGCCTTTTCCGGCGCGAAGGCCAGCTGGTAGGTCATGCGGCTGATGGCGATAATATCGACGCGCAGGTCCATGGCTTCGCGGGCCACTTCCTCGCGGGCGCCGGTGTCTTTCAGCGACGCGCCGAGCGAGCCGAGACCCTGGGCACCGACCGCGGCAATTGCGGCTGCCGCGACGCCCATGAGCACCACAACCAGCGTCACCTTTTTCAGAATGGAAAGATTGCTAATATTCATAGTGAGACGACTCCGTTCCAAACCCTCCATCCTGGAGAGCGGCCACACAAAGGCCAACGCATGGACGTCATTCCACACTCACATGCCGCAATTTGTATGATTGAGATCTTTCAATTTGGTTGATTGCCAGAAAACTGTGGGAATCTTGTTGCAACGCACATACCGCCGCGTGATCTCGAACGTTGCCGGATCACAACATCTGGGGCGAATCCGGGACATTGCCGGCCCGGGCGCGCGCTGGCGGCAGCCATCGTCCACAGCCCCAAAATGACACTTAAAAAATATAGCGTGAGCGCCTTGACACGGCAGGCCATGGGATCGCGCCGATTCCTCCCGTCCAGAAAGCCGTGTTATTCCCGTGACTTCGATATTTCCCCCGTTATCCACACCCGCCGACACAATATCTAGCGTTAATATTTCGTTCACAGCCCACCCCTTGACGGAATCAGTGCTCTCGATGTTAATGGCCCCGTTGCGGCGGCGACGAACCGGGCATAACGAGGCCGGGTTTCACCAAACATTGTCACGCGTTTTCGGCACGGTGGAATGACGTTTTAACGACGTCCTCCCCGACAGGAAATTTGTGCGATTTTTCTCCGCGTAACAGGGGATTAGGACTGGCGGAAAGAAACTGTTAATACTATATTTAGTGTTTGCAGCCACCATCAACACTATATACAGAGCTGACCATCTCCGGATGACTCACCTGACGAGATGAACACACAACCGGCTGCGCGCTTTTGGACGCGAGGCCGGCCGGGCTTTTTCGCGCCAAACGGCGCACTAGATCGAGGGACACAGGCAGATGCGCATTGAACGCCGCTTTACCAAACCGGGCCAATCTCCTTATGCCGAGATTGCGTTTCGCAAGGCCATCAGCGAAATCAAAAATCCCGACGGCTCAATCGTATTTCGTCTTGCCGATATCGACGTTCCGAACCAGTTCAGCCAGGTGGCTGCCGACATCCTTGCGCAGAAGTATTTCCGCAAGGCCGGCGTGCCGAAGTTTCTGAAAAAGGTCGAGGAAAACGACGTTCCCTCCTTCCTCTGGCGCTCGGTCGCCGACGACAAGGCGCTGGCAGCGCTGCCCGAAGACGAGCGCTACGGCTCGGAAACCGATGCCCGCCAGGTCTTCGATCGCCTGGCCGGCACCTGGGCATATTGGGGCTGGAAGGGCAAATATTTCACCTCGGAAGAGGATGCGCTGACCTTCAAGGACGAGCTTGCCTATATGCTCGCCACCCAGCGCGTCGCACCGAATAGCCCACAGTGGTTCAACACCGGCCTGCATTGGGCCTATGGCATCGACGGCCCCGGCCAGGGCCATTTCTATGTCGACCCCTTCACCGGCAAGCTGGTCAAGTCGAAGTCGTCCTATGAGCATCCGCAGCCGCATGCCTGCTTCATCCAGTCGGTCGAGGACGATCTCGTCAACGAAGGCGGCATCATGGATCTCTGGGTCCGCGAAGCTCGTCTGTTCAAGTACGGCTCCGGCACCGGCTCGAACTTCTCCTATCTGCGCGGCGAAGGCGAAAAGCTGTCTGGCGGCGGTCGCTCGTCCGGCCTGATGTCCTTCCTGAAGATCGGCGACCGCGCTGCCGGCGCGATCAAGTCGGGCGGCACGACGCGCCGTGCGGCCAAGATGGTCGTCGTCGATATCGACCATCCGGATATCGAGAACTACATCGACTGGAAGGTCAAGGAAGAGCAGAAGGTGGCGGCTCTCGTCACCGGCTCGAAGATCGTTGCCCGCCACCTCAAGGCGATCATGAAGGCCTGCGTCAATTGCGAAGCTGGCTCTGAAGCGACACGGGGCGACTGCTTCGACCCGAACAAGAACCCGGCCCTGAAGCGCGAAATCAAGGCCGCCAAGAAGGACCAGGTTCCGGAAAACTACGTCAAGCGTGTCATCCAGTTCGCCCAGCAGGGCTACAAGGACATGGAATTCAAGACCTATGACACCGACTGGGATTCGGAAGCCTATCTCACCGTGTCCGGCCAGAATTCCAACAACTCGGTCTCGCTGAAGGACGATTTCCTGCGTTCCGTTGAAAACGACGGCGACTGGAACCTCACCGCCCGCAAGGACGGCAAGGTGATGAAGACGCTGAAGGCCCGCGACCTGTGGGAAAAGATCTCCTACGCCGCCTGGGCATCGGCTGATCCGGGCCTGCATTTCAACACGACGATGAACGACTGGCACACCTGCCCGGCGGCCGGTCCGATCCGTGCGTCGAACCCGTGCTCGGAATACATGTTCCTCGACGACACGGCCTGCAACCTCGCCTCGCTGAACCTCTTGCAGTTCAAGGATGCCAAGACCAAGACGATCGACATCGGCGATTACGAACATGCCGTGCGTCTGTGGACCGTCGTGCTCGAAGTCTCGGTGATGATGGCGCAGTTCCCGTCGCGCCAGATTGCCGAACGCTCCTACGAGTACCGCACGCTCGGCCTCGGCTACGCCAATATCGGCGGCTTCCTGATGTCGTCCGGCATTCCTTATGACAGCGACGAAGGCCGCGCGCTCTGCGGTGCCTTGACCGCGATCATGACCGGCGTCTCCTATGCGACGTCTGCCGAAATCGCCTCGGAACTCGGCCCCTTCCCGGGCTACAAGCCGAACCGCGAGAACATGCTGCGCGTCATCCGCAACCATCGCCGCGCAGCTTACGGCCTGTCGGACGGCTATGAAGGCCTGTCGGTCGATCCGGTTCCGCTCGTCCACGCCGAATGCACCGATCCGGCCCTGATCGCCCATGCCACCGCTGCCTGGGACAAGGCGCTTGAACTCGGCGAAAAGCACGGCTACCGCAATGCCCAGGTCTCGGTGATTGCCCCGACCGGCACGATCGGCCTGGTGATGGACTGCGACACAACCGGCATCGAGCCCGACTTCGCGCTGGTCAAGTTCAAGAAGCTCGCCGGTGGCGGTTACTTCAAGATCATCAACGCTGCCGTTCCGGAAGCACTGCGCACGCTCGGCTATTCGGAATCCCAGATCGCCGAGATCGACGCCTATGCCGTCGGCCATGGCAACCTGAACCAGGCACCGGGCGTCAATCCCTCGACGCTCAAGGCCCGCGGCTTCACCGACGAGAAGATCGAGATCGTCAATGGCGCGCTGAAGGCCGCCTTCGACATCAAGTTCGTCTTCAACCAGTGGACGCTCGGCGTCGACTTCCTGAAAGACACGCTCAAGGTCTCCGACGAGCAGCTCGCCGACATGAGCTTCAACCTGCTTGAGCATATGGGCTTTGCCAAGAAGGACATCGAGGCCGCCAACATTCACGTCTGCGGTGCGATGACGCTCGAAGGCGCGCCTTTCCTGAAGGCCGAACACCTGGCCGTCTTCGATTGCGCCAATCCTTGCGGCAAGATCGGCAAGCGTTATCTCTCGGTGGAAAGCCACATCCGCATGATGGCAGCGGCCCAGCCGTTCATCTCGGGCGCGATCTCCAAGACGATCAACATGCCGAACGAAGCGACCGTCGAAGATTGCGGCGCCGCCTACATGCTGTCCTGGAAGCTGGCACTGAAGGCCAACGCGCTCTACCGCGACGGCTCGAAGCTCTCCCAGCCGCTCAACGCCTCGCTGATCGAGGACGAGGATGACGAGGACGGCGTCGAGGAATTTCTGGCCCAGCCGCAGGCCGCCCAGGCGGTCACGATCACGGAACGCATCGTCGAGCGCATCGTCGAGCGTGTCGTGCGCGAGCAGGAAAAGCTGCCGGCCCGCCGCAAGGGTTATACCCAGAAAGCGAAGATCGGCGGTCACACCATCTTCCTGCGCACCGGCGAATATGACGACGGCCGTCTCGGCGAAATCTTCCTTGACATGAACAAGGAAGGCTCTGCCCTGCGCGCCTTCATCAACAACTTCGCCATCTCGGTGTCGCTCGGCCTGCAATATGGCGTGCCGCTCGAGGAATATGTCGACGCCTTCACCTTCACCAAGTTCGAGCCGGCCGGCATGGTCACCGGCAACGACGCGATCAAGAACGCCACCTCGATCCTCGACTACGTCTTCCGCGAGCTGGCGATCTCCTATATCGGCCGCAGCGATCTCGCCCATGTCGACACGTCCGACTTCTCGACCACCGCGCTTGGCCGCGGCGTCAAGGAAGGCAAGGCCGATGTCGTTTCCAAGGGCCTGACCCGCGGTTACAAGCCGACGCTCGTCTCCAACCAGCCGATGTCGGCCGAACCGAAGGGGGCAGCCACCGCAATGCCCGCCAAGGCCTCGGTCTCGTCCGTCACCGCCTTTTCCGGCAGTGCTGCCCGCAAGCTGGAAGTGACGACCGCAATCGCCACCTCGGAAGTGGTCTCGTTCAAGCGCGACTACGAGGAACGCGCCGTCGAACTGGCCGAAGAGATCGCCGAAGAAGGCCTGTTCTCGGATGCCGCTGCCGACGAAGCCGAAGCCGCCAAGGCCGACGCCAAGAAACTCGAAGCCGCCCGCCGCATCCGCTCGATCGCGCAAGGCTATACCGGCAACATGTGCTCGGAATGCCAGAACTTCACGATGGTGAGGAACGGGACTTGCGAGAAGTGCGATACATGTGGCAGCACGAGTGGGTGCAGCTGAGGATGAATATCGACATTGTCGGTATCGAAATATGGAGAGCCCGGGGATCAAATCCCCGGGCTTTCTCAGTATTTGGGCGTGCGGGACATAAAGACTTTTACATGTCTACAAGGCCCAGAATCACAAAGCCGAGACTTGCAGGTCTCGGCTTTGGTTACCACGAACAAGCTCTCACTCTCGTGGGACGAAGAGTAGCTCTCCATCCTGTAGCAAGGTCACCATATGGGGAGTCGATCTCAGAGTCGAGTTGGGCGAGTGTTTCTCCAACGCATGTTGCGACATGCAGATAGGTCAACGCCATGAAATCAACTCCAAAGATTTCGATTAACAAGTTCGTCGAGTATGCACTAGCAAATGGCCCGCGCCGCACGAGGATTATCGAGGACATAATCCGACCAAAGAATTACCTAGTGGACACCGGGTACAACGATATCGAGCGCGCTTTCGCTGTCCGGCTAGCCACCGGAGGCAGCTCAACCAACCTTCTTGACCTCGACCTCCACTTCCAGCGTCGAGAAGCACGAACAGATCATGAGGAAAGTAGAATACTGAACGCCCTCGACATGATCGAGCTAGCCCGGACATTGGACCTTTCGAGGTTTGACAATCTCAATGTTGAAAGAGTCACGACTAAGATGCCCAAACTCGAAGTTTCAGGCTTGGCTGTAAGCGTGAACCCCAGCAACACCATATCTTCTTCACAACGAGGAACGAAAACGAGGCTAGTGGGCATTGTAAAGCCCTATTTTTCAATGACCGCTCCGCTAACCGGAAGTCGCTCCAGTGAAAAAGCGGCTTTGCATGGGGTCCTATTGCATTGGTACGCAGAAACATTCCTACAACACCTAGGTGACGCTGCTGCATCCATGTGTTTCTCGGTCGACGTATTCGCACAAGAAATCACCTCAGCGCCGAAGTCCTTTAAGGCCCGTCGACGGCACCTTGAAGCCTGCGCCCAAGAAATCTGTGATCGGTGGTCGGCGATCAAATCCCGCATTGCAGACGACCAAGAATCGATCCGTCGGCAAATTTCAAGATAGAGTTCGAACAGCTCCTCCCCCTTGCGGGGGAGGACGGAAAATCGAAGGCTTAGGCGTGCGTTAGCCGCCTAAACTTCAGATTTTCCTGGAGAGGGGCACGGTTCCGCTGGCACCACCCTCACCAAGCCAACATTCGCGCGGTGACATCACCGCCGCCAAGCAACCTCGACAATCTCGTCTGCCACCCGCATTTCCCAACACTCCAGTCATCCTCGCCCTTGAGGCGAGGATCCAGTCGCAAGCAGCCCCTCAGGCGCTACGTCCCGCTTGGAAAGCGCACGCCATACCGTCATGCGACCCACCTTGCCAGAACCCGTCCGCCTTGTGCATGGATCCTCGCCTCAAGGGCGAGGATGACTGATTGAACGTGGGTCCAAACCTCAGCAGACCTTCGCGCGGTGACATCACCACCGCCAAGCAACCTCGACATCTCGTCTGCCACCCACATTTCCCAACACTCCAGTCATCCTCGCCCTTGAGGCGAGGATCCAGTCGCAAGCAGCCCCTCACCCACGACATCCCGCTTGGAAAGCGCATGCCGCCCCGTCATCCGTAACACCATGTGAAAACCCCTCCGCCTTGCGCATGGATCCTCGCCTCAAGGGCGAGGATGACTGATTGACCGTGGTACCAAACCCAAAGCCGACCTTCGCGCGCTGATCACCACCGCCAATCAACCTCGACATCTCGTCTGCCACCCGCATTTCCCAACACTCCCGTCATCCTCGCCCTTGAGGCGAGGATCCACACGCAATCCCCCTAAAAACCCAGGATTGACGACCCTGCCCGCGACGTCGAACATTTGACGATGGCAGGCTACGTCTACATCGTTACCAATCACAAGAACGGCACGCTCTATATCGGCGTCACGTCCGATCTGGAGCGGCGCATCTACGAACACCGGGAAGGCCTGACGCCCGGATTTGCGACGAAATATGGCTGCAAGCAGCTCGTCTGGTATGAAGAGCATCAACGCATCGGCACCGCCATCCAGCGGGAGAAATCCCTGAAGCGATGGTACCGCCGATGGAAGATCACACTGATCGAGAGCATCAATCCGGACTGGCGGGACCTGTACTACGAACTGTGGTGAGAAGAGTCGCGTCCCTTTCCAACGACAATGCCTGCCGTCCGGCACAGACGCGCCCCGACCCATTGAAGCCCCGCAATACGCGCCTAGATTCTTGCAGGCGCCAGGAGCAGGCTTCAGGAGGAGGAAACCATGGAAACAGAGGAATTGCATCGCGGCCGGTTGATCGATCATATCCAGCTGGTGGTGCGCGACCTGCCGGCCAGCCGGCGGTTTTACGGAGCGATCTTTGACGTGCTGGGCGTGCCGATCGGCGGCGAGACGGCGGATTATTTCTGGGCCGACGAGCTGTTCGTCTCGACCGCCGACAGCGAGGCGGCGCTCGGCAAGCTGACCGGCCGCCTTCACCTCGCCTTTCAGGCCGCCGATGCCGCCATGGTCGATGCCGCGCACGCGGCAGGACTTCTGGCCGGTGGACGGGACAATGGCCCGCCCGGAGAGCGCCCCTATCATCCGGGCTACTACGCCGCTTTTCTGCTCGATCCGGACGGCAACAATATCGAGGCCGTCTATCATGGCCCGTCAACCCGCAGCGCCGCCTCCGTCAAGGTGACGTTCTGACGAAAACGGCGTCCGACCCGAATGGGCGGACGCCGCGTTCATCCATCATGCCGACAAGCGCCGGCAATCGGCGCTCAGCCGAACGTCACGTTCAGGCTGATCGGCACCGCCTTCAGCGCCTTCGACACCGGGCAGCCGACCTTGGCCTTTTCGGCGATCGACTTGAACGTCGCAGCGTCAGTGCCCGGAACCGAGCCGGCGAGGTTCAGTTCGATGGCGGTGATCTCGAAGCCGTCGCCGACCTTGTCGAGCGAGACAATCGCCTTGGTCTCGAGGCTGTCGGCCTTCAGGCCTTCCTGCTCGAGCTGCAGCGACAGCGCCATGGTGAAGCAGGCGGCATGGGCCGCCCCGATCAGCTCTTCCGGATTGCTGCCAGCGACACCCTCGAATCGGGTCTTGAAACCATAGGGCTGGTCCTTCAGCGCGCCGCTTTCGGTGGAAACCTTGCCGCGTCCGTCCTTCAGGCCGCCGGCCCAATGGGCCGAACCATATTTCTGAATGGCCATTCGTCTTCTCCTTCGTTGCGGGTGAGTGTTGGCTGTGGATGCCGTCTCTGATGCATCATCGAATGGGATCAATGCCTGGCGCGGCGAACTGTTCCGCCGAACGGCCACCGCGGACGTGGCGCAGCCCGGCGAATGCCGCAAAGCCAGCATAAGCCGGGCGTGGGCTGGCGTCCATCGCCCCGCTTGCGCGACACCTCCGGTTGCCCTATCCCCGCCGCACGCCCCCGAAAACCCACTCTCAGGGGGATGACTTTTCCAAATCCCCCAACGTTTTCAATAAAACGCACCCCATTTCATCCCCCTTGTTTCAACCCGTGCCATACTCCTCCCGT
>UBZT01000036.1 GCA_900470155.1 Hyphomicrobiales bacterium
GCATATAGTGTGGCAGCAAGGTTGAAATGTCCGCGGTGGTGCAAAGTAGAAATGTCCTTTGGTCACCACCGGGCACCACGATCAGCCCCGATCTGAGCGGCAGATCCGCTTGCAAGATCAGATCGGGGCGGGTGGGGCACAGCCCTTCGGCTTTAGCTTTAAGACGATGGACCGACGCCTCACTCCGCGGCGTCCTGCCGCGAGAGCGCCTTCTTCCGTTTTGCAATCACCACCGGATCATTCGTGAAATCCGTTTTCCTGCCCGGCTTTCGACCCCGTGATTGGTAGCCAATCTTCTCGCTGTTGGTCTTGACGACCGGCGGCACCCGTTGGTCCTGGCGCTCCTTGACGTAAGCCAGAATATCACCAAGCCGCTTATTGTCGGTGATTGCCGCATGCGTCACCCGCTGGTCCTTGTCGAATACTGTGTAGGGTAGGGAATAGCCTTTCCAACGCACATCCAGCCGACCATCCGCATAGGCATAGGTCTCGACATAGCGACCAACCAGACCACGCGTCACCTCGGTCTCTTTCAGCATGATCCGCTTGCGTTCAAACGAGAACGTCAGCTGTGTTCCGACATAACGCTGCTCGCGTTTGCACAGGATCTCGGTCAATCGATCCGGCGCCAGATTCAGCGGCCGGTGCAAATCATCAGAACGGGCAGGGACGACCGAAAATCGAGCATTGTACCGGCTCATGAAACTCGACAGAAATGCGTTGCCAGCCGCCATGTTGTCGACCCCGGCGAGTCGCAGTGCCTTGACCAGACGATCCTGCAATGTCCGGTTCATCCGTTCGACACGGCCTTTCGCTTGGCTTGAATTTGCGCAGAGAATCTCGATGTTTAGCTCGCAAAGCGCACGCCCGAACTGGGTCATCGCCTGGCCGCCCTTGGCATCCTTCTTTACCACCCGGAACACCGAATGCTTGTCTGAATAAAACGCAATCGGGGCGCCATGTTCGTGCAGATACAGTGCCAGTGCTTCAAAGTACGAAAACGCACTTTCCGACCGCACAAACCGCAACAGCATCAACTTGCCGGTCGCATCGTCGATGAACACCAATAACGAACATGGATCGCCACGGTCCTCGAACCAACGATGGTCAGAGCCATCAATCTGCACCAACTCGCCGTAAGCCTCGCGACGCAATCTTGGCTGATGAAACGTCCGACGTTGCTTGCGTGACAGCCAGATGCCGGCATCGATCATCCAGCGTCGCAGCGTCTCGCGCGACACACACAATCTCTCCCGCTCAGCCAGCATCTCTGAAGCCAGGGTCGGACCGAAGTCCGCATAACATTCCCGAACCAGGGTCACCGCGTAATCCCGAACGCCGTCGCTGATCCGGTTGTTCGACGGCCGGCCGATCGCCTTGTGTCGGATCGACGCCGCGCCGTACGTGCGCATCCGTTGCAGCACCCGGCGCACCTGGCGCTCGCTCAGGTCAAGCACATGCGCCGCCGAGACCATCGTCATACGGCCAGCCGTTACCTTCGACAAAACCTCAATCCGCTGCAGATCGCGCTCGCTCATCGCTATCAATCCCATCTGCAATCTCCCAGACGTC
>UBZT01000023.1 GCA_900470155.1 Hyphomicrobiales bacterium
CTGCTCGGCTTCCAGCCGCTTGCGAAAGGCCGCCGCACCGCGCCGAAAATTGCCGGCTACGTGCCGCAGCACGGCGCCTCCCAGTCCAAGCTCTCCGGCTTGGACGTGGTGATCATGGGCCGCGCAGCCAGGCTCGGCCTGTTCGGCCAGCCCTCGGCAGACGATCGCGCGGCGGCCGAGGCGGCGCTGGACGAGGTCGGCGCCGGCCATCTGGCTGAGCTTCGCTACGACCGCATGTCCGGCGGCCAGCGGCAGATGGTGCTGATCGCGCGCGCCATCGCCACCGGATCACCAGCTCTCGTCTTCGACGAGCCGACATCAGCACTCGACCTCGGCAACCAGTCGCGCACGCTGGAGCTCCTGAATACGCTCAGGCTTCGCCGCGACAAGGCGATCCTGTTCACCACCCACGACCCCAATCATGCGCTGGCGGCGGCCGATGATGTGTTGCTGATGATGCCCGGTGGTCGCGAAACGCACGGCACCGTCGCCGAGATGATCCAGCCCGATCTTCTCTCCGAACTCTACGGTGTGTCGATGCGCTGGGTCGAGGTGACTGGCCCGACCGGTGAACCACGTCGCGCCATCCTGCCCGCCTTCTCCGGCATAGGGGTCGCGGCATGACCACGATCTATCTGAAATCCTCGTTCGACGAGCCATCCGACAGCGTGAAGGAAGCGGCGGCGCGTGGCGACGTGACAATCGTCGCCCAGGCAGACCTCACGGCTGATATTCTGCGCGCCCACAAGGGGCTGGTGACCGGCAATCAGCTCGACCAGAATGCCATGCTGGCGATGAAGGATGCGATCGCTGCCTTTCTCGACGCGGGTGGACGTTGGTTCTTCAATGGGCATTTTGTCCGCTCCCTGGTCGACGGTGCGGCACAGTATCGCCCTATCGCGGATCCGAAGCGGGCCGACTTCGATCTGTCTTCGATCAATCCGCATCCGCTCTTTGAAGGCATCGACCTGAAGATGCTGGAGACCAACAAGGGTGTCGCCGGCTTCTACGGACGCGGCTGCAATCCGTTGCCGGAGGGCGCGGTCGCGATCAACGGGCTGGGCGCGGCAAATGTGCCGGTTGACTGGATCTGGGCACGGCCGAAGGGTGGCCACATCTTCTCCCATGCCGGCAACGATCTCGGTTCGATGGGGCTTGAATGGAACCTGGCGCCGGAACTCACCCGTCGGATCATCGCCTGGACCAATGGTGGAGCCTGCCTCGATCCGTGGCCGGTTTCTCCCGCCCGTCCTGCGCAAGACTTGCCGCTCCGGCCGCACGAAAGCTATCGCGGCATGCGCATGTCGAGCCGGAAGGGACGGCGCATCGTCGCGCCGACTGCGGGCACCTACTATCATATCCGCAGTCTCGAAGGCCCGACCTATACTGCCATCTTCGACATCATCTGCGCACCGGAAGACCTGTCCATGCTGCTGCGTCCCGATGACGTTCTCTGGGTTCCGTGCCGCACGCCGGCAAACCGTATGATCGCCCAGAAAGGAACGATTCTGCGGCATCTGCAGTCGGGTGGAACCGTCGTCGCGCTCGGCGAAAGCAGGTCGGATCTCTGGCTACCCGCCATCAAATTCACCGGCACGCCAACCAATTGGTGGTGGTGGCTCGATCCCTCGGCCGATCTCGGGGTCAAGGTGACCAATGCCGCATCCCAGCACCCGTTGATGCGTGACATCGGCGATAAGGAAGCCACGTGGCATCTGCATGGCTGGTTTGTTCCACCGGACGGCGCGACCGTGCTTGCCAGAGATGGCGAAGGCCGCGCCATCCTCTACGAGGACGCAGTTTCGACGCCCGGCCGGATGATCATTTCCTCGCTCGATCCGATGTTCCATCACGGATCACATTTCATGCCGGCCACAACGCGGTTTCTCGATCGCTTTGTGCCGAACCTGAAGGCTTATCTCGATGTATGACACCATCACCGTCCGTGAAAACGGCAAGGACCTTACCTTCTCCTTTAATGACATCAATGCCTATCACGGCGGCGGATTTCCCGGTGGCGTGGTGCATGGATTGAAGGCCATGCAGGCTGCGTTTCCGCTGCTGTCCGATATGCCATTGGAACGTCGGGAAGTTTCGGTGCTGACGGCATTCTCCGGGCCCGGCGGCCGCGATGTGCTCGAGATGGTGACGCGCGCCGTGACAGACGGGCGGCTCGTCGTTGACAAGTCGATTGGCGGCAAGGACGTGATCAACGACCATCCGGGGCCATACGTGTTTCGCTTCACCTATCGCGACAAAACGGTGGAAGCGGTGATAAAGCCCGGGCATGTCAGGAAGGAATTTGTGACGCTCGGCGCCAAGAAGGACAAGACAGCCGAGGAAGTCTTGTGCCACGAAGCCCTGAAAGCTGAAATGGCAAGCCGACTGCTACCGGTCGCAGCACAGCAGATTTACAGCGCGTCCGTTGTCGATTTGGATGTGAAACAACAGAGGGCGCATTACGCAGATGGTGGCTGACGGCTCGACACTCTGGTCATGGAGCAAACCAGGGGTTCGTTATCGCGTGCGCCGGAATGCACCACAGAGCGAGAAAGACACCGCCTTGAAGGGATTCGAACCAATGACGCGTTCATCAAACGACTAAGCATCTCGAATGCTTGAAAAAATCTCTCACCAAGGCTCTTTTGCAGTGGGGCCCGGCATTCATCGGGAACTTCCCTTCAGCAATGACAGCGAGCGCAACAGATGTTTTTTTGGGCCGGTGGCGATCTCAAGCAGCTCTTTGAGAATCTCGCCTTCCTGGCGATCACCACGGCGGGAACGCGCAAGGCTTGGAGCCTGCGCAGCGACCAGCGTTCGCCGGCCTACACGGCGCGTTGGAAGGACTTGCTAGAATGTGGATAATCGCAGTCCTGCCATTGCTCACTTCTCACCGCCAAATTTAAACGGCCACTAGATCCGCAAGCTTGGTGGCGACATCGGCCATGGTGTCGTCTGCCGTGTTAAGTCCGTTGCGCGAAGCTAGCATGGGACTTTCCTCGTTTAATGCGGTGAAGGTGGTGCCGTGAATGATAGGAACCAACTTACCTCCATGGAGCAGCACCGAGAGTTCCTTGTCGGCGATGCTCTGGCCGTGAATTCGTTTCAGAAAGCTGGGCGTCACCAACACGATCCCAACCCGTGATTTTGCCAGTCCCCGATCTATCTCTCGAAGAAATGGTTCGCCGAGCGCGATATCTTTCTCGCTGAACCAGACCTTTACTCCACGTGCCTCAAGCAGATCGTGCAGTTCCTTTGCAGCGCCCTGCCGGTCATCCCACGCATGACAGAGGAATACGTCCCGAAGGTCTGGCACCGTCGCCCGTCGCTCGACCTGCTCGCGCACAGGTTCCAGTTCCCGAACCTCGGCTGGGGTGTACCACACAGCTGAACTGGGTCGCGCCCACCTAGGTTTAGAGGTTTTGCTTGATCCACCACCGCTTCGGCCTCCACCGCCCCCGCCAGACGAGGAATAAGAAGGCGACGATGACGAGTAATTGTAACTAGAGCCGTAACTGCCAAAGCTACTGCGGCCATATCGACTACTACATGCTGGACAATTCGCTGCGCCGCCCCCTGTGTGGCCTCTTACTGGTGCCGTGCATCTGGCCATTGAATGCTCTTCCCTTAGTTGAGGTAGTTATAGAACAGCGCTCATGGACATCTTCTATAATCCTCTCGTGGCTTCCCTTACCTCATAATACTTCAGACCTTCAGCATCTACAACTTAAGGCAGAGTTTTCCACCGAAATTCTCTTGCTGCCCATTGTCCTAAAAACGACCCACTACCGGACACCGAAAATACCGACTCTCAAGCTACACAATCGAGGGCAGCGACTGTTAAGAAGCTATATACGCAAATCATATGTCCGGGAAACGGTAAGCCTTGCGGCACTTTTCCCGCCGACCTTGAGTTTGGCCCCGTTCTCCTGAGCCCTTGCCCGTCGAAAGCGGGATAATGGTGCAACCGCGTGAGAGCGGCGACCGGATGTGATGAGGTGGAACGGCCCGCTCCGACAGCATCTAGTGCTAAAACGTGGTCGTTGCTTGAACGCCACAAAGGAGGGACCGTTCCATGAAGCAAGTTAGCACAATCGGGTTAGATTTGGCCAAACACGTCTTCCAAGTTCATGGCGCCGATATTGAAGGCTCGGCCTTGTTCAATCGGAAACTGCGTCGCACCGAAGTGCTGCGCTTCTTCGAAAGGCTGCCTCCGTGCCTGGTTGGTATGGAGGCATGCGGTGGCGCTCACTATTGGGCGCGGGAGATTGCTCAATTTGGTCATGATGTGCGTCTCATTCCGCCGGCTTACGTCAAACCTTTCGTCAAGCGCGGCAAGACGGACGCGGCCGATGCGGAAGCCATCAGCGAGGCGGTGATCCGCAAGACCATGCGCTTCGTCCCCATCAAGACCGCTGAGCAGCAAGCAGATGCGATGGTGCTGAAGACCCGTGCTCTGTTGGTGCAACAAAGAACACAGTCGGTTAATGCCCTACGAGCGCATTTGGCCGAATTGGGCATCATCGCGGCCGGTGGCCTTCCCAACGTCGCAGCACTGGTGGCCATCGTTCGGGAAGCTGATGATACCCGACTACCCCCAGCGGCACGCTTCGCCCTCACGGCTATTGTCGATCAGATCGACGCCTTGGCTGTTCAGATCGACGTGCTCGAACGCACAATCGTTGCGGAATCGAAGCGCGATGAGAGCATGCGTCGACTGACGACGATCCCCGGCGTTGGTGCCATCACCGCTGCGACGATAAAGGCCTTGGTTCCGGATCCAGGCGGATTCAAGTCGGGGCGCCACTTCGCCGCTTGGATGGGACTGACCCCCAGGCCTTATTCCAGCGGAGGCAAAGAGCGATTGGGTGGAATCTCTAAAATGGGTAATCCCGAACTTCGTGTTCTCCTTGTCCTCGGAGCGACAGCCGTTCTGCGGATTGCCCGGAACGATGAACGGGCACGACCTTGGCTGAAAGCGCTACTTGCCAGACGTCCATTCAAGGTGGCCGCTGTCGCGTTGGCCAATAAAACGGCTCGGATCATCTGGGCCCTTCTGAATAAGGGCGGCGTCTACAATCCTCCGGAGACATCCCCAATTGCGGCGGCAACCTGATCAGTATCAGGACCTGAAAACGATCTGACCGGCGTCGGCCGGCAGATGCAAGGTGCAACAGCAAACGATGAACCTATGGGACGAAATCCCGGAACGAGCGAAGCCGCCAATCTCACTGCACTCAAAGTGCGTGGATGTGATTTAGCTCCTCGTTTCGCGGATCTCATCGAGGCCAGCGGTCATGTACCGCACTCAAAGGCCGTACATATGAACGCACCGTCCTCGTGGGTGAAATCGATTGCGAAGCCTCTTGCACCGCGGGCCGTTCCACATATGAGGTTGTATAGGCCCGAGAAACCGGGCCGGTAATTGCTATGGGCTCACCGCGGATCCGCCTACGAAGGAGAAATTTGATGCCACTCGAATGAACGATTGACAAAATTCCTGATGTGAAAGGATTCGAACCGTCGGCACGCGCCTAGATTTCTCTAACTTGTTGTTAGGGCTGCTACAACAGACATATTCAGGCCGCTGCACCGTATTTCACCCCCGTGGCACGAGCTTTCCGGTTTATCCCTGTATGCACCGAATGCTACCTCTACTTGGTTTCCTTCTTACCGATAACGGCAGAAACCAGCTGGCCTGCGACAGCGATTACTTGAGGATCGATTTCGGAACCGCTTAGCGTAGAGAAAGTTGAACCCCGATCGATGTTCCAGTTGGCGAACGCCTCCCTAACTTCAGCCGGTGCTAGCCGCGATCCGTATGCTTTGAGATAGAACTGACCGAAGTGAATAGCGTGAATGCGATCTGATGATTTTAGAGCTTCGCTCATGAAAGACTTTCCGAGCGTGTAGCCGTACTTTGCCAGCGCACCGAGAAATCCTATCGCAACGAAGTTTGCGATACCGGCAGCGATCATGCGCGTGGCGTCCAAAACGGTATCTTTGTCCATCGCGTGGCGGGTGGCCTGATAGGTCAAACCCAGCCCTAGGAGCAGTGCGGCCGCACCGCCAACATAACAACCGTAGGCCGCGCGCTTGTTGTTTGCCCTCTCGGTCTTCTGTGCCTCGATGGCTTCGTCAACAAATCTGGAAAGGTCGTGTTCTACTTCCCGCAGTCGGATTTCTTGATGCCGCCGCTTGATCTCGAAATTCGAGATGCTTGTGGCGATTTCCGCAGCCACCTCTTTTGCGGGCCGTCCCCGCCCCATGACTACCAGCCATTGTCGAAGAATTTCTGGCGCGTGAACATCGTCAATAATGACAGGGAGAAGCATCTTCCCTCCGCCGCTAGCCAAGGCTTTGGCACGTCCTATTTCAGCGAGCACCCATGCGCTTTCGAGGCTTTCGCGGGAAACAAGGAATACAACGGCATCGGCCTCATCCAGCGCCTGGTCGAGCACCTTGTACAATTCCGCGCCCGGAGAAAGCAGTGTGCCGTCATAAAGCGGCTGGTGCCCATATTCGATCAGCCCTTGCGCGAACTCATCAGCATATTCTCGGTTTCTGTTCGAATATGAAATGAAGACCTTGGCCATGTGAATTCCTGTTGAGGACGGGCAATTGCCGATTTTGAAAATTCAGAGAGTTCAGTCCATTAACCTCGACGCAGGCGGACAATCTCGGCCGCAATCATCTTTAGCTCCTCACGTCGCGCCCGGAATAACTTCTCGTTGCATCTCACACCTCGATTCTAATTTCGCTATACATAAAACCTATAAGGTGGCGAGTCGCAAGTTAGCTGGCGGGCCGACTATGCAAGGCGAGGGGTTACGCGCGCCTTGGAAGCGAGATTACAAAACGTAAGCGGGGGACATAAATGATTAGTCAGGATATCTTCGCCAAAGCCGCAAAGGAGAAAAATGCGACAAAGTTGCTCATGCATCTCGCGGCGTTTCCCATCAATCAGGAGTTGGTCGACGAATTAGCCACTCTTGTTCGGCACTGCTCAGCTCTTATTCATTCAAGGCCGAATCTTGTCGGTCAAACGGCACGTGACAAGCTGCTTGCTGATGTTCGAGGCTTCTTGGAGAGCGCGGCGCCTTTGCTCAGTTTCGAACCATACGACCAAGCAGCGACACTCCTTCAAATCGCCGAGGATGGCCATCAGCGGATATTGGCAGCCTTGCAGCAGACCGCTTTTTCTAGAGAGCCAGCTCCAAGTCGAGCAGCTGCGGCTATCGCACGCGCCGAGGCGAATAGAATTGCATTGGCCGCTGACTTGGACGCCGCGCTGAAAGCCGCGGGTCATTTGATTTTGCCTGGCGGACCTGAAGTGAAGGATGCTGACGGAAATCGTGTCGATGCAGACTCGTTTCTGGGGATGCTGTTGGAAGCCCTCAGAGGAACTTTGCTAATGGAGGGCTACGCCAACAAATGGTTCTCTGGCGATCGCCAATGGCTGACGCTGCCATCGTTGCCAGAAGTAACCGATAGGGAAATCTATCTGGCTGAACAAGCCGAGTTCCTGGCGATGGCTTGGGCGCGCTGGGAGCGATTGCATGAAAAAGCGCGGTATTTTGGCGTCCAAATAAACACGGTTGGTTCGGATCAATTGCCTGAAGGGGCCCCCGAGGGTGTAAAGCGTGTCTACGAGCGCGAAGCGGGAGGCATGGTCGCCGACTTCATTGCAAATGAACGGGCCATCGATCGCGAAGGAAAGTCTGCGGCCGACCTTTTTGGGACAACCAATATAACTCGCATCGGCAAAGGTATTGATAACCCGGTGCAATTGCCTCCTATCGAATGGATTTCTGAGCAAGAGGCACTCAACTCGTTGTCGTTGAGCGAAGCAGTCGGGTACAACATTGCTGAGGACCTCGAAAGGCCCGGAGGGTTGCGACTCGTGCAGTGGGTGCGGGGCTACATGGCTCTTGCTGCATGGGTCTCGAGGCAACGCGGCGATCAGCAGAAGCTGATTTTAGAGATTGATCCAGCGGAGGCGCGTAGCCTCCTCCAGCGGATGTCACTCACGGGGGACGAAGCCGACATCTTCCTTGATGCGGTCAGCTTTAGCGCGGGCTCACGTGATTTTTTCGATGCCCCGATTGTTCGGACCCAAAGGAAGTGGCTCGTCATCGGAGGAGCGTTATTTGCTCCTCGGATGGCAAAGATCGTGCCCTCTACACTTGCATCGATGGACGTGCAGCTTTTGCGCAAAGGTTCAGCGTTCGAGAGTCGGGTCATCGATCTATTCAAGCTTCGCGGCCTCGATGCGCGACGCGTGAAGGTTAAGCGAGACGGTGCCGAGTACGAATACGACGTCGTGGTCCCGTGGGGCGACTATCTGTTCCATTTCGAGTGCAAAAACCACGGCCTGTCGGGTAACGATCCCAAAAGGGCGTACCATTTTTTACAGGAAGTAGGGTCGAGTATACGCCAGATTCAACGGCTGAGGGATGGCTTGTTGACATGGCCTGACATCCTGACGAACGAGTTCGGGCCGCAGGTGACGACCAACACGATCGTTCACTGCCTGCTGCATAACGAGACATTCTCATTCCCAGAAGGGATCGACGGAGTTTACATCTATGACTGGTCGGCTCTCACCCGCTTCTTTGAGGCTGCCTGGTTCCGTGTCGTTCACGATCATCGAGGCCCTCAAAGTACTGTCTTCAGAAATCGCGTGGGCGTCAAACGCATATGGAGCGGTGAAGAACCTGCTCCCACTGACCTTCTTGAAGAGCTGACTAATCCCAGCCAATACCGGATTGTCTTGCATCACGTCAGGGAGGAGAAGATCGCATTCGAACTGGACGCCGAGACGTTTGCTATCGAGTCGTTCTACTCCCGCGCACCAGGTGATACGGCCAGCTATGCGGAAGCCCTTGGCGTCTCTGGAAAAGGGATCGAGGAGCAACTTGAACGTGTCGACGAACAAATCAAAGCGGCGATTGCTCACGCCAAGGCGTCCGAGAAGTAGCGCAATATCTCGCTTTTTTTCGCTAGGCGAGTGTTCGAGTTCCACCTGAGTGGTCGTTGTCGCGGAGAAAAAGCACGCGCCGCGCGGACGAAGGCTTGTCACAGCCTAAAATCAATCCAGCCACGTTGAAATTTGCCATACGAAAGGATGCGACGGAACGAAATTCGCTCCGCCGGCCAGATGCAGGAATCAAGATTCGGCAAAAGTCTCGCCTCAACAGCCGTTGATGGGAAATTACGTTTGGAACGCCGCTCAAGGGGGTGTGAGTAAGCGTCTCGGTCGGAGAGTATTTGTGGCGAGATGGTCGACCAGCTGACCCGGACGTAGAAAATTCATCGTTGCGGAAATGTTGCGCATCGTTAGCGGAAGCATGAACTTTTCGGGCGTGGAGCTGGCGATCAGGAAAACATGAAAGTTGCTGTTCAGTCCGATAAGGGCGGCGAAGATAGATTTTTCATCACAGTTATAGCGATAGGCAAATTGTTCGCGGGCAGTGAAGGTACCTTGCTTCAAGGATCCGCCGATCGGCAGGATGCTTAAATGCGCAAGCGCCATTTTTTCAGACAGCCCGCTGTTCATGTACCAGATCGTTTGGACCCCGCCCTCCATTGCGAGGGGTTTGCCAACATGCTCCCGATATAACGCCATGCCGAGCTTGGCTGCAAAAACGTCCAGGTATGCTTTCACGAGAGGGCCATCGGCATGGATGACGGCTTTGGGTGTTAGCACACCTGTCCGGCCCCTCATCCAACGTGTGGTCGCTTTCCTCTCATCGAAGACCTCATCCCTCACGCCGGGAGCGTCTCGCTCGACGGTATGGCGAAGCGTGACGCCACCGCCGTTTTCCCAGAAAGGATCTTGGTCCGCTTGGCTGATGCGTGAAAAGAGTGCCGCAACGGCGTCGGCTCCCTTTGTGCCGTTATTGCATTCCTGACACGCCGCGAACTCAAGGCCTTTTGGACGCTGGCGTTTCAGGAAGAGGACTAGCGGCGGCATGTGTTCGATAGTAGACGGAGCCGCTGCGCAATAAATGCAGCGCTCCTCTGTTTCGAGGATCGCCCGTCGCGTGACCTTCTTCTGTTTTGCCTGTCCCACTGCGGCTTTCCCTCAGGCCTCAAGCATGCGCGGTGACAAGCGCGGCAATCGCCTCACGCACCGCATTGACCAACCGCAGTCGCTCTTCAGGTTGCGCCGTGAAAGTCTTCCGTAGGGTCGACGGAATCTCCAGCTGCACGCCCTTTCCGCTCTTTCCACGATTGCAGATGTTGGCTGCATCGCGTCCCCGAAATTTCGGCGGGTCGTCATCGATCTTGAAGCCGGCCTGCGCAAGTGCCTTACCAATAGCCTGACGTGACGCCGTGTCGAGCCCACCCATCCAGATCGTCTCAATATCGTCATAGTCCTTGCGGCCATGGATCGCGACCACGAGGGTAGCCTTTGCGGCCAGTTCCAATACCAGTGGTTCGTCAAACTCCTCAGAAGGTATATGTAGCTCGAAGAGGTTTCCCTTATTCAGATTGCCCTCGAAAGCGTAAAACGAATAATCCGGCCCTGCGATTTCCTCCGCGATGGTCGACGCGGGTTTTTCAATTTTGCCGCCGTGCGGGGTCATCACCAGCACGTCTCCATGCGCGCCGGCCTGATGTCGGATCAGGTAGTCCGTGCCTAGACGGTAAACTGCCGCCAAAACCGTGTAGCTGGAGAAACGATAGGCCAATCTTATCTCCACCCGTATTCCAGGAGTATTTTGCCATACTCGTTCAAATCGTAGAGGGTGCCACCGCTTAGATCGTCACCGACAAGTCCACCGTCGAATCCAGCACTCCTTAGTAGTCCAACCGAAAAAAGCATGGCTGCGATATCGGTTCCTTCCCTCTGCACGCCCGGCGTGAAGCTCTTGAGATAGGTCAGGTCTGAAGCATAGCAGCGGTCGATGATAGCCGCCAGGCGCATGGCCTTATCATAGTCGATATGTCCGTCGATATGAGCTGCCAGAACTCGGCCGACTATGCCGGGCTTCGACATGTCGTCGAGGCGGCTCATGAGAAGCAGGATATTTTCCCCAAAACTATCCAGTTTGCCTGAGGCGCGAAGGTCTTCGGTGAACTGTTTTCGTTTCGAATAGTCTGCTTGCGTCACCCCCTGCAGGAATTTTTCGATCTTGCTGAGTTCCAGGCTACTTTTTACTTCTATGAACGCGCGGTAGCCGTTGATCAGTGATCCCACGAGCGGAAAGCCGGCCAATACCTCTGTGCCTATGTTCAACCCTGCATCGGCCAGAAGCGAAACACCATCGACAAGCTTTTCGCTGCCGATGATCTTCGATATCGCCGAGCTCACCCGTTGGCTCTCGCCGGATTGATCCTCTGGCTCGTTCATCCCATCTCCCCGCGCTCTAAATACGGCTCTTTACGTATCGCCTGGTCGCGTCCGTGGCGGTAACCCGGTGCACGTTAAAGGGCATGGTGCCCATACCGTCGTAAACACTCACCAGCTTTCTGGTCTCGAGAAAGGCAATTGCCGGATTGAGGCGCCTTGGCTCCCATCCGTAGTGCGCGGCGATAACCGCTGGGTGATAGGGAAAATTCGGGTCGTTCAGCATGTCAGCCGCGAGGCGCAGCGCGTCGGTTTCGGGAGACCATTCCTTGAAATGCCCGTCGAACTCTGAAAACAGGTCCGGCAAGGGCAGGACCTGGTCGTGGGTTTCTTTTACGAAATCACGGAGCTCGTACAAAGCGTCAATGATGTCCTCGCGCGAGGCATCCAGCATCTCAGCGAGTTCGTCGATCGACTGCTGAGGATCTGCGAAGGTTGCGTCTTGCGTCGCTTCGACGAAGATCTGCGCGATGCCGGTCGCCGTTTTCGAGTAGCCGGTGTCCGGCAGCTGCGTCGCGGCCGGCGCTGGACCAAGTGGGGGTTTACGACCGACATCGTGAATGTCGTTGACGAGGTTGCGGATGCTTGCAACAAAATCATCTCCGATCTCAGGCGATAGCATCCCGGATAACAATGGCGGCAAATCCTTTGTAGGTAGACCGCTGCGCAGCGGCAGGAACTTCGCTTGTCCGTCGATACGGCGAACGAGCCCCGCATCCATTTCCTGGCGGACCCAGGGCTTCTGAATGGAGCCGGGCGTCATCAAGACAATGAAATGTGAACAACCGGAAAGGCCTTCATCAATGAGCTGCCGCAGGCTGTCCCCTGCCCGGATCTCCCATTCGGCCCACCACGTATCAATCCCATTCGCCATAAGAGCATTGGCAATACTTTTGGCAAGATCACGATCATCGAACGAATAGCTCAGGAATGCTTTGGGCGGTCCTATGCGATTTACTGTCATAAAAAACGTTACCTCCCTGTCTTCATCGCTGAGGCCTGACTTGATGTGTTCGATGAGGGCTTGGGAGCCTTCGATCTTCAAGCGAATATCTTCAAATTCGTCACCGAATACGCGCACTGTCGGAAATTCTCCCGACCGAGGGTCGCGCCGTGATGCGAACCGATCGAATAACTCCTCCTTCACCGCGTCCACCGCGGCGGACATCAGCTCGTTCTGAAAGCTGCTCGCATTGAAAGGCTTGCCATTGAACGTCATCGACATGCGTGCCTCCCTACTCGACCATCGCGAGTATCGGCACACTAAAAACTAATTTCTCAACTCGCAACCGAAACGATGGCAAAGCGTCTGAATGTCTGCCGTTCGAGCACGTCCGTCGTACGTTGGACAGTGTCTACTCACCTTGATCTGCCGAGAGCCGGATATCCCGCCGGTAGAGGGATTGATAACGTTTCGCAAGCTCGATCATGGCGCCGTTGCGGCTTGACTCCGGGACGGCATCAATGAGCAGCCAGGTGCACAACAACAGCGTCAGGGCGATCACAGTGAACGCTTCATAGAGTTCCTCATCGTTGATGATGGGATCTATGGTCAGGCGCGTTACACCCTCTGTATCGGTTGCCATATGGCGATCCAGAGAGGAAGCGGTCACATGGCTGGTATCGGACGAGATCTTTCGGTACACCAGCACGAGGCGCGCGAAATCGCTGCCTTTGCCAAGGTCTGTGGGCTGAAGCCTTTTTGCCGTTTTATCATTGAGCATTTCCTGCCGTAGCCGACGGTTTTCTACGTCGAGGATCTCTGCCGGAATTTCTGCTGCCAGCGATCTGCGGCTCGCCTTGTCGTCGTCTTTTAGCTTCTGCAGATAGTCAGGCCACCGGCTGGCTGCATCCATATGCATGCCGCATTCGATGGCGTTTCGAGCGACGATCCTCAGGTCAAACAGCTTGCCGCTCTCCGTGTGACGGATTGCTGTGTCGAGGGACGTCAGGAGCCGAGCGTACAGCGCGAATTTCACAGAAAGCAATTCGGGATCGCTAACACTGTCCGGATCAAACTCAAGCGACTGCATGAGGGTCAGAGCTTCGCGCTGAAAGTCCCGCATCCACAGCAGCCAGTCGTCGATCAGGGTCGGAGACCCGCGAGTCATAGAGCGGCTAACCAACCGGATCGCGACTGAGGTATAGAGCCTTGACAGCCGCGAAGGTTGCTATCTCCCAGGCCGCGGGCTCAAGTGAGCGAAATTGCGTTTCGTAGACAGACGCTTCGGCCCGCCGATCAAGGGCAAACATGGTATTTGCCAGGGTCGCAAATACCCACTTCCTGTCCGAACGCTCGTGGAAGGACGGATCCGCGATCATCGCCGAGAGAATTTCCACGAGCGCTATGCGAGTTTTCGTGGCGCTCATACGATCAAACAGCTCCTCGTCCGGATCCGTTTGTTTCTTGGCTCTTAAGTCAAAACATGTCGCGAGGTTCTCACCATTGTAGTAATCGCGTCTGACTTCAAAACCTCGGCCATAGAAACGCAGTGCTTTGTTAAGATGAAGTGGATTCTCCTGAAGAAACCAGAGCCGCTTGTAAATTGCCCCGGTTATGCCGAGCGTTTCAGGATCGTTTGACTCCTCCGGCTGCAAATGCTCGATGATCTCAAGGGCCAGCTGCAGCGCCTCGACTTCAGTCGGAAGCTTCGTCTTGTAGGTTGCAAGTGCATACTGTTGTCGGAATGAAGCTTCATCGGGTTTAAGTTCACAGGCACGGGCAAAAGCTGTCGCCGCCGCCTGCATGTCGCTGCGGTCGAACGCATCGCGTCCGGCGCGGAGCACCGCACTCAGCACCTCATGATTTTCCTCAGCTTCGTCGAGCAGTTCGGCATATCGTTCGTCTGACAGGCGGGGCCGCTGGAGGGTCGGAAGAAACGTATAAACGGGGCTGTCCGGCGTTGAGGACGACATCGCTCTAACGATCAGATCTGCCAGCGCATCCGTGGCGCGGACCGCCTCACGACTACCGATATCTTCGCCAAGGTGCTTGTAATGGAACGTGTTTATATGATTCAGATCAAAATGAAGTTTTCCCTGGTCTTCCTTGATGATCACCGTCGTATTCGGACGTAGCGCGTGACGGACGCCCAGTTCGTAGACCGCATTGACATTTCCCGTCGATATATCGGCGACCACGACATCCGCCCTCAACAACAAGTCGTACATGGAGACGTCGATCACTCCGCTTCCGTTGATGTCAACAGCACGGATCGGACGGAGCCCGGCACGTTCTGCAGCCGGCTTAATTATTGCGTCGAACGTCGCGTCAAGATCGAGTGTCCGTCCACTCTCATAGTCAGTTTTTTTGCCGAATCCCATGACTACGAAGCAGACAGGGCGATGGTCAATGTCGTTTTGAACCGTAGTCATATCTGCTAAATACCTCCATCTACTTTCCCGTTCTACGCGAATTCGTATGTAAATACAGGCCACACTACTCTTTCCACTGGCTTATTTGTCATACTGGGACCTATGGTGGATGGCTTCCAACTCGTATTCTGTCGGATTGAGTACAAGCTATAGTTAAGGGTTGGGTGCGGAACGGGAGATACAAATGCATATTGCGGGTGGACTTTATCGCGAGCTTTGCGTCCATCCGCATTGGGATTGCCTTCTTGGTTCAGGGGGGCGAGCTGCCCGCGCGCTTTCCAAAATTTCGCCTGGCACCAATTTCAGCTGTTACTTCGAGCGGCCGCAGGATTTCGACGCTGTTCTTCATGCCTTAGGTGTTACCGGTTCGTGCGACATTCGTCTCGATCCTATTGTGTTTGCCTATTTTCATCCGCTGTCGCGTCCGCATCTGCAGCCCGCGCGATCGGAATTACGCAAAATGCCTCCCCTGAAAATCGAGGCAAAGGCGGCTCTCCGGTTCGGCTTTCTCGAGGGGGACGCTATCGTAAATGCAGAAAGAGCTGTCTACGATCCCCAAACCACCGGCGAATTCCATCCCTTTTTCAGCAACGGCTCGACTGCGAAACAACTGGCGCTCGTTTTGAACGAACAGGAGCTTTTGAGCGTTGCCAAGGTTGACAGTTTCGAGACCGCCGCAGCTGCGATCCTCGAAAGTCACAAGGCGAATTGCATCGTTGTCAAACGAGGCATCAAGGGTGTTGCCGTCTTCGAGGCGGATTCGGCTCCGCGTTTCGCTCCTGCGTTTCGGAGCGGGCATGTCTTCAAGATAGGTACGGGGGATGTCTTCAGCGCAGCCTTCGCCCATTATTGGGCGGAGGTTGGACAAGACTTTTTCGACGCGGCACTTTCAGCGTCGAGGCAGGTAGCCCGGTACTGCGACCATCCGCTTGTTCCCCTTCGGCCGCTTCCATCAATTGCACCTGACGTCCGAGACGAGCGACATCCGGTAAGTAAGCCTGGAACAGTCCTCCTGATGGGTGCGATCAATACGTTGGGGCAACGTTATGCCATTGAGGAAGCTAAATATAGCCTGACTGGCCTTGGCCTTACTGTGATCTGTCCAGCATTGGAAGATGTGGAACTTTCGACCATTCAAGTGTCGACTGTTCTCCTGTTGGCCGACGGAATTGACGCTGACATGCTTTCAGTTGCACAGCGACTGATTGATAGGGGTGCCAAATGCGTTGCTCTTGCGGAAATTCCGCAGTCCTGCAGCCAGCTTATCTTGCTGACCAAATATGAGACGACTGATGATTTTTCGACGGCGCTCTACATGGCTGGTTGGTCCAGTTGATTGAGTGCAACACCAATACATACAACCCCTATTGCGCAACAACCGCTTTGTTACTACACCGTAGGTGGGCCATTTGCGATCTGGAGGGGGCGTGGCTGATATCTATTTAATCTATGCCAGAGAAGATCGGGCGCAAGTAAAAAAGTTATTCGAATTTTTTTCAATGACCTGGAGCGTATGGTGGGATCAGCTGATCCAGCAACGCTTTGCTACCGAGATCGAAAAGGAAATCAGCGGGGCAGGATGCGTGATGGTGTTCTGGTCGAAGTCCTCCCGTCTGAAGGATACAATCACTGATGAGGTTCGCCTGGCGCAAAAAGCGAGTAGGCCGATCATTTCCGTTACGCTGGATGGAAGCGAAGCGGCCTATGGTTTCGGCGGCTATTCCTGCAGCGATCTGTCGGCCTGGGACGATCGCGCTGATCATGGCGATCTCAGAATGCTTGCCAATAGGGTAAACACCATCGTCCCCGTTCGCACGAAACCAAGGCGGCCAGCTACGCTGCACGCGCGTCTGCCTCTCCCCACCCTCTTCCTCTCAACTTCTTCTTTTGAAACCCGCCTGAAGCCCAGCGAAGCGGTCAAGGCACTGAACCTCGCCCGTTATCCCTCGTTGCTTGTTTCAGCATGGGACTTGGTCGACCGGCGAAAGCCGAAGGCCCTCAAGGCAGCTTTGAAGGAGTACCGCGAAAACGGGGGCTTTGTTCTTGTCGATTCCGGCAATTACGAATCGTCGCGTCTGACGAACAAAAGATGGCGGCCTGTCGATCTGATCGAGGCACTGTCTGATACCTCTTACGACCGGATCTTCTGCTTTGATAATATGAAGCCGGACAGAAAACCTGCAAAGGCGACCGCGGCAATCCTCGCCGCTGTTGAACGGGACGGAAAAGCAACAAAAGCCCACGTTCTACCAATCGTGCATGCTGCGAAACTGCCAAAGGGCGGTCATGATATCGATATGCTGATCGAAACTGTCTTTGCCGTGGCTCGCGAGCTGCAGCCGGAAGTGATCGGCGTGGCCGAGCGCGAGCTCGGCGCAGGCTTGTTCCAACGCTGTCGCACGATGATGGCGATCCGAGCAAAGCTCGGCGAGCTTCCCTTTTATCAGCCAGTTCACCTCCTCGGGACTGGCAATCCCTGGAGTATCGCGGTCCTCGCCGCGTCTGGCGCAGATACTTTCGATGGGCTCGAATGGTGCCGGGTCGTCGCCGACATAGAAAACGACCGGCTCTATCACTTCCAGCACTATGATTTCTTCACTTATCAGACAGGCGTGGCCGATTCCGACGTTGCACGTTCGGCTCTTCTCGATGATAAGGTCGATTTCGCTGGAAAAGCCGCATTCCACAATATCGATTATTATACGAACTTCATGAGAGACCTTCGCGAGGCTGTTACAAATGAGCGCCTAGAGGCTTTCGTCGCTGAACGGATCGGCAAAGCGCCGATACAACAGTTGAAGCGAGAGGTGGAGGAACTGTTCAAATGAAGGGCTTTTCAGCTGTAAGCATCACAAAGGCCGTATGCGCCATTTGTCCGGATATTGAGCAGCGCATTGCAAACGGTGCTGCTACGCGGTGTGAAAGAAGTCTATGGTGGGAGCTTTCCGCATGTGTGCTCAGTAGCCAAGTTGCCTATCCGCTGGCATCCGACGCCGCGTCAGCGGTCGATTTAAGTGGCTACCTCTTTGAGCCGGACTGCTTGCCGGATCTCTCCGACCGGCTGAACGCGATATTACAACAGCCATTGAACGGGACCGGCCGAAGGTATCGCTTTCCTTGCGCGCGAGCTAAGCAGCTCGCGATCATAAAGGAACGAGTCACTGATCAGTTTGGCACGCTTACCGCCCTCTTGAGTGAACTGGAGAACCCAGTCGCCGCACGTAATTGGCTGGTTGATTTCGCGCCGGGACTTGGTCCAAAACAGGCGAGCATGTTCCTCCGCAACAGCGGTTTCAGCTATGATCTAGCGATCCTAGATAGGCATGTCTTGAAATACATGGAACTGACTGGCCTGCGGTCAGAAAATTCCAAACCGACCGCAACAATGAAAGGATACCGGCTCGACGAGGACAGCATGCGTGGCCATGCGCGCGAGCTCGGCTTTGCCGTCGGTATCCTGGATTGGGCGATCTGGATTGTCATGCGGGTCGCTGGGGCAGAACAAGGGGCAAGAGCATGAGCATCGTTACGCTGGTATCTGGGGGGCTCGATTCGACTCTCGTCGCGAAACTTGCCCAAGAAGAAGGCCTTTCGATCTATCCGCTCTTCGTGGACTATGGCCAACGCTCAAGAGACCGCGAGCTTGCAGCCTGCAAAAGCATCATGAGGCGCCTTGGTCTTCCCGAGCCCAAAATAGTCGATCTGTCAGGCTATGGCGCATTGATCCGTTCGGGCCTGACTGACCGGAGCCTGCACATCGTAGATGATGCGTTTACGCCAGGTCGGAATATGTTGTTCTTGTTGACGGCTGCAGCTTATGCCTTCCAGAAAAATGCGGACGCGGTATCGATTGGACTGCTTCACGAGGAAACAAGCCTCTTCCCCGACCAGACCGCTGCATTTTTGCGGGATGCCGAACAGATGATCGGCCGTTGTCTTGGCCGCTCTATTAAGGTCCTCGCTCCCCTTTCGCAATTTCACAAAATCGATGTCGTCGAGCTCGCGCGCCAGAAAGGGATCGTGGGTACCTATTCCTGTCACGAAGGTGGCGAAGAGGCATGTGGAGAATGCATCTCCTGCAACGAATTTAAGTTCGAGAGGGCATAGAGATGGGCGGTGGTGGGAATGGAAACTGGAATAGGCTAGGGGACGTGCGCTCGCTCGAAGAGAAGGCGAAAGCGGCACTGGCAGGCGGAAAGCGCAATGTCTTCATCAGCTTTGCGACGGAGGATATGGCCGAGGTCAACTTGTTGCGTGGCCAAGCCAAAAATGAGAACAGCGACATCGAGTTCAACGACCATTCTGTTCGCGAACCCTACGACAGCGAGAGAGCGGATTATATCAAGAGCAAGATCACTGAACGGATCAATCGCTGCTCAGTGACTGTCGTATATGTCTCGGAAAGTACCGCGCAAAGCCGCTGGGTCCAATGGGAAGTCGAAAGAAGTCTGGCGCTCGGGAAAAAAGTCGTAGCCACCCACTCCGGTGCCAGCCCTGCAAGCGCGCTCCCCAAATGGCTGTCCCGGCCGGAGATAAAGACCGTCCCGTGGAGCAAGCTCTCTGGCGAGCTGAAATGAACGTCGGTAGGCGGAGTGCAAATCAGATCCGGGGGCTTAGCACATGATAACCTATCCGACGTTGTTCGAAAGTGCCGACGCAGCTTCCAACAGGAGCCAGTGGTGGTTTCTGGCACTCGTGCGGCTTGAATACGGTTTGCTGCTCATCACCGCTTTTTTCTCGCTTGGGTGGAGCGACACGCGAGCGTATTACGCGGCTTATGCAATCGTTTTCGCGGTATCGATGATCGTCATGGCCTATCGCTCGACGAGAAAACCAGAGCGCACTTGGTACCAGGCCCGCGCTCTTTCGGAATCGGTGAAAACATTGAGTTGGCGCTTCGCCATGCGTGCGGAACCATTTGACGATACCAAGTCGAGTGATGCGCGTCGCGATTTCCGCAGGTTGTTGGGCACAGTTTTGAAGGCAAACCAGTCGATCAGCGATGCATTGAGCGGTCTGAAGGCTGACGGTGAGCAATTGCCAAGCGCCATGCAGGATATGCGAGAAAAAAAGCTAGAGGAGCGTCGAGCCTACTATCTGCGTTATCGCATTGCCGATCAAAGAGCTTGGTATCAAAAGAAAGCCCAGTCTAACAACGCTGCGGCTAAACGGTGGCTAGTTATTTCTTGCCTTGCATACGGAATTGGTCTCTTTTTCATATTGACGCGCGTCATCGACCCGTCTGCCGCGGGCTGGCCAACCGAGCCTCTGGTGGTATTCGCGTCAGCCGCGATCGGATGGACGCAGATTAAAAAGTTCAACGAATTGGCTGCCGCCTACACGCTGACCGCACAGGAAATCGGTCTTACGCAGGGCCTTATCGAGGATGCAAAGACAGCGGGCGAGTTCTCCGCCGCCGTTAACGAAGCCGAACTCGCTTTTTCACGCGAGCATACGCAATGGGCAGCCCGTCAGCAGCAGGGAAACTGATATGACCTCTCATACGGATCCTTCATATGTGATTTTCGATGGTGATACCGACGGCTGGGCATACCAATTCATGCGCGGATGGAAGGCCAACGAACGCGTAGACTTCAATTTCTTTGACGCTCACTCCCTCGATACCATGACCAGCAGGGCTCAGAGCGAAGATTATGTGAAACGGAATTTAGAAGAGCGCATGCGCCAGTCGTCTGCCGCTGTTGTGCTCATTGGCGAGAAAACAAGGAATCTGTACCGGTTTGTTCGATGGGAACTGGAGCTAGCTCTCGATCTCAAGCTTCCGATCATCGCCACAAACCTCAACGACAGCCGTCAGCAAGACGCTAATTGCCCGGCCATCATTCGCGACCAGTGTGTCGTTCATGTGCCCTTTAAAATGAGGGCGATCCGTTTTGCTCTCGACAATTGGCCTGACGAATACCGGCCTATGAGCGCGGTCGACAGAGGCGGTGGTGCCCGTCACTACGGTTCGCATATCTACGCCAACCTGGGGCTCTGAGCACGATTTCCAGTGTCGCGGCCAATATTGCGGGGTTAAATCTGAGGCACAGTCATAGCATCCCCCACGCCCTACCTCCCCCTCCCCGTCATCTCGCGCAAGCCGAGCTCACTGACCACATGTAACCGGCGGGAGTATCGCATCTTAACGGTGCGCCGCCCTACATGGTTTCTGGATCGGCAGCTAGGGCAGCCACAGGCATCGGGGTATACGCCGAAAGCTCTGAGGCCTGTCCGGCAGCGCAACCTGATCGACGGGATGCTGGTGGATTGGGGCATATCGATCCGACGGGCCTGCAGGGTCCTGAGGTTCGATACATCGACCTACCACTACAAGTCCCGCCGCACCGGACAGGCCCACTTGAACGCAACCTTGAGTTTCTCTGCCCTTCATTCATTATAGTTCGGTTTTGGGCAACACGGCGGAAATCAGATTCTCGCTCAGCAAGATTACGGAGAACGCCATGGCCAGTTATATCTCATCGAGCCTTGAATCCATCTCCATTCAGGAGCCTCACTTGCTGGAGGCCGCGCGTGCTAAGCTGGCCTCAAGTGAAAGTCGGGGGGTGATTGCGGAAGCACTGCGACCAGAACGCGCAGGGGCGTCTCAGGGCATCAATTTCGAACCTCTCAGACGGTGGTCGGAAACCCTCAATCGAAGAGGCATCCGCGCTCGTTTTGCCATGGAGGCGATGGTCGAGCGTGAAATTCGCCCCCCGATGCTTGTACAGGATGGCACCTATGTTTTGCCCGACGAGCGAAATACGTTGTTGGAGGTTATGAAAATCATCCGGGCGATCGACCGCAGCAAGATCGATCCGGCAATTGCCGTCACCGGCCGTGTGGAATTCCTCAATGTGCCTGGCAGGATCTATACGGGCACAGGCTGGATCATCAGCAAACCAAGGGAAAATCAGGCAATCGTCGTCACCAATCGGCATGTCGCCGAGACTTTTGCCAGGGCTGACATGCGAGGCGGCTATCCCTTCATGATGCTGCCAAACTTCTCCGAATACGAAATGTGCATCGACCTCATCGCGGAACGTGGGGCAACAACGACCAGACGGGCACCGGTTCCCAAGGTTCTGTTCATGGCCGGCTCACGCGCGCCTGACATCGCCCTGCTGTCGGTCGAGGGGGATGAATTGCGCGGCCTTTCTCCGGTCGATCTCTCTGAAAGAGAAGCCAGACCGGGCGATGATATCGGTGTGATCGGGTATCCAGCCAACGATACAAACAGTTATGAAGCGGATCTACAGGCCGACCTGAAGGCATATTTCAACGATGACTATAACGTAAAATATTTCTCCTTCGGCAAAGTCACGGGCGCAACCATTGGCAGTCCGGAATTCACGCACGACGCAACGACGATGCCGGGAAACTCAGGTTCGATTGTCATCGACCGAAGCACCGGCAAGGCGACAGGGCTGCATTTCGCGGGCGAAATCCTCTCCGCCAATTATGCGGTGGCCGTGCGTGAAATTAAATCGGTTCTTGCCGGCCTTCAGTCCAAGAGCGTTGTCGTCTCCAAGGCGGAGACAGAAGCCGTCGGCGACGGATCATCATCCGTCGCGTCCTTCGTCGGTCGCGACGGCTATGATCGCAAGTTCCTGGAACCCTTTGACCTGGAACCGCCGAAGCCGGGAGCCGCTTGGCAGAATGATCTCGCCGACATCACCGATGCCGATGGAGCGGGCAAGGTGAAGGAACTCAAATATCGCCATTTCTCCGTCTGGATGAGCCAGAGCCGGAAATTGCCACTGCTGACCGCTGTCAATATCGACGGCGCGCAATCCAAGCGGATTGGCCGCATCGACAAATGGTATCTGGACGAACGGCTGGAGGCTACGTTTCAGGTCGACAACGACGGCTACAAGGGCAATCCGCTGGATCGCGGTCACATGGTACGGCGTGAGGACCCCGTATGGGGCGATCTTGATATTGCGAAAGAGGCCAACAGGGACACGTTCCACTATACGAATGCCGCTCCCCAGCATGAAGCACTCAACCAGCGCGACTGGCTGCGGCTTGAGGAGTATGTGTTGGGCAATGCGAAGACGGCCGGTCTGAAGGTTTCCGTCTTCACCGGGCCGATCTTCGCCGACAAGGATCCCATGTATCGCGGGCTGGTCCGCATACCGATGGCTTTCTGGAAGATCATTGCGATCGTCAAAGCTGAAACCGGAAAGCCCTCGGTGACTGGCTACCTGCTCAGTCAAGGCGACCTGATCCGTGATGTAGTGGGCGAATTTGTCTACGGGCCGTTCCGCACCTATCAAACGGAAGTTGCCGCCATAGGCGGGCTCGCGCGGCTCGACGTCGATCATCTCTCGAAACACGATCCGCTATCCGCAGCCCGCAAAGCCGAAGCACTGGAAGGCAATACCGGCCGCTTCCATGTCATAAGCGCCGGCGTGGACCTGGTACTCTAGAGGAGGGCAGAGATGACTTTAGACGAACTGATCCAGCCAGATACGGATAGCGAGCCCAAGGACCAATCCGAAATCCGGTATCAGGCCTTTATCAGCTATGCGCGCGAGGACGCCCGCATAGCTCGCAAGCTGCACAAGGCACTGGAGAACTATCATCTTCCACTTGGATTTGGGGCAAGTAGCACCCTGCTGCCCAAAGCGGAAAGAGGTACGCTTTACCCATGCTTTCTCGACGCGGCCGAACTGCGGAGCGGCGCGCTTTCAGAACAGATTCAGGAGGCGATCCAGCACTCCGGCGCCCTGATCGTCTTGTGTTCCCGACTCTCGGCGTCCAACGAGTGGGTCAATGCGGAGATCACGGAATTTCTCAAGAGCCATTCACCGGATCGCATATTTCCCGTCCTGATCGACGACACGACGCTTGTGGAAAATGATGTGGAGGAAATTTTTCCATCGGCGTTGCGCCTGGCGATTTTCACGAAAGGCGGTTCATCGGCTCCAATGACGGGATGGCAGCCGCTTGCGGCGGATATGCGGCTCGGACGGGATGGCTTTGCACTTTCAGTCCTCAAGCTGGTCGCTGGCATCAAGAAATTGATGCTGCGCGATCTCGCCGAACGACAGTTTCGCCGCGCTAGGAACCGGAGGCTTGCGATCTCGTTCGCACTCGCCTTGATCGTGATCATGATCATGATCATGATCATGGGAGCACACTTTCTCGGTCAGACTATTCAGTCAACCGGTTATCAGGAGATTCACAGCAAAGCCGACAACTCGCTCGCGCAGCTGGCAGCATGGCAGCGTCTTCAGGATATAATCTCGATGGGGGGCGCCAAACAATCTCGGGAAGCGCTGGTGGGCTTTGACGCAGATTGCGGCTTTACCGTCGGCGCATGCGGCTATTACGACGAGGAGTATGGCTATACGGCCCAACGCATTCGCACAGCGACGGAAGAAAGTGCCATTACATCGGATGACATCGCTGGTTTGCTCCCGGAATTGAGAACAGAAATTTCAAAGGATTTTGAACTCTACCACAGGGTTCTTTCGGACCCTTCTCCCGACATACCGGAAATCATGCTCATCAGACGAAATTTCAGTGCTTCGGGAAGCATGAACGACAGGCAGGAAAATCGCTATCTCTATGTATACAAGACCCTTGACCCGAGAGAGAAATATTTCCGCGTCTCTTACGCGCTGATACCGTATGTCGCCGTACCTGACATCCAGCGTGGCAACGCCATCAGAACCTGGGGAACCTGGGCGCCGATAGCGCTTTTCCTCCTGCATTTTCTGCTTGAAACCCTGCGCTTCGGGCGATTGTTCACAAGGCGGGAAGCAACGCCCAAAACCGCGGGGATGCCATGAAGGTCTTCCTGTCCTATGCCAGCGAAGATCGGGAAAGTGCGGAACAGGTGGCGGCATCAATCACCGCGCGCGGTCACGACGTGTTCTTCGACCGCCAAAGCCTGCCTGCCGGCGCAACGTTCGAGGACCGGATAGAAGGGGCCATACGAGGGGCCGACGCCTTAGTTTTCCTGATCAGCTCGCATTCCGTCGAAGCTGGTGGCTTTGCACTGACCGAACTCAGCATCGCGCGCAAGAAGTGGCCGCGCCCGGGCGGACGGGTCCTGCCTGTCATGTTGGCGAAAGTCGATTTCGCTTTGTTGCCGGCCTATCTCAAGTCGGTCACGGTCTTGCAGCCCGAAGGCAATGTGCCCGCCGAAACAGCGATTGCCGTCGAATCGATGCGACGGTGGCGGCTCTCCATTTTGAAATGGCCGGCAATAGCGTTGGCTTTTATCACCGCCGCTGCCATGTTCTACATATACCGCCCGGCACCTGACATTTCGGTTATCGCGAAAGATCCCATTCGCTGGGAACGCGGCTTCCTGGACCGGCCACATCGATTTAACATAATGTTTGCACTTTCTAACACCGGAGATCGTGCGGCCAACATCGTCTCGATACAACTGCAAACCGAACCTCCGACAGCATTGAACATCGTCTCCCGGGGTCCTGAGCCTTCTGCGGAGAAAGCAATAGTGATCCAAAGCGGAAGCATGGATGAAAACCATTTCGCGGTGACATTGGCGGGCGATCCAGGCGCTTCATTTTCCTGGCGTATTTGCGCAACCCAGGACACCGGCAAAACGAACTGCAGTGAACAGCAGAACTGGGCTCCAACCGGCAACTTCACACCGGACGATGCATTTCAGATCGAACCGAAGATCTCGGCGAATGCGGTCTTGCTGGCAGCCGCCGAAAACGGATTCTATGTGGCAATGCGCAATCCGCATCAGATTCAATACATCGGAAGGGATGGCAAGATTCTGGGGTCAGTGGATCTGGGCGCCGAGCCGACGGCGCTTTTGGCGCAAGGAAGCGATCTTATCGTGGGTACGCGTGGGCCAGATCAGCTCGTCCGGATTGACCCGGCCACGCTTGATGTCAAGGCACGCACCAATGTCCGTTTTCCGCCGGAGATACGCGGTGCATTCGATGCTCCGGTTTCTTCGACGCCTGTCTCCCTTGTTAGGGGCGGAGACCGCATCTGGGCCGTTACACGTGGCGGCGCTTCGGCTGCCGGTCTTCTTCACTTTTCGGAAGCTCTGACCGACCCGGTCGTGCCGTCCTGGTTCAAGGACATCGCCTTCAATCTGGATAGCCTCCATTTGGCTTCCGACGGCCAAGAAATCTGGGGTGCCGTCACAAATGTCACGCCTGCCAGCCTCTATCAGCTTTCGCCGACTGCCGTGAAAGTCTTCGATGGACACGATTGGGAGATCGCATCCTGCGCGACGGACATTCTCCCACAGGGTGACAGCCTTCTCGTCCCGGACTGCAAAGGGCTTATCCAAGAAGTTTCAGTGCGCGAAAACGACCTCTCCACCGGTGCCTTTATCGCAGCCGCACTGGGGTATAAATCCAATGCGTCGATTTGGACGGAAATTTACCTTCGTCGCGATAGAAGCGGAGAAGTTACCGCCTTTACGAACAATCAAACCCGCGATAGCCAGATGAGCCTGCTGGATACCCTTGTTACACGGATCAATCCCAAGGAAGGGCTTTCACTGGTATTTGGCGTCGAAAATGCCCGCGTCATCGACCTCGCAACAAATGGCGCGATCGTCATGGTGATACTCGATGATGGCCAAGGCCATCGTCAAACGCTCGCGCTAAACGCCGATCCATGAACGCCAACGGAAATTTATTTTCTTGTTGCCTTGATAGCCCTGCGGATCGCTTCGATCCAAAGACCCTCATTCGATGCATAGACGCCACGCTCCCCATTTAGCATAGGTAGGATGCCTCCGCCGTGGTGGACGCCGATCACACGCCAGCTTTCGTCAAACACGGGACTGCCGGAGCTGCCGTCTTCGGTCGGGGATTGATAGTGGATGCGGCAAGGCGCAACGCTCTGCGGATCATCGTAGATTGAGCGTTCATAGTCGATCAGCCGGTTGTCCTGAAGCGAGAAGCTGACTTCACGCCCGCCGGGATGACCAATTATGTAGACTGGTGACTTATGCTTGTCGGGCAAACGGCTTGCGAAGTTGAGAGGCGGGGTTTCTGAATCAAGTGGTGGCTCGACACTCAGGACTACCACATCATGAGCACTTGAAGGCGATTGCCAGAGCACCTTCTTGACCCTATAGCTTTGATCTCGGGCCTTGCCTTCACCGAGTTCGAAGGTAACCGAAGCTTCCTCCCAATGCGCAGCATTCTTCTCGGGTGGGTCACTGACCACATGGGCATTGGTTACGACGAGGAGTTCGTCCGCAGGTTCGAGGCCAAGATCAGAGCCCCGCACGACAAATCCGGTTCCATGAGGCGTATCGTTGCGTCTGATCATCGCAACTGACCGGGCGGCTTTCAATCCACTTTGGATCCAGCGATGAGTCTGAGCCCCGATATTGCCGAGTATTGCCTCGTGACGGACCTTCGGAATCTCTGCAAGACGTTCGAGCGCTTCGGGTGAGACGGAAAAGGCTCCTCCTTCGGAAACCCCGAGTTTGCCCAGTAGCGGGGCCAACAAGCGGATACCTGTCTCGGTGCGGCCAGCACTCCAGATTTGCTGCAGCTGTCGAGCCGTAGAGGCGAGATCGAAGGGATCGCTGACTTCTTTCACGTATCGGTGATAATGGGTCAGGGCGTTCGCATCGTCGCTGAGTCCCAGATAAGCCTCACCCATCGTCGCCGATGCCCAACTGTCGCGCTCCTCTTCTGGCCTTGCGGAAATGATTTCGACGATCTCCGCCGCCGCTTCACTGGCTTCGGCGCGCAATTGCTCGGAAAGGGCAAAGCCCCCGTCCCAAGCGGCCATGGCCACGAAGTTGACGCCTTGATAGGTGAAGGTCGGCTTGTCTGTTAACCAGACCTCCCGATAGTGGCGCACGGACTCACGAATGGCTTCTATGGCCAGCTTATCGCGAAAACCGCGGCAACGTACGGCCCGGTCCTTCCACACACGGCCCAAAGCAGCTTTAAGCTCGCCCCATGTGGCTTGGGAAAGGTCACGAATCTCAAGTGCACCTTCAAGCAACCGGATTGCTGCAGTGGATTCGCCTGCCTCGATCATCGACTGCGCAAGGAAGTGAAAGAGGCGCGGCTCTGAACATCCATCCTCAAGAAAAGCATTTGCAAGACGCCGCATGTCGCCAAAGCGGCGCCATTTGCGCAGGCATTTCAAGACCTCCAGCGCCAACGCTGGATCGATCGAACCGTTCTCTTGTGAAAGCCCCTTTATGAGAGCCGAACAGGCAGTTCTCAGCACCTCTATATCCTCGGCTTCAGCCGCCTCACATACATGATGGGCAAGGTCCTCGATCATGCTTTTGGCCGCTTCTTTCTGGAGCCCAGTTCGCGCTGTGCTTGTTTCAATACATTGATACGAGGAGGATCGTTCGGGTTACGCTGGGCCAATTCCAGCGCCTTGTCTATACTTACGCGCAGTTCGGTCTCAGCCTCAAGCGAAAGGCTTCTGACCGCTTGGAGAAGGGCAGAACCAGCCTGGAAGCCGACGAACGGCGTCTCCGTATCAGGATCAAGCCGGTCGGTCAGCCAATCCAGATATTCCGGATCAGGAAATGTCGAAAGAATAGCGATGGCTGCCAGGCGTTCACCGGCGCTTGCACTGCTGGAAAGCTGCGCAAGATGCGATCTTGCCGACGGGGCTTCAAAACACATACTGGAAAAAATCGATGCCATTCTTCGCGTCCGGTCCCCGCCGGGCGGCAACGTTTTTCGTACGCTGTCATAGGATTTGGCGAGCTTTCGCATACCTTCCGGAACTGGCGCGTTTTGGACTTCGACTTCGGCTTCTTTCCCGGCCGTCCCCGTGCGGTCGGCAGATTTGGCAACATCCGCAATAGCACGCAGCAAGCCCGCTCGCACCCGTTCGCGAAAGCTTGCACGGTTCGGATAGGTCATCGTAAGGCCTATGTTCTGCATCTCCTCTCGGAACTTGATAACACGGGAGAGCTGCTCAATTTCCTCCAGCTTGCTCGGCATGACCGGCGGGGGCTCCTCAGAAAAATAAAACATGATGATAGGCCAACCCGTGGCCTCCCGACGCTTCATCGCCTGGCGGAATTCATGGATCGTGCCGCTGTCTTCCGTCTTGGTGGGCGTTCCGCACCGCATCCACATGATACCCAGATGGATTTCGTAGTCCTTGGGAATTCCGCGATCAACAACTTCCTGCGGTCGGCCAACGTCGGGATAAACGTTGTCCTGATATCTTAGAACCTCTACTCGGACATCAAGATGTGGCGACAAAAATGCAATCACATCATTTATCTCCGCTACAAGCGCTTTGACGGCCACCTGCTCTTCCATGACATCGGACGGTGAGGACATAAAAATCCGGATCGGCTGCGCCATTCACCCCACCACGCCCTTCAAACCCTTTTCTGCAAGCAGGTCTGCCTCAATTGAAAGCATTCCGACGTTAACACAACATAGCATTGAGTTCCTTGCCATGCACACGCAAATCTATCGTCGGGACAACACGATAGCTCAACTACAAGGAACAGGTTGCCCTGCCGCTGACCTTTCATCCAGCGGCGATTAGAGCCTCGGCGGTTTTTGGTATGCCAAATGGCGCGGCGGAAGCAACCGGCGGAAACGCGTAGCTCTCACAATGCGCAGCGTTGGGGCCGGTTGCGGCGATGTTGTTGAAGCTCAGATATCGGCCATGCCAGCGCGGGCCTCGGACTGTCTACGGAGGAGTAAAAACCTGCCCCGCGGTATGCGCGCAGCGATTCTTGAGAGGTTTCAGCCAGCCTTGCGGGTGCGACTTTGAGCGAGACGACCGCTCTCGCCATTCATCTCGAAGATGCTGACGTGGTGGGTGATACGATCCAGCAGCGCGCGCCGGTCAGGCGCTCTGATCCGAGCGCCTCCGTACCTTCGTCAAAGGGAAGATTGCTGGTGATTAGCGTGGCACCCCGCTCGTAGCGCTGCCGCTGGCAATGCAAGTCTAGGCCTTGGCAAGGCTGCGCTGCGAAATGTCGTCGAGGATCTGGCCCCACTGGCCGAACGCGGCATCCGCATTGTAGTGGCGACAATTGCCAGGATCTTCGGCCCCGAATCGACAGAAGCGAGAGAGGCCACCGACAGGATCTGGACGCTGGCCACGGACAGGAATTCAGGCTGGGAATCCGTCTACCCGCAGACGCCTTCAAGCGAGACTGATATGACCGAAACATTGACCTTGATTGCCAGGCTAATGGCCAAACCGGACTGCGCCGCGATGCTGAGGCCCTCGTCACCACACGCGCTCTGGCACAGGGCGATGCCGTCGTCGCCGCTGCCCGTAATCAAAAGGCAATCACTTAGCAGTTCAGTGAACACCCAACCTGCTTCCGGTCGCCCTTGATGTGACCGACGACAAACAGGCGACCACAGCAGCGAAAGCCGCCATCGATCGCTTCGGCCGCATCGATAACCACCTCGATCACCGCCCTCGCGCGAACCGGTCCAGATTCCGCCTCGACAGCCGCAGGCAAAGAAGAGCGTCCTTGACCGGCACGAGCATCACGACGCCAGCCAAATAATTGTGATGGATGAATACCGATGCGATGCGCAATCGCCGAGACGCTTGCGCCAGGCTCCATCGCCTCAGCCACCGCCCGTTCTTTGAATTTATCGGACCAACGACGCCGAAACTGTCGCGGCGCGCCTTCAAGCCGTTCCGCAACGGCTTCAATCATATGGAAGTTTCTGGTTCCAGAGCTAGGCGTAGAGATAGAAGCTCACAACTTGTGAATCGTCTATCCGCAATACAGGCACACGCTCTAATTACGCCAGAAGGGGTCAGCTCGTCGCTTACGACCTTCACGCCACTCGGGACCGGGATCATCGCAGATCCAACACACAATCGAGAATGCGGCCAAGCGCATCCGTGTCGATATCGCTGTCCACGCGGATGCGGCGGTTTCGACCAAGTTCGATTGTGACATCGCTACGCTTCCGGCGGGAAGGTGATGCAGACGGTTCTGATGGAATGGACTGACCTGCTGGGACGGCCTCGGACACGATGACCGGCACCAAAGTGGTCGCTGACCTGAGACCCAATTTCC
>UBZT01000010.1 GCA_900470155.1 Hyphomicrobiales bacterium
GTATCCGAAAGCGGAACGGGGGGGAGTATGGCACATGGGAAAACGAGGGGGATGAAATGGGAGGCGTTTTGTTGAATTTGTTGGGGGATTTGGAAAAGTCATCCCCGCGGAGGGCGCGCTATTGGCTTGTTTGAGCGGGGAATGCTGTCTTCCGTTGCAAATCCTTGTGTATGGATCCTCGGGTCAAGCCCGAGGATGACAGAGCGCGGGGCAGTCTTCGGGATTAACCCGAGGACGAGGATGACCCGAGGACGAGGATGACCCAAGAACGCGAATATTCAAGGCGACGACTGAAGTCACCGACACCTCCCCTCCGTCATCCTCGGGCTTGACCCGAGGATCCATGCGCAAGTTCTCTTCATTCGCACGCGATACGGCTGGCCCCGTCCGTTCGGGCCTTTCCTCCTCGCGATGCGGCGACGGAGAACGAGCCACTATCGGTGTTGCGTGAACCGGTGCGTCTGGATCGCAAGACAGGAGCCATGTCATGGACGAGGTCCTCGCCTTGACGAATAGCGTGGAACCGCAAGGCCGGAGCAGAGTGATCGGTTGCTGCCGGTTTGTGGCACCCCACACAGGAGGCCTCTGTCGTTTGCACCACGCTTCGGCTAGGCTGGCAGCAACCGAAAAGCCAGGCGCGACGAGGCACGATGTTTATTCCCTTGCATGACCGCAACGCGCTCAAGCACATCAAACGGCAATATGTGACGCTCGGGCTGATCGCGGCCAATGTGGTGATCCATGTGCTGACGCTGCTGATGCCGGAAAAGCTCTTGGAAATGTGCATCTATGGTCTCGGCTTCATTGCCGCGGTCGTCTTCGATTTTGCCGATCTCGATCCGTCGCTGGTGCTGGTGCCGGAAGACACGACCTATGTGACCTATGCCTTCCTGCATGCCAGCTGGCTGCATTTCGGCTCGAACATGCTGTTCCTCTGGGTGTTCGGCGACAATGTCGAGGACGCGCTCGGGCATTGGCGTTTCCTGTTTTTCTATCTCGTTTGCGCCGCAGCCGGCGCGCTGGTGCATGGACTGCTGGCGCCCACCTCGCAGGCGCCGTTGATCGGCGCATCGGGTGCGGTGTCCGGCGTTGTGGCAGCCTATCTGATGCTGCATCCCAAGGTGCGCGTCTGGGTTCTGGTGCTGATGCGTTTCCCGCTGCCATTGCCCGCTTTCATTCCGCTGGCGCTGTGGATTGGCCAGCAATTTGCCCTGCTGCTGTTCAACGCAGACAGCAATGTCTCCTTCGGCGCGCATGTCGGCGGCATCATCGCCGGCGCCCTGCTGGTGCTTGTGCTGCGCCGTCCGGGCGTGCCGCTGTTTGACCGCACCATCGTCACGCCGCGCGCCGTCGAGCACCTTGAAATCCCCGTGGCCGAGGTCGTCGTTCCGGCGGCAGCACAGCCGACAGCCCGGACCGCGGCCCGGACCACACCCCGGGTCACCCATTGGGGACGATAAGCTGTCCGCGCCGCCCCGCTTATTGACGTGAACGTCAACGTCAATTATTGCTGTCGTCAAACGCCCCGGCATTCGGCGTCAGGCGTTGTGTTTGGACAAAAAATGCGTATCGATGTCGCCAATCGACAAACGGCGGACCGCTTTCAAGCGCATTTTCCGGCGGAAAGCAGTGAAGGAAGGAACCCATGAAAATCCTAGTGACCGTAAAGCGGGTTGTTGACTACAACGTGAAGATCCGGGTGAAGCCGGATGGCACCGGCGTCGAGCTGGCCAACGTCAAGATGTCGATGAATCCCTTCGACGAAATCTCCGTCGAGGAAGCACTGCGCCTGAAGGAAGCCGGCAAGGCTGAGGAAGTGGTTGTCGTCTCGATCGGCCCCGCCAAGGCGGAAGAAACGCTGCGCACGGCGCTGGCCATGGGTGCCGACCGCGCCATCCTGGTCGAGACCGACGACGCCGTCGAGCCGCTTGCCGTCGCCAAGATCCTGAAAGGTGTCGTCGAAGCCGAACAGCCTGGCCTGGTGATCACCGGCAAGCAGGCGATCGACGACGATTCGAACCAGACCGGCCAGATGCTTTCGGCCCTGCTCGGCTGGAGCCAGGCGACCTTTGCCTCGAAGCTCGATCTCGGCGCCGACAAGGCAACCGTCACCCGCGAAGTCGATGGCGGCCTGCAGACCATCGATGTCAAGCTACCGGCGATCGTCACCACCGACCTGCGCTTGAACGAGCCGCGTTACGCCTCGCTGCCGAACATCATGAAGGCAAAGAAGAAGCCGCTCGACAAGAAGTCGCCGGCCGATTTCGGCGTCGACACGACGGCCCGCCTGAAGGTGCTGAAGACCGAGGAACCGTCGGGCCGCAAGGCCGGCGTCAAGGTCAAGAGCGTCGCCGAACTGGTCGACAAGCTCAAGAACGAAGCCGGCGTGCTGTAAGCGGAACGCATAGGAGATTACGAAAATGGCCATTCTTCTTTTGGCAGAACATGACAATGCAACGCTGTCCGACCAGACCGCCAAGACACTGACGGCCGCCGCCAAGATCGGCTCCGACGTGCATGTACTGGTCGCAGGCTCCGGCGCCAAGGCAGCCGCCGATGCCGCCGCAAAGCTCTCGGGCGTCACCAAGGTCCTGCTTGCCGACGACGCAAGCCTTGCCAACAACCTCGCAGAGCCGCTGGCGGCCCTGATCGTTTCCCTCGCCGGCAGCTATGACACGATCATCGCGCCCGCGACATCGATCGGCAAGAACGTTCTGCCGCGCGTCGCTGCCCTGCTCGACGTGATGCAGGTCTCGGAAATCATCGAAGTGGTCTCCGCTGACACCTTCAAGCGCCCGATCTACGCCGGCAACGCCATCCAGACCGTGCAGTCGACCGACACCAAGAAGGTGATCACGGTGCGCACCGCCTCGTTTGCCGCCGCAGCCGAAGGCGGTTCCGCCGCCGTCGAGACGATCGCAGCCACGGCCAATCCGGGCCTGTCGACCCATGTCTCGGACGCATTGTCGTCTTCGGACCGTCCGGAACTGACCTCGGCCAAGATCATCATCTCGGGTGGCCGTGCCCTCGGTTCGTCGGAAAAGTTCCAGCAGGTCATCCTGCCGGTCGCCGACAAGCTCGGTGCTGCCGTCGGCGCCTCGCGCGCCGCCGTCGATGCCGGCTATGCGCCGAACGACTGGCAGGTCGGCCAGACCGGCAAGGTGGTCGCGCCACAGCTCTACATTGCCTGCGGCATCTCGGGTGCGATCCAGCATCTCGCCGGCATGAAGGACTCGAAGGTCATCGTTGCGATCAACAAGGACGAGGAGGCGCCGATCTTCCAGGTTGCCGACTACGGCCTCGTCGCCGATCTCTTCGAAGCCCTGCCGGAGCTTGAAAAGGCGCTGTGATCCGGTGCCCTTCGCACCCGCGAAAGGGCTGGAAAAACACCCGGCATGGGTCTATCAATTGCCGGGCTCGCGAAAGCGGGCCCGGCATTTTTGTCCGGTATTTTCGCGATGAATAACAAAGTCGATGGGTAGGAGAGCGGGATGACGACGACGATCACCAATGTAGGCGTGGTGGGTGCAGGCCAGATGGGCTGCGGCATCGCCCAGGTTTCGGCCATCGCCGGCTACAAGGTCCACATCTACGATCTCGCCAAGGAGCGCATCGAGGCCGGCCTTGCCACCATCCACGGCAATCTCGCCCGCCAGGTCGCCAACGGCAAGCTGACCGAAGACGAACGCAAGGCAGCGCTTGCCCTGATCTCGGGCTCGAGCGACATCAACGACATGGCCGCCACCGACCTCGTCATCGAGGCCGCCACCGAAGACGAAACCGTCAAACGCAAGATATTCGCCCAGCTCTGCCCGGTGCTGAAGCCCGAGGCGCTGCTCGCCACCAATACCTCTTCCCTGTCGATCACCCGGCTCGCGTCTGCGACCGACCGGCCGGAGCGCTTCATGGGAATTCATTTCATGAACCCGGTCCCGGTGATGAAGCTGGTCGAACTGGTGCGCGGCATCGCCACCGGCGAAAACACCTTCGAGACGGCCAAGACCTTCGTCCGCTCGCTCGACAAGACGATCACCGTGGCCGAAGACTTCCCGGCCTTCATCGTCAACCGCATCCTGCTGCCGATGATCAACGAGGCGATCTATACGCTCTATGAAGGCGTCGGCTCGGTCGAGGCGATCGACACGGCGATGAAGCTCGGCGCCAACCATCCGATGGGCCCGCTGCAGCTCGCCGACTTCATCGGCCTCGACACGTGTCTCTCGATCATGCAGGTGCTGCATGACGGTCTGGCGGATTCGAAATACCGCCCGTGCCCGCTGCTGGTCAAATATGTCGAGGCCGGCTGGCTGGGACGCAAGTCCGGCCGCGGTTTCTACGACTATCGCGGCGAAGTGCCGGTGCCGACCCGGTAGTGCAAAGGCGTCGAATTTTGCGCGCAAACGATTGTGGCGCAAAGATTTTTGCCGTCTGCCATGATGATTAGGCGGCCATGCCTCGGAAGCAGCGATCGAAGGCCGTAGGTTGCGGGCTCGATAGTGAATGCTTTTGGAGCGAATACACGATGAAGCGTCTGTTTTTGATCGGGGCCGCGCTGTCTGCGCTCGCCGCCTCTTTGTCCGCAACCGGTCCGGCCCAGGCAGCCGACACGCTGCTCAACGCATCCTATGACGTCGCCCGCGAGGTTTTTGCCGCCGAGAACGAGGCCTTCATCAAGAGCCATCCCGGCGTCACCATCGACCAGTCGCATGGCGGCACATCCAAGCAGGCCCGCGCCATCGCCGAAGGCCTCGAGGCGGACGTCGTGACCTTCAACCAGGTGACCGACATCGATTTCCTGGTGAAGCAGGGCTTCGTCTCCGAAAACTGGAAGAGCGAATTCCCCAACAACGCCTCGCCCTTCTATTCCTTCCCGTCCTTCCTCGTGCGCGCCGGCAATCCGAAGGGCATCAAGGACTGGGACGATCTCGCCCGTGACGACGTCAAGGTGGTCTTCCCCAACCCGAAGACCTCGGGCAATGCCCGCTATACCTATCTGGCGGCCACCGCCTATGCGAAGGAAAAGTTCGCCGGCGACGAGGCCAAGGTCGAGGAATTCGTCACCAAGATCTTCGACAATGTTCCGGTCTTCGACACCGGCGGCCGCGCCGCCACCACCACCTTCGTCGAGCGCGAGATCGGCGACGTGATCATCACCTTCGAAGCCGAGACCAAGGCGATCGCCAAGCAGTACGGCACCGACAAGTTCGCCCAGGTCGTGCCCTCGGTCAGCCTTCTCGCCGAATTCCCGGTCGCCATCGTCGACAAGGTCGCCGAGAAGAAGGGGTCCGTCGAGCTTGCCAAGTCCTATCTCGACTTCCTCTACACGCCGGAAGGCCAGACGATTGCCGCCGAATTCGGCCACCGCGTGCATGATGAGGCGGTTGCCGCCAAATTCAAGGACCAGTTCCCGGAGATCCGCCTGGTGACGGTCGAAGACGTCTTCGGCGGCTGGAGCAAGGTGTCTGCCGAGCATTTTGCCGAAGGCACGATCCTCGACAGGATCTATGGCAGCCGATAAGACGACCAACGCACCACCTCGATCAACCGGCGGCAACCCCGCCGGTTTTCCCTGTTTTCTGGAAAGGATCCGCCCTTGAAACGGCGCGTCTTGCCGGGCCTGAAAGTGTCCCTCGGGATCACCCTGGTCTATACGGCGATCATCATCCTGCTGCCGCTGGCGGCGCTGATCTTCAAGGCGGCCAGCCTCGGCCCGGCTGACTACTGGCGCATCGTCTCGTCCGAGCGTGCGGTGGCGAGTTATGTCGTCACCATCGGCAGCGCCCTGGCGGCAACCGTCTTCAACCTGTTCTTCGGCCTCGGCCTTGCCTGGATCCTGGTGCGTTACCGCTTTCCCGGACGCCGCATCATCGATGCCCTGGTCGATCTGCCCTTTGCCCTGCCGACGGCGGTTGCCGGTATCGCGCTGACCACGCTGTTTGCCGCCAATGGCTGGTTTGGCGCAGCGCTTGGCCAGATCGGCATCAAGGTCGCCTATACGCCGCTCGGCATCATGATCGCCATGGCTTTCACCAGCCTGCCCTTCATCGTGCGCACGGTTCAGCCGGTGCTGGAGGAGCTGGATCCGGCGCTCGAAGAGGCCGGACAGACGCTCGGCAGCAGCGACTGGTCGATCTTCCGTTGGGTGATGCTGCCATTGCTGGCGCCGGCATTGCTGGCCGGGACGTCGCTTGCCTTTGCCCGCAGCCTGGGTGAATTCGGCGCGATCATCTTCATCGCCGGCAACCAGCCCTACGAGACGGAGATCACCGCCCTTCTCGCCTTCATCAGGCTTGAGGAATACGACTATCCGGCATCGGCCGCGATTGCCTCCGTCATGCTGATCGCCGCCTTCCTGATGCTGGCGATCACCAATATCCTGCAGGGGCGCGCGCTGCGTTACACGGTAAAGGGCTGACGTCATGAGCAAAGTCACCGGCCGACGGCCGCCCCGGGTCGGAGATGCGCCGCTGTTCAGGGCCATCCTGCTGACCGTTATTCTCATCCTGGTGGCGCTTGTCATCGTCGCGCCACTGCTGGTCATCGGCATCGAAGCCTTTTCGAAGGGCCTGCCCTTCTTTGCCAAGACGATCGCCGATCCGGACACGCGCCACGCGATTATGCTGACGGTCCTGACGGCGCTGATTGCCGTGCCGATCAACACGGTCTTCGGCGTGGCCGCCGCCTGGGCGATCACCAAGCACGACTTTTTCGGCAAGCGTCTGCTGACCATCCTCATCGAGATCCCGTTCTCGGTCTCGCCGATCGTTGCCGGCGTCTCCTATCTCTTCGTCTACGGCCTGCAGGGCCTGTTCGGCCCGGCGCTGGACAGTGCCGAGATCAAGATCATGTTCGCCCTGCCCGGCATCGTGCTCGCCTCGATGTTCGTCACGGCACCCTTTGTCGCCCGCGAGCTCATCCCGCTGATGCAGGCCCAGGGCCGCGATCTCGAAGAAGCCGCAACCTCGCTCGGCGCGAGCGGCCTGCGCACCTTCTTCTCGGTGACGCTGCCGAACATCAAATGGGCGCTGCTCTACGGCGTGGTGCTGTGCAATTCCCGCGTCATGGGCGAATTCGGCGCCGTCTCGGTCGTCTCGGGCAATATCCGCGGCCAGACCAACACGCTGCCGCTGCATATCGAACTGCTCTACCACGACTACAACGCCATCGGCGCCTTTGCCGCCGCCACCATTCTGGCAACGCTTGCCATCGTTACCCTGTTTGCCAAGGTCCTGCTGGAACGCCAGGGGGCAGGCCGTCGCGCTCGCCCTGCCACGCTTGCCGGCACAGCTATTCTTCCGGAGGTCAAATCGTGAAAATCCGCCTCGACACCGTCGTCAAGACCTTCGACACCTTTCGCGCCGTGCATGGCGTTTCCCTGGATATCGAGAGCGGCGAGCTGGTCGCACTTCTCGGACCGTCAGGCTCCGGCAAGACCACCATTCTGCGCATGGTCGCCGGCCTCGAACACGCCGATGGCGGTCAGGTCTTCTTCGGCGACGAGGATGCGACGAATATCCCGGTGCGCGACCGCGGCGTCGGTTTCGTCTTCCAGCACTATGCGCTCTTCCCGCATATGACAGTCGCTGAAAACATCGCCTTTGGGATGAAGGTTTCCAAGGTCAAGCGCAACACGGCGGCCATCGACACCCGCGTCGCGGAACTGCTGGCGCTCGTCCAGCTGACCGGTCTCGGCAACCGCTTCCCGGCCCAGATCTCCGGCGGCCAGCGCCAGCGCGTGGCGCTCGCCCGGGCGCTCGCCGTCGATCCCAAGGTTCTGCTGCTCGATGAACCCTTCGGCGCACTGGATGCCAATGTGCGCCGCGACCTGCGCCGCTGGCTGCGTAAAATTCACGACGAGCTGGGCATCACCACGCTGTTTGTCACCCATGACCAGGAAGAGGCGCTCGACCTCGCCGACCGCGTCGTCATCCTGGAAAAGGGCCAGATCGTCCAGCAGGGCACGCCGGAAGAGGTCTGCCGCACGCCGGCAAATGCCTTCGTCATGCGCTTTCTCGGCGATGCCAACACGCTGAGTGCCACGGCCCTCGACGGCAAGGCGGATGTTGAGGCAGTGGCCTATGACGCGCCGGAGGTCAAGGATGGTCCGGCCGAGGTCCTGTTTCGCCCATCGGACGCGACCTGGCATGCCGAAGGCGGCCAAGGCATCGCCGCCCGTATCCTGCGTGTTCTCGACCGGCCCGGTTCACGGCGCGTGCTGGCCCAGACCCTCGGCGGCCAGCCGGTGGAATTCGACACCACGCCCGAATTTCCCTATCGCAAGGATGATGTCGGCGTGATCGAAATCAGCCGCCCGCGCATCTACGCCGTCTGAGCACAGGGACCGATCAGATCCCGATCGCCGTGCTGGCGGCCCCGACAAGCGCCTTGGCGTCCGGGCTGTCCCAGGCGGCCGGGCCGTTCATCGCGCCGAGCAGACAACCCTTGCCATCGATCAGAAGGGTCGCCGGCAGACCGAAGGCGAGGCCCTGCTTTTTCAGGTTGTTGAACACGCCCATCGAGGCATCGCGGTAAAGGCCGAGCGCATCGACACCGGTTTCCTCGAGAAAGGTCTTCGGCTTTTCCACGTCGCCCGTGTCGATATTGATCGCCAGGACCTGGAACGTCTCGCCGCCGGCCGCCTTCTGCAGATTGTTGAGCGCCGGCATCTCCTCGCGACAGGGCACGCACCAGGTGGCCCAGAGATTGAGAAGCACCGTCTTGCCGGCAAAATCGGCCGTCGTCATCGACTTGCCGGAGGCATCGGCGAATGTCAGGCCCTCGATCGGTTTGGGCTGTTCGACCGGCACCATGGCCGCGACATCGCCGGTCATGTAGGGGGTCAAGGCGCTGGCGCGGGCGACAGAGCCCTCGCATTGGCCGGCAGCGGCTGTCTCCGCGCCATTGCCAGACACCGTCTGCTTCACGTATACCGCTGCCGCGCCGGCGATTACGCCGGCAATCGCCGCAATCGCAACCAGCTTGGCGGGGAAGAGGCCGGACGGTCTTTTTTCAGTCATGTCATTCTCCAGGATAGGCATTTCATGGCCGAGGACAATAAGGACACCAAATCCTCCAACCAGATGTGGGGCGGTCGCTTCGCCTCCGGCCCGGCAGCCATCATGGAGGAGATAAATGCCTCGATCGGTTTCGACAAGAAGCTTTACGCCCAGGACATCCGCGGCTCTATAGCGCATGCGACCATGCTGGCGCAGCAAGGCATCATCTCGGGCGAAGATAAAGACAAGATCCTTCACGGCCTGAACACGATCCTGTCAGAGATCGAGGCCGGCCAGTTCGTCTTCTCGCGCAAGCTCGAAGACATCCACATGAACATCGAGGCGCGCCTCGCCGACCTGATCGGCCCAGCCGCCGGCCGCCTGCACACCGCCCGCTCGCGCAATGACCAGGTGGCGCTCGACTTCCGCCTCTGGGTCAAGGAAGAGCTACAGCGGACGGAACAGGCCCTCACCGGCCTGATCGCCGCCTTCCTCGACCGCGCCGAAGAACATGCCGACACCGTCATGCCCGGCTTTACCCATCTGCAGACCGCCCAGCCGGTGACCTTCGGTCATCACTGCATGGCCTATGTCGAGATGTTCGGCCGTGATCGTCAGCGCGTGCGCCATGCGATCGAACACCTCGACGAAAGCCCGATCGGGGCTGCTGCCCTTGCCGGCACCGGTTACCCGATCGACCGCCACATGACCGCCAAGGCGCTGGGCTTCCGCGAACCGACCCGCAACTCGATCGACACCGTTTCGGATCGCGACTTTGCGCTCGAATTCCTCTCGATCGCCTCGATTGCCGCCGTGCACCTGTCGCGCCTCGCCGAAGAGATCGTCATCTGGTCGACGCCACAATTCGGCTTCATCCGCCTATCGGACGCCTTTTCGACCGGCTCCTCGATCATGCCGCAGAAGAAGAACCCGGATGCCGCCGAACTGGTGCGCGCCAAGACCGGCCGCATCAACGGCTCGCTGATCGCGCTGCTGACCATCATGAAGGGCCTGCCGCTCGCCTATTCCAAGGACATGCAGGAAGACAAGGAACAGGTCTTCGACGCCGCAGAAAGCCTGGAACTGGCGATTGCCGCCATGACCGGCATGGTGACCGACATGACCATCCGCACCGACCGCATGAAGGCGGCCGCCGGCTCCGGCTATTCGACCGCGACCGATCTCGCCGACTGGCTGGTGCGGGAAGCTGGCCTTCCCTTCCGCGACGCCCATCATGCGACGGGCCATGCCGTGGCGCTGGCGGAGAGCAAGAGTTGCGATCTGGCCGAACTGTCGCTGGAAGACCTGCAGGGCATCCATGCGTCGATCACCGCCGATGTCTTCAACGTGTTGACGGTCGAAGCCTCGGTTGCCAGCCGCAAGAGCTTCGGCGGCACGGCACCTTCGGAAGTCAGGAAGCAGATCGCCTGGTGGCGCGCCAGAAACTGATCAAGCACCAGGTCGGGCGACCGATCACGCAGGCATCAGGTATTCATCACGAGAATCAGGGTGCACAAGCGCCCTGTTTTTCGCTAGAGCCTTTGGACAACATAATTCGATGGATTGGATCATGGTGAAAACGCTTAACCGCCCGACGATCGCCGTATCTCTGCTTCTGGCTGCAACGCTTGCGCTTTCCGGCTGCGGCCGCAAGGGCGACCTCGATCCGCCGAGCACGCCGATCGACCAGCAGAACAAGCGCGATTCCAAGCCGCAGGCGACGCCCGACTCGCCTTTCCTCCTCGATCCGCTCCTTTGACAGGTTTTTTCCGGTGAACCATTTCGACTATCGCGACGGCGTCCTCTATGCCGAGGACGTGGCCATCCCCGAGATCGCCCGCGCCGTCGGCACGCCTTTCTACTGCTATTCGACCGCCACGCTCGAGCGCCACTACAAGGTCTTTTCCAAAGCCTTCGACGGTGTCGACGCGATGGTCTGCTATGCGATGAAGGCCAATTCAAACCAGGCCGTGCTGAAGACGCTGGGTCGCCTTGGCGCCGGCGTTGACGTGGTCTCGGAAGGCGAATTGCGCCGTGCGCTCGCCGCCGGCATTCCGGCATCGCGCATCATGTTTTCCGGCGTCGGCAAGACGCCGAGCGAGATGGATCTCGGGCTTGAGGTTGGCATCTACTGCTTCAACGTCGAGAGCGAACCCGAGCTGGAAATCCTCAACCAGCGCGCCATCAAGGCCGGCAAGAAGGCGCATGTCTCCTTCCGCATCAATCCCGATGTCGATGCCAAGACCCATGCCAAGATCTCGACCGGCAAGAAGGAAAACAAGTTCGGCATTTCCTACGAGCGCGCCCGTGCCGTCTATGCCCGCGCGGCCACCCTCGAAGGCATCCAGGTCAGCGGCATCGATATGCATATCGGCAGCCAGATCACCGAGCTGCAGCCATTCGAGGAAGCCTTCCGCCTGCTGCGCGAACTGGTCGAGACCCTGCGCACCGATGGCCATGCGATCGACCATGTCGATGTCGGCGGCGGCCTTGGCATTCCCTATAAGGACGACAACAACCCGCCGCCCGAACCGGACGCCTATGCGCGGATCGTCAAGGACCAGTTGGCCAGCCTCAACTGCAAGATCGTCACCGAACCCGGCCGCCTGCTTGTCGGCAATGCCGGCATTCTGGTCACCGAGGTGATCTATGTGAAGGATGGCGGCAACAAGACATTCGTCATCGTCGATGCGGCGATGAACGACCTGATCCGCCCGACGCTTTACGAGGCCTATCACGAGATCCGCCCGGTGATCCTGTCGGCTGCCAGCGCGCCGCGCATTCGCGCCGACGTCGTCGGTCCGGTCTGCGAAACCGGCGACTATCTGGCGCTCGACCGAGAAATGTCGATGCCGAAGCCCGGCGACTTGATCTCGGTCGGCTCGGCCGGGGCCTATGGCGCAGTGCAGGCCGGCACCTACAACACCCGCCGGCTGATCCCCGAAGTGCTGGTCAAGGGCAGCGAATTCCATGTGATTCGCCCTCGCCCGAGCTATGAAGAGCTGATCGGGCTCGATTCCGTTCCCGACTGGCTCGACTGACCGGACCTCTCGGTTTCCAGCGGAACCGAATGGCTCGGCGTTCACATTTCAGCGATATGGCGGGAAAAACCACCGGCTTTCCCGCCTCGCCCTCGTCTTCGCCACAAAGCCTGCTATCTTCAAGGCCTGAGGTCGTCATGCGGCGGCCTGTGCACTCGGAGACCTGACGGATGCCGCAATCCCGCCCGGCCGGCCAACGGAAAGGCGCGTTCAAGACAGATCCTGCTCTGGCGCGCCGGGTTGGTTTCAAGCGCCTGCTGGCACGGCTGGTGCTGTTTGCCGAACGCCTCCTGCCGCTGTTTCTCCCGGTTGCCGGCATTGCCGCCGTCTTCGTTTCGCTTGCCTGGCTCGGCGTCTATCGCGAACTGCCTGAATATCTGCGCCTGCCGCTGGTCTTTGTCCTGATCTTCGCGCTTGTCGCGTCGCTCCTGCCCTTCCTGCGGCTGAAACTGCCGACCACGCAGGAAGCCGACCGGCTGCTGGAGGATCGCAACGGCCTGCCGCACCAGCCGGTTGCGGTGCAGGACGACGAGCCCGCCTTCGAGACACCGTTTGCCCGTGCGCTCTGGCAGGAACACCAGCGCCGCATGGCCGAGCGCATCGCCGCCCTCGACACCGGACTGCCGCAGCCCGACATCGCCCGTTTCGACCGTTATGCCCTCCGGGCGATCCCCGCTTTGCTGTTCGTGACGGCGCTTGCCTATTCCGGCTCGAACGGCGCCGGCACGATTGCCGATGCCTTCCGTCAGCATGTGGCCGAGAGCCAGACGCCGGACATGCGCATCAATGCCTGGATCACGCCGCCGGCCTATACCGGCCAGGCGCCCGTCTTCCTGTCGGGCCTCGGAACCCAGGACGACAACGGCGTCAGTGTGCCGCAGCATTCGAAGATCACCGTGCGCATCAGCGGCGGGGTGGCCGACGAAAAGGTCTATTATCGCAAGGCGGACGACGGCGAAGTGATCGAGGTGGCGGCCAAGGAAGAGGCTGCAACTGCCACAGCGACCGGGTCGCCAGCTTCCGGTTCGCAAGCCTCCGGTTCGCCGGCGTCCGGCGACCAGCCTCCGGTACCTGCGACCCCGCTGGCCGCCCGCACCCACGAACTGGAGCTGGCCGACGCCGGCCAGCTGCGCGTTGGCCAGCGCCAGTGGACCATTCAGGTGACACCGGACAAGGCGCCCGAGATCGCCTTCGACGGCACGCCGCGCCGGGCGATCAACGGTGCGCTGGAGATCGCCTTCACCGCCAAGGACGACTACGGCCTGCAGAAGGCCCATGCGGAGATCGTGCCGCTCGAAACCAAGGCCGGCGCAACGCCGCTTTATCCGCAGCCGGACTACAAGCTTGACCTGCCGCGCAACAATGCCCGCGAAACAAAGGGTGTTTCGAGCCGCAATATCACCGAACATCCGCTGGCCGGCGCCAAGGTATCGATCACGCTGGTCGCCACCGATGGCGCGGGCCAGGTCGGCCGCAGTCCGCCGGTGGAGATGGTCCTGCCGTCGCGAAACTTCTCGGAGAAGCTGGCAGCCGCCGTGGCCGAACAGCGCCAGGTCTTTTCGCTCGACACCCGCGACATGCCGCGGGCCATTGCGCTGAACGAAGCGATCACCCTTCGCGCCGACGAGACCATCCCCAATCTCACCCATTTCCTGCTGATCGAATCGGCCCGCGCCCGCATGATCCAGGCCAAGGGCACCGAGGCATTGCAGGAGACGGCGGATTATCTCTGGGAGATCGCGCTCGGCATCGAGGATGGCGACCTGTCGCTGGCCGAAAAGCGGCTGCGCGATGCGCAGAAGAACCTCGCCGATGCGCTGGATCGTGATGCCCCGGACGAGGAAATCAAGAAGCTGATGGACGAGCTTCGCGCCGCCATGCAGGAATTCATGACCGCGATGGCCGAGCGCATGCAAAACCAGAACGGCGAGCAGCAGAGCGCCCAGAACACCGTGCGCCAGCAGGATCTCGACAACCTGCTCGACCAGCTGGAAAACCTCGCCCGTTCGGGCAACAAGGACGAGGCGCGCCAGCTGCTCAACGAGCTGAGCCGGATGATGAACAACATGCAGGCCGGACGCCCGCAGCGCGGCGGCGAGCAGCAGAACAGCGAGGCGCGCAAGCAAATCGACAAGCTCGGCGAGATCATGCAGCAGCAACAGCAGCTGATGGACGAGACCTTCAAGCTCGACCAGGCGCTACGCGACCGCATGCAGCGCGGCGACCCGGGCGAAGGCGAAGAGGGCGAAAACGGCGAACCGCAGCAGGATCCGCAGGGGCAAGGCGAGCAGGGTGAACAAGGTCAGCAGGGCACCGATCAGATGACGGCCGAACAGCTTCGCGAGGCGCTGAAGAACCTGCGCCAGCAGCAGGAAGGCCTCGGCAAGCAGCTCGGCGAGTTGCAGGAGGGGCTGAAAGGCCTCGGCCTTGATCCCGGCGAAGGTTTCGGCCAGGCGCAGGGAGAAATGAAGGGCGCCGGCGAAGCGCTTGGCAAGAGCCAGGGTGACCGTGCCGTGGAAGGCCAGGGCCGCGCACTGGAAGCGCTGCGCCAGGGTGCGCGCGACATGATGGGCCAGATGCAGGCCATGCAAGGCCAGCAGGGCGAAGGCCAGCAGATGGGTCAGGGCAACCAGAACGGCCGTGATCCGCTCGGCCGGCCGCGCGCAACGTCAGGCCCGGATTTCGGAGAAAGGGTCAGGGTGCCGGACGAGATCGACGTGCAGCGCGCTCGCGAAATTCTCGAGGCCATCCGCGAAAAGCTCGGCCAGAATTCGAGCCCGGAGCTGGAACGGCGTTATCTCGAGCGCCTGCTCGAGATCCAGTAGGTTTTCGAAAGAGAAAATCAGCCGGCCAGAGCGCTGGCCACGGCAGCACGGATATCGGTCAGCGCGAAGGGCTTCGGCACAACGTCGATGATCTTCGAGGCGAGGTCGTCGGCGCGCTCGCGCTGTTCGGCATAGCCGGTCATCAAAAGGATCTTCAGGTCGGGGAAATGCGACGAGGCCCGGTGGGCAAGCTCGATGCCGTCCATGACCGGCATGCGGATATCCGACAGCAACAAGTCGAAAGGCGCCTCGCAGAGCAGCGCAAGGCCCTCTTCACCATCGGCGGCCTCGCTGGTTTCGTGGCCGTCGAGACGCAGGGCGCGGGCGACGAAGGTGCGCAGCGAATCTTCGTCTTCGGTGATCAAGATTCTCGCCATGTTTGCATTCAACTCCCGCGATCCGTTTTCATGCCTGTCAGGGCAAATCAACAGAGTTTCCTTGTCGAGAGGTAAACGCGGGACACCCGGTCCCGCGCCATAGTTAACAAGCTGTCAGTGACAGACGGCCAGATGTCGTGAAACGATACGTGCTATGCGTCGCCGGTCACCACGCCGACGAACGGCAGTTCGCGGAAGGCGTAGGCGACATCCATGCCGTAGCCGACGACGAAATAGTCGGGGCATTCGAAGCCGACGAAATCAGCCTCAAACACTTCTTTCCGTTTCACTTTCTTGTCGAGCAGCACGGCAATGGTGACATGTGCAGCGCCGCGCTCGTACATCAGTTCCTTGGCGAACAGCAGCGTGCGGCCGGACTCGAGAATATCGTCGATGAGCAGCACATTGCGGCCCTTCACGTCGCTATCGATGTCCTTGATGATCCTGACACCCTGCGACACCGTGCCTGTGCCATAGCTGGACAGGGTGATGAATTCGACTTCCGGCGCAAGTCCGACATCATGCAACGCACGAATGAGATCGGCGGCGAAGATGAACGAGCCCTTGAGCACCGAAATCACCAGAAGATCGTCACAGGGACCCTTCATGATCTCGGCGGCAAGCTCGTGATTGCGCTCGGCGATCTGCGCGGCGGTGAACAGGGGTTCGATATTCTTGCCGCGGACGACGGGCATGGACTTCTCCTTGATGATCGGCCGGTTTCGGCCTTCAGCCCGGCAGCCTGAGACTGCCGGAAAGGCAAGCCCTTAGCACAGTCAGGAAGGCGAGACACCCGGATCCTCGAAGGAAAGCCTGAGTTCCGGCGTTTTTCCACCAGGATGCTGGAGCCGGGCGGCCACGCCGCGGCTGTGGCCACCATCGAGATCGGTGACCGGCGCATCGATATAGGTGCTGGCAATGATCTGCCCGCCGATCAGGAGATCGGCCCTGAGTTTCGGCAGGCTGACGCTTTCTCCGGAACGATTCTCGACAATCGCGTTCAGCAGCAGGACCTGCATGCCGTTCCTGTATTGCGGCGTCAGGCTGACATGGGTGATGTCGAGCGGGTTGCGCACGGTATCAGTCGAGCCGGAGCCCAAATAGAGCTGTCCCGCCATGCCGAAGATGGCAGCGAAGCAGCCGGCGACCAGAAGGGCGAAGCTGACATCGGACAACCGCTGCAGATGGTGCTCGACGCTGCGCAGCACAGACTTAAGGCCGGCGAGGAAATCCGGAGCAGCAGGAACGCTCGCCGCTGATACCGCCTGGAATTTGGCTCTCTGTGGTGGATCGCGCACTACGACAAAATGCGCATCGACGACATCATTGGCCGTCTGGAAATGCTGGCGCTCGATGCGGCGGCGTGCCCGGTCTGGCGGCAGCAGATCCTGGTCCGGGGCTGTTGCCTGCTTTTGGAAACGGAAGGCGTTCATCTCAGCCGTACCTTTCGCACAGCCAATTCCGGATACCCGAAACTCGGCAGTTGAAACGAATCCACTCCAGACGTAAATTCAAATGGTTAATGCTTCGAAAATGTCGGCCACAGGGCTGCTGTTTTGCGGGCATGTTTACCGGCCGTTGACGATCCTCGTTTACGAGCCCCAGACCTCGGACACGTCAGACTGGCCCAGCCGTTGATCCACTTTGAAAATGTCGGCCTTCGGTATGGAATGGGACCGGAGATCCTCCGCGACCTGACCTTCGACATTCCCAAGAGCTCCTTTCAGTTCCTCACCGGCCCGTCCGGTGCGGGCAAGACGACATTGCTGCGCCTGCTGTTCATGTCGCTGCAGCCGACACGCGGCATCATCCAGAGCTTCGGCCGCGACATCACCCGCATCCCCAGGAGCGAACTGCCGATGCTGCGCCGCCGCGTCGGCATCGTCTTCCAGGATTTCCGCCTGCTCGACCATCTGACCACCTATGAAAATGTCGCCCTGCCGCTGCGCGTGCGTGGCAAGGAGGAGGGCAGCTACCGGCGCGACGTCATCGAACTGTTGAAATGGGTCGGCCTGGGCGAGCGCATCAACGTACTGCCGGCCGTGCTGTCGGGCGGCGAAAAACAGCGCGTCGCCATCGCCCGTGCGCTGATCGACCGGCCGGAAATCCTGCTCGCCGACGAACCGACCGGCAATGTCGACCCGCCGATGGCCCGCCGCCTGCTCAGCCTGTTTCTCGAACTGAACCGGCTGGGCACGGCCGTCGTCATCGCCACCCACGACCTGGCGCTGATGGACCAGGTCGATGCGCGCCGCATGATCCTCACCGACGGGCGGCTCGATATCTATGAGTGAGACAGGCACCAACACCCCGCAGCAACCGGATGGCAAGCAGAAGCGCCGGGTCGAAATGACGGTCAGGCCGACCGGACCGATCCTGCCGCCCTCCAACATTCAAGGCAATGCGCTGATGGTGGTCATTGCCATCATGGCATTCCTCGCCTGCCTGACGCTCGGAGCCGTGTCGATGGTTCGGGCAACGGCTGCCGGCTGGCAGAGCCAGATTTCCCGCGAGGTGACCATCCAGATCAAGCCGGAGGACGGCCTCGACATGGGCGCGGCCCTGGTCAAGGCGCGCGATCTTGCGCTGACCTTTGTCGGCACGCGCGATGGCCGGATCATGGATGACGATGCGACGGCACGCCTTCTTGAGCCCTGGCTCGGAACCGGCCTCAATCTCGAGGACCTGCCGGTTCCGCGCCTGATCGTCATCACCATCGACGAAAGCAATCCGCCCGACTTTGCCTCGATGCGCGACCTGCTGAAGGTCGAAGTGCCGCAGGCGTTTCTCGATGACCATCGCACCTGGGTCGACCGCCTCGTGCAGATGGCGCGCACCACCGTGCTGATCGGTTCCGGCGTGCTGATCCTGGTATTTACCGCCATGGTGCTGACGGTGGTCTTTGCCACGCGCGGCGCGCTGTCGGGCAATCGCCATATCATCGAGGTGCTGCATTTTGTCGGCGCGGAAAGCAGCTTCGTCGCCCAGGAATTCCAGAAGCATTTCCTCAAGATCAGCCTGAAGGGTGCGGCGGCCGGTGGCTTGCTTGCAGCCGGCCTGTTTGCCGCCGCCAACTTCTGGCAGACCCGATCGATGGCCACGCCGGAAAGCGACCAGGCAACGGCCCTGTTCGGCACCTTCACCATCGGCTGGACCGGCTATCTCGGCATATTTGCCACGATGATCGTGATTGCGCTGCTGACCACGATCACGGCCCGCCTGACCGTCATGCGCACCATCTACGAGATCGACCTCATTCGCTCGGATCCGGCGCGTACCGATGGACTTATGGACGATTAATCGTCAAGGAAGCGTGTTGACTTGCCTTAAAGCCGCCTGTTCCGTGTGGAAAATCCACGCTATTCACGGACAATGAGCATGGACCGGATGACCCGAAACCAACCGTCTCAAGGGGACCGGCCCGACACGTCGGGCCGCGGCCTGTTTGCGCGCCGTGGTCTCCTGCGCCGGTTCCTGCGCTACAGCGGCTTGCTCGTCCTGCTGTGCGCGGCCCTGCTCGTCGCCGGTTTCCTGCATTTTGCCGATAGCGTGACCACGCTGCGCCCGCCGGAAAACGTCAAGGCCGACGCAATCGTGGTTCTGACCGGCGGCTACCAGCGCATCGACCAGGCCATCGACCTTCTGAAACGCGGCTATGGCGGCCGTCTGCTGATTTCCGGCGTCAATCCCTCGACCACCGCCAGCCAGATCCGTCGCGCCACGCGCAGTTCTCCCGAACTCTTCGATTGCTGCATCGATATCGGCTATGCCGCCATCGACACGATCGGCAATGCCAACGAAACAGCCACCTGGATCCGCGACCGCGGCTACAAATCCGTCCTTGTGGTCACCAGCAATTACCACATGGCCCGCAGCCTGATGGAGTTGCGCCGCTCCGACACGGTGACGCAGTTCATCGGCTATCCCGTGGTCAATGCCGACCTCAAGACCCGCGCCTGGTACCGCGAGCCGGATGCGATGCGGACCATGCTGGCCGAATATGCCAAAAGCGTCATCGCCTATGCCCGAGGCATTGTCGGCTGGAGCGTCGGTCCCGGCTTGCGTTCCTCGGGAGAAATCGCGGATCCGGCGATCAAGCCCTGAGCGATTCCAGGTAAACCGGCTTTTGCTTGGCGATGTTTTGCGATAGGCACGTTTTCGCCTGTCCACGGAAATGTCCCGATGATCACCCTGCGTTCCATCCTGTTCAACACGGCCTTCTACATCAACATGATCCTTCGCATGATCCTGTTGTCGCCCTTCTATTTTCTCGCACCTCGCAAGACGGCGTTCTGGGTGCCGAAAACCTGGGCGAGTTCGTCGCACTGGCTGATGAAGACGATCGTCGGCACGACCTTCACCGTCGAGGGGCTGGAGAACATTCCCAAGGGTGGCTATATCCTGGCCCCCAAGCACCAGTCCTTCTGGGACACATTCGCCCTGCTGCCCTGGCTCGACGATCCGGTCTATATCCTCAAGCGCGAACTGATGTGGATTCCGATCTTCGGCTGGTATGTCGCCAAGCAGCGGATGATCCCGGTCAACCGCGGCGCCAAGGGCAAGGTGATGGCGGAGGTGATCGAGCGCACCAAGGCCGAGATGCGCAACGGCCGCCAGCTGATCATCTATCCGGAAGGCACCCGCCGGCCGCCGGGCGCCACGCCCGAATACAAATACGGCATTGCCCGACTCTACCGCGATCTCGAAGTTCCGGTCGTGCCGGTCGCCATGCATCCCGGCCTGTTCTGGCCACGTCGCAAGTTCCAGCGCTATCCCGGCCATTTCAAGGTGCGTATCCTGCCGGCCATCGAGCCGGGTCTTGATCCGGATGTATTTTTCGACACGCTAATGGCACGCCTCGAGGCAGCGAGCGACGAATTGCTGATCGAGACTGCGCGTGACAACCCGGATGTGCCGCTGCCACCGACGGCGGTGAAGCGCCTGGCGGAACTGCAGGCAAGCTGAAACACCGAAAGAAATGAGCACGGGCTGCCTGTCAGCCCGGCTGACCGATCGCCTCGATCGCAGCGACCACGCCTTCAAGCCAATGGTCGCGGATGCCCATTTCGCGCAGATGGGCGGCCGTATTGGCCACATAGGTCGGGTTCGGACCCGACTGGCCAACCGCGCTGGCAACGATTTGCGCCGCCTCCTCGACCGTGACCGCGCCGCCATATTGCGGATGCGCCCGGTCGACGACATAAGTCAGCCCCGTCACCTGGCGTCCGTCATCGAACCTGAGACGGACACTGCGCTCCAGATAGACCTTGGTGACCAGCTCACGCTCGCGCAGATAGGCGAGCGTCTCCGGCCATTGCGCGGGATCGACGCGAAAAGCGATGCCGCGGCACGAGCCGCCACGATCGAGGCCCAGCACCAGGCCGGGTCGCGCTTCGGTTCCCCGATGCACCCAGGAGCGCACGCAGAGCGACCGCCGATAGCCGGTCAGGCGGGCCTGAACCCGCTCCTCGAATTCAAAGCCCGGGTTCCACATCAAGGATCCGTAGCCAAAGACCCAAAATTCGTCCATATCGCAGGCCAATCCACTTACTCAGGATTTGATCGTCAATCAGGAGCACCCCATGGCAACGCCGTCCACAGCGCCCGCAAGCGCCACAAGCCGCAAGGTGTTTCGTCTGGGCGTTTTTATCGTCCTGTTCATCGCTGTCTATAGCGTCGCCTGGTATTTTGCCGCCGAATATCTGCGCCGGCAGATCGTTGCCTTCTTCGAGGGCGGCAATCCGGCAGCCATCACCGCCAATTGCGAACAGCCGCGGATCGGCGGTTATCCGTTCCGCTTCCGGCTGAATTGCGACCAGCTGTCGCTCGACGACAACTACCAGGGCATTTCGGCCTCCTTCGGCGCCGTGCGGGCCGCAGCCCAGATCTATGCGCCCGGCCATGTCGTCTGGGAACTGGATGGGCCGGCCGAAATCCGCTCGGCACTCGGCTTCAACTCGACGATCGAATGGGACGACCTGCGGTCGAGCTTCAATGCGACGCTGTCCGGCCTGCAGCGCAGCTCGCTCGAGATCCGCGACCTGAAGGCGCAGCTGATCTCGACCGTCAGCCCACTCAAGCTTGAACTGACCGCGCCGCATGCCGAAAGCCATCTGCGCGAGCGCGAGGGCAACCTGGATTATGCCGCCTTGCTGCGCGACGCAGTCATTGCAATCGGCGGCAACCCGGTCGGCCTGCCGCCCGCCTCGGCCAGCATCGACGTGACCTTCGCCGACCGTGGTGGCCTGCTGCAGCCGGCCAATGCGCACAACCAGAGGCTCTACGGCACCAAGGGCGAGATCCGCCGGCTTGTCACCGATCTAGGCGAAGGCCGTGTGCTGACCCTGAGCGGCCCGTTTTCCGTCGGCGAAGACGGCCTGATTTCCGCAGAGGTCCGTGCAGAAATCGAGGGAATCAGGGCCTGGAACGAAGCCCTCGGCATCGCCTATCCGCAGATGAAGGAGACGTTCGACGACGTCGCCAAGGTTCTGGCCGTGGTCTCCTTCGGCCAGGACAAGGGCTCGGCCGAGATCACCATCCGCGACGGCGTCGCCTCGCTCGGGTTCATCCCGCTCGGCACCATCCCGCCGCTCTGAGGAGCACAGCGGCAGGGCTTGGACGGCAAGGGCTAAAACGCTATTTGTCGAGCGTATGGCGGCCGAAATCCGGCACGTCGACATCCTGGCCGGCCTCGATGATCGAGCGGCGCACCGCGCGGGTACGGGTGAACAGCTCGATCAGCTTATCGCCCTCGCCCCAGCGGATCGCCCGCTGCAGATAGGCGAGATCCTCGGAAAAGCGCGCCAGCATTTCAAGGATCGCATCCTTGTTGTGCAGGCAGACGTCGCGCCACATGGTCGGATCGGAGGCGGCAAGACGGGTGAAATCGCGGAAACCCGAGGCCGAATACTTGATCACCTCGGATTCGGTCACCGCTTCCAGATCATCCGCCGTGCCTACGATGTTGTAGGCGATGATATGCGGCAGGTGCGAGACGATCGCCAGCACCTTGTCGTGATGATGCGGATCCATCTCGTCGACCCGCGAGCCGAGCGCCTGCCAGAAGCCGCTGAGGCGGGCCAGCGCATCCGCATCGGTGTCCGGCAGCGGCGTGAAAATGCACCAGCGACCCTTGAACAGACCGGCAAAGCCGGCATCCGGGCCGGACTTTTCCGTACCCGCCAGCGGATGGCCGGGAATGAAATGCACGCCATCGGGCATATGCGGCGCCATCTGCGCGATCACCGAAGCCTTGGTCGAGCCGACATCGGTGACGATGGCGCCAGGCTTCAGGCTGGACGCGATCTGTTTTGCCACCGCTTCCGATGCGCCGACCGGGACCGAAACGATAACCAGGTCTGCATCCCGGACCGCCTCTGACGCCGATGTCGTATACGACGTTCCGAGATCGAGCTCTTCCGCCCGCTTCAGGGTTTCGGCACTGCGCGTCGAGATCACCACCTCCCGCGCCAGCCCCAGTTTCTGAATGTCGCGTGCGATCGACGAACCGATGAGGCCGATACCGATCAGGGCAATGCGATTGAACAGGATTTCAGACATCACGTGCGTTCCATGAATTCTGTGAGGGCGGCAACTAAGCCGGTATTGGCCTCTTCGCTACCGATCGTCATGCGAAGTGCATTGGGAAAGCCGTAGGCGCGCACGGCACGCAGGATGAAGCCGCGACTGGTCAGGAAGTCATCCGCATCGGTGGCGCGTTTGCCATCAGTATCCGGAAAATGGATCAGGACAAAATTGGCAACCGACGGCGTGACTGTCAGGCCGAGCGCCGTCAGATCCTGCGACACCCGGGCCAGCCAGTCCAGGTTATGCGCCACCGATCGCGCGGTGAAGGCCTGGTCGCGGATCGCGGCGGCACCGGCGGCAATCGCTGGAGCATTGATGTTGAACGGCCCGCGCACCCGGTCGAGCGCATCGATGATCTCGGCCGGTGCATAGGCCCAGCCGATACGAAGCGCCGCCAGGCCATAGACCTTCGAGAACGTCCGCGTCATCACGACATTGCGGTTGCTGGACACAAGCTCGATGCCGGCCTCGTAATCGTTGCGACGGACGTATTCGGCGTAGGCGGCGTCGAGAACCAGGATGACATGCGGCGGCAGGCCGGCATGCAGACGGCGCACCTCGCTGAGCGGCACATAAGTCCCGGTCGGGTTGCCGGGATTGGCGAGAAAGACAATCTTCGTCTTGTCGGTGACCGCTGCAAGGATCGCATCGACATCGACCCGGCATTCGCTCTCCTTGACCGTGACCGGCGTGGCGCCTGCTGCCATGATCTGGATTTTGTAGACGAGGAATCCGTGTTCGGTGACGATGCCCTCGTCGCCGGGGCCGAGATAGACGTGGCAGAGCAGGCCGAGCAGCTCGTCCGAGCCGTTACCGCAGAGGATATTGGCCGTGTTCAGCCCGTGAACCTCGGCAATCGCCTCGCGCAAGGCATTGGCCTGGCCATCCGGGTATTTTTCCAGCTGAACGGCCGCCGACGCAAAGGCCTCGATCGCCTTCGGGCTCGGCCCGAACGGTGTTTCGTTCGACGACAGCTTGAAGACGCGGGCGACACCCGGCGCATGTTCCTTGCCGGGCACATAGGCAGCGATATCAAGGATGCCCGGCCGTGGCATCGGCTTCGTCATGGCGACACGCATGCGACTGTCTCTCTGTCGTGAAACGGTGCGGCAACGGCACCCCTGGATAAGCTCATGGCATAAAATGGATAAAGGTTTTTGTCGAGGCTCGCCCGCGTCGTCAAGGGTGGTCAGCGGCGGCTCTGGTGGTCGGCACGCCATGCGGCGCAAGCACCGGCGCAAAGACCCGTCGCGACGCGCGCGACGCCACCGGCAGCCCCTGATACAGCCGCTTCTGTGCCTCGACGACGATCACCCCGGAAAATGCCGGCCACAACATGCCGCCGAGCTTTTCGAAGCCGCGGCGCAGGCGCAGCACCGCACGGATCTTCGACGGCGGGAAAAACAGCGCTTCGGCGCTGGCACCGGGGGTGAAATTCGTCTCGCGCAACAAGGCCGTCAGCTGCCCGCGCGAATAGGGCCGGCCGGATCCGAACGGCGTATGCTCCATGCGCGCCCAGACACCGCGGCGGTTGGGCACCACGATGACCAGCCGACCGCCGGGCGCCAGAACCCGCCAGATTTCCTTCAGTGTCTCGCGCGGGTTTTCGGCAAATTCCAACGAATGCACCATCAATACGCGGTCAACGGAGGAATCCGGCAGCGGCAACTCTTCCTCGAAGACCAGTGCCGTGGCCGACGGTTCGCCGACCGGCCAGTTCACCGCCCCCTGCCCTGCCGGCATGAAGGCGAAGGTACGCTCGGTGTCGGCGCGGAAGCGATCGAGAAACGGCGTGCAATAGCCGAGCCCCACCAGCCGCTCCTGCGGCAGCCGGGCCCAGAGCGAAGAAAGCGCCAGAGCGATCGACTGTTCAGCCACGCGCCCGAGCATGGTGTAGTAGAATTGGCGAAGGTCAACGATATCGACATGCATGACACCATTGTTAGCAGCCAGCGATTGGACTTCAAGAGTTTACCAGCTACATTCGCGCCAACAACGTGGGAACGGATGGCTGGACAATGAAATCCCTTGAAATCGATGTGTTTCTCTGCCGCAGCGACAACTTCGGCGTGCTGCTGCATTGCCCGGATTCAGGCCTCACGGCTTGCATCGACGCACCTGAACTCGAACCGATCCTGGCAGCCGCCAAGCGCCGCGATTGGACGATCACCCACATTTTCACGACGCACCATCACGGCGACCATGTGGAAGCCAATCTGGCCCTGAAGGAGCGGTTCGACTGCGAGATCATCGGCCCGCGCAACGAGGCCGTGGCCATCCCCGGCATTGACCGCACCGTCGGCGACGGCGACGAGTTCACCTTCGGCAAACATCTGGTCCGGGTAATCGAGACCCCGGGCCATACGGCAGGCCATGTCTGCTATCACCTGCCGGAAGACAAGTTGCTGTTTTCAGCCGACACGCTGTTTGCGCTTGGATGCGGCCGCCTGTTCGAGCGCTCGGCGATAGACATGTGGCATTCGCTGCAGAAGCTGGCCGAATTGCCGGACGAAACCATCGTCTATTTCGGCCACGAATATACCCTGTCGAACGCCCGGTTTGCCCTCACCATCGATCCGGACAACAGCCGGCTGAAATCGCGCGCCCAGGATATCGAGATCATGCGGGCGAGGGGCGATTTCACCGTGCCGACGACGATCGCACTCGAAAAGGAAACCAATCCCTTCCTGCGCGCCAATGAACCGGACATCCGCCGGACGCTCGGCATGCCGACAGAAAGCAATGAGGATGTCTTTGCCGAGATCCGCAAGCGCAAGGATAATTTCTGATGACGGCGGCCGATATCATCGAAACCCTCGGCATGGAGCGCCATCCCGAGGGCGGCTGGTATGTGCAAACCTTCAGGGATGCCAGCGGCGGCACCCGCGGCCATTCCACCGCGATCTACTACCTGCTTGAAGCCGGCGAGCGCTCGCATTGGCACAGGGTCAGGGATGCGGCCGAGGTCTGGCATTATTATGCCGGCGCGCCGCTGGCGCTCAGCAGGTCGAGCGACGGACAGACGGTCGAAACCGTCATTCTCGGCACCGATCTCCTCGAGGGCGAACGGCCGCAGGCGATCATTGCCGCCAATGAATGGCAGGCGGCCGAAAGCCTCGGCGCTTATACGCTGGTCGGCTGCACCGTGGCACCCGGTTTCGACTTTTCCGCCTTCGAGATGGCGCCACCCGGCTGGGCGCCGGGTAAGGGCGACTAAACGATCAGGCAGCCGACAGCGTGACGGTCAGGATCAGTTGCGCCGCATAATAGGTCGCCCAGACGGCATAGGCGGCCGGGCTATCGAACCGGTGATCCGGCCCCCAGCGAAACCGGCGCAGCGCAAGCACGGTGTCCGACACGATGAAAGTGGCCGTGCCCACGACTACCCAGGGATTGGCGATCCTGAGCGCCGTCCAGCCCACCAAAAGAAAAACCGCCACATAGGCGAGGATTGCCGGCAAAAGCCGACCGGCCTCACGCCGGATCAGACCGACGACGATCAGGGTATGGAAAAGCAGCAGCAGGCCCGCAACCGGGCGCCAACCTTCGGCAAACACGAGGCCGGGTATACCGAGCGGCGCCATGACGGCGGCATAGACGAGATGCGACAGGAGAAAGGCGACGAGACCGCCGACAAAGGCGCGGGCACCGTCAAAGGCGAGGAAGGCATCACCGGCAGCACCGAGCAGCAGGGCGATAATCAGCATAACGGGCGCACCGACAAGCAGACCATAGGCGGCGAGCAGCAGGATCGGCAGTGTTTTCCACACCGCCCGCCACGTGGTCTTCGGTCGCGGCAGAACCCAGAAATAGCCGAGGCCCAGCGCGACCGAGAGCATCAGAACACCGGTCGCTGGCGTGGCCATGCTGTCTCCGTCTAGGACTGAACCTTGCTTCGTTTGAACACCATATCGCGCGCCGCCAGCATTGCACCACCGGTGATCAGCACGCAGGCCAGGCCAATTCTGACGCTAACCTCGCCAAAGCCAAAAAAGATCAGGATCAGCGTCGAGAGAAGCGGCGCGGCATAGCTCGAGGCGCCGAGGATCTGGATATCACCGTTCTTGACGCCGTAGTCCCAGACATAGAAGGCGGCACCGACCGGCAACAGACCGAGGCCAACGACCGCTGCCCATTGCATCCAGTCGACCGGCCAGACGGTGGTCTCCAGCCCGAGATGGCAGGCGAGCGACAGCAGCGAGGTGGCGAGGCAGAAACCGGTGACGACATCGGTGGACACCGCCTCGAAACGCCGGCTGAGCAGCGAATAGCCGGCCCAGGTGAAGGCGCAAAGGAAGGCAGCGAAATAGCCGAGCGTATAGGCCGGATCGAAGGCAACGCCATTCTTGGCAACGATCAGGATCGTGCCGGCAAGGCCGGCCAGCGCGCCGACGATGTGATGCCAGCCGAGCCGTTCGCCCGGCAAAAGCGCCGAGCCGACGACGATCAGCAACGGCCACAGATAGGCGATCAGACCGGCCTCAACCGCCGGTGCATTCCGAAGGGCTGTGAAATAGAGAAAATGATAGCCGAACAGCCCGCCGACGCCGATCAGCCAGACCTTGGCCGGCTGGCGCAGCGCCTTCAGCCGTTCAGGCCTTGCCGCAAAGATCAGAAGTCCCGGCAGGCTGCCGATGGCAAAGGTGATCGCCGACAGCTGGAACGGCGGCATCGTGCCGGAGGCGGCCGTCATCAGCGCCAGGAAGGACCACATCAAGATTGCAGTAAAGCCGATCAGCGTCGCCTTGGTCTTCATTCATCCCCCATGCCGGCCCCATACGGGGCCTAAGCGGCCGCCAAAGGCGGGATGAAAACCCGCGCACGCTAGCCGTCGAATTTCTGCGCTGAAACGTAAATCGTCCCATAGCGTGTCGGCACGCGCGCATAGACCGGAGCATATAGCTTGAGGGTTGCGGTCTTGGCAAACCAGATCTCCATGCCCTCGACCGAGCGCAGGTATTCGATATCCTTGCGGCCTTTGCGATAGCCGGATTTCGGGACATACTTGACCCCACAGACCACCGCCTCACCCTTCAGCTTGCCGGCGGAGTAACCTTCGGTCCGCTTCGGCGACAGGACCAGATCCATCCGGCTCTCGCCGTCATAGACCGGCAGTGTCTGCGAACAGACATCGGCATCTCCCGGAATGAGAAAGGCACCGATCGGATCGAGTACGGCTTTCAGATCGCCGTCGGCAATTGGAACCCAGGTCTCCGGTCTCGGTTTCGGCTTCGGTTCAACCACGGTTTCCACCACGCTGCCGCCGCGATACTTCACGTCATAGGTGCTGGTCTTGCGACCGTCCTTATATTCAAGCTGGTAGCGCTCGGGCTGGAAACGCTGGCCATCGACCTGGCCTGAAACGCTGCTGGTGGCAGAGATTTCCTTGACGAGGTCGACGATGCCCGAGGAGCGGAAACGTCCGCCGATCGTGTAGCGTCCATCATTGACAGCCGTCTCGAAAGACAGCCGCGCGATCGGCAGGACACCGAGGGAAACGCTGTATTCGGTATTGTAGCGCACCTCCGCGGCATCGGCAGCGCCGAGGGAGGACAGGACTAGACCGATAACCAGACTGGCTGTACGCAATGATCGACCCTCAGCGAATGGGGCCGAAAATCCGGCATCCCGATTTCGGCATCTTACCGTGGACTATGGCAATAAAATAACGCAATGACGGTTGCGCGCCCGGAAAATCCAAGGTTTGGCTTGACGCGCGGGTTCAGCCTGACTATAGAACCGCAACTTTCCAATCAAGCGCTGTTGGATTGCCTGCCCGGCATTTGGCCGGAGGCGATGCGATAGCCTAGAAAAAAATAGGTGTACCATGTCCCGCAGTTGCGAATTGACCGGCAAGGGCGTCCAGTCGGGCAACAATGTTAGCCACGCGAACAACAAGACCAAGCGCAAGTTCCTGCCGAACCTGTGCGATGTCACGTTGATTTCGGATGCTCTCAACCAGCGTTACCGTCTGCGCGTTTCGGCTGCAGCACTGCGCACGGTCGAGCATCGCGGTGGTCTCGATGCATTCCTGATCAAGGCTTCTGAAACCGACCTGAGCATGCGCGCTCGTCTGCTGCGTCGCCAGATCGTCAAGAAGACCGCCGAAGCCGCTTAATCTCAAGCGCTGACGCAGGCTTTAAAGGCTTGGCCGGACATCCGGACAAGCCTTTTCGTTTGAGATGAATCCGGCGGATGCCATCGGCTTCATCGACGACCCTATACATCATTGTTCCTCCAACTGGTGGCATCACCCAGGATAAAAAAATGCTGAAGACGCGCTATTTCGTTCTCTACAGCCTGCTCATGACGGCAATCGTCGTCGCCTCCAACTTCCTCGTGCAGTTCCCTCTGGGCGGCACGTTGGCAGGCATCAATCTCGCCGACCTTCTGACCTTCGGCGCATTCACCTATCCGATCTCCTTCCTGATCACCGACCTGACCAACCGTCAGTTTGGCCCGGGCACCGCGCGCAAGGTCGTGTTTGTCGGCTTTATCGTCGGCGTCGCCCTGTCGATCGCACTCGCCAGCCCGCGGATCGCGATTGCCTCCGGTTCCGCCTTCCTCGTCGGCCAGCTTCTCGACATCTCGGTGTTCAACCGCCTGCGTCAGCTGTCCTGGTGGAAGGCCCCGCTGATGGGTTCGCTGATCGGCTCGGTTCTCGACACGGTGATCTTCTTCTCCCTGTCCTTCGCGCCGATCTTCAGCTTCATCGGCCCGAATGACGATTTTGCCATCGCCTCGGCACCGATCTTCGGCGTGCTCGCCGCGGAAGCCCCGCGCTGGATCTCCTGGGCACTCGGCGACTTCGCCGTGAAGATGCTGGTCGGCATCGTCATGCTGTTGCCCTACGGTGCGCTGATGAGCGTTGTCCGGCCGATGCCGGCTCGCACCACCGCCTGACACCGGCAAGAACGGATCAAGACCGCCTGGACCCGCTCAGGGCTCCAGGCGGAACTCCAGCATCACCGTGCGCTGCAGGATCGAATGATTGTCGTCCGAGACGGCGATCAGGTGCGTGGAACCATCATCCGCCACGACGGCGTCGATCCCTTCCATGTTGTCGATCTCGGATGCGTTGTCGGCCTCGAAGATGACCTGGCCATCGACGATCGCGCCGGGCCGGATAGAGGCGCCATCGATGCGGCGCAACCGCATGGCAACCCCGCTGGCGATCGAGAAGCGGCGTTCCAGCAGGACAAGCTCGCCGGACGGCAGGAAGACACCATCGGTGATCTCGAAGCCGTCATGCGGGCGCACACGAAATTCTCCGGCAAGCGGTCCATCAAGGATGCCGGCAAAATTGTTGCCGTCTTCATCGACGCTCTTTTCCGAGATCGCCACCACCGCACCGGCGAGCGGGCCATCGGTCGGTGAGACCACCAGCGCCTCTATGCCGCCATTGCCGCGCAGGCGCGAGACCGCAAAGGGCAGCGGCAAAGGCGGTGACGGGCGCGCCGTCGCCAATGAGGCGAGCGGGGTATAGGCAACGACCCGATGGTGCTGCTCGAAGCCGACAATGGCTTGATTGTCGACAATCGCAAGGCTCTCGGCATCGACCTGATACTTGCTGGCGCTCTCGCGTCCGTCCCGATCGAGCATGGCGGCAAGCCTGGCATCGCTGACGCCGGACAGCATGCCGTCGGGGCCGCGCTCCATCCGGCCCTCGATCCAGTATCCTGTGTCGAAGACCCCGACGAAACGCGCATCGTCCAGAAAACGAATCGAGGAAAAGGCGCCGAACAGCGGCTCATCGGACGAAAGCTCCAGCCCGCCGATAAACTGGACCCCCTCGGCAAGGCGCGGCGATCCGCCCAATGTGGCGATGGCACGGGATTCGATGCGGATCGGCAGCGCTTCCCCCGGCTTCAGCGCCGATGGCGTGCAGGAGGCCAAAAGCAGCGCAACGGAGAGCGTCAGAAGGATTGCGCCAGAGCGACGACCCGCAACCGGCCTAGGCACGACGGCGGCGTCCACCACCCGAGCCAGAGGCATTGTCTTCGAACAGCGAGGCCAACTGCTCGGTCATCGCACCCGCCAATTCATCGGCATCGACGATGGTCACGGCGCGGCGATAGTAGCGCGTCACATCGTGGCCGATGCCGATCGCCAGCAGTTCCACCGGCGAGCGCGTCTCGATCTGCTCGATGACCGCACGCAGATGGCGCTCGAGATAGTTGCCCGGATTGACCGACAGCGTCGAATCGTCGACCGGCGCGCCGTCCGAGATCATCATCATGATCTTGCGCTGTTCGCGCCGCGCCATCAGCCGGTTATGCGCCCACATCAGCGCCTCGCCGTCGATGTTTTCCTTGAGCAGGCCTTCGCGCATCATCAGGCCGAGATTGCGCCGTGCCCGGCGCCAGGGGGCGTCGGCCGACTTGTAGATGATATGGCGCAGGTCGTTGAGACGGCCGGGCGTCGGCGGCTTGCCGCTGGCCAGCCATTTCTCTCTGGACTGCCCGCCCTTCCACGCCTTGGTGGTGAAGCCGAGGATCTCGACCTTGACGCCGCAGCGCTCCAGCGTGCGGGCAAGGATGTCGGCGCAGGTGGCGGCAACCGTGATCGGTCGGCCGCGCATCGAGCCGGAATTGTCGATCACCAGCGTCACGACGGTGTCGCGGAACTTGGTGTCCTTTTCCTTCTTGAAGGACAAGGGCTGCATCGGGTCGATGACCAAACGAACCAGGCGCGCCGGATCGAGATAGCCCTCTTCCAGATCGAATTCCCAGGAGCGGTTCTGCTGCGCCATCAGGCGACGCTGCAGCCGGTTCGCCAGGCGACCGACGGCCCCCTGCAGATGCGCCAGCTGCTTGTCGAGAAAGGCGCGCAGGCGATCAAGTTCGGCTTCGTCACACAGCTCTTCCGCGGTGATCTCTTCGTCGAACTCTTCGGTGAAGATCTTGTAGTCGACCTTCTCGTTGAAATCGTCAAACGGCGTCGACGGCCGGCGCATTTCGCCCGGCGTCTCGCTGTCGTCCTCACCCTCGTCGGCCATGTCGTCGTCGGAAATCTCCGCGCCGTCCATTTCGCCGTCGTCCATCTGCTCCTGAGAGGCTTCGCTCTCGTCGGCGGGCGCAGATTCGGAACCCGCCTCTTCCTCGGCGCTTTCCTGGTCCTCGTCACCGCTGCGCGGCTGGTCCTCGTCGGTCGACTCGTCGTCCTCGCCCTGCTCCTGGTCGTCGCCGACATCCTCGGCCATTTCCATGGCCGACAGCATGTGGCGGATCACCCGGGCAAAATTCTGCTGGTCGTTGATCGCATTCGGCAGATTGTCGAGATCGGCGCCGGCCTTGTCCTCGATGAACGAGCGCCAGAGATCAAGCACCTTGCCGGCCGACTCCGGCGGCTTCTGGCCGGTGAGCTTCTCGCGCACCAGCATGGCAACGGCTTCCTGGATCGGCGCATCTTCCTGGCGGCTGATCGTCGAGAAATTGGCTTTCGCATATTTCTCGGTGTTCATCGACTGGATATTGGAGGCAACGCCCGGCATGCGCAGCGAGCCGATCGCCTCGACGCGCGCCTGCTCGACGGCATCGAAGATCATCCGGGCGTCGGCACCCTGCGGCGCCATGCTCGCATGGATCTTCTGGTCGTGGCAGGCGATCCTGAGTGCCATGCTGTCGCCGAGACCACGGGTCACGGCGAGTTCATGGGCGGTCGGACGCTTCGACAGTTCCGGCAGGCGCACGCGCTCGCCGGCAAGGCCGGGTCGTTCATTGGCAAAGGCCACCTCGACCTGCGGATCTCCCGCAATCGAGCGGACGCAGCCGGTAATCGCACGGCGCAAAGGCTCCGTGTCCACGCCTGCGCCCGTCTTGGCCCTGCTGTTGTCGCCGCGCCCTGCCATGCTGATCCGTTCCCTTACGCGCCAAGCACGATGTTGGCGGCACTTTCCTTCAGCTCGACGCCGAAGGCGCGCTGATACTGTTCGGCGACCAGCGTCCGCTCCAGCTCGTCGCACTTGTTGAGGAAGGTGACGCGGAAGGCAAAGGCCACATCGCCGAAGATCTCGGCATTCTCGGCCCACGTGATCACCGTACGCGGGCTCATCACGGTCGACAGGTCACCGTTGATGAAGGCGGCGCGGGTCAGATCGGCAAGGCGGACCATGCGCGAAACCGTGTCACGGCCTTCGGCCGTTGCACCGAAACTCTTGACCTTGGCAGCGACGATTCCGACTTCGTTGTCGTGCGGCAGGTAGTTCAGCGTGGTGACGATCGACCAACGGTCCATCTGCGCCTGGTTGATCTGCTGCGTGCCGTGATAGAGGCCGGTGGTGTCACCGAGGCCGACGGTATTGGCCGTGGCAAACAGGCGGAAGGCCGGGTGCGGGCGGATGACGCGGCTCTGGTCGAGCAGGGTCAGGCGGCCGGAACTTTCCAGCACGCGTTGGATGACGAACATCACGTCCGGTCGACCGGCATCGTATTCGTCGAAGACGAGCGCGACATTGTGCTGGTAGGCCCAGGGCAGTATGCCGTCCTTGAATTCGGTGATCTGCTTGCCGTCCTTCAGGACGATGGCGTCCTTGCCGACGAGATCGATACGGCTGACATGGCTGTCGAGGTTGACGCGCACGCAGGGCCAGTTGAGACGGGCGGCGACCTGCTCGATATGGGTCGACTTGCCCGTGCCGTGGAAGCCCGACACCATGACGCGGCGGTTATGGGCAAAACCGGCGAGGATGGCGAGCGTCGTGTCGCGATCGAACAGATAGTCCGGATCGAAATCCGGCACGTAAGGGTCGCCCTTGCTGTAGGCCGGGACGCGGATATCGCTGTCTATTCCAAAAACCTCGCGCACCGACACGGTCGTGTCGGGGAGATTGGAAATATCAAGATCAATTTTGCTCATCGTTTCTCCATGCCAGGCGCTGCCGACTGGCCGCATATCGTCGCTGCTGCTTCTCGGATTAACAGAAACCCGCCTGCTTTAACAATTGGTAGGCTTGAATAACAGCGCGAAAACGCTCTTCCGAACCCCTGTCTCCGCCATTTGCATCGGGATGGTGTTTTTTTACAAGCTCCTTGTAGCGGGTCTTGATCTCGGTCGCCGTCGAACTGGCCGAAAGGCCAAGCGTATCCAGCGCCTTGGCCTCCATCGTCTTGAGCTTGCGCAACTGCGGCTGAAAGCGCGAACCGCCGGGCTTGCCCTGCTGCACGAAGCCGAAAGGGTCCTTCATGCGCGCCTGTGACGCAGCCGAACCGGAGCGCGCCGTCGAATGCAGCGGGCTGGACTTGGCCGCCTTGTTGACACCCACGGTCCAGGTCGGCCGGTGCCCGGTGATCGCTTCCTTCTGGTAGCGGGCGATCTCGGTGTCCGACAGGCCGGAAAAATAGTTGTAGCCCTTGTTGTAGTCCTTCACGTGCTCGAAGCAGAACATGAAGAACTGGCCCTCGGCATGACGGCCCACGGGCGCGCGATGGGCACCCGGCTTTTCACAGCCGTCCCACTGGCAAACTGGATTGGATGGCTCCGGCTCCGCAGTGCGTCTGCGTCTGGTCCGGATCCGATCGAAATATTTCGAGTCGAGTTTCATGCGGTAATTATGGTGCCTAGACAGTGGCGCGACAAGAATTGACAAATCGGAATGTTGCGCGCTTTGTGGGGCTTTTGCCGCAAGCCAGACCACGCCAGCAGATCACAGGGAACATCACATGTCCGTGCGCAACCGCATCGAGGAAACACTGCGTCAGGGCTTTGCCCCGGAGCGGCTGGATGTGATCGATGAGAGCGCTCATCACGCCGGCCATCAGCCCGACATTACCGGCACCGGCGAAACCCATATGCGGGTGCGCATCGTCTCCGAAAAATTCAACGGCCTGAGCAGGCTTGCACGCCACCGCGCCGTGACAGAATTGCTGAAGCCGGAGCTGGATGCCGGCCTGCATGCGCTGGCGATCGAACCGGCTGCACCGGGCGAACCGACGCGCTGGTAGAACAAGAGTCGCTCAGGCCTCGGTCCCACCACACAGCTGTCTTGTCAAGCCTCTGTCTTGACGGGTTCGATTGGCCGAATGCGCAATTTGGTGATGCGGTTCTTTTCCCGTTTCATCACGATGAAGCGCTTGCCGTAAAAGGTGAAGGCCTGGCGTTCTTCGGGAATCGATTTTGATTCGTGGATGACAAGGCCGGCGATTGTCGTTGCCTCTTCGTCCGGCAGATCCCAGTCGAGGGCGCGATTGAGATCGCGGATAGGCACGGCGCCATCAACCACCATCGATCCGTCGGATTCCTGCCGAACGCCCTGGATTTCCAGGTCATGTTCGTCCGAAATGTCGCCGACGATCTCTTCGAGAATATCTTCCAGCGTCACGACGCCCTGGACTTCGCCATACTCGTCGACCACGACGGCAAAATGCGTCTTGCGGCGCAGGAAGGCGTTGAGCTGATCCTTGAGATTGGTCGTATCCGGCACGAACCAGGGCTTCTGGGCAATCTTGACGATATCGAGGTCCTTTGGCTCGACATTCGGCTCGGCCAGCGCCCGGATGAGGTCCTTGGCATGAATGACGCCGATGATGTTGTCTGTCGCACCGCGCCAGACCGGCATGCGGGTATACGGGCTTTCGAGAATGCTGCGGATCGCATTTTCCGGCGTGTCATCCGCGTTGACCGCGCGCATCGCCGTGCGGTGGATCATGATGTCGGAAACTTCCAACTCGCCGAGGTCAAGAACGCCACCGAGGCGGTCGCGGTCGGCCTTGACCACGGCGCCGTCACGATGCAGGAGCGCCACCGCACCACGCAGTTCCTCATGGCCGGACAACATCGAGGCCTCACCGGAGATCGACACGCCGAAAATGCCGAGCAGCTTGCGCACGATCCAGTTGACCACGCTCGACAACGGGCCGACCACGGCGACAAAGGGCCGCACTGCCGGCGCGACGAAAAGTGCGAACCGCTCGGGCGTCGAAATCGCCCAGCTCTTCGGCAAAACCTCGGAAAAGATGACAAGCAAAACCGTCATCAGCACGGTGGCAATCGCCACGCCGGAATCGCCGAAAAGACCGAGGAAGAGGCTGGTGGTGAGCGAGGAGGCGAGAATGTTGACCAGGTTGTTGCCGATCAAAAGCGCCCCGATCAGCCGGTCACGACGCTCGATCAGCGAATTGACCAGCCCGGCGCGCACATCGCCATTGACCTCGAGGCTGTGCATGCGGGCACGCGACGTTGCCGTCAGCGCGGTTTCGGACCCGGAGAAAAAAGCCGACGCACAGATCAGCAGGAAAATGGCCACGAGCGTCAGCCAATAGTCCGACAGGCTGGACAGGATGGTCTCGATCATGACGGGCGCATTTCATCGAGAAAGCGCACCACTTCCGACGACGGCACGTCATCAGCGACGAAGGCTTCGCCAAGGCCGCGCGTCAGGATGAAGGTCAGCTTGCCGCCCTTCACCTTCTTGTCCTGCGCGATCGCATCCATCAGGACGTCCGTCGGCGGCAGTTCGCCGGGGATCTCGTCCATCCGGGTGGGCAGGCCGACCGCGCGCAGATGCGCTTCGACGCGGCTTGCAAGATCCGGGCTGGCAAGGTTCATCCGGGCGGAAAATTGGTGCGCCAGCACCATGCCGATCGACACGCCTTCGCCATGCACCAGGCGTTTGCTGTCATAGTGCGTCGCCGCTTCGAGCGCGTGGCCGAAGGTATGGCCGAGATTGAGCAGCGCCCGGCGACCGTTTTCGCGTTCGTCGGCTACCACGACATCGGCCTTGGCCTGACAGCTCACGGCGATTGCCTCGATCCGGGCGGGCCCGCCGGCAAAGACGTCGCGCCAGTTCGTCTCCAGCCATTCGAAGAAATCCGGCTTGTCGATCAGGCCGTATTTCGCCACTTCCGCGTAACCGGCGCGGAATTCGCGCTCCGACAGCGTATTGAGCACATCGGTATCGGCCAGAACCAGATCCGGCTGGTTGAAGATGCCGATCAGGTTCTTGCCCTGTCTTGCATTGATGCCGGTCTTGCCACCGACGGAACTGTCGACCTGCGACAGAAGCGAGGTCGGGATCTGCACGAAGCGCACCCCGCGACGCACGATGCCGGCGGCAAAGCCGGTCAGATCGCCGATCACCCCACCGCCGAGCGCAATCACCGCATCATTGCGCTCGATGCGCGCCTCGAGCAGCACGTCGCAGACCTGGGTCAGGCTGGAAAAACTCTTGGTCTTTTCGCCGGCGGGCAAGGTCACAGACACCGCCTCGATGCCGTCCGTCTGCAAGCTGTCCATAAGGCCGTCGAGATATTGGGCGCCGACATTCTCGTCCGTGACGATGGCGGCACGTCTGCCCTTGATCCGGCTGGAAATCTCGCCGCCAGCGCGCGCAAGTAGGCCGGGCCCGATCAGGATATCATAGGCGCGCTCGCCAAGCGGCACATGCACCAGACGTTCCGAATTCTCCACCTTGCTCATGCTGTGTCACCTTTGCCGCTGTGTTCTGCACCAGTCTTTTCGGCGCCACTCTGTTCGAGGATCGCCATCAGCACTTCGTTGGCAATCACTTCCTTGCGCACATCTCGTGACTGGATCGTCAGATCCGCCAGTTCGTAGATCGGATAGCGCTTGTCCATCAGATCCTTGAGGGTCTGCTTGGGGTTTTCCGTCTTCAGCAAGGGCCGATGATCGCGCTTGTTGACCCGCTCCCAAAGGACATCGAGATCGGCCTTCAGCCACAGCGAGATACCGCCACGCTCGATCTGCTTGCGCGTCTTCTCGTTGATGAAGGCTCCTCCGCCGGTCGACACCACGCGCGGCCCCGAGCGCAACAGGCGCTTGATCACCCGCGTTTCCAATGCCCGAAACTCATCCTCGCCATAGGCGGCGAACAATTCGCTGATTGACATGCGCGACACGCGTTCGATTTCGACATCGGTATCGACGAACGGCAAGCCAAGCTGGTTGGCGACCATCCGGCCGACCGCCGACTTGCCGGCACCCATCAGGCCGACGAAAACCAGGTTGCGTCTACCGAGCGCTGCCCTGGCGCGCGCGCCCAGACTGGAGGCAAGATTGAGGATCGTATCGGTCATCGGCCCGTTCGCAACTGTTTCATCACGGTATTGACAAATGCGGGGCAAGCGTCAAGCCGTTGACGCAAATCGACACAAGGATCACAGCACCCTTGCAAGTCACAATGCCTATTCCCTATGTTCAGCGCTTCGAAGGCCAAGGACCCTACATGCCGACATTGTTTCGCTTTCTCTTCATCTGCGCAACGATCGCCGGCATCATCTATGCCATCATGTGGTCGCTCACGGTGTTCGTCGAGCCCAGGGAACGGGATGTAACGATCAAGATCCCGTCCGAACGCGTGAACCCGGTCGAACAGTAACGCTAGACAACAGCAAGGACACCCAATTCTGTGGCGGATCTGAGCCAGGCACGGGTCGAGGCTTTCCTCGAAATGATGAGCGCCGAACGCGGCGCCGCGGCCAATACACTCTCGTCCTATGAGCGCGACCTCGACGACCTGCAGTCCTTCCTGACAAGTCGCAAGGCAACACTCGGCAGCGCTGACCGCGCCGACCTGACTGCCTATCTGTCGGATCTCGCCAAACGCGGTTTTCAGGCAACATCGCAAGCCCGCAGGCTTTCGGCGATGCGCCAATTCTACAAGTTTCTGTATGCCGAAGGCCTGCGAGCCGATGATCCGACGGCCATCCTCGATGCGCCGAAAAAGGCGCGCCCGCTGCCGAAGACACTGACGGTGGAGGATGTCGGCACCATGCTGGCGCTGGCCGAACAGGAAGCGGCCCAGCCCGGCACGGACCAAGCTGCACGGCTCAGGCTGCTGGTGCTTCTGGAACTGCTCTATGCGACCGGCATGCGCGTCAGCGAATTGGTGTCGCTGCCGGCCAAGGTGCTGGCGCAGGAGGGACGGTTTCTCGTCGTCAAGGGCAAGGGCAACAAGGAGCGCCTGGTGCCGCTGTCGCGCACAGCCATCGAGGCGCTGGCCCGCTACAGCGAAACGCGGGCGGCAACGCCCGGCCATGCCGACAGCCCCTTCCTTTTCCCATCCACCAGCAAGGAGGGCCATCTGCCCCGCCAGGTCTTTGCCCGCGACCTGAAGGATCTTGCCATTCGCTCGGGCCTGCCGGCGGCAAGTGTGTCGCCGCATGTGCTGCGCCATGCCTTTGCCAGCCATCTTCTCGGCAATGGTGCCGACCTGCGCGTCGTGCAGGAATTGCTCGGCCATAGCGACATTTCAACGACACAAATCTATACACATGTACTGGACGAGAGGCTGCAGCAACTGGTCCAAACGCATCACCCCCTTGCAAAACAGGCGAAAAACCACGATTAGGACCGGCAATACCGGTTCCTGTCAGCCGGAAGGCAAGGGACAAAACGATCGGAACGCACTCCATGCATAATTATCTCGACTTCGAAAAGCCAATCTCCGACCTCGAAGCCAAGATCCGCGAACTGAAGAAGATCGCGGAGGAGGACGAGAGCATCGACACTTCGGAAGAAATCAGCCGGCTCGAAGGCCGCGTCGAAGAGGCGATGGCCGACATCTATTCCAAGCTGAACGCCTGGCAGAAGACGCAGGTTGCACGTCACCCGTCCCGTCCGCATTTCGTCGATTATGCCGGCCAATTGCTCACCGACTTCACGCCGCTTGCCGGTGACCGCAAGTTTGCCGAAGACGCCGCCATCCAGGCTGGCCTCGCCCGCTTCCGCGGCCAGCCGGTTGCGGTGATCGGACAGGAAAAGGGCAACGACACGAAGTCGCGCCTCAAGCACAATTTCGGCAGCCCACGCCCCGAAGGCTACCGCAAGGCGATCAGGGTCCTGGAAATGGCCGATCGCTTCGGCCTGCCGGTGATTACCCTGATCGATACCGCAGGCGCCTATCCTGGCGTCGGCGCCGAGGAACGCGGCCAGGCGGAAGCCATCGCCCGTTCGACCGAAATGTGCCTCGGCCTCAAGGTGCCGATGGTATCGGTGGTCATCGGCGAAGGCGGCTCCGGTGGCGCGATCGCGATTGCTACAGGCAACCGGGTCTACATGCTCGAGCATGCGATCTACTCGGTCATCTCGCCGGAAGGGGCAGCCTCGATCCTCTGGCGCGATTCGACCCGCGCCAAGGAAGCGGCGACCAACATGAAGATCACGGCGGAAGACCTGAAGGGCTTCGGCATTATCGACGGCATCATCCAGGAACCGGTCGGCGGCGCTCACCGTGCGCCGGACGTGGTCATCAAGGCGACCGGCGACGTCATCGCAGCGGCACTGGCCGACCTGACGCCGCTGCCGGGCGAAAAACTGCGCAACGACCGTCGCCAGAAATTCCTCGATATCGGTCGCAATCTCTAGGGCGACGGCCGGATCCGGCCATCACTCTGCCGCTTTGCAACAGTATCGCAGCAAAATGCCCACGGGATGAATTGCTCCGTGGTTTATAATTTGTGAAGAAAGCAGTCATAAACTAAAAGAGGCCTGGCTTGCTCGGGTCGCTTGATCTGTTCTTGAAAAGAGCTTTTGCGAATGCGTTGGAAATCGACAGCCCTTGTACTGATCTTCACTGCAGCGCTTGCCGGCTGCAACGACACGCTGGAAAGCGCGACGTATGATTCTCCCAAGGTCTCCAACAAGATAGAACAGCCACTGCCAGCGCGCCTGCTCGCCGAGATCCGGCAGAAGGGCATGGATCGCAATGCGCCGATCATGCTGCGCATCTTCAAGGAAGAAGGCGTGCTGGAGGTCTGGAAGGCCAAGACCAACAATCGATTCGACAAGGTGGTCCAGTATGACATCTGTGCCTGGTCGGGACGACTGGGTCCCAAGGTCAAGGAAGGCGACCGGCAGGCACCGGAAGGTTTCTATCCGCTGTCGCCGTATCACCTGAACCCGAATTCGAAATATTTCCTCGCGATCAATACCGGTTTCCCCAACCGGTTCGACCAGGCGAACGGCCGCAACGGCTCCAACCTGATGATCCATGGCGCCTGCTCGTCTTCGGGCTGCTATTCGATGACCGACGCGCAGATTCTGGAAATCTATGCTTTTGCCCGCGACGCCTTCAAGGGCGGCCAGCAGAACATTCAGTTGCAGGCATTCCCGTTCCGCATGACGGCGGAAAACATGGCACGCCACCGCCACAGCCAGCACTATGACTTCTGGAAGATGCTGAAGGTCGGCTACGACAATTTCGAAGTGACCAAGCGCCCGCCGGAAGTGGGCGTCTGCAACAAGGGCTACGTCTTCAACCAGCTGACGGCTGGTGGCCAGGCTTTCAACCCGCAAGCCGCCTGCCCGCCGATGTCGACACCGCCGGCCCTGCAGATGTCCCTGGCGCAGTACAACAGCGCCTATGACCGTGACTATGCCAAGGCGATGAAGAAATTTGACGGGAAGATCTGGTACGATCCGAGCGAAGCCGAACGCAAGGCCCTGGTCGTCGATCTGCGCAAGTCGCGCTCGCACGACCTCGCCTTTGCCCCGACAGGCTCAGCGCTGAAGGCCGGCAAGCTGATCGACATCGACAACACCGATCCGGCAAAGATCGCGACCGCGACATCGGCTGGCGCCGCGATCAACCAACTGACGGCGAAGAAGCCCGCAGGCGCCGCAACCGCGGAGGCGCCCGTTGCAACGGCAACGGCAGCACCCGTCGCAGCGCCGGCAACGACAGCAACTGCAGCTATCACGCCGGCTCCGACCACTGTCCCGGCTCCGGCAATAGCGGCAACGGAGACCGCAGCACCGACACACGCTGCGCCGCTTGCGGCAACAGCAACGGCCCAAACTGGCCAGACGGTCGTGCCGGTACCTCAGCCCAACCCGCAGGTGGTCGAAACGACCGTCGCGGAAGCCCCGCAGAAGAAAAAGCCGTTCTGGAAGATCTGGTCGACGGAATGACCGATCCGGTCGTCTACGACCTAAAGGGGCTGAAATGCCCCTTGCCGGTCCTCAAGACACGCCGCCGGCTTGACGATTTGCCGCCGGGTGCGCTGCTGGTGATCGAGACCACCGATCCGCTGGCCGTGATCGATATTGCCCATTTCTGCCGCGAAGACGGCCATGCGCTGCTCGAGACCCGACCGCTCGAGAGCGGTCATCGGTTCCGGATCCGCAAGGGCGGCACAGGCGCGGCCTAGAGGCGGTAACCCGGCACGGCGAGAGGATTGTCGACCATCGCCGCACGATCCGGCCGGTCGACCCCGATGCTGCCGGTAAAGGCGCCGAACAGTTCGCGCACATAATCTTCCGACAGATCCTTGGTGATCAGCACCAGCCGCGTCTTGCGGTCGGACCCTTCCGGCCAGGCCGGCAGGCGCACCGGCATATGGAAGATCGACTGCACGCCATGCAGGACGAGCGGCCGGTCCGGCTGGTCGGTCAGAGCGACGATCGCCTTCATCCGCAGAATCTTCTCACCATGGGCGGACCGCAGCAGGTCGATGAACATGTTGAGCGCCATGGGATCGATCGGCTGGTCATGGATGATCGAATAGGAGCGAATGGATGTGCCATGCCGGTTCACGTCATGATGGTGGTCATGACCATGCTGGTGCTGGTGGCCGTGATCGTGTTCGCCATCGTCGTGGTGACTGTGATGCCCATGCTCGTGATCATGGTGGTCATGCGCCACCTCGTCCTTCAGCCAGCGATCGACATCGGCGATCTTGCTGGCCGGATCGTAGAGGCCGTTGACCAGGATGGCAGCACTGCCGGCCTCGTCGGCATCGCCATTGGTGATCGGCGCCCGCGGATTGAGCGCCCGGAGACGCGCAACGAGCGCCTTCGTATCGCCGGCTTCCGGCAGCGTGGTCTTGGTCAGGATCAGCCGGTCGGCAACGGCGATCTGCTTGTACGCCTCGGTGAAACCATCGATCGTCGACAATCCGTTGACCGCATCGACAACGGTGATCACGCCATCGAGATCGAAATGCTGCGAAATCGCCGGATGGCCCATCACCGACTGCATAACAGGTGCCGGATCGGCAAGGCCGGTGGTCTCGATGACGATGCGCGACAACGGCTTGATCTTGCCGGTCTGCATGCCGTCGACCAGTTCGGCCAGCGTGTCGACCAGCTCGCCGCGCACCGTGCAGCACAGGCAGCCGTCGGACAGTTCGACGACCGTATCGCTGGAGGATTCGACGAGCAGATGGTCGATGCCGACTTCGCCGAATTCGTTGATGATGACCGCTGCATCCTTCATCGCCGGATCCTTGAGGATCCGGTTGAGCAGCGTCGACTTGCCCGCACCGAGAAACCCGGTCAGGATCGATACGGGTATACGTTCGATGCTCATATCATTCACTTTCCATCAAAGGGTCCGAACGATCGCCGGATCAGAAGGTCGGCCGCGGCCGCGGGATCGGCACATTGGCGATTTCGCTCACCTGTGCCCCCGTCTTCGGCTTGCCCGCCGGTTCTCCGCCGGAGATCAGCCCTGCATAGCTGAAGCTGGGCTCGTGATCCATTTCATGGATATAGGGCGACATGAGCTTCATCCGCCCCACTTCGTCGCGCCCTTCGCTGCGAACCTGGCGGGCCTTCGGATTGCAGATCTCGCTGCTAATATCCACCACTTGGTCGAGACCTTCGCCATAGGGCTGAAGGTTCTCCAGGCGCCCGCCCGCCGTCGAGGTCGTCAGCCCCTTCTGCAGCAGCTCGGCCGACTGGTCGGCGCGCGCGCCAAGGCTGTCGGCACCCAGCACGACCGAAATCACCGTGCGGCCATTGCGGGTGGCGGATGATACCTGGTTGAAGCCGGAGGCGCAGATATAACCGGTCTTCATGCCGTCGGCACCGGCGAACCGGCCGACCAGCAGATTATAGGCCGCGTAGTTCTTCTTTCCCGTCGTCACCCCTTCCAGCGCGAAATAGCTGGCATATTCCGGAAACTCGCGGCGGATCGCGGCCGCGAGCAAGGCAAGGTCGCGCGCCGTCGTATATTGCCCCTTGCCCGGCAGGCCGTTCGGATTGACGAAGCGCGACGACGTCATGCCGAGCGCCTTGGCATCGGCATTCATCCGCGCGACGAAACGTTCCTCGCTGCCGCTCACCGTTTCGGCGATCGCAACCGCGATGTCATTGGCCGACTTGACGATCAGCAGCTTGAACGCACTGTCGAGCGTCAGTTTCGATCCCGGCTTGAAATAGGTCTTGCTGGCAGGTTCCGCCGCCGCATGCGCGCTCATCGTCACGATGCTCTGCAGCGACAATTCGCCGGCCCGGATCGCCTTGAAGGCGGTATAGGCCGTCATCAGCTTGGTCAGCGAGGCCGGATACCATTTGCGGAAGGCTTCCTGATGCTCGATCACGCGGCCGCTTTTGACATCGACGACGATCATCGGATTGGCCACGGCGAAATTCGGCACGGCAACCGCCGACAGACAGGCAACGACGGCGACCCGGCGCAGCGCTCCTGCTGAAGACAATATGCTTGGAAACTTCGTGGACACGACTGCAATCCTCTCACATTGGGGATATCTCGCATTCGGCATCTGTTTGCCGTAGCAATGCAAGCAATGGCAAAGCCTATTGAATACGTCAATCAGGAGGCGCACATTCCGCGCCGACAATCACGTGATCCGCAATGCACCGACCAGGACAGCCACATGCCAATTCTGAACCGCGCCGCCGAACTCCAGTCGGAGGCCACCGAATGGCGCCGCCATCTGCACGCAAATCCCGAAATCCTCTATGACGTTGAAAATACGGCGAGCTTTGTCGAACAGAAGTTGAAGGAATTCGGTGTCGACGAGGTGGTGACAGGCATTGGCCGCACCGGCGTTGTCGGCGTTATCAAGGGACGCGGCCAGGGCGATCGCGCCATCGGCCTGCGCGCCGACATGGACGCGCTGCCGCTGACCGAGATCACCGGCAAGCCCTGGGCATCGACGACAGAGGGCCGGATGCATGCCTGCGGCCATGACGGCCATACCGCCATGCTTCTGGGTGCGGCGAAGTACCTGGCCGAAACCCGCACCTTCCATGGCAATGTCGTGGTCATCTTCCAGCCTGCCGAAGAAGGCGGACGCGGCGCGCTGGCCATGGTCGAAGACGGCCTGATGGAGCGTTTCGGCATTGCGGAAGTCTACGGCATGCACAACATGCCGGGCATGGCAGCCGGCAGCTTTGCCATCCGCAAGGGCGGCATCATGGCCGCACCCGACAAGTTCGCCATCAAGATCGGCGGCCGCGGCGGCCATGCTGCCGAGCCGCACAACACCATCGATCCTATCGTCGTCGGCGCGCAGATCGTCGGCGCGCTGCAGACGATTGCCGCCCGCAACGCCAATCCGCTGCGCTCCGTGGTGGTGTCGGTCACCCAGTTCCACGCTGGAACGACCCACAACATTATCCCGGAAGAAGCCTATCTGACCGGCACAGTGCGTTCGCTGGACGAGGCCGTGCGCGACCTTGCCGAAAAGCGGATCGCCGAGCTGGCCCATGGGATCGCTGCGGCAAACGGCGCAAAGGCCGAATTCGAATATGAACGCGCCTGCCCGGTGACGGTCAACCATCCAGCCGAAACGAACTATGCTGCACAGGCTGCCATCGACATCGCCGGCGTTCACAATGTCGATACCGATGTCGACGCCTCGATGGCGGGCGAAGACTTCGCCTTCATGCTGCAGGCAAGACCCGGCGCCTACATCATGATCGGCAATGGCAAAACCGCCGGCCTTCACAATCCTGCCTATGACTTCAACGACGACGTCATAGGCCTTGGTATTTCCTATTGGGTCCGCCTGGCCGAACGCCGACTGACCGAATAATCGCGCTCAGGCGTTGCCAGCACGGAGGTGGCAAGCAAAATCACTTGGCTTGCCGGCTTTGCTTTTGTATGGAGAAGGAAGTGGTCCCGTAGCTCAGCAGGATAGAGCATCAGATTCCTAATCTGAGGGTCACGCGTTCGAATCGCGTCGGGATCACCATTTGACCAATTTTTGCGGGTAAACGTTGAAGGGTTGTATTCGGACTGGAAACAGTCATGATGGCAACTTATGCTACGCCGACGTTTTGTATTCCAAATGCGTCAGCCTTGAACGGGAGGAAGCCATCATGGCATCTGTATCCCTCGGCTCCTTGGCTCGTGAAAAAGCCGACATCGTCGAACGTGCGGTAAGACGGATCAGTCGCCAGGAAAACTTGATCCTCGATACGAAACAGGCCGACAATGCCACCGCTTTGCTGATCTATCTGGTGGAAAGCGGCGTGCAGGATGTAGACGAGCTGGTTGAATTCGCCTCCCTTGCCAAAGGAAAGCGCTACGACCCCATGGACGGCAGTTTCACGTAGGCAGACGCCGCGCCCAGGCGAATGCGACGTTCGCGATGTGGGCGCGAGCCCGACTACCGATCATCCTTGCCATAGATTTCCCCCGTCAATGCATCCCGGCGATAGCGGTTATTGGCGTGATCACGCATCTGCATCATCCCGTAGGCGATCACAGCGCCGACGAGAACGGGGCCGAGCACCAGTCCCAACAGCCATAGAAAATTGGACATCCGCTCTCCTCCCAAGCAGATACATAAGGCTATACTTATTTACCAGAGTTGGGCGAAAGAGTCTCGCAAAACAACCGATCAGGTTTCTTTTTCGCCCGCGGTCTTTTCCTCGATCGCTGCCTGCAACTCCAGGGCCAGCTTGATCAGATTTGTCGGCACGTGTTCGCGTGTATGTTCTTCCATCAGGAGATCGAGCTTTTCCCGGACAAGACCGCCCGCCCGATGGCGACGGCCCTTGCCCGACGCTCCCGCTGCTTTTTCCATTCGGTCCCCCGATCTTCATAATGCTTCATGTGGTCACTGTTTCGCACTATCGGACAAACGACGCGTTTGCGAAACAGGATTTGAGTGCGTTGATCGCCGATAGGCACCGTTCCGGTCAAACCGGCCGGGTGCTGCTATGCATCACCGGGCTTCAGTTCGGGAAACTGCGCCAGAAGTGCCGCATCGTCGCTGAACGACTGCGGCGCACCGCTTAGGATGACGCTGACATTGTCACCAACCTCGACAGGCTCGTCATGGCTGACGTCTGTTTGTTCGCCGCTGGCGAGAACCAGGGTCGCACGCGACTTGAAACCTTGCTTGAGCAGCCAGTCGCGCGGCGCATGCATCGTGACGGTGGCCTGGTAGCGCGCGTCGACCCGCTCGACGGATACCTGGTAGGCCACCGGTGAAAGCCGCCCGCCTATCAAGATCTGTCCCTGCCCGTCGGCGTTTTCGAGATGCTGGGTCATCGCTCCGTCCTTTTCAGTGCTCTTCCGACTGTGCCATGGCACGCTGAATACCTGTCGAAAGAACACTTGCCAGTGGCAGTTGTTCCCCAGCTTCGCTGAAGCCGGGGCCGGAAGGCACAATTCAACCTACACTTTGTCGGGAGGCTTCGGCGAGGACCGCGCTTCGGCGATGGACGTATTCCAGCAACGTGCCCCCGCTTGGCCAGCAACGTGCCCCGCGTGGGGGAGAACCGCTTGGAATGCCTCAGGACATCCCTGGAATACAATGCGCAACCGGGCGTAGGGCTTGCCGCATCGCCTTGGGAACTATGCGTATGGCGATGCGTTTCCAATCCATTGCGCTGATTGTTACCGTGGAGGGTGGTGAACTTGTCGATCCGTAGAGCCGAGCTTGCTGCACAGTCCGATGTCGTGGACCTCATTCCGGCACTGCGTGCCTTCGCGCGCACCTTTTGCCAGAAGCCCGAGGAAGCCGACGACCTGGTGCAGGAAACACTGATGAGGGCCCTGGCCAATCTCGACAAGTTCGAGCCCGGCACCCGGCTGAAATCCTGGTTGTTCACCATCATGCGCAACACCTTTTGCACGCGGATCAAGAAGAGCAGCCGTGAGAGTGTCGGGCTGCCTGAGGCACTGACGGCAACGCTGGTCACCGAGGCCAGTCAGGACTGGGTTGTGCAGGCTGACGAAGTTCGCCGCGCGCTGGAGCGGCTCCCCGCCCACCATCGCGAGATTCTGGTTCTGATCGTGATGCTGGGCGAGCGTTACGAAGATGCAGCCGTGATCTGCGGGTGTGCAGTCGGCACGATCAAGAGCCGCCTCAACCGCGCCCGCGAACAGTTGAAGCGGGAACTTGGCGAAACCGCCGCCAGCCAGTGAAGAAGCGTCGCCGTTTCATGCCTGTATGAAATGCTGGGCTCTTCCATGCCGGCCCGAGAGGACTGCGCCCTCGTCGATCAAGGCGCGCCCATTGCCCAGTCCGCACGACACCTCCAGCCATTCACAATGCAGATGATCTGAAACCGCAATTCGGTGCAGGTTTTCGATCAGGCGTTTTGAGAAGACACAATGCACAAGGCCGGCAACAGGGTTACCGGCCTTGCAGGTCTCATTCTGACAATTATGCCGCTTTCTTCTGCGCGGCCGAATTGACCGCGGTTTGCGCCAGCTTGGTCAGCGTCTCATCGGTCTTGGATTCTTCGGCAAGCGTTGCATCCAGAAGCTTCACGGCTTCGGTGAGACCAAGCTGCTGCGCCCAGGCGCGAAGCGTGCCATAGCGGCTGATCTCGTAATGCTCGACAGCCTGGGCTGCGGCAAGCAGACCGGCATCATGCGCCGGCGAGCCCTTGAACTCGTCCATGATCTCTTCGCCTTCTTCGACGATGCCGTCGATAGCGGCACAGGTCTTGGCGCGCGGACGCTTGCCGATGATCTCGAACACGTCCTGTAGGCGCTCGATATGCCCTTCGGTCTCGTCCTTGTGCTGCAGGAAGGCCGCCTTCAGCTTCTCGCTCTGAGCGGCGCGCGCCATCTTCGGCAGCGTCTTCAGGATCTTGCGTTCGGCGTAGTAGATGTCCTTGAGTGTTTCGTAAAACAGATCGTCGAGGGTCTTGTCTGCCATTGGAGTTTCTCCTCAGTTTGAAATGACAAGACTCGAACGGCTCTCGACGCCGAAAGTTCCTGGAACACAGCGGCTTTCGCGACAAAGGCGTGCAAAAGCGACAGGCAGCACCCGACCCGCTGCTCACCGATTTGGCGCCAGTGGAAAGGGAAAATCAGCGGGCGCTGCTGAGCGCCCGTAGCGCATTGAGGATGACGGCGACATCGATGACTTCCTGGAGCAGCGCACCCTGTACCGGCGCGAGATAGCCGAAAGCCGCCGCGATCATTGCACCGCCGGACAGGACGAGTCCAGCCACGGCACTCTGCACGGCGATGAACCGGGCGCGTCTGGCGATCGCCACCGCCACCGGCAGGCGGGACAGGTCATCCACCAGCAACACCACATCGGCCGTCTCCGACGAGGCCGCCGCGCCGCGTGCGCCGATCGCCACGCCGACATCGGCAACCGCCAGTGCCGGCGCGTCGTTGACGCCGTCGCCGACCATCATCACCGATCCATGCTGCCGCTCGGCTTCGATCACCGCCACCTTGAGCTCGGGCGACAGGTCACCATGGGCGCCATCGAGACCGAGCCGGGCGGCGGCGGCCGTGACGATATCGCTGCGATCGCCCGACGCCATGACCAGCCGCGTGATGCCGACCTTGCGGAAGGCATCGACCGTCAGGCCGGCATCCGCCCGTACCTGATCGGAGAGCAGGATATGGCCGGCACCGCGGCCGTCGATGGCAACCGCGACCACGGCCGTTTCAGCCGGCACGACCTGGCGCGGCAGCAGTTCGCCCGGCGCCAGCCGCGAGGCGACAAATCCCCCGCCGCCAACCGTCACGCGGTGGCCGGTGACAAGACCTTCGATACCAAACCCGGCGGTCTCGTGAATGTCTTCGGGCAGGTCGAGATGCAGGCCGCGCGCGACCGCGGCCCGCACCAGCGCTTCGGCCGTGACATGGCCGGACGCCTGATCCAGCGACGCTGCGAGCCGCAGGATGTCATCGGCGACAAAGCCCGGACAACAGCGGATCTCGCTGACCTCGGGCCGACCGGCCGTCAGGGTGCCGGTCTTGTCCAGCACCACGACCTTGACCGCTGCCAGCGCTTCCAGTCCGCCGCCGCTCTTGATCAGCACGCCATGGGCGGCGGCCCGTGACATGCCGGATATCACAGCGACGGGAACGGCGAGAATCAATGGACAGGGCGTTGCCACCACCAGCACGGCAAGAACCCGGGTCGCATCCTGGCTGAACCCGTAGGCCAGACCTGCCAGGGCAAGGGTGAAAGCCAGGAAAGCCAGGGCGTAACGATCCGCCAGCCGGACCATCGGCGCCCGGCTTTTCTGCGCATTTTCCACCAGCCTGACGATGCCGGCATAGGTACTCGCGGCAGACTCGCGCAGGACCAGAAGGTCGAAGGCTGCACCGACGACCGTCGCACCGCTCGGCACTTCGGCGCCTTGCACAAACCGCACCGGCATCGGCTCGCCGGTCAGCGCAGAGAGATCGAGCTCGACCACACTGGCAAGAACGCGGCCATCGACGGGAATGACCTCGCCGACGCGCATCAATGCGCGGTCGCCGGGCTTGAGGGTCTCGATCGGGGCGGAGACCAGCTCTGCGCCGCGATAGACCATGGCGGTGCGGGCAACGCGGCCCAGAAGCGCCGTCATGTCGCGCCGCGCCCGCCCCTCGGCAAAACTCTCCAGCTGCTGCCCGCCGGCATACATCACGGCAACGATCGCGCCGGCCAGCGTTTCGCCCAGAATGAGGGCCACGCCGATCGACAGCGCGGCAATCGCATCGACACCGACCCGGCCGGCAAGCACCGAGCGGGCGATCTCGGTCAATAGCGCGATCAGCACGACCAGTCCGCTGACGAACCAGGCGGTCGACGCAAGATCCGGTCGGCCAAGCAGATAAAGCAGGCCACCGCCGGCCAGCCCCAGAAGGGCAAAGCCAGCCAGAAGGGCGGGTGCCATTTCGCGCAAACGCAGCATTGTCGCATCCTGTCTCGGTGCCAGCCCTGGATCACGCGACCGTTGGACGGCCCGGGCCTTGCTGGTCCCTGCGTTCCCTTGTAGAGCCATCTCTGAATGAAGCAATTCGGACATAAGCAGCATGATCGACAGCGACCGGCATCGCCGCATCACCGTTCTCGGTTCCACCGGTTCGATCGGCGTCAATACACTCGACGTGATCGAGCAATTGGGTGGTCGCGAACGCTATGAGATCATGGCCGTTACCGGTAACGGCAATATCGAACTCCTGGCGGAACAGGCCCGCCGCACCGGGGCAAAGCTGGCGGTGACAGCCGACGAAAGCCAGTATATCGCGCTGAAATCGGCGCTTGCCGGGTCTGGCGTCGATGTGGCGGCCGGAAGCGCGGGCCTGGATGAAGCAGCAGACATGGATGCCGGCTGGGTCATGGCCGCGATCGTCGGCACGGCCGGCCTTGCGCCGACACTGCGCGCAGCTTCACGCGGCGCCGATATCGCGCTTGCCAACAAGGAATGCCTGGTTTCGGCTGGCGCGCTGTTCGTCGACGCCGTGCGTCAGGCCGGCGGCCGGTTGATCCCCGTGGATAGCGAACATTCGGCGATTTTCCAATGCCTCGACAACGACCAGCGACACGCCCTGGAGCGCGTCGTGCTGACGGCATCCGGCGGCCCCTTCCGCACGCACACACGCGAACAGATGGCCAATGTCACCGTCCAGACCGCCCGCAGCCATCCCAACTGGTCGATGGGCCTGAAGATCTCCGTCGGCAGTGCTTCGATGTTCAACAAGGCGCTGGAAATGATCGAGGCGAAATATCTCTTCGATCTGCGCCCCGACCAGATCGAGGTCATCGTGCATCCGCAGTCGATCGTGCATTCGATGGTCGGATATGCCGATGGCTCGGTGATCGCCCAACTCGGCGTGCCGGACATGCGCACGGCGATCGGCTATGCGCTGACCCATCCGAAACGCTGCAGCCTCAACGTCGACCGGCTGGATTTCGCCAAGATCGCCCGCCTCGATTTCGAGGCACCGGACGAAACCCGTTTTCCGGCGATCCGGCTTGCCCGCACAGCACTGGAACGCGGCGGCCTCCAGGGCGCGATCCTCAATGCGGCCGAAGAAACCGCTTTCGACGCCTTCGTCGAGGAGCGCATCGGCTTCCTCGCCATGGCAGACATCGTCGAACAGGTGATGGACGACATGGTGGGTGTCAGCCGGGCATCGACCATAGCCGATGTCTTTGCTGCCGACCGCGAGGCGCGCAGGCAGGCGGCAAGTGTCATCGCAAAATTCTGACCACCGAGCCGGGATCGTAGACTGCCGATCTCAGCATTTCCGGATAGGCGCCGGTACAGCCTTCCACCGCATTGTTGGTCATGCTGACCACGGTCAGCCGCTCGGCCGGGTCGATGAACCAGGTATTGCCGTAGACGCCACCCCATTGGATGGCGCCCTTGGGCAAGGCCGTGCCGGCTGCCTGCGGATCGACGATCAGCGCACCGAGAAAACCGAACCGCGCGCCGGGCTCTCCCTCCAGATCGCCGATCTGGTTCGACAGGGCAGCGGCTGCCGTTTCCGGCTTCAACAGCGGCGCAGCGCCGGTCCGCAGCGTTTCCAGGAGTTTCAGCACGTCATGGGCGGTGCCCGCCATGCCGGCACCGCCGGACTGGAAGGCCTTGGCGTTGAAGATCCGTGACGGCGAAAACACCGTTCGCCAGGCCGCATCCTCGCCGGCGATCCACGGATCCGGCATGCGCTGCGGCCGGAGGGCGGCATCGGCGTAGGGTACGGCGAGACGGCTCACATCCGTGACATGAAACCGCGCATCGCGCATGTCGAGCGGGCCGGCGACATAATGCACCACGGCGTCTTCCAGCGTGCCGCCATGGATCGCAGCGATGATGGCACCCAGGATATCGGTGGCAAAGGAATAGCCCCAGCGTGCGCCGGGTTCGAAGGCCAGCGGAATGTGATTGTGGCGGGAGAAATTTTCCTCGAGGTCGAGATCCGTATCGCCGAGCCCGAGCGTCAACGCCTTGTCCGCGTCCAGCACTTCCAGTGCCGGATCGTAGAGCAGGCCTGATGTGTGTGTCAGCAGATGCCGGATGGTGATCGGCGCCTGCGCGCCAGAGGCTGTCTTCGGGCAGAACCAGGGAATATGATCGACCGCCAGATCATCGAGCCCGAGCAGTCCGGCATCGATCATCGCCAGCGCCGTGGTCGCAACGATCGGCTTGGTGACGGAAGCATAACGGAAGATCGTGTCCAGCTGGACGGGAATGCCGGCTTCGCGGTCCGCAAGCCCTGCAGCGCGCTCAAGCAACGGCTTGCCGTCCTGATAGACCAGCACCACCGCGCCTGTAATGCGCTCACTACCGATGCTCTGGTCGATGATACGGTTGACGCGCGCAGCAATGGTCATCGGCAATATCCCTCACATGAAAAATGCGGACCATGTCGCCATGGCCCGCATCGTTATGCGAAGGATTTACGCTGCGATCAAGCGACCGCGCGGGCGAGTGCGCAGCGCGACCAGAGCTGGTGCAGCGAATGGACCAGATGTTCGAGATCCTCGTCCGAATGCAGCGGCGTCGGCGTGATGCGCAGGCGCTCGGTCTTCTTCGGCACGGTCGGATAGTTGATCGGCTGGACATAAATGCCACAGTTGTCGAGCAGGAGATCGGAGATCCACTTGCACTTGGACGCATCGCCGACGATGACCGGCACGATATGGCTTGGATTGTGCAGGTGCGGAATGCCGGCGGCATCCAGCATGTTGCGCAGCCGGCGCACGCGCTCCTGATGGGCGAAGCGTTCGATCTGGCTGGTCTTCAGGTGACGGATCGAGGCAACCGCACCGGCTGCCAGCGATGGCGGCAGGGCGGTGGTGAAGATGAAGCCCGAGGCAAACGAACGGACAAAATCGCACAGGGCACTGGACGCCGCGATGTAGCCGCCCATCACTCCGAAGGCCTTGCCGAGCGTGCCTTCGATGACGGTCAGGCGGTGCATCAGGCCTTCGCGTTCGGCAATACCGCCACCATGGGCGCCATACATGCCGACAGCATGCACTTCATCGAGATAGGTCATCGCGCCATATTTGTCGGCGAGATCACAGATTTCCTTGATCGGCGCGATGTCGCCATCCATCGAATAGACGGACTCAAATGCGATCATCTTCGGAGCGCGCGGGTCGGCGGCAGCCAGCTTGGCTTCGAGATCCTTGACGTCGTTATGCTTCCAGATCACCCGTTCGCACTTTGCATGGCGGATGCCTTCGATCATCGATGCGTGATTGAGCGCATCCGAGAAAATGATCAGGCCGGGGATCTTGGCGCCGAGCGTACCGAGCGCCGCCCAATTCGAGACATAGCCGGAGGTGAAGATCAGCGCCGATTCCTTGCCGTGCAGGTCGGCAAGTTCGCGCTCGAGCAGAACATGGTAGTGATTGGTGCCAGAGATATTCCGGGTGCCTCCAGCACCCGCGCCACAGTGATCGATCGCGCCCTTCATGGCCTCGATCACCTTGGGATTCTGGCCCATGCCGAGATAATCGTTCGAACACCAGACGGTAACGTCCTGGGTGCCTTTTTCGGTGTAGCGGGTGGCGCGCGGAAAATTGCCCTGCTGACGTTCTAGATCAGCAAAGACACGGTAGCGCCCTTCCTCGTGAAGCCCTTCAAGCTCGTTCTTGAAAAACGCCTCGAAATCCATGCCTAAACTCCAGCTTTTTGACTCTCTTTTGAAAGTCTCCGGCGTTGCGGTCAACCCCGTTTTGTAAATTCATTCTAAACTGCGACAAATGGCGCGAGCTTTAGACTTATCGCATATAAATCCTAAAGGATCACCCTCAGCGAAACTTGATCTGCGTCAAGCTGCAACAGAAAAGGACGGCTTCGGCCGCCCTTTTCCAGTTTTTTGCACCGAGACCGGCACTTACGCGGCCTGAACGGCGCGTTTTGCCATGACACGAACGAGATTGGCTCGGTATTCCGCCGTGCAATGCAGGTCCGACATCAGGTCGGCCGAATCAATCTGCACACCGGACACGGCCTGCGGCGACCAATCGGCCGTAAGCGCCTGCTCAAGACCGGCATGGCGAAAGACCCCCGACGAACCGGCACCGGTCACCGCAACCCGCACACCGCCCTCGCCCTTCGTGACGAACACGCCGGTCATGGCAAACCGCGAAGCCGGGTTGGCGAACTTCGCATAACCGGCTTTCTCCGGCGCCTGGAAGCGCACGGCGGTGACGATCTCGTCGTCGCGGAGCGCGGTCTCGAACAGGCTGACGAAGAAATCGTCGGCCGCGATCTCGCGCCGGTTGGTGACAACCGTGGCGCCGAGCCCGAGCACGGCCGCCGGATAATCGGCAGCGGGGTCGTCATTGGCAATCGAACCGCCGATCGTGCCCATGTGGCGCACATGCGGATCGCCGATCAGCGATGCGAGATGCGAAACGGCAGGGCAGACAGAGCGGATCGAGGCCGACGCGGCGACCTCCGCATGGGTGACGCCGGCACCGATCGTCACCGTGCGACCATCGACGGTGATACCCTTCAAGGCTGCGATATGGCGCAGGTCGACCAGGTCCGACGGCTGCGCCAGGCGTTGCTTCAACGTGGCTATCAGGGTCTGCCCTCCGGCGATGAACTTGCCGTCCGCGGCGCCGGAAAGCAGCTTTCCGGCGTCCTCAAGCGAAGAGGCGCGGTGATAGCTGGTGGAATAGAGATGCATGGTTATTCCTCCCTTATTCGGCCGCTTGCCGGATCTGGCGCGCCTGCAGCGCGGACCAGACGGCGAGTGGCGTTGCCGGCATGTTGAGCATGTTGTTGCCGATCGCATCGGTGATCGCATTGATCAGCGCCGGCGGCGAACCGATGGCACCGGCTTCGCCGCAGCCCTTGATGCCGAGCGGATTGCCCGGACATGGCGTGTTCTGGTGCGAGACGCTGAACGACGGCAGGTCGTCGGCGCGTGGCATGGCATAATCCATGTAACTTGCCGTCAGAAGCTGGCCGTTCGCCGGATCGTAGTGCACGCCTTCCAGCAGCGCCTGGCCGATGCCTTGCGCAATGCCCCCATGCACCTGCCCTTCGACGATCATCGGGTTGATGATATTGCCGAAGTCGTCGGCTGCGACGAACTGGACGATCTCGGTCTTGCCGGTTTCCGGATCGACTTCCACCTCGGCAATGTAGCAGCCGGCCGGGAAGGTGAAGTTGGACGGATCGTAAAACGCGCCTTCCTTCAGGCCCGGCTCCATGCCAGACGGCAGGTTGTGCCCGGTATAGGCGGCCAGCGTCACCTGGAACCAAGGCACACTCTTGTCGGTGCCGGCGACCTTCATCTCGCCATTGCCGATGACGATATCGCTTTCGTCCGCCTCCATCAGATGCGCCGCGATCTTCTTTGCCTTGGCCTCGACCTTGTCGAGTGCCTTGACGATCGCCGACATGCCGACGGCACCGGAGCGCGAGCCATAGGTGCCCATGCCCATCTGCACCTTGTCGGTATCGCCATGCACGATGGAGATATTGTCGAGCGGTACACCGAGTCGTTCCGAGACAAGCTGGGCGAAGGTCGTTTCATGCCCCTGGCCATGGCTGTGCGAGCCGGTCAGCACTTCGACTGTGCCGACCGCATTGACCCGGACCTCGGCCGATTCCCACAGACCGACGCCGGCACCGAGCGAGCCGACGGCCGCCGACGGCGCAATGCCGCAGGCCTCGATATAGCAGCTCATGCCGATGCCGCGCAGCATGCCGCGTCGGGCAGCCTCTGCCTTGCGGGCGGAAAAGCCGTTCCAGTCGGATGCCTGCAAGGCCGCCTCCAGCGACGCATCGTAGTCGCCGGCGTCATAGTTCATGATCACCGGTGTCTGATGCGGGAAGGAGCGGATGAAGTTCTTCCGACGCAATTCGACCGGCGAAATGCCGAGCTCACGCGCCGCCGTCTCGACGGTCCGCTCCAGAAGATAGGTCGCTTCCGGTCGCCCGGCACCGCGATAGGCATCGACCGGAACCGTATTGGTATAAACGGTGCGCACATTGCAGTGGATCGCGGCAATATCATACTGGCCGGACAGCAGCGTCGCATAGAGATAGGTGGGCACGGCGGACGAAAACAGCGACATATAGGCGCCGAGATTGGCAACTGTATCGACTTTCAGGCCGATGATCTTGTGATCCTTGTCGAAGGCCATCTTGACCTTCGAGACATGGTCGCGGCCATGTGCATCGGTGAGGAAGGCTTCGGTGCGATCCGATGTCCACTTGACCGGAACCCCGGTCTTCTTCGATGCCCAGAGACAGACGATCTCTTCGGGATAGATATAGATCTTCGAGCCGAAGCCGCCGCCGACGTCGGGCGCGATCACCCGCAGCTTGTTTTCCGGCGCGACATTGTAGAAAGCGCTCATCACCAGACGCGCCACATGCGGGTTCTGCGATGTCGTATAGCAGGTGTAGTGGTCTTCCGAACCGTCATAGATGCCGAGCGTCGCGCGCGGTTCCATCGGATTGGGTGACAGCCGGTTGTTGAAGATCTCGATCTCGGTGACATGCGCCGCCTGCGCGATCGCCGCATCGGCGGCCGCACTGTCGCCGATCTCCCAATCGAAGATCAGGTTGCCGGGTGCTTCGGGATGCAGTTCGGGTGCGCCGGGCTTGAGGGCGTCGACGGCAATGGTGACCACCGGAAGCTCGTCGTAGGACACGGACACGACTTCGGCCGCATCCCGCGCCTCGCCGAAACTGTCGGCAACGACGATTGCAACGGCATCGCCGACATAGCGCACGGTGTCATGCGCCAAAGGCCGCCAGCCGCCCATTTTCATCGGCGAGCCGTCTTTCGAATGGATCATCCAGCCGCAGATCAGATTGCCGATGCCATCCGCCAGCAGCTGCTTTCCGTCGAGCACATCGATCACGCCCGGCATGGCTTTTGCGGCCGAGGCATCGATGCCCGTGATGCGGGCATGCGCATAAGGCGAACGGACAAAGTAGGCATATTTCATTCCGGGCACGACCATGTCGTCCGTATACCGGCCCTTGCCGGTCAGGAAGCGCTTGTCTTCCTTGCGCGCCACGCGCGCGCCAATTCCTTCAACACCCATTTTCATCTCCTCCAGAGATCAGGATAAAGGCAGTCAGGCAGTGGCGGCAGGCAGGGGTCGTGTCGAGGCGACAAGCGCCGATACCATTCCCGAAGGCTACCGCCTTTTCGTCACTCGGCGGCCTGACGGCCGGCGTGCATCTCCGCATTGGCAGACAGGACCGCCTTCACGATGTTGTGGTAGCCCGTGCATCGACAGATATTGCCCTCGAGCTCATGGCGCACGGTGGCCTCGTCGAGCGTTCCGTTGTGACGACCGATGATGTCGATCGCGGTCATCACCATGCCTGGCGTGCAGAAGCCACATTGCAGGCCGTGATGTTCCTTGAAGGCCGCCTGGACCGGATGCATCTCGCCATTGACCGCCACGCCCTCGATCGTCGTGATGCTCGATCCGGCGGCCTGTACGGCCAGGATCGAACAGCTCTTGATCGACTTGCCGTCCATATGCACAACGCAGGTTCCGCATTGTGTCGTGTCGCAACCGACATGCGTGCCGGTCAATCCCAGTGTCTCGCGAATAAAATGCACAAGCAGCGTGCGGTCCTCGCATTCGCCACTCACCGTCCGGCCATTCACCGTCAGCGTCACTTTTGCCATGTTGTTCCTCCTCGTGTCTCTCCCTGACACGAAGGCATCGTGTGTCTTTTCTTAAGCCCGATCAACAGTCCGGATGAGCCGAATTGAAATAAATATATGCCGCAACGCAGCATTGAAGCCTTGTTTCTCAGGCGTGCCGCTTATTTGCCTAATAGACTGAAATTTGCCCAGGCGCCGGTAGGCGTGGCGCATGGACTTTCGCGAATTGACCGCTATTCTGCCGCTTGCCGCCGCCATATTAGAAAAGCCTGAATGCGGATGGATGTTCTCGATCAAAACCGGCTGGACCGGATGCGTAACAGTGGAGAAAACAAAATGAAAAAAGCTCTCATGCTTGTACTGGTCGGCCTGTCGGTCGCTGGCTGCACCCAGACCGAAAAGGGCGCCGGCATCGGCGCTGTCGGCGGCGCGATCATCGGCGGCGCGATCACCGGCGACGTGCGTGGTGCAGCAGTCGGTGCCGCCATCGGCGGCGTATCCGGCGCCATCATCGGCAACGTTTCGGACCAGCCGGGCCAGTGCTACTACCGCGACCGTTACGGCCGCCGCTACATCGACAACTGCCCGCGCGGCTACTGACCCACATGACGGGGACGCGCGATGAGCGCGTCCCTTTTTTATAGAATTTTAAGAAAAGAGTATGCCTTTTTTAGCATTTTCTCCTAAGTTGCCCCTTGGCGGGGGTGGACCAGCCAGGTCGCGATAAGCGAAAATGTGCGTATGCCGAGTGGATTTGTGTTGCCGAAAATGAGTGTCGCGTTCCGGCTCGGTATGGCTCTGTTGACCGTGAGCCCCTTGTTGCTCGGGCCTGTTTTTGCTTCAAAAGCAGCAGCCTTCGAGCTTTTCGGGATTCGTCTGTTTGGCGAAGACGACAAACCCAACGATGTGATCGACCCGGTCAACTACTCCATTGCACTGACGACCGGCGACGCCGACAGGGCTCTTGCCAAATCCCTGCGACGAACCTCGCTTCTGCTCACAGGCGAGGACGAACCTGTCTCCGGCGATCTCGGACTGGTGATCAAGGCGAAAGACGATCGCGATCGCCTGCTGGCAACCCTCTACGAGAACGCCCGTTATGGCGCGGTGGTCACCGTCTTGGTCGACGGACGCAACATCGACAGCCTGCCGCCAAATCCGACTTTCGATAGGTCGAGACCAATCCCGGTCGCGATCACCGTGGAGACGGGTCCCGTCTTCACGCTGGGCGAGGTCACCCTGGCGGGGGACGCCGCGCGTCTCGATCCGGCGGAATTCGAACTCGCACCCGGCGGTGCCGCAGGCTCGCTGACAATTCTCAAAGCTGCAGCGCAGATCGCCGACACCTTGAAGGCGGAAGGCCGGCCGCTGGCTGAACTCACAAGGCGCGAGGTCGTCGCCGACCATGACACCAATACCGTCGATGTGACGATCGCCGTCGAGGCCGGTCCGATCGCCCCGCTCGGCGATGTGACCGTCAAGGGCGCACGCCAGGTCAATGCCGAATTCATCGAGCGCTATTCACGACTTCGGCCGGGCCAGCCGTATTCGCCTGAACAATTGCGCAAGGCTGGCGAACGCCTGCGCACGCTTGGGGTATTCTCGTCCGTGACCATCGACGAGCCGGAAGCGCTTGCAGCCGACGGCTCCTGGCCGCTGGGCATCACCGTCTCGGAAGGCAAACACCGCTATTTCGGCTTTGGCGCCAGCTATTCGTCGATCGACGGTGGCGGGCTGGAGGGTTACTGGGGCCATCGCAACCTGTTCGGCAACGCCGAATCATTGCGGCTGGAAGGTGCTGTGCGCGGCCTTGGCGAAGCCAGCGATGTCAGCAACCTGTCCGATCTCGACTACGAGGCAGGCCTGACCTTCATCAAGCCCGGCGCGTTTTTCCCTTCGGCAACGCTGGAGGCAAGCATCAAGGCCAGCACGCTGGACAGCGAGCACTATGATGCCGCAACGATCGCCGGAAAAGTCGCGCTGGCCTATGAGCTGAGCGATATCGACACGGTCACCGGCGGCGTATCGCTGACCTATGACAGCATCGAGGATGCCTTCGGCGAGAACGAATACCTGACCTTCGGCGTTCCGCTCGGCTATACCCGCGACAGCCGTGACAACAAGCTCAATCCGACCGAGGGCTATCTGGCGTCCCTATCGACGACCCCGAGCTACGAGATCAACGGCAGCACTGTCTTCGCCTCGGTCGAGGGCTCTGCTTCCGGCTATCTTGGCCTCGGCGCTGAAGACCGCATCGTCCTGGCCGGCAAACTCTCTGCCGGCAGCCTGTTTGGCGGCGGTGATCTGGCGGCGATTCCGGCCACCCGACGCTTCTTTGTCGGCGGCGGCGGTTCGGTGCGCGGCTATGCCTACCAGGCGATCTCGCCCTACAATGATGCAGGCGACGCGACGGGCGGCAGATCCTATGCCACCGGCTCCTTCGAGGTCCGGATGCAGGTGACCGAAACGATCGGCATCGTGCCCTTTTTTGATGTGGGCACCGTTTCGGCCGATAATGTGCCGGATTTCTCCGATATTCGCATGGGCGCAGGCGTTGGACTGCGCTACATGACACCTTTCGGGCCGCTCAGGCTCGATGTTGCTGTTCCGTTGCAACGATATGACGACGGCAGCAGTTATGGCATTTATGCCGGCATCGGTCAGAGCTTCTGATCTGCGCAAATTCGGCAGAACAAGGACCATAAGACAATGATCTGGCTGAAACGCATCCTCAGATGGACGATCCGGCTTTTCGCCGGGCTTGTCGCGACCCTTGTGACGCTGACAATCCTCGTCGTCGTGGTCGGCGGCCTGTCGGCCAGCGGCAGCCAGTTCCTCGCAAACCAGATCGCGGCCCTGATCTCGAAAGACAATCAGCAGATCACCATCACCGCGCCCAGCGCCTTGCTCAGCGAGACCCTGACCATCGAGCGGATCACGGTCGCCGATGCGAAAGGCACCTACGCGACCATCGACGACCTAGCGCTTGACTGGACCCCTCTCGATCTTCTGTCACGGCGTTTCACCGCTGAAAGGCTGGCGGCCCGCTCGATTGAGATCGACCGTGCGCCGGAGACGAGCGCTATACCCGAACCCGTGTCGGACGAACCTTTCTCGCTACCCGTCGCGATCGACATCGCGGCCGTAGACCTGCCGTCGATCAAGGTGGGTGCGGCACTGGCGCGCCGTGACGTCGAAATCGCGGCAAAAGGTGCGGCCCAGATCATCGGCAGCGACATCACCAGCCAGCTATCGGCCACCTTGCTCGGCGACCCCTCGGCAAATCTCGTCGCCGATGTGCTCTTCGCGCCGAACGACGACCGGCTGCGCCTGAAGCTGGACTATGCCGAACCGAAGGGCGGCGTTGCCGGAAACATGCTGCAATTGCCGGATCAGTCGGCGCTGGATCTGAGGGTCGATGGCGATGGCGCCATCAGCAACTGGGCCGGCAAGATCACCGCCGCCCTGGATGGCAAGCAGACCATTTCCGTCGATGCAACGCATCAGCTTGCAGCCGACGAAACGCGCAATGTCACGCTCATCGGCGGCGGCAACTTTGCCAGCCTGATGCCGCCGCAATTGCGCGACCTGTTTGCCGGCGAAACGGCCATCGATCTTGCGGCCCGCATCGCGCCCGATGGCGGGATTGAGATCAGCAAGGGGGAACTTTCCACGCAGGCTGCGCGGGTCTCGGCATCGGGCCGTTACGATCCCAAGGGAGTGAATGATCTCACCCTTTTGGCGCAGGCGGTTGCCGAGCCGGTCAGGCTGCAGTGGCAGCAGGACAAGGCAATCTATGGCGTGGCCGTGCGGAGCGCCAATCTGACGCTGAGCGGCAATGCTGAGGCAGCAGCCCTGAAGGCAGCCGTCGACCTGTCCACCCTGTCTGCCCCGCAGGGCACCCTGTCAGGCATCGACCTGACAGCCGAAAGTGCGGGTTTCGATATCGCCAATCGCCAGGGGCCTGTCGATCTGCAGCTTGCCGTGCGGGCAGCCGCGTTCACCGACCCCCAGCTTGAAAACTATGTTCGCGCGCCCCTGAAGATTGCCGCCCCTCTGACGATCGAACAGGATGCCATCGCAACCGACAGGCTGACGCTTGAGAGCGCCGGCATCGGCGGGGAATTGACCGGTCGCTATGTGCTCTCGGCACAGACCTTTGCCGGTGCGCTGAAGGCCTTCGTGCTGCCCGACCTCCTGCCACCGGCGCTGGCCGAAAAACTCACAAAACAGGTGGCGATTTCGACCCGGATCGATTTTGCAGCACCAAAGGCTGTCAGCCTGCGCGATCTTCAACTGCAGACCGACCTCGGCTCGGCTGAGGGCGCCGTCTCGCTTGCGCCCGATGGCATCGTTGCGGCCGACCTCACCGGTCGATTGAACGATATCGCAGCCTTCCAGCCGCGGATCAGCGGTGGCGCCGCATTCGACATTTCGGCCTCAGGCCCGCCGGATGCAATCGAAGGCAATGTGAATATCGTTGTCGAGCAGGGAAAAGCGGCAGGATACGAGTTGCGCGACCTTTCGCTGCAAATCGAAGGGCTCGCCGATCGACAAGCGCCGCGCGGACAAGTGCGGCTAACCGGGCAGATCGATGGCCAAGCGGTCGATGGATCTGCCGACGTGGTGTCGGAGAAAGGTGAAACCAAAATCCCGGCTCTGACGCTCAATGTCGGCACCAACCGCCTCTCCGGTGCGCTGGCGCTGGATGCGGCGTTCCGGCCGACGGGTGACTTGGCCTTCGATTTTCCGCAGCTTTCGCTGCTTGCGGCTCTGGGTGGCCAAAACGTAAGCGGCGATCTCGCGGGCAAGATTGCCTTTACTTCTGCGAACGATCGCATTGCAGCCAAGATCGATGCATCGGGCAAGGCGCTGAGCCGCGACAATCTGCGCATCGAAAGCCCCAACATCCAGCTGGCCATCGGCGATCTGGCGGCACTTTCGGTCGAGGGCTCCGTGAGGGCAGCCGTAGTTGCCAGCGGAGCCAACCGCCTCGACACCCCTGAAGTCACATTTTCCCGAGCCGGAAGCCGCACGGATTTTAATGCCAAGGCGCAATATGATGCGGCACCGCTCGAAGCGGCCGGCAGCATCGAACAGCAGTCGCAGGGGCTGGCAATCGCGCTGGATCGCTTCTCCGCAAGACCCCGCGGTATAGCGCTTGCATTGGCGGCGCCGACCAAGCTTGCCGTGGTTGATGGCACAGTGCAGATAGGCAAGACCGTGATCAACGCCGGGACCGGCACTGTGACGGTCACCGGCAGCGCTGGCGCGACGCTGGATATCAGGGCCGATATTGCATCTCTCCCGGCGTCTCTTGCCGCAACCTTTGCCCCGGCTCTTGCCCCCGCCGGCACCATTTCCGGACTGGTCGAAGCAAAAGGCACGTCATCGGCGCCCGATGTCACCTATGAGCTCGACTGGCGCAATGCGGAGCTGGCCCAGACACGGGCAGCCGGACTGGTTCCGCTGGACATCGCTGCCAATGGCCGCTTCCAGAACCAGACGCTTTCGCTCGACACCCGGCTTTCCGGCGGCGGCGGCATCGGCCTCAGCGGCGGCGGCAAACTCAATGTCTCCGGCATGGAGCTCGACATGCGCTTTGAAGGCAGCCTGCCGCTGGCAGCCGCCAACACGATCCTCGGTCGACAGGGACTGGTGGCGCAAGGCAATGCGAATGTGAACGTGACAATCCAGGGAACCGCATCGGCACCCGCTATTGCCGGTTCGATCACTGCCAGCGGCGCCCGCGTCGTCGACGTGCGGCGCAACCTTGCGATCGAACAGATCGCAGCGACCATCAACCTGCGTGACAACCGCGCCCAGATCGCCAACCTGACCGGCAACTTTGCCTCGGGCGGTCGCGTCTCGGCCAGCGGTTCGATCGACATACTCGGCCAGGGCATGCCGGCCGACCTTGCCATCAATCTCGACCAGGCCGTCTATGTCGATGGCAACACTGTGACGGCTACCGCCGATGCACGACTGACGCTGCGCGGTCCGCTCCTCGCCGGCCCGACTCTGGCCGGCACGGTCGATCTGTCGCGTACCTCGATTACCTTGTCGGAGCGTCGTCCGACGAGCCTTTCACAACTCGACATCCAGCATCGCAATGCCCCGAAGGCCGTCACGCAACAGTTGCGCACCATCACGCCGGCCACAGGAAGAAGCTCCAGCTCCCCGATCCTGCTCGATCTGCGCATATCCTCGCCCTCCCAGACCTTCGTGCGCGGCCGCGGCATTGACGCTGAACTGGGGGGCACGCTGACCCTGACGGGCTCTGCCTCCGCACCCAATGTCTCCGGTGGTTTCGAACTGCGCCGCGGACGCATGCAGATCCTGACAAAACGACTGGACATTACCCAGGCCGAGATCACCTTCGGCGGCGACCTCGTACCGATCATCGACCTGGAAGCCACCACCACATCGGGCAGTTCGACCGTCACGATCAAGCTCTACGGATTTGCCAGCGATCCGGAGGTCACCTTCAGTTCGTCGCCAACCCTGCCGCAGGACGAAATCCTCGCCCAGCTGATCTTTGGTCAGTCGATGTCACGGCTTTCGGCGCTGCAGATCGCGCAACTGGCCGATGCAGCCGCTCAGCTCGCAGGCGGCAGTTCGACCTCGCTGTTTCAAGCGCTGCGCTCGACGCTCGGCGTCGACGATCTCGACATCTCGACCGATTCGACCGGCCAGACCAGTATCAGTGCCGGCAAATACCTGAACGACCGCACCTATATCGAACTGCAGCAAAGCGGCAGTGGCGGTGGCAAGGCGGTGATCAATCTCGATATCGGCCGCGGCGTGAAATTGAAGGGCGAAGCGGGCGGCTCGGGCGCCGGCGGCGGCATCTATTACGAAAAGGAATACTGACCGCTCAGCCGACCTTGCTGGTCTTCAAGAGGATGCTCGATTCGGTGCTGTTGATCCCCTCGACGAGACGGATGCGGCGCAGGGTCTCGTCGAAACCGGCGAGATCGCGATCTTCAAGTTCGGCGATGAAGTCCCAGCGGCCATTGGTGCTGTGCAGCGACTTGACCTGCGGAATCCCACGCAGCTGCTGTGCCACCCGATCGGCAAACTTGCCGACGACTTCGATCATGATGATGGCCCGCACCCCGGTCGGCTGGATTTCCCGCCCGGTCAGGATGGTGAAGGCGGCGATCGTGCCATTGGCGACAAGGCGATCGATCCGCGCCGAGATTGTCGCACGCGACGCGCCGGTCATTGCCGCAAGCGAGGCGACCGGAATGCGGGCATTTTGCCGAAGGGCGCTCAGAATATCGCGGTCGAGATCATCCATCGTTACACTTCGTCATCATATGGTTGCGATATGCGCAAACTATAGTGCTTTATGACGATGTTCCAGCTTTTTGCCAACACAGACATGGCGCATCATCGGGTTTCAATTATTCGCAAGGATCACCCATGGCCACGCAAACCAAAAATGTTACCCTGATCGGTGTTCCGCTCGAAGAAGGATCGGGTCGCGGCGGTTGCGCCATGGGACCGGCGGCCCTTCGCATTGCCGGCATCGCGCCGACCCTGGTCGATCTCGGCTATGACGTCACTGACGCCGGCGACCTTCGCCCGACGCCCGCGTCCGATCTGCCGGACATGGACACGGCGAAACATCTGCCGATCGTCGGCGCCTTTACCCGCGCCATCGAGGCCGCAACCTATGAGGCCGCGGCCAAGGGGTCGGTGCCGGTGCTGCTCGGTGGCGACCACAGCCTGTCGATGGGCAGCGTCTCCGGCATGGCGCGACACGCCCACGACCGTGGGCGCCCGCTCTTTGTCCTCTGGCTCGATGCCCATTCCGACTTCAATTTGCCAACGACCTCGCCATCCGGCAACATGCACGGCATGCCGGTGGCCTTCTTTTGCGGCAAGGCGGAATTTGCCCCGATCCTCGATCCGAACCGCCCGATGGTCGAGCCAAGCCATGTCTACCAGGTCGGCATACGGTCCGTGGATGACGAGGAGCGTCGGCTGATTGCGGAAAACGCGGTCAATGTCTTCGACATGCGCGCGATCGACGAGGAAGGCATGGCCGGCATCCTGAAGCGCATCCTGGAGGACGTTCGTCAGGCGGATGCGCTGCTGCATGTCAGCCTTGATGTCGATTTTCTCGATCCCGGCATCGCGCCCGGCGTTGGTACGACCGTGCCCGGCGGGGCGACGTTTCGCGAAGCCCACCTGATCATGGAGCTTCTGCACGACAGCGATCTGGTGTCCTCCCTTGATCTGGTGGAACTGAATCCGTTTCTGGACGACCGCGGACGCAGCGCCAGGGTCATGGTCGATCTCGCGGCGAGCCTGTTCGGCAAGCACATTCTGGATCGTCCGACACGGGCCGGATAAAACAGGAATAGTAATTTCGAAGTAAGCTAATATGATCGCTTTTACGTTGTTCCGTAATGGCAGCAGGCTATACAGCCATAAAAAGCATCAAATTTGACGGACATTTGATCAAAGAGCATTTGCTGTGCACTACAATCTTTGAACGTCTCTTAAGACTTGAAAGCCATAATTGACCCCTGGAAATCGGCGGTGTTTCGATAGGAAACCGCCGATTTTATTTAAACAGCGGTCTACCCGGAGTGGGAAAATGGCATTTTTGATGACGAATACTGGGGATGCTAGATCCATCCTCGCTGCGCTGGGCCGTTCCCAGGCAATGATTGAATTCAATCCCGACGGCACAATCCTCACAGCCAATGAGAACTTCTGTCGCACGCTGGGTTACAGCCTGACTGAGATCAAGGGTAAACATCACCGCATGTTCTGCGAGCCAGCCTATGTGGCGAGCCCGGACTACCGCGAGTTCTGGGCGAGCCTTGGTCGTGGCAAGTTCGAAAGCCGCGAATACAAACGCATCGCCAAGGACGGCTCGGATGTCTGGATCCAGGCCTCGTACAACCCGATCATGCGCGGTGGCAAGCCCTACAAGATCGTCAAGTTTGCCACTGACATCACCGCCAGCAAACAGAAGTCTGCAGAAGACGGCGGCAAACTGGAAGCAATTTCCCGCGTACAGGCAACAATCGAATTCACCCCCACCGGCAACATCCTTACCGCCAACGAAAATTTCCTGAGAACGCTCGGCTACAGCCTGAGCGAGATCGTCGGCAAGCATCATGCAATATTCTGCGAGCCGGACTACACGCGCACCGATGACTATCGCCGGTTCTGGCAGACACTGGCATCCGGCCAGTATATCGCCGAGGAATTCAAGCGTATCGGCAAGGGTGGCAAGGTCGTCTGGATCCAGGCCTCCTACAACCCGATCTTCGATGCCAATGGCCGCGTCTTCAAAGTCGTGAAATTCGCAACCGATGTGACCGAACGCGTCCGTGCCGTCGATGAACTCGCCCATGGGCTGACGGCTCTTGCCAATGGCGACCTCACGGCACGCATCGAAAATCCCTTCATGCCGGCGCTCGAGAAGATCCGCGTCGATTTCAACGCGTCGATCGAAAAGCTGCATCAGGCGATCCGCACGGTCAACGGCAATACCGAAGCCATCGCGTCCGGATCGTCCGAGATCCGCACGGCATCCGACAATCTGTCGAAGCGCACAGAACAGCAGGCGGCCGCGATCGAGGAGACAGCAACAGCGCTGGAGCAGATCACCCAGACCGTCGCGAACAGCTCCAAACGCGCGATCGAGGCGGGACAGATGGTCGGCCGGACCAAGGCCGCGGCGGAGAAATCCGGCGACGTCGTCAAGAAGGCGATCGGCGCGATGGACCAGATCGAAAACTCCTCGCGCGAGATCTCGAACATCATCGGGGTCATCGACGATATTGCCTTCCAGACCAATCTTCTGGCCCTGAATGCCGGCGTGGAAGCGGCGCGTGCTGGCGAGGCAGGCAAGGGTTTTGCCGTCGTCGCCCAGGAAGTGCGCGAACTCGCCCAGCGCTCGGCCAATGCGGCAAAAGAAATCAAGGCTCTGATTACCACCTCGTCCGGCCAGGTGAAGAACGGCGTCGATCTGGTCGGCGAGACCGGCAAGGCACTCGAGCAGATCGTATCCGAGGTTAAGGACATCAACGTCAATGTCATCGCCATTGTCGAGGCGTCGAAGGAACAGTCGACGGGGCTCCTGGAAATCAACCGTGCGGTCAATGCGCTCGACCAGAACACCCAGCAGAATGCCGCCATGGTCGAAGAATCGACCGCAGCCAGCCACAGTCTGGCCCGTGAGGCGGCAACACTACGCAGTCTTGTCGCGCAGTTTAGAATTGGGCAACACTCTTCGCATATTATACACCAAGCGCGTCCTGATGCCCCTCCTGTTGCATCGCCGGCACGTAAACTCATGGCTCAGGTCGCTCGCGCCGCAGGCGTAGGTGCATCGGCTAAGGCACACGAAGGTTGGGAAGATTTCTAATGGCAACCACGATCAGTTCGACAAGTTTCAGCGGGGAAACCCTCGAGATCATCGCTTTCCGGCTTCATGATCAGGAATTCTGCGTCAAGACGACCACGATCCGCGAAATTCGCGGCTGGGCCCCGTCGACGCCGATCCCACATGCGCCGGCCGATGTGATTGGCGTGATGAACCTGCGCGGTTCTGTGATCCCGATCATCGATCTCGCCTACAAGCTGGGCATGAAGTCGACGGTTGCCAACGAGCGCTCGGCCATCGTCGTTGCAGAAGTGCACAACATGGTCATCGGCATGCTGGTCGACCGCGTTTCGGACATCCTGACCATTCCGTCCAGCCAGGTTCAGCCGGTGCCGGAAATCTCCGCATCCTTCGACAAGACATTCTCCGAAGGCATCATTGCCAATGAAAACGGCATGATCTGCTTCCTGAACCTCGCCAAGATGTTCAAGGGCAGCGACCTGGAAGATCTGGCCGCTTAATTGCAGGCCTTCTGCGGTTCAAGATGACAAAAAGCGGCCGATGGTCGCTTTTTGCGTTTCAGTTTGTCTGGCCAAGCGTCCTGACGCCTGCCATCAGCAGGGCTCAGGACGGCTGCATCTGCACCGGAGTGTGCGCAACAGCAGGGGCCGGACGATGGATCTTCGCGGCAGCTTCCACGACGAGCGGCAGAAACCCCTCTTCATGGGCGTCGATCATTTCGAAGAACCGCCGGCGCATGCGCACCTCCCAGAATTTGTTGATATGCAGGGCGACGCCATCCACCCGAACCTCCGCCGGTTGCGACAGAAAGAAGGTGGCGATCTGGTTTGCCATCCGCACGAGCTTTTCGTCAGTGCCGCTATGAGACATCGTGAAATACTCCCTGGATCACTTTTTCAGATCCGGTAAAAATTTCGAAATCGTCGTCACGGGCAATGCCGATCAAGGTCATACCCGCCTTTTCCGCAGTACGAATGGCCAGGGCCGTTGGCGCTGAAATCGCGATCAGCATGGAACTGCCAAGTGCCGCCGTCTTCTGAACCATCTCGACAGAGAGCCGGCTGGTGACCACAACCGCCCCTTCAGCCGGCAGCCAGCCGCCGATGAGGACTGCACCCGTGAGCTTGTCGAGCGCATTGTGCCGGCCGACATCCTCGCGGATCGCCACAACCCCCTGGCCCGGCACATAAAAGCCGGCGGCATGCACCGCACGCGTCTCCCGATTGAGCCTTTGCCCCTCGCCCAGAGCCCGCATCGCCTCGGCGATCTGCGCGGGCCGGAGAACGAAGCCATTGTCTGCAATCACGGGTACGTCACGGGTCGCCTGCTCGATCGACTCGATGCCGCAAAGCCCGCATCCGACCGGACCAGCCATGCGCCTGCGTCGCGAGGTCAAGGCCTCGGCGTTCTGGTCCGCCAACACGATTTGCACATCAATTCCGTCCCCAGCTTCGACGGACTCGATCTCGACGATCTCGCGTACGTCTCGAATGATGCCTTCGGCGAGCGAGAACCCCACGGCAAAATCCTCAAGATCCGCCGGCGTTGCCATCATCACCGCATGGGTGCTGCCGCCATAGGAGAAGGCAATCGGCACCTCTTCCGGTACAAGACGGCTTGCTTCCGTCATCAGGCCTTGGCGGCTGCGGATTTCGCGGACGGCAAGGGTCACGTTTCGCACAGTCACGCTGTCAGCCCCGTCCCGCCGATGCTTTCATCCGAGCGGCCACATCGTCCAGTCGCGGGAGCCGAAGACGCTTCCATGCGTTACTCCGCAGCCTCAAGCTTACCGACGATACGGCGCGAGCGACGCGACAGTTCGTCATAGTCCTCCTGCCACTCGGTCGGCCCGTTCGACGGCGAAACCTGGACCGCGGTCACCTTGTATTCCGGGCAATTTGTCGCCCAGTCGGAGAAGTCCGTGGTGATGACATTGGCCTGCGTGTCGGGATGGTGGAAGGTAGTATAGACGACGCCCGGCGAGACGCGATCGGTCAGCAGCGCACGCAGTGTCGTGTCCCCCGAACGGCTGGTCAGCTTGATCCAGTCGCCATCCTTGATGCCGCGCTGTTCGGCATCATGCGGATGCACTTCCAGCCGGTCCTCATCGTGCCAGACCGTGTTTTCCGTCCGCCGCGTCTGCGCACCGACATTGTACTGGGACAGGATCCGACCGGTGGTGAGAAGCAGCGGGAAGCGCGGCCCGGTGCGTTCGTCGGTAGCGACATATTCGGTGCGGATGAACTTACCCCTGCCGCGCACGAAACCATCGGTATGCATGATCGGCGAGCCTTCCGGATGCGCTTCGTTGCAGGGCCACTGCACCGATCCCATCGTCTCGAGATAGTCATAGGAGACCTTGGCAAAGCTCGGTGTGGTCGCGGCGATCTCGTCCATGATTTCGAACGGATGGCTGTAGGCCCAATTGAGCCCCATCGCCTGGGCAAGCTTCTGCGTCACTTCCCAGTCGCTGTAGCCGTTCTTCGGGCTCATTACCTTGCGCACGCGGTTGATGCGGCGCTCGGCGTTGGTGAAGGTGCCATCCTTTTCGAGGAAGGTCGAACCCGGCAGGAAGACATGCGCGTAGTTCGCCGTCTCATTGAGGAAGAGGTCGTGCACGACCACACATTCCATCGCGGCGAGACCAGCCGAGACGTGTTTGGTATCCGGATCGGACTGGAGAATATCCTCGCCCTGGATGTAGATGCCCTTGAACGTGCCATCGACGGCCGCATCGAGCATGTTGGGAATGCGAAGGCCAGGCTCATTGCTCAGCGTCACGCCCCAAAGCTTCTCGAACGTATCGCGCGTCGCATCGTCCGACACGTGGCGGTAACCGGGAAACTCGTGCGGGAAGGAGCCCATGTCGCAGGAGCCCTGGACATTGTTCTGCCCGCGCAACGGGTTCACGCCGACACCCGGACGACCGATATTGCCGGTCACCATCGAGAGGTTGGCAATTGCCATGACGGTGGTCGAGCCCTGGCTGTGTTCGGTGACGCCGAGACCGTAGTAGATCGCGCCATTGCCACCCGTCGCATAGAGACGGGCAGCGCCGCGCAAGTCCGCAGCCGGAACGCCGGTGAAGGCTTCCGTCGCCTCCGGGCTGTGCTGCGGCTCGGCGACGAAAGACGCCCAGTCTTCGAATTCCGACCAGTCGCAGCGTTCGCGAATGAAAGCCTCGGCAAACAGACCCTCGGTCACGATGACATGCGCCATGGCGGTCATAACTGCGACATTGGTGCCCGGCTTCAGCGGCAGGTGGAACGCCGCTTCGATATGCGGGCTGCGGACGATATCGGTACGACGCGGATCGATCACGATCAGCTTTGCCCCCTGGCGCAGCCGCTTCTTCAGCCGCGAGCCGAACACCGGATGGCCATCCGTCGGATTGGCGCCAATGACCACGACCACGTCGGAATGTTCGACGCTGTCGAAATCCTGTGTGCCCGCCGACGTACCGAAGGCTTGGCCAAGGCCATAGCCTGTCGGCGAATGACAGACACGGGCGCAGGTATCGACATTGTTGTTGCCGAAGCCGGCGCGGATCAGCTTCTGCACCAGATAGGTTTCTTCATTGGTGCAGCGCGACGATGTAATGCCCCCGATCGCCTCGCGACCGTACTGATACTGGATGCGCTTGAACTCCGCCGCGATATGGGCAAAGGCCTCTTCCCAGGTCACTTCGCGCCAGGGGTCGGAGATGTTTTCGCGCACCATTGGATTGAGGATGCGGTCCTTGTGGCTTGCGTAACCATAGGCAAACCGTCCCTTGACGCAGGAATGGCCGCGATTGGCCTTGCCGTCTTTCCACGGCACCATGCGCACCAACTCTTCGCCGCGCATTTCCGCCTTGAACGAACATCCGACACCACAATAGGCACAGGTGGTAACAACAGAATGTTCCGGCTGGCCGATGGCGATCACCGACTTCTCGGTCAGCGTGGCGGTGGGACAGGCCTGAACGCAGGCACCGCAGGAAACGCATTCGGACGACAGGAAGTCTTCATGCGCGCCGGGCGACACACGGCTGCCGAAACCACGTCCCTCGATGGTCAGCGCAAACGTACCCTGCACTTCCTCGCAGGCGCGCACGCAGCGCGAACAGACGATGCATTTAGCCGGATCATAGGTGAAGTAAGGATTGCTCTCGTCCTTCGGCATGTAGCGGGCATTGACCTCGCCGCCACCAGCACCAGTACGCGCCTTGACATGATTATCACCTTCATAGCCGTAGCGCACATCACGCAGGCCGACGGCGCCGGCCATGTCCTGCAGCTCGCAATCGCCATTGGCAGCGCAGGTCAGACAGTCGAGCGGGTGGTCGGAGATATAAAGCTCCATCACACCCTTGCGGATCTGCTTCAGCCGCTCCGTCTGAGTATGGACGACAAGGCCGGCGGCAACCGGGGTCGTGCAGGATGCGGGCGTGCCGTTGCGACCCTCGACCTCGACCAGACAGAGCCGGCAGGACCCGAAGGCATCGACCATGTCGGTCGCGCAGAGCTTCGGCACCTGGATGCCCGCTTCCATCGAGGCGCGCATGATCGAGGTCCCGGCGGGAACGGTGATCTCGCGACCGTCGATGGTCAGCGTGACGGTCTCGCTGGCACGCGATGCCGGCGTGCCATAGTCAATTTCCGGAACGAGACCCATCAAAAGGCTCCTTTGAAATCATTGGAAAGATTGCCCATAGTCAGTTCCCTCCAGCTTGTTTGGTCTCGGCCAGCGTATGCGCCACGAGAGCGTTGGCATGACCATGCCCCAGACCATGCGTCTGCTTCAGCCAATTGACGATCTGCATATGCGTTAGACCGGACTGACCACGTATCAGCGCAATCCAGTGGTCGATCGGCTGCCCATAGGTCTTTTCGATCGACGGGAAGTAGGATGCGGGACCCTTGACTGTGTTCGGCGCGCTCATTCTGCCGCCTCCACCAACGGTGCCGGAGCAAAGTCGGCTGGGAAATGCTTCATCGCGCTCAGCACCGGATATGGCGTGAAGCCACCCAGCGCGCAGAGGGAGCCGAATTTCATCGTGTTGCAGAGATCGGTCAGCAGTTCCCGGTTCTTTTCCGGTTCTATGCCCTTCGCAATCCTGTCGGCCGTCTCGACACCACGCGTCGAACCGATGCGACAGGGCGTGCACTTGCCGCAGCTTTCGATGGCGCAGAATTCCATCGCAAAACGGGCCTGTTTCAGCATGTCGGCAGTATCGTCAAAGACGACGATGCCGGCGTGGCCGATCAGTCCGTCGCGCGCAGCGAACGCCTCATAGTCGAAAACCGTATCGAACAATTCTCGCGGGAAATAGGCGCCGAGCGGCCCGCCGACCTGCACCGCCTTGACCGGCCGGCCAGACACCGTGCCGCCGCCGATATCATCGATCAACTGGCCGAGCGTCAGGCCGAACGCCGTCTCGTACAGGCCGCCATGTTTGATATTGCCGGCAATCTGGATCGGGATCGTGCCATGCGACCGACCAACGCCGAAATCGCGGTAGAACTGCGCGCCCTGGTCCATGATGACAGGAATGGAAGCGAGCGACATGACGTTGTTGACCACGGTCGGCTTGCCGAACAGGCCCTGCAAGGCTGGCAGCGGCGGCTTGGCGCGCACGATGCCGCGCTTGCCTTCCAGACTGTTAAGCAGCGAGGTTTCCTCGCCGCAGACATAGGCACCTGCCCCTTCGCGAACTTCCATGTCGAAAGCGTAAGTCGAACCCAACACGGAAGCGCCAAGAACGCCGGCATTGCGGGCAATCGTGATCGCCTCGTTCATTATCGTGATCGCATGCGGATATTCCGACCGGGTGTAGACATAGCCCTTGGTCGCGCCGGTGGCGATGCCGGCAATGACCATGCCTTCGATCAGCACGAAGGGATCACCCTCCATGATCATCCGGTCGGCAAACGTACCGCTATCGCCCTCGTCGGCGTTGCAGACGATATATTTCTGCTCCGCCTTGGCGTCAGCCACCGTCTTCCATTTGATGCCGGTTGGGAAACCCGCTCCGCCGCGACCACGGAGACCGCTATTGGTCACCTGGCTGACAATATCGGCCGGTGAAAGCGCAATCGCCTTTTCCAGGCCCTTCAGGCCCTGATAATGGCGATAGTCGTCCAACGACAACGGATCCGTCACACCACACCGGGAGAAGGTAAGCCGTGTTTGACCCTTGAGGAACGGAATTTCCTTCGTTTCACCATGACCGAGCGGATGCACGCCACCGTTGAGAAACCCGGCATCAAACAGGCCCGGAACATCCGCTGGCGCGACCGGGCCGTAAGCGATACGGCCGGCTTCCGTGCGAACCTCGACCAGGACTTCAAGCCAGAGCATGCCGCGCGAGCCATTGCGAACGATCGCAACGTCGAGACCACGGGCAGCGGCTTCCCGCTCGATGGCCGCAGCAACGCGGTTGGCACCGACGGCAAGAGCGGCTGAATCACGGGGGACAAAAATGGTAACGCTCATCGGCGTGCCTCCGCAACGATGTCGGTCAGACAGTGCTCGTCCAGCCTTGCATAAAGTTCATCGTCCAGCATGGCTGCCGGTGCCTGGGCACAGAGGCCGAGACAGAAAACCGGCTCGACGGTAATCGCCCCATCGGCCGTGGTCCCATGCCAGTCGATGCCCAGCCGGGACAGCAGCTTTTCTGCAAGAGGCTCGCCACCCATCGACTGGCAAGCCTCGGCGCGACAGAGTTTCAGCACATGTCGACCGGACGGATGATCGCGAAAATCGTGATAGAAGGTGACCACGCCATGCACCTCGGCGCGCGACAGATTGAGCGCCTTGGCGATGAGCGGCTTGGCACTCTCGGGAACGAAGCCGAAAACGGCCTGAATCTCGTGCAGGATCGGCAGCATCGGACCTTCCAGATGCTTCAGATCCTCAATGATCGACGAGATACGGATTGCCTCATCTTCGGCAATCGCCCGAATATTCATGTGCCAGTCCTCCCAAACCGACAAGCCATCCAGATCTTAGTGCACCGGGGCTGCCGCCTCGCATTTTCGGTGAAATACAGCGCTGACAGAAATCGCCAACGTTATCTGATGTTCAGGATGACCGTGTTGCCGGGCTCAGGTCAATGCAGCTGTTTCGTCGGTCGATAGAAAAAATCTATCGAAGGCCTGGGCCGCAACCAGCAGACGGGCCTCGTGCAGAAGGCCGGACACCAGTGGCGTATGCGGTTCGCGATGCGTCGCGACAAGCCCGACCAGGTGCTGCGCATCCGGATCGGTGATCGGTATCATCCGGATCGCCTCGGTGAACCCGAAGGATTCGGCGACGTTGCGCGGCATGATCGACGCCCATTTCCCGGTGCGGATGTGGGAGAACAGCACGATCATCGAATTGGATTCGAGCGTCGGCCTGGGTGTTACCCCCGCCTCGGCCATATGCTGGTTGATGATCCGGCGGTTCTGCATGTCGGCGGTCAGCAGACAGAGGCGGAGCTCGGCCACTTCGCTCCAGGTCACCGAATCTCGATCCGCAAGCGGCGTTCCGACAGCGGCGATCAGATGATAACGCTCGCTGTAGAGCGGCACGCTCGTTACCCGGCCCAACGGTTCATTGTCCAGATACGTGATGCCGGCATCGATCTCGAGATTTTCGAGCAGGCTCAAAACCTGCAGCGATGTGCGCGACAGGACGGAAAACGTCACATTCGGATGCCGCTGCTGAAAGGGCTCCGTCAATCGCTGGACCATCGCCAGGGCCGTCGGAATGACCGCAAGCCGGATATGCCCGGCAAGACCATGCCGCGCGGCACGCATTTCCTCGCGCAAGGTCCGCGTGTCGCCGACGATCCGGCGCGCCCATTCGAGGACCCGCTGTCCCTCCGGCGTCAGGCCCTGGTACCGTGAACCGCGCTGGACCAGCATCACGCCAAGCTGATCCTCAAGCTGACGGATGGCCGCTGACAATGTCGGCTGCGTCACGCCGCATTCCTCGGCGGCCCGGCCGAAATGCTTCTCACGGGCCAACGCTATAAAGAATTCAAGCTTGTCGATCATTGCCAGACCTTATGGGCTTTCCATGGACGCTGTTCATGCCCGAACGGATACCTCGCCAGCCGCCATGCGGCAAACACCGGCTGATTATAACCGAACAGAATCCGCCAGCCCCTTCAGGAGCGACGCGCTTCGGTTCAAGGCAGCGTGCTCCTGCTCGTCGAGATCCGGAAACAGATCCGTCATCACGCCGGCGGCGCCAATCACCCGCGGAATGGAGAGCGCCACGTCGCGAACGCCGGCCACCTCCGGTGTCACGATCGACACCGACAGCACATCGCGGTGATCCTGCGCAATCGCCTTGACGATCCGGGCCAGTCCCGCGCCGATGCCGTAATAGGTCGATCCTTTGCCGTTGATGATCTTGTAGGCGGCATTGCGCACGCCATCGTCTATCGAAGCCCGAATCTCCTCCGTCAGAGGGTGATCGACCTGCTCGGCAAACGAATGAAGCGAAACCGATCCAGCCCGTGCACTCGACCAGGCCAGAACTTCGCTGTCGCCGTGTTCGCCCAGCACATAGGCGTGGACAGATTGCGGCGAAATGCCGAGATGCCGACCGATCAGGCTGCGAAAACGTGCCGTGTCGAGGATCGTGCCGGACCCTATGACGCGCTGAGGCGCAAGCCCGGATATCCGCGTAGTGATCTGGGTCATGATGTCGACGGGATTGGACGCGATCAACAGGATCGCCTCGGGCACGACCGGCAGCACCTCGCTCAACACCGCGCGAAACACGGCGGCGTTGCGCTCCAGCAGTTCCAGACGCGTCTCGCCGGGCTTCTGGCTGACACCAGCGGCGAGAATGACGACGCCAGCGCCCTCCAGATCCTTGTAGCCGCCTGCATTCACCGTCGTCGACGACATGAAGGGAACCGCATGCGAGATATCCTCCGCCTGGGCAAGCGCTAAGGCACTATTCTGGTCGATCAGGACGATCTCGCTGGCAATGCCCATCAGCGCCAGGGCATAACCCGCCGAACTGCCGACCATGCCGGCACCCACGATTCCGACTTTCATGCGCCAACCTCCCTGTTGTTGCGAACGACGACCCGCAGACTATCTCAACGGCTGCCCCGTTGCATTCAATTGCATTCGACAATCAGGGATGAAAAACGCCGAAACTGGGTGACGGGCGCGCTCCGTCTCTGCTTATATGGTTCGGAACAAACCTTTGCGACGGCAGGAAGACAGGAACGATCATGCGAAAATTGCCGGCGCTTTCGGCCATGAAAGTGTTCGAAGTGGTCGGGCAGACCCGCAGCTTCACCCGCGCGGCCGACCGGTTGAACCTCACCCAGAGCGCCGTCAGCCGCCAGGTCCGCAATCTCGAAGAGCAGCTCGGCGAAACCCTGGTGATTCGCAAGCATCACCACCTTGAGCTGACGCCGTCCGGCGTCGAGCTTCTAGCGACCCTGCAGCAGGCCTTTCACAATGTCGAACTTGCCGTGCGCGGCATCATGGAAAAGAGCAACCAGCGCAGGTTGCGCATCAATGTGCCGCCGACCTTTGCCAAGCGCTGGCTGATGCCGAGACTGGCCAGCCTGCGGGCGTTCATGCCCGACATCGAGATCAGCATCACCACCGAACTGCAAGACAGCCTCGCAGAACGCAGCATTCTCGATTGCGCCATCCGCTTCGGCGACGGTGAATGGCCGATGCTGAAATCGCAACTGCTGATGACCGAGCGCCATATCGCCGTCTGTGCACCGCATTTGTTGCGCGCAAAGCCGGACGGCCAGGCGACCGATCTGTCCGACCTGACATTTCTGCATGTTCTCGCTTCCGCCGACCAACGCTACCTGACATGGCAGCGCTGGCTGGATGCCGCCGATCTCAGCCACACCAACACCCGGGGCGGACTGGAATTCGACCTGCTCGACATGGCGGTGGAGGCAGCATGCAACGGTCTTGGCGTTGCCGTGGCAGACCGCTTCATGGTGGCGTCCCTGATCCGCTCGGGTCAACTGTCGCAGGTGATGGATGTCGAGGTCGAGGGTCATGAATCCTATTGGCTGGTCACCCGCGCCGAACAACCGGAGAGCGCCAATGCCTCGGCGTTTCGCCAATGGCTGACGACGGAGCTGGGCACGGATTGAAACATTCCATTTTGGAATGATTAGCCCGACAATAACTCGCTTGCGAAGCCGGCATCTGCGGCCCCTACTTGGCGATAGTATCGCTGCAGGAGATGGCCATGACCGAGTATCGCAATTTCATTGGCGGCCGTTTCGTCGAGCTGGAAAGCCGCCCCGTAATCGAAGTTCGCAACCCTGCAGACGGCGACGTTTTTGCGTCGGTTCCCGCCGCTACGGAAGCGGATGTCATCGCAGCGGTCAATCATGCAGCAGCGGCGCAGAAGAGCTGGGGCAGACTGCCCGCGATCGAGCGCGGCAATGTCATGCGCCGGCTGGCGGACGCAATCGAGCGCAATGCCGGCAAGATCGGCGAGGCGCTTGCCCGCGAAAGCGGCAAAAGCCTGGCAGATGCGACCGCCGAAGCCATCTACGGTGTCGAGCTCATGCGTTATCATGCCGAATGGGCTCGCCGTGTCGAAGGCGAAGTGATCGAGAGCGACACGCCGGACGAGACGCTGATGCTGAAACGTGCGCCGATCGGCGTGGTCGCCTGTCTCATCCCGTTCAATTTTCCGATCTACACGCTCGTGCGCAAGATTGCCCCGGCCCTGATCACCGGCAATGCGGTGGTCGTGCGGCCGAGCAACACTACGCCGACCTCCGCCTTCGTTTTTGCCGAGGCTCTGCTCGAAGCCGATTTGCCGACCGGCCTCGTCAACATCATGACCATGAGCCACGACGTAGCCGAAGTGATGTGCACACGGCCGCAGGTGGGTATGATCACGCTGACCGGCAGCGTCGTCGCCGGCCAGACCGTGTTGAAATACTGCAAGACCAACATCGCAAAGCCTTCGTTGGAACTCGGCGGCAAGACACCGGTGATCATCGAGCCCGATGCCGATCTGGATGCGGTGACCCGCATGGTGCTGGCAGCCAAGACTGCCCATTGCGGCCAGGTCTGCACCTCCGTCGAACGTCTCTATGTGCATCAATCGGTGCACGAGGATCTGCTTGTCAGATTGCGCATCGCATTCCATGACCGCCGGTATGGCGATCGCGGCAAAAGCCCGGATGCGATGGGGCCGCTGGCCAATGCGGCTGCACGCCTGCGCGTCCATCACATGGTCGAACGGGCAAGAACGGACGGCGCGATCATCGAGACGGGCGGCTTCGTGCCCGCCGGCGAGGGCTATTTCTATCCGCCGACTTTGCTCTCGCACTGCCGCCACGACATGGAAATCGTCCGCGAAGAAGTCTTTGGCCCAGTTCTCGCCGTCATCCCATACGACGAATTCGACGACGCCCTTGCCATGGCCAGCGACCACCAGTTCGGCCTCGCCTCGGTGCTGTTTTCCGAAAACTATCGCAAGGTGATGAAGGCCGCGAACGAGATCGAGGCCGGCGAACTCTACATCAACCGCTTCCCGGCCGATCCCTATCAGGGCTACCACGCCGGATGGAAACGATCGGGCCTCGGCGGCGACGATGGCAAGCACGGCATGCTGGAATTCACCCAGACCCGCCTCGTGATTCTGAAACACTAGGCGAGATCCACAAGCACAGACCCCCAACCACCGCACCCTCAACACCCAGAGCCCAGGAAACATCCATGAAGATCGCGTCGCTGAACACCTATGTCGTCGCCGTCCCGCCACCGCATGTCGGCGGCATGTACTGGATCTTCGTCGAACTGGAGACGGCCTGCGGCATCAAGGGCATCGGCGAGATCTACGCGACGTCCTTCCATCCCACCGCCCTGGTACCGCTGATCGACGATGTCTTCCAGCGTTATCTGGAAGGCCATGATCCGCACCAGATCGAGCGATTCTGGCGCGCTGCCTATTCGAGCGGCTTCACCCAGCGTCCCGACCCGACGATGATGGGCATCGTATCCGGCCTGGAAATCGCCTGCTGGGACATCATCGGCAAGGCGGCTGGCCGGCCGGTCGCCGATCTGCTCGGCGGCACCGTGCACGAAAAGCTGCGCGCCTATACCTATCTTTACCCGAAGAATGCGGCCGGCGACTACGACTACAATGACATCGACCTGGCGGCCGAAGAAGCCGTGCGCATGGTCGAGATGGGCTTTACCGCGCTGAAGTTCGATCCCGCCGGTCCCTACACCAACTATTCCGGCCATCAATTGTCACTGGGGGTCATGGACCGCTGCGAAGAGTTCTGCGCCCGGATCCGGCAAGCTGTCGGCAGCCGTGCCGATATCCTCTTCGGCACCCACGGCCAGATGGTACCGTCCTCAGCAATCCGATTGGCAAAGCGGCTGGAAAAATACGATCCGATGTGGTTCGAGGAACCGGTACCGCCGGGCCAGGAAGCCGCCATGGCGGAAGTCGCCCGCGCCACCTCGATCCCGGTCTCGACCGGTGAGCGGCTGACGACCAAATACGAATTCCAGCGCGTGCTGCTTGAGGGTGCCGCCTCCATTCTGCAGATGAACGTCGCCCGCGTCGGCGGCCTGCTGGAGGCCAAAAAGATCGCCGGCATGGCCGAGACCTTCTATGCCCAGATCGCGCCGCATCTCTACAATGGACCGGTGGGCGCCGCTGCCAGCATCCAGCTCTCGGCGGCAACGCCGAACTTCCTCATCCACGAAGCCATCATCGATTTTGGCGGCTTCCATGGCGAGGTCCTGAAGACGAAGCTGGCCTTTGACGACGGATACCTGATCCCGTCGCGCGAGCCAGGCTTGGGCATCGAACTTGATCTCGACGTGGTCAAACGGCATTCGCCCTACACCGGCGATCGCCTGCACCTGCAGATGGCGGCAGAGCACGCCGACGTCAAAGCCTTCGCGCCGGCAAAAGGCTGAACATCCGTCATGATCTACGATTTTGTCATTGTCGGCGCCGGCTCGGCCGGCTGCATTCTGGCCAGCCGCCTGAGCGAGAGCGGACGCTACAGCGTTCTTCTCATCGAGGCCGGCGGCAAGGATGACAGCTTCTGGTTCAAGATCCCGGTGGGCTACGCCAAGAGCTACTACAATCCCAAGGTCAACTGGATGTATTCGACCGAACCGGAGGCCGCACTGGCCGACCGCCGGATCTACGTGCCACGCGGCAAGGTCCAGGGCGGCTCCGGTTCGATCAACGCCATGGTCTATGTCCGCGGTGCCCCAGCCGATTTCGACGACTGGGCAGCCGCCGGCAATCCCGGTTGGTCAGCGGACGACGTGCTCCCCTATTTCAAGGCGCTGGAGACCCATCGCAACGGCCCCTCCGACTATCATGGCGACAGGGGCCCGATCCATGTGACGCCGATGCGCGGCAGCACGCATGCTGTCAGCGACGCATTTCTGGAGGCCTGTCAGGAACTCGGCCTGCCCGCCAATCCCGACTTCAACGGCCGCGATATCGAGGGTGCGGGCGTCTATGACATCAATACGCGCAACGGCCAGAGATCGCATTCCAGCGCCGAGTATCTGCGGCCTGCCTTGAAGCGGCACAATCTCGCAATCGAGCGGCATGCCTTTGCCCAACGGCTGATCCTCTCGGCCGACGGACGGGTGGAGGCAGTCGAAGTCCGGCAACACGGTACCCTGCGGACGTTCAGCGCGAGGCGCGAAGTAATCCTCGCCGCTGGCGCCGTTGATACGCCAAAGCTGATGCAGCTCTCGGGTCTTGGCGACGGAGCGTTGCTCTTTTCCCATGGCATCACGACACGTCGGCATCTGCCGGCAGTCGGTCGAAACCTTCAGGACCATCTCTGTGCCAGCTTCTACTATCGCGCCAACCGTCCGACATTGAACGGCACCTTTGCCAGCCTGTTTGGCCAGGCAGCGCTCGGGCTGCAGTATCTCCTGACCCGCAGCGGACCTTTCGCAATGAGCGTCAACCAGGCGGGCGGCTTCTTTCGCGGCGACGCCGATGAGACCCGGCCGAATATCCAACTCTATTTCAATCCGCTGTCCTACCGCATCCCCGTCAATCCGCGGGCGGGGTTGGCGCCTGAGCCCTATCCCGGCTTCCTCATCGCCTTCAATTCCTGCCGGCCCACCAGTCGGGGCACGATCACCATCGGATCGAATGCGCCGGAAGCGGCGCCACTGATCCGGCCGAACTATCTCTCCACCGACAGGGATATTGCCGACGTCATTCAGGGTAGCCACCTGGTGAGACGCATAGCAGCCGCGCCCGCGCTCGCCTCGGTGATCGAGGAGGAAGTGTCTCCATCCTCGACGGTCAACAGTGATGAACAACTACTCGGCTATTTCCGTCAAAACAGCGGGTCGATCTACCATCTCTGCGGCAGTTGCGCGATGGGACCGGACGCCCAAACGTCCGTGGTCGACACGCGCCTGCGGGTCCATGGCGTGCCCGGTCTCAGGATCGTCGATGCCTCGATCTTCCCGAACGTCACCGCCGGCAACATCAATGCGCCGACGATGATGGTCGCGGAGAAGGGGGCCGCGATGATCCTCGAGGACGCGCGGTAGCATCGACAAAGCGACCAAAGAAAAAGCCGAGTGTCTCGCGACGCTCGGCTTTGCAGATATCATTTTGTCGCAACCGGTCTGGAGGGCCTCGATTCGCCCTCGGCCTCAGCCTTTCAGGCGGCGACCAGAATTCCATTCAGGTTGGTCAGTTCGCCGAGATAATGCTCGAGGCGGCTGCGATGTTCGTGATGGTCAACCGACTCCAGCTCCTTGCGGGCCTCATCGATGCGCTTGCTCAGCGTATCCGGCGTTACCTCCGAGAGGGGCACAGCGGATTCGGCGAGCAAAGTGCAGCCGGTCGGGAGAACGTCGGCGAAACCGCCGAAAACCACATATTTGGTGACCTGGCCCGAAGCGAGCTTCACCGAGACAACACCCGGCTTGATCGTGGTCATGGTCGGCGCATGATTGGCCATGACGGTCATTTCGCCTTCGGTAGCCGGGATCACCACTTCGCTGACCATTTCGGACAACAAGAGGCGCTCGGGCGAAACGAGTTCAAAACTGAAATTGTCGGCCATGGTCGTTCACTTCTCTGATGGAAAGAGGCGCGGCACGCAGGATGGCCCCGCGTGCCGCCGATCCTAACTTAAGCGGCTTCGGCAGCCAGCTTCTTTGCCTTTTCGATGGCTTCTTCCATCGAACCGACCATGTAGAAGGCGGCTTCCGGAAGGTGGTCGTAGTCGCCGTTGACCAGGCCCTTGAAGCCCTTGATCGTGTCTTCGAGTGCCACCAGCTTGCCCGGCGAACCGGTGAAGACTTCGGCGACGAAGAACGGCTGCGACAGGAAGCGTTCGATCTTACGAGCGCGGGCAACGGCCAGACGGTCTTCTTCCGACAGTTCGTCCATGCCGAGGATGGCGATGATGTCCTGGAGAGCCTTGTAGCGCTGAAGGGTCGACTGAACCTTACGAGCGACTTCGTAGTGCTCTTCGCCGACGATCATCGGGTCGAGCATGCGCGAGGTGGAGTCGAGCGGGTCAACGGCCGGGTAGATGCCCTTTTCGGCGATCGAGCGCGACAGAACCGTCGTTGCGTCCAGGTGGGCGAACGAGGTTGCCGGCGCCGGGTCGGTCAAGTCGTCGGCGGGAACGTAGATCGCCTGAACCGAGGTGATCGAGCCCTTGGTCGTGGTGGTGATGCGTTCCTGCATCTGACCCATGTCCGTGGCGAGCGTCGGCTGGTAACCAACGGCCGACGGGATACGGCCGAGCAGAGCCGACACTTCGGAACCTGCCTGGGTGAAGCGGAAGATATTGTCGACGAAGAACAGGACGTCCTGGCCTTTGTCGCGGAAGTCTTCAGCGATCGTCAGACCGGTGAGAGCAACGCGAGCGCGCGCACCCGGCGGTTCATTCATCTGACCGTAAACGAGGGCAGCCTTGGAGCCTTCGCCGCCGCCGAGCTTGTTCACGCCCGACTCGATCATTTCGTGGTAAAGGTCGTTGCCTTCGCGGGTACGTTCACCCACGCCAGCAAACACCGAGTAGCCACCGTGCGCCTTGGCGACGTTGTTGATCAGTTCCATGATCAGAACGGTCTTGCCAACGCCGGCGCCGCCGAACAGGCCGATCTTGCCGCCCTTTGCGTAAGGCGCCAGAAGGTCGACGACCTTGATGCCGGTGACGAGGATCTGTGCGTCGGTCGACTGCTCGACATAGGAAGGCGCTTCCTGGTGGATGGCGCGCTTACCGGACGTGACCAGCGGACCGGCTTCGTCAACCGGCTCGCCGATGACATTCATGATGCGGCCGAGCGTTTCCGGACCAACCGGAACGGTGATCGGAGCGCCCGTGTCAGAAACCGGCTGACCGCGAACCAGACCTTCGGTCGAGTCCATGGCGATCGTGCGGACCTGGTTTTCACCGAGGTGCTGCGCCACTTCCAGAACCAGGCGGTTGCCGCCATTCGTCGTTTCGAGCGCGTTCAGGATCGAGGGCAGTTCACCTTCGAACGATACGTCGACGACAGCGCCGATGACCTGCGTCACCTTGCCAGCTGCGGTAGATTTGGGGGTAGCTGCCTTAGCCATAATTCTTACCCTCTTTCCTTAACCTCAGAGCGCTTCCGCGCCCGCAATGATTTCGATGAGCTCGGTGGTGATCTGAGCCTGGCGCTGGCGGTTGTAGCTCAGCGTCAGTTTGTTGATCATTTCACCGGCGTTGCGTGTCGCATTGTCCATGGCGCTCATCTTGGCGCCCATTTCACCAGCGACATTTTCGAGCAGGGCCCGGAAGACCTGAACCGAGATATTGCGCGGGATGAGATCCGCGAGGATCGCAGCCGCATCCGGCTCGTATTCATACAACGCCGAAGCACCATCCTGTGCATCAACGTCAGGTGCGGCAGCCGGAATAAGCTGCATCGCAGTCGGGATCTGGCTGATGACCGACTTGAATTCGGAATAGAAAAGCGTGCAGACGTCGAACTCGCCGCGCTCGAACATGCCGATGATCTTGCGACCGATGGCATCCGCATCGGCAAAACCGATACGCTTGACTTCGCGCAGATCCGTACGCTCGACGATGATCGAACCGAATTCGCGGCGAAGGCTGTCGAAGCCCTTCTTGCCGACGCAGAAGATCTTGACCGTCTTGCCGGCGGCCAGAAGCTTGCGCGCATGGTCGCGGGCGAAACGGGAAATCTGCGAATTGAAACCGCCGCAAAGGCCACGCTCGGCAGTGCAGACGACGAGCAGATGCACATCGTCCTTGCCGGTGCCGGCCATCAGACGCGGCACGCTATCGTCCGTGCCGACCGCCTGGGCGATATTGGCAAGAACGATACCCATGCGCTGCGAATACGGCCGAGCAGCCTCGGCCGCCTCCTGCGCACGACGCAGCTTCGCCGCGGCGACCATTTTCATCGCCTTGGTGATTTTCTGCGTCGCCTTGACGGAGGCGATCCGGTTTTTCAGATCCTTAAGTGAAGGCATCCGTTATCCGTCCTTGGCTTGAGCCCTGATCAGGCGAAGTTCTTGGCGAACGTATCGAGAGCCGCCTTGAGCTTGCCCTTGGTGTCGTCGCTGATCGCCTTCTCGGTGCGGATGGCGTCAAGGATAGCCTTGCCTTCCGAACGCAGGTAGGAGAGCAGGCCCTGTTCGAACTTGCCGACCTGATTGACTGCAACCTTGTCGAGATAGCCGTTCACACCGGCGAAGATCACGGCAACCTGTTCTTCCGTCTTCAGCGGCGAGAACTGCGGCTGCTTCAGGAGTTCGGTCAGGCGTGCGCCACGATTCAGCAGGCGCTGGGTCGAAGCATCAAGGTCGGAGCCGAACTGGGCGAAGGCAGCCATTTCACGATACTGGGCAAGCTCGCCCTTGATCGAGCCGGCAACCTGCTTCATCGCCTTGACCTGAGCGGCCGAACCGACGCGCGAAACCGACAGACCGACGTTAACGGCCGGACGAATGCCCTGGTAGAACAGGTCGGTTTCAAGGAAGATCTGGCCGTCGGTGATCGAGATCACGTTGGTCGGAATGAAGGCCGACACGTCGTTGCCCTGCGTTTCGATGACCGGCAGAGCGGTCAGCGAGCCGGCACCGGCAGCGTCGCCCATCTTGGCGGCGCGCTCGAGCAGGCGCGAATGGAGATAGAAAACGTCGCCCGGATAAGCTTCGCGGCCCGGCGGACGACGCAGCAGAAGCGACATCTGACGGTAAGCGACAGCCTGCTTGGACAGGTCATCATAAGCGATCAGGGCATGCATGCCGTTGTCGCGGAAATATTCGCCCATGGCGCAACCGGCGAACGGTGCCAGGTACTGCATAGGAGCCGGATCGGAAGCGGTCGCGGCAATGATGATCGAGTACTGCAGGGCGCCACGTTCTTCGAGAACCTTGACGAACTGGGCAACGGTCGAACGCTTCTGGCCGATGGCGACGTAGACGCAGTAAAGCTTTTCAGCTTCCGGACCGTTGTCGTGAATGGCCTTCTGGTTCAGGATCGAGTCCAGAATGATCGCGGTCTTGCCGGTCTGACGGTCGCCGATGACCAACTCGCGCTGGCCGCGGCCAACCGGGATCAGGGCGTCGATGGCCTTGAGGCCGGTCGACATCGGCTCATGAACCGACTTGCGCGGGATGATGCCCGGAGCCTTGACGTCAACGCGCGAACGGCGCGTTGCATTGATCGGGCCCTTGCCGTCGATCGGGTTGCCGAGCGCGTCGACGACGCGGCCGAGCAGTTCAGGACCAACAGGGACGTCAACGATGGCGCCGGTCCGCTTGACGGTGTCGCCTTCCTTGATGCTCCGGTCGGAACCGAAGATAACCACGCCGACATTGTCGGCTTCAAGGTTCAGCGCCATACCACGGATGCCGCCCGGGAATTCGACCATTTCGCCGGCCTGGACATTGTCCAGACCGTACACGCGGGCAATACCGTCACCGACGGAAAGCACCTGGCCGACTTCGGAGACTTCTGCCTCTTTGCCGAAATTTTTGATTTGATCTTTAAGAATTGCGGAAATTTCCGCGGCGCGGATATCCATCAGCCAACCTCTTTCAGTGCAAGCTTAAGGGTGGAAAGTTTGGTGCGAAGAGACGTATCGATCTGGCGGGATCCGACCTTGACGATCAGTCCGCCGAGAAGGGAAGCATCGACCGTAGCGTTGATCGAGACTTCCTTGCCGGTTACGCTCTTCAGCGCCGCCTTCAGTTCTTTTTCCTGCTCGCCCGTCAAGGCATGCGCGGAGGTCACGTCCGCCGTGATCTCACCCTTGTGCTGGGCAGCGATCTGGCGATAGGCAGCTACCATGCCGGACACGGCAAACAGGCGGCGATTGCCGGCAACGACCTTCAGAAAATTCAGTACCAGCGCACCGAGTTCAGCCTTCTGGGCAATAGCGGTGATCGCCTTGCCCTGATCTTCGGCCGTAAACACGGGCGACAATACCAGACGCTTCAGATCGGCGCTTTCGTCGATCATAGCCTGGAAACGGTTGAGATCGGCAGCAACGGCATCCACAGCGCCAGCTTCGAGCGCGAGCTCGAAAAGCGACGATGCGTAACGCTCTGCTACGCCAGAAATCACTTGGGATGTGTCTGCCACGGGCAAAAATTTCCCTGATCTTGACCCAGGATTCCCATCACCCAGAAGCGGGTATCATAAGATCCTGATATCGTTTTGTTTTCCCCAAAAACACAAGTGTGTTGCACTTGCGTTTTCCGAATTTCGCGGTTCGTCTAGCATAGCAGGTCTAGACTCGCAACACGCGTATTAACGGTTTACTCCTTTAGAGCAAGGCCCCGCGCCGAAATTTGTCCGAATCTGCGTCGAATTGACAGCCGCCATGCCCGGGCGAGCGTTTCCGCCGGTCAAATCAGACCGAAGACATAGGCGAGCGGAAGAGCAGCAAGAACGGCTTCCACAACCAGAAATAGAGCGTTGCGCCAGTTGCTTCTCCCGTCGGACATAATGGACAGCACGCGACCGAAGACAGCCAGACCCAGTGCCGAACCGAACGCCAGATAGACGATCGGCTGAGCCAGCAGGATCGCAGTGGCCGAGAACCCGATCAGCAGGCCGCCCACCGAGCGCGCTGCCCCCAGTCCCTCGGAACGTTCATCTCGGCGCAAAAGGCCGATGATGTTGAGTGTGACACCCGGGGCAAACAGAATGAAACAGCCGATCAGCGACGTAGCTGCTGCTGACAGAAAGGCCAATTGCTCACCGAGTTCGGTCGGAAAATAGAATTCCATAGTCGCGTCCTGCCTGGAAGATGTTCGCCGCGGCTTATGCCACAATCGCTCCGGTTCCGGTATTACATTCGCCAATATTTCTTCGGCACCAGCGACCCTGAATATGGCTAGAGAAAACTCTGCGGATCGACATCCACCTGCACCTGGATGGATTTCCGTTCCTTCGGGCCACGTGCCAGCATGGATTTGACAAACAACTGCATGTCGCTGCTTCGCTTGCCATGGATGAGCAGGCGGAACCGATGCCGGCCACGGATCAGCGCCAGTGGCGCCTCGGCCGGCCCCAGAATGGCGATACCCGGCTCATGCGGCGCCGATTGTCGGAGCGCCCGTGCGTGCCCTTCGGCCTCGGCCCGACTGTCTGCGGATACGATGATCGACACCAGCCGTCCGTAAGGCGGCAATTGCGCACGCTCACGCTCGGTGATTTCACGGTCATAGAACGCCGTCGCATCGCCGGAGACCAGCGCCTGCATCACCGGATGCTGCGGCTGGAACGTCTGCAGCAGGCCGAGGCTCTTGCGGCCTGTGCGGCCCGCACGACCGGTGACCTGTGACAACAGCTGGAAGGTTCGCTCGGCCGCGCGCGGATCGCCGTTCGACAGGCCGATATCCGCATCGATGATGCCGACCAGTGTCATCAGCGGAAAATTGTGCCCCTTGGCGACCAGCTGCGTGCCGATGACGATATCGGCCTCGCCATTGGCGATCGCCTCCAGTTCCAGCCGCAGGCGTTTGACCCCGCCGAGGTCCGAAGACAGCACCAGCGTGCGCGCATCCGGAAAATGTTTCTCGACCTCTTCGGCGATTCGCTCCACCCCCGGGCCGCAGGCAACCAGATGGTCGAGCGTGCCGCATTCCGGGCAGGCATTTGGCGTCGGCTCGTGATAGCCGCATTGATGGCACTGGATCTGGCCGCGGAAGCGGTGTTCGACCAGCCAGCTTGAACATTGCGGGCACTGGAACCGGTGACCGCAGACACGGCACAGTGTCAGCGGCGCATAGCCGCGCCGATTGAGGAAGAGCAGCGCCTGTTCGCCTCGCTCCACGGCCTTGCCGACGGATCGGAGCAACAAGGGCGACAGGAACCCGCCGCGTTCCGGCGGATGCCGACGCATGTCGATCAGATGCAGGTCGGGCATGGCCGCATCGGCAAAGCGCGTCGGCAGGTGGATGCGCTTGTAGCGACCGGCGATACAATTGACCTGGCTCTCCACCGATGGAGTCGCCGAGACCAGAACGACGGGAAAGCCGGCGATTCGAGCGCGCACGACCGCCATATCGCGGGCATTGTAGAAGACGCGGTCTTCCTGCTTGAAGGCCGGGTCATGCTCTTCATCGACAATGATCAGGCCGAGATTTTCGAACGGCAGGAAAAGCGCCGAGCGAGCACCGGCAACCACGCGGATTTCGCCGGTCGCCGCCTGACGCCAGACCTTTTCGCGCGTGCGGGTCGCAAGGTCGGAATGCCATTCGCCGGGCTTTGCCCCGAAGCGATCATGGAACCGATCGAGGAAATTGGCGGTCAGCGCGATTTCCGGCAACAGGATCAGCACCTGCTTGCCCTGGCGCAGCGTCTCGGCAATCGCCTCAAAATAGACCTCGGTCTTGCCCGACCCGGTCACGCCATCGATCAGGGCCACGGAAAAGCCGCCCGCTTTCAGACCTTGCAGGATCTCGTCGGCTGCCTCCTTTTGCGGACCGGCCAGCCGATGTTCGGCATAATCGGGATCGGGCAGCGCGACAAGCGGCGGCGGCGGCAGGAAGACCTGTTCGAACACCCCTTGTGCAACCAGACCATCGACGACGCTGCTGGAAACCCCGCAGGCATGCGCCAGACCGCTCTTGGTCCAGGACAGGCCATCACCGGCAAGCTCCAGGACCTTGCGGCGCGCCGGCGTCATGCGTTCCGGCTGGTAGCCACTGAACCGCAGGCCTTCGATCATCGGGTCCGGATCAAGCGCTGCCGGTGCGCGAAGCGCCATGCGCGCGACGTAACCCGGCGGGGAAAGCGTGTAGCTTGCCACCCAGTCGAGAAAGGTCCGCATATCCTGGTCGAACGGCGGGCTGTCGAAAACCTTGGTGATCTCACGCAGCTTTTTCGGATCGACGGACGTCTGGTCCTCACCGTCCCAGACGACGCCAATCACCTGGCGGGGCCCGAGCGGCACCTGCACAATCGCGCCCGGCGCGACAGTGACACCATCGGGCACGGCGTAACTATAGGCCGTCGGTGCCGGCATCGGCACAAGCACCGGCACGACACGCCGAGCAGGTGCATCGAACAGCTTGCCAAAGAGGTTGGACGAATCTTGGTTCATGTCGGCGGACCATGCCCCGAGACAGAACAAAAGTGAACCCTGAAGACTACTCGTCCTCTTCGTTGGTCATGCCGGTCAGCCGCATGCCGTCGATCCAGGTCGCTCCATCTTCGCGAATGACCCGTTTCGGCCGAGCCCCACAACGGGCAAACACGGCGGCCGCCAGGTGTTCGGAATGGGTGACGATCCAGATCTGGCTGTACCGAGAGGCCTCTGCGATCATGTCGGCCAAAGGGTCCAGCATATCGGGATGCAGGCTCGATTCCGGCTCGTTCAAGGCGATCAGCGGTGGCAGACGGTAGGACATCAACGCCGTCGCCAGCCCCAGAAAGCGGATCTGGCCGTCCGACAGTTCGCGCGGATGGAAGACCCGCTGCGGGAAATCCGGAAAGATCACACCAAACTCAGCATGTTCGCCGGGTTCCGGCACCTGCAATCGCGCGCCGCCGAAGGCCGATGCGATCGCAGCATCAAGCTCGACCGTGTCCTGGCGTGTGTGGACGAGCGTTGCCAGCACTGCAGCAAGATTGCCCCCGTCTTCATCCAGCATCGGCGCTGTAACCGCAAGGCACGGTCGGCGCAGCGGTGAATCGCGATCGGTGCGAAAGCCGTGGAAGAAGCGCCAGCCATCGACCATGCGGCGAAAGGTGCCGACCTCGGGATAATGCCCGGCATCGCCGAGCAGCGCGATTGCCGTCTCCGATGTCATCGCCTGCTCGGGATATGCCCCCATCCGCCCGCGTTCGTCGCGGACCATGATCCCCGGCCCATCCCGTTTCATCATCGTCACCGGCCGCGAACCGGTTTCGATGGCAAAATGCTCGGCCTTCACCTGCGGCTCGAAGGCGAAACCGGCGGCGGCTTTGGGCGGTCGAAGGCCAGCCTCCACACCATAATAGAAAGTGGCCGCACGCTCCTGGTCCAGGATCTCAACATCGAACTTGATGCGGAAATTCTTTTCAACGCGCCGGGAACCGGACCACAGCGCAGACGCCATACCGCCTTCGGCCGCAATCTCGTGGGCGAGCCGGCCGCGGACGGCCGCCTGCACCAGTTGCAGCGAACGATAGAGATTGGATTTTCCGACGCCATTGGCGCCGATGAACAGATTGACGCCCGCAAGATCCATGCGGATCTTGCGCAGAGATCGGTAATTGCTGGCTGACATGGACCTGAGCTGCATGCCGCCACCTTAACCGATGGTATGCGGCTTAGAAATGGCGGCCGAAGCACGCATTTTCATCATTGGCGAGTGTATGCACGGTGTGGCGCTCCAGCGCCCTGGTCACATCCACCGGATCGCCTTCCAGCTGGTCCGGTGCAATGAGATTGCCGATGGTAAAGTCGAACAGATCGCCCTTCTTGTTCAGCAATTCATGGAACACCGTCATGTCGCGCAGCTCCGTCGACCATTTCGCAAACCAGTAGAACAGGCCGGAATTGCGTGCCTTCATATGCACCGGCAGGATCGGCAGATCGTACTTGCGGGCAAGCCCCACCGCGGATGACTTCCATGGCCGCTCGTTCAGCCGGCCATTCGCCCAATAGGCAATGCGGCCGGAGGGAAACAGAATGGTCGCCTTCTGCTGTTCGACGGCGTGATTGGTCAGTTTCAGCGTCTCGCGCGCCTTGAGCTTGGACTTGTGCTCCTCGCGCCATTCGACCGGAATGATCATCTCGACAAAGCGCGGATTGACGCGAACGGCGTCGCGGTTGGCGTAGAACATCATGTCCGGCCGGCGATCCTTGAGGAGATCGAACACCGCCACCCCGTCGGCGATGCCGGTCGGATGGTTGCTGACCAGAATGAAACCGCCCTTGACGGGAATACGCTCCGGATCGTTGACCCTGATCGTCAGGTCGAGCACGGCGCTCAGGTATTCGAACGCCTGGAAGCCCGGCATATTTGCGATGTCATTGGCGAACTCGATCGCCTTGTCATAACGCAGAAGACTGTAGATGAACGGTCGCATCACCGGCCACAGCGGATGCGTGACGATTTTCTGGCCGCGTTCGGCAATCAGCGTATCGACGACATGGCCGGGTCGACCATGGGAAAACAGCGACAAGGTATCTGCGATCTGACCGATGGCCGCCACGGGATCTCGACGCGACATTATCTACCTCGCCTGTTGGATACAGCTTCTATCGCAGCCGAGTGTGATCCGAGCATGACAATTTCGCCTCGTTAGTCTTATCCTAACCCGCTGTCGGCATCGTCACACATCATCACACCTGCGCCATCAATCGGTGGAAACGTTGAAAGGTCCGCTTTGATCCCTGCAGACGAAAAACTCCTTGGCGAACGGGCTGCCTGGCTGGAAAGCCTGGGCTCGGAAAGACGGCTGGCCGGCAATACGCTGGAAGCTTATGAACGTGACACGCGACAATTTCTCATCTTCATGTCGGGCTATGTCGGCGGCACCGTGACGATCAGCGACATCGCCAACCTTCGGCCCGCAGACCTGCGCGGTTTCCTGGCATCCCGCCGCAAGCACGGGGACGGCGCGCGGTCGCTCGGCCGCCACCTCGCCGGTCTTCGATCCTTCCTCCGCTATCTCGAGCGCAAGGATCTCGTCAACGCCGCCGGCGCCAGCGCGATCCGCTCGCCCAAACAGCCGAAGTCGTTGCCGAAACCGCTGACCGGCAGCCAGGCGCTGAACGTCGTCGATCGCGACACGCAGATGAACGAGGAGCCATGGATCGCCGCGCGCGACGCAGCTGTCTTTTCCCTGCTCTATGGCTGCGGCCTGCGCATTGCCGAAGCCCTCGACCTGACGCCGGCCGCGTTCCACGCGAAGGCCACAAGCCTTCGCGTCACCGGCAAGGGCGGCAAGACACGGCTTGTGCCGCTGCTGCCGGTCGTGGCCGATGCGGTCGAGACCTATGCGAAACTCTGCCCCTACCATCTGCCGGACAATGAGCCGATCTTCCGCGGCGCCCGTGGCGCAAAGCTGCAGCCGGCGATCATCCAGCGCGAGATGCAGCGTCTGCGCTCGGCACTCGGCCTGCCCGATTCCGCCACGCCACATGCACTGCGTCATTCCTTCGCCACCCATCTGCTCGGCAGCGGTGGCGATCTGCGCACGATCCAGGAACTGCTCGGCCATGCCAGCCTGTCGACCACACAGATCTATACCGGCGTTGATTCGGCCCGCCTGCTCGACATCTACGACCGCGCCCACCCGCGCGCCTGAACGGGTATTAACCACGATCCTTAACAGATCGTGAGGAGCAACCGGCCTAGTCTGCCGCGATCAAACGGGATCCGCCATGAACGCGCCATTGCTGCAAAATCTTCGCCCTTATCTGTCTCGCCTGTCCCTGGCCGACGCGGCGCTTTGGCTGGCAGGTGCCCTGCCGCTGGCGTTTCTCCTGTCGCTGATGCTGGTGCTGTTCAGCCTCTCGCCGGCGAAGGCCGATGACGTCAAATGCACCGGCGAGAACCTGCTTGTCGCCATGCAGCGCGACGATCCGGCTGCACTGGACAAGGTCCGTGCCGAGGCGGCCAAGACCCCCAATGGCAAGGGCATTTTCTGGAAGATCGAGAAGGAAGGCGTGAAGCCCTCCTGGCTGCTCGGCACCATGCATGTCACCGACCCGCGTGTCCTGAACATGCCGGGCGGCGCCCGCGATGCCGCGGCAAAAGCCGATATCATCGTCATCGAATCGGATGAGATCCTCGACGAGAAGAAGGCCGGTGCGGCCCTTCTCATGCATCCAGAACTGACGATGTTTACCGATGGCAAGACGATCAAGGACCACCTGACCGCCGAGCAGGTGAGCGAACTGGACGAGGGTCTGAAGCAGCGTGGCCTGGCGCTCGCCACGGTCGCCCGGATGAAACCATGGATCCTGGCCAGCTTCGTTGCCCTGCCCGCCTGCGAGATTTCCCGCAAGGCGGCCGGCGCATCTTTCCTCGACAAGCAGATCGCTGAGGATGCGATCAAGGCCGGCAAGCCGGTGGCCGGACTGGAAACCCTGGTCGAGCAGTTGCAGGCCATGGCGGACCTGCCGGTCGACTTCCATTTCAAGGCGCTGATCGAGACCATGGCGCTCGGCGACAAGATGGAAGACGTGATCGAAACAATGACGGAAATCTACCTCTCTGGCGAGATCGGCATGACCATGCCGATGCTGGAAGCGGTCACGCCGAGCGGATCCGACAAGGACGACAGCGCCTATGCCGCCTTCGAGCGCCGCATTGTCCAGGACCGCAATGTCGTGATGGCCAAAGGCAGCCTGCCGCATCTGGAAAAGGGCAATGCCTTCATCGCCGTCGGCGCCCTGCACCTGCCCGGCGCAGAAGGCCTCATCGAGTTGCTGCGCAAGGACGGATACACGTTGACGGTTGTCGGCGGCTGATCAGGATTTCGGTTCAAGCCGGTTCAACAGCGATTGCACGATCGCCCTGTGGAACGGTATGATGAGCGCAATATAGGCCCGACCACCCAGATTGTGTCGGGCGACAACGGTCGTGACCGCCACGAGGCTGCCCTGCCCGCCATCCGGCCGCACATCGACCACGATGCGGAAATCGAGATGTTTGTCGTCGAAGCCGAGCACCACCTGACGGTCGCTCTCGCTGACGATCGGAAATGCGCCGACGGACCCGGCTGCGCCGACTTTAAGCTCGGCGGATTTGAGCCCGACCAGACCAACCAACCTGTTGCGCAGGGCAAGCAGTGACCGGACCCATCCCGGGGCAGAACCAAGCGCCAGCCGGGCGGCGTCGATCGCCCGCATATCCCCCTCCTTGACGCTCACGACATAACAATCGGCCCAGTCGGCTGCCGGCAAAGCCGGATGCGGCAAGGTAACGATCTCGGCTCTTGCCAATGCCATGAGCGGCTCCACGCTGTCTGCTGCCCGTCAGCCCTTGGTCATGCGTTGGGAGAGCGACGTCTTCCAGTAGAACTGGTGTACCAGCACCGCCAGGATATGCACTGCGATCAATAGCCACATCAGCGACTTGAGCGGGCCTGCATGCAGGAAGCCGGCGGTGTCATTGCCGAAATAGTACTTGCCGATCCCACTGAACGGGATCGCGATGAACAGTCCGTAGAAGCTCCAATGCGCCACCTTGGCGGCCAGCTTGAACATCGGCGGCTCACCGGCTGGCGCATCCGGTGCACCCTGCACGACCCGCAGCATCAGGCGGATCACCGCGAGACAAAGTATAGCAATGCCGACATAGGCGTGCAGATTGGCACCGGCAAGATCATCGACAGACGGCACTTTGCCGTCCTCGAACGCCTCCACCGTCTCTTCCATCGCTTCCGCGACCAGCAAATTGAATATGATCAACGCAGCCATCAGCCAGTGAAGCACGCGTTGCGGAATGGAGTAAATTGAGACTGGGGAGGTCATATTCTTGCCCTTTATCAAGCATTTGCGGAATATTGCCTCCAGATGATAAAAGCCGCGACTTGAAGCACAAGCCGCGACTTAGAAGATTACGTAAATATAATAATTTCCAGTTTTATCCCTCTTTAGAGGAGCGGCCGATTACATGTGGATCGGCTTGAAGAAGGTCGCGAGTGCGGCTTCCTTCACCGCTTCCGACATGGTCGGATGCGCATGGCAGGTCCGGCCGAGATCTTCCGAAGATCCGCCGAATTCCATCAGCACGGCAATCTCGTGGATCATCTCGCCGGCGCCGAAGCCGATGATATGGCCACCGAGCACGCGATCGGTATCCTTGTCGGCAAGGATCTTGACGAAGCCGTCCGTTGCGACCATCGCACGGGCGCGACCGTTTGCCGTGAACGGGAACTTGCCGACCTTGTAGGCAATGCCCGCAGCCTTCAGCTCTTCCTCGGTCTTGCCGACGGAAGCGACTTCCGGCTGGGTATAGACGACGCCCGGAATGACGTCGTAGTTCACATGACCGTGCTGGCCGGCGAGGATCTCGGCAAGCGCCACACCTTCGTCCTCGGCCTTGTGCGCCAGCATCGGACCCTTGACCACGTCGCCGATCGCAAAGATGCCGGCAACATTGGTCTTGAAGTGGCCGTCGATTTCGACGCGACCGCGGTTGTCGAGCGCCACGCCCACCTCTTCGAGACCAAGGTCAGTCGTGTAGGGCTTGCGACCGGTCGCGATCAGCACCACGTCGGCTTCAAGCGACTGCGCGTCTCCGCCCTTGACCGGTTCATAGGTGACCTTGGCGCCCGACGCGGTCTTCTCGACGCCAGTGACCTTGGCATCGGTTCGGATGTCCATGCCTTGCTTCGCCATCATGCGCTGGAACTGCTTCGACACGTCGCCGTCCATGCCGCCCAGGAGCTTGTCGAGATATTCGACGACCGTGACCTTTGCGCCGAGGCGCATCCAGACGGAGCCGAGTTCGAGGCCGATAACACCGCCGCCGACCACGATCATGTGCGCCGGCACCTTGTCCAGCGCGATGCCGCCGGTCGAGGAAATGATGACCTTCTCGTCGATCTCGACCGGAACGCCGGGGATCCCGGCAACGTCGGAGCCGGTGGCGATGACGATGTTCTTCGCCTCGATTTCCTGCACCTTGCCGTCGTCAGCGGTGACAGACACCTTGCCTGCAGACACGATCTTGCCGGTGCCGATAAAGCCATCGATCTTGTTCTTCTTGAACAGGAAGGAAACGCCATCGACATTCGACTTCACGGTCGCATCCTTGTGCGCCATCATCTTCTCAAGGTTGAGCGTCGGCGCACCGACTTCAACACCGAGCTCGGCCATGCCATGGCCTGCATGGTGGAAGACTTCAGACGCGTGCAGCAGCGCCTTGGACGGGATGCAGCCGACATTCAGGCAGGTACCGCCATAGGTGGCGCGCTTTTCAACAACGGCGACCTTGAGACCGAGCTGTGCAGCCTTGACCGCGCAGACATAACCGCCAGGGCCGGAGCCGATAATGACAACATCGTAAGACATGGGATGCTTCCTTCGTTTTCGGCGACTATCGTCCGCCGCTGACATTCAAGATGGCGCCAGTCACATAGGATGCCTGGCTGGAGATGAGATAGAGAACGGCGTCGGCAATTTCGTCTGCCGTGCCGGGCCGCTGCATCGGTATGCTCGGGGCCATGGCCGCCGCACGATCCGGCAGACCGCCGGAGGCGTGGATATCGGTGTCGATCACGCCGGGCCGGATGGCATTCACCCGGATGCCCTCGCCGGCGACTTCGCGCGCAAGCCCGATGGTGAACGTATCGACGGCGCCTTTCGAGGCGGCATAATCGACATACTGGCCCGGACTGCCAAGAACGGCAGCCATGGACGAAATGTTGACGATCGGCCCACCGCGACCGCCATGGGCCGTCGACATGCGCTTCACCGCCTCGGAAGCACAGCGGATCTTGCCGATCACATTGATGGCAAACATCCGGTCCAGCCGTTGGCGGCTATAGTCTTCGACCCGCGCCGTCTGATCGACCACGCCGGCATTGTTGACCAGGCCATCGAGCCTGCCGAATTGCTGGTCGACGGCCGCAAAGATGGCAGCGATGCCCTCTTCCGTGCCGGTATCACCCTGCACGATCTCGGCGCGCACGCCCCGCAGGCGCACCTCGGCGGCCAGTTCATCCGCCACTGCCTGATTGGAAACATAGTTGATCAAAACGTCCCATCCGGCTTCGGCCGCCTTGCGAACGACGGCCGCGCCGATACCACGGCTACTGCCGGTGACGAGGAGAACGGGACGCTCGCTCATGAGCCGCAACCCTTGTATTCGAAGACATCCCAAGGCGCGGTTTCGAGCATCTTGCCGAACTCGGATTGCGCATATGCAGGGCCGAAACCGGGAAATAGCAAACTGTCTGGAGCGCTGGTGCCTTCCGGCGGCAGGAGATCGACGTGCCCAGTTACCTTGTCGACGCCATAGATGATGCCTTTCCAGATGGTGCAGGCGGCGAGATCAGCGCCCGTCACATCCCCTTCGGGACAATTGTTCATAATCATCGCCACCGGTCTTTCGATCTCGGCATCGTAGATCACGTGGCCATCCAACGGCTTTGCAGCGCCCTTGATGACCAGGGTGAACCCGTTGCTGACCGGCGTATTTTCGCCGCTGGCCGTGCGGAAGCGCAGTTGCGCCTTGGTTTCGGCTTCCATGTAGGATGCGCGCTCGATCGGGCAGTCGGCCGCCATCAACGGCTGGGCCAGCAGGATCGAAATGGCTGTACCGGAAACTGTGCGCAAACCCAACATCGTCCGCCGTCCTAGTAGACAAGGGCAAGGAACATCAGTCCCATGCCTGCCATTGAACCCAACCAGACCAGAGAACGCACATAGGGAATGCCGCCCAGATAAAGCGGGATATAGACAATCCGGCACGCCATCCAGATGCAAGCTCCGGCAAGCCCCATTCCCGCAGCCTTGCCGGCAAACAGCAGGCCGAAGGCAAGGGCCAGAAAGCCGGGATAGGTCTCGCGGAAATTGGCAGATGCCCGTTCCGCCCGGCCGGCGAATTTGCCCGCCGGCCTTTTCTCCTCGTCGCGTGGACCCGCGTTCCAGGCCGAGCCAAGTTCCGTCGTGGCAATCATGGACTGCATCAGTACATGCAGAACCAGAAGGACCACGCTCCCGCCGATCAAGGGCAGGAGCGGAGACGCCGACACGGCAAGCGGATCCATCACGGCTGCTCCTTAGAGATCGAGAACCAGACGTTCCGGATCTTCCAGGCTTTCCTTGACGCGGACGAGGAAGGTCACGGCTTCCTTGCCGTCGACGATACGGTGGTCGTAAGACAGCGCCAGATACATCATCGGACGGATGACGACCTGACCGCCGATGGCAACCGGGCGATCCTGGATCTTGTGCATACCGAGGATACCCGACTGCGGCGCGTTCAGGATCGGCGAGGACATAAGCGAGCCATAGACGCCACCGTTGGTGATGGTGAAGGTACCGCCCTGCATGTCGGCCATCGACAGCGAACCGTCACGGGCAGCCTTGGCAAGACGTCCCAATTCCTTCTCGACTTCGGCGACCGTCATCTGGTCGGCGTCGCGGATGACCGGAACGACCAGGCCCTTGTCGGTGCCGACGGCCATGCCGACATGGCAGTAGTTCTTGTAGATGATGTCGGTGCCGTCGATCTCGGCGTTGACCGCCGGCAATTCCTTGAGCGCATGCGTGATCGCCTTGGTGAAGAAGCCCATGAAGCCGAGCTTCACGCCATGCTTCTTCTCGAAGATGTCCTTGTACTTGGTGCGCAGGCTCATCACGGCCGACATGTCCACCTCGTTATAGGTGGTCAGCATGGCTGCCGTGTTCTGCGCATCCTTCAGGCGCTTGGCGATCGTCTGGCGCAGGCGCGTCATCTTCACGCGCTCTTCGCGCACGACATCGTTGGCGCCCGATGCGGGACGCGGAGCAGCAGCGGCAACCGGGGCCGCCGGTGCAGTTGTACCCTTTGCGATCGCAGCGAGCACATCACCCTTGAGAACCTGGCCACGCTTGCCGGAGCCATCGACATCTGCGGTCGAGATATTGTTGTCGGCAGCAACCTTGGCAGCAGCTGGGGCCGCGGGCATTGCGGCGGCGGCCGGAGCTGGAGCCGGCGCGGCGGCAGGTGCCGGAGCAGCAGGCGCAGGTGCAGCAGCAGCCGGAGCCGCAGACACGCTGCCAGCAGCGCCTTCGGCGATCTGGCCGAGCAGGGCGCCGAGGCCGACGGTTTCGCCATTTTGGGCGACGATTTCGGTCAGCACACCCGAGACCGGCGACGGCACTTCGACCGTGACCTTGTCGGTTTCCAGTTCGACCAGCGGCTCGTCGGCCTTGACGACATCGCCGACCTTCTTGAACCAGGTGCCGATGGTGGCTTCGCTGACGGATTCGCCGAGGGTGGGTACGCGGATTTCAGTGGCCATGATCTCAATTCCGTTAATCAGAGAACGTTTCGGTCGACGGGGGTGGTGACTGGGCGGCTTAACCGCCCAGTGCGTCCTCCAGGAAGGCTTCGAGCTGGGCAAGATGCTTCGACATCAGGCCCGTTGCTGGCGAGGCTGCAGCCGGACGACCGGTGTAGCGAACGCGCTGATACTTGGCGTCGATATGGGCAAGAACCCATTCGAGGTAGGGGTCGATGAACGACCATGCGCCCATGTTCTTCGGCTCTTCCTGGCACCAGACCATCTCGGCATTGCGGAAGCGCGACAGCTCGTTGATCAGAGCCTTGGCCGGGAACGGATAGAGCTGTTCGATGCGCAGCAGGTAGATGTCGTCGATGCCGCGCTTCTCACGCTCTTCCAGCAGGTCATAGTAGACCTTGCCGGAGCAGATCACGACGCGGCGGATCTTGGCATCCTTCTGCAGCTTGATCGGGCCATCCTTGACCACTTCCGCATCGTCCCACAGCAGGCGGTGGAAGGACGATTCGCCCGCCATTTCGGCAAGGCTCGACGTGGCGCGCTTGTGGCGCAGCAACGACTTCGGCGTCATCAGGATCAGCGGCTTGCGGAAGTCACGCTTCATCTGCCGGCGCAGGATGTGGAAATAGTTGGCCGGCGTCGTGCAATAGGCAACCTGCATATTGTCTTCGGCACACATCTGCAGCCAGCGCTCGAGGCGGGCCGACGAATGCTCCGGACCCTGACCTTCATAGCCATGCGGCAGAAGGCAGACGAGGCCGGACATGCGCAGCCACTTGCGTTCACCCGACGAGATGAACTGGTCGAACACGACCTGCGCACCATTGGCGAAGTCGCCGAACTGGGCTTCCCACAGCGTCAGCGCATTCGGACGGGCCAGCGAGTAGCCGTATTCGAAGCCGAGAACGGCCTCTTCGGAAAGCATCGAGTTGATGACCTCATACTTGGCCTGGTTCGGCGCGAGATGGGCCAGCGGGATGTAGCGGTCTTCGGTTTCCTGATCGTAGAGAACCGAATGACGCTGACTGAACGTCCCGCGTTCGCAATCCTGGCCGGACAGGCGGATCTTGTGGCCGTCGACGACCAGCGAACCGAAGGCAAGTGCCTCGGCCATCGCCCAGTCGATGCCTTCACCGGTTTCGACCATCTGCGAACGGTTTTCCATGAAGCGCTGGATCGTGCGATGCGCCTTGAAACCATCCGGAACGGTCGAAAGCTTGCGGCCGATATCCTTCAGCGACTTCATCGGCACGGCGGTCTTGCCGCGACGCTGCTCGTCGGCGTTGTCAGCCGAACGCAGACCAGACCACTGGCCGTCAAGCCAGTCGGCCTTGTTCGGCTTGTAGCTCTGCCCGGCTTCGAACTCGGTCTCGAGATTGGCGCGCCAGTCGGCCTTCATCTTCTCGAATTCGCCGTCCGAGATCAGGTTCTCGGCAATCAGACGCTCCGCATAGATCTGCGCGACGGTCTTGTGGGCACGAATGACCTTGTACATCTTCGGCTGCGTGAACGATGGCTCGTCGCCCTCGTTGTGGCCGAAGCGACGGTAGCAGAACATGTCGATGACGACAGGCTTGTGGAACTTCATCCGGTATTCGGTGGCGATCTTCGCGGCGTAGGTAACCGCTTCCGGATCGTCGCCGTTGACGTGGAAGATCGGTGCCTCGATCATCTTGGCAACATCGGACGGATAGGGCGACGAGCGCGAGAAGGCCGGATTGGTGGTAAACCCGATCTGGTTGTTGATGATGACATGCATCGTGCCAGCCACGCGGTGACCACGCAGGCCGGACAGGCCGAGGATTTCGGCAACGACGCCCTGGCCGGCAAACGCCGCATCACCATGCAGCAGCAGGGGCAGAACCTTCGAGCGTTCCTTCAGCGGAATGACATCGCCGTCCCAAGTCTTGGCGAGCTGGTCCTGCTTGGCGCGCGCCTTGCCCATGACGACCGGGTTGACGATTTCCAGATGCGACGGGTTTGCGGTCAGCGACAGGTGAACCTTGTTGCCATCGAATTCACGGTCAGACGAGGCACCCAGATGGTACTTCACGTCGCCCGAACCTTCGACTTCGTCAGGCTTGAACGAGCCGCCCTTGAACTCGTGGAACACCGCACGATGCGGCTTTGCCATAACGTTTGTCAGCACGTTCAGGCGGCCGCGATGGGCCATGCCGAGCACGACCTGCTCGAGACCTTCCTGGCCGCCACGCTTGATGATCTGTTCAAGCGCCGGGATGAGCGATTCACCGCCATCGAGACCGAAACGCTTGGTGCCTTTGTATTTGACATCGATGAACTGCTCGAAGCCTTCCGCCTCGATCAGCTTCTGCAGGATCGCCTTCTTGCCTTCCGGCGTGAATTCGACGCCCTTGCCGGGACCTTCGATACGCTCCTGGATCCACGCCTTTTCTTCTGGATCGGAGATATGCATGAATTCGACGCCGAGCGTCGAGCAATAGGTGCGCTTAAGGATATCGAGCATCTGCGGAATGGTCGCGTATTCGAGACCAAGCACATTGTCGATGAAGATCTTGCGGCTGTAATCGGCCTCGGTGAACCCGTAGGCAGCCGGCGACAGTTCGTTATAGTCATCGACCGGCGCGGCAAGGCCGAGCGGGTCGAGATTGGCGTGCAAGTGGCCGCGCATGCGATAGGCGCGGATCATCATGATGGCACGCACGCTGTCGCGGGTCGCCTGGAGCACTTCGGTTTCGGAGATCGGCTGGCCGGCAGCTTCCGCCTTGGCCTTCACCTTGGTCTCGACGACCTTCTCGATCGTGCCCCAATTGCCGTCAAGCGCCGAGACAAGCTCGCCATTGGCCGCGATCGGCCAGTTTTTCCGCTGCCACGACGCACCGGATGCGGCTTTTTTCACATCGGCCGGGTTGTCTGCAAGCGCCTTGAAGAAAGACTGCCATTCGCCCGATAGCGACGACGGATCTTCCTGATAGCGCGCGTAAAGCTGTTCGATATAGGCTGCGTTCGATCCGTCGAGGAAGGACGTGATCAGGAACTGCTCGTTGGCTTCTTGCCTACTCATGGTGTTTCGCGAGCGCCCTGGCTCGCCTCCCGAATTGAGATGATGACCGGATCCGGTCTGCCGCTTTCCCGCGTCCGAGCGGGGCCTTCGATTTAAATGCTGAAACCAGGCAAAGAGATGATGAACCAATCTCCTTGCCTGGCACTTGCTTTATATAGGGTCAGCCCTTGAGGACTTCGACCAGCGTCTTGCCGAGGCGTGCCGGGGACGGCGAAACCTTGATGCCAGCCGCTTCCATGGCCGAGATCTTCGATTCTGCGTCGCCCTTGCCGCCGGAAACCACAGCACCGGCGTGGCCCATGGTGCGGCCCTTCGGAGCAGTCCGACCGGCGATGAAGCCTGCCATCGGCTTCTTGCGGCCCTTCTTGGCTTCGTCGATGAGGAACTGCGCCGCATCTTCTTCAGCCGAGCCGCCGATTTCGCCGATCATGATGATCGAGGTGGTGGCCGGGTCAGCCAGGAACATTTCAAGCACGTCGATGAACTCGGTGCCCTTGACCGGGTCGCCACCGATGCCGACAGCCGTGGTCTGGCCGAGGCCTTCGTTCGACGTCTGGAACACGGCTTCATAGGTCAGCGTGCCGGAGCGCGAAACGATACCGACCGAACCCTTGCGGAAGATCGAGCCCGGCATGATGCCGATCTTGCATTCTTCCGGCGTCATGATGCCCGGGCAGTTCGGGCCGAGCAGGCGCGACTTGGAACGGTCGAGGCGCGCCTTGACGCGAACCATGTCCATGACCGGGATACCTTCGGTAATGCAAGTGATGAACGGGATCTCGGCTTCGATAGCCTCGATGATCGCGTCCGCAGCACCTGCCGGCGGAACGTAGATCACCGACGCATCGGCCCCTGTGCGTTCCTTGGCTTCTGCGACGGAGGCGAAGATCGGCAGGCTTTCGCCCTTCGAACCGGTCCAGGTTTCGCCACCCTTCTTCGGGTGGATACCGCCGACCATCTGCGTGCCGTAATAGGCAAGCGCCTGTTCGGTGTGGAAGGTACCGGTCTTGCCGGTCAGGCCCTGAACCAGGACCTTGGTGTCTTTATTGACGAGAATAGACATTGTTTCCGGTCCTTAAATTAGGCGTTGATCGCGGCGACGATCTTCTTGGCAGCATCGTCCAAGTCGTCAGCGGCGGTGATCGCAAGACCAGATTCGTTGAGGATCTTCTTGCCGAGCTCGACATTGGTGCCCTCGAGGCGAACGACGAGCGGAACCTTGAGGCCGACTTCCTGAACAGCTGCGACAACGCCCTCGGCGATGACGTCGCACTTCATGATGCCGCCGAAGATGTTGACGAGGATGCCCTCGACCTTCGGATCAGCGGTGATGATCTTGAACGCAGCCGCCACCTTCTCCTTGCCGGCGCCACCGCCGACGTCGCAGAAGTTGGCAGGCTCCTTGCCGTACAGCTTGATGATGTCCATCGTCGCCATGGCGAGACCGGCACCATTGACCATGCAGCCGATATTGCCGTCGAGCGCCACGTAAGCGAGGTCCCACTTGGAGGCTTCGATTTCCTTGGCGTCTTCTTCGGTCTCGTCGCGCAGCGCCTTGACGTCGTCGTGGCGGAACAGGGCGTTGCCGTCGAAGGACATCTTGGCGTCGAGTACGCGCAGATGGTCATTCTTCATGACGATCAGCGGGTTCACTTCGAGCAAAGCCATGTCCTTCTCGACGAAGGCCTTGTAGAGGATCGGGAACAGCGACTTGGCATCTTCGGCAGCGGCACCCGAAAGCTCGAGCGCCTTCGAGATGGCGGCGATGTCGGCATCGGTCACGCCGGTTTCCGGATTGATGGCGATCGTGTGGATCTTTTCCGGTGTGTCATGGGCAACAGCCTCGATGTCCATGCCGCCTTCGGTCGAAACGACAAAGGCAACCTGGCCGACCGAGCGATCAACGAGCAGCGAGCAGTAAAGTTCGCGGGCGATGTCGGCGCCATCTTCAATGTAGAGGCGGTTGACCTGCTTGCCGGCGTCGCCGGTCTGGGCGGTCACCAGCGTATTGCCGAACATTTCCTTGGCGTGGCTCTTGGCTTCATCGATCGAGAAAGCCAGGCGAACGCCGCCCTTGGCGTCCGGACCGAGTTCCTTGAACTTGCCTTTGCCGCGGCCGCCAGCATGGATCTGGCTCTTGACCACATAAAGCGGGCCGGGGAGCTGCTTTGCGGCGGCTTCGGCTTCTTCGGCAGAAAAGATCGCCACACCTTCGGCGACCGGCGCACCAAAGCTCTTCAGAAGAGCCTTGGCCTGGTATTCATGAATATTCATTGTCGTGTCCCTGTCTTGGGCGGAATGGCAATTACTTGAGAGCCGGGGCGATGTTGATGCAGGCCTCGCAGAGACCGGCAACCGCGCCGACCGACTTCTGGAAGGCTTCTTCTTCAGCCTTGTTCAGGTCGATTTCGATGATGCGCTCGACACCACCTGCACCGATGACGACGGGAACGCCGACATACATGTCCTTCACGCCGTACTGGCCGGAAAGGTAGGCGGCGCAAGGCAGAACGCGCTTCTTGTCCTTCAGGTAGGACTCAGCCATTTCGATGGCCGAAGCGGCAGGCGCGTAATAGGCAGAGCCGGTCTTCAGCAGGCCGACGATTTCGGCACCACCGTCACGGGTGCGCTGGATGATTTCTTCGAGACGCTCCTTGGTGACCCAACCCATCTTGATCAGATCGGTGAGCGGGATGCCGCCGACGGTCGAGTAGCGGGCGAGCGGCACCATCGTATCGCCATGGCCGCCGAGAACGAATGCGGTGACGTCCTGGACGGACACATTGAATTCTTCCGAGAGGAACAGGCGGAAGCGCGAGCTGTCGAGAACGCCGGCCATGCCGACGACCTTGTTGGCCGGGAGACCCGAGAACTTCTGCAGCGCCCAAACCATCGCGTCGAGCGGGTTGGTGATGCAGATGACAAAGGCGTTCGGGGCATATTTCTTGATGCCGGCGCCGACCTGCTCCATGACCTTGAGGTTGATGCCGAGCAGGTCATCGCGGCTCATGCCCGGCTTACGGGCAACGCCAGCGGTGACGATGCAGACGTCTGCGCCTTCGATGGCGGAATAGTCACTTGCGCCAGTCATCTTCGCATTGAAGCCTTCGACCGGCGAAGACTGGGCAATGTCGAGACCCTTGCCCTGCGGGATGCCGTCAGCAATGTCGAACAGGACGATGTCGCCCAATTCCTTCAGACCGGCGAGATGCGCCAGCGTTCCACCAATCATTCCAGAACCGATAAGAGCGATCTTATTGCGCGCCATTGAAGAGCTTCCTTTTAGATCCATAACCAAGGTCGTGACGTGTGTTAGTCCATCCTTGTGGACAGACCGAATAGACCTAACCACATAGAATCGCAATCGATAATTTTCGGTGTAGAAAATTCAATCGGTTAGATCATCAATATCTTACGTAAACGTAAGATATTGCGACATTCAGATGTCAGGATCGTGACGATTTGATTTATGAAGCGCCAGATAATCGGCACTGCGCATCTCGAACAGCCGCGAAATGGTGCGATCGAATTCGAAGCCTTCCGTGCCCTTTTTCTCGGTCAGCAGCCCCTCGGGCATGGCAGCGGCGGAAACGAACAGCCGGACGCTCGCGTCATAGAGGGCATCGATCAGGATGATGAACCGTTTTGTCTCGTTGCGCTTTTCCGGCCCGAGATGCGGCACGTCTTCGACGAAGACCACGTCGAACCGCTGGGCAATCGCCAGATAGTCCGATGCTCCGAGCGGCTTGCCGCACAGATCGTCGAAGGTGAAACGGGCCACACGACCGACCGCGCGGGGGATATCGACCTGCCTGCCCTTCATCTCTATCGACACCGGGACTTCCGGCGCGCCGTCGGTGACATGGCGCCAGGCGAGGTCGAGCTGACGGCGCGCGTCAGGCGACAGTGGTGCGACATAAACCGGCAAGCTCTCCATCTTCTCCATCCGGTAATCCGTCGGCGAATCGAGCGTTGCCACCTCGACATAGCGTTTCAGGAGATCGACGAAAGGTAGAAAGAGACCCCGGTTCAGACCGTCGCGATAGAGATTGTTAGGCTCGACATTGGAGGTCGCCACCAGTGTGCAGCCGCGCGCAAACAGTTCGGTGAACAGCCGCGCCAGGATCATCGCATCGGCGATGTCGGTCACGGTGAATTCATCGAAGCACAGCAGTTCAGCCTCTTCTCGCAAGGCAGCCGCCACTGGCGGCACAGGATCAGCCTGCTTCGTCTCACCGGCCTTCAATTTTTGCCGATGAACGTGGATACGCCCATGCACATCGGCCATGAATTCATGGAAATGCGCCCGCCGCTTCTTCTCGACGGGGGCTAGATTGAAAAACAGGTCCATCAGCATGGTCTTGCCGCGACCAACGCTGCCGTGAACATAAAGCCCCCTGATCGGCTGTTCCGCCTTGCGTTTCTGCGCAAAAATCCAACCCAGCGCACTTTTCTTGGCGGCCGGGCGGCGGCTTTTCAGCTCGCTGAGGATCCGATCAAGCTTGCCTGCCACAGCCAGTTGCGCCGGATCTGCCTTCAGCGTGCCAGCGTCGGTCATTGCCCGCAGCTGTTCTACGACGCTGAGCGCATAATCGGGAATAGGCTGCATGGATAAGGCTCTGCCTGGGCGACAGCCTCATCCGGCTGCCGCAGGGATAAAGGAGGGATTAGCGGCTAAGGCTGACGGGCTGGCCGGAATTGGTCGACCCATCGAAGCGGGCATCAGCGGTCTTGTAGAGACTGCCAATCGTGTTGCCGTTGCGGTCCTTCAGGAGAACCTGTCGACCGGAAACCTCCCACGACCCCATCGCCGTCAGTTCGCCAGCACAGCCACGGGTACCACCACGTGACCCACTGCCAAGATTGGTCAGCGTCAGGAACATGTCACAGCTCGCACCGGCATTCTGGACACGCCAATTGCCAACCATCGATTCCTTCGTCACATCCAGAGCGGTGGCCGGAGGGGCGGCCGTACCGACGCCCGGCGTCATCGCAGCCGTATTGGTCGGAGCGGTGGGAAACTGTGACGGATCGGCGGCACCGGGAGGCGGCAACTGACCGGACTGAACCGAGGGAACGGGAGAAGCCTGCAGCGGCGGCAGAGCGCTGTTGGCAGCGGCCGAGCTGTTGTAGGACGTCCGCTGACAACCTGCGAGCGCCAGTACAATGGCCATTCCCGTGACCGCGTGGTTCAATTTCATCATCACACTCCCGCTCAAGCGACGCTTGCCGCAATCTGCCGTATATCTAGGTTAGAAATATGTTACGCGCATATGGTTAATCAAGTTCCATATGGCAATTAGACGATAGGCCGTTGATATGCGGACAAAATAAGGCCGCCCAAGTCGAAACCGGGCGGCCTGTTGTAATGCCGTCACAATCGACCAGACCGATCAGACGCGGCGCTCGACCATCATCTTCTTGATCTCGGCAATCGCCTTGGCAGGGTTGAGACCCTTCGGGCAAGCCTGCGCGCAGTTCATGATCGTGTGGCAGCGATAAAGGCGGAAGGGATCCTCGAGATTGTCTAGACGTTCGCCGGTTGCCTCGTCTCTGGAGTCGATCAGCCAGCGATAGGCCTGCAGTAGAACGGCGGGACCGAGGTAACGGTCGCCATTCCACCAATAGCTCGGACAGGAGGCCGAGCAGCAGGCGCAGAGGATGCATTCGTAGAGACCGTCGAGCTTCTGGCGATCCTCATGGCTCTGCTTCCATTCCTTGGCTGGTGCCGGCGAAACGGTCTTGAGCCACGGCTCGATCGAACGATGCTGCGCATAGAAATTGGTCAGGTCCGGGATGAGATCCTTGACCACCGGCATATGCGGCAGCGGATAGACCTTAACTGTGCCATTGATCTCGTCCATGCCCTTGGTGCAGGCGAGCGTGTTCGTACCATCGATGTTCATCGCGCACGAACCGCAGATGCCTTCGCGGCAGGAGCGGCGCAGCGTCAGCGTCGGGTCGATATTGTTCTTGATGTACAAAAGTCCATCGAGAACCATCGGACCGCAATCGTCAATATCGATATAGAACGTGTCAATGCGCGGGTTCTGACCATCATCGGGGTTCCAGCGATAGACGCGGTATTCGCGCACATTCTTGGCATTGGTCGGCTTCGGCCAGACCTTGCCTTCGGTCATCTGGGAGTTCTTGGGGAGAGCGAGTTCAACCATGTCCAGTTCCTCTTCAGATCAGTACACACGTGCCTTCGGCGCGATCTTGTAAGGATCGATGCCTTCGGCAATGAGTTCAGTGTGAACCGGGCGGTAGTCGAGTTTCACGTCGCCAGCCTCGTTGACCCAGGCCAGCGTATGCTTGCGCCAGTTGACGTCGTCGCGGCCAGCGAAAGGACCGTCGACATAGTCTTCGCGGGCGTGCGATCCGCGGCTTTCCTTGCGGGCCTCGGCGCCATAGACCGTGGTAATCGCATTTGCCATGAGGTTGTGCAGTTCGAGCGTTTCGACCAGATCGGAATTCCAGATCATCGAGCGGTCGGTGACCTTGATGTCGGGCAGTTCCTTCCAGATCGCCGAAATGCGGCGGCAGCCGCTTTCCAGCGCTTCCTGTGTGCGGAACACGGCCGCGTCTTCCTGCATGGCGCGCTGCATCTTGTCACGCAAGACGGCCGTCGGCGTCGAACCGCTGGCATTGCGGATGCTATCGAAGCGATCCATGATCTTGTCGCAGGCGACAGTGTTCAGCGCCGGGATCGGCGCTGCGCGGTCGATGACCTCTGCCGCGCGGATGGCAGCAGCACGACCGAAGACGACTAGGTCGATCAGCGAATTGGAGCCGAGACGGTTGGCACCGTGAACCGAAGCGCAACCGGCTTCGCCGACCGCCATCAGGCCGGGCAGGACCCGTTCCGGATTGTCGCTGTCGGCATTCAGCACTTCGCCCCAGTAATTGGTCGGGATGCCGCCCATGTTGTAGTGCACGGTCGGCAGAACCGGGATCGGCTCGCGGGTCACGTCGACGCCGGCAAAAATCTTCGCCGATTCAGAAATGCCCGGCAGGCGCTCGTTCAGGACCGCCGGATCCAGATGGTCGAGATGCAGGTAGATGTGATCCTTGTTCTTGCCGACGCCGCGACCCTCGCGGATTTCCAGCGTCATGCAGCGCGAGACGACATCGCGCGAGGCAAGGTCCTTGGCCGACGGTGCGTAACGCTCCATGAAGCGTTCACCCTCGGAATTGACCAGGTAACCGCCTTCGCCGCGCGCGCCCTCGGTGATCAGGCAGCCCGCACCATAGATGCCGGTCGGGTGAAACTGCACGAATTCCATGTCCTGCAGGGGCAGGCCAGCGCGGGCTACCATGCCGCCACCGTCGCCGGTGCAGGTATGGGCGGACGTCGCGGAGAAATAGGCGCGGCCATAGCCGCCGGTCGCCAGCACAACCATCTTCGCCGAGAAGCGATGGATGGTGCCATCGTCGAGGTTCCAGGCAACGACGCCGGTGCATTTGCTGCCGTCCTCGGACATGATCAGGTCGAGGGCGAAATATTCGATGAAGAACTCGGCATTGTGCTTGAGCGACTGGCCATAGAGCGTGTGCAGGATGGCATGACCGGTCCGGTCGGCGGCGGCACAGGTGCGCTGTACCGGCGGGCCTTCGCCATAGTTCTGCATGTGGCCGCCGAACGGGCGCTGATAGATCTTGCCTTCCTCGTTGCGCGAGAAGGGCACGCCGTAGTGCTCGAGCTCGTAGACCGCCTTCGGCGCTTCCATGGCAAGATACTGCATGGCATCGACGTCGCCGAGCCAGTCAGAGCCCTTGACGGTGTCGTAGAGATGCCACTGCCAGGAGTCCGGCGTCATGTTGTTGAGCGAAGCGGCGATACCGCCCTGTGCCGCAACCGTATGCGAACGGGTCGGGAAGACCTTGGTGATGCAGGCGGTCTTGAAGCCCTGTTCCGCCATTCCGAGCGTCGCGCGCAGGCCGGCGCCGCCGGCGCCGACAACAACGACGTCGTAGGAATGGTCAACGTAGGTATAGGCCTTGCCGTTCGGCGCAGTGTTATGAGTGGATGCCATTTTGAATTATCCTACGAATGCGATCTTCAAGATGGCGAAAAGACAGAGAGCGCCCATCAAGACAGCGAAGAATGTGTTGAGCATCAAAAGCACGAGCTTCGGAATTTCCGCGTGCACGTAGTCTTCGACGATGACCTGCATGCCGAGCTTCATGTGAATGATGCCGGAGATGACCACCAGGCCCATGACCACGGCAACCAGCGGGTTTGACAGGGCAGCCGTCACTTCCGCATACGGCGCGCCGCCGTACATCACGAGGAAGATCACGAAAATGATAAGGAGCGGAACATTGGCAACGGCCGTGACGCGCTGGCGCCAGAAATGCTCGGTGCCGTCCTTGGCGGATCCAAGACCGCGAACCTTGCCGAGAGGTGTACGCATATCCATGAATTTATCTCCTTAGCGCACGATGTAGGCGATGACCCAGATCAGCGCGGTCAGACAGAGCGACACGACGAAGGAGACCTTCACCAGCTTGGTGGTAAAATGCTTCTCGAAGCCATAGCCGAGATCCCACATGAAATGGCGAAGGCCACTCAGCATGTGATACATCAGCGCCCAAGTGTAGCCGATCAGGATCAGCTTGCCGATGATCGAGCTCATCGCCCACTGGACCCAGTCGTAATAGACACCACCCGACGCCGTGGCGATCAGCCACCAGGCGACAAGTACGGTACCAAAATACAGCGCGGCACCGGTGATGCGGTGTAGGATCGACGCCATCATGGTCGGGATTGGCTTGTAAATTTGCAGATGCGGCGACAGAGGCCGGCTTTTCGTCACATTCGCCATCTAAACCTCGCGGCGTTTCGATGCGGTCCGAATTCTCGGAGATCCAATTACAGAATTTGCAGCCCAGATCGGGTGCACTGCATCACGGCTTTAATCCTCGTCACCCCGGACGACAAGCACATTCGCTTGACGTTTTCAATTTAATCGATTCGGGTCGATAGAACTTTAGCCTAGTCAGCACACCAATATCCCCCTTACGAAAAAACGACGTCGGCGGATGACTTTAGCAACTGTATGCGGCATTGTGCGTTAACGTTACGTTAACCAGGCTGCAAAGGAGCGCGCCCCATGACGGTCTATCGGTTCACGCTGGCGGGTGCGGCTGCCATCGCAACGATCGCAATCTCCACTGCATCCATGGCCGGAGACTATCGCCAACACGGTCATCATAACCGGTCTCATCACAACCAGTCTCAGGCCGTGATCGGCGGCAACGGGCTTCCTTCGGTGGTACCGGGTGTCGGCACCTTTGCCGGAAGCATCGCGGCTGTCCGCATCAAGGGCAGTGGAATCTATTTCTATCGCGATGGCGCAGCCAGGCCTGCCGTCGTGTCCTACAAGGCGCCCAAGGCGCGGATCATCGAGATTTCAGAGGATGCGCCGGATGCCGCCTGCTCGTTTGAAGCCGGCGTCTGCGTGATTCGTCCCTGAACCTGCCGACCCGGATCAAATCACCTCAGACAAACCGCCAAACGGTGGTTTTCTTCACTTCGCTGTCTTCCAGCACCCGCGTGACCGGCACCTGATAGGTGGCAAGCTCCTCCAGATGCTCGGTCGGCCGGTAACTCCGGCCCGGATCGCCGACAAGGACCATCGTGCCGGAGGCGGCCAGCCGACCGAACCAAGCCTTCAGCGCGGCGGCAAAATCCCCGTCGTAAAACACATCTCCAGCCAGAACGACATCCGCATCCACCGACATGCCGATCAGGTCGTCATTGGTGAAATCGAGCGCCACGCCATTGACCGCGGCATTCAGCCGCACGGCATTTTTCGCCCACGGATCGATATCTGCGGCGACCACATCGGAAGCCCCTGCCATCGCCGCAGCAATCGCCACAAGGCCGGAGCCGCTGGCGAAATCGAGAACCCGCTTGCCGCGCACGGTTTCGGGATGATCCAGAATATAGCGCGCGAGCCCTTGCCCGCCGGCCCAGGCAAACGCCCAGAACGGCGGCGGCAGGCCGATCGCCTCAAGATCAGCCTCGGTCTTCAGCCACAGGTCGTGAACCTCGCTCGCCAGATGCAGCCGGATTTCCGGCACATGCGGCGGCGCAAGCAGACTTGTATTGTCGAGGATGAAACGCTCGGGATCTGTTTTCAAAGGCTCAGACCGGCGGGTTTTCCAGCCCGCCCATGCGGCAGACCTCGAAATATTCCTCTTCCGTCACCGGCTGAACCGAAAGCCGCATGGATGTGACCAGCGCCATCTTTTCCAGCGCCGAACTTGCCTTCACGTCTTTCAGCGAGACGGGCTTCGGCATGTCGCAGACAGCCCGGATGTCGACGCAGTCCCAGCGGGCATCGCCTTCGGCGGTGGAATCCGGATGCGACAGGGCACAGACCTCGACGATACCGACGACTTCGAGCCCTTCGTTCGAATGATAGAAGAAGCCCTTGTCGCCGATCTTCATCGCCCGCATGTTGTTGCGCGCCAGATAGTTGCGCACGCCGGTCCATTCGGTACCGGCAGCACCCGCATCTTTCTGCATCTGCCAGGACCACTTGAACGGCTCGGACTTGTAGAGCCAGAATGCCATGGGCTTACGCCTCCGGGTTGTTGAAGACCCAGTTATAGGGCTTGATCTCGACGCTCTCGAACAGGCCGGCCTTGGCATAGGGATCCTGGGCTGCGAGAGCCTTGGCGTCCTCCAAGCTGTCGGCCGCGATCAGCAGCATCGAACCGCAGGGCTTGCCATCGCTGTCGAGGAACGGGCCGCCGATCTTGAGCGTGCCGGCAGCATTCAGGCCGTTCAGCCATTCCACATGCGGCGGGCGCGTTTCCATTCTGAGGTTGAGATGACCGGGCTTGTCGGCGCAAATGACGGCAAACAGCATGAAACGCTCCTTCGCGATGGGTTTATTCAGTGGTGATCGGACGTGACATCAACTGCGTGATCACGGTTGGAATATCAAGACGTCCATCGATGATCGCCGCCACCGCCTGGGTGATCGGCATCGAGACATTCAGGCCTTCGGCCAGACGGGCGGCAACGGTCGCGGCAAAGGCGCCTTCGACCAGCGGACCATTCCCCGCCGCCATATCCTCGCCACGGCCGAGGCCGATGCCGAAGCGCAGGTTGCGCGACTGGTGACTTGTCGCCGTCAGCACGAGGTCTCCCAGGCCGGACAGGCCGCGCACGGTATCGCCGCGCCCGCCCATCGCCTCGACCAGGCGCGACATTTCCGCAAGCCCACGCGCGATCAGCGCGGCCCGGGCCGAATCGCCCAAGCCCATGCCTTCGACCACACCACAGGCGATCGCCAGCACGTTTTTCAACGCACCGCCAAGCTGCACGCCGACCCGGTCGTCCGAGGCATAGAGCCGGAATGTCTTGCCGGAGATCGCCTTTGCCAGCCGTTCGGCGATGGCAAGATCGGCGGCCGCGAGCGCCATTGCGGTGGGCAGTCCCTTGGCGATATCGGCGGCAAAGCCGGGACCGGACAGCACCGCAATCGGATGATCGGGAAGGGCCTCTTCCAGGACGTCGGTCAGAAGTCGGGCGGTCTGCTTTTCGATACCCTTGGCGCAGATCACGACGGGCACATCCCGGCCGAGGTGAGGACCATAGGCATGTGCCGCATCGACCTGCGCCTGCGACGGCATGGAAAACAGCACGATGTCGGCGTCCGCGATACCCTCCGGCTGCGACGAATAGCGCAGGGCTGCCGGCAGCCGGATGCCTGGCAAGGCCGCCTCATGGACGCCGGACGCCGCCAGATCCGCCATCAGCGAAGCGTCGCGGCCGACAAGCACGACATCCGCCCGGCCCTCTTGCGCCATGACCGCCGCGAGCGCCGTGCCGAAAGCGCCGGCACCGATAACCGCAATCCGGTCATTCCCGCTCATGCCTTGGCTCCGCGTTTGCCATAGGCAAGCAAGGCCTGGGCGCCGGCATCCAGCGGCCAGCGCGAACGCGGCGCGACATTCAGATCGTCGGGGGCCATCCCGAGCGCCATGCGCTCAAGGCCCGCCCAGGCGATCATCACGGCATTGTCGGTACACAGGTGATGCGGAGGGGCGACGAAGCGGAATCGGTGCTGGGCGCACAATTCATCCAGGGTGCGGCGCACCTCCTGGTTGGCGGCAACCCCACCGGCCACGACCAGCGCCGGTTCGACCGCATCGGGATAGGTCTCATGGAAACGCTGCAGCCCTCGGCCGATACGGTCCATCAGCGTGCGCGAGATCGCGCGCTGGAACGAGGCGCAGATATCGGCAATATCCTGGTCGCTGACAGGCGCAATGCCTTCGGCCGCCTGCCGCACGGCGGTCTTCAGACCCGAAAACGAAAAGTCGAGCCGGGCTTCGCCGACCAGCGGTCTAGGAAAGGCGAACCGCTTGGCATTGCCGGTGGCGGCCGCACGCTCGACGGCCGGTCCACCCGGATAAGGCAGGCCCAAAAGCTTGGCGGTCTTGTCGAATGCCTCACCCAGCGCATCGTCGATCGTCGTGCCCCAGCGCTCATAGTCGCCGACACCCTTGACCAGCACCAGCTGCGTATGACCGCCGGAGACCAGCAGCATGAGATAGGGGAAAACCACACCATCGGTCAGCCGCGCCGTCAGCGCATGGCCTTCCAGATGGTTGATGGCATAGAGCGGCTTGCCGGAGGCGCGCGCCATCGCCTTGCCGGTCATCAGTCCGACCAGCAGACCGCCGATCAGGCCCGGACCGGAAGTCGCCGCGATCGCATCGACATCGGCAAGCGTGATGCCGGCGCGGGTCAGCGCCTCTTCGATCAGCGTATCGAGAGCTTCGACATGCGCACGCGCTGCAATTTCCGGCACGACGCCGCCATAGGCACTGTGTTCGTCCAGCTGGCTGAGAACCACGTCGGCATCCGTGACGGCGGTCCCGTCTGGAAGACGTGTGACCACTGCGGCAGCCGTTTCGTCACAGCTGGTTTCGAGACCGAGAATACGGAGTTGCGACGTCATGGACCCTGTTCATTGATTGCGGTTGCCGGGAAACCGGTCTACGAGGACTGTCGGTAACAACGGATCTGATCGGATGCAAACAAAACCTTTTCGCATTGGCACTCGCGGAAGTCCGCTGGCGCTTGTCCAGGCTTACGAGACACGCGATCGCCTGATGCAGGCTCACAATCTGCCGGAAGAGATGTTCGAGATCGTCGTCCTGTCGACCATGGGCGACCGGATTACCGATCGTTCCCTGTCGGAAATCGGCGGCAAGGGGCTTTTCACCGAGGAACTGGAAGAACAACTGATTTCGGGCGCATTGGATATTGCCGTGCACTGTTCGAAGGACATGCCGACAAAGCTGCCGGACGGTCTCTATCTTTCCGCCTTCCTGCCGCGCGAGGATGTGCGAGACGCCGTCATCGGCCGCACGGCTCCGACCCTCGAGGAACTCCCGCATGGCGCAACGGTCGGTTCATCATCGTTGCGCCGCCAGGCGCTGATCCGCCGATTGCGGCCCGACATCAAGGTCATCACATTCCGCGGTCTCGTCGACACACGGCTGCGCAAGCTTGCGGACGGCGAAGTAGATGCGACACTGCTCGCCTTGGCCGGCCTCAAGCGCCTCGGCAAGCCGGATATCCCGACGCAGCTGCTCGACCCTACCGACTTTCCGCCGGCACCTGCCCAGGGCGCGATCTGCATCGAGAGCCGGATCGGCGACACTCGCATCAACGAACTGCTTGACGCCATCAACGATCGCCCGACATCAGATGCAGTCACTTGCGAGCGGGCCTTCCTGAGCGCGCTTGACGGCTCCTGCCGCACGCCGATCGGCGGCCTGGCCACCATCGATGGCGATGAGCTTCGTTTTTCGGGAACGATCCTGACACCGGACGGCAGCCAGTCCTTCGACATCACCGCAGAAGGCCATGTCTCGGACGCCACGAAGCTTGGCCGAGAGGCCGGCGAAGCAATCCGCTTCAAAGCCGGCAGCAGCTTCTTCTCCAGTTGGAGTTGAATCCATGCGCGTTCTGGTGACGCGACCCGAGCCGTCAGCGGAGAGCACCGCAGCCCAGCTCCTGCAACGCGGCCACCAGCCGGTGCTCCTGCCGCTGATGCGGGCCCATCACCAGCCCGAGGCACTTCGCCAGGCCTTGGCGGATGTATCGCATCTCCCCAGCTCCCTCATCGTCACCAGTGCCGAGGCGATGCGTGTCCTGGCCGGCGCCAGCTTGGATCTGTCGCCCCTGCTGGCACTGCGCCTGTTCGCCGTCGGTACGACGACAGCCGAGGCTGCCGGCAATCTCGGCTTTACCCGTGTCACCATCGGCGGTGGCGATGGTGAGGCCTTGGCCGATTGCATTCTGGCCGACGATAAAACCGAACCAGACGGGCAGATTTTGTACCTGGCAGGCACGCCGCGATCATCTTCTTTGGAAGAAAAGCTAATTTCCGCCAATGTGAACCTCGCCGTCGCGGAATGCTACCGGATGCTGCCGGTCGATCACCACGCAGAGAGGCTCAAAGCCGCCCTCGATCCGTTGCCGGATGTTGTCCTGCTTTATTCGGCTGAAACCGCCCGGCATTTTCTCTCCCTACCCCCCGTGGCTAAAGACACCGGACGGATCAAGGCCCTGCGCCTTTTGTGCCTGAGCGAGAAGATTGCCGAGACCTTGCCCGCCGATCTTCGTCCCATGGCCGCCTGGCCCCCGGAGCCGCGTGAGGATCTTCTTCTCGATCTCATCTGAAGGTCGCAGCCGCTAAATCCATCTTCACCCTTTCCTTCCAGAGACTGACTGACTACGTTTATGTCGATGCTGGGAAATGAAGAGGTTGCCATGGTTTCCGGAAAGCCACCCCGCCGATCGAAGTCCTCGGACGATCCGGTCACGATTGACCTGTCGGCAGAGGAAACCGGCGCGCCAACCACCGCTGCAGACGCAGTCGCCACCTCTGACACGGTTTCAGATGACGAGCCGATGTCTGTCGATGTCCCCGTAACGCCTGTCGACGATGCTGAACCGATCGGCATCCAGGCCGAGCCACCGGCCCCCGAGCCGGAAGCAGAGCCATTGCCAATACCAGAGCCAGAACCGATGCCATATCCGTCCGATGAGGAGACGGTTGCACAACCCGCTGCCTCATCCCGTGTACAGACCCACCAGTCACCGGCCACATCGACGCTGATTGCCTCGGGTATCTTTGGTGGTCTGGTTGCCCTGGCACTCGCCGGCAGCATGCAATATGCGGGCATCGTCCCGGGAATTGGCCCAGAGCAAACAAGCGCTGCAGCACCGGCCGACAACACTGAACTCCAGGCCCTGAAGGCCGAAGTGGCGCGCCTTGCAGCGGCACAGTCCGCACCGGTAGCCGACAGCGGACTGGCCAACCAAGAACTGGCCGACCGCGTGGCCGCACTGGAAGCCTCCGTTCAAGCCGCCAGCTCGGCCACGCCGCCAATCGATGCGGCAGCACTCAACGAACTCAATGCCCAAATTACCCTCTCCAAGGATGCCATCGCCGCCTTGCGCAGCGATGTCGCCAGCAATGCCGAAGCACTGAACCAGAGCGAGGCGCGTCTGGCCGAAGCGGAAAAGAAGATCGAAGAACCGCGCAACGACGTGGAAATGGCCCGTGCCATCGCGCTGGCCGGCTTGAAGACTGCCATCGATCGCGGTGGTCCCTTCATGTCCGAACTGGACGCACTGAGAAGCGTCGCACCGGATGATCCCGCCGTGCAGTCGCTTTCGCCCATGGCAGCGACCGGCATTCCCTCGCGCGCCGATCTTGCCAATGGTTTTGGCAAGACGGCCGACGCGATCCTAGCGGCGATACATCAGCCCGATCCGGATCAGGGCATTGCCGACCGTCTGCTGTCCGGCGCTTTGTCGGTGATCAAGGTTCGCCCCGTCGGCAACATCGAGGGTGAAACGCCGGAAGCCATCGTTGCCCGCATCGAGAACAAGCTTCAGAACGGCGACCTGAAAGGCGCCTCCCTCGAATGGCAAACGTTGCCCGAAGCCGGCAAATCCGCCTCGGCGGACTTCGCCACGACGTTGAACAAACGGGTCGAGGTCGAAGCCACGATCGGTGCAGCCCTTGCCAGCACCGTTGGCGGGGCATCTGCCGGGACAACCGGCGGGACGGGAGGCTGAGATCATGGCGATAGTTATAAAAATCCTGTTCTTTTTCATCACCATTCTCGTTCTCGGCTTCGGCTTCTCCTGGCTGGCCGATCGACCCGGATCCCTGTCGATCATCTGGGAAGGCCAGCTGATCGAGATGAGCCTGATGGTTGCCGCCACGATCGTGATCGGCATCGTGGCTATCGTGATGGCCTTCTGGTGGCTGTTTCGTACGCTCTGGACCTCGCCCCATTCCGTCCGCCGCTACTTCCGCGCCCGCACCCGTGACCGTGGCTACCAGGCGCTTTCCACCGGGTTGATTGCCGCCGGCTCTGGCAATGCCATCCTTGCCCGCAAGATGAGTGCCCGCGCCCGCGGTCTTCTGCGCGCCGACCAGGAGCCGCTGATCCTGGTGTTGGATGCCCAGGCGGCCATAATCGAAGGCCGCCACGACGAGGCACGGCGGATTTTCCAGCAGATGTCGGAGGATCCCGAAACCAAGGAACTCGGCCTGCGCGGTCTCTATGTCGAGGCAAGCCGCCTGGGCGCCCATGAGGCTGCCCGGCAATATGCAGAAACAGCCGCCGAGAAGGCCCCCTATTTGCCTTGGGCTGCCAAGGCGACGCTGGAATATCGCTGCCGCGCCGGTCACTGGGACGATGCCATCCGTCTGCTCGACCAGCAGAGGGTCGCCCATGTTCTGGACCGCCACGAGGCTGACCGTTTGAAGGCAGTGCTGTTGACCGCCAAGGCTGAGGACCAGTTCGAGGGCGAGCCGGCGGCCGCCCGCGATCATGCCCTGAAGGCGCTGAAGCTTGCCAAGGACCTCGTCCCGGCGGCCATCATCGCATCCAAGGCCTATCTGCGGGAAGACAATCTGCGCAAGGCGGCCAGTACCCTGGAGCAGGTCTGGAAGCTATCGCCACATCCTGAAATCGCCCAGGCCTATGTCAGGGCCAGAAGCGGCGACAGTGCTGTCGATCGTCTCAAAAGAGCTGAAAAGCTTGAATCCTTGAAGCCGAACAATATCGAATCCCTGCTGGCCGTTGCCGAGGCCGCGCTCGATGCGCAGGAGTTCGGCAAGGCACGCGCCAAGGCAGAGGCGGCCGCCCGGATCGAATCACGCGAGCGCGTCTACCTGCTGCTCGCCGATATCGAGGAGGCCGAGACTGGCGACCAGGGCAGGATACGCCATTGGATGGGCCAGGCGGTCAAGGCGGCACGCGATCCCGCATGGGTGGCGGACGGCCACGTCTCCGAACGCTGGATGCCTGTCTCGCCAGTCACCGGCCGCCTGGACGCCTTCGAATGGAAGGTACCCTTCGATCAACTTGAGGGGCCTGTCGAGGAGGGTTATGTCTCAGGCGCCGAAAGGGCATTGGGAACGCTGCCGCCGATCGCAGCAAGAGATCCGGCACCGGCACACGCATCACGGGTCGTCGACGGCGAGCAATTCAATGTCGTCGAAGAAAAATCGAAGGCTGTGGCAAACGTCACATCGGCCACACCTGTTCCCGCAGCGCTTACGGAACAAAAGGTCAAACCGGACGTCATAGCGGAGCCGTTCTTCGGTCGTCCACCCGATGACCCCGGCGTCAAAGATCCGCACAACGCAGGCACGGAAGCAAAGACCCGGCTCAAACTTTTCTGATAGGATTTCCATGCTCGAACGTCTGCAATCCTTTTTTCAATCGATGACGCAAGACCGCCCCCCGGCGGTTTTCGCGCCTGATGATCCTCGCATTGCTGTCGCTGCCCTCTGTTTTCAGGTGATGGAAGCCGACGGCGTGGTCCGCGATGCAGAAAGGAAGAAACTGCGCGCGATCCTGCAGGAGCAATACGATCTCGATGAGGCCAAGCTTGAAGCCCTGATTGCCGCCGGCCAGGAAGCGGAAAGTGAAGCTGTCGATTACTATCGCTTCACCACCGATCTGAAGCGCCACCTGGACGAACCGGCCCGTGAACAATTGATCGGCATCCTCTGGGACATCGTCTATGCCGACGGAAGCCGTAGCGAGATGGAGGATCACGCCCTCTGGCGCGTTGCCGACCTGCTCGGCGTCTCATCGCGTGGACGGGTGATCCAGCGCCAGGAGGCCGAAGCCCGCGCGGGACTGGGAGCAAGCGACGATGCTCCATGACCCGACACGCAGCAGGGTAAAACAGCCTATCCTGATCGTCCTGCACCAGGAGCGATCGAGCCCAGGCCGTGTCGGCCAGATGCTGGAGGAAAAAGGCTATCCACTCGACATTCGACGACCCGTACTCGGGGAAGCCTTACCGTCGACGCTGGTCAATCATGCGGGTGCGGTGGTTTTTGGCGGACCGATGAGCGCCAATGATCCCGACGATTTCGTCAAGCGCGAGATCGATTGGCTGGATATCCCGCTCAAGGAAAACAAGCCTTATCTTGGCATTTGTCTCGGTGCGCAGATGCTGGTTCGCCATCTCGGTGGCAAGGTCGAAGCCGATCGCGAGCAGCGCACGGAAATAGGCTGGTATCAGATCCGCCCGACGGAGCATGGCCGCCTGCTGATGCACTGGCCGCAGATGGTCTATCATTTCCATCGCGAAGGTTTCAGCCTGCCGCAGGGCGCCAAACTTCTGGCAGAAGGCGACGTTTATCCGAACCAGGCGTTTCGCTACGGCACGAACGCCTGGGGCGTGCAGTTCCACGCCGAACTGACCCGCGCCATGATGCATCGCTGGGTCGTGCATGGCGCACACCGTTTCGTCCTGCCCAACGCACAACAGGGCCGTGACCACCTTGACGGACGCATGATCTTCGACGCGCCGCTCAAGGCCTGGCTATCGAACTTTCTCGACCTGATATTCGAGAAGTCTCATTTGCCCGCCTGAGGCTCCGGCGCTTCCAGACTGTCGATCTTGCGCAGTTGCGGAAAGCCGAACGCCCAGAGCCCCGCAACGGCCAGTGTGCCGACGCCACCGACGACCACGGCTGCGACCGGACCGATGAAATGCGCCATCGTGCCGGCGCGAAACTCGCCAAGCTCGTTCGACGCCCCGACAAACACCATGTTGACTGCATTGACGCGGCCACGCACCTCATCCGGCGTCCAGAGCGCGATCAGCGTTTCGCGCACATACACCGACGCCATGTCGGCAGCCCCCATCAGCATCAGCGCAAGGATAGACACCCAGGCGGTCTGCGACAGGCCGAACATGATCGTGCCGACACCGAACAGGGCCACGCCGACAAACATGAACACACCGGCATTGTGGCGAACCGGATAGCTTGCCAGCGCAATGGCAACGACAATCGCGCCGATGCCCGGCGCCGCGCGCAACAGCCCAAGGCCCCATGGCCCGAGCGTCAGGATATCGCGTGCAAAGACCGGCATGAGCGCGACCGCGCCGCCGAGAAGTACGGCAAACAGATCAAGCGAGATTGCCCCGAGCACGATCTTCTCACCGAAGATGAAGCGGAAGCCGGCCAATAGCGTGTCCTTTGTGACCGCCTTGCTCGACATACGCTGGGCAGGCCGCTCAACCAGGAAGACCAGAACGGCAGCCCCGAGAAAAAACGCCAGCGACATCGAATAGGCGAGCACCGGACTTGCGCCATACAGCAATCCGCCCGCAACCGGGCCGATGATCGACGCGGTCTGCCAGGACGAAGAATTCCAGGCCACCGCATTGGCAAGATCCGCGGTCGGCACCAGATTGGGGGCGAGGGACTGGACCGCGGGTGCCGCAAACGCCCGCTCGATCCCGAATAGGACGAGAATGGCAAAGACGATTGTCGGCTCGAATGCGTCCGTCAGCGTCAGACCCAGCATGGCCGCAGCACAAAGAGAGCTCAGCACCATGCAGGCAGCAACGATCGCCCGGCGATTGTAGCGGTCTGCAACGGAACCCGTGACGAGGATCAGCAGCAGGGCGGGGAGAAACTGCACCAGCCCTATCAGGCCGAGATAGAAGGCGCTGCCGGTCTGGTCGTACATTTGCCAGCCCACCGAAACGCTGAGGATCTGGGTGGCAAAGGCACCCAGAAAACGGGCAAAGAAGAACCGCGCATAGGACTTGTGCCGGAACGCAGCAAAGCGGTCGCCGGCGGAAGAAGGGGTCATGGGACAACTTTCAGAAACAGCGGGACAAACGAGCCCGTTAAACATGATTTCGAATGCGGGCGCCCCATCCACTTGTCCGTTAAGTCGCCAATGTCTACATCTCTGTCAACCAAGAAATGGAGACTTGAATGCTTGCGCTATTTCAAACCATCGATCTCGTACTCAGCATCTTCACCTGGATTCTGATCGGCAGCGCGATCTTCTCGTGGCTCTACGCCTTCAATGTCATCAATTCGAGCAACCGCTTCGTCGCGTCGCTCGGGTCGTTCTTCTACAATGTCACCGAGCCGGTCCTGCGCCCGATCCGTCGTTTCATGCCCGATCTCGGCGGCATCGACATTTCGCCGATCGTGGTGCTGGTGCTGATCTTCTTCGCCCGTTCGCTGCTGTGGAACACGATCTACCCGCTGGTGGCGTGAACAAGCCCTACCGTCTTTGTGCCGACCATCTGCTGCTCGCCATACGGCTGACGCCGAATGGCGGGCGTGACGTACTTGAAGGCGCAGAGACGGCCTCCGACGGACAGGTTCATCTGAAGGCCAGGGTTACGGCCGTGCCCGAGAAGGGAAAGGCCAACAAGGCCTTGATTGCTCTGATCTCCAAAGCATTGCGCTGCCCGAAGTCACTGATAGAGGTCGCTTCTGGCGACACCTCCAGACAAAAAATCCTCCGGATCGATGGCGACCCGGAGGATTTGGCGGAGAGGCTTGAAGCCCTTCTGGCTCGCTAGAGCTTATTTCTTTTCTTCGTTGGCGCGCTGAATCGATTCGAGGATTAACTGCTTGGCGACATCCACGTCGCGCCAGCCGCCGATCTTGACCCACTTGCCCGGCTCGAGATCCTTGTAGTGCTCGAAGAAGTGCTGGATCTGCTTGAGCGTAATTTCCGGCAGGTCGGTATAGTTGGTGATCTTGTCGTAACGGCGGGTCAGCTTGGGAACCGGAACGGCGAGGATCTTTTCATCCATGCCGCCATCGTCTTCCATCAGCATGACACCGATCGGACGAACATTGATCACGCAGCCCGGCACCAGCGGGCGTGTGTTGCAGATCAGCACGTCAAGCGGATCGCCGTCGAGGCAGAGCGTATGCGGCACGAAACCGTAGTTACCCGGATAGGTCATCGGGGTGTAGAGGAAGCGGTCGACCACCAGCGTGCCGGCTTCCTTGTCCATTTCATACTTGATCGGTTGACCGCCAACCGGAACTTCAACGATGACGTTGATGTCGTCAGGCGGATTCTTGCCAATGGCAATTGCATCGATGCGCATTTTGGACCCCGTGGGAGTGTTGAAATCCCGCGTTTCCTAAAGCGAAAGATGGCGCATTGCAACACGGCTTTGGGCGAAGCTTGGGAATGGTAAAGAGCAGAAGCAATCCCGATCGCGATCACAGGACTGCACGGGTGGGAGGAATAGCACCAATAGTAGCGGCTGATACGGTCGCGTCAACGAAAGCTTTCGCCGTGATGCCTAGGAAAAAGTCAGGCTCAGCTCCAGACGAAACCCAGCTTCTTCAGATGCACGTCGTCGAAATCTTCCATGCCTTCGACAGTATCGATACCCCCGTTTGAGCGGAAGAAGCCGGCAGCGATGTCGCTATCTTCCAGGCACCAGACGACCATGCCGTCGCAGCCAAGCGATTTCAGCAGCCGGCGCGCCTCGTTGAACAGCGCATAGCCAAGTCCAATACCCTGATATTCCGGGCGCAGGTAGATTTCATAGATCTCGCCCTCATGCGGCAGGGCACGGGCGCGATTGAGGCCAAGGGAGGCATAACCGGCTACAACGCCAGCCACCTCGACCACCAGGATCGTGGCGGGTCCGCGTGTCGCCTTGCGCCACCAGGCTTCGCCGCGGCGCTCGATCATCCGGGTGAGCGCACGATGCGGAATGATGCCGGAATAGGCGTGCAGCCACGCGCTGCGATGGGCTTCCGCAATCGCCGCACCGTCGCGGGGATCGGCAAGGCGCATATCAATCGACAACGTCTTCATAACGTCACTCTCGTCCTCGCTGAAACCGCTCGACGGCTCATCCGTCAGTCGATTTCCGATCCCATCATCTGGACCACACACGAAAATTTAACGCTTTTTTAACCCAACCCGCAAGCACCTATGCCCCCCATGCACAAACAAAAACCCCGGCATTTCTGCCGGGGTTCGAAACGATCAAGATTGATTTGGACGATCAGGCGATCTTTGCCTTGCCGAAACGCTTGCGGTCGTTGGCATCCAGATAGGTCTTGCGCAGACGAATGTTTTTCGGTGTCACTTCCATCAACTCGTCATCCTGGATCCAGGACAGGGCGCGATCGAGCGTCATGCGGATCGGCGGAGTGAGGCGAACGGCTTCGTCCTTGCCGGCCGAACGGATGTTGGTGAGCTGCTTGCCCTTCAACACGTTGACCTCGAGGTCGTTGTCGCGCGAGTGGATGCCGATGATCATGCCGGCATAAACCTTTTCGCCCGGCTCGATGATCATCGGACCACGATCTTCCAGGTTGAACATGGCGTAGGCCACAGCTTCGCCAGACTGGTTCGAAAGGAGAACGCCGTTCGTACGACCGCCGATCTCGCCCTTGTACGCCTGATAATCATGGAACAGACGGTTCATGATCGCGGTGCCGCGGGTGTCGGTCAGAAGCTCCGACTGATAGCCGATCAGGCCGCGGGTCGGCGCGAAGAACTTCAGGCGCACACGACTACCACCGGACGGGCGGAGCTCGGCCAGCTCGGCTTTGCGCTCGGACATCTTCTGAACAACGATGCCGGAATGTTCTTCATCAACGTCGATGACGACTTCTTCGATCGGCTCCATCACATTGCCGTCTTCATCCTTGTGCATGACGACGCGCGGACGCGACACGGCAAGCTCGAAGCCTTCGCGACGCATGGTTTCGATCAGGACGGCGAGCTGCAATTCGCCACGGCCGGACACGAAGAACGAATCCTTGCCGTCCGATTCTTCAATCTTCAGCGCAACATTGCCTTCGGCTTCCTTGAACAGGCGGTCGCGGATGACACGGCTCGTGACCTTGTCGCCTTCCGTACCGGCCAGCGGGCTGTCATTGACGAGGAAGGACATGGTAACGGTCGGCGGATCGATCGGCTGGGCGGTCATTGCTTCGGTGACCGACGGATCACAGAACGTGTCGGCAACCGTGCCCTTGGACAGACCTGCGATAGCAACGATGTCGCCGGCATGGGCTTCTTCGATCGGCTGACGCTCGATGCCGCGGAACGCCAGGATCTTCGAGATACGACCGGTTTCAACCGTCTTGCCGTCCTGGCTCAGAACCTTGACCGACTGGTTCGGCTTGATCGAGCCGGAAGCGATACGGCCGGTGATGATGCGGCCAAGGAAGGGGTTGGCTTCCAGCAGTGTGCCGATCATGCGGAACGGGCCTTCGCCGACATTCGGCTCGGGAACGTGTTCGAGAACCAGGTCGAGCAGGGGCGCAAGGCCCTGGTCCTTCGGTCCTTCCGGGTTGACGTTCATCCAGCCATCGCGACCCGAACCGTAGAGGATCGGGAAGTCGAGCTGTTCGTCGGTCGCGTCGAGATTGGCAAACAGGTCGAAGACTTCGTTGATGACTTCTTCGTGGCGGCCGTCCGGGCGGTCGATCTTGTTGATCGCAACGATCGGGCGCAGGCCGACCTTCAGAGCCTTTGAAACGACGAACTTGGTCTGCGGCATTGGGCCTTCAGACGAGTCGACGAGAACAATCGCACCATCCACCATCGACAGGATACGCTCGACTTCGCCGCCGAAGTCGGCGTGGCCGGGGGTGTCGACGATGTTGATGCGCGTGCCCTTCCACTCGATCGAGGTCGCCTTGGCGAGGATGGTGATGCCACGCTCTTTTTCGAGGTCGTTCGAGTCCATCATGCGCTCAACCGTGCGCTGGTTTTCGCGGAACGAACCGGACTGCTTCAGGAGCTCGTCGACGAGCGTTGTTTTTCCATGGTCGACGTGCGCGATAATCGCGATGTTGCGCATTTTCATGATAAGGATCTCTGATGGCTTTGGAGCAAGTGCCGGAGTAGTGCCGGTGGCGCGCCTGTTACTTTGGGGCGCTCATAACCTTTTTTTTGCAATTGCGAAAGAGGGGAAACCGCCGGCACCGAATCAATGGTTACCGGCGGCGCAGAAAATCGGCCTTTTCTTGCAGGCAGACTAAGCCGCAAGCCCCTTTTTCTTTAGCATCGCCTCGGGCGTCGGCATCCGTCCGCGAAAGGCCATGTAAGCCTCTTCCGGATCGACGGAGCCACCCACCGAGTAGATGTTTTCCTTGAGCTTTCGGGCCGTTTCCGGATCGAACGCATTGCCGGTTTCCTCAAATGCCGAAAACGCGTCCGCGTCCAGAACTTCCGACCACATGTAGGAATAGTAGCCGGCCGAATAGCCGTCGCCGGAAAAAACATGCTGGAAATGCGGTGTGGCGTGACGCATCACCATGGACGCCGGCATGCCGATTTTCGCAAGCACCGCCGTCTGCACGGCGATCGGATCCTCGACGGCACCTTGCGTATGGAACGCCATGTCGACCAGCGCCGAAGACGTGAATTCCACCGTATTGAAGCCGGAGTTGAATGTGCGGGCCGCCAGAACCTTGTCAAGCAGGGCTTGCGGCATCGGTTCGCCGGTTTCCACATGCACGGCATAGGTCTTCAGCACGTCCGGCACGGTCAGCCAGTGTTCGTAGAGTTGCGACGGCAATTCGACGAAATCACGCGAAACGCTGGTGCCCGATACCGACGGATAGGTCACGTTCGACAGCATGCCATGGGCAGCATGGCCGAATTCGTGAAACAGCGTGCGCGCATCATCGAGCGACAGCAGCGCCGGCCGCCCCGGCTCCGGCTTGGCAAAATTGCAGACATTGTAGATGATCGGGATCTCACCGACATGCCCGTTCTTCAAGGTCAGCCGGTGTTGCGACTGGAACGAGCTCATCCATGCACCCGAACGCTTCGAGGGGCGGGCGAAGTAATCTCCGAGGAACAGCGCAACCAGCCGATCGGAACTGTCGCGGATCTCGAAGACACGGACGTCGGGATGATATCCGACAACATCCGGCATCGGCACGGCCTTGATGCCAAAGATGCGACCGGCGACATCGAAGCAAGCCTCGATGATCTTTTCAAGTTGCAGATAGGGCTTCAACTCGGCTTCGGAGAAATCGAATTTGCGAGCGCGCAGCTTTTCCGCATAATGGCGCCAGTCCCAAGGCGCCACCGCATGGTTACGACCTTCCTCGGCGATCAGCGCGGCCAGTTCCCGTTCCTCGCCCTCAGCTTGCTTGACGGCCTTCTCCCACACCTTCATCAACAGCCCATTCACCGCGTCCGGCGTTTTGGCCATGGTATTGTCGAGCTTGAGGCTGGCATAATCCTTGTATCCCAGAAGCGCGGCCTTTTCGGCACGAAGTGCCAGTGTTTCCTTGACGATGTCGCGATTGTCGGTGGCGCCGCCATTGATGCCGCGCGCCGTCCAGGCCTTGAACGCTGCCTCGCGCAAATCGCGGCGCTCGGAGAAAGTCAGAAACGGTTCGATGATCGATCGCGACAGTGTCACCACATAGGCGTGTCCGCCCACATGGGCAGCCGCAGCCGAGGCCATGGCATCGCGCAGAAAACCCGGAATGCCTGCAAGGTCACCCTCTCCGGCCAGCGGCAGGGTCCATGAACTCTCATCCGCAAGCACGTTCTGGCCGAATTGCGCCCCCAGGCTTGCCAGTCGCTCATTGATCGCAGCCAGGCGCTCCTGCTCCATCTTGGGGAGCTTTGCACCCGATTTGACAAACCCCTTCCAGTGCCGCTCCAAGACACGCGCTTCCTCGAGCGTCAGCCCCAGGGTATCGCGCTGGTTCCACAGCGTATCGATCCGCTGAAACAGAGTCGCATTCATGCCGATCCTTGAATAGTGACGCGACATCTTCGGCGCTATCTCACGCTCCAGCGCCTGGATGGCCGGATTGGTATGCGCCCCTGCCCGGTTCCAAAACAGTGCCGACACCCGGGACAGAGTGTCGCCCGCCAGTTCAAGCTCGACGATCGTGTTGATAAAACTCGGCGCCGCCGGATTGCCCGCAACCGCTTCGATCTCAGCGTCATGTTCCGCCAGCGCCACGTCGAAGGCCGGTGCGAAATCGCCATCGGCAACCTCCTCGAATTTCGGGAGGCCATGCGGCCCCGTCCATTCGACAACAGCAGGATTATAGGCGGGGGAACCAGTCATCAGCGTCTCCTTCGTTGCGCTTCCGAACCGCGAAGCGCCTTCATCCGATATGCTATCGCGACGAACCGATGACAAGCACGCAAAAAGCAGTGAACAAAAATGAATATGCCCCACAACTTTGTTCCATCAACATTGACGAAAATTAGAACAGGGAGATAGATCGAACTATCCTATGAAAGGATGGTGTGTGCCATGGAAGTGTTTCCGATACGGCCGATTGGCGGCCCTTCACTGAAGATCAAGGAAAGCAACCTCCAGCAAGAGGTCAAGCTGAGCGAGCTGTCGGTGAAGCCTCTCGTCTCGCGAGAACGCGAGACATTCGAGGAAGCACTTTCTGTTTTTGCCAGCATGACCCCGCGGCGGCTGCGGGAGATTGCCACCGAGAGCTTTGACCGCGCCGAAATCGACGAGGATACCTATCGAGAACTGTCCACCGAGCTGCCACTGCAAGCCGTGGATCGCCATGGCAACGTTGCCGACCTTTCCAATCTCACCGACAATACTGAATTCGACTATGCCGAATACTATCGTACCCAACATGCATTGGCAGAAATGATCGGCAATCTCGACAACGCCGACTCTTATGCAAAAATCCTCGATTTCTTCGGCCGCACAAGCTAATCGGATCCAGGCGCGCTAAAAACACAAAATATTCTCGCCTTCGTGAGATTCGCGAATTATGGCTGGCTCGGACCATGTCCGGCCCCAGCAAAGTCTGGTTTACCGGACATGGTCCGGCCAGCGACACCCGCGGCGCCGAATTCCATCACTTGCGAAAGCAGATCACATGACACAGGCTCGCATGAGCGAGAGGCGAACCTCGCTGATCGGCGCGCTGCTGACGGCGATCGGGCCGATCTCCATGGCGATCTACACGCCGGCCATGCCGCAACTGGTCGCGGCCTTCGATACGACCAGTTCGGCGATCAAGCTCAGCCTGTCACTCTATTTCGCAGGCTTCGCCGTGGCGCAACTGGCCGCGGGCCCCGTCTCGGATGCCTTTGGCCGCCGCAAGGCAACGCTCGCCTTCCTGCTGATCTACCTCGCTGGCAGCATCGTCGCGGCACTTGCCTCGACAGTGGACCTGTTGCTGGCCGGCCGCCTGATCCAGGGCATCGGCGCATCGGTCGGCGTCACCGTCTCTCGTGCCATCGTCCGCGACCAGTTCACTGGCAGCGAGGCGGCCCGCATCCTCAACATGATCGGCATCATGCTGGCCGTCGGGCCGGCAGCCGGCCCGACGCTGGGCGGTATCGCGCTATCCCTGGCCGGTTGGCAGGCGGTCTTCTACCTGATGGTTGGCTTCGGTCTCCTGAGTGTAGCCGTTGTCATCCTGAGCATGAGCGAAACCACCGTCCCGGATCGCGCCAGGATAAGGCCACGCCGCATCCTGAGCGCCTATCGCACATTGATCGCGGACCCACGCGTGCTTTTCCCGTCGCTGGTCCTCGGCGGCTGCGTCGGCGCCCTTTACGCACAATCGACTATGCTGCCCTTCATATTGATCGATCGTGTCGGATTGTCCCCGGCTCAGTTTGGCGTCGGCATGTTGATGCAGTCCGGTTTCTTCTTCGCCGGTTCGGTGGCTTTGCGTTTGCTCGCCCCACGGCTCGGCGAAACCCGCGCCTTGCGGCTCGGCCTGGCAATGGCAGCCCTTGGCGGGATCTTCATCGCCCTGTCGGTGCAGATGCTGGAGCCGAGCTTCCTCTCGATCATGGGACCGGTGGCACTCTGCTCCTTCGGCATCGCCTTTATCATCCCTTACATCACCACGGCCGGCCTGCAGCCGCATCCCGAGATTGCCGGCTCGGCAGCTGCGCTGATCGGCTTCGTCCAGATGGCATCGGGTTTTGCCGGTGGGGTCGCCGCCTCGCTGCTGACCGATCCGCTGACCGCCTTCGGAACAATCATTCCAGTCATGGAGATCGGCGCACTGCTGGCCTACCTCGCCTACCTCACCTTCCTGCGCGCCAGCAAAACGCAGGCATGAAAATACCCGCCGTCCGGGGACGGCGGGTTCTGGCAAATCAAGCGTCTTCAGGCCGGCTAAAAGCCAACCATGGTCATTTGCCGAGATTGCGCTTGGCGAGCGTGCGCAGGCGAAGAGCGTTCAGCTTGATAAAGCCGGCAGCATCCTTCTGGTCATAGGCGCCCTGGTCGTCCTCGAACGTAACCAGCTGGTCGGAATAGAGCGACTTGGCCGATTCACGACCGGTGACCATGACATTGCCCTTGTAGAGTTTCAGCGTCACCTCGCCTTCGACATGCTCCTGGCTCTTGTCGATCAGCGCCTGCAGCATTTCGCGTTCCGGCGAGAACCAGAAGCCGTAATAGATCAGCTCGGCGTAGCGCGGCATGATCTCGTCCTTGAGATGGGCAGCACCACGGTCGAGCGTGATCGATTCGATAGCGCGGTGCGCGGTGAGCAGGATGGTGCCGCCAGGGGTCTCGTAGACGCCACGCGACTTCATGCCGACAAAGCGGTTCTCGACCAGATCGAGCCGGCCGATGCCGTTGTCGCGACCGTAATTGTTAAGTTCGGCCAGAAGGGTCGCCGGGCTCATGCGCACGCCGTTGATCGATACGGCATCACCCTTTTCGAAACCGACCTTGATGATGGTCGCCTTGTCGGGAGCGGCTTCCGGCGAGATCGTGCGCATATGCACGTATTCCGGCGCCTCGACGGATGGATCCTCCAGAACCTTGCCCTCGGAGGACGAGTGCAGCAGGTTGGCGTCGACTGAGAACGGCGCTTCGCCCTTCTTGTCCTTGGCAACCGGGATCTGGTTCTGCTCGGCGAACGCCAGCAGGTCCGTACGGCTCTTGAAGGCCCAGTCGCGCCACGGTGCGATGATCTTGATGTCCGGGTTCAGAGCATAGGCCGACAGTTCGAAGCGAACCTGGTCATTGCCCTTGCCGGTCGCGCCATGCGCAATGGCATCTGCACCGGTCTTCCTGGCGATCTCGATCAGGTGCTTGGAGATCAGCGGACGGGCAATCGACGTGCCGAGCAGATAGACGCCTTCATAGACGGCATTGGCACGAAACATCGGAAAGACGAAATCGCGGACGAACTCTTCGCGGACATCTTCGATGAAGATTTCCTTGATGCCCATCATCTCGGCCTTCTTGCGCGCCGGCTCGAGCTCTTCGCCCTGGCCGAGGTCGGCAGTGAAGGTGACGACTTCAGCACCGAGTTCGGTCTGCAGCCACTTCAGGATGATCGAGGTATCGAGGCCGCCGGAATAAGCGAGAACGACCTTTTTGACGTCTTTCGGGAGTGCCATGATGATAAAGTCCGTTGATGAAGGCGAGCCCGACCAACCTGGGCCCCTGGTTTGGCGGCACTTTTAGCCGGATTCCGGCGCGGTGCAAGGGCAGGCCAGGTAGAGATTTGGCTTATGGCAGCCGCTTTCGATGGAGAAATCCGATTACCCCAATTGCTGTCACCTTGATCCTGTAGAAGACTGGCTAAGGTTTGACTTGATTGGAATGCACACCATATGGCGTTCCTGCAAACCGAAACAGCAGCGAGGAGCACCAGATGGCAGAGATCCAATTCGTGATGGCCAAAGGCAAGGTCGCCGTTGTGACAGGCGCCGCGTCCGGCATCGGACGAGCAGCAGCAAAGGCTTTTGCTTCGAGAGGAATGTGCGTTGTCCTGGCCGATCTCGGCGGGGACAATCTGGCTGAAGCAGCCCAGGAGGTCGCAGCACTTTCGGAAAACCCGGAAAGTGACGTTGTTGCCATCGAAACTGACGTCAGCAAGCGCGAGGATCTGGAAGCCCTGGAGCGTGCCATTATTCAGCGTTTCGGCCGCGTGCATGTCCTGATGAACAATGCCGGAATCCAGCCGGGAAGCAGCCTGTTTGGCCCACAGGCCAATTGGGACAATGTCTTTGCTGTCAATCTGATGGGCGTGGTGCATGGCACGCGGGTCTTCGGTCCGGGCATGATCAACCACAAGGATCCGGCCATCATCATCAACACCGGCTCGAAACAGGGCATCACCACGCCGCCGGGCGATCCGGCCTACAATGTTGCCAAGGCAGGGGTGAAGGCCTTCACCGAAGCCTTGCAGCACGAATTGCGCAACACGCCGGATTGCAATGTCACAGCCCATCTGCTGATCCCGGGCTTTGTCTATACCGGGCTCACCGCCAATGGTCGGGCAGAAAAGCCAGCTGCTGCCTGGACGTCTGAACAGACGGTCGAGTTCATGCTGGAAAGCATTGGCCGAGGCGATTTCTACATCCTTTGCCCGGACAACGACGTCGATCGGGCAACGGACGAAAGGCGCATTGCCTGGGCTGCCGGCGATATCATCGAAAACAGGCCGCCGCTGTCGCGCTGGCATCCAGACTATGCCGAGGCCTTCAAGGCGTATCTCGCAAAGTAGGCGCCGGATTGGCAAGCATCACGAAGCTCGATAAGGATGGACAATCCGGCCTTATCGGGCTTTTTGATTTTTGGTGTCATTCATGGATTTCGTTCCCAGCCTGCCGACATTCCTCGCCTTCAGCCTCGCCATTCTGCTCCTGGCGCTGACGCCCGGACCCGATATGACACTGTGGATCAGCCGGTCCCTGCGCGACGGCCGCTCGATCGGCCTGATGGTCCTGGCCGGCACCAGCTTCGGTATCTCCATTCACACGATCCTCGTCGCCTTCGGCATCTCCGCGCTGATCGTCGCGTCGCCAACCGCCTTCATGATGCTGAAGACCGGCGGGGCTGCCTATCTCTTGTGGCTGGCGATCCAGGCCATTCGCCATGGCTCGAACTTTGTCGTCAAGGCCGACGGCGACGGCGAGGCCTCACGGCTCAACGCCTTCATCAATGGGCTCTGGGTCAATCTGCTCAATCCCAAGGTCATCATCTTCTTCATGACCTTCCTGCCGCAATTCGTTACCGCCGACGATCCGCATGTCACCGGCAAACTGGTCTTCCTCGGCCTTTGGTCGATCATCCTGTCGCTGCCGATCGGCATAGCGATCATCTTCGGTGCGGATTTCCTCTCGGGTTGGCTGCAGGCCAATCGCAAGATCCTGCGCGGCATCGACTACACCTTTGCCGGCGTCTTCTCGATCTTCGCCGCCAAGATCCTGATGACCCAAGCCAAGTGACAGTCTGAAACGAAAAAGGCTGCAACGAAAAAGCGGGCCGAAGCCCGCTTTTTAATCCTCGTCGTCGGCGCCGTGATTGGCGATCATCATCGCCTCGAAGGCGAGCCGCTCGGTCTTGCGCATACGCTCCGATTCCGACTTCAACTGGCCGCAGGCCGCCAGAATGTCGCGGCCACGCGGCGTGCGGATCGGTGAGGCATAGCCGGCGGCATTGATGAAATCGGCAAACTTTTCGATCTGCTCCCAGTCCGAACACTGGTAATTGGTGCCCGGCCACGGATTGAACGGGATCAGGTTGATCTTGGAAGGCACACCCTTCAGCAGCTGGATCAGACCCTTGGCATCCTCGAGGCTGTCGTTGACGTCCTTTAGCATCACATACTCGAAGGTGATCCGACGGGCATTCGACAGACCCGGATAGTTGCGACAGGCTTCGATCAGGTCCTTCAACGGATACTTCTTGTTGATCGGCACCAGCAGGTCGCGCAGGTCGTCGCGCACCGCATGCAGCGAAATCGCAAGCATCACGCCGATCTCTTCGCCGGTCTTGTAGATTTCCGGCACGACGCCCGAGGTGGAGAGCGTGATGCGACGCTTCGACAGTGACAGTCCATCGCCATCGGATGCAATCAGCAGCGCCTTCTTCACTTCCTCAAAATTGTAGAGCGGCTCGCCCATGCCCATCATCACGACATTGGTCACCTTGCGATCGCTCGACGGCACCATGCCGCCTTGCGGCACGTCGCGATCCGGGAAGTCGCCGAGACGATCGCGCGCCAAAAGCAACTGCGACAGGATTTCCTCGGCCGTCAGGTTGCGCACCAGCTTCTGCGTCCCGGTGTGGCAGAAGGTACAGGTGAGCGTGCAGCCGACCTGGCTGGAAATACACAGCGTGCCTCGTCCCTCTTCCGGAATGTAGACCGCCTCGATCTCGACCGGCCGACCGGCTCCGCGTGGCGGAAAACGCAGCAGCCATTTGCGGGTGCCGTCGTTCGAAATCTGCTCTTCGACAATCTCCGGCCGGGCGATGGTGAAATGCGTCTTCAGCATTTCGCGCATGTCCTTGGACACATTGACCATGGCGTCGAAGTCGGAGACACCGCGCACATAGACCCAGTTCCAGATCTGCGCGACGCGCATTTTGATCTGCTTTTCCGGCACGCCCTTTTCGCGAAGCGCCGCCCCCAATGTGTCGCGGTCCATGCCGATCAGGCTCGGTTTCTCGGCCATGGCGCTTGGGCGCTGGGCTGGCGCAACGGTGCGAGGACGCTCGGAAAGGGTGTCGGTGGCGGACATGGTTCAAACCTCTTGCCGATATCAGGACCGTCACCGGCGGGCGGCGATCAATGTTCGGCGATGCATGAATGCTGGACTTTGCAATGCGGAACATGGTCGCGCATTCGACTTTGATGCGGGGCAATATCAGCTTTTTCGGCCGCCGTCACCCCGCAGCGGTGCGGTCGACACGAAAGCCTTAACGGCGAATGGGGCCGGCAACGCCGACCCCATGCTAACGATGAGACAAAAGGATGTTTACTTGCAGCCTTCGATCTTCTTCAGTGCCGCCGAAATGCCCGACAGCGAATAGCTGTAGTTCGTGCCCGTACCGCGTGCCGACGTCGCCTTGACCGTCATCGACTTGCCGGTCTTCATCGCAGCAACCAGTGCCGGTTCTTCGGCCGCATTCTCGACCCAGGCCGAGGTGTCCTTGACGAACAGGACGAAGTTCTTGTCATCGATCGTCACATTGACTTTCGAATCGCCCTTCATCGCATAACCCATCATCGCCTGCGGCTCGTACGATATGTTCTGGCCGGGGCGCTGCGACACGACGAAGAAGATATCGCCATGATTGACACTGGCCGGTTCTTTGGTCGTCGGGACCGACAGAACGTAGCAAACAGTGCCACCGTTGGATTTATAGGAATAAGCACCCCAGGCCTTGAACTGCTCGATACGCGTCGGCGATTGCGCGACGGCGAGCCCGCTGCTTGCCAGGATCAGTGCCAGTGCGGCTACGCTACTTCTTACAAACATGTCTTCCTGCCGGTTGTTTCCATCCATCGCCCAGTCACAAAACCGGACGCTCTTCGTCAAAACCTGTGTTCAGTTTGACTTAATTTACCTTACCAAAACGTGAACGAAGGACGCCTTCTTGTCACAAACCGCGTCGTCGAACTGAATTTGGCGCCCGAAATCCGGCAAAAATCACCCGATATGGACATTGGCTCCCGACAGCGATGTAGAAAGAGCAAATCAGGCAAGAGTTAGGCTGATCTGATTTTTCGTCAGCGATCTGGGTAGCGCTTAGGCGTTCTTGCCGGGACCTTCGGCTTTTTCCGCCAATATTTCGTCCGCAGCGTCATAGTGCCGCTCCTTGATATGCCTGTTGATCAGCGCAAATGCGGCCGTCAGCACAGCGACGTCGTCGGTGAAACCGATAAAGGCAAACACGTCCGGAACGGCATCGAGCGGCAGGACGAAATAACCCAGCGCAGCAAGCAAAATGCCGCGCGCACGGAACGGCGTCTCCCTGTCTGTTGCGCAATAGAACGCAGCAACGACATCCCGCGAGAACGGGATTTGGCGAGCGGCTTTTTTCATGGTCGGCCAGAAGCGACTACGAACCTTCGCCTCCTGCCGCTCCTGCGTTTCTTCGTCGCCCGGCAACAGAATTTCGCCGATTTTCACGTCATCCATCGTCCATCGATTCCTTCGTTTGGACCCTGAAAAGATATGTGGATGGACTGCGGCAGTTTCAATCGTCCTGCGCGGCCGCCATATCCATGAGAACGGCCAGCTTGAAATCCAGTTCCGTCAGGCCTCCGGCGGAATGCGTGGTCAGCGCCACATCGACCCGCTTGTAGACATTGGACCATTCGGGGTGATGGTCCAGCTTTTCGGCAGCAAGAGCCGCTTCGGCCATGAAGCCGAACGCCTGGCGAAAATCGCGAAAGACATAGTGCTTCTCGATCGCGGCACCCGCGCGCCCGATCGACCATCCCTTGAGTTCACCAAGGCGGGCAGCGATTGCCGCATCGTCCAGTTTCTCATATTTCATCTCTTCACCTCCCAATGGAATGTGCCGATGAACACACCCTCGATCCTTTTTGTCTGTCTCGGCAATATCTGCCGTTCGCCGCTGGCCGAAGGTATCTACCGGCACCTCGTCTCAGCCGAGACCTATGCAGGCCAGATCGCCTCTGCCGGTATCGGCGGCTGGCATGCAGGCGATCCGCCGGACCGCCGCTCCATCGAGACAGCCCGCCAATATGGCATAGATATTTCGACGCAGAGGGCAAGGCAGGTCAAGCAGCAGGATTTCGCCGCGTTCGATTTGATTCTCGCCATGGACAGCAGCAACCTTGGGCGCCTGCAGGCGCTGGCGCCCCGTGAATATCAGGACCGGCTGCATCTGTTCAGCCGCTACGCGACGTCAACCGATGTCGATGTCCCGGATCCCTATTACGGTGGACAGGCCGAATTCGACGCTGTCTACACCATGCTCTTTTCTGGCTGCAAAGCCTTGGTCGCAAAATTCGCCACCGAACGGTTTTCGTGAAGCGGAAAGACTTCCTCGGTCAGATAAGGCCCACCCCCCACCGATTCCCTCGACGACAGCAATACGAAGCGCGGCGCAATGAAGGGAACGGTATGGAAATCGCCGCGACCGCTCAAGTAATGCACCACATCCTCGAGACGAGACTGCTTGAGGCGTGCCAGGGTCACATGCGGGGTGAACTTTCGCGGGTCGGGAGGAAGTCCGATCCGCTGACAAATCCGTTCTATCTCACCCTGTAGCGCATACATCTCCGGTGCCGGCGTGACCCCGGCCCAGATCGAATGCGGTTTCTTCGAACCGAAGGAACCGATGCCATTCAGCGAGAGAGAGAATTCCGGTCGGTCGATCCGGTCGAGGCGATCGACAATTTCGTCTGCTGTTCGTCCATCGACATCGCCGATGAAGCGCAAGGTGATGTGGTAGTTCTCCACATCGATCCACCGGGCGCCGGGCAGACCACCCCGCAACAATGAAAGGCTCATCGCCGCATTGCGGGGAATTTCGAGGGCAGTGAATAATCTCGGCATCGCGAGCTCCCCGAATCTTTTGCAGATGCTCACAGCGAATCACGCAATGCCTTCAGGCGCAAGCGCTTATTTAGACTTACCCTCAACGCTTTTCACCAGCTCTTCAGCCAGCGGCAACATCCGCTGCGCCATCAAGGCCAGCCCCTTTGTGTTGGGATGCATGCCATCCTCCAACAAAAGGCTGCGCTCGGTAATCACACCATCGAGGATGAACGGATAGAGCGGCAGCGCGTGTTTCGCAGCGAGACGAGGATAGATAGCATTGAATGTTTCACCGTATTGCGCGCCCATATTCGGCGGCGCGAGCACGCCGACGAGAAGAATGGGGATTCCACGCGCCTTCAGGCGGCTGATGATCTGGTCGAGATTTTTTTCCGACTGATCCGGCGGGATTCCGCGCAAGGCGTCATTTGCCCCAAGCTCAAGGATCACGCCATCGGTCCCGTCGGGAACCGACCAGTCGACGCGCGACAGGCCGCCAGACGTGGTGTCGCCTGACACACCGGCATTGGTGATGACGACATCATGGCCTTTTGCCGCCAGCGCGCGCTGCAACTGGGCCGGCAGCGCATCTTCCTGCGGCAATTGATAGCCGGCCATCAAGCTGTCACCGAAGCCGACCAGTTGCACTGGCTCGGCGGCAGCGAGCCGGGCGGCACCCAGCGTTGCCATCAGGATCACGGTGAAATGAAGGGCTACGGCTTTAAATCTCATCATGGCTTTCCTAGATTGCCGTCAGGTCGCATCCTGCGGCAACGAATTTGATTTCCATAGATATAGGACGGTTGCGCGTGAGAAAAACCATTATCGAGCTTAAAAGCGCCGATCTCACTCTGGGCAATGCTGCGGCCTCCGTCCACGTCCTGAAGGACATTGATCTTACCATCGCCGAAGGCGAAGCCGTCGGCATTATCGGCCCTTCCGGCTCCGGCAAGTCGACCCTGTTGATGGTCCTTGCCGGTCTCGAGCGGTTGGACAGCGGCGAAATCCATGTCCGAGACACCGCGCTGCACGCGCTCAAGGAAGACGCCCTTGCCGATTTTCGCGGCAAGAATATCGGCATTGTCTTCCAGTCCTTCCACCTGATTGCCAATATGACGGCGATCGAGAATGTTGCGGTTCCGCTGGAACTGGCCAATGTCCGCAATGCCTTCGACATCGCCCGCAAGGAACTGGAGGCCGTCGGCCTTGGTGAGCGGCTCAACCACTATCCCGGACAATTGTCCGGCGGCGAGCAGCAGCGCGTCGCCATTGCCCGGGCTCTCGCCCCGTCTCCGGCCGTTCTGATTGCCGACGAGCCGACGGGTAATCTCGATACCGAAACCGGCCGCCAGATCGCCGATCTCCTGTTTTCCAAGCAGGCCGAGCGCGCCATGACACTCGTACTCGTCACCCACGACAATGCGCTGGCAGCGCGTTGCTCGCGCCAGGTCCGCGTTGCATCCGGCAAGATTGCCGGCGACAGCGCCGCTGAAACCAGCCGCCCGACCGCGGTGCCCGCATGAGCGGTTTTGCATCACGGGTGAAGATCGCCTTCCGCATCGCGCTTCGCGAATTGCGCGGCGGCCTCAAGGGCTTCTACATTTTCCTCGCCTGCATCGCGCTGGGAACCGGCGCCATCGCCGCCGTCAATTCCGTCTCGACCGCCATCACCGATGCGATTTCCTCGGAAGGCCGCACGCTGCTCGCCGGCGACATGCGTTTCGAACTCAACAACCGGGAGGCCAACGCCGAAGAACTGCGGTTCCTGCAGGGATTGGGCACCGTTTCACTGACGACGGCGCTGCGCTCGATGGCGCGCCTGCCGGACGGTGCGGATCAGTCGCTGGTCGAACTCAAGGCCGTTGACGACGCCTATCCGCTCTATGGCCGTTTCACGGCCGAACCCGACCAACCCTTGTCAGAACTGCTTGCACAACGCGACGGTGCCTATGGCGCAGTCGTTGCACAATTGCTGCTCGACCGGATGAACATGGCTGTCGGCGATGAGATCCTGGTTGGTAACGCCCGCTTCCGGATCAACGGCGTGATCGTCAATGAGCCGGATTCCATTTCCGATGGCTTCGGCTTTGCACCACGCTTCCTGACCAGCCGCACCGCGCTGCTGGCAAGCGGCCTGACAGAGACCGGCAGCCTCGTCGAACAAGCCTACAAGGTTCGCTTCAGCGACCCTGCGCCCGATCCGGCAATGATACGGCAGCGCGCCCAGACGGAACTTCCCAATGCCGGCTGGTCGATCCGCAGCAGCGATCGTGCAGCACCGGCACTGACGGAAAACATCGAGCGCTTCTCACAGTTCCTGACATTGGTCGGCCTCACGGCCCTGGTGGTCGGCGGCGTCGGCGTCGCCAATGCCGTGCGGGCCTTCCTCGATTCCAAACGGACCGTCATCGCCACGCTAAAATGCGTTGGCGCTCCGGCATCCGTGGTCGTGATGGTCTATCTGATCCAGATCACGCTGGTCGCCTCGGTCGGCATCCTGATCGGGCTGGCCCTTGGCGCCATTGCCCCACCGATCACGGCCAGCTATCTGGCCGGCATCCTGCCGATCTCAACGGAAGCGACGCTCTATCCGCGCGCGCTACTGCTTGCTGCCCTCTTCGGCATCCTTGTAACGCTCGCCTTTGCCATCCTGCCGCTCGGCCACGCACGCAGGGTTCCGGCAACGGCCCTGTTCCGCGAACAGGGCTTCGAGACCCGTGGCCTGCCATCCTGGCCCTATCTTCTTGCGACCGCTCTGGCGCTGGCAGCGCTCGCAGCCCTTGCGATCTATTCCTCGGAAGAAAAGCGCATTGCGACGGTCTTCCTCATTGCCATGGCTGCAGGATTTGTCCTCTTGCGCCTGGTTGCCTATCTGATCGCAGTTGCAGCACGCCGCAGCCCGCGGATCCATTCGGCAGCGCTGCGTCTCGCCGTCGGCAACATCCACCGGCCGGGTGCGCTGACGCCGGCCGTAACGCTGTCGTTGGGACTGGGCCTGAGCCTTTTGGTGGCGCTGGCGCTGATCGACGGCAACCTGCGCCGTGAACTGACCGGCAATCTGCCGGACCGTGCACCGAACTTCTTCTTTGTCGACATTCAAGGAAGTGAACTTGCCAGTTTCCGAAGCCTCGTCGAGCGTGAGGCCCCTGAAGGCAAACTGGTCGAAGTGCCGATGCTGCGAGGCCGTATCCTGGCACTGAACGGCACGGATGTCGCCAAGATCAACGTGCCGCCGGAAGGCCGCTGGGTGTTGCGCGGCGATCGTGGCCTCACCTATGCCCGCAACGTACCGGAAAACAGCAGCGTGACGGAAGGCACGTGGTGGCAGGACGGCTACGCCGGCGAACCGCTCGTCTCCTTCTCGGAACAGGAAGGCCGGGAGCTCGGTCTGAAGATCGGCGACACCGTGACCGTCAATGTGCTCGGCCGCAGCATCACCGCGAGGATCGCCAATTTCCGCAAGGTTCAGTGGGAAAGCCTGTCGATGAACTTCGTCATGGTCTTTTCCCCCAATACATTCGCCGGCGCGCCGCATGCCTGGCTGGCAACCCTGATCGACGGCGAGGCGACGGCCGCCGAGGAAGCCACGATCCTGCGTTCCGTCACGCAGGCCTTCCCGACGATCACCACCGTCAGGGTCAAGGATGCCCTGGAGGTGGTGGACCGCCTGGTTGGGCAACTTGCAACGGCGATCCGGGCAGCAGCAGCCTTGGCCCTGATTGCCTCGGTGCTCGTGCTGTCAGGCGCTCTTGCAGCCGGCAACCGCGCGCGAACGCATGATGCGGTCATCCTGAAGACGCTGGGAGCCACACGCGCCATGCTGATCCGCGCCTTCACCTACGAATACATGCTGCTTGGTGCAGCGACCGCCCTGTTCGCTCTCATCGCCGGCGGCGGCATCGCCTGGTACGTGTTGAGCCAGATCATGAAGCTGCCGTCCAACTTCCTGCCCGATGTCGCTGTGATGACAATCCTGATTGCTCTTGTGGTCACCATCGGCATAGGTCTGGCCGGCACGTGGCGCATTCTCGGACAGAAAGCGGCTCCCGTTCTGCGTGAACTTTAAGTCAGAAACAAAACTTCTGACACTCTTGACGCACGGTCGGGCGGATTACCGCGATTTAAGCTTTCGGCTCTTGTCCAAGACCCGGGAACACCTCATATTGTTGTTACGCATGCTGAGCTCCGCAGCGGCGCCCGGACATTTAGTCCGCACCGTCATCCATCGGAGCTTGAAAGAGGAAACCAATGTCTGAACTTCGCAACTATCAGAGCCGTGCGGGCCAGACCCAGTCGGCGACGATGATCGACGAAGGTCTGCGCGCCTACATGCTCAAGGTTTACAACCTCATGGCGCTGGGCCTTGCCATCACCGGTATTGCCGCTTACGCAACCTTCCAGATGGCCGTGTCCAGCCCGGCATTCGCCCAGGCGATCTATGGTTCGCCGCTGCGTTGGGTCGTGATCCTGGCACCCGTTGCCATGGTGTTTTTCCTGAGCTTCCGCATCCACAAGATGAGCGTCGCTTCTGCGCAGATGACCTTCTGGATCTATGCCGCCCTGATGGGCCTGTCGCTGTCGTCGATCTTCCTGATCTACACCGGTGCCAGCATCGTCCAGACCTTCTTCGTCACAGCCGCATCCTTCGGTGCCCTGTCGCTGTATGGCTACACCACCAAGCGTGACCTCTCGGCCATGGGCTCGTTCCTGATGATGGGTCTGTTTGGCTTGATCATCGCATCGCTCGTGAACATCTTCATGGCATCGTCGGCGCTCGACTTCGCCATCTCGGTGATCGGCGTACTGATCTTCGCCGGTTTGACCGCCTATGACACGCAGGCGATCAAGGCTGCTTATGCTGAATCCGATAGTCAGGAGACGGCTGGCCGCAACGCCATCATGGGCGCGCTCCGCCTCTATCTCGACTTCATCAATCTGTTCCTGTTCATGCTGCGCTTCCTCGGAAACCGCAACTGACCAGTACCGACTTCGGCTCTGCCTATAGTCATGGAAACCCCTGCTTCGGCGGGGGTTTTTTATTGCCTGATCCGCCAGTCTCTGCAAACGGCAGACACAAAAAAGCCTCCGGTTCGCACCGGAGGCTTTTTAGAGGTGACCCATGAGAGGATCGGCTTATGCCGCTTCTTCTTCCTGGGTATCTTCTTCTTCGATCGTCTTGCCACGCTTCGGGCCCTTGGCAAGATTGACCTCGACCAGACGCACGGCCTCGGTTTCGGACATCTTGTTCACGGCGGCGATTTCCCGCGCCATGCGGTCGAGAGCAGCTTCATAGAGCTGCCGCTCCGAATAAGACTGCTCCGGCTGGTTCTCGGCGCGGTAGAGGTCGCGGACGACCTCTGCAATCGAGATCAGGTCGCCGGAATTGATCTTGGCATCATATTCCTGAGCCCGACGCGACCACATGGTGCGCTTGACGCGAGCCTTGCCCTGTACAACCTTGAGAGCGCGCTCGACAAAGTCGGTTTCGGACAGCTTGCGCATACCGATGCTCACGGCCTTGGCAACCGGAACCTTCAAGCGCATCTTGTCCTTTTCGAAATCGATAACAAAAAGCTCAAGCTTCATGCCGGCCACTTCTTGCTCTTCGATAGCGGTGATGGTACCGACGCCATGTGCCGGGTAGACAATCGACTCGCCGGTCTTGAAACCGTGGCGTGCCGAGGATTTTTTCTGCTGGGTCGTCATTCGATTCAAAAACTCCCTGTTTTGCTCCCGGCATAATGCCGGCGCCGGGTCGGTCAGGCCCGGATGAGATGGAAGAAACCGCCAGGTTATTCCATCCTGATCCAATACGTCACAAAACAAACATCCCCCTCGTCGCGACAGAGACACGACACGCAAATGTCGTTTATGTCACGGAGACCGCGGTCGATGGTGAAGTTGCTTTCGTGATGTTTCTGGGCACAACTATGCCGCAAAGTGGAACAGTTTTAAGAGGCTATCACAAAAAGACGAGGAAATCAATATTTTACTGTCGACCGTCACAATCATGGCGAACTTGGCGCCTGATGGGACGCCAATAAGCCAAAAAACTGTGCAACGGGCAATTTGCCAAATAGGCAACTCCGGCCGAAAGCTCAATCACCGGAACCCGGTTCCTCAGAGAAGTATTTCTCGAATTTGCCAGCGACGCCATCCATTTCTTTGGCTTCCGGCATCGGCTCTTTCTTGACCGTGATATTCGGCCAGATCTTCGCATAATCCGTATTGATCTTGAGCCACTTATCGAGACCCGGCTCCGTATCCGGCTTTATAGCCTCAGCCGGACATTCCGGTTCGCAAACACCACAGTCGATGCATTCATCCGGATGGATGACGAGGAAGTTCTCGCCTTCATAGAAACAATCGACCGGGCAGACCTCGACACAATCGGTGTATTTGCAGCGAATGCAATTGTCTGTGACGATATAGGTCATGCGGCACTCCAGAATGGCGTTAGGCACGGGTGGGAAACGACTGCATTGTTGCATTCCGGGCCATTTGCCCAGAGGTAACAGCTGTGTCCCCATCGGTAAGGTCTATTGGACAGCGTTGTGAGCTACTGTGTTCTCAAGCTCAAGGCAAGGATTATCAATTTGCTATTTAGCCGCAACGGCCACAAATTTTCTAATCATCGCCCCAGTCCGGCCCGGAGCGCAAATCTTCGATCGCCCGACGATCTCTTTTGGTCGGCCGACCGGCGCCGGGTGCGCGCACGGCCTGTTCCATCGGTGAGAAGGCGTCTCTTTTCTGCGGCGGTGGCGAAACGTCCTCATAGAGATGACGGGCCTCCTCGTAGGGACCACGCCTTTCGCCTGGCAAACGCACCACCAGGATCAGCTGCCGCTCTCCCACGTTGATCTCCAGCCGATCACCAGGCTTGATCTGATAGCTGGGTTGCCGCACGGGCTGGCCATTGACGCGCACATGCCCGCTCGCCACACGCGCCTGGGCAAGGCTGCGTGATTTTGTCACACGGGCGAAGAACAGCCACTTGTCGATGCGCTGACGCGAACCGGTGTGTGACTGTTCTTCGTCCATCTTACTTCTTCATCTGTTCCTTAAGGGCAGCGAGTTTGGCAAACGGCGAATCCGGATCCAGCGGCTTCTCCTTGCGGGGCGGCTTTGCCTCGAAACGAGCCGGTTGCGACTTGTTGTTGTCGCGCTCCGGACGCGGACCGCGATCCTTGCGATCCTGACGTTCGCCGCGCTCCTGGCGATCGCCCTTGCCCGTGTTGCTGGCGTTGCCGCGATTGGTGTTGTCACGCGACTTTGCGCCCGCACCCTGTTCGGTACGGCCACCATCGCGGCGCCGATCGTCGCGACGGCCTTCGGTCTTGCCTTCGCCGGCTGGTGCCGTGCGCTGGCCGCCTTGCGGGCGACGATCTCCAGCCGGTCTAGCACCGCGCTGATTGTCGCTGCGACCACCCGGACGCCAGAGCAGGACTGGCTTGGGCTCGGCAGGCGCCACATCGGCATCCACAATCGCAGGCTCGCCGTTGATAGCCTCAATCGTCTCTACTGGTGCTTCGGCAGCGTCAGCGGACGTCTCGCCAGCGGGTGTTTCGCTGGCGACTTCCTGGACTGCAGGTGTCTCGACAGCCTGTGTTTCCGCAGTCGGCGCTTCTGCAGCAGTGTGATCAGCGTCGTCAACGCTATCGCCTTCATTCTTTTCGCTGGCAGCTTCAGACGCGGCTGGGCCACCAGAGGTCTGGGCGGCAAGGAAAACGGCTGCGTCTTCGGCCGATACGCTGTCGGCGCGATAGCCGAGACCCTTCAGGATCTCTTCCATATCGTCCGGCGTCGCGCCCAGAATCGACAGCATGGCTGTCGTCGTGGTGAAGCGGCGACCGTCATAAGCGCCGTCCGGACGCGCCGGCGAACCGGGCTTCCACTGCAGCAGCGGACGGATCAGGTCGGCCAGACGCTCTAGGATGTCGATGCGCACGGCACGCTTGCCGAGAAACCGGAAACCGGCGAGCTTGTAGAACATCCGCTCGAAAGTCGGGTCGGTGACAACCGACGTACGGCCGGCGGCCAGAACTGGGATCAGATCACCGTAGCCCGCCTTGTCGAGACCATCGTGCTTCAAAGCCCAGAGCAGCGAGATCAACTCGGCCGGGGCAGGCTTCAGCAAAGCCGGCATGAAGATGTGATAGGCGCCGAAACGCACGCCGTAGCGGCGCATCGAAGCGCGGCCGTCCTGATCGAGCGACTTGACGTCGTCGGACACGTCACGACGGAACAGCACACCCAGATTTTCAACCAGCTGGAAGGCAAGCCCCTTGGCCAGGCCCTGAAGATCCTCTGCACGCGACAGATCGTCGAGCGGCTTCAGGATCGTCGAGATATGATGATTGACGAAGCGTTCGATACGGGCGGCAACATGATCGCGTGCATTGCCGGTCAACTGCTCGTCAGCCAGCAGGATCACCCGCGGGTGCAGGATATGATCGCTTCCGGACAGCTTCGCCACCGGATCACCGACCCAACGTACCAGTCCATCCGATCCGATCGCCAGATCATTGTTGCCGGAGGCATGAAGCCGCGCAGCACGCGCTTCGAATTCCAGCGCCATCGCCCGGTGGGCGGCCGCCTGGATTGCCTTCGCATCCGGACCTTCGGCACCGGAAATCGGCGTGAACCGGAAACCGGAGAGTTGTCCCATGGCATGCCCTTCTACAAAGACATCACCGTTCACACTGATTTCAGCTTCCAACATTGCATTCTCTCTCAAGCGCTTCATGAGCACAGATGTCCTGCGATCAACAAAGCGTTTCGTCAACCGTTCATGTAGCGCATCGGACAATCGGTCTTCGATTTCCCGCGTCTTTTCTTGCCAGTGTGTCGGATCGGCAAGCCAACCCGGCCGGTTCGACACATAAGTCCAAGTTCTGATCTGCGCGATTCGCGCGGATAGTGTATCGATTTCCCCGTCTGTCCGATCGGCCCTGCGGACCTGCTCGGCGAGAAAATCTTCGTTTACCGCACCCTGACGAACCAGATCGAAAAACAGGCTCTGAATCAAGTCAGCATGCTGTGCGGGCGTAATGCGCCGATAATCGGGCAGCGCGCAGGCCTCCCACAATTTCTCGACCCGGTCGGGCCGATTGGCAAGATCGATCACTTCTGGATATCGTGCCAGATATTCGAGCGCCTGCTGATCGATGGCCGGCAAGGCCCTTGTCAATCCTGCAATCTTCGGCGCGTCATCCAGGCTGCGCCGCAACGCCGCTACCGAAGAATAATCGAAATGCGCAGTTCGCCATTGCAGGACCTTGACCGGGTCGAACTGATGCGCCTCCAACCGTTCGACCAACTCGTCGTCGAAGGGATCGACCCGCCCGGTCACGCCAAAGGTTCCATCCTTCAGATGCCGACCGGCGCGACCGGCGATCTGCCCAAGCTCGCCAGCATTCAGATTGCGGAACTGGAAACCGTCGAATTTTCGATCCTGGGCGAAAGCCACATGGTCGACATCAAGGTTGAGGCCCATGCCGATGGCGTCGGTTGCAACGAGATATTCGACATCACCTTCCTGGTAGAGCCCAACCTGGGCGTTGCGGGTGCGCGGGCTCAGTGCGCCGAGTACGACGGCAGCACCGCCCCGTTGACGGCGGATCAACTCGGCAATGGCATAAACCTCATCGGCCGAGAAGGCGACAATCGCCGTGCGCTGTGGCAACCGGGTGATCTTCTTCTGTCCGGCATAAAAAAGCTGCGACAGGCGCGGCCGCTCGACGATGGTAATGCCGGGCAGAAGCTGAATAAGGATCGATTTCATCGTTGCCGAACCAAGCAGCAGCGTCTCGTCCCGTCCGCGCAAATGCAACAGCCGATCGGTAAAGATATGCCCGCGCTCGAGATCACCGGCGAGCTGAATTTCGTCGATCGCCACAAAAGACGCTTTGGTCTCGCGCGGCATCGCCTCGACAGTGCAAACCGAGAAGCGCGCATTCGGCGGCGAGATCTTTTCCTCGCCGGTCACCAACGCGACATTCTGCACGCCAACGCGCTCAACGACACGAGTATACACCTCGCGGGCAAGCAGTCGTAACGGCAGTCCGATGATCCCGGACCCATGCGCAACCATGCGCTCGATGGCGAAATGGGTCTTGCCCGTATTCGTTGGCCCCAGCACGGCTGTCACGCTGCGGCCACTCAGGATCATGGGTTGGGTATTCAAAGACCGCTCCAGTTCACAGGGCCGCCGTACCAAAGGGGGGTGGCGACCCTGGGCAACAAATGGCGATGAAGTGCACCAAAGGCAAGCCGCTTGTCGCCCCAGCCGGGAAAAAGGCCGCAAGCCCTTGATCAGAATCATCTTTTTGCGCGCGAATTAGCCGACGGAACAGTATGCGAACGAATCAGAGACGAATCACAGACTCCGGCGAATTCCGGATTTGTTCACGGCTACATCTTGGACCAAGCTCGTTCTTGACCACCATATGCTGAATCGCCAAAAACCAGAATATAGCCATTCGATCGTCTGGATTTGAACTGTTCCGTGCATGGAACCTCGGCTTTGATCACCGCGTTGTGGTAGCCGAGGTATCACTGAGATGGCACACAAGCACCCACCTGCTGAATGGATTAGTCGGAAAAGCGGCGGACAGGACTTCGTGTTGTTGCACGGCATGGTCATGGCCCCAGCATTTTGGCATGCTTATGCGCCGGCGATTACCCGGCAGGGCCGGACTGCAGCCTACCCTCTTCCTGGGCATCATCCCTGGATACTGGATGGGCCGGGCGAACGGATTACCAGCTTGATGGTCACCGATGCGCTGGCCGCGGCCATCCGCCGTGATTTCGACGGCCGACCGGTAACGCTGATAGGTCACTCCACCGGCGGGTTCGTCGCCCTGCTACTCGCTCTCGCCCATCCCGAACTTGTGCGCTCGGTGATCATGATCGGAGCCTTCGCTTGCGGACGGTTCGAGGGACAGGAACGACTGGCTGCACGGTTGCTGCGCATCCCACATGTCGGACCCTATTTGTTTCGCCAATTCTTTCATCGCTGGATCTCGACCAGCGAGCAGTTTCGCTGGGGATCGATTGAATGCGTTTATGACAAGGCGTGCCCCTGGGAGGACGAACGATCGCGAGCGGCAATGGAAGAGGTCCGTGAAAACCTGTTGCGTGGCCGTTCCGAAGATATCGCGGCATGCATAAATTTCATGTCCGGGACGACTCTTTTGCCGGATTTGGAGCAATTGCGCATGCCGGTCCTCAATCTCGTCGGTGCAAATGACGTAGTCGTTCCACCGGCGCATCAACTGCATGTCTCCAGGCTGTTACCCCAGGCTCAGACAGTCATCCTGCAGCAATGCGGACATCTCCCGATGGTCGAGCACCAGATGCAGACGGATCGAATCGTGGAAAGCTTCATCCAGGCTCACCACACGAGGTGCGTCACGCCGTCCCTGCTTCGGATGATCGGCCCTGCGATGCCAACCCATCTCGACGAATTGCTCAAAACTCTCGCCACGTCGATGGAACAAATCAAAGTCGGTGGCGTTCATGCAGCACAGAACACAAATTTTTCCATAGGCTTAGGAGAGGCCCCCAATGAGCACCATTCTCATCGTTATTCTTATTCTTCTGCTGATCGGCGCTCTGCCGAACTGGGGTCATAGTCGCAGCTGGGGTTACGGCCCGTCCGGCGGCTTGGGACTGGTACTTCTCATCCTCATCATCTTGATGCTGATGGGCCGAATCTAACACCTCGTCGTCGAAAGGACAGGAACAATGAAAAAGATCATCCTTGCACTTGCACTGATTGCTCCCCTCGCATCGTGCACCGCAACCGAACGGGGCGCATCCATCGGCGCGGCATCCGGTGCCGTCATTGGCGGCGTGGCCACAGGTAACGTTCGCGGCGCAGCCGTTGGTGCGGCCGTCGGCGGTGTCGCCGGCGCGCTGATCGGCAACTCCCAGGAGCGTGCTGGCTACTGCGTCTATCGCGACCGTTATGGCCGCACATACGAAGCGCGTTGCCGCTAACAATTCAACCACTGAAAAGGCCGCCAAACCTCGAGTTTGGCGGCCTTTTCTTTGTCGCAGTTAACCTTCTGATCAAAGCCGGAACGAATCGGCGACGAATCGCGGACGCAACCAGTTTCCTGCTTTGTTCACCGCTATATATTGTGGAATAACAGTTACTTAACCATAGAAATCCGTGGATATTAAGCGTTTGGAAGCTGCGATTGGATGCCAAACGTTAATCAGAGGCAGTCCAACCCTCGTCAAACGAAGAATTGTCCCCCATTGGCCGAAAGCGTCGAACCGGTGATGAAACCGGCGTCATCTGACGCAAGAAAAACCACGCAGCGCGCGATTTCTTCAGGTTCGCCGAGCCGCCCCACGGGAATTTGCGGGATGATGCGCTCATTCAGCACCTTTTCCGGGATGGCACGCACCATTTCCGTCCCAATATAGCCTGGGCAGACCGCGTTGACGGTGATGCCCTTGGCCGCACCTTCCTGCGCCAGAGCTTTGGTGAAGCCGAGATCACCCGCCTTGGCCGCCGAATAGTTCACCTGGCCCATCTGGCCTTTTTGGCCATTGATCGATGAGATATTGATGATCCGACCGAAGTTGCGCTCGCGCATGCCGGTCCACACGGGATGCGTCATGTTGAACAGACCGGTGAGATTGGTATTCATCACCTCGTTCCATTGATCCGGCGTCATCTTGTGGAACATCGCGTCGCGCGTAATGCCGGCATTGTTGACCAGCACCTCGACTGCTCCAAGGGAAGCCTCGACGGAGGCGATCCCGTCCACACAGGACTGGTAGATTGAGACGTCCCACTTGAACACCGGTATGCCCGTTTCCGCCTCAAAGGCCTTGGCCTTCTCGTCGTTGCCGGCATAGTTTGCCGCGACCTTGTAGCCCGCGGCCTTGAGGGAGATGGAAATCGCCGCGCCGATACCGCGCGTCCCACCGGTGACCAATGCAACTCTGCTCATGTCTTCCTCCCCATGTTGTTCTGGATTTTCTGGCAATATTTGGCAGCGTGGTTCCCGTCACGTTGCACGCAGATCAGAGGTCCCGGCGTCAACCGGGACAAACTCATTTTCCGATGAGGATGCGGGAGGCCATGCTCTCGCAAATCATGCCTTCGCTCGCCAGGCGTCAGAGCGCTTCGAGACACATGGCGACACCCATGCCACCGCCAATGCAAAGGGTCGCGAGACCTTTCTTTGCGCCACGACGCTTCATCTCGAACAGCAGGGTATTGAGGATACGCGCGCCTGAAGCGCCAACCGGATGGCCGATCGCGATCGCACCGCCATTAACGTTGACGATCGAGGTATCCCATCCGAGATCCTTGTTCACGGCGCAGGCCTGGGCCGCAAACGCCTCGTTGGCTTCGACGAGATCAAGATCCGTTACCTTCCAGCCAGCGCGCTCCAGCGCCTTGCGGGAAGCCGGGATCGGGCCTGTACCCATGATGCGCGGATCAACGCCCGCCGTGGCCCAGGACGCGATCCGGGCAAGCGGCGTGATGCCACGCCGCACGGCCTCTGCCTCGGTCATCAGCAGGGCGGCAGCCGCACCGTCATTGATACCCGACGCATTACCGGCCGTCACAGTGCCTTCCTTGTCAAATGCGGGCTTAAGCTTGGTCATGCTTTCCAACGTCGCCCCAAGACGGATATATTCGTCGGCATCGACAGTCACGTCGCCTTTGCGGCCCGGAACCACAACCGGCACGATTTCATCCTTGAACCGACCGGCAACCTGAGCCGCCTCGGCCTTGTTCTGCGACGCAACGGCAAATGCATCCTGCTCGTCGCGGGAAAGTTGCCACTGGCGCGCTACGTTCTCGGCGGTCGTTCCCATGTGATAGCCGTAGAAGGCGTCGGTCAGACCATCCTTGATCATGGTATCGATCATCTTCATGTCGCCCATCTTGGTGCCGCCGCGCAGATGCGCACAATGCGGCGCCATCGACATCGATTCCTGGCCGCCCGCGATGATGATCTTGGCATCGCCGGTTGCAATCTGCTGCATGCCGAGCGCGACAGCACGAAGGCCGGAGCCACAAAGCTGGTTCAGACCCCAGGCGGTTGCTTCTTGCGGAATACCGGCCTTCATGGCCGCCTGGCGTGCGGGGTTCTGGCCCTGGCCGGCAGTCAGGATCTGGCCGAGAATGACCTCATCGACTTCAGCCGCCTCGACACCGGCGCGCTCCAGCACACCCTTGATGGCGACCGCACCCAGGTCATGGGCCGAAACGGTGGCAAAAGCACCGTTGAAGGAACCGACCGCTGTTCTGGCCGCACTGGCTATCACGATGGATGGGCTGCTCATGGGACGTCTCCTCCAGTTTATCGATCTTTCGCAAGAACCTGACAAAGGTTTCATCCGGTGTCAAACAGGATCGGAGCGGCGCTTTCGTTCTTTGGTTGCAACTTGCTGACTTTCGTCAAATGCGCTTCGTGCATTGCACAAAGAGATTGTCACCAGCCTTGATTTGCGCTTACATTCTCGGCGGGAAGAGCAAAAATTAACGAAAAACGACGGGTTAGGAGACAGACATGGCCAAAGCCGATGGCGATATCGTGATCAAGAAATACGCCAATCGACGCCTCTACAATACCGGTACAAGCACCTATGTGACGCTCGAAGACTTGGCCAAGATGGTCAAGAAGGGCGAGGATTTCGTCGTGCAAGACGCCAAGTCCGGAGACGACATCACCCATTCTGTCCTCACCCAGATCATTTTCGAGCAGGAGTCCAAAACCGGCAATACGCTTCTGCCCATCTCCTTCCTCCGCCAGCTGATCAGCTACTACGGCGATCAGATGCAGATGGTCGTTCCGAGCTTTCTCGAACATTCGATGACGGCATTTACAGAGCAGCAGACTCAGATGCGCGAGCAGATGACCCGCGCTTTCGGCGATCATCCGATGTCGAAGAACCTGCAGATGCCGATTCAACTGCTGGAGGAGCAGGTCAAGCGCAATACCGAAATGTTCCAGCAAGCGATGCAGATGTTCTCGCCCTTCGTTGCCGGCCAGCAGCCGACGAAGGAAACGCGCAAGGCCGAAGCCAAGGACATTGACGAACTCAAGGAGCAGCTGCGAACCCTGCAGACCAAGCTCGACAGTCTCTGACCTATATGGCCGCGATCATCTCGCGGCCTTTTTTTTGTGCAAGCGCAGCGGCATGTCGGATGGTCACAGACCGATCGACACATCCCGCCCGGCAGCACGATTGGATATGGCAAAGCCCGCCACGACGTCGATGAAGGCAATGATCATCAGCATGAAGAAAATCGGGGTTGCAGCATTCCGCACCAGCAGGAACTCAACCAGGAAGACGATGAACACCAGCATCGACAGCATGTGATTAAGCAACGAACCGTTGCCGCTGCGCGTCGCCTTCAACACTTCGATGAACAGCACGACCAGAGCGACGAGAACAAGGGCATCGCCGAGGCTCAGCGTCCAGAGCGCTCCAGACAGCATTGCAACGGACATCACGGTGTCGGAGAAAGCTGTAATCCCTCCGCCCCAGAAGCCAATCATGACCAGATTGTAGAAGGCGAGCGGAACAAGCATCAAAGGCACGGCGGCAAACATATGGCGGATCCCTCGTATTGGCGCAGGATCCCTACCGGCTATCGGGCCCGGATGTCGAGCGGATCTGCCGCACGATTTAGCGGTACGTTCGACAAAAAGCAAAGGCCGGCGCGAGGCCGGCCTTTTCAAAATGCTTTACGCAAATCCGAAGATTATGCGCTTTCCTTCGGCGTCAGGACCTGGCGGCCGCGATACATACCGGTCTTCAGATCGATATGGTGCGGACGGCGCAGTTCGCCGGAGTTCTTGTCCTCGACATAGGTCGGGGCCTTGAGACCGTCTGCAGAGCGGCGCATACCGCGCTTGGACGGGCTTGTTTTTCTTTTAGGTACAGCCATTTCACTTACTCCACGTGACGGACAAAACAGGTTTAGCGGCCCAGATGAGGCCGAACAGCACCTGTCTCGATCTCGGAATTTGGCGGGCTTATACATGCCATCCAGGGCTTTGACCAGTCCCCGGGACACATTTTTCGAATCTATGATCGACTTGGCTCACGCTTCGTCTTCGGGAACGATCCAGCTTTCGGCAAGTGCCGCCTGTTCCCAGGCAATCCAGGCCTGATGGGAACGCATCGCCGCCATGTAGTCGAGCGTATCAGCATCACGCACGAGATCATAGGCCGCGAAGCGATTGACCACCGGTGCAAACATCGCATCGGCACCGCTGAACGCACCAAAGAGGAAGGGGCCACCCGACAGGGCGCGCATCTCGCGCCAGATCTGTTCGATCCGCCGCACATCGACGTCCACGCCATCGGGCAGGGCGATGGCCCGCACCGGCCGGCGCATATTCATCGGGCAGGCGCCCCTGAGCGCGCGAAAGCCGGAAAGCATTTCCATTGAGACAGAGCGTGCCATGGCACGATATGCGGGATCTTTCGGCCAGATCCCCGCATCCGGGTAAAGCTCGGCCACATATTCGATGATCGCCAGCGATTCCCAGATCCTCAGTTCGCCATGGTGCAGCACCGGCACCCGGCCCGTGGGCGAGATCTCTCGAAACTTCGGATTGGTGGCACCCTCTCCGAACCGGACCAGCTCTTCCCGGAACGGCACTCCGGCGGCGGTCATGGCGATCCACGGCCGGAACGACCAGGACGAATAATTCTTGTTGGCGATATAGAGGATCAGGTCAGACATGGCGCGCATCCGGTTTGCATTGAACCGAAAATAGGAGCCATCGCGCCTCAGGACCAATGAAACTTATGAAACTCAATCATAAAGGCAGGTGATATATGCGCCCGAGCGCTTGGCGCGGCGGTCGATCAAGGACGCGAGCCGCTTCATGCCATTGCCGGGCTTGCTTGCCACCCGATCCACCGGGTTGGGCAGAGCCACGGCAAGCAGCGACGACTGGCGCGGGCTGAGCTTGGCCGCCGAGGTTTTGAAGTGATACTGGGCTGCCGCCTCGATCCCGTAGATTCCGGGGCCCCATTCGGCGATATTCAGATAGATTTCCATCATCCGCTGCTTGGGCCAGATGAAATCCGAGACCATCGCCAGCGGGATTTCCAGCACCTTGCGCACAAAGGACCGGCTGTTCCAGAGAAACAGGTTCTTCGATGCCTGCATCGGGATGGTGCTCGCTCCACGGGTCGCCTCACCGGCCAGCGCATCGTCGACGACACCGCGCATCTGTTTCCAGTCCACGCCGCCGTGGGCACAGAACTGGCCGTCCTCGGACATCATCACGGCCCGGACCAGATTGGGCGAAATATCCTCGAAATCCACCCAACGGCGATCGTAACCCTGGAACGTCACCAGATCCGCCAGCATCAGCGTTGATACCGGTCGGACGAAATCGATCCGGTAGACCAGGATCAGGACGTAAGGCGCCACCAGAAACACCAACAGTGCGATCAGAAGTCGGCGGATTAAACGCGGTATGCGCCGCCCCTCATCCTCGGTTGCTGCCTCGGTTGCTGCATGGCTCTCGTCCTCCACGGTCTCGGCTTCCAATGTCAACGAAGATCGGTCCAGTTAATCAGGGTCTCGCCTGTCATATCCATCCTGTTGACGAATGACCAGTCCGGCGACAGACCGGAGCAGCGTTCATCCCGCAGATTCCCGTTGCCAGCCACATGGCTGCATGCCAAATAGCCCCTATGACCCGCCCGGACACTCCCTTCGAAACAAGCCTCCTCGCCTTGGCCGAACAGGTCGAGGCGACGTTGTCGGAACTTCTCGATGCCCGATCGAGAGACGGCGAGATCGCTCGTCCCGGCCGGTTGATCGAGGCCATGCATTATGGCGCGCTCAACGGCGGCAAGCGGCTTAGGCCCTATCTTGTGATCGAAAGCACCCGTCTGTTTCGCGGCGACGAAAAAACGGCGTTGCGCGTCGGCTGTGCGCTGGAATGCCTGCACAGCTATTCCCTCGTGCATGACGATCTTCCGGCAATGGACGACGACGATCTTCGTCGTGGCAAGCCGACCGTGCATATCGCCTATGACTATGCCACCGCGATCCTCGCCGGCGATGGCCTTTTGACCTATGCCTTCGATATCATTGCAGCCCCGGAGACGAACCTGCCGGACAGCGCCAAGATCGCGCTGGTGCTGGAGCTTTCCCGTGCAGCCGGCATCGGCGGCATGGCCGGTGGCCAGGCGCTGGATCTTGCCGCCGAGAAGGCCCCGCCGGACGAAGCCGGCATCATCCTGCTGCAGTCGATGAAGACCGGCGCGCTGCTGCGCTTTGCCTGCGAGGCGGGCGCCATCATCGCCGGCACGTCCGGCGAGGACCGCGCCCGTATTCGCCGCTTCGGCGAAGTGATCGGCCGAGCCTTCCAACTGGCCGACGACCTGCTCGACCTGACGTCTGATGCCGCCACCCTCGGCAAGGCGGCCGGCAAGGACGCCGCCAAGGGCAAGGGCACGCTGGTTGCCCTCAAGGGCAGGGAGTGGGCCGAGGCGGAACTGACACGCCTCGTCGGCGAAGCCAACGTGATCCTGAGCCCCTATGGCAGCGCCGCAGATCGCCTCGCCGAGGCCGCCCGCTTCATTGCACAGAGAAAGAATTGAGATGAGCCGTTTCTGGTCTAGCGCTGTTCACGACCTCGAGCCCTATGTGGCTGGCGAGCAGCCGAAAATTGCCGGCCTCATCAAGCTCAACACCAATGAGAACCCGTTCGGCCCCTCTCCGCGGGTGATCGAGGCGATCAAGGCTGGCGCCGGTGACAACCTGCGGCTCTATCCCGATCCGAACTCTCTGAAGCTGCGCCAGTCGATCGCTGCCTATAACGGCGTAGACACCGATCAGGTCTTCGTCGGCAACGGCTCCGACGAAGTGCTGGCCTTCACCTTCGCCGCCCTTCTGAAGCATGATCTGCCGCTACTCTATCCCGACATCACCTACAGCTTCTACAAGACCTATGCCCGCCTCTTCGACATGACCGTCGAGGAAGTGCCGCTCGTCGAGGGCCTCGCAGTCCGCATCGAGGATTTCGACCGCCCCTGCGGCGCGATCATTCTCGCCAATCCCAACGCTCCGACCGGTATTGCCTTGCCACTGGCAGACGTCGTGCGCCTCGTGGAGAGCCATCGCGACCAGGTCGTGGTGATCGACGAGGCCTATGTCGATTTCGGCGCCGAGAGCGCTGCCACGCTCGTCAAGCAGTACGATAATCTTCTGGTCGTGCAGACCTTCTCGAAATCGCGCTCGCTTGCCGGGCTGCGCGTCGGCTTCGCCATCGGCCAGCGCCCGCTGATCGAAGCGCTGGAGCGCATGAAGGACAGCTTCAACTCCTACCCCCTTGATGCAATCGCCCAGGCAGCGGCGACGGCCGCCATCGAGGACAAGGACTGGTTTGAGCAGACCCGCAACACGATCGTCGCCAACCGCGATCAGCTTGCCACAGAGCTCGAAAAGCGCGGCTTCGAGGTGCTGCCGTCGAAGACCAATTTCCTTTTCGCCCGCCATCCGGCGCATCAGGGCATCGATCTGGCTCGGGCCTTGCGCGAACGCGCGATCCTTGTGCGCCATTTCAACAAGCCGCGGATCGCCGACTTTCTGCGCATCACCATCGGCACCGAGCAGGAATGCCATCAGTTTTTGACCGCGATCGATCAAATCATCTGACGTGTGAAGTGCTGCGGTTCCGGCTATCGTGAAAATTCCCGCCACGATACCAGAGCGCTTCGGATGAACGATATCCTGCAATATCTGCCGCAGATCTTCTCGACCTATCTCGTCTACCTGGTCGCCGTCATCAGTCCCGGGCCAGCGACAATGGCAATCGCGTCGGCCTCCATCGGCCAGGGCCGCAGCCGGGGTATTGCCACCGCCGCCGGCATCTTTGCTGGCTCGGCAACCTGGGCGACCGCAGCCTCGCTCGGCCTCGCTGCCCTGCTGACCCACTATGCCCAGTCGCTGGTCATCCTGCGCATCCTCGGCGGGCTCTACATGCTCTATCTGGCATGGCGCGCCTTCCGCTCGGCAACAACCGCTTCGGATCCAGCCCAATGGACGGCAGGCGACCGCCAGAGCCTGAAGCGCAATTTTCTCATCGGCTACGCCGTCCACCTGACCAACCCCAAGGCGATTTTTGGCTGGCTGGCAATCATCTCGCTCGGCCTGCCGCCAAATGCCTCAGCATCCGCCGTCGCCTTGATCGTCGGCGGCTGCCTGGTGACAGGTTTCTGCGTCTTCATGGGCTACGCACTGCTGTTTTCGACGCCGCGGGCCCTGAAGATCTACAAGAGCGCCCGCCGCGCCATCGACGGCACGCTCGGCGTGCTTTTTGCCGCAGCCGGCACCAAGCTTCTCTTGACCCGCTGACCAACGAAAAAAGGCGCCGCTTGCTGCGGCGCCTTTCGAACGGTTCCGAACCCGGACTTACTGGGTGATCGGAGCGATCTGCACTTCGACGCGGCGGTTGAGCGCCCGGCCGTCCGGCGTCGCATTCGATGCCACCGGCTGCGACGGACCGAAGCCCAAGGTCGACATGCGACGCTGGTCGACGCCACGGCTGCCGAGATAGTTGGCGACCGACGCGGCACGACGTTCCGACAGGGCCTGGTTATGCTGCAGGCTGCCCGTCGAGTCGGTATGACCGTTGACGTCGATGAGGGTCCGGCCAAATTTGTTCAGCACGATCGCGACCGAATCGAGCGTCGCATAGAAGGCCGGGATCACCTGATCCTGGTCGCTTGCGAAGGTGATGTTCGACGGCATGTTGAGGATGATGCGGTCGCCAGCACGCGTGACCGAAACGCCAGTGCCCTGCAACTGCGCACGCAGCTCGGATTCCTGGGTATCCATGTAGTTGCCGATGGCACCACCGGCCAGCGCGCCGACACCGGCACCGATCAGCGCGGCATTGCGACGGCCGACGGGCGAGCCACCAACGGCAAGGCCACCGAGTGCGCCGACAGCGGCACCGAGCGCAGCACCGCCTGCTGTATTGGAAACCTTCTGCTGGCCCGTATAAGGGTCAGTCGTCGTGCAGGCACTCAGGAAAGTCGCAGAAAGCGCGACGATGGCAATCTTCTTGATCATGCTGGATGTCCCTCCAAGAACAGGCTGATAATCCCTGAACAGTGAAATTGCGGCAAGATAAAGTTGCAGTCCAGCCGTTACTCCGCCGCCGTCTTTTGACCGTAGCGCTTCTCGATATAGTCCGCCACCAGTGCCTCGAAGTCGCTGGCGATATTGGGTCCGCGCAACGTCATCGCCTTTTGCCCATCAATAAAGATCGGCGCCGCGGGATTTTCGCCCGTTCCGGGAAGCGAAATGCCGATATCGGCATGCTTGCTTTCGCCCGGTCCGTTGACGATGCAGCCCATGACAGCAACGTTCAGGCCTTCGACGCCTGGATATTTGTCCCGCCAGACCGGCATGTTCTTGCGCAGGTCATCCTGGATCTTCTGGGCGAGTTCCTGGAAAACCGTCGACGTCGTTCGGCCGCACCCCGGACAGGCGGCCACCACCGGCACGAACTGCCGGAAACCCATGACTTGCAGCAATTCCTGCGCCACCTGCACTTCGCGCGTGCGGTCGCCATTCGGCTCCGGCGTCAGGGAAACGCGGATCGTATCGCCGATACCATGCTGCAGGACGTATCCCATGGCCGCCGACGAGGCGACGATGCCCTTGCTGCCCATGCCGGCTTCGGTCAAGCCTAGATGAAGCGCATGGTCGGAGCGGTCGGCGATCATCGAATAGACGGCGATCAGGTCCTGCACCTGACTGACCTTGGCCGACAGGATGATACGGTTGCGCGGCAGGCCGATATCCTCGGCAAGCTCGGCGGAAATTAGCGCGGACTGCACGATGGCTTCGCGTGTCACCTGACGGGCAGACAACGGAAATCCTTCCGCCTGGTTCTTGTCCATCAGGCTCGTCAGCAGTTCCTGGTCGAGCGAGCCCCAGTTGACGCCGATGCGCACCGGCTTGTCGTAGCGGATCGCCATTTCGACGATATCGCCGAACTGCTTGTCCTTCTTGTCCTTGAACCCGACATTGCCGGGATTGATGCGGTATTTCGCCAGCGCTTCGGCACAGGCCGGATGATCGGCAAGCAGGCGATGGCCGATATAATGGAAGTCGCCGATCAACGGCACATCCATGCCGAGCCGGAGCAGCCGCTCGCGGATCTTCGGCACCGCCGCCGCACTCTCGTCGCGGTCAACAGTGATGCGCACGACTTCCGAACCCGCCTTATAGAGGGCTGCGACCTGGGCAACGGTCGAATCCACATCGGCCGTATCGGTATTGGTCATCGACTGCACCACGACCGGTGCGCCGCCCCCGATAATCACGCCACCGACATCGACGGCGACAGAACCGCGGCGCGGTTTGGGATCATATGCGTCTGCTGTGGACATGAGCATCGTCTCTGAAAGTCTTCAATGTGACATGGAGGTGGCCCAAAGCCCCGAAATTGTCAACCGGATGCGACAGTCTGCCATCGCGACTTGCAAAAGCCTAACGGATCAAAGGTTCGATCATCAAGGCAACCAGATCTCGGATTTTCTTTGCCACCAGATCCATGTCGGAATTGCGGCTCTTCATGCCCTCGACCGCGTCAAGCATCAAGGAGGCAACCGTGGCAGGCCCGAGCGCTGACGCGAATGTGATGCGCCCGGCTTGAGCCTCCGCCTCCAGACCCCTTGCGATCTCCTCTTCCATCGTCTGCATCCAGGCAAGAAACAGGTCGGCTGCGAATTCGTGGCTGGTGTCGAAGATTTCCGCGCCGTGCGTGGTGGCGGAAATCTCGCGGTGCGGCCTGAGGATGCCTTCGTCCAGGGCGTGCTCGACCTTGCGCACGATATCGGTATCTGCCGAAAAACAGGCCGCGACGCGCGCGCGCATCTCGTCCATCATCGACAGCATGCAAGCCCGGAAGATATCCGCCTTGTTGCGGTAGACCAGATAGAGCACGGGCCGGGATATGCCGGCAGCGCGGGCAATATCGTCCATCGTCGTGCGCTTGAAACCATAATGCGTAAAGGCATTGAACGCCTCCCGCAAGATGGTCGCCCGGCGCTGGTCAGTCTTTGAATCATCCATGATTGACGTTTTGACATTTTTTGTCATTATGTCAAATATCCTCGTTGAAGCATCGTTATAGTCCAGCCGGAGGCTTTCGTGAACATCATCGTCAATGGCCTACCCCACGCGATTGAGGTCGAACCCGACATGCCATTGCTGTGGGCACTCAGGGATACCCTTAACATCAAGGGTCCGAAATTCGGCTGCGGTGCAGGCCTTTGCGGCGCCTGCACGGTGATCATTGGTGGCGAAGCTGTTCGGGCCTGTCAGACGCTTGTCGGCGACGTGATTGCCCCTGTACGCACCATCGAGGGGCTGGCCGATGACGCAGGCCTCCATCCTGTCCAGCAGGCATGGATGGATGAGCAAGTGGCGCAGTGCGGCTACTGTCAGGCCGGCCAGATCATGAATGCGGTGGCCCTGCTCGAAGCCAATCCCCGACCGACGGACGACGACATCGACGCAGCCATGGCCGGCAATCTCTGTCGCTGCGGCACCTATCCGCGCATCCGCGCCGCCATCCATCGCGCGGCCGGCGAATTGGCGGGGGCATAGCATGTCGAAACTCGGCACCATCACGCGACGCTCTTTCCTATTCGGTGCCGTCGCCCTGACCGGCGGTGTCGCCTTCGGTTACTATCACTATGCAACGCCGGCTGAGAACCCGCTCGAAAATGACCTCGGCGAGGGGGAAGCCACCTTCAATCCCTTCCTCAAGATCGCAACCGACAACCGCATCACCATCATCGCGCCGCGCGCCGAAATGGGCCAGGGCAGCTACACGACGCTCGCCGCCCTGCTGGCCGAAGAACTGGATGTGACCCTGGATCAGGTCAATATCGAGCACGGTCAGGCATCGGCCGCCTATTACAACGCCGCCGCGATGCGCGAAGGCGCACCGCTGCCGCAATTTGACGACGGGATCGTCGCAGAAAGCCTGCGCGGTGCGCTCGGCGTTGTGGCGAAACTGGTCTCCATCCAGTTTACCGGCGGATCGAGCTCGATGATCGATCACTTCGACAAACTGCGCCATGCCGGCGCAACTGCGCGTGAAGCGCTGAAGGCCGCCGCGGCCGCACGCTGGAATGTTGAAGCCGAAAACCTTGATACAAATGCAGGCGTCGTGACCGATCCCGCCAGCGGCCGCAGCGCCACTTATGGCGAACTCGCGTTCGAGGCCGCACCGCTCTCCGGCAAGGTCGAAGTCCAGCTCAAACCCCGCAGGGACTGGACCATTCTCGGCAAGCCGCAGCCGCGTAAGGACATGCGCGCCAAGGTGACCGGCGCCCCCATCTTCGGCGTCGATGTCGATCTGCCGGACATGCTCTATGCGACCGTGCGCATGAACCCCAGCCCCGGCGGCCGGATCAGGAGCTTCAATGGCGATCCGGCGCGCGCCATGCCGGGGGTCAAGCAGGTGATCGCCATCGACAGCCCCTATGGACAGGGTGTCGCCGTCATTGCGGACAATACCTGGCGCGCCTTCAAGGCCGCCGAAGCCATCAATGTCGACTGGGAAAGAGGCCCGATACCGCCCTCGACCGGTGAGATGGAGGCACTTCATACGACGGCTCTCGACGGCACGGACAGCTTCTCGCTTCGCACCCTTGGCCACCCGGATGCGGCTTTCGCCGATGCCGCGCAGGAAAAGCGCATCGAAGCCGAATATGACGTACCCTTTCTCGCGCATGCAACGATGGAGCCGATGAACGCGACGGCACGTGTCACGGACACCGGCGTCGAGGTCTGGGCCCCCAACCAGGGACCGACGATTATCCAGTACATCGCCGCGCGCATCACCGGCTTCGAGCATGACAGGATCAAGGTGCACACCACCTTTCTCGGCGGCGGTTTCGGCCGTCGCATCGAACCGGATTATGCCGACTACGCCATTCGCATCGCCCAGCGCGTGAAGGGTCGCCCGGTCAAGGTCACATGGAGCCGCGAGGAGGACATGACCCATGGTCCCTACCGGCCAATGGCGAAGTCGCGATACAAGGCGGTGCTCGACCAGGCTGGCAAGCCGAAGGCCGTCATCGGCTCCGTCGCCTCGCCTTCTGTCATCACCAGCGCGCTGGGTCGCTATTTTCCGAACCTTCCCGTTGGCGGGCCGGACAATTCCCTGCTCGATGGCGCCTACAACCAGCCTTATGCGATCGAGAACTACCGCATCGATGGCCGCAAGGTCGATCTCGCCGTCCCGGTCGGCTTCTGGCGGTCGGTCGGCTATTCGTTCAACACCTTCATGCACGAGAGCTTCATCGACGAGATTGCCCATGCCGGTGGCCAAGATCCGCTCGCCTTGCGCCGGGAGTTGCTGGCTGCCCATCCGGCAGCGCTGGGCGTCATCGACAAGGTCGCGGACATGTCCGCCTGGGCAACGCCGCTTCCCCGGGGCCACGCCCGCGGCATGGCCTTCGCGCTATCGTTCGGCACCTGGGTTGCCGAGGTCGTCGAAGTCACCGATAGGAACGGTGCGATCGAAGTGACCAAGGTGTTCTGCGCCGCCGACCCAGGCATCGTGCTCGACCCACTGAATTTCAAGGCGCAGATGATGTCGGGAATCGTCTATGGCCTATCGGCCGCCATCAGCCAGGAAATCACCTTTGCCGACGGCATGGTGCAGCAATCGAATTTTCACGACTACGACGCCCTGCGGATCAACCAGTGCCCGGTCATTTCCGTCGAATTGCTGGAGAATTCCGGGCACATGGGCGGCGCCGGCGAACCCGGAACGCCCCCGGTCATGCCGGCACTGGCCAATGCGATCTTCGCCCTGACCGGCAAGCGCCATCGGCGCCTGCCTTTGTCGTATTCGGTAAACTTTGCCTAATGGCCCGACACCCGGTCTGCATGGCGAGCAAGACCGGACAGCGCCAGCACCACCAGCAGCAGCGCCGAGATCGCCGTGTAGACGTTCGATAACGATGTGTGCTCGGCAATGAAGCCGATCAGCGATGGAGCAAACAGAATGCCCGAATAGCCCATCGTCGTCACGACGGAGAGGCCGATACCCGGCGCAAGGCCAGGCACGTTTCCGCCGGCCGAAAACGCGATCGGTACCAGATTGGAAATACCGATCCCGGCAATCGCAAAGCCGATCAGCGCCACGGTGACATTCGGCGCCTGGCCAGCCAGGATCAGCCCGACAAAGGCGGCGATAGCGCAGAAGCGCATGGTCTTGACCGCGCCGAAGCGATCGCGAACGAAATCGCCGGCAAAGCGCAGGATCGCCATGGTCAGCGAAAAGGCCGCGAATGCAAAGCCCGAGAAGGCCGTCGATGCACCGAGTTCGTTGCGCAGATACAGTGCGCTCCAGTCCAGCACCGTTCCTTCCGGGACCATCGAAAACAGTGCCATCAAGCCGATCAGCCAAGGCAGCGGCGTCAGCGGAAGCTTCCCGCCTGCCGCCTTTTCACTCGGATGCGGCGCATCCGGCAGGATCATCGGCCAAGCCACCAGGAACAGCGCCAGGCAGACGGCGGCCAATAGCACAACATGCCCGGTCGCACCGATGGCCGCGATCAGAATACCGCCGGTTGCCGAGCCGACAAGTCCACCGAGACTCCAGAAGGCATGGCAGGACGACATGATCGAGCGACGCATCTTGCGCTCGACCTCGACCGCGTTGGCATTCATCGCCACGTCCATTGCGCCCGTGAGCCCCCCGAACAGGAAGACGGCAATGGCCCCGGTCCAAATAGTGTCCGCGAGCGTGACCAGCACGATGGTCGGAATGAACAGCAACGTCGTTACCTTGACCACGCCGCTCGACCCCAGACGAGCGATCTGCATGCCGGCAATCGGCATCAGCACCAGCGATCCGATGCCGAAGGCGAAAATCATCATGCCAAGGGCGGACTCGGACAAAGACAGCGCATTGGCAAACAGTGGGATTTTCGGGACCCAGGCACCAATCACCATTCCGTTCAGGAAAAACAGCAGCGATACCGCCGCTCTCTCGCGTGTGACCAGCGGTGCCGGCCCTTGCGCCGACACGGCGATATTGCCAATCGTCATTGTAATGCACTCCTCTGCAATCGGCAGGCAATTTAATTTAATCGATTTAAACGGCAATCTCCAAAGCGGTTTAAAATTTCACATTTTGTTTCGACCGAACATGATCGTCAGTATCGTCAAAATTCGCAATTGACACCCGTCGGACAAACCATGAGATGGCACCCGCACCATGCCATTCCTGCGCAACGGTGTCCGTCCCTGAAAGGCCACCATCGTGAAGACCGCCATCGGCGCCGGCATTCTGCTGACCAGCCTCGCCTATTTCCTATTTTCGGTACACGACGGCATGATCAAGCTGCTGGTCGAAACGACGACCGTCTGGCAGATCCTTTTCTGCCGCAGCCTGACCATTTTGATCGGTTGTTTCGCCATGGGCGGCAAGGATCACTTGCGCGAAACCGTTGCCTCGCCGGTGATCAAGCCGCTGCTCATCCGCAGCTTCATCCTTCTGGCCGCCTGGCTCTGCTACTTCAATGCCGCCAAGTTCCTGCCGCTTGCCGACATCACAACGCTCTATTTCGCGGCTCCCGTCGTCGCGATACTGTTGTCGATCCCGATGCTCGGCGAACATGTCACTTTGTCCCGCTGGTTGGCCGTCGGCATCGGCTTTGTCGGCGTGGTCATCGCAACCGACCCAACCGGCATGACGATCGAGTGGCCAGTCTATCTGGCGCTGCTCGCCGCCTGCCTCTGGGCATTCGGCACGGTGCTCTTGCGTCGCACCGCCATGGGCGCCCGAACGATCGTCCAGATGACCGTCACCAACTTCTTCTTCCTCGTCCTGACCGCTCCCATGGCCGTCAGCTCCTGGGTGTCGCCGGACAGTTCGTCAGCGATGCTGCTGCTCGCCGTCGGCGTCATGGGCGGTGTCGGGCAGCTCACCTTCTTCGAAGGCATGCGCCGCGCGCCGATTTCGGTCATCGCGCCGTTCGAATATACCGCGCTGATATGGGCCTTCGTCCTCGGCTACGCCATCTGGGGCGACATTCCTGGCAACAACGTGATTGTCGGCGCTCTGCTGATTGCCAGTGCCGGCATCATCATCATTCTTGGCGAGCGGAGATTGATGCGCGCCTGATCGGCAGATCAGCCAGCCGCAGGACTGCGGTTTCGCGCTTGTCTGCTTGTTATCCGCATGTATAATTAGCGCAGCCGTAAACACCATTCGCGCTTCGTAGCCGCTGCTGCGGCTTGCGCGGCCAGACGTCCGGGAGGGCCGCATGACAAGACGCAGCTTCCACCGGGCGGGTGAAACCGAACGGCGCAACGATCTGATCGCGGCCACGCTGGACAGCATTTCCGAACATGGGCTCGAGGGGGCAACGGTCCGTGACATCGCGGCGCGAGCCGGTGTCACCGGCGGGCTGATCCGTCACTATTTTGCCGGCAAGGACCAGATGCTGCAGGCTGCCTATCGCGAAGTGCTCGCGAGCATGACGGAGACGGCCGTGGCAGCACTCGACGAAGTCGATGCCGATCCACACAACCGTTTGCGGCGTTTCATCATCGCCAATGTCAGCCCGCCGATCGCCGACTCCAAGGCGCTGTCGCTCTGGGCGGCATTCATCAGCCGGGTTCGCTCCGACGACGAATTTGCCCGGATCCACCGGGAAAATTACCTGACCTTTCTCGGCATCTTGGAAACCCTGATCTACGCCCATCTGGAAGCGCAGGGCCGCCGCCCGGAACCGGATGAATGTCGCAAGCTCGCCATCGCCATCAATGGGTTGATCGATGGCCTGTGGCTGGAATCCTCTCTGGCCAGCGATCTGTTTGTAGAGCAAAGCCTTCAGCAGATTGCAATCGACGCGGTCGAAGCCCTGCTCGGCGGCCTAATCCTGAAAAACGCGCCGGCATCGGCCTGACAGCGGACATTTACCCAATGCGTTATGCCTCCATCACCGAACGACTGGCCGGCCTCGGCTCCGGCAAATGGGCCATTCACATCGAAGCGCGCAAGAAGGAGGCAGAAGGCATTCCAGTCATCCAGCTGACCATCGGCGAACCGGACCTGCCGCCCGATCCGGCATTGCTGGCAGAATGCACCCGCGCCCTCCATGCCGGTCGAACCCGCTACTCCAACGGCCGCGGCGAAGCCTCCGTGGTCTCCGCGCTGGTCGAGAAATATCGCCGGCGCCGCGACGGGGTAACCGAACGAAACGTCCTGTGTTTTCCAGGCACCCAGTCCGCCTTGTTTGTCGTCCTGATGGGCCTGCTCGACGCAGGAGATGAGGTCGTGGTCGGCGATCCCTATTATGCAACCTACGAAGGCCTGATCGCATCGAGCGGAGCCAGGCTTTCCCCCGTAGAGCTCAAGGTCGAAAACGGCTTCCATCTGAACGCTAGGGACCTAGAGGCGGCGATCACGCCGCGCAGCCGCGTTCTGCTTCTCAACACGCCGCACAATCCGACCGGGGCAGTCCTGACGTCTGAAGAAATCGCCGCCATCGGCGAAGTCTGCCGCCGCCATGATCTGTGGATCGTCTGTGACGAAGTCTACGAAGAACTGACCTTTGGCAAAGCCTTCGCCTCACCCTTCGACAATCCGGGCCTCGCCGAGCGAACCATTGTCGTATCCTCGATCTCGAAATCCCACGCCGCACCTGGCTTTCGCAGCGGCTGGGCCGTTGGTCCAAGCGAATTTTTCGATCGCCTGCTGCCGGTTTCCGAAACCATGCTTTTCGGCGTTCAGCCCTTCATCGCCGACATGACGGCCATGGCGCTGTCGCAGCCGATCGAAACCTCATCCATCATGCGGACCAACTACGAGCGCCGCGCCCGACTGATGGCGAACCGCCTGAAGACGATCAGCACTCTGAGGCCGGTCATGCCGGAAGGCGGGATGTTCATTGTCGTCGATGTCGGAGCGACCGGACTGACAGGCTATGAATTTGCCGCGCGTCTGCTGGAGGAACAGCATGTCGCGGTCATGCCGGGCTCCTCGTTTGGCGAGGCCGCGCGCCACCTGATTAGGGTTTCCCTAACGGTATCGGACGAAAGGCTCGCGGAGGCGGCCGACCGCATGGTCGAACTCGCGCGCACGCTGGCTGCCGACGCGGCCTGAACCGCCGGATCGGAGCGTTTTCGCGACGTGACGCACAAAAATGCCGGTGCCGGCACAGATCATTGTCTGTCGCCGCACCCCTTGGCTACTGCCTTGAAATAAGGCATAAAAAGCCAATTCTCCCAGCCAAGGCCCGAAAGCATATCCGCCCAGACCAGTTTCCTTGCCGGCTCCACGTCGCATTGCAGCCTTTTTCTGCTTCAATTGTTGAATACACGCCAGAAATTGTGCAAAGCCAACGCCCCAGGAAGACCAGCGGTTAAGGCAAGCCCTGACAGCATTCTTTAACAGACAACCCGAGATCCAATTCATCCCATGACGCTGCATGTCCCGTCGCGCGACCTCGAAACCAAACAGATCGACCATAACGACTCGATCAGAGCTGCCTATTTCACGATCGAGGAGTTGCACGAAAGTGCGGCGGCCCTCGCTCGCGACGGCGCCGATGAGTTGCCCAGCCTGAATGATTTTGACTTTTTTGCCCGCCACAAGGAAAACGAGCGGGAAATCCTGCGCGTCTACCGCGCTACGGCGGCCGATGTCGAGGCCGGCGCCACGATCACGCCGGCGGCGGAATGGCTGCTCGACAACCACTATGTCATCGAAGAGGCGATCCAGGAAGTCCGCCGCGACTTCCCGAAGAAATTCTATCGGCAACTGCCGACGATGAAGATCGGCAATCGCGAAATTCCGCGGACCATGGCGATGGCATGGCTCTATGTCGCCCATACCCATTCGACCGTCTCGCAGGAAAGCATGACCGCACTGGTCGAGGGCTTCCAGCTGCATCAGACGCTCGAGATCGGGGAACTCTGGGCGCTGCCGTCGATCGTGCGCTTCGTTCTTGTCGAGAACCTGCGCCGCATCGCCACTCGCGTCGATCGTTCGCGCCGGATGCGCCGCAAGGCCAACGAAGTTGCAGACGAGATCGTGCGCCTGAACGATCCGGTCACGGCTGCGGAATATCTGCGCCAAATCGAACCGCTGGCCGACGACAATACCTTTGCCACCCAGTTCCTCTACCGCCTGCGCAACGGCTCGCAGAATACCAGCTTTGCCGTGACCTGGCTTGAAGCCCGTTTGGAAGCCGCCGGCCGCACCGCGCAGGAGGCTATGGACGCCGAGCACAACCGTCTGTCCTCCGGCAATGTCACCATGGGCAATATCGTCCGCGGCCTGCGCGAGATCGACGACAAGGAATGGTCTGTCTGGGTCGAGGAAGTCTGCCATGTCGACAAGGTTCTCGGCCAGCACACAGATTATCGTGAGCTCGATTTCGGTTCGCGTAACGCCTATCGCAATACGATCGAAAAACTTGCCCGGCGTTCCGACCGCTCCGAGATCGAAATCGCCCAGACCGCGATCGATCTGGCAACCGAAAATGTACGGTCTTCCGGCGATGTACTTGACGTTGGAAGCTATTTCGTCGGCGCACGGCGGCTGGAACTCGAAGAGACGATCGGCTACAGCCGCCCGTTGTCACGCATCATCGCCGACAGCATCAAACAACTGAATTGGCTGTCGATTACCATTCCGGTCCTCGGCCTGACGATTGCAGCGCTTTGGGTCATCGGGCATTTTCTGGTGCTCGCCGGCCTGTCGACGCCCCTCATCTTGCTTTTGCTTGCCATGGTTTCGCTGCCCGTCTCCGAAGGTGCGACCGGCCTGTTCAACACGCTGGTGACCTTCTTCGTCAAACCGACACGACTGACCGGCTACGAATTCAAGGACGGGATTCCAGCAGAGGCGCGCACCCTTGTGGTCGTGCCCTGCCTGATCTCCAAGCGCGATGATGTCGATGAACTGATCCGCAACCTTGAAGTCCACTATCTGACCAATCCGCATGGCGAGATCTATTTCGCGCTGCTCAGCGACTGGAAGGACAGCCAGATCGAGGAGACGATCGCCGATCTTGAAGTCCTGGACTATGCCAAGCGTGAAGTGGCCCAGCTCAGCGCCCGCTACGCAACCGACGGCAAGACCCGATTTTACCTGCTGCATCGCCGTCGCCTCTATAATCCGGCCGAAGGCGCCTGGATGGGCTGGGAGCGCAAGCGCGGCAAATTGCACGAACTGAACCTGCTTTTGCGTGGCGACCGTGACACCTCGTACCTGCCAGGTGCCAACATGGTGCCGGAAAACGTCCAATACGTGATGACGCTCGATGCCGACACGCGCCTGATGCGCGACGCCGTCACCAAGCTCGTCGGCAAGATGCACCATCCGATCAACCGTCCGGTGCATGACGAAAAATCCGGCCGCGTGATCAGCGGCTATGGCGTGCTGCAGCCGCGCGTCACACCGTCGCTGACCACCGGCAAGGATGCCTCGGTCTTCCAGCGCATCTTCTCGATGAACCGTGGTGTGGACCCTTATGTCTTCACCGTCTCCGACGTCTATCAGGACATCACCGGCGAAGGCTCGTTCACCGGCAAGGGCCTCTATCATGTCGACGCCTTCGAGCGCGCGCTCAAGGGCCGCATCGATGAAAACACCGTGCTCAGCCACGACCTTCTCGAAGGTTCGATGGCGCGCTGCGCCCTGGTCACCGATGTCGAACTGGTCGAGGATTTCCCGACCCGCTACGAGGTCGAAATCTCCCGCCAGCATCGCTGGGCCCGCGGCGACTGGCAGCTTCTCTCCTATATCGGCGATCCGGCCCGCGGCATCACCGCCCTTGCCCGCTGGAAGATGATCGACAACCTGCGTCGTTCGCTGACACCGATCGCCTGGTTCATGGCCTCGGTTCTCGGCTGGGCGACGATGGATCCCGTCGGCGCCACCATCTGGCAGCTCGTTCTGATCTTCAGCCTGTTCGTCGCGCCGACACTCTCGCTGCTCTCCGGCATCGTGCCGCGCCAGACCGACATCGTTCCGGCTGCCCATTTCCAGACCCTCTGGTCGGAAATCCGCTCGATCAATGCCCAGGTCGCGCTGCGCATCGTCTTCATCGCCGACCAGGCCTGCATGATGGCCGACGCCATTGCCCGGTCCCTCTATCGTCTGACCGTCAGCCGCAAGCTGCTCCTGGAATGGCGCACCGCCTCAAGCGTGCAGTCGGCCGCCCAGGGCTCCATCGGCTCCTACTACGGCTCGATGCGTCATGCGCCGATCCTCGCCGTCCTGTCGGTCGGCGTCGCGGCGCTGCCCGGTGGCTATGGCTATCTGATCGGCCTGCCCTTCGCATGTCTCTGGGTGCTCTCGCCGCTGCTCGCCTGGTATGTCAGCCAGTCGGCCGAAACCGAAGACAGCCTGGAAGTTCCCGAACATGTCGCTATCGAACTGCGCAAGATTGCCCGCCGCACCTGGCGCTACTTCGAGACTTTCGTCACGGCCGGCGACAACTACCTGCCGCCGGACAACTTCCAGGAAACGCCGGAGCCGGTCGTTGCCCATCGCACCTCGCCGACCAATATCGGCGTCTATCTTCTCTCGGTCGTGTCGGCCCGCCACTTCGGCTGGTTGAGCTTCGAGCAGACGATCGAGCGCCTGGAGCAGACGATCGCCACCATCGAGCGCATGGACAAGTACCGCGGACACCTGTTCAACTGGTACCACACCGACACGCTGCAGACGCTTGGCCCTCGCTACATCTCGGCGGTCGACAGCGGCAACCTTGCCGGTCACCTGATCGCAATTTCGTCGGCCTGCCGTGAATGGGCCGAAGCACCCTCTGCCCATCTGCAGGGCAATCTCGACGGCATCGGCGATGTCGGCGGCATCCTCTTGGAAGTCCTCGCCCAGTTGCCGGACGACCGCAAGACCGTTCGCCCGCTCCGCCGTCGCCTGGAAGAACGCATTGTCGGCTTCAACACCGCGCTTGCCGCCGTCAAGCGCGAGCACGAGTTCGCCTCGATCCGCACCATCAATCTGGCGGTGCTTGCCCGCGACATCCAGAAGCTGGCAGCCAACCTGCATCACGAGGTCCGCTCCGACCAGAGCGTCGAGGTGATCCGCTGGACGGAATCGCTGGTCTCCGTCTGCGAGGCGCATATCTCCGATACGGCCTTTGACCTGTCGAACATCGATCCAATCCGCCAGCGCCTGTCGCAGCTCTGCGAACGCGCCCGCGGCATCGCGTTTTCGATGGATTTCACCTTCCTGTTCCGCCCCGAGCGCCGCCTGCTGTCGATCGGCTACCGCGTCGATGGTCGTGAACTCGACGAAGCCTGCTACGACCTTTTGGCCTCCGAATGCCGCCTGACCAGCCTGTTTGCCATCGCCAAGGGTGATCTGCCGACGGAACACTGGTATCGCCTCGGCCGCCAGGTCGTGCCGATCGGCGCCCGTGCGGCGCTGATCTCCTGGTCCGGCTCGATGTTTGAATATCTGATGCCGCCGCTCGTCATGCAGGAGCGCCAGGGTGGCATCCTCAACCAGACCAACAATCTGGTTGTCATCGAGCAGATGAACCACGGCCGCCGCCTGAACATCCCCTGGGGTATCTCGGAAGCGGCCTTCAACGCCCGCGACCACGAACTGACCTATCAGTACACCAATTTCGGCGTGCCGACGCTCGGCCTCAAGCGCGGCCTCGGCCAGAATGCCGTCATAGCACCTTATGCCTCGATCCTGGCCAGCCAGTATTATCCGGAAGCCTCGCTCGAAAACCTCGAACGCCTGCGCAAGCTTGGCGCATTGGGCGCCTACGGCTATCACGATGCGGTCGATTTCACTCCGACCCGCCTGCCCGACGGCAAGAAATGCGCGGTGGTCTACAACTACTATGCCCACCACCATGGCATGTCGATCGCCGCTGTCGCCAACGTCGCCTTCAACGGCCGCCTGCGTACCCTCTTCCATGCCGATCCGGTGATCGAGGCAGCCGAATTGCTGCTGCAGGAAAAGGCCCCGCGCGAAATTCCGGTGATGAGCGCCAAATACGAACCGCAGACCCCCGGCAAGGGCCAGGCCGATCTGTTGCGCGCCGAAATCCGCACCATCAACGATCCGGCCTCCAAGGACCGCGAAGTCGCCTTCCTGTCCAACGGCCACTACTCGGTCATGCTCACGGCAACAGGGACCGGTTTCTCGCGCTGGAACGGCCAGTCCGTTTCCAGATGGAAGGCCGATCCGACCGAGGATCGCTGGGGCACCTTCATCTTCCTGCGCGACACGGCATCCAGCCAGTGGTGGTCGGCCACGGCGACGCCCCGCCGCGCCGAAGAGGAAAAGTCCAAGGTCATCTTCGGCGACGACAAAGCCGAATTCTTCAAGACGGTCGGCGAGATCTCGACCACGGTCGAATGCATTGTCGCAACCGAGCATGACGCCGAAGGCCGTCGCCTGACGATCCTCAACACCGGCACGGAAGACCGCTTCATCGAAGTCACGTCCTATCTCGAGCCCGTCCTGGGTTACGACGATGCCGACAATGCCCATCCGCTGTTTTCGCGCATGTTCGTCAAGACCGAAATCGGCAAGCGTGGCGACGTCATTCGCGCCGAGCGCAACAAGCGCAGCCCGGACGATCCGGATATCTGCGTCGCCCACTTGATCGTCGACAATGCAGGACCGGGCCGCCCGACCGAATTCGAAACCGATCGCCGCGCCTTCCTCGGCCGCGGCCGCAGCCTCGCCGAAGCCGCAGCATTCGATCCGGGCGCCACGCTCTCGGGTACCGATGGCTACACGCTCGACCCGATCCTCAGCCTGCGTCGCGTCGTTCGTGTCCCCGCCGGCAAGAAGGTCTCGGTGATCTTCTGGACGATCGCGGCCCCGAACCGTGAGGAAATCGACAAGGCGATCGACCGCTACCGCCACCCGGATGCCTTCAGCCATGAACTGATCCACGCTTGGACCCGCGTACAGGTCGAGTTGCGCCATATCGGCATCACCTCGCAGCAGGCAGCCGCTTTCCAGCATCTCGGCCGCTACCTGGTCTATCCCGACACGCATCTGCGGGCCGACCCCGAGACAGTGCGCACCGGCCTGCGTTCGCAGTCGGCGCTCTGGCCGATGGCGATCTCCGGCGACTTCCCGATCTTTGCGCTGCGCATCAATGATGACATGGATATCGAGATCGCACGCGAAGCCCTGAGCGCTCTGGAATATCTGCGTCGCCGCGGCCTGGTGATCGATTTGGCGATCGTCAACGAACGCGCCACGTCCTATGCGCAGGATATGCAGCATGCGCTGGATCAGCTGGCGGAAAACCTGCGCCACCGTCTGCCGGATGGCGCCGGTCGCCAGCATGTCTTCACTGTGCGCAACGATCTCAACGACGAGACCGCAACCCAGGCCCTTCTCGGCGCTGCACGGGTCGTTCTGCATGCCCGAAACGGCAAGATCGTCGATCAGGTCAATCGCGCCGTGTCACTGTTTGCCACGCCGCGCGTGCCCGATGGCGCCGAGCCCGAATGGTCTGGCATCATCCCTGCCCTGCCGGCCCCGGTCGACAGCGCAGCCAGACTCCCCGATGGCAGCGATCTCGATTTCTGGAACGGCTTCGGCGGCTTCTCCAGGGACGGCGGCGAGTATGTCGTGCGCCTGGCGGCCGGCTCTGCAACGCCGCAGCCGTGGATCAACGTCATCACCAACGAGCAGTTCGGCTTCCATGTCGCAGCAGAAGGCGCCGGCTTCACCTGGAGCCAGAACTCACGCGATTACCAACTGACCCCCTGGACCAACGATCCCGTCACCAACCGCCCGGGCGAGGCCTTCTATGTCGCCGACCTGGAAAGTGGCCGTACCTATGCACCTGTCAGTGCCCTAAACCAGGACAATGACGCGCGCTTCGAGACACGGCATGGCCATGGCTATTCCATATTCGCAAGCCAGCACGGCGATCTCGACATCGAGTTGACCCAGACGGTCGATCGCGAGCGTCCGGTGAAGCTGTCCCGGCTTGTCCTGCGCAACACCGGCGCGGAATCGCGGACTTTCCGCGTCTACGGCTATGCGGAATGGATCCTCGGCAACAACGGCCAGAAGACCGCTCCCTTCGTGCTCTCGACCTATGACGAGGAGACCGGCGCGCTTCTGGCGAGCAACCCCTTCGACATCAACTATCCGGGTCGTTTTGCCTTCCTCGCCGGTCCCTCGGTGCCGGTTGGCCACACATCCAGCCGTCGCGAGTTCATCGGCCGTCATGGCACGATCAAGCTGCCGCAGGCCTTGGCCCGGACCGCCAAATTGTCCGGTTCCACCGACACCGAAAGCGATCCGTGCGCGGCACTTGCCTTCGACATCGAGATCGGCGCCGGCCAGCAGCGTGACCTGACCTTCCTGCTCGGGGAAACCGACACGGCCGAAAAGGCAACAGCATTGGTCACGACCATGCGCGGCGTCGATTTCGACAGCGTGCTAGAAGCCAACCGCACGTTCTGGAACGGCTTTACCGGCCAGTTGCAGGTCTCGACCGGCGACAAGTCGTTCGATCATCTCGTCAATCGGTGGCTGCCCTATCAGGCGCTGGCATGCCGCATCTTTGCCCGCGCGGGCTTCTACCAGGCAAGCGGTGCCTTCGGCTTCCGTGACCAGTTGCAAGACACGCTGGCCTTCCTGCTCCAGCAGCCATCGCTGGCCCGCAAGCAGATCCTCAATGCCGCCGCCCGCCAGTTCATCGAGGGCGACGTCCAGCATTGGTGGCTGCCGCAAACCGAGGCTGGCGTGCGCACGCATATCTCCGACGACGTCGTCTGGCTGGGCTATGCCATCGACCAGTATGTCTCCACCACCGGAGACACGGCCATTCTGGACGAAAAGATCGCGTTCATCGAAGGACCGGAACTGCGCATGTCGCAGCACGATGCCTTCTTCCAGCCGACCCGCTCGGAAGAACAGGCAGATCTCTACGAACATGCCGCCCGTGCGCTGGATCTCGCGATCACCCGCACCGGCGAACATGACCTGCCGCTGATCCTCGGCGGCGACTGGAATGACGGCATGAACCGCGTCGGCGCCAAGGGCCAGGGCGAAAGCATCTGGCTCGGCTGGTTCCTGGCCGCCACGCTCAAGGCCTTCCTGCCTTATGCCGAAGCGCGCAAGGATACCGCCCGCAGCGAGCGTTGGACCGCTCATATCGACACGCTGAAGACGGCGCTCGAAACGGCGGGCTGGGACGGCGAATACTATCGTCGTGGCTATTTCGACGACGGCACGCCGCTCGGCTCGGACGCATCGCTGGAATGCCGCATCGATTCGATCGCGCAGTCCTGGAGCGTTCTCTCCGGTTTGGGCCAGCCGGACCATGTCGAAAAGGCGCTTGATGCGGCCGTATCCAAGCTGATCGATGACGAAGGCGGTATTGTGCGCCTGTTCACTCCGCCTTTCGACAAGGCGCCGGTCGATCCGGGCTACATCAAGGCCTATCCGCCGGGTGTGCGCGAAAACGGTGGCCAGTATACCCATGCCGCCATCTGGCTGGGTCTGGCGCTGGCCAAAGCCGGCCGCACCAGCGACGCCTGGCGTGTCTTCGGCCTGCTCAACCCGATCAACCACGCGCTCGATGCCGAGGCAGCCGAACGCTACCGCGTCGAGCCCTATGCCGTCGCTGCCGACATCTACGGTGGCGAGGCCTATGTCGGCCGCGGCGGCTGGACGTGGTACACAGGCTCTGCAGGCTGGCTCTATCGCTTTGCCGTCGAAGGACTGCTCGGCATCAGCCGCAAGGGCAGCCAGCTCTTCGTCAAGCCGGCCCTGCCTGACCACTGGAACGGTTTCGAAGCCAATGTGACCCTCGATGGCCGCGCCGTGGCGATCGCCGTCACGCGCGCAGACAAGGGCGCCTACGCGATCACAGTCGATGGCAAGAAGGTTGCAAGCCCGGAAAAGGGCGTCAAGCTCGGCAAGGCGAAGTGATCTTCGCCTGAAGCCTTAAGACGGAACGACAGAAGCCCCGCCGATCGCTCGGCGGGGCTTCTTCTATTCTGCAATCCCAAACGGAGTGTCAGGCGCCGTAGACGATCAGCAGATCCTTGGCATCGATCTGGTCGCCGGTGCGCACCAGAACTTCAGCAATTGTGCCATCCTTTTCCGCATGCAGCGCGGTTTCCATCTTCATCGCCTCGATCGAGACCAGCACATCGCCGGATTTTACGGTCTGGCCGGCCGTCACGGCGACGGTGGAGATAACACCCGGCATCGGCGCGCCGAGATGGGCGGCATTTCCGGCCTCCGCCTTGCGGCGAATGGTGCTTGAAGCACCCCGGTTGCGATCCGGCACCTTGATCGGACGCGGCTGGCCGTTGATCTCGAAGAACACCTTGACCATGCCCTTCTCGTCGATCTCAGCCTGCGCCTGATTGAGGACAACCAGGGTCTTGCCCTTCTCGATATCGGCGAACAGTTCCTCGCCCGAACCGAGACCATAGAAATAGGCAGGCGTCGGCAACACGCTGACCGGGCCATAGGTATCAGCCGCCAGTGCATAGTCGGTGAAGACCTTCGGATACATCAGATAGGAAGCAAACTCGAAGTCGCTGACCTCGCGCTCCAGCTTTGCCTCGATCGCCTTGCGTTCGGCATCGAGATCAGCGTCTTCCAGCAGCGAACCCGGACGAACGGTATACGGCTTCTCACCCTTCAGCGCCTTCTTCTGAAGGCCCTCCGGCCAGCCGCCCGGAGGCTGGCCAAGATCGCCCTTCAGCATCGAGACGACTGAATCCGGGAAGGACACGTCCTTGGCCGGATTGACCACGTCGGCCACCGTCAGGTCCTGGCTGACCATCATCAGCGCCATGTCGCCGACGACCTTCGACGACGGCGTCACCTTGACGATATCGCCGAACATCTGGTTGGCATCGGCATAGGTCTGCGCCACCTCGTGCCAGCGGGTCTCGAGACCCAGCGAGCGTGCCTGCTCCTTCAGATTGGTGAACTGGCCACCGGGCATTTCATGCAGATAGACTTCGGAAGCCGGCCCCTTGAGGTCGCTTTCGAAGGCCGCATACTGGTGGCGCACCGCTTCCCAGTAGAAGGAGATGCGGCGGATCCATTCCGGATCGAGATTCGGATCGCGTTCGGTGCCGCGCAAGGCCTCGACGATCGAGCCAAGGCAAGGCTGCGAGGTATTGCCCGATAAGGCGTCCATCGCCGCATCGACGACATCGACACCCGATTCAACGGCAGCCAGCACGGTTGCCGCGGCAATGCCGGACGTATCATGCGTGTGGAAGTGGATCGGCAGATCCGTTGCCTCGCGCAGCGCCTTGAACAGCACGCGCGCCGCTGCTGGCTTCAACAGGCCGGCCATGTCCTTGACCGCAATGATATGCGCACCCGCCTTGTCGAGTTCGGCGGCAAGGTCGGTGTAATATTTCAGATCGTATTTCGGGCGCGCCGAATTCAGGATGTCGCCCGTGTAGCAGATCGCCGCTTCGCAGATCTTGTTCTCTTCGGCGACCGCATCCATCGAAACGCGCATGTTTTCCACCCAGTTCAGGCAGTCGAACACGCGGAACACGTCGATGCCGCCCTTGGCCGCCTGACGGACGAAGTATTTGACCACATTGTCCGGGTAGTTCTTGTAGCCGACGCCATTGGCACCGCGCAGCAGCATCTGCAGCAACAGGTTCGGCGCATCCTCGCGGACCTTGGCCAGCCGCTCCCACGGGTCTTCGGTCAGGAAGCGCATGGAAACGTCGAAGGTGGCACCTCCCCAGCATTCCAGCGAAAACAGGTTCGGCAGTGCGCGCGCATAGGTCCCGGCGATCCGGGCAATGTCATAGGTGCGCATGCGCGTCGCCAGCAGCGACTGGTGACCATCACGCATCGTCGTGTCGGTGACCAGGACACGGTTCTGCGCCCGCACCCATTCGCCGAACTTCTTCGGACCCAATTCGTCAAGCTTCTGCTTCGTGCCTGGCCGGATATCGCCGGGCGTGAACGGCACCACCGGCTCGGCGATTTCCTTCGACGGCTTCGGCCGGCCCTTGGCTTCCGGATGGCCATTCACGGTCACGTCGGCAAGATAGGTCAAAAGCTTGGTCGCACGGTCCTGACGCTTGACCTGTTGGAACAGTTCCGGCGTCGTGTCGATGAAACGCGTCGTGTAAGTATTGTCGCGGAATTTCTCGTGCGTGATGATCGCCTCGAGGAAGGTCAGGTTGGTGGCAACGCCGCGGATGCGGAATTCACGCAGCGCCCGGTGCATGCGGGCGATCGTCTCTTCCGGGCTGGGCGACCATGCCGTGACCTTCTCCAGAAGCGGATCATAGAACCGGGTAATGACCGCACCGGAATAGGCCGTGCCGCCGTCGAGGCGAATGCCGAAACCGGTCGCACCGCGATAGGCTGTGATGCGGCCGTAGTCGGGAATGAAATTCTGCTCCGGGTCTTCCGTGGTGATGCGGCACTGCAGCGCATGACCGTTGAGCTTGATGTCTTCCTGCTTGGGCACGCCCGATTCCGGCGTGCCGATCGCGTAACCGTCGAGAATGTGGATCTGCGCCTTGACGATATCGATGCCGGTCACGACCTCGGTCACGGTATGCTCGACCTGGATACGCGGATTGACTTCGATGAAGTAGAACTTGCCGGTGTCCATATCCATCAGATACTCGACCGTGCCGGCGCCGACATAGTTCGTCGCCTTGGCAATCTTCGTCGAATAGCTCGCCAGTTCCTGCCGCTGCGCTTCGCTCAGGTAAGGTGCTGGTGCACGCTCGACAACTTTCTGGTTGCGACGCTGGACGGAGCAGTCGCGCTCGAACAGATGCACGACATTGCCATGTGTGTCGCCGAGAACCTGGCTTTCGACATGGCGGGCACGCTCGACCAGCTTTTCGAGGTAAACTTCGTCCTTGCCGAAGGCGGCCATTGCCTCGCGCTTGGCCTCGGTGACTTCCTTGGCGAGATCCTTCGGATCGCGAATGGCGCGCATGCCGCGTCCGCCGCCGCCCCAGGAGGCTTTCAGCATCACCGGATAGCCGATCTCCTCGGCCATTTTGGCAACGACCGCCATGTCGTCCGGCAGCGGTTCTGTCGCAGGCACCACCGGCACGCCGATCTCGATCGCCAGGTTGCGTGCTGCGACCTTGTTGCCGAGCCGGCGCATCGTATCGGCGCGGGGGCCGATGAAAATGATACCTGCATCGTTACAGGCGTCTACAAATTCAGGACTTTCCGACAGCAGCCCATAGCCTGGATGGATGGCATCGGCACCCGACAGCTTGGCGACACGGATCACTTCCTCGATGGAGAGATAGCTTTCGATCGGTCCAAGATCACGCGCCAGATGCGGCCCCCGGCCAACCTGGTAACTCTCGTCCGCCTTGAAGCGATGGAGAGCCAGTTTGTCCTCCTCCGCCCAGATCGCAACCGTTTTTATGCCCAGTTCGTTTGCGGCGCGAAACACGCGAATTGCAATTTCGGAACGGTTGGCGACAAGGATCTTGGATATTGGCAATTCGGTCTCCCCAAAACGATATGCCAGGGCATTGTGCACCTGCGAAGAAAATTCATAGCGTGTTGTTTTAGGAAGTTCAATTTACCTTGAACGGCTATCTGAAAATTGCCGCCATGCTCAGGTTACCAGCCCGAGTCGGAAGGCAAGCGCCACGACATGCTGGCGGTTCTTGGCATTCAACTTGTCCTGAATGCCGTTCATGTACCAATCGACAGTGTGATTGGATATTTTCAGGATCTTGCTGATCTCGATCGAGGTCAGGCCATCGGCCAGATAACTCAAGACTTCCATCTCGCGTCGGGTCATCCTGCTATCGATCGCCTTCGCCGAACTGACATCACCTTCGCGGGTCAGTTCAAGCATCCGCCAGAACGCCTTTTTTGCCACGGCGTCGAACAGGCTGATTTCGATAGGTGACAGATCGATCGGCTTGCCACCCACCGTCATGTTGCCCAGCAATCCCGTGCGACCATGAACGGGAAAGATGTAACCATCCAGCAATCCGAAGCGCATGCCGTCCATCAGCATGCGCTCCATGCGCTTGCGATGCGGGTCGGCGCGAAACGCATGCGCTGTATCGCGCCAGCGAAAACCGGACTGGGCTTGCGATAGATATCGAATGGTCGGGTCGATCAGCACATATTTCTTGGCAATATACATCTGCGGCCAGCCTTCCGGCCAACGCCCACACAACACGAGTTCCAGCGGATTTTCGTCCGGCTTCGGTTGGCGAACCAGCCCGTAATAGTCAAACCCGTAGGCGGCAACGAGTTTTTCCAGCTCTGCCACGAGCTCCGTTGCTGACCGACATTCGTCCGCAACGACCAAAAAATGCAATAGCTGGTTAATATTCACCCAGACCCCCTGAATAACTGTGTGCTTATAAATTCACGAAAAAGCCACGAGGCTCGTCATTCTGAATGAACCAACGCAATATGAACAAATATTATCATATTGCGTTAGGAGGGTATTAAAAATCGACCACGAAATTTCGTAGCGAACGCATGAAAATGGTTCGTGCAGATTCTGCCCCCGCCTGGCCTCAGTTGAATAATACAAGACTGCAGGATCGCGGCGCAGGAATCCTGGGCTTTGCTCTTGTCAGACGAGGCGAAACCCGTTTCAAGCAGATCACCACTGAATGCGCATCTGGAGGTATAAGCGATTGTCCCTGATACAGGTATATTTCAAGGCCCTGAAATATCTTGCGACTTATCGGCTGCGTGTCTCCTTTGTGGTGCTCGCCAATGTCGTTCTTGCCGCCATAACCATCATCGAGCCCATTCTGTTCGGTCGGATCATCGATGCGATATCGGAAAAGAGCGACGCGACATCGATATTGATCGCCTGGGGCTGCTTCGGCGTATTCAACACAGTCGCCTATGTCCTCGTGGCCCGACAGGCGGATCGCCTGGCGCATGGCCGCCGTGCGGATCTCCTGACCGAATCCTTCGGCAAGATCATCTCGATGCCGCTAAGCTGGCACCAGCAGCGGGGCACCTCCAACGCGCTGCACACGCTGTTGCGCGCCGGCGAAACCCTGTTCGGCCTATGGCTTGAATTCATGCGGACGCATCTTGCAACCGCCGTTGCTCTGACGCTGCTGATCCCGACCGCCTTTTCCATGGATGTTCGCCTGACCTCGGTGCTGATCGTGCTCGCCGTTCTTTACGTCATCATCGGCAAGACCGTGATGAACCGAACCAAAGAAGGTCAGGCCTCGGTCGAGAGCCACTACCATACCGTCTTTTCTCATGTCAGCGACTCGATCAGCAATGTCTCGGTCCTGCACAGCTACAACCGCATTGAAGCCGAAACCCGGGCGCTCAAGGAATACACGACAAAACTTCTCGCCGCCCAGTATCCCGTCCTCGACTGGTGGGCGATTGCCGGCGCGTTGAACCGGATCGCTTCGACGCTCTCCATGCTGATCATCCTGGTGATCGGCACGATGTTCGTGCAGAGCGGCCAGCTCAAGGTCGGCGATGTCATCGCCTTTACCGGTTTTGCCGGCCTGCTGATTGCCCGTCTCGACCAGATGATCACCTTCGCCAATCAGATTTTCGAGGCGCGCTCTAAGCTCGAGGACTTCTACCAGCTGGAAGATGCCGTCCAGGACCGGGAGGAATCCGCCGGATCGACGGAGCTGAACAATGTCCGCGGTGACGTGGAGTTTCGCAATGTCTCCTTCGACTTTGCCTCCACGACTCAGGGTGTGCGCGACGTATCGTTCACGGTCCAGGCGGGCCAAACCGTGGCGATTGTCGGCCCGACCGGCGCTGGAAAAACGACGCTGATCAACCTGCTTCAGCGCGTCCACCAGCCGCAATCGGGACAGATCCTGATCGATGGTCACGACATTGCCCGGATCACCCGTAAATCGCTGCGCCACGCCATCGCCACCGTTTTCCAGGATGCAGGTCTGCTCAACCGCTCGATCAAGGAAAACATCCGCCTTGGCCGCGAGGATGCCAGCGAAGAAGACATCATCAAGGCGGCTGAGGCGGCCGCGGCCACCGATTTCATCGAAAGTCGCATGATCGGCTACGATACGGTCGTGGGCGAGCGTGGCAACCGCCTGTCGGGCGGCGAACGCCAGCGCATCGCGATCGCCCGCGCCATCCTGAAAAACGCCCCGATCCTGGTGCTTGACGAGGCGACCAGCGCGCTCGACGTCGAAACGGAAGCACGGGTGAAACAGGCGATCGACCGGCTGCGCAAGCACCGCACGACGTTCATCATCGCCCACCGCCTCTCGACCATCCGCGAAGCCGACCTCGTGGTCTTCCTTGACCACGGAAAGGTCATCGAGCTGGGCAATTACGACCAGTTGAGCGCACTTGGCGGCCGCTTCACCTCATTGCTGCGCACCAGCGGCCTGCTGATTGAAGAGACCTCTCCGGCAATATGAGCTGGTAGCCACAAAGCCACCCAATCCCGAATGGCCCGGCCTACCATTCGACCGGCTGGCCGTCATAGGCATGGAAACCACCGCTCTGGGCGGGCTCCAGGCTGTCAAGTACGGACAACATCCGTGCCGCACTGTCCGTAGGCACCAGGCGGTCATGGCCTTTGGCGAAAGCCGAAGACAATCCCGTATCCACCGAGCCGGGATGCAGAGTGACGACAACGGCGTTCGGCCTTGTCCGGGCGATCTCGATCGCGGACGTCCGCACGATCTGGTTCAGCGCAGCCTTGGCCGCGCGATAGGAAATCCAGCCGCCCAGCCTGTTGTCGCCGATCGAGCCGACTCGGGCGGAAAGCGCCGCAAACAGGCTTCGGCGATCACTGGCAAGCAGCGGCGAGAAATGTTTCAGCACCAGCGCCGGCCCAATCGCGTTGACGGCAAACTGCGCCGCCATCGCCTCCGGCCGGATGGCCTTGATCGCCTTTTCCGGCCCGACATCATCGATTGTCAAAGCCCCTGTTGCACACAGGATCATGTCGAAACGAGCCCCGGAACCGGACAGACGCGCTGCAGCGGCAGCAACACTGTCCTCATCGGTCACGTCGAACCCGTCGACACTGCGCGACAGGCCTGCGACCTCGCCGCAGCGAGGATCGGCACGCAGCACTTCGACAAAGGCAGACCCGATGCCGCCACTCGCCCCGAGTACCAGCGCCCTGTAGTCAGAGCCAAGCGAAGTCATGCCGGTAAAGTCTGTCATCGTCCGCTCCTGGTCGACCCAATCTGCGGACAACTACGGAAGCGGAAGCCATTTTGGATCACGCAGCACCGGTTTTAGGCCTGAATTTCAAGCGGCCCCTGATAGCCCGGCATCTGCCCGGCATCGACACCCATCAGCCGGCAGATCAGACCGGCAATATCTGTTTGAGGCAGCGCCGCGTCCTCGCCCAGGCGAAAGCCGAGCGCATAAAACGGCACATGCGTCTCCTCAGGTGTCGGTCCTGCATGATTGCCGTCGTCGCCCATGCCGTGGTCGGCGGTGATGATCACCTTGTATCCAAGCGCCAGCCAACCGGGCAGATGCCGCGCCAGCAGGTCGCCTTGAACGCGCGCGGCATTGCGATAACCGACGCTGTCGCCGCCATGGCGGTGGCCGGCATCATCGACATTCATCGGATGCAGCAGCAGGAAATCGGGACTTTGGCTGGAGATCAGCCAGTCGGCATCGGCAAACAGATGGCTGTCGGGATAGTGGTCGTCCCAATAGAAGACGCCATGCGTGATATCACCGCCGCCATTCACCAGGATACGGTCGCGATGCCGATCGAACGGGCAGGAGACATAAAGCTCCGACACCCAGTGATAGGCGGCGGCAGCCGTGACCTTGTCGGAAGCCCGACAGCGGGCAAACAGATTGTCGCCCTCAGAACGCCGCACCACGCCATTGCTGACGATGCCATGCTCCACCGGACGCCGCCCGGTCAACAGCGTCTCATAGAGTGGCCGCGACATCGCCGGCAGTTCGCAGGTCAGCCTGCGCACCTCCGCCATGCCCGCCTGCACCAGGCCTTCCATATATCCGAGACAGCTACGGGCTGCGTCATAGCGCAAGCCATCGAGAACGATGAGGATCACTTTTGTCATGGCGCGCAACTTGCCATGACCCGCCGCGAAGGCAAGGGCCAAAATCAACGAGGGGCGCCCGTGGCGCCCCTCGCATGACCTTCGATCTGAACCGCTGTCTGACGCCAGCAACTAGCGCCAGGCGACTACCGCCTGTGGCTTCAGAACGGCCTCGCCGAGCGCAAGCCTTGCGCCGGCGGGAACTGCCCAGTCCTCGGTGCCGTAGTTGAAGGCAAAGGTGAGGTCGCCGCGACGACGGATGCGGATGTGATCCGGCACCGGCATCGTCCGAAGACCGGCCTTTTCCGCGACAAGCGTCAGAACGCTTGCCAGCAAGGTCTCGTCGGCCCAGCAGGCGAGATAGAGCATCCGGTCTTTCTCGGTCAGCGCCGGATCGCCATTGGCAAAGCGCGCGAGGACCGTGGCGGACGTCTCCAGATATTCCCGCCAGCGGATACCGGCACCCGAGACGGAGCCGGACACTGCGTCGGACAGCCCCGGCCGAAGGGTCGAGACCTGGATGACCCTGTTGCCGGTCTGTTCACCGAGCGGCCCCGGCGGCAGGTTTGTCGGAATGACGAAATTGCGATCGCGCGAACCGGTGCGTGCCCCGATCAGCACATGGCCGGTCGCCTTTTCCAGCGCCGACTGGGTCGCCGTATCGACCTCGGTCATGCAAGGAACGACGACCAGTGCATAGCCCTCCAGCGACGCGCCCGGACGGACGAAATCGATATCGAGACCGAGACGGCGCAGGCCCTCGTACCAGCGGAAACACAGTTCCTCGTAGCGGAAGTCCTTGCCCTGCGGCTGGATCATCGTCGACCAGTAGCTCTGGTAGTCGAAGACCAATGCGACAGATGCCTTATCCGTCTCCGGCAACGGCCCGAGCGCCTTCAGCTCTTCGGCCACCTGCCGCGCCTCGATGCCGCCCGGCGACAGCTCGTCGAGGCCCGCCAGATTGAGACCGGCATGCATCTGCTCCTGCGCGAACGGTGCCTGGCGCCAGCGGAAGTAACTCACGACGTCGGCCCCATGCGCCAGCGCTTCAAAGGTCCACAGCCGCACCATGCCGGGCTTCGGCACCGGGTTCCACGGCGCCCAGTTGACCGGTCCCGGCTGCTGCTCCATTACCCAGAAACGGCCCTTGCCGACAGCGCGGTAGAGATCGTGGTGATAGGGTGCAATATCCGGATGCGAGGTTTCCGCCCAGCGATTGCGCTCGGCTTCCGAGAACGGAAACTTCTCGACGAAACCGATCGGATAGCTGTCCCAGGACGCAAGATCGAGATTGTCGCCGACCTTGAAGTGGTCGAAATCCGAAACGAAGCCCATGAAATTATGGGTGATCCAGCGCTCCGGCGAATGCTTGCGGATGATCTCGCACTGCATCTTGTCATAGGCCGCGACCTGGTCCGACTGGAAGCGCCAGAAGTCGAGCCTTGTGGCCGGATTGGGCTCCGTCACCGTCAGGTTCGGCAGCATGACCTCGTCGAAGCTCTTAAGCTCCATCGACCAGAATACCGAGCCCCAGGCCTCGTTGAGCTGGTCGGTCGACTGGTAGCGCAGGCGCAGCCAGCGCTTGAAGCTTTTCAGGTCTTCAGTCCCCCAGGACACCGTCGTGTCGTGACAGCCATATTCATTGTCCGTCTGCCAGCCGACCAGCCCCGGATGCTTGCCATAGCGCGCGGCCACGATCTCGACGATGCGTGCGCTCTCGCGCCACCAGGTCTCCGACGAAAACGTATAGTGCCGGCGCGAACCGAAACCGCGCACTTTGCCGTCTTCATCATAGGGCAGGATATCGGGATGCTTGTCGACCAGCCATTTCGGCGGCGTTGCCGTTGGTGTGCCGAGCACGATCTTCAGGCCGGCCTTGGTCAGGATATCCATCGACCGGTCGAGCCAGCCGAAATCGAATGTGTCGCGCGCGGGCTCAAGCCGCGACCAGGCGAACTCGCCGATGCGCACGAAGGAGATGCCGAGTTCGACCATGCGCCGGGCATCTTCGGCCCAGCGTGCTTCGTCCCAGTGCTCCGGATAATAACATACGCCCAGCATTATCGCGTCAGGTCCCCGTTGATGACGGCCATGCCATCCTTGTTGAACAGATGGCAGGCCTTGGCGTTGATGCCGATCTTCAGCCTGTCGCCCGGTTTTTCGCGTGCAAGCCCATCGGCCTTCAGCGACAGTTCCGATCCATCGGCCAGCGTGACGAAGAACAGCGTCTCGGAGCCGAGATATTCGGCAAGGTTCACCGTGCTTTCGAGCACGACATCACCCTTGCCCGTCGCGTCGATATGCTCTGGCCGGATGCCGAAGGTCATCTCGCCAACCGCCGCTTTTCCATCCCCGGCCATTGTCAGGGACACGCCGCCCGGCAGGGCAACGCTGAGATTGCCGCCTTCGGCCGCAGTGACCTGCACCTTCAGGAAGTTCATCTTCGGCGAGCCGATGAAACCGGCAACGAAGAGATTGTTCGGCCGATGGTAGAGCTCGAGCGGCGAGCCGACCTGCTCGATCTTGCCGGCCGACAGCACGACGATCTTGTCGGCCATGGTCATCGCCTCGACCTGGTCATGCGTGACATAGATCATCGTCGACTTCAGGTCCTGGTGCAGCTTCGACAACTCGCCGCGCATCTGCACGCGCAGCGCCGCATCGAGATTGGACAGCGGCTCGTCGAACAGGAAGACTTCCGGATTGCGCACGATCGCACGGCCGATCGCCACGCGCTGGCGCTGACCACCCGAAAGCTGACCGGGCTTGCGCGCAAGCAGCGGTTCGAGCTGCAGCATCTTGGCCGCAACCGCAGTCCGCTCACTGATCATCTCCTTCGAGTGACCGGTCATGCGCAGACCAAAGCCGATGTTTTCGGCCACCGTCATATGCGGATAAAGCGCATAGGACTGGAACACCATGGCCACGCCACGCTCGGACGGGCCGACCTTGGTCATGTCCTGGCCGCCGATCGCCAACGCGCCGGAGGTGATGTCCTCAAGGCCGGCAATCATCCTGAGCAGCGTGGACTTGCCGCAGCCGGACGGGCCGACAAAGACGCAGAACTCGCCATCCTCGACGTCGAGATCGACTCCCTTGATGACGCTGAGCGCGCCGAACTGTTTCTTGACGTCGCGCAGGCGCACATCAGCCATGGGTCTTGCCTCCCTTTGAAGGAATGAGTTCGAGGAGCAGCGCGCTTTCCGGCATCAGCATCGGCAGCGGCAGGCCGGCAAGGCCGGTGCTCGACAACTGAAAGCTGATCTCGCCAGCCAGCAGTTTTTTCTGCCCCTCGGAGATACGGATGAATTGCGGCGCGGCCGGCAGCACATTGGCGATCCGCCACGTGCCACCGAGCTCCGTGATACTGTCGGGCAGCCTGAGCGGTGCCGGCTGCTCGCCGACCATCTGCGGCCCCTGCGCTACGATCACGACGATCTTCTCGGCGCTGGCGGCACCCCAGGCATAACGTCCGTCGATCGGCTCCAGCCGGAACGCGGCGCCCGGCGCATGCAACAGGCCGCGCAACCGCTTGTAGGCCTCGATATAGACCTTGAGCTCGCCGCGTTCTTCGTCCGCTAGTTCCAGCGGGTTGAGCTCAACGCCGAGATGATAGGCGATCGCGACCAGCGCCCGGAACGACAGTGCATGGCGCCGGCCGGTCTGGTGGTTCGGCGAGGCCGAGATATGGCTTCCGAGAAGTTCCGGCGGCACGAAGACCGAGGCGCCGCGCTGGATTTCCAGCCGCTCCAGCGCATCGGTGCAATCCGAGGTCCAGACGCGGTGGGTGCGCGCCAGCGCGCCATAGTCGATGCGGCCGCCACCGGACGCACAGCTTTCGATCTCGACATTCGGATGTGCCGTGCGGACCCGGTCCATCAACGCATAGACGGCACGCGTCTGCGCGGCGATCTTCGCCTTGCCATCACGCCCGCCCGCATGGGTGAGGTCGCGATTCATGTCCCATTTCACATAAGACACCGCGTGATTGGCCAGAACCGCATCGATCTTGGCAAACAGATAGTCGGACACTTCCGGCCGCGTCAGGTCGAGCACCAGCTGGGTGCGCGATTCGAGCAGCGGACGCCCCTCGATCTGCAGCGCCCAGTCCGGATGTGCCTTGTAGAGTTCGGACAGCGGGTTGACCATTTCGGGCTCGAACCAGATGCCGAACTGCATGCCGAGACCCGTCACATGATCGACCAGCGGGTTCAAGCCATCGGGATACTTGCGCGCATCGATGTCCCAGTCGCCGAGACTGGTCGTGTCATTGTCGCGCTTGCCGAACCAGCCGTCGTCGAGCACGAAACGCTCGATGCCAAGCTCGGCCGCGGCCGTCGCCTGGGCCTTCAGCGAACCCATCTGGTGGTCGAAATAATTGCCTTCCCAGGTGTTCAGCGTCACCGGACGCGGACTCATCCTGCCGCCTGGCCATTGGGTCAGCTCGTCACGAACGAAGGCGTGGAAATCCTGGCTGTCGGCACCCGCATAGGCAATCGGGCTCTTGTAGCTCTCGCCCGGTTGCAAAACGATCTCGCCCGGCTCGAACAATTCACCCAGATGCACCAGCCGCTGGCCGTCGTCGGTGCGATCGATGACCATCTGGTGATTGCCGCTCCAGCCGAGCGTCACGCCGAAGACCTGGGTTTCGCTCTCGATAAACAGCATCGGGAAACGGTCATGCGAGGTCCGGCCGCGCCGGCTTTCCTGGATCCAGGTGCCATTGCCGAGCAATTCGCGGCGCGTCTGGAACTCGCGGCCCCAGATGCCGGTAAAGCTCATCAACTGCACATCGCCGGCGGGCGCAAGGAAGGTCGCGGCCATGCAGCGGTCGAGCTGGTAATCGCCATCGCCCAGATTGGTCAGTTCCGTCGCCATCGAGATCAGGCCGGACGCATGGGCGGAGAGCGCAATGGTGATGCCGAGCTTTGCCACCATGTCGGCGCCGTTCAAAACGGTGCGGTTGCCGTCGCGCTCGACCGACCAGCCGCCGAACTGCGCGACGAAATCGCGCCCTGCCCGATGCCCTGAAATTGCTGGCCAGCCGAAGAAGCCCATGCCGCCGGTTGGCAGCAAAACCGATGTCGGCACGGCGATATCCATACCGTTCACGCGGCTGGAACGTTCGATGTCGAACAGCGGATCGACCTCGACCGGGACCGTGCCGAAGGATAGGATTTCCGGCATGCCAAGATCAGGCAGGCGCAGGCTGAGCGCAAGCTGGCCAGAGTCAACTGTGACAATTTCATCGACGGTTACGATTTCACTCATCCCTTGGTGGCTCCAAGCGTCAGGCCGGCAATGAAATGCCGTTGCATCAGGAAGAACATGGCGACCGGCGGCAGCGCCGCGACAATCGAGCCGGCGGAAACCAGATGCCAGGCTGCGACCCACTGTCCGTTCAGCGAATAAAGACCCGCAGTCACCGGCATCGCATGCTGGCCTTGGACCAGCACAGTGGCCCAGAAGTAGTCGTTCCACACGAAAGTGAAGACCAGAACCGAAAGCGCCGCGATTGCCGGCCGCATCAGCGGCAGCACGATATGACGGAAGATCCGCCATTCCGACACGCCCTCGACGCGCGCCGATTCGATCAGCGCGAACGGCAGACCCTTGATGAAATTGCGCATGAACAGCGTGCAGAAACCGGTCTGGAAGGCGACATGAAAGAGCACGAGGCCCATCGTCGTGTCGTAAAGGCCGGCCCTGAGCGTCATATCGCGCACCGGGACCATCAGAATCTGGAACGGAATGAAATTGCCGGCGACGAACAGGAAGAACAGCACGAGGTTGCTCTTGAACCTGTAGACCGCCAGCGCAAAGCCGGTCAGGCACGACAGCGCCACCGCGCCGATCACGGTCGGGATCGTCACCTTGAACGAATTCAGGATGTACCAGCCGATCGGTGAATCGCGGAATACGGCGGTATAGTTCTCAACCCCGGCAAAGGCCGACGGAATGCCGAAATAATTGCCGGCCGCCAGGTCGCCCGCCGGGCGCACCGAGGTGATCGCCACCCCGATCAGCGGCAGCAGCCAGAGAAAGAGCGCCACCGGCAGCAGGATCTTGTAGCCGGTCTGGACGAAGCGCGAGGCTTTTTCGATGGGTGTCGGGAACATCAGGCGTTCCTTTCCTGGCGCAGCATGCGCACGATGAACAGCGAGATGAAGATCATCATGATCAGGAACAGGACGACGGCGATTGCCGCGCCATAGCCCATGCGGAAACCGTATTCCGACAGCGCCTGCTCATACATGAAATAGGACAGCACCTGGCTGGAACCGTAGGGACCGCCGGCAGTCATGACCGAGACGAGGTCGAAGGAACGCAGCGAGCCGATCACGGTCACCACCATGGCGATGAAGGTTGCCGGTCCGAGCTGCGGCAGGATGATGTTCCACAAAAGCTTGACGCCCTTGGCCCCGTCCATGCGGGCGGCTTCCACCTGCTCGGAATTGATATTGTTGAGACCCGTTAGATAGAGGATCATGCAATAGGCCGTCTGTGGCCAGAGACCGGCAACGATGATGCCGTAGGTGACGAAACGCTCGTCGGCCAGCACGGCGATCTGCTCGCCCGTCAGCCATTCCGTCAGCTTGGAAAACAGGCCGAAATCCGGCGCATAGAACCAGGTGAACATCAGGCCGACTACGACCTGGCTGATCACGAAGGGAAAGAAAAACAGCGACTTGTAGAGCCGGATGCCGGTGACCGTCTGGTTGAGGAACAGGGCGGCCGCAAGACCCGCCGGGATCGACAGCAGATAGAGTACCAGCCAGATCAGGTTGTTCTTCAGGGCGACATAGAACGTATCGTCATCAAGCAGTTCGACATAGTTGCCGAAGCCGATCCAGACCTGTTCACCCAGCCCGTCCCAGTCGTGGAAGCTGATCCAGATCGACTGGAAGATCGGCACCAGGACATAGATCATGAACATCAGCATGCCCGGCGCGAGAAACAGCCAGGGCGCAAGCTTCTGCTGGTTCTTCTTCCAGAAGCTGGATGAGGGCCTGACACTGGACTGGGGGGAGACGGCGTTGTTCACGGCGGCACCTTTGGAAACGGGAAGGGAATGGCAACCGGATGCCGAAGACAACGAGGTCGACGGCACCCGGTGCGGGAGGACCTTGGTCCTTATTTGTAGACGCGGGCGCGAACCTTTTCGAGCCGCTCTAGAATGCGGTCGAGATTGTCGGGCTTGACCATGAATTCCTGGAAGCCTTCCATGCCGGCCTTGGCCATTTCGGCCTGGGCATCACGGTCATAGAACTGTGCCAGCGCATGGGCATTGGACAGCATGGTGAAGCCGGCGTCGAGGAACACGTCCTTCGGCTTTTCGGCGGTATTGTTCACCGGCAGCTGGCCGAGCGTCGCGTTCATCTTGGTCTGAGCCGCTGGAGACGCGAGATAGGCCAGAAATTTCCTGGCATCTTCCTTGTTCTTCGCACCCGATGGGATGTGGAACGTATCGGTCGGAGCCTCTTCAGCCACCGGAACGCCGGGGGTGATTTCCGGGAACTGCAGGAAGCCGATCTGCTCTTCCTTCAGGCCGCCTTCCTTGAAGGTGGCGACGGCGAAATTGCCCATCAGATACATGGCAGCCTTGCCCTGCACCAGTTGCGGCACGGCATCCTGCCAGTCGATGGCGGCATGGTTGGCGATGAAGTAGTCCGCCTTGACCAGCTCGCCCCACTTTTCGAACACGGCCTTCACGCGCGGATCGGTGTAGGGAACCTTGCCCGACGTCAGCTCCATGTGGAACTCGTAGCCGTTGACTCGCAGGTTCAGATAATCGAACCAACCGCCGGTCGGCCACAAGGCCTTTGTACCGATTGTGAACGGCGTCACGCCGGCAGCTTTCAGCTTTTCCGAGGCAGCCAGCAGCTCGGCCCAGGTCTTTGGCGGGGTAATGCCCTGCTCAGCGAAGATATCCTTACGGTAGTAGATGCCCCACTGGTAATAGGTATAGGGCATGCCCCACTTCTTGCCGTCGATGGTCATCGACGGCGCCGACGACTTCAGCTGCTCATCAAGGCCATTGGCCGTCCAGACATCGGTGACGTCCTCGAACAGGCCAGCCTTGACGAAGGGCTCCATACGATTGCCGGCATACCAGGCAACGACGTCAGGTGCATCGGCGGTCAGGAAGTTGCGGATTGCCGACTTGTAGCCTTCGTGGTCGAAATTGTTCCACTTGACCGTCACATCCGGATTGGCCTTCTGGAAGTCGGCGATCAGCTCTTCCATCGCCTTTTTCGGCACCGGATCGGAATGGTCGGAATTGATGGTGATTTCGCCGGCAAATGCGGCAGTCGAGAACAGCGCTACGGAGAGCGCGAGCCCGCTCAGGCTCTTGAAAAGGGTCATGTTTTCCTCCCTATGACCGGTATGCATCGCATATCGCAGAGCTGGTGCGATCCGGATCCCACCGGACATGCATGTCAGCTCACCTTGATCATCAGGCGCAAAGCCGTAATAATCTACCGACTTTTGACATAACTTCTCCGGGATCCTAAGCATGATGCCTCTGCAACCTGTTGTTCAGGACGAATCTGTCCCGGTCCATCCCGACCACGACCCGCGTCATCCGCTGGTCATCTTCGGCGACCATCGATTTTGCGCCGGCGAAGCCCTCCTCGTCCAGCGCATGGCGGGACCGCATATGCACAGCCAGATCGAACTCAATTTCGTTCTGGACGGCCATATGACCTACTGGTTCGACGGCCGCGAATTGACCGTCGGCAAAGGCCGCCTCTGCCTGTTCTGGGGCATGATCCCGCACCAGGTGATCGATCGCGCGGAGGGAACCCGCTTCATCTGCCTTTATGTGCCGATGTCCTTCTTCCTCGGCCTCGCCAACCTGACCCGCTTTCGCGACGCGGTGTTTCGCGGCGCGATGATCGAGGCGACCGAACTTCGCCCCTATGACCGCGACATCTTCCAGCGTTGGCGCGAGGAGCTTCTGTCCGGCGACGAGGGCCTCAGCGAAATCGTCCGCAACGAACTGACCGCCCGCGTCCTTCGCATCGAGCGCGACGGATGGCGCGACCTGCGCGAGGAAGGCTCGGCAATTGCCAGCCTCGGCCATAGCGACAGCGAGCGGGTGGAAAACGTCGAGCGTATGCTGCGCTATATTGCCGAGCACGCGCTGGATGAAATCTCGGCCGAAGACGTCGGCCGCGATGCCGGCCTTCACCCCAATTATGCGATGTCCGTCTTCAAACGCGCCGTCGGTTTGACGATCAACCAGGCAATCGTCCGCCATCGCCTCGATACGGCCCAGTCACTGCTGATCGCAACCGACCTGTCGATCACCGACGTCTCCTTCGAATCCGGCTTCGGCTCGGTTTCGCGCTTCTACGAAGCATTCAGCGATCGCTTCCGTGAGAAGCCGACGGCCTTCCGCAAGCGTATGCGATCCAAGGGCGGTGCGCCGACGTGAGACGATCGGTCGTAGGATGACGTCATGACAGCGCGTCAGGGAACTTCATGGCCAATCGCCAGCGTATAGAGCTCAAACCAGCTCTGTCGATCCAGCTCCACCTTCGCCGCATCGCTGATCTTGGCGATCCGCGCCATGGCATTCGTCCCCATGACCGGCATGATCTTCGCTGGATGACGCAGCAGCCAGGCAATTGCGACGGCCGTTTCATCGACACCGTGTTCGCCGGCGATGCGCTTGATCACCGCAAGCAATTCTGGTTTGGATCCATTGAACAGCGAGCCGCCGCCGAGCGGCGACCAGGCCATCGGCGCGATCATGCGCTCCTGTAGATAGGCAAGATCGCCATTGGTAAACGCCTGGGGCGCCATCAGGCCCATCTCGATCTGGTTGGTCACCAACGTTGATTCCATCGAGGACTGCAGCAGCGCATATTCCCACGGCCGGAAATTGGAGACCCCGACGGCGCGAACCTTGCCGGACGCCACCAGCGCATCCAGCGCCGAACCGGTTTCGTCCGGGTCGAGCAGAGGGTCCGGCCGGTGGATCAGCAGAAGGTCGATATAGTCGGTCGCCATGTCGCGCAGCGAGGCCTCGACCGAAGCGTTGATGTGGGCAGTGGTCGTATCGTAATGCTTCACCCTGGCGCTTGCATGCCGCCCAGCCGGGGCAACGATACCGCATTTGGTCACGATCTCGATCTGTTCGCGCAGCTGCGGCGCAGCCTTCAGTGCCGCGCCAAAGATTGCCTCGACAGTGTAGCCGCCATAGATATCGGCGTGATCGATTGTCGTTATGCCTTGCGCAAGACAGCTCTCGATCTTGGCCTGCACATGAGCGATCGATGTGTCCTGATCCTCGCCAAGCCGCCACATGCCATAGACGATCCTGCTCAAAGACAGGTCAGGATTAAGGGCAACGCGTTCCATCGTCGGTGAACTCCATTTCAACAAGCGTTCGCCGGCATCCTGCCCGGCATGCGGCCATCGGTATTGAACAGACAATGGTGGTTAGAGTGCCGGGCAGCGGTCTGGCAAGAGCCAATGCAGAAGGCACCCTTCATTCGCTGTCCTGAATTGATTGCAGCAGCGTCTCGCGGGCGGATTTCAGATGCCGCCGGCAAGCCTCCTCGATCTTTTTTCCATCGCGGGAAAACAGCGCGCCGATATAATCGAGGTGCTCCTCCAGCGCCCGGGCATTGCGGGCCCGCGCATTGGTCTTGTTCCACTGGTAGTGATAGTGGAAGACGATCGAGATAATGTCGTAGAAATCGATGATGAAGCGGTTGCTGGATGCCTTTTGCACCAGCAGGTGGAAGCGCTCATCGAGTTCGGAGAACTCAGGATAGCGCCTGTCGATATCCGCCAACAGCGCATGATGCTGCGCCTCGACCTCTTTCAATTCGGCCCAGGCGGGATGATCCTGCGCCAGATCGGCAAACCTTGCAGCGGATCGCAGCTCGAACATTTCGCGCACTTCGGTCAACTCGAGCGCAAATTCGCGGGTAAAACCCTTGAGCACCCAATGGCTGTTCGGCCGCTTTTCGATTAGCCCGAACCGGCTGAATCGAATCAGGAACTCCCGTACGCTTGTCGTACCGGTGCCGATCTCGCGCGCCAGTTCCAGCTCGTTGATCTGCATGCCTGGCTGCGCACCACCTGCAAGAATGCGCCGCATGAAACTCCGCTCGATGATCTCCGAAAGTGAATCCGTCTCCTCTGAGGGAAAAAAGTCCGCTTTGCCGGGCCGCCGCAGTACCGTTTTGGCCCGCTTGTCCCACATGATCAGGCCAACGTCGCCGAGCCGCGTCAGGACGGCGCGCACGGTTGTGCGACTGACCCCCAGGCTTCCGCAAAGCTCAGGTTCAGACGGCAGGCTGTCGGTCTCCTCGATCAGCTTCAGTGTGCGGTTGTAAGCGTCCTTGAAGACAGTATTTTGCTTGGCCATCTGTCCGCCATGTCTGGATGAAGTCCATCGCCGAATCCAGGATCCGGCGCTTCTGCCCCGCTCTATCCTCGATTGGCCGCAAAGAGAACCACCAAGCCGAAAAGCTTGGAAATTCAGTTCTTTTTTATCAATTCTCTACCTCGGAAAGTCCCCTTTTCGCGGTTTTCTTCAATAGCAGCATCATTACCATTGACGCCAAACTGTCTATTGTAGATAAAAGACAAAAGCAAGGATCCGACCTTGAGGTTGGGCTATAGGGAGAGAGAACGGGTGAGCAAGACTGCCTGCATTCTGCTGTCTGCAGACGACAATGTCGCTGTCACGACCATCGCAATCGAAGCCGGCGAAGTGCTTCCCGGCGGCGCGACGGCGCGCACAAAGATCGACCCCGGCCACAAGGTTGCCGTCCGCGCCATTCGCAAGGGTGAGCCGGTGGTGAAATACGCCCAGGCGATCGGCCGCGCGACCAGCGATATCGCCGCCGGCGATCATGTGCACTCCCACAACCTTGCCTTCGACGAGGACCGCCTGTCGGTCACCGGCCTTGCCCAACCCGAGGCCGCAACCCCGGCCGACAAGGCACGCACCTTCATGGGCTACCGCCGCGCCGACGGCCGCGCGGCGACCCGCAACTACATCGGCATCATCGCCAGCGTCAACTGTTCCACCACGGTCTGTCGGGCGATTGCCGAAGCGGCCAATCGCACCATCCTGCCCCACTATGAAGGCATCGATGGCTTCGTGCCGATCGTCCACGACCAGGGCTGCGGAATGAGCTCCACCGGTGACGGCATGCGCACGCTTCACAGAACATTAGCCGGCTACACACGACATGTGAATTTCGGCGGCGTGTTGATGGTCGGGCTCGGCTGCGAGGTCAATCAGCTTACGCTTTATGGCCAGAGCGGCGCAGGCGCCGGAAAACGCCATTTCAACATCCAAGATGCAGGTGGTTCGCGCCGCGCGGTGGAAAATGCGCTGGGCATCCTGCGCGAGATCGCCGCCGAAATCGGCACTGCCCGCCGCGAACCGATCTCGGTCAGCGAAATCATCGTCGGCCTGCAATGCGGCGGCTCGGACGGTCTGTCCGGCATCACTGCCAACCCGGCGCTTGGCGTTGCGGTTGACCTGCTCGCCGATGCCGGTGGCACGGCGATCCTGTCGGAAACCTCTGAAATCTACGGCGCCGAGCACCTGCTGCGCAGCCGCGCGGTGACCGAGGATGTGGCCGTCAAGCTCGACGGACTGATTTCCTGGTGGGAGGCCTATGTCGCCCAGCACGGCGCCTCGCTCGACAACAACCCCTCGCCCGGCAACAAGAAGGGCGGCCTGACCACCATTCTCGAAAAATCGCTCGGGGCCGTGGCCAAGGGCGGCCGCTCGCCGCTGACCGCCGTCTATAACTACGCCGAACGCGTCACCGAACACGGCCTCGTCTTCATGGATACGCCCGGCTACGATCCGGTCTCCGCCACCGGCCAGGTTGCCGGCGGCGCCAATGTCATCGCCTTCACCACCGGCCGCGGCAGCTGTTTCGGCTCACGGCCCGTTCCTTCGATCAAGCTCACCAGCAACACCGCGCTTTACCGCGCGATGGAGGAGGACATGGATATCGACTGCGGCGTGATCGCCACCGGCGACGCCTCCGTGTCTGGTCTCGGGCACGAGATCTTCGACCTGATCATCGAGACCGCGTCCGGCCAGAAGACCAAGAGCGAACTGTTCGGCTACGGCGACAACGAATTCGTGCCCTGGCACCTCGGTGCCACGCTCTGAGCGACATGAACCAGACGGAACGAACAGCATGAAGAAAAGACGCATCGGCAAAACCTCCCTGGAAGTCACCGAATACAGTTTCGGCACGGCGCCGCTCGGTGGCCTCTATCGCGCCTGCCCGCGTGAGGCTGGAATGGCGACGCTCCAGGCGGCCTGGGATCACGGCATCCGCTATTTCGACACCGCGCCCCATTACGGCTTCGGCCAGGCTGAGCGTTATGTCGGCGATTTCCTGCGCGACAAGCCGGAGGACAGCTATGTGCTCTCGACTAAGGTCGGCCGGCTTCTCGCGCCGGTTCCGCGCGACCAAATCCCCAATGTCGGCTTCGTCGATGCCCTGCCGTTCAAGCTGGTCTATGACTACAGCTATGACGGCATCATGCGGTCGGTCGATTTCAGCTATGCGCGGCTCGGCCTCAACCGCATCGACATGCTCTATGTCCACGACATCGGCGTCTATACGCATGGCCGCGAGGTCAACGACCGTTATGTGAAGCAGCTGCGCGACGGCGGCTACAAGGCGCTCGACGCGCTCAAATCCTCCGGAGCCATCAAGGCCTTCGGCCTTGGTGTCAACGAAGTGCCGGCCTGCCTGGATATGATGGCCGACATCGATATCGACGTCATCCTGATGGCCGGCCGCTACTCGCTGCTCGATCGCTCGGCCGTCGAGGAACTGCTGCCGCTTTGCGAGAAACGCGGCACCTCGATCACCGCCGGCGGCGTCTTCAATTCCGGCATCCTGGCGACAGGTGCTGTCGCCGGCGCCCATTTCGACTACACGCCGGCAACCGAGGAGATCCTGGCCAAGGTTCGCGCCATGGAGGCGGTGGCGAAAGCTGCAGGCAAGCCGCTCGCTGAATATGCCCTTCAATTCCCGCTGCACCACCCGGCCGTCGCCTCCGTCATCATCGGGACGGCGAAACCGGAGAGCCTGACCCGCAACATGGCGCTGACGGCAGAAGAATTGCCCGCATCCGCCTTTGCGCCCTTCGACCCCTACACCCTGGTTGCTCCGCCGCTCGGCGATGAACCGGTCCGCGAATAGGAGACCCGCAGATGCTGAAAGGTATTCACCCCCTGCTCGGGCCTGACCTGCTTCATGCCATCGCCACCATGGGCCATGGCGACGAAATCGTCATCGCCGATGGCAATTTCCCCGCCAGCACGATCGGGCCGCCTGTCGTGCGTGCCGACGGCCTCGGTGCCGTGGCGGTCCTTGAAGCCATCCTCGCGCATATGCCACTCGACCAGTTCGTCGATGAGGCCGCCTGGACCATGCAGATCGTCGGCGATCCGGTCGCCGTGCCGGAAATCTGCCAGGAGTTCGGCGACATGGTCCAGCGCCTCAGCGGCGACTTCAAGCTGACGTCGCTCGAGCGCTTCGCCTTTTATGAGCGTGCCGCCAATGCGGCCTTCATCGTCGCCACGACGGAACTTAGAATCTATGGCAATATCATCCTGAAAAAGGGCGTCGTCTATCCGGAGGAAATCCACCGGGTTTAGCCGCAGGCTTGCGCGGGAATTTCTGCCCGAACGCCGCAAAACGAGGCATTTGACGCAATGGGAGCATGCGTTTTCTGCCTGCTTGATTTCTCCAGAATGCTGGAGTAGCGTGCCTCGGTAAAATGTTTTTTATCGATAAAAGATCGTCTCGGTCGCGTTCTGCGGGAGGGTCTCACTGGAGGAACAGGACGCAAATTGAGAGGAGAACCACATGTCTATTCTGAAGAGCATGACGCGCCGCGCCCTGATCGGGGTCGCCGGTGCTGCAATGATGGTGTCGGCCATGCCGGCCGCGTCCTTCGCACAGGACGTCACCATCCCGATCATCGTCAAGGACACCACATCCTTCTACTGGCAGATCGTACTGGCCGGCGCCCGCGCCGCTGGCAAGGATCTCGGCGTAAACGTTCCGGAGCTCGGCGCGCAGTCGGAATCCGACATCAACGGCCAGATCAGCATTCTTGAAAACGCCGTCGCCGGCAAGCCAGCCGCGGTCGTCATTTCGCCGACCGAATTCAAGGCGCTCGGCAAGCCGATCGATGAAGCTGCCAAGTCCGTTCCGATCATCGGCATCGACTCCAGCGCCGACTCCAAAGCCTTCACCTCCTTCTTGACCACCGACAACGTCCAGGGCGGCCGCATTGCCGCCGATGGCCTTGCCGCGGCCATCAAGGAAGTCACCGGCAAGGAAGAGGGCGAAATCGCCGTCATCACCAGCCTGCCGGGCGTCGGCTCGCTCGATCAGCGCCATGATGGTTTCATGGAACAGATCAAGGCCAAGTATCCGGGCCTGACGGTCGTCGCCGACAAATATGCCGATGGCCAGGCGACCACCGGTCTCAACATGATGACCGACCTGATCACCGCCAACCCGAACCTCGTCGGCGTCTTTGCCTCCAACCTGATCATGGCGCAGGGCGTTGGCCAGGCGATCGCCGAAAACAAGCTCGGCGACAAGATCAAGGTCATCGGCTTTGACAGCGACGAAAAGACGGTCGGTTTCCTCAAGGAAGGCGTGCTCGCCGGCCTCGTCGTGCAGGATCCTTACCGCATGGGCTACGATGGCGTGAAAACGGCGCTCGCCGTCTCCAAGGGCGAGAAGGTCGAAACCTTCGTCGACACCGGCGCCAATCTGGTGACCAAGGCCAACATGGCCGAGCCAAAGATCGACGCCCTTTTGAACCCGAAGGTCAACTGATCCGAACATCCGTCACGCGCGGCTCATGTCGCGCGTGACTTTCATGCAGGGACGGCAAGGCTTTGGGAGAAAGCCTGCCTGCCCTTGAGACAGCCGCGATCGCGGGAGGAAACGATGACGGGACTGCACGATCTCAGCCACAGGCACGACGACACGCCGGAGCTTCTGGAGACGGACCGGATTCCACCGGGAACACCGATCCTCGAGCTTGTCGGCCTGCAGAAGAAATATGGCGCCGTCGAAGCCCTGAAACCGGCGACCATCACCTTCCTGGCTGGCGAGATCCACGCCATCGTCGGGGAAAACGGCGCTGGAAAATCCACCCTGATCAAGCTTCTGACCGGCGTCATTCCGCGCACATCCGGCGAGATCCGCTGGTGCGGCAAACCCGTGCCGCTTGCCGACCCCAACGAGGCGATCCAGCGCGGCATCAATGCCGTGCATCAGGAAGTTGTGCTCTGCCCGCATTTGTCCGTCGCCGCCAATATGTTTCTTGGCGACGAGATGTCGTCCGGCGGCATCATGCGCAAGGGCGCCATGACCACGGCGGCCCAGAATGTCCTGGACGACCTCGGCTTCAATCTGCCCGCCGGCGAAACGCTCGCCAATCTCACCATCGGCCAGCAGCAGCTGGTCGCCACCGCCCGCGCCGCCATGCGCGGCATCCGTTTCCTCATCTTCGATGAGCCGACAGCCTATCTGACCCGCCAGGAATCGGCCCAGCTCTTCCGCCTGATCCGCCGCCTGCAGTCCGAAGGCGTCACCATCGTTTATATCAGCCACCGCATGGAAGAGGTCTTCGAGCTGGCGGACCGTGTCTCGGTCCTCCGCGACGGCACCCATGTCGGCACCCGCCTGATCGGCGAGACCAATGACGCCGAGCTGATTTCGCTGATGATCAACCGCTCGATCGAGCAGATCTATCACAAGGAAAAACTGCCGATCGGCGCGACCATCCTGGAAACGAAGAACCTCAGCGGCCCCGGATTCAACGATGTATCGATCAAGGTTCGCGCCGGCGAAATCGTTGGCCTCTACGGCCTGATCGGCGCCGGCCGCAGCGAATTTGCGCTTGGCCTGTACGGCCGCCACCCCTGCTCGGGCGGCGAAGTCCATTGGGACGGCAGGAAGGTGACGATCGACAGTGAGCGCAAGGCCATGGATCTCGGCATCGCGCTGGCGCCGGAAAGCCGTCGCGATCAGGGCCTCTGCCTCAACCTGCCGATCGGCCTGAACATCAACCTGCCGGTCTTCAAGCGCCTGAGCCGCGGCCTGACCATCAGTCGCAAGCTCGAGACCACCAATGCCGACAAGCAGATCAACGACCTGAAGATCAAGACGCCGACCCGTGCGGTGCTCGCGTCCGCCATGTCCGGCGGCAACCAGCAGAAGATCGTCATCGGCAAGTGGCTCAGCCACGGCGCCCGCCTGTTCATCTTCGACGAGCCGACCGTCGGCGTCGATGTCGGCACCAAGGCGGAAATCTACCGGCTGTTTGGCGAACTGCTGAAACAGGGGGCGGGCATCATCCTGATCTCCTCCTACCTGCCGGAAGTCTACGAACTCGCCGACCGCCTGCATGTCTTCAGGCAGGGCAGGCTGGTCGCCAGCCATGATTACCGAGCCGCCTCGCATGAGGACGTGCTGACCGAAGCGATCGGCGTGTAAAACCGCTTTCCATCCGGCATTGCCAGACGAACGATACCAAAAAAGACGACAGGGAGAATGACAATGAGCCTGGACACCACTGACACGAAGGTCGCACCAAAAAGGGGCATGAGCATCCTTTTCAGTCTTACCCTGCTCGGCCTCCTGCTGTTCCTCTGGTTGCTGCTGGCCTTTTCGACCAACAGCTTCTGGACACCCAACAACATCAGCAACCTGCTGCGCCAGGGTGCTATGACGGCCATCCTCGCCGTGGGCCAGACCTTCGTCATCATCACCGCCGGCATCGACTTGTCGGTCGGAGCGGTGGTCGGTTTCGCCAGTGTCATTCTCGCCTGGCTGCTCGCCGCAGGCGTACCGCTCTGGATCGCCATGGGCATCACACTCCTCGTCGGCGTCGCAATCGGTATGTTCCATGCTTTCGGCATCGTCCGCATGGGCCTGCCGCCCTTCATCATCACGCTGGCGACACTGACCTCCCTGCGTGGCATCGGCCTGCTGATCACCAATGGCTCGACCATCTCGATCTCGAACGACGCTTTCACCAATTTCGCCCGCGCCGATTTCCTCGGCGTGCCAAGCCTGTTCTGGATGGTGATCGTGGTCGCCATTCCGGCCTATATCTTCCTGCATCTCAGCCGCTGGGGTCGCTATCTGTTCGCCGTCGGCTCCAATCGGGAGGCCGCCCGCCTGTCCGGCGTCAACGTCAACCGGACGATCTATCTCGCCTATATCCTGTCTTCCACCTGTGCTGCCTTCGTCGGCATCCTGCTCGCGTCCCGTATCGGCATCGGCAATGCCACCCAAGCCGAAGGCTGGGAACTGCAGGCCATCGCCTCATCGGTCATCGGTGGTACGAGCCTGTTCGGCGCGGTCGGTTCGGTCCAGGGCCCGCTGCTCGGCGCCTTCATTCTGGCAACGATCAACAACGGCGCTAATCTGCTGAACGTCAACTCGTTCTGGCAGCGCATCATCACCGGTGCCCTGATCATCCTGATCGTCTATTTCGACCAGTTGCGCCGCCGCGGCAGCCGCTGATCGCCACACGCCCGGGAGCGGGTTTCCCGCTCTCGTTTCTGACCAACATCCCGGGTTTGCCGGAAGGACATGCCATGAAAGCCGCGCAATGCCTTGAACCGGGTCGCCTCGAAATCGTTGATCGGCCATCGCCGCAGACGCCAGCTCCGGGTTTTGCCCGCCTTGCGGTCAGCCATGTCGGAATCTGCGGCACCGATTATCACATCTACGAGGGCAAGCATCCTTTCCTCGCCTATCCCCGCGTCATGGGACACGAAATCTCGGCGACCGTCGTCGAAGTCGGCAAGGGTGTCGATCTGGAGCCGGGCACGGCCGTCATCGTTAACCCCTACATCGCCTGCGGCACCTGCATCGCCTGCCGCAAGGCAAAGCCGAATTGCTGCACGGCCATCAGTGTGCTCGGCGTGCATTCCGATGGCGCCATGTGCGAAGAAATCGTCGTGCCTGCGGGCAATCTGTATCCGGCCGGCAACCTCTCCCTTGAGGCGGCCGCAACCGTGGAGTTTCTCGCCATCGGCGCCCATGCCGTGCGCCGCGCGGCGATGCCGGCCCCTGGCTCTGAGCCGATCCGTGCGCTGGTGATCGGTGCTGGCCCGATTGGCCTTGGCACGGCAATCTTTGCCCGCATCGCCGGCCAGGAGGTGACCCTGCTCGACACCAGCCCCGAACGCCTGTCCATGGCCGCCGATCGGCTTGGCTTTGCCTCGGGCATTCTCGCCGGCGATGGCGCCAGCGCCGCCGTTGCCGAAAAGACGGGTGGCGACGGCTTCGATGTCGTCTATGACGCCACCGGCTATCGCGGTTCGATGGAAAAAGCCTTCGCCTACGTCGCCCATGGCAGCAGCCTGGTCTTCGTCAGCGTTGTGAAGGAAGAGATCAGTTTCTCCGACCCGGAATTCCACAAGCGTGAAATGACCCTGATCGGCAGCCGCAACGCGACCAGGATCGATTTCGATCATGTCCGGGATTCAATCAGCAAGGGTCTTGTGCCGATCGACCAGTTGATCACGCATCGCACGACGCTCGATAAGGTCGCGGAGGACCTGCCGCGTTGGGCGAGCGAGAAGACCGGGCTGATCAAGGCAATCATCCGCATCGGCAACGGCTAGAACAGACAAAACCACCTGCAAAAAGGCGGCACCGGAAAAACCGGGACCGCCTTCTCGTGTCACGCCCGAAGGAACGTGCTGATGGCCTCGATCTCGCCCTGCGAGATCTCGTGTCCGCCCGGATGCAGCACGGTCTGGACGATCGCGCCCTGACCTTCAAGATAAGCTGCAAGCGCTTCCGTCAGCGGCAGCGGGCAGATCGGATCCCGCTGGCCCGCGGTGATCAGGACATGGCGACCGGCAAGGCCCGGCTGCGCAGCCGGCGTCCATGGGATCAGCGGATGCATCAGCACGGCCCGATCAAACAGATCGGGCGCCTTGAACATCACCGAAGCCAGGATATTGGCACCGTTGGAATACCCAAGCGCCTGGAATGGCCGACCCGGATACCGTTCCTTGTATGCCGCGGCAAAGGCGATCATCGCATCCGTTCGCTTGGCCAGATCGGGCATGTCATAGACGCCCTCGCCGGTGCGACGAAAGAAGCGATTGGCGCCATATTCGGAAACATCGCCGCGTGGCGAGATGATGCCGGCCTTGGGCTGGATGCGGGCGATCAACCCCGGAAACTGGTGCTCGTCGCCACCCGTGCCATGAAAGGTAAAGACAACCGGGGCATCGCCCTCGGGCGCCTGATGAAGATGTTGATAGCTATCGATGGACATGGAAGATCCTCGCGCTGGAGAAATGTCGGATGTGTGGGTGCCGGCCCTGATCGGGCCGGCAAAGGCAATCAATCCTTGATCGGCGGCAGATGCGCCTCGATCTGCGCGCGATACTGGGTGTAGCGGGTCGGCAGCTTCAGGGCCTCGCCGAGATGGGCGGTATCCTCGTCGCGGTTGAAGCCCGGCTCGTTCGTGGCGATCTCGAACAGCACGCCACCCGGTGTGCGGAAATAGATCGCCCAGAAGTAGTCACGATCGATCACCGGCGTGACCTGATAACCCGTATCGAGCAGCGCCTTGCGCACTTCGAGTTGCGCCGCGCGATCATCCACGGCAAAGGCGACGTGGTGAACCGAACCGGCACCTGACTGTGCATGTTTCGCGCCCGGCAGCACTTCCAGATCGACGTAATCGGCACCGTTGCCGCCGGGAATGGCGTAGCGCACCATCTCGCCCTGCTTGTCGATCTCCTGGTAACCCATGAACTTCAGCAGTTCACCGGTCGCACCTTCGTCACGCAGGCGCATGGTGACGCCACGAAAGCCGTGAATACCCTCGGAAGAGGCCACCGGCCCGCGATCAAACGGAATACGCTGGTCACCATCGACTTCCGCCAGCGAGAAACCGTCGCCATCCGGACCGGCAAAGCGCAGGCGGTTTTCGCCAAACAGGGTATAGGGAGCCAGTTCAGCCACACCCTGGCTGCTCAGGCGCTCCTGCCAGAAAGGCAGTGTGCCCTTCGGAACGGAGAAAACGGTATCGGCCACTTCGCCGGTGCCGCGCTTGCCGGCGCCCATGTTGGCGAAGGGGAAATAGGTCATCACCGAGCCGGCATTGCCGACTTCATCGCCGTAGTAGAGATGATAGACATCCGGTGAATCGAAGTTGACCGTCTTCTTGACGCGGCGAAGTCCAAGCGTCTTGGTGAAGAAGTCATTGTTGGTCTGGGCATCGGCGGCCATCGAAGTGACGTGATGCAGTCCTTTGATCTGGGTAATCATGATTTTGATCCTTCCCGTCCAAACGGTTCGTGTTCAGTGTTGAAGCGAATATGGGGGATGGATAAATTTCGTTGAATAGGCATAATGCGGCACAGACTATTGCACTTTGCGTAAAGGTGACGCCGTGGGCGAGTTGGAAGCCATCCGCACATTTCTGACCGTCGCAGCAGAACGCAACTTCAGCGCAGCCGCACGACGGCTGAACACCACACCGGCATCCATTACCCGTACGGTTGCGGCACTTGAAGACCGGCTCGGGGTCCAGCTTCTGCTGCGCACCACACGCAAAGTGTCGCTGACATCGGCAGGCGCTGCCTACGCGGCCCGCGTCGCGCCTCTGGCCGAAGGTCTCGCAAGGGCCACGGAAGAAACCAAGGACCTGCAGAAGGTGACAGCCGGATCACTGAAGGTCTCGGCTCCGATGTCGCTTGGCATGAAGGTGCTGCCGGCGGTGCTTGGCCAGTTCGGCATAATTCACCCGCAGACCCATGTCGCGATCGATCTCTCTGACCGCTTTGTCGATATTGTCGAGGAAGACTATGATCTGGCGATCCGTATTTCGGGTCCACCGAGCGACAAGTCGACGATCTGGCGCAAGATCCGCCCGGTGCCGCGCCTTCTTGTCGCCGCACCAAAATTCCTCGAAGCCCATGGCAGTCCTCAAGTGCCGGAGGACCTGGTCCAGCTTGAATGCCTCAGCTATCAAGACCAGTCGATGACCGAGGTCTGGGAGCTCAGCCGGGCCGGCTCAACCCGCAATATCGAGGCCCGAGGCCGGTTCGCGGTCAACAATGGCGACTTTCTCGGTCAGCTCGCCGTTGCCGGAGAAGGCATTGCTCTCCTGCCACGCTTTATCGTCGAGGAGGATCTGCGGGAACGTCGGCTGGTTGAGGTGCTGCAAGGCTGGTCGACGCCGGAGATCTGGCTGACCCTCTACTATCCGCCGTATGAGCAGCTACCGCTTCGGGTCGCGACTTTTTCCGATTTCTTCGAAGCGTATATCAAGGAAAGCTGGGGCGCATCGTGACAGCATACCCAATATGCGCTGCGCGTTCAGGGGCATCAAATCTCAGAGGGTGACGAATCGATAGCCGACTCCCGGCTCCGTCAGGATAATCGCCGGTTCCGCCTCGTTTGTCTCGATCTTGGCGCGGATCTGACGAATGAATACCCGCAGATATTGCAGGTCGTGCTCATGCGCAGGTCCCCAGACCTGCTTCAACAACGCCCCATGCGTCAGCACACGACCGGCATGTGAAGCGAGCAGCGACAGGAGATCGTATTCCTTCGGGGTCAGCTTGACCGACCGCTCGCCCTTGCTCACCAACCGGTGTTCCATGTCGATTGTCAGATCGCCGCTGCGGATGGTCGATGGCGCCGGATCCGTATGGGTTTTATGGCGCAGGGCCACCCGGATGCGCGCCGTCAGTTCACCGATTCCGAAAGGCTTTTCGAGATAGTCATCGGCGCCCAGATCAAGCGCTGCAATCTTTTCCGTCTCCCGGTCCCTCGCCGACAGGACGATGATCGGGATCTTGCTCCAACTGCGCAACTGCGCAATCACCTCCTTGCCATCCATGTCAGGCAAGCCAAGATCGAGGATAAGCAGATCCGGAGCCGCAGTCGCCACCAGCGCCAGCGCCTGCTTGCCTGTCTCCGCCTCAACCACGTCATAGCCTGCAGCCATCAGCGCAGGTCGCAGAAAACGCAGGATCTGTGGTTCATCATCGACGACGACGATGCGCTGGCCTCTCATACCTCCGGCCTTTCCTTGGCAGTTTCTTCGAGCGGAAATCGCAACGTGAACCGCGTGCCCCGTCTCTTTACGGCCGGACTTTCGACCATGATCGAGCCGCCCATGGCTTCGACGAAACCTTTTGCGATCGCAAGGCCCAGACCGGTACCCGGCTTGCGCCCATCCGCTTTCTTGCCGCGACGATAGAATTTCTCGAAGATCCGGTCGATGTCTCTCTCCGGAATGCCCTTGCCAAGATCGGTGATCGACAGCAACACCGAACCGGCATCCCTCTTGGCATACAGCATCACGGGCTCGCCGCCGCCATGTTTGAACGCGTTGTCGAGCAGATTGAACAACACCTGGCCGAGCAGAATGCTGTCGGCGCGGATCAGGGGCAGATCGCTGGCGATACTGGTGGAGATCTCCAGGTCAGGCGCGATTCTGCGAACACGTGCGACACTATCCAGAACAATGTCGCTGAGGTCGACCCAGTCGCGCGCAGGCTCCACGGCACCCGCCTCGATACGGGTCATGTCGAGAAGGTTGCCGACGAAGCGTGACAGCCTGTCGCCCTCCTCCTCGATTGACGTCAGCAGGTCACGACGGCTTTCTGCCGGCATGCGCTCGCCAAACTCTTTGAGGCTGGTGACGGCACCGGTGATCGTCGCCAACGGCGTTCGCAGATCATGGGAAATTGAAGACAAAAGCGTCGACTGGAAACGTTCGCGCTCCAGCCTCGCCTTGTCCTCGACGCTCCGTGTCGTCAGCGTTGCCCGGTCGAATGCGATCGTGACCTGGTCCAGGATGGCGCCGAGTGCTCGCTCCTCGGTCGGGTCAAGAGCATGGCCTTCCGTGCCATAACCGCAAACGGCGAGCGTGCCGGCTGGACCGCGCAGAGGGCGGAACTGCAACTTCGAATTCGGCAGCGTGCCCGTGCCGGCACCCGTCGTCTCGCCTTTCTCATAGGCAAAACGTGCCGCGGCCATCTCCGCCACGCCAAGCTCCGTATCGGGTGGCCAGCAGGAACGCAGTGACAGCGTGCCCTCGAGGGGAGACAGCAACGCAACCGGCCGCTGGATCGTGCCATTGAGCTGGCTAACGGCCGTCCAGACGATCGCATCCTGATCAACCGTGCCCGCAAGTTTCGATGAGACATCGTAAAGGATCTGCGTTTGTGCAGCGCGGCGGGCGGCAACCTTTCCCTGCTCGCGTATGCGCGAAGCAATACCGCCGGCAATCAAAGCGGCAGCAACGAAAATGGCAAAGGCGAAGACCTCATGGGGCGCCGCGATTGTCAGCGTGCCGATAGGCGAGATGAAGAAGAAATTATAGGCGATCGCCGAGAGCATCGACGCGAGCAGGGCAGCGAAATATCCGCCCCGCAACGCGGAGACCAGCACGGCGAGAAGGAACAGCATGGAAACATTCGGCAGCGACACGATCTCGACCATGGCGCGACCGCCAAGTGTCGCCACCGCCGTGGTCGCCAGTGCGGTCAGCACGTCCTTCGGTCTGATCGCCAGACGATTGCTTGCCAGGCGTCGTTGCAGCTGAGCAAGCCGATCCATCTTCACCGGCGTTTCCGAGGTAATCAGATGAATGCCGATGCCGGACAACTCCTCCAGCAGCGCATCGGTGAGTGACTTTTTCAGCAGCCGCTGCCACAGCGACCGCTGCGGCGCCCCGATCACGATCTGGGTGACATGCTCGCGTTTGGCGATACGAAGGATCTCCTGGACGAAATCGCGCCCCTGCACGCGCTTCGTCTCTGCACCCAGCCGCTCTGCCAGGCGAAAAAGTTCATCGATCCGCATCTGCCGGGATGGATCGTCATCCACGACGTCAGACTGTTCCAGTGAGACGACGATCCAGTGCGCATTCATTCCGGACGCCAGATTGCTGGCGGTGCGCACGACCTTGTCCGACAGCATGTCGGGACCGACACAGACCAGGAGCCGTTCGCCTGTCCGCCAGGGCCCCTCGATGGCGTTCTGCTTGAGGAAATCGACCATCTGGTCGTCGACCCGGTCAGCCGTGCGCCTGAGCGCCAATTCGCGGAGCGCTGTCAGGTTGCCGAGGCGAAAGAAACTGTCGGCGGCACGCCGCGCATTCTCCGGCAGATAGACCTTGCCCTCCTTCAGCCGGTTGATCAGTTCCTCGGGCGCAAGGTCAATCAGGATCACCTCGTCAGCCTGCTTCAGCACACGATCGGGCACGGTCTCGCGCACCTGCACCCCGGTGATTTGGGTGACGATTTCCGACAGGCTTTCCAGATGCTGGATATTGAGCGCCGTCCAGACATCGATGCCGGCCGCGATCAGTTCCTCGATATCCTGATAACGCTTCGGGTGACGGCTTTCCGGCGCATTCGTGTGCGCCAGTTCGTCGACAATCAGAATGGCGGGACGTCGCACAAGCGCCGCATCGATGTCGAACTCGTCGACGACGCGGCCTTTGTAGTCGACATGCCGGCGCGGCAGAAACTCCAGGCTTTCGATCAGTGCCTCGGTCTCGGCCCTTCCATGGGTTTCGACAAGACCGATCACGACATCGGCGCCCGCATTCTTGCGAATACGGGCGCGCGACAACATGGCAAAGGTCTTTCCGACACCCGGAGCAGCCCCGAGAAAGATGGTCAGCTTACCGCGGCCGGCCCGGTTGGCCAGCCCGAGAAGCGCATCGGGATCGGGTCGGCTATGGCTGTCTCTCGATTCGTCGGGCATCCGAAAACCTTATCTTGGCGCCCCAGCTGAATCGAGAGCCATGTTCAGTTGCAGCACGTTGATCCGCGGTTCGCCGATCACGCCGAAAAGACGCGGCTGCACCTGAGCTTTGACGAGAGATGCAACGTCGCCTGTCTGCATGTCGCGCACCTTGGCAATGCGTTCGACCTGGCTCAGGGCGTTCTCTGGCGAAATGTCAGGATCAAGACCAGAACCGGAAGACGTCACGGCATCGGCGGGAACCTCCCCCGTGCCGCCAGCATCCCGCCACGCCGCAACCGCAGCCGCAGTCTGGTCGCTGAGTTTCTGCGAGGTGGGCGCAAGATTGGTGCCGCTGGACGCCAACCCGTTGTAGGCGGAACCGCCCGTCGCCGACGGCCGCGGCCAGAAATAGCGATCGCTGGAGAATGCCTGCCCGATCAGTGCCGAGCCGACGACGACATCGCCCTGGCGGACGAGGCTGCCATTGGCCTGCGCCGGCATGACAGCCTGAGCTGCACCTGTCAGGGCCAGAGGATAGGCAAGACCGCAAAGGCCGGTGAAGATGACGACCATCGAGATCGCCGGACGAAGATAAGACAACATGGTTACACCCATTGCAGTGTGGTGATGGCGATATCGATGACCTTGATGCCGATGAAGGGCAGGACAAGGCCGCCAAGCCCGTAGACGAAGAGGTTGCGGCGCAGCAGGGCTGCGGCCCCAACCGGACGATAGGCAACACCCTTCAACGCCAGGGGGATCAGCGCGACGATGATCAACGCGTTGAAGATGACCGCCGACAAGATCGCCGATTGCGGCGAGGCAAGCCCCATGATGTTGAGCGCCGCCAGCCCCGGATAGGCCGAGATGAACAGCGCGGGGATGATGGCGAAATATTTGGCCACGTCATTGGCGATCGAGAAGGTCGTCAGCGAACCGCGCGTCATCAGCAATTGTTTGCCGATCTCGACGATTTCGATCAGCTTGGTCGGGCTGGAGTCGAGATCGACCATGTTGGCCGCCTCCCGCGCCGCCTGAGTGCCTGTCTGCATGGCGACACCGACATCGGCCTGGGCCAGCGCCGGCGCATCATTGGTGCCGTCGCCGCACATCGCGATCAGCCTTCCGCCTTCCTGGGCCCTGCGGATATAGGCAAGCTTGTCTTCCGGGGTCGCCTGGGCGAGGAAATCGTCCACCCCGGCTTCCGAGGCGATGGCAGCCGCCGTCACCGGATTGTCGCCCGTCACCATGACGGTGCGGATGCCCATGGCACGCAGCGCCGCAAAGCGCTCCTTGATGCCCGGCTTGATCACATCCTTCAGGTGGATGACGCCCAACAGATGATTGCCGTCGGCAACGGCGAGCGGCGTGCCACCCGATTGCGCGATACGCGCGACGGCATCGTTGAAGGCCTTCGGCGCGGACGCCTCATCGAGGCCGGCAAATTTCAGCACCGAATCGACTGCGCCCTTGCGCAGACGCTGGCCGCCGATGTCGACGCCTGAAAGCCGCGTTTCGGCGGTAAAGGGAATAACGGCATCCGGCGCTGTTTTCGGCTGGACCTGGCCATATTCGCCGGTGGCGAGCGCCACGATCGAGCGCCCCTCCGGCGTCTCGTCGGACTGGCTGGCGAGCAGTGCCGCCTTGGCTAGCTCCTCCGCCGAAATGCCCGGAACGGCAAGGAAGTCGCTTGCCATGCGGTTGCCGAAGGTGATCGTACCGGTCTTGTCGAGCAGCAGTGTATCCACGTCACCTGCGGCCTCGACAGCACGACCGGAGGTCGCGATGACGTTGAACCGCACCAGACGGTCCATGCCGGCAATGCCGATCGCCGACAGCAGGCCGCCGATCGTCGTCGGAATGAGCGTCACGAGAAGTGCGGCCAACACAGTCACCGAGAGCAGAACGCCGGAATAGCTGGCGAGCCCGAACAGCGTCACGACGGCGATCACGAAGATCAGCGTCAGGCCCGAAAGCAGGATCGACAGGGCGATCTCGTTCGGCGTCTTCTGCCGCTCGGCGCCTTCGATCAGCGCGATCATGCGATCGACGAAGGACGAGCCCGGTGCCACGGTGATCCGGATGCGGATCTCGTCGGACAGGACCTGCGTGCCGCCAGTGACCGCCGAACGGTCGCCACCGGCTTCACGGATGACCGGCGCGGATTCGCCCGTGATCGCGCTTTCATTGACCGAGGCCACGCCTTCGATCACTTCGCCATCGCCGGGAATGAGCTCTCCGGCGGCAACCACCACCACATCGCCAATCTTCAGCGATGTGGCTGGGATGGTAGTGATCTCGCGACCGTTGCCGGTGACCTTGCGGGCGGAAAGCTCGCTCTTGGTCCGGCGCAGGCTGTCGGCCTGCGCCTTGCCGCGCCCTTCGGCAACGGCTTCGGCAAATGTGGCAAACAGCACTGTGAACCACAGCCAGGCGGCAATCTGGCCGGAAAAGGCAGACGGCGCGCCGGATAAGAGATCCCGCAGGAACAGGATCGTCACGACGGATGCCACGATTTCGGTGACGAACATCACCGGATTGCGGATCATCTGGCGCGGATCGAGCTTGAGCACGGCATCCTTGAGCGCACCCTTGATGATCGAGGGCTCGAACAGTCTCTGGCCCGATTTGGATTGGGACGTGGAATGGGACGGTGTCATGATGACAGCCTCTTTCAATAGGTTTTGCCGGCGAGCATGCTGACATGCTCGGCAATGGGACCAAGCGCGAGCGCCGGGAAATATTGCAGGCCGCCGAGGATCAGGATGATCGCGACGAGCAAACCGACGAACAGTGGGGTATGGGTTGGGAAAGTACCGGCCGACGGCGTGCCACGGGTCTTGCCAACCAGAGAACCGGCAATCGCGAGAACCGGAACGGCATAAGCGAAACGGCCAAGCGCCATGGCGATGCCGAGCGTCGTGTTGTACCAGGGCGTGTTCGCCGACAGGCCACCAAAGGCAGACCCGTTATTGCCGGCAGCAGACGTATAGGCATAGAGGATCTCGGACAGGCCATGCGGACCGGCATTGCCGAGCGAGGCAATCGCCACCGGCAGCACGGCTGCAATCGCCGAAAAGCCGAGAATGGCAAACGGCAGCACGAGCACGGCGAGCATGGCGTATTTCATCTCGCGGCCCTCGATCTTCTTGCCGAGGAATTCCGGCGTGCGGCCAACCATCAGGCCGGCGACGAAGACGGTGAGCACACAGAAGACCAAGAGGCCGTACAGACCGGAACCGACGCCGCCGGGCAGGATCTCGCCAAGCTGGATCAGGAACATCGGCACCAGGCCACCCAGCGCCGTGAGCGACCCATGCATGGCATTGACGCCGCCGTTCGAAATGCCGGTGGTGATCGCCACATAGGCGGCACTCATCGCCTGGCCGAAACGCACTTCCTTGCCTTCCATATTGCCGAAGGTTGGGTCCAGTCCGAGCGCAAGCTGGATCGGATTGCCATAGGTTTCCGCCACATAGACCGCAGCGATACCGGCAACCAGCAGGATGGCGACACTGGCAATCAGCGCCCAGCCCTGGCGAACATCGCCGACCATCTTGCCGAAGGCATAGATGAGAGCAGTCGAAATCGACAGCATGGCAAGGATATTGAAATAGTTGCTGATCGCCGACGGATTTTCGAACGGATGGGCCGCGTTGACGTTGAAGAAGCCGCCACCATTGGTGCCCAACTGCTTGATCGCCTCCTGGCTGGCGACAGGGCCAAGACCAAGGGCCTGCTGTGCACCTTCCAGCGTGGTCGCCGTCACCGATGCATCCATCGTCTGCGGCAGGCCGAGCCAGATGAAGATGAGGGCGAGCACGATCGACAGAGGCAGCAGCACGTAGAGCGTTGCACGTGTCATGTCGACCCAGAAATTGCCAAGCGTATTGGCAGCCGAGCGCGCAAAGGCACGCGTAACGGCCAGCGCAATCGCGATACCGGTCGCAGCCGACAGGAAATTCTGTACGGCAAGGCCAGCCATCTGCGAGAAGTTGCTGACGGTCGTCTCACCGGCATAGGACTGCCAGTTGGTATTGGTAACGAAGCTGATTGCCGTGTTGAAGGCGAGATCCGGCGTCATGCCGGCAAAGCCCTGCTGGTTAAAGGGCAGATAGGCCTGCAGGCGCAGGATCGCATAAAGCGCCAGAAAACCCATGGCGTTGAAGGCAAGCATGGCGAGCGTGTAGGCCAGCCATCCCTGCTCGCGTCGCGGGTCGACGCCCGAGGTCCAAAGAATGCCGCGCTCGATGGGCGACAGCAAGGGGGACAAAAACGTCCGTTCACCCTCGAAGACGCGGGCCAGGTAAAGGCCAAGCGGCTTGATGGTGACGAGCGCGAGGATGAGCAGCAGGCCGATTTGCAGCCAACCGTTGGAAGACATGATGTGCTCCGGATGTGAGGTCTAGAAGCGCTCGGGACGGATAAGCGTCACGACGAGATAGACCGAGATGAAAATTGCGGCGGCGAGGCCAAGCAGGGGTTCGAACATGGTAAACCTCACAATCGGCCGAGAAGACGTGCATAGACGGCGAGAGCAGCGAAACTGCCGAGGCCGAGCACAATGAACAAAAGATCAGTCACGATGGACTCCTGTTGTTGAGTTCAGGCTGCACCATCGCGCCAACACGCATTAAATCTCGAGAGGGAATCCAGGCGTCTGACATAAGGATTTCATAAGGATGTCTTCGAGCTGCGCTACCACGACGCATTTTCTGCAACACAGCTCAAATCTTGCCATCCCGCGGCACATGGCCTACGACCGGCAGGCATTCGCATCACGCTTTGATTGAGCGCTTTGAGCCAAGGCAAGGAACCCATCAGTGAACGTTACGATCTTTGGAACAGGCTATGTCGGTTTGGTTACGGGCGCGTGCCTCGCCGATGTCGGCCACAACGTCATGTGCATGGACATCGACCAGGGCAAGATCGACCGGCTGAACAAAGGCGAGATCCCGATCTACGAGCCCGGCCTGCAGGCAATTGTCGAGCGCAATATCAAGGACGGCACGCTTGTCTTCACCACCGACGCGGCAAAGGCCGTGTCGCATGCCGATATGCAGTTCGTGGCGGTCGGCACACCTCCGGATGAGACCGGGGCCGCCGACCTGCAATATGTCCTGGCTGTCGCCGAAACCATCGGCAAGACCATGGCCGGTTTCAAACTCGTCGTGGTCAAATCGACAGTGCCCGTCGGCACCTGCGACAAGGTCGCCGAGCGCCTGAAGTCCGTGCTGGGTGCGCGCAGCAATGCACCCACCTTCGAAGTCGTATCCAATCCGGAGTTTCTGAAAGAAGGCGCTGCGGTCTCGGACTTCCTGAAGCCCGATCGCATTATTGTAGGCACAGACTCGGCACGCGCGCGCGCCATGATGGCCGAGCTCTACGAGCCGTTCAACCGCAATCACGAGCGCACGATCTACATGGACCGGCGCTCTTCTGAACTGACCAAATATGCCGCCAACGCCATGCTGGCGACGAAGATTTCCTTCATCAACGAGATCGCCAACCTGGCCGAGAAGCTGGGCGCCGATATCGAGCATGTTCGCCGCGGCATCGGCGCTGATCCGCGCATCGGCTATCATTTCATCTATCCCGGCATCGGTTACGGCGGCAGCTGCTTTCCCAAGGATGTGCAGGCGCTCGCCCGCACGGCACGCGAGGTCGGCTACGATGCCCATCTGATCGAGGCGGTCGAAGCCGTCAACAACCGCCAGAAGCACCGGCTTTTCGACAAGATCGCCGACCATTTCGGCGGGGAGCGCAATCTGGCCGGCAAGACGATTGCCATCTGGGGCCTGTCGTTCAAGCCCAATACCGACGACATGCGCGAAGCCTCCAGCCGCATATTGATGGAAGCACTCTGGTCTGCTGGTGCCAATGTCAGGGCCTTCGATCCGGTAGCCGGCGACGAAGCGGCCCGGATCTATGGCACACATGCGGACCTGACATTGGTCGGCGACAAATATTCGGCGCTCGATGGCGCCGATGCGCTGGCCGTCTGCACCGAATGGCAACAGTTCCGCGCGCCCGATTTCGGCGAAATGGCGCTGCGCATGACGACGAAGACCATCTTCGACGGTCGCAACCTGTTTGCCCCCGAAAGGCTCCGGGACGACGGCTGGACCTATCTGAGCATCGGCCGTGCCACCGCCTTGCCGCGACCGCGCGCCGTGGAGCAGGCGCAATGAAAGTCCTCGTCACCGGCAATGCGGGCTTCATCGGCTATCATATCGCTAGACGGCTGATCGAACGCGGTGACGATGTCGTCGGCTTCGATGTCGTCAACGACTATTACGATCCCGCCTTGAAGGAAGCGCGTCTGGCCCTGCTTGAGGAAGCGGCGGGCAGGCAAGGCGGTCGCTATAGCTTCGTCCGCGCCAATCTTGCCGATCGCGCCGCCGTCGAAACCTGCTTTGCCGATCACACGTTCGACCGGGTCATCCATCTCGCCGCCCAGGCCGGCATTCGCTACAGCCTGGAAAACCCGCATTCCTATGTCGAAAGCAATCTGATCGGCTTCACCAACATTCTTGAGGCCTGCCGATATGCCCGCGTTGCCCATCTGACCTATGCATCCACGTCGAGCGTCTATGGTGCCAATACAAAGATGCCGTTCAGCGAACATGACATGGCGGATCATCCGCTGCAGTTCTATGCCGCAACCAAGCGTGCCAACGAACTGATGGCGCACAGCTATTCGCATCTGTTTGCCATGCCGACCACCGGCCTGCGCTTCTTCACCGTCTACGGTCCATGGGGCCGTCCGGACATGGCGCTGTTCAAGTTCACCAAGAATATCATCGAAGGCCGACCGATCACCGTCTTCAACAACGGCAATCACACCCGCGATTTTACCTATATCGACGATATCGTCGAAGGTGTGATCCGCGCCAGCGACGCGATCGCGCAGCCGAACCCAGAATGGGACGGAAGCCAGCAGGATCCGGCCTCCAGCCTGGCGCCCTTCCGCCTCTACAATATCGGCAACAGCGCACCGGTGAAGCTGATGGCCTATATCGAAGCGCTCGAAGAGGCTTTGGGACAGACGGCAATCCGGGAAATGCTGCCGCGCCAACCGGGCGACGCACTCGACACCTATGCCGACGTCAGCGACTTGACCCGAGAGCTCGGATACACACCCGCCATCTCCGTCGGCGAAGGCGTTCGTCGTTTTGTCGACTGGTACCGCGACTTCTACAGCACGGAAAAACCCGCCTGAAGCGAGCCTTCCGCAGCTACACCTTGTCGCCCGCCTCGTTGAAGAAATGCAGGTTGGCCACCGGCAGCCCGACCGACACTTCGCCCTGCATGCCGAGGAACCGCCGGTCCAGCGTAAACGCCTTGAAGGCGACCGGGCCAAGCTTGAGATGCACGATGATGCCGAAGCCGGTCGGCTCGACAAGATCGACCACAGCCTTGAACACATCCGGTCCTTCCGCGCCGAGAACCACATGCTCGGGCCGAATGCCGAGCGTGGCAGTGCTGCCGTCGGGCAGGTTGGCCTTTGTGCCGAGCGGCAGGACAACGCCGCCATCGAGCGTAAATAGCGCGGCATCGCCGCTGGTCGTGTAACGCCCCTCGAAGAAGTTCATCCCCGGCGACCCGATGAAGCCGGCGACGAAGAGATTGGCCGGACGGTCGTAGAGCTCGAGCGGGCTGCCGACCTGCTGGATGACGCCGCCATGCATGGCGACGATCCGGTCGGCAAGCGTCATCGCCTCGATCTGGTCATGGGTGACGTAGATCGACGTGGCACCCAGATCCTTGTGCAGCTTCTTGATCTCGGCACGCATCTGCTCGCGCAGGCGGGCGTCGAGATTGGACAGCGGCTCGTCGAACAGGAAGGCCTTCGGCTCGCGCACGATCGCGCGCCCCATGGCGACACGCTGGCGCTGGCCGCCGGACAGTGCCTTGGGCCGTCGCTCCATCAGCGGATCAAGCCCGAGCTTGCCGGCTGCATTGGCAACCACGGCGGCGATCTTCTCCTTGGCGATCTTCCGCAGGCGCAGGCTGTAGCTCATGTTGCGGGCGACACTCATATGCGGGTAGAGCGCATAGGACTGGAACACCATGGCGATGTCGCGGTCCTTTGGGGCGAGATCGTTGACCCGCTTGCCGTCGATGCGGATCTCGCCGTCGGTGACGCCTTCAAGACCGGCAATCATCCGCAACAGCGTGGACTTGCCGCAGCCGGACGGTCCGACCAGAACGACGAATTCGCCATCCTTGATCTTCAGGTCGATGCCATGCAGCACCGGATGGATGCCGTAGGACTTGCGGACGTCGGCAATATCGATGGATGCCATGGGATCAGCCTTTCACGGCACCGGCCGTCAGGCCCTGCACGAGATAACGTTGGATCAACAGGAAGAACAGGCAGGCGGGAATGAGCGCCATGACGCCCGCCGCCATCATCTGTCCGAAGTCGACCGAGAATTTCGACACGAAGGACAACAGGCCGACCGGGAATGTGGCGGCGGCATTGCCGGAAATCAGCATCAGCGAGAACAGCAGCTCGCTCCAGGCGGCAGTGAACACGAAGCCGAGCGTGGCGGCGATGCCGGGCAACGTCAGCGGCAGAATGATTTCGCGAAACGCCACGAACTGCGTCGCGCCGTCGATCATCGCCGCCTCCTCGAGATCCTTCGGAATGCCGTCGAAGAACGACTGCATCAGGAACGTGGCAAACGGCACGTTGAACGCCGTGTAGACGATGACCAGGCCGGTCAGGCTGTTGGTCAGGCCGAGCGGCGACAGCATCTTGAAGATCGGCGCAACCAGCATCACCAGCGGAAACATCTGGGTCAGCAGCATCAGCGTCACGATCCAGTATTTGCCGCGAAAGGTGAACCGCGACATCGCATAGCCGGCAAGCGAGGCAAGCACCGTGACGATGATCGCCGTCGACCCCGAAACGATCAGGCTGTTCTTGAAGAAGATCGGAAAGTCGCTGTGGCGCAGGACAAATTCGAAATGCTCGAACGTGGTTCGCGACGGCCACAGGCGAATGCCCTCGGAATAGAGCAGCTTGTTGGGCGTCACCGAGACCTTGAGCAACCAGTAGAGCGGGAAAAGCGCGAACACCACATAGACAAGGATGGCGAGGCGATGGGCGAGGATGGAAATTACGCGTTTGCCGGTCATGTCTCAATCCTTGCTCAACAGCCACTGCCGCAACACGACGATCAGCATGGAATAGGTGATCAGCAAGACCAGCAGCACCAGTGCGATGGCCGAGGCATAGCCAAAATCCAGCCGCTTGAACGCCTGGGTGAAGATATAGCTGGCGACGATCTGGCTGCGATCCGCCGGCCCGCCATTGGTCATGACGATGATCAGGTCGGCGAAATTGGAAATCCACACCGTGCGCAGGAGAACCGTGATCGCAATGGTCGGCGCGAGAAACGGCAGGGTGATCGACAGGAAACGCTGGACCGGGCCGGCGCCATCGATGCTGGCTGCCTCGTAGAGATCCCGCGGGATCGCCTGCAGCGCTGCCAGCAGCGTGATGGCAAAAAACGGAATGCCCCACCAGACATTGGCGATGATCGGCCCCCACATCGACAATTGTGGGTCAGAGAGAATATTGGCCGGTTCGCTCATCAACCCGAGCGCAAAGAGCCAATGCGGCAGAGGGCCGACCAGCGGATTGAACAACCAGGCCCAGTTGAGGCCGGCGAGGAAGCTCGGCACGGCCCACGGAAGAAAGACCAGAGCTTGGACAATACCGCGGCCATAAAAGGGCTTATCGAGCAGCAGTGCGAGCGTCAGACCAAAGGCAAACTGCAGCACGACGGACCAACCGGTCCACCAGAGAGTGTTTCTCAGCGCTCGGTAAAAATTGTCGTCCTTGGCCAGTGCCACGAAATGATCAAGGCCGATGAAGCCGCCGGAAAACGGCTTGAGCAGCTGGATATCGCGGAAGGCATAGGAAATGCCAAGCACCAGCGGCACCAGCATCACGGTAACGATCAGGATCAGCGCCGGTGCACTGTAGAGATAGGGCGCAGACGCGTCCGCCAGACGCTTTTTCAGCGGTCGCTGGTCTCTTGGTGAGCCGCTGCCCCGGGCTGCAAGTGAAGCCATCGTCAAGTATCCGTTTCGCGGCGGGCCGATCGGCGGGCCGTGTTTCCAGTCGGGAATGAGCCGGCAGGCGGCGGGTTCGAGGCCGCCGCCTGCCGGTCGTCATTGGCGAGGCTTATTTGCTCGCCAGGAACTTCTGCTGGGCAGCCGTCAGGTATTCGGCCCACTGCTTGGCCAGTTCTTCCGGCGTGATGTCGCCGAGCAGGGCCTCTTGCGTGGTCTTGATCGCCAGCGAATCCTTGAAGAAGGCAAACTCTTCCAGGTAGGTCGGCATGACGGTCGGAACGGCATCCTTGTCAGCCAGTTCGTCGAACCAGCCCTTGAACTGTTCGCCGGCATAGAAGGGATCCTTCTCTGCCGCCTTCAGCGCTGGAAGGGCGCCGATGCGCTTGTTCCACTCGATATTGCCTTCCGGGCCTTCAAGCGTCGCGATCAGCTTCCACGACAGATCCTTGTTGGCGCTCGCCGACATCATCGACCAGCCGGCATAACCGATGGTCGGGAACGACTTGCCGGCCGGACCCTTGGGCATCGGCACGACCGCGTAGTCGGCCGCATCCATGCGCTCGCTGATGGCGATCAGCGCATCCGGATCCTGGTCGAGCATCGCGCAGGTCCCGGTATAGAAACCGGCGACGATCTCGTTGAAGCCCCAGTTGACGCTGTCCTTCGGCGCATAGCCTTTCTTGTAGAGGTCGACGACCCATTCGATGCCCTTGACCCAGTCCGGCTCGCTGAACTTCGAAGTGCCATCGGCATTGAAGAACTCGTTGTTGCCGGCCATCGTGGCGGCAAACATCATCCAGCCGTTCAGGCCACCTGGGCCGCCGCGCAGGCAGTAGCCGTATTTGCCGGGCAGTTTGGAGATCTTCTCGGATGCTGCGACGAATTCGTCCATCGTCTTCGGCGGGCCGTCGACGCCGGCCTCAGCGAAGATCTTCTTGTTGTAGAACATGGCACGCAGATAGAAGCCGTAAGGCAGCATATAGGCGGTGTCCTTGACGTCGCGGCCAAGTTCCAGCGCGCGGTCCGTCATGCCGGCCGTGTGTTCCCAATCCTTTAGATAGGGCTCGAGGCTCTCCAGCATGCCGTTGTTGGCATAAAGCGACAGCCAGGTGTCCGGCATTTCCATGACGTCGGGAATTTCGCCGGCCGAAACCATGGTGGCGAATTTCTGGAAGGCTTCGCCCCAGGGCAGAGAGATGATCTCGACCTTGGTGCCGGGATTGGCGGCTTCGAATTTGCCGACGATCGATTTCAGCGTTTCGGTGCGCTCCGGGCTGGTGATCACTTCGACCAGCTTCAGCGTCGTATCGGCCATGGCGGTTCCCGCCATCATGGTGGCGAACAATGTCGCGGTAATCAGTTTTTTCATTGTTTATTCCCCTCTGTTTTGATGTTGCTTGTCGTGATGTCAGCCAGACGAAGCGGCAGTGATCGCCGCATCGAGATCGCTCCAGAGGGCCTCCGTTCCCTCCAGGCCGACATGGAGCCGTACCGACCGCGGGCTGATGCCGAAGGCTTCCGCGGAATTGGGTTGCGCTTTTTGTGACAGGACGACTTCGCCCGGCACGATCAGGCTTTCATGGCCGCCCCAGCTCACACCCAGCTTGAACAGCCGGAGATGGTCGGCAAAGGTGCGGACATTGACGCCCTCCTTGAAGATGAAGGAAAACAGGCCGGACGTGCCGGACAGGCCGGGCGGCAGCTGGTTGGCGAGCCCCGGATAACAGACGGTTTCCACCGCATCATGGCCCTGCAGCCGCTGGGCAATCGCCATCGTCGAGGTCTCATGCGCCCGCATGCGGATCGGCAGGGTGCGCAGGCCGCGGATCAAAAGCCAGGCATCGAACGGCGAAAGCTTGCCGCCGAGATAGGGATAGGCCTCCGCCCGGATCCGGCCGATCAGGTCCTTCGAACCGGCAACGACACCCGCGACCACGTCGCTATGGCCGCCGAGATATTTCGAGGCCGAATGAATGACCAGATCGACACCCAGCGCGATCGGTTGCTGGAAGATCGGGCTCGCCCAGCTGTTGTCGATCGTGGTGATCACACCATGTCGTCTAGCCAAAGCCGCCAATGCCCTGACATCATGGGTCTGCATCACCCAGCTGGTCGGACTTTCCATATAGAAGAGCTTGGCGCCCGGCAGCGCCCTGGCCACCTCTTCCTCGTCGCGCCCGTCGACATAGGTCACCTCGACCTTCATCCGCTTCAGCAGCGTGCCGAACAACCGGAAGGCATCGGGATAGAGATGCTTGACCGCGACGATCCGGTCACCGGGCTCGACGAAGGACAGCACGGTCGAAGAAATCGCCGACATGCCGCTGGCAAAGCCGATCGCGTCTTCCGCACCTTCGAGTTTGGCCAGCATCTCCTCGAACATGCGCACGGTCGGATTGAGACCGCGCGTATAGATCGGCCGGACCTTCTCGCCGCGATAGGACGAAACCATGTCGTCATAGTCGGTGAAGGTGAAAAGCGAGGTCTGCACGATCGGCGGGACGACCGCATCATAGGCATTGCCCTCGTCATGGGCGACGATGAGGGAGGCATTCTCGAACGGATCAAAGCCGTTGCTCATTGGGACATTTCCTTGATGTCTTGCTCGACGATGTCGAGGATTTTCAGTGTCTCGGCGCGCGCGGCCTCGGGATCCTGGTCGGCGATCGCGTTGAACAGGGTGCGATGAAACGGGAAGGACCGGCGGGCAAAGTCCGGCCGGTCGAATGGTTTTTCCCAAAAGCGCTCGAAGGCGTCGCGCATCTGTTCCAGCAGCTGGCGAAACAGCGGATTGTGGGTCGCGTCATAGATGGCGAGGTGGAATTGCAGGTCCTCGGGCCCGGATGTGCCCTTGGACAGATGCACCCGTTCCATCTCGTTGAGCTTCAGCTCGATATCCTTCAGGTCCTCGGCGGTGCGTTTGCGCGCGGCCACCATGCCCGCCTCAGCCTCGATGCCGCGGCGAACCTCGAGCGTCTTCAAAAGCACGTCGCGCAGATGCGTCGTGTCCAGCGACAGCGGCATATGGATGGTGGTTCCCGAAATCGGCTTGAGTAGATAGGTGCCGCTGCCCTTGCGCGCCTCGACCACTCCGAGCGCCTGGAAATGCCGGATCACCTCGCGGATGGTCGAACGACCGACGGCGAGCGCCAGCATCAATTCGCGCTCCGCCGGCAAACGATCGCCAGGCACGAGATTCGAACCCTCGATATAGTCGGCAAGAGCCGCCGTGACCTGCTGCACCCGGTCGACAGGAGGCAAAGGCGACAGTGCGGCTCGATCGTCCCGTGGCTTCATCATCCGCGTTGCGGTTTCCAGAATAATTGGTCTGACATCTGATCAATAGTGCAAATTGCGCGGAACGCGTCAAGCCCTCGATGCGACGACCGATGCGCGGTAGAATTCTGGGGAGACCAATGGCAGGGATAGGACAGGGCGCTCGGACAACACCCAAAGTCAGACCAACATGCAGGACATTGGCCCGCTCGATTTCCCACAAGACTGTGCAGAAACCGCAAGCCTGACCAGGCTTTAGCCCGGCCGCGCCAGGTAACTGTGCGGCAAGACGCATGTCACCGTCCCACCGCTTCCATACACAGGCTGCGGGCGTCCAGAAGGCCCCAGCCGAATATCCCGTCCTTGCCGGGCTCTCCGATATCTCGCGCCTTCCCCGTCAGGCGTTCAGCGACCTCGGCCACAGTCAGGTCGGGTTCGTCGGACAGGATAAGCGCCGCGGCCGCACTGACAAAGGGAGCGGCGAACGACGTTCCGCTCTTGGTGCGAGCGCCGCTGACGGATGCAGCCGTCCACACATTGACACCAGGTGCTGCGATATCGACATGGGTGCCGCGATTGGCCCTGCGGTAGACCTTGAGGTTCTTGTCAACGGCGGTGACCGCGAGCACATCGGCGTAAGCTGCCGGATAAAGCGGGCGCGCCTTCGGGCCGGCATTGCCGACGGCTGCGACAAGAATGGTGTTGTGCTCAGCGATCATCGCCTCGACGCTGCGTTTTAAAAATACATTGTCGGGACCTGCAAGGCTCAAGTTGACCACGCGCACCTGACGGCGCGCCAGTTCGTCGAGAGCGCGGACGAGGTCAAAGGCCGTTGCGACATCTGTATTCCCACCGATGCGGCGGAAGGCGTCGATTGCGACTAACTTGCTTGCCGGCAAAAGACCTGGGGTCCGGCTATCGCCGGCACCGACGAGAAGTGCGGCAACCGCTGTTCCGTGTTGCTGGCCGGACGCCGGCAACGCCGCATCCGACAGTCGCAGCACCTCGATCTTGCCGCCCAAGAGCGCTGCATGATCGGGATTGATGCCCGTGTCGACGAGGCCGACACCGATGCTCACCGAACATCGATCGCCGGTCGTTGTCCCCGGCTCTGGCCAGCCGACAAGGTTGCGGACCAGCGCGCAGCCGCGTTCACTGCAGGGTCCTGCATTGGCCTGTTCCGGCCGATAATAGTGATTGAAATCGACCACGGCAGCCGGCGCGTGTTCGGCCACCATTCGACGCGCATCATCCATGTCGATCCCGCGCGGAACCCTGAGGCGGATCATCTCATCGCCGATAAGCCCGATTGGCCGGCGCTCAACGAGCTGGAAGCCATCGGCTCCAAGCAAACGCAAAGCCGCGTCGTCAAGGCCGCTCGCAACAAGCTCATCGGGCACGCGGTCAGGAATGACGACCGGCCGCGCTGTTCTCGCCTGCGGCTGGCGACGCTGCTGGAAAAAGGGAAATCGAAAACCGGAACCACCGACACGTTGCCGGCTGGTTTCGCCCCACCCGCCACTACCCGCACCGGCACGGCTTCGACCATCGTCATCGTCGCCATCATCATCCCCCCCACCATCATCGTCATCAGCGAGCGCGGACGATACAAGCGGAAATCCCGGCGTCACAGAAACCGACAATGCCGAAAACGGCAACGCCAGGAACGCGACAAGGAAAAGCCGAATACAGCTTGCAATCGTCGGCAGCATTGTCCAATTCTCCCTCGAGGAATGTTCGCTCCCCGCTCCGTCCATGCGCTTGAGGGGATATAGGGGCAAACGCACATCCCACCAGCTTATTCCCGTGGTTCCGTGGATTTTCGATGACAAACCTCGCCGAGACCGTTGGACAACGCCTGGTCAGCTTTCTTCCCAACCTCCGGCGCTTCGCCATATCGCTCTGCCGCTCACGCGAACTGGCCGATGATCTGGTCCAGGCGACCTGCGAGCGGGCATTGGCGGCAGCGGCAAGTTTCGACCCCGATACCCGTTTCGACGCCTGGGTCTTCCGCATCCTGCGCAATCTGTGGATCGACCAGGTCCGCCGCTGCAAGACCAGTGGCACGGCGGTCGAGATCGATGACGCGCTGCATCTGCCCTCGGCCTTCGGCGAAGCATCAGCAGAGGCAAGTATCGCGCTGAAACAGGTGTGGGCGGCTGTCCAGACCCTGCCCGAGGAACAGCGCGAAGTCCTGATTCTCGTTTGCGTGGAGGAGTTCAGTTACCGCGACGCCGCAGACGTGTTGGCAATCCCGATCGGCACGGTGATGAGCCGGCTCGCGCGCGCACGAAAAACTCTTGCCGAACTCACGGGAATAACCGCCGGAGCCAAACGTTCCTCCCCCGAGAAGGACGGGTAAACTGATGACACGGGAATTCGACGACGAAACGCTGATGGCCTTTGCGGATGGCGAGCTCGATGATGAACGCGCCGCGGACATCGAGGCAGCGCTTGCCTTGGATGACAGCCTGGCCGAACGCATGGCAGCCTTCATCGACAGCCGATTGCTTGTGTCTGCTGCGTTCAAGCCGCTGATCGACGAGCCGGTACCGACGGCTCTCACGGCCTCGGTGGCGCAGGCCGCGGCAGCAGCCATCGACCAGGCGCCGGCTGAGGCATCGGTGATCGCTTTCCGGCCAAGGCCCGGATCAGCGGGCCCAGCCCCGCGCCGCTGGGCCATGCCGCTCGCCGCTTCGATTGCCGTCATAGCCGCTGGACTCGGCGGCTTCCTCGCCGGGCAGGCCAATCGACACGACGAGGCCGGCACGACCTCGCCACGCATGGCAGCGCTGCAGACCGAAGCTTCCGGTGCCGACATAGCCCTTGCCGAAACCGGCGAGACCCTGCACCTGGTCGCCAGCTTTCGCGATCAGCAGGGCCATTTGTGCCGCGAATATGAGGTGACCACGGTCGCCCTCCAGAGAACCGAGATTGCGTGCCATGGCGCGAGCGGCTGGGTGACCCGGCTGGCGCTCAGCAACCCGGCCACCGACGGCTACATGCCGGCGTCAGCGCAGGAAACCCTCGACACATTCCTGGCCGCCATGGGCGCAGGCGCGCCGCTATCGGCCGAGGACGAGCTCGCAGCACTGTCCGAACTCGAATAATCTCCGGTCGGCGGGAATAACATCGTCGACCGGCCGTTATCCATGGCAATCAAACCCGTGGAGACCGCGACGATGTTATCGCTGCTGAAACACCCGACACCGACGATCACCTTCCTCTGCCGCAAGGAGGACGAGGGCGTCATTCCGGCGCCCGTCCGCGCCAAGACCGCCCTGCCCGACTGGTTCCGCAAGTTACCGGCCATAACGCCAGACCTGGTCGGCCCCAAGGACAGCGGCCTGACCGTCAAGCGTTGCATGCCTTTCATCGACGCAATGGCGACCGGCTGGGTCATCGGTCTGCCCGCCACGGTGCGCATGGAGATCGCCGATGGCGGCAAGACGGTAAACTGCGGCTGGGATTTCGACCGCACGCTGGTGTCCAATCATGCGACGCACCAGCTGGCCGGCAATCCGCGCGACCCGATGCCGCCCTGCAAATTCCACAACTACTGGACGATCGTCACGCCGCCGGGCTGGAGCTGTCTGTTCGTGCCGCCGCTCAACCGGCAAAACGGCGTGTTTGAGGTGGTCGCCGGCGTGGTCGATACCGACACCTATCGCTCGGAGATCCACTTTCCCTTCTTCGCCACCGGCGAGGACGGCGTGCATGTGCTTGAACGCGCAACACCGATCGTCCAGGTCATTCCCTTCCGCCGCGAGACGACCGATATCGCTGGCGTGATCCGCAGCGAGACCGAGGCGGAAAAAAATACGCGCACGACGATCCTGCGCAAGACGCTCGCGGCCGATGGCTGGTATCGGAAATTCGCCCGCGCCCAACGCTGAACACGGATGAGATCTGCCCCGGCACCCGGTGGACAAACGCCGCCGGGCGCTTTCGCTTGTTCATAAAAAGAAACGATAACCATCTGATAAATAATTATTTATTGGGAATAAATTTGAACCCGCGACGTTTCTCCGCTGCAGCCGATGCGCTGCTGACAACAAGGAGAACCATCATGAAAAAATTCATCGCCATCATGGCCTCTGTGCTGACGCTCGGCACGGCGGCCACCATCGCGCCGGCAATCGCGGACGACGATCCGCTGACCCGCTTCCTGAAGAAATCGGCAAAGAGCCAGCAGTATAGCCGCGCCCGCAGCAACGACGACCGCGGCAATGACGATCGTGGCGGCTCGTCAGCAGACCGCAACTCGAACAGTTCCTCCAACTCATCGAGCAATTCCAGCCGCAATTCGAACTCGAACTCCTCGAACAATTCCAGCTCGAACAGCAGCTCAAACTCGTCCAGCAATTCAAGCTCCAACTCCTCGTCAAATTCGTCATCGAACTCGTCCGACGACGACGATTGAGGTCGGCCATCCCAACCGGCAAAGCGCTGTCGCCCAACCGGGCGGCGGCGTCGCAGATCGTGGATGTCGAGGTGACCAACGGTCTTGCGCATGCGCATGCGGAATGAACTGCCCTAGCCTGCCACTCCCACGGGAAACGCCCCGGCATCATTTCTTCGTTGGTTTGCACAAACATGAGAAATGTGACGCCCCGGCACGGCCGCAAATACAGACCTTCCCGGCGGCTTCGGCAACGACAAGACAACAACAGATAATGGCGGAGAGGGTGGCGGCATTTTCGCTCAGCTCATCCAAGCTCAGGATCGCTCATATCATATTGTAATTACTTTATAATTTCAGGAAGCTTTGCTTGTCCACACGCCATCTCGTACCATCCCGTAACACCGAATATCGGCTCTTGTGGCGGGCTGAGTGGCGGGCTAGCAAACCTTCATCGAGTGCATGAAGGACCTACAAATATGCTAAGTGACGCCAAAGCCCGAAAGCTCAAACCAAACGATAAACCCGTGTCCGACGGCACCATTGTCGGCCTGTATCTCGTCCCCGGCGGTGGCCCTGGCAGCGGAAAATGGATTCTGCGCTTTCTATCGCCCGCGACAGGCAAACGCCGTGAAATGGGACTTGGGAGCTATCCGACGACATCCATTCGGGACGCCCGCGTAAAGGCCTTCGAGGCGCGCGGCGCCATCGATGACGGCAACGATCCCTTGGAACTGCGCCGCAAGCAGGAGCGGGAGACCGTACGACTTGCGACGGTGCCGAGCTTCGCTGAAGCGGCACGCACACATCACGCCGACAAGGCCGAGGGGTTCCGCAACAAGAAGCATAGCGACCAATGGATCACCACACTGGAAAGGTTCGTGTTCCCGAAAATCGGCGAAACCCGAGTCAATGAACTCGCCCCGGCCGACTTCGCCGCCTGTCTTAAACCCATCTGGCTGGAAAAACCGGAAACCGCCTCGCGGGTGAAGCAGCGTTGTGATGCAGTGATGAACTGGGCAGCTGCAAATGGCTTCATCGTCGCGAGCCCCGTCGGCGTGGTTGACAAGATACTGGCCAAGCAGCCCGGCAAACGCGAACGGGTTCAGCACCAACCCGCCCTACCCTGGCGATCGCTGCCAACGTTCCTCAGAGAAGTCCTGCATGTTGGTGACGCCAACATCACCCGCCAAATGCTGGAGCTCGTTATCCTGACCGCCTGCCGCTCCGGCGAGCTTCGGCATATGGAATGGCAAGAGATCGACTTCTCCCACGCGATCTGGACGGTGCCTGCACCACGGATGAAGGCCAAGGTGGCGCACCGCGTGCCGCTAGGACCGCGTGCGATCGCGATCCTAGAGGAACGACTTGAACAATCGAAAAGTGGCGAAGGACTGGTGTTCATGTCCCGCACGATGAACCCAGTCACCGACATGGCCCTCACGAAACTCCTGCGCGATCTAAATGTCGAAAGCGATACGAAAGGACGCAATGCGACCGCACACGGCTTTCGATCAAGCTTTCGCGATTGGGCATCCGAGAACGGCTATCCGCGTGACCTCGCTGAACGGGCGTTGGCACATACCGTGAAGAATGCGGTCGAGGCCGCCTACCACCGGACCGACCTTCTGGATCAACGGCGGCCGATGATGCTGGACTGGGAAAGGTATTGCCTCGCCGGCTAACGGCAGCGGTCCACGAAATAGGAAATGCAGTTTGTATGTTGTCAACGCGAAAATATTATGGAACTTGCGTTTTGTCGGTCTGTTGGCTAGCCATCTGGCAGCGACGAACAGCGGTGCGTGAACTGGCGCTGTTTCCGATACGGGTTCTTCATCGACACTGATGAAGAAACGGCGCTGGTTCGTTGGCTAATATGCTCCCCCAACGGATTGCGGCAGCGGGGTCTGAAATGGCGCTGCCGGCCAGCTTTAGGGTTGTTGCTAGTGATGGAGCGGGATGCTGCCAGAGTTCACCGAGTTTCGCGGTGAAGGGACGCTACTCGGCCCTAGCCATCGTCAGTAATCGTGAGGTCCCCCCCATGGTCTGGGCGAATGTTGAAGTGTTCGTCGGGAGAGTTTCGGTAAGTGCGGGGCGAGAAAACATCCGTCTGGTTGATCGTGTCGCCGTCAATCTCAGCTGGACATATGCACAACTCGGCACCGTCATAGGTGTGCGTTGCTTGATGCGGCTCAGTCGACAATTTTCGCGGCCCGACCTCCTCCAGCCCAAAACGGACTGAATCACTTTTCTTCGCTCTTTAATCTCCGTTAAATTCAAAGAATGGAACCGCTTTCCCGCTTCGGTATCGGGAGAACGGTTGGCCAGCCCCTCATTCCAGATATTCGCCGGACAATATCCGGCATTGCCTTCCGATCGGTTGCATCACGCGGGAAAGCGATTCTCACATAACTAAGGGTTGAAACCAGGGAGTGCCGCTACAGTACCTCTGGCGCGAACCGCGCTAAAACTCACCGCCAGAGCGGGTAGCCAGCGAGTCGCGGGCGAACCTTATGATATTAGACCAACCTTGCGGAGAAGGTGGGGTTGGACGTAAGATAACGGTGCCGTATGCCGCATTTCGAGTGCGGTGCTTTCGACCACTCAGCCACCTCTCCGCTTTGCTGGTCGGCGCAAGTTGTGCGCGGGCTGTCTCTTAGCGAGAGTTCGTGTCATTGGCGAAATGCGATTGGCAGAGCGTTGCACCGCTGGTGTGCCCATTCCAGGGCCAATGCCGACGCACGGTTTGGCCGATACCCGGATGATTCCTAATCACTTTCCTCGTCCTGAGCGCGCACCTGCCGCCCCAAGCGAGCCAACGGCTCATTCAAGGCGTTCTCAAGCCGGCGCAGGTGGCTCGAGAGCCATTCTGCAATCTTAGGCCAATTCTCTCGATCGTAGCCGTCAAAATCTTGCCCAAAAACGATCAGGCTCTGTTTCTTGTCATCCATTCGGCGCCATTCAAGTGCGGCACCGAAGGCCGCCTCGATTGCTGACTGTTCGGCATGCAACTGGTCGAAAAGCCACTTGTTTTCCGCCGCATCGGAACGGGACAACGCCAGCTGAATGCGTGCCTCGCCCTTCCCGAAGATCATCTGCCATGGGCAAGCGCGCACGCCGGATCCCGCGCTGAGCCAATGATCCTTCGTCGGACTGATGTTGCCGAAGATTGCTATTCCATCTTCACGCAGCTTTGCGAGTGCCTTCGCCCAGAACTGCATCCGCAATTCGTGCCGGCGCTTCTGCGTGCCCTGCACGGCGGTCTCTTCGACCTCTTTTGAAGAGATGCCGATCATATAATCCGCGGCCTCTGGCGGAGGAATGATCTGCTGAAGATCAATGAAGATTTCGTCCTCGTAGGCGAATGGCAGCACCCGGAAGCACTGAGCGCGAATACCGCGACTGAGCAACCAAAGCACCGTCGCGGTTACCTCGCGACGAAAGTTCGCGGCGATGAAGATCATGCGCTGCCCGTTCCCGGGATTTAGCACCGTCTCTTCCAGCTCCTCAACCTCCATAAATTCGCAGATCCGGGCGACGGCATTGCCACCGCCGCAGTAACGATCGAGGTAGTGCTGGTGGATCTCGACGATCTGGCTCTTGGTCAGTCCCGAGACATAAGCCGTGTATTTAAGTGCCTGCCAGGTTACATCCCGCCCAGAGTCATCGAGCTTGTTCTCGATCACGACTAGGTTTCCGACTTTGTCGAGTGCCAGAAGGTCTAGCCGCTCGCGTGTCTCGTCGAAACCGTCGAATTCCTTCTGTAATATGAGTAGATCTTCTCCCAGTGCGTCGGGCTGATGAACGAGCCATTCCTGTAAGTGGTCACGCTCACGGAGAGCGAGTTCGCTGAAGCGCTTCTGGGTCAGGCGGGAGATGCGATTACTCGGGCGATCGACTCGGAACATCAGACGCCACTCGCTGCTGTCACACCAATGCCTGATAGCTCTTCAACGCATAAACTGCTCATGCTTGGACACATGGTGGTTGCTTTCCGATATTCATCAACGCGCATGCGGCCACCTCGCGATCATTCAACTTCTCGATGCATCTTCAGTAGCACGGCCTTATGCCCTAGTGTCAAAGCCGATTCGGAAGATGCAGGGAATGCAGCATGCTCACAGGTGAAATTCGCTCGAAAGTCGATCAGGTCTGGAACGCTTTCTGGGCGGGCGGGATTGCCAATCCGCTGGAGGTGATCGAGCAGATCACCTACCTGTTGTTCATCCGCGGGCTCGACGACATCCAGACGCGCGAGGAGAGCAAGGCGACCATGCTCGGCCGACCAGTCGAGCGGCGGGTGTTTCCGGAAGGTGCCGATTCCAGGGGCATGGCCTATGAGCGGCTGCGCTGGTCGCGCTTTCGCCATGAAGACCCGGCGACGATGTATACCATTCTCGATCAGCACGTCTTTCCCTTCCTGCGCGAGATGGGCGAGGCCGGCTCGTCGCATGCCGAGCACATGAAGGGCGCGCGCTTCACCATCCCGACGCCGGGCCTCTTGGCCAAGGTGGTCGACATGCTGGCGGAGATCCCGCTCGATGATCGCGACACCAAGGGTGATCTCTACGAATATATGCTGGGCAAGATCGCCTCTGCCGGCCAGAACGGCCAGTTCCGCACGCCGCGCCACATCATCAAGCTGATGGTCGAGCTGATGGCGCCCTCCCCGAAAGACGTGATCTGCGATCCGGCCAGCGGCACCTGCGGCTTTCTGGTCGCGGCCGGCGAATATCTGCGCGAGCACCACAAGGGCCTGTTCCGCGATGCCGAGCTCAACCGCCATTTCCACCAGTCCATGTTCCACGGCTATGATTTTGACAATACCATGCTGCGAATCGGCTCGATGAACATGCAGCTTCATGGTGTCGAGGGCGCTGATATCCGCTACCGCGACTCACTGAGCACCGGCCATGCCGACGATGCCGACAAATATTCGCTTGTTCTCGCCAACCCGCCCTTTGCCGGCTCGCTGGACTACGAGACGACGGCCGCAGACCTGCTGTCGATCGTCAAGACCAAGAAGACCGAGCTTCTGTTCATGGCGCTGTTCCTCAAGCTGCTGAAGCCAGGCGGCCGGGCGGCGGTAATCGTGCCTGATGGCGTGCTGTTCGGCTCGTCGACGGCGCACAAGGCGATCCGTAGGATGCTGGTCGAGGATCACAGGCTGGATGCGATCGTCAAGCTGCCGTCCGGCGTGTTCAAGCCCTATGCCGGCGTCTCGACCGCGATCGTCTTCTTCACCAAGACCAATTCCGGCGGCACGGACCAAGTCTGGTTCTACGATGTGCAAGCCGATGGCATGAGCCTCGACGACAAGCGGCAGATGCTGCTGCCCGAGGAAAAATTCGGCCCGGTGCCGAAGACATCCCTGAGCGCCGAGGACCACGCCAAGAACAACCTGCCCGACGTGCTGGCCCGCTGGAAAAACCGCACCGCCAGCGAGCGCGACAACCCGCGCACCGGCCAGAGCTTTTGCGTCTCCCGCGAAGATATCGCGGCGGCCGATTACGACCTGTCGCTCAACCGTTTTCGCGAAGTGGCCTATGAGGCCCCCGACCACCGCCCGCCGAAGGAGATCATTGCGGAACTGTTGGCGCTGGAGGAGGAGATTGCCATGGGGCTCAATGAGTTGGAGGCGATGCTGTGATCGCGCTCGGCTCTATAATAGCGCCTGCAAGATCGCCGCGTGCAGGAAAAGTCGATTTTCCAATTCTCTCGATGACGATGCATAACGGTCTCGTCGATCAGGCCGACAAATTCAAAAAGCGCGTCGCGAGCGAAGATACGTCCGCCTACAAGATTGTGTCGAGGGGGCAGCTCGTAGTCGGTTTCCCGATAGATGAGGGCGTTCTCTCGTTTCAAAAGCTTTATGAACAGGCCATCGTAAGTCCCGCTTACACCGTTTGGGATATTTCCGTCCCTGATGTGGATAAAAATTACCTTGAGAAGTTTCTTAGATCTCCGATCGCGCTAAAATTTTATACAGGTAAACTAAGATCGACCACGGCGAGGCGGCGATCCATACCGCAAGACACCTTCCTTGAATTGCCTGTTCCCCTTCCGCCGCTCGCGGAGCAGAAGCGGATTGCGGCGATCCTGGATAAGGCCGAACAGCTCAGGCAGAAGCGTCGCCAGGCCACAGCGCTGCTCGACAGGCTCACCCAGTCGATCTTTCTGGAGATGTTCGGGGATCCGGTGAGCAATCCGAAGGGGTGGCCTCTCCAGCGCTTCGGCGCCCTTGTGAAAAACTGTGATTCTATCCGAGTTCCGGTAAAACAGAGTGATCGCGACAACCGGTCTGGCCCATATCCCTATTATGGTTCAGTCGGCATAATTGATAATATCGACGGCTTCTTATTTGAAGGTGAACACTTACTCATCAGCGAGGATGGAAAACATTTGCAAAGCAGAACTAGGCCAATAGCTTGCATTGCGAACGGAAAATTCTGGGTAAATAATCATGCTCATGTAGTAAAAAGCAACGGACGATCAGATTTAGTATTTCTAAGATCTTTCCTCGAGCTTTCGTCAATAGATAAATACATTAGCGGAATCGACCAGATAAAACTCACCCGAAAAAGCATGGACAAGATTACAGTTCCGATCCCGCCGATAAAACTGCAAGAAAAATACAGAAATTTTATTGAAAGTTTGGAAATTCAGGAAGAAAAGATGCACCGGATGGAGGAGCAATTAATTGACGTCTTCGCCTCCCTCCAGCACCGCGCCTTCTCCGGACAACTCTGAGGCCTCATGTCCAACTTCGCCTTCCTCGCCGCCGAATTTCCCGAGATCTGCGACAGCGCGAGGCAGGCCGAAAGCTATGCCGCAGGCGATGCGCGGGCCTCTGCCTTCTATGCAAGGCGCACGGTGGAGCTGGCGGTGCAATGGGCCTACAAGCACGATGCCAGCCTGCATTTTCCCTATGAAGACAAGATTTCCGCGCTGATCCACGAGCCGAGTTTTGTCGCGCGCGCCGGGCAGGCTGTGTTCACCAAGGCCAAACTGATCATCCGCATCGGCAACCAGGCGGTGCATGAAAGCCGGCAGACGCAGGCAAAAGATGCCGGCGATGCCGTGCGCGAGCTGTTTCACCTGTGTTTCTGGCTGGCGCGCACCTATGGCCGAAACCCGCCCGCCGATTCCATAAGCTTCGACCTCGCCTTTCTCACCCGCAAGACCGATCTGGTGAAGAAGGCCTTTGTCGAGCTGACCCGCATGAAGGCGGAGAGCGAGGCGCGCGACAAGGCTTTTGCCGACCTGTTGCGCGACAAGGCCGAGCGCAACGCGGAGCTTCAAGCCCTGCGCGACGAGATCGCCCGAATCAGGCGCGACAACGAGGCACGGCCGGACCATCACGATTATTCGGAAGCCGAGACCCGCGATCTCTATATCGATCTGCTGCTGAAGGAAGCCGGCTGGCCGCTGAGCGAGGCCCGCGACCGGGAATTTCCCATTGCTGGCATGCCCAATGTCCGGGGCGAGGGTTTTGCCGACTACGTGCTCTGGGGCGATGACGGCAAGCCGCTGGCGGTGATCGAGGCCAAGCGCACCAAGCGTGATGCCAGCGCCGGCCAGCAGCAGGCCAAGCTTTATGCCGACGGCCTGGAGCGGCAATTCGGCCAGCGCCCGGTGATCTTTTACACCAATGGCTATGACCACTGGCTGTGGGACGATCTGGCCTATCCGCCGCGCAACGTCTCCGGCTTCTACAAGAAGGACGAGCTGCAGCTGCTGATCCAGCGGCGGCAAAGCCGCCGGACGATCGCCAGCATCCCGGTCAACACAAAAATCGCCGGCCGTTATTACCAGACCCGCGCCATCGCCCGCGTGGCGGAGAATTTCGAAACGCTGAAGGCGCGCAAGGCGCTGCTGGTGATGGCAACCGGCTCTGGCAAGACGCGCACGGTGATTGCGCTGGTCGACCAGCTGATGCGGGCCGGCTGGGTTAAGCGCGTGCTGTTCCTCGCCGACCGAGTGGCGCTGGTCAACCAGGCGGTGCGGGCCTTCAAGGCGCATCTGCCGGACGCCTCGCCGGTCAACCTGGTGACGGAGAAGACGGCCGAGGGTCGCGTCTTCCTCTCCACCTATCCAACCATGATGAACCTGATCGACGAGCGGCAAACAGGCAGGGCGGATGGAAAGCTGGCCGGCACCGCCCGCTTCGGCCCCGGCCATTTCGATCTCGTCATCATCGACGAGGCGCACCGCTCGGTCTACCAGCGCTATGGCGCGATCTTCGACTATTTCGACAGCCTGCTGGTGGGACTGACCGCAACGCCGAAGGATGAGATCGACCACAACACCTATGGCCTGTTCGACCTGGAAGACGGCGTGCCGACCGATGCCTATTCGCTCGACAAGGCGGTGGAGGACGAATATCTGGTGCCGCCGCTGTCGGTCTCCGTGCCGCTGAAATTCGTCCGCGAGGGCATCCGCTACGACGATCTCTCCGAGACGGAGAAAGAGCAGTGGGACATGCTGGAATGGGACGAGGAAGATGGCGACCCGCCCGACAGCGTGAACGCCGAAGCGGTCAACAAATGGCTGTTCAACGCCGACACCGTCGACAAGGTGCTGGCCCATGTGATGACCGAGGGCCTGAAGGTGGCCGGCGGCGACCGGCTGGGCAAGACCATCATCTTCGCCAAGAACCAGGCCCATGCGGAATTCATCGAGCAGCGGTTCAACAAGGCCTATCCGCATCTGGCCGGCCATTTCGCCCGCGTCATCACCTTCAAGACCGATTATGCGCAGAGCCTGATCGATGATTTTTCGAAGAAGGACACAGCCCCTCATATCGCCATTTCCGTCGACATGCTCGACACCGGCATCGACGTGCCCGAGGTGGTCAATCTCGTGCTGTTCAAGCTGATCCGCTCGAAGACGAAATTCTGGCAGATCATCGGCCGCGGCACCCGCCTCTGCCCCGATCTCTTCGGCCCCGGCGAGGACAAGGAGTTCTTCCGCGTCTTTGACTATTGCCAGAACCTCGAATTCTTCAAGCAGAATCCCAAGCCGGACGAGGGCCGCAATGCCAGGTCGCTGAGCGAACGGCTGTTTGCCGCCCGCTTCGACCTGGTGCGGGCGCTGGACGAGAAGAACGCGCTGGAGACGCCGCCGGGTGTAGCGGAAGACGGCGAGGCCTATGATGCCGGGCCGGACGCGGCACCGAGCGAGGACAACATCCGCGCCGGGGCGCTCGATTTCCTGAAAACCTATGTCGGCACCATGAACCTCGACAACTTCATCGTGCGCAGCAGGCGCAAGCTGGTGGAGAAATACCAGGCGCCGGAGGCCTGGAGCACCCTGTCCGATACCATGCGTGACGAGCTGCTGGATGAGGTGGCACCGCTGCCCAATCAAATGAAGAGCGAGCCGGAAGAGGCTAAACGCTTCGATCTGCTGATGTTCAATCTGGAGCTGGCGCTGCTGAAGGGCTCAAAAAGTTTCGACCGGTTGAAGAAGCAGCTGATCGAGATCGCTTCGGCGCTGGACGAGCAGACCGCCATCCCCCCGATCGCCGCCCAGCATGGACTGATCCTCGACATTCTGTCGGACCCCTGGTGGGAGGGCATCACCGTGCCGCTGCTGGAGCTGGTGCGCTTAAGGCTGCGCGGGCTCGTGCATCACATCGAAAAGGGCCGCAAGGCGATCGTCTACACCAATTTCTTGGATGAGCTGGGTCATGGCATCGAGCACGACCTACCGGAGGTCGGTGCGGTGGACTTTGCCCGCTTCAAGAAGAAGGCCCGGCATTTCCTGCGCCAGCACGAGGACCACATCGCCATCGCCAAGTTGCGCCACGGCAAGCCGCTGACGGCGACCGACATCGAGGAACTGCAGCAGATGCTGCTTACAGCCGGTATCGGCGATCCCGCCCATATCGAAAAGGCCACCGAACTCGCCCACGGCTTCGGCCCCTTCATCCGCTCCCTGGTGGGTCTCGATCGGGCCGCTGTCGCCGAAGCCTTCAGCAGCTTTCTCTCGGAGGTGAGCGTCACCGCCGACCAGATCGAATTCCTCGACTTGGTGATCGAGCATCTGACCGAGAAGGGCGTGATGGATCCCGGTCTGCTCTACGAAAGCCCGTTCATCGACATGGCACCTGAGGGTCCGCAGCAGGTGTTCGACTTCGAAACGACGAAAAGGCTGGTCGAGGTGATCAGGGGGTTAAACGAGAGTGCAGCTGGGTGATGGGCCAATATACCTAACAGTCACCGTTCACTCCCCGCCCATAACGTGATCGCGGCCTAATATTTCTCAAACCATGGTCCGTGACCGGAAGCCATTTCTCCCATAAGTGATCTTGCCCATTTCAAGGCGTTGAGGGCAGCCGGAGTAGCAACAGTCTCCCAAGGTCGCCTGTCGTTGCTCACGCTGTTAATCACCCGCAAAAGCACGGCGAAGGTGAGGCGGATATTCTCCAATGTGTTGGGGTCGGCCCATAACGAGGCAGCGGGACGTTTTCTAATCTCGCCCTGCCAGGACCTGTTGCGCTCGAATCGGATGCTCTTATCCATCCGAAACGCGACGCCATGCGCTATGCTGTGGCGGAATTCGAAAGCGATTCGAGCTGTCCCACACCAATCCTCTATCAGCTGACAGTCGTGAGCATTGGGAAGCGCCGCGCCATCTGCCTCCAGCATATCGATAAGTACCATGACCGGCTTTGCATCAGTCTGATGTCTCACGCCTTCCGGGGCATGCTTTTGCAGTCTCCAAATAGCCCGTTCAAGGCGAAACTCTACGTTTCCGGCGAATACAAGTATTGCTGCGATTTTGGGCGCAGTCAGTGGGTTTAGCCCTAGGGTTGCTTCCAACTCATCAGGTCTGCCAACGGAAAACAACGGGTGCTCGATCATGTCCGCATGTTTTAAGGCAGTCGCGCTTTTTGTCCATCTGGCATGTCGGCCCCGCAAAAACCGTCGGGTGGCTTCTTGTTCTCCGGGAGACCCTCCACCGCCCGAGCAATGACGGAAAAATAACCATCAATATCGCGATACCGCGGCGAACCAAGAATTGGCAACTGAAATTCAGACTTCTTCAACTGCACATTGGGTATGCCGGAGCATATAGATCGAGGGCGCTTAATGTTTGTTTTAGTTAAGAAATATCTTGTCGGAAGCCTTCCTAGATTCCTCAAGGGCGAATGGTCAAGCATGAGCCTTCTGGACAAGTGGGACGCAGGCGCGCGAATTTGCGGCGTCCTTGGCATCGGGGCCATCGCGATGTCTCCAGAACTGGAAGTTCTAACTGAGATAAGGAATCGGCTTGGACCCGAAGTCCACAAATTCGACGCCATCTATGTCAGCAAGGTGGCGCGTGAAGGAGATGTGATTGAGATAGACCTTAGAAAGGTGCGCACCGAAGACACACTGCAATACCAGCTTTGGATGTGCGCAGGTCAGGAGAACCGCAACATGGTTTTCTTTGGCGAGGGATTCATGGGCCGAGAAGAAGCAAACAACACATTGAGTGTCTCGATCCCTGACACGCCTTCTCAGGTTCTCCTCAAGGTCACCGCTGGCGATCTCGAATATGTCCGCCAGGAGGAGTGGGATCTCAATCGATCCGTGAAGGAAAGCGACACCAAAGTCATTCAGGGCGATGCCAATTGCGGAGAAGTATGATGCTGAGCAGTAAACGAGATTTTCTAAAAGGAATGGCAGCCTCCGGCCTCGTGCTGGGAGTGACCAACCACTCATGGGCCCAGAGCCTCTGCTCCGTTTGGGACAAGACCGTGCTCTGGGATCTCCGCAGCGCGCTGTGGGGCCGGGCTGGGGAAAATACGACCAGCGTCTACCTCATCGGCGCGCCCTGGTGCCCTTTTTCTCGCCAGGCCGTAAAGGATTACCTTGCTGGTCGCCTTCCGTTCGAACTGCGCTTCATACCCATCGATGCCGTGCAGGTCCGCCATCGCGCGCAGCAGGCCGACATCGTTCTCAACAATCTAGTTGGATTGGAACGAACCTTTCTAGACAAGGACGCCAAGCCCCCCATGATTGACCCGTCCCTACAGAAACTCATTCATGACGCCAACTTCATTGCGTTGAACGGATTTCAGAAGCGCCTTGCCAACATCGCTTCGCCTACCTTCATTTACGAGACATCCCGAGGCGGGGCGAGCCTCGTCGGGCATGAGCCTTGGGCGAAGTTTACGACAGATTTGAAACCCCTCGGTGATGAACCGACCGATTTCTCCACGCAATTGGACACCATTTTGGCCGAGACGAAAAAGCTTAACCAGGTAGCCGAGATGAAAACGATGTATCGTACGGCAATCCATTCGCTGCCCGATACGGGATCGTCTTCTGCAGGATGCGTCAGCCACACGACCTTCAAGGCAGTTGCCGAACTCCACTACAGGGATGTCGACTGGGTGCAGGTGCACGCCCTCACCTCCAACGAGAAGGAAGCCATTTTCGGCTATGTCGATCGTCGCGACGTGGCGTTTGTCTAACCGCTCGCTATCTCTGTGAGCGACGGCGAGCTGCCAGAAGGACTGATTGCCTCTGACTCCGACTAGCCAGCGCCGAAAAAATGGGACTTGGAAGCTATCCAACGACGCCGGCTCGAGACGCAAGGATCATCGATGACGGCAAAGACCCTCTAGAGCTGTGCCAAACACAGAAGCAAGAGGCCGAGCAGATAGCAGCAGCCCCAACTTTCGCGAAAACCGAACGTCAGCATCGGGGCCGGCAGCGGTCCGGCAGCTTCTGAGAAATCGATCAACGGTAACGGACATTCACGTTCCGGCTGGGATCTGTCTCACGTCTAGGTCAAGCTGACGGAATCTCTATGCGTTGATCGCATTTGATAGAGGGGCAAGCCGGACAGCTTCCGCTACTCCCGTGCGAAAGCCCTCGCCGAGCAGGCCATTGACATGCGCGGAGCCTCCAGCCGGAACGGCTGACGTTATCTCCCTAGAACCCAAAATGGGAACGAGTTTGAGTGCCGGGAACGTAGCTGATCAGATTTTCGATGGGATTTGTCAGCCCGACATATTCCAGATGCTTGCTCCGGACATATGCGTCATCAACTTCCGGTTTCTCTGATCGATAGTAGACTTTATCACGGGAGTAAACTTGCACCGCGTGATTGAGCTTCTTGGCTTCGTCGGTATCGATTACAAGCGTGAAAAACCTTGGCATCGTCGTGTAGGCCATAGGCCTGACGAACAAGACCGCAATGTCAGGGGTCAACGGTGCGAGGATTTTGGGGGAGTGCATAGAGTTCACCGGGGATCGGATGTTGTGATAGAAACCATCCCCGAAAATTAGTTCCCGCGCTGGCGAGTAAATCGCCACGAACTTTCCTCTAGTGCCGATTTGTTTCACGGCCTCCTTGTGGCTGTGGCGCATATTCATCGTGATCAGTCTATTGCGTTCGCGTTCTGGCAGCGGCCCACGATAGTATTCCGCAACGCTTACAGCAGCTTCTCGGTTCATCGGGCTACGAACCGCAAGGGAAATCATACTCTCCGCCAGCATGGACAGACGTTCATCCTCGACACTGACCGGCATAAAGCGGTCTGTCATGGGGGTCCGGCTCGGGTGGGCCTGTCTTTCTAATTCTTGAAGCCAGCGGATGACGGCAGGGAAGCTGTCGTCAGCGCTCTGAAAATCGCGTTCAAAACTTTCATCCCAGGCAGTGGTTTCGCCGGGGGTATTACCCAACCGAATTTGATGGCCATTACCGATGACCCCGAAGTTCTTTGGCGGGGACTGAACGATTTTGCCGTCAGGCCACAACCAGTGAACGCAACCTTCATCATTTTTCCAGAACTCGGAAACACACTCCGGCCACCAATGATGCCGTTCGGGCTTCAAGCCTCTCGCCAAATCAGACCCCCATAATGATGTTATTTGATCCGAAATATAGTAACGAGGGCTTCCGCCACAAAGCCCGGAGCAAACCATACGGAAGACAGCAGCCCCGTCTCACCGTGCATCGATCAGACCGAAAATGAAATCGAAGCCTACTATCGGCATGCAGAGATCGGGCAAGCAGCCGTAGTGCAGCACACGCAAGGCCATATGCTTCAGTATGTGATCTCGCAAATCGAAGGCGGAAACCGTGGACGCGTCTACGTGCGCAACGCAGGCGCTTTCTACATGAAGCATGGGAAGAACTGCTTTCACCCGAAGGGTCAGACCACGCTTGTTGTGCCGACCGATGAAGTCTTGGCATGGGCGAAGGAGCATCCGCAGGGGAGTTCGGGTATTCCGTCTACCGTTCCACCCGCCTATTTGGACGCTGAAATCAACCCTTCTCCCATGCGGAAAATCTCTGGTTTTACGCTTTAGGCCAAGTGGGCCGGACGTCAGATTTGTCCAACGGGGTATAGTTCGGGTCGGCTCCGTCCTCCACCAGCGGGCTGAACGTACCCGGCTTCCGGGCATAAAGGTCCACCCACAAGTCTACGGTCGCGTGCTCAACGTTCACCATGCAGTTCACCATTTCCACACCCGCTTCCGTGCGGCGGTAAATCGACTGCGAGTTGTTCGGCCAATGCACGGCGAAACCGCACATCATATCGCGGTCATCGACCAGAACTTCCATAAGCCCTTTGTAGTGGCTGTCATACGGTATGGCTTGCCCCTTCCTCGCTCCCCAGACTAGGCGAGCATCAACATCAAGTTGGAAGAACGCGGCGATAAACGCCTTTGCTTTGGTAATCAGGGTGTCGAGTTCATCGTAGGTCAGCTTGAAAGCCTTCGTCCCGCTGAACCCGCTACGCGACCGAAAATCATCGTTGGTCAGGATGAAGTCCGAATGCTGAACCGCGTTCCGCAATCTGTTGTTGTAGAACTCGTCGTAGAGCTCCCCCACGGCCAAGCCAGCATCTTTCGACAACTGCTTTATCAGTTCGATTTTCCGAACTGTACGGATGCCATTTTTGGAGAAGTTCTTTTGTTCCTTGGCAGTGAGGAAATCGAAGTACGGATTGGGGCTGTAGCCCTTACCGAGACGGAAGCGCAGGAGGTTCATGATTACCTCATATGGCGCGTCCATTTCGACAATGTGGCTGTACAGTAGCAAGCCAAGTCGCCACGTCGTCCAACTATCTGGGAACCGGTCTTCGGGAAGCTCCAGCTTCATCAACCGATTTAGATCATTTAATATGTTCCTGCTCTCGGCGTGCGGGTCCCAACCCTTATCTTCCATTCCAAGGACGCGAAGTAGAGAAGCGAAGTAGCGGATTATATCGTTGCTGACTGGGTCGTCTGGCAGGAACAGCGGCTCAAGGGTTTTGATGAACCGGTCCCGGTGGCCTTCAAATACTGCTTCTGGATCGTAGTCGCCCATGATATCAATTGCTTGAGAGTTTGGAAGTGGCGGCAAGTCTCGTTTCGAAGAATACGTGGGCTTGCGTGCAAACGCAAAGGTTGTTTCCACCACTAAAATCAGAGTGCGTTGCCTTGTTAGCTTCTTTGCTACATGAAGGGCAGTTTTTCGGGATTCTTATTCGAAACCCGCCATTCAGCTTTCCACCCCATTTCCGCCGTAGCCGAACAAAGAAGAAGTTCTGCTTCCGGGCACCGCGCCAAGGCGCCTGATTGGCCGGAATGAAGGCGCGAAGCCGACTTGCCTTCTGCGGTCGGCCCAAAGCGGACGGCCACTACCGTTTCAACACGGTTGCAACTTCTGTTCGGGCTTGAGAAGCTTGGCGCACCAAGCCGCGAAACGGACAAAGCCCTGGTCCTTGATCCGTCACTACAACTCATCCTTGAATACGCTTATCCACTGCTTCACAAGCTCGGAAAAGGGTGCTGACGGTTCAGCCAATGCTGTAATCTCAGCCGTTATGCGGTCGGACATCGCCCGGAGCCGGTCAACTGCCGCGCGCATTAAGTCTGCGACAGCCGGCGCTTGAAGTAGCGCCTCCTCTAGGTCATCCGCAAGTGTCGACGCATCAACAAGGAGTGCGCCCAAGAATTCCAAACGGCGAAGAAGCCGAGTGCGTTCCTGGACGAGTCCGAGCCGATTGAGACCAAAGACTTGAATAGACACCGCTCCCCTGACACTGAGACCGACTCTCCTGGCATGGGTGATGATGGCTTCGGCATCGTCGGTTAGAGCTGGGAGCACGGCGTCCATACCATTTGCAGCCACCGGGAGAACGAGCCCAATGTGCTCGCGCCGATTGATCCAGTACTGTAAGTGGTCGCTAGTCCGGTCCTCACACGGGTTTAGAAGTAGCGCACGTTCCGCGGCAAGAAGGCGCGAGCGGTCACGCTCGCTTGCTTCCGTCGTTACCCTGACGCCTTCGATAGGGAAGCACGCTTCCTTGCCCGTCTTGATGCTGACGAAAGCGTTTGCGCGCATCGATCCCGCCATCGCAGTGAGACTTCGCAAATCGGCGGGGGTCTGTTGGAACCGCCGGCGATTGCAGTCAATGCAGCTCGGCAGCAGATTGTCCCAGGTTGACGCGAGCCACCAGTAGCCTCGGTGCCCGGCCTCTCCCTCGACCTCACCCTTGGGTCGAAAGTGTTCGATATCGACGGGTCCGACGGTCTCGTAGCGGGCCTCGCAATAGGCACATTTTCCGTGAAAAAGTAGGTGAAGCGTATGCCTAACATCATCCGCCTTATAGGCAGCGAAAGAGAACACCTTCTTGCGGCCCTTAGCGTCATATTGGATCGGCGCGCCGAAGAAAATCCGCGCACGACTGAGCTCGTTCGCTCCAGCTTTCCCCGCGCCCGTTAGACTAGCGGGTGCCCTAACTCCAGTGCGGACAACGCTCCGCATGTCAGTACCGACCGAGTAGGTTAACGATCTTCGCGCGGGTGCTCTCTCGAATGCGACGCCGTTCTCCGACCGTAGCGGCTGCCCTAAGCCTTAGGAACTCCTCGACTGCCTCCTGAACCAACCTCTCGATTTCTGTCGATCCGATGGGTAGGGCGCGCGCAACCTGATCACCAATCGACCGGCGAAGATTTTCAAGGGCCAGGGCGCCTTCCTCGTTGACAGGGTTGGACGCCAAGAGATCGCCAGCCCGCGCCAAAGTCAGTTCCGTGCCGACCTCGTCGGTGGAGAATAGGTCGAAGAAGTCTGACGTTAGTAACTGTTCCACAGTGAGCGCGGAAACCGGGGGGAGATCCTCGATCTGCTCGATCGCTGAAGGTAGTTCCACGTCGCCGCGCCTATACGCCCTGCGAAGCACCACAAGCTCGCTTGTAGACAGCCCACGCAGACAGAGAGGATCATGTGTGGTCATGACAAAAGTCACCCCTGGCAGCGCCCTGCGGAGGCCCTGGACAACCCGCATCTTCCATCGTGGGTGGAGGTGGGCCTCGACTTCGTCGATCAGAACGACAGCTCTTGCGTTTGCAAGCGACGCGCTATTGGCGTCCTGTGCCTCCGCTAATCCGCGCAGCACGTGGCAAGCCATGCTTAGGACCGACCTGAAACCTGAAGACACAAGGTTCAAGGGCGTGCGTGTCTTAACACGAACCCCGTCGCCTGCGACACCGCTTGTGATTAGCCAGCATCTGCCCTGTTGTACGACAATCCCGTCGTATTCGTCGTCAATTGCGAGGATTTGGTTCAACGCACGTCGGATCTCCGCGAAAAGAGGATTTTCCGATATCGAAACGAGCCACCTTTCTGGGTTCGGCAATACGTGCTCTGGTCGGAAGATCGATAGGACTGACGAGCTTGCACGCTGGCCTACCACGCTATCCGAGAATATCCTGAATGCCCCATAAGCAAACACTGGCGTCCGGCCTTCGCTGTCATCGTGATCGCCGACGACCTCGCCGGATCTCACCTCAAGCTGAGCCCTGTTGCCGTCCTCAAACTCGGCAATTAGTTTCGCGGGACGCAGCTCGCCACTGCCGCCGACTAGGTCCGGGTCCAACATCAGCGAGCCCGCCGGAATGGCGAGATCTGACCGTGCCGTGTCACCTGCCAATAGGAAGGCGATCGCCTCTAGTATCGAGCTTTTCCCGACAGCGTTCTCGCCCAAGATCATAATGGCTGGGGCGCCATGATCGTCGCCCGCACGTTTAGCAATCTCGCTTGCAGCGAAAGCCACACCAATCTTCGAAAACGCCTCGTTGTGAAGAGGCAGTTCAAGCCGCAAGTAGTCCACCGACTTAAAGTTATGGATTTCGAACGCGACTGGGCGTGCCTTTCCGCGCATTACGACACGGCGTCCTCTCGTGGGACGGCGCAGGGCCTGCGGGTTTGCGTTCAAGGAAAGCAGCGCCTCGTCAAGCTGCTTCCGGAAGTTAGGCGCGCCGATGCCCTGGGCGTAATAGTCACGGATGGTGCTCGGCGTTAGCCGGGGAGAGGTAGAGGATCCTCTGCCGATCTTCTTGGCAAGATGGTACAGTAGCAGATACCAACAACCGCCATACTCCATGTCGGCAAACTTGAAGGGACCGGAAGCCGGGTAGCCCGGCTCAGCCATTTGGGACAGTTCGCGAAGGTAGTGCTCGAATGCTCTACGACGTCGTGAGCACAGATCCTCACGGTCGAGGCGGAAGTGGCGTACGGTCGCGTCTCCCCGTTCCGAAAGGCCCATTAAATGACCGTCCGGCGTGGCAACTAGATTTAGGCGGAAGTTCTCGTCACCGCATGGGTCCAAGAACACCTGCCGCTCGGTTCCGGGAAAGGGCCAGAGGCCAGAGGGGTTTTGCGTATAGAGCTGTACCTGTCCGGCTTGCGGCAGCGGCATCCTCTGACCTATTTGGATAGGAAACACGGAGGGCTCGAGCGGCCTGCAACTGTCGCAGATAGCGTAGATGTTCGCCCAGTCGTTGACGAGCCAAGTGTAGTAGAGGTGACTAAGCCTAGCATACTCGGGGGCGACACTAGAGGACGGCCCCGCCTCCTCAGGAGGTCTGAAGCGGTATGGCGCGACCTCAACTGCAGATTCGCAGAAGGAGCACCGTCCACGAAAGAGTGTCCGGACTGCTTGGAGGAGCTCGCCATCCTCCACCGCGAACGGTGCTATTCTCACCCTCTCCTGTTCGAGTCGCGCGCTGTCCATCACAAAGATGCGCTCCAGCGCCTCCCTGGCTAGAGACGACCTTTCGTCTGCGAGGCACGATGGTGCCTCGACACCAGTTCTGCTGAAATGTTGCATTCCTCTCCCCGATGTCGTCGTCTCTACTCATTGAGGAAACATCACCAACAACGGCGAAAAGGCAAGCACACCGAGACAAGGGTCCCCGATAATGTAGCGGCGCCTTTTAGGAAGCATCGGCATTGTCCGCAACGGCTAGGCTGGAGGCGCAAAGCTACCGGGCGCTACATGGCCACCTCACCGCAGTTTTGAGGTTTCGAAGCGGAAGTAATTGCCGCTATGCGCCTCTTGTTGACTGGGACCCAAAGCCAGGGCACAAAGGTGGCATCCACGGTCGCTCGCGATGGGAAGACAGAGGGATTTCAAGGACCTTTCACTAAGCCTTTGAAACCATGTGAGAATCTAGGTTCTCCAGGCGAGCCATTTTGGGTCTGTTTTCCGCTGAAAACAGCGTCTTTTCCTCACAGAAAAAAGCGACGTCTTCTCAACAACTTGAGCAATGCTGGCTGCTGCTCGTCAGGCCATGTCGTGCTTAAACGGGTCCCGCAAATTGACTGGGGACCCGCGGGCAATGTCCGCAACGGAGCCGGTGCCGAATGACCGGTCTTGGTGGCGGGCTATCTAAAAGCGAACAGACTCATCCAAACGCACTCGGAGAATCGAAATTGTCCAAGCGGACGCTTAGACGTCTATGCGAGGCCCACACTTGGATCATCCAGGCCTCATCGCCAAAGCGTACAGGCGTGGAGGCGCTACGCGAATTTATGCCGTCCCCCGACCCAGTGGATAACCCTCCACAACGCGTCAATCTCGCTTTGATAATGGAGCCGCACTGCTATGATTTGTCATGCATTTTGATCTAGGGTTTCTTTGGGGACTTTCGTTGCTTCTTGATCGTGAACAGCAGGGACTGCTGCCATGAGCGGTCGCGGCACCGCAGCCGGCGTGGTCTTCCAAGCTGAGGTTGGGGCGTACGTTGCTGCCTTGATCCTTGGAGAGAGGCCGATTTCCCGACTGAGCACGGGCCTTCCGGGCAACCCCATCAAAGTGAACTTCGAAACACCGACTGCAGTCGATGACGTTGTAGTGCGGACGGACGTTGGCGAAATCTACGTACAGGCAAAACGCACGATCTCGTTGTCGGCTAAAGCGGACAGCGAGTTGGCGTCAGTCGCGGATCAGTTTGTACGCCAGTTTCGTGCCGGGGTGATCGATAGCGGAGTGCGCCGTGATTTAGAACCTGCGCGCGATCGTCTTTTGCTCGTTGTCGAGGAAGGCACCGGCGATCCCATCGCCATTCATCTCAAGGAAGTTTTCGATCGGCACAGAACCGGCGCCGCGACGGCACTTCCCACAAATCGACAAACTGCGCTCGAGACGTTCTCAGCACACCTGGACACAGCATGGCTGAGCGCCGCTGGGACGGCGATTACGGATGCGGAAAGAACCGCGCTCCTTCGAGTATGCGCCGTCGCATCTATCACGGACGCCTCGCGGCAACTCGCTGAAGAAGCGTTGCGTGACGTCGTCGAAACGCCTGGCAGTGAAACGGCTGCGATGGACCTGCTCGTTACGTGGGCGGCAAATTCATCGGCGGAAGGGACCGGGGGAGACACCGCTGCGATACGGCTCTCCTTGTCGGCGACAGTTTCGTTCGCTGCGCCGGCGAGCTACCGCAACGACGTGGAAAAGCTACTTGGCTACAGCGCAGCTACCATGCTGAGGCTGGAGCGGTTTGCCTCACTCTCTACGCCCGAGGGCCTTGTCACCATACCCAGGCCCATTGCCGCCGCGATCACATTGGCCGCAGCTTCCGCAAGCCTTGCGATCACCGGTGAACCCGGCGCTGGCAAGTCGGCTGTCATGTACGAAACTGCAAAGCAGCTCCCAGCGGGATCAGCGATCGTTCTTGCGGTTGAAGCTAGCTCAACGTCACTCGACGCTTTACGCGGTGAAATCGGCCTGCAGCACCCTCTTGTAGACGTACTAGCAAACTTGCCGGGACCAAGACCGAGCTACCTTTTTCTCGATGCTCTCGATGCGGTGCGCGGCGGAGCGGCGGAGGCCACCTATCGTAAGCTCGCAGAAACAGTGTCCGCGTTGCCGGGATGGCGCGTCGTTGTTTCGGTGCGCACTTTCGACCTTCGCCTCGGGAGAGAATGGCAACGAGTGTTCCGAGGGAATCCACCGGACGCGAACTATGTGCATGCGGCGTTTCCAACCGTGAGGCATATGCATGTCGGAGTGCTTAACGCCGCTGAGATTGTGCACGTCACTGGGCATTCGCCCTCCATCGCAACGGCAATTGCAGCCGGTGGATCGAGACTGGCAGCACTGTCAACCAACCCGTTCAACCTCGCTCTGCTTGGTGACCTCCTCACCGGTGGAGTTCCCGCGGCCGCACTTTCGAGCGTAGGGACGCGGGGGGAGCTTCTTGCTCGCTACTGGGACGAGCGCATCACAGGACTCGGAACTCCAGCAATCGTGACGCTCCGCAGCCTGATCGATTTGATGGTGCAGGCGCGCTCTGTCGATCTTCCCGTTACCAGCGTACCAATTCCTGCAGCCTCTACCGTTGACGATCTGCAACATGTCGGTGTCCTGACCGAAGAGCGATCCCGCCGATTGGCTTTCAGGCACCACGTTCTGTTCGACTATGCCGTAGCCCGGCTCTTACTGATGCCAGACAGGAATGCCGCTCGATCGTATCTTGGCCGCGCATCAGGCGCGGGCCTCCTGATCTCTCCCTCTGTCGGATACTGGATCGAGGATCTCAATACAGCGATCCGTCCCGACGAGTTTTGGAAGTACGCTGTCTCGCTGATTGGTGACAACACGGTCGATCCCATCATCAAGATCGAATTCGCTCGACTGGTCGTCGAATCCGTCAAGGAGGGAGATGACCTAGGAGCTCTGTTAGAGGTCCTACCCGCGGATGATACGGCAGGCGGACGTCCGTTTCAGCATCTTGCCGGATCGCTTTTGACTAGAGCCCACAACGGCCAACCGATTGCCGTCGGACCATGGGCCGGGCTCCTTGCAATGATGGTGTCACCGGGCGACTCCCAGATTGGGAACATGTCCGCGTTAATCGGCAGGTTTCTTGAAAGCAATCCCGGTTCTACCTCCCTCGCAGCGCTCGGCAAGGCAAGTCGCGTCGTCTTCGATTGGATGTCTCAGGATGACGGCCGCATCAACTGGTTGGCACCACGTGTTATCCCCTTCATCGCACAAACTTTCGGGACTGATCCCGCGGCTTCCGGCACCCGCCTTCGCCAAGTTATTGAAGGCGATCGTTTCGCCCGAGTGGGATACATAGAAGTCCCTTGGCTCGCTCGGGAGACGCTGCGCATCGCACCACACGACGAAGAGCTCGTCGTGGCCCTGTTTGCGCGGGGTTTCAGGGGCGGTGACTTCAGCCGCGACAAAGTCACATCGATGGGCAACAGTTGGATTCTCCCCATGAGTTCGAACGCCGCCCAGGATTTCGGAATGGCGACTCACTCATTGTGTCAGGACTTTCCAGCGCTCTTGCGCAGTCACCCAAGGTTGGCACTTCGGGCGCTTGCAATATCTTTCGCTGGAGAGCGCGACAAGGACCACGCGCCGAGCGAACCCGCCGCCCTCAGGTCAGTGACGCTGAACGGCGTCGAATACGGCTTTGAGCACGATATGAGCTATATCTGGGCCTGGAATATCGATACCGACACCCACGACGATATCGCAAAGCTCTACCAAGCCACGACGTCCTGGTTCGCATCAGCCGAAGTACCGTCGATATTCGAAGACATTCCTCACCTACTCCTAAACGAGACATCCATCGCGCTCGTTTGGCGCACGGTGTTCGACCTGGGCACCATCAACCCGCAGAAGTTTGGCCTAACGATCTGGCGAACTGCGGCAAGTCCGCTTCCCCTGAAAAGTCTCGAGACGCGGCAAGCTGCCATCAATCTTCTTTCCGCTGTTTACCCCTTACTTGGAGCAGATGACCGCGAGCAGGCCGAGACTGACTGGCTCGCCATGGGGTTTTCCGAAACTGCCGATCCAGAGGATCGAAAGCGCACAGTCCTCGCAACGCTGTTTCAGGCAATCGGCTGCGACAACATCGCCACTGAAGCTGCGCGTGACTTTCTGGCAGCGTCTCTTTCAACGGGTGAAACCTTCAAAAACGCAAAGCCGACGTCGTTCCACATCAGTTGTGGGGAGGGAGAAGACACTTCCGATTCCGCGTCCGATGCTCCCGTTAAGCTGCTGGTCGATACGCTCAAGGCTGCACGTGCCGCTCTTGCCAATGAGGCCAACGATGAGCATTGGGCGAACCTCACCTCGGCGACGGAAGGGCTGTTGAGAATCTACATTGGGGCTGGGCGATTCGAGCAATCAATCGATGACGAGGCAAGCGCTTCGCTGGCCGATGCGCTTGGACTCGCCATCGTACACGGCCAACTGGTCGAGGACTTGAAAGAGCCTGCGCTGGCGACGCTGATCGCACTGGCCTCGCATCAGCACCCTAAGCTTCACGAGGACACCGAAGCCAACTTCGAGAACAACGCAGCTTGGGGCAGCCCAGCGCCGCGTGTTAATGTTGCGGAAGGAATATCGCGGCTGGTCGGCAGACCTGAGTTCTGGTCCCAAGTTCGTCCCACTTACGAGAGGCTGCTGGTCGACCCGCACCCTGCCGTGCGCATGCAGGCAGCTATGAGGCTTCCTGCCATTTCCCTCGTCAGTGCGGACGACATGTGGGAAATAATGGAAGCGTTCTTCCAGAGAGAGACCAACTCAACCGTACTCCAGTTTGCCATCGGGAAAACGGGCGGGCTCGGCCAGCAGTATGCGGCGCGACTCGAGCCAATTGTCCTCGCTCTCGATCCGCGGCTCACGAGCAAGCGGAACAATGATCCCGTAACGGCTCTCGTAACAAGGTTTAGTGTGCGTGGGCGGCTAGAGGCATCCACAGCCACTATTTCTCGTTGGATCGCAGATTTCGAGGCGTTTGAAGAACGGCTACGTCATATGCTCTTCAACCTGCGGGGTGGAATTCTCGAGGGGATCGATGATCCCTCACCGCCTCAGGATGTACGAGCCCGGACGAAGGACTTGCTGCTTGAGATCATTAATTCCGTTGAGCCTTCGGTCCGCTCTTGGCCGCAATCAGATTGCGAGCCGACACCGGAAGAGGTCGCGGCACTGAAAGTGTTCAACGAAATTGCCAGTCAAATCTTCTACGCTGCTGGTCATGACCAACTAACCGAAGTGCTGCGTGGCTCGGCCGCAAAAACCAAGTTCCTCGATGAGTACTCCGAGATCATCTCAAAGTTGATGACCCTTGGAACACCGCATTCCGTCCATCACTTGCTGGAACTGCTTCAGAAGCTAGCGCCAGACGATCCTGCGCGGTGTTTCGACCTTATAGCCGAAGCCATGCTGCGGACGACGGGAGTGGCCCGTTACGAACACGAGAGCATGGGCGCCAAGCTCTTTGTGGATCTCGTTGGGCTTTACCTTGCGGACTACCGCTTCGTCTTCGACGACGAAGGTCGGCGGAGCAAACTGATCGACTGCGTAGCAGTTTTCGTGGAAGCTGGATGGCCGGAGGCCCGCCGCCTTTTTCAAAGCTTGCCAGAGCTTCTTCAGTAGTCACTCGTACCAGAGAAACGTCGCGCTTGTGTTTGTGGACTTCGGGCTGTCGAAGGCATTGATTGCGATGGGTAGGAAGACGCCTCGGGCAGGCTAACGGACAACCCATAGTCCCGAACCAGCCGGTCCGAAACCTCCCCGAACGCCCAGGGCGACCGCCATGTCTACGCATAAAGAATGCGATTCATGCCCCCGCCGCAAAGTCGCGACCATCGGAAGCTTGGCTAGTTGGTCAGCCAGAGGAAGGGTTCAGGGCATATCGGCCATCTGCAAGATCGTGACACAGAATCAAAGGAAAAACGACATGGAACCCACAAAGGAGGAAATCTTACGAGCCGCAGGCTACTTTCATGAAGCCAATCAACTTCTTGCTCAGCGCTTCAACTACTCGCTTGTTGCCCATTCCATGGCGCTAACCGCCTATGCAACATGCATCGGCTTTGGTGCGGCCAATAACCCGATCGTCGCTGCGCTCGTAGCGTTCTTCGGTGCGTATTACTCAATCGTGCAATTTATCATCACCCATCCCCTTTCTAAGCGCATCGATGCCCTCAGGGCAGCCTATCTGATGAAAGACGACGTTTACCTAGTTTACAAGAATGCCGTCGGCGGTAACCGTCCGCGTGGCGTGCAGAGCGTTCACGTTCCATTCGTCTTGTTTGCCCTCTGGGCGCTATTGTTCGTTTATGCCCTCGTCGCGTCTTTCCGCCTAGGGTTGCCTTTCTAGGTTAAAGCCCTCTATGGAACAGGCTCGGCCAATCGCACCGAGATCTGTGAGAGGATTTGCCATATCTACGCTGTCTCCAGGCCTCTGCGTCGAGCGCGCCAACACTCTGGCTGTTTCGGTGTGAAGGTCTGTTTTTTTGTGACGCGGGCACTTGGCTGAGGTGTAGTTTGATCGAGGAATCACCACAGGAGGGGATACTGGCGGACATCAGATATCCTAAACCGGATGAAGTAGCGTGCAAACCCAAGTGGTATTTCTGTACGGCCTAACTGGCCAATGACTGCCACTTGGCAGTCGCTCACCAAGCCGCCCGAGTCTTGGCCGGATTGGCTTCCGATGATATTCCCAACACTGAAGCTTCGGGTAGACTCGCGTCCGCTTTTCGAGTGTGGGCCTACCGCTCGGAATGTCGTAGATGAAGGCGCGAAGCGGTCAGAAGGCCGCCCCCTCAATCGTATTTCTCCCACGAACCGACAAGTGACCTTCTTGGCTTGCGAACAAAAAGCGAGCAAGCGGCGTCGGGTTGATGGGTAGAGTGATAGATCGGAAGCGATGGCTAATGTTTCACCCCTGGACAGAAGGGTCGAGGGACGAATTGCAGGCGGCATTCTAGGCCCGCCAGCCTGCCCCAGAATGACTGGGCTGGAATGCGCCGGCGAGCTTACGCAACCGCGCTCATTAGTTGGCTACTTCGTATTTAGTGCCATGTGCAGGATTTGGCGGACAATATCCTGCGTATCCAGGCTGACCTGCTCCGCTAGTTCACCGATGTCGCGAGCACCCGGGTTCCGCTGCTTGTCGCGCATCCTCTGAAACAGCTCACGTTTCAGATCGGAGTCCACATCACCGTAGTATTTCGATGTCGTGCTGATCTGCTCATGACCAAGGTTCTGGCTGAGCGCCTTGGTGTCTCGCATCGACGAGGCCCACTCATCGCAGAGCTTTGCGACGGTCGAGCGGATCGCATGCGGCTTGAAGTAGGGAACGCCTACGGCAGCGGCCGCCTTCCGCAAGACCTGCCGGACGGGTGCAGCAGTGGACAGGAACTCAAGCTCAATTCTCTGCGCTCCGATCCACGGCTTGAACGGCGCCGTTGGGAAGAGGGGGGCATCGTCGCCGGCCCCCATGCTCCTCAGCTCATGGAGCCAGTCGATGACAATGCGTTCCACGTCATCTCCAATGGGAAACCAGTCAACAATGCTCGTCTTGCTGAACTTCGTCCTCACCTCGCGCGCATCCTGGTTGACCTGCTTGCGGTCGATGTCGATATGTTTCAGACGAAGCGAGATCAGGGCCCCGTCGCGGACACCGAACAGAAACAGAGCCGCCAACATAGCGCGATCCCGACGCTGGGCCGGCGATTTGGCCGGCATCTTCTCCAATATCAGCCGCAATTGCTCTGCACTCGGGACGAACTTCTGCGCCGCTGCTCCAGCGAGCTCGGTAAGCTTCCGCGGCGAGTTGAAATGGTTATAGAGCTGGGCCGTGATCGACCTTTTGTATCCGTCCTGAACAGAAAGCCAGGTGAAGAAGGCCTTCAGATTTCCGAACGTGTGCACGATGGTCGACGCGGATAGGCCCTCCTTGCCGGATTTGTCTGCCCGACCGATGAGCTCATCCTTGAATTCCTCGATCATCCTGCGGGTCACCGACCTGAAGTCGACTGAACCTGTGTGCTCCTCGAACTGCCAGATGTGACGCAGGATGTCGTTGACGGTCTTCGGGTGGAACCCTTTTCCGTGCCTCAACTCACCTTGGTAAAGGTAGACGATGGAGGCGTTCTGTTCGATTGAAACATTCATACTTATTGCTTTCGAGTTCACGCGATCTATCGAGATTGCATGAGTTAAGATGCCAAGGGCGAGCCTTTGGGGAGGGGGAGGCTATCTGGCTGGTGATGCTCCATGAGCAGGGAGATGGACTAAGTGCTAAGGCGGCCCCGGAATCGGAACCGCCCGATTTGCACAAACCCGGAGTGGACTAGCGAAACATATTAGTCGCGAGTCTCGCGTCCGGGATTGGTTTCACGAAGCCTCTGGATCGCCTCGACTTCTTCGCTGCAAACGTACCTGTTTGCCCTCGCTCCCGTGTCTGGACACGTAAGGGACGCGCGGAACACCCCCTCAGTCCGACCGGGAGAAATCGAGATCTCGCCCTCAAGCAGGGAGTGGGACCGCTTGCAGCCGAAGCAGTTGACCAAGAACAGGCCGAGTGGCTCGCCGGTCGCCTTCACTCGCCGTCGACCGTGGAAAGCGTTGAGGTCCGAGCCGCGAAACAGGCGCGGTTCTGCATCGATGAAAGCGAGGCCGTCGGCAATCCAGTTGGTCAGCGTATTGCGGGAGATCTCATAGAGCTTGATGACATCGTCGTTCGAGTACAGCTGGTGAAGTCTGGCCTTGCGATCGCTCTGGAGATTGCGCCGCTTCTTTCGTGGAGCGTTGGCGGCGGTCATCGGCTGACCTCCTGGCGCGCAACCTCGAAGGCCACGATATCGCTCATACGCCAACGGGTGGACCCGTTCAGGATCTTGATCGGCTTCGGGAAGTCCGGATTGTGCTTGGTGTGGCGCCAGACAGTCTGGATGCTGATGGCATAGCGGCGAGCCACATCCTGAACAGAAAGATACCGCTCGTCAGCGAGAGACTTGGCAGGCTCAACGGCCTCGATGTTGCGTCGAGGACTTGCATTCGTTGCTGCTCGAGACTTTGCCGAGCGCGCAGCTTCCGGCGTGGCCACAACAGTGGTGTGCGCGACTTCGGCCGAAGCGGCGACATGAACCGCTAAATCGCTTGCCGGAACAAGTTCAACTTTATCAGGGGAAGAAAACAGGCCCAACTGCGGATCGTTTGACATAGGTGTCCCTTTGTGAGGACCCCGCACGTCTTGCGCAGTGGTTTGTTGTTACAATGAATCTCAAGTAGCCGAATGACATCGCACTTGGCAATCGGGGGATTCGAATTTTTATGTGGATGGCCGCAAAAAATCGCATCAGATTGTCGTGGCGGGCTGACTGGCGGGCCAAGCAATCAACTCAGAAAAAACATGAACAAAATCAACGCATTAGATCAAGCCATGGCGGAGAGGGTGGGATTCGAACCCACGATACGGTTGCCCGTATGCCGCATTTCGAGTGCGGTGCTTTCGACCACTCAGCCACCTCTCCGCTTTGCTGGTCGGCGCAAGTTGTGCGCGGGCTGTCTCTTAGCGAGAGTTCACCCACCATGCAAGAGCGAATGTGACGGTTTCAGAAGCTTTTATCTTGACAGCGCTGGGGTCCTCACGTATGCGACCCCTGACTTAAGGTGTGGGTAACTGTGCCTTTCGTTCTTCGCCATAGGCGGAGCCCCACCGGCAGGACAAAGGCGCATGCGTCGTCCTGCCATCCGACTGACAAAAAGACGGCCACCCCAAGGGCAGAGCCGGAACGAACATGAAAGGATAAAAAATGTTCGCAGTCATCAAGACCGGCGGTAAGCAGTACCGCGTGAACGCCAACGACGTGCTGACCATCGAAAAGCTGGAAGCCGAAGCTGGTGCAACCATCGAATTCACCGAAGTTCTCGTTGTCGGCGAAGGTGCTGATGCCACGTTTGGCGCACCCTTCGTTGCTGGCGCGTCCGTCAAGGCAGAAGTTGTCGAACACAACCGTGGCAAGAAGGTGATCGCGTTCAAGAAGCGCCGTCGCCAGAATTCCAAGCGCACGCGCGGTCATCGCCAGCATCACACGGTCGTCCGTATCACGGACATCGTGGCAGCCTAACGGTCAACGAGAAACACGGTTTAAAGGAGAAATCCCATGGCACATAAAAAAGCTGGCGGTTCATCGCGCAACGGTCGCGATTCCAACTCCAAGCGCCTTGGCGTGAAGAAGTTCGGCGGCGAAGTCGTCATTCCAGGCAACATCATCCTGCGCCAGCGTGGCACGCAGTGGCATCCGGGCGCCAATGTCGGCCTCGGCAAGGACCACACCATTTTTGCTCTGACCGCCGGCAACGTCGCCTACCGTACGAAGGCCAATGGCCGCGTATACGTGTCTGTGATGCCGAAAGCGGCCGAAGCAGCAGAATAAAAGCCGGTAGCGTTTTAAACCAGCCGGCGTCTCATCGACCCGGCTGGCCGTACCAGGTTCAGTCTAGAAAAAAGGGGAGATGGGGCGCCATCTCCCCTCTTTTTTATGCCTTTTTTCAACCAGAAGGAGACTGAACCATGGACAGCTTACTGTTAAGGGACGACCAATCGCGGTCGCCCGAAGATCGGCCAAGGCCAGATCGGTCGAGAACCGATTGCCCCGTCTTGTTATCGCAACGGCTCGTTTTGCGCAGCCCGCACGTAGAAGACATCGACGCCCTTGCCCATCTCGCCAACAATGCCGCGATCGCCACCATGGTCTCGCGCATGCCGCATCCCTACACGGCAAAAGACGCCGCCGATTTTGTGCGACGCACGAATATTGGCGAGATTGGCAAGTGCGTCTACGCCATCACCAAAGCCGAAAACGGCGAATTCCTCGGTTGCTGCGCGCTGGAGCCACATGCGGCGGATGAAGACACGCTGGAAATGGGATACTGGCTGGGCGAACCCTATTGGAACAGGGGTTATGCCACGGAAGCGGCCCATGCCCTGATCGACATGGCCTTCCGCACCCGTGACATCGCCCGCATCGATGCGCGGTGCCGGGTGACCAACATCGCCTCGCGCCGGGTCATCCAGAAATGCGGCTTCCAGTTCCAGGGTTCCGGCATGGTCGGAAACCTCGCCATGGGCGGCATGGTGCCGGTCGAATGGTACAGGCTCGATCGCAAGACCTGGCTGTCGCTGAAGAGCTGGGGGGAAATGCGATGAGCGCGCTGTTGAGCAAGCCCCGCACCCGGACGGAGCGGAGCGACATGCCGATGCCCGGTCCCTGCCCGGTCATCGAGACGGAGCGTCTCGTCCTGCGCCCGCACAAGATCGGCGATGCCGATCCGATCGCAGCCTCGCTGGGTGATTTTGCCGTCGCCCGCATGCTGACGCGTGTGCCGGTCCCCTATGACCGACAGGATGCGCTCGACTGGCTGAACACGGTGACATCCGGCCTGAAGCCGGACTGGTACTTTGCCGTCACCATGACCGATGACGTGCATATCGGCACGATCTCGGTCGAGTTGCGCCACGGCCTCTGGCATCTCGGCTACTGGCTGAACCGCTTCTACTGGGGCAAGGGGCTGATGAGCGAGGCAACGCAAGCCGTGCTCGATCATGTCTTCCGCCGCATGCCGCAGGCCGAGATCGCCGCCGGCGCCTTTGCCGACAACCCGGCCTCGTTCAAGGTGCTGGAAAAGCTCGGCTGCACGATTGTCGGGGTCAGCGACGTCTATTCCCTGTCGCGCAGCGCCATGGCACCGATGATCGACATGCGGATAACCCAGTCCGGCTTTCAAAGCCGCAACCGGGACCGATAGCGCAGCAATACCCGGGCGGTTCGCCGCCCGGACAAGCCTCAGGCGAGCTCCACCCAGACCGGATAATGGTCGGAGGCGGTCGTCTCATTGTCCACAAAGGCGGTTTTCAATCGCGAAACCAGGCCGCCGCTGACGAAACAGTAGTCGAGATGTTTGCGCACCGCACCGTCGGGACTGATCCAGCTATAGCCGTCCGCCGGCCGCGCTTTCAGATGCGCGGCCGCGTCGATCGGCCGGTCGGCGCGTGCCACACGGCCGTAAAAGGCGTCGTCCCGGCCAACCATGCTCAGATATTCCGGCCCCTCCGGCTCCATGTTGAAATCGCCCATCAGCAGATACTCGGCCGGCAATGCCGGATCCGGCACGGCAAATTCGATCGCGCCGGTCAGCGCCCCGCCTTCGTCGACAAAACCGTTGGCCCGCGCCTTCAGATAGGCGATCTGGGCCATGCGCTCGTCGGGAGAGACATGGTCGAGATGCACCGAATAGACGCGCACCGCCCCGCCCGGCGCATCGATCACCGCCTCCAGCGCACCACGCTGCAGGTTGAGCTTGTCGAAGGTGCGGGCTCTGGGAAGCAGCAGATTGCGCGCAGCCACAAGCGGATAGCGCGACAGCACCATATTGCCGAACTGGAAACGCCGCTCGCGCAGCCGGCCCTCGACCATCGCATGGTCGACCAGCACGTCGCTGGCCGCGCCGAAGGACGAGAAATACGTCGGAAACAGCGACGAGACGATTTCGACAAGATCGGCATGGCCATTGCGAACAAATCCGCGCGTCACTTCCTGCAAAGCGATCACGTCGGCCCCCTCGACGGCGCGTGCAATCCGTTCCGGGTCAAAACGACCATCCTGGCCAATGCCATACTGGATGTTGTAGCTGACGAACTTCACGATACTCTTTGACCTCCGCCTCAACCGGCTATATCGATGCCCCATAGCCCCATCCATCCGCAAAACCAGACAGAAGATCAACGGCACCAAGATGAAATTTCTCGACGAAGCAAAAGTTTACATTCGCTCAGGCGACGGCGGCGCCGGCGCTGTGTCGTTTCGGCGCGAAAAATTCATCGAATTCGGTGGCCCTGACGGCGGCGACGGCGGCCGTGGCGGCGATGTCTGGGTCGAGGCCGTCAATGGACTGAACACCCTGATCGACTTCCGCTTCCAGCAGCATTTCAAGGCGCAGACCGGTACCCATGGCATGGGCCGCAACCGCACCGGTGCAAACGGCGGCGATGTCACGTTGAGAGTGCCGGTCGGCACGCAGATCTTCGAGGAAGATTTCGAAACCCTGATCATCGACCTGACCCAGGAAGGCCAGCGCTTCCGGCTCGCCGCCGGCGGCAATGGCGGCTTCGGCAACGCCCATTTCAAGTCGGCCACCAATCAGGCGCCGACCTGGGCCAATCCGGGTCTCGAAGGCGAAGAGAAAAACGTCTGGCTGCGGCTGAAGCTGATCGCCGATGCCGGCCTTGTCGGCCTGCCCAATGCCGGCAAGTCGACCTTCCTGGCCGCCGTCACCCGCGCCCGGCCGAAGATCGCCAATTATCCCTTCACCACGCTGCATCCGAACCTCGGTGTTGCAACGATCGACGAGCGTGAATTCATCCTGGCCGACATTCCCGGCCTGATCGAAGGCGCCCATGAGGGCATCGGCATCGGCGACCGCTTCCTCGGCCATGTCGAGCGTACCCGCGTGCTCCTGCATCTCGTCTCCGCCCAGGAAGAAGAAGTCGGCAAGGCCTATAAGACGGTCAAGCACGAGCTTGAAGCCTATGGCGGCGGGCTCGAAGACAAGGCCGAGATCGTCGCGCTGTCCCAGATCGACGTGCTTGATGAAACGGAACTGAAGAAGAAGATGGCCGAACTGAAGAAGGCCAGCGGCCAGACCCCGCTGCTGCTCTCGGCAATCACCGGCAAGGGCATGACCGATGCGCTGCGTGCGCTGCGCGACGTCATCGTCTCGGCGGGCGGCAATCGCGAGCAACCCCAGCGCCGCGAGAAGAACCGCAAACACAGCCGTCCCGACAACAATGCCGAGACAGAGGACGACCTCGACGGAGAAGGCGACGCGTAATGGCCACCAAGCTTCGCTCGCTCTCTCGCTGCAAGCGGATCGTGATCAAGATCGGTTCGGCGCTGCTGGTCGATCGCGCATCCGGCCTGAATAAGGCCTGGCTTGATGCCATCTGCGACGATATCGCCGCCCTGAAGGCACGCGGTACCGATGTTCTGGTCGTGTCCTCGGGCGCCATCGCCCTTGGCCGCACCGTGCTCGATCTGCCGAAAGGCGCCCTGAAGCTGGAGGAAAGCCAGGCGGCAGCGGCCGTCGGCCAGATCGCGCTCGCCCGCCACTGGTCGGAAAGCCTGTCGCGCGCGTCGATCGTCGCCGGCCAAATCCTGCTGACCCTGGGCGACACGGAAGAGCGCCGGCGGTATCTCAATGCCCGCGCCACGCTCCAGCAGTTGCTGAAGATTGGCGCCATACCGATCATCAACGAGAACGACACCGTCGCCACCACCGAAATCCGCTACGGCGACAATGACCGGCTGGCCGCCCGCGTCGCCACCATGGCCGGCGCCGACCTGCTGATCCTGCTGTCGGATATCGACGGCCTCTATACCGCCCCGCCTCATCTCGACCCTAACGCGCGTTTCCTCGAAACCATCGAAGACATCACGCCGGAGATCGAGGCGATGGCCGGTGGTGCGGCGTCCGAACTGTCGCGCGGCGGCATGCGCACCAAGATCGATGCCGGCAAGATCGCCACCAGCGCCGGCTGCGCCATGATCATCGCCTCCGGCAAGACCATGAACCCGCTGGCGGCCGTCGAAAGCGGCGCCCGTCATTCCTGGTTTGCGGCTTCCAAATCGCCGGTCACCGCCCGTAAGACCTGGATTGCCGGTCAGCTCCAGCCGGCCGGGGAGCTGCATGTCGATGCAGGTGCGCAAGGTGCATTGCAGGCCGGCAAGAGCCTCCTTCCCGCCGGCGTACGCTCCGTCGCGGGACAATTCCACCGCGGTGACACCGTTTCCATTATTGGCGCGGAGGGCCGCGAGATCGCCCGTGGGCTCGCCGGCTACGACGCAGAGGAAGCACGCCGCATCTGTGGCCGCAAGTCCAACGAAATCGAGGCAATTCTCGGCTATGCCGGCCGGGCCGCCATGATCCACCGGGACGATCTCGTCATGACCGAAACCGGCAATCGCCAGGACAGTGCCGGCAGGGAGCGCGTCGAAGAGACGCTGGCCGGGAGCGCCACGAAAGGTACAGCCCATGCTTGAGACCGCAGCCAATGGCAATTCCGTCGAGGCCCTGATGCTGGACATTGGCCGGCGCGCCCGGGCCGCGGCCAGGCCACTGGCCAACACATCGACCGACGCCAAGAATGCCGCGCTGCGCGCTATGGCCGATGCGCTTGTCGCGGCAGAAGCGAACATTCTCGCCGCCAATGCCATCGACCTGAAGAACGCCGCCGAAACCGGTGTCGCGCCCTCCTTCATCGACCGCCTGACGCTGAACACATCGCGCATCGCCGGCATCGCACAGTCTTTGCGCGAAATTGCCGAACTCCCGGATCCGGTCGGCTCGATCATCGCCGAATGGGATCGCCCCAACGGCCTGCACATAGAACGCGTGCGCACGCCGCTCGGCGTCATCGGCGTCATCTATGAAAGCCGCCCGAATGTGACCGCCGATGCCGGCGCCCTGTGCCTCAAGGCCGGCAATGCCGTGATCCTGCGCGGCGGCTCGGACTCGGTCAACTCCTCGCGCACCATCCATGCATGCCTGGTCAAGGGCCTTGTCGCAGCCGGCCTGCCCGCCGATGCCATCCAGCTCGTGCCGACCACCGATCGCGCCGCCGTCGGCGCCATGCTGTCCGGCCTCGACAATGCGATCGACGTCATCGTGCCCCGCGGCGGCAAGAACCTCGTCGCCCGCGTCCAGTCGGAAGCCCGCGTTCCGGTCTTTGCCCATCTCGAAGGCCTCTGCCACGTCTATGTCGATGCCTCGGCCGATCTCGACATGGCGAGGAAGATCGTCGTCAATTCCAAGATGCGCCGCACCGGCGTCTGCGGCTCGGCCGAAACACTGCTCGTTGACAGCGGTGCGATCGCCACCCATCTGACGCCGTTGCTGGAAGCCTTGACCGAAGCCGGCTGCGAGATCCGCGCCTCGGCCACGGTCCTGCGTGTCGTTCCCGGTCTCAAGCCTGCGGTGGAGGAAGACTGGCGCACCGAATATCTCGATGCGATCATCGCGGTTGCCATCGTCGATGGCATTTCCGGCGCCATCGATCATATCGCACGCTATTCGTCCAATCACACCGAGGCGGTGATCGCCGAGGATCCGCAGGTGGTCGAACGTTTCTTCAACGAGATCGATTCCGCCATTCTCCTCCACAATGCCTCGACCCAGTTTGCCGATGGAGGCGAATTCGGCATGGGCGGCGAGATCGGCATTGCCACCGGCAAGATGCATGCGCGCGGCCCCGTCGGCGTCGAACAGCTGACATCGTTCAAATACCGGGTGCGCGGCACCGGCCAGGTCCGGCCCTGAACTCGGCCCCGAACATCGTGGAACAGGAACAGGTCGCCCACCGCCACCGCGTCATGCCCCATGTCGAGCGGGGCATGGTCGTCGGCCTGTTCGGCGGCTCGTTCAACCCGCCGCATCAGGGCCATGTGCTCGTGGCCGAGATCGCCCTGCGCCGCCTCGGCCTCGACCAGCTGTGGTGGATGGTCACGCCCGGCAATCCGCTGAAGAGCCGCCGCGAGCTGGCGCCGCTCGCGCAGCGACTGGCGCTCTGCGAGGCCATGGCCGCCGATCCGCGCATCAAGGTCACCGCTTTCGAGCAGACGCTCGGCACCAGCTACACCGCGCGCACGCTGGATTTCATCCGCAGCCGCAATCCGCATGTGCATTTCGTCTGGATCATGGGCGCCGACAATCTCGCCGGTTTCCACCACTGGCAGCGCTGGCAGAAGATCGCCACCACCTTCCCGATCGCCGTGATCGACCGGCCCGGCTCGACGCTGTCCTATCTTTCGTCGAAAATGGCCCGCACCTTCGACTACGCCCGCATCGACGAGGACGATGCCGGCGTGCTCTGGCGCAAGCCTGCCCCCGCCTGGACATTCATCCATGGCCCGCGCTCGACGCTCAGTTCCTCAGCCCTTCGCGCTGCCGCCGAGAACTGAACGGTCGATTGTTCCATTTCAATGGACTGTCTTGAAAGATTAACGGATCGATGCCACCTTTTAATCTGATTTCCGCAACAGGGAATCACAGACGTGCTGTTCTGTTATACCAAGGAAAGGAAGACCTCTGACAACAGTGCACACCAAGGGAAGAGCGCACAGCGCGATCCCGAAAAGCCCGGAACGTGGCGCCGATGCTGCAGCCCGCGCGCTTGAGCTGGTCCTCGCAAGCCTTGAGGACTCAAAAGCAGAAGACATCGTCTCGATCAACATAGCCGGCAAATCCGCACTGGGCGACTACATGGTCGTCGTGTCCGGACGCTCGAACCGGCATGTGACGGCGATCAGCGAACATCTCATCTCCGACATGAAGGACGAAGGCCTGGGCTCCGCCCGCGTCGAAGGTCTGGAAGTGGGCGATTGGGTCCTGATCGACGCTGGAGACATCATCGTGCATGTATTCCGTCCCGAAATCCGTGAGTTCTACAGCATCGAAAGAATGTGGTCCGCGCCGGATATCGAGGAAGGTCGCCTGCACTAGAAACGGCCGGCCGTCGTTCAGGCGGTCCCGAAGCCGGAGTGACGCGGCAAGCATCCCGCTATGCCGGGCAAATGGTTTTGTGACCCAGGGACGAGGATCGCCGTCATGAAAATTGGCATTTATGCCGTGGGCCGGCTGAAGGCTGGACCGGAGAAGGAACTTGCGTCCCGTTACCTAGACCGCTTTGCCAAGGCGGGACCAAGCTGCGGGCTCGAATTCACCCGCTCCGTCGAGCTCAACGAAAGCCGCGCCGGCAATGCCGAGACCCGCAAACGCGAGGAAGGCGCCGAGCTTTCCCGCACGGTCCCCGACGGCGCGCTGATTGTCGTCCTCGACGAGCGCGGCAAGGCGTTTGACAGCCCGGAATTCGCAAAATTCATTGGCGATGCCGCCGATAATGGCCAACGCGACATGGTCTTCATCATTGGCGGCGCCGATGGCGTCGATCCCGAATTGCGCGACCGGGCAAGGCTGGTGCTCAATCTCGGCCGCCTCACATGGCCGCATCAATTGGTCCGTATCCTGCTGGCAGAGCAGCTCTATCGCGCCGTCACCATCCTCACCGGACATCCTTATCATCGCGTTTGACCGCATGGGCGCAAAGCCGCTTTGCCTGCGCGGCAAATCAGCGTATTTTCCCGCCGAACCGGGATCAGCATTTGCCATCGATAACCACCCAGATGTCCCAGCCAGCGCTGACTGGCATGAGCGATGCGCGCAGCCGCAGACAGCCCACGTGGTTGTCGCGTGTTTTGCCCCTCGCCATCATGCTCATCACTGCGACTGCGCTGTCTGGCGTGCAGGCGCAGGAGCCGGCAATCACCGGATCGACACCTCCAGCGGCCGAGACCGGCGCACGCGTCCCCGCCACGACGACACCAGAAGTCCCCCCGACAAATGCCGAAGTGGAACTGCGGACAAAGCGCGACCAGATTGGCCGGGAACTGCAGGACATCTCGCAGACCATGCGGCTATCCAATGACAAAGCCGCCGAGCTGCAAAAAAGTATCGACGCGCTGGCCAAGACAACGGAGAGCCTCAAGACCGCCCTGATCGAGTCCGCCACGCGTCGCAAGGACATCGAGAAACAGATCACCAGTGGCGAAAAGCGGCTCGCTGATATCGGCATCAGGGAGGATGGCATCCGCGCCTCCTTCCGTGAACGCCGCACCGTTCTTGCCGAAGTGCTGGCCGCCCTGCAGCGCATGGGTCGCAATCCCCCGCCGGCTTTGCTCGTCAGCCCCGAGGACGCGCTGGCCTCCGTGCGCACCGCGATCCTGCTCGGCTCCGTCGTGCCTGGCATGCGCCACCAGACCGACAAGCTCGCCGCCGATCTCAAAGAGTTGATCGACCTTCGAGAGGCCGGAAAGACGGAAATGGACCAGCTCGTGGCGGCCATTTCCAGCCGCCAGGAAGAGGAGCGCCGCATGGATCTGTTGCTTGCCGAAAACGATCGGCTGGCCCGCACCAATACGCTGCAGCTGCAGGCAGAACGCAAGCAATCAGAAGCACTTGCCGAACGCGCCTCCACCATGGAAGCGCTCATCCAGTCGCTGGAAAACGAGATCCTTTCATCCCGCCAGGCGGCCGAAATGGCCCGTGCCGAAGAGGCCAGGCGCGACCAGATGACCGAGGAACAACGCACCCGCGCCCGTGAGCTTGCGCAGTCCGGATTGCCCGATAAAAACCGTATTGCGCCAGCATATCCCTTCTCGGATTTGCAGCAGAAACTGGAATTGCCGGCCGCCGGCGAGACCTTGCGGCATTTCGGTGATCCGGACGGAACCGGCCACCAGGCGCAGGGCATGGTCATTGCTTCGTCGCCGGGCGCGCTGGTCACCGCACCGGCGGATGCATGGGTGGTGTTTGCAGGAAATTTCCGAAGCTACGGCCAGATGATCATTCTGAATACGGGCGACGGCTATCATATGGTATTGTCCGGAATGGACCGGATCAGCACCAGTCAGGGCAAGTTCGTGCTTTCCGGTGAACCCCTCGCGACGATGGGTGAGAAAAGAGTGGCAAGCGCCACAGCTTTGGCGCTGGAAACCGACCGCCCGACCCTTTACATAGAACTTCGGAAAGACGGAAAACCGGTTGATTCCCGCCCCTGGTGGGTCGGAGGCGATTCTGGAAAGGCACAGAATGATTCGTAGAGCTTCTCTTCTACTCGTCGGCGCACTGATGGGCGCAACCGCGATGAGCGTCATTTACTCGGCTGGTGTCCCCGCGCAAGCGGCTGGCCCTTCCACCTACAAGGAACTGTCGATTTTCGGCGACGTGTTCGAGCGCATCCGCGCCCAGTATGTCACGCCGCCGGATGAGGAAAAGCTGGTTGAGAGCGCGATCAACGGCATGCTCACCTCGCTGGACCCGCATTCCGTCTACATGAACGCCAAGGACGCGGCGGACATGCAGACCCAGACCCGCGGCGAATTCGGCGGCATCGGCATCGAGGTGACGATGGAAGAGGAACTGGTCAAGGTCATCACTCCTATCGATGACACGCCCGGTTCCAAGGCTGGCATCCTCGCCGGCGACTTCATCTCCGAGATCAACGGCGAGTCGGTGCGCGGCCTCAAGCTTGAGGAAGCCGTCGAAAAGATGCGCGGCGCGGTCAACACCGCGATCAAGCTGACCATCCTGCGCAAGGGTGCCGACAAGCCCATCGAACTCAGCGTGATGCGCGAAATTATCCCGATCCGCGCGGTCAAGTCGCGCGTCGAAGGCGATGTCGGTTATCTGCGCGTCATTTCGTTCACCGAAAAAACCTATGACGATCTGGAAGCGGCGATCGAGAAGATCAAGAAGGACGTTCCGGCCGACAAGCTGAAGGGCTTCGTTCTCGACCTCCGCCTCAATCCGGGCGGTCTGCTCGATCAGGCGATCTATGTCTCGGACGCCTTCCTCGAGCGCGGCGAAGTGGTCTCCACCCGTTCGCGTGATCCGGAAGACACCCGTCGCTTCAACGCCAGCGCAGGCGACCTGACCGACGGCAAACCGCTCGTCGTTCTCGTCAACGGCGGTTCGGCATCGGCATCGGAAATCGTCGCCGGCGCCCTGCAGGACCTGAAGCGCGCCACCGTTCTCGGCACGCGTTCCTTCGGCAAGGGCTCCGTCCAGACCATCATTCCGATGGGCGAAAAGGGTGCGCTGCGCCTGACCACGGCGCTCTATTACACGCCGTCGGGCAAGTCGATCCAGGGCACTGGCATCGAGCCGGACATCAAGGTCGAACAGCCACTGCCGGAAGAACTGCAGGGCAAGGTCCGTGCCGAAGGTGAATCGGCACTGCCGGGTCACATCAAGGGCCAGAACGAGAACGACGAAGGTTCGGGTTCGGTCGCCTATGTCCCGCCGGAAGCAAAGGACGACGTCCAGTTGAACTATGCCCTCGACCTGCTGCGTGGCGTCAAGACGGACCCGGCCTTCCCGGCCGATCCGCAGAAGGCCTCGCTGCAGTAATCGAACAAGCCATAGCCTGCGCCCTGATGGGCGCGGGCGCCTGGGTTTTGACCCGTCGATAGCCGTTGGAATTCCCGCATGGATCTGCATGCACCGCTCGGCCAGGAGCGAAAAGGCGGAAGTCGCGCCAAGCGACGGTTCCGCCTTTCGGCATTGGGTTCGACGGCAGCCGTGCTGGTGCTTGTCGGCTTTTCCGCTCTGACCGCACTCTCGCCGCTTCCCCTTCAAGGCACCCCGCCGATCATTGTCGCCGGCGCCGACGAAGAAACCCCTGTTGCCGTCGCTGAAGATAGAACCGCCCTCGACGAAGCGGGCTCGGGCCTCAGCCGGAGCCGGCCGCAGGATGGCGCCAACGTCCAGCGCACCGTGACCGATGACGGCTCCGTCGTGACCAAATACACGCCCAAGCCGCGCGACGGCGAAGGCCCGGTGATCATCGGATCACACATCCAGGATCCGCGCCTGGCCGGTCAGCCGAACGACGATCTGCTCGAAGACAGCCCTGAAGGACGCCTGCCGATCATCGGCGCCGATGGCTTGAAACCGGTCGAATTCTACGCCCGCCCCTGGTCCGGCGCCCGCGGCAACCGCATCGCCATCGTCATCGGTGGCATCGGGCTCAGCCAGACCGGCAGCCAGAAGGCCATCCGCGACCTGCCCGACGACGTGACGCTCGCCTTTGCCGCCACCGGCAACAGCCTCACCCGCTGGATGCAGGAAGCGCGCCGCAAGGGCCATGAAGTCCTGCTCCAGGTGCCGATGGAGCCCTTCGATTATCCCAACAACGATCCCGGTCGCGGCACGCTGGTCGCCGAAAAGGGTAAAGCCACTAATCTCGCCAACCTGCATCAGGCGATGGCGCAGATCACCAACTACACCGGCATCATGAACTATATGGGCGCGCGTTTCCTCTCCGATGAGAAAGCCATGGACCCGATCATGCGCGACATCGGCAATCGCGGCCTGCTGTTCCTCGACGACGGCTCGACCGCCCGCTCGCTGTCGGGCGACTTTGCCAAGGCGATCGGCATTCCCCATGCCTTCGGCGACGTAATGATCGACGCCCAGCTGGATCGCAAGGCGATCCTCGCCAAGCTTGATGAACTGGAACGCATCGCCCAGCGCAACGGCCAGGCGATCGGTATCGGCTCTGCCTTCGACGAGACCATCTCCGCCGTCGCCGAATGGCGCGAGGAGGCGGTCGCCCGCGGCATCGAGATCGTCGGCGTCTCCGCCCTGGCCACGGACAACAAGCCCTGAGGATATGATGAACAAAGCACCTGCACAGCCGGTCAAGGCCGAGGATCTTCCCTACCGCCCCTGCGTTGGCATCATGGTGCTGAACAAGGCGGGCCATGTCTGGGCCGGCCGCCGCATGGTTGAAGGCAACTCCGAATATGACGGCTCGCCGCAGCTCTGGCAGATGCCCCAGGGCGGCATCGATGCCGGCGAGGATGCGCTGCCGGCCGCCATTCGGGAACTCTACGAGGAAACCGGGATCAAGTCGGTTTCCCTGCTCGCCGAGGCAAGCCGCTGGATCAACTACGATCTGCAACCTGAACTGATTGGCATCGGCCTGCGCGGCAAATACCGCGGCCAGACTCAGCGCTGGTTCGCCTTCCGCTTCGAAGGCGACGAAAGCGAGATCGCCATCAACCCGCCGCCCGGCGGCCACCAGGCAGAATTCGATGCCTGGGAATGGAAACCTATGCAGGACCTGCCCGGCCTGATCGTTCCCTTCAAGCGCGCGGTCTATGATCAGGTCGTGGCGGAATTCGCCCACCTCGCCGCCTGACGACCTTGCCAGGAGCGGACAAGGCCGGAAATGGCATGCTTCTGCAGGTGTGAAAGAGCGCCCGGCAGATCGTCCATGGCCAATTTCTTCATCAATGTATGGCAGGCATTACTATCTCAATCCTGTCGAGGAAAAATGCGCAATGGCGATTGCGAAAGCTTTCGGGAAGTCGTCCGAAGATAAGAAGAAGCGGGAATTCCAGCGACTGGCCGCACTGGAGCAGCTGGATCTCCTCGACACGCCAAGGGACGAAGGCTTCGACCGCATTGTCCGCCTGATCAAGCAGGTTTTTTCCATCGACATCGGTCTGGTCACCCTGATCGATGCCCATCGCCAGTGGTACAAGGCCTGTTCCGGCATGTCCGTCGATGAAGTGCCCCGCGAAGACAGTTTCTGCCGCTATGTGGTCGATGACGAGGAACCGGTGATCGTTAAGGACGCGAGCCGGGATCCGCGGTTCGCGCAGCATCCGGCGGTGACGGGCGAAAGCCATATCCGCTTTTATGCCGGCGTGCCGTTGAAGACCAGGGACGGGCATATCATCGGAACGGTTTGCGCCATCGATCGCAGCCCGAAGTCATTCGCCGCCAGGGACCTCGCCATTCTCGAGGAATTGGCCGGCGCCGCGATGGACCGCATCGAATTGCTGCAGTCGGCGGCAACCGACAGCCTGACCGAAGCCCTGACCCGTCGTGCCTTCAAGCAGGAAGCGGATCAACGCATCGTGCAGGCGTTGCGCCACCGGCATGCTCTGTCCTGTATCGTCCTGGATATCGATCATTTCAAGAGCGTCAACGATGCCTTTGGGCACGCCGCCGGAGACGAGGTTCTGAAATCGGTGGCGGCTATCTGCCGGGCGGGCCTTCGCGCCGGGGATCTGTTCGGTCGCCTCGGCGGTGAAGAATTCTGCATCGTACTACCCGATGCCGACCGCGAGCGCGGGCTCGCGGTCGCCGAAAAGTTGCGCGCTGCGATTTCCGCCGAGCCGGTGCGCGGAGCATATGGAGCGTTGGACGTCACAGCCAGTTTCGGCATATCGACGCTCTCGATCGTCGGCAAGGACATCGAGACGCTGCTGGCCGAGGCCGATGCCGCCATGTATCACGCCAAGCACAGGGGCCGAAATCAATGTGTCGCCTGGAGCTCGATCCGGCCCGATCCCACGACGGGCTCCCGCCGGCGGGTGCTGAAAGCAGGCTCGATCCTATTCAACAACCGGCGCTCGACGATCGACTGCACCATCAAGTCACTCGGCGCCGACAGTGCCGGCCTGACGGTCTCCAGTTCGGTCGGCATACCAGGTGAATTCACGCTGTGCATCAAGGGCGAAAACTTTGAAACTCTGTGCCATGTCATCGCTCAGGATCAGCAGAATGTCGAAGTTGTCTTCAAACTCTAGCGGCCACCTGCAACTGATCACTCGGGCCAATGCGGCCCGCCGGCAGATCCCACGCGCAGTCACAACAGCCGGGCGCTGACAGCACGATCGCGCCCTTGCGCGCCCCTTCAATGCGTTACAAGTACCCTTGCCTGCACCGGCTGCTCTATGCCCTTGAGCACAAGCGAGCGCGTATGCGTTCCTGCCATCAGGTCTTCAGCCTGGGCTGCAGCCGCTGCCGACACCAGGATCTCGCCCGCCGCCGCCTGCGATTCAAGACGTGCCGCCAGATTGACCACGCCGCCGATCGCTGTAAAATCGCTGCGGAAACTGGAGAACTCGCCGATCTCGACATCCCCGGAATGAATGCCGACGCCAACCCCGATCCCTCCATCGACCCTGACATCCTGCGCGCCGTCGGGTGATGCGCCGGGATCGATGTTCAGGCTGCGGAGTGCAGCGCTGCAATTTCGCTGAATGTCCTGCGCCGCCAAGATCGCCGCAGCCACGTGATTCGTGCACACGATGGGAAAGTTGAAGATCGCCATCAGGCCGTCGCCCATCTGCTTGTTGACGATCCCGTCATGCGCCCAGATCGCCTCGGCACAGCGCCCCTGGAACAGGCTGACCATCTCGCTGAGCTTCACCACGTCCATGCGTTCAGAGAGATTGGTGAAACCTCTGATATCGGCGAACAGGATCGTCGCGTCGGCGGTTACATGCCTCTGTTTTTTGACATACTGAAAGGCCCGCTCGCAGATCGTGCAGATGTTCGGGTTCATCTTGCTGCGCGTAATGCCGAAGGCGCGGAACGGCAAGGCCAACGCGCCACGGATCGGGATCGGCACATGCATCTGATCCCAGCAGCCCTGGCAGATCGTGCCCCGGCTCGAATGCAACGGAGCCTTTTCATATGAGGCTGTCGTCATCGCGCAATCTCCACCCCGGTTTGCCGCAGGAGAAAAGCTTCCGCCATTTGTTAGCTTTTGGCAACCGTTCGAGCCTCTCGCTGCCCGCAATGACCGCAAATCGTATTCAGCAGCGTTAGCAGAAAAGCCCAAGGCAGGTCGGGCCAAGGACAGGTCAGGCCAAAGGCGGCGACCGACAGCGGCTTCGAGATCGCCACCTGCCTTTTCCGCATGCAGCTTGCCGACCAGACCGGTCCGGTCCGGTCGATCTCTGCGCACCGGCACCGCAACCTAACCTGACACCACATTGCGACACCGAATGTCCGTCGGCGGAAAATCGTCGTCTCCCACCTCGGCCTCATCCGCCAAGACCCGAAAGACCCGAAAGACCGACAGGGTGCAAATTACCGCCCCGCCGCAACCTCGAAGCCTTCATCGGCCCAGCCGGTCATGCCGCCGATCATCACCTTGACCTGCCGCCCCAGCCGGGCAAGGCGCAGAGCCGCACGATCCGTGCCGTTGCAGTGGGGCCCGGCGCAATAGACGACGAACAGCGTGTCGCTCGGCCATTCTGCCATCTTCCGCTCGGTCATCTTGCCATGTGGCAGGTTGATCGCACCGGGCACGTGCGCCGCCTGATAGAGTTGAGGTCCACGCACATCGAGCAGCACGAAATCCGGTTGCCCGGACTGGAAGGCATGATGCACGTCCCAGCAATCGGTCTCGAAGGCGAGCCGACGGGCATAGTGCTCCGCCACCAAGGGGGGCGCGGCAGCGGGAATTTCAGTGACATGACTGGGTATAGCAACAGGCATGGACATTTCCTTCGTGAAAGACCGGTTCAGATATTTACCTCGAGCGCGTGCAGCAGCGGGGGCGTCTGCAACTGACAGCGCCCTGTTACAAGCAGATCTGCCGGCCCTATCCGTACCGACGGACAAGGATAACCATGTTGATCACCAGGCTGCTGCGGTGCCACGGGGTAGCGTGGTCGAGACTTGTCTCGACGAGACAAACCTTGCATTCGGAATTGAATTGGCGAAACTGGCGTAATTGCCAAACTACGTAAAGATCACGCCAAATCATGACCTCAGTCGCTTCAACCTCCGGGCCTCATGTCGTTGTGCTCGCATACGACGGCCTCTGCACTTTCGAATTCGGCGTTGCATATGAGGTTTTTGGTCTGCCCCGTCCCGAGGTGGGGGCAGGCTGGTATCGTTACATCACCGCCGCCGCAGAGCCCGGGCCACTGCGCGCCGCCGGCGGTCTCACCGTCTCGGTGGATGGCGGCCTGGAACGGCTGGTCCAAGCCGACCTGATCGTGGTTCCCGGCTGGCGCGACATCGACGCTGCGGTGCCAGAGCCGCTGCTTCATGCCCTCAGGATTGCCCATGCAAGGGGCGCACGGATCATGTCGCTCTGTTCCGGAATTGCCGTCCTCGCCGCCGCCGGCTTTCTCGACGGGCGCCAGGCCACTACGCACTGGCGCTATATCGCGGCCGTCTCCGCTCGCTATCCGGACATCGATCTCAACCCTGACGTGCTTTATATCGACGGGGGCCAGGTTCTGACGGCTGCCGGAAGTGCTGCCGGCATTGACCTCTGCCTGCATGTCGTGCGCCGCGATTTCGGCGCCGAGGCTGCCAACAGCGTCGCCCGTCGTTTGGTGGTGCCGCCGCATCGCGAGGGTGGGCAGGCACAGTTTATCGAGCGGCCGATACTGGACGATCGTGAAGGCGCGAGGCTTTCACCCCTGATCGACTGGCTGCGCAGCCGGCTCGACGAAACTATTCCGCTGAAGCTGATGGCGGATCGGGCCGGCATGAGCGAACGCACTTTCCAGCGCCGGTTTAAGGACCTGACCGGCAAGTCACCGGGTGACTGGCTTCTACTGGAGCGATTGCGCCACGCCTGCGAATTGCTACAGCAACCCGGATCCGCGCCACTGGACGATATCGCCCGAATATCCGGCTTCAACACGCTTGCCACGATGCGGCATCATTTTCGCTGCCGGCTTTCCACAAGCCCGGCCGCCTATCGGGCACGCTTTCGCCTCGACGCCTGACATGCGAAATCGTTGTCGGCCAGACGCATTGGTCTCAGATTGAACGCGATGCAGAGCGCTGCGGTCCCAGATGATTCCGGGCCTTGGCACCACCTGGCGCCCGGGCGACCGATTTGACCGCTTGCGGTATCCAAGATGAAAAAGACCCCGGCGCACGGGGCACCGGGGTCTTGAATAGGCAAGCAATCGACGGATTATTCGGCGTTGTCAGCCGAGTCGGCGTTGAGCTGGCCGTATTTTTCCTCGCCCAGCTTCGTGAGCAACTCGATCTGCGTCTCGAGGAAGTCGATATGGCCTTCCTCGTCGATCAGAAGCTCTTCGAACAGCTTCATTGTGACGTAATCACCAGCCTGGTGACAGACATCGCGCGATGCCTTGTAGGCGGTGCGGGCATCATACTCGCCGGCAAGATCGGCTTCGAGGACTTCCCTGACATTCTGGCCGATGCGCAACGCGCCGACCTGCTGCAGGTTTGGATGACCTTCCAGGAAGATGATGCGGGCAACCAGCTTGTCCGCATGCTGCATTTCTTCGATCGACTCGGCCCGCTCCTTCTTGGCGAGCTTGGTATAGCCCCAGTCCTCAAGCAGGCGGTAGTGCAGCCAGTACTGATTGACCGCGCCAAGCTCGAGGAAAAGTGCCTCGTTGAGCCGTTCAATGACCTTCGGATCACCCTTCATGAAATTCGTCCTCTACGTGAATGGAATGGCGGAACTCTACGCCCTGCTTGAAATTCTGTCGAGCAGTTTTTTAGAAGTATTCTAATATGGTTGCATTGCATTCGTGGCGAAAACCCGCTGCGAAACCTGGCTGTCGCCCCAACCGCTTTACATGCGGCCACACAGTCTTGAAACAGGGGATCAGACGCCGCAGTTGAACATCGGCCTCCGTGGGTCAACGTTGGCCTCTGCGCCATGCAAGCCCTGACATCGACCAACCGCCAGCTTTGGGCAAGGGCGCGGAGCCCGAGCGTCCACAGGCTTACTCCATCATACCTGCATCCAAGCAAAGACAGCAGCATGATTGCGGTACCGTGAGCTGCCATGAGAAGTGCCATGAGGAACCGCGTCACATCGGAGGCTTTTAAAAAGCCCGCCTTTACGTTCTCCTGCACCTGCGCCTTCACACACACGAGGTAAGGCGCGCTCCGAATCCCTTCGCAATGGTTTCGCCCACGGTCGGTTTGTCGCGGCCGGACTTTCGTCGGCGGTGCCGTATCTCGTGCTCTCGAAGAGGGTTCCAGAACATCCTGCTCCGCGCTTTTGCCCATGCATGCAGAATGTCTCTGGCAGGAGATCCCTCCACCTTTGAGGTGTCATTCCTTCGGCTTGGTGTCGATCCGCGGAGCTTGAGGAAAAGCGGTTGATCAATGTCAATCTCGCGCCTCCTCAGGGACCGGCGCTCACCCGTAGCCTCCTGCTTGCTCCCTGCCATTCTTGAGTGCAACCAAACACAACTCAGCCAGGCAAGCCCCGTTGTCGGACGCGCGCTCAAGGACGGGGTTTATGTCGCGCGGCAGCATCGCCGCGGAACCAGATCACTGTCGGGCATGCGAAACCAAGTGAGTTACCCGGGGATTCAAAGCCACCTTCAACTCAAGCTGGGTAGGTAGTTCGGCCTGCAAGCAAGCGAACCAATCCGTCAAACAATGATTGCCGGTGGAAGGAACGCACGCCCAGCACTCTGAAATAGCGCCGATACTTACGCGAGCCCGACATGTCAGAAAGGGGGAGAAGACTTATAGGCACATGCCCAATCGAGGCATCCCATGAAAGGTCAGCTATCAGCCAGCGCGACGGGCCGCCACTGAGGCCAAGCGACGTTCCTGGATCGCGGCACGTTGCTCTTCATGGAAACGCTTCAGGCGGTCCATGAAATCGACAACCTCGGCCGTCTCGGTCTCGCGGGCAGCGTGATAGTCTTCGGTCGTGCGGATAATCAGCTCGACCACATTCGGGAAGCAACCACAGCAACGACCGCGCTTGCCCATGGCATGATAGACCTTGGCGGGAACGATCAACTGCCAACAATCTTCATCAAGCAACTCAGTGATGACTGACTTGATGTCCTTGTCGGTGATGTAATTGCAGCTGCAGACCAGCATGAAGCGCACCGTCAAACATGACTCTTACTGTCGCCTTTCTGCTGAACCGGATGCGCTTTGTCAAGAAAAATCCGATGCACCGCGACATCCGGTCGCTCAGTGAAAATTGCGGCCTTTCGGCATGACGCTTGCAATCGCAGCGCCGTCCGCCTTGCGTCCATCTGCCGGCTTTCGTTGCACCGCGAGCGACGCGCGGCTACTACCCATCGCGACCCCTTGCTTGCCCTGGCGATGATCGATACCCGGCCGTCGAACCTCATCGGCGCGGGCAAGCGTGGTAAAATCCTTCAGATCGCGTTGCAGGATACCGAGCCGGACCGTTGCATCAACCAGATGATCGGCGACCACATGAATAACCCCATCCGCCTTTTGCAGCTTGCCGCGCAGACAGACGAAGCGCGCGCCCATGACGATTGCCCGATACCGTTCGAACACCTTCGGCCAGACAATGATATTGGCGACACCTGTCTCATCTTCGATGGTCATGAAGATAACGCCTTTGGCCGAACCTGGCCGCTGCCGCACCAGCACCAATCCGGCAATGAGGATCTTGTCGCCACTGCGCAGGGTCTCCAGATCGACGGCACGACGGAGCCCCGCTCGTGTCATGTCCGCCCGCAGGAAGGACACCGGATGGGCCTTGAGCGAGAAGGTGAGCGAGCGATAGTCGCTCAGCACCTCTTCGCCCGGCAGCATGCGCGGCAAAGCCATCTCGGCCTCCATGTGAATGCCCTCCTGCGGCACTGTTGCAAATAACGGCAACGTTTCCACCGCCTGTTCGCCATCCAGCGCCTGAGCTGCCCAAAGTGCATCGCGCCGCGCAAGGCCAAGCGACGAGAAACAATCCGCATCCGCCAGCTTTTCGATCACCGAACGCGTGAGGCGCGTGCGCAGCCAGAGATCGCGGACCGAATCGTAGCCTGATCCGCGTCGCGCCACGAGCAGATCCATATCCGTCTTCGAGACGCCCTTGACCTGCCGCAAACCCAGCCGCACCGCCTTTTCCGTCAGGATGACGCCCGCCATCGATCGATGGCGCGGCGAAATCCGCGCGGTTTCGAACTCGGCCTCTTCCAGCCCGGTGTCCCAATCGGAATGATTGATGTCGACGGGTCGCATCTCGACGCCATGCTCGCGCGCGTCACGGATCAACTGCGCCGGCGCATAGAACCCCATCGGCTGAGAGTTGAGCAGGGCGGCACAGAACACGTCTGGATAAAAGGCCTTGAGCCAGCAGGAAATATAGACCAGTAGCGCGAATGAAGCGGCATGGCTTTCCGGAAAGCCGTACTCACCGAAACCCTCGATCTGACTGAAACAGCGCTCGGCAAACGTCCGCTCGTAACCGCGTCCAACCATGCCCTCGACGAAGCGTATCTTGAAATCGCTGACTTGGCCGGTCCGGCGGAATGTTGCCATCGCTCGCCGCAATCGGTCGGCTTCGGCTGGCTTGAAACCGGCCGCAGTGATCGCGATTTGCATCGCCTGCTCCTGAAAAAGCGGCACGCCAAGTGTACGGGCCAGCACCGGCACGAGCTCCGCCTTCGGATAGGTCGGTTGCCGGCCGTATTTTCGAAACTCCTGCCGGCTTTTCAGATAGGGATGCACCATATTGCCCTGGATCGGTCCGGGCCGGACGATCGCCACCTCGATCACCAGATCGTAGAAAACACGCGGCTGCAGCCGCGGCAGCATGCTCATCTGCGCCCGGCTTTCGATCTGGAAGACGCCCAGTGTATCGGCCCGGCAGATCATGTCATACACCGCCGGCTGCTCATCATTGAAGATCGAGGCAAGCGTTTCCGTGCGCCGGTAGTGTTGCTCCAACAGCTTCAATGCCTTGGAAAGACAGGTCAGCATGCCGAGCGCCAACACGTCAATCTTCAGGATCTTCAGCGTATCGAGATCGTCCTTGTCCCATTCGATCATATAACGGCCGTCGGCCGTATTCATGACCGGAACCACCTCGTCGAGCCGGTCGCGGGTGATCACGAAGCCACCGACATGCTGGGACAGGTGGCGCGGGAAGCCCTGAATGCGGTCGGCATAATGCATCACGCGCCGCGTCGTCGGATCGCCAAGATCGAGCCCGGCCGCCTTGGCCTGTTCCTCGGTGAAATTTTTTGTCCACCAGCCCCAGATCGAACCGGCCAGTGCCGATTGCACATCATCCGAAAGGCCGAAGACCTTGGCGACTTCGCGACCGGCCGAACGAGCCCGGTAGCTGATTACCGCTGCCGTCAGTGCTGCATGTTCACGTCCGTAAGCCTTGTAGATGAACTGGATGACCTCCTCGCGCCGGCTGTGCTCGAAATCGACGTCGATATCCGGCGGCTCGTCGCGCTCCGTCGAGATGAAACGGTCGAACAGTAGGGTCGTCTTTTCCGGATTTACCTCCGTGATCCCGAGGCAGTAGCAGACCGCGGAATTGGCCGCCGATCCGCGCCCCTGGCACAGGATTCTTTCGCTTCGGGCATGATTGATGATCCGGTGGACGGTCAGAAAATAGGGTTCGTAGCGTTTATCGCCGATCAGTTTCAGTTCGTATTCAAGCAGGTCCTGAACTTTTGCGGGGACATCCCTGTCGGGAAAACGCCTTGCTGCACCTTCATAGGTCAATCGCCGCAGCACATCAGCCGGGGCTTCCCCATCGATGCTCTCATCGGGATATTGATGGCTGAGCTCATCGAGTGAAAAGTGAAGCCGGCTAAAAAACCTCTGTGTTGCCTCAATTGCCTTGGGCTGGAGTCTGAGCAGACGGGCCATCTCCAGAGGCGTCTTCAGGTGCCGCTCGGCATTCATCGCAAGGCGAAATCCCGCCTCGGCGACCGTAACATGCTCACGAATGGCCGTGACAATATCGGCAAGCGGCTGGTGTTCGGCGAGCGCGTAGAATGGGTCATTGCTGGCAATCAGCGGCAGGCCCAGAGACTGCCCGATAGCGGCCAGCTCGGCAAAGCTCTGCCGGTCGCGTCCATTGTGACGGGGCACCAACACCAGATAGAGACGATCGGCGAGATGCGGCAAAAGACGCTTGAGGCAAGCACGAAAACCGTCAACCTGCGCGTGGTCGGTCAGGTCCGGTGGCATGGCGGCAAACAGCAGATTCTCCGACCAGTCCAGAAGATCGGCCTCGTGAAGCCTGCAACTGCCTTTTTCGGATCGCAGGTTTCCAACGCTGAGCAGACGACAGAGTTGGCCCCAGCCACGCCGGTTCATCGGATAGGCCAACAGATCCGGCGTCTCGTCGGCAAACACCAGCCGAGCCCCGGGACGAAAGGCATAGCCATGCGCCTTGGCCACGGCATGCATGCGTACAACGCCCGCGACCGTATTCCGATCGGCAAGCCCCAGACCTGAAATGCCGAGCGCTTTCGCTGCCAAGACCATGTCTTCCGGATGCGCGGCACCCTCGAGAAAGGAAAAATTGCTCCGCGCGCCAATCTCGAAATAGACCTGTTCCATCAGGCAAACACCCCCTGCATGTACCAGCTCGGAATGTCGGAACCGCGCTCGTAGAGCCCTTCGCGAAACAGCCAGAAACGGTGGCCGGCGCTGTCTTCGATACGGAAATAATCGCGTGGCTTATGCTTGTTGTCGTCGACCCACCATTCCGCTGCCAGCCGTTCCGGCCCCTCCGCACGCGCCACCCGGTGCCGTGTCCGACGCCAGCGAAAGCTCGCCGGCGGACCATCCGGCACCTCGGCTGTCACTTCCACCGGTTCCGGCCGGGTAAACAGCCGGATCGGCCGCTCGCCCCGGAGCGGCGAGGCATGGGGTAGTCGGCCTGGCGACAGGCCATCGCCCAACGGAGCCAATGTCGCGGCCCGATCCGGCCAATGGCTGGCCAGCGCCACCGGTACACTCAGACAGCGAGGCCCCTGCGGGGCGCAAACCTGGTCGATAAAACGACCGAAACGTCCTTCCGCTTCCGCCTCCTGATCGAACTGCGGCTGACTGGGCGACAGGCTCTCGCTGCGCAACACATTGAGCCTGACCAGCTCGAAACCGAAGCCGGCATCCAGATCATCGCGCAGCACCTGCAGCCTTTCCGAAAACAACGAGCGGATCCGAACCGCATCGTTCAGGGGCCCCGATGTGCCGACCTCGATGCGGAACACCCGTCCATCCACGCGAAAAAGCAGAAGTTCAAACAGCCGACCGCCTTCGCCCCGGGCTTGAAGACCAGCCTTCAAGCCACAGGCAAGTCGACCGGCAAGATCGAGAATCTGTGCCTCCATGCTGATCGGCTCCGCCAGGCGTCGCTCGACCGAAAGCATGGCGAGTGGCCGGCGCGGCGATATCGGTTCGCCTTCACGGCCCAGCGCCCGGTCCAGACGCAACAGCGGCTCAGGTCCGAACCGCCGCATGATCGGCCCCCGTGGCGCCGTCATCAACTCTCCGATCTGCTTGAGACCGACCTTGGCGAGCGTCAGACAGGTTTCGGCTGCAAGCCGCAATGCCTTCATCGGCAAGGGGGAAAGCACTGCCGGCATCTCGTCAGCCGCAATGATCTGCGTCCGGGAAAAACGAGCAGCAGCCCAGGCAAGGCCTGGCGTGGGCGCAACCGATCCGCGTACATCAAGGCCGAAATCGGTCAGGCGCGAGAGAAGGTCGTCCAGCAGCATCGCCTCGCCGCCGAAAAGATGCGCGCAGCCGGTGATGTCGAGCACCAGCCCGTTCTCGCCATCGATGGCCACCAGAGGCGTGTAACGATCGCACCAATCCGCCAGGGCATCGAGGAAATGTCTGTCGGCCTGCGCATCGGCATCGATCACATCGAGTGACGGACAAATCGCACGTGCTTCGGCCAGCCCCTGGCCGACACGCAGACCAATCGCCTCGGCCGCCTCGTCGAGCGCCGTCAAGCGCATGGCATTGGAGATCCGCTCGACACAAACGATCGGCGCAGGGTCAGGACGCCCGGTCGAGCGCCACGACAATCCCCATCGACGGCGTGCGATCCGATCGGTTGCCAGTCTCGGAAAGAAGATCGCCAGGATACGCCGGTCCAGGGGATGCGACGGATCCGGCAGAGAGAGGGTAAAGGCGGCGCTCATGGATGTTCCACTCCAGAATGAACTGAGACAGCCCCGGCGATCGGGACTTCTCGACAAGGACACGAAAAACGGGATGGCCAATGCTGCCGCCAAGCAGGCTGCCGTCCGAGAGTTTGCGCGCCACCGCTGGCGCCGGTTCGACAAGCAGGCGCAGAGGAGCGCTGGAAGCCTCCTCCTCTCCGGCCTGACGAAGGAGAAAAAGGGCGCCGCCTGTATCGCGTGAGCGCAGACTGAGGCGGCGGCTTTCGGTCAGCCCGAATTTCTTGGGGTTGCCATGCACTTCGAGAAGCACGGCGGAAAAGGCACGTGAGGTCAGCGCCGCATCGGCAAGCCAGAGCGCATCCTCGATGCGCCGCGGCATGGCATGCACCAACTCGTCAGGCTCAAGACCAAAATCGACAAGGCCGGGTGCATAGACCATGCCCGCCTCGCGCCCGCCAAAGGCATCGGCAATCAGAAGAGAACGACGTGGCGCGCCATTGCGGCCCTTGAGCAACCGGGCAAGAGCGAGCACAAACCCGCTGGCCGATCCCGCATCCTGCATGCGCTGGCTGCGGATCTCGACCATCACGCCCGCACGCACGATCTCGGCCATCAGCTTGGCGAACTCGACATTTTCAGAGTCTGCCGCAACAGGCTCCATCGGCCGGTCGGACGGTGTTGACAGATAGGCATGGTCGGGTTCGGCCGCCATGCGGGCGGCATGGCTCGCCTTTCCCTCGATCAGGGCGACGGCCTGTCTGAGGGCAAAAAGCTGCTCCTGCGCCTGAGGGCCTGCGCCCATGACGGTCTCTCCTGCATAATGTTCACTTTATGTTCTATAAATTCCAGAGCTCCGCCCAAGAGTCAACCGGATTCATTCGAATACCTTTGGCGTAGCTCTTTCGTCTGGGTTTCCACCGACCCGTCGGCTTCCTACACTTGCCAATAAGACAAGAGGCATGCATGGGCATCGGGAGGATCGACATGCGGGGCAACTATCAGGAAACCTATGCCCTCTGGCAGGCAGATCCAGAACAATTCTGGCGCACGGCCGCCGCGCAGGTGCATTGGTTCAAGGCGCCGGAAAAAACCTTCGATCCGGATCAGGGACCGTATGGAAGATGGTTCGTCGGCGGTGAAACCAATACCTGCTACAACTGCATCGACAGGCATATAGCGGCCGGCCACGGGTCCGAAACCGCGCTGATTTACGACAGTCCGATGACCGGACAGACGGCACGCTACTCATACGATCAGATGCTGAGCGAGGTAAGCGCGATTGCCGCAGTGCTGCGCAATCATGGGGTCGGCAAAGGCGACAGGGTCATCATCTACATGCCGATGATCCCGGAAGCGGTGTTTTCCATGCTTGCCTGCGCCCGCTTGGGTGCGGTCCATTCGGTGGTCTTTGGCGGATTTGCCGCGCATGAACTGGCGACCCGTATTGACGACTGCGGCGCAAAGGTCGTTATCGGAGCGAGTTGCGGCCTGGAGCCGGGGCGGATCGTTCCGTACAAGCCGCTTCTCGACCATGCCATCGACATGGCCAAGGTGAAACCTGACTACTGTTTTATCCTGCAGCGCGACCAATACCACGCCCCCCTGCGCTACGAGCATGGGGATGTCGATCTTGCCCAGGCGGTCGAGGCCGAGAAGATCAATGGTTCAAGCGTAGACTGCACGCCCGTTCTGGCGACCGATCCGCTCTATATTCTCTACACGTCCGGAACCACGGGCCAGCCGAAAGGTGTCGTGCGCGACAATGGCGGGCACATGGTGGCACTCAACTGGACCATGGCCAACATCTACGGGGTGAAGCCGGGCGAGGTTTTCTGGGCTGCCTCCGATATCGGCTGGGTCGTCGGCCATTCCTATATCGTCTACGGCCCTTTGCTGGCCGGCAATGCGACGGTCATCTTCGAGGGAAAACCGGTGGGCACGCCGGATGCCGGTACTTTCTGGCGTGTGGTCAGCGACCATGACGTGAAGGTGCTGTTTACAGCACCGACGGCCTTTCGGGCGATCCGGCGCGATGACCCGGAAGGAGAACATGTTGCGCGGTACGATCTGTCGGGTCTGCGCGCTCTTTTCCTGGCGGGAGAGCGAGCGGATCCGGAGACGCTGAAATGGGCCGAGCGTATTTTGAACATACCGATCATCGACCACTGGTGGCAAACCGAGACCGGCTGGGCCATTGCCGCCAATCCGGCCGGTCTCGGGCTATTGCCGGTGAAACATGGTTCACCGGCGAAACCGATGCCTGGTTACGACTTGGAGATTCTGGATGATGCCGGTCATCCTGTCGCCCACGGAACACTGGGCAACATCGTTGCCAAACTCCCTTTGCCTCCTGGTTGTTTGGTGACCTTCTGGGGCGCGGACGAGCGCTTCAGGACATCCTGCCTCGAAGAATTCCCCGGCTATTACAAGACGGCCGATGCCGGCGTGATCGATGACGATGGCTATGTCTTCGTCATGGCGCGCACGGATGACATCATCAACTGTGCGGGACACCGGCTGTCGACAGGCGCGATGGAAGAGGTCTGCGCCATGCATCCGGATGTGGCCGAATGTGCCGTCATCGGCATTGCCGACGAACTCAAAGGGCAGATACCCTGCGGCTTCCTCGTGTTGAAGAAGAATGTGCACCGGGATCATGCGGCGATTTCAAAAGAGGTCGTGCAGTTGGTGCGCGATGAGATCGGCCCGGTCGCGGCTTTCAAGATGGTGCTGATGGTCGATCGTCTGCCCAAGACACGGTCAGGCAAGATCCTGCGCGGGACGATGCAGAAAATCGCAGATGGCCTTCCCTGGAAAATGCCTGCGACCATCGATGATCCGATTGTCTTGGACGAGATTTCCGCCGTGCTCAAAGCCTGTGGCCAGGTGGCTGCCTGATCTGGCCAAAGAAAAGCCCCGGGCGCTGATGGTGCGCCCGGGGCTAGGTGTCTGGTGGAACCGGAGGGACGGTCAGTACTGATCGTCGTCCTCGTCCTTGTTGCGGTCGGACTTGAGCGACTGCAGCTTGGCGAATACGGCGTTGGCGTCGATCGTCTTTTCTTCGTCGCGGTCGCGGCCATAGCCGAAGTCGAGGTTTTCGGTCTCGGTGGCGGCCTGCAGCGTAGCGCCGAGTTCGGCAGCGGTCGGAAGCGGACGACCCTTGGAAGCCTTTTCAACTTCGAGATCGAGATCGATCTGGCTGCAGAGCCCGAGCGTGACAGGGTCCATCGGCGTCAGGTTGGTCGAGTTCCAGTGGGTGCGCTCGCGGATCTGTTCGATGGTCGACTTGGTCGTGCCGACCAGACGGGAGATCTGTGCGTCCTTCAGTTCAGCATGGTTGCGAACCAGCCAGAGAATGGCGTTCGGACGATCCTGGCGCTTGGAGACCGGCGTGTAGCGCGGACCACGACGCTTGGATTCGGGAACGCGAACCTTCGGCTCGGAAATCTTCAGCTTGTGGTTCACGTCCTTTTCAGCCCGGGCGATCTCGTCGCGCGACAACTGACCGGTCGCGATCGGGTCCAGGCCCTTGATGCCCTGCGCCGCTTCGCCGTCGGCAATCGCCTTGACCTCAAGCGGGTGCAGTTTGCAAAACTGGGCGATCTGGTCGAATGACAGCGCCGTGTTGTCGACGAGCCATACGGCCGTTGCCTTCGGCATAAGCAATGTCTGTGCCATGGATACAATCCTTCTGAGGTCCGCGCCGGTTGTCGCGAGCCGTGGGTTTAAACCACTATTTCCGGGAATTCGGCGTCCTTATACCGATTATGTAACGAAATTGCAATTCGCGAAGTAACGAATGACCTTTGTCTAATTGCTGGACGCTTCTGAGTTGATAAGAATGGGTACAAGAGGCCCGAGGAGGACGGTCCGAAGTTCGACAGTCCTGGCCGTTAAATGAGGAGGAGTTAATGTCAGCCAAGACCTATCCGGTGCTCAAGTCGGCGAAAGCCCAGGCCCTGATCGATGAAGACAAGTATCGCAAGTGGTACGAGGAAAGCATCGAGGATCCCGAGAAATTCTGGGGCAAGCACGGCAAGCGTATCGACTGGTTCAAGCCTTATACCAAGGTCAAGAACACGTCTTTCAAGGGCAAGGTCCCGGTCAAGTGGTTCGAAGACGGACTGACGAACGTCTCCTACAACTGCATCGATCGCCATCTGAAGACCAATGGCGAACGGGTGGCGATCATCTGGGAAGGTGACAATCCGTATATCGACAAGAAGATCACCTATAACGAGCTCTATGATCATGTCTGCCGCATGGCGAACGTGCTGAAGAAGCACGGCGTGAAGAAGGGTGATCGCGTCACTATCTATATGCCGATGATCCCGGAGGCGACCTATGCGATGCTTGCCTGTGCCCGCATCGGCGCCATCCATTCGGTGGTCTTTGGCGGCTTTTCGCCGGAAGCGCTGGCCGGGCGCATCGTCGACTGCGAATCGACCTTTGTCATCACTTGCGATGAAGGCGTGCGTGGCGGCAAGCCGGTGGCGCTCAAGGAAAATACCGACATCGCCATCGATATTGCTGCCAAGCAGTATGTGATCGTCAACAAGGTTCTGGTTGTGCGCCGAACCGGCGGCAAGATCGGCTGGGCTCCCGGCCGCGATGTCTGGTATCATCAGGAAATCGTGACGGTGAAGGGCGATTGCCCGCCGGCAAAGATGAAGGCGGAAGATCCGCTGTTCATCCTTTACACGTCAGGCTCGACGGGCAAACCCAAGGGCGTGATGCACACGACCGGCGGTTATCTGGTCTATGCCTCGATGACGCATGAATATGTCTTCGATTATCACGATGGCGATATCTATTGGTGCACGGCCGATGTCGGCTGGGTGACCGGCCATTCCTATATCGTCTATGGACCACTGGCCAATTGCGCCACGACGCTGATGTTCGAAGGCGTGCCGAATTTCCCCGATCAGGGGCGCTTCTGGGAAGTGATCGACAAGCACAAGGTCAACATCTTCTACACGGCGCCGACCGCCATCCGCTCGCTCATGGGCGTCGGCGACGAGTTTGTGAAACGCTCCTCGCGCTCCAGCCTCCGGCTGCTCGGCTCAGTCGGCGAGCCGATCAATCCGGAAGCCTGGGAATGGTATTACAACGTGGTCGGCGATCAGCGCTGCCCGGTTGTCGATACCTGGTGGCAGACCGAGACGGGCGGCATCATGATTACGCCTCTGCCGGGCGCGACCGCACTGAAACCCGGTTCGGCCACCTTGCCGTTCTTCGGCATCAAGCCTGAACTGGTCGACAATGAAGGGAATGTGCTGGAGGGGGCGGCCGACGGCAATCTCTGCATCACCGACAGCTGGCCTGGCCAGGCCCGTTCCGTCTATGGCGATCACGAGCGCTATGTGCAGACCTATTTCTCGACCTACAAGGGGAAATATTTCACCGGTGACGGCTGCCGGCGTGATGAGGACGGCTACTACTGGATCACGGGACGTGTCGATGACGTCCTCAACGTCTCGGGTCACCGCCTGGGAACGGCGGAGGTCGAATCAGCGCTGGTCTCGCATCATCTTGTCTCGGAAGCCGCCGTCGTCGGCTATCCGCATGGCATCAAGGGCCAGGGCATCTATTGTTATGTCACCCTGATGGCAGGACATGACGGAACGGACGCGTTGCGCCAGGATCTCGTCAAGCATGTCCGCACCGAGATCGGCCCGATCGCAACGCCGGACAAGATCCAGTTTGCCCCGGGCCTGCCGAAGACCCGTTCCGGCAAGATCATGCGGCGTATCCTGCGCAAGATCGCGGAGGATGATTTTGGTGCGCTCGGTGACACCTCGACCCTGGCCGATCCGGCAGTGGTCGATGACCTGATCGACAACCGGCAGAACCGCAGCGCCTCTTGATCAGCCTGCAGGGAAAACAGAAGGGCTCCCCCGCCAGGAGGAGCCCTTCGTCTTCATGTGACAGGGCACGAATGCCGTGGCTTGGCCTTGCCGGCATAAGGTTCGACAAGACCGGCCTCAAGCAGAAGATCTGCTGGGCTCCGGCCATCTGAGAGCACAAGCGTGGCGACCACGCGCCCGAAATACTTGTCGCCGGAGATATCGACCAAGGACACGCGCTGCTGGTCCGCTATGAGCGCGGTCAATTGATCCTGCGCCTCGCGTGCTGCTGCTCGGAAAGCCGGGCAACGCGACTTAAGCTCCGGCGCATCGATGCCGCGCAAGCGCACATAGGTGCTGATGCGATGATCTGGCCAAGGCATGGCTTCGACCAGAACGGTGTCGCCATCGATAACCCGCACCACCTCGGCCAACACGGGACCATCAAGCATCTGACCCGCATGGCAAGGGCCTGTCGCAAGCGCGATCATCGGCAAGAGCAACCATGAGAAGCGATATCTGAACATAAAAGGAATATATTCCGATAACACTGTGTCGGCAATAGGAATATTTACAGCTCAAAAGTCGATCGCGCGGCCCTTGATCTCCCAGTCGCCGAAACGCGCTGGATCAGATCCTCCCCGACCGCCGATTTCCGCAGCAGGCTTGGCTGGCGTCTCCCGCTTGCGCCGTTCCTCGGCTTCGGCGAGTGCCCGTTTGGCTGCCGGACTCAGTTCGCGCGCCGGTTCCGGCGCCATGTCTTCGTGTTCTTGATCTTCGGACATAACTACACCTCTATTTCGCGGTTTTTATGCGCAAACATTGAAATTGGCATCGCCGCTTTTTAAATCAACGGGTGAAATCGGCAACAGGCCCGTTGCCGCAAGCATATCTCACAGGAGCAGGACATGAACTTCATGCGCACGGCAATGTTGCTGGCCTTCATGACGGCGCTCTTCATGGGCGTCGGCTTTCTGATCGGTGGCCGTGGCGGGATGATGATCGCATTCATCGTTGCAGCGGGCATGAATTTTTTCTCCTACTGGAACTCCGATCGCATGGTGCTCTCCTCCTACCGGGCACAGGAGGTGGATGAACGCACGGCGCCGGAATTCTACCTGATGGTCAAGGAACTGGCGCGCAATGCCAATCTGCCGATGCCGCGTGTCTACGTGTTCGACAGTCCGCAGCCGAACGCCTTTGCCACTGGCCGCAATCCGCAGAATGCAGCCGTGGCCGCCTCGACCGGCCTGCTGCAGCGCCTGAACCCGCAGGAGGTCGCGGGCGTCATGGCCCATGAACTGGCGCATATCGAAAATCGCGATACGCTGACCATGACGATCACCGCGACGCTGGCCGGCGCGATCTCCATGCTCTCGAACTTCGCCTTCCTGTTTTCCGGCAGTCGCGACGAGCGCAGCAATCCGCTCGGCTTCATCGGCGTCATTGTTGCAATGATCGTCGCGCCACTGGCCGCCATGGTGGTGCAGATGGCAATCAGCCGGACACGGGAATACGCCGCCGACCGGCGCGGCGCCGAGATCAGCGGCAATCCGCGCGGGCTTGCCTCGGCGCTGCAGAAAATTGCCGGCGATGCTGCCCATATCGAAAACATGGATGCCGAGCGCAATCCGGCAACGGCCCATATGTTCATCATCAATCCGCTCAGCGGCCGGCGTATGGACAATCTGTTTTCGACCCATCCGGACACGCGCAACCGTATCGAGGCGCTTCTGGCGATGACCGACATTCAGCCGGGGGTATCGACGCCAACCGGTCCTGCTGCTAATGCAAGGCCCAAAGCGCGCTCCGTTCCGAATACCGGATGGGGACGTGGCAACTCCGAACCGCCCAAAGGACCATGGTCTTGAACGATAAAGCACCGGGAAAACCGCAGAAGCACTTGAACAAGGGCAATGGCGGATCCCGTCCGGCGGAACAGGCCGAGGCAAAACCAGGCCTCGATGCACGTATCGCAGCATCGCGCCTCCTGGCGGCCGTGGTTGAACGCAAGACGCCACTGGATGGCATGCTCGATGCCGAACATGGCAATCCGGCATTCCGGGCCTTGAACGAAGCCGATCGCGGGCTGGTTCGCGCGATCCTGCACAGCGCACTTCGTCATCTGCCGCGCATTGAAGCCATCCTGCACGAACTGCTCGATACGCCGCTGCCGGAAGGCGCCCGCTCGCTGCACCATCTGCTGGTCGTCGCCGCAGCGCAGATGCTCTATCTCGATGTTCCGGATCATTCGGCAGTCGATCTGGCCGTCGAGCAGGCCAATCGTGATCCCCGCAGCCGCCGCTTTGCCAAGCTGGTGAACGCGATCCTGCGCCGCGTCGGGCGCGAAAAGGAAGCGCTGCTGGAGTGGGTCAATGACATTCCCTGCATTCCGGAATGGTTCCTGAAGCGGTTGATTGCGGTCTATGGCCTGGATCACGCCCTGGCGATTGCCGAGGCCCAGTTGCAGCCGGTGATGATCGATCTCACGGTCAAGAGCGATGCCCAGGGCTGGGCCGACAAACTCGGTGGTCAGGTCCTGCCGACAGGTACCGTGCGTTTGGCGCCCTTCAAGGGCAGCATTCCCTCGCTCGAAGGCTTCGAAGATGGCGAATGGTGGGTCCAGGATGCTGCGGCCGCCATTCCTGCCAAGCTCTTTGGCGACCTGAGCGGCAAGCGCGTTGCCGATCTTTGCGCCGCACCCGGCGGCAAGACCGCGCAGCTTGTTCTGGCTGGCGCCGCGGTGACTGCGGTCGAACAATCCGCGTCCCGTCTCAAGCGGCTTCAATCCAACCTGGAGCGGCTTCGTCTTTCCGCTGAGTTCGTCACCAGCAATCTGCTCGAGCTCGATGGCAGCACGGTCTTTGACGCCATCCTTCTCGATGCGCCCTGTTCGTCCACCGGCACCACCCGTCGACATCCCGATGTTCTTTGGAGCAAGGACGCCGAAGACATCGCCAAGCTCGCAGCCCTGCAGGAAAAACTGCTCCGACATGCCCTCACCTTGCTGGCCCCGGGCGGACGCATTGTCTTTTCGAATTGCTCGATCGACCCGTCAGAGGGGGAGCATGTCGTCGACCGGGTTCTCGCCGACCATCCGGAGTTGAAACTCCTTCCGATCGGCAAGGAGGATTGGCCAGGTCTGGACGCTGCAATCACCGATCGCGGCGAATTCCGCACCACCCCGGCGATGTTGCACGCAGAGGGTGGTCTCGATGGATTCTACGCTTGCGTAATTGCTAAAATTTAGCGAAATATTCAATAACACTGTTAGAACCTGAAAATCCCGCTGACGGGCGCCACTTGCCCGTCGGCAGACTCGCTATGAACTTTTCCTTTGCGATCGGCTGATTTGTCATGAAGCGATTTGAGGAATGGCTTGCGCCGTAGAAACTAAATGAATTTCCCATGGAAACCATTGAGTTACCGGCCGCAGCAACGGGAATGAGAATGCGAATTACGGATCGTCGAAGACTGATCTCACTATATCTCGCGGAGGGCTGGCGCAGAGCAAGCCTAGCCATCGCGCTGGCACTACCCGTGGTCAAGGGTCGTGCCGGCTTTCGTTCAATGCGTCTGGTCGTTGCGCCAACCGATCTTCGCGCGATCGATCCATTCGTCGCCGAAGAGATTTTCCAGGGGCGATATCCGCTTGCCGGCCGCGTCCTTGACGCTGGCCAGCAATCGCCCTTCGACCTTGAACTGCCATCCCAGCAATTCGCGGTGCGCCTGCACGGGTTCGGATGGTTGCGCCATATCCGCGCCGACAAGTCGCATGCGGCCTGCGAAAACGCCCGCTGGGTCGTCGACCAGTGGATCAACCTGCACGGATCACGTGTGACGGGTATCGCCTGGGATGCCGATGTCATTGCACAACGCATCATAGCCTGGCTATCCCACTCACCCGTGGTGCTTCAGGACGCCGATGCCGGCTTCTACCGGCGTTTCATGGCGTCACTCAGCTACCAGATCGGTTATCTGCACCGTATCGCGAGTCACTTGCCCGAGGGCCTGCCGCGGATGCGCGCGCGTATCGCGCTGGCGATGGCGACGATTTCGACGGAAGCCCGGACCTCCGCCATTCGACGCGCGGGCCGCCAGCTCAATCGTGAGCTGGAGCGCCAGATCCTCCCCGATGGCAGCCACATCTCGCGCAATCCGCAGTCGGCTGTCGAATTGCTCTTCGACCTGTTGCCGCTTCGCCAGACCTACATCAATCTCGGCCATGACGTGCCGCAAAGGCTGATCCCGGCGATCGACCGGATGTATCCCGCCGTGCGCTTCTTCCGTCACAGCAATGGAGATCTTGCCCTGTTCAACGGTGCGAGTTCGACGCTCGCAACGGATCTGATGTCGGTGCTGCGCTATGACGAAACGGCGGGACAACCCTTCAAGGCACTGCCCCATGCCGCCTACCAGCGCCTTTCCGGCGGCGATACGGTCCTGCTCCTGGACACCGGTCATCCGCCTATGGGCTCCCTGTCGCGAACCGCCCATGCCGGCTGTCTGTCGCTGGAACTTTCGTCGGGCCGCAACCGCTTTATCGTCAACAGTGGATCGCCGCGTTTTGCCGGTGAAAAACTGCGGCAGTTGGCGCGCACGTCGGCTGCCCATTCAACCGTTGCCATCGGCGATGTATCTTCAGCCCGAATGTCATCGTCAGACTTCCTTGGCCCCTTGCTGGTTTCAGGGATTGCGAAGGTCGAGATCAGCCGCCAGACAGGACCGGACGGCAGCGACCGCCTGTCAGCAAGCCATGATGGCTACCTGAAGCGCTTCGGCCTGCTGCATGAGCGCGAAGTGCGGATCAACGAGGCCGGCACCAAGATCGCAGGCCGCGACCGCTTTCTTCTGCCGGACGGTCTGCCTGCTCCAAGCCTCCCGTCTGAACCGGCCATCGCCCGGTTCCATGTTCATCCTGCAATCTCGCTCGACCGCCTGGACGAGCGCAAGGTCCGCCTGATCGCGCCGGATGGCGAGAGTTGGGTGTTTTCGCTTCCGGTCGGCGAGGTGGCGATAGCGGAGGACATCTTCTTCGCCGACGTCTCTGGCGTTCGGCCCTCGCAGCAGCTGGAAATTGTGTTTCACGGCCCGGAAATACGCTGGTTTCTCGCACATCACGCATAGACTGTTGGTTCTGCGGGCAAGCTGTGCTAGGCGGCGGCATCGCGCTCGTCATGCAGATCTTTTCGACGGGCGCCCGTCAGATCGGAGCTGAACCATGGCCGTCGTTTCCAAGAAAATCCCCGCCCCGGACCTCGTCCGCGTCCGTACCGCCTTGCTTTCGGTTTCCGACAAGACAGGGATCGTCGAATTCGCACAGGCGCTGCACCAGCGCGGCGTTCGGCTGCTGTCGACAGGCGGCACGCACAAGGCGCTCGCCGCAGCCGGCCTGCCGGTAACGGACGTATCGGAGATCACCGGTTTTCCTGAAATCATGGACGGCCGCGTCAAGACGCTGCACCCGCTGGTGCATGGCGGCTTGCTGGCGATCCGTGATGACGCCGAGCATGTCGAGGCGATGAAAACACATGGTATCGAGGCGATCGATCTCTCGGTCATCAATCTCTATCCGTTCGAACAGGTGCGCGCGGCCGGCGGTGACTATCCGACAACCGTCGAGAACATCGATATCGGCGGACCGGCCATGATCCGGGCATCGGCAAAGAACCATGCCTATGTCACGGTGGTGACTGACGCTGCCGACTATGGCGACGTGATCGAGGCCCTGTCGCAGAACGACGGCCAGACCACGTATGCGCTTCGCCAGCGCCTGGCGGCCAAGGCCTATGCCCGTACCGCTGCCTATGATGCCGCAATCTCGAACTGGTTTGCCGAAGCCCTGGAAATCGAGATGCCGGCCTACCGCGTGGTTGGCGGCGCCCTGAAGGAAAAGATGCGCTACGGCGAGAACCCGCACCAGAGCGCCGGTTTCTATGTCACCGGCGAAAACCGTCCGGGTGTTGCCACGGCGACGCTTCTGCAGGGCAAACAGCTCTCCTACAACAATATCAATGATACCGATGCAGCTTTCGAGCTCGTTGCCGAATTTGCGCCTGAAAACGGCCCGGCCTGCGCGATCATCAAGCATGCCAACCCGTGTGGCGTGGCGACCGGTTCGACGCTGGTCGAAGCCTATAGCCGAGCGCTTGCCTGCGATTCCGTATCGGCTTTCGGCGGCATCATCGCGCTCAACCAGATGCTGGATGCCGCAACCGCGCAGGAAATCGTCAAACTGTTCACCGAAGTCATCATCGCGCCCTCGGTGACCGACGAAGCCAAGGCGATCATCGCGTCAAAGCCCAATCTGCGCCTGCTGACAACCGGTGCCCTGCCCGATCCGCGTTCGCGTGGCCTGATGGCAAAGACGGTTTCCGGCGGTCTTCTGGTCCAGACGCGCGACAATATTCTGGTCGAGGATCTCGACCTCAAGGTGGTCACCAAGCGTGCGCCGACGGCAACCGAACTCGAAGACATGAAATTCGCCTTCAAGATCGCCAAGCATGTGAAGTCGAATGCCGTCATCTATGCCAAGAACGGCCAGACAGCCGGTATCGGTGCCGGCCAGATGAGCCGGGTCGATTCAGCCCGCATTGCGGCGCTCAAGGCGGAAGATGCAGCCAAGGCTCTTGGCCTGACGACGCCGCTGACCAAGGGTGCCGCCGTCGCCTCGGAAGCCTTTTATCCCTTTGCCGATGGTCTGCTGGCCGCGATTGCGGCCGGTGCGACGGCCGTCATTCAGCCGGGCGGCTCGATGCGCGACGAGGAAGTGATTGCGGCGGCAGACGAGCACGGTGTGACCATGGTCTTCACCGGCGTGCGCCACTTCCGCCACTAAGCATCGACGATCCGCGATTGAAAAGCCGGCAGCGGAAGCGATGCCGGCTTTTTCTTTACCTTCAGGTGTGCTGGGCTTCGTTGCCGTCACCGGCCGGATAGGCTGTCTTCCACAGAATCGCCAGTCCAACGACCAGGAAGACCAGCATGCTGGCCATTCCGACCCGCGGCGAACCCGTCCAGGCGGTGAGCAGCGAGAAGGACAGGGTTGCCATGAAGCTGGTTGCCCGTCCCGATAGGGCGTAAATGCCGAAATAGCGGCCCGCTTCATGCGGCTTTACACTGCGAGCCAGATACGAACGCGACGATGCCTGCACAGGTCCGAAGGACAGGCCGATCAGCAATCCATAGAGGATATAGGCCTTTTCAGCCGGCGTGGCGAAGAGACCTTCCGTGGTGGCGATCGGCAGGCTGACAAGTCCAAAAAGGGTGAAGTCCGGTCCAGTCGAAATGATGCCGAGCGTTGCTGCGATCAGCATGCAAAGACTGATCAGCACCACGACCTTTGACCCCATGAGCCGATCGATGCGGCCTGCAATCAGGCATCCGAAGATCGCAACCACATTCAGGATGATGCCGTAAACGCCCATTTCCATCGTCGACCAGCCGAACATGGCAGCCGCGAAGACGCCGCCAAGGATCAGCAGTCCGTTGACCCCGTCCTGGTAGATCATCCGCGCCACGAGAAAACGCAGGATGGCGGTCCGGTAACGGACTTCGGAGAGTGTCTTGCGGATCTCCTTCAGGCCCGAGCCGACGGCTTGGCGCAGTGGCTTTCCGCGGGCTGCATCCGGGGTGAAGAGGAACATCGGCAGGATGAAGACGAGATACCAGATTGCCGAGATCGGGCCGGTAATGCGGGCATCTTCACCGACTGCAGCATCGAGCCCGAACAAGGGGGGAATACCGATCAGGGTGAGCCCCGTGGTCGGGTTTGCGGCAATCAGCAGAACGATCGCGATCAGAACGATCATGCCGCCGAGATAGCCGAGCCCCCAGGCGATATTCGACACGCGGCCGACATCCCGTTGGCTCACAAGCCGGGTCATCATCGAGTCGTTGAAGACGATCGAGAATTCTGCGGCAATGCTGGCAAAGATCATCAACAGCATGATCATGCCGACGGGAGCCCCCGGCGCCGCAAGCCATAGACCCAGGAGGCAAACGATCTTGATCGCCGCAAAAAAGGCAATCCAGGGCTTTCGTGCGCCCGATTCATCGGCGATCGACCCGAGGATCGGCGAGAGGATTGCGATGACAATGGCAGAGATGGTCGCGGCATTGCTCCATGACGCCTGGGCAGACACCGGGTCACTGGTCATGCGGGCCACGAAATAGGGGCCGAAGATGAAGGTTGTCACGACCGTGAAAAACGGCTGTGCCGCCCAGTCGAAGAACATCCAGCTAAGGACGCCTCGGTTGAGGCGTCCAGTCTCCTTGGTGTCGGTTACGGCCGATCCGTTCATGCATCATCCCCGGCGAGTTGCCGGGACACTGTCATCTTGCGGGATCTTGTGCAAGATCACCGAGCAGGCCGGCAGCCACCGCCATTTTCGAGATGCTTGGCTCGCCGCTGTCGACCAGCGCCGCGATTTCCTTGCCGATCCGGTCAATGCGCAGCTTGTCCTTGGCAAGCCATGCCTCGACCGGCTGCTTCTGATCGTCGTGCGCGGTGAGAGCGGCACAAACGATCTCGCGCCGCGCCGCACCGATGCGATCGATGCTTCTCGTCAACGCCAGGCTGTCATAATGATCCGTCGGCTGCAGCCGGCGGGCATTGCCGATGATGCGTCCGATCCGGAATGCTTCCGAGACGGCAAAGAAACCATCCATCGCCCGGGCGAGGCTCGCCTTGGTCCTGTCGGCAATCTGCATGGTTTCCGGAAGCAGCAGCATGGTCTGAAGGTTGACGACCTCGCGAGCAATCTCCTCCGGCGCGCCGGCCGAAATAAGCTCCGCGACCTGCTCGTCCAAATGCTGACGCAGCAACGTCGGCAGGGATGTGGAAAAGACCGCTCCCGCCGATTTGACCGCCGCTTTCAACTGGGCCACCGCAGCACTGATTGGACCGGTTGCGAGCCCGGTATCCAACAACAGGCGTGTGATACCGACATAGACTTCGGTGACGATGCCGTAGAGACGATTCTGGGTCTGGCCGGAGAGTTTGGCGTCCAGATTGTCGAGCTTGTCCCAGAGAGACGTAAGGTTCAGGGCATCACGCGTGACCAGAGCCGCTTTGACCACCGCATCGGGTGCTGCACCTGTCGCATCACTCACGGCAACGACAAAGCCTGGCCCGCCGCGGTTGATCGCATGGTTTGCCAGAACCGTTGCAATGATTTCGCGACGAAGGCGATGCCCCGCGATATCGGCGGCAAAGCTCTTGCGCATGCCGGCCGGGAAATAGTTCGACAGGGTGCTCTGGCAATACGGATCGTCCGGCAGGTCGGACTGGATCAACTGATCGAACAGGACGATCTTGGCATAAGACAGCAGCACCCCGATTTCCGGCCGCGTCAGGGTCTTTCCAGAGACGTAACGTTCGGCGACAGACGCCGCATCCGGCAGGGTCTCGACCTTGCGGTTCAGCTTGCCGAGGCCTTCCAGATAATCCATGAGCCGGCTCAGCTCTTCGCGATTGCCGGCATTCTTTGCTTCCACCAGCGAGATGGAAAGCGATTGCAGATAGTTGTTGCGCAAGACCAGTTCGGCGACTTCGTCGGTCATCTCGACCAGCAGCTTGTTGCGCTTGTCCCGGGTCAGGCGCTTTTCGGCCATGGCCGGCGAAAACGCGATCTTGATATTGACTTCAAGGTCGGACGAATTGACGCCAGCCGAATTGTCGATCGCATCCGAATTCACCCGGCCGCCATTCAGGGCATAGGCAATACGGCCCTTCTGGGTCACGCCGAGATTGGCACCTTCGCCGATCACCTTGGCGCGGACTTCGGTCGCGGTGATACGGATTGCGTCATTGGCACGGTCGCCAACCTCGGCATCGGTCTCGCCAGCAGCCTTGATATAGGTGCCGATGCCGCCGAACCACATGAGATCGACCGGTGCCTTGAGGATCGCGGTCAGGATATCGAAGGGGGACGCGGTCCGGGTTTCCAGTCCGATGGCTACGGCCGCTTCCGGCGTCAGAGTTACGGATTTCTCAGACCGTGAGATGATCATCGCACCAGGCGAGAGTGCCTTGCGGTCATAATCCTGCCAGCTCGAGCGCGGCAGCGCGAACATGCGCTTGCGCTCGGCAAACGACCGGGCCGTATCGGGATCCGGATCGATGAAGATATCGCGATGGTCGAAGGCTGCGATCAGCCTGATCTGTTCCGAGAGCAGCATGCCATTGCCAAAGACGTCGCCCGACATGTCGCCGACGCCGGCCACGGTAAAGGGCGTGGTCTGGATGTCGGTATCGATCTCGCGGAAGTGCCGCTTGACCGTTTCCCAGGCGCCACGGGCGGTGATGCCCATCTTCTTGTGGTCATAGCCTGCCGAACCACCTGATGCAAAGGCGTCGTCGAGCCAGAAGCCTGCCGCCTGGGCCAGTCCGTTTGCGGTGTCCGAAAATGTCGCCGTGCCCTTGTCGGCTGCGACGACGAAGTAGGGATCATCCTCGTCCAGGCGCAGGGTGTCGGCCGGCGGCACGATGTCACCGCCGACAATGTTGTCGGTGATCGACAGCAGCGTGCGGATATAGGTCTTGTAGGCTTCGGTGCCGGCCGACAGCCAGGCCTCGCGATTGCCCGGTGGCGGCAGAAGCTTCGGGTAGAAGCCTCCCTTGGCACCGACCGGCACGATCACCGCATTCTTGACCTGCTGGGCCTTGACCAGACCCAGCACCTCGGTGCGATAGTCCTGGGCGCGGTCGGACCAGCGCAGGCCGCCGCGGGCGACCTTGCCGAAGCGCAGGTGAACACCTTCGACCTCGACCCCATAAACGAAGATTTCCCGGAACGGACGCGGTTCCGGCAGGCCGTCGAGCCGATGCGGGTCAAACTTGAACGCCAGCATCGGCCGGTCGCTGTCGATATAGCCCTTCTGGAAGAAATTCGTTCGGAGCGTCGCCTCGATGGCGTTGATGTAGCGCCGCAGGATGCGATCCTCGTCCAGGCTCGGGACCGCCGCAAGGCTGGTCTCCAGCGCCTGGTGAAGTTCGGCTGACCGCTTTGCGCGGCTTTTTTCGTTCAAGGATGGATCGAGGCGGTTGCGGAAAAGACGAACCAGATCGGTTGCGATTGCGGCATATTTGTTCAGCGTCTCTGCGATGTAGCCCTGCGAGAAGACGAACCCGGCCTGGCGCAGATAGGCACCATAGGCGCGCAGCACCGATGCCTCGCGGGCATTCAGGCCGGCATTGAGGACCAGGCGGTTATAGGCATCATTGTCGACGGTGCCGGTAAAGGCTGCGATGAAGGCTTCCTCGATTTCCCCGCCCTGGCGGAGGATGTCGAAATTGCCGCCACCGAGAACCTGAAGTTCCATGTCATGCAGGACGACCAGCTTGTCGGGCTTTTCCTCCGGATTGGTGCCGGCAATGCCGATGTCGAAGGTGCGCTCGCTAATGACGCCGAAGCCGAGGTTTTCCAGCAGCGGCACGCGCCGCGACAGTGGAAGGTGATGACCGGAATGAAATATCTTCAGATACAGCAGCGGGCCGTCTGCACCCGCGACTTGATGGAAGGCGATGGAGAGTGGTGCGCCCGCGAGGCATGCCTCGATATGTTTCAGATCGGCGACCGCTTCTTCCGGGGCAAAGGCTTCCTGAAAAGCCTGGCTGACCTCCAGTTGCGGCGCGTCGGCACCGGCCAGCGTGATGAAACGGTCGCTCCAGCGCGCGGTGATCTCGCGGACGGCATCCTCGAGCTTGGCCTGTGGAATGCGCGGCGTCTTGCCCTCAGAGCGGCCAATGATGATGTGCACGCGGGCCACGCCACCTTCGGGGAAGGCCGGGTAGTAGGCGGAGACATGGCCGTCATAGACGGTCTTAAAATAGATGCCGATCTTTTCGCGGACCATGGAATTGTAGTCTTCGCGCGGGACATAGACGATCAGCGAGACGAAGCGGTCGAACTGGTCGATGCGCGGCAGGACGCGCACACGCGGACGCTCCGAGAGATCGTTGATCTGCTCGCTGAATTTCGCCAGCAGTTCGGGTTCGATCTGGAACAGGTCATCGCGCGGATAGCTTTCCAGCGTGTTCTGCAACATGCGGCCGGAATGGCTCTGCGGATCGAAGTCGAAATATTCGACGATCTTTTCGATCTTGGCGCGCAGCAGCGGGATCTGGTTGGCCGAGCGCGTATAGGCGGTGGACGTGAACAGACCGACGATCCGCAATTCGCCGACGACCTTGCCGTCCGGTCCGAAACGCTTGATGCCGACATAATCCATATAGGCGCGGCGATGCACCACCGATTTCACATTTGCCTTGGTGACGATCAGGAATTCCGGCCCCTGCAGGAAGGCGAGGATTTCGGGGGTGGTGGTAACATGGTTCTTGCCCTGGCGCAGGACCAAGACATCCGGGTCGGACAAAATGCCCAATCCCTTGCCCTTGCCGCGCTCGACCGTGGCATCGGTGCCTTCGCCGGAATAGATATATTCCCGCATGCCAAGGAAGGTGAAATTGTCGTCGCGCAGCCATTCCAGAAAGGCGAGAGCTTCATCGCGATCGGCTTTTTTCCGGCCGGGTGCGAGGTCCGTCAACTCCGAAAGTGCGCTGTCCAGCAGGCCCAGCATGGGTTTCCAGTCGGTGGCCGCCATCTTCACCTGACTGAGGACATGCTGCAGGCGCTGAACCAACCCCTTCACCTGTTCATCGGTCAGCGTCGCGAGATGCAGCTGGATATAGCTGACTTTGACGACAGTCTCCGGATCCGTATCGGGATTGGCCAGGGAAACCTCACCCTTCGGCCCCATGGCGAGGATCGGGTGAACGGCCATGTAGATATCGCGATAGACGCTGGTCACTTCCGCCATCACCGAATCGTAGAGAAACGGCTTGTTGTGGTCGACGATCGACAGCACGCTGACAGGCATGCCGTCCGGGCTGACTTCTGCGATCGGGGTGACGCTGACATACGGCATCTTGCGGTCCCAGGCGGCCAGATCGGAGGCCGCGCGAACCGCAGAAAAGGCCAGCATTTCCGGGGTATAACGATCGAGATCGTCATTGCTCGCACGGCCGAAAAGTGTTGCCGGCGTGACAAAGGCATCGCCCAGCGCTTCGGCAATCTGGCCGGCACCTCGCAGCTGCTGTTCCCGCTTGGTGGTCCGCGTCTTGGCCATGTACCCTCTCCTCTTGGTCGGCTTTGTCGGCATAATTGAGAAATTGTTTTGCAGAAGTATGTATGATGCAAATTCGGAGGAGAAATTGTCAAAAAAACGCATTCCCCACCCGGAATTCTTCAACTTTTTGATAAAACTGACATCAGAATGCGCTTTAAGCTCAATTTTTAATGCGGAATTGCCTCATGCCCGATAATTCGCCAAGCGCCGTCATCGTCATTTCCAGCCATGTCGTGCGTGGCTCTGTCGGCAATCGTGCCGCGGTATTCGCATTGGAGACATTGGGGCACCCGGTCTGGGCTTTGCCGACGGTGGTCCTGCCTTGGCATCCGGGCCATGGTGCCTCAACCCGTCTGCGATTTGCCGACGATGACTTCGAAAAAGCAATAGACGATTTGATCAGGGCACCATGGCTGGGTGAGGTAAAGGCTATCCTCACCGGCTATTTCGGCAGCCCGGCGCAACCGGCCGCCGTCGCCCGGCTTGTCGAGGCGACGAAAGCCAGAAACCCCGATCTGCTCTATGTCTGCGACCCGGTAATGGGCGATCTCGGCGGTCTCTACATTCCGGAAGAAACGGCCGCGGCCGTGCGCGACCGCCTGATCCCGCTGGCCTCGGTCGCAACGCCCAATCGCTACGAATTGCAATGGTTGGTCGGCAGCACGCTCGACAGCAACACCGCGATCATGGAGGCGGCACTGTCGCTCGGCCCGCCGCGCATGTTGGTGACATCGGCGGTGCCGATGATGACCGGCGGCACCGGCAATCTTCTGCTCACCGGCCGCAATGCGCTGCTCGCCGAGCATCGGCTGATCGACAACGCACCCAATGGCCTTGGCGACCTGCTCGGCGCCGTATTTCTGGCACGGTTGTTGGAAGGCTGCGATGAGGAAAGAGCCTTGCAGCTGGCGACGGCAAGCGTGTTCGAGATCCTGGCGCGGACCGCCAAGCGCGGCGCCGATGAGCTCGCGCTGGCCAGCGACGCTGCCAGCCTGTCGACGCCGATGGCGCTGGTGCAGATGCGCAGACTGCTCCATCCGGCACAGAGGCCGCGCAAACCGCTCTGATTTTTTTCAGCACCGTTACGCTGCAGTGCAAGGTGAGTGGTTGCCTTGGCCCGTCTTGCGCTGTAATCGGTAGGTTATGAGCAGTTTTCCTCCTTCTCTTTTGACCGGCTACAACAATTTCATGAGTGGCCGCTATGTCGACCAGCGGGAACGCTACCGCGTGCTCGCCGAACAGGGGCAGAAGCCACATACGCTGGTTGTTGCCTGTTGCGATTCCAGAGCCGCACCGGAAATGATCTTCGATGCGGATCCGGGCGAACTCTTCGTCGTTCGCAATGTCGCCAACATGGTGCCGCCTTACGAGCCGGACGGTCAGTATCACTCGACCTCGGCTGCACTGGAATTTGCCGTCCAGGCCCTGCAGGTTCGCGACATCATCGTGATGGGCCATGGTCGCTGCGGCGGCATCCGCGCAGCCCTCGATCCGAATGCCGAACCCCTGTCGCCCGGTGATTTCATCGGCAAATGGATGAACCTCGTGGCGCCAGCGGCGGAACAGATCCAGGGAAATTCGGTCATGACGCCGACGGAGCGGCAGACAGCGCTCGAGCGGATTTCGATCCGCAATTCCATCGCCAATCTGCGTACCTTCCCTTATGTCAAAAGCATGGAAGAGAGCGGCAAGCTGCGCATTCACGGCTGCTGGTTCGACATCAGCAACGGCGAATTGTGGGTGATGGATCCGAAAACCCGCGATTTTGTGCGGCTCGAAGGCCCGATTCTCGGCTAAATCGTTCGCGACTGCGACTTTGAGACTGGGCCGTTCTCGGGGGCATTCGGTGCCAGTTGGCTGACAGACGTTCCCATCAAACCGACAAGACATGTTCGCAACTGTTTCGAAAAAAACCGGCGGTCTGGATGGACCGCCGGTTTTTGTATCGATGTTATTGCCCGTCGATCCGGGCGCCGATATGGGCAATTGCCTGCTGATAGACAGTGGCGGCGTTCCAGCCCTGGATCGCGGCGAAGTTGGGCTCGCCGGGCTGATAGCCCGCGCCGGCCTGCCAACCATGGCCTTTGAGGAAATTCGCGGTCGATGCCAGGGCATCCGCCTTGGAGCGAACCATGTCGATGCGCCGGTCACCGTCGCCGTCAGTGCCATAACGCACGACATTGCGCGGCAGGAACTGGGTCTGGCCAATTTCGCCATGGGCGGCACCGCGCGCGCTGACATCCAGCGACCCGCGCTGCACCAGTTCGAGCGCCGCATAGAGTTGGTCTGTGAAGAAATCGCTGCGCCGGCAGTCGAAGGCAAGGGTCGCCACGGCCGAGAGCGTGTGCTCCTTGCCGAGGAAGGAACCGAAGCCGGTTTCCATGCCCCAGATCGCGATCAGCGGACCAGCCGGGACGCCGTAACGCTGCTCAAGCTTGGCAAACAGCGCCGCATTGCTCTTTTTCATGCTTTTGCCGCGGTTGATGATGGTCTGGCCGCCGCGCTTCTGCATGAACTGGTCAAAGCTCAGCTTGAAGCTCTTCTGGCCGCGGTCGGCGCGGATCGTGCCCGTACTGTAGTTGACGGCGGAAAAAGCGGTATCGAGCGTTCTCTGGTCTATGCCCGCTGCCGCAGCCTGTGCCTTGAATGCGCCCTTCCATTCGTCAAATCCGGCCGATGTATTGCCGCATGAAGCAGCCATTGCCAGATGAGCGCTCGAAACAGTGGCCGCCACTGTAAGAAGAGCTGCCGACAGATACTTGGTCAGTCGCATTAAAGCCTCGTTATTTACTGAATTGATTTGCGTGCACCATGCCAGCGAAAGGTCTTCCTGTCACCCGCGGCAACATGTTTACCCTGCAGCATGGCCTGAAAAAGCCTTCACGTTTGCATGAAGACAGCCCGCCCGCCGGAGCATTCCGACGGGCGGCCAGAGATTGGGATCAGGCGGCTTCCTTGCGCGGCTTGATCAGGCCGCGGTTGACCAGCAGTTCGGCGATCTGGATCGCATTCAGGGCAGCGCCCTTGCGCAGGTTGTCGGAAACAACCCAGATGTTCAGGCCGTTCTCGACGGTCGCGTCCTCGCGGATGCGGGAGATGTAGGTCGCGTCCTCGCCGGCGCATTCGTAAGGCGTGATGTAGCCGCCATCTTCATGCTTGTCGATGACAAGGCAACCCGGCGCCTCGCGCAGGATATCCCGTGCCTGGTCGGCGGTGATTTCGTTTTCGAACTCGATGTTGACCGATTCCGAATGACCGATGAAGACCGGAACGCGCACGGCGGTGCAGGTCACCTTGATCTTTGGATCGAGCATCTTCTTGGTTTCTGCCAGAACCTTCCACTCTTCCTTCGTGTAGCCGTCTTCCATGAAGCTATCGATATGCGGAATGACGTTGAAGGCGATACGCTTGGTGAACTTCTTCGAGACGATCGTATCTGCCACGAAGACGGCGCGAGTCTGAGTGAAGAGTTCGTCCATACCTTCCTTGCCGGCGCCGGAAACCGACTGGTAGGTCGAGACGACGACGCGCTTGATCTTGGCAAAATCATGCAGCGGCTTCAGGGCGACGACCAGCTGGGCGGTCGAGCAATTCGGGTTGGCAATGATGTTGCGCTTCTTGAAGTCGACGATCGCGTCAGGGTTCACTTCCGGCACGATGAGAGGCACTTCGGAATCGTAACGCCATGCCGATGAGTTGTCGATCACCACGCAGCCCTTGGCGCCGATCTTCGGCGACCACTTCTGCGATATCGTCCCGCCGGCCGACATCAGGCAGATATCGGTGTCGGAGAAGTCATAATTCTCAAGGTTCTGGACCTTCAACGTCGAGTCGCCAAACGACACTTCTGTGCCCTGGGACCGGGCCGACGCCAAGGCCACGACTTCCGAAACCGGAAAGCCGCGCTCTGAGAGAATGTTCAGCATTTCGCGTCCGACATTGCCGGTAGCGCCTACGATTGCGATCTTGAAACCCATTTAAATGCTCTCTTTCTATCTCTCCGCGGAACTGGTGAGAAGGAAAGTTCGCGGCGATCGCGCACCTTCCTTATCCCCGGCCGTGCCGGGGAGAGAGCGGTGGCCGGAGACGTCAGACGGTTTTCGTCGTCGTTTTGGCCATTGTCGTGGAAGAAAGGGACAAGGATGCGCCACCTGCGGCCGGAAGCCGTAGGCTGATGGAGTCCGCAATGAAATGCAGCCCGGAAGGCATGATCCAGAATCCTCTTCTGGCCGAGGCATTACAAGGTTTTACAAAGGAGTCAAGCCAACCAGCCTGCCTAAGCGTCGAAAAGGCATTTCGTGGTGGGAGATGCGCCGCGATCACGGGACCGGGCCACGCCTTGGCGGCCCGCTTTAGACTAAAGTCATAAGTCCAAAGCATCTCTCTTGTTCTGCCGCGATTTCTGCCAGTCTGTAAACAACCCGTTACCGCGACAATTCGACCCGGAGGAGACTTGGGCCGGCGGTGCAGGGGGGCCCTTTTTGGTTGGAGGAACTACAATGGCAAATGTTGCAATCGAGACCGGTGCGTCTCGTAGCATGACTGCCGAGGAGCGAAAGGTCATCTTCGCCTCGTCGCTCGGCACTGTTTTTGAATGGTATGATTTCTATCTTTACGGTTCTCTGGCGCTCTATATCGGCGCCACCTTCTTCTCGCAGTACCCGGAAACCACGCGCAATATCTTCACCTTGCTCGCCTTCGCAGCGGGCTTTCTTGTGCGTCCATTCGGCGCGCTGGTCTTCGGTCGTCTTGGCGACCTCGTCGGCCGCAAATACACCTTCCTCGTCACCATCCTGATCATGGGCGCATCGACCTTCCTGGTCGGTATCTTGCCCGGCTCTGCCACGATCGGCATCGCTGCCCCGATCATCCTGATCATCCTGCGCATGCTGCAGGGCCTGGCTCTTGGCGGTGAATACGGCGGTGCTGCAACCTATGTGGCCGAACACGCGCCGCATGGCCGTCGCGGCTTCTACACATCCTGGATCCAGACCACGGCAACGCTCGGTCTCTTCCTGTCGCTGATGATCATTCTCGGAATCCAGATGCTGCTCGGCAAGGAAGACTTCGCTGCCTGGGGCTGGCGCATTCCGTTCCTGCTGTCGGCGATTCTGCTTGGCGTGTCTGTCTGGATCCGCATGCAAATGAATGAATCGCCTGCGTTCCAGAAGATGAAGGCGGAAGGTACCCAGTCGAAGGCACCGATTTCAGAGGCTTTCGGCCAGTGGAAAAATGCCAAGGTCGCACTGCTCGCCCTGTTCGGCGCCGTCGCCGGCCAGGCCGTCGTCTGGTACACAGGTCAGTTCTACGCGCTGTTTTTCCTGCAGAACGTTCTGAAGGTCGACGCGCAGGCGACCAACATCATGGTCGCGATCTCGCTTGCCATCGGCACGATGTTCTTCGTCGTATTCGGCTGGCTCTCCGACAAAATCGGCCGCAAGCCAATCATCATGGCCGGCCTCATACTTGCCATGCTCACCTATTTCCCGCTGTTCAAGGCACTCACCTGGGCCGGTAACCCTGCCCTGGCTCAGGCCCAGGATACAATTCGTGCCACGGTCACGGCCGATCCGGCGAACTGCACGTTCCAGTTCAACCCGACCGGCACGGCGAAGTTCACCACGTCCTGCGATATCGCGACGGCCTTCCTGACCCGCAACTCCGTTCCCTATGACGTGGTTCCTGGCCCGGCCGGCTCGATCGCGACCATCCAGATTGGCGACAAGACCATCGAAGGTTTCGACGCAATTGCTGCCGGTGACAAGGCAAAGGGCCTGGAAGCAGGCATGCAGAAGGCGGTCAACCTGGCTCTGCAGGCAAACGGTTATCCGCTGGTTCGCGCACCCGCCAAGGTTCCGGACAGCAAGCTTGATGCCTTCGTAGCCGCCAATCCGGAACTTGCCCTTGATGCCACGGCCATCCGCGCCGGCCAAAAGGTCATGCTACCGGCAGCCGATCTCGTTACTCAGAAGTTGCTGACGGCCGAAGAGGCAGCTGCCGCTCCTGAAATGGCTGTATTCACGGTTCCGAACGCTGGTGCATTCACCATGGTCGCCGACCCGGCCGCTGTGAACTGGACGCGGGTTATCGCCATCCTGACGGTCCTGGTGATCTACGTGACCATGGTCTACGGCCCGATCGCTGCCATGCTCGTCGAGATGTTCCCGACCCGCATTCGCTACACCGGCATGTCGCTGCCCTACCATATCGGCAACGGCTGGTTTGGCGGCCTTCTCCCGGCAACGGCCTTTGCCATGAGCGCGGCCGCTGGCGATATCTACTACGGCCTCTGGTACCCGATCGTCATCGCCGGCATCACCCTGGTGATCGGCATGTTCTTCCTGAAGGAAACCAAGGACAACGATATCCACGCCTGATGGTGTGACCGTCTCCGCATCGACAGATGCTTCGATCACGAGGGGCCCGGCTTCATTCGCCGGGTCCTTCCGTTTTGCGGTCTGCGTCCTGTCACTGTGACAAGTGAGATCTTGCGACGCGTTTGATGCCATGGAAAAAGAAGCCGGAGCAAAGGAGCTTCGTGCATGGCTACCGACATCCGGAATGCGAACCTGGCCGATATTGCTGCGATTACCGCCATCTATGGCGAAGCGGTAAATCACGGCGGCGCAAGCTATGAGCTCACGGCCCCGGACCCGGCCGAAATGAACCAGCGCTTCCAGGCAATCATCGACAAGGGCTATCCCTATATCGCGGCTGTGTCGCCAGATGCGACCCTGCTGGGCTATGCCTATGCATCGGCTTTCCGCACCAGACCGGCCTATCGTTGGCTCGTCGAGGATTCAATCTATCTCGCGCCGGAGGCGCGCGGCATGGGGATCGGCAAGGCCCTTCTCAATGAACTGGTCCTTCGCTGTACGTCGCTGGGGTTCCGCCAGATGGTCGGCGTCATTGGCGGCGCCAGTACCGCCTCGATTGCCGTGCACCTGAGTTGCGGCTTTGAACAGGTCGGCCGTCTGACCGCCACGGGCTTCAAGCATGGCAACTGGCTGGATACCGTTTTTATGCAACGCTCGCTGGGCGATGGAAATGCCACCGCTCCCGATCTCAACGCTTACCCCGGCATCATCCCATAGCAAGATCTTGGAGAAGCCTTTCTAGGCGGGCCGCTCGGTTGGGCAAAGTGAGCGGGAACTCAATCGATCGATTTCAGGCCCTTGTCGAACACTTTCAGAACCGCCTTCAGTTCATGGCCACGCTTCAAAATGCGGCCATCGGCACCGATCACTGAAAATGCACCCTGCTTGGCAGCGAGCTTGGGATTCTTCTCGATCCGATAGAGCGGATATTCCCCGGACCTTTTGAACACCGAGAAGACCGCCTTGTCCCTCAGGTGATCGATCGCGTAGTCGCGCCAATCACCCTCGCCGACCATACGCCCATAGATCCAGAGGATGGCGTCGAGTTCGCGCCTGTGGAAGGTTACGGGCAGAGGGTCGAGTGCTTGACGATACGTCCCCAAATCCACGACGCTTGCGAGCCTTTGATCCGCGCCATCGGTCTCCTGGCGCTGCCCTTCCGGCTGGTCGGTCATCAATGCTCCTCGAAGCTCTCATTCATGACGGATGGATGACAGTGTGCCTGACATGGACGAAATTGCAAGCTTTTCAGGCTACGCGGAATATGGCCGATGCGCAGTCATAGGCCACGCATCTTCCCGCGAGCGCTGAATTCGCTGAGCAGCAGGTCGCGCAGGCGTGCCGCAATCGGCGACAGGCGCTTACCGGCCACGGTGATCAGGTGATAGGGCATGACCACGATCGGTACTTCAAGCTTCAGCGAACATAGGCCCGCGGCTGCCGTCTGGCGACAGAGCAGGTCGGAGACTTCGCGCGACATCGGCGCGATTGCATTGGACGCCGCCAGCATCGCGATCATGACCAGAAGCGAGGTCGTATTGACGATATTGGACGGGATAGGGGCACTCTGCTCGATAAAAACACCCTCGACGGCCTGACGCAAAGGCGTGCCCGGCGCTTGCATGACCCAGGGAAAATGCGCCATGTCGGCAATTGCCAGACGATCGACATTGACCAGCGGATGACTTTGGTGGACCACGAGCTCCACCTCTTCCATCATGCCGCCCTCGAGATTGAACTGCCGCGAATCGATGCCGCTGGGAATGCGCCCGAGGACAAAGTCGTACTGACCGGACAAAAGGTCGCGGATCAGTTCGCCGCTCGAGGCCACGTCGACATAGAGATCCGCCGTCTCTGCTTCTCCCTTGAGGATCTGTATCGCGGGGACAACGTAGCCAACGGCACCCCCGGTCACGGCACCAACCCGAACCTTCCCAATCAGCCCGCGCTGGATGGCATCGATCTCACGGGCCGCCTCGCGCATCTCTTCAAGCACATTCTGGGCCCGGCGCGCGAGCGCGCTGCCGACCGCCGTTGGCTCCATGCCCTTTGGCGTGCGGGTGAAGATGGCAGAACCGACATCGCGTTCGATTTCGCTCAACATCCGCGATGCGGCAGGCTGCGTCAGCGCAAGTGCCTGCGCCGCCAGACTGAGCTGACCGAGCTCTGTGATCGAGCGGATCAGGCTCAAATGTTTGGGCTGCAAACGATCAATACGTGTTTCAGACATAAACTACATATCAACCACGATATGCAGAAAGTCAAAATAATCATTTGATCGATATGTAGCACACGATAAGACTCGCGGCGGAGCTGGGGTCCGCTACGGTGGTCGCCCGTTCACGATTTCGGCGTGACCAGGAGGACTTGGTCCCGCATTGTATGACCAGGGAGGTTTACCGTGAAGAAATTAGGCACTCTGATTGCGTCTGTCGCAATCGGCATCGCATCTTTTGCACCTGTTGTTTTTGCACAGGACAAGGGCACCGTCGGCATTTCGATGCCTACCAAGACCTCGACCCGTTGGATTTCCGACGGCGAGACCATGGAAAAGCTGTTCAAGGAAGCCGGCTACACGGCAGACCTGCAGTTTGCTGACGACGATATCCCGAACCAGCTGGCTCAGATCGAAAACATGGTCACCAAGGGTGCCAAGGTTCTCGTCATCGGCGCCATCGACGGCACCACGCTGTCGGACATTCTCCAGAAGGCCGCTGATGCTGGCGTCAAGGTTATCGCCTATGACCGCCTGATCCGCGACTCCGGCAATGTCGACTATTACGCAACCTTCGACAACTTCCAGGTTGGCGTTCTGCAGGCTACTTCGCTCGTCGAAGGCCTGAAGCTTGACGCTGCAACCGAAGCCAAGAACGTTGAGCTGTTCGGCGGTTCGCCGGACGACAACAACGCCTTCTTCTTCTACGATGGCGCAATGTCGGTTCTGCAGCCGCTGATCGACTCCGGCAAGATCGTCGTGAAGTCCGGCCAGATGGGCATGGACCAGGTCGGTACCCTGCGTTGGGACGGCACCGTCGCCCAGGCTCGCATGGAAAACCTGCTGTCCTCGACCTACACCGATGCCAAGGTTGACGGCGTTCTGTCGCCTTACGATGGTCTCTCCATCGGCATCATCTCGGCTCTGAAGGGCGTTGGCTACGGTTCTGGCGACATGCCGATGCCGGTTGTCACCGGTCAGGACGCCGAGCTGCCGTCGGTCAAGTCGATCCTCGCTGGCGAACAGTATTCGACCGTCTTCAAGGACACTCGCGAACTGGCCAAGGTCACCGTCTCGATGGTTGATGCCATCATGGGTGGCAAGGAGCCGGAAGTGAACGACACCAAGACCTACAACAATGGCGTCAAGGTTGTTCCGTCCTACCTGCTGAAGCCGGTTGCCGTTGACAAGGCCAACATCAAGGATGTCATGGTCACCTCCGGTTACTACACTGCTGAGCAGATCGACAACTGATCGTTCGGATACATGCGGGTCCGCGACAACGTCGCGGACCCTTTTTCTTTCGCATTGAGGGAGCTTGCGCCGCCGACCTGACGTAATTGTCATCGAGCACGCGCTGGAATCTGCACATGGACAACATCATTCTCGAGATGCGTGGCATCACCAAGACGTTTCCGGGCGTCAAGGCGCTGAACAACGTCAGTTTCAAGGTGCGCGAGGGAGAAATCCACGCGCTGGTCGGCGAAAACGGCGCCGGCAAGTCCACGCTCATGAAGGTGCTCAGCGGCGTCTATCCCGCAGGAACCTACGACGGCGACATCCATTTTGATGGAGAGGTCCGCCGCTTTTCCACGATCTCCGACAGTGAGCATCTCGGAATCATCATCATCCACCAGGAACTGGCGCTCGTGCCGCTCCTGTCGATTGCCGAAAACATCTTCCTCGGCAATGAAGTCGCCACCAATGGCGTGATCAAATGGCCCGAGACCTTCGCGCGTACCAAGACGCTGCTGGAAAAGGTCGGGCTGAAGGATTCGCCGAGCACGCGCATCACCGATATTGGCGTCGGCAAGCAGCAGCTGGTGGAAATCGCCAAGGCGCTGTCGAAGAAGGTGCGCCTTCTTATTCTCGACGAGCCGACCGCATCGCTCAATGAAACCGATTCGGACGCCCTGCTCACCCTGCTGATGGAATTCCGCAAGCAGGGCATGACCTCGATCATCATTTCGCACAAGCTCAATGAGATCCGCAAGGTTGCCGACCAGATCACCATCCTGCGCGACGGTGGCACTGTCGAAACGCTGGACTGTCATACCCAGGATATCGGTGAAGACCGGATCATCAAGGGCATGGTCGGTCGCGACATGGAAGATCGATACCCGCCGCGCACGCCCAATATCGGCAACACGCTGCTTGAAGTGAAGAACTGGAACGTTTTCCACCAGAACCATCGCGACCGCCAGTTCCTGCACGACGTCAACTTCACCGTGCGTGCCGGCGAAGTCGTCGGCATCGCGGGCCTGATGGGTGCAGGTCGTACCGAAACGGCCATGAGCATTTTCGGTAAGGCCTGGGGCCACAAGATCACCGGCGACGTCTCGATGCATGGCAAGCCGGTCGATGTCAGCACGATCCCGAAGGCGATCGAGGCCGGCCTCGCTTACGTGACCGAAGACCGCAAGCATCTTGGCCTGGTGTTGAACAACAACATCAAGGACAACACGACGCTTGCCAACCTCAACGCCGTGTCGTCCGCGGGCGTCATCGACGAACGCCAGGAAGCCAAGGTTGCGTCCGACTATCGCCAGAAGCTGCGTATCCGGTCGCATTCGATCTATCAGGAAGCCGTCAACCTGTCGGGCGGCAATCAGCAGAAGGTCGTTCTGTCGAAGTGGTTGTTCACCAACCCCGAGGTCCTGATCCTCGATGAACCGACCCGCGGTATCGACGTTGGCGCGAAATTCGAAATCTACACCATCATCAACCAGCTTGCCGCCGAAGGTAAGGGTATCCTGATGATCTCATCGGAAATGCCCGAGCTGCTCGGCACCTGCGACCGCATCTATGTGATGAACGAGGGACGCATCGTTGCCGAGCTTTCGAAGGAAGAGGCAAGTCAGGAGTCCATCATGCGTGCCATCATGCGCTCTGGGGAGAAACACTAATGGCTATCGACACAAACACAGAAACCCCCAAAGTTTCCGTTGGCGACTATCTGCGCAAGAACATCCGTGAATACGGCCTACTCTTGGCGCTTGTCGTCATCATGCTGTTCTTCCAGGTGGTCACAGGCGGCGTTCTTCTGCGTCCGGTCAACATCACCAACCTGATCCTGCAGAACTCGTTCATCGTCATCATGGCGCTGGGCATGCTGCTGATCATCGTGGCGGGTCATATCGACCTGTCGGTCGGCTCGATCGTGGCGCTTGTCGGCGCGCTTTCGGCGATCCTGCTGGTCAAGATGGGCATCCATTTCGCCATCGTCATACCGTTGTGTCTGGTTCTCGGCGGCATGATCGGAGCGGCCCAGGGCTACTGGGTCGCCTATCAGAAGATCCCCGCCTTCATCGTCACGCTGGCCGGCATGCTGGTTTTCCGCGGCGTTACCTATCTGGTCCTGCAGAACCGCCCGATCGGCCCGTTCCCGAAGGACTTCCAGATCCTTTCGACCGGCTTCATCCCGGACGTTCTGTGGTTCCTGGCAAGCGATCCGGCAACCGACGTGATCAAGAACTGGACCGCCCTCGTCGTCATCCTGCTGGCCGTTGCCTGGATGGTCTACAACGGCTTCCGTTCGCGCAAGATCAACGCTCAGCACGGCTCGGAAAACGAACCTTTCGTGTTCTTCTTCCTGCAGATCGCCGTCATCTCGATTGTCGCGATTTTCCTCGGCTACCAGCTGGCGACCTACAAGGGTCTGCCGAACGTGCTGGTCATCATGGCCGTGCTGATCGCGCTCTATACCTTCATCACCACCCGCTCGACTGTCGGCCGTCGCATCTTCGCACTCGGCGGCAATGAAAAGGCGGCCAAGCTCTCGGGTATCAACACCGAACGGCTGACGTTCTACACCTTCGTCAACATGGGCGTGCTGGCAGCGCTCGCTGGCATGATCATCGCGGCCCGCCTGAATTCGGCAACGCCGAAGGCTGGTGTCGGCTTCGAACTGGACGTCATCGCGGCCTGCTTTATCGGCGGCGCATCGGCGTCGGGCGGTGTCGGCAAGATCACCGGCGCGGTCATCGGCGCCTTGATCATGGGTGTCATGAACAACGGCATGTCGATCATGGGTCTCGGCATCGACTACCAGCAGCTGGTCAAGGGCCTCGTGCTTCTCGCAGCCGTGTATTTCGACGTCTACAACAAGAACAAAGCAGTCTAAGGATCAGGCTTATGTTTCTCTCGCAATTGAAGACTGGCGGCGTCATTTGCCGCCAGGGTGACGCTGCACGCCTCGTTCATGGCTTTCAGTCCACCTATGAACTCGCCAAGGCCGCCATCGCCGCCAAGGTATCCGTCGCAGCGCTGATCGAGCGTCAGGGCCTCGGCGATGCCGTGGACATCGTCGCGCTCGCCGCGGCTGGCAAGCTGGATTGTCCGGTGCGCCATCCGGATGCGGCCCATATGTACCTCACCGGTACCGGCCTCACCCACACTGGATCCGCTTCGGCGCGCGACAGCATGCATGCCGACACGGTCGGCATGAGCGATTCGATGAAGATGTTCCGCATGGGCATCGAGGGCGGCAAGCCCGCGCCTGGCGAAAACGGCGTTCAGCCGGAATGGTTCTACAAGGGCAACGGCTTCAATGCTGTCGCCCATGGCGATGACCTGATTTCGCCGTCGTTTGCTCTGGATGGCGGCGAAGAGCCGGAAATGGCTGGCTTCTACATCATCGGTGACGATGGCGTCGCGTACCGGCTGGGCTTTTCCGTCGCCAACGAGTTTTCCGACCATGTGACGGAAAAGATCAACTACCTCTATCTTGCCCATTCCAAGCTGCGGCCTGCGTCGTTCAGCCCGGAGCTGCTGGTCGGCGCCCTGCCCGACCATGTCGAAGGCATGTCCCGCATTCTGCGCGACGGCAAGACTGTGTGGGAAAAGCCTTTCCTCTCTGGGGAAGCCAATATGTCCCACACGATCGCAAACCTGGAGTATCACCATTTCAAGTATGCGCTGTTCTGCCAGCCGGGCGACCTGCACGTGCATATGTACGGCACGGCAACGCTCTCCGTCGCTGACGGCTTCGTCACGCGGGAAGGCGATGTATTCGAGATCGACGCTCCGCAATTCGGCCTTCCGCTGCGCAACAAGCTTGTCGTTGCCGCCAAGGAAACGGTTGCCATCCAGATGCTCTGAGCCTTGCTGGCGCGTTCCGCGCCGGGCTCCCAGATAGAGACAGAGAAACGTCATGAGCAATTTCAAGCCAGCGGCATGGCCGCGCCAACTCAGGTCACAGCATTGGTATGGCGGAACGTCCCGCGATACGATTTATCACCGTGGCTGGATGAAGAACCAGGGCTACCCGCACGACCTCTTCGACGGTCGTCCGGTGATCGGCATCATGAACACCTGGTCCGATCTTACGCCTTGCAACGGCCATCTGCGCGAACTCGCGGAAAAGGTGAAGGCAGGCATCTGGGAAGCCGGTGGCTTCCCGGTCGAAGTACCGGTCTTCTCCGCCTCGGAAAACACCTTCCGCCCGACAGCAATGATGTACCGCAACCTTGCGGCACTCGCCGTTGAGGAAGCGATGCGTGGTCAGCCGATCGACGGCGCCGTTCTGCTCGTCGGCTGTGACAAGACCACGCCATCGCTTTTGATGGGCGCCGCCTCGACCGATATCCCGACCATCATGGTCACCGGCGGTCCGATGCTCAACGGCTATTTCCGTGGTGAACGCGTCGGCTCCGGCACGCATCTGTGGAAGTTCTCCGAAGCCGTCAAGGCGGGCGAGATGACCCAGGAGGAATTCCTCGAAGCCGAAGCCTCAATGTCGCGCTCAACCGGCACCTGCAACACCATGGGCACCGCCTCGACCATGGCCTCGATGATCGAATCGCTCGGCATGGCACTGTCCGGCAATGCCGCGATCCCGGCCGTTGACAGCCGTCGCCGCGTCATGGCGCAACTGTCCGGCCGTCGCATCGTGCAGATGGTCAAGGACGACCTGAAGCCCTCCGACATCCTGACCAAGGAAGCCTTCGAAAACGCCATCCGCACCAATGGCGCGATCGGCGGCTCGACCAATGCCGTCGTGCATCTTCTTGCCATGGCCGGCCGTGTCGGCATCGACCTGACGCTCGACGATTGGGACCGTTGCGGTCGCGACATTCCGACGATCGTCAACCTGATGCCGTCGGGCAAGTACCTGATGGAAGAGTTCTTCTACGCCGGTGGCCTGCCGGTTGTGCTCAAGCGTCTCGGCGAAGCGGGCAAGTTGCACAAGGATGCGCTGACGGTTTCCGGCACGACGATCTGGGACGAGGTCAAGGACGTTCGCAACTGGAATGAGGATGTCATCCTGCCGGTTGAAAACGCTCTCACGCAGCAGGGCGGCATCGCGGTTCTGCGCGGCAATCTCGCACCGAAGGGCTGCGTTCTGAAGCCGTCGGCAGCCTCCGAGCATCTGTTGAAGCATCGCGGTCGTGCCGTGGTGTTTGAAGACATCGATGACTACAAGGCGAAGATCAACGACGAAGCGCTCGATATCGACGAAACCTGCGTCATGGTCCTGAAGAACTGTGGTCCGCGCGGTTATCCGGGCATGGCCGAAGTCGGCAACATGGGTCTGCCGCCGAAGGTCCTGCGCAAGGGCATCACCGACATGGTGCGGATTTCGGACGCGCGCATGTCCGGCACGGCCTATGGAACGGTTCTATTGCATACATCGCCCGAAGCTGCCCGTGGCGGTCCGCTGGCGATCGTACGCAACGGCGATTTCATCGAGATCGATGTCGAAGCCCGTCGCGTTCACCTCGACATTTCGGAGGAGGAAATGCAGCGCCGCCTAGCCGACTGGCGTCCGTCGGTCGAGCCGCCGACCAGCGGTTATGCCCGCATGTTCCATGATCACGTCGAAGGGGCCGATACCGGCGCCGACTTCGACTTCCTCAAGGGTTGTCGCGGATCTGCCGTCGGCAAGGACTCGCATTGATCTCTTAAACTGACCCTGGAAGCGCGCCTCACCGGCGCGCTTCATTCCATTGAACATTACAGGATGAGCAGGCTATGACCTCTTCTCAGAAGATTGCGCTGGCACTGGCCGGCGTTGGCAAGATCGCCCGCGACCAGCACATTCCCTCGGTTGAAAACGGCGGTGATTTCACCATCAAGGCGGCCATCAGCCGCAACGGCAAGATCGACAGCGCCGAAAATTTCGAAAGCTACGAGAAGTTTATCGAGGCCCGTGGCGATATTCGTGCGATCTCGCTGTGCACGCCGCCGGAAGTGCGCTTCGACATGGCCAAGAAGGCCATCGCTGAAGGTCTGGATGTGCTGCTGGAAAAGCCGCCGGCTGCAACGATCGGTGAAGCGCAGGCGCTGGCTGAACTGGCCCATGCTGCCGGCGTCACCCTGTTTGCCACCTGGCATTCGCGTTTTGCCAATGGCGTCGAACCAGCCCGCGAATGGCTGCTGGGCAAAACGATCAGCAAGATCGAGATCACCTGGAAGGAAGACGTGCGCCGCTGGCATCCGGGCCAGGCGTGGATCTGGGAAGCCGGTGGTTTCGGCGTGTTCGATCCGGGCATCAATGCCCTGTCGATCCTGACCGCGATCATCCCCGGCCAGACCATTGTCGAAAAGGCCCTGCTGCACTTCCCGGAAAATCGCCAGCAGCCGATCGCTGCCAGCTTGATGATGAAAAGTGCCGCCGGCGCTCCGATCACCGCCGAATTCGACTGGCGCCAGGAAGGCCCACAGACCTGGGATATCGTCGTCGAGACGGATCAGGGCACCTTGCGCCTCGCAAAAGGCGGCGCCGAACTCTATATAGACGGCAAGCAGGCGATCGAAGGTCCGGACCGCGAATACGCCCGCATCTATGACCGATTTGCCGACCTCATCCGCACCCGCCAAAGCGACGCGGATTTCCAACCTCTCCGGCTCGTCGCAGACGCCTTCCTCACAGGCGAACGCCGTATCGTCGAGCCCTTCGTCGAATAATTTCGACTTCTATTGAAAGGATTGCCCAATGACGCTGAACCTGACCGGAAAACACCTGATCGCCGGCGAATGGGTTGAAGGCTCTGGAACCTTTGCCTCCAACCCTGCCTCCGGCGAGAGTCACACCTTCTCGCTCGGATCTGCCGCGCTGGTTGATCGCGCCATGAAGGCGGCTGAAGAGGCATTCGTCACTTACGGTTATTCTTCCCGCGAAGACCGCGCCAAGTTCCTTGAGGCGATTGCCGAGGAAATCGATGCGCGTGGCGATGCGATCACCCAGATCGGCTCGCAGGAAACCGGCCTGCCGGAAGCCCGCCTGGTCGGCGAGCGCGGCCGCACCACCGGTCAGCTAAAGCTGTTTGCCGAACACATCCGCAAGGGTGAGTATCTCGACCGTCGCTTTGATGCCGCACTTCCGGATCGTCAGCCGCTGCCGCGTCCCGACATTCGCCTGATGCAGCGCCCGATCGGTCCGGTCGGCGTATTCGGCGCGTCCAACTTCCCGCTGGCGTTTTCGACGGCCGGTGGCGACACGGCCTCTGCACTTGCAGCCGGTTGCCCGGTTGTCGTCAAGGGTCATGAAGCCCATCCCGGCACGGCGGAAATCGTCGCCCAGGCGATCGATGCCGCGATCAAGCGCACAGGTGTCCATCCGGGCGTGTTCTCGCTCGTCCAGGGTGGCAACCGTGAAACCGGCGAGGCAATCTGCCTGCATCCTCTGACCCGTGCTGTCGGCTTCACCGGCTCGCTCGGCGGTGGCCGTGCGCTGTTTGATCTCTGTGTTCGTCGTCCCGAGCCGATCCCGTTCTTTGGTGAACTGGGCTCCGTCAACCCGATGTTCCTGCTTCCGGCGGCCGTTGCTGCGCGCGGCGAAGCGCTGGCCAAGGGCTGGGCTGGCTCGCTGACCATGGGCGCCGGCCAGTTCTGCACCAATCCGGGCATTGCGATCATCGAAGAAGGCGCTGAAGCCGACGCTTTCCTCGAAACCGCCAAGACCGCCCTGGCTGCCACCAATGCGCAGACCATGCTGACCGATGGCATTGCCAATGCCTATCGCGCCGGTGCGGACCGTATTGCCGGCACCGAAGGTGTGCAGGCCGTGCTGACCTCGACCTGCGACCTGCGCAATGCAAAGCCGTATCTGTTTGCCACCACCGGTGAAAACTGGATCGGCAATCATGTGCTCGGTGAAGAGGTCTTTGGTCCGCTCGGCATCCTCGTCACCGTCAAGGACAAGGCCGAGATGGTCAAGATTGCCGAGAGCTTTGTCGGCCAGTTGACCACGACGCTGCACATGGACGATGCCGACACGCCGACCGCACAGGCGCTGCTGCCGATCCTCGAGCGCAAGTCGGGCCGCGTTCTGGCCAACGGCTTCCCGACCGGCGTCGAAGTCTGCGATGCCATGGTTCATGGCGGCCCTTATCCGGCTACCACCAACTTTGGCGCAACCTCGGTCGGTACCATGGCGATTCGCCGCTTCCTGCGTCCGGTGAGCTACCAGAACATTCCGGCAGCCCTGCTGCCTGAAGATCTGCGCTGAGACCGCGCCATGGCTGGTAGAGCATTCGCAGCACTGGTCGATTGGGGCACAAGCAACTTCCGCATCTGGCTGGTCGACAGCCAGGGCGAGGTTCTGGCCGAACGGCAATCGGCCGAAGGCATGGGGAGCCTCGAGCGCTCCGCCTACCCGACCGTGCTCGAAAGCCATCTATCGGCCTTCGGCGCGTCACCCGACCTGCCTGTAGTCGTCGCCGGCATGGCCGGTGCGCGCACCGGTTGGCGTGAGGCGCCGTATGTCGAAACGCCTGCCCCGCTCGTCGGCCTGTTCCAGCATGCCATCATTCCGGACGGCGCCAGCCGTCCGGTCTATATCCTGCCCGGCATCTGCCAGCGCAAGGATGGTGCCTTCGATGTGATGCGCGGCGAAGAAACCCAGCTGGCCGGTGCGCTGGAACAGGGTCTCGACAACGCGCTGATCTGCCTGCCGGGCACCCATTCCAAATGGGCACTGGTGGAAGATGGCCAGATCAGCCGTTTTACCACCGTGATGACGGGTGAACTCTACAATCTCATTAGCCGGCAATCGATTCTGCGCCTGTCCGTCCCGGAGGATGGCGATGCCGAAGCAGATCTGGATATTTTCGACCAGGCTGTCGACCAGGCACTCCAGCCCGGCTTTGCCTTGACCTCGCGGCTGTTTTCCATCCGCGCCGAAGGTCTTCTGTCGCCAGGTGGCAACACCGGGCCCGCTGCCCGTCTCTCAGGCCTGCTGATCGGTTCGGAGATCGCCGCTATCGCAAGCGATCTCAAGCGCCACGGCAAGGCTTATCTGATCGGTACCGGCAAGCTGACGCGCCTCTATGCGCGCGCCATTGCCCGGGCCGGCGGCGAGGCGGTCATGCTGGACGGTGGGCTTCTGGTGCGTCGCGGCCTGCTGGCTTCCGCCCTTTCTCTTTTCGATCACGAATTCAAGGAATAGTTTCATGACCGCTCCCGTCGTCGCCTGGCCCGCCCTCCGCCGCAATCTCGTTGCCATTCTGCGCGGGATCACGCCGGATGCCATCGAAGCCGCGGTGGAAGCGCTGGTCGATGCCGGTTTCGAGGCGATCGAAGTTCCGCTGAATTCGCCCGATGCCTTCACCTCGATCGAAAAGGCCCGCCGGCTTGCGCCGGCCAATTGCCTGATCGGCGCTGGCACCGTGCTTGAAGTCGCCCAGGTCGACCGTCTGAAGGATGTCGGCGGCAACCTGCTGGTAACGCCAAATGTCGAGCCGGATGTCATTCGCCGCGCCGTACAGCACGGCATGGTGACCATGCCCGGCGTCTTCACCGCCACCGAAGCCCTGCTGGCGGCGAAATCCGGTGCGGCAGCGTTGAAATTCTTCCCGGCCAGCGCACTCGGTCCGTCGGGCATCGCCGGTATCAAGGCGATCCTGCCGCCGAACCTGCCGATCGGTGCCGTTGGCGGCGTGTCCGACAGCAATTTTGCCGTCTACTGGAAGGTCGGCGTACGCGCTTTCGGTCTCGGAACAAGCCTGTACAAGCCTGGCGATTCCGCGGCTCTGATTTCCGAGCGCGCGATCAAGTCCGTGGCGGCCTACGACGCCCTGTCAGCCTGATCGCCGAGATCGCCGTCGGATAAAAGTCATCGCCGTCTGCAGATTTAAAGTTGACTCTTTTTGTTTGGTATTTACCTTGCGCCAATGATTTGACGCAAGTCGGTCCCAATGGGCCGGCCGAATGACTGGAGATATTGCTGCCATGCCTTGTACAGGAGCGGTCAGCCGACTGATGTCAGGCCGCCATTGCCATCGATGGCAGATGATCTCCGCAACGGCACGCTCATTGTGATCGGCGTTCAGGGACCTCTTGCGGGCAAGGGCGAACTTGCAGCGCCAGAGCCGAAGGATTTTGGCGGTCTTCTCTGCGCGGTGGTCGGTGAGCGCTATGCCTATGCCGCGGGCTACTTCCATTTCGTCCAGCCGGACAATACTCAAGGCATCGCTTGCGCCGATCTGCTCGATGCAGGTCGGTTCAATGCCGTCATCGATCGCTACGCTGCCCAGTTTCCCGAAGGTACGGACCGACGGGCGCTGGTCTCCTTGTGGTCGCTCTATTACCTGAGTGCACTCGGCATGGGCGCTGCAATCGCATGGCTGGAATTGCGTCGAACCTTGCCATTGGCCCTGGAGGAACTGACGGTGCTGATCGATCCGGCGACGGGTGCGCCGAAGGGTTTCCTTCTGGCAGACAGCGGTACCGTTTCCGGTCGCAGCGACAACGGTATCCCCATTCACGACGCGCTGCGCCCGCTCATTCGCGACCACCTCGAGCCATGGATCAGCGCTGCGGCCGCGCATTCCGGGCTTGGCAAGAAAGTGCTGTGGACCAATGCTGCCGGCTATCTCGACTGGATGATCCGGGAAATCGGTCGGCTGGGCAGCAAGGCCCTGGAGATCGAGGCCCTGCCCCTGATCGAAGACGCGTCATGGCCGGATGGCTGGCGCAACCCGCTTTATCGCACGCTTCGTTTTGAACCCGGCCCGGATGGCTCGGTCATCAGCCAGCGCCGCATCTGCTGCCTGCGTTATGCCGTTCCCGGTGTCGGCGGCTGCGGCAATGTCTGCCCGGTGGCCGAGGGTCGTTGCGGGTCCTAGAGCCGTTCATTTAGAGATGAACCGCTCTAGGCTTTGCGCCGCATCAGGACGATCAGGAACGGTGCTCCGATCAATGCAGAGACCAGACCTGCCGGAACCTCATAGGGAAAGAGCAAGGTCCGGCCGATCCAGTCCGCCAGTACCATCAGGCCACCACCGGTGAGGCTACCGACCACAAGCTGCGCTGCCGCGCGTCGTGCGCCGAATTCGCGCGCCAGATGCGGCGCCATCAGGCCGACGAAGGTGAGTGGGCCGACACTGAGCGTGGCTGCGGCGCTGAGAAGGCCCGCCAGCAACAGCAGCGCCAGTCTTGCGGCGCTTGTGGGCACGCCGAGGGAGCCTGCCGGGCGCTGTCCCAGCGGCAGCAGGTCGAGCCAGCGCCTGAGCAGCAGGCTTGCTGCGACCAGCAGGATGGCAAGGCAAAGAACCGTGAACGCGATCTGCTGGTTGACGTTGTAAGTCGAGCCACTCATCCAGCGCATCAGGAAGACCGTGCGCGGATCGCCGGTCGCACCCAGTATGCCGACGACGGCGTCTGCCATCGCCGACAGGGCAATTCCGGCCAGCAGCACCCGTTCCGGCGCCAGACCCGAGCGCGCGGCGAGCAGGAAGATCAGTGCCAGAACCGACAGCGCGCCGATCGCGGCATAACCGAGCTGACCGGTGAGGCTCGGAACAGCGACAAAGAACACGGCGATGGTGATGCCGAGCGTGGCGCCGGCGCTGATGCCGAGCACTTCGGGGCTGGCCATCTCGTTGCCGGTGAGGCGCTGCAGGATGGTGCCGGCCGCAGCCAGCATCGCGCCGGAGGCGAAGGCCGCAACCAGGCGCGGCCAGCGCAGGGGCAGGATGCTCTGCCAGAGATCTTGAGAGACAACCGCCCAGTCGCCAGTGGTGGTGCGGCCGATGAACATGGCACCGATCAGGATTGCCAGGCAGCCAAGGCCGGCGATCCAAAGCCCCCATCGCGCCGACAGCAGGCCCGAACCCGACAAGCGCGGTGGCTCGATGATCCGGTTGCGGATCTTCAGGCGTGGCAACATGGCAAGCAGCAGAGGCGAACCGAAGACAGCGGTGACCGCCCCCGTCGGCAGCATGTCGGACCAGGCGCCGGCGAGGTTCATCAGGGCGCTGTCGGCGAAGAACAGCAGGCTCGCGCCGATCGCTGTCGACCAGCCGAGCAGACTGGCCGGACGTCTGGCGCCGGCGAGCCTTGCCAGTGTCGGGGCGACCAGGCCGATAAAGCCGATGACGCCGACGGCACTGGTGACAAAGGCAGCCAGCATGACCGCCAGCGTCACGGCGATGAAGCGAAGGCGAGAAGGTCTCAGGCCAACGGAGGCTGCACCGGCCTCGCCGAGTTCGATCAGCCCAAGCGGCCGGATGATCAGGGCCGCCATGGTGCCGATGACGAGCAGCTTCACCGCCAGCGAGACTGGCGTGTCCCAGCTCTGCTGCGAGAGAGACCCAGCGCCCCAGATATAGAGGCTGACCAGGTAGCGCTCATTGAGCAGCGTCAGGATCGCGGCAAGGCCGCCGCACCAGAGACTGATGACAAGGCCTGCCATGACCAGCGAGAAAGGTGAAAATCCCCGCCGTGAGCCCAGGAGGAAGACAAGTCCGGCTGCCGCTCCGCTGCCGACAAGAGCGGCCAGATCGCGCCCGACACCCAGCAGCGCCGGGAAAAACAGCATGGTCAGAACCAGCGCCAGATTGGCTCCGGCCGATATGCCGAGCGTGGTCGGCGAGGCGAGCGGATTGCGCAGGACCTGCTGGAACAGCGCTCCCGATAGCGAGAGTGCTGCGCCGCACAGCAATGCCGTCGCCAGGCGTGGCAAGGTGGAATTGATCAGAACCATCCAGCGAATGGCATAGTCGGGCGCGGTCGTGGCCAGATCCAGAGTGGGCGCAATCTGCAGCCATGAAAGACTCATGCCCATCCCGATCAGAAGTAACGTGATCAGGGAAGGTAAAATGGTCGCGCGGCTGATCATGCGCTGGCCTCCGCATAGTCCGTCATGATCCGGGCAAAGCGCATGGCATCACTCAGCATGCCAAACATCAGTGAACCGGGCAGCACGGTCAGGTGCCCCGGCCGGGCGAAGGGCAAGGCCTGCCACAGCGGGCTTCGCTCCAGGATCGGCAGGACATCGGGTAGCAGGGGATCGAAGGCAACCAGGCGCGCCTCGGGATCGGTGATCTCGGCCAGGTTTTCGATCGGGATCGTTTCGAAACCCCAGAAATTTCCCGGTTTGCTCCAGGCATTGGTCAATCCGATGCGGGTTAGCACATTGGCGTAGAGGCCGGGCGACGTGTAGATGCGAACATGGCGCGGATCCATGAAATAGATCATTGCCAATGGCCGAGACCCGACCTTGGCGATCCGCTCACGGCAGGCATCGAAAAACGCGTCGGCCTCCCGTATGAACTGCTCGGCTTCTGCACTGCGGCCCAGCGCCAAGCCGAGCTTGCGTGTCGCGGCAACCGCTTTCGGCAGGACATCGCCGCCGTCGGCCGTATAGACTTCGAGCTGCAGGACCGGCGCTATTTCCTGCAGCCTCGGCGTCAGCGCACCGCCATAGGGTGTGTTCAGGATGAGATCCGGCTTCAGCGCCGAGATGATCTCGAAATTGACCTCCCAGGGCGAACCCAGGTCGGCAACCTCCGGCGGCAGCGGCGGTTCGATGACCCATCTGTCCCAGTCGGCGCCAGCGGCAACGGCCTTGGGCACCACGCCGAGTGCCATCGTCGTCGAGGCAAGGCCGTAGTCGAGGCAGATGATGCGCTGGGGCATCTGGGCCGCCGCCAGACCTGGCGTCAGCAAGGTTGCGGCCATGCCGGCCAGCATTCGTCGACGACCAAGAGGGAGAGCCGCCAGGCGGCGAATCGGATCAGCGGACATAGGCAATCGGCACATTGAGGGACGGATGCGGGGTCACGTCCATGTCGATGCCATAGATCTGGCGCAAGGTATCGGCTTGCAGGATGTCGGCCGGCGTGCCGCTGGCCACCACTTCGCCGTTCTTCAGGGCATGAATGCGGTCGGAGAAGCGCGCCGCCATGTTGATGTCATGCAAGACGATCACCACGCTCAGGCCGCGATCGGCCGATAGCCGGCGGACGAGCGACAGAACCTCGATCTGGTGGGCGATATCCAGTGCCGAGGTCGGCTCATCCAGCAGCAGGCATTCGGTATCCTGCGCCATCAGCATCGCGATCCAGGCACGCTGGCGCTCGCCGCCCGACAGCGTCTCGATGGGACGATCCGCCAGCGGCTCGATATGGGTCAGGACCAGAGCGTCTTCGACCTTGCGCCTGTCGATATCGCTGAATCGGCCGAGCGCGCCATGCCAGGGATAGCGCCCGCAGGCGACGAGTTCGCGCACGGTCATGCCGCTGCCGGCGCCGAGATCCTGCTGCAGATAACCGACCTTCCGGGCAAAATCGCGCGAGGAAAAGCCGTCGAGTTCCTGTCCGGCGCACAGCACCCTGCCGGCAGTCGCCTTGTTCTGCCGCGCAAGGATCTTGAGAAGCGAGGACTTGCCGGAGCCGTTGTGTCCGACCAAGCTGGTGATTTCGCCACTGCCGAAGTCGAGTGATACCTGTTTCAGGATCTGCCGCGCATCAATGGTCAGGCCAATGTCATGGGCTGAAAATGCGGCCGGATGGTCTGCTGCTTGCCGGCTCATTGACCGCTCTCCCTTGAGACGTGACAGGTGTTGAGGTCGAACTACTAAATATGATAAACGTCTTCAAGTATTGTTTTTCACATGCGCTCGCCTGTTCGGGCGCAGATGGTTTGGCCAGATGAGTTTCCTCCCCCAGATGCAGACCCGGACCGAAGGATTTTCGGTCCTGCGCAATTTCCACCGCCGCTATTGGGATGGCATGGTCGTCGATCTCTGGGATGTTGATTGCGCGGTCGATGCCGGTGGCTACTACATGGGGCCGCATCCGAGATTGTTTGCGGTGCTCGCGGCGCGGCGACGGCCCGAGGGCAATTTTGTCATGTCGGAAATCGGCGGGCCGCTCGTGGACGCCTGCTATCGCCGCTCGGTGTCCTTCATCCCGGCAGGGCTGGAACTGCGCACGGAAATGTCGGGCATGCAGTTTCTCCAGCATCTCGATCTGCATTTCGATGTGGACGGGCTGACCCGCCGTTTCGGCGAGGATCTGCCGCTCGACCGGCTCGAGGAACCGAAATTCATGGTGCAGGATCAGCGGCTGCTGTCGCTTGCCGATCTGATTGCGGCCGAATGCGCATCGCCCGATCCGCTGCACCATCTCTACGGCGACGGGCTGACGCTTGCGCTTCTGATCGACGTGCTGAAAATCGCGCCGCCGACCCTGCGCAGCCGATCACGGCTGGCGCCCTGGCAATTGCGCAAAGTCACGGCGTTCATGGAGCACAATTGCCTGCGAGCGATCCGCCTGGAAGAGCTTGCTGCGATCACCGGCCTGTCGCAATCGCATTTCAGCCATGCCTTCAAGGCAAGCACCGGCGTGCCGCCGCATCAATGGCAATTGCGGGCGCGGATGGATCGGGTCAAGGCCTTGCTGATAAAGCGCGACATGTCTTTGACCATGGTTGCAGCCGAGACCGGCTTTTCCGATCCAGCGCATTTCGCCCGCACCTTCCGCCGCCATACAGGCCTGTCGCCGTCTGCATGGCGCAAGGCCTATGCGGCTTGAGCGCCTTCTGTTTGCACGCCGCTCTTGGGTGCACTGCCACAAAGTTTGTCCAGAATTGATCCAGTCGCAGCAGAATCGGACAAGCAGCACAACAATACCTGATATAGAAACTCATCTTATTTGACGGAATTGAGGCGGATGCCAGATCCAGCCAGATGGGGTGTAAGTAAGATGGTTTCAGTGAGGAATTACCGGTCGTTGACGCGCGCGTGCTATGCGGGCGTTGCCCTGGCTGTGGTCGGTGCGCCAGTCCTGGCCCCGGTCCTGGCACAGGCCCAGGACACCAGCACACAGCTTTCCACCATCGTCGTCGAAGGCAAGAAGCAGACCGCCACGGGTCCGGTCGACGGATATGCCGCACGCCAGACCGGCACCGGCTCCAAGGCCGCGACGCCGATCAGCGAGATCCCGCAATCCGTATCGGTCGTCGGCCGCGAGGAGATCGAGGACCGCGGTGTCACCAACAAGGTCGACGAGGTTCTCCGCTATACCTCCGGCGTGACGGCGCAGCCATTCGGTGCTGATGGCGATACCGACTGGATCTATATCCGCGGTTTCGACGCGACACAGACGGGTATCTTCCTCGATGGTCTCAACCTGTGGAGCTACGGCTTCGGCGGCTTCCAGGTGGATCCGTTCTTCCTGGAGCGCGTCGAAGTGCTCAAAGGGCCGGCCTCAGTGCTCTACGGTGGCGCCAATCCGGGTGGCATCGTCAACATGATCAGCAAGCGTCCCCTCGACGAGGACCTGACCTATACCGAAACCGGCATCAACAACCACGGCACGGCCTTCTTTAATTTCGACGTCAACCGTGTGTTCGAGGAGCAGGGCGTTTCTACCCGCCTCACCGGCAAGATCGACGGCGGCAACACCGAGACTGGAGATGAATTCCGCGGCGTGATCAATCCGCAGATCACCTGGAGCCCGGACGAGGCAACCAAGCTCAACGTCTACGGCTATTATTCCTATCTCGACCAGCAATATGGCACCAACGGCTTCCTGCCGTATATCGGCACCGTGGTCGATGCATCCTTCGGCAAGATCGACCCCACGGTTGACTACGGCGAGCCGGGCACGGACTACAGCACGATCCGCCAGCAGATGATCGGCTACGAGTTCGAGCACGAATTCGACAATGGCTGGACGGTATCGCAGAATGCCCGCTACGGTCATGTCGAGCGGGATGAGAACTCACCCTATACCTACGGCTACTATGACCCGGCCAATGCCTATTCCAGCTTCCAGGCGCCGGTGACTGCCGATGCCCAGCTGCAGCGCTATGGTTTCGATCACGAAACGGCCGTCGATAGCTTCGCTGTCGACAATCGCCTGAGCGGCGAATTCGAGACGGGCGCGCTCGATCATCAGCTGATGGTCGGTCTCGACTACAAGCATTATCAGCTCGAGAGTGTTCAGGCCTTCGCATTTGCAACGCCGGTCACCGCTGTCAATCCGGTCCACGGCGTCACGCAGCCGACCAACAGCGTCTATCTCGATCAGACGCTGACCCTTCAGCAGCTTGGCCTCTATGCCCAGGACCAGATCCGCTTCGGCGATGGCTGGATTGCGACGCTGAATGGGCGCTATGACATCATCGATACCGAACTCGATGACCACCTCTACACCGCGGATTACAAGTCCAACGATGCAGCGTTTTCCGGTCGCGCCGGTCTCGCCTATCAGTTTGCCAATGGCCTCACCCCCTATGCCAGCGCCGGCACCTTCTTCAATCCGGTGATCGGTACGACGCTGGGCGATGCGCTGGAGCCGGAGGAGGGCTATCAGGTCGAGGGCGGCTTCAAATACGTGCCGACGGCGTTTCCGGGCATGATCACGGCCTCCGTCTTCCATATCACCAAGCAGAACTGGACGGACACAAACCTCGGCATCTCGACCCAGGTCGGCGAAGTCACCTCCGATGGTCTCGAGATCGAGGGCAAGGTCGATCTCAAAGACGACTGGAAGTTTCTGGCCTCCTTCACCTATCAGTCGCTCGAAGTCACCGCAGACCAGAACGGCTCGCTGCTCGGCAGCACGCCCTACCTGACGCCCGAAGTGCTGGCATCCGCCTGGGTGGACTACACAGTGCCGACTGGCGTCTTCGAAGGGGTGAGCATCGGTGGTGGTCTGCGTTACCAGGGCGAGTCCTGGGCTGACATGCCGAACACGTCGAAGGTGCCGGATGTCGTGCTGGCCGACCTCGCCCTGCGTTACCAGAAAGACAGCTGGGGCGCATCGCTGAACGTCAACAACCTGTTCGACAAGGAATATGTCGCCGGCTGCAAGGGCACGCTGACCTGCGGGTATGGCGAAGGGCGCACGATCACCTTCAAGCTGACGAAGACCTGGTAACCCGGCGCCACACATCAACCTGACAACGAAAGAGGCCGCCGGCGGAAACGCTGGCGGCCTCTTTGTCGGCAATGGTCACGAGGTGCAGATGCGGTGACATCCGTCACCGGGGATTTCACCAGTGACAGAGAAATTCGTATCTGCCGCATTTTGAACAAAACAGCGCCCAGATTTGCGATGAAATATAACCAATCAACTTGGTTGGCGCCTGGCGCCAAAAAGGTCCGGTCTGGCGCATTGACCCCTTACCCCCAGCCCCCCAATGCTTCCGGGCCGGACCACACCAGGTTTTCCGATCCCAAAGTCTCTCAGATCTTGTGCTTTTCGATCATCACGGTTGCGCCGATGATGCGCGACGGCTGGCCGTCCTGGCTTGCGGCCTGCAGCAGCACGGCACAGCCATTGCTCTTGTCGGAGCCGATGACCTTTGCCGGCAGCACGATGTCAAGCGGCTTGCCGTCCCACATGCCGACGGTCTGCACATCCGTCACGCTGTGCCAGTAGTTCAGCTTCTGGCCGGTATTTTCACCTTTCAGCACTTCCACTGTCTGGTTTTCACGGAAGTAGACGACCACGACGTCGGCCTTGCCAATACCGGCGACGGTGCCGGCACCGATCGAAATCGTCAGCTCGTCGCCGGTGCGGCGCGCGTCAATCGGCACGATCAGGCCCTGTCCCTTGCCGTTCATGCTGTCGATCCGGCGATTGATTTCGGCCGCATCGGTGCCCTTCAGATGGTCGCGGCCATTGAGCACCGCCTGAGGCGTATAGACGCCGCTGCGGCCAAAGGATTTGGCATAGCCATATTGCCGCTCGGTATTTTCGGACGAGGCCAGCGTGTCGGCCCAGCCGAGATAATTCCAGTAGTCGACGTGATACGCGAGCGCGACGACGTCCCCCTGGCGCACCAGCTGCTCGAAAGCCCGGTCTGCGGGAGGACAAGAGCGGCAGCCCTGCGAGGTGAACAGCTCGACAACACCCTTCGGTTTGATGACTTCTTCAGCCTCGGCGTATGGAATTGCCAGGCAAAACAAGACCGCACAATACGTTGCCATGCTGGCAAACGTGCGGTTCCTGTTCATCGATGCAGTATCCATTCGCATGTTTCGTGACATAGCCTTGCTTTATGGTGGTGCAGAGATAGCCCTTCCATCGTCGACAGCAAAGTCACGATGGGGTGAAATTTGCGTCATCGTTTTTCTGCTGCGCACCGGTCCCAAAAAAAGCCGCTGGCAGGGCGCCAGCGGCTTCGTTTCGTTCACGAAGAAAACGGGGTATCAGGCAGCCAGATCGCGAAGAACCGTCTGCAGGATGCCGCCATTGTTCATGTAGGTCACTTCGTCCAGCGTATCGATGCGGCAGAGGATCGGAAGCTCCTTCACCGTGCCGTCGCCATAGGTGATCTTGGCGATCTTCTTCTCGCGTGGCTTGATGTCACCTTCCAGGCCGTCGATCTCGACGATCTCGTCACCCTTGAGGTTGAGGCTGGCCCAGGTCGTGCCTTCCTCGAAGACGAAGGGCACGATGCCCATGCCGACCAGGTTCGAGCGGTGGATACGCTCGAAGGACTGGGCGATCACGGCGCGAACGCCGAGCAGGTTGGTGCCCTTGGCAGCCCAGTCACGCGACGAACCGTTGCCGTATTCGACACCGGCGAAGATGACCAGCGGCGTGCCTTCAGCCTTGTACTGCATGGCCGCGTCGTAGATCGACATCTCTTCCTTGGACGGATAGTGGATGGTGTAGCCACCTTCCTTACCGTTCGGGCCGAGCATGTGGTTGCGGATGCGGATATTGGCGAACGTGCCGCGCATCATCACTTCATGATTGCCACGGCGCGTGCCGTACTGGTTGAAGTCGGCCACGGCCACACCGTTTTCGGTGAGGTAGGCACCGGCAGGCGAAGCCGCCTTGATCGAGCCGGCCGGAGAAATATGGTCGGTGGTGATCTTGTCGCCGAAGAGACCGAGAACGCGGGCGCCCTTGATGTTCTTCAGGCCGGTGCCGGTCTTGCCCATGCCAACGAAGTAAGGCGGATTCTGCACATAGGTCGACTTGTCGTCCCAGGCATAGGTCTGGCCGGCAGGAACCTGAACGGCCTGCCAGTTGGCATCGCCCTTGAACACGTCGGCATACTTCGATTCGTAAAGTTCGCGGGTGACGTATTTCAGGATGAATTCCTGGATCTCGTGCGAGGTCGGCCAGATGTCCTTGAGATAGACCGGGTTGCCGTTCTGGTCTTCACCGAGCGGTTCCGTGGTCAGGTCCTTCTGGACGGTACCGGCAAGCGCATAAGCCACGACCAGCGGCGGCGAAGCCAGGTAGTTGGCCTGGACGTCCGGCGAGATGCGGCCTTCGAAGTTGCGGTTGCCCGAGAGCACGCCGGCCGTGATCAGGCCCTTGTCGTTGATCGTCTTGGAGATCGGCGCCGGCAGCGGGCCGGAATTGCCGATGCAGGTGGTGCAGCCGAAGCCGACCAAGTTGAAGCCGAGTGCATCGAGCGAAACCTGCAGACCGGACTTCGCCAGGTATTCGCCGACGACCTGGGATCCCGGTGCCAGCGAGGTCTTGACCCATGGCTTGGTCTTCAGGCCCTTGGCAACGGCGTTGCGGGCAAGCAGGCCGGCTGCAATCAGCACGCTCGGGTTCGAGGTGTTGGTGCAGGAGGTGATGGCGGCAATCGCCACGTCGCCATGGCCGATATCGTAGTCGGTGCCTTCGACCGCGTAGCGATTGGTCAGCTGGCCCGGCTTCTTGTAGTCGGTTTCCAGGGCCGTCGCGAAGTTCGGCGCGATGGTTTCGAGCGGCAGGCGGCCTTCCGGACGCTTCGGGCCGGCCATCGACGGCACGACATCGCCGAGGTCGAGTTCGAGTGTGTCGGTGAAGACCAGCTCAGAACCGTCGCCATCACGCCACATGCCCTGAACCTTGGAATAGGCTTCCACCAACGCGATACGGTCCTTGGTGCGGCCGGACATCGTCAGGTAGTTGATGGTTTCGCCGTCGACCGGGAAGAAGCCGCAGGTCGCGCCATATTCCGGGCCCATGTTGCCGATGGTCGCGCGGTCGGCGAGCGACATCGAATCAAGGCCGGGGCCGAAGAATTCGACGAACTTGGAGACAACGCCCTTCTTGCGCAGCATCTGCACGACGGTCAGCACGAGGTCGGTCGCGGTGACGCCTTCCTTCACCTTGCCGGTCAGCTTGAAGCCGATGACCTCAGGCAACAGCATGGAGACAGGCTGGCCGAGCATGGCGGCTTCGGCTTCGATACCGCCGACGCCCCAACCGAGAACGCCCAGGCCGTTGATCATCGTGGTGTGGCTGTCCGTACCGACGCAGGTGTCGGGATAGGCGGTCGTTTCGCCGTCCTCATCCTTGGTCCAGACGGTCTGGCCGAGGTATTCCAGATTGACCTGGTGACAGATGCCGGTGCCCGGAGGAACGACGCGGAAGTTCTTGAACGCCTGCTGGCCCCATTTCAGGAAGCGATAGCGCTCGCCGTTGCGCTCGTACTCCAGCTCAACATTGCGGGCAAAAGCGGTCGGGGTGCCGAATTCGTCGACGATGACCGAGTGATCGATCACGAGGTCGACGGGCACAAGCGGGTTGATCTTTTCCGGATCGCCGCCGAGGTTGACCATGGCGTCGCGCATGGCAGCCAGGTCGACGACGGCGGGAACGCCGGTGAAGTCCTGCATCAGCACGCGGGCCGGACGGTAGGCGATTTCGTTTTCGGCCGTGCCCTTGTCGACGAGCCAGGCGGCGACTGCCTCGATGTCCTTCTTGAAGACGGACCGACCGTCTTCATTGCGCAGGAGGTTTTCCAGCAGGACCTTCATGGAATAGGGCAGCTTCGACACGCCGGCGAGGCCGTTCGCCTCGGCCTTCGGGATGCTGTAATAGACGTAGTCTTTGCCGTTTACGGTCAAGACCGAACGGCAGTTGAAACTGTCGAGTGATTTAGCCACGGATAGAAACCCCGCTGATACTGATAGCCAACACAATCGTGCGGACGCCTATGCACTTCATGCACATCAGGATGCGGGTACGGCCATTTCCGCTGTCCGCCCGTGAAATATTGCTGTCGCAACGTTCATGTTCGGCACAAGGATGAAGTTCACGCCGACCGCTGGCGTGCTTGCAGGTCTTATAGATAGTTTCTAAGAAAGGTTCCAGACCGACCAATGGCGAATTTTGACAAATTTTTGCAACGCGATGATTAAAATCTTAATGAAGGGTCGGCCATGCGCCTGACGGTAGAAAACCTGAGTGCGCGACGCGGCGAGGAATTCATTTTCGTAAACATTTCCTTTGACTTGGGTCCCGGCGATGCGCTGGTTCTGACAGGTCGTAACGGGTCGGGAAAATCGACGCTTCTCCGTGTCGTTGCAGGGCTTCTGCGACCCGAGACAGGCCAGGCGGAATGCCTGATTTCGGCGGATGGAGAGGTTCGTCCGGCGGGTGAATTCAGCCATTATCTCGGCCATCGCAATGGCATGAAGCGGGAACTGACGGTTGATGAAAACCTCGGTTTCTGGCGCCGCTATCTCGGTGATGTCGGTGGCGGCGAGAGCATGTCGGTCCAGGATGCGGCCCAGGCTGTCGGTCTCGAAGACATTACGCACCTGCCCTATGGCTATCTTTCGGCCGGTCAGCAGCGGCGATTCGCCATGGCGCGACTGCTTGTCGCCTACCGGCCGATCTGGATCCTCGATGAGCCGACGGCCGCACTTGATTCGCGTGCCGATGCGATGTTCGAGGGCCTGGTCCGCCGGCATCGTGCATCCGGTGGCATCGTGCTCGCCGCGACGCATCAGCCGCTCGGTCTGGAAGGCGCGCAGCAACTGGAGATGCTCGGTTTCGACCATGCCGGGATGGAGGGCGTGCAATGATCGCGCTTTTCCTGCGTGACCTGAAGCTTTCCGTGCGTGCCGGTGGTGGCGCGCTGATCGGCGTCTTGTTTTTCATGACGGTCGTTGCCGTCATTCCCTTCGGCGTCGGCCCGGATCTCAACCTTCTGGCCCGCATCGGCCCGGCGATCGTCTGGATAGGTGCCCTTCTGTCGGCGCTGCTCGGTCTCGACCGACTGTTCCAGGCCGAGCGTGACGACGGTGCGCTGGACGTACTCCTGATGCAGGAAACGCCGCTGGTGTTGACCGTCTTCGTCAAATGCCTGGCCCATTGGGTGGCGACCGGCCTGCCGCTGGTCATCGCATCGCCGCTGCTCGGCCTGTTCATGAACATGAGCGAAGTGGCGATCGGCGCGGTGATGCTGACGCTGCTGGTCGGCTCTCCGGCTATCACCTTCATCGGTGCGGCGGGAGCTGCCGTCGCGGTCGCGCTACCGCGCGGCGGCCTGCTGGTCTCGATCCTGGTCCTGCCGCTGGCGATCCCGGTGCTGATCTTCGGTGTCAGCGCTTCGTATGCCGCCGTCGAGGACCCGGCCCCATTTATGCCACCCTTCCTGTTTCTGGTCGCGATCATGCTGTTTTTTGCGGTCATCGGTCCGCTGGCGGCAGCGCTGGCGCTGCGCAATGCCGCAGACTGACTATGTCCGGATTGACCAGGATCAATTGCAGCAACAGGGATGACAGGTTAGAAGCAGTCTCATGAGCGATACCAGCCTTGCCATCTCGAAAATCGGCGACCTCGCCAATCCGACACGTTTCCTCGCGTTGACGGCGCGGTTGCTGCCGTGGCTGTCCAGCATCACGTTGCTGCTGTTTGCCGTCGGTCTCTACATGAGTTTCACCACCGAGGGCGATTACCAGCAGGGCGACACGGTGCGCATCATGTATGTGCATGTGCCGGCTGCCTGGCTGTCGATGATGTGTTATTCGGTGATGGCGCTGTCGGCGATCGGCACGCTGGTCTGGCGCCACCCACTGGCCGATGTCAGCCACAAGGCCGCCGCCCCGCTGGGCGCTGCCTTCACCTTGATCGCGCTGATCACCGGCTCGCTCTGGGGCAAGCCGATGTGGGGCACCTGGTGGGTCTGGGACGCGCGCCTCACTTCTGTCTTCGTGCTGTTCCTGATGTATCTCGGCCTGATTGCGCTCAACCGCGCGATGGACGATCCGTCCAAGGCCGCGCGTCTGAGTTCGGTGCTGATCCTGGTCGGTTTCGTCAACATCCCGATCATCAAGTTCTCGGTCGAGTGGTGGAACACGCTGCATCAGCCGGCAAGCGTCATCCGGCTGGATGGTCCGACGGTGGATCCGGAATTCCTCTGGCCTTTGCTGGTCATGGCCGTCGCCTTCACCATGCTGTTCTTCACCCTGCATTTTGCCGCCATGCGCAACGAGATCTGGCGGCGCCGTGTCAGCGCCCAGCGCCGCATGGCCGCCCGACAGGCCAGCCGGGAGCACGCCGCATGAGCCATGCCTTCTATGTCTATGGTTCCTATCTCCTGACGGCGCTGATCTGTCTCGTGCTGATCGGCTGGGTCTGGCTCGATGGCCGGGCACGGCAGGGCGAACTGAAGGCGCTTGAGGCTTCCGGCATTCGCCGTCGCTCCGCAGCCGTCAAGCCGGGTGAGGGGGCATGAACACGCGGCCCTCCGATCCTGGCACTACCCGCAAGGGGGTCGGCCGCTATGTTTTCGCACTGCTGCCGCTGGCTTTTTTTGCCGTGATTGCCGGCACGGCGGCGAAGATGCTCTACGAGCAGGATGTCAACGGCCGCGACATTTCCGTCATTCCCTCGGCGCTGATCGGCACCAAAGCGCCGGAGCTGTCGCTGCCCGCCCTCGAAGGCTCTGACCGCCCTGCCCTCACCACAGCCGTCATGGCCGGCAAGCTGACGCTGGTTAATGTCTTTGCCTCCTGGTGCGTGCCCTGCCGCGAGGAACATCCGATGCTGCTGGAATTGTCCAGGGATCCGCGCATCACGCTGGTCGGCATCAACTACAAGGACCGCACTGACAATGCGCTGCGGTTCCTCGGTGAACTCGGCAACCCGTTCCAGGCGATCGGCATCGATCCGAACGGCAAGGCGGCGATCGACTGGGGGGTCTACGGAATCCCCGAGAGCTATCTTGTCGGCCCCGACGGCACGATCCTCTACAAGAAGGTCGGTCCCTTCGATCCGCAGTCGATCAAGACGCTGTTGATGCCGGCGATCGAAAAGGCGCTGGCTGCAGGCAGCTAGCCCGTATCATGCTTTGATACTAAGTCTTGACATCCGTTTCGTATCTCTTGATGATACGCTGGCGGAGGTCGAACCATGATCCGTTCATTCAAGGACAAGCGCACCCGTTCGATAGATGATGGATCCATCCGCAAAGGGTTCCCCGCCGATCTCGTTCGTCGGGCGCAACAATTGCTGGCTTTGCTTGATGCAGCCAAGGATCTGAGCGACTTGCGATCGCCGCCCGGAAATCGGCTGGAGAAGCTCAGTGGCGATCGAGAAGAGCAGTATTCAATCCGGATCAATATCCAATGGCGCATCTGTTTCGTATGGACTGATGCCGGGCCTGAAAACGTCGAGATCACCGACTACCATTGAGCCACAAGGCTGCAAGGAGACGACAAGATGAGTATCAGCAAGGCACCGCCGATCCATCCGGGAGAAATTCTGAAAGAGCTCTATCTCGCGCCGTTGAACATGACACCCTACTCCCTCGCCCGCCAGCTACGCGTCCCGCGGACGCGTATCGAACGTATCGTCGGCGAGAAAGTCGGCATCAGCGCGGATACGGCCTTGCGGCTGGCCAAATTCTTTCAAACCACACCGGAGTTCTGGCTGAACCTGCAGGCCGGTTATGATCTGAAGCGGGAAAGTTCGGTTCTCGAAGCGGAATTGGCGCAAATTCCCGCTTTCAAAGCCGCCTGAGCCCCCTCAGAGAGCCGCCTGCCATTCCTTGATCGCATCGACCGGCCAGACCAGCATCAGCACGTTGAGAGTCAGGTTGTCCCGGATGATATAGCCGGTCGCCAGTTCGAAGCCGATGGCAATCACTACCGTCAGCCAGATCGGTGCGCGAGCGGCAAACCAGAAGCCGGCGAACATCGCGACCATGTCCATGGCCGAATTCAGGATGCTGTCGCCCTGGTAGCCGACCGCCATGGTCGCGGAGCGGTAGCGGTTGATGATGATCGGCGAGTTTTCCAGGATTTCCCAGCCCGCCTCGATGACGCCGGCGAGCGTCAGGCGCGCGCCGATCGAGGCCTTGCGCAGCACGGCCCAGCCGAGCAGGTAGAACAGGAAGCCGTGAATGATGTGCGATGGTGTGTACCAGTCGAACAGGTGCTGGGAATTGCCCGGCGTGTTGACGCCCGGCTCGAACAGCTTGATGTAGCCGCAGGAGCAGATCCACAGGCGGCCCATGAAAAATTGAGCGGCGATCTGGACGATCAGCACGACGGCCGTGGCAATCAGCCAGAAGCTCAGGCTGGATCTGTTTTCGCTTTCGCTCAGCGTCGGCGCGTTCATTCCTTCCCGCCCGCGGTTCTATCTTCCAGCGAATGTTTCATGATCAGCGGCATCTGCGCCAGCGTGAACAGGATGGTGATCGGCATCGTGCCCCAGACCTTGAAATTCACCCAGACATCGTTGGAGAAATTGCGCCAGACCACCTCGTTGATCGCCGCCAGGAAGAGGAAGAAGATCCCCCAGCGCAGCGTCAGCTTGCGCCAGCCTTCGGCATCAAGCTGGAAAGCGGCGTTGAAGACATAGCCGAGCAGCGATTTGCCGAACAGCAGGCCGCCGAGCAGGACCACGCCGAACAGTGAATTGACGATGGTCGGCTTCATTTTGATGAAGGTCTCGTCCTGCAGCCAGATCGACAGCGTGCCGAAGATTGTGACGACGATGCCGGAGACGAAGGGCATGATCGGCAGGTGCTTAAAGATCAGCTTGGAGGCGATCAGCGAGATGATCGTCGCCACCATGAACAGCGCGGTCGCGATAAACAACGGGCCGCCGACGGCAGTCAGCACCGGGAAGGTCTTGGCCAGCCATTCGCCGCGCAGGTTGCCGAAGAAGAAGACGAGCAGGGGACCGAGTTCCAGCGCCATCTTCAGCATCGGGTGATGTTTTTCGGCCGAGGTCGATTCGACATCGCTGGAATGTACGGTCATTGCGTCGTCTTTCGTGGTTTTGTCCGGAAAATTGTTCATCGGGCGATACCTGCAATCGCGCTGGCGAAATCCTCGGCCTCGAAGGGCTCGAGGTCGTCGACGCCTTCTCCGACGCCGATGAAATAGACCGGCAGTTTGTGTTTGGCGGCAATCGCCACAAGAATGCCGCCGCGGGCGGTGCCGTCGAGTTTGGTCATGATCAAGCCGTTGACGCCGGCGACATTGCGGAAGATCTCGACCTGGTTCATGGCGTTCTGGCCGGTGGTGGCATCCAGCGTCTGCAGCACGGTATGCGGCGCGTCAGGATCGAGCTTGCCGAGCACACGAACGATCTTTTCGAGCTCGGCCATCAGCTCCGTCTTGTTCTGCAGCCGGCCGGCAGTGTCGATGATCAGGACATCGGCCTTTTCGGCTCTGGCGCGCTCGAAGGCATCATAGGCAAGGCCCGAGGCATCGGCGCCAAGCTTGGTGCCGACAAAGGTCGAGCCGGTGCGGTCGGCCCAGATCTTCAACTGCTCGATGGCTGCGGCTCGGAAGGTGTCGCCGGCCGCCAGCATGACCTTCAGGCCGGAACCCGACAGCTTGGCGGCCAGCTTACCGATCGTGGTGGTCTTGCCGGTGCCATTGACGCCGACGACGAGAATGACATGCGGCTTGTGATTGAGGTCGAGCGCCAGCGGCTTGGCGACCGGCTTCAGAACCTTGACGATCTCGCCGGCCATGATCCGGGTCACGTCCTCGCCGGTCACATCCTTGCCATAGCGCTCGGAGGACAGCGTGTCGGTAACACGCAACGCGGTCTCGACACCGAGATCGGCCTGGATCAGCAGGTCCTCCAGCTCTTCCAGGGTCTCTTCGTCCAGCTTGCGCTTGGTAAACAGCGCAGTGATCTGGCTGGTCAGTTGCGAGGAGGTGCGAAACAGGCCGGCTGTCAGGCGCTGGAACCAGGTGAGTTTTGCCGTCGGCGCCTCGTCCGCCGGCTCGACCGGCAGGGTGTCGGCCGTGGCAAATCCCTTCGGTAGGGCGACCGGCACAACTGCTTCCACCGGAGCCGGTGTTTCAACATTGTCACTATGCGAGATATCAGCCGGCTGGACCGGATTTTCGTGGAAGGTCAGGGTCTCGGCCTGGACCGGCTCGACAGCCTGCTGCTCGGCTTCGTCTTCGGCCTTCAAAAGCTCCAGCGGCACCATGGCCAGATCGACGTCGGACGGTTCGCGCGCTTGTGCCTGCGCTGGTTCTGCGTCGAGGTCAGGTGCCGGGCCGCCAGCGGTATCGATGTCGGAGGCTAGGACCGGATCGTCGGCGAGCGGCAGGTCCTCTACCCGGTCGCGCGGCTCGCTTTCGGCTATGATCGCGGCTTCGACCTCAGCGGGCAGCGCCCTGTCTTCATCGGTCTCCGTCACCGTTTCAGTCGGCTTTTCCTTGCCGAAGGTGAAGACTTTTTTGAAGAAACCGAGGGCCATGGGTCTTGTTAATCCGTCTTCTCAGGCCGCGGCGCTGGAGGCCGTTGCCGATGCAATCGTCAGATGGCGGCCATTATGGCCACCGATCGAAACCTCGACCAGCATGCCCGGCGTAAAGCCTGGCGCTGAAACGAAGGTGAAGTCTTCCGTATGGGCCATTTCGTTGCGTTCGACCAGCAGCATTTGTCGCGTGCCGATCAGGCGATCGAGGTGGGCTACATGCAGGCGCTCGGCCACGGCGCGCAAGGTGGACGCGCGGGCCTTGACGACGGCGCGGTCATGCTGCGGCATACGGGCCGCCGGCGTGCCCGGCCGCGGACTATAGGGAAAGACATGCAGATGGGCGATGCCGATTTCCTCTGCCATCCGTGCGGAATTGGCGGCCATCTCTTCCGTTTCTGTCGGAAATCCGGCGATCATGTCAGCGCCAAAGGCGAAATCCGGGCGAAGGTCACGGACCTTCCTGGCGAATGCGATCGCATCCGCACTGGAATGCCGGCGCTTCATGCGCTTCAGGATCAGGTCGTCGCCGTGCTGCAGCGACAGATGCAGGTGCGGCATGAAACGCGGCTCGTCGGCGATCAGGTCGAAGAGATGCTTGTCGACCTCGATGCTGTCAATCGAGGACAGCCGCAGCCTGAGGATTTCCGGCACCTGCTTCAGCAGCGTCTTTGCCAGCTGACCAAGCGTTGGTCGGCCGGGCAGGTCGGCGCCGTAGCTGGTGGCATCGACGCCGGTCAGCACCACCTCGCGATAGCCGTTTTCCACCAGCTTGCGCGCCTGCTCGACCACGGCACCCATCGGCACCGAGCGGGAATTGCCGCGGCCATAAGGAATGATGCAGAAGGTGCAGCGGTGGTCACAGCCATTCTGCACCTGCAGGAAGCCGCGCACATGGCCGTCGATATGCGCCACCATCTGCGGCGCGGTCTCGGTGACGCTCATGATGTCGTTGACGCGCAGCTTTTCCTCGGCCGAAACCCCGAAATCGGGCAGCCGGCGATAGCTCTCGGCCTTCAGCTTTTCCTCGTTGCCGAGCACGGCATCGACTTCCGGCATGGCGGCGAAACCTTCGGCATCCGTCTGGGCGGCGCAGCCGGTGACGATGATGCGGGCTTCCGGGTTTTCGCGGCGGGCGCGGCGGATGGCCTGGCGGGCCTGCTTTACGGCTTCGCCGGTGACGGCGCAGGTATTGACCAGGATCGCATGGTTCAGGCCGGCCTTGGCCGCCTCTGCCTTCATCACTTCGGATTCGTAGGTGTTGAGGCGACAGCCGAAGGTGATGACGTCGATGCCGCTCACGAAGCGGAGGCCCCGGCGACAGTGTCGGCTTTGTCAGCATCCCGCTGCCAATCGCCGCTGACAGGATCGACAGAACCCGACCATTCCCATTCGGCAGGACCGGTCATGATGACCTTGCTGTCGCTTTCACGCCATTCGATCATCAGCGATCCACGGTTCGGGCTCGAGGCCACCGTGATCGTCACCTTGCGTTCGGTACGGCCGGTGCGTGCCGCCGAGACGGCAGCGGCGCAGGCAGCCGAACCGCAGGCGAGGGTCAGGCCGGCGCCGCGCTCCCAGGTGCGCGTGGTCATCGTGGTTTTCGAGGTGACGTGAGCCAGGGTGATATTGGCCTTTTCCGGGAAAATCGGATGGTTTTCCAGCAGTGGGCCGAAGCGTTCCAGGTCGAAGTCCATCGGGTCGCGGTCGATCCAGAAGATCGCATGCGGATTGCCCATCGACATGGCCGAGGGCGAATGCAGGATCGGTGCGTCGATCGGGCCGATCTGCAGCTCGATCTTGCTGGTATCGTAGAACTCTTCCGACAAGGGGATGCGATCCCATTCAAACACGGGCTTGCCCATGTCGACAGATATGGTTGCGTCCGCATTCTCGACCGCATTGAGAATGCCGGCAACGGTCTGGAAGGTGAATGTCTTGCGGCCGGTCTCCGCGGCCAATGCCTGCACCACGCAGCGCGTGCCGTTGCCGCAGGCCTGAGCCTTAGTGCCATCACAGTTGAGGATGTCGATATAGGCGTCCGTGCCATCGATCTTCGGATCATGAACCGCCATGATCTGGTCGAAATGGGTCACGGCATCGCCAGCCAGGGCAACGGCCGCAGCCGGCGTAACGCGGTCGGTACGTCCGCGCATGTCGACGACCAGGATCTTGTTGCCAAGCCCGTTCATCTTCGCGAAGTCGACCCGATTGCCCATCGTCATGCTCATCCTTGCCTATTTGAGGGTTTATATGGCGGAAAAGCGATGAAATTACCAGTGCTGCGGCACGAAGCCTCTCATCCTGCCGGAACGTCGAAGACCTCTCCCGGCAGCAGCGGCCGGAAAAGCGCAGGATCTATGCCGTGCTGGTCGAGTGCTGCGCGCAGATGGGTCACCGGATGGTCGATCGCCTCGTCGGTCAGCTGGAAAGTGCCGAAATGGTGGCCGGCGACATGGGATGCCCGGCACGCCAGCATGCCACGAACGGCTTCGTCCGGATTCTGGTGCTGCCCCTTCATGAACCAGCGCGGCTCATAGGCGCCGAAGGGCAGGATGGCGAGGCGAAAGCTTTGATATTTCTCGGCAGCGCTGGCGTAGTTGATGCCGTCGTGAAAGCCCGTGTCGCCGACATGATAGATCCGGCCGGCCGGTGTCTCGATGACGAAGGCGGCCCAGAGCGCCATGCGCCGGTCGCCGGTTCCGCGGGCCGACCAGTGATGGCTAGGCTCCGCGACGATGCGGACATCGGCGGAAATCCTCGCTTCACCACCCCAGTCGAGCGTCGCGATCTCGGCATCAGGTATGGCGCGACGGATTATCGTATCATTGCCCAGCGGCGTGACGATTCGTGGCGCATGCTCCTTCTGCAGGCGTTTCAATGTCGCGACATCGAGATGGTCATGGTGATTGTGCGACACGAGCACGAGATCGATCGGCGGCAGATCGGCAAAGGCGATGCCCGGCGCCACCACACGCTTGGGTCCGGCGAAGGAAACCGGGCTGGCGCGATCGGACCACAGTGGATCGGTCAGGATGTTGAGCCCGGCCACCTGGACCAGAAGCGTGGCGTGCCCGACCATGGTTACACGCAGACCGTCACCGGTGATGCGCTCCACCGGTTTTGCTCCGGCGAAAGGGCTGACGACCGACTTCGGCCAACGGGCACGTTGGCCATTGAACTGCCATTTCAGAAGGTCGCGGAAATTGCCCGGCTCGACGCCATTGGGATTGAAAAATCGTATGCCGTCGAAATGATCGGAAACGGGACCGTTGTAGTAGGGGTTCTTGCTGTCTGGCGCGGTCAATTCGTCTGTCCTGTTGCCTTTGGTGTGGCAAGCATATGGGGGAGGCAGACGAGGGTATCCAGCGGCCGACGCGAAAATTGCCTTGAACTCTTCTGGCCAAGGCTGGAGCAAGAGGAAGGTGGGGTAAGGGGGAAGATGAGAGACCGGTGCCGCATGGACGCGGCACCGGTCTGGATCAGATCAGAATTCCTGCCAATCCTGGTTGTCTGCGCTGACTGCAACGCCACCGGCTGCTACCCGAACCGGCGCACGGCGCGGCGAAGCAGGTGCGGACATTGATGCGGCGGGAGCAGCGGTGCGGCGCGGTGCGGCCATTTCGGCAGCGACGGAGCGCAGTGATCCTGCATTGCCGCCGAGCTGGAACTGGCTGATCAGGTCACGCAGGCGATTGGCTTCGCTGGCAAGCGTCGCGCAGGCCGCATTGGCCTCTTCGACCATGGCGGCGTTCTGCTGGGTGACCTGGTCCATCTGGTTGACCGCCATATTGACTTCCGACAGGCCAACCGACTGTTCGCGCGCCGATGTGGCGATCGAATCCATGTGCTGGTTGATCGTGACAATATAGGTTTCGATGGTCTTCAGCACTTCGCCGGTCTCGCTGACCAGCTTGACGCCGCTGCTGACTTCGTCGCTGGAATTGCGGATCAGTGTCTTGATTTCCTTCGCCGCATTGGCCGAGCGCTGGGCAAGCTCGCGCACTTCCTGAGCGACGACGGCAAAGCCCTTGCCGGCTTCGCCCGCACGGGCCGCCTCGACGCCGGCATTCAGCGCCAAAAGATTGGTCTGGAAGGCAATATCGTCGATGACGCCGATGATGTTGGAAATCTGGCCGGAGGACTGCTCGATCTTGCCCATGGCGGCGACCGCGTTTGCGACGACGGCGCCGGACTGACGGGCACTGTCATTGGCCTGGATCGCAACCGTGCGGGCCTCTTCGGCGCGCTTGGAAGAATTGCTGACATTGACGGTGATTTCGTCGAGCGCCGCTGCCGTCTCTTCGAGCGAAGCGGCCTGCTGTTCGGTGCGCTTCGACAGGTCGTCGGTGCTCTGGCTGATCTCGCGTGAACCGCTGTCGATTGCACCGCCGGCCTGGGCCACTTCCGCAAGCGTCTGGCGCAGTTGCGAGACGGCAAGATTGAAGTCGGTCCGCAGGGTTTCAAAATCGGCGTCGAGCTGCTTGTCGATCTGGAAGGACAGATCACCGGCCGCCAGGTGCTTCAGGCCATCGGCCAGCGTCGCGGTGGCCTTGCTCATCGCTTCAGCACGGTCGTGCTCGAGCTGGGCCGTGCGGCGGCGTTCACCTTCACTCTGGTCGCGTTGCTTGTCGGCCTCGTTTTCGAGCTGCACAGCCCTGATCGCATTGTCCTTCAAGACCTGAACGGCTCGCGCCATGGCGCCGATTTCGTCCGCACGGTCGCCATTGTCGACGGTTGCCGACAGGTCGTTCGAGGCCAGGCGCGAGATCGTGCCGGTGATGTTGGCAATCACCGATGCCAGGGAGCGGGCAAAGAACAGGAAGCCGAGCGACGACAGCAGCGCGACGAGGACCGTGACGATGGCGGTCGTCCAGAGCGCCGCGCGGCTGCCTTCGACGATTGGTGTGACATCGGAAGCAATCGACATGACGCCGATCTTGTCGCCGGAGAAATTGTTGAACGGCACGCCTTCGATGATGTAGGTGCGTCCGCCTTCCGTCATCTGTGCCTGCACGGGTTTGCCGTCGAACACGGACTGCAACTGCGCGTCCGACAGAAGCGGCTTGTCGCCGAGCGTCGAGGCCTGCTGCACGAGCTTGCCTTCAACAAGCACATGGACGGCGATTTCACCCTGGATGCGTTCCGCCAGCGGCTTGAAATAGGCATTGGCAAGGCTCGTTCCGGTATCGACGGCGCCGACAACCTTGCCGTCGCGAAGAACAGGAGCCGAGGCAAACATGCTGACGGCGGTGCGGCCGGGTTCCGTGCCGGCAACCAGCTTGCCGCTCGACAGGGCGCCTACGACGGTCTTGCGCCGGCCCGTCATGTCATCGCCGAACTTGTCCGGCGTGTGGATGCGGGCAATGGCTTCACCCTTGGAATTGATGAAGGTAATCAGCTGGACGCCGCCGGAGCTGATGATTTCCGGCAGGCTGCCGGAATACCGCTTGATGATCTCCTCGCGTGCATTGCTTTCGATCAGGCCTGCCGTTTCGGGTTCGCCGGCCAGTGCCAGCGCAACGGTCGATGCCGTCTTCTTCTGGGCATTCATGTCGTTTTCGATCAGCGCCAGGTCGCTCTGCATCTCCTTGCGCAGTGCTTCCTCGTTCATGTTCGACTGGCGATACCAAGCGGTGCCGCCGATAGCGGCGCTGGTAAACAGGACTGCAGCAAAGCCATAGGCCGTGATTTTGACCCAAAGGGGTCGTTTGATTGTCGTCTCGGTCATGGTTTCTCTCCTCAGCCCTGTCCGTGCAGAGGAAAATCACGGAAAACATTCAAATTAACGTAAATTCTGATGTAATGAATTATGAGGGGTGCATTCTTGTGGTCGCAATGGGGTAGCTCCGGTGCAACTGCCGGCATTGTTGACTTTCCCGCCGTTTTGCTGTTTACCCCCGTCCATCTGCGACGAGACATGCACTCCGAGCCGCCGACCGGGACCCGCAAGGTATAAAGAGTTCCCGGAGGTCAACACCCGACAGCGCGATGCGCCCTCGGGTGCTTTTTGGCTTTGCGTCTTGTTTTCGTCCAAGGGAATACCGAGGTTTCGAAGATCCGAAACCGAGCAAGGAAGAGCCGATGTTTGAAAACCTCCAGGACCGCCTTGGTTCCATTCTGAATGGACTGACCGGCCGTGGCGCATTGTCCGAGGCGGATGTCTCGGCAGCGTTGCGCGAGGTTCGCCGCGCGCTTCTGGAAGCCGACGTCGCCCTTGAAGTCGTCCGCGGCTTTGTCGAAAGGGTCCGCGAGAAGGCCGTCGGCGCCGCCGTGCTGAAGTCGATCAAGCCCGGCCAGATGGTCGTCAAGATCGTCCATGACGAGCTGGTCGAGATGCTCGGCACCGAGGGTGTCGGCGTCGACCTGATGGCGGCTGCCCCGGTCGTCATCATGATGGTCGGCCTGCAGGGCTCGGGCAAAACCACCACCACCGGCAAGATCGCCAAGCGCCTGACCGAGCGTGACAAGAAGAAGGTCCTGATGGCCTCGCTCGACACGCGTCGTCCGGCGGCCCAGGAACAGTTGCGCCAGCTCGGCGCCCAGACCGGCATCGACACGCTGCCGGTCATCGCCGGCCAGTCGCCGACCGATATCGCCGCGCGCGCCGTCCAGGCCGCCAAGCTCGGCGGCCATGACGTGGTCATCCTCGACACCGCCGGTCGTACCCATATCGACGAGCCGCTGATGATCGAGATGGCCGAGATCAAGGCCCGTTCGAAGCCGCATGAAATCCTGTTGGTCGCCGATGCGCTGACCGGCCAGGACGCCGTCAATCTGGCGCGCAATTTCGACGAACGCGTCGGCATCACCGGTCTCGTGCTCACCCGCATGGATGGCGATGGCCGTGGCGGTGCGGCCCTTTCGATGCGCGCCGTCACCGGCAAGCCGATCAAGCTGATCGGCGTCGGCGAAAAGATGTCGGAACTCGACGAGTTCCATCCGCGCCGCATCGCCGACCGTATCCTCGGCATGGGCGACATCGTCTCGCTGGTCGAGAAGGCTGCCGAGAACATCGATGCCGAAAAGGCGGCCGCCATGGCGGCCCGCATGGCCAAGGGCAAGTTCGACCTCAACGATCTCGCCGACCAGATCGGCCAGATGCAGAAGATGGGCGGCATGGGCGGCATCATGGGCATGATGCCCGGCATGGCCGGCATGAAGGACAAGATGGCGTCCGCCGGCCTCGACGACAAGCTATTCAAGCGCCAGCTCGCGATCATCTCCTCGATGACCAAGGCAGAGCGCGCCAATCCGGACCTGCTCAAGCATTCCCGCAAGAAGCGCATCGCCGCCGGCTCCGGCACGGATGCGGCGCAGATCAACAAGCTTTTGAAAATGCACCGCCAGATGGCCGACATGATGAAAATGATGGGCGGCAAGAAGGGCGGCGGCATGATGAAGCAGATGATGGGCGGTCTGGCTTCGAAGATGGGGCTTGGTGGCGGCATGGGTGGCCTTGGGGGTGGAATGGGCGGCATGCCCGATCTGTCCAGCCTCGACCCGAAGCAGCTTGAAGCGCTGGCCAAGCAGGCCGAAGCCGCCGGCATGAAGCCGGGGGCCGGTCTTCCGGGTCTGGGTGGTGGCGGCCTGCCGGGTCTCGGCGGCCCGAAACTGCCAGGTCTCGGCGGCGGTTTCCCCGGCCTGCCCGGCCTGCCGAAGAAGAAGTGAAAGGACGCGCATGACTGATCAGACCGTCAAGCAGCAGCTTTCCGGCTATCGCCAGTCGATCGACAATATCGACGCGGCGCTGGTCCATATGCTGGCGGAACGTTTCCGCTGCACCAAGGCCGTGGGCATGCTCAAGGCCCAATACGATTTGCCGCCGGCGGACCCGGCGCGCGAGGAATACCAGATCGCCCGCCTGCGCCGCCTGGCCCAGGATGCCAATCTGGATCCGGATTTCGCCGAGAAGTTCCTGAACTTCATCATCACCGAAGTCATCCGGCATCATGAAGCCATTGCCGCCGAACATGGTGGCGTAACTGAAAAGACCGCCTGACGGCGGCCTCAACAAAAAACCGGATCTGCCGTGCGCAGTCCGGACTGAAAACCAAGGAGTAATGCAATGTCCCTGAAGATTCGTCTCGCCCGCGGTGGTTCCAAGAAGCGCCCTTACTACCAGATCGTTATCGCTGACGCCCGCTCGCCGCGCGATGGCCGCTTCCTCGAGAAGGTCGGTTCGTGGAACCCGATGCTCGCAAAGGACAACGACAAGCGCGTTGAACTGAACGCTGACCGCATCAAGGAATGGCTGGTCAAGGGCGCACAGCCGACCGACCGCGTTGCCAAGTTCCTCGCCGATGCCGGTCTCGTGACCCGCGACGCCCGCAGCAACCCGGAAAAGGCAAAGCCGGGCAAGAAGGCCCTGGAGCGCGTTGCCGAGCGCAAGCAGAAGGCTGAAGACGCCGCTGCTGCCGCTGCCGAAGCTGCTGCTGAATAACAGGGTCTCCCCCTGATCAAGCGGGCGGTGGGTCTCTCACCGCCCGTTTTTGCGTTTTCTTTATCTGCGCTTGCCCTTAAAAGGGTAGGCACACCAGCCTCTCTTCAGGATAACAAAGACCCATGACCGTGCTGCAGAACCCCGTCTTGATGGCCGTGATCGGCGCTGCCCAGGGCTTGCGCGGCGAGGTCCGGGTGAAAACTTATACCGCCGAGCAGTTGTCGCTTGGCGAATACGGCGCGCTTTACAGTGCCGACGGACGCAAGTTTGAGATCCTCGATATCCGTGAAGCCAAGACGGTCGCGATCGTGCGCTTCCGCGGTATCAACGACCGCAATGCCGCCGAGGCGCTGAACGGGCTGGAACTGTTCGTCGACCGCGACAGCCTGCCCAATGACGACCTGGACGATGACGAATTCTACTATGCCGATCTCGAAGGTCTCGAGGTCTATGATGCCGAGAACAATCACTATGGCGCGGTGTCCGGCGTTTATGATTTCGGCGCCGGCGATCTGCTGGAGCTGAAAGGTCCCGGCAAACGGCCGGTGCTCATTCCTTTCTCGGAAGCCGCCGTGCTTGAGATCGATCTTGAAGGCAACCGTATCCTGGTCGATCCGATCGCCGCCGGCCTGAAGGACGACGGCGAGGAAAAACCCTACGGCCTCGGCAAGCCGCGCCCGCCCTATGGCAGCAAATGATCCGGCCATGAGCTTCAAGGCCTCCATTCTGACCCTCTATCCGGATATGTTTCCGGGCCATCTCGGCCAGGCGCTGGCCGGACGGGCGTTGGAGCGCGGCGACTGGTCGCTGGAAGCGGTTCAGATCCGTGATTTTGCCGAGGACAAACATCGCAGTGTGGATGACACCCCGTCCGGTGGCGGTGCCGGCATGGTGCTCAAGCCGGATGTCCTGGCGCGGGCGATTGATTCCATAGCCGACGATGCACGACCGCGGCTGCTGATGAGCCCGCGCGGTCGGCCGCTCACCCAGCAGCGCGTGCGTGAACTTGCGGACGGCGAAGGCGTGGTGATCGTCTGCGGTCGCTTCGAAGGCGTCGACCAGCGCGTCATCGATGCGCGGCAACTCGAGGAAGTGTCCATCGGCGACTATATATTGTCCGGCGGCGAGCCGGCAGCCCTCACCCTGCTCGATGCCGTAGTGCGCATTCTGCCCGGCGTCATGGGCAACCAGTTGTCGGGCGTGCATGAGAGCTTCGAAGGCGGACTGCTCGAACATCCGCACTATACCCGGCCGCAGGTTTTCGAGGGTCGCGATATTCCCGAAATCCTGACCTCCGGCAATCATGCGGCGATCGAGAAATGGCGTCAGGCGGAAGCGGTCAAGCTGACGAAGGAACGTCGCCCGGACCTGCTGGCCGCGTCAAAATCTCAACCTGTCACGAAGTAATAGATCGCAAGGCCGACACCGGCCGCCACGACCAGCCAGCGCATCACCGGCTGCGGAACCTTCTTTGCCATGGCGACACCGGCATAGCCGCCGAGCGCGACAGCCGGGATCATGATCGCGGCATGTAGCCAGGACAGCGCACCCGCGCCGACGAAAACGGCGATCGCCACGGCGGCAATGACGATCGACAGGAAGTTTTTCAGCGCATTGAGGCGATGATAGTCGCCGCCGCTGGCGAGCCCCAGCGATGCCAGCATCATGATGCCCATGCCGGCGCCGAAAAAGCCGCCATAAAACGAGGTTGCGGCCTGAAGCACGAGGCCCAGCGGGCTGGCCGGGTGGCTTTCGCCCGCCGTCTTCGGCCGCAGTTTCGGACCCGCCGCAAAGACCGCGGTTGCGGCCAGCAGCAGCCACGGAACCATGGCGCGGAACGACGGGTTGGAGAGCGATATCAGGAAGAGCGCACCGCCGAATGCACCAATGGCGGACACGATGCCCAGCGCCAGCGCACTTTTCCAGAGGCCGGCGAATTCGCGGCGATAGGCCAATGTCGAGGTGATGTAACCGGGAAACTGGGTCACCGACGAGGTGGCATTGGCGCTGATTGGCGGCAGGCCCGCCAGTGTCAGCGCGCCGAAGGTCAGGAAAGTGCCGCCGCCGGCAATGGCATTGACCGCGCCGGACAGAAAGCCTGCGACGAACAATAGGCAGATCAAGGCGACGGACATTCGGCAAACTCCCTTTGATGCGACTGGTCGCAGTCATAGCATCGTAAAATCGACCGACAAGCCGCATTTCAAGGGCTTCCGGCGGATAAAATTGGCCCCCAAGGGGTGACAAGCCGCGCCCCATGGTGTAATGGCCCGCTCGGATATGGGCAACAAGCCCGTCTGCCAAAACAAAGAACCGCGTATTCGCTCCCGCCTTTCGAGGCAAGATCTGGAGGCCACGGCCGAAGGATGAACGTTGAGCGCTCTGGCCGTTTCAGAAGAAATTGAGGTTAGACATGAACATCATTCAGCAGCTGGAAGCCGAACAGGCCGCCAAGATCGAAGCCAAGCGCAAGCTGCCGGAATTCTCGGCTGGCGATACGCTTCGCGTCAACGTCACCGTCAAGGAAGGCACGCGTACCCGCGTACAGGCCTACGAAGGCGTTTGCATCGCGCGTTCGGGCGGCGGCATCAACGAGAGCTTCACCGTTCGCAAGATCTCTTACGGCGAAGGCGTCGAGCGCGTATTCCCGGTCTACTCGCCGATGGTCGAAAGCGTCGAAGTCGTTCGCCGTGGTAAGGTCCGTCGCGCCAAGCTCTACTACCTGCGCGATCGTCGCGGCAAGTCGGCTCGTATCATTGAAGACACCGGCGTCCGCGCCCGCAAGCTGAACGACGCCGAGCGCGCCGCGATCGCTGAAGAAAAGGCACGTCTGGAAGCCGAAAAGGTAGCGGCAGCACAGGCTCTGGCCGCCGAAAAGGCAGCAGCCGAAGCCGCTGAAGCCAAGGCCGCTGCAGAAGCTGCCGCTGCTGCAGAAGCAACGGCTGCCGAAGGCACCGCAGAATAAGACTTTCCCGTTTCGGGATTTGGGAAAGGCGGCCTTCGGGTCGCCTTTTTCGTTTTAAGCTGGTGCGACATCCGCGCGCAGCCATTGCCGGGTTTCCCGACTTGTGGTGATCGGGTCTGCCTGTTATCCATTCTCGCCTGTCGGGGGATAGAATGACGCAGCGTGGACCAATTGCGACCTGGATGACGATGATGCGCATTGCGTGCGTCGTTGCCCTGTGCGCTGTCGGTTTTGCCCACCGCGCGCCTGTCGCCTATGCCACGGTCCTGAGTGCGGCTGAGATCGCCGCCCTGACGCTTCCCGACGGCTCTCTCCCCGACCTGTGCCTGCCTGGGCAGGGCGAGGACGGCAAATCGAAGACGCATACGGCTTCCACCGATTGCGAAGCCTGCCGGATCTCCGGGCAGATCCTACCGCTGACGCCGACCGACCTGGTCGGCACGCGCCTGCCGATCGCCACCCATATTGCCCTGCCGCTTCGCGCCGAGGCATTTTACCGGCAGCTTTTTCCTCCCAATGGCGGCCCCCGAGCCCCTCCCGTTTCGGTCGTTTGATCTGAGCCCGGTACGTCGGCGGCCCTGCTGCCTGCGTCCGGATACCGTCAAATCTGGCCGCTAAACATGCCCATATGGCATGTCCGGCCAAAGACCGGACCTGCCCATGCTTGATCCACTTCCCCATTCGCGCGCTTCGTCCGCTATGGTTTCCATGCCTCCCATGGGCACCGCGCACCAGGACACGCAGCGCGCCGATCGCCACAGCGCCGCACTTCTGCCGCCGCGCACCACGATCTTTCTCGAAGGCTTTGCCCGCTCGCCACTCTACCGGGTGATTGAGGGATGCGTGGCGACATCGCAGGCTCTGTCGGATGGTCGCCGCCAGATTATCGATATTGTTGGCCCCGGGCGCGTGTTCGGGCTCGGTCTTGGCGATCGCAACCACTGCTCGGCTGAAACCCTCGGCTGGACCAGGCTTGAACCCTATGGCGACTGTGCCGGCCCTTTGCTGGAAATGGCGCTGCACGAGATGCTGGCGCGGTCACAGGCACTGACCATGCTGCTCGGTCGCAAGACGGCGTCCGAGCGGGTTGCCTTTGCCATTCTCGATCTTGCCGGACAATTCGGTCGCCCCGCCCGCCAGCGCAAGCGTGGTGCAGTCACCTTCCATCTCTACCCGACCCGCGCCGATCTCGCCGACTGGCTTGGCCTGACGATCGAGACCGTCAGCCGGTGCTTCACCCGGTTGAAGCGCGCCGGTTTCATCGACTTCCAGACAACCGATCTTGTCACCCTGCTCGAACCGGCGTCGCTGGCGCGGGTGGCAGCCGGTGACGGACATCTCCCGCTTTCATCGATCTAAGAGGATCCCATGTCGACTGTTCAAGGTCTTTCCCCCACAGCGGAGGCACAGCAGAGTGCCTCGCGCCGCTTCTATTTCACCGCCTGGCGCTGGCATTTCTATGCCGGCCTCTATGTCGCGCCCTTCCTGATGATGCTCGCCGTGACCGGCCTCATCATGTTGTGGTCCGCGGTCTTCGTCGGCCGTGATGGCGAAAAACTCTATAGCGCCACACCTCAGGCCGAGACCGCTTCCGTATCCAGACAGGCCGAGGCCGCCTTCATGACGGCGCCCGACGGCCAGATCGTCCAGTATATCGCGCCGCGAACGGCAGACGGTTCAGCCGTATTCCGCATCAACCGGGGCGATGCTTCCAGCATGGTCGCCGTTGACCCCTACACGGCAGAGGTTCTGGGCACCTGGGAGCGGCACAACGGCCTCTATGATCTGGCCAACACGATCCATGGCACGCTCATGCTCGGCACGGTCGGTGACCGGCTGATCGAAATCGCCGCCGGCTTCGGTGTGGTGCTGATCGTCACGGGTCTCTATCTTTGGTGGCCGCGGGGCGGTCAGGGCTTTGCCAGCGTTCTGGTTCCCAACTTTGCCGCGAAGGGACGGGCGCTGTGGAAGTCGCTGCATCTGACCGTTGGCTTCTACATCTCGGCGATCCTGCTGGTCTTCCTCCTGTCGGGCCTGACCTGGGCCGGTATCTGGGGCGAAAAAATGACCCAGGCCTGGAGCACCTTCCCGGCGGAAAAATGGGACAACGTGCCGCTGTCCGACGAAACCCATGCCAAGATGAACCATGGCGGGGTCAAGGACGTGCCATGGACGCTAGAGCAGACGCCGATGCCGGTTTCCGGCTCGGCAGCTGGTGTCGCAGGCACGCCGGATGGCCAGCCGGTCGATCTTGACGCGATCGTTGCACTTGCCCGCGCGCTGGGCTTCGACCAGCGGTTCCAGCTTGCCTTTCCGGGCGATGCGAATGGCGTCTGGACAATCTCGCGCGACACGATGAGCAATGACAGCTCCAATCCGCTGTCGGATCGTACCGTGCATGTCGACCAGTATACCGGCAAGATCCTCGCCAATGTCGGTTTTTCCGACTATGGCACGGCTGGCAAGGCCATGGCGGTCGGCATCGCCTTCCATGAGGGGGACATGGGTCTGTGGAACCTGGCACTGGTGACGATCTTCTGTCTGTCGATCATCTTCCTGTCGGTCAGCGGTATCGTCATGTGGTGGAAGCGTCGCCCGAAGGGTGCCGCCCGTCTCGTTGCGCCGGTGGTCAGCGAACCCGGGCCGTTGTGGAAGACCGGGGCGGTCGTGATGCTTGCCGTGTCGCTGCTGTTTCCGCTGTCCGGCGCCGTGCTTGTCGGCGTGCTGCTGCTCGACCTGCTGGTGATCCGTCACGTGAAACCGCTGAAGCGGGCCGTCAGCTGAGATTTCAACGCCGGCGGCTGATCAAATCGGCCGCTGGCATTCAATACGGGCCGTGAAACCATGCCCTTGGAAAGGCGGGCAGCACTTGCCTTGGCCAAACAAACTGTGACACTCTGCCTTGCCACAATTCAGGAGAGTTCCATGTTGTTTCGCCGCGCTGTTCTTGCCGGTCTGTCCGCCCTCGTGCTCGCACCGCTTGCAGCTTTGGCTGCCGACCTGCCGGATCTCGGCGGCAAGACGGTCGTCGTCGTCACCGAAAACGCCTACCCGCCGCTGCAGTTCGTCGATCCGAAGTCCGGCCAGGCGATCGGCTGGGAATATGACGCGATGAACGAGATCGCCAAGCGGCTGAACTTCAAGGTCGAATACCAGAACACCTCCTGGGACGCGATGATCCAGGCGGTGTCCGACGACCAGTACAATCTCGGCATGACCGGCATCACGATCAAGGACGACCGCAAGGAGAAGGTCGATTTCTCCGATCCCTACATGCGCTCCGAGCAGTTCATGCTGGTGCGCGGTGATGAGGCCCGCTTTACCGATGCCAAGAGCTTCGCGGCCCTGACCGACGGTCTGGTCGGCGCGCAGCCCGGCACTTCACCATTCTACACGGCCGTCTACGAAATCCTCGACGGCAACGAGCAGAACCCGCGTATCAAGCTGTTCGAAACCTTCGGTGCCACGGTGCAGGCGCTCAAGGCCGGTGACGTCGATCTGGTCCTGACCGATAGCGTCGCGGCCAAGGGTTATGTCGATGCGTCTCAGGGTGGCCTGAAGGTCGTCGGCGGCGCGCTCGGCGCCGAGGACTTCGGCTTCATCTACCCAAAGGGCTCCGATCTGGTTCAGCCGATCAATGCCGCGATTGCGGCGCTGAAGGCCGACGGCACGTTCGACGCGCTGAACAAGAAGTGGTTCCTCGACTACAAGATGGGCGAATGAGCCTGCTTCGTTCGAACCGCGACAGGATCGCCGGCTGATGAGCTTTCAGACCCTGCCGCAAGGCAATCAGAAGGGCGACCGACCCTGGTGGTTGGTCGCCTTTGTCGTGCTGGCGGTCCTGGTCGGCCTCGTCATCGTGTTCAGCGATCTTTACACGCAAGTGTTCAACACGGTCGCCAAGGGCATCTGGGTGACAGTCTTCGTCACGCTGACCGGGTTCCTTCTGGCGACCACGCTCGGGCTGATGATCGCGCTGCTCGGCATGGCCGACAGCGTGGTGCTGCGCCAGATCGCCCGCTTCTATGTCGAGGTGGTGCGCGGCGTGCCGATCCTCGTCCTTTTGTTTTACGTCGCCTTCGTAGGTGCGCCCGGCTTTGTCGCACTCTATAACCTCATCGTCTCGCCACTGACGGCTGCCGGTTACCTGGAGCCGATGGTGGTGCGCGACGTCTCGTTGATGTGGCGGGCGATCATCGCGCTGATGATCGGCTATTCGGCCTTCATCGCCGAAATCTTCCGGGCCGGCATCCAGTCGATCGACAAGGGCCAGATCGAAGCGGCCAAGGCGCTCGGCCTCAGTCGCAGCCAGCGGTTCCGCCTCGTCGTTTTCCCGCAGGCGATCCGGGTGATCTTCCCGCCGCTGTCCAACGATTTCGTCGCCATGGTCAAGGATTCGTCGCTGGTTTCGGTGCTCGGCGTCGCCGACATCACCCAGATGGGCAAGGTCTATGCCTCCGGCTCGTTCCGCTTTTTCGAGACCTATTCGATCGTCGCCTATGTCTATCTGGTGCTGACGATCGGGTTGTCGCTGATGCTGCGCGGCTTCGAGAAGCGCATGCGCGCGCGGGCCGAGCGCTCTTGAGTTTTCGGCCGGAAGCGGAAGACCATTCTTTCCACTTCCGGCCGATCCAGCCTCAATAGATTTCCGGCACATACATTTCCTGCGGCACCGGATGGCGAAGGTAGTCGCTGTTGCGCACCCGGTCCGGCAGCACGACCTGTTCCTTCGGCACGCTTTCATAGGGGATCTGGCCGAGCAGATGGCTGATCATGTTCAGTCGCGCCTTCTTCTTGTCGACCGCCTGCACGACCCACCACGGCGCCTCGGGGATGTGGGTGCGCTCCAGCATCTCTTCCTTGGCCTTGGTATATTCCTCCCAATGGATGCGGCTCTGCAGATCCATCGGTGACAGCTTCCACTGCTTCAGCGGATCGTTGATGCGCATGCGGAAGCGGAATTCCTGTTCCTCGTCGGTGATCGAGAACCAGTATTTGAGCAGGATGATGCCGGAGCGCGCCAGCATGCGCTCGAATTCCGGCACCGAGCGGAAAAACTCCTCCAGTTCGTCCTGGCTGCAGAAGCCCATCACACGTTCGACGCCAGCCCGGTTATACCAGGAGCGGTCGAACATGACCATTTCGCCGGCCGTCGGCAGATGGTTGACGTAGCGCTGGAAATACCACTGGCTGCGCTCGCGTTCCGTCGGTGCCGGCAGCGCCACGACGCGGCAGACGCGCGGGTTGAGCCTCTGCGTCACGCGCTTGATCGCGCCACCCTTGCCGGCCGAATCGCGACCTTCGAACAGCAGCACGACCTTGAGTTTCTTGTAATGCACCCAGTCCTGCAGCCGCACGAGTTCGTGCTGCAGCTTGAACAGTTCGCGGAAATAGACCCTGCGGTCGATCGTCGGCTCGGACAGGCCCTCGGCGACGAGTTCGTCCAGCCGCTCCTCTTCCATCTCCAGTTCCAGTTCCTCGTCGAAGCTGTCGATGATCTCGTTCTTGATGCGGTTGACGTCGTCATGCGTGGGCGCGGACATAAAGGCTCCTTCCGGGTTCGAACGGCAGATCAACGCATGTTTGCGCGAATGCTTTATGACAGCTGGAAAATGGGCCGGCCAGCCCGGCTCGTCAAACCATTGCGTGATGCGTGCAGGACGATAACGCCGCCGGTTACAGCCACATTGCCGACCGCACGAAAAACTGCTAAAGAACCGCGCATGGGATCGAAATTCGGATGCCTCGCGCCAGACATTTTCGTGCTGCAAGACCACAAGCGTCTGCCAGCACGCTTTTTCGCGCGTGTCTCCGGGGCGCTCAACAGCCGTCTAGTCTAGGACGCCGTAACGCCGGTTTGCCGTTTGGCGACCACACGCCCGATTGCCATCTATCATCTTCACACGGATATAAAGCCATGAGCGCACCGCGTACTCTTTACGACAAGATCTGGGACGACCACATGGTCGATCAGCAGGACGACGGAACCTGTCTTCTCTACATCGATCGTCACCTCGTTCACGAAGTGACGAGCCCGCAGGCCTTCGAAGGCCTGCGCATGGCCGGCCGCAAGGTTCGTGCGCCGGAAAAGACGCTCGCCGTCGTTGACCACAATGTGCCGACTTCGCCGGATCGCCATCTCGGCATCAAGAACGAGGAAAGCCGCATCCAGGTCGAGGCGCTGGCCACCAATGCTGCAGAGTTCGGCGTCGAATATTATTCGGCCAGCGACAAGCGCCAGGGCATCGTGCACATCGTCGGTCCGGAGCAGGGCTTCACCCTGCCCGGCATGACCATCGTCTGCGGCGACAGCCATACCTCGACGCACGGTGCGTTCGGAGCCTTGGCGCATGGCATCGGCACGTCCGAAGTCGAACATGTGCTGGCCACCCAGACGCTGATCCAGAAGAAGGCCAAGAACATGCTAGTGCGTGTCGATGGCGTTCTGCCGGAGCATGTGACCGCCAAGGACATCATCCTTGCCATCATCGGCGAAATCGGCACCGCCGGCGGTACCGGCCATGTCATCGAATTTGCCGGCGAAGCCATCCGTGCGCTGTCGATGGAAGGCCGCATGACCGTCTGCAACATGACGATCGAAGGCGGCGCCCGCGCCGGCCTGATCGCGCCGGACGAAAAGACCTTCGAATATATCAAGGGCAAGCCGCGCGCACCGAAGGGTGAGCAGCTGGAGCAGGCGATCGAATACTGGAAGACGCTGCAGAGCGACGAAGGTGCCCATTACGACCGCGTCGTCGTGTTGAACGCCGCCGACCTGCCGCCGATCGTCTCCTGGGGCTCCTCGCCGGAAGACGTCGTTTCCATCCAGGGCGTGGTACCGAACCCGGATCTCATCGAAGACGAGAACAAGCGCACCTCCAAGTGGCGCGCGCTCGACTATATGGGCCTGAAGCCGGACACCAAGATCACCGATATTGCCATCGACCGGGTGTTCATCGGTTCCTGCACCAATGGCCGCATCGAAGACCTGCGCGAAGTCGCCAAGGTTGTCGAGGGCCGCACTGTCGCCTCGACCGTGTCTGCGATGATCGTGCCGGGTTCCGGTCTCGTCAAGGAACAGGCGGAAGCCGAAGGTCTCGACGTGATCTTCAAGGCTGCCGGTTTCGATTGGCGCGAGCCGGGCTGCTCGATGTGCCTGGCGATGAACGACGACCGGCTGAAGCCGGGCGAGCGTTGCGCCTCGACCTCGAACCGCAATTTCGAAGGCCGCCAGGGCTTCAAGGGCCGCACGCATCTGGTGTCGCCGGCCATGGCCGCTGCCGCTGCCGTTGCCGGACACTTCGTCGATATCCGCGACTGGAAGTAAGGCGAAAGCCGCACGTGTGACTTCAGATGCCGTCCGCAGCAATGCGGGCGGCTTCTTTTTTGCGGGTACGCCGACAGACGAATGCAAAGACGGGTAATTGCAAAGACGGGCAAAGCCGCTATCGTCGCGCCGTCACAAAATTGTCATGCAACCCTCCTCGATGGCCCATTCCATGCCTCAGCCGAATTCCTTGATCGCCAGCGCCGGCGCGGTGCGTGCATGAGCGCGATCGCCATTGGCCTTGCCCTGATTGCTGCCATCCTGCATGCGAGCTGGAACGCCTTCCTGCGCACCGGAAACGATCGTCTCTGGTCGATCACCGTGATGAGCCTCGCCGGCAGTGTGATCGCGCTGCCGTTCCTGTTCTATTTTCCGCTGCCGGATCTTGCCGCATGGCCCTATATCCTGCTCTCGGCCAGCCTCCAGGTCGGCTACAGCCTGTTTCTCGTGGCGGCCTACCGCCAGGGTGAATTGGGCCAGGTCTATCCGATCGTGCGCGGCTCCGTGCCGATGCTGGTGACACTGGGCGGCTTCCTGTTCTTCCATGAGGTGCTCGGGCCCTACCAGACGCAGGGCGTTGCACTGGTCGCCGCCGGCATCATGAGCCTGTCGCTCGGCAAGACGCGGGCAGCCACATCCTCGCTGCTGTTTGCGCTTGCCACCGGCTTTATCATCGCCTGCTATTCAACGGTGGATTCCAAGGGCGTGAAGCTGGTCGAGCAGCCGGTTGCCTATGCCATGTGGGTGCTGTTCCTGTTTGGCGTGATGATCTGCGTCACCTATGCCGTGCTGCGTCGTGGTTTGCTGATCGATTTTCGCGCCAGTGTCACCTGGAAGGCCTTTGCCGGCGGCGTTGTCGCGATGATGGCCTATGGCCTCGTCGTCGTCGCCTATTCCTTTGCACCGGCCGGTCTGGTGACGGCGGTGCGCGAAACCAGTGTCGTCTTCGCGGTCCTGATCGGGGCAGCGTTTCTCGGCGAACCCCTGACGATCCGCCGGGTGGCCGCCTGCCTGACCGTGGCGGCCGGCGCGATCTGCGTCAGCCTTTGATCGTCATCGAGATGAAAAAGGCGGCCGTCGGGCCGCCTTCGTTGTCGTGGTTAACCAAATGTTACACGTGAATCAGAAGGTTGCGGTCTTCGGATCCGGGCCGATGCGCGCACCTGAATCGTCCAGCCTGTTCAACTCTGCCAAGTCGTCACTCGAAAGCTTGAAGTCGAAGACCTTGAAGTTTTCGACGATACGCGAGGGCGTGACGGACTTCGGAATGACCACGAGGCCGTTGTCGATGTGCCAGCGGATGATCACCTGTGCCGGCGTGCGGCCGAGACGTTCGGCAATCTTGCCGATGACCGGATTGGTCAGCAGCTTGCCCTGACCAAGCGGGCTCCAGGACTGCGTGACGATCTTGTGCTTGTCGTGGAAGGCGCGCGTCGTTTTCTGCTGGAAGTCCGGATGCAGTTCGATCTGGTTGATGACAGGCACGACGCCGGTTTCTCCGATGATCTTTTCCAGATGTTCGGGATAGAAATTCGAGACGCCGATCGATTTTGCCCGGCCTTCTTCCTTGAGCTTGGCAAAAGCCTTCCAGGTATCGACAAACAGGCCACGATGGGCCGATGGCCAGTGGATGAGATAGAGATCGACATAGTCGGTGCCGAGACGCTTCAGGCTGGCATCAAATGCCTTGAGCGTCGAATCGTAGCCCTGGTCGACGTTCCACAGCTTGGTTGTCAGGAAGATCTCGCCACGGGCGACGCCCGACTGCTTTATGCCCTTGCCAACACCTTCCTCGTTTTCATAGACGGCGGCCGTATCGACGTGGCGATAACCGGCATCCAGCGCCGCCTTGACCGCGGGCGCAGCTTCATCGTCCGGCGTCTGCCAGACGCCGAGACCGACCTGGGGGATGCGATTGCCATCGTTCAGGGTGATATGGGTTTGCTCTGTCATCGGTGAAATCTCCATGAAGTATCGGGCGATTGAAGACGGCGGCGGTCTTCAGAAATGGTTGATGCCGGCACGGTTTGTCCAGCTGTCGGAATCGGGCCAGCACATAACTATTCAAATGGGCTGGCCCGGTTTCCCATTCCCTACTTAGGAAGGCTGCCGGCCAATGAAAGGTGCGCAAGATGCAATTTGCCTGATCGTGCTGTCAGAGAACCTGAAGGCGGGTTCTTGCCGTCAGATAAGGCAGCAAGCGGCGCATGTCACGCGGGTGGAGCGCGACGCAGCCTTCGGTCGGCTGATAGCCGGGCCGGGCGATATGAAAGAAGATGGCCGAGCCGCAGCCGCGTTTTCGGGACGACAGGTTCCAGTCCAGCACGATGCAGAGATCATAGAGTTCGTCATCGCGCATCAGCCGTTCGTGGCTCGGCCGGAACGGCGCCTTGACCGGGCGATTGTAGCTGGCATGGCCGGACGCGTCGCACCAGAGCATGGCTGGGCTGATGTGCTGCATCGGCAGGGCAGTCTTCAGCTCGCGCACCCGGTCGCCGCGCAGGTAACCGGAGACGAGTTTCATCGTGGCAATCGGGGTCGCACCGTCACCCTCGCGCTTGCGGCTGGTGGTGGCCGAGCGGCCAATGGCGGCGCGCAGGCGCAACGGCCCGGCCTGCAGGATCGCCTGGCTCTTGCCGGTCGGGGCCCGACGAACAAGAAGCCGGCACAGCGTATTTTCCGGAATTTTAGGCTTGTCGGCTCTCACATTCACGAGATTTTGCCTTGTTCGTGAAGAATGTTGTATTCATAGCACTTCACATGTTTCGACAAAGCCATAATTGCCTGAAGATAAAAGCATAAGCCTTCGAAAATACGACCCAATCTGGAAGGATCAAGGATGACGGCGCGGACCATTCTGCTCGTGGATGACGATGAGGATCTGAGGCAGATCCTGGTCGAACAGCTCTCGCACTATGAAGAGTTCCAGCTTTTGCAGGAAAACAATGCCACGCGCGCCATGCAGACGGCAAAGACCAGCCAGGTCGACCTGCTGATCATGGATGTCGGCCTGCCGGATATGGACGGGCGCGAAGCGGTCAAGCTGTTGCGCAAGGGCGGCTTCAAGTCGCCGGTGATCATGCTGACCGGCCACGATACCGATTCCGACACGATCCTCGGCCTGGAAGCCGGCGCCAATGATTATGTCACCAAGCCATTCCGCTTTGCCGTGCTGCTCGCCCGCATCCGCGCCCAGTTGCGCCAGTTCGAGCAGAGCGAGGACGCGACCTTCGGCGTCGGGCCCTATCTGTTCAAGCCCAGTCAGAAGCTGCTGACCACCGACGACGGCAAGAAGATCCGGCTGACCGAAAAGGAATCGGCGATCATCCGCTATCTCTACCGCGCCGGCCAGAAGGTGGTCACGCGCGACGTGCTGCTGGAGGAAGTCTGGGGCTACAATTCCGGCGTCACCACCCATACGCTGGAAACCCATGTCTATCGCCTGCGCCAGAAGATCGAGCGGGATCCATCGAATGCGGAAATCCTGGTCACCGAGAACGGCGGCTACAAGATTATTCCCTGATCCCCCCGCCTCCACGCTCCTTCTGTCACGGCTCCGCCAGCCGTCCTGCCGACAGCCGGGGATGACGGCGCGGCGCGGGTCGTCTCGCGAAGGCTTTTGCGCTAAGACGGAACAACCACCGCCGTGATCGGCAGCGACTGGGCGGCTTGCGACGGGAGACCCTGATGGCACTGAGCGACGATATAGACCTGCTTTCGGCAGTGCCGCTGTTTTCCGGCCTGGACACCGATCAATTGCGTCTGGTCGCCTTCGGCGCCGAACGCCGGCAGATCGCACCGGGGCAGGTGCTGTTTCGCGAAAAATCGCCGGCCGAATGCGCCTATGTGGTGGTCAGCGGCACGCTGGAACTGCATGTCATCGGCCGTGGCGGCAAGTCGCGGCTCGAGACCACGGTCGGCCCGGGTGTCATGCTGTCCGAGCTCGCGCTGGTCACCATGGTCGAGCGCAAGTTCACCGCCGTTGCCCGGCAAGATGTCGATGTCATCCGCATCACCCGGGCGATGTTCCACCGGCTCTTGGAGGAATACCCGTCGATGGCCCGCCATGTCGAGGCGCGCATCAAGCAGTCGATCAGCGCACTGGTCGACGGCACGGCCGCAATGGCGGACCGCTTCGAATAAACATAGCCTGCTATCAGATATCGAACGTCGCGGTGACCGGCACATGGTCGGACGGCTGGTTCCAGCCGCGCGCCTCTTTCAGGATATCGACGCGCTTGAGCAGCGGCGCCAGATCGGCCGACGACCAGATATGGTCGAGGCGGCGACCCTTGTTGGCGGCGGCCCAGTCCTTGGCGCGGTAGCTCCACCAAGTGTAGAGCTTCTCGCTGTCCGGCACATGCTGGCGCATCAAGTCGACCCAGTTGCCCTGGCGCATGATCTCCAGCAGGCCTTCGGTCTCGACCGGCGTGTGGCTGACGATCTTCAGCATCTGCTTATGCGACCAGACGTCGTGCTCGAGCGGCGCGATGTTCAGGTCGCCGACCAGAACCGATGCCGTGCCCGGCTCGCCATCGGCCGACAGCGCCTTCATTTCGGCGATGAAGTCGAGCTTGTGGCCGAATTTCGGGTTGATCTCGCGATTGGGCTCGTCGCCGCCGGCGGGGACATAGAAATTGTGCAGGCGAATGCGGCGGCCGGCCCATTCGAAGACCGCCGAGATGTGGCGGCTGTCGCCGACGCCGCAATAGTCCTGGCGGTGATCCTCGGTCAGCGGCAGGCGCGAGCAGATGGCAACGCCGTGATAGCCCTTCTGGCCATGCAGGACGATGTTCGTGTAGCCGAGTGCGGCGATCTGCTCAGCGGGGAACTGGTCGTTCTGGCACTTGATCTCCTGGAGGCAGAGAATGTCCGGGCTTGTCTGCCTGAGGAAATCCTCGACGATCGGCAGGCGCAGCCGCACCGAATTGATGTTCCAGGTGGTAATCGAAAGCGTCATGGCAGTTATTCCCCAGATGTCTTCCGTTCTTAGGAAGTTTCACCCGCAATGAACAGGAAAAGGCGGCGGGACATTTCTGTCCGCCGCCTTTCTCCACAAGTGAGACTTGCAATCAGCGTTGCTGGTTGTGAACGTCCGCATAGGGAATTTCAAAGACGGTCTGGTCGAAATCGACACCCGTCTGGACGTTGAAAATCATCACCGACGTGTCTTTTTTCTGCAGGTCGGTGATCGTCCATTGGCGCAGTTCGAAGGTCTTAGGGTCGAACATCAGGGTGATCGTCGAATCGCCGAGCAGCGTCTTGTCGCCCAGCACGATTGTGGTGAGGTCAGCCTCTTCCTTGACGTCGCGGACCATCTTGTTGCCCAGGTCGATGCGCTCGGCCAAAAGCAGGCTGAGCGGCGTCTTCGACAGCGGATAAAGATCCCAGGTCTTCAGCTTGGTATTGCCGATCACGACATTCTTGCCGTCGGCGATCACGCGCATCGGCGACGGCTTCTCGTAGTTGAAGCGCAGCTTGCCGGGACGCTGGATGAAAAACTTGCCGCCGGTCTGCTCGCCACGCGGGCCGAACTGGACAAATTCGCCCATCATGTTCTTCACGCTGGAGAAATGGTCGGCGATCTTCTGGGCGGCATCGGTCGCGGCAAACGCAGGCATCGGCGGCAGGGCGGCAAAGGCCATGAAAGCTGCAGCGCCCAGGACGAACTGGCGACGGCTGGTCAACGCAGGCAGGAAGGCCTCGCGTTCTGCATTATCTTCACTCATCCGGTACTCCTTCATATGCGTGCATGTCTTGCCGAAAAAGGCGGCGGCTTCATGACGCAAGCCTGCGCGTCCAGTGCGGCAACTCGTCCCAGTCGCAGTTGTTCCATCACCTTTCGATGTCGGATTCGGTTGGCACGAGGATCTCGCGTTTGCCGGCGTGATTGGCCGGCCCGATGATGCCTTCCTTCTCCATGCGCTCGATCAGCGAGGCGGCACGGTTGTAGCCGATGCCGAGGCGGCGCTGGACGTAGGAGGTCGACGCCTTGCCGTCACGGAGCACGATGGCGACCGCCTGGTCATAGGGATCGTCGGATTCCGACAGGTTTGAGGTGCCGGCCGGTCCGCCGCCATCCTCGCTTTCGTCATCATCGACGGTAATCGCTTCCAGATATTGCGGCGAGCCCTGGGTCTTCAGATAGGCGACGATTTCCTCGACCTCGGTGTCGGACACGAACGGTCCGTGCACGCGCTGGATGCGGCCACCGCCGGCCATGTAGAGCATGTCGCCCATGCCGAGCAGCTGTTCGGCCCCCTGCTCGCCGAGAATGGTGCGGCTGTCGATCTTCGACGTCACCTGGAAGGAGATACGGGTCGGGAAATTCGCCTTGATCGTGCCGGTGATGACGTCGACCGACGGCCGCTGCGTCGCCATGATTACATGGATGCCCGCCGCACGTGCCATCTGTGCCAGACGCTGCACGGCGCCTTCGATGTCCTTGCCGGCGACCATCATCAGGTCGGCCATCTCGTCGATGATCACGACGATATAAGGGATCGGCTGCAGGTCGAATTCTTCCGTCTCGTAGATCGCCTCGCCTGTCTGGCGGTCGAAGCCGGTCTGGACCGTGCGGGTCAAGACCTCACCCTTTTCCAGCGCCTGCTCGACGCGGCTGTTGAAGCCGTCGATATTGCGCACGCCGATCTTCGACATCTTCTTGTAGCGCTCTTCCATCTCGCGCACGGTCCATTTCAAGGCCACGACGGCCTTTTTCGGATCGGTGACGACGGGAGACAGCAGGTGCGGGATGCCGTCATAGACTGAGAGTTCGAGCATTTTCGGATCGATCATGATCAGCCGGCATTTTTCCGGCGACAACCGGTAGAGCAGCGACAGGATCATCGTGTTGATCGCGACAGACTTGCCCGATCCGGTGGTACCGGCCACCAGCAGATGCGGCATCTTGGCAAGGTCGGCGATGACAGGTTCGCCGCCGATAGTCTTGCCGAGCGCCATGGCGAGCTTGGCCTTGTTGCCGTCGAAGTCCTTCGAGCCGATCAGTTCGCGCAGATAGACGGTCTCGCGTGTCTGGTTGGGCAATTCGATGCCGATCGCGTTGCGCCCGGGTACGACAGCGACACGCGCCGCGATCGCGCTCATCGAGCGGGCGATATCGTCGGCAAGGCCGATGACGCGCGACGACTTGATGCCCGGTGCCGGCTCCAGTTCGTAGAGCGTGACGACGGGACCGGGACGCACATGGATGATTTCGCCCTTGACGCCGAAGTCGTCGAGCACGCCTTCGAGCAGGCGGGCATTGTGTTCCAGCGCCTCGGCCGACAGCGTCGCGTCGCGGGCGACCGCGCGCGGTTCGGCCAGGAGATGCACCGAAGGAAGCTGGAAACCGTCCGGCCGCAGCAGCGAGCCCTGCGCATCGCGCTCGACCCGGGCGCCGGGCTTGGGGCGGCTGGCGGGCGCGGAGACGCGCGGCGAACTGCGACCGGCGCCAAGATTGCGCGATGGGGCCGCGGGGGCAGAATTCCAGTCGTCCTCGTCATCCGGCAGGATTCCGGCCGGACGGGGCATGTCATCCATGTCGAACGCGCCATCATCATCGTCGAAATGGCCGCTGGTCATCGGCGGTGGCGAGACGATGGATCGCGTTGTGGCGCGCGGCGCGCCATCGAGCACCGGTTCCTGGCGGGCATGCAAGGCGGGCGCCTTCGGCCGGCTCGGCTCGTTCAAAGTGCCGAATTCGTCATCGTTGAAGTCGTAGGGCTGGTCGAAGTCGCGGCGGCTGCGCTCGGCCGGCTTTAGGCCGAACAGCCGGCGCATGCGCGCCCGCGTCGTGTACCAGTTGTGGGCAATCGCGCCGAGCGCCAGGGCAATCGGACCTTCCGGCTCATCCTCGTCATCGGCCTCGATCGATTGCGCCAGGCTGCGGCTCTTGTCTGCCGGGGCTTTGATCTGGGGCGTATGGATCTCCGGCTCGCTGCGCCCGATGATGCCGGCGGCAAACAGCATCAGCCACGCGGTCGGCGCGGCAAGGATGGCCCCCATCACCAAGGCGAATGTACCGGTCGGATAGGCACCGATGAACAGAGCCGGGAAGCGCAGGATCAGGTCGCCGAGAACCCCACCCGTACCGCTCGGCAGCGGCCATGTCAGCGGCGGCGGAAAGCAGCCGACGGTGGCGGCGGCAACCAGTGCGCCCACCAGCCAGGCGGCGAGGCGAGCCGGCACGCGGGTCAGTCTGCGTCCGCCGATCAAGGCGAAGGACCAAGCGAGCACTGGCAACAGCGCCAGCAGACTGGCAAGGCCGAAGAATTGCATCATCAGATCGGCAAAGACCGCACCCCAGAGACCGAGGATGTTGGTCGGCTGATTGTCGGTCGCATAGGACAGGCTCGGATCCGCGACATTCCAGGTGGCCAGAGATGCAACCGCGAGAACCAGCAGCAGGAAAAGGCCGAAACCGGCCAGCGAGAACATCTGACGCACCACGAAAGCAGTCAGCACGAAGCGAGCCGGGTGATCGGGAAGCGCTGCCGAATTTCCTCTGTCCATGTGATTGCCTGCCCGTCCACGTGAGGTCACTGCTACGCCTTGCGCCGGCTGGGGAACCGGCATGGCTTTACGATACCCTACAGGCCCGAGGGTTAATGTGGCATTAACCATGGTGAGCCGATCGGCCCACAGGCAGGCCGAAACAGGATTTGCGCACAAAAAACGCCCGGGCCTTGCGGTCCGGGCGTTCGTGATGCTGGCGAGGTGACCGCGCCGGAGCGCGATCCGTCTCTTAGTTGTGGTAGGCAGCTTCGCCGTGCGAGGCGAGGTCGAGACCTTCGCGCTCGGCTTCGACCGGAACGCGCAGGCCAACGATGACGTCGGTGATCTTGAACAGGATGACCGAACCGACACCGCACCATACGACGGTGACGAGCACTGCCTTTACCTGGGTGAAGAACTGCGCACCCATGGTCACGCCGTCTGCGTAGCCGATGCCGCCGAGCGAGGACGAGGCGAAGATGCCGGTTGCCAGCGCGCCGAACAGACCGCCGATACCATGGACGCCGAAGACGTCAGCGGTGTCGTCGTAGCCGAACTTGTTCTTGATCACGGAGACGAAGAAGTAGCACAGCGGGGAGACGATCAGGCCCATGACGATCGCGCCCATCGGGCCGGCAATGCCGGCGGCCGGGGTGATGACGACGAGACCGGCGATCATGCCGGAAGCCGCGCCCAGCATGGATGCCTTGCCGCGGGTGAAGGTTTCGACGATCGACCAGGACACAACAGCGGCAGCCGTTGCACCGAAGGTGTTGATCGTGGCGAGCATGGCGCCGCCGGTGGCTTCGAGGTTCGAGCCGGCATTGAAGCCGAACCAGCCGAACCAGAGCATGGCCGCACCAACAAGGGTAAGGGTCATGGAATGCGGAGCCATCATGTCCTTGCCGTAGCCGGTACGCTTGCCGACCATGATCGCGCCAACCAGACCGGCAACACCGGCATTGATGTGCACGACGGTACCGCCGGCGAAGTCAAGCGCGCCCCAGCCGAAGATCAGGCCGTTTGCGTCCCAGACCATGTGGGCGATCGGGAAGTAGATGAACGTGACCCAGAGCAGGCAGAAAAGAACCGATGCCGAGAACTTGATGCGTTCGGCAAAGGCGCCGACGATCAGGGCCGGGGTGATGGCGGCGAACGTCATCTGGAAGACGATGAAGATGTATTCCGGAATGACGGCGTCCGAGAAGGTTGCCGCCGTGCTGTCTGGCGTGACTCCGGCCAGGAAGAGCTTGGCGAACCCGCCGAAATACGGGTTCGTCGATCCGCCGAAGGCGAAGGAGTAGCCGTAGAGAACCCATGCGATCATGATCGCAGAGCCGATAACCGTGCACTGCATGAGAACGGAGAGCATGTTCTTGGCGCGCACGAGACCGCCGTAGAACAGGGCAAGGCCCGGGATCAGCATGAACAGGACGAGGATGGTGCAGACGAACATGAAGGCGGTGTCGCCCTTGTTCGGAACCGGTGCGGCAGCGACCGCCTCGGCAGCAGCGGGTGCTGCTTCCTGCGCGAAGGCGACAACCGGCGCCAGCATTGCTGCCGACGCGGCGCCAATGCGCAGCAATGTGGAATTCAACTTGGCAAATGACATCAGAAAAAACTCCCCTAGCGGCCGTTCTTACAGAGCTTCGGTATTGGTTTCGCCGGTGCGGATACGCACGGCCTGATCAATCGGATAGACAAAGATCTTGCCGTCGCCGATCTGACCCGTCTTGGCCGACGATGCGATGGCTTCGACTGCCTTGTCCGCAAGCTCGGAGGACACTGCGATTTCGATCTTCAGTTTCGGCAGAAAGCTGACGGCATATTCGGTGCCGCGGTAGATTTCAGTATGTCCCTTTTGGCGTCCGTATCCCTTGACCTCGGTCACGGTCAGGCCCTGGATGCCCACAGCGGTGAGGGCTTCGCGCACCTCGTCCAGCTTGAACGGCTTTATGATAGCCATCACAATCTTCATCTGGTTTCCCATCCTTTGCTTGTCCTCGGCGCGGGGCCGACTCTCCTTGACGCTGGCTAGATCAATTCGCCGAGCGACCAGCCCTTGCCATTCAAACTATGTGCCAGTTTGGAGGATGGGTAATAAGTTATTGAAATGTAAAGGATATAAAGATGCGATCTAATAAACAGGCAAATGAACGGGCGCTGGGCGCACAAAATATGTGCAAAAAAACAAAATCGCCCGCATTTTAATCATTTGCTCTTTTGCGGATCAACCCCTCCTGGGCGACCGACGCGACGAGCCGGCCATCCCGGGTGAAAATGCTACCGCGGGTCATGCCGCGCGCACCGGCCGCACTCGGGCTGTCCTGGGTATAGAGCAGCCAGTCGTCGAGCTTGCAGGGCCGGTGGAACCACATCGCATGATCGAGGCTGGCCACCTGAAGCTCCGGATCGAAGATCGATGTGCCATGCGCATACAGCGAGGTGTCGAGCAGCGTCATGTCGGAGAGATAGGCAAGGATCGCTGCCTGATAGTGCTTGTCCTCGGGAACGACGCCGGCAGCGCGGACCCAGATATGCGCCTGCGGGTCGAGCTTTTCCTTCGACAGGTAATGCACCATAGACACGGGACGGATTTCGATCGGCCGTTCCCGGCCCCAGTATTTTTTCACCGTGTCCGGAGCCCTGGCGAGAAAAGCCTCGCGAAATTCCATCTCGCCCATCAGTTGCTCAGGCTGCGGCACATCGGGAATGGCGGCCTGGTGGTCGAAACCCGGCTCCTCCAACTGGAAGGAGGCGGACATGGAGAAGATGGCCTTGCCGTGCTGGATCGCCACGACCCGGCGGGTGGTGAAGCTCGCACCGTCGCGAATGCGTTCGACCTGATAGACGATCGGTACCGAGGGATCGCCGGGCCGCATGAAATAGGCATGCAGTGAATGCACCAGGCGATCTTCGTCGACGCAGCGCTGCGCTGCCATCAGCGCCTGGGCTATCACCAGCCCGCCGAAGACGCGTTGCCAGCCATTCTGTGGGCTGTTGCCGCGAAACAGGTTTTCCTCGAGCTTTTCCAGATCGAGGCGCTCGATCAGGTCCTGCATCGGTTTCGTCTGTTCATGTGGCTGCGACATAATGCATTGCTCCGCTTATAGGCACCCGTTCAAGGCTGATCTATATAGGTGGCAGAATGTCTACAAGAGCAAAGGATTTCGCCATGCTGGATGTGCTGGTTGTCGGCGGCGGCTATGTCGGTCTTTCGGTTGCGGTTGCGATCAAGCAGGCTGCGCCGCATCTGAATGTCGAGGTGATCGAGGCGGCCCCGGAGACTGCCTGGACAAAGGATCCGCGCGCATCCGCCATCATCGCCGCTGCAACCAAGATGCTCGAAGTGTTTGGTCTCTGGGACCGTATCCAGCCGGATGCCCAGCCGATCAACCGGATGATCGTCACCGATTCGAAGACCTCCGATCCGGTGCGCCCGGTGTTTCTCACCTTTGACGGCGCCGTCGAGGACGGGCGGCCCTTTGCCCACATGATCCCGAATGTCAGCATGGTGGCTGCCCTGCGCGATGCCTGCGCCACGGCTGGCATCATGATCCGCCATGGTCTGCGCGCGACTGGTTTTCGCGACACCGGCCCGTCGGCCGAACTGACGCTCTCGGATGGTACCACGGTTGCCGCCCGCCTCGTGGTCGCCTGCGACGGCGTGCGCTCCAAGCTGCGCGATCTGGCCGGGATCAAGACCGTTACCTGGAATTACAATCAGTCCGGCATCGTCACCACGGTTGAGCATGAGCGCCCGCACGAGGGCGTGGCGGAAGAGCATTTCCTGCCGGCCGGCCCGTTTGCCATCCTGCCGCTCAAAGGCAATCGCTCTTCGCTGGTCTGGACCGAGCGCACCGCCGATGCAGACCGTCTGGTCGCCTCGGACGACCTCGTTTTCGAGGCCGAGCTGGAGCGGCGCTTCGGCCACAAGCTTGGCCAGATCCGCGCGACCGAGGATCGCCGTGCCTTCCCGCTCGGACTGACGCTGGCGCGTGCCTTCGTCGCACCGCGGCTGGCGCTGGCGGGTGACGCGGCGCACGGCATCCATCCGATCTCGGGCCAGGGGCTCAATCTGGGTTTCAAGGATGTGGCGGCATTGGCCGAAACCGTCGTCGAGGCCGACCGGCTAGGGCTCGACATCGGTTCGCTCACCGTGCTCGAGCGCTACCAGACCTGGCGGCGCTTCGACACCTTCCGCATGGGCGTGACCACCGATGTGCTCAACCGCCTGTTTTCCAACGACCGCACGCCGGTCCGGGTCTTGCGGGATCTCGGCCTCGGGATCGTCGATCGCCTGCCGAGCCTCAAGGGTTATTTCATCCGCGAGGCGGCCGGCACATCGGCCGGCGGGGCGCCGCGGCTGCTGTCCGGCCAGTCTATCTGAAGGAATTCCTGTTCGGCCGGTATCAGCGGCGAGCGCTCGGCACCGTCCGGCAACGGTGTCAGCGACCGCTCAGTCTTCCAGCTTGCGGGCTTCCGATACCAGCATGATCGGGATCCCGTCCCGGATCGGATAGGCAAGCCGTGCCTTTTCCGAGATCAGTTCATTGTGTTCGCGATCGAATTTCAGCGTGTTCTGCGTCAACGGGCAGACCAGCAGCTCGAGCAGTTTCGGATCGATCAGGCTGATGCGGTTGTCGACCATGCAGCACCTATTGCAGCATGCTGTCGGCATCGCCGAAGGTGCGCGCCAGCACGATTTCGGTAATGGCGATCAGCGTCTCGGCGCGGGTCTTCAGATCCGGGGCTTCGAGAAGCGCCTGCTTTTCCGCCGGACCGAAAGGCGACATCATCGACAGTGAATTGACCAGCGTCACATTGCTGGCGCGCTCGACGCTCTCCCAGTCCGCTTCAAGCTTGTTGGCCTCGAGATAGGCGCGGAAGGCGGCAAGCAGGCCGACACGATCGACCTGGCCCTCGTCCTCGCTGCTGCTGAGATCGGTCATGAAAGGGGCGATGTGGAACGTCCGGTAATGCTTGGAGCCTGCGACTTCCTCAAGCAGGCGGAACCGGCAGATGCCCGACAGCGAAATCACATAACGACCGTCACCGGTCTCGGTGAACGAGGTGATGCGACCGATGCAGCCAACCTGCGATAAAGCCGGCCGTTCCGGGAGTATATTGGTCTGCGGTTCGCTCATCGCCGGCTGGATCATGCCGATCAGCCGATTGCCGGAAAGTGCTGCGTCGAACAGCGCCAGATAGCGCGGTTCAAAGACATTCAGCGGCAACTGTCCACCCGGCAAAAGCAGCACGCCGGAGATCGGAAAAACCGGGATCGTCTCCGGCAGGTCACCCGCGGTCAGATATCTGGCATTTCCCACTTGCATCGAAGCACATCCTGTCCGGTCACAGCCGGCATTCACTCACGCTTCTCTATGTGGATCGCGCGCGGCAAATCTCAAGACCGCGCGCGGCTCCCTCACGAAAAGAGTATCGACGACAGTTTGCGGCGCGCCATGATGGTGGCCGGATCCTTCGGTCCCCAGACCTCGAAAAACTGCAGCAGCTGGCGGCGTCCACCGTCGTCGTCATAGGCGCGATCGCGCCGCATGATCAGCAGCAGATGTTCGGCCGCTTCCTCGCGCCGGCCTTCGACATTGCGGATCTTGGCAAGCTTCATGCGCGCGTCGTGATCGTCGGGATCGAGCGACAGCGTGTGTTCAAGTGCCACCGGATCGCCGAGCTTGCGCGCCTCGTCGATCTGGTCGAGACGCTTCAATTGCGCCTGCACTTCCGGTGCCTTTGCCAGCTCTTCCGGCAATTGCGTCAGAAGCTCGCGGGCGCGGACATGCTGGTTGGCGACGATCATGCATTCGGCCATGCCGGCCAGCGCCTTGACATTGTCCGGATCGGCCTGGAGCACGGCGGCAAACAGCTGCGCCGCGCCGTCGATATCGCCTGCGGTCACCAGGCCTGCGGCTTCCTCCAGAACGGCGGCAATCTCGGCTGCCTGGTCGGCGCCGGCGGGGCCTGCGACCTTGTCGATGAACTGCTTCACCTGGCTTTCCGGCAGCGCGCCCATGAAGCCGTCGATCGGACGACCGTCGACAAAGGCGACGACGGCGGGGATCGACTGGATGCCGAGCTGGCCCGGTATGGCGGGATGGTCGTCGATGTTGAGCTTGACCAGCTTGACGCGGCCCTCGGCCTCGTTGACGGCCTTTTCGATCACGGGCGTCAATTGTTTGCAGGGGCCGCACCAGGGCGCCCAGAAATCGACCAGAACCGGCTGCTGGCGCGATTCTTCCAGCACGTCCCTGGTGAAGCCGGCCGTCGTCGTATCCTTGATCAGCGCCGCTGCAGGGCCAGGGGTAGGGGCGGCCGCGGAGCTGTCGCCGAATTGCGCCTTGGCCGTCATCTGCTGGTTGCCGTAACCGCCAAAGGGATTGCCGTAGTCGCTCATGTGCGTATCTCCCGCCTGTTATTCGCCCGCCTGATCAGGGCTGCTGAACTGCCTTAAAGATCGTATGTCAGGCTGTCACTTTCAAGACAAGCGGCTGATGTCCGGTTGCCTCGATGAAGCGCAGCAGATCCTGGCTGCCGATCGACGTTGTCGCATCATTCGACAGCGGATGTCCGTTGATGATGTCGTGTTTCATCAGATCCGCATCGAGCACGAAGGTGACGTTGTGGCCCGTATCGTTGATCGCGCCGAACGCCGTCACCGAACCCGGCGCCACACCGAGATATTCCATCAGCTTTTCCGGCTTGCCGAACGACACCTTGCTGGCAGCACCGATGATCGTGTGCACGGTCTTCAGGTCGACCACGGCGTTTTCCTCGACGGTCAATAGAAAGAACTGGTCCTTCTTGTCCTTGACGAAAAGGTTCTTGGTATGGCCGCCGGGAATCTCGTCGCGCAAGGACACAGATTCGGCCACGGTGAAGACCGGCGCATGGCTCTTCGTCCTGTGCTCGATCTTCAGTTCATCGAGAAAGCGGAACAGGTCTTCCGCGGACTTGGCATTAGCATTCTGCTGCGGGACGATATCGGTATCAGCGGTCATTTTGGCGTTCCTATTGAAGGCTGTTGCGGCAGGTCTAGCGGATTTCGCCGCCAGAGATAGGTCCGCCACCGACACCTGACAATCTAACGCGCGGCAAAAAAGCCCGCATTTTCTGAGGTTTGCGAGATTTTTTCAACGACGTTGCAATTTTTTCGCAGCAAACTTTCATTTCCCTGTTGCAATTGAAAATCGTTTGAGCGATATAGCGCCCGTCGCCGCAGAAACGGCGGCCCACGATCCACTGACTACCCCAGGATCGAGGTTATGAGCGGGTGTAGCTCAGGGGTAGAGCACAACCTTGCCAAGGTTGGGGTCGAGCGTTCGAATCGCTTCACCCGCTCCATTTTCTCCCAATCACGACATTGATGAAATTGGCACGCCATGGCGTGTTGCGTTTTGTATCCCGATTTCCCGTATCGTGAATGTCAGGACAGGCTCGCACGCGAACCTGTCCCTTCAAGCGCATAGTCAGCTCTTTGAAAACACGTAATCCGTTTCCTGACGCAGCACTTCGCCCGGACGCAGGACCGCGTTCGGGAAGCCCTTGTGGTTGATGGCGTCCGGCCAGGTCTGGGTCTCCAGGCAGAAGCCGGCAAAGGCGCCGTAGCGGCGGCCTTCAAGGCCCGGCACAGCCGGGTTGACCATGCCGCCGGCATAGAACTGCACGCCGGGTTCGGTGGTGCGGACTTCCAGTGAAACGCCGGAATTGACGCTGCGGGCGAGCGCCACGCTGCGCTTTTCCGTGCGCTCGGCCGAGAAACAGAAATTGTGGTCATAGCCGAGCTGGGCGCCGTCCACGGCATGGCGGATCGGTCGCATCTCGCGGAAATCGAAGTCGGTGCCGGCCACCGCACGGATCTCGCCGGTCGGGATCAGATTTGCGTCGACCGGCGTATAGTGATCGGCAGCGATCATCAGGTCATGGCCGAGAATGTCGTCACGGCCGTCGAGATTGAAGTAGGAATGGTGACAGACATTGGCGATGGTCGGCGTGTCGGTCGTGGTCTCGAAGAGGATCGACAATGTGCCTTCCGGCTTTAGCGTGTAGGTCGTCGTGGTCCGCGTGGTGCCGGGATAGCCGGCGCGGCCGTCCGCATCGCTGATTTCCAGCGTCACGCTGTTGTGCGACAGGCCGAGGATCTTCCAGTTGCGCTTGCCCATGCCGTCGGAGCCGCCATGCAGATGGCTGACGCCGCGTTCGTTGAGCTCGAGTTGGTAATCGGTGCCATCGAGGGTGAAGCGGCCGTTGCCGATGCGGTTGGCGCAGCGGCCGGGCGTGGCGCCGAAATAGGGCGAGTGGTTGAGGTAGCCGTCGAGCGTGTCGAAACCTAGCACCAGCGGCGCGTCATGGCCCTCCAGGCGCAGATCCTGCAGCGCTGCACCATAGGTGATGATCGAGGCCGTCAGGCCGCCGCCGGTCAGCGTCACCTGGTCCACCGTCTCGCCGTTTGCCGTCTGTCCGAATGCCTGCCTTGCCATGTGTCTCTCCCGGTATTCCGATTGCTCTTCTATTTTATCGTGCCAGTTCGCGGGCCGCCGCCTCCAGGCCGCCCAGCGTCAGGGAAAACATCCTGTTCTCCACCAACCGGCGAATCAATCCGACCGACATCGTATAGTCCCATCGGTCTTCGGTCAGTGGATTGATCCACAGATGGCGGCGGAAATGTCCGGTCAGCCGCTCAAGCCAGACGGCGCCACTTTCGGTGTTCCAGTGTTCGACGGAGCCACCGGGCTGGGTGATCTCATAGGGGCTCATCGACGCATCCCCGACAAAGATCAGCCGATAGTCCGGGCCGTAGGTGCGGATAATATCGGCCGTCGCAATCGTATCGGCATGGCGGCGGCGATTGTCCTTCCACACCCGTTCATAGGGGCAGTTGTGGAAGTAGAAATAGTCCATGTGGCGGAACTCGGACCGGGCGGCGGAAAACAGTTCCTCGACGCCCTTGATATGATCGTCCATCGAGCCGCCTATATCGAAGAACATCAAAAGCTTAACCGCATTCTTGCGCTCTGCCTGGGTCTTCACGTCGAGATAGCCGTGTTCGGCGGTGGCGCGGATCGTGCCGGCCAGGTCGAATTCCTCGGCCGCCCCCTGCCGGACGAACCGGCGCAGCCGGCGCAAGGCGACCTTGATGTTGCGGGTGCCCAGTTCGACACTGTCGTCGAGATTGCGGAACTCGCGATTGTCCCAGACTTTCACCGCACGGCGGTGGCGGCTCTCTTCCTGGCCGATGCGAACACCTTCCGGATTGTAGCCATAGGCACCGAACGGCGAGGTGCCGGCCGTGCCGATCCATTTCGAGCCGCCTTGGTGACGCTCCTTCTGCTCGGCAAGCCGCTGTCTCAGCGTCTCCATCAGTGCATCGAAACCGCCGAGCGCCTCGATCAGTTTTTTGTCCTCGTCGGAGAGGTGCTTTTCGGCAAGCCTGCGCAGCCATTCGTCGGGGATGGCAACGGTCTCGACGCTATCACCCGCCGTCCCGGACACAAGGCCGCCGAAGATCTCGGCAAACGCCCGGTCAAAACGGTCGATGAAACGCTCGTCCTTGACCAGCGTGGTGCGGGCGAGAAAATAGAAACCGTCGATATCGTAGTCGACCAGCCCTGCCTGCATGCCCTCCAGCAGCGACAGATATTCCCGCAGCGTGACCGGGATCTTCTCTTGTCTGAGCCGCAGGAAGAAGGGCAGGAACATCGGCGTTCAGAGGTTCTTCTGGTAGATGATGAAGGGCGTCTTGTCGGCGATCCTGTCATAAAGCTTGCGGGCTGTCCCATTGAATTCCTGGGTCATCCAGTAGACCTCCCTTGCCTTTTCCCCCTCGGCAACCCGATAGACCGCCTCGATCAATGCCCGGCCGATGCCTTTGCCGCGAATGTCCGGGTCGGCATAGAGGTCCTGCAGATAGCAGATGTTGTCGATATGCCAGCAGGAGCGATGAAAGAGGATATGGGCAAGGCCGACGGGCCTGCCGCCGACCAATGCCAGCAGCCCGTGATATTCGCCAGCATCGCCGGAGATCAGCCGGGCAAAGGTCGCCTGGTAGATCTCCTCCGGCAGTTCGGTCTCATAGAAGGCCAGATAGGCCTTCCACAGACGCCGCCAGTCGGCTTCGTCGGCTGCGGTGAGCGGTCGGATGTCCACCGGTGCTGCGTCTGAATTGGCCATGGCTACAGATCCTTGCCGATCTCGTTCAGATCATAGGGTGTCGTCTGGTAGATCTCGTTGATCCAGTTGCCGAATAACAGATGCGCATGGCCGCGCCAGCGATTGAGCGGCGCCAGCGTGTCGTCGTTATGCGGGAAATAGTTGTGCGGCATCTTGATCGGGATACCGGCATTGACGTCGCGGAAATATTCATCCGCCAGCGAGGTGGAATCATATTCGACATGGTTGAACATATAGAGACGCTTGGCGCGGTCTTCCTGCACCAGGCAGACGCCCATTTCGTCGGATTCGAGCAGGATATTCAAGCTCTTGTCTCTCTCGATGTCGGCACGGCGGACTTCCGTCCAGCGCGACACCGGAACCTGGAAATCATCGGAAAAGCCATTCAGGAACACCGAGGACGGCGCGAGGTTGCGATGGCGATAGACGCCGAACGCCTTTTCCTTCAGCGGGTGCTTCGGAACCTTGTGAAAATGATGGATCGCCGCCATCGCGCCCCAGCAGACATTCATCGACGAATGCACGTTTGTTTCGGTCCAGTCGAAGATCTGCGCCATCTCGTCCCAGTAGGTCACGTCCTCGTAGGGCATGGTCTCAACCGGCGCGCCGGTGACGATGAAGCCGTCGAACTTGCGGTCCTTCACCTCGTCCCAGGTCTGGTAGAAGGAGAGCAGATGCTCTTCGGACGTATTCTTCGCCTTGTGGCCGCCGACGCGCACCAGGGTCAACTCGACCTGCAGCGGCGAAGCGCCGATCAGGCGGGCAAATTGCAGCTCGGTCTTGATCTTGTTCGGCATGAGATTGAGCAGGCCGATCTGCAGCGGCCGGATGTCCTGGCGGACGGCCACCGTTTCGGTCATCACCCGCACGCCCTCATGCACGAGGGTTTCAAAGGCGGGCAGTGTGTCGGGAATCCTGATCGGCATCTTGCTCTCAACTTTCCGTGTCGCGACGGTGCTTGACCGCCAAAACAAAAATACCGGCAGCTTTGCATATCGCTACCGGTCCTCGGAAAGTGTTGAACTTGCCTCGGCCCTTTAGCGACTTATTTTACGTGGCTGCAAGCCGGCCGGCCAAATCACCACGAAACACCCGCGCTGTTTACGCCTGTCATGCCTGCAAATCAACGAAAAAACATGTGGCAACGCAGCGCGTGAAAGTGGGTGCGCGCTAGCGCCCCTCCCGCCGTGCCAGGAAAGCGAGCCGTTCGAAGAGATGCACATCCTGCTCGTTTTTCAGCAGCGCGCCGTGCAGTTTCGGCAGCGCCTGTTTCGGATCGCCGCGCAGGTCGGCTGGATCGATATCCTCCGAAACCAGCAGCCGGATCCAGTCGAGCGCCTCGGAGGTCGACGGTTTCTTGCGCAGGCCGGGCGTCTCGCGGATCTCGTAGAACTGGGTCAGCGCATTGCGCACCAGTGTCTGCTTGATGCCCGGATAATGCACTTCGACAATGCGGGCGAGCGTGTCTGCCTCGGGAAAGCGGATATAGTGGAAGAAGCAGCGACGCAGAAATGCGTCCGGCAATTCCTTCTCGTTGTTCGAGGTGATGATGACGATCGGCCGGACCCTGGCTTTGACCAGTTCGCCGGTCTCGTAGACATGGAATTCCATGCGGTCGAGTTCCTGCAGCAGGTCGTTGGGAAACTCGATATCCGCCTTGTCGATCTCGTCGATCAGGAGCACGCATTTCTTGTCTGAGGCAAACGCCTGCCAGAGCTTTCCGCGGCGGATGTAGTTGCCGACCTCATTGACACGCGCATCGCCGAGCTGGCTATCGCGCAGCCGCGACACGGCATCGTATTCGTAGAGACCCTGCTGGGCCTTGGTCGTCGACTTGACGTTCCATTCAATCATGTCGAGACCGAGGGCTGCCGCCACCTGGCGCGCCAGTTCGGTCTTGCCGGTGCCGGGCTCGCCCTTGACCAACAACGGCCGCTCCAGCGCAATCGCGGCATTGACCGCGATCATCAGATCCTTGTCGGCCACATAGTCGGCGGTCCCGGTGAACTGCATTGTCTGTCTGCCCCATGCCATTCCATGCCATATCTGGTGCAAAACCTAGTGAGCCGGACCGGTTCATGCAAGCGCAAGCCGGCCGTCGACGTAAGGGATCGGTGGTCCTGTCATGCAAGATAAAGCTTGTATTTATGCAGAAATCTGACAGTCTGGAGGGACTTCAGTTTCACATGTCCAGTTGAGGCGCGTCTCCCCCCACAGGGACGGGATCACCGGCGCCGGATGTGTCAGATTCTTCTTCCTTGATCACAACAAAGCCGACCACCGTCCTGTGGTCGTCGCCACCAGCCGCCGCAAGGGCGGATCTGCGTGCTTTTTGAAACAGAAACTGCCCCCGGTATGCGATCAGCGCGTCCGGGCGGCTTTGCTACACCCGCAGCACCGGCGCGCGGAGGAGACCCTGATGAGTGGACATAAATTTAAAATCGGCGACATGATCTTCCTGAAGGATGGCCCTGTTCGCGTGGCGCGCACGCCGGGTGTCTGCAAGATCACCGCGACGCTGCCCGAGACCGGCGGCAAACGCCAATACCGCGTTCGCTTCGAAGCCGAGAATTTCGATCGTTGCGTCGCCGAAGACGATATCGACCCCACCCGCAGCCAGACGCCGAAACAGGCGCCGGCCCATATACAGAAGGAACAAGGTCCATGGCTAAAGGTCAACAGCGTTCGAACCGCGAAGTAAGAAAGCCGAAGAAGGACAAGGACAAGCCCGCCTCTTCCGCGCCGGTCTCGAGCTTCACCAACCAGATGAAGACGGCCGAAACCTCCGGCACCAAGAAGCGCTGACGGATCCGTCCTCCGGCGGTTGCGATCGATTCGCGGCAACGGTCTGCGTTGCCGCGCTTTCATGCTGTGATCGGCATCCTGTGATCCGACATCGTGCGATCCGGCTTTTGCTTTTGGCCCAAGATGGGTTATGGGCAGAGCCATGATGCAGCGCATTTTCACCATCCTTCTCGGCGGGCTTGTCGAACCGACCGACCGGCTGAAGGCCGCGGTCGCTGAAAGCCGTGTGATTGCGGCCGATGGCGGCATGCGCCATGCGCTGGCGCTCGGCCTCAAGCCCGAGCTCTGGGTCGGCGATTTCGACAGTTCTGACGATCTGCCCGTCGAGGATTTTCCCGGCGTGCCCCGCATGCCCTATCCGGCGCGCAAGGCCTCGACCGATGGCGAGATCGCCGTCGATGAGGCGCTCGCGCGTGGGGCCTCACGGCTGATCCTGGCCGGCGCGCTCGGCGGCGAACGCTCCGATCATGCGCTGATGCATCTTCTGGCGGCCGTGGCGCTGGCCAAGCGCGGGGTCGATGTGGTGATGAGCTCTGGTCTCGAAGAGGCCTATCCGCTGCTGCGTCAGCCGCGGGTGATCGACCTGCCCAGGGGCTCGCTGTTTTCCGTTCTCGGTCTCACCGATCTTGCCGGCCTGACGATCGAGAATGCCCGTTATCCGCTTGCCAACTACGATCTTGCCTTCGGATCGTCGCGCACCATTTCCAACGTCGCGGACGGTCCCGTGCGGTTTTCGCTGACAAGCGGTGACGCGGTGATCCTTGCCCGCCCTCATGACATGACCGGAGCCTGAGCCTTGGCGCCTCCCATTCTGAAACTCGACGACATCTTCCTCTCCTTCGGCGGAGCACCCTTGCTGAACGGCGCCAATCTGCAGATCGAACCGGGCGACCGGATCTGCCTGGTCGGCCGCAACGGTTCGGGCAAGTCGACGCTGATGAAGATCGCCGCCGGCCTGGTCGAGGCGCAGTCGGGCGAGGTGTTCCGCCATCCGTCCTCGACGATCCGCTATCTGGAGCAGGCCCCCGATTTCGGCAGCTACACCACGGTCCAGGCCTATGCCGAAGCCGGTCTCGGGCCGGGCGACGATCCGTATCGTGTGACCTATCTGCTCGAGCATCTGGGCCTCACTGGCCAGGAAGATCCGGCCAGCCTGTCGGGTGGCGAAGCGCGGCGTGCGGCGCTTGCCCGCGTCATGGCACCCGAGCCCGACATCCTGATGCTGGACGAGCCGACCAACCATCTCGATCTGCCGACCATCGAATGGCTGGAAGGCGAACTCTCCAAGAGCCGCAGCGCCCTGGTGGTGATTTCGCATGACCGGCGGTTTCTCGAAAAGATCTCGACCGCTACCGTCTGGCTCGACCGCGGCCTGTCGCGGCGCCTGGCGCGCGGCTTTGCCTTTTTCGAGGAATGGCGCGACAAGGTGCTGGAAGAGGAAGAGATCGAGCAGCACAAGCTCGGCAAGCAGATCGAGCGCGAGGAGCACTGGCTGCGCTACGGCGTCACGGCACGGCGCAAGCGCAACATGCGCCGCCTCGGCAATCTGCAGAGCCTGCGCGCCGACTATCGCGGCCACAAGGGACCGCAGGGCACGATCCAGGCCGGCGTCACCGAGGGTCGCGAAAGCGGCAAGTTGGTGGTCGAGGCCGACAAGATCACCAAGGCTTACGGCGACCGGACCATTGTTGCGCCGTTTTCGATCCGCGTGCATCGCGGCGACTGCATTGGCCTGATCGGCCCGAACGGCGCCGGCAAGACGACATTGCTGAAGATGCTGACCGGCCAGATGAAGCCGGATTCGGGCAAGATCAAGCTTGGCACCAATCTCGAGATCGCCGTGCTCGACCAGAAGCGCGAGGATCTCAATCCGGACGATACGCTGGCAAACTACCTGACCGATGGACGCGGCGAGAACCTGCTGGTCAATGGCGAGCAGAAGCATGTCACCGGCTATATGAAGGAATTCCTGTTCCAACCGGAACAGGCACGCACCCCGATCCGCAACCTGTCGGGCGGCGAGCGGGCGCGGCTGATGCTGGCGCGGATCATGGCCAAACCCTCCAACCTCTTGATCCTCGACGAGCCGACCAATGACCTCGACATCGAGACGCTCGACCTGTTGCAGGAAATCGTCGCCGGTTATTCGGGCACGGTCATCCTGGTCAGCCATGACCGCGACTTCCTCGACCGCACCGTGACCTCGACGATCGCCCCGGCCGATCCGGAAAACCCGGATGGCCGCTGGATCGAATATGCCGGTGGCTATTCCGACATGCTGGCGCAGCGCAAGGGCGTCGAGGACGAGCGCAAAAAGGCGGAGAAAGCCGAGAAGGCGAAAGCCCAGGAGGCCTCGGGCAAGCCGGCCGAGAGCGGCGGCGTAAAGAGCCGGGGAAAATTGTCCTTCAAGCAGAAGTTCGCGCTGGAAAACCTGCCGAAGGAGATGGAAAAGGCGCAGAAGCAGATCGCCGCCCATGAGGCGAAGATGGCCGATCCCAAGCTGTTCACCAAGGATCCGGCGACCTTCAACACGCTCGCCGCCGAGACCGAAAAGCTGCGTGCCAGCGTAACGCGCATGGAAGAGGAATGGCTCGAGCTGGAAATGCTGCGCGAGGAACTGGAAGGGTAGGGGTAGGGGTAGTGCTGCTGGTCCACCCCGCTTTTGAGGTCTGGTACATTGATGCTGCTGACGTGGTGATTTGTATCTCCTGTCATCAATGCGGGATTGCGATGCGGGGTACAGTGCTTCCAGACAGATATGCCTGAGCGTTTGGCGTTTGCCCGGTTTGGCGTTTGGCCCCGCAATACCCCCTCTGCCCTGCCGGGCATCTCCCCCTCAAGGGGGGGAGATCGACCTGGGGCGGGCCGCTCTTCCAACGGATACCTTGTGCAAATGAGGCCAGTGCGATGAGGTATTTCTGACTGTCCGTGTTTTGTCGCCCTTGCACCATGACCACCATCCTCTCCCTCGCGCCGAGGTCTCGGCGATCTCCCCCCGTGAGGGGGAGATGTCGGCGGAGCCGACAGAGGGGGGTAAACTGGCACTGACGGCGATGGTTCGAACGTCCATCCTCCGTCTTCATCAATCAAAATCTTCAAAAATCCCACGCCAGAACGCCGGTCGGACATTCCTCCTCCGGGGATAGTGGCAGTCTCGGACAGGGCGCCAGAAGCAACCTGTTTAAATAATTTATATGGCTCCTTCCGGCGCCCCGTTCGGCGATTTTTGCCGGTTGCATGCGTCTCTCTGGCAAGGCGGCTCTGGCTTTGAGACCGAAGTCTCGTCGTCAACCGGGCGCGGGTCCGGAACATCTCATCGAGACGTCCTGGC
>UBZT01000009.1 GCA_900470155.1 Hyphomicrobiales bacterium
TCGATGAGACGTTTCGGACCACCGCCCGGTTGACGACGAGACGCCAAGTTTCGTCGCGCAGAGCCGCCTTGCCAGAGAGACGCATGCAACCGGCAAAAATCGCCGAACGGGGCGCCGGAAGGAGCCACATACTAAACTTACAGAGGCTGCTACTGGCGCCCTGTCCGAAACTGCCATCATCCCCGGAGGAGTTCGATCCGACCGGCGGCGAAGCACGGCCTTTTTTCCACCCTTCCCCTTCACCAGCGCTGTTCAGGAGACCCGAGATGACCGAGCGCAAGACCAACCTCCCCCCATCATCCGCCAGTTTGGCAGTCAGTTCGGCACTCAGTTCGGCAGCCAGGCCGACATCCTCCGATCCGCGCCAGGCATCCGCCGACGACCTGATCTTCCGCACCCTGGTCAAGCTGGTGTTCAAGCTCGACGGCTGCCGGGTGCGCGCCTGCCACCGCCGGCACCGGTGCACCGCCAGCAGCGGCCATCCGGCCTGGCCGCGCTGCCTCGCCGTCCTGCCCGAGGCCGATCGCGCCACGACGCGCCGCGAATTTCACCGGCTTGCGGCCGGCGCCCGCGACAAACTCGGCCGGGACCCCGATCCCTGGCCATTGGAGCAGGATCCTGCGGATCAGGACCCGGCGGATTCGGAAGACGCCGTCGGCCGGCGCCGGCTCGACGTGGTCCTGCTCGATGTCGCCTTCGGCTTTCGGCATCCGGTGCATGGCGCCCGGGTCCGCGCCTGGGTGCGCTCCGATCCCGACTGGCCGAGCGACAGGGCGGCAATGCAGAAACCGTCCAGGAAAAAACGCCCGGTGCCCCCGGGCTGAGCGGGCAGAGGTCGATCATGCCGACACCCCTGCCCCCAATCCGGACACTGGCCCGGCAATTGGCCCAGCCATTAGCCCGGCCAGAGGCGTACTGCCTATTCCGCCGCCTTGGGCAGTTCCTCGGCATTCACCGGTGCCGGTTCCATCTCGTAGGAATAGCCCTCGAGCATGGTATAGGCCCGCTCGATCGCGGCGATCTGCGTCTCGCTGTTCTTGATCGCCTCGGAGATCGACGTGGCGCGCGCCCGCAGCATCGAGCCGAGCACGTCGGCCTCCGGCTTGCGGCCGATCCGGTCCATGTGTTTGCGCACCCGGGCGCGGTGCCGTTCCAGTTCGAGAATATGGAAGCGGGCTTTCAGGATATCGTCGGTGAGCTTGCGGCGAAGGCCGGCGACGGGATCGAAACTGCCCGGCTCGCGCTCGTCGAGGATCATGTCATTGACCAATGTTTCCAGGACCATAAGCCCCTTCAGGTCGGTCGGCTCGGCGAGCTGCGGATCGTAGCCGGTATCGTCATAGACGCGCCGGCGCACGGGATCCTTCAGCAGCTCGTAGCAGGCGCTGATCGTCGCGAACCGGTCCGTATCGCCACCGCCATCGGGATGCGCGCTTTTCGCCACCTGCCGGTAGGCGGCCTTGATCGCCGCCTCGTCGGCATCGCGCGCGACGCCGAGAATGTCATAGGGATCGATCACCGTGGCTCCCGTTTTCGCCATCATAACACCTCGTTCCCAGCCGCCCTTCCCCTACCCCGGACGGCGGGCGGCATCAAGGCCGGACGACCGGCTTTCCCCCGCCGCCTGCGATCGGGTCTTGGCCCGACGAGGGCGCACCGGGCACCGGCCGGCCTGTCAATGATCAAGGATATCAGCCGTTTGCACCGCATACGGAAAGCGCCCCATCACTTTTGGCCCTTGCCTTTCGCAAAAAATGTCCATACCTCTATTGACGTTCGGGCACTAATGATCCCGGAGACTGGAACGATTGTTTCGACCGCGTCATGCGGTCTCTGGGGGCCTTCTCCCGCTGGTAGACGTTCTTTCCCCGTTATCGCGACCACTCGACGGTCCCGCCTGCCGGGACTTAACTTGTCCGCCTCCGGTCTGCCGGGCGCGGAGGATACCGCAACACGGGAAAAGGAAATCCCCCATGGCCACCAAGGGCATCGTTAAATTCTTCAATCAGGACAAGGGCTTCGGCTTCATCACGCCGGACGGCGGCGCAAAGGACGTGTTCGTCCACATCTCGGCGCTCCAGGCCTCCGGCCTGCAGACCCTGAAGGACGGCCAGCAGGTCACCTTCGACACCGAGCCGGATCGCATGGGCAAGGGCCCGAAGGCCGTCAACATCCAGGCTGACTAAGGTCACCCGCCTGCTGATTGCCTGCGTACCGATTGCGGCCACCGCCTGACGCGCGCCACAATCCTGCACTATTCTCGGGGCCACAGGCACGAGGAACTAACGAACAAGCGGCGCCTCAACGGGCGCCGCTTTTTTGTTAGGCCCTATTCCGCCGCCCGCACGGCCTCGGCCGCCGGACTTGCATCGCTTGCCGGACCTGCCGGAACTGATTGCAGCTTCGGCCCGCCGGCAATATCGACCGCGGCAAAGGCGTCCGCGATCAGCATCGGCGAAATCCCCGGCTTGGTCGCCTCCGACGACAGGATCTGCCGGAACCGCCGCGCCCCGGCATAGCCCTGGAACAGCCCGACCATATGCCGGGTGACATGATTGAGCCGCCCGCCCGAGGCGATCACCTGCTCCGCATAGGCGACCATCGTCGCACACAGCGCCGCCCAGTCGAAGTCCCACTCCGGCGCGCCGTAGATCAGATGGTCGACCCCGGTCAGAAGCGTCGAATTGTGATAACTCGCCCGCCCGAGCATAACCCCATCCATCACCGCCAGATGCGCCTTCGCCTCGGCAAGCGTGCTGATCCCGCCATTGATGCCGAGAAACACATCCGGGTTCTCCCGCTTCATCCGGTGGACCAGCGCATAGTCGAGCGGCGGAATGTCCCGGTTCTCCTTCGGGCTCAGCCCCTGCAGCCAGGCCTTGCGGGCATGGATCCACACCGCATCCGCCCCCGCCCCGACCATGCGCGCCAAAAAGTCCGGCAACACCTCTTCCGGCTCCTGATCATCCACCCCGATCCGGCACTTCACCGTCACCGGAACCGAGGAGCTAGCCTTCATCGCCGCAACACAGGCCTCCACCGTCTGCGGCTCGCGCATCAGGCAGGCCCCGAACGTGCCCGACTGCACCCGGTCCGACGGGCAACCGACATTCAGGTTGATCTCGTCATAGCCATAGTCTGCCGCAATCTTCACCGCCTCGACAAGTTTGCCCGGATCCGACCCACCAAGCTGCAGCGCCACCGGATGCTCCGCTTCATTGTAGGACAACAGCCTGTCGCGCGGCCCATGAAGGATCGCATCCGCCACCACCATCTCGGTATAGAGCAGCGCATGGCTGGTCAGCTGCCGCAAAAAATAACGACAGTGCCGATCCGTCCAGTCGATCATCGGCGCAACGGCGAAGACGGGAGCCTTGAAATAATTGAGGTTGTGTTGTTTTACCGGCACTTACGGCACTTTCTTCATCGTATTATCTACATTCGTTCGGCGTTATTTCCGCCGATTTTAACACTGGATTTGGTCCAGTCGACCAAAGACACTATTCCGCGGACCAAATTAGGGGCCGGTCATGGGCACGATAAGCGCGCGCAAGCGCAAGGATGGCAGTGTCGCCTACCGGGCGCGAGTGCGGGTCATGCAGGACGGCGTGGCTTATCACGAGACTGAGACCTTTGACAGCCGTCCGGCGGCAACCGCCTGGATTTCAAAACGCGAGCCTGAGCGCACAGCGACTTGTAAATCAGGCGTCTCTATCGAATACGAAACAACGACGCTGGTGCTAAATCGCTGCTTGTCTCGGCAGCTCCAAACGAATGCAGGCTTACTTTTGATAGTGACAGGGCAGCTCCCTTTTCCAATGATCTGTGTCTGTACGATGGACCGCGACCGATCGCCTCGGCAATTGCTTGCACGGAGACATCAGCAGCAATGAAAGCCCCGACGGTCATTGGCTGATCCCTCCCCGCCAGTCCCGGAGGAACTAAGTCGTAGTTGCCGGCAGGCGCTTGGAACTCAGCAAACAGGCTGACTGTAACAATGCTCTAACGTCTCTACGGTAGATTTGCATCGAACTGGGAGCAACCCGCGTGCGCATTGAATCTGACCTTCTACGTAATCTGCTTGTTTGCCAGGAGGAACAGCCTACGTCGACCCTTTCCCAGGATCTGGAATACGTGGCCAGTTTGCTCAGGGAGAACGGGCCGACGCTCGCCGACCGGTACAGCTGGCTTGAGGCGATGATCAACCACGTCCCCGATTACATCTACGCGAAGGATCTCAATGGAAGGTTCCTGTTCGCGAATAACGCTGTTGTTCTCAACAATGGTCTGTCGAGCGTTGACGAGCTCATCGGCCTGACCGATTACGACCTGCATGGCCCGGAACTCGCCGCGCCGATTGCAGAGATCGAGCAAAGAGTTATCGAATCGGGCATTGCCGATCTTGGATATGAAGAACGTGCCCTCAAGGGTGGGCCCGACCGATGGCTGATGATGTCGCGCGTTCCCTTGAAGGACAGCGAAGGGAAAATCGTTGGTGTCGTCGGTGCGTCGCGCGACATTACCGCCCGGAAGATGTCCGAGCGACTGATGTCAGTACAGGCGCAGCTACTCGAGATGATCATTGCGGCGGTGCCCGCGAATGAGTTCTTCGAGACGTTTTCTGCCCTGCTTGAGAAGGCCGCCGCCGATGTCGAAACAGCCATGTTCGTGCCCCATGGCAAGGCCGAACTAAGGCTGGCATCCCGCTCCGTTCCTGGATGGCTCAAGGACACGAGAGTAAGCGTCGCCGATATGAGCACGGCAGCGCATGAGATGGAGCAGTTCGCCGCAAGCTTGCGGCACCCGAGGGACTACGTCCGGAGTGTCGAAATTCGCGCCTCCGACGGCAGCCTGCACGCCCTACTGGTCCTGACATTGTTCGGTCGCAGCCCCGAACCCTCGTTCAGCGAGTTCGTTACCTCTGCGGCGCGATTGGCTGGCATCGCTGTTGACCGCATCCTGGCTGAGAAACGAATCCGGTTCCTGGCAGAGCACGACGCATTGACAGGATTGCTGAAACGCGACGGCCTCGACCACAAGCTGAAAGGGATCCTTACCCAAGCGGCACACGAAGGCACGCGGGTGGCTGTCGCATTTATAGACCTGGATAACTTCAAGCTGATCAATGACACTCTTGGCCACGACGCGGGGGACGAGCTCCTTAGGGAGGTTGCGGCCACCATCGCTGACACGATTGGACCCGAGGGAATAGCGGCGCGCATTGGCGGTGACGAATTCGTCGTCGTCGTTCCTGGCGCCGGTGAAGACCTTATGGCTCAGGCACAGCAACTGAGGGGATCCATCAGTCGTCTTCACCTTGTGGAAGGGCATGAGTTGCGGGCAACAGCGAGCATCGGTCTGGCGGTGTTTCCTGACCATGGCGCAAGTCCCTCACAGCTTCTTGCACGTGCGGATCTAGCAATGTATCGCACGAAGCGAGACGGTCGTGACGGGGTGACACTCTTTGCCTTCGACATGGCGCAGGAGGCTTCGCAAAAACTCCTTCGCCAAGAAGAATTGAGGCGCGCTTTGAACCGGGGTGAATTCCTCCTCCACTATCAGCCGCAGAAGAACCTGCGGACGGGGGTTATCACAGGCGTCGAGGCGCTTGTCAGGTGGAACCATCCGACGGAGGGCATGATCGCGCCCTGCAACTTCATACCAATGGCGGAGGAAAGTGGGCTTATCCTCGAGCTTGGCGCGTGGGTCTTGGAAAGGGCTTGTCGCCAGGGGAAAGATTGGCAAGATGCGGGATTTGCCCCTGTGAAGATCGGGGTAAACATGTCGGCACGACAGTTCCAGGATACTGGTCTAACCGAGATGGTGGCGGACGTGCTCGCACGCACGGGGCTTGATCCCCGATGGCTCGAAATTGAGATCACTGAGAGCCTCATCATGAAGGACATCGATGCAGCCGTCATTCGAATGGAAGAGTTGACGACGCTCGGAGTTGCCCTGGCATTGGACGATTTTGGCACGGGCTATTCGAGCCTGAGCATGCTGAAGCGCTTTCCACTGTCGAAACTTAAAATTGATCGCTCCTTCATTGTCGAATCTCCAAACAATCCCGACGACCGCGCGATCGTGTCGGCCATCATCTCGCTCGCAAAGACACTGGGGTTAGATGTACTGGCAGAGGGCGTGGAGACCGAGGCGCAGGCACAGTTTCTCCTTTCGGCGGGCTGCGATGAGGTTCAAGGCTTCCTGCTTGGCCGGCCCGAACCGCCGGAAGCGATTGAGCGGCTCCTCCCCGGCGAAAAGTCTAATCAGACCTTGTGAAAAGCTGTTGTCTCGGAGCGACTGAACGACGAGGACGTAGTCCGGCTTGTGAAACGGACTGCAATGACCGCCAGTGTTCGAGGTGAACTCAGCGCGATCCAGCGCGCGTTCAAGTCCTCCGGTCATCCGCTTCGCGCTGAGCTTGCATCCTCTGCTGACGTCGACGAACGCTACGTCGGAAGCGACGAGACCTCACCCCAATGAAGGCGTCTTGAAGTGGCTCCACGGGCTGGACGAAGACCGCAGGTTTATCAGCATCGCGTCGGTAGCCGAAATTCTAACGTCCGTCGGGGAAATCGAATTCGATGGAACGCCTGCTGATCAGTTTCAGCGAACGGTCGGGCTGAACCCTGTAGGTTTCTTCCGCCCGGCGGCCGTTTTGATCGATGAGGCGTTTCGTAAACGTACTGCCGACCGGCGCTTTGGTCAGCTTCGTCTGTGGCTGGCCACCATAGGTTATGCTGCCCGGAATAGGCTCGACAGCCGGCGCGGAACACCCGGCAAGTACCATCATCATCAAAATAGTCGATGCGACATTTCTCATAGCCTTGCATCCCATGACTTTGCACCCAATTCTGCCACCGTTCATCGGGCCGATCCTGCGCCGAATAGGTATAGATAATCCATTGACCTCGACTGGGCATTTCAAGGCTGCGTGATCAGTCAATTTTCGATCACCAGACGGAACGTGTTCTGCAGGTCGTGTTCACATCCACGCGCGGCAGCACAACGAAGGGCTCCTGCCAGATTTTCAAAGTGCCCAGGACGCGATGTTCCATGAACATCAGTTTCCAGTTGTCGTGGCGCAGGGCCGCGACGTCCCCCTCGTCTGTGAAGTGATGAACCCTTGCGCGGACTTCTCTAATCCTTGCCTGAGAGATACGGCAGAAGGTTGTAGCGGTCGAGATGCACCTTGTAGATCTTGCTGCCGGCCCTGTGACCCCTCTTGGGCTTCTATCGATATCCGCATCACCTGCCACGGCCAGGATCGTCGGAAACCAGTCCTGATGGCTGATGATCTGGTTTGATTCCGAGCCCGCCTTGGACTTGCTGGGGTACCGTCTATTTTATGTCATTCCCGAGACTCAATCTTGACAGACGTACTCATATTTCCGATGTGAAACATGACTCTTCGAGTCATGTTAAATGGGGGATAGGTGATGCGTTTGACTGTCGGGCCGCTTGCAGCGGCTCTTTTGGGTTTCGTCGGTACGAATGGCGCATATGCGCAAGACGCAGACACAGTTCTGAACCCAATTGTAATCTCGGGGAAAAGCGATCGTCTTTGCATTCCGGCGGGACAGAAGCGCGCCGAGGGCGACCGGCGACCGCTCTGCGTTGGCGAAGGCATTGCTCGCAACAACGTGCCCGGCGACACTTTCGACCGCAACCAGCTTGATCGTTTGCCGGCCGGTTCCCAGGCACAGGATTTCGTCAAGCGCCTTCCCGGTGTCATGACTGGAGGTGCTCCGGGCGAAGACAAAGATGCCCGCGTTCTTGGCATGGACAAGGAATATACCCGCACCTCTATCGACGGCATCATTCTGCCGGATGGCGGTGAAAAGCGCGAATTCAACCTCGACAGCCTTCCGGCTGGCTTGGTCGACTCCGTCGAAGTGATCCGCGGTCGCCGCGCGGACATGGAGGCTGACGGTCTGGCCGGACGCATCGACGTCAAGCTCGCAGACATTCCGGAGACACCGCGTTATGAGGCCCACAGTGCGATCGGTGGCAGTTCAGATGGTCAGACACTGTTCGATCTCGGCATCCTTGGCGGCGGCATGTATTCCGATGATTTCGGCGCCCAGGGCGGCCTGACGCGCGCCAGAAATTCCAACAGCAAGACCAAGGGAAAGTTCACGTCGACCGGCCTCCTGTCCGAAGCCGAAGACGAGAACAAGTCGATGAACACCTTCGGCGCCCTCGCCGACATTCTGTGGCAGAACGATGCAAATGCGTTCCACTTGAAACCCTTGCTGCTTGGTCTTGATGAGGACAAGGACAAGGTCAAATACAAGTACAAGGCAAACGGCACGTCGAACGGCACTGAAACGGAAGTCGAGGAAAAGGAAAAGCGCACCTATGGCGCCAGCGGGTCGTGGCGACACGATTTCGATAGCTGGGTGGGTGCCAGCGTGGAAATGCTCGCGGGGCACTACCGCACCACGGAAAAGAAGGACAAGGGCAAGCGCATATTTACCGCAGCCGGCGTCGAAACCACCAACAAATACGAGACGGAAATCGAGGACAAGCTCGATCGGGTGACCTTTGCCCAGGTCGATGTTCTTCTGCCCTTCGAACTGGGTGGCATACAACACGATGTAAAGACCGGTACCCTTCTGCGCGTCCGTGACCGGACCAAGGACAAGCAGAAGACCGTTGGCGGCGTGGTTCAGGTGCAGGAAGCCAAGGAAGTCTATGCGATCGATGAAACCGTCTGGGCAGGTTATGTTCTGGATGAAATCGACTTCGGCAACGGCTTGACCATCGCACCAGGCGTCCGGTTTGAGGCGAGCGATCTGGATGCAGCGATTGCCGACGGCACATCTGGCGGTGGCAATGTGTTCGATATCCTGCCATCGCTGCCGGTCCATTTCCAGGCGACGGACGACTGGTCCATCGATGCCAGCGTCGCACGTTTGGTCAACAGGCCGAAATTCGACAACCTGATCCCCCAGCAGTCGAATACGCTGCTCGGCAATCCTGATCTCGATCCGGAGCGGGCCTGGGCCTTCGATACCAGCGTCACCTATGAGACCGATGATCTCGAGCTCTCCTTCGGCCTCTTCCATCGCGCGATCGAGGATCTGATGGAGACTGTCGATACCGGACGTCTGAACAGCGACGGCGACAGCATCTATCAGTATCAGAATGTCGGCAACGGCTGGACAAACGGCATCATCCTCAGCCAGCGCGTCAGCCTCGCGGCACTGAACGCACCGGTGCTGAACGGCTTCTCTATCTTTGCGACCCAAACCTTCGCCCGCAGCAAGGTGACTGAGGCTGATGGTACGACGCGGGAATTCAAGGAACAGGCGCCGTTCTTCGCCGATCTGGCGGTCGAATGGACAGATCCGAGCGACAGGCTCTCCCTGTCCGCGGGCCTCGGATATACCGCGAAAATCCATTCCGCCGGCGACAGCGCCAACGAATCCCGCGACGCGGAACTCTCGCTTGATCTGGCAATGAACTACCAACTCACCGAGACATTCGAGCTTTATGCACTCGCCAAGAACGTCACAGGGACCGAGCGCGTCACGCATAAATCGGACGGTACGACGGAAATCCAGGAAGGCGTAAAGAGCTATTTCGCCGGTATCCGCGCGAAATTCTGACCCAAGGACGCACAGCCCGCAATCGTCAGCGGGCTGTGCAAGTCAACGTCACCCCATCAGGAATGGTCATGCAGGTGCTGGAAACAAAAGGGCCGATCGCATCGATAACCGGAGCCGGGCATTGTCCGCGCACGCCAATCCCAACCCTGATTTGGGAGTTGGTGATCATGATGCTGGCTCACCCCTGGCTTTTGGCCCTGACGGTTCTGCCCAACATCGTCACCCCGGCGCTTGCGCCAATTCAGGCGTGGTTCGCCAAGGAAGTGCTTCTGGAAATCTCCGAAGGCGACAGGATGTTCAGCCTGGTTGAACTGCTGACCTACACGCCCTACGCCGTCGCGATTTTCCTCGGCCTGTCCCTTCTTCACATCGTCGAGAAAGTCACCAACCGCATGTATGACGACCGACTGCTGATCGACGTGCAGCGGCGCTGGTTCGAAATCCGCGGAGATGGCAATCCGGGCAATCATGTCGCCAAGGCCACCAATGACTGCAAGAATGTCGTCAAGATTTTCGATCTCGCGCAAAAGGACATGTGGGTCGTTCTGATCGGCGTTCCGGCCGTGCTGATCTGGCAGACGACACTGTCTCCGGAACTGCTTCCGGCATTGCTGGTATCGGCCCTCGTCCCGTTTCTGGCATCCTTGACATTCGGCGCCTTGATCCAGCGGCTCAGCCATACCGGACTGGTGCTGCTTGGCAGTGTCAGTTCCGCCGTTGCCGATGGCGATCGGCTGAAACTCCACCGCGAACAGGAAAAGCTCTATTCCAACCGCATCCGCTTCGAGCTCTACAAACAGGCCAGCGAGGCGATCAGCGACTTCGCCTTCTGGGTTTCGCTGGTTTTCCTGCTCATCATGTCACTGAGCGGCCTATGGAAACTCCTGCCGGACGAACTGTCAGCGGTGCAGATCGGGGTGTTTCTGGTCAACCTGAAACTTCTCAATCAGCCGCTTAGCGCCGTCACCAAAATGCACAACAAGATCCGTGAATGCTGGCCCTCTGTGCGACGCGCGCTTCGCCCGCATGAAACCCGCGCAGAGGAGTATGCCGTATGACCTGCCGGACCAGCTGCACCTGCCACGATATTGACGAGGAGACCTTCCGTGCCGCCTGCCGCGCCGGGGCTCACAATGTCAAAACCTGCTTCAGATCCATCGGATGCATGCCCAAGTGCAACAACTGCATTCCGCTGGTGAGAAGTGTGCTGAGTGAATTTCAGAACTCGGCACATACCGACGTCGCTTTAGTGGCGACGAAACTGCAAGCTTCAAAAAATGAGGATACATATGAAGCAGATGTTCAAGACCAAAATCGCCCACATGCTGGACAATGGAGACAAGCTGGAGCTTGAGGCATTCGTCGAGGCCACCAGCCACGACGACGCTTTTGCCCAGGCCCAGCAGCGTCTGCAATCCGTTGTTGCGGAACTTGCCGGCAAGGGTGAGATCGACATCGACAAGAGCAAGATTGAGCTCGGCGCTCACAAGCACTGAGGATTGCTCATGACGATGCACGAAAGCAAAGTGCTTTTGAATTCGTTCTGGGAACTCTCAGTCGATATTCAGCAAGCCGTTGCCCGGTTTCTCGTCGGTTCCAAACTCGGGGAAATCATCGTCGCGAAGGCGCATGGTGTCACCGAGGTCGAGATCAACTATTTCCGCCATGGTGCGGTTTACAAGCTGATCTGGGACGACACCACCAAGAAGATTCTTGGCGGCACGGAAGCGATCGTGATCAACGAAGTTCTATCCGTGCTCACGCCGGAGGCACGCAAGATCGTCGTGGAAGGTGGCCATGCCATCCGCCATATCAAGATCAAGCATGCCGACTTCGATGATCGCGAATACCTTCACGTGCAATACCTTGGCGAAGATCGCCATATCACCGGCCGCAAGCTGGAGATGGACGGTCGCCAGTTCGTCAAGCAGTACCGCACCGCTTGACGCACAGGCCTTGAACAGAGCCCTCACGTTCGCGTGGGGGCTCACGCCGATTGCACGAGGAGTGTGAACCAGGGGGACGAGCTCTGGACTTCGACTGTTAGCTTCCCACGCCTTGCCGTTGGGCTACCTGCCACCTGTCAGCCGACTTTTGTCAAATTGGGGCGTCCTTACCCAGCGGCCGAAATCGCAAGCACGCCGTTGTTTCCGCTTTCTTTGATCGTCTCCATCGCCACATTCGTTGAAGTGTTTGCGACGTAGGGCAGACTGGAGATACGTTCCCCCAAGACCTCACGGTACCGTCGGATATCACGAGTTCTAATTTTCAAAAGATAGTCAAACCTGCCGGCAATCATATGGCACTCTTCGACTTCCTTGATCTTTCTCACTGCCGCGTTGAACTTCAGAAGAGCATCTTCCTGAGTGTTGGACAGTTTCACTTCGGCGAACGCGATATGCTCAAGCTGAAGCTTCGATAAGTTGATTATTGCGGTAAAGCCTTCAATGTAACCGTCGGCTATAAGGCGGTTCATGCGAATCTGGCAAGGTGTGCGGGATAGCCCTACCCTTTCCGACAATTCTGTGACGGGAATTCTTCCATCCTTTGATAGCACTTCAAGGATGCTGCGGTCAAATTGGTCAAGTTCACTAGACATCCCTAATTCCATGGGCGTTCCACCTATCTTTACCGGGAAAATAGCTCACTAAGTGCTGCATGATAGCGAAACAAAGGCGAACTGCCTAGGGTTTCCCTGCTAGAATCCGTCTGCAAGCTATTGTCGAAAGGTCAACAAATGTCCTCACAGCCTCATTCAAATGCCGAAATCGAGATCTCTCGACCTTTCGCAGTGTTCGCCCCGCCGATCCGCACGCAGTCAGCTTTTCGCCAAGCTATAACGGCCGCCTACCGTACACCGGAGCCGGACTGCCTACCTCCACTTGTCGCGTCCGCCCGTCTCGGCGAGGCCACCAAAACGCAGATCTCAATTACAGCCCGCAAGCTGATCGAAGCACTGCGTGCCAAGCACAAGGGAACCGGGGTCGAAGGGCTCGTTCACGAATACTCATTGTCGAGCCAGGAAGGCGTAGCGCTTATGTGCCTCGCCGAAGCGCTGCTTCGTATCCCCGACACCGAGACACGTGACGCCCTCATCCGGGATAAGATTTCGGAAGGGGACTGGAAGGCCCACCTCGGCGGCACGAAGTCCATGTTTGTCAATGCAGCCACCTGGGGCCTGGTCGTCACAGGAAAGCTGACCTCCACGGTGAATGATCGAAGCCTGTCAGCAGCGTTGACCCGGCTGATCGCACGTGCGGGCGAGCCAGTCATCCGCCGCGGTGTGGACATGGCAATGCGAATGATGGGCGAACAATTTGTAACGGGCGAAACCATCGACGAAGCCATCAAGCGATCTAAGGCACTGGAAGCGCGCGGATTCCGCTATTCATACGACATGCTCGGGGAAGCGGCGACTACCGCCGCGGATGCGGTTCGATATTTGCGCGACTACGAAAATGCCATCCACGCAATCGGCAAAGCCTCTCAAGGTCGCGGCGTGTACGAAGGGCCTGGAATTTCCATTAAACTCTCCGCGCTCCATCCCCGCTACAGCCGTAGTCAGGCACAGCGCGTGATGAGTGAGCTGCTACCGCTCGTGAAGCGCTTGGCAGTGCTGTCGAAAAGCTACGATATCGGGCTGAATATCGATGCTGAGGAAGCGGACAGGCTTGAGATCTCGCTGGACCTACTTGAAGAGTTGAGCTTGGACGAGGACCTGGGTGGATGGAACGGCCTCGGTTTTGTGGTCCAGGCGTACGGTAAGCGCTGCCCCTTCGTGCTGGACTACATCATCGATCTCGCAAGACGCTCGAACCGCCGAATTATGGTCCGCCTCGTCAAGGGCGCTTATTGGGACGCCGAAATCAAGCGCGCCCAGTTGGAGGGCTTGGAGGGTTTCCCGGTCTACACCCGCAAGATTCACACGGACGTCGCGTATATCGCATGCGCGCAAAAGCTGCTCGCCGCACCGGAGGCCGTTTTCCCGCAATTTGCCACGCACAACGCCCAGTCGCTCGCGACAATCTATCACCTTGCGGGGCCGGAGTTCCAGGTCGGCAAGTACGAATTCCAGTGCCTTCACGGAATGGGGGAACCTCTCTATGACGAAGTTGTTGGCAACGCCAAGCTCGACCGCCCTTGCCGAATCTATGCTCCCGTCGGCACGCATGAGACGCTTCTCGCCTATTTGGTACGCAGGCTCCTAGAAAATGGTGCGAACTCCTCCTTCGTCAATCGCATCTCCGACGAGAACGTCTCGGTCGACGAACTCGTGGCCGATCCGGTCGATATCGTTGAAGCGATGCCGGTGGTCGGAATGCCGCACGACCAAATCGCGCTGCCAGCAGCACTCTTTGGCCGGGAGCGGTTGAACTCGAGTGGTCTCGACTTGTCAAACGAGACAACGCTTACCAAGTTGGCGGCAGAGCTGGCGGCAACGGTCAGGGTGAACTGGCACGCGACCCCGCTCCTGGCTGACGGTTCGCTGTCAGGAGCTGAGCGCCCGATCCTGAATCCCGCCGATCACAATGACATTGTCGGCAAGGTCACCGAGCTTTCCGTTGAAGACGCGGGCAGGATTGCCCAGATGGCGGCTCAGGGCGTAGCGCAATGGGCGGCAACGTCGCCTGCCGAACGTGCGGACTGCCTGGACCGGGCCGCCAACCTGATGCAGCAACGGCTTGAGGTACTGATGGCGATCGCCATGCGTGAAGCCGGCAAATCTGCCGCAAACGCGGTCGGTGAGGTTCGCGAGGCGATTGACTTCCTGCGCTATTATGCCGTTCAAGCGCGCAAGACGCTCGGTCCATCTCATAAACCATTGGGTGCTGTGCTCTGCATCAGCCCATGGAACTTCCCGCTGGCGATTTTCACCGGCCAGGTTGCGGCCGCCCTCGTCGCTGGCAATTCTGTCATGGCCAAGCCTGCGGGCGTTACCCCAATTATCGCATTCGAGAGCGTAAAGATCCTACACGAAGCGGGCGTGCCACGCAGCGCGCTGCAATTCGTGCCTGGCAGCGGCCGTGTGGGTGCGGCTCTGGTTGCTGCGCCCGAAACCGCGGGCGTAATGTTCACCGGCTCCACCGACGTGGCACGGCAGATCCAGGCGCAGCTTGCCGAACGGCTATCCGAAACGGGCAAGCCCATTCCGCTGGTCGCAGAAACGGGCGGACAAAATGGTATGATCGTTGATTCCTCCGCGCTTGCGGAACAGGTCGTTTCTGACGTTATTGCATCCGCCTTCGACAGCGCTGGGCAGCGCTGCTCCGCACTTCGTGTGCTTTGCCTTCAGGAAGACATCGCCGACCGCACTTTGGCAATGCTCAAGGGAGCGCTCAAGGAACTGAGCATTGGTCGCACCGACAGACTGAACGTGGATATCGGCCCTGTCATCACTGAATTCGCCCAGGCTGACATCGAAACGCACATTGAACGCATGCGGTCGCTCGGCTGCAAGGTGGAGCAGCTGCCTCTGCCAGAATGCGCAAAACTCGGAACGTTCGTTGCGCCGACGATCATAGAGCTGACCAAGATGTCCGATCTGACCCGCGAGGTGTTCGGCCCTGTGCTCCACATCATCCGTTACCGCCGTGAGGACCTCGACCGTCTTATCGACGAGGTCAACGAGTCCGGCTACGGGCTGACCTTCGGCCTTCACACACGTCTGGATGAGACGATCGAGCACGTCACCAGCAAGATCAAGGCCGGAAATCTCTATGTGAACCGCAACATAATCGGTGCAGTTGTCGGCGTGCAGCCCTTCGGCGGTCGAGGTTTGTCCGGTACCGGTCCAAAGGCGGGTGGTCCGCTCTATATCGGTCGCCTCGTACAGACTGCCCCGGTGCCGCCACGTCACAGTTCGGTGCACACCGATCCCGGTCTTCGTGATTTCGCGTCGTGGCTCGGCCGCAGGGGTCACAACGCGGACGCAGAAGCTGCCCGTGATCTTGTGGATGTTTCCGCGCTCGGTCTCAACTACGAACTGGCTGGGCCTGTCGGCGAGCGCAACCTCTATGCCCTGCATCCCCGCGGGCGCATCCTGCTCGCGCCTCAAACCGAAAAGGGCTTGTTCCGTCAGCTGGCGGCGGCCCTCGCCACAGGCAACCATGTCGTCATTGACAAGGACTCCAATCTAGAAACTGCGTTGACGGGCCTGCCCCTCGCCATAGCTTCAAGAGTATCGTGGAGTTCAGATTGGAACGGAGCAGGTCCGTTCGCGGGCGCGCTTGTAGAAGGCGACATGGCTCGTGTCCAAGAAGCCAATAAGCGTATCGCGACGATGGAAGGGCCGCTTGTGCTCGTCCAGGCTGCCACAACTGAAGAGCTGACCTCGGATAGTTGTGCATATTGCCTCAATTGGCTTCTTGAAGAGGTTTCGACGTCAATCAACACGGCCGCCGCTGGAGGGAATGCCAGTCTGATGACAATTGGCTAAAACCACTGAGGCTGCTCGGCTGACCGCCGGCAGCCTCATCTTGTCATCCAAACGGCGACGGATCTCTACGCCTTCGATTATGCGTTTCCGCGCTTCGGTGGAATATGCCGGTCCGGCTTGGCAACAGTGATCATTAGGATGTCCGCCGCGGAAACTTGAAACATCGTAAGCATCCGTTGATGACCGCGTGGGGGCCCTTATTGTGTGCAGGTTCACAGGTCTGGACGCCGCACGTTCAGCATCACGATCCAATCCGGCGAAGAGGCATGACTTCCGTCCGAGCGCAAAGCCCCGAAGCACTCGCTCGGCGGCATTGTTCGTCAGGCAAATCCGGCCGTCATCGAGGAATGACGTGAAGCCATCCCAGCGCTTCAGCATGTAGTCGATCGGCTCAGCGACGGGAGAACTGCGCGACAGTTTAGTCCGTTCGGTTTGGAGCCAATCATGCAGCTCTTCGACGATTGTCAGGCTGTCCTGGCGGCGACGCTCCATGCGTTGATCGGCGGCAAGACCGTTGATCTCCCGTTCGATTTCGAACAGGGCATCGATCCGTTTGACGGCCTCCAATGCCATTGGCGAGATCGGCGCAGCTTTGTTGCCACGTTTGGCGTTCGCGCCGATGTCGGCCAGCACGAAGAACTTGCGGCCTACTGGCTTCGCGAACCGCAACCGAACACCTCTCGTATTGGCGTACCAGGGCTGTGCCGCACCGGAAGTGCTGACCGCTGCAGGGCAACCGGCGGAGCGGCATCGCGACGTGGCGGTTCTGGCCGTCACGTCGTCCGACCGGCTCAATGCTGGATGGACGGCAGCACAGCGCGCAAGGCGGCACGGATATGGCGCGGCCGTAGCCACGTGGAAGAGCTGCTCGCACCCCTGCCCCAGCATGCCCATGTGATAACCGTCACCGATGGTCATCCGGCAACACTCGGCTGGCTCGGCTCGGTTCATGGTCATGCGCTGACCAGCTTCGGCGTGGAGCATTTCTGCCAGACCGGGACGATCGCCGATCTCTATACCCATTTCGGCATCGATACCTATTCGATCATCGAAGCGGCGGAGGCAGCCGTTCGGCACAGCCAGAGGCGTAGAGTTCGACCATGGAGTGACGCCTGAGTCTATTTATCGATTTCGACGTGCCCCACTCGATTCTGAACACGGAGCTCTCAGCACACTGTTAAAAGCGGCATCGAAGGGGCGCTTGACTCGCTTGCTGCATCGCACCATTAATTGCAGTGCGGCGTTTTAGCGCACTGTGGAGTATGGCCATGGCTTTCTCAGAGGTTCGCAAGCGGGAATTCATCGATGAGACGTTTCGGCTGCTTTCCGGGGCACTGGGAGCAAGCAGACTGGTGTTTTACTCAGTTGATGACAACAATAACCTGCACAATTTCGTCTGTTCGCGTGTGCCCTCCGACTTCCTGAAAATCTACATCCGCGAAATGCATGCCCATGACCCGCTGCATGTGCGCCAGATCGAGCATGAGCAGAGCCCGGTGATCAAGATGATGGATGCTGGGCGCTATGCGCCGGCAAGCGAGGTGGCCCTCTACAGGCAGTTCCTCGACGTCTTCCAGGTCAGCAACACCATCGAACTGATCTTTCAGCGCGACAGCCAGATCTATGCCGGTATCAGCGTGATGTGGACGGCCGACGACACCATGCCGACTGACAGTCAGTTCCACCTTGCCGATACGCTGCATCCCTACATCTCCTTCAATCTCAAGGAGGTGTTGCCGCGCTCCAAGGCCGGCACCGCCCAGAAAGCCAATGCCCTGCTGCATCTGACCCAGCGCGAGGCGGAAGTTGCCAGACTGCTGTGCTGCGGCCGCACCAATGCCGATATCGCCGAATGTCTGGGAATCGGGCTTTCAACCGTGAAGACCCATCTCATCCACATCTTCGACAAGGCCGGCGTCGACAATCGCGCCGGCCTGGTGTCGCGGATGATGCAGTTCAGCTGAACCTTCAAAGCCACTGGATACCCAGAACAGATCCGACCATCGCATCCTGCGGTGACCGCTGCCGGCCGGCTTGCCGTGTGCCGGCCTATCTCTTTGCCGTTGCGGGCCAAACCCTGTCTTCTTTGACGTATGTCAACCGTTCGGTGGATGGACATTATTTGGGCATGCACAAATATTGACCTCCAAGAGTTGACGAGACGCAAAATGATGGTTGCGGCGGTCGACGGTGAAAAACCTTTCAAAGGAGGATCGGCCATGAACGAGAGGCCCAATGTTTCCCTGTCCCAGCAGGCCTCGCCCGCCTTTAGCCATCCGCTCGATCCGCTGACGGCGGAAGAGCTGGTCAAGGCCGCCTCGATCCTGCGGGCCCACTTCGATTTCGGCCCTGCTCTGCTGTTCGAGACGATCGAATTGCTGGAACCGGCCAAGGATGTCGTGCGGGCGTTCATTCCCGGCATGCCGATCGAGCGCAGCGCGCGCTTCAACGTGCACAAGCGTGGCGGCACCGGCGTCTGGCGCGGCCGGCTGGATCTTGGGCTCGCCACCATCACCAAGGTCGAGTTCCTCGCCGATGCCCGGCCGATGATCTCGCCGGAAGAATTCATGATGATCGAGGATGTCGCGAAAGCCGATCCGCGCTTCCAGGAGGCGATCCGCCGTCGCGGCATCGAGAACATGGCCTATGTCTGCGTCGATCCCTGGTCGGCCGGCAATTTCTCGGTGCCCGGCGAAGAGAACAAGCGGCTGGCGCACACCTTTGTCTGGCTGCGCATGTCCGACCTCGACAATTATTACGCCCACCCGGTCGAGGGGCTGAACGTCGTCGTCGATGTCGACAAGCTGGAAGTGCTGCGGGTCGACGACCATTCTGCCGCCTCCGGTACCTTCGTTCCGGTCCCGGACACCCTGATCAACTACGATGCCGACCTGCTCACCGATTTCCGCAAGCCCTTGAAGCCGCTGGACGTTGTCCAGAGCGAAGGCCCGAGCTTCACCATCGAAGGCAACAAGCTGACCTGGGACAACTGGGATGTGCGCATCAGCTTCAACGGCCGCGAGGGCCTCGTCCTGCAGCAGGTCGGCTACACCGTCGACGGCCTGCGCCGGCCGATCCTCTACCGGGTGTCGATGGCCGAAATGGTCGTGCCTTATGGCACACCGGAAGGCGTGCATTACCGCAAGAACGTCTTCGACAGCGGCGAATACGGCTTCGGCAAGCTGGTCAATTCCCTGGCGCTCGGCTGCGACTGCCTCGGCCATATCCATTACATGGATGTGGTGCTGCCCGACATGATGGGCAATCCCCGCCTGATCCCGAGCGCCATCTGCATCCATGAAGAGGATGCAGGCCTTGCCTGGAAGCATTTCGACTTCCGCTCGGAGCGCACCGAGACCCGCCGCATGCGCCGCCTCGTCATCTCCTCGATCACCACCGTCGGCAATTACGAGTACTGCTGCTATTGGTATCTGTTCCAGGACGGCGCCATCGAATTCGAGATGAAGGCGACCGGCGTCATCAACACCGCCGCCTGCATTCCGGGCTCTGAGCAGAAATACGGCACCGAAGTCGCCCCCGGCGTGGTCGGCCACATCCACCAGCACGTCTTCTGCATGCGCCTCGACATGGAGGTTGACGGCCCTGACAATACCGTCGTCGAATGCGACACGGTGGCCCCGCCGATCGGCCCCGACAATCCGATGGGCAATGCCTTCTATGTCGAGCAGACGCCGCTGACCAGCGAACTGAAGGCGCAGCGCCGCGTCGATTTCGAGAAGTCGCGCTACTGGAAGATCACCAATCCCAACGTCAAGAACTGGGTCGGAAAGCCGACGGCCTACAAGCTGGAAACGCCCTCGGCCATCCAGGCCTATACCCATCCGGAAGGACCATCGGGCAAACGCGGCGGCTTCGTCTACAACCATCTCTGGGTGACGCCCTACGATGCCGAGGAACGCTTCCCGGCCGGCGAATACATGAACCATTCGAGCGGCGGCGACGGCCTGCCCGCCTGGACGGCCAAGGACCGGCCGACCGACAATACCGATATCGTCGTCTGGCATTCCTTCGGCCTGCATCACATTCCCCGCGTCGAGGACCATCCGGTCCAGCCCTGCGTGCTGTGCGGTTTCAAGCTGATGCCGGTCGGCTTCTTCAACGGCAATCCGCTGATCAACCTGCCGCCCGAAACCAACAAGGCCAGCAAGTCCAATGCGCAAGGCGCTGCCTGCTGCCACAGCTGAGCGGGTGGCGGGCTCGCCCCGCCTCCTGCCTGTCTCGTAATGCCCATTCGCAATGCCAAATCGCAATGATGTCGATGTCCAACCAGAGGGTCCATCCATGAAGCGTAGAAACCTCTTGCAATCCTTCAGCCAGTCGCGGCGCGCCTTCCTGCGCGACACTGTCTCGATTTCGGCCGGCATTGCCGCAGCCTCTATGTTGCCGCGTGGCGCCTTTGCGGCCCGCGAAAAGGAAATGAACATCTACTGCTGGGAGGGCTACAATTCCGACAAGGTGCTCGACCCGTTCCGCAAGGAATTCGACTGCAACGTCAAGGCGCAGGGGCTGATCTCCGACCCGGAAGCCGTCAACCAGCTGCGCGCCGGCGATACCAAGGTCTGGGACATCATCAACCTCAACAATGCCTGGGGCCGCCGGCAGCTCTATCCGGAAAACCTCATCAAGCCGCTCGACAAGGCCAAGTTCGAGCCGCTCTGGGAGATGATGATTCCCGAATTCAAATGGCCGTACAAATGGTCGACCTCCGACGACGGTAACCAATTGCTGGGCATGATCCAGCGCTATGGACCTTCGGGCATGTTGGTCAACACCGACAAGGTCTCGGCCGCCACCCTTGAAGACGAGGGCTACGACCTGATGCTGCAGGACAGCTACAAGGGCAAATATGCCGTGCTGATGTATGACGACTGGGTGATCATGCATGTGGTGATCGCCGCCGGCTTCAGCCCGTTCCGCGAAATGACCGACGACGAAATCGGCAAATACGAAGTGTTGATGCGCAAGCTGATCAACAATGCCGCCTTCCTGTCGGATGACATGAATGCCATTGCGCTCGGTATGATCAACGGCTCGATCGAAGGCTCCTTCCCCGGCAGCGTCTATTCGGTCTCGGCGGCCCGCTACGATGGCAACCCCAACCTGCGCTGCATCGTGCCCAACAAGGGACCGGAGGAACTCGGCGGCAAGGCCGGCGTCTGCTGGATGGAACTGACCTCGCTGGTCAACAACCCGCAGCTCTCGCCGCGCGGCGAGGATTTCCTGCAATATTGCTTCCGCCCGGAGACCGCCAAGAACGTCTCGTTCGCCGAAGGCACCTACAACCCGGTCGGCCAGATGGGCGATCCCAAGGTCATGTCGCTGTTCAACACCGAAGAACTCGATGCCTTCCAATACGACACGCTGGCGGCCGACATGGCCAAATGCGCCGACTTCGACATCATCCCGAGCTACACAAAGCTGCACGAGATCTTCTCCGCCGCCGTGCGCGAGAAGGCCTGATGACGACGGGAGGCCGCCGCTCCTGGCCTTCCCGCCGTTCCGACCCTGCGCAACAGACAGATGGGACCGCATGATGACAGCAGCCACCGCCGACATCGCATCCACAACGCCCCTGCCCATTCTCCAGCTGCGCGGCGTCGACAAGTTCTTCGGCGAATTTCCGGCCGTCGACCGCATCAGCCTGGATATTCGCGAGGGCGAGTTCTTCACCATCGTCGGCCCGTCCGGCAGCGGCAAGACCACCATGGTGCGCATGCTGGTCGGCATGGACAAGCCCACCAATGGCGATATCCTGCTGCGCGGCGAACGCATCAACGATGTACCTGCCAACAAGCGCCCGACCTGCATGGTCTTCCAGTCGCTCGCGCTGTTTCCCCATCGCACCGTCGGCCAGAACATCGAATTCCCCTTGAAGATCCGCGGCGTGAAGGCAGCAAGCCGCAAGGAACGGGCGCTGGAACTGATGGCGCAGCTGCGCCTGCCGGAATGCTATTACGGCAAGGGCGTGCTGCAATGCTCCGGCGGCGAGCGCCAGCGCGTCGCGCTGGCCCGGGCGCTGGCCTTCGATCCCGAAATCCTGTTCTTCGATGAGCCGCTATCGGCGCTCGACTACAAGCTGCGCAAGATCTTGGAAAAGGAACTGAAGGACATCCACCGCGAAACCGGCAAGACCTTCGTCTACATCACCCATTCGCTCGAGGAAGCTATGGTCATGTCGGACCGCATCGGCGTGATGAACAAAGGCCGTTTCGTGCAGATCGGCACGCCCAACGAGATCTACGGCAATCCCTCGACCCGCTTCGTCTCGGAATTCATGGGCGAGGTCAACATTCTCGAGGTCGGCCCCGGCCCGGACGGCACCGTCATCGACCAGGCGACCGGCGCCAGCTATCTGGCGCCGCCGATCGCCGACGCCTTTGCCGGCGGTTCGCTGGTCATCCGCCCCGAAGACATCCGCTTTCTCGACGACCCCGCCGCCCCGGCCGCCAACAAGCTCGAAGGCGTCGTCTACAATGAATATCTGCTGGGATCGCGGGTGCAATATCAGGTGCGGGTCGGCGATGCCCAGGTCTTCCTGGTCGAGAAACTGCGCGAGCAGCAGCTGGCCCGCGCCCGCGGCGGTCGCGTCACGATCGCCTGGGACGCCAAGGATTCGACCATTTTTCCGACCGCCCGTTTTGCCAATTGATATGAGCAGTATTGACGAAGGACGTCGCGCATGACGGATGCAAGCGAAACGCTCAGCCACAATGCCGCCCTGCCGCGTAAGGTTTCCCGCGCCGAACCCTGGGCGGTGCGGCTCGGCCGCGGCATGATGAAACCCGGTTTCCTGGCAGCCCTGCCGGTCGGCCTTCTGCTGCTTTTGGGTTTTCTCGGCCCCCTGACACTGGTCTTCGTCTTCGCCTTCATGCCGCCGCAGACCTTTTCTGTCCTGCAGATGCCAACGTTTGAGAATTTCCGCACGATCTTTGCCGACAGTTATTACCTGTCCTTCCTCGCCTCCCTGCAACTGGCCGCCTCCACCGTCGCCATCCTGCTGGTGATCTGCTATCCGCTGGCGATCGCCATGGTGCGGGTATTCACCCGCAAGGCCGGTATCCTGGCGCTGGTTCTCGCCGCGCCGCTCTTCGTTGCCGACAATCTGCGGCTGATGGGCTGGATGCTCTTCCTGGTCAAGGGCGGCGTCGTCTCCGGCACCTTGCAGACCTATTTCGGCATTCCGGTCGATTCCATGCTCTACACCTTCAGCGCCACGCTGTTCGGCCTTGTCTATATCAACCTGCCGATGATGCTCTTCCCGATGATCCTCGGCGTCTCCATGGTGCCCACCCAGATGCGCGAGGCAGCCTTCGATCTGGGCGCCAGCCGCTGGCAGGTGATGAAGGAGGTCGACATACCGCTCGCCATGCCCGGCATCATGATCGGCGCGCTGATCACCTTCATCCTCGCCGCCGGTGCCATCACCGAGGCCAAGGTGCTCGGCGGCACCGCCGTGGTGATGATTGCCCAGGACATCCAGAAGGAATTCACCTTCGCGCAGAACTGGCCGAAAGGCTCGGCCCTGTCGATGCTGATGATCGTGCTGGCCGGCTCTCTGGCGCTGGCCATGTTCAATCGCGTCGATCTCGACGCCATCTTTGGCCGCAAGGGATGAGAGGATCAAGCCCATGAACGATTTCAGCCGCCGCGCCACCCTCGCCTATGGCAGCGCCATGGCCGCCCTCATCTTGTTCATGTATCTGCCGATGATCACCATGGCGCTCGCCTCGTTCTCGCGCTCCAAATATTTCAGTTTCCCGGTGCCGAAATATTCGGACAAATGGTATCTCGAAGTCTTCCAATCCCTGTCGATCCGCGATTTCTTCTGGACCTCCACCGTCGTTGCCATTGCCGTCGCTTGCCTGTCGACGGTGCTCGCCTTTTTCGGGGCGCTGGCTTTTGCCCGTTACGACTGGAAGGGCCGGCGGCTATTCCAGAAGATCGTTCTGCTGCCCATCCTCTTTCCGCAGGCCGTGCTGGGTCTTGCTCTGCTGCTGTGGTTCACGGCGCTCGGCATCACGCCCTCCTGGCAGGCGACCGTCTTTGCCCATCTGGTCTGGATCGCGCCGATCGCCACGCTGGTGATCGCCATCCAGGTCTATTCCTTCGATCCGGCAGTGGAAGAGGCCGCCTATGATCTGGGAGCGAGCCGTTGGCAGGTGATGCGTGAAATCACCCTGCCCTTGCTGGCTCCGGGCATCTTTTCCGGCTTCACCTTCGCCTTCCTGCTGTCCTGGGCGAATTTCCCGCTGTCGATGCTGTCCTCGGGCGCCGATTCGACCATCCCCGAATGGGTCAGCGCCAAGCTGCAGTCCGGCTACACGCCGCAGGTACCGGCCGTCGGCACTCTGACGATCCTTGCCGCCGCCGTGGTCATGGCATCCGGCCACCAGATCTCGGCTCTCATGAAGCGCCGCCAGATCAAAGGCTAGCTAAACCAGATGCAGCGGGTTGGCGGCTGCTTGGGGTCGCCGCTTGATTGGCCGAAATCACCCAAGATTCGTGAAGGACAAAACGCGCTAGATCGGATCAGGTTTAGTGCTGGCGCACGGCCTTTTTGTCCGCGAATGACCCGTTGATTTCAGGCGATGTCGATTGCACCCTAGCGACGGAGTTGCTGTGGCAATGAAACTGCCGAGGGCGACAAGCCAGACGACGACCTTTCCGGCAGTAGCAACCATGATGCAAGAAATGTATTATGCTGTTGCTGCCCAATATGCCCACGTAGATCCCGCTAGAACGAGGGCAATGCCGATGCCGTGCGATACATGGTTTCTCACCACTCCTTTCTCTAGAATCATTGCCAAGAGAAGAAGCGCCATCGCGACGATGTTCATCATGCCAAGAAAGATCATGGTCATCATCAACGGCCCGTTGGATTTTACACAACATCCGGCATAGCGAAGGCCTGCCGCAAACGATGCGCAGATGCTCTTGTTACTATGACTTGCCAGAACTTTGCCTGTTGCGATTTTGAGGCGTGCGCTGTTTTTGATTGGTGTCCATTGAAATGCTCCGGCACCGATAATAGCGCCTGCGGCCACAACACCTGTCATTCCCGCGGTGGAGACGAGGTGTGATCCGACGTGAAGATGCAATGTCATATCGATTGTCGCGAGCACCAGGGAAAACAGGATCCAGATGACGCTGTAGCCGCCGAGGAAGGCGAAACCAGTGGCGGCAGAACATCTGGTTTTGAGCATCCGCCATGCGGGCGTTGCGCAGGGCAACATCATCGCCAGCGTCATTATTGCCCCCATGCTGCAGAACTGGCTCCAGGAAACCCATGAGAAAGATGGCGCTACATCTGCGATACAAAGTGACTGCCAGAGTTCAAAGGGAATACCTTTCATCATAAGGAAGATTGCATTGGCGGTCGCCATACCGGGGCCAAGCGACCCGTTTTCAGGCAAGAAAATGGCCGTACCGAGCATGTCGAAGATCGCCAGCCATCCCAGCGCGACAAAGCTTGCCGCGATCAAAAATGGCAGTGGTGCGAAAGTTGGAAACCGCATGGAAAGCAAAAATTGCAGCGAAGGCATCCCAGTCGTTCCTTTCCAGGCTGACCGTATCTCGATACGAGACGCAAGTCTCCGCACTGGGCCGTCACTACGCAATCAACCGTTTGGTGGAAGGGAGGGAAACGAGGTATTCAGCCGACCGTTGTGCGATTGCGGCTATCGATCGTTGTCAGCGCCGGACGGGCCTGCTCCACCACAACATCCCAGTTGCCGAAGCTGACGACGGAAACGTCGTGCGGAATGGATATGTTGCGGTCCCTGAGGGCATCGATCACCCTTGGCGATGGCGATGGCGGCTGGGATCGCGGCCTGACTAGGACGACACTCGATGGGCGAGCGCGCTTTTTCCTGCCTCCGCCAGCCACCTGCGCAACGCTTCTTCAGCAGCGAGAAAAAGCGCACACCTAAGCCGAAGGGATCAATCTGGCTATCAGATGACAGTGCTTACAATCGCGCCATCATATTCTTTACCTTCACGGAGAAGATCGGCTATCTGGTAAGGATGAACGAAAAAGCAGATACCATCTCACCGAACCAGTTGCGCCCGTCGCGGCGCAAGCGCGGCATCGAGCGATATGAGCTCCTTCTGGATGCTGCTGCGGCCGTTCTCGGTCAACGACCGAACGAGGATATCAGTCTGGCGCAAATCGCAGAGAACGCAGGCGTGCCGCTGGCGTCGGTCTACCATTTTTTTCCCAATCGCAATGCTGCGCTCGAAGCCTTGGCCAGTCGATACCATGGTCAGATCTTTGAACTTGCGATGACGGAAGGATCGAACATTCCAGATCGCTGGCAAGATGTCTTCATTTATCGCCTGCGTCGAAGCGCCGCCTTTCTGAACAGTGAGCCGGCGGCACTTCGTCTGTTTATGGGCGCTGGTGTCAGTGTTGAAATCCGCAACGTCGATGTATCGGGTAACGCCGCGATTGCCACCCGTCGTGCAGAGTATCTGCGGGAGGTATTCGATCTGCCGGCCATGCCGGAACTGGAGAAGCGGATCGCAATTTCCCTAGCACTGATCGACGGCATCTGGGCCCTGTCCTATGCCATGCACGGACATATTACCGACGAATATGTCGAGGAGGCCGTCCTTGCTGCCTTGACCTATCTGCGCTGCTATTTGCCGGAACACCTGCAGAAGCGCGCCACCGTGTCTTGAGCACAATTCAATAATCGAAATTTCTAGCAACATTTTTGAACTGTGTCGTTGCATCGAAGGTTGGCGACGAGCCTCCCCTATTGCCGGTATGCACGCCGAATAGCCTTCAGTCTGGAAATTCCGCGGATATTTTAACCGCGGCGCCCATGATTTGTGCAGTGCGAAAAAATGCCTACCCAATTGTCAGATTCAGTTTGATAATCGATTTTTTTATCAATAACTTTCTGGGTGGAAGGTCGATCTAAGTGCGACTGGCCGATCATCTCAAATTTCGGGCTATACAAAATGCGAACAAATTCGAAAAACAGTGAACTGCTGGAGCGCGCCCGCAAAGTCATCCCGGGCGGAATGTACGGCCACGAATCCGTGGCTCTCCTGCCATCAGAGTACCCGCAGTTTTTCTCAAGGGCTGATGGTGCCCGGCTTTGGGACGCCGATGGCAATGCCTATGTCGACTACATGTGCGCCTTTGGCCCGAACCTTCTCGGCTACAATCATCCGACGGTTGAGGCAGCAGCGCGTGCACAGGCCGAACTCGGAGACACAATGACCGGTCCTTCCGAATTCATGGTGCGGCTGGCGGAGGATTTTGTCGGCATGATCGACCACGCCGACTGGGCGATGTTTTGCAAGAACGGTTCGGACGCCACCTCCATGGCAATGGTGTTGTCGCGAGCCCATACCGGGCGTCGCAAGATCCTCGTAGCCAGAGGGGCCTATCACGGGGCCTCTCCCTGGAACACACCGTCGCCCAAAGGCATTCTGCCGGAAGATCGGGCCCACATCATATATTTTGCATATAACGATCTCGATAGTCTGCGCGACGCGGTCAAGAGCGCTGACGGCGATGTCGCAGCCGTCTTTGCCACGCCTTTCCGCCACGAAGTATTCCAGGATCAGACCACACCATTTGACGTCTATGCCAAAGGCGTGCGCCAGATCTGCGACGAGGCCGGCGCATTGCTGATCATCGATGAGATCCGCACCGGCTTCCGGCTGTCGCGTGATTGCAGCTGGGCGCGGTTCGGCGTCAAGCCCGATCTCAGCACCTGGGGCAAGGTTCTTGCAAACGGCTATCCGCTCTCTGCGCTTCTCGGAGCCGAAAAGATCCGCGCTGCCGCACAGACGATTTTCGTCACCGGGTCATTTTGGTTTTCCGCTGTCCCGATGGCTGCAGGCGTCGAAACCCTGAGGCTCATACGCGAAACAGATTACCTCGAGCGCATGATCGCCATCGCCGATCGCCTGCGCGCAGGCATTGCCGAACAGGCGTCCTCCCATGGCATCGGCATCCGCCAGACCGGCCCCGCCCAGATGCCACAGATCCTGTTCGAGAATGATCCGGACATGCGCTACGGTTATTTCTGGACGGCTGCCGCCGTCCGCCGCGGGGTCTACCTGCACCCCTATCACAACATGTTCGTCACTTCGGCGCTGACCGAGGCAGACATCGAAAAGACGTTCGAGGTCACCAATGCGGCCTTTGAAGAGCTGAAGCGGTCTTATTCATCGATCGAGCCACAATCCAATCCGTTCGTTGCCGCCCGCCTGGGCGCGATAGCCGCCGCATAACGCCAGATCGCAGCCAATCACCAACAATAATGGGGAATGACATGACAATGACGGCTTTCACGAAAAAACTCCGTAATGCCCGCAGACTTGCCTATGCCCTGGCACTTGCCTCCTCGGTTGCGCCCCAGGTGCTGGCGGCCGACACTGATACGCTGGTCATCGCGCGATCGATGGATGTCAACGCCCTCGATCCGGCCCGCGCCTTTTGCGATACCTGCCAGATCTACCTGACCTCGGTCTATGACACGCTGGTGACACTCGGCAAGGACAACAAGTCCGTCGAGCCGCGATTGGCCAAAAGCTGGGAAATCAATGCCGACCAGACGATCTTCACCTTCTTCCTCGATACCAAGGCGGTCTTTTCCGATGGTTCGCCCGTCGAAGCTCAGGACGTCAAATGGAGCCTGGAGCGGCTGAAGAACATCCAGGGCAGCCCGTCCTTCTTCATGGACGGCGTGAAGTCGGTCGAGGCGAAGGATGCAGCGACGATCGTGGTCACGCTCGATGCTTCCAACGGTGAATTCCTCAACAAGCTGACGGCCGGCTTCACCGGCATCGTCAACAAGGATGTCGCAACAGCCAATGGGGCGACAGCCGATGCCGATGCGGCATCCGCCGACAAGGCAGAGAATTGGTTCCTCGCCAATTCCGCTGGCAGCGGACCGTTCAAGCTTACCTCGTACCGTCCGGATGACGAGTTGCGCTTGGCGCGCAACGATGCCTATTGGGGCGTAGCGCCGGCATTTTCCGAAGTGGTTTTCCGCCAGTCGCAGGATGCCGTCTCCCAGGCACAAATGCTGGAATCAGGCGATGCCGACATTGCCATGCAGATCGATTTTGACACAGCCGGCTCGCTCGGAACCGACGAAGTCAAGACCGAGGTCATCCCATCCTACAACTTCCTCTACATCGCCATCGGCGCTGGCGCGAAGTCGGCCCCCATTCCCATGACCCCAGACATCCGCGAAGCCATTGCGGCGGCCATCGACTATGAAGGCGTGATCGAGTTTACCGTCGGCGGCCAGGGCGCCAAGCAGTCCTCGCCGATCCCCAACGGTTTTCCCGGAACAGCAGGACTGCCGGAACGCAAGCGCGATCTCGACAAGGCAAAGACGCTGCTGGCCAAGGCTGGTGTGGCCGACGGCTTCGAGATCGAGGCCGTCTATCCCAATGACAACATCTATGGCGTCGACATCAATCTGATGATGCAGAAGGTCCAACAGGATCTGGCAGAAGTCGGCATCAAGGTACAGCTCAAGCCTTCCACCTATCCCGTCTGGCGCGACCAGATCAATGGCGATGGAATACCACTCACCGCCGTCTATTATGCTCCGGACTACTACGGGTCGGGCCAGTATGCGAACTACTTCGCGATGATGCCGGGCACGTCCTGGTCGAAGCGCGCTGGCGCGGCAAACGATCCTTCGGTGATCAATCCGAAGGAAGCGGAACTCCTCGCCAAGGCGCTGGCCGCACCAGCGGCCGAACAGGAGGGCATCTATCATGATCTCGGGCTGGAAATGATGAAGGACAACATCATCATCCCGATGGTCAGCCCCAATCTGGTCCTCGCGTATCGCGGCGATATCGAAGGGGTCCGCTATAGCGCCTGCTGCAACCTACCGCTCGCCGACATCAGCCGGAAGAAGTGACATGCTGCGCTTCATCCTTCGCCGCCTCCTCGCAACGCCCTTGCTCCTGCTCGGTGTTGCAACCGTTGCCTTCTTCCTTTCGCAGATGACCAAGGGCGACCCGCTCTCGGCCATCGTCCCGGAGCGGCAGATGAACAACCCGGAGATCGTGGCGGCAGCGAAGGAGAAGTGGGGACTGGATAAGCCGCTTGTCGAACGTTACGCGATCTATATCGGCAATCTGGTCCAGGGTGATCTCGGCGTATCGTTTTCGACCCGTCGCCCGGTCAGCGCGGATATTGCCGACAGACTGCCCGCAACCTTTGAGCTTGTAAGCGTGGCGATGATGATTGCCACGCTGTCGGGCGTCGCCATCGGCGTGATTGCCGCCCGTTACCGCGACGGACCGGTCGATTATCTCTCGCGCATGTTTTCGCTGATCGGATCATCGCTTCCTGTTTTCTGGTCCGGGCTGCTCCTGCTTTTCCTCTTCTCGGTAAAGCTCGATCTGTTTCCCGGCCCAGGCAGGCTTGACGCAAGAACGACGGCACCGCCAGATTTCACTGGATTCTACACCATCGACTCGCTTCTTGCTGGAAACTTCCCCCTCTTCCTCGAAAGCCTGCATCATCTTGTCCTGCCCGCGCTCGTGCTCGCCTGGTCGGTGGTCGGCATTATCGTCCGGCTTGTGCGCTCCAGTCTGCTGGAGGTGATGGGACAGGATTACATTCGCACCGCACGGGCGAAGGGCGCCGGTGAAGCGCGCGTCATGATCCATCATGCGCTACGCAACGCCTTGATCCCGACACTGACGATCATCGGCTTTTCCTTCGCCTATCTGATAACCGGCGCCGTGCTGACGGAGGCGGTATTTTCCTGGCCGGGCATCGGCTCCTATGCGGTGACGTCAGCGAGATCGCTCGATTTTCCCGGCATTGTCGGCGTGACGCTGGTCGGATCAACGGCTTTCCTGCTGACCAATCTGCTGACCGACATTGCCTATGCCTTCGCAAATCCCCGCGTAAAGCTTCAGTGAGGCCAACCGAATGGAATTATCGTCAATGGTTGGATCGGAGCCTAAGGCCATCAGCAATTCGTCGGCCAGAAAACGCCGTCCGCCATCATTCCTGACATGGCTCGCCAAGCTGTCGCTGCCGGCCAAAATCGGCGGTGTGGTGGTTCTCTTCTGGATCGTCACGGCACTGACGGTTTCCCATTGGGGCCTGCCTGATCCGCTGCAGATGGCCGGACGCCGCCTTCAGGCCCCGAGCCTGCAGAACTGGCTCGGCACCGATGCGCTGGGCCGCGACGTCTTCTCCCGCACGCTGCACGGCGCCATCTATTCCGTTCCGATCGCGATCTTCGTGGTTGTCGCCGGTATCACCATTGGCGCCCTACTCGGCGCAATCGCCGGCTATGTCGGCGGTCTGGTCGACAGCGCCATCATGCGGCTGGTCGACGTGACCGTGTCCTTCCCGCCGATCCTGCTGGCCATGACGGTTGCAGCGACGCTCGGTCCAGGCATCGTCAATGCAGCGCTGGCCATGGTCATCGTCTGGTGGCCGGTCTATGCCCGGCTGATGCGGGCGCAGGTGCTGGAAGTGAAGGAGCGCGAACATGTAGAGGCTGCCATTGCCGGCGGCGCGGGACATCTTCGCATTCTTCGGGTTCATATCCTGCCGCTCTGTTGGACCCCGGTTCTGATCAATGCAACGATGGATTTCGGCCAGGTCGTGTTGCTGGCCGCGTCACTCAGCTTCATCGGACTGGGTGCGACGCCACCCTCGCCGGAATGGGGCTCGATGATCTCCGAAGGCGCATCGCGCTTCTACAACTGGTGGATCGCGCTTGGCCCGGGCCTGGCCATTCTCAGCCTCGTGCTCGCCTTCAGCTTCCTTGGCGACGGCCTGCGTGATCGGCTCGATCCGCGTTCGAAATGAAAGGGGGAGACCATGCAAGATCCCGTCAACACGCCCCTCCTGGAAATCAGAGACCTGCGCGTCAGCTTCGGCACCGGTGACGATGCGGCTGACGCCATATGCGGCGTCGATCTCTCGCTGAACGCCGGCGAAGTCCTTGGCATCGTCGGGGAATCAGGTTCCGGAAAGAGCGTAACCATGATGGCGCTGATGCACCTACTTCCGTCCTCCTCGCGCATCTCGGGCAGCGTCCGCTTCCAGGGCCAGGAGCTGGTCGGCATGTCGGCGTCGGAGATGACGAAACTACGCGGTTCGCGCATCGGCATGATCTTCCAGGACCCGCTGACCGCCTTCAATCCGGTGCTCACCATCGGACAGCAGATCGTCGAGGCCCTGCGCCTGCATGATCGCAGCTTATCGCGGAAAGCGGCGCTGAACCGCACCATTGAACTGCTGGCCGAGGTATCGATCCCGCAGCCCGATCGGCGGGTGCATCAATATCCGCACGAGTTTTCCGGCGGCATGCGCCAGCGTGCCATGATCGCCATGGCAATTGCCAACCGGCCGGTTCTGCTGATTGCCGACGAGCCGACGACGGCACTCGACGTCACGGTGCAGGCACAGATCATGGATCTCCTGCAGAAGCTGCGCGAGGACCTCAAGATCGGCATGGTGCTGATCACCCACGATCTCGGTGTGGTCGCCGGCGCCGCCGACCAGGTCGCGGTGATGTATTCCGGCCGTATCGTCGAGCGCGGTGCCGTCCGTGATGTCTTCCGTCATTCGCGCCATCCCTATACACGCGGCCTTCTAGGATCCCTGCCCAAGCTCAATGGCGGCGGCGGTCCGCTCGTCGCCATCGAGGGCATGCCGCCGTCGCTGCGCAACCGACCGCCTGGTTGCGCATTTCGGCCGCGCTGTCTGAGCGCCGCATGCATCTGCGCTGCTGAGGTGCCCGCGCTCCTGCCGGCCGGCGTCGTCGAAAGCGCCTGCCACTTCTCCCAAACCCTGGCGGAGAATGCCGCATGATCGAGCCCGAAACCTCCACGCCGCTTCTGGAAGTCCATGGCCTGGTCAAGGAATTTGCCGTCGGGCGCGGGCTGATCTTCAACAAGCCGACCGGCCATGTTCGCGCCGTCAACGGCGTTTCGTTCAAGCTGGCGCCCGGCGAGACGCTCGGCCTGGTGGGTGAATCAGGCTGCGGCAAGTCCACGCTCGGCCGCTGCATCATGCGGCTGCTGACACCCTCGTCCGGCGAAGTCCGCATGGCCGGCCGCGATATCGCTGCAGCATCCCCCAAGGAACTGCGCGCCATCCGCCAGGACCTGCAGATCGTCTTCCAGGACCCGATGGCCTCGCTACATCCGCGCATGACGATGCGGCGCATCCTCGAAGAGCCCTTGCGGCTGAAAAACATGTCGCGGCCCGACATGCGCCGGCGCGTCGACGAATTGCTGGACCTCGTGCAATTGTCGCTGGAGATGGCGGATCGCTTTCCCCACGAGCTCTCGGGCGGCCAGCGCCAGCGCATTGGCATCGCTCGCGCGCTGGCGCTCCAGCCGAAGCTGATCGTGCTGGACGAGCCTGTCTCGGCGCTCGATGTCTCGGTCCAGGCCGGCGTGCTGAACCTGCTTCAGGGCCTGCAACAACGATTTGGCATTTCCTACCTGTTCATCGCCCACGATCTGGCGGTGGTCAAACACATCTCACACCGTGTGGCCGTGATGTATCTCGGCGGCATCGTCGAGATCGCGTCGGCTGAAGACCTCTATCACAGGCCACAGCACCCTTACACGCAGGCGCTGCTGTCCGCCGTGCCATTGCCGGATCCCGACGCCGAGAAGGGTCGCAACCGCATCGTGCTGCAGGGCGACGTGCCCAGCCCGATGGATCCGCCGAGCGGCTGCCGGTTCCGCACCCGCTGCTGGAAGGCGACCAACACATGCGCACGGCTGGAGCCTGCGCTGCGGCAGCGCACCGACGGACATTTCTTCGCATGCCATCATCCCGACGATGCAGCTCTACAGACCGCTGGAGCACAATAATGCGCTACCGCGACTTTCTGGTGCTGATGGGCGTCTGCCTCATCTGGTCGCTCAACGTGATCATTGGTAAAGTGATGCTGAGCAGCTACGACATCCCGCCCTTCTATTATGCCGGCATTCGGTTCCTCGGCGTCGCGATCGTGCTTTCGCCACTGCTGCGTCCCATTCCTCAGCGGATCGGACAGGTTGCGCTGGTCGGTCTGCTGGTTGGCGCCAGCCATTTCGGCTTCCTGTTCCTCGGCCTGTCGGCCGCCTCACCCTCGAGCGCGGCGATTGTCCTGCAACTCGGCATTCCACTAACCGCCATGTTGTCAGTCATCTTCTTGGGTGAACGCATCTCAAGCCTCAGGATTACCGGCATCGCGTTGGCGCTTGCCGGCGTGATCGCGGTCATGTGGAACCCTGAACAGATGACCGCCTCGATCGGCCTGGTGGCGATCGTGATTTCCACGAGTTCGCTTGCCGTCGGCGGTATCTTCTTGAAGCGCCTGCCGCCGATCGCGCCGCTGAAATTGCAGGCCTGGGTCGGCCTCGTCTCGTGGGTCCCACTGCTGCTCGCCTCCTGGCAGCTCGAAGCGGGTCAGATAACCACCTCGCTCGACGGCGGCTATGTCTTCCTCGCCGCAACGCTGTTTTCGGTTCTCGTGGTGACGGTCATTGCCCATACGGCCTATTTCGGCCTGCTGCAGCGCTATGAGGCCAGCATGATCGCGCCGTTGACGCTGGCCATGCCGATCATGACCATCCTGCTCGACGTGCTGCTGATCGGCGGCCATCTTAGCCTGCGCACCATTGCCGGCTCGACGGTGGCGCTTGCCGGCGTTCTCATCACCCTTAAGGCCCAGCCGCCGGCGCGCCGCGATCCCGTTCCGTCACAGACCTGATCGGCGATCCCGCCGTCCATTCCCATCTCCAAGGAGCAGCCGATGTCTTTCATGGAAACAGTCTTTGCCCCCCATGCCGAGCGCGCAGCAAAGCTTGCGGAAAGCTGCAGCCCCTTCGCCAACGGGATTGCCTGGATCGAGGGCGAATTCGTGCCGCTGGCCGAAGCGCGTATTCCGTTGCTCGACCAGGGCTTCCTGCATTCCGACCTCACCTATGACGTGCCTGCGGTGTGGAACGGCCGGTTTTTCCGGCTCGACGACCATATCGACCGCCTGGAAGCCAGTTGCGAAAAGCTGAGGCTGAGGCTTCCCATGCCGCGCGCGGAGATGCGCGCGACGCTGGTTGACATGGTGGCCCGCAGCGGCATCCGCGACGCCTATGTCGAGATGATCGTCACCCGCGGCCTGAAATTCGTCCGCGGCAACAAGCCAGAGGACATCGTCAATTCGCTCTATATGTTGGTGATGCCCTATGTCTGGGTGATGCCGCCCGACCTTCAGCGATCAGGCGGCAGCGCCGTCATCACCCGCACGGTGCGGCGCGTGCCGCCGGGTGCCATTGACCCGACAGTCAAGAACCTGCAATGGGGCGATTTCGTCCGCGGCCTGTTTGAAGCCCAGGACCGCAATGCCATCTATCCCATCCTGCCCGACGGCGACGGCAACATCACCGAGGGCTCCGGCTTCAACGTCGCGCTGATCAAGGACGGTGTGCTCTACACGCCGGAACACGGCGTGCTGGAAGGCGTGACACGTATGACGGTTTTCGATATCGCCCGCAGGAAGGGCATCGAGATCCGGCTGGAGCATGTACCGGTCGATTTAGCCTATCATTGCGACGAGTTGTTCTTCTGCACCACGGCAGGAGGCATCATGCCGGTGACCCGCTTGGATGACCAACCGGTCGGTGGTGGTCAGGTCGGTCCCATTACACGCATGATCTGGGAGGAATACTGGTTGTTGCACGATGATCCCTCCTACAGCTTCGCAGTCACTTATCCCGACAATTGAAATCGAAACTCTGTTTGCGGTCACGTGTTGGCACGTCCACCTTGAAAGTCCAGACTCTTTGGCATCCCCGCGACTTGGTTCATTCGACAATGCTGCACGGCAGTCAACTTCATGTTGCGGAAAACCGTCGCCGATCAAAGCTGACCATTTCTTGCGGAATGGCTCCCTGCTCAACCCACCCCGCAGTTTCGTTCGCGTGGATCGCGGCAAGCGAAACACCACTGTGACATGTGACCAGAAAGGCGCCGGGTAGGACTTGCTCATAGATCGGCGCGGCATCGGGCGAGATGATCCGCAGTGCCGACCAACTGCGGATGATACGAACGTTCTTCAAGAAGGGGAAAAAGTGAAGTGCGTCTTCGGCAATCCGGCGTGACACGTCGAACGTGGTGCCGAGATCGAAGCCGACATCCTCCCAGCTGCCGCCAATCATCAACGTGCCATCCTCCGTCTGGCGGACCTGCTCTATCGCGATGTCGAAGATCGGCGGCATGCGCTCGGTCACCAGGATCTGACCCCGGATGGGTTTGACAGGAATGGTGACCCCGAGCATCTCGCCAAGACCCGCATTGCCCAGACCTGCGGCCAGGACGATGCGACTGGCAATCACCTGCCCCGCCGCCGTCGTGAGCACGAACTTTTCGCCCTGGTGGTCAATATCTGTAACGCCGCCATCCGACAAAACGCGACCGCCGCGGCGAAGATAGCCCCGATGCAGCGCGTGCAGCAATCGGAGAGGATTGGCCTGGCCGTCATATCGGGAGTAGCTTCCACCGACGACATCCGGTCCGATCTCCGGCACGCGCTTCCGGATCCCGTCATTGTCGAGCATTTCGAAGTCATAGTCGCCGTTGAAGCGCGATTTTACGGCGGCCAGATCCTGAGACCTTTGCGCGTAAGCTTCCGTAGTTCTGCTCAGATAGAGGCCCCCTCTTTGCGTCAGCCCGACATCGATCCCGGTTTCGGAGCCGAGCCGCTCGGCCAGTTCCGGCCATTGTTCGACGGCACGCATGGCCCAGCCGGTATAGGCCGGAAGTGACAGACCCTTGCCCTGAACCCAAACGAGGCCAAAGTTTCCGCGACTGGCGCGGATGGCGCCGTCGCCTTCGTCCAGCACAACATTGTCAACGTGACGCTGGGCAAGGCCATAAGCGACCGATATCCCGACCAGACCGCCGCCGATCACCGCCACATCTGTTTCAATCCGCATGGTCATTGCCCTCCGTCAGGTCCCCGTCGCGACCACAGCGGGCCATGTCGAAGACGGTGACGGGCTTGAGAGGAAAGCGCACAGTGTAGGTGCCGACCTCTCCGATCGGCCGGTCGGTTTCCGTTGCGATCACTTGGCTGACAATCGGCCCGCAGACCCTTCCCTGACAGGCGCCCATGCCGCACCGCGTAAAAGCCTTGGCCTGGGAGGGACCGATGGCGCCATCCTTGACGGCCGCCCGGAGCGTGCCCGCACTCACCTCCTCGCAACGACAGACGACGGTCTGATCGCTTGGCGAGACGGCAGACAGGCGCGGCGGATAGAGGGCGTCGAGAAAGGGGCGAAAGGCCCGTTCCCGTGCAAGCACGGCCGACGCACGGCGAACCGTTGCAAGCGATTGCTCGTCATTGCGTCCGGTCCGCTCCAGGATACGGCCGATAGCGATCTCGGCGGATGCAGGTGCGGCGATCGCGCCATTGATGGCAGCGCCGTCGCCGACGATATAGACATGCGCGAGACTGCTTTCACCGAAGCGGTCAATGTCCGGGCGCAGGCATTTTTGTCCGTTGTCCCACACGTGTCCGCACCCCAGAGCACGCGGCAGCTGCGTGTTCGGAATGATACCTTCATGGACCAGCAAGGTGTCGACGTCGAGCTGCTGGTGGGCTCCATCCGCTTCGAAGCGGATGGCATCGACCCGGTCGCCACCGGAGGCAGACAGGCTGGAGACATTGCGATGAACACGGATGCCGGCACGGCGGATGTCGCGCAACAGGCGCACACCCTTGTAAACCTTGTCGTAATTGCGCAGGAGCCCGCGGAGATTTGCGAGTGCGACGGATAAGCCGAACCGGCTTGGAGACGTATCGAGAATGGCGGCGATCTCGACCCCCAGCCGCAACAGCTGCGATGCGAATAACAGCATCAAGGGACCATTGCCGGCGAGCGCAATCCGGCCGGCCGGCACCATCGCCGATGTCTTCAACAGCAGTTGCGCCGCGCCAATGCCCATGACACCGGGCAGTGTCCAGCCTTCGAAAGGAACCGGACGTTCGTTTGCCCCGTTCGCCAGGACAAGATCGGCAAACGCCAGGCGCCGGGACACGCCATCGTGGCTGTAGCTGACTACACCGCCGGTTTCAGCCATGTCGATCCGCCAGAGGCTCGCGCCGAAATAGGTGGCCACATCGGCTGCTTGCAAACCTGCGATCGCCCTCGCTCCCTGCCGATAATCGGCCCCGAGAGCAGCCGAGTTCCGGAACGGCCCGTCCTCCAGGCCCCGATAGATCTGCCCGCCGGCGCTCGGGCGCTCGTCGAGCAGCGCCACGGAGAGCCCGTGTCTCGCCGCCATGACGGCCGCCGCCATTCCGGCAGGACCGCCGCCCACCACGCAGAGATCGAAGGCCTGGATCATAGCTGCGGCTTCCGTTCAGACGAGGTGGTTGCAATCCCGACCTGCCGCCGGAGCCGCATGCCCGGCTCGACGCGCCGCAGACAGCCCTGCTGATTTGCCACGCCGTCGATTTCGATGAGGCATTCGAAACAGATGCCCATCATGCAGAATGGCGCCCGATCGGAACCGGACAGGATGCTATGCCGGTAAGGGCGCGCAGCATGGAGCATCACGACCGCCGCCACGGTGTCCCCGTCCCGGCACAAGACGTCATGGCCGTCTATCGTGATGCTCACCGCGTCTCGATCGTCGATCACATTCAACTTGCTGAACATGGATCCTTCCTCTCAGTTTTGAAGGGCCTGCGGACCAGGCGTCCGCTCTCGCGTCTGTATCGGTCAGTGAAGGATCTGGCTGAGAAAGAGCTTCGTGCGTTCTTGCTGTGGATTGTCGAAGAATTCGGCCGGCGCATTCTGCTCGACGATCTTCCCCTGGTCCATGAAGATGACCCGGTTGGCGACCTGCCGAGCAAAGCCCATTTCATGCGTGACACAGACCATCGTCATGCCTTCGTCAGCCAGGCCCACCATCGCGTCGAGCACTTCCTTGACCATTTCCGGATCGAGCGCCGAGGTCGGCTCGTCGAACAGCATGATCTTCGGCGTCATGCACAGCGCCCGGGCAATGGCGACGCGCTGCTGTTGGCCACCGGAGAGCTGGCCGGGATACTTGTTCGCCTGCTCCGGGATCTTGACCCGTTTCAGATAATGCATGGCGATGTCTTCGGCGTCCTTCCGCGACATCTTGCGGACCCAGATCGGCGCAAGGGTACAATTTTGCAGAATGGTCAGATGCGGGAACAGGTTGAAGTGCTGGAACACCATGCCGACTTCGCGACGCACCTCGTCGATCTTCTTCAGATCATTGGTGAGTTCGATCTTGTCGACGATGATCGTTCCCGACTGGTGTTCTTCCAGCCGGTTGATGCAACGGATCATCGTCGATTTGCCGGAGCCTGACGGGCCGGCAACGACAATGCGCTCGCCCGTCCTGACCTTAAGATCAATGTCGCGCAAGACATGGAATTCACCGAACCACTTGTTCATGCCGATCAGTTCGATCGAATAGTCCGAAGCGGACGCGAGCGCTGCAGGGTGGGCTTTGGCCATGGTCGGTATCCTGATGTTGTGCATCGAAGCAGGTGGCCGGAACGCGACAAGCGGGTTCCGGCCCCGATTTTTCAGTCCGGCATGGCAACCGTGAACTGGATCTCGACCAGGATCTCCGGCAGACCGAGTTTGGCTTCCACCGTCGCCCGTGCCGGCGGCGCATCCTTGTCGATCCAGTCGACCCAGGCCACGTTCATTTGGTCGAAATCGTCGATATCGCGAAGCCAGATCATCGCACTGATGATCGCGGCGCGATTGGAGCAAATTCGCTCCAGGTAGCCATCGGCCTTGGCGAGGATCTGTGCGGTCTGGCCGCGCACATCCTGCTGCTTGTCATCGGCGGTCAGCCCGGAAAAGTAAGCGATCCCTTTGTGCACGACGACACGGCTCAGTCGCTCGGTCTTGTCAATTCTCTGTATCGTCATGATCTCTGTCCCATGCCATTTTTCGCTGCGATGAATCGGTCCGGGCGAAAGTCGGCCAGGCTCTGGTGAACGTGTCCGCGAACGACCTCGTCTGCGACGGCCTTGCCGAGATAGGGGGCGATCGTCACGCCGCTATGGGTGACCGCGGCGTAGTAGCCGCTGACACCGGGCACCCATCCGCTGCAGGTCAGGCGATCGCTCGGGATCGGACGCATGGTCGTGCGGATGGATTCAAGATCGCCTGGCTGAACCGCCGGCAGCACCCGGCGAACGGCATCGATCAGGAGGCCGGCTTCCCAGCCCTTCGGATCGAGGTCACCCAGTTCCGGGACGACGTCATCCACCGAGATCTTGTGGATCATCAGCCTCCCGGCACCATCGGGACGAACATCAAGATCGTCCATGTGAAATTGCCTCTGGAGCGTCAGGGCTACCGGCAGGGTGAAGCCGAGGACACCGATGTTCGAGGCCATCGGTATGGGTGGCGCACCCTCGAGACTACGATCTGCCCAACTGCCGGTGCAGTTGATGACAACGTCGGCTTCGTAGACATCGCCGTTCGTCGTGCGCACCGTCTTGGTCTCACCGCTCAGGTCTATCGCCGCGACAGGGGAAAATGCATGGATCGACGCATTCCATCGTTCCTTGGCCGCCCGCAAAAGGCTGGCAGAATAGAGCACCGGATGAACCCAGCCTTCTTCCGGATAGTAGACGATCGGCGACTTGGCGATGGCGGAGAGATCGATCTCGGGCTCCAGCTCAGCCAGGCGGTCCTTGCTGATCCACTCGACACCGTAACCCCAGTCCCGCATCTGGTCGGCATTTTCCGCCTGCGAAGCCCAGTCCTCTTCCTTCGAATACCATTCGAGGCTGCCGGCCTGGTGGAACCACGGCGCCTTGCCGAATTCGCGACTGAGGTCCAGGTGGGCGCGCATGCCGGCAACGTTCAGGGCGAAGTAGCTCTGCGGTCTCTTTCCGGTGGCGTTGGTCCAGGCAAAACTGGCCGCGGACGCTCCACCGGCAATCTTTCCGGCTTCGAGAACAGTGACCTGCGCACCGGCCTTGGCCGTTTCATATGCCACTGAACTCCCGATGATCCCTGCCCCTATGACGACAACGCGCATTCTATTCTCCGGTACAAATTTCGACGATTCCGTCCTGCTTCGAAGCGAAGCCGGCGCCGAGTTGGCGATGTCTGATGTTTTGGAGAACGGGGTGTTTTAGGTCAAACAACCGCATCGGGGCCGCTTATAATGAATAGTTATGAAGCGCGGGCGGACTTGCCGAGAAGCCTGAAAATGCGGGAATTATGAGAAAACAAGCGAACGTGTCGCCCTGCAGTTATGAAGTTTCCCGGCCCAGACTATTTTCGCAATGATATCTCTGGGGCCAGCTGAAATGTCAGAGGTTCCCCATGTCTTTGCGCTCCCCGCAGATCGTAAACCCCTCAACAGGATTGCTCGTTGTCGACGGACCGACCGTCGAGGCGCTCGTGACGCAGCAGGATGCCATCGAGCTGGCGGAAGCGGCGTTGCGAACGACATCCAACCGGGTTGCACATCAGGATATCCGACGCACTCTGGATCTGCCGGCGGCGGACGGTGCCTGCCTTTCCGTCATGTACGCCTCGTCGGGAGACCGACCGCTGTTCGGAGCCAAAGTCCTGTCGGTCAGTCCGCAGAATTTCCAACGTGGCCTGCCATCGCACCAGGGCGGCGTGCTCCTGTTCGAAAAGGAGCATGGGCGTCCGGTGGCCTTGATCAACGGACACGCAATCACCGGTCTGCGCACACCGGCTGCCAGTGCCGTCGCGACGCGAACCCTTTCCCGTCCTGATTCCGGCTGCCTGGCGATGATCGGTTATGGCGAGCAGGCCGCCCGGCATATTGAAGCAATCGCGCTCATACGCCCCATCAGCCGGGTTCACGTGTGGGGGCGCGATCCGCAAAAGGCTGCGCTGTTCGCCGACGTTCAAATCCGGAAGGGTTACCCGACAACGGCCTATCCGACCGCTCGGCAGGCCGTCGAAGGAGCCGATATCGTCTGCACCGTCACATCCGCAAAATTTCCGGTGCTGGAAGGCAAATGGATCACCGACGGAACGCATATCAATGCGGTCGGCGCCAGCATCGCCTCGCTCAAGGAACTGGACACGGACTGCGTCATTCGCTCCAGCATCTGGGTTGACTACATGCCGATGGCCATGACCTCGGCGTCGGATCTGTTCGAGCCGCTCGCCGACGGCAGCCTCGATCCCGCGAGGATTATCGGAGAAATCGGCGCGACCCTGAATGGTGAGATCCGGGGCCGCCGCGACCCGTCCGAAATCACCCTGTATCGTTCGCTGGGCGTTCCCGCCCAGGACATCGAACTTGCGAACTTCATTTACCAGAAGGCGAAAGACCTCGGTCTCGGCGTCGAGGTCTCATTGTAAGGATAGTCCCATGCTGGCCAGCCAAAGGCATCTGTTTTCCATTCCCGACGACGTCACCTATCTGGACGTCGCGTATATGTCGCCCATCCCCAAGACTGCCGTCGAGGCCGGCATTCGCGGCGTTAAGGTCAAGGCGGCGCCTTGGGATATGACCATCAATTCCTACTATGACGAGGTGGAAAAGGCCCGGACACTTGCGGCCTCCTTCATCGGCGCACAGCCGGACGACATGGCGATCATTCCCGCGACGAGCTACGGCGTCGCGGTCGCCGCCGCGAATGTGCCGGTCGCCGCAGGATCCGTGATCCTGATGATGGAGAACGAACATACCTCGCATCGCTACGCATGGCTGGAACTGGCCAAGCAGAAGGGCGCGCGTGTCGTGACCGTACAGCGCTTGCCGCATGAGGCCTGGGCGGACAAGCTCATTTCCGCGATCCGGAATTCGGATGCGCCGGTCTCGGTCGTTGCCGGAACGATCGTCCACTGGTTCGAGGGAACGCATGTCGACATCGAAGCGGTGGCAGAAGCAACGCGGCAGGCCGGCGCAAGCCTGGTGATGGATGGAACCCAATGGGTGGGTGCCGTGCCATTCGATGTGTCACGCGTGCGTCCTGATTTTCTGGCATTCGCGACCTACAAGTTTCTGCTCGGCCCCTACCGGCTTGCCTTTCTCTACGCCAACAAGGACTGGCAGCAGAAAGGACGCCCGCTTGAATTTCATTCCTGGAACCGTGCAGGCGGCGAACGCCCTGATTTCTACCTGCAGACAATGCTGGATTATCTGCCGGGCGCCCGCCGGTTCGACATGGGTGAGCGCTCCGACTTCGCTGTCCTACCGATCGCGATCGATGCGATGGAACTCTTGCAGCAATGGGGTGGAGAGGCCGTGCATGACCGGCTCCTGTACCTCAACCGCTTCATCTGGCAAGAGGCGGAAAGACATGGGTTTTCCGGACCGAACCTCGCCATGAGGGCCGGGCATATTTCCGTCGTCGATCTCGGGGAGCGATACCGCGACGATCTGGCGAAACGGCTGAGGGAAAAGAAAGCCTTTGTCACCATCCGGGGCAGCAAGATGCGGATAACCCCGCATGTCTACAATGACGAGGCCGACATTCTGAAACTTTTCGACATCGTCGAGGCGCTCACCCGATAGGGTCGGCCCGAAAAAAGCAAGTGGGGCACTCAGGAACCCGTGAGTGCCCTGACACCGCGGTCGACACCGTTCATGTAGTCCCTGGTGGACTGGATGAGGTGTTCGACAAAGGTATCGGCGACCGACGAGGCGATGGTACCCCATGGCCTGTAAACGCTCAGATTGATGTCGAGATGCGGCTGGAAGTCGCGTATTTCGATGGGCAGGTCCCTCGCCACCCATGCGGAAAGCCTGTCGATCACGGCAACGCCCACGCCGTTTGCAACAAGATTGGCGCAGGTGTTGGAAAGGGCAGCTTCGATCTTCAGCGAACGCGCCACGCCGCGTTCCTCGCACAAGGCATCCAGTTGCCGCCGCATCGGGTCGCCGACCCCCAGCGAGACGAAATTCAGCGCTTCCAGATCGTCAACCTGCACGACCGAAAGCCTGCTCAACGGATGGCCCTTCGGCATGATGCACACCGGTGGCGTCGCGACCAGCGCCCGCCGGACCACGGACGGTGTCTCGTCATTGACCTCGGCCGCGACCCCGATGTCGAGTTGATTCCGGCTTGCACGCTGAATGATCGTGGATGAGCTTCTGATGTCGACGGTCACGGCAACATCGGGATAGTCCTTGGTGAAGCCAGCGATGATCGACGGCAGCAATGTCAGGCCGAATGCCGGCAAAGCCGATATATTGAGCCGACCGCTCCGCAACTCCTTGATCTCCCGCGCCACCCTCGAAATACCGCGCACGGTGTCGTAGACGCGCCGAACCTCCGCGTGCAGCATGTGCGCCTCGGGCGTTGGGATCAGGCGCTGGCGATGATTGCGGAAAAGCGGAAAGCCTGCCTTCGTCGTCAATTGAAGCAGAATCTTGCTCACGGCGGGTTGAGTGATGTTGAGCGCATCGGCGGCCTTGGTCGTCGTGCCATGCGACATGACCGCAGCGAAGACTTCAATCTCCCGCGGTGTGAATTCGCCGTCGTTGGTCAGCAACTCGATCTCCCAAACAGGTGTGGAACGCAGACAATCACCCCATCAAGAGTAAGAGGGTAGTCGTCGTTCCACAAACTTGAACCCGGATGTGATGACGATTGCCAGCATAAAATAGGCGAAAGCCGCAGCGAGAAGAGGCTCATAGACGCGGAAGGTTTGTGCGCGGACGAGGTTTGCCGCACCCATGAGTTCGAAAAGCGTGATGGTCGCGGTCAATGCGGTGCCCTTCAGCAGCAAGATGTTCTGCCCGCCAATGGCCGGCAAGGCCAGCCGGAATGCCTGCGGCAGAAGGATCGAACGCAGAATCTGGCGTTTCGACAGGCCGAGGGATCGGCCGGCCTCGCTCTGGCCACTTGGGACGCCCTGCAAGGCACCCCGCCAGATCTCGCTGCAATAGGCAGCCGTGTTCAGGGACAACGCGAAGAAAGCGTAGCTGTAGGCGCTGCGGAACAGGGGCCAAAGGGGACTATACCGAATGCTCGGGATGCCGGACAGGATCTGCCCCACGCCGAAATAGACAAGGTAGAGCTGGACCAGAAGAGGCGTGCCCCGGAAAGCGAGGACAAATCCGATGGCCGGATATCGCAACCAGCGCGATGGCGACAGCCTGGCCAGTGCGACAGGAATGGCCAGCGCATTGCCGACCAGCGCGCAACCGACGAACAACAGGATCGTCGACTGCAGTCCGGTCAACAATTGGGTCGCGAGATAGGTGCCAAAATCCGTCATGCTACTTTTGCCTCCAGACGTGGTAAGATCTCACTTCGCAGACGTGCAGCAAGGCTGTCGAAACGGCCGACATCACCAGAAACATGAATGCGATTGCCGAATAGAACAGGAAGTAGTGGCGTGTTGCACCCGCGGCCATCTTTCCTGCGAGGACGAGTTCGGTGAACCCGATGAGGCTGACGAGTGAACTCTCCTTGAGGACGACCAGCCATAGATTGCCCAAGCCCGGCAGAGCCAAGGGGACCATCTGCGGCATCACCACCAGAAGAAATGTCTGGCGGCGTGTCAGACCGACCGCGAAGGCTGCCTCCGATTGTCCGGCCGAGACCGCAACGATCGCGCCGCGCAGGACTTCGGTGCTGTAGCCGCCCTGGACGATACCAAGAGAGATCGCCGCCGCAACGAAGCCATTCAGCTGGAAATCGGCGAGCAGGCCGGTCATGCCAAGAAGCGACCTCAGGGCATCGGTTGCCGAGTAGTAGACCAGAAAGATGATGAGAATGTCCGGGATCGAGCGAATGATCGTGGTGTATCCGGCGGCGATGCCCCTGGCGACCGGGCTTTTCGACACTTTTGCGATTGCGCCGATCAACCCAATACAGAGACCGATGAGATATGCGCTGATCGAGATACCCAGGCTCAGACAGGCGCCGCGAACGAGTTCATCACCCCAGCCCTGGTCGCCAAAACTGAGGAGGGTTAGCCAAGAGACCGTCGAGTCCATGCTGCATGTGTTCCAATTCGACAAGGATGGTGCCGGCGGCCAAGTGGCCAGCCGGCACCGACTTTGAATTCAAGACTCAGTCACCGTAAATGTCGAAGTCAAAGTAACGTTTGGTGATCGTGTCGTATTCGCCGCTGGCGCGAACCGCCTTGATCGCCACGTTGAGACGATCCCGAAGGGCAACGTCTTCCTTGCGGACGCCGCCGCCGTCTCCATAGCCGAACATCTTTTCATGCGGCATCTCGACCTTGATCTCGTAGCCCTGCCCTTCCGGCTTCTTCAGGAAATCGGAGATCTGGATGGCCGATGCCGCCATGAGATCGACACGTCCTGCCTGGAGGTCTGCGATCTCGTCGTCCAGTGTCGGATAGAGCTTGAGATCGGCCACGCCGCCGAACTTTTCCTGCATATAGGTTGCCTGCAGGCTGGCGCTCTGCGCAGCGACTGCGACACCTTTGAACGTGTCAGGCTTGGTCACGTCGAATGCTCGCGTATCGGCCTTGGCACCGACGAGCACATTCGCCGAGTAGTAATATTTGTCGGTGAAATCGATCACTTCCTTGCGCTTGTCGGTGATCGACATCGAGCTCCAGATGACGTCGAACTTCTTTTCGAGCAGAGCCGGGATGATGCCATCCCAGGCGATATCGACGATCTCGCACTTGGCTTTCATTTCCGCGCAAACGGCATCCATGAGATCGATTTCCCATCCCTGCCATTTGCCGCTCGCATCCTTGACGGAGAAGGGCGCATAGGGCTCGGCGGCGACGCCGAAACGCAACACTTCATCTGCCGCCATCGACGCGCTGGCGGCTCCCAGCGGCGCGACAAGAATAGACAATGCAATCAGTATTTTTTTCATTTTCATTCCCCTTTTGGTTTGTATGGTCGTCTTGGGTTCTCGTCTCAGCGCGCCTCCACCGTGCGAAGCGCTTCGCATATCGAAAACAGGTGCGCGTCGGTATCGGGTCGTGTCGAGATTTGAATGGATGCCGGCAACCTGCCCTGCGTCTTCAGGGGCATGGCAAGCGTCGGAAGTCTGAGAAAATTCGCCCACCGGCGGAAGGTGCCGCCCGCCAGGCCATAGGGCACCAGATCGGAGCCGACCGCTGTCATCTCGTCGGACAGGCGTGGCGCCAGTCCGGGTGCCACGGGGGCAGCGAGGAGATCGGCCGCCGACATCACGCGCTGAAAGGCCTCGCAAGCCTCGGCGCGAAACGCGAGCGCCATCTCGTAGGTCGCTGCATCTATGGCTGCGCCTGACGCCAGGAAGCTGCGTACCTGGCTGCCGACGGCATCCGGCTCTCGGTCGATGAGATGCGCATACTGCGCAGCGAATTCGTATTGCAGGATCGTCAAGCCGGCATCCTTGACCCGTCCGGCGAGCGGGAATTCCAGATGCTGAATGCAGGCGCCCGCCTTTTCCAGAGCGCGCAGCCATCCGGCATGCGCATCCGCCACGGCAGGATCGATCGCTGCGGCATGGAGATCGGGACACAGGCCGATCCGAAGGCCGACAAGGTCGACTGTCTCCCGTTGCGGGACATCGCCGCCCTCACTGGCGAAATGGACCAGGCGGACATCTTCGATGCTGTTCGCAATCGGCCCGATTGTATCCAGGCTTGGTGCGGTAGGACGGACCCCTGCGCGATCGGCACAGCCATTCGTCGGCTTGAACCCGAAAAGGCCGGTGGCAGCGGCCGTCGACCGGTTCGATCCGCCGGTGTCCGTGCCAAGGGCTGCGACGCAATACCCTGCAGCAACGGCCGCTGCCGAACCGCTGCTTGTTCCACCGGTGCCGCGGGACGGATCAAGCGGATTGGTGACTTTGCCGAACCACGGGTTTTCATGACCCCCGGCCGTCAACTCATGCAGATTAGTCTTGCCGATGATCACGGCTCCGGCGGCGCGGAGGTTTTTAATGCAGGCAGCATCGTCAACCGCGACATGATCCCGGAAAAGACGCGAACCGGACGTGGTCGGCCAACCTTTGACATCAATGACGTCCTTAACGGCAATTGGGATGCCATGGAGTGGTCCGCGGCTCCGACCGGAGCCAAGCTCCGCTTCCATCAACCGCGCATCGTCGAGTGCCTCGTCGCGGCCGACGAAGATCATCGCCTTGCAAGCGTCGTTGCCGCGCTCGATCCGGGCGAAACAGCCCTCTACGAAAGCCACCGGAGACAGACCGTCGGCAAAATCTCTCTGTATCCGAGCGATCGACCGAGGAGTATGATCTGTCATTGCTTTGAGCCCGCCTGTTGGTCACTGCGACCGTCACATGCAAGCTAGCAGGAAGCTCCATCCGGCCCTAATTCCCAGGAGCGCGCGGTTAATTACCAATTGTTATTAACCCCGTGCCAAGCGCATGTGGTTCTCTCGACAGTCGAGTTGGTCATCTCGCTCGAGCAAGAGACGGTGCAGGTCGGGGCAAGCCGCCACCCTGCCCGCTTATTCTGCTCTCGTCACTTTCGAGACGTGGGATATCTCCCTATGCGTGCCTGCGGCAGAACCTTCTCCTGCAAACCGCGCTTTGTGATGGACACGGGGCGCTGACCGTCGCGTGGTGGCGGCGGCAACTGCATCAGGTCATTGCGCAATGTGAACTCGCCAGCAGCGCGACGGCTCAGAGATTTTCAAGCGCCTTGGGATATGGATCCCCCCACCAATGGCGTTCGCCACTCGTCACGCGTCTTCCGCCGCTGTGCTCAATCCTCGTCGTACCGCTTGAGGAAATCTGAGACAGTTGCCAGGCAAAGGTCCTTCTCCTCGACATGCGGCATGTGACTGGACTGCTCGAACACAACCCAGCGGCATCCCGGCACGCGCTCGACATAGGGGCGCACCACTTCGGGTGTTGCCTCGTCGTGACGACCGGAGATCAGCAAGGTGGGCGCTTCGATCTGTGACAACCGGTCCTCGATCGTCCAATCCTTCATCGTGCCGATGACGTGAAACTCGGTCGGACCGTTCATGTTGCGGTAGACGGTATTGTCTTCGTCCATGATGGCGAATGTGCGCGCCACTTCCGGCGGCCAGGGCGAGACGCGGCAGACATGGCGATCGTAGAAGACGCGCGAGGCCGCGATATAGTCCGGATCGGTGATCGTTCCGGCTTCCTCGTGCCTGAGAAGTGTCACTTGCACCTCGGCCGGCAGCTCACGGCGCAGGCGGTTGGCCTCCGAGACCCAAGTGTGCATATTGGCCGGTGAATTGGCGATCACAAGAGCTTTCAGCCCCTTCGGTCGTAACACCGCATGTTCGGCGCCGAGCATCCCGCCCCAGGACTGGCCGAGAAAAGCATACCGCTCCACGATGCCGAGATGAGTCAAAAGCGCATCCAGCTCTTCGAGAAACAGATCGACCGTCCAGAAGTCCGGGCCTTTTTCCGGCAAACGCGTCGAGTTGCCATTGCCGAGTTGGTCGTAGTGGATGACCGGGCGGCCATCGAGCCCCGCGATGTCCTTGAAGCTGTCGACATAGTCATGGGTACAGCCGGGCCCGCCATGAGCGACGACGAGCGGCAGCAAAGGCGAATCCAGCGATCCGGTGATGCGGTACCAGGTCTGATAGCCGCGAAACGGTAGATAGGATTCCTGAACTTCGACCGGTGCCACGTCTTCATCTCCATGCGCTTGTTCCGATGGAGAAAGCATAGCCTCCTGATTCAGGTCGCGGCAGCTATCACAAGTAATAGGATGGAGGCTCTTCCAGCAGCCGGTAATGGGTGGCGCGCACAACCGCCTGCGTCCGGTTCTTCGCCCCGAGCTTCTTGGCAGCGGCGTTGAGGTGCATCACCACGGTTGGAACCGAGCGGCCGATGATGCGGGAAATTTCCTTGGCCGAAAGGCCTTCCGCCGAATGCCGCAGGCACTCGCGCTCGCGGTTCGTCAGGTGCGCACGCGCTCCGGTCTTCGCCGTCTCGTCGAAGGCCGCAAAGGCGGCCTCGTGGAACAGATGGGCCAGCAGGCCGAAATCCGCCATATGGCGGTCCGCGTCGCTCTGGAATCCGCGGCCAGCGCCGAAGCGCACCCCCGTCACGGTTGCGCAGTCGCCGCGCGGCAGATGCACCGGTACGGTCACGCCGCAGGACATGTTGCGCTCGTGCAGATAGCGTGACACCGGCGCACTGCGCTCGTCGAGAAAACGATTGATCTGGGTTCCGGCCTTGTGGTCGTAGTTCCAGAAGAAGGGCGTCGTGGTGCGCATCGCCAGCAGTTGAACCGGGTCGATGCGGAAATATTCGCGGTCGAACCAGTATTCGCGCATGTCCTCGGAAATGTTGCGCAGCTTCAACAGCGAGGGCAGCATCAGCGCGCCGTCGAGATCGTAGGGAACCGGCGTGTAGTCATAGATCAGGGCGTCGAAGCCGAAACCTTTGATGACCTCGAACGCGGTGTCGATCCGCCCGTCCAGTGTCTCACCCGCGGTGAGCCGCGATCGGATCGAACCAATATCGTCAAACATGCGCAAACCCTAAAGTCGAACCGGGATCTGGAGTGCAGCGGAGTTCTCATCCTATCACTTCTTATAGCTGGTGCGGAACCGATAAAACGCTAAAAATTAGCCTTGCTGAAAAGATGAGCAGTCATTGCGACATGCAGGAGACGCACGATGTGGCGCGAGATGGAACCGGATGAGCGGATCGAGATCGATGTGACGGGCCACAAGGTCGTCGCCTACAGTTTCGGCTCGGGTCCGGACACGGTGTTCTGTCTCAATGGTGGGCCCGGCCTGCCCTGCGACTATCTGCGCGAAGCCCATTCCTGCCTCGTAGACCAGGGCTATAGGGTTGTTGCCTTCGACCAGCTCGGCACCGGCGCCTCCGACCGCCCGACCGACACGGCGCTGTGGACCATCGGCCGCTATGTCGAAGAAACCGAAACCGTGCGCAAGGCACTCGGGCTCGGCAAGGTGCATATGCTCGGCCATTCCTGGGGCGGCTGGCTCGCGATCGACTATGCGCTCACCTATCCGGAAAACCTCAAGACGCTGATCCTCGAGGATACCGTTGCCGACATGCCGCATCTGATCCTCGAACTCGAGCGGCTGCGGGCAGCACTCGGTTCTGAGACCGTGGCGATGATGCAGAAGCACGAGGCGCGCGGCAGCATCGATCACCCGGAATATCTGGCGGCGATCACCCTTCTCAACTATCGCCATGTCTGCCGGCTTTCGGATTGGCCGGCGCCGGTGAAGCGGTCGCTGGACGACTGGAACATGGAACCTTACAGCACGATGCAGGGCCCGAACGAATTTCTCTATATCGGCAACCTGAAAGACTGGAACCGCGTGCCGGATCTTCCGAAGATCACCGTCCCGGTGCTCATCACCTGCGGTGAACACGACGAGTTGACCCCGGCCTGCGCGCTTCGCATGAAACTGAACCTCCCCGACGCGCAACTGAGCGTCATCGACAATGCCAGCCACATGCCGTTCTATGAAAATCCGGATGGCTATTATCCGGTGCTTGTCGATTTCCTCGCGCGTCACAGGACGGCGGCATGATCGGCAGCGCGCGACATTCGCTTCAAGGCCGACAGGCCGGAAAGGTGCAGGCCCATGCACCGCTATAGGTTCGTGCTGTTTCGGCCGCTGCAGTTTCTGCCGGTGCTGTTCGGCATCAGCGTCATCACCTTCATTCTCGTCCGGCTGATCCCAGGCGATCCCGCCCGCGTGCTGCTTGGTGCCCGTTCCACCCCGACGGCGATCGCCCGCATCCGCGCCCAATACGGTCTCGACGAGCCGATTTGGCTGCAATATTTCTATTTCATCCAAAACCTCGGCAAGGGCGAGATGGGCAAGTCGATCCTCTACAAGATCGACGTGCTGAAGCTGATTGTCACCCGCATCGAGCCGACGCTGGTGCTGGTGCTGACCAGCGTCCTGCTGTCGATCCTGATTGCCGTTCCGATGGCAGCGCTCGCGGCACGCAACAGCGGTCGCCTGCCGGACCATGCCGTGCGCATCGTCTCCACGCTCGGTATCGGCTTTCCGCCTTTCTGGTTGGCGCTGATGCTGATCATCCTGTTCTCCGTCAAGCTCGGCGTCCTGCCGGTCTCCGGCTATGGGACTGGCTTTCTCGACAAGGCAGCGCATCTGGTCCTGCCGAGCCTGACAATTGCGCTTTCGCTATCGGCAGTTTTGACGCGTAGCCTGCGAGCGGCGATGATCGTCGAGCTGCAATCGGATCTGGCGACCGCGGCCCGCGCCCGTGGCATGCCGGAAAGCATCGTCTTCTGGCACCATGTCTTGCCCAACTCGCTGGTGCCGACCATCAATCTGCTGGCCGTCAACATCGGCTGGCTGATCGGCGGCACGGTCGTGGTCGAGACCGTGTTTGCCATTCCGGGCATGGGCCAGCTTCTGGTGCGCGCCATCTTCTCGCGCGACTACATGGTCGTCCAGGGCGTCGCCATGGTCTTTGCCTGCGCCACCGTGCTGGTCAATTTCCTGGCCGACATCATCACCGTGACACTCGATCCGAGGGTGCGCCTATGACCGCCGTCGCGACCCGCATGACTGTATCGTGGAACCGATTTCTGGGGCGCAACCTCACCCTGGTCACCGGCGCCGCCATTCTGGGACTGTTTCTGCTGGTTGCGCTCGCCGCACCGCTGATCGCGCCATACGATCCCATCTATCAGGATGCGGCCGTTCGGCTCGCTGTGCCTTCTCTGGCCCATCCCTTCGGCACAGACAATTTCGGTCGCGACATCTTCTCGCGTGTCATTTGGGGCACGCGCATCGACCTGCAGATCGCCGTCATCGGCGTCGCCTTCCCGTTCCTGATCGGCACCTTCATCGGCACGATCGCCGGTTTCTTCGGCGGTATCGTCGATACGATCTTCATGCGGCTGGTCGATATCATCCTCGCCTTTCCCTTCCTCGTGCTGATGCTGTCGATCATCGCCATTCTCGGGCCGGGCCTGTCGAGTTTCTATATCGCCATGGCGCTGGTGGGCTGGGTCTCCTACGCCCGGCTGATCCGCGCACAGATGCTGGTGCTGAAGAACAGCGATTATGCGGTGGCCGCCGTCAGCCTCGGCTTCAGCCGCAGCCGCATCATGTTCCGCCACCTGTTGCCGAACGCGATTGCCGGATCGATCGTGTTTTCCATGTCGGATGCGGTGCTGGTGCTGCTCAGTGGCGCCGCCATCAGCTATCTCGGCCTCGGTGTTCAGCCGCCGGTCGCCGAATGGGGCGTGATGGTTGCGGAAGGCCAGAGCTTCATCACCACGGCCTGGTGGATCACGCTTTTTCCGGGCCTTTCCATCGTCGTGCTGGCCTTCGGCTTCAGCCTTCTCGGCGATGGGCTGGGTGAATGGCTGGGAGTGAGAGAATGAGCGAGCCGATCCTCTCCATCCGCGATCTGACCGTCCACGCCCTGCTCGACGGCGAGACGCGCAGGCTCATCGATGCCGTGTCCTTCGATCTCGACCGCGGCGAAATTCTCGGCCTTGTCGGCGAAAGCGGCTCCGGCAAGAGCATGATCTGCCGGGCGCTGGTGCAACTCCTGCCATCGAAGGCGATCACCATCACCGGTGGGTCGGTGATGCTGGGTGGTCGCGACCTGACCATGCTGGATGACGATGCCATGCGCGGGGTGCGCGGCGCCCAGATCGGCATGGTATTCCAGAACCCGACCAGCCATCTCGACCCGGTAATGCGCATCGGCGACCAGATCGCGGAAGGCATTCGCTATCACCAGGGCAAGTCGCGCCGCGATGCGAAAGCCATGGCCATCGACATCCTCGCCCAGGTCGGTTTTCCTGATCCCGAGCGACAATACGACAACTATCCGCACGAGTTTTCCGGTGGCATGCGCCAGCGGGCGATGATTGCCGTCGCACTGTCCTGCAATCCGGAAATTCTGATCGCCGACGAGCCGACGACAGCGCTCGACGTCACAATCCAGGCGCAGATCCTCAAGCTGCTGATGGACCTTCGCGACGCGCGCGGCCTGTCGATCATCCTCATCACCCATGATCTTGGCATCGTCGCCCAGACCTGCGACCGGATCGCCGTGCTGCGTCATGGGCAATTGCTGGAACTCGGCGACAAGCGGCAGGTGCTGTCGAACCCGCAGCATGCCTATACCGTCAGCCTGCTCGAGAGCCACCCGTCTATGCCCGAGGACATTGCTTCCGCAATCGTCGTGGAAGCACCGAAAACGCCTGCGCGTGCGCTTCTCGAAATCGATGATCTCGTGGTTCGCTTCCCGACCCCCGGTTTCAGCTTGTTCAACAGCGGCAAGTCCCATGTAGCCGCCGTCAATGGCGTCAGCCTGCGCGTGATGCCCGGCGAAACAGTCGGCATCGTCGGTGAAAGTGGGTCCGGCAAGAGCACGCTGGCGCGCGCCATCCTCGGCCTGACACCGCTGTCCTCGGGCCATATCAGCTTCGAGGGTCTGGACCTCGCCCAGCAGCGCCGACAGGCGCTGGCAAAGATCCGCACGCAATCGGCCATGGTGTTTCAGGATCCCTACAACGCGCTGAACCCGCGCATGAGCATCGGCGCGATGCTGGCCGAGGTTTTGGCGGTGCAGAACAAGGTGCCCGCCAACCGGATACCCGCCCGCGTCCACGAATTGCTCGATCTGGTCGGCCTGGACCGGGAATTTGCCACCCGCCGCCCGCAATCGATGAGCGGCGGCCAGTGCCAGCGCGCCGGCATCGCGAGGGCGCTGGCTGTCGATCCGAAACTGATCATCGCCGACGAATGCGTGGCGGCACTGGATGTAACGATCCAGGCACAGATCATCGACCTGTTTCGCGATCTGAAGAGCGCCATGAACCTGACGCTTCTGTTCATTGCCCACGACCTCGCCATCGTCCGCAACCTCTGCGACCGGGTTGTGGTGATGTATCGCGGACAGATCGTCGAGGAGGGCCGCTGCGAAGATGTCTTTGCCCGACCGCAGCACGCCTATACCGCAGCGCTGATCGCCGCCATTCCCGATATAGACCCCGACAAACCGCTGATGGGCGGCCTGCCGGCGGAGACAATACCGCATCTCCTGACTGCCTGATAACAACAAAGGGAACGAATGACATGACAAGCAATTGGAAGACCATCAGCGTGGCCACCGTGCTCGCGATGCTGACGCTGGGTTCCACGCTGGCGCAAGCGGCCGGCGTGCTGACCATCGGCCGGCGCGAGGACTCGACGACGTTCGACCCGATCAAGTCGGCGCAGAACGTCGACAACTGGGTGTTCTCCAACGTCTTCGACGTGCTTGTGCGCGTCGACAAGACCGGAACCAAGCTGGAGCCCGGCCTTGCCGAAAGCTGGACCATTTCCGATGACGGCCTGACCTATACCTTCAAGATGCGCGACGCCAAGTTCTCCGACGGCTCGCCGATCACGGCCGGTGACGCCGCCTTCAGCCTGCTTCGCATCCGCGACAATGAAGGCTCGCTATGGAGCGACAGCTACAAGGTGGTCGACACCGCGGAGGCCGCTGACGACAAGACGCTGATCGTCAAGCTGAAGACGCCGTCGGCGCCGTTCCTCTCGACGCTCGCCCTGCCCAACGTCTCCGTCCTTTCCAAGAAGGGTCTGGAAGAAGCCGGCGAGGAAGCCTTTGCCGAAAAGCCGATTGCCTCATCCGGCGCCTTCACGGTCAAGGAATGGCGCCGCGGCGACCGCGTCATCCTCGAGAAGAACCCGAATTTCTGGCAGGCGGACCGGGTGAAGCTCGACGGTGTCGAGTGGATCTCGGTGCCTGACGACAATACCCGCATGCTGAACGTGCAGGCCGGCGAACTGGATACCGCGATCTTCGTGCCGTTCTCGCGCGTCGAAGAACTGAAGAAAGATGCGAACCTTCAAGTGCATGTCGATACCTCGACCCGCGAAGACCATCTGCTGATCAATCACGAGCATGGGGCGCTGGCCAAGAAGGAAGTGCGCCAGGCGCTGGACATGGCGATCGACAAGAAGGCGATCGTCGATACCGTGACCTTCGGTCTCGGCACGGTCGCCAATTCCTACATTCCCAAGGGCTCGCTGTATCACTATGACGCCAATTACCAGTATCCCTATGAGCCGGAAAAGGCCAAGGCCATGCTGGCGGAAGCCGGCGCATCCGATCTGTCGCTGAACTACATCGTCAACGCCGGCAACGAGGTCGACGAGCAGATCGCCGTTCTCCTGCAGCAGCAACTGGCCAAGGCCGGCGTCACCGTCAACCTGCAGAAGGTCGATCCGAGCCAGAGCTGGGACATGCTGGTGGCCGGAGACTACGACATCTCGGTGATGTACTGGACCAACGACATCCTCGACCCGGACCAGAAGACAACCTTCGTGCTCGGCCACGACACCAACATGAACTACATGACCCGCTACAACAGCGACAAGGTCAAGGACATGGTCGCCGCGGCGCGCCTTGAACTGGATCCGGCCAAGCGCGAGGCGCTGTATATCGATATCCAGAAGGCCGCCAAGGACGACGTGCACTGGGTCGACCTCTATTACAGCCCCTACATCAACGTTTCGCGCAAGAATATCGAGAACTTCTACCAGAATCCGCTCGGTCGCTTCTTCCTCGAAGACACCGTCAAGAACTGAGCTGCCAGCAGCCTGCTTGAGCACACCATTCGCTGTCTTGGCAGCGAATGGTGAATGACTGCATCATCAATCCGGCCGGGCAAGTCGAAGGAGGCGCCGCTTCCCGTTCGGCGCAAGCTCCGGGCCTTATGGCTCAGCTGTCCAGGCCGATTACCTTTTCCAGCGCTTCCCAGGTCGTGTCCATCGCATAGGGACCAAGGAAAGGCAGGCCGATATGGCCGTAGATCGGCGAGAGCTGCCATTCGGCGGTCTCTTCGTCAATGCCGGCGACCTGCTGCAGGAAGATCACCGAGGCAAGCCCCGTGCGATCGGCGCCTGAAGCGCAATGCACGAGGACCGGCTGCTGTGCGGTCTTCAGGATGCCAAGCAGCCGCTGCACGTCCTCCGCCTTCAGTTCCTTGAGGGCCGACATCGGGAAGTTGACCAGTGTCGTACCACGCGACGCTGTCGCCGCGGCCTCCGCATCGTACCAGGGCGTGCCGACATGCTCACCGCGCAGATTGATGACCGTCTTGATCTTGTACTGGTCGATATACTGGCCAAGCGCATCGCCCGACAATTGTGCCGACCGGTAGTATTGACCCGGCAGGATTTCGTGGAAATTGCCGCGCAGCAGGGCGATCCCGATATAGATGCCGTAAGCGAGGCAAACCGCAGCGAGGAAGATGCCGAAACGCTTGAGCGTTTTCAGCGCGACGCGACCAATGTTAGCGCCGCGCGTATTGGAGATCAGTGTTTCAACCCCGGCCGTATTCGACATTCTTCAAAGACCCCAACCACAAGACCCGACGCCTATGACCGCGCACCAAGGCTTTCCTGTGGCGCCGCGCGGTGCGGATCAAGGCCTGTGAACAGACAGGCCAAAATGAGTGTGTGGCCTAGAGAAGACCGAGTTCCGCCAATTCACGCTTCAACTCATCCGGCATGGCTTCGAGATTGGCGCCGGAAGCGCCGAGATCGCGCGGGGCAGCATCCGGCTCGAGGTAACGCCAGCCCTGAAACGGCCGGCGCGGCACGGGCGAGGTTTCGATGACCTCAGGGCCGAGGATCAGTTCGCAACGCGAGATGCCGTCGCCGCCGGTAAAGGTCTTGATGTCGAGCAGCATCTGGCGCGCGGCCACCTGCCCCTTGATGATCCAGTAGAGAGAACCGCCATCGAGCAATTCCTCGGCACGTTTCGGCACCATGCGGGTGACGTGGCTGCTTTGCGGCTGAAGGCCGGCCGCGACCGATACGAGCGCGCGCTCGGCAACCCATTCCCGCAGGTCGTCGATGGCTTCGCAGCCGACACAGAGCTTGATCAGATGAAGGGTCATGCCTCGGAGATAGCCGGTTCCACGCCGCCGTCAAGAGGCACTGGTGCCGCAGGCCCTTCCCTCCCCAACCGATCGATCACGTGGATCGCTGCCGGCAATGGCAGCGCGTCAACATTCGACGACGTTGACGGCCAGACCTCCGAGCGAGGTTTCCTTGTATTTCTCGTTCATGTCATTGCCGGTCTGGCGCATGGTCTCGATACAGGCGTCAAGCGGCACGAAATGTTCGCCGTCGCCTTTCATCGCCAGCGACGCAGCCGTCACCGCCTTGACGGCACCGAGCGCGTTACGCTCGATGCACGGCACCTGCACGAGGCCGGCAATCGGGTCGCAGGTCATGCCGAGATGATGTTCCAGCGCGATCTCCGCGGCATTCTCGATCTGCTCCGGCGAGCCGCCCATCACGGCCGCCAGACCTGCGGCCGCCATCGCCGAGGCCGAGCCGACTTCGCCCTGACAGCCGACTTCCGCGCCCGAGATCGAGGCATTGTGCTTGATGATGCCGCCGATGGCAGCCGCCGTCAGCAGATAGTCGCGCACCCCTTCCTGGTCCGCTTCCGGATGGAAATGCAGGTAGTAGCGCACCGTGGCCGGAACAACGCCGGCCGCACCATTGGTCGGCGAGGTCACGACGCGACCGCCGGCGGCATTTTCCTCGTTGACCGCCATTGCATAGACGGAGAGCCAGTCATTGGCGAGCAGCGGATTCTGCCGGTTGCTGCGCCATTCCTCCTGCAGCTTGTCATGGATCGACCGGGCGCGGCGGCGCACATTCAGTCCGCCCGGCAGCCTGCCGTCCTGTTTCAGTCCGCGGTCGATGCAGCCGCTCATCGCATCCCAGATCCGGTCGAGCCCGGCATCGAGCGTGGCGCGGTCCATCACCGCCTCTTCATTCGCCCGCTTCATCTGGGCAATGCTCAGGCCGGAACTGGCCGCCATGGCCAGCATCTCCTTGGCCGAGGCGAAGGGATAAGGCACCTTCTGCGTCGAGGCCGCCTTCTTGTTCTTCTGCATCGCGAGCAATTCCGTCTCGGTGACGACAAAACCGCCACCGATGGAGAAGTAGACCTGGGTCAGCAGCACGCGGCCGTCACGATCAAGGGCAGTCAGCCGCATGGCATTGGCATGGCCAGGCAGCGGTGTCTTCTTGTCGTAGACGAGATCGTCCTTCGGCTTGAAATTATAACCCGGATGGCCGGGCGGCGTGACGCGTCCGGTGCGTTCGACCTCAGCGATGATCTCGTCCATCCGGTCCGGATCGACCTTGTCGGGCGCCTCGCCCATCAGGCCGATGATCACGGCATTGCCGGTGCCGTGGCCGATGCCGGTATAGGCGAGAGACCCGTGCAGGCTGGCTTTCAGCGCCGTCACATGCGCGCCGGCCGGTCGCGGCCATTCATCGGACAAGATAAGGTCGAGAAACCGGTTGGCCGCCGTCATCGGTCCCATCGTATGGGAACTCGAAGGACCGACCCCGATCTTGAACACGTCGAAAACCGAAAGAAACATGGATCCGTCCTTCTGCACTGCAATTATCAGAGGCTAAAGGATCGCGTAGCACGAATGCGGGCGAGGATCGACATCGGCTTTCACCGCCGCGACATCTAAGGGAATGATTATGTCGTTACAAACGCAAACAGCGCGACCCGAAGACCGCGCTGTTGGCAATTGATTGCGTGTAGGCGTTACATACTGCTGAAAAGATAAGCTAGGCAAAGAACGCCTGCAAATCCCATCAAAGCCCGAATAGTAACGCTCCAGCACGACTTCTGGACACTGCCTTCCATGGAAACTCCGAATGAGAACGCATTGTTGACAAAAGCTGTCCCCCGACCGCCTTGTGGAGAACCATTTATTAAAATTTCCAGCTCTTCGCAACCGCAAAAAAGGCGAAACGAAGACTGATTCCGGGATGCGGCATGCATTCAATGCATGGATATATGTAATTTCAATGGCTTGTAGCCATATGCGCCTGAGCCACCACCGAGACGACCTGCCTCATTTTGGCCCAAAATCATTGGGGAGAGTTAATTTCCGTGGCGAGATCGGCACTCCAAAGCTAACAATGGGCGGGGAATCTTACGGTGGACTCACGGAATGACAACGATCGACTACTGCGCCATGGCACTCTTCGTCTTTCTCTGGGTGACCTATGCCTGGATTACCGGACAGAAGCGCATCCTGAAGCGGACCAGCCTGACAAAAGCCATGGCAGAGCGCCGGCGTGAATGGATCCTCAATTCGCTGTCGCGCGATCTGAAGATGATCGACACGCAGATCATGGGGGGCTTGCAGAACGGAACGGCGTTTTTCGCGTCGACGACGATCTTTGCCATCGGCGGCTGTTTTGCCCTGCTTGGCGCGACCGAGCAGGTCGACGCCATCATCAAGGACATTCCCTATCTGGTCCAGGGTGGCCGCGCGGCCTTCGAAATGAAGGTGAGTGGCCTGATCGCGCTGTTCGCCTATTCCTTCTTCAAGTTCGGCTGGTCCTACCGCCTGTTCAACTATTGCACCATCCTGTTCGGCGCCATTCCGATGATGAGCGAAGCCGAAAAGAACCCGGAAAAGGCACGCGAGGCGGCCGAAATCACGATCCGCATGAACATTATCGCCGCAAGCCATTTCAACGCCGGCCTGCGCGCCATTTTCTATTCGATCGGCTATCTCGGCTGGTTCGTCAGCCCGTATATCTTCATGCTGTCGACGGTCCTTGTCTTCTTCGTGCTCCTGCGCCGGCAATTCTTTTCCGAAGCACGGCTGGCACTGTTGAGCGACAAGGACCGGTAAGTCGCCGGGGGGCACGATCGATGCCGACCTGCAGCCATGAAAAGGCCGCGTTTGACGGCTTTGCCACGAGCACGGCGCGGATAAGATGTCGGCGCAGGAATCAGACCGGAAGGACACAGCGTGGCGGAAATGAACAGCGCCGGAGCAGCGCCGGTGAAACACCGGCTCTTGTGGCTCGATGCCCTACGCGGCATTGCCCTGATCGCCATGGCAACCTACCACTTTTCATGGGATCTCGAATTCTTTGGTTATCTGGCGCCCGGAACATCGACGGAAGGCTTCCTCCGGCTCTATGCCAGGATCATCGCCTCCAGCTTTCTCTTTCTCGCCGGCTTCAGCCTTGTGCTCGCCCATTATCCGCAACTGAAGCTTCAGGCCTTTCTCAAGCGTCTTGCCGTCATTGTTGCCGCAGCTCTGGCGATCTCGACGGCAACATGGTGGTTCGTCCCCGACGGCTGGATTTTCTTCGGCATCCTGCATTCCATCGCCACGGCCAGCGTCATCGGCCTGCTGTTTCTGCGGCTGCCGCCGCTGGTCACGCTGGTGGCAGCCGGTGGCGCCATCGCCCTGCCGAACCTGTGGCGGTCGGAGATCTTCGACACACCCTGGTTTTGGTTTACCGGCCTGTCGCAGACCGTTCCGCGTTCGAATGACTTCGTCCCGCTGCTTCCCTGGCTGGGTGCCTTGCTATGCGGCATAGCGCTAGCCCGCATCCTGCGTGATCGCGGCGCGTTTGCAGCACTCGCCAAGCTCCCGGCGGGACCTGGCTGGCTGCGTTGGGGCGGTCGCCACAGCCTGATCGTCTACCTGTTGCATCAGCCGCTGCTGTTTGCCCTGGTCTATCTGGTGTCCCAGGTGTTGCCTCCGGCAAAACCGGACCCGGCACTCACCTATATCCGCAGTTGCGAGAGCGGCTGCCTGGCCGAAGGCAGCAACCTTCAGCTCTGCCAGCGCTTCTGCAGCTGCACGCTCGACCAGTTGCAGCAGCAATCACTGCTCGAACCGCTCCAGTCTGGCGCAATCTTGCCCAGTCAGGATGACCGCATCCTGAAGCTTGCAAGTGAGTGTACGACCACAAGCCAATGACTTTAGCTGAAACGGAAGCTGGCCATGAATGCCTATCGGCTGCAGCCCTTGCGTTATCCCTGGCCACCCATGCTGTTTGGGATTGCCATCATCGTTGCGCTGCTTGCGCATAAATTCATCGCCACTCTGCCGCTCGGTGGCGACAGGTGGCGATGGATTGCCGGGCTTCTTCTCGCTGCCTTTGCTGTCGCGCTCGATGTCTGGGCCGTGAAGACCTTGATGGACTGCCACACGCCAGTCCTGCCGACCCGATGCGCACAGCGGCTTGTCACCACCGGACCGTTCAGGCTCAGCCGCAATCCGATATATCTCGGCTATACGTTGTTGACGATTTCCCTAGGCCTGATCAGTGGCAACGGCTGGTTCCTGATCGCCGCTGGCGTTGCGGCATTTGCCACAAGTCTGGTGGCTATACGCTGTGAGGAAATGCACCTGCTCGCCCGCTTCGGTATCGATTTCGAACGGTATTGTCGCCACACCCGGCGCTGGGTCTGAGGCGGAGGCAAGCGAAGGTCAGCTGCCGACGCCGATTTCGACCAGGCGGGTCAGGCAGGCTTCCTCGGCATTGTTGAGTTCCGTCAGGGTCTCGTCGATGTCGCGCCGCTTCTGGCGTAATTCTTCGCGTTTCTCGTCGATGCGCTTCATCATCAGCTTCAACTGACCGATCTCGCCCGGCGGTTCCTTGTAGACATGCACGATCTCGCGGATCTCGGCGATGGTGAAGCCGATGCGGCGGCCACGCAGGATTTCCTGCAGCAGTCGACGATCCGCCGAGCGATAGAGACGGGTTCTGCCGCGCCGCTCGGGATGAAGCAGGCCCTCATCCTCGTAGAAGCGTAGAGTGCGCGTCGACACGCCGAATTCCCGTGTCAGCTCGGTGATGCTATAAAATTTCTTCACATGCGTTCCTGCTCAATCAAGAACCGACAGCATATTTACATTTACGTAAAAGTCAATTTTTAGCTGCCGATCCCAATCCCAAACCACCATGTGGCAAGACCGAGGAAACTGAAAAATCCGGTGGTATCGGTGATCGCCGTGACAAACACTGCAGACGAAACCGCCGGATCGGCGCCGGCGCGCACCAGAAGAATGGGGATGGTAATCCCGGCCATGGCGGCGGCGAACATGTTGATCAGCATGGCGGTGGTAATCAGACCGCCGATGTAGATGTTCTGGAACCAGGTCGCCGCAACCGCGCCGACCAGACAGCCGAACAGGACGCCATTGATCAGCCCAACCCCCGCTTCACGACGCACGACGCGCCAGGCATTGTGGATGTCAAGATTGCGGGTTGCCAGCGCCCGGACGGTCACGGTCATGGTCTGCGAACCAGCATTGCCGCCCATACCGGCAACGATGGGCATCAGGATCGCCAAAGCCACCACCTGCTCGATCGTTGCCTCGAACAGCGAGATGACCGATGCCGAGACGAAGGCGGTGAACAGGTTGACCGCCAGCCACGGCACGCGTGAGCGCGACGTTTCCGCGACACTGTCAGACAGTTCTTCGTCGCCGACGCCGCCGAGGCGCATCAGGTCTTCCTCGGCCTCTTCCTGGATAACGTCGACCACGTCGTCGATGGTCAGCACGCCGACGAGCCGGCCGCTTTCGTCAACAACGGCGGCCGACAGAAGGTCATACTGCTCGAAAAGCTGCGCAGCCTCTTCCTGGTCCATTTCGGCCGGAATCGGATGATTGGTCTCGCGCATGATGGTTTCGATCTTCACCTGGCGTTTGGTGCGCAGGATACGGTCGAGATCGATGACGCCGAGCAGTTTGAAGGTCGGGTCGATGACGAAGATCTGGGTGAAGCTGTCCGGCAACCCCTCTTCGTCGCGCATGTAGTCGATCGTCTGGCCGACCGTCCAGAACGGCGGCACGGCGACGAACTCGGTCTGCATGCGGCGACCGGCCGAGCTTTCCGGATATTCCAGAGCCCGGCGCAGGCGAACGCGCTCGGTGAACGGCAACTGAGCCAGGATTTCGTCGCGGTCTTCCTTGTCGAGGTCTTCGAGAATGTAGACCGCGTCATCGGAATCGAGATCGCCGATGGCAGCCGCAATCTGGGCATTCGGCAGATGGCCGACGATCTGCAGGCGGATCGCCTCGTCGACCTCGGTCAGCGCCGTCATGTCGAAATCGTCGCCAAGCAGGCGGACAAGCGCGATGCGCTGATCCGGCTGGATAGCCTCGATCAGGTCGCCGAGTTCCGATTCGTGCAGGCGGGCGACACGCTGGCGCAGGAAGAGCAGGTCGCGGTCGGCGATCGCTGCGCCGACCATGGCCAGAAAGTCCAGCCGGATCGAGCCATCGTCGCCGTAGATGTCCTCATGCACCTCTTCCGGCGTCGGGCGGGTGCGGAGGTCTTCCTCGTTGTCCGTCATTCAAGCACCCTCGCATCATTCTGTCGTGCCGCGCCCGGCCGCCGCAGAATGGCGGCTAAAAACGTATTGTCAACAACTGCATAGCGATTTGATCTCGCCCGGATGTGCAAATGCAAAGGCTCCCTGCTAACCTATCGGCGCGGCCCGGTCGAGTCCCGTTCCGGCAGACCGGAAGGTCGCTTGCGTCCGCCACATCAACGGGTCTCGACCGGCCCGCAACACGAGACCGACAACCACCGTGACAGTGCTTTCGATCCGCCGCTACCCCGATCCCGCCCTGAAAACCCGCTGCCTGCCGGTGACCGTATTCGACGCGGGCCTCAAGGCCCTGGCCGATGGCCTGCATGCCGCGATGACGGCAGCACCGGGCGTCGGCATCACCGCTGCCCATTGCGGCATCTTGCACCGGCTCGTCGTGCTCGACCTGGCCGAACTTGGCGGCCGAAGCGACTATGTCAATCCAGAGCTTGTATCGGTGTCGGACGAGACCATGGAACACACCGAGGGCAGTGTCTCGATGCCGGGAATGACCGACACGGTGGTGCGGCCGCGCCGCATCGACATCCGCTACTGCACCCTCGACGGCGTGGAGATACATGAAACGCTCGACGGTTTTGCCGCCATCTGCATGCAGCACGAGATCGACCAGCTCGACGGCATATTCTGGATCCAGCGGCTGTCGCGCCTGAAACGCGAACGGTTGTTGAAGAAATGGGACAAGCAGGCGCGCTGAATTGCATTCCGCTGCCTGTGCCGGCGAACAAAGCCGCCCCCCATGCGTTTGCTCTTCAACTGGCAAGTGAAGGAGCAGATCCATGGCCAAGGACCGCAGCACGACCGAATTTTCCCGCGAAGACGATTACCGCGATTATGAGCAGCGCGATATCGACAATGGCTGGCCCTATGCCGACGGTGCGGGCGCGGCGGCAGAGCCGGTCGGCAACCATGGCTACGGCGAGACCGGCGCCAATTTCGACCGTGATCGCAACAAGGGATTTGGTGTGAGCCCCGTGGAGGCGGACGGTTCCCAGCGGGCGCCAGCGACGCCGGAAGTTCCGAGCGAGGACTTTGGCGGCGACGACGACCAGCTCGAATCGGACATCGATGCAGCGCTCGCCGATCTCGATGAGACGACGCTGGCAGGCATCGACATCCAGGTCGATGGCCATCTCGTGACGTTGCGCGGCGCTGTTGATACCGCCGAGGAGCGCCGAATGATCGAATTGAAGGTGCTCGCGATCGACGGCGTCAACGCGGTGCACAATCACATCACGACGCTGGGCATCGACAGTCACATTCCAAGCGACGCCGATTGACGATCGAAACAACAAGGTTGTCAGCGAGAATACTGATCCTGCAGTGGAAAACAAAAAACCCGGCCAGATGGCCGGGCTTTTTTTGGTGCGGTCGAGAAGACTCGAACTTCCACGTCTTGCGACACAGCGACCTCAACGCTGCGCGTCTACCAATTCCGCCACGACCGCATCGTGGTAGGCGCCGAATTGCTCCGGCGGGGCTGCATGTAGCAAAAGCATCCGGGGTCCACAAGCCCGCCATGACAGATTTTTGAAAATTCGGTCCAACCGGTGGATAAGCCTGTGAACAGCCGCGAGCGACAAGCGTCCAACTCCCCTTGAACTCCCGGGAGTTTCTTGCCAAGTAAAGGGAAAACAAGGGTTTTCACCCGAAGGCAAATTTCATGCAACGCACCGATCTCGATCTTTCCATGCAGGCGGCCGATGGCTGTCCCGCCGTGCGCTGGCGGATCACCGAGGCGCTCGTACCCTACGAGGAAGCCGTCGCCGAAATGGAGCGCCAGGTGGCGGCAATCGCCGACGGCACGGCCGATGAACTCGTCTGGCTGGTCGAACATCCGCCGCTTTATACCGCCGGCACCAGCGCCGATTCTGCCGACCTGATCCAGCCCGACCGCTTTCCGGTCTTTGCCACCGGTCGTGGCGGCGAATATACCTATCACGGCCCCGGCCAGCGGGTGGCCTATGTCATGCTCGACCTGAAGCGGCGGCGCCAGGACGTCCGCGCCTATGTGGCGGCCCTCGAAGACGTGGTGATCCGCACGCTCGACAGCATGAATGTGCGCGGCGAACGGCGCGAAGACCGGGTCGGCGTGTGGGTGCGAAGGCCGGAGAAGCCGCTTTTGCCGGACGGCACGATGGCCGAGGACAAGATCGCGGCGCTGGGTATCCGCTTGCGCCGCTGGGTCAGTTTTCACGGCCTGTCGATCAATGTCGATCCTGACCTCGACCATTTTTCCGGCATCGTGCCCTGCGGAATCAGGACCTATGGCGTGACCAGCCTGGTCGATCTGGGGCTTCCCGTGATGATGACTGATGTCGACATGCGTCTGCGCGATGCGTTCCAGGAGGTCTTCGGAGAGACGGTCAACGACAGCTAGGCGTAAGGCTTTACGCCCGCCCTATTGCCGGCCCATCGAGGTCGGACACCGCCTGTTTGCCGTTCTGCCGATCCTCGTAGCGTTCGATCTGCTGGCTGATCTGGCGGATAAGCCGACCGCATTCCTGGTGGGCATCATTCAGCCGGCGCAGTTGCACCTGCAACGCCTCAATCGGCAGGTCATCGGTTTCTTCGAGCGGCCCGTAACCATGGCCGGTTATCAGCCACATCGGTGAGACACCGAGAATGCCGGCAAGATCAATCAGGCGCGACGGCCGCGGCTCGCAGCGGTCAGCCTCCCAGTTGAGCAGGCTGTCCGCTTTGACCCCGAGACGGTTGGCGAGATCGGGCAGCGTAACGCCAGCCGCATCGCGCGCGGCCGACAGGCGCCCGCCCAGCGTGTCATCGCTCGAATCGATCATCCGTGAAACGCTGCGTGTCGGCATGCCTTATCCTCCTTTTGCAAAGAGCCAAGCCCGGAAGCGTCCGGTTGTCAGCCAGTCTTTTGCATCCTCCAGACGAATATAGGATAGCTCACATGCGGCCGCCACCCCGGCAACGCCATGCACATGCGGGAATTCGCCACAGCACCGCACAATGCCTGTTCGCAACGGGTCGTGAGATCGACGGTATCCTTGAACTGCCCTGCAGCCTGTGCTTGATGGCCTGACAATTCGCAAGGCAATCCTTCATGCAGCAGTCGCAATCGTCGTCCAATCCCCTGCGCGGCATGGTCCTGATGGCCGGTTGCATGCTGGTCCTGCCGGTAATGGATGCGATTGCCAAATACATGGCGACTGTCGAGGGTATGTCGCCGGGACAGGTGACATTCTACCGGTTCCTGTTCCAGCTCGCTTCCACCCTGCCCTTCCTGTTCGCTTTGCGCGGAATTGCTGCCTTGGCTGCCAAGCGTCCGTGGATGAACCTTTTGCGTGGCGCGCTGCATGGGGCGGCGAGCCTGTTGTTCTTCATGGCGGTCAAATACATGCCGCTCGCCGACGTTTTTGCCATCTATTTTGTCGAGCCGTTCATCCTGACGGCCTTGTCGGCGGTGTTTCTGGGCGAAAAGGTAGGCTGGCGCCGATGGCTGGCCATTGTCGTCGGCTTTGGTGGCGCGATGATCGTGATCCAGCCAAGCTATGAGATCTTCGGCCTGACGGCGCTGCTGCCGGTCGCCTGCGCCTTTCTCTTTGCCCTCTACATGTTCCTCAACCGGGCGATCGGTGAAGCCGATTCGCCGATGACCATGCAGACATTTGCCGGTATCGGTGGAACGCTGTTCATGGTCGGCGCCATGGCGATCGGAACAAGCGCAGGGGATGCCAATTTTGCGGCCTCCCTGCCGGCATCCTGGTTTGGCCTCATGCTTCTCGCCCTTTTGGGCACAATATCGGGGTTCATCCATCTTCTCGTCGTGCGCGCGTTTCGCATGGCGCCGCTGTCGGTGCTCGCACCGTTCCAGTATTTCGAGATCATTGCCGCTGTCGCCCTTGGCTATCTGTTCTTCGACGAATTCCCGACTGCCTCGAAATGGCTCGGTATCGTGATCATCGTCGGCTCGGGTCTCTTCATTCTCTGGCGCGAGCAGCAACAGTCCACCAAGATCGCCAGATCAGAGGCAGCTCGGTAAGATCCTGCTAACGTCGTTTGTTGGCGAAAATGCAAGGGATCGAGCTCTATCCTGTCCTCCAGTTTCATGATGAAACAGGATAGAGAAACATGAGCGAGTTTCGCCTCTCGTTTCCGGCACGTGTCGTTGCCGGCAAACAGAAGCTGTCGGCTGACGACATTCTTCTTTCACGCATTCTGACGTTTCCCGAGGACGGGCTGACATTGGATGATGTCACGCCGCATCCGGCGATGAACAATTCCCGCTCTGACAGATCTGCAGAGGGGAACAGCTATTGCGTCGAGCACCCCCCGCACCATTGCCTCCGAGACCGTGCGCCTTTCGGCGCTGTCGGCACGGCCAAGGACGACAGCATGCGGCACGTCCTTGCGGATGATCTTGCCGACCGGTGGCTCAAGGTGCCGGACAGGGTCTTTCTCGAGAACGGTCACGCAAGCTAGCGGCAACGATGCCGTTGGCTGGCGCTTGCGTCGCATTTTAGCAATTTCAGAAACTCGAACGTAAGATATGCGGCCTAGTTTGGCATTTGCCATACGGCCCGAGGAGTTCATTTTGGCGACCCATCAAGCCGCAATCTTCCTGCTCGTGATCAACCTCGGCCTGCTCTGGCTGCTGATGGCGGCCCCTCTCGGTCGCCGGACCATCCGGATCAGCAGAATGGTGCGCAAGCGCCCCGAAGATCTCTGGAACATCACCCGACCCGCCGGCGCATTGACCGACTGGCACCCGTCGGTCATCGCCGTCGAACCGGTCGCAGGGCATCCGGACCGGGTGGAATTTGCCTATCGACAACCGGATAGGAACGGCAAGCCGACCAAGCGAACAATGATCGTCGACCGTGCCTCGATGAACGCCAATGGCAGCTTCTCCTGCGATCTGCGCGTCGTTTCCGACAGCACGCTGCATCAATCCTTCTGGGCAGGATATCGCGAAAGCCGCCATATCGAACCCGCCGACAAGGGCGCGCTTGTGACGTTCGAGCAAACCGACAGCTATCGCGGCCTTGCCTTCTATCTGCTGCGCCTGTTTTCCATACGCCGCGAACTGCAGGCGCTCGAGGATCATGTCGAGGGACGGGCGCATACGGGCCGCACCCATATCGAACATCCGTTCTGGCAGAGCCTGCTGGTCATCGGCTCTACCCTGGCGCTCTGGCCGTTCTTCGGCCTGACCCCTGCTGGCCTGATGATCTCGACCTTCCTGACACTGGTCATCGTGTTGCACGAACTCGGCCACATGGTCGCCTACCGCGCCTTCGGCCATGCCAGAGTGCGCATGGTCTTCATCCCGTTTCTCGGCGGGATCGCGATTGGTGGGCGGCCCTATAACAGTCTGTTCGAGGTCGCGACATGTGCGCTGATGGGCGCTGGCGTGTCTGCACTGCTGGTGCCGATCATTGTCGCGGGCCATCAGTCCGCGCTGACCATTCAGCACTCCGCCGCAACAGAAGGACCGATCCTGATCTTCCTGGTCATTCTCGGCGCCTTCAACCTCCTCAACCTGCTGCCCACCTACCGCTTCGATGGTGGCCAGGTTCTGCGCCAGATCTTCGTCAGCCAGAAAATGTTGGCGCTGGCGAGCTTCGGCATCACGGGCATCATCTTGTGGACCTGCTGGCGCATCGGTCTGCCTTCGATGGTGCTGGTGTCCGGCCTGGCGATCTTTACGCTGCTGAGCATGATCCGCACCAGCACGGTCAAGCCGCGCCATGAACTCATACCCATGTCCGGTCCGGAACGGCTGATGACCGGCTTCGGCCTATACGCCGCCATTTCGATCCATGCGTATGCGGTAATCTATGCCTGCGACCGGCTGTTTGGCTGAGCCCGGCACAGGGTGAGGAAAATCGTCCGACACGGGAATGCTGATCTTGACTTCAAGACCCGAACTGGCTCCAAAAGAGCCATGAAAACCGACAATCCTCCTCTGCCCATGGGTTACTCCGCCCTTCCCGCCGGCACCCTTGCCAATGTCGTCACCTGTCTGGAAATGCGCAGGGAGCCCGATGTCACCGAAATACACTTGGGGCCGAATCTGACGCTCGAGCGTTGGGTCGATGTCGACCTCGACAAGTATCGCGACCTGTTTCGGCGCGTCGGCGAGGACTGGATGTGGGTCTCACGGCTCGTCATGCCGGACGAGGAACTGAGCGCCATCCTCGCCGACACGGGTGTCGAACTCTTTGCGGCGATGAAAGAGGATGTACCGGTCGGCATACTTGAACTGGACTTTCGACAGCCTGGCGAATGCGAACTGGTGTTTTTCGGACTCGTGCCGGAAGCGATCGGCCAGGGCGCCGGGCGCTGGCTGATGAACCAGGCACTGCAAAAGGCCTGGGCAAAGCCGATCACCAGGCTCTGGCTGCACACCTGTCATTTCGACCATCCCGGCGCGATTGCCTTTTATCGCCGCTCCGGCTTCGAGCCGTACGACACGTTTGTCGAGGTGACCGAGGATCCGCGCCTGACCGGCAAGATGCGGATCGATGCGGCCCAGCACGTGCCGTTGATTCGTCCGGTCGATCCGGTTTCGTAACCGCCGCCCTCACAAAAACGATCACAGGACGAAAAGCCGGCCAAAAGCCCTTGAGCGGCCTTGGTCCGGCGTGCCAATGTCGCGCCGACAAATCAGACAGGGAGACTATATCATGGACGTTCGCGCCGCCGTCGCCGTGCAGGCTGGCAAGCCGCTGGAAATCATGACTGTTCAGTTGGAAGGCCCGCGCGCGGGTGAAGTTCTGATTGAAGTAAAGGCCACAGGTATTTGTCATACCGACGATTTCACGCTTTCCGGTGCCGATCCGGAGGGCCTGTTCCCGGCCATTCTCGGCCATGAGGGCGCTGGCATTGTCGTCGATGTCGGTCCGGGCGTCACGTCGGTGAAGAAGGGCGATCACGTGATTCCGCTCTATACGCCGGAATGCCGCGAGTGCTACTCCTGCCTCAGCCGCAAGACCAATCTCTGCACCTCGATCCGCGCCACGCAGGGCCAGGGCCTGATGCCGGACGGCACCAGCCGCTTTTCGATCGGCAAGGACAAGATCCATCACTACATGGGCTGCTCGACCTTTGCCAATTTCACCGTTCTGCCGGAAATTGCGCTCGCCAAGGTCAACCCGGACGCACCGTTCGACAAGATCTGCTATATCGGCTGTGGCGTCACCACCGGCATCGGCGCTGTCATCAACACCGCCAAGGTCGAGATTGGCGCCACCGCCATCGTCTTCGGCCTCGGCGGCATCGGCCTCAATGTTCTGCAGGGCCTGCGCCTTGCCGGCGCCGACATGATCATCGGCGTCGACATCAACAATGACCGCAAGGCCTGGGGCGAGAAGTTCGGCATGACGCATTTCGTCAATCCGAAGGAAGTCGGCGACGACATCGTGCCCTATCTGGTCAACCTGACCAAGCGCAATGGCGACCTGATCGGCGGCGCGGACTATACGTTCGACTGCACCGGCAATACCAAGGTCATGCGCCAGGCGCTCGAAGCATCCCATCGCGGCTGGGGCAAGTCGGTCATCATCGGGGTTGCCGGTGCCGGACAGGAAATCTCCACCCGTCCGTTCCAGCTGGTTACCGGCCGCAACTGGATGGGCACCGCCTTCGGTGGTGCGCGCGGCCGAACCGACGTGCCGAAGATCGTCGACTGGTATATGGACGGCAAGATCCAGATCGATCCGATGATCACTCACACCATGCCATTGGAAGACATCAACAAGGGCTTCGAACTGATGCATTCGGGCGAAAGCATTCGCGGCGTCGTGGTCTACTGATGACGGCGGAAAGCTACCGGGTCGATGCGCGGAGACTGGAAGAGCTCTCCGCGCTCGAACTTCATGACCTGCTGAAGATGCGCGTCGATGTCTTCGTGGTGGAGCAGAAATGCCCCTATCCGGAGATCGACGGCAAGGACAAGCATGCCCTGCATCTGCGGCTGATGCAGGACGGTGATCTGTTGGCAGCGGCGCGGATTTTCGCGCCCGCCGAGGCTGCAGGCCCGGCGAAGATCGGCCGGGTCGTCGTGTCGCCAGCGCACCGCGGCAAGCGGCTTGGCGATGCGGTGATGCGCGAGGCGATCGCGCTCTGCGAGGCGCGGTTTCCCGCCTGCACCCTTGCCCTGTCGGCACAGAGCCATCTGAAGGCCTTTTATGCCTCGTTCGGCTTCGAGGTCTGCTCGGCGGAATATCTCGAAGACGGCATCCCGCATGTCGACATGTTCCGCCCCACCACGGTCGCCGTCAACTGACCATGCGGCCATTGCGCCGGGAAACTGCCTGATGATCTATGTCGATGCCGATGCCTGCCCGGTGAAGCCGGAAATCCTCAAAGTGGCCGAGCGCCATGGCATGGAAGTGACCTTTGTCGCCAATTCCGGCCTGCGCCCGTCGCGTGATCCGATGGTGAAGAACGTCATAGTCTCGAGCGGCTTTGACGCGGCCGACGACTGGATCGCCGAACGCGCCGGCCCCGAGGACATCGTCATTACTGCCGACGTGCCGCTGGCCGGTCGCTGCGTGGCGGCAGGTGCGCAGGTCACCGGTCCGACCGGCCGCGTTTTCGATGTCGCCAATATCGGCATGGCGACCGCAATGCGCGACCTCGGCGCCCATCTGCGCGAGACCGGCGAAAGCAAGGGCTACAACGCCGCGTTTTCGCCGCGCGACCGTTCCGCCTTCCTCGAAACGCTTGACAGGCTCTGCCGCCGCCTCAAGAAGTGACGACGCCCGCCCGGGCTTCAAAGCCGGGAATGGGCAGGCCTCACCGGATGGACCGATGACACAACCGCGCAAATGGATCCTCGACCATCGCTATAGCAGTTTCGTCGGCGCCAGCGCACTTACCGTGCTCACCCTGCCGGTGATCGCGCGCATGGAGCCGGCGATTGCCGTCGAAGGACCGGCGATTGTATTTTTCGTCACCTATCTGACGCTCGCCTGGTCGCGACTGCGGCGCCTGACGCCGGCCTTTCTGCGCCAGCATGCCGAGACGGCCGATGCCCCGGCCTTCGTCATCTTCATCGTCACGGCGCTCGCCATCGTGGCCGCCATAGGATCCCTGTTCGCCGTGCTCAATCGCGACGTCAAAGGCGGCTCGCTGGAACTGATCACGGCTGCCGGATCGGTCATTTTCGGCTGGCTGACCATCCACACCATGGCCGCCATGCATTATGCCCATGTCTTCTGGAAACCTAGCCCGGCGCAGAAGGGCGGCGCACGGGCGCATCGCGGCGGGCTCGAGTTTCCTGGCACGCCGGAGCCCTGCGGCTATGACTTCGTCTATTTCGCCCTGGTCATCGGCATGACGGCGCAGACGGCTGATGTCTCGATCACCACGACGGCCATGCGCCGGCTGAACATGATCCATGCCACGACCTCTTATTTCTTCAACACCGTGCTGATCGCCGCTGCCGTCAATGCAGCCGTGGCCTTGGCCGGTTGATCCGCCGCACCACAAAGACGACATCACAGACACCACAAGGAAGACCGATGAAGATCCTTTCCCAGAACACCGCGTTTGGCGGCATGCAGGGCGTCTTTGCCCACGACAGCGAAACCACCGGGACCGAGATGACCTTCGCCGTCTTCGTGCCGCCGCAGGCGATTGCCGAGAAACGGCCGGTGCTTTGGTACCTGTCGGGCCTGACCTGCAGCCACGCCAATGTCATGGAAAAGGGTGAGTACCGCCGCATGGCCGCCGAACTCGGCCTGATCATCGTCTGCCCCGACACCAGCCCGCGCGGCAATGATGTCGCCGACGAACTGACCAACTGGAAGATGGGCAAGGGCGCCGGCATGTATCTCGACGCCACCGAGGCGCCCTGGGCAGAGCATTACCAGATGTATTCCTACATCACCGAGGAACTGCCGGCCCTGATCGCCGAACAGTTCCGTGTCGACATGGACCGCCAGGGCATATTCGGCCACTCGATGGGCGGCCACGGCGCCATGATCATCGCCCTGAAGAACCAAGAACGCTACAAGAGCTGCTCGGCCTTCGCCCCGATCGTCAATCCGCTGACCGCCGACTGGACGCAGGATGCGTTCGAGAAATACCTCGGCCCCGACAAGGCGAAGTGGCGGCAATACGATGCCTGCGCGCTGGTCGAAGACGGTGCCCGCTTCCCGGAATTCCTCATCGACCAGGGCAAGGCCGACAGCTTCCTCGAAACCGGACTGGCGCCATGGCTGTTCGAAGACGCGATCAAGGGAACCGATATCGGGCTGACGCTCAGGATGCACGAGCGCTACGACCATTCCTACTACTTCATCTCGACCTTCATGGAGGATCATCTGAAGTGGCATGCGGAACGGCTGGGCTGACCGGCTGCCGCGTTCAACTGACCGTCTACGGAAACGCGGCAACTGGCAATGCTGTCAGTGAAAGGCACGTACCTCGACCGGCGCGCGGCAGGCAATGGCGGCTTTGCGGCCCCATGCCAGCGCCGCGCCCAAGTCGGCAGCCTCCAGCACCCAGAAACCGCCGACATGTTCAGAGGTCTGTAGATACGGTCCGTCGGCGACACGCACAGAACCATCGGTCTGCAAAGTGAGCGACATTGCACGGCTTGCCGGATGCAATCCGCCGACAAAAACACGAACGCCGGCAGCCACCATCTCGTCGTTCAGCGCATCGATGTCGCGCGACATCGCCTCGTCCTCCGCAATCGATGGATCGTAGCCGTCGGGGTGATGAATGGCCACCAGATACCGCGTCATGACGTCTCCTTTCAGCGGCTTCCCCGGATCGCAAGACCTGCGACCCGGATTGAACCGACGTTGGTTTCACAGCCTGCGATACAGAAAATGGTCGAAATCGGCGGGCTTTGCCCGGCCGGTGATGTCGAAGGCGAACATGCCGGCAAAAGCGCCGGTAAACGAGCCATGCTCGCCAAAGCCGCCTTCGTCCGAAACAACGCCGGCGTCGAGCACCGGGCCGACCGCCTGCCAATCCGCAGCTCCTGACATGCGCCAGAAGAATTGCAGATCGTTGTCGACGATATCCATGGCAAGATCGACCGGACCGTCACCAATCGCGATGCCCTGGCCGATCGGAAAGGTCAGTTTGCCGGCCGGATAGTCCCCCGGAACCGATAGCACGATCAGGCAGCGTCCTATTTCCTCGTCAGTCGAGACACCGAGGGCGTAGAATTTGTAGCGATTGTAGTAGTGCGTGATGCCGGCAACCTGCTGGTAGGTCTCGGGTGAAAATTCGAGGCGGGTTTCGACGCGGAATCGGTGATGCTCCTGCCGACGCGCGACCAGCGCCTGCTCGAACCACGAACCGATACCCTCGCGGCCGAAGAGCCGCAGATTCCCTGCCCGTTCCGACAGCGTGAAGATCCGCTCCGGCTCGGGTGTGCGCAGCCACTGGAACTCACTCGGCAAGTCGGCTGAATCGAATGTCCGCAGGATATCGACGGGCTCCGGCACCTTCATCGCACCGTTCAGCGCCTGAACCTCGACCGCCGGCACGACGCCACCCTGTTCGAGATAGAGCCAGCCGTCCTCTTTCCACACGCATTTCTGGATGCCGGTTTCGCGTCCGAGCGTACAGCGCCGTTTCGGCGCCAGCGGCCGACCGCATAGATGGGTGTGATAGACGTCACCATCCGGCGTCTCGACATACTGACCATGGCCCGAACGCTGCAGCACGGCCTCGGGATTGTCCTTCGACGTGATCAGATACTGGTTCGGATGCAATTCATAAGTGCCGTCGATCGTCCGTGAGCGGGCCATGGTGACGGCATGCGCGTAACCGGTGCCACCTTCGGCCGTCGTCAGATAATACCAGCCATTGCGCTTGAACAGATGCGGTGCCTCGACCAGCCCGAGCTGGCTGCCGGCAAAGATGTTGCGGATCGGACCGACAAGGCTTTTCGTCTTCGCATCCCATTCCTGCAGCAGGATGCCATCGAAAGCCGGATGTTTGCCGATCGTGTTGCTGGCCTTTGGCCGGTGGTTCCACTGCATGTTGACGAACCACTTGCGGCCGTCGTCGTCATGGAACAGCGACGGATCAAAACCCGACGAGTTGACATACACCGGATCGGACCAGGGACCCTCGATCGTTGGCGACGTGACGATATAGTTATGCGCATCCTTGAAGCTACCTTCGAAGCGCTTCACATCGGTATAGACCAGCCAGAACAGACCGTCCGCATGAGACAGGCACGGTGCCCAGACGCCGCCGCTGTCGGAATTGCCGCGCATGTCGAGCTGGCTTGCTCTGTTCAGTGGACGCGACACCAGCGTCCAGTTGGCCAGATCTCGGGAATGATGGATCTGCACGCCCGGATACCATTCGAAGGTCGAGGTCGCGATGTAGTAGTCCTCGCCGACGCGGAGGAAGGACGGATCCGGATTGAAGCCGGGCAGGATGGGGTTGATGATCATGTCTGTCTCCTCCATGTGCGGGAAATACCCCCCTCTGTCGGCGACGCCGACATCTCCCCCACAAGGGGGGAGATTATTCGCCGGCGCTGCGACGTCCTTTACTCAGGGTCTTCATTCCCCATGTCACAAGCCCAAGCACGCTACCGCCGGCTTGGGTTCGATCTCCCCCCTTGTGGGGGAGATGGCCGACAGGCCAGAGGGGGGTAACCCAGGCCTCAGCCCCTATTTCTTCTTGCGCGCAGGCCCCTTGCGCTCGGCGGACGCTGCCCAGAGATTGATGTCGGCGTCCTTGGCAAAGACATCGATTTCCGCCAGTTCCTCGGCGGTAAAATCGGGTTTCTCGATCGCCTTGACGCAATCCTCCACCTGGCTCGGCTTCGACGCACCGATCAGCGCCGTGGTGATATGGCCGCCACGCAGAACCCAGGCGAGCGCCATCTGGGCCAATGTCTGGCCACGGCGTTCGGCAATGCGGTTGAGGCCGCGGATGTTTTCGATATTGCGCTCGGTGAGGAAGTCAAGGTTGAGCGACTTATCCTGCGCCGCACGGCTACCTTCGGGAACGCCGCCGAGATATTTCGCCGTCAACATGCCCTGCGCCAAGGGCGAAAACACGATCGAACCGACGCCAAGTTCCTCCAGCGTATCGACCAGACCGTCTTCCTCGATCCAGCGATTGATCATCGAATAGCTCGGCTGGTGGATGAGCAGCGGCGTGCCGAGGCTTTTCAGGATGTCATACGCTTCGCGGGTGCGCTTGGAATTGTAGGACGAGATACCGACATATTGCGCCCTGCCCGAGCGGACGATGTGATCGAGCGCACCGCAGGTTTCTTCCAGCGGTGTGTCGGGATCGAAACGATGGGAGTAGAAGATATCGACATAGTCGATCCCCATTCGCTTCAGGCTCTGGTCGCAGGAGGCGATCACATATTTGCGGCTGCCCCATTCGCCGTAAGGGCCCGGCCACATGTTGTAGCCGGCCTTGGATGAGATGATCATCTCGTCGCGCAGCCCTCGGAAATCGGTGCGCAGGATGTCACCGAATGCGGTTTCCGCCGAACCGGGCGGTGGACCATAGTTATTGGCGAGATCGAAATGGGTAATGCCCAGGTCGAACGCCTTGCGGCAGATCGCCTGCTTGGTCTGGTGTGGCGTGTCATCGCCGAAATTGTGCCACAGACCGAGCGAAATCGCCGGCAGCTTGAGGCCGCTCTTGCCGCAACGGTTGTAGGTCATCCGCTCGTAGCGGTCTTCGGCTGGGGTCCAGTTCATGTCTATCCTCCGGAATACTGAGGGCAAACTGCTTCAACGAAGCAGTGCCTGCGCCTCTTCTATCCCGAGTGCGGCCGGTTGGGTACATGTCGTGGTCAATGTTACGAATTCTCCCGTCTCGCCGGACTTCAGGATCGAGGTCATCACGTCCACACCATGCAGCGCCCTGTCGAGCGAGCAACGCGCATCGCGGCCTTCGAGGATGGCGATCGCCATGTCGGCAAGGCCAGCGGTGCGATAATTGGCACGCGGTCCCTGCGGGCTCTCCTGGTTGTTGACGCCGAACGGATGATCCCAGACCTCGAGCGGCTGGATGTTTTTGTCGCGCCCGGACGCTTCGACCGCACCGCCGAAGAAATTCGGATCCGGCACGTAGATCGAGCCCTCGGTGCCGTAGAGTTCCATATTGGCATGGCGATGCGACCAGACATCCCAGCTGGCAGACAGCGTGATCGTCGCGCCGTTTTCGAATTCCAGCAGCGCATGGATATTCGTCGGCGTCTTGACCGGGATGGTTTCGCCGGCGCGCGGTTGGCTGGTGATGGTGCGCGTTTCGCTCGCCATCGAGGTCAGGGCCGCAACCCGCTTGACCGGACCGATCAGGTTGACGAGATTGGCGATGTAATAGGGGCCAAGATCGAGGATCGGGCCGCCGCCGGGCAGGAAGAAGAAGTCGGGATTGGGGTGCCACATTTCCATGCCCGGGCTCATCACATGGCAGGTGCCGGACGTGACCCGGCCGATGCCGCCCTTTTCGATATGGGCGCGCGCCAGCTGGTGCGAACCGCCGAGGAACGTATCCGGTGCGCAGCCGACCCAGAGACCCTTGTCGCGCGCAATCCGGCGCAGGTCCTCACCTTGTTCGAGCGTGAGCACCAGCGGCTTTTCCGAGTAGACGTGTTTGCCGGCTTCAAGAATGCGCTTCGACACGCCGTAGTGTGCATCCGGGATGGTCAGGTTGACGATGAGGTCGAGCTCGTCATTGGCGAGAAGCTCGTCGAGCGTCTGCGCCTTGACGCCGTATTCGTCGGCCCGGAGTTCCGCCGCATTCATGTTCAGGTCGCTGCAAGCCAGCACTTTCAGGCCCCGGAAGAGCGGTGCCAGCGAGAAGTAGGTGGTGGAGATATTGCCGCATCCGATGATGCCGACGCCGAGTTCGCGTGCCATGGGAAATGTCCTGCTTTGATGGGGGATCAGTAGGCGTTGAAAGATGTGACCGAGCGGGAAATCAGACGGTCGATATCCTTCGGATTGTCATGCTCGACCACGAAATACTTGACCTTGGTGCCTTGCAGTGCGGCCATCAGTCCCTTCCAGTCGACGGTGCCGTGGCCGACATCGGCCCAACCATCCTCGTCGGTATTTTCACCGGCCGGTGCGATATCCTTGACATGCACGGCGCTGATACGCTTGCCGTAGCTTTCGATCCAGGCGAACGGGTCCGCATGGCCGCGGATCACCCAGGCGATGTCGGCTTCCCAGTCGAGCTCCGGACCGCCGGCCAGGATCTGCTCCTGCGGTGTTGAATCGTCCTCAAGTGTGGCGAATTCGAAATCGTGATTGTGCCAGCCGAAGATCATGCCAGCATCACGGATCGGCTTGCCGGCCGCCTGCAGACGCTGGCCGAAGGCAAACCAGCCGGATGCGTCGCTCGGGCGCTGATCGGGCAGAAGATACGGGCAATAGACAGCCTCGATGCCGAGGGCCTTGGCGATCTTGATGACCTTGGCCGGATCACCCTCGATCATGTCGAGACCGAAATGCGCCGTCGGCATGGTGAGTTCGTTCTTGTCGAGATCCGATTTCAACGCATCGAGACCGGCATCATCGAGCGCTGCATACATCGCGCCATAGCCTTCGACGGCACTGTAACCGGCCGCAGCGAGCTTGGGCAGGATATCGCTGAACGGCTGGAAATTGCGGGCGCTGTAAAGCTGGAAGCCGAGTTTCGTCATGGGTATTTCCTCCTCGATGCTGCCCGGACAAGAGCCGGGTCTGTGTCTTTGGTGTTTCAGTCCGCCGCCTGGCAGGAATAGAGATCATAGATGCGGAAGTCTGGCAGAGCGCCGGGCTCAAGCGGTGATGACGGCGTGAAGACGATCCGCCTGTTTTCGCCGGCTGAAAGATCGAAGGCATTGTCGCTGTAGCGGCCGGGCGTCGCACTTTCGATCATCACGAACAGGGCAAGCCCCTCGGCCGAGGCCGAAATCTCGAACGAACCACCGTCAAGCGCTGTGACCTTGGTCGAGAGTTTCGGCGGCTTAAGGTCGAGCGATTTATAGGTGCCGTCGAGGAAATGCCCCTCGCCGCGCATGCCGTTCGACGCGGTGAATTCCCAAGCGAGCAGTCCATCGACCGGGATTTCCGTGGTATCGAGTGTCAGCAGCACCTCGGCGCGATCCGGGCTGCAATCGCCCTGTACGCTTTTCAGCGGACTGCGCTTGCCGTCGAGCGCAAGTGAAAACAGGTTCACGTCGATGGTTACCGGATCGAGTGTGTCATTGACCATGGTGAGCGTCAGCGAAGTGCCGTCTTCGGACGGGATTGCCGCCACAGCAACCGGCTGGAAGAACCGTTTTGCCATGTAATGCAGAGCCTTCCAGCTGCCGCCATAGTCGAGGCTCGACCACGAGGCAACCGGCCAAGTGTCGTTCAGCTGCCAGTAGAGCGTGCCCATGCAATGCGGCTTCAGCGATCGCCAGAAATCAACGGCCGTCTTGATCGCCAGTCCCTGCTGGATCTGGCTGAGATAGACGAAATTGGCGAAATCCTTCGGAAACCGGAAATAGCGGAACATCGTGCCGGCGATCCGCTCATTGCCACCGGCATTCTTCTGGTGAAGCTCGATCACCGGCGAGGCGATGTTCATGTCGGCCTTGTCGGCGAAGCTTTCGATCACCGGCAGCGAGGTATAGGACTGGAAGCCGAATTCCGAGCAGAAGCGTGGGCGCACACGGCGATAGTTGTCGAAGCTCTTGTTCTCGTGCCAGACAGACCAGTAATGCATGTCGCCGGAGCCGTCGGCATGCCAGGCGTCATTGTAGTCGAGATAACCTGACGCCGGGCTCGATGGCCACCAGATGGCTTGCGGAAAGGCATGTTTGACGCCCTGCTCGATGACGCGGTTGAGGCGGTCATAGGCGACCAGATAACGGTCACGGTTTTTCACCGATTCCTCGAACCAGGTCAGTGCACCGACCAGTTCATTGTCGCCGCACCAGAGCACGATCGACGGATGCGAGGCGAGCCGGCGGACCTGATAATCGACTTCATGGGCAACATTGGCGAGGAAGTCGTCGCTGCAGGGATAGAGATTGCAGGCGAACATGAAATCCTGCCAGATCATCAGACCTTTGCGGTCACAGAGATCATAGAACCAGTCCTGCTCGTAAAAACCGCCACCCCAGATACGGATCATGTTCATATTGGCATCGACGGCGGAATTGAGCAGATCCTCCGTCTTTACAACCGAGCTCAGCGAATAGAGCGCATCGGAAGGGATCCAGTTCGCGCCCCGGCAGAAGATTTCGCGGCCGTTGACTTTCAGCGCAAACCGGCTGCCGGCGGCGTCCGGATCGGTGATCAGTTCGACGGTACGCAGGCCGATCTGGCGGCTGACCGTCTCGGTCGGAATGTCGACGGTGAGCGTGTAGAGCGCCTGCTCACCATTGCCGGCCGGCCACCAAAGCCGCGGGCTGTCTATTTCAAATACATAGACCACCTTGGTCTCACCGGCATTGATGCCAACATCGAGCCGAACCTTTTCACCGTCCAGGATGAAATGCACCGGCACCACGGCCGGCTCGACCGAATGGATCGTCGCGGTCACCTTGAGATCGACGCGACCGTCGGCATGGTGCATCTGCTCGGTCTCGACATGCTCGATCCGGGCCGGATCGAGCTTTTTCACCGACACCGTGCCATAGACGCCGAGCGGTGCAATCGCAATATTCCAGTCCCAACCGAAATGGCATTGCGGCTTGCGCAGCATATTGCCGTTCGGGATTGGTGAGTTTCCTTTCTGATACGGCACATAAAACGGCTGGCGTGCCTGGCGCTCGGCGCCGGCTGTTATGCTCGAGTGAAAGGTGATGCGGATGCGGTTCTCGCCGGGCTGGAGGGCGGCCGAGATATCCGGCCGGTAGCGACGAAAACAATTGTCGGCCGACAACACCGGCACGTCGTTGACGAAGACGACGGCGACCGTGTCGAGATAGTCGATGTCGAGATACCAGCTGCCCGATGCGTCAGGCACAACGAAGCTGCGCTCGACCGACCAGTCACGCTCTGCGACCCACTGGACGACCTCTTCGTTGCGGCCGGCATAGGGGTCCGGAATGATGCCGGCAGCGACAAGCGCCGAATGCACGTCGCCCGGCAATTCGATCGGAGCCGAATGTTCGCCATCGACGGACGCGAGCTGCCATTCGCCGTGAAGATCGATGATGTCGCCGCTTAAAGTCTGCATGATGTCTGATCCTGAACTGAGACGCACGTCCCGGCGCAAACCGGGACGCTTGGAGGAAGGCGCTCAGATGCGCTCTTCCGTTTGCGCATCGAATAGCGAAGCCACCGCCATGTCGAAGCTCAGGCGCACGCGCGCACCCGGCGCATAACGCCGCGTTCCGCCGATCCTGACCGACATCGTGTGCCCGGCATGCTTGAGCCACAACAGGTTGTCGGCGCCCATCGGTTCTTCGATATCGACAACCGCCTCGTGAAACTCGGTGATGCCGCTTTCCTCGTCGACCTTGACATGTTCGGGACGCACGCCAAGCACCACCTTGCGGCCGGAAACCAATGCCTCGGTTGACCGGTAGCCAGCTAATGAGAACAGGACATCATGGGTCTTGAAGAACGGCTGGCCACCCTGCTCCGTGATTTCGCCATGCAGGAAATTCATCGACGGCGAGCCGATGAAACCGGCAACGAACAGGTTGCGCGGCTGGTTGTAGATCGTATTCGGATCGGCGAGCTGCTGGATTTCGCCGTTCTTCATGATAGCGATCCGATCGGCCAGCGTCAGAGCCTCGATCTGGTCATGGGTGACGTAGATCATCGTGTTCTTCAGGTTCTGGTGCAGACGCTTGATTTCGACGCGCAGTTCCGAGCGCAGTTTGGCGTCGAGGTTGGACAACGGCTCGTCGAACAGGAAGACGTCGACGTCCCGCACGAGCGCCCGGCCGATCGCCACGCGCTGGCGCTGGCCGCCTGACAGTTCCGACGGCTTGCGCTTCAACAGCGGCCCGATCTGCAGGATATCGGACGCGCGCTGCACGCGCTTGTCGATATCAGCCTTCGGCATCTTGGCAACCTGCAGGCCGAAGGACAGGTTCTTCTCGACTGTCATCTGCGGATAGAGCGCATAGGACTGGAACACCATGCCGATGCCGCGGTCCTTCGGTTCTTCCCAGGTGACGTTCTTGCCCTTGATGAAGATCTGCCCCTCGGTCGGCTCCAGCAGACCCGCGATACAGTTGAGCAGCGTGGACTTGCCGCATCCGGAGGAGCCGAGCAGGACGAGGAACTCACCATCGCCGATGTCGAGGTCGAGGTTCTGCAGCACCTTGACGGCGCCGAAGCTCAGGGAGAGGTCTCTGATCGAAACACTATGCGACATGTGATTAACCCTTGACTGCGCCGGCGGCGATGCCGCGGACAAAGAGACGTCCCGACACGAAATAGACGAACAGCGGCACCGCGCCGGTCAGCAGCGTGGCGGCCATGTTGACGTTGTATTCCTTCACGCCCTGGACGGAGTTGACGATGTTGTTGAGCTGGACCGTCATCGGATAATATTCCGGACGGGTGAAGACGACGCCGAACAGGAAGTCGTTCCAGATACCGGTGATCTGTAGGATCATCGCGACGACGAAGATCGGCAGCGACATCGGCAGCATGATCCTGAGATAAATCTGCCAGAACCCTGCCCCGTCGATACGCGCGGCCTTGAACAGTTCTTCCGGCAGCGAGGTGAAGTAGTTGCGGAACAGCAGTGTCAGGATCGGCATGCCGAAGATCGTATGCACGATGATCAGGCCGGTCAGCGTGCCGTAGATGCCGAGTTCGCGCAGCACGATAACGATCGGATAGATCATCACCTGGTAGGGAATGAAGGCGCCGACGATCAGGATGGTGAAGAACAGATCCGCACCCTTGAAGCGCCAGTTGGCCAGTGCATAGCCGTTGACCGAGGCGATCAGGATCGAGATCAGCGTCGAGGGCACGGTGATCCTCACCGAGTTCCAGAAACCACGCGACAGGCCATCGCAATTGAGGCCGGTACATGCCGTCGCCCAGGCCTTGACCCAGGGCTCGAAGGTGATTTCCATGGGCGGCGAAAAGATATTGCCCATACGGATTTCCGGCATGCCCTTCAGCGACGTGACGATCATCACATAAAGCGGCAGGAGGTAATACAGCGCAAAGAAGATCAGCGCGCCGTAAAGCATGATGTTGCGGCCGGAAAAGGTGCGGCGCGGCTTGGCACCGCTTGGCCCCGGGCCGAGGCGACCGATCGGACCGGTTCCAGCCGGGATCGGCATTACAGCGGAGACAGTGGGATGGTTGGGGGAAGCCGAATTAGCCACGCTTCTTTCCTCCGAATTCCAGATAGGCCCAGGGAATGATGACGATCGCCACCGTGAGCAGCATCATCGTCGACGCGGCAAAGCCCTGGCCAAGGTTCTGCGCCTGGAACATGTAGTCGTAGACGTATTTGGCCGGCACTTCCGAGGCGATGCCCGGACCGCCGCTGGTCTGGGCCACGACGAGGTCATAGAGCCGCACGATGCCGCTGGTGATGATCACCAGCGTGGTGATGAACACGGGACGCATCATCGGGATGATGATGAAAAAATAGGTCTTCCAGACCGGGATGCCGTCGACGCGCGACGCTTTCCAGATATCCTCATCGATGCCACGCAGGCCCGCCAGCAGAAGGCACATGACGAGCCCCGTGCCCTGCCAGAGGCCGGCAATCAGGATGCCGTAGATGACGATTTCGGAATCATAGAGCGGGTTGAAGGTGAACGTTGTCCATCCCAGACTTCGCACGATCGACTGAACGCCGAAATCGGGATTGAGGATCCACTGCCAGACGAGGCCGGTCACAATGAAGGACAGGGCGAATGGATAGAGAAAAATGGTGCGGAAAGTGTTTTCGAAGCGGATCTTCTGGTCCATCAACGCGGCCAGCAGAAAGCCAATCACCAGGCTGAAGATCAGCGACAGAAGACCATAGATCGCCAGATTCTGGATCGACATGATCCAGCGCGGCGCATCCCACAGGCGATCGTACTGGTCGAGACCGACAAACTGCAGGCGCGGTAGAAGTTTGGAATTGGTGAAGGAATAAACCACCGTCCAGATGGTTCCTCCCAGGAAGATCACCAGGGCGGTGAGAATCATCGGGATCGAAGCAATCTTGGAATTGAGATTGCGGAACAGTTTATTGGGTCGACCGGCGTGCGCGTGGCCCGTCATGGGTCAGTCCTCCTGTTGCACGGTACGGGGCTTGGCGAGACAACCAGACGCAAACCGCTGAGCTCTTGGCCCTGCCGGTATGTCGAACACAATGGTCACGCTACCTCTACCGGAGTTGGCAGATCACCGGCCGGGCTCCTTCGAACCCGACCGGATATCGTCAACCGCCCTTGCTCAGTCTGCAGCGGCGATGATTTCGGCGAAACGCTTCTGCGCGTCTTCCGGCGTCATCGATGCATTGGCAAAGAATTCGGAGAACAGGTCTTCCTTCTGTTTCTGGCTGTCCGGCGACAGCAGCTGGTCTGTACCCTGGATGACATTGCCCTTGGCAAGGATCTCAAGGCCCTTCTTCATGCAGTCGTTGGCAGCGGCCAGATCGACGTCGCCGCGAACCGGCAGCGAGCCTTTCTTCAGGTTGAACGCAACCTGTGTTGCAGGCGCGAGCAGGGTCGAGGCCAGGACTTCCTGTGCCTTGGACTGCTCCTCGTCCTTGAGCAGCGGGAAGTAGAAGGCATCACCACCGGTCGAGATGATCTCGTTGACACCGAGACCTGGCAGGCAGGTGTAGTCCGTACCGGCGGTCTGGCCGGCCAGAGCAAATTCACCCTGCGCCCAGTCGCCCATGATCTGTCCGCCAGCCTTGCCGGTGATCACCAGATTGGTGGCCTGGTTCCAGTCCTGCACGTTGGAGCCCTTCGACATGCGACGGGCATCGTCGGCAGCCTTGAACACCTTGGCGATATCCGGACCGGCTGCGACCTCGGCATCCTTGTCCTTGAACACCTTCTCGAAAGTATCCTTGCCGGCAATGGCGACGAGCAGAACGTCGAAGGCACCGGCGGACTGCCACGGCTGACCACCGACGGCCAGCGGAATGATGCCAGCCTTTTCAAGTGCCGGAGCGGCTGCGACGAACTCGTCCCAGTTCTTCGGCACCTCGACACCGGCTGTCTTGAAGGCGGCATTCGAGAGCCACAGCCACTGCCAGGAATGGATATTGACCGGGGCGCAGTAGATCTTGCCGTCGATGGTGCAGGATTCCAGCAGGCTGGCCGGCTTGATGATGTCCTTCCAACCTTCCTTGGTTGCGACATCGGTCAGGTCGCGCAGCAGGCCGGACTGGGCCAATTCTTCTGCCTGACGACCATGGTTGAACTGCGTGGCGGCCATGGGGTCGCCGCCGGTGATGCGGCTGACCATGATCGGACGCGCGGTGCCGCCGGATCCGGCGATTGCGCCATCAACCCATTTGTTGCCGGTGGCGTCGAAAGCCTTGGCAAGTTCGGCGACCGCCGCGGCTTCACCGCCGGATGTCCACCAATGGGTGACTTCGAGATCTGTTGCATGAGCCGCGAACGGCATGACGACGGTTACGGCCAAAGCTGCCGCGAAGCTACGAAAATTCATGAGTCTCCTCCCTCACTGAAACGTTGCCGGAAAAATCTATGCGAAACGATATGAGGGCGCAACCGCAAGAACATGAAATTTATATTTTTCCGCATTATTCAATCAAAAGATGCGCTTGTCACTGTGATCTCAAGGCGCTTTGAGGATGCCATATGCTGCGAAGCAATAGAGATATTTGCTATGATTTCATTCATAAATGCCGAATTTAAGAGCTTTTTATGTGCTTTGCAGCAATTTCAACCGGAAAACCGGTGTTTCGAATGGGATTATGATCATCTTCATGCACAGGTTGCAGCCAGGGACGGCGGCCCGTAAGAATCCGCTCGACAAAGCAACTGTATCGTTACAGATTTCGCATCCACCGGACCTGTGAGAGGCGCGGTCCGGCGTGTTTGCAGCCCTTAAAAAGGCAACTATAAGCAAGGCTTACACGAATGGCAGGGGCACCATGACAGAGCAGCAAGGGCGCGGGATCATTGACCGCGCGACGGCGACCAAGGAGCGACCTACGCTCAAGACGATCGCCTTCATGACCGGCCTTGGCATCACAACCGTTTCGAGAGCGCTGAAAGATGCGCCCGACATCGGTGCGGAGACCAAGGAGCGGGTCCGCATGGTGGCGCGGCAACTCGGTTACCAGCCGAACCGGGCCGGTGTCCGCCTGCGCACGGGTAAGACCAATGTCATTGCGCTGGTGCTCGGCATCGATGAAGAAATCCTCGGCTTTTCCAACCAGATGGTGGTCGGTATTTCCGAAGTCCTGTCCGGCACGCCCTATCACATCGTCGTCACCCCGCATGCCCATACCAAGGATCCCATGCTGCCGGTGCGCTACATTCTTGAGACCGGATCGGCCGATGGCGTGATCATTTCGCGCACGGAACCTGAAGATGCCCGCGTGCAATTGTTGATCGAGCAGAACATGCCATTCGCCACCCACGGCCGGACGAACATGGGCGAGTTGCACCCATTTCACGATTTCGACAACGAGGCATTTGCCTATGGCGCAGTGGAGCGCCTAGTCAAAAAAGGACGCAGGCGCATTGCACTTTTGCCACCGCCGAACAAATTGACCTATAGCGAACACACCAAAAACGGTTTTCAGCGCGGCCTGAGGGATTTTGGCGCAGAAGAGGTTCCGCTCAACATCAACATCGATGCATCGCTGGCCGACATTCGCAACGCTGTCGAACGGTTGATGCGCGCGACCGATGCCCCGGATGGACTGATCACGGCATCGGGCAGCGCGGCAATTGCCGCCAATGCGGGCATCGAGGCGGCAGGCAAACATGTCGGACGCGAGCTTGATCTTGTTTCCAAGCAGGGCACGCCGATCCTCAGTTGGATCCGCCCGGAAATCATTACCGCCTATGAGGACGTGCGCCAGTCCGGTCGCGAACTCGCCAAGGCGGTCATCGCCCGGATCGACGGCGTCGAGCCGCAATTGCTGCAAAGCGTCAGCCAGCCGATCTGGGGCGATTGAGGTGCAATGCGCTCAGGCAGGCAGCGCCATCGCTTCCGGTGTCCACAGGGTGACGCGGTCGCGACCGCCGGCTTTCGACCGGTAGAGTGCTCGATCTGCGCACTTGAGTAATTCATCCGACGTCAAGGCGCATCCACTGGCAATGCCGATACTGACCGACACCGAGATCTCGCCGTCGTCGACCTTGAAACGCGCCTGACCGAGCACCCAGCGCAGGCGATTGCCAAAGGCCATGGCATCGACCTCGCCGGTGTCGGGCAGGAAAGCGGCGAACTCCTCGCCACCCAGGCGCGAGACCGCGCAGCCATCAGGCGCTTCACGCGACAAAAGTGTGCTGAACGCCGACAGAACCATATCCCCCGCGGCATGGCCGTGCTGATCGTTGATGCGCTTGAAGTGATCGAGGTCCATGTACAGCAAGGCGCCGCGACCAAGATCCTCTGGCGTCAGCCTATCCAACGTTGAAAAGAAGGCCCGCCGATTGGCAAGACCTGTCAGTGCATCTGTTTCCGCAGCCTTCTTGTGTTCCCATTGCATCCTTTCCTTCATCAGAACGAAGAACGAAAAGCCCCCGACGATAATGTGCACGAAGAGTTCGAAGGTGATGACGCTGTACCAGAATGGTTGTAACACCCGCGTATCGCCACCGGCAACGACCGGCCAAAGAAAGGAAAACGGAATTCTGATCAGATAGATCGTGCCATGCAGAAAAAACCAGATCGCGACGACGAGGCGACTTGGCAGCGTCTCGCCCACCTTGTCTCTCCAGACTTCCCAGGCGATCAGCATCGAATAGACCGCGACCAGAACGGAATAGAGGCAGAGGCGGATATTGACGCTGTTGCCGATCTCGGCAAAGCCGGCCGTGAGCACGGTCCACAAAACCGGTCCGACGAAGGCCGCGACAATGTGCAACCGGCGCCCGTCGAACAACCGCAAACCCACCCAGACGAAAGCAAGCCCGGACAGTGCCAGGCTGTTGCCGAGCGAAATGGTCAGGAAGCTGTAGTTGCCCGTTCGCTGGGCGAGCAATATGAAACCGATCGCCGCCGTCAAGAACGACATCGACCACATCAACAGCTCGAAGCGATGCCGATCGCGAACCCAGTCCAGCGCAAAGAAGAAGCTGAAAACCAGGAGCGCGGCAAACGAGCCAAGCATGATGGTCGGAAGGTGAATTGCGGTCACGGAATGCACACTCGATCAATTTTACCGAAGACCCCCACGTCCGCAGCTGCTCCAACCGTAGAAGCGAGCAGTTAATCGCTACATAATAGACCGGCGTATATTGCCCCCATAAAATGCATGGCAGCTATGCAATACAACTGTCGCGCCCACCTCGACATGAAAAAGGCCCGGTTGTCCGGGCCTTTCAAAAGCGAAGGAAAGAGCCCGAAAGGCTCAGGCGCCGCTGCCCCAGGGACCGTGGTGAATGTCCTTGCCATCAATGCGGTCGAAGCCATGGGCACCGAAGAAGTCGCGCTGTGCCTGGATCAGGTTGGCCGTGCCGCGTGCCTGGGCATAGGCATCGAAATAGGTCAACGCTGAGGCAAGTGCCGGAACCGGCAGGCCGGCGGTGACGGCAGCGGCGACGACGCGACGCAGCGATGGCAGGCTCTGCTTGACCATGGCCGAAAACGCCGGCGTGACGATCAGGTTGGCCGCATCGGGATTGGCGGTGAAGGCCTGGGTGATCTCGTCGAGGAACTGCGAGCGGATGATGCAGCCGGCACGCCAGATTTTGGCAATCGTCGGCATCGGCAGCGACCAGTTGAATTCCTTCGACGCTGCCGACATCACGGCAAAACCCTGGGCATATGCCGCGATCTTGGCGGCAAACAGCGCCAGCTCGAGATCGGTCTCGATCGCGCCACCCTCAAGCTTGAACACACGGGCCGGGTTGCCGAAGATCTTCTGCGCCGCTTCGCGTTCTTCCTTGACGGAAGACAGGCTGCGGGCGGCAACGGCGGCTTCGATCGCGGTTGCCGGAATGCCCATCTGCTGGGCTTCGATGACCGACCACTTGCCCGTGCCCTTCTGTCCGGCCTTGTCGAGGATCACGTCGACGATCGGCGCGCCGCTTTCCGGGTCGGCGGCAGCCAGCACCTTCTCGGTGATCTCGATCAGGTAGGAATTGAGGCGGCCCTTGTTCCAGGCACCGAACATATTGCCGATTTCGCCGGCCTTCTTGCCGAGACCGTCGCGCAGGATGCCGTAGATTTCGGCGATCATCTGCATGTCGGCATATTCGATACCGTTGTGGATCGTCTTGACGAAGTGACCGGCGCCATCGGTGCCGAGCCAGGCGACGCACGGGTCGTTGTCATATTTTGCGGCAATCGAGGTCAGCACCGGCTCGACGCGCTTCCAGCTTTCTTCAGTACCGCCGACCATGATCGACGGGCCATGACGCGCGCCCTCTTCACCGCCGGAGACACCCATGCCGATGAAGGTGAAGTCGGTGGTATCCAGACGGGCGAAACGCGCGACCGTGTCGCGGAAATTGGCATTGCCGGCGTCGATCATGATGTCGTTCTTCGACAGATACGGCATCAGCGCATCGATCTGCTGGTCAACGGCCTCGCCGGCCTTGATCATGATGATGATCGGCCGTGGCGGGCGGATCGCGGCAACGAATTCTTCGATCGTATGGCACCCGATGATCCGGTCGGCCAGAGGACCAGCCTCGCCGAGGAACTCGTCGGTACGTGCCGTCGTCCGGTTGAAGACCGCGATACGATTGCCCTTTTCGGCAATGTTAAGCGCAAGATTGGAGCCCATGACTCCGAGACCGATCAGTCCGATTTCCGCCTGCTGCACGACAAAGACCTCCGCATGCAAATCGATTAAGGAGGGCTTTTCTCGCATTCTCCGGCGTCAGCGGCAAGGCAGAATTTGATCAATCGGTAAAGATGATTACGGTAATCATGTTAATGGTCATCATGTCGCAGGATGATCGTCATCGTCGGTGATCACCCGCCAGGCTGCACCGTCGAGATCCTCATACTGGCCGCTCTTCAGCGCCCAGAGGAAGGCATAGAGCCCGAGCCCGCCGAGGAACAATGCGATCGGTATGAGGAAAATCAGCATATTCATGCGGCAAGCCTCTCATTCGGCGCAGGAATGCGAGCTTTGGCCAGGGTGTCACCGACAACCGCCAGCTCCGCTTTCATCGTAAGGCGATTGAGGCGCAAGGCATTGGCGACCACGATCAGCGACGAAGTCGACATGGCAATCGATGCGATCAACGGCGTGGCGTAGCCGAGAAGCGCAATGGGCACGGCAATCACGTTGTAGCCGATCGCCAACACGAAATTCTCGCGGATCAGGCGACCGGCGCGGCGCGATGCCTCGATGGCGAACGGCACGGCGTCCAGGCCATCGCGCATGAAGACGAAATCCGCAGCCTGGCGTCCGACATCGGCCGCCGTTGCCGGCGCCATCGACACATGCGCGGCAGCCAGCGCCGGCGCATCATTGATGCCGTCGCCGACCATCAGCAGGCGGTGCCCATTGTCGGCTGCGAACGCGCAGGCCTCGGCCTTTTCCCGCGGCGACAGTTCGGCCCGCCAGCGTTCGATGCCGAGCTGGGCCGCCAGCCGCGCTACCACCGGCGCGCAATCGCCGGACAGGATGCCGAGCGTCAGGCCGGAAACCTTCAGGCTGTGGATCGCGGCCTCGGCGCGCGGCCGCAGCATGTCCTCGAAATGGAAGGTGCCGATATCAACGCCGTTCAGGGAGAGTACCACCTCGGAATAGACATTGGCCTCGTCCTGCTCCGCCGTATCGGCGCAGGCGAAGCGCCGGTTGCCAAGCCGGTATAGGCCGGACGTATTCCGGGCCTCGACACCAGAACCCGGCACTTCGCGGACCGATGAAAAGCCGAGCGGCTGGCCGCCATAGGCGTTCCACAGCGCCTGCGACAGCGGATGACGTGAGTGGGCGGCAAGCCCGGCCGCGATGGCAAACACAGCCGGATCGATCCGGTTGCCGTCAATCAGCCGCGGGCGCCCGAGCGTCAGCGTTCCGGTCTTGTCGAAGGCAACCATGTCGATTTCGGCCAACCGCTCCATCGCTGACCCGTCCTTGACCATGATGCCCGCCTTGAACAGGCGGCCGGCCGCGACAACCTGGACAACCGGCACAGCAAGGCCGAGCGCGCAGGGGCAGGTGATGATCAGCACGGCGATCGCCACCATCATCGCATGTTTCCAGTCGCCGTCGTAAAGGCCCCAGGTGACGAAGGCGGCAATCGCCAGGAAGTGCACGGCCGGTGAGTAGTAACGCGCAGCCCGGTCGGCGACTCGGCGATAGCGCGCCCTGCCCCCTTCGGCGGCCTCCATCAGATGGATGATTTCCGACAGGAAGGAATTCTGCGCCGTGGCCGTTGCCTCGATGGTCAGCGACCCGGTCAGGCTCAATGTCCCGGCCTGGACGTCAGCACCCGGACGAATGGAAACGGGGGCGCTTTCACCGTTGACGATCGACATGTCGAGATCGGTCTCGCCGGCAATGACCAGGCCATCGACCGGAATGCGATCGCCGGCGGCAATCACCACATGGTCACCGACACGAATATCTTCGACCGGCCGGTAGTCGCGGGTTCCATTGGCATCGACCACCATGGCACCCCGCGGACTGAGACGCGCCAGGCCGCTGATCGCCGAACGTGCGCGGTCGCGCATGATGTGATCGAGCGTGCGACCGATCAGCAGGAAAAACAGCAGCGATGCCGTTGCATCGAAATAGGCATGTTCGCCGTGATGGATCGTCTCCCAGATCGATGCGAAATAGGACAGCGTGATGCCGATCGCGATTGGTACGTCCATATTGGTGCGGCCGTGTTTCAGCGCATTCCAGGCCGACTGATAGAAGAACCGGCCGGCATAGATCAGTGCAGGTGCGGCGATTAGGCCGGAGATCCAGTGGAACAGATCGCGTGTCGAGGCATCCGCGCCGGACCAGACCGAGACCGACAGCAGCATGATATTGGTCGCCGCGAAACCCGACACGGCAACGGCCCGGATCAACTGGTTGCGCAGCGCATCGGAGGCTTCTTCCGCGGCCGTGAACAGATGTGAATCATAGCCGGTGGCGGCGATTGCCCGGGCAAGCCGAACAGGATCGGTCTCGATACCGTCGACCGTCTCGCGCCAGACGATCGAGACCCGCTTGGTCGAGAGGTTTACCCGCGCCCGCTCGACCTCCGGCAAAGCCTTGAGCGCACGTTCCACCGTCGTGATGCAGGTGCCGCAATGCACGGCCGGGACGCTCAGATCGACCTGGAAAAGCCCCGGCCCAACCGCGCGGCTCGACATCTTCATTTCCTCGGCCGAGGGCAAGGTGTGCCCTGCCCGTTCGATGTCGAGCGCACCCTCTGTTCCTGCCGCACAGCAGCTCATGGTTATTCTCCTGCAATCGCGATGCGATTGGCTTCATGCATGATGGTCTTGCCGCCCTGTATGGCGATCATCTCGACGATCCAGTTGCCGGCCAGAACCTCGTGCTCTGCGACATAGAGACCGTTGCCGGCCGGTGTCAGAGCCAACTGGAAATCCTGATGTTCGCCGACCGGCCGCTTGAAATGTGCCGTCACACTGTCGGCCACGACAGGCTTTTCGCCGGGAAGGCGCAAGCGGTAGCGAATGGCCATGCCGTCCACCTCAAGCTGCCCCTTGATGCCGGTGGCCAGCATCTCGCGGATGGCAGTCGTCTTGCCATTGAACTGCTGGCTGGCGACATAGGTGTTCTTAACCACCAGCCCGCTCCAGGTGGAGGTGGCAAAATAGGCCATGGTAAAGTTCACGGTGATGATCGTGCCGAAGAAAAGCACCATGGCAGCCAGCATATGCCATCCGGTGAAAGTGAAGGTCTTGATCGTTTTCTGGCTCATTTCTTCGCTCCCGGCGCATTGAAGACAGCGGTATAGGTATCCTGCTCGGTACTTGCGGTATCCTTGGCAATGAACTGGACATTCTCGGCATCGCTGGCGATCTTGTCGCCCGGCATGGTCACGAAGACTTTCAGAGTGGTCGCCTCGTCCGGTTCGACCGAAACGGTGAACGACCGACCCGGTGCCTCGTTGATGCCGTTGATCTTCATCACCGCGTCGGGCAGTCCGTCCAGCGAAACAATGATATCACGCGGCTGGGCGATCATGTTGAGAATCCGGATCGTATAGCCGTTGCGGATCGAGCCGTCGGATTCCAGCACATATTGCGGGTTCCGGTCATGCAGGACATTGAGTTCGAGGCGGTCGCGACCGAGCAGCGTGACGACCAGGCCAACGCCGACGGCACTCCAGACAAACATGTAGAGCAGCGTCCGCGGCCGGAAAATCACCCGCCAGTCGAAATGGCGGACCTTGTCGCTGAACGAACCGTCCGGATTGCGCACCCGTGCCGGCTCGATCACCGTCAAACCATCATTGGTCGCCAGCGCCATGTTCGACTGGTATTCTTCGAGCGTCGCATAGGCGATCAAGCCGCGCGGCTTGCCAACCTTGTCCATCACGCCGTCGCAGGCATCGATGCAAAGCGCGCAGGTAATGCATTCCAACTGCTGTCCGTCGCGGATATCGATGCCCATGGGACAGACGGCGACGCAGGCATTGCAATCGACGCAATCGCCGATCGGCTCGCCGGCGGCGGCCGCCTTCTTGGCGTGGCGCGTGCGCGGTTCGCCGCGCCAGTCGTTATAGGTGACGACCAGCGATTTCTCGTCGAGCATGGCCGCCTGGATGCGTGGCCACGGGCACATGTAGATGCAGACCTGTTCGCGCATCAGCCCGCCGAACACATAGGTCGTGGCGGTCAGCACGGCGACGGTCATATAGGCAACCGGCTCGGCGCGGCCAGCGACAAAATCCATGGCAAGCGACGGAGCGTCGGCGAAATAGAAGATCCAGGCACCCCCGGTTAGCACGCCGATCAGCACCCAGATCGCATGCTTGGAAACCCGTTTCCAGATCTTCGACAGGCTCCAGGGCGCACTTTCCAGCTTGATCCGGGCGTTTCGATCGCCCTCGATGAAGCGCTCGACCACGAGGAACAGATCGACCCAGACCGTCTGCGGACAGGTATAGCCGCACCAGGCGCGACCGACCGCAGAGGTGATCAGGAACAGCCCGAACCCGGCCATCACCAACAGGCCGGCGACGTAGAAGAATTCCTGCGGCCAAATCTCGATGAAGAAGAAGTAGAAACGCCGGTGGGCGAGATCGATCAGCACCGCCTGGTCCGGCGCATAGGCACCGCGGTCCCAGCGCAGCCAGGGCGTCAGGTAGTAGATGCCAAGCGTGATCGCCATGACGATCCACTTGAAACGGCGAAACTGGCCCTCGGCGCGCTTGGGAAAGATCTTCTTGCGCGCCTCGTAAAGCGGGCCGCGCAGTTTGGCCGACATCACCGCCTCAGCTTCGTGTCTCTCGACCTCGCCGCCATTGGCGACTTGTTTCTGATCGGCAAACATATTCGTGGCACCCGCACCTGTTTCTGATGCTTGCTTGTCCCATCTGGTGGTTCAACCCGCCTTGACTTAAGTCAAGCAGCGGCGAAGCGTCGCAAGGCACTGAGCTTGCTCTGTTCCAGCCAGGGAGGCGCAAAAATGGCCGCATCCGGGGATGCGGCCAGTCTTGCAACAGACTTGTGTCGTTCGATCAGACCGTTATTCGCCGCCGCCCAGCGAATGCACATAGACGGTCAGCTGCTTGACGGTTGCGTCACCCAGACGCGTCCCCCAGCCGGGCATGACGCCGTGCTTGGGCGCATTGATCTGGGCGAGGATCCCCGCTTCCGTTCCCGCCTTCAGCCAGATGGCATCGGCAAGGTTCGGGGCACCGAAATCCCGCAGACCCTTGGCATCCTCGCCATGGCAGGCTGCGCAATTGTCTACAAACACCTGACGACCGGGTTCAACCAGTGCCGGATTGGACGGCGTGCCGGTAAGGCTGACGACATAGGCGGCAACCTGCTTCACCTGTTCGGGCTCGATGATCTCGGCAAAAGCCGGCATCTCGGAGATCCGGGTATCGGCATCGCCATCGTAGCGAATGCCGTGGGCGATGGTGGTGTGCAGCGATTCCAGATCACCGCCCCACAGCCAGTCGTCATCGTTCAGGTTCGGATAGCCGGCACCACCGGCAGCCCCCGATCCGTGGCAAGGGGCACAGTTGACCTTGAAGGCCGCAGCACCACCGGCAACCGCAAACTGTGCCAAGCCCGGATCGGCGACGATCTCGTTCAACGGCAGCGTGGTGATCTTGTCGAGATAGACCGACTGGGCAGCCTTTGCGCTGGTCAGTTCGGCCGCGACCTCGGCCCGGCTCGAATAGCCGAGCAGACCTTTGGTCGCCCCGTTCAGCATCGGGATCGCCGGATAGGCGACCATGTATCCAATGGCCCAGATGATGGTTGCGTAGAAGGTATAGACCCACCAGCGCGGCATGGGATTGTTCAGTTCCCGGATGCCGTCCCATTCATGGCCAGTGGTTTCGACGCCACTGATTTCGTCAATGTGTTTTTCTGCCATTGTTCAATCCTCCTTGAGAGGGATGCTGGCGGCTTCTTCCGCCAGCCGCTTGGCGCCCGGACGCATGGTGAAGAGGACGACGCCCACGAAATACAGGGCCATGGCGAGCAGCCCCCAGCTGTCGGCGAAGTGGCGCAGAGCCGTATAGGTTTCCATGATGCCCTCCTCAGCGATAACCGGTTGCGTCGTCATAGGTGGAAAAGTCGACCAGCGTGCCGAGCATCTGGAGATAGGCGACAAGCGCGTCCATCTCCGTCAACCGGGTCGGATCGCCGTCGAAATCGCCGACCTTGGCCTTTGGATAACGGGCCAGAAGTGCCTCGGTGTCGGCATTCGGATCCGCCTGGGCCGCGAGGTCAGCGGATGCCTGCTCGACCATCTCGTCGGAATAGGGAACCCCCACGCGGCGATTGGCGACCAGCTCCATGCTGACGTCAGGCACCTTGAGCACCGTCGTCTGCAGATAGGAGTAGCTCGGCATGACCGATTCCGGCACGACGTCGCGCGGTTCGTTCAGGTGCTGGACGTGCCATTCGTTGGAATAGCGGTCTCCGACCCGAGCCAGATCCGGCCCGGTCCGCTTCGAGCCCCACTGGAACGGATGGTCGTACATCGATTCCGCCGCCAGCGAATAATGCCCGTAGCGCTCGACCTCGTCCTTGAACGGGCGGATCATCTGGCTGTGACAGACGTAGCAGCCTTCGCGGATGTAGATGTTGCGACCGGCCAGTTCCAGCGGCGTGTAGGGCCGCATGCCTTCGACCTTTTCGATCGTGTTTTCGAGGTAGAACAGCGGCGCGATTTCCACGATCCCGCCGATGGTGACCACCAGCAGCGAACCGAGGAGAAGAAGGCTCCCGTTCTTCTCGAAGATGACGTGTTTATCAAGAATAGACATATGAGCCTTCCTTCTTATTCAGCCGGCTGCGCGGCGGCCGGAACGACGGATCCGGGGATCGGTGCTTCCTGTCGCTCGTAGCCGAGGATGGTCATCAGGACGTTGTAGGCCATGATCAGCGAACCGAGCAGGTACATGGCACCGCCGATGGCACGCAGCACGAAATAGGGATGCATGGCAGCAACCGATTCGGCGAAGGAGTAGACCAGGAAGCCCTGTTCATCATATTCGCGCCACATCAGACCCTGCTGGATGCCGGCAACCCACAGAACGGCGGCGTAGACGACGATGCCGAGCGTGGCGAGCCAGAAGTGCCAGTTGACCAGGCGCATCGAGTACAGCCGGTTGCGGTTCCACAGTTTCGGCGTCAGGTAGTAGATCGCGCCGAACGTGATCATGCCGACCCAGCCGAGCGCACCGGAGTGAACGTGACCGATGGTCCATTCGGTATAGTGGCTGAGCGAGTTGACCGCCTTGATCGACATCATCGGACCTTCGAAGGTCGACATGCCGTAGAAGGCGATGGCAATCACCATCATGCGGATGATCGGATCTGTGCGGATCTTGTCCCAGGCGCCCGACAGCGTCATCAGGCCGTTGATCATGCCGCCCCAGGACGGCATCCACAGCATGATCGAGAACACCATGCCGAGCGTCTGGGCCCAGTCGGGCAGAGCCGTGTAATGCAGATGGTGCGGGCCGGCCCAGATATACATGAAGATCAGCGCCCAGAAGTGGATGATCGACAGGCGGTAGGAGTAGACCGGACGGTTGGCCTGCTTCGGCACGAAATAATACATCATGCCGAGGAAGCCGGCGGTCAGGAAGAAGCCGACCGCATTGTGGCCGTACCACCACTGCGTCAATGCATCCTGCACGCCGGAGAAGGCCGAATAGCTCTTCACGCCGAGGAAGGAGACCGGCATCGCCAGGTTGTTGACGATATGTAGCATCGCGATCGTCACGATGAAGGCCAGGTAGAACCAGTTGGCCACGTAGATGTGGCTCTCCTTGCGGGTCAGCAGCGTTCCGAGGAAGGTAATCAGATAGGCGACCCAAACGACGGTCAGCCAGAGATCGACATACCATTCCGGCTCGGCATATTCGCGTCCCTGGGTAATGCCCAGCAGATAGCCTGTTGCGGCCATGACGATGAAAAACTGGTAGCCCCAGAAGACGAACCAGCCGAGATTGCCGCCAAACAGTCGTGCCCGCGACGTGCGCTGTACCACATGGAAGGAAGTGGCAATCAGCGCATTGCCGCCGAAGGCGAAGATGACGGCCGAGGTATGCAGCGGGCGGACCCGGCCGAAATTGAACCAAGGCTCGATGTTGAGGTCCGGATAGGCCAGTTGCAGCGCCGCAATGACGCCGACCAGGAACCCAACCACGCCCCAGAAGACGGTGGCGATCACGCCGTAGCGCACGACCTCATCGAAATATTCGGACTTCGGTGCGGAAGGAGCCGTGACGACCCCATTCGCCGGGGCAAACTTCATCCGTCGCAACATGATGATCGTGCCGCCCGCCAGCACGAAGAAAGCAACCCACATATGGGCGGCAAACAGGCTGTCATGGGCAAAAGCCACCCCGAGCAGCGCGGCGAAGGCGAGCAATGCCATCCCCATGGTTTCTATCGTATAATTCATTGTTGGAATCCCCCAACGGCTTGCTGATTCACGTGCGGGTGCCATCACCAGACGGAGAATCCTCCCGCATCGACTGCAGACATCGCATTGACGGGCCAAAACCACCTTGATCCAGGTCAAGGCAATCTCCCGTCGGATTGGTCAACCTCGACATCACACCGGAGGAAGCAGCCTGTCAGCGGTGTGATCGGGGAGGTCTGGATCTGCGGTGACAGGCACGGCAAACCCGCCAGGGACGGCGCGTTGGAGATGATCGACATGCAAGCGAAAACCACCACATATCTGTCCGCAACAGACGAGTTCCACGGCGGCAACCCCAATCGCACAGTGGGCGGCGACAGTTGCGCCGCTTGGCTGCGGCACTCGCATGGTGAACAGTTGGCACTGTGCAGCGAACTCGAGGAGATTGCCGATTCCCTGCCCTCCAGCATCAATCGGCAAAAGTGCATCTACGCGGCGAAGTCGCTTGGCCCGCTGGTCAAGGCTGCGCATCACTACGAGGAGACAGTGCTGTTCCCGCAACTGCGCTCAAGCGAAAACCCACCGGAACATCTCGCTGAGACGCTCGAGCGTTTGAAATTCGAACATTTCGAAGATCAGTGTTTTGCCGAGGAACTGACCGATGCCCTGCTCAAGCTGGGCGCAGGCGATACCGTGAACATGGAGGCAGTCGGCTATATGCTGCGAGGATTCTTCGAAGGCATACGTCGACACATTGCGTTCGAGCGTGAACATCTTCTGGCCGGCGTCAGCGACCGGGCGCGCGGTTTCGATGTAAACTGAACGCCGTGTGCGACATCGATGCGCTCAGCCTCCCGGGCGTTTTCCATCGATCTGCGGGCACGCCGCAAAGCTCAGGCCGCGAGATTGTTGACGCTCACGTTACTCTCGCTGAACGACAATACAGCGCCATTGATCGCGCCGTGGCTGCTGCGCAAGGGCGCAAACCGCCCGTAAAACGCTGAAACCATATGGTTGCCGCCGATAAAGCGGCTGGCAAAATCACCACTTTCACCACGGAATGCATGATCGAGCGCGTCGCGCATCGACGTAAATGCCTCCGGTTGCAGACCAAGCTCGAAAACGCTGCGGCCGATCATTTCGATCGGGCGCATGCGCAGCATGTCAGCCATGGCCGGATTGGCAAACAGGTAGCGATAATCCCGCGTGACCACGGCGACGCGATCGGGAAGACTGTTGAGGATCACCTCGTTCAGCATGTCGTCGTCGCCAAACGAAGCATAAGGCTTTGCCTCGAGCATGGAGGCCACCGCCTCGCCAGTCGGCTTTGCCAGACCACGCGGCCCAAAATAGCGCTCGATCAGGATGGACATCAAAGCGGTATGGCGCAGAACGCAGGAGCGATCATCGGCATCCTCGCGCAGCAGCTTGGTGAGCAGCTGAAGCTGAAGATAGATTTCCTCAGGTTCACTGGCGCGATAAGCCACCATCTCGCAGATCAGGGGATCAAGCTCGCGATCAAGCACCGCGACCAGACGGTCGTTGCCGCTGCGAATGGCTTGCTGCAACTGGACGTTCTTCAATGTGACAGCTTCGAACAACGGAAGCAGATTCCCGTCACGCGATGGACCTGAAGACATGCAATCACCTCATTTACTCGTGTGACATGGGCAAGCCACCAAGTCACATTCACTCCAATTTGAGCGATAACATGAGGTTGCATCATCTTCAATCTCTGGGCGTAGCGTTCACTCGCTAGCCCAAAAAATGTTACGGCATATCAGGGATGCCGCAGACACGGTCAAACCGCGCCAACTGCTTCAGATCGTGTGTTTTATGTTCCAGCGATCATGATACCAGAGCCATTGCTCCGGATGCTCCCGGACCCAGGATTCGACCTTGTCGTTCAACACCTGCGCGGTTGCAGCGACGTCCAGTTGACCCTTGTCATTATGGGGGAGATCAATCTTCGGCTCGATCTCCAGCCGGAACCGATTACCGGGCAAACGAATGCAGCGCGCCGGATAGATGTCGCAACCGAACTGCCGGGCAAGCTTGGCCAGAAGCGGATTGGTCTGAACCGGATTGTTGAAGAACTGCGTCTGCACGCCGCGCTGGAATTTCTGGTCGACGAGCACGCCCACGCCACCGCCCTGCTCCAGTTGGCGCGCCAGGGCAAAGGATGACCCCGCATGCGAGGGAACCAGCTTGCCCATGCGCTTGCGGCGAAACTCGAACACTTTTTCCGCGATATACGGATTGTTCGGCGGCCGGAACAGCACCGTCACCATAAGGCCGAATGCCGCCCCTGCGACAGGCAGCAGTTCAAAATTCGCCGTATGCGCGGTAAAGACGATGAACGGCCGCGGCTGATTGCGCAGCTCCATGAAGATCGGCACGCCCGACACCTCAATCCGCCCCTCACCCGGTTTATCCGGGTCGTAGTCGAACAGCTGGTCGAGAAAGACGTACTCGGCCGCAAGCCGGCCCATATGGCCCCAACTGGCGAGCGCAATTGCCTCACGCTCAGCCTGGGTTTTTTCCGGAAACGCGTTGCGAAGATTGACCATCATCAGCGTGTGCCGGCGCGTCTTCGGCCCGATCCAGCGCATCAGCCGATCGGCAAAATCGATCGCCGCATCGGCCGGAAGCACCTTGAGCATGCTGAGAAAGCCGAACGCCGCCTGCGCAACCATCCACTGGGACAGCTTGCGCAGGGCGAGCACGATGCGGGTGATGATCATCCGCAATGGATCAATCCATCTTCAGGAGGATTTTGCCGAACACCTGGCGACCTTCCATGCGGGCAAGTGCCTTGTCGATATCGTCGAAGCTGACCTGTGTATCGATCACCGGATGCACTAGGCCGCGCGCCATCTTCTGCATGGCGTCCGCCATGTTTTCCATCCGACAACCGAAGGAGCCGAGAAGTTTTAGCTGTTGCTGGAACAGCATCATCAGGTTGACGTCGGTGGATACACCCGATGTCGAGCCGCAGGTGACCAGACGACCACCGCGTTTCAGGCAGAACATCGACGCTGCGAACGTATCCTTGCCGACATGTTCGAAGACGACATCAACACCCTTCTTCTTGGTCAGCTTGCGCACGACACCTTCGAAGCGGTCCTTGCGGTAGTTGATAACATGATCGGCACCCAGCGCCTTGGCCGGCTCGATCTTGTCGTCGGAACCGACGGTGGTGATGACGGTGCAGCCGATCTTCTTCGCTAGCTGGATGGCAGCAGTTCCGATACCCGAACCGCCGGCATGGATGAGGATCGTTTCGCCCGGCTCAAGCTTGGCATTGTCGAACAGCATGTGTTCGACGGTCCCGAAAGTGACAGGGGCAAGCGCTGCGCCAATGGCATCGACGCCCGGAGGGGCCGGAACCAGCAGGCGAGCCGGAAGGTTGATCTTTTCCTGGGCAAAGCCGTCGAGATGGAAACCGTGCACGCCGCTGACATTTTCGCACAGGTTGTCACGGCCTTCGCGGCATGGCTTGCACAGGCCGCAAGTGCGCGCGCCATAGATGGCTGCAAGCTGACCCGGTAGGATGTTGCCGACGCCCGGGCCGATCGCCTCGACGACACCGGAGGCTTCCGCACCGATCACCAGCGGCATCTTGCGCTTGGCAAACGCCATGCCGCGCCAGCCCCAGACATCGATGTGGTTCAGGGCCACGGCCTTGACGCGAAGCGTCACCTCGCCCGGGCCGGGTGCATCGGGCTCCGGCAGATCGACGATTTCAAGCTTGCGGTCTTCGACGAGTTGCAATGCGCGCATAGGATTTTTCCCCGCCCGGCGGGCGTTAGTTCAGATCTATCATCGTTGCGAGGCGGATTACGCCGGTTCCCGCGTCATGACAAGGCTTGCGTTCTGGCCACCGAAGCCAAACGAGTTCGACGCAACCGCCGAAACATCGGCGTCTCGCTTCGCGTTCGGCACCACATCCAGCACGATTGACGGATCGGGATTGGTGTAGTTGATCGTCGGCGGCAGTGTGCCGGTCAGCATGGTCTGGATCGAGAACACCGCCTCGACCGCACCGGCAGCCGTGAGCGTGTGGCCAATCATCGACTTGTTCGACGAGCACGGGATGCCATCCTTGAGGCGATCGCCGAAGACCGACAGCATCGCGCCGTATTCCATCTTGTCGTTTTCCGGCGTCGATGTGCCATGGGCGTTGATATAGCCAACCTGCGCTTCCGACAGACCCGCATCGGCAAGTGCCGCCTTCATCGTGGCAATCGCCGGGCCACCGTCAGGCGACGAGCGTGTACGATGGAAGTGATCGGCCTTTTCGCCACAACCCTTCATGATGCCGAGGACCCTGGCGCCGCGTGCAATCGCTGCTTCCAGCGATTCCAGCACCAGCGTGGCTGCGCCTTCTGCAATCACAAAACCATCGCGTTCCTTGCTGAACGGCTTGGATGCCTTTTCTGGCGGATCGTTCTGGGTCGACAGCGCCGACAGCAATGCGAAACGCACCACCGATTCCGGGCTGATCGAGCCATCGGTCGCAACAGTCAGTGCACGGGTGGTGCGGCCCCGGCGAATGGCTTCGACGCCCAACTGGATGGCGGTAGCCCCCGAGGCACAGGCGGTCGACAAGGTAACCGGCAGTCCGCGCGTGCCGAACCTGTCGGCCAGACGCTCCGAGATCGCCCCGAACTGGACAGCTTCGAGAAACACCGGATCAGGCTTGGCGCGCATGGCGGCGAGGAAACGCACATAGGCATCGCCAGGCTCGGAGGCCGGTGGTGCGCGGTCGGCGAGCGCAAAACGGTCATGCCATTCGGGTTCGACCGGAGGGGCCGCGAGAAACAGCGGTCCATTGAAGTCGCCATCGATACCGGCCTGCGCCAGGGCCTCGATCGTGGTCTCGCGTGCCATCGCGTAGGACCGCTCAACCGAATTGGGGGCCGGCACTTCCAGGAAGTCCACGGTCCCGGCAATGCGGGTTGACATGCCTTCGGTATCAAAGCGCTTGATCCTGTGGATCCCCGACTTGCCCGAGGTCAGCGCCGACCAGTTGTCGGAAAGCCCCTGGCCAAGCGAGGTGATGACGCCCATGCCGGTGACGGCGATGATCGGGCGTCCAAGGTGGTCCGTGAAACGGTTGTCAGTCATGGATCCAGTCTCCTCAAGCATCTGCCGAAAGAACGGCAAGACCTTCGCCGCGCACGTAGCCGACGGTCGTCACGACCGCGTGCCGGGCAGGCTTTGCCTGCTTGGACTCGTTGCTCTCGTCGAAGACTGGCACGATCGCACCGCTGTCGATCGACAGGGCAGCAAGCGCCAGTCCAACCGGGAATTGCGCTTCGAGCGAATGACCGATGGAGCCGGCATAGCCGCGTACGGGAACCGCGCCGAAACGGGCTTCCAGGGTTGCCTTTTCGCGCTTCGACAGATCGGCCATGCCGGATGCGCCGGAGAACACGATCGTATCCGCTGCATCGAGAGCGTCAGCCTCCGGTGTGATACCGGAGAGCCGTTGCTCGAAACGTCCATCATCACGATTGCCCCGGTCGCCTTCCACAGCATCCAGAACACAATAGATGTGAGCGCCGCGGGCCTCGGCGTGTTCGCGCGATTCGAGCACCAGGAAAGCCCCGACTGTGCCAAGGATCATGCCGCCACCGTCCGTGCCGTCACGCGACCACAGTGGTTGCCATGGGCCAGTCTGGTGGGCACGAATACCCTCGACCAGAAGCAGGATGTCAGGGCGTTCCGAAATGAAGGCGCCGCCGACCAGGGTATGGGTCGACTGACCGGCCTTGATCCGCGAATACGCGGTTTCGATGGCCGAAATCCCGGCCGATTCCTCGCCCATGAACGTGCGCGACGAACCGGTGACCTTGTGCACGATCGAGATATTGCCGGCGAGCAGATTGGACAACTGCGCCAGAAACAGCGTCGGGCGCAGTTCGGTCGTCAGCTTTTCGATCAGCAGCTTTTCGCGATCATTGCGCTTCAGGGCCTCATCGACGATCAGGCTGTCGACGGCGATGTCACGTTCGCCGCCACCGGCTGCGACGATCAGATCCATCGAGCCACAGGCTTCGACGTCATCCTTCATGCCGGCATCGTCGAGCGCGAGACCCGCGGCGAACACGCCGAGGCGCTGCCAGTTTTCCATCTGCCGCTGATCCTTGCGGCCGATCTGGGCGGACCAGTCGATCTCCGGCAGGCGATGCACGACATAGGGTTTGAACTTGCCCGTCTCGAGCACCGGATCGGGCGCTTTGGGCGACGACAAGAGGGCTATATGTGGTTCCTTGCCGGTTCCATGGCATGTCACGATGCCAATGCCGGTGATCACCACATCATTCGGATTCTTGACCATATGCAATCCTCTCGCAGGCCCCACGGCCAGCGTCAAAAGCGGGTTTTCCCGATCCGCGCCCGAAGGTCAATAGGCGATTGCGCCGGAAGGCACGAGCAGCCCTCAGCGGGCTGCCGCAATCGCGTCGATCAGGCCGATATCCTCGGCGCGCTTGCGCACGATCGGCGCCAGCGGAATTTCGCTGAAGGGCATGGTACGCAGCTTCAGCTGGGCATCACAAACCTTCTTGCCCTCCGAGGTAATGCGCGCCTTGGTCACAGCAAAGCCGGAGCCGTCATGTTCGAGCTCGGCCTCGATGTCGAGCACGGCGCCGGGCTCGACAAAGGTCCGCATCTTGGCGCCATCGACGGCCATCAGGAACGGCATCGCCGCGAAATCCTTGACCGCGAGCACCAGCAGGCCGGAAGCCTGGGCCATGGTCTCGATCAACAGGACGCCGGGCACCAACGGCATGCCGGGGAAATGACCCTCGAAAACGGGGCTTTCCATCGGCACGACCGAGCGGGCCTTCAAACGTCCAAGGCCGAGATCCACGCTCTCGACCTTGTCAATCATCTGGAAATATTCAAGCAGCATGACGATCTCCGCCGTTTGAGCGGATCAGCCCTTGGCAGCCTTGAGTTCGTCGATCTTGGCACAGAGGTTCTTCAGAACGAAGTATTCTTCGGTCGAAACCTTGCCTTCGTTGACTTCCTGGGTCCACTGCTCGAGCGGAATCTTGATGCCGAATTCCTTGTCGATCGCAAACACGATGTCGAGGAAGTCGAGGCTGTCGATGCCGAGATCGTCGATCGTGTGGCTTTCCGGCGTGATCGTCTCGCGATCGATTTCGCTGGTGTCAGCAATGATGTCGGCAACTTTATCGAATGTAGCGGTCACGCTCGTACCTCATATGTCTTAAATTCTGTGTTCCACATAGGGAAAACACTCTTAAAAGCCAATGGCCGTTTTAAGACAGGATGAAATTTGCCACCGAAGTGTTGCCTAAACAGCAATCGAATGGCGTCCCTTGCCATTGGAAAGGTAGCTGTCGAACACAGCGGCAACCGTGCGGGCAAAGGGCCGGCCGGTTTCAGTCAGAGAAAATTCGTCGTCGACGACCTGACAGATCCGGTCGCGATTGCTGGCGGCAAACTGTCGTGCTTCCGCAATCACCGTTTCGGCAAGATGGCCGAAATCTGTTCTCAACCCGGAAAACGACACGGCGAAGCGGCACATGATTTCCTCGATCACCCGGGCGCGCATGCGGTCCTCGTCCGATACGGCGATACCACGGACGGCGGCAAGACCGCCGCTATCGGCCATCCGTTGATATTCGCCGGTTGCCGGCATGTTCTGCACATAACCCTGCGGCAATTGCCCGATAGACGAGGCGCCGAGCCCGATCAGCGCCTTGGCCCCGTCATGGGTATAGCCCTGGAAATTGCGGCGCAGCCGCCCTTCCCGCGCAGCAACCGCCAGGCTGTCACCCGGCAGGGCGAAGTGGTCGATGCCGATCGCCTCGTAGCCTGCAGCCAGCAGCATGTCGGATGCCATGGTCATCTGCGCGAAGCGTTCCTCGAGCCCCGGCAGCGCCGCTTCGGGAATCATCGTCTGGTGTTTCTTCATCCATGGCACATGGGCATAGCCGAACAGCGCGATGCGATCCGGTGCCAGCGACAGAATATCGTCAACGGTCCGGCCAAGCGTTTCCACGGTCTGGTGCGGCAACCCGTAGAGAATGTCGCAATTGACCGAATGCACGCCCCGCGCCCGGACCGCATCGACAACGGACTTCGTCTGCTCGAAGGACTGCAGCCGGTTGATCGTCGCCTGCACGAGCGGGTCGAAATCCTGCACGCCAAGGCTTGCCCGCGTCATGCCGATCTGAGCCAGTGCATCATAGCGGCTGTCATCGAGATCGTTCGGGTCCATCTCGACACTGATTTCGACAGTCTCGCCGAAGCTGAATGCCGCGCGTAGGGCCGCCATCAGCGAGACGAGGTCCTCCGGCCGGACCATGGTCGGAGAACCGCCGCCGAAATGCACCGCCGACACCTTGGCCTCGCCGGAGACTAGCGCGCCGACCTTGGCGATCTCTTTCTTCAGCGATTCGAGATAGGTCGAGATCGGTTCATATTTCAGAGTATGTTTCGTGTGACAGGCACAGAACCAGCACAGCCGGTCGCAATAAGGTATGTGGATATAGAGTGACAGATCCTCTTTGCCCGACAGAGAGCCCAGCCACTGCGCATAAATGCCACAGTCGATCCCCTCATGAAAATGTGGCGCTGTCGGATAGCTCGTATAGCGTGGGACCGCACCGGAATAGCGCGAAAGAAGACTGTTGTTCATGGCGAGTTGAGGCTCCGCATCGACTTGATTTTAGCCAAGGATAACTGCGGCAAACCGCGCTTCCTTTGACTTCGATCAAGTCGCAAACCGATTATTCCGCCTAGAGTTGAACGGAAGTTTTTCGGTCGAGCACCGCGGCGCGAGCGGCCCAAGACGTAGGACCAAGGGCATTGACAGGGCGGCATGATGATGGACGCATTCCAAAAACCACGGCCCGATTGTGAAGCCCCAACCGTCTGCCGGAACTGCGAAGCCCGCCAGGGTGGCCTCTGCTCGGTCCTGTCTGCCGCGCAGATGGTGGAACTCAACCGCCACTCCATCCGCAGGCGCGTCGAGGCCGGCAACGAGATCATCGGCCAGGGCGAGCCGGTCGGTAGTTACGGCAATATCCTGAAAGGCGTCATCAAGCTGTCGAAGATGATGGCCGACGGGCGCCAGCAGATCGTCGGCCTGCAATTTGCCCCGGATTTTCTCGGCAGACCGTTCCAGGGCGAAAGCTCGATCACAGCCGAAGCCGCGACCGATACGGAAATCTGCACCTTCCCCCGCCACGTCATCGATCGCATGGTCGGCGAAGTCCCGGACATGGAACGCATGCTTCACGGCCAAGCGCTGAAGGAACTCGATGAGGCGCGTGACTGGATGCTGACACTCGGCCGCAAGACGGCCCAGGAAAAGGTCGCGAGTTTCCTCTACCTGATCGCCACCCATATCGACCCGGAAACGGTCGACACCTCAACCTTCGACCTGCCGCTGTCGCGCGCCGATATCGCTGACTTCCTTGGCCTCACCATCGAGACGGTCAGCCGCCAGATGACCAAGCTACGCAAGGACGGCATCATCGTGATCGAAAACAACCGCCATGTCATCGTGCCCAATACCGAGCGCCTTCGCGACGCCGCCGGCATTGATTGAGACAAGCGCGGTCCCGGGCTACAGCCCGACCAAGAGAGCGAGCAGCACAGTCACGGCAAGAAGCAGACTGCAGGCCGTGTAGAAGACCTGTACGCCACGCATGATATCGTGATGGCTGGCATCGGTGCGACCGGCGGCATGCATCATCGGCTCGCTGACACGCACGCCCCCATAGATGCGTGGCCCGGCCAGTTGCAGATCAAGCGCACCCGCCATCGCCGCCTCCGGCCAGCCGGAATTGGGCGAGCGATGCAGCCCGTGATCGCGCAGCGCCGCCGAAAGCGACATCCGGCCCGCATCCCGGCCCAGGCGCAACCAGGCCGCAAGCGCAAGCAGCACCGCCGAGATCCGCGCCGCCGGCCAGTTGGCCAGATCGTCCAGCCGCGCGGAAGCCCAACCGAAATCGACATAGCGCTCGTTCTTGTGGCCGATCATAGAATCGGCTGTGTTCAGCATCTTGTAGGCCAGGATCCCGGGCAGACCGGCGACCGCATACCAGAAGACCGGCGCCACGACGCCATCGGCAAAATTCTCCGACAGGCTCTCGATTGCCGCCCGGCAGACACCCGGACCGTCGAGTGTCTTCGGATCACGCCCGACGATCATCGACACCGCTTGCCGTCCACCTTCGATTCCATCCTGTTTCAACCCGCGGGCAACGGCTTGAACATGATCGCCAAGGCTTTTCTGGGCAATGAACACGGCAGCAACCACCGCTTCGCAGGCGAGACCGACAGGTCCGAGACTGTCAAACAGCCAGGATAGCAAAGCTCCCGTCAATACCGAAACAGACAGCAGCAGCACGATCGACAGCACACCGTTCAGACGCCGACCTTCCGGCGTGAAGCGTGCATTGTTCAGATGTTTTTCCAGAAAACTGATCCCGGCACCGAACAGGACCACCGGATGCGGCAGGCGCGACCACAGAGCTGGCGGATCGCCAACCACCCGATCAAGCACGATCGCCAGGCACAGTGTAAGCAGGTGCATCATGCTGAGCCTGCCCGCCACAGATCCAGCACCTTGCTCAGGCGAAGATCGGCGTTGATGTCCGGAGCAAGACCGAAACGCAGCCAGGCGGGCGCATAGTCGAATTTACGCGTCAAAATATGATGGCTGCAAAGATGCGCATGCAGATCCGCCGCCTGCTCGTCCTCGACCAGCGCAAACAGCCCGACGGTACCGCGGATTGTCAAACCATGCGCCGACAGGATGCTGTCGAGCTCGGCCCGGCGCATGGCAATCTGATCGGCGATCCTTTGCCGATCTGCCGCAAAGAGTTGCGTGGCAATACTGAGTGCCGGGCCGGATACGGACCAGGGACCGAGCCACTCGGCAAAACGCCCGGTGATGCTCTCGTCCGCGATGACAAAACCGAGCCGGATCCCGGCCATGCCGAAGAACTTGCCGAAGGAGCGGAAGACGATGAGGTTCGGATCGCGTATGCCAGCCATGCTGCTATCGGGGCACATCTCGCCGAAGGCTTCGTCCACCACCAGAATTCCATCACTCTGTCGCAGGTTTTCGACCAGCAGCGAAAGCTGCTCTCGCGTATACAAGCGACCGTCGGGATTGTTGGGATTGACGACAACCACCAGACCATGACGCGCATCGATTTCATCGATCGACGTGACCGCATCGACGGCAAAGCCGGCAAGTTCAAAGGCTCGGCGATATTCGCCATAGGTCGGCGCAAAGATCGCAACCCGCCGCGATGGCGCGACAAGGCGTGGCAGGAGCTGGATGGCCGATTGCGTGCCCGGCACAGGCAGAGGCAACCGGTCGCCGGATGCGTAAAATTTACGGGCCTCGGCGCGCGCAGCATGCTCCAGCTCGCGATCCGGCAGCCGGTGCCAGGCGCGATCGGGGATCGCTGGCAGAGGCGGCGGGCACGGATTGATGCCGGTCGACAGATCGAGCCAGTCCTTCGGCTCTCCACCATAGATGGCAGCCGCGGCGGCCAGCCCGCCGCCATGCTGGATCGGGCCGCTCATGCGCCGGTCTCCGTGATATCGACCAGATGCATGTAGGAACCGAATACATTGCCGCGCCGGAGACCGGCTTCGCCGAGCAGTTCTCCCAGCGCATCCTCAGCCCTGAACAGGCGATCGGCATCACCCTCTGATACCACGGTCGAATAGTGGAATTCATGCGCGGTCAACGGTTGAGAAAACAGATCCGGTTGAAGCGATGTCAGGCGTCGATAGCCGAGATGGCGCTTGCGAGCGGCATAGCTTGTCACCAGCGGCAAGAGCCCGAGCATGGCATGCGATTTCCCTTCACCGTCAATCAGCGCATCGCCGAGAACCATGTAGCCACCACATTCGCCGTAGATCAGCGCACCACGCTGGGCGGCACTTAACATGCCGGTCCTGAAACCGGAGGCATTGGCCAACGTGCCCGCGTGCAGTTCCGGATAGCCGCCGGGCAGATAAACCGCATCGGCGTCAGCCGACGGCGCCTCATTGGCCAAGGGTGAGAAGAAGCTGACCTGACTGCCCTGCCCGCGCCAGCCTTCGATCATGTGGGCATAGGAAAAGGCAAAGGCCATGTCACGCGCAATCGCGACATGTCCACCAAAGGGTGCAATCGACGACACTACCGGCACTCTGGATAAACCAGCACGGCTGTCGGCAAGCGCCACAAGACGATCGAGATTGCAGCAGCTTTCCATCACGTCGGCGGCGTGTCCGACAAAGGTCTCCAGTGCGGCATGTTCGCCAGCCTGCACCAAACCGAGATGGCGTTCGGGAAGCGCAAGACCCGCATCACTGCGAATGGCCCCGAGAACGACCACGCCGATCGCGTCGAGCGCCGTGCGCAGCATAAGCTCATGCCGGTCGCTGCCCACACGGTTGAGGATGACGCCAGCCACGCGGACATCGGGACGGTAGCCGGCAAAACCCGAAACAAGGGCTGCGACCGATTGGGAGGTTTTGGCACAGTCGACGACCAGGACAACCGGCAACGCGAGCCAGGCCGCCAAATCGCCGGCGGAGCCGGACCCATCCGCAGCCCCATCGAAAAGGCCCATCATCGCCTCGATCAGCAACAGCCGGCCAGAGCCATGGCTGGCCGCCTGATGCCGAAGGAATTCCGGCCGCATGGCCCAGGGATCAAAATTGAAGCAGGTCTCGCCGCTGGCGGCCGAATGAAATGCCGGATCGATATAGTCCGGCCCGGCCTTGCCGGGCGCAAGCTGCAAACCACGACGCTTCAGCGCCCGCATCAGGCCGAGCGTCACCACCGTCTTGCCGGACCCGGACGCAGGGGCTGCGATCATCAGACCGCTCATGCCCGATCTTTCCTCTCCTGCACGGCGAATGGGTCGGGCTGCAGCACCCGACCGTCCAAGGCTCCGAGCCAATCGAGCGAGGCACGCAGCCGCACGACTTCGCCGACGACGACGATCGCGGGCGGCACGATACCCGCCGAGAGCATATCGGCTTCGGCCCGGCCGAGCGTTGTTTCGAGAACCGTCTGCGCCGGCGTGGCCGCATCGCAAACGAAGGCAACAGGTTCATCGACAGACCGACCGGCAGCAATCAGGTTGGCGGCAATCTGGCCCATGTGTTTCATCGCCATATACATGACGATGACCGGCGAACCGCGACCGATCGCATCCCAGTCAATCCGGTCGGGAACGACACCGGACGAATCATGCCCGGTCAGGAACGTGACCGCGTGATTGACCTCGCGATGGGTCACCGGGATGCCGGCATAGGCCAGCCCGCCGATACCGGCGGTAATGCCCGGTACGATGCGGAACGGCACGCCATGCTCGATCAATGTCAGGGCCTCCTCGCCGCCCCGGCCGAAGACGAACGGATCGCCGCCTTTCAGGCGCAGCACGCGCAGACCGGATTTCGCCAGTTCGACAAGCCGCAGCGAAATGTCGCGCTGCTTGGCCGACGGCTTGCCGCCGCGCTTGCCGGCATATTCGAGCATGGCGCCGCTGCGGGCAAGCTTCAGGCATTCGTCGTTGACGAGCGCGTCATGCACGATGACATCCGCTTCGCTCAGCGCCTTGGCCGCCAGAAGCGTCAAAAGTCCAGGATCGCCCGGCCCCGCACCGGCCAGCCAGACATGGCCCGGCTGGATTGCCGGCAGGCTCGATGGCAGGGAAAGATGCGTCGTGTCACTCATGCTCATGGTCTATGTCCGGCCTATGAAAAATGCAATGCGCGGCGCGCCACTTGCGCTTCCGGTCGCACCTCGCCTCGCCTATAAGGAAGCCATGAGCAAGCCAAGCAACGAGGTGCAGAGCGACCCGACCGGCGCAGAGGATCTGCGTCTGGAAAAACCGGATAGCGCGCTTCGCAAAGGGTGGACCACCGGCGCCTGCGCCACCGCAGCGACCAAAGCCGCCTTGACCGCTCTTCTGACCGGTGAGTTCCCCGATCCTGTGTCTATCGCGCTGCCGCGTGGCGAAACGCCAAGCTTTGCCCTCGCAACCGAGGGCTTGGACGGCGACAGTGCCTATGCAGGCATCATCAAGGATGCAGGGGATGATCCGGATGTGACCCATGGCGCTACCGTAGTGGCTAAGGTGCGCCGGACAAATCCCGGAAGCGGCATTGTCTTTGCGGCCGGCGACGGCGTCGGTTTGGTGACGAAGGCCGGACTGCCCATTCCGCCGGGACAGGCGGCCATCAATCCGGTGCCACGCCAGATGATGACCGCAGAGGTCGAAGCGCTCTGCACGGCCCATGGCGTTTCGCCCGATGTTGAGATTACCATATCCGTGCCCGGCGGCGACGTGCTGGCCGAAAAGACGTGGAACCCGCGCCTCGGCATTGTCGGCGGCATTTCCATTCTCGGCACCACCGGCATCGTGCATCCGTTCTCCTGCGCGGCGTGGATCCACTCGATCCATCGCGGCATCGACGTTGCCCGCGCCGAAGGCCTGACCCATGTCCTCGGAGCGACCGGTTCGACCTCTGAAAGGGCCGCCCAGGCGTTTCACCAACTGCCCGATGGCGCGCTGCTCGACATGGGTGATTTTGCCGGCGGGCTGCTCAAATATCTGCGTGCACACCCGGTCCCGCGCCTCACTCTTGCCGGCGGTTTCGCCAAGATGGCCAAGCTTGCACAGGGCGCGCTGGACCTTCATTCTTCGCGCAGTCAAATAGACAATAACTATTTTTTATCATTGCCTTGTAGTGAAAACCTTGATCAAGGTATCAGAGACAGAGTTCAGGCCGCGAACACAGCTCTGGAAGTTCTTGAAATCATGACCGAAGTCGGACGAGACATTGCGTCATTCGTTGCCGTATCCGCGCGTTCGAACGCCATTGCGGTTCTACGCGACGCACCGATCGAGGTGGATGTCATCGTCATCGACCGCAAGGGGAACATTCTCGCCCATGCCGTCTGATCAAAATCCTGGGGAGCGGCAAAAAATCCTGATTCTCGGCGGCACGAAAGAGGCGCGCGAACTGGCGCAGACACTGGTCGAAAACGGCCATGCCGTGACCACGTCGCTCGCCGGCCGCACCATGGATCCGATCCTGCCCGCTGGCGAGGTCCGCATTGGCGGCTTCGGTGGTGCCGAGGGCTTGGCGGCCTACCTGCGTGAGAACGCGGTCACCCGGATGATCGACGCAACCCATCCGTTTGCCCGGCGGATCTCCGAAAACGCCATCAAGGCGGCAGCCGAAACCGGCATTACTCTGGACCAGATCGTGCGGCCACGCTGGCAGAAACAGCCGGGTGATCGCTGGCGTGCGGTCGCCACGCTGGAGCAGGCGGCAGACCTCCTGCCCTCTGGTGCCACAGTGTTCCTGGCGCTCGGGCGGCAATATCTCGACGCCTTCGTACCACGCACCGACTGCCGTTTCATCATCCGCATGGTGGATGCGCCGGAGAAACCGCTCGGCTTTTTCGACTACGCGCTCATCCTCGGCAAACCGGCAAGCGATCCGTCGCATGAATCTGATCTCATGACCGCCTACGGCATCACGCATCTGGTCGCCCGCAATTCCGGCGGTCCAGCCGGTTATGCCAAGATCATCGCCGCCCGCGAGCTTGGCCTGCCGGTGATCATGCTGGAGCGTGATTAGGCGCATAAGACACAGCTATGAACCGTCGCATTTTTTCGGAGTTTTCATGACAGACATTGAGCCGGAAATGGCTGCCTATCCTGTGCAGATGCAGCTTGAGGCTTACAATGCCCGCAACATCGAGAGCTTCATGCAATGGTGGGCGGAAGACTGTGCCTAATACGCATTTCCCGACACGCTGCTGGCACATGGAGCGGCCGAAATCCGCGCGCGCCATGTCGAACGCTTCAAGGAGCCCAACCTCTTCGGCACACTGCTGAACCGGGCCGTCGTCGGCAATGTCGTGGTCGACCATGAGACCGTGAGGCGCATCTTTCCGGAAGGTCGCGGCAAAGTGGATGTGATCTGCCTCTACGAGATCGACAACGGCAAGATTGCCAAGGCCTGGTTCAAGGTCGGCGCACCTAGACTTGATCAGGCGTAACGCTGAGGCCAAACGCAGAAGCGCCCCGAAAAAGGCCGGGGCGCATCAGTGCAACGCTGCTGCTCAGTCTTCCCTGACCGCCACGATCGTCTCGTGGATCAGCTTCAGCACCGCATCTGCCTCGATATCGACGCAGATCTTATGGCTGGGCAGATCGCCGTCCCAGTCGGACGGACCAAAACCCTTGCCGTCTGGCTTCTGGATCGTCTGGCCATCGGCAATGCCGCCGCAGACGACGCGGATCGGGCCGGAACGGGTGGTGAAGAGTTCCGGTGCCACGACATAGACGCAGGCGCATGAATCGTGCACGACCATGCCGTCCTGCACCCGGCCCTCGTAGAACTTGATGTAGAACTGTGACAGGTCGAACAGGAGCTGCGCACGCTTGCCGGCCGCATCGCGGATATCGGCGAGCGCCTGACGGGTCATCACGGTCTTGAGGGTCACGTCGAGGCCGACGACAACGACCGGCCATGTCGCGGTCATGACGATGTCGGCGGCTTCCGGATCGCCATGGATATTGGCTTCGGCCGCCGGCGTGACATTGCCATTGGTGTCGAAGGCACCGCCCATGATGACGACCTCCTTGACCAGATTGACGATCTCGGGATCTTCCTTGAGCGCATTGGCGAGATTGGTCATGCGGCCGACGGCAACCAGCGTCACTTCACCCGGGTTGGCGCGCACCATGTCGACGATGAAACGATGGGCCGGACGCGGATCGGGCAGGACATCCGTCACCTCGGGCACACCGATATTGCCGAGACCGTCGTCGCCATGGATGAAGGTCGGCGGCTCATGGCTGACACGGTGCGGAATGAAGGTTTCGCCGGCACCGCGGGCAACAGGCGCCTCGATCTGCCATTCGCGCTTGAGGAACAGAGCGTTACGTGTCGTGGTCTCGATCGTCGCATTGCCGAAAACGGTGGTGATGCCGATCAGGTCTATGTCGGGATGATGATGGAGAAAGAGCAGCGCCATCGCGTCATCGACGCCCGGATCCGTATCGAAAATGACCTTATGCATGAAGAGTGCCGCCATCGTATATGAGAAAGGAAACGGCAGATCACCCGCCGCAATCCATCCGGCTTAGCCGAGGACCGGAATTGGTTCAAGGCGCGAACGAGGCGCGGATTGCCGGGCACACAGAATGTGCTGAAAGGCTCAGGCGTCGGCCATGGCATATTCCTGCATCAACTGCGCAAACGCCTCCATCGGTGGAAACTTGTTATAGCTGTGCACGGCTGGCGTCGTTGCCCAGGGTAGCTTCTCGTCCGTGCAGGTCTCGATGAAGGGCGCAAGTTCGGCTGCGTTGTCGAGCATGGTCGCACGCACATTGATCATCGGCCCGAACATCTTGCCGCGGGTGAAGATCCAGCTCAAGCAATGCGGGCAGAAATTGTGATGCAGATCACCGTGCATGCCGCCAATGACCGGCTCGAGACCATGCACCTCGACCGCATCGAGCGGATAAAGCGCGCTTAGCGAAAAGGCGCTGGCCGTCATCTTCTGGCAGCCGGTGCAATGACAGGCCATGGTCATCAGCGGCTTACCCCTGACCTTCAACTGCACCTGGCCACAGCGGCAACTGCCGGCGTGAATACTGGTATCATCGGACATCAGCACATTTCCTCCGCTCATGAAAATTGCGTTGCAGCCTGCAGCACCCTCGCCGCTTCGGCCGCGTGATTGCGTCTTGCGATAAATACCAATGCACGCGGACGCGCATCGTGCAGATACTGGTCAGGCCCGAGCATTTTCCGGGCATTCAGCTCAACCGTGTCCAGCGCATCGAAATCGACCGGCTCGATCGTGCTGCTCCAGCCGGGACTATGGGTCGACCAGCCTTTTCGATGATGCGCGAGCAGGCGTTCGCGCAGGCAATATCCGTGATAGTCGAAAGCGATCACGCCATCCGTGACGAACATGTGGCCGCCGGCAAAGCCATCGTCTGGGATGATGCGCTCAGCGTGAAAGCCTGCCAGAGGTTCATGCTTCAGATAGACACCCGCCAGGATATGACAGGCGCCGTAGCCAAAGAATATCCGGTCCGGCAGTGCCCACCGCCTGACCGGATCCTTCTTGATGCCGCGCTTCAAAATATACATGCGGGAAGCCTACAGCCAGTCCCGCGAACGTCAATCTCGGCCAGGCAATCTTAGCCTGCGACCTTCTTTTTCTTCTTGCCCGCATTGCGCAGCACATGGGTAAAATCGGAATTGTAGAGGTCACTGTCGCGGAACTCGACATGGCCGAAGACCTTGCCGACCATGATCAGCGCGGTGCGGGTGATCTTTGCCTTGCGCACGTCATCGGCCATATCCTTGAGCGTCGAGCGGATGAAAAGCTCGTCCGGCCAGGTCGCGCGATAGGCGATCACGACCGGGCAATCCTCGCCGTAATAGGGCGTCAGCGTATCGCGGATATGCGGCAGGTTGCGGATCGACAGATGGATCGCAAGCGTCGCCCGCGACTTGCCGAGAATTTCCAGCGTCTCGAATTCCGGCATCGAAGACGCCTTCATCTCGGTCCGCGTGATGATGACAGTCTGGGCGATTTCCGGCAATGTCAGTTCGGTCTTCAGCCGCGCGGCGGTCGCGGCAAAGGCCGGCACGCCGGGCACAACGTCATAGGGAATGCCGAGCGCGTCGAGCCGGCGCATCTGCTCGGCAATCGCGCCATAGATCGACGGATCGCCGGAATGCACCCGGGCAACATCCTCACCGCGTGCGTGGGCCGCAACGATCTCGGCGATGATCTCGTCGAGATGCATCGGGGCCGTGTCCTTGACGACCGCGCCTTCCGGCGCGCACTTGACCGTTTCCTCCGGCACCAGCGATCCGGCATAGAGGCAGACCGGGCAGCGCTCGATCAGGCGCAGACCACGCACGGTGATCAGGTCGGGTGCGCCCGGTCCGGCGCCGATGAAATAGACGGTCATGTTCTTGTCCTCAAGTTGCGTGCGGGGTTACCCCCCTCTGCCCTACCGGGCATCTCCCCCTCAAGGAGGGAGATCAGATCAAAGCGGGCCCCAAGCTTCACGAAAGCCACTCTTGCACCAGACCAACCGACCGGAAAACGACAAGATGGTGCGCCAGCGAGCGTCCGATCTCCCCCCTTGAGGGGGAGATGGCCGGCAGGCCAGAGGGGGTATTGCGTGTGATTCGTGCTGTGACATCAAGTTCCAGCCTTCATGCCCGTATCCACTTTGCCCGAATAGCCACGCGGCGTGTAAACCCAGGTCTTGCCGTCGCCGGTGGTGACGGTGCGGCTTTCCGACGAGCCGACGACCACGACGGTCAGCATATCGACATCATCGACATTGAGCCCGCCAAGCGGCACCGTGCGCACCAGCTCGCCCGGCCGGCCGAGATTGGTGGCGAGGATCACCGGCGTGTCGAAGGGGCGGTATTTCAAAAGTTCGTCGCGCGCGTAGGCGAGCTGGGTGCGGCGCTTCATCGAAACGGGATTGTAGAAGGCGATGACGAAGTCGCCCTCGCCCGCCGCCTTTACCCGCCGCTGGATATGTTCCCACGGAGTCAGAAGATCCGACAGAGAAATGGTGCAGAAATCATGGCCAAGCGGCGCTCCGATCCGGGCAGCTGCCGCCTGAAGGGCCGAGATTCCCGGCGACACCTGCACCTCGATCCGGCATGCCGCATCGGTGATGCCCCCCTTGTCGAACAGCTCGAACACCAGCGTCGCCATGGCATAGATACCGGCATCGCCGGAGCAGACCAGCGAAACATCCCTGCCTTCGCCGGCCAGTTCCATGGCATGCACAACGCGGGCTTCTTCCTTGCCGAGATCGAAATCATGACGGGTCTTGCCGTCGGCAAGCGCACCGAGCAGGTCGAGATACAGCGAATAGCCGACCAGATCCGTCGAGGCGGCCACCATGGAAGAGACTTCCGGCGAGCGCCAGCCATCCGAACCGGGTCCGATGCCAACGACAAAAAGCCGTCCGCGCGAACGGCCGATGGCCCTGCCCTCGATCACCTCGGCAGCGCGGGCGATGGCAGCGGTTGCCCCCTTCGACTTGATCTTTTCGACCACCAGTTCGCCCGTCTCGCCGACAGCTGCGAGCGCCGCACCTTCGGCAACGCCATGGCAGCCGACTTCGGCAAAGACAACATCAGACGGGTTCTTCAGCCGGGGCGTTTCAGCCTCAAGCGCAGCCGCTGTGAAGAATCGTGCCGGCACGTTGAAATGCCGGGCAACGGCATGGATCGCCGCCTCGTCGGCCTTCAGGTCGATCGAGCAGACGGCGGCAAGGCTGGCAGCCGAATAACCACCACCTGCCAGCGCCTGTTCGGCCAGTGCGATCGCTTCCGCGGGATCGGCATGGCGCTCGGAGCCCATACCGAGCACCAGGGTCTTCGGATGAAAGACCAGCTCCAGCCCGTCGGCAGTCTTTGTTTTATCAGTCACAGTCAGCGTCACGGGAGCCTCGTTGTCGAAAGGAATACGGGAATGAATGAGCCAGGACGCCGTGCCGACAAGCCTCGCGGAAGACCCGGCGACAAGCTCGGCCATCACGGCCTTGGCGTTTTCGGGATTGGCGAGACGGTAACCGGTCGGCGGCTGGTCAAGCGCCAGACCGAACTTCAGGTCACCGGCCGTGGTGATCGCGGCATGGGAGGACAGGCCAGTTGCAATCGTGCGCGCCAGATCGTTGGCGCCATGATGTCCGCCGAGCAGAGGCACGACCGACGCACCGTCATCCGACACCACCAATACCGGCGGCTCGGACTGCTTGTCGGACAAAAGCGGCGCCAGCAACCGGATCAGCGCCCCCGATGCCATCACCGCAATGATCGGCCGGCCCTCGGCAAACAGTGCCTGGACATGCGGTTTGACCGCGTCGAAATACCGGTCGGCCTCGGTGACGCGCGCCCGCGCGCCATGCAGTTCGCCATCGACCAATGCGGCAATGCGGCGACCAAGATCGGCGGCGCTGTCGCTCAGCACGATGACTGCGGGTCGGCGGATCACGCTCATACAGCAGGCTCCGCACCAAGCCGGCTTGCCAGCGCTGGGTGCCAGGTTTCAGCCCCCTTGTAGATCAGGATCATCGAGAAATACGGCGCAACATCTTCGGCAACCTCGGCAAGCGGCATCAACCGCTGTTCGGCGAGGCTGACGCGCTCGACATATCCCGCCTGCGCCGTCAGCCCGAGGTCGGCGATCAGCGAACGGATACGGGAAAAATGCCGGCCAATCTTGATGATCGCCACCGCGCCGGAGGCGGCTATGCGGTCAGCCAAAATTGCGTCGTCCAGCGGGCCGGGTAGCACCGTCAGCACGTCATTGCGCGCGGCAAGCGGCCGCCCAAGGCCTGCAGCCGCTGCCATCATCGACGACACGCCTGGCACGACCTCGGTCGGGTAGCGATCAGCCAGCCGCTCGAACAGATACATGAAGGAGCCATAGAAGAACGGATCGCCCTCGCAGAGAACCGCGACGTCGGCGCCGGCATCGAGGTGCCGCGCCAGCACCTCGGCAGCCTGGCTATAGATCTCCTGCGCCGGGAAACGCTCGACCCGCATCGGCACGATGATCGGCACTTCCAACTGGGCGGCGGTCAGATAGGGGGCGACGATCTGGCGGGCAAAGCTTGGTCCCGTGTCCGGCGCCGGATAGGCGACGACCGGGCACGACTTGAGGATGCGATGCGCCTTCAGCGTCAGCAGTTCGGGATCGCCGGGGCCAAGGCCAAGGCCGTAAAGTGTTCCGGTCATGCCAGCCTCCTTGCTGCCATCGGGGCACTACCCCCCTCTGCCTTGCCAGGCATCTCCCCCACAAGGGGGGAGATCAATTCGCGGCGGACACTTTTCCCAAAAAACAGCGTGCCGAATAATGGCACTGGCCTGTTGGCGACGATCCGGCAGGCGATATCCGTTCTGCCAATCTCCCCCCTTGAGGGGGAGATGGCCGGCAGGCCAGAGGGGCGTATAGCTTGGGCAACCATCCTCACGTCTCCTCCTTCGTAGCGGTCCAGATCGTCACCGGCATCAGCGACTTCCAACCGCAATAGCGCCCGACCGGGGCTGCCCGTGACACCTGGATGCGGATCAGGTCGCCGCCATGAAGTCCGCGCAGCTCGGCAAGCCGGGCTTCACCCTCGATGGTCACGGCATTGGCGACCAACCAGCCGCCCGGCCCGAGCGCCTGCCAGCAGGCCTCGAACACACCCTCGCCGGTAATGCCGCCACCAATGAAAACGGCGTCCGGCCGGCGCAGGCCGGCAACGGCTGTCGGCGCCTCGCCCGCGACAATGTCGAGATCCGGGACACCGAGATTTTCGGCATTTTCCCTGATCATCGCCACCCGTTCCGGCTTGGCTTCGATCGCGACGGCTCTTGTGCCCATTCCAGCGCGCATCCACTCGATGGCGATCGATCCGCAACCGGCGCCGACATCCCAGAGCATGGCATTGGGAAAGGGCGACAGTTGCGACAGCGTCACGGCGCGGATCTCGCGCTTGGTCAGTTGGCCGTCGTGACGGAAGGCCTCGTCCGGCAGGCCAGAGACCGGCGACAGCAGCGGCCCATCGGAAGCGCAGTCGATCGCCAGCGTGTTGAAATCGGAAAATTCCGGCTGATGTTCGAGGATCTGGCGCGCCGTCAAAGTCACGACACGCTCCGTCCCGCCGCCCATATGCTCGAGCACATGCAGGATCGAATTGCCGAAGCCGCGATGGACCAAGAGCGCCGACGCCTGCTCGATGGTTGCTGCATCCGAGGTCAGCGCCAGAATCCGCGCCCGTGGCAGCACATGCCGATGCAGAAAGGCGAGCGGCCGACCATGCAGGGAAATCTGCGTCACCGACTGCAATGGCCATCCGAGTCGGGCAGCCGCCAGCGAAAAGGCAGACGGGCTTGGCAGGATATACATCTCTTCGGCAGCCACATGCCGGCGAAGCGTCGCACCTATGCCGAAATGCATCGGATCGCCGGTGGCCAGCACCGTCACCGGCGATCCGCGCAGCTTGAGGATTTCCGCCAGCGTTTCGCGGAAGCCTGCGCCCCAGGTCAGGATACGCTTCAGTTCCGGCAAGGAGCTGCCGTCGATCACCGCATCGAGCCGTTCGCCGAGCACCAGCGTTTCCGCCTGCCAGACATGCGACTGCGCTTCCGGCGTCAGGCTTTCCAGCCCGTTGTCGCCGATGCCGATAATGGTGAGCCAGGGTTGCGACAGATCAGACATTGGTGCCAAGCCCTCCGGCCAGCGCATTGACAGCCGCAGAAGCCATCGCCGACCCGCCACGCCGTCCGCGCACGGCAATATATGGGATGCCGCGGCTGTCGGCGATCAGCGCATCCTTGCTTTCCGCCGCCCCGACAAAACCGACCGGCATGCCGAGGATCAGTGCCGGCTTTGGCGCACCGCCATCGATACGCTCCAGCAGCCTGAACAGCGCCGTCGGCGCATTACCGATCGCAACAACGGCACCCGCGAGATGCTCGTCCCAGAGATCGACCTGGGCCGCCGAACGCGTATTGCCGATCTCTTCGGCCTTTGGCCGCACGCGCGCGTCGTTGAGCAGGCAGATCACATCGTTGTCGGCCGGCAACAGCCGGCGGATGATGCCGTGGCGAACCATTTCGACGTCGACCAGTACTGGCGCACCGCCGGCAAGTGCCGCGACGCCTGCATCGAATGCGCCGTCCGAAAAGGCAATGTCGTCGACCAGATCGACCATGCCGCAGGCATGAATCAATCTGATAACCAACGCATCGAGACCATTGGAAAAGCGTGATAAATTCACTTCGTCTCTGATCGTTGAAAAGGACTGGCGATAGATTTCGGCGGGGTCGCGGATGTAGTCGAGAGTTGCGTTCGGGGAATACCCCCCTCTGTCACTTCGTGACATCTCCCCCACAAGGGGGGAGATCGCTGGACGCGCCAAGCTGGAGCTTGTTGCGACAGCCTCATATTCAGGTCCACCGACCGATTTTGCGGCACAGTGGTCATCCGCATTCTGATCTCCCCCCTTGTGGGGGAGATGGCCGGCAGGCCAGAGGGGGGGAACTCCCTGCGCAACCAAAGCCTGATGCCCGATCCCGAGCACCCAGCCCTCTTCCCGCACAACCTGATCCTGCTCAACGGCCGACAGCATATCCGGTGCCGCAAACAGGTGCTCGAGAACACCAGCGGAATCGAAACGTGAAAACGCTTCCGCCACGGTCGAAACCTGCAGCGCATCGCGGACGCCCTCTGCGCCATCGGGCAAAGAAAAAAGCGAGGGATAGATTTCGGAGAAGACGATAGACTTGCTGAACTCGGCTGAAAATCCGGTCTCGAAAGGCCAAACCGCGATGCGATCGGCAAAACCGCTGTCATCGATGAAGCGCGACAGCCGCGCGATACCCAGCAGCGACTGGCTGCCGACCGAACCGGCATAGGCCAATTGCCAAACCGACTTGGCGCCCTTGGCATGGGCCTCGGCCACGCGAAACACCCGTGGCGCGTCGAGGGGTCCAACCGGCTTCCTGTCGCTCAGATGTGTGTAGCTATGCCCCTGCGGCCGCCCCCAGAAGCGCGGCGCATCGGCAAAATAATCGCGGTTCCAGTTCGAGGCGAGCTGAAACCGGTTGTTGGCATTGTCCGCCCCGTCCTCGATGTGCTCTGCGATCTTGCGCCACAGCGCCCGCCAGTCGGCCCTGCCCGTCAGCCGCTCGGCCGTTCCAGCCGGATAGCCGAAGGCGAAATCGAAGCCGCAGAGCAGCCGTTCACCGCCCGCCAGCGCTTCGTCCACGACGACACCGAGCCGCTGCATGAAGGCATGACGGGTGGCGAAATTCTCCAGCCAGTCGAGACGCACCTGATCGCCGCTGCGCCGGACAAGGCAGGCCCAGATCGAATTGGCCCCCTTCACCGGCACGCCGGCGCCGGACCAGTCGACAATCAGGATGCGGTCGAACAGGGCCATTATTTCTTCTTCTGCATCGACTTCGGGCCAAGCGGGTGGTCGGCATGGGGGTAAGGCGCATGGTGATGGTCATGGCCATGATCGTGCGAGTGCCCATGATCATGCGCGTGCCCCTGAACGTGCCCGTGCCCATGAGAATGGCCATGGTTGTGATCATGGTGGCCGTGGTCATGCGCGGCAGAAGCGCCGTGATGCCCGTGATCATGGCCATGGTCATGGCCGCAGCCGCAATCCGGTCCGTGCTCATGCACGGCCATCCTGCCGCTCGACGGTGCATTCATCATCGCTTCGAGTTCCGCATCGGGCGCGGCGTTCAGCAGGTGGCCGTATTTTCCACCCAGCAAGGTCGAGGCTCCGTAATCGAAGGCCGGCTCCAGCGGAGCAGGCTCGGCATGGCTGTGAACCGGCGTCCACGGCAGGCCATGTTCGCGACAGAAATCTTCCTCGCGGCACGACGCATCGCAGTCGCCCTTGCACGGACAGTCTTCCATGCCACCGCCAATGCCTTCGACATGGTGGTGATGGCTCTCCTGCGGCTGGCCGATATCGGCTTCGAAACCGAGAACCTGCTCGCGATATTTGCACATCTGGCAGTTCATCACGGCCGCACCGTCGAGGATCTCCCTGACCCGGTCCTGGAAGGCGTCGAGTACCAGCGGATGATCGTTCAGATAGCTCGCCTTGACGAACTGGATCTCCGGATGGCGGGCCGCGACCTCGTCGGTATAGCTGTAGATGCGCTTGACCAGCACGCCGGTGAACAGGAAGTAGGGGAAGACGATGATGCGCTTGTAGCCGAGCTTGGCGGCATGGGTCAGGCCCGGCTCGACCAGCGGGAAGGTCACGCCGGAATAACAGGTCTCGCCCCAGCCGAAACCCATGCCTTCCCACAGCATGCGCATGACCTTGGTCGCGTTGGAATTGGCATCGGGATCGGACGAGCCACGCCCGACCACCATTAGCAGCGTGTCATGTTTGTCGACGAAACCGAGTTCGGCATTGGCCTGATCGACCGCTTCCTGGATCCGGTCGCCGGCAGCCCGGATCATCTTCAGGTCGATGCCGAGTTCGCGGCCATAGTTGATCACCATGCCGGGGTTATGCGCCTGATAGGTGTTGAGAACCGACGGAATGTCGTTCTTGGCATGACCGGCGGCAAACAGCATGCCCGGTACCGCCAGCACCCGCGTCACGCCGGCCGCGCGCAGCCTATCGAGGCCCTCGGCGATCACCGGATTGCAGAATTCGAGATAGCCGTATTCGACCGGCATGTCGGGATTGCGCGCACGCAGCGCCTCGGCGATAATCGCGAATTCGCGCGCCGCGTTCTGGTTGCGACTGCCATGGCCACAGACCATGATTCCAAGTTTTTCAGCCATGAATTCCGGCCTCCCTGCTTCGTATTTTTCACTATGTACGAAGCGCCAGAGCAGCGATGAAACTACTCTATGGCCTTTGGGACAGCTCCGGAATTGGCCCCCTGATTGGGTCGGCCGCACCGGACTATTTCCAGCCTGTCGAACAGGCGCCGTCGCACATGGAATAGAGCTTTATCGAAGCAGGCTTACGGGGTCAAACTGGTTTGCGCCGCTTCGTGTGGAAGATGCGCCAGTCCACAGTCAGGCGGCCAGTTGAAGCACAAACACAGCGGATGGAGTTGCTCCCGGGCAAGACTCGGTGCAAAAGTCCTTGGCTTCCCTCCACCTGCCCCAACCGGCATTCCCCCATTCACTGACATCGAGTGACCCGTGGCCGATCTCGCCCTCAATCTTCTCATTCTGCTCTTTGTCGCCGCCTTTATCGCAGGCTTCGTCGATTCCATCGCCGGCGGCGGCGGACTGATCACCATCCCTGCGATGCTGATCGTCGGCATCCCGCCGCTGGAAACGCTGGGCACCAACAAGCTGCAATCGATGTTCGGCGCCGGATCCGCGACGATTGCCTATGCACGCAAGGGCCATGTCGACCTGAAGAAGCAATTGCCGATGGCGGTCATGGCGGTGGCTGGCGGCGCGATCGGCGCCCTGATCGCAACCATCGTGCCGGGAAGCGTCCTGCGCGCGCTGATGCCGTTCCTTCTGGTGGCAATCGCGCTCTATTTCGCCCTGAAGCCGAACCTGTCGGACGACGATCGCCACCAGCGCATCACGCCATTCCTCTTCGGCATGACCTTCGTGCCGCTGATCGGCCTCTATGACGGCGTGTTCGGCCCAGGCACCGGCTCCTTCTTCATGCTCGCCTTCGTCTCGCTGGCCGGCTTTGGCGTGCTCAAGGCGACCGCCCATACCAAGCTGCTCAATCTCGGCTCCAATGTCGGCGCCTTCATCGTCTTCATGGTCGGCGGCGTCGTGTTATGGAAAATCGGCCTGATGATGGGTCTCGGCCAGTTTCTCGGCGCCCAGGTCGGCTCGCGCTTTGCCATGAAAAGTGGCGCCAAGCTGATCAAGCCGCTGCTGATCGTCACCTGCATGGCACTGGCCATCAAGTTGCTGCTCGATCCAACCAATCCGATAAGGGTATGGATGGGGTTTTAAGCACGCGACCACTTTTGATTACCTCCGGCATACGCCCGTGTATCAGCAGCGTACGCTGGATGATCCCGCTCTCGCTGCTGCGCGACTGACCATTGATCTGATCCTGAAAGGCCATGAGCCGCATCCGGCTCTGGCCATGGACCGCCACTGGACGCTTGTCGCCGCCAACAATGCGCTATCGCCGTTGCTGGCCGGTGTCGCCGAGCCGGAACTGCTCCGGCCACCCGTCAATGTCCTGCGGCTCAGTCTGCATCCCGGAGGTCTGGCACCTGCGATCGTCAACTTCAGCCAGTGGCGTCATCATCTGCTGGATCGCCTGCAGCAGCAGATTTCCGCAGGTGGTGACCCGGTGCTGAGAGCGCTGCTGCTGGAATTGCGCGAACTTCCGCAGCCGGACGGCCGCGCCGCGGACCACCGCTCTCCCATCCGCGATCACGGCGGTATCGCAGTGCAGCTTCAGCTCAAGACCGCAGCCGGCGTCCTGTCCTTTCTGTCGATGACGACCGTGTTCGGAACACCGGTCGACATCACCTTGTCGGAACTGGCGATCGAATCCTTCTTCCCCGCCGATCCCGCAACAACGGAAATCCTTGCGCGCCTGATGGCAGGGAAAGCGACGACCTAAGGGCGGACCATCTTTGCGCCATCAGAACTCCACGCCGATCTGCGCCTTGATGCCGGAGCGGAACGGATGTTTGATCAGTTCCATCTCGGTGACCAGATCGGCAATCTCGATCAGTTCGTCCTTGGCGTTGCGGCCGGTCAGCACGACATGCGTCATTTCCGGCTTCTCGTTGGACAGGAAGTCGACCACCTCGGCAATGTCGATATAGTCGTAGCGGATGGCGATATTGATCTCGTCGAGCAGGATCATCGAATGTGACGGGTCGCGGATCAGTTCCTTGGCCTTCTCCCAGGCAGCCTTGGCCATGGCAATGTCGCGGGCCTTGTCCTGTGTCTCCCAGGTGAAACCTTCGCCCATCGTGTGAAACTGGCAGAGATCGGAAAAATGCTTGAGGATCATGTCCCGCTCACCGGTCGACATCGCGCCCTTGATGAACTGCACGACCGCACATTTCTTGCCATGGGCAATATGGCGGAAGATCATGCCGAAGGCGGCCGATGACTTGCCCTTGCCCTTGCCGGTATGAACGATCACCAGGCCTTTCTCGCCGGTCTTGGTCGCCATGATCTTGTCGCGCGCGGCTTTCTTCTTGGCCATCTTCTCGGCGTGGCGGGCGAGATCCGCGTCATTGGACATCGTCTCTTCGGTCATGGTGCACTCCCAGAATTATCAAATGCTTTGACGAACCATATGCGCTGCGGCTTGCCGTCGATAGAAGGCAGCCTGCCAATTTCGGTAAAACCTTCGCGCAGGTAGAAGCGCGGCGCCTGGAAATCGAACGTATCGAGATAGATACCAACGAAGCCCTTGGCCCGCGCCATGTCTTCGGCCCGAGACAGGAGCTTGGCGCCAACCCCGAGATTGCGGACATGCGCTGCAACCGCAAGCAGCTTCACATAGAACCAGCCCTGTATCTCGGAGCCGACCAGACCACCCAGCAAACGTCCATCGCCGTCTTCGGCGCGCAACTGCACGGTTTCGCCGTCGAACGGCTTTTCGAGCCCGCGCGCTGCCTCGTCGAGAATGGCAACGGTTGCGTCGTAAAAATCCTTGTCCTCACCCGCGACGACGCTGATCTGGATCGTATCGGTCATGCGCCACCGTCACCCTTGGGAAGATCGTCGACAATAGTGATCCAGTCGACACGCTCGTCCCAATGCCAATGTTCGAGGATGCCAACCGACTGGCCGTCATCGAGGCTCGCGACATAGAAATCAATCTCGGACGGTCGCCGCTCGGTCTCGAACGACATTGGCGATCCGCATTCGCTACAGAACCCGCGCCGCACGCCGGGTGAAGACGCATAGAAACGCAGGCTGTCGCCGGCAAATGAGGCATCGGCACGCTCGACGGTAAAGAAACTCGTGACCGGCGACGAGGCCGCACGTCGGCAGCTTTCGCAGTGGCAGTGCCCGGCAGTGCGCACCGCCCCCTGGACCTTGAAGCGCACCGCGCCACACAGGCAATGTCCGGATAAATCAGCCATGGGTCAGCTCTCCTTGTGCGATCTCAAGCAGGGAGAATTTGGCCGAATTGCTCTTCGGCGTCCACAGTCCGCGATCGATCGCCTCGATAAGCCGCTCAGACATTTCCCTGAGGGCCGGTGCATTCTTCTCGGCCATGAAGTCGCGCACCCGCTCATCCAGCAAGAAGGCCTGGTATACGGCCTCGAAATGGTGGTCACGCACGGCGCCGGTTGTGGCTGCAAAGGCAAACATATAGTCCACCGTCGCTGCGATTTCGAAAGCCCCCTTGTAGCCATGGCGCATCACGCCGTCGATCCACTTGGGATTGACCACGCGGCCACGCACAACCCGGCCGATTTCTTCCTCGAGCGTGCGGATCACCGGCTTTTCCGGGCGTGAGTGGTCGTTGTGGTAGACCACCGGCCGGGCGCCCGAAACCTCTTCAATCGCCGCCGTCATGCCGCCTTCGAACTGGTAGTAGTCGTCGCTGTCGAGCAGGTCATGCTCGCGATTGTCCTGGTTCTGAACCACAGCTTGAACCGTGCGTAGCCGTTCCTCGAACAAGCCGCGTTCGGCCTTGCCCTCGGCACCCGCACCATAGGCATAGCCGCCCCAGACCAGATAGGCCTCGGCCAGATCACCGCGCTTTTCCCAGCCCTTTTCGTCGATCAGCGCCTGCAGTCCGGCACCATAGGCGCCCGGCTTGGAGCCGAACACGCGGTAGCCGGCCCGCCGTGAAGCGGAGGCTACATCGAGACCGTCGGCGACAAACTGCGCGGTGTCGGCCCGCATGCGCGCCGCAATCGGATTGTCGCTCTCGTCCTCGTCCAGCGCGCCAACGGCGCGGATCGCCTTGTCATAGAGGGCAATCTGTTCCGGGAAGGCATCGCGGAAGAAACCGGAAATGCGCAGGGTGACATCGACACGCGGTCGGCCGAGCAGCGCCTGCGGCAGGATCTCGTAGCCGGTCACCCGCCGCGAGGCCATGTCCCAGATCGGCTTGACCCCAATCAACGCCAGCGCTTGGGCGATGTCGTCACCACCGGTGCGCATGTTCGACGTGCCCCAGGCCGTCAATCCGAACGACACCGGCCATTCGCCATGGTCCTGCACGTAGCGCTGGATCAGCAGTTCCGCCGAGGCCTTGCCAAGCTGATAGGCCGCCGGCGTCGGCACGGCACGGCTGTCGACAGAGTAGAAATTTCGACCCGTCGGCAGAACGTCGGGCCGCCCACGCGTCGGCGCGCCGGACGGGCCAGGAGGCACAAAACGGCCATCGAGGCCCTTGAGCAGGCCGACGATTTCCGCCGGACCGGACCTGACGATCGAGGGTTTCAGGCGGGCTTCGATTTCCGCGAGGACCGCTCGGGTTTGCGCCCAGTCCGGCGGGCATGACAGTGCGCCGGAAACGAAGGCGGCAGCGAGGAGTTCGATGCGTTCGACCGTGTCACCTTTGGTTCGCCAGGCTTGGTCGCTGAGGTCTGCGAGCATGGCAGGTTTGGCGCCGGTCCAGGGGTCGGACATGATGCAGTCGAGGGGATCGAAGTTGTCCCTGTGGGTCGCGATACCCCCCTCTGTCCTGCCGGACTTCTCCCCCACACGGGGGGAAATCGGCAGACCCGAAACGTCTCGTTCGTCTCCAAGGTTTACCAAGGGGTGGGCTTCCGCACCCGTCGCATCTGGATCGAGCGGCTCCACCAGATCGATCTCCCCCCGTGTGGGGGAGATGCCCGGCAGGGCAGAGGGGGGTGAACCCGGATGCAACACATCCGCCGCGATCGCCCGCTGCAGGCTCTGATCGCCGCCCTCGCCCAATCCGCGCGGAACACGCGCCAGCGCCACCGTCAGGTCGGTCAGAAGCCTACCCTCGGGCGCAAGGCCGAAGATATGCAGGCCGTCGCGGATCTGCATTTCCTTGAGGTCGCAGAGATAGGCGTCGAGCTTTTCCAGCGCCGTCTCTTCCTGCTCGCCCTTGCCGATCCCGGCATCCTGGTCGAGGCCGATATCCCTCACCAGGTCGAGGATCTGCGTCTTCAGCAGCTTCACCCGGCGCGGATCGCCGCCGGATGCCTCGTAAAATTCGTCGACCAGCGCCTCCAGATCCTTCAGCGGCCCGTAGCTTTCCGCCCGCGTCAAAGGCGGTGTGAGGTGGTCGATGATGACAGCCGATGTCCGGCGCTTGGCCTGCGTGCCCTCGCCCGGATCGTTGACGATGAAAGGGTAGAGATGCGGCAGAGGGCCGAAGATGGCTTCCGGATAGCAGGTCTCGCTGAGTGCCAGCGCCTTGCCCGGAAGCCACTCGAGATTGCCGTGCTTGCCCATATGGATCAGAGCATGGGCGCCAAACTGTTTGCGCAGGAAGGCATAGAAAGCGAAATACCCATGCGGCGGCACAAGGTCGGGCGAATGGTAGCTTTCCTTGGGATCGATATTGTAGCCGCGCGCCGGCTGGATGCCGACCATGACCCGCCCGAAGCGCATCAGCGGCAAAGCGAAGCCGCCGTCGAGGAAGAAGGGATCGTTGGCCGCGTCGCCCCAGCGAGCGCTCACGCCTGCTTGAATCTGTTTCGGAAGCGATTCAAAAAAGACATTGTAATCGCTGAGTGAAATGACTTCGCGAATGACGCGTCCATCATGCGCCGCATTGGTCGGCCCTGCCATCAGCGCCGTGATCAGCGCATCGCCATCGGCAGGTAGTTCTTCCACCTTGTATCCTGCCTCAGCCAAGGCCCGCAGCACCTCGATCGTGCCCGCCGGCGTGTCTAGCCCGACGCCATTGCCGAGCCTGCCGTCGCGGTTCGGATAATTCGCCATGATCAGCGCAATGTTGCGCTCGACGGGTGGCGTTGCGCGCAGCCGCGCCCAGTTGGCCGCGAGCCGGGCGACGAATGCCATGCGCCCCGGATCCGGTTCGTGACTGACCAGATTGGTCTCGACCCGGTCGTCGAAGCGGGCCGCCGACTTGAACGAGACGGCACGCGTCAGCACCCTTCCATCGACCTCCGGCAGCGACACGCTCATCGCAAGATCGCGCGCCGACAGCCCCTGGCTCGACGCCTCCCATACCGCTTTCGGTGACGAGGAAAAGATCGCCTGCAGCACCACGGCACCCTGTTCGTCGAGAATGGTCGAGGGATTTTCTGATCCCGGTGCCGAGACGGCAAAACCGGTCGTGTTGATCACCACCTCCGGCGGCACGTCACCAAAGACAGCCCGCAGTGTCTCGACCGAGACCTGGTCCTTCAGGCTGGAAACGAACACCGGCAGCACGCGCAACCCTTCCGCCTGCAACGCCTCGATCATCGCCTCGACCGGTTTCGTCTCGCCGCTCTGGACAAGCGCGCGGTAGAAGCAGATGGCCGCGACGGAGGGTGGTGCAGAGGGGGGCCACGCCTGCACATCCCGCCACTCCGCAATACCGATCGCGCCCCTGCCCGGCCACCAAATGCCGGCTTTCAGCAAGGGACGTGCCGGCTCCGGTTTGTCGGCACCCGACAGCATCGCTTCCGCATAGCCGACAAAATGCGCCGTATTGCGGTCGCCGCCTTCGGTCAGGTAGCGCCACAGCGCTGAACGGTCACCATCCGCGCACAGGCTGAACGGAACAAGCCCGGCATCGGGCTTGTCGTCGCCGGGCAGCGTCACGATCAGCGCCCCCTTGGCGCGCGCCGCCGCCGTCAGCGCCTCCAGCGCATAGTGGAAATAGCTGGCACCACCCAGTGCCCTGACGATGATCAGTTTCGCGTGGCGTGCCGTGCGCTCGACATAGGTATCGACAGACATCGGATGCTTCAGCGCCATCAGACTGGCAAGGCGCCAACTCGACCCAGACCCCGCCGCAGCGACGGCCGTGGCCACCGCTGACAGTTCGCTGTCGGCAGCAGACAGAAACAGGATTTCGCCAGGCGACTGCCCAAGATCGATCGCTTCGTCTCCGTCGGCAATCGAACCTTTCTGAGCGAGAAGGAGATGCATTACAGGGCGCCTTCCGTGATCGATGCGATAGCCGATACCCCCCTCTGGCCTGCCGGCCATCTCCCCCTCAAGGGAGGAAATCGCAAGCGGATAGCTCTCGCCTTAAAACGGCAACCCCTTGTTTCCACGCTACACCTAGCAGGATGCCCGAGGCATCCGATCAGCCGATCTCCCCCCTTGAGGGGGAGATGGCCGGCAGGCCAGAGGGGGGTGCTGTCGCGGGTCATCTGTCTATTCTTCTGATGTCAGGCCGCCGCAGCCTGCACGGCTTCGACAACCTCGCCGAAATCCCATTCATGCAGGCCGATCACAACGAGGCGGGTCTCGCGCTTTTCGCCTGAAGTCCATGGCCGGTCGAAATAGGTTTCGATCCGTGTGCCGACAGCCTGGATGACGAGCCGCATAGGCTTGCCGGGCACGTCGATGAAGCCCTTGAGACGCAGGATATCATGGCTCTCGATCACCGGCTTCAGGCGATCGACGAAGGCCGCCGGATCGGCAATCGAACCGAGCTTCAGGACGAAGCTCTCGAATTCGTCATGGTCATGATGATGATCGTGCGCCGCGCCGCTTTCATGCAGCGCCTCATGCTCCAGTTCGTGATGCGACTTGCGATTGTCGATATCGTCCTCGGTACCGGCACCGATGCCCAGCAGCACCAGCGAAGAAACCTCGCCATTGCGTGCTTCGACCATAGGCGGCTTGCGCTTCACCCGGCCGGTCACCTCGGCGCGAACGGCGGCGATGGCGGCGGCATCAAGCAGGTCGGTCTTGTTCAAGACGATCAGGTCGGCGCAGGTCAGCTGGTCCTCGAAAAGCTCTTCGATCGGGCTTTCGTGATCGAGGCTTTCATCCTCGGCCCGAGCCGCATCCACCTTGTCGTGGTCATCGGCAAACCGGCCAGCGGCAACGGCTGCGCTGTCGACCACGGTGATGACGCCGTCGACCGTGACGCGGGTGCGGATATCCGGCCAGTTGAACGCGGCGACCAGCGGCTGCGGCAAAGCGAGGCCCGAGGTCTCGATGACGATGTGGTCGGGCTTCACGTCTCGATCGAGCAGCCTCTGCATCGTCGGGATGAAATCGTCGGCGACCGTGCAGCAGATGCAGCCATTGGTCAGCTCGATAATGTCGTCTTCGGTGCAATTGTCGGCACCGCAGCCCTTCAGCACGTCGCCATCGACGCCAAGATCGCCGAATTCATTGATGATCAAGGCGATTTTCTTGCCGTTTGCATTCATCAGCATGTTGCGGATGATCGTGGTCTTGCCCGCGCCGAGGAAGCCGGTGATCACGGTGGCGGGAATTTTCTGCTGCAACATGGTTCAACCCTTCATTTTCAGCGGCAATCCGGCCGCGACGAAATACACGTCCGCAGCCTTGGCTGCGATCATCTGGTGAAGCCGTCCGGCATGGTCGCGAAAGTCGCGCGCCATCCGGTTTTCCGGCACGATGCCGAGACCGACTTCGTTGGAAACAAACACGACCCGGGCTTTCAGCGACGGCAGCAGGTCCGCGAGTGCGCCGCTCTCTGCAGCAACATCACGTCCCTCCTCCATCATCAGATTTGTGACCCAGAGCGTCAGGCAATCGACCAGCACCACCCGGCTGGGATCGTCGAGCCGCGCCAGCATGCCGACGAGGTCGAGCGGCTCTTCATGCGTGGTCCAGCCATGGCTGGCGCGATCCTGCTGATGGGCTTCGATACGCGCGCCCATCTCCTCATCCCAGGCGCGACCGGTGGCGAGGTAGTTGAGCGCAAGGCCGCTGTCGCGGCAGATCTGTTCGGCAAAGCGCGACTTGCCGGAACGGGCGCCGCCCAGGACAAAAACGGAGGAATGAACGGACTGCATGATTCAGCCATGCTCCGCAATACGGGAGCAGGAGAACGGCGTGACCGACAAAATGCCGTCGCCAAGCAGACCAGGCCGGTACGCATCCCTAACCGGATGCACCGTCCCGCGCGACCATGAGGTCCCGCAGAAATCAAACGTCGCCACGACAACCTCCGTGCTGGCGCCGGGGATCTCTCCCCATAAATTGGGCCTTCACGGCCCGTCACGGACGGCAGGTCTCCTGGCTCACAGCTGCCGGCGAAAACGCCAACGGATCCTCCTCGCCTTCCCAGGGTTTGATGGCAGTCGCGAAAAGGCGGACGATTCGTAGATAAAGAGGCGTCCAACCCCGGCTGATCGCGCTGCCACCCCAGTGGCTTTTCCGGTTTCCTGCATCCAGCACCGACCGCACCTGCGATCCGTCATGCCTTCGGCACCAAAACCGGATGGAAAACCCTCGCTGCTCTACAGTCGCGGGGTCGGCTGCGTTTGGCAGTCCCGATCTGGGTCCCTGCCTCCGCATTCCCTTTTGCTTTCCAGGCCACACTTCTGTCGCCCGAAAACCATCCAAGTCAAAGGATTAGGCCGTGACTTGCGGCAAGTCAATCAAGACCGGCCGCGCATCAACGGCTATTGACGAAATTCGGGATTGGCAGTCAGAACTAGGGCGCCAAGCACTCGGCATCCGTGACCGGATCGCATTGTCCGTCAAGCCGAACAGACCCACGTGCGCCCTGCTCCACCGGACCACCTTGCGCCGGCGCGTTGCGGGCTTTTGCCTTTTGCGGCTGAACCACGGGAGCCACAATCACCGGAGCAACGATTTCCGCCGGAACGGGAACCGGCACTGCATCAACGACGGGCGTAGGCTTGGCCGCCGCAACCGGTGCTGCAGTGCGTAGCGGCGGCGGCGTGACAGCAGCCGCAACGGCAGGTGCGGGATCGCTCGCAAACCGCGTCGACATCGTCTTCGGCGGCCGCACCGTCCTGATCCGTGGTACAGTCAGCGAAAAGGCAAAACGGATTCGGGCGGCGATTTCTTCGGCCAGCGGCTCCCGGCCGAAGCGCGGATCATTGGTCGGGCTATTGACGGTAAAGGTTCCGGCGGCAACCGGTTCGCCGGTCTCGATCGATGCCGCCGTCACGGTAAAACGCACCTGCTCGAAATAGCGGCGGGCATTCAGGCCGGCTCCGAACTTGTCGATCTTGACCAGCAGTACGACGCGCTCGGCGCCAGCCGGTGGCCGGGTCGAGGCAATCGCCGCCGCAACCCGCCGATCGATGCCCTTGATCAGATCATATGGAACGCTTGCATCGGCCAGCACTGTTACGTCGCGCACATAATAGACGAGCGGTCGACGAATACGGTTTTCCCCGGACAGGGAACAAGCGGACAGGACGAGGAGGAGCCCGAGCGCAAAAGCGATGCGGAAACTGCGAGCAACCATCTGGACAACCCCGACGCGGTGATTCTAACCCGTCCGAGCATTGGTCGATTATGGTTAGCCCTTCGTTAATCCTGACTGTAGAGGGCAGCAAACAGCGATGCTGCGGCTGCTATTTCACTGTAGCGCGCCGCGCGACGCGCTTCAGCCTCATCGTCGCTGCCCCAGTGCTCGATCGTCCAGTCTTCATCGAGATGGGCAAGGTCCCACACCGTATCGAGATCGAAGGCACCATCGGCAAAAGCCAGCGCCAGGATCGAAGAACCGGCAAGTGTCGTCACGACATGCAGGCAGGACAGACGGAAGGCTTCCCGGTAGCGTTCAAGACCGGCCGCATAGGCTTGCAGCGCCTGGGCCGGCTGTTCCTGGTGGATCACGCCTTCCGCCAGGATGAAACGGGCCTGATGCGCCTGCGCAACCCAGGCCAGAACAGGATCCCAGCGGTTCGCTTGCCGGTCGACAAGCTCCTGCTGGCTATCGGCGCGGTAGCACAAAAGGTCACTGCCGGCAAAGCGCACGATCTCGTCGAACACTTCGGAAAGGTTGAGGCTGACAGCATCGATCGCGGTATTGGCAAGCTTGGTGATCGGCATCGTTGCCGGATTGATCACCTGATCCTGCGCCGCCCATTCGGCGGCAACCAGGTCGGCCGCCTCCTGCGTCGGCAAACGCAGAGTATTCTTGGCGGGCGTCTTCACCGGTTTTCCGTCGAGATGGATCGCAAATCCCTCCCCGTCGGCGGAAATCGACACGGTCGTGTAGAACCGCTTCGGCAGCGGCCGCTTCATCTGGATCTGCGCCCGGCGCACCGGATCGGCATCGCTCTGTTCCGGAATGAACGTGCCGGAAATGTCGCTGAGCTCGTCACGCATGATTAGGGTCCTCAGTGGATATAGGCGAGAAGATCAGCCGGGCGGTCGACGACCGCATCGGCACCGGCTTTCCAGAGTTCATCGACCGAGGCATAGCCCCAGGAGACGCCGATGGCGGTCGCGCCTGCAGCCTTGGCCATCTGCATGTCGAACACGGCATCGCCAATGACGATCGTCTCAGACGGTGCAATCCCCGATTCGTCACAGCATTCCGTCACCATCGCCGGGTGCGGCTTTGACGGGCAGTCATCGGCCGTGCGGCAGAACTGGAAATGCGGCGCAAAGCCGTGGCCTTCCAGGACCATGGCCAGCCCGCGTCGCGACTTTCCAGTGACCGAACCCAAGACAACATCGTCTCGGGCGGCCAGCGTGTCGATCACGCTGCGGATACCGTCGAACAAAGGCTCTTCAAAACCGCTGTCGCGACGGACGTCGCCGAAGATCGACTTGTAGTAGGTCGCCATCGCGACCGCCTCGTCATCGGCATGCGGCTTGCCGTCCATGCGGGCAATGGCAATGTCGAGCGTCAGGCCAATGATCGCCTTGGTCTCGGCGACCTCAGGTTCGCGCTTGCCGAATTGCAGGAAAGTCCGGCGCATCACCTCATGGATCAAGCCGACGCTATCGACCAGCGTGCCGTCGCAATCGAACAGGACCAGCTTCATTCGTGATCTTCCCGCTCACCCGACGCCATGTCGAAGCCGAACAGGTTCCAAGTCTGCACCATATGCGGCGGCAGAGGCGCCGTCACCTTCAGGCGTCCGCCATCCGGATGCGGGATGTCGATATGCCGGGCGTGCAGATGCAGGCGCTTCTGCACGCCGCCAGGGAAGTCCCAGTTGTGATCGTCGTCGAAATATTTCGGATCGCCGATGATCGGATGTCCCATATGCAGGGCATGCACGCGCAGCTGGTGGGTACGGCCGGTATAAGGCTCCATCTCCAGCCAGGCGAATGTATGCGCCGCCGTCTCCAGAACGCGGTAATAGGAGATCGCGTGATCGGCACCGTCCTCGCCATGTTTGCAGACGCGCATGCGGTCGCCCTCATCGGTCTGGTCCTTGACCAGCCAGGTCGAGATCTTGTCGCTCTGCTTGCGCGGCACGCCCTTGACCAGAGCCCAGTAGGTCTTCTTGGTATCGCGCTCACGGAAGGCGGCAGTCAGCTTCTGCGCTGCACCGCGCGTCTTGGCCACCACCAGAACACCGGACGTGTCGCGGTCGAGGCGATGCACCAGGCGCGGCTTCTCACCCTTCTTGCTGGTCCAGGCTTCGAGCATCTTGTCGATATGGCGCACCAGGCCGGAACCGCCCTGCACCGCAAGGCCGGCCGGCTTGTTCAGGACGATGACCTTTTCGTCTTCATGCAGCAGCATGCGCGACAGGAGTTCGCCGTCTTCGGAATGCTTGAGATCGTGCGAGCCGATCGGACCGGACTTGACCTTCAGGTCGACGTCAAGCGGTGGAATGCGAACCACCTGCCCCGGCTGAACGCGTGCATCGGTCTTCACCCGGCCACCATCGACGCGCACCTGGCCGGAGCGCAGAAGTTTCTGCAACGGGCCGAAGCCAAGCCCCGGGAAATGCACCTTGAACCAACGGTCCAGGCGCATGCCGGCCTCGTCGGCTGCCACGGTGATATGTTCGATGCCTGCCATGATATTCAGAACTTTCTTTGTCGCCACAGGCCCTGCCTGCGCCTTTTTATGTGCGCTTTAGAGCATTTCGCCGCAATATGGAAACAGGAAAACCGATTAGCCGAAGCTGCGCGCCAGGCCAAGGCCCAGCACTGCTGCTCCGATCGACAGGATGACACTGGCAGCGACATAGACAAGCGGCATCACCAAGGCACCCCGTTCGGCCAGCACAATGGCGTCCAGCGTAAACGCCGAGAATGTGGTGAAGCCGCCCAGAACGCCGGTAATCAGCAGCAGTCGCAAGGCATCCGAAGCGCCGAAGCGCACCATGACCACATGCGACAGAAGGCCGATCGCAAACGAACCGACGATATTGACCGTCAACGTCCCCCACGGGAAGTTCGGCCCCATCAGGCGCAGCGCCGCCATACCGGTCAGATAGCGCAAAACAGACCCGATGGCGCCGCCAAGCGCAACCAACACCATATGATACATCGACAACTCCAGGCGTCTTAGAGAGCCGCCCGGATTACCGGACCTACGAGGTCACTGGACGGCAGCTTTCAGAAATTCTGTAGTGAACGTAGCAAGCGCAGTCCAGTCGGTAAATTGATGGTCCTGACTGACGTCTATCGATGCCCTTTCGCGCGCCGCCATGCGTCGCATCATCCAGCGCTTGAAGAAATCATACTCACTGTAGCGCAGTGCTCCGGCCGCGTGATGCACCATGCCGGGCCGCCAATGCGTTTCTGCAAACAGGCTGCCTGCGAAATCCTGCGCCTCCTGCCGCTCTTCCTCCAGCTCGCTGCGGATCAACAGCGAAACAGAGACAAAGGCCGTCGGGATCGATTTCAACCAATCAGCTTCGCGACGGACGAAGCCGACGAAGGGATCCGGGTAGCGCCCCGCATGCACCGGCGCGCAAAGGATCGCGGCCTGGGGATGATCAACGCCGTATTCGACCATCTCCCCGACATTGAACAACAAGGCCCGGTGACCATGTTTCTCGATCTCCGCAGCGATCGCCTCAGCAATCTTGCGTGTCTGCCCCTCGATGCTGACATAGCCAACCAGAACAATCATTCCACCCTCCCGCAAAGCGCTTTATCTAGGCGCCTTCGAATTGTTGAACCTTGTAACAGACCCAACAGAACAGGTTCTTGATCTAGCACAAATGCCGCTGTTTACGGCCTTTTCCGCTGCACGACACAACCATGGCATTTTATTAAAAACACGTCATTCGATTTAAAGATGCAGAGATATCCGTGCTTTATGATCAAGTGGTAAAGTAATATCTGGATGTAACCCATGACACAGGTCGTGACAGTCTCTGCTACCACCGCCGCCTACGCAATGGAGCCGATCAAGCCGCAGCAGCGGGTGACCGGATCAAGCCATGCGGAGGAGACCACCCGCCTTCTCGCTGAAAAGGCGGCGAAAGGTGAAGACTTCAAGCTGAGGGCAATGGTCAGCATTGTCCAACCACCAGCGCTTGCGCTCTATTTTCTGACGGCGAGCCAACAGAAACTGGAACAGGCAACGCTGAAGGAAACCATCTCGGCTTATCGGAGTTCGGTCGCCTGACCGCAATTCTGCTCTCCCGAATTGCAAAACCGCGGCCAATGACTGGCCGCGGTTTGCTTTTTTGAGGATCTGCCTGAGCGCGGCTGGCCTTTCAGCTCAGTTGGACCTGGCCGGGCCGATCGGCAGAACGACATCGACCTTGCCCGCCTTCTGAAATGTCAGCGTCACCGGAACCGTCGCACCGTCGCGGAAAGGCTCACTGATCTTGAAGAACATCAGATGCAGACCGCCGGGCTTCAATTCCACCGACTGACCGGCGGGGACCTTGATCCCATCCGGCAACTGCCGCATCTTCATCACATCATTGACCATCGCCATTTCGTGCAACTGAACTTCACCCGCATTGGGAGACGTTGCGGAAACTAGCACGTCGTCTTCTGCACCCTTGTTGGTGATGGTTATAAAGCCGCCGCCAACCGGCTGGCCCGGCAACATCGCCTTGGTGAAACCGCCCGACAATTCCAGATCACCGAGGGTCACGGTATCGAAGCCACCTGGATTGGTGGCGGCGGCATGGTCACCATGGCCGGCATGCGCTGCGTGCCCGGCGTGACCACCGCTTGCGGGGGCGCCATGTCCGGCATGCTCATCTGCGCCAGCGGCCGCTGCAATCTTCAACACAGGCGCCGGGCTCTTCAGGTCATGCGGATCCTGACCGGCCGCCGCGATATCGGTCCAGGCAACAGTGGCGTCAGTGCCGCACAATTGAACGGTCGGGAAAGCCAGACCGGTTTCCGGATCAGCGGCAGCCACCTTTCCGTAGATCGTGAACGTGTCGTAGAACTCATCCGGCAGATTGCCGTTCTTGAAGCGAATCTCGACCGGACCCGAGCGCACGGCCTTGCCGTGATTGTCGTAGGAATTCTGATAATCGCCGTTGATGACTTCAAGTTCCCAGCCAGCCTTGGGCTGCGGCTTGGCGGAAATGAAGCCTTCCGGCAGCTTGATCTGAACTTCATTCGTCGCCTTGCCGTCGCAGCCATGCGGCACCTGCAGCACGGCTGCGACATAGGAGCCGACCGCAACCGGCGCATTGGCGAAACTGGCATGCGCAAAGGCAGCACCGGTCGAGACGAGCGTAACGAGCGCTGTCGTGGCGATAAGCTTGGTGTTCATGGTGTGTCTCCTGGCCACGGCCCGTCTTGAGCGACGCACGCGGCGTGTCATCTGATCGAAAGTCGTCGGGAAATAGGATCAGCTCGAGACAGGCGGTCCACGCGACCGCGGCCTTTCCATCGGCTCCGGGACAAAATCGGAGGCCGTATGCTCCAGCCGCGCGTCCAGGCCCGGAAAAACTGTCACCAGCCAGTGGTCATCACCGGGCGTCGGCAAAAGAACCGTGCAGGCCAGCCGGCAGACATCGCAGCCGTTCGCGCCCATATCATGCTTGATGGCCGTATCGCTGACACAGAGATCGGCAAAACTGCCATCCGGCAACTGATAGGATGTCGACAGGAAGGGCGACGCCATTGCCTGGGGCGGTTTATGGGCGAAGCCGAGCGACAGGAAGGCGATGGCGCAGATGATGCGCAACGCAACACTCCAGATCCGTCCCCTGCCCATTGTCATCAACTCCACTCCGATACCGGTTTGCATAACGTCAACAGGACCGGATGCCAAGACGCATCTTGCCGCACATTCCACCGGGGCGGGAAACACCCGATCCGTCAGCGACCAACCTGCGGCCAAGCCCAACAAATAACGCTGGCGCGACAAATATTTGTTTGCTGGCGACGTTTGCCTCTTGCCAAGCAACCGCCGCCCCCGATAATGGCACATACGACCTTGTTGGGAGAAGCCGGTTCGATCCGGTGCCGAAGGAGCAACCGCCCCGGAAACTCTCAGGCAAAAGGACCACAAGGCGTCGACTGGACTCTGGAGAGAGGTCTGTTTCCAAAGCAGATCGCGCCGAAGGGATAACAATCTCAGGCACAAGGACAGAGGGGGCTCATGACACCGGCACAACCGTGCCTAGACTTGAGCAAGCGCGAGCGCGCGACACCGGAGACGCCCCGTGGACGATCACACCGCCCTGAAACGCACACCCCTCTACGATCTCCACCTGTCGCTTGGCGGCAAGATGGTGCCGTTTGCCGGCTATGACATGCCGGTGCAATATCCGGCCGGCGTGCTGAAGGAACATCTGTTCACCCGCTCCGATGCCGGATTGTTCGACGTGTCGCATATGGGACAGGTCCTCCTGACGCCGAAATCCGGCAAGGTCGAGGATGCAGCCCTTGCGCTCGAAACGCTGGTACCGGTCGATATTCTCGGCCTCAAGCCCGGTCGCCAGCGCTACGGCTTTTTCACCAACGACAGCGGCGGCATTCTCGACGACCTGATGATCACCAATCGCGGCGACCATCTGCTCGTCGTCGTCAACGCCGCCTGCAAGGACGCGGACGTCGCCCATATGAAGGCGCATCTGTCCGACACCTGCACGGTCGAACTGCTCGATGACCGTGCGCTGCTGGCTTTGCAGGGACCGCGCGCCGAAGCGGTCCTCGGTGAACTCTGGGCTGGCGTCTCCGGCATGAAATTCATGGATGTGCGCGAAATCCCGCTGCTGGACGTCGACTGTATCGTGTCACGCTCGGGATATTCCGGCGAAGACGGTTTCGAAATATCCGTTCCCAACCACAAGGCAGTCGCGCTTGCCAAGGCACTCCTGTCGCATCCGCATTGTGCCCCGATCGGCCTTGGCGCCCGCGATAGCTTGCGCCTCGAAGCCGGCCTCTGCCTTTATGGCAACGACATCGACACCACGACGACCCCAATGGAGGGCGCCATCGAATGGGGCATCCAGAAAGTGCGCCGCAGGGGCGGCGCCCGCGAGGGCGGTTTCCCGGGGGCAGACCGCATCCTGGGCGAACTGGAAAATGGCGCATCCCGCCGCCGTGTCGGCCTGAAACCCGAAGGCAAGGCACCGGTGCGCAGCCATGTGAAGCTCTTTGCCGACGCCGAGGGTAAAGCCGAGATCGGCGAAGTCGCCTCAGGAACCTTTGGCCCGACCGTCGAGGCCCCCGTCGCCATGGCCATGCTGCCGACGGCCTACATCGTCGCCGGCACCCGGATCTTTGCCGAGGTGCGCGGCAAGTATCTGCCGCTGACGGTGGCGGATCTGCCTTTTGTTACGCCGACCTACAAGCGGTGAACACCATGATGGCCATGCCAGCCGTTACCCCCCTCTGCCCTGCCGGGCATCTCCCCCACAGGTGGGGAGATCGGCAAGCGGCAAGGCTGCGCCCAATTGAAACGGACGACGCTTGGGAATTCGGTGCGCCTATCCGATCTCCCCACCTGTGGGGGAGATGGCCGGCAGGCCAGAGGGGGGGCGACTTGCTCCCTACACAAAAGAATTGAACCAACATATTTCACGAGAGGAACGAACCATGCTGAAATTTACCGCTGAACACGAATGGCTGAAGATCGAAGACGGCGTTGCCACCGTCGGGATCACCACCCATGCCGCCGGCCAGCTCGGCGATCTGGTCTTTGTCGAACTGCCGGAAGAAGGCACGACCTTCGACAAGGACGCTGTTGCTGCGACCGTTGAAAGCGTCAAGGCCGCATCCGATGTCTACTGCCCGCTTGCCGGCGAAATCATCGCCTTCAACCAGGCGATCGTCGATGACCCGTCGCTGGTCAATTCGGATGCCGAAGGTGCGGCCTGGTTCTTCAAGCTGAAGCTCGCCAACCCGGCTGATGCCGACGCCCTGCTCGACGAAGCAGCCTACAAGGAGCTGATCTCCTGATGTCGACCTCGACCGAATTTCAGTTCACCGACTACGACCCTTACGATTTCGCCAATCGCCGCCATATCGGCCCCTCGCCGGCCGAGATGACGGAGATGCTGAAGGTCGTCGGCTATCCGACACTGGACGCATTGATCGACGCCACCGTCCCGTCGTCGATCCGCCAGCAGGTGCCGCTCACCTGGGGCAAGGCGATGACCGAGCGCGAGGCGCTCGACAAGCTGCGCGAGACCGCCAACAAGAACCAGGCGCTGACGTCGCTGATCGGCCAGGGCTATTACGGCACGATCACGCCGCCAGTCATCCAGCGCAACATCCTGGAAAACCCGGCCTGGTATACGGCTTACACGCCCTATCAGCCGGAAATCAGCCAAGGCCGCCTCGAGGCGCTGCTGAACTTCCAGACCATGGTCTGCGACCTCACCGGCCTCGACGTGGCGAACGCCTCGCTGCTCGATGAAGCGACGGCCGCAGCCGAAGCCATGGCGCTTTGCCAGCGCAGCGCCAAGACCAAGGCGACCGCTTTCTTCGTCGACGAGAACTGCCATCCACAGACCATCGCCGTCATCCAGACGCGCGCCGAACCGCTCGGCTGGACGGTGATCGTCGGCAATCCCGATACCGATCTTGACCCGGTCGATGTCTTTGGCGCGATCTTCCAGTATCCGGGCACGCACGGCCATGTCCGCGACTTCTCCGGCCTGATCGCCCGTCTGCACCAGACGGGAGCGCTCGCCGCCGTCGCAGCAGACCCGCTGGCGCTGCTGCTTTTGAAGTCGCCCGGTGAAATGGGCGCCGACATCGCCATCGGCTCGACCCAGCGCTTCGGTGTTCCGGTCGGCTATGGCGGCCCGCATGCGGCCTATATGGCGGTCAAGGATGCGATCAAGCGCTCCATGCCCGGCCGTCTCGTCGGCGTCTCGGTCGACAGCCGCGGCAACCGCGCCTATCGCCTCAGCCTGCAGACCCGAGAGCAGCATATCCGCCGCGAAAAGGCGACGTCGAACATCTGCACGGCGCAGGTTCTGCTCGCCGTCATGGCCTCGATGTATGCCGTCTTCCACGGACCGCAGGGGCTGAAGGCCATCGCCCAGCAGGTCCACCAGAAGACTGTCCTGCTCGCCAAGGGCCTGGAAAAGCTCGGCTATGCCGTCGAGCCGGAAACCTTCTTCGACACCATCACCGTCGAAGTCGGCCATATGCAGGGCCTGATCCTGCGCGCGGCAGTTGCCGAAGGCGTCAACCTGCGCAAGGTCGGCGAAACCCGGATCGGCATCGCGCTCGACGAGCGCACCCGCCCGGCAGTCCTCGAAGCCGTCTGGCGCGCCTTTGGCGGCAAGTTCGAAGTCGACGATTTCAAGCCGGATTACCGCCTGCCGAAGGGTCTGCTGCGCACCAGCGACTACCTGACGCATCCGATCTTCCACATGAACCGCGCCGAAAGCGAGATGACCCGCTACATCCGCCGTCTGTCGGACCGCGATCTGGCGCTCGACCGGGCGATGATCCCGCTCGGCTCCTGCACGATGAAACTCAATGCGACAGCCGAAATGCTGCCGATCACCTGGCCGGAATTCTCCGACATCCATCCCTTCGCCCCGGCCGACCAGACGCTGGGCTACAAGGAGATGATCGACGACCTGTCGGAAAAACTCTGCGCCGTCACCGGCTACGATGCGATTTCGATGCAGCCGAACTCGGGTGCGCAGGGCGAATATGCCGGTCTCCTGACGATCCGCAACTACCACCTCGCCCGTGGTGATGCACATCGTACCGTCTGCCTGATCCCGACATCTGCCCATGGCACCAACCCGGCCTCGGCCCAGATGGCCGGCATGCTGGTCGTCCCGGTGAAGTCCAAGGAAAACGGCGACGTCGATCTCGACGATTTCCGCGCCAAGGCGGAGCATCATGCGGCAAACCTCTCCTGCTGCATGATCACCTATCCGTCGACGCACGGCGTCTTCGAGGAAACGGTGCGCGAGATCTGCGAGATCACCCATCAGCATGGCGGACAGGTCTATCTCGACGGGGCCAACATGAATGCCATGGTCGGCGTCTCACGCCCGGGTGACATCGGATCCGACGTCTCCCACCTCAATCTGCACAAGACCTTCTGCATTCCCCATGGCGGAGGCGGCCCGGGCATGGGCCCGATCGGCGTCAAGGCGCATCTGGCGCCCTACCTGCCCGGCCATGTTTCGACCGACGGCCGTCCGGGCGCGGTCTCGGCCGGACCATATGGTTCGCCGTCGATCCTGCCGATCAGCTGGTCCTACTGCCTGATGATGGGTGGCGAAGGCCTGACCCAGGCGACCAAGGTGGCGATCCTCAACGCCAACTACATCGCAGCAAGGCTGACCGGCGCCTATGACGTGCTCTACACCTCGGCTTCCGGTCGCGTGGCGCATGAATGCATCATCGACACCCGCCCGCTGAACGTATCGGCCGGCGTCAGCGTCGACGATGTCGCCAAGCGCCTGATCGATTGCGGCTTCCACGCGCCGACCATGAGCTGGCCGGTGGCCGGTACCCTGATGATCGAGCCGACGGAATCCGAGACCAAGGCGGAAATCGACCGCTTCTGCGAGGCGATGCTGGCGATCCGCGAGGAAGCCCGCGCCGTCGAAGACGGCCGGATGGACAAGACCAACAACCCACTGAAGAACGCCCCACACACGGTGGAAGACCTGGTCGGCGAATGGACACGTCCCTATAGCCGCGAACAGGCGTGCTACCCGCCGGGCGCGTTCCGCGTCGACAAATACTGGTCCTCGGTCAACCGCGTCGACAATGTCTATGGCGACCGCAACCTCGTCTGCACCTGCCCTCCGATGGAGGACTATGCGGAAGCGGCCGAATAAATCCGGACTGAACACCGGCCATCGCGTCACGGGTGCCCCTTGAGGCATCCTCGTCGCGATGGCCGCCAAGGAAAGACACGGCAACCAAGCAGATCGGCATCCAACCGAGGCCGATTTTTCAGTTCTAGGGATCTATGCCGGTATTTTCTCTGGCGTATGCTGGGTTAAGTGGTGGGGTCGATTGCAACCTCCACCATTTCACGGCTGACGCACTGCCAAACAAGGCTCGCGGGCCGGTAGTTTACCTTGACTTGACCTCGCTTTCCGAATCCCGCAACAGTCCTGACCGGATGCAGGTTAAGATCACCAAGCGAGGTAGTGAAGTGTCGTTAAGAGAAACATTTTTTCAACTTGGAACACTTTGCGACAAGTTCGAGCATTACCTTCCGCTGTACGAAAAGTGGTTCGGAAAGTTTGTAAATCGCGCACCGCGAATTCTGGAAGTCGGCGTGCAGTTCGGTGGCAGCGCCGAGATGTGGTACAAGTATTTCGGCCCCGAGACGGAGATCGTCGGCATCGATATCGCACCGCGCAGCGCTGGCACCAGCTTCCTGAAAGTCATTCAGGGCGACCAGGGCAGCACGGCGTTCTGGGACGAGATTGCCCGGATCTACGGCGAAGGCTATTTCGATATCATCATCGATGACGGAAGCCATGACAACGTCCACCAGATCGTCACGTTGCAGAAGACCTATGGCCTGCTGCGCGATGGCGGTATCTACTGGTGCGAGGACGTGCACACCAGCTACTATAAGAATGTCCGGGTTCAGGGCGGCGGTCTACGCAATCCCGAAAGCTTCATCGAATTCTCCAAGCAGATCATCGATGTGATCAACGAGAAGCATACGAAATTTGCCATCGGCGTCGGCAAGACACAGGCAGGCCCGCATGTCGACCCGCAACTTCTTTCGCTGTTCCGCAAAGTTCAGGGCGTGCATTTCTACGACAGCATTGTCGTCCTGGAAAAGGGCGAGCCGCTCAAGTTCAACCGGATCAATTCCGCGCCGAACATGGCCTACAACAGAATAGACAATCCGCAGGCGGAAGAATTCACTCTGGACTAAGGTCCGACGTTCCTTGTCTGTGATCAGATTTTGGAGAGCGCCATCGCAGTCGATGGCGCTCTTTTATGGGATGGCCCGCCCCTCCCGCCAGCGTCGAGTTATGATGCTGGTGTGCTTGAGAGAAAGGAGCGAACCGATGACCATAGTGACCCTTGGAATAGATCTGGGCAAGAACCTCAACAGTGTCGTGGGGCTGGATGCGCAGGAGCGGGTTGTCCTGCGCCGCCGTGTCAGGCGGGCGACTCTTTCAGAACTTGCAGACAAGCTTCAGCCCTGTACCGTTGCCATGGAAGCGTGCTGCGGGGCGCACCATGTTGGTCGTCTGTTTGCTGCGAAGGGACATGAGGTGCGCCTGATGTCTCCAGAGTATGTCCGCCCTTACGTCCGAGCGCAAAAGAATGACGACAATGATGCGGCGGGTATCGCCGAGGCGGCAACACGACCCAGCATGCGGTTCGTTGAGTTGAAGAGCCAGGACCGGCTCGACCTGCAGACCCTCCACCGCGCTCGTTCTCGTCTGGTCGCTGCGCGAAAGACACTCGTAAACCAGCTCCGGGCGATCCTGCTCGAGCGTGGACATACCTTTCGCCAGGGACGCGAGATCCTTGAACGGGAGATCGATCCATTCCTTTCGGAGCCACCGGCCGACCTTTCCGCACGGATGCTCAGGCTCGTCGGCGATATGCGAACTGAGTGGCAGTCCCTCAACGAGCGTATCGATGCGTTGAACGATGATCTGAAAGAGCATGCGCGGGCTGATGAAGCGGCGAACCGTCTGACCTCAATACCGGGCATCGGTGTCCTTGGCGCAACAGCGCTCGTTGCGGCTGTTGGGGATGGTGAGGCGTTTCGCCGGGCGCGGGACGTCCCAGCCTGGCTCGGCCTCGTGCCGAAGCAGATGACGACAGGTGGAAAGCCGCGGTTACTGAGGATAACCAAGCGGGGCAACGTCTACCTGCGCATGTTGCTGATACATGGTGCAAGAGCGGCGTTACCCAGCCTATCCAAACAAGCAACGCCTCTAGGCGAGTGGTTACGAGGGCTGTTGTCACGTGCCCACCGGAACGTCGTCATTGTCGCGCTGGCTGCTAAACTCGCCAGGATCGCTTGGGCAACGCTGCGACGTGGCGTGCGCTTCCACCCGCAGATGGGGGCTGCTGCAATGACGTAAGCTGACGACAGACCACGAGGAATTGGTTCCGGCAAGCTGGAGCCATGTCAGGTTGGCGGAAGGATAGTGATGGCCGGAAGGGTCGAACACCCGCGTCTCTGGAAGCCTGGTTCAAAAAACGGCGCAAAAACGCCGAGTCTTTTATGAGGACCAGAACGCGCGGATCTCCATCATGGCGAGGGCCAATGTGCCACTATGCCGGATACGTTTGTGCACGACCAAGCAAAGTCATCAACAACCCTATTGCCAACGGGGCGGGCCATACGTTTTTGAGCATTGATATGTTTCGCAATGATGCTCGGGTCCGAGGCCGGTATAGACACGATTGTGGCCTTCGGATTTGCTGAAAGCACCCACGTCTTCCGCTGTGCCCAGCTCGGATCGGCGCGCTTCGACTTGCATTGCGATTGCGGTCCGCCATCCATCAGGACCAGTTATACGCAAGTTTCAGGCAGCATTACTGTCCTCATCGAGAATCGTATGAGGTTATCATGGCTCTTGCCGCCGAAATGCCAATGCCGCCGCTGACCGTCGAGTGGCTGACCACGCGCACCTTCGATTTTCGCGCCGAGCCAAAGGGACAGACGATCAGCGACAGGCTGGTATTTCATCCGAATGGTTTCATCGTCGGCTACAATCATCCCAACGAAGCCTATTGGGATCTCGACGGCAACGACCTGTTGATCATTGACCTTCAGGGCATGACCACCTGCCGGTTGTCTTTCCTCGGTGACAGCAGCGGCACGCCCTGCCTCGCGGGCAATTTCATTAGCCCGTGGGACAACTACGCGACCACGGCCACCCGGCATATCCTGACGCCGAATGCTTCCGACCTGCACACCCATATCCAGAGCTTCGACCTGTTCGACACGCTGGTGGCGCGCCGTTGTTTCGGGCCGCTGGAAATCTTTCGGCGTGTCGAGGAAAAAAGCGGCGTCGCCAATTTCGCCACCCGCCGTCATCTCGTCGAGATGAGCATGTTCGGGCGCCGCAACTATGGCCTCGACGATATCTATGATCTGCTGATCCAGGAAAAGACGCTGACCGACAGCCAGGCCAAGATGGTCAAGCTGATGGAACTCGATGAGGAATGGGACAATCTGTTCCCGATGAAACAAGTCACCGCATTCGTCAATCCGGACGACATCATCATTTCCGACATGTATCTGCCGCAGTCCTTTGTCGAACGTGTCGTCCGCGAGAAATGCGGCCTGAACAACAAGGTCTATCTGAGCAACTACGGCAAGCATCACCGCATCATCTGGCCGTCGATCAAGCAGGAATACAAACTCCGCGCCCACTACGGCGATAACCAGAATGCCGACATCAAGGGCGCCGCCGAATTCGGCATCCCGGCGACCTATGTCAGCCTGTCCAAATGGGACAGGACCGAAGAAATCCTGCACGAAGCGAGCCTGGGCGCCTATGCCCATGCCCTGCGGGAGACGCGCCTCCAGACTTTTCATCGCAATGCGCAGGTGCGCAATGCACTGCAGGCGCAGATCAGCATCAACATACCGCTGATGCTGCTGGGTACCTTCTGGCTGCGCCATCAGGCCGACACGTTTGGCGCCACCCGGGTCATGGCTGCAGCACGGGACTGCAACCTGCTGATCCACCTGCTGTCATCCACCCATTTTGCCCGCCACGGCCTACCGCCGGCAGACTATGTCCGCATGTCGCGCACCCTGTGCTATTCCGACACGCCGGAATTCGAAGCCTATTTCCGCTCAAAACTCGGCGAACGCACCTTGCTTGTCGACTTCGTCGGGACGGGACGCTCGATGAAGACCTTCGTCGAGAGAACCGGCCTGCAAGACAAAGTCATGCCCTGTCTGCTCGTCGGAGATGATGTCGCGCCGGAAGCCCGGGTGCTGCAGACCATGATCCATCGCGACTACTACAAGTGCCGGATGTATCTCGAGGCACTCAATGCCTCGCTGGACGGTTCTGCAGTCCTCGCGAGGGTGAACAACCACCTCGTCAGCGTCGAGCAGCAACCGAACGAATTCAGCGACTTCATGAAGGTCATCATCACGGAGATGCGCGCGAATTTCCTCAGGTTTCTACCCAGTCTCGACCGCTTCGATCCGCCCAAGGCGCCGGTTCCCCTCGACAAACTGCTGGCTGCCGCCGAGGCAATCGCCGATCTGCTCCCCGCCCATATGCTGAAGATGCATTATCTCGGTGAAGAGCAGAGACGCAACATGCGACGGGGCGTCGCCACCCAGGCCGCCGCGGAATAACGCAGCTTCTGCTTGCAGTCTACCAAACAACTGGCACGCATCCGCATGTGTGCCAGTTCGGCACATCAGCTCTTTCAAGCTTTCCTAACATCTGCGCCATACACTCTTAGCGTCGATGCCAAGGATGAGAGCGCAGGATGACCATCACCGCCGCGACGAACAGTGCCGCATCCGGAATGTTTGCCCAACAGAGCAGGCTTGCGGCCACAGCGGACAATATCGCAAACGCGCTCTCTACCGGTTACGACCGGCGCGACACCCGCATGACCACCAGTTCGACAGGCGGGGTGACTGCGACAGTGTCAGCCTTGTCGTCGCAAACTGTGGGTGAAACCGCGAATGTCGATCTTGGCGAGGAAATGCTCTCCCTCATCGAAACCGAGATTGCCTTCAAGGCCAACGCTTCAGCCTTCGAGACCGGAGCGGATCTGTGGGACGTGCTGATGAGCATCAAGCGGGACTGACTGCCCTTGGCGGGATGGCCGCTCGCCTCAAAGCATCGCGTTGACAGCCATGCCGAGCGACGCCAGGCCAAACAACAGCAGCACGCCGCCGGACACCCACGATACCCAGACCACAAAGCCTTGCGGTAGTCGTGAGCGCAGGAGGCTGACCATACCGCTGAGAAAGAACCACCAGCCCAGCGAGCCGAGAACAACGCCGATGACGAGCAGCGCAGCCGACCATCCGCCTGCACCTGCAGCCAGACCGAGACCGGCGAAAATGGCGGCAAAGGACAGGATCGTCGCAGGATTGGCGATGGTCAGAAGAAAGGTGGCAACCGTTGTGGTCAACAGGCCACGGGCATCAACGCGCGCGGCAACCACTGCGCCACGCGGCCTGAACGCTGCCCATCCCAGATAGAGCAGGAACAGCCCGCCGAAAATTTGCAGCGGCAATTCGATGCGAGACAGCAGCCCTCCCATGGCCGTGAAGCCGGCAGCAGCCAGGCTCGCATAGGCACCATCGGCGATCGCGGTCCCAAGACCACCGGCAACACCGGCCCAGAAGCCGCGCTCCAGCGTCCGGTTGATGCAGAGTGCACCGATCGGCCCGAGCGGGGCTGCGATCGCAACACCGAGGACGAGGCCCTTGCCAAGGACGATGAGATCCATCTTACGTCTCCATCCGGACAAAGCCCCGCTCGCAAACCGTCGACAGCGCAATCATGGTTTCACTTCGCGCCACGAAGCGATCCGTCTTCAGATCTGCGAGAAACGCCTCGATTCCGGCGAGGTCTGCAGTTCGAATCTTCAACATATAGGACCAGCTTCCCGTAACGTGATGGCATTCCAGCACGGCCGGATGGGCCTCGATTGCAGCCTTGAACGCGTCTTCGCCCGCATCGTAATCCAGCGCGACCAAAACGAAGGTGGTGATCGGCAGACCGAGAGCTGCCGAATTGGCATCCACGGTGAAACGACGGATCGCACCCATGGCGACCAGCCGACGGATGCGCTCGTTGACGGCAGAAGCCGAAAGCCCGACGATCTCACCAATACTGGCAAGCGAGCGGCGGGCGTCCTCGGCGAGAAGATTGATGATTTTGCGGTCTAAGATTTCCATATCTGCAAAATATTCTGAATATCAGCATACATGCAAGATATTTTCTTCTTCATGTTGGATCTACCGCAAAAAATCATACATCCGATATCAGCGCGCACAAAAACAAAACGCCCGGCAAAGCCGGGCGCCAATGTCCAGATACTGCGTGTCTGTCAGGCCGTCTCGGCCTCGCGCTTGCGCGCCAACTCGGCCAGATCCGCCGCCTTGAGTTCGACGGACTCGCCACAGCCACAGGCCGACGTCTGGTTCGGATTGTGAAAGGTGAAACCGGAGCGGAGCGTGGTCGTCTCGAAATCCATCTCGGTGCCGAGCAGATAGAGGACGGCAGCGGGATCGATCCAGACGCTTGCGCCATCGCGTTCGATCAGGTCGTCCTTGCCGTTCGGCTCACTGACCAGATCGATCGTATATTCCATCCCCGCGCAACCGCCCTTCTTGATCCCGACCCGGATACCCTTAGCCTCCGCTCCGGAATTCTCGACGATTGCCTTGACGCGGTTAGCCGCCGCATCGCTCATGCTCATGATTTGAAAGCCCATCGGCCCATTCTCCTTCAACAACCGGGTTCAAGGCCCGATGTTTTCTCGCTACCAATGTAAGGGAGGCGGGTTAAGCGTTCAATAGCGATGACGGCATCCCGCCCGCATTCGAATGGGCAACAAACCGCAACGGCCCAATGTCGGCCCAGCGCCGGTCCAGTGTCGCCATTTTTGTAAGCATTGCAGCCCACAGCGCGAAAATTGATCATTATCAACATGTTGCAAGCCGAATTCGATCCGCCCATGGCTGACAGCGATCAAATTACGCGCAATGTTCGCCCACCACATTGGCAAAACTGGAGATCTTGACGGAACAATCGGTCAATTTTTGACCATTCGGTAAATTATTTTTGCCGCGGCGGAATATCTACTTGTTTAAATTGAGAAATTCAAAATGGCATGCCGATTGCTTTCCTAGTTTCGAACCCATCCGGGCATGCACATGCCCTTCGAAGCGGAGAACATGACATGGAAATCGGCGTCTTCATCCCGATCGGCAACAATGGCTGGCTGCTGTCGGAGAATGCTCCCCAGTACAAGCCGACGTTCGAACTGTGCAAGGAAGTGACCCAGAAGGCCGAACAATACGGCTTTGACTTCGCACTTTCGATGATCAAGCTGCGCGGATTCGGCGGCAAGACCGAGTTCTGGGACTACAACCTCGAATCCTTCACGCTGATGGCGGGTCTGGCCGCCGTCACCTCCAAGATCAAGCTGTTCGGCACGGCGGCAAGCTTGGTCATGCCGCCAGCGATCGTGGCCCGCATGGCGACGACCATCGACTCGATCTCAAATGGCCGTTTTGGGGTAAATCTTGTCACTGGATGGCAGCGACCCGAATACAGCCAGATGGGTCTGTGGCCGGGTGATGAACACTTTGCCGACCGCTATTCCTATCTGACGGAATATACCACTGTCCTGAAGGATCTGCTGACCAGCGGCCAGTCCGACCTCAAGGGCAAGTATTTCCAGATGGACGATTGCCGGATGAAACCGGTGCCGGAGGGCGACGTCAAGCTGATCTGCGCCGGATCCTCCAATGCCGGCCTGGCATTTTCGGCAGAATTTGCCGACTACAGCTTCTGCTTCGGCGTCGGCGTCAATACGCCGAAGGCCTTTGCCCCCACCAACGAACGCCTGCTTGCCGCAACCGAAAAGACTGGCCGCGACGTGCGCTCCTTCGTGCTCACCATGGTCCTGGCTGAAGAAACGACCGAAGCCGCCTTTGCCAAATGGGAGCATTACAAGGCCGGTGCCGACGAGGAAGCGATCAAGTGGCTCGGCCTGCAGAGTGCTGCCGACACGAAGTCCGGCGGCGACACCAATGTCCGCCACATGGCCAATCCCGTCTCGGCGGTGAACATCAACATGGGCACAATCATCGGCTCCTATGCAGAAGTAGCAGCCATGCTCGACGAGATGAGCGAAGTGCCAGGCACCGGCGGTGTCATGCTGACATTCGACGACTTCGTCGAGGGCATAGAGAAATTCGGCAAATATGTGCAGCCGCTGATGAAAAGCCGCCAGCATGTCAAGCCGATGCTGGAGGCCGCCGAATGAGCGAGGTTGTCGTCGCGGGTTACCAGCCACGCCCGGAACTGAGCAAGAGCGTGACGCTTCCGGCCCGCCCGGAACCGATTACCTTGAAACCGAGCGAAACAGCCGTCGTCGTGGTCGACATGCAGAACGCCTATTCGACCGAAGGCGGTTATGTCGATCTCGCCGGCTTCGATATTGCCGGCGCCAAATCGACCATCGGCAATATCAAGAAGACGCTCGATGCCGCACGCGCGGCCGGCGTTCTGGTGGTCTATTTCCAGAACGGCTGGGACAAGAACTATGTCGAGGCCGGCGGCCCAGGCTCGCCGAACTGGCACAAGTCAAATGCGCTGAAGACCATGCGCGCCCGTCCCGAACTACAGGGCCAGCTGCTCGCCAAGGGCACATGGGACTATGCCATCGTCGACGAGTTGCAACCACAGCCGGGAGACATCCTGGTGCCGAAAACCCGCTACAGCGGCTTCTTCAACACCAACATGGACAGCGTGCTCAGAGCCCGCGGCATCCGCAATCTCGTCTTTGTCGGCATCGCCACCAATGTCTGCGTCGAGAGTTCGCTGCGCGACGCCTTCCACCTCGAATATTTCGGCGTGATGCTCGAAGACGCGACCCATCATCTGGGGCCGGACTTCATCCAGCAGGCGACCGTCTACAATGTCGAGAAATTCTTCGGCTGGGTCGCCACCGTCAACGACTTCTGCAGCGTGATTGCGCAGGCAGCCCCCGCCGACGCCATCTGACACCAACAGGAATATACGGAGAGAGATTTATGCCAAAGACCATCATCGTTCCCGAAGGCACCCAGAAGCCGATCGCCCCATACTCGCCCGGCACGCTGGCGGACGGCATTGTCTATGTCTCGGGCACACTGCCCTTCGACAAGAACAACGACGTCGTGCATGTCGGCGATGCCGGTGCCCAGACCCGCCACGTGCTGGAGACGATCAAGTCTGTCATCGAGACGGCCGGCGGCACGATGGAAGACGTGACGATGAACCACATCTTCGTCACCGACTGGGCCAATTACCAGGCGGTCAACAAGGTCTATGCCGAATATTTCCCTGGCGACAAGCCGGCCCGCTACTGCGTGCAATGCGGCCTGGTCAAGCCGGACGCACTGGTCGAGATCGCCACGGTGGCGCATATCGGAACGAAGTGATGGCATCTGCGAGGGCGTGGTTTTACCCCCTCTGGCCTGCCGGCGATCTCCCCCACAAGGGGGAGATCAGTAAATCGCAACGCACTTCCCCGACCGCCGCTCCAGCCCCTCCCACAATGATCCATGATCAACGGCGGGGCACAGACCTTGCCACCCTTGGATCTCCCCCCTTGTGGAGGAGATGTCCGGAAGGACAGAGGGGGGTATCAACTCGCCGCAACATTTGGGATTTCCATGCACTACGATATCCACGGCCTCACCGCCCCCGATGCTCCCACCATAATCCTGTCCTCCGGCCTCGGCGGATCGGGCAGCTACTGGGCGCCGCAGATCGCAGCACTCGGCGAGCGATATCGCCTCATCACCTATGATCACACCGGCTGCGGCAAGACGGGCGGCACGGTTCCGGAAGACGGCGGCATCCGCGCCATGGCCGACGACGTGCTGACGATTGCCGATGCTCTGGAGCTCGAACGGTTCGATTTCATCGGCCACGCGCTCGGCGGCCTGATGGCACTCGACATCGCGCTGCGCCAGCCCGGCCGCATTTCTAAACAGGTGCTGATCAATGCCTGGAGCAAGGCCGACCCGCATTCCGGCCGTTGTTTCGACGTGCGCATCGAACTGCTGGAAAAATCCGGCATCCCGGCCTTCGTCAAGGCACAGCCGCTGTTTCTCTATCCGGCGATCTTCATGGCGGAAAACCCGGAGCGCATGGCGGCCGAAGAAGCCCATGCCATCGCGCATTTCCAGGGCAAGACCAATATCCTGCGCCGGATCGCGGCATTGCGCGCCTTCGACGTCGATGCGCAACTCGCCTCCATCGAGACCCCGACGCTGCTGATCGCCACCCGCGATGATCTGCTGGTTCCCTATTCGCGCTCGCAGCGACTCGCCGAGGGACTACCGAATGCAACGCTGCATCTGAGCGATTTCGGCGGCCATGCCGTGAATGTCACCTATCCCGACGCCTTCAACCAAACCGTACTCGACTTCCTGTCGTAGACCTGATGCCGAACGAGGAGAACGCCATGCTGGCTGCAAAATCGATCACCCCCGAGGCCCCTGCCGTGAGCGAAGAGCAACGCCTTGCCTATCGCAATGGCATGGCGCGCATGGGGGCAGCGGTCAACATCGTCACAACCGACGGCAAGGGCGGCCGGGCCGGCTTTGCCGCCACCGCCGTCACCAGCGTCTCAGACAATCCGCCAACCCTGCTCGTCTGCCTCAACCGAGGCTCATCGGCCTATCCGGCAGTCAGCGCCAATGGCGTGCTCTGTGTCAATGTCCTGGAAAGCGGCCATGTCGGCCTGAGCCAGCTGTTCGGTGGCAAGACGCCGGTCGACGAACGATTTGCTGCCGCGAGCTGGGAAACCACCCAAACCGGCTGCCATCGCCTGCAAGGCGCCCTCACCTCGTTCGATTGCCGCATCACCTCGGTTGCCGACGGCGCCACCCATGACGTGCTGTTTTGCGAGGTGATCGATGTGCGCACGCGCGAAGACGGCCGATCACTGATTTATTTCGACCGCGACTATCGGCTGGTCTAACAGACAAAAGGCCCACTTCGACAGCGGGCCTTTCTCCAAACTCTGATGCGTGCCGCGCTCAGTACCAGCCGACGGCCACCTGGGCTTCTTCCGACATGCGGTCCGGCGTCCATGGCGGGTCGAAGGTCATCGAGACGTCGACGCCCGAGACGCCCTCGATCGAACTGACAGCATTTTCCACCCATCCCGGCATTTCGCCGGCAACCGGGCAACCGGGCGCGGTCAGCGTCATCATGATCTTCACCGAACGATCGTCCTCGATGTCAATCTTGTAGATCAGGCCGAGCTCGAAGATATCGGCCGGGATTTCCGGGTCATAGACGGTCTTCAGTGCCGCAATGATGTCATCCGATAGACGCGCCACTTCCTCAGCCGGCAGGCTGGTCTGGACGATGCCTTCGCGAACGTCCGGCTTGGTTTCGGTATCACTCATCGGTTCATCCTCAGGCGAAGAAGGTTCGGGCATAGTCGAGCGCATCCGCCAGCGCATCGACTTCCTCGCGGGTGTTATAAAGGGCAAATGAGGCACGGCAAGTCGAAGTCACCCCAAAGCGAGCCAGCAGCGGCTGCGCGCAATGCGTGCCCGCACGCACCGCCACGCCGCGCCGGTCGATCATCGTCGACACGTCATGGGCATGGATGCCGGCAAGCTCGAAGGAAAAGATTGAACCCTTGCCGGGCGCATTGCCGATGATTCTCAGTGAATTGATCGCCGACAGACGTTCATGCGCATAGGCACGCAGGCTCTCCTCATGGGCTGCAATCGCCTCGCGGCCGATGCTTTCCATGTAGTCGAGCGCATAGCCCAGACCGATCGCCTGAACGATCGGCGGTGTTCCCGCCTCGAAGCGATGCGGCGGATCGTTGTAGGTGACGGTATCCTGCGTCACTTCGACGATCATTTCGCCACCGCCCATGAACGGCTGCATCTCCTTCAGCCGCTCCATTTTGCCATAGAGCACGCCGATGCCCGACGGGCCATAGAGCTTGTGGCCGGTGACGGCATACCAGTCGCAATCGAGATCGCGGACATCGACCGGCAGATGCACGGCGCCCTGGCTGCCATCGACCATAACCGGAATGCCCCGTGCATGGGCGATCCGGCAGACCTCCTTGATCGGCACGATCGTGCCAAGCGCATTCGACATATGGGTGATGGCGACGAGCTTGGTGCGTTCGGTAAGGCTGTTCTCGAAAGCTTCAAGATCGAAGGCGCCGTCATCGGTGACCGGTGCCCAAACCAGCTTGGCGCCCCGGCGCTCACGCAGGAAATGCCATGGCACGATATTGGAGTGATGCTCCATGATCGACAGCACGATCTCATCGCCCTCGCCGATATGGCTCATGGCCCAGCCATAGGCGACCAGATTGATCGCCTCGGTCGAGGATTTGGTGAACACCAGTTCGTCGACGGAGCCGGCATTCAGGAAACGACGCACCTTTTCGCGCGCCGCTTCATAGGCATCGGTCGCGGCATTGGACAGGAAATGCAGGCCGCGATGCACGTTCGCATAGTCATGGCTGTAGGCGTGGCTAATCGCGTCGATCACCATTTGCGGCTTCTGGGCGGACGCCGCATTGTCGAGATAGACAAGCGGCTTGCCATAAACCTCACGCGACAGGATCGGGAAATCCCGCCGAACGGCCTCTACGTCATATCCTGCCTTGGCCACACCTGTATCAGCCATGATGTTCCAGCCAATCCGTGATGATCTCTTCCAGCGCCGCGACGAGTGCCTCGTCTTCCAGCTCTTCGACGATCTCGGCGACGAAGCCGTTGATCAGCAAGCCACGCGCCGTCTTTTCCGGAATGCCTCGCGACATCAGGTAGTAGAGATGGTTCTTCTGGATGTCGGTGACCGTTGCGCCATGGGCGCATTGCACGTCGTCGGCGAAGATCTCGAGTTCCGGCTTGACCGAGAATTCGGCCTCGTCGGACATCAACAGCGTGTTGCAGGCCATGCGCGCATCGGTCTTCTGCGCGTCGGGGGCAACCCGGATCATGCCCTGGAACACACCCTTGGCACGATCGAAGACGATGTTGCGGATGATCTCGGTCGAGGTCGTGTGCGGCACGTTGTGACCGAGCGTCATGGTGACGTCGGTATGCGTATCGCCACCGAGCAGGTTGACGCAGCGCATCGTGAAGTCAGAGCCCTCGCCCGTCGTCTTCACATGCACTTCCTGGCGCACCAGCTTGCCGCCGGCATTGATGATGAACAGCCGGAACTTTGCATCAGGGCCAAGGTCGGCGCGGATCTGGCCGAGATGGCTGTCGGCATCGCCTTCGCCCTGGAGAATGATCCAGGTCACCTCGGCACCCTCCGCAAGCGAAAGATCGGCAACGACTGTCGCAAGAGCGGCCGACTCCGACTGGCCGACATGGCGCTCGACCACGGTCGCCTTGGCGCCCTTGCCGAACGAGGCCGGGAAGCGCAGGTGCAGATGACCGGCCGCATGCACGGACTGCAACTCGATCAGGTGTTCGATCTCGGCACCATCGGCGACACTCAGGCTGAAACCGTCACGCACGAAGGCACCGTTGATCCGGCCAATCGTGTCCTCACTGTTATAGGCGGTCAGTGCGGGGGCGGCTGAACCATCCTTGAGGCTTTCGCGATAGGCGGTAACGGTCAGGCCTTCCGGCATCATGCCGACGTCCTGTGCCACGCCCTGGCGAATGGCCAGAACCGATGCGTCAGCGACGATCGGCTTGACGCCATGCGCGATGGCCGAAATTTCCTCGGCAGGCAGCGCACGCAGCAATGCCTTGAGGTCCGTATAGTGAAAGCTTTCGACACGTCGGGTCGGCAGACCCTGTCGCTTCAGCACGTCGAACAGGTTGTCGCGCTGCAAGAGCACCGCACCATCGCCCGGCAGGCTGCCGATCTGGTTCGTATAGGCGTCGATGAGCTGGGTCTCGGCTGCTGTGAGCCGGTTGGCCGCTTGCAATGTCATCGTTGCTACTCCTTCAAACTTGAGAGCCCTCAGGCTGCCTGACCGGTGATGTCGGCATAGCCGTTGGCTTCGAGTTCCAGTGCAAGATCCTTGTCACCGCTCTTGATGATCTGGCCCTTGTAGAGGACGTGGACGCTGTCCGGCACGATATAGTCGAGCAGGCGCTGGTAGTGGGTGATGACGACAGTCGCGCGGTCCGGACGCTTCAGCGCGTTGACGCCGTCTGCGACGATCTTCAGCGCGTCGATGTCGAGGCCGGAATCGGTTTCGTCGAGAATGCACAGCTTCGGCTCGAGCAACGCCATCTGCAGAATCTCGGCGCGCTTCTTCTCACCGCCGGAGAAGCCGACATTCAGCGGACGCTTCAACATGTCCGGGTTGATCTTCAGCTCGGCAGCAGCTTCCTTGACCCGGCGAATGAAGTCCGGCGTCGTCAACTCGGCCTCGCCGCGCGCCTTGCGCTGCGAGTTCATCGCGACCTTGAGGAACTGCATGGTGGCCACACCCGGGATCTCGACCGGATACTGGAAGGCGAGGAAAATGCCCTTGGCAGCGCGTTCGGCCGGGTCGAGTTCGAGAATGCTCTCGCCGTTATACAGGATATCGCCTTCGGTGACTTCGTAGTCTTCACGGCCCGACAGGATGTAGGACAGCGTCGACTTGCCGGAGCCATTCGGGCCCATGATGGCAGCGACTTCGCCGGCCTTCACGGTCAGGTTCAGGCCCTTGATGATTTCGGTGCCGTCTTCGGCGATACGGGCATGGAGGTTGCGAATTTCAAGCATGTTATTTTCCTGTCCATCGGGCGGTTCAAAGGCCGCCTGTCGTTTCCTGTTGCGCCGCGCGGCGCTCTTCAATTTCGTCATCCTCGGGCTTGTCCCGAGGATCTGCTGCCGTTTCAATTGTAGTCCGACCAATGCGGTGTGCCTGGATGCGGAGAATAGATGTTCTCCATTTCATAGATCCGGTCATAGAGATCGAGCCATGTCGGGTTCAACCCTTCGATCAGCTTGATCTTCCAGTCCCGCAGATATCGCTTCAGAGACTTCTCTCTTCGTATCGCCAGGACGATGTTCGGATGCTGCTCGAACCATTGACGGCCGTAAATGGCTGAGCGAACCGCCTCATTACCCCACGCTTCCCTCGAGCGAGATATTGATCAGCTTCTGCGCTTCAACCGCGAATTCCATCGGCAATTCCTGGATGACGTCGCGGACGAAGCCGTTGACGATCAGGGCGATCGCCTCTTCTTCCGGGATGCCGCGCTGCATGGCGTAGAACTTCTGGTCCTCGGAGATCTTCGAGGTGGTGGCCTCGTGCTCAACCTTGCCGGTTGAGTTCTTCACCTCGATATAAGGCACGGTATGAGCGCCGCATTTGTCGCCGATCAGCAGCGAATCGCAATTGGTGAAATTGCGCGCGTTCTCAGCCTTGCGGTGCATCGACACCTGGCCACGATAGGTATTCTGCGACACGCCGGCCGAGATCCCCTTGGAGATGATCCGGCTACGGGTGTTCTTGCCGAGATGGATCATCTTGGTGCCGCTGTCGACCTGCTGATGGCCGTTCGATACGGCGATCGAGTAGAATTCGCCCTGGCTCTCATCGCCACGCAGGATGCAGGACGGATATTTCCAGGTGATCGCGGACCCGGTTTCGACCTGGGTCCAGGCGATCTTCGAGCGGTGGCCGCGGCAATCGCCACGCTTGGTGACGAAGTTGTAGATGCCGCCCTTGCCTTCCTTGTCGCCCGGATACCAGTTCTGGACGGTGGAATACTTGATCTCGGCATCGTCAAGCGCCACGAGTTCGACCACCGCTGCGTGCAGCTGGTTTTCGTCGCGCTGCGGCGCCGTGCAGCCTTCGAGATAGGACACATAGGCGCCCTCCTCGCAGATGATCAGCGTGCGCTCGAACTGGCCGGTGTTCTTCTCGTTGATGCGGAAATAGGTCGACAGCTCCATCGGGCAGCGAACGCCCTTCGGCACATAAACGAACGAACCATCGGTAAACACGGCGCAGTTCAGCGTCGCATAATAATTGTCGGTGACCGGAACGACCGAGCCGAGATATTGCTTCACCAGATCCGGATGTTCGCGCACCGCTTCCGAGATCGACATGAAGATCACGCCGGCTTTCTTCAGCTCTTCCTTGAAGGTGGTGACGACCGAGACCGAATCGAACACGGCATCGACGGCGATCTTCGAGGTCTGCACGCCGGCGAGGATTTCCTGCTCGCGCAACGGAATGCCGAGCTTTTCATAGACCTTCAACAGTTCCGGGTCGACATCGTCGATCGAGGTTGGGCCAGCCGTGCTCTTCGGCGCGGCATAATAGTAGATGTCGTTGAAGTCGATCTTCGGATAGTTGACGCGCGCCCAGGTCGGCTCCTCCATCGTCAGCCAGCGCTTGTAGGCGTCGAGGCGCCATTCCAGCATCCATTCCGGCTCGTTCTTCTTGGCCGAGATGAAGCGGACGATATCTTCTGACAGACCCTTCGGGGCCTTGTCGACTTCGATGGTGGTTTCAAAACCATACTTGTACTGATCGACATCGATCTGGCGGACCTGATCGATTGTTTCCTGCACAGCAGCCATGGTCGTTCTCCAATCTTGCCGGGTCAAAGTCCGGCAGCTTGTTAACGTTGGGCGGGATGTCCGCCATATGTAATGTTCGGAGGCACTATTTCACCCCCTGTTGGCAAGGTAAAAATTGGCAAAGGCCAATTTCTTCCTCAATTTCACGCGGCCTGACCCGACAGCTTGCGCCGTCCGGCGACTTTGCTGAACACCTCGATGGCGCGATCGATCTCCGCATCCGTCGTCGAAGGACCCAACGAAAGCCGAAGCGCGCCAATTGCCGCATCTTCGCCCATCGCCGTCAGCACATGGCTGGCGCCGACTTTTCCCGACGAACAGGCCGCACCGGCAGACAGCGCAACGCCTTCAAGATCAAAAGCAATCTGCCCCGTCTCGGCCTTCAGACCGGGCAGATGGAAAAAGCTTGTATTGGCCACACGTTGTTCATTGCGGCCGTAGATCAGAACATCAGGTGCCGCCGAGACCATCGCCTGCTCAAGCCGATCCCGATGCGCAGCAATCTCGCCATTGCGGATCTCCAGCCCTTCGGCCATGAACCGGGCCGCAGCGCCGAAACCGGCAATTGCCGCGACATTTTCCGTCCCGGCACGATGCCCCTTCTCCTGGCCACCACCGCGGACCAGCGGGTCCGGCATCAGCGCCTCACCGCGCGCGATCGCCGCGCCGATGCCTTTGGGGCCGCCGATCTTGTGCGCGGAAATGATCAGGAAATCGGCACCGAGCGCATCGAGCGAAAGCGGCAGGCGACCGGCCGCTTGGACCGCATCAACAACCAGCAGACCACCATGCTTGTGGACGATCGCTGCTGCCTCGGCGATCGGCTGCACGATTCCGGTCTCGTTGTTGACCAGCATCAACGCCACCAGCGGCAGACCGGAGGTAACATCATGCACCATGAGATGCGCAGTCAAGGAACCGAGATCAATCACACCTGACGGCTTAACCGCGATTTCACTCATTTGGTCTGCGGCAAAGCGTCCGCCGGAGCGAATGGCGGGGTGCTCGATCGCGGAAACATAAAGCCGACCGATGGAGATGGGCGAGCGCCCCATGCGATAGACCGGCGACAGAAGATGATTGGCAGCTTCAGTCGCGCTTGCCGTAAAGGTCACCGTTGCTGGCGACGCACCGACCAGCGTTCCGACCGCGCGGCGCGCATTCTCGACAAGCGTTCTCGCCGAACGGCCCTCAGCATGCACGGAAGACGGATTTCCAGGCAGCGACAGCGCCTCGATCATGGCATCGCGCGCGCAGCCGAGAAGCGGCGCGGTCGCGTTCCAATCGAGATAGATGCGCTCAATCGCCATCTGTTCTGGAAAACCTCTGATTAGCACCGGCGCATTTTTCTTGAAATTTCGACCGGGCTTGCACTATGACACGTTCATCCCGGATGCACAGCATCCAGTTTCGAACAATTCTAAACTTCGTTTTAGAAAAGCTGACTGATGTCGTCAAGTCAGGTTTCTAAATTGATGGAACAGAACTGCAAAATTCTTACTGACCGGAGTCTCAATGCCCGAAGTCATTTTCAACGGCCCTGCGGGTCGCCTCGAAGGACGTTATCAGCCCTCGAAGGAAAAGAGCGCGCCGATCGCGATCATCCTGCATCCGCATCCGCAATTCGGCGGGACGATGAACAACCAGATCGTCTACCAGCTCTTCTACATGTTCCAGAAGCGCGGCTTCACCACGTTGCGCTTCAACTTCCGCTCGATCGGCCGCAGCCAGGGCGAATTCGACCATGGCGCCGGCGAACTGTCCGATGCCGCCTCCGCGCTCGACTGGGTTCAGAGCCTGCATCCGGATTCGAAGAGCTGTTGGGTCGCCGGCTATTCCTTCGGCTCCTGGATCGGCATGCAGCTTCTGATGCGCCGCCCGGAGATCGAAGGCTTTATGTCGATCGCGCCGCAGCCGAACACCTATGACTTCTCTTTCCTCGCCCCCTGCCCGTCATCCGGCCTGATCATCCATGGCGACAATGACAAGGTCGCGCCGGAAAAAGACGTCCAGGGCCTGGTCGACAAGCTCAAGGCCCAGAAGGGCATTCTGATCACCCACAAGACGATCCCCGGTGCCAACCACTTCTTCAACGGCCAGGTCGAAACCCTGATGGGCGAATGCGAGGACTATCTCGACCGTCGCCTCGAAGGTGAGCTGGTCCCTGAACCGGCCGCCAAGCGCATCCGGTAAGATCGACATACAAGAGATGAATGGCGCGGATTGCTTCCGCGCCATTTGCTTTCGATGCAACGCCTGAAGCCTGTGACGCAAGATTGCAGAGCCGCAGACGCCGCAGTCTTGGAGAGCTGCACCATGGCGAGTGACATGAACTTTGGCGCCGTCGGGCTCGCAGGCGGCGGAAACCGCTGTTACTGGCAGAGCGGCTTTCTCAAGGCCTTCAGCGAACACCAGCCGCTGTCGCCACGCTTCTACGTCTCCGTCTCGGCAGGCGCCTATCATGGCGCGATGTTTCTTGCAGGCGTCGGCGACCGTGTTCGCGCCTCCGCCTTCGCCTTTGCCGAACAGCGACACCCGGGCGTCGACTGGCGGGCGCTCAGGCGCCGGCAATCGCCGCTCGTCGTCGGTTCGCTCTTCCGGCAGTTGCTCGCAAGCGAATTCGGCGAGACAGAGCTAGAAGCATTGAAGGTGGCGCCCCCCATGTTGATCCAGCTGTCCGGCCTGCCGGACTGGATGCCGGGTGCCCTTGGGGCGCTCGGATCGATCGGCGCCTACCAGATCGAGAAGCTGCTGACCGACGGAACTCATTCAAGAGCAGGCGCGCGGATGGGGCTCCGGCCCGTGTGGATCTCGACGCACCATATCGATTATCCCGGAGAACTCGTCGATGCGCTGATGGCGACCTCCTCGGTGCCGCCGTTCATGCCAGTGGGGCGCGTGCGCGGCCGCGCCTATCTCGACGGCGGGCTAGTCGACAACCCGCCGCTGGTGAAACTGACCGAAGTCGAGAACAAGGGCTGGCGGACGCTGCTCCTCTCCACACGTTACGGCCGCAAGCCGCTATCAGCGCCGAACCGCATCGTGGTCGGCCCAAGCGAGGACATTCCCGTCAGCAAATTCGCCGTCGGTGATGCCGCCGGCATCCGGCATGCCTATGAAGTGGGCTTGAGAGATGGGTTGGCCTTTGCGCGGAACTCTCAGTCTCGCACAACTTGAACGGCCGGCGGTCGTGCCAGGATGCCGCCGGTGACCGGCGCCTTGACGCCGGTGGTTCCGGGAAAGGTCAGCGGCAATCCTCTTGTCGCACGCACGGCAAGATAGGCCCAAGCCTCGGCCTCCATCGCATCGCCGTCGAAACCTGCCGCTTCCGCCGAAAGGACATCGGCGCCCTGCTCGCCCGCCAGCCGTGCCAGATCACCCATGATGATCCGGTTCAGCCGACCGCCGCCGCAGACCACGTAGGTATTCGGTCTTTGCGGTAGATGCGCTGCTGACTTGAGGATCGCCGCCGCCGAGACATAGGCCAGCGTGCGCGCGCCATCCGACAGCTCCGCCTCGCTACCTGCCGGCGGGGAGAAGTCGTTGCGATCGAGCGAGCGGCGCGTCTTGGCGGTGAAAAACGGATTGGCAAGATAGCGCTCGGCCAGCGGCATCAGCACTCTGCCCTCCGATGCGATGCGGCCGCCATCGTCATAGGGAATGCCGGCATGTGCTTCGACCCACTGGTCGATCAGCGTATTGCCAGGCCCGCTGTCAAAACCGATGATTGCCCCATCACGATCGAGATAGGTCAGGTTGGAAATCCCGCCGATATTGACGAAGCAGACCGGCCATTGTTCGGGCGGCAGGCTCCGGGCGAGCGCAAGGTGATAGACCGGCACCAGCGGCGCGCCTTGGCCGCCATGAACCATGTCATTGGCCCTCATGTCGAAAACCACGTCGATCCCGGTCTCCCGGGCCAGCAACGCACCATCGCCGATCTGAACCGTCAGCGCCTGATCCGGCCTGTGCAGCACTGTCTGGCCATGAAACCCGATCACGTTGATCTTGTCTGGCTGAAGACTATGGCGTCGGCGGAAAATCGCAACGGCCTGCGCATGTCGTTGCGTCAGTTCCGTCTCCAGACGTGAGAGGTCGCCTGGCCGCTGATCACGTTGGGTGATCGGCTTGGCATCCTCCAGCCCCTGTTTCAGCCGGGCGCGAAAAGCCGGTTCGTAGGGCACGGAGAGTGACGGCCCGCGCTCGACGACAGCCTCGCCATCCGTCGTCACCAGCGCCACGTCGATGCCATCCATCGAGGTACCGCTCATCAGGCCAATCGCCGTGAGTAATTCTGTCATGAGCCCATCACCGATTCGCATGCCACTTATCGTCAACATTCATGGTGGAAACGGGTGCACTTTTCAAAAAAACAATGCTAAAGCGCCGACGGAATTTACTGAAAACCTGAAAGCTAGACCGTCATGACGAAGTTCAAGTCCGATTTCCTCCGTGCGCTCGACGAGCGCGGTTTCATTCACCAGGTCTCCGACGAGGCCGGGCTCGATGAACTGTTCGCCAAGGAAACCGTGACCGCCTATATCGGCTTCGATCCGACGGCGCCGAGTCTGCATGCCGGCGGGCTTATCCAGATCATGATGCTGCACTGGATGCAGCAGACCGGTCACCAGCCAATTTCCCTGATGGGCGGCGGCACAGGCATGGTCGGTGATCCGTCGTTCAAGGACGATGCCCGCCAATTGATGACGGTCGACACGATCGAAAGCAACATCGCCTCGATCAAGCGCGTCTTCTCCAACTACCTCAGCTACGGCGATGGTCCGAGGGACGCCAAGATGATCAACAACGGCGACTGGCTGCGCGATCTCAACTACCTCGAATTCCTGCGCGATGTCGGCCGCCATTTCTCGGTCAACCGCATGCTGTCCTTCGACAGCGTCAAGACACGCCTGGACCGCGAGCAGTCGCTGTCCTTCCTTGAATTCAACTACATGATCCTGCAGGCCTACGACTTTGTCGAACTCAACAAGCGCTACGGCTGCCGCCTGCAGATGGGCGGTTCCGACCAGTGGGGCAACATCGTCAACGGCATCGACCTCGGCCACCGCATGGGCACGCCGCAGCTCTACGCGCTGACCTCGCCGCTGCTGACCACGTCGTCGGGCGCAAAAATGGGCAAGTCGCTGAACGGCGCTGTCTGGCTTAACCCGGACATGCTGTCGGCCTATGATTTCTGGCAGTACTGGCGCAACACCGAGGACGCCGACGTGTCACGCTTCCTGAAGCTCTACACGACATTGTCGATGGACGAGATCGCACGCCTGTCAGCACTTGGCGGTTCGGAAATCAACGAGGTGAAAAAGATCCTCGCCACCGAAGTCACAGCCATGCTGCACGGCCGTGAAAACGCCGAACAGGCTGCAGAAACCGCGCGCAAGACTTTCGAGGAAGGCGCCCTGTCCGACAACCTTCCGACCATTGAGGTCGCCAAGAATGAACTTGAAGCCGGCATCGGCCTGCTGGCACTGATCGTCAAGGCCGGTCTGGCAACCTCGAACGGTGAGGCACGCCGCCATATCCAAGGTGGCGCGGTCAAGATCAATGACACCGGTGTGTCGGATGAAAAGATGGTCGTCGGCACGGGCGAAGTGACCGCCGATGGCGTGATCAAGCTCTCGCTAGGCAAGAAGAAGCATATCCTGGTGCGTCCAGTCTGATCCGGCACAGGATCCACACTCTCATCAAACCCGCCAACCGGCGGGTTTTTTGTTAGCGGAATTCGAAGATCTGGCGAAACACGCCGGGCGCAATGATCGACAGCGGATTGATCACGAGATTGGGCTTTTCGACGGCGCCGGTCAGCTTGAAGGTAATCCCCAGGAGACCGCGGTCGCGACCATTGCCGAGGATCGCACCGATGATCGGCAGCTCGCCAAACAGCCGGTTGAGGCCGTAGGCCGGCATGAAGGTGCCGGTCAGGTCTATCTGGCCATTGCTGTCGCGCACGATGCCCTGGAACGTCGCACCGATCTGGTCCCCCCTGACGATGCCATTCTCCACGCTCAGCGTGCCGGCATTGTAGTACAGCCGCGCGAAAGCGCGCTGGAACCGGGCGGAACTGACATCGATATCGCGCTTCACGGCGCTGTTCAGGCTGCGGCCATCGCTGCCTGTCGGCGTCGAGACGATCGATTGCAGGCGTTCCTCGTTGTCGACTTGAAAGCTGCGCAGGTCGAGATTTCCAGCCCAGGCGCCCTTCGGGGTCTCGTTCAGCTTCAGGTTCACCAGTCCGCCGACCAGCCGTTTGTAGAGATCGATAAAACGCACGAGCGCGCCGGCATCGCTGCTCGTCACCGATACCTCGCTGAACCCCTCAGGCCGGCGAAGCTTGGCGACGACCGCCTGGCCGTTGCTGGTCACGGCGGAAAAATCCAGTGCCGTCGTCTTGCCTTGTCGCGCACTGTAGATCACCGAGGCTCCCGACAGCGCCTCGCCGTTGAAGCCCAGGACGCGGTCGATCTTGCCCTCGATCCGCAAGGTGACATCATCGCCGCTGCCCGTGCCCTTCGTGGCTGGCGCCTTGAGCTTGGAAACCAGCGATCGCGCATCAAACGACGCACCGGACACCGAGACATTGTAGGCGCCTTTGGCCTGGCGGATCGCGATGGAAAGATTATCGTCCGGCGCCAGCCTTACCTTGCTGAAATTGGCCGCGACCAGACCCTTGGGACCGATGGACAACTCTCCAATTGCCCCAAAACCATCGCCATCGAGGACGAATTTTTCGATCGTCGTCTGGCCGTCCTGTTCGATGAGCTCGAATGTCGCCTTCGCACCGATGCCCTGCCCCTTCGACCAGCCGATCCACGGTATGTTGAGATTGGCATTGCGCAGATCGACGGACGCCGCCTGGCGCTTATCGCCAAGCCGGGTGAGCTCCACCGAAATCGGGCCATCGATGATATCGTCAAGCCCGGGCACGAGCAGGTTGCGCGTGGCATTGTCGAGTTTGGCGGTAACCACCCGCTCGCGTCCGCTGTCGACGCCCCGCTCGACGGGTTCGCTCATGCGGATGTCCATTGGAACGTCATCGATCTTTGCCGAGCCTTCGATATTGGCAAGTTTGGGATCGACGCCGAGTGTCCCAGTAAAATCGCTGATCCTGCGCCCGTCGAATGGTCTATCGATCGCCACCTTGTCCAGTTGAAGGTCGGCCCGCCAGACCGGCGATGGCGGATTTTGATCGGCAATCAGACCCAGTGTGACTTCGGCAGTGCCCTTGACCCCGCCTGAAAAGTTTTCCGCGACAAACCCGATACGTTGCAACGCCTGGATCGGCTTGAACGACACCAACTCGGCAACTGCATCCGCAGCGCCGTTGACGGCAACATTGATGGTCGCCATCAACGGTTTCTCATAGGCGTGCGCAATCGTCACCGCGCCACTGTCCAGCGTCACGACGCGACCGGACGGGAAGTAGGATGCCGCGGACTTGATCTTCACCTCGATCCGCTCACCCCTCATGTCGAAGCGGGCGTCGGCGTCGCGCAGTGGTGGAATGTCGCCCGTCAGGTTCACTCTGGCATCGACAACGTCGAAACCGACGCGCAGCTCATCGCCCACCAGATGCACGGGACGCGGCTCCAGCGACAGGCGATTCTGTGGGATAAATACGGAAATTTCGCCGTGCGAGACCGTGCCGCCGAAGATGTTGCGCAAGACCCAGCTGCGCGGTTTGTCGGCGATCCAGTATGGCCAGAGCTGCTTGACCACCGCAGACTTCATATTCTCGACGACGCCGTCGAACTTGACCTCCGGACCGGTGCCCCCGAAGCGGATCTGCAACGTGCTGACCAACTTGCCGCCAGCCGTCGAGACATCCAGCGTATCGAGTTGCAGCAGCGTGCCGTCGAAAAGATAACGGCCATAAGCCTTCATGTCGAAGGGAAACGCCGCTTCGCCCGACGAGGGAACATCGGCACGCCCTTGTGCGACGAGCAGATCAATGCCTATGCCCTTGCCGAAATTCTTGCCCTCGGGCAGCCGGTCGAGATCAATCAAGCCGCCGGAAAGTGGCAGGATCATTGGCCCGAACTCAGCCCTGGAATCGCCGATTTCGACCGTATCCTTGTCGAAGTCATAGGAAAAATTCAGGTCTGCCTTGGTGATTTCCTGCGGCTGGCCGTCCGAATAGAATGTCGCGGCCCTCGTGTTGACCGCCAGCGACATCTGCGGCTTCTGGCCGTCGATATCGCGTTTGGCAGACAGAACCAGTTCCGCCGAACCGTCGATGCCCTGGCGAGCAAGCCCAGCCTTGGATCGCCGCAGCATGAAGGGCGTGAGACGGAAATCGGCAACCCGAAGCGTCATGGAATGGACCGCGCCGCCCACATTCGTCGTCAGCGCCGTCAATTCGGTCTGTTGGCCATTGACCGAGATCGCACCGAAGATCGAGAGCGAATCGTCCCCGCCCCGCTCCAATGCGAGATCATCGATGGACAGCGTCAAAGGCCGACCGCTTGCGCTTGTCGCGGCCACTTCGAGCCCGCCGATCCGCATGCGGTCGAGCCCGCCGCGCGCGATGAAACCCTGCAACCGATCCAGTTCGACGAAAGCGCCGTCTAAAACAGCGGGGATGTTGTCGATGCGGAATTTGGAGAGATCCAACGGTTCGCGCTTCGGCAAAAGCCGGGCGTCTAGGGCAATGCCCTGACTGTCGATTTCTCGAACGGAGAACCGCCCCCCGAGCAGCGCCATCGGCTCGAGGATGAAGCTGACCGACTGCGTCATGGCAACTTGCTGGCCGCTTGCTGCGTCGACGACCGATACGTTATGCGCATCGACAGTCACATCAAGGCCGCCCGAAAAACGAACCTCCGTCCGGCCGATCTTCGCGTCGAATTGTGGCCCCATGGCATTGGAGAGAGCGACTGCTGCCCGCTGCGCAAGGGCTGCGTCCAGCGCGCCGCTTTCGACGACGGCAAACACCCCGCCGATGACGACGGCCCAGAGCCCGATGAAAGCGATGATCCCCCGCAAACAACGGCGCGCAATGCTGCGACGCGGCGGGCAGTGGACGATCATCGGATCCTCCGCCTGCGCCGAAGGCAGGGCATGCAGCGGAACGATGTCCCGCGTGCGAAACCGTAGCTTTTCGCCCCGGATATCCGACATGTCCTGGTGATTGTCTCCGTCTATCGATGCAGCTATCAAGTCGCTGTGGACGACTCCGAAGCGGACTATATATCGATGACGCCCACAATCATCCATAAAGCGGGCGAAAGAAAGGTTATCCCATGACGGATTTGAAAGTTGGCGACGCGGCCCCCGATTTCTCCCTGCCCAAGGCCGGAGGCGGCACTGTTTCCCTCGCTGATGTCGCCGGGAAACCCATCGTTGTCTATTTCTATCCGAAAGACAACACGCCAGGATGCACGACAGAAGCGCTTGATTTCAAGGATCTTTTTGAAAAATTCGCAAACGCGGGCGCAACCGTCATCGGCATATCGCCGGATTCGGTCAAGAGCCACGACAAGTTTGCCTCAAAACATAACCTGTCGGTGATCCTGGCTGCCGATGAAGCGCACACGGCGCTTGAAGCATACGGTGTCTGGAAGGAGAAGAGCATGTACGGCAAGACCTATATGGGTGTCGAACGCACCACGGTCCTGATCGATGCAGCGGGCAAGATCGCCCAAATCTGGCCAAAGGTGAAGGTTGCGGGACACGCACAGGCTGTGCTCGAGGCGGTTCAATCCCTCTGATGGATCTGACAGTGAGAGAGCCCAAGACCCAGTTTCACTCCCTTCGCGGCGCAGCAACGCTTGCCATCATGAGCGCAGATCTCGACGAAAAGACCAGCCTAGCCCAGACAGCTGCGGTCCGCTGGCAGGAGCGGCGTCTGTCACTCCGGTCGCCATTGGATCCGCCCTTGCCGGATCGTCCGGGACGGCCGGAAAAGCCGGTTCTCGTTCCCCCGAAAGGCACCGAGAAGCGCTCGCTTCACACCCTGCCCGGACGTATCGCAACGCTGCACGCGCTCGCGCATATTGAGCTCAATGCCGTCGATCTCGCACTCGACATCGTCGCCCGCTTCGCCTCGCAACCCGTGCCGCATTCGTTCTTCGACGGCTGGATGAAAGTTGCTTTCGAGGAAGCCAAGCATTTCCGCATGGTGCGCGACCGGTTGCGCAGCCTTGGCGCGGACTATGGCGACATGCCGGCCCATGATGGATTGTGGCAGGCGGCCCATTCCACCCGCAACGACCTGACTGCCCGCCTTGCCGTGGTCCCGTTGATTCTGGAGGCGCGCGGCCTCGATGTGACGCCCGCCCTGCAAGAGAAGATGCGTGAAACAGGTGATAACGAAAGCGCCGATGTGTTGAACATCATCTATGAGGATGAAAAAGGCCATGTCGCCGTAGGCGCCAAGTGGTTCCGCTTTCTTTGCGCGCGGGAGAAACGCGATCCGGCCAAGACATTCCAGGATCTGGTCCGGGCCAATTTCCGCGGAAACCTCAAGCCGCCATTCAACGACGTTGCCCGCGCCGAGGCTGGCCTGACACCATCATTCTATCGGTCTCTGTCGTCGAAAAACGCATCTTAGCCGACCGAGCGGTCGGCCATGGCTAAGCGTTTATTAACCCTAATCATGCGTAAATGCGCATGGACGAGTGAGAGCCTAGGCGCCGGCTTTCACCCTCTTCCTGTGCGGTAAGCCGCCGAAGCGATGGGGAACGACGTGACAATCAAGGCAAGCAACCAGGTCTTTGGCAAGCGCCGTCAGCAACACGTCGTGATTCTCGCCAGCGGCGACAAGATACGCCACATGACAATCCGCCCCTGGATGGTCGCCCTGACATTCTGCTTTTGCGGCATCATGGCGATCGGCTATCTCGGCGCCACCACCTATCTGGTTTTGCGCGACAACCTGATCGGCGCCACAATGGCACGCCAGGCGCGCATGCAGCACGATTACGAAGATCGCATCGCTTCACTCCGGGCTCAGGTGGACCGGGTCACCTCCCGCCAGTTGCTCGATCAGCAGGTGGTGGAAGAGAAGGTTGAAAAACTGCTGGAGCAGCAGATGGCGCTGACCTCGCGCCATGGCCGCATCGACGCGCTTCTCGAAGGGGCATCAGGCCAGGAGAGCCTGCCGACCGATGGCCCGATGCCGGCGGATCGCCCGCAGATCGGCATTAAGGACGAAGCCTCTGTCCCGACGACAAGCACCCAGGCATTCGCCTCTCTTCTCGGCGCAAAACCGGTGACCAGGGCCGGCAGGGCAAACCTGGCACTTGGCTATGTGCCGATGACGGAGGAAAACGTCGCCGACCGGGCCGACAAGCTGTTTTCCCACATGACCTTGTCGCTGAAAGACATCGAGAGCGAACAGATGGACCGCATCGCCAGTCTCGCATCCGGCGCCACGCAGACAGCCGCCGAGATTGCCGCGATCCTGGAACGCAGTGGAATTCAGCTCGACGATGCACTGGCGCCGCAACCCGATGCGATCGGCGGCCCTTACATCGCCCCCAACCCCGACCATGATTTCAATGCCACCCTGAACACGCTCGATGCGGCCCTGACGCGACTGGAGACCGTGCGTGACACCGCGCGGCGCCTGCCCTTTGCCAATCCGGCCCCCGGCCATGAGATCACCAGCCGCTTCGGCAATCGCCCGGACCCATTTTTCGGTGGCCTGGCCATGCATGCCGGGATCGACTTTCGCGCGCCGACCGGCACCGAAATTCACGCGACGGGCGCCGGCAAGGTGGTGACGGCCGCCCCCTCCGGCGGCTATGGCAACATGGTCGAAATCGACCATGGCTTTGGCCTGTCGACCCGCTACGGTCACATGTCCCGTATCCTGGTGAAGGAAGGCGACCAGATCGAGGCCGGCGACCTGCTCGGCCTGTCCGGCTCCACCGGGCGCTCGACCGGACCGCATCTGCATTACGAGGTCCGCCGCGGCAAGGAAGCCGTCGATCCGATCCGTTTTCTCAATGCCGGCATGAAATTGACCACCCTGATCAATTGACGCGACCACGATTTCACCCAATGATTGCAGGCACCATGTAATCGGAGCCTGCCATGGACGCGATGTCGCTGCTTGCTTTTGCCTTGGCCTTCTTCCTGTTTGCCGCCTCCCCCGGTCCCGACAACATGACCATCGTCGCCCGAACGGTCTCACACGGTCCCGCTTCGGGCATCGCCTATGGCATCGGCACAGTCTTCGGCATCCTGATCTATCTCGGCCTTGCCGCCTTCGGCCTGTCGATCATTGCCAGTGAAATGGGCCTGTTGATGACCGTCCTGCGTTATGCCGGCGCTGCCTACCTGATTTACATGGCCTATCGTCTCTGGACCGAACCGGCCATCGTTCCCGAAATCAAGGCAGGCGGCGGCCCACGCGACCTCGTCAGCATCTGCCTGACCGCTGTTGCGCTCAATCTCGGCAACCCGAAAATGCCACTGTTCTATCTTGCGCTGCTGCCCGGCTTTGTCGGCACCAGTTTCGGCATGGGCGACTATGGCAGACTGGCAATGGTCATTGTTCTGGTCGAGTGCGCGGTCATCGGTGGCCATGTCTGGATTGCCGATCGCGCCCGCGCCCTTCTGCGCACGCCGTCAATTATCAGACGCGCCAACCGGATTGCCGGCTCCGTATTGGCACTGGCTGGTATCCAAGTCCTTGTGACAACACGCAGCAGTTAAGCACAGCTGTTAAGCCTTTGTTGCGCCAGATACCTCAGTTTCCTTGACTTTCAGGTAGTTTGGGACTATTCGCCCCTTCCATTAAGGCCCGTTTAGGGCGATTCATGGATGTTCGTAAGAACAGGAACGGAACTACTTCCCTTTGATCACTTTTGCTGACCTTGGCTTGAGCCAAAAAGTCCTCTCAGCCGTCACCGATGCCGGCTATGTAAACCCGACGCCGATCCAGGCCGGTGCGATCCCGCCTGCCCTGCAGCGCCGGGATATCTGCGGCATCGCGCAGACAGGTACGGGCAAGACCGCTTCGTTCGTTCTCCCCATGCTGACGCTCCTGGAAAACGGCCGTGCGCGCGCCCGCATGCCGCGCACACTGATTCTCGAGCCGACCCGCGAGCTCGCCGCCCAGGTCGCCGAAAATTTCGATAAATACGGCAAGAATCACAAGCTCAATGTCGCTCTTCTCATTGGAGGCGTGTCTTTCGAAGAGCAGAACCGCAAGCTGGAACGCGGCGCCGACGTGCTGATCTGCACGCCTGGCCGCCTGCTCGACCACTGCGAGCGCGGCAAACTGCTGATGACCGGTGTCGAGATCCTGGTCATCGACGAAGCCGACCGCATGCTCGACATGGGTTTCATCCCGGACATCGAACGCATCGCCAAGATGATCCCGTTCACCCGCCAGACCCTGTTCTTCTCGGCCACCATGCCGCCGGAGATCCAGAAACTGGCCGACCGCTTCCTGCAGAACCCGGAGCGCGTCGAAGTGTCGCTGCCGTCCTCGACGGCCACGACCGTGACGCAGCGCCTCGTCGCCGCGCACAACAAGGACTACGAAAAGCGCTCTGTCCTGCGCGACCTGATCCGTTCCCAGGAAGACCTGAAGAACGGCATTATCTTCTGCAACCGCAAGAAGGACGTCGCTGACCTGTTCCGTTCGCTCGAACGCCACGGCTTCTCCGTCGGCGCCCTGCATGGCGACATGGACCAGCGCTCGCGCACCAACATGCTGGCCGGTTTCAAGGATAACCAGATCACCCTGCTCGTCGCATCCGACGTCGCAGCCCGTGGTCTCGACATTCCCGACGTCAGCCATGTTTTCAACTTCGACATCCCGATCCATGCCGAAGACTATGTCCACCGCATCGGTCGTACAGGGCGTGCTGGCCGGTCCGGCGCGGCTTTCTCGCTCGTGACCCGCAGCGATTCCAAGTTCCTCGATGCCATTGAAAAGCTGATCGGTCAGAAGATCGAATGGCACAATGGTGACCTTTCCGCCTTGCCGGCCCCCGCTGAGAGCAGTGACGAAGGTCGCGGCAAGCGTGGCAGTCGCGACAAGGGCCGCGAAGGCAGCCGTGATCGTGCACGCGATGGCCGTGGCGAGCGCAGCAGTCACAAAACCGAAACGCGCGCAGAATATGTTAAGCCTGTAGAGGAAGTCGTAATGGAACCGGCAAGGATCGAAACACCCGTGGCAAACGAGCGCAAGGCGGACAAGCGTCCAAACCAGAACCCGCGCAATGCCCGCAACAATTCGACGCCGAACCCGGCCAATGACGATCATCGCGAGCGTCGCCGCAGCCACCACCGCGACCATGATGACGGCCCGACACCGGTTGGTTTCGGCGATGATATCCCTGCCTTCATGCTGATCGTGGCTGCAGCCAAGGCCTGATCCGGTCATGGGTGCACCCGGCATTGATTTTCCCGGCCTCGGCGTCGGTCTTGCCATCCTTCGGGATGGCAAGTTGCTTTTGTGCAAACGCATGAAGGCGCCGGAAGCTGGCCATTGGAACATCGTCGGCGGCAAGGTCGACCATATGGAACCGGCCGAACAAGCAGCCCGTCGCGAGGCCGAGGAGGAAACTGGCCTGACGATCGGCGCGATCGAGTTCGTCGCCTGGTCCGAGCAGCGGATCGAAGCGGATCGCCAGCACTGGGTCTCCCTGCTCTACAAGACCACCGACATCCAGGGCGAGCCGCAATTGACCGAGCCGGACAAGCTGTCGGCAATCGGCTTCTTTGCTCTCGACGACCTGCCGCAGCCGCTCTCGGCCTTCACCCAGGCGCTGCTGCCCTATCTGCGCTGAAACCTATTTCTTGGCTTCCACCCTGACCGCCGCCTCGAAAGCCAGCCGCACCCATTTCGCCATCTCGTCGGGATCGTCATAGGCCTCTTCGGGGACGCTCCAGTAAGGCATGGCGACCGGCTTTCCCGTCTTGCCTTCATAGGACCAGCGCCGGGCACCGGCTGCCTCCAGAAGCGGCGCCGTCTCGCTGTCGCCCTTCAGCATGATCTCATCGAACAGATCGAGCGCGAAGATGATGCCCCGGTGATAGATGCCCTTGCCGCCGAACATCCGGCGGATGGAGACTGGCCCGAGCGCCTGAAACATTTCCTCGATCGCATCATTGTCCATGTGTCTGCTCAGCCCCTGAGAATACCGCCCGCCGCCACGATAGCCTCCGGCGTATCGACATCAAGCCGCGCTGCCACGCCGATTTCAACATCGATCACCGGAAGGCCGGCGCTTTCGATCACCGGACGTGCGCCAATATCGCCTTCGATCGCCTTGAGCGCTTCGAAGGTGGAACGCGGCAGTATGACCGGATTGCCGCGCTGCCCGTCAGCGACGGCACGAACGATTGCCGTTCCGGACGCCTTGGAAAATGCCTTTGCCAGCACCCTGATATCGTCCGTGGCGACATTCGGCATATCGGCAAGCAGCACCATCATGCCCGGGGCCTCCGAGACATCTGTTTGTTCAAGACCCGCTTTCAACGAACTCGCCATACCGGTCGCGTAGTGCGGATTGTCGATGATTTTGACATCCAGCCCGTGAAGCGCGGCGGACACTTCATCGCGGCGATGCCCGACGACGACATACACCTTTCCTATCTTCGCCTCGATCGCCTGACGCGCAACCCGATGCACAAGCGTCTCGCCGCCGAATTCCGCCAGTAGCTTGTGCTGCCCGCTTTCCCCCATGCGACTTGCCCGACCCGCGGCAAGGATGACGACGGCAATCCCCTCTGCTTTGTGATCGGCCGTAGCCATCAGACGCGGCAGCGGCCGGCTCGGGATTTCCATCAACAATCCTCCAACACCAAGACCGGTCAAATCGTCACGTGTCGGCACCTCGCCGGCAAGCAGGCGGCTGAGCACCCAATCGAAACCATTCTCTTTCGGCGATCGCGCACAGCCCGGCGCACCGATCACCGGCACCTCGCCGAGAGAACCGAGCACCAGGAGATTGCCAGGGTCGACCGGCAGACCAACCTGGACAACCCGCCCACCCGCCAGCCGGATCGCCTCAGGAATGACATCCTGCGGATCGCTCATCGCCGACGCACCGAAAACGATGATCATTGCAGGCAGCGTCTTCTCAGTGCTCTGTGGAGCCGCAATCGCGGTTTTCATCGCCTCTGCAACGGCCTCGGCCCGATGCGTCACGCGAACTTCCGAGATGAGTTTGCTGCTGGACGAAACGAGCCGCTGCTGCAGAACCCTGGCTGTCTTGTCCATCACCGACGCTTTCAGCGATGGCAAGGTCGTGGCGACCAGAGACACGGCATGGGCGACATAAGGCTTTAGCTGGAAGGCCGGGCTTGTTTGCAGCAGCTGACAGGCCTGTTCGACCCAGCGTCCGGCAACTGCGAGCGGGATGATCTTGATTGTCGCAACCAGATCCCCCGTCCGGACATCGGCATGATCTGCCAGACAGGCCAGCGTGATGGCGGGATCGATGCGATTGAACCGATCGACCACCGATTTGTCCGCAACAAAAAGACCATTGGCTTCGGCATAGAAATTGACCCTGCCCGTGGTCGCTGGCGAACGCCGAATTTCAATACTGTCCAGCATCTCAGCGAGCTTTTGAGCCGCAGCATCTTCACCCAGATCGCCCGGCTCCAAACGGCAAGCGATCACCGAGGAAATACCCTCTGCGCGCAATGCATCCAGGTCGCGGGCCTCCAGCACATGGCCCTTGGCCAGTTTTCCAGATTCAAGCGAAATCGAATGGGCCAAGACTGCGCCCAAGGCTTCATCGACCGCCACGCTGCCGAAGATCATGCGGCGTCCCCTGTCGACGAGACAAGCGTGCGGCGGCGAAAGGCACGGATGATGTCCGCCAACACCGCAACGGCGATTTCCGCCGGTGTCGCCGCCCCGATGTCGAGCCCGATCGGTGCAGAGATCGTCCCGATCTGCTCAGGCCCGAAGCCTGCCGTCAGCAGCCGTTCGACCCGCTTGCCATGGGTTTTTCGACTTCCCAGCGCACCGACATAAAAACAGTGCGCCTCAAGTGCCGCGGCAATCGCCGGATCGTCGATCTTGGGGTCATGGGTGACAGCCACCAAGGCGCTATAGCGATCGAGCGGACGCTGCGGGAAAACATCCTGCGGCCAGTCGGAGATCAGTTCGACATCGGCAAAGCGCTCCGGAGTCGCAAAGGCGGTACGCGGATCGATGATCGTCACGTCGAAATCGGCAAGCTGGGCCATCGGCACCAGTGCCTGACTGATATGTACGGCACCGATCACCACGATGCGCGGCAGCGGAAGATAGACATTAAGGAAATGGTGCCGGTCATCGATCTGCACCGCCCCGGCTTTCCCCGAAAGGAAATGCTGCGCAACCGCCTCGCCAAGCGGGCCGTCAACATCCTCGCCTTCCAGAACCAGCCTGTCATGGCCATTCGCCAAGTCTGTCACCAGCATGACAGCGCTGCGCGTGCGTCTGGCCGCATTCAGAGCCTTCAGATGCGCCGGATCCATCAGCCGAGCCTTTCGACATAGACACGAATGCGCCCGCCGCAGGACAGGCCGACCCGCCAGGCAGTCTCATCCGCCACCCCGAATTCGAGCATCTTCGGCTGCCGGCTGTCCAGCACGTCGAGCGCTTCGGTGATCACCGCGCCCTCGACACAGCCGCCGGACACCGACCCCTCGAAATTGCCGTCGCGATCGATCACCAAATGGCTGCCGACGGGCCGGGGCGCCGAGCCCCAGGTCTCGACCACCGTGGCGATGGCGACATCGCGGCCTTCCCCGATCCATTCTTCAGCAATCACCAGCGGATCATGCCGCAAGCTGTCTTTGGTCATGACACACCTTTCATGGATGCAAGGAACCGACGCGGATCGGCGTCTCTCTCGGGCGGGCCGGACAACGCCCTGACAAGGTCGCCCAGGGCCTCGAGATTGTGAACCGCACGCAATTCGTCAACATGCGGCAACATCGCCCGGACCCCGCGCGCTCTAGCCTCGAAGCCTGAAAACCGCAACAGCGGGTTCAGCCAGACCAGTCTGCGGCACGAGCGGTGCAATCGGTCGATCTCGACGCCCAGGGTCTCGACATCATCCCGCTCCAAACCATCGGTGATCAGAAGCACGACGGCGCCCTGGCCCAGAACGCGGCGTGCCCATTGGCGATTGAACAGTCGCAGTGTCTCGCCGATACGGGTGCCGCCCGACCAGTCGGCCACGGCATCCGTGCATTGGTCGATCGCCTCGTCCGGATCGCGATGGCGTAGTTGCCGCGTGACGTTGGTCAGCCGCGTGCCGAACAGGAAAGTATGCACCCGCTGCCGGCGCTCGCTCAGCACATGCAGGAAATGCAGGAAGATCCGGCTGTACTGGCTCATCGAGCCCGAAATGTCGGCAAGCACCACCAGCGGCGGCGGACGCTGACGTCGTTCGCGAAAACGCGGCAGCATCAGATCGCCTCCGGTTCTGAGCGCCTGGCGCATGCTGGCCCTCTGGTCAACGTAGCGACTCCGTGTCGACGCACGGAAACGCCTCGTCGATACCTTGTCGAAGGGCATGGCAAGGCGTTCGATTTCCCGTCGTGCCTGCGCCAGTTCGCCTGAAGTCATCTGGCCGAAATCCATCTGCCGCAGCACTTCCTGGCCTGACACGGTCAACCGGGCATCGATCTCGATATCGGGTTCGTTGCGTTCCCGCGCTGGCCTGTTCTTCTCGGCAAACAGCGCATCGCTGACCCGCGCCGATCCCGGTTTCGGTTTTTGCCGATCGCCAAGATCCAGCGCCACCGGCGACATCAGCGCGATCATCTTGCCGACAAGGTCGCGACCGCGCCAGAAGATCGCAAAAGCCTCGTCGAACACCGGCTGATCCTCATGCCGCTTGACGAAGATCGAAGCCATTGCCGCATGAAACTCCAACCGGGAACCAATACCAATCGTATCAATGGCTTCGATAGCGTCGATCACCGCCCCCGGGCCCGGCTTCAAGCCGGCCTTGCGCAGCACACGGGCGAAATGCACGATATTGTCGGCCAGTCGGCCCTCTCCCTGAACGGGCAGAGACGCCACGATCCCATCTCTTTTGTCAGGTCCCGCGCCAGGCGTCTGCATCGGCTCAGCCCGCCGCCAGAAGTTCAGCCTTGACCTCCGACAGCACCTTCTGACCATCGCTGCCCTGAATGCGGGCGATATCCTCCTGGTATTTCAGCAGTGTCCCCAGCGTGTCGGCAATGGTTTCCGGATAGAGCGCCAGTCGGTCGAGTTCTGTCAGTGCCGTCGCCCAGTCGATGGTTTCGGCAATGCCCGGGTTCTTGAACAGGTCGATGGTCCGCAATCGCTGCACATAGGCAACGATCTGCCGCGAAAGCTGTTCATTGCAGCCCGGAACCTTGCGGCGGATGATGGCCAACTCGTCGGCCGCCTTCGGATAGTCCACCCAATGGTAGAGGCAGCGCCGTTTCAACGCATCATGCACCTCGCGGGTCCGATTGCTGGTGACGATGACGATGGGCGGCTCGGCCGCCTTCACCGTGCCGAACTCCGGGATGGTCACCTGGAAATCGGACAGCACTTCCAGCAGGAAAGCCTCGAAGGCCTCGTCGGTGCGGTCGAGTTCATCGATCAGGAAGACCGGCGCCCGGCCGGGAGCGCTCTGCAGAGCCTGAAGAACCGGCCGGCGGATCAGGTATCGCTCGGAAAAGATGTCATGTTCGAGACGGTCGCGATCGGATACACCGGCGGCTTCCGCCATGCGGATCTCCAGCATCTGTGCCGGATAGTTCCATTCATAGACGGCGGATGCGACGTCCAGACCCTCATAGCACTGCAGTCGGATCAGCGGTCTATCAAGGGCTTTGGCCAGCACCTTGGCGACCTCGGTCTTGCCGACCCCCGCTTCGCCCTCGAGAAACAGCGGCCGTTTCATCTTCAACGCCAGAAACAACACGGTCGCCAGCGACCGACCGGCGAGATAATCCTCGGCCGCCAGAATTTCCACAACAGAATCAATTGATTCCGGCAGTCCCTTTGTAGAGGTATCCGCCATGTCTCCTCCTGTTTGAGAAAGAGCTTACAGCGTGTGGTAGCCCCGGTCCAGATAGATGAGCGGGGCGTTTTTCGGGCCAAAATGCACCGCCTTGACCTCACCGAACAGGACGGTATGGGTGGCCGTCACCTTGCGATCCACGACAACGCAGTCGAAGGCGGCTACCGCCTCGACAAGCACAGGCGATCCGGTCGCCATCACCTGCCATTCGGCCAGCGCAAATCGCTCGTCGACGGAAAGACTGTCGAAACCGGCAAAGGCATTGGCCAGCGGACGATGGTGATCGGAAAGCGAATTCAGGGCGAAATGCCCGCTTTCGAACATGACGCTGTTATTGGCATTGCCATTGTTCAGGCAGACAAGAACGGTGGGGGGCTTGTCCGACACCGAGCAGGCCGCGGTAATCGTCACACCGCGCCGGATCCCGTCATGCTGGGTGGTCACGATCTGCACATGGCCGGCATAGCGGCTCATCGCGTCGCGATAGATGACCGGATCCAAATTCTCGATTTTCAAATGCCGTCTCCCTGCACGTCCAAGCTCCCTAGCCGAGGCGAATATGGGCCGCAAGCCTTACCTTTTCCACAACGGGACAGCCGCGTTGAAAAAAGCACCAAAGAGAAAGCCAAGCTCGGCACATTTCCAAACGGCAAACCTTTGCGCTAGGATCATCGCGACAGAGATGGAAATGACCCGATGAAGCGCCTGCTGATCACCACCGCCCTTCTGCTTGCCGGCATTGCCGGCTCCGAGGCAAAGCCGCTGACATTGGCGGTCGTGGCCCCGAAAACCGGCATGTTTGCACCGCTTGGCGATCAGGTCCGCCACGGCGCGCAACTGGCAGCCAGCCGGCTTTCGATCGACCTCGTCGAGATCGATGAAAACTGCGAGGCGGGCAGCGGCCCCGACATTGCGAAAAAGATCACCGAGGCTGAGGTCACGGCCGCGATCGGTTTCCTCTGCAGCGAAAGCCTCGAGGGCGGTCTGACCCTTCTCGCGGAGAAGAACATCCCGGCCATCTCGCTATCGGTGCGTTGGAAGGGACTGATGGAGGATGCGGCCAAGCAAGGCTGGCCTTTCTTCAGACTTGCGCCGACGGCAGAAGCCGAAGTGCAGATACTCACCGACTTCATTCTGCGCGATTGGGCGAGCGAACCCGTGGCACTGCTGGAGGACGGTACCATCCGTGGCCGCGAACTCACCGAGGCGATCCGCAACAGCCTCGAAGAACGCGGTCTGAAGCCCGTCTTCACCGATACCTTGCGTCCGGGGCAGGAGCAGCAGCTGGCCCTGGTCCGCCGCCTTCAGAAGGCTGGCGCCACGCATGTCTTCATCGGCGGTGACCGCAATGATGTCGCGATCATCGCCCGCGACGCGGCCGCGGAGAAGATCCCCCTGACGATTTTGGCCGGTGATGCGATGCAGGCGGCTAACGAGCCCGTGCCGCTGCGCAACGGCGTCCTGGCCGTAGCGTTGACGGAGACACCGGAAGGCCCATCGGCTGACGAGGTCAACGCTGCCCTGGCCGAGCAAAATCGCCCGCCGGACGGCTATCTGCTGCCAGCGCATGCCGCAGTCACCATCGTCGCGGACGCAGCCGGTATATCGTCGGCCATGGGCACGCCCCTGACAGATGCCCTGACAGGCACCATGTTCGAGACGGTGATTGGACCGATCACCTTCACCGAGGGGCATGAACTGGCAGAGAACCCTTATCGGATTGTCGAGTGGAAGGACGGCGTCTTTGTACCTGTCGCCGCAAGCACCCAGTAGGAATGCTAGTCACGATAGGGCCAGAAGGCCTGGCTGAAGACACCACCGTCGACCCAGATCGTCTGGCCGGTGACGAAACTCGACTGATCGCCGGCCAGAAACAGCGCGGGGCCTGCGAGATCCTCGGGCGTACCGACACGTCTGAGCGGCGTGACATCACCCCAAGTCTTGCCGTAGTCCGGCGCTTCGGCTTGCGTCCTTGCCGTTTCAATGGCGCCTGGCGCAATGCAGTTGACCCGGATGCCATAAGGCCCCAGTTCCACCGCCGACACCTTGGTAAACTGCTCGATGCCGCCCTTGGAGGCCGTGTAGTCGACGAGTTTCGGAAAGGCGAGCTTGTTACAGCCGGAGCCGAGATTGATGATCGAGCCACCCTTGCCTGCATCGATCATGCGCTGCGCGGTCAGCTTGGTATTGAGGAACGTACCCTTGAGATTGGTCCGAATGACCATGTCCCAGCGCTCTTCGGACAACTCAAGCAGCGGCGCCCAGGTCTGGATCCCGGCGTTGTTGATAAGCACGTCCGGCGCCTGCCCCGCCCAGGAAATCGCCTGATCGAGGAAACTTGCAACGGCGGCACTATCGGCAACGTCGGTGTCATGGCCGATCACCCGGACACCGTGGTGAGCGACATCCTGCACCACTTCGTCAGCCGCATCCATCTGGCCGAGATGGGTGAAGGCAACGTCGTAGCCTGCTGCCGCAAACGCATGGACCAGATGCCGGCCGATACCTGAACTGCCGCCGGTGATGATGACGAATTTTTGCATATACTCCTCCCTGCCGGGCTCCGCCCCGTGGATGATGGATGACGGGGCCGCAACCAACAGTCAAGATCGCAATGCAGTCTCCCAGCTGCCACGATCGTCGGCGTCTGCAATGGTTGCCGCAACAGGCCCGCGGTGCTATGGGCAGCCGCAACAACGACTGCCATCGAGGACCCTGGCCCATGACCCGCCCGCTGCTGATTTCGCCTTCCATTCTTGCTGCCGATTTCGCCCGGCTTGGACAGGAAGTCTCCGATGTCGTCGATGCCGGTGCCGAATGGGTGCATCTCGACGTGATGGACGGCCACTTTGTCCCGAATATCTCCTTCGGCCCTGCCGTGATCAAGGCACTTCGCCCGCATACCAAGGCGATCTTCGACTGCCACCTGATGATTGCGCCGGCCGATCCTTACCTCGCTGCCTTTGCCGATGCCGGCTGCGACATCATCACTGTGCACGCCGAAGCCGGTCCGCATCTGCACCGCTCGCTGCAGACCATTCGCTCCTTCGGCAAGAAGGCCGGCGTCTCGCTCAACCCGGCGACACCACTCTCGGCTATCGAGCATGTGATGGACGATCTCGACCTGATCCTGATTATGACCGTCAATCCGGGTTTCGGCGGCCAGAAATATATCCCGGCCATGACCGACAAGATTGCCAGCGCCCATGCCCTGATCGGCAACCGCCCGATTGACCTTGAAGTCGACGGCGGCATCACGGCGGCGACAGCGCCGCTGGTGACCGGAGCCGGCGCAAACGTTCTTGTCGCGGGCTCCGCCATCTATCAGGGCAAGGGCGTTGACGATTATCGCAAAACCGTCGACATTCTTCGCAAGGCAGCTGAGGGGGGTAGGGCTTGAGGCGATTGAAGGAATGCACCGTGGCCCGCGCCGCCATATGCCTTCCGCTGCCGACAAGTGCCAGTGATATCGCAAGCCTTCCGCCGCTGCACCGATGACGACGAGCGCAGCGACATTCTCGCGCGGAGCAAGGCCCGTTTCCCGATTTTCGGCCAGCCGACCGCCCGCAACTCTCTGGTTTTTCGGCGCAATCGCCTGGGGTCTGGCAATGGCCGGATGTTTCGCCCTGTCCGTCCATCTGCTGGGACGATCCGGCGGCAGTCACCAGCCGCTTCTTGCCTTCATTTACGGCGCCGGTGGCGCTCTGGCCTGGCTGACCGCTCTGCCAATAATCCGCGTCGCTGCCTTCGGCCGACAGTCGGAAACGGTACTTGCCGCCTGGTTCCTCTTTCTCGGCATGGGCACGATCGCCGTGACCGCCGGGCTTTTCGCCCTGCAATACCGCATTTTTTATGCGCAATGGCACGCGCCTTTTCTATCTCGCGTTTGGTTTCTACAGCAGATCTTCACCAGCGCGTCCGCGCTTTATCAGTTTGCCGTGCTCGGCCTGCGCCACTTCCTCCCCTTCGCATTTTTGCTTCTGTTTGTCGTCAGCCTCGCTATGTCGCGCCGTAACCGTTGAGCTTGTCGGTGGTCTTTGCTAAAGCGGGCCAGCTTGCGTAAGCCAGTCTCCCGTTTGAACGAAAGAAACCCTGATGATCCCGCGCTATTCCCGGCCAGAAATGGTCGCCATCTGGTCGCCCGAAACCAAGTTCCGCATCTGGTTCGAGATCGAGGCCCATGCGTGCACCGCGCTCGCCAATCTCGGCGTCATTCCGCAGGAATCCGCCAGGACCATCTGGGAAAAGGGCTCGGCTGCGGAATTCGACGTCGCCCGCATCGACGAGATCGAAGCCGTCACCAAGCATGACGTCATCGCATTCCTGACGCATCTCGCCGAATTCATCGGCCCCGACAGCCGTTTCGTGCATCAGGGCATGACATCGTCGGACGTGCTCGACACCACGCTGAACATCCAGTTGGTGCGCACTGCCGACCTCTTGCTGGCAGACATGGACCGGGTTCTGAATGCCCTCAAGACCCGCGCCTTCGAACACAAGGACACGGTCCGCATCGGTCGCAGCCACGGCATTCATGCCGAACCGACGACGATGGGCCTGACCTTTGCCCGTTTCTACGCCGAGATGCACCGCAACCGCGCCCGCCTGGTCGCCGCCCGTGCCGAAATCGCCACTGGCGCGATCTCGGGCGCCGTCGGCACGTTTGCCAATATCGATCCAAGCGTCGAGGAATATGTCTGCGAGCAACTGGGATTGGTTGCCGAACCGATCTCGACCCAGGTCATCCCGCGCGACCGCCATGCGATGTTTTTTGCCACGCTTGGCGTCATCGCCTCGTCGATCGAAAACGTCGCCATCGAAATCCGCCACATGCAGCGCACCGAGGTTCTGGAAGCCGAAGAATTCTTCTCACCGGGCCAGAAGGGCTCATCCGCCATGCCGCACAAGCGCAACCCGGTCCTGACCGAGAACCTGACCGGCCTTGCCCGTCTCGTTCGCATGTCGGTCGTCCCGGCGCTGGAAAACGTGGCGCTCTGGCACGAACGCGATATCAGCCATTCGAGCGTCGAGCGCGCAATCGGCCCGGATACGACGATCACCCTCGATTTCGCCCTGAACCGCTTGGCCGGGGTCATAGAAAAGCTGGTGATCTACCCGGAAAACATGCTTGCAAATATGAACAAATTCAAAGGCTTGGTCATGAGCCAGCGCGTATTGCTTGCCCTGACGCAGGCCGGCGTGTCGCGCGAAGACAGCTACCGTCTCGTCCAGCGCAATGCCATGAAGGTCTGGGAAAAGGGTGCTGATTTCCTCGAGGAACTGCTCGCCGACGACGAAGTTCGCGCAGCACTTCCGGAAGCGGAAATCCGCGAAAAATTCGACCTCGGCTATCACACCAAACATGTCGACACGATTTTCAGACGCGTCTTCGGCTGAGCCGCACGGAACACGATGACGATCATGGCCCGGCGCTTTGAGCGACCGGGCCTTTTTCTTTCTCCAGGCGCAGAGCTTTGCTCAGCGCGGCGACGACACCACAAGCTTTCGGTACAGGTGCCATGTCGCGTGACCGAGGATCGGCACAATCACCACAAGGCCGACCATCATGGTCGCCATGCCGACCGCAAGCGATGCGGCCACGATCAGCCCCCAGACGACAACGGGCACCGGGTTGAGCATGCTGACCCGAACCGACGTGTGCACCGCGGTCGCCGCCCCGGCGTCGCGATCGAGAAGCAGCGGAAACGCCACAATGCTGATCACCAGAGCAATCAGGGCAAGCGCGAATCCGATCAGATTGCCCCAGACAATCAGCGCCATGGCGTTCGGATGCGAAAGCACGCCAGAGGCAAAGCCGATAAAACCGGGCGCCGGATAGTCGCCGATGAAATGCAGATAGAGCGCCCGAGCCGTGATCAGCCAGACCATGAACAAAGTCAGCAGATAGAGGCTCATCATCAGCAGGGAAGGCAGGGCCGGAGACTTGCGCAGGGCAAAGACATGCGACCAGCTCGTATCATCGCCCCTCTCCCGCCGCCGGCTGATTTCCATCAGGCCAAGCGCAAGCAGTGGCCCCAGAAGCGCAAAGCCGGACATCAGCGGATAGACCATCGGCAGCAGCTCGACCCCGGCACTCCATGCGATCATGATCGCGCCCGCGATAGGATAGATCAGGCAGACAAAGGCATAATGCGACGGCTGTTCGCGAAAGTCGTCAACGCCCGCGCGCAGCGCATCGAAGACATCATCCACCGTTATGCGTCGTATATCCGGCCGTTCCAGAACACCGGCTGAGCCGGTCATGACATGAAAGTTCGACATCCTCATTTCCTCCTCAAGCAAAGCAAGTCTGCAGTCTGGCAATGAAATTCAGAAGGCGGTACGTCTCATACCGTCGCGTCCACCCGGCAGTCGCCGGCATAAGCCTGGTGCGAGGTCACCGATAGGTGGCGGTTGTTTTTCAACGATACTGTACGTCTGATCGGTCTGATCTCCAACAGATTTCAATCGCCCCGCAGAGGCGTCTCCTGCGACGAATGAACGACCCGGCCTCCCCCCCGGTAGTGCCCGTTGGTTTTCTCCGCCCGACACGGCGCCATGCCAATTTTTCGCGCCACCTATGCGCTCGGGCATCTTGACGTCGGAAGGAGGCGAACGCAGATAGGGCGCATGAAAGTCTCTGAAGCAGATATCCTCATCGTCCCCGGCTACACCAATTCTGGCCCAGACCACTGGCAGAGCCGCTGGGAGACAAAACTCTCCACCGCACGCCGAGTCGAACAGGCGGAGTGGACAAAGCCCGTGCGCGAAGACTGGGTCGCCCGGCTGGTTGCCGAGGTCAACGCATCGACACGCCCAGTCGTGCTGGTGGCGCATTCGCTCGGTGTTCCGACTGTGATTCATGCCGTGCCGCAATTCAAGCAGCGTGTTGCCGGCGCGTTTCTGGTCGCCCCGCCAGATGTGGCCAACGCCGAAATCAGGCCGAAACACTTGATGACATTCGGACCGTACCCGCGCGATCCGCTGCCTTTTCCATCGGTGATGGTTGCCAGCCGCAACGACCCGTTTGGCGCCTACGACCATGCCGAGGACGTCGCCAACAGCTGGGGATCTCTTTTGGTAGACGCCGGCGAGTCCGGCCATATCAACGCAGATTCAGGGCATGGACCCTGGCCGGAAGGCACGATGGTTTTCGCGCAATTTATCGGAAAACTGAAATAAGGGATGATCGCTTCAAATCGGTACAATGCGCAAGATATGCGGATCGTTTCCGAACTATACCCTTAGTTTTATTAGCATTGCGCATTAAAGCGATATTAAGACGAAAAACCTAGCATGGCACGATGTTCTGCGTTCCATGTGAGCAAAGCTATTGCAGCCAAACTTTCTTTATCAGGACCCATCCGGCATAGAACGGCAAATCGGCATCGAAAGCATGCCGATCGCGGCAGCGTTAATCGATGCAAGTTGTACGCTGATTGTCGAAAATGTGGCGTTTTCGGCGCTCACGACTGAGTTCCGTGCAGGCTCATCTAGTCTCATGGATGCGCTGCATCCAGACGATCGCCCACTTTTTCTGGCGGCCCTGTCGTCAGCCTTTACAGGCTCGATCATCAGCAATCTGGAAATCCGATTTGGCGCCACCCAGGCATATGCAACATGCCTGGCCGCCCTATCATCCCAAGTGACCGACGAGGGCGGACTTCAGGCCCTGGTGCAGCTCACGGACGTCTCTGCGCTGAAAGCCACGATCGCGGATCTCGAAATCAACGCAAGCCGCTGGAACAATGCGCTGCGCAGCTCGCTTTCCGGCGTCTGGGACCAGCGCTTTGACGGCCAGCTCTACTACTCGGACGTCTGGCGCGAGTTGCGCGGCATGGCACCGGAGGATCCAATCCCGACGACCACTGAGCATTGGCTCGAAATGGTCCACCCCCAGGACCGTGAAAGGACGCTTCATTGCATCGCGCGGCAGAATGCCGGCGACCCGGACTACACGGTTTTCCAGTATCGCGAGCGCCACAAGGATGGTCACTATATCTGGATCGAATGCCGCGGAGCCTGCGTCGAATGGGACGAAAACGGCCAGCCGGCACGCATAACGGGGACGGATACGGACGTCACTGCGCGCAAGGAACAGGAAGAATGGCTGGAGCGCATTTCGCGGCGCTTGAAACTTGCCCTCGACGTGTCGCGGATCGGCGTGTTCGAAACCGATTTCGCATCCGGTACCAGCGACTGGGATGACAGCATGCGGCGTATCTTCGAGGTCAAGAAGGGGGACGACATCCGCATAGGCGAGTTTTGGGAATCCAAGCTCCATCCGGATGACAGGGCGCGCACCCTGGCCCATGTCGAGAAGCACATCAGCAAACTGCAACCCTTCACCGACGAGTATCGCATCATCGCAGACGACGGTTCGGTGCGGTATATTCGCTCCAACAGCCTGCCCTATATCGATCACGACGGCCACCTCAAGATGATCGGCGTCAACTGGGACGTGAGCGAGGATCATCGCCTGCGCCAGGAACTCGAACGGGCCAAGACATTGGCTGAAGCGCGCAATGCCGAACTGGAGCAGACCCGGGCGACGGCCGAATACAGCGCGCTCCATGACTATCTGACCGGCCTCCCAAATCGCCGCTATCTCGAAACAAAGCTCGACGAATGGCAGAAATCAAAAACCAATACCTTCGGCCGGCTGGCCGTCTTGCATGTCGATCTCGATCGCTTCAAGCAGATCAATGACACGCTGGGCCATAGCGCGGGAGACGCCATGCTCAAACATGCGGCCAGTATCCTGCGCACCAATATTCGTGCCAGTGATTTTGTCGCGCGCATCGGCGGAGACGAATTCGTCCTGCTCGTCGCCTTCGACGGCAAGACCAAAACACTGTCTCAACTGGCCGATCGGATCATCGCCGAACTCAGCCAACCCGTAACCCACGATGGCCATCAATGCCGCTTCGGGGCCAGTATCGGCATTTCCCATTCTGATGGCGATATCATCGATCCGCAGCAAATGCTGTTGAACGCCGATATCGCCCTCTACAACGCCAAGAACCTAGGCCGGAATCGCCACGAATTTTATTCGCAAGGCAGCCGCAAGATCCTCGCCAATCACCGGCGTCTGTCGGACGATCTTCTGCATGCGCTGGAAAACAACGAAATCGTCCCTTTCTATCAGTTGCAGTTCGACGCACGCAGCCGCGCAGTGGTCGGTGCAGAGTGCCTGGCGCGATGGCAGCATCCGGAACATGGCCTATTGGCGCCGGACCGCTTCCTGCCGATCGCTGAAGAAATGAGTGTCCTGGCTCAGATTGATGGCCTCATCCTCGAGAAAGCTCTCGTCGATTTCAGGCAGTGGCGCGCGATGGGCCTGGGCATCCCCAAGATTTCCGTGAATGTCTCCGCCAAACGGCTGAACGACCCGAAACTGCCGCAATTGCTGACCGACCTCGATATCGAACCGGGAATCGTATCGTTCGAACTGCTGGAAACAGTGTTCCTCGACAGCAATGACGCGGTTGCCATGAGCAATCTCGCCCATTTGCGCCATCTGGGCATCGACATCGAGATCGATGACTTCGGCACTGGCCACGCCTCCATTGTCGGCCTTCTCAATCTCAAGCCGAAGACGTTGAAAATCGACCGCCAGCTTATTCACAAACTGCCAAGCAGTCACGAACAGCGCGCGCTCGCCAAATCGATCATCGGAATAGCGAAGTCGCTCAATATCAGGGTAATCGCAGAAGGGGTCGAAACCGAAGATCATGTCGCCATCCTGAAAAGGCTTGGCTGTCACACGCTTCAAGGCTTCGGATTGGCAAAGCCGATGGATTTTATCGCAACGACCGCATTTTTGGCCAAAGGCATTTGATCCGCCCGACAGACATGCGGGCGGACTGTTTTCAGCACATGAGCATTGAGATCAGGTGTTCTGGATTTGCTCGACGGCGACGACGAGATATTCGGTCATCTTGGCGCGCAGTTCCTCATCGGTGATCGACACGCCGCCGGCAGTGAGATCCGCGCGCAGCTTGCGCAACACGTCTTCATCGCCCGCTTCTTCGAAATCGGCAGCCACCACTTCCTTCGCATAAGCATCGGCGTCTTCTTTGCCGAGCAAGCCCGCAGCCCAGAGGCCGATCAGCTTGTTGCGACGGGCTTCAGCCTTGAAGCGTAGTTCCTGGTCATGGGCGAACTTGTTTTCAAACGCCTTTTCGCGATCGCTTATGCCGCTCATCTGCATCTCCCCTTTTATGCCGCCATTGTGCGGTATCGTTTCCCCATTAATCAAAAGGGAGTACAAAGTGCAATGCACACTTCCGCGATTCCGTGTGCGTTGGCCTCGCGGAGAGGTTTTGGTGGGAAGGAGAAACTGCTGCATTGTGAAAACCGAGGTTTTCCGTTAAGGGACCGCTTCGATACCCAACCACTGCGTCCGCAATCGGATGCCAACAACAGAGAAAACCAGCCATGAACCGTCGCCGCCGCGTTTACGAGGGCAAGGCTAAGATCCTCTATGAAGGACCCGAGCCCGGCACGTTGATTCAATTCTTCAAGGATGATGCAACGGCGTTCAACAAGAAGAAACATGAAGTCATCGACGGAAAAGGCGTTCTGAACAACCGCATCTCCGAATATCTCTTCACGCATCTGAACAAGATCGGCATCCCGACGCATTTCATCCGCCGGCTCAACATGCGCGAGCAGTTGATCAAGGAAGTGGAAATGATTCCGCTCGAGATCGTCGTCCGCAATGTCGCCGCTGGCTCCCTGTCGAAGCGATTGGGCATCGAAGAAGGTATCGTGCTTCCGCGCTCGATCATCGAGTTCTACTACAAGTCCGACGCGCTCGCAGATCCTATGGTGTCGGAAGAGCACATTACGGCATTCGGCTGGGCAAGCCCGCCTGAACTCGATGACATCATGGCGCTGGCCATCCGCGTCAACGACTTCCTGTCCGGCCTCTTCCTCGGCATCGGCATCCAGCTCGTCGATTTCAAGATCGAATGTGGCCGCCTCTACGAAGGCGACATGATGCGCATTATCCTGGCGGACGAGATTTCGCCGGACAGCTGCCGTCTGTGGGACATCGAAACCCGCGAAAAGCTCGACAAGGACCGCTTCCGCGAGGATCTCGGCGGCCTGCTTGAAGCCTATCAGGAAGTCGCCAAGCGGCTCGGCATCATCAATGAGAACGAACCGCTGCGTGGCATCGGTCCGGTTCTGGTCAAGTAAGATCTGGAGAAAACGCAAGTGATCAAGGCACGCGTCACCGTTACGTTGAAGAACGGCGTACTCGACCCCCAGGGCAAGGCAATCGAGGGCGCGCTCGGCGCGCTGGGTTTTGAAGGCGTCGGCCAGGTCCGCCAGGGCAAGGTCTTCGACCTCGAAGTCGAAGGCACGGACAAGGCCAAGGCCGAGGCCGACCTCAAGGCGATGTGCGAGAAGCTCCTCGCCAACACGGTTATTGAGAACTATACTATCGCTCTCGCCTAAGGGTTGAAGGAGCGATGGTGCATGGCCGAGATCACGAATGAGCTGATTTTTGAATTGCTGAAGAAGATTCAGCATGAAATGTCTGGCTTGAAGTTCGAGATGGCCAGCACCAAAAACGAGCTTAGCAATCTGCGCGGGACGGTCGCCTCCATGCAGATGGACATACATCAGATCTACACGCGGTTGGACCGCGTGGATCAGCGTCTCAGTCGAATTGAAAATCGCCTGGAGCTGCGGGAGCTTCAGGAAGCACAAGCAAGGTTTGAGCCACAGCCATGAAGTCCGCCGTCGTCCAGCTCCCCGGCCTCAATCGCGATCGCGACATGATTGCCGCCCTCACCAAGATTTCCGGCCATGCCCCGACCACCATCTGGCAGACCGAAACGCAGATTCCGGACGTCGACCTGATCGTCATCCCGGGCGGCTTCTCCTACGGCGATTACCTGCGTTGCGGCGCGATCGCCGCCCGCATGCCGGTCATGCAGGCGATCAAGGAAAAGGTGGAACAAGGCGTCAAGGTCATCGGCGTCTGCAACGGCTTCCAGATCCTGGTCGAAGCCGGCCTGCTTCCCGGCGCACTGATGCGCAATGCGTCTCTGAAATTCGTCTGCAGGGAGATCAAGCTCGAAGTCGCCAACGCCGACACGGACTTCACCCGCGCCTACGCCAAGGGCCAGATCATCCGCTGCCCGGTCGCCCATCATGACGGCAACTATTTCGCCGATGCTGAAACCTTGAAGGCGATCGAAGGCAATGGCCAGGTCGTATTCCGCTATGCCGACGGCACCAATCCGAATGGTTCGGTCAACGATATTGCCGGCGTCATCAACGCCAAGGGCAATGTCATCGGCATGATGCCGCATCCGGAAAACCTGATCGAAGCGGCCCATGGCGGCAATGACGGTCGCGGCATCTTTGCTTCGGCGCTCGACGTCATCGCGGCATAAATCAAGCTTCGCTTAACCAAAATGATGCTAGAGAGGCGGCGAACAGCCGGATACCTGCCATGCGCCCCTTTCTCTGCCTTGCCTTTGTTTCAGCCGCAACACTGCTTGCCGCCTGCAAGCCCGAAGCGCCGCCACCGCCGCCGCGTGGGCAATCCGCTCTGGATGTGATGGAACTCGTTGCCGTCGCCGCCAATCGCTGCTGGTTCAAATCCGGCGACCCGGCCTTCAAGGCCTATTCGATGGCACCGGAACTGAACTCCTTCTCCGGCAAGCCGCGCTTCCTCGTCGTTCGCCGCGGCTCTGCCGACATCCGCCCGCTTCTCGTCGTTCAGGCCGAGGGACGCCCTGCGCGGCTGGATGTTTTTGGACCGATGATGAACGAGACAGGCGCCGACCGCATCCGCAAGGACGTGCTGCACTGGGCAAAGGGTGGGAAGAACTGCTGACGGACCGGCGGAGACGGCCGCATCCTTGACGTGCCATGAGCCGTCATATGTAAAATTTTATTGCCATGTCTCGAAACTCGCCTGAAACTCCACACTGAGAATCATTCAGCGGCGGGACGCTCACAATGAAATCCACCTTGAAGAACTGGCGCGTCGCAGCGCTGGTGATGGCTTTGCTGTGCGCCATCGACATGCCGGCAGCCGCCCAGGCGGCAGATTGGTCGATCGACGAGGCCCGGTTCGGGCTGGCGGGATCAATTCAGTCGCATAGCACCTTCGAAGCAGGATTGTTTCCGAGCGTGACGCTGTTTTTCGATCCGTTCGATGCGGTCCATGCTGCCACCTGGCAGGATACATTTTTGAGGCCACGCGTGCATACAGGTGCGATCGTCAGCACATCGGGCGACACCAGCCAGTTTTTCGCGGGTGTAAACTGGACGGTAGACCTGACGGACAGCTTTTTTCTGAACGCGGGCTTTGGCGGCGCCCTGCATGACGGCGATCTGCGCGACGACGGCACCAATGGCCCCAAACTGGGCTGCCGGGTTCTGTTCAGCGAATTTGCCGCCGCCGGTTTTCGCTTTAATGAAAAACTCGCCATTGTCGCGACCGTGGACCACGCATCGAATGCAAATCTTTGCGGCAATTCCAATGACGGTATCAGCCATGCGGGTCTGTCGCTGGCCTACCGGTTCTAGAGGGTAGCAACGGTGGGCCGGTCTGTCAGGTTGGGATGACGAACCGGCCCATCCCGGACACGTCCGGAACTACAACATTCTCTGCAGCAAACTGACCTTACTCGCCTCGTAAAGCGCTTGTTCACGGGTTATGCCGATGTCGCGCAACTGGCTTTCGCTCAACTCGAGCAAGGCCAGACGGCCACGTCGCTTCGACCAACGCGCGCGCATGTTACCAAATTCTCGAAGCACCAAAAGGCAGGCTCCCTTTATCCAAGAGCCACCTTCGGCCCTTGAAGGAATTGTATCTATTGTCACCATTTCCAGACCTGCAATCTACTTTGTATCGATGGAATACGGATACAATTGACAGGCAGTGGGTGACAATATAGAGAAATGTCATGATGACAAATTGGCTTCCCACACTCTCGAAGGGGCAAGGCCCACTTTATTTGCGCATTGCCGATGAAGCAGAGGCGGCAATAAAGGCAGGGCATCTGCCACACGGAACCAAGCTGCCGCCGCAACGCGACCTCGCTTATGACGTCGGAGTTACAATCGGTACAATTTCACGCGCTTATAATGTCCTGCGAGAGCGCGGATTGGTGGCCGGCGAAGTCGGCCGCGGAACGTATGTGCATAACGGCAATGCCTTCGCACCGAACACACTGTCCGATCCGGTCACCCTCCAGTTCGGCGGAACACGTGCTCTGACGCCGCCTGCCGGGAAGTTGCGCTTCGACACTACGGCGGCGGTGGACGTTGGACAGGCCGAGATCGTCGGGCGCGTCATGACCGAAATAGCAGCGGCCCATCCGGGCGAAATCTCCAGCTATACCCGGACATTGTCGCCGGACTGGCAGGAAGCAGGCCGCAGATGGCTGTCGAACGGGAACTGGAGCCCGGAACGCGAGCAGGTTCTGCCGCAACTCGGCGTGCATGCCGGTGTCAACGCCGTGATCGCCGCCGTCAGCGGCACGGGCGATCGCATCGTTTGCGAGCACCTGACCTATTCCCAGGTTTCCCGCAGTGCCAATCTGATGGGCCGACAGATTGCCCTTGTCGATTCCGATGTCGATGGCATTCTGCCCGAAGACTTTGAGCGCGTCTGCGCCCGGGAACACCCCAAAGCCGCCTTCATCATGTCGTCGGGCCAGAATCCCACCCTCTCCTGCCTGCCCTTGTCGCGTCGCCGCGACATCATCGATATTGCGCGAAAATACAATGTTTGGCTGATCGAGGACTACCTGTATGGCGGCATGATGGGCGACGGAATTCCCCTGCTGGCGGAACTGGCACCAGACCGCACCTTCCTTCTCAACGGGCTGTCGAAATCAGTCGCCGCCGGTGTACGCGGCGGCTGGGTGGCTTGCCCGCCGCATATGAGCCAGCGTGTGCGCGTCACCCAGAAGATGGTCAGTGGCGGTTTGCCCTTTCTGCTGGCAGAACTGTCTGCCCGACTTGTGCTGTCGGGTGCAGCCGACGAGATCCGCACGGCCGTATTGAACGAGTTGACTGCCCGTGAAGCCATTGTCCGCAAGCTCTTTGCCGGTTTCGAGTTTCGCTCGCATCCCCGCCTGCCCTTCTTCTGGCTGAAACTGCCGGAACCCTGGCTGTCGGGAACATTCAAACAGGCGGCGCTCGACGTTGACGTGCTGATCGACGACGAGGACGAGTTCAAGCCGGCCCGGTCGTCGCGCGTGTTTCATCACGTCCGTGCCGGCTTCAGCGAAGGACGTGAACGCTCGATCTCCGAGGACGGATTGCGCACGCTTCGCCGGCTGCTCGACCAGACGCCCGTCGGCACGAGTGCCATCGTCTGATCGCATCCATATCGGATTGCCAAGCAGGCAGTAAAACCGTCGAGAAACCTCCTTGTCTGCGCATTTTCCAGTCGCGCGCCGCGCAGGCATGCGTTATAGCCTGCCTCGAAACCGATCTCCCACCGATCTCCATTGCCCTGAGAGCCAGATGACCGTTTCCAACGCCCGTCCCATCACCGCAGAACTGATCGCAAGCCATGGCCTGAAGCCGGACGAATACGATCGCATCCTGAACCTGATCGGACGCGAGCCGACCTTTACCGAGCTCGGTATCTTCTCGGCGATGTGGAACGAACATTGCTCCTACAAGTCCTCGAAGAAGTGGCTGAAGACGCTGCCGACCAAGGGTCCGCGCGTCATCCAGGGTCCGGGTGAAAATGCCGGCGTCGTCGATATCGATGATGGCGACGTCGTGGTCTTCAAGATGGAGAGCCATAACCACCCGTCCTATATCGAGCCCTATCAGGGTGCGGCCACCGGTGTCGGCGGTATCCTGCGCGACGTCTTCACCATGGGTGCCCGTCCAGTGGCGGCGATGAACGCGCTGCGCTTCGGCGCGCCGGATCATCCGAAGACCAAACACCTCGTGGCCGGCGTTGTCGCCGGTGTCGGCGGTTATGGCAATTCCTTCGGCGTACCGACGGTGGGTGGCGAAGTCGAATTCGACGCCCGCTACAACGGCAACATCCTGGTCAATGCCTTTGCGGCTGGCCTTGCCAAGTCCGACGGCATCTTCCTCTCCGAAGCCAAGGGCGTCGGCCTGCCCGTCGTCTATCTCGGCGCAAAGACTGGCCGCGACGGTGTCGGTGGCGCCACCATGGCATCGGCCGAATTCGACGAATCGATCGAGGAAAAGCGCCCGACCGTCCAGGTCGGCGACCCCTTCACCGAAAAGTGCCTGCTGGAAGCCTGCCTCGAGCTGATGCAGACCGGCGCGGTCATCGCCATCCAGGACATGGGTGCCGCCGGCCTCACCTGCTCGGCTGTCGAAATGGGCGCCAAGGGCGACCTCGGCATCGAGCTGCAGCTCGACAAGGTGCCGGTGCGCGAAGAGCGTATGACGGCCTATGAAATGATGCTGTCGGAGAGCCAGGAGCGCATGCTCATGGTTCTGGAACCCTCGAAGGAAGAGGTCGCCAAGGCGATCTTCGTCAAATGGGGCCTCGACTTCGCGATCGTCGGCTACACCACCGACGACCTGCGTTTCCGTGTACTCCACCAGGGCGAGGAAGTCGCGAACCTCCCGATCAAGGAACTCGGCGACGAGGCTCCGGAATATGATCGTCCGTGGATCGAGCCGAAGACGCCCGCCCCGCTCGCCGATAGCGATATTCCCTCCGCTGATATTAGCGACAGCCTGCTGAAACTGGTTGGCTCCGCCAACAACTCCTCGCGTCGCTGGGTCTACGAACAGTATGACACGCTGATCCAGGGCAATTCTCTGCAGCTTCCGGGCGGTGATGCCGGCGTCATCCGCGTCGACAATCATCCGACCAAGGCGCTGGCCTTCTCCTCCGACGTCACCCCGCGTTATGTCGAGGCCGATCCCTTCGAAGGCGGCAAGCAGGCGGTTGCCGAGTGCTGGCGCAATATTACCGCCACCGGCGCTTTGCCATTGGCAGCGACCGACAACCTGAACTTCGGCAATCCGGAGCGGCCGGAGATCATGGGCCAGCTGGTATTTGCCATCAAGGGCATCGGTGAAGCCTGCCTGGCGCTCGACTTCCCGATCGTTTCGGGCAACGTCTCGCTCTATAACGAGACCAACGGCCAGGGCATCCTGCCGACTCCGACGATTGCAGGCGTCGGCCTGATGAAGGACTGGTCGAAGATGGCCCGCATCCGCTTTGCCGCCCAGGGCGAGGCGATCCTGCTCGCCGGCGCGCCGTCTTCCTGGGGCACGCATCTCGGCCAGTCGGTCTATCTGCGTGACATTCACGGCCGCTCCGATGGCCCGGCACCGCATGTCGATCTCGCCCACGAAAAGAAGGTCGGCGATTTTGTCCGCGGCCTGATCGAGGACGGCCTGGCAACGGCCGTGCACGACTGCTCGTCTGGCGGCCTTGCGCTGGCGGTCACGGAAATGGCCATGGCATCGGGAATCGGCGCGACCGTCAACGCCTTGAACGACGCCAACCCGGTTGCGGTTTTCTACGGCGAAGACCAGGGCCGCTACGTGCTGACCGTCACGCAGGAGAATGTCGACAAGGTTCAGGTCCGCGCCGAAGCCGCTGGCGTGTTCTGCCCGTGGATCGGCCGCACCGGCGGATCCAATGTCACGCTCGGTGATGCACGGCCCGTTGCAATTGAAGAATTGCGCTCGGCCCATGAATCGTGGTTCCCTTCCTTCATGGACGGCGAGATCGCTTAAAGCGGCAGCCAAAAGATTGCAGGAGGATAGCCAATGCCGATGAACCCGGGCGATATCGAAGACATGATCAAGGCCGGCATTCCCGGCGCCAAGGTCGTCATCCGCGACCTGGCAGGCGACGGAGACCACTACGCAGCCGAAGTTGTCGCAGAGGCCTTTCGAGGCAAGAACCGGGTGCAGCAGCACCAGATGGTCTATGACGCACTGAAGGGCAACATGGGCGGCGTTCTGCATGCGCTGGCGCTGCAGACCAGCATTCCCGAGTAGCGACACAGCGGCACCGATAGAGAAATTGAAGAGGCCCGCCAGACTGATGTCAGGCGGGCCTCTTCATGTCGTGCGGGGCATCACAGTATCGGTGGTTGATCCGACTTGAGATCGACGAAACTGGCGGCAGGCAGCGGTCCTGCAGTCATCAGGGTAAAGTCGAAGCCGCTCTTGCGATCCGGCCCGAGGATATATTGCCGGTGCATACGCAACAGGTCTCGGCGGTTCTTTCTATAGCGCTCCGGCGACAGCGCATGTTTGAACCGGATGAAGACCAGCTTCGGCTGCGGCGCGTCCGCATGCCCAGAGAGCGCCACGGTATGGCACCGGTAGAGATGGATCGGGTCGGTCAGACACTGGATGTCGAACCAGAACACATCGCGGTTGCGCGCCAGCGCGCCGACACGCCGGCGCAAAGTGGTCGCGCTCGACAACAGGGCACATTGCAGGGCAGCGCCCCCGAGCGTGACGAAGGTGACATCTCTGTCAGCGAAAGCCTCAGGCTCCTTCTCCAGCACCCGGCCGATTGCGGCGATTGCCAGGCTGGCGCCCATGCTGTGTGCCGAGATCAGGACTTCGTCCACGTCCTGTTTCAACGCCTTCAACATGTGATCCGCACTTTTCTCGACCCAAGCCCGCACCGCTTCGTCGTCACGCGCAACCGCAAGCGCCAGCCGCCAGTCGGCAAACAGATGCAGGGTGTGGAAGCGGTTGGAATAGGGCACGAACAGAAAGACGAAAAATCCGAGAGCGGCCGGTACCGAAAGGCCGAACAGCCAGGACGACAGCCCAAGCACCACCGGCAGGGCCGCCATCGTGAGGCTCAGCACCATTGCCAGCCCGACAAACAGGAAGGGAAACAGGAAGAACAGCCCGAAGCGCCAGGCATGACGCAGGTAGCCTCCGGCGCCGCCCTGAAGCACAATATGGACCGCGGCGCAGTAGCCCGACAGCAATTGCCGCCAGAGCAGTTCGGAGCGCATTTCGGCAATCAGATCATTGTGGTCGTAGACATGGATGGTCGAGCGTACCTGCCACTCCTCAGCTCTTGCATCGACATCGAAGCGCGCACCACCGTCGTCCTGCACCAGAGGCTTCACGGCAAAGTCCGCCTCCCAGACCTTGGAGGCTTGCGCAGCGGAGCGAATATAGCGCTGGTGATGGGCCGCCGCATCGAGAGGCTCGAAGCCGGGGAAATGCAGAACCAGCCTGGTCTTGATCTTTTTCATTGTCTCTGTTCGTTGATGGCGATCAGCGACCGCAAGCAGCGCTTGCTAGACGAGAAGTCCCCGGATTAAAAGAGTGGAGGTCGAAAAAGCCCCAGCTTCACGGGTCATTCGCCATTGCGTGGTCAAATCTGGAGACAATATCGATGGCCGATCTGGTCAAAGACATGGTGAGCGACGTCATCGAAGGCGTCCTGAAGGAAATCCTCAAGAAGACGACAGGCAGGGGCACCACCCGTCGCCGCAAACGCCAGACCCGCTCCGCCACCAGCGGCCGCTTCGTCAGGAAGACCGCACGCAGCAAGGCGAAGACCGCAAAGCCCGCACGCAAGCAGGTCAGCCGCCGCCGCAGTTCTTCCAACCGCAGCAGGCAGCGCGCACGTTAAACGGAGTTCGCTGAATTACCGTGAAATGTTGTAACGCATAACTCTGGCAAAAGCGCCGTCTGCTTGCTATCTAGAAACACGGCTACAAACAGCGGACCTTGAATCCGCGCGTGAAAGGAAGACCCATGAGCGGCATCAACGAATTCATCGACAACGAAGTAAAGAGCAACCCGGTCGTCCTGTTCATGAAGGGCAGCCCACAGTTTCCGCAGTGTGGTTTCTCGGGTCAGGTCGTACAGATCCTTGACTACCTCGGTGTCGACTACAAGGGCGTAAACGTTCTTGCAGACGCGGAAATCCGCCAGGGTATCAAGGACTATTCCAACTGGCCGACGATCCCGCAGCTCTACATCAAGGGCGAGTTTGTCGGCGGCTGCGACATCATCCGCGAAATGTTCCAGGCCGGCGAACTGCAGAAGCATTTTGAAGACCAGGGCATTGCCGTTCGCGGCGCCGCCTGATCCATTCACCGCAAGACAATTCATACTCTTCGGTTGACAAGGCGTTGCCCCGGGCAACGCCTTGCTGCCGTTTTAAGGTCATTTTTCATGTCAGATTCATTACAATCGGCGCCCAAGGCCCTGGGGGCGATGGGCCGGATGGAATTCATCGCGATGATGGCATTCCTGATGGCGCTGAATGCGCTGGCCATCGACATCATGTTGCCTGGCTTGCAGGAAATCGGCGCCTCGCTGAACGTCGACAATGAGAACCATCGGCAATATGTCGTCTCCGCCTACCTGATCGGCTTCGGCGTCGCCCAACTGTTCTACGGCCCGATCGCCGACCGCTTCGGCCGCCGCACTCCGATGATCATCGGCCTTGCGATCTACGTCATCTCGTCACTGGCTGTCGTTCTGGTACCGTCATTCGGCATGCTGCTGCTGCTGCGCTTCATCCAGGGCATCGGCTCGGCCGCCACCCGCGTCATCACCGTGTCGATCGTGCGCGACGTCTACGGCGGTCGTCGCATGGCGGAAGTGATGTCTCTGATCATGATGGTGTTCATGGTCATCCCGGTCGTCGCTCCAGGCACCGGCCAGGTGATCATGATGTTCGGCCACTGGCACTGGATCTTCGTCTTCATGGCCGCGATCGCGGTCATTGTCGGAACCTGGATGTATGTGCGCCTGCCCGAAACGCTGGCCGCCGAAGACGTCCGCCCGTTCACCGCGCGCGTCATCTACGACGGCTTCCGTATCGTTCTGACCAATCGTGTCGCACTCTGCTACACGATCGCCAGCACTTTCATCTTCGGCGCCCTGTTCGGCTTCATCAACTCGGCGCAGCAGATCTATGTCGGCATCTACGGCCTCGGCGTCTGGTTTCCGGTCGCTTTTGCCGGCGTTGCGATCTTCATGGCGCTGTCCTCCTTCGTCAACGCCAAGCTGGTCGGCCGTTTCGGCATGCGCAAACTGTCGCACGCATCGCTGCTCGGCTTCATCGCCATCAACCTGATCTGGTTGATCGTGCAGGTGCTCGGACCGCAACCCATGCCGTTCGCCCTGTTCATCACCTTCTTCTCGCTGGCGATGTTCCAGTTCGGCTGGATCGGTTCGAACTTCAACTCGCTTGCCATGGAACCGCTCGGCCACGTTGCCGGCACGGCTTCTTCAGTGCTCGGCTTCATGGGCACGGTGGGCGGCTCTCTGATCGGTGCGGCCATTGGCCAGGCCTATGACGGCACTGCCCTGCCGATGGTGGCGGGCTATTTCGTCGTTTCGATCATCGGCCTGATCTTCGTCCTGATCGGCGAAAAGGGACGGCTGTTCCACGCACACAACCAACCGGTCTGAGTTGGCGGCAGATGTAGAAAAGGCCCGGGAGACCGGGCCTTTTTCGTTATACCGTGAAGATCTTCTCACGCAGTTCCTGCCAGGTGTCCTCGTCGGCCGCGACCAGCAGTCCGCCGTCGGTATGATGCGGTAGATAAGCCGATCCGTCGAAGCGGGCAACATGGCCACCGGCCTCCTGCATCAACAGCGCACCGGCCAGATGATCCCAGGGCATCAGCTTGTTGTACATGGCAAAATCCATGTGCCCCTGCGCCAGCAGGCGGTATTCGTGGGCCGCACAGCGATAGCTGGTGAACAGCCGCACATCAGCCAGATTGACCAGAAGCTTCCGGCGCGTCTCGATGTCGAAATAGCCGGTATTGGCAATGCCGATCATCTGTTCGAGCGGCTGTGACGGGCGCATGAACATCTGCTCCTGCGAACCATCGGGCTTGCACATCCAACTGCCGGACCCCTTCTCGACAATCGCCCAGTCATTGCCGATCGGATCATAGATCAAACCGGCAACCGTCTCGCCCTTGCTGATCACGGACAGCATCACGCCGAACAGTGCGAGGCCCGAGGCAAAGTTGAACGTGCCGTCGATCGGATCGACCACAACGGCAAGGTCGGCACCCACAAGCTTGCCAAGCAGCGCCGGATCGGCCGCCACCGCTTCCTCGCCGATGAACAAGGCGTCCGGCATGATCTCGGCGACACCATCGCGGATCAGCCGTTCGGCAGCTTCGTCCGCCTCGGTCACGAGATCGATCGCCTCACTTTTCATCCGGACATCGCCGTCGCCCAGATTGCGAAAACGCGGCAGGATTTCACGGACGGCTGCCTCCTGCAAAAGATTGGCAAGCGCTGCAATATCGATGTCGGCCATTTAGCTATCCTTGGAAATATGAAGTGCGGAAAAATCGAAAAGCTTGGGGTCGAGCAGATGCGAGGCATCGACATGCCCGAGGGCCCTGAGCATCGCGTCCTTGCGGCCCGGCATTTTTGCTTCGATGCCAGCCAGCATATCCTTCATCGCATTGCGCTGCAGGCCATCCTGCGAGCCACAGAGATCGCAGGGAATGATCGGGAATTCCATGGCCTGGGCAAACCGCGCCATGTCGTCTTCCGCCACATAGGCAAGCGGCCGCATGACGAAGAGATCCTTCTCATCGTTGAGCAGCTTGGCCGGCATGGCGGACAGCCGCCCGCCATGGAAGAAATTCATGAAGAATGTTTCGAGAATGTCTTCACGGTGGTGCCCGAGCACCAGCGCATCGCAGCCTTCCTCGCGCGCGATCCGGTAGAGATTGCCGCGACGCAGGCGCGAACAGAGGGAGCAATAGGTGCCGCCTGACGGTACTTTCTCTTTCACGATCGAATAGGTGTCGCGATATTCGATCCTGTGTTCGACACCAATCGCCGTCAGATAGTCCGGCAGCACATGTTTGGGGAAATTCGGCTGGCCCTGATCAAGATTGCAGGCGATCAGCTCGACCGGCAGCAGGCCGCGCCATTTCAGGTCGAGCAGGATAGCCAGCAGACCATAGCTGTCCTTGCCGCCGGACAGGCCTACCAACCAACGCTTCTGGCCCCTCAGCATGTCGAAATCGGTGATTGCCTGACGGACCTGGCGGATCAGCCGCTTGCGCAGCTTGTTGAACGACACGGACTGCGGCGCCTTGGCGAAAATCGGATGGATGCCGGCGAGGTCGAGTTCGTCCTCTGGGGTGGTGGAATCGGCGCCAAATGTATCGGCGGGCAAGGAAATGTTCATTTCGGGCTCCCTCGGGCGCTGGGGCCGCGTGGCATATCGTGTGTGCAATGCCCCTTTAAGTCGTCAAGATCAAGTGCCGAAGACAGACCAGCCCGTCTTCGTCGCCAGCATTTCCAGCGCGACAGAGCCGAGCGCCGAATTGCCGACCTTGTTGAGCCCCGGCGACCAGACAGCGATCGACGCCTTGCCCGGCGCGACTGCCAGGATGCCGCCGCCGACGCCGGACTTGCCCGGCAGGCCGACATGGAAGGCAAAATCACCCGAACCGTCGTAATGCCCGCACATCATCATCAGCGCGTTGATGCGCCGTGCACGCTTGGGCGAGACGACCGAAAACCCGGTCAACGGATTGGTGCCGCGATGGGCGAGATAGAGGCCGGCATGGGAGAGCTGGACGCAGCTCAGTGCCAGGGCGCATTGGTGGAAATAGACGCCAAGCACATGCTCGACCGGATGATGCAGGTTACCGAAACCACGCATGAAATTGGCCAGGGCGAAATTCCGATAACCGGTCTTCTGCTCAGACTGCGCCACTTTCTCGTCGATCGACAGCGTCTCGTCATCGGCGACGTAGCGCATGAAACGCAGATATTCGCCGATCGCCTCGCGCGGCGCGTGGCCGGCCAACACCATGTCGGCGACGACGATCGCACCAGCATTGATGAACGGATTGCGCGGAATGCCATGCTCGTGTTCAAGCTGCACGATGGAGTTGAACGCAGACCCTGATGGTTCGCGCCCGACGCGGTTCCACACACCCTCGCCGGCCTTGCCGAGCGCCAACGTCAGCATGAAAACCTTGGAAATGCTCTGGATGGAAAACGCCGCATCCGCATCGCCGGCCTTGTAGGTCTGCCTCTCAACCGTGGTGATCGCAATGCCGAACTGCTTGGGGTCGATCCGTGCCAGTTCTGGAATGTAGTCGGCCACCTTGCCCTCGCCCAGCCGGGGCTCGAGCTCGCGCACGATGTCGTCAACGATCGCCTGCAGGTCCATGTCCACCCTCTCGCTCGGAAGCGTTGGCACAATATTCATTGTCCACCATCCCACTGCAAACAGAAAAAGCCGCCCCGAAGGACGGCTTTTCCAAAAATCCGAAACGCGTCGATTAACGCGAGTAGAATTCGACGACCAGCTGCGGTTCCATGACGACAGCGTAAGGAACGTCGGACAGGGTCGGGACGCGAGCGAAGGTAGCGACCATCTTGTTGTGGTCGACTTCGATGTAGTCCGGAACGTCACGCTCGGCGAGCTGGACCGATTCGAGAACGGTGACCAGTTGCTTCGACTTCTGGCGAACTTCGATCACGTCGCCAGCCTTGCAGCGGTACGAGCCGATGTTGACCTTGACGCCGTTGACGGTGACGTGGCCGTGGTTGACGAACTGACGGGCAGCAAAGACGGTCGGTACGAACTTGGCGCGGTATACGATCGCGTCCAGACGCGATTCGAGCAGACCGATCAGGTTCTCCGAAGTGTCACCCTTGCGGCGGTTGGCTTCGTCATAGGTTGCACGGAACTGCTTTTCGCGCAGGTCGCCGTAGTAGCCCTTGAGCTTCTGCTTGGCGCGGAGCTGGACACCGAAGTCCGAAAGCTTGCCCTTGCGGCGCTGACCGTGCTGGCCAGGACCATATTCGCGGCGGTTGACCGGGGACTTAGGACGACCCCAGATATTTTCGCCCATGCGGCGATCGATTTTGTACTTGGATGCAGCGCGCTTGCTCATCGCATTTCCTTCTCAACAGGTTACACCGGTTTGTTGCCAAACCGGATCAAGGAAACACGCCCTCCTCTGAGTTCCGTTTTAGAAACTCTGACAGGCCTCTCACGTAAAGCGTACGGGAAAACCACGGGACATGTCGTTAAACCACGGGCTCTAGGAACCCGAAGTTGAGGCGGCTATATGGGGGATGGCCGGAAATGTCAACATTGTGACTTGAAGTTTCCAAGCCGCTGTCCCATCTGACCTTTCACGCAGCCACCGGGCCCCTCTGACGTTGAGCGCCGGATTCTCGTGATGTCGGGGCTGCGATCAAAAACCTTTCCGGCAAAGGGATCCTCATGTTGGATTTTCTTTGGGTTGACTTCCTTGGCACACCTTCCTGGATGTGGCTTACTTTCGTTTCTCTCGTTGCCTTTCTACTCGCTCTCGACCTTGGCGTCATGCACAAGGAAAGCCGTGAAATCGGCATCAAGGAGAGTTTTCTTCTCTCAGGCTTCTATATGACCCTCGGCGTCGCCTTCGGCGGCTGGGTCTGGTTTCAGAGCGGCCAGCAGGCCGGCCTGGAATATCTGACGGGCTTTGTCGTCGAAAAGAGCCTGGCGATGGACAATATCTTCGTCATCGCGATGATCTTCGGCTATTTCTCCATCCCCCGCGCCTACCAGCATCGCGTTCTCCTCTGGGGCATTCTCGGTGTCATCGTCCTGCGTGGCGTGATGATTGCCGCAGGTGCAGCCATCGTCGAAAACTACGACTGGGTTCTCTATCTCTTCGCCGCCTTCCTGGTCATCACCGGCATCAAGATGCTGCTGACGGCCGAGCAGGAACATGACGTCTCGAGCAATCCGGTCCTGAAGTTCCTGCAGAAGCGATTGCCCGTCACCAACGGCCTGCGCGACGAGAAATTCCTCGTGCGTGAACCGGATGAAAAGACCGGCAAGCTGAAGACCTACATCACGCCGCTCTTCCTGGCACTGATCATGGTCGAACTGGCCGATGTCATCTTCGCCGTCGACTCGATCCCGGCGATCTTTGCGATCACCACCGATCCCTTCATCGTCTACACGTCGAACATCTTCGCGATCCTCGGACTGCGCGCGCTCTATTTTGCGCTTTCGGCCCTGATCCACCGCTTCGCCTATCTGAAATATGCGCTGTCGGTCGTGCTGATCTTCATCGGTTCGAAGATCTTCGTCGCCGACATGCTGGGTCTCGCCAAGATCCCGCCGGTCGTCTCGCTGTCGGTCACCATCGGCATCCTCGCCGTCGGCATCCTGGGTTCCCTCTGGGCAACCCGCAACATCGACAAGGATGACGCCAAGGCCGTCACCGAACAGTGACCTGATCTCACAGGGGGGCGGCATCACCGCCGTCCCCGCCTCCATCAGTTTGCACTCAAAATATCGTGACGACTGTTTGCGACGCTGACAGCTTGGTCAAACTGGTCTAAAGCCGACACAACACTCAGATTTCACGCTCGTGCTCAGGACTGTCATGACCTACCGCAACGCTTCCTTCTTCCTCTCGTCCGTCATGGCGCTCGTGGCCGCATTCGGACCGACACAGGCGTTCGCCGGTCGTGCCCATGTGATCCTCGATGCCAATACCGGGCAGGTGCTTGAGGCCGAAAATGCCGATGCCATCAACTATCCGGCGTCGCTGACCAAGATGATGACGTTGTACCTGACCTTCGAGGCCCTGCACCAGAAACGCTTCGGCTGGGATGATCGGCTGGTGATGTCGGAAAACGCCGAGAGCAAAGAACCCTACAAATTCGCAGTCGGCGCCGGCAATAAGATCACTGTGCGCGAAGCCGTCATGGGCATGATCGTGCTGTCGACTAACGATGCGGCCGTCGCGGTCGCAGAAACGCTCGCCGGTTCCGAACAGGCCTTCGGTCAGATGATGACCGCCAAGGCCCGCACGCTCGGCATGACCAGCACGGTCTTCACCAATCCGGCCGGTCTGCCGGACCCCAACCAGGTGACGACGGCCGCCGACATGGCGCGGCTGGGCCTAGCCCTGATGCGCGATTATCCGGAAGAGTACAAACTGTTTTCCACGACCCGCCTCACCTTTCGCAGCATGAAATTCCGCGGACACAACAACTTGCTGTCCACTTATCCGGGTGCGGACGGCATCAAGACCGGCTATACCAAGGCCTCTGGCTACAATCTCGTCAGTTCTGCCAGCAATGGCACACGCCGCGTCGTCGGCGTTGTCCTCGGCGGCGACAGCGCAGCCGAACGTGACGGCCAGATGGCAGCCCTGTTCGACAAATATCTGGGCGCGCAGTCCGGACAATAACCTCTTCAGAGATCGGATACGCTCCATGACCGATACAGTCCTCGACCGCTTTCTCCGCTATGTCGTGATCGACACCCAGTCCGATCCGAAGTCTTCTGCCCAGCCATCGACGGAAAAGCAGAAGGATCTGGGCCGGATCCTGGTCCAAGAGCTTTTGGCCCTCGGCCTCTCCGACGCCCACCTTGATGAGCACGGCAATATCTATGCGACCATCCCGGCCAACACCGACAAGCCGGTACCGGTCATCTGCTTCTGCTCGCATATGGACACCGCTCCTGATTTCACCGGCACCAATGTCAAGCCGCAGATCGTCTGCAACTATCGCGGCGGTGACATCCGCCTGACCGGCGACACGAACCAGGTGATCCGCGTCGAAAGCCATCCGCAGCTAAAGAACCAGATCGGCAACGACATCGTCACGACCGACGGCACGACCCTTCTGGGCGCAGACGACAAGGCGGGGATCGCCGAGATCATGACGGCTGCGGCAACTCTGCTTGCCAATCCGGATATCAGCCACGGCACGATCAAGATCCTGTTCACCACCGATGAGGAAATCGGCCGCGGTGCCGACAAGGTGGATCTCGACAAGCTCGGCGCCCGCTTTGCCTATACGCTTGACGGCAGCACGGTCGGGGAAATTGAAAATGAGACCTTCTCCGCCGATGGCGTCGAGATCGACATCACCGGCGTCGCCATGCATCCGGGCTATGCCAAGGGCAAGATGGAAAACGCCATCAAGATCGCCAGCGACATCGTCGCGCGCCTGCCAAGAGATCTCACGCCGGAGGCGACCGAGGGCAAGCAGGGCTTCATCCACCCGACCAATATCAGCGGCTCGATGGAAAGCGCCCATATCAGCCTGATTGTCCGCGACTTTACCGACGACGGTCTGGTGGAGAAGGAAAAGCTTCTGGAAGACATCACCCGGGACGAGATGAAAGCCTATCCAGGCTCAAGCTACAGCTTCAAGGTCAAGCAGCAGTATCGCAACATGAAGCAGGTTCTCGACCAGCATCCCGAGGTCGTCGACCATCTCGCCGAAGCGGTGCGCCGCGTCGGCTTGGAGCCCAAGCTGCACAGCATCCGTGGCGGCACGGACGGCTCACGCCTATCCTTTATGGGCCTGCCCTGCCCCAATATCTATACCGGCGGCCACGCCTATCACTCACCGCTCGAATGGGTGAGCGTCCAGGATATGGAAACGGCAGCAAGGACCATTGTCGAACTGGTGAAGGTCTGGGAAGAAAAGACTGCGGCCTGACCAGCCAATGATGCAACGGGGCACCCCGCCCCGTTCATCGGCTCACTCGGCCGCCGACTGAGCCGGCACGTCCGAATCCACCACATTGGGATCGCCCGGCTGGGTCTCGGCTTCCAGATCCGGGAAGGCGACGATACGCTTGCCGGAAAAATCGGTATGCATCACGACCAGCCCCTGCTCCTCGAAATAGCCGAGCAGCCGCCGCGCCCGGCGGGACGAATGGGTGCCGTAGGCCTTGGCGATGCGGTGATCCGACGGGCATTCCTCCGACAGCAATGCGGCCTTGGCAAGCAGCAGGAAAACGCCCTGCAGGTCGTCCGAGACACGCACCGACAGATCGAGTGCCGTCGCCCATCCGGCGCTCGCCGCCGTTTCTTCGTCGACACCCGAGCGCGAAATCGCCACACGCCGACGAAACTCGCCCATCGGCATTGGCGGCCCCGACACCCGCCGCATCCGGGCGCGCACGAGGAATTCCTGGTAGAGCACGCTGTCGGTCCGATAGGCGGCCTGCGGATCGCCGAGAATTTCGGCAAGAACCGCCGCCAGGCGCTCCTCGCGCTCTTCGGACGACATGTCCGCGCGCGATGGCGACCCCGGCTCACCGCCGCCGACCGGTGCCATGACAGCAGGGCTCGAGCGCGACAGCTCGGCCAGAATATCGGTCGTCGGACGGGGTGCCGGCGGTGCGCGGCGCACGATCGGCCGGGTGAATTCTTCCGGATCCGGCGTGAAGATCAGATCCTCGACATCGGCCACCGCATCCGGAAGCGGCATCAGCTTGGGGCTGGACGAACGCGCGGATGTTTCCACATTGCCGATCACGATCGGCAATGGGCGGCGCGACAGGGCCGGGCCAAGGGCGACAAAATTGCCGCGCTGCAGATCGCGGAACATTTCCGCCTGCCGGCGGTCCATGCCGAGCAGGTCGGCGGCGCGCGCCATATCGATATCGAGAAAGGTACGGCCCATCAGGAAGTTCGATGCTTCCGCCGCCACGTTTTTTGCAAGCTTGGCGAGACGCTGGGTGGCGATAACGCCGGCGAGACCGCGTTTACGGCCACGGCACATCAGATTGGTCATCGCGCCGAGCGACATTTTGCGCGCATCTTCCGAGACATCGCCGCCGACGGCCGGGGCGAACATCTGCGCTTCGTCGACCACGACCAGCACCGGAAACCAGAATTCACGATCCGCATCGAACAGGCCATTGAGAAAGGCGGCCGCCGCGCGCATCTGCTGCTCGACATCCAGACCCTCGAGCGTCAGCACGCAGGATACCCGGTGCCGGCGGATTCGGTCGGCGATGCCGGCAAGCTCCGCTTCGGTTCGCTCACCATCGACGACGACATGGCCGTATTTGTCCGACAGCGTTACAAAATCGCCTTCGGGATCGATGATCACCTGCTGCACCCATTGCGCGGACTGTTCCAGCAAGCGCCGCAGGAGATGCGATTTACCCGAACCGGAATTGCCCTGAACGAGCAGACGCGTGGCGAGAAGTTCCTCGATGTCGAGCTTCGCCGGAGCGCCGCCCGTCAGGGTACCCATATCGATTCCGACCTGCACCAATGCCACCTCGTATGCTCTTGCGCTCGCAGAGCGACCAGATCGCCAAGGCGACCCACCGATGCTTTAGCAAATATTTCCCGAATCATCGCTGCGAAAGACCGCGCCATCAACAGGCAATTATGCATCGTTGCCGGGCAAACTGCGAGCACCAAGCATTTGCCATCACGGATTATCAACGCGTCGACTTGACGACGGAACAAATCATCAGTCGATCCTTGCCGAAATGTCGGAGATCTCCGGCGGCTTAATCCGCCGGAGATTTAGCGACCGTCAAAGACGGATGTCCCACAGGGAAAACCGTGATGGCAGACGCAAGTTTTCTTCTGGTAGCAAGCCGATATCCCGGCGCATGCGATCGGACATACCGCTCACCGAGTTGGAACTCCTGCGCTTTGTCCACGCAACGTAAATCAAGGTTCGCGCGGCCGCCCAGACACCAAACTTCTGGCATAGCTCATCGACCGCTGCCGTCAGGCTGTCAGCAACTATAGATTGTTCTTTAAGCATGGCTTTTCCGTCCCGGCGCGGCGAAGCGACCAGGTCCTCTAGATGGAAAAAACGGAGAGGTGGACATGCAGACGCACCTACGCGCCCAGTCAACCAATCACATCAGTTTTGTTGAAAATGGCGCCAAACGCCGGAATCCTGCACGGAAAGACCGTTCAGGCGGTGGTTCGTGGTCCATAGGCGCAATGCACCATCGACATGAACACCAATCCGCCAGAGAGGCGCGTATACACGAAATGATTAGTCATCGACGCCTCCTGTTGCTTGAATTGCGGATGCCCCTAAAATTACACAAGACAAAGCGCGCCACAAGAGCGCAATTGCGGATTGCATATTTTGTCGAATTTAAGTGGCAAAAACGCAACATCCCGCAAACCGACGCGGGTTGCGGGATGCCTCGTGTATTCGCATGTCGGGACCGAACTGTAAGACGACCATCGCCCGCGGCCCGCCTCCTGATCAGTCCGCCTGCCCAACCGGTGAAACCAGCAGCTTGTCGATGCGGCGACCGTCCAGGTCGATGACCTCGAAGCGCCAGTTGCTTTTCACGAAGCTCTCGCCCAATTCCGGGATACGTTTCAATTCGGCAATGACGAAGCCTGCCACCGTGGTGTAATCCGGATCGGGATCGATCGGCACGCGGATACGATCGATAAACTCATCGATCGGCGTCCACCCGGCCACCAGATAGGAGCCATCTTCACGCAGCACCAGAGACGGTTCGTCCTCGCTATCGTCCTGGAAGGCGCCCGTGATCGCCTCGAGAATATCGCCCGATGTGATGATGCCTTCGAAATGACCGTATTCGTCATAGACCAGCACCATGTGCAGGGAGGTCTTGCGCATTGCCTGGATGATGTCGATGGCACCGGCAAGGTCGGACACGATCGGCACTTCGCTGACAAGCGTGCGGATATCGACCGCAGTGCCGAGCGCGATGGCCTCGTAGACCTTTTTCACGAAAAGCACGCCGATGATTTCATCGGAATCGCCCGAACGAACCGGCAAACGCGAATGCTGGCTGTCGCGCAGTGAATCCTTCAATTCCGCGAGCGTGTCCTTGACATCAAGCATTTCGACATCGCGGCGCGGCGTCATAAGCCCACGCGCCGTCCGGTCGGCAAGGCGCATGACACCCGAGATCATCGCGGATTCTTCCGATTCGATAACCCCGGCGCTATGGGCTTCTGCCAGGACCGTCTTGATTTCTTCATCCGTGACAGTACCGGCAGAAACACCCTGTTGTCCAAGTAGCGACAGGATCAGCTTGCCGGATCCATTCAGAAGCCAGACGAGCGGCGCCGACACCTTGGACAAGACAAGCATCGACATGGCGACACGCGCAGCAACGGCTTCCGGGTTGCGCAGCGCAATCTGCTTGGGAACAAGTTCGCCGACGATCAGCGACAGATAAGTGATCATCATCACGACAAAACCGACGCCAACCGCGTCAGATACGCCATTCGACACACCTTGGAGCTCCAGCCAATCAGACAGACGCGCACCGAGCGTCGCACCGGAGAATGCGCCGGACAGCACGCCGACAAGGGTGATGCCAATCTGGACGGTTGAAAGAAAACGACCGGGATCTTCAGCCAGTCTCAGAGCGACGAGTGCGCCGTGGTTTCCCAGTTCGCTCATGACCTTGAGACGTGCGGGTCGTGATGAGACGACGGCGAGTTCAGACATGGCCAAGACGCCATTCAGAAGCGTCAGGAATACGACAATCGATATCTCGGTTAACAAAACTGCGAGCAAAGCTCCTCTACACCGGCTAATCGTCCGGCCACAGGCCGACCTCTAGCACAACGGTAGGCTCTTCCAAAGGGTCTATCGGCAAATCCCCGGCAGATCAGCAGGCGCAATTGACAACCCCATTCCCTGCATCAGGCGACAGGTCGAGAAATTCGGTTGCCCCGAGGTGAAGACGGCAAAATCGAAACCATCCGGATGCTCTGCACCCTCGATAAGCGGGACGATCCGTCGCGCCTGCCGCGCAATCGCTTCGGCCGGATCGAGCCAGTCGACGGGCCAGGGCGCCAAACGACGAAAGACATTGGCGAGAAACGGATAATGCGTGCAGGCAAGCACGACGATGTCGGTACGGGATCCATCCTTGTCGACAAAACACGGTGCGATTTCGGCCATCACTTGCGCATCGTCCAGCGCCTCGCCCCGTATATAGGCCTCTGCCATGCGCGCCAGGTTTTCGGAGCCGACAAGCCGGACATGGCACTGGCTGGCGAAAGACTGGATCAGGTCGCGTGTATAGGCGCGCTTGACCGTACCGGGCGTAGCCAGCACGGACACGAGCCCGGAGCGCGTGCGCTCGGCGGCAGGCTTGATGGCCGGCACTGTCCCGATAAAGCGCCTGTCAGGAAAAGCGGTGCGCAGATCGACACCTGCGAGTGTGAACGCGGTGTTGCAGGCGACAATCACCGCTTCCGGGTCATACGCGGCAAACAAGCCGCGAAACAGGGAAACGATGCGCGCCTTGAGCGGTTCCTCCTCCCAGCCACCATAGGGAAATCCGGCATCGTCGGCGACATAGATGAAGCCGCGTTCCGGCATGAGAAGCCGGGCTTCGCGCAAGACGGTCAGACCACCTATCCCGGAATCAAAGACCAGAACCGGCTTCAGCTCACTCGTTATCGCCGCTGTCATGCCGCTTGCTGCCTCTGGATAGTGCCGGATCGGGTGCGCCGGCTCCGCGTGGCCTGGAGCGCTGGAACCGATCGAGCGAGGAAATCACGCCACGCAGGACCTTGATCTCGGGAGAGGTGAAGGCGCGCCGTGACAGGACGGCGCGGAGATTGTCGACCATTCTCGGTTTTTTCGAGACCGGATGGAAATAGTTGCGCGCATCAAGCGCCTCTTCCAGGTGGTCGAACAGCCCGATCACCTCATCCTTGGTGGCAGGCGCCTGCTCGACCGCGTCGAAGGGAACGGCCTGCACATCGTCCATGCTGGACTTCATCCACTCATAAGACATCAACAGCACGGCCTGCGCAATGTTCAGCGACGCGAAGGCCGGATTGACCGGAAAGGTGACGATTTCGTCGGCAAGTGCCACATCCTCGTTCGACAGGCCGGACTTCTCCCGTCCGAACATGATGCCGGTCTTTTCACCTGCACTGAAGCGTCGACGCAACGTCGATGCTGCCGTCACCGGCGAACGCACCGGCTTGAAACCGTCACGAAAGCGCGCAGTCGTGGCATAGACGAAGTTGAGATCGGCAACAGCCTCTTCCAGAGTCTCGAAGACGACGACGCCGTCGATCACATGGTCTGCCTTGGACGCCGCAGACCGCGCCTTGTCGCTTGGCCAACCATCGCGCGGATTGACCAGGCGCAACTCCGCCAGACCGAAATTGGCCATGGCGCGCGCCACCATGCCGATGTTCTCGCCCAGTTGAGGTTCGACCAGAATGATCGCCGGTCCTTCGGCCAGAAGTACGCGTTCGCTGTTGGTGCCTGCCATGTTCGCCTGTCTCAATCGATAAGTGCGGCCTCACTGACACAAACCGGCGCAAAAATCAAAAGCATCAGATCCGATCTCGCGAACCGGACCATGATCGGACAGAGAGCTTGGACAAAACCTTCGCGGCACTCCGTCACGCTGCAACGGATATCTGCGTCCAGGGCGCCTATTGTCCGGCGATCGTCTTCAACTCATCCTTGATCGATTGGCCGGACTGACCGTTCTCGACCGGATAGATGTCATCGATGACGGCGCGCCCATTCTCTTCCTGGACATGAAAGATCAGCACGGTATCTTGCTTGTAGGCCGGATCATCGCCCATGCAGGCCCGATTGTTGAACAGCGCCGTGACCTGCCCGTCCCCGTCATCCTCGACGCGAATATTCTGAAACGGGCATCCATCCTGGCCCCTGGCAATCGGGTCGTAGTCGAAGGGAAAACCCGTCGTTTCGCCTTCGGGCAGATCATAGGCGGGATTCTTCGAGGCTTCGCGGTAAAGCGCGGCGAAATCCACACTGAAAACCCGATCAAGACGGTCTTCGGAGAAAACTTCCTTTTCGTTTCCAAAGGCTTCTTCTGTCCAGTTGGCGGCCGTCGCTTCGACGACTTCGCGCACGGGAGCGGTCATGTCTGCCGCGACGGCAAAACCGCTGGAGATCAGAAGCATCGAAGCGGCAATCAGGGTTTTCATGGCAGTTTCCACAGGCAGATTGAATGTTGCGGCACTCTATATCGGCGCGGCCAAAGCTCAATGTGGATAGCCGCCCGCATGAGACCATTGTTGGTGTCAATTTGTGAATGAAATCGCGCTATCAGCCTGTGCCGGCGCTTTGCGTTCTCACCCGGGAATGCTATAGCCCAGCGAGCCGATCCAAGTGGGACGCTCGTCCCTAATCATTCCGAGCGAGGATATTCATGAGCAAGATCAAGGTAGCAAACCCGGTCGTCGATCTCGACGGCGACGAGATGACCCGCATCATCTGGCAGTTCATCAAAGAAAAGCTGATCCTGCCCTACCTCGACCTCGACATCGAGTATTACGACCTGTCGGTCGAGAACCGCGATGCGACGTCCGACCAGGTCACCGTAGACGCCGCCCATGCCATCAAGAAGCACGGCGTCGGCATCAAGTGCGCCACGATCACCCCGGACGAAGACCGCGTCAAGGAATTCAATCTCAAGCAGATGTGGAAATCGCCGAATGGCACGATCCGCAACATCCTCGGCGGCGTGATCTTCCGCGAACCGATCATCTGCAAGAACGTACCCCGCCTCGTTCCGGGCTGGACCAAGCCGATCGTTGTCGGCCGTCATGCTTTCGGCGACCAGTACAAGGCAACCGATTTCAAGTTCCCGGGCAAGGGCAAGCTGACGATCAAGTTCGTCGGCGAAGACGGCCAGGTGATCGAGAAGGACGTTTTCGACGCCCCCGGCGCCGGCGTTGCCATGGCAATGTACAACCTTGACGAGTCGATCCGTGAATTCGCCCGCGCCTCGATGATGTATGGCCTGATGCGCAAGTGGCCTGTCTATCTGTCGACCAAGAACACCATCCTCAAGGCCTATGACGGCCGCTTCAAGGACATCTTCGAAGAAGTCTACCAGGCCGAGTTCAAGGCGAAGTTCGATGAAGTCGGCATCACCTACGAACACCGCCTGATCGACGACATGGTCGCCTCAGCCCTGAAGTGGTCCGGCGGTTACGTCTGGGCCTGCAAGAACTACGACGGCGACGTCCAGTCCGACACGGTTGCCCAAGGCTTTGGCTCGCTCGGCCTGATGACCTCGGTCCTGCTTTCGCCGGACGGCCGCACGGTTGAAGCCGAAGCGGCCCACGGCACGGTGACCCGTCACTACCGCCAGCACCAGAAGGGTCAGGAGACCTCGACCAACTCGATCGCCTCGATCTTCGCCTGGACCCGTGGTCTCGCCCACCGCGCAAAGCTCGACGACAATGCCGAACTGGCACGTTTTGCCAATACGTTGGAAAAGGTCTGCGTCGACACGGTCGAAGCCGGCTACATGACCAAGGATCTGGCCTTGCTGATCGGCCCGGATCAGCCTTGGCTCTCGACGACTGCCTTCCTCGACAAGGTCGATGAAAACCTGAAGAAGGCCATGGCGGCCTGATTGGCGCCTGATGCGTGACGAAAAGCCCGGCCTTGCGCCGGGCTTTTTTCGTTCTGCCTGCTTGTCTCTCGCGTCTCGCGATCTATACTGAAACATAAAGGGAACAAAGCGGAGGAAACACCCCATGACCGATCTGGTTCTGTATACCAACCCGATGTCGCGCGGCCGGATTGCCCGCGTTATGCTGGAAGAAGTCGCCGTGCCCTATCGTACGGAAATAGTCACCTACGGCCCGGCGATGAAAAGTCTCGACTACCGGTCCGTGAATCCGATGGGCAAGGTACCCGCGATCAAACATGGTGCGACGATTGTCACCGAATGTGCCGCGATCTGTGCCTATCTCGCCGAAACATTCCCCGAGGCCGGCTTGGCCCCGACGGCAGACGAACGTGGCGCCTATTTCCGTTGGATGTTTTTTGCCGCAGGCCCGCTTGAGGCAGCGGTCACCAACCGCAGCCTTGGCATAAACGTGCCGGAAGACCGGCGCCGCATGGTTGGCTACGGTTCGTTCGAGTCCGTCATGGACACGCTGGAATACGCCGTTTCCGCCACGTCCTATATTGCCGGCAAACGCTTCACGGCCGCGGATGTCTATGTCGGCTCGCATATCGGCTGGGGTTTGCAATTCGGCTCGATCGAAAAACGCCCGGCCTTCGAAGCTTATTGCCGCCGCCTGACTGCACGGCCAGCATGGCAGCGCGCCAATGCACTTGACGATGCAGCCATGGCCGAACTGCCACAAGCAGCAGCCGGCTAACACGAATTGGGCGATCAGGCAGCCGACGGAGGCAAGTTTTCCGCAGCAAGGTCCACGGGTCGATCGCGCTTGCTGGGCTCGAAGCCAGGATCGAAAGCGCTGGTCGTGACGCGGTTGCGACCCGCCTTTTTGGACGCATAAAGCGCCCGGTCGGCGGCAGCAAGCGCCATCTGCATGTCGACATGGCCCGACGGCAGCGCGCAACGGCCGATACTCACGCTCAATCGGATAGAGGCCTGACCATGACGCACCGCCATTGTGCCTATGTCGATGCGAATTTGCTCCAGCAGCGCGACATCACCCGATGCCACATCAGGCGGCAGATAGATGGCAAACTCCTCACCACCGACGCGGCCGAAAATAGCGCCATGGGGGAGACGGGTTGCAACCTTTTCGGTCAGATCCGTCAGAACAACATCGCCAGCGCCATGGCCATGCGTATCGTTGATCGACTTGAAATGGTCAGCATCAAGCAGTGCCAGCGTTGCACCCGCCCTGTCGCCACCGGACCGACAACGGCTGGACACTATGGCGGCCAGAAACGCACGTCGATTGCGAATGCCAGTCAAAAAATCGATCTCTGAAGCCGCCTTGTAACGCAAAGTCAGCCGTTCATGCACCATCGCAAAAATGGCAAGCGCACCGAACAGTGCCTGAATGAAATATTCGAAGGTGACCACGCCGAGCCACAGATTTGGATAGCCGCCATTCAACGATATAGGGAAGACGTAGAGAACAGGCACGCGCACGACGTAAAACAGGCCATGCATCCCGAATGCAACGGCAGCCAGTCGTCTGGCGGGCAGTGGCTCATGGCGAAAGCCCCTCCAAACGGCATGGGCGATGAGAAACGAGTAGCCAGCGTAGAAGACCGACGCGACGACCATGCGGGTGTTCAGATTCTCGGCAAAGTGTCCCCAGGAGGCAAAAAGCGTAAACCAGACCAAACCACCGGCCAGCGCAAACGCCGACGGTGCATCCGCATCACCCTCGTTGAAAGCGCGGCAGCCAAGCCAGATCAGACCGAGGCTCCACAGACTGAACGCGTTGCCAAGTCCGAGCGAAAGCGTGGGTGGACCCACCTCACGCAGTCCGAGCAGTGCCAGACCGATACAGCCAAGCCAGAAGCCCCAGGTCCAATACAGCAGTGCGCGACTGGATCGATCCCAGACCCACAGAAGCGTTAAAAATGCAGAAATGATGATGCAGGCCGCCGACAGGCAGAACATCAATGTGGGAATATGGAAGAACTGTTCCAAGCCGCAAACCTCAAGATTGCAGCAAGGGATAGCAACGAAGGCTGAAGGAAGTGAAAACCGGCGTGGTAAATGTGACGGAAGGCTTCAGCAGAAACACCGCACTCCGAGGCACGTCAGCGCCCCGGAGCCAGTGCGTTCGTCATCAGCCAGCGATCGCGGCGGCAACCGCTTCGATCGCAGCCTCCGCCTGAGTGCCATCCGGACCTCCTGCCTGCGCCATGTCGGCACGGCCCCCACCACCCTTGCCACCAAGTGCCATTGAGGCAATGCGGACCAGATCAACGGCGCTCAGACGATCGGTGAGATCCGGCGTTACCGAAACCACAGCACTCGCCTTGCCGTCTTCGGCCACCGCGATCAGGACAACGACCGCAGAATCGAGACCCGTCTTGGCCTCGTCTGCCATGCCTTTCAGATCCTTGGCATCGATACCGGTAAGCTGACGCCCGACAAAGCTGATGCCGTTGATCACACGGGGTGCATCGCCGCTGCCGGTGGCGCCGCCACCCATGGCCAGCTTGCGCTTTGCGTCGGCCAGTTCTTTTTCGAGCTTGCGGCGTTCGTCGATCAGGCTCTCGACACGCGAGACAACCTCCGTCGGCTGAACCTTCAACGAGGCAGCAAGCGTTTTCACCCGTTCGTCCTGCTCTGCCAGGTAGGCTCGAGCCGATTCACCCGTCAGCGCTTCAAGACGGCGCACGCCAGCACCCACGGCACTCTCGCCAACCAGGCGCACCAATCCGATGTCACCCGTCGCATTCACGTGTGTGCCGCCACAGAGCTCGATCGAATAGGCCTTACCGGCCTTGTCGCCGCGAACGGCCGTACCCATCGATACAACGCGCACTTCGTCACCGTATTTTTCACCGAACAGCGCCATGGCACCCTCGGCAATCGCATCATCGACAGCCATCAGGCGCGTCGTCACCTGCGCATTCTGCACAATGATCTCGTTGGCCATCTCTTCGACGATCTTCAGTTCTTCAGCCGAAATCGGCTTCGGATGAGAAATGTCGAAACGCAGGCGCTCGGGCGCAACCAGCGACCCTTTTTGCGCCACATGGGTGCCGAGCACATCGCGCAAAGCCTCATGCAAAAGGTGTGTCGCAGAGTGATTGGCCCTCAACCGCGAACGGCGGGCATGGTCGACATTGAGCGTCACGGCCTCGCCGGCACGAACGACGCCATTGCCAACGGTGGCGATGTGCACGAAGAGCCCCTCGCCCTTCTTCTGCGTATCGGTCACGTCAAGCGAGAAGCCTTCGCCGACGATCACGCCGGTATCACCCACCTGACCACCGGATTCACCGTAGAACGGCGTCTGGTTGACAACGATCTGCACCTGTTCGCCAGCGGACGCCGTCTCGACGGAAGCACCGTCGCGCACGATCGCTTGGATCTGGCCTTCGGCCGTCTCCGACGAATAACCGAGAAACTCGGTCGCCCCATGCTTTTCGCGCAGCTCAAACCAGATCGTCTCGGTCGCCTTGTCGCCGGAACCGGCCCAATGCGAGCGCGCCTCCGCCTTCTGGCGCTGCATGGCATCGTTGAAACCGGTAATATCGACGCCGATGCCACGGGCACGCAGCGCATCCTGTGTCAGGTCAAGCGGGAAACCATAGGTATCGTAAAGTTTGAAAACGGTCTCGCCGTCGAGGCTGTCACCCTGACCCAGATCGCTCGTCGCATCCGAGAGAAGCGACAGACCGCGTTCCAGGGTCTTGCGGAAGCGCGTTTCTTCCAGCTTGAGCGTCTCGGCAATCAGCGATTCTGCGCGAGCAAGTTCGGGATAGGCGCGGCCCATCTGCTGCACGAGAATCGGCAACAGCTTGTAGATGATCGGATCACGCGCACCAAGCAACTGTGCGTGGCGCATGGCACGGCGCATGATACGACGTAGAACATAGCCGCGACCTTCATTCGACGGCAGGACGCCATCGGCGATCAGGAATGCGGAGGACCGCAGATGGTCGGCGATAACCCGGTGGCTGGCGCGACGCTCACCCTCGGCCTTCACGCCTGTCAGTTCGACCGAACCCTCGATCAAAGCACGGAACAGATCGATATCGTAGTTGTCATGCTTGCCCTGCAGAAGGGCTGCAACCCGCTCAAGTCCCATGCCGGTATCGATCGACGGACGCGGAAGATCAACCCGCTCCTCCTTGGTAATCTGCTCGTACTGCATGAAGACGAGGTTCCAGATCTCGATGAACCGGTCGCCATCCTCTTCCGGAGAGCCGGGAGGGCCGCCCCAGATATGATCGCCATGGTCGTAGAAGATTTCCGAGCAAGGTCCACACGGTCCAGTATCGCCCATGGCCCAGAAATTGTCGCTGGTCGGAATCCGGATGATCCGGTCATCGGTGAGACCGGCGATCTTCTTCCACAGGCCGTGCGCTTCATCATCGGTGTGATAGACGGTCACCAGAAGCCGGTTCTTGTCGATGCCGAATTCCTTGGTGATCAGGTTCCACGCCAGCTCGATGGCATTTTCCTTGAAGTAATCGCCAAAAGAGAAATTACCGAGCATTTCGAAGAAGGTATGGTGTCGCGCGGTGTAACCGACATTGTCGAGGTCGTTGTGCTTGCCGCCGGCGCGCACGCATTTCTGCGCCGTCACCGCCCGGGAATAGGGGCGTTGTTCGAGGCCGGTAAAGACATTCTTGAACTGCACCATGCCGGCATTGGTAAACATCAATGTCGGGTCGTTGCGCGGCACGAGCGGGCTGGAGGAAACAACCTCATGACCGTTCGTCTTGAAATAATCGAGAAAAGTCGACCGGATCTCGTTTACACCGCTCATGTCACGCCCTTCATTCAGGCCGGAAGCCGGCCAATTCGCAAAATCAATGGCTTTTATCGTCCGCCATGGTCGCTGTCCAGCCGCGCAATAGAAAACCGGCCACGCCTCTTTCGAAACGTGGCCGGTCAAACTTCGAATCTAGGCCCAAAAGAGACTTAATCCTCGACGCTATCGCCATCATTGGCGTCTGGACCACCGTTCTGCAGGAACTTTTCCGCGATCAGTCCGGCATTCTGCCGCAGCGCCAATTCGATCTCCTGCGCAAGCGCCGGATTGTCACGCAGGAACAGTTTGGCGTTTTCACGCCCCTGGCCGAGACGCTGGCTATTGTAGGAGAACCAGGCCCCCGCCTTCTCGACGATGCCGGCCTTGACGCCAAGATCGACGAGTTCGCCGGTCTTTGACACGCCTTCGCCATACATGATGTCGAATTCGACCTGCTTGAAGGGAGGCGCCATCTTGTTCTTGACCACCTTGACGCGTGTCTGGTTGCCGACAACCTCTTCGCGATCCTTGACCGCGCCGATACGACGGATATCGAGGCGCACCGATGCGTAGAATTTCAGCGCATTGCCGCCGGTGGTGGTTTCCGGCGAACCGAACATCACGCCGATCTTCATGCGGATCTGGTTGATGAAGATGACCATCGTCTTCGACTTGGAGATCGAAGCCGTCAGCTTGCGCAGTGCCTGGCTCATCAGACGGGCCTGCAGGCCGGGCAGGCTGTCGCCCATCTCGCCTTCGATTTCGGCGCGCGGCGTCAGCGCTGCAACTGAGTCGATAACCAGTACGTCAACTGCACCGGAGCGAACCAGCGTGTCGGTGATTTCGAGGGCCTGCTCGCCGGTATCGGGCTGCGATATCAGCAGGTTTTGCAAATCAACGCCAAGCTTGCGGGCATAGACAGGATCCAGAGCATGCTCGGCATCGACGAAGGCGCAAATGCCGCCCTTTTTCTGGGCTTCGGCAATCGTCTGCAGGGCAAGCGTCGTCTTGCCAGAGCTTTCCGGCCCGTAAATTTCAATAATTCTGCCCTTCGGCAACCCGCCGATACCAAGCGCGATATCTAGGCTGAGCGAACCCGTCGAGACCGTCTCGACTTCAACCACGCTCTCGTTCGCGCCGAGCTTCATGATCGAGCCCTTGCCGAACGACCGTTCGATCTGCGAGAGCGCCGCTTCCAATGCCTTGCTTTTATCCACCGATTTGTCCTCTACCAACCGCAAAGAATTCTGTGCCATTCGATCCACCTTTAGGTTATTGAGGCCGCATAGGCAATGAAGCCGCCGATGGACTGTATGTACTGCATTTGTTCTATTTTTGCAAGAGCCGTTCAAACCGTTGAGAAAAAACGGTTTTCCAATCCATGTTCGACGAATGTTCCGCCTCGATAGAGGCTTTTGCAAACAGGATCTTACTTTGCAAATTCAGTGTTTTGATGTCCTTGCGATTCGTCGCCGCTGCGTGCGAAAGTGCCGTTCATGAGCTTTGATATTCTCGCCATAGGCGGCGCCCATATTGATCGTCGCGGACGTCTCTTCGGCGAGACGAAGCCGGGTGCCAGCAATCCCGGTCAATGGTTCGAGGAAGTCGGCGGCGGGGTATTCAATGCAGCCTGCAACCTGTCCAGGCTCGGTCATCGCGTTCGCCTGATTGCACCCCGCGGCGGCGATCCGGCAGGACAGGCCGTGACGGAGGCGGCACAACGTGCCGGTCTTGACGATTGCCCCGTGGTCTTTCTCGACCGTGCAACGCCCAGCTACACCGCCATCATTGAGCGCGACGGCAATCTGGTCATCGCTCTGGCCGACATGGCGCTCTACGATATCTTCAGTGCGCGCCGGCTACGCGCCCGCTCCACCCGCGACAGCCTTGATGCGGCCGGCCATGTTCTCTGCGACGCAAACCTTCCCGGCGCGACCATCACCGCCCTGGCCGACGAGACCAGCGCGCGCGGCATCGACCTGTCGGCCATCGCCATTTCGCCGGCGAAAGTCCTTCGTTTCAGGGAGGCCCTGCCCCGGATCGACCATCTGTTCCTCAACGTTGCCGAGGCCGAAAGCCTGACCGGGAAAACCGCGGTTCGACCGGAGGACTGGCCTACGCTTCTCCGCCTGGCCGGCCTTCGGGGCGGCAGCGTCACCAGTGGCGGGCGCGTCGCAATTGCCTTTGATGAAACATCAGCGGCCGCGATCGAACCATCACCGGTCGCCGAGATTGCAGACGTCACTGGTGCCGGCGATGCCTTTGCCGCCGGATTTCTGAAAGCACGGCTAGCGGGCGGCGATCTCTGCGAGGCACTTCGTCAGGCGGCAGCAACCGCCTCCATCACGCTCGCCTCAAGACATGCAACCGAAGAAAACCTCACGCCCCAGCGGCTGGAAACGCAGTTGGCTCTTGTCCCACGAGCCCGTTTCCTGCCATGACGGGCAAAACCACCTGGATGCTCCTATGAACCGTTCCATCTCCCCTCTCCTGCCCATTGCCTATTCGAGCGAAGTCAGCGCTGCCAAGCAGCGGGGCGCACCCATTGTCGCGCTGGAATCGACCATCATCACCCATGGCATGCCCTATCCGGGCAATCTCGACATGGCAAAAAGCGTCGAGACGATCATCCGCCAGCAGGGCGCCGTACCGGCCACCATTGCCGTGATGAACGGCGTATTGCATATCGGGCTGGAGCCGGCACAGCTCGAAGAGCTTGCCCAGATGAAAAGTGTGATGAAGCTGTCGCGGGCGGATCTGGCATTTGCTCTGGCCGAACGCCGCAATGGCGCGACCACGGTCGCAGCGACGATGATCGCCGCCTATCGCTCCGGCATCCATGTGTTTGCCACCGGCGGCATCGGCGGCGTGCACCGCGGCGCGGAAGAAAGCTTCGACATTTCCGCCGACCTCGAAGAGCTGGCCCGCACGGCAGTCATCGTTGTTTCGGCCGGCCCCAAGGCAATTCTCGATATTCCCAAGACCCTTGAGGTGCTCGAAACACGCGGCGTTCCTGTTGTCACCTATGACAGCGAAGACTTCCCCGCGTTCTGGTCGCGCAACTCTGGACTGAAGAGTGCACTCAATCTGACAAGCCCGGCGGCAATCGCCAATTTCCAGAAACTGCGCGAACAGCTCGGCATCGACGGCGGCATGCTGATCGCCAACCCCGTGCCGGAAGCAGATGAAATCCCGCGCGAGGAAATGGAAATCTATATCAGCCGTGCGCTGGCCAATGCCGAACGTGACGAGATCGCCGGAAAACAGGTGACGCCATATCTGCTCGACAATCTCTTCCATCTGACGGAAGGCCGCAGCCTGAAGACCAATATCGCGCTGGTTGAAAACAATGCACGCCTGGCCGCGGAAATCGCCGTGGCCATGAACGGCTGATTTAGCCACAGCATGATCGAACCGAAAAATCCGCGCTGTCGCCAGCGCGGATTTTTTATGTCCGATATGTCTCAATCTCAGGCTTGCCCGTCGAGCATCTCGCGAACGGCCACAGCCAATTGCTTCAGCGAGAATGGCTTGGGCAGGAAGCCGAATTTGGCATCTGCCGGCAGATTGCGCGCAAAGGCGTCCTCGGCATAACCCGATACGAAGATGAACTTCATGTCGGGATATTTCTTGCGCAATTCGGTCAGCAGCGTTGGCCCATCCATTTCCGGCATCACGACGTCGGATACGACGATATCCACCGCACCGCCAAGCTCTTCGAGGATATCCAGCGCCTCCACGCCCGATCCCGCCTCGTGGACCGTGTAGCCGCGCGTCTCCAGCATGCGCTTGCCACCACGGCGCACGGCCTCTTCGTCTTCCACGAGAAGCACCACGGCCGACTTTCCGGTCAGATCGCGGTTCTCGGCGGACGCTTCGTTGCTTGATGCCGAAACCGCAACCGGATCCGGTGTACCGGCCGCGTGCTCGATAACCGGTTGGATTTCGGGGATGTGCCGCGGCAGGAAGATACGGAACATCGTCCCTTTGCCGACTTCCGATTCCGGATAAATGTAGCCGCCGGACTGTTTGACGATGCCATAGACCATCGCAAGGCCGAGACCGGTTCCCTTGCCCACTTCCTTTGTCGTGAAGAAGGGTTCGAAGATCTTATCCATGATATCAGGCGCGATGCCCGTGCCCGTGTCGGCAACCTCGATCAGCACCATCTCTTCCGCCGGCAGGCCGCGATATTGGAACTCGTCCGCTTCCTGCGCCGAGACATTGCGCGTCGACACGGTGATCGTCCCGCCGTTCGGCATCGCGTCACGCGCGTTGACGCAGAGATTGATCATCACCTGCTCGAACTGCGACAGGTCGGTCTTCACCGGCCAGAGATCGCGACCATATTCAACCCGAAGCTTGACATTGCTGCCCGATATCAATCGATCGACGAGCATGCGCAGGTCGCCGATCACATCGGTGAGGTTCAACACCGAGGGCCGCATCGTCTGCTTGCGCGAGAACGCCAGCAGCTGACGGACCAGAACCGCCGCACGATTGGCGTTGCGCTTGATCTCCATCAGGTCGGCGAAACTCGCATCCGACGGACGCGCCTGCAGCAGCAGATGGTCGGACGACAGAAGAATCGCGGTCAGGACGTTGTTGAAGTCATGCGCGATTCCGCCGGCAAGCGTGCCGACTGCATTCATCTTTTGCGTCTGCGCCATCTGCGATTCCAGCGCCTTCTGGTCTGTTACATCGACGGCATAGACGATCGCCGCCTCTTCGGGCGCCTCGTCGCTCTGGTCGATCACGGCATTGACATAGAATCGGAAGTGCCGGGTATCACTGACCGGATGACGGCTGTCGATCGGCGCGATATCGACCTGGCGATCCTTGGCCAGTGTCAGGGCGTCGTGGAAACGCTCGCGCTCGCTCTCGTGGAATACGATCTCCAACTTGTCATGCTGTTCGATCTGATCGCGGCTGATGATGTCGGCAAACAGCTTCATGAACGGCGCGTTGGTGCGCAGGATCCGGCCTTCGCCATCGACAGACGCTATTGCCATCGGCGTGTTGTTGAAGAACCGGGTGAAGCGCATGGACGCGACCGAGGCCGAATGATCGCCGGTGTCGCCGCTCTGCCGGGCAAGCACGATGGACCGGCTTTCGCCGGGCGCACCGTCCCGTGCCGCACGCACGCGATGCACCAGTCGCACAGGCAGGATCTGGCCATTGACCCGGCGCAGATCAAGATCGAGCGTCTCGGTCCGCGAATTGCCGGGCTCCGCCTGGACCGAATTGATCAGCGCCATTCCTTCGCCGGCCACCAGATCGGTAATCGACATGGAACCAGGGCTGAACTGCGTCAGGTCGACACCAAGCCATTCGGCGAGTGTTGCGTTGAGGTAGTAGATTTCTCCCTTGCGGCCGGCGGAGAAAAACCCGGCGGGCGCATGGTCAAGATAATCGATCGCGTGCTGCAATTCCTTGAAGAAGCGTTCCTGGTCGTCGCGCTCGACGGTAATGTCGGAAATCTGCCAGACATGCAGGCCCCGCCCGCGGCTTTCGTTGGCCAGCAACCGCGCCTTGAGCCGATACCAATGCGCGCCCGAGCCATTACCGGTCTGATTGCCCAGCGGCTTCAGCAACCGGAATTCCTCGTAGCTCTCGCGACCTTCCCGCAAACCGTTGGTCAGCCGATAAAGCGCCTCGCTGGATTCACGGTAGCGCGACAGAAGTGCCTCAAGCGTCTGTACTTCGGTCGCCTTCTTTGCGCCGGTCATCTCGCCATAGGCAGCATTGGCATAGACAATGCGCCCTTCGGAATCGGTGATCAGCGTGCCTTCCGGCTGGCTGGCAAGAAAACGGCGCGCCAGCGTATCGGTATGCGACTGCGGCATGACCTCGACGAAGCCGATGACGGCCGAGACGATAAAGAAGATTCCCATCATCGCCAGAACGCCGAGTACACCGAGAACGATCTGGTTATCCAACTGGTCCCGGAAAAACACAAAGGCCGCCGACGCGCCGATCAGCACCAGGGCGAGCAGGAGAATCCGCAGCGCCGTGCCGAACCCGCCACGGCGGTCGACCAGAGGGCTATCGTTGTCGCCGGGCTTTTGCTGTCTCGTCATGAATGCCTCTTGCCTGTCCGCGCCTTGCTCCCGACCCGTTACGGGAATCGGCGCACCCACCTGTTTAGCAATTTGCAAGGGGTGCAAAAAGCGAAGAAAGGCCGAAACACGCCCGCTTTGTCGCTACCCCACAGGAATGCCGCATTCTGAGTGGAAATTATCGGGTCGGACCGGCGCAGTTGCTGCACGGCACTGACGACAGGCCATGATTGCAGAACGAAGCATCTTCTGCGAGAAAGCCTTAAATGGAGAGCGTATCATGCTGGACGAAATGATTTCCGCCTATGGCAATAAATTCCTGGTGGCGGCACTCGGCGTAGCCCTCGCTCTTTTGTGCCTGTTCATCGTTCTCTGGTTGATGCGCAATCGGGCATCCTCGCCTTTCGTTCGCGGCGGACGCAACCGTCAGCCCCGGCTGCAGGTCCTTGATGCCGCCGCCGTTGACGCGCGCCGCCGCATAGTCCTGATCCGCCGCGACAATGTCGAACATCTTGTGATGATCGGCGGCCCGACCGATATCGTTATCGAAAGCGGCATTGGCGATGACCGCGGCTATCTCTCCGCATTGACCGTTCAGCCCCCGGCACCGGAAGCGATCGCAATCCCGCCGCATGCTGAGGCGGTAAAGATTGGCGCCGAACCGGCACCGCGCGGTCAGATGTCCGCTCCCATCGAAGCGCCAGTCGCACCAGTGGCAGAAACCGTCGATCCGGCACCAGTCCGCAATCGGGGGCAACAGCAGTCCACGCAAGCTTCAACACCAATGCCGACAACGGTACGCGCCGGTGAGCCTGCAGCCACAACGCCCGTCGCTCCGAAAACGCCAGTGGCTACGCCCGCCGCACCCACATCCGTCTACGTGCCTGCGGCAGTTGCAGCGCCGGTCGCTCCCATTGTCGCAGCGACAGCGATCCCGGTCATGACGGCTCAGGCTGTGTTACCTTCGCAAGACGCGGCAAAACCGGCCGATCAATCTCGGCCGATCGAAACAAGAAACATGGCCGAAGCGCGACCGGAGCCACGCCTTGAAGTGGTTGAAACGCCGGTTCCTGTCACTGAAACTGTGGACGCAGCGCTGAAACAGGCCCCGAGCGATGTGATATCGACTGCGGCTACAGCGGCGTCTGTCCCGACGCCGATCGCGGTTGTGCCTGCCGTCACCAGCGAGCCACCGTCCAATCATCCCGAGAACCTCGATCAAGCACCGGCGCTTGAACCGCTCTCGCCGAATTCCGTGATGAGCCTCCCGGCGATCAAGTCTTCCCCAGATGGTATTGCATCCTTGCCAGCACCGACACCTGTAGCGGACGTCACGGCTCCGCAGGCAGCCAGCATTCTGGACACGGCGCGTGCGCGCGTTCTGCCAACGATCCCGGCGGCAAACCCGGCGGTCGTTCAGCCATTCGAGGCTGAACGTTTTAGCCCAAGGCTTGAACCCCTGCTCAAAACCCAGGATCAACTGCCGCCACGCGACATGAGCGACTTCGAGCGGGTGCTTGAAGAGGAAATGGCGCTGCATCTTGCCGCTGATCCGCTGCCGCTGACAAAGAGCGACAGGCCGGCCACCCCAGTCTCTTCCGAAATCCGCAGCGACAGGCCGGTGGTGGCAATGTCCGGCGGCGTGCCGATGTCTGCGGTTCTGCCCGAGGCAAGGCATCCTGTGCCGCAGGTCGATAAAAACGCCGCAAACACCGCAGCAACGCCAGACGAACCGAACCTGCAAAACGAGATAGCCCGCATCTTCGGCGAAATGTCAGCCAGCCGGAACTCCTGATCTGGTCAGAAGACATCGTGTCGCACGAACCGATCGCGACACTCTGTCGCCATGTCACAGTCCCCAACGAAAAATGCCGGCCCGAAGGCCGGCATGCAAAGCCAATCGCCAGAGCGACCGATCCGGGTGATCAGGATCACTCGTCGCGGTAAACTTTTTCGCGGCGCTCGTGACGTTCCTGCGCCTCGATAGACAGGGTCGCAATCGGACGGGCGTCAAGCCGCTTCAATCCGATTGGCTCGCCTGTCTCCTCGCAATACCCATAGGTGCCTTCATCGATCCGCTGCAATGCGGCATCGATCTTCGAGATCAGCTTGCGCTGTCTGTCGCGAGCACGAAGCTCGATGGCACGGTCTGTTTCGGATGACGCCCGGTCGGCGAGATCGGGATGGTTTGCGCTCTCTTCGGCAAGGTGGCCGAGGGTCTCGCGCGCTTCACGGAGGATATCATTCTTCCAGGCAACAAGCTTTGCCCGGAAATAAGCCCTCTGGTTCGCGTTCATGAACTCTTCTTCCTCAGAGAGCACATAATTGCTAAGATTGATCTTCTCACTCAACGCGATTCTCCTGAAGAACATCTCAATGTGCGGCTGTATAACCTTTCAGCCCAGCCTGTTCAAGCCTCATGACTGTTTCCACGGCATTTTTAAATCTGTCATATTTTTCATCTAAGAGTATATTTTTTAAGCACTATTTCTATCGACTACTGCCCAGGTCGCCCCGACCGAACAATGGTCGACACACGTGATAAGGCATCGGCTGCCAGTTGACGTATAGGCCCGATAACCGCTAGTTCATTAGCAGGATGATCTGACGCGGATAACCCAACGGATGACGCTCTCCACCAAGCCTCCTGAACGCATCTATTTGTTGCGACATGCAAAATCCGGCTGGGCCGACCCTGGTGGTCGCGATTTTGACCGCAGCCTGTCCGACGCAGGTTTTGCCGAGGCCGAGTTGCTGGCCGAGACCGCTGCCGACAAGGGCTATCGGCCCGATCTGGTCATCTCCTCAACCGCAAAGCGCTGTCGCCAAACTGCCGATGCCTTGCGCAGGGCCTTCTCCGGCCTGTCCGAATTTCGTTTCATCGATGACCTCTACAATTCTCCTGCGGACACCTATCTCGAAATTCTGACATCAACACGCGGTGTGCAGTCATTGATGATGGTCGGCCATAATCCCGCTGTTGAAGAGGTCTTTGCGCGGTTGGTGGGCCATGACATTGTCGGGCGTACGGTGCCTGAAGGCTATCCGACGTCTGGTCTTGCAGTAATCGATGCCCTTGAGATCGACGGCCCCGGTCAGGGCTGGAAGTTGCGAGACTTTCTCGTAGGCTAAGCCGATATCCTCAGTTCGAATATCAGGCACCGGTTCAGAACACAGGCATTGTTTGCCCTCTCTTTTTTGCACGGCGACGGCGACCTATATGCAATGGAGGCCGATGTCTGTCGCTTGGCCATGTCCAACATCAGATGAAGCCATGACAATCTCAGGAACCCTCCATTGCCTCCTTCCCTGTTCACCAGCCTTACCGATGAAGCAGCGATCGCTTTCGACAACGTTGCCGACCGCGCCGCCAATCTCGTCCACCCGACAATCCGTTTGGGCGTAACCGGCCTGTCGCGCGCCGGAAAGACGGTCTTCATCTCCTCGCTGGTCCACAATATCCTGCACGGCGGACGCCTGCCACTGTTCGAGCCCATTCGCTCGGGCCGCGTCGCCAGTGCCAAACTGGAAGAACAACCGGACGATGCCGTCCCGCGGTTTCAGTACGAGGACCACATCCGCGCTCTGATCAAGGAGAGAGTCTGGCCGGATTCGACACGGGCAATTTCCGAACTCCGCTTGACCATAGAATACAAGAGCGCCAGCACCTGGAACCGCCTTCTGTCGGCCGGCAGACTGTCGATCGACATCGTCGACTACCCGGGGGAATGGCTGCTAGACCTTCCGTTGCTGCAGCAGGATTACCGCCAATTCTCCGAAGCGACGGCAAGTCTCGCGACAACCGGGGTGCGCGCGGAACTGTCACGTCAATGGCGGGAACTGGCAGCGTCTATCGACCCCCATGCACCCGCCGACGAAATGCTGGCGCGTCGGCTGTCGGAGAGCTTCACGACCTATCTGCGGCTGTGCAAATCGGACGAGCGATCGCTGTCGACGCTGCCGCCCGGCCGCTTCCTTATGCCCGGCGACCTGGAAGGTTCCCCGGCCCTGACTTTCGCGCCGTTGCCAGTTCTCGCCGAAGGCAAGGCACCGAAAGGATCACTTCAGGCGATGATGGAACGGCGTTACGAGGCCTACAAGGCCTTGGTCGTCAAACCATTCTTCCGCGAGCATTTCGCCCGTCTCGATCGACAGATTGTGCTGGTCGATGCGCTGCAGGCCATCAATCGCGGCCCGGAAGCGGTCCAGGATCTCGAGCGGGCGCTGGGCGATGTACTCGCCTGCTTCCGCGCTGGTTCCAACAATATCCTGACCTCGCTGATCCGCCGGCGCATAGACCGCGTGCTGGTTGCAGCCACCAAGGCGGACCATCTGCACCACGAAAGCCACGACCGGCTTGAAACCTTGACCCGTAGACTGGTGGACAGGGCAATCCAGACCATCGGGATGAGCGGCGCGGGTATCGAGGTGATGGCGCTTGCGTCCGTGCGTGCGACCAGAGAAGCCAATGTCAAACGGGACGGCCATGATCTTCCGGTCATCGTTGGCACCCCCATGGACGGCGAACGGATCGGCAGCGAAACCTTCGACGGCGAGCGCAAGACTGCCGTTTTCCCGGGAGACCTTCCGGAGGATCCAGAAGCCTTTTTCCGCTCGATCGACGCCGGCGAGGCGATGACGGACCTGCCGGACCTTGGCATTGTCCGCTTCCGTCCGCCGCATCTTGAGGAAACAGGCGGTGGTATCATGCTGTCCGTTCCTCATATCCGCCTCGATCGCGCCATGCAGTTCCTGCTCGGAGACCGCCTCGCATGACCAAACCCCCGTCATCCTCCGCACCTAGCTCCGGCCAAGACAAAGGCAACCGGCGGCGGCCGGGCGCCTTTTCCATAGAAGCCGAGCCATCAGTGGTTGTGCCGCGCCCGTCGACACCCCGTCAGCCGCAAAGCTTTTCCCATGACGTGGTGATCGTGCCGGACGAGGAGGATCCTTTCCTCGGCGCAGCATCTCCCGTCGACGACATTCCCTTGGCAACGCCGAGGCGACGTGGATTCTCTTTTGCCCGGCTTGCCGCCGGTGCCTTCGGCATCCTTGTCTCGCTGGCCCTCGGTCTCTGGGTCGATGGACTGATTCGCGATCTTTTCGCCCGGTCCGACTGGCTCGGCTCTGTCGCGGTCGGCGTGCTTGTCGTGGGTCTGCTCGCTCTGGCAATTGCCATCGGTCGCGAAGTGGCCGGCCTCTACAGGTTGGAGGCTGTCCAATCGCTGAAGGCGGATGCGGAGCTTGCCAGCGCCGATCGCAGGCGGCCCGCAGCCCTGGCCGTCGTCAAGCGCCTAAGCAGGCTCGTGTCCCATCGCCCCGAAACGGCCCGTGGCCAGAAGGTGATGACCGAGGTCGAGAATGATGTGATCGATGGACCGCAGCTTATCGAACTGGCTGAGCGCGAACTGCTGAGCCCGCTGGACATCAAGGCGAGAAACCTCATTCTCGGCGCCTCCAAACGTGTCTCGGTCGTGACGGCGGTAAGCCCGCGGGCACTGGTCGACCTCGGCTATGTGCTGTTCGAGGTCGTGCGGCTGGTCCGTGCGATGGCCGAACTTTATGGCGGAAGGCCCGGAAGCCTTGGAATGCTGCGCCTTCTGCGCGACGTCATCGCCCATCTGGCGGTCACCGGATCGATCGCCGTAGGCGACAGCCTGGTGCAGCAGGTGCTCGGTCACGGGCTTGCCTCGCGTCTTTCCGCCCGCCTTGGCGAGGGCGTGATCAACGGTCTGATGACCGCTCGTATCGGCATTGCCGCGATGGACCTCTGCCGTCCGCTGCCCTTCAAGGCATTGAAGCGGCCGGGTATTGGCGACTTCATCGGCGACCTGACACCATCATTGAACGGCAAGCCAGACGGCGGGAACAACTGAGTCTTATGGGCAACACCCGTTGGACAACCCGTGTTTTGCCGATTGCGGCAGACGCCATTTAAGGTTAATTGCAAGGATGCATTAACCAATACCGCGCTAAATTGACTGCGGGTTTTCTGGTTTCTCGTACCAAGGTAAATCGATGTCTTCTCGCATCTTCTCGTCGCTCGGCCGCAGTGCCGTCATCCTGGCTGTTGCCGCAATTTTGCCCGCCACCGCTGCGGACGCGGCATCGCGTGACAAGCGCTTCTTCGAACAGGTCGCTGGCGTCTGGAAAGGTCCGGGCGAAATTGTTGCCGGCAAATACAAGGGCACCAAGTTTACCTGTAACCTGACCGGACTGTCGGCAGACGGCAAGGAACCCGGCATGAAGCTCGACGGCACCTGCCGCGTCGGTGTGTTCAGCCAACCGATGTCCGCATTCATTTCCCAGGCCGGAAGCACTTACAAGGGTCAGTTCCTTGACGGCGCAGAAGGCAAGGGCATGGATATCGTCTCCGGAACGGTAACCGGTAACCGCGCCGTCATGGGCATCAACCGCAAGAAGCTGAATGGCGCGATGGTCGCCCGTATCGAAAAAGACGATGCGATGAACATCACCATCTCGGTCAAGGTCGAGGATCGCCTGATCCCGGTCATCGGCTTGAAACTGAACCGACAGGCCGATGCCATGGCTGTCACCGCGACCACGGAATAAACGCTCAGCAGAACGCCAAGGACGCATTCACCAGGATCAACCGCGCCACCAGGCGCGGTTTTCATTTGCGACATCAATGCCGGCACGATCAGTGTCGCTCAACCAGTCAGCAACCGCCCTCCCCCTGACCACGAGATCCGGAGCGATATCGGCGAGCGGCATTAGCACGAAACCGCGTTCTGTCATCCGCGGATGCGGGATCTTCAAATGCTCGCCGTCGGCGACACAATCGTCATAGGTCAGGATATCGATATCGATGGTGCGTGGTCCCCAGCGTTCGACACGGACGCGCTTCATCTCGCGTTCAATGTCAAGGCACGCGGCCAAGAGCGGTTCCGGCGCGAGCGTGGTCTCGATTGCGGCACAACTGTTGTAGAAATCCGCTTGGTCGACCTTGCCCCAGGGAGGCGTTCTGTAGAGCCGAGAAACGCCAATTACACGACAATCGCCGCGACTATCCAGACGGCGAAGAGCCGCGGCCATGGCAGACACGGGATCACCGATATTGCCACCAAGACCAAGGGTTGCCTGACGCCACCCAAACTTACCGGAATTGTTCAACGCTCACCTGTACATAGTCGAGAATGCCAGCAATCGGGGCGCTGGGCTTGCGCACCGTGATGCGCGTTCGCAGGATTTCCGGAAAACGCTCCAGCAGTGCCTTGGCGATCGCCAGAGACAGCGCTTCGACCAACATGACGCGACTACCGGTAACGATGCCTTCGATGACCTCGAAGGCAATACCATAGTGCACGGTGCCTTCAAGCCTGTCCTGTGCGGCTGCCTCGCCGGCATCGACATCGAATTCCGCATCGACGTAAAACCTCTGCCCAAGCACACCTTCTTCCGGAAAGACGCCATGATGGGCAAAGAAGGCACAGTTTTTCAGGGTAATGGTGAAGATAGCGCTCATGACTTCATTCCTTCGGCAAGCCGCCTTTGTGCCGCAAGCATTGCATCGGCAACGGCCAGCACGTCGCGGTTGATCGCGACATTATGGACCCTGAATACGGCCGCCCCCTTCAGACGCAGGGCAACCGTGGTCGCAGCGGTCGCCACGTCCCGTTCCGCCGCGTCTCGTCCGCTGAGCGTTCCCAGAAATCGCTTTCGCGATGTGCCAACAAGAAGGGGCAGACCGAACTGATGTAGCTCCTCGAAACGCACCATCAGGTCGACATTGTCCAAGACCGTTTCCTTGGAGAAACCAAAGCCGGGATCGAGCGTGATCGCATTCGGCTGAACGCCCGCAATCCGCGCGATTTCGAGAGAATGACGCAGAAAAAACACTTGGTCATCGATAACGTCGGCCAGTTTCTCCCGTCCGCGCCCCGTATGCATGATGCAAAGGCCCGCGAGGGTATCCGCGGCAACCGATGCAATCTCCGGCTCGCGTTGCAAGCCGTGCACGTCATTGATGATATGGGCACCGGCAGCGATAGCCGCACGGGCGGTCGATGCGCGGTAGGTATCGATCGAGATCAGCGCACCGGTGCGGGCAACCAGCGCCTCAATCACCGGGACCACACGCGCCAATTCCTCTGCCGGCGTCACCTGAGCCGCGCCCGGCCGTGTCGATTCACCGCCGATATCGAGAATATCGGCGCCAGCCTCAAGGCAAGAGAGCGCGTGGGAAATCGCCCTGGCGGTTGTGTCGTGCAGTCCGCCGTCGGAAAACGAATCCGGTGTTACATTGATGATCGCCATCAACGCACCGCGCTCGGTCAGGTCGATCTCGCGACCATGGGCAACGTGCCAGATGCTTCGATTGCCGGTGGTCACGTTCATCTGTCCTCTCGACGGAAAACCGCGAAGCTGCAATAGTGCTCGCGGCTTGGCTATGCCCCATGGGCGCGGCGAATTCAACATTGCGGATGAGAAGATTGCGGAAAACGATAATGTCAAATGCTTGCCGTTTTTGGCCAGCCGCAGCCACTGCAGCGCTCCTTTCGATCTCGGCCGGAACCGCACACTCCGAGACGATCGTTCGTAAATCGACCAGCTATTTCCAGATCGGCGGCAGAACCGCTGCCGAAATCGATGACGAACTGACGCGCAAGGGACCGATGACGCAGATGACGGGAAACCGCCATCCTGGCGCCACCCAGATCCGCTTCGGTGGCGACCTCACCTATATACGCAAGGGCGAGCGCTGCGCCATCGAGGATGCACGCGTCACACTCGACACCAAGATCATCCTGCCGCGCTGGAAGAACCGAAAACGCGCCACGACGGAACTCGCCTTCATCTGGGATGCATTGGCAGCAGACATAAAGCGCCACGAGGAACGGCATGCGGAGATTGCCCGCCAATACGCCCGCAATCTGGAAAAAGCTCTGAAGCGCATACCGGCCCAGGATGATTGCGATAAAATGCAGGACAAGGTCGCAGAAGTAACCGATCGCCTGACCATCGCCCATGACGAGGCACAAATGACGTTCGATCGGATCGAGGCCAAGAACTTCCAAAACAGGATGGCCCGCATCCTCCGCTACAAAAGCGGACGGGAAAGCGACAATTAGGCTTTCTAGCGGAAATAACCCGCGAAAAATTACAGTTACCTAATGCAGCAATGCCACATCTTGCCCCAAACTTGCGGGCACACCTGTGAATAACCGGCTATTTCTCGGCGTGGCACTTGATAAGAATCTGAAATATACCTGTCATCATCAAACGTTGTTTAAGCGTTTATCCGATTTCCAGTTCTCCCGGCGCGTCCTGGTGCCACAGGTGTTTCCTCCCTCGCCTGCTTGGCGATGCGCCCCCTTGCCCCGCTCCTCGCCCTGCGAGAGCGGGGCTTTTTTTGGGCTATCCGAGGGAGACATGTAATCAGCCCTGGCGTTCCGGAACGTGAACCACAAGGCCGTCGAGGGCAGCGACGACCTTGATCTGACAGCTCAATCTTGAACTCGGCTTCACGTCGACGGCGAAGTCGAGCATGTCTTCTTCCATTGCCGAAGGCGCCCCGACCTTATCTGTCCATGCGTCATCGACATAAACGTGACAGGTCGCACAAGCGCAGGCGCCGCCACATTCCGCGTCGATCCCCGGGACGGAATTGCGCACGGCATTTTCCATGACCGTCGAGCCTTCGGCGGCTGCTATATCGAAGCGGGTGCCGTCAAACGCAATGATGCTGATATTTGCCATGTAGTGTGTGTCCATGCTTCGCCAAAAAAATCCGCGAAGTCATCCAACAAATCGAAACACCAGTCAACACGAAGCGACCGTGACAAATCTCACCGGGCCGCCATTGTGGCGTCTTTTCCCTAGCGGGCAAGCTTCAGAATGAAGTGTTCGGCTTCAAGAACAGCGGCGCTGACGGACGCGATCGAATCGGCGGTCGCACCCTTGGTCTCGATTAGGTCAGCTGCGCCGGCAACCCTGAGGGCTCCAACGGCCATCGCTGCATTTCTCAACCGCTGTGCGGCCGCCCTGACCTGCAAACCGTCGCCATGGCTTGAGAGAGCCTGGAGACAGCCGCGTGCCTGCCGGGCGAACATCTGCAGGATCTCGATTTCCAGCGCCCTGTCGCCCTTGGTCTGTGTGGCCAGATGGACGAGATCAACCGGACGCTGCTGGGACGGGCAAAGACCGCCGAAGTTTTCCGGAGATTCGAATGCGACATTGACGGCTGCCATAGCCAAGATCCTTCTTTTCTTGTTATTTCTGGTCGCCAGTCTGAATGGCGGCCGTGGCAATTGCGTTAAAATGGGACCCGTTGGCGCCAAAAACTTCGCGCTATGGTTAATGCGCGTTAAACCCCGGCACACATTGGCTTTTCGCGCCCTCCGTTGGTTTAAATATTGTTAACAACCGAAAACCGCATTAACCCCCGTCCGGGCCATTAATTGTATCGGAAGCCCGAATGTGTCACTACGATACGGTTGAATGGGCTAAAGGCTGAAATCTTTGCCCCAATGTCGGATAGTGCTAAAACTCATCGCGAATGTGGTGATTGCCAGCGCTTCGACGATGAGATCCAAAGGGGTCTTCGGCTGGCGTGGCGGCAGACGGGGATCCTGAAGTAAGGCAGTCAGACCAGGCTCGAACGCAGGCGGCGGAGAGACCTTGGATCGAACTGCCGAGAGTAGCGGTAACGAGGCGTAACCCTATGGCGAACAAGAAGTCCGACTCTATTGATGAGAGCGCTTTTCAAGCTCTTGAGGCGGCCCTGAGCATTGATTTCGACAATGAGGCGCCGGCGACTAAATCCGTCCGACCGGCGGCACGCGCATCGGAGAGCCCCGTGTCTGAACCCGTTCAAAATCCTGCATCGGCGAAGAAGCCACAGGAGCGCCGTGCCGTTCGCACCAGCGAGCTTGCTCCAGAGCCTGCCCCAAAGGCCCCGGCCTTTGCCCCGGCCAATGACACGTCGCGCCGCACGCCCGCCGCTATCCTGAAGTCGCTGGACGGAGCATCGCTGCCGACGGCTCTGCGCAATGCCACCATCATTTCGGCTCTATGGGTCCTTGGCGCAATCGGACTGACACAGCTTCTTTATGGCACGCAGATGTGGCAGGCGCCGACGGTTGCCGACATCGTCGCAATGCCGGGCGTCGTCGCAATCTTTGTTGGCACCATTGTGCCGATCATGCTGTTTTTCGCCTTTTCCATCATGATGGCGCGTGCCCATGATCTGCGCAATGCAGCAAGGTCCATGGCCGAGGTGGCCCTGCGACTGTCGGAGCCGGAAACCATCGCCTCCGAGCGAATCATGACCGTCGGCCAGGCTGTCCGCCGTGAAGTCTCTGCCATGAACGAGGGCATCGAACGCACGATCGCCCGCGCGACGGAACTTGAAACGCTGGTGCATTCCGAAGTCACGGCGCTTGAGCGCAGCTACACCGACAACGAACTGCGTGTACGCGGCCTCGTGCACGAACTGGGCGCCGAGCGCGACGCAATCGTCAATCACGCCGAGCGCATCCGCTCGTCGATCATTGGCGCGCATGACCAGTTGAAGGAAGAACTGTCGCTGGCGACGGAAGAAATCTCCGTACGCCTGCAGACATCGGGCGAAGCTTTCGCCTCGATGATCGACACGCGCGCAGCGACGCTGACCGAGAGGTCCGATGCAGCGGTGACGGCACTCGGCTCGCTTCTCACCCACAAGACAGAGAACATGGTCCAGACGCTTGCGGCGTCAGGCATCTCTCTGGCTTCGGAATTCGACGCACAGCTCGCCAATCTGTCTTCCACTCTGGGCGAACGTGGCCGCGAATTGCTTGGCCAGTTCGAGACCCGCGCCTCGACGCTAGATGCCAACACAGAAAAACTGAACGCAGCGCTCAACGAGCGTGCGCGCCAGCTCAACGAGACGCTTGTTGAGCGGACCCGCGATATTGCCGAGACCTTGAAGGGCGGCGAGCACACCATCACCTCATCCTTGGACGACGTACTCGCCAAGCTCAACGGGTCGCTCGACGAGCGCGGCCGGTCCTTTAGCCAGAGCATGAAGTCGGCCGCTGACGACGCGATCGTCGATCTGGACCTGCGTTCGGGCCTGTTTGAGGATCGATTCCAGACAACCATCGGCCAGATCAACGCAACGTTCGACAGCCGTGTCGCCGAATTCTCCAGCGCATTCGACCAACGTGCCGGCACCCTCGACAACAAGCTGATGGAAAGCCTTGCCCGGATCAACGAAACCGTGACCGGCGGTTCTGAATCGATCGATGGCATTTTGACCTCGAGCATCGAGCGCTTGGGCTCCACTCTGGCAGACCAGTCTTTCGCCTATGCCGCGACACTCGGAACCGGCCAGGAAATGATCGACAGCGCTCTTGCCGGCCGCGCCCAGGAAATTGCCGACGCCATGTCTGCCAGGGCAGCGGCACTAACCTTGAGCCTGGAAACCGCACAGAAACGGATCGATCAGGTCATGGAAGAGCGCGGCGGCGCACTCTACTCTGCCCTTGCAGACAACCAGACACGCTTTGACGAAACACTGACCACACGGTCGGAACTCATCATCAATGCATTGAACAGCAATCAGGATCGCTTTGCCGATACGTTGGAGAGCAAGAGCCGCGACATCGCGCAGACGCTTGAAACGCAGAGCCTGACGATCGTGCAGACGGTCGAGGCTGCCAGCCGCGACATTGCGGACACACTCGGCACCAAGAGCCTGGAACTCGATATCGCGCTCAGCACAGGCAGTCAGCATCTGGCCGAAACACTGGAGATCAAGGGTCGCGACATCGCCGAAACTCTGGGATCGCAAAGCCAGCAGATTGCCCAGTCCATCGATGCGGCCAGCCGTGACATTGCCGATTCGCTTGCCACGAGGAGCCTCGAACTGGACCTGGCGTTGAGCACACGCAGCCAGGACATAGCCGAGACACTCTCCATGGGTCAGCGCAGCCTGGAAGATGCGCTGTCCCGGCGCACGGTGGATATCGTCGACACGGTTGCCGATGCCGATCGGCGTATCGAGGCCGCATTCGCCGAAAAGGCAGAGGCGATCCGCAGCGCGTATGGCGACAACCAGGAAAAGCTCGATCTATCTCTCGCTGGCCACACGGCCTATCTCGCATCGACGCTCGAGGATGCCGCCGGCACGCTCGAGCAGACGATCGGCCAGAACTCGGGCCGTATTATCGAGGCGCTGTCCGACGGCCAACGCCGTCTTGACGAAACACTGTCCGAGCGCGCATCCAGCATCATCGACACCGTCGCCGATGCCGACCGCCGTATCGATGCCGCATTCGCCGAGAAGGTTGACGCGATCCGCAACGCCTATGGTGACAACCACGAAAAGCTCGATCTTTCTCTGGCTGGCCACACGGCCTATCTCGCCTCCACGCTGGAAGACGCCAGCAGCACCTTGGAACTGACGCTGAGCCAGAATTCCGGTCGCATCGTCGAGGCCATGTCTCACGGCCAGCGACGCCTGGAAGAAACCTTGACCGAACGCGCCTCCGGGATCATCGACGCAGTCGCCGATGCCGATCGGCGCATTGATGCGGCGTTCGCCGAAAAGGCGGAATCTGTCCGCAGCGCCTATGGCGAAAGCCAGCAGCGGCTCGACCTGTCGCTCGCCGGCCACACCGCTTACCTCGCTTCCGCACTGGAAGATGCCGGTGGTGAAATGGAGCGGACCCTGGGACGCCACTCGAGTTACATCACCGAGACACTGTCGAGCGGCATCACGGACATTGACGGCAAGCTGGCTGGCACCGGCGAACACCTGCGGACCACGCTGGAAGGCGCAAACAACGAATTGTCGCAAACGCTCAGCCACAATACCAACCGGATCGCCGACACGATTGCATCGGGCGTCAGTCAGATCGACACCAGGCTCGTGGACACGCATGAGCGCATCCGCGCCACCCTGGACGATCGCACGAATGCAATTTCCACGACGCTGCGCGACGCGCAGGGCGACCTGGAAAACAGTTTGGTCGAACACTCAACCTCTCTCGGCGCCTCGCTGGCCGCATCGGCCGGCATGCTGGAAATGAGCCTTGAAGACCACGAGGGCACGCTGCGGCGTGCCATTGATGACAGCAGCAAGGCGCTCGACGAACGCCTGCGCGGAACCGCAGGCTCCTTGACGTCCCAGATCCGCGACGCGGCCGGCGACATCACACGCTCCGCCCAGGAATTTTCCGGTGTTGTGGAGCAATCCGTCAGCGGCATGACCACGCGCCTGGACGAAACCAGCACCCGGATCGAACTCAGCCTCGGTACACTGGAAGACCGCCTTCGCAACGGCCTTGACGGCGTGGACGCCCGGGTCAACGATGCCGGCGAAAAATTTGCGGCCCGCCTCGATGAGAAGGTCACCGCAATTGAGCGCGTCGGCAGCGACGCCAGCACCCGCGTTGCCCAGATCCTCGACGACGGAACCGCTAAGGTCGCAGAAACCTTCGAAGGCCGAACCGCCCAGATCGACGAACGGCTGTCGACCATGGACCGCGCGCTCAACATTGGTCTTGAAAACGTCAACCGCACGATCGAAGGCAAGGCCGCAGGTCTTGCCGCCGCCCTGCGTGGTGCCGTTGCCGACGCCGCCCGCGATCTCGACACCGAAGCACAGCGCTCGGTGGACCGCCTGACAGCTTCGAGCACGCAATTTGCCGAACAGATCGGTGAACGCAGTGCCGAATTGAGCCGCACCGTCGAGGAACAGTCGCAGGATCTGACCCGGCGCATCGAAGACACTCAGAGCCGCCTTGCGGGTCAGGCAGCAGCCGTTGCCCAGACCTTCTCCCAGGCGGGCGATGCGATCAGCAACAAGGTCTCGCAGGCAGAGGCCCTGGTCAGTGCGCAGGTCGCCAACCTCTCCGGCACCCTGGCGGATGTCGGCTCGACACTGGAAGGCCGTACCGCAGCCATTCGCGAAGCCATTGCCGGAAACACCCAGGAACTGGCCATCACCATGGACGCCGTCGAGAAGGCGCTGGAGGCACGCGGCAACACCATTCGTTCGGTTCTCGACGACCGGACCCGCGAATTGAACTCGATGTTGTCGAGCCGTTCTGCGGAACTGTCGCGCCTGATCGACGAAAAGGCCGGTCCGATGATCGCGACCTATGCCCAGACCGGACGCGCTGCTGCCGAACAGATCACCGCGGCGGCGGAACAGAGTGCTGAACGCCTGCGTACAGAGAATGCGGCCGTGCTCGGCGCAATTACCGACCGCGCCGACCGCGCCGCAGCAACTCTGAGTGCCGCAGAAAACTCGATCGTTGCCAATGCCTCGCAGCTTATCGAGCGGCTCGGCGAAAGCAATTCCGGTATCTCGACCATCGTTGAACAGGCGGTTCAAAGCATCGGTTCGCTCGATAGCCGCTTGGGTGCCACGGCGGCGCGTTTCCATGAGACCGCAGGCAAGGCGACGGATATTCTCTCCACCTCCAACCGCCTTCTCGATGGACAGCTCGAGCGCCTGACAGTCGTCTCGACCGAGACGCTCGGCCAGGTTTCGTCGATCGTCGGCCGCTTCGGCGAGCATACCAAGGTGCTGGGCAAGGCATCCGAACTTCTCTCCGCCGCGCAGTCCAATCTGGTCGGCACGCTGGAAGAACGCCAGCAGGCCCTGCGCGAGCTTTCGATCGGTCTGGTCAAGCGCTCGGAAGAAATTGAAAACACCATGCAGAGCCTCGGCAAGATGGTCGAAACCGCCTTCGACCGCGCCGAACAGCGATCGGGCCAGATGGCGGGCAACCTGCGCCAGAGTGTCCAGGCGTCCTTCACCGACATCGGCCAGATCCTTGGTGAGACGGAAAAGCGCGCCCAGTCGACGGCAGCCAACATGCGAGAGAGCGTTCAGGCCTCCTTCGCCGACATCGGACAGGTGCTTGGGGAGACGGAAAAGAAGGCACAGGTCACCGCGACCAACATGCGCAATGCCTTGCTCTCCGCCGAACAGGAGGCACAGGTCTCCATCGACAAGACGCTGACCGAAGCCGAGAAGCGTTCGGGCGAGCTTGCGAACCGTCTACGCGGCGGCCTCGCTGTTTCCCTGAACGACATTGACCACCTGCTCGGAGAAGCCGGCCGTAAGTCGGAAGGTGCCGCGGTCGCCTTGCGCGAAGCCATGCAGCAGGCAGTGACCGACGCCGTCGCCCGCTTTGCCGGCGCCACCGACGAAATCCGTCGCTCGGCCACCGACATCCGCAAGGAACTGGACCTGACCCGCAACGAGTTGAAGCGCGGTGCGTTCGATCTGCCCGAAGAGGCCAAGGAAAGCGCTGCCGCCATGCGCCGCGCCGTGGCCGAACAGATCAAGGCACTGCAGGACATTTCGCAGCTTGTCGGCCGTACCAGCCAGACGCTGGAAATCTCCGAGCCCGTCGCCCGTCGCTTGGCAGAAGCCCAGCCCGAACCGGTTCGCCGCGCCCCTGCCGCAGCACCCGCCCCTGCTCCCGCACCTCAAGCCCAGCCGGCTGCTCGCCCCGTCGAGAATTTCGGCCTGCGCGGCAGCTTGGAGCTTGGCGAAGGCTACAGCCAGCCGGCGAGCCGCGTCGAAGGCGGTGGCTGGATCAGCGATCTTCTGCGCGGCGCCTCGCGCGATGAGACGGCAGCAGCGGCCGCACCTGCGCCGGCACGCCCAGCCCCGGCCCGTGCGGCACAGGACGCTCCGGCAGCTGCACCGCGCCAGGCCGACAGCCGCAACCCGCGCCATATGGTGGAATCACTGAATTCGCTTTCGGTCGATATCGCACGCGCCATCGACCATGATGCCTCGGTCGAACTCTGGCGTCGTTACCAGCGCGGCGAGCGTGACGTGTTCACCCGCCGCCTCTACACGCTGAAGGGTCAGCAGACCTTCGACGAGATCAAGCGCAAGTATGACCGCGAGCCCGAGTTCCGCGTCGCTGTCGATCGCTACATCGCCGATTTCGAAAAGCTTCTGGCCGATGTTGCACGCACCGATCGCGACAAGAGCGTGACCCAGTCCTACCTCACCTCGGACACCGGCAAGGTTTACACCATGCTCGCTCACGCGGCCGGTCGCTTCAGCTGACCGGCCAGCAAGAGCCGGACGAACCACAAAACGCAGACAAACAAAAGCCCCGGATCTCAACAGGATCCGGGGCTTTTCAGACTCAATCTATGAACAATCAGATGGCGGTCAGCGCCCAGGTGACGATCTCAGCCGTTACGGATCCGAAGGCCTCGTCCATCGCAATGACATAGGCCTCGTTGCTCGTTCCCGCCGCGCGCGCTTCTGCCCTGAAGACCTTCTGGGCAACGACCGTTCCATTGCGATCATTGAGCAGCTTGGCCGAAATCTCGACGACACCGCGATCTCCGCCGACGGTCGCCACTTCAAATGCGCGCACATCGGTGATCAACTGATAATCGATGGCAAGGCCCTGCCCCGGCTTGCCGACACCACCCAGACGGCCGGTGTCCTCAAATGCTTCCACCAGCTTTGACTGGACCATGCGCGTCAGCTTGTCGCTCCACTGCGACTTGGACAAATAGCGAATCTCGGAATTGGACACGCGCACCAAGATCTGCTCGCTGTCGACCGCCTTGAGCGCCGTCGGATCGGCGATGAGCAATTGCCTGTTCTTGGCTGAAGCATTCGTTGAAACGACAGCGCTTGCCGAGAGATCGAAGGTATCGTTTGGCGCCTTGGAAGCACATCCCGATAGGCCGACAAGCAGCATCGGCAAGAACACCGCGCCGCGCATCAGCGCACGCCTGTGGCGCACCGCGCCTCCAAAACAGGACATAGTCATGCTGTCATATTCCCTGCGGTTTCGGTCCGTCATCGGCGAGTCCGTCCATCATATTGCTTGATCGTTTCACCGCCGAAGATCAATCGCTGCGGGTCGTTGTCGAAATTGGTAATCGCGTCGTTCAAACCGCGGACGGTCTGGCGCGTATCGTTGACCAGTGTCTGGATGTCACGCAAGCCGGTGCTGGAGAAGCGCTGCAGGTTCTCCGCAATCGGTCCGATCCGGGCATTGAGGTTTTCAGCCGTCAGACGGATCTGCTCCAGCGTCTTGCGCGCTTCGGCACTCAGCGAATTGGTGTCGTCGGAGCCGAGGAAACTGTCGACCTTCTTCAGGATCCCGTCCACCTGCGCAGAAGCATTGTTCAGACGATTGGCGAGTTGGGTAAAGTCGTCGATCGCCTTGTTGATATCATCCTTGCGACCGGTGATGCTGACCGAAAGATCCTTGAAGCCGGCAATCGCGGTGCGCGCATCAGCCGATGCCACGGAGACATCGTCCACGACCTTGCCGACCTTCTGGCTATCGATGGCGTCAACCAGCTTGGACACCTTTTGCAGGGTCAGGTCGGCATTGTTGCCGAAGCGCTGGAAGGTCTCTGCCGTCTGCCGGAAGCTGTCGATGGCCGGACCAACTCGATCTGCTGCGCTGGCAATATTTGCTGTCGCACGCTCGGTATTGGTCAGGATCTTGTCGATCTTCTCCGAATTCAGCGCCTTGAATAGGTCTTCGGCCGCACCGAGGGTCGAATCCAGGCGCCCGGAAAGGCCCGACACGGAATCGGACAATGCGCTGACGCTTTTCAGGAACTGATCGATGCCCTTGGCATTGTCGGCCAGCGATTTGGAGAACACCTCGGCATTTTTCACCGTATTGGTCAGAGGCGCGCGCGCATCGCCGATAAAGCCCTGCAAATCACCAATGGCATCATTGGCGCGCTGAAGGATCTTGTCCGCGGTGGAAAGCAGGTTTGTCACGCTCGATTGATCGGCCATCAGAACCGCTGGCTCCCCGGTCGCCATTGCTTTGGCAAGGATGTTTTCCTTGTCGTCGGCTGTCCCGCCTGAAAGCTCGATATAGGCAGCCCCTGTCAGACCCTGGATTTCCAGAACCGCTTTGGTGGAGGACGTCACGGGCGCATCGGCGCGCACTTCCGTAAACGCCACCGAGAACTGCGGGTCGTCATTGTCGATATAGAGATTGCGGACTGAACCCACGGCAATGCCGTTGAAGCGCACCGGCGAGCCGATGCTCAAGCCATTGGCCGAGCCTGGAATGCGAATGGCAAGCGGCGCAACCGGGCCGCCTCTGCCATACTCCGCCATCCAGTAGACGAAGCCGAAGGCAGCGCCGATGACCAGCAGGGTGAAAAAGCCGACGAGGGCATAGTTGGCTTTGGTTTCCATGTGTCAGTCACTCTACCGGATGCACGCCGGACGATTCCGGCCGAGGAATGGAGCGGGCTCGTTTGCCCTTGAAATAGGATTGCACCCATGGATCATCACAGGCGAGCATGTCTTCGAGCGTGCCTTCGACCAGAACCTTCTTCTGACCCAGCACGGCGATACGGTCGCAGACGGAGAACAGGCTGTCGAGATCGTGGGTGACCATATAGACGGTCAATCCAAGGGTATCGCGCAACCGAGCGATCAGATCGTCGAATTCAGCAGCACCGATCGGGTCAAGCCCCGACGTCGGCTCGTCGAGAAAGACGAGATCCGGATCGAGGGCGAGCGCCCGCGCAAGTGCCGCGCGCTTGATCATGCCGCCCGAGAGTTCGGAAGGATATTTGTCGGCGGCATCGGGGTGGAGACCGACCAGCTCGAGTTTTAGATAGGCGAGCTCATCCATCAGCCATTGCGGCAGATCCAGGTATTCGCGCATCGGCAATTGAATGTTCTCCTTGACGGTCAAGGCAGAAAATAGGGCGCCATGCTGAAAAAGCACGCCAAGCCGCGTATCGAGCATCGTGCGCTCGCGCTCGTCAACCTCGTCATAGTCGGCACCAAGGATTTCGATCTTGCCGGAGCGGCGCGGCAGCAACCGGAGCACGGTGCGCATCAATACGGATTTACCGGCGCCGGACGCGCCGACGAACCCGAGGATCTCACCGCGATAGATGTCGAGATCCAGCTTGTCGAGCACGACATTGTCGCCGAAGGCAACGGTCAGTTCTTTGACGGAAAGGATTGTTTCCCGGTCTTTTGCCTGCCGGATGTCTGCCTGCCGAACTTCTGCCTGCCGGACTTCTTTCTGTTTGCCTGTCTGGTCTTCCATGCGCGTCCTCAAAAATCGATGGCCGCGTAGAATATGGCAAACAGCCCATCCACGAGAATGACGACAAAGATGGATTTGACCACGGCGGCGGTGACATGCCGGCCAAGCGATTCCGCGCTACCGCCAACTTTCATGCCTTCGACTGCAGCGACGATACCGATAATCAGGGCCATGAACGGAGCCTTGATCATGCCCGAAGCAAGGGTCGAGTAATCGACGGCATCATGCAATCGGGTAATGAAGACATCGAAGGTGATGCCCGAATAAGCCCAGGCGACCACTGCTGCGCCGTAAAGCGCAGAAAAATTGGCGACAATGGTCAGCAATGGCAACGCGATAGTCAGTGCAACGAGGCGCGGAAAAACCAGCACGCCGATCGGGTTGAGGCCAATGACCTTCAACGCATCGATTTCCTCGCGCATTTTCATCGAACCGATTTCGGCTGTTATGGCGCTGCCGGAACGGCCGGCAATCATGATCGCCGTCAACAGCACGCCGATCTCGCGCAACTGTAAAATGCCGACAAGATCGACGACAAACACTTCGGCACCGAAATAACGGAGCTGGAAAGCACCCTGCTGCGCGATGATGGCGCCGATCAGGAACGACATCAGTATGATGATCGGCATGGCGCGAACGCCCATGTGGTCGAGCTGATTGACCACGGAGGCGGGCGAAACGCCACCGCCTCTCCCGAATTTCGTCTGGGCCCCGCGCACGGCAGAGCCGAGCACAAACATCATGGCGACGAAATCTTCCCAGAGGCTGACTGTCAGCATCCCCACGGGTGCGAAGATGGTTTCGAACAGGCTGCTGCGGCTGCTCTTCTTTTCCGGAGGCTGAACGCGGTCGGGCAGCGCATTGATCAGTTCACGCATCTCAGGCGTACCGCCCTCGATCGAAATGTCGCGCCCGTCAGCCTGCCGCTGCGCGACGAAACGCCGAACCAGCCAGGCGCCGGCTGTATCCATGCTGACAACACTGTCGAGATCCACGGTTTCGGCAACCCCGGACTTGTCATCCACAAGGCTGCCTGCGCTTTTGACCATGGCGCTGAGACTGGTATTTTTCCAGTTTCCGGCGAGCCGAATGACACGCCCACGCCCCTCCGGCAGGTCATCGATCGTGATACGCGCGATTTCAGGCTGAACAGAGTTCAAGGCTAAGACAACTTCCAAAATGACGGGCCACAACGAATCCCGTCCACGCAAATCCTACAAAATGGAAGTGCACTATAACCATCGCAAATGGCGATGTAATCCTTAACCGGGAATTAATCGCACACCATGGCTTTAATCTGGCTGGGCTGTCGCTTTCCAGCACCTGTCCGCTGCGCTCAGGCTGCGCGGACACCCTCTGCTTCGGCAATGTCAGCCAGCGCCGGCAACGAAATCGGAACCATCGGCGATGCGATTCGCTTGGAAGAAGCTGCTTCACCGATCTTGTGCGCCCAGGAAATCAACTCAAACCGGCCGTCGTGATGCTCGACAATGGCGGTGCAGCTTTCCACCCAGTCACCCGTGTTGACATAGTGGATGCCATCGATGTCTTCCATGACCGCATGGTGAATATGGCCGCAGATAACGCCATCGACCTCGTTCCGGCGGGCTTCTTCGGCGACAACCTTCTGGAATTCGCCGATAAAATTGACGGCATGCTTGACCTGCAGTTTCGCCCAGGCCGAAAACGACCAATAAGGCATGCCCATACGGCGCCGGACGGCTGCAAGGAAAATGTTGATCGCGATCGCGGTGTCGTAGGCCCAATCGCCCAGATAGGCGAGCAGTCGGGCATTGCGCACGACAACGTCAAACTCGTCACCATGCAGGACGAGATACTTTTTCCCGTCGGCCGTCTCGTGGATCATGCGCTCAGCGACCTCGATACCGCCGAAATGGGTACCCGGAAAGCCGCGCAGGAATTCGTCGTGATTGCCGGGGATGTAGACGATCCGCGTGCCCTTGCGCGCCTTGCGCAACAGCTTCTGCACAACGTCGTTGCATTCCTGCGGCCAGTACCAACTGCGCTTCAACCGCCATCCATCAACGATGTCCCCGACCAGAATGATCGTCTCCGCCTCATGCAGGCGCAGGAAATCGAGCAGGAAATCGGTCTTGGCCGCTTTCGAGCCGAGATGTACATCCGAGATGAAAAGTGTCCTGAATTGGCGGATTTCGCTGGCTTCTTCCACGTCGCGGTCCTCTAGCACTCTTTATCAAGCGCTTAACCAGAGTCGTGTTTCAGGAAGATGACACCGTACCGATCGGCGCACTTAGCGACTACCACTTGCGGGCAATTCGTGTATTGAGGAACCCACACTTCCCCTTCAAGAAACTGCCGGTGAGCCGATGAATTCCCAGGACAAGAACAAGCCGCAAGCCTCCAACACCTCTGCGGACCTCGATGAGCAGGCGCTTTTCTATCATCGCTATCCGCGACCGGGGAAACTGGAAATCCAGGCGACCAAGCCGCTCGGCAACCAGCGTGATCTGGCGCTGGCCTATTCGCCAGGCGTCGCTGCACCTTGCCTTGCCATTCAGGAAAACCCCGCTGCCGCCGACGATTATACGGCGCGCTCAAACCTCGTTGCGGTGATCTCAAACGGTACCGCGGTTCTCGGTCTCGGCAATATCGGCCCTCTCGCCTCCAAGCCGGTGATGGAAGGCAAGGCAGTTCTGTTCAAGAAGTTTGCCGGCATCGATGTCTTCGACATTGAAATCGAAGCGCCGACGGTCAATGAGATGGTCTCGACGATTTCGGCCCTGGAGCCGACCTTCGGCGGCATCAATCTCGAAGACATCAAGGCTCCGGAGTGTTTCGAAGTCGAAGACCAGCTTCGCGCCAAGATGAACATTCCGGTCTTCCATGACGATCAGCACGGCACGGCGATCATCGTCGCGGCTGCGATCCTCAACGGCCTCGAACTCGCAGGAAAAAAGATCGAGGAGGTCAAGATCGTCGCCTCCGGCGCCGGCGCCGCAGCACTCGCCTGTCTCAATCTTCTCGTCATTCTCGGCGCCAAGCGCGAGAATATCTGGGTCCACGACATCGAAGGCCTGGTCTACAAGGGCCGTAATGAGCTCATGGACCCTTGGAAGGAAGTCTACGCCCAGGAAAGCGACAAGCGCGTGCTGGCCGACAGCATCCACGGCGCCGACGTCTTCCTCGGACTGTCTGCGGCAGGCGTACTGAAGCCTGAGCTGCTCGTACAGATGGCGCCCAACCCGCTGATCATGGCCCTGGCCAATCCAAAGCCGGAAATCATGCCGGAAGAAGCGCGCGCGGCGCGCCCGGATGCGATGATCTGCACCGGCCGCTCGGACTTCCCCAACCAGGTAAACAACGTTCTCTGCTTCCCCTATATCTTCCGGGGTGCACTCGACTGCGGCGCCACCACCATCAACGAAGAGATGAAGATGGCCGCCGTGCGTGCCATTGCAGCGCTGGCACGTGAGGAAGTCTCGGAAGTGGCCGCCAAGGCCTATTCCGGCGAGACACCGACGTTTGGTTCCGACTACCTCATCCCCTCGCCGTTCGATCCACGCCTGATCCTGCGCATTGCCCCGGCTGTGGCCCGCGCCGCGGCCGACAGCGGTGTCGCGCGCCGTCCGATCAGCGACTACGATACCTATCTCGACCAGTTGAACCGCTTTGTCTTCCGCTCCGGCTTCGTGATGAAGCCGATCTTCGCAGCGGCAAAAATAGCCACCAAAAAACGCGTCATATTCGCAGAGGGCGAAGATGAGCGCGTCCTGCGCGCTGCCCAGGTCCTGCTTGAAGATGGCATCGGCGAACCAATCCTGATCGGTCGTCCACAAATCATCGAGACCCGCCTCAAGCGCTACGGCCTCCGCATCCGTCCGGGTGTCGACTTCCAATTGGTCAATCCGGAAGACGATCCGCGCTACCGCGACTATGTCGATGACTATTTTGCCATTGTCGGCCGCGCCGGTATCAACCCGGAAGCCGCCCGCACGATTGTCCGCACGAACACCACGGTAATCGGCGCACTTGCAGTGAAGCGCGGTGACGCCGATGCCTTGATCTGCGGAGTCGAAGGCCGTTTCGACCGCCATGTGCGTGACGTCCGGCTGATTATCGGCAAGCGCCCCGGCGTGCGCGACTTTTCAGGTCTCAGCCTGCTGATCTCGCAGCGTGGCGCGATCTTCTTTACCGACACCTTTGTCACCGACGACCCTTCGGCTGAAGAAATCGCGGAAATGACAAGGCTCGCCGCCGAGGAAATCCGGCGCTTCGGCATTGCCCCAAAAGCAGCCTTGTTGTCGCACTCCAATTTCGGTTCGCGCCCCTCGCCAAGCGCCACAAAGATGCGCAGCGCGCTCGGCATCTTGCGTCAGGAGGCACCCGAACTGGAGGTGGATGGCGAAATGCAGGGCGGATCGGCGCTGTCGGAAGCACTGCGCAAACGGGCCATGCCGGACAGTACGTTGACGGGCGAAGCCAACCTGCTCGTCTTCCCGAATCTCGATGCCGCCAACATCTCACTTGGCATCATGCGCACCATGATGGATGCACTGCATGTCGGTCCTATCCTTCTGGGTGCCGCCATGCCGGCCCACGTCCTGTCAACCTCGGTGACGTCGCGCGGCGTCGTCAACATGGCGGCCCTGGCGGTCGTGGAAGCCTCGCAACCGGCATAACGTCGTCGCCCGCCCCAGCGCGGGACGACGGCCTTCAAGATTTCGGCCGATTGCCAGCGGCAAGGACAGATTGCCGCTGGACAATTCGCAGCAAGCCAAACCATTCTGAACCCTTGGTTTTAGGGTTTTTTCCATGGCATCTGCGGAGGCCTATTTCGGACTGCGTGATTGGCTCGAGCAGGATCAGCGTGTCGAGCCTGCGCAATTTTTCAATCGCATGCGCCAGACGTATTCCCTCGTTCACCTGCTCTATTTCGACGGAATGATCGTTGACAGTCGCATTGTCGCCCACAGTCTTTACCACACGCCGTTGGCAACTCTGAACAAGCTGACGAACAATCTGCGCGACACACTCCTGCTGGCCCCGCTGAGACATGCAGACTTGGCGGTTCAGCCATTCGATTGGCGGGATATCGCCCCCAAAACCCTGGCAGGGCAAAACCTCGCAAAACTTGCACGCCTACTTCGTCTGAACTCGGTCGCTGCGTGCTACCCCATGCTGTCTCACAATGGCCGAGCCGCTTTCCTCGTCATACAGGCCGATATGGAAGAGCATGAGTGGACGCATCTGCGCCGGGTGCATGATCGCGACATTGCCGCCCTGGCTGTCAGCTTTCACGCAAAAATGCTTGCACGCAAGCGCCCAGACGCATATCCGCGGCATGCGCCTGACAGGCTCACACGGCGAGAGATTGAGACCTTGTCCTGGGTCGCAGCCGGCAAGAGTTACTGGGAAATTGCTGTAATTCTCGGGATCACCGAGCGCACCGTGCGCTTTTTCATGTCCAATGCCCGCCGAAAACTCAACGTGATGACCAACCCGCAGGCAGTTGCCGAAGCGCTCTGGCGCAATCTGATTGCGAATCCGCACGAGGCATCGGAACTGATTTAGCCCTTCTCCGACCTCATGGAATATTTGATTGCAGACGCGTAGCTGTCTCTACCGACAGTTTTATCGGTCAACTGCAATCGCCATCCTCGGCACTCCATTCAACTGAAGGAGTGACGAATGATCAGGATCATTAACGGCGCCAACCGCAAACGCCATCCGTCCGAAATCGACGCCATGCATCGCCTGCGCAAAACAGTCTTCCACGATCTCCTGAATTGGGATGTTGGCGTTCTCGGCGAGTGGGAAATTGATCACTACGACCAGGCCAATCCGCTTTACGTGCTATCCTACGGGGACACCGGGCGTCTGCGGGGCGCTCTTCGCCTGCTGCCAACCCTTGGACCGAACATGCTCAACGATACGTTTCCCATCCTGCTGGGCGGGAGCCAAGAAATTCGCAGCGCAGCAATCTGGGAATCGAGCCGTTTCTGTATCGATCCGGAAATCTCGCAGGACCGCGCCAGCAACCAGGTCACCATTGCCGCAGCCGAATTGATGTGCGGCGTCGGAGAACTCGGATTGGCATCAGGACTGAGCCACATCGTAACCGTCACCGACATATTCCTGGAGCGCATGTTCAAGCGCATGGGCTGCCCGGGCACGCGTATTGCCGCCCCGCACAGGATCGGTTCCGTGCAGGCGGTTGCCGTTGGCTGGCAGATCACGGACGACCTGCTCACCCGGATGAAAAGCATCGCATCGATCCGTGGCAGCGTCCTGGAGCAACCGATGACGCTCGAAATGGCACGCGCGGCTTAAACAACAGCATTGACCGCCAACGGCGCAGCAGCGATGGCGGTCAATGTCGGCATCGTCATTTTACTTTAGCTTTAACTGGCGTATTCTCGCCTAGCTGGTGTAGGAGCAGGCGCGGGCACACGGAGTGCGACGCGCCACCGGGAAATCGATTTTGCCGACGAGGATACCAAGACTTCTAGTTGCTGCGTTCTGCTTGGCCTGGGTCCTGCCCAATTCGGCTTCGGCGTCGGTCGTTTGTGAGCGACTGCGCGATCGACTTGCCAACGCGTCAACAATCATCGGTGACAATCCCGAAATCGATCGTTATGCCAGCGCCATTGCCCAACAAAATCTGGAGCTTCGCAAGGCGAAGCAGGACCAGAAGAGGTTACGCTGCCTGACCTCCGCGGTCGTGATTGTGCGCCCGGACGGAGAAAACGATTGCGGAGACCTTTCCAAGGCAATCGACAGGATGGAAGAAAACAGGGACATCCTCACAGCAAAACTACAGGAAATTCGATCAGGCAGCGCTGCAAGTCAGGGCTCGCGGACGAGATTGAGCGAAGCATTGGTGGCCAATGGTTGCAGCCCCGACACCGACGCGACGCTTGCGAGCGAGCCAGAGGAAGCTCAGCGCGTCCCTTATCTCGACACGTTGGCCGAACCGTATGAAGTCAGCCGCAACGCCCCGGGTGTCCTGCCCGACCAGCCGGCCCCGCTGCCCACCGGCAATATCCGCACTCTGTGTGTGCGTACCTGCGATGGCGGCTTTTTCCCGATTTCGTCCAACACATCGGCGATGAATTTCGCCCGGGACGCAGGCCAGTGCCAGCAGATGTGCCCGAACACCGAAACCGAACTGTATTTCCACGCTCCAGAGTACAGTGAGACATCGGACATGATTTCGGCAGTGACCGGCAGGCCATATCGCGACCTTCCCAACGCATTCGCCTATCGCAACCGCACGGCCGGCGAAACCCAGCAATGTGGATGCGATCTTGCCCATTATCATGAGCAGGCAAGACAGCGATTGAACCCGAGGCAGGCGGCTCCGGACTACAAGTCTTCCATCCTCACCATCGCGCCAAAGCAACAGAGCCAATCGGCTTCTGCAGCCGTCGCACCGCCGCTGGAACGCGCCTATGATGGCAGCGCCTCGAATATCCGCAAGGTCGGCCCACAGTTTCTGCCTCCGGCGACGGGGGCGATCAATCTGAGGAAGCCGGCGGCACCTGGTCCGCAGCCTCTACAGGAATGACACCGGCCGCAGTGTTGAACGCGGAAGGCCGGTCTCCCCAGCTGTTTTCGTAGATCAATTCGTCGAGCGGCAGGCGCGATCGCCAGCCTTTGACCTCAAGCTCCGGTGCCGAGTAGAGCGTGTCGACATAGCCGAGGCAAAGATAGCCGACGACCTCGATAGGGTCGGGAATGCCCAGGATCCGCTTCAACTCGCTCTCGTGAAAAATGCTCACCCAGCCGAGTCCGACACCCTCGGCGCGCGCCGCGAGCCATAGGTTCTGGATGGCGCAGACAGTCGAGTAACTGTCCATGCGTGCATTGTGTGTGCGCCCCAGCACAACGGGACCAGCGCGATCCCGATCGCAGGTCACACAAATGCCGAGGGGTGCCTTGCGGATCCCCTCGAGTTTCAGCGCACGATAGGCCGCTTGTTTATCGGCATCGAACATCGCAGTGGCCTCGCGGTTGGCCCGGTCGAAAGCGTCCCAGATTTCACGCTTCCGCTCATCATCGCGCACCAGCAGAAAATTCCACGGCTGCATGAAGCCCACGGAGGGCGCGGCATGCGCAGCACTCAACAGGCGTCGGACAAGGTCGTCCGGCAAGGGATCGGAAAGAAACTGATCACGCACATCGCGGCGCGTATGGATGGCCCGGTAGACGGCATGCTTTTCCTCCGTCGAAAAGCAACCGGCCCGGACGAGAAACTCGTTCGGTTCGTCGTGCATCGTCAAATCCCCAACAATGCGCAACCGCCCGCCGTCCGCGCGGGCAAGTCTATCTCATCAGGCCGGTCTTCTGACTTGGCATCTGCTGCACACGCCGCCTTCCCGGTCTTGTCCACCAGTGGCCGGGTTTCCCCTTGCGCGCGCATCCACCTCACAGCGTTGGGCACGTGCCGGATTTGCGCCGGCTTCCCGATTCTCCCGCAAGACTGCGGGCACCTGATCGTCAATCTTGTAGACCGATCGCTGGAGGACGCAAGCATCAGCCTGCGACGAGCATCAGTTGGAGACGGGGAAATAGCGGACAAAGGCGAATTCATCGCCATCGGGCGACCAGTTCGGCACATTGATCGTGCCCTGCCCGCCGAAGAGTTCGAACAGGGTTTCTGGCGAGCCGCCATCCATATCCATCAGCCGCAGACTGACCACGTGGTCGCGCGGGTGATCGAACACGTCCGGCGCATAGGAGAGGTACAGAAGCTTGTCGCCCTTCGGCGAAGGATGCGGGAACCAGTCACCGGTATCGCTGTAGGTGATGCGCTCGACATCACTTCCATCGGGATGCATGCGCCAGATCTGCATCAGGCCACTGCGGCTGGAGTTGAAATAGATCCATTCGCCGTCGGCGGACCAATCCGGCCCGTCATTCCGCCCCTCGCCCATGGTCAGCCTGCGTTCCTCGCCGCCATCCACGGAAATCGAGTAGATGTCGAAGACATCCTCGCGAATGCCGCAATAGGCAAGGTTGCGACCGTCAGGTGACCAGCCATGCCAATAGGATGGCAGTTTTGCCGTCACCTGGCGCGGCTGCCCGCCTATGGCGGGAAGCACATAGATGCAGGATTTGCCGTGCTCCGTCTTGTCCGAGATGACGACCAGAGATCCGTCCGGCGATATTCCGTGATCATTGTTGCATTCGATCGCAAAACCGGTGTCGAGTTGTACCGGTGCCTGTCCACCCTTCGGCGAAAGCCGGTAGAGCAGGCCGTTTTCATTGATCAGCAGATAGGAGCCGTCCGGCGACCAGTTCGGTGCCTCGACCAGATCGGCGGTCTGCCAGACCACACGGCTCAGCCGTGTGCGGATATTGTAGATCTCGACCGAACTGCGCATCACGTCTCCTCCATGCCGCCGCGAAATCGGTTTCGCAGCCCCTCAGCGATCGCGAAAACGGTTGGTGATCGGATAGCGACGGTCGCGGCCGAAATTCTTCTGGGTGATCTTGACCCCCGGCGCCGATTGTCGACGCTTGTATTCGGCCAGATAGAGCAGGTGCTCGACCCGGTGGACGATTGCGATGTCGTGGCCGCGGGCAACGATGTCCTCGACCGCCATCTCCTTCTCGATCAGGCATTCCAGGATATCGTCCAGCACCGGATAGGGCGGCAACGAGTCCTGGTCGGTCTGGTTCGGCCGAAGTTCGGCCGACGGCGCCTTGGACAGGATATTGGCTGGGATCACTTCGCCCGATGGGCCGAGCGCGCCAGGCGGCACATGGGCATTGCGCCAGGCGGAAAGCGCGTAGACCTGCATCTTGTACAGGTCCTTGATCGGATTGAAGCCGCCATTCATGTCGCCGTAGAGCGTCGCATAGCCGACCGACATTTCCGACTTGTTGCCGGTGGTAACCACCATCGAGCCGAATTTGTTGGAGATCGCCATCAGGATCGTCCCGCGCGCACGGCTTTGCAGGTTCTCTTCGGTAATCCCGCTTTCCGTGCCTTCGAACATTTCGGCAAGGCTCGACAGGAAGCCTTCGACCGGATCGGCGATCGGCACGATATCATAATGGCAACCCAGTGCCTTGGCGCAGGCTTCGGCGTCAGCAAAGGAGTCCTTCGACGTGTAGCGATAAGGCAACATGACGGTGCGCACCCGCTCCTCCCCCAGAGCATCGACAGCAATTGCGGCGCAAATGGCCGAATCGATCCCGCCTGAAAGGCCGAGCACCACGCTTTTGAAGCCGTTCTTGTTGACGTAGTCGCGGAAACCGAGAACGCAGGCGCGGTAGTCTGCCTCCTCCTTCTCCGGAATGCGGGACATCGGCCCTTCATCACAGCGCCAGCCACTGTCGGTCCGCTTCCAGGTCGTGACAGACAATGTCTCCTCGAACTGGCTCATCTGAAACGCCAGCGATTTGTCACCATTGAAGGCAAAGCTTGCACCGTCGAACACAAGTTCGTCCTGGCCACCCAACTGGTTGGCAAAGATGAGCGGCAGGCCGGTCTCGATCACCTGGCGCAGGGCCACCTGATGACGCACATCGACCTTGCCACGATAAAAAGGAGAGCCGTTCGGCACCAACAGGATCTCGGCTCCGGTTTCGGCCAACGTCTCGCAGACGCCGGCATCGTTCCAGATTTCCTCGCAGATCGGCACGCCGATGCGCACGCCGCGAAAGTTGACCGGTCCGGGCATCTCGCCTTCGACAAAGACGCGCTTCTCGTCGAATTCGCCGTAGTTCGGCAGATCGATCTTGTCGCGAAACGAAAGGATCTTGCCGCCATCAAGAATGGCCACCGAATTATGCCGTCCCTTTTCGCTCTGACGCGGGAACCCGATGATCACGCCAGGGCCGCCGTCGGCAGTTTCTGCCGCCAGTTGCTCGACGGCAGACAGGCACGCGCTGAGAAACGCTGGCTTCAGCACGAGATCCTCAGGCGGGTAGCCGGAAATGAACAGCTCCGTCAGAAGAAGCAGATCAGCGCCCTGAATTGCAGCGTCCGACCGCGCAGCGCGCGCCTTCGCCAGATTGCCGACGACGTCGCCAACCGTTGGATTGAGTTGCGCAATGGCAATGCGCAGGACATCTGTTTTTTGCAATGTTTCGCTCATGATCAACGGTTTAACCGCTCGATTGACGGATCGCAACGGCGTCTGCCAACCAAGCGTGCGGTCGCCACCCAACCATCGATCAAAAACGGGGAACAATCGGGCCTTTGGCACAGTTCATGTAGCGTTCATGACGAATATGTGACAGCTATGCGAACCTTTGATGAAATTGGCTTTTCTCGCGGAGAACTCTGTGGCTGATACGCGTGCGAAATCGGTAAATTCCAGCCTTTTGGCAGCAGCTGTCGGCACCACACCTCGCCGGGATGAAGCGCGCGCCACCGGGCGTGCCGGACGCATCGTTTTCCCGCTGATCAACACCGCATTGCTGGCGATCGTCACCATCGTTCTCAGCGAATGGCTGGCGCGCGGAAGCCTGAACGATATCGCCGACTACATGCTGTCGCCCGCTCGCCCGGGCATGATTGCAGCAGGCATGCTTTTTTTGATGATGCTGTTTGGCGATGCCATCGTCGGGCGTGCCTATCAGTCGGCGTTGCTGATCGTACCGCTGTCGCTCCTGCCCGCCTTCTTTTCCGGACAGAAACAACTGTTCTTGTCTGATCCGCTGTTTCCGAGCGACCTGCTGTTCGGTCGCCAGATCGTGGAACTTCTGCCTGTCATGGTTGCTGCCCGTCCGCTTGCGGCAACGGGCATGGCGCTATTGGCTTTGGCTATCCTTGGTGCACTTGGCTACTTGATCTTCGTCAGCCGCCGGCTTTTCCCGCGCATCCTTCCCGTGGTCCGCATTGGTCGCACGTTGGTCGCAGCCCCGATCCTCGCCGGTTTTGTCACGCTGATGGATCCGATGGCATTTTCCTATGTCCGCGATCGGCTGAATATCGTGCCGATGATGTGGGACCAGAAGGAAAACTATCGTCACAATGGCTTCCTGCTTGCCTTCGCTTTTAATGTCCCGATGGCCAATGTCGGTGCGCCGGACGGCTACAACAATCTCGCGGTCTCAGACATTCCGACCGACCGCCTGCCCGCGACGTTCTTTTCGGGACGTCAGGCCGATGTCATCATGATCATGAGCGAATCGCTCTGGGATCCGACGCGCATGTCCAGCATCCGCTATTCCGGCGATCCGATGCCGACCATGCGTGCCAACCAGTCTGGCAATGTATTCTCGCCGGAATTCGGCGGCATGACCGCCAATGTTGAATTCGAGGCCCTGACAGGGTTCAGCAACGCGTTCCTGCCCTACGGCAGCATTCCCTATCAGCAGTATATCCGCCGCCCTTTGCCGTCGCTTGCCACATTCTTCGAATCGAAAGGTTACGTCACCAAGGCGTTCCACCCGTTCCAGAGTTGGTTCTGGAACCGCCAGAACGTCTATCAGGCACTCGGCTTCCAAAGCTTCCAATCCGAGGAAAACATGCCTGCGATGGAAAAGCGCGGCATCTTTGCCTCCGACGATGCGTTGACGCGCCATATCATCAGTCAGGCCGACAATACCGCAAAGCCGTTTTTCTTCTTTGCCGTTACGTTGCAGGGCCATGGCCCCTACGAGACCAATCGCTACAAGAAGAACTCGATCGAGGTTGACGCCCCAACCTTGTCCGACGGGAGCGCAAGTGCATTGGCCACCTATACGCAGGGCGTCAAGGAAGCAGATCAGAGCCTTAAGATGCTGATGGACTGGGCCAAGAAGCGCCGGCGGGAAACCATCATCGTGCTTTTTGGCGACCACCTGCCGCCGCTCGGCACGGTCTATACCGAGAGCGGCTACATGGCCGATCAGGTCGCGACCCGCAAAGCCTCCGTTGCGACGATGAAACGCGAGCATGAAACACCACTGGTTGTGTGGTCCTCCAAGCGCGGCATGCAGAAGAATCTCGGCTCGGTCAGTCCCTCGCAACTGCCGCATTTCATCGTCAGGATGAGCGGATATCGACATCCGTTCTATACCGGCATGCTCGGTCGTGTGCAGGAACGTTATACTGTGATCGACCGCCACCAGTTGATCGAGCGCAACAACCGAGCTCAGCCCGATTGGTCCGTGTCCGGCCGCATTGATCCCACCATCCGTGACTATCGCTTGCTTCAACATGATATGATGTTTGGTGAAGGCTTTGGAACTGAACGGTTCTTCCCCGAACAAGCCGAAAGACTACAGCCGGTGACGTGAGCAGGCGATACTTGTCACCTCCCAAGTCACCTATGTTGACAAGTCATGGATCGGTGCACTATTGCGGAAAAGTCAATTTAATCTCATAGACTTTTTTTGTTCAAAAATGCTGCGCGCTTGATAGTGTCTTAGTCCGCTCATCTTGACCGGATTTTCGTTCGCGCGGCAGTCTTGAACGTGACACTATTCAACAGAGCACCAACCATGCCGCAACTTACGCGTGCCGAAATCGCATCTCACGCCTTGTTTCCCGCAATCGAGAAACAGATCGCACAACATCTCATTGCCATTCACAACGAGACGCCACGGTTGTCACGTCTGAAGGCGTCGCATCGCAAGTGGCTGATGACCCATGCAATGTTCGCTTTGTCACTCAGCCGCCGCGACGACGATCCGCTGTCCGGACTGACAGCGACGCGCTTCGTCGAGATCGTCATGCGGCTCGGCGCTGCCAGCCGCAACACCGCGACCGCCTATCTCTCCGAGTTGGTGGCCTACAAATTTCTGCGTGACATTCCCGATATCCCTGACAAGCGGGTGCGTGTTCTCGAAACGACCGAAATCAGCAACGCAGCGATGATGCGCTGGTTCGTCGGCCACATGGCCTGCCTCGACCGTCTCGATGGTGGCAATAGAGAGGCGACGACCGTGGCGGATCCGCGCATCTTCCGTCTCGGTCAGCCGATCGCGGCCGAAATCCTGGTTGCCGATCCGCTCTGGCGCGATCCGCCCGATAGCATCGGCCATTTTCTGTGGTCAGATCTCGGGGGCATGATTCTGCATGACCTGATTGCGCGTCTGGGCGATTTTGACCGCTCAGCAAAGCGAACCGTGGTCGGCGTGGTGACGCTCGCCGAATTAAGCGAGATCTACATGATTTCAGCGACCAATCTGAAGCGCATGTTCAAGAAAGCGGAAAGCGAAGAACTGCTGGGCTGGGAACTGCCGCGTCGGCGCGGTGACCTTTGGCTGAGCCAGCGCTTCATCGAGGATTATTTCACCTGGCAATCCGCCAAGTTTGCAGCGTTGGAAATCGCCTATCGCAAGAGCCGGCAACAATTGACGATCGATCAGGATGCAGCGGCAGCGTGAGATGATCTGCCAAATCCGCTGGATATCCATATGGTGAGGTAGGTTCAGACAGTGCTGCTCGCCGGATATTGCGGCAGATCATCATTGATCGTGTAGTAGTCTCCCTTGTCGGCGCAATAGATATGATAGCCACCTGCAATGCCGGTGGGCTGATCAAAAAGCCCTGCCATGATCGACATCCTCCCGCTATCGTCCGCCCGCCAGAACAATGCCGATCCGCACAGGCGGCAAAAACCACGTTGCGCCTCCGGGCTTGAACGGTAATACGAGATTGCATCTGCCCCGGTGATCACGACGTCATCCATCGCGGCGTCAGTTGTCGCATAGATGTGGCCCGTCTGCCGTCGGCACTGCGAGCAATGGCAAAAACTGACAGGGTTCAACTTTCCCCTTACGGTCAGACGAACGGCTTGGCACAGGCAGCCGCCAATATGAATCTCGCTCAATCCACCCTCCTAAATGTACGAGACATCAGGATCGCGGATGTCCGGCGTCGGGTCAAATCAAGTAATTTGATGCAAAGCTTGGCAGTTTGGCTAGGTACGACGCCGCAAAGTAGGCCGTCACAATGAAGGGAAAATCGCACAAATGTTAACGCCTTTTGGGCGCTCAGGTGAGCGAACCGTCGTGGCGCAAGCGAACAACCGCAGAATCCAGCGTCTTGTTAGCGCAACCAGAAACATCAGAGAAAATAAAAAAACACAACCGTTACAAGTATTTGAATTAAACATAAGCGTGCATCTATACTTTTGATACAACCGAGTAACCAACCATTAAATGGTTCCGTATTTCCATATAAATCTAAATTACAAATATCAAATGGAGAGGCCGATGCTTTGCCGTTTTCGTTTCCTCAAAGATGTTAGCGGTTCATCGGCCATCGAGTTCGCCATCCTGGCACCGCTGTTCTTTCTCGTGGTGTTTTCGATGCTAGGCTATGCGATTTACCTCAGTGCCAGCCATGCCGTTCAGCAGATCACCGCCGATGCCGCCAGAACCGCGATTGCAGGGTTGAGCCTGCGTGAGCGCCAGCACCTTGCCGAAGATTATGTCAAAACGGCCACCTCGGACTACGCGTTCCTGGATTCAGAAGCCTTTGCGGTCGCCGTCAATGACAGCCCCGACAATCCGAACCAGTTCACCGTCAACATCTACTACGACGCTTCAGGACTGCCGATCTGGAACCTTTACAGCTTCGCCATGCCTGACAGCACGATCCGGCGCTTTTCAACGATCAGGGTGGGGGGAATATGAATGGGCGAACGTCTCCGTGAAGGTCTCTTGGGCTTCAGGGCTCTTGCGCGCGACAACGATGGCAACATCGCCATATCCGCAGCACTGGTTTCCCCCCTGATCATCGCGGCGCTGGCACTCGGCGTCGACTACGGCAGTCTCACGCTTCAGCAGCGCGAAATGCAGCAGGCCGCAGATCTGGCGGCAATCGCCGCCGCCGCAAATCTCGCAGATCCAGAACAGGCAACGTTTGACTATTTCCAGATGAATGGCCTGAAAATCCCGGTTGCGACCGCCAAGGGCCTTCTGACCGAGACGGGTCTCGTTCCATACGATCCCAATGAAGTTCCGGCCATCCTGGCAACCGTCACTCCTGGCCGATACACCGCCGATCCGGCACTTTCCGTGGCTGCCCGCTTTGTCAGAACCCGCAGCCAAGCAGATGCGGCGCGAGTCGAGATCCACGGCAAGGGCAATCTCTATTTCGCCAGCGCCTTTGCCGAACCACCTTCACTCGGCGCGGTCGGCACCGCAGCGGCGAACAAGGTCGCCGCATTCTCGATCGGTTCGCGCCTCGCAAGCCTGCATGACGGGATTCTCAACTCTGTCCTGTCCGGCCTGCTCGGAACCACTGTCGACCTGGATGTCATGGATTACCGTGCACTGCTCGACACCCAGGTCAATGCGCTCGGCGTCATTGACGCGCTTGCGGTCGATCTCGGTCTCACGGCATTGACCTACGGCGAATTACTGGAAACGGACATAGCCTATGGTAACCTGCTTCGGGCGATCCTCGGCACATCAGGCTTGGAACCCCGTACCCGAACGGCGCTCGAAGCCCTGGTACGCACGGCATCCAAAACCAAGCTTACCTTGAAGCTGGCAGAAATCATTGGATTGGAACCTTTGTCCCACAATCTCGTCGGCAGCTCGGATTTCATGGCGCTGGACCTCGAAGTCTTTGAACTGCTGACAACTGCGGCAAGCGCGGCAAATGGCCAATCGCAAATCGATCTCGACCTCGGCGCCAAGGTCCCGGGCCTTGCATCCGCCAAACTCAGTCTTGCGATCGGCGAACGGGCGGTCGTATCGCCACGGTCGGCTGTCGGTGCGCCGGGAACGATCATCCGCACCGCGCAAACGAGACTGGCAATCGAAATCACCAGCGAGGGTCTGTTGGCACTTGCCGGAATCAAGGTGAAGGTGCCGGTCTATCTCGAGGTCGCTTATGCGGAGGCAAAGATTTCAGACGTAATCTGCCGAAGTGCCAGCAATGTGCCGTACGTGAAGGTTGAAGCGGTACCTGGTATTGTGGAACTGGCCTTGGGAGAGGTCAACTCCAAGGCATTTGCCAATTTCGGAACCACGCCCCGCGTGACCAAGGCAAATCTTGTCGCAGCCCCCCTGCTCGGTATCGACGCGATTGCACATGTCACGGCAACCAATATGGACAAGAGAACCCTGATCTTCAGCGCTGCCGACATCAAGGATGGCACGCTCAAGACAATATCGACGAGCGACACGCTGACATCGCTGCAGACCTCATTGCTGAAGAACCTCGATCTCGACATCCGGCTGGGACCACTGAGCATCGCCAGTCCCAAAGCCATCCAGTCTGCCCTTTCAGACACCCTTTCGGCGCTGACGGTGCCGCTCGACAAGATCCTCTACAACACGCTGTTGACGCTCGGCGTCAGGGTTGGCGAGGCGGATATAAGGGTCACCGACGCACGCTGCATGCAGTCGGTTCTCGTCCAATAGGCAAGGCGCGCGAAGCGCCGAAAAAGAAAGGGCCGAAGCTCTCGCATCGGCCCTTTGCATATTCTTGCTGAACGAACAGCTTAACCGTTGGCAACCATCATGCGCTTCTCGTCGCGGCCGCTCTTCATACGCTCTGCGAGCAGGAAGGCGAGTTCCAGTGCCTGGTCGGCATTGAGTCGCGGGTCGCAATGGGTGTGGTAGCGATCGGCGAGATCGTTGCCGGTCACGGCACGCGCACCACCAGTGCATTCCGTCACGTCCTTGCCGGTCATCTCGATATGGATGCCACCCGGATGCGAGCCTTCCGCACGGTGGATCTGGAAGAAGCTTTCGACTTCCGACAGGATACGCTCGAACGGACGGGTCTTGTAGTTGTTGAGCGTGATCGTGTTGCCATGCATCGGATCGCAGGACCACACGACCTTGCGGCCTTCGCGCTCGACGGCGCGGATGAGACGCGGCAGGTGCTCGGCAACCTTGTCATGGCCGAAACGGCAGATCAGCGTCAGGCGGCCGGCCTCGTTCTGCGGATTCAGGATGTCGATCAGGTTCAACAGATCGTCTGCCTGCAGCGACGGGCCGCATTTCAGACCAATCGGGTTCTTGATGCCGCGGCAATATTCCAGATGCGCGTGGTCGGCCTGGCGCGTGCGGTCGCCGATCCAGATCATGTGGCCGGACGTGGCATACCAGTCACCGGAGGTGGAATCGACGCGCGTCAGCGCCTCTTCATAACCGAGAAGCAGGGCTTCGTGGCTGGTGAAGAAATCGGTTTCGCGCAGGCTCGGATTGTTCTCCGAGCTGATGCCCACGGCCTTCATGAAGTCCATGGTTTCGGAAATGCGGTCGGCGAGCTTGCGGTAACGTTCGGCCTGCGGGCTATCCTTGACGAAGCCAAGCATCCACTGGTGCACGTTTTCCAGGTTGGCATAACCACCCATGGCGAAGGCGCGCAAGAGGTTCAGCGTCGCGGCCGACTGGCGATACGCCATCAGCTGGCGTTCCGGGTTCGGAATACGCGCGTCTTCGGTGAACTCGATGCCGTTGATGATGTCGCCACGGTAGCTCGGCAGCTCGACGTTACCGATCGTTTCCATGTCGGACGAGCGCGGCTTGGCGAACTGGCCGGCGATACGGCCGACCTTAACGACGGGAAGCTGCGCGCCGAAAGTCAGGACGACCGCCATCTGCAGGAAGGCGCGGAAGAAATCGCGGATATTGTCGGCGCCGTGTTCGGCGAAGCTTTCGGCGCAGTCACCGCCCTGCAGTAGGAAGGCCTCGCCTTGTGCGACTTGGGCCAGCGACTTCTTCAGACGACGCGCCTCGCCCGCAAAAACCAGCGGCGGATAGGTCGAAAGCTGCTGCTCTGCAGCCTTCAATGCGTCGAGGTCCGGATAGGCCGGAACCTGCTTGATCGGCTTCTGCCTCCAGCTGTTCGGGGTCCAATTCTGCGCCATGGTCGTCACCTGTCCTGAAATAGAAATGCGGCCTCCTCCCGGCCGCGTCGGATGGGGGCTTATAGACCGTTATATGTGGCTTGCAAAGCCGAAGTTTAAGGGCTTTCGAACCGATAATTGGATGGCTCCGATACCCGAATAGCCACTGCAAACAGTGCGGTTTCCACCTCCATGACGTGAATGGCCTACACCGCGACAACCGTGACTTAGCATGCCAGTTGCGTTTCCGTTGAGAGGGGTGCCGATACCGGTTGGGCTCTGGGCTATACGCCATGCGCGCAGCCTGCATCGCTTGATCAATGCGGAGAATGAGTTTTCGCAGCGCACAAGAGTTACACACATTATTCACAGCCTGTTTCAATTCGATACAATCGCGTGCTCTTGCCAGGCGACAGTGTCCGCCGCACATTCGAAATCGATAATCCACACTGGACCGGAATGACCTCGCGACCGCCTCCCCTTGGTCAGCTTCACGCAAGTCTCGCTGACTACCCCGACCAGTGGGGGCATTGCGAACTGTATTGGAAACTTCGGTTTCCTGCGTAGATCATGAGGATCGAGTTATGGCGTATGACTGGAATGGTGCCCTTACGCGAAGAAGAAACCGCATGCGGTTCATCGCGTTGTCGCTGCTGGCGCTCGCCGCTCTTGCGGCGCCGGTGCTGGCCTGGACCTGACCAACAGGCAAAATCAGCCACATCAAGGCTTTTTCAAAAGAGGCGCGGCTTTGCCGCGCCTCTTTGTCTTCAGGCCCCGCCGCCACCGGCGCGGCGCAGACCTTCATCAGGTTAAACCCGCTCGCCGTTCTTAATGCGATAACTCGGGCTATACATCGTAACCAGTTCTTCCGCCGCTGTCGGATGAACCGCCATGGTCCGGTCGAAATCGTCTTTCGTGCAACCGGCCTTCAACGTAATGCCCAGCAGTTGCGCCATCTCGCCTGCGTCATGACCGAGAATGTGCGCACCAACAACCTTGCGGTCCGCAGCGTTGACGATCAGTTTCATGATCATCTTTTCAGCACGACCGGACAGCGTTGCCTTCATTGGACGGAACTGCGCGCGATAGACTTCGATCTCATCAAAGCGCTTTGCTGCCTCGTCTTCCGACATGCCGACCGTGCCGATCTCCGGCTGCGAGAAAACCGCCGTCGCAATCAGTTCATGGTCTGGCGACGTCGGGTTGTTCTTATATTCGGTTTCAATGAAGCACATGGCCTCATGAATGGCGACCGGCGTCAATTGGACACGATCGGTCACATCGCCGAGCGCAAAGATACCCGGTACATTCGTGCGCGAATAAGCATCGACGATGATTGCACCGCGCTCGTTGAGCTCGACACCGGCGGCTTCAAGCCCGAGGCCCTTGGTATAAGGATCGCGACCGAGAGCCAGCATGACCTGCTCGACGCCAAGCTTGCCATTGTTCATCGTTTCAACTTCGAGATCGCCGCTCTCAGTCCTTGTCACCAACTGGATATGATCATGGCACAGGATCCGGATGCCCTTGGCCTCCATAGCTTCATGCAGGCCACGGCGCATGTCGTGGTCGAACCGGCTCAGAATTTCAGCGCCACGATAGATGAGCGTCGTTTCGACACCGAGCCCGTGGAAGATATTGGCAAATTCGACAGCGATATAACCGCCGCCTGCGATCAAGATCGACCGTGGCAGCCGTTCCAGATGAAAAGCCTCATTCGACGTGATGCAGAGTTCATGGCCCGGAAGGGCCGCATGCGGGTTCGCGCCACCGCCCACGGCGATGATGATTTTCTCGGCCGTGACAACCTTACCGGTCTGCTTGATCAGCACGCTGTTGGGACCGACAAGTTCGGCCCGCGACAAGATGATCTCAGCGCCGGCATTGTCCAGGCCCTTACGATACAGGCCCTCGAGGCGGGTGATCTCCAGATCTTTTGCGGCAATCAGTTTCTTCCAGTCGAAGGTGCTTTCACCCACGCTCCAGCCAAATCCGGCCGCGTCCTCGAAATGTTCGTGGAACTGCGAAGCATAGACGAACAGCTTTTTCGGAACACAGCCGCGAATGACGCAGGTGCCACCGAAACGATATTCCTCCGCAATCGCAACCTTCTTGCCGAGCGATGCCGCAAGGCGCGCGCTGCGCACACCACCGGAGCCGCCGCCGATCACAAACAGGTCATAGTCGAAACTGGACATTTTTTCTCCTTGCCGCCCCAAAGTGCGGGACGGTCCTGATATAGGGTGGGTGCATACCAAAAGAAAAGCCCGGACCAGGGTCCGGGCTTCATCTATTTGGTGGCGATCATCCGATTACGGCTTGGGCGCTTCCGCAGTCGGCGGCGCCACGGCAGGCTGTGTCGGACCAACCTCCTTGAGCAGCGATTCATTGGCCTGCTTCTCAAGGTCGCGGGCAATACCCGACGTCCAGATGTCGGCAGCCTTCAGCAGTTCCCGGGTGGCGATCGGCCCATCCTTCAAAAGCTTTTTGCCGGCTTCGCTGCTATAGAATGCGGTGATCGCCTGCAGTTCTTCGACAGAGAATGCCTTGGCATAGACCAGCGCCGATTCCTGCTCCAGATCAGCGCGGCGCGGCGCAAGCTTCAACGCTTCTTCCTCAACCTTGGCAGAAATAATGTCCTGCAGGTTGGGATATGCCAGAATCAACTGGCCCGTGAGCCGGTTCATGACGTTCGGCAGGATTGCATCAAAGCGGTCGGTCACGCCAAGCGAAGCAATCGCTGCGCGCGCGGCCTGAATGTGCTCCGGCGCGACATCCTGGGCCTTGGCGGAAATCGCTCCCAGCATCACGCCGCCTGCAATGACGGCGACAGATGTGAAACGGCTCATATCCGAAAAGCTGATCATGAAATTCAATGCTCCTGTTTAGTTTTTCGGCTCCATCACCCGCGCACCCGCCGGACCGGCGATGATGGCGAGAGTGGCCAAGTTGATGAATAGGCCGTGTTCCACCACGCCGGGGATGGCATTGAGCTGGCTAGCCAATGCGTCTGCATCAGGAATACGGCCAAAAGATGCATCAAGAATGAGATGTCCGCCGTCGGTCATAAAGACATCATCTTCGCCTCTGGCGCGCAGTGTCAACTCACCTGTCAGGCCGAGCCGGGCTGCAAGCTTTTCGATTGCAACGCGTGTCGAAACCTGGCCGAAAGGATTGATTTCAATCGGCAAAGGATAGCGGCCAAGGGTGTCCACCACTTTGGTCGCGTCGGCAATCACGATCATCCGCTGAGACGCTGCCGCGACGATCTTTTCGCGCAAGAGCGCACCGCCGCCGCCCTTGATCAGGGTCAGGCGTTGGTCGATCTCGTCGGCGCCGTCGATGGTTAGATCAAGTTCAGGCAGTTCATCAAGCGATTTCAGCGGCACGCCCAGCTCAACACAAAGCCGTGCCGTCCGCTCGGATGTCGGCACGCCCTGTACCTTGATCCCGCCGGCCACTCTTTCTGCCAGCAACCGCACAAACTCTTCCGCTGTCGAACCAGTGCCGATACCGAGGCGCATGCCATCTTCGACATGTTCCAGAGCCGCGGCCGCGGCCTTGATCTTCATTTCGCGGGCGTCCATACGCCAAAAGCTCCCATCCGTTTCGTCGGATGCTGTTTACACGCCTCGTCCGACAAACGAAAGCCCTCCCCATATCGCCGCCGTTGCCTTTTCTGCGGATTTCCCCTAACGCCGAACGGACCTTGCTGCCCAGCGTATGGAGCTTCCGTGACACAAACCACCATCGTCTTCGATCTCGACGGCACACTTGTCGATACCGCTCCCGATCTCGTTGCCAGCCTGAACCATACCATTGCCGTCCAGAACCTTGCCCCCGTCGGATATGACGACCTGACACATCTCGTCGGACAAGGCGCACGCGTAATGATCACGCGGGCCTTTGCGCTCCGTGACGTGCCGCTGGATGAGAAAGAATTGCCGGCGCTGCTCGAACGTTTCATCAATCATTACAAGGCAGGGATGCCGGGCGAAAGCCGCGCCTATCCGGGACTGGTAGCCGCCTTGGAGCGGCTCGCGGCAGAAGGCTTCACGCTTGCGGTCTGCACCAACAAGTTGGAAGAGCTTGCCCGCCCCCTGATCGAAAAATTGGGCCTTACGCACCACTTCGCCGCAATCACCGGCGGAGACACTTTCCCCGTGCGCAAACCGGACGCACGACATCTGACCGGAACGATCGAGAAAGCGGGCGGTCATCCGGCGCGCGCACTGATGATCGGCGACAGCATCAACGACATTCTGGCAGCCCGCAACGCCGGCATCGCATCGATCGCTGTGCCGTTCGGGTATTCCGACACGCCGATCGAAAACCTTGGCGCAAGCCGGATCATCAACCATTTCGACGAACTGACCGTCGCGCTCGTCAATGAGTTGGTGGAAAACACCTGAACCGAACCCGGCAGCACAACTGAAAATGGCGGGCCAAGGCCCGCCATTTCGATTCTTATCAGCAAGCGATCGTCTTGCTTACGACCGCGGTGTGCGGGCATCCGTCGTGATCGTCAGGGCCTTGTCGACCGCATCGTCCCGACCATAGACATCATCAAAGAACTCGACGGCGCCGGCCTTGTTCGGCCAAGCGGTGAAATAGGCCACATAGACCGGGATCTTCTGCGGCACCTGCACCGCGCGGTTCTGCCCTGAGGCTATCTGCTTGCCGATTTCCTCGACCGTCGTCCCCATGACCGCGGCGGCCATGACGCGGGGCTCCGCCAGACGTACGCAACCGTGGCTGAGTGCCCGCATGTCACGATTGAAGAAACTCTTCGATGGCGTGTCATGCATGTAGATGGCGTGTTCGTTGGGGAACAGGATCTTCAGTTCGCCAAGGGCATTGTCTCCCCCCGGCGGCTGACGCACATCAACCGAGTGCGTTGCGTACCAATCGATCTGGCTCGACGCGACCTTGCGCCCGCCATAGCTGACTTCATAACCCAGGCGGTCGAGATAGCTCGGGTCGGAGCGCAGCTTCGGCAACATCTCATTGATGATGATCGACTTCGGCACGCCCCAATAGGGGTTGAATTCGACAGTTTCGATCTGATCCTGGAAGAAATAGGTCTGGTTCGAACGCGAGCCGACAACGACCCGCATGTTGAGTTGTTCGAGGCCATCGTTGATGTAATAAGCCGTATAAGCGGGCTGGTTGATGAAAACATACCGCTGTCCGAGATCGGTCGGCAGCCAGCGGATCTGCTCCATGGCGACGATCAGCTTCTGGATCTTCTCGGCATTGCTATCGCCGACCATGGCCCGCACTGTTGCCGGACCGACAACACCATCGGCCTTGAGGCCGTTTTCCTGCTGGAACGTCTCGACCAGTGCCACCAGCTCCGGCGTATAGTCCGGTGTGCCTGCATAGGCAGCCAAGACAGCCGAATGTTGGCTCTTTAGTGTGTCGGAGCCATTCTGCTTCAACAGACCGATCACATTGGCAAGCTCTGGATTGCTCTGCCCCGGCTTCAGCAATGTGCCCGGTGCCACCGTGATGACGGGAGCCGATTGGCTGTCTTCCGCACGCAAGCGCAAGAGCTCGTTCCGCAAGGCGACATATTGCGCGTTGTGCGGATCCCGGTTGCGCAGGTATGCGCCGACATCCGGGCTCAAGCGGAGCATATCGAGAACTGGTGCGAGTTTGACGCCCTTGCGCTTGAAGTCGTGATAGCCGGAAATCTTGTTGGGATCGACGCGGCCGCGCGTGGTATCGTTGACGTAAGTCAGAACCTTGGCCGAGAGCGCCAGTTCGAAAGCCATCAATTCGCGCTGGCGCTTTTCCGGATCGGCCGGATCACCAGCTTCGGCCGGCGGCACGACAGCATAGTCTTCCGGCGACAGACCTGCATCACCTGCCTTGGAAAGCGCGTCGATCATTTGGCCGGCACGATCCGTCAGTCCGGCGTCCGTCACCCAGATCAATGGCTTGTTCGGATTACCGTAATAGGTCTCGACCGACTTCGCGACATCGTCGGTGGCTCGCACGGAGGCTTCCGTTAGAAAACGGCGCGCGCCCAGAACCTGACCTTCCGGTGCCTGATCCCCCTCGCCGGCAACCGGCAGCTTGACCTGGATGGCACGCTGCGTTTCGGGCTTGTAGGTATAGTAGCGGGGTCCTGAAACCTTTGGCAGCGGTTCCGGGTCGCCCATTTCCAGGCCGCCTTGAGCCTGCTGTTCCAGTGCGGCTGACGCAGCCTGACGCTTCGTCTGCTTTCCAGGGCCGCCACGAAGAAGATCGAGAAGCGTTGTCGCGCCAGCCTCGTGTGGAAGGCCGCCAAGGGCGGTTGCCGCAGCCAAAAGCGCGGTTACCACGAATTTCCTGTTTCTCGTCATTCTCGCTCTCATTTCAATATCCGAGCCACAAGGACTCGAGGCATCGACAGCCTGTTGCGCGGATCACTAACCGATCAGCTTTTGCTTGAAAAGTTGTACCCCGCAATTGGATCCAGCTCGGGGTCTCAACTTTGTGTGAATCAGCCGAAGCAGACATGTGGCCAACACAGCAAACTAAGTGGAAATAATCGTTAATTTTTGATTGACGGAGAATTTAAGCAGAAGCGAGGCACTGGCTGGACAGGGTGCTGACATGCACAAATTGTTGTGATCCGTGCCGAATATGACACAATATCGCAGACAGACAGCATGTGCCGCTTTGCCAGGTCCCGTACATCACACCTGTTTTGATGCGCCAACGATACCCTTCACCGCTACACATATCTTGATATGACCACTCACCTTAATCTTATGCGGTTGCGCTAGGAGATATACGACCTAGATATTGAGCACAGGCAACTCGACGATCCACCGAAGGCGCGCAAGCGCACACAGCAAAACAGGACGATCATGACCACCCGCACTGAAACCGATACCTTTGGCCCGATTGACGTGGTCGCCGACCGTTACTGGGGCGCTCAGGCGGAACGCTCGTTGGGTAATTTCAAGATCGGCTGGGAAAAGCAGCCGCTTCCGGTGGTCCGAGCGCTGGGCATTGTTAAACAGGCCGCGGCCCGTGCCAACATGGCGCTCGGCAAGCTTGACCCCGCGATTGGCGATGTGATCGTGCAAGCGGCCCAGGAGGTCATCGATGGCAAGCTCAACGATCATTTCCCGCTGGTCGTCTGGCAAACCGGATCCGGCACCCAGTCCAACATGAACGCCAACGAAGTTATTTCCAATCGCGCAATCGAGATGCTGGGCGGCGTCATGGGATCGAAGAAACCGGTTCATCCGAATGACCATGTCAACATGAGCCAGTCGTCGAACGACACCTACCCCACCGCGATGCATATCGCCGCAGCGGAACATGTCATCCACCACCTGCTGCCCAGCCTGAACCGCCTTCACGAGGCGCTCGACGTAAAGGCCAAGGCTTTTTCCCATATCATCAAGATTGGCCGCACCCACACCCAGGACGCGACGCCATTGACGCTTGGCCAGGAATTCTCCGGCTACGCCGCTCAGGTCGCCTCGTCGATCAAGCGTATCGAACTCACGCTGCCGGGCCTGTACGAACTTGCCCAGGGCGGCACAGCTGTCGGCACTGGCTTGAACGCGCCGATCGGTTTCGCCGAAAAGGTGGCTGAAGAAATTGCACTGATCACCTCGATCCCGTTTGTCACCGCTCCCAACAAGTTTGAGGCACTTGCCGCTCACGACGCGATGGTCTTTGCCCATGGCGCGATCAATGCAGCGGCCGCAGCGCTGTTCAAGATTGCCAACGACATCCGTTTTCTCGGATCCGGCCCACGCGCCGGTCTCGGCGAACTGTCGCTGCCGGAAAACGAGCCGGGCTCATCGATCATGCCGGGCAAGGTCAATCCGACCCAGTCGGAAGCCCTCACCCAGGTCTGCGCGCACATCTTCGGCAACAATGCAGCAATCACGTTTGCCGGCAGCCAGGGCCATTTCGAATTGAACGTCTTCAATCCGATGATGGCCTACAATTTCCTCCAGTCGGTCCAGTTGCTCGGCGATGCCGCCGTCTCCTTTACCGACAATTGCGTTATCGGCATCGAAGCGCGCGAAGACAATATCCGCAAGGGTGTGGAGAATTCGCTGATGCTGGTGACGGCCTTGAATGGCAAGCTCGGCTACGACACCTGTGCCAAGATCGCCAAGACCGCCCACAAGAATGGCACGACCCTGCGCGAAGAGGCCGTTGGCGGCGGGTATCTGAGCAATGAGGAATTCGACCAGTTTGTTCGGCCGGAACTGATGATCGGGCCAAACTGAGACCGACTGATCGCGAATCAAAACTGTGCACAGCTTAAGTTAAGCCGTTCCGCATTACATGCAATAATGCTAAACCAACATCCGTGTTGGAGATCGCCAAACAACCGCTGACGATCTACCTTGATCCGGACATCGTTGCCCGGATCGAGGCTCTGATTTGTGCCGGTCGTTTTGCCAATGCCAGCCAGGTTATGCAGGAAGCACTTGTGCTGTGGTTGACCGCGTTCAATCAGCAGCAGTTCGAACTGGAACTCAAGAAAGCCTATGAAACAACATTGACCTTGGGCGGGCGAGAATGTGTGAACACAGCGACGTTCCTGCGTACGTTGGGTGACCTGGCCTGACTTCACCCGGCTCGCCACGCTCGCTCGTCAAAGCGCCTCCCTTCTTTAGAATCATTGAAATTTAACCCCCATCACCGTAAACAGCCGCCATCCGACAACCTGCCGCTGAAAGGCTCTGGACTGATGGCTGACGATCTCTTTCCTCTTGGCGAAGACAAGACCCCCTACCGCAAGCTGACCTCCGACTATGTGTCTGTCGAAACTTTCAAGGGCCAGGAGATCCTCAACGTGGATCCGGAGGGCTTGAGACTGCTGGCAGAGGCCGCCCTGTCCGACATCAACCACCTGCTCCGCCCTGGCCACCTGAAGCAGCTAGCGTCGATCCTTGAGGATCCGGAAGCGACCGACAACGATCGCTTTGTCGCCTACGACTTGCTGAAGAACGCCAATATCGCAGCCGGCGGTGTCCTGCCAATGTGCCAGGACACCGGCACGGCGATCGTCATGGGCAAGAAGGGCCGGCGTGTCTGGACCGATGGCGGCGACTACGAGGCGCTGGCCGCCGGCGTTCGTGATGCCTATGAGCGCCGCAACCTGCGTTACTCGCAGCTGGCGCCCTTGAAGATGTTCGAGGAAAAGAACACCAAGACCAACCTGCCGGCGCAGATCGAAATCTACGAGGAAGGCGAGGACGCCTACAAGTTCCTGTTCATGGCCAAGGGCGGCGGCTCGGCCAACAAGACCTTCCTCTATCAGGGCACCCCCTCGCTGCTGACCAAGGACCGCATGATCGACTTCCTCAAGGAGAAGATCCTCACGCTGGGAACAGCAGCCTGCCCCCCCTACCATCTGGCGATCGTCATCGGCGGCCTGTCTGCCGAGATGACGCTGAAAACGGTCAAGCTCGCTTCGGCGCGCTATCTCGACTGTCTCCCCACGGAGGGCTCCGAGAGCGGGCATGCCTTCCGGGATATCGAGATGGAGCAGGAAATCCACAAGCTGACCCAGTCAATGGGTGTCGGTGCCCAGTTCGGCGGCAAGTATTTCTGTCATGACGTTCGTGTGATCCGCCTGCCCCGTCATGGCGCCTCATTGCCGATCGGCCTTGGTGTTTCCTGTTCCGCCGATCGTCAGGCCATGGGCAAGATCACCCGGGACGGGATCTATATCGAGCAGTTGGAGACCGATCCGTCGAAATACATGCCCGAGATCGACGAGGCCGCCCTGTCGTCGTCGATGATCAAGATCGACCTCAATCAGCCGATGAGCGCCATACTCGCCGAACTCACCCGGCACCCGGTCAAGACGCGACTGTCACTCACGGGCACCATCATCGTTGCCCGCGACCTCGCCCATTCCAAGATCCGCGAGCGACTGGAAAAGGGCGAAGGTATGCCGGACTACATGAAAAACCATCCGGTCTACTACGCGGGCCCGGCCAAGACCCCGACTGGTTTTGCCTCGGGCTCCTTCGGCCCGACGACGGCCGGTCGCATGGATAGTTACGTCGACCAGTTCCAGTCCTTCGGGGGATCGATGGTGATGCTCGCCAAGGGAAACCGCTCACGCGCCGTGCGCGAAGCTTGCAAGACCCATGGCGGATTCTATCTCGGCTCCATCGGTGGTCCGGCCGCACGCCTTGCCCAGGACTGCATCCGCAAGGTCGAGGTTCTCGAATACCCGGAACTGGGTATGGAAGCGGTCTGGAAAATCGAGGTTGAAGATTTCCCTGCCTTCATCGTTACTGATGACAAGGGAAATGATTTCTTCCAGGAATTCAATCTCGGCTGAACCTAATTTTCCGCCAGGCCTGGCGACCAAAAAGTTCGCCGGGCCTATACATTGCTTTAAAAACAAAGGCTTGCGCAGCCTGGCAGTCGCAATGCAAGTTTGCATGCATGATTTGTCACATCGATATAATTAAACATTTTCAAAGTTTTTATCGATAAACAATTTCTTGGGACTAGAAGGTCCGACCAATCTACTGGAGTTGGCCGATGACGACGGCGCCACCGCCCAAAGCGCAGGTAACTGACGTGGCGGCACAGATCTCATTCGCAATGCGCACAATGGGCGTCGCTCCCATTCCGCGCAATTACGAGCTGTTTTACGAGGCCTATATTGGCTCCAATCCGGCACTGACCCGCGAGCTTGCGGCCCTTGGCAGCAAGGCGACGCAGGACGAACTTGACGCTATCGGCGAGCAATATTTCGGCAGCCATCAGGGCCGCGCAATCGAAAATGCCCACACCAAGCTGATCGGTGAGCTTGAAAGCCTGCTGAGGGTCCTGCAACAGGAACAGACCTCGCTGGAAAGCTACAACAAACTGCTGGGCGAAACCTACAGCCGCATCAATTCCAAAAGCAATTCGAGCGCGGACATTCTGCGCAGTGCGATCACCATCCTGACCGAAGCCACCGGCAGCACCATGGCACATGGTGAGCGAACCGTGTCCCAGGTGTCGCAAAAATCGCATGAAATGGATCTCGTCCGCAAGGAACTCGACGAATACAAACGGATCGCCAACACGGATTCATTGACCCGTATTGCCAATCGGCGCGCCTTTGATGAAAAGCTGTCTGCCGTCTACGCCAACGACGGCCATACGCTCTCCGCCCTGGTCCTGGCCGACATCGACAATTTCAAGAAGGTCAATGACGCATACGGTCATCCCGTCGGCGACAAGATTCTGGCCACGGTCGCGAATGTCATCCGGGCAAATGTCCGCAAGGACTGCTTCGTTGCCCGCACTGGCGGCGAGGAATTCGCCATCATCATCGACGGTAACACTGTCGAGGAAGTCAATCAGATCTGCGAGCGGGTCAGGGTCGCTTTGGAAACAACCCCGTTCAAGAATTCCAAGACCGGCGTCAACTACGGTCCTGTGACCATTTCCCTCGGCTATTGCATGGCAACCGATGCGGAGGACGCGGGCGAACTGTATGCCAAATCGGACATCGCGCTCTACTGCGCCAAGAATGCAGGTCGCAACCGCACCAAGCTCTACGAAGACGGAATGAAGAAGGACTTCACCAAGAGCTGGCTGATCTACAAGCGGTAAGCGTGCGCCCGCGCTTGAGTGCGCGGGCTATGTGCAACTACCACATGGTCTTTGCCGCACGCGCCGGCCATTCCCGGTCGTACGTTTCCTTGTCGAAATCAGCCTTTGCCGCCTTCAGAAGATCGCCGGGTGTCGGCAACTGGCCAGGATCGACCCGAACGTCCGGGTTCCACAGATCCGCACGCATGATAGCGCGCGCGCACTGGAAATAGACCTCGTCGATCGAAATCACGATCACGCTGCGCGGGTGTTTCAGGTCCATTTCGAAGCTGGCCAGCAGTGCCGGCTCAACCGAGACGACCGCTTTTCCATTGACACGTATTGCTGTGTTCGAACCCGGGATGAGGAACATCAGGGCAACGCGCGGATCCCGCACGATATTGAGCAGCGAATCGACGCGATTGTTACCGCGCCAGTCGGGCATGGACAGTGTCGTTTCGTCCTCAACACGCACAACCGCGCCACGATCTCCGCGTGGAGAGCAATCGAGTCCCTCCGGTCCGACGGTGGCCAAGGCAACGAAGGGAGAGATTTCGATCATCTGGCGATACTGCGCCGTCAAAACCCGTGTGACCTTGGCAACCGAGGCCTCGGATACATCACCATAAATCTGCTTCAACTGTTCTGCGGTCCGGATCACGTTCATGCTGTCTCTCCTGAGCGTAGCGGGCATTGCCGCGCTGAAGGCAGCATTCCATGTCACAGGCTCCTAGAAAAGACTGATGACAAGCCTATGACACTGCACGGTGTCCGGAAGCGTCGTTCGCCGGATCCCTCACGAGAAAATCGGCAACCGCACCGATCACCTCGGGAGCACTGACGATCCGCCGGTGCCCATGACCATTGGCCCAGAGATGCCGCACCTTCGGCGACAAGCCAATATAGCGCTGCGCATGACCGACATTCACTTCCTTGTCGTCCTCTGCATGCACCACCAGCAGCGGACGATCAATGCGCCGCGCCGCCGTGACCGTGTCGAGTTGCTCGACCCCGACACCGACATACTGCTCAGCCCGCGCACGCATGGCCGCCATGCTGCGCCGGCCAAGGCCGATCGTCGACGCGAATCCGGCAAAAACCTCACCCATGCTGGAAGGCGCTCCGATGAGCACGATGCGTTCAGCTCTGAGACTTGACCGCTCGCCAAACACCCCACCTGCAGCCGTCATGACGGCCGCGCCACCGAAGGAGTGTCCAACCACACCGTCAAAGGGACCAAAATGCCGCTCCGTGGCGCCGATGGCCTCGGCGGCGAGCCGGAGATCAAGCCGGCGTCCGCTGGATACGCCATGCCCCGGAAGGTCAAGCAAGACTACCTCGGCGCCTGCCGCACTCAGGCCCAAGGCAAGGTCGACCAGGTATTCCGCCCGGGAGCCCCATCCATGAACCACCAGCAGCCGCGGCGTCCCGCGCGGGCTTGTTCCGCTCGCCAGATGATACGTGCCGACATTGCCGACAGACGTCGGCAAGCGCACAAGCGCGGCATTTTTCAGCGTCTGCTGGCCCGCCATAAACACGCGCTTTGCTTTCTCCCCTTTCGGCTGACGGCCGGGTGTGCGACAGAAGAGCTTGAAAGCGAGGCTGCCGGACAGCCTGGGTGACAGCGCCTCCAGTCGGGAGAATCCGAAACGGATGACCTTGAAAGCGAAGGATGTCATAGTCGGAGATCCAATTTAATGTTCAATATTGAACAATAAAGTACAAGAATGAACAAAAATCAAGCCTTCCCTTGGGATCACCCCCGTTTTCGCAGCTGGATATCCGTCGGCCGCGCCTGCCAGCTGATGCAACAGGCGCTCACACGGGCGCTCGCTCCCTTGGACATCAAGCCGCCGCATCTCGATATCCTGGTGAATCTTTACCGTTTTGAAGCGATCTCGCAGCAGGAACTGGCCCGCAAGCTGCTTGTCGGCCGCTCCAATATGAGCATGCTGCTCCCACAAATGGAAAAACGTGGTCTGTTGGAGCGCCGCCCCGATCAGCGCGACAAGCGCATATTAAGGCTGTCCCTGACCGTTGAGGGACGAGCTCTCACCGAGCAGGCGATGCTCATCCAGACAGATCTGATCGAGCGCACGCTGTCTGCAACCCCGCTTGAGGACTGCTTGAAGATGGCCGACAGCATGGACAAGCTGATTCAGCGGATGTTGGCTGCCGATCTTGGCGAGGACGCGCATGACGTTGCCCCAATCAGCGAGGATCGCGGCTGAGCCCCTTGGTGGCGAGTTCACCTTCATATTCGGCGAATTTCGCCGCGCCGCCGTCTCCAAGTTCGCGCAGATAGATCCAGGTGAAAATGCCGGTGTCGTGGCCGTCGTCGAAGCCGATACGCACCGCATAGTTTCCGGTCGGGGTCATCGACTTGATCGTGACGTTGCGCTTGCCCGGCACGGTCACCTTTTGCCCCGGACCATGCCCCTGCACTTCGGCTGACGGTGACAGAACCCGAAGCATCTCGGCCGGCAATTGCGCCACGAACCCGTCATTGAAGCTGACGGTCAAAAGACGGCGGTCTGTAGAAACCTTGAGTTCGCTGGGCCAGGTGTCGCTCATGCCGGTTCTCACTCGATCAAATTCGCAAAATTGTGCAGCACAGGTAGGGCCTTGGCCAACCCCGTGCAAGAGAATTTGAATGACTATTCAGGTCAGTTCGCTTGACGCTTCGACGGTGCGAGCCCACATTACGGCAAACATCGGGAGACCTGAAATTGGATCACAGCCCTGCCTCATGGCAAACTGCAGCGCCGCTCGCAGAGCGAACCGCGCCGATGATCGACCCGTTTGGCCGGAGCGTCACCTATCTGCGGGTCTCGGTTACCGATCGTTGCGACTTCCGCTGCACCTATTGCATGGCGGAAAACATGACCTTCTTGCCAAAGAAGGACCTGCTGACGCTGGAAGAGCTGGACCGCCTCTGTTCCGCCTTCATCGCCAAGGGTGTGCGCAAGCTGAGGCTGACCGGCGGCGAACCGCTGGTCCGCAAGAACATCATGTTTCTCATCCGCGGCCTGTCACGTCACCTCGGCGACGGTCTCGACGAACTGACACTGACGACCAATGGCTCGCAGCTTGCGCGCCATGCCGCCGAACTGGCCGACTGCGGCGTGCGCCGGATCAATGTTTCGCTCGACACGCTGGATCCTGCCAAATTCAAGTCGATCACCCGGTGGGGTGAACTCGACAAGGTCATGGAAGGCATCAAGGCAGCCCAGGCTGCAGGCATTCATGTCAAGTTGAATGCCGTGGCCCTCAAGGATTTCAACGAAGCGGAAATTCCTGACCTGATGTCATTCGCCCATGCAGAAGGCATGGACCTGACGCTGATCGAAACCATGCCGATGGGTGAAACGGGCGAGGATCGCACCGACCAGTATCTGCCGCTGTCGCTTGTGCGCAGCAGGCTGGAAGAACGCTTCACGCTGAAGGAAATCCCCTACAAGACAGGCGGGCCGGCGCGGTATGTCGAAGTCGGGGAAACCGGTGGACGATTGGGCTTCATTACGCCGCTGACGCATAATTTCTGCGAGAGCTGCAACCGCGTCCGCCTGACCTGCACGGGCACGCTCTATATGTGTCTCGGCCAGGACGATGCGGCAGACCTTCGCACAGCGCTTCGTGCATCCGATGACAATGCCTATCTGTCGGCGGCAATCGACGAAGCGATCACCCGCAAGCCCAAGGGGCATGATTTCATCATCGACCGCGATCATCGAAAACCCGCGGTCGGTCGCCACATGAGCGTCACCGGCGGCTAACCGCCGCCGGCTCTATTCATACCAAGTGGACCTCAGGCACTCCGTCGCAGCGGCTGCCGCTGTGCATGCGGTGCCTCGGTCCGGAAGTGCTCGATCTTGGCCATCAGGTTTTCGACCCGCTGGCGAAGCCCATGGATTTCAGCATTGTTTTCCTCGACCATGGCGGCGTTCTGCTGGGTGATCAGTTCGACGTCTCGAACGGCGCTCGTTACCTCGCTGATGCCGGTGGACTGTTCACGGGTTGCGGCTGAAATCGTTTCGACAAGCCCCTGAACTTCCTCGACCTGATTGATGATCGTCTGCAGGACTTCGCCGGTGTTCTCGACCAGTTCCACACCCGATTTGACCTGGCCCCCGCTGACCGAAATCAGCGCCTTGATCTCCTTGGCCGCATTCGCGCAGCGCTGGGCAAGGTCACGAACTTCCTGTGCCACGACAGCAAATCCACGCCCGGCTTCACCGGCGCGCGCCGCTTCGACGCCGGCGTTGAGAGCCAGCAGGTTGGTCTGGAAGGCAATTTCATCGATGACGCCGATGATGGTCGAGATCTTGTCGGATGAGCGGCTGATCTCAGCCATCGCCTCGACCGCCTTCTTGACCACGACGCCGGACTGCCGGGCATGATCTCGCGCCGAGGCCACCGAGCGTGCGGTCCGACCGGCGCCATCCGCCGTTGATCGAACCACGTCGCTCAGATGCGACAGCGCGCGCACGCTCTCTTCCAGTGCCGCGGCCTGCTGTTCGGTGCGGCGGGCAAGATCATCGGCTGAGACGGCAAGGTTCTCCGTGCCGGCATTGATGTCCGCGCTGGCACCACGCACGTCCTCGAGCGTCAGACGCAGGGCTTCGACGGCATGGTTGTAGGTGGTTGCCATGGCCACGAAGTCCGCCGGCAGATCTTCCCGCATGTTGACATTGAGGTGGCCATTGGCAAGCGCCTGGAGCACCGATGACAGTGCCTCAAGGGCTGCACGTTGATCAGCCTCGACCCGCGCACGCTCCTCTGCCCGCTGTTCAGTCTCGCGCGCCGACAATTGGCGCGACTGTGTTGCCTCTTCTTCCAGGCGCCTGTTTTCCAGCGCGGCATCTCTGAACACCGTCACGGAACGAACCATGTCGCCGATCTCGTCACCACGATTGCGCCCCTCGATGGGCACGGACAGGTCGCCATTCGCCAGGCGCGACATCACACCGGTGATCCGCTTCAATGGCCCACGCAATGTTTCGATCAACATCAGACCGCCGACAATCGCCAACAGTGTGCCGAGCACCATCGTGATAATCGAGATGCTTGCCGATCGTTCGCTGTCTTCCTTGCCGACCTCCTGCGCATTGCTGACAAAGTCGCGCAGAGATGCCATCGCCGTCGAGACATAGTCGGTGGATGCGAGCCGCAGGGCCTGCCAGCTCTCTCCGGCCATCAGGAGGGCCTGCGAATTGTCCTCGATCGTCTTCAGGCGTGGTGCAATGGTCTTCGGAAAATCGCGCAGCGCACTGTTCTTTGATCCAAGCTCGGAAATCCGCGCAGCCATCTCGGCAAGCGCCGAGACGTTCGACAGAACGATCCCGCGCGAGGCCTCATCCAGGCTTCCGAGCATTTTCTGCACGCGCAGTTCCAGCGTTGCGATCTCCATCGCCGCGTCATCGACCAGGCTCATGAGTTCCTTCTGGTCCGCGACAAGCTTGTCGAGGCCGACAAATCGGTCGGCGGCCACATCGCTGTTCTTGGAAGCCTGCAGCGTGATTTTCTGTTCGATCAGGACAAGCTCGGACAACACTTTGTTCAGGCCTTGCGCCTTGGCGTCATCGGAATCTGTCGATTTCAAGATCGCGTCGATCCGGCTCATGGCGCCGGCCACCTCGTCGATCAGCACTTTACCCTTTTCGGAGGCGATTGCCTGAGCTTTGGCAAGATCCTTTTGCATCGCGCCGGCATAGAGCTTGGCCTCATCGAGCTGCTCTGTCGGTGTAAATCCCATCTGAACCGCAACCCGGAGCTTACCGAGACGATCGATCAGCGACTGGAATGCCGATGCGTCGAACAGCAACTCCTTGGCGAAACGCTCCTTATCGGCAAGTTCCTTGCGGACGAAATCCACCTGCTTGACGATCTGCTTGCCATCGCCCTGCAAGGCTTCGACCGCATCGACCAGCCCGGTATCGAAGGCACTGCGCTGTTGATGGTTATCCCACATCGCCTTTGTCTGATCGCGCATGCGCTGCGGAAGCGCGCGCAGATCGCTAAGATCGGCATTCTGTGCCTGATCCGCAAGAACGCCATCAAGCACTGCAAGGCCGCTTTCCTGCATGTCGACGGCAGCCAGAACATTCTTGCGGCTGGCCTCTGTCGGATCAAGGCTGAATTCCTGCAAGCCACCCTGAACCTGCTCAAGATCGCTGATATTGCCGATCGTGGCGCGGGTGACGGTCATGTGGCCGTTCAACATAATGGCCGTTCGGTAACCCAGAAGTCCGACGCCTGCCATAAGCAGGACGAGAGGAACGACAAACAATAAAACCTTCGTAACAATTCTGCGGCTCTGCAGCAGGCGATCGATGAAACTCATGAAACCCTCGGAACGAGGTCAGCGCCCACGCTTAAAAACATCTGCGCGGCGTCAAACAGGCGCTCCACCTCATGTGGAACATGCCGATCGAGCTTCACCCGCCAAGTTTGAACAAAGGTTAACCGCCGCTCGTTTTTTTGGCATTTCATGCCAGTCCGGATACCTGAACTTTTGTATTTTTAGCCAGAATATCGGTTCCGCCCTCTCCGACCTTGGTTTAGAAGGGTGCCTGCAAGTTTCAGGATCTTTTAAAAATGGCATTATCCGACAATATGCGAGGCGCAGCCTTGATGGCGCTCTCGATGGCCGGCTTCACTTTCAACGACGCGCTGACCAAGTCCGTAACCGGCGAAATGACCGTCGGCCAGATCATGTTCGTTCGGGGTGCACTGACAACAGTCATGGTCTATCTCGTCGCGAGGCGGCTCGGCGCGCTGGGTCACATCCGCAACCTGTTTCAGCCGCTCATCCTCTGTCGCATCGCCCTCGAGACCATCGCCGCGATTACATTTTTGACCGCACTTGGCCAGATCCCGCTCGCCAACGCATCTGCCATCCTGCAGTCTCTGCCGCTCGCCGTCACGCTGGGTGCCGCGCTCTTTTTCCGCGAGCCTGTCGGCTGGCGCCGCTGGACCGCAATCGGCGTTGGCTTCGTCGGCGTGATGATCATCATTCAGCCAGGCCCCGAAGGCTTCACGCTGGCCGCTCTTTATGTCGTGATCAGCGTGATCACGGCAGCAGGTCGCGATCTGGTCACCAAGAAGATTGACCCGAATGTCTCCTCGTTCACGGTCACGCTGTTCACCGCTGCCAGCATTTCGTTTGCCGGACTGCTCCTGATCCCGGTTTATGGCGGCTGGCAACCGGTATCATATGGCGCCTATGGCACACTTCTCGTCTCGTCAGGTTTTCTATTCGTCGGCTACCAATCGATCATCATGGCGATGAGAACCGGCGAAATTTCCTTCATCGCTCCATTCCGCTACACCAGCCTCCTCTGGGCGGTACTGCTCGGTTTCGTCTTCTTCGGCGAAATACCGACACTTGCGACACTATTCGGCGCAACCATCGTCATTGCCTCGGGCCTCTACACATTTTACCGGGAAAACAAACGCAAGGCAGAATTGGCGGCACGCACAGGACCGGGGACACCGGTCTGAAGCCTGCATAAAGAAACAAGGCAGACTACGATGTCCCTGGCCACGCAATCGTCTTGTCGACCGGAAGCCGTTGCAGGTGGGACATGAGCACGCCGCACGGGCACCCAGCCATCATCCTTGCGGGCGGAGTGTCTCGTCGCATGGGGCGCGACAAGACGCAGATGCTTCTTGGCGGAAAACCATTGATCGTCCAGGTTCTCGAGCGCCTGCAAGCGCAGGCAGATCCTGTATGGCTCAACGCCGTGTCAGATTATCCGCTTGATCTCGGCATTCCCAATTGTCCCGACACCAGACCCGGCCGGCCAGGCCCGTTAGCAGGCGTGTTGGCGGGATTGAAAGCCTTGGAACGACATGGCGGTGATTACACCCATCTCCTGACCGTTCCCGGAGACACGCCGTTTCTGCCGCTGAACCTTGTCGAGCGTCTGAGCACGAAGGCTTCGGCCGGAACCGTCGTGCTGGCCGCCTCGGCAGGCAGGACGCATCCCGTCGTGGCTCTATGGCCAAGAGAGCTGGCAGCCGATCTGGAGGCCTGGCTTGACGATCCGAGCCACCGCCGGGTCTTCGACTTTATCGATCGCCATCCTCAGGCGGTTGTCGAATTTCCCATGATTGAAACCGACCTCGGCCTCCAGGATCCGTTCTTCAATATCAACACACCAGACGATCTGGCCCAGGCCGGGATACTGCTCCGGAAAGGCATGAAATGAGCGAGACACCCCGCATCTTTGGCATTTCCGGCTGGAAGAATTCCGGCAAGACCGGGCTTGCCGTCAGGCTGGTGGAGGAATTCACCCGCCGCGGTTATCGCATATCGACCATCAAGCATGCTCACCATGACTTCGACATCGACAAGGTCGGTGCTGACAGCTACCGCCATCGCCAGGCGGGCGCCGCCGAGGTGGTTATCGTCTCAGGCACGCGGTTCGCGATCATGCACGAATTGCGCGGAGGTCCTGAGCCATCATTCGAGGCGATCTTGGCCCGCATCGGTCCGTGCGACCTCGTTCTGATCGAGGGCTACAAACGCGAACCTGTACCGAAGATTGAAGCCCGACGGCTGGAGGCCAAAAATCGCGAGCCGCTCGCCCCAAGCGACCCCTACATCATGGCGATAGCGGCAGACCATCCTGTCGACGACACCACCCTCCCCGTCTTCAACCTCGATGATACCCAAGCCATCGCAGACTTCGTCGCCAAGGTGACCGGCCTGCCGACCCGTTAACGACCCTGATCACCATCGAGAAAAGGCCGCCGGATCTCTCCGGCGGCCTTTCCTATTCGGCGATTTTAAACCGGCAATTACCGGTTGGCAGCAGCGGCCGGACGAACCAGCGAGGTGACGCGGCGGATCGCGACGCGGCGGTTCTGCTGTTCACCGGCTTCCGTGCGGATCTTCAGGTAGCGTTCGCCATAGCCCTGAACCGACATGTTTTCCGGCGGAATGCCGTAGACTTCGGTCAAGAGGTTAGCCACCGTTTCAGCGCGCTGGTCAGACAACACCAAGTTGGTGCGATCCGAGCCGACGGCATCGGTGTGACCTTCGATCAGGAACACTTCACCCGGATCCTTGGCCAGCAACTGCTCCATGGCCGCGGCCACCTGGCGCAGCGTCTTGGCCTGCGCGAGCGGGACCTCGGCCGAGCCAGACGGGAAGGTGATGGTATCGAGGTCGATACGGCGTACCTTGTCGCGCAGACGGGCAGACGACTTCACCTCGTCGATCGAATAGACACGCTCGACACGCTCGACCGGCGGCTGGCCGAGGAAGTCGTAATAGTCACGATCCGGCTCGCGCGACGTGCTGACAATATAGTCTTGAACCGGGATCGTCAGGCGCATCGGCGGAAGAGAGTAACCCACGTCGACGAAGACCTGCGGACGCTCTTCGTCGGCTTCCGGGGAATACATCATGACGTATTCCTCACCATCACGCGTAACCCGCGAGCGAAGAACGATATCGCCATAGCGGTTGTAGATCGTCACCAGTCGCGAACCGTTGGGGCGAATGATCGTCTCGCGGGTACGTCCACGCGACAGCTCTTCGTAGAACGTTTCTTCCGCGTCGTAACGCAGACGCTGACGGTCGTCGCCACGAACAACGATCTGGTTGCCGACATTGATGATCGTCCGATCATCGATCTGCTCGATAACCTTCACCTCGGTCACCTGATTGACGACATTGTTCTGAATGACCGTGTTGTTGGTGATATTGTTGTTCGTCACGTTGTTGGTGATGTTCGTGGCATTGTTGGTCACGGATGTCGGAACGGCGAATGTCGGAGCTGCCTCGAGTTTTGTGCCGGTTTCCGCCACAGTCGCCTGGATGGTCTGGCTTTCGACCTGAACACCCTGGGCCTGCGCGGCAGCGTCATTCTCGGGAGCCGGGGCGACTTCCTCCGCTGCGCGCTGCTGGTTGCGCAGATCGCGCGACTGCATACCACCGACATTGTCCGCATCCTTGTCGCTATCGAGAACGGCAGCGCCGCCTTCAACCGGCAATACGACTGTCTCCGAGGTCTGCGACGGATCTGCGGCGATTTCCTGCTTCTGCTCCTCGGTCTGGGTCTCGACCAGTTCGGGCACAGGCTGATCGGCGGGCGGTACAACGGCAGGCACGAGGACCTGCTCACCAGCGGGCTGTTCGGCCGGTGCTTCGCCGGTGGTCTGGCCTGCTGGCACTTCCGCCGGCGTTTCAGCGGGAGCCTCTGCAGGAGCTTCGGCGGGGGCTTCTGTCGTAGGTGCCGCCGGCTGCTCTGCGCCACTGGCTGGCTGTTCGGCCGGGGTTTCAGTCGGTGTCTCGGCGGGCGTTTCCGCAGCAGGAGCCTGTTCGCTTTGCGGCTGCTCTGCCGGAGCCTGCTCTGTAGCGGGAGGGGCGGTCTGCGGCACTGGGCATGCCTCGGCAGTGGCAGCTTGAGATCCATCCGCACACGTTACCATTTCGGCAGGAGCGGCAGCAGGCTGCTCGGCCTGCGGCTGAGCCGCCTGCTCTTCCGCAGCCTTACGGGCAGCCTCTTCCTCTGCAGCCTGTTGGGCTGCCTGAGCCTGAGCCTGTGCTTCAGCCTCGGCGCGCTGGGCTTCTTCGGCAGCGGCTTGTTGTGCGGCCTGATCCTCGGCAGCCTTCTGTGCTTCCTGCTGGGCCTGCTGTTCGGCAGCCTGGCGAGCGGCTTCCTCAGCAGCAGCCTGCTGGGCGGCCTGAGCCTCGGCGTCGGCGGCGCGCTGCGCTTCTTCCGCCGCGGCCTGCTGGGCTGCCTGTTCTTCGGCGGCCCTCTGCGCTTCCTGCTGCGCCTGCTGCTCGGCAGCTTGCTGGGCAGCCTGGGCCTCGGCTTCGGCGGCGGCACGTTGCGCTTCTTCGGCTGCCGCCTGTTCCGCAGCCTGTGCTTCGGCAGCCTGGCGCGCGGCTTCTTGTTCAGCCGCACGCTGGGCATCGCGCGCATTACAGGCGTCCTGGTCAGCGGCTTCCGCTCCGTCGCTGCAGACAACGGCCTGAGCAAGCTGGATCAGGCCCTCTTCCGCCTGGCGCGACTGTGATTTCGTCTCGCTATACCCGATGGTCGACGCCATCACCGGCTTGGCCATCACCGCCATGGACAGCACCGGTATGGCCACTGTGGTCAGCAATCTGTTTTTGAACATGCCTTGCATTTCCTTCCCTTAGCCCCGTCAGCGATTGACGATTGTCAAACCATCCAGACAGTAACTTTTATTCTGTTTCGCCGATTCTGGAGAACCGAGCCTCGCACAGACCCTAGGTCCCGTTAAATTAACCCCACCTGAACGCGCAGCCAGCGGAATTGCTCCACGTGGCCTATGCGGGAAATAGGGCGAGAAACGCGGTTTCAACAGAAGAAAACACGCTAATTTTCGGCCTGCTACGGTTTCCAGTTGATTTCAATCGAAAAACCAGACGAATATTGGCCCCAAGTGTGGCCGATCAATTGCCGCACCGACCACGGACAGCCGCCAACAAAAACAAACGGCATCCACCAACAGAGAGGATCTCATGCGTATTCCCACACGTTTCTTGGCTGCAGCTTCGATTGCCGCACTGTCGCTGTTTGCCGGCGCAGCAATGGCGCAGGAAAAGGTTATCATCGGGACCGAAGGCGCATATCCGCCGTTCAACAATTTGGAAGCAGACGGCACCCTGGTCGGCTTCGACATCGATATCGCCAAGGCACTTTGCGAAGAGATGAAGGTGACCTGCGAATTCGTCACCCAGGATTGGGATGGCATCATCCCGGCTCTCCAGGCGAAAAAATTCGACGCGATCATCGCGTCCATGTCGATCACGCCGGAACGCCTCGAGAAGGTCGACTTCTCCAAGAAGTACTACAACACGCCGCCGGCCGTTGCCGTACCAAAGGACTCGCCGATCACCGACGTCGCAGGCCTCAAGGGCAAGACACTCGGCGCCCAGTCCTCGACGACGCATGCCAACTATGCCGAAAAGCACATGGCTGACTCTGAGCTCAAGCTCTATCCGACCGCAGACGAATACAAGCTCGACCTCGAAGGCGGCCGTGTGGACGCTGTCGTCGACGACATCGTCGTCCTGTCGGAATGGGTCAAGTCGGACGCTGGCACATGCTGCAAGATCCTGACCCCGCTTCCTGTCGATGTCGACATCAATGGCGAAGGCGCCGGCATTGCTGTTCGCAAGGGCGACACAGCACTTGCCGACAAGTTCACCGCCGCAATCGCTGCCATCCGTACGAGTGGCAAGTACAAGGAAATCAACGACAAGTACTTTGATTTCGACGTTTACGGCCAGTAACCGCCGGATCGCTGACACGATTGCGAATGGCGGAAGTGAGCTTCCGCCATTTTGCATTTGATGCCGATGCAATAATCAAATGCGGGAAAACCGCTATGGGGGATATGGCATGAGCGGATTGTTTTCCGCGCTGGGCTCCGTCTGGGCCTGGATCGAATATACATTCGATCCGTTCTGCGGGCCGGTCGGCCTGTTCACGCTCTTGGCGGGCGACGGTATCGTTTCATGCGGCGCAACAGGCTGGGGCGACGAGGTAGCACTCGGGGTCAAGGTCACCATCACTCTCGCGGTCATTACATTGCCTCTCGGATTGGCCCTCGGCTTCATGATCGCATTGGCAATGCAGTCGGAGGAAAAAAGCCTTCGCAGCGCCGCCGGCATATACACGACCATCTTCCGCGGACTGCCGGAACTCCTGACACTCTTTATTGTCTACTATGGCTTCCAAATGCTGATCCAGACGATGCTGTCCTGGTTCGGCAGCGATCAGCGCGTCGAAATCAACGCCTTCTTCGCCGGAATGCTGGCCCTTTCGGTGGTCTTTTCATCCTACTGTTCCGAAGTCCTGCTTTCCGCATTCCGGGCCATTCCCAAGGGCCAGTACGAAGCCGGAAGCGCCGTCGGCCTGTCGCGCAGAAAAACCATGTGGCTGGTCGTCGTGCCGCAACTGATCCGCATCGCGCTACCCGGGCTTGGAAATCTCTGGATGAACCTGCTGAAGGACACGGCCCTGGTCTCCGTCATCGGCCTCTCCGACATCCTGCGCCAGACAGGGGTTGCAGCAAAGGTCAGCAAGGAAGCCTTCTTCTTCTACGCATTGGCCTGCGGCCTTTATCTCGCCCTCGCCACGCTTTCCTCGGTTGGCATCAACGCCATTGCCCGTTGGAGCAATCGTTCTGGAGCCAGCCGATGAGTTACGCCCTGGAATTGATCCCCGCCCGCCCTGCACCGCCCGCAAGAGCAAGGCTGCTCACTCCGGCCCGTGTGGTTGGATATGTCGCGCTCAGCGTCTGGGCGCTGCTCGGCATCGGCCTCGCCTATATGATGATCAGCAATTGGGACACAGACAAGTTCGTCCGGTATGGCCCACGCTATATCTCGGGCCTTGGCACCACTTTGGGGCTGGTCGCAGCCTCGATCTCGCTCGGTGCCCTTCTCTCCGTTCCCGTGGCCTATGCCCGCATGTCGACGAACAAGCTGCTGAACACTGTCTCCTACATCTATGTCTACGTTTTCCGCGGGACCCCAATGCTCGTACAGATCTTCATGATCTACTACGGTCTAGGGTCATTTCGGGCGCAGATCGAGGCAGTGGGTCTTTGGTGGTTTTTCCGCGAGGCATGGTACTGTGCCGTGCTCGCCATGACACTGAACACCGCTGCCTATCAGGCCGAAATCCTGCGTGGTGCCATCCAGAGCGTCCCCCGCGGTCAGACCGAGGGGGCCAATTCGCTGGGCCTACCCGCCTCTGTCACGTTCTGGAAGATCATCCTGCCACAGGCCCTCATCGTGGCACTGCGCCCCTACGGCAATGAAATCATCCTGATGATCAAGGGATCCGCCGTAGTCGCCGTCGTCACCGTTCTGGATCTCATGGGCCAGACCCGCTACGCCTTCTCCCGTACCTTCGATTACCAGACCTATCTATGGGCAGCGATCTTCTACCTGACGATCGTCGAGGCCTTGCGTCATACCTGGGCCTGGCTGGAGGCACGCCTGACCCGCCATATCAAGCGCTAGCATGGCAGACTTTGGCAGCACTCTCGCCGAAGGCTGCCAATGCATTGACTTCCATCAGTTTTTTGGCGCCGCTTGCTGGCGATTAACGTTTGATTAGCCATCTAGTGTTTCCATTGTCGACAGGGCCCGCGTCGGTCGCGGCCCCGGTCGGTTGCGGAAGCGCTCCACCGTCCGCGCCGATCCCTTAGCTGGGACACGGAACGAACGGTCATGAATACCGAAATGGAACTGATGCTGAAGGGCTACGGTCTGACGACAGCCCAAATTCTCTACCGCCTGCCCGATCACCCGCTCTTGCTGCAGACCTATGTCTGGCAGCATTACGATCTGGCCCCGGACTTTCCCGAGATGAAGGGCTTCCTGCGCTTCTGGCAGGAGAAGATCGAAGGACCTCTTCACTCAGTGCAATATGTGCACCAGAAAATGATCGGGTCCAGCGAATGGCGCGCGCTGAAAGGTGAATTCATTCTGCACTGATTGGCTGTGATCAGACATGAACCTCTCCATGCGCGAATTCGCCATCGTCCGGATCGCGGTACAATACCGCACCCAGTAGGGCTGTATAGAACAGTCCAACGGCAATGAGGATTATTGCGCCGTGGATCGGACCAAGATGGGCATTGGCCACCAGTTGCTGGAAACTTGAAACAAACTCGATCGGCTGGCCGTCTGGCTGCAATTTGGGACTTGAGATCTTGAGGCCCCAGGCCATCAGCAAGATCAGATACATCCAGCCGTAGTTGCGCCGGATGCGGCGAAAGAGCGCCTCGTGATACTCTATCAGGAAGACCGGCTTGCGCAGGCTGGCAGCAATCGCTTCCGCCCAATTGGTATTCAACTCGGCCTGCGGACACAGCGCCTGAGCGAAATAGTGTCGCTCAAGTTGACGCACTCGAGCTCGGTAGACATCGAAAAAGCGATATCGCCTCGCTTCGATCAACAAGAAGACCGAAATGAGCAGCATGGCGAACAGGACGACGCCGTGATGCGACGTCGGCGTCGAGAGCGAGACCGACAGCAGACCCGCGACCACCGTCATCGACCAGTTTGACGTCCTGTCGATGCGATCACGCCAACTGGTCATGCGCCCGATTTCACCACGGTAGTAGTGGATGATCATATTGGCCTTTTCGGCCGAATTTGCCGGCAGCGCCGGTGCGCATCCCTGCTGCGCCTCAGAGCCGGACGGGTCGAGGTTGACGAGCGTTGGTTCCAGATCATTTGCCATGAATTCTTCTCCCAGCATGCCTTCGTTGCCCTATTGCATAACTCCGACCAAGATGCGGCAGCGATCATGGTCGCGCGTCAACATTGCCAACTGTGGCGCGAGCCGCTAGAGCCACGGCACAGAAAATACGACAGAGACCACAAGGAGCCCACGATGGCCAAGATCGACGAAGATGTATTGGCTGAGGCCTATAACCGCGCATTGGCGCTGGAAAAGTCCGGAGACATCGACGCTGCGGTAAAGGCCTATGCCGAAGTGCTGGACATTGATCCCGAGGATCATGGTGGTGCGTCCGTTCGCATTGCTGCCCTCGGCCGCGGCGAAGCGCCGCCCAAGGCACCTGACGCCTATGTCGAAACCCTTTTCGATCAGCATGCCGAAGCGTTTGAGGATATCCTCGTCGAACAGCTCGGATATGCCGTGCCCGCTTTGGTGCGCCAGCGCCTTCAGACGCTTGGCCTCGGCCCCTTCAAGCGCATGCTCGACCTCGGCTGCGGAACCGGCCTGACCGGTGGCACGTTGCGCGACATGGTCGCCGACGTAACCGGCATCGACATTTCGGAAAACATGGTCGAGCTCGCCCATGAAAAGGATCTCTACGAGACCCTGTATGTCGCTGAAATCGAGGACTTCCTCGAGGACAATGACGACGAAGCCTTCGACCTGATCACGGCAACCGACGTCCTGCCCTATCTCGGGGCACTCGAGCCGCTGTTCTTCGGCGCGGCCGAAAACATGACCGATGGCGGCCTGTTCATTTTCTCCTCCGAAACCCGCCCGGCCGAGATCATGGCCGGCCGCCCCTATATCGTCGGCCCGCACCAGCGTTTCGTCCATGCCGAAGCCTATGTTCGCGAACGCCTGGCCGCCACCGGCTTCGAAATCGTTGAGATCACCGATATCAACGTGCGCATGCAGGATGGCGAGCCCTCTCCCGGCCACCTGGTCATCGCGAAAAAGAAATAAAAAACAACCCAAAATTGCCAAATACAATCTTAGGGCGTCACCGATTGGTGGCGCCCTTTCTTGTTGTTGCTAGGCTCGCCCCAAAATGGGGGATCGCAGATGCAAACACTGGCTGTGTGGTGGACATCACTGATTGAGTTCCTGACGACTGAATCAATTTGGGTGGCGGCGGCGATGGCCACAACCACGGTGATCGGCCTGATCTTCGGTCGATATGAGATCCGCTTGCGCCGCCTGCGCATGATCCGCGACTACATTGCCGCATTCCCCACCACGGCAGGCGGCGATGGCGCGCAGGGGATCAACCCTTCGTTCGAGTTCGTCCGGACGAAATACTCGGCCGATGTCGAGCCATACGCGCCGCCCCCGGAAGCATCTAGAACGCCGCCGAATGGGGAACCCGGGGCAAAGGAAAACGCTGACGAACTGGTTTCCCAGATCACCGCTACCATCGAGCAGACCCATCGTTTCGGTCGCCGGCATGATCGCCAGTTGCTCTGGTCATCGCTACCCTACGCACTTGTCGTGACGAGCGGTTTCTATCTCGCCCTCATCCCGTCATGCAGCATGAGCAATGCGACCTGTGCGCGTGACCTCGTGCTCAGCCTGTTCATCACCGGCGGATTGCCGGGATCTGCCGGCGCAGAAGCAAGCCAAATGGAGCGGTTTGCCGCAGAAAACACGGCAACCGTTGCGGCCTTTGCCTTCATCGGCGCCTATGTCGCTTCGCTCCGCTATCTGGTCAAGGCTCTGGCCGTCTTCGACCTGTCGGCATACACATTCATCCGCCAGGCCGCGATGATCGTCATCTCCGTGCTCGTCACGATCATCCTCTACCGCGCCTTGCCCAATCCGCTTCTCGCCATTGCAGACTTCGCAAAACCTGCAACCAATGACACGGTGCTTACGCACAATCCGGGCATCCCTCTGATCTGGATCCTGCTTGCGCTGAGCTTCGGCCTCTTGCCGGAAAGCGCAATACAATTTGCCCTCGTCAAGTCGACCAGCGTGATCAATTGGATCAAGCAGACCGACGACCGTTTCAAGGACTGGACAAGGGTCATCCCGCTGGATGCCATCGATGGTATCGACTATTTTACTCGTTTCCGGTTGGAGGAGTGTGGCATATCCGAAGTCCAGTCGCTCGCCACTTACAATCCGATCATGCTCCATATCGAAACGCCCTACGGCATCTACCAGGCGATCGACTGGATCGCACAGGCGCAACTATGCTGCGTTGTCGGGTTGGACCGCTTCCTGCTACTGCGCCAGTTCAACGTCCGGACGATCTTTGATCTGGAACGCGCCTTGAAGCAGGATCGAAGTTTGGAGGCAGCGGAACAGGTTGCAATCGACAAGTTCGACCGCATTTACGCCGCGGTCCTCTTCGCGCCAAACAACCTGTTGCAGGGCATCCAGAATACGAGCAATGCAAAATTCCTGATCCCGGGTGACGAGCCGGGACTGGTGCGGGAAGTGGATGCAGGAGAGTTCAGCAAATGGGCCTTGTCATCGATTACCGGCACACCGAAAGACGCCTCCCGCGCCATCGAACATCTGATGGACTGGATCGGCGATGATTTGCACGTTCGTCGCTTGCGGCGTCTATGGAACGAGATTTCCGTTCGCCTTGGCCCCTTGTCTCTCGAATTGCTCGGCGATGACGAGATCAGGAGAAACGCGGGTACAACGTCCACGTTCCCGCTCCAACCGCCATTCGTCTTTCCCTAGACGTAGGCTTGCGCTATGCCTTGTGCCGACATTTTCGCAGGCATGGAGCATGAGCATGGCAAAGGTCGCATTCATCGGTTTGGGCGTCATGGGATATCCGATGGCGGGGCATCTCAAAGCCAAGGGCGGCCACGACGTGACCGTCTACAACCGCACCACCGCAAAGGCGGAAGCCTGGGTCAAACAGCACGGTGGCAGTCATGCGCTTACCCCGGCGGCCGCGGCCAAGGATGCGGATTTCGTGTTTACCTGTGTCGGCAATGACGACGATCTGCGGTCCGTCGCCATCGGCGAAAATGGCGCTCTGTCCGCCATGAAGCCTGGCGCGATCCTGATCGACAACACGACGGCCTCTGCCGAAGTGGCGCGCGAACTGGCGATGGCTGCCGAAGCGAAAGGTTGCGGTTTCATCGACGCGCCTGTCTCTGGTGGTCAGGCCGGCGCCGAAAACGGCGTGCTCACTGTCATGTGCGGCGGAGAGGAGACAACTTTCGAACAGGCAAAACCGGTCATCGAGGCCTTTGCCCGAATGGTCGGCCTCATGGGACCGGCAGGTGCCGGCCAGTTGACCAAGATGGTCAACCAGATCTGCATCGCCGGCCTCGTCCAGGGCCTTTCTGAAGCGATTCATTTTGGCAAGAAAGCCGGCTTGGACATTGAAAAGGTTGTCGAAGTCATCTCCAAGGGGGCTGCTGGCTCCTGGCAAATGGAAAACCGCCACAAAACCATGGCGGTCGGCAAATACGACTTCGGTTTTGCCGTCGACTGGATGCGCAAGGATCTTGGCATTGTGCTGGCTGAAGCCAAAAGCAACGGCGCTACCCTGCCCGTCACGGCGCTCGTTGATCAGTTCTATGGCGAAGTCCAGAAGCTCGGTGGTAAACGCTGGGATACCTCGTCCCTGCTGGCCCGCCTGGAAAAATGACCCTTGGTCTGTTCACCACCACCAAAGAGCTCATTGCGCATCTGAAGGCGCTGCGCAATAACGACAATGTCGCGGCAATGACTCGTTTCGGCATCGCCACCGAAACCGCATTCGGCATATCAAACCCGGACTTGCAGAGGATTGCCCGCCAGATCGGCCGCAATCATGCGCGCGCGCTGGAACTCTGGCAGACCGGACTGCGCGATGCGCGCATGGTAGCGATCTACACGGCAGAGCCAGAGCATATGACGAGGTCTGAAGCCACAGAATGGGCATCGGATTTCAACTCTTGGGAAATCGTCGACGCCGCTGCCGATCTTTTCACCGAACTTGAACAATGGCATGCTCTGGTCACGCAATTTGCTGGCGATGAACGTGAATATGTCAGGCGGGCCGCTTTCGCGATGATCGCCGGCGCTTGTGTTCACAACAAATCCGAACCGGATTCCACCTTCCTCGATTTCTTCGCATTGATTGAACGACACGCGACCGATCCACGCAACTTCGTGAGGAAAGCGGTGAACTGGGCCCTCCGCAATATCGGAAAGCGCAATCTGCACTGTCATGGCCCCGCACTCGATTGCGCCGAACGCCTGGCCGCAGGCGACAACAAGACGGCGCGGTGGATTGGCCGGGAGGCTGTAAAGGAACTGACGAGCGAGAAGTCACTCGCCCGCCTTCGGAAAAGCGCGACTGCTTAATCCTCGTTCGACTTGTTGTTGTCGAGCATCATGTAATCAAGCGGCAGCTCAGTGGTGTACTTGATCTGCTCCATGGCAAATGCCGATGAGACATCGCGGATCTCAATCTTGGCGATCATGCGCTTGTAGAACGCATCGTAAGCGGCAATATCGGGCACCACCACGCGTAACAGATAATCGACGTCGCCGCTCATGCGGTAGAATTCGACCACTTCCGGAAATTCCGACACGACCTCCGAAAAACGCTTCAGCCATTCGATGGAATGGCTCGACGTACGGATCGAGACAAATACGGTGACCTTGGTGTTGACCTTGGCCGGGTCAAGCAAGGCCACGCGACGGCGGATCACGCCATCCTCTTCCATCTTCTGGATGCGGCGCCAGCACGGTGTTGTCGAAAGCCCGACTTTCTTGGCCAAGTCGGCAACCGCCAGGGTAGAATCCTCCTGGAGAATGCGAAGAATTTTGCGGTCGAGACGATCCATGACAAGCCCTGAAAACTGATTTTCTCAGATATAGCGGGATTCGATCAAATTAAGGAAAATTATTTCGATCTATCAACAGCGAAACCTCTCGCCTGAGGACCGGCAGCACATCCGCCTCGAACCATGGGTGCTTTTTCAACCAGCTCGTGTTGCGCCAGCTTGGATGCGGCAGGGGCAGAACACGCGGCCCCGGCGCATTGCTGAGCAGAAATTCGCGCCAGTTCTCGACAGTCTGCGTCATGGTCTTGCGACGTCTGTCGCGGAGATGCCAGAGTTGGGCATATTGCCCGACCGCAAGGATGAGTTCGACCTGCGGCATCGCATCCATCACGCGCTGGCGCCACTGTGGCGCGCATTCGCGCCGCGGCGGTAGGTCATGGCCCTCCGCATTGTATCCAGGGAAGCAGAAGCCCATCGGAACGATGGCAAACCGCGACCTGTCATAAAACGTATCCCGATCGACATCCAGCCATTGTCGCAGCCGGTCGCCGGATGCATCATCGAACGGAACTCCGCTCTGATGCACGCGCAGACCGGGTGCTTGGCCAGCGATCAGGATCCGTGCGGTGTTTGACAGGTAGGCAACCGGCCGCGGCTCATGTGGCAAGCGGCAGGCTTCGCCGCCAAAGGCATGGTCACGACAGATGCGACATTGCGCAATTGCATGGCCAAGTGCGTCTGTATTGCTAAGTGCACCGACGGCGTCAGCATCGATACCGCTCTCCATGAGCAAACGTGTTTCGGTGTCCTGCCGCACTTTACCTGTCCTGTGCTTCAAATATTCAACCATGCGCCAATCTGATTGGAGACATACGTCATGAACCCGCCGGCCGGTTCCATCTCGTCCAGTTTACGCGCCCGCCGCCAATCCGCGGGCCGTTCGAACCTGCCGGCCCAAAGTCCCCGTTTTGCAACCTGCGCCTCGGCTTGGGCCGACAGATAGTCGCCTTCTGCGACAACCAGCCCTTGCCGAACCATTGCTTCTGCGAGATCGGCTCCCTGCAACGCGCAACGGACCAGCGTCCTTCGGTACTGATCTTGTGCGCTCCCCTGACAGGCCCAGGCCGCGCGATCGATCAACAGCTCCAGACCATCACGGGCCTCAATGCCACAGTCATAGCTGGCCATATCCCCGTCTTCACACCTTTGACCAAGTTCGGGGGCATCGATCCCGACAAGTCGCAATCGCTGACCGTGAGATGAGAGTGTGTCACCATCGACAACCTGGAATGGGCCTCCAAGTTCGATGGCAGCATCCTGTTCCAGCTTCGCAATAATCATCAGCGATAGCGCCAGCATGCAGAGGCCGACAAGCGCATCCCGCAAACGCCTGATCATCACCGCCACATTCCCTCCCATTTCAACAACAAAACCTTTGCACACATGGCAAACAAATCCTTCCATGACAGGATCTTCTTAAGAATTGGCCGATAAGCTCGGCTCAGTCAGCGGTAGAAATCCACCTAGTGATGAGTAACGGCGTAACCACATCCACCGACAAGAACATTGTCGACCTGACACGCACCCATCATAACCGGGCGGCGACGAAAGCTGTGCGCCTCACGCGTGAGCGCCTGCAATCGGATCAGGGCATCTCTCCTGCGTTCGACGTGGAAATCCTTGGCATGCATCTGGCAGCAACCCTTCAGGGTGCAGCCATCATGCCCGCCATCCTGTTGCTCGTCGCGGGATTTGGCACATACCTCACCGCGGAGCCGCGTTTGTTTCTCTGGGGGATTTTTGCGCTGAGCATGCATGCGCTCTGCATCCTCGTCGCCAAACGCGCCTCCAAGACCGGCATCACCCCCGACAACCACAGGCGGTGGCGGCAATACCTCTTGGCGGGACAGGTCGCAATGGGCTGTTCCTGGGCGATCTTTGCCACTCAGCAATGCGCCACCTGTGGCGGCAGCGGCTTTGCCTTTTACAAAGGCGCCGTCCTGCTTCTGGTCCTGTCCGTCACGGCAATGGCCAACATGCTGCTGCGTCAGGCCGTGCTTTTCGGCTTCCTGCCTACGGTCGCGGCGCTGGTCTACCTCTCGCTGACCAATGGCCAGATGCTCGATCTCGGCCTCACTGCCGTCTTCACCACGGCACTGATCTTTTTCATCTATATCACCAATCGCCTGCATCAGGCGAATTTGAAACTTCTTTCCTTCCAGACCGAAAAAGACGACCTTATCGCCGAACTGGAAGTGGCAAAATCGCTGTCTGACGAAGCACGCCGCCGTGCGGAAGAAGCGAACATGGCAAAGTCACGCTTCCTCGCGTCGATGTCACATGAACTGCGCACCCCGCTGAACGCCATCCTTGGCTTCTCTGAAGTCATGGCGACCGAGATCCTCGGTCCGCTCAACAATCCGCTCTACAAGGAATACGCTGGCGATATCCATCGTTCTGGCAAACACCTGTTGGAACTGATCAACGAAATTCTCGACCTGTCGCGCATCGAAGCCGGCAAATATGAACTGAGCGAAGAGGTTGTTTCCCTTCTGGAGCTCGCGGAAGATGGCATCGGCATGATCCAGCTCAGGGCAAAATCCAAGAATATCCGTATCGAGGAACAGTTCGAGCAGAGCCTGCCGTCTGTTTGGGCCGACGAGAAGGCGATGCGTCAGGTGATCCTGAACCTGCTGTCTAACGCAGTGAAGTTCACGCCACAGGGTGGGGAAATTATCGTCAAGGCCGGCTGGACGGCCGGCGGCGGCCAATATGTCTCCATCCGTGACAATGGTCCCGGCATTCCGGAAAATGAAATCCCTGTCGTCCTGTCCGCTTTCGGCCAAGGCTCGATCGCAATCAAGAGCGCCGAACAGGGCACCGGCCTCGGCCTGCCGATCGTTCAGGCAATTCTCGCCAAGCATGGTGGCGAATTCAAGCTCAAGTCGAAACTGCGCGAGGGCACGGAAGTCATCGCCATTCTGCCGTCAAGCCGTGTGTTCGAGAGCCTGCCTGCTGTCACCGAAGCCAAGGCAATCGAGCCTCGCCGCCGCCAGTTCGCCTGATCAGAGATAGCCGATCAGGCGTGAGCCGACCACATAGCCAACCAACAACGCATTGGCGACGATCAGGCAGAAGACTGCGAAGGATCCGAGATCCTTGGCATTGCGCCCAACTGTGGATATTTCCGGCGAGATCCTGTCGACGAGTTCCTCGATTGCGGTATTCAGCGCCTCCACGCAGAACATCAGCAGCATCATGATCACGAAGCCGATGTATTCGAGCGGAGCGGCACCCACGAACGTGAACAGGCCGAGACCGACAATCAAGGCCAGAAGTTCATGACGGAAGGCGGCCTCGCCGATCAGTCGACGAAAGCCCTGTGAAGAATACTGTCCGGCCGCAAAGAGATGCGCGATGCCCGTCTTCTTCTGGATAATCTCGGCCGCAAGGATTTCGGGTGCCGTCTGCCCTTTCTTCTGCTTAGCCATCGGTCTTGTTGCTCACACCGGCCTGATCGAAAGTCGCCATACCGGAATGGCAGGCGGCCGCAGCCTTGACGATGCCGGCGGCAAGGGCCGCACCCGTACCCTCGCCCAGCCGCATACCGAGCGCCAGAAGCGGCGTCTTGCCAAGTTTACCGATCGCTTTCAGATGCCCAGGCTCGCCCGAGACATGACCGATCAGGCAATGGTCGAGCGCCGTCGGATTGGCTGCCTTGAGGATGGACGCAGCGGCCGTTGCGACATAGCCATCGATCAGGACCGGGATCTTTTCCATGCGCGCAGCAAGGATTGCGCCCGCCATGGCGGCAATTTCACGTCCACCGAGGCGGCGCATGACTTCGAGCGGATCGTTCAGATGTTCCTTGTGGAACGCGACCGCCTGCTTGACGGCAGCGATCTTGCGCTGCAGCACATCGCCTTCCGAACCCGTGCCGGGCCCAACCCATTCTTCGGCCTCTCCGCCATAGAGCGCTAGGTTGATTGCAGCGGCAATCGTGGTATTGCCGATGCCCATCTCGCCGATGCAGAGCAGATCCGTGCCGCCGGCAATCGCTTCCATGCCGAAAGCCATGGTGGCGGCGCAATCGCGTTCGGACAGCGCCGGTTCGCAGGTGATGTCGCCGGTCGGATAGTCCAGCGCCAGATCGAAGATCTTCAGGCCCAGATCGTATGTCACGCAGATCTGGTTGATCGCAGCACCACCCGCGGCAAAGTTCTCCACCATCTGCTGGGTCACCGAAGGCGGGAATGGTGTAATACCATGTTTGGTGACACCGTGATTGCCGGCGAAGATCGCGACCAGCGGACGGGTGACCGCCGGCGACCGGCCAGACCATGCGGCAAGCCACATCGCGATTTCCTCGAGCCGTCCCAGCGCTCCCGGCGGCTTGGTCAACTGGCGGTCACGGTCACGTGCCGCAACCAAGGCAGCCGTATCCGGTCCTGGCAGCTCGCGCAGCAGAGCGCGGAAATCATCGAATGGCAGGCCAGTAACGGTCATGAGGCGAGCTTCCTTGTAATCTTCCTGCAAATCAGGCTTTGTGGCTCTCTCATACTGGCCACGCGCACCCGTCTCAACTTAAAAAACGGCAGATGTGGTCACCAATTCGACGGACGACGGTAAATGCTGGATTGGCGTGCCTCTATTGATGAAACGGCAAGGGCAATTTCCTTTCTGAGCCGCCTGCCCGTCCCGAACCGGTACTTCAGGGACCATGACGGCAGTCTGTCAAAAACGGCAGCCGCTTTTCCGCTCGCCGGGTTTTTGATCACACTGCCTTCTGCCTGTGTTCTGGCGCTGGCTCTGACGTTTGCCGCCCCCCCCGCAATCGCCGCGCTTCTTGTCCTGGCGGTTCAGGTGATGGTGACCGGCGGCCTGCACGAAGATGGCCTGTGCGATACGGCCGATGGTCTTGGCGGCGGCCATGATCGGGAAAAAGCCCTGGCGATCATGAAGGATAGCCGCATCGGCACCTACGGCGCTCTGGCCCTGATCCTGTCGATCGCATTGAGGACGACAGCGCTTGCGACACTGTGCGTGCTCGGCACCGCTGCGCCTGCCATCGTCGCATGGCTGGCCGCCGCAAGCGTCAGTCGCGCGCTGATGGTGTGGCACTGGTCCATGCTTCCGACCGCCCGCACCGACGGCGTGGCATCGCGTGCGGGTGCGCCAGACAAGCCGATCGCCAATCTTGCGCTGGCACTGGGCGGCGGACTGTCCATCGCGCTTGGTTGGCTCGCCTTGCCCCTTGCTCCCTTGCTCTTCGCCGTGCTTGTCGCCGGTATTCTCGGCTATGGCTTTACCGCTCATATCCGCCAGAGGCTCGGTGGCCAGACCGGCGACACGATCGGCGCCTGCCAGCAGATTGCCGAGATCGGGTTCCTTGTCACTCTTGCCATCGCGCTTTAGGCAACCGATATAAAGAGACCGACTGGAAGGCCGCAATGGAATCACCCTGTATTCTGATCTGTTCGATCGACGACAAGACCGGCTATTGTTTCGGTTGTGGCCGCACGCGCGACGAAATCGGCAGCTGGACGGGTTATTCCGACGTGGAACGCCGCGGCATCATGTCAGACCTGCCAGCAAGACTGGCAACGATGGAACGAAAACCCCGCCGCGAAACCCGTCGCACCCGGATGTCACGCGAGCGCGAGACAGGCTGATGCGTCTGATCGTGGTTCTGGCGATACTCGGACTTGGCCTTGCCGTCCTGATTTTCAATCATGATGCTGGCGAAAGTTTCGGTATCCGCAACGACGATTTTGGTAGCCTTGTTGCAACACTGCCGATCATTCTGATGCTGTCTGCTGGCATTGTCGCCAGCCGCCGCTCCTTTGGCCAGAGCATCAGGCAACTGGCGATCTGGGTACTGATCGCATTGGTCCTCGTCACCGGCTATCTCTATCGCAATGATTTCAGCGCAGTCGGAGAGCGGCTCCTCGCCGGCTTGGCGCCCGGAAGGGCCGTGACCGTGACGACCGCAGACGGATCGACGGAGGTCGTGCTGCACAAATCGCTGGGTGGACATTTTGAAACAAGCATCGCCGTCGGCCCCGTCTCTGTACCGGTTCTGATCGACACGGGCGCGAGTTCGGTCGCTCTACGCTATGAAGATGCCGTGCGCATCGGCATCGATCCGGCAACGATCAATTTCACCCGCACCGTGATGACGGCCAACGGCCGTGCGTCGGCCGCCCCGGTTCGGATCCCGGAAATCCGCCTCGGACCGATCACCCGTACCAACGTCGAAGGCGTGGTGCTCGAAGAAGGCAGGCTCGACCAGAGCCTGCTCGGCATGAGTTTCCTCTCAACGCTGGGTTTGCTGCAGATGCAGACAGATGAGCTCCGGCTGCGCGACTGAGGCATCAGGGCCGCAGCTTGTAGCCCGTCTTGAAGATCCAGGCGAGAAATCCGAGGCAAAGCAGCAGGAACAGGCTGACCATGCCAAGGCTCAACAGCGGATGCACGTCCGACACCTCGAAGAAGCTCCACCGGAAGCCGCTCACCAGATACAGCACCGGATTGAAATGGCTGACCGTTTGCCAAAAGGGCGGCAGCATGTTCACTGAATAAAATGTTCCGCCAAGGAATGTCAGCGGCGGAACAACCAACATCGGCACTAGGCTCAACTGCTCGAAATTTTTCGCCCAGATACCGATAATGAAACCAGCGAGGCTGAACGTTACAGCCGTCAGAAGCATGAAAAACAGCATCAGCAGCGGGTGGGCGATCGTCAGATCGACGAAGAAGGCAGCCGTTGCCAGAATGATCAGCGCGATCATCATGCCCTTGGTCGCCGCCGCGCCGACGTAGCCGATCAGGATCTCGCTCATCGCCACCGGTGCCGAGAGGATTTCGTAGATCGTGCCGGTAAATTTCGGGAAGTAGATCCCGCTCGATCCGTTCGAGATGCACTGGGTTATCAGCGTTAGCATGATCAGGCCGGGCGTGATGAAGCCGCCATAGGCGATGCCGTCGACTTCCTGCATACGCGAGCCCACCGCCGCGCCAAAGACGATGAAATAGAGCGCCGTCGACAGAACAGGAGAAATCACGCTCTGCAGCAGCGTCCGGCGGGTGCGTGCCATCTCGTAATAGTAGATGGATTTGATCGCCTCGAAATTCATTCGGCTTCTCCGATCAGCGAGACGAAAATGTCTTCGAGAGAGGTCTGACGCGTGGAAAGATCATCGAAACCAAGGCCGGCCGCATCGACGTCCTGCAGCAGGCGCGCGATGGCGCCGTGATTGCTGCCAAGCTCATAATCGTAGATCAGCTGGTCACCTGTGTCGTTCAGTTTTAGATTCCATTCTGAAAGGCTTGCAGGGATTTCTTCCAGCCGCGCGTGAAGCTGTACGGTCAGATGTTTCTTGCCAAGCTTTCTCATTAGCGTGTTCTTGTCTTCGACAAGCAACAGCTTGCCGCGATTGATGACGCCAACGCGGTCGGCGATCTCCTGCGCCTCCTCGATATAGTGGGTTGTGAGGATGATGGTGACGCCAGTCTGCCTGAGCCGCGACACGAGCTGCCACATATCCTTGCGCAGAGCGACATCGACACCGGCCGTCGGCTCATCGAGAAACAGGATGCGCGGCTCGTGCGACAACGCCTTGGCGATCAGCACACGCCGTTTCATCCCGCCGGAAAGTTCGCGCAGCGCATCATTGCGTTTTTCGAACAACGTCAGTTCGCGCAGAATGGATTCGACCAGCTCAGGGTTCGGTTTCTTGCCGTTCAACCCGCGCGAAAAGCTCACGGTATTGATGACGGTCTCGAACATGTCGGTCGTCAATTCCTGCGGCACCAGACCGATCTCGCCGCGCGTCTTGCGGAAATCCTTGACCACATCGTGGCCCGCGACCAGCACTTGGCCGCTTGACGGATTGGTGATGCCGCAGACGATCGAGATCAATGTTGTCTTGCCGGCACCGTTCGGCCCGAGCAGGGCAATGATTTCGCCCTCCTCGATATCAAGACTGACATTGTCGAGCGCTTTAAAGCCATTGGCATAGGTCTTGGACAGGGAACGGATGGAAATGATTGGCGCCATTGGCTTGGGGGACTCGCTATTGCTATCTGCCGCCTGAATATAGGTCTGGAATACGGGGTTACCAGTGACGACGCCCGCGTACCACCATCATATGACGCGGCCGAGCCTATTTGCGCCGGAACATGGCTCCATGGCCCTTCAGCGCACCGCCGAATGCGCGCCTGGCCACGTCGGCCACCTGCCTAAAGTGCAAACGGCAGGCGCGGAACCAAGTTCCGGCCTGCCGATCATCCATGGAATGAGCCGTTGAGCGCCTATTTGTTACGCGCTTGCGCAGCCCTGATTTGCACCAGCGTATCGAGGTTCTGGTTGACGCGGCAGTAGAATTCCTCGTCGATAAAAGGACGCAGCATGAAGTCGTTTCCACCAACCTTCAAAAAGCGCGCGGATAGCAGGCGATTGTTGGATGACGATACACCGATGATACGCAGTTCATGGCTGCCGCGAACCGACCGGATGCGCCGTGTCAGTTCGAAACCGTCGATGTCCGGCATGTTGTAGTCGGTGACAACGAGACCGATGTCAGGATTGGCCTTCAGGATCTCGATCGCCTTGGCACCACTTTCGGCAAGGCTGACGCGAAAATTGTAGCGCTTGAGACGGCTCGAAAGCAGAGCGCGGGCCGTGGCGCTGTCATCGACGATCAACACGTGATGGCGATGATTGGTGAGGAACCGATAGACCGATTCAGCGAGCATATCGACAGCAAAGACATTGTCCTTGAGAATGTAGTCGACAATATCCTTCGCCAGCAGTTTTTCACGGATCTCGTCATGGAACGTCCCGGTGAATACGATCGTCGGAATGTTGCAATCGATCATGTATTCGAGCGCTTCGCCATTTTCGGCACCCGGCAGGTTGATGTTCGAGATAGCAAGAACGACCGGTTCGTCATTGAGTTCATTGGCCATCTGCATGTCTTCGAAGGTTCTGCAGATCTCAATATCCACGCCCATCAATTCATTGAGGCGCTGGCTAATCATCTGTGTGAAGACATTGGAATCTTCCCCGAGAATGATGCGAACGTCGGGGAATGTTTCCCCTGAATATTGCATCCCGGAAATACCTAGAACTGCCATGACTCGCCTTTTTGTGTTTTATTCAACACTTAGTCATTTAGCAGTGATCGTTTGCGGAACCGTTAATTCGACAATTTTAAGGCAGCAACGCGTAGCGATAGTTAAGTAATGCGGAACGCACTGCCCGGCGCCGTCCATCTCTACTTGTGGGGATCGCCGAAAGAGCACGTGGACCGAGCATCTGACGCCTGAGTGCGTGCCACGCCGGCGGATGCATCAATCAGCGAGTTCACTTAATCGTCGCGATACCATCCTTGATGTCGATGGATTCACTGCCCGCAAGACCAAGCCGGTCGCCGTTTGGCAGTGTCACGAAACAACCTGCAGGGCAAATGGAATCCGAACCTCCGGCGTCGAGCGAAACCTCGACACGATTGCCATTCTCCACCACGATCAGCACGATCGAGGATGATCCCGAATTGCTGATCGAGGCAGCCAAGGCACCGCCGCCCAGAGCCGGGGCCAAAGAGAGAAATATACCACCCACTACCAGAAATCTGATCATTTCGGTCGTGGGGCTCGCGGCCCCACCCCTCTGTTGTGCATGACCGTCGACAGGAAGTTTCTTTCCCCTCGGCCTTACCCCTCTTCTGACGCATTCCCCCTGAATGGCGCCTGAATGAGGCATTCATGGCAGGAGTTTGTCATCATCCGCGCCGTCATGCAAATCATCCGCCGCAAGCTTTCGCTCAGTGGCCTTGCCGCGATTGCGTCGCAGCAAAGCACTGCGATCGCTGTCACTGAGATGCAGCATCACATCCTGATGCGGATAGGGCATCATGATCCCTTCGGCGCGGAACCTTCGCAGGATTTCCATCCGCACATCATTGCGGATGGTCAGGCCGTCATTCATGTCGGCAAGATGAAACCGGAGCTCGAAGTCGAGCGACGACGCCCCGAAACGAAGAAATTCGACATGCGGTTCCGGATTGCGCAAAACCTGCGGAACCGTAATGATGATCTCCAGCAACAGATCGATGACCTCCTGGGGGTCGGCCTCATAGCCGACGCTGACAGGGATCTCGGAACGCTGCATCCGGTTGCGATGCGTCCAGTTGCCGACCGGCGCATTGATCAATTCGGAATTCGGCACGATGATCGACTGCTTGCGAAAGGTTTCGATTTCGGTGGCCCGAACGGAGATGCGCTTGACGATGCCTTCCGTCGTGCCGGTCAAGACATGGTCGCCAACCTTGAAGGGTCGCTCGACCAGAAGAATGAGACCGGAGACGAAGTTCGATACGATGTTCTGCAGACCGAAACCGATACCGAGAGACAGGGCACCGGCAACAAGCGCCAGACTCGACAGGTCGATGCCGGCCGCCGATATCCCGACGATCCCTGCCACTGCCGTGCCGAGATAGCCAATACCGGTCTTCACCGAATTGCGCACGCCCGGGTCGACATGCGATCGTGCCATTACATTGCCGTCGAGCCACTTCTGCAGCCACCGCGTGACCACCAGACCAAGCGCAAACAGCAGCACACCACCCAGAATGCCGAAAATGGAAATGCGGATCGTGCCAACATTGACCTCGGTGAAGAGGTTATAGAGCCACAACTGTATATCGCGCGGCTGGAAGCCCCAGGACATCAGGATCAGGGGCACACCCAGGATCAATGCGAAGGCATAGATCAGCAGCCCGGCGACGATGCCACTCTGATCCAGTCCGACAGGACCAAGGCGAAAACGCTTCGCCACATATTGGCCGATCCGCGTGTCGCCGAATTGGTTCGGCGCGGAAATCGCCTTGCCCGAGAGGATGCCGATATACATCGTCGCCAACACCGCGCCGGCCAGAACGATCTGGGTCGCCAGGAAGCGGGCGAAGCCGACATAGCCGATGCTGCTTGCAAAAATCAGCAGGATACCGACAAGCCGGAAAGTGATGGAAACACTGCGCGGCCAAGCTCGACCCTTGTCATACGGGTCACCGCTCTCGGCAAGCACCGGGCGCAGGAAAGAAACGATGAACAACAACAGGCCAACGGTCAGCGACGAAATCAGGCTCTTCATCACCGTCAAGACCACGGGAGAGCTGAACGCCTCGCTGATGACCGCCAGGACATAATCGAGCCCATTCACCAGGGCCATCAGAAAAATGGCGATTGTCAGGTCCCGTGCACCAACATTGGACAGTTTGACGAGACGCCAGTTGGGCGCACGCGGGGCAAGCGCGGCTCTCGAGATCATCGACACGAAAAAGACCAGTCCGATAAATCCGAAAATCGAACTCACAATCGGAGCGATGTCCGGTCGCAGGATATTGAAAGTGTCGAGCAGGAAATAAGTATTGGCCAGGAAGAAACCGAACGCGAGCGAAGGCAGGATCGTCGACCAGAAGGCGACCGACAAGCGGCTCATATAGTTCGGGTTCTCCACCATCGGGTCCCGGCGGATCAGCGAACCGAACAAACGATATTCGATGAACAGCATGGCCGATGCCAGTACCACCGATAGAAAAACCGTGATCGCGAACGGTACCGTCTTGAACTTCAGCACGAAGACGATCCAGCTGACGATACTGCGATGGACGCGCCCGACATCCGCGGAAAACGATTCGGCGGCCTCGGCTGCCACCTCTGTGTTGATTTCCGTGTGTTCGAAAAGCTGATCGGTGAAGATCGCACGCCGGATAGCCGTGATTCGATCGGCAAGCGACTTTCCCTCAATCGACAGATCTTCGGCCTGTCCGGTCAGCGCATTGATCTGCGAGCGCGCGGCGTTCTGCCGGTTGCGTTCTTCAGTGACGTCTGCCGCTTCCGCCGGCTGACCTTCGGCAGGCGGCTCGCCCAGTTCGGTCAGTCGGGTCTGGATATCGTTCAGTCGCGGCCGGAGTTCGACGGAAAGCGCTAGCAGATCCCGGACCAGCACATCGGCTTGAACCTTGAGGTCTGCCAGGACCCGATCGTCCTCCTTGCTCTGCTCAACCTGTTTGTTGAGGCTTTCCAAACGCTTGCGCGCCTGATCAATTTGCGTGTCGGCCGCCGTCAGTTTTTCATCCCGAACGGGCTGCGCCGGTGCAGCCGGCGCGGGGACTGCCGCGGCGGTCGCGGCTGCCGGCGTCGTCGTGGACGCGGCAGGTGTCGACACCGGGCTCTCGGCGCTGGCTGCCGGAGCCTGCGCAGTCGATTTTACCAGATCTTGCGTCTGCGCCAGGGCCGCCATTGATTGGAAATCGGACGCTGGCAAAGCGGCCGCTGCGAGCGCCATCGCAATGGAAAGAAAGCCGTATAGAAGTCGGATCAATGCAAATCCCTAGCCTGAATGAGAAATCGGCGGGACCATAGAACCAGTTATAGGCAAAAGAAAGAACCGCTTAAACAACAACGGCCGGCGGAGAAAACCCTCCGCCGGCCGTGAATGCATGTGCGGACGTCAGGCAGCAGCGGCCCTGCGAAGGGCCTCGAAACGCTGAACCTGATCTTCGATCAACGCCCGTTCCTTGTCACGGCGGACGAAGACCTTGAACATGGCCTTGCCATCGCCATTCATGAACCAGACCGAACAGGATCGGCGTCCATGAAAGCCACGATCGACGAATGCAATGTTGACGCAACGATCCTTGCGAATGTGCCCGCCGATCGGGCTGTCACCATGGATGTTGAACCAGCCATGGCCTTCGCTGCCATCGACAAGCGCGCCATTCACTTCGAGCACGATGTCATCGGTATGTACGATCAGCAGGATTTCCTCCCAACCGGTCATGTCCTTCCAGACCGCATCCCAGCGGTCTGCCGGCACCAGCACAGCAGCACCTTCCGGCAGAATGGCGAGCACGTCGGCCGGCGTGACATCGGCCTGCACCGCAATCTGCTCGATGACGCCATCCGGCTTTTCCGCAAGAGCGGCGCGGGCGCGATCGGCGCGCTCCGTGTTTGAATGAGTGAGCGTATCCATCAGACGCTCACGCAGCAATTTCGGCGCGCTTGCCGGTATTGTCTTCGTGGATGATCACGTCGAAACCTTCGAAATGTGGCCCCGAGAGATACTGCACCTTGCTTTCGCCGGCGCGGGCATGGGCAGCGCGGAACTGTTCCGACTTGGTCCAGGCAACAAAATGCGCGTGCGTCTCCCAAACCGTATGCGATGCGTAGAGCGTATGATCGTCTGCCTTGTTGCCCTTCAGCATATGAAATTCGACATAACCCGGCACTTCGGCAAGACGCGCCTGTCGCGAACGCCACTGATTTTCAAAGGCTTCTTCGAAGCCCGGCACGACGCGAAAACGGTTCATGGCAATGTACATCTGTCTGATCCTCTCAATCAAAAACGAACTGCGGATGATCGAAGCAAAATCGCAATCGGGAGTTCTTTTCGGATCTCACCAACGCAGCCCCATGCCTGCAATCTGTTGCCTTCCTAGATAAACTTGTGTAACTAAGTCAAGTTAAATGTCGCTGAATTGCCGGCGCCATCACACCCCGAAACAAGCGAGGCGACGTCAGCCAAACGGCCTGTCACGCACCTTGCCCCACAGGTTTAACGATATCATGCATTCCGTTCCTTTGCCCCGCCGTCTCATGCTTTCTCTTGTTTGCGCATTGGTGATTGCCCCACAGGCAGCCCTTGCCCAATCGGCCGATGCCAAGCGCATTGTCGCGATCGGTGGCACGGTGACGGAAATCATCTATGCCCTGGGTGAAGGCGATCGGATCGTGGCCGTCGACACCACCAGCAGCTATCCGCCGGAAGCCACGCAAAAGCCGAACATCGGCTACGTCCGCCAGGTTTCGGCCGAAGGCGTGCTGTCGCAGAAACCCGATCTGATCGTTGCCGAATCCGGGGCCGGCCCGGTCGACGCAATGAACATCCTGAAAGCAAGCGGCCTGACATTGATCAGCATTCCAAGCCCACCCGACACCGCCGCCATTCCCGACAAGATCCGAGCCGTTGGCGAAGCAATCGGCCGCAAGGACAAGGCCGAGGAACTCGCGCTCAAGGTCGAGGCGACACTGAAGGCCACAGCCGACAAGACCACCTCCACAGCGACGAAGAAGAAGGTGCTCTTTGCACTTTCGCTGGCCAATGGTCGCGTTATGGCAGGCGGCTCGCAGAGCTCGGCCGATGCGATCATCCGGCTTGCCGGTGGCGAGAACGCCGTCAGCACTGTGTCCGGCTACAAACCTCTCACCGATGAGGCCATCATCGCGGCAGCCCCCGACGTTGTACTGGTCATGAGCGGCGGCGCCACGCACATGACTGCCGAACAGGCCTTCGCCCTGCCTGCGCTGGCGTCGAGCCCAGCCGCCAAGAACAAGGCTTTCGTCACGATGGATGGCCTCTATCTGCTCGGGCTCGGCCCTCGCGCCGCAGACGCCGCCGCCGAACTGCACGGCAAGCTTTACCCGGAGGCGACGAAGCCGTGAACACATTGGCGCTTTTCGCCGGTCGCAGCACAGTCGCGGGCGACCGTTCCGCACTTGGCCTGCTGATGGTGGTGGCACTGGTCCTTCTCCTGGTGCTGGCCATATTCACCTCGATCGTCGTCGGTCCGACAGGCGTCGGCCTGCCCCATCTCCTCGACTATGTCAGCGGCAATGCGAGCGCTCTCGACAGCCAGAACCTGCTGATCCTCGAGGCTGTGCGCCTGCCTCGGACCGCCATCGGCTTGCTGATCGGTGCGGCACTGGGTGTTTCCGGCGCCATGATGCAGGGCTTGTTCCGCAATCCGCTGGCGGATCCTGGCATTGTCGGCGTCACGTCCGGCGCAGCGCTCGCGGCGGTAACGGCGATTGTCCTCGGTCCAACGCTGCTGTTTCCGCTGCAGTCCCTGCTCGGCGAACAGTTCCTGCCGATCATGGCCTTTCTCGGCGGACTGGCGAACACATTCCTGCTTTATGCCATCGCGACCCGCCACGGCCAGACCTCGACAACGGCGCTGATCCTGTCGGGCATTGCGATAGCCGCCATGACAGGGGCAGCCACCGGGTTGCTGATCTTCATGGCCGACGACCGCGCCCTGCGCGACATTACATTTTGGTCGCTGGGCTCGCTCAGCGGCGCAAGTACCGCCAAGATTGTGGCGATCCTGCCGTTCGTCGGCTTCGTCATGCTGATCATCCCCTTCGTCGCGAAGGGGCTTGATGCGCTGGTCCTTGGCGATGCCGCCGCATTTCACATGGGCGTGCCGGTTCAGCGCCTGAAGCGGCTGACCATTCTGGCCGTCGCGGCCGCCTGCGGCGCCACGGTGGCCGTTGCCGGTTCGATCGGATTTGTCGGAATCATCGTTCCGCATCTGCTCAGGCTGGCAATCGGCCCCTCCCACCGCTTCCTGTTGCCAACATCGGCACTCGGCGGCGCTTCGCTGCTGCTTTTTGCCGACAGCATCGCGCGCACGATCGTGGCACCGGCGGAACTGCCGATCGGCATCATCACCGCGATCCTGGGTGCACCCGTCTTCCTGATGCTCCTGCTCGGCCGCAACGGCCGTTCAAACATGGAGGGAATTTGACATGATCCGAGCAAAGGAAATCAGCATCATTCGCAGCGGACGTGCACTTGTTGACCGTGTCAGTCTCAATCTTCAGCCGGGCCGCTTCACGGTCGTGATCGGCCCGAACGGCGCGGGCAAGTCAACGCTTCTCAAGGCCATATCGGGCGAATTGCGTCCTGACCACGGCGATATTTTCTATCACGACCGCCGCCTGCAGTCGTTGTCGCCGATCGAACTGGCCGCAGAGCGCGCGGTCCTGCCACAATCGACGGCCCTGTCGTTTCCCTTTACTGCGCTTGAAGTCGTTCGCATGGGCGCAGTCGCCCACGGCAGCCGGGAACCAGGCCTTGCGGCGCGCCAGGCGCTTGCCCGTGTCGGCCTGGGTGGTTTTGAGGCACGAAGTTACAACGCGCTCTCCGGCGGCGAGCAGCAGCGTGTCCAGTTGGCGCGCGTCCTGGCACAAATGCCCCTGCCCGTCTCGAACGGTAAGCCGCGCGCGATCTTTCTTGATGAACCAACGGCAAGCCTGGATATCGGACATCAGATTTCCGTGCTCGAACTCGCCCGTGATTTCGCCCGCGCCGGCGGTGTGGTTCTCGCAATCCTGCATGATCTCAACCTTGCCGCGGAGTTTGCCGACCACCTGGCCATCCTGCACAAAGGCAAGCTGGTCAGTGAAGGTCGCCCTGGCGACACGATCAACGACAGCATCATCTGCGAGGTCTACGGCATCAGTGGCACGGTCGGCCGCTTGCCTGCGGACCACATTCCTTATGTCTTGCCGCAGTCGAGACAGTCGGCTCAACGCTGAGCCGGCTACGCAGGTTATCCACAGTTATCCACAGGGCTAGCAAACATATTCACGCCCGAAAATGGCAACGAATAGCGAACGCCACCGACAAAAGACGAGAACATAAAGGGAATATATCAGACGAACACCCGAGCGGAACGCACCAGCGTCGGTCACGAAAGATATTAGCCGGCTGGCGATATTGTTTCGCCGAATTCATAGCCAATTTCGTCACGACGCACACCCCGCGAACCGGTAGCGCCGCGCGCCGCAAAATCACAAATATGCGACAGGGGAAGTACCGAGACGAATGGCGACCATAACGGTCTTTTTTATCCAAATGATTGGTAAGATTGAGAAATGGTGGGTGATGTAGGGTTCGAACCTACGACCCGCTGATTAAGAGTCAGCTGCTCTACCAACTGAGCTAATCACCCGCCGCGCCCCGTTCTGGAGGCGTGACCGGGCGTATAAACAGGATATCGAACCTTGTCTAGCGCCGAGACGAAAATTCTTGGCTGTTTGGTCAAAAAAATTACAGAAATCCGAAATTTCCCTTATTTTTCAGAGATCCAGGCTTCCCGTTGCAATTCGCACGGCCTGACCGCCAATTCGCGCCCGAGAAATCGCGCCGTCTTTAACGTCGATATGCAGATGAATGTGGGACGGCCTGCCCATCTCCACGCCCTGCTCCACCATCAGCGGGTGATGGCCATCCGGCAATCCGTCGAAATGCCAGATGGCGCCGGACAGCGCCGCAACAGCGGAACCGGTGGCCGGATCCTCCGTAATGCCCATGTCGGGCGAAAACATCCGTGCATGGAACCTCGCCGCATGATGGACCCCGCCGCGGCAATAGACATAGGCAGGCGTAAGCCGTCCCTCACATAAAGGCGCCGTGCGCTCCCACAGTTGCGGATCGAATTCCAGGCTCTCGACAGCGGCGAGGTCATGGACCGGAACCAGCAGAAACGGCACTCCAGCGCCCCAGATGGCCGGGACGTGGTTCTCGAAGCCAATCGCCGTCACTTTCAGCGACAGCGCATCAGCGATGCCCTGTCGGTCAAGTGGCAGGTCATAGCGACTGGATGTACGCGGCAGATCGAATTCGGCAAAACTTGCCTCGCCGGGCCTCAACCTCACGGCACAACGAACCGGGCCGACATTTTCCTCCAGCACCGACACCAGATCGAGACCGCCGTCCTGATCGCCATAGGCTTGCTCTGCAAGCGCGATTGCGGTGCCGACCGTCGGATGGCCGGCAAACGGCAATTCACGCGCTGGCGTGAAGATACGGACCCGTGTGGCATGGGTGGAGTTGCCGGCTCTCTGAACAAAGACGGTTTCCGAAAGATTGAATTCTGCGGCGATCGACTGCATGGCCCGATCCGAGAGGTCGTCGCCGTCAAAAACGACCGCCAGCGGATTGCCGGCAAGTTTGCGATCGGTGAAAACGTCATAGATGGAATAGCTTCGTGCCACGGGCAATCTCCGGTCGGTCGCATTTGGCTCGTCACACTGCCCCAGCACAACGCTCAAGGCAAGCAACGGGCGTCACGACCGGGAAGCGAAGTACCAGTCGAGTATGGGAAGCATTGCGACATTGTACCGGTGCGCCGTGTGGTCTGCGTTGCGGATGGCAACCGCACCGGAAATTTCCTGTTCCTCGGCGTCGCGGGCAAAACGATTGATCGCCTCAACCAGTTCATCTGCCGCAGCGTCGAATTGAAAGATCTGGAAAAACGTCAACCTGCGTGAGCGATAGCTCGCATAGACAAGGCCATCGGTCTCGGCCTGAAGGAGGTCAAGCCCCGTCTCTTCCAGCACCTCACGGTGCATGTTGCCGGCGAGATCACAGACGCCATCTACCACATCGGAAGGATCCAGCGAGCCGGCAGCGAAATAGACCTGACCGGCATTGGCGGTATGCGGCGCCATTTCCACAGCGATCAGTGCTCCATCCGACGACACGATCACCGGATAGCCAAACAGGTGGCAGGCGCCGGATCTGTCCTCCTGCTTGCGCCACCAGAGAAAGGTCGAAAATGATGCAAGATAGCCATCGGCCTCGATTGTTTCCCCTCTCAACCGAATCCGGTGCTGCAGGACCATCCGACCGTCAAACAGCATTGGATTCGCCGCATGTTCGACCGCCCAGTTTTCGGCAACAGCCTCACGCATCGTCTCTTCCAGCGGATGACGGCCTGGCAGTACGGACAGACGATAGGATCTGATCGGTACGACGGTGCCATCAATCGGCAGGCCGGTCTCGTCCATCACAATGATCACCTTTCACGGGATATGCAGTGAGATCGCGACGGGGCAGTGATCCGACGCCTTGGGCCTGTCCCAACCAACGCGCGGATAGCGCTCAATGTCCTGACCCGGGGGAAACGGCGTTCTGAACGGCTGGCCATTGCGGATGATGTCGGGCACGACCGTCGGATTGGCGCGTGCCAGTGCCGGTGACAGCCAGATATAATCCAGTTGGCAGAGATGCTGCTCTTGCGGTCCCCTCGCGTGGTAAAGCGTCCAGCGATCGAGCACATCGCGTCGCAACATGGCGTTTTCGGCAAAACCGTCCCCTGACAAAACATCAAGTGCGCTGTTCAGCCCCCCGACCGGCTCAAAACGATAGCCGCGACGGCGCTCGCCGATGACATCGACACGCTCCTGATAATCATTCAGATCGCCGCAGATGATGAAATTCATCCCGGCCACATGTTCCTTGCCGAACCGGTTTTCGATGATGTGACGAACCGCCTTCAACTCGGCTTCGCGGACGGGCCTTGTCATTTCACGGCCATCCACGCCATCGCGACCGTTGGTCATCGATTTCAGATGCAGCACATAAAGCGTCAGCGGGCGTCCACCAATGCGCAGATCAAGTTCCAGACAGTCCCGTTTGAAGATCTTGTCATCCGGCTGCAGGTTTGGCCCGAGGCCGGTGTGGTAGAGCGACAGGTTGCGATAGGTCAGCGCCGCATGGCTCTTGATATCGACAAGCTCGATCCGCTCGCCGTCGCGGGTCTGCTCGCGCATCAGCACGGCCACATCGATGCCACGGCTGTCATTGCCCTCGATGATGTATTTTTGCCTGTAACCGGCGCCCACCATGCGGAAGAGATAGCCATACTCGAACGCCTGAAGCGCCTCCATATTGTCCACCTCCTGCAGGCAGAGGATATCCGCATCTGCGTCTGCGATCGCGAGCGCTGATAACTGCCGGGTGTCGTCGGTCGTCGCCACCACCCGCGCGGCCTCCAACTGCTGGTAGCCAAGCTCCGTCTTGATCTCGAAGAGTTTCAGCACACGATCGGCGCGCAATTGATTGCGAAAGCCGGTAAAATCAAATCGGGTGATGAGGTTTTCAATATTGAAGGTTGCGATACGCAGCGACATCTCGGATTGCAACCTTTCGAACGGCAGCGGAGCATTCACTAAAACGACCGGACACCGTTATGGCATTGATTTGCGCATCACGCGACAAGACAGGCTGCATCAGGTATGTTTTTCCAATCCGCTCCACCTTGCGACCAGCCTTCTTCAAAGCCGCCAACCGCAACCGATGACCACGGGCACCACCGCCCCCACCTGCAATCGTTCTCGCCAGTGCGCCCGAAGGGATTGGCCATCACCGAGACGAAGGGTCATCGAATACCGCTCGCCTTCGAAGACGACGTTTTCCACCACAGCCGGCAAACCTCCCTCACCGATATGAACATCCTGCGGGCGCACCAGCACATCCACCGAAGGTCCATTGTCCAAACTTGTGAGCGCAAGTTGGACTGCCCGCCAGTCAAGATCGCGTGTTGCCGCGGCACCCGCACGGACGGACAAGATGGCACCGCGTCCGACCAGCTCTCCCACCCGCCGTCCCTCCGGCCGCGCATAAAGCTCGGCAGGCGATGCCATCTGCAGCAACCTGCCCTCCGCCATCACGGCGACATCGGTCGCCAGCGCCATCGCTTCCGCCTGATCATGCGTCACATAGATCATCGTGGCGCCCGAACGGGCGTGAAACTCGCGGAAAGCATCCTCCATCTCGCCTCTCAGATGGCGGTCTAGATTGGCCAGCGGCTCGTCCAGCAGCACGACATCGGGAGATGTTACAAGGCAACGGGCGAGCGCCACCCGCTGACGCTGCCCACCGGACAATGCGGCCGGTCGGCGGTCCGCATAGACCTCAAGCCGCACCGATCGCAGCGCTTCCAACACTTTTTCCCGATACCGTTCGCCGCTGACGCCACGCACTTTCAACGGGTAACCGACATTCTCGGCAACGGTCATGTGCGGCCAGAGCGCGTAGGACTGGAAGACCATGGCCATGTTGCGCCGTTCAGGCGCCACGACCTGTGCCGCATCGGACATCACCCGGTCGCCAAGCTGGATCATCCCACCCGTCGGCGCCTCGAAACCCGCGACCATGCGCAACACCGTCGTCTTGCCGCAGCCGGACGGGCCGAGCAGCGCCAGAAAGCCACCGTCGCGGATTTCCATCGAGACCGCGTCAACAGCCGGTCGGCCGGTGCCAAAATCCTTCGTCAGTTGATGCAAAATCAATTTCGCCACGGCACGACACCTTTCGGCAGCCAGGCCGCCATCCACTCGAGAAGCAACATCAGGATCACGATCATCACCACCACCAGGACGGAAAGGGCGGCGGCAAGATCGAAGGAGCCGCTGTCGTCGAGATTGTAGATCGCGACACCCAGCGTCTGCGTACCCGCTGACCACAACAGCGCAGACACAGTCAGCTCATTGCAGGCAATGAGGAAAACGAGAATCACCGATGCGCCGGCAGCAGGCGCGATCAACGGCACCAATATCTCGGCAAGACGTCGCCAGAACCCGGCGCCCGACAACCGGGCTGCCTCTTCCAGTGCCGGATCGAGCTGCCGGAAGGCGCTGATGATCGGCTTCAGGCCGACGGCAAAAAAGCTGGACAGATAGGCAAGCAGGATGATCCACAGCGTCCCGTACAAGCTGACGCCGACAAGCGGAATCGGCGCGGCAAAGATCAGAATGAAAGCAACGGCAATGACGATCCCCGGCAGAGCATAAGGGATTTCGATCATCGCCGCGATCAGTCCCGTCCAGCGGCTTTTTGTGTGCGTCAGGGCGTAGGCGGTGAGCACGCCGAAAACCAGAAGCCCGAAGGCGGTCAGACCGGCGAGAAACAACGAATTGACGAAAGCCGTCTGGGTCACGGCCTGGCGGAAGAGAATCTCTTCATAGGCCGAGAGAGAAATGGTCTTCCACGAAAACACGACACCATAGGTCGAGACCAGGGATCCGGCCACAAGCGCCAGAAACGGAAGCACCAGCATTGCGAAAAGCAAGAACCACAGTGCCAGCTCGACGGGCAGCCGCCAGAGGCCGAGATTGAAACTCGCGGTCAGACCCGCGCCGCCGACGGTGCGGTATTCCCGGCTGCGCAGCACCCGTTCCTGCAGACCAAGGCCAGCGACGGCGAGGATCGCGATCATGGCCGAAAGCAACGCGATGTCGCCGAATGTGTTCGGACCGAAACTGGCAAAGCGCGCATAGATCAATGTCGGCAAAGTGTAGATGGCGGCAGGCATGCCAAGAATGGCTGGTATTCCGAAATTGCCGACGCCCGAGACAAATGCGATGGCAGCCCCTGCGATGAGCCCGGGCATGGCGAGCGGCAAGACGATATCGCCCAGCACCTGCCGCGACGAGGCGCCCGAGAGTTTGGCCGCATCGATGCCCTCCTGCGGCAGCGCCAGCAGGCCGGCTCTGAGCGAAAGAAAGACGAGCGGCGCATGCTGGACGCCAAACAGCAGGGCAATGCCATAGATCGAATAGAGCGGCTGCGGACTGCCGAGCGGCGGGGCAAGCCCGATTGCCTTGAGCAGCGGACTGGACGGCCCGGACAGCCCGACCCAGGACAGCGCAGTCACCTGTGGCGGGATCATCGTCGGCAGCATGAACAGGAAGCCCAGCACGCCCCTCGCCCGCACATTGGTCAGGGACAGGGCCAGCGCAAACGACGCGCCGATGATCAGGGCGACAATCATCCCGAGGAAGGAGGTCGTGAGCGTATTGAGGGTCGCCTGCCAGACAGCCGGCTCACGCAGCAGCTCCAATGCCTTGCCGCTCCAGATCGAGCGAAATCCGGCCGCGACGAGACGCAGCAGTGGCATCGCACAAAGGCTAAAGACGAGCAGGCCGACAAAGGGGAACAGCCAGCGAGGCTGGCTGTTCGTCGGCTGTAAAGGAAGTGGCATTGCGGGGATCAATTGGTGCCGAAGATACCGGAGAAGGTCTTGAGATCCTCTTCGCTGGCCTTCAGCGCTTCGCTGGCATTGATCGGCAGCACCTTGATGGTGTCACGCGCCGGGAAGCCTTCCGGAACGGCCATGCCGTTACGCGCCGGGATATAACCGAGCTTGAGGAAACCTTCCTGGCCCTTCTCGGAAAGCACGTAGTCGACAAAAAGTTTAGCCGCATCGGCATTCTTACTGGTCGATAGGATCGCGACCGGCTCTGTCACGGCAGACACGCCCTCTGCCGGGAAGACGAATTCGACAGGCGCACCCTTGGCCTTTTCGCGCAGCGGCATGTAGTCGACGACCACGCCGTAAGCCTTTTCACCGGTCGCAACCGACTTCAGCACCGCACCATTGCCGCCCGATGCGGTCGCGCCGTTGGCCTGCAGGGCCCTGTAATAATCCCAGCCGAGGCCATCGACACCAACCAGAGTCTGGGCATGGATGAGCGCGGCACCCGAAGTCAGCGGGCTCGGCATGGTGACGACGCCCTTGGCCTCCGGCTTTGCCAGGTCGCTCCACGAGGTCGGCTTCATGCCGGCTGCCGTGTTGTACATGATGCCGGTGGTGATCAGCTTCGTCGAATAATAGGCGCCGTCCGCGTCATAGAGGCTGGCATCGTAATTGGCTGCTTCCGGCGACTTGTAGGCAAGCAACTGGCCGGCCTGCTTCATCCGCTCGAGCGTCACGGTGTCGGCAATCAGCAGCACGTCGGCGACCGGATTACCGGCTTCGATCTCGGCCATCAGCTTGGCCATGATCTTCGGCGTGCCATCACGAACCCAGTCGACCTTGACGTCCGGATGGACCGCCATAAAGCCGTCGACGGTCGCCTGTGCGTCTTCGTTCGGCTGGCTGGTATAGAGGACAAGATTGGCAGCATTTGCCGACACGGCCGTCAAGCTGAGCGAAACAAGTGCGGTAAAGGCGCAAAGGAGCGTTTTCATCGGGGTATCCTCGTTTTAAGAAGCTACAGCTCCTTAGGGGCTCCCTTTGACAGGTGGATGACACCCGCACCGGTTCCCCAATGGATATCGCGCAGCCGCGCCTGCACCGCCGATGAACTATTGTTGGGTGGGCTGTCGCAAAGCGGTCCATCCAAGCATTGCGGCGGACGCAAAATACTGCGATCTGAAAACGAAATTTCACGGGAAAATCAGCATGATGAAGACTGGCAGCCATTGGCGCGCACGCTTGCGGTATGAGTTCGACAAGAGCATGGCGGCCGGCGCAATCGCGCTCATGGGTTGGCTGGCGCTGATATCGCTGATCGTCATCGTGCTCGCCGGCATCTTTCTCGCCTTGACCGGCATCGCGCCGGAAGGCGGCGAGCCGGTCAGCTTCATCGAAGCGGCATGGGAATCCCTGATGCGCACCATGGACGCAGGCACCATGGGCGGCGATGTCGGCTGGTCGTTCCGCATGGTCTCGCTTGCCGTGACCATCGCCGGCATCTTCGTCTTCTCCGCCCTCATCGGCGTCATCAGCTCGGGTCTTGAAAACAAGCTGGACGAGTTGCGCAAGGGCCGTTCGCGGGTGCTGGAAGCTGATCACACCATTATCCTCAACTGGTCGCCGTCGATCTTCGACATCATCAGTGAACTGGTGATCGCCAACCAGAGCCGCCGCAATCCGCGCATCGTCATCATGGCGGGCAAAGACAAGGTGGAGATGGAGGATGAAATCGCCACCAAGGTCGATGATCTGAAGAACACCAAGATCATCTGCCGCAGCGGCGACCCGACCGATCTCTATGACCTGGACATCGTCAACGCCCAGACATCCCGTTCGATCATCGTGCTGTCACCGGAAGACGAGGATGCCGATTCCCGCGTCATCAAGTCAGTCCTTGCCCTGGTCAACGATCCGAAGCGCCGAGCCGAGCCCTATATGATCGCAGCCGAAATCCGCAATGCGGCCAATGCCGAAGTCGCCCGGATCGTCGGCGGCAGCGAAATGCAGCTCATCCTCGCCGACGACCTGATCTCAAGGATCGTGGTCCATACGAGCCGCCAGTCGGGCCTGTCCGCCGTCTATTCCGAACTGCTCGATTTCGACGGCTGCGAAATCTACACGCTCGAACAGCCGGACCTGACCGGTAAGCCTTTCGGCACGGCGGTGATGAGCTATCAGGCGAGCACACTGATCGGCATCTGCGACAACAATGGCGCAGTGCACCTCAATCCGCCGCCGAACCGCGTATTCGAGGCCGGGGAAAAGGCCATCATCATTTCCGAGGACGACGCCTCGATCAAACTGGATGCCGGCAAGACGACCGTGGCACAGAGCATGATCCTTGCACCCGTCATCCACGAAAAGCAGGCGGAGCGCACATTGATCCTCGGCTGGAACCGCCGTGGTCCGATCATTGCGACCGAGCTTTCCCGCTATGTTGCGCCCGGTTCGCGCCTGACGATTGCGGCTCAAACGCCGAATTTCGAAAGCGAAGTCTCGGCACTGGCCATCGACCGGAGCATCATGACAGTTGAAGCCAGATCGATCGACACCAGCCATCGCAGCACCTTGAACGAACTGGATATCCCGTCTTACGACCATGTCCTGGTGCTCGGCTACAGCGACACGATGGCGGCCCAGACGGCCGACACCCACACCCTGATCACCCTGCTGCAACTGCGCCAGATCGCCGAGCGTGCCGGAAAGCACATCAGCGTCGTCAGCGAAATGATCGACATCCGCAATCGCCAATTGGCGGAGGTCACACGAGCCGACGACTTCGTCGTCAGCAACAAGCTGGTCAGCCTGATGCTCGCGCAGGCATCTGAGAATGCCTATATGGCCGCGATCTTCGGCGAACTGCTGGATGAGGCCGGCTCGGAGATCTACATGCGACCGATGTCGGATTATGTTGCGATCGACAAGCCTGTGAACTTTTACACCGTCACGCTTTCGGCCCTGCGCCGTGGCGAGGTAGCGATCGGCTACCGCAAGCAGAATGACGCAGATGCCGATCTGCGCCGCCTCGGCGGCGTGGTGGTCAATCCACCCAAGGCACCAATGATGCATTTCAATCCGGACGACATGGTCATCGTCCTGGCCACCGACTGACCAAATTCAACCACCGATGTCAAAAGGCCCGGATGCAGAAACAACGGCTCCGGGCCTTCTGAATAGACAGACCGGATGATCAGGCGGCCTTGGCCAGCATTCCGCCGACAAGGCGACCGAGCCGCTTGATGCCCTCGTCGATCATCTGCTCGTTGGCGCAGGAGAAAGACAGACGCAGCGTGTTGGTACCGGAACGGTCGGCAAAAAACGCCTGTCCCGGAACAAAAGCGACCTTTTCTGTCTCCACCGAAAGTGCCAGCAATTCGGCACCATCCATTCCGTCCGGCAAGGTCACCCAGACGAACATGCCGCCTTCAGGTCGGGTCCAGCTGGTGCCGGCCGGCATGTATTTGTGAAGGGCGGCCAGCATGGCATCGCGCCTTGCGCTATAGGCCTTTCTGATTTTGGCGACCTGCGCCTCGAAATGGCGTTCGGCGACATGGGTAATGGCGATCTGGTTGATCGAGGACGAATGCAGATCGGCCGCCTGTTTCATCAAGACGAGCTTGCGGATGACCGCAGTCGAGGCCACGACGTAACCGACGCGCAAGCCCGGCGCCAGCGTCTTGGAGAAGCTGCCGCAATAGATCGTGCGGGTATTTTCGATCGAGCCGCTGCGTTCGATGTCGAGAGCGAGGATCGGTGTCACAGCCTCGCCTCCATACCGCAGATGTTGGTAGGCAGCGTCCTCGATGACGGCAATATCGAGTTCATCGGCCAGAGCCAGCAGGCGCTTGCGCTCCTCAAGCGTCACCGTCTCCCCGGTTGGATTGGAGAAATCGGCAGAGAGATAGGCAAACTTGACCGCTCCACCATTGCCGTTCGCAGCTGCCGCGTAGCTCGCTGGCGTGCGGTTGCCAAGGCTGAGCTGATCGTAGGTCGGTTCATAGGCGTTGAACGCCTGCAGGGCGCCCAGATAGGTCGGCCAGTTGACCAGGGCCGTATCCCCCGGCGACAGGAACAGCTTGCCGAGATAGTCCAGTGCCTGCTGAGAGCCCGATGTGATGAAGATATTGTCGATGCCGCACGCGATGCCGAGCCGGGCCATGTCCGCCTGCAACCATTCGCGCAGCGGCTTGTAACCTTCCGAAACCGAATATTGCAGGGCGCCACTCGCCTGTCCGCCGGTGAAAATATCGGCATAGGCTTCCCTGAAAGCCTCGTCCGGAAACAGGGCTGGATCCGGAATACCACCGGCAAAAGAAATGATCTCCGGCCGGTCGAGCAGCTTCAGCAGTTCACGGATTTCCGATGCGCGCATACGCGATGAGCGCGTAGCGAAAATATGATCCCAATTGAGCACGGCGTTTCCTCGGATGGTCTTCTTTGACACCCCACGAGACCACAAAAACCGCAATATGTCAATAATACTGACCTATTTGTGATAAACGGTTACAAGCAATTGAAATAAATGAATTTACGGGATTAAATCTAATGGATTTCACGTCTATTTCGCCCCATTCGAAACGCGAAAACGCAAATCCCGGAAGCCATGTCCATGGCCCCGGGATCTGCATATATATCCGCCAAAAGACGACCGGCATTTATGCCTTCAAGCCGCGTACATTTCCCTCTGCGGCTGCCCAGCCGTTCCCGTCTTGAACTGCTGGACCAACTGGAAAAGCCCGTTGACATCCCGCGATAGCGAATGGGCAGCAGCCGATGTTTCTTCCACCATGGCGGCGTTCTGCTGCGTCGACTGATCGATCTGGTTCACCGAACTGTTGATGTCCTTGAGCGAACCGGATTGCTCTTCGGTAGCCTCGATGATCGCCCGGATGTTGACGGTAATATCCTCGACCTGGCTGGCGATCTGCTCGAGCGACAGGCCCGTCTGTCCAACAAGGTCGACGCCACGGCTGACCTGTGCAGCCGATGTGCTGATCAACTGACGGATCTCCTTGGCGGCACTGCCCGAGCGCTGCGCCAGTTCACGCACCTCCTGCGCCACGACAGCAAAGCCCTTGCCCGCCTCGCCCGCTCTCGCCGCCTCAACCCCGGCATTTAGCGCCAGCAGATTGGTCTGGAAGGCAATTTCATCGATCACGCCGAGAATGCTGGAAATCTGTTTCGACGATTGCTCGATCTCGCTCATGGCACCCACCGCATCGCGGACCACGGCACCTGACTTTTCCGCATTGGCACGGGTCTGCTCGACCAGCTTTCCGACATTCATCGCCCGCTTGGCGGACGCCGTCACAGTGGTGGTGATTTCTTCAAGAGCGGCAGCGGACTCCTCGACCGACGCGGCCTGCACCTCGGTTCGCCGCGCAAGCTGGTTGGCAGCATCAGAAATTTCCCCGGTGCTTGATGCGATGGACCGCGCATTTGTTGTCACGGTACAGATCGTTTGCTTCAGCCGCGTCAGCGCCTCGTTGAAGTCGTTCCGGACCTTTTCCATGGTCGGAACGAAAGGCTTGCCCAGGCTGCAGGTCAGATCACCATCTGCCAGACCGCTCAGCGAGCCAGCAAGCTGCGCGATCGCGTCCATGCGTGCCGAGACGTCGGTGGCGAACTTGATGACCTTATAAACCTTGCCGGACGAATCGAACACCGGGTTATAGCTAGCTTGGATCCACACATCACGGCCGTCCTTGGCGACGCGGCGAAACTCGTCGGAAAAGATTTCGCCGCTCGCCAACCGGCTCCAGAACACCTGGTAGTCCTCGGATTTCACATAGGACGGGTCGCAGAACATCTTATGATGTCGACCAACAATCTCCGAAAGGATGTAGCCGAGGCCTTTGCAGAAGTTCTCGTTCGCCGTCAGGATTGTGCCGTCTGGCAGAAACTCGATGACTGCCTGTGACGCCGACAATGCCTTAAGCTTTGCATCGTCCTCCAGAGAACGAATTTTTGCCGCGGTGATGTCGGTGGCGTATTTGACAACCTTGTAGGGTTTTCCACCCCTCATCAACGGGTTGTACGACGCCTCGATCCATACCTCGCGCCCGCCCTTTGCGATGCGGCGATACTGCCGGCGATCGAACTTGCCACTGCGCAACTGCTGCCAGAAAGACGAATAGTCTGGCGAGGCTGCATCAATCGGATCAACGAACATCCGGTGATGCTGTCCCTTGATCTCGGAAAGAGCGTAGCCCATCGCCACGCAGAAATTTTCGTTGGCAGTCAGGATCATACCATCCAGATCGAACTCGATCACCGCCTGCGAACGCCTCAACGCTTCAGATTCTGCAAGAGAGTCCCTCATGTTTCCCAGTATCGGCATGCAACATCCCCCTCGCGTCCAACCGACGCAAATGGCGAAACACCACGGTCCGCACACCGATAAAGTGTAGAAACCGTTGGTGTACAAAACACTAATATTCTTGAAAACGACACAAATTGGAACAATTACTTTAGTGAATGTTAAATCACGCAAAAGTAAGCGCTAACATCACCATGCAGCCGGAATAATGTTCGAGGAACAAACCGACTTATGAGCCTTGGGCCTGATGTTTTTTTTGCGCACCGTCAATTGTGTGAGCACAAAATTGCACAGTGACCAATAAAAAAACCGGGAGCCTTGAGGCCCCCGGCTGTTATTTTAGGAGCAAGACCGGCGAACACAGTCCGCCGGAAATGCGCCGATTAGTTCTTGGCCTTGTCAACCAGCTGGTTCTTGGCGATCCACGGCATCATCGCACGCAGCTTGGTGCCGACTTCCTCGATCTGGTGGCTGTCGTTCATGCGGCGGATACCCTTGAAGCGGGCAGCGCCTGCACGATATTCCTGCATCCAGTCCGAAGTGAACTTGCCGGTCTGGATGTCGGTCAGGACGCGCTTCATTTCAGCCTTGGTTTCAGCCGTGATGATGCGCGGGCCGGTGACGTATTCGCCCCATTCCGCCGTGTTGGAGATCGAGTAGTTCATGTTGGCGATGCCGCCTTCATAGATCAGGTCGACGATCAGCTTCACTTCATGCAGGCATTCGAAATAGGCCATTTCAGGCGCATATCCACCTTCGACCAGCGTTTCGAAGCCGGCGCGGATCAGCTCGACGAGACCGCCGCACAGAACGACCTGCTCGCCGAACAGATCGGTTTCGCACTCTTCCTTGAACGAAGTTTCGATGATGCCCGAACGGCCACCGCCAACGCCACAGGCGTAGGAGAGAGCGAGTTCAAGCGCGTTGCCCGAAGCGTTCTGATGAATGGCAACCAGGCAAGGAACGCCGCCGCCCTTCTGGTATTCGCCACGGACGGTGTGGCCCGGGCCCTTCGGCGCGATCATGACGACATCGACCGAATCCTTGGGCTCGATCAGGCCGAAATGCACGTTCAGACCATGGGCAAATGCGATAGCCGCGCCGTCACGGATATTGCCGGCGATGTCGTCCTTGTAGATATCGGCCTGCAGTTCGTCCGGGGTCGCCATCATCATTAGATCGGCCCATGCGGCTGCTTCAGCGACCGTCATGACCTTGAAGCCGTCGGCCTCTGCCTTTTTGATGGTCTTCGAGCCTGCCTTGAGGGCGATGACCAGGTTCTGGGCACCCGAATCCTTCAGGTTCAGCGCATGCGCGCGACCCTGCGAACCGTAACCGATGATGGCAACCTTCTTCGCCTTGATGAGGTTCAAGTCTGCATCACGATCGTAATAGACGCGCATATTCGTATTCCTTCCCTATGCTTTTCAGTTGTGGTGAATGTTATTGATCGGCGCGCCGGGCCGGGATGCCCCGTCCAGACCCGCCAAAACCCTGTCCGTGCCATAGAGCATCAGAAAGGCGTGAACCGCCTTAGAGGCCCTCGACCCGAAACTTGTCGTCTGCGGCATATCGCCGAGCAGCATGCGAACGTGCAGATCGCTGACGATAAGACCGTAAAGCGTGCGATAGGCTTCCTCGCCATCGTTGAAGCGTAGCAACCCGTCGCGCTGCCCGGCCTCAATCAACGCCCGCGCCCGACGATCGATCTGCCGCCGTCCACGTTCCAGGAGAAGCGTGCCGAACTTGGATCCATCACGGCTCGACTGGCCAATGGCAAGACGATTGAGCGCCAGTGACACATCGCCTGCCAGGACCTCCAGCAGATCCTTGGCGAAGATTTCGAGATGATCCGTGAGACTGGCAGCGGTCAGGCGCTCGCCCGGCCGCTCAAATGTGCGAACCTTGCTGGCCTGGTACGAAATCATCGCCGACAGCAGGCCGTCGCGGTCGCCGAACCATTTGTACAGGCTTTCCTTCGAGCAATTGGCCGCACGGGCCAGCCCCGCCGTCGTGACGGCCTTGTCGCCACCTTCCACCAACAAACGCAGCGCCTCTGCCAAAACGGCGTTCTGGCGGGGAGTGAATTCGGTGTTTTGACTTGTGTCGCTCGACATGAGGCCTCCGAGTACCGTACGGTACGGTTCTTCTGCTTTATGAACCGGCGTTCGTTCCCGGTCAAGGCCCGTCATGATATTTTTATGAGCATCCGCGGCAGCTTCAGCAAACGTTTTGTGCATTCAGACGATCGGGCCGAAAGGCACCCTACCGTGACCTCCATCATGGTCACAAATGGGTGAATGACGCGCGAATAACAATTATATTTTATAATAATTTTCGCTTACTAAAAATCCATATGTATCTGTTTTTATTGAATTTATTAATTTTTCCCGTAGTAATTTTTTCGGATTTAGCCGAACCGATAGGTTCGATTGCGCGCAACACGGTATTGATTTTCGCAAGCGGCAACGCCACATCAGGCGTATCGAACGAGACACGTCGATCCGAATAAATCAGGAGCAAGATTATGAAAACTATCGTTGCAACAGCACTCATTGCCACACTCGCAGGCGCATCTGCAGCCTTCGCGCTGGAACCTATCCCTGGCTCAATCACCTACGCCGGCAAGCAAGCCAACATCGTCAAGGCACCTGCAGGATCGACCCTGTTCCACAATTTCAATTTCAAAGGCGACAAGATTCGCGAAGTCTACAAGGTCAACGCTGACCACACCGTAACTTTGGTCCAGCGCGGCATCATCAACGACTGATCGACCGCCGCCCCATCAGCGGGTTTCGCTGGCCATTGACGCAATCCATGGATGTATTAATGACGGCGACACCATCAAAGGATTGCATATGAAGACCACCATTTTGGCCACCCTTCTGCTTGCCTCCCTGTGCGGCACCGCCGCACAGGCCGACGTCCAGCCGATCGAAGGTTCGATCACGTACAATGGCAAGACCGTTCATCTGGAAAAAGCGCCGGTAGGCAGTACCTTCTTCCACACATTCATCGGCCCGAATGGCCGCTACGTTCGCGAAGTGTACAAGGTGAACGCCGACAGATCGGCGACGCTTGTGTCTCGCGCCACCTCAGGCTCGCACTGATCTCAGATGCCTGTCCTCGCCATAAAGCCCCGAAGTGAAAGCTCCGGGGCTTATGACGCCAGCTGACGCGCAACCATGACCGGGTTCGCCGAACCGACATTCTCGGTCGACGCCGCCTGACACCACAAAGGTCAGATCCTCTGGCCGCAGGCGCGACAGAAACGGCGGACGGTTTCTGCCATTCCATATTCCAGCGCATCCGCCGTCAGGCCATGGCCGATCGAGACCTCGGCCAGCGCCGGAATGCGCTTGACCAGTGCCGGCAAGTTCGCAACCGTGAGGTCGTGCCCGGCATTGACGGCAAGACCGACAGCGATGGCTGCATCGGCCGTTGCCCCGAGCAATGCGATCTGGCGCTGCGCGGCTTCAGGATTGTCAAAACAGCCACCGTAGGGACCTGTATAAAGCTCCACGCGTTCGGCGCCCGTCGCCTTGGCCAGAGCCATTGTATCGCTCTGCCCATCACCGTCGACGAACAGCGAGACCCGCATTCCTTTGGCACGAAGCCGCGCAACAATTCTCTTCAGGTCGTCGCCATGAGCGACGAGATCCCAGCCGTGGTCAGATGTCGCCTGTGTTGGATCATCCGGCACAAGGGTAACCTGTTCCGGCTGGATGGCTTCGCAGAGCGCGAGGAAATCCTCGGTCGGGTAGCCTTCGATATTGAACTCCGCCCCATGGAACTCGTCATCGATCAAGGCGCGCAGCGATGGCAGGTCGGTGAACCTTATGTGCCTTTGATCCGGTCGCGGATGGACCGTCAGTCCACTCGCCCCCGCTTGTAGGGCGACACGCCCCAGATCCACAACGCTCGGCCAAGGTAAATCCCGGCGGTTGCGAAGCATGGCGATGGCGTTGAGATTGACGGAAAGCTTGGTCGGCATTCGATCTTTTCCAAAGGTCTGAAACGTAGTCGCATCCATAGGCCAACATCGACAGGAAAACCAACGAGAATCGCAGATGAACCGATCGAACCAATTGATGGATGTGCCGCACGCGTTTCGCGAGCGCCGCAGACTTTGGGGTATTGACGCAATGCCATTATAGATTAGTCAGATTAAAGCGTGTGACGAAACGCACAAACTGTCTGCCCAACGCACTATCCATTCGCGCAGCATCCGGCTTGTCAGAGAATGGTCAAACCATCCATGGGGAAGCAATGACCGTCGAGCAACGGACCGACCGTGACGAGATCAGTCAGGCCTTGCGGACAATTCTCGCCAGCCAGACATTCTCCCGCTCTGAACGGTTGCGGTCTTTCTTGAAGTTTGTGGTCGAAATGGAACAGCTTGGCCGTGGGCACCAGCTGAAGGGGTATACGATCGGCATCGATGTCTTCAGCCGCGACGAAGCGTTCGATCCGGGAACGGATCCCTTGGTTCGCGTCCAGGCTGGCAAGCTCAGGCGCCTGCTCAATCAGTTCTATGCCGATGAAGGACGCAACCAGCAGGTCCGCATCCGGATTCCGATCGGGGGCTATGTGCCGATCTACGAGCGCGCTCCACCTATCCGCCGCCATGCCGATGACGCAAACAACACCCCAGATCAGACGACACTGCCGAGCATGCATGCGCATGCCCTGCAATCCGGTGTGAAGCTGTATGTCGCCCGTGATATGCCCCGCCTGTTCTTTGAAGTCGCGCCTTGCAGCGACAGGCGCGGCGACATTTTCTGCAATGCCGTGCGCTTGTGGGCGGATCGGCTCTGGGGCGTCTCGCTGGCGTCCATTGCTGACACGCCGGACAATCTGTCAGGCCATTCGGCGGACCTCTGTTTCGCTCTGGCGGTCAAGGCAAACCAGCAGGATACGCTCCAGATCAGCCTGCGGCACCTCGCTTCCGGTCGAACGTTCGCCGAGGAAGCCCATTCCTGTGCCGCATCCGCCACTATCCTACAGCTCGGCACACTGGCCAACCAGTACACTGGCGCAACCCTGACAATTCCTGGACATCTTTACCAATTTTGCCACGCGAATGATCTCTCAAGCCCGATCATGCAATGCCTCGATGCAACCTATCGCTACGCCCTGCAGCGCACGGACGATGCCTATCGCCTCGCCAAGAGCCATCAGCAACGTTGGGCTGGGCTCAATACAGAGCATGACATCGTGACGGAAATTCCAAAGCTGCTGGCGCTCGCCGCGTTTCATGGCTGACCGGTTCGGCCCCACAAGCCGCATTGCTGGTGCGAGAAACGCGTGCATGCCTGCTTCACCAAGCGTTACAAAGGCAGAGACTTATTTATTTCGACGAAAAGTAATATAAATATAGCGTCAGCATGACGAACAGAGGTCACGAAGAACCCGGTGGGAGGCAAACCAAGCTGCAGGAAACCATTCAAGGATAGCAGACGAGTGACACGCTGGGGGCGGGAGGAGTCATGGCGAACGGTCCGAAACATCTGCATAAAATCGAAAAATCGACCACCCGAATACAGGATGATCGCATCGTCCTGCCCGATATTGTATTGCCACCCGAAACGCCATCAGAGCTCGTGGCAATCGCCGACATGGCCGAGCTTTTCGGCATAACCCATCGAACGCTTCATTTTTACGAGGAAAAGGGCCTGATCGGTGCCAGCCGGATCGGCCTGATGCGGGTCTACGGACAAACCGATGTTGCCCGTATGGCCGTTATCAACACGTGCCGCGAAGTCGGCATGCCAATCTCGGTCATTCAGGACCTGTTTGAGCATTTGACGACCGCCCAGTCAAAAGCGGAGGCAAATGGGTTGCTGGAGGAAGCGCTGATGACGCGGCGTCGCGAATTGACCGCCAGCCTCTCGACCATTCACCGGCAGATGCAGCAGGTGAACGCGCTCTTGGCCAATGAGGACACAGCGCTCTCGGGACGAAGTACCCTAAAACGTCAGAATGCAGACCTGTCTGATGTTGAGCATCGTTGCCTGCAATTGATGGCCGAAGGCTATACGACAAGCCGGATCGCCAAAACTTTCGAATTGAAGATTGACGAGGTAACCGCAATTGAAAATGGGCTGATCGAAAAAATCGGCGCCCACAATCGCTTTCAGGCAATCGCCAAGGCCGTTCTGCTTGGAATGATCGCCAGCTGACCGTAACGAGACGACAACGGGGACATCACTTATCGAACGATGGTAAGCGTCTCTGCGGCACGGGTCACCGCCGTATAGAGCCAACGTTCACGGGTATCGCGAAACGCCCAGCTCTCATCGAACAGCACGACATTGTTCCACTGCGAACCCTGGGCCTTATGCACCGTCAGTGCATAACCGTAGTCGAATTCGTCGTACCGTTTGCGCGTCGCCCAAGGCACCTCGGTCTCGATGTCCTCGAAGGCGGCCTTCAGCAGCTTGATCTTGGCCGCACCGCGGTCCATGTCGTCGTCTTCCGGCTTGACCAGGAGATTGATGCCCGGCTTCACCGTTTCCCGAGACGAGGTCATCACCTGCCAGAGCGAACCGTTGAGCAAGCCCTTGACCTGATCATTGCGCAGGCAGACCAGCTTGTCGCCGGCTTGCGGATGCTCGACGGTAAAACCCTTCAATTCGCGCAGGCGCTTGTTGTAGCGGCGGCGCGTCTTGTTGGTCCCGACCAGAACCTGGTCCGCCTCCAGCACCAGTTCCTGATTGACTTCGTTCTTCGAGATAACCCGCGCCGTCGAGCCATAGTCGCCGTACATGATCTCCTTGCCTTCGCGGATATGCATGGCAAGCTGAATGATCGGATTGTCGCGCGCCTGGCGATGGATATCCGTCAGGAGATAGTCCGGCTCCTGTTCGGTGAAGTAACCGCCACCGGATACCGGCGGCAACTGGCCAGGATCGCCAAGCACAAGAATAGGCGTGCCGAAGCTCATCAGGTCGCGACCAAGCTGTTCGTCGACCATGGAGCATTCGTCGATGACGATCATCGCCGCCTTGGCGAGCGGGCTCTGCCGGTTGATCGAGAACATCGGCGCGATCGAAGTCTTGCCGGTCTCCTCGTCCTCGACAGCCTCTTCGCCGCGCGGCCGGTAGATCAGCGAATGGATGGTCCGGGCATTGGATGCGCCGCGCGACCGCAGCACCTGGGCTGCCTTGCCGGTAAAGGCGGCGAACAATACATCGCCGTCGACATGCTCGGCGAAATGTTTCGCAAGCGTCGTCTTGCCGGTCCCGGCATAGCCGAAGAGCCGGAAGACCGGCGACTTGCCCTCTTTCAACCATTTGGAAACGGCCTTCAGGGCTTCATCTTGTTGCGGGGCAAATTGCATGGCCTAGGCATGCGCGGATTCGAGCCTTGATTGCAAGTCAAAAGGCCGGCTAACCAGAACAAAGAGTGGACATCAGACGGCCAGCGGGTCGTTTGCCAACTGGATCGGGCTGCCATGCGGTGTCGCTTCCGCAGCGCGCTGCCAACTCTTCTGTAGCGCCAGAACCCTGTCGCCATCGGCCACGCCCTTTTCGACCAACAGCGTCGTCAATGCAGCAACCCACGCGTCGAAATAATCGGAACCGTCCGCCACCCGCCCCGGTTTGTGCACCTCGCGCGAAAGGCTCTGCGCCCATTCGCTCCATTCGAAAAGTCCGCGCTCATGCAGGTGCACGGTCAGCTCGAATGCCTGCGCGTGCCACGGCTCGCCAAAGACCGGATCGCCTTCGGCCGATTTCGGCAGACCCGGAGATTGCGCCACAGGCGACGGGGTTTTACATGCGCTCAAGATAGCTCTCCCACGCATCGATGGAAATCGTCAGGGAAGGATCTGCCCCCTCACCCCAGATCTCGTCACCGGTAAAGACGACCGTGTAGACCCATTGCGGATTTTCGCCGTTGCCATGCGCGTTGTCGTCCGGGAAAACGAACCCGCCCTGCACGGCTTCGACAACGCCGCACTTGGCGCGGGCATAGCGCGGCAAGCGCGTGTGGCCGAGCGGATGGAAATTCTTCGTCCTGACCTGATCCCCAACGGCAAACCTCGCGGCCGCCTGAACCGGACGGTCGCATGGACCACCCTTGGCCAGCGCGCTTTCGACCATATCCGCCTTCAGCACGCGTTTTGGCCGCGCGCCCTGCGCGATATGCTGCCCCGACGCCAACTCCTCCCGACTGGCAAACCCATGCCGCTCCAGCAGTGTGTCGACACCCCGGATCCAGATTTCGTAATAGCTTGCGGCGAGATATTCGGCTGGAGGGATGCTTTCCCGCGCATGCCGGCTTTCATCGATGGTCCATGCACCGAAGGCACCGCAGGACAGCGTGATGCCAAGTGCGCGCTTTTCCCATTCGGCGTGAAAATAAGGTTCGTCTCGCTCAGGCGCGATCGGGCCGAACCCCATCTGGCCGCCGAGATCATGCGGACCGTTCATCGGATATCCTCCGGCGCAAGCGCAAGACCTGTTCCGATCATTGCATCGCGGGTGACGAGATCAGCCAGTTGCTCTTCGCTGAAGCCCTCCGTGCCGACCGGCCGCAAGGGCACCACCAGGTATCGCAGTTCCGCTGTCGAATCCCATACACGAATTTTGATGCCCTCCGGCAGGGCGACTCCGAACTCTTCCAACACGCCGCGAGGATCGATCACCGCGCGCGACCGATAGGCCGGCGCCTTGTACCACACCGGCGGAAGTCCAAGCACCGCCCACGGATAGCAGGAGCACAGCGTGCAGACGACCATGTTGTGGGTCTCTTGTGTATTGAACACGGCGCGCATGTGCTCGCCTTGCCGGCCGGCGAAACCCAGACTGGCGATGGCCGCGGTCGCATCCGATTTCAGCCACGCCGCAAAAGCCGGATCGCTCCACGCTCTCGCAACGACCTTGGCGCCATTGCGTGGCCCGACCTTCGTTTCATACGTATCGACAATCGCGTCGATCGCGGCGGGATCAATCAATCCCTTGTCCGTCAGCAAGGTCTCCAGCGCCTTTACCCGCGCCTGCATGTCCGAATACCGGTTGTCATGGTGATGATCATGCGCGTGAGGATCGCCATGCGCACCATGGTCGTGGGTATGGTTGTGATCATGAACCAAGAGCGTGCCCCCCAGGCAATTCTGCAAACAGTTTTAAGCTGCGGTCTCCTGCCACCATCAAAAGGCGGCGACGGCATTCCATCGTCATTTCAACATGGGCCAGAGACTGAGAACCAGCAAGATGGCCATGGTAATATTGAACCACTTGAGCCGCACGGGGACGGACAGCCACTCCCTGAGCGCCGAACCGAAGCCTGCCCAGGTTGAAACGCTCGGCACATTCACCGCGGCAAAGACCAGCGCGACAATCGCAACCGTCAGGGCATAATTTTGCGGATCGGGATAGACCGCCATGGCCGTGACGGCCATGACCCAGGCCTTCGGATTGACCCATTGGAAGGCGGCAGCTCCGAAGAAGGTCATCGGGCTCGCCTTTACCTCGCCCTGCCCCAGTGAACGGGAGGTCCCGATCTTCCAGGCGATCCAGACCAGATAGACACCGCCGGCGATTTTCAGGCCGGTATAGGCGAGTGGCACAGTCGCAAGCACAGCGCCCAAACCCAGCCCCACACCAAGCAGCAGAGACAGGAAACCGGCACCGATCCCGAACATATGCGGTATGGTGCGACGAAAGCCGAAATTCACGCCAGACGCAAACAGCATCATATTGTTGGGACCTGGCGTGATCGATGTCGAAAAGGCAAACAGGATCAACGCCAGCAGCGTGTCGACAGACATGGATATCCTCCCGGTCATTTTTTAGGTCAGCATACCTGTCCAAACGCCTGGCGTCAGCCGGTCACTTGTCTCCGTGACACGATCAGTGGCCGGTGGCCCTATCCTTGCCAGCCTTGATATCACTGCTATCCTGATCTGCAAATCGAGGAGCTGTCCCATGCACGACTCTATCGCGACAATCACGTTACCGGGTGGACTGCACGTTCCGACAATCGGTCTCGGCACCTGGATGATGGGCGAGCACAAGCGCCACATGCCGGCGGAAATCGATGCTGTTCGCCATGCTCTCGACCTCGGCATGACCCTCATCGACACCGCCGAAATGTATGCCGATGGCGCCTCCGAAACGGTTGTCGGCAAAGCGCTGAAGGATCGCCGCGGAGAGGCTTTTGTCGTCTCCAAGGTCGTCCCGTGGAATGCCAGCTTCAACGGCACGATCGAAGCCTGCGACCGCAGCCTTCAGCGCCTGGGAACCGACTATCTGGACCTTTACCTGTTGCACTGGCGCGGTGAACATCCGCTGGACGATACGGTCGCGGCCCTCGAAACGCTGAAGGCAAGCGGTAAAATCAGGTCATGGGGCGTTTCCAACTTCGATACCGAAGACATGGAGGAACTCTTCAGTGTGCCTGATGGCAAGAACTGTGCAGTCAATCAGGTACTCTACAATCTGTCCCGCCGTGGCATCGAATATGACCTCCTGCCCTGGTGCCAGGAGCGCCATATCCCGATCATGGCCTATTCTCCGATCGAACAGGGCCGACTGCTTGAACATCCCGAGCTCATTCATATCGCCAAGGCCTATCAGGCCACGCCGGCGCAGGTTGCCCTCGCCTTTCTCTTGGAACGCGACAGCGTCATCCCGATCCCGAAGACCGTCAACCTGAACCGTCTGCGGGAAAATCGCGATGCCGTCGATCTGGACATCACCGACGAAGATCTCGACCGACTGGATGCAGCCTTCCCGCCGCCGTCTCGCAAGGTGCCGCTCGAAATGCTGTGATCAACACTGGCTTGCCGAAGATCGCCGTATCGCCAGCAATGCCTACATCTTTACGGAAGACAAAAAGAAAATTAGGACATTCCCTAATTTTATTTTTCTGAGCCGGGCGGAAGCAGTGTCGATGATGAGCAAGAAGCAGAAGAAAGATGTCGCAGTCGACATCATGGATCGGGCCTCCCAGCGTATTTTCAATGCGCTGGCGTCGGAACCGCGCCGGATGATCCTCGTCCATCTGGCGGGCTCGAGCCTGACGGCCGGCGAGATCTCGTCCCGCTTCGACATGGCAAAACCCTCGATCTCCCAGCATTTGGCAATTCTCGAGAATGCCGGCCTGATCGAGGGCGACAAGCGTGGTCAGTTCATCCACTACAGCCTCGTACCAGAACAGCTGCGCAAGAGCATCCTGAGCTTTGTCGAGCATGTGAGCCCAGTGACGCACCTCGAAAAGCCAGAGACAACAAAAGCAGCAGACAAAAAGCCAACCACCTCCGCTGAGAAAAAAGCGAAGAAACAGGAGAAGAAAGCATCGATCGAGGCGAAGGAGAAGAAGCCGGGCAAGCAAGAAAAGGCGGGCTCACAACAGATGGGCCTTCTCGACCTGTTCGCATCTCTCGACTGAGCCAAAACCGGTCAAACGAAAAACGGGCGACCAGAGGCCGCCCGTGAGACTTGAAAAGAATGCCAGGCTTACATGCCCTGCGAGCCACGGTTCATCGCGGCAATCCCGGTGCGGCAGATTTCGTTAAGACCGAGCGGCTTCATGATCGCGACAAACTGATCGATCTTCGACGATTTGCCGGTGATTTCGAAGATGAAATGTTCAACCGTCGCATCAACCACTTTCGCATGGAAAGCATCGGCCAAGCGCAGGGTTTCTGCCCGCATTTCGCCGGAAGACACCACCTTGACCAGCGCCACTTCGCGCTCGATCGGCCGTTCCTGGCCAAGTTCGCGCGCCCGCACCGTCAGGTCGAGAACCCGGTGCACCGGCACGATACGCTCAAGCTGCGCCTTGATCTGCTCGAGCACGCTCGGCGTGCCGCGCGTCACAATGGTGATCCGCGACAGATGTGCCTCATGCTCGGTTTCCGAAACCGTCAGGCTTTCGATGTTGTAGCCGCGGCCGGAAAACAGGCCGATGACCCGGGCAAGCACGCCCGGCTCGTTGTCGACCAGAACCGAGAGCGTATGGCTCTCGACCGCTGCGGTTTCCTTGGAGATGAAATAGGCCGAACCGGTCGGCTGAAGCTGTGCACTCATGGTCTTCAATCCTTCGGTTAAACGAGCTGGCGGCCCTTGGCATCGATCGCGTTGGCGACAGCTTCATCGGTCGCCTCGTCCGGCAGCAACATCTCGTTATGCGCCTTGCCCGACGGGATCATCGGGAAGCAATTGGCGAGATTGGCCACACGGCAGTCGAAGATCACCGGCTTGTTGACCGAAATCATTTCGTTGATCTTGTCATCCAGTTCATCCGGCTTTTCGCAGCGCAGCCCAACGGCGCCGTAAGCTTCCGCCAGCTTGACGAAGTCCGGCATCGCCTCCGTGTAGGAATTCGACAGGCGGTTGCCATGCAGCAGCTGCTGCCACTGGCGCACCATTCCCATGTACTGGTTGTTCAGGATGAACACCTTGACCGGCAGTTCATGCTGGATGGCGCAGGACATTTCCTGGATGCACATCTGGATCGAGGCGTCGCCGGCAACATCGATGACCAGCGCGTCGCGATGCGCGACCTGGACGCCGATGGCGGCCGGCAGGCCGTAGCCCATCGTGCCGAGACCACCAGACGTCATCCAGCGGTTCGGCTGTTCGAAGCCGATATACTGTGCCGCCCACATCTGGTGCTGACCGACTTCGGTCGTGATGTAGGTGTCGCGATGCTTGGTCAGCTCATAGAGCCGCTGCAGCGCATATTGCGGCATGATGACGTCCCTGGACGGCGTGTAGGCGAAGGAATTGCGCGCGCGCCACTTGGTGATGCTTTCCTTCCACTCTCCCGTCTGCGCCGCCTCCGGCTTCTTCGGCAGGGCGCGCCAGGCGCGAACCATGTCTTCCAGAACGCTGCCGACATCGCCGGTGATCGGCACGTCGACGCGGACATTCTTGTTGATCGAGGACGGATCAATGTCGATATGGATCTTCTTCGAGTTCGGCGAAAATGCATTCAGCCGACCGGTGATCCGGTCGTCGAAACGTGCGCCGACACAGACCATGACGTCGCAGTCATGCATCGCCATGTTCGCTTCATAGGAACCATGCATGCCGAGCATGCCGAGCCAGTTCTTGCCCGATGCCGGATAGCAGCCCAGACCCATCAGCGTCGAAGTGATCGGGAAATCGGTGAGACCGACGAGTTCGCGCAGCAGCTTGGTGGCTTCCGGCCCGGAATTGACCACACCACCGCCCGAATAGATGATCGGGCGACGGGCATTGGCCATCAGTTCGACGGCCGCATGGATCGCGCGCTGGTCGCCCTGTAGCTTCGGCTGATAGCTGCTGGCCGGCTTGTGCGCTTCCGGCGGCGTATAGGTGCCGGTGGCAAACTGGATGTCCTTCGGAACATCGACCAGAACCGGACCCGGCCGGCCGGACTGGGCAATCCGGAAGGCTTCATGGATGATGCCCGCGAGCTGGTTGACGTCCTTGACCAGCCAGTTGTGCTTGGTGCACGGGCGGGTGATGCCGACGGTGTCGCATTCCTGGAAGGCGTCCGAGCCGATCAGCGCAGTCGGAACCTGACCGGAAATGCAGACGAGCGGAACGCTGTCCATCAGCGCATCCTGCAGCGGCGTCACGGCATTGGTGGCGCCCGGGCCGGACGTGACCAGCAACACACCGACCTTGCCGGTCGAACGTGCATAGCCTTCCGCCGCATGGCCGGCACCCTGCTCATGCCGAACGAGAATGTGCTGGATGTCGTCCTGCTGGAAGATCTCGTCATAGATCGGAAGCACGGCGCCGCCGGGATAACCGAAGATATGTTCGACACCATTGTCTTTCAGCGCGCGCAGAACGATTTCGGCGCCGGTCATCTGATTGTCTTTACCCGTCATGCTGTGTTTCCATCTGCCTTCTGGATTTTCTAGGGCTGATACCCCGGTTTTGGGCATAAAAAAAGGCCCCTTGAGGAGCCTGTCATCTAGCGCATGGGTGGCCATCGCCGGATGGTTACACCATCCTGCCCATGCGCCGTCCCACCACGATAAGTACGTTTGCGTTTTTCATGGCCGAAGTGTTAGCCACAAACGTTCTAAGCGTCAACGCATCATTGATCAATATTTACGCCCTTTGGCGCACTTTTATTGCGCAGGTGATCCGGCAAGGCCAACAGGACCATTCCTATACGAAGTCTTAAGCCGTTCGCGGATAGGCTCCCGCCCAACTGGGAGTATTTTCTTGTTGAACGATGATCTTCACAAGTCTGGCGCTGCCGCAGAACAAGACCGCCGCGATGTCATGCGGCCTGGCAACCGGATGCTCGGGCGCGTCGTCGCCTGCAACGGCGCACGCGCGACCATTGCAGCCGTCGCAGAAGACGGCGGAACTGACCTGACCGAACTCTGGTCCGTCGGTCGATTGATTTCGATCACCGTCGGCAAGAACCGCGTCGTGGCGCTCGCCTATTCGATGCAGACCGGCTCGAAGAACTGGGGCGAAGGCGAGGACAACTATTTCCTCATCGAAGTAGAACTTCTCGGCGAGGTCCATGTCGGCGACGATGGATCCGAGGTTTTCTCGACCGGCATCTCGCGTTATCCCTATCTCGGCGCCATCGCGCATCGCATCCGTGCAGCCGACCTTTTGCGCATCTACGACACCCGTCAGGGTGACACCTGCGTCATCGGCAAGCTCACCCAGGATGAGACGATCGACGCCGCCATTCATATTCCGTCCATGCTGTCGAAACACTTTGCGGTTGTCGGCTCGACGGGCGTGGGAAAATCGACTGCCGTTTCGCTTCTCCTGCGCAAGGCGATCGAAAGCGACCCGAAGCTGCGGGTGTTGATCCTCGACCCGCACAACGAGTTTGCCGCGGCGTTCCCCGATCATGCCGTGGTCATCGACACCGACACCCTGGACCTGCCTTTCTGGTTGATGCGGCTGGAAGAGTTTGCCGAGGTCCTGTTCCGTGGCCGGCCGCCGGTTCCAGAAGAACTCGATATCCTGCGTGACCTGATGCCGGAGGCCAAGCGCGCCTTCCGTGGCAACGAGTCCGCCCTGATGCGTCGTGCATCGGACAAAAGCTCGATGACGGCCGACACGCCGGTGCCCTACCGTATCGCTGACCTGATGGCCTTGATCGACGAACGCATCGGCCGCCTCGAAGGACGGGGCGAAAAGCCATTCCTGCGGGCGCTCAAGATGCGCATCATGTCGGCGATCAACGATCCGCGATACCATTTCATGTTCTCCAGCAACACGATCAGCGACACGATCATGGAGACCATCGCCCATATCTTCCGCATTCCCGGCGACGACCGCCCGATCTCGACATTCCAGCTCGCCGGCATCCCGTCTGAGGTGGTCAACTCGGTCGCCTCGGTTCTCTGCCGCATGGCGTTCGAGCTCGCACTCTGGTCGAATGGCGCGATCCATATGCTGGTCGTCTGCGAAGAAGCCCATCGTTATGTGCCGGCGGACCAGAGCCTCGGCTTCATTCCAACCCGCCAGGCGATCGCCCGCATCGCCAAGGAAGGCCGTAAATACGGCGTTTCGCTCGGCATCATCACCCAGCGCCCCGGCGAACTGGACCAGACGATCCTGTCGCAGTGTTCGACGCTGTTTGCCATGCGGCTCTCCAACGATCGTGACCAGGAGATCATTCGATCGGCGATTCCGGACAGCTCGATCTCGACGACAAGCTTCATTTCCTCGATCGGCAATGGCGAAGCCATCGCTTTTGGGGAAGCCATTGCCGTGCCAATGCGCATGCGTTTTTCGCGCGTCGATACCAGCCACCTGCCGAAGGCCAATGGCGCAACGGCCAAGAGTTCGGAAGAATCACCCGATACCGTCGATCTACGCTCGATTGTCGGCCGCATGCGGGCGATTGCTGCCCCGGATATTTCCGCCTTCCAGCAGAGCTTCGACGCCACCATGCTTGGCAGCCGTACTGGCGATCCGATGGGCATTTACGACGATGAAGAGCTCGACGACTATGGCGATGACGACTATTCCGCACCGGGTTTTGCCGGCAGCGATCGGCCGCCATCGAACACGACGACATCCTACGAACCCTCGCCATTCCGTCAGGCCCTGCCGGCAGCCGAAACACCCACCATCGAGCCCTACCGACCCGACATGCTGCCACGCAATCCGGCGGGCGAGGATCCCAGCCGCTACCGGCCCGAACCTCTGGCCCCTCCGCCAGCCTTCAGCAGAGAGCCGGTAGCAGTGACTCCAGGCTTCGGCACTTCTACCTTGCGACGTGAGGGTGGCCCATCACTTCGAGAAAGCATCCTGAAAAGACCGCTCTCCAGTCTTTACAAGAAGGATTGAAGCCTGGGGGATTGGGGGCGGATGGGTACCACTCACGGATCAGGCCGGGTGTTGCTGCTTCGGATCGATCCTGAGCCAACGATCGTCCATCTGGTTGCGGAACCAGGTCATTTGCCGTTTGGCATATTGGCGGGTGGAAGCAGAGGCGAGTTCGACAACTGCGTCCCGGCTGATCTTGCCCGCCAGCATATCGGCGATCTGGCTGACACCGATCGCCTTCATCGCCGGCATCTCCGGTGACAGATCTTGCGCGAGCAAAGCCTGCACCTCGTCGACCGCCCCCTGATCCATCATCATCGAAAAGCGCCGATTGATCCGCTCATGCAGGATAGCCCGCTCGGGCAGGACCACAAATTTCTTGGCCCGCGCCGGATCGACGATCATCGGACCGGCCCTGCCCTGAAAACCTGCAATCGATTGGCCTGTCGCCTCCAGCACTTCAAGCGCCCTGACGATACGCTGTCCGTCCTGTGGCTTAAGTTTTTCCGCCACAGCCGGATCGCGGCCGGACAGTTCGACGTGCAGCGCCTCTGCACCCTCATCGATCGCCCGCTGGCGCAGGGCGTCCCGAATGCCCGCCGGAATAGTCGGCATATCCGAAAGTCCGCCGGTCAGAGCTTTGAAGTAGAGCCCTGTGCCACCGATTATCACCGGCATACGACCAGCAGCTTTCAGGTCTTGAACGACGATCTCGATTTCCCGCAACCAGTCTCCGGTCGAATAGCGAGCTGACGCCGGCATATGGCCATAGAGCCTGTGCGGCACACCTTCCATCTCGGCCTCGCTCGGCCGCGCAGTGACAACCCGCAAGGTATCGTAGACCTGCATGCTGTCGGCATTGATCACGACACCGTCATGGCGACGCGCCAGTTCAAGTGCCAGCGCGGACTTGCCGCTGGCGGTCGGCCCGGTTATCAGGATCGCGTCGATGTCTTGTGTAGGATCTTCCATCATGGCCTTGGTTGCCACGCTTGTTGCCAATCCGTCAAACCCCGTTCTTATTCCCACTCTCGGAGAAAAGGCCGCGGCCGCCGTTTCAGCCTCCGGCCTCTATTGGCTAGCCGACGGTGTCGCCTGCGATATTGCGCTGAAGGACGGAACAGACGCGACAGTTGCCGAAAGCCTGCTGCGTGACGCGATTGCGGGCCTCCCAGTCGATGTCGTCGTCCAGGATGCCGACACAAGGCGCAAGCGGTTCCTCATCGCCGATATGGATTCCACCATGATCGGCCAGGAATGCATCGACGAACTGGCAGCCGAAGTCGGCCTGAAAGACAAGGTATCCGAGATTACCGCCCGTGCGATGAATGGCGAGATCGCCTTCGAACCGGCACTGCGCGAACGCGTCGCCCTGCTCAAGGGTCTGCCGATTTCGGTTGTCGACGAGGTGATTGCCAAGCGTATAACGCTGACGCCCGGCGGACCGGAACTGATCGCGACGATGAGGGCCAGGGGCTACTACACAGCCCTGGTCTCCGGCGGCTTCACCGTCTTCACGTCGAAGATTGCGACCACTCTCGGCTTCGACGAAAACCGTGCCAATATCCTGTTGGAAACCGGTGGCAAGTTAACTGGAGAGGTCGCAGAGCCGATCCTCGGCAAGCAGGCGAAGATTGATGCGCTGCTGGAGATCGCAAAGAAGCTTGGCATTCGACCGGCACACACGATTGCGGTCGGCGACGGAGCCAATGATTTGGGCATGCTCGGCATCGCCGGATCCGGCGTTGCCCTGCATGCTAAGCCCACCGTTGCCGCCCAGGCAAAGATCCGCATCGACCATGGCGACCTGACCGCACTGCTCTATCTTCAGGGTTACAGGAAGACGGATTTCGTCACAGCCTGACGGCCGCGAGAATTGAGATGATCGTCCTGGAAACCACGAGGCTTTATCTGCGCAACTGGCGCGACACGGACCGCGACCTGTTTCGCGAGATAAACCGTGACCCCAAGGTGATGGAATATTTCCCGTTTCGGCGCAGCCGCGAAGAGGCCGACGCATTGATGGACAAGGTCGCTTCGATGATTGCCGAGACGGGCTTCGGCTTCTACGCCATGGCTGATAAGGCAACCGACGACGCCATGGGCTTTTGCGGCCTGTCGCCGGCCGGCCTCCCCGGCATCCTCCCGAATGACGCCGTCGAAATCGGCTGGCGGCTCGCAACCCGGTTCTGGGGCAACGGATACGTAACCGAAGCCGCCAGGGCGCTTGCCCATTATGGATTCCACAACAGGGGCTTGGCCGAGATCTTTTCCTTCGCGGTTGAAGGCAATGCCCGCTCCATCGCCGTCATGCGCCGCATCGGCATGACAGCGGTCGAAGACGGAGCTTTCGATCATCCTCGCGTGCCAGACAGCCATCCCGAGCTGAAGCGCCACGTATTGTACCAGCTGACCGCCAGTCCCGTCACCTGAACCAGACCCTGCCGCAAAAAAACTATCAAAGCTGACAATCTGACATTTGCGATTTATTCAAGATTAAGTTCTTTCGCATACATCAGAAAGCATGATCAAACTCCGCAGATTCAGTACAGTTGCGCAAAGCCCGAATCTGATCAATGCGTTCCTGCGCCTTGGAGAACAGGGGAAAGACGAGCAGGAAATCAGCAGAATACGGGCCGTTCGACTGGCGACGGTCTGGAACAATACACCATGGATGATGGCCGCCAATCTCGGCAATGCCATCCTGACGATCATCGTCTTCTCGGCCCACCCGGCCAGTTTGATCATCAACGTCATTTGCGGTCTGCTGATCGCGATTGCCTTTCACACGAGCCTTAGCTGGTGGCGTGGGCGCGAAAACCCCGTTCGCCTAAATGCCAGCATTCGCGGTACGCGCAATGCAACAATATATGCCGCCCTGTTGAGCGGCCTCTGGGCCACGATCGACATTGTCAGCTTTGCCGATGCCACCGCCAGCCAGAAACAGGTCGTGATCGCATTGACCGTTGGCATGACAGCGGGAGGTGGCTTTGCTCTGGCCACGATACCCGCCGCTGCCATTGCATTCTGCTTCATGATGGGACTCGGCGCGGCGATTTCACTGATGCTCACACCTGACATGATCGGCCTCTACCTTTTCGGCCTTTTCGTCATCTATTCCGCGATCATTATCCGTGCGTCTCTGGCTCTCTGCAAAAGTCTGACCGAGCGCGTCCGGGCGAAGATGGCGGCGCTCGAGCAGCGCGACGTGATCAACCTGCTGCTCAACGATTTCGAGGAAAACGCCGCCGACTGGCTCTGGGGAACCGACGCCGACATGCGGATTGAACACGCCTCACCGCGCTTTTGCGAACAAATGCAGGTTCCAGATACCCTGATTTTAGGCAAGCCAATATTTGATGCCCTTCCCTTTGCAAAGATTGGCAACAAATCAATTGACGGCACGGAAACCCGGGAGGATCTCCAACGCCGCCTGTGCCTGAAGCAATCCTTTCGTGACATGGATATCTGCGTCGAACAGGCTGGCGAACTAGCCATCTGGTCGCTCACCGCCAAGGCAGTCTTCGAACCGTCCGGCGCCTTCAGCGGCTATCGCGGTGTTGGACGTGATGTAACGGCAAGCCGCGAAGCGCGTCTGCGCATAGAGCATCTGGCGCGCCATGATCCTTTGACCGACGTCGGCAACCGTGTTCTGCTCGGCGAGGATCTCACCCGCGCAATCGCCCGTCACGAACGATTCGGCGACCCCTTTTCCGTTCTGCTGCTCGATCTCGATCGCTTCAAGCAGGTCAACGACACGCATGGTCATGGCGGCGGCGATGAGTTGCTCCGTGAAGTCGCACGCATGCTCAATACGCTTTGCGATGAAACCGATACCCTTGCGCGCCTCGGTGGCGACGAGTTCGCCATCCTGCACATGTCAACGGAAGGGCCGCAAAGCTCCGGGCATTTGGCAGCGCGCATCATCGAGCGCTTGCAAAGGCCGTTCACCCTGGCATCCGGCACGGTCCAGATCGGCGTCAGCATCGGGATCGCCTGTGCGCCGATCGATGGTACGGGCGGCGATCAACTGCTTCGCAACGCCGACCTGGCGCTCTACCGGGCAAAGTCCGACGGCCGCAACCGCTTCCATTTCTTCGACACCTCGCTCGACGCTTCTGCGCGCAGACGCAATCAGATCGAGCACGAGCTCCGTCTGGCGCTGACAAACGACACACTGACATTGAACTTCCAGCCTCTCGTCAGCGCGGAGAGCGGAAAGATTGTCTGCGCCGAGGCGCTGCTGCGGTGGAACCACACGACACTCGGCCCGATCAGCCCCGCGGAATTCATCCCGATTGCCGAAGAGACGGGATTGATCACCGGCATCGGCGCCTGGGTGGTGAACCAGGCCTGCAAGCTTGCAACTGATTGGCCAGAAGATGTCCGGGTGGCCGTCAACCTATCGCCGCGCCAGTTTCTCAGCGCCGGCCTCCTGCCGATGATCGAAAACGCCCTACGACAGAATTCCATGGCGCCGAAACGCCTCGAGCTGGAAATGACTGAAAGTCTGCTGATGAATTCTGCGCCGGGCGTGGAAGAAACCCTGAAAGCACTGCGCGACCTCGGCCTGCGCATCGCCTTGGACGATTTCGGCACAGGATTTTCCTCACTGAGTTATCTCAGACACTATCGCTTCGACAAGCTGAAGATCGACCAGTCTTTCATTTCGGATTTGGAAACCAACGTCGACAGCCGCGCCATCGTCAGTTCCGTCATCAATCTGGCCAAGGAACTGCACATGTCCGTAGCGGCCGAAGGCATTGAAACACCGGGGCAGTTCGAACTGTTGAAACAATTACGCTGTACGGAAATACAGGGCTATCTCGTCGGTCGCCCGATGCCCATCGATCAGTTCGAAGCCTATCTCGCCGCCGAAAGCGGCGACCGTATGCGTCTATCGGCCTGAACTGCTATTCGAGCGGAACAGCAACGAGGCGAAGATTGCCTTCCTTGTCGGCAATCATCAGATAGCCGCTGCGACGCCCCTCACCCTTGATATTGGTCAGCTTCTCAGCCACCTGCTGTGGGGTCTTCATGAACTCCTGCGCCACCTCGACAATGACATCACCAGCCTTCAGGCCCTTGTCCTCCGCCTTGGAGCCCGGCAGGATGCGCGTGATCACCACACCTTCAACGCTCTCGGCAATGCCGTAAGACTTGCGTGCTGCGTCATCCAGCACAGCGATCTCGACACCGATCAGTCCCTCGGTCACCGGGGCTGCAGCTTTTTGCTCGGCTGGCGCAGTCTGGTTCTGGTCGTCGGACTGGCCGTCGTCTGGCGCCGGAGCATCAGGAGACTGGCCGTCCGGAGCCTGGAGATCCGGCGCATCGCCATCAGGTGCTTGGCCTTCATCCTCCGGTTCGACACTCTGCTGGCCGTCTTCGGTCTCATTGCTGGCGACTTCGTCATCTTCCAGCCGACCGAGCGTCACCTTGACGTTCTGCTCCTTGCCATCCCGGAGAATGACCACGTCGAGCGGCGTACCGATGGCACTCTCGGCGACGATGCGGGTCAGGTCCCGCGTCTCGCTGATCGCCTTGCCATCAAACTTGACGATGATGTCACCGACCGCGATCGGCCCCTTCTCGACCGGGCCACCTTCAACGATCCCGCTGATCAGGGCGCCGCGGGCACGTCCGATCTTGAGACTTTCCGCCACTTCGTCCGAAACCGGCTGGATACGGACACCGAGCCAACCACGTCGGGTCTCGCCGAATTCCTTCAACTGACTGACGATGTTGGCGGCAAGTTCCGTCGGCACCGCAAATCCGATCCCGATCGAACCGCCGCTGGGCGAGATGATCGCCGTGTTGATGCCGATCACTTCACCGCTCATGTTGAACAACGGTCCGCCGGAATTGCCCTTGTTGATCGCCGCATCGGTCTGAATGAAATTGTCGTAAGGACCCGCATTGATATTGCGGCCGCTCGCCGAGATGATGCCGACGGTGACCGATCCACCAAGACCGAACGGATTGCCGATCGCCATAACCCAGTCCCCGATGCGCATCTTGCGCGAATCGCCGAACTTGACCGAGGTCAGCGGCTCTGGCGGTTCAACCTTGAGCAGCGACAGATCTGTCTTGGTGTCCGTGCCGATCAGCTTGGCCTTGAGCTTGGATCCGTCGGAAAAGATCACCTCGATATCATCGGCGTTCTCGATGACATGGTTGTTGGTCACGATAAAGCCGGTCGGATCGATAACGAAGCCCGAACCCAGCGAGTTGACTTTGCTATTGCTGTCGCCACCCTCGCGGTTTTTGTAGAAATCCTCGAACAGTTCCTGGAACGGAGAGCCTTCCGGCACCTGCGGAAGCGGCCCATTGCCCTCTTCCTTGACGCTCTGGGAGGTCGAGATATTGACCACGGCGCCGAGCAACCCGCTGGCGAGATCGGCGACCGATTCCGGCCCTTGCGCAAAACTCTGATGCGGCGCACCGACGGTGCCAAACGCCACAGCACTGCCAATCAGGAAGGCCGGCAAGATCGTTCGCATGGCGCGGGCGTTCGTGGTCATGGGCTTCCTCATTGTCGGTTTCAGGCCTGCTATCGAAACATAAGGCGGATTGGCAAAAGGGGAAATCACATTTGCCGGAAATCCCCTAGCGCAGACTTGCGTCGAGATCTTGTCATCCGCGCAAAAACCAAACCAGGACGACCCCGAGAACAACGGCGGCAAGCCCGGTAAGCCTGAGATGTTCCTCTGGAACGGAGGGCAGAATTTTGGCCATGCGCATAATAAAACGAGGGGCCAGTGCGTAGACCAGCCCCTCGATGATCAGAAACAAGGCAATACCTGTCAGCAGGTCTGCCATGGCGCATTAGTTTCCGGCGGGAGCCGGAGCCGGTGCGGTACTCGGCGACTGACCGGTACCAACGCCATTGTTGAAGAACCGGAAGAAGTCCGAATCCGGCGACAGAACCATGGTCGTGCTCTTGTCGCTCAGCGAAGCCGTGTAGGCACGCATCGACCGATAGAACTCGAAGAAGGCCGGGTCACGCGAGAAGGCATCGGCAAACAGCCTGTTGCGCTCGGCATCGCCTTCACCGCGAAGGATTTCCGAATCACGCTGCGCTTCCGCCTGCAATTCGACCACCTGGCGATCGGCGATGGCGCGGCGGCGCTGGCCTTCTTCATTACCACGGGCACGGATCAGTTCCGCTTCGGCAAGACGCTCGGCCTTCATGCGGTCGAAGGTCTGCTGAGACACTTCCTGCGTCAGATCCGTACGACGGATGCGGACGTCGGAAATCGTGATGCCCAGCGTTTCCGCATCGGCCTTCAGGTCGCTGCGGATTTCCTGCATCATCGACGAACGTTCTTCAGACAGGGCAGCTTCGAAGCTGCGCTGGCCGTAGACGCGGCGCAGCGACGCATCAAGGCGTGTCCGAAGACGCGCTTCGGCTGATTCCCGGTCACCTGAAACGGTTTCGCGGAAGCGGCGCGGATCCGTGATGTTGTAGACCACGAATGCATCGACTTCGTAGAACTTGCCGCCCGAAACCTGGACACGAATATTGTCGAGGTCGAAGCGCAGCGCCTGGTCTTCGACATACTGAACGCGGTCAGCATCAGCGAAGGCAAACGGCAGCTTGAAGTACAGGCCCGGTTCGGTGTGAACCGCCTGGATCTGACCGAAACGGACCACCACGGCCTGCTGGCGTTCATTGACGACGAAGACGGACGAATAGATCAGGATTAGCAATACGGCCAGTCCGATCAGGATAGCAGCCAAACGATTGGACATGTTAGTTGCCTCCCTGCGTCTGCTGCGTCGGCCGAACGATTTCGTTCAGCGGCAGATAGGGAACGACACCCTGCTTCTCGTCGATGATCACCTTGTTCGAATTCTTCAGAACCTGCTCCATGGTTTCCAGATAGATGCGCTGGCGCGTGACGTCAGGCGCCTTGCTGTATTCGTCATAGATCGAGACGAAGCGCTTGGCCTCACCGTCGGCTTCCTTGACGACACGGTCCTTGTAGGCTGCGGCCTCTTCGCGGATCTGCGCTGCCTGGCCGCGAGCCTGGCCGAGCTGGGTATTGGAATACTTGTTGGCCTCTTCAACGAAACGGTCTTCGTCCTGCTCGGCGCGCTGCACTTCGTCAAAAGCATCAGCAACTTCACGTGGAGGAGCCGCGTCTTCGATCGCCACTGCGTTGATCGAGATGCCCGCACCATAAGCGTCCATCGTACCCTGGATGATCGCCTTCACGCCGGCGGCGATGTCCTGACGTGCATCACGGAAAATGTCCTGGGCCGGACGACGGCCGACAACTTCACGCATTGCGCTTTCAGCAACCTGCTGCAGGGTCTGGGTCGGATTTTCCAGATTGAAAAGGAATGACTTCGGATCGGACACCGTGAACAAAACCGAGAACTGAACGTTGACGATGTTCTGGTCGCCGGTGAGCATCAGGCCAGCGCTGGCATTGCTGGAATTAGCCCGGCCACCGATATTCTGCTGCTGCTCGGTGACTTTGACGATTTCGACCGTTTCAAATGGCCAGAAATGGAAATGCAGGCCTGGCATCGACACGTCTTCCGTCGGCTTGCCGAAGCGCAGTTCGACGCCGCGCTCGTCCGGCTGGACGGTGTAGACGGCCTGGATCAACCAGAAGGCCACGAGGACGAGGGCAAGGATTGCCACCACGCCGCCGTTGAACCCACCCGGGACCACATTCTTCAGCCGGTCCTGTCCGCGACGGATCAGGTCCTCAAGATCGGGGGGCGTGTTTCCGCCACCGCCACCGCGTGGCCGGTTCGGCCCCTGCCCCCAGGGGCCCTGATTGTTTCCGCCGCCGCCGCCGCCGCCACCCCATGGACCGCCGCCGCCGCCGTTTTGATTACTCCAGGGCATTCATACCTCTTTGTTTGTAAAATCGCTCCCAAGCCCCTCGCAGACACACCGCAAGGCAAGCACGCAAATGACTGACATGGTTATAGGTATCAGCCCATCGGCTTTCAACGCAAAGCGGGCAACTTCTTTCAAAGACAGGGGAAATATTCCGTTATCAGGCCGGTATGCGACGGTATACCGCGTAGCAGGTGGCATAATTGTCCTTTTCGCCCGCCGGAACCCGGGTTTCCTCGACCAGTTCGAACACCGCCGGGTCAATCGCAGGAAAATGCGTATCGCCTTCAATCTCGGTCTCGACATGCGTCACATGCAGGACATCGGCCAGCGGCAGCGCCTGCCGATAGATTTCGCCACCACCGACGACGCAGACTTCGTCTACGCCTGCAGCCTTGGCCAACGCCCGCCCTCTGGAAAGAGCGTCTTCCAGACTTCCGACCGTCTCGACGCCCGGCATTTCGATCTTGCTGTTGCGGCTGACGATCACATGCGGGCGCCCCGGCAAAGGCTTGGAGCCGACCGACTCGAACGTCTTGCGTCCCATGATGAGCGGCTTGCCCATGCTGAGCGCCTTGAACCGCTTGAGATCCGTGGACAGTTTCCACGGCATGTCGCCGTCGCGACCGATCACGCCGTTGCGCGCCGCAGCCACGATGATCACGATATCGATCTTGGCCATCGCCAGTCCCTCCTCGAAGTGCTTTGCGAGGCCTACACGGCAATCGGCGCCTTGATGCTTGAATCGGCTTCGTAGCCGACAAGCGTAAAGTCTTCAAACCTGAAGGAAAACAGATCCGTCACATCCGGATTAATCTGCATGACCGGCAGCGCTTTCGGCGTGCGCGCCAGTTGCAGATTGGCCTGCTCGAAATGGTTCGCATAAAGATGCGCATCACCGAGCGTGTGGATGAAATCGCCAAGCTTCAAGCCGGTGACCTGCGCCACCATCATCGTCAACAGGGCATAGGAAGCAATATTGAACGGCACGCCGAGAAAGATATCGGCCGAACGCTGATAGAGCTGGCAGGAAAGCTTGCCATCCGCCACGTAGAACTGGAACAGGCAGTGACAGGGTGGCAAAGCCATCTCGTCCACTTCCGCCGGGTTCCAGGCCGAGACGATATGGCGGCGCGAATTCGGATTTGTCTTGATACTCTCGACCAGTTTTTCGATCTGGTCGATATGTCCGCCCTTGCCATCCGGCCAGGACCGCCACTGTGCGCCATACACCGGGCCGAGATTGCCGTCCTCATCGGCCCATTCGTCCCAGATGGTCACACCGTTCTCGCGCAGATAGCCGATATTTGTTTCGCCTTTGAGGAACCACAGCAATTCATGGATGATCGACCGGAGATGCAGTTTCTTCGTCGTCGTGACCGGAAACCCGTCAGACAGGTCGTAGCGCATCTGGTAGCCGAAAATCGATCGCGTGCCCGTTCCCGTGCGGTCACCGCGGTCGGTCCCGGTCTCAAGGACATGGCGTAGGAGGTCGTGATACTGTTTCATGGGTCGGGCCGCCGATTCTGTTGCATTCCATTCTAAGGCCGCCCGGCGTTCAAACCAAGATGTCGGGCGCGCAACTGCAGGGCCATCAACAACCTTGCGCGGCATAGTCCGTCAAAGTCTTTTATGACAGACGTAAAGACACCCCTTTTCATTGGCCTCCGAAAGACCTATATCAACGTCGTTGGCCTTCGGGCCATCTATGGCAATAAACGGTCGGTGTAATAAACCTATTGGACCCGGGGGCGGTACCCGGCGCCTCCACCAAAAACCGGTCGGTCTCCCACGCAGGGCAGGATCGGCTTTTGATGGGGGCGAAATAGGATCGACAAGGGCGTAAAGATCGAACTTTTGCTCGGCATGATACCGCCGTTATCGGGTCACAAGTGTAGTTGCAAATGACAACAACGCTAAGGGTTATGCTCTCGCTGCCTAATGGCGGTGCGGGAAATCCGAACTAAGTCCTCTAGGTTAGCCCCTTGAGGCGGGGTCCGAAGGCACCTGGCAACAGAAGCCTTCACCTTACCTCTCCCGGCTACCCCATCTTTCTAAAATGATGTATTCTCATCGAATAAGACTCGCGCGACGGGGCTTTTCTGCAATCACTCGCCGTGGCATACAGCCGATTGAAACGGCATGATAAGGAAAGACAGGATCTCATGGGGCAAGACCACATTCGCTACGACATTCTGGCCCAGGACGCATTGCGCAGTGTTATCCGCAAGGTTTTGACCGAGGTCGCGGCTACAGGACGCCTTCCGGGTGACCATCATTTCTTCATCACCTTCCTGACAGGCGCTCCGGGCGTACGCATTTCGCAGCACCTGAAGACGAAGTATGCCGAGCAGATGACAATTGTCATCCAGCATCAGTTCTGGGAACTCAAGGTGACCGACAGCCTGTTCGAGATCGGCCTGTCCTTCTCCGACACCCCTGAAAAACTGGTCATTCCTTTCAACGCCATCCGCGGCTTCTACGATCCATCGGTGAATTTCGAACTCGAATTCGACGTACCGCTGGCCGATGAGGAAGAAGACGGCGAAAGCGCCGAGATCACCGCCTACCCGGTCGATGCCGCTGCACGACCTGAGGAAACCGGCGAGCCGAAGGACGGCGAAGAGAAAAAGGAAGGCTCGGTCGTTTCGCTCGATGCCTTCCGCAAGAAGCAGTAAAGCAGGTTGATCACAATCGGCCGGGACATGTCCCGGCCGATTGATTCCAAGGGATGTTCGATTATGGCCGCTGACATCGTCAATCTCCGCCAGTTCCGCAAAGCCAAGGCGCGAACCGAAAAAGAAGCGACCGCCGAACAGAATCGCATTTCGTTCGGCCGTACCAAGGCCGAAAAGAGCCTCACTCACAGGCTGAACGAGAAAGCGATCCAGACCCACGAGCAGGGCCGCCTCGAAGACACCAAAGGCGAATGACCAGCCTGATCCGGGAAAGCGCGCGCAATCATACACTTGCACCGATCTTCGGAATCGGTTTGCGAACGAGCGTAACAATGATGCAGGCCCCAGTTGATCCGTAAGCGCTCCATCACGCTCCATGGCCATCGCACGAGTTTCTCGGTCGAGGACGCCTTCCTTGATGAACTGAAAGCGATGGCGACAGAGCGTTCCTTACCGCTGGCAGCCTTGATAGCGGAAATTGACGAGACCCGCCCGACCGGGGCCAATCTGTCCTCCGCGCTCCGGCTTCGGGTCCTTGAATGGCTGAAATCCACGAAACGACGCGATAACTAGCGGCCGGCGCTATAGGACTAGCCCTCAAAAGTCAGTTTACCCCGGGAAGGCTTTCGAACGTCAGGGGAACCGGCGGCAGTGGCTGCCGTGTCACCTTCTCCTGCGGCGCCACAGGCAAGGATGGATCGGACGGCACCGTTTCGGTTGTCAAAGGTGATGGGCCCGGATCAACGGGGCGCGAATTGATCGGATCAGGCGGCAATATCAGTTTGAGCTGCTCCTCGGCGAGCCGTTCTGCCGCTTCGGCCTCCGCCTTCATGCGCGCCTCCTGCTCAAGCCTCAATCGTTCCACTTCCGCCTTGTCACGTTCACTCTGCCGGAAACGTGCCAGCGCCGCCTCCCGCCGCAGCCTCTGTTTTTCCAGCACATTCGACTGCAACGTCTCAACCCGCCGCCGCTCGAGTTCAAAGGCGCGCAGGGACAGGAAATTAGTTAGCCCCGTCACATCCAGTGAATGTGTCGGCGACAACGCATCGCCGCTAAGTACCATGCGGTAGCTGGAATCGGTGCCGGGCGATGCGGCCTCTCCGGCATCAAGGGAAACCTGAATAGCCGCTTCCAATGCGCCATCGGTCAAAGAAAGCCGGGCATCACCACCGAGCTTTGCCTCCGGTGTCTCCACTGTGGCATTCTGAATCCGTACGACACCGTCCGTCACGGCAAAGGGCAGCGACAGGCCAGCAACCTGCATCGGTCCGGATTGTATCAGCCTGTCAGCAATCTCCCGCACCTTGTCCTCGTTGATCGCCGTGCCGATGGCGTCGGCTTCGCGCAGCAGATCCGCCATGATATCTAGCCTGAAGCCGGACACATCCAGTTTGGCAAGCTTGAATTCGCCAGAACCGCTGCTCTGGCTGGCCAGTTCGGCGACCGATTGGCCGCTGCCCTCAACCACAAAGGTTGCATCGAAGGAACCCGATACGGCGCCAGCGTCCTCGATCCCCCGCTCGGCCCGCAACGTGCTCAAGGTCTGAGCAAGATCGAGACCAGTCAGGTCGAGCCTCGCCTGAAGAAAACCCGCCCCTTCGCCATTGGCCAGCGACAAGCGGCCCTTTGCCTGGCCGCCCAGCCATTGGCCGGCAACATCATCCACAATCATTTCGCCGGATTTTCGGCTGAGCTTGGCACTGAAGTCGGTCATCTCCCCGGCAAAGCCCGGGGTGAAGCGCTTGGCAGAGAGGTCGACGGCGAACTCGGCCGGCGCAACCGTCTTGGGCAACGGCGTGGCCACAAGGGCCCCTGTGGCCGGATCACGAACCGACCCCAGAACCGTCTGCGCCAGCCATTCGAGATCAGCCCGATCCACCGATAGAGAGCCACTGGCCTTGGGATGATCGCCCTGCAAATCGATTGTCCCCGACGCACTGACCGCATTGCCATCGATGTCGCCAGCGATCGACTTGACGGAAATCTGACGATTCACCAAGCCGATCTGCGCATCCAGTTTGACCGGAAGTCCGGTGCCCGTTTCCGGCAGGATGGAACCGAGAGTCAGAAGATAAGGACCGAGATCTTCACTCTGCAGGTTGAGTGTCCAGTCGCCATCCAAGACTTTCGCGGTATTGGCGGCCGTTAGGGCGCCTTGCGCCTGAACCTTCGTGCTGCCCGTCGCAAACGTCAGGACCACATCGGCGGCGGCAGCCGACTGCGACTTGATGGTGACGCCCAACAGGCCGCCTTCGCCGACTTCCACCGGCAAGGGGTCGAGACCAGCCTGGCCCAGCAGAATTTGCGCTTCGTCGTTTTCCAGCGTGGCAGAGATCTCAGCCTCGACATTGCCGGCCAGGGCAGTCAGATCATTCGCCTTGTACTGCGCTTCGACCCGGCTGTTGTTTGAGCTGCCCGACAGCTTTGCCACCACACCGCCGCCAACTTGCTCGCCAAGTGTGACATCGACGGTCAGATTGCTGTCGGAATACCAGACCGCGCTGGAGGCAAGCCCGGGCAACACTGGATTATTCGGCAGGCGTTGGCGCAGCAGGTTGAGGAAAGGGCCCGGATCCGACGCGCTGAAGGCAATCTGTCCCTGCCCGCTCGGCTTGAGCAAAGTGCCGCCGAGTGCGCCATTGGCTTTGATCGCGGCGCCGGCAACGTCACCGACATTCAATCTATCCACCGCGAATTTTCCGTTGTCGAACGCAAACACCGTATCAACATCGTGTCCCTCGATGCCATAGGCGGACAGCGTCCCCACTTTCAACCGGGCAGCAATCCGTTCGGCCAACAGATGTTCTTCCGCTTCCTCACCCACCAGCAGGACCGCAATCGCCCGCGCAGCATCGAGGTCCAGAACGTCGCCGGTCAGGTCGACTGAAAGGCTGGCAGCCCTGCCGGAGATCGACTGACGCTCGACCCGTCCCTTGAGCGGTTCAGCGCCAATTGCCAGTTCCAGGTTCTCGAACCGCTGCCAGTCGCTCGTCAGGTTGACGGACGCGGAAAATCCGGCTGACTTCAACTGCCGGATAGCCGGATCAACCTTGCCGGAAATCCACGTCGCAAGCCCCGAAGGCTGCGTCGAGGCAACGAGCAGTTCACCATCGAACGACGGTGCCCCAGCGAGCCTCAACCAACCTTTGGCCTCGACCTGCGTGCGCCCTGGCAGGACGGCAACGGCACGATCGACCGTCCAGCCGGTGCCGCCGGGACGAATATCGAGCTGGATATCCCTGAACACGGTATCGCCGGCCACGATCGCCGGCAACTTGAGACTGGCCCGCCCCGCAACACTGGGAATTGGAATTTCGGCAGCCGTTGCCAGAAGAAGGGCCAACCGCTGGCGTACCGATGTCGCGACGCTCCGCGAGGTCTTGGCTTTCGTCCCGTCACCGGCGAGGCGGTTCACATCGACCTGCTGTCCCTCGGCCGTCAAGAGAAACTCCGGCCGCGTGCCTGTGTCCAGCTTCGCTTCTCCGTTGACGACATAAGGATCGGCAGGATCGCCAAGTTCGAGCCTGTAGCCAGGAACCGCGACCCGCTCATTGGTGAGTTCGAAGTCGCCTTTGACCCGTGGCCCCGGCACCGGCTTCACCTGTCCGGGCTGCGGCGGGTTTTCCGCCACCTTCCAGATCGATTCGAACTTGCCCTTGTAGACCGGTTTGCCGGCCTCGAACGTCAATGCACCTTCCAGAACCAGATCAAACGGACGTGTTTCGGGATCAAGCTTCAGGCGCAAAGGTAGCGCACCGTCCTGCGGCGGCGATGTCGTCAGCGAAAACAGGGCCGCCTCGCCGTCCAGCGATGTCCGCCCGTCGACGGTCCATGGGCCGGAGAGGGATCGCGCCGAAATTTCCGCATCCAGATCTTTCAGCAGGCGGTTGCGTCCGGACTGCTGGTCGATGAACTCGACTTCGCCACCGATCACGGAGACGCTTTCCAAAACCACGAGGCGGGCCGGAATGTTGGGCTTGCTGCCACGCAACCAGTCCATCGACCCATCCGGCAAGAGACGAATGCGGGCTTTCGGTTCCTCGATCCGCATGTCGAAGATGCGCGCTTCGCCCGACAACAAGGGTGCAAGCTCCGCATCCAGAGAGAACCGTGCGATCTGAACAAGCGGCGTGCCGTCAAGATCCGTCCCGATGGTCACGTCTTCCATCGTGACGGACGGAAATGGCAGGATGCGAGCACTCACCGAGCCGTGCACCACAACTTTCTTGCCCAGCAACTGACTGGCCCGATCCTCGAAATTCTGGCGGAAATTCGTCCAGTCCACGAAGAGCGGAGCCAGCAGCGCCGAAAAAAGCGCGACGACAAGCAGACCTCCGAGGCTTACCAGAATGCGTCCGAGCACGAAATGCCACTCCCTTGTTCACAGCCCGCAACGTAACCCAATTCGCCGCTGGAGCAAGCTGCAAGGTCTTGTAATCAGAGCCTAAATATCTTGCCCGGATTGAATATGTTGTCCGGGTCCAGACTGGCTTTTATTGTCCGCATAACAGGCAGCGCACTGGCCAGTTCCTGCTCAAGATAGCTGATCTTGCCCTGACCGATGCCATGCTCCCCGGTACAGGTTCCATCCATCGACAGCGCGCGGGTGTTGAGCCGCTCGATGAAAGCCTCAGCCTTGCGCACGTCCTCGGGGCTTTTATCGTTAAACAGAAGAAGCACGTGAAAGTTGCCGTCGCCGGCATGCCCGACGATTGGCGCCAGGAACCCGTTTTCGCGGATATCCGCCTGCGTTTGTGCAACGCATTCTGCCAGCATCGAAATCGGGACGCAAACGTCAGTCGACAATGCAGCAAGCTCCGGCGCCAGCGCACGGCTGGCCCAATAGGCATTGTGCCGCGCCTTCCACAGTCGCGCCCGCTCTTCGGCGTCGGTCGTGTAGTGAAACTCGCCGCTGCCAAACTCCGCCGCGATTTCGGCAAACTGCTGCGACTGCAAGGCCACCGTCTCGTCGGTGCCGTGAAACTCAAGGAACAAGGTGGGGCGCTCGTCATAGTCCAGCTTCGAATAGGCGTTGCAGGCGCGGATCTGCATCTCGTCGAGCAACTCGATGCGGGCCACCGGCACCCCCATCTGGATCGTCATGATGACCGCGTTGCAGGCGTCTTCCAATGTCGAAAAAGCGCAGACGCCGCCGCTGATCTTGGCGGGAATCCCCTGCAGGCGCAGCGTGATCGACGTGATCAGCCCCAGCGTACCCTCCGAACCAACGAAAAGCCGCGTCAAGTCGTATCCCGCAGACGATTTGCGTGCCCGTTGCGCCGTCAGGATCTCCTCGCCATCGGCAGTCACGACGGTCAAGGCCAGCACATTGTCTTTCATCGTGCCGTAACGCACGGCATTGGTGCCTGAGGCACGGGTCGATGCCATTCCGCCGAGCGAGGCATTGGCCCCCGGATCGATCGGAAAGAACAGTCCGGTATCGCGCAGATAGGTGTTCAGGTCCTCGCGGGTCACACCGGGCTCGACCGTACAATCGAGATCTTCGGCATTCACACGCAAGATCCTGTTCATCCGCGTGAAGTCGACGGAGATGCCGCCATACGGCGCGTTGACCTGTCCCTCCAGCGAAGAGCCGACACCGAATGCGATGACCGGGACCTTGTGGGCAGCGCAGGCGCGAACGACATCACGCACATCATCGCTGCTTTCGACAAACACAACACCGTCCGGCAATTGTGAGGGAAGATAGGTTGTGGTGTGACTGTGCTGTTCGCGGAAGGACTGGCCAGCCTGAAAAGCGTCGCCGAAACGCTGTTTCAGAACGGCACTGACAGCTGCGATTCCGTCAATGTTGCGCCGTCCGTCGATCACATCCTTCAACGCCATGCCAGTTACCCCACTTCAGCTAGACCGTCGCGGCAAGCAACGCCGCACCTCTTGGCATTTGCTATGGGATAGGCACCGACGTTTGTCCAGCCGGCGCCGGGAGCGCGGTGGGCCAAACCCGCCGCCTTCCCGGCACATGTTTATTCAGCGGCAATCCGGGACGGTTCACCGGCATCGTTTGCAGCCGTGGTGGCATCCTGAAGCTCCGACTTCAACCGCTCTTCCTCATGCGCATGCGGCTTGGAGAAGCGAGCCAGGAGCAGATAGGCGACCGGCGTGATGTAGAGTGTCACCAATGTCGCCATGCCGAGACCGCCGACGATCACCCAGCCGAGAGCGATACGTGCTTCGGCGCCCGCCCCTTTTGCAAGAACCAGCGGCAAGCCGCCAAGCACGGTGGCGATCATCGTCATCATCACCGGTCGCAACCGCGTCGAGCAGGCGCTTTCGATCGCTTCACGAACGCCCGCACCCCGATCACGCAGTTGGTTGGCAAATTCGACGATCAGGATGCCGTTCTTCGCCATGACACCCACCAGCAGCACGAGACCGATCTGGCTATAGACGTTCAGGCTGGAGCCTGTGATCACCAGCGCAAACACCGCACAGGCAAGGCCGAGCGGCACCGTCGACATGATGATCAAAGCCGAAATCACGCTCTCGAATTGCGCGGCAAGCACCAGGAAGATGATCGCAAAGGCGAATCCGAAGGTGAGCGCCATGCCGGATGCGTTTTCCTCGAGCGTGGCAGCTTCCGCCAATGGGACCAGGCGCGCGCCGGCGGGCAGAAGCGGCTCGGCAATGGCCTTCATCGCCTCGACAGCATTGCCGAGGGAGACACCGTCGTTGAGCCCGGACGAAAACGACACGGACGCCAGTTGCTGCTCGCGATTGAGCTGCGGCGAGACGGCATTTTCCTGCAAGGTCGCGATGGTCGACATCGGCACGACGCGTCCGTCGGACGTGGTCAGGAAGATGTTTTCCAGGTCCGTCGGATCGTCGATCGGCTGCGTGCTGGAAATCAACCGAACGGGAATGGCATCGCCGTCGACGAACACATCCGTGACCGAGCGCCCCTCCAGCAAGGCCTGCACAGACGTACCGATCGCGTTGATGTCGACGCCAAGATCCGATGCCCGTTCGCGGTTGATCGTCACCGAGATCTGCGCCTGTGTCGGCTCGCTATCCAGCCGTGGTGTCTGGAACAGATCGGAGTTGCGCATCTGGTCGACAACCTTGATCGCTGCTTCCGTCAATTTTTCGTGGTCACTGCCGACAAGCGCCATCTGCAGGCCGCTGCCCGCGCCACGAATGCGCAGACTGTTGGTCTGGAAGACGTTGCCGCGCAGGGCCGGTACTGTTGCGGCGGCGGCATTGATATCCTGGACGATCTGGTTCTGGGTTCTGTCACGCTCGCTCCAGGGAGCCAGCGTCAAGACCATGAAGGCGCTGTTCGTCGCACCCTGCCCCGAAATCGAAAAGATATTGCGGATTTCGCCGCTTTCGACCAGAGGCTGGAGCTTTTCCTCGACCCGCTGAACCTGATCCCGGGTGTAGGCAAGACTGACGCCCTGTGGCGCCGACAGGCGCAGCATGACGATCGAGCGGTCCTCCTGCGGCGTCAGTTCGTTCTGGATCAGTCCGAATGTGCCATAGGCGGCAGCCGAGATCAGCCCCGCGACAATCACGACGATCAAAGGGTTGCTCAGGCTCGCATGCAGCGTACGCTTGTAGACCCTGGCAAACAGGGCTCCGAACCGACCAAGAAATCCGTGATCTTCCTCTTCGGCCTTGCCCAGCATGCGCGATGCCAGCATCGGGCAGAGCGTCAACGCCGTCACCGAAGACAGAAGAACAGCAAAGGCGAGCACGAAACCGAATTCGCGGAACAGGCCGCCGAGCTGGCCGGGCAGGAAGGAGAGCGGAATGAACACTGCAGCCAGCGTTGCGGTTGTGGCGAGAACAGCGAAGAACACCTCCTGTGTGCCCAGAACCGCTGCTGCGCGCGGCCCCATGCCTTCCGCCCGCCGACGCACGATATTCTCCAGGACAACGATGGCGTCGTCCACCACCAGCCCCGTCGCAAGGACGATGGCGAGAAGCGTGAGGATATTGATCGAAAAACCGACCATGTAGATGGCAACCAACGTGCCGATCAGCGCCACCGGCATGGTGAGGGCCGGTATGAGCGTGGCCCGCCAATCGCGCAAGAAGAGATAAAGCACGACGACGACGATGAACGCGGAAAGCGACAGCGCCAGTTCCACTTCATGCAAAGCCCCCTCGATGAAAACGGCGTCATCGCTGGTGATGGCGATCCGCGTGCCTTCCGGCAGCGTTTTCGACAAGGCATCGACAGCCGAATGCACCCCCTCGGAGATGTTCAGCGTATTGGACTGAGCCTGACGAATGATGCCAAGTCCGACACCCTGCACGCCATTCCATCGCAGGGACGTCGAGCCGTCATCCGGACCAAGCGTGACTGTTGCCACATCGCGCAAACGGACCCGATCGCCGATCAGGATATTTTCGAAATCTTCCGGCGTCGTGAGATTGGCTGTCGCCCGCACGACGATGTCCTGCGTCATCGATTCCAGCGATCCGGCTGGCACATCCATGGCCGAACCCTGCAACGCCGACGACAGGTCGGCAACGCTCAGTCCGCGGCTGGCCAAGGCCGCCTGGTTGACGTCAACGCGAAAGACCTTCTCCTGGTCCCCATAGACTTGGACATCTGCCACGCCCTCGACAGCGGCAAGCCGGTCGGAGATCTCGTTGTCGACGAGAAGCGTCAGGTCTTCCATGCTGAGCTTCGTCGATGTGACCGCAAGCCGCATGATGGCCTGCGAATCCGAGTCAGCCTTGACGATACGCGGCTCGTCAGCATCTTCCGGCAACTGGTTCGCCACCCGGCCAAGCGCATCGCGAACATCGTTTGCCGCAACCGCCAGGTCGACGCTATCGCTGAATTCGAGCGTTGTGCGGCTCTCGCCGAACTGCGAGCGTGAGGAGATCGACTTAACGCCGCTCACGCGCGCAACGGCACCCTCGACCACCTTTGTGACCTCCTGGTCCATGGTCTGGGCCGAAGCACCCTCATATTCCGTGGTTACCGAAATCACCGGCTGGTCGACATCCGGCAGTTCGCGCACTTCGATACCGGCAAGGGCCGCAAGTCCGGCCACCACCAGAAGCGTATTCAGCACCGCAGCCAGAACCGGGCGGCGGACAAAGAGGGCAGTAAAGGAATTGCCTGATTTTTCAGAGGCCTTGTTGTCGACGGAATTCATCGGCTGGCCACCTCCGGGATCGAAGCACCTGTGTCGGCATTGGCGATCTTGATCGATCCGCCTTCGCGCACGCGCTGCAAACCTTCGATCGCAACGACGTCGCCCTCGTTCAGGGCAGCATCGACGAGCACCTGGTCCGAATTACGCTGGATGATGCGGACACGCGTCTTGATCGATTTGTCATCCTTGATCTGCCAGACGAACGAGCCCTGCCCGTCCCACTGGACCGCCAGCGGGTTTACCGCCGGATATTGGTCGCCAGGAAATTGCATCGTCACGTTGAAGGACATGCCGGCCCGCAGGAGATCGTCGGTATTGTCTATTCTGGCCCGGATACGGATGGTCCGGCTCGCCGGATCGACTCTGTTATCGACCGCATCGACCTTGCCGGCAAAGACTTCGCCCGGCCGCGACACGGAATTCGCCTCGATCGCCATGCCGGCTTTCACCGCCGTCGCGAAACGCTCTGGCGTCCAGAAATCGACCAGCAATTCCGTGCGGTTATCCAGCGTGACGACATTGCTCGCTGTCGTGACGTTGTCACCGATGCTCACACCGACGATACCGATAATGCCGTCGATCGGCGCGACAATATCACGCCGCTTGAGGTTCAGTTCCGCCGTTGTCAGCGCCAGCTGCGCCTGCTCCAGCGCAATCTGGGCGTCGAGGACCTCGAGCCTCGAGAAGCTCTGGAGGTTGCGGTAGGATTCAGATTTTTCGCTCGCGCTGCGCAGAACAACCTTGGCTTGATCCCGCAAGATGACCTGCTCGTCGTCATCGAGCTTGGCGATGACCTGGCCCTTTTTGACCCGTTCTCCGGAGGATACCAGGATCTCGTTGATCGTCCCGCTCGCCTGCGGCATCACCGTCACAGCCTGGATCGCCTCACCGTCGCCGATCGCGCTTAGTCGATCATTCAGCACGCCAATCGACACCGGTTGCGTAACAATCAGGATCGACTGGTTGCGACCACCTTCCCGCTGCCCTTGGCCAGCGCCTTGGCCTCTACCCTGCGATTGGCCCTGGGCCTGCTGACCCTCGCCGTTAGAGGTGGAATTGGACACCAGAGCAACCACACCTGACGGAACGCCCATCTGAACGAGCGTCTGGCCAGCCTGCGGGGAAATGTAGACCCAAAGACAGAGCCCTGCAAAAAGCAGCACGAGACTAAGACCGAGTTGCTTCCAAAGCGGCATGCGGAACTCCAAATAGTTTCAATGAAAATCGTGCTGAAGTATCCGGTTTCAAGGGGCCGAAAGCAATGGCCGACAGCCAAGCTTACTGATTTGTAATATCACGCGAATTCACGCGGTCGTGATCGTCGACCACCGAGGCATCGGCCTTCGCGGTAGCGGTTTTGCAAATCTGGCACCGCCGACACCCTGTGCACTGAGCGTTCCACACTTCCGCCAACGCGGACTGCTGCGCCAGCGGCAAAAACCGTGAGCAAGCAAGTAGATGGAATAAAACCAGAACGTCTTGTCTGGCCTTTCCCACCCGAATCACTACATTGAGCCGCATGAGTAACGGTTTTGACGATATACCCTTCTTCGATGAAGAGCCCGCTCCGCGCAAGCCGCCGACCGCCCCGACATCGACGAATGCAAATACAGCGGCCACGCCGTCCGGCAGCGGGCTGGGCATCGCTGCCCGCGCCATGGCCGCACGCGACCAGGCGCGTTTTCCCGATTATCTGTCTGGCCTGAACCCGGAACAGCGCCTGGCCGTCGAAACCGTCGATGGCCCCGTCCTGGTTCTGGCCGGCGCCGGCACCGGCAAGACTCGCGTCCTGACCACCCGTATTGCGCATATTCTTGCAACCAACCGCGCATTCCCCTCCCAGCTGCTCGCCGTGACCTTCACCAACAAGGCCGCGCGCGAGATGAAGGAGCGCATCGGCCACCTGGTCGGCGGGGCTGTCGAGGGCATGCCCTGGCTTGGCACCTTCCACTCGATCGGCGTCAAGCTTCTGCGTCGCCATGCCGAACTGGTCGGGCTCTCGTCTGATTTCACCATTCTCGACACCGATGACGTGGTGCGCCTGATCAAGCAGATCATCCAGGCCGAGGGCCTCGACGACAAACGTTGGCCGGCCAAGCAGTTTGCCGCAATGATCGACAGCTGGAAGAACAAGGGCCTGGACCCCGCACAGATCCCCGAAGGCGATGCTCGCGCCTTTGCCAATGGTAAGGGCCGCGAGCTCTATGCCGCCTATCAGGCACGGCTCAAAACGCTGAACGCCTGCGATTTCGGCGATCTGCTTCTCCATCCGATCCGCATGTTCCGCGCCAATCCGGATGTGCTGAAGGAGTATCACCAGAAGTTCAAATACATTCTGGTCGATGAGTACCAGGATACCAACACCGCCCAGTACATGTGGCTCAGGCTGCTGGCCCAGCGACCTGCAGGCGTGCCACAGAATGTCTGTTGTGTCGGCGACGACGACCAGTCGATCTATGGCTGGCGCGGCGCGGAAGTCGACAACATCCTGCGCTTCGACAAGGATTTCCCTGGCGCGAAAGTGATCAAGCTGGAGCGCAACTACCGCTCCACGGAACATATCCTCGGCGCTGCCGGCCATCTGATCGCCCACAATGAGGGCCGCCTCGGCAAGACCTTGTTCACCGACCGCGTCGACCCGAATGATGACAAGGTAGTGGTGCACGCCGCCTGGGATTCGGAAGAGGAAGCCCGCGCCGTCGGCGAGGAAATCGAGCAACTACAGCGCAACGAGCACCCGCTTAACAACATGGCGATCCTGGTGCGCGCATCCTTTCAGATGCGCGAATTCGAAGACCGTTTCGTCACACTTGGGCTGAACTACCGCGTGGTCGGCGGCCCGCGTTTCTACGAACGTCTCGAAATCCGCGACGCCATGGCCTATTTCCGCATGGTCTGCCAGCCGGCCGACGACCTTGCCTTCGAGCGTATAGTCAACACACCGAAGCGCGGCCTTGGCGACACGACCATCCGCAATCTGCACGACTATGCCCGCGCCCGCGACATTCCCATGCTGGCCGCCGCATCCGACATCATCGAAACCGACGAATTGAAGCCCAAAGCGCGCAAGTCGCTCTTCGATGTCGTGACAGATTTCCGCCGCTGGCAGACCTTGCTGGAAAACACGCCCCATACGGAACTTGCCGAGCAGATCCTCGACGAGAGCGGCTACACCGCCATGTGGCAGAACGACAAATCGGCCGAAGCCCCCGGTCGTCTGGAAAACCTGAAGGAACTGATCCGCTCGATGGAAGCATTCGAGAGCATGCGCAGCTTCCTCGAACATGTGTCGCTAGTGATGGACACCGAGCAGAATGCCGAGATGGACGCCGTCTCGATCATGACGCTGCATTCGGCCAAGGGCCTCGAATTCGAAACCGTTTTCCTGCCCGGCTGGGAGGAAGGCCTTTTCCCGCACCAGCGCGCGCTCGACGAAGGCGGCCGCTCCGGTCTCGAAGAAGAGCGTCGGCTGGCATACGTTGGCATCACTCGGGCCAAGCGCCGTTGCCACATCTGGTTCGTCTCCAACCGCCGCATCCATGGCCTTTGGCAATCGACCATGCCGTCGCGTTTTCTGGAAGAATTGCCGCCGGCCCATGTCGAAGTGTCCGAATCCGAGACATCCTATGGCGGTTACGGTCGCAATCCTTACGGCCAATCCCGTTTCGACAAGCAGGAGCCTTTCCAGAACTCCTATTCGACCCCCGGCTGGAAACGTGCCCAGGCCAACAAGACCGAAGCGACCCGCGACAACTGGGGCAGTCGCTCCGGCCACGCGGTCGAACGCATCGGCTATGGCGAGAGCGGCCCCCGCGCCAGGACCATCGACGGCGAGCTGGTGGCGAAATCCACCAGCAACGAACCTTCGCGCTTCTCCGTCGGCGACCGCGTCTTCCACATCAAGTTCGGCAACGGCAACATTTCGTCGATCGAGGGCAACAAGCTGACGATCGACTTCGATCGCGCCGGTGAGAAACGTGTGCTCGACGGTTTCGTCGAAAAGGCGGGGTGAGCACCGTCTGCCCGGTCGGTCACCCTCTCCCTTGACCCATGCGCAAACCCTGTTAGGAGGCATGGGAACGAGACACAGATCGCCGGAGATCACCTTGCAATTCCTGCCAAAGAGCCAGATGACGCTCGACGTCTACCTGATCAACATGGACGGCGCGACGGATCGTCTGGACGCGATGGTGCAAAAGCTCGCCGATCGTGATCTTGAGTTCACCCGCGTGCCTGGCGTCAACGGACGCGCGATCAGTTTTCCGATCAAGGAATTCAGCGAACTGTCCTACAAGCTTCTGCACGGGCGACGAACCACGCCTGCCGAGGTTGGCTGCTATCTGAGCCATGTTGAGTGCGCCCGGCGTCTGCTCGCCGGCCACGCAGACCTGGCGCTCATCCTGGAAGATGATGTCTCGTTCGAGCCCGACTTCCTCGACAGCCTCGATTGTGCCGCCATGCACCCGACCGATTGGGACATCCTGCGTCTGACAACGGTGAACCGGGGGCGGAAATTTCGCTTCAGGGAACTGGAAAACGGCCGTGCTCTCGCGCTTGCGCTGACCCGAGAAAAAGGCGCCGGTGCCTATGTCATCAACCGCGAGGGTGCGCGCTGGATCGTCAACCGCCTGATCCCGATGCGGCTGGCCTATGATATCGCGTTCGATCTGGAGTATCTCGACGGCCTCAAGGCTGCCTTCGTTGATCCGCAACCGGCCAGCCAGTATTCGGAACACGAAACCCAGATCCAAAGCAACATGCAGCAATACAAGCTGCCGCGCTGGCGCTACCTGACGGTGCTGCCCTATCGCGCGTATCTGGAAATATCGCGCTTCTTCTCACGCGGCTTCCAACTACTGAAGAACAGGTTTTTCTAACAAACCGAGACCACGGGGCAGCCTGGAAGGCTTTTGGACCGTGGCTCAGCCGTTGGCTTCTTCGGCGCGATGAAGCCACATCAGTTCCATTTGCACGGCGGCCTGGAAATCCATGATTTCGGCCCGCATCTCGTCTTCCGGGCAGCCTAGTGAGAGCAGTTCGCTGCCGAGTGCGCGGCACGTCGTCTTCCAGAATTCAGCGGCGGCATAACCGTTAAGGCGGTCGAGTTCGACAGCCGAGCGACGCACCAGATCCGTGCGGTTCGCAAGCGGGAAGAAGGCGATGGACGGGTTGGTATGGCCGATCATGGCTTGGTCACTCATGCGAATACATCCTCACGTTACGTGAATGTGTGTAGAATCACATGGTTAACGTTTGGTTTCCTTCGGCCACCCGCAGCCGAATCGATCGAAAAACCGTGCTAAAAAGAAACCCTCCGGGCGTTTGCGCCCGAAGGGTTGCTGTTCATCGTGGTGATCTGGCCGAGCTCAGTCAGGCAATTTATAGGCGATCACATAGTCGCCCGGCTTGGTACCGACCGACCCGTGACCGCCTGCGACCATGACCACATATTGCTTGCCATTGTCGAGCGCATAGGTCATCGGCGTCGCCTGACCACCGGCCGGTAGCCTGGCTTCCCAAAGCTGGTTGCCGCTCGTCAGGTCATAGGCGCGCAGGTAATCGTCGACGGCCGCCCCAAGGAAGGCGACACCGCCCTTGGTGATCATCGGCCCACCGATCCCTGGCACGCCGACCTTCAGCGGCAGCGGCAATGGCGTCATGTCATAGACCGTGCCGTTGCGATGCTGATAGGCCACCTTGCCGGTGCGCAGATCGACGCCTGCGACCGTGCCCCATGGCGGCGCCTGGCAGGGAATGCCGATCGGCGACAGGAACGGTCCCATATAGACACCGTAGGGCGCTCCCTCGTTGCGGTTAAGCCCCTGTTCGGAGCCCTTCTCTCCCTCGCCTTTTGGCGCGATTTCCGATCGCGGCACAAGACGCGAAGTGAAGGCCAGATAGGTCGGCATGCCGAACATCACCTGACGCTCGGGATCAACCGCGACCGAACCCCAGTTGAACGTGCCGAAATTGCCGGGATAGACCAACGTGCCTTCGAGCGACGGCGGCGTATATTGGCCCTCGTATTTCAGCTGATGGAAGGCGATGCGGCACATCATCTGATCGATGAGGCTAAGCCCCCACATGTCGCTTTCGACCATGGTTTTCGGCCGGAAGCTCAGATCGGAGATCGGTTGCGTGGGCGCTGAAAAATCTCCCTCGATCGCGCCGCCGGGTGCCGCAATCTCGTTGACCGGGATGATCGGATCGCCGGTCCGGCGGTCCAGCACATAGATATCACCCTGCTTGGTCGGCCCGACCAGTGCTGGCACAGGCGTGCCTTCCGCATTGTTGATATCCAGCAGCACCGGTTGCGCCGGTACATCCATATCCCAGAGATCGTGATGCACGGTCTGACGCACCCAGCGATCCGCACCGGTGTTCAGATCAAGCGCCACGATCGACGACGAATACTTCTCGACATTTTCGCTCCGGCCCATGCCCAGTTGGTCAGGAACCTGATTGCCAAGCGGAATGTAGACGAGACCCAGTTGTTCGTCGACGGAGAACACCGACCAGCTGTTCGGCGAATTGGCCGTATAGGTCTGGCCCGGGCCGATCGGCTGCGCCTGGCCCGGATTGCCAGCATCCCAGTTCCAGATCAGAGCACCGGTGTTGACGTCGAATGCACGAATGACGCCCGATTGCGACTGCGTCGAATAGTTATCGTTGACCGCACCACCAACGATGATCTTGCCGGCAGCGACCACTGGCGGAGACGTCGAATAATAGTAGCCGGCCGGGTTGTAAGGCATGCCCTGCTCCAGGCGCAGCGTGCCAGCGTCAGCAAAGTTGGTGCAGACAGCACCTGTTTCCGCGTCCAAAGCAATGAGGCGTGCATCGGATGTCGGCAGGTAGACGCGTGCAGCACAGCTGGTTCCAGCCGCAACAGCCGGATCCGCGTAGTAGGTCACGCCCCGGCACGTCTGGTGCTGGCGGTCCGGGTTCAGGCCCGCATTCGGGTCGAATTTCCACTTTTCCTTGCCGGTTTCGGCATCGATGGCGATCGCCCAGTTGTGCGGGGTGCAGATGTAAAGCGTATTGCCCACCTTCAGCGGTGTCACCTGATACGTCGTTTCACCCACATCGTCGGGCAACTTGACGTCGCCGGTCTGATACGTCCAGGCGACTTCAAGCTGATCGACGTTTTCGGTATTGATCTGCGTCAACGGCGAATAGCGCTGGCCGTAGGGCGTGCGGCCGTACTGGTGCCAATCACCATCCGGCACATTCCCGCCAAGGCTGGGTGCAGCCGCGACCTGCTCCGTCGGCAAGGCGCCGGAACGGTCATAGGGGTCCTGCGTCATGGAAAAGACAGCAACCACCAAGGCAAGCAGCACGGGAAGCGCAACCGGCCAAACATTCGCCGGAACCCGACCCAGCCGATGAACTGGACCGAGCTTACGGCGAAGCGCCGGCAACATCAGCCACAGGCCAAGCACCACGACCAGTCCGCCGCGCGTTCCGAGTTGCCACCAATCAAACCCGACCTCCCAGACCGCCCAGGCCAGGCTGCCGACGATGAACAAGCCATAAAGCCACAAAGCCTCGGCCCGTCGGAGCAGCAGCAACACAGCCGTGAGAAGCAGGACGACACCGGCGATGAGATAGTAGAGGCTGCCTCCCAGCATCAAAAGCTGCCCGCCACCCACGGCAAGCACCAGCCCCAGCACGCCAAAAATGATGGCAGTAATGGTGATCAGCATTTCCAATTCCGTTCATTCTAAAATGGATCGAAGCGCCTCCGGCAGGAGGCGCATGACCATGCCGCAACGCACAAAACCGGTGATTGTTCCCTGCTTGTGAGAAAAATCCATACAGGCCGACTGCACCCGAAACGCGCGAACTGTTTTACGAACGCTTGAACAGTGTCGCCTGAATCGTCATCTTGCATTGCACACAAACGCTGGGGAGCGTCCATGGCCAAGGCATTACTGTTGATCGATATCCAAAACGGTTTCTGTCCGGGCGGCAACCTGCCCGTCGCCGATGGCGACATCGTGGTTCCAATCGCCAATAGCCTGATGGAAAGCGGTCACTATGACCTGATCGTCGCCTCCCAGGACTGGCACCCCGCCGATCACGGCAGCTTCGCCTCGCAACATCCCGGCAAGGCACCGTTCGACATGGGAGAACTGTCAGGTCAACCGCAGGTGATGTGGCCCGACCACTGTGTTCAGGGAACACCGGACGCCGCTTTTCATCCGGAACTCCTGACCGCAAAGATCAACTACGTTCAGAAAAAAGGGCAAAATCCCGCCGTCGACAGCTACTCCGCCTTTCGCGACAATGACAAGGCGGCTCTGACGGGTCTCGCCGCCTATCTGGTGTCGAAAGATGTGACGGAACTCGACATCATGGGCCTTGCAACCGACTACTGTGTCAAGTTCTCGGCCCTGGATGCGGTCGATATGCTGCCCGGCGTCAAGGTGCGCCTGATCGCCGACGGTTGCCGTGGAATCGATCCCAAAGGCGTTGAAGAGGCGATCGAGGCGATGCGCGAGGCCGGCGTCGACATCATCGAGAGCAGCGGAATCACCCTCTGAGCAGATGACTGCAAACGATTCGTGCGATTGCCTTTTTAAACGCCACGGGTTAGAGCCCGAGCCAATGAAAAGTCAGGGAGGACGCCGATCATGGAAATCATCACCACGATCGCCGCATTGCGCGAAAAGCTCGCGCCCCACCGCCGCGCCGGTCATGCGATTGGCTTGGTGCCGACCATGGGCTACCTGCACCAGGGCCATCTCAGCCTTGTTGCGCATGCAAAGGCCGAGAACGACGTCACGGTCGTCTCGATCTTCGTCAACCCGCTGCAATTTGGCAAGAACGAGGATCTCGACAAGTATCCCCGCGATCTCGCCCGCGACAGCGCCATGCTGGAAAAGGCTGGCGTCGATTTCATTTTTGCACCCGGCGTCACCGACATGTATCCCGAGCCGATGCAGACGGTGGTTGACCTTCCGAAGCTCGGCTCCGAACTGGAAGGCGAAGCCCGGCCCGGTCATTTCGCCGGCGTCGCCACGGTGGTGACCAAGCTCTTCAATATCGTCCAGCCCGATTCCGCCTATTTCGGCGAGAAGGATTACCAGCAGGTCACGATCATCCAGAAGATGGTTCAGGACCTAGCCCTCCCGGTCCGCATTGTCCCGGTCGAAACGGTCCGTGAAGCGGACGGCCTCGCCTGCTCCTCGCGCAATGTCTACCTGTCGAAAGAAGAGCGCACCGCCGCCGTCATCGTCCCGAAAGCCTTGGCCGAAGCCGACCGGCTTCTGCTCGCCGGCATCCGGGACGTAAAGACGCTGGAGGCGCGGCTGAGCGCCTTCCTCAAGACGGAACCACTGGCTATTCCCGAAGTCGTTGCCATCCGCGACCCTGTGACGCTCGCGAAGCTGGAGACGATCGACGGCCCTGCCCTCGTGCTTCTGTTTGTGCGCTTCGGCAAGACCAAACTCCTCGACAATCGCGTCATCGGCCACCAGGCCACCGCCGGCATGGAGGCCGCCTGACATGAGCACACCACCCCGCCAGAAACGCTTCACACCCGCAGACATTACCGCACTGAAGGGCAACCGGGCCATCGTCTCCCTGACGGCCTATACGACGCCGATAGCGCGATTGCTCGACGGGCACTGCGACCTTCTGTTGGTCGGCGACAGCCTCGGCATGGTGCTATACGGCCTTGAGACAACCGTCGGCGTCACCATGGAGATGATGATCGCGCATGGACAAGCCGTGATGCGCGGCGCCAACCGTGCCTGCATCATCGTCGACCTGCCCTTCGGTTCCTATCAGGAATCCAAGGAACAGGCTTTCCGCAATGCCGCGCGCCTGATGAAGGAAACCGGCTGCGACGGCGTCAAGCTCGAAGGCGGAGCGGAAATGGCCGAGACGGTCGCATTTCTGGTGGCGCGTGGCGTGCCGGTCTTCGGCCATATCGGCCTTATGCCGCAGCAGGTTAACACGTCGGGCGGCTACCGCTCCAAGGGCCATAGCGACAAGGAACAGGACAAGATCCGCGCGGATGCCAAGGCAATCGACGAGGCCGGAGCCTTCGCCATGGTGATCGAAGGCACCGTCGAACCGCTAGCCCGTGAAATCACGGGAACAGTCGGAGCCGCGACGATCGGGATCGGTGCATCACCGGCTTGCGACGGTCAGATTCTGGTCTCCGACGACATGCTCGGCCTGTTCAACGATTTCAAGCCGCGCTTCGTCAAGCACTTCGCCGATCTCGCCCAGGTCATCTCGACCGCGGCCGAAAATTACGCATCCGAGGTTCAGGCGCGCAGCTTCCCGGGCCCGGAACACACATTCCAGATCCGCCCCAAGAAATAGTCGACCGAGTTATTTTTCCGGTGTCCGCTCGAGTTGGTAACCGCATCGTTGAACAGATCGATCTGCTTGGCGAGAAGTGCCTGCGCGTCGTGCAGCCCGCGATTGTAGAATTGCGGGCCGAGCACGTTTGAAAAGAACTCAGCGACACCTTCCGCTTCAAAGCGTCCAAGTTCCAGATCGAATTCCTTTTTGAAGTGAGACTGGACGAGCCCGACAAGGCGTGTCTGCTCTTCCTTCGAAAATTCAGATGTCAGCAATAGTCCGCCTCCCACAAATCGAGCCCCACCGAACATCGGCAACGCGTGGCGGCTGAACCGAATCGATTGTCCCCGACCATAGACAACCCGCATGACGCCCGGGCCGGAATTCGTCCGTTTGAAATAACGGGATCGTGTTTCTTTCCGACAAGATCCTCAAAGGGATTGCGTGCATCAGGTCTGTTCCATCAACCCTGATGCACGTCCCATCAAACCTATTGGTTTGCCAGCAACCAGCAGACAGGGTAACCGGGCTGCAAAACACGGAACTTCAGTATGTCACGCTCAGAATTCAGCGAAGGGATCACCCGGACCATTCCCATTGTCGTCTCGGCAAGTCCCTTTGCCATACTTTTCGGCGCCATTGCCATCGCCAACGGCCAGACAATCGGCGAAGTTGCGCTGACCAGCAGCACCATTTTTGCCGGCGCTAGCCAGCTTGTCGGCATCGAACTGTTTGGCCACCATGTGCCGGCCTGGTTGATCGTCTTGTCGATCTTTGCCGTCAACTTCCGCCATGTACTGTATTCGGCCGCGCTCGCCCCCTTCGTTGAACATTTTTCCCTGTCGCAAAAAGCCGCGACATTCTTCCTGCTGACGGATCCGCAATTTGCCGAAACCTTGAAGCGTGCGGAGACCGGCACGAAGGTGACATTTGCCTGGTACATGGGTCTGGGATTGCCGATTTTTGTCGCCTGGGTCCTGCTCAGCATCGTCGGCGCCTATTTCGGCCGCCTGATCGGCGACCCTGCCCGCTTCGGCTTTGATGTGTTGCTTCCGATCTATTTTCTCGCACTGGTGCTGGGTTTTCGCCGCCGCAGCAATTTCCTGCCGGTGGTCATCGTCAGCGCGCTCGCTTCGGCCATCGCCCACAAGACCGTCGGCTCGCCCTGGCATGTCAGCATCGGCGCACTGGCCGGCGTTCTGGCCGCAGCGCTGTTGCCGCCCACCAAGGCTGATGATTCCAAAGCCACATCCAGTGTGGCTGCGGAGGACAGCCAATGACGGCGCTCTTCAATCCTGAAATGGTGGCGATCATTCTTGCCTCGGCGGTCGCAACCTACGTCACGCGCATCGGCGGCTACGTGCTGATCCGCAAGATGAAGAACATTCCGCCGCGCATGGAGGCCGCCCTCAATGCCGTGCCTGCTGCCGTTTTGACCACGCTTGTCGCGCCTGCGTTCTTTGCCGGCGGCATCGAGGTCAAGATTGCGCTGGCCGTCAGCCTGGTGGCGGGCCTGCGCCTGTCGACCATTCCGATGTTGCTGGCCGGCTGGGCCGTCGCCCTCGCGATCCGTCATTTCGTCGGCTAAACGATCGGCGAACCCGGCAGCGGCCGACCGCGTCGGGAACGACAGACCTAATGCTGGAGCACTTCGCCATTGGACGAACTGCTCCAGCCGGGACCTCAGTGTTCGAAGGCTTCGGTCGCCCGCTCCAGCCATTCGCGTGCGGACGGATCACTGATCAGCGGCAGCAGTTCGGCCCGCGTGCGCGCATGGTAGTCATCAAGCCATTGCAGCTCCTCGCGCGTGAGCAGGTCTTCGACGATCAGCTGGCGATCGATCGGCGCAAAGGTCAGCGTCTCAAAGCCGAGCATCGGCTGATCACCGCCTTCGATCGCCTCCGCTTCACGCACATAGATCAGGTTCTCGATGCGGATGCCGAAGCTGCCGGGACGATAGTAACCCGGCTCGTTCGACAGGATCATGCCGGGCAGCAATTCCTGCGTCGACAGACGGGAAATCCGCTGCGGACCTTCATGCACGGACAGATAGGACCCGACACCATGGCCCGTGCCATGGGCGAAATCGGCCCCGGATTTCCACAAGGCGATGCGCGCCAGCGGATCGAGATCGCAGCCGCGCGTGCCCTTGGGGAAGCGCGCCGTGCTGATCGCGATCATGCCCTTGAGGGCCAGCGTGAAGAACCTCTTCTGCTCCTCCGGCACGGCCCCGATCGAGATCGTCCGGGTAATATCGGTCGTGCCATTCACGTATTGCGCGCCCGAATCGATGAGAAACATCTCGCCGGCATTGATCGTCCGATCGCTCTCGGTCGTCACGCGGTAGTGCATGATCGCGGCATGCTCACCGGCTCCGGAGATCGTCTCGAAGGATATATCCTTGAGCGGGTTCTGCATCCGCTCGCCAACGCGAACCCGACTTGCTTCGAGCGCCTTGGCCGCACCGATCTCGGTAATGGTTCCGGCTGGCTGTTGATCGAGCCAGGTCAGAAACTCGACCACTGCCACGCCGTCCTGCAAATGGGCCGCAGCCGAGCCATTCAGTTCGACGAGGTTCTTCACCGCCCGCCCAAGCTTGGCCGGATCGTTGCCGACAATGGCGGTGCCACCGCCCTGCTTGATCATCTGCGCCAGTGCATGCGGCGCGAGATCCGGATCGATCAGGATGCGTCCGCCGCCGGTGGCCACCCGCTCGACCCGTTCGGCCAGCAATTGCGGATCGACCTGCTCGCACAGGTCGCGCAGGTAGGTTTCCACCTCCAGATTGGTCTTGGCGCTATCGAGGAAGAGTTCCGCCTTGCCATCGGCCTTGATGATCGCGCGCGCCAGCGGATGCGGCGTATGCGGCACGTCAGCACCCCGGATATTGAAAATCCAGGCCACCGACGAAGGGTCGCTGATCAGCACCGCCGAAAGTCCCTTGGCGGTCAGATCGGCAGCAATCCTGGTGATTTTTTCGGCCGCCGGCACACCGGAATAGCTTTCCGGCTGAATGCTCACCTGCCCCAGCGGTTCGGCTGGTCGATCGCTCCACAGCCTGTCGATCGGGTTGAACGACAACAGAACGAGCGAACCGCTCTTGTCCTCCAGCACCTTTTCCAGCCGGCTGATCTCGACGCCGGTATGCATCCAGGGATCGATGCCAAGCCGGAAACCCTTGCCCGCATGGTTGGCGATCCAGGTATGCGGCGGCTCCCCGATCAGATCGCCGGGCGTGAAAACCGCCAGATCGACCTGCTGTGCAACCTGAGTCACGTAGCGACCGTCGACGAAGACGACAGCCTCTGCTTCCGTGACCAGCAATTGCCCGGCAGAACCGGTAAAGCCGGTCGCCCAGGCCAGTCGTTCGGCGCACGGCGGCACATATTCCCCGAGATATTCATCCGAGCGCGGCACCAGCACGCCATCGACGCCCATTTCGGAAAACAGCGCGCGAAGCGCCGCAATGCGCTCCTTGCCATGATGAGGAGTGGATTTGACATCAAAGGATTGAAACATGGAAAGCCTGCAGGATGGAGGAGTCTCGGCGACCGTTATAACAAGGCACCCGACACCTGCCCATCCGTTGCCAAAGGTCATCCGCACTTTCTCAATGCGATATCTTGATGCAGTTGAACGCCGGTGATCGCAAAAGCGCCCTAAATTCAGGCAATCCTCATGTTGCTATGCAGTAATTGCAGGTCTCCCGTGCCATTGCCCCCCTGACTGAACCGGCAGAACGGATCTATATCTGGCCCATCGAAAGACGCGGCGATCGCGTCTTACCCGAAAGGAACAGAGAAATGGCCAAGTCATTCCTGCGTATCGCCCTCGACAATTTCGTTGAAGCACGCCAGCGTCGCGCCAACCTCTATGCCAACGGCGCCCTGCAGACCCTCGATGACCAAACGCTCTCGGCAATGGGCTTGAACCGCGAAGAACTGCGTCGCAAGCCTTCGCTGCGTTCGATCAGCTAATACCGCCTTCCGGTCACGGACGGCGACACCAATATCCGCTTGAGCTCTTCCTCCCGGGGCTCGCGGATCGCGCTGCATGATGCTGCGCCGAAGGCGACCCGGTTTCGGGTCGCCTTTTTTTGCGGCACGTTCAGCGAAGGGTCTCAGCCCTTGCCATGCCGAAAGTGGATCGTCACCCAGCCATTGCGCCAGATGGTCCGCACATGCGACAGGCCCACGCCGCTATAGGCAGCAATCACCTTCCACCGCTGGGCGGCCAGGATACCCGACAGGATCACCGAGCCACCATCGGCAAGATGGTTGACCAGTTGCGGGGCCATCTTGATCAGCGGTCGCGCCAGGATATTGGCGATGATCAGGTCGAACGGACCGTAGTCGCCGAAGGCTGTCGAGTGAAAACCAGGCGCCGTACGGAAATCGATGCCCGTGACGATCTGGTTGCGGCGCGCATTTTCCTTGGCGACACGCACGGCAATCGGATCGATGTCGGTCGCGAGAACCGGCACCGGCAGAAGCTTGCGAACCGCGATCGCCAACACACCGCTGCCCGTGCCCAGATCCAATGCATTGCGCACCTTGCGGGCACGCACGACCTCTTCGATGACTTCAAGGCATCCGGCCGTCGTTCCGTGATGGCCGGTCCCGAAAGCCTGGCCGGCATCGATCTCGATCGCCACGTCGTTGAGCCTGACCTTGTCGCGGTCGTGAGATCCGTGCACCAGAAAGCGTCCGGCACGCACAGGCGTCAATCCTTCAAGCGACTTGGCAATCCAGTCGATCTCCGGAATGATTTCCCGCTCGATTCCGAGGTCGGAAAAGTCTGGCGCCAACATTTCGGCCAGCCGGTCGCGGATGTCGTCCTCTTCCTCGAACATCAGGTAAATCGACGTTTCCCAGATGTCATTCTTCTCGTCGACCTCGGTGGTGGCGATCGCATAATCCTCCTCCCCAAAGCCGAACGTCATCACGTCGAGCACACCGTTGGCACGGGTCTCGGTGGTCGTCACATAGAGGCGGATTTCACTCACGGGCGCACGTCCTGTCGATCTAGACTTGAAGGCGTTGCGGTACAACGCAATCGCCGCCAAGGCAACCGCCCAGCCGGTGACAACGAGCCGGACTTCAGCCCTTCATCAGGTTTTCGAGCTTCTTGACTGCCGTATCCGGATTTTCCCCATAGGCAATCGTGCCCTTGAAGCGGCCATCCGCATCGAGCAGGAATATCGAAGCGGTGTGATCCATCGTGTAGTCGCCGTTCGGATCTTTTTCATCCAGCGGCACCTTCTTTGCATAGACGCGAAAGCCCTTGATCACGTCAGCGACCTTGGCCGGTTCACCCGCTATGCCGGTCACGCGATCGGTCACGTTCGAGATATATTGGCCCAGAAGCTCGGGCGTATCGCGCTCGGGATCGACCGTGACGAAATAAGCCTGCAGTCCCTTGGCATCCGGATCGACCTGCTTCATCCAGCCATTGAGCTCAAACAGCGTCGTCGGGCAGACTTCCGGGCAATGGGTAAAGCCGAAGAACAGGGCCGTCGGCTTGCCGCGAAACGCCTGTTCTGAGATTGGCTTGCCATTCTGGTCCACCAGTTCGAAGGGCACACCGAAAGGACCTTCGGCGATCTTGTCGCCAGATTGCGTGACGGTCAGCGTCAGCCAGCCAAGCAGACCCGCCATGATCAGCACGCCCGCCCATAAAACGACCCGCAAAGTCCGCATGTCTCAATGTCCTCAAAACTGTCCAGTTCTATGAAGCCGGATAAGCCGGACGTTGATGAAAGGCAATTCAACTCGCCGTCAAATCCGCATCAAGCGCTGATTTGTCGCAAAAGAGCGGGTGGAATGATCAGAAGCAATAGGACGGCCCGGTCTCGACCATGCTGAGAAATATCGCCGAACCAAAACGGATCCATCCAAGGAAAACCAGGCACGCGACAAGTGTTCCCGCCAGTGTGATGGCGGCAAGGGGAAGAAGCTTGAGACGGGGTTTTGACGCGATCATTATATCACTATAGCGCGTTTGCGCTGGCTGCAAAACCGGGGATCGAGGCGATCTCCATGCAATGATTGACAGAGATCAAGGAAGCCATCTGAATTTTGCTGACACTTCGAGCCTAGGGGGATCTTGGGAGGGACCGATGGAAGAACAGGCGATACACAGTGGCCAGACGCCGAAGTTTCGCGTCAACCGTCTAATGGGCTCCGATGTAACCGCAGCATTCCGCGATGGCTGGCGCGATTTCCGCCGCTATCCCGCGATCGGCCTGTTCTTCGGCGCGATCTATGCCGCGGGTGGCCTGTTCATTGCCGTGGTTCTCATTCACTATCACCTGCCGTGGATGATTATCCCGGTCGCCATCGGCTTTCCCCTGATCGGACCCTTCGTCGCCGTTGGCCTTTACGATATCAGCCGGCGCCACCATCGTGGCGAGGAATTCAAGTGGTCGGCGGTTCTGACCGAAGTTTTCCGGCAACGCGAACGCCAACTGTCGTGGATGGCGTTTGTCGTGCTGTTCATCTTCTGGATCTGGATCTACCAGGTGCGTCTTCTGATGGCCCTGTTGCTGGGCTTCAGGATTCCCGCATCGCTGGATGCCTTTGGCCAGCTGCTGATATCCACACCGCAGGGACTTCTCTTTCTTGCGGTTGGTACAGTTGTTGGCGCGGTGCTGGCGACCATTCTGTTCACTGCAACGGTCATCTCCATGCCGCTTCTGCTCGATTATGACATCGACTTCATCACCGCCATGTTGACCAGCATGCGTGTGGTTCTGGAAAATCCGCTCCCCATGCTCGCATTCGGAGCACTCGTCGCGACGCTTGCGATCCTGGCCCTGTTACCCGGGTTTCTTGGCCTGCTGATTGTGCTGCCCGTTGCAGGCCATGCGACGTGGCATCTGTATCGCCGGGCCATCAGCAAACTGTAGATCCCTATTCAGGCTCGCTGTGACCCGGCCTGCGATCATACCGTTAGCCGCAGGTTAACTAATATTCGCGATTGTTAATGCGCGTTGCGATCCTACTGGATCGCACACGGACATGACCCGTCCGCCAGGCCGTTCGACGTCCCCCTGGGTTTCGCATGATAAGTTTCCGCCAGGCACCCGCCGGTGGAGGTCGCGCTGGGGGAACGAATGCTACATTATATTTCAGGACGAAGCCTGTCGGTGCGCCAACGGCTGATGACGCTCGGGGTCGCTGCCATTGTCGGTATCGGTTCAATGCTCGGCGTCGGCTGGTACCAGAACGCAGGACTGGACAGCGCGCTCAAGCGCGCCGTGCAGATGAAGGCCGACGTCGAGCGCGTCAACGAGATGCAACTCGCCAATGCCAATCTGGTTCTGGCGGCCATGGACACCATTATCGACCGCTCGGAAGGCGCTATACAGCCCGAGCGGATAGCGATCATCGACAACGCAGTGGGACTGCTCGCTGCAGGCTCGTCCACGCTCAAGTCAATTGCAGCCGAAGCGGGCGCCACCTCCGAGGTCGTCACCTACGACGAGGACTTGAAAGCTGTCGCCAACGCCATTCAGGTCGACCTCAAGCGCCTGGTGGAAGAAGGCGCAGCGGAAGAGGAATACGCGGCCATTGACGATGCGATCGATGGCGCCGGCGAGCGCCTCGGCAGCGTGCTCGGCAAGATCTCCACGCTCGGCGGCAATGAAGTCGAAGAGCGTGTCGGCGAAGCCACGGCCCGCAGCAGCAGCGCGCTCCATATCCAGCTTAGCCTCGGCGGAATCGCCTTTATGCTTGTTCTCCTGTTGCAGCTGATCCACGGCAATTCGATCGCCAATGGCATCAGAATCGTACGGGCCAGCATGCAACGCATCGTCGACGGTGACTACGATAGTACCGTCGAAGGCACCGATCGCAATGACGAGATCGGTGGCATGGCCCATTCCGCCGACATCTTCCGCACCGCGGCGATCGAAAAGCGCGAGCTTGAAGCCTCGACCCGCAATGCCAACAGACAGAATGAGGCGGAACGGGAAAGCCGAACAGCCGCGATGGAAGCCGACACGCGTGCCTTGAAACAGGCCGTCGATGCTTTGGGGGCGGGCCTGATGCAACTGACCGAGGGCGACCTCTGCGCCGAGATCAGCGGTCCCTTCCCTGCCGATCTTGAACGCTTGCGCAACGACTTCAACCAGGTGACGCTGCACCTGCGCACCGTCATGGGTGAAATCGCCGCCAATAGCAGTTCGATTCGCGGCAACGGCCTCCAGATGCGCAGCGCCGCCGATGATCTGGCCCGCCGGACGGAGCAGCAGGCAGCCTCTCTGGAGGAAACGTCGGCTGCACTCTCCGAAATCACGGCAACCGTCCAGAGTGCGACCCATCGCGCCGAGGAAGCGAGCCAAATGGTCGACAATGCCAAGGACTTCACCGAGAAGTCGGGCCTGGTGGTCAACGACGCGATGGCGGCGATGGAACGCATCGAGGATGCGACGGGCGAGATTGGCAAGATCATCAACGTGATTGATGAAATTGCCTTCCAGACCAATCTGTTAGCTCTGAATGCCGGTGTCGAGGCGGCGCGCGCCGGCGATGCGGGCAAGGGCTTTGCCGTCGTTGCACAGGAGGTCCGCGCACTGGCGGGCCGGGCCGCTGAAGCCGCGCGCGACATCAAGGCTCTGGTCGGGCGCTCGTCGGTTGAGGTCAAGACCGGCGTCGAACTGGTCACAGCAACCGGCGAGGCATTGCATCGCATCGGCGAAGACGTTCTCAGAATTAATGAGCACGTTAAGGCAATCGTTACCAGCGCGCGTGAACAATCAGTCGGACTGAGTGAAATCAATTCTGCGGTGGGCCAGATGGACCAGGTCACGCAGCAGAATGCAGCCATGGTCGAACAGACCAATGCTGCAAGCCATACTCTGGCGGGCGACGCGGAAAACCTGTCGCGCCTCGTCGGGCAATTCAAGGTCGGCGCCGATCAGAAGGTCGGCTCTTTCCAACCGGAGCCGGCACATGCCGCCTCCAGACCGAGACCATCCCCTGCAAACGCCTTGATCAACAAGGTGGCAGGCACATTCAACCGAACGACTCCGGCGTCCGCAACCAACGCCGCAGTAGCAGAGCACTGGGAAGAGTTCTAATATGTCCAACGCAATCAAGCAGTCCGGCGCCTATCTGGAGATCGTCTCCTTTCATCTGGCCGAGCAGGAATTCTGCATCGACATCATGGCAATCCGGGAAATTCGCGGCTGGGCACCGGTAACGCCGATGCCGCACACCCCCCCTTACGTTCTCGGCCTGATCAACCTGCGTGGTGCGGTGATCCCGGTTATCGACATGGCTTGCCGCCTTGGCATGAACATGACCGAGCCGTCGGAGCGCGCAGCAATCATCGTGACCGATATCGCCGGCAAGCTGGTCGGCCTTCTCGTCGAGCAGGTTTCCGACATGATGACCATTCGTGGCGAAGATCTGCAGCCGGCCCCGGAAATCATTCCGGAAGAACAGCGCGCATTCTGCCGCGGTATCGTTGCGCTGGAAAAATCCATGGTCTGCTTCCTCAATCTCGATACGGTCATTGCCGACGAGCTTGCCCAGGCTGCATAAACCAATCATCTCTTCCCAGAGATAAGGCCCCGCTTACAGGCGGGGCCAACCCTATTCGACACGCCTGACGACACAGACGCAATCAGCACCGGCCGATTGCGATTTTTTGCGTTTCAACGAGGGCATGCGCAGGGCATCTCCCTTCAGTCCGCAAATGTATGTGCATTTTTATCGGAACCAGTCCGCCTGCGAGGAGTTCTACATTCACTTCCAAAAGAAAAAACGGAAGTTTCTGTAAAGAAACCAAGGAGAAAGATCATGAATTCCGCATTTAAGATCGCACTCGCCGGCGCCATGTCCGTTGCCTCGCTTTCCTGCGTCGCAATGGCGCAAACGACCACCGCACCGATGGTGGACACGACCACCACGACCAATTCGACCACAATGAATGACAAAGTCTCCGTTGTAATGATGAGCGCGCTGGAAGGCGAGAATGGCAACGCAAAGTTTGCCGAGATCGAAGCGCTATCCAAGAGCGAAACCGCTGTCGCTGAAGCACAGAGCACGCTGCAGAGCGACGCCACACTCTCTGCGGCCCTCACTGCACAGAACGTGCAGCTGGAGAACGTGGTCCATATCGAGACCGCTGCCGATGGCGGCAAGGTCGTTTACGTCAAGTAATCTCGACCGACCGGATTTTCAAAAGCGCCCTGGAGCCGCAAGGCTTCAGGGCGCTGTCCGTATGACGGGCCTTCGGTGAACAGGTCCTTACCCGCCTTAGACAGGGCCGAACAAAGATGGACGGCGATATTGGGGATCACGCCGACCGGTTCTAGCCTGCGACTGTCCTGACAAAGTGCCCGCCGAAACGAAAGAGGGCCGCATCACAATAGTGCCTTTGCGCGTCAATACCCCCTAAAACGGTCGATCACTCCGGCTTTCCTTTGACCCATGTCACCGGCTGATTGAACAGAGGCACGGTCGATATCGCCATCTTCGCCGAGCCGTCCACGACCTGGCGGGAATGAATGAGGTAGATCAGCGTATCATTCGGCTTGTCATAGATCCGGTTCACCACCAACGATTTCCAGATGATGGAGCGCCCTTCGCGGAACACTTCCTCACCGTCTTTCGACAGATCGATGTCGCCGATCTCGATGGGACCGGTCTGCCGGCAGGCAATGGAATTGTTGGACGGGTCTTCAAACCAGTTGCCCTTTGACAGGCGATCGATAATCGAACGGTCGAAATAGGTCACGTGGCAGGTTACGCCCTTGACGCCCGGGTCATTCACCGCCTCGACGATAATGTCATTCCCGACCCAGTCCACCCCCACCTCGCCCACAACCTGGGCACTGGATGCCACGGGCAGCATAACCAGCGAAAGCGTCGCAGCGCTGGCGAGGTTTCGAATCATCTTTGCAATTGTCATTGAGCTTCTCCGCTTTCGTCTTGTCAGAGACTTAAGGCGGTTTCGCACCTTTACAAGGCGCGCACTGTTGCCTTGCGCACCGAACAGGCTTGGTAACCCGTCGCGTGCAGCCGCCCAGGTGTAAGCCCGATCATCGCGGCAAGATCGATGATCTGCGCTGCGCCCTTCTGCGTGGCCATGGCGATCGATGCCTGAGCGCAGACGACCGCATCCTCAGCAGCATTGTGATGGACAAAGCGCATGCCGAGATGGGCGGCCAGGATATTGAGCTTGTGCGACGGCAGATGCGGCCAGACGCGTTGCGCCATCTTGACGCTACAGAGATAGGAGAATGTCGGATAGGCCATGCGGTAACCGTCAAGCGAAGCCCGCCAGACCGAAAAATCAAAAGCCGCATTATGGGCGATCATGGTTGCTCCGGCAAAATCGTCCGCAAACTCGTCCATAACCTCGGGAAACTCGTCGGCATCTTCGACATGCTCCGGCCTGATTCCATGAATGGCCACATTGAACGGCGAAAAACGCATGCTCTTCGGCCGTATCATCCGTTCCTCGACCCTTACGATCCGCCCGTCCTCGATCCAGGCAAGGCCAACAGAGCACGCGCTGCCGCGCTCCTCATTGGCTGTCTCGAAATCAATGGCGATGGTTTTCAACGGGCGCGACTCTTCTCAACCTATATACGCCCTGTCTTAGCCGAGACGACGGTTGGCGCAAACCCGGATTGACGAAGACGGGCCGACAACGCACAGTAACGTCATGATCGCAAACCGTTCGACACATCGTGTGATGATGCTTACCACCGTTCCCTCCGGGAACGTGGCTGCATCCTTGCGCGACTAGTCCGCGCAGCGATCAAACCACGAGCCCTGCCGGGATAAGCAGGGCTCGACAAGTCCCTGCTCCCGCACACGTCAAGGAGAGCAGCAATGCAGGACGACCCACCCACAAGCCAATTTCCAAGTGCGTCACGACCGGAGGCGCAATGCCCCCTCGCCATGAATGCAAGGTGGCCGGACGGCCTATCGATCCGCGCCCAATGCCCCGGCGACGCAAGCGGCATCGCTGCCATGCAGAGCCTGCCGGGTGTCCGTGCCGGCACTTTGCGTCCGCCATATCCCCGCGTCGAGGATGTCCGAAAACATATCGAGAATCAGCCTGCCAACACGGTTGCCTTGGTCGCGATCATGAACAGCACAATTGTCGGAAATGCCGGTTTGACACGTCAGTCCGGGCGTCGGACGCATGTCGGCGAGATCGGCATGGGCGTACATGATGCATACCAGCGACGTGGTATCGGTCGAGCACTGTTGGGCGAACTGGTCGCGATCGCCTTCGACTGGATGGATCTGACACGGCTCGAACTCACGGTGTTCACCGACAATGCGCCTGCGATCGCGCTCTACCAAAGTTTCGGCTTCGAGCATGAGGGCACGCACCGCGCCTTCGCCTTGCGTGCCGGGTTTCGTGTCGACGCCCATGCAATGGCAAGGCTCCGAACCTGACCACAAACCGGCCGATTGGCCCTTGGCACACACGGCCAGGCGGCAGTTTTGCTGCCTCGCCTTCACCATATGCGGCCTTTTGTCCCCTGCCCTCTATACTTTCTGGGCCGAGACGAGTAGGAACGGCGCCAACATACCCGCAATCGGCGGGCGCGGTGCTTTGGCCCGCAAGAGACACCAATTTCGAAAGTTGACCCCGATGACTGATTTTGACGGCATCGTCCCGGCGATCGCCGAGGCATTGCGCCAACGTGGCTATGACACGCTGACCCCCGTGCAGCTGGCGATGATCGATCCCGATCTCGAACGCTCGGATGCGCTGGTCTCCGCCCAGACAGGCTCTGGCAAGACGGTTGCCTTCGGCCTCGCACTCGCCCCGACCTTGCTCGGCACCGAGAATCGCTTCGGCCGCGCGGCCGCTCCTCTGGCTCTGTGCATCGCACCGACCCGCGAACTGGCCATGCAGGTCATGCGCGAACTGGAATGGCTGTTCGAAAAGACCGGAGCCGTGATCGCATCATGCGTCGGCGGCATGGATGTCCGCAATGAGCGCCGTGCTCTGGAGCGTGGCGCCCATATCGTTGTCGGAACGCCTGGCCGTCTGCGCGACCACATTACCCGCCGCGCGCTTGATTTGTCCGAACTGCGCGCCGTGGTTCTAGACGAAGCCGACGAAATGCTCGACCTCGGCTTCCGCGAAGACCTCGAATTCATCCTTGAAGCCTCGCCGGACGAACGCCGTACCCTGATGTTTTCGGCGACGGTTCCGCGCTCGATCGCGGACCTTGCCAAGAACTTCCAGCGCAATGCCAAGCGTATCGAGACCGTTTCGGAAAAGAAGCAGCACGTCGATATCGAATACCGCGCGCTGACGGTTGCCAATCCCGACCGCGAGAACGCCATCATCAACGTGCTGCGCTTCTACGAGGCACGCAACACCATCGTGTTCTGCGCAACCCGCGCCGCCGTCAATCATCTGACCGCGCGCCTGCACAATCGCGGCTTCTCGGTCGTGGCGCTTTCTGGCGAGCTGTCGCAGAACGAACGTACTCATGCGCTCCAGGCCATGCGCGACGGCCGGGCCCGCGTCTGCATCGCGACTGACGTCGCCGCCCGTGGTATCGACTTGCCCGGCCTCGAACTCGTCATCCATGCCGACCTGCCGAACAATTCCGAAACGCTTCTGCACCGTTCGGGCCGGACCGGCCGCGCCGGCAACAAGGGCGTCTCGGCCCTGATCGTGCCGGTCAGCGCCCGCCGCAAGGCCGAACGCCTGCTCGCCGGCGCCAATGTCCAGCCGAACTGGGCGCTTCCGCCATCGGCGGACGACGTTCTGGCGCGTGACGACGAGCGCCTGCTGGCCGACCCTGCGTTGGCCCAGGCGATCAACGAGGACGAAGCGCCGTTCATCGCAACCCTTCTTGCCCAGCATGGCGCCGAACAGGTCGCAGCCGCATTCCTTCGCCTGCAGCGCGGCAACCGCTCGGCACCCGAGGACCTTATCCCGGTTGCTTTGCAGGCAGAACGCAAGCGCCGCGAAGGCGAAACCTTCGAACCCCGCAACGCCGAAGTGCGTCCGCGCAGCGAATTCGGCCCGAGCGTGTGGTTTTCGCTATCGGTCGGTCGTCGCCAGAATGCCGAGCCGCGTTGGCTGATCCCGATGCTCTGCCGCAACGGCAACATCACCAAGAACGAAATCGGCGCCATCAAGATGCAGCCGGAAGAAACCTTCGTTGAAATTGCCCAGAGCAATCTCGACCAGTTCCTCTCGGCGCTTGGCCCCAACAAGGCACTTGAGCGCGGCATCACCGTAACCCAGTTGCCTGGAATTCCGGACTTCTCGGCAGCCCCCAAGGAACGCGCAGCGCGTCCGCCACGCGAAGAAGGCGAACGCCAGTCCTATGGCGACAAGAAGACTTTCGCTGACAAGAAGCCATACGGCGATAAAAAGCCCTATGGTGACAAGAAGCCGTATGCCGCAAAGAGCGATAGCGGAGAGCGCAAGCCGTACAAGGACGACATGGCGCGCGCCGATGCCGATGTCTGGGGCGATGCACCGGCCAGGCCGAAACGTGACGACGCAGCCGCGGCCAAACCTGACTTCAAGAAGAAGCCAAAGAGCGCGTCCAACGCCTGGGATAAGCCGGCCAAGTCCGATTGGGCAGGCAAGCCCAAGGGTGACAAGCCCGCTTATGCCGCAAAGCCGAAGTTCGACGACCGAGGCCCTTCGGCTGGACCGAAGAAGAAGACCTTCAAGCCTAAGGGCTGAACGATCGATGGGGCAGCCTCTGCCCCATCTTTGCCTGTTTGAGGCAGGGGCTTCGTCATCGATGGAACAAGCCCCGCCCCCGTGCATTGAGTGCGCGACGGGGAACAATTGCCAATGGCCGCCAGCAACAGCGCTCGAAAACACACATCCACGGATGTCAGCGAATTCCTGACCGGATTGGCTCGGGGATTGGCAGGCGCATTGCTGTTTGCGCTGCCGATGCTGATGACCATGGAGATGTGGAACCTTGGCTTCTACATGGAGCGGACGCGTCTGCTCCTGCTCCTCGTCCTCAACATGCCGCTTCTCATCTTTCTTTCGCACCGGATCGGGTTCGAGCATACCAACTGCTGGAGCAGCAGCATTCGCGATGCCGTCGTGGCCTACGGCATGGGCATTGCGGCAAGTGCCACCCTCCTGTTGATCCTCGGCGTCATCACGCCAGACATGGCGCCACGCCAATGGGTCGGCATGGTCGCCATCCAGGCAGTACCGGCAAGCATCGGCGCCCTGCTCGCACGCAGCCAGCTCGGCATCGGCACGGACGACGAGGATGACGGTGACGATAATGATGGCGAAAAGGCTGGCGGCGCTGACGGTAACGTCGCGCAGGATGGCAGCAGCTATGCCGTCGAACTCTCCATGATGGCGGTTGGCGCGCTGTTCCTGTCGCTCAACCTGGCCCCGACGGAGGAAATGATCCTGATCGCCTATAAGATGACGCCGTGGCACACGCTTGCCTTGGTGACCATTTCCATCGGCATGATGCACGGCTTCGTCTATGCGCTGTCGTTTCGCGGCGGCCACAGGCTGGAAAGCGGCGTGCCCGGTTGGCACGCCCTCATCCGTTTCACCCTGCCCGGTTATCTCGTCGCCCTGTGCGTCAGCCTCTACACATTGTGGACATTCGAACGGCTGGACGACACGGGCATCACCCAGATTGTTCTGATCGTCATCGTCCTGGGCTTTCCCGCGGCCATTGGTGCTGCGGCAGCCCGGCTGATTTTGTAGGAAGATCGCCGATGAAAAAAACCGAAAGCAAAACGGCGACGGCAGCAGGCAAACGGCTGAATACCGAGACACTCAAGCCGCACTGGATAGAGTGGCTGACCGGCGCTGTCTCTTCGCTCCTCATCCTTCTGGTTGTCGGCTGGATCAGCTACGAAGCAGTCAATGGCACGGACAGTCCGGCCGAGCTGCAGGTCGACATCGTTTCGACGGAAAGAACGGATGCCGGGTGGCGGGTGCTCTTTGATCTGCGAAACAACGGCGAATCCACCGCTGCAGCGGTGGAGGTGCATGGCACCGTGTCTGAACAGGGTCGCCTTGTTGAGGAAGCCGCAGTCACAGTCGATTATGTCGCCGCGCGTTCAACTGCGCATGGTGCGTTGATATTCACCCAGAACCCGAACGACCGCGATTTCAAGATTCGCGCCGTCGGATTCACTGAGCCTTGAGCCCTTCAGCCAGTGTCGAATGAAGCCAACCAGTGGGAGTTTACGCTGCCCGCCCGGCGGTAAATCGAAGCTGGTCCAACATCCGGCCAACCCCTTCGGAAAGGGTGACCGATGGCAACAAGCCGTAGTGCTTCTGCATTGCCGTATCGCCGCAACGGTAAAAGACACCCTCGGGCTTGTCGGACAGACCGGAGACATTCGGCTGCCATCCGATCTGCTGCGCAACCTCCTCAGCAAGGGCGATGAAAGACGTTGCGATCCCGGTCGACAGGTTGAGGCTCGTCCCCGATGGCAACCGGTCCACGCTGCGCCAGACGAAATCCACGCAATCGGATATATGGATGAAATCACGGCATTGCAGCCCGGACCCCCAGACGAAAACCTCGTCCCTGCCCGCTTCAGCCATCAGCCGCTGGCAGATTGCCGGAAACGGATAGGCGAGATCCTGATCCTCGCCGTAGCCGCTGAAAGGGCGATAGGCGATTGCGCGGCCGCCATAACGCTCGACATAGAGCTTCATCAGGAATTCGCCGGTCAGCTTGGCCCATCCATAGCTGAGATCCGGAACTCCGAGTGCATCCTCGAACGAGATCATCTCCTCACGCAGCCTTTGATGCCCGACGACCCGCTGATAACCGATCGAATAGGCGGCGCTCGAACTGAAGAAGACGACGCAGCCAGGTCGGGTGGCGGCGGCCCATTTCCACATCAAGGCATCAACAGCAAGGTCCTCGGCGACGCAGAGCGCTTGCGTCTCCATCATGATCCGTCCACCAACAACGGCCGCGAGATGATAGACATAGTCAAAGTGCTCATCCGTGCGGGCAAAATAGTCACGGCAATCGGTAGCAACGAATGTGAAGCGGCCATTCGGTGGATGCGGCCACCGTTCAGGAGGCAGCGCACCGGTTCCCGCAACCAGGTTGTCGACACAGACGACGTCCAGCCCCTCCGACAGGAGCCGTGCACAGATATGACGTCCGACAAACCCGGCCCCACCGGTCACCAAAGCCCTGGTCATGACATCCCCCTCCTCAGTGCACGGACAAATTGGCATTGCCTCTGTAGATATCGACGATCCGCTGGCGCCATTCATCGTTCGATGGCGCAATGCGCTTCCCGTATTCGTAAGCTCCCTCGCTCAGGTTGCGAACGAGTGCGTCATTGTCCATCAGAGCGATCTTCTCGGCGAGCGAAGCGGCATTGCCGCTTTCGAACACCAAACCTGCTCCGTTGCGCGAAACCTCTTCGGCAATCAGAGCGTTGCTGCTGGCAATCACCGGAATCCCGCTCATCACCGCTTCCGCCGCCACCAGGCCATAAGGCTCGGGCATGCGCGAAGGCATGATGAAGAATCGCGCCTCGGCCGCCATGCGGTCGACTTCGCTGTCTTCCAGCCAGCCCGGCACGTAGCAGTGTGGCAACGCAGCCTGCATCTCCTGCAGCAAGGGCCCGCGCCCGATCAACGTTGCCGCCCTGCCGGTGCTGTTCAATGCTTCGGCAAGCGTCCGCACGCCCTTTTCCCAGGTCATGCGCCCGAGAAAAAGCGCGCGGCTGTTTTCCCAGGCCCTCACAGGTCCGACCGTCAATGGTTTACAGGGCGTCCGCAGAGTCTGAAATCGGCTCAACGCTCCCCCGGTCAGATGAAACTCCATATTCTCATGCGCGAGGATCACCTCGACCCGCCCCCAGAATTCCTTGCCGGCCGCAGTCTGGGTCAACATCCGACCGACCCGCCAGAGTTTGTGCAGGTAGTTGCGCTTGTCGCAATTGCTCGTAATACACGCTGCCGACATCGGCTTGTGTTCGCAGACATCGCCGGTGTTGAAGTTGAGGTAGCCGCCATTCGGGCAACTGAGGAAGAAATCATGGGCCGTCACGATGACCCGGCTGCCGTGTTTAGCCAGTGCGTGAAAGATCGACGGCGACAGGATCTGCGACCAGCCATGGACATGAACGACCGTCTTTTCCCCGCTGGCACCCAGGAGCCGATCAAGCGCCGCATAGGCCTGCCGATTGAAATTCCGGTCGACCACGTCACGCAGATGAACCCCGTCGCGAAGCGGTCTCTCTCCCAGCGCCTCGACCTTTGCCGCCGGAAAATTCCGCCGCACGCCCTCGCCATCGTCTCCGACAAGCACCGTGCAGTCGAGTCCGGCTGACAGGCCAGCCTCGATGCATTGCATCGCAACTTTGGTGGCGCCACCCAGGACCACGGACACATCATTGATCAGAATAAGCCGCATGACCCGCCGTGGTTCAAGAGAGGGGAAGCAAACGAAGAAGAGAGCTTTCACTCCCCGGTGGAGCGCCCGTTTCCTCGTTTTCAAACCTGATTGACCTATATTTCAGGGGGGTATTTCAACTTATCCTTTTTCACTAGACGAAGAGGTATTTTTCACCCCGCTGTCCGGTTCCCTTTGCCGCGGCGAGCCCTGTTCAGCCACCGATCAATTCGAGCCAATCGTCTTCGGTCATGACCGACACGCCCAGTTCCCGCGCCTTGTCCAGCTTGGAACCGGCCCCCGGACCCGCCACCACATAATCCGTCTTCTTCGAGACCGAGCCTGCAACCTTGGCGCCGAGACCTTCCGCGCGCGCCTTGGCTTCATCACGGGTGAACCGCTCCAGCGAGCCGGTAAAGACGACAGTTTTGCCGGCAACGGGACTGTTGCTGGCCACAGGCACTTCCGCATCGAGCGGCGTCACCTCGTCCAGCAGGCGCTGGACGACCTGCAAGTTCCTCGGCTCCTTGAAGAACTCGACGATGGAGGCAGCAACCACTTCGCCGATGCCATCGATGCTGTTCAACTCGTTCCAGGCATCGCCGTGTCGCGGAGCGGCCGCCTGCATCGCCTCTGCAAACGCCGCGTAGGAACCATAGGAGCGCGCCAGAAGCTTCGCTGTGGTCTCGCCGACATGACGGATGCCAAGGGCAAAGATGAAACGCTGCAAGGCTATCTCGCGCCGAGCATCAATCGCATCGAACAGCTTGCGGACACTGACACGGCCAAAACCCTCGATGTTTTCCAGCTTGGTCAGCAGCGAGCCGTCCTGCCGCTTCTTGAGCGTGAAGATGTCCGGCGCCGTGCGGATCGACAGCGACGGATCTTCGGCTTCGAAGAAGAAGTCGACCTGCTTGGTTCCCAATCCCTCGATGTCGAAGGCATTGCGAGACACGAAATGCTTGATGTGCTCCACCGCCTGCGCCCGGCAGACGAAGCCACCGGTGCATCGCGTGACGGAATCGAGCTTGCCGGTCTTTTCGTTCTTTTCCCGAACCGCATGACTGCCGCAGACCGGGCATTTTGTCGGAAAGAGATACTGAACTGACGTTGCCGGCCGTTTTTCCAGCACCACATCCAGAACCTGCGGGATCACGTCGCCCGCACGCTGCACGATGACAGTATCGCCAACCCGGATGTCATGCCCTTCTGGGCGGATGCGCTCACCACCATTGCCGATGCCTTCAATGTAGTCGGCATTGTGCAGTGTCGCATTGGTGACGACGACACCGCCGACGGTGATCGGCTCAAGCCGCGCCACCGGCGTCAACGCCCCGGTACGCCCCACCTGGATATCGATCGCCTCGACGGTGGTGAAGGCCTGTTCGGCCGGAAATTTGTGCGCGGTCGCCCAGCGCGGGCTACGCGAACGAAAGCCGAGACGCCCCTGCAGATCGAGCCGGTCGACCTTGTAGACAACACCGTCGATGTCATAGTCGAGATCGGCGCGCTGCAGGCCGATCTCGCGGTAGTGCGCGATGATCTCATCGACCGACATCAGTCTCCGGGTCAGCGGATTGACCGGAAAGCCCCATGTCCTGAAGGTCTCGACCATGCCCCATTGCGTGTCGGCCGGCATGGACGAAATCTCGCCCCAGGCATAGGCGAAGAATTTCAGTTTGCGGCTTGCCGTCACCTTGGGGTCGAGCTGCCGCAGCGAACCGGAGGCGGTGTTGCGCGGATTGACGTAGGTCGGCTTGCCCTCGGCCTCCATCTGCGCATTGAGCGCGAAAAATGCGCTCTTGGCCATGTACACCTCGCCACGCACCTCGACGACATCGGGTGCATCCGCCGGAAGCTCTGTCGGGATTTCCTTTATGGTCAGGATATTGACCGTGACGTTTTCGCCGGTCGTTCCATCGCCACGGGTCGCAGCTGTCACCAGCTTGCGGTTCTCGTAGCGCAGCGACATCGAAAGCCCGTCGATCTTCGGCTCAGCGGTGAAGGCGATCGAATTGTCGGGCATCACGCCGAGGAACCGGTAGACGGAGGCGACGAAGTCCGAGACATCCTCGTCGGAAAACGTGTTGTCGAGCGACAGCATCGGCCGGGCGTGGGTCACCTGGGCGAAAATCCCGGCAGGTGCAGCACCCACCCGCTGCGAAGGACTGTCGATGCGCACAAGCTGCGGGAACTGCGCCTCGATCGCATCGTTGCGCCGCTTCAGCGCATCGTAGTCTGCGTCGGAAATCTCCGGCTTGTCCTTGCCGTGATATAAAGCATCGTGATGGGCAATCTCGCCAGAAAGTCGAGCCAACTCGGCGCGCGCCTGTTCTTCGTTCAGATCCTCGACTGCGATCAGTTCAACGGCCATGGCGCCCTCCGAAAAATTATCCGCCGGTCTTACCCCCGAATCTGACCGGTTGAAAAGCCTCCGTCGTGCTAATCCCTAGCCGGATGAAGCCTGATCCTCGCCGTCAATGGCAGATGATCGGAGGCAAGTCTCGCCAGTGGCGTATCATGCACCGTCATGTCGCATATCAGGTCGGCGCGGTTCGCCATGATCCGATCAAGAGACAAGACCGGCAGGCGCGCCGGAAAACTCGGGATCGGTGGGGGCAGCGGCCCGAAGATAGGTTCCAGGCGGGTGAGCGCCGAGCCGGGCCCCAATCGCCATTCGTTGAAGTCCCCCATCAGGATTGTTGGCCGCTCTTCACGTGCCTGCAGGATGTCGAGGATCACATCAGCTTGCGCCCGCCGAGCCCAGCGCAGCAGGCCGAGATGCGCCGCGATCACCCGCAGTCCCGCATGCCCCTCGATCTCGAGTTCGGCGACAAGTGCTCCACGCGGCTCGAGCCCCGGCAAGGCAATCTGGTGCACGTCGCGCACCATCCCCTGGCGAAACAGTAGGACATTGCCACGCCAGCCATGTGATTTCGGACCGCCCACGACCGGCACCGGCAACAGGCCGGTATCCAGCCGAAGACGCGTCAGGTCGAGCAGTCCGGAGCGTTCGCCGAAACGTTGGTCTGCCTCTTGAAGCGCAATCACATCCGGCTCGATCTCGCGGATCACCTCGATCACCCGCTCGGGGTCGAAGCGCCCATCGGTGCCGACGCATTTGTGCACATTGTAGGATGCGACAGTGATCAAACCATCCTCGGCCTCGCGCAACGCCGGACCATACGGCCGTTGACGCCGATTGCGGATCGACGAGATCATCGTCCGTGCGAGACTGCCGTTCGTCTTTTTCATTCCACCAATCAAGCCTCAAGCAGTCAAAGTCAGATACCCAAAGGTCACAGTCCGGCCGTGTCGCAAGCAGTTGGCTCCCCGTCCCTTACAGATAGGGCGATCCAAGCCAGAGGAAACGTTCAAAGAGCCTGATCGCAAACGGTCTCGCTCGCAGTTCATCCAGCACAACCTCCTCGGCATCCTCCATGGCAGCGGCAATCCGACCCTCGATCTCGCTTGCCACGTCCCTGTCGAAGATTTCCATGTCGATTTCGAAGTTCAGCCGAAGCGACCTCGAATCGAGATTGGAAGAACCGACAAACACCCACTTGCCGTCGACCACTGCAAGCTTGGAATGATCGAAGGGACCGGCCGCCCGCAGAACCCGGCAGCCGTCCTTCAGCACCTGGTCGAACTGCGCCGTCATGGCGTAGCTGACGATCGCCAGATTGTTGCGCGAGGGAACGACGATATCGACCTGCACGCCGCGGCGTGCTGCGGTGGCGAGTGCGGAAATCAGCACGGCATCCGGCAAGAAATATGGCGACATGATCCGGATCGAGTGCTGCGCCACCGAAAACGCGCCGATCAGAATCTTGTGGTTGGTTTCCAGATGGGCATCCGGGCCCGACACGATCAGCCGGGCAAAAGATGGTTCTCCCGCGACTGCGCCATCAAGCCCCAGCCGCCATTCCGCACCTTTCAGCACTTCTCTGGTTTCGAAATGCCAGTCTTCTGCTGCAACAGCCAGAATGTCGGCGACAACGGGGCCGCTGACCTTGAAATGTGTATCACGGGCGCTGTCCGGCCCGGTGAAGCCGGCGCGGATATTCATCCCGCCGATAAAAGCGGTTGTGCCATCGACAACCACGATCTTGCGATGTGTCCTGAGGTTGGCATAGGGCAGCCGAAGTCCCATGATGACTTGGCCGTTGAAGGCAGCCACCGAGACGCCTGCTGCCTGCAGATAGCCGATGATGCTCGGCACGCTGTAGCGGGCACCGACGGCGTCGATCAGCACACGCACGGCCACGCCGCGCCTGTGGGCTGCGATCAGGCAATCGGCAACCTTGAGGCCGATCTCGTCTCGATCGAAGATATAAGTTTCAAGAATGACGCTGCGTTCGGCCCCGGCAATTGCATTGCAGATCGACGAATAGGTTTCCTCACCCGTTCCAAGCATCGTGATGCGATTGCCCGATGACAACGGATGGCGCGCCACTCGGTCGCCCAGCGTCTTGAGCGATGCCATCTGGGCACCGAAATGCGCCGCGATCACGTCACCCGCGACACCGTAGGAGGAGATGCTGCGCCACAGTTCATCAAGGCGCAGCGCGCGTCGCGAGATCAATGAGGCGCGTCGAATACGATTGATGCCAGCCACGGCATAGATCATCGCCCCGACCAATGGCGACAGCACGATGACCCCCACCCAGCCGAGGGCCGAACGAACTTCCCGCTTTGTCATCGTCGCATGCACGGCCGCCACTGTGCCGAGAATGATCGACAGCGTGAAAAGCACATGGGGCCAGTAAGTCGTAAGAATATCAATCATGGTTGCCGGAGCGAAACAGGTTTCCCACCCGAATGCAACGGCAATCGATAGCCCTCAACGGCCTGCTCAGGCCTCACCCGCCAGAAGCTTGGCCGCCGCCGCCCGGGCCTCGTCAGTGATCGACGCGCCGGCCAGCATGCGGGCGATTTCTTCCTTGCGATGATCCGGCTCCATGATCGCCACCCGCGTCGCGATCTTGTCGCCGGCATCGCCCGCCGGTCCCTTGGAGATCAGGAAATGCGTCGCGGCGCGTGCGGCCACTTGCGGTGCATGGGTCACGGACAGCACCTGGACCTTGCTCGACAGCCGCTTCAGCCGCTGGCCGATGGCATCGGCCACCGCACCACCCACGCCCGTGTCGATTTCATCGAAGACCAGCGTCGGTGCAGAACCGCGGTCTGCCAGCGCAACCTTGAGCGCCAGCAGGAAACGGGACAGTTCACCGCCCGAGGCCACCTTCATGATCGGACCCGGTCGCGTGCCTGGATTGGTCTGCACGTGGAATTCGACCGTATCGATGCCCTCGGCTGTCGCGGCTTGTGGGTCGCTGGCCACTTCCACCATAAATTTGGCCCGCTCCAGCTTGAGCGCCGGCAACTCCTCCATGACAGTTTCGGCGAGTGCCACGGCCGCATGATGCCGCTTGGAGGAGAGCAGGACTGCCAGATGGTCGTAATGCGCCCGGGTCTCGGTCACAGCGGCTTCAAGCTGCCCAAGGCGCTCTTCACCGGCATCCAGATCGGCAAGGTCGACAACCATCTTTTCGGCCAGCGCCGGTAGACCGGTAACGGCCACTGAATATTTCCGGGCGGCGGCGCGCAAGGCGAAAAGCCGTTCTTCGACCCGCTCAAGCTCGCGCGGATCAAATTCCGTCCGCCGCAATGCAGCCTCAACCTCCATCTGCGCGCTCGAGAGCGTGTCGAGGGCCGAGCCGAGAAGCTGTACCGTTTCTTCCAGAAGCCCTGGCGCCTCATGGCTCTTGCGCTCGAGCTTGCGCATTAACGACGCGATATGCGGGACTGGCGATGCATTGCCATTGAGAAATTCCGAGGCCTCGGAAATGTCGCCGGCAATGCGCTCGGACTTCTGCATCCGTGAGCGGCGCTCTGCCAGATCGTCCTCTTCGCCATCCTGTGGCGACAAGGTCTCCAGTTCCTCGACCGAGGCACGCAGATAGTCGGCCTCGCGCGCCGCCGCCTCGACCTTGGCCTTGTGGGTCTTGAAGCTACGCTCTGCCTCGCGCCAGCGCCGATAGCTTTCACCGAGGGTGACAGCTTCATCGGACAGGCCGGCAAAGGCATCAAGCAACATACGGTGCGCATCGGTATCGATCAGGGCGCGGTCGTCATGCTGGCCGTGTATCTCGACCAGCAATTGGCCGGCCTGGCGCATCAGTTGAACGCTAACCGCCTGGTCGTTGATAAAAGCGCGGGTGCGGCCATCGGCTGACTGGATCCGACGGAAGATGAGATCGCCATCGTCATCGACGCCATTGCCACGCAAAAGCGTTCGGGATGGATGGCTGCCGCCGACGTCAAAGACCGCAGTGACCTGCCCTTTGTCTTCGCCATGACGCACTAGCGAACCGTCGCCTCGCCCGCCAAGAGCGAGCGACAGGCTATCCAGAAGGATCGATTTGCCGGCGCCTGTCTCACCTGTCAGAACCGATAGGCCTGCCTCGAAGGCAAGATCCAACCGCTCGATCAGAACGATATCCCGGATCGATAACTGGACCAGCATGGGCTCAAGATCTCACTTGACGGACGGTGGCAACAGGAAATGGTTCTCAGCTGCCGGTCAGGAATTTGCGACCGGCGCGTGCGATCCACGAACCCTCGTTTTCGCGCGGCTCGACACCACCGCTCTGCAGCAGCTTGTAGGAGTCGGCATACCACTGGCTGTCTGGATAGTTATGTCCGAGAACGGCCGCAGCAGTCTGCGCTTCCTGCACGATGCCCATGGCGAAATAGGCTTCCACGAGACGCGCGAGCGCTTCCTCGATCTGGTTCGTATTGGAGAATTCCTCGACCACGACACGGAAACGCGACACGGCGGCGAGATATTCCTTCCGCTCCAGATAATAGCGTCCAACCTGCATTTCGCGGCCGGCAAGCTGGTCACGGGCAAAACGGATCTTGGCCTGTGCGTCATCGACATATTCTGAATCGGGATATTCGTCGACCACGCGCTGCATCGCCTCGATGGTCTTCTGCGAAGCCTTCTGGTCCTGCGTGACGTTGGCGATCTGCTTCCAGTTGGAAAGGCCGACGAGATACTGGACGTAAGCTGAATCATCCGATCTGGGGTAAAGGCTCATGTAGCGGTTGCCGCTGGCGATGGAATCGCCATAGCGGCCGAGGCGATACTTGGTGAAGGTGCTCATCACCAGAGCCTTGCGCGACCATTCGGAGAACGGATGCTGGGCATCGACGGCATCGAACTTGCGAGCCGCTTCGCTCATGTTGCCGGCCTTGATATTGGCAAGGCCCTGATTGTAGAGAACATCCGGCGGATCGGTTTCTGCCGAGAGCTTGGTGATGTCGATGTCGGGATCCGATTGGCAACTGGCCAGCACACCGGCCAGCGACATCATCAGGCAAAGACTGGCGACACGCGCGGCTTTCTTCACAACGACCGATCCTACTTCACTCATTCCGAAAGATCCCGATTGCAGCGCCGCCTAAAAAGTCGTCGCTTTCAAATGGCGTTTCTAGCCACAAAAGACGTATGAGAGCAACGCAGTGATGGCGATTTAACGCAATTTTGTGGCGACGGCCGAAGAAAGTTCCAATTCGAACGGTTCCGGCCGGAAAAGCGAAGGCGCCGACCCACAACAAGCGGAACCGGCGCCCAAATCATTCAAACAACTTTGGAATCTGGAACAGATCGATCAAGCCGTCCACGGCGCAAATTCAACTGCCTGGACAGGCACGAATTCGCGTGCCCGCGCCTGAAGGCTGCGCGCCGGAGCTTCGACCACTTCATACGCCGACGCATCGCTCAGAAGTGCCTTCAGCGCGTTCGCGTTCAGCTTGTGACCGCCCCGATAGGAACGATAGCACCCGATGAACTGGGCACCGGCAAGCGCCAGGTCACCAACCGCATCCAACGTCTTGTGACGAACGAACTCGTCTTCGTAACGGAGCCCTTCGACATTGATCACTGTATCATCATCGGAGATGACGACGGAATTTTCCAGCGACGAGCCGAGCGCGAAGCCTGCCGCCCAGAGGCGCTCGACATCACGCATGAAGCCGAAGGTGCGTGCCCGCGACAACTCCGTCTTGAAGGTCTCGGCCGTAAGGTCGCCCTGCCATTTCTGGCGGCCGATCAGCTTGCTGTCGAAATCGATTTCCACTTCGAATCGGGTGCCGTCGTAAGGACGGAATTCCGCCCAGGACGCGCCTGCCTCGATGCGAACCGGCTTGGTCACGCGGATATAGCGACGCTTCACGCCCAGATTGCTGATGCCGACCTGCTCGATCGCGTCGATGAACACTTCCGAACTTCCGTCCATGATCGGCATTTCTGCGCCGTCGACTTCAACGATCAGATTGTCGAGACCGAGCGCATAAATCGCCGCCATAACATGTTCGATCGTGGCGATCGAACGGCTCGCAGAGGTACCCAGCACGGTGCAGAGATCGGTATTGCCGACATGGGCCGAGACCGCACGGTATTCGCTGGTCGAGCCATCGTCATGCTGGCGGCTGAACACGATGCCCGTACCCGCTTCCGCCGGCTGCAGGGTGATCGTGACGTCACGACCGGAATGAACGCCAATACCCGTAATTGAAAGCGGAGCCGCGATCGTCGTTTGAAATCCGAGCAAAGCAATTGCCATTCCGAATGCCTTATCTAACCTGGTGCCAGCATCTTGAAGAAGCCACACGCACCAATGTGCCGTATGAAGAGCCTGAGCCCTGTTCCGTATCCATACATACGTAGGTAGCGCCCTCAAGCCAAATCACTGTTTCTTTCCGACTGTAACGAAACTACCGGATTGAAAAAGCTCAAGAAAATCCTCATCAAGCCGGCCATCCGAAAAACAAAAAACCCGGGCTTTTGGCCCGGGTTTCCGCAAGCAGTCGGAAATGCTGATCAGTTGGTCTGGCGGCGCAGGAAGGCCGGGATTTCCAGCTGGTCGTCTTCATTCGACGTGCGGGTCGGAGGTGTTGCACGACCCTGATCATCAAGCTGGCCACGACGCGGGGCGTAGAGGCTGGCTTCAGCCGAAAGCGGACGACGCTGCTGCGGCGCGGCAGGCGCCGAACCGGTCATGTCGCCGACGACAGGCTCTTCGTCCTGATGGCGGCCGAGCGAATTGGTGATTCGCTTCAGCAGACCCATCGGGCCGCGTTCGTCCTGGGCTGCCGGGGCAGCGACCTGCGAACGATGGTCGATTTCAGCCCGCAGAACCGGCGGGAAGTCTTCGACCTTCGGCATGCGTGCCGGTTCCTGGGCCATGCGAGGGGCAGCAGCCACCGGCTCCATCTGCATCGGTGCCGGAGCCACCGGTGCATGGTAGACCGGAGCCTGTGCGACCGGAGCCGGCTGGGAAACGACGGGAGCCGGAGCCATCATCGGTTCTGCCATACGCGGTGCCGGAGCCGGAGCAACGTCTTGTGCCGGAGCACCGAACAGACGGCTCGCCGGACGGAATTCCGGTTCGGCAGCGGCCTGCGGCTGAGATACAGCCTGGCGAGCGATTGCGATTTCGAGTTCACGCTCCATGTCAGCTTCTGCCGAACGGATGGTTTCTGCGACCGGGTCAACCATGGTCTTGGGGGCCTGCGTCATTGCAGGCTGGTATGCGGCCGGCGCCGAAGCAACGGCCGCGGAAGGACGCATAACTGGCTTTGCCAGCGGTGCGGCTTCAAAACCCTTGGAGGCGAGCGCGGCGCGGTCGATGCCGGTGGCAACGACAGAGACACGGATGATGCCTTCGAGCGCTTCGTCAAACGTCGCGCCGAGGATGATGTTTGCATCCGGGTCGACTTCTTCGCGGATACGGGTTGCCGCTTCATCGACTTCGAAGAGCGTCATGTCGCGACCACCAGTGATCGAGATCAACAGGCCCTGCGCGCCCTTCATCGAGGTTTCGTCGAGCAGCGGGTTTGCAATGGCAGCTTCGGCAGCCTGCATCGCGCGGCCCTGGCCGGACGCTTCGCCTGTGCCCATCATCGCACGTCCCATCTCGCGCATGACCGAACGGACATCGGCGAAGTCGAGGTTGATCAGACCTTCCTTGACCATCAGGTCGGTGATGCAGGCAACGCCCGAATAGAGAACCTGGTCGGCCATGGCAAAGGCGTCGGCAAAGGTTGTCTTGTCATTGGCGATGCGGAAGAGGTTCTGGTTCGGGATGACGATCAGCGTGTCGACAGACTTCTGCAGTTCTTCGATGCCGGCTTCAGCAAGCCGCATGCGGCGCTGGCCTTCGAAATGGAACGGCTTGGTGACGACGCCAACGGTCAGGATACCCTTGTTGCGGGCGGCCTGTGCGACGACAGGAGCAGCACCGGTACCGGTACCACCACCCATGCCGGCGGTGACGAAGCACATATGTGTGCCGTTGAGATGGTCGATGATCTCGTCGATGCATTCTTCGGCAGCCGCACGGCCGACTTCCGGCTGTGAACCGGCGCCGAGGCCCTCGGTGACGCTCACGCCGAGCTGGATGATCCGCTCAGCCTTGGTCATGGTCAGCGCCTGGGCGTCTGTATTGGCGACGACGAAGTCGACGCCCTGCAGGCCGGCTGTGATCATGTTGTTGACGGCATTGCCGCCGCCGCCGCCGACACCGAAGACGGTGATCCGGGGCTTCAGCTCAGTGATGTCTGGCTTCTGCAGCTTGATGGTCATTGTACCAGTCCCTTCTTTTTCCGGCCGCATCGCCTAGCCGGCCAAGTCATTTCAACAGATTTCCCTGTTCCGAACCTTGCGGGCCCGGCGGGTGAACTCAAAAACTCTCTTTCAACCACTGACCCATGCGGGCGAAGCGGCTGTTTCCGTTGCCGAAGGGCGAGAACAACCCGCCCTGCCCGGCATGTGTTTCCTGATCCGCAACCTGCGGATAGATCATCAATCCGACCGCTGTGGAGAAGGCCGGTCCCTTGGCTGCGGCCGGAAGACCCGACACGCCCATCGGACGACCAATCCGCACATTGCGGGCGAGAATACGGCGGGCCGCTTCCGGCATGCCTGTCAGCTGGCTTGCGCCACCGGTCAGCACCACACGCTTGCCGACCACCGGAGAGAAACCCGACTTCTGGATCCGGTCGCGCAGCAGTTCGAGCGTTTCCTCGATCCGCGCGCTGATGATCCTAGTCAGAAGCGCCCGTGGAACCTGGGTCGGTTGATCGCGGTCGTCCTCGCCGATCGGCGGGACAGAAATCATCTCGCGGTCGTCTGCGCCATTGGCGACAGCCGAACCGTGAACGACCTTCAAGCGTTCTGCATCCTCGATACGGGTCGAAAGCCCGCGCGCCAGATCGGTGGTCACATGATGACCGCCAATCCCGATGGCGTCCGTATGGATCAGCTTGCCTTCTGCGAAAACCGAAATGGTGGTCATGCCGCCGCCCATGTCGATCGCAGCGCAACCGAGCTCCACCTCGTCATCGACCAGAGCCGCAAGGCCGCTGGCATAAGGCGTGGCGACCACACCCTCGACGGTCAGGTGGGCGCGATTGATGCAGAGCTCCAGATTGCGGAGCGCTGCACGTTCGGCCGTGACCACATGCATGTCGACGCCGAGGACGTCGCCATACATGCCGAGGGGATCGCGGATTCCCCGCTCTCCGTCAAGCGAAAAGCCAGTCGGCAGCGAATGAAGAACGGCGCGGTCATTGCCCTGCGACTGCTGACCGGCAGCAACCAGAACCTTGCGCAGATCGCCCGATTCCACTTCCTGGCCACCAAGATCGATGGTTGCCGTATAGACGTCCGAACCGATGCGACCGGCAGACACGTTGACGATCAGGCTTTCGACAGTCAGGCCGGCCATGCGCTCAGCGGCATCGACGGCGAGACGGACAACATTTTCAACTGCATCGAGATCGGCAATCACGCCGGACTTGATGCCATGCGAGCGCTGATGACCGAGACCGATGACCTCGACATTGTGCGTGCGACCCGGCAGGACCGAGGTTTCGCGACGCGGCGTCAGGCGGCCGATCATGCAGACGACCTTGGTCGAGCCGATATCGAGCACTGAGACGACATGGGCGCGCTTGGACGAAAGCGGCTTGGTACGCGGCAGACCGAAATTAGAGCCCCCGAAGAAGTTCATATGTTCTGCTCCGCCTTTTTCAGCGCCTTGCGGCGCGCCTCGACCGCAGCAATCCTGCGCTCCTGCGCCTCGGGCGTCAGACGAACTGCAACACGATCATGCAGACGCATGTCGATCGCCGCGATATCGCGCGAAAGCACCTGCTGTTCCTCGTCGAAACGCGACAGCAGCGCCAGCGACTGATCGATATCGGTTTCCGGCAGCTTCACGACGATGCCGTTATCGAGATGAATATCCCAGCGACGGCCGGCGACACGCACGAAGGCCTTCACACGCGAGGCAATGCCCGGCCACTTGGCAAACTCTTCTTCGATTGCCGCAGCGCCGGTCTCGGCATCGCGGCCGACGAACAGCGGCAGGGAGGCAAACTTGTTGTCGCGCAGCGGCGCGATCACGGAACCCGAGCGCTCGATGATCGAGAGATCCGAACCATGCTGCCAGATCGCATAGGCCTGGCGCTCGCGCAGCTGAATTTCGACGGTGCTTGGGTAAACCTTGCGAACCTCGACCGACTCGATCCACGGCAGATCAGCAAGCGACTTGCGCGCCTGGTCGATATCGAGCCCGAGAAGGCTCGTTGCACCATCGAGGCCCAGCAACTGCAGCACATCGATTTCGGACGTGTGCTGATTACCGGAAACGCGAACGTCTTCGATAGCGAAACCCGCCGTCGAGGTCATCGACTGGAGCACTGCCGGACCATGACCACCGACAACAACACCATGAAGCGCGACGACCGAATAGAAGCCGACAAATGCGATCTTGCCAGCATGGCGCGGCAAAGCGATTCGGCCAGAGCAGAGACTGACCACAAAACGAACAACGCGACGCAGTGGGCGCGGCAGGACGACAGCATCCGAAGCAGCGACACGCGCGCCAGGAAACGCTCCACCGATATCAGCCGATTTGTTGCCGCTTAGCGCAAACAAGAGGCGTCCTCCACCATCCAACGAACGAATTCACCAAAACCAAGGCCCGCATGGGCCGCCATTTCCGGCAACAGGGAGGTGGGGGTCATGCCCGGCTGATTGTTGAGTTCCAGCCAGATCAGATCACCATCTTCGGAGAACCGATCGTCGTAGCGGAAGTCTGAGCGACTCACTCCGCGGCAACCGATCGCCTGATGTGCCTTGACTGCCAATGATTGTATTTTTTGGTAAATTTTTGGTGAAATTTCCGCCGGAAGCACGTGCTTGGAGCCGCCTTCCGCATACTTTGCATCATAGTCATAGAAGCCATGCCCAAGCGGCACGACTTCGGTAACAGCCAGCGCGCGTCCATCCATGACGCCACAGGTAAGTTCGCGACCAGCCACATATCGCTCCACCATGACGAGATCGCCGTAGCGCCACTCGGAAGAGGTGAGGATCTGTGGCGGATGCGCCATATCCTCGCGCACGATCACGACGCCAAAGCTTGAGCCTTCGCGAACAGGCTTCACAACGTAAGGAGGCGCCATCGGGTGCTCATTGCCGATATCGAACCGGCTCATGACGACAGCCTCGGCCACAGGAACCCCGGCCTGAGAAGCAATTAGTTTCGCCTGGCGCTTGTCCATAGCCAGCGCCGAGGCAAGAACGCCGGAATGCGTGTACGGGATACCAAGATATTCGAGTACCCCCTGGATCGTACCGTCCTCGCCAAACGGGCCATGAAGCGCATTGAACGCAACATCCGGTCGCAGGTCGGAAAGCACCTGACCGATATCACGACCGACGTCCACTTTGGTGACGCGGTAGCCCTCGCCCTCAAGCGCGGCAGCGCACGCCGTCCCCGAAGAGAGACTGACAGGACGCTCAGAGGAAATTCCTCCCATCAGAACCGCGACATGCATGCCACTCATCAACGCCTCTCAACCATTCCAGAACTGGGTCCTGTGCGAACTCTCATTCCGCCGCGACCTTTGCAGCACGAGTAGAACAACATTAAGGTTAATGAAGCGTTTACTTTCGTTAATTTCCAGCGACAGGCCATACCTGATCATGCTGACTCTCAATCAGCGGAAAAGTCAGCAACAAACTGATAAATAACGATGAAATATGCCGATGGCTGATCAGGCGCGGCGAAGCGCGGCTGGAGCATCAATGATCGCCGATGGATGACGCGCGCGATCTGCAGCGGCCGAAACCATCGAAGCAGCATGCACGATTCGATTTCGACCGGTGGCCTTGGCATGATAGAGCGCCATGTCCGCATCGGAGAAGATTTCGCTAAAACCGCGATCTGCCGTCGCATCCGCCACGCCTCCCGAGACGGTTACGCTGAACACTCGACCAACCGCGCCGATTGATGCATCGGCAACACGGGCCCGAATGTCTTCGGCAAGCCGCATCGCCTCATCGGGTCCAACACCAGTCAGAAGGATGGCAAATTCCTCGCCACCGATGCGTGAAAGCGCGCCATGCCCGTTGACCGCGGCGGCCAGAACGTCGGCGACAACCACGATGACGTCGTCACCTGCCTTGTGCCCGAGAGTGTCGTTGACCGTCTTGAAACGATCAATGTCGAACAGCAGCAGAGATACCGGCCCACGGCTCTTTTCAAACGCGTCGAGAAAGGCACGCCGGTTCATCAAACCGGACAGCATGTCGGTTCGACTGAGTGCTTCGAATCGCTGGCGTGAAACGCCGAGGTCGTAAACGGCAAAACCGACGACCGAGTAGGCGAGCAAAGCGACAACAAAAGAAACAGGAGGCGTCAGCACCGTGGCGATTACCAGGGCCGGTCCCAGGTCATACGGCAGCAAGCCGAACGCAACGAGTCCCAGATGCGAAAGGATGTTCAGCACATAGGCAAAAACCGCAATCTTGACCGCCATCCGGATCGAGCGCGAAAACACCGCCTTGCGCGACGCAAATTCGCCCAAGCTCAATTGCCGGATCATCCACTCGTTTGCCTTGCTGATCATAACGTCCCCAATCGCTGCGAAGCGTATTTCAGCAAAGTTAAAAATTCGTGGGGTCAAGAGAGGTGGACAGAAACGCGCACCGACCTCAGCCGCGCAAGATGCATGCGACCGGATTCAAGATGGCAAGCAATTCTCGGAGCGGTTTGATTTTGCATCCTTTGTTGCGATTTGCGCGGCTTGCGAACGATTGCCTCCCTGGGAGTTCCGCCGTAACCTCGCAGTCAAGCAACAGCACGGGGAGCATCAGATGATTTCAAGACGTCAGGTTATCGGTTGCGGAGTGTCGACCGGACTTTCATGTCTGCTCCCCTCACCGCTCATCGCCAGGGAACCGATCCCGGCGACCGATGTCACGTTCCTGGTCATCAATGACGTCCACACCTGCAGCATGGGCAATGGTCTCAGCCCCAACTGTGCCGAGGAAGGAAAGACCGATGAAAACCTGCTGCGGCACATCGCGGCGCTGAACCGTATCGCCCATGAACAGTGGCCGACGGATATCGATGGAAAACCAACCGGGCTCGCCAGTGCCGGACAACCGATCGCCACGCCGCGCGGCATTGTTGTCTGCGGTGACATGACGGACGATGGCGGCGGGCAGACGGCACTTGCGGCAGAAGGGTCGCAACTGCTGCAATTTTCCCACCGCTATCAGCAGGGCGTCGGCACGGACCGCGTCCACTACCCGGTCTATCTCGGTCTCGGCAACCACGACCTCGACCAGGACGGCATCGCGTCGCAAGGTGACTGGTACCGGCGAGAACTGCGCGAATATGTCCAGATGAACCACCGTCCCAGCGTATTTTTCAAACCGACCGTACCGGTCGACAATTACCACGACTTGTCCGATAGCTATTCCTGGAACTGGGATGGGCTGCACCTGATCCAGGCCCAGCGTTTTGCCGGTGACACCAACAAGGGCGCGATCAGCGCAATCGATTGGCTGAAGAGCGATCTGGCGACCTACGCAGCCGATGGCCGACCAGTGGTCATCTTCCAGCACTACGGCTTCGACGCCTTTTCACGCGAACGCTGGGATCCGGCAAGGAAAACGTTCGACGAAAACGGCGCTGGCGCACCGCATTGGTGGTCGGACGAGGCACGATCAGTGTTTCTGGACGCGCTGAAGGGATATAACGTGGTCGCCATCATGCACGGCCATCAGCATGAGACACCGATGCTGTATCAGGCATATGGCTACGACATCATCAAGCCGAAAGCCGCGTTCATGGGCGGGTTCGGGCTTGTCCGGATCAGCCGAAAGACGATGGATGTGGTCCTTGCGGAAGCCGTGGACAACAATGGCGCCATCAGGTTCACGTCCGCTTTCAGCAAGACGTTCGCCTGAGAGGGGAGCGGGAACGGCAGTCTTCAGCCGGTCCGCCCGTGGTCTAGGCGGTCGTGGCCACCTGCCCCATGAAGGGCTTCACCTCGCGGCCCGGCATGAAGATGCCGACGCGCTTGATTTCCCATTCGAGCTTGATACCGGAATGTTCGAAGACCTGCTGGCGCACGGTCTCACCGAGATATTCCAGATCGTAGCCGGAGGCATGGCCGACATTGATCATGAAGTTGCAATGCAGCGAAGACATCTGGGCGCCACCGATCATCAGGCCGCGGCAGCCGGCTTCGTCGATCAATTCCCAGGCCGAATGGCCTTCCGGGTTCTTGAACGTCGAACCTCCGGTCTTCTCCTTGACCGGCTGCACCGTCTCGCGATGATGACGAACCGCATCCATATCGGCACGGATCTTCGCGCGGTCTTCGGCGAACCCCTGAAATAGCGCACCGGTGAAGATCAAGCCTTCCGGCGCTGACGAATGGCGATAGCTGTACCCCATGTCGGCATTCGCCAGGACATGGATATTGCCCTTGCGGTCAACGGCCTCGACCTCGACCAGACGACTTGCGGTATCACCGCCATTGGCCCCGGCATTCATCCGGATGGCGCCGCCGATCGAACCCGGAATGCCGTAGTAGAAATGGAAGCCGCCGATATTGTTGTCCATCGCCATGGCGGCGATATGCTTGTCCGGGCAGATCGCTCCCGCGCGGATCAGGTTCTCGCCCGCCAGTTCGACCTGTCCGAAGCCCTTGGCGGACAAACGGATGACCACACCGGGAATACCACCGTCACGCACGAGAAGGTTCGAACCGACGCCGACAACAGTGAGAGGGACCTCTTCCGGCAGAAGTTTGAGGAATGCGATCAGATCCGCAGTATCATGCGGCTGAAACATCAGTTCTGCCAGGCCACCTGCCTGAAACCAGGTGACCCGGTCCATCGGTGCATCCGGCGTCAGCCGCCCTTTCAGCTCGTTGACACCTGGGCCCAGCGAGGCCAGCAGCTTTTCCCCATCCACCTGTTTCATTCAAGACTTTCCCGAAATTGCATCAAGTTCCGCTGGCAGGACCGCCGCCCATTGCGTGATGTTACCAGCCCCCAACAGGACCACAAAATCACCCGGTTGTGCAATGCCTGCGACAAGCGAAGCCAGTTGATCCGGTGACGGCAGATAGCGCGCGTCGCGGTGGCCGCCGGATTTGATCCGCGAGACCAGCGTTTCCGAATCGATCCCCTCGATCGGATCTTCGCCCGCCGCATAAACCGGCGCCAGGAACAATGTATCGGCATCGTTGAAGCAGTTGGCGAAGTCATCGAACAGGCTGGCAAGACGCGAATAGCGATGTGGCTGGTGCACCGCGATGATCCGGCCCTTGCAAGATTCGCGCGCGGCCTTCAGCACCGCCTTGATCTCGACCGGGTGATGCCCGTAGTCGTCGAACACCTGAACGTTGTTCCAGGTTCCGGTCAGCGTGAAGCGACGCTTCACACCACCGAAACCCTCCAACCCCTTGCGGATCGCATCCTCGGAAATGTCCAGACGATTGGCAACGGCGATCGCGGCGCAGGCATTGGAAATATTATGGCGGCCCGGCATCGGCAGGATAAGGTCGTTGAAGGTGAACACGCGGCCTGTCCGACGACGACGGATCTCCACATCGAAGATAGACCGCGTGCCATCGAGGCGTACATTGGAAAAGCGCACGTCAGCCTGGGGGTTTTCGCCATAGGTAATGACCTTGCGATCCTCGATCCTGCCGACCAGCGCCTGCACTTCCGGATGATCGAGACACAGGACGCCGAAGCCATAGAACGGCACGTTCTCGACAAACTGGCGGAACGCGGCCCGCGCATTATCGAACGTGCCGTAATAATCGAGATGCTCCGGATCGATATTGGTGATCACGGCCACGTCTGCCGGCAGCTTCAGGAAGGTGCCGTCCGACTCGTCGGCCTCGACCACCATCCACTCGCCCTCGCCCATGCGGGCGTTTGTGCCATAGGCATTGATGATCCCGCCGTTGATCACCGTCGGATCCATCTGGCCGGCATCGAGAAGGGCCGCCACCATCGATGTGGTGGTGGTCTTGCCATGTGTGCCGCCGATCGCAATCGCATTGCGAAAGCGCATCAGCTCCGCCAGCATTTCGGCGCGTCGAACGATCGGCAACAGCTTTTCGCGCGCAGCCATCAGTTCAGCATTGTTCTTCTTGATCGCGGTCGAGACGACCACCACCTCGGCCTCGCCGAGGTTTTCGGCGGTGTGGCCGACAAACACCTCGATACCCTTGGCGCGCAGACGCTGCACATTGGCGCTGTCCGACTGGTCGGATCCCTGGACCCTATGACCGAGATTGTGAAGAACCTCGGCGATCCCGCTCATTCCGATCCCGCCGATCCCGATGAAATGGACCAGCCCGATGGATTTCGGCATTTTCATTGTATGGCTCCCTTGACCTGGGCAACGCCCTTGCCCGCGGCAATAGCCTCAACCAGTTCGGCGAGCAAGCCGGGAGCGTTGGGCTTCCCTGTGCTTTTTGCCGCCGTCGCCGTCTTTGCCAGCAATTCCGGCCCGGTCAGGGCCTCCGAAAGGAGATCCGCAATTCGTTGCGGCGACAGTTCGGCTTGTGCAATCACCCGGGCGCCGCCGTTGGCGGCAAGTGCTGCGGCATTGGCGGCCTGATCGTGATCAAGTGCGTAGGGGTAAGGCACGAGGATGCTCGGACGGCCGATTACCGCAAGTTCAGACACCGTCGAGGCGCCGGAGCGGCAGATCACCAGATGGGCTGCGGCAAGACGCTTTGCCATGTCGGTAAAGAAAGGCTCGACATCGGCGCGAAGACCCAGCCCCTGATAGATGCCGATGACCTTCTGCTGGTCTTCGGGGCGCGCCTGCTGCGTCACCACGAGGCGCTGGCGCTGGTCGAGCGGCAGGAGGGCTATCGCAGCCGGAATGGCATCTGAAAAGAACTGCGCGCCCTGGCTTCCGCCAAAAACCACCAGGCGGAATGGCTGACCGGCGGACGACGGAACGTAGTCCTTGGCCGCCGCCGCAATCACGGCCGGTCGAACCGGATTGCCGGTCACAACCATCTTCGCGGCATAGCGTCCGGAGGGTGCCAAGAACCCGCCGGCAATGGCATCGACCCGCGAGGCGAGCATGCGATTGGCACGACCCATGACGGCGTTCTGCTCATGCACGGCCGTTGGCACGCCCAGTCCCGCCGCCGCCATCAATGGCGGCACCGTCGGATAACCGCCAAAGCCGATGACCGCTTTCGGCTTCAATGTGGAGACAAGCCTGCGCGCCTCGCGATATCCCTGCCACAGCGCCAGCAGCGCCTTGAGGATCGCCACCGGGTTCTTCGATCCGATCGTCGCCGAGGCAACCGTATGGATGGCGTCGGCCGGGAAGCTGCCGGCGTAGCGTTCGGCGCGACGGTCGGTCACAAGATGCACGCTATAGCCGCGCTGCTTCAATTCGTGTGCCAGCGCTTCCGCCGGAAACAGATGGCCGCCGGTTCCACCGGCGGCAAGCAGTATGATCCCCTTGGACATCGGTCTACTCCGCCGGAACGCCGGCAACCGAGCGGAACAGGCTGCGCTCCTGCGCCCGTTTTTCCGGACGCCGGCGCGTCAGCGCCAGGATGAAGCCGGCCGTCACGCAGATTGCCGTCATCGACGAACCGCCATAGGAAATCAGTGGCAGGGTCATGCCCTTGGCCGGAAGCAGTTCGAGGTTGACGCCGATATTGATCATCGACTGGATACCGAGCAACAGCACCAGACCCGCCACCGCAAAGCGGTTGAAGTCATTGCGCTCGCGGTAGGCATGGCTGAGGCCGCGCAACACCAGGAAGCCGAAGATCGCCACCAGCAGCATGCAGAAGATGATGCCGAATTCTTCGGCGGCGACCGAGAAAATAAAGTCCGTATGGCTGTCGGGAATGATCCGCTTGACGATCCCCTCGCCCGGTCCCTGGCCGAACCAGTCGCCCCGGATGATCGCCTCGCGGGCGGTATCCACCTGAAAGGTATCGCCCTCGCCCGTCAGGAACCGGTCAACACGACCCGCAACGTGGGGCAACGTCATATAGGCTCCGACGAAACCGCTGACGCCCAGGGCACCCAGCACGACAATCCAGAACCACGGCACGCCGGCCATGAAGAACATGCTGCCCCAGACGCTGGCGGTCAGGATGGTCTGCCCAAGGTCGGGCTGGGCAATCAAAAGGGCTGCGACAATGCCGAACAGCAGGATGGCAAACAGGTTCCCGGGAATTTCAGGCTGGCGCGCATGTTCGGCAAACAGCCAGGCGCAGATCACTACAAAAGCCGGCTTCATGAATTCGGACGGCTGGATCGACAGACCCGCCAGCGACAGCCAGCGTCGGCCACCCTTGACCTCGACGCCGATGAACAGCACGAGAACCATCATGATCAGCGAGACGGCGAGCAAAGCCATGGCTGTGCGACGAACCTGCCGCGGAGACAGGAAGGAAAGGCCGATCATCACGCTCAGCGCCGGCAGCATGAACACGGCATGGCGCTTGACGAAGTGGAAGCTGTCGAGGCCCAGCCGCTCGGCAACCGCCGGCGAAGCCGCAAAGGAGAGCATCAGCCCGATGCCCATCAACATGACGAAGATGATCATGAACAGGCGGTCGATGGTCCAGAACCAGTCCGCAAGCGGACCTCTCTCCACACGGCTAACCATATCATTTGCCTCCTGTTGGCATGTCGATCAGCATGGTGACATCATCCAGTCCCGCGACGTGACCGACAAAGGCATCGCCGCGAACTTCGAAATTCTTGTACTGGTCGAAACTTGCGCAAGCCGGTGACAGCATGACCGCAGAGGCTTCGCCATCCTGATCGGCATCGGCGGCGGCATGGGCCAAGGCGCGGTCGAGTGTTCCGGATATCTCGTACGGTACCTGCTCGCCCAGCGTCGCGGCAAAGCCCGAAGCCGCTTCACCAATCAGATAGGCCTTTACGATACGGGAGAAGAGTGGAGCGAGGCTTGTGATGCCACCCTCTTTCGGCAGACCGCCGGCGATCCAGTAGATCCGCGCATAACTCGACAAGGCTGGCGCGGCGGCCTCGGCATTAGTCGCTTTGCTGTCATTGACAAAAACAACCTGTCGACGCCGGCCGACTGGCTGCATCCGGTGCTTGAGGCCCGGAAAGCTTGCCAATCCGGCCTGGATATCGGCAACGGAGACGCCAACCGCAAGGCAGGCACCAATGGCAGCCGCCGCATTCTGTGCATTGTGTGCGCCCCGCAGGGTCTGAATGCCGTCGAGGTCGGCGATATGTGATGTCGCGCCGGCTTCAGCATGAATGATCCGCGAACCATCAGCATACAGTCCGTCGGCCAGAGGCTGGCGCTTGGAGATCCTTATCACCTTATGCCCACTGCGCTCGACACGGTCGGCAATCAATTCGCAGTGGCTGTCATCGACACCGACGATCGCCGTCGCCGCGCCGGCGACCAAACGCTCCTTGATCTCGGCATAGTGCTGCATCGTGCCATGGCGATCGAGATGATCGGGCGTGAGGTTTAGAAGAAGACCGGCCGTCGGGTTCAGTGTTGGAGCAAGATCGATCTGGTATGACGAGCACTCGACGACGAAGAACCGGCCGTCCTTTGGCGGATCGAGCGTCAGGACAGCCCGGCCGATATTGCCGCCAAGCTGCGTATCGCGGCCACTGCTTTCCAGGATATGTGCAATCAACGCCGTCGTGGTCGATTTCCCGTTGGTGCCGGTGATGGCGATGAACGGGCAATTGGGAGCAACCGCCCGACGTTCGCGCGCGAAGATCTCGACATCGCCGATGATCTCCACGCCTTCGGACCTGGCGAGTGCCACCGACCAGTGCGGCTTGGGATGCGTCAGCGGCACGCCCGGTGACAGCACGAAGGACGATATCGTTTTCCAGTCAAGGCTATGCAGCTCGACAGTGTCGATACCCTCGCCTGCCGCTTTCGCCACACTGTCGGGATTGTCGTCCCAGGCGAACACCTTCGCGCCGCCGGCAACCAGCGACTTCGCCGTTGCGAGGCCCGAACCGCCGAGCCCGAACAATGCGACCCGCTTGCCCTTGAATGTGGTGGCCGGGATCATCTCGACCTCAACGCAGCTTGAGGGTCGAAAGACCGAGCATCGCGAGGCCAACCGCAATGATCCAGAATCGGATCACCACCTGGCTTTCGGTCCAGCCAAGTTTCTCGAAGTGATGGTGGATGGGCGCCATCAGGAACACGCGCCGTCCCGTCATCTTGAAATAGCCAACCTGGATGATCACCGACAGCGTTTCCATGACAAACAGGCCGCCAATGATCGCCATGACGATCTCGTGCTTGGTGGCCACCGCCACCGAACCGATCAGGCCACCGAGCGCCAGCGAGCCGGTGTCGCCCATGAAGATGGCAGCCGGCGGTGCATTGAACCAGAGGAAGCCGAGACCGGCACCGATCACGGCACCCAGGAGCACGGCAAGCTCGCCGGTACCGGGGACGAAATGGATCTGCAGATAGTTGGAAAACACGGCATTGCCGGTCAGGTAGGCAATCACGCCGAACGACGCGGCCGCAATCATCACCGGCACGATCGCCAAGCCATCGAGACCATCAGTCAGATTGACCGCATTGCCGGCCGCAACGACGACGAAGCCGCCGAAGAGCACGAAGAAAATGCCGAGATCGATCATGAAATCCTTGACGAAAGGAAAGGTGATCGACGAACCGAAGGTAGAGCCCTGCGCCCCCGAATGCAGCGCCGAACCCATCATGAAATAAACGGCAATGCCGGCAATCAGAAACTCCAGGCCAAGGCGGGCCTTTCCCGAAAAGCCCTTGTCCGTCTGTTTGGTGACCTTGAGATAGTCGTCATAAAACCCGATCGCACCAAAGCCCAGCGTCACCATCAGCGTGGCCACGACATAGACGTTGGAAAGGTCGGCCCACAGCAGCGCCGACACGACAATGCCGGCAAGGATCATCAGACCGCCCATCGTTGGCGTGCCGGCCTTCTTGAAATGGGTCTGCGGACCGTCGGCGCGGATCGGTTGTCCCTTGCCTTGCCGCACGCGAAGCGATGAAATCATCATCGGACCGAACAGGAAGACAACAAGGGCCGAGGTGAACAGGGCAGCACCCGTGCGGAAGGTGATGTACCGAAACAAATTGAAGAATTGAAAGTGGTCCGCCAGTTCCACAAGCCAGATTAGCATTGGAGCCCTTTCCAAAAGCCCGGATTAAAAGTGGCGCTCCGTGTCGGGGAATGCCGGATACTTGTCAAGCAGCGCCGCGACAATCTTGCCGAAACCAATCCCGAGCGAGGATTTCACCATGATCACGTCACCACCGCGCACTTCGGCTGCGACGAAATTCGCCAGCTCGGCCGTGGTCTCAAGATAGACCACATGCACGCTTTCCGGCAGCGCATCGCGCAACGCCGTCATCTCAGGTCCGGCAAGCCAGACATGTTCGATCCCCGCGGCCATAAGTGGGCTCGCCAGTTCCGCGTGAACGCTGGCCGAGAATTCGCCCATTTCCAGCATGTCGCCGAGCACGGCAATGCGCCGACCGTCATATTCCGGCTGCGATGCCGCAAGAACGGCAATCGCCGCCCGCATCGATGCCGGGTTGGCGTTGTAGCTCTCGTCGATCAATGTCAGAACATCGCGGCCGATCGATAGCTTGTGGCGCTGGCCACGCCCCTTGACCGGCGCAAGGTTCGCCAATGCCTCGATCGCGGCATCGACATCGGCACCGACCAGCGAGACGGCAGCCAGGACTGCCATGGCGTTCTCCGCCAGATGCCGGCCCGGCGCACCAATGCTGATTTCGCGGGTTTCGCCGCCAAAGGAGACCCACACCGTTGAGCGTTCCGCCGCGCCATCGAATTCGGCAAGCCTGAATTCCGCCTTGGCATGCTGGCCGAAGGTGTGGATGTTTTCCACGCTGGCGGCGTAGGCTGCCTGTTCGAGCTGTTCGAAATAGGCGTTGTCGCGATTGAGGATGACATCGCCGCCACGCGCCAGGCCATCGAAAATCTCCGCCTTGGCAGCAGCGATTTCCTCGACGCTTGAAAAATTGCCGAGATGCGCCGGTGCAATCGTCGTAATGATCGCCACATCCGGACGCACCATCTGTGCCAGAGGGCCGATTTCGCCCGGATGATTCATGCCGATCTCGAACACGCCGTAGCGCGTATCCATCGGCATGCGCGCCAGCGTCAGCGGCACGCCCCAGTGGTTGTTGAAGGATGCGACCGCGGCATGCACATTGCCGGAGGGCTCCAGCGCAACGCGCAGCATTTCCTTGGTCGTCGTCTTGCCGACAGATCCGGTCACCGCAATCACCGTGGCCGGTGTCCGGTCGCGCGCAGCCTGTCCGAGCTTTTCCAGTCCGTTCAGAACGTCCTCGACCACGATCATCGGCACGGTCAGGCGACCCAGCGCCGGAAGCTTTGCTTCATTGACCACGAGCAGCGACGCGCCATTGGCAATCGCAATGCTGGCATAGTCATGGCCGTCGACCCGATCGCCCTTGATGGCAAAGAAGGCCTCACCCGGCGTGATCGTGCGACTGTCGATCGAAATGCCGGTAATGCCCTCCGGCAGATTGCCGAAAGGTCGTCCGGCCATAGCGGCCACCATGTCACGCGATGTCCAAAGAAAGGTCAACGGTCGAACTCCTCCAATGCTTTGCGCAGTTCGGCATGATCGGAAAACGGCAAGGTTGCGGTGCCGACGGTCTGGCCCTCTTCGTGTCCCTTGCCGGCCACGATCAGCGTATCGCCAGCAGACAGCATGGCGACAGCTGCCCGGATCGCCTGCGCGCGATCGCCGATCTCTATGCCGCCGGGTGTCGCAGCCATGATCTCGGACCGGATGGTCGCGGGCACTTCCGAACGCGGATTGTCGTCGGTCACGATGGTGATATCGGCAAGCCGCGTGGCGATTTCGCCCATGATCGGTCGCTTGCCCTTGTCGCGGTCGCCACCGCAGCCAAACACGACGATGACACGGCCAGTGGTGAACGGACGGACTGAATTCAAAACATTCTCAAGCGCATCCGGTTTGTGCGCGTAATCGACATAGGCAAGCGCACCGCTCTTGCTCTGGCCGACCAGCTCGAGCCGGCCCGAGGCACCCTTGAGATGCTCCAGCGCCTTCAGCGCAACGGATGCAGGCGTACCGGTCGCAATCGCGAGCCCGGCCGAGACCAGGGCATTGGCAATCTGAAAATCGCCGGCGAGCGGAATATGCACCTCGAAGATCTCGCCACCGCAATGCACTTCGGCCACCTGCTTGTGGCGGAAATGCTCGACGCGCTTGAGGCTGAGGAAATCGCCCTTGCGACCGACGGTGCGCACGTCATGGCCGGCAGCCGTCGCGACCCGGATCGCCTCGTCCGACCAGGGGTCATCGGCAAAGATCACCGCCGGGGATCCCTTCGGCAACAGCGTATCGAACAGACGCATCTTTGCAGCCATATAGTCCTCGACCGTCGGATGATAGTCCATGTGGTCGCGGCCGAGATTGGTGAAACCGGCTGCGGCGAGCTTGACGCCATCCAGCCGGCTCTGGTCTAGACCATGGCTGGATGCTTCCATCGCCGCATGGGTCACGCCTTCGTCGGCCAACTCACCCAACAACGTATGCAGCGCGATCGGGTCCGGCGTGGTCAAGGAACCATAGTCATTGCGTTTGGGCGAAATCACTCCGGTGGTGCCGATCTGGGCTGCTGCCTTGCCGGCCTCCGCCCAGATCTGTCGGGTAAATGACGCGACGGACGTCTTGCCCGCGGTACCGGTCACAGCAACAATGATCGCCGGCTGGCGACCTACGAGACGGGCGGCTGTCATTGCCAGCAGATGACGCGGATTTTCCGACATGATCACGGGTACGGGCGCATCGACAGGATGACTTGCGACAACAGCAACCGCGCCGCGCGTCACAGCATCGGCGACATAGGCGGCACCATCAGCCTTGCTGCCTGTGAGTGCAAAAAACAGGGTGCCGGGTACGACCTGGCGGCTATCGGCAGCAAGACCTGTAATCTCGATCGAGCCGACCTCGGTGGTCATTGGATCCCGAACGTGCGCGCCCGCCAGCTTGCCCAGTAACATCTGCATTCCATCCTCTCGGGGCAAAACATTCCGAATCGCCCCGTTAATATTCGATCCGTTTAATAAGAGACGAGCAAGGCCGAGCCGTCTTCTCCGAATTTCGGTTCTACACCAAGAATTGCGGCGCTTCTGCGGATGATATCGGCAACCATCGGCGCGGCGGTGTTACCGGCCAGTGCGGCGCCGTTTCCTTTGTCCGTCTTCGGCTCGTCGATAAATGTCAGCACGACATAGCGCGGATTGTCGATCGGGAACGCCGCCAGGAAGGCGTTGAAGTTTTTGTCGCCGACATAACGACCGTTGACCACCTTGTCGGCCGTGCCGGTCTTGCCCCCAACGTCGAATCCCTCGACGCGCGCATTGCGGCCGGAGCCCTTGACCCCATTCCATTCGAACAGAAAGCGCATGTCGTCGCTGGTCGACGGCTTGATCACCTGTGTGGCGACTAGATCGGCCTGCTCGCGCGTGCGCGGCAGGAATGTCGGCTCGATCAGCTTGCCGCCATTCACCAGTGCGACACCCGCCACCGCCGTCTGCAGCGGCGTTGTCGATACACCATGTCCGAACGAGATGGTGATCGAGTTGATCTTCTTCCACTCACGCGGCTGCGATGGCATTGCCACTTCCGGAAGCTCTGTCTGCATCTTGGTGAGCAGCCCCAGGCGAGTGAGGAATTCCCTGTGCCCATCGGTACCAACGAGATCAGCAACCTTGGCAGTACCGATATTGGAGGAATACTGGAAGATTTCCGGCACCGTCAGAACGCGATTCTTGCCGTGGAAATCCTTGATGGTGAAACCGCCGATCCGGATCGGATAGCGCGCATCAAAGCTGTCCTTCAGCGACACTTTGCCAGAATCCAGCCCCATCGCGATGGTAAATGACTTGAACGTCGAGCCCATCTCGAACGTGCCGTTCGACATGCGGCTGAGCCAGCCCTCCTCCGAACCAGCGGGATTGTTCGGATCGTAGTCGGGCAGCGAGGCCATGGCCAACACTTCACCGGTATGAGCATCGAGAACAACGCCGCCGGCGCCGAGCGCCTTGAACTTATCGACATAGGAAACAAGCACGTCGCGCACGATGTTCTGCACGCGGATGTCCATCGACAGCTTGACCGGTTCAAGCGGCATGTCGCTGGTCATGCCGAGCGCGCGCAGGTCTGCCATGCCCTGGTTGTCGATATATTTCTCCATCCCGGTCATGCCGCGATTGTCGATATTGACGTAGCCGACGATGTGCGAGGCGGTCGAGCCACCCGGATAGAAGCGACGTTTTTCCGGACGAAAACCGATGCCCGGAATGCCGAGCGCGAGGATCTGGCTCTGCTGCTTCGGCGTCAACTGGCGACGCAACCACTGGAACCGCGAATTCGAGGAAAGCTTCTTGTAGGTCCCCTTTATGTCGAGGTCCCGGAGAACGGTTGCGAGCCTTTCGACCGCCTCGTCCGGATCGACAATCTTGTGCGGCTCGGCAAACAGCGAGACGGTACGAATGTCGGTCGCCAGAACCTCGCCATTGCGATCGAGAATATCAGGGCGCGACGCCATAAGCCGATCGGCGGGCAGAATGCTGGATACCGTTTCCGGCTGCGCATAACCATACTGGACAAGACGACCACCGATGATCGCATAGGCGAAACAAAAGCCGGCGATCATGATGCCGACGCGGGTGCGTGCCATTTCCGTCTTGCGCTTGCCGGTACCTTTAAAGGTTGCACCATTGATGACCGTGCCGCTGCGCTGCACATCCGTGGAGAAATGCGCCCGGCTCTTCAACAGCATGATTCGCGAAAGAAAGGTCATCAGTCGTCCACCGATTCCATTGGTTCCACAGATCCCGTCGTGATCAGGTCCTTGACCGGGTCAGACGGCGTTTCGCCCTCTGCCACTTCGGGCTTTGGCAGCTGATCTCTTGGCATCGGCAGCTCTACCGGACGCGCCAGTTGCTCGGGCGCTGTCGGCTCAAGCTTCAGCTCCGCCGAATAGGATTTGACCAATCGTTCCAGCCGGTTTGGCTGCGTCAACAGCGCCCGATCGGCTCGGAGCAGTTCGATCGTGTCCTGCTCAAGCTTGATCTCGGCCTCGAGCCTGCGCACCTCTGCCGCCTTGTTATCGGTGTGGTGCTTGATCTGATAGGTGACAGCCGCCGCCGCCAGCATCGATCCGACCAGAATGAGGTCGAACGTTCTGAGCATTGTTAGCCTCCGATCTTGTCGAGAGTGGCGAGGTCCGGCAGATCGAAGATCGACATGTCGGCGCGTTCTGCTGGCGCCTTTGTCCGGATCCCGGCACGAAGCTTGGCAGAGCGGGCGCGCGGATTGATATCTGCCTCCGCTTCGGTTGCAGCAACCATGCCTTTGCCAACAGGCTCGAAGGTCGCTGGACGTGCTTCGACCATAGGAAGGTGGCGCGAACCTGACGCCTTGCCCGAACGCTCGGAAAAGAACTTCTTCACGATACGGTCTTCCAGCGAATGGAAGGTCACGACGACCAGTCGACCGCCAGGCTTCAGGGAACGTTCGGCTGCGAACAGTGCCTGCGCCAATTCGCCCAACTCGTCGTTGACGAAAATCCGCAACGCCTGGAACACGCGGGTCGCCGGATGGATCTTGTCCTTGGCTTTGCGCGGATTGACCGTCTCGATCAGGTTGGCCAGCTCACGAGTCGTCCGGAAAGGCTCGGTTGCACGGCGCTTCTCGATGGCGCGCGCAATGCGGCCAGCGTGCTTTTCCTCGCCGAGAAATCCGAAGATGCGAATGAGGTCGGTCACCTTTGCGCGATTGACAACGTCGGCTGCCGAGACGCCCGAGGACGACATGCGCATGTCCAGCGGACCATTGCGCTGGAACGAAAAGCCGCGATCGGCCTCGTCGATCTGCATCGAGGAGACCCCGATATCGAGCACGATGCCGTCCAGCCCCTCGGTCGGCGCATGTTCGGAAAGCTGTGAAAACTGTGTGTGCTGCAGTGACAGACGACCACCGCTGGCCTCGACCAGCGCCTGACCCGCCGCAATCGCATTCGGATCGCGATCAAGGGCTATCACATTGGCACCCGCCCCCAGTATGGCCGAGGTATAGCCGCCAGCACCGAAGGTTCCATCCAGAATAAGCTTGCCCGGCTGCGCCTCGAGCGCCGCCAGAACTTCCGGAAGAAGAACCGGAATGTGGCGAACCGGTCCGCCATTGGCATCAGGTTCTCCCTCGCCAAGATTCGCCGCCATTCCGCTTCCCCGTCTTTCTAGGTTCTCAGGCCTCGCTGCCTGACAACCTCCCTGGCCTTCGCCTGCGCCTCGTGAAACGCCTGCGGCTGCCACACTTGAAAATGATCCGATCGACCGACGAAGCAGACTTCCGAGGAAATTCCCGTAAAATCCCGGATGAACTCCGTCACCATCAGCCGCCCCTCCGCATCGAGACGCATGAAGACGCCACCACCATGCAACAGCAGCGACATCTCGTTCGACTCCAAAGCGAAAGGATCTTCCGCCGCCACCTTTCGCTCGTATCGCTCCAGCAAATCGGGGCCGCCGATATTGATTGCCGGATAGACGAAATCCTGAAGACAATAAAGCTCCTGAATCTCGAGCTCCGCGAGAACGGCGCGAAAAGCCGCAGGAACGGAGACCCGCCCCTTCGCATCGATCCTGTTTGTCGCATTGGACAGGAAGCGGCTCATCACAATCGACCGACCTCCCCCTCGATCGGAAGCCACTGATCGGCTTCCGGGAACTCGTTACGCCAGCCGCTGACGACCCGACACACAGCCCATCCGCATTGTGGGACTGCCTGCCTGAACTCCGGGCTCTCGGGGTAAAATCAACCCCTGTAACGGCATGCATTTGGGATACCATGGGACACTATGGGCGTCAATGGGAACGGACTGGCGAAACCCCTTTCAGGATTCAATATTGATAGGCCGTTAAGGTTAACGAAAGGTTAGAAAACACTGGCAAGACAACGCTTTCGCGGCACAGCGCGCGATGTCACCGATTTCGGCAATACTAGTTTTAACTCGGGGATCTCAGCAGCTTGGCTGATTTTCGCGCTTGCCTCCATACCCGCCCAAAGGCGGAGGGAGAGAATTTGCCAGTTGGCCTGTAAGCCGGGTTCTGTATAGCTCCGGTTACCCGGAACGTGGCAGCCATTCATCTGGGACAGCATTTGCACGCTGCCTCTCGCAACCCACCCGGATGACTGGCCCGGAAACAGGCTGTTGTGGCGCTTGCGCGTCACCCGCGTCATCCCTATTCGGTCTTGCTCCCGGTGGGGTTTACCATGCCGTCCCTGTTGCCAGCGACGCGGTGGGCTCTTACCCCACCCTTTCACCCTTACCTCGCAGCGCCCGATGCAGGCATCGGGCAATCGAGGCGGTTTCCTCTCTGTGGCACTTTCCCTAGGGTCGCCCCCGCCGGACGTTATCCGGCACCGTATTTCCGTGGAGCCCGGACTTTCCTCCCCTTACCGTCTTTCGACATTGGTAAAGCGCGGCTGCCCGGCCAACTGGCATGGCGTCCTTAAACGACCGAGGCGGCGAATGCCAACAAAAACATATGCGAAGCCGACACTTGGGCGCATTTGGTGAATCAGTCCCTGAAGACCGGGGAAAAGACATCCCCATAGGCATCGTCCTCGATGGCGCCATGCTGCAGCAGCGCTGCCCCAAGCCGGCCAATTTCGTCTGAACTCTTTGCCGCCGCGCCGCATCCGCCGGTCAACACGGCAATGCGCTCGCTGGCAAAGCCAATGGCTGGATAGTTGTCGGGGGTAAACGAAGTCACACAGGCAGCCATGCTGGGCCGCACCTCTTTGAGGCCCGGCACCAGCCGCGCAATAACCCCTTGAAGGTGGTCGCGTGTCGTCTCGCGCCCACCGCCCCGGAACCATGCACGAATGTCCGGCTCCGTTGCCAGCAGCAGATCATCAGGATCGCCGCCGATTTTCAAATAGGTACGACCGTCAGGATATCGAACCGGCGGCAGAAGGTAGATGTGTTCGCGCGGATCGTCCGGCTGGTGTATCAGGGACGGCATGCTGGCATAGGCGGCGAGATCCCCGTCTGGAATTTCGAAGAATGCAACGGTTCGGCCATAAACCGACAGATGAACGGGCCGCGGCAAGAGATTCGCCGCAATGGAGAAACCGCCCGCCGCCACCAGAACCTTTTCGGCGGCAAATTCACGGCCATCATCCGTGGTCACCACGGCAAGCCCCGCCTCTTCGCGGATCGAGACCGCAGCATGGCGGATCAGCGTGGCCCCAGCCCTTGCGGCCAGCACGCTCTGCGCCTCGACCAGCCTGCGTGGATTGACATAGCCGGCATGGGCGCCTTCAAAGACGCCTTCGCATTCGACGCCGAACTCGAAATAGGCGAAACGGTTTTTCAGCTCGCCAGCCGAAAGCATCTCGGTCTCGACGCCCAACTCGGCCGCAGCGGCTACGACCTGGGAGATATAAGGATCAGAGCCACCACGTTTCGGCCCGACGATCAGGCAGCCGACTTCCTCGTAGAAGTCGATGCCACTATCCGCGGCAATGCTGCCGTAGCGGGCGATCGAACGGTTTGCGAGCCGCGCCCAGACCGGATTGGAATCAATCGTCCGGGTAATCCGCGCCTCGTCATAATGACTGCCAAACACGCCGCGATGGGTAGACCAGTTCGCCGGTTCATCAGGGCCGATGATCGCCACCCCATCACCCGATGCCGCCAGATACTTGCCGGCAGCAGCCCCCATCATGCCGCGCCCGACAACGATCGCCTTGAAGCGTTCAACCATGACTCACCATCCAATACATGTTCGTTCTTGGATAGCATGAAGAAACGGCCTGTCCATCAGGGCGCGGTCATCTGCCACAGGAGATCGTTAGGTCCCGATCAGCGCAAGCACCTTGCCGCAATAGCGTTTGGAGACCGGGTTCATGCGCTTGGCGCCATGGCCGGCATTGTAGCGCAGGATGGTGCTGCAGGTTTCGCCATTGCCGAGATCATGCGCCATGGACAGATATTTCATGCCGTAGCGAATGTTGGTTTCGGGATCATAGAGCCCCTTCTTGCTACCGCTGTAGCCCATGTAGCGTGCGGTGGCAGGCTTGATTTGCATCAGCCCGATTTCACCGGCACTGCCGCGTGCCTTCGGATTGAAGTTGCTCTCGATGCGGACCACTGCATGCGCCAGGTCAACCGGCACGCCATATTGCTTGGCATATTTCGAGATGATCGCGCCATAGGGGCTTTTCGAAAACGCGGGAGCCGTTGGGAAACCGGCATCGCGGGTGATCGTTTTCAGAGGCATTTTGATGCGACTTTCGTCGTCTCGGGCAAGCGCCGCCTGGGTGTGGGACAAAAGGATAGCGAGGCATGCCGCAGCAGCAACAAGTCGTCTGTTCATGAAAAGGTCAGTCTCCTACAAAGGCAGGTCGTCGGCGCAAGTCAGAGCGGACGCAATCCTTCGGCGTCACGAGCCCTCATGGGCTCGCCAAACCATGCCTTTATGTTGATGTTTGCGGTCGGTTCCGAAGAATTCCGCGCCGCCGTTCAGCCCGCTCTTTAGACCGGCTCAATAAGGAATTCGTGTGGCACTGCAACAAATCGGCATGCCAAACGTTGTTGGGCGCGCCATTTGGGCTCCATGTCGGGGCAAGGTTTCAGGCAAATCTCGGCAGGCTGGTCAGAAGTCGATGCAGCGTCTCGATGGTGGAACTGTCGGCGATGCCGTCAACCTTGACGGGCCGAAAATGACGCTGGAACGCGGCGACAACGCCTTCCGTCTTTGCACAATAATCGCCATTGATTTCAACCGCATAACCATAGAGCGACAGCATCGATTGGAGGGCCTCGACGGGTTGACCCTGATCGCCGCGCTGGAAAAACCGGCCGCCGCCGAGCGGTGCCGGCTCGACCCAGTGGCCGACACCCGCATGATGAAGCTTCGACCAGGGGAAATTTTCACCCGGGTCGACCTTGCGAACAGGCGCCACATCGGAGTGTGCCAGCACCCGTTCAGGGGCAATCTGGTGTCTTTCGACGCATTCGCGACACAATTCGATCAGGGATTCGATCTGCCGGTCCGGATAATTGGGAAGGCCGGCGGGGTGCCCGCCATTGGCGATCTCGATGCCGATCGAGCGCGAATTGATGTCCGTCTCGCCAGCCCACGAACTCTGACCCGCGTGCCAGGCCCTTCGATCTTCGGGCACCATCTGCACCACCCGCCCGTCCTCATGCACGATGTAGTGGCTCGATACCTGGCTTTCCGGATTGCACAGCCAGGCTTGCGCGCCCTCACCCGTCGGCATGCCGGTATAGTGAAGCAGGAGAATATCCGGACGGGTCACGCCGATCCGTTCGCCGAAATTCGGCGATGGGACCACCTCGGCGAGGCGGCATTCAGCGGCAAAGGATGTCATGCTGCCCGGCGTTCTTTTTCGATCGCGGAATAGGCCGCATTGAATTTTGCCATGCGATGGGTGGCAACCGAGTGGAATTCCGCCGGAATGCCGCGTGCGTGCAAGCGATCCGGATGATGTTCGGCTGCCAGCGAGCGATAACGCTTGCGGATTGTGGCAAAGTCATCGGACGGCTGAACACCCAGCACGCCGTAAGGGTCGCCATCAAGATGGATATGCCGCTCAGTGATCATCGCAAAGCGCTCTTCCGGAATAGCGAAGATCTCCGAGATCCTGGCAAGAAACGCCATTTCGCTCTCATGCACCAGCCCGTCTGCCTTCGCGATATGGAACAGGGCATCGATGATATCCTCGAGTACCGGGCAGAAGTTATCGCAGGTCCGGCACATGTTGGCGAGGTTCGTGGCATAGGTCTCGAAACCCGCCACGTCCTGGCGCGCCAGATTGTACAGGCGGGCAACATTGCGCGCCTCTTCCGGCGGGAAATCGAAGATCTTGCGGAAGGCGTCGACTTCGGCAACCGAGACAACGCCATCGGCTTTGGCCATCTTTGCCGAGAGCGCAATGATCGCTACCGAGAAGGAAACACGACGCCGCGTTTCGGGGTCGCCTTCAAAGACGGTCCGGATGGCCTCGATCATCCCGTGCAGCGCGCTGCCCGCAGCATCACCGATCGCGCCGAGCAAACGGTCCCAGAATGAAGATATCTGCTCGCAGGCGAAATCAAAAATCATGTCGCGACCTTGACCAAATATCGGCAAAAAAGCAACCCGACACCCCGTGAACGGCATTAAACTTTATTCATGTTCGGTTGCGAAAAGCTGAACCTGGGGCACGATTTACATTCGCGCAATTGATTGGACTATTCACCATGCGCATGCGAGCAGCCATCGATCAGTTCCGGTGGATCCCATGCAAACAGACATTTCCAAAGGCGCCCTTGGCCTCGGGCTCGGCGCGATCGGCGTCACGATGTTCGGCCTGACGCTGCCCATGACGCATATTGCGCTGACCGGCTTTTCGCCGGAAGTCATCACGTTTGGACGCGCCGTGATCGCCACGATGGCCGCCGGAATAGCACTTCTGGCGCTCGGCAAACGCTGGCCATCCGGCGCATTTCCGACGCTGTTTCTGGCCGGCCTCTGTCTCGTCTATGGTTTCCCGATCTTTTCATCGATCGCCATGCAGACCCTTCCCGCCGGCCATGGCGGCGTCGTTCTCGGACTGCTGCCGCTGCTCACGTCCATTTTTGCGGTGATCGTCGACGGCGAACGACCAAGCCCCCTCTTCTGGGTCTGCGGCCTGACCGGTGCCGGTCTCGTCGCCCTGTTTTCAGCAAGACAGAACGGCTTCCACCTCGAACTCGGCGACCTCTGGCTTCTCGCCGCGGCCGTGTCGGCATCGTTAGGCTATGTCCTATCCGCCCGCCTCGCCCGCACCCTCTCGGGATGGGAAGTGATGTCCTGGGCGCTTGTGGTCACCCTGCCCCTGTCGCTGGTCGGGCTGGCGCTGACGGCCGCAAATGGCATCCACGCACCCGATCAGGCAGCGATCGGCGCCCTGCTCTATCATGGCCTGATCTCGATGTTTGCCGGCTTCATTTTCTGGAATGCAGGGCTCGCCATCGGTGGCATTGCCAAGGTTGCGCAGATCCAGTTGATGCAGACTTTTGTCACGCTCGCCTTTTCCACAATCTTGCTCGGCGAGCAGATCGGAATTGAAACGATTATATTCGCCCTGGCGGTCGCCTTCGTCGTCTGGCTCGGCCGAAAGGCCCGTTTTTCTTGATTTTTTGGCTTTACAGCCCGCGCTGACTGTCGCATCCATTCGACCGGAAACGTCATATTGGCGGCACCGCCGGACGGTGCTCAAGGAGGATCGATGGCCAAACAGAAAGTCGCAATGCTGACCGCTGGTGGTCTTGCCCCCTGCCTCTCGTCCGCGGTCGGCGGGCTGATCGAGCGCTACAATGACATCGCCCCTGACGTCGAGATGATCGCCTACAAGTCCGGCTATCGCGGCCTGCTGATGGATTACAAGATCGAGATCAACCAGGACATGCGCGAAAAGGCGCATCTGCTGCATCGCTACGGCGGCTCGCCGATCGGCAACAGCCGCGTCAAGCTGACCAATGCCGCCGATTGCATCAAGCGCGGTCTGGTCAAGGAAGGCGAAAATCCGCTGCGCGTCGCAGCCGAACGCCTGGCAAACGATGGCGTGACGATCCTGCATACCATCGGTGGCGACGACACCAATACCACCGCCGCCGATCTGGCAGCCTATCTCGGCGCCCACGGCTATGACCTGACCGTCGTCGGACTGCCCAAGACCGTCGACAACGATGTCGTGCCGATCAGGCAGTCGCTCGGCGCCTGGACGGCCGCCGATGTCGGTGCCCGCTTCTTCGACCACGTCTCCAACGAACAGAGTGCGGCACCGCGCTCGCTCGTCATTCATGAAGTGATGGGCCGCCATTGCGGCTGGCTGACCGCGGCAACCGCCCGCGCCTATATCCAGCGCACCAAGCACAACGAATATATCGACGGCTTCATGATGAACCAGGAGCTCAAGAACATCGATGGCCTCTATCTTCCGGAAACCCATTTCGACATGCAGGCGGAAGCGGAGCGCCTGAAGGAGATCATGGACCGCACCGGTTTCGTCACGCTGTTCGTTTCGGAAGGCGCCTGTCTGGATGAAATCGTTGCGGAACGCGAAGCGTCTGGCGACGAGGTCAAGCGCGATGCTTTCGGCCATGTCAAGATCGACACGATCAATGTCGGCAACTGGTTCCAGAAGCAATTTGCCAAGCTGCTCGATGCCGAACGTTCAATGGTGCAGAAATCCGGTTATTTCGCCCGATCCGCCCCGGCGAACGCCGAGGACCTGCGCTTGATCCAGAGCATGGTCGATCTCGCCGTGGAAAGTGGATTGAACAAGGTCTCCGGTGTGACCGGCCATGACGAGGACCAGGACGGCAAGCTTCGCACCATTGAGTTCCCACGCATCAAGGGAGGCAAGGCCTTCGATCTTTCGACCCCATGGTTCAAGGGCGTGATGGATTATTTGGGCCAGAAGTATCAACCTGTGAATTGACCTGGGATGAGAAAGCTGGCTTCCTCTCCTGAGGAGGAGTGAGTTCTATGTCCTATGAAACCTGGTTCGCCTTCGCGGCGGCCTCGGTGGTCCTTCTGGCCATTCCGGGGCCATCCATGTTGCTGGTGATATCGTATGCACTCGGCTACGGTCGCAAGACGGCATTCGCCACCGTAACCGGCGTCGCCCTTGGTCATTTGGTTGCTATGACCGCAGCCGTGGTGGGCTTGGCAGCTTTGCTCATTGGGTCGGCCACAGCCTTTGCTGTGGTAAAATGGATCGGTGCCGCCTACCTCTTGCTGATGGCGATCAACCTTTGGCGTGCACCGGCAGGCAAGGTGCCCGTCGCCGACAATGACAACCTTCCTCAAGACAAGCCCCTGAAGATCGTCGCGCACTGCTTCGCGGTGACCGCGGGCGATGCGAAAAACATCGCCATTCTTGTCGCATTTCTGCCGCAATTCATGACTGCGACGCTCCCGATTTCAGATCAGGTCTACGCACTGATCTCAACATATGTTGCCCTGTCGACCGTGGTTGCCGCCGCCTACGCGCTGATGGCTGGAAAAGCCCTTAAATACATCCGCAAACGCTCAGTTCGACGGGCTAAAAAGCATGGGAACGGCACAGTTCTGATCGCTGCAGGATCAGTCACGGCAGGCTATCGCAAGATCGCTGCCTGAGCCCCAAAAGAGCCCATTGCCCTCAAGTGCTTGCCGCAAGGGCGCGCTTGGATTAAGAAATGGAAATCTTAACGGTCGGTGATTTGTTTCTGCACCGGTCGCCTGCAGCGTGAAAACGGATAGTGGCATGATCGTCAAGACAGACCGCGGCATTGCAATCTGCATGGCTGCTACCTTGCTAGCGGGCCTCACAGGATGCACCGCGATCGATGAAAACATGAAGGCTGACCTGGCCTCAGCACCGATCGCCAAGGCGAACTCCGCCGAAATGCGCGCAGCTAATGCGGCCGAAGCCATTTCCAGCGGAACCGCAGTTGCGACAACACCGGTCACCACCACCGCCGAATTGGCAGCAGCCAATCCCGGCCCTGCCCCGATCATCCCAGGCACCGAAACCGCAGCCCCCATCCCGATGCTGAAGGAATCGTCACTGGCCGCCACTGCGCCGCAAACAGCTGCAACGCAGGCGCTGACGACTTTGGCCACGGCAACCCCGCTTCCAGGCGTCGAGCAGCAGCAGTCGGCGATTTCAGCCGAGGCAGCCTCCGTGCAGGCACTTGCTGCAGCCCCAAGCTCTGTATCCTCGGGAACGACCACAGCCGGCGCCGTACCGGCACCTGCACCCGTTGTCCTTGCCTATGCAGCTCCCTTGCGCATGACGGCTTTGACAAGCTTCGGCGACCCCTTTGACGTGACGGCGCCGAGCTCGCCTGCGGAACAGGAAGCCGAGCAAAAAGAGATGAGTGGCGGACCCACCAAGCTCAACGCGCTGATCAAGAAATATGCAAAATTCTATGAGATCCCCGAGGATCTCGTGCACCGTGTGGTCAAGCGCGAAAGCACATACAATCCCGGCGCGTATAGCAGTGGCAATTATGGTCTGATGCAGATCCGCTACAATACTGCCAAGGCCATGGGCTACAGCGGACAACCATCCGGACTGTTCGACGCCGAGACCAATATCAAGTATGCCGTGAAGTACCTCAAAGGTGCGTGGCTTGTTGCTGACAATGATCACGATCAGGCGGTCAGGCTGTATTCTCGCGGCTATTATTACGATGCCAAGCGCAAAGGCATGCTGCATCTGACGCAGTAGGGTTTAAATCGCGACTGTCGCGCTCCAAACCACTGTCACATGGACCCTGGCCCTGGCGACAAGGCCGGGTAGAATCAGAACATATGGCCACGCTGGCCTGCATCCGTTGAAGATGCCTGCACCGCCCTCCCACATTCTTCGAGAAATTTCACGCAGATCATCGCTGGCGAAGCAAGCCAGAGATGGAAAACTCCCGTTTGTATTCAAACGGATAGAAGTCAAGTGCCCGGCTGCTGGATCCAGCCAGCATGCCCGCGTCATCAAACTGTAGCATCGCAGGGCTACACGCCATCAACTCTAACGGATGGCGGATCGAGATGACCGAGATTGCACCGGATGCTGGCTTTCATGAGAACCACAAGCTCAAGGACGCACTTCTCCAGCACAAGCCCCTTTCGAAAGATGGACTGTCGGAACGCCTGTTTGGCCTGCTGTTTTCCGGACTGGTCTACGCCCAGATCTGGGAAGACCCGGACGTCGACATGGACGCCATGGACCTGGCCGAGGGCCATTCGATCGTGACGATCGGCTCGGGTGGCTGCAACATGCTCGCCTATCTGAGCCGCCGGCCTGCATCGATCGAAGTCGTCGATCTGAACCCCAATCATGTCGCACTCAACAGGCTAAAACTTGCAGCCTATCGTCATCTGCCCGATCATGCTGCCGTTGTCCGTCTTCTCGCAACAGCCGGTGAAACGGGCAACAGCCGCCTGTATGATCGCCATGTCGCGCCCAACCTCGATGCAGCAACTCGAAGCTACTGGAACCAGCGCAGCCTCACCGGCAGGCGTCGGGTCTCGGTGTTCAACCGCAACCTCTATCGCACAGGCCTGCTGGGCCGCTTCATCGGTATCGGCCATCTCCTGGCTCGCCTGCATGGCGTCCGCCTTCAGGAAATCACCGCCGCCAAGTCCCTGCGCGATCAGCGCCAGTTCTTCGACAGCCGCATTGCCCCGCTGTTCGACAAGCCACTGATCCGCTGGCTGACCAGCCGCAAGAGCTCGCTCTTTGGCCTCGGCATACCGCCGCAGCAATATGACGAGCTCGCCAACCTCTCCGAAGGTGGAACGATCGCGCCGGTGCTGCGCCACCGCCTGGAAAAGCTGGCCTGCTATTTCCCACTGAAGGACAATTATTTCGCCTGGCAGGCATTTGCGCGCCGCTACCCCAATGCCGATGAAGGCACGCTACCGACATACCTGAAGCGCGAACATTACCCGGTGATCCGCGAACACATCGATCGGGTCCAGGTTCATCACGCCAATTTCACCGAGTTGCTGGCAAAAAAGCCGGCCGCCAGTGTCGACCGCTATGTGTTGCTCGACGCCCAGGACTGGATGAACGAGCGCCAGCTCAACGAACTGTGGACTGAAATCACCCGTACGGCAGCCCCGGGCGCCCGCGTCATCTTCCGCACGGCCGCCGAAAAGAGCGTGCTGGACGGCAAGCTCTCCGACAGCCTGCTTAGCCAATGGCACTACCAGGCAGAGCGCTCCACGGCACTGAACAAGCAGGACCGCTCTGCGATCTATGGCGGCTTCCACATCTATGAGAAGCCGCAGGCATGAGCGAACAGGCAACCGACGGCGCCATCGAAGACAGCGCCATCGACCGGCATCATGCCGAGCGCATGGACAGCATGTATCGCTACCAGCGCCATATCTACGACCTGACGCGGAAATACTACCTGCTTGGCCGCGATCGCATGATCGCCGGGCTCGACGTGCCGCGTGAAGGCACCGTGCTCGAAGTCGGTTGCGGCACGGGCCGCAACCTGCTTTTCGCCCACCGCCTCTATCCGACGGCACGTCTCTACGGCCTCGACATCTCGGCGGAAATGCTGGTCTCGGCACGCGCCAATTTCCGCGCCCACGCCACCCAACCTGTGCTCACCGTCGCCGATGCCACAGCATTCGACGCCAGCCAGTTCGGCACGCAAGGTTTCGACCGGGTGATGATCTCCTACGCCCTGTCGATGATCCCCGACTGGGAGAAGGCGATCGACTGCGCGCTCGATGCCGTGAGACCCGGCGGTTCCCTGCACATCGTCGACTTCGGTCAGCAGGAGGGACTTCCGCGCTGGTTCCGCAATCTGCTGCGCACCTGGCTGAAGCGCTTCCATGTCACGCCACGAAAAACCCTGCGCGAGGTGCTGGAGCAGCGCACAGCCGCCCGCGGCGCCGCCCTCACTTTCGAGACAATCGGCCGGGGTTATGCCTGGCACGCGATCATCAAAATCTGAACCGTGCCGGCATTAACTTGGCAAGGCGGATTGCATATAACCAAGTTTTAACGATGATGGACCAAGAATGGTGTTCGCGCCTCTTGTGTCCTGCATTCGCGCGCACCGTTTTCTTGGGGCATGATTCCAATTCGAATTGATGGAACATCCATGCGGTGGCTTATCCTGGCACTCTTGCCAATCGCGCTGTCTCTGGCGGCCTGCACCTCCACCAGCTACGATCTGATGGAGACGGCGTCGATTTCGCCACGCTTCAAGGATACTGACCCACAAGACTTCGACGGCAAGACGCCGCATCGGCACAGCGTGCATGGCATCGACGTGTCGAAATGGAACGGCGACATCGACTGGGGCCAGGTTCGCCGGTCAGGCGTTTCCTTCGCCTTCATCAAGGCGACCGAAGGCAAGGACATGGTCGACCCCCGCTTCAACGCATACTGGCAGCAGGCAGGAGCCGCCGGCGTGCCACACGCGCCCTACCACTTCTTCTATTTCTGTTCGACAGCCGACGAACAGGCCGACTGGTTCATCCGCAACGTACCCAAACAGTCCATGCATCTGCCGCCTGTACTCGATGTAGAATGGAATCCCACCTCGAAGACCTGCAAACTTCGCCCGAATGCTGAAACGGTGCGCAGCGAGATGAAGCGCTTCATGGATCGCATCGAGGCCCATTACGGCAAGCGGCCGATCATCTACACGTCCGTCGATTTCCACCGCGACAATCTCGAAGGCGCGTTCCAGGATTATCACTTCTGGGTGCGGGCCGTCGCCCAGCATCCCAACGAGATCTACCCGGAGCGCCGCTGGGCCTTCTGGCAATATACATCGACCGGCGTCATTCCGGGCATCAAGGGCGGAACGGATATCAACGTCTTTGCCGGCACGGAGGCGAATTGGAAGAAGTGGGTGGCGTCCGTTTCAAAGTGATTGCGGGCAAATCTACGAAATCTTGAAAAATAACACGATGGCGGCACCGATCCTGGTGCCGCCATCTCTCTTTCGTCAAAAAGTGGCTTAATAACCGTCGTTAAGAACCATCTAAGGACCAGCTGATGACATTTGCCTCGCGCTTCGCCCTTCCCTTCGCCTTCCTCATGGCATCCACAAGCCTTTCGATGGCGGCCGAATGCGGCGGCGATCTCGGCACCTTCCTGCAAGGCGTCAAGGCGGAAGCCGTGGCTGCCGGGATCCCCGCCGATATTGCCGAGCAGGCTCTGGCCGGTGCTCGCATCGACGAAAAAGTCCTGGCCCGCGATCGCTCGCAGGGCGTCTTCAAACAGACCTTCCTTGAATTCTCGCAGCGTACGGTCAGCCAGGCCCGGCTCGACATCGGTCGCCAGAAGCTGCAGCAATACAAGGCGGTGTTCGACCGTGCCGAACAGGAGTTCGGTATTCCGTCGGGCATCATCGCCGCCTTCTGGGCAATGGAGACAGATTTCGGTGCCGTGCAGGGTGATTTCAGCACCCGCAACGCGCTGGTGACGCTTGCGCATGATTGCCGTCGGCCGGAACTGTTTCGCCCGCAGTTGCTGGCTTTGATCGAAATGGTCCAGCACGGCGATCTGGACCCGGCCAGCAACACCGGTGCCTGGGCCGGCGAAATCGGCCAGGTGCAAATGCTGCCGAAAGATATCATCGAGTTCGGCGTGGACGGTGACGGCGATGGCCACATCAACGTCAAGCAGAGCGCACCGGACGCCATTCTGACGGCCGCCAAATTCATCCAGCATCTGGGCTTCAAGCGCGGCGAGCCCTGGATCCAGGAAGTCACCATCCCTGAAAGCCTGCCCTTCGAAAAGACAGGCCTCAATGGCCCTCTGACCGCCAGCGAATGGTTCGCACTCGGTGTCACCCCGCGCGATGGCGATACGGCTTTCGGCAGCCTGCCTGCATCGCTCGTTCTGCCCCAGGGACGCAAGGGTACGGCGTTCCTCACCTATCCGAACTTCAACATCTATCTGGAATGGAACCAGTCGTTCATCTACACGACGTCCGCCGCCTATTTCGCCACACGCCTGATGGGCGCCCCTCCCTATCTGAAGGGGACGCCGGAACAGGGTCTCGGCGATGAAGAGATGAAGGCGCTGCAGACGAAGCTGCAGACACTCGGCCATGACGTCGGCAAGATTGACGGCATCCTGGGATCCGGCACGCGTGTCGCCATTCAGAAGGAACAGCAGCGGCTGGGTGTGCCGGCCGACGGCTGGGCGACACCGAGCCTGCTGAACACGCTGTGACCTAAACGATTGGCCTCATGAAACGGGTGGTTTCGCCGAGGTGCTAAGATTAGCGTGGGGCTCCGATTCGAAAGGTGCCCCATGCAACAACGCGCTCCGCTGACCTTGAACGCCACAACCTGGATCCTGCTGATCCTGCTCGGCTTCATCTGGGGCGGCTCATTCTTCTTCGCGCGTTATGCCGTCACGTATGTGCCACCATTTACGCTGGTCTTCCTGCGCCTGTCACTTGCTGCGCTCGCCCTGCATCTCTACCTGCGCGGTGGCTATGATCTCTATGCGATCCTGAGGACACGCTGGCGCGGCTTCATTCTGCTCGGGCTGATCAACAATGCCATCCCGCACACCCTGATCTTCCTCGGTCAGACCGAAATCGGCGCAGGTCTTGCCTCGATCCTCAACGCAACGACACCGATCTGGACGGTGCTGATTGCAAACAAGCTGACCGCCGACGAGAAGCTTTCTCCAGCGAAGATCGCCGGTACCATTCTCGGCCTCTCCGGCACCGCCGTCCTGATCGGGCCAAGTACCTTCCTGCAAACGGACGTGCCACTTTGGGCGGTGATTTTGCCAATCCTCGCCGCAGTGTCCTACGGATTTGCCGCCACCTACGGCAAACGGTTCCGCGACGTGCCCGCCCCGGTCACGGCAGCGGGTCAGCTGACCGCCTCCTCGATCCTGATGTTGCCGGCAGCGCTTGTGATCGACCAACCCTGGTCACTGCCCATGCCGCCGCTCAGCGCGATTGCAGCCATTCTGGCCTTGGCACTGCTCTCGACAGCCTTCGCCTATATCCTGTTCTTCCGGATCATGGCGGTCGCTGGCGCGACCAATGCCTCACTGGTGACGCTGCTCGTTCCACCCAGCGCAATTCTGCTAGGCGCACTCTTCCTTGGCGAAATTCTGCATCCGCTCGACTTTGTCGGGATGGCCCTGATCGGCGCCGGGCTGCTTGTGCTGGACGGCCGGATCATCCGAATACCTTCGCCCGGCGATAAAATCGGCCGCAGCTGAATGTTGCAGAAACACAACACTCCGCATCAATCTGGGGCCGACCCGCTCACGTTTGTTAAACTCCATTAACAACAGCTGAAAATTCATAACGTTATGAAATTGAACGGTATTTTACCATCTTTAACACTTTATCCACTGCCTTGCATCGCACCGCAGCACAGAATTTGCTTTTCGATGACACAAAACGGACATAACATCTAACGGTCAAACACAAGGAGGCAGACATGGGACTGACTAATTCTATCAATGTCCTTATCGTCAGTGCGGCGTTTGTGTTCATTACCACCATGCTGTTCATCTGACTGGGAGTGAGATGAGCCAAGAGCGATGAAGCGGCCAACCAAGGCCACTCAGGCAGGAATGGTTTCAGAAATCAAAATGGCGCATGACGGCCCCCCGTCATGCGCCTTTCACATGATACCAGCTGCCGTTTCAGGCCGCAGCGCCGGACAATGTTCGAGATTTGCCGTCCAGCCCAAGCCGCGACAGCGTCGCGATCGTCAACGGCGCGCGGTTCATCGTGTAGATGTGGAAATCCCGGATACCGCGCTTCGCCAGATCGGCAATCTGCTCGGCAGCAATATCCGCCGCTACCGCTGCCCGATCCTGGGCATTGCCATCGGTTCCTTCGAAACGACGATCGATGCTCGCCGGAACCGATGCGCCGCACATCGAGGCGAAACGCTTCAGTTGCGTGAGGTTCTGGATCGGCATGATGCCGGGCACAATCGGAATGGTGATCCCCGCCGCCAACACCCGGTCGAGATAGCGCGCATAGACGTCATTGTCGAAAAAGAACTGCGTCAGCGCACGGGTAGCGCCAGCATCCACCTTGCGCTTGAGCATGTCGAGGTCAACGGCTTCATCCGGGCTTTCCGGGTGTTTCTCCGGGTAGGCCGAGACAGACACTTCGAAATCGCCCATCTCGCGCAAGCCGCCGACAAGATCGGCCGCGTTGATGAAGCCGTCCGGGTGCGGCTGGTAGGCCGCACCAACGCCATCTTGCGGGTCACCGCGCAGCGCGACGAAATGCCGGACACCGACAGCCCTGAATTCCTCGACCACGCGCCGCACGTCTTCGCGCGTCGCCCCGACACAGGTCAGGTGTGACGCTGTCGGCATTGGCGTATTGCTGATCAGGCGTTTCACCGTGTTCAATGTGGGTTCGCGTGTCGTCCCGCCGGCCCCATAGGTAACGGAGACGAAATCCGGCTGCCAGGGCGCCAAGGCATCAACCGTCGACCAGAGCTGGTCTTCCATGTCCGGCGACTTCGGTGGAAAGAATTCAAACGAGATGCGCAGGTCTGCAGCGGTGTCGATCGCTCGTTGATCCTCGGACATTTATCGGCTCCCGGTCTGTAAAATGGGTTGAGCAACATCGGCCGGCGCCAAGACAGCGTCGCGGCGGGCAAGCCAGATGGTGACGGTAAGGCCCCTGCCCGCAGCACTCTCCGGTGGCAGATCGACCACTTCCTCGACATTCAATCCGTTTCGATTGAGCCAGTCGGCCATGATCTGCCGTGAGAACCCAAGCCGCACATGAGCATGTTCGTCGCGCAGATATTCCAGCTCATGTGGCGCAAGGTCGACGATCGCCAGACGACCGCCCGGCTTCAGCATGCGCGCCGCTTCGGCCAGCGCCAGTTCCGGCTGTTCGAGAAAGTGCAGCACCTGGTGGATCGTCACAAGATCATAGTCGCTAGCATCGAGCGGCAGGTTGAGAATGTCGCCATGGCGAACCGAGGCAGAGAGAACACCGCCCTTGTCGAGATTGGCGCGCGCAACCGAAAGCATGTCGCGGCTCGCATCGATGCCGGTTGCCCGACGATAATGGCTGGAAAGGAGCTGCAGAATTCGTCCGGTGCCTGTGCCGAGATCAAGCAGGGCATCGACCGGCTCTGGCCCGACAAGCTTGAGCAACGCCGCTTCGACATCGGCATCATTGACGTGCAGTCGACGCAGTTCATCCCATTCGGATGCATTCCGGCTGAAATACTCCTGCGCCCGTTGCGCCCGCGAACGCTTGACGGCAGAAAGGCGCTCCCTGTCACGCTGCAGAACCGGATCTGTTTCCAGCGTTGCCCCCAGCAGGACACGTGTCAGGTCAGACCCAGCACCTTCCTGCTTCAGTCGAAAAAACGCCCAGGCGCCTTCCTGGTAGCGATCCACCAATTCGGCCTCGGCAAGAAGCTTCAGGTGGCGCGAGATTCGGGGCTGCGACTGGCCCAGAATTTCTGTAAGATCGGTAACGGTCAGGTCGCCAGCCGACAGCAGCGCCAGCAGGCGAAGACGGGTTGGCTCACCCGCAGCCTTCAACAACTCCACCAGAGCATCTACGCCAAACTTCATCCCGGACCTCGAAATGCAATAATCATATAAAGATATGTTTATGTCGTTCACGCGAACCATGCAAGCATTATCTGCTTCAATTATCGAAGGCCGAACATGCCGTTCAAGGCACGGTCGCCATGGCTTCATGCCTTGAGGTGTACACGATAACTCGCGCCGAAGGATTAGACGCAAAAAGCCCCGCCGATTGAAGCGGGGCTTTCGTTGAAACGGGGCGGCCAAAATCTACCGCCGGATGGTCAGTCGATCAGCGCGTCAGGCGCTTATAGGCCTGGCTGCCTGGATTGAGGGCGTCGGCACCGAGACGGCGAACCTTGTCCTGCTCGTAATCTTCGAAGTTGCCTTCGAACCATTCCACATGGCCGTCACCTTCGAAGGCGAGGATATGGGTCGCCAGACGGTCGAGGAACATGCGATCGTGGCTGATGATGATCGCGCAGCCGGCGAAGTTTTCCAGCGCCGTTTCCAGTGCGCCGAGCGTTTCGGTGTCCAGATCGTTCGTCGGTTCGTCGAGCAGCAGCACATTGCCGCCGGCCTTCAGCATCTTGGCCAGGTGCACGCGGTTGCGCTGACCACCCGACAGGTTGCCGACCTTCTGCTGCTGATCGCCGCCCTTGAAGTTGAAGGCGCCGCAATAGGCTCTGCTGTTCATGTCGAACTTGCCGAGCTTGATGATTTCGGCACCGCCGGAAATCTCTTCCCAGACTGTCTTCGAGCCGTCCAGCGCATCGCGGCTCTGGTCGACATAACCGAGATGCACCGTCTCGCCCACGCGCACAGTGCCTGCATCCGGCTTTTCCTGGCCGGTGATCATCTTGAACAGGGTCGTCTTGCCGGCGCCGTTCGGGCCGATGATTCCGACGATGCCGCCCGGCGGCAGCTTGATCGACAGGTCGTTGATCAGCGTGCGACCTTCGAAGCCCTTGGTAATGCCTTCCATCTCGATGACCACCTGACCGAGACGCTCGGAGACCGGGATGATGATCTGCGCATCGCCGGGGCGCTGCTTCTCGGCGGCGTCCACCAGCTGTTCGTAGGACTTGATACGCGCCTTTGACTTGGCCTGACGCGCCTTCGGGCTGGAGGCGATCCATTCCTGCTCACGGCTGATCGCCTTTTGGCGGCCTGCGTCTTCGCGGGCTTCCTGCTGCATGCGCTTGGCCTTGGCCGTCAGGTAGGCCGAGTAGTTGCCTTCGTAAGGAATGCCGCGGCCACGGTCGAGCTCGAGGATCCAGCCGGTGACGTTGTCGAGGAAGTAGCGATCGTGGGTGATCATCATCACGGCGCCGGGATAGGCACGCAGATGCTTTTCGAGCCAAGCGATGGTTTCGGCGTCAAGGTGGTTGGTCGGTTCGTCGAGCAGCAGCAGATCCGGCTGCGACAGCAGCAGGCGGCAGAGCGCGATACGACGACGTTCACCACCCGACAGGAGAGTGACATCCGAATCCTTCGGTGGGCAGCGCAAGGCTTCCATCGCCATTTCGACCTGCTGTTCCAGGTCCCAGAGGTTCTGGCTGTCGATGATATCCTGGAGCTTGGCGCCCTCGTCGGCGGTCTCGTCGGAATAGTTCATCATCAGTTCGTTGTAGCGCTCGAGCACGGCGGTCTTGTCGGCCACACCGACCATGACGTTCTCGAAGGCGGTCTTGGACGGATCGAGATGCGGCTCCTGCTCCAGGTAGCCGACGGTCGCACCTTCGGCCAGCCAGGCTTCGCCGGTATATTCCTTGTCCTGGCCGGCAATGATGCGCAGCACGGTCGACTTACCGGCACCGTTCGGGCCGAGGATACCGATCTTGGCGTCCGGGTAGAACGACAGGTTGACGTTCTCGAGGATCTTCTTGGCGCCGTAGGACTTGTTCAGTCCCGACATGTGATAGATGAACTGGCGTGCCATCGTAAAATTGCTCCGGGCAGAATGGGAAGTTGCCGCTATGTAGGCGAATTGCAGCGCTGGAGCAACGGCGAACGGCCAAATAGTCAAAGGATCCAGCAGTAATCATGCCTTGAGGATAAAACGATCCCCTCCATTGCACGTGCACGTAAAATGCCATTTCATCGGCGCCGACGGAGCAAATAATGTTCGACGAACTGCACTTTCACGACGCCCCGAGTGGCGCCCGCCTCGCCTACCATCATCTCCCGGCAACAGGCGTGCCGCGCGCCATCATCGTCATCTGCCATGGCCTCGCCGAACATTCGCGCCGCTACGGCGTCTTTGCGTCAGCACTTTCTGCAGAGGGCCTGCATGTCTATGCCCATGACCACCGCGGCCATGGCGAAACCGCGGCGCCGGATGCGCCGATCGGCCGTTATGCCGCAACCGACGGTGTAGCCAAGGTCGTGGCTGACGTGCGCGCCATGCGCGATCTCGCTGTCAGCCGCCATCCGGGCCTGCCGGTCATCCTGTTCGGCCATTCGATGGGCGGCCTGATCGCACTCAACGCGGCAACGGATCATCCGGATGCCTTCCAGGCGGTGTCGGTGTGGAATTCCAACTTCAACCCCGGAATTGCTGGATGCATTGCCCAGTTGGTGTTGAAGGTGGAGCGGATCTACAAGGGCTCGGACGTCCCGAGCCTCATCCTGCCGATGGCGACCTTCGGCGCCTGGGGCAAGGCGATCCCGAACCACCGCACGGCCTTCGACTGGCTGTCTCATGACCCAGCCGAGGTCGACGCCTATATTGCCGACCCGCTCTGCGGCTTCGATGCCAGCGTCTCGCTCTGGCAGGATCTGTTCACGCTTACCTTTCGCGGCGTGAGCGACCGTCAACTCGCTCGTCTGCACAAGTCCACACCAGTCTATCTGGTGGGCGGCGGCGAAGATCCGGCCACCAACAAGGGACGCGAAATCCGCTGGCTGGCGAAGCGCCTGTCCGGTTCCGGCATGCGCAACGTGACGACACGCATCTATGATACGCTGCGCCACGAGACATTGAACGAGGTCGGTCGAGAAGCCGCGATTGCCGATTTCCTTGCCTGGTGTGACCAGATGCTCGCCGATCTCAACCGCGCAACCGTACCCAAATCCGCTGCCATGCCCGCAGCCGCCGGCTTGCCGAAACGGAATGATCCCATGAGAGAAAATCAAGTGTCGGGGGACTAATCCGGGGTTATAGGAGGTCAGTCAGCAGAAATGCTCATGACAGGCTGCAGATCAAGACAGCTTTGAGCCGTCATGCCGATCAGCACAGGAAGCGCCATGACCACCAGACCGCATGCCAGCGCCACCGATAGCCCCACCGCAGGACCGCCGCTTGCCGGCATCCGCGTCATCGAGCTCGCCCGCGTGCTCGCCGGTCCCTGGGCCGGCCAGATGCTGGCGGATCTCGGCGCCGATGTCATCAAGGTCGAAAATCCCGACGGTGGCGACGACACGCGCGCCTGGGGGCCGCCCTTCGTTCAAGGGACCGACGGCGAGAACCTGTCGGCTGCCTATTACCATTCGACCAATCGCAACAAGCGTTCGATCGCCGTCGATCTGAAGACGGAAGAAGGCCAGGACACCGTCCGCCGTCTCTGCGCCACGGCCGACGTGGTGATCGAAAACTTCAAACTCGGCGGCCTGAAGAAATATGGGCTCGACTACGACAGCCTGAAAGCCGCCAACCCGAAGCTGATCTACTGCTCGATCACGGGTTTCGGCCAGAACGGCCCCTATGCCGAATTTGCCGGCTATGACTATATCGTCCAGGGCATGTCCGGCTTCATGTCGATCACCGGCGAGACGACCGGCGAGCCGATGAAGGCAGGCGTCGCCATTGCCGATATCTTCACCGGCATCTACGCCGTGACCGCGATCCAGGCAGCCTTGATTCACACCATGAAGACAGGCCAGGGCCAGTTCATCGACATGGCACTGCTCGACGTCATGTCGGCCGTGCTGGCCAACCAGAACATGAACTATCTCGTCTCCGGCAAGGCCCCGACACGGCTCGGCAATGCCCATCCCAACATCAGCCCCTACGAGGTGGTGCCGACCGCCGATGGCCACCTGATCCTCGCCGTCGGCAATGATGGCCAGTTCAAGCGCCTCTGCACCATCCTCGGCATAGCCCCGGTCGCGGAAGACGAACGTTTTTCCACCAACAGAGCCCGTGTCGCCAACAAGGTCGAGGTCCGCCGCATCGTCACCACCGAGACGGCGAGATGGACCAGACGTGACCTGCTCAGCGCCTGCGAGGCCAATGCCGTGCCGGCCGGCCCGATCAATTCGATCGAGGACATGTTCGCAGACCCGCAGATCGTGGCGCGTGGCCTGAAGATCGAACTCGAGGACGACAAGGGCACCATCATCCCGAGCGTCCGTACACCCATCATCCTCTCCGAAACGCCACTGCGCTACGAGCGCCCCAGTCCGCGGATCGGAGAACATAGCGAAGACATTCTGGCCGAACTGGCCGAGATCGAAGGAAAGACAGCCCCATGAAGAGAACCGGTGGTGAACTGATCGTTGAGGCGCTGAAAGCCAATGGCGTCGAGCGTGTGTCGTGCGTGCCCGGCGAGAGCTATCTCGCGGTTCTCGATGCCCTGAAGGACAGCGGTATCGAAACGCTGGTCTGCCGCCAGGAGGGTGGCGCAGCGATGATGGCCGATGCCTGGGGTCGCCTGACCGGCAAGCCCGGCATCTGCATGGTCACTCGCGGCCCTGGCGCCACCAATGCGTCGGCCGGCCTGCATGTCGCCCGCCAGGATTCGATCCCGATGATCCTGTTCATCGGCCAGATCGGTCGTGACATGAAGGAGCGGGAGGCCTTCCAGGAAGTCGAATATCGCCGCGCCTTTACCGAATTCGCCAAATGGGTCGGCGAGATCGACGACGCCCGCCGCATCCCCGAATTCGTCACCCGCGCCTTCGCCATCGCCACCTCCGGCCGTCCGGGTCCGGTGGTGCTGACTTTGCCGGAAGACATGCTGCTCGATGAGGTCGAAGCACCCGAAGCCAAGCCATATACCCCCGTCGAGGCGCATCCCGGCCCAAGCCAGATCGCCGCCCTCGGCGAGATGCTGAAGACCGCCAAGCGCCCGATGGTCGTCCTCGGCGGCACCCGCTGGAGCGAGACTTCAGTCGCCGGCATCCAGGCCTTTGCGGAAAAGTTCAAGCTGCCCGTCGGTTGCTCCTTCCGCCGCCAGATGCTGTTCGATCACCTGCATCCGTCCTATTCCGGCGATGTCGGCATCGGCATCAACCCGACGCTCGCCAGGGAAGTGAAGGAAGCCGACCTCCTCATCCTGCTCGGTGGCCGCTTCTCCGAAATGCCCTCCTCGTCCTACACGCTGATGGACATCCCCTACCCGGCCCAGAAGCTCGTTCACATCCATCCGGACCCGTCGGAACTCGGCCGCGTCTACCGCGCTGATCTCGCGATCTGTGCCGCCCCTGAGGAATTCGTCTCGGCGCTTGCGTCGCTTGAGGCACCTGCAGTCCCGGCTTGGGCCGAACGCACGGAAGCCATGCACGCCGCCTATCTCACCTGGTCGACGCCGCCGAAGACGAGCCCCGGCCCCGTCCAAATGGGCGAGATCATGGAATGGATCGAGGCCAATACGCCGAAGGACGCGATCTTCACCAATGGTGCGGGCAACTACGCCACTTGGCTGCACCGCTTCCACCGCTTCCAGGCCTTCAACACCCAGGCCGCCCCGACCTCGGGCTCGATGGGATACGGCCTGCCGGCAGCCGTTGCCGCCAAGCAGCTCTTCCCCGAGCGTGAAGTCATCTGCTTTGCCGGCGATGGCTGCTTCATGATGCATGGCCAGGAATTCGCAACCGCGATCCGCTACAATCTGCCGATCATCACGCTGGTGATCAACAACAGCATGTACGGCACGATCCGCATGCATCAGGAGCGCGAATATCCAGGCCGTGTCAGCGCCACAGACCTCACCAATCCCGATTTCGCCGCCCTTGCCCGCGCCTATGGCGGCCACGGAGAGACGGTCGAGAAGACGGAAGACTTTGCGCCCGCCTTCCTGCGTGCCCGGGCAAGCGGAAAGCCTACGATCATCGAGATCAAGCTCGATCCGGAGGCGATCACTCCAACCCGGACGCTGACTCAAATTCGCAACAAGGCGTGAGCCTTATGGCGCGCGTGTCATCTCGCGCGCCAGATCGATGAAAGCACGCGTCGCAGGCGGAAGATGGCGGCGACTGGGGAAATAGAGGCAAAGCCCTGCAAACGGCGGTGACCAATCTGCTAGCACCGACTGCAGCCGCCCGGCCGCGGCCTCTTCGGCCGCGCGACGCTCGGTCATATAGGCTAGCCCGATGCCAGCGACTGCGGCCTCCAGCATCAGATCCATGTTCTGCAGGGTCATCGGTCCATTGACGTCGATGCGGATTTCATCGCCGTGCCGCTCGAATTCCCAGCGGTAGATCGTTCCACTCGGCAACCGCATCTTCAGGCAGGCATGGCGCAGCAGGTCTGAGGGAGCCACGGGACGGCCGAAGCGCTCGAAATACGAAGGAGCGCCATAGACCAGAAACCGCTCTTCGGAACTGAGCGGGATCGCCACCATGTCCTGCGGCACGATCTCCCGAAGCCGGACGCCCAGATCAAAGCCCTCCCCCACGATGTCCACCGTCCGTCCCTCGCTGACGACATCGACATGCACATCTGGATAACGCTGATGATATTCAGCGAGGATCGGCATCAGCAGGCCGCGCAACCCGTCGGACGGCGTGTTGATCCTCACCCTGCCTCGCGGCACATCCGCCGATTCCGTCGCGTTTTCCATCGCCTCCGCAATGTCTCTCAGAGCCGGACTGACCTTTTCGAGAAACTGCTCACCGGCTTCAGTCAGGGAAACGCTTCGCGTCGTTCGATTGAATAACCTGACCCCGAGCCGGCTTTCCAGAGCCGAGATGGCATGGCTGACCGCCGATGCCGACATACCGAGGGCAAGGGCTGCAGAGCGGAAATTGCGTGTCTCCGCGACGATGGCGACGGCATTGAGTTCGATCAGCCCTGCTCGCTTCATTGTTCGAATTCCCTCATTAGCTTATCCAGAATTGAGCCTGTTATCGCCTCCTATCCGAAACGCTATCTCTCGGGCAGGCACAATCGACATGAGGTGTAATTCCATGAGCAGAACAGTTCTCATCACCGGTGCATCGTCCGGTATAGGCCGGGCGAGCGTCCGCGTCTTTCAAGAAGCGGGGTTCAATGTTGTCGCGACCATGCGCAGACCGGACGCGGAAACTGAATTCAACCAGTTCGCCAACGTCCTGGTGACCCGTCTCGACGTGGAGGACAAGGCGAGCATTGAGGCTGCCATCATGGCCGGCATAGACCGGTTCGGCCGCATCGACGTCCTCGTCAACAATGCAGGTTACGGTCTTTACGGCATCTTCGAATCCATTCCCGAGGAAAAACTGCAGCACCAGTTCCAAGTGAACCTTTTCGGCGTGATGGATACGGTCCGCGCGATCCTGCCCCACTTCCGCAAGCGCGGCAGCGGTACGATCATCAATGTCAGTTCGGGAGCCGGGCACTTCACGCTGCCGATGATCTCCGCCTACTGCTCGAGCAAATTCGCGCTGGAGGGATTTACGGAGGCGCTCTCCTACGAGCTACTGGCGATCGGGATCGACGTGAAGCTGATCATTCCACACGGCGGCGTCGGCGAAACTGCATTCCAGCAACGTGCCGCGGACGATTTCGCCAATGACGGGACGCCGGCCGATTACCTGCCTTTCCTGCAGAAAAGCGTCGAGACCTTCGCGCGTCTGGGTAGCGCGCTCACCATGACATCCACGGATGTTGCCAATGTGATCCGCGAAGCGTCAACCGATGGCACGCGGCGGCTTCGATACTTCGTCGGCGACATGAGCCATGGCTGGCTGAAGGCTCGCACCGAGCTGAACGAGGAGGACTACATAACGCACATGCGCGAGAAGTTCCTCTGAAGCAGCAAAAAGCCGGCGCATCCAAAAGGATACGCCGGCTTTCAGAATCAAATCATCAGGATGATCAGATTGCCGCTGTCACGATGAACTCGACCTTGTAGTCCGGCGTCGCCAGCGGAGCGCCGCTGGTGGCGCGGGCCGGCGGGTTTGCCGGGTCGATCCAGCCTTCCCACACGGCGTTCATTTCGGCGAAGGTCGACATGTCGGAGAGATAGATGATCGTCTGCAGGATCTTCGACTTGTCGGAACCGGCTGCCGCCAGCAGGCGGTCCACTTCGGCGAGCGCCGACTTCGACTGTTCGGTGACCGTGGTGCCTTCGCCAACCTGGCCGGCGAGATAGACGGTGTTGCCGTGAACGACGGCGCCGCTCATACGCTTGCCCGGTTCGATACGCTTGATGGTCATGGAATTCTCCTATCGGATGGTGAGACAGAAAGACGCGTCCGTGCAGTGCACGGCATCGTCAGGGATAAAGGCAAAGCGCGTCAGCCGCGTTGACGAAGCGCGTGTTCGTAGGTCGCAGTGGACCGCGCGCCGGAACGGCAATAGCCAAGCATCGGGCGATCGAAGTCTTCCAGTGCATCGACCATGCCAGCCACCGCTTCCGGTGTCACGCCCATCGGGCCAACCGGCACATGGCTGATCTTGATGCCGAGCTCTTCAGCCCGCGCGGCAACGGCGGCAAATTCCGGCTGGCCGAATTCCTCGCCGTCCGGACGATGGCAGACGATCGACTTGAAACCGAGTTCCTTGACCGTATCGACGTCCTCGACCGTGATCTGGCCGCTGACGGAATATTCCTCATTGATCTGCCTGATATTCATCGGCGCACCTCTCTCAAACTTTGGCCGAAACATCTACGACGGGCTTACCGGGGCGTCAATCACAGACAGCCGCCCTTCGGTACGCCGCATCAGACGAAGGAAAATGCCAGACCGTATTCGCGGCTCTCGCCGGGCGCCAGCATGACGAACTCGCCACGCGCCTCCAGCGCGTCCCGGCTCTCCCAGCGATGCGATACCGGCTCGATGCCCAGAACATGCGCCGGGGCCTTCTGGTTTCGCCAGACTTGGAGATAAGGCAAGGTGTCGGTGCGGAAGCGCACTTTCAGCCGCTTACCGCCGATCGCAGCGATCGGTCCGAGGCGAAGCTCGGCCCATCCACCCTTGCCGGCCGGCACGCAGAAAATTCCGCCCTCCGGCTCACCGAAGGTCCATGGGAAGCCGCCGCCCTCGAGCATCGCGCCCTCCAGCCGCACCCCATCGTCGAAGTGCTTTGCACCGAGGTTCATGTGGTACATCAGAAATGCCGGAAACGGCATGTCACCCGTATTGGTAACGACATCGCTCAGTTGCACTTCGCCACTGTCGGCCTTCAACCGCCAGACCCGGTCAAGACGGGCACGGCCACCATCGGCGAGGTCAACCGGTACCGTGGCTCGGGCCAAGAGATCTTCGCCGTCCGTCGAAAACTGAACCGATTCGGCAGGATGGGATGAAAACGATCCGTGCAGCGGGAATAATCCCTCGCCTCCGGGCATCGGTTGCGGATGGCGGATATGGTCGGGACCACAGGTAAACAGAAAGCCTTCAAGCGAATGGTCGATACGCGGATCGCCATCATCCGGAATAGCCCGGCCTGGTGAGAGATCGATCCCATCGACAACGCAGGCGCCGATATCGAAAACCGAACTCTCGTCAAGTGAGAGCTGCGGCCCTCTCGGGCCCTGAAATGCAATCATGCAAGACTTCCTTCCGCCATGGCGGATATTTGCCGAAAATGTCCGGCCGCCATGAGATCTTCAAGTCCGCCAAGGCCAGTATCGAGCGCCGACAGATAGGGCATATCGACAATCGCCTCAAGTCGATGCTGAAACTCGCTGGCTCTTTGCCTGAAGGCGGCAAAGCGCGCCGATCCGGCTGGCGTCAGCGACAGGAGTTCGAAGCGTCGGTCATGCGCATCGCGCTTGCGCTCCAGGTAGCCGCGCTCCTCCAGCACCTTGACCGCCCGGCTGATCTTGGTCTTCGATAGTCCAGACTGGCCGCATATAGCCTTGGCTGTCGTGGTGACCGCCTCTCCGAGCGACCAGAGCACCTGCCATTCCGACCAGGAAAGCTCATCCTCAGGACCACAGAATTGCATAAACACCGTATCCAATCGCTCGGTCGCTCTGATCAATCGATACGGTAGAAAAGACTCCATACTGAAACTGTCGTGCATCGCTCCCCCCACGATGGCGTCAGGTCAACTTTGCGATCACATCGACGTCAAAACTTCCATGTCAGCGCAGTTGGTTAACCATTAATTCACTATGAATTCACCTTTTCCACATTAGTGTCAAATTTCACGCGTTTGTCGCCTGCATAGACGAGGAATCAGCACCGTGTTCGACATGAAGAAAACTGGCCTAATTCTGGCGGCGATCACCGCAGCACCCCTGTTTGGGGCCGCGCCCGCGACGGCACAGAGCGCCGACGGCTATCGCCAGCCACAGACACTCCTGGTTTCGCCTGAGGGCGAGATCCTCGACTACGTCCCTGAAGTTGGCGAAGTCGCCATCAGCCGCGACCAGATGGGGCGCACAGTGCTGATCGACCGTTATGGCAATCTCGTGGCGACAGAAATTCCGGCCGAAAGCTATTACCCACCGAGCCAGAACGCCTCCAATCCAAGTTTGCCGGGCGTTGACGATCCCTACCGCAATTCCCGCGCCGAAGCGCCGGCCTGGGACGACAATGTCGTCACCGGCTCTGTCCCGATGGATGGTCCTATCGACCGCCAGTCCCTCGATGCGCTTCCGGAAGACATGCCCTACGGCGGTCCCGACCAACCACCGCCGAGTGAAACATCGACACCGCGTATCGTCACGCCGGATATTCCGGTGAAGAGCAATCTGTCGCAACTTGAAATGACCGCCTTGCAGGTCTTCCTTGATCGCGAAGGCGTGTCTCCCGGCGTGATCGATGGCAAGATGGGCCAGAACGTCAATAAGGCACTCGTCGCCTGGCAGCAGATGACCGGCGAGACGATCGACCCCAACAATGCCGAGGAGGTGCTGGAACGCCTGCGCCTGTCGGGTGGATTGGCGATTGTCAGCTACACCATTACGCCAGGCGACGCTGCTGGCCCCTATGTGGCTTCCATCCCGGAAGACTACAGCCATAAGGCCATGCTTCCGGCACTGTCCTTCACCTCGACAACCGAGATGCTGGCGGAGAAATTCCATATGGATGAGGCCTATCTGAAGGCACTCAATCCCAGCGTCGATTTTACCATTCCAGGCACGATGATCAAGGTGGTCGAGCCAGGTCCGGCAAAGACCGGCAAGGTTGCCCGCATTGTCGCCAACAAGGGCCTGAAACAGGTCTTTGCCTATGGTGAGGATGGCGGCCTTGTCGCCGCCTATCCGGCCAGCATCGGCTCATCCGACACACCCTCGCCTTCGGGTACGGTGACGATCGAGCGCATCGCGCTCAATCCGGGCTACACCTACAATCCGAAGATCAACTTCCAGCAGGGCGAAAACAACAAGGTTCTTGCCATTCCGCCCGGCCCCAACGGCCCCGTCGGCACTGTCTGGCTGGCGCTGTCGAAGCCGACCTACGGCATTCACGGCACGCCTGAGCCATCCAAGATCGGGCGCACCCAGAGCCATGGCTGTATTCGCCTGACCAATTGGGACGCAACCGAACTGGCCAAGATGGTCAGCGCCGGCGTGACCGTCGAGTTCGTCGAGTAATCCACCGAGCTCCGCCAGAATATGACCGGCCTCCGGAGATGATCCGGAGGCCTTTCGGTATTGATCGACCAACAAAGTGCCTGAAAAAAGCCGTCCTACCGGAAGGGTCAGACGGCTTCAAATTCGTCCAATTGAAATTGTCTCAAGCGGCGTTGCGCACTAGGCGGAACAACCGGCGCGGCTGGGTCGATCGGATCACCTTGACCGGCAGCAGACGCATCACTTCGATGGCAAAGGCCTGGGCATTTTCCCGCGCCTTGTCGAGGTTGCTGATTTTCGCTGCATCCATCGAATACAGCGTGCCGCCACAGTCGAAGATCTCGCGGTAGGCGCTACGCTCGACGATCGGCGTATTCATCACATTGACGCCACGGGCCGCCAGCAATCCCTTGATCGTCAGCAGCGCACGGGTCGTGACCATCGAGGTCACACGCGTCAGAACCACCGAATGCGGAATGACCATGCGGCCGGCCTCTTCCATCATCTTGATCAGATCGAGGATCTGCGCGCCGCCCTTGGCATCCATGGCGCAGCCCTGGATCGGGATCATTACGTGATCGGACAGGCCGACAGCGGTGGTCACCATGGCATCGCGCGCGCCAGCGAGATCCATGACGATATAATCATTGGTGCGCGAGAGTTCACGAATATGCCCCTGCACGGAGGCCACGGACACTTCCGAAACGACTTCGATATTGTGTTGCGGCCCGGAGGCATCAAACCACTGGGTAATCCAACGCTGCGGATCAGCATCCAGGATCGCGACCCGATAACCCTGATGCGCCAGTTCGGTAGCAAGCAGAAGTGCCGCAGTGGTCTTGCCGGCCCCACCTTTGGCATTGGCAAATGAGATAACTGGCATTCTCTGTCCTCAAGGGTCTTGTCCGAGCGTTTCATCGCTCTGGAGCAGCCCTGATCATTGGCGCCCGCTACCTGCATTCTTTCTAATTATGGTTAACAAACAGAAAATACGAAGCAGAAACGCCCTCCCCTAAAAGAGGGAGGGCATCTGGCAAAACTCAATGATTTCAAAAGGCAAGCACGGACACATTTGTCGCCAAAACGACAATCAGCCGCGCAACGGCGTGCAGGAACCGACATGGCGCGGCTCAACCCGCCCAGCCTTCAGATCAGCAAGATTCGGCAGCGACGGATCCGGACCGCCGATGCTGTCTTCGAAAACCGCCCGATCGACCTTGATCATCTTGCCGCTCGCAAGAACGCTGACCAATGTCTTGGAATCGACGACGGCCAGGCTGAACTTGCCCTTGCAGAACCACTTCCCATCCTTGCCGCTGAGCACCCACCCCAGAGAGCCAGACTTGCCCTGACTCATCGTGCCGACCGCATAACCCTTCTTCAAGAGACCCTTGTAACTTTCGGCCGAGGCCGTGCCTGCGGCAAGCAGGCAAAACGATGCGAGCAGGGTGGACAAATAGAAACGATGCCTGATCATAGAATTCCCTTAATACCACCTGCCATTGTGGCAGGCCGACTCGGCAACTCTATTCGAGACGCGTCGGACAAAAAAGCCCGGCATCGTCAAATGCCGGGCTAATATCTTGGAAATGCAAGACCTTAGAAGCAATCGGCAAACAATTGCTTGGTGTTTTCCAGTGTCAGCTTGACCGGATTGCCACCGGCGCTCGGATCTTCGATCGCCATAGCGGACAATTCGTCAATCCGGTCATTGGCAATGCCCATGGCCGTGAGGTTTTCCGGAACGTGAAGCTCGGCACGCAGCGAAAGCACATAGTCGTAGAAGCCGTCGAAACCGCCAGCGATGCCGAGATAGGCCGCCGCCCGCTCGATCCGGTCCTCGATCGCATGACGGTTGAACCTGAGCACTGGCGGCATGACGACGGCATTGGTCATGCCGTGATGGGTGTTGTAGACCGCACCGATCGGATGCGACAGCGCATGGATGGCGCCGAGCCCCTTCTGGAAGGCCGTCGCACCCATGGCCGCCGCCGCCATCATGTTGGTGCGAGCCTCGATATCGGTGCCGTCATGATAGGCGCGCGGCAGGAATTCCCTCACAAGCCGCATGCCTTCAAGCGCGATACCCTGGCTCATCGGATGATAGAACGGCGAGGAATAGGCTTCGAGGCAATGCGCAAACGCGTCCATGCCCGTGCCGGCCGTAATCATCTTCGGCATGCCGACGGTCAGTTCGGGATCGCAGATGACGACGCCCGGCAGGAACTTCGGATGGAAGATGATCTTCTTCACATGGGTGACGGAATTGGTGATGACCGAGGCGCGGCCGACTTCAGAGCCTGTGCCGGCCGTGGTCGGCACGGCAACGATTGGCGCGATGCCATCGGAATTGGCCCGCGTCCACCAGTCGCCGATATCCTCGAAATCCCAGACCGGCCGCGTCTGGCCCGCCATGAAGGCGACGCATTTGCCCAGATCGAGGCCGGAGCCGCCGCCAAACGCGACGACACCATCATGGCCACTATCCTTGTAGGCCTTGATACCGGCTTCAAGGTTCTTCTCGTTCGGATTTGGATCGACATCGGCAAAGATCGCCCTGCCGAGACCGGCTTCCTCCAGAACCTCAAGTGCCGCCTGGGTAATCTGCATCGGTGCCAGACCACGGTCGGTGATCAGAAGCGGCTTCCTCATGCCCAGCGACTTGCAGGCATCGGCCAGTTCCTTGATCCGTCCACGGCCCATCTTGATGGCGGTCGGATAGCTCCAGTTGGCGACGATGTTCATTTCGTGACTTTCTTCAGATGGTAGGATTTCGGACGAGTAAGGTTCTGGAAGCCGAGCACCGAGAGCGAGCCGCCCTTGCCAGTTTCCTTGACGCCGGTCCAGCAGAGTGCCGGGTCGAGATAGTCGGCCCGGTTCATGAACACCGTGCCGGTCTCGACCTCGCGGCCGATACGGGCGGCGCGTTCCGGGTCCTGCGTCCACAGCGAGGCCGTCAAGCCATAGGGGCTGTCGTTCATCAGGCCAAGCGCTTCCTCGTCGCTCTTCACCTTCATGATGCCGACAGCAGGACCGAAGGTCTCGTCCTTCATGAAGGCCATGGAGTGATCGACGTTCACGAGCACCTGCGGCATGATATAGGCGCCGCCGTCATCGGCAGGGAAGAGCTTCGGATCGACCAGCGCCTTGGCGCCTTTGGCTACAGCGTCGGCGATCTGCTCGCGCACCACCTTGGCGAAACGCTTGTTGGCCATCGGCCCGAGCGTCGTGTCCGGGTCGAGCGGATTGCCGAGCTTGTAGTTCGACACCCAGGCAACCGACTTCTCGACAAAGGCATCGTAGAGGCTCTCATGCACATAGATGCGCTCGATGCCGCAGCAGCACTGGCCGGAATTATAGGTCGCGCCATCCATCAGCGTGTCGACGGCGGCGTCCAGATCCGCGTCGTCCATGACGTAGCCCGGATCCTTGCCGCCGAGCTCGAGCCCGAGACCGGCAAAGGTGCCGGCAGCGGCCCGCTCGATCGAGCGTCCGCCTTCGACAGAACCGGTGAAGTTGATGAAGTTGAAGTTGCCGGCCGCAATCAGCGCAGACGTCGTGGCGTGGTCAAGGAAGAGGTTGATGAAGACGTCATCCGGAACTCCCGCCTCGACAAAGGCGCGAACCATGCGCTCGCCAACCAAAAGCGTCTGCGTCGCATGCTTGATGACGACAGTGTTGCCGGCCATCAGCGCCGGCGCGATCGTGTTGATCGCGGTCATGTAAGGGTAGTTCCACGGTGCGATGACAAAGACGACGCCATGCGGCTCACGCTCGATGCGGCGTTCGAAATTGTTGCTGGCTTCCACGACCAAAGGCGCCAGCGCATCGGCGGCGATGGCCGCAACATAGTTGGAACGCTCGTTGAAGCCCTTGTATTCGCCGCCATAACGGATCGGGCGACCCATCATGTGGGCGAGTTCCGGCACCACTTCGTCGGACATCTCGTTGAGGCGTGCTACGCCCTTCAGTACGAGTTGAACACGCTCTTCCAGCGGTCGGCGCGCCCAGGTCTTCTGTGCCTTGCGGGCGCGGGCGACGGCGTCACTCGCTGCTTCCAGCGACATCGCCGGGCGTTCGGCATAGACCGACCCATCGATCGGCGAAATGCATTGGATCATCGTCATGATCTTTTTCCTGTTGTTTGCATAAAGAGGACGACAGCGGCCATCGCCGCTGTCCTTGTTTTCACCCTACGACGGCGAAGGTGGCGACCTCAAGGCCGCCTTGGGTCAAGCCCGTTCGAAGCCTCGCGCCACCTCCCAGTCGGTGATGCGCCGATCGTATTCCTCCTGCTCCCATTCGGCAGCGCGAACGTAGTGATCGATCACGTCGTCGCCGAATGCCTCGCGCAGCATCGTGGACTTGGTCAGTTCTTCGGTGGCCGCACGCAGCGTGCGTGGAATTTCCCGCACATCGGTCGCGCCATAGGCATCGCCGGTAAAGGCCGCTTCAAGCGCCAGCTTCTTTTCGATGCCGTCGATGCCGGCAGCGATCAGCGCCGCCATGGCCAAATACGGATTGAGGTCGGAGCCGCCGACGCGGCATTCGACGCGAATCGCCTTGGTTTCCTCGCCACACAGGCGATAGCCGGCCGTCCGGTTGTCTTTCGACCAGATCGCCTTTGTCGGCGCAAACGTTCCAGCCATGAAACGCTTGTAGGAGTTGATGTAGGGCGCCAGGAAATAGGTGATCTCGCTCGCATGGCTAAGTAGACCGGCCATGTAGTGCTTCATCAACTCCGACATGCCGTACTGACCCTTGTCGTCGAAGAACAACGGTTTTCCGTCGAGCGACCAGAGCGACTGATGGATATGCGAGGACGAACCGGCGGCGGTGTAGTGCCACTTCGCAAGGAACGTGATCGCCTTGCCCTGCGACCAGGCTATCTCCTTGCAGCCATTCTTGATGATCACATGACGGTCGGCCATGGTCAGGGCATCGGCGTAGCGAACATTGATTTCTTCCTGACCGGCTGATGCTTCGCCCTTTGAATTCTCAACAGGAATTCCGGCACCCTGCAGACCCTTGCGGATCGCGCGCATGACACCTTCTTCCTTGGTCGTCTGGAAGATATGGTAGTCTTCGTTATAACCCGAAGCGAGCTTCAGGTTGCGGTAACCGCTTGCCTGCGCCGCTTCATAACTCTGGTCGAACAGGAAGAATTCGAGCTCTGTTGCCATGAACGGCTTCATGCCCATCGCTTCAAGCCGCTTGACTTGCTTCTTCAGGATCGCGCGCGGCGAATGCGCCACTTCCTCGTGGGTATGATGATCGAGCATGTCGCAGAGAACCAGCGCCGTGCCTTCCAGCCATGGAGTGCGGCGAAGCGTCGAAAGATCGGGCTTCATCGTGTAGTCGCCATAACCCTTTTCCCAGCTAGTCGCCTTATAGCCGGAGACGGTCTCCATCTCCATGTCGGTGGCGAGCAGATAATTGCAGCTATGGGTTTCCTTGTAGGCGCTTTCGACGAAGAACTCCGCCTGGAATCGCTTGCCCATCAGTCGGCCCTGCATATCCACCTGACACGCCAGAACGGTATCGATGCGGCCCTCGGCAACATCCTTCTTCAAATCTTCAAACGTATAGTTGGTGGTCATAGGGGCCATCCGCAGGAGTAGGAACAACGAAAAACAGAACCGCGCCGAAAGCGCTGGTCAAGCGAGGGTCAATGGCAAGCCGGAGGCGAGTGCGCCGCCGGCTTGCTGGTTTGGTCAGCCGTCAGGCGCTTTCGCCGACAGCCTTTTCGGCTGCAGCAATCTCGGCCTGCCGCTTTGCCACTTCATCGCCGATCGGCGGTCCCTTGAAACGCTTCTTCTCAAAGGCGAACCAGACGATGGCCGTGACGATCAGGAAGCCGACGGTGATGTACAGCGCCCAATCATTCGGCGGCTGGATGCCGAGGATGAAAATCAGCGCCATGGCAACAACCGACAAGCCGGCGAAAAGCTTGAACACGCCTTCACCGAGGTTCCACGGTCCCATAGCCGGCCACTTGCTCGTACCCCAGGCGAAGAACCCAAGCGTGATCGGGATCGCGAAGGAGAAGAACAGGAAGATGACCGTGCAGGATACGACGATCGTATAGACCGGCGTTTCACCGATGGAGACAAGCGAAGAGCCCCACACGAACAGCACAGCCAAAATCGAGCCTGTCCAGATCGCCGTGACAGGCGAACGGTATTTCGGGCTCACCTTCGAGAGTGCCGACGAGGCCGGCAGACCACCGTCACGGGCAAACGCGAAGATCATGCGCGACACCGACGTGACCGTCGCAAGGCCGCAAAGCCACTGGCTGACCAGGATCGCAAGATAGAGCACATCCTTGAGGATCGGATTGACCTGAGCGTCCATCGCCCAGAAAAACACGTTCCAGCCCTGGGCTGCGGCATCATCCATGCTCGGGATCATCAGCACGAACGAGCACAGCATGATATAGCCGAACAGCGCCGACCACAGCACCGACGAAATCATGCCTTTCGGCACGGAAATCGCAGCCTTAACGGTTTCTTCGGACGTATGCGCCGACGCGTCATAGCCTGTGATCGTGTAGATCGGCAGCAGGAGGCCGAGCAGGAACACCCAGGTTCCCGACGTCTCCGGCCAGACATTTCCGCCGGCTTCCCCCGAATAGTTGCTGAAGGTGAAGAGCCGGGCGATATCGAAGCTGTCGACAGCGGCCAGGCACACGACGCTCAGGGCGATAGCCGTGGCGAAGATCAGGTAACCGGAGAAGTCGGTGAGCTTGGCGGTCAGGCCAATCCCCATATGATTGACCAGCGCCTGGAGACCGGTGATCAGCACGAGGAAGATCATGCGGGTCAGCGTGGTATCTTCAAGCCCAAGATACGGGCCTCCGAAGGAACCGAGGAAGAAATAATAAGTGCCGACATTGATAGCGCCGAGCACCGTGACGAGGCCGAGTAGGTTGAACCACGCGGTCAGCCAGCCGGTGAAGCGATTGCCGAGGATCGAACCCCAATGGTAGAGGCCGCCGGCCGTGGGATAGGCAGAACTGATCTGCGCCATGGCGACCGCGAAGACGAGCGAAACGAAGCAACCAAGCGGCCAGCCAATACCGATCGCAGCGCCCCCTGCGCCGGAAGTCGCCTGAGCGAGCGAATTGATACCGCCGGAAAGGATGCAAATAATGGAGAAAGAAACAGCGAAGTTCGAAAATGAACTCATGCGTCGTTCGAGTTCCTGGGCGTAGCCCATGGAATGCAGGATATGAAGATCCTGCTTTTTATCCGAATCCGAATAGTCTGACATGACGTCCCCCAGTTGACGATTGTCCGCGGAATTGCGGACAATTGACTATCTTTCAGTTCCACCACTGACGGGCGGAGGTTGCAGCTGAGCTGCTCCCCTTGGGGTCTTTTTATTATTTCTGGCAGGCCGTGATCGCGTTTTGGATCAGAACTGCCAGATAATCAGCCACAACCCCTTGGCCGATATTATCTGCGATCAGGTCGTTGCGGACCTCGATCATGACGTTGAGATGCCCGTGCGGCAGGGCATGCAGTCTCAGGCTATGCGTGACGCCGTCGTCTGGTCCATAGGGCGCATTGCGCTCCACCCGGAACGGCCCACCCTCGGCCGCCTCCAGCATGCCATCGGCAAGCCGGCTGTCGCTATCGTGCAGGATGCCGATCTCGACCGCCCGCGGCTTGCCGAAATAGACCGGCGTAAAACTGTGAACCGTGACCAAGACACTCGAAAGACCTGCTGCTTCGCGTGCCACAAGCGTGGCGCTGATGCTGTCGTGAAACGGCACGTAAAGCGCTGCTGTCCGCGCATACCGCTCGGCGGCCCCGAGGTCCCGGTTCCCCGGAATATCGTATATCTCGCTCTTTTCAGGCATTGCCGCCGGCGATTCCGGCGGACGATTGCAGTCGTAAATCAAACGTGAGAAACGCTGATGGATGAGCACCGCATCCAGCGTTTGCGACAACAGTCGCGAAACCGCCAATGCACCGGGGTCCCAGGCGATATGGCTTTCCAGCGCTTCTGCCGGCAGGCCCAGATCCCCTGCCCGCTCCGGTAGCGCAAGACTTGCATGTTCGCAGACCAGCACAACCGGGCCGGACGCAGCGGAATTTTCCACTGCGACGGCTGCGCCGTCCGCCGGCGTCAGGATGTCGGGCCTTGAGAGCATGCTGATTTCCCCTGCGCCATTCGGCTGCTTTTATTTCGAAGAGAATTCTTCACGATTTACCCGCTGTCAATGGGAACTGAAGAAATCTCTTCAAAATAGCAATTGACACATTCCGGCCATAAAGGCTTAATCCTTCAAAAGCCGGCATAGATCGGCTTGAGGGGAGACTATCGGTCCTTGCTAAGTGCGTCCAAGACAGTGTCGGACGTGATCCATGCCCATTTCGATGGGCTGACACGCGCCGAACGGCAGCTGGCAGAAAGCCTGCTGGAAAATTACCCCGTATCCGGCCTCGGCAGCATCACCACTGTCGCCGAGAACGCTGGGGTATCGACGCCGACAGTGGCGCGCATGGTGCAGAAACTCGGCTACAAGGGTTATCCGGAGTTTCAGGCCCACCTGCACCAGGAATTGGAAGCCACGATCTCCAATCCGATCAACAAGCATGACCGCTGGGCAGCAAATGCCCCGAACCGGCATATTCTCAATCGCTTCGCCGAGGCCGTGATCAGCAATCTGCGCTCGTCACTGGGCGAACTCAGAACCTCGACCTTCGACGAAGCTGCTCGGCTGCTAGGCGACCGCAATCGCAGCCTGTATTTTGTCGGCGGTCGCATCACCGGCGCACTGGCCGAGTATTTCTTTACCCATATGCAGGTCATCAGACCCAGGACGACCCTGATGTCGTCGAATGCCAGCTCCTGGCCGCAGCATGTGCTCAACATGCAGGCCGGCGATGTGCTGATCATTTTCGACATCCGCCGCTACGAAGCCGACATGACCACCCTTGCGGAAGTGGCTCGAGCCAACGGCGTCGAGATCATCGTCTTTACCGACCAATGGATGTCGCCCGTCGCCCAGCATGCACGCAACTGTTTCAAGCTACACATCGAAGCACCATCCGCCTGGGATTCGTCCGTGGTGACGCTGTTCGTGGTGGAGGCGTTGATCGAAGCCGTGCAGAGCTCTTCCTGGGATGAGACGCGCGAACGCATGAATACCCTGGAAGGGCTGTTCGAACAGGCGCGCCTGTTTCGAAAGCCCCGATAGGCAAACACGAGCATGGAGGAAATACTGCCAATGTACGGGGGCGAAACGGTAAAGTCAGTCTGCCGTCGCCAACCGTCATACAACGATAATAATGCGCACCTAAGTGAACCGCATCGCTGCCAACTCAGAGGAGAATTCCAGTGATTACCAATTTCCGCAAAGCCCTGTCCCTTACGACGGCTATCGTGATGGCCAGCTCCGCCGTTGCCTATGCCGAACCGAGCGCCGAGCTCATCGAAGCCGCCAAGAAGGAAGGCATGCTGACCACCATCGCGCTGCCGCACGACTGGTGCGGTTACGGTGCGGTCATCGATGGCTTCAAGAAGAAGTATCCGGAGATCACCGTCAATGAACTGAACCCAGATGCAGGTTCGGCCGACGAAGTCGAAGCCATCAAGGCCAACAAGGACAACAAGGGCCCGCAGGCTCCTGACGTTGTCGACGTCGGTCTTGCTTTCGGCCCGCAGATGAAGGCCGAAGGCCTGCTGCAGCCTTACAAGGTCTCCACCTGGGACGAAATCCCGGCTGAAGTGAAGGACGCAGACGGCTTCTGGTACGGCGACTATTACGGCGTCATGTCGCTGCTGGTGAACAAGGACCTCGTGGCCAACACCCCGAAGGACTGGTCGGACCTTTTGAAGCCGGAATACGCCGGTCAGGTGGCACTCGCCGGTGACCCGCGCGCTTCCAACCAGGCCATCCTCGGTGTTCTCGCCGCCGGCCTCGCATCGGGCGCCAAGGCTGGCAAGGACGCTGGCGAAGCTGGCCTGAAGTATTTCGGCGAGCTCAACAAGGCCGGCAACTTCGTTCCGGTCATCGGCAAGTCCGGCACGCTCGCTCAGGGTGCAACCCCGATCGTCGTCATGTGGGACTACAACGCCCTTGCTGCCAAGGACACGCTCGCCGGCAACCCGCCGGTTGAAGTCGTCGTTCCGGCATCGGGCGTTCTCGCCGGCGTCTACGTTCAGGGCATCTCGGCCTTCGCGCCGCACCCGAACGCTGCCAAGCTCTGGATGGAATACCTCTATTCCGACGAGGGCCAGACCGCATGGCTCGCCGGCTATTGCCACCCGGCCCGCTTCAACGCCATGTCGAAGGCTGGCAAGATCCCGCAGGCCCTGCTCGACAAGCTGCCGCCGGCCGCTTCCTACGAGAAGGCCTACTTCCCGACACTGGAAGAAGTCGATGCCAACAAGGCCGCCGTCACCGGCGCCTGGGACAGCGTCGTTGGCGCCAACGTCCAGTAAGGCATAGCGCATGAAAGCCGCCCCGATCTTGCGACCGGGGCGGCATTTGCATTTTATAGAAACCGCGACCACGCGGACGAAGGGCACCAGCAATGTCATCGCAACAGGTCAGTTCAGCTGCGCCCCCCGGGCCGCGCTTCCGCCTCCCCCTCCATTGGCTGGGCGTTCTGCCCTTTGCCGCCTTCACCGTCCTTTTCCTGATCATGCCTACGATGAAAATCGTCATTGGCGCCTTCCAGACCCCGGAAGGCTCGCTGACGCTGGACAACATCCGCGGCTTGTTCACCCCGTCGATCATGTCGGCCTATCTGATTTCGATCAGGATCAGTCTCGCTAGCGCCATTCTCGGTTGTGCAATCGGCTTCGCGGTCGCTGCCGCCGTCGTGCTCGGCGGATTGCCGCAGTGGATCCGCGGCCCGCTTCTGACCTTTTCCGGTGTTGCCTCCAACTTCGCCGGCGTACCACTCGCCTTCGCCTTTCTGGCAACGCTTGGGCCTGTCGGACTGGTAACGGTCTTCCTCAAAACCCAGCTCGGCGTCGACCTGCGCATGCTCGGCTTCAACCTCCTGTCCTTCTGGGGCCTGACGCTGACCTATCTCTTCTTCCAGATCCCGCTGATGATCCTGATCATCACGCCGGCGCTGGACGGCCTGAAGAAAGAATGGCGCGAAGCAGCCTCGATCCTGGGCGCGACGAATGCGCAATACTGGCGCATGGTCGCCTTCCCGATCCTGCTACCGTCCTTCCTCGGCACGATGGCGCTGCTCTTCGCCAACGCCTTCGGCGCGGTCGCAACCGCCATCGCGCTGACCGGCTCATCGCTGAATATTGTACCAATTCTGCTCTTTGCCCAGATCCGCGGCGACGTTCTCGGCGATCCGCACCTTGGTTATGCGCTGGCCTTCGGCATGATTGTCATCACCGGCGTGGCCAATGCACTTTATATCTGGCTTCGCGCCCGCAGCGAAAGGTGGCTGAAATGAAGCGCCTCTGGGCTTGGGGAGCCCTGGTTTTTGGCCTCCTCTATTTTTTCCTGCCGCTGATCGGCATGACCAACTTCTCGCTGAAGATGCGGCGCGGGGAATACTCGTTCGACGCCTATGTCAAAGTGCTGGGCGATCCGCGTTTCCAGGAGACATTCACCTATTCCGTCACCATGGCGCTGGTCACCATCCTGTTCGGCATCTTCCTGATCGTGCCGACCGCCTATTGGGTTCGTCTCAAGTTGCCGGGCCTGCGTCCCTACATCGAGTTTGTCACGCTTTTGCCGCTGGTCATCCCGGCCATCGTCATCGTCTTCGGCTATATCCGCCTCTACAACACATCGAGCTGGCTGCCGCTCACCGGTTCCTCCCTCGGCACTGATGTCCTGCTGATGTTCGGGTACGCCACCTTGGCCCTGCCCTATATGTACCGCGCAGTGGACACAGGATTGCGCACCATTGATGTCGGCACCCTGACCGAGGCAGCCCAAAGCCTCGGCGCCGGCTGGTTCACGATCATTTCCAAGATCATCCTGCCCAATGTGCTCGTCGCTGTCCTCTCGGGCGCCTTCCTGACCTTCGCCATCGTCATCGGCGAGTTCACCATGGCTGCCCTTCTCAACAAGCCGGCCTTCGGCCCCTACATGCAGTTGCTCGGCGCCAACCGCGCCTATGAACCTGCGGCCCTGGCGGTCATCGCCTTCGGCATCACCTGGGGTTGCCTTGGACTGATCCAGCTTGTTTCCCGTTTCCAGAAAACCGCGCCTCGCCAGGCCTGAGGACTGAACCTTCATGAGCTTTCTCACACTCACCAATCTGCAGAAATCCTTCGGTCCGACCAAGGTCGTTCACGACTTCAACATGGCGATCAACAAGGGCGAGTTCATCTCCTTCCTTGGGCCATCGGGCTGCGGCAAGACGACGATCCTGCGCATGATCGCCGGCTTCGAGAGCCCGAGCGGCGGCACGATCGAAATCGCCGACAAGGATCAGACAAACCTGAAGCCGAACCAGCGCAATATCGGCATGGTCTTCCAGGCCTATGCGCTGTTTCCCAACATGAACGTCTTCGACAATGTCGCCTTCGGTCTGAAGATCGCCGGCATGGCAAAAACTGCCATTGAGGCGCGCGTCAGGGAAATGCTGGCTCTCATTCACCTCGACCATCTGGCCGAGCGTTATCCCTACCAGCTGTCAGGCGGCCAGCAGCAGCGCGTGGCGCTTGCCCGCGCGCTGGCCCCTAAGCCGCAAGTACTGCTGCTCGACGAACCGCTTTCCGCATTGGACGCCAAGATCCGTGTGTCGCTGCGCGAGGAAATCCGCCATATCCAGCAGCAGCTCGGCATCACCACCGTCTTCGTCACCCATGACCAGGAAGAAGCGCTGTCGATCTCCGACCGGATCGTCGTCATGAATGCCGGCAAGGCCGACCAGATCGGCACGCCGTTCGAGATCTACAACCGTCCGACCACCCGCTTCGTCGCCTCTTTCGTTGGCACGCTGAATGTTCTCGAAGCCATCGTGACCGATCAGGCTGCGGGCCTGGTGAAGATCGGCGACAGCACGCTTTCGATCAGCGACGCTATCCCTGCGACCAACGGCTCACCCGTACAGCTTGCCATGCGCCCCGAGGCCGGCTCTCTGGCAGGTGCCGACCAGGCGACCGTCAACGGCAAGGTGACCTCCAGCCAGTTCCTCGGCTCGGTCATCCGCACCCGTGTCGAAGTCGCAGGCAAGACGATCTCTTTCGACACGTTCAACGATCCCGGCACCAAGCCGCCCGTAGTCGGCGACCTGGTTGGCGTCAAGATCGACCCGTCGGGCCTGATCGTGCTTGCAGACTAGAACGCACGACATTACGGGTGCGAAGGAAGTTTCGGCGCGCATTTTCGATGCGCGCCGAAATACATTCAGGCAGAGAGGACATACCGATGCGCGCGCTTTTCTATGAACGTTTCGGCGAAATACCGCAGGTCAGCATATTGCCCGACCCGACACCCTCTCCGTCCGGCGTCGTCGTCGCCGTTAAGGCGACAGGCCTCTGCCGCAGCGACTGGCATGGCTGGATGGGCCATGATCCCGATATCCGCCTGCCGCATGTCCCTGGCCATGAACTCGCAGGAACCATTGCCGCGATTGGCCGCGATGTAAGGCGCTTCAAGATCGGCGACAGGGTGACCGTGCCCTTCGTGTCCGGCTGCGGCCATTGCCACGAATGTCGCTCCGGCAACCAGCAGGTCTGTGAGGAACAATTCCAACCTGGTTTCACCCATTGGGGATCCTTCGCCGAATATGTCGCGATCGACTACGCCGACCAGAACCTCGTCCACTTGCCCGACAGCATGACCTATGAGACTGCGGCCAGTCTCGGCTGCCGCTTCGCCACGTCCTTCCGTGCCGTCGTCGATCAGGGACGCCTCAAGGGCGGCGAATGGCTTGCCGTGCATGGCTGCGGCGGTGTTGGCCTGTCGGCGATCATGATCGGCCATGCGCTCGGTGCCAATGTCGTCGCCATCGATATCGCCGAAGACAAACTTGCACTCGCCCGCCAGCTCGGCGCCACGGTCGCGATCAACAGCCGCGAAGTGGCGGACCTCGTCGAAGCCGTGCGCGAGGCAACCGGCGGCGGCGCCCATGTCTCGGTGGATGCGCTCGGTCATCCGCAAACCTGCTTCCACTCGATCAGCAACCTGAGGCGGCGCGGACGCCATGTCCAGGTCGGGCTGATGCTCGGCGAGCACGCGACGCCGGCAATTCCGATGGCGCGCGTCATCGGCCACGAACTGGAAATCTACGGCAGCCACGGCATGCAGGCCTGGCGCTACGACGCCATGCTGGAAATGATCCAGTCGGGCAAACTCGCGCCGCAAAAGCTGATCGGCCGGCGTATCAGCCTTGATGATGCTGCACTGGCGCTGACCGAAATGGACAGTTTCAAGGACAGCGGCATCAGCATCATCGACCGTTTCGTTTGATCGGCCAGTCGCCTCTCCCGTCCGGTCTTGCCGCTCGGCCAAAGCAGGCGGCGATACCGTAAAAGCCTTCCGGCGCTTCGAACCCCGTTAATGCTTTTATGATGAATTGACGCAACGGAAGACAGTTTGAACGACCATCAGTGCGGCCATGACGGAGATCACAAACGCTATGAGCATGCCGAGGCAGGGGCCGCCGATCGATCGGCACGGGTTCATCGATCAATGGATGCGATTGAAGCGCGGATCCGTTTCGCGGCGTCACTTCCTGCAGGTGACAGGCCTCGGTCTCGCAAGTTTCCTGTTCGGCGGCGGCGCAACCGGCTCGGCTCCAGCCAATGCGGGCACCCTCGGCAAAAGCGTCAGCATCGCAACCTGGCCGAACTATCACGACCCGGCAACATTCGAGCAGTTCTCACAGTTGCACGACATCGCCGTGAAGGTCGAGATCATCGGCTCCAACGAGGTGATGATGCAACGCATGCAGACGCAGACTGCGGCCTGGGACCTCATCGTACCGACACAATACGCCCTCGCCCCCTATGCAAACCTGGGCTTGATCGAACCGCTTGATCTGACCGCCTTGCCGAATTTTGATCCGGCCGCCAATCTCGAACGCTATCTCGCGCCGGCCATGTTTCGCAGCAAGCTCCATGCGCTACCCAAGAATACCGGCACGACCGGTATCGCCTATAACCGACGCAGGCTTGATGACGTGACGAGTTGGCGCGGCTTCTTCGATACAGCCATGGGCGATGCTTCGGGCCGGACGATCGTTCAGGACTACCAGTTGACCACGATCGGTGCCGCGCTTGTCGCCCTCGGCTATCCTTTCAATTCGATCGAGTCTGACGCCCTTTCCAAGGCCGAGGACCTGCTGATGCAGGTGAAGCCGCATCTGCTGGCGATCGACAGCGACTACCAGCCGGCCATGCGTACCGGGGACGCCTGGCTCAGCATGTGCTGGAGCAACGACGCCGCGCAACTGGTCCGCGACATGGACGAGATCCGCTACAGTCTCGGATCGGATGGCGGCGAGATCTGGACCGACTACTATGCGATCCCGACCAGGACACAGAATAGACCGGCGGCCTATGCCTTGCTCAATCACCTGATGGATCCGGAAGTCGCAGCGGTTGATCTCCTCGCCGGTGGCGGGGCGACCACAGACAACAGGGTGCTGGCGCTCTTGCCGGAGGAAATTGTCTCCGACAAGGTCATCTATCCCGACGAGGCCAGCTTGAGCGCGCTGGAATATGCAATTGCGGTCGTGCTCACCGATCCGAACCGCGCCGCCATCATGACCCGCTTCAAGGCGGCATGATAAAAACCGGATACTGTTCGCCTTTGCGACAACAAGCGGCTGCGAATCTGGCACTCTTCCTGATGCCTTGCCATGATTTATGTCTGGACCTGACCCTATGAGCCTCCATCCCGCAATTTCGATCATCGAAGCCCTGTCTGACCCCGGCAAGGACGGACGGCCGAACGAGGACCGTCTCGGCCACAATCAGCACGCCGCCTTCGTCTTCGATGGCGCAACCGGCCTGGGCGACCGGCAATTCATGCAGGATTATGGCTCCGATGCCGCCTGGATCGCCGAGTTCGGCGCCATGCAGCTTGAACAACGACTGGATGCGACAGCCGATCCCAAAATTGTCCTGCGCGCCATCTCCGAAGATGCGCGCCAGACCTTCGAAGCCGTCGCCGGCGAGCAGCCACGTTACGCCTGGCCGCTCTGCAGCCTGACGGCTCTGCGTGCCACACCGACCGGCTTCCAGTATTTCGGCCTCGGCGACAGCGCTCTCTACATTCTGCATGACGATGGCCAGAGCGATTTTGTCATCCCGATCCCCGGCGCCTATGAATGGGAACAGCATAGGGCGGCGCAGCATATCGCCCGCCTCGGCGGCATCGGCGCATCCGGCAGTGCCAACACCGATCCGACGACGCTGGAGGATTTGCGCCGTGGCCGCGCATTGCAGAACACGCAGAACGGCGCGACCTGGACCTTCGGCGTGGTGCCGGAGGCCGCCGATCATCTGTTCACCTGTGACGTTCCGGTGCATGGCGGCGGCGCGACCGCCATCCTGTGCTCCGACGGCCTCGCCGATCTGGTTGCCCTCTACAAGGCCTATGACCCCGGCTCGTTGATCCGCCGCGCCGCAACAGCGGGCCTGCGGTCGCTCGTCGAAGAATTGCGCCACTACGAACGGGTGGTTGATCCCGACGGTCTGCAATATCCCCGCTTCAAGCAGTCAGACGACACAACCGCCATCCTGCTCAGACTGACCACATGAGTGCTTTTTCGTTTCCTTATCAAAGAGATACAGCCGCGACCTGAATCAATCCGGGAGGACCCTGATTCAATGTGTGAGGCAACATCGGCCGCTTCGAGCCGCCATCCACTTGGAATGGTGATTACCCCTCATCCGCCTGCCGGCACCCTCTCCCCGTTTGCGGGGAGAGGGTCAGGGTGAGGGGCAAGTCAGAGCAAGTTGAGGCGCAAGTCAGCGCCAGCGGTCCAAGCAAACCGCTATCACTCTGCCGCCTTCGGCACATAGTTCAGTACCGGTCCCAGCCAACGCTCGACGTCGCGAACATCCATGCCCTTGCGGCTGGCATAGTCTTCCACCTGGTCACGTTCGACCTTGGCCACACCGAAATAATAGCTTTCCGGCTGGCCGATATAGATGCCCGAAACCGATGAACCCGGCCACATCGCATAGCTTTCCGTCAGCGTCACGCCGGTCGCTTGCGTGGCATCCAGCAGGGAAAACAGAGTTGCCTTTTCCGTATGATCCGGCTGCGCGGGATAGCCGGGCGCCGGGCGAATCCCGGCATATTCCTCGGCCACCAGTTGATCCGGAGAATACGCCTCATCCGCCGCATACCCCCAGAACTCGCGGCGCACCCGCTCATGCATGCGCTCGGCAAAGGCCTCGGCAAACCGGTCGGCCAGCGCCTTCACCATGATAGACGAATAGTCGTCATTGGCTCTTTCGAAGCGCTCGGCAATCGCCACTTCCTCGATGCCAGCAGTCACGACAAAACCGCCGACATAGTCCGCGATGCCCGTGTCCAGCGGTGCGACGAAATCGCTGAGCGCGACATTCGGCCGCCCATCTCGCTTCGACAACTGCTGGCGCAAGGTGAAGAACGTCGCCCGCTCCTCTGTCCTGCCGTCATCGGCAAACAGGCGAATGTCGTCGCCCACCGCATTGGCCGGCCAAAAGCCGATGACCGCCCGCGGACGGAACCAGTTTTCCGCAATGATCTTCTCCAGCATCGCTTGCGCATCGGCAAACAGCGCCCGCGCAGCCTCACCCTGTTTCTCGTCTTCGAGAATGGCCGGGTAACGGCCTTTCAGCTCCCAGGTCTGGAAGAACGGCGTCCAGTCGATGTATTTCGCCAGTTCCTCAAGGTCATAATCCTCGAAGACTTTCGTGCCGGTAAAGCTTGGCTTCGTCGGTGTGTAACCCGACCAGTCGATCTTGACCGGATTGGCACGCGCCCGCGTCAAAGGTAGCCGCTGCTTGTCGGCCTCGGCGCGCGCATGGGCATCCGCCACCTTGGCATATTCGCCGCGCAGGGTCTCGATCGTGCCGTCGCGCATGTCATCAGACAGAAGCGACGATACAACCCCGACGGCACGGCTGGCATCGGTGACATAGACCGCCTGCCCCGCCTGATACTGCGGATGGATCTTCACGGCGGTGTGCACCCGGCTGGTTGTCGCGCCACCGATCAGCAACGGGATGTTGAAGCCCTGCCGCTGCATCTCTGATGCCACATGCACCATCTCGTCGAGCGATGGCGTGATCAGGCCGGAAAGCCCGATGATATCCACCTTCTCGTCGATCGCCGTCTGCAGGATCTTGCTCGCCGGCACCATCACACCAAGATCGATGATCTCGTAATTGTTGCAGGCGAGAACCACGCCGACGATGTTCTTGCCGATGTCATGCACATCGCCCTTTACCGTCGCCATCAGCACCTTGCCGGCGGCCTGGCGTTCGCCACTGCCGCCGTTGAGGCGCTTTTCCTCTTCCATAAAGGGCAACAGCACGGCAACCGCCTGCTTCATCACGCGCGCCGACTTGACCACCTGCGGCAGGAACATCTTGCCGGCGCCGAACAGGTCGCCGACCACGTTCATGCCGGCCATCAGCGGACCTTCGATGACATGCAGCGGCCGGGCTGCCCGCAGACGGGCTTCCTCGGTATCGGCGTCGATGAATTCGGTGATGCCGTTGACCAGCGCATGCTCCAGTCGCTTTTCCACCGGCTGCTCGCGCCAGGACATGTCCTGCACCCGCGCCTGCTTCTCGCCCGTGCCGCGATAGCGCTCGGCGATCTCCAGCAAACGCTCGGTGCCGTCATTGCGACGGTTGAGCACCACGTCTTCGCAGGCCTCGCGCAGATCGGCATCGATACTCTCGTAGACCGCCAGCTGGCCGGCATTGACGATGCCCATGTCCATGCCCGCCTGGATCGCATGATAGAGGAACACCGCATGCATGGCCTCGCGCACCGGCTCGTTGCCGCGGAACGAGAACGACAGGTTCGACACGCCACCCGAGATATGCACGAGCGGCATGCGCTCGCGGATGGTGCGGGTCGCCTCGATGAAGTCGACGCCGTAATTGTTGTGCTCCTCGATGCCGGTCGCCACGGCAAAGATGTTCGGGTCGAAGATGATGTCTTCCGGCGGAAAGCCTGCTTCTTCGGTCAGGATTTTGTAGGCCCGCGAGCAGATCTCGACCTTGCGCTGGTATGTATCGGCCTGGCCCTGCTCGTCGAAGGCCATGACGACGACGGCAGCGCCATAATTGCGGATCAGCCGGCCCTGGGCGATGAAATTCTCCTCGCCTTCCTTCAGCGAAATCGAATTCACCACCGACTTGCCCTGAACGCATTTCAGACCGCTTTCGATGATCTGGAACTTCGAGCTGTCGATCATGACCGGAACGCGGGCGATATCCGGCTCGGCGGCGATCAGGTTGAGAAATTCAACCATCGCCTTTTCCGAATCGATCAGGCCTTCGTCCATGTTGATATCGATGATCTGGGCGCCGTTCTCGACCTGGTCTCGGGCAACCACCAGCGCCGCCGAATAGTCGCCGGCGGTGATCAGCTTGCGGAACTTGGCCGAGCCGGTGACATTGGTGCGCTCGCCGACGTTGACGAAGGGAATGTCCTTGGTCAGCACGAAGGGCTCGAGGCCCGACAGCGACATGAACGGCCGGTGCTCAGCAGGCACCCGCGGTGCTTTGCCGGCAACCGCCTCCGAAATCGCCCGGATATGCTCCGGCGTCGAACCGCAGCAACCGCCAACGACATTGACGATGCCCTCATCGGCAAAACCGGCCACCAGAACTGCCATTTCCTCTGGGCTCTGGTCGTAGAGACCGAATTCGTTCGGCAGGCCGGCATTCGGATAGGCCGAAATGAAGGTGTCGGCGACGCCGGACAGTTCCTGCAGATGGGGCCGCATCGCGTCCGCCCCCAGCGCGCAGTTGAGACCGACGGCAAACGGCCGCGCATGCGAGATCGAGTTCCAGAAGGCGGAAGGCGTCTGGCCCGACAGCGTGCGGCCGGACAGATCGGTGATCGTACCGGAAATCATCACCGGCAGGCGGATGCCCTTGGCGGCAAACCGTTCCTCGCAAGCAAAGATCGCAGCCTTGGCGTTCAGCGTGTCGAAGATCGTCTCGATCAGGATGAGATCAGCCCCGCCGTCGATCAACCCGTCGATCTGCTCGCCATAGGCAAGCCGCAGATCATCAAAGGAAACCGCACGGTAGCCGGGATTGTTGACGTCCGGTGAAATCGAGGCGGTGCGATTGGTCGGGCCGATGGCGCCGGCGACAAAGCGGCGTTTGCCGTCCTCGCGCTCGGCCCTGAGGATAGCGCGGCGCACGGCATGCGCACCTTCCCTGTTCAGGTCATAGACCGCACCTTCCATCTGGTAGTCGGCCTGGGCGATGCGGGTCGAAGAAAAGGTATTGGTTTCGATGATATCTGCCCCCGCCATCGCATAGCGGAAATGGATGTCCTCGATCGCCTGCGGCTGCGACAGGATCAGGAGGTCGTTATTGCCCTGCTGGTGACAGGCACAGCCGATGAAGCGCTCGCCGCGGAAATCGTCCTCACCCAGGCCCAGTCCCTGGATCTCGGTGCCCATGGCGCCATCAAGCACCAGAATGCGCTCGCGCGCCGCCTGCTGCAACGCGTTGAGAATTTCGGCTCCGTCCCGATTGGCGCCCTGGCGGCCGAACAGTGAATCGAGCATGAGCGAATTTCCTTATTTCAAATGCGACACGGTCAGATCACATAAAGATATCTTTATGTCAACATGCCAATGCACTGTTGGCAATAGGCTTCCAGCGATGACAAGACCCCGCCGGATCGGCTATAGAGCTGAAAAGATTTAATTCCCGGGAGGACAAGCATGTCGGACGCCAACAAAACCCAGCCGCTCGCGCCGCTTTGGTCCGATCGCCCCTATCATCGGCGCTGGCTGCTGCAGCAGGCCGACGGCCTGTTCGATTTCTTCCAGACCGCCGCCATCAACCCGAAAGGCGGCTTCTACGACCTGACGCGCGACGGTAAGCCCTTAGCGACCGACAACCCTGCCCGCGGCATCCATGCCAGCGCCCGCATGGTCCATTGTTTTGCAATCGGCGACCTGCTTGGCCGTCCGGGCTCGGCCGATGTCGTCGATCACGGCATGCGCTATCTCTGGGAAAGGCATCGCGATGAGAAAAACGGCGGCTATTTCTGGCAGGCTGATGACACCGGCGCTGCCGACGCCTCCAAGCAGGGCTACGGCCACGCCTTCGTCCTGCTCGCCGCATCATCGGCCAAGACGATCGGCCATCCGCTCGCCGACCGCATGCTTGCAGATATCACCGAGGTGATCGAAACCCGCTTCTGGGAAGAAGCCCACGGTGCCATCGCCGAGGAGTTTTCCGCCGACTGGCAGCCCGTGCCCGGCTATCGCGGCCAGAACTCCAACATGCACCTGACCGAAGCCCTGATGGCCGCCTTCGAAGCGACCGGCGAGCGACACTATCTCGACAAGGCGACAAGCATTGCCGATCTCCTGATCAACCGCCGCGCCCGCGAAGAGGCGTTCCGCGTCGCCGAGCATTTCGACGAGCAATGGGTGGTCGACCGCACCTATTATCATGAAAACGAGATGTTCCGTCCCGCCGGCACCACGCCCGGCCACTGGCTGGAATGGGCGAGGCTTCTGATGCAGTTGTGGACCCTTGACGGCAAGCGCCATGACTGGATGCCGGAGGCAGCCCGCGGCCTGTTCTTCCAGTCCATGGCGCTCGGCTGGGACAAGGACAAGGGCGGCTTCTTCTACACGCTCGACTGGGCCAATATCCCGGAAAAGACAGCCAAGCTCTGGTGGCCCCTCTGCGAGGGCGCCGGCGCCGCGCATTTCCTCAACCAGCACCAGGAAAGCGACTTCCACGAGGAAAGCTACCGCCGTATCTGGAACTACATTGCCAATAACAGCCTCGACCGGCAATGCGGTGGCTGGCACGAGGAACTGACAGAGGACGGCACGCCCGCAAACAGCCTCTTCCCCGGCAAGGGCGATATCTATCACGCCCTGCAGGCCTGCCTGATCCCGCTTTTCCCGGCCGAAGGCAGCCTGACCAAAGTCATCCAGGAAAGCCCGCTCAAGGTCTGAGGCTTGGCGAATCCCTTCAAACGAGAAAGGCCGGAGGTTTCCCTCCGGCCTTTGCCATCGTCAATTGCGCCAGGATTTATTGCTCGAGCCCATAGGTGATGTTGACCGTCACCGTAAAACGGTTCTCGCCGGTAGCCACCGGCATGGCCTCGTCCATGCGCTTGGCCATCGGCGCTGCGGCCGACATCATCATCGGCATCGGCCGGGCAAAATTCTCCGAAATGTCGATGACGCGGCCGACCTTGACGCCGGCGGCTTCCGACAATGTCTTTGCCTTGGCGGCGGCGTCAGCAACGGCCGCCTTGCGCGCTGCATCGATCGCCGCATCCGGATTGTCATTGGTAAAGACGATATTGCCGCCCTGGTTGACGCCGAGCGTCACCGCCTGGTCGATCAAGCCGCCGAGCTTGGCAAGATCGCGCACCCTGACGGTCAGCCCGTTCGACACGCTGTAGCCGACGATTTCCGGCGCCTCGAAGCCCGTGCCATCGGTCGGCTGCTGGCGATATTTCGGCTGGATCGAAAAATCCGTCGTCTGCATGTCCTTTTCGGCAATGCCCTGTTCCTTGAGGCTGGCAAGCACCTCGGCCATCGCCGCGCTATTGGCGCTCAGTGCCTCGCCGGCGGTCGCCGCATCGCGCACGACGCTCAGCGAAACCAGCGCCATGTCCGGCGCGATCGCGGCTTCGCCCTCGCCCGACACCATGATCGTCGCCTCCCGCCTCTCCGCCTCGGCAGCAAAGGCCGGCGCGAACGAAGTCAGCATGAAAGTCGTGCCCGAAAGCGCTGCAGCCAGGGCCAGAGCGCGTGTATGTCTCAGCATGTGGAATGTTTCCTTTTTTCCCGCGAATCCCGACCGCACGGCAGATATTGCTCTTCACGGCCCGGTTGAATGCCCTTCCAAGTCATTGATGACGCGGGATTGTGAAGCCATTGCGGCAAAGGCTTGTCGGTCCGAAGAATTTGCGTTAGAGCCTTCGCCACGGTGCGGGGTAACCATTGCCCGCCCGCCGGCACCACGTGCCGGGCTGGGCCTGTAGCTCAATGGTTAGAGCCGGCGGCTCATAACCGCTTGGTTGGGGGTTCGAGTCCCTCCGGGCCCACCATTTCGTATCACCCGCGCAACAATCCAACTTTGTCTATGAAGTCCAGCACAACCCGGCTGCACGGCAATATGCCACTGTCATTTGGCAGCGCTGCATTGGGCTCGGTTGGACACTTTCCAATTGAATGCAGTTACCATGCCGGACGCGCCCAACGGTGTGGCCGCGTCTTCAGGTGGCTGTCAGCTTTCCTTGCCAGTGCATCGGAACCGGGATCCATGCACGAAAGGAAACGAGCTTGCTGAAAAAGCTTTTGACGCTGCGACCCAGCCTTCGCAGCGAATGGCTGAGCGTAGCCACGGCCGCTTATCTGCTCTTTTTCATGAATACCACATTCTGGCGCAAGTCGACGGCCTATCTCGCTGGGCAGGATTTTGCCTTAAGCGCCCTGGCTGTCGGTCTTCTCGGCGCATTTGCAGCTATGACTGTGGCGTGTTCGGCCAAATATATCGTCAAGCCGATCTTGATCCTGATGCTGTTTTCGGCATCGGCTTCTGCCTGGTTCATGGACAGCTTCGGCATCACGATCGATCGCGAAATGATCCGGAACGCCGTCGAGACAAACACAGCGGAAGCCGCACATCTGATCACCCCTGCCTTCGGCATGCATATGGTGGCCTATGCGCTTCTCCCGTCCATTTTGATTGTCTGGATCAAAGTTCTGCACAGGCCGATCCTGCGCAAACTCGGCGTAAACCTGCTCGTCGTGACAGCCTGCCTAGCCGCGTTTTCCAGCGTCGCGATCTTAAACAGCGGCACCTATATTTTCACCACCAGAGAGCATCGCGACTGGTTTCCCACCCTCAATCCGATCTTTCCGATCGGAAGCGCAGTCAGCTTTGCGCTCAAGGCATCCGGGGAGCAGAACATCGTCGTGGCGCCACTTGGTGCCGATGCGAAAGTCGAGGATCCTCTGTCCGGCCAGAACAGAAAACCCCGGGTCACGATCATCGTCGTCGGAGAAACGGCGCGTGCTGAGAATTTCCAGTTGGGAGGTTATGGGCGCGAAACCAACCCTGAACTGTCCAGGCAGGACATCGTGTATTTCAGCGACACGTCGAGCTGCGGCACGGCCACGGCCGTATCACTGCCGTGCATGTTCTCCGTCTATGGCCGCGCCCACTACTCGCATGCGAAAGCATTGGCGACCGAAAACCTGATGGATGTCCTCACCCATGCCGGGATCAAGACGGAATGGTGGGATAACAACACCGGTGACAAGAAGGTGGCGGATCGTATTCCGAAAAAGGAGCTGTTTCGCTCTGATGACAGGCGCTATTGCCAGAATGGTGAATGTCTCGACGACATCCTCCTTGCTGGGCTCGACGATTGGCTGGATGCGGTGGATACGGATGCGGTGCTGGTTCTGCATCAGCTCGGCAACCATGGGCCAGCCTATTATCTGCGTTACCCGGAAGCGTATCGGAAATTCACCCCTGATTGCCGAACCGTGGATTTCGAAGCCTGTTCGAAGGACACCATCGTCAATGCCTATGACAATGCCATTCTCTACACGGACCATATCATTGCGCAGGTCATCGAGAGGCTGAAGGCGCGTGAACAGGCCCTCGATGGCGCCATGATCTACATGTCCGACCATGGCGAATCGCTTGGGGAGAATGGCCTCTATCTCCATGGCGCACCGTATATGTTTGCACCGGATCAACAGACGAAAGTTCCGTTCGTCGTTTGGACAGCCCCCGCATTCGATCAGTCGATCGGGCTCGACAAAGCCTGCCTGGCAGGGAGCGCGCAAGCCCCGCACTCCCATGACAATCTGTTCCACAGTGTGCTCGGCCTGATGCAGGCAAAGACCAAGGCGTACAATTCCGAGCTGGATATCTTTGCGGGTTGCACGAGCGGGCTCTCCGTCATGAAAAAGCAAAGTCAATTGGGGCGAGGCTAAACCACGATACGCCGCCAACGCCATCGGCGTTCGCGGCAGAGGCGGCACCACACGCCAAAGTCAGGATGCATATTTGAAGAGGTGCGCTGAAACCGGAACGCCACGATCGCGCGGTTGCGGCAGGGACAAGTGATGGCGAAACGCTGCAGCAAAGGGCAGCTTGCGTGGCATCAATTTGCAATACACCAGGACGCCGCATGGCAGCGGCGTCCTGTGGCGAGCGTGTCAGTGATCGATATCGCCGCTCACTGGCGCTCTTTTGCGACCGGTCACCATGGCCAGCGCGAGGTTTTCGCGGTGCCGGAAACTGGCATGGATGACGCCGGCAACATGCAACGCAATCGCCACAAGCAGTAGATCGGCAAGCGTTTCATGCACCTCTTCCACCCATTCCACGCCCCAATAGGCATCCGTCGTCTGAAGCCAACCAGTGTAGGCAACCGCGGCGACCATCAGCAGCAGCAGCAAGACCATCGCCGCCCCCAGCGGATTGTGGCCCAGGTAGCGATGATCCCTGTGCCGCAGAACCGCGATCGCGTAGGCGGCGGTCTGCCTGGGCGAGCGCACGAATTGCGCAAACCGCGCATAACGATTGCCGACAGTGCCGAGCACCAAGCGCACACCGACCAGGGCTGCGGCCGCATAACCTGAAAACTCGTGCAGGCCTTGCAATTCGTCCGCGGACACCCAGCACACGGTGATGCTACCGGCCAGTCCCCAGTGAAAGAGCCTGACCGGCATGTCCCAGACCTTGACCGGAACGGTCACCGATCAGTCCTCGATCTTCATGTCGACCGACTGGAAGGTCTGGGGATTGAAATATGCTTCGACCTTTTTTCCATCGGCATTGATCGCGTAGGCTTCGTAGCAGCCATCCTCGGTCTTGATCGAGCGGACTTTCCAGCCGTCACCTTCAAGCTTGGTCTGCAACGCTTCGCGGGGCTGCCAGTCGGCCATGGGGACCGCGCATTTTTCCGAGGCAAATGCCGCGCCGCTGAGGCCGGCGGACAGACAGATTGCAGCAGTTATCATTCGCATGGGACATTCCTTTTCTGTTTGGACCCGTCGACAAGGTGCAGAGTGAAGCTGACAGTGGCCTGAAGTCTGATCTGATCGCTTGCGGGCGCTTCAGCCGCCTGTCAGTTTCGCTAGTGATACGATGTGACGACCTAGGTTTGCGGGAGTTCGAGATGCGCGTGTTGTTGGTGGAGGATGACGAGACCCTGGGGGATGCTGTGAAGACCTATGTGCATCGCCAGGGGCATGCGGTCGACTGGGCGCTCAATCTGGACGACGCCTCAGCAAGCCTTGCTGCCGCCACCTACGACCTGATCCTGCTCGATCTGCGTCTGCCGGATGGCAGCGGCCTGGAAATCCTGACGGCACTCCGGACACGTCGCGACGCGACGCCCGTCATCATCATGACGGCACATGATCAGGTTTCCGACAGGATTGCCGGGTTGAACGCCGGTGCCGACGATTATCTGGTGAAGCCGGTCGATCTCGGGGAACTGCAGGCGCGTATCCATGCCGTCTCTCGTCGATACGGAACCCATCAATTGCCGACACTCAATCTGAACGGCTTTGCCATCTATTCGTCGGACCGACGCATCACCGATGACAAGGGTGCAGATGTGATGATCTCGTCGCGGGAATGGGCGGTGCTTGATCGTCTGATCGCGCGGCGAAAGGCCATTGTCTCCAAAGCGCAGATCGAGGAGGCACTCTACGAATTCGGCGCCGAGGTCGAGAGCAACACGGTCGAAGTCTATGTGAGCCGCTTGCGCCGCAAGCTCGGCAAGCAAGCCATTGAGACTGTCCGGGGCGTTGGCTACAGGATATCTTCCGATGCGCATTGATCGACACAGTCTGTCAGGACAACTCGTCGTCTCCATCTCCCTCGTGCTGTCGGCCTTGTGGATCCTCGGCGTTGCCCTCGCCATTCACATCATGCGCGGCGAATTCGACGAAGTCTTCGACAGTGCGCTGCAGGAAACGACGGAACGTCTTGCGCCCCTCGTCGTCGACGACTTTTTCCACCGCGAAACACGCAGCGGCCCCTACCAGATTGCCGATCAGAGCGGCGGCAACACAGACGGATACCTGACATATCAGGTGCGAGACCCGTCCGGTCGCGTACTGGTGCATTCACACAACGTCAATTCAGTCGGCTACGCCGCCCCTCTTCAACCTGGGTTTTGGAGCGGCGACGGCAAGCGGATCTTCACTTTAGCCACGGTCAGCAACAGCTTGTTCATCCAGGTCGCCGATTCTCTCGATCATCGCCGGGAGGCAACGCTTGAAAGCGCGCTCGCGTTGTCGATGCCGATCCTCTTGCTTCTGCCGCTTGGCATGCTCGCCACGTGGGGGATCGTGGTTCGCGCAACCCGGCCGATCGGCGCACTCAGCGATGCGATCAGCGAGCGCGACGGGGCGAACCTCGATCCGATCGCCATCAAGGGACTGCCGACCGAGATCGCCACCATTCCACATTCTGTCAACACCCTTCTGGATCGGCTGAAATTGGCATTCCAGGCGGAAAGGGATCTTGCGGCCAATGCAGCCCATGAGCTCAGGACCCCGCTGGCGGGAGCGCTCGCTCAGACTGAACTTTTGGCGGATCAGCTCGACCGAAAGACCGACAAGGCGCGGGCCCACCGCGTCTTGGATGTGCTCCGCCGCCTGTCGCTCACCCTCGAAAAGCTGCTTCAACTGTCCCGAGCGGATGCCGGTATCGGTGTGTCTGAAACGCCTGTCGATCTGTCGGCTCTGGTCGATCTCATCGTTCGAGAGTTCCGCAGGGCGAATGCAACGACAGCAGTCGACATTGTGTGGCACGGCGACGTGCAACCAATCTCGCGAATGATTGACCCGGATGCATTTGCCATCGCCTTCAAGAATCTCCTTGAAAACGCCATGCGGTATGGCCGGCCCGATCGACCGATCACTGTTACCCTCTGTGCAGCCGGTTGGATCGCCGTGCGCAATTACACGGCCGGAGCGCTGGATCCTGACATCAACGTCTACCGGCAGAGGTTCAAGCGCGGAAGCGTGACGGCTCCCGGTTCCGGTCTTGGTTTGCCCATCGTCGACAAACTCATGAAGCAGATGAACGGTACGATGGAGCTTCGCGCGGTTCCGACAGAAGACAGCCAGATGGTCTTTGAGTGTCAGCTCAGTTTCCTGCCAAACAACGGACCTTAAATACGCCCCGCGTCTCGCGGCTTTGACGAGTGTCACGCGCAAGCCGCGTAATACCCCGCCAACGTTGCGCGCCAACCCCCACAGGCGTTAGCATGCGGCATCGGGCGTTGAGCGTAATCGGCCAAAGGGTGAGGTTTGGAATGGGCAAGAGCCAAAGATCTCGTTCAAGGTTTGCCGCCGTCCTGCTGCCTGCTTTTGCGGTGATCGCGCCATACGACCCGGCGGCGGCTGCCGTGGTTCGGGAACCGCCCTCCTGCCTGTACGAACGCAAGGACGGCCCGGCGTCGCTCTGCATAGGTGAGGAGATGTTCAACGTCGATCTATGCCGCACGATCGGCCACTTCGCCGAAGTCCACGGCGTGCCGGCGGCGTTCTTCGCCCGTCTCATCTGGCGCGAGAGCCTGTTTCGCCCCGAGGCGGTCAGCCCGAAGGGAGCGGAGGGCATCGCGCAGTTCATGCCGGATACGGCAAGGCAACGCGGGGTCGGCAATACATTCGATGTCATTGAGGCCCTGGATGCGTCGGCGGCCTATCTCAAAGCGCTGGAAACCCGCTTCGGCAATTTCGGCTTTGCCGCGGCCGCATATAATGCCGGGGAAAATGGGTTTGCTCGTTTTCTGTCCAAAGGGCGGCTGCCGATCGAGACGCGGGACTATGTCTTTGCGATTACCGGCAACATTGTCGAGACATGGCGGGACGCCCCGCCCGACGTCGCAGCGCCGGAACTGGATGAAGCGCTGCCGTTTCAGGAAGCCTGCACGGTGTTGGCCGAGACACGACGGATGAATGAGCCCGTTCTTGCCGGATCCGCCGACTGGGCGCCCTGGGGCGTCCAGCTCGCAGCGCATTATCGCCCTTCCGTTGTCGATCACCTGTTCAGACGCGCGATCGGCGGGCTGCCGGCTCCGCTCAATGCGGAGCGTGCCCTGATCGTCCGGCAGCGCGGCGGAAATTTCGGATATCGAACGCGTTATGCGGCCAGGATCGGACGCGAAACCCGCGAGGAGGCCACCAAACTCTGCGCTGCCATCCGGGCTGCGGCCGTGTCCTGCACGGTGTTCCGCAACCGATGAGCCGGACGCCCGGTGACCGCGACTGAGGCGAAATCCCTTATTCGGTGCAGCCTGTGTCTTTCAGCGCCTGGACATGAAAGCGCCTGAGCGCGGCCTCGATGTCGGCCTTGCTGAATTTGTGACCGGCAAGCGACAGGTCGCGTGATAGCCGGGCAATCACATCACTGTCACCGGCGACAGCATGATCCACCTCATGCAGGTCACGCGCATAACGACCGAGGTCATCGCCGACAAAGCCGATCAGCGAGCCGGCCCAGTAACCAGCGAGCAGGTTGCGGCGGGCACGGATGCCATCGAGCCCCTCTCCTTCCTGATGCCCAGCGTGAAGGCCGGGCTGGGTGCGGCCACTCGTTTTCTTCGTATCATCAGTCACGATCATGACGGTCTCCTCCTTTTGATCGGTGGTCATCAGCTTGAAGCCTCCGTGCCGGTCAGAAACGTCGCCAGCGGTCCACAGGCTGGATTGCTAGCATCAAGCAGTTCGGCCGTGCTCGTCCAACCGGTCACGACAGAAACGACTGTGCTTCCCGCCCACCAGACATCGTCGCCGGCACGGCTGATCAGGATGGGCGCGGTGGTGGCGAGACAATCGCTCGCCTGGCTCACCACTTCGACCGAGGCACCGGCCCGATCGAGCCGCGACAATATGTCGGCCTGCACAGGCTCGACGACAAAAGTGGCAAAAAGCGAGGCGATGAATTCGGAGATCATCGCACCAACCCCTTGAAGCGCTGTTCAAAGCCCGACAGTCGGGTGGCAGATGCCACACGCGGCCCAGGCTGTCCCGGGCGCGGATCGCAGCCCATGGACTGGGAAAAACGGCCAAGGCCGATCGGGGCGGAATACGGGTGTTGCAATGTCTGGTCCTCTGGCCGGCAAGCGTGTCGAAAAACGGTCCGACATCGCAAGAGCGCCGGGCGGCTCTTACCAGAGGGGCCCGGACCAGCGGGTTGGCCTGTAGATGGGAAGCGATTCGGGCGGCTTCAAGGCGGATGGCGGCGATGAAACAAAAAACGGGCCATGCGTCCCGGGTCTTGTGAAGCCCGTTGATGCATGGCCCGGGCGGCGGGCGATCAGGGCGGCGGAGCCGCCGATCAGCCGACGCCGCCGTTCCTCGGCAGCAAATGGCTGACCTCAGTAACGAATGACCGGGCAACCACGCACATTGGCAAAGACCATCCGGTCGAAGTCACCACGCCGGACACCTTCGACCACGACCCGGCGCGGCGTGATATCCATGATCCGTGCCCGGCGCAGGCCACTCCACTGCGCCTTTTCAACAGCCTGGTTCGGGCGGCAGTCGCCACGGTCATGGCGCTGAGCACGCTCATAGCGGCGACCACGCTCACCACGCCGATCACGTTCGTCGATGACCGGGCCGCGGTCCCAATGCCGCGGGCCATCGCGGTAGTCGACACCATAGGCTGGGCCGCCGATATAGATGCCAAAGCTGTCGGCCGAAGCCGTGGTTGCAGTGGCAGCAAGGCCGGTCACGGCCGTAACGGATACGAGGGCGGCGATACCCAGCTTGCGAAGCATATCGATCATGTTTCTCTCCTCTTAGAGTTCCGGGCGTCTGGCCCTTGGATGCATCCCGCTTTTGCGAGCGATTGAGAAGAGAGTAGTTCCAGTCGGCTGAACGCAATCCGAAGCCGGCATTCAGCCGGCATTCATGCAAATCACGACGTGAACTTCAAAGATGCAGAACGATCTGGCGCCGATGCGGATGATCGCGGTGCTCGAAGAGATAGATACCCTGCCAGGTGCCGAGCAGTAGGCGGCCGTCTGCAAAGGGAATGCCGAGCGACACCGGCAACAGCGCTGCCTTGATATGGGCCGGCATGTCGTCTGGTCCCTCGTCACGGTGGATGAGGTAGTCCATCGACGGATCGCTCGTCGGCGGTACCAGTCGACGAAAAAACGCCTTGAGATCAACCTGCACGGAGGGGTCGGCATTCTCCTGAATCAACAGCGAACAGGAGGTGTGCCGGACGAATACCGTCAACAAGCCATCCACCGCGCCCTCGTCGCGCAGGAAACCCGCTGCCTTCTCGGTAAATTCGTAGAGACCCTGTCCGCGTGTCGTTATCTCGATTCGACCGATTGCCAATCCTGCCTCCTACTGTTGACTCTATTGCTTTTGGTGCGGGACAAAGCCGATCTGCAGCTTGGCGGCACCATCCTCTCCCGCTAGTCTCTGCAAAACGCCGGAGGAATGAACCATGAGCCTGCTCGACACGCTGGAAAAACAGGAAAACCAGCTGATCTTCAAGACATTCGATGAAATAACAGCCGTGCAGATCGGCCAAGCGCTGGTCAAGCAGGCGCTCGCCGAAAAGGCCCCGGTTGTCATCGACATCCGCACGCCGGATCGCACGCTGTTTCATGCCGCCCTGCCCGGCTCATCCCCCGACAACGACCACTGGGCGCGTCGAAAGAGCAATGTCACGCTGCGGTTCCACAAGGCATCGATGCGCGTCGGCGAGATCAACCGCAGCAAGGATCGCGGCATCTCGCCCGATCTCGGCCTTGATCCGCTGGACTATGCCGACCATGGCGGCAGTTTTCCGGTCCGCATCAACAGTCTGGTTGTCGCCGCCATCACCGTCTCCGGCCTGAAATCTCAGGAAGATCATGACATGATCGTCAAGGTACTCGAAGAATACCTCGCCTGAGCAAACTTACGGTCTGATCGCGGCAAACAGGCTCATCCGATTGAAAAGCTCGCCCTCGCGCGACAATATCAAAACGGCGGGAAGCGAATACGGGCCACCGTCAACGCCGTTTTCGGCGTCGACACCGCGCCGATCGTGACCCTTCAATGTGCATTCGACAGCGCCGCGCGTTTCCGCGGAGTCAGTCATGACCAGCATGTCGGCCAAGGACAGGTCATGCCGCAAAATATAGGCAGACAGCGTGTCGCGGAACGAAGCAAGGCCGATGACCCGAATGCCATCCGGCAGATCGAGTACCGCTTCCTCCTCGAAGGCGCCGGTCACGCTGTCGAAATCACGACGGTTGAGCGCCTCGATCAAGGCAAGGGTCTGATCTCTCAGGGACATGGGCAGCTCCTCGTTGTTATGGAATAGATAGGCCGGTTGCCGTCGGGGGCAAGGTCATGCGTTCTCGACCCGCAGCTCGATAGGCTGCAAGGCAGATTTCGCCGATAGCACCACCGCATCGGTCAACGGTTTCAACTGCACCTTGATCGATCGGCTGACATGCCAGTAGAGTGGAACATCGAGCGGGAGCCCATCAATCAACGGCATGAGACGCCCTTCGGCGATGTGCTTTTCGACCAGCACCTGCGGGTTCATCCCCCAGCCCAGTCCTGCGACGGATGCGTCGACGAACGCCTGGCTGGACGGCAGCCAATGAGAGGGCCCGATCACGGAAGACCCGGTTGCAAGCTGGGCCCATCGCGGCTGCAACTGGTCTTTGGCGTTGAATGTCACGACAGGCGCCTGTGCCAGGGTCAACGCGGTAACACCGGTCTTCCCGAACCAGTCCTGATAAAATGCCGGGCTTGCGGTCGCGATATAGCGAAGCGCGCCGAGTGGTCGGCTGTCACAGCCCTGAGCCGCCTGTGGCGAACCGCTGACCGCCGCCCTCACCTCGCCCCGTTTCAACCAGTCGGCACTGTGGTCCTGATCGTCAAGCACCAGATCGAACAGCGTTTCCGGCACGGCTGTCATCGCAGACACGAACCATGTGGCGAGACTGTCGGCATTGACCGCAATGCGCAGGCTCGGCCACACAGCGCTCGCATTCCCGACACCCTGCTTCAATCCCAGATCACGCCGCAGCCCCTGTTCCAGCAAAGCCAGTTCTTCCGCATGGCGAAAGAGCCTCAAGCCGGCTTCGGTTGGTTGGCAGGGTTGCGAGCGGATGATCAGCGGACTGCCAACCAGCTCTTCAAGGGCACGGATGCGTTGCGAGATCGCTGACGATGTGACGCCCAGCAAGCGGGCTGCGCGCTCGAAACCGCCGCTGCGCAATACGGCGGCCAATGCTGCGAGTTGGGCGGCATCGATCATTAGGGTTCCTAATCTGAGGCAAGAAATTTTAATTGTTCTAATCAAACTCGATCGGGTAGTCAAAGCGCGGTCAACGAGGAGTTTTCATGTCCACCGCCCTGTTTGCCGGCTTTCTGCTCGGCCTCAGCCTGATCGTCGCGATCGGTGCGCAAAATGCGTTTGTCCTGCGCCAGGGACTGTTGCGTCGGCATGTGCTGCCCATTGTCCTGACCTGCGCCATATCCGATGCCCTGCTGATCGCCATCGGGGTCGCAGGTTTTGCCACCGTTCTGGCGTCACTTACCTGGCTGGAGCCGGTGATGCGATACGGTGGCGCAGTATTCCTGGCCCTCTATGCCCTGCGCAGTGTCCATCAGAGCCTGACTGGCGATGGCGCACTGCGGGCTGCCAAGCCCCAGGAGATGCGGCTCCTGCCTGCGCTTTTAACCTGCCTCGCCTTTACCTGGCTCAATCCGCATGTCTATCTCGACACGGTCGTCCTCCTGGGGTCTATCTCAACCCGCTACGCAGGCCATGAAACCGCCTTCGCCCTTGGTGCAATGATCGCCTCTTTCTCCTTCTTCTTCTCGCTCGGCTTTGGCGCCAGACTGCTGGAGCCGCTGTTTGCCAAACCGATTGCCTGGCGCGTCCTCGACGGGATGATTGCGCTGATCATGATGTCCATCGCTGTCAATCTTGTGCGCTAGGCGGATGCTGGCTGTTTTGATGATGCAGCCGCCTTCACGCTCGGCTAGAAAGACGCGTGCTCGGACAAGCGGGAGGAAACCGGTCCATGTTTCTCAGCAATCGCGACATCGTTGACCTGATCGATTTCCGCCAGGAACTGCATCGCCATCCGGAAGTGTCCGGGCAAGAGGAACACACGGCAAAACGCGTCGTTGAGGCGCTGAGACCGCTGGCGCCGTCCAGGATCATCACCGGCCTTGGCGGCCATGGTGTCGCAGCGGTATTTGAAGGCGCCGCCCCCGGGCCGACCCTGCTCTTTCGTGCGGAACTAGACGCACTACCGATCGAGGAGAAATCCACGTCCGCCTATCGCTCGACGGTCCCCGGCAAGGGCCATCTGTGCGGCCATGACGGACATTCGACGATTCTGACCGCCCTGGCGCTCGGCCTCTCCCGTCAGCCACCGAAGCGCGGCCGGGTCGTGCTGCTGTTCCAGCCGGCGGAGGAGGATGGCAGCGGCGCCGCAGCCGTGCTGGACGACCCGCGCTTTGCCGAAATCAAACCCGACTTCGCTTTTTCCCTGCATAATCTTCCCGGTATGCCGTTGGGCCACGTTGCCCTGAAGTCCGGCCCGGTCAACTGCGCCTCGCGCGGCATGAAGATTGGCTTGTCCGGCAAGACCGCCCATGCGTCGCAGCCCGAAACGGGTCTATCGCCCATGGCTGCGATCGCCAGCTTGATGCCGTCGCTGACGGCACTCTCGGCCGGCGCTCCGCCCGATGAGAATTTCACCCTCGCGACCGTCACCCATGCCTGGCTCGGCGAGCAGGCCTTCGGCATTGCCCCTGGCGATGGCGAGGTATGGGTTACCTTGCGGACGCTCGTTGACGACCGCATGGCCGAACTCTGCGCCCGCGCCGAAGCACTGGCCGCCGATGCCGCTTCGAGGCATGGCCTGACCATTGCCATCAGTTACCACGACATCTTCCTGCATTGCGACAATGCGCCCGAAGCGGTCCTGCATCTGGCCCGTGCGCTGGACGACGAATCGATCCCGCATGACGAAGGCGATCTGCCGATGCGTGGCTCGGAAGATTTCGGCCGCCTGCGCGCGGTCGCCCCGTCTGCGATGTTTTTCCTCGGCTCCGGCGAGAAGCATCCGGCCCTGCACAATCCCGACTATGATTTCCCCGACGCATTGATCGCCATCGGCGCGCGGGCCTTCATGCGGGTGATCCGCAATTTGCTTGGTTGATTGAAGCAGGCTGATCAGAAATCCGGAAAACGGCGGGCGCTCCATTCCGATCTTGGAATGGCGTCACCGACGGAAAAGCCGAACGAGACGACCCGGGTGGCCTCGTCGTCGACCTCGCAGCGGAAACTCAGATCATACCATTGACCGGACGCTCTAAACGCGGTCTTCGCCGGCGCCAGGACATTGCCCTTCTTCAACCCGAACGAAGGCAGAAGTTCCGGCCGGTACGGCGGCGAAGCGTTGCGCAATTGCTCGCGTAACTCCGTGGTGCACAACTGGTCGGCCCGCCGTTCCCGCGGCAAACCGTTCATCGCCGTTATTGCCGCCGGATCACTCGAGATTGTCGTCGAAAACAGCGTCTTGGCCTCGTCGAGTTTTGGCGCCGCGGCACCCACATTGGCCTCGTCCACCGGTGTCTCCGCTTCCTTGACCTCCGCCTCGTTCAGCGCCGCGATGGCTTCCCCGCTCAAGGCTTCGCCTTCGGCCGAAGGATCCGGCACCTGCCCTTCGAGATCAGCTTCCGGCAGCGCGATTTCGGGCAATGGCTTGGCCGCAGCCGCCTCTTCCTTGAGCGGCTCCGCGGGTTTTTCCGGCTCCACTACAGGCGGCGGCTCCGCAGGATCTTCCGCAGCCGTCTCAGCCGGATCAACAGAATCGCTACCATCATCGGCCTTGCGCGGACCTGCATCCTTGTCGCCGAACTGCACCACGGCGCGCATCGGCAGGATCGGTGGGGCCGTGACCTCCGGCGCTGCCGTCTCAGGCGGAGCCTCTTGTGGCGGGGTCTCTTCCGCAACAGCAGGCGCAGGTGGTGGTGGTGGCGGTGGCAGCGCCTCCGCCTCGGCCGGTTCCGGCGGCTTTTCCTCAGGCGCCGGCTCTTCCTCTGCCGGCTCTTCCGGCGCAGGCGGTGGCACGAGGGTTACCTCGACCACAGGCTCTTCCGGCGGCTGCTCCGGCTCATCCGGCTCCGGCCAGGCAAAATTGAACAGCAAGACCGCGGCCACGGCAGCATGGATCAGCAAGGAGATACCCAAGCCCCCACCAAAACGCCGCCACCGCATCGATCTTGCTTCTACCATCGAGCGATACTTAGCAACGAATGGGGCGGAAACAATGGTGAAGGTTCGCTATCCAGGCAAATCCGGTCTCAACTGCCCAACAAAAAACCCGGCGTCTCCGCCGGGTTCCAGAATTCCAATCCTGATCGCTCTTAGCTGTCCAGGAACGAGCGCAGCTTGCGGCTCCGGCTCGGATGCTTCAGCTTGCGCAACGCCTTGGCCTCGATCTGACGGATACGTTCGCGGGTGACCGAGAACTGCTGTCCGACTTCCTCGAGCGTATGGTCGGTGTTCATGCCGATGCCGAAACGCATGCGCAGAACGCGCTCTTCGCGCGGCGTGAGCGATGCCAGAACGCGGGTCGTCGTTTCGCGCAGGTTCGCCTGGATGGCGGCGTCGATCGGCAGAAGCGCGTTCTTGTCTTCGATGAAGTCGCCGAGATGCGAATCTTCTTCGTCACCGACAGGCGTTTCCAGCGAGATCGGCTCCTTGGCGATCTTCAGGACCTTGCGGACCTTTTCGAGCGGCATGGCGAGCTTTTCCGCCAGTTCTTCCGGCGTCGGCTCGCGACCGATTTCGTGCAGCATCTGGCGCGATGTGCGGACGATCTTGTTGATCGTCTCGATCATGTGCACCGGAATACGGATCGTGCGGGCCTGGTCGGCGATCGAGCGGGTGATCGCCTGACGGATCCACCACGTCGCATAGGTCGAGAACTTGTAACCGCGGCGATACTCGAACTTGTCGACCGCCTTCATCAGGCCGATATTGCCTTCCTGGATCAGGTCGAGGAACTGCAAGCCACGGTTCGTATACTTCTTTGCGATCGAGATGACGAGACGCAGGTTCGCCTCGACCATTTCCTTCTTGGCGATGCGCGCTTCACGTTCGCCCTTCTGCACCATATGCACGATCCGGCGGAATTCCGTCACCGAGATACCGGTTTCGGTGGCAAGGTTCTGGATCTCACCGCGAATGTCGCGGATCGTCTGGTTTTCCTCGCGGGCAAAATCCTTCCAGCCACGGGCCGAAAGATTGGCGATCGACTTCATCCAGTTCGGATCGAGTTCGGCACCGGAATACTGCTCGAGGAACGAATCGCGCTTGACGCCGTAGGATTCGGCCAGACGCAGCAGCCGGCCTTCATTCTGAACAAGGCGCTTGTTGATGTCGTAGAGCTGTTCGACAAGGCTATCGATACGGTTCTGGTTCAGCGACAGCGACTTGACGGCCGTGATCAGCTGATCCTTCAGTTCCTTGTAGCGGCGCTCCTGGCCGGACGACAGCGTACCGGCACAGGCGAGACGTGCCTCCACCTGCTGGTCCTGCAGCTTGCGCAGCTTCTTGTAAGTGTCGGCGATCAGGTCGAGGGTTTCCATGACCTGCGGACGCAGTTCCGCTTCCATGGCGGCGAGAGACAGATTGCTCTCGTCTTCGTCCTCTTCCTCTTCCTCCTGCGGCATGCCCTCGCCCATGGAGGTGATGTCGTCATCGCCGGAGGCGACGGGGCGACGCTTGGCGCGCTCCTTTTCCTTCTCTTCGGCAGCCTTGCGGTCCGCCTCGATCTTTTCCGGGCTCTGGAACTGCGGCGCAGCCTTGGCTTCCGGACCGGAATAGGTGGTTTCGAGATCGATGATCTCGCGCAGCAGCGTCGTGCCTTCGTTCAACTCGTCGCGCCAGATGATCAGCGCCTGGAACGTCAGCGGGCTCTCACAGAGGCCCGAGATCATCGTCTCGCGGCCGGCCTCGATGCGCTTGGCGATGGCGATTTCGCCTTCGCGCGACAAAAGCTCGACGGAGCCCATTTCGCGCAGGTACATGCGCACCGGATCGTCGGTACGATCGGTCGGTTCTTTCTTCTTGGCAGTCGCAACGGCGGTTCCGGCGGACGGTGCCAGCTCGTTGCTCTCGCTTTCGTTGTCGTCGGCGTCGTCGGTGTCTTCGCTCGCCGTCTGTTCCTCGGCGTCTTCGTCCTCTACGACATTGATGCCCATATCCGACAACATGGCCATCGTGTCTTCGATCTGCTCGGAGGTCACTTCCTCCGACGGCAGGACCGAGTTCAGCTCGTCCATGGTAACGTAGCCGCGCTTCTTGGCGGCCTTGATCATCTTTTTGACTGCGTCATCTGAAAGATCGAGAAGCGGACCGTCTGTCGCGCCGTCGCGTTCGCTTTCGGCTTCTTCGTTTTCTTTGACTTTCGATGCCATTTATCTCGTCGCTTTCCCTGACGTCTGATCATGCTGCCCACCGCCGGGCAAAAGGGGAGCGGACCACTCGCCCGGGCGGATAGCTGTCACTGACCTAACGGAGTGTTGCTTAATTCCTGATTAACTAAAGGCATTGCGGCCGCAGCGCCGAACTCTTGATTATCCGCATGACCGGTCATCATACCAGAGATCCGCCTGAACCCACTTCACCCTTGTGTTGCTGAATTGGTGATTCCCACAATTTTTCTTGGCGTCAAGCTTTTCCACATCGAATGCCCAGAAAAACAACAAAATAGACGCCAAGCGGTGGCTTATACACCGGTTGACGGGAATGTAGGTTCTTGAGCCGAAGAAACAAGGGGCGCGGGCGATTGAACAGCATTCGCCGCAAAACAGTCTCGTTCACGCCTTCAAGCCCACCAGAAACCAGACCCGCATCAGGCCCTTGCCCTTCACCTCGATCGGGCCGCGCAATTCGAACTCGAAGCGATCTTCGAGCCGCGTCTTCAGGCAGTCCGCAACCTGGATGCGGCTGGCGACGCCAAGCGATTCCATCCGTGCCGCGGTATTCACCGCATCCCCCCAGACGTCGTAGAGAAGTTTGTTGGGCCCGATCACGCCGGCAACCACCGGGCCGGTATCCATGCCGATCCTGACTTCGACGGGCTCGCCAATCTCCTCGGAGATCCTGCGGCAGCATTCCAGCAGATCCAGTGCCATCAGCGCCACCGCTTCTTCATGGCCGTCCCGATGCTGCGGCAATCCGCCGGCCACCATATAGGCGTCCCCGATTGTCTTGATCTTCTCCAGGCCATGCTTCATCGCAATGGCGTCGAAACGGCCGAAAATCTGGCTGAGGAACGCGACCACCTGCTGCGGACCCCAGCGGGCGGCGCGCGGCGTGAAATTGACGATGTCGGCAAACAGGATCGTCGCCGATTCGACATGGTCCGCCACCAGCTGCGTCGGATGATCTTTGAGACGGTCGGCCACAGCGCGCGGTAGGATGTTCTGCAAGAGACGCTCGGAGAAACGATACTCTGTCTCAAGCGCCATCTCCGCTTGCGCCGCCTCCTTGAAGGCAAAGAAGGACGTCGTGAAGATGAGGAGAAACGTCAACGGCACCGTCATCGAATGCAGCACTTGCAGGAACACCGGTTCGACATGGATGAACGAGGCCGGGGCGACGAAGGCGAATTCGGTGAGAAGAAAGGCGCAAAGGGCAATGAGCGTAACTAGGCCCGAAAGCGCAAGGCGCTCCGCGCCAAACACCAGGATGGAAGCCGCCGCCGCTGGCAGGAAGAAGAATTGCAGACCCGAATCGCGGCCAAAGAACAGGCCGCAGGCGACACCGAAGATCAGCCACATGGTGCAGAGATAGATCGCCCCGGCCGACGGTCCAAAGCGGTGAAAGAACGGCGTCACGGCATAAAATAAGATCTGCGGCGCAAAGGCAATGATCGCCGGTAAAAGCCCCCAACCATCATAAACCAGGTAGAAAAGGATATAAGGTATCGTAATCAGGCTATAGAGGGCCGAAATCACATTCGTCACCGCCAGGCGGCGGCGTATGCGGGGCGGATAGCCCGATGTACCGATGCGTGCAATCCACCAGAGAACAACAGGCAACCGCCAGGATGAACGGCGGCCGCGCGCTCCGGGGGCTATCAGTTCGAGTTCATCTGACGACACACTGCGTTCCGTACACAAAGGGATGCTGATGTTCCATCCCGCATTTGACGACGGCACGCAACCTCAAATCCTGCTCGCAGACTACGAGCTGTGACCTGTTGCCGGGCCTTTGACACGCCCTGACATGACCCCGAATCCATCGATGATCGCCTCTTGGTTCTCCATCCGGGCGACTTCAAGCTGAACCTCATGCAAGGCGTTGATCAATTGCTCGATCCGCCCTCCGTCGTCGGCTTCGGTCGCATCGGCCACCTCTCGCTCCAGCTCGATCCGCTGGCGCTTCAGCGCGCGCGCCCGCTTGTAGAGCGAGAGTGCCTGACGATAACCCTCGCGCGCGTCTTCAGGTGCGGCGATCTCGGTTGCGGTCCAGAGCCGTGCGTTGCGGATCTGCTGGTCGAGATTGCGCAGCGTCGTGCCATGACCATGGGCGTCGAGCCGCGCCATCAACGTCTCGCGGCTCAGCGAAGGACCACCTTCAGCCACGGCGGTCAGCAGCGACGACCAGAGCTTCTGCAAGGCGGGATTTTCATAGTCGACGGACGCGATCTCGTCATATTCGTCTTCGAGCAGTTGCGGGTGGTTGACCACGGTGAGCGCGAGAACGCTTTCGCGCAGGGCCGGCTGCTCCTGATGCCCCCGCACCAGCCCCGAGCGCGCCAGTCGGTCTGAAATGGCGCCACCGCCACCCGCGGAAGGCCCGGGAGTGCGACCGCCAAACCGTCCACCGCCCTGGCCACCCTGCCTGCCCTCGCCATTGCGGCCACTGCCGCGACCACCCTGCTCATAGCCACCACCGCCGCCACGTCGATCGTTGCGGCCAGGCTGGGTCGATTGGAAGAAGGTATAGAGCCGGTCGCGAACATCCTGCTGGTAATGCCGGCGCACATTCTCGTCGGCGATCACGGTGACGATCTGCTTCAGCCGCGCCTCGAGTTCGGCTCGTTTTTCCGGCGTATCGAAACCGCCACCGCCCACTTCGCGCATCCAGACCATTTCGGCCAGCGGCCGGGCCTCGGCCATCACCCGGTCGAAGGGTGCGCGCCCGTCGCGCTTGACCAAGTCGTCGGGGTCCTTGCCGTCGGGCAGCATGGCAAAACGCAGCGACTGGCCGGGTTTGATATGCGGCAGCGCCAGATCGACGGCGCGAAACGCCGCCCGCTGCCCGGCGCCATCGCCATCGAAACACAGCACCGGCACCGGCGTCGTCTTCCACATCAGCTGCAACTGGCTGTCGGTCAAAGCCGTGCCCAGCGGCGCCACAGCATTTTCGATACCGGCCTGATAAAGCGCGATGACATCCATATAGCCTTCGACGGCAATCAGCGTCTCGGCCCCACCTGCCCCCTGCATCGACCGGCGTGCGCGCGAGAAATTGTACAGCACGTTGCCCTTGTGGAAGAGCTCGGTCTCATTCGAGTTCAGATATTTGGCCATTGCGTCCGGCGACATGGCGCGGCCGCCAAAAGCGATCACCTTGTCGCGCGACGACAGGATCGGGAACATGATGCGATCGCGGAACCGGTCATAGGACACCGGAATGTCGGATCCGTGCACGACAAGGCCACATGCCTCGATCTGCTCCTTCGGCACGCCCTTGCCCGACAGATATTCCTTGAGCGCATTGCGGCTCTCCGGCGCGTAGCCGAGCCGGAAGGTCTCGATTGTCTTGCCCGACAGGCCACGCTCGCGCAGATAGGCGCGTGCCCGGGCGCCGCTCGCCGTCTGCAATTGGTCCTGAAAGAACTGCGTCGCCAGTTCCATCACATCCTGGAGCGTCGTGCGCTCCTTCTCGCGCCGCTCCGCCTGCAGATCAGGCTGCGGCATGGCAATGCCCGCCATGTCGGCGATCTGTTGCACCGCTTCGGGAAAGCTCAAGCCCTCCATCTCGGTCATGAAGCGGAAATGGTCGCCTGAAACGCCGCAACCGAAGCAGTGGTAACGCCCCTTGCGATCCTCGCAGTGGAAGCTCGGGCTCTTCTCGCCATGGAACGGGCAGCAGGCCCAATAGTCACCCTTGGGTGCATTGGTCTTCTTGCGATCCCAGGTCACACGGCGGCCGATCACGGCCGAAATCGGCACGCGGTCACGGATCTCGTCGAGAAAATCGTTGGAAAAGCGCATATTTGTTCCTGCTGGCTGTGTTTCATATAGGCGCGCTCTCGACCCAACGCCACGCCTTTCGCGCATGATGCCCGCTATTCACAGCCATTGACGAAAATGACAGGTGTATATACAATACACCCGAAGCGATTGCGAGCGGAATGGCACATGCAAAGCCTGGATGACGTGCCTATTGAGGAATGGGACTTCGAATGGGATGAAGACAAGCGGCGCTCCAACATCCGCAAGCATGGACTCGACTTCGAGGACGCCATGCTGGCATTGTCCGGCCCGCGGCTCGAACATCCATCACCGAAAGCGAGCGAACATCGGATAGTTGCAGTCTGCCCATTGACCGGCAAACTGATCGCAGTGGTCTACATGATGAGAGGACGCGTATGCCGGATCATTTCCGTACGCGCGGCAGGAACCAATGAGCGAAGAAAATATCACGCGCATTACTCTACATGAGCTTCTCGAAAAGCGCGCACGAGGAGAAAAAAGCCTGACCGACTGGGCTCGGGTCAACGCATTGACCGACGAGGACATCGAACGCGCCATGCGCGACGATCCCGACTGGCAGGACTTCATCGACATCGACTGGTCGAAGGCCGTGATGGTCATCCCCCAGAAGAAGAAGGCGATCTCCATTCGCCTGGACGAAGACATTATCGACTTCTTTCAGCAGACAGGCAAAGGTTACCAGACCCGCATCAACGCGGTGTTGCGACATTTCATCAGCGAGCAGAAGCGCTCCAAGGGCTGAGATATGGGGCCTGAAACGCAAAACGCCGCCCGAAGGCGGCGTTTCACAATCATAACTCGAAGCTTAAAGCCTACTTGAGCAGGTCCTTGACCAGACCCGAAGCCTTGGCAAAGTCCATCTGCCCCGGATAGCGGTCTTTCAGCGTGTTCATGCATTTGCCCATGTCGCGCAGACCCTGGGCACCGGTTTCAGTAATGACGGAGGCGCACAGTTCACGCACCTTCTCTTCCGAGATTTGCTCAGGCATGAAGGACCGGATGATCTCGATTTCCTCAAGTTCCTGGGCAGCCAGTTCCGGCCGCGCGTTCTCGGCATAGATCCTGGCCGATTCGTCGCGCTGCTTGATCATCTTCATCAGGATCTGCATGATCTCGTCGTCGCTGACCGGATCCTTGCCGAGACCACGGTTGGCAATGTCCCGATCCTTGATCGCCGTCTGGATCAGACGCACGGTCGAGGTGCGGCGAACGTCCTTCGCCTTCAGGGACTCTTTCATCGTATTGGCGAGTATATCGCGTATCATTTTTTTCTCCGCGGAAAAGCCAGTGCGGACGGTGTCGAATTGTGGCTTTTCCTTGTTCTCTGAGCCGTTTCATAGCCAGACATCTTAAGCAGTGCAAACAAATTGCACAAACCCTTGAAATGGCTTGGGAGAAATCCGCAAGCCTTCAAACTCAAGAATTGACCTGACGGATCGATCCGTCTATTGCTCGGCACCTGCACGAAATTGTCATCAGGGCCGAACACGCGCGACTTCGCGCGCCCTCGATCTGCAACATAGATGGCCCTTGGGAGCCGCCCTGACAAGTGGGCTGGCGCGAGGGCGAACAAGGAACGACCATGACCGCAACAGCCCCCTGGACCACCCGCAAGCCGACCGCCCTCCTCGTTCTTGCCGACGGGACTGTCATCGAAGGTCACGGCATCGGCGCAACCGGCAAGGTCCAGGCCGAGGTCTGTTTCAACACGGCGTTGACCGGTTATCAGGAAATCCTCACCGACCCGTCCTATCTCGGCCAGATCGTCACCTTCACCTTCCCGCATATCGGCAATGTCGGCACCAATGAGGAAGACATCGAGGACCTGACACCGGCTGCCCGTCACGGCGCCGTCGGCACGATCTTCAAGGCAGACATCACCGAGCCATCCAACTACCGCGCCGCCTCCGATCTCGATGGCTGGCTGAAAGCCCGCGGCATCATTGGCCTTTCCGGCGTCGACACCCGCGCACTGACCGCCTGGATCCGCGAGAATGGCGCGCCCAACGCCGTCATCGCCCATGACCCGAACGGCGTCTTCGACATCGAGGCCCTGAAGGCAGAGGCCAGGGCCTGGAGCGGCCTCGAAGGTCTCGACCTCGCCAAGGTCGCCACCTCCGGCCAGTCGTCGGTCTGGAGCGAGAAGGACTGGTCCTGGGAAAACGGCCACACCACGCTCGGTGAAACCGAAGCCAAATATCATATCGTCTGCGTCGACTTCGGCGTGAAGCGCAATATCCTGCGCCTGTTTGCCGGCCTGGATTGCAAGGTGACGGTCGTGCCGGCCTCGACCTCGGCCGAGGATATCCTGGCGCTGAACCCAGACGGCATCTTCCTGTCGAACGGCCCGGGCGACCCCGCAGCCACCGGCGAATATGCGGTTCCGGTCATCCAGAACCTGGTCAAGAGCGAAAAGCCGCTTTTCGGCATCTGCCTTGGCCACCAGATGCTCGGCCTGGCACTTGGCGGCACCACCGAGAAGATGCACCAGGGCCACCACGGCGCCAACCACCCGGTCAAGGATTTCACCACAGGCAAGGTCGAGATCGTCTCGATGAACCACGGCTTCGCGGTCGACTCGAAGTCGCTGCCGGAGAGCGTTGAAGAGACTCACGTTTCCTTGTTCGACGGCACCAATTGTGGTCTGCGCCTCAAGGGCAAGCCGGTGTTTTCGGTCCAGCATCACCCGGAAGCATCGCCCGGCCCGCAGGACAGCCACTACCTGTTCCGCCGCTTCATCAACATGGTGCGCGAAAACAAGGGCGAGCCGGCATTGGCCGAGCGCTAAAAACTCTCAGTTTACGGTAAAAAGCCCGCGCCAAACGCGGGCTATTTTATTGCAAGAAAAAACAACCCATGATTTCATTCCATTCGGGGAAACACGGGGGGAAATCATGAAACGATCGATTGTTCGCTGGCTGGCTGCCATACTATTGGCCATGTCTCCTGCATTATTTTTTTGGCCCGCCGAAGCCGCCAACGACGTCTTCAGGGGACGGGATGATACGAGTTGCGATACGGTCCAGCGCTTGGATGACAACGGCCATGAAACGCTAGCAACAAGCAGCTACGATTGCATGACCGCCCGTTACGCTCTTCCAGGCGCATCCGGAACGAGCCGCACAACAAGCTACGATGTGGCATTCCTTGAATATGGCGGCCCGTCCGGGGGGCGCCTGGACGAGCGCCAATGGCAGGCGACCAGCCATCTCCTCGAAAGCAAGCGAAAGAAATATGTCGTAGTCTTCATTCATGGCTGGCACCACAACGCCAACGTGAAGGATCGCGACGTTAGCCGGATGCACGTGTTCCTGAGCTACGCGCGAAGCTTCTTGAACCAACGGCCGGCCTACCGAGACACCGATCTCGTCGGCATCTACGTCGGCTGGAACGCTGCCGTTCACCGCGAGGGATACAAATCCTTCTTCGACGTCTTGAGCTATTCAAGTAAAAAGAAGGAAAGCGAGCGCGTAGCTCCGGCGGTATTCTCGGATCTCCAGAAGATAGCCGGGAAACTGACCCAAGACACAGGCAATCCGGCCGCAGACAAGATGCTTGTCATTGGTCATTCCTTCGGCGGCAACATGTTGGCAACGGAACTCGACGACAGGATTGGCGAGCAGCTCGACAATCATCGGAACGGCGAGATCATGCCGCCCCCGCTCGGCGACTTGACGGTCATTATCAATCCCGCCGGAGAAGCCCGAAAATTTAATGATATTCAACGCAAGATCCGGACGCAGGGACTGACATTCCCGACAACGCAGCCTCCCGGCTATCTGTCGCTGACGTCCACGACAGATTGGGCACCGGAAGAATTGTGCAAGGATACGTCTGACAAGAAAAAGTCGGAACCGAATGCGCAATCCGATAAAAAAGAATGCTTGGCAGCCATCGATTACGACCGCGCTACCGGCCAGGTATTCGGCGCGGGACAGCGCTTCATGAATTTCAAATGGTCGAAGGAAGACACCACTACCATCGGCCATTTCCGGCCTAGCAAGGCTCAGCCCTACGGCGCCACACATGATTTGACGGGCATCCAAGGAAGCCGATTCAGCACGAACTATCGCAACGGGATCAATCCCGATGCGTCCGCATGTGTGAAAGCACAGCCTTGGCTCCCGACGCTACGAGACAACAAGTCCAACTGGGATACCAGATACGATGGCACGCTTCGTGCCGGAATGTTCGATCCCCGGGAGGGCTACCGTACAGAGTACCAATTGAGAGCCTATCTATATCGATCCAAACACGCGACATCCTATGCACGCATAGGCCACGAACCGTATTGGAACATTCGCACGCTTCCAAATCTGATCCAAGGCCACAACGACTTCGTCAGTTACATAGTGATGTGCATGATCAACCAATTCGTACTAGACGATCCGGGCGGCCTAAAAGCTGGAAGAACCTGAGGCAACAGGATCGGCCCGGATCAGATCCGGGCCGTTGTCATTTCGTGTCGAACCCTGTGAAGGAAGCGTGCGCACAGCAGCACGGACGAACTCGATAGCCCGACCAAAAACCCGATCCAGATGCCGATTCCGCCGAGACCGAGCGGGAATGCCAGCACCCAGGCGAGCAGGAAGCCGACCGGCCAATAGGAGATCAGCGCCAGGATCATCGGCACACGCGCATCTTTCAGGCCACGCAGTAGACCGCTGGCAACCGCCTGAACGCCGTCGACCAGCTGGAAGATCCCGGCAATCGCGATCAGTGGTCCGGCGTAGCTGAGCACCGCCGCAGCGTCCGCCGTGCTCTTGTTGATGAACGCACCGCCAAGCAAGTTCGGTATCGCCATGAACAGGATGCCCCCGGCAAGCGAGATGATGCTGGCGAGCAGCATGACGGCAACGGCTGCTCGAATAAGCTCCGGATAGTTGCCGCGGCCATGCGCCAGGCCAACACGCACCGTTGCAGCCTGAGAGAGCCCGAGCGGGATCATGAACGCGATCGAAGCCAGCTGCAGTGCAATGCCGTGGGCCGCAAGTTCGATCGTGCCGATACGGCCCATCAACAGCGATGCGGCGGTGAACAGGCTCACTTCGGCGAGAATGGTGACGCTGATCGGCATGCCAAGCATCAAGACCTCACGGAAAGCATGCCAGTCCGGCCGCCAGAAACGAACGAAAAGCTCATAGGCCCGCGTTTCAGGCCGGGTCTGGATATAGACAACCATGAACACGAAGCTCGAGACATGCACGATCACCGCAACAATGGCAGCGCCCGTCATGCCCAGCGCCGGAAGGCCGAAATGGCCAAGCACCAGGCCGTAGGCAAGGATCGCGTTCATTGCCAGCATCACCAGTGTCACATAAAGAATGATCCCGGCCCTGCCCGTCGCGCTGACCAAGGCGCGCAAAACGGCAAACAGCAGCGCCGGCAACAGGCCGAGCTGGATGATCTGCACGTAATTGGCCGCCAGCGATGCGACTTCCGGCTTCTGGCCGAGAGCTAGAAGGATGGCCTCCGCATTATAGAAAAGCGGCGCGGTCAGCAGCGTGTAGAGGATCGATACCCACATACCCATGCGGATCGACCGGCGCACAGAAACGACATCCCCGCGGCCATAGGCCTGCGCCACCATCGGCACGACCGCGATCGAAAACCCGGAGCCGAAAACGAAGATCGTGAAGAAGAACTGGCCGGCAAGCACCATGGCCGCCAGAGCCTGGGCGCCGAGCTGGCCGACAATCACCACATCCGTCGTGTGAATGGCCAACTGCGCCAGCTGCGCTCCGATCAACGGAATCCCAAGCGCAAATGTCGCGCGGAAATGCGACTTCCAACTACCGGCGGCATCATGGGCGGCAAGGGATCGGACAAACTGTTGCATGGCACATTTCCAAGACGAAAAAAGCCGCTTCCAGTTTTGGCTGGCGAGCGGCGGTCAGGATTGAATAATTGATCAAAATTTAGACTGCAAGCCTAAAAACAGATCAAGAAATATTATTGGTCAGATGATCAATCTGATTGATACCTCCAGGCGCCGACCCGTGACAGGCAATCTTCCAACGACCCCACTGCCCCCACAAAACAGTCAGTCGAGAGTTCACGAACCCGTGATATTTTAACTTGACTCTTTTTATCCTGTTTGAGTAGGTTCACCCCGGCAGCGGGGACGGGAGGCCGGTCGCTGACACATGGTCAGATGAGGGAATGAAATGTTGGTGGGACAGGCAGGGTTGCGCGGGTTCGCAAGACAATTGGTCGCGAGCAGCGCGTTGATATCGGTTTCGCTGGGAAATGCAGGCATTGCCGGGGCACAGGACAGCGTCACGGAAGAAGCAACACAGCTGCAAACAATCGTCGTCGATGGAAAAACGAAACGTCCGGTCGGCCGAGACGCAACCATTGTCGCCAACAGCTCGGCGACCGGCACCAAGACCGATACGCCGATCCTTGACGTTCCCGCCTCTGTCTCGGTCATCACCCAGAATGAACTCGCGCTGCGCCATGTCGATAGCCTGCAGCAGGCGGTCGGCTATACATCCAGCGTCTTCGCCGATGAATTCGGCAGCGATGACCGCTATGACTACATTCGTATCCGTGGTTTCGACCAAACGACCCTTGGGACCTATCGCGACGGATTGGCGGCGCGGATTCCGGCATGGTTCACGGCCAGCCGTCTCGAGCCTTATGGGCTTCAGCGCGTCGAGGTCCTGAAGGGATCGACATCGACCCTCTTCGGCCTCAACGGCCCCGGCGGCCTGGTCAATGCGATCACCAAACGCCCGCAGGACGAAAAGCATGGCGAGGCCTATACGTCGTATGGCGACGGCACCAAAGAAGTCGGTGCGGATTTCGGTGGGCCGCTCGATGCCGACGGGATCTGGAGCTACCGGCTGACCGCGCTTGTCAAGGAAGGTGACCTCGGTTGGGACCATTCCAACGACGACCGGATCTATGTCGCACCGGCGCTGACCATCAAGCCGCAGGAAGGCACCTCGCTCACGATCCTGACCGACTATTACAAGCGCGATGGGACCGGTGCGCGGGGGTTCCCGACAGGTGCCGATATCGACATCGACACATTTCTCGGCGAGCCGGACTTCAACCGTTTCGACACGGAACAGACCGATATCGGCTACCAGTTCGAACACGAGTTCAACGAGAACCTGACGTTTCGTTCCAACGCCCGATACACCCATTTGAGCCTCGACTATGCCGAGGTCTATGGTTCGACACTTGACCCTGCAGATGATCGCACAGCATTTTCAGTCGACGGCATGTCCAATCGTTATGCCTTCGACAACCAGTTGCAGTTCGATACCGCCTGGAATGGGATCGACAGCAAGACGCTTGTCGGCGTCGATTACACCGACGACAACACCCGTGAAGAAATCCTCTACGGCACGGCGACCGGCATTGATATCAACAACCCGACCTATTGCGGCCTCTCTTGCATCGACACCGGCTCCGATCCTTGGGTCGACTGGAAAGTCAGACAAAAGGCGCTGGGTATCTATGCCCAGGAGCAACTGACCTTCGACGACCGCTGGATCGTCACCCTCGGCGGGCGCTGGGATCATGTGAACACCGTTGCAGACTATTTGAACACGGGCTTGCAAGACGACGACACCGCATCCGCCTTCACCAAGCGGGCCGGCCTGACCTACAAATTCACCCCGGATTTCGCCGCCTATGCCAACTATTCGGATAGCTTCCAGCCGCTGGTCACGCCGACCGGCAACGGATATGCGGTCGAAGGTTCGCTGAAGCCCCAGAAGGGCGAGCAGTATGAAGTGGGCATCAAATACAGACCGGAAGGTTTTGATGGCCTGTTCACCGCCGCATTTTTCGACCTGACACAGACCAATGTGCCGAGCAATGTCAGCCCGATCGTACAGCGGCAGATCGGCGAGGTAGGCGTACGTGGCCTCGAACTCGAGGGCAAGGCTGCCATTGCAGACAACCTCAATTTGACGCTGGCCTATTCCTACTGGGATGCGGAGATCCTTGACGCCGGATCGACCAGCGGCAATATCGGCAATCGGCCGCAGCGCGTTCCGCGCCACCTGGCATCGGCCTGGCTCGACTATACGTTCCTGGGCGACGGCGACCGCGGCGACCTGACCGTCGGCGGCGGCGTGCGTTACATCGGCCAGTCCTATGGCGATGACGCCAATACGGTTTCGGTCGGCGGCTATGCGCTTGTCGATGCGGTCGTGTCCTACAAGGTGACGAAGGATCTGACGCTTGCGGTCAACGCCACCAACCTGTTCGATCGCGAATATGTCTCGTCGTCCTACTATGGAACGCAATATTACGGCGACCGGCGCAAGGTCGTCGGCACGCTCAAATACACGTGGTGATGTGAAGGGCAGACAGCAAAAACGCAGCGAATGCCCGGAGGCCATCGGCGTGGCCGCCAAACGCAAAAGACGTGCACGCCCGGAACGGGGTGAAATCCGTGACGTGCCGGGAACGCCCACAGGTTTCGATGGGACGGGAGACGATCGCCTCTTCCGTTCCGACAGCCACCGCGTTTAATGTGCGGCACGATTTATTCTGCGGGATGGTATATTCATGTTCGAACTTGTTTGGCGCGGCGTCATCATCGGGATCGGTGCAACGATGCTGATGGATCTCTGGGCCATTGCCCTTTATCGCCTGTTTGGTCAATCAAAGGCCAATTGGGCACCGGTCGGCCGTTGGTTCTGGCACCTGCAGTATGGCAAGGTGTTCCATGACAGCATTGCCGACGCCACGCCTTACAAACATGAACTGGCTCTCGGCTGGATCAGCCATTATGCCGTTGGCATCCTGTATGGCATCGTCCTCGCACTTTTGGCAGGCGCCGCATGGTTTGCCGCGCCGACATTCCTGCCCGCCTGGATCCTCGGCATTCTGACCGTCGGTGCCGGCTGGTTTCTGCTCCAGCCGGGCCTTGGAATCGGCTGGGCGGCATCAAAGACGCCCAACCCGACAAAGGTGCGCGCACTCAATCTGGCGGCGCACACGGTTTTTGCCCTCGGTCTTTGGGGCACCGCGCTGCTCATCCGCTGAAATCGGTTACCGCGTCGGGAGAGTTCACGCCCATCAACCGGGCGTGAACAAGGCGCCTCAGATATTGCCCGAGAACGTGTCGCAGGATCCGACATCGCCGCTGTCGTAGCCGCGTTTGAACCACGTCATCCGCTGGGCAGAGGTGCCATGATTGAAGGCGTCAGGCACGACATATCCCTGGCTGCGCTTCTGCAGCGTATCGTCGCCGATCTGCTGGGCGGCATTCAGTGCCTCTTCGAGGTCACCATTCGAAAGCAGGCCTTCCTTGTCGGCGCTCTTCGCCCAGATCCCGGCATAACAATCCGCCTGCAACTCGACGCGGACCGACATCTGGTTGGCTTCGCGCTCACCCATCGCCTGACGCTGGCGGTTGAACTCCGGCAACACACCCGTCAGGTTCTGGACATGATGACCAACTTCGTGAGCGATTACATAGGCTTGAGCAAAGTCGCCCGCAGCATCGAACTGCTGCTCAAGCTGGCGGAAGAACGACGTGTCGAGATAGACCTTCTTGTCACCCGGGCAATAGAATGGTCCCGTCGCCGATGACGCTTGCCCGCAGGGCGAACTGGTTCCGCCATCGAACAGGACCATGGTCGGCTTCTGATAGGTCGCGCCGGACGCCTTGAAGATCTCGTCCCAAGTGGTTTCCGTCTCGGCAAGAACGGTCCGGACGAAGGCCGTCATCTCGTCATTGGCGGGGCCAGACGGCGCTTGGCCGACCTGCTGTTCATAGCCGGATCCCGAGCCGGACACATTGCCCTCGCCCAGGACCTGCAGCATGTCGATGCCCATTGCCTTGAGAATGAAATAGATCACCACAAGAAAGATGATCGTGCCGATGCTCAAGCCACCACCGCGACGACCGCCCATTGGGATCTGGATGCCCGATCGACCGAAGGGGTTACGCCCCATCCCGCCGCCGGAAGAGTTGCCGCGGCGATCCTCGATATTGTCCGATTGACGTCGGCCCTTCCATTCCATGCTTGTCCCCTCCGCGGCTGCAATTCGCCTGCTCAACGTCACATTAGGATAAAGCGTTCCATCACGCCATTGCGGTTTAGCTTTTCGCGTAGCGATATTCACCGCCGCGCTGCAGGGCATGCTGGTAGGCAGGCCGGGCCCGGATCGCTTCCATCCATTGCCTGAGCACTGTGGTGTCTCGTTCGTGCCCGATCGCCGACATGGCACCTTCGACCGGAAAACTCATGGCAATATCGGCTGCCGAGAACTGTGGGCCGGCAAACCAGCCGTCTCGGGCAAGTTCCGACGTCCACAGCGCCAGATGATCGGCGACTTGCGGATCGATCAGCTTGCGGCGCACCCCGTCCGAAATCATTCTCGCCACCGGCCTGATAAAGAATGGCACCTGGCCTGGAATGCGGGCGAAGATCAGTTTCATCACCAAAAGCGGCATCGCCGAGCCTTCGGCATAATGCATCCAGTAACGATAGCGCAGGTACTCGTCCGTGCCTGCGGGCGGATGCAGTGTCTTCCCGCCATAGGTCTCGATCAGGTAGTCCATGATCGCACCGCTCTCGGCGATCACTCCGCCATCGTCGACGATCACCGGCGATTTTCCGAGCGGATGTATTGCCTTGAGGCTGTCGGGCGCTCGATAGTCCGATGTCCGCTTGTAGGTTTTCACATCGTATGCAAGGCCCAGTTCTTCCAACAGCCAAAGAATGCGATGCGCGCGGGAATTGTCGAGATAGTGAACGGTGATCATCAATTATTTCCGGTTTCATCTGTCCGCTCGCTATTTAGGGCCCACAGCGCCAAGGTCGAACAATTTTCTCCGCGCACGTCCCGTCCGGTATCGAGGCGCTGTGATGGCGCTGGCCCGCTACGGGCACGCGTGCCACTATCACGCCAACAAGACTGAATCACTTTGGGAGGAGTGACCTATGAAGGCCATGCGACTGGAGGCCGTCGGCCAGCTTTTCGTCTGCGATATCGACAAGCCGATCCCCGGACCGGATGACCTTCTGGTCAGGGTCGAGGCCTGCGGCGTCTGCGGCACCGACCGGCATCTCTTCCATGGTGAATTCCCCTCGACCCCGCCCGTTACCCTTGGCCACGAATTCAGCGGCATCGTCGAAGCCATGGGAACGTCGGTGACGGGATTTTCCGTCGGCGACCGCATCACCGGCGATCCCAACATCGCCTGCGGCCGCTGCCCGCAATGCGCAGCCGGACGCGTCAATCTCTGCCGCAACCTGCAGGCCATCGGCATTCACCGCGACGGCGGCTTTGCCGACTACGTCCTGGTTCCCCAAAAACAGGCGTTTCTCCTGCCAGCTGGTCTCGACCCGCTGCACGGTGCCTTCTGCGAGCCGCTCGCCTGCTGCCTGCACGGTATCGACATTGCGGGGATCAGGGCCGGCTCATCCGTCGTCGTGCTCGGCGGTGGCGTCATCGGCCTGTTGACCGTGCAACTCGCCCACCACGCTGGCGCAACCACGGTGATCCTCTCCACCCGGCAGGCATCGCGCCGCGCGCTTGCCGAGGAAATCGGCGCCACCGCAAGCGTCGATCCGACGACGGACGATATCATCGATCAGATAGCCGGCGCGAACGGCCTGATGCCCGGCGGTGTCGATGTCGTCATCGAATGTGCCGGGGTCGCCGAAACCGTCCAGCAATCGTTCCGCCTGGCAAAAGCCGGCGGCACCGTTGTCATCCTCGGCGTCATGCCTCAGGGCGCAAAGGTCGAAATCGAACCCTTCGACATCCTGTTTCGAGAGCTCAGGGTGCTCGGCTCCTTCATCAACCCCTTCGTCCACCGCCGCGCCGCCGATCTCGTCGCATCGGGCGCCATCGAGATCGACAGGCTGATCTCGCGAAAGGTATCGCTCGAAGACGCTGTCGACGTCGTTTCCCAGCCGCCGGCAGCTGGCGAGGTCAAGGTCCTGATCGTGCCGGGGCTGACTACCGGTTAGTGGCGTTCAGGCGGAAGACGTCTTCGGTGCAAACACCAGCAGTTCCTCGAAATGGTTCATGTCCTCGAAAGTGCAGAAGGCCGGAGGATTGAGTTCGATCACCGGCGCGCTTTGCCGAATATCGGCAACAATCTGATCCAGAAACGGCTGCCAGCGCAGGATTTCGGCATCGTCGAAATATCGGAGCATATAGGCGAAAGTAATGTGAAACTTGTAGGTGTCGTGGTCCGGATGCCGATAGCCGAAGAGATTGGCAAGCCGGTCGCGCCACGCCTTCAAGGCTCCACGATCTTCCATCGACACGCCATCGAGAACGAGGCCGAGAGGCGTAGCTTGCGTCACTTCAACCTTAAATGCCGGCCCTGACTCGAAACCTGCGAGCCTGTCCATCAATATACCAGTCATATCATCGATCGGTGTATTCAATGGTACGTCCGCAGGCCAGTAAGGGAGCTCTCGCCTCGTCTCGATGATCCCCTGGAACAAGGTCATGTGGAGGCTCGTTTCTGCCGTAAAGGCCAGTTGTTTTGCGCCTTGCATCTGCCGATATTTCGCCCTCGCGGTAGAGATTGCTGCGTCACTCGCCGATCCCGACGCTATGTGACAGACAACCGTATTTCCGCATTCGCGAATAAATTCCCCCGCGGCTGAATAGCGCGATCCAAGATGTGCAGGAGGATGCGAGTTTAGAGTCTGCGAGAAGTCGCGAAGATGTGGGTACATGTCAACAGGTGCCATCGAGATCCCTCATAAGAGCAGACGCTCCATAGCAGTTAAATGTGACGGTTTCGTTCGACCGCCCACCTGCCGACAATATCCATCGCAGGCCGGTTCACCCACACCGGTCCGCAAGGACTTTGATCTACGTCAAATTCGGTGACATTCTAGCGCAGATTCATAGCTGCTCGCGGACGCCAAGCGAAGAACTTGGACAACCCCGTCTGGCCCTGCCCTGAACATAAGCGACGATGGAAATCGAGATCGCGGCCACGACAATGCCTGCAATGACATCAACCAGGTAGTGCCCCCCATGGGTCAGCGTTGAAACGATCATCAAAACGTTCAGCACGGCCACAGGGTAACGAAGCAAAGACTGCCTAAACGCAAACACAGCACAAAGTATAGCAACCGCAGTATGCACAGATGGAAAGGTCAGAATTCCTTGCGAGCTGTCGAGTGACAGGATGAATGACCGATTGTCCCGTACCGAATGAAATTCCTGCAAGAACGCATACCCGAAGTAGGAATCTATAGATGAAAGCGAATGGGGTTCGATCCCGTAGGTCACGAGTGCACCAACTGCAGGAAACCAGATAGAAGTTACGCTGGCCAACAACCCCACCAAACCATAACTCAAAATTAGGCCAAACGCAGATTCGGGCTGTTTGAGTATGATCAAAAGCATCGGCAAAACCATCAATTGCATGGCAAAAGACGCGTAAGCGTGCAGTAGCATCCAAGACAAAATCGGAATCTCATCAACCTGCCGGATAAAACCAGGTCCATCAAAAAGGAGCCATTGATCCAGCCAGAGGAGAAAATTATCCGCCCGGGGATAATTGAGAGAGATCGCCAGATAAGAAGAAATCAGAACCAAGACCGACAACGCGATCCCACAGACCAAAGCCTCCATGATCAGGGCGAATTTAGGTAAACCCCGTAACCTGCAGAACAAAGCCGATGCCGCGACCAATGCTGAGACGGATACGATCGGTGCGATTGAATCCTGGTCAAGAACAATTTTGGACTGCGTCAACAGCGCTAAAACAAACACCCCACTGGTGAATACAAATCCGAAAAGCGCCAAGCGCACATTCGCCAGTTCGGATGACATTCGCTGCGCTCCATAGACTTGAATCCGCCCACGAAAATGCATTGTGGAAATTAAGATTCAGTTCGAGCTGTCAGAGGCCACGCCCTCGCTCTAAATCACCGAATGTCGGCTACCAATTGGGTTGATAGGCTTATAGACGCGGTCAGATGTGGAACAGCAACTGAAAGGCACGCCAAACACTTGAATACCCACGCCTGCGGCGGGTGTATGCAGTGTTGCTGATGCTCCACCTGTGAAAAGGTGCTGGTCAGAATATCTCCAAATTTTCCCCGCCAATTATTCAGTTTCGGGGTTCCTTCTCACACAACATTTCCCTATAAGCCGCTTCTAGCCTGAAAAGACCATCTATCTGCGCCCGGCCGGTGAGCTCATCACCTTGGCCGGTTTTTCGCGCAGGTCACAGAACGGATAGAGCCATGCCCAAGCGCCAAGATATCAAGTCCATCCTCATCATCGGCGCTGGCCCGATTGTCATTGGCCAGGCATGTGAATTCGACTATTCGGGCACGCAGGCCGTCAAGGCGCTGAAGGAAGAAGGCTACCGGGTCATCCTGGTCAATTCCAACCCGGCCACCATCATGACCGATCCGGGCCTCGCCGACGCCACCTACGTCGAGCCGATCACGCCGGAAGTCGTCGCCAAGATCATCGCCAAGGAGCGCCCCGATGCGCTGCTGCCGACCATGGGTGGCCAGACGGCGCTGAACACCGCGCTCTCGCTGAAGCGCATGGGCGTGCTCGACCGCTACAATGTCGAGATGATCGGCGCCAAGCCCGCCGCGATCGACATGGCCGAAGACCGCGCCCTCTTCCGTGAAGCGATGACCCGCATCGGCCTCGAAACGCCCAAGTCGATGCTGGCCAATGCCACAGAGATCAAGGACGCCGACCGCAAGACCCATGAGACCGAGCGCAACAAGGTCAAGGCCGAGCTTTCCGGCGCCGACCTCGACAAGGCGCTGGACGAGCTGGAAAACCAGTGGAACCTCGGCGAGACCGATCGCAAGCAGCGTTACATGAGCCACGCCATGGCGATCGCTGCCCAGGCACTCGACGTCGTCGGCCTGCCCGCCATCATCCGCCCGTCCTTCACCATGGGCGGCACCGGCGGCGGTATCGCCTACAATCGCTCGGAATTCTACGAGATCATCAATTCCGGCCTCGATGCCTCGCCGACCACTGAAGTCCTGATCGAGGAATCGGTGCTCGGCTGGAAGGAATATGAAATGGAGGTCGTCCGCGACAAGGCGGACAACTGCATCATCATCTGCTCGATCGAGAACATCGACCCGATGGGCGTGCACACGGGCGATTCGATCACGGTTGCGCCAGCGCTTACCTTGACCGACAAGGAATACCAGATCATGCGCAACGCCTCGATCGCGGTTCTGCGCGAGATCGGCGTTGAGACCGGCGGCTCGAACGTGCAGTTCGCCGTCAACCCGGCCGACGGCCGCCTGGTCGTCATCGAAATGAACCCGCGCGTCTCGCGTTCCTCCGCTTTGGCATCGAAGGCGACCGGCTTCCCGATCGCCAGGGTCGCCGCCAAACTTGCCGTCGGCTACACGCTCGACGAACTGGAAAATGACATTACCGGCGGCGCGACGCCTGCATCTTTCGAACCGTCGATCGACTATGTCGTCACCAAGATCCCGCGTTTTGCTTTTGAAAAATTCCCGGGCGCGTCTCCGGTCCTGACCACCGCGATGAAGTCCGTCGGCGAAGTCATGGCGATCGGCCGTACCTTCGCCGAATCGCTGCAGAAAGCCCTGCGTGGTCTCGAAACCGGCCTGACCGGTCTCGACGAGATCGAAATTCCCGGCGTTGATGCCAATGGCACAAGTGGCGACGACAAGAACGCCATCCGCGCCGCCATCGGCACGCCGACACCGGACCGCCTGCGCATGGTCGCCCAGGCCCTGCGTTTCGGCATGAGCGAAAAAGAGGTTCATGACGGCTCCAAGATCGATCCGTGGTTCATCGCCCAGTTCAAGGCGATCATCGATATGGAAGCCCGGGTTCGCGAACATGGCCTGCCGGATGACGCCGAGAACCTGCGCAGCTTGAAAGCCATGGGCTTCTCCGACGCCCGCCTCGCCTCGCTCTCCGGCAAGCGCCCCAAGGAAGTCGCCGAACTGCGCAATGGCTTGAACGTGCGTCCGGTCTTCAAGCGTATCGACACCTGCGCTGCCGAATTCGCCTCGCCGACCGCCTATATGTATTCGACCTATGAGACGCCCTTCGTCGGCGAACTGCGCTCGGAAGCCCAGGTCTCCGACCGCAAGAAGGTCGTCATCCTCGGCGGTGGTCCGAACCGCATCGGCCAGGGCATCGAGTTCGACTATTGCTGCTGCCACGCCGCCTTCGCCCTGAAGGATGCCGGCTTCGAAGCGATCATGATCAACTGCAACCCGGAAACCGTGTCGACCGACTACGACACCTCCGACCGCCTCTACTTCGAGCCGCTGACGGCCGAAGACGTGATCGAGATCCTGCGCGCCGAGCAGGAAAAGGGCGAAGTCGTCGGCGTCATCGTCCAGTTCGGCGGCCAGACCCCGCTGAAGCTTGCCGAAGCACTGGAAAAGAACGGCATCCCGATCCTCGGCACCGCCCCCGACATGATCGACCTTGCCGAAGACCGCGACCGCTTCCAGAAGCTTCTGATGAAGCTTGACCTCAACCAGCCGAACAATGGCATCGCCTATTCGGTCGAACAGGCCCGGCTGGTCGCCACCGAAATCGGCTTCCCGCTGGTCGTGCGCCCGTCCTACGTGCTCGGCGGCCGCGCCATGCAGATCATTCACAATGAGGGCATGCTGCAGAGCTATCTGCTCGACACCGTGCCGGGTCTGGTGCCCGAGGACATCAAGCAGCGCTACCCGAACGACAAAACCGGCCAGATCAACACGCTGCTCGGCAAGAACCCGCTTCTGTTCGACAGCTACCTGACCAATGCCATCGAAGTCGACGTCGACGCCCTCTGCGACGGCGAAAGCGTCTTTGTCTCCGGCATCATGGAGCATATCGAAGAGGCCGGCATCCATTCGGGTGACAGTGCCTGCTCGCTGCCGTCGCGCTCGCTGTCGAAGGAAACGCTCGACGAACTGGAACGCCAGACGGCCGCCATGGCCAGGGCGCTCAATGTCGGCGGTCTGATGAACGTCCAGTACGCCATCAAGGACGACGTCATCTACGTTCTCGAAGTCAACCCGCGCGCCTCGCGCACGGTGCCTTTCGTCGCCAAGACCATCGGCGCGCCGATCGCCAAGATCGCCGCCCGCATCATGACCGGCGAAAAGCTCGATGCTGCGATTGCCGCCTATGGCGAAAAGCCTGATCCGCGCAACCTCAAGCACATCGCTGTCAAGGAAGCCGTCTTCCCGTTTGCCCGTTTCCCCGGCGTCGATACGCTGCTTGGGCCTGAAATGCGCTCGACCGGCGAAGTCATCGGCCTCGACACGGACTTTGCGCTGGCCTTCGCCAAGAGCCAGCTCGGCGCCAGCGTCGAACTGCCGCGTGACGGCACGGTTTTCGTCTCGGTGCGTGACGAAGACAAGGTCCGCGTGCTGCCGGCCATCCTGATCCTCACCCAGATCGGCTTCAAGGTCATGGCAACCGGCGGCACCCAGCGCTTCCTCGCCGAAAACGACATTCCGGCGATCAAGATCAACAAGGTGCTCGAAGGGCGTCCGCATATCGAGGACGCGATCCGAAACCGTCAGGTCCAGCTGGTCATCAACACGACCGACGGCAACAAGGCGATCTCGGACTCCAAGTCGCTGCGCCGCGCCGCCCTGATGCAGAAGGTGCCCTACTACACGACCATGGCCGGCGCCCTTGCTGCAGCCGAAGCCATCCGGGCGCTGAAGGGCGGCCAGCTCGAGGTTCGTCCGCTGCAGAGCTATTTCTGATCGGATACCGGGAGCGCTCGCTCCTGGCATCACAAGCAACGAAACGGGCATTTGCCCGTTTCCCCATTTCGGATAACTATGATCGTCATGGCTGGCGATGGACCCGAACCGGTTTCGACGGCGCCTGCCGTCGATGCTCGGCCGCAGGACATGGATCTGTTTGGCTACGAACGCGGTCCCGACGCGCCGATCCGGGCAACTGCAAGGGCAATAGAGGCGGCAGCGAGCGCACGTAGCGTCATTCTCGTCGAAGGCATCAGCGACCAGATTGCTCTCGAAACGACGGCCCTGCGACTCGGTCTCGATCTGGTGTCGAGACGCATTGTCGTCGTTCCCGTCGGCGGCATCGCTTCAATGAGCCGTTACCTTTCCCATTTCCTGGCCAGCGAGGCGAAGCCGCTGATCAGTGGCCTGTTTGACGGCGCAGAAGCGCCGCTCTTGCTGAGAGCCGTCCAGCGTGCCGATCAGGCGCAGTGGTCGAACGCGACCGACCTCAGGCAACTCGGCTTCTTCCTGTGCGATCGCGACCTCGAGGACGAACTTCTCCGTGCCGTCAGCAGACAGGCCGTTGAAGCGATCCTGAACGAGCAGGGAGACCAGCGGGCGTTCCAGACGCTCCAACGTCAGGACGCGTGGCGAGACCGCCCGTTTCACGATCAACTTCGGCGTTTCCTCGCGGCTGGAGCCGGACGAAAGCTGCGCTACGCAAGGCACTTGGCCCTCGCGATCACCGCGGACCACACGCCTGCCCCCTTGCTCAACGTCCTGTCCCGGGCAGCATCCAGCGTCGAATGACCAGAACAGGTCTCTTGACGTTCCCCATCGCGACCGCTATTGAACCCATAAGTTAATTAACCGATCGGCTAACTATGAGCAACGATCCACTATCCATTACACTCTCGGCGCTCGCCGACCCGACACGTCGGGCGATCCTGGCACGTCTGTCCAAGGGCGAGGCGACGGTCAACGAACTGGCCGCCCCCTTCGACATCAGCCTCCCGGCGGTTTCCAAACATCTGAAGGTGCTGGAACGCGCCCGGCTGATCTCGCGCGGACGCAGCGCCCAATGGCGGCCCTGCCGGATTGAACCGGAACCCTTGAAGACCGTCGACGGCTGGCTGGGAGACTATCGCACGCTTTGGGAACACCGCCTCAACCGGCTCGAGGACTATATCGCGACACTTGAGACCGAGGCGAAGAACACGGAGGACACAAATGACCGATAAGATGGAAATCCTCAACGACCGTCTGTTTGCCGTCGACCCCGCAACCCTGTTCGAGGCGTTTGCCGATCCGCACAAGCTGAAGCACTGGTGGGGGCCACATGACTTCACCAATCGCATCGACGAATTCGATTTTCGCGAAGGCGGCAGCTGGCGCATCACCATGAGCGCCGCAAACGGCACCGATTTCGACAACCATTCGACCTTCCAGGAAATCATCCCCGACAAGCATATTGCCTTCCTGCATCACGAACCGATGCACATCTACACGATGGAAATGCGCTTCGTGCCTGAAGACAAAGGCACCAGACTCCATTGGCGCATGCTGTTCGATGCGACCGCGGAAAATCTGGCACTGCAGAAATACATCGCTGCGGCCAACGAGCAGAATTTCGACCGGCTGCAAGCAGTTCTCGACCTGACGGCAGGAGACCGCTGAAATGAAAACGCACTATGATCCCGCCAAGATTCTCCAGGTTGATCGCCTCGTCGGGGCGCCGATCGACCTCGTGTTCAAGATGTTTACCGATGCCGGCCATCTCGACCAATGGTGGGGTCCAGACGGCTTCCGCAACGAAACTCACGAGATGGATTTCTCCGTTGGCGGGCTTTGGCGCTATACGATGCATGGGCCGGACGGCAAGGATTGGCCCAACTGGATCCGCTATCAGGATATCAGCCCACCCACGCGCATTGCCTATGCCCATGGCGGAGAAGCCGGCGAGCCGGCGCATTTCGACGGCGTCATCACCTTGCAGACCGAGGGCGACAAGACCCGGGTCACAATCACCTTGATCTTCCCGACCACACAAGCCCGCGACGCGACAATCGAGTTCGGTGCCGTTGATGGCGGAAAACAGACTTTGGCGCGACTGGATGCTTATGTCAGTGGACTGACGACGCCCGGTTAGACCACGCCGGCAAGTGCAAACGGGATTTGCACTTGCCATTTCTGGTAATTCGCGAAAATCTCGGCCGGTTTCCGGGAGGAAGAGATGCTGGATCAAGACGTGATGCCTGAGCGGGCCACCCGCCGCGAATGGATTGGACTTCTGATCCTTTCCATAGCCTGCCTGATCTACTCGATGGACCTTTCGGTGCTCTTTCTTGCCATGCCGGCAATTGTAGCCGATCTCGATCCATCCGCCACCCAACTGCTTTGGATCAATGACATCTACGGCTTCATGGTCGCAGGCTTCCTCGTCACGATGGGAACGCTGGGTGACCGGATCGGCCGCAGGAAAGTCCTGCTGATTGGCGCGTTCTTCTTTGCCGTGGCATCGGTCTTTGCTGCCTTTGCCAACACGGCCGACATGCTGATCATCGCTCGTGCCCTGCTCGGCATCGCCGGCGCCACCATTGCGCCCTCGACCCTGTCGCTTGTCGTCAATCTCTTCCGCGACGAGGCGGAACGCAATCGCGCCATCAGCATATGGGGAACCGCCTTCGCTCTGGGCGGCCTTGTCGGCCCGCTGATCGGCGGCGTTCTGCTGGAGTATTTCCACTGGGGATCGGTCTTCCTGATCAATGTTCCGATCATGGCCTTGCTGCTCGCAACCGCGCCCTTCTTGCTGCCGGAATATCGCGATGAGAAAGCATCCGGCATTGATCTTCCCAGCGTGGCCCTGTCGTTGATGACCGTGCTGCCGATCATCTACGGCTTCAAGAAGATGGCTGCCGATGGCTTCATGCCATCCCAGATTGTTCCTATCCTCGGTGGATTGCTGGTCGGCTACTTTTTTGTCCGTCGTCAAAAGACCCTCGTCCACCCGTTGATCGATCTCGCCCTGTTCAAGATTCCTGCCTTCACCGCTTCCCTGTTGGTGAACCTCTCCGGCGTCTTCTTCATCTTTGGCATCTTTCTCTTCCAGAATCTGTTCCTCCAGTTGGTCATCGGCCTAACGCCCTTGCAGGCCGCCCTCTGGTCAATTCCCTCTTCGCTGGTCTTCACGGTCATGTCCTTTCAGGCCTACCGCGTCACCAATCACCTGGGACCGGTTCGAACCGTGCTGCTGGGTCTTGTGGTCAACGCGGCGGGTGCGGCCAGCATGGCGGTCGCCGCCTACTATTCGAGCCTGGTCGGCGTCCTGTTTTCCAGCATGATCATCGGCCTGGGCTTCGTGCCGGTAATTCTGACCACCACCGGGCTTATTGTCGGCACGGCACCGCCCGAACGCGCCGGCTCGGCATCGGCCATCTCCGAAACCAGCGCTGAGTTCGGGGGCGCATTGGGGGTGGCCGTTCTCGGCAGCCTCGGAACACTGGTCTATCGCATGGTGATGTCCGGCGCGGACCTTTCCGGGCTCGACAGCCAGTCTGCAATGGCGATCACGTCGTCGCTGGCCAGCACGGTTGAGATTGCCCAGAGGCTCGGTGGCCCCACGCCGACATGGCTGACTGAGGCGCGCGCGGGCTATGCACTCGGCTTCGCCATCTGTTGCGCCATTGCCGCCGTCACACTTCTGGTCCTCGCCGCCGTCGCCAAACGCGTCTACGACAGCGCACATATCGACGAGACGGCACTTCAGGCACATTGAGGGCCGCGCTACCTCAGACCAGCCGCAACAGCGTTTGGACCGCCTGCATGTCCGACTGAAACCGCGCCACTTCCCGTTGTCGCATCACTTCGTCGGGAATCCGCAGCAGATAGGAGGGATGGACGGTGACAAACAGGATCTGTCCCTTAGCAAGCGCGACGGGATGGCCACGCACATCCTGCAGTGGTTTGCGTTCGCCTGTCAGGGAGAAGTAGGCGCTCCCGCCCATGGCGACCACGATCTTCGGCTTGACGATCTCCAGTTCGCGCGCCAGCCACCAGCGGCAATGTTCGATCTCCCCGACATTCGGCCGCTGATGGATCCGTCGCTTGCCACGCATCTCGTATTTGAAATGCTTGACCGCATTGGTCACATAGCTCCGTTCGCGCTCGATACCGGCAGACGACAGCGCGTGGTCGAAAACCGTGCCGGCCGGGCCGACAAAAGCACGACCGGCCAGATCCTCCTGATCCCCCGGTTGCTCGCCGACAAACATCAACGCGGCATCGATAGGCCCTTCGCCAAACACCGTCTGGGTGGCGTGGCAATGCAATGCACAGCGGTCGCAGGTCTCCGCTTCGCGCTTCAGCAAGGCCAGTGCGTCTCGCGGAGCACGACTGAGAGCCCCCTCCTCATCATCCGCCTTCTCCTGCCATGCAGCCTGTAGTCGTTCATGGAAAGCCGGAGGCTGGCTCGCCTGACGTGCCGCCATCTCGGCCACCCTTTGCTCGGCACCCGCAATCAGCCCGGGGATCAGATCGGCCTCCGGCATGTTTTTCCAATATTTCTTCGGCATCTCCGCCTGCATGGCTTTGATCTTCAGCCGTGCCGGATTGAAAATATTGGCAAAATAGGTTCGCCAGAGTTCGTCCGTCGCATCCTCGGCCTGTGGTCTTTCCGCGGGCACGGTCGATGTTTCCAGGCTGCGGCCATTCCACATCGCCGATCCCTTGGGCGTGGCGATCAGCCAATCCATATCGGTGAACCGCCGCTGGAAAAAGGGCGCGGTCCGGGCCACGATGAAATGCTCCGGTTCGAACCAGGCGACAAAAGCCCGGCGCCCGCCCGCCTGCCCCGGGGGCACCTCCCTAAACCGCACGAACGCCGTCATCTTGTGCGCATCGCGGCGAACATTCTTGATCAGTGCCTTCAACTGTATGATGTCCGGATCGGCAGCATCGCCCAACAGCGCCCGATCGCGCTGCAGTCGCCATAAAATGCGGTAGAGCAATGAGAACCTATCCGGCTCGCTGTGGCACAGCGCAGCCTCGGCTGCCTGGACAAACGCTTTCGGCACGCTGAACGCTGCGGACATGCTATCAGCCGGGCCTTGAGCGACGGGCACCTGATTGATGCCGAACAGATCCTCTGCCCCGCCTGATGTCGTCCAGCGCACGTCATCAGGATGGATTTGCGCGGCCAGCAGGGCGCGCGCGGCATCACGCCATTCGCCGAGATTGCCCCGTCCCTCGAGTGAGACTGCTCGCATCAGAGCAAGGACAGTTGTTCCGGCTCTGGCGCAAACATGGCCCGCAGGTCGGAACGCTCCAGTGTCCGGTGTGGCGACCACCCCTCCGCGACGATGAACGGCCGCACCTTCTTGAGAACGACGCCCAAGCGTGCCAGGTCTTCCAGACGCACGGTGCGGTGCCGGCGCGCGGCCAGCAGAGCTTTGACCGTCTTCGTACCGAAACCCGGTACCCGCAAAAGCGTCTCCCGATCGGCCGTGTTCACGTCGACCGGGAAATCCTGCCGATTGGCCAGTGCCCAGGCGAGCTTGGGGTCGAGTTCGAGGTCAAGCATGCCGTCGACGCGCGCAGACGTGATTTCGGCAACCGAAAAGCCATAGAACCGATAGAGCCAGTCGGCCTGATACAGCCGATGCTCACGCACCAGCGGCGGCTTGATCAGCGGAAGATGGCGCGAACTGTCCGGGATCGGGCTGAAGGCCGAATAGTAGACCCGCTTGAGCGAATAGCTGCTGTAGAGCCTGGCACTGGAACCAAGGATCGTCGCATCATTTGCGCCATCTGCACCGACGATCATCTGTGTGCTTTGCCCGGCCGGGACGAACCGTTTGCGTCGGCCGGTGTGGGTCGCCTCCCCTGCCGCCTCGATCTTCAAGCGCAGGTCGGCCATCGATCGACGGATCCCAGCCGGGCGCTTCTCAGGCGCATAGTTCTGCATGCCCTGGTCTGTCGGCAGCTCGACATTGATCGACAGACGGTCGGCATAAAGCCCGGCCTCCTCGACCAGACGGGCTGACGCCTCGGGAATGGTCTTCAGATGAATATAGCCCCGAAAGCCATGTTTGGTGCGCAGGTCGCGGGCAATCTGCACCATCTCGGCCATCGTATCGTCCGAAGACCGAATGATGCCGGACGACAAAAACAGCCCTTCGATATAGTTGCGACGATAGAACTCGATGGTCAGCCAGACGACTTCATCGGGTGTAAAGCGCGCCCTTTCGACATTGCTCGACGACCGGTTGATGCAATAGGCGCAGTCATAAATGCAGAAGTTCGTCAGCAGGATCTTCAACAGGGAAATACACCGACCGTCCGGCGCATAGGCATGACAGATACCGGCGCCTTCCGTCGAGCCGAGCCCGCCGCTTATCGAAGAATCGCGCTTTGTGGTTCCGCTTGAGGCGCAGGAAGCATCATATTTGGCCGCATCCGACAGAATGGCGAGACGTTCTTTCAGTGTCTTCCTCATAGGCTTGTTCACTATATGTTCTTTTTTCCGTCGTCAAGATTGAAAGGCTGTGACGGGCTACATTCCCGATCGCTCGTAGAGGAAAACCTGGCAGACATCTGCGCGAGCGACAGAAGAAAAAGTGACATCGCCACCGACGCGAATGCAACTCGAAGCAGTAGACAGAAGCGAGGAACAATCGCCATTGGAGGGCCTCTCCAATTGACAAGAGTAGCGCGCACGCAGTGTAAGAATTCACGAAAATTATAGGAATATCACAAGCTTGAACCACCATCGGTCAGCACATACCCACACGCGAATCCCGCTCTGTCGAAAACTCTGGAAATTGCGTCTGGCAATCTGCTATAGTCCCGGCAGATGTGATTTGTGACACGGTTCCGTAGCTTTGCTTCGGAACCTGTTTTCTTTTGTGCCCGCGCTCGCGGACGCTAAGACCGAAGGAAGAGGTAATGGTAGACAAAGTACCGATGACGCAGAACGGCTTCGTCAAGCTGAACGAAGAGCTTCGCTGGCGCCAGCAGGAGGAACGTCCGCGCATCATCGAGGCAATCGCTGAAGCACGCGCCCATGGCGATCTTTCCGAGAATGCGGAATATCATGCTGCGAAGGAAGCCCAGAGCCACAACGAAGGTCGCGTCGGCGAACTGGAAGACCTGGTCGCGCGCGCAGAGGTGATCGACCTCTCCAAGATGTCCGGTTCCAAGATCAAGTTCGGCGCCACGGTCAAGTTGATCGATGAAGACACCGAAGAAGAAAAGACTTACCAGATCGTCGGCGACCAGGAAGCCGACGTCAAGGCTGGTCGTATCTCGATCTCCTCGCCGATTGCCCGCGCGCTGATAGGCAAGGAAGTCGGCGACAATATTGAGGTCGTCGCGCCTGGCGGTTCGAAGGCCTACGAAATCCTCGCCGTTCAGTGGGGCTGATCACCCGGGAGAGGCATGTGGCATCCGAACCGACAACTTACGTGGACCCATCCGAGGTCCTCGTGATTGCGCCGAATTTCAAGCAGCGTCTCTCCGGCGTCACCTCGACGATCATCCAGCTTGTACCGGCCCAGAACAGGCTCGGCCACCGCGTTGCGGTGATCGGGCCTGGGTTACCGTCCAGTCTGCCGCATCTGCGCTTCCTTGATCTCTGGAAGCTGTGGCGCAAGCCCGAAGGCCGCAACGGCCGTGTCTGGCATGCCCGCCGCAACATCGAGATGCTGCCCGGCATCGTGTTGCGCGACATCCTGCGCATGCCGCTGAAACTCGTCTTCACCTCCGCCTCACAGCGCAAGCATTCCCGCTGGACGAAATTTCTCGTCTCGCGAATGGATGCGGTTGTGGCGACCAGCGCCAAGACCTCGACCTATCTGACCGTACCGAATACGGTGGTCATGCATGGCATCGACGAGCAGCGTTTCCGCCCTGCGGCCAACAAGGCTGCAGCCAAACAGGCCCTAGGACTGAACCCGCAGCAAAACCATGTCGGCTGTTTCGGCCGCGTCCGCCACCAGAAGGGTACCGATATTTTCGTCGAGGCGATGATCGAACTCCTGCCCACACGGCCGGAGTGGATCGCAATCGTCGCGGGCCGCGCCACGGCCAAACATGCAGACTTCGAGCGGGGCCTGAAGGACAAGGTCCGCTTAGCGGGACTTCAGGACCGAATTCTTTTTGTCGGTGAGCATACCAATATCAATGACTGGTACCGCGCCCTTGACCTGTTTGTCGCGCCGCAGCGCTGGGAAGGTTTCGGCCTCACCCCCCTGGAGGCAATGGCTTCCGGCGTGCCGGTGATCGCGACCGATGTCGGCGCATTTCGTGAATTGATCGCAGTGGGCGACCATGAAACGGGCGTCCTGCTCGAGGACATCAGCACCGCGGCCATGGTGAAAGCCACCACGCTTCTGATGGACAATGCGGAGCGGCGGACAACTGCCGGACAGCGCGCGATCGAAAGAACCCACGGGTCTTTTTCCATTGAGGGCGAAGCGCAAGGTTTGCAGCATATCTATGAAAACCTCTTGGCCGGCTGACACCCGCACTCTGTCAGGGCGAAACACTATGTCTCAGACGCCGACAGAGACTCCATCACTCGAAAGCAACAAGACACGCTCATGAATGCCCCCAGTTCCGCTGCCCCTGCCATCTCTCAGGAGCCCGAAGCCTCATCGGTGAATGTCATCTGCATGAAATGGGGCACGCTCTACGGCCCGGAATATGTCAACAATCTCTGCCGAGGCGTGCAACGCCACCTGAAGCGCCCGCATCGTTTCGTCTGCTTCACCGACGACACCACAGGACTGGATCCGGACGTCGAAACCGCCCCCCTTCCCGCCTTGAAGATGCGCGACGGAGAAACGGACACGCGCTGGAGAAAACTGTCGGTGTTCGCCAGCGACCTTGCCGGTCTCTCCGGGCCGACACTTTTTCTCGACCTCGACTTGGTCGTCGTCGGCAGCCTCGATACCCTGTTCGAGGCCCCGGGCGAGTTTCTCATCATTCGCGACGATGATCTGTTTCGCACCAAGCCCTTCCGCTGGCTCAACCGCAAGCGGGACACGTTTCTGGCGATGGTCGGCAATAGCTCCGTCTTCCGCTATGAATTCGGCGCCCATAACGATGTGCTCGACGACTATCTGGCGGATCCGGCAAAGGCAGCCGTCGACTACGAACACGAGCAGCAGTTTCTGAGCGACCACATGTTTCGCGCCGGCAAGCTGCGCTATTGGCCGCGCCAATGGTGCGTTAGCTTCAAGAACGACTGCGTTCCGCCGAATTTTGCAAGCTTCCTGCGCAATCCGTCGCTTCCGCTCGATGCGCGGATCGTCGTCTTCGCCGGTAATCCGAAAATGGCCGAGGCGCTGAATGGCGGCGGTCAGAAATGGTATCGCCGCATCGGCGATGTCAGTTGGCTGCGCAAAGCCTGGTACGGCGCCTGAACTGTCTTAAACTACCATCATCCGGCGGACGTCAGGATTTCCACCAGTCCGAGTTTCTTGACCTGACGGATGGTGAGCATGGTGCGCACGGTGTCGACATGCTCGTTGGCGGTCAAAACCTCGATGACGAAATCCTGAAACTTGGTCAGGTTTTCGGCAACGCAGTGGAGCAGGAAGTCGCTGTCGCCATTGACCATCCAGGCCTGACGGACGATCGGCCAGCCATCGGTTGCCGCAGAAAAAGCCTTGAGATTACCTTCGGACTGATGTTTCAGCCCGACCATGCAAAAGGCCACCAGATCGTAGCCGAGCTTGGTTGCGCTCACCATCGCATGATAGCCCTCGATGATCCCGGCTTCTTCAAGCTTGCGCACACGCCGCAGGCATGGCGGCGCCGAGATGCCGACCCGCTCCGACAATTCGACATTGGTCATGCGTCCATCGCGCTGCAACTCCCGAAGGATTCGAAGATCGATGGCGTCGAGTTCCACTTTCAGCACGGTCGGGCCTTTCCCAAATCACCGTCTGTTATCTAGCCGAACCGCCAAAATACGCAACATTCTGTCCAGAATGCGCACAAATATTACGCCCCTGATGAAAGCCCTGTTGCTAATGCAAAGCTGCCCTTGAATAAACATGGGGAGCGTTCATAAATGAGCTTACAAATATGAGCGCGGTCCATGTCTCGGATCCTTTGCTCTGTCGGCCGTTTTGAAAGGATCCATCATGTCTGCCCGCCACACCAAGGTGTTGATTATCGGCTCCGGCCCCGCCGGCTACACGGCTGCCATCTATGCCGCCCGTGCAATGCTGAAGCCTGTTCTGATCGCCGGCATGGAACAGGGCGGCCAGTTGATGATTACCACGGATGTGGAGAATTATCCTGGCTTTGCCGATCCGATCCAGGGTCCGTGGCTGATGGAGCAGATGCTCAACCAGGCGGTCCATGTCGGCACCGAGATCGTCAGCGACCTCGTCACCGAAGTCGACACCAGTCACCGCCCCTTCACCGTCAAGACGGACAGCGGTCAGGTCTGGACTGCCGACACACTGATCATATGCACCGGCGCCAAGGCCAAGTGGCTTGGAATCGAGAGTGAGCAGCATTTCCAGGGCTTCGGCGTTTCCGCCTGCGCGACGTGCGATGGTTTCTTCTATCGCAACAAGGACGTCATCGTCGTTGGTGGCGGCAATTCAGCCGTCGAAGAAGCCCTCTATCTGTCGCATATCTGCAAGGCGGTCACGGTCGTGCACCGTCGCGATTCCTTCCGCTCGGAAAAGATCCTGCAGGAACGGCTGTTCGCCAAGGACAATATTCGTGTGATGTGGAACACTGCAGTCGATGAGATTACCGGTGCGCCGGCCAAGCCGCCGATGCCGCCGTCGGTCTCCGGCGTGAAGCTGCGCGACACGCTGACCAACGCCATTGTCGACATGCCGATCGATGGCGTATTCGTGGCGATCGGCCATGCACCGGCGGTCGAACTGTTCAAGGACAAGCTCAAGCTGAAGTCCAACGGCTATCTCTGGACCGCACCGGATTCGACCGCAACCGACGTGCCCGGCATCTTTGCTGCCGGTGACGTGACCGACGACATCTATCGTCAGGCCATTACCGCTGCCGGCATGGGCTGCATGGCGGCACTGGAGGCCGAGCGTTTCCTGTCCGCCGTCGTTGTTCCCGTCCAACAAGCGGCGGAATAAACGATGAGAGGGGGCGGCATGCCGCTAGACTGGGATAAGCTGCGTATTTTCCATTCGGCCGCCGAGGCCGGGTCATTCACCCACGCAGCCGACAAGCTTCACCTGTCCCAGTCCGCGATCAGCCGCCAAGTCTCGGCGCTGGAGCAGGACATCGGCGTCAAGCTGTTCCACCGCCACGCCCGTGGCCTCATTCTGACCGAACAGGGCGAGCTGCTCTATCGCACAGCCCATGACGTCCTGCTGAAGCTGCAAACGGTCAAGATGCAGCTGACGGAGACAACTGAAAAGCCAAGCGGCAAACTGCGCGTCACGACCACCGTCGGCCTTGGCCAGGGCTGGCTCACCGATAAGGTGCAGGAATTCCTGCAGCTCTATCCGGACATGTCAATCCAGCTTCTCCTCGACAATGAGGAGCTGGACGTCAACATGCGTCATGCCGACTGCGCCATTCGTCTGCGCCAACCGCAACAATCGGACCTCATCCAGCGCAAGCTGTTTACCGTGCACATGCACGTCTATGCGGCACCATCCTATATCAACCGCTACGGCGAGCCACAGTCGATCGAGGATCTCGACAGCCACAAGATCATTTCCTTCGGCGAGCCAGCACCCAATTATCTGCTCGATGTCAACTGGCTCGAAACGGCGGGCCGGTCGTCGGACAATGCCCGAATGCCGCATCTGCAGATCAACAGCCAGACATCGATCAAGCGCGCCTGCCTGCTCGGTATCGGCATCGCCATGCTGCCGGACTACATCGTCGGACGCGATCCGGGTCTCGTCCAGTTGGCGATCCCCGCCGATATCCCCTCCTTCGACACCTATTTCTGCTATCCGGACGAAATCAAGAACGCGGCAAAACTCAAGGCTTTCAGAGACTTCATCGTTGCCAAAGCACGCAACTGGAACTTCTGAGCGTCGGAGCAATGCAGTCTTTTTCAGGCTGAAAAGTTAAGACTTGCGTTTGACGCATGACTGACATGCATAAAAAAGCATTGTTCACTGCACAAAAAACCACCATATCGCACTCAGCTGATGCATATGGTGGCTTTTTCCTCCCAGTTCCACCGCAGCAGCTGTTCCCCTCTGGAGGTTTTTAACCTTCACACTTTAAAGGGCCCTGGTTTTTCCAGTGGCCCTCTTTTTTTGCCAAATTTACGATCGCTTTTCTGAGACGTCCACATTCGGCCAAGGGCTTCGGTCTTTTTGACATGCCGAAAACTTGACGATAATCAATATTAGCCTATGTCACATGCGTAACTTACACGGAGGAGAAATCTCTTTGGAAGACGTCATGAAGGCGCTGGCCCATCCGGCGCGGCTTGAAATGCTCATCTGGTTGAAGGATCCGCTCGAATATTTCGGCGTCGCCAGCGAAGAAGCCAAAGAGGGCATCAGCGCAGGACAGTTTGAACGATCCGGTTTGTCCCAATCTGCAGTCTCCGCTCACCTCGCCACACTCCAGCGAGCCGGCCTGATCGCGTCCAAACGCGTGGGTCAGCGTGTGCTTTACAGGCGCAACGAACAGAGCATTTCCGAGTTTATTCAGGACTTGAACAGTAAGCTTTGAAACCCCAAATGGGAATTTCCAATGCTCCTCCCCTCCCATCATTGGAAAACTCCCGAGAGGTTTCATGTCCAAGCTTTTTCAATCGACCACCGTGGGCGATATTGCCGTAGCCAACCGCGTTGCCATGGCACCGCTGACCCGCAACCGTTCCCCAGGTGCCGTTCCGAACGATCTCAACGTCGAGTATTATCGCCAGCGCGCCGGTGCGGGCCTGATCATCACCGAAGGCACGGCCATCACCCATCAGGGTCAGGGCTACGCCGATGTTCCGGGCCTCTATCTGCCGGAAGCCATCGAAGGCTGGAAACGCGTTACTAACGCGGTGCATGAAGCTGGCGGCAAGATCGTCACCCAGATCTGGCATGTCGGCCGCATCTCGCACACCTCGCTTCAGCCGAATGGCGGCAAGCCGGTGGCGCCCTCGGCCATCCAGGCGAAGTCCAAGACCTACATCCTGAACGCCGATGGCACCGGCGCATTTGCCGAGACGTCGGAGCCACGTGCACTGGAACTGAACGAGATTCCGGGCCTGCTGGAAGACTATCGCAAGGCCGCCCGTGCCGCGATCGATGCCGGCTTCGACGGCGTCGAGATCCATGCCGCCAACGGTTATCTGCTCGAGCAGTTCATGCGTTCCAGCAGCAACCAGCGCACGGACGCCTATGGCGGCTCGATCGACAACCGTATCCGCCTGACGCTGGAGGTCGCCGAAGCCGTAGCCAAGGAAATCGGCGGCGGTCGCACCGGCATCCGCATTTCGCCAACCACCCCGGCCAATGACGTATCCGATCCCGATCCGACGGCTGTCTACACGGCCCTGGTCGAAAAACTGGCCGCCTATGACCTCGCCTTCATCCACGTCGTCGAAGGCGCGACCGGCGGCCCGCGTGACGTTCTGCCCTTCGACTGGGCAGCCCTTAAGGCAGCCTACCGCGCCAAGGGTGGCAAGGGTGTCTGGATGGTCAACAACGGTTATGACCGCGAAGCGGCGATCGAAGCCGTTGAAAGCGGCTATGCCGATGTCGTCGCCTTCGGCAAGCCTTTCATCGCCAACCCCGATCTGGTCCGTCGCCTGAAGGAAGAAGCCCCGCTCAACGAGGTTGATAGCTCGACGTTTTACGGCGGCGGTGAGCAGGGTTACACCACCTACCCGGCGCTCGCCTGATTTAGCCAATGAAACCAAAGCCCCGGCTCGCGCTGGGGCTTTGGTGTTTTCTCCCTGATTTTCAAGGCTTCCTGAGGCTCGCCCTTGCCAAGGCAATTGCGACACCGTCCATCGCCAGGCCATTCAGCGGATGCAAAGCCCCCACGTAGGGGATTGCCGAGCCAATTGCAGCCAGGGTGACTTGAACCACATAGAGCCCCGCCAACATGCCGGCCGGCCTCCGCAAGTCCACAAGAGCGGGGGCCATAAAAGCGAGACACAGCATCAGCAGGATCGGCAGGGACAGCAGCCCGCCCATCATCGCATGCAGACCCCAGCCGTCTCCGGCCCCGAACACGGCCATGCCTGCCAGATAGAACTGTCCGCCGATGCCGATAATGGTCAGGACCGCCAAAGCCGTAAACCCAGTACGCCAATGACCCGTTTCAACGGTTACTGATGCTGTCATCGTCCTGCCTCCGATGCCCCTAGGCCGAGGCGCGAACCTTTTTTCGGGGACGAAGGCTCTCCAAGACAGCCGAGGCTCGTTAAGGTCGCCGTGACCGCAAGATCGATCGGCGTATGCGGTTCTTCGCCCAGAACGGCCCTCAGCCGCGTGTTGTCGAGACGGATCGTCTCGCGCCAAAGATAGCGCATCTCGTGTATCTCCCGGAGCAAGGGCATGAATGGACGCGCCAAACCGGCCAAAGCCCAAGGGAAAGACCAGACGCGGATATCGGGCTCCCCGACAACACGACGGATCGCGCCGGCCATCTGCAGCCCATCTTCGTCGAAGAAACCGTCCATGTGGTAGCGTGCAAAAGCCGGCAAACGGTCTGCCCGCTCCAGAAGCCGCAGGAATGTCTCCGCCACATCCGGCAGATAGGCCCAGGCATGTCCCGCACCCTGTCTTCCGGGATTGATCACGAACCGGACCGGCTTTCCTGGCTTGATCAATCCTTGTGCAAACCAGTTGTTGCCCGCATTCGGCCCAAAGAAATCCCCTGCGCGGACGAGAATGACCTGTGTGCCGTCACGCGCCGCGGCTTCCAACCTACGCTCAAGCTCGACGCGGATCCGGCCCTTGGAGGTCAGCGGAGCCTGAAGGCTGTCCTCGACCAGAAGCGGGAAGCTGTCCGGACCGAAATTGTAGATCGTCCCTGGCATCAGTATCCGCGCACCAACCGCTTGCGCGGCGGCGATGGTATTGTCGATCATCGGCAGCACCAGTTCTCCCCAGTTCCGATAACCGGGCGGATTGACACCATGCACGACAACACCTGCCCCTTCGGCGGCGGCCCGCACATCCGCCGCATTCATCGCATCGCCCTTGACCCACTCATAGGCCGGATGGGTCTTGGCAAGCTGCTCGGGACGCCGATGCATCGCGCGGACACGGTAGCCCCTCCTCACCAGGGCTTCAGCCAGCGCGCCACCAACGCCGCCTGTGGCACCGAGGACCAGTGCAAGCGGCTGTTCTAGAAAACGAGGGGGATAGGTCATGTTTGCTCCTTCAATGAACTGGGCAAACAATGACACCGACAAACGACATTCAGAATTGTCTATTTTTATAGATCAGCTATACTTTTATGTATGGCAATCGATCGCGTTAGCTGGGACTATTACCGCACCTTCCTCGCCGTACTGCAGACCGGCTCCTTGTCGGCTGCCGCGCGCAGTCTCGGCCTGACGCAGCCGACGACCGGGCGGCATATCGAGGCGCTGGAGGACGCCTTTGGTGCAGCGCTCTTCCTGCGCGGTCCGCAAGGCCTGCTGCCGACTGACAAGGCCCTGTCGATGCGTGGCCATGCCGAGACAATGGCCGCCATGTCATCCTCCCTGTCGCGCATCGCTTCTGGTGACATGGCTGATGTCCGCGGCACAGTGCGCATCAGCGCCGCCGAGGTGATCGCCGTTGAAACGCTGCCGAAAATTCTGGCCGAACTTTTGGAGAGGCATCCCGGTCTGGAAATCGAGCTCTCCGCATCCGATGCCGTCGAAGATCTGCTGCAGCAGGAAGCGGACATCGCCATCCGTATGATACGCCCGGTCCAGGCGGCACTCGTCAGCCGGCGCGTCGGTGTTGTCGCGCTTGGCTTTCATGCCCATCGCAGCTATCTCGACCGCCATGGCACGCCACAGTCCACCGCTGAACTCGCGGCACATCGCCTGATCGGCTTCGACAAGCAACTGGCTTATATCCGCGACCTGCTCAAGGCGCGGCCCGACATTGCCAACATCCACTTCAATGTCCGGGCCGACAGCAATCTGGTACAATTGGCGGCAATCCGCGCCGGTCTGGGCATCGGCGTCTGCCAGACGTCCATCGCAGCCCGCGACCCGGATCTGGTCGAGATCCTGCCTGGCGCATTGGGCATCGGCCTGGAAACCTTCGTCGTCATGCATCAAAGCCTGAAGACCACGCCGCGTTACCGCGCGACCTACAACGCTCTCGTCGACGGCCTCGCGTCCATCGTCTCGCGATAGCAATGTCGAGACTTGATCCTGAACGTGAAGAACCGCCGCCTGTTTCAAAACATCAACACACGGCCCAAGCGTGAAGAAGGCCCGCTAGCCGGTTGATCGGATTCACGAAACGACTGGCGCTATCGGCATCACAGCTGTGAAGGCGCCTCGGGGACATAGGCATCGACGACCTCGATTTCAGGTCGATCGCCACCGTCACTGTATTCCTCCAGCCAGCGACCGCTTTCGTCCTGAAAGCTGATCGTTACCGGTTCGTCGCCGACCTGCTGCTCGGCCACCACGATCCGGACGGCCTCCAGCGCCTGGTCATGTGTCGCGAACGATTCGGAATAGACGGTACCCAGCCGATAGGCCCAACCGCCATCATGCGGCACGATCTCGTAGACAATCTTCACCATGGCCTTCTCCTCTCACGGTAAGATGATTATTCCATCAAAGACGATGCTTCGCAAATGTCATGCGGTCACAGGCGCTTGAGCGGAACCTCTGAATGCTTTCGCCGTTGCGCAATACAACCAGGAGGAATGCAAGTATGTCGCTGATCCGCCAGGAACGCTCCCTGTTGATTCCGATTGTCATGGCAGTCCTCGCATATCTTTTCGAACACGCGATCCTTGAGACAGGCCAGGCCGCCTCCCTCATCGGGGCTGCCCTGCTGATCGGCGCGATCGTCATCGCCTCGATGCGCGTGGCCCATCACGCCGAAATCCTCGCCCTCAAGGTGGGCGACCCCTACGGCACGATGATCCTGACCCTTTCCGCGGTCGCGGTGGAAGTGATCATCCTGGCGATCATGATGAACAACGAGGCCTCCCCGACGCTGGTGCGCGACACAATCTATTCCGCCGTCATGCTCGATATAAACGGCATTCTCGGCCTTGCCGCCCTGATCGGCGGACTGAAACACGGCGAGCAGCCCTACAATGACGATTCCGGCAAGACCTATGGCGTGATGATCCTGACTGCCATGGGAATTTCCATGATCGTGCCCGAATTCATCCCCCGCGACAAATGGCAGTATTATTCGCTCTATACGATCTTCGCGATGATCGCCCTTTATGCGCTTTTCCTGCGCATGCAGGTCGGCACCCATAGCTACTTCTTCTCCTATAGCTATCCGACCCGGCAGCCGCCTGTCGAAGAAAGCATGTCGGCAGAAGACGGCATCCCCTCTCAGGGGGCATCCCACGCGCCAGTGCATGCACATTCACAATCGACCGCCACTTCCATCGCCGTGATCCTTTTCGGCGTCGTCCTAATCGGTGGCCTTGCGGAGTTCATGTCGGTGATGGCAGACGCCGGACTGGAAGGCACCGGCGCGCCGGTGGCGCTGACCGCCATTCTCGTCGCGTCTATTTCCGCAGCGCCCGAAATCCTCACCGCCCTCCGCGCCGCCCTCAACAACCGCATGCAGGCCACCGTCAACATTGCCATGGGTGCCTCGCTTTCGACGGTCATTCTCACGGTTCCGGTGATGGAGGGAATTGCCCTTTACACCGGTCAACCTTTCGTGATGGCGATGACCCCTGTCCAGACCACCATGGTCGCAATCACCCTGATAGCCGCTGCCATCAACCTCAATGATGGCGAAACCAATGCCATTGAAGGCATGACGCATTTCATCTTGTTCACGACCTTCATCATGCTGTCCTTCATCGGCCTGTGAGCGCCTTCAGCCTTTGTGCAGCGCACACATAAACCGCAAATCCTTCGGAACTTTTGTGGAAAAACGTCGTTCCTCCAGCGATGGTCAGCCCGCTTTGGGCCACCCGCCGCATTGTCAACACGATGCGGATGCACATCGCTCCCACAGGTTACCGGGGGGCCAACTCGGGAGTCGAAACGTGAAAAGATTGGACGTGATCGACGGCATGCGGGGCTATTTCCTCGTCTTTATGCTGATCAACCATCTGGTATTCACCGGCGGCCTTTGGCTCGTCCAGATCAACCATCGAAACCTCGCATTTGTCGAAGATGCCCAGGGATTCGTCTTCCTGTCCGGTCTCCTGATCGGCATGGTCTATGCCCGAAAGATGATGAAAGATGGCTATACTGTCGGCCGTGACCGGATCTGGTCCCGCGCCCTGGAGCTATATCGCTATGCGATGGGCATCATCCTCGTCATCCTGGGGCTGCAGCTGATTCTGCCGGGCGCCGGCGTAATCTGGCAGAACTGGCTTGGTCCAACCAAGCTGTTCGACCCGAGCAGTCTCGCACCGGTCGTCACCTTCCTGTTCCAGCCCACCTTCATGGACATTCTGCCGCAATACATCATCTACATGGTCTTTGCGCCGATCGTCATCTGGATGTGCCTGCGCGGTCATTGGCTCGGCGTGGCAATTGGCTCGCTTCTCATCTGGATGGCTGCCCAGCTCGGTCTGCAGCGCGCCCTCACCTATCCGCTCAACGATTGGCTGGCCGGCGCGCCGGACAAGGAAGGCCTGCGGGTCAGCTTCAACCTGCTCGGCTGGCAGATCGTCTTCTTTGCCGGCGTGATTGCCGGAAGCCTTACCTCGATGAAACAGATCGAATGGCAGAAGGTGTTCTCTCCGCGCAACACCACACTGGCCTGGACCGCCCTTGCAGTCTGCGTGTTTTTCCTGCCGCTGCGCCTGATGACGGCACACGGACTGATGCCGGGTGTCGTTCTGGAAAAATTCGGCCTGATGGAAGTGCGCGCCGATTTTGGTCCGGTCTATCTGCTCAACTTCGCCGCCGTCGCCTATGGTATCGCCTGGCTGCTGATCGCCGGTCCGCGCAGCGAAAATGCGATGGTGCGCCGGATCGCCAATGGACTGACCAGCCTGTTCTCGCTCAGCTTCCTACAACTGCTCGGCCGCCACTCGCTGCAGATCTATGTCTGGCATGTGCTGATCGTTTACCTGGTCTACTATCTCGACGGCCGCACCCCGGAACTGTCGCAGCTGACCAAGACGATGATTACCGCCGCAGCCCTCGCTGCCCTGTTCATCCCGGCCCTGTGGCGCGACCGCGAACGCCTGTTCGGTGAGAGTGCCTACCTCGGCCCGTGGGTGAAGAACACGGCCTAAACGACTCGTTTGGCTGAACAAAAAAGGCGGGACCGCGAGGCCCCGCCTTTTTGTATGTCATACCGTGCAGCTTACTTGCAGGAAGCGCAGAAGCGCTGGATGCGGTTGCAGGCTTCTTCCAGCAGATCCTCCGAGGTCGCGTAGGAAATGCGGAAATTCGGGCCAAGGCCAAAGGCCGAGCCATGAACCACGGCCACACCTTCCGTCTCAAGCAGTTCGGTAACGAAGTCCTCGTCCGTCTCGATGACCTTGCCCGACGGTGCGGTCTTGCCGATCAGGCCGGCGCAGGACGGATAGACGTAGAAGGCGCCTTCCGGCTTCGGGCATACGATGCCGGTCGCCTGGTTGAGCATCGACACGACGAGATCGCGACGGGCTTCGAAGATCTTCTTGTTGGCCGGGATGAAGTCCTGCGGACCGTTGAGCGCCTCGACGGCCGCCCACTGGGCGATCGAGCACGCGCCAGACGTCTGCTGGCCCTGGATCATGTCCATCGCCTTGATCAGCGACAGCGGGCCGGCAGCATAGCCGATGCGCCAGCCGGTCATCGCATAGGACTTCGACACGCCGTTCATCGTCAGCGTGCGGTCATAGAGCGACGGCTCGACTTCGACCGGGGTAACAAACTTGAAGTCGCCGAAGGTCAGATGCTCGTACATGTCGTCGGTCAGGACCCAGACATGCGGATGCTTGACCAGAACGTCGGTGAGTGCCTTGAGTTCGTCATGGCTGTAGGCGGCGCCCGACGGGTTGGACGGCGAGTTGAACAGGAACCACTTCGTCTTCGGCGTGATCGCCTTTTCGAGATCCGCAGCGGTCAGCTTGAAATTGTTGTCCTGGGTGGTCGCGACGAAGACCGGCGTGCCGCCGCAGATCGACACCATCTCCGGATAGGACACCCAGTAAGGAGCCGGAATGATGACTTCGTCGCCGGGATTGATGGTCGCCATGAAGGCATTGAACAGGATCTGCTTGCCGCCGGTGCCGACGATCGTCTGCTCCGGGGTATAGTCGAGGCCGTTTTCGCGCTTGAACTTTGCCGAGATCGCCTTGCGCAGTTCCGGAATGCCCGAAACCGGCGTGTACTTCGTCTCGCCGCGCTGGATGGCGTCGATGGCCGCCTTTTTGATATTGTCCGGCGTATCGAAATCCGGCTCGCCGGCACCAAGGCCGATCACGTCCCGGCCTTTCGCTTTCAACTCGCGCGCTTTCTGCGAGACGGCGATGGTGGCGGACGGCTTAACACGGGAAAGGGCGTCGGCGAGAAAGGCCATTGTGTGAGATCCTGAAGCTGATTGATCAATTGGAACCCTAGACGGAGCCAAGGCTTCAGGTTCAAGCTCTATGGCGAAAATGGTCCGTCCTTTCAAGCTTAAAGCGCGCGCCCGCTCGATATTCGCGTCACCAAGTCAATCTCCCTCACTTGCCGCCGGCACCCATCATGGGAAAGCCGCGACATGAACCGCGCTTCGCCACACTTCGGTCCTGCTAGCGTCGCGAAATGCCAGTTGTCTGTGCCTGCCCGACAACCATAGGGAAGGTCTGACATGCGCATGCCCACGAACAAGCCAGTTGATCTCGATTGCGCTACACCGCGCCGACGCACGCGGCTTGCCGCCATCAAGACCGCCAACGCCAAGATTGTCGCCATTACCGGCCTCGCCGTTGCGCTCGCCATGGCTGCCAATGCGACATCGCCGGTCACGCCGCCCGCAACCACTCAATCCCGATCGAGTATCGCCGCGACATCAGACAGCCATGGCTCTGGTCCTATCGTTATCCGGCCGCATGGTCCCTTGGCACGCCCGACGGGAGACCTGGTCAACCAGCCCGGCACGACCGGCACGCGCGACAGGTCCAGCCTCGGGGAAGAGCGCCGCGTGCTGCTCGGCCTGCTACTGCTCTGTTTTGCGGTCATGAGCATAGGCGGGTTCGGGCTGTGGCGACGCGGCATGGCGGATCTGCTGCAATCCCGTTCGATCAATGATGGCCGCTAAACCGGGCGATGCATTCACGTCTGGTCACAAAGAGGTCAGCTCGCGGATCTTTTATCCGCATCACCTTGTTCGGTTCCGGCATTCGACCAACTAGCCTTGAGACGCGGTGCGCGTCGACACGTTAACATCTGGAGTTTCCATGACCGCAACACGATCCATAAGCTGGGCCATAAGCCGGGCCATGAGCCGGAGTCTCACACTCGCCGCAGGAATGACGGCCGCCACTCTGCAAATGCCGCTCAATGCACTGGCACAGGAAAGAATTCAGGCCGGCGACATCTCGATCAACGTAACGTCCATCGCCGGCAGCCTGGAAAACCCCTGGTCCGTCGAAGTCCTGCCCGACAGCGCTTATATCGTGACGGAAAAGCCGGGCCGCATCCGCATCATCCGCGACGGCAAGACCAGCGAACCGTTGACCGGCCTGCCGGAAATCCGGGTCGCCGGTCAGGGCGGCTTGCTGGATATTGCTCTTTCACCGGACTTCGCAGAGAGCCGCAGCCTCTATTTCACCGCCTCGGTTGCAGGCGAAGGGGGCCACGGGACCGCTGTTTTCAGCGCGCGGCTGGCCGCCAACGAACGCGGTCTGGAAGATGTCAAACGCATATTCGTCATGAACAAATTGACCGGCGCCGGCCAGCACTTTGGCTCGCGCATCGCCATTGCTGCCGATGGCAGCCTGTATTTCGGCATCGGCGACCGGGGTGAGATGGACCGCGCCCAGGACCCCAAGGATCACGCCGGTTCCATTCTTCATATCAAGCCTGACGGCACACCCGGCAGTGGCAATCCGTTTGCCGAAAACGGCCAGGGGGCGCCGGAAATCTGGTCCGTTGGCCACCGCAACCCGCAGGGGATCACGATCGATCCGGCCGACAACAGCCTTTACACGGTCGAGCACGGCGCGCGCGGCGGTGACGAAATCAACAGTCCGAAGGCTGGCAGCAATTACGGTTGGCCGACAATCTCTTACGGCAAACATTACTCCGGTGCCGAAATTGGTGTTGGGCAGGCCGCGGATGGCTATGAACAGCCCCTGCACTACTGGGATCCCTCGATCGCGCCCGGCGCGATTTCAGTCTATCGCGGCGCGATGTTCCCCGAATGGAACGGCGACTTTCTGGTTGCGGCACTGAAATACCAGCTACTGGCGCGCATCGATCGCATGGACGACGGCTCCATCGGCACGGAAGAACGACTGCTGACAGGCGATTATGGCCGCATCCGCGATGTCAAAGTGGCGCCCGACGGCTCCATTTTGCTCGTCACGGACGAACAGGATGGACAATTGATACGATTGTCGCGAGCGGATGCATCCTAAAGGCGAAAAAACCGAACACAGAAAATTTCAACCGAAAAATACCGTGTTCGCGCGCGCTTTTTGGCAAATCTCCATCGCAGGCGATGCAATTTTTCGCCGAAACGGCAAATACCATCAAAAACCTCCTCTCGGGAGCGGCATTCCCCTTGATAACCAAGGGGTATCGCCGTTAACGTTCGGAAAACTTTTGCTTGCCAATTCCTGATAAACCAAGCACTCTTTTGATGTTCGGGCAATTTTGCGAGCATGGGAAGACCTATAAATAGATGCGCGCCGGGGACGCTATAACAACCCGGGCAAACGATCTTGAGGCGTTGGTTGCAACGTTTCGGGGTTGCTTGCGGTAACAGGGCCCCTTTCCTCACTTATCGACAAATGCCTGTCGCTCACCCGTTCGCGGGAAAACATTGAAATGCTGCCCCGCCGAATATGGGCAGAGAGAAAAGGACCTGACGCATGGCCGAAACTGGCACTGTAAAATTCTTCAATACCGACAAGGGCTTTGGCTTCATCAAGCCGGACAATGGTGGCGCGGATATCTTCGTTCATATCTCCGCAGTACAGGCATCTGGGCTTTCGGGCCTGACCGAAAACCAGAAAGTAAGCTTCGACACGGAACCGGATCGCCGCGGCAAGGGCCCGAAGGCCGTAAACCTGCAGATCTCCGGCTGATTTCATCCGGACTCGCTTCGCATGTGCGGCCCGGCAGGTATGCCGGGTTTTTTCGTTCAGCTTACGTTCAGCCATCCGAGGCTAGTGTTTTCTCATCGCTCGTTAACCAAGAGCAAGCCGCTTTGGCATGAGGAACTGACCTTATGATGAAAATCGCAAAATACGCCCTTCTCGCGACCGTCGTCACCTTAACTCCGATCATGGCATCGAGCCAGGCTGAGGCGCGCGACCGCTACCGTCACCATCGGGACAATGATGCGGTTGCCCTTGGCGTTCTCGGCCTCGCCACCGGCGTGATCGTCGGCTCGGCCATCGCCAGCCAGCCGCAGCGCCGCGTCTATGTCGAACCCGGCCCGGTGTATGACGAGCCGGAATATTACGTCGACGACTATCCGCCGCCGCCCCCGCCGCGCCGCAGCGTCTACCAGGAGCGCCGTGTCAGCTATGGCGTCGAGCCTTGGACCCCGGAATGGTACGACTATTGCGCGAACCGTTATCGCAGCTTCAATTCGCGCACCGGCACCTTTGTCGGCTATGACGGCATGTCGCATTTCTGCACGGCCGGCTGACCGGAACGAAAGCTAGTCTGAATTGCAAAGCGCCGCTTCCGCGGCGCTTTTTTTATGCATGTGTCTTCGGATCAGAGGCCGCGCAGGAAGGGATTGTTCCGGCGTTCTTCGCCAATACGCCCGCCCGGTCCATGGCCGCAAATGAAGCCGACGTCATCGCCCAGCGGAAAGACCTTGTCCCTGATCGAATTCAGCAAGGTCTGATGGTCTCCCCCAGGGAGATCGGTGCGGCCGATCGAACCGCTGAACAGCACATCACCGAGATGAGCAAAATTCTGTTCCCGATCGAAATAGATCACGTGACCTGGTGCGTGACCCGGGCAATGATACACTTCGAAAGTGTGCTCGCCAAAGGAAACCCGGTCACCATCCTCAAGCCACTGGTCCGGAAGGACATTGCGCAAGCCGGTGATATTGTAGGCGCGCGCCTGCGTCTCGATCCGCTCGAGCAGCGGCAGGTCGTCCTTGTGCGGCCCGATGATCGTCAGACCCAGACGCTCCTTGAGTTCGGCAGCGCCCCCGGCGTGATCAAGATGGCCATGGGTGAGCCAGATCGCCTTCAAGGTGATCTTGTTCTCTTCGATCGTCTGAATGATCACATCGACATCGCCGCCCGGATCGACGATCACGCCTTCACGCGTCTCGTCATCGAACAGGATGGTGCAATTCTGCTGGAATGGGGTGACCGGGATAATGCCTGCCTGCACGTGGCCCATCGGGACTGCTTCCTTTCACGCTAACACGGGAAGCGCATAGCACGACTGGACGGCAACAGAAATCAGCGATTAAGCCCATAGGCACTTGAAATGGGCGAACCGGGCAGCATCGTTGCCTGTGCCAAAAGCAGGCTGGCAACCATCAGTTTGGCTGCGACAACGACGATCACCACCGGCTTCAACGAACGTGCCGATGTGCTTTCCTCGATTTCATTGTGCAGCATGAGAGCCGTCCCTTCATCTTTCCTGGCATTATAAGCCGAACGTCCTTACGTGGACCTGTTCGACTGTTGTTGAGGGCCATAACGGCTAAGTCGGCAAGAGGTTTCCGACTATTCCGCAAGATGTGCGATCCGTGTAAAAACATTGGAGTTTTGCCGCACTTCCGCTTAGTTTGCCGCCAATCGGATAAGGTATCGTTCGTCGTCGTGAGCATATATTGGGCGACCGGCCGAGAACGAACGGGAGAACAGACGCGGCCGATTGCGCCGCGGCAATCCCGGACAGCAAGCCGGTCCATGCGTTTCAGCGCCCAGCGCTCATTCAGCAGAGACCGGGATGAAAGGAATAACAGCGTGGTACGACAGTCTGCGACAAAGGCTGCCAAGAAGGATCTTCCCGAATTGCCGGTGGTCGACGACAAGGCAATCGATTTCGAAACGATCGAAAGGCTGTTCTTTGCCTATCGCGATTTCGTTTCCGATCCGGATGCGATCCTGTCGAAATTCGGCTATGGCCGCGCTCATCACCGAGTTGTCTATTTTGTCAGCCGGCGTCCCGGCATGACGGTGGCCGACCTGCTGGCCATCCTGCAGATCACCAAGCAGAGCCTTGCACGCGTGCTGAAGGAACTGATCGACAGCGGCTATATCCGTCAGATGGCAGGTCCTGCCGACCGCCGCCAACGGCGGCTCTATCCAACGCTTGCCGGCCGCGAACTGGCGCTCGCGCTGTCTGAGCCGCAGTCGCAGCGCATTGCCAATGCCATGCAGGGACTTTCCATCGCCGAACGCGATGCCGTTCGCCGCTTCCTCGACGGCATGCAGAAACAGACAGTTGCCGTGAACCCGGATACCGACGGAGCCGACTGACGTGGCCAAGAAGATCCTGCTTTCAGACGATGCACCGCATCTCCTCGTTGTTGATGATGACACCCGCATCCGCGACCTTCTCCACCGCTTCCTGACGGAAAAAGGGTTCCGGGTGACCGTGGCCGCTGATGCCGCCGAAGCACGCCGCAAGCTCGAAGGTTTGAATTTTGACCTTCTGGTGCTCGACGTGATGATGCCGGGCGAATCCGGCCTTTCCCTCACACAGAGCCTGTCGGACGCGAAAAAATGCCCGGTGATCCTGCTGACCGCCCGCTCGGAAGCCGATTCCCGCATTGCCGGCCTGGAGGCAGGCGCCGACGACTATCTCGCCAAGCCATTCGATCCGCGCGAACTGGTGCTGCGCATCAACAATATCCTCAAGCGCAATCTTAATCCGGACGCGCCGAAGATCGAACAGGTCATGTTCGGCCCCTACACTTTCTCTGTTCTGCGCAAGGAATTGCGCAAAGGTGCAGAAACCATCCGTCTGACCGATCGTGAACAGGAAATCATGTATCTGTTCGCCACACGGGCTGGCGAGACCATCCCGCGCCACGAACTGGTTGGCAATGACGCAGACGTCGGCGAACGCACGATCGACGTGCAGATCAATCGTCTGCGGCGGAAGATCGAGGATGATCCGGCCAATCCATTGTGGCTGCAAACCGTTCGCGGCATCGGCTATCGCCTGAGCATGGACTGAGGTCAGCCGGCATAAGGTGGCCAGCCCCCGTAGGAAGCGAAGACCAAGGAAGCGAAGACAATGACGCTTTTCGAGCAGATCCGCCGGGATCAGGACCGCAGTCCGCCAACCGGGCTGCGTTATCTGTCTCGGTGGCTGCGCCACCGGCTGCCGACGGGTCTCTACGCCCGCTCGCTGCTGATCATCATCCTGCCTATGCTGATCCTCCAGACCGTCGTCGCCTTCGTCTTCATGGAGCGACACTGGCAGCTGGTGACCGAACGCCTGTCCGCTGCCGTCACCCGTGACATCTCGGCAGTCATTGCATTGATCGAGGCCTATCCGAGCCCGCAGGACTATGGGCAACTGGTGCAGATCGCAAAGGAACGCCTCAACCTCACCATTGCGATGGAGCCAGGCTCGGAACTGCCGCCTGCCCGCCCACGCCCCTTCTTCTCCATCCTTGACCAGATCCTGTCGGACCAGATCCAGAACCAGATCCGCCGGCCCTTCTGGATCGACACCGTCGGCGATTCCAGCCTGGTCGAGATCCGCATCGTGCTGGACCAGGGCATCCTGCAGATCTTTGCCCGGCGAAACGAGGCCTACGCCTCCAACACCCATATCTTCCTTGTCTGGATGGTCGGCACGTCGCTGGTGCTGATCATCATCTCCATCCTGTTTCTCCGGGGCCAGATACGCCCGATCCTGGCATTGGCAAATGCCGCCGAGAGTTTCGGCAAGGGCCAGCGGCCACCGGACGATTTCAGTCCGCGCGGCGCCGATGAAGTCCGCCGCGCCGGTCTGGCGTTTATCCTGATGCGCGAACGCATCGAGCGTCAGATGGAGCAGCGCACCGCGATGTTATCGGGTGTCAGCCACGATCTGCGCACCATCCTGACCCGCTTCAAGCTTCAACTGGCACTCGCCGGCGACGATCCGGAACTCGACAACCTCAATCAGGATGTCGACGACATGCAGACCATGCTGGAAGGTTATCTCGATTTTGCCAAGGGCGAGGCGGAGGAAGACGTCGGTCGGATCAGGCTCGGCGATCTGTTCGAAAAGCTCGAAACGGATTTTGCCCTGCACAGGAAGACGCTGACCTACACGATCGACGGCGATGAAGAGATAGCCGTCAGACCCAATGCCTTTGCCCGCCTGGTGTCGAACCTCGCGTCCAATGCGCGGCGCTACGCAACGACGCTCAACATCGAGGCACGCCATACCGCCAAATGGCTCGTGGTGATCTTCGACGACAATGGCCCCGGCATTGCGCCGGCATCCCGTGAAGATGTCTTCAAGCCGTTCTTCCGGCTTGACGAAGCTCGGAATCTCGATGCCTCGGGCACCGGGCTTGGATTGGCGATCGCCCGCGATATCGCCCGCAGCCATGGCGGCAATGTCACGCTCGAAGACAGCCCCCTTGGCGGCCTTCGTGCCGTGATCCGAATACCCGTCTGATCCAGCAAGGATGCTGAAATGACCTCATCGTGCAACGCCCCCTCGCCCCCCCCGTGGAACGGCATGACATGGCTCAATCTACCCGCCTCGACCCATTTGGAAGGAACGGACCTAGTGGTCGAGACCTGTCGGGAGACGGATTTCTGGCAGAGGACTTATTACGGCTTCCAGCATGACAATGGCCATGTCCTGCACCAATCCCGGCAGGGTGACTTCACAGCGGAGACCCGCTTCACCGGCGCCTACGAGGAACTCTATGATCAGGCCGGCCTCATGATCCGTCACGACGCGGATCACTGGATGAAGTGCGGCATCGAATTCACGGATGGCCTGTGCCATTTCAGCACCGTCGTGACGACGCGTGGGCGCTCCGACTGGTCGGCCTTCGCATTGCCCCCGTCGACGAGAACCATCGGCGTCAGAGCCAGCCGCCTCGGTGACGCGTTCTTTGTACAGTATCGATTGGATGAAGACAGTCTTTGGCAGATGGCGAGGCTCGCCTATTTTCCGCCCGACATTGAACAACTCTCGGTCGGCATCACCGCATGCTCGCCAAAACGGGCGGGCTTCAAGGTCCGCTTTCACGGCTTCTCGCTCACCGACCCTGTCAGCAGGGACATCCACTGAAAGGAAAAGGCCCTCGCGGGCCTTTGATCACATCAGTTTGCGGCCATTGGCAACCGGATGCTCGACGGCCGCCAGAACGATCGCACCCGCGTCGTCCTCAAAGCCAAGCGTAAGGACCTCGGAGCGAAACGGTCCGATTTGCCGTGGCGGAAAGTTGACCACACCCAGCACCTGACGACCGAGCAGGCTTTCCGGCGTATAATGCACGGTGATCTGCGCAGAGGATTTCTTGATCCCGATCTCCGGCCCAAAATCGATCTTCAGCTTGAAGGCCGGCTTGCGCGCCTCGGGAAAGGCCTCCACGTCGACAATCGTTCCGACGCGGATATCGACCTTCTCGAAGTCGGCAAAGCTGATCTCGCTCACGCTGCTTTCGCTCACTGGGCCAGTTCCTCGGCCCGCTTGCGAGCAGCCTCGATCGCCTGGTCGAATAATGGCTGCATGCCCTCGTCCGCCATCAGGACGGACAAGGCAGCGGCGGTCGTGCCGCCCGGCGAAGTCACGTTCTGGCGCAGTTTGGAAGCGGGGTCGGGAGACTGATGAAGCAGTTCACCAGCCCCCGCGACCGTTTCCCGCGCGAGACGCATGGCAAGGTCCGCCGGCAGTCCGGCTTTGCGGCCTGCCTCTGCCATGCATTCGACGAGATAAAACACATAGGCCGGCCCACTGCCCGAAAGCGCAGTCACGGCATTGATCGCGTCCTCGCTATCGACCCATTCGACCGGGCCGGAAACCTTCAGCAGACGATGCACGATATCGCGCTGCGTTTCGCTGACGGCGGCATTGGCATAGGCGCCGGTCACGCCACGACCGATCATCGCCGGCGTATTCGGCATGGCGCGAACCATGGCGGCCGCGCCCAGATGGGTCTCCATGGAAGCAATCGTCTTGCCGGCCGCGACCGAAACGACAGCAGTCGTCTCGCCCATCAGCGAACTGAGTTTCGGCAGGACAGCATCCATGACCTGCGGCTTTACGGCCAGGAACAGGATATCGGCAGTGAGGCCCTCCGGCGGATTGACCGAATGGCTCGCACCCGCATCGCGGATCATCGCCATCATCGTTTCGGACGGCGACGGATCCAGCACCGTGACGGAGGAGCCCGGTACGCCATTCTTCAGCCATCCGGACAGCATGGCGCCGCCCATATTGCCGGCGCCGACGAGCACGATCTGCCCGAATGCTGACTGGCTCATGCTCAGGCCTCTCCGACGGTCTCGAACAGCACTGCGTCCATGGCAGTCTTGGCATCGACACCCGACCAGACGACGAACTGGAAGGCCTGGTAATAGGCCTCGCAGGCATCAACCGCCGACGAAAGCAGAACTTCCACCTGTCGGTTGGTCGGCTCAGCGCCACCGGCAAGCAGCAGCGACTGGCGGAAAATGACCACGTCCTCGTTACGCCACAAGTCGAAATGCCCCATGAGCACCTGACCGTTGATGTAGGAGAGAAGCTTGATCACCTCGTTGAGGCGATTTTCCGGGATCTTCAGGTCGAAGGCTGATGCAAGATGCAGCGCTTCGAACTCTTCCATCCAGGAGAACGACACATGGTAATCGGTCCAGCGCCCTTCGACCGTCATTGCGATCTCGTCTTCGCCGGAACGCTCGAACGACCAATCATTGGTCGCCGCGACAAACTCGATCATATCGACCGGGTTGGACTGGCGTTCGACTTCCATTTCCATGAGGCTCATGCATCACCTTCTTGACCGGAATGAATGTAGGCTTTCGGCGGCATGCCGAACAACTCAAACACCAGAACCGGAAACTACACTGGAACGATTCCGAAGGACCCCAGGATAAAACACGCACCCTGTCCGAAACTTACGTAGGCCCGTTTCGAATCATCATTTAAAATCAGTGTATAATCGCCAGAACCAAGCACCAGCCCCCAATGCCACAATTGCGGCCCGGGCCTGTGGATGGACCTTCGGGAATCGCCTGCGCAATGCGGCATAAGCGACTCTGGCCATTGGCTTTTTGCCACCTGTCCACAAGCAGCAAAATAACCGGGGATTGGCGATGGAGAACGCATGGTCAAGGGCCCGGAAAGGCAAAAGACCCGCAACCAACAGGTTACGGGTCTTGCTGCAATTCAAGTGATTGAACAGATTTACCGGATTTTCAGTCCGCTGGCTTGCCCGTTGTGCCCAACAGCTGCGCTTCGAGCGCCTCGATCCGCTTCTGCAGCAGGTCGTTTTCCTCGCGTGCCTTCAGCGCCATCTCGCGCACGACGTCGAATTCTTCGCGCTTGACCAGATCCATGCTGTTCATCCAGCGCTCGGCCTGAGCATGAAACGCGGTTTCGACTTCCCGGCGCACACCTTGCGCGGCGCCGGCTGCGTCCGTCATCAGTTTGGCAAATTCGTCCATGATACGGTTCGGCCCGGTCGACATGGCATGGCTCCTCTTCAATCAAGATCCGTCGGGGATCACCCCGTTGAAGATGAGGTAGGCATTCAACCGGGAGCTTGCAAGAAGTTTCGAACTGATAAAGGTGGTTGACGGTGTCGCAGGGTGACGCGATTCCATCCAGGCCGGGCTTGACCGGGTCATTTCGCAACGCCATTTTCGCCCTGCATAAACGAAAGAACGCCATTGTTGTCAGTCTTGGAACTTTTCGCCGTCGTGAGCTTTCCCGCGATCGATCCGATCGCCTTCTCGGTCGGCCCTTTGGCTGTCCACTGGTATGGGCTGGCCTATGTCGTAGGCATCCTTCTAGGCTGGCTCGTTGCCCGCGATCTTTTGCGCCGCCCGCAGCTCTGGCCCAATGGCCAGCCGCCGCTGAGCATCCAGCAGGTGGATGACTTCATTTTGTGGGCGGCCATCGGTATCGTCGCCGGCGGACGCCTCGGCTATATATTCTTTTACGATTTCGCCTCGGTTGCAGCCAATCCGATGCGCGCGATCGAGGTCTGGAATGGCGGCATGTCGTTCCATGGTGGCTTCCTGGGCGCCACGCTCGCTATGGTCTTCTTCGCCCGAAAGCACGCAATCCCATTGTGGAGCCTGTTCGATCTTGTCGCCAGCGTCGCGCCGCTCGGTCTGTTTTTCGGTCGCATCGCCAATTTCATCAATGGCGAACTCTGGGGCCGTCCAGCCGATGTCGCATGGGCCATGGCCTTTCCGACCGGTGGCCCGTTTCCGCGCCATCCCAGCCAGCTGTATGAGGCAGCGCTCGAGGGATTGCTGCTCTTCGTGCTGTTGCAAGTCCTTGCACGTGTCTTCAAGGCACTGCGCTATCCCGGCCGCATTACGGGCGTCTTTGTCAGCCTTTATGCCGTTGCCCGGATCTTCGTCGAGTTCTTCCGCGAACCAGACGCACAGATCGGCTACCTGTTTGGTGGCTGGCTGACCATGGGCATGGTCCTGTCCCTGCCGATGGTAGCCATCGGCATCTGGGTCATCGTGTGGTCCGGTCGCGCCGCCGTTCGCGCTGATCGGACGGATCGAGGCTGAGGAGGTCATGCGAATGCCCACACCGCTTGCCGAAAAGATCAAGGCCTTGATCCTGGCCAACGGCCCGATCAGCATCACCGACTATTTCGCCCTCTGCCTTGCCGATCCCGAGCACGGCTATTACCGCACGCGCCATCCTTTCGGCCGCGCCGGTGATTTTGTCACCGCGCCGGAAATCAGCCAGCTCTTCGGAGAAATGCTGGGCGTCTTCATGATCAGCACCTGGCAGCGCCACGGCGAACCCCAGGATGTCCGGCTGGTCGAAATCGGCCCTGGCCGCGGCACGATGATGGCCGACATGCTGCGTGTCATCGCCCGCGTCGCACCCGGCCTGTATGAAACCGCCACCGTGCATCTGGTCGAAACCAGTGCCTTGCTCAAGCTGACCCAGATGGAGACACTCTCATCGCACGGCGACAAGGTGTCCTGGCACGACAGCTTCGAGGGCGTGCCGGGTGGCTTCACACTGCTTGCCGCCAATGAGTTGTTCGATGCGATCCCGATCCGCCAGTTCGTCAAGACGCCGACCGGATTTCGCGAGCGCATGGTCGGCCTGGATAAACAGGGTGACCTTTGCTTCACAACCGGTGTCGCGACGCTCGATGCGGCTCTGTTGCCACAACAACTTGCTCTGCCGGACGACGGTGCCATCTACGAGGTCGCTCCCGCCCGTCAATCCGTAATGTTGACCATCTGCGAACGGCTGCGGCAGCATCATGGAACGGCTCTGGTCATCGACTATGGCCATATGGTCAGCAATTTCGGCGACACACTGCAGGCTGTGCGTGCCCATGAATATGATCCGCCACTCGCCCATCCCGGTCTCGCCGACCTGACCAGCCATGTCGACTTTGAGAATCTCGCCCGAACATCGCTCTCCGCCGGCGTCCATCTGAACGGCTGCATGCACCAGGGCGACTTTCTCGTCGGGCTCGGAATCGAAGAGCGGGCCGCCGCGCTTGGTCGTGGCAAGGACGAAAAGATCCAGAACGATATCGTCGAGGCCGTCAAGCGACTGGCAGGCTCCGGCAACGGCTATATGGGGGAACTGTTCAAGGTGATGGCCGTGTCCAATCCGGTCGTGCATGTCGCTCCCTTCAAGGTCAAGCATTGACTTGATAGCCCGCCATTGCCACCATCGCGTCGAAAACAGCGCCTAGGGAAGTCCAAGAAAGCCAATAAATTCAGTAATATTTACTGGAAAAAGAATCAGGCTGCGGAGGACATATCAATGCCGGAGACGAAAACATGAGCGAGACCTCGACGCCGCAGCCCATCATCGGCGCGCGGCTTCAGCAGGCAGCGGCCTCCGGTATCCGCCATGGTTTCTTCACCCGCGCCGGTGGTGTGTCGAACGGCATCTATCGCGGTTTGAACGTCGGCCTGGGATCGCATGACGAACCGAAAAACGTCGAGGAAAATCGTCGTCGGGTCAGCACATGGTTTGGCCAGCCGCTGGATCGCCTCGCCACCGCACATCAGGTCCATTCGCCGGATGTGGTGACCATTGACGCGCATTACGACGGCAGCCGTCCGAAGGCCGATGCACAGGTAACGGCAACGCCGGGCGTGATCCTTGGCGTGTTGACCGCGGATTGCGGGCCAATCCTGTTTGCCGACCCGGAAAACCGTGTCATCGGTGCGGCCCATGCCGGCTGGAAAGGCGCCCTGACCGGCGTGCTCGAAAACACGATCGAAGCGATGATTGGGCTTGGTGCGCGACGCCAGTCGATCCGTGCCACGCTCGGCCCGTCGATCAGTGTCGCCAATTACGAAGTCGGTCCGGAGTTCGTCGAACGCTTCGCCAACGAGGATCCCGGTTTCTCCCCCTTCTTCTCTCCCTCGGCAAAACCAGGCCACGCCATGTTTGACCTGCCCGGCCTGACCTTGATGCGTCTCGCCAGAGCCGGCATCGAAGCAGACACACTGGGCCTGTGTACCTATGCCGACCCTGAGACGTTCTATTCCTACCGCCGCACCACCCATGCCGGCGAACCGGATTACGGACGGCAGATTTCCGCAATCGCGATATTGGAGCACTGACATGGCACTACACTTCAACGAGAGCGAATATACGACCCGCCTGTCACGACTGACCGCGCGCATGGCGGAACAGAAGCTCGACGCGGTATTGCTGTTCGCCCAGGAAAGCATGTACTGGCTGACCGGCTACGACACTTTCGGCTATTGCTTCTTCCAGACCCTCGTGGTCAAGGCCGATGGCAGCATGACCCTGCTGACGCGATCAGCAGACCTGCGCCAGGCCAAGCACACCTCGACAATCCAGAACATTGTCATTTGGGTCGATCGGGTCAACGCCGATCCAACGGCGGATCTGCGCGGCCTGCTCAGCGACATGGACCTGCTCGGCACGCGCATCGGCATCGAATATGACACGCATGGCATGACCGGCCGCGTCGCCCGTCTGCTCGACAATCAGATGACGAATTTCTGCGAGATCGTCGATATTTCCTACCTTGTCAGTGAATTGCGGCTGACCAAGAGCCCGGCCGAGATCGCCTTTGCCATACGCGCTGCCGAACTCGCCGACGACGCGCTCGACGCGGCACTGCCGCTGATTGGCGCCGGCGCGGACGAGGCCGATATTCTGGCTGCCATGCAGGGCGCGGTCTTCAGCGGCGGCGGCGATTACCCGGCCAATGAATTCATCATCGGATCCGGCGCCGATGCGCTGTTGTGCCGCTACAAGGCCGGACGCCGCAAACTGTCTGCCACCGACCAGTTGACCCTCGAATGGGCCGGTGCCGCCGCGCACTATCATGCCGCGATGATGCGCACGGTGATTGTTGGCGAACCGAGCACGCGCCACCGTGAGCTTTATGCCGCCTGCCATGAAACCATTAAGGCGATCGAGGGCGTGCTTCGTCCGGGCAACACGTTCGGCGATGTCTTCGACACCCATGCCCGCATTCTGGACGACCGCAGCCTGACCCGTCACCGCCTGAACGCCTGCGGCTATTCGCTGGGCGCCCGCTTCTCGCCCTCGTGGATGGAGCACCAGATGTTTCACGCCGGCAATGTACAGCCGATCCTGCCGGACATGACGCTCTTCGTGCACATGATCATCATGGACAGCGAGCGCGAGACGGCGATGACGCTCGGTCACACCTATCTGACGACAGAGGATGCGCCGCGCCCCCTCTCCCGCCATCCGCTCGAGCTGATCATCCGCTGAGGCGAGAAGCGATCACCATCTGTTCAGAGAATTGACAGGAAATTGCTGCTACAAGCTTGCAAACAGGAGTGACGGAGAAGGATCGGCGATAGATGAGACGTTCCGTACGGCTGGCATCCATACTCGTCCTGCTCCTGCAGCTTGGCGCCTGTAACAGTACCGAAGTCCTGACGCCGCCCGTCGATGTCGGTGATGGCGGCCAGGGCGGCGGCGACATGGGCCAGACATCCGCCGCACCGCTGGGAGCGGTTGCCACCCAAGGCGTCCAGAGCGCCCCTCTCGACCAACCCGGCTACCAGTATCACAGCTCTCCGCAGAATACGCTGGAGGCCCAGGCGGCTGCCCTCAGTCAGGGTAACAATCCGGTAGCGTCCGCGCCCCTCGACGGAGAAGGCTACAATAACGATCGGACAAGCCAGGCCTTTCCACAGCAACCGCAAGCACAGGCGGCCAGACAACAGCAACAGCCGGCGCCGGTCGCTCAGCAGACTCAACAGGTTTCCCTCGCACCAGCCGGCGCGACGACCGCCCGCGGCACAATCCGCTTCCTGCCGATCATCGGCGCGCCGGTTCAGGCCGTAACGCCACTCTCGCGCCAGCTGGGTGCCGAAGCGCGCGCGCATGGCCTGACCATCAAGAGCGCCAATGATCCGGCCAGCGAACATATCCTGAAGGGCTATTTTTCCGCCTTTGCCGACGGCAGCAACGTGACGATCGTCTATGTCTGGGACATTCTGGACGCCAGCGGCGGCCGGCTTCATCGCATTCAGGGCCAGGAAAGCCTGCCTTCTGGCGCAAAGGATCCATGGGCTTCCGTTCCCGCCTCCGTCATGCAGCAGATCGCCACCAAGAGCGTGGCGCAATATGTGGCATGGAAAAACGCGCAGACCGGTTAGACCTTGGATTTCGACCCGTCAAAGTTGCCTTATTCACCCTATCCAGAGTTAACTCACCCCGAATTGACGAAAAAGCGGGTGAACGCCGCCAAGCCTATTGCATTCAGGGGCAAGGACGGTAAAAAGCGCCCATCTCAAGGCATGTAACAGGCGGGCCACGATGAAGGTTTTCGCAGGTAATTCGAACCGGCAGCTGGCCGAAGCGATCTGCTCCTATATCAATGTTCCACTCGGCAAGGCCAGCGTCCGCCGTTTCGCAGACCAGGAAATCTTCGTCGAAATCCAGGAAAATGTGCGCGGTGAGGACGTATTCGTCGTGCAATCGACGTCGTTTCCGACGAACGACCATCTGATGGAACTGCTGATCATGATCGACGCCATGCGGCGTTCGTCTGCTCGGCGCATTACCGCGGTGCTTCCGTATTTCGGCTACGCCCGTCAGGACCGCAAGCCGGGACCGCGTACGCCGATCTCGGCCAAACTCGTGGCGAACCTGATCACCGAGGCTGGAGCAGACCGCGTCCTGACGCTTGATCTGCATGCCGGCCAGATCCAGGGCTTCTTCGATATTCCGACCGACAACCTTTATGCCGTGCCGCTCTTGGCGCGCGACATCAAGGAACACTACGACCAGAACAACGTCATGGTCGTATCGCCCGACGTCGGCGGCGTGGTGCGCGCCCGCTCATTGGCCAAGCGCCTCGACTGTCTGCTGGCCATCGTCGACAAGCGCCGTGACCGTCCGGGTGAGTCCGAAGTCATGAACGTCATCGGCGACGTCGCCGGCAAGGATTGCATCCTGATCGACGACATCGTCGACAGCGGTGGCACGCTGTGCAATGCCGCTGAAGCGCTACTGAAACACGGCGCGACCAGCGTAACGGCCTATATCACCCATGGCGTCCTGTCCGGCGGTGCCGTTACCCGCGTTGCCTCCTCCAAGCTGCGCGAACTGGTGATCACCGATTCTATCCAGCCGACCACGGCCGTCCAGTCGGCACACAATATTCGTGTGCTCTCGACCGCCAGCTTGCTCGGCGAAGCCATCAACCGCACCAGCGCGGAAGAGTCTGTTTCCAGCCTCTTCGACTGATATTCGGCAATACAGTGCAATGCGTCGCATTTGGACGCATTGCACTGGAATATTTAGCTTATTTTTTTAGTTATATCGCGAAACGTCATTCCTTGACGCAATTCCATTAAAACAGATCGGCTATCATGTTGAATGATTGCTGCGTCAGCGCATGCATCGAATTACTCTCACCTGGCCAAGCCCTCATGTCTCTGACAGTCGAAATGCTGCTCCGGAATTCCGATTTGCACGAGGCAATTCGCGATCAGTCCAAAGCGCTTCTCGAAATCAATGCCGTATCGCCCAAGCTTGCCGCCGTATTCGGCACGCAGCAACGCTGGCTCTTGGCACATCTGGCGATGTCGATCTATTTCAGCGAAGCAGCCCGCGGGACGGCAGATCCAGCCATTGTTATGGCGCGCTTCTACGAACAGGTCAAAAACCACAACATATCGAGCGTCAATACCGCCGATGCCTTCATCAAGGAAATGCTGGTCTATGGCATAGCCGAGCAGATGGCGACCGCCGACAAACGCAACCGACCGGTCAGGCCGGCATCGCAAACGACGGCTGCCGTCGGCCAGTGGATGTGGATCCATCTCGTCACGCTCGACCGTCTGGACGGTGGGCACCGGCAGGCGGCCTATGAGGCAAACCCGACATTGCTTCATCGCTTGCACCCGGAGATCACGGCGAATTTTCTGATATCGCCGGAAATCCGCACGCCGCCACAGACATTTACCCTGTTCACCTGGCTGAACAATGGCGGCATTGTCATGGACTGGCTGCTGGCCGGCATCGAACCGGCGGACCCGTCTGTCGAGCGCGTCGCAACCCAGGTCAAGTCTGTGCCGCAGATGGCCGAAACCTTCCGCCTGTCGCGCACCCATCTCACACGCAAGCTGCGTGAGGCCGAAGCGATCGGCAGCATCGGCTGGGAGGGCACCCGCGGCCGTTCGGTCATGTGGGTCTCGAAGGAATTCCGTCGCGAATACGCGGAATCGCAATCCGCCAAACTGGCGATCATCGACGCGGCCTGCGAAACCTTCGGCATTCGCTGAAGGACCGAACAATCCCCCGGCAAATTCGGTCAGCGCGCTGGCAGCGGACACGCCTCGCCACCGGAAAACAGCCGTGATCGCGTGAGAAATCGGCGCTCCCTGCCATTGTCGAGGGAAAACATGCCCCCTCGCCCCTGCACGACGTCGATGATCAGTTGCGTGTGCGCCCACACCTCGAATTGGCTGCCGCTGATATAGAACGGCACGCCTCCAATCTCGCCCAGCTTCACATCGGTCTCACCGACCCGATAGTCGCTCGCCGGATAACACATCGGCGAGGACCCGTCGCAGCATCCGCCGGACTGGTGAAAGAGAATGTCGGGATGGTCCTTGCGGATTTCGTCGAGGAACGCGAGTGCGGCCTCTGTGGCGATGACGCGGGGTTCGCCTGGATTGGTGGTCGTGGTCATGAGCAACTCCAGCACAGTCCCCCTCTCCCCGCCTGCGGGGAGAGGGTTAGGGTGAGGGGCAAATCCGAGCGGCCCCTCATCCGCCCTTCGGGCACCTTCTCCCTGCAAGCGGGGAGAAGGAAGCTCACTCAAAAGAAGCCGAGCGCCTTCGGGCTGTAGCTGACCAACATGTTCTTGGTCTGCTGGTAGTGGTCGAGCATCATCTTGTGGGTCTCGCGGCCGATACCCGACTGCTTGTAGCCACCGAAGGCCGCATGCGCCGGATAGGCGTGGTAGCAATTGGTCCAGACGCGACCCGCCTGGATATTGCGGCCGAAATTGTAGCAACGATTGGCATCGCGGCTCCACACGCCCGATCCGAGGCCGTAAAGCGTGTCATTGGCGATTTCGAGGGCTTCCGCATCATCCTTGAAGGTCGTGACGGACACGACGGGCCCAAAAATCTCTTCCTGGAACACCCGCATCTTGTTGTGACCCTTGAACACCGTCGGCTTAACGTAGTAGCCACCCGCCAGATCGCCTGCGAGATTGTTGCGCTCGCCGCCGATCAGCACCTCGGCGCCTTCCTGCCGGCCGATATCCATATAGGACAGGATCTTTTCCAGTTGTTCGCTGGAGGCCTGCGCGCCGATCATCGTCGACATGTCGAGCGGGTCACCTTGGCGGATTGCGGCAACGCGCTTCAGCGCCTTTTCCATGAACCGGTCGTAGATCTTTTCATGCACCAGGGCACGGCTCGGGCATGTGCAGACCTCACCCTGGTTGAGGGCAAACATCGCAAAGCCTTCGAGCGCCTTGTCGAGATAATCGTCGTCCTCGCGCATGACGTCTTCGAAGAAGATGTTCGGCGACTTGCCGCCCAGTTCCAGCGTCACCGGTATGAGGTTCTGGCTGGCATATTGCATGATCAGGCGACCCGTCGAGGTCTCGCCGGTAAAGGCGATCTTGGCGATGCGCGGGCTGGTCGCCAGCGGCTTGCCGGCTTCGAGGCCGAAGCCGTTGACGATGTTGAGTACGCCCGGCGGCAGGAGATCGCCGACCAGTTCGATCCAGACGAGGATCGAGGCCGGCGTCTGCTCGGCCGGCTTCAGCACGACGCAGTTTCCGGCTGCCAGTGCCGGTGCCATCTTCCAGGCCGCCATCAGGATCGGGAAGTTCCAGGGAATGATCTGGCCGACGACACCGAGCGGTTCATGGAAGTGATAGGCGATCGTGTCGTGGTCGACCTCGCCGATCGTGCCTTCCTGGGCGCGGATGCACGATGCGAAGTAGCGGAAGTGGTCGATGGCGAGCGGAATGTCGGCCGCCATGGTCTCGCGCAGCGGCTTGCCATTGTCCCAGGTCTCGGCCCGGGCGAGCAGTTCGAGATTGTCCTCCATCCGCTGGGCGATCTTCATCAGGATGTTGGAGCGCTCGGTCGACGACGTGCGGCCCCATTTATCCTTGGCGGCGTGTGCCGCATCGAGCGCCAGATTGATGTCGTGTTCGTCGGACCGCGCCACCTCGCACAGCTTCGCCCCGGTGACCGGCGTGGTGTTTTCGAAGTAGCGGCCATTGACCGGCTCGCGGAACTCGCCGCCGATGAAGTTGCCATATTTCAGCTTGAACGGCGACGCGGCAATTTTCTGGACCTGAATGTTCATCTCTCAATCCTCCCTGTGAACAGGCCCCTCCTCGGGCCGGTCGGAGGATGATTGCCGCGATTGGCTCCGCGGTGAAGTCCACCTTGTGCGTGCCGCACTGCACTCTGTTTCAGGAATGCGACACTGCAGACAATCTCTATTGCGCCTGGAAGCGCTTCAGCTTCCGATGCAGCGTCGCCCGGCTGATACCGAGGATCTGGGCCGCCTGCGAGACATTGCCCTGCGTGCGGGACAACACCCGGCGCAGCGCCGCGCGTTCGGCATCGTCGAGATCGCTGCCACCATCGCCACGCGCCTCACGCAGCGCATCGGCTGCCGGCATGCCCTGAGAAATCGCCTGATCATCGATCTTGAGTGCGATCCGTGCCGCTCTGGTCGCGCCAAGGATCAGATCGTCGCCATCGACTGCAATCAGCGCCGATATCGAATTTGCCTGCGGTACGACAACGATCCGCGCGCCCGGGAAAGCCTGCCGGAAGAGGTTCGTTTCCACCCGGGCAGCCGCATCCTTGACCGCCTGCGACAAGACGGCAAGCGTCATGTCGGTGACGTCGTTACGGCAGGTGGAGACATCAAGTGCTGCCATCACCCGGCCAAGGTGGTCGCGGATCGGCGCCGTCGCGCAGGAAAGACCGATATTGGCGCTCATGAAATGCTGGTCGCGGTGGATCACCACCGAGCGCTCGTCGACAAGCGCCGTGCCGATGCCATTTGTCCCGACACTTGCCTCGCTCCAGACATTCTGCTGCCAGAGGCCGAGGGCGCGAAATTCCGTGTCATCACCCGGCGCGCCGCGACGGTCGACAACGATCCCGTCGGCATCGGCCAGGATGATGCAACAACCCGAGCGTCCGATCATCTGGTAGAGCCGGTCCACCTCGTCCGTCGAGCTGCCGATCAGCCGCTCCATGCGCTGATGCGCCTCCCGGAAGGCAAGATCGTCCACTTGAGCAGGCTTGCGCGCTTCTTCCGGCGCGAGGTGGTAAAGATTGAGGCAACGGCTCCACGAGGCGGCAACCGGCGACGTCACCGCTGCCGAGGCTTTCTGCGTGGTCGAATAGACGAGTGCCGAATGGCTGATATCCTGTCGCATCGGCTCCTCCCAAAGCTGGATGCAGTTATGATCCTGCATGCAGCATGTTTCAATGAGACGAAAGAACACAAGCAACAGAGCATATTCGCCTCACGAGGTGGCGCATATTTGCGACATATTCACAATCCGTATCAACCGGCTGCGCTCTCAGGCTGCAAGGTCGGGTTTGCCCGATTCCAATACCGGAGACGCGTCAGCTTTGATCATGCGCACCAGATCGATCACGTCACGCAACTCTGACAGCGGCACTGGCCGGCCATAGAAATAGCCTTGCACCTGCTCGCAACCCTCGGCCTGCAGGAAACGGACATGCGCCTCGCTTTCCACACCTTCGGCGAGAACGGGGATATCGAGACTGGAGGCAAGGATCAGCGTCGAGCGCACGATCGCTGCCGATTGTCGGCTGCTGGCCACGCCATCGATGAAGCCACGATCGATCTTGATCTTGTCGAAAGGAAAGAGTTGCAGCGTTGACAGCGATGAATACCCGGTTCCGTAGTCGTCCATCGCGATCTTGACGCCGATCGCCTTCAATTGGCGGATGATCTGCAGCGCATGCTGCTGGTCGGCGATGATACCGGATTCGGTGATTTCCAGCTCCAGCCTGTCCGCAGGCAGACCGGTTTCCTCGAGAATTTCGCGAACGCGCTCGGCCAGCCTGATATCGGCAAGCTGCTTCGGCGCGACATTGACGGCGATCCTCAACGGATTGCTCCATTGCACCGCCGCCAGGCAGGCCTGGCGCAGAACCCAGTCGCCAAGTTCGAGGATGAAGCCGCTGCGCTCGGCAATCGGAATGAACTCGGTCGGCGACACCAGCCCGCGCACAGGATGGTTCCAGCGCAGCAGTACTTCCAGCCCGATGACCTCACCCGTCGCCGTGTTGTTCTGCCGCTGATAATAAAGTTCGAACTCGCCCCGCTGGAAACCGCTGCGCATGTCCATCGCCAGAGCATTGCGTTCGCGCGCGGCCAGATCCATCGAGCGGTCGTAGAAGCACACATTGTTCGAGCCGATCGCCTTGGCCCGGTACATGGCGATATCGGATTGCGCCATCAGATCGTCGATGCTCTCGGCCCCATCGGGATACATGGTGACGCCGATGCTGGTCCCGATCGCAAATGTCTCGCCCTGCCATTCGACCGGAGCGCCCAGATCCTGGATGACTTTTTCGGCGAACAGCTGCGCATCCGCCTTGGTGTAGAGCCGCGACGATACCGCGACAAACTCGTCCCCGCCGATACGGGCGACAAATTCGCCGTCGCGCAAACGGGCAGTCATGCGCTCGCCAACGGCGCGCAGAACCTGATCGCCGGCCGCATGGCCATGCACGTCGTTGATTTCCTTGAAACGATCGAGATCGAAGGAGAACACATAGATGCGCTCGCTGCGTGTCGAGGGCATGTCGATCATATGACCGAGCCGCTCGATAAAGGCGGAGCGGTTCGGCAAACCGGTGAGCGCATCGTGAAGCGACAGTTGACGATATCGCTCGACAGCCGATTTCGACGACTGCTTGTCGATGGCGTAGGAGGTTGCGCCGATCGTCATGATCATCATGGTCACGACAACCACGACAACGGTCAGAATGCTTTCGGGCAACACGTCGTGCGGCAGTTGCGCCTGGATGTCAGGCACGACTGTTACCGCTGTCATGCCGAGGAAATGCGTAGAGGCAATGGCGACAAGCAGGGCGACGCCCCCGCCCAAGCGACAAAAGCGGGTCAGCGGCCGCGACGCACGGTTCGTTGCAATCGCGCCGAAGACAGCGCCACAGAGCAGCGAAAACACGACGTAACTGCGGTCCCATTCAAGCTGTCCCTGAACCTGGTATCCGCTCATGCCGACATAATGCATGGCCGCAATGCCGAGACCGACAATCGCGCCGCCCGCCTCGATGACGAGACTGCGCTGGGCAAGGCCGGCAATGGCAAAGCCAATACCCGTGATGCTGACCGCCAGAACCAGGGACATCAATGTCCGCTGCGGCTCATAACCGGTGACGACACCGGCCTCGTATCCCATCATGGCAACGAAATGCGTCGTCCAGATCGAGCAACCGCCAATGACGCTGGTCAGCGAGATCCAGCTGGCACGGGCCACCCCACGGGTGCTGCGGATCCGACCGAAAAGCCGCATGGTCAGAAGGGCACCACAAACGCATATTCCGACCGCAGCGGCCAGAGAGACCGGATCATGATCGACGACAATGCAATTCACGAATTTCAGCATCAAAAAACCGTATGTAAAAATCTTGCTCGGCAAGGAAATAACATTCGTCAATTGCCAAAAGCTTCGCAAAGATAGTTACCGAGATCGCTACGTTGGGTGAAATCGTCATAAAACCCAGGATCTTCGTCAAACCCCTTGGGCAGCCGGTGGTTTTGATCCAACAAAACTTGCTATTCGGGGGCGACTGGTTTATAGCGCCCCCGTCCGCGTAGACACCCTTGGAGGCAACGCGGATGAGGCTGTCAAACGCCTCTAGCCTTGGACAGCTGCCCACATGCAGCCACCGAGGCTCTCCAGACAACTTGAAAGGTAAAGCCATGAGCCATGCTTCTTACGAGCTCAAGGCCGTAGCACGCGAACGGGTAGGTAAGGGGTCCTCCCGCGAACTTCGCCGCAACGGTTCCATCCCGGCTGTCATCTACGGTGACAAGCAGGCCCCGATTTCGATCTCGCTCAATACGAACGAGGTCACCAAGCGCATTCATGCCGGCGGTTTCATGACCACGATCGCCGTTATCGAAATCAACGGCGAAAAGATCAAGGTTCTCCCGAAGGATTACCAGCTCGATCCGGTTCGTGATTTCACCATGCACATCGACTTCCTCCGCATCTCGGCCAACAGCCAGGTTTCGGTTCAGGTTCCTGTGCATTTCGTCAACGAAGAAAAGTCTGCCGTCAAGATCGGCGCAGTCCTCAACATCGTTCGTCACGAAGTTGAACTGCATTGCCCGGCCGACAACATCCCGGAATTCATCACGGTTGATCTTTCCGGCGCCAAGATCGGCGACAGCATTCACATCTCGGCCGTCAAACTGCCGGCAGGCGTGACTCCGGTCATCGCCGACCGCGACTTCACCATCGCAACCCTGGTTGCACCGGCTGGTGGCGTTGAAGAAGAAGCCGAAGCAGAAGCCTGATCAAACCGAAATTTCGGTTGGAGCAGAACCCACCTTGGAAACAGGGTGGGTTTTTTCGTTTCACAGGTCTTTTAGTCATAAAATTGAAAGAAATGCGGGTTGCAGCTTCAGCTTGAGTTAACTGTTTCGTGAAACCGTGACAGCCGTATTCTCGCCAAAAAGGGAGCCTCCCGAGAAACATGTCGCATTGTCACCGGCACACACTGGAAAGCAGCCGATGACGCGATCGGTCGAGAGTCGATTCCTGGCGATTGTTGCCATTACGATCTTCATCCTTGTCGTTCCGCTCTTTGCCCTGTTCCTGTCATTGACCACGGACCGCGCTTCCGGTGAACTGCAGCAAAACCTGGAAGTGTTGATAGCCGCCAATGCCCAGGCATTGGCCAAGCCGATGTGGGATTTCGACCGCGAGAGTGTCGAACAGATCACAGCCACGATCATCTCCAGCAGCACCGTCAGCCGCGTTCATGTCCGCGATCTGTCGAACGGCATCAATGTTTCCATGCCGGCTTTGCCCAAATGGCCGAAGAACGGCCTGAGCTCGATCACCCGCGAAATTTTCTACAACGCCATCGAGGGGCCGAAACTCGTCGGCACGATCACCATATATTATAGCCGGATCGACATGTTCTCCTCTCTGCGTCAGGCAGAGGTGATGCTGATCGGCATTTTCATGCTGGCCGTCGTCGGCGTTGTTGGCGCTGCCGTCATCGGCAACCGCGTGATGGTGATGAAACCGCTGCTCAAATTGACCGCCGCGATTGAGGCAACACGCCGGCTCGGCTCGCGCCATCACGTCGACTGGCAATCGAATGATGAGATCGGTCGCCTGGCCCGTAGCTTCAATGCGATGCAGATCAAGCTCGAGCAGGAAGAACGCGAACTGAAGCTCGCCCATCAGCGCACTACCGAAATCTACAACCTGACCCCCGCCATGCTCTTCTCGCTCGACGAGCAGGACCGCATTACCGGCGTTAGCGATTACTGGCTTTTGGCCACGGGCTATGAGCGTCAATCGGTCGTCGGCAGGCATTTTTCCGAACTCGTGCCGCTGGACGCTTGGGAAAACTACCTGGAGCGCAAAAACACCAAGGCAATCGTCGGCGTTCTCGAAGCCACCACACGGTTCGTCTGCGCCGACGGCACGGTGATGGACGTCCTGATCGCCGAAGCCAATCGTGCAGCCTACGACGGAGACGAAGGCCTGTCGCTCAGCGTCATGACCGACGTGACGGCCCTGAAACAATCCGAGGAACGCAATCACCGCCAGGCCATCACCGATCACCTGACGGGCCTGCGCAACCGCAAGGGTTTTGAAGCCGCACTCGACGACGAAATACGGCTGACGGACGCAGCGCATCATGAGCTTGCCTGCATTTTTGTCGACCTCGATCGGTTCAAGTGGATCAACGACAATCTCGGCCACCAGGCAGGCGATACCGTGCTGTGCCATTTCGTCGAGCGGATGAAGGCACATCTGCCGAACGGCGCAACGGCAGCCCGTCTGGGCGGTGACGAATTTGCCATCCTGTTGCGCGCACCGGACGCCGAGGCTGTCGCCATGACGTTGAGCCGGCAGCTATGCGATATTTTTGTCGAACCAATTGATATCGACGGTGCCACCGCCCGCCTGAGTGCCAGTGTCGGCATAGCCCTCTACCCGCGCCACGCCGAGAATGCCGCCGAACTGCTGCAAAAATCCGATATGGCCATGTACAGCAAGAAACGCGACGGCAAGAATGGCGCGCAACTCTACAATCCGCTGATCCAGGACGATACCCGCCAGCGCGCGGAGATCGAACGCGACATCGAGCAGGGATTGAACAATGACTGGTTCGATGCCTTTTTCCAGCCGATCGTCCAGATCGAAACTGGCAAGGTTATCGGCTACGAAGCCTTGATGCGGCTCGTGCATCCTGAGCGCGGTATCGTTCCACCGATCGAGATCATCCGCATTGCCGAGGAGATCGGCGCCATCGGCAAGGTCGGCGGCAGGGTCTTGGAAAAAGCGCTGGAGAACCTCGTGCGCCTGAGCACGGCAAAGGATGACCATACCGCCTATCTGGCGATCAACTTCTCGCCTTTGCAGTTCGAACCATCATTGCCCGTCAGATTGGCCACCTTGACGACGAGACATGGCATCGCGCCCGAACGCATCGTCATCGAGATCACCGAAGCAACGCTGCTGCACGACAATCCGCAAATCCGCACCATCCTCGATGACTTCAACCGCTTCGGTTATCGGATAGCACTGGATGACTTCGGCACCGGCTATTCGTCGCTGAGCTATCTCAACCGCTTCCCGGTCGACATCGTCAAGATCGACCAGTCCTTCATCCGTTCGCTCTCCGAGGCCGAACCGGAGTTGCGCAACAAGAGCCGCATGCTGGTCGAGGGCATTACCGCCATCTCGCACAAGATGGAATGCAGCGTTGTGGCAGAAGGCGTCGAGACCGAAGAACAGCGCCAGCTGCTGAACGACTTTGGCGTCGATTTTGGCCAGGGCTATTTCTTTGCCCGGCCGCAACCGGTCGACAGCCTGATTGAAACCGCCATCAAGTTGAACCGCCTGCGCGAAAATGCGGCAGGCTAGGAACACCAGGAAGAGAGGCATACCGCAATGAAAGTTCTCGGCATATTGCTTTCACTTGCGGCGGCCCCGGTTGCCGCCGCTGACACCGTCTACTTCACCACCGAAGACTATCCGCCCTATAATTTCCGCGAGGGCAATGACATCAAGGGCGCGGGCTACGACCAGTTGATCGTCATCATGGAGGAGCTGAAGGTCCCCTACTCCGTCGAAATGATGCCGTGGGCCCGTGCGATTGCGCTGGCCCAGACCGAAGCCATGCACTGCGTCCTGACCACCGCCCATATCCCCGAACGCGATACTCTGTTCAAATGGGTCGAGCCACTGGCCGTCGGCCGCAATCTGATGGTGGCCCGCAAGGGATCGGCGCTGGATGTGAAGAACACCGACGAGGCCAAGTCCTACACGGTCGGCACGCAACGCAACGACTATACCCAGACGCTGCTCGAAAACGCCGGTTTTGAGAAGATAGACCTCGCCACCGACCTCAAGCTGACGCTGAAGAAGCTGGAAAGCGGGCGTCTCGACCTGATGCCGATCGACGAACAGCATTACGTGCAACTGGTGAAGGAGGGTGAGCCTCTGGAAGTCAAATTCGTCTTCACCGAGCAAAAGTTCTCGATTGCCTGCAACCCGACTTTCCCCGCCGAACTTCTGGCCAGAATGCAGGGCGCGCTTGATGCGATGATCGCCGATGGCCGGCAGGCAAAGATCCTCGGCAACTATGGTCTGCTCGACGCGAACGCGAGCGGGCTCGCCACCACGCCTTGACATTCGGCGCGTTTCGCTGTGGTGAAAGATCGTGCCATAAGCGGCGCGATCAATGACCAGAACGGCAGGAACGGACGCAAGCCATGATGATCCTTGCAGGGCTCGGAAACCCGGGCTCTCAATATGAGCGCAATCGTCACAACATCGGTTTCATGGCCGTGGACGAGATCCATCGGCGCCATTCCTTCTCACCGTGGTCGAAGAAGTTTAAGGCCCTGATCGCCGAGGGGACCCTCGGCTCCGAAAAAGTCCTGCTGATCAAACCGCAGACTTTCATGAACCTTTCCGGTGAAAGCGTCGGCGAGGCCATGCGCTTCTACAAGCTCGGGCCGGAAAATATCGTCGCCATCTACGACGAACTTGACCTGGTGCCCGGCAAGGCGCGGATCAAGACCGGAGGCGGCCATGGCGGCCACAACGGCATCAAGTCGCTCGACGCCCATTGCGGCCTCGGCTATCGCCGCCTGCGCCTCGGCATCGGCCATCCGGGCGACAAGTCGCGCGTCCATGGCTATGTGCTCGGCGACTTCGCCAAATCGGATGCGGAATGGCTCGAACCGCTGCTTGAGGCGCTGGCCGACAACGCCGACATGCTGGTCAAGGGCGAGGATTCGCAGTTGATGAACAAGCTTGCGCTGGCAACCGGCGGCAAGGCGGACGACGAGAAACCGGCCGCCCAGCAACCCAAGGCATCGAAAGCCGGCAAGTCTCATATCCACCAGGCGAGAAATTTCAACCAGCCGAAGAAACTGCCCGAAACCGGCCCGATGGCCGACATGCTGAAACGCATGTTCGGCAAGAAGGACGACTGAGTACGGCGGGTGCGATCGATGCCCCTCCGCAGTCTAACTGCAGGACAGCAGGCGGTAGTCGCCAAAACGCTGGCAATTACTTTCGCTCGTCGGACAATCCTCTCCAGAGCCATGCACCGATCACCGCACCGACAATGGGGGCCACCCAGAACAACCAGAGCTGCTGCAGCGCCCAGCCCCCGACAAAGAGCGCCTGACTGGTCGAGCGCGCGGGATTGACCGAAGTATTGGTCACCGGGATCGAGATCAGGTGGATCAGCGTCAGGCCGAGGCCGATGGCGATTGGCGCGAACCCGGCGGGTGCCTTGGCACCGGTGGAGCCGAGAATGATGACCAGGAAGAAGGCGGTCAGCACCACCTCGATCACCAGCGCCGAGATGAGGGAATATCCACCCGGAGAATGTTCGCCGTAACCGTTTGCGGCAAAGCCGCCGATGTCGCCACCCGCCTTGCCGGTGGCAACGATGTAGAGCACCAGCGCCGCAGCGGCAGCACCCAGTATCTGTGCCGCCACATACGGCGCGAGATCACCTTTGTTGAACCGCCCGGCTACAGTGAGCCCGACCGAGACCGCGGGATTGAAATGCCCGCCGGAAATACCGCCAACCGCATAGGCCATGGTCAAGACGGTGAGGCCAAAAGCAAGAGACACGCCCAGAAGGCCAATCCCGACCTCCGGAAACGCGGCGGCCAGTACGGCGCTGCCGCAGCCGCCGAACACCAGCCAGAACGTACCCAGGAATTCGGCAAGCAGTTTAGAACGCATGAGCCCCCTCCATGCATGAACGCGGCCTCGACAAAGCACTACAACGCTCCCCTCGCTGCAGGCACCGCGGCTATCGGATAACTTACATTAGCAATATTTTATCTTCACGCAACGGGCAGACACACAACCTGGAATTGCTGGTCAACGACCTTCATCAGTTTTGGTAGTTGTGGCAATGTGTCGAAAGATCGAGATACGGAAGGCCCGCGTGGCATGAAACGAAGCCGAAGCCAACCGAGACAGGCGGCTCACTCTTCCGGTTCAGTGGTGAACATCAGCGGAAATCCGGCCTCTTTGGCCAGATCCGTCGCTTCCTTCGCTTTCGTTTCAGCGATATCGCGCGTGCAAACGACAACCACGGCAGACCCGAACTTGTGCGCCGTCATCATCACGCGATTGCCGGCTTCCTCGCTCATGCGGAACACCGCTTTCAGCACGACAGTGACAAATTCGCGCGGTGTGTAATCGTCATTGAGCAGGATCACCTTGTAGAGCTTGGGCTGCTCCAGCTTCGGCTTGGACTGCAATTTCGGCTTCAGGGAGACGTCTTTATTCGGCATAAGGCTCTTTCCGTCGTCGATCGTTTCAGTTTGGAACGACCCTTTCCGGCCATCCAACAACAGACGTTCCTCATCCCCCACGGCTGCAACTTATCCTGCCTGACCTTTGCGCGCGGCGCAATATCAGCCGAAACCCTTGACCCGGCGCGCCCCTTCCCCCATAGGCAAGGCAACAAATCCCACTACGTGACGGAATGAACCCATGGGCTTCAAATGCGGTATCGTCGGACTGCCGAATGTCGGCAAGTCCACTCTCTTCAACGCGCTGACCAGGACGGCTGCAGCCCAGGCTGCAAACTATCCCTTCTGCACCATCGAGCCGAATACCGGCGAAGTGGCCGTGCCGGATCCGCGCATGCAGAAGCTGGCGGCAATCGCAGGCTCGAAGGAAATCATCCCGACCCGCATCTCCTTCGTCGACATCGCCGGTCTGGTGCGCGGCGCATCGAAGGGTGAAGGCCTCGGCAACAAGTTCCTCGCCAATATCCGTGAAGTCGATGCGGTCGTGCACGTCCTGCGCTGCTTCGAGGATGATGACATCACCCATGTCGAGGGCAAGATCAATCCGGTCGGCGATGCCGACACGATCGAGACCGAACTGATGCTTGCCGACCTTGAGAGCCTTGAGCGCCGCGTCGAGCAGACCCGCAAGCGCGCAGCCTCCAAGGACAAGGATTCGCTCGCCCAGCTGCCGGTCATGGAAGAGGTCATCAAGCTTCTCAACGACGGAAAACCTGCGCGAATCCTGCTGAAGACCCTGGCTGCTGACGAGATCGAAGTTCTGAAAGGCCTGAACCTTCTGACCTCGCATCCGGTTCTCTACGTCTGCAACGTCGCCGAAAGCGATGCCGTCGACGGCAATGCGCATACCAAGGCCGTCGCCGAAATGGCGAAGGCTCAAGGCGCCGAATGCGTCATCATCTCGGCTGCGATCGAATCCGAAGTTGCCCAGTTGCCGGACGAGGAATCGAAAGAATTCCTCTCGGCGCTCGGCCTCGAAGAAGCAGGCCTCGACCGCCTGATCCGCGCCGGCTACCACCTGCTCGACCTGATCACCTATTTCACCGTCGGCCCGAAGGAAACCCGCGCCTGGACCATCGTGCGCGGAACCAAGGCCCCGGCCGCCGCCGGTGTCATTCATACCGATTTCGAGCGCGGCTTCATCCGCGCCTTTACTATCGCTTATGACGACTACATCAACTTCAAGGGTGAAGTCGGCGCCAAGGAAGCTGGCAAGGGCCGCGACGAAGGCAAGGAATATGTCGTCCAGGACGGCGACGTGATCCACTTCCGCTTCAACACCTGAGGCAAGCAAGAAAGCGCCTTCAACGAGGCGCTTTTTTATGCGCAGAAAACAAGTTCAGACTTGAACATAATCCCATCTTGCGCAGACTGCCGGTGAAAGCGAGGATGAGATGACCGACACAGAGAAGCTTCACTACGAGGATTTCACCCCCGGCCGGCGATTTGATTTCCTTCCGAAGACCATATCCGCCGAAGAGATCATCGAATTCGCCAGTGAGTTCGATCCCCAGCCGATGCATCTGTCGGAGGAAGCCGGTCGGGACAGCATTCTTGGCGGACTGTCCGCCTCGGGCTGGCACACCAGCAGTATCTTCATGCGCATGATGATCGACACCTATGTTCTCCGCTCGGCGTCAGAAGGCGCCCCCGGCATCGACCTGATGCAATGGCGGAAGCCGGTGCTGGCCGGCGACACGCTGGCCGGCCATTCCACTGTGGAAGCATCCCGGCTGATGCGCTCGCGTCCCCATTTGGGCATCGTGACCTTTCAGCACGAACTGACCAACCAGCGCGGCCAACTGGTCCTCTCGGCCCGCAACTCGATCATGATGCGGCTGCGCCAGACTGTGGGTATCTCCGCATGAAGATGCTCGAACTCTATCCGGCCGGCACGCGCCTTAAGCTCGGGTCGCTGACCTTCACCGCTGACGACATCATCCGTTTCGCCACAAAGTTCGATCCGCAGCCTTTCCATATCGATGCCGAAGCGGCAAAGTCGTATGTCTTTGGCGGCCTCTGCGCCTCGGGCTGGCATACCTGCGCCGGCTGGATGAAGAATTTCGTCGCCTTCTGGGATGCGGAGACGACACGGTTGAACGCCACCGGGACCGACGCACCAAGGCTCGGCCCCTCGCCTGGATTTTCTGAACTGCAGTGGTTGAAACCTGTCTACGCCGGCGACAGGATCACCTATTTTATGACGCCGCTCGATACCCGCCGCATGCCAGGTTCAAAAGGCTACATGGTCATCACGGCCCTGTGCGAAGGCCTCAATCAGAATGCCGAACCCGTCCTGCGCTTCAACAGCAATATCATCGAGTTTCCAGCACCAGAGGATAAGCCCGCATGAACATTTACCAGTTCACCGCCCGCGACATCGAAGGCAGGGACCGCAGACTGTCGGACTATGCCGGCAAGCTTGTGCTGATCGTCAATACGGCGAGCGCCTGCGGGCTCACCCCGCAATACAGCGGCCTGGAAAAACTGCACCAGACCTTCAAGGGTGACCTCGTCGTGCTCGGTTTTCCCTGCAATCAGTTCGGCGGCCAGGAGCCGGGAACGGAAAAGGACATCGCCCTTTTCTGTGAGACGAGCTTTGCCGTCACATTCCCGCTCTTTTCCAAGGTCGAGGTGAACGGCGCAAGCGCCGATCCGCTCTTTGCCTATCTGAAGGCAGAGACGCCGGGCGAGGAACAGGGCAACGAGATCGCCTGGAACTTTGCCAAGTTCCTGATCGGCCGCGACGGCAAACCGATTGCCCGTTTTTCGCCGCGCACAGCACCGGAAGAGATCGAGGCAGATATCGCAAAGGCACTGACCGCCTGAGCAAGCTCAGCGGCGCGCAGGCGGGGGTATTGCCACCGCCTGACCTGATCATCCGTCTTGTCAGTGACCGGAAAATTCGACCAGTGTCCGGACTTCGACGCCGAGCGCTTCGAGCTTCTGGCGCCCGCCGAGATCCGGCAGGTCGATGACGAAACAGGCCGAGACGACATCGGCGCCGATCTGGCGCAGCAACTGGACCGCGCCAACGGCCGTACCTCCGGTCGCGATCAAGTCATCGACCAGGATGACTTTCTCACCGGGCTGGATCGCATCGAGATGGATTTCCATTTCGTCGACGCCGTATTCGAGGCTATAGGCGATGCTGACCGTCTCGTGCGGCAGCTTGCCCTTCTTGCGGATCGGCACGAAGCCGGCTGACAACTGATGCGCCACGGCACCGCCCAGGATGAAGCCGCGCGCTTCCATGCCGGCAATCTTGTCTATCTTCAACCCGACATAGGGCTGCACCAGCTCATCGACGGCACGACGAAACGCTCGGGCATTGCCCAATAGGGTCGTAATGTCGCGGAAGATGATGCCCGGCTTCGGATAGTCAGGAATCGAGCGGATGGAATCGACGAGGAAATTCTGGACTGGCGAGCTCATGGGTATCCGTGACCTGTGGAAGATTTTGGCGGCAAACTGGCCCTTCGCATACCGCATCCCCAGCCCCGTGGCGATGGAAAAGCTGATGTTTCGAAGGACCCGCGGTAAATGGAACGCTCACTTGTGAATGCCGTCCCCAACGAAAAAAGGCGACCCGGAGGCCGCCTTTCCGAATGATCGACAACAGACGATCAGTGTTCCTTGTTGGAATAGACCGACTTCTTCGTCAGGTAGATCAGCGCAGTGAAGATCGCGAGGAAGATCATCACCATGAAGCCCATGCGCTTGCGGTCTTCCAGATGCGGTTCGGCAGCCCACATCAGGAATGCGGCAACGTCCTGGGAATACTGGTCCAGCGTCTGCGGTGCACCGTCGTCATAGGTCACCTGACCATCGCTGAGCGGTGGCGCCATGGCAAGCGACTGGCCGGCAATGAAATGCGGGTTGAAATGCGTGCCTTCGGCAACGACAATCCCTTCCGGTGGCTCCTGATAGCCGGTCAACAGGGCATGGATGTAATCCGGGCCACCCTGCTGATACTGCGTGAAGATATCGAAAACGAATGTCGGGAAGCCGCGGGTCACGCCGCGCGCCTTGGCAATCAGCGAGAAGTCCGGCGGCGCTGCACCGTTGTTGGCAGCAGCAGCCGCTTCATGGTTCGGGAACGGCGATGGGAAATGATCCGACGGCACCGCCTTGCGGGTGAACATTTCACCGTCGGCGTTCGGACCGTCCTGCACTTCATAGTTCGCCGCGAAGGCTTTCACCTGTTCTTCCGAATAGCCCAGATCCTCCAGTGTGCGGAAGGAGACCAGGTTCATCGAATGACAGGCGGCACAGACTTCTGTGTAGATCTTCAGGCCGCGCTGGAGCTGGCCCTTGTCATATTTGCCGAACGGACCGGCAAAAGACCAGTCGATCTGCTCCGGCTTGAGGATCGGGTAGTGACCGACCTTTGCCGCGTGCTCGACCTGATGGGCGAGATCGCCCTCTTCCGCTGCGGAAGCCAGGCCGGAAAATCCGGCCATGGCAGCAATCAGCGCGATGCTCGTGAAAAGCTTCTTCATTGTTCTGTTCCTCTCACGTGCTCAGGCTTGGGCGGCGGCGGACTTGCCGCTCTTTTCGAGAACCGCCTCGGTGATCGAGTTCGGGATACGCCGTGGCGTCTCGAACAGACCGAGGAGCGGCATGATCACGAGGAAGAAACCGAAGTAATAGGCAGTTCCGGCCTGCGACAGGACGACATAGATGCCTTCTGCCGGCATGGCGCCGAGCCAGCCGAGGATGATCGAATTGACCACAAACAGCCAGAAGAACAGCTTGTACCAGGGACGATAGACCGCAGAGCGAACCTTGGACGTGTCGAGCCAGGGCAGGAAGAACAGCACGATGATCGCGCCGAACATCACCAGAACGCCACCGAGCTTGGAGTCGATCGGACCGACATTGAAGGTGATCGCGCGCAGCATCGCGTAGAACGGCAGGAAGTACCATTCCGGAACGATGTGAGCCGGGGTCTTCAGCGCGTCGGCCGGGATGTAGTTGTCCGGATGGCCGAGGAAGTTCGGCATGTAGAAGACGAACCAGGCGTAGACGATCAGGAAGACCGAGATGCCGAAAGCATCCTTGAGCGTGGCGTAAGGCGTGAACGGCACGGTGTCCGTCTTCGACTTGACTTCGACGCCGGTCGGGTTTGTCTGGCCAGTGACGTGCAGGGCCCAGATATGCAGGATGACAACGCCGACGATCATGAACGGCAGCAGGTAGTGCAGCGCGAAGAAGCGGTTCAGCGTCGGATTGTCGACGGCAAAGCCACCGAGCAGGAACTGCTGGATCCACTCGCCGACGCCCGGAAACGCGGTGAAGAAGCCGGTGATGACGGTAGCACCCCAGAAGGACATCTGGCCCCAGGGGAGAACGTAGCCCATGAAGGCTGTCGCCATCATGAGGAGGAAGATCACCACGCCGAGGATCCAGAGGATTTCGCGGGGCGCCTTGTAGGACCCGTAGTAGAGACCACGGGCAATGTGCAGGTAAACGGCGATGAAGAAGAACGACGCGCCGTTGGCATGCATGTAGCGCAGCAGCCAACCATGGTTGACGTCGCGCATGATCTTTTCAACCGAATCGAATGCCACCGAAACATGCGCCGAGTAGTGCATCGCGAGCACGACACCGGTCAGAATCTGTACCACCAGCATGACGGCCAGCATGGCACCGAAGGTGTAGGCGTAGTTCAGGTTGCGGGGAACCGGATAGGCGACGAAGCTGTCATAGACCATGCGCGGCAACGGAAGGCGCGCATCAATCCATTTTTCGACGCCGGTCGTCGGCTGGTAACTGGAAGGACCACTCATGTTTAATTATCCCCTCAACCGATCTTGATCACAGAATCGGACACAAATCCGAAAGTCGGAATTGCCAGATTCATCGGCGCCGGACCTTTCCGGATACGACCCGCGGTATCGTAGTGCGAGCCGTGGCAGGGACAGAACCATCCGCCGAAGTCCCCGGACTGGCCAAGCGGAACGCAACCGAGATGGGTGCAGGAACCGATCATGACGATCCAGTTCTCCTTGCCTTCGCCAGCAGAACGGGCAAGGTCCGTTGCGTCAGCGGCAGCATCGACATTGGCGTTGCGGGCAACAGGGTCCTTGAGGTCGGCGAGAGCGACCTGGTTGGCTTCCTCGACTTCCTTGGCGGTGCGATTGCGGATGAACACCGGCTTGCCGCGCCATTTCACCGTCAGCGACATGCCGGGCTCGAGCGCCGCCACATCGACTTCGATCGAAGCGAGCGCAAGAGTGGAGGCGTCCGGGCGCATCTGATCAATGAACGGCCATGCGACAGCGGCAACGCCAACTGCGCCGGCCATACCGGTCACCATGTAGAGAAAGTCACGGCGCGTAGGTTCGGCCGCATGTTGTGCATTGGTCTCGTGTTCGCTCACGGTCAATTTATCCTCTTCGCAATCCTGCGACACACCGCATTCTGCCCCCGTAGCGGGAATCATCAAGCAGACATAGTCCGGCCATAGATTCCCCCCAGATTGGCGCGTTCTAAGCTTGATAATCCATTCTGTCCAGTCTCCGCAGGGGAAGGAGCCACTATGTCGCGCAATAAATTCTGACGTTGTGCCATGAGGTTGGATGAAGCGGACGGTTCTTGCAAGTAAGGCTTTTTTCGAGCATGGTCACGTGCCTCCGGCCGCGCCCGGAAGACAGGGTCGGGACGGGCATGAGAGATACCATCTACTGCGTAATTTGCGTCCTGTTGACACTGGCGCTCACGGCTCTCAGCATGCGCTACGTCACCGAGCTTTGGATCTTTTCCTTCTTTTTCAGCCTGCAACTGCAAATCAGCGTCATCGTTCTTGCCGGAACCGTGATCTGCCTGCTCGTCAAGCGTGGCACCTATGCCTGGATGCTGCTGGCAGCCAGTCTCGCCCTGATTGGCCACAGCCTGTGGATGAAGCGGGAATTCGTGCCGAGCCCATTGCCGCCCGAAGTCGTGGCAAATGCCCCGCGCCTGCGCATCCTCAGCTTCAACGTCCTCAACGACAATGTGGATAATGCGAAGAAGATCGCCGATATGATCCAGGGTTCGCAGGCGGATGTTGTCTACATCATGGAAGCCAATCCGCTGTTTGGCGAACTCGATCGGCTGGGCGAAACTTATCCCTACAGAATTGGCTGCGGCATCGAGACGCCGACCTGCGATCTGATGATGCTGTCGAAACATCCGATCCGGGCCGGTCGCTACGACGAGCTCAGTGACCTGCGTGCCGACCGCTTTGCCGAAATCGAGATCGAGGTTGCCGGCCGCCGGATCAGTCTCCTCGCGGCACATCTCTCCAAACCGTATTTCGATGACTACCACAGCATCGAGCTGGACAACCTCATCCTTGGCCTCAACGATGCCAAGGGCAGCGTGATCCTGGCCGGCGATTTCAATTCGGACAGTATTGCGCCGGACATGCAACGCTTCCTCAGGCGCTCCGGTCTGCGCAAGGTCGGCGCCGAACCTGCCACCTGGCCGGTCGAAGCCGGCTTGGCCGGCATTCCGATCGACCATATCTTCGTCGACAAGGATATCGCGCCCCTGTCTCTGAAGCGCCTCGACGAGAGTTATGGATCGAACCATTTCGGCCTTGTCGCCGACGTGGCGTTGATCGGCGAAGTCGCACCCGACAACTGAGTACGTGCCACCCTCTGTTGAACGCATCAACTGGATGCCGGTGGGCAACAACAGCGCATCAGGCTTGCTCGACAACGCCCTTGGTATCGAGGAAGCCGCCGGATTGCCGCGCCCAGAGCTCCGAATAGAGCCCGCCCCGCGCGACGAGTTCCGCATGCGTGCCCTGCTCGATGATCCGGCCCTTTTCCATGACGACGAGACGATCAAGCGCGGCAATGGTCGACAGCCGATGGGCAATGGCGAGAACTGTCTTGCCCCGCATCAGCTTGTCGAGATTAGACTGGATTGCCGCCTCGACTTCCGAATCGAGCGCCGAGGTCGCCTCGTCCAGAACGAGGATCGGCGCATCCTTCAGCATCACGCGAGCAATCGCCACCCGCTGGCGCTGCCCACCTGATAGCTTGACCCCGCGCTCGCCGACATGCGCATCGAAACCCTTGCGCCCGCGCTGGTCCTCCAGCCGCTGGATGAAGTCGAGCGCCTCCGCCCGATCCGCCGCCTTCAGCAATTGATCGTCCGACGCATCTTCGCGTCCGAAGACGATGTTGTCGCGGATGGAGCGATGCAACAGCGCAGTATCCTGCGTCACCATGCCGATCTGCGACCGCAGGCTCTCCTGCGTCACCGTCGAGATATCCTGGCCGTCGATCACGATACGGCCGCCCTCGACATCGTAGAAGCGCAAAAGCAGATTGACCAAGGTCGACTTGCCTGCACCGGAGCGGCCGACAATGCCCACCTTCTCGCCCGGCGCGATGGTCAGTGTCAGATGATCAATCACGCCCTTCTTGCGGCCATAGTGAAAGCTGACATCCTCGAAGCGGATCTCGGGCGAGACGACCTTCAACGCAGTGGCGTCGGCGCGGTCGACCAGGTCAATCGGCCTGGCGATCAGTTCGGCGGAATTCTGGATCGTACCGATATTGCGCATGATGCTGTTCATCTGCGTCATCATCCGACCGAGCAGCATGTTCAGCCTGAGCACCAGGCCAAGCGTGAATGCAACCCCGCCGCCGGTGATCGCACCGGCAAACCAAAGATCGATCGAGAGCGCGGCAACCGTCACGATCATCACGCCGGACAGGATGGCAAGCGAGGCCCGAACCCCCGTCAACAGCCGTGCGAAGGGGCGCAACGTATCCTGGAAGCGGTCGAAACCCGCCTTGATATAGTGATCGTTCTGCCGCTCCTTGCCGAACAGTTTCAGCGTCTGGATATTGGAATAGCTGTCCACCAGACGGCCATTCAACATCGACGACGCTTCGGCTGATTCCCTCGCGTGATAGCGGATACGCGGGACGAACAGGCGCGCAAGCACGAGGAAGATCGCGATCCAGACACCGATGACCGCCGAAAGCCGCCAGTCGAGTTGCGCAACAAGCGCCATGGTCGAGATCGTGTAGATCACCATGAACCAGACGACCTGCAGCAGCGAGGTCAACAGGTCCCCGGTCGACTGGCCTGCCGACCAGACTTTGGTGACGATACGGCCGGCAAAATCGTTCTGGAAGAAGGACAGCGACTGGCGCGCGATATGCGCATAGGCCTGCCAGCGCACCATGTTGAAGAAGTTGAGGACGATGACCTGCTCTTCGACCAGCGCGCCGATCGTCACGACAATGAACCGTCCCGCCAGCATCACCAGGGCCATGGCGGCAAGCTCGCCACCATGGGCCTCGATCAGCCCCTCCCATCCGGCATCCTTGGGCACGGTGTCGAGCACATCGACCAGCCGACCGACGAACCAGAACAGCCCGGCCTCCAGCACGGCGATCGAGCCGCCGAATATCGCCATGAGCAGAAAGGCAAGCTTCGCCTGGCTGACATAGAACCAGACAAAGGCCCAGGTCTTTTCCGGCGGACGCAAATTGTCCGAGCGGTAAAACGGATCGAGCCAGTTTTCGAAGAGGCGAGCAACAGATTGAAACATGCAATGCGATATAGGCGGTTTCCGCCGTCTGGCAAAGCAAACCCGTCATTACATTTGCGTAATACCGGCTGTGCAAAAACGGCAACGGCGGCCGAAGCCGCCGAACCAAACTTTGTTTGTCAGGACCTCACCTGATCAGGCAGTCGTCACCGCCGACGGGCAGCCGTCGCCCCACCGGCGAAAGCAGAGGCCAGCCGGTCGCTCATCGCATGCGCCGGCGAAGCGACCGGACGCGAGGCCGGTGTCGCGACATTCAGATCTGCCCGGCCATCACCCAGCCTGAACTGCGCCAGCAGAGCGTTGAGCGCAGCCGCCTGTGCCGCCAGACTGTGGCTTGCAGCCGTGGTCTGTTCGACCATCGCCGCATTCTGCTGTGTGCCCTGGTCCATCTCGTTGACCGACATGTTGATCTCGGAAAGACCGGTTGACTGTTCGCGGGCCGATACGGCGATGGACGCGACATTGTTGTTGATCTGCTGAACTTCCGTCACGATCGACTCCAATGCCTTGCCGGTCTGGCCGACCAGATCGACACCATCACGGACCTTCTCGCCCGATGTCGTGATCAGCGCCTTGATCTCCCGCGCCGCCTTGGCGGAGCGCTGGGCCAGTTCTCGCACTTCCTGCGCCACCACGGCAAAGCCCTTGCCTGCCTCGCCGGCACGGGCTGCCTCGACCCCGGCATTGAGCGCCAGCAGGTTGGTCTGGAAGGCGATATCATCGATCACGCCGATGATGTTGCCGATCTCGCTCGACGATTTCTCGATCGCCTCCATGGCATTGACGGCCTGATGGACAATCTCTCCCGAGCGCTCGGCGCCGTGACGGGTCTGTTCGACCAGCTTGCCGGCCTCACCGGCACGATTGGCTGAGTCCTTGACCGCGATTGTCACCTGTTCGAGCGCAGCAGCGGTTTCCTCGACTGAGGCCGCCTGCTGTTCGGTCCGCCGGGACAGATCATTGGCAGCGGAACGGATCTCGTTGGCGCCGGCATCGATAATCCGGGCATTCTCGCCGACGGATTGCAGCACCGATTGCAGTTTCGCCACCGATTCGTTGAAATTGGACCGCAAGGGCTCAAGCTGCCCGACAAAGGGAACGTCCAGACGGAATGTCATGTCGCCATCGGACAGGCCCTTCAGGCCACGGGCAATGCTCTCGACCGCAAACGACACGTCGGCGGCGGCCTGCGCAGTCTGTTCGTCCCGGGCGAGACGCTCGCGTTCGCTCATTGAACGGTTGCTTTCGGTTTCCTGTTCCAGCCGCTCGCGTTCGACGGCATTGTCGCGGAAGACGGAGACCGCGGCAGCCATTTCTCCGATTTCGTCATGACGATCCGTATGGGGGATCGCGATCTCGTTGTTGCCGGATGCAAGCATGTTCATCGATTGGGTGATGGCGCCGATCGGGCGCGTGACGCGGACGAGGCTAAGCAATGCCGCGCCAGCAGCCACAATTGCAGCAAGAACAATGGCGCCGATGGTGGTGATATAGGCGAACTCGGCCGCAAGCGCTGCCGCCTTCTGATCATTCTGGCTGCGGGCACCGATTTCGTTGATCATGTCCTGCATGAGGATGCCGGCTTCACCACCGATCGGGATCATCTCCGCGATGATCGCCTTTGCCTCATAGACGCGCGACGCCTTGATCACAGTGACGAACTTCTCACCCAGCGCATCGTAAGTCGACAGGACGGCATTGAGCCTGTCCATGCTCGCTTTCGTCGACGCATCGGTAATCGTCTCGCTGAACGCCTTGAATGCAGCTGCGCGTTCCGCGGTCTTGGCCTGCAACTGCTCAAGTATCCGCTTCTGGTCTGCGGCATTGCTGGCCGTGAGCGACATCAGATAAAGCCGTCGCACTTCGGATAATAGCCTGTCCAGGTTCGCCGTCTTCAGGGACTGATCCATGCGCTCGCCCAAATTGGACGCCTGAGCATTGAGCTCGGAGACTGAGCGCATTCCCAGCACGCCCTGCAACAACAGGAGAACCAGCACGAGCGCAAACAGCGCCGGCATGAGAAATTTGATTTTGACTTTGCTGAACATCTGAAAAACCGCAGTTTGAGCCTGATGAATATCTCCCTGTCTTGGCAGCTTAGAATAAAGAAAAAATTACCTCAGGCGGCGAAGTTCAGCACTACCGCGCCACTATAAGTCATTGTAAAATTAGGATGTTCTGAAGGCTAATGCAGATCTGACGGGAGCAGCCGCCTGCGGCTCCAGCACACCGGCGGCTTGGCGAATTGGCGGATGGCGGATTGGAAAAGCCCAAGCCGGGCAATCCTGCACGGTGCAGTCTCGCCTTAGCGCGAGAAACGCGTCAGGTAGATTCCAAGCAGGATCAGGAACACGCCGATAAACTGACCGGGATGAAGACCGGATGCGACCTGCAACTGGTCGATCAACAGCCCGGCGATCATCTGCCCGCCGATGATCAGCAGCGCCGAGCGGGCGGCGCCGATACGCGGAAACACATAGGCACTGACGGCCACGAAGCCCGCGCCGATGACGCCGCCGGTAAAGGCCCAGCTCGGCGCCAGCCCCAGGGTGTGGAAATTGCCGCGTTCGAACAACAGCACGAACACCGTGAGCAGCAGGAAACCGCTCAGGTGGTTCCAGAACGACGCCCTGAACGCACCGCGATCCATGCCGAGGCGACCATTGATCGAGCGCGACATGCCGACAAAGGCACCGGCGGAAAGCGCGATCATCACATAGCCGATCATTGCGCACCTCCCGAATAGATCACCAGCGCACTGCCCATGGTGACGAGCAAGGCTGCCAGCAGGTCGAAACGGTTGAGCGCGCGTTTGGGCGTCCCGAACCAGCCCCAGAGGTCGGACAGGAGGCTGAACAGGATCTGCCCGACGAGCATCAACGACAGTGCACCGGCCAGGGCAAGGCTGGAATTGACCGCAATGGACCCCAGCGCAACGGCAAGCGCGCCCGGCGCTCCGCCAAAATAGGACCAGAGCGGCGGCCTGCCAGCATGGCTCGCTAGGTCAGCCTGTTTCGAGGACCACATCCGGCTGGCCTGCAACAGCACGACCGCTGTGACAGCTCCGACACCATGCACGACCCAGGACGCGATGAACGGAGTGGAATAGCTGGCAAGCCCACTGTTCAGCGTGACCATCACAGCCAGCATGCCGCCTGCCAAGGCAGCCCAGAACCAGTCGAGATAGTACCGCATCGGTTTCGCCATTTCATTGATTTCGCAGTGCGCCCGGCACCCGCATAAGCATGCGGACCCTGAATGCCAATCGACATTTCCTGATCTGCGCGCAGAAAAACTGAAACGCGCCGCCGGATGAAGGCGACGCGTCTCGGCAATATCGAACTGTCGCTGGTTACTCCGCCGCCTCTTCGGCTTCGTCACCGTCCTCAGCCGCCAGGAAGCCGCCGGACTGGCGGTTCCACAGGTCGGCATAGACGCCCCCCAGCGCCACCAGTTCCTGATGCGAGCCGCTTTCGATGATCCGCCCTTTGTCGAGCACGATCAGCCGGTCCATCTGCGTCAGCGTCGACAGGCGGTGCGCAATCGCGATCACCGTCTTGTCCTCGATCAGCTTGAACAGGCTTTCCTGGATCGCCGCCTCGACTTCCGAATCGAGTGCGGACGTTGCCTCGTCCAATACCAGGATTGGCGCGTCCTTGAGGAAGACGCGCGCAATCGCGATGCGCTGGCGCTGGCCACCGGACAGCTTCACCCCGCGTTCACCGACATGCGCATCAAGACCCGTCCTGCCCTGCTGGTCGGCCAGCGTCTGGATGAAGTCCCAGGCATTGGCACGGCGGGCAGCCTCGATCACCTCGGCGTCCGTGGCGTCCGGCCGGCCATAGGCAATGTTGTCGCGGATCGACCGGTGCAGCAGCGATGTATCCTGGGTGACGACACCGACCAGCGACCGCAGGCTGTCCTGCGAAACCTGGGAAATGTCCTGCCCGTCGACAAGGATACGCCCCTTTTCAAGATCGTAGAAGCGCAGCAACAGGTTGACCAGCGTCGTCTTGCCCGCTCCGGAGCGTCCGACCAGACCGACCTTCTCGCCCGCCTTGATCGTCAGCGCGAAATCCTCGATCACGCCATTGCGCTTGCCATAGTGGAAGCCGACCGCGTCATAGACGATCTCACCCTTCGGCGCCGTCAGCGCTTTAGCCGTCGGCACATCGACGATGTCATGCGCCGTGGTCATCATGCCCATGCCGTCGTAGACCGTGCCGATGTTTTCAAACAGCGCCGCCACTTCCCACATGATCCACTGCGACATGCCGTTGATGCGCATGGCCAGACCGATGGCGATCGCGATCGCACCGACCGACACCACGCCGTCGAGCCAGAACCAGATGCTCAGCGCCGAAATCGAAAACAGCACGATGGCATTGTTGATGTCGACAGCGATGTTGAGCAGCGTGATCTGCCGCATCTGGCGATGCACGGTACCGAGAAAGGCATCCATGCCCTCCCGGGCATAACTCTCCTCGCGGCCGGCATGGGAAAACAGCTTCACCGTCGCAATGTTGGTATAACTGTCGACGATCCGGCCGGTCATCATCGAGCGCGCATCCGCTTGTTCGCTCGACAGCTTGCGCAGCTTCGGGATGAAGAAGCGCAGGATCAGCACATAGATGACGATCCATGCGGCAAGCGGCAGAACCAGACGCCAGTCGACGGCCGCCACGAGCGCCAGCATCGAGACGAAGAAGCTCGTCGCATAGACAAAGACGTCGATCACCTTCATCGTCGATTCCCGGATCGACAGGGCCGTCTGCATCACCTTGGTCGACACCCGTCCGGCAAACTCGTTGGCGAAGAACGTCATCGAATGGCGCAGCAGGAAGCGATGCATCTGCCAGCGCGCGATCATCGGGAAGTTGCCTGCCAGAACCTGATGCATGGTGATCGAGTGAATGATCCCGACGATCGGCAGACCGACCAGCACCAGCGCGCCCATGGCGAACAGCCGCGAACCCTCGTTTTCGAGGAACGTGGTGCGGTCGGCATTCGACAGCCAGTCGACGATATTGCCGAGGAACTGGTAGAGGAATACTTCGCCCACAGCGATCAGCAGCGAGCACATCCCGAGCACCAGCAGCCATGGCCAAGCCGGTTTGGTATAATGCCAGCAAAAGGCAAACAGCCCCTTGGGCGGCAGAGAAGGCGCATCCGAAGGATAGGCATTCAAGCGGTTTTCAAACCACGAGAACATGAGAAACTCCATGAAGCAGCGCGCGAGCGGACAGGCCATCGGGACGTGTCGCAAATGCGCGAAATGTCAATGTTTGAGGCCAGATAGGGCCGCAAGATGAATCAGTTTGGGAAATACAAAGGCGATGAAGTCGCCGTCACGCAGGCCTGGCAAGCAGGCGGGGCACTGGCTTCAAACCGAAAAAATCCATCGATGGCCCTCCCTCGTGCGTGTTTCAGATGATGGTGTTGTAACCACCTCGGCAGCCCTTGCAAAGCGGCGAATGGCGCCTTGCCGGCCATTCCCTGCAACTGTTGCACGCAGACAACAACCGGAAGGTTGATCCGCACGGCCAAGCCTCTTGAGGCGCACCGGGGCCTGGCGTAGAACCCGCCCCATGACAGCGCTCCGTATCGCCCTTTTCCAGCCCGACATCCCCGGCAATACCGGCACCATCCTGCGCCTTGCCGCCTGCCTCGGGTTGAAAGTCGACATCATCGAGCCGGCCGGCTTCGTTCTGTCCGACAAGAACCTCAAGCGCGCCGGCATGGATTATCTCGCCAGCGTCGCGATGACACGCCATGTCAACTGGGAGCAATTCGACCAGTGGCGACGCCGGGAGAACCGCCGCCTCGTTCTCGCCTCGACCAAGGCGGCCGAGCCCTATACCGGCTTCCAATATCAGCAGAACGACATTCTGCTCTTTGGCCGCGAAAGCGCCGGCGTTCCCGATCATGTTCATGACATCACGGATGCCCGTGTTATTATTCCGATGGTGGAAGGCCAACGCTCGATCAACGTCGCCATGTCGGCCGCGATGATTGTCGGCGAGGCAATGCGGCAGATCGCGCTTTAGCCCTCCGAAAAAGGCAATCGTCAAGGACCGCGCCGCCCCGATCCGTTAGCTTCGGATCGAAGCCGAAAGCCATTGCGCGCCGATATACAACCACAATTGCTAATTCATCCGGAACGGTTTATGTTGCAGCGCAGCAAAAATGGGAGATGGAAATGTTCGAAACAGCATTCGCCCTGAGTTTGACCCAGTTCGCCCGCACCTTCAGTACACCCGAACGGCTTCAGCACCGGCCCGCGCGCAATGCGGCTCTCGAGCCATGGCGCATGCGCAACACCGGGCTCGACGCACTCTTTTACGACGTGAAGTCGCTGTCGGCCGAAGAGACGTTCTATATCAGCGATGCGCTGGCCTCCGAAGGCCTGATCATGATCGTCCCGCCGGCCGGACAGGGCATGTTGACGATCTGCGACAGCATCGAGGAGTACCGCCTGCGCGGTGGTCGTGACGTGCACGCCCTCGCCGTGGCCGGAATCGGCGGATCGGCCATCGGCGCCGCCGCCTTCGCCCGCAACGTTGCCAATGCGATCGATGCTCCGGTAGCGGCCGTCGTCTCTGGCTACGGCCTCGGCGATATCGTCAACGAGGCGATCGGTGGCGCCTTTTTCTTCGGCTGGCTCGGCCATGTGCGCAGCAATCTCGAAGTCATCGATGATATGGTCGGTCGGCCAAAACTCGGCGCCTATGGCAAGCGCGATGCGGATACGGAAAGCGTTCGCAGCACCGGCTTGGACACGGACACGGTCGCCACTTTGCTGGCTGACCCCGAATTCTCGTTCAACCTGCTCGCCGGCCACTCCCGCGGCAACCGTGTCTTGGCGGATGCCTTGCAATTGCTGACATCATCGGCACCGGCTCGCCTCAAGCTATTGGCCGACACGTCCCGCATCGTCACGTTCGGCGGTCGCATCAAGATGCCGGACATCTTCGCCGACGTCGTCGATGTGGTGGGCGAACTGGATTGGTTCGGCGAAATCAATTCGCGACCGAAGATCAAGACTGACATCCGCGTTCCGCTGTGTGGCCATTCGACCAATACTGATATCGCCGGCGCACTGCAGGTCACCAAGGTTCTGAAGGATATCCTTGGCCAAGGCGCGGAGCGCGCCAGGGAAGTGACGGCGGACGAGGCCCCAACGATAACCCTGGTGGCCGAACCACCACCTTCTGAAGCGCTCGTGGACGAACAGATTTTGCCGGAACCGCCCGTGGCGAAACCGTCTCCGCCGCCCGCAGCCGTGATGACGCTGGTCCCGCCAGTAGAGCCGCCTGAGGCTAAGGTTGAGGCTGAGCCCGAAGCGCCGGCGCCCGCAGCATCTGCGGTCGATGCCGAGCCAGCGGTCCTGTTGCCCACGGCGGTCAGCGAAGTCAACTTCACGCCGTCAGCGGCGCTTGATGCGGCTTCGGCACCGGTTTCGACACCCATAGAGGCAGCATCGCCGGACAAGCCATCGGCAAAACCCTCGATCACCGCGCGTGCCAAGACGAACAGCTATCCTGGGCTGCCACCGGCATCAGTGTCTCCTCCCCCGCTATCGGCCGCATCGCCCAAGGGAACGACACCAACCAAGACACCAACCGACAAGACACGGGGCAAACGCGCCGCGCGAAAACGCTGATTGCCATCGACACCGATAAAAGCCCGCATCTCTGCGGGCTTTTTATCTATGATCCGTGGTCAATTCAGAGAAACAGTTTCAGCGAAGCGCTCATGGAGTTGTTGGCAATATTGAGCGAAGTCGTTTGAAGCTGCTGCGCCGCCATCTGGGCAGCCAGGACGACGGAATGTTCGTTGAGGTCCGCGTTGACCAGCCGACCAATGCCGGTCTCGGTGACATCCTGCATACCCTGAATGAATTCCATGTTGGCCGAAACCCGATTGCGCGTGGCGCCAACCTCTGCCCCCGTGCTGATCATGTCGGCCATCACCCGGTTCAGTGCGGAAATCATACCGTCCAGTTCGGCACTGCCGGTCTGGCTGTCGATCTTGATTTCTTTCGAACTCGCCGCATTGGGCACGACGGAATTGGCATCGATCAGATGAAAGTCGTACAGCGCACCGGATCGTGTCATACCGGAATAGGAACGTGTCAGCATGCCATCGGCGGCGTTCTCGCCTGAAACCAGGGTGGACTTTGCCGTGTCGAAATCGATCATGTTGATCGACAGGTCACCCTCGCCGTCATCCGTGACCGACGCCACCATGGAGGACACTTTCGGCTGCGACCCCGCCTCCACCTTCAGCCAGTTCTGACCGTTGAAGGCACTGTTGTCGACCACCGCACTCAGTTGATCCTTCAACTGCATCATCTCGGAATTGATCGCTGGCTTGTTCGCGCCGACAGCGGTAGCAAGCACGAGTTTGGACTGGATTTCCGAAACCAGGCGCGTGGCTTCGCGAATGCCGACGGCAGCCGTATCTGTTAGGGCTGCCGCAAGGCCGTTCGCATCTTCGACGCTCGACATCGAAAGACTGCTCGACCTCATCGTCGTCGCAATGGACCAATAGGCGGTGTTGTCTGCCGCCTGTTCGACGGCACGACCGTTCGCGACCTGCCGCTGCGTACGCTCCAGCGCCGAAGTCGAACCGGTCAGCACCGCAAGCGAACTCGCGGATGTGGAATTAAAAGAGACTGAACTCATCGAGAAGCCTAGCGTCGCCTATCATGTCGAACAATGCCGCAAGCATCATGCACGGCCGTCCTCAAGGCACAGAATGCCATCCATGTTTTGTCGTTCGATTGCGCCAATCATTAGAATTCGAGATATTTCAAATATTCCGGGAAGCGCGCTGCTCAATCGGCAGACGGCAGACGCCGCATGGTGAATTCGATCTGGTCGCCATCAAGCTGGCGCCAGCTTTCCACCTCGGTCCAGTAGGCGGCCTTGGGAAACGTATCGAACCATTCGCGCGCCTTTGCGCGGGCCTCGTCGCGGGTGAGGCAATACGTCTCGCGGACAAAATGGCCTTTCCCGCCGCCTGAAGAGGCGGCCCGGTGGTCGGCAATGCGTTTTCTCAGGCCGTTAAGCGGTGGCGGACCGGGTATTCTCGTCATGACATACCTCGCATCCCGTGACATTAGTGCGCCCCACATCGATTGGCGAGTCGATTTTGCCGGTGGGGCTTCCGATCCCGGTGGCCGCGCATATATGAAACTGATAATCGACGCGCAGCGACGCAATGAGGAAATCCATGCAGCGACCGGATCTGCCAAAAGGCCTTCCCGCCGATATTGAAGACAAGAAGATCGCCGCGCGCACGTGGTTCGAGAGCTTGCGCGACACCATCTGTTCGTCCTTCGAGGCAATTGAAGACGAATTGGCCGGTCCCTTGTCGGATCGCCAGCCCGGACGCTTCAAGCCCAAGGACTGGCTGCGTGAAAACGGCGAAGGCGGCGGCGGACGCATGTCGATGATGGAAGGCCGCGTCTTCGAAAAGGTGGGCGTGCACACATCAACCGTACACGGCGAATTTTCGCCAGAATTTCGCAAGCAGATGCCCGGCGCGGAAGAAGATCCACGCTTCTGGGCCTCCGGCATTTCGCTGATCGCCCATCCGGTCAATCCCAATGTGCCCGCCGTGCACATGAACACCCGCATGGTGGTCACTTCAAGCCAATGGTTTGGCGGTGGCGCCGACCTTACTCCGGTCCTCGACCGCCGCCGCACCCAGGAAGACAGGGACACGCAACTCTTCCACCGGGCGATGGAAATAGCCTGCCAGCACCACGCCGATATTGCCGACTATCCCGCCTACAAGGCTTGGTGCGACGAATACTTTTTTCTCACGCACCGCAACGAGCCACGCGGCGTCGGCGGCATCTTCTTCGATTGGCTCTATCCACAGGCGGACAAGGGCGGATGGGATGCAAACTTCGCCTTCGTCCAGGATGTTGGCCGCGCCTTCAATCTCGTCTATCCGAAGATCGTCCGCAGCAATTTCAACACGCCCTGGACGGAAGAAGACCGTGACGAGCAACTTGTACGCAGAGGCCGCTATGTCGAGTTCAATCTGCTCCACGATCGCGGAACGATCTTCGGATTGAAAACCGGCGGCAATGTCGAATCGATTCTTTCTTCCATGCCGCCGGTGGTTCGTTGGCCCTAGGCAAGCACCGATAAAAGTTATCCACTGCTCGTGCACAGGGCGGTGGATAAAGAATACGCTAAAATATCGGAAGCTTAGCCTGCGCAGCCCGAATGCTTGACGGAAGTCATTGCATTCAACGGAATCCTTGCTCATTCTGCGGGCTCACGCAGTTTCGAGGAGGAGAATGCGATGACCCAGTCCGGTACTGCAACCATTGCCGCAGTGAGTGAGACCGCCCCACGCTCCATTGACGTACCCGAATTGATTGACCGCCTGGCGGAACGCTTGCGCTGCTCGAGCGATGTCGATCTTCCGCATTCCTATTTCGTCGAGCAGGTACGACTTGGTTTGGGTGGGACCAATCTGACCGACCAGATGGTTGCGAACGACATTGAAGGTCCCGGCCGCAAGCAGCAGAGAACCGCGGCACAATCTGTATTTCATGCCTGGGCCATGCCCGACTGACGCCAGCGTGCGCAGATGACGATCCACCATCCACCGCCTGTATCCGCCCGTGCACTGCACGGGCGGCTTTTTAGCAAATGGGCGCGAACATTGGAGCCTCTGGTTCGTTGCCTGTGCAAGGGCTGGTACGAAAGGCACTGAAACGGAGGAGACAACCATGAAAAGCTTTGAATGCGGAACCCTGGTCCCGGGCTGCAATTGGCACACCCGCGCCGAAGAGGATGCGGAAGTCGTACGGCGCGCTATCGAGCACCTGCGCGCGGACCATGGCGAGGACACCATACGTCCGGCCATGGTCGATAACATCAAGGCGCGCATCCGCGAAGACCACAAGGTTGATAGCTGAGCAAGCGCTGGTCCCGAAGATCAGCCTTTCGCAAGCGCCGCAATACGGGCCAGCAGTTTTTCCCGGTCGAGCGTAAAGTTGGAGGCGATCCATCCGGCTTCGACCTTGGCAAGGATCTCGCCAACGGCTGGCCCAGGCGTCACGTTTGCCGCCAGGACGTCGCTGCCTTTGACCGGCAGGACCGGCCGCTCGAAGCGCTCCGCACGCTGCAGCAGCGCCGAAAGGCGTGCGGCTTTGGCCATGAATTTGGGATCGCCTTCCACCTGCATGCGTGCCGAAGCAAGCTCCAGCTTCAAGACCCGGATCATCCCATCCTGACCGAATTGATAGAGGTCGCGATCAAAGGCCACGTCAGTCGTCGTGTCCGATGGCTTCGGCGCTTTCGCATACCGCTCCAGCACCTGCGCCTCTGCATTGGAAAGCTTCAGCCGCTCCGCCATCGCAGCGACCCGCGCAGCATCTTTCGGCACGATCGCAGACAGCCGCAACAACGGATCGACGGCCCAGCCCAGTGCCTGTTCGGCTGCGATCAGTCCCGGAATGGCGTCGATGCCCCATTTTTCCGTTTCCGGCAGGATCTCTCCCAAAACACCGGACTGGCGCATCCACAAAAGCGCCCGGCCCGGATCGCGCGCCGAAAGCAGCTTCTTCGTCTCGCTCCACACCCGCTCGGCCGACAGCGTCTTCAGTTTCTCGCGCGCCCTGGCGCAGGCTTTCAGCCCCGCCGCATCCGGACGACCATGGCCGTAATAGGCAAAGAAGCGGAAGAAGCGCAGCACGCGCAGATAATCCTCGGCAATCCGCTGTTCCGCGTCGCCGATGAAACGGACGGTGCGTGTCTCGATATCGGCAAGCCCGCCGACCAGGTCGATCACCTGCCCGTCCTGACCGGCATAGAGCCCGTTGATCGTCAGGTCGCGGCGTTCGGCATCCTCCTGCCAGTCGGCGCCGAACGCCACCTGCGCCCGCCGTCCGTCGGTCTCCACGTCCCGACGCAAGGTCGTGACTTCATAGCCCTTGCCGTCCAGCACGAGGGTGACCGTGCCGTGTTCGATGCCGGTTGGCACGGCCTTGATGCCCACCGCCTTGGCCCGCGCAATCACCTCTTCCGGCTGAAGCGTCGTTGCCAGATCGACATCGCTGACCGGCAGTCCGAGCAGACCGTTGCGCACGGCGCCGCCCGCGACCCGAACCTCACCGCCTTCGGCATTCAGCAAGGCAAACAGCCGTCCGAGCGCCGGTGTGCGGAACCAGTCCTGCTGTGAAAGATCGGTCATGCATAAAGCCTTTCGTAGAGCGTCCGGATGATACCGGCGGTAATGCCCCAGATCTGGCGTTCGCCATAGGGCATCACGTAAAAATGGCGGACCGCACCCTGCCAGACACGGCTGTCCTGGCGGTGGTTCTGCGGATCCATCAGGAAGGATAGCGGCACTTCGAACACACTGTCGACTTCGGCCGGGTTCGGCGTGATCGTGAAACCGGGCTGCACCACGGCCAAAACCGGCACGATGCGAAAACCGGTACCGGCCAGATATTGCGGCAGCCGGCCGACCGTCTCGACATAGGCCGGATCAAGGCCGATTTCCTCATGCGCCTCGCGCAGTGCAGCCTCTTCCGGTGACACATCGGTCTCGTCGATGCCGCCGCCGGGAAAGGCGATCTGTCCGGCATGCTTACGCAGTTTCGTCGTGCGCTTGGTCAGGATCAGCCGCGCCTCGTCACCATCGTCGATGATGGGCACCAGGACGGCTGCATCCTTGAGCTTCAGGCTTTCGATCTCGATGACGCTGGCAAGGTTCAGCACATGATCGCCGTGATCGCGCCATGCCTGATCGACCGGCCCGCCAGCCTGGTTCAGCGCCCGACGGCGGAAATCCGCGGCCGAAAATTCAAACCCGTTCATCGCGACAGCCGTTCGAGTTCATCCGCCGGCATCACCGGAAAGACAGCCCCGCCGGACGTGACAACAAACATTGCGCGTCCATCGATTTCGCGCACCTCGCCCTTTTCCACCAGATCATACATCACGGCGCGCGACACCAGCGCCTCCAGTCTTCCGCGGACATGCAGGTAGGGTTTCAACTCATGGTTCTCGCCATGGATCACGAACCGCAACGGGTGCTCGCCCCCCGCTTCGACAACGTCGCCGACATTGGTGCGAAACGTCAGCACCTGTGCACCGTCAATTTCGGTCGCACTCATCTCGACGGCGACGAAATGCGCATCCTGGATGCGGATGCCAACCTTTTCCACAGGCGTGACGAGATAGGTTTTCCCATCCTCGTCCTTGCGTAGAACCGTCGAGAACAGCCGCACCAGCGGCGCCCTGCCGATCGGCGTGCCCATATAGAACCAGGTCCCGTCGGCGCGGATTTCCATATCGAGATCGCCACAAAACGGCGGTTCCCAACGATCAACGGGCGGCAAACTGGCTTTTCCGCCCTCGGTCTGGGCTGCGGCGCGCGAAATCAGCGCCGCCAGTCCGGCCGCGTCCGTCGTCGCTTTCAGCGTTTCGCTTGCCATATTCGCGTCCCGGTTTGGTCTCTAACCTATCACAGTCACGAGATAGTCATTCGGAACGTGCTTGTCAGCCGCTTGTTCGCTAATAAGTTAGTTTCAGACGCTGCGGATCGCGTTCGCACCCGATTCGCCGGAATAGGCCGAACCAATTGGAGCTAACCATGGGCATGATGCCAAATCCGGATGCCGCACTGGACGACAATGCGATCATCGAAGCCGCCGAAAAGGCGCTTGCTGACATCGCCAATATCCGCGCCGAAGTCGGCAAAGTGATCTTCGGCCAGGAAAAAGTCGTCGAAAATACCTTGCTGGCCATCCTGTCCGGCGGCCACGCGCTGCTTGTCGGCGTACCGGGTCTCGCCAAGACCAAGCTGGTCAGCACGCTCGGAACCGTTCTTGGCCTAAACGGCAACCGTATCCAGTTCACACCCGACCTGATGCCCTCCGATATTCTCGGCACCGAAGTGATGGATCAGGACGAAAACGGCCGTCGCTCCTTCCGCTTCGTCAAGGGGCCGGTGTTTGCCCAATTGCTGATGGCTGACGAGATCAACCGCGCCAGCCCGCGCACCCAGTCGGCGCTGCTGCAGTCGATGCAGGAATATCATGTGACGATCGCCGGCCAGGCCTATCAACTGCCGGCCCCCTTCCACGTGCTGGCAACCCAGAACCCGCTGGAACAGGAAGGCACCTATCCCCTGCCCGAAGCCCAGCTCGACCGCTTCCTGCTGCAGGTTGACGTTCTCTACCCGGAACTTGCCGCCGAGCGGCAGATCCTGCTGGAAACCACGGGCGTCAGCGAAAACCGCGCCAGCAGTGTCGTGAATAGCGAGCGTCTGCTGGAAATCCAGAAGCTGATCCGCCAGATGCCGGTTTCCGACACCGTCGTCGATGCCATCCTGTCGCTGGTGCGCTCTGCCCGCCCCGGTCATGGCAATACGGAAACCGATAAGAACGTTGCTTGGGGTCCGGGTCCGCGCGCCGGTCAATCGCTGATGCTCTGCGCCCGCGCCCGAGCCCTCTATGAAGGCCGCCTCGCCCCCTCCATCGACGACGTTCATGCGCTGGCCGAGCCGGTGCTCGAACACCGCATGGCCTTGACCTTCGCCGCCCGCGCCGAGGGCATGACCGTTCGCGACGTGATTGACGGTCTTGTCAAAAGCCTTCGGGCATAAGGAGGCATCGCCAAGGTGGCATCGATCGGCCAGATCGTCGAGCAGACCTCAAGCAGCGAAGTGCTGAAACGCGCGCGCCAGCGTGCTGTTCTCGTGCCCGATTGCATGGTCGAGGCAAAACGCATCGCCAACACGGTGATTGCCGGCTGGCATGGTCGCCGCAAGCGCGGCATTGGTGAAAACTTCTGGCAGTTCCGTCCGTATTCCGATGGCGAAAGCTTCGCCCGCATTGACTGGCGCCGCTCCGCCCGCGACGACCACACCTATATCCGAGACCGCGAATGGGAAGCCGCCCATACCGTCTGGCTCTGGGCCGACATGTCGCCATCGATGATGTACAAATCGAGCTTTGCCTCGGTGTCCAAGGAAAGCCGCGCCGTGGTGCTGATGCTGGCCTTGGCCGAAATCCTGGCACGCTCCGGCGAGCGCATCGGATGTCCGGGCATCATGGAGCCGATTTCCGCCCGCAACGCTGCCGAACGTCTGGCGACGGCCATCATGCACGCACCGCTCACCAGCGGATTGCCCGACACCCGTATGATCCGCGGCGCCAGCGACATCGTCCTGATCGGCGACTTCCTCGATGACGCAGACCGCGTCATGGAACGCATTACGCCGCTCGCCCGTCGCGGCCTGCGCGGCCATGTCGTCGAGATTGCCGACCCGGCCGAGGAAACCTTTCCCTATACCGGCCGCACCGAATTCACCGACCCGGAGACCGGCGAAAAGCTGGTATCCGGCCGCGCCGAAAGCCTTGGCGACGACTATCGCCGCGCCTATATCGCCCGCCGCGACAGCATCAGCGACCAGTTGCGCCGCATGGGCTGGAGCTTTGTACACAACCGCACGGATCGCCTCGCCTCCGAAGCGCTGGTTGCCATCCACATGCATCTGTCGGGCATGACGCCTGCCGTTGCCCGGAGCACCGGCCCATGAACGCCCTCCCGCTCGCCTTCGGCGCTCCCGCGATCCTGATGGCTCTCGCAGCCCTGCCGCTGATCTGGTGGCTGCTGAAGCTCACGCCACCGCGCCCGAAGGCGGAGGTGTTTCCGCCACTGAAAATCCTTGCCGGCGTGCTGAAGCGCGAGGAAACGCCGTCGAAGAGCCCATGGTGGCTGACTTTGTTGCGCATGATGATCGCCGCCCTGGTCATCTTCGCGCTGGCCGATCCCGTGCTCAATCCGCGCAACGCCTCGCTGTCGTCCGATGGCCCGCTCGTACTGGTCGTCGACAACGGCTGGGCAACCACCGCGGACTGGGATCGCCGTGTCGAATCCGCAACCACTCTGATCGGCGACGCTGGTGACCGCAACATTCCGGTGTCGATCGTCTTCACCGCCGACCAGGCGCATGACGCCGTGCCCGGTACATCCGCCGCAGCCTTGGAGAAGCTTGGCGCGGCAGCGCCCAGGCCGCTGCGTCCCGACCGGACCCGTGCCATCGACGCCCTACGCACGGCCCTTGCCGAAGACCGCGCCGGCACGCTGGCCTATATTTCGGATGGCGTAGCACTTCGCGACGACGATCCGTTCCTTGGCGATCTCGCAGCCCTGTCACCGGTCGAGTTTCGCCTGATCGAAGGATCCGGCCTGGCAACGGTCGCCATCACCGGCGCCAACAATGGTGCCGATGCCCTGACTGTGACCCTGTCACGCCTGAAAGGTGCCGAGGCGCAGAGCCTGATCGTCGATGCCCAGGACCGCCAGGGACGCGTCATCGCCTCAGGCCCGGTCAACTTTGCAGCCGGCGCGACCGAAGCCAGCGGCGATATCGCAGCGCCATTCGAGCTGCGCAATGATTTCGCCCGCCTGTCGATCGCAGGCTCGGCCAGTGCCGGGGCAACCCACCTGCTCGATGACGGTTTCCGCCGCCGCAAGGTCGCCCTGATCTCCGGCGACAGTGGCGATGGTTTCCAGCCGCTACTCTCACCGCTCTACTATATCGAGCGCGCGCTCGGCCCCTATGCCGATCTTGTCAAGCCCGGCATGACCGACCTTGCTGTCTCCATTCCGGAAATCCTCAAGCAGAACCCATCCGCGATCGTGCTTGCCGATGTCGGTCGGCTGCCGGCCGATGTTTATGAACCGCTCGAGCGCTGGATTGCCCGGGGTGGCACGCTGATCCGCTTTGCCGGCGCCCGCCTCGCCGCAGCCCCCAGCGGCGATCCGCTCGTGCCGGTCATCCTGCGCCAGGGCGAGCGAGCCCTGGGCGGTGCCTTGTCCTGGGCCGAACCGCAACCGCTTGCGGACTTCCCCAGCTTCGGGCCCTTTACCGGCATGGCGCGCGCCGATGGCATTCTGATCAAGCGCCAGGTGCTGGCCGAACCGACCCCTGATCTTGCCGAGCGCACCTGGGCGAGCCTTGCCGATGGCACGCCGCTGGTCACCGTCAAGGAAAGCGGCGCCGGCCGCGTCGTTCTCTTCCATATCAGCGCCGAGGCGACCTGGTCGGACCTGCCGATTTCCGGCACCTTCGTCGAAATGCTGCGCCGGATCGTGCAACTGACCCGGGTTGGCGCCGCAGAAGCCCAGCCCGGCCAGGCAACCGCGCCGACGCTTGCGCCTTATCGTCTGCTGACCGAGCGCGGGGCGCTGACCGCCGACGCCGGCAATGCAAGGCCGCTTGATCTTGGCCCGGCGCGCCCCAAGGCTGCAACCTTCGACAACCCGCCTGGCCTCTACGGTACCGAGGACGGCTTCGTCGCGCTCAACCTGCTGCCCCCGGAGGCCACGATCAGGCCGATCCCGAGCCCCGCCGGCCTGACCGTTGCGCGTGAGCCGATGGCCGGAACAGCCGCAACGCCGCTGAAACCAGGTCTGCTGATCACCGCATTCCTGCTGTTGGTCGTCGATAGCCTCGTTGTCCTGTTCATGGGCGGCGCCTTCTCGCGTATTCCGCGCCGCGCCACAACGTCTGCGACCGCCGCAATTGCCGCAGCCCTTCTGCTGATCGCACCGCTTTCCGCCCCCCGGGTCGAAGCCGCCGATGCCAAACCCGGCGACGAGCAGATCCTCGGACGTCTGGACAACACCCACCTCGCCTATGTCGTCACCGGCGAGAGCGATGTCGACCGCCTGTCCGAACAGGGGCTTGCCGGCCTCACCGACTTCCTCACCTATCGCACCACGCTGGAGCCGGCACCGCCGGTCGGCGTCGATATCGCCAAGGACGAACTGTCCTTCTACCCGATCATCTTCTGGCCAATCTCGGCAACGGCGCCGATGCCGTCAGCCGCCGCGATCAGCCGGATCGATGCCTATATGCGCGCTGGCGGCACCGTGCTGTTCGACACCCGCGACCAGTTTTCCTCGCTCGGTGACGACGCTGGTCCGAGCGCCAATGGCGAACGGTTGCAGGCGATCCTTGCCAATATCGACATTCCGCCGCTGGAACCCGTCCCCTCGGACCATGTGCTGACCCGATCCTTCTATCTGCTCAACGGCTTTCCGGGGCGCTACAATGGCAGCCCGCTCTGGGTCGAGGCGCGGCAGGAAGCACAATCCTCGTCCGGCGGCGTTGCCTCCTCCGGCGACGGCGTCACCCCGATCATGATCACGGCCAATGACCTGCTCGGCGCCTGGGCGATCGATACCAATGGCGCCAGCGTCATGCCGATGGTCCCGGCCGACGAGTTGCAGCGGGAAATGTCCTTCCGCTCCGGCGTCAACATCATGATGTATATGCTGACCGGCAACTACAAGGCGGACCAGGTGCATGTGCCGGCCCTGCTCGAACGGCTGGGGCAATGACATGACCGTGGAATTTGCACCCTTCATCCCCTGGATTGCCATCGGCATTCTCTCCGTCCTGGCAGTGTTGCTCTTGACGCTCGGCCTGTTCCGCAACGTTCGAGGCACGATCATCCGCTTTGCCGCTTCCGCCGCCGTGTTGGCTGCCCTTGCCAATCCACTATTGCTGCAGGAAGATCGTGAAGCCCTCACCACAGTCGTCCCCGTCATCATCGATCGCAGCCAGAGCCAGCAGATCGCCGGCCGTGCCGAGCAGACCGACCGGGCGCTCGAGGGCCTGCGCGACCGTCTGTCGCGCTTCGGCAATATCGAGCCGCGCATCGTCGAAGTGACCGATCCGGCGACATCCGACGCGCCCTCGACGAAACTCTTCGAAGCCCTGAACGCGGCCATCACGGACGTACCGCCGGCCCGCATCGGTGGCGCGATCTTCCTGACCGACGGCCAGGTGCATGACATTCCCGGTGAAAACCAGCCCCTGCCCTTCAATGCCCCGGTGCATGGACTGGTGACCGGCAAGGCCGACGAGTTCGACCGCCGTATCGAAATCCTGCGCGCGCCACGCTTCGGCATCGTCAACGAGGAACAGGAACTGACCTTCCGCGTCTTCGATGACGGCAAGGCCTCCGATCAACCGGCCGACGTGACCGTCAAGATGAACGGCGAAGATATCGGTGCGCTGAACGCCGTTCCGGGCGCCGAGACGTCCTTCGCCTTCAAGGTCCCGCGCGGCGGCAACAATGTGCTGGAATTTTCGGTCGCTGGAACGCCCGGCGAAGTCACCGATGTCAACAACCGCGCCATCCACCTGATCGAGGGTATCCGCGAAAACCTGCGCGTGCTGCTCGTTTCCGGCGAGCCGCATGCCGGCGAACGCGCCTGGCGCAACCTGTTGAAGTCTGACGCCTCGGTGGATCTCGTCCACTTCACCATTCTGCGCCCGCCGGAAAAGCAGGACGGCACACCGATCAACGAACTGTCGCTGATCGCATTTCCGACCCGCGAACTCTTCGTCGAGAAGATCAACGACTTCGACCTGATCATCTTCGATCGCTACCAGCATCGCGGCGTGCTGCCGATCCTCTACTATGACTACATTGCCGAATATGTCCGCAATGGCGGCGCCCTGCTGATTGCCGCCGGTCCCGAACATGCCGGCGAGGATTCGATCGCGCTCACCCCGCTCGCCACCGTCCTGCCGGCCTCCCCGACCGGCGACATGCATGAGGCCGGTTTCTATCCGCGCCTGTCGGAACAGGGCAAGCGCCATCCGGTGACCCGCGGTCTTGACGGGTCGGCGGTTGAACCGCCGCAATGGGGCCGCTGGTTCCGCAGCGTCGACGTCGACCAGACCACCGGCGAAACCGTGATGACCGCCGATGACGGTCGCCCGCTGCTGGTGCTCAACCGCGCCAATGAAGGCCGTGTCGCCATGCTGCTCTCCGACCAGGGCTGGCTCTGGGCCCGCGGCTTCGAAGGCGGCGGACCGCATGTCTCGCTCTATCGCCGCATCGCCCATTGGCTGATGAAGGAGCCGGAACTCGAGGAAGAGGCGCTCAAGGCCCGCGCCACCGGCCGCACCATGGAAGTCACGCGCCAGACCATCGGCGACGCGCCGGGTTCGGCAACGATCACCACGCCGTCGGGCCAGACGGAGAGCTTGAATCTTGCTGAAATTCAGCCCGGCCTCTATCGCGGCGAACGACGGATGACCGAAACCGGCCTGTTCACCGTCACCAACGGCGACTTCTCCACCCTGGTGCATGTCGGGGCCGTCGATTCTCCCGAATTTCGCGCCATGGTCTCGACGACGGAAACGCTTGCCGGCGTGACCGGCAAAAGCCGCGGCCTGCTCACCCGCCTCGATGACGGCGAAGGTGGGTTGCGTCTGCCCGATATTCTGCCGGTGCGTGGCGACATCCGCATTGCCGACGATCGCCGCATGCTGATCCGCCTGACCGACGAAACCGTGCTGAAGGGCGTCAATACGCTGCCGCTGTTTGCAGGCTTTGCCGGGCTCGGAATCCTGCTGCTGGCCGTGTCTGCCATGTGGTGGCGCGAGGGGCGCTGAACGGATGGACGAACTGCAGCTATCCGACAGTGTCCCGGCAGATGCCGAGGCCACGATATTGGCCGGCCTCAAGGCGCATAACGACATCATGCTCGGCCAGACGGACCGCCGGAACCTTTTCATTCCACTGACCGATGACGAAGGCCATATCGATGGCGGCCTTGTCGGCTATACCGGACGTGGCTGGCTTTGTGTCGAAATGCTCTTCGTCCCCGAGCGCCTGCGCAGACAGGGCATGGCCGGCAAGCTGCTGCAGCGGGCCGAGCGGGAAGCGCGCGACCGCGGCTGCATCGGTGCCTATATCGACACGATCAATCCCGATGCCTGCCGTGCCTATCAGCGGCAAGGCTACGATGTCTTCGGGCGGATCGACAATTTCACCCAGGGCTTCGATATCACCTGGATGATCAAGCGGTTCTGAATGTGGATCAAGTCCCGCGAGGCGTCTGTTGAGCCTCGAAATAGCGCTGCGTGGTCCTGTGCTTGCGCTGCTTCGTTACATTGATCAGATGGTGGGACAGCAGGCTACGGATATTGGCAAAAACTGATGGCGTGGCGCAGAAGCCGGCCCACGCCGTACCGGCGAGTTCCGTCTTGTAGAATCGGTGCGCATCCCGGTGCATGAATTGCACCCGTGAATGCCATGGCTTCTTCGGCCCGGTGAAATGCAGGATGGCAGGCTTTGGGACAAAGGCCAGGATACCGGTCTGGGCATTCCATTTCGGATCGAGCGGCAACCAGTTCCTCTCGGTCACCACGTTCAACGCATCCTGGTCCGGGCAATCGTAACGATTGGAATCCCGAAAAAACAGCGCGCGCGCATCCTTCAGGAAGTTGCGCCGCTTCAGACCAGCCCAGTCGATCAGAAGCACGCCGGAGTTGAAATATCGGCTTTCCGGCGCCATGCCGATCTGTGCGATGCGAACGCCCATATTGTGTGGGAAAGCCATCAGGAAATCGTCGACAGCAGCCAAGGGCTGGCCCTTGAGATCGATGTCGAACAGGGCATCGAGCCCCGACACGACAAGCGTGTCGGCGTCCAGATAGAGAAGACGGTCGATGTCGGATGGTAGCTGCTCATCCATGTAAAGCCTCGCGACCGCCGATGCAGGCCACCGCCCCAACCCCTGCCCTTCGAAGGAAGGCGACACGAAATCAACGACTTCGATATCAAAACCGTGATGCCGGGTGAAGATCTTGATCTGCTCGCGGGCATTTTCGTCGATATCGATGGCAAGCAGGAACAAACGCACCGATGTCATGCCGACATTCCGTTTTGCCGAAAGCAGGGCACAGCAGGCGGCTGGCAACATGCGCCTGTCCGAGCAGGTGATGACACCATGAGACGCAGTCTCCCCATGCGACGGGACAGCAAGCATATCAGAACCTCACCCTCGTTTCGGCTTGCTGCCGGCGATCAGTTTCCGACGTGCAGCAGGCGTTCGCCCGTCTCCCACGACCATCCTGGGCTGTCAAGCTGAGCGATTTCCACCGAACCGCCGACCTTTAAGGGCCGCCATTCAATGACGCCCTTCAACCGCCCGTGTACATCGGTCGCCATCGGCACGACCAGCACCCGATTGGCATCGACCGGCCCCGGGAACTCCAGCGCCTTGTAGCTGACCTTCTCGAAGCCGAGCGGCATGTAGTAGGGCGGATCGCCGACGAGGATCACCGCTTCGGAGCCCTTGCGCCGGGCAGCCTCGATGGCAATGCGCACCAGTTCGCGGCCGATGCCCATGCTCTTGTGCGACGGCCTGACCGCAAGCGGCCCGAGCAGATGCCCCTGGACGGATCCGGCCATGACAGGGGTCATGCGCACGGAAGCGATCGTCTCGCCATTGTCGGCGCAAATGAACGACAGCGACCGGTCATGCGGTCCCTGCTCGCGAATGCGCGCAGCGGCACGTGTATGCCGACCAGGTCCGAAAGCTTCTTCGTTGATGAGTTCGATGACAGCGTCGTGCGACGCATCCTCGGTGAGGTAGATAAGCCCAGAAGTATTCATGGATGACCGAAACCCGCAGATAGACAGCAATAATGTTCGCGATGACGCCTCGTGGCGTTCGTGAGCATCAGCGTCGTCGCAGGGTCCGTACTACGGTCATCGGAGGGCTTTCTCGTTTGTTGCGGAATCCCGATAGCAGCAAAATTATTTTGCGTCCAATGGAAAAACGCAGTGTTCAACCATCTGCCCCTCGCAATCTGGCCGGGACGCCGTATTTTCAGGACAAGTTAAGAACGAACAAGGATGAAATCCATGGGCATGCTCGTAGACGGCGTCTGGAAGGATGTCTGGTATGACACGAAAGCGACCTCCGGCCATTTTAAGCGCGGAGCCTCCACGTTTCGCAATTGGGTGACCGCCGATGGATCGGCAGGACCAACCGGGGATGGCGGCTTCAAGGCCGAAGCCGGCCGTTACCACCTCTATGTCTCCTATGCCTGTCCCTGGGCGCACCGCACCCTGATCTTCCGCAAGCTGAAAAAGCTCGAAGACCTGATCACGGTTTCGGTGGTCGATCCGCTGATGCTGTCCAACGGCTGGGAATTCCACGACCGTGACGGCGCGACCGTCGACCATCTCTTCGGCTCGGATTTTCTCTGGCAGGTCTATACCCGCGCCGACACCAAGTTCAGCGGTCGCGTGACGGTTCCGGTCCTCTGGGACAAGCAGACCAACACCATCGTCTCGAACGAATCCGCCGACATCATCCGCATGTTCAATTCAGCTTTCGACCACCTGACCGGCTCGACGCTCGACCTGCATCCGTCCGACCTCCATGTCGAGATCGATACGGTCAATGCCCGCGTCTACGACAACGTCAACAACGGGGTCTACAAGTCAGGCTTCGCCACCACCCAGGAAGCCTACGAAAGCGCCGTGCATCCGCTGTTTGAAACGCTGGACTGGCTGGAACAGCGCCTGACCGGCCAACGTTATCTGTTCGGCACGCGTATGACCGAGGCCGACTGGCGCCTGTTCACCACGCTGGTGCGTTTCGATCCGGTCTATGTCGGCCATTTCAAGTGCAATATCCGCCGCATCGCCGACTATCCGGCTCTATACGGATATCTGCGTGACCTCTACCAAACCCCGGGCGTCGCCGAGACCGTCGAGATGCGCCACATCAAGCATCACTACTATCGCAGTCACCTGATGATAAACCCGACAGGCGTTGTGCCGGTTGGCCCGGAGCTTGATCTGGAAAAGTCGCACGACCGGGAAAAGCTGGCCGCTTGAGGCTACCAATGGTGCGACAGCGGCACCTCGCCGCCAAGCTCGCTTAGCCGCCGCAAGGTTGCGGCGGTGGTGCCCTGCGGCAGTTCGCCGAGGTCAAAGAAACCAGCCTCGACGATCTCGCGGTCGGCAAGGCGCGGTGCCGTCTGGCGAACGCTGACACGGTAAAGAACGACATGGTCGCGCCGGCTGATATTGCGGTTGAAATAGACGTGGAAGAGGCTCGCAGCGCCGGCAATCTCAAGATTACCCTCTTCCCGCAACTCCTTGGCAAGCGCATCCATCACCGTCTCGCCACGCTCAACGCCACCCCCCGGTAAATGCCAGCCCGGCACATAGGAATGACGCACCAGAAACACCCGCCCCTTCTCGTCGTAACAGGCAGCCCGCACGCCGAGCGTCATGCCGCGGCTGAGGGCAAAATAGACATGCAGCAACCTGACAAGGAACTTCTTGGCCCGGCCGGGGATTTCCGAACTATCATCCGCTGGCGTCATTTTCCTTGCCCCTCAATGCCCGCGCCTTTAAGAGAGACGCCATGTTCAAGCTCGCGCATATTTCCGACGTCCATCTTGGCCCTTTGCCGAACCTGACGATCCGGGAACTCGCATCCAAGCGGATTACGGGCTATGTGAACTGGCATCGCAACCGGCGCAAGCACCTTTTCCCCAATGCCTTGCAGATGGTGCTGGACGGCCTGCGCCAGCAACAGCCCGATCATCTGGCAATCACCGGCGACCTGGTGAACCTGGCGTCCCGCCTCGAGATCCGCCTCGTCGCCGAATGGCTGCAACAGGCTGGAGCGCCGCTCGACACGTCCGTCGTGCCCGGAAATCACGATGCCTATGTTCCCGGCGCCCATGATCGCTCGGTTCATGCCTGGTATGATTATATCCGCGGTGACGACGACCCGCTGATCTGGCAGGACGACCACAAGATCTTTCCCTATATTCGCAGACGTGGTCCGGTGGCCCTGATCGGCTGCTCCACCTCGATCGCCACGCCTCCCTTTTCCGCCCAAGGCTATTTCAGCGGCCGGCAGGCGCGTGAAACCGCGCAATTGCTGAAAGCGGCCGGTGAGGAAGGCCTATTTCGCGTGGTGATGATCCATCACCCGCCGATCCGCGGCGCGGCTGCGCAACACAAGCGCCTGATTGGCATACGCCGTTTTGCCGCAGCGATCCGCACCGGCGGTGCCGAACTGGTGCTGCATGGGCATACCCATCTCAACACGCTCTACTGGCTCGACAATCACGGCAAGAGAGTGCCGGTCGTCGGCATCGCATCGGCCAGCCAGGGTCCAGGCGGCAAGAAACCGGCCGCTGGTTACAATCTCTTTTCCATCGATGGAACGGCCGATAACTGGCAGGTGGAATGGCAGCGTTTCAGGATCGAAAGCGACAATGCGCCGCTTGCACTCGATCACCGGCAGATGCTGATCGGCGGCTGACCGCCGCTTGCGATGCAAAGTCATGCTCGGGTCAAGCCCGAGCCTGACGACAGAATGCGATCACGGGACCACGTCCGTGGCCCCGTGATGACACAAATCAGGCCTTGTTCTGTTCGGCCAGGACCCGATTGGCGGCCGATACGATTGCCTCCAGCGAAGCCGTGACGATATTGGTGTTGATACCAACGCCGAACAGCTTGCCGCCGGCATGCGCCGTCTCGACATAGGCAATCGCGGCAGCATTCGACCCATGCTGCAGCGAATGCTCGGAATAGTCTTCAACCGAAAGCTCGATGCCCAGATAGGTCGACAATGCGTTGACGAAGCCGTCGATCGGACCCGTACCCTTGCCCTCGATGCGCCGGGTCTCGCCACCGTCGGTAATCTCGGCCGCAACGACCCGGATACCCTTCTGGTCGGTTCCCGCCGGATAGGTGTGGTGATCAACGAACTTGATCCGAGCCTCGGGCTGATCGACATAGCGCTCGATGAAGCGTGAATAGATACGCTTCGACGGCAGTTCGACGCCCTCTTCATCGGTGATGCGCTGAATGTCCTCGCGGAATTCCACCTGCAGGTTGCGCGGCAGGTTGATGCCGTAGTCTTCCTGCAGGATATAGGCGATGCCGCCCTTGCCCGACTGCGAATTGATGCGAATGATCGCCTCGTAGGAACGGCCGACATCCTGCGGGTCGATCGGCAGATACGGCACTTCCCAGACCGGGTGATTGGCGGTCTTGATCGCCTTCATGCCCTTGTTGATCGCATCCTGGTGCGAGCCGGAAAACGCTGTATAGACGAGTTCGCCGACGTAAGGATGGCGCTCGGGAATGCTCATCTCGTTGGAATATTCGTAGACCGCCTTGATCCGCTCGATATCCGAGCAATCGAGCTTCGGATCGACGCCCTGGGTGAACATATTCAAGGCCAGCGTCACGACATCGACATTGCCGGTGCGCTCGCCATTGCCGAACAACGTGCCTTCGACACGGTCGGCACCGGCCATCAGGCCCAGTTCCGTCGCGGCAATGCCCGTGCCCCGGTCATTGTGCGGATGCAGCGAGATGATGCAGTTCTCGCGATTGTCGATATTGCGGCACATCCATTCGATCTGGTCGGCATAGATGTTCGGCGTCGCCATCTCGACGGTCGACGGCAGGTTGAGGATCAGCTTGTTGTCCGGCGTCGGCTTGATGATCTCGACCACGGCATTGCAGATTTCCAGCGCCACCTCCAGCTCGGTGCCGGTAAAGCTCTCCGGCGAATATTCGAAGCGGAAGCCGCCACCGGCTTTGGCGGCCATGTCGGTGATCATCTTGGCTGCATCGACGGCGATCTGCTTGATCCCCTGCACATCCTTGCCGAACACCACGCGGCGCTGCAATTCGGAGGTCGAATTGTAGAAGTGGATGATCGGCTTATTGGCACCTTCCAGGGCTTCGAAGGTCCGGGTGATCAGCTCCGGCCGGCACTGGACCAAGACCTGCAGCGACACATCGGCCGGCACCCCACCCTCTTCGACGCACCAGCGGGCAAAGTCGAAATCCGTCTGCGAGGCCGAAGGGAAGCCGATCTCGATTTCCTTGAAGCCCATGTCGAGCAACAGCTGGAACATCCGTGCCTTGCGGTCGTGGCCCATCGGATTGACCAGCGACTGATTGCCGTCGCGCAGGTCGACCGAGCACCAGATCGGCGCCTTGTCGATCACCTTCGACGGCCATGTACGGTCAGGGATCTGGATCTGCGGATAGGCGCGGTACTTCTGGCCGGCATCCGGCATGCCATTTTTCACGGTCTGTGATTTCATGATCATCGTCTTCATCTCTGCTCTTCGCACTCATCCCGGCTCATAGCGCAACTGCAGGCGCTTGGCGACGGGTGAGCGGCCCTGGTGCGGGCAAATCTCGGTACAAATTGGGATTTTCGAGGAGCAATCGCCAAACGGCTAACCCGGCCGCCGGGCGCTCCTCAATGGACCCGGCAACCGCGGATAAGGCCGAGAAGAAGAAGCGAGTTTGGCACCGACGCGACAAAGCCGGCCGCAGCGGGGGCGGCCTGCATATCAGTCGCAGCAATGGTGGTGCCGTTGATCTTCATGGGACGAGGAATAACGTGGAGAAATGAATCGCGCAAGGGTGTTATTAAGCGGCGGGCTTCGGGGCCTGTTGCAGGCGTTCGCGAATCCAGAGAGAAACCAGCCGATGCCGCGATGTGTTCAAGCGAGCGGCTTCTGCATCAAGTTCAGCCAGTTCTTCCTTAGGCAATTCGAGCTCGACCAATTCGTGTTCCCAATTGATACGACGAGCGTTGGCCCAATCGAAATACTCGCTGATATCCTCGCCATCGTCGAATTTCTTGTCGAGTTCAGCTGCCGTGATGGTTTTCATGATATTGGCTCTCCGCCTTTCTGGCCCTGCGAACGGAAATTATACGGATCTTGTTTTGCCGGAGAGTAAAGTACCCCACCCAGAACTTGCCTTCGATCAGCCCCACGATACCATACCTGACTTCATCGTGCGAGCGCGCGTCGATGGTCAAACCATTTCCTGCGCGCCACAACTCCTGCGCTGCCACGAAATCGATTCCGTGCTTCGCTTTGTTCGCATCGCTCTTGGCCGGATCGAATTCGAACTCCATCCGCAATACCTAGCGCAACCCTTGCGATTGCACCAGATCCGACACACGCCGCTCAGCGACGTCCGAATTGCGCAATGAACGCCGCCGCCAGGAAGCCGAACGCGATGGCAGCCCAGACCATGCCGCCACCGGTCACGTTGCTTCCATCCGGCGTCAAACAGCTCGACTGCGATGCAGCGATACAATCCCGCCAGATCCAGTAGCGTGTGCAGAAGATAAAGCTGAAAAGGGCCGCAAGAAGAGCAAGGACAATCGCCCGCATGCGAACCCGCCTCATGCTCGTGCCTTGGCCAGCTTCACCAATGCCAGCATCGCGACGCCCGCGATCAGCCCCCAGAACGCCCCCGATATCCCGAGGATGGAGATCCCGGACGCGGTGATCAGGAACGTGACCGCCGCCGCCTCTCGCGTTTCAACGGCATTGAACGCCGCCACGGCCGAGCCTGAAAAAGCGCTGATCAGGGCGAGACCCGCCACCGATTGGATGAGGATCGGTGGAGCGAGGGCCACGAACGAGGTGACTGCACCGGCGGCCAGTCCCAGGAGCACATAGCCGATACCGCCGATGATCGCCGCCCAATAGCGCCGCTTCGGGTCTGGATGCGCGTCCTCGCCGGCAGCCATCGCCGCCGTGATTGCTGCCAGATTGACCGCATGGCCACCGAAGGGCGCCGACAGCAATGAGAAAAGACCGGTCACGGCGAACATCGCGCCGGGCCTCGGCTCATAGCGATTGACCTTGAGGATGGCGATCCCCGGGATGTTCTGCGAGGCCATGGTCACGATAAACAACGGCAGCGCGATCGAAACAAGCGCCGACACGGTGAAGATCGGCATGACGAACTCGATCGGCGGCGCCAGGGATTGCGTCCAACTGGCCATCGCTCCTTCCGGCAGTTCGACACCCAACACGATGACAACGACGAAGGTGAGGAGGGCCGCCGGCACGGCATAAAGCCGCTTGAACGCCGCAACAACCGCCCAGACGACCAGGATCGGCAGGCCAAGCCGCGCATCGAAGGCAACCGCCCTGAACGGCGCAAAGCAGAGATTGATGATAACGCCGGCCAGCATGGCATTGGCCAGAGGCGCGGGGATTGCGGCGACCGCCCTACCGAAGGGGCGGAACAGGCCGGCCAGCACGATGAGCCCGGCGCAAACGACAAACGCCCCGACAGCCGCCGGGAACCCACCGAGCGGGATACCCGCCGTCGCCATGAGCGCCGCACCCGGCGTCGACCAGGCGACGGAAACCGGAAGCCTGGTCCAGACGCTGAGCACGATGCCGCAAATGCCCATGGAGACCGATAGCGCCATCAGGCCTGACGCCGCCTCGTAGTCGGTCGCGCCGACGCCCTTCAAGCCTTGAAGGACCACGGCAAAGGAGCTGGCGAAGCCGACAAAGGCAATCAGCACACCCATGAAGGTGCTCTGAAGTGAGAGGTCTTTCAGCATGGCGCAAGACTCGCTTGGACGACGGAACATTGCCTATCGAACATCAAAATCCACGACGCTTGGCAAGGCAGGAATGGCCAAAACGGGTACGTTCACGCGAACCAACCGGATGCCAGATCGACTCTCGGTCTTGCACCCCTGTCATCGCACAAAAAAAGCCCCCACCGGTATACGGCAGGGGCTTCTCCAATTCAGTGTCTCGAATGCTCAGCCGATGTCGGCGTGGCTTTCGATGATCTTTCCGACCAGGCCATATTGCACGGCATCTTCCGCAGCGAGCCAGTAATCGCGGTCGATGTCCTTGGCGATCTTCTCTTCCGTCTGGCCAGTGGCCTTGGAATAGATCTTGATCAGCCGCTGGTTCATCTTGATGATTTCGCGGGCCTGGATCTCGATGTCGGACGCCATGCCGCGCGTGCCGCCGGACGGCTGATGCATCAGGAAACGCGTGTTCGGCAGTGCCAGTCGGCGTTCCTTCGGCACCGCCACGAAGATCAGCGAACCGGCAGAGGCGGCCCAACCGGTTGCGATGATCCACACCTTCGGCTTGATGAACCGGATCATGTCATGGATGGCGTCGCCGGCTTCGACATGGCCGCCCGGCGAGCAAACGAACACGCGGATGTCTTCGTCGGAGGCTGCAGCCAATGCGACCAGCTGCGTGCAGACCTTCTGCGCCAGCTCCATGGTGATGCCGCCGTAGATGAAGATCGACCGCGACTTGAAAAGGTTCGCTTCCGTTTCCTTGCCGATCGGCAGTTCCTTGCTCTTGTCGTCGTCTTCTTCGTTCATCCGGCAATTCTCCACTTGCGTTTAGCTCACCCGCACATAATGCGTCTCATGTCGTAAGACAATGCGGGAAAAAGACAAGCATGGAAGCGGTGAACAGGAGGTTAGCCCCAGGGAGAAACACCGCCGCCTTGAAAATGCGACAGCCGGCCGGCGTCTGAGACACCGGCTATTAACGGTCCTCGCTTTATAAGCGGACAAAGAGGAACGGGTCGTGGCCAAGCAGATACGTCTTGCAGAAATCATTGAAGCACTCAGCCATGCGCTGGACCTCACCGAAGGTCAGCCGCCCGGCCATTGCATCCGCTGCTGTTATATCGGAACGGCGATCGGGCAGAAACTCGGTCTGAACGACGAGCGGCTGCGTGACCTTTATTATACGCTGATGCTCAAGGATCTCGGCTGCTCGTCGAACGCGGCTCGGATTTGCGAACTCTATCTCGCCGATGACCTGAAGTTCAAACATGACTTCAAGCTGGTGGATGGCTCGTTCCCGCAGATCCTGCGTTTCGTGCTCTCTCATACCGGCATGCAGGCGGGCCTTGCCGAGCGGTTTCGCGGCTTGCTCAATATAGTCAAGAACGGCGCGGAAATCTCCCAGAGCCTGATCCGCACCCGCTGCCAGCGCGGCGCCGAAATCGCCCGGCAAATGCGGTTTTCCGAGGAAGTCGCGCAGGGCATTCTCGATCTCGACGAACATTTCGATGGCGGCGGCCAGCCCGCCGGCCTCAAGGGAGACGAGATCCATCTCTTCGCCCGCATAGCGCTGCTTGCCCAGGTCGCCGACGTATTCTTCATCAACGAAGGCCCGGTGGCTGCCCTTGCCGAAGTCAGCAAGCGCGCCGGCGGCTGGTTCGATCCGCATCTCGTCGATACATTCAAAACCGTGGCGACGCCGGTCTTTTGGGCCGAACTCGGCGCGGACAACCTGGAACGCTTCGTTCTCGCCCGTGAACCCGGCCGCAAGGCGATCATGGCCGACGAGGACTATCTCGACGACATCGCCGCCGGTTTCGCCCGGGTCATCGATGCCAAGAGCCCCTATACGTCCGGTCACAGCGACCGCGTCGCCCTGTTCACCGACCTGATCGCCGAAGAGATGGGTATGGCAGCGCCTGAGCGCCGACGGCTGAAACGCGCCGCCCTTTTGCATGACATCGGCAAGCTCGGTGTCTCCAACAGCGTGCTCGACAAACCGGGTCGGCTGGAAGGTGAGGAATGGGAGCAGATGAAGCGCCATGCCGAGTTTTCGGAAGTGATCCTGTCGCGCATTGCGGTCTTTTCCGATCTTGCCCTGATCGGTGGCGCCCATCATGAAAAGCTTGACGGCACCGGCTATCCGCGTGGCCTGAAGGGCGACCAGATCAGCTTCGAAACCCGCATCGTCTCGACCGCCGACGTCTTCGACGCCCTGACCGCAGACCGCCCCTACCGCGCAGCCATGCCGGTCGCCAAGGCGCTGGCCATCCTCTGGGAGTGCGCCGGCAAAAGCCACGACCCGGCCTGTATCGAAGCGCTGGAACGGGCACTCACACGAGCGGAACTGGCAGCCGCCTGACACGGCAACGGTTTCCTCTTGGCGCTGGCGCTGGCCGCTGGCCGCTGGCCAACCGCCAACGACACCAGCCCCCGTATCAACAGGCAGACCTACCGCGCAATGCGCGTCGACAGGATGATCGACGACAGCGTGCGCTCGACGCCGGACAACTCTCCGATCCTGTCGATCAGCCGGTCGAGTTCGGCAATCGACGGGGCGGCAATGATGGCGATCAGGTCATAAGGGCCGTTGACCGAATAGAGCGCCGTCACCTCGCGGATCGCATTGAGCTCCGCGGTAACCTGACTCAATGCCTTCGGTGCAATGGTGATCATTACATGCGCCCGGACCAGCCCGCGCTCATAGGCATCAGACAGCCGGACGGCGTAACCGGCGATCACGCCCTGCCCTTCCAGCCGTTCGAGCCGCGCCTGCACCGTGGTGCGCGACAGCCCGAGCCGGCGCGCGAGTTCCGCCACCGGCATGCGGGCATTCTCCGACAATAGTGCCAGGAGCTCGCGATCTTTCTCGCTGATTTGCATATTGCTCAATCTCTTCGTCTGATTGCCTAACATGCTACGGCATATCTGACATTCCGTCACTTGGAATCGACAGCACACGCGATCACACTTTGCCCACGCTAACGCAGTGGGCCGGAGGATCAGCCCCGGCCGAATTCAGTATCGAGGGGAACAGCCATGAAAAACATCGTCATCATCGGAGCCGGCAAGATCGGCGGCGCAATTGCCCGCATGCTGGCTGAAACCGGCGACTATCAGGTGACCGTGGCCGACCGCAGCGCCGAGCAATTGGCCAAGCTTGACGCCCATGCCGCGGTCTCGACCACCGCGGTCGACATCGCCGACAGTGCCGCACTCGATGCCCTGCTCGCCGAAAAATTTGCCGTTCTTTCGGCCGCCCCATTCCACCTGACCGGGGCAATCGCCGAGAGCGCCGCCCGCACCGGCACCCACTATCTCGACCTCACCGAAGACGTCGCCACCACCCGCAAGGTCGAGCAACTGGCGACGAATGCCCGCTCCGCCTTCATCCCGCAATGCGGCCTTGCCCCCGGCTTCATCTCGATCGTCGCCCAAGACCTGACCAAGCATTTCGACACGCTCGACAGCGTGCGCATGCGGGTCGGCGCTTTGCCGCAATATCCGTCGAATGCGCTGAACTACAACCTGACCTGGTCGACCGACGGGTTGATCAACGAATATATCGAGCCCTGCGAGGCGGTGGTCGAAGGCAAGCTGACCGTGGTCCCGGCCATGGAAGAGCGCGAGGAATTCTCGCTCGACGGCGTCACCTACGAGGCCTTCAACACTTCGGGCGGCCTCGGCACGCTGGCCAAGACGCTCGAAGGCCGGGTGCGCACGATGAACTACCGCACCATCCGTTATCCCGGCCACCAGGCGATCATCAAGGCGCTGCTCAACGACTTCAACCTGAAGAACCGCCGTGACGTGCTGAAGGATCTGTTCGAAAACGCCCTGCCCGCCACCATGCAGGATGTCGTCGTCATATTCGTCACCGTCTGCGGCTGGAAGGACGGCCGCTACCTGCAGGAAACCTACGCCAACAAGGTCTATGCCGGCGTCGTCGCTGCTAAGAAGATGAGCGCCATCCAGATCACCACGGCGGCCGGCATCTGCACCGTACTCGACCTGCTCGCCGACGGCACGCTGCCGCAGCAAGGTTTCGTCCGCCAGGAAGAAATCGCCCTGCCCGCCTTCCTCGCCAACCGCTTCGGCCGCGTCTACGATCCCGAAGTCATGCGCGTCGCCAAGGCCGGCTAAACGTCTCCGGGGGGAGGAGCGGACCGCAAGGTCCCCGGACGGGGCGGTATAAAACGAAAACGGAGGACCGCCCCGTCCACCTCGGTTGAAAGTCATGGGGTCAAGCGCCGTCGCACGTGCACACGCGACTCCCGATCTCCCCCCTTCGGGGGAGACTTCGGAGCGGTGGCCGAAGGCCGGAAATCGATCCAGTGAAAAGATTTCAGCGAACGGAGGCCTGAGCGCGACGCCGCGCGAAGGCTGTGAGAGGAATTGGCCCGTTCAGGGCCAAACCTCAGATTTCGCAAGAGAGGGGCTTGGTCAGTGTGTTGCCAGTGGAACTGTGCCCCTCTCCAGGAAAATCTGAAGTTTAGGCGGCTTGCGCGCGCCTAAGCCTTCGATTTTCTGTCCTCCCCCGCTTGGCGGGAGGTGTGGACCGCCCTACTCTTCGTCAATCGGCAAAGCCGAAAGCTTGAGGTCCATGGCCTTCATCAGCTTGAGCACCGTGGCGAACTCCGGATTTCCGATTTCGGCGGCATCACCCTCTTCCAGCGCAGTTGCCGCTAGCGGATCAGCCCCATGTCTTTAAGCCGTTCTCTCCGCACTCGACCAATCTCGTCCCAAGCAACGTCCCAGACTTTTTTGTTGAGCTCAACATAAAAGCCCGAGATTTTGTATGCTGGCATACCATCAGCGCTGGCGCGTTTTGTCAGCGCTTCCATGATCGGTTCGCAATCGCGCATGCCTGCGTGGATCACAACATCGAGGTCATCATTTTTGAACCAAAGCTTGTTGTCAAAAGCTCGGGCTCGGGCTCGATCCACTGAGCACGTAACAAAGGCTTTGCTTTCCGGATAGTTGGCTGCAGATGCAAAGTATATTTTTGATGTCGTGTTGCATGAAATAAGACTGAGGCAACTCATCAAGAAAAGACCGGAATAAACAATTTGACGCACGAAATACCCCCATAAATTTTATTCAACAACTCGTTATGCAACCTGTCAAATCGCGCCGCAAGCTGACGGGAGATGCTTCGAACTGAAAATCACGGGTAATGTGAAATATATAACAAAAACCCGTCGGCCTCTCGACCGACGGGTACCTAGTGCTCAAATCGAACAGCTGATTCCTCAGCTGCGCGGCTTCAAATTCTCCGCATCATACAGCGGCTTATAACCAACGCCGGCCACTTCCACCGGATAGGTCTCGCCGAAATACTCCACATTCAGCGTGCGCCCGACCTGGCAATAGTCCCAGGGCAGATAGGCGAGCGCGATGTTCTTGCCGATTGTCGGACCATAGGCCACCGAGGTGGTGTAGGAGCGGCGGCCGATTGCGTCGATGAGCACTTCGCCGGTCGCCGGGTCCATGACCGGCATGGAGCCGACCGGGTAACGCTTGACGCCCTTGGCATCGGTGTTCTCGGTCATGACAAGCGTGCAGAGCATGGCCGGCTGGTGTTCCCGCGCCTTGTATTCGAGATGTTTCGCCTTGCCGCGGAAATCGGCTTCCTTGACCTTCGGACGCGCCAGATCGGCTTCGATCAGGTTGTACTGGGTCAGGAGATCGGCATTCTGCAGGCGCAGGCTCTTTTCCATGCGGCGCGAATTGGCATAGGTCTCAACGCCAAATGCCATGACGCCGGTGGCGCGCAGGGCATCCCAGACGGCAAGGCCGTCCTCATATTTCATGTGCAATTCCCAGCCCTGCTCGCCGACATAGGAAATGCGGAAGGCGGTGACCGGTCTGCCGCCGATCTCGATCTGCTTGATCTGGGCGAAGGCGAAGCTTTCCGGATCGAGGCCGGCCGGCTCGGAAACCACCTTTTTCAGCGTGTCGCGGGCATTCGGGCCCCAGATGCCGATGGTGATGAACTTTTCCGAGACGTCTGTGATCGTGACGTCGAGGCCGCGATCCTGCGCCACCCGCTTCATGTAGTGGAAGTCACGCGGGCCGGCATCCGCCCCGTTGATCAACCGGCAGCGGTCGGCCATGCGGATGACGGTGAAGTCGGCCCGCACCATGCCCTCGTCGTCGAGGAAGTGGGTGTAGATGCCCTTGCCGATATTGCCGTCGCCGCCGATCTTGGCAGCGCAAAGCCATTCGAGAAGCTCGACATGGTCGGGGCCTTCGATGTCGACCATGTGGAAGTGGGACAGATTGACGATGCCGCAATCTTCGCTCATCGCCAGATGTTCGGCATTCGAAACGCGCCAGAAGTGTCTGTTATCCCATTCGTTTTCGCGCACGGGAACGCGGTCGCCGTATTTTTCCAGAAGGTGCTCGTTGGCCTTGTAGCCATGCGCACGCTCCCAGCCGCCGAGTTCCATGAAATGGCCGCCAAGCTCGACTTCGCGCTCATACATCGGCGAACGCTTGGCGCCACGGCTCGAGGCGTAAGGCTCGCGTGTGTGCACGGCCGGGAAATAGATCTTCTGCGCCGCCTCGAAGCAGCGATTGGCGATGAACTCTTCGGTCAGCTGGTGCGGATAGAAACGGGCATAGTCGATCGAATTGTGGTCGATCTCGGTGCGCCCGTCAGTCATCCAGTCGGCGATCAGCTTGCCATAGCCGGGACCGTCCTTGACCCAGATCGCGACGCAGTACCAGAGGCCACGTACCTTCTGGCTTTCACCACACGAAGGTCCGCCGGCAGCGGAGACCTGGAGAAGGCCGTTGAACGAATGGCCTTCATTGTAGCCGAGCTCGCCGAGGATCGGCGTCAGTTCCATCGCCTTTTCCAGCGGCTCGAGGATCTGCTCCATGTCGAGGTCGCGCTGCGACGGCGACAGGCGCGCCTCGTGCTTTTCCAAGAGTTCGCGCGGATGGCACATGCGCGGATTGTGCTGCTCGTAATAGCCCCACTCGATCTGGCCGCCCTCGGATGTCTTCGGGTCGCCGGTGTCGCGCATATAGGCCGAATTGCCCTGGTCGCGCAGCAGCGGAAAACCGATATCCTTGCCGGTGCCTTCGAACTCATTATACGGGCCGAAGAAGGTCAGCGGGTGGTCGACCGGCATGACCGGCAGGTCTTCGCCGACCATTTCGGCGATCAGGCGGCCCCAAAGGCCGGCGCAGACGATGACGTGGTCCGCCATGATCGTGCCGCGATGGGTGACGACACCCTTGATGCGGCCGCCCTCGACGATCAGCGATTGGGCCGGGGTATTGGCAAACGCGGTGAGCTTGCCGGATTTTTCAGCCGCATCGACCAGCTTGCCGGCAACGGTCTGGGAGCGTGGGATAACGAGGCCGGCGTCGGGATCGAACATGCCGCCCATCACCTGGTCTTCCTCGATCAGCGGGAAGAGTTTTTTGATTTCGGCCGGCGAGACATAATGCGCCCGGGTGCCGAATGCCTTGGCGGAAGACAGCTTGCGCTTGATCTCTTCCATCCAGGTGTCGTCGCCGGTGCGCGCGACTTCCAGACCGCCGATGCGGGCGTAGTGGCCCATTTTTTCGAAGAAATCGATCGAATACTGGGTCGTCCAGACCGACAGGTAGTCATGGCTGGTGGTGTAACAGAAGTCGGAGGCATGCGCCGTCGAGCCGATATCGGTCGGGATGCCCGATTTGTCGATACCGACGATGTCGTCCCAGCCGCGTTCGATGAGATGATGGGCGATGGAGGCGCCGACGATCCCTCCGAGACCGATGATGACGACTTTTGCCTTGGACGGAAACTCTGCCATAGCCTGCAATCCTGCCTGCGAGAATGATTGATGTTGGGTTCGATTTTAGGGTGAGCAGTCGCACAATTGCAGCCTGTCTGCGACATTCTCCAAGTGTTGCACGACCACTTATCCGCAGACAATCTGCCAGCCAGCGGCAAAATGACAACAGCCGATGTCGCCCGCACGATAGGCACATCGAGAAATTGGGACGGCCGCATCGGGAAAGGCGTAGCCACCCATGGGCGGCTACACTGTACCTCCGCAATACCATGATATCGCGATTCTCTAATACACTTTGTATGCAGGTTTTAAGTAAGATTTAATTTTAAACTACTACAATTGAGGGAGTTCATTTGGAGCCTCCCATGCCTTTTCCTTCTATCGATTTCCAAGATACAAAATCCGTTCTGGATGCTTTCAGCCGTTCCCAGGCGATCATCGAATTCAACACGGACGGAACGATCCTGACCGCCAATGAGAACTTCTGCAAGGCGCTCGGCTACCGCCTCGAAGACATCGTCGGCAAGCACCACCGTATTTTCGTCGATCCGACGGATGTCACCTCGCCTGACTACGCCGCATTCTGGCAACGCCTGGCCTCGGGCAAGTTCGAGCGCGGCCAGTACAAGCGTTTTGGCAAGAGTGGCAAGCCGATCTGGATCGAGGCCTCCTACAACCCGGTCATGCGCCGCGGCAAGGCCTACAAGATCGTCAAGATCGCCAGCGACATCACCGAAAGCAAGATGCGGTCGCTCGACAGCAACGGCAAGCTTGAGGCCCTGTCACGGGCACAGGCCGTGATCGAATTCGCACCGGATGGCCAAATCCTTACCGCGAACGTGAATTTCCTCTCGGCGCTCGGCTATTCCCTGGCCGAGATCGCAGGCCAGCATCACCGCATGTTCTGCGAACCCGGCTATGCCGCATCGAGCGACTATGCAACGTTCTGGCCACGTCTGGCAGCCGGCCAGTTCGTCACCGACGAGTTCACCCGCATTCGCAAGGATGGCCAGCCGATCTATATCCAGGCCACCTACAATCCGATCCTCGACGACGACGGCAAGGTGTTCAAGGTCGTCAAGTTCGCCACCGACATCACTGGGCGCGTGACCGCGCTGAAGCAGGTCGGCGCGGGCCTTGGCCGTCTGGCCGATTGCAATATCCGCATGACCATCGACGAGCCGTTCACGCCGGAATTCGAACACCTGCGCACGCATTTCAATGTCGCATTGGGCAAATTCCAGGAAACGCTGGAAGATGTGCTGTCGGAAACCACGATGGTATCCACGAAAAGCCTGGAAATGCATGATAACGCCGCAGGCCTCGCGCAGCGTTCGGAGCAGCAGGCAACAGCACTGGAACAGACGTCGGCAGCCCTGCAGCAGATCACCGAAACGGTGAAAGTCTCGAGTGCCCGCGCGATCGACACCCGCAAGCTGGTCAGCAATGCCCGCCAGGCTGCGACCGAATCGGTCGACGTGGTCAAGGCAACGGTAAATGCCATGGGCCGCATCGAAGGCGCATCGAGGGAAATCACCAATATCATCAGTGTCATCGATGAGATTGCCTTCCAGACCAACCTCCTCGCCCTCAATGCCGGCGTCGAGGCCGCGCGCGCTGGCGAAAGCGGCAAGGGTTTTGCCGTGGTTGCCCAGGAAGTGCGCGAACTGGCGCAACGTTCGGCCAAGGCCGCCAAGGAAATCTCCGGCCTGATCGCCAAATCGACAACCGAGGTCCAGGAAGGGGTGCGACTGGTCGGTGAAACCGGCGCGGCGCTGACCCGGATCGAGGATTTTGTCGAATCGATCAACGGCAATGTCGAGGCGATCGCCACGGCCGCATCGGACCAGGCGACCAGCCTGCAGGAGATCAACTCGACGGTCTCCTCGCTCGATCAGATGACCCAGCAGAATGCCGCGATGGTCTCAGGCATCAGCAGCGTCAGCGAAATTCTGTCGAGCGGTGCCAGCCATCTTGTGACGCTGGTGCAGAGCTTCAAGCTCGATCGCCGCAGGCAGCGCCGTGAACCCGGCTCTGAAGCGGCAGCAAGAAGCGCGCAGGACCGTGCCACAGCTTCTGCCCCCATGCGCCAGGCCGTGAACGCGACGAAGCCTCAGGCCACAGCGTCTCGACCATTGGCGCGCCCGGCGCCGGCAACGGCCATCGCCTCCGGTCGCATGCCGGCCACCATCGGCAACACCGCGTTGAAGCAGGACAGTTGGGAAGAATTCTGATCGGCTAGAAATGAGCGGCGGGGCAAGATTTTGCATGCCCCGCCGTTTCAACTAGGTGCCGCAGAACGTGCGCGTCACGCGCTGTTCCGGCTTCGGTGGCTGGCACAGATCCGCCACATCAAAAGCCTCCGCAAACGGGCTCTGCAGCGCCTCTGTCAGTCGGTGGAAGAAAGAATGGTCGCCATAGTTGGCGGCCTGTATCGCTTCCTCGATCCGATGGTTGCGCGCGATCAATGCCGGATTGACCGCATCCATCCGGGCCTGGATAGCAGCCGCTGAACGACCGTCATCCAGACGCCCGCGCCAGCGAACCAGCCAATCGATCAGCCCATTCGCGTTGGCAAACTGCGTTGCCAACGCGTGTTCATCCGCGCCACCGGCCACCTTGCCGAGCGCCCGGAATGTCACGGTGAAATCTGCCTCTCCCTGATGCATCAGATCGAGGAAATCGCTGACCAGCGTCCGGTCCTGATCGTTTTCACCCACAAGACCGAGCTTGGCCCGGAAGGCCGCAAGCCAGGCCGCCTGGAAGACGTCGCCGAACTGGGACAAGACGCCATTCGCCACCTCGACGGCCTTCTCTTCGTCATCATCCAGCAACGGCAGCAGGCATTCCGCCAGTCGCGCGATGTTCCACTGGCCGATGCCCGGCTGGTTGGCATAGGCATAGCGGCCGCGATGGTCGATCGAGGAAAACACCTTCTTCGGATCATATTCGTCGAGAAAGGCGCAAGGTCCGAAATCGATCGTCTCGCCGGAGACCGCCATATTGTCGGTGTTCATCACCCCGTGGATGAAGCCAATCGACAACCATCGGGCAATCAGTTCGGCCTGGCGCGTCGAAATGGCGGATAGCAGCGCCGCATACGGGTTCTCAGCGGTGGCGACCTCCGGATAGTGGCGTGCGATCACATGGTCGGCAAGCGTCTTCACCCCATCGGTATCGCCGCGCGCGGCAAAATACTGGAACGTCCCGACGCGGATATGACTGGCCGCCACCCGGGTGAACACGGCCCCCGGCAGCACCGTCTCGCGGATCACCGGTTCGCCGGTCAGGACGGCCGCCAACGCCCGTGTCGTCGGAAGACCAAGGGCTGCCATCGCCTCGGAGACGATATATTCGCGCAGGACCGGCCCAAGTGCGGCCAGGCCGTCGCCATTGCGGGAAAAGGCCGTGGGACCGGCCCCCTTCAGCTGGATGTCGCGCCGGCGACCCTCGCGATCGATGACCTCGCCGAGCAAAAGCGCCCGGCCATCGCCGAGTTGCGGATTGAAATGACCGAACTGATGGCCGGAATAGGCCATGGCGATCGGCTCGGCACCAACCGGCAGGATCTGCCCGGAAAAGATCTGCGCCAGCCGCGCTGTCTCGCCTGCGTCGAGCGCAATCCCGAGCTGATCTGCCAGCGCCTCATTGTAGCGGATAAGCTGTGGCTGAGCGGCGGCGGCAGGCTTGGCTGGCCGATAGAAGCGTTCCGGCAGGCGGCTGTAGCTGTTGTCAAACGCGATCAAAGGCAACTCCTTGCCCGGCAAGGAGCCGGGACTGTTTGTTCTATCGGCAATATGGGGATCGCGCCTGAGCAGACAAGCAAAAACCGGGGCACATTAACGGGGGATGGATCGGGCCAAATAGGGGGCAAGGCCGACGTCCCATCTTGTCTGGCACAAAAACCCGGCGCAAACATCACGGCGACGCGGGTTGCCTGGCCGCCCGCTAAAATCGGCATGGCTGCCATCCAGTAGCCTGCCAGAAAAATGCGTCCACATGCCTTCCGGGGGACAGGTTCATGAAGTTTCGCCACGCCATCTTCGCCGCAGTCTTGGCGCTCTCCGGCTGCACCACGACCGAAGAAGCCCAGCAGGTGATCCAGTCGCGCTGGGTCGGGCAGCCTATCGACGCCTTCTTCACGCAATATGGTCCACCGATCAGCGAATACCCCCTGCCGAACGGCACGGTCATCTACACTTGGCGCGGCGGCGACAAGACCCGCTACATCCCGCCGACCTACACCATGCCGGAACCGGCCCGCACCGTGGTGCGAACCGAAACGCGACAGACCGGCTCAGGGCAAACCGTGACCGAAACCCGCGTCATTGCCCGCGATCCGGGTTGGGGACCAGAAATGATCTCGCCGCCGCAGTATCAGGAACTTTTCTGCGAGTTGCAGATTATTGCCGGCAAGTCGCGAAACATCATGACAATCCGCGCCTCCAACGACACCGATGGCGAAGGCCTGAGCCTGTCGCGATGTGCCGAAGTTCTGGACGCCCATCCGAAGAAGTAGGCCGCGACCAGTTCGGATCAGGATTTGCGGCAAGTTTATTGTACTTCTGTGCCTAACTCTGACAAACATTCGCACCCCAAGCGCCTTCAAGGCGGGCCGCATTGAGACGGAGTTTCAAATTGAGCGTTGCCTTCACCAAGGAAGAGAGTTCGGAAACGGCCGCAGAAACCCTGCTGCCCGACCGGCCGATCTCACCCCATCCCAACCTTGTGACGGAAGCGGGATTGAAGGCGCTCGAACTGCAGTTGCGCCAGGCGCGTGACGCCTATGAGGCAACGAGCACGATCGAAGACGTCAATGAGCGACGCCGGCAGGCGGCGACCCCTTTGCGCGATACCCGCTACTTTGCAGCCCGGCTTCACAGCGCACAGCTGATCCCCCAGCCGACATCGACGGACACCGTTGCCTTCGGCAGCACCGTGACCTTCAGCCGCGACGACGGCCGTGTGCAGACGTATCGTATCGTCGGGGAAGATGAGGCGGATCCGAAGGCCGGATCGATTTCCTTTGTATCGCCAGTGGCGACGATGCTGATCGGCAAGGCTGTCGGAGACTTCGTCGAGGCCGGTGGCCACGAGCTTGAGATCACCGCAATTTCCTAGCGCACGCGGCTTACGCCTCCTCCAGCGACTGCATATGGCCTCAGAGAAATGGGGCCACTTGTTGCGCCAAGGCGACACAAGACATCAAAAGACGGGTTGAGATGGCATCAGGCAAAGGCTATCTGGTGCCAACCACTCGCAGCCCCTCCACAAACCACAAGGCGCATTCAGGCATGATCCCAGACTTCCTCGTCACCCATTCCGGTGGCTTCCATGCCGACGAACTGCTGTCCAGCGTCATCCTCACCCGCCTTTTCCCGCAGGCTCGGATCGTCCGCAGCCGGGCGCCGGAATGGATCACGCCCGGCACAGACCGGATCATCTATGACGTCGGTGGCGCTTATGATGCGCAAGCGCAGATCTTCGATCACCATCAGCGCGGCGCACCGCTGCGCGACGACGGCCAGCCCTATAGCTCGTTCGGATTGATCTGGAAGCATTATGGCGAGGACTATCTCATCGCTTCGGGCGTGCCCGAGGCGCATGTCGAGAAGATCCAGGCCTCCTTCGACGCAAGCTTCGTGCTGCCGATCGACCTGGTCGACAACGGCGCCCTGAGCCCGTCGATCGCGGGGCCGCTGGCAGGACTGACCCTACCCGCCCTGCTGGAAACCTTGAAACCGGTCTTTGATGAAACCGACCCCGAGGCGATTGATCGCTGCTTCCACGCCGCGCTAGCCGTTGCCCGCAGCTTTGTCGAGGCGCGGATCGCCGGAAGTGCCGCAAAACTGCGCGCCGAGGCCCTTGTGCATCAGGCAATCGTCGATGCCGGCGCGAGCCGTATTCTCGAACTGCCGATGGGCATGCCCTTCCGCCCGGCCATCCTGAAGGCAGGTGCCGATCACCTGCTGTTTGTCGTGCACCCGCGCGACAAGGATTGGTGCCTGACCACGATCCGCCGCGCCGACGAAGGTTTCGAGGTCAGAGCCGACTTGCCAGCTGCCTGGGCAGGTCTGACCAATGGCGACCTGGAGGCTGCCTGCGGCATTGCGGGCGCGAGTTTCTGCCACAACGGACGTTTCGTCGCCGCAGCCAAATCGCGCGAGGCAGCACTCGCCATGGCGGATCTGGCTGTGATCGAGGCTCTGGCTATCGAGGCATCGGCCGTCGACACATTGCCAATCGAGCAAATTCAGCCTGCTGTCGCGCAGGCCTGACCTCAAGACCTGCAACGGCTGGCGTTTGGCAAGACTGTCTGACGCCCGCCAGTTGCCTCCGCTATTCCTGCTGAAACTGGCAGGGCCAGCTGGCCGGTTTGTTCAAGCCGGCCGGCAGCATTGTCTGCGCATCGCCGCAAGCCATGTCCACCTGCCACTGGGTGAGCCCCGTCGCACCCGTCAGATCGACACCTTCGATCCGCGTGAGGAAGAAGAAGGCGCGGTCGAAATCGACCGGCTTTGCGAATGCCGCCCCACGAAAATCCGCCCGCGCGAGGTTCGCCAGCGAAAAACGGCTGCCGCCGACATCGGCCCCATCGAATTGTGAGCGCCCCAGGTCAGCCTTGGTAAAGTCCGCATCGCCAAGCTTCGCCTGGGTGAAGATCGATCGCTGCAATTCGGCACCACTGAAAACGGCGCCGAGGGCATCGAGCTGGCTGAAATCAGTTCTGTAGGCTTCGATTCGTTCAAAGCGCGTGCCTGTGGCCGTCGAGCCGGCAAAGGAAGCGCGCACAAGGACCGCCTTCTCGAAGTTGGCCTTTGTCAGATTGCTGCCTCTGAGATCGGTCGAGGTAAAGTCGGTGCGCGCGAGGTTTGCGCCGCTGAGGTCGCTGCTATCCAGCATGATCAGCTTCTTGTCGCAATCCTCCCAATTGATCCCGGGAGCGGGCGACGCGCGGCAATCATCGGCGGCCTCGGCGTTTGGCGCAAAAAGCCCGACACAGGCCGCAAGCATCAGCAAATACACAAGATAGGATTTTCCGCACGTCACAATCATTGGCCGCATAGCCTTATTCCCATTCGCCGATACGGTTGCACCGTAGTCTATATAGGGCATGTACCCTCACTGTAGTAGGGCGCATCGCCTGCCGGACAGCAGGTCTCTGGCGCCGCGAACCAGAACCGAAATTTAACCCGCCGTTAGCGAATGGTCTGGATCCGATCAAGCCACATTACCCTTGGCAAGTGGCCACCCGGATGATTTTCTCGCAACGAAGTCATCTTTAAAGTGAAAACCGTCGAGTCCGGATGCAATGCGGGCGGAGCTGGCGCCGATCGGGTAACACAGACCCTTCAGGTCGCTCATGCCAATAACCCAGGCCCACCATTCGAAACATCCCATCCAATCTGCGCCATGGCTCGCCGCATCATGCCTCGCCCTTCCCCGGCATTCGACGTAGTTTCACAGCAGACTTTGCCATGGACACTGCCGAACGGCTTACGTTACTGTCGCAGATGACATAGAGAGACGAGGTGGCGGGACCGAATACGGCCGCCTTGAGTCGACCAAATAGAGGGACCAATTATGTTGAAACGCATTTCCTTGACCGCAGCCATCTTCGCCGCAGCCGCCGCGCCTGCTTTCGCCCACCTGAATCCGGAAGAGCACGGCTCGATGATGGCCGGCCTGTCGCACCCGCTGTTCGGCGCCGACCATATTCTGGCGATGGTTGCCGTCGGCATCTGGGCTTCGCAGATTGGCGGCCGCGCGCTCTGGGCCGTTCCGGCCGCATTCGTCGGCATGATGGCGATCGGCTTTGCGCTCGCTGTGTCCGGCATTGACCTGCCCTTCGTCGAGCCGGCAATCCTGGCTTCCGTCATCGGTCTCGGCCTGCTGGTCGCCGCTGCCGTCCGTCTGCCCGTTGCAGCATCGGCTGCCGTCGTTGCCGCCTTCGCCCTGTTCCATGGCCATGCCCATGGTGGCGAACTCGGCACGGCTGGTGCCCTGCAGTTCGGCCTCGGCTTTGTCATGGCCACCGCGGGTCTGCATCTGGCCGGCCTCGGCCTCGGCCTTGCGCTCAACCGCTTCGGCCCTGTTGTCGCCCGCCTGGTGGGTGTCGCAACCGTGTTCGGCGGCGCAGCGATCGCTTTCGGCTGATCGAAGCCACACTGTCGAAATGCAAACGGCGGCCCAAAGGCCGCCGTTTTTTTGTTTGTATCAACTTTATCAAAGAAGCCGCCAAGCGACTGTCCGGACTCATCTTTCCAGTCCGGTTCAGACTGTGCTTGAAGACGCGGTCAGCCGCGGCCGCGATAGGTCGCTACCCCCTGTTCCGGCAACCAGACGCCCTTTGGCGCTTCTCCGGTCTGCCAGAACACGTCGATCGGGATGCCGCCACGCGGATACCAATAGGCCCCGATCCGCAGCCACTTCGGATCCAGCAGCTCGACGATGCGCTTGGCGATATAGATCGAGCAGTCCTCATGGAAAGCGCCGTGATTGCGGAAGGAAAACAGGAACAGCTTCAGCGACTTCGATTCAACCAGCCAGTCGCCCGGAATATAATCGATGACGATGTGGGCGAAATCCGGCTGGCCGGTCATCGGGCAGAGCGAGGTGAATTCCGGCGCGGTAAACCGCACCACGTAATCCGTTCCGGCATTGCCGTTCGGCACCCGTTCCATCACGGCAGTCTCCGGGCTGGTCGGCGCCTCGACCGCCTGGCCGAGCTGCGACAGTCCCGATACATCGGTCATGCTCATCGTCTTATCCTTTTACCGCTACACCCACACCGTGGGCCTCTTCACTTTCCGGTTCGACATGAATGGTCACGCGACCACCGGGCAGAACCGCCTGAACCGCCGCCTCAAGCCGATCGCAGATCCTGTGCGCATCAACCACCGTCATATCGGCCGGCACGACCAGATCGAAGGCGACGAAGGTCACCGAACCGCCGCGCCGGGTGCGCAGGTAATGCACCCCCAGCGAGCCGTCAGCATTCTCGGCAATCGCCTTCTTCAACGCCTCGACATCGCTCACATCGACAGCCTTGTCCATCAATCCGTCGACAGATGTGCTGATCACCTTCCAACCCTGGAAGATGATGTTGCAGGCAACCAGGATGGCGAGAAGAGGATCAAGGATCGCATAGCCGGTCACGACCACCAGAACCAGACCGACCAGAACGCCGATCGACGTCACCACGTCCGACATGATGTGATGACCGTCGGCCGCAAGCGCCGGCGAGCGATGCGACTTGCCGACCCGGATCAGCGTGCGTGCCCAGACTAGATTGATCAGGCCGGCGACGAAATTGATCGCAAGGCCAAGCGCTGGCGCATTGAGCACCTGCGGATCGCCAAGCGCCGCGACTGCCTCGTTGATGATCAGAAGCGCCGCGACGACGATCAGCACGCCCTCGACGACCGCCGACAGATATTCCGCCTTGTGGTGGCCGTAGGGATGGTCGTCGTCCGCCGGCTTCTGCGCATAGCGAATGACGAAATAGGCAATGAAGGCCGCAATCACATTGACGGTCGATTCCAGACCATCCGACAGCAGCGCCACGGACCCGGTCAGCCACCAGGCCAAGAGCTTCAGCCCCATGACGCCGAATGCCAGCGGAATGCCCCAGAAGGCGAGCCGCTGAACCAGATTGTCTCGTTGTTCGACCATCATCTCTATCCGTGCAGATGCGAGCGAATTGCAATGTGCAATCCCCAAATGCAAAACCGCCCGCGACGAAGCGCAGGCGGTTTTCAGTTGGCGCAGTCTAAAGCACAGAGTTTAACGGCGGGTCAACCCGCCGAAACCGATATCACGCGGCTTTCACCTTGGCCCGTTTCGCCAGCTTCTCCACCACGTTCTCGATCATCCGCATGCCGGCATCCTGGCCGAGCGTCATGATCGATTCCGGATGGAACTGCACGGCAGCCACCGGCTCCTTGGTGTGTTCGATGCCCATGATCGTGCCGTCTTCGCTTTCGGCCGTGATCATGAACTCCCGCGGCAGCGTCGCCGGATCGGCAAAGATCGAATGATAGCGACCAACGGTCACTTCCTTGGCAAGACCGGAAAACACCAGGCCTGGCTCGAGGATGCGGATGCGTGACGGCTTGCCGTGCATCGGAACCGCCAGCTGGCGCAATTCCCCGCCATACGCTTCGGCCAAAGCCTGCAGGCCGAGGCAGACGCCGAAGATCGGCAATTGCCGAGCCCGCGCCTTCTTGATCGTCGCCTTGCAGTCGAAATCCTTCGGGCTTCCCGGTCCCGGCGACAAGACGACCAGATCAGGATTGAGCCTGTCGAACACCTCGTCGGCCACCGGCGAACGCACGGTGTTCACCGTTGCCCCCGTCTGGCGGAAATAATTCGCAAGTGTATGCACGAAGGAATCTTCGTGATCGACGAGCAGGATATTGACCCCTTGCCCGACAGCGGCCACGCCGCGCTTATTCTTGCCGTCATTGCCGGTCTTGGCGTCACGAATGGCTGCGATCATGGCGGATGCCTTCAGTTCGGTTTCGGCCTCTTCCTCTTCCGGGATGCTGTCATTCAAGAGCGTCGCCCCGGCCCGCACTTCGGCGATGCCGTCCTTGATGCGAACGGTGCGCAGCGTCAGTCCGGTATTCATGTCGCCATTGAAACCGACCATGCCGATTGCGCCACCATACCAGGCGCGCGGGCTCTTTTCATGCGCCTCGATGAACCGCATCGCCCAGAGCTTCGGTGCACCGGTCACTGTCACCGCCCAGGCGTGGGAGAGGAAGCCGTCGAAGGCGTCCATGTCGTCGCGCAGGCGCCCCTCGATATGGTCGACAGTGTGGATCAGGCGCGAATACATCTCGATCTGGCGACGGCCGATGACCTTGACCGAACCCGGCTCGCAGACGCGAGACTTGTCGTTGCGGTCGACGTCCGAGCACATCGTAAGCTCGCTCTCGTCCTTCTTCGAGTTGAGCAGCTTGAGGATCTGCTCCGAATCGGCGATCGGATCGTCGCCGCGCTTGATCGTGCCCGAGATCGGGCAGGTCTCGATGCGCCGGCCATTGACCCGCACGAACATTTCCGGCGAGGCGCCGACCAGATATTCCTGGTTGCCGAGATTGATGAAAAAGGAATAGGGCGACGGATTGATTTCCTTCAGCCGCTTGGAGATCTGCGACGGCTTCGAATCGCAGCGTTCCATGAATTTCTGTCCCGGCACGACCTCGAAAAGGTCGCCGCGACGGAAGCTTTCCTTAGCCTTGGTGACCAGTTCGGCATATTCGCCCGGACGATGGTCGCCACGCGGCGGAATGGTGTCGGTGTGCTGGAACGGCTCCGGCGCAATCTCTTCCGACTTGCCCTCCGTCGTCACATCGCCCTTGGTGAAATCGTAGCGATCGATCCACGCCTTAGCAGAATAGTGGTCGACGACCAGGATTTCATCCGGCAGGAACAGCACCATGTCGCGCTGGTCTTGCGGGCGGATCAGCTTCAGGTCGATGGCGTCGAACTGGAAGGCGAGATCGTAGCCGAAAGCGCCGAAAAGGCCGATGGCGGCATCTTCCTCGGAATGGAAGAGATCGGTGATCGCTCTGAGAACGGTGAAGACCGTCGGGATCTTCGAACGCTCTTCCTCGGTGAACACGCGGTCCGGTACCCTGACCTCAAGGTCGAGGCGGCGATCCGTGCGGGCGCCGAGATCGAGATCCGAGACCGTTGCCAGCTTGTCGGCGATCAGCGACAGAAGTGCCTCGCCGCGGCCATTATAGGCCTCGATCCAGACCTTGCGCCCGAAGCAGGAGACGCCGAGTGGCGGATCGACGATGGCGGTGTCCCAGCGGGTATAGCGGCCCGGATATTCGTAGTTCGACGAAAACACCGCGCCGCGCCGCTCATCGAGCTTGTCGACATAGGTGCTGACCGCGTCGGCATAAGGTGTCGGCCGCCGCCGCCGCGTCACGGTCACACCGCCCCGCGTCACATAGGCCTCGCTCCCGTCTTCCCGCATGATCGTCGACATTCCAGTCTCTCTCCGTCTTTCATGGCCCGGTTGGAAGGCGCCTGAATACAAAAAAGCCGCCTCAGGTTCTCCGGGCGGCTTTGGGTTCAATCGTCTCAAGACATGATTGGTCAAGGCCGCGTTAGCGTGCCCACCACCAAACATTGTTGTTCGAAACGATCTTCATGGCGATTTTGATAACCTGCTCTTTGCGCCTGCGCAAGCCGGATTCGGCACGGACAAGCGCACGCAAACTGAACTTATGCCGCGCGAAACCGTTGACCCGCTGAAACGGGAGACGACGAGCGGAATGCGGAACATATCTGGTGCATGTCTGGCCATCTTCTGGCTTCTTGGCGCAGCCCTGCCGGCACAAGGGCCAGTCCCCGAGGAAAAGCCGCAATCAGAGGCTGCCATCGAGGCACCTGCGGAAGAACCTGGCGAAGCGCCGGCTGCAGAGCCTGTGCCCACGCCTGCGGACAAGCCTGACGTGCAGCCCGAAGCAGAGACACCACCGGCGACAGAGATCCCAAAGCCCGATGACAAGCCGTCCCCAGCGGAATCGCCGGTCGGCACGCCGGAGACAGGGCCCCCCAAACCGCCAGAGAAGCCAACGCCGGCACCCCCGCAGACACCGGCCGAAGATGCTGTGCCGGCTAAGCCCGTTACCCCTCCAGTCATCCCCATCGAGAACGAGGATGATGCAACCTACAAGGCCTGTACCGCAGCCCTGACGGCGATGGGCGCGACATTCCAGGAGGACAGGCGGGTCGACGATGGCAATGGCTGCGGCATGGATCGGCCGCTTACCGTCACCCGCCTTTCACCATCCGTTGCCTTGCAGCCAGAAGGTACATTCCGCTGCGAGACGGCTCTGCAGCTGGCACGCATGACCCGCGACATGATCGTCCCCACCGCAACCCTCAGCCTGCCTGATATGGGCGCGCTGAAAGCGGTCAACCACGCCTCCGGCTATGTCTGCCGCAACCGCAACAGCGCCGAGACCGGCAAGATGTCCGAACATGCTCGCGGCAATGCCGTTGATATCGCCGCTCTCACCTTCGAAGGGGGCGCCGTGCCGATGGTGATTGCCAAGCAGGATGACGGCACACTTCCCGCCGCCTTCCAGCGCAGCCTGAATGCCTTTGCCTGCCTCTACTTTACCACCGTGCTGTCCCCCGGAAGCGATGCGGCCCATCAGGACCACCTCCATCTTGACGTGATCAAGCGCAAGAGCGGCTTTCGCTATTGCCGGTGAACAACGAAAAAGCGGCGCCCCGAGGACGCCGCCTTTCCTGACCAACAGACGATGGTCCGAAATCAGAACTTCTGCGTGAGCGAGATTTTAAACGTCCGGCCCGGTTCGGAGTAATATTCGATCGGCTGGTTGGTGTTGCCTGTGCCCGGGACGGTGGTCGCATTGAAATCCTTCATGCTGACCGCATTGTAATAGGTCTTGTCGAGCACGTTGTAGATGCCGGCCTGAATGCGCAGGCCCTTGGTCTGCTCGGGCTCCCACCATGCGGTCAGATCGACAACGCCGTATCCCGGAGCATCGAAGGTGGATGCAAGGCCATCGTCACGCATGCCTGCAGCCGCAATCAGGCTCAGGTCCGTTCCCCAGCTGTCCTGTTCGAAGCCGACGCCCACCACGCCCTTGAACGGCGCGACCGAGCGAAGATACTTGTCGGCATCCTTGTCCTTGCCATAGGCATAGGCGCCGCCGGCATGAACGAAAAGACCATTTTCGAAGTCCTTGCGCAGGCTGAATTCGAGGCCGGAAATATCCACATGCTTCAGGTTGTTGTACTGAGTCAGCATGCCGTAGCTCGGATCGCCGAATGTGGTCGTCTGCTCGATGAAGTTCTTGTAGCGGCTGTGATACGCGGCAAAGCGGGCGACGAAATCGGTGAATTCGACCTTGCTGCCGATTTCAAATGAGTTCGACGTCTCTGCCTCAAGCTCGGGATTTCCAACGACCGCATAGCCGGTGTTGACGAAGTCGAGATAGAGTTCGTTCACCGTCGGGGCACGATAGGCCATCGACCACTGCGCATAAACCTGCACCTCATCGGTCAGATCATAGCTGGCGAGCAGTTTCGGGCTCAGTCGGCTGCCATCGCTGCTGTCCGGAAGACCTGCCTTGAGATATCCATTGTTGATGGCATAGGCATCCGTCAGCTTCGGGTCATAGTCGTACCAGTCGAAACGAATGCCAGGCGTGATCGAAAAGGCGCTGTTTTCCATCGAGATCTTGTCATCGACGTAGATGCCGAATTTCTTGCCGTCGATGTCAGGCATATCCGACTGGTTCGACTTCAGGCTGGTGCAACCTGCTGTGACGGTACCGAGCGTGCAGGCGTCGATACCCGCCACGAACTGGCTTGCATCGAGCAGTGCGCCGTCGGCGCCGATGGTCAATTCGTGCGTCAGATTGCCCGTGTCGAATTCGCTGACCACATTGCCGGTGAAACCGATCGCGCTTTCCTGCAGCTCATTGTCACGCAGCCATGGCCCGGCAACAGCCCCGACGCGACGTCCGGTCGCGCCGGCATTCTTCGTTGTGTCCTGCCAATAAACCGACAGGCGCGCCGACTGGATGACAGCATCTTCCGCGGGATTGAGGAAGCTGTAATCCAGGGAGACGCGATCACGCGCAGTGTCATCGAACCCATCATATTCGCCGACAGCCCAGATACGGCTTGAACCTGTCGTCGCACCCGTCAATGTTTTCAATTCGGTATCGGAATTGTAGCGATATCGCTCCGCCGTCAGACCGACCGTATGGCCGCCTTCCAGTTCCTGCCGCAGCTTGAACAGCAGGTTGTTCTGATTGAAGTCGCCAGGATTTGCCTCGGTCCGCGTGGCACCGATCGTATCCACCGATCCCTGGTTCTGGCGCTCCTGACCCCGCCTGTAGGTGCCCTGGAACAGAACGGAGGTATCGTCGATACGCTTTGCGACCGCAGCCGACCCACCAAAACTCATGTCCTCGCTGTCGAAGGACGCCTTGGCCATGCCGCCCCAGTCCCGGCCCTCGCCGATCAGGTCTTCTGGCTCGAGCGTGCGAAGCGCGATACCGCCGGCGAGCGCGCCGGAACCCAGGCGACTAGAATCGGAACCACGTAGAACGTCAAGGGTGGAGATTGACGAAAAATCGAAGCTGTCGCTGCCGCCGGCAACGTTGGTGGTTGTCGCGGGGCCACCGCGGCGCGCAAAATTGTCGAGGTAGGGCAACGGGATACCGTCGATTGTTGTCAGGACACGTGGCCCGCCCAGGCCACGGATTGTCACGCCACCCTCGGACTTGACGAAATCGACGCCCGGCTCGAGCGAGCGGCCGAGATCCCTGAAGCTGTTGATCTGGCTCCGTCGCAGATCCTCCGCGGTTCTCTGGCTGACCTGCGGACTGTTGGAAATAACGGTCCCAGTCGCGACACGCTTCCCTTTGACGACGATCGTGTTCAGCTGCGTATCACCGTTTGCGGCAGCGCTATCTGCAACCTCCTGGGAAAAGGCAGAATTGGAAATGGCGATCAGCGCGAGTGCGGTGCAAGCGAGCAAAGTGGGTCGGAAGGACCGGGAGCCCATGCGATATTCCTTTCAGCGGCCGAGACGGATCGTTCCCGCGCAAGACACATGCGCAGGCTGGCCAAATGGGATTGCGTCAAAAACGTGACGACCAGAACCGGTCGCCTCATTTACGCCGTATAAAACATGATTGTTTATGTCAACAAATAATACATGATTCTTTGACTCATGTATTTAGCCGGCGCGGGCCATGGCAAAAATACCACAGTTTGTCCCGCGCCATCTGCTCAGAACAGGCCTTCGATATAGCCCTGGTCATTGAGGAAGATCCGCTCCGAGGACGGCACACGCGGCAGGCCCGGCATGGTCATGATCTCGCCAGTGATCGCCACGACGAAGCCGGCGCCGGCCGATAGCCTTACTTCACGTACGTGCACGACATGCCCTTCGGGAGCACCACGCAGTGTCGGATCGGTCGAGAAGGAATATTGCGTCTTCGCCATGCACACCGGCAAATGTCCATAGCCCTGGTCTTCCCAGCTTTTCAGCTGATCGCGCACCGCCTTGTCGCTGGTCACCTCCCCCGCATGGTAGATCTTCGAAGCCACCGTCTCGATCTTTTCCATCAACGAAAGCGCATCCGGATAAAGCGGCTTGAAATGCGACTCCCCGCTATCGGCCATTTCCGCCACGCGCCGCGCCAGCGCCTCGATGCCGGCCGATCCGTCGGCCCAATGGCGGCAGACGATCGCATCGGCGCCGAGATGCGAGACATAGTCCTTCACTGCCTCGATCTCGGCATCGGTATCCGAGACGAAATGGTTGATCGCAACCACGACCGGCACGCCGAATTTGCGCACGTTTGCCACATGCCGACCCAGATTGGCACAGCCGCGGGTCACGGCATGCACGTCTTCGCGGCCGAGATCGTCTTTCGCGACACCGCCGTTCATCTTGAGCGCGCGAACGGTCGCCACGATCACGGCTGCGGCCGGCTGCAGGCCCGCCTTGCGACACTTGATGTCGAAAAACTTTTCCGCCCCGAGATCGGCCCCGAAACCCGCCTCGGTCACCACATAGTCGGCCAGCTTCAGCGCCGTCTTCGTGGCAATCACCGAATTGCAGCCATGTGCGATATTGGCAAACGGTCCGCCATGGACGAAGGCTGGATTGTTTTCCAGCGTCTGCACCAGATTAGGCTGCATCGCCTCCTTGAGCAGAACCGTCATCGCCCCATCTGCCTTCAGGTCGCGGGCAAAGACCGGCGTCCTGTCACGGCGATAACCTATGATGATATTACCGAGCCGCTGTTCCAGATCGTCGAGATCGGTGGCAAGGCAGAGTATGGCCATCACTTCCGACGCCACCGTGATGTCGAAGCCGGTCTCGCGCGGATAGCCGTTGGCAGCACCGCCCAGCGAGGACACGATCTGGCGCAGCGCCCGGTCGTTCATGTCCATCACCCGCCGCCAGGTGATGCGCCGTGTGTCGATCCCGAGGTCATTGCCCCAGTAGATGTGGTTGTCGATCAATGCCGACAGCAGATTGTGGGCCGAGGTGATCGCATGGAAATCGCCGGTGAAATGCAGATTGATCTCTTCCATCGGCACAACCTGCGCATAGCCGCCGCCCGCCGCCCCACCCTTGACGCCGAAGCAGGGGCCGAGCGAGGCCTCGCGAATGCAGGTGATCGCGCGCTTGCCGATCCTGTTCAGTCCGTCGCCAAGCCCGACCGTCGTTGTCGTCTTGCCCTCGCCTGCCGGTGTCGGATTGATCGCCGTCACCAGGATCAGCTTGCCGTCGGGCCGACCCGCAAGTCCATCGATGAACGTGGCCGAGATCTTCGCCTTGTCATGGCCATAGGGAATGAGATCATCGGGCGAGATGCCGATCTTTGCACCGATAGACTGGATCGGAAGTTTCGTAGCCGCACGGGCAATTTCGATATCGGACAAGATCGTCACGTTTCCGTCTCCTCACATCTGTTTTGCGGCCGAAGATCGGCTGGCCACGCAACAGTTGCAAGCCCGCGCACAGACTATTTTGGCGCAGACACCCGGATACACGGCAGCGCCCTGGGCACGCATTGTCACCGAAAGCGCCGCAAGATTGATTGCCCGAACGCCCGGGTTCGACAATCACCCTTGCCCGCCAAGCTTTGCATCGGTTATGTCGAATGAAATCGAAGCTTGACCGAGGTTGCAATGAAATCGCTGGAACTGATCATCGAAAAAATCATTCTCTCGAGCCGCTGGATTCTGGTCGTGTTTTATCTGGGCCTCGTTGCGGCGCTGGCCGTCTACGCGCTGTCCTTCGGCTACAAGTTCCTCAAGATCGCCAAGAACGTCTTCGCCTACGAAGAGTTCGAGATGATCCTCGCCATGCTCAGCCTGATCGATGCTGCCCTTGTCGCCAGCCTGATCGTCATGGTGATGATCTCAGGTTACGAGAACTTCGTCAGCCGGTTCGACAATGCCGATGACGAAGTGTCCTTCCTCGGCAAGCTCGATGCCGGCAGTCTGAAGATCAAGGTCGCCTCCTCGATCGTCGCGATCTCGTCGATCCACCTGCTGCAGATCTTCCTCAATGCGACGAAATATACCGACGGCCAGTTGATGTGGTTCACCATTATCCACCTGACCTTCGTCGTCTCCGCGCTGATGCTGGGCTTTCTGGAAGTGCTGATGAATGGCAAGAAGAAGGGCAGCGATCTCGACAGGACTTGAAGCCCGGTCATGCTGCCATCCGGCTTCACTGGAAATACGTGCTCCGGGCGAAGCCGCCCGCCGCCCGAAACACCTTGTAACTCGGCCTAGATACCCTGGCCGCCGGACACTTCGATCCTCTGGGCGTTCACCCAGCGATTGTCTTCAGACAGCAGGCTGGCGATCATCGGACCGATGTCGTCCGGAAGGCCGACCCGGCCGAGCGCGGTGATGCCTGCAAAGAAGGCATTGAAGTCGGGCGTGTCCCGCACGGCACCGCCGAAGAAATCCGTCTCGACCGCGCCCGGCGCGACAGTGTTCACGGCAATGCCGCGCGCGCCCAATTCCTTGGCCATATAGAGCGTCAGCACTTCGACCGCGCCCTTCACCGCCGCATAAGCGCCCCAGCCAGGCGCCGACACGCGTGTCAGACCTGAAGACAGGTTGACGATCCGTCCGCCATCGGTGATCAGCGGCAAGAGTGCCTGGGTCAGGAAAAACACGCCCTTGAAATGCACATTGACCAGCGCATCGAACTGCGCCTCGGTGGTCTCGGCAATTGGGGCGCAGTCGCCATGGCCGGCATTGTTGACCAGATGGTCGAAACTGTCGCGCTTCCACGTCGTCTGCAGTCCCTCCCGCAGCCGATCGGTAAAACCGGCGAAGCTGCCAACATCAGAGGTATCAAGCCGCAAGGCGATAGCCTTGTGACCGAGTGCCGCAATCTCGGCGACGACAGCGTCCGCGGCATCGCTGCGGCTGTGATAGGTAATGACGACATCGCCACCGCGGCGGGCGATGTGAAGTGCGGTGTTGCGGCCGAGGCCACGGCTGCCTCCGGTGACGAGGGCGATTTTGGTCATGCGGATACTCCTGTTGTCTGCATGTGCCGTTGATAGCCGCCAGAGCCGCAAGACGTCGTTGCCGAAACCGGCGCGATCTTTGCCTATTCCTCCAAGGCGGTTCCACCGCAGCTAGATCTCGGCTAGCATGAGGCAATGACTGACACGCTGCTTTACCAAGCCCTGCTCGACGCCGCCCTGCGTCAGGTCGCGAACCGTCCTGGCCCAAGCCCCTCTGGCCAAACCGAAACGACCGTCCCTGGCTTGTGCATCGTGCATGCGACCGCGCCGAGCGGTCTCGACTGTGCCGTTTCGCGACCGCTCGTGTGCCTCGTTTTGCAAGGCCGCAAGCAAGTGACGATGGGAACCCAAATCTTCGCCTTCGGCGCCGGCGACTCGTTGCTGATCACCACGGACGTGCCGACAGTGAGCCAGATCACCGGAGCCAGTGCCGAAGAACCGTATGTCTCCATCGTCGTAGAGCTCGATCTTGCAGTGATTGCCGAGCTATCGGTGGAGATGCGCCAAGTGCCCGTCTCCGCGCCGCCCGTCCGCGTCGATCCGACCGAAACCGATGTGGCCGATGCGGCGCTACGGCTGATGCGCCTGCTCGACCGTCCCACGTCCATGCCCGTACTCCTGCCGCAAATAGTGCGCGAGTTCCATTATTGGCTCCTGTCCGGGCGCCATGGCGCCGAGATCCGCCGTCTCGGCTGGCCCGACAGCCACAGTCAGAGGGTGGCACGTACGGTGGCCCTGTTGCGGGCCGAATATGCCAGGCCCTTGCGCATCCAACAGTTGGCGGCAACGGCGGGCATGAGCCCGTCATCCTTCCACCATCACTTTCGCGCAGTCACCTCGCTGTCGCCTCTGCAGTTCCAGAAGCAAATGCGCCTGATCGAGGCGCGTCGCCTGATGATGTCGGAAGGCATGACCGCGAGCAGTGCCGCATTTGCTGTCGGTTACGAGAGCGTGTCGCAGTTCAATCGGGAATACAGCCGCATGTTCGGAATGCCGCCGGCACGTGACGCCGAGACGGTGCGGCGACAGACCAAGGCGACCGCATGAGGCGAGGCACGCGGGCAGCGGCTTATTCAAATTGACAAAATGATTTCTGGGCTGCGCGCCCTTCTCATCGGCCATGACAGCAAATCCGGAGGATCTGGACAAGTCTGCTTGTTCAGATCCTCCGGACGCCGATTTTTAGCCTTCTTCGATTGCGATCAGGCTGGCATTGCCGCCAGCAGCGGCCGTATTGACCGAAATCACCTGCTCGACGGCAAAGCGCAGCAGATAGGCGGGGCCGCCTGCCTTGAAGCCGGTCCCCGACATGCCGGAACCACCGAACGGCTGAGTGCCGACGACCGCACCGATCATGTTGCGGTTGATGTAGACATTGCCGCTCAACGGAATGGTGCCGGCGTAGCGAACCTTCTGGCTTCGCTTCATTTCGCCGATATGGCCTTCCAGCATCGTTTTCTGCTTCTCGTCGATGACAGGACCGATGTCGGTGGTGATCTGTGCCGAACGCGTGCGCCGCCTCACCCGCGACGGCTACATTATCGGATACATGGCCGTGCTGTCGCCGCAAAAACTGGGGCGCAACCTGCTGGTATTCATCGAGGTGAAACTGGACCGCACGACGGCGGACGTCTTCGATACGTTTGCTGCCGCGGTCAAACGCTCCGATGATGTCATGGAATGCCACATGGTTGCCGGCGGCTTCGACTACCCCGTCAAAGCCCGCGTTGCCGGCATGGAAGCCTATCGGCAATTCCTCTCGGAGGTGATTCTCCCGCTGCCCGGGGTCCGCGAGACCCATACCTATGCGGTCATGGAAGAAGTGAAAGCCGGATCAGCTCTGCCCGTGTAAAACCTAAGGAAACAGAGTTCTGCCAATTCAACCGGCAGCGGTGAGGAATTAGTCATATTAATGGCAATACCACCCCAAAAAGTGCTAGCTTTTCGGCAAGACTGATATATTTGTGGGATAACTTACGAATAGATATCAACTTTCGAAAATATCAAAATGCTGCCAGAACGACAGATGCTCTTGGGTGACGAAATCGGGAGCTGTCAGAGCCGTGCCGAGCTCATGCAGCGTTGGATCCGGGCCGCCGGCGAGTACGAACTTGACCACGTCACGATCACCAATGCCCCGACGTTCCAGGACAAGCTCCTCGGCAATCTCGTCCACGAAAGCACCATCCCGTCGGAGTTTGTCCGCGAATTCGACCGGAAGGGCTATCTCAAGTTTTGTCCGCTGACGTCGCATGTCTCGCGGACCATCATGCACAAGACCTGGACGATCGGATCGGACGGCAAGTCGCCGGATTTCGACTGTCCGCCGGACATGGCCGAACTGATGTATCGCTACGGCCTGCTTATGGGTGTGATGTTCCAGACCACCTCGATCGATGGCAGCCGCCAGATGGTTCGTTACGACGGACGCCGCGGGCCGCTCACGCAGTCGGAACTGAACGAACTGTCGATGATCAGCATCCAGGCATTCGATGTCTTCGACCGCCTGCGCCGCACCGCCAGCACCACCAATGTTCTCTCCGCGCGCGAGCTGGAAGTGGTCCGCTGGACCGCCCAGGGAAAGACGTCGCTGGAGATTGGCCAGATCCTGTCGCTGTCGGATCACACGGTCAATGCCTACATGACGAATGCCATCCGCAAGCTCGACTGTGTCAACCGTACTCAATTGGTCGCCAAGGCAATTCGCATGAAGATCATCAGCTAACACGCAGCAAAACCACCAGAAACGGAAAAGGCCCGGAATTGCGACCGGGCCTTTCGTCTTTTTGCCGAACGCTCGACCGTTTACCGGTCGAGAATGGCGCGGATTTCGACCATGTTCGAGCGTACCCGCAGGATGTAGAAGCCCATGGTTGCCAGATGGGTCGGCATGATCCAGCCATCCTCGCGGCCATTGGAAATGATCGCCGGCTGGATCCTGAGTGATGCCTGAAGCTGGCGTTCCATCTCGGCCCATACGGTGCCCAGATTGCGCTCGCGGATGACATTGCCGAAATCGGCACGCGCAGCCTGCAGAAGCGCATTTTGCGCGTAGAGCTGGCCAAAGGCGAACCAGAAGCGGTCATCGGCGCGGGTGTCGAACCAACCGGCATTGAACTCCTCCGAACGGCGGCGCAGGATGTCGGACGTGTTGCCGAGATCGCTCGCCATGCCGTCCAGAAGCTGCAGCAGGTTGTCGGCGCGGGCGTCGAACACCGCTTCGCAGTTTTCGAGCGACGCATTGAACCGGCGGAAGCTCTGCACCGCGGCCCGGTAATAGCTTGGTGTCGGGGTCTTGAAGCCGAACGGATCGGTGCCGAAATACCAGGTGCTTTCGTCGAACTGGATGTTGCCGCGTGCATCCTGCAGATCGCTGTTGATGCCCGATGTTCCGCGCACGCGACCGAGATTGTCGGCAAGCTGGATGGCAGTGCGACGGACCACCTGGTTGACACCGCGCTGGAAGGACGCCTTGTTGTCGAAGAACGGCGTATTGTCCCAGTCGACGCCAAACAGTCCTGTCTTGTAGAGCAGCGTCGAGGAAATCCAGACATTCTGGTTGACGTTCATGTCGGTCAGATCGGCCGCGATCGTCACAAGCGACGAATTCTGGCAACGGTTCGGCTGGTCGGGCAGCGCCACACCCGCGGCAACGGTGCGCTCTTCGAGCTTGTAGGCCTGAACGAAACCGGGATCGAAGCCGTACCAGACCTGCGTGCGCCAGATCAGAAGTCCGTAGAACACGACAAACAACAGAACGACCAGAAGTACCGGCCCCCGGATCAGCCAGCTACGACGTTGGTACCAGCCATGTGCTGCCATAAACGGCCACAGGATACCGGCAACCCCGATGCCGATACCGCGACCGATGGCGGCAAAGACGCGCTGGAAAAACGCGATGATCGGATCAAGCATTGTTGTCGTCTCCTATGCCATAAAGGCGTTTTCGAAAGGCGGCCTTGTCCCGCAGATAGGTTTCCGTCAGCCGGGATACAACGTAATCGCGCAAGCTCTCGGAAAAACCATCATAGGCCTCGTAGAAGCCCTGCTTGTCAAAGACAAACCGCGACACGAAATCAGCCGGGGTCAGGCGGGAAATCAGCCGATTGGTCAGCCATTGGTCGGCATGGGTGGGATCGGCACGCACCAGCCAGAGCCGATGCTCGGGTGCGACATCGGCCATGCGCAGATTGCCGCTCTTGGCCAGATTTCTCAAGGCCTCCTGCAGGAACGGATAAACCCCGTCTTCAGCAACCGCACGGGCATTGCGGTGCAGGAACGTCTGCAACCATACGGCATCGACACGGGCAAGATCCGGCACCGGTGATTGACGTGCGGCAACGGCAAGCACCGCCATCTCTGCCCGATGTGCCAGAAGCCCGGATGTCTCCACCCAGCTTGCCCGCGGCAGCTCGATACGTCCGGTCTTGGCCAGAAAATCGAAAATCTGCGCCGTGTCGCTGGTCGGGATATAGCTCACCTGCCACGGCCGCGACCGGCGAAAGCCCGGCGCCGAAGGTTCACAGATCACGGTTGTGATCTTGTCGTCGACAAAGACGAAGACACCGCCGAAATGATTGGCCCAGAAGGCGTCGTGGCGAAAGATCACCTTGTCCGGCACCAGCACATTCTGGCGGATGTCGCCGGTCTGCTTGGCAAGATCCACCATGCGGCTAAGCATCGCGTCATCACGCCAGGCATCGTTGCTCGTGGTCAGCTGGTCGCACAGCTGGCGCAACTCGCCGGCCTTGCCGAGCAGATCTTCCGCCGACATCACCCGAAAGCGCACCTCGTTGATCGACAGCAGGTCTTCGAGCGTGCGCACCTCCGCAACACTGTCTTCGATCTCGCCATAGATCGCATCGCGGATCGTCACCGCATTGATCGCCTTGGCATTGGCCGCATAGAACTCGTGCATCAGGCCGGCGGTATTGGAAAAGCTGGTATGCACCACCGGCAGGCTGTCCTGCTCCGGCGTCATGATGATGAACCGCCGATTGACCTTGCCCGGATCGAGATAGTCGGGATCATTGAGTTCGGCGGCGACCTGCGGCGAAAACCCGGTGATGTCGATATCGAATTCGCCGAGTTTGGTTTCCGGCAACCCGAAGCCGGAAAGCGCCTTGTTGTAGCGCGCAATCAGATGCGGCTCGGCAATCGGCAGCAGGCGACCATAGATCAGTTCAGCTTCGAGAAGGCGGTTCATGTATCCCAGCGCCCTTCCCGCTTCATCCGCTCGATTTCCCCGATCGCCCGCTCGCGCTGCCGCTCCCGCCGCACGATCTCGCTGACCGCTGCCTCGTCCGACTTGTCGGCGTAGCGGAACTCGCTGTCGGCGTAGCGGTTGATCTCCTGCAGGATCATTTCCATGGTGACGGGACCACGCAATGCGGCGATCATCGCTTTCTTTTCGTCATAGGGCTTGTGCATGAACACCTCCGGCGTGGCGAACCAGTCATCCGGCAGGTCGACATCCATCGCCCGCATCTTCACAGCGTCCGTGATGTTCTTGATCGCCCGGCCGGTGAAACGCGGTTCGGCCAGCTTGATCTCGTGCAGATAGGCGCCGACATCGGCAAGCGTCGTGATCCGGCCATGCGCCTTCTCGTAACGCTCCCAAACGGCGACCAGCCCGTCTTCCTTCGGCCGGTCGTGTTCGCCATACGAACGCGACACCGCCTTGGTAATTTCCTGGCCGGCGAACAGCGCGTGCTCGCCGAGCGCGATGTCATGGTTCTTGCCGATCAGCAGGGAGAAGATGTCGATATAGTCTTCGCGCGACTGCGGCCCGTCGACCAGCCAGCGGGCGCCGGCTCGCTGGCGTAGCGCGTCATCGACATTTTCCGGATAGTTGGAGAACATGCCGAAGGTGGAATTTCCGCGCACCACCGTCGAGGCACCGGCGAAGCTCTCCATCAACACCGCCGTGACCTCGTGCTGGCCGGACGATGCCCGGTCATCCGAGCGCTTGGCGGTCACCTGATCGACATCATCGACCGTGCCGAAACCGATGACGCGCGGGTTCAGCACATTGTTGACGAAGCTCTTGGCATTCTGACCGGACTTGCCCTGATAGGACGAGATCTGGTCGACGCCGAAATTCTCGTAGTGAAAGGCGTAACCCGCCACCTGGCAATAGTCGTTCAGGAGCCCCGCCAGCATCTGGATCAGGATCGTCTTGCCGGTGCCCGGCATGCCGTCGCCAATGAAGGTGAAGAGGAAGCCACCGAGCTCGACGAACGGGTTCATCTGCCGGTCGAAATCATAGGCCATCAGCATCTTGGCCAGCTTCAGCGCCTGGTATTTCGCGATGTGGTTGCCGATGATCTCGTCTGGCTTCTTGAAGGTCATCGACAGGGGCTTGGATTTGGCGCTCGGCGTGGCATCGAAGCCATCGAGCGTGAAATCGTCCTGATCGACTCGGATATGGCTGTTTTCGAACACGCCGAGATGGGCGAAGCGCGCCTTGCGCGACAGGAGGCCGGCGAGCGCCACTTCGGCAAAAGCGCGGCATCGCCCGATGACGGTCGCATCGTCACCCGCACCGGTCAGCGCGACATCGAGACCGGCGACCATGCTTTTCAGGCCATCTTGCGCCGTATCGAAGAGAAATTCCGGTTCGCGGATCCCCTCCAGCTGTTCCCCCTCACCGACCACGGTCGACAAGAGATAGGCTGCGAAGGCAAAGGCCGCAACATAGGCAGAAGAACCGAGCAGCGCCTTGAAACGCGCGGCTTCCTCGCCCTGCAGCGGCGACGTCAGATTGCGGGCCTGCAGGCCTTCCAGCTCCGTCTGCCGGGCAAAGACATCGGCAATCGCCAGCGCGATCTGCGCGCCGCGCCGCACTCGGTAGAGCACGGTGTGCCGGGCCGGCGTCAGGAGCGGATCATTCCCCCCGCTTGCCTGGATTGTCTTGATCAGTTCGATCTCTCGGGTCTTGCGGACCGAACCGGTTGAAACGGTCGAGACGAAACGCCGACCCGTGCCGGCAATGGGCGCACCGGACCCGCCTTCGCCGGCATCCAGAACGATGATGCGGGTGATCAGACCCTGCGCCACCACCTGATATTTGGCGATATCGGCTTCATGCAGCGTCGTCAGTCCAGCGTTCAATTCGCTCATCGGTCAGACCTCGCTCACAATCTGGTTGCCAGAAATCACATGCACCTTGAAATTGCCGAAAATCGTCTTCGCCTCGCCAGACGCATAGAGCGCCTGATAGGCGTCATGCGGCACAAGCACGTGCTTTTCATAGGACGAAACCCCCATGCGCGCCGCTTCCAGGTCATGGGTTTCGATATGGAATTCCTGAACAGCGGGCGTGGAGGAAAAGAAGCCCTTCTGGGCCGGTTGTTCGCGCTTCGAAAACACTTCCTGCACCGTCCAGGTCATCACCCAGGCGTTTTCCGGCTTGCGTACCCTGGACAGGATCTCGTTCACCCGCCCGGCATTCTCGGTGATGCCGGCGGAATAAAATGGACCCAGCACGATGCGCCGCACCGACTTCGGATGCAGCGTCGGGAAATCCCTGTCCATATTGGTGGCAATGGTGGCCGGCGTCAGCGAATAGGAGGAATTCCTGGCGACAAAGTCATCGAACAGCCGTGCCAGCTCCGGATTAAGCAACCCACCGACCGGCAGCGGAATGTCCATATCGCTGTTCAACCCGCCCTCGTCGGTCACCAGCAGCTTGACGACATTGTCGGACGAATCCTCGATCGTCGCCACATAGACCATGGGCAAGGTACTGGTGCCATCGAAAGCCGCCCAGGTGACCAGATAGCTCGGCCTGCGACTTGTCGGATTGACGGTCACGCCGATCGTCTCCGGCAGGATCAGGGGTGAAAAAATCTCCCCCTTGCCGATCTGCTCCAGATAAAGACGCTCGGCAATCTGTGTCTGGAGAGCCGAGGGAAATTCCTTCTGGCGCAGAATGAAATCGACCATCTCTTCGCGCAGCGAGCGCGCAGCCGGAATGGTCGCAAGTCGCTTGGCGGCGCCGGCCCGGTCGTTTTCCAGTTCCAGCACATTCTGGAAAACCGGAAAGCCGCTTTCGCCTCGTGACACACGGAATTGTTCGGTAAAACCGATGCGGTTCTGCCAGCAGGCAAACGAATTGCGCAGGCGGTCAATGTAAGGCAGCAGGACCGACGCTGAAGGGCCGTTGTCGGCCAGCCGGGCGTCCGGATTGCCAAAATGGATATCCAGGCCGCCAAGCGCTGCCGCCATGGTGGAGAAATACTGCGCAACCGCCGTGTTGTTCGCCACGTCGTTCATCCACGCGCCTCAGGCATTGCTCCGAAGCACGCCCGCCCGCAGGTACAAGAGACCCAAACCGCAGGCATCACGGCTTCACGTAGTTGGCCGAATTGTGCTTGTCGAGCACGCTCTGGAAACGCCGGGCAAAAGCCTCGTCGGCCAGCTTCTTGCGGCGCTGGATGTCCTGCGTCGACAGCATGTTCTTTTCGTGCAGTTCCAGAAGGTCGCCGATATGGCGCTGGGCGGCGGCGCCAATCCCGGCCATGGTCTCTTCCGCCGCCGTGTCCACCTGGCTGCCGAGCGTGTTGATCCGGTGGGCGACCTCCTGCTGGGCTGCCGTTTTCAGCGAATCCTCCAGCGCCTTGTAAAGCACGATGCGCTGCTCGGTATCGATGGTCAGCTTGTTGATCAGCGTGTTCTGTGCCGCGATCTGATTGTTGAGTGAATCGACGAAGGTCTGGAACATCGAGGTGTAACGCTCCAGCGTCTGGCTTTCGGCGAGCAGCTCCTGCTCGCGCGCCTGCGCCTGATTGTATTCGGTCGCAAGCTTCGAGCGTTCCGCCTCCAGATCGGTCCGCTGCGACTGCTCGGTCGAGGCGGCGATCTTGTTTTCAATGTCGAGCAACATCGGGTTGAGCGTCTCGATGCGCTTCTGGGTCTGTTCCAGATTGTAGATCGTTACCTTGCGGCGTTCGATCACCTCGATCAGGCTCGTCTCGGAACTCTTGTAGCGCGTATCAAGCACCGCGCGCTGCTCCTTCAGGATGCCGACAATGCTGTCCGACTTCGACAACAGGTCCTGCAGGTTGCCGGCCAGCGACATGTTGCGCACCCGTTCGGTGCGCATGCGCTGCGAACGCTGGCGGGAAAAGATTCCGACGAACTTCTCGAAGCCGGTGAAGCTCTTCATGCTCTCGAATTCGCTGCCGAAGACATTGGTTGCATCTTCAAGGCCGATGATCAGGTCGGCGATATTCGCCTCCATGGTCTTCTGCTGCTTGATCACGTCTTCGATCCGGGCGTTTTCGATATCGAAATTCTGGTCGGAGATCTTGGCATCGCTTTTGGCGAAGCTGTCGAGCAGAGCCCCCGACTGGTCGATCTTGCCGCGCATATCCGCGACAATCGTGCGGGTTTTCTCGATCTCGCTATCAAACGATTGCAACGTAGCCATGTCATCTCCCATTTCGACCCCGACGGCTTATGCCGTCCCGATGTGTCGCGACCATAACGCAATTCACAGGTTGCGGAAGTATCGCACTGCACATCGGCGCTAAGTTTCCAACTGGATATGGATGGCCGCCCGCACCGAACAAGGGGCGAACCCCTGACAGTGCGGGAATTTGATCGGCCGGGCCTGAGACGTCGTGATAGGCGCTATTGTCCAGCTGCGGCCGGATCCTTCAGATAAGCGATGATGTTGGCGACATCAGCGTCTGCCTTGACGCCGGCAAACGCCATTTTCGTGCCTTTGATCAACACCTTCGGTGCTTTCAGATATTCGGCCAGCAAAGCCTCGTCCCAGACCTTGCCGGCGCCGAAATCGGTCATCGCCTTCGAATATTTGTAGCCCGCGACGGTGGCTACCGGATGTCCGACAATGCCTTGTAGGCTCGGACCAACCTTGTTTTTTGCCTCCGTCGCGGTGTGACAGGCCTGACAGGCCTTGAACGCAGTGGCGCCGGCAACGGGGTCGCCATCCGCCAAGGCCGAAAAAGGCATCACGAGCCCGAAACCCAGCAGCAGATTGAAAGCCATCTTCATAAGAATTCATCCCCTTCGTCATCGACATGGCCACCGTCTGGCCGACCCACATGAAGCTGCATTGAAATGCCGAAAGCACGCTGATTGCAATCAATCAGACTGCCGAATTTTACCGATCCCAAAGTCCCCTTGGCATGCAACCATCCAGAAAAACCTCTTGCGTCGCAAACAGGGAGGGCACTGCGGCGCAAATGCAACGGGCCCGCTTGCAATTGTGGTTTAATAACTGTTGACTTGGGAACTTAATAAAAAACGGGAGCCTGATCATGACCAAACTCAATTTCTACCGCACCGCTCTTGCCGCGACCGTGTCGGTCATGGCCTTCGGCCTGACGCCCGCCAATGCCGCCGATCCGGATAGCTGTACAAAGGTCCGCTTCTCGGATGTCGGCTGGACCGATATCACGGCGACCACAGCAACCGCAGCCGTCGTGCTGAAAGCCATTGGCTACGAGCCCGAAATCACCGTTCTGTCCGTTCCGGTCACCTATCAATCGCTGAAGAACAAGGACATCGACGTCTTCCTCGGCAACTGGATGCCTGCCCAGGAAAAGGACGTGAAGCCCTATCTCGACGACAAGTCCGTTGAATCGCTCGGCGCAAACCTGGAAGGCGCGAAATACACGCTCGCCACCAATGCCAAGGGCGCCGAACTCGGCATCAAGGATTTCTCCGACATCGGCAAGCACAAGGATGCCCTGGACGGCAAGATCTACGGCATCGAGCCGGGCAATGACGGCAACCGTCTGGTCATGACCCTGATCGAAAAGAATGAAATGGGCATGGGCGGCCTGGAAGTCGTCGAATCGTCCGAGCAGGGCATGCTGGCGCAGGTTGCCCGCGCCGAAAAGGCCGGCGAACCGGTCGTCTTCCTCGGCTGGGCTCCGCATCCGATGAACTCGTCGTTCGAACTCACCTACCTCACCGGCGGTGACTCGACCTTCGGCCCGAACTTCGGTGGCGCGACCGTCTACACCAACACGCGCGCCGGCTTTGTTGCCGAGTGCCCGAATGTCGGCAAGTTCGTCTCGAACCTGAAATTCTCGCTCGACATGGAAAACCAGATCATGGGCAAGATCCTCAACGATGGTGAGGATCCGCAGGTTGCCGCAACCACCTGGCTCAAGGCCAACGGTGCTGCGATCGAACCTTGGCTCGCCGGTGTCACCACCCGGGACGGTGGCGAAGCGCTGCCGGCTGTCAAGGCCGCCCTCGGCCTCTAATGAAACTGCGGGCCGGTCACTCCGGCCCGCTTTCATTTCCGCCCCTATTTCTGTGTGATCAGGCAGGTGTCAGAACGTGAATTGGCTCCCCGAATGGCTTATTGATTCCAGCGGCAAGTTGCGGCTGGGCAACTGGGCGAAAGACTTCGTCGACTGGCTGACGGCAAATGCCGACTGGTTTTTCGACTGGCTTTCGATGGTGTTGTCCGCCGCGATCGACGCGCTTCTGTTTGTGCTGCAATGGCCGAACGCCTTTGTGCTCATCTTCCTGTTCACGGCGTTTTCCTGGTTTCTCAGGCGTTCAATCGGCATTGCCGCGTTCACCTGTCTTGGGCTGCTGCTGATCTACAACCAGGGCTACTGGAAAGAGACGACGGAAACGCTCGCTCTTGTGCTCGCCTCTGCCGGCGTCAGCATGCTGATCGGCGTGCCGCTCGGCATCACGGCCGCCCGCCGCCCGTGGATCTATGCCTTCATGCGGCCCGTTCTCGACCTGATGCAGACGATCCCGACCTTCGTCTACCTGATCCCGGCGCTGATCCTGTTCGGTCTCGGCATGGTGCCGGGCCTGATCGCCACCGTGATCTTCGCCATCCCCGCCCCGATCCGCCTGACGCGCCTTGGCGTGATCTCCACGCCGCCCTCGCTGGTGGAAGCAGCACAAGCCTTCGGTGCCACGCCGACCCAGGTATTGCGCAAGGTCGAACTGCCGTTTGCCATGCCGCAGATCATGGCAGGCCTGACCCAGACCATCATGCTGTCCCTATCTATGGTCGTCATCGCGGCTCTGGTTGGCGCCAGCGGCCTCGGCGTCCCGGTCGTTCGTGCGCTGAATACCGTCAACATCGCCAGAGGCTTCGAGGCTGGCCTGTGCATCGTCATTCTCGCCATCATCCTCGACCGGATGTTCCGAACTGAAAACGCAGAGGATGGCGCATGACCGACGCAGTAATCTTCGGCAATGTCGATATTGTCTTCGGCGATCAGCCGCACAAGGCGCTCGCCCTGGTGGATCAGGGTAAGACCCGCGATGAAATCGGCGCGGAAACCGGCCTGGTGCTCGGCGTCGCCGGCGCATCGCTGGCCGTCAAAGAGGGCGAGATCCTCGTCCTGATGGGACTTTCGGGATCCGGCAAATCGACGCTTCTACGCGCCGTCAACGGCCTTGCGCCGGTCGTGCGCGGCAATGTCAGCGTCCGCACTGAGACCGGACAGGTCGATCCCTACAAGGCCTCGGCCAAATCGCTGCGCGATCTGCGCATGCACACGGTCTCGATGGTCTTCCAGCAGTTCGCATTGCTGCCCTGGCGCACCGTCGCCGACAATGTCGGCTTCGGCCTCGAGCTCGCCGGTGTTCCCGATGCCGAGCGCAAGGCGATGGTCGCCGAGCAGCTGGAACTGGTCAATCTGACCAAATGGGCCGATCGCAAGGTCAACGAATTGTCGGGCGGCATGCAGCAGCGCGTCGGTCTTGCCCGCGCCTTTGCCACCGGCGCCCCGATCCTGTTGATGGATGAGCCCTTCTCGGCGCTCGATCCGCTGATCCGGACACGACTGCAGGACGAATTGCTGGAATTCCAGTCGCGCCTGAAGAAGACCATCCTCTTCGTCAGCCACGATCTCGACGAAGCCTTCCGCATCGGCAACCGCATCGCCATCATGGAGAGCGGCCGGATCATCCAGTGCGGCACGCCGCAGCAGATCGTCCAGAACCCGGCCGACCAGTATGTCGCCGATTTCGTGCAGAACATGAACCCGATCAACATGCTGACAGCCGCCGACGTGATGCATACCGGCATCGCCGACGGTGCGGATGCCGTCACCGCAACAGCCAAGCCACAGACACCTCTCGTCGAGATCCTCGACGCGCTGGCACGTCAACCTGGCACGATCGGCGTGGTTGACAATGGCACAGTGATCGGCACGATCAGCGCTCAGGATGTGGTGAGCGGACTGACCAAACATCGCCGAAGAGCCTGACCCCTTGCGCGCCACGCCGTCAGGACATTCGGCGCGCAAGAGGACGAGATGCCAGACAAACCATCGGTGATTCGGGAAACCGACAATGAAGCGCGCCGCCAGGCGCGCTCTTTGCTGCGCGGCGCACGTTTTGCCGCCATCGGCGTGATCGACCCCGAAACCCGATTTCCGTCCGTCAGCCGCGTACTGCTCGGCACCGATACCGACGGCGCTGCCGTCATACTGGTCTCAGGCCTTTCGGCTCATACCAAGGCCCTGACCGCAGACGGCCGCACGTCGCTTCTGGCCGGAGAACCCGGCAAGGGCGACCCGCTCGCCTATCCGCGGCTGAGCGTTCAATGCACGGCCGAACCGGTCGAACGCGACAGCGAAACCCATCTTCGCCTGCGCACGCGATTCCTCGCCCGCCATCCGAAATCGGCGCTGTATATCGATTTTCCGGATTTTCGTTTCTTTCGCCTTGTACCGCGCAGCGCCAGTCTGAATGGCGGCTTTGGTCGTGCCTATCTTCTGAGCGAAGATGATTTTATCATTGGCAACCCCAGCGGAAACTTGTTCAAAAATGAGCAAAAGACACTACTAGATTTAGGGGAGCGCTTCCCAAATCTCGCCTCTCGTATTGCCATGGAATTGCACAAGGCTCCCTCAGGAAAATGGGCGTTTTGCGGCTTTGATTCGCAGGGAATTGATATGATTTACAAAGACTTGCTAGTTCGTCACGAATTCTCCGCACCGATCCAAACACAAGAACAACTGTTTTTAGAGTTACCTAATTCAGCATACGCCGTACCTTAAATTTAGGCATATACAATTTGATCGGTACTGATAAAGTTCGCGGATAAGCCAAATGACGGATTTTCAACGACTGCCCTTCCCCCAGGCGCTCGAAAAGGAAAGTTAAACATATGAAAACGAAAGCATTGTCCGAACAATCGACTGTTGCCGCCGGTTTGCTGTCCGCTATGGCCAATCCGAAGCGTCTGATGATCCTCTGCAGCCTTGTCGAAGGTGAGGTTCCGGTCGGTGTTCTGGCATCGCAGGTTGGCCTGAGCCAGTCCGCATTGTCGCAGCATCTCTCGAAGCTGCGCGCCCAGAAACTCGTCAAGACCCGTCGTGACGCGCAGACCATCTACTATTCGAGCACGTCGGAATCGGTCATCAAGATCCTGTCGACGCTCGAAAGCATCTACTGCGCGCCCGTCGCAAGCAAATCCGCCGCTTGATGACAGCGCTGCCATGAATGCCAGCCTTGGCGCCTGGGGAGGAATTGCTGAGGCATGAAAAGCGTCTAAGGCACCTGAAATCAGACACGGAGCGACAAATCCCTTGCCGCACCATGCCAGCGCAGCGTCCAGATACCCCGGTCAAGGCTCAGCCCTGGCCGGGGTATTCTTCTTTTGTTTGGTGCCAATCGCCTCTTGGGCAGTTTGCGAACGGCAGCATCTGGATGAAAGCGGGCCCAAGCCAGCATTCATCACCAAAACCAGCAGGACTGATGACCTTTCGTGATGGCGCCTTGACGCCTCTTGGCGCCCTGATAATTTGACCGCGCGATCAATTTATCAGAGCGCTTGCTTCGCCCGCTGGGATATGGCCCCACAGACACTTCGCCTCGGAGATCAGAATGTCCAACCGCCTCAACGCAACGCCCAACGACATGCGCGCCTTCTGGATGCCGTTCACCGCGAACCGCCAGTTCAAGAAAGAGCCGCGCATGTTCGTCGGCGCCAAGGATATGTACTACACCACCCATGACGGCCGCCAGGTGCTTGATGGCACAGCCGGCCTATGGTGCGTCAATGCCGGCCACTGCCGTCCGAAGATTACCGAGGCGATCCGCGAACAGGCTGGCGAACTTGACTACGCCCCCGCTTTCCAGCTCGGCCACCCCAAGGCCTTCGAGCTCGCCAACCGCCTGGTTGATCTGGCGCCGGAAGGCATGGACCACGTTCTCTACACCAATTCCGGCTCCGAATCCGTCGACACCGCATTGAAGGTGGCGCTCGCCTACCAGCGCGTCAAAGGCCACGGATCGCGCACCCGTCTGATTGGCCGCGAGCGCGGTTATCACGGTGTCAATTTCGGCGGCATCTCGGTTGGCGGCATCGTCACCAACCGCAAGATGTTCGGCACGCTTCTTACCGGCGTCGACCATATGCCGCATACCCATCTGCCGGCCAAGAACGCGTTTTCCAAGGGCATGCCTGAGCATGGCGGCGACCTCGCCGACGAACTGGAGCGCATTGTCACCCTGCATGACGCCTCGACCATCGCCGCCGTCATCGTCGAGCCGGTTGCAGGCTCCACCGGCGTTCTGATCCCGCCGAAGGGTTACCTGCAGCGCCTGCGCGAGATCTGCACCAAGCATGGCATCCTGTTGATCTTCGATGAAGTCATCACCGGTTTCGGCCGCCTCGGCGCACCGTTTGCCGCCCAGTATTTCGACGTTAAGCCGGACATCATCACCACCGCCAAGGGCCTGACCAATGGCGTCATCCCGATGGGTGCCGTCTTTGTCACAGGCGAAATCCACGACGCCTTCATGAACGGGCCGGAACACCTGATCGAATTTTTCCACGGCTACACCTATTCCGGCAACCCGATCGCATCGGCAGCCGCCCTCGGCACGCTCGACACCTACAAGGAAGAAGGCCTGCTCACCCGCGCCAATGAGCTGGCGCCTTATTGGGAAGAGCAGTTGCACGCACTGCGTGATTGCCCGAATGTCATCGACATCCGCAATATTGGCCTCATCGGTGCGATCGAGCTGAAGCCCATCGATGGCGAACCGACCAAACGTGCCTTCAACGCCTTCCTGCAGGCCTACAATGATGGCCTGCTGATCCGCACCACCGGCGACATCATCGCTCTGTCGCCGCCGCTGATCATCTCCAAGGCGGAAATCGACGAACTGTTCGACAAGCTGCGCAAGGTGCTCACGAAGAACATCTGACGCATTCACTCATCGGATCCGAAAGAGCGGCCACCACTGGCCGCTCTTTTTTTGTTGCCGACAGCACGATTGCGCAGGAGAAGTTCGCACAGGAGAGGCCCAGCCTTGCACAACACCGCCATGCGCCTTATCTTTCATGACAAGAGCCGCACGACCGCTCTTGATGCGGATGGACGTGTCGCAGTTCGGTCGTTGAAGCGTAGCAGTCCAAGGCCGCTTCGCCGTTGACATCAGGTCATCGGCAGCATGCCAGCGGACACAGGTCCCATCAGGAGAAGTCCATGGTCGACCCGGTCAATCGCATATCCAGATCAGAAGCTTCCATGCCGAGCCAGATCGACCACACGTTGAACGTGCGATCGGATGCCAACAACGCCTGGATTGCCGCACGGCAGTCGCAGATCAACGACGACCTGCTCGAACTGCAGAAAATTGCAATTGCAGAGCTTGCCCGCCGCAAGGAGCAGGATGCGACGGTCGATCCCGACGAGCAGCATCCGCACAGCCGCCAATGGTTCGAACCTGTCGACCCGTCCGAAGAGACGGAGCAAAGCGAGCAGCCGCCGAAATTGTCCGGCGAAAGCGACCGGATCGGCACCCAGAACTTCGACGACGACACTCCGTTCGGAGAGCGCGTCGCCATCCTCTGACCGACTGGTGCTTTTCAGGCGAGTTCGCCCCGCTCAAACGCTCGCCGGTCAAGCGCTGGTCGGAAGCGTCACCTTTTTTTGGCCTCTTCGCTGGCAGCGGTCAGTCAAGCGGAGCCAGCACATCTGCAAAAAAACAGCATCTGCCCACGCTCGCCAAGGATGGAAGTGATCGCATCCGGGCTTTTATCCGGCGCTATTTTTCGCTAAGCGCAGAGCGCTGGGACGAAACAAAATAACCCGAATGGCGTGAAAACCGACGCAGATCGGCGCGCCGCCCCAAGGAGACAGACATGAAGTTTCAACTTCTCGCCGGAGCGGCCCTTGCCGCCCTTCTCGCAGCTGCACCCGCCGCTCGCGCCGACATCACCATCGGCCTGATGGCACCGCTCACCGGTCCGCTGGCGGCGATTGGGGCGCAGATCAAGAATGGCGCCGAAACCGCGATCGAGGAAATCAACAAGAAGGGCGGCGTCAACGGCGAACAGCTCGTCCTGAAGATTGCCGACGACGCCGGCGAACCCAAGCAGGGCGTTTCGGCGGCAAACCAGCTGATCGGCGAAGATATCCGTTTTGTCGTCGGCCCGGTTACGTCAGGCGTGGCTGTTCCTGCCTCCAGCGTCTTTGCCGAAAACGGCACCCTCATGGTCACCCCGACCGCAACGGCGCCGGACCTCACCGCCCGCAGCCTGACGACGGTCTTGCGTACCTGCGGCCGCGACGACCAGCAGGCAGAAGTCGCCGCCCGCTTTGTCCTTACCAATTTCAAGGACAAGAAGATCGCCATCCTCAATGACAAGGGACAGTACGGCAAGGGTCTCGCGGATGCCTTCAAGACCGCGTTGAACGCCGGTGGCGTCACGGAAGTCTTCAACGACGCGCTGACAGCGGGTGATAAGGATTTCAGCGCCCTTATCTCGCGCCTGAAGGCCGAAGGCGTGGAAGTCATCTATTTCGGCGGTTATCATCCGGAAGCCGGCCTGCTGGTCCGCCAGATGCAGGATGTCGGGCTCAAGGCCCAGATGATTGCCGGTGATGGCCTGTCGAACAATGAATATATCAATGTCGGTGGTCCGGCAGCGGAAGGCACGATCTACACCAATGCCGCCGATGCCCTCAAGAATGCCGACAGCAAGGCAGCGGCCGACGCGCTGACGGCCAAGAACATTCCGGCGGAAGCCTTCACGCTGAACGCGTATGCAGCGGTTGAAGTGATCGCCGCCGGCATCACCAAGGCGGGCAGTGCCGACGATGCTGAAGCCGTTTCTGCAGCCCTGAAGGACGGTTCGGAAATCCCGACCGCCATCGGCAAGCTGACCTATGGCGAAACCGGCGATCTCAGCTCGCAGAGCTTCGCCGTCTACAAGTGGGAAGGCGGCAAGACGGTCGCGGCTGAATAAGCCCGCAACCGGAATACAGACCGAAGAGATGGAAAAGGCGGCCGGAGATGGTCGCCTTTTCCCATCGCGCTCGCCGGTCAATCCGCCTAGGATATGCGCAAAGACCAAAGGAGCCGCCATGTCCGAGACGATTCGCATCAGCAATGACGACCTCGCCGTCGAAGTATCATCGCTCGGCGCGGAAATGCAGTCCCTGAAGACGGTGGACGGGCGCGACTGGCTGTGGAACGGCGATACGGCTTGGTGGACCGGACGCTCGCCGATCCTCTTCCCGATCGTCGGCAAGGCACCGGGAGACATCCTGGCAGTCAACGGCACCCCCTACCCGATGGCCCAGCACGGCATAGCGCGGCGGCTGGAATTTTCGTTGGTTTCCAAAGGCCCAGCCGCCTGCACGCACGAACTCGTCTCCTCGACGGCGACACGCAAAGTCTATCCCTTCGATTTCCGTCTGACGCTTGAGCATCGGCTGGAGGCCCGCAGCCTCTGTGTCACCGCGACAGTGCACAACACGGGGGACGCGCCACTTCCCTTTGCCATCGGCTTCCATCCCGCCTTTCTCTGGCCCTTGCCCGGCGCCGACGGGAAACCGCATGCAGTCATCCTCGACAATGGCGCGGAACCGCCGGTCATCCAGTTGGAAGGCGGCCTGATAGGCAAGACGCTCGACACATCGCCCTTCAAAGGCGGCAGGCTGGCACTGGAACATGCGCTGTTCGACAACGACGCCCTGATCTTCCCCGAAGGCGCCGGCACCGGCCTGACCTTTGCGGCGGAAGGTGGTCCCTCCCTGCATTTCACCTTCGACAACCTGCCCAATATCGCGCTCTGGCAGAAACCCGGCGCGTCCTTCCTCTGCGTCGAGCCATGGCATGGCATGGCAGCCCATGCCGGCGGCACGGCCGAACTGGTCGAGCGCCCGTTCACGGTGGCGCTAGCCGCCGGTGACAGCATGCGCTTTGCATTCACCGTCGAGATCATCGACTGACGCCTGCGCACCATTCCCCTCGGTTTCGCGAGCCGCTACAGTCGGCCAAACGCCAGGAATCGGAGTGAACGCCCATGAGCAGTCTCGAACACCGCATTGACCAGGGTGTCGGCCGCGAACCCGCCGACATCGTCCTGAAAGGCGGACGCTTCTTCGATCTGGTCACCGGCGAACTCGTTTCTTCCGACATCGCCATCTGCGGCGATACCGTCGTCGGCACCTGTGGCACCTATGTCGGGCGCGAGGAAATCGACATCGCCGGCCGCATCGTCGTCCCCGGTTTCATCGACACCCACCTGCATATCGAAAGCTCGCTGGTGACGCCGCACGAGTTCGACCGCTGTGTCCTGCCCTATGGGGTCACCACCGTGATCTGCGACCCGCACGAGATTGCCAATGTTCTTGGCACCGAAGGCATCCAGTTCTTCCTCGACAGTGCCGAACAGACGATCATGGACATCCGCGTCCAGCTCTCGTCCTGCGTGCCGGCCACACATCTGGAGACTGCAGGCGCCGACTTGCCGATCGAGCGCCTGCTGCCGTTCCGTGATCACCGGAAGGTCATCGGCCTTGCCGAATTCATGAATTTTCCCGGCGTGATCCACAAGGATCCGATTTGCATGGCCAAGCTCGAAGCCTTCCAGGGCGGCCATATCGACGGTCATGCCCCACTGCTGCGTGGGCTCGATCTGAACGGTTATCTCGCAGCCGGCATCCGCACCGAGCACGAATGCACCACAGCCGAAGAGGCCATGGAGAAGATCCGCAAGGGCATGCATATCCTCGTCCGTGAGGGCTCCGTTTCCAAGGATCTGCATGCGCTGATGCCGATCATCACCGAGCGTCTGTCGCCGTTTCTCGCGTTGTGCACCGACGACCGCAACCCGCTCGACATCGCCGAGGAAGGCCATCTCGACTACATGATCCGCACGGCAATCGCCCATGGCGTCGATCCGCTCGCCATCTACCGCGCCGCCTCGATTTCGGCCGCCCGTGCCTTCGGGCTCCGTGACCGTGGCCTTGTTGCGCCCGGCTGGCGTGCCGATCTGGTCGTGGTCGACAGCCTGGAAAACTGCAAGGCCGAGATCGTCTTTGCCGGCGGCCGACGTGTTACCGCAGAACTCTTTGCCACCCGAAAGCCCGTCGCGGCCGTCGGGCTCGACAGCGTCAGGGCGCGCGTCGTCAAATCGGCCGATTTCGGTGTGCCGGTGACGGAAGGCGAGACCCCGGTCATGGGTGTGCTTCCCGGCAAGATCATCACCGAATACCGCCGCTACCGCCTGCCCTCCTCCGGCAACCAGACGACCGTCGATCTCGCAAACGATATCATCAAGGTCGCCGTCATCGAGCGCCACGGCAAGAACGGTAACCATGCCAACGGCTTCGTCCAGGGTTTTGGCCTGAAGAAAGGCGCGATCGCCTCGACCGTCGGTCATGACAGCCACAACATCTGCGTCGTTGGCGTCTCGGAAGACGACATGGCCATTGCTGCCAATCGACTGGGCGAAATCAAGGGCGGCTTTGTCGTCGTCGAGGACGGCAGGGTGACCGGCGAAATCCCGCTACCCGTCGCCGGCCTGATGAGCCTCGAGCCCTATGAAAGCGTCCGCGACACGCTGCACGAACTGCGCAAGGCGGCCTATGCGCTCGGCACGACCCTGCAGGAGCCTTTCCTCCAGGTCGCCTTCCTGCCGCTGCCGGTCATCCCGCACCTGAAGATCTCCGACAAGGGCATGGTCGATGTCGACAAATTCTGCCTGATTGGATGAGCATTGGCAAAAGGTCCAACTTGTACCATATTGGGGACAAGTCTGGAGGCGGCCATGGACACGATCTTCTTTTCAAAAGCACGCGCGGAACTGGCAGGCCTTCTCGACAAGGTCAACGATGACGCTGCAGCGATAGAAATCCTGCGCCGCGACAAACCATCGGCCGTGTTGATGGGCAAAGATGAATATGACAGCCTGATGGAGACGATCCATCTTCTATCGTCCCCTGCGAATGCTGAACGTCTTCTACGCGCCGGTGAGGATATCCGCCAAGGCCGCTATGAACCGATCGAAATGAAGACGCTGCTGGGAGCCTGACGATGCGGCTCGCCTTTACCGGTGATGGCTGGCGGGACTATCTCTATTGGCAGCAGACGGATCGGAAAACGCTGGAGCGGATCAACGATCTCATTCGCGACACCCTTCGCCAGCCTTTTGACGGCAAAGGAAAGCCAGAGCCGCTGAAAGGGACACTGAAGGGCTTTTGGTCGCGCCGCATTACGCAGGAACACCGGCTGGTCTATCAGATAATCGGAAACGGCGACGACCAGATGGTCGTCGTTGCGCAATGTCGCTATCACTATTGAGAAGAGCTTGATGACCGCTGATCTGAGTTCGAAAACCCTCGCCAATCTCCGCCAGCGCCTTGCCAGCCTCTATTTCGGCCATCATACCGCAGCGATCCGCTTCCAGGTGGCGCTGATGGTCATCGATCTCGCGATCATCGGCTTTTTTCTCGCCGGCCCCTATCTGCGCGATCGGCCGACCTATCTGATTCTCGACTACGGCATCGCCATCTGGATTGCCCTGGAACTTGCCGCCCAATGGTCGGCCTCTTCCAGCACGCGGCGCTTTGCGAGCAAGCCGATGACCTGGGTCGATATCTTCGTTCTCGGGACGCTGCTATTTCCGCAGTGGCTGTTCAACTTCGCCTTCCTGCGCGTCGCCCGCATCTGGGCAGTGGTGCAGCGGCCGGTGTTCACGTTGATGCTGCGCCGCCTTGGCCTGCGCGAACAGGTCGACGTCGTCACCGCGTTCATCAACCTTCTGGTCTTTCTTTTCCTGGTGACCGGCTTTGTCTACACTTTCTTCTTTTATGCAGAAGATGCAGGAACCGGCTTCATCGATGCACTGTATTTCACTGTCGCGACCGTGACCACCACCGGCTTCGGCGATATCACGCTTCCCGGCACAACGGGCAAGCTGACCTCCATCGTCACCATGATCATCGGAATTTCGCTCTTCGTCCGCCTCGCCCAGGCGATCGTCCGGCCTTACAAGGTGTCGTTCCCCTGTCCCGAATGCGGGCTGCAGCGCCATGATGCCGACGCGGTCCATTGCAAGGCCTGCGGCAATGTCTTGAACATTCCGGACGAGGGCATGTAACCCTCGCCCGGCATGGATCGGCAATCAGTGCCTGTAAAGCACCATGCCCGCGTGATACAGAATGTCGCTGCGGAACTCGCCATCGGCGATGAAGCCGCTGTCATCCCAATAGTTGATCTGACTGCCGCGCACCTCGTAGCGTCCTTCATAGGCACGCTCGCGGCTGCCGCGACCCTCGATGTAACGGCCGCTCGGCAGAAGTTCGTGACGGATGTGGCCGTCTCCGGTGACCCACAATCCGACGTAAGGGTGAGTTGCCATGTCTTTCTCCTGACTGGTCGTGGGAACTGACTGCTGCCTGTCCGCTCGGATCGGCACCAGCACAAAAAAAGCAATGAATGAGAATGAAACGATCAGCGCGACAAGTCCGGATGAGACGTTTGTGAACTCAGCCATTGAGGCCGTATCTCCGTTCATCCGCGTCGCGCCGCGCGACACAGGTTTGCCGGATCGTCGCAAACACGCGTCGTGTCCTCGATTGTGTCCAGCGCAATGGGCTTTCCAGCAGGTATTGAAATGCAGCCATGGAAACATCCTCCTGGGTCTCGGGTCCGCCGCCCGTCGGCAGACCATCCCCATATGGGAAGCGCTTCCTGCGAAGTGGTAGAACAGACGCCCGAAAGGATTGCACAATCCTCCGAATTGCACGATAGTCCGATTGGCCAGGAACCCAACCGTTCCTAACTAGCTGTCAGACCAACGGCAATACAAGGCTTTGACGCATGGACAGCATGACAGCACGAACGACATTGCGGGACATGATTGCACGACACGCCAAGGATGAAGGGGTGCACGAGACGGCAGTGCCACGCTTGACGCTCGTCAGGGCAAGCCAGCCCACAGAGCCCTTGCATGCCGTCCACAAGCCCTCGATCTGCATGATCGCGCAGGGCCGCAAACGATTGAAACTCTGCGAAAATCTGATGGAATACGGGGCGGGAAGCCATCTGGTGGCATCCCTCGACTTGCCGGTTGTCGGCCATGTTTGCGAAGCCAGTGCCGAAGAGCCATATCTGTGCCTGCGGCTCGATCTTGATCTGGCGCTTCTCGGCACCCTGGTGCTCGAGATGAATGCGCCGATCGCCCAGACCGCCCCCTCCTGCAAGGCCCTGGGCGTGGCCGAAACGCCGGCCGCGTTGCACGATGCAGCGGTCCGCCTCGTTGCCCTGCTCGACCGGCCACAGGATATACCCTTCCTTGCGCCCCTGGTGGAACGCGAACTCTTGTACCTTCTGCTGCGCGGCGAACACGCCGGCCTGCTGCATCAGATGCTGACGCCGAACCACCGTCTGCAGAACGTCAACCGTGCGATCGGCTGGATACGCAACAACTTCCACCGGCCGTTTTCGATCGACCAGCTGGCGCAGGAGGCGCGCATGAGCAGCTCATCGCTGCATGAACATTTTCGCGCCATGACCAATATGAGCCCGTTGCAATACCAGAAACAACTGCGGCTGCAGGAAGCCCGCAGGCTGATCCTGACGGAAGCGCTGGATGCAGCAAGCGCCGGGCGTCGGGTCGGCTACGACAGCCCGTCGCAGTTCAGCCGGGAATACCGCCGCCAGTTTGGCGCGCCGCCTCTCACCGATGTCAGCCGGCTCAAAAGCCAGCCGGAGCAGTTGGCCGAAGCCTGACCTTCAGATCTTGGCGCAGAAACCGTCCAGCGCATCGAGGTGCACGACCCCGTCCTTGAGATGCGCATGCAGACCCGGCAACGGCAGGACCTGCTTCACGCTCAGATGGTCCGGCAGCGAGAACTCCTGTGGACCGCGACGCAGGTTGAAGAGGAACAGCAGCCGCTCTTCGCCCTTGCTGCGGGTGAAGGCGAGCACATCCTCGTTGGTCGCGAGGAAATGCATGTCGCCGTCTGCCAGTGCCGCATGCTCCTTGCGGAACGCCAAGGCTTCGCGGTAGTGCCAGAGCACCGAGGCCTTGTCCTTTTCCTGCGCATCGACGGCCAGGGCCTGATGGTCCGCCGGCACAGGCAGCCAAGGCTTGCCGGTGGAGAAACCGGCCTGCTTCTTGGCTTTGTCCCAGACCATCGGGGTGCGGCATCCGTCGCGCCCCTTGAAGGCCGGCCAGAAGCGGATGCCGTAGGGATCGCGCAGATCCTCGAACTGCAGTTCTGCCTCCTGAAGGCCCAGTTCTTCACCCTGATACAGGCACACAGAACCGCGCAGCGTCGACAGCACGCTGATCGCCAGCTTGGCGACCGCCGCCCGCTCGTCGGCATTCTGCATGAAGCGGCTGACGTGGCGGTTCACATCATGGTTGGAGAAGGCCCAGCACACCCAGCCGTCGGCCACCTGATTCTGGAACGACTGGACGCAATGGCGGATATGCGACGGGGTGAAATCGGGTCCGAGCAGGTCGAACGTGTAGCACATATGCAGCTTGTCGCCGCCAGCCGTATAGGCGGCCACGGTCTTCAGCGACCGCGCGCCGTCCCCGACTTCGCCGACCGTCGTTCGCCCCTCATACTGGTCGAGAAGCGCCCGGAAGCGCTTGAGGAACTCGATATTCTCCGGCTGCGTCTTGTCGTAGAGATGGCTCTGCATGCCATAGGGATTGACGTCGGGCGCATCGAGGCCGGCATCGTCGCTGTCGGGCGCATGCGGCGGGTTATCGCGCAGCTCCTTGTCGTGGAAATAATAGTTCACCGTATCGAGACGGAAGCCGTCGACGCCGCGGTCCAGCCAGAACTTCACCGTTTCCAGCAACGCGTGCTGGACTTCCTTGTTGTGAAAATTGAGGTCAGGCTGCGAACCGAGGAAGTTGTGCATGAAATACTGCTTGCGCACGCCGTCCCATTCCCAGGCCGGTCCACCGAAAACAGAAAGCCAGTTGTTCGGCGCCGTGCCGTCCGGCTTTGCCGCCGCCCAGACATACCAATCGGCTTTCGGATTGTCGCGGCTCGCCCGGCTTTCCTTGAACCACGGATGCTGGTCTGACGTGTGCGAAATCACCTGGTCGATCATCACCTTCAGCCCCAGCCGATGCGCCTCGTTCATCATCGCGTCGAAATCGGCCAGTGTCCCGAACATCGGATCGACATCGCAGTAGTCGGACACGTCATACCCCATGTCGGCCATCGGCGAGGTGAAGAAAGGCGATAGCCAGATCGCATCGACACCCAGCGATGCGATATAGGGCAACCGATCTGTAATGCCCTTGATATCGCCTATGCCGTCGCCGTTGGTATCCTGGAAGGAACGCGGATAGACCTGATAGATCACCGCCCCGCGCCACCAGTCTGTCGTCTTTGCGGTGGCGGCAGTCTTGGTGGTGCTCTTGGTCATCGAGAAATCCTTTTGGCGGGAATCAGCGGCGGGACGCAGTCCATGTACTATAGGTGAGCACAGCGCCTGCGCGAGTGGCAATTGAGGTGTCACATGAAGACTGACATCAAGCTGTAATGTTCCACCGCCATATCGTTTGCAGGAAAAACTTGCAGGAATCGCTCCAAGCCCGTGATGCGATTCCGGAAAACGCGATCCGCCATGCCGAGACTGACCATCGTCACCGATGCCTGGCACCCGCAGGTCAACGGCGTGGTGCGCTCGATCGAAAACACCAATCGCGAACTCGCCAGGATGGGTGTCACGGTTTCCATGATCACGCCGGAGCCGTTCTCCAGCATACCCATGCCGACCTATCCGGAAATCCGTCTATCGCTTGCCATGCCCGGCCAGGTGGGCCGGATGATCAAGAGCCAACAGCCCGACTATGTGCATATCGCCACCGAAGGCCCGCTCGGTTTGATGGCCCGGCATTGGTGTATCCGCAACAAGCAGCCGTTTTCCACCAGTTACCACACCCGCTTTCCCGAATATGTCGCGGCCCGCCTGCCGGTTCGCGCATCGTGGCTCTATGCCTATGTGCGCTGGTTCCACAATCGCAGCGGCGCCTGCATGGTGGCAACAGAGAGCCTGCGCCAGGAACTTTCGGGCCTCGGTGTGAAGAACCTCTGCCTGTGGAGCCGTGGTATCGATACCGAGAATTTCCACCCGCGCCCGAAAAGCGAAAAGCCATTCGGCCTGCCGCGCCCGATCTTCATGACGGTCGGCCGTGTCGCGGTGGAAAAGAACCTCTCCGCCTTCCTCGATCTCGATCTGCCGGGCTCGAAAGTGGTGGTCGGCGATGGCCCTGCCCGCGCCGAACTGCAGGCGCGCTATCCGGATGTGCATTTCACCGGCGTCAAGCATGGCGAAGATCTGGCCGGGGCCTATGCCGAGGCCGACGTCTTTGTCTTTCCATCGAAGACCGACACATTCGGCAATACGATCCTCGAAGCGTTGGCATCCGGCGTTCCGGTCGCTGCCTATCCCGTGACAGGCCCGGTCGACATCATTCCCCAGGGCTCGACCGCTGGAGCCCTGGACAAGGATCTGCAGGTCGCTTGCCTCAGCGCCTTGCAGGGTTCACCCGAGGCCGCGCGGGCGCTGGCTGAAACCTTTTCCTGGCAAGCGGCCACGGAACAGTTCTTCGACAATGTCGTGGAAGCCAGGACACAAAGGCGCAAACGCGGCCTGCGGCAGCGGCTCAGCACAAGGTCTGCCGATGCCGATGCCATTTAGCAAACGCGGTTAGCGCTTCCGCTTGCGATTCTCGAACGGGTTGTCGCTCGCCTTGAAATGGATGCGGATCGGAACGCCCGGCATCTCGAAATCATTGCGCAGGCCATTCGTCAGGTAACGGATATAGCTTTCCGGAACCGCTTCCGGTCGCGTGCAGGAAATCATGAACGCCGGCGGGCGCGCCTTGATCTGCGTCATGTATTTCAGCTTCAGGCGTCGGCCGGATACCGCCGGTGGCGGATGCTGGATCTGCTGCGTATCGAGCCAGCGGTTGAGCTTGGCGGTCGAGATACGACGGTTCCACACGCGGTCCGTATCGATCACCGCCTGCATCAGTTTCTCGAGGCCATAGCCTGTCTGGCCGGAGATCGGAACAGCACGAATGCCACGCGCCTGCGCCAGCAGACGATCGGTCTTCTCGCGCAATTCGGCCAGAACGGCCTGTGGATCCTCGACCAGGTCCCATTTGTTGAATGCCAGAACCGCAGCACGGCCTTCGCGGATCACCAGATCGACTAGCTGCAGGTCCTGCTTCTCGAACGGAATGGTCGAATCGAACACGATGACAACCGTTTCGGCAAAGCGGATCGAGCGCAGCGCATCGGCGACCGAGAGCTTTTCAAGCTTCTCCTGGACGCGCGCCTTCTTGCGCATCCCTGCCGTGTCGAACATCTTGATCATCCGGCCGCGCCAGTCCCACTCGACCGAAATGCTGTCGCGGGTAATGCCGGCTTCCGGTCCCGTCAGCAAACGGTCTTCACCGAGAAAACGATTGATCAGCGTCGACTTGCCGGCATTCGGGCGGCCGATAATGGCCACGCGCAGCGGCTTGCTGTCGTCATATTCCGGCTCGTAGTCGTCGTCGAAATCCTCTTCACCGCGCAGGTCAACGTCGGTTTCCGGCTCATCGATCTCTTCCGGGAAGGCCACATCCTCGCCGATCGCCTCGACGATGGCATCGCGCAGATCGATCATGCCCTGGCCGTGTTCGGCCGAAATCGGAACCGGTTCGCCAAGACCGAGCGTGTAAGCATCGTAGAAGCCGCCATCGGAACCCTTGGCTTCCGACTTGTTGGCGACCAGCACCACAGGCTTGCCGCGCCGGCGCAGCAATTCGCCGAATGTCTTGTCGAGCGGCGTCAGGCCGAATTTGGCATCGACCACGAACAGCGTCAGATCCGCGTCGTCGATCGCCAGTTCGGTCTGGGCGCGCATGCGGCCCTCAAGCGTGTCCGGTCCGGTCTCTTCCAGACCGGCAGTGTCGATGATGGTGAAACGCAGGTCCACGAGCTTGGCATCGCCCGGACGCCGGTCGCGGGTGACCCCTGGCGTGTCATCGACAAGCGCCAGCTTCTTGCCAACCAGACGGTTGAACAGCGTCGACTTGCCGACATTTGGGCGCCCGACGATGGCGACGGTGAAACTCATGAAACTTCGTCCTTCCGGGCGCAGGCGCCCAAGCTGGCTTACGGCGCCTTGCCGGAAGCCGTGATGTTGTCGAGAAGCATCTGGGCACGGTTCGCAACATTGCGCGGCGCCTCGGCATCCTCGGTGATCTGTTCGAACCATTCGCGGGCCCGGGTCATGTCGCCGGCCTTGTAGGCGGCAAGACCAAGCGCTTCGCGCGCAGCATGACGCATGGCATTGGTCGGCGTCGCCATGGCTTCGACTTCGGCGGACACCTGCTCATAGGTACCGGCATCGACCAACAGCCAGGCTGCGCGGATCTTCGCCGTGTTACGAATGATTTCCGGAACCGCCGTATCCTGGCTGATTGCCTGGAACGAGGCAACGGCCGCAGGCAGATCGCCTTTCTGGCCGAGAACCGTTGCAGCACGGAATCGCGACAGCACGCCGTAAGCGCCGTAGCCGTCCTGCTCAAGCGCCTTCAAGGCAGCTTCCGCCTCGTCGTTCTTGCCCTGGTCCGCAAGGCTGAGGGCCGCCAGGAACTTGTCGCCGGCATCCGACGCCTGGGTCGAATGCCAATGGTTCCACAGCCGGTGCCCGGCCGTGCCGACAACGATCAGGACCGCGGCGGCGATAATGAGCCGGCTGTAGCGCTTCCAGGCATTGCGCACCTGATCGGAGCGCAGCTCCTCGTTCACTTCGCGGATAAAGCTGTCGTTGTTGTCAACCATACTCATTCCCGGACACTGCCGGCCTTTCCATGCATTTCACTGCGTGAGCGGCCTTCTAACCGATTTTTGCCCGCTTGTAAGGGGAAAACCGCCAAAAGGCTAACGGCTCACATGGCAAGCGGTGCAACACCGATCAAGATCTCGTGCAGCCAGAAGGTGATCAGTGCCCACAAGGCGATACCGCCGACCACGGCATAGATGTCGAACCGGGTCGAGACGAAGGCTTGCGGCGTGATCTCACCGGCCCGAAGACGGCGCTTGTAGTTGATCCGCAACACCACGCCCCAGGCGAGAAACGCGACAAACAGCAGGACCGAGCGAAGATCGCCGTTCGACAGCAGATGCGCCAGCGCCCAGATCTTCACCGCCAGCACAATCGGATGTTTGGTCTTCATGGCGATGTGACCGGCCGGCATCAGGCCGGCAACCAGACAGATCGAGGCAAACAGCATGAGCGTGACAGTCAGGTGGTTCATGCCCATGGGCGGGAACCAAAGATTGACGATCGGTGCCGCCGCATAGCCCCAGACCAGCACGGCCAGCGAACCGATGCTCATGACCGAATGCAGCCCGCCCCATCCGCCGCGTCCCAGTTTCGCAATCATCGCCTGGCGAAAGCCCGGAACGACGACGCGGATCATATGGACGCCTATGAACAGGATGATACCGAGAATCAGGAGCGTCATCTGCAAGAACCTTTCGATTGAGAATGGCAAAGCCATACTGGTCCGGGCGGTGAAATTCCAGTGCGTTCAAAGCTTCGCCGCATTTGGATGAAAGGACGCCTGCATTGATTTTTGTCAGGCCAAAGCATGTTGCGTTCGATTTTCGCCATTTCTCTTGCGCTCGCCGCGTCCAGCGCCGTCGCCGAGCCGCATAGCCCTGCGACAATCGGCCCGGCATCGGGGGGCAAGCCGGGCGTCACGACAGGACCGCAAAAGCCGAAACAATTGCTGCTGATTTCCTTCGACGGCGCGCATGACAACCGGCTCTGGCAACGCAGCCGGGCGATCGCAAAGCGCGCCAATGCCCACTTCACCTACTTCCTTTCCTGCACGACGCTAATCCCGCGGGAGCGCGCCGGCAGTTACAAAGCACCCGGCAAGAAGGCCGGTCGCTCCAATATCGGCTTTGCACCCACGGTTGCCGATGTGACGGCACGTCTCGACAATGTCTGGAACGCCCATCTGGAAGGCCATGAGATCGCCAGCCATACCTGCGGTCATTTCGACGGCAAGGACTGGTCCAGACAGGACTGGCTGACGGAGATGGCAACATTCGACCGCGTGCTTGCCAATGCCTGGAAGGACAATGGCCTCGCCGATCGTGAACCGGCCGAATGGGCGGATTTTGTCGGAAACAATATCGTCGGTTTCCGCGCACCTTATCTGTCGGCGCCCAAAAGTCTCTACGAGGCAGAGCGGGACCATGGCTTCCGCTATGACGCCAGCCCCGTCACCCGTGATCCGCTTCTGCCCACTCTGGAGGGCTCTGTGACCCGCTTCGGCTTGCCGCTGATCCCGGAAGGCCCCAAGCAGCGCCGCATCGTTGCGATGGACTATAATCTGTTCATCCGCCACTCCGCCGGCATGGATCATCCGAGCAAGGCGGCCGAGTTCGAGGCGCGCAGCTACGACGCCTTCCGCGCAGCCTTCGACAAGCAGTATGAGGGAGACCGCGTTCCCCTGCAGATCGGCCTGCATTTTGTCGAGATGAATGGTGGCGCCTATTGGGCCGCCATGGAGCGGCTGGTCGGCGAAGTCTGCCACAAGCCGGACGTCGCCTGCGTCACCTATGCCGAAGCGCTCGACCTGCTGCAAAAGCAAAGTGGCCGGAACCCGGCCACTTCGTCGTTTTAAAACGCGGATTGGGTGGATGGCATCCGCCCCCGATCAGGGACGGTTCGCCCCCATCTCGCCTTCGTCCGCTTCGCGCTCCAGATAGCGCTGATCGATTTCCGGCAACGGCTCGTTGTCGATTGCCGCTTCGAATGCGCGCAGGCGCTTGTGGATCGACAGCAGCTCGACAATCGTCGGCCAGACATTGACCAGATACTGGAACGAGTTCGACACCTGCCCGAAGGCCGTGGCGATCTGCTGGTAGATACCATAGGTGATCTTCACGGCAACGATGGTCGGCACCAGCATGAAGATCAGGAACAGCGCGTCTGCCTGCCCATAAAACGAACGCGCCAGGTTGAAATACGTGTAGTGGAAATAGAGCCGGAAATAGTTTTTCCGGACGTTGGAGAACAGCTCCGCAATGGTCAGCGGCTGGGCCCGGTTGGCATTGTCCTCGCCATAGACGAGTTCCTTGCGGTAGGCCGCCTCGACGCGCTGGTTGCGGAATTCCAGGCCTGGAAGCTTGATACCGACAAGCGCCAGAAGTGCGGTTCCGAACACCGACCAGATCAGCGCAAGCCAGAACAGGCTGTGCGGCACGGCCCCGATGATCGGCAGCTCGGTCACATAGCTGGACAAGACGAAGAGGATCGGCAGGAAGGCGATGAGGTTCATCACCGCATCGATCAGGCTGACGCCGAGACCCTCGAATGTCGAGGCAAAACGCATCGTATCTTCCTGCACACGCTGCGATGCGCCTTCGATATGGCGCAGCTTCTGCCACTTCGACATGTAGTATTCGTTCATCGCGGTGCGCCAGCGGAAGATGTAGTGGCTGACGAAGAAGCGAACGATGACAAAGACGAAGACGTTCAGGAAGGCGATGCTCCAGAACGTGATCATCAGGCTGTAGAAATCCCCGGTCGTAATCCCCGGCTTGCCCTGCAGCGCGTTCTGCAGCAAGTCGCCGAAGGGCCGGCGCCAGTTGTTCAATAGAACCGAGACCTGCACGTCGAAATAGGTGGTGAAGATGATGAACATCGTGCCCCAGATCGACCAGAACCGCCACGGATGATCCTTGGCGTAGAACTGCCAGAACAGGCCGAAGGCGAGCGACCAGACTGCGGCATAGATATAGAACCACAGGTAGGAATTGGTCAGGAAGAAGGTGAGGTTGATGATCGGCTCGGCGTCGGCGGGCGGAGGCGGAAGGCCAATGGCTGTGCCCATCTGTTCGCCGAAGAAATACCAGACGAGAACAGAAAGAAGGGTCCAGACAACGAAGGATGAGAAGAACAGTTTGGGCTTCGGAAAGAAGGATTGAAACACGGAAAGCTGCTTTCGTGAGGTGTCGGGACAGTCTTGGAGGTCGGCCGAACCTAGGGCAGAACCTCAACGCCAGCAATGCCATCGCCTAAATGTGGCGGAATTACCCGCAGCTATTCACAGTTACCAAACCTTCATTTTTCAGCGCGCCGAAGAACCAGCGGAAGCACCAGCAGGAACGACACGGCCAATACGGCCGCCGCCAGCAGCGTCGGCGCGGCGAAGCTTCCACTGCGCTCGGCCAATGTACCGGCAACGACCGGGCCTACGATTTGGCCGATCCCGAAGGCAGCAGTCATCAGCGCCAGAGCCCGGCGCGGGCTGTCGGGTGCCAGCACCCGGCCGAGCCGCAGGCCGTAGGCGGTGACGGTCATGAATGTCAGGCCAAGCAGCAGGCCGCCGACCAGCGGTGCCACCGACGCAGGCAGGGCAACGGTTGCCGCCACTCCCACCGACTGGATCAGCAGCGCCGCACCATAGGCGGCAAACAGGCCGATCCGCGCCATCACCGGCCGCCAGAGAAAGAGGGAGGCGGCAGCGGCAAGTCCCGTCACGAACCAGGTGAGAAACTCGATGTACGGCCCGGCATTGGACATGCGCGCCATCGTGACGATGAAGGTCGCCGTGACCACGTAGCCGAAGCCGAAAAGTCCATAGGACAGGGTCAGCAGGATGAGCGGCCGGCGCCAGACGAGCGCCGGCTCCGCGGCAGGCCCGCCTGCCCGCGAGGGCGCGTGCGGCAGCAGCCACCAGACAAGTGCGAGAAGCACCAGCGTCACGCCCGCGCTATAAAGCCAGTCGAGCCGCCAGGGCGCCGATCCCTGCTCGTTGAGCCTTGAGGCGATGAAGACGACGAGCGAGGAGAGCGCGATGCCAAATCCCACGCCGCCGAAATGCACGGCCTGGGCAGGCTCGCCGCCCCGCGCCGCTGCATGCGCCAGCACGATCGACGAAATGAAGATCATCGAGAAGGCGCTGGCGACGCCGGCTGCGAAGCGGATCAGGATGAAAACAACGACATCGCTGGTCAGGCCCATGGCCACCAGCAGCATTGAGCTTGCAGCAAGGGCAGCAAGCCCGATTGCCCGCTCACGCCCCGCCGCCCAGCCATAGGCGGCAAGCACCGCACCGACCAGGTAACCGACAAAATTGCCGGCGGCGATCAGCCCGGCATCCGACGAAGACAGCGGCAGGCCACTGATCATGCCCGGCAGAATCGGCGTAAAGACGAAACGTCCGAAACCCATGGCCGCGGCCATGGCAAGTGCTCCCGCGATCGCTGTCGTTGCGAGATTGACGTCTTTCGGATGTTTATCCTTCATGAGGCCGCTTATCGCATCGCACAAAGCAGGCGACAAACAAGTATTGCTGATGCCATCCTTCACAGACTTGAATGTGGAAAAGGCCCCAGCGACGCCACGGCAAACAGCCGTTCGCAATCGCCGGCTTGCTCTTGCTGCAGAATTCGCTAGTTGAGGGGCAAATATCCAAGGAGTACCGCCATGAGCGATCTGACCCTGCAGCAGGCCATAGACAACATCTACGTGTCGATCAACAAAGACAACGAAGACCTGGATCTCCACGTCGCCGCACTCAAAGCCGCCATGGCGAAGGAAGGTGTCAAGGAAGCCGTCTTCGAACCGGCAAAGCTTGCACAGTCCAACCGCCAGGGCCGCAAGATCATGCAGTCCTTCTTCCGCAAGAAAGGCATATCGATCAGCTTCTCAGCCTGAGACTGACGAACCGCGCCGGCGGGCGAACCGCCGGCGGATCAATCAATCCGCCAGCGTCAGCACCAGCGGTCCGTTGCGGGTGACGACAATCGTGTGTTCGAACTGCACCGTCGGAGCGCTTGGCTCGCTGAACAGCGTCCAGTTGTCCTTCTCGCCATCCTCGGCCCAGATGCCGCCGAGCGACAGGAAGGGTTCGACGGTGAACACCAGTCCCTCCTCCATGATCCGCGTCTCGTCCGGATCCGGCCAGGTCGACAGTTCCTTCGGCTCTTCATGCAGCGAACGACCGACGCCATGGCTCGCCAGGTTCTGGATCAGCGTGTAGCGGTTCTTCTTGGCGAAGGCCCCGATCGCATTGCCGATATTGGCCATCGGCTGACCGGTCTTGATCTGGTTCAGGCCGACCCACAGCGCCCGCTTGCCGTCGCGCACCAGCCGTTCGATCTTCGCCGTGCCCGGTGGCACGATGAAAGACGAGCCGGTATCGCCAAAGAAGCCGTTCTTCTCGGCGGAGACATCGATATTGACCAGATCGCCCGCCTTGATCACACGGTCCCCGGGAATGCCATGGGCCACTTCCTCGTTGACACTGATGCAGGTCGCGCCTGGAAACTCGTAGCAAAGTTCCGGCGCCGACCGCGCACCATTGTCCTCGAGGATCTTGCGGCCGATCAGGTCCAGTTCGCGCGTGGTGATCCCAGGCTCCAGTGCAGCCGCCATCGACTTCACGGCAACGGCACAGAGCCTGCAGATGTCTTTCAGATGGTTGAGGTCTTCATCGTTCTGGACGATCATCTTGGTCTTTCAACCGCAGTGGCGCGCAAATCTCGAGTTTCGGCTGATTACGCAGCCGAAGCCTTCGACGTCAACGTCTGACGCACCAGCGGCGCCACTTTTGTGCCGTAGAGCTCGATGCCGCGCATGATATCCTTGTGCGGCATCGGGCCAATCGCCATCTGCAGCAGGAACCGATCGTTCTTGAAGATCGCATGCTGGGCGACGATCTTTTCCGCCATGGTTTCCGGATCGCCGACAAACAGCGCGCCACGCGGACCACGCGACGCGTCGAATTGTGCCCGGCTCGTCGGCCCCCAGCCGCGCTCGCGGCCGATGCGGTTCATCACCTCGGCCTGCGGCGCATAGAAGATATCGGCGGCCGATTCGGTCGTGTCATGCACGAAGCCGTGTACGTTGATGCTCGTCTTCAGCGTGGCGGCATCGACGCCCGCCTTGGCGGCACTCTGGCGATAGAGGTCGAAAAGCGGTGCGAAACGATGCGGCTCGCCGCCGATGATCGCAAGTGCCAGAGGCAGGCCGAGATAGCCGGCGCGTGCGGCTGACTGCGGGGTGCCGCCGATCGCAATCCACAACGGCAGCGGATCCTGCAGCGGCCGCGGATAAACGCCGCGCCCCTTGATCGGCTTGCGGGTCTCGCCTTCCCAGTTGACCACTTCGTTCTCGCGGATCTCCATCAGCAATTGCAGTTTTTCGGCAAACAGCAGGTCGTAGTCCTCGAGTTCATAGCCGAACAGCGGGAAACTCTCGATGAAGGACCCGCGCCCCGCCATCATCTCGACGCGGCCGTTCGACAGCAGGTCGACGGTGGCAAACTGCTGGAAGACGCGCACCGGATCATCCGAACTCAGCACAGTCACGGCGCTCGAAAGACGGATGGTCTTCGTCTGCACAGCCGCCGCCGCCAGGATCGTTGCCGGAGACGACGCCATGTAGTCCGGGCGGTGATGCTCGCCTAGCCCGAACACGTCGAGGCCGACTTCATCAGCCAACTTGATCTCTTCGAGCAGTTCATCCACCCGGCGCTTGGCCTCGGCACCCTTGTTGGCCGCATTCGGATCGACGTCTGCAAATGTATAAAGGCCAAGTTCCACGATGATGCTCCGGTGACGTTTGTTTGGTTCTGACATAGGGTTTTTCGATGCGGCGTCAAAGAGGCCCGCGTCGAACACTGTGTCGCATTTCCGGTACTGGGCGATCCTGACCTTGCCGGGCTGCGGCAAAACGTCGTTGCGTGGGAACTTCCTTTGGGACTAACCTTTGTCTTCGCGGGCGCAACATAACGCCCGTCATCCATCGGCATTCGTCGAAAAGGAATCAATCTGATGAAAAGAACAGTCGTCGTAACCGGCTCCACCAGCGGCATCGGCCTGGGCATTGCCCGCGCCTTCGCGGCCGACGGCGCCAACGTGGTGATCAATGGCTTCGGTGATGCGGCCGAAATCGAGAAGATCCGCCAATCGCTGGAAATAGCCGGCGGCAAGGCGCTCTATCACGGCGCAGACATGTCGAAAGCCGCTGAAATTGCCGACCTGATCGTCACGGCCGAGCGCGAATTCGGCGCGGTGGACGTACTCGTCAACAATGCCGGCATTCAGCACGTCGCCCCGGTCGAGGAATTCCCGATCGACAAATGGGACCTGATCATCGCCATCAACATGTCGAGCGCCTTTCATACGATTCGCGCCGCCATTCCCGGCATGAAGGCGAGGAAGAAGGGCCGCATCATCAACATCGCCTCGGCCCACGGCCTCGTCGCCTCGCCCTTCAAATCCGCCTATGTCACCGCCAAGCACGGCATTCTCGGCCTGACGAAGACGGTTGCACTGGAGACCGCCCGCGACGGCATCACGGTGAACGCCATCTGCCCCGGCTACGTGCTGACGCCGCTGGTCGAAAAGCAGATCCCCGATACCGCCAAGGCTCGCGGCATCTCGGAGGATCAGGTGAAGAACGACGTCATGCTGCATTTGCAGGCGACCAAGGAATTTGTCGAAGTGGACCAGGTCGCAGCCCTCGCGCTCTATCTCGCAAGCGACGCGGCCGCCCAGGTGACCGGCACCTCGATATCGATTGATGGTGGCTGGACAGCACAATAGACTTGAAAGATTGCGCTGCGCCGCCCACCATCGCCAAAATGGGCGACGCAGCCGCGGTCCGGCAGCCGGACATCAACGGGGACACGATCCATACATGGCAGACAGCATTCGTTTCATCCTGAACGGCGAGGACATCGCCCTTTCCAGCCTCGATCCGACCGAGACGCTGCTCGATTTCCTGCGCCTGAAGCGCCGGCTGACCGGATCCAAGGAAGGCTGTGCCGAAGGCGACTGCGGCGCCTGCACGGTCCTGGTCGGACGCATCGTCTCAGGCCGGCTCGCTTATGAAACGGTCAATGCCTGCATCCGCTTCGTCGGCTCGCTCAATGCCACCCATGTGGTGACTGTGGAGCACCTGGCGGCGAAGGACGGGACGCTGCATCCCGTGCAGCAGGCCATGGTTGACTGTCATGGCTCGCAATGCGGCTTCTGCACCCCCGGCTTCGTCATGTCGCTCTACGGTTTATGGCTGACATCGGAAACCCCCGGTCGCGCCGAAATCGAGCGCGCCCTGCAAGGCAATCTCTGTCGCTGCACCGGCTACGAGCCGATCGTCAAGGCGGCCGAACTGGTCGCCCGCATGCGCCCGTCGGCGCTTTTCGATCCGCTGGAACGCGAGCGCGCCAACATCATCGCCCGCCTAAAGGACCTGACGACCCGCGAGACGATCCTCATCGAAGGTGATGGCCGCCGGCTGATCGTTCCGGGCAGCGTCGAAGCCCTTGCCACAACAATGACAGCCCATCCGAAAGCCACCATCGTCGCGGGCGCCACCGATGTCGGTCTCTGGGTCACCAAGCAGATGCGCGTGCTTGATCCCGTTGTCTTCATCAACCATCTGGACGAGTTGCAGGACATCGTCGTCACGCCGGAAGGCATCACGCTCGGCGCCGGCGTCAGCTACAGCACCGCATTCGAAACGCTGCGGCAGGAGATCCCGGCGTTCGCCAGGCTCATCACCCGCATCGGCGGCCAACAGGTGCGCAACATGGGCACGATCGGCGGCAATATCGCCAACGGCTCGCCGATCGGCGACAGCCCCCCGGCGCTCATCGCATTGTCCGCCACCGTGACCCTCCGCTCGACCTCGGGCACCCGCACCATGCCGCTCGAGGATTTCTTCATCGATTACGGCAAGCAGGACCGCCAGCCGGGCGAATTCGTCGAATGCCTTTTCGTGCCCCGCCCAAAGGCGCAGAGCCATTTCGCCGTCTACAAGATCACCAAGCGCCGCGACGAGGACATTTCCGCGCTTTGCGGCGCCTTCCACCTGGAAACGGATGAAGCGGGAACGGTCACCCATATCCGCGTCGCCTTCGGCGGCATGGCGGGCACCCCGAAGCGGGCACGGTCGGTCGAGGCGGCGCTCTACGGCAGGCCGTTTACGCAAGCCACCGTGGAAGCTGCCCGCGACGCCTTCGACCTCGATTACAAGCCGCTCACCGACTGGCGTGCGACTGCGGAGTATCGCCAGCTGACGGCGAAGAACCTGCTCACCCGTTTCTTCCTCGAAGTCTCGGGTACGCCGCAGGAACTGCAGCGCTTCGCGACGGAGGAGGCTTGATCATGGACAAGGCGACCTACGAAACGACGAAATACATCAAGGGGCCGATGCACCAGTCCCTCCGGCATGATTCAGCGCACAAACATGTCGCCGGAAGTGCCGAATATATCGACGATATTCCCGAACCCGCCGGCCTGTTGCATGGCGCGCTCGGCATGGCGGATCGCGCCCATGCGGAGATCCTGTCGATCGATCTTTCGGCGGTGAAGGCCTATCCCGGCGTCGTCTGCGTGCTGACGGCAGACGACATCACCGGCGTCAACGACGTCTCCTCCGGCGGCCGCCACGACGAGCCGCTGATTGCGACGGACAGAATAGAATTCCACGGCCAGACCATCTTCGCCGTGATCGCCGAAACCCGCGACGCGGCCCGGAAAGCCGCCCGCCTCGCCAAGGTCGAATACCGCGACCTGCCCTTCTGGACCGATATCGACGGTGCGCTGGACAATGGCGCACCGCTCGTCACGCCCGGCATGACGCTGAAGCGCGGCACGCCGGAGACCGAACTCGACAAGGCGGCCCACCGCATCCAGAGCTCGATGCGCATCGGCGGCCAGGAGCATTTCTACCTCGAAAGCCATATCGCGCTCGCCATTCCCGGCGAGGACGACGACGTCACCGTCTGGTCCTCGACCCAGCACCCCTCGGAAATCCAGCACATCGTCGGCCACGTGCTCGACATTCCCTCCAATGCCATCACCGTCAACACGCGGCGCATGGGCGGCGGCTTCGGCGGCAAGGAAACGCAGGGCAACCAGTTTGCAGCGCTCGCCGCACTCGCTGCCAAGAAGCTGAAGCGCGCCGTCAAATTCCGCCCCGACCGCGACGAGGACATGGGCGTCACCGGCAAGCGCCACGACTTCAAGATGGATTTCGACGTCGCCTTCAATGACGACGGCCGCATCCACGCAATCGACGCCAATTTTGCTGCCCGTTGCGGTTACTCCTCCGACCTCTCAGGCCCAGTCACCGACCGCGCCCTCTTCCATGCCGATTCCAGCTATTTTTATCCGCATGTGAAACTGACCTCGCAGCCGCTCAAGACCCACACCGTCTCCAACACCGCCTATCGCGGCTTCGGCGGACCTCAAGGCATGTTGGGTGGCGAACGGGTGATCGAGGAGATCGCCTATGCACTGGGCAAGGACCCGCTGGAAATCCGGAAGGTCAATTTCTACGGCGAGAAGGGCTCCGGCCGCGATGTGACCCCCTATCACCAGCAGGTGGAGGACAACATCATCCTGAAGGTCGTCGAGGAACTCGAAACCTCGGTCGACTACCAGGCGCGCCGCCAGGCGATCATCGACTTCAACCGGACGAGCCCGGTGATCAGGAAGGGCATCGCCCTCACCCCGGTAAAGTTCGGCATCTCTTTCACCATGACCGCCTTCAACCAGGCGGGCGCGCTTGTGCATGTCTACCAGGACGGTTCGATCCACCTGAACCATGGCGGCACCGAAATGGGCCAGGGCCTCTACACCAAGGTCGCCCAGGTCGTTGCCGACTGTTTCCAGGTCGATGTCGACACGGTGAAGATCACGGCCACGACGACGGCCAAGGTACCGAACACATCGGCGACGGCCGCCTCCTCCGGTTCGGACCTGAACGGCATGGCCGCCTTCGACGCCGCCCGCCAGATCAAGGAACGGCTGATCGCCTTTGCCGCCGAAAAATATCAGGTCGCCGCGTCCGAGGTCGAATTCCTGCCAAACCGCGTGCGCGTCGGGACACAGGAATTTGCCTTCGGCGACTTCATCAAGCAGGCTTATTTTGCCCGCGTCCAGCTGTCGGCCGCCGGTTTCTACAAAACCCCGAAGATCCACTGGGACCGCGCCGCCGGCCGCGGCACACCCTTCTATTACTACGCCTATGGCGCCGCCTGCACCGAAGTCTCGATCGACACGCTGACCGGCGAATACCTGATGGACCGCACCGACATCCTTCATGATGTCGGCAAGTCGCTCAACCCGGCGATCGATATCGGCCAGATCGAAGGCGGCTTCGTCCAGGGCATGGGCTGGTTGACGACCGAGGAACTCTGGTGGGACGGCAAGGGTAGGCTTCGCACCCATGCCCCCTCGACCTACAAGATCCCACTCGCCTCCGACCGGCCGAAGATCTTCAACACGAAACTGGTGCCCTGGTCGGAAAACACTGAACCCACCATCGGTCGCTCGAAAGCTGTCGGCGAACCGCCTTTCATGCTGGCGATATCGGTGCTGGAAGCGCTCTCGATGGCAGTCGCCTCGGTGGCCGATTACAAGCTCTGCCCGAGGCTCGATGCACCGGCAACCCCGGAACGGGTGCTGATGGCGGTAGAGAGGCTGAAGCGGGTTTGATGTCGGCGATTTTGCCCCTCACCCTGACCCTCTCCCCGCAAGCGGGGAGAGGGAGGGCGCTCTGCCCAATGTCCAAGCATTCGGCACCGGCGGAACGTCTCCTTCTCCCCGCCTGCGGGGAGAAGGTGCCGGCAGGCGGATGAGGGGCAGCACCGGCGCATGACCACCCTCCCCGACTTCCTCGCATCCCACCCGGCCACGGTCCTTGTCGAGGTCACGGAGACCTGGGGCTCGACGCCGCGCGAGGCTGGCACGATCATGCTGGTGGCCGACAACGGGCTCTGGGGCACGATCGGCGGTGGCTATCTCGAATTCATGGCGATCTCCCATGCGCGCCGGTTGCTGGCTGGCGAAACGCTGGCACCAGTGCTCGACGTGCCGCTCGGCCCGGAGATCGGCCAGTGCTGCGGCGGGCGCACGCTACTATCCTTCCGCAGCGTGGACGCGGACGTGATGGCACAACTGTCGGAACGGCTCGCTGACGAACGCGCGGCATTCCCCGAGGTCATGGTCTTCGGCGCCGGCCATGTCGGGCTGGCGCTGGCCCACGCGCTCCAACCCCTGCCCCTCAATGTCACGTTGATCGACTCGCGCCCTGAGATCGACGGTACACCGCCCAAGGGCATCACTTTCCTCCGTGTCGCAATGCCCGAAGCCGAGGTGGCGAGGCTGAAACCGGGCGCCGCCGTCGTCATCCTTACTCACGACCATGCATTGGATTTCCTGATCGCAAAGGAAGCGCTTGCCCGCACCGACCTCGCCTATGTCGGCATGATTGGCTCAAAGACCAAGCGCGCCACCTTCGCCTCCCATCTCGACCGCGAAGGCCTGGGCCGCGCAGCGCTTGAGCGCCTGACCCTGCCGATCGGCGGCGGCACCGTAAAGGACAAGCGCCCCGCCGTGATTGCCGCCATGGTCGCAGCCGAATTGCTGACGGCACTGGATGGCGCTGGCTCCCATGCCGCCACCTGAATCACCACATCAAGCTGCAGACTCAAGATCCGAGCTTTGGCAGGCAATCTGTTGATCCGATTTGCTTTTTCTCAAAGTGGCCCCGGCCTGATCGTATCGATCAGACGCCGGCTGCTCGACCAGGCACCTTCGTTGCGACCCCGTGATGGCGCTTCCTCCTCCAGGCCGATATCCCGCTTCAATGCTTCCGGCAGGCTGTCGATCGCCAGATGATCGGGTTCGAGAACATGGCGGAAGAAGCGACCGGCCTTTGAAAAGATCGTGCTTTCGAGCAGCCACAATGTCTTGATAGCGGATACCATCTTTGCCTCCACGCACATTCGCTTCGACCGAAGCCATGACCGGAGATTGGCGGCGATTGTGGAACAAGGCCAATTCAATTATGCTGGTTATGCATAAAGAGAGCTTATCCATGAAACTGTCGAAACAGTTCCCGTTGAATGCCCTGCGCGTCTTCGAGGCGGTTGGCCGCCTAGGGAGCTTTACCCGTGCCGGCGAGGAACTGGGCATGACCCAGACGGCGGTCAGCTACCAGATCAAGCTTCTCGAAGACAATATCGGCGAGACGCTGTTCCTGCGCAAACCACGGCAGATCGAATTGACCGACATTGGTGCAAGGCTGCTGCCCAAGGTCAGCGAAGCCTTTGGCTTGATGGTCGATGCGGTCGCATCGGCTCGCCACAGCTCAGGCGAAACGCTGGAGATCCATTCGATCCCGACCTTTGCCACCCAATGGCTGGCGAAACATCTGGGATCGTTTCAACTCGACCATTCGAACATCGCCGTGCGCCTGCTGCGGGTCAACAAGGTGACCGATTTTGCCCGCGACGGCGCCGATGTCGCGATCCGCTGGGGCGATGGTCCCTGGCCCGGCCTTGTCAGCCACCACCTGATCCGCGCCACGTTCAGCCCCATGCTCAGCCCGAAACTGGCCGACAGCATCGGCGGCATTCACCACCCGTCGGACCTGATGAAACTGCCGATCATCAGCCCGGACGATCATTGGTGGCACGACTGGTTCAGCGCAGCCGGCATCCAAAACCCATCTCTGAAGGGCAACAGCATCAACACGTTCGAGGCGCAGGATCTGGAGGCAAGCGCCGCGATCGCCGGTCAGGGCGTGGCGATCCTCAGCCCCTTCTTCTTCCGCGACGAACTGGCCTCGGGTCGGCTGCTGCAGCCCTTTCCACTCGCCTGCGCTGCCCACGCGCCCATCTGGCTGGTCTACCCGCATGCGCGGCGCAACGCGCCAAAGATCCGCGCCTTCCAAGCCTGGATCGACAAGGCCCTGGCCAGCGACGAGATGGCCTCAACGCTGGCCCCACCGCTCCCGATTCCGCAATCTCAGAACGACATGTCCGGCGCATAAAAGCAGCGCGGCGTGTTCTCGTCGGGAAACAGGCACAGGTGATACTCGCTGTCTTCGGAACGCCGCGTGGTGGTCTGCGGGAAATTGAACACATGCTGGCGCGTGACCAGCCTGTGGTCGCCGGGCGTCAACGTTAGCTGATAACCGTCCTTGATCACCTTCACGCTCTGCGAGGGGATCATCTGGCAATCGCCAGTATGCTCGTTACCATTGCAGCAGAAGGCATCGTAACGCCAACCGCTCTTTGAATCATGGGCATGAACGCAAGACGCATACGCCAGCAGAAAACCTGTCACGATACTGCGCATCGGCTGATCTCCATTGGGGAAAAGCCGCCGGAAAACGCGAACCACCCGTTCCGGCGGCATTGAAGATCGAATGTAACAGAATCGTCATATTCGAACCAATGCAGGAAATAATGGGTGGCATTTTGTGCGACGCACAAAAGTCCTGCACAAAATGCGACAGGCCTGCACTGCAGCCCTTTCCTTCATCTCAAAGTTTTTGCAAAGTATCTCGTTCGGGGACGAAAGGGATATTGCATGTATGAATTCGCCATTGCCTGGGAATGGCTCTCCTTTGCCGTGCGCTGGCTGCACGTGATCACCGCCATCGCCTGGATCGGCTCCTCCTTCTATTTCATCGCCCTCGATCTTGGCCTAGTGAAACGCCCAGGTCTGCCCGTCGGCGCCTATGGTGAGGAATGGCAGGTGCATGGCGGCGGCTTCTACCATGTGCAGAAATACCTCGTGGCGCCGGCCTCGATGCCTGAGCACCTCACCTGGTTCAAATGGGAAAGCTATGCCACCTGGCTGTCCGGCTTCGCCCTCTTGGCCGTTGTCTACTATGGCGGCGCCGATCTCTTCCTCATCGACCGCACCGTGCTCGACATCGAACCGTGGCAGGCGATCTGCCTGTCGCTCGCCTCGCTTGGCGTCGGCTGGGTCTGCTACGACCTGTTGTGCAAATCGCCACTGGGCCGGAACACCTGGGGCCTGATGGTCTTCCTCTATATCGTGCTGATCGCCATGGCCTGGGGCTATACCCAGATCTTCACCGGCCGCGCCGCCTTCCTGCATCTCGGCGCCTTCACCGCGACCATCATGTCGGCCAATGTCTTCATGATCATCATCCCCAACCAGAAGATCGTCGTCGCCGACCTGCTCGCCGGCCGCACCCCGGATGCCAAATACGGCATGATTGCCAAGCAGCGCTCGCTGCACAACAACTACCTGACCTTGCCCGTCATCTTCTTCATGCTGTCGAACCACTATCCGCTGGCGTTTGCCACCCAGTTCAACTGGATCATCGCAGCTCTCGTCTTCCTGATGGGCGTCACCATCCGCCACTGGTTCAACACCACGCATGCCCGCAAGGGACAACCGACCTGGACCTGGCTTGTCACGGTGCTGATCTTCATCGTCATCATCTGGCTGTCGACCGTGCCGAAGGTGCTAACCGGCGAGAAAGAAGTCTCGCTGTCCGCCCGCGAACAGAGTTTTGTCGAAAACGTGCATTTCACCGCCGTGCGTGATGTCGTACAGAGCCGCTGCTCCATGTGCCATGCGAATGAGCCCGTCTGGGACGGCATCGTGCGGGCACCGAAAAGCGTCAAGCTCGAGACGGACGGCGAGATCGCTGCCCATGCGCGGGAAATCTACATCCAGGCCGGCCGCAGCCATGCCATGCCGCCTGGCAACATCACCGACCTTTCGAACGAGGAGCGCCAATTGCTCGTCGCCTGGTTCGAAACGGCGGCCGAAGGCAAGTGAGAATGACTGAGACACTGATCCGCGGCCGCCTGCTCTCCTTCCGCCGCGCGCCCGCACACGCCGCCGATACGCAGAGTTTCCTCTATGAAGACGATGGCGCCCTGCTCGTCGCGAATGGCATCATCCAGGCCACCGGCACCTATGCCGACATCAAGGCAAAGGCGCAGGCCGACACGATCGAGATCGACCACCGCCCGCACCTGATCCTGCCCGGCCTGATCGACTGCCATGTGCATTTTCCGCAAATGCAGGTGATCGCATCCTATGCGGCCAACCTGCTGGAATGGCTGAACACCTATACATTTCCCGAGGAATGCCGCTTCGTCGAGACCGCGCATGCCGAGCGCATTGCCACGCATTTCTTCGACGAATTCCTGCGCCAGGGCACGACGACGGCCGTCGCCTATTGCTCCGTGCACAAGGCCTCCGCCGATGCCTTCTTTGCCGAGAGCCTCAAGCGCGGCACCCTGATGATCGGCGGCAAGGTGATGATGGACCGCAACGCCCCGCAGGGCCTGCTGGATACGCCGCAACTGGGTTACGACGAGACCCGCGCCGTGATCAAAGAGTGGCATGGCAAGGGTCGCAACCATGTCGCCATCACCCCCCGCTTCGCCATAACCTCGACACCGGAGCAGATGGCGATGACGCAGACGTTGGCGGAGGAATTCCCCGACCTGCACATCCAGACGCATCTCTCCGAAAACAAGGAAGAAATCGACTTCACCTGCGCGCTCTATCCGGACGCGACCGACTATACGGATATCTATGCCCGCTATCGTCTGCTGCGGAAGAAGGCGCTGTTCGGCCATGCCATTCACCTGTCCGAGCGCGAGGCCGACGCCATGGCCGACAGCGGCGCGGTTGCCGTCCATTGCCCGACGTCGAACCTCTTCCTCGGCTCCGGCCTGTTCCCGCTGAAGGCGATGAAGCGCCGCGACAAGCCTGTCACGGTTGCGGTCGCCACCGATATCGGCGGCGGTTCGAGCTATTCGATGTTCAAGACCATGGACGAGGCCTACAAGATCCAGCAATTGCTCGGTGAGCGCCTCAACCCGCTGGAAAGCTTCTACCACATGACGCTTGGCAATGCCGTGGCGCTCGACCTCAGCGAGCGCATCGGCACGCTGGAGCCCGGCACCGACGCCGACATCGTGGTCTTGAACGCGGCAGCGACGCCGGCCATGCGGCTCCGGATGGAAACCATCTCCTCGCTGGCCGAAGAACTCTTCCTGCTGCAGACGCTGGGCGACGACCGCGCGGTGGTCGAAACCTATGTGGCAGGCAAGGCCTCGAAGCCCAAGGCAGAAGCGCTAAGGACAGAAGCGTGAAGGTCAGATGAGCGAGAGCGGCTATTCCGGCACCCCTCTTCCGAAAAAGCTCGGACTGAAGCCGGAATTGTCCGTCCTCTTCGTCAGCCTGCCCGAGGACCTCGCCTATCTCGCAGCCGCGTTGCCGGACGCCCGCCATGCCGTCGGTCTCGATCAAGCAGCAGGCACGGGCCTCGACTATCTCCACGTCTTCGAGACGGATCGGGCGAGGCTTGACGAACATGCCGGGCAACTGAAGGCGATGCTGAAGCCGACCGGCATGCTGTGGATCTCCTGGCCGAAAAAGGCCTCGAAAGTCCCGACCACCATCACCGAGGATGTTCTGCGCACCATCTTCCTGCCGATCGGCCTGGTCGATGTGAAGGTCTGCGCGGTGACCGAGATCTGGTCCGGCCTGAAATTCGTGCTACGCAAGGAACTGCGCTGAAAACCGCAAACCGCCGGAGGACCTTGCATGCTGGCCATCAACCTCGCGCTTGGAACGCTGATGATCTCCCTGACGGTGGTCATCCATACGATCGGGCTGATCGGCGTCACGCATCTGATGAGCTTTGTCACCGATCGTGTTCGCCTGCATGGCCATCGCAGCCGCATGCTCGCCATGAACACCGTGGTCATCGGCGTCTTCTGTGTCCTGACCGCCGAGGTTTGGCTCTGGGCGGCAGGCTTCACGGTAATCGGCGTCGTCGATGATTTCGAAACGGCGCTATATTTCTCCACCACCACATTTTCCACCGTGGGCTTCGGCGATGTCGTGCCGCATCCGGAATGGCGCATGTTTGCGGCGCTTGAAGGCGTCAACGGTTTCCTGTTGATTGGCTGGTCCACCGCCTATCTGATCGCAGCAGGTATGCGCGTCGGGCCATTTCGTTCGGGTGAACATTTCTGAGAGATCCATCAGGCGTCCAAACCGCTGGCGCACGCAGCTTGACTATTTACCTACTAGTTGGTAGGTAAATCCATGAGCAATCTTTCCAGCACCTCGGATCAAATTCTGCATTGCGCGCGCACTCTGATTGTCGCTGGCGGTTACAACGGGTTCAGTTATGCCGACATCGCCAAGGTCGTCGGCATTCGCAATGCCAGCATCCATCATCATTTCCCGAGCAAGGCTGATCTGGTCCGCACGCTTGTCGCCCGCTATCGGCAGGAGGCCGAGGCAGGCTTGATGAAACTGGAGCACAATATCGCGGATCCGTTGGAGCAATTGCGGGCCTATCTCGGCTATTGGGAAGCCTGCATTTTGGACAATAGCGCGCCCTTCTGTGTCTGCGCGCTGTTGGCCGGCGAATCGCAGCTTTTGCCGGAAGAAGTCCACCATGAAGTGAAAGCGCACTTTCTGACGCTTTCGGCCTGGTTGACCGGCACCATGGAGCGTGGCGCCAGGCTGGACGTGCTTTCGCTGAGCGCAACACCGGCAGACGAAGCCGAAGCGTTTCTCGCGACCGTGCATGGCGCCATGCTGTCCGCCCGCGCCTATGGCAATCCCCAGATTTTCACCACCGTGAAAGGCACGATCATTCACCGTCTCTCGACGAGGAACTGACCATCGAGCAACCTACACGCATTTAACCATCGAACCTACCAACTGGTAGATAGTCTCCATGGCCCAAATCTTGTCTCGACATTCCCGGGACAAAACGGCGGGTAAACACAAAGGAACTTGATATGTTTGGCATCTCTCCCCTTGGGTGGGTACACACGCTTGGCAGCCTGCCGGCCATTCCCCTGGCCGTCTACATGCTCGCCCGCTACGGGCGCATCGCCCCGCGCAGCACGGCTGGGGCGTTTTATTTCGTCTCCATGCTGATCGGCTCCCTGACGGTCTTCCTCGTGGCGCATCAGGCTGCAAGCCCGATCATCGGCGCGGTGACGCTGGGTCTCCTGCTTGCCGGTTACGGGGTCGGCCTTGTGACGACCCTCGGTCGGGCCGCCCGGTATCTGGAAACGATCTTCCTGAGCCTCACGGTATTCCTGCTGATGGTCCCGACGGTCAGCGAAACGCTGCGCCGCGTGCCGGATGGCCATCCCATCGTCACGGACCTCAAGTCTCCCATTCTTCTGGGTGCCCAGGCGGCGATTGCTGTCATGCTGGTTGTCGGGCTGAGCGTTCAAATGATCCAGTTGTACCGCGAGGGTCGCAGAACCACCTGATCGCGGAAGCCATGTCGGACGCGGCGCCAGAACAGGTAAAATAATTTTACCTGTTCTTTGCGGTTCCAGTTCACAGGCGGCCCGCTACCATGATATGGCGGAACCGGGAACATTCCGGAGAACCAGAGCATGGCACCGATCCTCGAAATTGCCGACCTGAAAAAGCTGGCGCGCAAGCGTGTGCCAAAACTGTTCTTCGACTATGCCGACAGCGGCTCCTACACGGAATCGACCTATCGGGCGAACGAGAACGACTATGCGCGCATCAAGCTGCGCCAGCGCGTGCTGGTCGATATGAGCAATCGCTCGCTTGAAACGACGATGATCGGCGAAAAGGTGACGATGCCGGTAGCCCTATCTCCGACGGGCCTGACCGGCATGCAGCATGCCGACGGCGAAATGCTGGCGGCCCAGGCGGCCGAGGAGTTCGGCGTGCCGTTCACGCTGTCGACAATGAGCATCTGCTCGATCGAGGATGTCGCCTCGGTGACGACGAGACCCTTCTGGTTCCAGCTTTACGTCATGCGCGACCGCGATTTCGTCATCAACCTGATCGAGCGCGCCCGTGCCGCCAGATGCTCGGCACTTGTGCTCACCGCAGACCTGCAGATCCTTGGCCAGCGCCACAAGGATATCCGCAACAGCCTGTCGGCCCCGCCGAAGCTGACGCCGAAGCACCTCTTCCAGATGGCCATGCGGCCGCGCTGGTGCTGGGACATGCTGCACACGCAGCGCCGCACCTTTCGCAACATCCATGGCCATGCCAAGAACGTCTCGGACCTAGCGTCCCTCGGCGCCTGGACGAACGAGCAGTTCGACCCCAAGCTCTCCTGGGACGATGTCGCCTGGATCAAGGAACGCTGGGGCGGCAAACTGATCATCAAGGGTATCCTCGATGTCGAGGACGCCCAGATGGCGGCAAAGACGGGTGCCGATGCGATCATCGTCTCCAATCATGGTGGCCGCCAGCTCGATGGCGCCCATTCCTCCATCGCCATGCTGCCGCGCATCGTCGATGCGATCGGCGACCAGATCGAAGTGCATCTCGATGGCGGCATCCGCTCTGGCCAGGACGTGCTGAAGGCGATCGCGCTCGGCGCCAAGGGCACCTATATCGGCCGCCCCTTCCTCTACGGCCTCGGCGCCATGGGCAAGCAGGGTGTCACAACGGCATTGGAGATCATCCAGAAGGAAATGGATGTCACCATGGCACTGTGCGGCAAGCGGCAGCTCGCCGACATCGACCGGACGATCATCGCCGAAAGCCCGTTCTGAAGGTCCTGTATTGACGGGCTGAAGTCGGCGCCTGTCGCTCAGGCGCCATCAACAATCAATCCAGCCATCCGCCCGCCAAAGCCGCGGACCAATCGGCACGCCCCCTCTCGGCTGCAAGCCGCGACATCGCCATGTTGTCATAGGGCACCAGCCGGAAGGTGACCGACCAACCGGCGGGCGTCTTCTCCAAGATCGCGTAGGACGCCAGCGGCGTGCCCGTCTCGACCTTGTGAAAATACGGCGCATCATCATCATAGCCCGGACCGCCGACGCTGCCGGGATTGACGATCAACCGCCCATCCGCCAGGCGCACCGCCCGGGGAATATGGGAATGGCCGCAGAGGATCATCGGTTGGCGCACCCCCTCGGCAAACGCCTCAATCTCGGCTTTCGGTCGCAGATGCACATGGCCTTGCTCACTCACCCCTTCAAGCCAGTAAACACTGTCACTCGTCGGCGTCGCATGGCAAAGATAGACCTCGTCACGCCAGATCTGCGAAAACGGCAGCGATTTCAACCAGTCCAGATGATCCGGCGACAGCTGCGCATAGGCATCCGCTTCCCAGCTATGCATGTCGCCGGTCGCATGTTCGATCAAATACCGGTCGTGATTGCCGCAGACTGTCGTCAACCCAAGTCCGACCAGACGGTCGGCGGTGCGTCCGGCTTCCAGCGGTCCCGACAGGCTGTCGCCGAGATTGACGACATCGCCCGCCGCGATGCCTTGCGCCGCGATATCGGCAAGAACAGCGTCAAGGGCGAGACAGTTGCCGTGTATGTCGGCAATGGCTGCAAAACGCATCAGCTTCCCCGGTAAGTCGAATAGCCATAGGGCGAAAGCAGCAGCGGCACATGGTAATGTGCGGTGGTGTCGGATATGCCGAAACGGATCGGGATCACATCGAGGAACAGCGGATCGGTCAGGGCAAAGCCTCGGGCTTTCAAATAATCGCCGGCGTGAAACAGCAGCTCATATTGCCCGGCCTGAAACTCATCTCCCGAAAGAATAGGCCCGCCATCGACCCGTCCATCGTCATTGGTGAAGACTGTCTTGACCAGTTCCGCCTCATCGCCGCCCATGCGCATCAGGTGGATTTTCAGCCCCTGGGCAGGCTTGCCAAGCGCAGTGTCGAGCACATGGGTGGTCAGGCCGGTCATAGGCGGGACTCCAGAATCACAAAGGGATGAACGAAGAAATATTCCTCGAGATTGTTTCCCGGCCCGTCTCGATCGGCAACCAGAAAATCGCTGCTTTCACCAATTGCCATCAACGGATGGTGCCAGACATTGCGGTGGTAGTTCACGCCCTGATGCGCTTGCGCATGAAAAAGCAGCGGCCGTCCCGGAACGCCGCCTTCATCCGGCGACACCGCAAGCAAGAATGGCCGACCCGACAGCGGCGTAAAGCTCTGGCTGCCCAGCGGATGTCGCTCCATCATGCCGAGCGCATAGGGAAACGCCCGTGGCTGGCCGCGAAAGATGCTGAGGATCACCCGCGCGCCCTCGCCGATTACTTCGGGCGCAGACAGCGCGTGATATCGCTCGGTCGTTCCACCGTTGATCAGGCGCATGGCGGAAGGCCTGGCTTCGATGACATCGCCGAACGGTGCGAAGGCCTCGTCCGTCAGCGGCTGGATGGAAAGGATATTGGGCAAGCAGTCACTCCCCTTGCGGATGTATGTCCAAGATCGCGCCGATGGCTACCGCAAGCTCCAGTGCTTCGGTTTTCGCCGTATCAAAAACTCGTTCCTGATTGATATCGAAATATCCATGCGCCATCCGGTTCCGCATCCCGCGAACCGCGTGCCAGGGAATCTCTGGATGGTCTGCAGCGAAATCCGGAGCAAAATCCTCCAATTGCACCGCGGTCTCGCCAGCCATGAACAGGCTCATGGCAACGGCACGCTGCACGATCAGATTGTCGCCAAATGCGGCGCGGTCCATATCTTTGCAAAATTCATGCGCGTCCAAAGCAGCTTGTCGCATGCGTTGCAGCAACAATTTCACCCGTTCGATGCGGCTCATACCGGTTTCGCCTCGGCCAGAATACGCGCTCTAAATTCCTCGGGTATGTCACCGGGCGTCAGCAGATGCACAGGCGTATCGCCAGCCAACTGCTCCAACGCATGCTGAAGTCCTCCGAGCGTCAAAAGAGTGGAGCCCGGCAAGTCATCCACCAAAATATCGAGATCACTGCCCGGCCTGTCATCGCCACGGGCAACCGAGCCGAAAACGCGCGGGTTTCCCGCATTGAAGCGCCTCGTCGCCTCGCGGATCGCTATCCGGTTCTTTTCCAGCACCTCCGACGGACGCATCGACACTCTCCTTGCCCGCAATATAGAGCAATCCCATGTACCGAGAAAGCGCCCACGGCAAGGCAGTCAGTCCCCTCAAACGAAAACAGCGCCGGCGTGTAGCCGGCGCTGTCTAAATCATCAGTCCGAAAAGGATCAGGCAGCAGACTTCGCGTAGTCGGCCAACGGAACTTCGGCGATCGTGGCCAGAACGCGCGAAGCGATCTGGTACGGGCAGCCCTGGCTGTTCGGACGACGGTCTTCGAGGTAGCCCTTGTAGCCGTTGTTGGCGAAGGAGTGCGGAACGCGGATCGAGGCTCCACGGTCAGCGATGCCGTAGGAGAACTTGTTCCACGGAGCCGTCTCGTGCTTGCCGGTCAGACGCAGGTGGTTGTCCGGACCGTAAACGTCGATATGCTCTTTCCAGTTCTTGGCGAAAGCAGCCATGAGGGCTTCGAAATATTCCTTACCGCCGACTTCGCGCATGAACTTGGTCGAGAAGTTGCAGTGCATGCCAGAGCCGTTCCAGTCGGTGTCGCCGAGCGGCTTGCAATGGAACTCGACATCGACGCCGTACTTTTCGCAAAGGCGAAGCAGCAGGTAGCGAGCGATCCAGATTTCGTCGGCGGCGCGCTTCGAGCCCTTGCCGAACACCTGGAATTCCCACTGGCCCTTGGCCACTTCGGCATTGATGCCTTCGTGGTTGATACCGGCTTCGAGGCACAGGTCGAGATGCTCTTCGACGATTTCGCGGGCGATTTCGCCAACATTCTTGTAGCCGACGCCGGTGTAGTACGGACCCTGCGGAGCCGGGAAGCCGTTTTCCGGGAAGCCGAGCGGGCGACCGTCCTGGTAGAGGAAGTATTCCTGCTCGAAGCCGAACCAGGTGCCTTCGTCGTCGAGAATCGTCGCGCGGCTGTTGGTTGCATGCGGCGTGACGCCATCCGGCATCATGACTTCGCACATGACGAGCGCGCCGTTGGTGCGGGCCGGATCCGGGTAGATTGCGACCGGCTTCAGAACGCAGTCGGAGCTATGGCCTTCGGCCTGCATCGTCGACGAACCATCGAAGCCCCACAGCGGCAACTGGTCCAGGGTCGGAAATTCGTTGAATTCTTTGATCTGCGTCTTGCCACGCAGGTTTGGCACCGGCTTGTAGCCGTCGAGCCAGATATACTCGAGCTTGAACTTGGTCATCAATCGTCTCTCTTCAGTCAAGCGCTCGCCATGGAAGCGCAACAGAGGGGGGTGATTCTCCGGCAGGCCGGCGAGTCACCCGAGATAAAAGCAGGAAGCGTGCCAACTCGACGCCACTGTCATGCAACTGATGCATTTTGCCGCAAGTGCGCGGTAAATCGGCAACCAAAACAGGCCGCCATTGAACGCCAAACCCTTGTCCCGAAGGAACCTTGCGCTGCCTTTGAGTGTTTTCACCACACATCCTTGCGACAGCTTAATCTGATGATTTGTCGACCACCTAATAAAATGCAGAAATACTGCCTATAGATTAGGCAATTTGCACTTTTCATGTGCATATCAGTTTAGGCTGTGATATCTAGATTTATCGAGACAACACTCGGTTGAAACGAGAGGCAGTAGCATGACAACGAACATGGTTCGGGAATCGGCGAAAATCTACGAATTCCCAGTGCGGAACCTGCAAAGGCTCAAGGAAATGCGCGACAGTGCAGCGGTGAAGCCCGTTATCTATGAGAGCGGCGCGGCCAGCTGGTACCACGAAGAAGCGATCCGCGAGGCTGATGAGGCGCGCAAGCAGTAAGACTGGCATACGATGCCAAAGGCCGCCCTTGTAAAGAGCGGCGTTTGATGTGTGCGTACGAGCGGGCCGGAGCGCCCGCTTTGTCGTTTGAGGGGTATTGCCCTGTATTCGACGACTTTCCCAGCCGTCCATGTCTTTGCCGTTGTCATCTTAGAGGTTTGGATCGAACGCGGCCGGCGCGTCGCGGAGCAATGCGGTTGAGCGGCGCGAAGATTTCGATCGGAGACGGCATCGCCCTTGGGCACCGTGGCTTACGCGAGAATGAAGGCGATGGCCGCAAAATCGGGCACGGTGATGGTCGAGTTTTCAGACGCGTCAGCTATTCTCGGGCAAAAGGCTATCAAGGCGAAGCCGGGCAATCTTCTCGACCTGCTGGCAGGCGGTATCGAGCTCCTGTTCGCGGCTATTCTCGATCCGCTGTTCGAAAGCAGCAAGGATATCGTCCTTGGTCAGTCCCTTCACCGCAATGATGAAGGGAAAGCCGAATTTCTCGGTATAGGCCGTGTTGAACGCGGTGAAGCGCTCGTGCTCGTCCGGGCTTAGCCGATCGAGCCCGGCGCCCGCCTGTTCCCTTCGGCTGTCCTCGGTCAGATCGCCGGCAATCGCCAACTTCCCGGCAAGATCAGGATGCGCACGCAGGACGCCAAGCCGTTCATCGACACTCGCGGTGCGGAAGATCGCGGCCATTCCGTCATGCACATCGGCGGCCGTCAGCGGCTCGACAATGAAGCCGGCGTCGAAGGCCCGCTCTGCGATGAAGGGCGAGTGCTCGAAAACGCCGCCGAAGCGCGCAACGATTTCCGCTCTGTCCATATGAAGCCCCGATTCTCGGTGTGGTTTGCCCGACGCCGATGGCCGGGCGAGGAAGGTATTGCGGCTCCGCGCGGCGCACGCCCGGACAGTATCGGCTCAAGGATTAGCGAAGCCTCGCCGCGTTGTCGAGATTCAAAAAAACAAGCGCTTTATGTCCAAACCAGTGAACATGGCGCCTCGCTCACGCACCGACCGCGGTGCGACCGCCGGGCGCAATCCTCAATCAAGACCGCCGCACTGGAACGTTCCGCCAATTCAGTCGGAGTGCCCCGACGGCTGGGGAAAGCCGCACCCCTTACCATTCAGGCTTGTGATGCGCATGCCAGTGTTTGGCGATCTCCAGCCGTGTCGGCACCCAGACATCCTGGTGAGACAGTACATATTCGACAAAGCGACGCAGCGCTGCAATGCGGCCAGGGCGACCGACGAGGCGGCAGTGCAGACCGACCGACATCATCTTGGCCTGCCCTGCCTCACCTTCGCGGTAGAGCTCGTCGAAAGCGTCTTTCAGATAGGCAAAGAACTGATCGCCGGAATTGAAACCCTGCGGCGTGGCAAACCGCATGTCATTGGTGTCGAGCGTATAGGGAATGATCAGAAAGGGCTTGCCATTCTGATCCGGCACCCAGAACGGCAGGTCGTCGGAATAGTTGTCGGACGAATAGAGGAACCCGCCCTCCTCCATCACCAGCCTGAGCGTATTGTCCGACGGCTTGCCCTGGTACATGCCGTAGGGCCGTTCGCCCGCCACCTCCGTGTGCACACGCACCGCATCGAGAATGTGCTGACGTTCCTTCTCTTCCGGATAGTCCTTGTATTCGTGCCAGCGATAGCCGTGCGAGGCGATTTCCCAACCGGCTTCATTCATCGCGGCAACAGCATCCGGGTTGCGCGCCATCGCGAGTGTCACGCCGTAGACGGTGACCGGCACATTGTGCTCGGTGAACAGCCTGTGCAGGCGCCAGAACCCGGCGCGTGAACCGTATTCATAGATCGATTCCATGTTGAGATTGCGCTGGCCCGGCCAGGCCGCAGCCCCGACGATCTCCGACAACAGGTTTTCCGAGGCCGGGTCGCCATCCAGAATGCAGCTTTCGCCACCTTCCTCGTAGTTCAACACGAACTGGACCGCGATCTTAGCCCCACCCGGCCATTTCGGATCGGGAACATTGCGGCCATAACCGACGAGATCACGGGGATAAGTCTCGTGCGTCATCAAATCACCTCTGCTGTTGTCGCCGTGAGGCTAAGCAGACGGGCATGTCCTGTCGAGACGCTACAGCCGCTTTTTCGCTGCAACACAGCAGCCGAGTGGTTCAGGCAATCCTGCGATTGGACACCCTGCCCATCGGATGCAGCGAATGCACTGTGAAAGGCGCGCCCTGCTCAGCCTCAACGAACAGTGCCAGATTGGAAACGACAACAGGCTCGCTCAAAGCCTGATCGAAATGCGCCCGCATCGCCTGTTCGATGCGCGGAAAATCACGCGCAAGCAGCGGTCCCGTCAATGTCATGTGAAAGCGAAACTCATCCATCACATAGGCATGGCCCCAGCGATGCAGGTTGGAAAACTGCGGCGCAGACAGGCGTTCCGGATTGCGCCGTTCGATTTCCATTTCGCTCAGCGGCGCGCGAAAGCCATCGAAGGCCTGCACGACCGAGGCGGCCAGATAGTCGATATCCGTGCATGGCCGGTCCAGCACCAGACCATAGACGTCACCGATGCGGCCAACGTCCAAACCGTCGAGAACCACCGGCTCCATGCTTCCGGCAAAATGCATCAGTTCCCGCAGCAGCGCACTTTCGCTGCTCCCCTCACTCAGCCTGAACGGCGCCTTGAACGTCGCATGGAAGCCGACACGGCGCGGCATGGCGGTATGAAAGGCGATTTCATGAATACCCAGGCCCTTGAGGCCGGGATGGTCGACAGGATAACCGGAATACACATTACGCCCAAGCCAGCTGGCCGCGGCGAGGCTCAGCGGGTCCCCTGAGGGCGGTGTGAAACATATGGCGTACCGCATGCGAGCACCTCCTCCTGGCTCGTTGAAGGCACATTAGCATGTGCCGTTTCAACCAAGTGGTTAGGTGATTTGCGTGACAGTATGACGAAGAATGTAAGCATTTCCTTTATCAAAACTGATCGATGGAAAGCTGGATCGCACCAATGCCGCCAGGCGCGTATGGCGAACGTACAGTGGTTTCAATCAACAGCCACGCGAATGTGATGTGCCAGCGAAAAACTGTCCGGAAGCGCCATGGCCTTGCCTTCGACCGCATCCAGTGCCGCATTCGCCAAAACATGGGCAAGTCCGAAGCTGACCTTGAACCCACCGGTCAAAGCAATAACCCGCTCAGCATCGGGATGGATGCCGACCATAGGGTCGCGGTCAATCGCCTTCGGGCGCAGTCCTGCCCACCGTTCGACGATCTCGGCGTCCTCCAGCACCGGCGCAAGCCTGCATGCGCGAAGAAGCAGATCGTCCAGCAACACATCCGTGGACGTCGCGTCATTAAAGTGATTCTCGCTGGTGCTGCCGATCGCCACCTGTCCGCCTTCGTGCGGCACGATATAGAGCCCGTCCAGGTAGAGCAGCGGCAGGTCCGGTGCGATCTCCGCCTTCAACAGTGCCGCCTGCCCCTTGACCGGCTGACCGAGAGGTTTTGCCAGCGCCGGGCCAATCGAAGACAGCAAGTCGAATGAGTGATGCCCGGTCGCGACCACGAGATGGCCAAACGCCACCTTCGTTCCGTCACGAAAGACGGCGGTCGATGTCGCGGCATCGATCGCCTCGATAGCCAGGCCTTCGGTCACGGCAACGCGCGCGGCCTGTTCCAGCCTTCGCGCCAGCATGTGAGTCAGTCCGCGCGGTGAAACGCGCGCGGCAAATGTGTCCTGTACCAAGCCGCCCACGGCGAACTCGTCCGCCGGCCACCCATCGCCGCATGGCGATCCGTCTAATGGGTTCCAAAAAAATTGATGATTGCCCTGATGCCAGTTGCGCAGCGCGTCCTTGGAATGGCGCTCGGCAATGACACGCAGATGCGGCTTCGGTAGCGGGATCAGCCGGCCGGAGCGCCGGTATCCGGCCGACAGGCCCGTCGCGGCTTCAAGATCGGCGATCTCGGCCTCGAGCGACACCAGGGCGTCGAACTGCAACTGTTTCTTCGCATCCCATTTGTCGGGCATGTAGGGCATCAGCGCACCGAGAAGCCCACCGCTGGCTCCACCGGCAATCGCACCGGCATCGACCAGCATCGTCCTGATGCCGCGCCGCTCGGCCTGCAGGGCGGCCCATAAGCCCATGATGCCACCGCCGATGATCAGCAGCTCCGTCTGCAATTGACCGGAGATCGAAGCCGATTTATCGGACATGACATGACCCATTCAAATACAACGCCGGAAACAAACAAAACCTCTGAGCCACTGACCTGGCACGACGGCGATATGCCTTATTCGACCGCCTTTGGCGATCACTTTTATTGCCAGACCGATGGCCGGCTCGAATGCGGCCATGTCTTCCATGCCGGCAATGGCCTGCCGGACCGCTGGCAGTCGGCCGAGCCTTTCACAATCGGCGAACTCGGCTTCGGCACCGGCCTGAATGCGTGTGAAACATGGCGGCGGTGGAAGGAGCATCACCAGCCCGGCGGCCATCTGCATTTCATCTCCTTCGAGCTTTATCCGATGCAGGCGAACGAGATCGATCGGGCGCTGTCGCGTTGGCCGGAAATCGATGCGGAACGCAAGGCTCTGGTCGCGCAATGGCCGCAAGCCCCGTCCGGGATCGTGACCGTCGCGCTGGACGCGCAGACGACTCTGAGCGTTGTCTGCGGTGATGCCTTCACAAACCTCAGCGCCAGTCCGCACAGTTTCGACGCCTGGTTCCTCGATGGTTTCGCACCGTCGAAAAACAGCGACATGTGGTCAGCGGAACTGATGCAGGTCGTTTTTGATCACACGGTACCAGGCGGCAGTTTCGCGACTTATGCGGCCGCAGGTTTCGTCCGCCGCAATCTGATTGCCGCAGGCTATGCGCTCGAGCGCCGCCCGGGCTTTGCCGGAAAACGCGAAATGCTGTGCGGAATCCGTTCGGCTTGAACTATAGCAATTCCAGCAAAAATGGGCACCGGCTTTGCGTCCGGAATTGCTTAAAAACAAAGAGATGGAGCATGGAAGGCGGCTCCGTTTTCGCCGGAAATGCACTAGAACCGGACAGCAGCGCGCCCGAAGGACATGCTCCACTGCTCGATCTTGCGCAGCAGCAATTCCGGGCTGATCGGCTTTGACAGATAATCATCCATGCCGGAGGCAAGGCAGGCTTCACGGTCACTGTCCAGCGCATGGGCGGTGACGCCGATGATCGTCACATGCTCACCCTTGCCGCGCCGGCTTTCCTCGGCGCGAATGATCGCGGTTGCCTGATGGCCGTTCATCACTGGCATCGAGACATCCATCAGGATGAGGTCAACCGTTTCCTGCCGAAACGCGTCCAGCGCTTGCTCGCCGTTTTCCACAAGGCGGTAGTCGACATCGCTGCCGTTGAGGATCTGGCGGAAGACAATCTGATTGACCGGATTGTCTTCCGCAATCAGCACCTTCGGCCTTTGCCGCTGCGGCGCATAGGCTGTCTCGCTCGCTCTATCAGCGGTGGAAGATCGGCTGGCGGCCGTAGCGACGGGTGGCACTGCCGAGGGTGATGGCACCGGCGACGGCGCATATGAGAGAGGCAGCCCGCCGTGGATCCGTGCAGCCCGCACCACATCGACGATCGCACCTTTCAGAAGGTTGGCCCGCGCGGGTTTCATCAGATGCGCCTGCACCTTCAGGCTCTGGAAGATCTGATCGTCGCCGACCATGTCCATCGAGGTCAGGAAGATCAACGCCAAGTCATCGAATCGTCCATCGCTGCGGATTGCCCGCGCCACATCGATGCCGTTCATCACCGGCATGTGATAATCGATGATGACTACGTCGATATGCAGGCCGGTTCTGTTGGCCTCAGCCAAGATATGCAGCGCCGTCTCACCGTCTTCGACGGCCAGGCCATCGAAGCCCCAGTTCGACAATTGCTCGGTAACGATGCGGCGATTGATAGCATTGTCGTCAACCACCAGCACGCGCGCATCCTTGACGCTTGGCGGGATGGTCTTTTGCCGGTTGCGGTCGGCCACGATCGGCATCGGGATCTCGACGGTGAAGATCGAACCGCGACCGGGTTCCGATTCCAGTTCGAGCGAACCGCCGAACAGATTGACCAGCCCGGATGTGATCGCAAGTCCAAGACCTGTGCCCTCGTGGCGACGCGTCGATGACGTATCGACTTGCGAGAATTTATCGAAGATCTGCTTCTGCATGTCCGGTGCAATGCCAATGCCGGTGTCTTCGATGCGGAGCCGCAGCAGACTGTCGCCAGCGCCGATGAGCTGGGTCGAAACATCGATCAGGACATGACCCTTTTCGGTGAATTTGATCGCATTGCCCACCAGATTGGTGACGATCTGACGGAAACGGCCGGGATCGCCGAGAACCGTGTGGCGCACCGCCTGATCGCCGCAAACCAGCAGCTCGATATCCTTTTCCGAGGCCGCCGCCGAGAGCAGCGTTGCCACATCCTCGATTGCTTCGACCGGATCGAATGGCGCCTTGCGCAGCCGGAGCTGTCCGGCATCGATCTTCGAGAAATCGAGGATGTCGTTGATGATCGTCAGCAGCGCGTTGCCGGATTTGACGATGATGTCGACAAAGGTCTTCTGCCGCGTATCCAGGATCGATTTCGACAGCAGCTCTGCCATGCCGAGAACGCCGTTCATCGGCGTGCGGATCTCGTGGCTCATATTGGCGAGGAATTCCGACTTCGCCCTGTCTGCCGCTTCGCTTTTCGCCAGCAGGACCTCAAGTTCGGCCTCGCGTTCCTTGATGTCACTGACATCGGTCAACACGACAACCCAATGGCCGCTGCCGCCGAAGGTCACTTCCATCTGCACCCAGGTCTTGCCGTTGGCGAGGAATGTGGTGCTGAAGCCGGTCGTCAGGCGCAGCTTCTCCTGCCATTGGTGCAAAAGCGCTCCCGGTTCATCACCGAAGTCGCCGCGCTGCGCGCAGTACTGGAAGCATTTATACCATTTCTCCCCCTGATCGGCCAAACCGGCCGGCAGGTCGAGAATGCGCGAGAATGACTGATTGGCATCGGTGATCACATCGTTTTCGATGACGATCAGGCCCTGTGACATCAGCGCCATGGCATCCTGCATGAACAGTCCGAGCCGTTCAAGCTGTTCGCGCGCCTCGCCGATTTCCCGCTCGCGGCTGCGCATCTCGGTCAGGTCGGAATAGGTCAGCAGGATTTTCTGGTCGTGCAGTCGGGTAATGCTGGCCAGCACATATTTCCCGTCCTCATAGGCAAGCTCGGTCGTCTGAGATCCCTGCAGCGCCTTGAACTGGGCAACGCGTTTCTGATAGCCCTCTTCGAAGGATTGACCCGGCCAGTTCCAGCCACGGCTGATATTGATCTCGCAATAGTTGCGGAACGACAGGCCGTCGATCGGCATATCCGACGGCCAGCACCAGATCTCCCGGCATTTTTCATTGGCGAATTCGACGATCAGGTCTTCGTTGAGGATCACCACGCCGACGGGCATCATCCTCAGCATGCTGACAATATCGGCATACAGGGCTTCGGAACGGCGGTGAGCAAGAAGCACCGCCTGCTCGCGCTCCTTGAGCACGGAAACGTCGGTCACCGAGCCGACATGATAATGCTTGTTCGCTGTCGTCGTGATCCGGTTGAGGCGTGTGATCACCGATATTTCACGACCACCGGCAACCACCACATCGCGCGGCCGCTCGATCACGTCGTCATGCTGGAGAATGCGCAGATTCTCCTCCCGCAGGATGTGGCCAGTCTCCGGGAACATCTCGTCCTCCCGGAGGCCGTAGACATCTTCCCGGCGCTGATCATGCAGCGCCTCATAGGCGGAATTCACATAGATCAGCTTGCGGTCCGAATCGCGGATAAACACCGGCACCGGCATCTGCTCCAGCGTTGCCCGGTAAAGCGCAGTTTCCTCTTCACGTTCGGCAAGTTCGGTAATGTCCGTATAGGTCACCAATATCTTGCCATCGGCAAGCTTGCGGTTGCTGACGACGACGGTCAGTCCCTCCGGAGTTCTGGCATAGGTCAGCGGCGCATCGTCCGGGCTGCTCAACGCAGCAACACGCTGATCGACAAGCCGGGCGATTTCCTCGGGACCATCTGCCCGCTTGTGGCGGGTATGAACGACCATCATGTAGTCGCGATAGGACATGCCGACGACATCGAGCAGGTCGTCCAGCGCGACCATCCGGTAAACAGCAGCATTGACATATTCGATCCGCATCGTCTCATCGAGGATGAGGATGCCCACCGGCATGGCCATCATCAGGCTCTCCAGATGACGGTGCAGCGCCTCAGCGCTGCCGGGCACGCCGCGTCCGCCTGATTCGGTGCCCCGCTCCACTGGCAAACCCGGATCCGGATACCCGGAGGAAGCGGACGGTTTCAGAGTCTCCGATAGCGGCATTGACACCTGTTCGGCGGGCTCGACAAAGCCGAAGACATAGAGGGAATCGTCATCGTCGAGAAACCTCTCCATCCGGAGAACACGCGGAGTGCCGCCCGGTTGCGGATGAAGTGAGACGCTTTCGTCCTCGCCAAACACCAGCACACGGCGTTCGCGGTCGTCGCGCATATCGTCGGCAAGCACGCCAAACAAATCCCGGTCGGTACGACCGACGAGCCGGCTTTCGGCAAGATCGTACAGGCGAGCATAGGCAGCGTTGACTGCAACGTAGCGAAGCTCGCTATCCTTGACATAGGAAGGCTGCTCAATCGCGACAATTTTCTCGCGGACTAGGTTGAGCAAAGCCGCTCCCCGATTCAACTTCTATACTCCTTGATCAATGACGCGGAATGGTAAACGCGAAGTAACCGACATACATGAAATGCTTCGAAAATACGCACATGCGGCCAAACCATCCACGGCTCACGGAGCGATGTTCCAGAAGAGCCAGCGATTGGTCGCAAATGGCAATGCGCATCGCGGTCGGAAACTGTCAAAAATGATGTCGAAATCAACACAATGGATTGGCCATGAGCGACATTACACCCTCTGTCTTGCCCGAGACTGAAACCCCTTCCGGCGGTTCCGAACGGCGCCGGCGCAGCGGCGGCCGCGGTGGCGATCGCGCGCGTTCGTCAGGCACATCCAAATACCGCAACCTCGTCAACCCGCTCGCCAAGACCGAACTGCTCGACCCGCAGACGCTGGACGACATCCATGAGGCATCGCTGACCATTCTCGAGGAAATCGGGATGGACATCATGCTGCCGGAAGCGCGCGCCATGATGAAAGCCGCCGGCGCCACCGTCACCGAGGGCACCGAGCGCGTCCGCTTCGACCGCGGCCTGATCATGGACCTGGTCGCTTCGGCCCCATCGCAGTTCACCATGCACGCCCGCAACCCGGCCAGAAACGTCGCAATCGGCGGCAACAATCTGGTTTTCGCCCAGATCGCCTCTGCCCCCTTTGTCGCCGACCGCGAAGGCGGCCGCCGCGCCGGCAATCAGGAGGACTTCCGCAAGCTGGTCAAGCTCGCCCAGTCCTACGACATCATCCACACCACAGGCGGCTACCCGGTCGAGCCGGTCGATATCCATGCCTCCGTCCGTCATCTCGACTGCCTGTCCGACATGGTCAAGCTGACCGACAAGGTCTTCCACTGCTACTCGCTCGGCCAGCAGCGCAACATCGACGGCATCGAGATCGCCCGCATCGGCCGCGGCGTCTCGATGGAGCAGCTCGAAACCGAGCCGTCGATCTTCACCATCATCAACTCGTCCTCGCCGCTGCGCCTCGACGGCCCGATGCTCCAGGGCATCATCGAAATGTCGTCGCGCAATCAGGTTGTCGTCGTGACGCCGTTTACGCTGGCCGGTGCCATGGCGCCCGTGACCATTGCCGGCGCCTTGGTCCAGCAGAATGCCGAAGCACTGTGTGGTATCGCTTTCACCCAGATGGTGCGCCGCGGCGCGCCGGTGATGTATGGCGGCTTCACCTCGAATGTCGACATGAAGAGCGGCGCACCCGCCTTCGGCACCCCGGAATACATGAAGGCTGTCATCGCCGGCGGCCAGTTGGCCAGGCGCTACGGTGTTCCCTACCGCACATCCAACACCAATGCCTCGAACACGCTCGACGCCCAGGCGGCTTACGAATCGGCGCTTTCGCTCTGGGCGCTGACGCAGGGCGGCGGCAATTTCATCATGCATTCGGCCGGCTGGAGCGAGGGCGGCCTGACGGCATCCTTCGAGAAGTTCATCCTCGATGTCGACATGCTGCAGATGGTCGCCGAATTCCTGACGCCGCTCGATGTCAGCCAGGATGCGCTGGCACTCGATGCCGTGCGCGATGTCGGCCCCGGCGGCCACTATTTCGGCACCGCCCACACGCTCGCCCGTTACGAAAACGCCTTCTATTCGCCGATTCTGTCGGACTGGCGCAATTTCGAGACCTGGACCGATGCCGGTCGGCCAACCACCTACGACCACGCCAACCGGATCTTCAAGGAAACGCTGGCCCGCTACGAGCGCCCGCCGATCGATCCGGCTGTCGAGGAAGAACTCGACGCTTTCGTCGCCAGGCGCAAGGAAGAAGGCGGCGTGGCAACCGATTTCTGATCAGCCCACGCCTTTCTCAGCCAGCATCAAGCCCGGCCAGATAGGCCTCGTAGGTCTGCTTCGGCCCGGGCTCGAACCGTTCCGCCAAGACTTTCCAGCCCTCGACCCGGTCGAGCCGGAAGTCGCGGAAATCCTGGCGCGTCTCGCACCAGGTCGTCATCACCCAGATCGCCCCGAAGGCGCTGAGCGCCAGCGGCCAGACCGTGCGCTGGGTGCGCTCGCCGGCCAGCGAATGATAGGCCATCCACACCTTGCGTTTGGCCGACAGGGCAGAGCGCACATCGCCAAGGCAATCCGGCGGTTCCGGCTGAGCGGAGGCGCGAAACGCATGGATCGGCGCACCGACCAGCCGCTCGGCATGCTCCTTCGGTAATAACGCCACCATCTTGTCCTTGGCTTCCCGCGCCGCCTGTCCCAGCCGCGGATCGCCGAGCATCTCGACGGCGCGAAGGCCGAAGGCGAGCGCCTCCAGCTGCTCGAAGGTGAAGGTCAGCGGCGGCGCATCGAAGGCCTCGCGCAGCATGTATCCGACACCGCGCTCGCCTTCGATCGGCGCACCCGATGCAATCAGGTGGTCCATGTCGCGATAGATGGTGCGCTGGGCGACCTCCATCTTCCCGGCGATTTCGGCCGCCGTCATCGCCCGTCCCGTGGACCGCATCAGCTGGATGATTCGAAAAAGACGGTCTGCCGGACGCATGGGAACGCTCCAAGTGAGGCTGTGGCCAGAAGGGTGTCAGGAGAGTTATGTTACGTCAAGCGGATCACGCAAACCGGAGCGCGCCTGAACATCCATGGCTGAAGCCTTGAAACACCTGATCGGCCCGCACAATGCGCAGGCGACCGCCGACGCCCTGTCTCGCGCCTGGCCGGACTTCCCGCACGACGCGTTTCTGGCAGACGTGTTGCCGAGGCTTGAAGCGCTGGAACTGATGCAGCGGGGACAATGTATAGCCGACGCGATGCGCGCCCACCTGCCAGCCGACTTTGCCCTTGCCGCGCCCATCCTGGCGGCAGCTTTGCCCGCCCCTGAAAAGCCCGGCCTGACCGGCTGGTCGCTGCTCTCCTTCAACCAGTATGTCGCCGCCCACGGCCTGGACTACCTGGAAACATCCCTGGACCTGCTGAAAGCCCTGACACCGCATTTCACCGCCGAATTCGGCATCAGGCCCTTCATCCACCGCGAGCAGACGAGGGCGCTTGCCATCATCGGCCAATGGGCAACCGATCCGAACCACCACGTCCGCCGCCTTGCCAGCGAAGGTACGCGCCCGCGCCTGCCCTGGGCCATGCGCCTTCCGGCTCTGGTCAAGGATCCCGCGCCCATTCTGCCGATCCTGACGGCGCTGATCGACGACCCCGAGGACTATGTCCGCCGCTCGGTCGCCAATAGCCTCAACGACATCGCCAAGGATCATGCCGATCGCGTCGCCGACTTTGTCGGCCACCACCACGCGGGCGCCTCTCCGGAGCGGCTCTGGCTGCTCAAACACGCCTCGCGTACGCTGCTCAAGAACGGCCATGCAACGGCGCTGGCAAATTTTGGTTTCGCCCGGATCGATGGCGTCAAGGTCAACCTCCGGCTTGCCACGCAAAACCTTCCCTTCCCCGGCGTTTTGGATTTCTCCGTCTCGCTCGCCAATGAAACCGGAAGGGCACAGTCGCTGATGCTCGACTACGCCATTCATCACCAGAAGAAGGACGGCACGCTGAGCCCGAAAGTGTTCAAGGGCAAGAGCATGACGCTGGCTGCCGGCCAGTCGCTGACATTGGACCGTCGCCACACATTCCGCCCAATCACCACCCGCGTCTACCATCCCGGCGAACACCGGCTGGAAATCCTGGTCAATGGTTCGAGCATGGCGACGCAGTCCTTCATACTGCTGTCTCCGGCCTGACAACCGTTAACCGAGCCATGCATTTTCGCTGCAGCGCAAAACATTTCCTTGACTTTTCACGCAAACAGGGTCATTTGCACCTCAGCTTTCACCTTCCGGCCGCCGCGTGAGCGTGCCCAGCGACAATATAGACGCGACGAAGGATAAAAGCGCACAGAACGAATGGCGGCACGACCGCCGATGCGCTGGAAAGCTTTTTTCCAACTTGCAAGTTCCCAAATCACGCGGGGTTCTTGACGCCAATGCCAACCGGTTCGCACGATGCGGCTCGGTCAGTGTGCTTTTGGCGCCCCGAAAGGTATGACTTTGACCAATTTCAACGATCTTGGCCTGTCCAAGAATCTCGTCGCGACTCTTTCGCATCTCGGTTTTGAAACGCCCACTCCGATCCAGGAAAAGGCAATCCCGCTGGTCCTCGAAGGCCGCGATCTCGTCGGCCTCGCCCAGACCGGCACCGGCAAGACGGCCGCTTTTGGCCTGCCGCTCATCGAAATGCTGCTGAAGGACGAAAAGCGTCCTGAAAACCGCACCACCCGCACCCTCATTCTCGCTCCAACCCGCGAACTGGTAAACCAGATCGGCGACAACCTGCGCAGCTACCTGCGTCGCCTGCCGCTCAAGATCAACCAGGTCGTCGGTGGCGCCTCGATCGGCAAGCAGCAGCTGCAGCTGGAAAAGGGCACCGACATTCTCGTCGCCACCCCTGGCCGCCTGCTCGACCTGATCGCCCGCAATGCGATCTCGCTGCGCGCCGTCACGTTCCTGGTCCTCGACGAAGCCGACCAGATGCTGGACCTCGGCTTCATCCACGACCTGCGCAAGATCTCCAAGATGGTTCCGGCCAAGCGCCAGACCCTGCTGTTTTCGGCAACCATGCCGAGCTCGATCGCCGACCTTGCCGCGACCTTCCTCAACAACCCCGTCAAGGTTGCCGTCACGGCGCCTGGCAAGGCCGCCGACAAGGTTGAGCAGCATGTGCACTTCGTCGCCGGCCAGAACGCCAAGACCGAAATGCTCAAGAAGATCCTCGTCGACAATCCGGACGGTCGCTCCATCGTCTTCCTGCGCACCAAGCATGGCGCCGAAAAGCTGATGAAGCACCTCGAAGTCAACGGCTTCTCGGTTGCCTCTATCCATGGCAACAAGAGCCAGGGCCAGCGCGAGCGCGCCCTCAAGGGCTTCCGTGACGGCGAAATCCGCACGCTGATCGCCACCGACGTTGCCGCCCGCGGCATCGACATCCCGGCCGTCAGCCACGTCTTCAACTATGATCTGCCGGAAGTACCGGACGCTTACGTCCACCGCATCGGTCGTACCGCCCGCGCGGGTCGCGACGGCATCGCCATCGCATTCTGCGCACCGGATGAAGGTCGCCTTCTGCGCGACATCGAGCGTCTGATGGGCATCGACATTCCGGTTGCCAGCGGCGAAGCCCCGTCGAACCTCAGCCGTCCTGCCCGTCCGCAGCGTCGTGCTGGCGGTGGTGGTGCACCCGGCGGCAACAACCGCAATCACCAGGCGCGCGGCAAGTCCGAAGGCGAAAACCGTGGCGGCCCCAAGTCCGACGGTCGTCCGGGCGCCAAGCGCGGCAATGGCGGCAATCGCAATGGCAGCGGCAAGAGCTACGGCCAGGGCAAGCCCCCGGCCCGTTCGGGCACGGCTCCGGGCGGACGTCGTCGCGAAGCCTGAGCTTCCAGCGGACTTACTCGTTGATGAACATGGCGCGGCTTCGGTCGCGCCATTTTTTATGGTCTTATATCAGGCTGGCGCCGTCTCTCCCTTGCGATTGGTAAGATAGACACCCATCACCACGATCACCGTGCCAATGACCATCGATAGCGTCAGCCGTTCCCCAAAGATCAGCGCTGCCTCAACGGCAGCAAGTGGCGGCACGAGATAGATCAGCGATGCCGCCTTCGACACGTCACCGCGCCGGATCAGGTAAAGCAGCAGCGCGATCGCGCCCATCGAAATGCCGAGCACCGACCAACCGAGCACGGCAAACAGCCCAAGGCCCCATTCGACATGCAGGTCCTCGAGCAGAAGCGCTGCCGGCACTGTGACCATCAGGGCGCCGACATATTGCAACGTGGCCACCGCGCGAAGGTCGCCTTCATGGAGATAGCGCTTCTGATAGATCGTGCCGGCGGTGACGCAGGCCATGGCCAGCACATTGACGACGACCGCACCGACGGGAATGGCCACGGCATCGAGCGTCAGCACGTTCGGCAGAACGGCAATCGCAATGCCGGCAAAGCCGAGAAGCAGGCCGAGACGCTGGCTGCCGGACAAGGCCTCACCGATCAGGTAGGCGGCCGCAATGCCGGTCATCAGCGGTTGAAGGCCGGCAATGATGCCTGACAGCGATGCCGGCACGCCTTGGCCGATCGCCCACCACACCATGCCGAGATAAAGCCCGTGCAGGAACATGCCTGACACCACCGCATGCACCTGCGCCGAGCGAGTGGCCGGCCAGCAGACACCGCTCACCCGGCAGACCAGGTAAAACAGGATCGCTGCCACGGCGTAGCGCAGAACCAGAAATGTCAGCGGATCGGCAAACAGGCTCGCATATTTGGCAGCCACCCAGCCGGTCGACCAGAGGAGCACAAAAAGCACAGGCGCAAGGCGGTGGAGGGTCATGCAGCAGACATCCTGAACGCTGGGGGCAACCGGGTGCCGATGACCCGACCCGGCTGCTTAGACGCCGATCGTCAACGCGTCAAAACAGTTTTGATGTAAGCTGCGATGAATTGTGCTGAAGCCTTCAGGAACGAAATATTTCCCACCAGCGTTCGACTGTTTTTTAGGCAAAAACCATCCCGCATCCACAGTTCAAAGCAGGGCATATACACATTTCTGCCGCCGCCCTGCCCAATCCGATCCGCGGCACGTACAAATTGCGCTCAAAAAATAGACTAATGCCGATTTTCTGCGCTTTTCCGACAAGTGGAAATTCTTTCGTCAGAATCCCGCACGCTGCTTGCATTGGTAAATGGTCTGTATTCAAATGGCAAAAAAAGGGGATGCGCCATTGGCATTTGATGAAATGATTAAAGCGGATAGCGATCCGCGGGTTCCCTACCAGAACTATCATGAATGGTATTCCAGCCAGGACCCGGCAAGGTTGCTGGCCAAGTCCAGAGACGCTGAAAACATCTTCCGCAAGACGGGCATCACCTTTGCCGTTTACGGCCATGAGGACTCTTCGGAAAAACTCATTCCCTTCGACATCATTCCGCGCATCATCTCCGGCCGCGAATGGCGCAAGCTGGCTCAGGGCATCGAACAGCGCGTGCTGGCGCTCAATGCATTCCTCGACGATATCTACCACAAGCAGGAAATCATTCGCGCTGGCCGCATCCCGCGCGAACTGATCGAGAAGAACGTCACTTTCCTGCCGGAAATGATCGGCTTCCGTCCGCCCGGCGGCGTCTATACCCATATTGTCGGCACCGACATCGTGCGCACCGGTGAAGACCAGTTCTTCGTGCTCGAGGATAATGCACGCACGCCCTCCGGTGTCAGCTACATGCTGGAAAACCGGGAAACCATGATGCAGATGTTCCCCGAACTGTTCCAGCTCAACAAGGTGCAGCGGGTCGAGGACTATCCGCATCTGCTGCGCCAGTCGCTGTCCTCGCTTGCCCCTCCCGGCTGCAGGGGCAAACCGCGTGTGGCCGTGCTCACCCCCGGCATCTACAATTCCGCCTATTACGAACACTCCTTCCTCGCCGACATGATGGGCGTGGAGCTGGTCGAGGGCTCGGACCTTCGCGTCATCGACGGCAAGGTCAAGATGCGCACGACGCGCGGCTACGAGGCGATCGACGTGCTCTATCGCCGCGTCGATGACGACTACCTCGATCCGCTGACCTTCCGGCAGGATTCGGCGCTGGGCATCCCCGGCATCATGGATGTCTACCGTGCCGGTAACATCACCATTGCCAATGCGCCGGGTACCGGCATTTGCGACGACAAGGCGATCTATTCCTACATGCCGGAAATCGTCGAATTCTACACCGGCCGCAAGGCTCTGCTGGAAAACGTGCCGACCTGGCGCTGTTCGGAGGCCGACAGCCTGAAATATGTGCTGGAGCATCTGGAAGAGCTGGTGGTCAAGGAGGTCCATGGCTCGGGCGGCTACGGCATGCTGGTCGGCCCGACCGCGTCCAAGAAGGAACGTGCGACCTTCGCCGAGAAACTGAAAGCCCGCCCGAACAACTATATCGCCCAGCCGACATTGTCGCTGTCGACGGTGCCGATCCTCGTCAACAAGGGGATTGCACCGCGCCATGTCGACCTTCGTCCCTATGTCCTCGTGTCCGACAAGGTGCAGATCATTCCCGGCGGCTTGACCCGCGTGGCCCTCAAGCAGGGGTCGCTCGTGGTCAATTCCAGCCAGGGCGGCGGCACCAAGGATACATGGGTATTGGAGGACTGACATGGTCATGCTCGGAAGAACTGCCAACGGACTCTTCTGGATGTTCCGTTACATTGAGCGGGCCGAAAACATTGCCCGTATCGTTGATGCCGGCCTCAGGATGTCGCTGACCCGCTCCGGCGCCAGCGACGACGACTGGGGCGCTGTCCTGCTCAGCGCCGATGTCCGCGACATATTCGGCAAGCATCATGACAAGGTCACGGCCTCGGACGCAATCGACTTTCTGCTGCGCGATCTGTCGAACCCTTCGAGCGTGATGTCGTCGATCGATGCCGCCCGCAACAACGCCCGCATGGTGCGCACAGCGCTGACCCGCGAGACGTGGGAAGCGATGAACGAATGCTGGATCGAGATGAAGCAGATGCTTGCCCGCAAGCTCAAGTCGGCCGACCTGCCGGAAGTGATCGATACCGTGAAGCGCCGCGCCGGCCTGATTCGTGGCGCCTTCCACGGATCGATGTTGCGCAACGAAATCTACAATTTCGCCCGGATCGGCACCTTCATCGAGCGCGCTGACAATACCAGCCGCATCCTTGACGTGAAATATTACGTGCTCCTGCCGGCCATCACCCATGTCGGGTCCTCGCTCGACAACATGCAGTGGGAATCGATTCTGCGCTCGGTCTCGGCGCATCGCTCCTATCGCTGGGTCTATGACGGAGAATACAAGGCGAGCAACATCGCCGACTTCCTCATCCTCAACGGCCAGATGCCCCGTTCGCTTGCCTATTGCTACGACAAGATCGTCAGCAATCTCGGCTATATAGGCCAGGATTACGGTGAGCGGCTGGCCGCCCACGAGACCGCCGAACGGGTGCGCTCGACATTGCAGAAGACGTCGATCGGGACGATCATGGATCAGGGCCTGCACGAATTCCTCGACAATTTCATTTCCCACAACAACCAGTTGGGTCAGGAAATTACCGAGGGTTACCGCTTTTACAGCTGACGGATCAGGACAAGAAGCATGCGCTTGCGGATCACCCACACCACAGTTTACCGCTATGACGATCCGGTGCAGTACTCGCTGCAAAGGTTGCGGCTGTCGCCGATCAATGGCCCCGGCCAGACCGTGCTGTCGTGGAACATCAAGGTCGACGGCGCGACGGTCGAAGCCGGGTTTAACGATCAGTTCGGCAATCACACCCATCTCGTCTCCACCGAGGGTGACAGCAAGACGGTGCATATCATCGCCTGCGGCGAGGTCGAGACCGAAGACCGCGCCGGCGTCTATGGGCCGCATCAAGGGTACTGCCCGCTGTGGCTCTATCTGCGCGAGACGCCGCTCACCAAACCCGGAAAGCTCACTCGCGAACTGGTCAAGAGTCTGGTCGGCGATACCGAGCTGTCCAAGATGCATGACCTGATGGGCAAGCTGAGCAAAGCAGTTGTCTATGAGACAGGCTCGACCGGCACGGAGACCACCGCCGAACAGGCTCTCGAGGCCGGACACGGCGTATGCCAGGACCACGCACATGTATTGATCACGGCGGCCCGCCTGATGAACCTGCCGGCACGCTATGTTTCCGGCTACCTGATGATGGAGGGTATCACCGATCAGACGGCAACCCATGCCTGGGCTGAAGCCCATCTCCCAGGACTGGGCTGGGTCGGCTTCGATGCGGCCAACGATGTCTGCCCGGACGAGCGCTATGTGCGGATTGCAACCGGCCTGTGCTACGCCGACGCCGCCCCCGTCTCGGGCATGCGCATCGGGCTGGCCGGCGAGGATCTCAACGTGAAAGTGGTGGTCGAAGCCAGGGAACAGAGCCAGAGCCAGTCACAGAACTGAACGGCCGGGAAATTCCGGGGGCCGCAAGCCTTGCTCCATTTGGCCATGGTTGAATGTCGCCGGAAAGGGCGGAACTGGGGCTCCGCAGGGCTAGGGCGCGCATGCTGTTTGGTAAATCGCTGTTCCAGTCGGTGGTCGATCGGCTGGCCGATGAAGCACAAGACGCGGTCATCCCGCCGGAGCCAAGCTTCCGCGTCAACGGTTTGTCGGCGGGCTTCGCTACGGAAAAGATAGAAGTCTCCCCCGTCAATGCCGACTTTCGCCAGGACGCCTATCTTTTCCTGATGTCGCAAGACGCGCCGGTTGAAACAAAAGCGCCGGTCAAGCCGCCGCATCTTGAGCGCCTCGCCGTCGAGGAAGTCGCCGAAGATCTGGGTCTCCAGGACAGCGATCCCCGCGAAACGCTGCAGGAAAGACGTCGGCTTTTTGCCAAGCACAATCATCCCGATACCGTGCATCCCGATTTCCGCGAACCGGCCAATACACGGATGAAGATCGCCAACCTGTTGATCGATGAAGCCATGCGGCGGATGGATGCCGTCCCCTGACTGACCAGACGGTCTGGCTTTCTCAGTCGTAAAGGCGCTTCAACAGGCTGATCATCGAATCGCGCTCGGCGACACCGCCAAGCTGGGCCAGAACCCATTCCTCGTGCCCTTGCCAGATCGGCATCAACTCCTGGAGATAGGCCTCCCCGGCCGGGGTCATGTAGAGCGACTGTACGCGCCGATCGGTTTCCGACTTCCGCCGCTCGACGAACCCCTTGTTTTCCAGGCCGTCGACAATCGCGACAAAATTCGCCCGCTGGATGCCCAGCGCTTCGGCGACTTCGCTCTGTTTGGATCCCTGGTTCCGCTTCAGAAGCAGCAGGACGGCAAAATCCGTCGGCCGCAGACCCTTGGATGAAAAAGCTTCGTTGAAATGCTGGAACACTGCAAGCTGCGCCCGTCTCAGGCTATAACCGACAGCATCCTCCATCATCGAAAAATCGAGCCCATTCTCGTTGGGCACCAGATCATCAGTCATCGTGTCCGGCATTTTGACGCCATGCTATGCAATTCCCCCTGCCCTCAGCCAGGCCCGTTGATCGGGCCTTTTTCAGAAGTCGCGCGATCTTAACGGTTTAGACCCAAGCCACAAGTCTCAGCCGCGCCCCTGGTTCCCCTTTTGACCTGTTTTAAGTCATCTCTGCACGCAAAATCGAAGGCATTGTGACATAGGCAGCCTTCCCGGTCACAAAACGCGCAAGTCGACACCGGAACGATGATCGGCGAGAAGATGCCGAGCCTCGCTTTTTGCGATTGAAGCCGGCCACCGACTGCGCTATGACCGCTTCACAGCATCAGGCGAGTCAGTCATTGACCGCCTTGAAAGCACCCGTAGCTCAGCTGGATAGAGTGTTGGATTCCGATTCCAAAGGTCACAGGTTCGAATCCTGTCGGGTGCGCCATCGTTTTCCAATCAACGCATTGAAAATAAACAAAATAGATATCGTGCAATCGCGCGGAATATAATTCTGCTCATGACTATCGATAGTGTCGTACCGAATCCGCTCGATCGAATCAGGCTTATCGGTCTCGTTCTCGTAGGCGGCTCCCATTCACCGCTGAACGTCAGCGACACCACGATCAACGCCTTGGAGGCCGTCTACCAATTGCCAAACGAAGCAATCCTCGGCTCCCGTCCCCAGCACGCATAAGTGCGATACAGGTTCACATTGCAGGAAGGGGCCCGCTGGGACAGCAAAGACTGTATGCAGCAAAGCGCTTCAACGGACCGCCGCACAGCTCTGCCCTCAAACGCAAAACGCCGCCGCTNNAGCGGCGGCGTTTTGCGTTTCGTCAGTTCTATTCGGCGCGGCTTTCGCCGCGCCGGTTAGGATCAGAGATCCTGGTAGGCAGAGATGATCGCGGCAATCTGATCATCGTTGAAGGCCTGGATCTGCGTGGTGGTGAAGGCCTGCAGCTGATCGCTGGCGAGGCTGTCGATGTCGTCGGTCGACAGACCGGCCAGGGCCTTGACGTTGATGGCAGCGATCTCGTCTGTCGAGAAGGTTGCGATCTCGTCAGTCGACAGGGCCGAGATGGCGGCCGAGCCGAGCGCTGCGATCTGCGTCGAGTTCAGAGCGGCGACCTGATCCGAGTCCAGGGCTTCGACCTGAGCGGAAGACAGGGCACCGACAGTCTTGGTGCCAAGCGAACCGATCTGGTCCGTTGTCAGGGCCGCAACCGTATCGGTGGTCAGGCCGGCGATCTGTGTCGTGCTCAGGGCGCCGATCTGGCCAGAGGTCAGGACGGCAACCTGATCAGTCGAGAGCGCGCTGATCTGGCTGGAGCTCAGGGCAACGACCTGGGTCGTTGTCAGGGCGACAACCTGGTCCGTATCGAGGGCGGCAACCAGATCGGTCGACAGACCCGCCAGAGCCTTGACGTTGATCGCTGCGATCTCGTCCGTGGCAAAGAGCGCGATGTCATCCGTGCTGAGTGCGCCGATGGCAACCGAACCGAGCGCCGCGATCTGGGTCGATGTCAGAGCCGCAACCTGGTCGGTGCTGAGTGCATCCACCTGGGTCGAGGTCAGGGCACCAGCCGTCTTCGAGGTCAGTGACACGACCTGGTCAGTGGTCAGCGCCGCAACCTGGTCGGTCGAGAGACCGGCAACCTGCGAAGTGCTGAGCGCGCCGATCTGGGCCGAGGTCAAGACGACGACCTGATCGGTGGTCAGCGCACCGAGCTGAGTGGAGCTCAGTCCGAGGACCTGTGCCGTTGTCAGGGCTGCGACCTGGTCGGTTTCGAGGATTGCCACCGCGTCGGTCGAGAGACCCGACAGAGCCTTGACATTGATCGCTGCGATCTCGGCTGTCGAGAAGGTGACGATGTCGTCGGTCGCCAGGGCCGCCAGGTCTTCCGATCCGAATGCTGCGATCTGCGTGGCGGACAGTGCCTCGACCTGCTCGGAGCTCATCGCTTCAAGCTGGTCCGAAGTCAGGGCACCAACCGCCTTGGCTGTCAGCTGCGTGACCTGATCGGTGGTCAGAGCCGCGACATTGTCGGTCGAGAGACCGGCAACCTGCGTCGAGCTGAGAGCGGCGATCTGGCCCGAGGTCAGGACAACGACCTGGTCGGTGGTCAGCGCACCGATCTGGCCTGTGCTCAGGGCAACGACCTGGGCCGTGGTCAGAGCGGCAACCTGGTCGGTTTCGAGTACAGCGACGGCATCCGTGGAGAGGGAAGCCAGAGCCTTGACGTTGATGGCAGCAACTTCAGCGGCCTCGAAGAGGACGATGTCGTCGGAGCTCAGGACACTGATGGCAGCCGAGCCGAGCGCACCGATCTGGGCCGATGTCAGGGCCTGGATCTGGTCAGATGTCAGGGCATCGACTTGGCTCGAGGTCAGGGCGGCGGCCGTCTTCGAGGTCAGGGCGACAACCTGATCCGTTGTGAAGGCGGCAACCTGGTCGGTCGAGAGACCGGCAACCTGGGTCGAGCTCAGCGCAGCGATCTGACCCGAGGTCAGAACGACAACCTGGTCGGTGGTCAGGGCCTGGATCTGGGTCGACTTCAAGGCTGCTACCTGGGCCGTGGTCATTGCCGCAACCTGGTCGGTTTCGAGCACTGCAACCGCATCGGTGGTCAGGCCCGCCAGAGCCTTGACGCTGATGGCAGCAACTTCAGCGGCCTCGAAGAGGACGATGTCATCGGAGCTCAGGGCACCGATTGCTGCCGAGCCGAGAGCACCGATCTGCGTGGATGTCAGCGCGGTAATCTGGTCGGACGTCAGGGCATCGATCTGCGACGAGGTCAGGGCTGCAGCGGTCTTGGAGGTCAGGGCGACAACCTGGTCCGTTGTGAAGGCGGCAACCTGGTCGGTCGAAAGGCCGGCAACCTGTGTCGAGCTCAGGGCTGCAATCTGGCCGGTGGTCAGAACGACGACCTGGTCGGTGGTCAGAGCCTGGATCTGGCTGGACTTGAGCACGGCGACCTGGGCGGTCGTCAGCGCTGCAACCTGATCCGTTTCAAGGATCGCAACAGCATCGGTCGTCAGACCGGTCAGCGCCTTGACGCTGATAGCTGCGATCTCGTCGGTCGAGAAGGTGGCAATCTCGTCGGTGGACAGTACGGCCAGATCTTCAGAGCCGAGGGCAGCGATCTGAGCCGACGACAGGGCTTCGACCTGTTCGGAGCTGAGGGCTGCGATCTGGTCGGTGGACAAGGCAGCCACGGTCTTCGACGTCAGCTGGCTGATCTGGTCGGTGGTCAGAACCGCAACATTGTCGGTCGTAAGGCCGGCAACCTGCGTTGCGCTCAGCGCAGCGATCTGGCCCGAGGTCAGCACCACGACCTGGTCGGTCGTCAGCGCGCCGATCTGGGTCGACTTCAGGGCGGCAACCTGACCCGTCGTGAGCGCAGCAACCTGGTCGGTTTCGAGCACTGCAACCGCATCGGTGGTCAGACCTGCCAGAGCCTTGACGCTGATGGCAGCAACTTCAGCGGCCTCGAAGAGGACGATGTCATCGGAGCTCAGAGCGCCGATTGCTGCCGATCCAAGAGCACCGATCTGCGTGGATGTCAGCGCGGTAATCTGGTCGGACGTCAGGGCATCGATCTGCGACGAGGTCAAGGCCGCAGCGGTCTTGGAGGTCAGGGCGACAACCTGGTCTGTCGAGAGAGCTGCAACCTGGTCGGTCGAAAGGCCGGCAACCTGTGTCGAGCTCAGGGCTGCGATCTGACCCGAGGTCAGAACGACGACCTGATCGGTGGTCAGGGCCTGGATCTGGGTGGACTTCAATCCGGCGACCTGCGCAGTGGTCAGCGCTGCAACCTGATCGGTTTCGAGGATTGCGACGGCATCGGTGGAGAGACCGGTCAGCGCCTTGACGCTGATGGCTGCGATTTCTGCGGTCGAGAAGGTGACGATGTCATCGGTCGACAGGGCCGCAAGGTCCTCGGAGCCGAAGGCAGCGATCTGGGCCGAAGACAGCGCCTCGACCTGTTCGGAGCTCATCGCCTGCAACTGGGCAGATGTCAGTGCGCCGACAGCCTTGGATGTCAGCTGGGTTACCTGGTCGGTGGTCAGAACAGCGACATTGTCGGTCGAAAGGCTGGCCACCTGCGTGGAGCTCAGGGCCGCGACCTGTGCCGAGGTCAGGACGACGGTCTGGTCGGTGGTCAGGGCGCCGATCTGGGCGCTCTTCAGAGCAGCGACCTGGGTGGTCGTCAAAGCAGCGACCTGATCGGTTTCGAGGATGGCAACGGCGTCCGTGGACAGTCCGGCCAGGGCCTTGACGCTGATCGCAGCGATTTCATTGGTTTCGAACAGAGCGACGTCGTCGGTGCTCAGGGCGCCGATGGCTGCGGAACCGAAGGCGGCGATCTGGGTCGACGTAAGAGCGGCAACCTGGTCGGTGCTGAGCGCGTCAACCTGCGTCGAGGTCAGTGCGGCAACAGTCTTCGACGTCAGGGCAACAACCTGGTCGGTGCTGAGGGCTGCAACCTGGTCGGTCGAAAGACCGGCAACCTGCGTGGTGCTCAAGGCGGCGATCTGGCCCGAGGTCAGGACCACGACCTGGTCGGTCGTCAAAGCCTGGATCTGGGTGGACTTCAAGGCGGCAACCTGGGTGGACTTCAGGGCTGCGACCTGATCGGTGGACAGGATCGCAACATTGTCGGTCGACAGGCCGGTCAGTGCCTTGACGCTGATGGCAGCCACTTCAGCGGTGCTGAACAGTTCGATATCGTCAGTGCCAAGAGCGCTGACGGCAGCGGAGCCGAGCGCGCCGATCTGTGCCGACGTCAGTGCAGCCGTCTGGTCGGTGCTCAGAGCCGTAACCTGCGCCGAGGTCAGGGCGCCTGCGGCCTTGGTGCTCAGGGCGGCAACCTGGTCTGTGGTCAGGGCAGCAACCTGGGTGGTGGAAAGGCCGGCGATCTGGCTCGTGCTCATCGCACCGATCTGACCGGAGGAGAGAATGGCGACCTGATCGGTCGTCAGGGCCGTGATCTGGGCAGACTTCAGGGCTGCAACCTGGGTTGACTTGAGGGCTGCAACCTGGTCGGTGGAAAGGATGGCGACGTTGGCGGTCGAGAGACCGGCGATGCCCTTGACGCTGATGGCGGCAACTTCAGCCGTTGTGAACGACGCGATATCGTCCGTGGACAGGACGGCGATGGCTGCCGAGCTGAAGGCGCCGATCTGCGTGGATGTGAGCGCAGCAACCTGGTCGGAAGTCAGGCCGTCGACCTGTGCGGTGCTGAGCGCTGCGATCTGGGTGGTTGCGAGACCGGTGATCGTGGAGGACTCGAGGACGGCAATCTGGTCCAGGCTCAGGCCGACAATGGAGGCGGCAGACACTGCGCCAAGCTGGGCTGTGGTGAAGACCGCGATATCGTCGGTTTCAAGTGCATGAATCTGGGAAGACGAAAGCGCCTTGACCTGCGCTGTGGACAGCGCAGCCACATCGTCCGTGGTCAACGATGCAATGGTGGTGGTGGAGAGATTGCGTATTTGGCTGGTTGTCAGTGAAGAAACGATCGAAGTCATGGACGCGCCCCTGTTGTGTTGACCGATTGCCCTCAAGGTGGACGCCACGATTGGCCTCGACCTTCGGTATCCTTTCGGACGGATAGATATGGAAGTGGGACATGGCTCTCAGGAGCCAGTGCGTTGGAAGGGCATCATGCATCGAGAGCGTAAAGCTGCTCTGATTTCCCACGCCTGCGGGCGCAATGGTCTTGCCGCAGTAAGACTATTCCTTCGAAAATTGCTTCGAACCGGCCCGTGAGTCGCATTCTTAGACAAAATTCTTGGCAAAGATCTACCCGTCAGATTCTAATTTTGTGTTAACGCGCTGTAGAACCATCCCTTGAATCAGCCCTCAAAGGACGGCCTACACATGATCTGAACAGTACATCCAGAAAAAGTACAATTGAGCGCCCTGGTGAAACACAGAATTATTGCAAACTCCACACACATTTTCGTCGCTTGATGCAGTACAATTAAGATTTATGTTGCGTTCACGTAAGGAAATATAGCCTATTCTTAATAAAAATCCCATTTACATGTAAAATAAATCGAATATCTCTAGCATAGCGTGCATTTATTTCTATAACGGTTGAGCGAATAGACGTATCGACCCGCGAACATATGCCGACCGGTCGCCGCTAACTCATGTTTATGGATTGGTGGGTGGTGACACTACTGGACACCTGCCGACCCAGCGGGCGAGCAGCAAAGCCACTGAGGGCGATGCAAGGCCACAAGCCCAAAGCAAGCTAGCACAGCTAAAGCACTCCGACGCTTAAGCGCGTGGTTTCAATTCAAGCCGTTAGGCCTTCAGTTCTTGGGATATACATGGTCATGGACAACGCATTAGCCTCAGACCGCAATTTGCAACTCGCTGTTTTCGTGGAACGGGCGCGTAATCAGAAGCTGCCCCTGAACGAACTGTTTCAGCTGGCGGAGAATATGAATGCCGCCGGACAGAGCGCACAGACCGCGGACCTGTACAAGGCCTGGATTGCTTACAATGACAGCAACCCACTTCTGCACCTCGTCTATTTCAACTATTCCGTAACGCTGCGACAACTGGGCGACATTCCGGGCTCGATTAATGCCCTGAATGCCTGTCTCAAGCTGGAGCCGCGCTTCGGCCATGCGAACATCAATCTCGGCCGCGCCTACGAAGACGCCGGCCTCAATGCCCAGGCAATTCAGCAATGGCGCTCGTTCATCGAAGCGACGGCTGAGCTGACACCGGAACGCATGAGCCATCGCCTGATGACCCTTCAGCATATCGGCCGCGTCATGGAAGGCGCCGGCCTGCAGGAGGAAGCCGAAACCGCATTGTGGCAGGCAATCGAGATGCGTCCGGACAAGACCGAGGCCGGCCAGCACTGGCTGTCCCTGCGCCAGCATCAGTGCAAGTGGCCGATCGTCGTTCCCTCCGAACACGTGACAAAGCGCCAGTTGCTCGATGCCATGTCGCCCCTGCCGCTGGGCTGCTATGCCGACGACCCGCTGTTCCAGCTTGCCAAAGCCTACCGCTATTTGAAGACCCTTGTCGGCCGTCCGGACCTGACCGGCTTCACGCCGAAGCAGCCGAAGCAGAAAACCGGCAGTGGCCAGCGCCTGCGCATCGGCTATGTCTCGTCCGACCTGCGCGACCACGCCGTCGGCTTCGCCTTGAGCGAAGTTCTCGAACTGCACGACAAGAGCCGCGTTGAGATTTTTGCCTACTATTGCGGCGAGGCGCGCACCAATGACGGCACCCAGGAGCGCATGAAGAAAGTCGTCGACACCTGGCGCGACATCTCGACCATCGACGACGCGCAGGCTGCCCGCCTGATCGCCTCCGACGAGATCGACATCCTGCTCGACGTCAACGGCTTCACCAAACATGCCCGCACGAGAATCTTCGCCTACCGTCCGGCACCGGTCATCGCCGCCTTCTGCGGCTATCCCGGCTCGATGGCGAGCCCCTTCCACCAGTATCTGATCGCCGACGATTATATCGTCCCGCCGGAAAACGAGGTCTACTACACCGAGAAGGTCCTGCGCATTCCCTGCAACCAGCCGGTCGACCGCAAGCGCCTGATCGCCGAGAAGCCGACCCGCGCCCAGGCTGGGTTACCGGAAGACGCCTTTGTCTTCGCCTGCTTCAACGGCATGCAGAAGATCACGGCCAGCGGCTTTGCCCGCTGGATGAAGATCCTGTCGGCCACCCCGGGAAGTGTGCTCTGGCTTTTGACCGGATCGGATGCCGTCAACCAGCGCCTGCGCCAGTCCGCCACCGCCTGCGGCGTCGCAGCCGATCGCATCATCTTTGCACCCAAGGCCCCCAATGCCCAGCACCTCGCCCGTATCGGCGTGGCCGACCTCTTCCTCGACACCTTCCCCTACGGCGCCCATTCGACGGCATCCGACGCGATCACCATGGGCCTGCCGGTGCTGACATTGCCCGGCAAGAGCTTTGCCTCGCGCTTCTGCGCCAGCATCGTCTCGGCTGCCGGCATTCCGGAACTGATCTGCTCGACGCCGGACGACTACGTCAACAAGGCCGTCGCCTATGCCCGTGATCCGGCAAGCCTGGCAGCCGTGCGGGCTTCCCTGCAGAGCCAGCGCGAGACCAGCGCCTTGCGTGACATGCCGGCCATGGTTCGGCGCCTGGAAGAACTGTGCTGGCAGATGCAGGGCGAATGCGAGCGTGGCGAAACACCGACGCCGGACATGCGCAATCTCGACGTCTACTATGAGGTCGGTGCGGAGATCGTGGCCGAACACATCGAGTTCGAGGACGACAAGTCATACCGTCAGCGTTATCTCGACAAGCTGGAAAAATGGAATAGCTACGAGCCATTGCGCGCCGATGCGCGCCTGTGGACGGACGCCAAGGTCTGACAACCGGACGCGAACCCTGGGCGGCAGAACGCGCTCAGGGTTCGCCTCGTGCCACAATCCGTCCAGCGCAAAAAGACCCGCTGGCCAAGAGACGAAACAGGACGTGTTTGGAATGCCCGCAAACGGAAAAATTGCTATCGTCGGCGCCGGACTTTCGGGAGCCGTCATCGGGCGTGAACTTGCCCTCGCCGGCTATCAGGTCGAGATCTTCGACGCCCGCAGTCACATTGCCGGAAACTGCCACACAGAACGCGACGCCGATACCGGCGTCATGGTCCATCTGTACGGACCCCATATCTTCCACACGGATGACGCCGAAGTCTGGGACTATGTCAACGGTTTCCAGACCTTCCTGCCCTACAAGAACCGCGTCAAGACGACGAGCCAGGACCAGGTCTATTCACTGCCAGTCAATCTTCACACCATCAACCAGTTCTTCGGCAAGACCTTCAGGCCGGATGAGGCCCGTGCCTTCATTGAGGAGCAGGCAGACAAGTCGATCGAAGACCCGCAGACCTTCGAGGATCAGGCACTGCGGTTTGTCGGCCGGGATCTCTACGAGGCCTTCTTCAAGGGCTACACGGAAAAGCAGTGGGGCTGCTCGCCGACAGACTTGCCGGCCTCGATCCTGAAGCGGCTGCCGGTCCGATTCAACTATGATGACAATTACTTTTTCCATAAGTTCCAGGGCATGCCGGAAAACGGCTATACCGACATGATCGCAGGCATCCTTGATCACGCCAATATATCGGTGAAGCTCGAGACGCGGTTCGATCGCGCCCAGAACGCGGATTATGCTCACGTCTTCTATTCCGGCCCGCTCGATGGTTATTTCAACTTCGAACATGGTCGCCTCGGCTATCGTACGCTCGATTTTGAACGCTTTACCTATCAGGGCGACTATCAGGGCTGCGCGGTGATGAATTATGGCGATGCCTCGGTCCCTTACACCAGGATCACCGAGCACAAGCATTTTTCGCCTTGGGAAGAGCACACAGGCTCGGTCTGCTACCGCGAGTTCGCGCGCGTCTGCGGGCCGGATGATATCCCCTATTACCCAATCCGGCTCGTCAAGGAGAAGGAGCAGTTGGCGGAATACGTCACGCGCGCCGGTCAGGAAACGTCGGTCACGTTTGTCGGACGGCTGGGTACCTACCGTTATCTCGACATGGACGTGACCATCCGCGAAGCGCTCGACACCGCCAGGCTCTACCTGTCGAAAACAGCCGAGAATGTCGCCATGCCGGCGTTCTTGCATTCACCGATCTGAGCAAGACACCGGCGCCCTGTGCCGGTATCGTGCCGGCACACAGAACATTGCAATTCTTGCAAGGTCTCATCCCAAAGGTTGGACATGACTGAAAAGACAATCCTCGTGGTCGGTGGCGCCGGTTACATCGGCTCCCACACATGCCTGGCTCTGGCCAACAAGGGTTATGTGCCGCTGGTCTACGACAACTTTTCCGGCGGCCATGAGGAATTTGTCAAATGGGGACCGGCCGAACAGGGCGATATCCGTGACCGCGCCCGTCTGCGCGAGGTCCTGGCCAAACACAAGCCGGTTGCCGCCTTGCATTTTGCCGGTCTCATCGAGGTCGGCCAGTCCTTCCAGGAACCGGAAGCCTTTTACGACGTCAATGTCGTCGGCTCGCTAACGCTGCTGCAGGCGCTGATGGAGGCGGATATCCGCTCTTTCGTCTTTTCCTCGACCTGCGCCACCTATGGCAAGCCGGAGCGCCTGCCGCTTGATGAAACCCATCCGCAGAACCCGATCAATCCGTATGGCCGCACCAAACATATCGTTGAGCAGGCCCTGCGCGATTTCGACCTGTGCAATCGCATGCGGTCCGTGATGCTGCGCTACTTCAATGCCGCCGGTGCCGATTTCGAAGGCCGTATCGGCGAATGGCACACGCCGGAAACCCATGCCATTCCGCTGGCCATCGAAGTGGCGCTTGGCCGCCGACCGCATTTCTCGATCTTCGGCGAGGATTACGACACACGCGACGGCAGCTGCATCCGCGACTATATCCACGTCAACGATCTGGCCGATGCCCATGTGCGCGCGGTGGAATACCTGCTGAACGGCGGCGAGACGGTCGACATCAATCTCGGCACCGGAACAGGCACCACGGTGAAGGAACTGATCAGTGCCATCGAAACCGTCTCAGGTCGACCGATGCCGGTGGTCAAGACCGAGCGTCGCGCCGGTGATCCGCCCACCCTCGTTGCCGGCAACGGCAAGGCGGAAAATGTCCTCGGCTGGAAGCCGAAGCACGACATCAACGACATCATCCGGTCCGCCTGGAACTGGCATTCGCGCTTCAACGGCTAGAACCGCTTTGGCCTTCCGACGCGACAATAGGCTGTTACTGCCAACCTATTGTTCTTTCACGCCGCTCCTCTAAATGTGTCAACGACCGAAGAGGAGCGTTTCACCGATGTATGTCATGCCGAATGCCGCTGGAAATGTCGCTGGAATAGCCTGCAATGCGTAGGGTGATCGCGCATGCGCGCGAGCGGATCGCCCAGGTCGAAGCGGTCGTTCTGCTCGTCTTCTGCCTTGCCACCGGCGCCGCCTTCGTCTTTTCAAGATTGATGAGCGAAATGCTCGAGGGCGAGACACGGTATATCGATGAAGCGGTGCTGCTATCATTGCGCGATGCGACGGATACCAGCCTGCCGGTTGGCCCCTATTGGCTGAGCAAGATCTTCTCCGACATCACCGTCTTGGGAGGAAACACTGTTCTGGCCCTGGTGACCGTCGCAACGGCCGTCTTCCTGTGCATCCGCCGCGAATGGGCGAGCGCTCTTTTTCTCGGCGCATCCGTCCTGGGTGGCTGGGCGATCAGCAGCGCTTTGAAGCTAGGCGTGGCCAGGCCGCGGCCCGATGTCGTCGCGCATCTGGTCGAAGTGCACGATTTCAGCTTTCCCAGCGGACATGCCATGCTGTCGGCAGCGACTTATCTCACCTTGGCGGCAATGCTGACCCGGGTCGAAAAGAGCCGCCAAGTCCGCATGTTCTTCATTGGTCTCGCCGTCTTCCTGATCGTGATCATCGGCATGAGCCGCATCTATCTCGGCGTACATTACCCGACCGACGTTCTGGCCGGCTGGTGCGCCGGATCGGCATGGGCCGGCTTCGTCTGGCTCTTCGCCAGACGTTATCTCAGACCGCAACGGGATCCGGGTCAAACGCTCGGCGAGTAACGCGTCAGCTTTTCAGGCCGGGCGCCTCGTGGCCGGTGCGGGCCACATATTCCGTATAACCGCCGCCATACTGGAACACGCCCTCCGGGGTGATCTCCAGAACCCGATTCGACAGTTCCGCGAGGAAGTGACGATCGTGGCTGACGAAGAGCATCGTGCCCTCATATTGCGACAATGCCTTGATCAGCATTTCCTTGGTGTCGAGATCCAGGTGGTTGGTCGGCTCGTCGAGCACCAGCAGGTTCGGCGGTTCGAACAGCATGATCGCCATGACAAGGCGTGCCTTTTCGCCACCCGACAGAACCCGGCAGCGTTTGTCGATATCGTCACCGGAAAAGCCGAAACAGCCGGCAAGCGCGCGAAGCGGCGCCTGCCCTGCCCGTGGGAACGTGCTTTCCAGCGTCTCGAAAATGGTCATCTCGCCATCGAGGATATCCATCGCATGCTGGGCGAAATAGCCCATCTTGACGCTGGCGCCGATCGCAACCGTGCCGCTGTCCGGCGTGCTGTCGCCGGCAACCAGTTTCAGCAATGTCGACTTGCCGGCGCCGTTGATCCCCATGATGCACCAGCGCTCGCGGCGCTTCACCATGAAATCGAAACCCTCATAGATGACCTTGTCGCCATACTTCTTGTGCACGTTCTTGACGTTGATCACGTCTTCGCCGGAGCGCGGTGCCGGCTGGAATTCGAAGGCGACGACCTGGCGGCGCTTCGGCGGTTCGACACGGTCGATCTTCTCCAGCTTCTTCACCCGGCTCTGCACCTGGGAAGCATGGCTGGCGCGCGCCTTGAAGCGCTCGATGAATTTGATTTCCTTGGCGAGCATCGCCTGCTGGCGCTCGAACTGCGCCTGCTGCTGCTTCTCGTTCTGCGCCCGCTGGCCCTCGTAGAATTCGTAGTCGCCGGAATAGCTGTTGAGCTGGCCGGCATCGATCTCGATGATCTTGGTGACGATGCGGTTCATGAACTCGCGGTCATGCGAGGTCATCAGCAATGCGCCCTCGTAGCCCTTCAGGAACTGCTCCAGCCAGATCAGGCTTTCGAGATCCAGATGGTTGGACGGTTCGTCGAGCAGCATCACGTCCGGGCGCATGAGCAGGATGCGGGCAAGCGCCACGCGCATCTTCCAGCCGCCCGACAGCGCGCCGACATCGCCGTCCATCATGGTTTCGCTGAAGCTCAGGCCCGCCAGCACTTCGCGGGCGCGGCCCTCCAGCGCATAGCCGTCCAGTTCCTCGTAGCGCGCCTGAACTTCACCGTAACGTTCGATGATCTGGTCCATCTCGTCCATGCGGTCCGGATCGACCATGGCCGATTCCAGCTCGCGCAGCTCGGCGGCGACATCACTGACCGGACCCGCACCGTTCATCACTTCGGCAACAGCACTCAGGCCCGACATCTCGCCGACATCCTGGTTGAAATAACCGATGGTAATGCCCTTATCGACAGCGACCTGGCCCTCGTCAGGCGCATCCTGACCTGTGATCATGCGAAACAGCGAGGTTTTGCCCGAGCCGTTCGGCCCGACCAGACCGATCTTCTCCCCACGGTTCAGGGCGGCGGAAGTCTCGATGAAGAGGATCCGGTGGCTGAGCTGCTTGCTGATGTTTTCAATACGAATCATGATCTGGGGCCCGAAAAGTTGCGGCGCCCTTATGTCATGGCCAGCCGCTTCTGTCGCAGGTATTTTGCAGTGCACACCCGACAGTTACGACGCTTTCCACCGTCATGGTGAACGCCCGAGACCGAAACAGGCCGCCTGGAACGCCGACTGCATATTGACGCAGCAATCGCTTCGGCGTTGCCGACCGGTCGGGCGACCGGCTATGGAATGTGGGATGAGCGACAGGAATAGACCGTGAGCGAAGAAACCATAACCCTCTATGAGGCGATCGGCGGGGATGTAACTGTCAAGGCACTGTGCCGGCGTTTCTATGAACTGATGGACACGCTGCCGGAAGCCGCCCGTTGCCGGGCGGTGCACCCGCCGGATCTGTCGGGCAGCGAGGAGAAGTTCTACGACTACCTGACCGGTTATCTGGGTGGTCCGCCGATCTATATGGAAAAGCGCGGGCACCCGATGCTGCGCCGTCGTCACTTCGTCGCGGAAATCGGTCCTGTCGAGCGGGATGAATGGCTGCTCTGCTTCCGGCGCGCCATGGACGAGACGATCGCCAACGAAAAACTCCGCGACATCATCTGGGAGCCGGTCGTGCGGCTTGCCCATCACATGCAGAACAAGGAATAGCCATGTCGTTTGGTTCAACCGTCCAAAGGCTCCTGCCCGTGGCAGCCGGCCTGATCGGCGCAGCCGGCGTGGCACTGGCCGCTGCCGCCAGCCATGCCGGCGGAGAAGCGCTTCTGCGCCCCGCCTCGACCATATGCCTTGCACATGCGCCAGCGCTTCTGGCGCTCGCGGTCGCCGGTTCGTCCCTGCGAATGGGCAAGGTCTCAGGTATGTTGATGATGGCGGGAACGCTGCTGTTTGCCGGCGATCTGGCCTCACGCCAATTTACAGGTACGGGCCTGTTTCCCATGGCAGCGCCCACCGGCGGACTGACGCTGATCGGTGCCTGGCTGCTTCTGGCTATTGGAGCGGCGCTGCCTCTCCGCGCTGACTGAGGCGCCAGCGCGGAGAAGTCCTGTCAGCAGATTGCCCGGATCAATGGCAGGCTTCAGCCATCGGGGCCGTGGCGCCGGCGCCGGCCAGCACCATCGCATCCGCAAACATCAGCAGATTTCCGTGCGGGTCGCGGACATGAAACCGCACGTCGTGCAGTTGATCGGAAGGAAGAACGGCCTCGACACCGCGGTCCCGCAAGACGGTGTAGATTTCGCAGATGGCGTTCGAACGGAAGAAGACCGAACTGTTCTGGCATTGGAACGGATCGTCGCTCAGCCAGAAATGCAATTCCATTGGGCCTTTGCGGATCACGAGATAATCGTCGCAGTTGGCACCCACCTCTTCGAAGCCGAGATGCGTGACGTAAAAATCGCGTGTTTCTGAAAAATTCAAGGACGGTAAGATCGGGACAACATCAAAACTTTTGGTAGTCGCTTGATCTGGGCGGCTCATATGGGGTTTTCCCTCTAGGCCCGCGTCGTCACCATCGACGAAAGCCTACATCCCTTGACGTGCGGCGTTTCGCTGCCACTTGGGCGCGGGAAATTCGATTACAAGGGCGGTTGCCCCCGGTGACCTTGCGTACATGGGAGTTGTCTTGCGATTATGCAAGCCCGGCAAAGTGATGATTTCGCATTTCATCACTTCATTTTTTTGCGAGGCGTTTTTCAAGCCGACAACAAGCTCCGGCAACAGGCCATCGCCGCGTTGCTGGGCCATGCGATGAAAGGCGTTGATGCTGCCCTCGTTGGTCCCATCATTGCTCATGCTTCAGCATTCCTTTCGCTCATCGTCTGCAGGGCGCGCTCAAGGCTGGATTTCGAGCCATTGCGCAGCGGAATGAAGGTCTTGCCGAACTTCTTGCAACCGCTTTTGACGCGCAGACACGCGTCATGGCTGATACAGTCGATCGGGCAGAAGACGCAGTCGACAGAGGGCAGAACTGTATCGATCCGTGACACCGCCTCTCGCAATCCGCCATCGTGATGGATCAGTTCGGCACCGAAATTTGTGGCGATCTGCCGCAGGTGTGCGACCTGGCAATCGCGCCCGCCGACATAGAGAAAGCTCTTCACTTCGGGCTGCACGCGCGCTTTCGGCTTGCTGACTGCCTCAGTCGCTGGCTTCTTGCCGGCATGCTTCTTCTTTTTCGCCATGTCGTCGCGTCTCCGCTCTGCAGACCCGAGTCGGCAAGACGCCGTCCTCATCCGGGAACATAGCCATACAAAACATGATAAAAAGAGTAAAGTATATAGTTGAGCATTACACTCATGTTTTGACATTTCCTCCAATTCGGCGAAACGACCAGCGGGTTCAGACAGATAATCCGTTTGACGGACCTCCGACACGCCATATTTCTCAGGCTATTTTAGCGAATTTTCTGAATTTTTACCGTTTGATAAAACTTTGATCCTGCGTTACGCTTCCCTGCATCGCTTCGAACAAAAAATGAGGGAACTGCGATGCGAACACTGGAACCGGGCCTCAAGGCCGGGCGGCTCGACGCTGCCGAATATCAGCGAAATTTCTCCGATCTGCATCCGCCACTGGGCGATCATGAAGCCTTGGTTGCCTCCGACAGATGCTACTTCTGTTACGACGCGCCCTGCATGCAGGCCTGTCCCACCGCCATCGATATCCCGATGTTCATTCGGCAGATATCGACTGGCAATCCGCTTGGCTCCGCCAAGACCATATTCGACCAGAACATTTTGGGCGGCATGTGCGCCCGCGTCTGTCCGACAGAACAGCTTTGTGAAGAGGCCTGCGTCCGCAACACCGCCGAAGAGCGTCCCGTCGAAATCGGCCGCCTGCAGCGTTATGCAACCGATATCGCCATTGACCAGGGTCGCCAGTTCTACACGCCCTCCCCTTCAAGCGGCAGAACGGTCGCCGTCATCGGCGCAGGCCCGGCCGGCCTGTCTGCTGCCCATCGACTGGCCCTGCATGGCCATCTGGTCACGATCTACGAAGCCCGCGAAAAGGCAGGCGGCCTGAACGAATACGGCATCGCAGCCTACAAGACACCGAACGACTTCGCCCAGACGGAAGTCGACTACATTCTCGCACTCGGCAATATCGACATACGCAGCGGCCAGATGCTCGGACGTGACTTCACGCTTGCCGAACTCCAGGTGAAACACGACGCCGTTTTCATCGGCGCAGGTCTCGGCAACGTCAACACACTCAACATTCCCGGCGCCCAGATTGACGGTGTCATGGATGCCGTCGAGTTCATTGCACACCTTCGCCAGGCCGCCAGCAAGGCCAACGTGCCGGTCGGCCGCAATGTCGTCGTCATCGGCGGCGGCATGACCGCGATCGATGCCGCCGTTCAGGCCAAGCTGCTCGGCGCCGAAAACGTCACCATCTGCTATCGCCGCGGCAAGGAGCACATGAACGCCTCGACCTTCGAGCAGGATCTCGCAGCCTCTAAGGGCGTGCATATTCGCCACTGGCTGCAGCCCAAGGAAGTCTCGCATCAGGACGGCCATGTCGCAGCCATCACCTTCGAATATACCCAACTCGAAGACGGCATCATGAAGGGCACCGGCCAGCAGACCGCGATCGCCTCCGACCAGATCCTGGTGGCAATTGGCCAGAAACTCGACAGCTATGGCCTCGACGACCTGAAGCTCGACGGTGGCAAGATCGCCATCGATGACGAGGGCCGCACCTCGGTTGCCGGCATCTGGGCCGGCGGCGACTGTGCCACCGGAGGTCAGGACCTGACGGTATCCGCCGTCGCCATGGGCCGTGACGCGGCCGAAAGCATCAACCGTTCTCTCGCCATGCAGATGGCGGGAGCCAGTGCTGTCGCTTGATCCCGTTTTGAGAGGACAAAACCATGGCTGATCTTCGCAACAATTTCGTCGGCATCAAATCACCGAATCCGTTCTGGCTGGCGTCTGCGCCACCGACCGACAAGGCATACAATGTCGAGCGCGCCTTTCGAGCCGGCTGGGGCGGCGTCGTCTGGAAGACGCTCGGCGAGGCAGGCCCGCCCGTCGTCAACGTCAACGGCCCGCGCTACGGCGCCATCTGGGGTGCCGACCGAAGGCTTCTCGGCCTCAACAACATCGAACTGATCACCGACCGCGACCTCTATATCAACCTTCGCGAAATGAAGGAGGTGAAGATGAAATGGCCGGATCGGGCCATCGTCGCCTCGATCATGGTGCCTTGCGAAGAAAATGCCTGGCGGTCGATCCTTCCACTCGTCGAAGAGACCGGCGTAGACGGCATCGAGCTCAATTTCGGCTGTCCGCACGGCATGTCCGAACGCGGCATGGGTGCTGCCGTCGGCCAGGTGCCGGAATATATCGAGATGGTCGTGCGCTGGTGCAAGCAATATACCCGCATGCCCGTCATCACCAAGCTGACGCCGAATATCGCCGATATCCGCAAGCCCGCCCGCGCCGCAAAGGCTGGCGGCACCGACGCCGTGTCGCTGATCAACACGATCAACTCGATCGTCTCGGTCGATCTCGACAACTTTGCACCCAACCCGACGGTCGGCGGCAAGGGTACACACGGAGGCTATTGCGGCCCGGCCGTCAAGCCGATCGCGCTCAACATGGTGGCCGAAATCGCTCGCGATCCGGAAACCCATGGCCTGCCGATTTCCGGTATCGGCGGCGTCACCACCTGGCGGGATGCGGCGGAATTCATGGTGCTCGGCGCCGGCAATGTGCAGGTCTGCACCGCCGCCATGACCTACGGCTTCAAGATCGTCGAGGAAATGATCACGGGGCTGTCCGACTGGATGGACGCCAAGGGTCACCGCAATCTCGATGACATCTGCGGCCGCGCTGTCCCCAATGTCACCGACTGGCAGTATCTCAACCTCAACTACATCGCCAAGGCGCATATCGACCAGGATGCCTGCATCAAATGCGGCCGCTGCCACATCGCCTGTGAAGACACCTCGCACCAGGCGATCACCCAGTTCGTTGATGGCGTCAGGAAGTTCGAGGTGATGGAAGACGAGTGCGTTGGCTGCAACCTCTGCGTCAACGTCTGTCCGGTCGAGAACTGCATTACCATGGTCGGCCTCGATGCGGGCGTGCTCGACCAGCGCACCGGCAAGCCGGTCGATCCGAACTACGCCAATTGGACGACCCATCCGAACAACCCGATGGCTAGGCAGGCTGCGGAATAGCGTGGAGCGGTATAGGCGGATCGAGCCAAAAGGCACGCTCCGCCTACACCTAATACGAGAATGTCACGCAACACACGACCCAAGATAATTAAGGTCGTTCGATTCAGCAAATTTCAAGAGTTTCGTGAAAATCTGCTCATTTAGCGGAGGCTTCTTCACAAGCGGAAGTTGTTTTCCCGCATTACAATGAGGCAACCAAACATGGCGGAACAGATCAGGGAAAAGGGTTGGGGAGCAGTCAATGCTGCTTTTCAATACTATGTTCCCGCCATCATTGTGACCGTCGCCGTGGCAATCTCCATGGTCTATGCTGACGGTCAGAAAGATCGATTGCACCAGGAAAATATGCGCAACCGCGTGGCCGAGGAACTGGGATTGATCAGGGCCAGGCTGGAAGGCGGAATCAATGCAAATATACAGCTGGTTCAGGGCCTTATCGCGGTTGTTGAAACGGAACCTAAGATCGACCAGGCACGCTTTTCCGCGCTGGCGGTCCGCCTCTTCGACACAGAGCACCAGTTGCGCCACATTGCCTTGGCCCCCGATCTTGTCGTTCGATTTGCCTACCCCTTGAGCGGCAATGAAAAAGCCATTGGCTTCGACTACCGCCAAAGTGACACGCAAAGGGAAGTTGCCCTGCGGGTTCGCGACACGGGAACGATGGCGGTCACGGGTCCCGTTGATCTTGTTCAGGGCGGACATGGGCTCATCGTTCGTTATCCCGTCGTTGTCCAGAATGGCAAAGGTGCGCGCAGTTTCTGGGGGCTGATGGCGGCAGTCATCGATATCGACAAGCTCTATGATTATGGCGGATTGAATTCGGAGGGCCTCGGCATCGAAGTCGCAATCGTCAGCACACGCAGCGGCACCGTCAGCAAACCGTTCTTCGGCAGCGCCAAGGTGTTTCAGGACACTCCGGTGCTGATGCCGATCAACTTCGGCAACGAGAGTTGGGAGATCGCCGCACGGCCGAAGGGTGGATGGGAACAGCGAGCCTCCGACGAATGGACATTCCGTGCGCTGATGGCGCTTTTGGGCGTAATGATTGTCGCGCCGGTTGCCTGGGTTGCGCGCCTGTTGCGCGAGCGGCAGGCCAATATCGCGGTGCTGCGCCAACGCGAGAGCGAACTGAACGCGATCTCACACCGGCTCGACCTCGCCTTGACCGCCTCCGGCATCGGCATCTGGAACGTGGATCTGGATACGGGCGAACTCACCTGGGACAATCGCGTCCGTCAGCTCTATGGACTTGGCGAACAACCGGAAAGTTCGCTGGAGACCTGGCATGGACTGCTCCACCCCGAAGATGTCGAACTCGCTGAGCGAAACTTCAAGAAAGCGGTGCTGCGCGACACGGACTATGTCGCAGAATTCAGGATCATGCGCCCCGACGGCGAAATTCGTCATATCCGCACCTTTGGCACGCATTATCGTGACCGTGGAAACCGCAGGAAAATGGTGGGCGTGAATTGGGATGTCACCACCGATATCCTTCTGCAGCAGGATTTACGCCAAGCACAGCGCCAGACCGAACAGCAGAATGAAGCGCTGGAAACCGCCCGCCGGCACATGGAGCACAATTCCCTGCATGACGCCCTGACCGGATTGCCCAATCGCCGCTATCTCGATCAGCATATCGCTGCAATCGACAAGATCGAACACGGCGACAATCGTCTGACGGTCCTGCATATGGACCTCGATCGTTTCAAGGATATCAACGATACGCTCGGCCACGGAGCTGGCGATGCCATGCTCCGCCATGTTGCCGAAAGCCTGCGCAACAATGTGCGCGACGGCGATTTTGTCGCCCGCATCGGCGGCGACGAATTTGTCATCGTGTGCTTCAGCCCGCTAGGCGAGGAGCAGTATCTGGACATGGGGCGGCGCCTGATCGATGCCATCAACACACCGATCACCTATGACGGACATGAGTGCCGGGTCGGCGCCTCGATCGGCGTTGCCACAAAGACCGACAGGAACTCGGTGGTCGCGCAACTGCTGGTCAATGCCGACATCGCCCTTTACGAAGCCAAGCGCCGTGGACGCAATCGCGTCGAACGCTTCAGCGATCAGTTGCGCGCCCAGACAGTCAACACCAAGAAGACGGCGGATGCCATTCTGCGATCGCTGGCCGCAGAGGAGTTTGTCCCCTATTTCCAGCCGCAGTTCGATGCCCACACGCTAGACATCAACGGTGTCGAGGCCTTGGCCCGCTGGCAACACCCGCAGCGCGGCATCCTCGCGCCGAGCGCCTTTCTCGATATTGCCGAGAGCCTCAACGTCGTCTCGCAGATCGACGCGACCATCCTCGATCAGGCCTTGTTTCAACTCACCCGCTGGCGCGCCAACGAGCTCGGCGTTGAGCGCGTCTCCGTCAACATTTCGGCACAGCGCCTGTTTGAAGACACCTTGCTCGAACGGCTCGACACACTCACGTTGGAGCCCGGCAGCCTGTCGTTTGAATTGCTGGAATCGATATCCTTCGACGACAAGGGTGACGCGATCGCCCAGAGCATCGAGCGCATCCGCGCCTATGGCATCGATATCGAAATCGATGATTTCGGCACCGGCTACGCGTCGATCTTGAGCCTGGTCAAGCTCTCCCCGAGCCGACTGAAGATCGATCGCCAGCTGACCGCTCCGATCGTTACCAATGTGGCCCAGCGCCGCCTGATCAGCTCGATCGTCGACATTGGCCGGTCCCTGGGCATCGGCATCGTGGCCGAAGGCGTCGAGACCATGGAGCATGCCGCGATCTTGCGCGATCTCGGCTGCCATACACTGCAAGGGTATGCGCTGGCCCGGCCGATGAATGCCGAAGCGTTCATCGATTTTGCCCGGAAACACAAAGGCGAACGCGAGAACCTTTGGCTCAGCCGCGCCTGATCAGCCGCCGATCAGGTTGAGGCTCTGCCCGGCTGCATAAGCCGCATAGGCAAGACCGCCAAAATAGACGAGCGTCAACAGCGTCAGCAGATAGCCGCCAGCGACCACCAATCCATCCCGCTGCGAAATGCCCGCCGACAAAAGCAGAATAGCAACACCCGGCAATGTGTTGGAAAACGGGATGAAGCTTAGCGGCATCATCAAAAGCACGCCGGCGCCTGTCAGCGTCAGCCCGTTCAGCCGGTTCATCACGACACCGGTGGTCAGCAGCGAGGCGCGCGGTCGAATGAACCGGTCCATGCGGCGCAAGACATTGACGCCGCGCTCCAGCACAGGCACGAGTTTGCGACTTTCCAACCGGCGGTCGACCAGCTTTTCCGGCAGCCACGGCAAGCGATTGAATGTGATGGCGATCCCGATCAGCACAATGCCGGCACCAAACACGGTCGAAACGCCCGGGATGGAGACCGGAAAGAGGAATGGCAGCGACAACAACCCGCAAAGCAGCAGAAGGCCGCTTTCACCCATTTCCGACAGAATCTCGCGCAAGGTCACATGCTCGCCGCGAATGGAATCGATCACTCCTTGCAGCACATCGCTGGTTTTGCGGTTGGTGTCGCTGAAGCCGATCGTCGTTGTCATGGCATCCACTTTCGATTAACTGGCGGGGCTTGGCGAGACTAAAGGAGCGTATGGCTCCGGTTAAACGCCCTGTCGCACATGAATGAGATTGACAGTCCGGTCAAGTCTTCGCCTACGGGACGAACGCGGCTGGACCGAGGCGAAAACGCTTTCGCCGAGCATGCCCGCAGGAATTGAAATGTCTGAAAACGCCGTCGAAAACGCCTCCCCGAACAAACATTCCATTCATGCCAAAGGTCGCGAAAAGCTGCTCGCCCATGCCGGAATGATGCTTTTTGCGGCTTTGATTGCCGGCTCCTTCTCCTTCGGCGGCATAGCGGCGCAATCCATGGATGCCGGCCCACTCACCCTTTGGCGCTACCTGCTCACCGTGATCGTCATGGGCATCATGGCCTTCGGCATCTTCAAGGCACCCTTCCAGTTTCCGAAGGAGCCCTGGCGTTTCGTCATTCTCGGTGGCCTGATCGCCATCTACATGCTGACCATGTTCACGGCCCTGGAATTCACCAGCCCGGTCCAGACCGGCGCCGTCTTTACGCTGATGCCACTGATCAGCGCCGGTTTCGCCCTGTTTCTCCTGCGCCAGCCGACAAGGCCGGGCGTGCTGGCCGCCCTGATCATCGCGGCACTCGGCGCAATCTGGGTCATCTTTCGCGCCGATGTCGGCGCCATGCTGGCCTTCGATATCGGTCGTGGCGAACTGATCTTTTTCGTCGGCGTCATCGGGCATGCCGCCTATGTACCGCTGATCCGCAAATTCGGCCGCGGCGAACACCCGGTCGCTTTCGGTTTTTGGGTAACGGTCTTCACGGTTCCATGGCTTCTGCCGACCGGCGCCCTGCCGCTGATCAAGACGGACTTCTCCGCTCTGCCGTTGAGCGTATGGGCCACCGTTGCCTATCTATCGGTCGTCACCACCGCATTCACCTTCATGCTGCTGCAATATGCATCGACGCGGCTGCCGGCGGCCAAAGTCCTTGGCTACGGCTATCTGACACCGACCGGCGTCATCGTTCTGGAAGGATTGATCGGCCATGGCTGGGCGAGCCCAGCCGTCTTCGCCGGCGCATTGGTAACGGCCGGCGGCCTCTTGGTAATGGGATTGCTGAAAGACTGATCAGGTCTTTTTGTCGCCGACGATGAGACCACTGACGAACAGCGTCTCCAGGAACTGCGCCGCCGCCTCGAAACGATCGACACCGTCGTGTCCGCGACCCAGCACCGCCTTCACCTGAACATCGAAATCGGCATAGTGTTGCGTGGTCGACCAGATCGAGAAGATCATGTGATAGGGATCGCAGTCGCGCACCTTGCCGGCCGCAATCCAGGCCCGGATCACCTCGGCCTTCTCATCGACGAGAGACTTGAGCGGCCCCTCCAGAACACCTTCGATATGCGGCGCCCCCTGCAGGATCTCGTTGGCGAACAGGCGGCTTTCGCGGGGAAAATCGCGCGCCATTTCCAGCTTGCGGCGGATATAGGAGCGCATCTCCTGCTCCGGATCACCCTCGGCATCGAAGGCCTGCAACGGCTCCAGCCAGTTTTCCAGCACCCGATCGATCAACGCCCGATGCATCGTGTCCTTGGTACGGAAATAGTAGAGCAGGTTTGGTTTCGACATGCCGGCCACTTCGGCGATCTGGTCGATCGTCGAGCCATGAAAGCCACGCTGGGAAAAGACTTCGAGCGCCGCCTCGAGGATAAGCTCCTCTTTCTCTTCCTGTATGCGCGTCCGCCTCTGGGTCTGTGCCGCTCTCGGTATCGCCATCTTTTAGGTGTTCCCGCCTAACATCTTGAAGTCATTCGACAATATTGACGCACATTTTCTGTGCAACTGCCCGGATTTTTGTCGCAAATTTTTCCGATTTTCGTCTTGAGTGCCGCGATGGAAGCTGTAATGTTTTACCAGTCGGTCAAATTATTGGACAGATGCCAAGTAAAGGCAACTGCTGATACGACAGCGTTAAAAACAAAGAACAATCGCAGTCGTTGACCGGGGGAACAATGAAGTCGGGCGGAAGATCCGGCTTCGCATAAACAGGTGAGGACTTAGATCATGACGGCTCAACCCGGCGCAAACCTGCGCGTCAACGGCGACCGCTTGTGGGACATGCTGATGGACATGGCGAAGATCGGCCCCGGCGTTGCCGGCGGCAATAACCGCCAGACGCTGACGGATGACGATGCCACCGGCCGCTCCCTGTTCCAGACATGGTGCGAAGCCGCAGGCCTTTCCATGGGCGTCGACAAGATGGGCACGATGTTCGCCACCCGCCCCGGCACCGATCCCGCTGCCCTGCCCGTTTATGTCGGCTCCCATCTCGACACCCAGCCGACCGGCGGCAAATATGATGGCGTTCTCGGCGTGCTGGCAGCCCTTGAGGCCGTCCGCACGATGAATGACCTGGGCATCCAGACCAAGCACCCCATCGTGGTCACCAATTGGGCCAATGAAGAAGGCGCCCGCTTCGCCCCAGCCATGCTGGCCTCCGGCGTCTTTGCCGGCGTGCATACGTTGGACTACGCCTATGGGCGCCGCGATCCCGACGGAAAGACCTATGGCGACGAGTTGAAGCGCATCGGCTGGCTCGGCGATGAAGAGGTCGGTGCGCGCAAGATGCACGCCTATTTCGAATATCATATCGAGCAGGGCCCAATCCTCGAAGCCGAAGACAAGCAGATCGGTGTCGTGACCCACTGCCAGGGCCTGTGGTGGCTGGAATTCACCCTCACCGGTCGCGAGGCCCATACCGGCTCGACCCCGATGAACCTGCGCGTCAATGCCGGCCTTGCCATGGCCCGCATCATGGAAATGGTACAGACGGTGGCGATGAGCGAGCAGCCCGGCGCCGTCGGCGGCGTCGGCCAGGTCAAGTTCTCGCCGAATTCGCGCAATGTGCTGCCCGGCACGGTGATCTTCACCGTCGACATCCGCACTCCGAGCCAGGAAAAGCTGGATCGCATGCGTGCCAGGATCGAGGCGGAGGCAGCGACAATCTGCGAAACGCTCGGCGTCGGCTGCTCCGTCGAAGCGGTCGGCCATTTCGATCCCGTCACCTTCGATCAAAAACTGGTCGCCTCCGTGCGCAAGGCGGCTGAAGATCTCGGCTACAGCCACATGAACATCATCTCCGGCGCCGGCCACGACGCCTGCTGGGCCGCCAAGGTTGCGCCCGCCACGATGATCATGTGCCCCTGCGTCGGCGGCCTGAGCCACAACGAGGCGGAAGAGATCTCCAAGGACTGGGCCACGGCAGGAGCCGACGTGCTGCTGCGAGCGGTGCTGGAGACGGCGGAGATTGTCGGGTAGCATAATCGCCTGAACCGCCCGGAGGATTACCAATGACACTGCCGAGAGAAATTTCCGCCGAAGAGCGGGCCGAGTTTCAGGCCAAGGGATTCCAGCGGTTCGAACTTTGGCTGCCGGATCTCCGAAACCCTTCCATGCGAGAACAGGCGATTGCCGAGGCGAACCGAATTGCGTTCGCTGATGAAGAAGACAACGTGATGGAGTGGATCGACAGTCTTCAAAAGGACATTTGGGACCACGAAGACGGAGAAGACGCTCAATGAAGCGTGGCGATGTCGTCACCGTGGTCCTTTCGAGCGATCTCGGAAAGCCTCGACCGGCCGTTATCGTGCAAACGGATTCGATGACCGCTTCGCAGTTGAAGACCGTGCTCCTCTGCCCCATCACCAGCTTCAGTTCCGAGCCCAGCATCTTTCGGGTGCCGGTGGAGCCGACATCCACAAACGGGCTGAAGCTTCAATCGGAAATCATGGTCGACAAGATCAGCCCGGCCAGCAGACAAAAGATCGGGGATATCATTGGGTACTTGGATGACATGACAATGCGCCGACTGGAGCGCTCCATGGCTCTTGCCTTGGGCTTCGCTGGATGAGTGCACACTGAACTTGATACAACGGGGAGAGACTATATGAGCAGCACAGTCATCAAGAACGGCACCATCGTCACCGCCGATCTCACCTACAAAGCCGACGTCAAGATCGACGGCGGCGTCATCGTTGAAGTAGGCCCTAACCTCTCCGGCGACGAAACCCTTGATGCCACCGGCTGTTACGTCATGCCGGGCGGCATCGATCCGCATGTGCATCTCGAAATGCCGTTCATGGGCACCTACTCTGCCGACGACTTCGAAAGCGGCACCCGCGCCGGTCTTGCCGGTGGCACCACCATGGTCGTCGACTTCTGTCTTCCGGCGCCGGACCAGTCGTTGCTGGAAGCCTTGCAGATGTGGGACAACAAGACGTCGCGGGCCAATGCCGACTATTCCTTCCACATGGCGATCACCGGCTGGAACGAACGCATCTTCGACGAGATGAAGACGGTGGTGCAAGACAAGGGCATCAACACCTTCAAGCACTTCATGGCCTATAAGGGCGCGCTGATGGTCAACGACGACGAGATGTTCGCCTCCTTTTCGCGCTGCGCCGAACTCGGCGCCCTGCCGCTCGTCCACGCCGAAAACGGCGACGTCGTTGCAGCCATGACCGCCAAGCTGATGGCCGAGGGCAATACCGGCCCCGAGGCGCATGCCTATTCGCGCCCGCCGGAAGTCGAAGGCGAAGCAACCAACCGCGCCATCATGCTCGCCGACATGGCGGGCGTACCGCTCTACGTCGTGCACACGTCTTGCGAACAGGCGCACGAAGCCATCCGCCGCGCCCGCCAGAAGGGCATGCGCGTCTATGGCGAGCCGCTGATCCAGCACCTGACGCTCGACGAGAGCGAATATTTCGACAAGGACTGGGATCATGCCGCCCGCCGCGTCATGAGCCCGCCCTTCCGCAACAAGCAGCATCAGGACTCACTCTGGGCCGGCCTGCAGTCCGGCTCGCTCTCGGTGGTCGCGACCGATCACTGTGCCTTCACCACCGATCAGAAACGCTTCGGCCTCGGCAATTTCGCCAAGATCCCCAACGGCACCGGCGGGCTTGAAGATCGCCTACCGATGCTCTGGACATACGGCGTTGCGACCGGCCGCCTGACGATGAACGAATTCGTCGCCGTGACCTCGACCAATATCGCCAAGATCCTCAACATCTACCCGAAGAAGGGCGCGATCCTGGTCGGTGCCGATGCGGACTTGGTGGTTTGGGACCCGAAGCGCTCCAAGACGATCTCGGCCAAGACCCAGCAGTCGGCGATCGACTACAATGTCTTCGAGGGCAAGACCGTCACCGGCCTGCCGCGCTACACGCTCACGCGTGGCAAGGTTGCCATCGAGGAGGCGACCGTGAAGACGCAGGAAGGCCATGGCCAGTTCGTCAAGCGCGAGCCGTTCACCGCAGTCAACAAGGCGCTCTCCACCTGGAAGGACCTGGTCGCGCCACGCAAGGTCGAGCGGTCAGGCATTCCGGCAACGGGGGTGTGATAGAACCGATGTCGCTGGCGCGCGGTGTTACCCCCCTCTGCCCTGCCGGGCATCTCCCCCACACGGGGGGAGATCGGTTGCGGCTGGGCAGTCGCTCCAGCCGACAGACCGGAGGATCATGCTGCGGCAGGCAACTTATCCAAACGGCAGAACATTTGCGGGGTCCGATCTCCCCCCTTGTGGGGGAGATGTCCGGCAGGACAGAGGGGGGTACCCCGCGCGCCGACGTCAGCGAAACAAGCAAACCAGCTCGCTCCGCGCCCCCCCATCCGGCGCTACGCGCCACCTTCTCCCCGCTGGCGAGAAGCAACACCTCAAACCTCGACCAGTCCGTCCAGCTCCGGCAGCAACACGACGCTCTCCTGTTCGTTCGGATCGGTGCGCGCGATGATCGCCGTGCAGGGCGCATGCGACAGGTTGGCCGGCAGATGCGGCACGCCGGCCGGAATGTAGAACAGTTCCCCGGCATGCACGATGACATGGTTCTCCAGCCGCTCTCCATACCAGGTATGGGCCTGGCCCGACAGCATGTAGATCGCCGTCTCGTGGTTCTCATGCAGATGCGCCTTGGCGCGTGCGCCCGGCGGCATGGTCAGCACATGCATGCAAATACCCTTGGCGCCGACCGTCTCGGCCGCGATGCCCTCGAAGTAACTCAGGCCCTGCTTGCCCTCATAGGTATGGCCGGGCTTGACGATGCGGCAGGTGGGCTTCGATGACGTGTCCATGCTCTGATCCTCATCCATCCCGCGACAGGGTCGCGCGTCCCTTTTCGCCGTCCGCGGACGGCCTCCTCCTGACAGCATGCAAGAGCCTTCAAGCCTTTGCAAGAAACCCGATTGGTCACACCGAATGAATGCTCCCTACTCCGTCGTGTCAGCCAAGGACCTCAGTCTAACCTTCGAGACCAATGACGGTCCCGTGCATGCCCTGTCCAACGTCAATCTCGAGGTCAAGAAGGGTGACTTCGTCTCCTTCATCGGCCCGTCCGGCTGCGGCAAGACGACCTTCCTGCGCGTCATCGCCGACCTCGAGAAACACACGAGCGGCGACATCACCGTCAACGGCATGACGCCGGAAAATGCCCGCAAGGCGCGTTCCTACGGCTACGTCTTCCAGGCCGCCGCCCTTTATCCCTGGCGCACCATCGAGAAGAACATCGCCCTTCCGCTGGAAATCATGGGCTACAGCGCCGAGGAGAAGAAAAAGCGCATCGCGCAGACGCTCGATCTGGTTAATCTCTCGGGCTTCGCCAAGAAATACCCCTGGCAGCTCTCCGGCGGCATGCAGCAACGCGCCTCGATCGCCCGTGCGCTCGCCTTTGATGCCGACCTGCTTTTGATGGACGAACCCTTCGGCGCGCTCGACGAAATCGTCCGCGACCACCTCAATTCCGAACTCCTGAAACTCTGGGAGCGCACCAACAAGACGATCTGCTTCGTCACGCATTCGATCCCGGAAGCCGTCTATCTCTCGACCAAGATCGTCGTCATGAGCCCGAGGCCAGGCCGGGTCACCGACATCATCGAGTCGACATTGCCGAAGGAGCGGCCACTGGAAATCCGCGAAACCCCGGAGTTCCTGGAAATCGCCCAGCGCGTCCGGGAAGGCCTGAAGGCGGGGCATAGTTATGAGGAATAGTGGTTCTTTGAGGGAAAGGACCCCTCCCCAACCCCTCCCCACAAGGGGGAGGGGCTTTGGCGCCCGCGGCTCCTCACTCAACCAGCCAACTAAGCAGCAGCAATTGGCAACCCAAACTGTTGTGCCTGTGCCAAACCTATTGGCATACGCAGCATGGCGCCGCACACGACAGCAGCGGACAACCTCCTCAGGCACGAGGGCGGCGGGTAAGCCCCTCCCCCTTGTGGGGAGGGGTTGGGGAGGGGAAACTGCTCGCTCCTCTATCAACAGAAGGCGTAGTCCCATGCCTCATTCGAACATTGATCCGAGAACTCGAAAGCGCGCGCGCGCACTGCGCACGGAACTGACCAAGGCCGAACGTGAGATGTGGGATATACTGCGCGACTTCCGCCCTCGCGGTGCCCGGTTCCGCAGGGAAACACCGATTGGCCCATATATCGCTGACTTTGCATGGCTCGCAGCAGGTATCGTCGTCGAGGTAGACGGTGACAGCCACGAAACCGATGTGGGACGCAGACACGATCTGCGTCGGGACGCCTTCATGGTATCGCAAGGCTTCAAGGTTCTTCGCTTCGACAACGACCTGGTGATAGACAATCCCGAATATGTCTACCTTACGATCGAAACCTCCATCGCACACCTGCTGAAGGAGGAGCCCACCCCATGAACCCCGCCTTCCTCATCTGGCTCGGCGCAGCCATGGCAACATTCCTCGCCGCCGCCACCGTGTCGCGCGCCTATGTTGCGAACAACAATCTCTGGGTCCTTGTCGCGTCCCTCGCCCTCTATTGCATCGGCAATCTGATGATGGTGAAGCTGATGCGAGAGGGTGGTCTCGGCATGGCGATCTCGGCCTCGGCCATCGCCCAGCTGGTGCTGATCAACGTCATCGCCTTCTTCCTGTTCGGCGAACGGCTGAGTGCCATCCAGATGGCCGGCGTCGCCCTTGGCGTGGTGTCCATGGCGCTGATGCTGTATCCGACAAAGGGAGGCGTCTGACCATGGCACAGCCCTCCACTTTCCGCGACCGCATCCTGCCTGTGCTGACCGTGCTTTTGGCGATCCTGGTGATCTGGCATGTCATGGTCGTCTACCTGAATGCGCCCTTTGTCCGTGACCAGGCCGCACGCGCCGGCGAGACCGTTACATTCGGCCAGGTTATCGAACGCACCTTCATCCAGGACCGGCCGGTTCTGCCCGCCCCGCATCAGATCATTGCCGAGCTCTGGGACACGGTGATCAACAAGGCCGTCACCTCCAAACGTAGCCTCGTCTACCATGCCTGGATCACCCTTTCGGCCACCCTTGCCGGCTTCGGCATGGGCACCGTGCTCGGCATCGTGCTTGCCATCGCCATCGTGCACAACCGCGCCATGGACCGCTCGCTGATGCCCTGGGTGATTGCCTCGCAGACCATCCCGATCTTGGCCGTCGCGCCGATGATCATCGTCGTGCTCAATTCTATCGGCGTGTCCGGGCTGATGCCCAAGGCACTGATCTCAACCTATCTGTCCTTCTTCCCGATCGTTGTCGGCATGGTGAAAGGTCTGCGCAGCCCGGACACGCAATTGCTCGACCTGATGCATACCTATCACGCCAGCCCCAGCCAGACCTTCTGGAAGCTGCGCTGGCCGGCCTCCATGCCCTATCTCTTCACCTCGCTGAAAGTCGCCATCGCCATCTCGCTGGTCGGCGCGATCGTCGGTGAACTGCCGACCGGCGCCGTCGCCGGTCTCGGCGCCCGCCTGCTGTCGGGCTCCTATTATGGCCAGACGATCCAGATCTGGGCGGCTCTGTTCATGGCCGCCGGACTGGCAGCCCTGCTGGTCTCGATCGTCGGACTTGCCCATACACGGGTCCTGAAGCGTATGGGGGTCAAACCATGAATCAGGCCATGACCGGTTATCTCGTCTTCGCCATTGCGTTCTGGCTCGGTGCCTGGGCACTCAATGAATGGCTGGTGCGCCAGCGCCCGATAAACCCGACAACCCGCCGTGTGATCGGCATCGCCGTGCCGGTCATTTTCGGCATCACGCTGCTGGTGATCTGGGAATGCGTCGTCCGCGGCTTCAATATTCCCTCGATCCTGCTGCCGGCACCCTCGATGATCTGGGCCCGCATCATCAGTTCGACCCCGATCCTCTGGGCCGATTTCCGCCAGACCTTCCTCAAATCCGTCATCACCGGCTACATTGCCGGCTGCGGCCTCGGCTTTATCGTGGCCCTTTTGATAGATCGCTCGCCCTTCCTGCAGAAGGGCCTGCTGCCGATCGGCAATTTCGTCTCGGCGCTGCCGGTCGTCGGCATTGCCCCGATCATGGTCATGTGGTTCGGCTTCGACTGGCCCTCCAAGGTCGCCGTTGTCGTCATCATGACCTTCTTCCCGATGCTGGTGAATACCGTGCAGGGACTGTCGGCGGCGAGCCACATGGAGCGCGACCTGATGCGCACCTATGCCGCCTCCTGGTGGCAGACGCTGATCCGGTTGCGCCTGCCGGCCGCCTGGCCTTTCATCTTCAATGCCTTGAAGATCAATTCGACGCTGGCGCTGATCGGCGCCATCGTGGCAGAGTTTTTCGGCACCCCGATCGTCGGCATGGGGTTCCGGATTTCCACGGAAGTGGGGCGTAGCAATGTCGACATGGTCTGGGCCGAGATTGCGGTTGCCGCACTCGCCGGCTCGATCTTCTACGGCTTGGTGGCACTGGCAGAACGCTGGGTCACCTTCTGGCATCCGTCCGTCCGTGGTGGCCGGGCGTAAAACAAGACCTAACAAAAAAAGAGGGAACTGAAATGACGATCAAACTTGCATCCATGCTGCTGGCTGCCGCCGTCTCGCTGACGGCCATGCAGGCGGCGGCCGCAGACAAGGTAACGCTGCAGTTGAAATGGGTCACCCAGGCCCAGTTCGCCGGCTACTATGTCGCCAAGGACAAGGGCTTCTTCGAAGAGGAAGGCCTCGATGTCGAAATCAAGCCGGGCGGCCCGGACATCGCGCCGCCGCAGGTTCTGGCCGGCGGTGGTGCCGATGTCATCGTCGACTGGATGCCATCTGCTCTTGCCACCCGCGAAAAGGGCGTTGCCCTGGTCAACATCGCCCAACCCTTCAAGTCCTCGGGCATGATGCTGACCTGCCTCAAGGAAACCGGCATCACCAAGCCGGAAGACTTCAAGGGCAAGACGCTCGGCGTCTGGTTCTTCGGCAACGAATATCCCTTCCTGTCCTGGATGGGCACGCTCGGCATCAAGACCGATGGCTCCGAAGGCGGCGTGACCGTCCTCAAGCAGGGCTTCAACGTCGATCCGCTGCTGCAGAAGCAGGCCGCCTGCATCTCCACCATGACCTACAACGAATACTGGCAGGTCATCGATGCCGGCATCAAGCCGGAGGAGCTTGTGACCTTCAAGTATGAAGACGAAGGCGTGGCCACGCTCGAAGACGGTCTCTACGTGCTCGAAGACAAGCTGGCAGACCCGGCCTTCAAGGAAAAGATGGTCAAATTCGTCCGCGCTTCGATGAAGGGCTGGAAATATGCCGAAGCAAACCCGGATGAAGCGGCTGAAATCGTTCTCGAAAACGATGCATCCGGTGCGCAGACCGAACTCCACCAGAAGCGCATGATGGGCGAAGTCGCCAAGTTGACGGCGGGTTCGAATGGCGCGCTCGACAAGGCCGCCTATGAGCGCACCGTCAAGACCCTGCTCGGTGGTGGCTCCGATCCCGTCATCACCAAGGAGCCGACCGGCGCCTTCACCACCGAGATCACCGACGCCGCCCTGAAGTAGTCTCGAATATCCCTTGAAAAGCACGGGGCTTCGGCCCCGTGCAACCCCAAAATACATAAGCATTACATACAGTTCGCAACCGCTTAATCTGGCAAATCGGCAACACAAGGTTGCCTTGTCGACTTTTCGGCCGCGTTCCGCGATGAATATTGCTGGACAAGCCTTGCAGGTGGTTTTTCCATCCCCACCTGTTGCCACGCAGCATTTTGAGGCATGATAAAGCTCTGCAGAGCCGCGGCGGCGCAAAAATGCCATCTCGCACCGGCAGTGAGCCGTTTGTGCACGAGCTGCGTAATGTGAGCTAAATCTGCGATTTTTTTCTGGAAGGTAGCCATGCTGCGAAATACGAGCGCCACGTCAATTCTGTTGGCCGCCACTCTCACCTTCACCGGTTCTGTTGCCATTGCGCAGGAGGCCGCGGCGCCCGTTGCTGCTCCGAACCTGCCGGCGATCGTCGTGACTACCGCCACGGCTCGTGCACTCACGGATCGGATCGTCGCCACCGGCACGGTCAAGGCCGAGGAGGAAGTCTATGTCCAGCCCCAGGTCGAAGGTCTTTTGACCAAATCGCTCGAAGCCGATGTCGGCGATACCGTTGCCAAGGATGCCGTGGTCGCACGGCTGAACGATGACAGCCTGCTGCTGGAAAAGAGCCAGCTGATTGCCAACAAGGCGAAGGCTGAAGCAGGGCTTGCGCAATACCGCGCCCAGTTGATCGAGGCAGAGGCGAGCGCCAAGGATGCGCAGCGCCAATTCGAACGCGCCACCCGCCTGAGCAAGACAGGGACCGTTGCCACCTCGCAACTGGAACAGGCCGAAACGACGTTGGCCAGTGCCACTGCCAAAGCCGAAACGGCGCGCCAGGCAATCACGGTCGCGCAGGCAGACGTGACCGTGGTCGAGAGCCAGATCAACGATATCGACCTGAAGCTTGCCCGCACAGACGTCAAATCGCCGGTCGCCGGCACCGTTGCCGCACGCAATGCCCGCGTCGGCGCGATTGCCAGCGGTGCGGGCGAACCGCTCTTTACCGTCATCCGGGACGGTCAGATCGAATTGATCGCCGATGTCTCCGAAAACGAGATCCTCCGCCTGAAGCCAGGCCAGAAGGCCGCACTCACCGTAGCCGGCAGCGCTCAGAAGCTCTCGGGCTCGGTTCGCCTGGTGTCGCCAGTCGTCGATGCCCAGACCCGTCTGGGCTCCGTTCATATCGCCATCGATGACGATAGCGCCGCCCGCGCCGGCATGTATGGTACGGCAGATATCGTGATCAATGAGGCGGAAGGCATCGCCCTGCCACTTTCCGCGATTACGACGGCCAAGGGCGAAACGACCACACGCATTGTCGAGGATGGCGTCGTCAAGCTGGTCAAGATCGAGACCGGCATTCAGGACGGCGCCTATATCCAGGTGGTCAAGGGATTGAAGGAAGGCGACCGCGTCGTTGCCAAGGCCGGCGCGTTCGTGCGCGACGGCGACCGCATCAAGCCGGTCGATGACAGCACCGTTTCCAACTGAGAGGCACGCAGGCTATGAACTTTTCCGCCTGGTCCATCCGAAATCCGATTGCGCCGATCCTGGCCTTCTTCCTGTTGATGGTGGTGGGCATCCAGTCCTTCATCGCCCTGCCGATCACGCGCTTCCCCAATATCGACGTGCCATTGGTGGCAATCACCGTCACCCAGAGCGGCGCCTCCCCGTCTGAGCTGGAAACCCAGGTCACTAAGGAAGTCGAAGACGCGGTGGCGTCGATCACCGGCGTCGACGAATTGAGCTCGACCGTCACCGACGGCCAGTCCCAGACATTGGTCATGTTCCGTATGGAAGTGCCGACCGAGCAGGCGGTGCAGGACGTCAAGGATGCGATCGACCAGATCCGCGGCGACCTTCCGGCAACGGTGGACGAGCCGATCGTCACCAAGATCGACGTCGAAGGCCAGGCGATCCAGAGCTTCGCGGTCTCCGCCCCGAACATGAACATCGAGGAAATCTCGTGGTTCGTCGATGATACGATCAAGCGCGCGCTGCAGGGCCAGCCCGGCATCGGCCGGGTCGACCGCTATGGTGGCGCCGACCGTGAAATCCGCATCGAGCTCGACCCCAACCGCCTCAACGCGCTTGGCGTGACCGCCGCCGATATCAGCACCCAGTTGCGCGGCACCAATGTTGATCTCGGCTCCGGTCGCGGTCAGGTCGCCGGCGCCGAACAGTCGATCCGCACGCTTGGCGACAGCCGCGATGTTGCAAGTCTGCAAAACACCACGATTGCGCTCAGCAATGGCCGCTTCGTCAAGCTGTCCGATCTCGGCACCATCAAGGACACCTACGAGGAACAGAAATCGTTTGCCCGCTTCGATGGCAAACCCGTCGTCACCTTCGCGGTCTTCCGTGCCAAGGGCGCCAGCGAAGTGACGGTCGCCGAGACCGTCGCCGAAAGCCTTGCCAAGGTGCGGGCGGAAAATCCCGACGTGGCGATCGAGATGATCGACGATTCCGTCTACTTCACCTATGGCAATTACGAAGCCGCGATGCATACGCTGATCGAAGGCGCGATCCTCGCCGTCATCGTCGTGTTCATCTTCCTGCGCAACTGGCGTGCCACGCTGATTTCCGCAATCGCCCTGCCGCTGTCTGCGATCCCGACCTTCTGGATCATGGACATGATGGGTTTCTCGCTGAACCTCGTCAGCTTCCTTGCTCTCACGCTGGCGACCGGCATTCTCGTCGACGATGCGATCGTCGAGGTGGAAAACATCGCCCGGCATATCAAGATGGGCAAGACACCCTACCGGGCAGCGATCGAGGCGGCGGACGAGATCGGCTTGGCCGTCATCGCCACCACCTTCACCATCATCGCCGTCTTCGTGCCGGTGTCCTTCATGCCGGGTATTCCGGGCCAGTATTTCATCCAGTTCGGCCTGACGGTTGCCTTCTCGGTCTTCTTCTCGCTGATGGTCGCGCGCCTGATCACCCCGCTGATGGCCGCCTATCTGATGCGTGCCGAAGACGCGATGGATGACCATGTCGACAATGACAGCACCTTCATGAAGGGCTATACGCGTGTCGTCCGCCTGACCACCAGCCATTGGTACAGCCGTTATCTTACGCTGGCCGCAGCCATTGCCTTCCTGATCGGCTCGCTGATGCTGCTCGCCCAGGTTCCGGGCAGCTTCCTGCCGCCGGAAGACGCCGGCCGTATCGTCATTTCCGTCGAACTGCCGCCCAATGCGACTTTGGCGGAGACCGAGCGCAAGACCGACCAGATCCATGCCGCGCTTCAGGATGTTCGTGACGTCTCCAGCATCTTTGTCCTTGGCGGCGCCTCGCCCAAGGGCGATATGGAACTGCGCCGCGCCAGCATCACCCTGAATCTCGACCACATCGAGCATTCTCTGGTCAAGACACTCGTCAACAAGGGTCTGGGCGGCCTGCCGCTGATCGGCCAGTTCATGCCGAAGATGGAAGTCCATGGCCGCCTGCGTCCGCAATGGGAAATCGAGGAAGAGGTTTTCGCCAAGCTCGCGCCGATTGCCGATATCCGCGTCCTCAAGCTCAATGACCGTGGCGAGCGCGACATCGCCTTCAACTTCCTCTCCAAGAACGAGGAGGAACTGAACGAGGCCGTGGCCATTCTCGAGGCCAAGCTGCGCACTTTGCCGGAACTGGCCAATGCCAGCGCCGAAGGCGCCCTGCCCCGCCCCGAACTGCAGATCCGGCCCCGCTCGGACGAGGCGGCCCGTCTCGGCATCACCGCCGAGCAGATCGCCCAGACCGTGCGTGTCGCAACCATTGGCGACATCGATTCGTCCCTGCCGAAGATCGCCCTCGACAACCGCCTGATCCCGATCCGGGTCCAGGCCTCGCTCGATCTGCGAACCGATCTTGCCGCGATCCGCGCCCTGAAAATCCGCACCTCGACCGGCCAGGCCGTGCCGCTGTCGAGCGTCGCCGATATCGAATATTCGGAAGGCGTCTCGTCGATCAAGCGCAACGATCGCAATCGCGTTGTCACGATCGGCGCCGGCCTGCCGCAAGGGGTTGCCCTCGACACGGCGACCGCCGCTTTCCGCAACGCCGTGGAAAATGCCAACCTGCCCGCCTCTGTCAGGCTCGCCGAAAGCGGCGATGCCAAGATCCAGGCGGAAATGCAGCAGAGCTTCCTCAATGCCATGCTGCTCGGCGTGCTGCTGGTGCTGACCGTGCTCATCCTGCTGTTCAAGGATGTGATCCAGCCATTCACCATCCTGTTCTCCCTGCCGCTTGCCATTGGCGGCGTCGCAGTCGGCCTGATCGTCACCAACAATGCGCTGTCGATGCCGGTCTTGATCGGCATCCTGATGCTGATGGGCATCGTGACGAAAAACGCGATCCTGCTCGTCGATTTCGCCATCGAGATGCGCCATCGCGGCATGGACCGCCTCGAGGCCATGGTGGAAGCGGGCCGCAAGCGTGCGCGCCCGATCATCATGACCTCCATCGCCATGTCGGCCGGCATGCTGCCGTCGGCGCTCGGCGTCGGCGAAGGCGGATCCTTCCGGGCCCCGATGGCGATTGCCGTGATCGGAGGCATCATCGTCTCGACCGTGCTCAGCCTCGTCGTGGTCCCGGCCTTCTTCCTGATCCTCGATGACCTCTCGCGGCTGCTCAGCAGGATTTTCAGCCGTCTGGTCGGCAAGAAGGAACAGGAGGTCGAACCGCTGAGCTCGGAACACCTGACGATCGCCGTTGCCGAACTCTATGACAGGGTCGCAGCCGTTGAGCGCGAACGTCCCGGCAGCCGACGCAGCGAGAGCAACAATGTCGTGACCCTGCCGCCGCTCGCAGCGGAATGATCGCGAAGTCATGATCGGTCGCCGGGTGACGGCGACCGATCATCAGTCTGAAACAGGCAAGCGCCTCCTCAAGTCAGCAGCAAGGTTGAAAATCTAGGGTGACGACCGATTGCCGATCGTTTTGCCTAAAGGAATTTTCATGCGAACCTTTTTGACGATATCCACTATTCTGCTCTTCCAGACTGCCGCCACCGGCGCCGACACCGCCTCGGCAAGCCCTGCCTCTGCCCTCGCCGCCAATCTCGCAGACACGGTCGACTGGACAGGTGTCTACGCAGGTATCCACGTCGGCTACGGCCGGATGGACGGATATTTCGAGACCGCGGGCTTCGCGCCCCTCGATTCCAATCTCGATGGTAGGCTCTTCGGTGCATTCATTGGCTTCAACAGACAATTCGACAACAATCTTGTCTTCGGCATCGAGGGCGACCTGGAACACAACTCGAACGACGTCGCCCTGCAGTCTGCATTCGGGACGATAAGCGGCGGCGCGGACTGGCAGGGCTCTGTTCGCACGCGCATCGGCTATGCCTGGGGTCCGATCCTTGCTTATGCCACAGCCGGCTGGGTCGCCACGCATATCGAAGCCGACCTGATCGGCATAACGACAGCGACCGAAACATTCGGCGGATACACAGCAGGCGCCGGGGTTGATTACGCGGTGACTGATCGCATCTTCGGCCGCATCGATTATCGCTACAATGACTTTGGGAATGGAAAGCTGGACTTTGGCGCGGCCGTCGTCGATTCGGATCTGACCCAGCAGACCGTGAGGGTGGGTCTCGGCATCAAGTTCTGAGCCGTGCCCAGGCATACCGCGACAAACGCCATGCCTTCGACTTTCCATCGAAAACGTGCCATGTCGGTGGCGCGTTTGATCGAAATCAATTCAAGACTGCCCTTCTCGCGATATCGTAGCGTGACTAGAAAGGGCAAGGACATCTGGTTCTGCGGAAATGTGCGGGTTCGCGAGTGAGCGCCGTACAGGTTCCGAACGACAGGGACGCCACGGTCGCGACGACGGCGACCGGTTTGCCAGACGATAAACGGGGAGCCGGGAAGACCGTGAACAAGATGCTGAGACTGAACGCGCGAGACAAGAACACGTTGTTGCGGACGTCTTTTCTGTCAACGCTTGGCCCTTCGGCTCTGGCCGGCATGCTGGAGATCATCAATGTCGCGAATTACGAGGCGCGCGATGTGCTGTTTCGCGAAGGTGATCCGGCGGAATTCTTCTACTGCGTTCTCAGCGGCTATGTCCGGCTCTATCGGCTGAACAAGGATGGCCGAGAAGCGGATATCCGCATCTGCGGCCCCGGCGACGTCTTCGCCGAATGCCTTCTGCCGATGGGCGACCGCTATCTCTACAACGCCCAGGCAGCCGATACGGCAACGTTGGGTCGCTTCGACCTGCAGAAGGTCCGTCAGCTGGCCGAACTGGAAAAGGATGTGGCGAAATCGATCATCCGCAGCCTGTCGGACCACCTGCGCACCACGATGGACTGCATCGCCAACGACCGCCTGCAAACCGCACCTCAGCGGGTTGCACACTATCTCCTGTCCACCTGCGACAAGGATGGCGGCCCGGTCTCGATCCGTCTGCCATTCCAGAAAAGCCTTCTGGCTGGAAAGCTCGGCCTTGCTCCCGAAGCTCTGTCACGCGCCTTTTCGACCTTGCGGCGCGCCGGCGTTACCGTGCGTGGCCGCACCATTCAGATCACCGACGTGACCGCGCTGAAGCAGATCTGACAAAGGTGCCAGCAGCGCTCAGAGCCCGCCGCTCTCCTGCAGGAAGTGGACAATCTGCTCGACGCCTGCGCCACGCTTCAAGTCGGAAAACACGAACGGTCGCTGCGAACGCATCCGCTCCGCATCCCGCTCCATCACCGCCAGATCAACTCCGACATGCGGCGCAAGATCGGTCTTGTTGATGATCAACAGATCCGATCGTGTAATGCCGGGCCCACCCTTGCGGGGGATCTCCTCCCCCTGACAGACGGAAATGACATAGAGCGTGATATCGGCGAGATCCGGCGAAAAGGTCGCGGCAAGATTATCGCCGCCCGATTCGATGAAGACGATGTCGAGATCGGGGATACGGGCATTCAGGTCGGCAATTGCCCGCAGATTGATCGAGGCGTCCTCACGGATCGCGGTATGCGGACAGCCACCCGTTTCGACACCGACGACGCGGTCCGACGACAAAGCCTGCATGCGGATCAACGCTTCGGCATCCTCGCGCGTATAGATGTCGTTGGTCACGACCGCGATCGAATACTGCTCGCGCATCGCCTTGCAGAGTTTCTCCGTCAACGCAGTCTTGCCGGAGCCGACCGGTCCGCCGATGCCAACCCGAAGAGGACCATTGTTTGATTTCATTATCATTCCTGTCATTCCGCCCTGGCGGGTTCTGTTTGTCTAGGATTGAAAAAGCCTCGAATATTGCGTCTCGTGCCGCATGCTCAGCGTCTCTGCCACGATCGTCGCACTGCCGAGATCATCGAGCCCCAGATGCACGAGTGCTTCCACGCCGCCAACGATAGGCACCTCCATTTGGGCAATCAGAGCCACACCCTGCGTCTGTCCGATCAGCCCGAGGCGGATTGCGACAGAGATCAACTGGGAGACCTGTGCCTGAAGAAAAGCCGCGAGCGCGTCTTCGGCCGAAACGCCATGCGCCGCAGCCACCGCGCCGACCACAACGCTATAGACCGCAGAACCCTTCAGCGTTTCCAGGACCGGATGCGGCCAGGCACCCGCCGCCGTGACAAATGCCTCTCCCTGACGGGTGACTTCGCCATGGCGTTCGGCAGAACCGGCCAAGGCCGCGGCAAGTTCGAGCACGGCGCTCAGGGCAGCGCCGTCGGCATGTCGCCGGTGCCCCTCGACCAGCAGGATCGCGTCATTGCGCAAACCACCGTCGGCGAGCAACAGATGTAGCCAATTCGCCAGATCATTACCGCTGGCGATATGACCATCGACGATCGCGCTCTCGAGCCCGCCCGAATAGACAAATCCGCCAACCGGAAAAGCCGGAGACAACCAGGCCAAAAGCCGCAGCAGTCCCTGCCGCGGCACAATGCCGGATGAGCGCGTTTCAGCCATGCCAGTTTCAGCCATGCCAGTTTGAGCCATGCGGATGTTCAGCCATGCCCGTGACCATGACCACCATGGGAATGATAGGCGCCACGCACCGGCTGGAAAGGCTCGATCACGTCGGTCACCGTGGCACCAAGACCAGCCAGCATGTCCCGGATGACGTGGTCGCGCTGGATAAGGATGCGCTCGGCCTCGATTTGCGCCGCCAGGTGGCGATTGCCAAGATGCCATGCCAATTCAATGAGATGCAGTCCATCGCGTGCACGGATATCGAACAGACGCTCCTCGGCCGCCTTCACCTCGATCGTCGTTCCGTCTTCCAGCAACAGCCGGTCGCCATCAACCAGGGAGACCGGTTCCTTGAGGTCGAGCATCACCATCGCTCCATCATCGAGATGCAGCAGCTTGCGGCGAAGATGGCGCTCGTCATGCGCCAGCACGACCGTGCCTTCCGGCTGCGCCGCCATTGATCCGGCTGGCATGATGGACGTCGCTCGTAGCATAACATCTCCGAATTGGCTGTTTTTTAAACCATGCACAAGACGGAGGCAGGCGGCAAGATTGTTCTTTAGCCGCGCATAGGTACCGCACCGAAAACCGCACGCGGATAGTCCTTTTCCGCCGCAATGCCATCCGGATTTTCGACCATCATCGACTGCTCGTGCAGCACACGGTCGCGGCCTTCGCCCTTGGCAAGGTAGAGGGCATTGTCCGCCCGCGCATAGACGCATTCGGAACGAAGATCGGCAACAAATTCGGCAACTCCCGCCGAGATCGTCACGTTGACGACGTGCCCCGCACACTCGATACCGCGCGAACCGACCAGCATGCGCGCGCGTTCTACCTGCGCCAGGCGTTGCGCAATCCCGCCGCCGCAGATGATCACCCCGAATTCCTCGCCACCGAGCCGTGCCACCACACGGCAATCGTGAAAAACTTCGCTCAGGATGTCGGAAACGCCGCGAATGACCATGTCGCCTGCATGATGTCCGAACCGGTCATTGATCGCCTTGAACCGATCGATATCGATGATTGCCAGCGACGCCTCACCCTCGACGGTATCGAGCGCATCGTTGAAGGCGCGGCGGTTTGCCAGGCCGGACAGTGCATCCGTCTGGCTCAAACGCTCGAACTCTGCGCGCGACACGGCCAGATCGCGGATCACGCCACCGGTGACCAGCGCAAGTGCACCCGAAACGGCACCACCGAACAACCAGGAAAAGGTCACCGCCAGCTTGACCGCTTCCGCGACGGAAAGCGTCAGAATGCCGAAGGCATAAAGCACAGGCAAGCCGGCCAGGCTGAAAATGCAGGCCAGGATCACCGCCCTGAAACTCATCTTCGCAGCGAAGCTCCAGATCGCAGCCCGGCTGTCGAAACTGCCGAGATCGACCTGTAGGGATAGCCATTTTCCGATGAAATCCACGAGTCGCTCCTCGTCCGCTCTGCATTAATCGAATAGGGATCTTGTCTTCCCCAATCGCTAACCCGATCGTTAAAATACAACCATATAAGCAAATGAAATTAAGACATCCGAAAATGGTCCTGAACCCAACTTATAGGGGCGCTTTATCTGTACACGACGCAACCAAAAGGAGTGACTTTTTTTGGATTTTGCCGAGAATTACGCCGTTTTTTCAATCGATGTGGCGCTTTTTCATGATCCAGAATTCAGCCTGCAAACGCACGAAAATGTGAATGGGGGCATAATTGAAAAACGTCTGCTTTGTTAACGTTTGACGGACGCAAAGAACCACCCAAGAGTTGCATACACTTGATAAAAAAAGCCCGGCGAATGCCGGGCCTTCATACCTTCGAAAATGCAAATCCGCGCCTGTTAGGCGGCCTGCTTGGCCTTCAGGTTTTCCATGATGTTCTGCGGCGCGGAAACACCGTAGGGATCGCTGTCGCAATTGTCAGAGTAGCCATCCTCTTCGAACCACTGCTCGACCACGCCATTGTTGATGATCGCTGCATAACGCCACGAGCGCAGACCGAAGCCGAGATTGTCCTTGCGAACCAGCATGCCCATCTTGCGGGTGAACTCGCCCGAACCATCCGGGATCAGCTTGACGTTCTCTAGACCCTGGCTCTTGCCCCAGGCGTTCATCACGAAAGCATCATTGACCGAGATGCAGTAGATCTCGTCGATGCCTTCAGCCTGGAAATCGGCATGCATCTTTTCGAAGTCAGGCAACTGGAAGGTCGAGCATGTCGGCGTGAACGCGCCCGGCAACGAAAACAGAATGACGCGCTTGCCGGCAAAATAATCGGCTGAACGAACGTCCTGCCAACGAAATGGGTTGGCACCACCGATGGCTTCGTCGCGAACACGGGTGCGGAATGTGACGTCAGGCACTTTGCGGCCAATAAGCATGTGACGGATCTCCTGGCTGGAAGGTGCCGCAGGTGTTGGGAGCAAAAGCGGCACCGTTGAAATAGCAGGACAGACCTAACCCAGGAGCCGGTGCATTGCAGCCCGCAAATCTGATTTCAACATGGCCGCATAGCAGCCATGCATGGGGCGAATGTGCTAATGTAATTCTATCGCTGCAGGTCCAGGGACCAGTCGAGCAGCTGCGGCAAAGGCGTCCACCAGCCTGTGCGAACATCCGCCGCCCGCAGGCCGGCCGCAGTCCACGTATTGCATCCGAGAAAGGCATTGAAGTGGCCGTTGGCCTCGAAGAAAGCATCCGTAGGGCCATAAGCCGCACCCTCGACCATCGATACGCGCCCGTCTTTCCGGGCAAAGCTCGCATGAATATGATCGAGCAGTTGGCGATAGCCTGTCTCCGAGACTTCCAAACGCATGGCAAACGGTGCGTCGCCAGGAATTTCTCCCGCGAGATCAAGGTGCAGCACGGATCGATCGACCGTCAACGCTTTCAGCACCGGCAGCGGCTTCAATTCGCTCCAGGCAGGCGTCTCGATGTAAAAGGCCCGCCCGCCCCAGCCGACGACGAGATACGCCGCCTGCGGATTGCCGATATCGAAACCCACCTCGGCAAGCTCTGCAAACTCCGCCCTGAGGTCGTCGTCAAGCGGCAACGCGATATCCGTGTGAATGGCATTGGCGAGCAGCAGAATATGTCGCGATCCAACGTCTCCTGCGGCTTGTGTCCGGCCGAGCAGTGGACGCGGAACGACCACACCGAGAACAAGCAGCAGGAGGATGATGACAATCCCGCCGCCCAGCCATTTCAAAGCGCTGCGCAAGATCTCGGCGATCAGAACAGGAAGTAGCGCTGCGTCATCGGCAGTTCCGTCGCCGGCTCGCAGGTCAGCAACTCACCATCGGCGCGCACTTCATAGGTCTCCGGATCAACCTCGATATGCGGCGTCAGGTCATTGTGGATCATCGACGCCTTGGAAATCCCGCCGCGCACGTTTTTGACCGCCAGCAGTTTCTTGGCGACGCCGAGGCGACGCGCAAGGCCGGCATCGATCGACGCCTGGCTGACAAACGTGACAGACGAATTTGTCCGGAGCTTGCCATAGGCGGCAAACATCGGCCGGTAATGCATCGGCTGCGGCGTCGGGATCGAGGCATTCGGATCACCCATCGGTGCTGCCGCGATCGAGCCGCCGAGCAGGACCATTTCAGGCTTCACGCCGAAAAAGGCCGGGCTCCACAGCACCAAGTCGGCGCGCTTGCCGACCTCGACCGAACCGATCTCATGGCTGAGACCATGTGCGATTGCCGGGTTGATGGTGTATTTGGCGATATAGCGCTTGACCCGGAAATTGTCGTTCTCGCCCGCTTCCTGGGCAAGGCGTCCGCGCTGGCGCTTCATCTTGTCGGCCGTCTGCCATGTGCGGATCGACACTTCCCCGACCCGGCCCATGGCCTGGCTGTCCGACGAGATGATCGAAAACGCGCCGATATCGTGGAGAATGTCTTCCGCCGCGATCGTTTCCTTGCGGATCCGGCTTTCGGCAAAAGCAATGTCTTCCGGGATCGACGACGACAGGTGATGGCAGACCATCAGCATGTCGAGATGTTCGGCAACCGTGTTGACGGTATAGGGTCGCGTCGGATTGGTCGACGACGGGATGACGTTCTGCTGGCCGCAGATCTTGATGATGTCAGGCGCATGGCCGCCGCCCGCACCTTCTGTGTGGAAGGCATGGATGGTGCGGCCCTTGATCGCAGCGATCGTATCTTCGACGAAGCCACTTTCGTTCAGCGTATCGGTATGGATCATCACCTGCACGTCATACTGGTCGGCAACGGACAGGCAGTTGTCGATCGCAGCCGGTGTCGTGCCCCAGTCCTCGTGCAGCTTCAACGACGAGGCACCGGCGAGGATCATTTCCTCCAGCGGTGCCGGCAGCGAGGCATTGCCCTTGCCGGCAAGCGCGAGATTCATCGGAAACGCGTCGAAGCTCTCGATCATCCGTTCGATGTGCCAGGCACCGGTACAGGTCGTAGCAAGCGTACCATGCGCAGGACCCGAACCGCCGCCAAGCATGGTGGTCATCCCGCTCATCAGCGCCTCTTCGATCTGCTGCGGGCAGATGAAATGGATATGCGCATCCATGCCGCCAGCCGTCAGGATACGACCCTCACCGGCGATCGCCTCGGTCGAGGGACCGACGATGATCGTCACGCCCGGCTGGGTATCCGGATTGCCGGCCTTGCCAATCGCGTGGATGCGGCCATCCTTCAACCCGACATCCGCCTTGTAGATGCCGGAGTGATCGACGATCAGGGCGTTTGTGATCACCGTGTCGACAGCACCTTCGGCTCGTGTCGCCTGGCTCTGGCCCATGCCGTCGCGGATGACCTTGCCGCCGCCGAATTTCACTTCCTCGCCATAGATGGTGAAGTCCTTCTCCACCTCGATGAACAATTCCGTATCGGCCAGCCGCACCTTGTCGCCGGTGGTCGGTCCGAACATCGAGGCATAGGCGGCACGGGACATCTTGAAGGACATGACACTAGGCTCCTTGGGAGAGGGAGAATACAGAAACAGGCTGAAGCCGCGTCAGGCGGCCGGCCGCAATATAACTTTCGATCAGGCGCTTCTCGGCCGCGAACGGATGGCCATCCCATCCGACATGGCCGAACCCGGCGATCGTCACAGTGTCTTTGGCATGTGTCGCATCAGACAGGACAGCGGCCACGACAACCATGCCGCTCGATGGCACCACATAGGCTTCGGCCTGGTGATCGCCGAGCGCGGCATCCACGGCTTCGTGCACCGCGCGCGCAATGACGCGGTGGCCTTTGCCTCTCGACGCAGCAAAACTGGCAAAGGCCTCGGTATAGTCATCGCAAAAATCATCCAGCTCCGGATGGCTGACGGCAAGTGCCGCCTGCAATTCGGCGAACTTTTCCGGGTGACGCACCGACCAGATTTCAGATGCGCCACGCACCGCCTCGCTGTCGCGCCAGACTGGGTCCGCCAGCATGGCAGCGGCAGGACGTCCGGTATTGCACAGCGCCACCACATCCGTGCGGCGTCCGGCCGTGCCAAAATTGCGGCTGCCGTTGAAGCGGATGACAAAATCGGCGGCGTCGATCAACGCGGCCGCATTGTCTGCGACCGGCCCGTTGCCGACGATCATCACCTGCCGTGCGCCTGTCATATCCGTCCCGTCAGTTCCCGAACGCATCGTTCAGGCTTTTCAATTCGTCCGTGCGCTTGCGCGTCAGCTCCGCCAGGCAAGACGAGACCAGCAGCGGCTGCGCGCTGCCACCCTCCATCGCGTGGCCATCCAGTTCGCATTGCGCATCGCGGTAGGCGAGCCAGGCGCGCTGGCTGGCAACGAGCTTGCTGACACCGGCCTTCTCCTGCCGCTCCGCGTCCAGACGGTCCATCAAGGCCTTGGTCAGCTTCCACTGAATGTTCAGCGCCAGATCGGCCGCCTCATAGTCCTTGCCCGCACAGATGTTCATTTCCATCTGAGTTTCCGCCTTGCTGCAATCGACCGCGGGCTCGGCTTCGCTGGCGGCCGGCCCATCGATCAGCAGCACGCATCCGCACAGCATCGTCATCGCCAGGGACTTCATCACCACCGCCTCACATTCAATCGGCCGTTCATTGGCTTGCGCATGTCAAACAGAAGCACCGTCAAATGCATGGGATGTGAGCGCGCGCGGGTTTACACCTTCAAGGCAATTGACATTGATCGCGACCATCGGCACGCCCTCCGGTGAGCTGCTATAGGCAAAGCTCTCTATCCCGCAGGTCTTGCAGAACTGATGTTCGATCGTCTTCTTATTGAACAGATATTCGGTGAGATTGCCCTCGCCCGAGTTCAGCGTGAACACCTCGCGGGCGGCAAAGGCAAGCACGATGCCGAGGCGCTGGCAACGCGAACAGTTGCACGTCGCGGTCTTGTCCAGGTCCGTTTCGACGTCGAAGGAAACGGCGCCGCAATGGCAGCTGCCATGATAACGGGACACGGCCATCTCAAAGCCTCCCCATGACCTGCTGGCGGAAACCGTAGACTTCCCGCTTGCCGCCATAGGGGATCAACGTCACCTGACGCGTCTGGCCCGGCTCGAAGCGCACGGCAGTACCCGCCGGAATATCGAGCCGCATGCCACGCGTCGGTTCGCGATCGAAGACCAGTCCGGCATTGCTCTCGTAGAAATGATAGTGGCTGCCAACCTGAACCGGGCGGTCACCGCTATTGGCCACCTCGATCGTCAGTGTCGGAAGGCCCACATTGAGTTCGATCTCGCCACTGGCGGCAATGATTTCACCGGGGATCATCAGCTCTCTCCCTTTTCCAATCAGGCGGCCGACAGGGTCTTGCAACCCTCGGCCTTCAAAACGCGTTTGCTCGATGCGGGATTGTTGACCAGCTTGGCTGCCGGCCGAACCGGCCGCCGCACCAGTTCGCCACCACAATTGGGGCAGAAACCGCCGAGCGTGTCGGTCGCGCAGTCCGTGCAGAACGTGCATTCGAAACTGCATATCACCGCATCAAGGCTCTCCGGCGGCAGGTCCTTGTCGCAGCATTCGCAATTGGGTCGAAGTTCCAGCGCCATGATCGTGACCTTATCGTATCGGTTCGTGGACGGTCACGAGCTTGGTACCGTCCGGGAACGTCGCCTCGACCTGCACGTCATGGATCATCTCGGCGATGCCCGACATGACCTGATCGCGCGTAATGACATGCGCGCCCGCTTCCATCAATTCTGCAACAGGACGACCGTCGCGCGCGCCTTCAACGACGAAATCGGTGATCAGCGCGATGGCTTCCGGATAGTTGAGCTTCACGCCCCTATCCAGCCGCCGACGTGCGACGATGGCCGCCATGGCAATCAGCAATTTGTCTTTTTCCCTTGGCGTCAGATTCATGACCGCTCCACTATGCCTATCGTCAGAGATTCCAGACTTTCGGCACAGATGCGCCACCGCGCAAGGCCGAAATCATCGGGATCAGGGTTTTTCTCAAGGTGAATCCGTCTTCGGCCGCAACGCGGGCAACAAGCTTGCCCTTCCAATGACTTGCGCCGCCCATTTTATCGCCAATCAGGTCACGCAAGTGGCAAAGATAGGTCTCCGCCATCGGCCCGACATAGATCAGCGTGGCAAAGGCAACCCGACCGGCGAGAACCGCGCGCTCAGTAACCAGACCGGCAACATCACCGCTGAGTTTAAGGTCTTCGGCATGCAATAGCTGCCCATCGCGGCGGATGCGCCAGCGATCGCGAACCAGCCCCGCATTCATCGTCTCGCCCATGGCACGGCGCCCGAGCAGGATTGCCTCGACGGCGACGAACTCGGCATCGGCGGCAAGATCGACCTCAAGTGTGCGGGTGAGCGATGCATTGTCGAACAGTATGCTTTCCTGCGGCAGCCAGTGAAAGCGGGCCCCGCTCGCAACCTCGATACGGGTGTTGATCCGGCCTGTGCCGGCCGAGGCCTTGTAGATCTTTTCGCAGGCCTGCGTCGTCGCGGTGACGAAGCAGCCCGGTCCGGCGGTAAAATTCCAGTCGAACTGGTCGCCACCCGTGACGCCACCGGCGGTGTTGATCGTCACCGCTTCCAGTTCATCGGTAAACGTCTGCGGCAGGCGGATCTTCGCCGCGCCCTCCTGGTAAAGCTCGGCGATCCGTGTGCGTCCGCCGAGCGACTTGGCTACAAGTCTCCCGACACCGACGGCGCGTTGCTGTCTGCTTTGAGTGGCTGGCTGCACGTCGTCCCCTGTCCGCCTTCCTTGAGCGAGGCGGTGTTTTGTTCGTCGGCGCAGGCTGGCTTCAACGCGGCACCCGCGACAAGTTCACCCCCCGAACCTCGGAAGAACTCCCACATTCTGTCGGTCGCATCAACCTCCCGGATCTTCTCTTCCCCGTTGTTGGAGGCAAGCCGGAAACGAACCGTGCGCGCCGGCCAGGCATGGTCGGCATTGGTGATCATGTAGGACATGACGCTGGTCCCGGCGCGGCAGTCGAGATAGGTCGAGACCTTGGCCGCTTCGCCGTCATCAACGCGCGGACGGCTGTTGCAGCCATTGAGTTCCGCCCACCGATTGAGCGCCACTTCGCCGCCATAACGCCAATAGGGCTTGCCGCCGCCATCAAACGGATTGACGTGATCCTTCGTGCCGGAAAAGGCGATGATCGACACCGGGCGCGACGGCTGACAGCTCTCGCGGCGCGGGCGCCACACGCCGTTTTCCTGTTCAGGCGTGCCCGCGCGCAAGCCCATGACAAAACCCGCGGCAGAAAAATCGCCGAAACCGCTACAGATATATTGCGACAGCATGCGCCCACCGCCGGAATAGCCGGAGGCATAGATCTTGGTCGCATCGACGCAGAAGGTTTCCTTGGCAAGCCTGACCGCGTCGCGGATGAATGCGGCATCGTCAGCACCTTCGGTCTTGGTCACGCCCGGCACATTCCAGGCATGGGTGCGCGGCAATTCGCCATCAAGGCTGCCGGCCAGCGCCATGACGATAAAGCCTTCGCGCTCGGCAACCTCGTCCCAATGGCTGCGTGTCAGTTGCACCTGCGGATTGCTGTTGCTGCCGTGAAAGTCGAAAACCAGCGGGACCTTGCGCTTGCCGCTGTAATTGGACGGAATGACATAGACGGCCGACCGCTCCATCCCGCCCGACTGGATCGTCAGCTCATGGCGACCGGGTTCGAACGTTGCACCGCAACCGGCTGCTTGCGCACTGACGGCTGACAGGCCGAGAAGAAAGAACCCCGATGCGACCCGGGCAACGATCTTGCTTGCCCGCGCGCGGTGATGAACCGTGCTGGTTGTCATGGCTATACCTTCTGTTCGCAGATGCGGGAAAACTACCACGCCTGGCCTCAGCATCAACCCTTCAGCCTTAACAAAACCTCAACACAGCCATGCACGAAGACACAATCGATTTCGATCTTTTATCAAACCGTGAGGTGACGGCGGGCCTCCGGCGTATCGAGCGTTTCGGCCGCCCCCTGATGCACGATCTCGCCACGGTCCATGATATAGACGTGGTCGGCAAGCTCCCGGCAGAAATCGAGATATTGCTCGACCAACAGGATCGCCATGCCGGTGGAATCACGCAGATAGCGGATCGCCCGGCCGATATCCTTGATGATCGACGGCTGGATGCCTTCGGTCGGCTCGTCCAGCACCAGGATCTTCGGCCGCGTCACCATCGCCCGGCCGATGGCCAGTTGCTGCTGCTGTCCGCCCGACAGGTCGCCGCCGCGCCGCGACAGCATGGTGTTGAGCACCGGAAACAGGCTGAAGATCTCGTCGGGAATGTAACGATCCTTGCGGTCGAGCGGCGCATAGCCGGTCTCGAGATTTTCCTTGACCGTCAACAGCGGAAACACCTCGCGGCCCTGCGGCACATAACCGACGCCGGTGCGCGCCCGGTTGAACGGCGCCATGCCGTTGAGCTTGGTGCCGTTGAAGGTGATCGTGCCGGCCGACACCGCATGCTGGCCGGTCACGGCTCTCAGCAGCGACGACTTGCCGACGCCATTGCGCCCGAGCACACAGGTGATCTTGCCCATTTCGGCATTGATCGACACCCCGCGCAGGGCCTGGGCAGCGCCGTAATGGAGATTGACGTTTTCGACTGTCAGCATGATGCCTGTCCCCCGGTATGTTTACGCGAGGCGTTACCCCCCTCTGGCCTGCCGGCCATCTCCCCCTCAAGGGTGGAGATCGATCCGCGGCAATAAGCCTGCTGCAAGGAAGCCGTCGCACCAGTGGCAACGGAATTCACCACTATCAGATGTGTCTTTGGAACAAGAAGGATGCGCCTCCAGCCGATCTCCCCCCTTGAGGGGGAGATGTCCGGCAGGGCAGAGGGGGGTGCCGAGAATGCAATATCCATACCGTCACCGCCCTAGATAATTCTCGATGACCTTCTGGTCACTCGAAACGAAATCGATAGACCCCTCCGCCAGCACGGAGCCTTCCGCCAGACACGTCACCTTGACGCCGAGGTCGCGGATGAAGCCCATGTCGTGCTCGACGACGACGACGGAACGGGTCTTTGCGATTTCCTTGAGCAGGATCGCCGTCTCCACAGTCTCGGCATCGGTCATGCCGGCCACCGGTTCGTCGACCAGCAACAGCTTCGGTTCCTGCGCCAACAACATGCCGATTTCCAGCCACTGCTTCTGGCCATGCGACAGATTGGCCGCAAGGTCGTCCCTTCGGCCCGTCAGGCGCACGGTTTCAAGGATTTCCTCGATGCGCGCCTTGTCGGCTGCCGTCAGGGTATAGAACAGCGTCGCGAAGACGCCGCGCTTGCGGTTCAGCGCCAGTTCCAGATTGTCCCAGACCGTATGGCTCTCGAACACCGTCGGCTTCTGGAATTTGCGGCCGATGCCAAGCTGGGCAATTTCAGCCTCGTCCTTCTTGGTCAGGTCGACCTTGCCGCCATCGAAAAACACATCGCCGCTGTCCGGCCGTGTCTTGCCGGTGATGATATCCATCATCGTCGTCTTGCCGGCACCGTTCGGGCCGATGATGGCTCTCAGTTCACCGGGCTCGACGATGAAGGACAGCGAGTTCAGCGCCTTGAAGCCGTCGAAGGAAACGGAAACGCCATTGAGATAGAGCAGGCTGCTGGTGGTCTGGCCCGGCATCTGGTTTGTCGTTTGATCGCTCATCGTCTCACTCCGCCGCCACTGGGGTTGCCTGGGGTTTGGCGTCATTGGCCGCCGCATCTCGATCCGCCGCCTGGCGGAAGTCCTTGCGCCGCGCCAGATAGGCTTGGACCGTACCGACAATGCCCTTGGGCATGAACAGCGTCACGCCGATGAATAGGCCACCCAGCGCAAACAGCCAGAGTTCGGGAAAGGCGCCGGTGAAATAGCTTTTCCCCACATTGACGAGGATCGCGCCGATGATCGGGCCGATCAGCGTGCCGCGGCCACCGACAGCCGTCCACACAACGACTTCGATCGAGTTGGCCGGCGCAAATTCGCCCGGATTGATGATGCCGACCTGCGGCACGAAGAGCGCGCCTGCGATGCCTGCCATCATCGCCGAGACGACGAAGGTGAACAGCTTGATATTCTCCACCCGGTAGCCGAGGAAGCGCACCCGGCTTTCCGCATCCCGCACGCCGACCAGCACCTTGCCGAATTTCGACCGGGTAATCGCCGAGGCAAACAGCAGACACAGCGACAGCATGATCGCAGACAGGGCAAACAGCACGGCGCGGGTACCATCGGCCTGCACGTTGAAGCCGAGGATTTCCTTGTAGTCTGTCAGGCCGTTATTGCCGCCGAAGCCCATGTCGTTACGGAAGAAGGCAAGCAGCAGCGCATAGGTCATCGCCTGGGTGATGATCGACAGATAGACACCGTTGACGCGGCTTCTAAACGCGAACCAACCGAAGACGAAGGCAAGCAGACCTGGCACGACCAGCACCATCAGCATGGCGAACGGGAAGTAGTTCATCCCGTGCCAGAACCACGGCAATTCCTTCCAGTTGAGGAAGACCATGAAGTCCGGCAGGATCGGATTGCCGTAGACGCCGCGCGAACCGATCTGGCGCATCAGATACATGCCCATCGCATAGCCGCCGAGCGCGAAGAATGCGCCGTGGCCGAGCGAAAGAATGCCGCAATAGCCCCAGACTAGGTCAAGCGCCAGCGCCAGCAGCGCGTAGCAGAGATACTTGCCCATCAGCGCCATGGCATAGGTCGGGATGTGGAAGAAACTGTCCGGCGAGGTCAAGAGATTGAGCGCCGGAACCAGCACGGCAATGCCGAGCAGAATGCCGATGGCAATGATGATCTTGCCTTCGAGTGCGCGCAGGATGAAGCCGGTAATCATGCTTCCACCGCCCTTCCCTTGAGCGCGAACAGGCCGCGCGGTCGTTTCTGGATGAAGAGGATGATCAGCACCAGCACAAGGATCTTGCCCAGCACGGCGCCGACCGAGGGTTCGAGGAACTTGTTGAGGATGCCGAGCGACAGCGCCCCGACAAATGTGCCCCAGAGATTGCCGACACCGCCGAACACCACGACCATGAAGCTGTCGATGATGTAGGACTGGCCGAGGTTCGGGGAGACGTTGTCGATCTGGCTGAGCGCCACGCCGGCAATGCCGGCAATGCCCGATCCCAGGGCAAAGGTGAACGCATCGACCCAGGGCGTGCGGATACCCATGGACGAAGCCATGCGGCGGTTCTGCGTGACGGCACGCATCTGCAGGCCGAAGGCCGAACGTTTCATCAGGGCCAAGAGTGCAAAGAAGATCGTCAGCGAAAACAGCACGATCCACAACCGGTTCCAGGTGATCGTCAGGCCGCCGAGGGCAAACGAACCCGACATCCACGACGGATTGCCGACTTCCTGGTTGGTCGGTCCGAAGATCGTCCGGATCGACTGCTGCAGGATCAGCGAAATGCCCCAGGTCGCCAGCAGCGTTTCCAGCGGCCGCCCATAGAGGAAGCGGATGACGCCGCGTTCGATCACGAGGCCGATCAGGCCCGTCACCAGAAAGGCAACCGGAAGCGCAATCGCCAGCGACCAGTCGAACAGCGCCGGATAGCTGGATCGGATGACTTCCTGCACCATGAAGGTCGAATAGGCCCCGATCATCACCATCTCGCCATGCGCCATGTTGATGATGCCCATGACGCCAAAGGTGATGGCAAGGCCGATGGCGGCCAAGAGCAGCACCGAGCCAAGCGAAATGCCGTACCAGACATTCTGGCCCATGTCCCAGAACAGCAGGCCGCCTTCGAGTTTCTTGATTGCGCGATCGAGGTCGGGCCTGAGATCATCGCCGATCGATGATGATACAGTCATCAGGATGCCGATTGCTTCGCGGCCGCCGAGCGAGGCCACGGTGTCGATCGCGGCGCGCTTTTCCTCTGCCGACCGGTCGGAGGCCAGCAGCGACACCGCGCGGGCTTCCTCCATGCGCGATTTGACTTCCGCGTCTGTTTCCCGGGCCAGTGCCGTTTCGACCAGGTCGAGATTCTCGGCGCTGGGAGATTGCAGAACCTGCTGTGCCGCCTGCAGTCTCACCGAACGGTCGGGGCTCAAAAGCGTCAAGCCACCGAGCGCCGAGCGGATCGCACGGCGCAGCGTGTTGTTGACCTTGATCTTGGTGAACGCGCCCTTCGGTTCCTCGCCCACGGTCTCACCGGTCAGCGGATCGATGGCGGCTATATTGGCACCGGCCGGCTTGGTGACGAACACCGCGCCATCAGATTTGCGAACATAGAGATCGCCTTCGGCAAAGGCTTCGAGCATCGGCACGACGCGCGCATCGCCGGTCGCAGCGATCTTGCCGAGCAATTCTTCGGCCTGTTTGAAATTGGCCTTGCCCAAGCCGTTGATCAGATCCTTGGGATCGCTCTGCGCGAAGGAGGGCGCGGCGAAAGCCAGACTGCAACATGCGATAAAGACCTGGAGAAAAGTTCTAAAATTCATGAGATCGCCCCCTCATCCGCCTGCCGGCACCTTTTCCCGGCAATGGGGACGAAGGAGACGCGCGGCAATGCTGCAAGTCCTTCCCCCGCCTCGAAGAGATACACCCCGGCGGGAGAAGGTTTGGGGGCGGTTACACCCCCTCCTGTTTCACTGAGGAAGAGATCAGCTGCCCTTGCCGCCGCACTTGCCGGTGGCAACGTTGAAGTTGCCGCATTCCATCGGCTTGCGCCAATCGGAGATCAGGTCCTTGGAGTCCGTCAAATAGTCGGACCATTCGTCGCCAACGACAGAAGGCGTCTGCTGCACGATGTCGAACTGGCCATCCGCCTGGATCTCACCGATCAGCACCGGCTTGGTGATGTGGTGGTTCGGCATGACGGTCGAGGTGCCGCCCGACAGGTTGGGAACGGAAACGCCGATGATACTATCGAGAACGGCATCGGTATCGGTGGTGCCTGCGGCTTCAACGGCCTTAACCCAGGCATTGAAGCCGATATAGGCAGCTTCCATCGGGTCATTGGTCACGCGCTTGTCGTTCTTGGTGAACGCATGCCACTGCTCGATGAACTCGGCATTGACCGGAGCATCGACGGACTGGAAATAGTTCCAGGCAGCGAGGTGACCGACCAGCGGCGCGGTGTCGAGACCGGCCAGTTCTTCTTCGCCGACCGAGAAGGCAACGACCGGGATGTCTTCGGCCTTGATGCCCTGGTTGCCGAGTTCCTTGTAGAACGGAACGTTGGCGTCACCATTGATCGTGGAAACCACAGCGGTCTTCTTGCCGGCAGAGCCGAACTTCTTGATGTCGGAGACGATCGTCTGCCAATCGGAGTGACCGAACGGCGTGTAGTTGATCATGATGTCTTCTTCGGCAACGCCCTTGGACATCAGATAGGCTTTGAGAATCTTGTTGGTCGTCTGCGGATAGACATAGTCGGTTCCGGCAAGAACCCAGCGCTCGACGCCCTCTTCCTTCTCCAGGTAGTCGACAGCCGGGATCGCCTGCTGGTTCGGTGCGGCACCCGTGTAGAAGATGTTGCGCGAGGATTCTTCACCCTCGTACTGAACCGGGTAGAACAGCAGCGAGTTCAGTTCTTCGAAAACCGGCAGGACCGACTTGCGCGACGATGAGGTCCAGCAGCCGAATACGGCGGCGACCTTGTCCTGGGAAATCAGCTGGCGTGCCTTTTCGGCAAACAGCGGCCAATCGGAAGCCGGGTCGACAACGACGGCTTCGATCTTCTTGCCGAGAACGCCACCCTTCTTGTTCTGCTCTTCGACGAGCATCAGCATGGCATCCTTGAGCGTCGTCTCGGAAATCGCCATGGTGCCGGACAGGGAATGCAGAACACCAATCTTGATCGTCTCTTCCTGGGCGAATGCGCCGTGGAAGGCTGTCGTCGACAGCATGGCGCCCATCAGGGCACCCGTGAGCTTCATCTTCAAATTCATTGTCGTGAACCCCTCTTCTTGTTCGCAACCGGTCGGTTAATGAAATTTAACCGTTGCTGAAGGGGACTATCGGATGCTGCGCTGCAAAACCGTATACGTCGTTTGACGTAGGCTGGGGGGCAAACACGGAACCGGCACCATGGATTAAGCGGTCTGTAGGTTTTCGGCTGCCGTTGTCCTGCCGGCTGCCCCTATGCTAGGGCTGATTGGCAAAGACAAACGGGCACACGCCTCTACGGTCGTTTTGCACTGCGGAGGTGGCAAATGCGACCATTGAGCGAAGACGGCCGTCGGATTCTGACCGAGCTGGCCGACCGTCATGGCATCAGCCTTGACGCAGCAACACATATGCTGATGGCGGTGGCTGCAGGTGGCGGCACCCAGGCCCAGTTCAATCACCCCGAACTCGGCGGCATGGGCCAGTGGTCGCTGGGCGGCATGACCATGGTCGGCGACATGTTCAACAACGGCCTGAAGGCCAAGGTTGACTGGCTGTGCCAGGAATTGTCCGGCCTGATCCGCAACCAGGATATGCTGGGTCCGATGCCGATCTCCTATCAGGGGCAATCGCAGCAGCAGGGCGGCGGCAGCGTCAGCCTGTTCGTCTCCGGCGGCACCTCGATGTCCTCAGGCGGATGGCCGGCCGAACTGGGTCACCCCGCCTCGGTCGGCAGTCAGAATAATCTGCGTTACGCCTTCTTCCCGGAGAGCCGCCGACTGGTCATCGACATTGCCGGACACCAGACGATCTACGACACCGGCGATCATCACATTGGCGGCTTCTCGCAGCAGCAGAGCGGCGACCAGTCCTTGACCTTCAACTCGCAATACGGACTGGTTCGTGTGGCTGATCTGCCGGTCGTGCAGCCGCAATACCCCGCAGCAGCAATGGCAGCAGCGGAACCCCAGCCGATATCGCGTCACTCGGGACTTGCCCCCGCCCGCGCCGAGGCCATGCATTGGCCCCCGCAAGCGTCGAGCACGTCTCAGCCACGAGGCCCCTCCGTCCAACCCGTCGCCTCGGCAGAGGTGGAGGAGGACATCTTTGCCAAAATCGAACGGCTTGCCGACCTGCATGGCAAGGGCATTTTGACCGACGAGGAGTTTTCGGCAAAGAAAGCAGACCTTCTCGGCCGGCTGTAATCCAAAAGGCCACAGCCAGAAAACCGCATCATGCTGCAATTGCGGAGCGGCCGAGCTGGGACATGAACAGCGAAAGACAGATTATGGACCTTCCCCCAAGGCGGCTCGGACTGAAATCCCAGACTGCGGCCGCGCATCAGGCACTCGACGACCTGATCGGCAATTTCGATACGCAGCAGGACTATGCAGACTATCTCAGCGGCATGGCCCGCTTTCGCCTGCCGGTCGAGGCCTGGCTCCTGGACAAGGCAATGCCGGACGAACTGGGTGATTGGCGTCCGGCGGTCTATGGTGCGCAGATCGTCGCCGATCTGGCTGATCTCGCAATCGGACCACCCGTGGAATTCCACCCCTTCAATCCGCCATCCGGCAACGGCCTAATCGGTCTGCTTTATGTGCTCGAAGGCTCGGCTCTCGGCGCAAGAGTGCTGGCAAAACGTGCTGAAGCCATTGGTTATTCAGCGGAGTTCGGCGCTCAACATCTTTTTCATCAGGCCCGGAACTTTTCCAGCTGGCGCGCGTTCTCGGATCGTATGGAGAAAGTGTGGGTATATGACGAACAGGCCGCTGTGGCATGGGCAAATACCGCCTTCGACTATGCCCGTAACGCCTTCGAAAGTACCCTTGATGCCCGCAGCACCGTCCGTCGACCTCTCCAATTGCGACCGTGAACCCATACACATTCCCGGCAGCATTCAGCCGCATGGGTTTCTGCTACAATGCAATGGAGAGCTGTCGAAGGTTCTGCGTCATTCCGCCAATGCGGGGGCGCTCCTCAATGTGGACGGCGACCTGAACGGCCGGCTGCTGATGGATCTGCTCGGTCACGAAATCACCCATGATCTGCGCAATGCCATTGCCGCCGCACCTGAGGCAAGTCGCCCGGCCGTGCTCGCGCATATGCGCATGCCGAATGACGCCTATTTCGATATCGCCATCCATCGCCAAGGCGAGGCTGCCATCGTCGAGTTCGAGCCATCGCTTCGCCGCACGCAGCCGCTTCAGCTGGCGCGTGAGATGATCGGCCGCGTCAAGGACATCACCGATATCGACAAGCTGATCTCGACCTCGGCCCGTCTGGTACAGGCTGTGCTCGGTTACGACCGGGTGATGATCTATCGCTTCGAGGAGGATGGATCCGGCAAGGTCGTCAGCGAATCCAAACGCAAGGACCTCGAAAGTTTCCTTGGCCAGTATTTTCCGGCAAGCGACATCCCGCGCCAGGCCCGCGCGCTGTATATGCAGAACCCCATCCGGGTGATCTCGGATGCCAGCGGCACCCGTGTGCCGCTCGTACCGGAATTCGACGCGGCCGGCACACCGCTCGATCTCTCCTTCGCCCATCTCCGCAGCGTCTCGCCGATCCACTGCGAATATCTGCGCAACATGGGCGTCGGCGCATCCATGTCGATATCGGTGATCACCAGCGGCACGCTTTGGGGACTGATTGCCTGTCATCACTATGCGCCGAAAACGCTCAGCATGTCCGAGCGCATTGCAGCCGAAATGTTCGGCGAATTCTTCTCACTGCATCTTCTGGCGCTGAAACAGAAGCGCAAGCTCGACATCGCCAATGAAACGCGACGTTCGCTCGACCATTTTCTCCAGATGGCTTCCCATCATTCCGATGTCGACGCCCTTCTCGCCGACGCCCTACCGGAATTCCGATCATTGCTGGATTGTGACGGTGTCGGTCTGTGGATGAACGGCCGATGGACGGCCGTCGGCACAACCTGCCCCCCTGGCGCAGAACCAGCTCTTGCTCGTTTTGTCGGCGAAGTAGCCGAAGGCCGCATCTGGGCGAGCCATATGCTGTCGGACATCTATCCAGCTGCCGAGGGCTACTATGAGGACGTGTCCGGCGTAATGGCGATTCCGCTGTCGCAGATTCCGCGCGATTACCTGTTTTTCTTCCGCAAGGAGCGACTGCAGACGCTCAATTGGGCGGGAAATCCGGAAAAAACCTATGAAACCGGTCCCCTGGGCGACCGGCTGACACCGCGCAAGAGCTTTGCCATCTGGAAGGAAACGGTCCATCGGCAAGCCGAGCCCTGGCATGATTCTGACATCGAGATTGCCGAGGCCGTGCGCTCGGCCACGGTCGAGATCGTCCTGCGCCACAGCGAAATGATGGCGGAAGAACGCAGCAAGGCTGATGTCCGCCAGCGCATGCTCAACGAAGAACTGAACCATCGGGTCAAGAACATTCTCGCCGTGATCAAATCGCTGATCGTCGCACCGGCGAAGGATGAACGCCCGATCGAGGATTACATCGGCTCCCTGCGTGGCCGTATTCACGCTCTCTCCCATGCCCATGACCAGCTGACGCGCGGCGGCGGCGGCGGTCGTTTCAACGACCTGCTGGAGACGGAATTGCTACCCTACCGGGCTGGCGACACGACGTTTTCACTGTTCGGTCCCTCGGTCACCCTGGATGCCAGGGCCCATGCGGTCGCGGCATTGGTCATCCACGAACTCTGCACCAATGCCGCCAAATATGGTGCGCTCTCCGGCCATGGCGGACGCCTCACCGTCCAGTGGCAGAGCGAGGAAAATGGCGACTGCCTCATTACATGGGACGAGGACGGCGGCCCAAAGGTCGGAACGCCGAGCCGCAAGGGGTTTGGCACTGCCCTGATTGAACGCTCGATTCCCTATGATCTGGGCGGAAGCAGCCGTGTCGATTATCGCTCCACTGGCCTTTTTGCCGAATTCCGCCTGCCGGCGCGCTTTTTATCCTGGGAAGAAATGGAACCGAAGATGGACAGCGAAGTGTTGCAGCCAACGACCGCCAGCATCGTTCCCGTGCTTGATTCCTTGCTAAAGGTACTGCTCGTCGAGGATCAGGTCCTGATCGCCATGGACGCCGAGATGATGCTGGCCGATGCCGGCCTCAGCAATGTCGTGACCGCAAGCTCAAGCGCCGACGCCCTCAATCGGCTGAAAAGCTTTACCCCCGGCATCGCCATTCTCGACATCAACCTCGGCCGGGATACGTCGGTGCCGGTTGCCGAGGAACTGGCACGGCGCAACATCCCCTTCGTCTTTGCCACCGGCTATGACGACCGCTCCATCGTGCCGGACAACTTTGCCGACGTTCCCGTTGTTCGCAAACCGTATGACAGTCTCGCTCTCGTTGCAGCCCTGTCCGATCGGCTGGAGAGCTTTCCGAAAGGATAGCTGCCTGACCCAGGTCGGACAGCAAAATGCCGGGTCCTTGCGGGACCCGGCATAAACGCACATGAGCAGATGACTTTGCCAGACCGCCCTCAGGCCAGATAGCCCGCGATGTAGGGCCAGACCTCGACCAGACCATGGTAGACCATCGTGATGGTGACATAGACGATGACGCCGAGGCCGACATAGGCAATCCAGCGGTGCTTGTGCAGCAGCTTGGCAACGAGGTTCGCCGCAAGGCCCATCAGCGCAATCGACAGAACAAGGCCGATGGCCAGGATCGAAGTATGTTCCTTGGCCGCACCCGCGACAGCCAGCACGTTGTCCAGCGACATCGACACATCCGCAATGACGATCTGGATCGCCGCCTGGAGGAATGTCTTGTCGGTGTTCAATTCGACATCGTCCGTCTCGCCTTCATGGTGCGGCTGATGCGCCGCGGCGCGAAGCTCTACCCACATCTTCCAGCAGACCCAGGCAAGCAGCACGCCGCCGAGCAATTTCAGGCCGACGATGTTGAGCAGATAGGCCGTGCCGAGCGCAAAACCGATGCGCATGACGGTTGCGGCAATGATGCCGACCAGGATCGCCTTGTTGCGCAGATGCGCCGGCAGGCCGGCAGCCGCCAGACCGATGACGATGGCATTGTCGCCGGCGAGAACCAGGTCGATTGCGATGACCTGGAACAATGCCGCAAGACCTGCGGCGGTAAAGATTTCCATCATGATTTTGGTTCGTCCCCACGTTCCTGATGGCGTCATCCCATACAGCATGGCAGCGTGAATGAAAGATCGAAATCACCGACTTCAGGCCGCTTCTTCACACTTCACAACGGTTTCGAGACGAATTTCCAACAGCTGTCGACCTAAATCCTCGCTCGGGCATCTTGAAGCACGTCGCATGCGGCTACCACTTGCTATTCCAACCATTCCCGTGAAAATGCCCAAACGAAAGCCACCTGACAAAAGGCGCTAGAATTTAGGCATGCCAGCACGCCAACGCATCATACCCGTCCGCCGCGAATACAATCGCTGGGTGGCCAACCAGACGCTGGAAGACTATGCGCTGCGCTTCACCGCCAAGAGTGCGCGACAATTTTCGTCCAGCCGGATTTCGCAGACGGCGATCGGCGCCATTTCCTTCCTGGCACTGGAGGCCATCGGCGGCACGATCACGCTGGCCTATGGCACCACCAACGCCTTTTTTGCCATTGTCGTCGCCGCCATCCTGATGCTGCTCGTCGGCGTGCCGATCAGCCGTTATGCGATCCGCCACGGCGTCGACATCGACCTGCTCACCCGCGGCGCCGGCTTCGGCTATATCGGCTCGACCATCACCTCGCTGATCTATGCCAGCTTCACCTTCATGCTCTTTGCCATCGAGGCCTCGATCATGACCGGGGCGCTGCAACTGGCCTTCGGCGTGCCGCTCTGGCTCGGCTATATCATATCCGCCGTCGTCGTTTTGCCACTCGTCACCTACGGCATTCGGCTGATCTCGAAATTCCAGCTCATCACCCAGCCGATCTGGATCGTGCTCAACATCCTGCCCTTCATCTTTATTGCCTTCCTCGACTGGGAAAAGATCGACCTGTGGCGCGCCTTTGCCGGCATCAACCATTCCAATGCCGGCATGGGCCAGACGGCCCCCTTCGATCTGGTCGAGTTCGGCGCGGCCTCCGCCGTCATCCTGGCGCTGATGCCGCAGATCGGCGAGCAGGTCGACTTCCTCCGCTTCCTGCCGCCGGAAGGCGCACGCAAGCTGCACCACAAGGTGGCGATCTTTCTCGCCGGCTCCGGCTGGGTGGTGCTTGGCGTGCCAAAGCTTCTCGCCGGCTCCTTCCTGGCGGTTCTGACGCTGGCCACCGGCGTGCCGGTCGGCGAGGCTGCCGACCCCTCGCAGATGTATCTCGCCGCCTTCGGCTACATGATCCCCAATGAGACAGCCGCCATGCTGCTGATGGCCGGTTTCGTTGTCATCTCGCAGCTGAAGATCAACGTGATGAACGCCTATGCCGGGTCGCTCGCCTGGTCGAACTTCTTCTCCCGCCTGACCCACAGCCATCCCGGCCGCGTCGTATGGCTGGTGTTCAACGTGGCCATCGCCCTCCTGCTGATGGAACTCGGCATCTACGAACTGCTCGAAGAAACGCTTGGCATCTTCTCGATCATCGCCATGAGCTGGCTCTGCACCATCTCGGCCGATCTCTTCGTCAACAAACGGCTTGGCCTATCGCCGCCGGGCATCGAGTTCAAGCGCGCCCATCTCTACGACATCAACCCTGTCGGCTGCGGCACGATGTTCCTGTCGGCGACCATCGCGCTCGCTGCCCATTTCGGCGCGTTCGGCTCACTGCTCGCTTCGCTCTCGACCTTCGTCACCCTGATCGCCTTCCTCATCTCGCCGCTGATCGCCTGGTGGAGCGATGGAAAATTCTACCTGGCCCGCAAACCGCGCCAGAGCTGGAAGAACCTGACCGGCATCACCTGCTCGATCTGCGAGCATCCGTTCGAGCCGGAGGACATGGCCTGGTGCCCGGCCTACGCGGCGCCGATCTGTTCGCTCTGCTGCACGCTTGACAGCCGCTGCCACGACATGTGCAAGCCGCACGCGAGGATCAACGCCCAGGCCGCAGCCGTTGCCCGCACCTTCCTGCCTGAGGTCCTGCTGCAGCGGTTTTCCACCCGGCTCGGCCGCTATGCCTTGACCGCGGTCCTGTCGATCTCGCTCATCGGTGCGATCCTCGCGCTGATCGCCCACCAGGTGAATGTCGCCACACCGGAAATGGCAACCGTCGTCGATCGCACCGTGCTGGTCGTCTTCTTCATCTTTGCCATCCTCGCCGGCATCGTCTCCTGGTTCTACGTGCTTGCCCATGACAGCCGCGTCGTCGCCGAAGAGGAATCCTCGCGCCAGAACACGCTGCTGCTGAAGGAAATCGCCGCCCACCGCAAGACGGATGCGGCCTTGCAGAACGCCAAGGAGACGGCAGAGGCCGCCAACCGGGCCAAGAGCCGCTATGTCGTCGGCCTCAGCCACGAACTGCGCACGCCGCTCAACGCCGTGCTCGGCTATGCCCAGATCCTCGAGCGTGACGAGACCATACCCGTGCCGCGCCAGTCGGCGATCAAGGTCATCCGCCGCTCCGCCGATCACCTCTCCGGCCTGATCGACGGGCTTCTGGATATCTCCAAGATCGAGGCCGGTCGGCTGCAGGTCTTCTCCAACGAGGTGAACATCCAGGATTTCCTCGACCAGTTGATCGACATGTTTGCGCCCCAGGCCGCTGCCAAGGGACTGGTCTTCGAACACCAGCGCTCGCACAACCTGCCGCTCTATGTGCGCACCGACGAAAAACGCATCCGCCAGATCCTCGTCAACCTGCTGTCCAACGCCATAAAGTTCACCGACGAGGGCATCGTCCGCTTCGAGGTCACCTATCGCAGCCAGGTGGCGACCTTCACCGTCACCGATACCGGCCGCGGCATTGCCGAGAAAGATCTCAACCGGATCTACGAGCCCTTCCAGCGCGGCGAGGCTGACAACATCCGGCCGCAACCGGGCCTCGGTCTCGGCCTCACCATCACCAAGCTTCTGACCAATACGCTCGGCGGCGAGATTGCGGTATCCAGCGAGCGCGACAAGGGGTCGATCTTCAAGGTCCGGCTGATGCTGTCGGCCATCGACCGGCCGAACACGGCCCCTGCCCCAGAACGCAAGATCGTTTCCTATACCGGGCCACGGCGGACGATCGTTGTGGTCGACGACAATGAGGATCACCGCGAACTGATGCGCGAGGTTCTCGCCCCGCTCGATTTCGTCGTGCTGACAGCAGCCAGCGGGCCCGCCTGCCTGACCCTGATCGAAGGCGTGCGTCCGGATCTCTTCCTGGTGGATATCTCGATGCCCGGTATGAACGGCTGGCAGTTGGTCGAGAAGCTGCGCGACGCCGGCCAGAAGGCGCCGATCCTGATGCTGTCCGCCAATATCGGCGATGCGCCCGCGGCCGGCGGTGAAGGCCATGACGATGCGATCGCCAAGCCCGTCGACATCACGCGCCTGCGCGACAAGCTCGCCATGTTCCTCGGCCTCGACTGGATCTATGCCGACGATCCACGCCTGTTGCAGCCGGTCGTGCCCATGCTCAAACCCGCATCTCCCGGACATGCGCATCTGGACGAGCTGATCCAGTTGTGTGAAATCGGTTATGTGCGCGGCATAGAGGCAAAGCTCGCCGAACTTGCCGGAGAAACCACCAACGCTGCATTTGTCGAAGGCGCCCGCGCTTACCTGCAGGTCTTCGATCTGGCTGGCCTGCGCGGTTACCTGACTTCGTTTGCAACCGGCAAGGAGCCGATCCATGGTTGAAGCCAGCAGACGTGACATCGTTCTGCTCGTCGATGACAGCCCCGATGCCCTCGGCTTCCTGACCGAGGCGCTCGAGGCCTCCGGCTTCTCCGTGCTGATCGCCACCTCCGGCCATGCCGCACTCTCGATCGTCAACCGCATCAGCCCGGATCTGATCCTGCTCGACGCCGTCATGCCCGGCATGGACGGTTTCGAGACCTGCCGTGCCCTGAAGGCGGATCCGGTGGTTGCCCAGGTTCCGGTGATCTTCATGACCGGCCTCACCGAAACCGAGCATGTGGTCAACGCGCTCGAAAGCGGCGGCGTCGACTATCTGACGAAACCGATCAATATCGATGAATTGCGCGCCCGCATCCGCGTGCATCTGAGCAATGCCCGTTCCGCCCAGAGCGCCCGCGTGGCGCTCGACGCCGCCGGTCGCCATCTGCTCGCCGTGCGCGGCGATGGTCAGGTCCACTGGACGACACCCCAGGCAAGCCGCCTGATCGAAAGCGCCACTGGCACGGCCGATGGCATCAACGAGGTGGCAGCCGCCACGGCTGCCTGGCTGGCCCATCGCCGCGCCAGTGGCGGCACCACCAGCGAGGGCACATTTCCCTTTGCCAGCGCTTCGGGCATCGCCCTGCAGCTTTCCTTCCTCGGCACGATCGGCACGGACGAATATCTTTTCCGCATCACATCCGCCAACCGGCAAAGCGAGGACGAACTACTGCGCCAGCGCTTCGGCCTGACCCATCGCGAAAGCGAAGTGCTGCTCTGGATCGCCAAGGGCAAGGCCAATCGCGATATCGGCGAAATCCTTGGCCTGTCTTCGCGGACCGTGAACAAGCACCTCGAGCAGATCTATTCGAAGCTTGGCGTGGAGAACCGCGCGTCGGCTGCCGTACGCGCCGCCCAGGTCCTGCACGAAGGCTGAACTTCGTCTGGCCCGGCCAGGGCATGGCAAAGCAAAGGCATCAAAAAAGCCCGGTCTCTCGACCGGGCTTCTTGGTTCATTCAGGCAGGTATCACGTTCCCTGCTGGATGTAGGTGAAGTTGCCGTCTGGGCCCTTCTTCCATTCGTACATGACGTAGCCAGGAACCTTCGGGTCACCCTTTTCGTCGAACGACATGTCACCGAGAGCTGTCGGGAACGGACCCTTTTCCTTCATCGCAGCAGCAACGGCTTCAGCGTCGTTGGAACCGGCAGCCTTGGCGGCGGCAGCGATCGTCTGCATGGCAGCGTAGGAATAGAGCGTGTAAGCTTCCGGATTGAAGCCCGAAGCCTTGAACTTTTCGACGAGTTCCTTGTTGGCCGGGTTCAGTGTCGGGTCAGGACCGAAGGTGTTGAGCGTACCTTCGACAGCGTCGCCGGCGATCGAAGCCAGTTCGTTCGAAACGATACCGTCGCCCGATACCAGGGTTGCCTTGAGGCCCTGGTCAGCAGCCTGACGGATGATCAGACCAGCTTCGGTGTGCAGACCACCCCAATAGATGATCGAAACGCCGGCTTCCTTCATCTTGGCGATGAGGGCCGAGAAGTCCTTGTCACCGGTGGTGACGCCTTCGTACATGACTTCCGTCAGGCCGAGAGCGTTCATCGCCTTCTTGGTTTCGTCAGCAAGGCCCTGGCCGTACGGGGTCTTGTCATGAACGACGGCAATCTTGGCGTCCTTGAACTTCTCAGCAAGGTAGGCACCGGCAACGGCGCCCTGCTGGTCGTCACGGCCGCAAGTGCGGAAGGTGTTCCACAGGCCGCGCTCGGTGAAGACCGGGTTGGTTGCAGCCGGAGTGATTTCGAGAATGCCGTTTTCGGCATAGACTTCAGACGCCGGGATCGAAACGCCCGAGTTGAAGTGACCGACAACAAACTTCACGCCGTCAGCAACGAACTTGTTGGCGACAGAGATGCCCTGCTTCGGGTCGGAAACGTCGTCGCCGAGCACGATCTTGATCTGCTCGCCATTGATGCCGCCAGCAGCATTGATGTCTGCAGCAGCCTGTTCAGCACCCTTCTGGAGCTGAGCGCCAAAAGCCGCGTTCGGGCCTGTCAGCGGGCCGCCGACGCCGACGAGAATGTCTGCCCAAGCGTTGCCGCTGAAGGCGACCATCGCCGACAGGGCCACTGCCGAGAGAAGAGACTTCTTCATATTGTAACTCCCAAGTTTTTATGCGGGTTTAGATTTTCAAAACCCTGCGCAATACCCGCTGACACCGCGCCGGAAAACTGTTCCACTCTTATTAGGGGCCATCGCCTCTGCCGCCAATCTGGGACAGAAAACAACAGCTTGTCAATCTTTCTTCTTGCACGAGAAATAGGAAGTTCTCTCGTATAGCCAGTAGTAGTTATCGACCATCTGGGTCGTCCTGCGCGACTGGAAACCAGCCACCGCAAGAGCGAGCAGAAGCACCACGTCGATGACGTAGTAGAAGGGGCTGATGAACGGACCTGCAAACAATGAGAAGTGCAGGAAGCGCATCACCACGCCAAGTCCAAGTACATAGACAAACACCGTTGCATAGCCCTGCCAGCCCTCGGCCACGGCCTTGCCGGTCCGCCATGCGGTCCAGAATCCGATCAGCAGAACGAGGAAGCGCAGCACGGTGCGAACACCGGTATCCGTCTCGAAAAACAATCCTTGCATGTCAGTTCCTCCGCGCTCAGTGATGGCCGCCTTCGAGATAAGCCGCACGAACCTGCGGGTCCGCCAAAAGCTCTTTCCCGCTGCCGCTCATCGTCACCTTGCCGTTGACCATGACATAGGCACGGTCAGACAGCTTCAGCGCCGCAAATGCATTCTGCTCGACGAGAAAGACGGTCAGTCCTTCTTCCTTGTTGAGCTTCTTGATCGCCTCGAAAATGCCCTTGACGATCAACGGCGCCAGGCCGAGCGAGGGCTCGTCGAGAAGCAGCAGCTTCGGACGCGACATCAGCGCGCGGCCAATGGAGAGCATCTGCTGCTCGCCGCCCGAAAGCGTGCCGCCCCGTTGGCTCTGGCGTTCTTTCAAGCGCGGGAACATGGTGAAAATCTTCTCCACGTCCTCGTTGAAATATTTCAGGTTGTCGAGCCCCGCCCCCATCTGGAGATTTTCCATGACGGTCATGCGTGGGAAGATCCGGCGACCTTCCGGCGACTGGGCGATACGGCGACGGGCAATCAGATGCATCGGCAGCTTGGTGATATCCTCGCCGTCGAAGATGATCTGGCCGGCGCGCGCCTGCGGGCTGCCACAGATCGTCATCATCAGCGTCGACTTGCCGGCACCGTTTGCACCGATCAGCGCGACGATCTCACCCTGCTTGACTTCAACATCGACACCGCCAAGGGCGCGGATATTGCCGTAATAGGTTTCGACACCCTGTACCTTGAGAAGTGCTTCGGAGGACATCAGTTCTTCTCCCCCGACACTTCTTCGGCAACAGCTTCCACTTCGGAAATTGCGTCTTCCAATTCTTCATCCTCGACACCCAGATAGGCGGCGATCACCTTCGGGTCGTTTTTCACATGATCCGGCGTACCGTCGGAAATCTTCTTGCCATATTCCAGCACGACCACATGGTCCGAAATCTCCATGACGACGGACATGTCGTGCTCGATCAGGAGCAGAGACGTCCCCTCCGCACTGATGCTGCGCAGCAATGCGTTGAGCGTCAGCGATTCCTTCGGATTGAGACCCGCAGCCGGTTCGTCGAGGCAAAGAAGCTCAGGCCCGGTGCACATGGCGCGGCAGATTTCCAGACGGCGCTGCGCGCCATAGGGCAAGTCGCCGGCCGGGTCATCGGCACGATCGACGAGATCTGCTTTCTCCAGCCAGTAGCGTGCCTTCTCGATGGCAGCATCTGCGGCCCTCTTGTAGGCCGGCAGGCCGAGCAGACCCAGGACCGTATAGCCGGACGCCTTCATCAGCGCATTGTGCTGGGCGACCAAAAGGTTTTCCAGCACGGTGAGACCCGAAAACAACCGGATATTCTGGAACGTCCGGGCGACCTTTGCCTTCTTCGGGATCTCGAAATCCGGAAGCCGCTCGAGCAGATACTGGCTGCCGTCCTTCTGGTTCAGCGTGATCATGCCCATGGTCGGCTTGTAGAAGCCGGTAATGCAGTTGAACACAGTGGTCTTGCCGGCGCCGTTCGGGCCGATCAGCGCGGTGATTTCACCGCGCTTGGCTTCGAAAGAGAAGTCATTGATGGCCATCAGGCCGCCAAAGCGCATCGACAGATGCTCGACTTTCAGGATGGTGTCTTTGTTCATCGTTTCAGTTCCGGAAGTCATCAGCCGTGACCTTCCTTGGTAAAGCTGCCCGAGACGGCCTTGCGCTCCTTGAGGAAGGCTGTCGGTTCTCTGCTGCCGACGAAACCGCGCGGTTTGAACAGCATGACCACGATCATCGCCAGGCCGAACAGCAGCATGCGGTAGAGTTCCGGCGTGAAGTCAGGTCCGAAGACATGCTTCAGGAACTCCATTTCGCGCAGGGCCTCCGTGCCACCGATCATCACGATCGCAGCGACCGCGATACCCGTCAGCGAACCCATGCCGCCAAGAACGACGATCGCAAGGATAACCGCGGATTCGAGGAAGACGAAACTTTCCGGCGACACGAAACCCTGGCGCGCCGCAAAGAACGAACCGGCAAAACCACCGAACATCGCTCCGATCGAAAACGCCGTCAGCTTGGTCGTGACCGTGTTGATCCCGAGCGAGCGGCAGGCGATTTCGTCTTCGCGCAGCGCTTCCCAGGCACGACCGATCGGCATGCGACGCAGCTTGATCGTCACATAGGCCGTAATGCCGCACAGGAGCAGGATCACGTAGAACAGGTAGATCTTGTAGTAGGCCGACGACATCGGCAGACCGAATGTCTTGGCGAAGCCGCCCGGCGACGCATCGAAAGGCATGCCGAACAAGGTCGCCTTCGGGATGCTGGAGATACCGAACGTACCCCTGGTGACATCCGTCCAGTTGATCAGCACAAGGCGGATGATTTCACCGAATGCCAGAGTCACGATCGCCAGATAGTCGCCGCGAAGCCGCAGGACCGGAAAGCCCAGAATGATCCCCCAGAAGGCAGCCAGAACACCCGAGAGCGGCAACAGGATCCAGAACGACAGGCCGAAATTCTGCGCCAAAAGCGCGTAGGTATAGGCACCGACGGCGTAGAAGGCGACATAACCCAGGTCGAGAAGACCGGCGAGGCCGACGACAATGTTGAGACCCCAGGCCAGCATGACGTAGATCAGGATCTGGATGCCGAAGTTGTCGACATATTTCAGCGAGCCCTGGACACCGGTCAAGGCAACGATGACAGGCGGATAGAGGATCAGGGCCACCAGGGCGATCTTCAGGAAATGCGTCTTGAAGAAGGACGGCTGGGCATCGAGATCGGCGGCCGGAGCAGCAGCCTTGCTCGCCCTGCGGGCGGCAAGCCACGGCTGCGCGAAGGCAACAATGGCAAAACGACCGACGGCGGCGACGATCACGAAGATCGCCAGAAGACCCCAACGCGGATACCAGATCAGCTGGTTGGAAATGTTCTGGTCGGTCTTGATGCCGATGAAGAGGCTGAACAGGCCGAGCGACAGAAGACCGGCGAACAGGCCTTCCTTCAACGCGCGCGCCATCGTGCCGGACGAAGCGGCACCAGTTTCGTTTACAGAAGTTGTCATGGGATCAAACCTTCTCGACTTCAGGCCGGCCGAGGATGCCGGTGGGCTTGAAGATCAGCACGAAAGCCAGGATGCCGAATGTCGCGACATCCTTGTAGGCAATGCTGAAGTAAGCAGACCAGAGCGACTCGATGAGGCCGATCAGCAGGCCGCCGAGAACAGCGCCCGGCAAGGATCCGATACCACCGAGAACCGCCGCCGTGAATGCCTTCACGCCCGGAACGAAGCCATCGTTGAACGAGGCAACACCGTAATACATCAGGTACATCGTGCCCGCGACTGCGGCCAGCGCTGCGCCCATGACGAAGGTGATGGAAATCGTCTTGTCGACATCCACACCGAGCAGCGCCGCCATCTTGCGGTCCTGTTCGGTGGCGCGCTGGGCGCGGCCTAGCGGCGTCTTGTTGACGATATACCAGAATGCGAAGAGCAGCACGCTGGTGATCAGCACGATGATCGCCTGCTTAAGCGAAACCGTGACGGCGCCGATATGCAGCACGTCGCTGATCAGTGGCGGGATCGGCTTGTTGCGCGGTCCCTGCGCCACCTGAATAAAGTTCGACAGAGCGATCGACATGCCGATCGCAGTGATCAGCGGCGCCAGGCGGAACGAGCCGCGCAGCGGGCGGTAAGCCACGCGCTCGATCGTCCAGTTCCACAAACTCGTCATGAGCATCGCGACGATCAACATGATCAGAAGCGCGAGCGCGACCGGAATACCGGCGAAGAAAGTTGTCAGAATGAGGAAGACGATGAGAGCGGCAAAGCCGCCGAGCATAAAGATATCACCATGGGCGAAGTTGATCATGCCGATGATACCGTAGACCATCGTATAGCCGATAGCCACAAGGCCATAGATGGATCCAAGAGTCAGCCCGTTGATGAGCTGCTGGATAAAGTACTCCATATATTATCCCCCGGACGCGCCTTAGTGGTGCGTCTCATTTTTGTTGATCCCTTGCGGGTTCTAGGCGTCGGGAGATTCCATATCGCTTTGTCCGAAAATGTGAAGCCAAAAAGGCAAAACGGCGACAAAATGTTACCACTAACCAACACTTTGGCGCGGATAAAACCAGCGAACTCAAAAAAACAGCAGAAAAAGCCCATGAAATCAGCAGGCCGCCCGAAGGCGGCCTGCTCCATATGCATATTTACCAATGCAAGCCCATCTTTGTGGAAAACGGTTCAGTTTCTCATTCGCGACCCATTTGCGTCAAAAAGCGGCTGCGCTTGCAGACGTGCAGGAAGGACCTCGCCAAGGATTTCGATTCCCCAGCCGTCAATTTCATCGGCGATCTCCTTCGGCACGTAGCCGATCGCCACCGAGACGCCACTGGGATGCGCATAACCGCCGGACGTGACCCAGCCCCGCACTTCGCCATCAAACGAGATCGGCTCGTCGCCGATCACGTCGGCGTCCTTGGCATCGACAATAAAGGTACGCATGCGCAGCGTGCCGCCGGAAAGCTTCTCTTCGATCGCCGCCGTCTTGCCGATAAAGTTCGCCTCTTTTTTCAGCGAAACGAAACGGCCAAGGCCTGCCTCCATCGGCCCATAGAGCGGACGATATTCGCGCGACCAGCTGCCGAAGCTTTTTTCCAGGCGCAGTGCGTTCAGCGCCCGCAGGCCGAACAGCGAAATCCCGAATTCGGCACCAGCTTCCATCAGCAGATCGAAAATGTAACGCTGATATTCCGGTCGCATCCAGATTTCATAGCCGAGATCACCGGTATAGCTGACACGACCGACGATTGCCGGCGCCATGCCGAGATCCATTTCGCGGATATCCATGAAGGCAAAGGCTTCATCCGAGACGTCGAGATGCGTCAGCTTGGCCAGCACGTCGCGCGCCTTCGGTCCGGCAATCGACAGGCCAAGCAGGCCGAGATTGAGCGGATTGAGCTCGACCGAGCTGTCTTCGGGCAGATGCTGCTCGAACCAGCGCATGTGATAGTCCTCGGCGATGCCGGAACCGATCACCAGGAACTCCTCGTCGTCGAGATTGGCAACGGTGAAATCGCCGATCAGCTTGCCGGCGTCGTTAAGCATCGGTGCCAGCGTCATACGGCCGACCTGGGGGATCTTAGACGCGAGAATGTGGTCGAGCCAGTCGCGCGCGCCCTCGCCGCTCACCGTATATTTGGCAAAACCCGAGGTCTCCATCAGCCCGACGCTGTCGCGCACCGCCTGGGCCTCGCGGCCGACGGCCTCGAAATCGGTCGAGCGACGCCAGGAAAATTTGTCCTCGACGCCCTCAGGCGCAAACCAGAGCGGCGTCTCCAGACCATAGGAGGCTCCGAACACGGCCCCTGCGCTCTTCAGCTTGTCGTAGATCGGCGTGGTGAGCAGCGGACGCGCGCCCGGCAGTTCCTCGTTCGGATAGCGGATCGAGAAGCGGCGAGAATAGTTCTCGCGGACCTTGGCATTGGTATAGCCAAGCGTCGCATAATCGCCGTAGCGGCAGACATCCATGGCGAAGACGTCGAAGCCCGGATCGCCCTCGATGATCCAGTTGGCAAGCGCCAGACCCACGCCGCCCCCTTGGGAGAAGCCTGCCATGACGGCGCAGGCCGACCAGAAATTGGTCATGCCGCGCACCGGTCCTACCAGCGGATTTCCGTCGGGCGAGAAGGTGAAGGGGCCGTTGATGATCTTCTTGATGCCGGCATTGTTGAAGGCCGGGAAATGCCGGAAGCCGATTTCCAGCTCATTGGTGATGCGCTCCAGGTCTTCGGCCAGCAGTTCATGGCCGAAGGTCCACGGCGTCTCGATCGGCGACCACGGCCGGCAATCCTTTTCATAGGTGCCCATCAGCATGCCGTTGCGCTCCTGGCGGATATAGATCTCGCCATCGAAATCGACGCAGTGCATGAGCTCCTTGCCTGATGTCTTGTTGAACTCGATGACCTCGGGCATGTCCTCGGTGATCAGATACATGTGCTCCATGGCGAGCACGGGCAGTTCCAGGCCGACCATGCGGCCGACTTCGCGCGCCCAGAGACCGGCGGCGTTGACGACATGTTCACAGCGGATCTCGCCCTTGTCGGTGATCACACGCCAGGTGCCGTCCTCGAGCTGCACCAGATCCTCGACCTTGGTGTGCAGATAGATCTCGGCACCGTTCTTCTTCGCCGACTTCGCATAGGCATGCGTCGTGCCGTAAGGGTCGAGATGCCCCTCATGCGGATCGAAGACCGCGCCGACGAACTGCTTCGGATCGAGCAGCGGCATCATTTCATGCGCTTCCTCGGCCGAGATCAGCGTCGCTTCGCCACCGGCATACTTGCCCTTGGCAAGCAGCGACTTCATCCAGTCGAAGCGTTCCTTGGTGGCCGCCAGCATCAGGCCGGAGGTCATGTGCAGGCCGATGTCCTGGCCGGAATACGCCTCGATCTCCTTGTAGAGCTCGACGGTGTATTTCTGCAGCTTGGCGACGTTCGGGTCGCCGTTGATCGTGTGAATGCCGCCCGCTGCATGCCAGGTCGAGCCGGAGGTCAGCTCCGAGCGCTCCAGAAGCACGACATCGGTCCAGCCGAACTTGGTCAGATGGTAGAGGACCGAGCACCCGACGACACCACCACCGATGACGACGACCCTTGCATGGCTTTTCATAAAACGCTCCTTTGGCGCGGACAGGCTGTTGTCCGAAGCTAGAGCGGCGCGGGAAAAGTCGGAAGCCCATGCTGCGACGAAACATGTCGCGCAAGACAAAGAAATTATCCGGATAACGCCGCAGCCTGAGCAAGGCCACGGCCGGTTCTCAAGGGGCAGCGCGCCGCAGCGTGATGCGGGTGAGTTCGGCGGTCGTTCCGAGCCGAAGGGCAAAACCGGGCCACAGCGCGGTGCCATTGTTGACGTAGAGCTGCATGCCGCCGACCTGGTAGAGACCCGACACGAACCCATTGTTCGCCGCACCAACCACTCGGTCCAGACCGACGATCATGCCGCCATGCGTGTGCCCTGAAAGCTGGAGCGCCACGCCGGATTTGGCAGCTTTTGCCGCCTGCATCGGCTGGTGGTCAAGCAGGACGACCGGTACATCCGCAGGAGCGCCGTGCAATGCGGCAGACAGATCCGGAGCGAGCGAACCTGTTCTCGCTGCCGACAGGTCGGTGACCCCTGCCAGAACCAGTTCGGCCCCGCCGCGCGCAAGAACGACGTGGCTGTTCGACAGGATGCGCATGTTCTGGCCTTCGAAATGTCGCATCCAGTTGTCGACACCGAAAAAATACTCATGGTTTCCCGGAATGGTATAAACCCCATCCGGCGCCATCAGCCGGGCAAGCGGAGCGACGTCGGCGCGCCTGTTCTCGACATTTCCGTCGATCAGGTCGCCGGTGATCACGATCAGGTCCGCATCGAGTGCATTGGTTTTCGATACCACCGCTTCGGTCCATGTGGCCGGGAAAAGCCGGCTGATATGAAGGTCGGTCAGCTGCACGAGGCGGTAGCCGTCAAACGCTGGCGGCAGGCGAGGAATGGCAATCTCCATGTCCTTGACATCAGGGACGACGATGGCCCGGCTGACACCGAGCGCCGAGAGCGCAATGGCGGCGATGCCCATCACGTAACGCATGCCGACCGGCACGACCGGAAACGAGCCCTTCACCAAGAGGATCAGGAGCGAGATCGCATCCAATAAAATCTGGAACACGGCGAGCAGCAGGATCGCGCCGAACAGCAGATTGAACCCGATCACGATGGACCGCGGAAACTCGGGAGAGAAGACCGACCCGGACGAGAGGCGACTGAAGAAATGGTACTGGGACGCCATCAACAGCAGAACTGCAAGCGACAGCTTTACGCTCCAGATCCACGGCAACGGTTGGATGAACCGGACGACGACCACCAGCCATGGCAACCCGAAGATGATATGAAACATCAAATGCCTTTAAGTATGACTTACCTCCCCGTTACGCAGCGGCTGGACGCGTGGATCACCCGCATCGAGGATCGCCCATGAACCACTGCGACGTGGATACTCCATCGTTCGCGGTCTTACTGGCCAAAACCCGCCGTCATCGCAAACTCCCGACCCATCTCGCAGACCTCCTCGAACACGAAGCCTGCAAAACTGCGCATGACGACGATCTCGAATCGATCCTCCCCCGTTCGGGCGAGGTTAGCCGCGACATGGCAGAACAGCGCATTGGCAGATTGGCCGATTTCGAAGACATCGGCATGCAGATCGAGAGCCACGCATTTCGCCAGGATCGAGCGTACCCGCGGACCACTGATCCTCAGCACCACACGGCCATCGCTCTGCTCGACAAACGACACCCTTGTCGATCCAAGATCGCTCAACTGCCGGGCCAGAGCATCGCCTGACACCTCCTCGCTGACCAGCAGCCACTCATTCGGGCCGGCAAACCGTACCGAAACATCCTCCAGATTGCGCAGCGCTTCGTCGATATCGGCCTGATGGCCTTCATGCACCAGGACGGAGAAAACCGTCGGCGCCCTTACAATCGACAGATGGTGCGGATTGGGTGTCGCCTCGAAACCGGCAATATGATCCTCGAGCACGTGCCGGCTGGCAAAGGTCATGGGCATGGCTCTGCTCCTTACAGATGAAGTTTCTTGTTGTCAGGATCGTAGAACACCGGATTGCACACCTCCGCCACCGTTTCGCGGCCACGCAGCGCATCCCAGACGACGATCTTCTCGCCGATCCGCTCGCGTCCCGATTTCAACAGAGCAAGCCCGATATGAGACCCCAGCGACGGCGAATAGCACACCGAGGTCACATAACCCTGGTCGGCGCGCATCGAGGGATCCGCCCCTTCCTTCAGAATATGCGCGCCCGCCTTGATCTCCTCCTTCTCGATCGGCCGCAGGCCGACGAGTTGCGGACGATCGGCCGCAGTCAGGCCGAAGCGGCTCGACAGGCGCTTGCCGATGAAATCCGGTTTCTGGGTCGAAAACATTCGGCCGAGCCCCAGATCGTCCGGCGTCGTTGCGCCGTCGATCTCGCTATGCGTGACATGGCCCTTCTCGATCCGCAGCACGTTCAGCGCCTCGACACCATAGGCGCAGATGCCATGTGATTTGCCCGCCGCCATGATCGCGTCGGCAACCGCCTCGCCGTAATTGGCCGGCACCGCCAGCTCGAAAGCGAGTTCGCCGGAAAACGAAATCCGGAACAGCCGCGCCTTGAGGCCGCCTTTGAGCAGCACTTCGCGCGCCGACAGAAACGGGAAGGCTTCGTTGGAAATGTCGTGATCGACGATCTGCTCGAGGATGATGCGGGCCTTGGGACCGGCAATCGCCATCTGGGCCCATTCATCGGACGAAGACACGAAGCGCACGTCGAGATCCGGCCACAGCGCCTGGGCGCAGAATTCCATATGCGTCATCACCTCGCCGGCATAGGCCGTGGTCGTGGTGACGAAGAAATGCTCGTCCGACAGCCGGCTGGTCGTGCCGTCGTCATAGATCATGCCGTCCTCGCGCAGCATCAGGCCATACCGCGCCTTGCCGACGGGAAGCTTGAGGAAGGCATTGGAATAGAGCCGGTTGAGGAATTCCGCCGCATCCTTGCCGAACACCTCGATCTTGCCGAGCGTCGACACGTCGCAGAGACCGGCATTTGCGCGCACGTTCAGTACTTCGCGGTCGACCGCCTCGCGCCAGGTCTTTTCCCCGTCACGCGGGAACCAGGACGAGCGATACCAAAGGCCGGATTCGACAAAGACCGCCCCCTGCTTCTTCGCCCAGCCATGCAGCGGCGAGGTGCGCACCGGCCGCGAATGTTCGGCCCGGGAGGTCCCCGCCATCGCCCCGAAGGAAACCGGCGTATAGAACGGCCGGAAGGTCGTCGTACCGATTTCGGCCGGCGACACGCCACGCATGCCGGCCATGATGCCGATCGTGTTGATATTGCCGAGCTTGCCCTGGTCGGTCGCCATGCCGCCTGTCGTATAGCGCTTGGTATGCTCGACATGGCCCATCGCCTCGCGCTGGGCAAGGCTCAGGTCCTTCACATGCACGTCGTTCTGGTAATCGACAAAGGCCTTGCCCTTGGCGCCCGGCACATACCAGAGCGGCGAGAACTCAGCGTCGAATTCACCCTCGACCTCCGGCACATCGACAAGCCCGACCAGCCGGCCGAGATCGCCGATCGCATCATGCGCCTTTTCCGCGCCGTCGCGCAGGCAGGCGGTGAGCGAAGCAACGCCCGCGGCCGAACCGGCAACCCGCAGCCCCCCGCCGACATCCGGCGCGAGAAACGCCTGGTGCGCGTCGGACCAGACCGGTTTTGCCCCGCGCTGGCAGGCAAGATGCACGATCGGGCTATATCCGCCGCTCATTGCCAGCGCATCGCAGGATATCTCCTCCTGATGGCCGGACCGCTCGACGATCAGGCCGGAAATGCGGTGGCGTCCCTTGGTGTCGACCACAGCCCCGCCGCGAATGACCCTGACACCGGCTGGCGCGTCGTCACCCGACTGGACGCGTCCGTCGATGATCGCCGAGACACTGACGCCAGCGGCAATCAGATCCGCAGCGGTCCGATAGCCGGCACCGCCATTGGTGAAGATCGCCACGTCGCGACCAGCCGCCACGCCATAGCGGTTGAGATAGGTGCGAACCGCGCCGGACGTCATGATGCCCGGTCTGTCATTGCCGCCGAACACAAGCGGTCGCTCTTCGGCGCCCGACGCCAGGATCGCGCGCTTGGCAACGATCCGCCAGACCCGCTCGACCGGCAGGTCGGACGAGGGCTGTGCCACATGCTTCTGCACTTTTTCAACGGCCCCGAAGACATTGTCGTCATACCAGCCGAATACGGTCGTGCGCGGCATCAAAGTGACATTGGCGAGCGTCTTCAACTCGTCGACGACGCTCTGGGCGTAATCGGCAGCCGCCATGCCGCCGACCGAAACCCGCTCGTTGAGCAGCGAACCGCCGAAGCGAAAGCTCTCATCCGCAAGGATCACGCGCATGCCGGCCCGCGCCGCAGCCCGTGCTGCCATCAGGCCGGTTGGCCCCGCGCCGATCACCAGCAGGTCGCAATGCGCCCAGGACTTTTCGTAGCGATCGGGATCGACCTCGAACGGCGTCTTGCCGAGACCGGCCGCGCGTCGGATGATCGGCTCGTAGACCTTTTCCCAGAACGGCTTCGGCCACATGAAGGTCTTGTAGTAGAAACCGGCGCTGAGGAAGGGCGACAACAGGCTGTTGACCGCGCCGACATCGTATTTCAGCGATGGCCAGCGGTTCTGGCTCTTCGCCTCCATGCCCTGGTAGAGCTCGGCAACGGTCGCCCGCGTGTTCGGCTCCGTGCGTCCGCCGGTCCCAATCGTCACCAACGCGTTCGGCTCGGAAGAACCCGCCGTGACGATGCCACGCGGGCGGTGATACTTGAACGAACGGCCGACCAGCATCTGGTCATTGGCGATCAGTGCCGAAGCCAGCGTATCGCCCTCGAAGCCCTTCATCGTCTGGCCGTCGAAGGTGAAGGACAGGCTGCGGCCACGATTGACGAGGCCGCCGGAAGACAGACGCGAACCGGTCATCGGGCAGCTCCCTTGGCATGCGCGCGGGCATCCGTCACGCTATAGACCTCGTGACTTGCGGCATTGTCGCGCTCGACCACCAGCCAGCGACGGCATCCGGCCGAATGATGCCAATGTTCGGTGATGCGGCCCTTCGGATTGTCGCGGACGAACACATAGGCGTACCAGGCATCGTCGGAGGCTGCGGCGGCGGGACGCACCGGGCTCGCGTCTCCACGGATCGAGAACTCTTCCTTCGGACGGATCCCGCAATGCGGGCAAGTGATAAGACTGGCCATGATCGGATCTCAATGCAAATTCGGTTGTGGGCCCTTGCCGCCTTCATCCACGGCAAAACCGCGCTTGAAGCGGTCGAGCCGGAGCAGACGGGCAACGGGATGGGCTTCGTTCTTCGCGATCAGATGGGCAAAACAGAAGCCGGAAGCCGGCGTCGCCTTGAAGCCACCGTAACACCAGCCGCAATTCAGGTAGAGATTGTCGATCGGCGTCTTGTCGATGATCGGCGATCCGTCCATCGACATGTCCATGACGCCACCCCAGGCGCGCAGGACCCTGACGCGCGATAGGCCTGGAATGAGCGAGACGCCCTCCTCGATCGTATGTTCGACCGTCGCCAGGTTGCCGCGCTGGGCATAGGACGAATAATAGTCGATGTCGGCACCGAAGACCAAGCCGCCCTTGTCGGACTGCGAAATGTAGAAATGCCCGGCGCCATAGGTGATGACATTGTCGATCACCGGCTTGATGCCTTCCGACACGAAGGCTTGCAGCACATGCGTCTCGATCGGCAGTTCCAGCCCGGCCATCTTGCCGGTGACGGAAGTGTGGCCGGCCGTCGCCAGCGCCAGCTTGTTGCAGCCAATGAAGCCGCGGCTGGTCTCGACGCCTTGCACATTGCCCGCCTCGTCACGGCGGATGCCGGTGACTTCGCAGTTCTGGATCAGGTCGACGCCGCGGCTGTCGGCACCACGGCCATAACCCCAGGCAACGGCATCATGGCGCGCCGTGCCGCCGCGTTTCTGCAGCAGACCGCCGAGGATCGGGAAGCGTGCGTGATCGTAGTTGAGGTAGGGCATCATCCGGCGCACCTGCTCGCGATCGAGCAGTTCGGCGGCAACACCGTGCATCATCATTGCATTGCCGCGCCGCGCATAGGCGTCGCGCTGGCCGTCGGAATGGAAGAGATTGACGATGCCGCGCTGGGAAATCATCGCGTTGTAGTTGAGGTCCTGCTCCAGCCCTTCCCAGAGCTTCATCGAAAACTCGTAGAACGGCTCATTGCCTTCCAGCAGGTAGTTCGAGCGGATGATCGTCGTGTTACGGCCGACATTGCCCGAACCGAGATAGCTTTTTTCCAGCACCGCGACATTGGTGATGCCGAATTCCTTGGCGAGATAATAGGCGGTCGCCAGACCATGACCGCCGCCACCGACGATGATCACGTCATAATGCGGCTTGGGCTCCGGCTCACGCCACATCGGCGCCCAGTTGCGATTGCCGGAAAGAGCCTGTCGAAAGATTGAAAGGGCCGAATAACGCATCAAGCATCCTCTGAAAATATCGCCGCACATTCGCATAGGCGTCATAAAGAGCAAGCGCAATCAGGACGAAAATTGTTTTGTTTGAGACATGCTGCGCTTTGTTCCATTGCGGTGCAGCACGGCCACTCGCAACTAAACCTTAATGTCCGGGCAATCTACTGGGCATAGTGTCAGAGATCGCTTTACACCACCCGCCAGAGCGTGAAATCACAGATGCGGGTAGAGGAGAAAACGTAGCCGTGGCAGACGACGCAGCGATCGCGCGGATTTTCGAGCAGGCAGCGCTCGCCGCCGGTCGGATCATTCTCGACATCTATCGTGCCGGCCCCGATGTACGCTTCAAAGGAGACAGCACACCGGTGACCGAGGCGGACGAAGCTGCCGAAAACCTCATTCTGGCGGACCTGATCGCCCATCTTCCACATTTGCCGGTCGTCGCCGAAGAAGCCGTTGCCGCCGGCGACGTGCCGACAACGGAGGGCGAGCGCTTCCTGCTGGTCGATCCGCTTGACGGCACACGAGAATTCATCGCCGGCCATGACGATTTCACTGTCAACATCGCTCTCATCGACCAGGGCATGCCGAAGATCGGCGTGGTCTACGCCCCGGCACTGGGTATTGCCTATCTCGCCTTCGGCGACACGGCGGAGAAACTGATCGTCGACGATCATTTCCAGGTCACATCGCGATCCGTCATTCGAGGACGGCCAATCCATCCCAAGGCCTGCGCCCTAGTCAGTCGCTCACACAACAGCGAGGCAACAGAGGCTTACATCCGCGACAACGGCATTCCCGAACGCCAAACGGTCGGCTCGTCGCTGAAATTCTGCCTTCTGGCCGAGGGCGAAGCTGATCTGTACCCACGCTTCGGCCGCACGATGGAATGGGATACGGCCGCCGGCGACGCAGTCCTGAGGGCCGCCGGCGGCATTACGCTGACCACCGATCACCAGCCGCTCGTTTATGGCAAGCGCAACCGAATTCACGAGACCGATTTCGCCAATCCCGACTTCATTGCCTGGGCAAGCCCGCCGCCGCGGGGATGAGTTTTCTGAAAAACTGCGTGTTTTCAACAAATCCGGGGTGACTTCATCCCCCTTGGAAAAAACAGGCGCACACTTCTCCTTTTCCCGCCCCGCTCCGCCCTAATCGTGGATGCGGACACAGAGAAACGGAGACGCCGATGCCCGACACGACCAGCAATCTCGCCCTGCCTTTCATCCTTCCCGCTCAGGCTCAGAAACACGTCACGCACAATGAAGCCCTTCAGCGGCTGGACGCATTGGTCCAATTGGTGATCCAAAGCCCTGCCACCGAACCTCCGTTCGCACCATCCGAAGGCGAGGTCTATTGGCTGCTTGCCCCGTCCAGCGGCGCCTGGCTCGGTCGCGAGGGCCAATTGGCGCTCTATCAGGATGGCGCATGGGTATTCCTCACACCACGCATCGGCTGGCGCGGCTATATCGCCAGCCAACAGCGGGCGACAGTCTTCAATGGCGAAGAATGGATCGATCCTCCCCTGCCATCTCAGGTCAATTTCGACAGGCTTGGCATCGCCGCCACCCCGACAGTTCGAACAGGCTGGCAATTTCTTCGCCCGCGAGCCTGTTCAATCACGCCGGTGACAGCCACCGCCTCACTGTCAACAAACAATCGGCTGGCGACACGGCAAGCCTGCTCTTCCAGTCCAATTGGCAGGGCCGCGCCGAAATGGGATTGGCCGGCGAAGATCGGTTTTCGATCAAGGTCAACGGCGACGAGACCGGTTGGCGCCAGGCGATCGCCATTTCCGAGGAAGGCTATGTGCGCCTTGATCAGCGGCCGCTGGCCCGGGCAGCCCTGACGACGGCGACGTTTACCCCCGCCAGCGGCACGGCCACCGGCTTTGACCTCCTGCATCTGTCAGGCGGAGATATGACCCTGGGCGCACCGCTTGCGTCAGGCTTCGGCAAGCCCGTGATCGTCCCGGCAGATGGCTTCTATCTATTGGCGCTGACGATCACCGCCAATGGCGCCGGCAGTCATGCGGTGGCACTGCGCCGCAACGCCAGCGAGGATATCGCCCACCACGCCGGCGGCGCCGGAACGTCAACGGTGATGACGCTCGCATGGCTGAACGGCGGAGATGCGTTGACCCTGTATCACAGCGGCACAACCGAATATGCCTTTGGCTATGGCAAAACCGAGCTCAATCTGATGATGCTTTAGCTCACAGGCAATTGGTCAATAAAAAAGACGCCACGGGGTCGCGGCGTCTTTCTCTGTCCAGTCCGGGAAACCCGATCGATCAGAGCAACCGGAAGCGACAGGCCCTGGCGACTGCCTGCATACGATTGACCGCTTCGAGCTTGCGCATGGCGCTCTTCAGGTAACTGACCACGGTATGGGTCGAAATATCGAGAATGATGGCGATCTCGTCGCTGCTCTTGCCAGCGGCCGACCAGCGCAGGCATTCGATCTCGCGGGCGGAGAGCTTTTCGCGCGGACCGTAACGCGGAACCAGTTCGTCAGCACCGAGATCCAGCATTTCCATCGCCGCGAACTGCATTGCCGCCAGTTCTGCCCGATCGGGCTGTTGCAGACGGCCGGAAAACACCAGGACATATTGCGCCAGATGCCGGTCATGCAGACTGAAGGCAAGGCTGCCGCCCATGCCGTGCTGGTCGAAAAGCGCCACCAGCTTTGCCCGCTGTTCGTTGGCGGCCTGACCGACGAACAGATTGTCGGTGAAGAAAACCGGCATGATGCTCTGCTTGAGTCGCGCCACCAGCAGGCTTCCGGCAAAGATCTCTGCCGCTTCATAGGCTTCCCGCACCGGCTGCGGCCAGTTTGTCACCAGCAGATTGGCGGTAAATTCCGGCCGATCGCCCTTGGGGAAACTCGCCAGCAGACAATGGCGGAAGCCATGCTCGCGCGCCAGAGCCAGCAACTTGCCAGCCCACTGTCCGGACACACCTGCATCCAAGGGAAATACGTCTTCGTCGGTCTCGTGGCGACGAGTCAAATCTGTCGGCCTGAACATAAAGCTCCTTTCGACTGGGCATGCACCCGGTCGGGAATTGAACGCATGTGAACTAGAATCTATCCCATGCAGGGATTTGTATCCGCCGGGCCTGTCGCCGATCTTGCGGCGACAAAAAAACGACCATTGACCGAGCAGTTTTGCCGCTCGGTCATGACATTTTCAGGCGAACCAGAGATTTCTCAACCCTAATGCCACGGAAGGTTGCGCGCGAGTAGAGGGGCATTTGCATAACTCCCATGCAAATGCCGCAACTTTACGCAGAGTGAGGTCGATTCGACGTAGCTAATCCGCGCTCGGTTGGCGGAAATTATTATCAAATGCTTACAATGTGCTTAGGCAAATTTTAAAGCATCGCCTCTAGGATGCAGGTGTGTGGTCTTGAGTATGTATAGAGAGTCCAATGACCGAAATGATCCGCCCCCGAGTGAAATATGTCATCGGTCCCGATGGCAGCCCGCTGACGATTGCCGATCTGCCCCCGGCCAATACGCGCCGTTGGGTAATCCGTCGCAAAGCCGAGGTTGTCGCCGCTGTTCGCGGTGGCCTGTTGAGCCTGGAAGAAGCCTGCGAACGCTACACCCTGACAGTAGAGGAATTCCTCTCCTGGCAGTCCTCCATCTCCGACCATGGCCTTCCGGGCCTGCGGACAACCCGAATTCAGCAATATCGCCATTAAGCTCTTCGGTGCCGAGCATTAACGGCACAAAACAGTTTTCAAAACAGACCCCATCGGAAAACCGGCATGGCTCGCCCTGCCGGTTTTACCTTTTTTGCGTCACGGCACCGGATATCTCCCGTCTTTCCGGCAACCGATGCAGAACAGCGGCAAGCACGACCGACCCGGCATAGAACCACAGTCCCGGCTGGGAAAAAGCCTGCGCAAGCCCCGTTGTCTTCGCCGCAAAGATCACCAGCGCGACCAGAAGCACATCCATCATCGACCAGCGCGACAGGACGGGAACGAGCTTTTCGACCCAACCGCCCGCCTGCCGTTCAACGCAATTCAGATGTTCCGCCGCAAGCCCGATCAGCTTGATCCAGGGAAACACCACCGAGACAAGGCCGACGATCACCGACAGCAACACGTCGCCGCCCTTCCAGAGTGAGGCGATGATGGTTATCAGCGATGGCTCCTCGGAGAAGATGTACAAACTCTCAAATCGCATGAGCGGCAGGCTGATCCCCAGCGCCAGAAAACCAGGCGCCAGAATGAGCAGAGAAGATTTCAACCAGATCAACACGAAAATCCTCCGCCAGGTGTGAACGCTGCGTGCGCCAGTCTGGCAATTGTCGCGTGGCACGGGCCGATGGTATTCAGGATCCATCAATGCAGCAACGGAGACATTCATGAACATCTCGTTTGAGCAGACAGATTCGGGCGGTCGCTATGTCGGCCGGGTCGACGGCATCGCCGATCCCGCGATCATGACATTTTCGCGCGCCTCGCCAACGTTGATCATCATCGATCACACGGAAGTCCCCGACGCGATGCGTGGCACCGGTGCCGGTCAGGCTCTTGCTCTCTATGCTGTGGAAGAAGCGCGTAAGGGCGGCTGGAAAATCATTCCGCTCTGCCCCTTTTTCCATGCCCAGATGGATCGCCATCCCGAATGGCGCGATGTGCTCAACGGTTGAACCGTCAGCCCTGCCCCGATCGCATCATGCACCTGGAGCTTGATCAAGTCGAAAAGTCAGAGCGGCGGACGCAGCGGAAACTGCGACCGCCCCATTTGGACACAGGAACCCCTGTGCTCAGGCTCTAACCCGCATTTGGCTGTCCCGCTCCTCAAGAGCCGATGCCTTGGCATATTCTGCCTCGGCTTCTTCCAGCGCCAAGTCCGCCGCTTCCTGCTGGACCTTCAGTTCCCGAATCGAGACCTGAAGATTGTCCGCGCGCTGGCGAGCCGCCTTGGCAAAGGTGGGATAGGCAAAATGGTTAGGGTCGGTGATGCCGGACTTTTTCTCCTCGATGCCGATCTGAGCCTCAAGCTCTTTCGACATCCTTTCGAACTCCGCCATCATTGACTGCAACTGCTGCAATTGCCGACGCTTTTCGGTGACCTGAAAACCTTTCAGGCGTACCAGGCTCTCACGCGACTTCATACGCAATACTCCCGTGATGCGAGACCCCCGCTACACTTGCTTACTCAACACACCCGCATGCAAACGATTCGTCCAAAAAAAGTCCGCGACGTTAACAAAAAGCTACCGTTGGTAACCTTTCGTTTACGGGCATCGTTAATGATAAGCCCGATCACTTAAGGGTCAGTAAATGCCAGGGCCTCAAAACGGCTGATGACAATGATGAGTCAAATGAATCGGTTACGGGAATTTCCTGTTGCTCTGATTCAAGTGTGGCGATGACCGAAACACATGAAAAATCAGGAGACTGCTTTATTTGCTTAATAAATTCGTTACACCTTGCCAGAGGGAATCAGAATTTGTTAACCATTTGGTGGCAGCCTTCAAATCAGGCAACGACTGGATCCGTATCGCGTAGGGGGCCAACTCGACCTTTCGGCGGCGGTAAAGGGGATAAATATGCGGGTTCTACTCATCGAAGACGACAGCGCAACGGCACAGAGCATCGAATTGATGCTGAAGTCCGAGAGCTTCAACGTCTACACTACTGACCTGGGCGAAGAAGGCGTCGACCTGGGTAAGCTCTACGACTACGATATCATTCTGCTCGACCTCAACCTCCCCGACATGTCCGGCTATGAAGTGCTTCGCACTTTGCGCCTGTCGAAGGTTAAGACACCGATCCTCATCCTGTCCGGTATGGCAGGCATCGAGGACAAGGTGCGCGGTCTCGGTTTTGGCGCTGACGATTACATGACGAAGCCGTTCCACAAGGACGAACTCGTTGCCCGTATTCATGCCATTGTCCGCCGCTCGAAGGGCCATGCACAGTCGATCATCACCACCGGCGAACTGATCGTGAACCTCGACGCCAAGACCGTCGAAGTTGGCGGCCAGCGCGTTCACCTGACCGGCAAAGAATATCAGATGCTCGAACTGCTCTCGCTTCGCAAGGGCACGACGCTGACCAAGGAAATGTTCCTGAACCACCTTTATGGCGGCATGGACGAGCCGGAACTGAAGATCATCGACGTTTTCATCTGCAAGCTGCGCAAGAAGCTCGCAAATGCTGCCGGCGGTGCGAACTACATCGAAACGGTCTGGGGCCGCGGTTACGTTCTGCGCGAGCCGGACGGTGCGGAATACTCGGAAACGGCCTGATTTGACATCAAGCCTCAGAAACAACCCGCGTCGATGACGCGGGTTTTTTTGTAACCAGATCAATCAACGTGGAGAGCGGAACGCCCGCCGTTTGACATCCCGCAAGCGGTGGAAGCTCAAGAAAAAAGGGCGGTGCCAGTGGCCCGCCCTTGGTCTTTCGATCACATCCCCTGTGCTCAGGCGGCGATGGCCTTGCCGCCGAACGTGTCGGTCAGGATCTTCCGGTCGAACGGCTTCAACAGGAATTCGTTCGCACCGGCGCGCTTGCCCGCCATCATCGTCTTCAGGTCGGCTTCGACGACGCAATAGTAGATCTTGACGTCCTTGCCGTCAGGCAGGGCGCGCAGATTGGTGATCAGGTCGAGTGCATCGTCCATGCCGGCATCAACGATGATGATATGCGGCAATTCGCGCTCGCAGCGAACCAATGCCTCGCGACCGGATCCGGCTTCGGAAATCTCGAAACCGATCTCCGACAGGATCTTCTTGCCGACCTTGCGTACAATGTCGGAGCCATCTGCGATCATCAAACGCTGCATGGTAAACTCCTCTGTCTCCGGCAGGAGACAACAATTAATCCCGATAAGCCTATCCGATTTCAACTAAGGAAATGTTACCGATTGAAATGCAACTTCGTCTCGAAATGAGACGTCCTCAGATCACTTCAGCGGTAAAGGCAATCTCGCCTTCGCTCGGGATGAATTTCAGCTCCATGCCGCATTCGTCCGCCAAAAGCACTGTGTAATAGGGCTGGATGGTATGGGCATCCACCGCCTCTTCGAGAGCGCCGTTGAGTAGCTCGGCGAATTTCGGCGGCACGCGCAGCATTCGACCCTTGGCGACAATCTTGAACTTGGCATCCGTTTCCGGGTTTTCCAGCGTGATGTCGAGCGAGCCGCCACGCGGAATGGCGCCGTAGGCCACCAGGAAGAGGTTCATCAATAGCTTGACGCGGTTTTTCGCGACGATGGCGCGCGGGCCGCTCCAGGTGACTTCGGTCTTCTTTTCGGCAAGGGCAAAATCCTTCGCCGCCTTTTCCGCTTCGCCGGTGTCGATCGACGCGCCGACAGAGCCCGACGCACCAAAGGCAAGGCGGGCGAACTTCAGGCGGACCGAAGCGTTCAGGGCGCTGGTCCGGATCAGGTCCATCGCGTCGGCATCCGCGCCACCCTCGTCGAGCAGTTCCAGTCCGTTGTTGATCGCGCCGACCGGCGAAATCACATCGTGGCAGACACGGCTGCACAGCAGCGCCGCCAGATCGGGGCCTGCCAGGGTGAGGTTGATATTTTTCGCCATCGGTCTCTCCAGAAGATTTGAACCGACGATATAGCGCGCAATCGTGTCTGGCACGAGCTGCGAACCGGTCGGATACCATATGGTCATAATGACACCATATTTGGTAAACCGATTATTAAGACGATCCTCGGTAAGTTCGATTACCCCCATCGGAGAGGCCGAATCCATCGGCTTCGCATCTAGGAGGCCCCATGCGTCTTTTGCCAACCCGTCATCTTTCGGCCGCGCGCCTTGTCATCGCCGCCGCCATGGCCATCGCGGGCTTTGTCACGACCATGCGTCCAGCCGAAGCCGCAGGCGAATATTCCATCCAGGAAGTGGTCGATGCCGGCCACGGCTTCTTCGGCGAAACCAGTGGCGCCCTTGCCAAGGTCATCGAACAGGCCTTCGAGACGCACGGCCTGCCGAATGGCTATATCCTCGGCCAGGAAGGCTCCGGCGCCTTGATTGCCGGCCTCACCTATGGCGAAGGCATGCTCTACACCAAGAATGTCGGCCAGCACGAAGTGTTCTGGCAGGGCCCCTCGCTCGGCATCGATTACGGCGGCAACGGCACGCGTACGATGATGCTGGTCTACGACCTGCCCTCCGTCGATACGCTCTATGCCCGCTACGGCGGCGTCAGCGGCTCGGCCTATGTTGTCGCCGGTGTCGGCATGACGGTTCTGAAAAGCCGCGATGTTGTCCTGGTGCCGATCCGCACCGGCATCGGCGCCCGGCTGGGCATTAATGTCGGCTATCTCAAGCTGACCCGTGCACCCACCTGGAACCCTTTCTGACTTCTGGCATTTGCGATCTCAGGCTCGCGCAAGCTCTCTTTGCTGTCGTTAGCCATAACGACGCAATCAGATCCCGGTACACCTTCCAAGGCTTGTCGAGGGCTGTGGGCCGTGGTTAAATATCCTCTAACATATGCCTGAACGCTGAAATGGCGCGCGCCCGTGATTGAATATGCCCTGCTTTTTGGAATGGGATTTATGGCCGCAGCGCTTCTGGTGATGCTGCTCGCGCCTGCAATCCATCAACGCGTCGTTCTCTACACGGAGAACCGATTGAAGGCGACCATGCCTTTGAGCCCGCAGGAAATCCGCGCTCAGAAGGATATGGTCCGAGCGCTCTACGCTGCCGAGAATGCCCGCACCACCCATGAACTTACCCGTGAACGGGAGAAGTCGCTGGCGCTGAAACTGTCGAACGAGACGCTGGGCAGCGAGGCCAGTCGTCTGGTCGCCGACAATCAGGAGCACAAATCCCAGATCAACGAGATGAGCACTGAGGCCGCCGACCTTCGCTCCAAGCTGCGCCGCGCCGAAGTGGACGCATCCAACGTCAGGGAGACGTTGAAGCGAACCGAGATCGCGGCCGCAGCCAAGGATCTGGAGCTGGACGAACTCGCCCGTCGCATCGGCCGCATCATGGCGGAAATTGACAGCATGCGCATTGAGGCGATCAGCCGCGACACCGAGATCGACGTGCTCAAAACGCGCGTCCAATCGATGCGCGACGAGCGCGAAGAATTGCGCCGTGAGAACAAGTTGCTGGTCAAGCGCGCCAAGGATGCCGAGATCCGCCTCACGCAGGAAGAGCACAAGGCGCTCCGCCTCGACGACCATCTGTCGCGCAAGATGGCGGACCGCGCCGATCTGGAAACATCACTCGATCGCCGCACCCGTGAAGCCGCCGAACTCAAGACCAAGCTCAAGGTCGCCAATGCGCAGCTGCGAACCGCATTCCGTGCCCTGAAGCAAGCTAATCTTCCGGTCCCCGACATCAAGGATCTCGCCATGACCGAAGACAACACCGTCGCCGCGCGTGTGGAGGCAATGCCTGCGCCGGTGGAACCCGGCGCGATCGAGCCCGCCCCCGTTGATCCCGAGCGCCTTGCCGAAGAAATCCGGGCCCGCCAGGCGGCTCTGACCGACCGACTGCTGCGCGCCAAGGCGACAACCGAAGACAACGAGCTGCGCGACGAGTTGAGCGATATCGCCGCGAAAATGATCGTGCTGACCGCCACGACCGAGGGGCTATCCTCGCCGATCTCCGATTTGCTTGGATCGGCGCAAAAGTCCGGCGCCCAGAAAAGTCTCGTCGACAGGGTCGTCGCGATGGACCCCAACCTGGGGCGCGGCCAGGCAAGCCGTCCCTCCCCGGCGGAGTAAGTTTCACAATTTAGGTCGTTTAGCCCAGGCGGCCCATGGTCCGCGCAAGGTGGTAGAGCGCAATGCCGCTTGCCGTGCCGACATTCAGGCTGTCGAGGCCCGCAGCCTGGGCAATGCGGGCCGATCGGAAGCGATCGAGGATCGACGCCGGCAGCCCGTCGCCTTCGGTCCCCATGACCAGCGCCACGCGTTCACCTGGTGTAATCTCGCCGATCTCCACCGTGCCGGACGGTGACAGCGCCCAGATCTCAAACCCAGCCTCGGCAAGCGTGCCTAGCAGGGCCTCAGCCGAGCCCTGACGGCTATAGGGTATGGTCAGCACCGAACCGACAGAAACCCTGAGCGCCTTGCGATAAAGCGGATCGCAGCAGGTCTCGTCGAGGAGCACCGCATCGGCAGTAAAACCGGCAGCATTGCGAAACAGCGAGCCGATATTGTCGTGATTGGATATGCCGCAGCCGACCAGCACGAGAGAATGCGCCGGCAGGGCAGCCACCTGCACCGCAAGCGCTGGCGGCTCCACGCGTTTGCCAACCGCCAGTACCCCCCTGTGCAGGTGAAAGCCCGCGATAGCATCCAGCACGGCTCCTTCGGCCACATAGACCGGCACGTCCGCCGGAAACGTCTCCAGCAACGCGGATAAGCCCTCGACCCGGTTCTTCAAAAGAAGGATCTTCTCGGCCCGCACATCCCCGCCTGCCAGGTGCGCCCTGGCGAGCATCGTCAGGACCACGGTGCCCTCGGCAATGAACCGGCCTTGCCGGCCGGTCAGATCGCGCTCCTTGATCGAGGCGAATTCGGCGATCCTTGGATCGACCGTATCGGTGATCTCGATCAGAGGTGGCGCGGACATCGACGCTCAGTTTCCGGTCAGCGTAATGTCAGCGATGATACGTCCGACCGAAAGATCGAGCACCAGCGCCTTGCGCTCGGCACCCGTCGTTTCACCGTAGATCAGGATCTGGTTGCCCGACAGCGATGTGGAGACCACCTTGAACCCGGCCGGCAGGTTTGCCGTCACCGTGAGCGGCTGGTCCGAGGGCACCAGGAAAGGCGCCGTCTGCGTGGCCACGGCCGGTGCGCCGTCATTGCGCGTCAGCTTGTAGGCGATCGCCACCAGCACGGCCATGAACATCACCGCCATGATCCCGCCGGAGATCAGCTGTAGCTTGATCATCTTGCGCCGTACGCCTTCCATGACCGGATCCAGCGGCTTTTCGTCCTGGTTTTCTTGATCGACATGAGACATGGCAGCAGTCTTTTTCCTAGCGGTTCACAGTAAGGTTCGCAGTCAAACAAGCACCTTCCCTGATGCGAACCATTCAGGGAAAATCAGCCAAGCGCTGTGGCTGTCGATTGTGGAAGGCGAAAACCTGTGCCAAATGGCACCAGACACCTGCCGCACCGCCGGGTGTTCTCACACGGGATGACATTATGAACGACCCCTTTAACGAAGCAGCCGTGCCAATGAAAGAGCTGATTGCCGGCGAAGACGCCGAAGGCAGGCTCGATGCGTGGCTGACCGCGCAGTTGGAGGGTGAGTTTTCCCGCAACCGGGTAAAGGCGCTGATCGAGCAGGGCGCGATCAAGATCAATGGTCAGGCCGTCACCGAACCCAAGCGCAAGATCAAGCCCGGCGACACGCTGACGATCGAACTGCCCGAACCCGAAGATCCGGAACCCAAGGGCGAAAACATCCCCCTCGACGTGCTCTACGAGGACGCCGACCTGATCGTCATCGCCAAACCGCCCGGCCTCGTCGTGCATCCAGGGGCCGGCAATTGGACCGGCACGCTGGTCAACGCACTGATCTATCATTGCGGCGACAGCCTGTCGGGCATCGGCGGCGTCAAGCGTCCCGGCATCGTCCACCGCCTCGACAAGGATACGTCCGGCGTCATGGTCGTCGCCAAGAACGACCTCGCCCACCGCCACCTGGCCGACCAGTTTGCCGACCATGGCCGCACCGGCCCGCTGGAGCGCGCCTACCGGGCAATCGTCTGGGGCCGTCCGCGCACGCTGACCGGCACGATCGACGCACCTTTGGGCCGCGCCGGCGACCGCACCAAGCGCACGGTGAAGAAGGAAGACACCGACGATGCGCGAGAGGCGATCACGCACTACACGGTGATCGAGCGTTATGGCGAAAAGCCGGACGCGACCTGCCTCGCCTCATTGGTCGAATGCCGGCTCGAAACCGGACGCACCCACCAGATCCGCGTGCATATGGCCCATATCGGCCATCCGCTGATCGGCGACCAGGACTACGGAATGGCCTTCAAGACCAAGGTCAACCTGCTGCCCGACGCCGCCAAAGCCATCGTCACCGGTTTTCACCGCCAGGCCCTGCATGCCTATCTGCTCGCCTTCGAACACCCGAGCACCGGCGAAACCATGCATTTCGAGGCGCCCATTCCCGAAGACCTGCAAACCGTCATCGAAGCCCTGCAGGCGATGTAGTCGCCGCCGCGGCAGCGAACAGCCTTCGACGCACAATCTCGCCAGTTCTCGCCAGCTACGGCCACCGCAACCGATTGCCCGTGGCAGTCGGTCAGATATCGGCCGGCACCCGAGACGCTGCCGCAGTCCATCGTGCCGACAGGATGTGAATGCAGACTGCCGCCAGCACGATCACGCCGCCGAACAGCGTTGTATCCGCCGGCGTATCGCCGACGAACAGCCAGACCCAAAAAGGAGCAAGCGGCGCATCCAGCGCCCCAATCAGTGCCGATTCCACCGGCGGCAGGTAACGCGAACCGATAGTCAGCAACAGGAAGCCAAGGGAAAAGGCAAACACCCCGAAGACAAGCACGATCAGCAGATCATGCGACGACACGGCAAGCGGGCTGGCCAATGGCAGCGCCACCGCTGCACTCATCAGGCAGGAGACAATGGTGCTCGGCAACGCCGGCTTGTCGGGATGACGACGGACCAGAACGGTCCACAGCGCCACCATGAATGTCATGGCAAAGGCAAGCGCATCGCCGGCCAGCGTGCCCTCCTCGCCACTGCCGATCATCACCAGGACACCGGCCAGCGCCACGCCGCTGGCGACAAGTGCAGACCGGCTCGGGCGCTCGCCCAGAATGAGGAAAGCGAGGCCAGCCGAGACAAACGGGCACGTGGCAAAGATGATCGCGACATGGGCCACCGATGTCGTGTAGAGCGCGCCGATAAACAGGATGGCGCAGGCGGCCGACGTCGCACAGATCACCAGGCCAGACCAGCCAAGTCGGGCAAAATCGGCAAGGACGCGGCCCCTGGCGGTCGCCAGCAGGCAGACCAGCAGGAATACACTGGCGATCGCGCCACGCAAAAACAGAAGTGTCGGCCCGTCGATCGTCACCAGGCGCGTCATCAGGCCGGCTGTGCTCAATGCGATGGTCGCAAGCGTGACCGCAAGCAGCCCCTGCGCATAGGAAGACATTGTCACGCGGGACCTCCGGGATTCGACGACAAGTGTGACTTAGCACAACGCTACTGACACCGATCTGGCAACAGGAAACCCCACTGTCGGAAGACATCTCGGCGTGGAAATCCGGCTTGTCGGCAGAAATATGCGAAAGCTGACGAAACACCGTTGCCCCTAAAGCGTTGTCGGGGATCAGAGGCGGCCGATTTGGCGCCTCGGCAGGGGGATTCCGTATGAGTGACCGTGGCAGGGCGATCAACAAGTCGCGCGATTTGCGCAGCGCGCGGCCGTTCTGGAGAGCGACGCCAAACATCTCCGTCGATGCCGCCAGCACGGCGAACCGCAAGGACTATGACGCAATCATCATCGGCGCCGGCATCAGCGGCGCCCTGATGGCCGAAGCCCTGTCGCGGCGGAAGCTGCGCATCCTGATCGTCGACCGACGCGATCCAGTGCGCGGCAGCACCATGGCCAGCACCGCAATGATCCAGCATGAGATCGACACGCCTTTGGGGGAACTGTCGCGCATGATCGGCGAGAAAAAGGCCGCCCGCGCCTGGCAGCGCTCGGCGGCCTCTGTCGCCCGCCTGACGCAACTGGTCGAAGACTTGCAGCTTGCCTGCAGCTTTGAGGCTCGCAAGACGCTTTACGTGTCCGGCGACACCTATGGTGCGCGGGCGCTCAAGCAGGAAGCCGAGATGCGCAGTGGAATCGGGCTGGATGCGGAATATCTGACCGGCTCTGCCCTTGCGGAGCGCTTCGGAATCGATCGCACGGCAGCCATCGTCTCCAAGTGCTCAGCATCCGCCAATCCGGCGCAATTGACCGCAGCGCTGCTTCAGGTCGCCGTCAGCCGCGGCGTCGAGATCGTCTCTCCCCTGACGATCACCGATTACAAGGAAACCCGCGACGGCGTGGTCGTGGCAACAGACCAGGGTCAACTGCTCACCACCGCCGACCTGATTGCCTGTACCGGATATGAATATCTCAGTCAGCTGGAAAGCAAATCGCACCAGGTCATCTCCACCTGGGCGCTTGCTTCCAGGCCCAACACGCCTCGACCGGAATGGCTGAAAGACTTTCTCGTCTGGGAAGGCTCCGATCCCTACCTGTATTTCCGCTCGACGCCGGACGGACGCATCATCGCCGGTGGCGAGGACGAAGCAGATCCCCTGGCGCATCAGGATCAGGAAAAGGCCAAGCTGAAATTCGCCCGCATCATTGAAAAGCTGCGCGATATCGTCGGAATCGACATCGGCAAGCCTGCCTATGGCTGGTCGGCGCCCTTCGGCACGACCACGACCGGCCTGCCGATCATCGACCGGCTGCCCGGCACCAAACATGTCCATGCCGTCATGGGCTTCGGTGGCAATGGCATCACATTCTCCACGATCGCTGCTGAAATTCTCGCCGCGCGCATCGGTGGAAACAAGGATGCAGACGAGGATCTGTTTCGCTACCCGGAGTGAATTTCGCGTCGCCAAGTCCCTACTGCTGCGTCACAGTGTCGTGATGGAACAAACCGCTTGAAACGCGGTTTTGCCATACTTATTTGTTAGCTGGATTTCTGTGGGGAAGAGACAGATCCACGGAGATTGGGCTCGCCGATATAGGGAGCCCCGCACAGGAAGGGGGTGCTTTATGGCCCGCAATAGTTTGCCCAGCATTACAGCCGGCGAAGCCGGTCTCAATCGTTATCTGGATGAAATCCGCAAATTTCCAATGTTGGAGCCGCAGGAAGAGTACATGCTCGCGAAACGTTACGCTGAGCATGGCGACCGTGACGCCGCACACCGCATGGTGACCAGCCATCTTCGTCTCGTGGCGAAGATCGCCATGGGCTATCGCGGCTATGGCCTGCCGATCGGCGAAGTCGTGTCGGAAGGCAATGTCGGCCTGATGCAGGCGGTCAAGAAATTCGACCCGGAACGCGGCTTCCGTCTTGCGACCTACGCCATGTGGTGGATCAAGGCCTCGATCCAGGAATACATCCTGCGCTCCTGGTCGCTGGTCAAGATGGGCACGACCGCCAACCAGAAGCGGCTGTTCTTCAACCTGCGCCGCCTCAAGGGCAAGATCCAGGCGATCGAGGAAGGCGACCTGAAGCCGGACCAGGTGACGGAAATCGCCACCAAGCTGAAGGTCTCCGAGGAAGAGGTCATCTCGATGAACCGCCGCCTGTCCGGCGACGCCTCCCTGAACGCACCCTTGCGGGCCAGCGAGGGCGAGAGCGGCCAGTGGCAGGATTGGCTCGTCGACGACCACGAAAGTCAGGAAGCTGTCCTGATCGAACAGGACGAGCTCGAAACCCGCCGCCGCATGCTGCAGCGCGCGATGAGCGTACTGAACGAGCGCGAGCGCCGCATTTTCGAGGCGCGCCGTCTCGCCGAAGATCCGGTGACACTGGAAGAGCTTTCTTCCGAGTTCGACATCAGCCGCGAACGCGTGCGCCAGATCGAGGTTCGCGCGTTCGAAAAGGTCCAGGAGGCCGTTCAGAAGGATGCGCTGGAGCGCGCCAAGGCCCTGCGCGTCGTCGAGGCATAAGGTCGGACATTGCACAACAAAAAACCGGGTGTTTCGCAACACCCGGTTTTTTTACGCCTGAATGTCAGGTTGTTCAGTTTCCGGCAGGAGCGGCAAGCGCCGCCCATTCCTTCATCACCTGGGTAAACACCGCAGCGCCATCCGTGCCCTTGTCGAGGGTCAAAAGCGCGCGTCGTCCATTGCGATAGATTACCGGAATGTCGATCCATCCGCGGGTCGAAAGCAGATCGAGATTGCGCTTCACCACATCCTCGAAATCGTTCAACGCCACCAGATAGGTATCGTCGGTGACCTTGGCAGAAACCGCCACAAGCGGGTCGCCGCGATCCTGCTCGGTACGCTTCATGGCGATCCGCTGCAGGTTTTCGATCGCACCGCCTTCGAAGTCGGCGGGCACCGAGAACACGACCTCGATGATATGGCTCGCGGGCAGCGAACTGTCCGCATTCCGCTTGATCGTCACCAGCGCCGACATGCCACGTTCCGGCACGTTGATGCGGCCCTGGATCTGTGGGTTCGGCTTGCCGTCTTCGCCGGTTTCGCGCACAGCGGACCATGCAACGGTTCCAGGCACCGCAACCGGCGTGGTCTGGCCGAGCTTTTCCTCGTAGAGGAAAGCCTTGTCGCCGGACAGTGCAGCAGCCGTACTGCCCGCTGCCGGCGGGTTCTGCGTCGGCGCGGGCGCGGTCGACGGCGGCGCATCACCCGGTTCAACCGTGGAGGCAAGTGTCTGGGCAGACACGGAGCGGCCTTCGGCTGGCGCATCGGCAGCGACTGTCGCACCGGCACCGGCATCCGTCTCGGTGCCGTCAGCCTGCAGCCTCTGCGTGAACTTCTGACCGTTGACCGCACCGTCTTCGGTGGCGGCAACGGGCGGCGTCGCAGCAGGCTGTTCGGCTGTCGCCGCAGGCTCTGTCACCGGATCGCTTCCGGCCGGCGTCGTAGTCGCCGTCTCGCCCGTCGATGCAGTCGAACCCGTCAGGCTGGAGACCATTTGGCCCATTTCACCGCGATATGTCCAGGCGGCAAAGCCGCCACCAACGATGAGAACGGCGCCCAGCACACCGAAGATCAAAGGCGCAAAATTCCGTGGCTTCTTCGGCTCGAGGCGGTAGGCCCCATAGGCATCGGGCTCACCCGAAGGCTCGACCGCTTCGCCCTCGGCATGCGTCGTGAATGTCGACAGCTGGTCGTCCCACTCGCCGGAGGCAGGCATAACGGCCGCACCTTCGACAGACGACGGCGGCCCCTTGCTCAGATCACCCGCAGTGTCGTTGAACCACTGGCTGAAATCTTCGTTTTCAACCTTTGCCGGGCTAACGGAAACCGATTCCGACGCATAGCTAGCCTCACCGAGAAATTCGTCATGGGGATTGCTTGCCACCGAAGCCGTTGTTTCGGTTTTCTCCGGATCATAGGCCGGGAAGCCGCTGGCTGGGGCAAACGAGATCGCCGAAGGCTCTGCAGCAACCTGCGGCAGGTCCTGCGGATCGAATGCCGGGCGCTGTTCGGCGAAATCGGGAAGATCCCAGCTGGCGGCGGGAAGGCCCGGTGAGGCCAAAGCAGGGCTACGGTCAGCAAGCCAATCATCGACAGCATCCACCGCCGGTGTCCGCTGTGCAGTCTGGTGATCATCGACGACGCCATCTGCCGCAGCCGGCGTGGCGTGGCCTTCCTCATCCCAGATCAGCGCCGACGATTCGTCGCTTCGCTGCCATTCGCGCGGTTCGTCGACGACAACCGCAGGCGCGTCCGGTTCGACGTCAACAGCTGTTTCAAAATGACGCTCGGGTTCAGGCGTTGACTCGTGTTCCGGCTCGGAGGCAACCGGTTCGTCGTCGACAGTTGGAGCGTAGTAATCAGGCTCCTCGACGATCTCGGCATGCGGCTCTTCCGCCGTGACGTAGGAAGGTTCTTCCCACGTCGACTGCGTGGAATACGGCTCGGGCACGTCGGCCATGAAGGGCTCGGCAACCGGCTCCGCATACGGCGCGTCAACCGGCTCGACCGTGCGATCGTCCGCCATGTGGTCGTCGGCCCAGTCATCACCGCTGACCACCGGCGCTGCGGGCTGTTCCGGCTGATCATCCGCAACGGCTTCAGGCTCTTGATCCTCAGCAGCAGCGTCAGGTTCAGCCAAGGTCTCGCCCTCCGGCTCGGCCTGGCTCCACTCGGGAATTGCGGCGGCGGCGGCCGTTGGAAGGACGGAATCGTCCACAGCCTCTTCAGCCGCAGGCAAGGCCTCGGCATGCTCCGCTTCCACCTCGAGAATCGCAGCATCCAGCTTGGAGAGCTGGCGTTGCAGCATCTGCTCCGGTGGACGCGGCGACATGTTCTCGAGCTGCCGGACCACGGCTGCGCGGGCCTTTTCATAGACCTTCGCGCGCATCTCCGGAGTATTGTTCGACAGGCCGTCCACGGCCCGTCGAATCACTGCGATAAAGTCAGCCATCAGCACTTTCTCTTGATCGCCGATCCGGGGTGGACCGGCAAAACACTAACAGAATCTTATTAATCCTCGAAAGGGTCTGTCACAAGTATGGTATCGTCGCGTTCCGGGCTGGTTGACAGCAAAGCAACCGGCGCGCCGATCAGTTCCTCGACCTGGCGAACGTATTTGATCGCCTGAGCCGGCAAATCCGCCCATTTGCGGGCGCCGACGGTCGATTCTTTCCAACCTTCGAGCGTGATGTAGATCGGCTCGACGCGCGCCTGGGCCGCCTGGGCTGCCGGCAGATAGTCGATTTCCTGACCGTCCAGCTTGTAGCCGACGCAGATCTTCAGCTCTTCCAGCCCGTCGAGAACGTCGAGTTTGGTGAGCGCGATGCCGGTGATTCCATTGGTCGCGACCGACTGGCGCACGAGCGCTGCATCGAACCAGCCGCAACGGCGCTTGCGGCCCGTCACGGTGCCGAACTCATGGCCCTTTTCGCCGAGGAACTGGCCGATCTCGTCATGCAGCTCGGTCGGGAACGGGCCTTCGCCGACACGCGTCGTGTAGGCCTTGGTGATTCCAAGGATATAGCCGAGCGAGCCCGGGCCCATGCCGGAACCAGCAGCGGCCTGGCCGGCAACTGTGTTCGACGAGGTGACGAAGGGATAGGTACCGTGGTCGATGTCGAGCAGCGAGCCCTGAGCGCCTTCAAACAGGATGCGCGAGCCCTTGCGGCGCTCCTTGTCAAGCAGAACCCAGACCGAATCCATGAAGGGCAGAACGCGATCAGCGATCGAGGTCAGTTCCTCCATGATCGTCTTGTGCTCGATTTCGGCCACGCCAAAACCGCGACGCAGCGCGTTGTGGTGGGTCAGGATGCGCTCGACCTTGCCTTCCAATGCGTCGAGATCGGCGAGATCCATGACGCGGATGGCGCGACGACCGACCTTGTCTTCATAGGCCGGGCCAATGCCGCGGCGGGTGGTGCCGATCTTGGTACCACTGTTGGAGGCCGCGTCTTCACGCATGCCGTCCAGCTCTCGGTGCAGCGACAGGATCAAGGTTGCATTTTCAGCGATGCGCAGATTGTCCGGCGTCACTTCGACGCCCTGGTCCTTCAAGCGGCCGATTTCCGCAATCAAGGCATGTGGATCGACGACCACGCCATTGCCGATCACGGCCTTCTTGCCCGGACGCACGACGCCCGACGGCAGAAGCGACAGCTTGTAGGAGACGCCGTCGATGACGAGCGTATGGCCGGCATTGTGACCGCCCTGGAAGCGCACGACGATATCGGCGCGCTCCGAGAGCCAGTCAACGATCTTGCCCTTGCCCTCGTCACCCCATTGCGAACCAATCACCACGACATTCGTCATTTCGTAATCCTGTCTATCGCGCAACGCTGCGCTTTACCCAAACCCGCGCATCTATACTGTGTTGTTTTTCGGAAATCGACCCGTATTGACGCTTGATTTGGCTTTTTGCGTGACAAAGAACCGTCCCTCCCCTATTTCCGACATCGTTCGCGCTTGGACAGCTTCGCATGCTGCTTCGTCAAAGCGTGGTTCAAGCCGGGAATTCAGATGCCTCTGTCCATGCGTTGCTACGTTTATCTGATCATCACCACCCTGCTTTGGGGTGGCAACACGGTTGCCGGCAAGCTCGCGCTCGGCCATGTCAGCCCGATGGTCCTGAGCTTCGGTCGTTGGGGATTGGCGGCGGGCCTGATCATTTCGATTTCCGTTCCGCAGATCCGCAAGGACTGGCCCGTCCTCAAGGCCAACTGGCTGCTTCTCGTCGCCTATGGCGCCGTCGGCTATGCGGCGTTCAACGGCTTTCTCTATACGGCGCTGAAATATACCAGCGCCGTCAATGGCGCGATCGAGCAGGGCGCGATCCCCGTCCTGATCTTCGTCATCAATTTCCTGATCTTCCGCATCCCGGTCTCGAAGATACAGATTCTCGGCTTCCTGATCAGCTTCCTCGGTGCAGCGCTCACCGCCTCCCATGGCAATCTGCAGACCCTGCTGACGCTGTCCTTGAATTATGGCGACCTGATCATGCTGTTTGCCGGCCTCAGCTATGCCGTCTACACGATCGCCCTGCGCTGGAAGCCGGCCGTTCACTGGAAGAGCCTGATGGCGGGACCGGCACTGGCCGCAGCTCTCACCTGTCTGCCGCTGCTCTATTGGGAAGCCGGCAATGGCGAGATGATCCTGCCCGACACACGCGGCTGGCTGATCATTCTCTATTGCGCGGTCTTTCCGTCGCTGATCTCGCAGATCCTCTACATCAAGGGCGTGGAGGGCATCGGCGCCAATCGAGCAGGCCTGTTCATCAACCTTGTCCCGGTATTTGGCACGCTTTTGTCGATCAGTCTGCTCGGTGAAACACTCGAGCTCTTCCACATCATCGCCCTGGTATTGGTACTCGGCGGCATCGCCATTGCCGAATGGGGCAAACCGACCAAAGCCCCATAGTCACAACCGGGTTGAGACTGGACATAAAGAAACGAGCCAGCCTCGCGGCTGGCTCGTCGTCGTAGAGGTTACGGCGTGGTCGGAGCCGTCGTGCCACCGCTCGGAGCCGGTGTCGCCGGAGCCGGTGCCGGATCGGCAGGCGCTGCCGGAGCCGCATCATTGGTCGCCGGCGGGGTCGGCGTCGTCGTGTCAGCCGGAGCTGTCGTTGTGGCCGGTGCCGTCGCCGGTGCCGGATCGGCTGGCGCCGTGGTTGTGGCAGGTGCGGTCGTGGTGTCGGTGGCAGTGTTGGAGCCGCCGAACAGCATGAAGGCACCCGCGGCGATCACGACCACCAGCAATGCGGCGATCGCCATTGCCGTGCCGCTCATGCCTGCATTTTGCGTAATATGAGGACGTTGATCCTGGGGCGTATTCGGGCGTTGATCCTGCATGGTTTTCCTCCTTGTGCGCACAGGGCGGCCGCGCGCATGCGCAACCAAAATCCCTGGCCAAATTCTAGTTTTTTCGGAAACGTTGCGTTCCGTTCTGGCTTACTGCACGACGCCGACAACCACATAGGTTTCCGGATCGACGATGACGCGCTGGTTGTTGACCACAGCATAGGCATAGGTCGGGTCTTCCGGGATCTGCGTCAAAACAACCTGCCGCGGCAGCGGCTGGCCGACAGCGATCTGCTGTTCGATGACCACGGGTTCGGCAGCGACAGGCTGCTGGCGGACATAGGTGACAACGGTTTCAGGCGGCGGGGCGATTGCGGTTCCGGCAATGGCGCCAACGACACCACCGACCGCGGCTCCGACCGGGCCGCCGACGATCGCACCCGTCACGGCACCGCCGGCAGCGCCGGTGACTGTGCCTTCCTGAGCCAGGACTGGCGATACAATTGAGCCAAGCACCATGGCTCCCAGTACAACAATCTTCGTGTTCATAGCCTCATCCTTTTCATGTCAGTTCCGATGAGCAGAGAACATCTGGAGACCGTATTTGTTCCACCATGTCGCTGGGGGAGCAAATGGTAACCGATCGCCGAAAACCTGCGGGCGGTTGGGTTCAGGGGAGGTCGGCGGCGGACTGGGAGGCGGCAATAGAGCGCGTGCGCACTGGAAAGCGCCTTGTCTCAAAGCACCGGCGCGGAAGGCCAGACGCGGTTTCGCCGCACTTCGTAAAAGATGTGGCCGAACAGAGCGGCCATGACGATTGGCCCACCGACGAGTGTTGCCGGAGAAGGTATTTCGTTGAGCACAAGCCAGACCCAGAACGGTGTCAGCGGCACTTCAAGCGCCGTCAGCAAGCTTGCATCGGCGGCCGGCAATCTGCGGCTCGAGGCCGTGTAGAAGATCAGGCCCATGGCATTCTGCACGATGGCGAAGACCACGATCAACTGGAGATCCGGCACTGAGACACTCAAGGGCGCGGCAAACCAGAAGGTGACGAAGGAGCAGAGCCATGCCGACCCCGCCATGGCTGGCAGCATCGGCACATCGCGATGTTTGCGCATCAACGTCGCCATGGCCGCAACCGAAAGCGTCATCACCCCTGCGAGGAATTTGCCGAACAATCCGCCACCGCCGCCATGACCATCGGTCAGCATCACCAGCACGCCCGTCAGCGCCACGGCACTGGCAATCAACGTAGATCGACTGGGCCGCTCTCCGATAAAGATGAAGGCGACGGCGGCGGTCACGAAAGGCACGGTTGCATAGATCACCATCGCATCGGCAATCGACGTGTAATACATCGAGCCGATACCGCTGATCATGCTGGTTGCCGAAAAGATCGTGGTCAGCAGGCTCGGCCAGCCCATGCTGCGCAGGATGCCCGGCACCCGGCCTCGTTCCAGGTAGATGAAGAACAGGAAGACGCAGGTGCCTGAAAACAGGCCGCGCCAGAACAGCATTGTCATCAGGTCGGTGCCGATATGGCGGATGAACAGGCCCGATGACGACCAGGCCAGTGCGGAAATCGCCCCGAAGAACACGCCGAGGCGGTAGTGACGTTGGTCATCAAGCATCATGTCAGCCGTGCAGAGAGCAGTCGCATCCTAGCTGTCCCAGCCGATGATACCCTTGATTTCCAGGAAATCATCGATCGCCCAGTCCGCGTATTCGCGGCCGTTGCCTGACTGCTTGTAGCCACCGAAAGGCGCAAACGTGTCCCATTCCGGATAGTTCAGATACACCGAGCCGGCACGCATGCGGCCAGCAACCCTGCGCGCATGTTCGATATCGCCGGACTGGATATAGGCCGCCAGACCATAGACGGTGTCATTGGCGATTGTGATCGCCTGCTCTTCCGTCTCGTAGGGCAGGATCGACAGCACCGGGCCGAATATTTCCTCCCGTGCAATCGTCATGTCGGGCGAGACATGGCCAAAGATCGTCGGCCGCACATAGTAGCCGCGATTGAGATGTTCCGGCCGACCGGGCCCGCCCGTCACCAGAAGCGCGCCCTCCTCTATGCCCACCTCGATCAACCGCTGGATCTTGTGGAACTGCACGTCGCTGACCACCGGCCCAAGCACGGTGTCCTCGGCCTGCGGATCCCCGACGACAAATTTTTCGGCAGCATCGCGCGCAATCAGCAAGGCCTCGTCGTGCCGTTCGGCCGGCACCAGCATGCGCGTCGGCGCATCGCAGGACTGGCCGGAATTGCCGAAACACCCTTCGACACCCTTGCGCACCGCCGTATCAAGATCCGCATCCGGCAGGATGATGTTGGCCGACTTGCCGCCAAGCTCCTGTGCCACGCGCTTGACCGTGTCGGCTGCGGTCTTGGCAACGATGATGCCGGCCCGCGTCGAACCAGTAAACGAAACCATGTCGACATCCGGATGGCCAGCCATGACCTGTCCGACATCCGGGCCATTGCCGTTGACCATGTTGAAGACGCCCTTAGGCGTACCGGCGGCCTCCATCACTTCGGCAAAGATGATCCCGGATATCGGCGCGATTTCCGATGGCTTCAGCACCACGGTGCAGCCTGCGGCAATCGCCGGTGCCACCTTGCAGACGATCTGGTTGAGCGGCCAGTTCCACGGCGTGATCAGCGCGCAGACGCCGATCGGCTCCTTCACCACCATGGTCGAACCGCGCTTTTCGGAAAACTCGAAGCGTTCGAAGGCGGTGATCGTCGCTTCCAGATGCGCCCGTCCGGCCCAGGCCTGGCTTTCGCGCGCAAACGAAAGCGGCGCGCCCATCTCGCGACTGACCGCCGCGGCAATGTCTTCGTAGCGCTCGTTGTAGACCTCCAGGATGCGCTTGAGCAGCGCCAGCCGCTCCGCACGGTCCGTCACCGCGAAGCTCTGAAAGGCCGCTTTCGCCGCCGCCACAGCCCGATCGACATCGGGCTTGCTGCCGACCGAAATCTGCGTGAACGCCTCCTCCGTCGAGGGATCGATCACGTCAAGCAGGGCCGGAACCACCGGGTCTACCCAAGCGCCGTCGATATAAAACTTCAAGTGATTGGACATGGGCACTCCGGAGGGGACGTGGCAGGCGGGCCTGCACTATTGTCCAAGCCACCTCGCTCCGCAAGCCGTCCCGTTGCGCCCGATCGGCAATCCCCAATCGGAAAGCGGATGCTAACGCTCCAACCTGTCGAGCATACGATACCACGCGATGCGGGCGGCAACGCCGACACGACGGAACCGATGCAGCGGGATAGGACGGATCGGCGAGAGCGGCAGCGGCAATACGGCCGCGTCACCGCTGGCGATGTAATCGGCAAGAGGCGCGCCGAGCGCGGTCATCAGACCGATACCGCGCCCTTGGCAGCCGGCAACCATCAGCAGTCCCGGCTCCGGCTCGTGCAGATGCGGCAGAAAATCGGCGGTAATCGCGACGCGGCCAAACCACCGGCGCTCGATCGGAAGACCGGCAAGGGCCGGATAGAGGCGCTTCAATGCCCGTTCGAGATGCTGCCAGTCCTCCGGGCCTCTCGGCACCCGCATCGGACCACGCCCGCCAAGCACGAGCCGGTTGTCAGGGCTCTTGCGAAAATAGAGCAGGATGCGGCGGCTGTCAGAAACCGCCTGTCCATGCGGCAGGACAATGTCGTCAAGCTCCGACGGCAGAGGCGCCGTAGCGATCTGGAACGAATGCAGCCACACAAGACTTTGTGCCAAGCCGGGGATCAGGGCATCGGAATAGGCATTGGTCGCGACCAGCACCTTCGTGGCCCGGACCTCGTCGCCGTCGGCCATCGTCACCCGCCAGCCGCCGTCTTCACGCCGCAGACCCGTCACGCGTCGGTTGAGGGCAATGTTAACACCGAGGTTTGCGACGAGCCGCGCCAGTTCGCAAACAAAGGCCAGCGGATCGATCGTGCCGGCCCTGCGGTCAAGCCATCCGCCCTTGTAGCCATTGGCCCCGGTCAGCAACGCGATTTCCGCTTGATTGAGCAAGGTCACGTCCGCCCCATGCGCCCGCCATTGCCGGTTGCGTTGGGCTGCGGCCAGCAAAGCCGTCTCTGTATGGGCCGCCTGGATCCAGCCTGTGCGGCGGTGGGGAACTTTCAGCCCTTCGCGCGCGATCAGGTCGAAGACCGCATCGGCGGCGCGGGCGGAAAATTCGGTGAGCGTCGCACCGCGTTCAGGCCCGAGCATCGCGATTAGCGCTTCCGGGTCAAACTTGAGCCCCGGGATCACCTGCCCGCCATTCAGACCGGACGCACCCTCGCCCAGACCGGCCGCCTCGATCACTTGAACCGACAGCCCGCGCCGCGCCGCGTGAAGGGCCGCCGAAAGCCCCTGGAACCCGGCACCGATGACGGCGAGATCGACAGATCCCCGATCAACGACCGGCCCGAAAGCAGCCGATATTGCTGCGGGCTTCTGCCAGACGGACAGATTGGCCGGTTCCCGTGTCATGAAAATGCGCCCTGAAAATCGACAATTGAAAACAAAAATAAATTGGCCGCGAAAATGATGAAAATCAACCGGGATCACACGAAATCGACACTATTGTTCCATCGCAGGAACAGTCAAACAGGCCGAAGAACAAACAGGCTATGGCAAGACTAGACCGCGTCCGGCAAGCGCCAGTCGATCGGCTCACGCCCATGCTGAGAAAGATAGGCGTTGGCCTGGGAGAAATGCCGCGAGCCGAAAAAGCCATTGTGCGCGGAGAGCGGCGACGGATGCGGCGCCTTCAGCACCAGATGACGACCGCGATCGACAAACGCCGCCTTCTTCTGCGCATAGGCACCCCACAGCATGAAGACGACATGCTCGCAGTCGTCGTTGACGGCGCGAATGACCGCATCGGTAAACTGCTCCCAGCCCTTGCCCTGATGTGATGCGGCCCGCGCTTCTTCGACCGTCAGCACGCTGTTGAGAAGCAAAACGCCCTGCCTTGCCCAACTCTCTAGAAATCCATGCCTCGCTGGCGGGATGTCGAGATCGGTCTTCAGTTCCTTGTAGATATTGACCAGCGACGGCGGAATGCGCACATCCGGCCGCACACTGAAGCACAGGCCATGAGCCTGTCCCGCACCATGGTACGGATCCTGCCCGAGGATTACCACGCGCACCCGATCGAGCGGCGTCAGGTCCAGCGCGCGGAAATACTCCGGTCCATTCGGGAAGATATGCTTGCCCTGGGCCCGCTCCTCCACAAGGAAGGTCTTCAGCGCCTGCATGTAGGCGCTTGAGAATTGCGGCGACAGCACCCGTTTCCAGCTCTCGTCCAGTTTCACGTCCGGTTCAGCCATGCGAAGCCCTGCCTTTGCCAATGCAATCGCCCTGATTGAATGGCACCGGCTCTGTCTGTCAAGTCTGCGCAAGGATCCGTCAACGACCAGATGAAGGGGCGGCACGCGGGCCGCCCCTCCGCATTGGCAGGGGGAGGTTAGATCGAACCTGCCGCCATTTCGGCGGCGATATGATCGGCCTGCCGGATGGCCAGGGATACGATGGTCAAAGTCGGATTCTCTGCCGCACCGGTGGTGAACTGGCTGCCGTCCGAGATGAACAGGTTCTTGATGTCGTGACTGCGTCCGAACTTGTTGACCACACCATCCTGCGCCCTCTCGCTCATCCGGTTGGTGCCCAGATTGTGGGTCGAAGGATAAGGCGGCGTCGGGAAAGTGCGGGTCGCCCCGACCGCCTCATAGATCGCCATGCCCTGTGTGTAGGCATGGTTGCGCATCGCCTCGTCGTTCGGATGGTCGGTGAACCAGACATCCGGGATCGGCATGCCGTATTTGTCTTTCAGCTCGCCATGCAGCTTCACCGCATTCTGCTCCTGCGGCATGTCCTCGCCGACGATCCACAGGCCGGCCATATTGGCATACTGGTCCATCGCAGACGTGAACGAGCGACCCCAGCCGCCCGGATCGAGGAAGGCCGCCATGAACGGAATGCCGAGCGCCAGCGTCTCCAGTTCATAGCCGCCGACGAAGCCGCGTGACGGATCGTGCTTCGCTTCGTCGCGGATGATGCCGGCCATGGTCGTGCCACGGTAGAAATGCACCGGCTTCTCGAAGACGCCGTAAACCGAGCCCGTCGTATGGCGCATGTAGTTCTTGCCCACCTGGCCGGACGAATTGGCAAGACCATCCGGAAACATCGAGGATGCCGAATTGAGCAGCAGCCGCGGGCTCTCGATGGAATTGCCGGCAAGACAGATGATCCGCGCCTTCTGGCTGTGCAGCGTGCCATCCTTGTCGGCATAGACGACGGCGTTGACCTTGCCGTCCTTGTCATGCTCGATCTTGACCACATGCGAATTCGGCCGCACCTCGAGCTTGCCGGTCGCCTCGCCCTTGGGGATTTCCGTATAGAGCGTCGACCATTTGGCGCCCCATTTGCATCCCTGGAAACAGAACCCGGTCTGCTGGCAGCTCATCCGATCGTCGCGATCGGCCGAATTGATCGCCATATTGCCGGTGTGACAGTCCTTGTAACCCAGCTTGTCGGCACCGGCCTTCAGGATCTTGAAGTTGTTGTTGCCCGGCAGGCCCTCAATGCCATTGGTCCGGGTGACGCCCATCTTGTCTTCGGCCTTGGCGTAGTAAGGTTCGAGATCGGCCAGCGTGATCGGCCAGTCGAGCAGGTTGGCGCCCTCGACCTTGCCGTAGTGCGTCAACGTCTTGAACTCGTGTTCCTGGATGCGCAGCGATGCTCCGGCCCAGTGGGTCGTCGTTCCACCGACGGCCTTGACGATCCAGGCCGGCAGGTTCGGAAAATCCTTCGATACCCGCCAGCCGCCACCGGTGGTTCGGTTGTCGAGCCAGGCGAGCTGGGAAAAGCTATCCCATTCGTCATTGATGAAGTCTTCGTATTCGATGCGGGCACCGGCTTCGAGAATGACGACATCGATGCCCTTCTGGGCGAGTTCGTTGCCGAGCGTTCCACCGCCCGCACCCGAACCGATGATGACGACCACACTGTCGTCGTTGAGATCGTAAGGCGCTGCCATGTTTTCCTCCCAGAAATGTCAATTCGGCATGTCGAGACTGCGCCGCCACTCCCTTCCCATCCATGATGGGCCTCCTCGGGCGGCGATGCTGTTTTTGGCGCGTATGCGGCCGTCAGAGCCACTCGAGATCGTCGAAACCGCGCTGGATATAGCCACCCTTGGAATAGGACTCGCCCTCGTAGCCGAAGATCGGCCAGATCTCCTTCTGGTTATACAGGCTGACCACGAGATCGCCGCGGATCGCCTGAAAGAAGGGCGTTGTCTCGATGTCGCGCAGAATGGCCACGCGATCGTCCTCCCAGCCCAGGCCGCGATAGCCTGTCGCACCGGCTCGGCTGTCGAGGTCGGCAATGCCGTCCTCAATCAGCTTCTTGTGGGCCTCATCCTTGCCGGCGCGCTGGTCCTGACCTTTCACGGCAATCGCATAGAAGCGGTCTGCCAGCTGGTCATGCGGATAGATGTCGCGGGCAAGCTGGATCAGCGTTGCCATGGCCTCGGGCGCAAGCGCCGTGGTCTCCAGCCCCCAGGCATTGTGCGGGCTGATCACCGCCGTCCCGCTGATCACCAGAGCGGCACCGATGCTGCCGCGTTTCAAAAGCTCGCGGCGGGACAGGCCTTTTGTCTTTTCATACACTGTTACCACGTCAGTCTCCTCCCAAAGTCCTGTGGTTATCGGCAGGCCGTTTGCTCCGACCTGCATCGGACGGCGCGGCAGCCGCGCGACCCTTTGTCGAAACGGTGACCGGCCCGGTCCTCCAACCCGGCCGGACTTGCCGTCATTTGTACCGGCCGTGCCGCTGCAAGACCTCGATCTTGTAGCCGTCGGGATCGGTGGCGAAAAAGAACCGGGCCAGAAGCGCACCATCGCGGTTGAAATCGATGATCTTTCCCGGATTGAGCCCGAGATCGGTAAACCGCTGATGCTCGCTGTCGAGATCGCTGACCGAGACCGCAAGATGGCCGTAGCCATCGCCCAGATTGTAGGCCTCTGCCCGGCCCTTGTTGACCGTCAGCTCCAGCTCGAATTCGCTGTCGTCGTTGCTCAGATAGATCAGCGTGAAGGTGTCGAAATCCAGTCTTTCGGCAACCGAAAGATCGAAGGCGTTCTGGTAGAACTCAACGGACCGTGCCTCATCAAGCACGCGCACCATCGAATGGATCATCTTGGCCAAGTCAAACTCCCCAGTCTGCGTCAAATTCAGTCTGCGTCAAATCATGCAATGACCAGAGTGTGCTACCGGGAAGCGCGGTGCGGGTAGCAGCCCATTACCGCATCTGCGATTTTGCCGCGTGCTGAGTCGAATTCGGCATCGATCGGACAAGCACGTATGAGAAAGATCGAAATTGACCCCTGTGCGCGCCGGTCGCATACTATGCGTCAAAACAAGAAATGATGGAGGAAATGCGCATGTGTGAGGTTTTCGCCGGACAGGATCCGGCTCGCTATCGCGCCGTCAATCGCTCGGTTCGCATCGGCGGTCATTCGACCAGCATCCAGATCGAGGCGGCCTTCTGGGATCTGATCGATGAAATCGCGGCAGGCCAGCAGTTGTCGACGTCGCGTTTCCTGTCGACGCTCTACGACGAAGCGTTGGAAATCAACGGCCAGGTCAGCAATTTTGCATCGCTGCTGCGCACAAGCTGTCTGATTTACCTGATGGGCAAGGCGCAGCATCCGGAAAGCCCGCCGCAGTTTCACATCATCGCTGCTGAATAAAGAAAAAGCGCGATCCGGACGAACCGGACCGCGCCTTGATTTCGGCAAACCGTCTTGGGTCGGCGCCGAATGTTACTCCGCCGCCTGCAGCACCGGCTGCAAGGCCTCTTCCTCGAGCACCTTGCCGCCGAGTGCTGCATGGAACAGGCTCTCGTCGAGTTCGCCTTCCCAACGGGCAACGACCACGGTCGCAACCGCATTGCCGATGAAGTTGGTCAGTGCACGGCATTCCGACATGAAACGGTCGATGCCGAGGATCAGCGCCATGCCGGCAACCGGCACGGACGGAACCACCGACAGGGTTGCAGCCAGGGTGATGAAGCCCGCGCCGGTGATGCCGGCAGCACCCTTCGAACTCAGCATGGCAACGGCGAGCAGCAGGATCTGGTCACCGAGCGGCAGGTGAATGTCTGTCGCCTGGGCAATGAACAGCGCCGCCAGCGTCATGTAGATATTGGTGCCGTCGAGGTTGAAGGAATAGCCGGTCGGGATGACCAGACCGACGACCGAGCGCTTGCAGCCGGCCTTTTCCATCTTGTTCATCAGACCCGGCAGGGCGGCTTCCGAAGAAGACGTACCAAGCACCAGCAGCAGCTCTTCCTTGATGTAGCGGATCAGCGCGAAGATCGAGAAGCCGTTGTAGCGGGCAACCGCGCCGAGCACCACGACCACGAACAGGAACGCGGTCAGGTAGAAGGTGCCGATCAGCATGGCGAGATTGGTCACCGAGGCGATGCCATATTTGCCGATGGTGAACGACATGGCGCCGAAGGCACCGATCGGGGCAGCCTTCATCAGGATGGCAACCAGCTTGAAGATCGGGCTGATCACGGCATGCAGGAAATCCGTCACCGGCTTGCCGGCATCGCCGACCAGCGCCAGCGAAATGCCGAACAGGATCGAGAAGAACAGCACCTGCAGAATATCGCCATCGGCAAATGCGCCGACGATGGTGGTGGGGATGATGCCCATCAGGAAGCCGATGATCGTCGAGTCATGCGCCTTTTCGGTATAGGTCGCCACAGCCGACGCATCGAGCGAGGCCGGGTCGATATGCATGCCGGCACCCGGCTGTACGACGTTTGCGACCACCAGGCCGACGACCAGCGCCAGCGTAGAAAAGGTCAGGAAGTAGAGCATCGCCTTGCCGGCGACGCGTCCGACCTTCTTCATGTCCGACATGCCGGCAATGCCGGTCGCGACCGTCAGGAAGATCACCGGCGCGATGATCATCTTGACCAGTTTGATGAAGGCATCGCCGAGCGGCTTCAACTGCGTGCCGATTTCCGGATAGAAATGGCCAAGCAGGATGCCGGCGACGATCGCGGCCAGAACCTGGACATAAAGATGCTTGTAGAAGGGCTGCTTGCCCCGGGGCGCATGGCCCGCAGTTTCGATATGCATGATTTCCTCCGTTGTCGCCCCTGTCGGAAATGGTTCCGGCCTCCCGGGCACTGCGCTGGTGAATGAAAGACGGAGCGAACCCCGTTCAACACTGCTCAGCAAAGCGCATGCCAACTGCGAACAAAGGAATCAAGCAATTGAAATAATTGGAAAATTTCTTGACATTCGCACTACGTCAACCAAATTTGAGCGGATAACCGCACACGCACTTGGAAAATCGTGCGGATTGGCGCACAGTCTGCCATGATCTCGGTTATGCAATCTTCCCATGATCAGACGGTGACACGCTTGAGAGGCACAAGTGCATCCTGGCTGATCTTCATGTCTATCGCCCTTGCCGCGCTGGGCATCAGCCTCTTCCTTGCCGGTGAAGCGGGCATGAGAAGCACGCTGGCGACACTGGCCGACGATGTTGCAGAAGATGCTGCTCTGAAGCGGGCGCTGCTGCAGGCAACCCTGGAACGCCCCCGCGCATTGCCGCTGGTCCTGGCCGCCGACAAACAGGTCAGCGACACGCTCGGCAATCCGACCGCAGATGCCGTCGAAGGCCTGAACCGGAAACTCGAAGCGCTGGTGCTCGGCACCAAGACAGCCGTCATCTATGTCGTCGGCCACGACGGCATCGCGATTGCCGCGAGCAACTGGCGGGAACCCGACAGTTTTGTCGGCAACGATTATACCTTCCGTGAATATTTCAAGCGCGGCATGGAGTTCGGACATGCTGAACATTATGCCCTCGGCAGCGTCAGCAAGCGTCCCGGCCTCTATCTGTCGCAACGCGTCGCCAATGCAAACGGAACCGCAGTCGGCGTGGTCGTCGTCAAGGTAGAGTTCGATGGCCTTGAGCGCGACTGGGGCAATTCCGGCAGGTCCACATTCGTCACCGACAACCACGGTATCGTGCTGATCACCAGTCGGCCTGAATGGCGATTTCTGACCACCGTCGACATTCCTCCGCACGAACGTGTCGCGATCCGTGAAAGCCTGCAGTTTGGCGAGGCTCCGCTGGAAACACTGCCGGTCTGGGCGCTGTTCGGTCTAGATGGTCATGATATGGTTTCGACCGAACCCGGTCTCGGCATGCCCCAACAACCGCACCTTTCTCTGACGCTGGATGTTCCCGGCACCCCGTGGCAGATGCATGTCCTGTCACCCGCGGCCGCAGTGTTGACTACAGGTATGTGGCAGGGACGTCTCATCGCCCTGCTCGTCATCCTTCCGCTGGTCGCCTTGGCAGCCATAATGCTCTATCGCCGCAACCGCGCGCTGCGCCGCCTGGCAGCGGACCAGGCAGCCCGCGAGGAACTGGAGCGCAAGGTCGCCGCCCGCACCAGTGAATTGACGATTGCAAGGGACCGGCTGCAGACCGAGATCAGCGAGCATCGCACGACGGAAACACGCCTTCAGACGGTCCAGCACGAACTTGTCCAGGCCAATCGACTGGCCATTCTCGGCCAGGTCGCCGCAGGCGTCGCCCATGAAATCAACCAGCCGGTCGCCACCATCCGCGCCTATGCCGACAATGCCCGCACCTACCTTTCGCGCGGCGAAAGCAAACCGGCCACCGAAAACCTGTCCTTTATCGCCGATCTCACCGATCGTATCGGCGCCATTACCAACGAACTGCGCGGCTTTGCCCGCAAGGGCCGTGCCGCCGCAGAACCCGTCGCCTTGAAAACCGCCGTTGATGGTGCCCTGCTGCTCCTGCGCAGCCGCTTCGCCGGCAGCCTCGACATGCTGCAGGTTCAAGCGATACCGGAAGGCATCACAGTGTCGGCCAATCGCATCCGCCTGGAGCAGGTGCTGATCAACTTGCTGCAGAACGCGCTTGAGGCAGTGGATGGCCGCGCCGACGGCCGTATCACCGTCAGTCTAGCCCCGGCCGCTGCCGGCGAACTCGCGATTACAGTTTCCGACAATGGACCGGGTATTCCACCAGCGGTTCTGGAGAACCTATTCACCCCGTTCAACACCTCGAAAGAGAGCGGCCTCGGCCTTGGCCTCGTCATCTGCAAGGATATCGTCAGCGACTACGGCGGCAACATCACCGTCGAAAGCACGCCCGCCGGCACCACGTTCACCGTGACCCTGAAGCGGGCAGCGCCATGAGCAATCCGATCGAAATTATCCTCGTCGATGACGACGCCGCCCTGCGGCGTGCAACCCGCCAGACGCTGGAGCTTGCCGGGTTTTCCGTCCGCGATTTTTCCGCCGCCACCCAGGTCCTTGCCGTGCTTTCCGCCGATCTCGCCGCCGTCTTCGTCAGTGACATCCGCATGGCCGGCATGGACGGACTTGAGCTGTTTGCCCGGATCAAGGCAATTGATCCCGAGCTCCCAGTCCTGCTGATCACCGGACACGGCGATATCGACATGGCCGTGCGTGCTATGCATGACGGCGCCTATGATTTCATCGCCAAGCCGTTTGCCGCCGACCGTCTCGTGCAAAGCGTCAGTCGCGCCGCCGACATGCGCAAGCTGGTGATCGAAAACCGACGCCTGCGCCAGGTGGCAGAGGCAAGCCGGGACGACCTGCCGCTGATCGGCCAGACGCCGGCGATGGAACATCTGCGCCAGACGCTGCGCCAGATCGCCGACACCGATGTCGATGTGCTGGTCGCCGGCGAGACCGGCAGCGGCAAGGAGGTCGTCGCTACGCTTCTGCATCGCTGGAGCCGTCGAAGCCGCGGCAATTTCGTCGCGCTCAATTGCGGTGCGCTGCCGGAGACGGTCATCGAGAGCGAACTCTTCGGCCATGAAGCCGGTGCCTTCACCGGCGCCCAGAAGAAGCGCATCGGCCGCATCGAACATGCCAGCGGCGGCACGCTGTTCCTCGACGAGATCGAAAGCATGCCGCCGGCCACCCAGGTAAAGATGCTGCGCGTCCTGGAAATGCGCGAGGTCACGCCGCTTGGCATAAACGACGTGCGACCGGTCGACCTGCGTGTCGTCGCGGCCGCCAAGGTCGATCTCGGCAATCCGGCCGAACGGGGCGATTTTCGCGAGGATCTCTATTACAGGCTCAATGTCGTTACCGTCTCTATCCCGCCGCTTAGGGAACGGCGCGCCGACATCCCGCTTTTGTTTTCACATTTCGCCGCCCGCGCCGCCGAGCGCTTCAAGCGCGATGTGCCGGTGCTGACCGGCGAGATCGCCCGCCACCTCGACAGCCATGCCTGGCCCGGCAATGTCCGCGAGCTTGCCCATTATGCCGAGCGTGTCGTCCTCGGCATCACACCGCCGCCACAGGCATCGGAGCCCCTGCTGGAACCATCCCCGTCGGATGAGGGACTGAGCTTGCCGGAACGCATGGAGCGCCACGAAGGCAATCTGATCCGCAAGGCCTTGCGCGACAATGACGGTGACGTGCGACGGACGCTGGAAGCGCTCGGCATCCCCCGCAAGACCTTCTACGACAAGCTGCAGCGCCACGGCATCAACCGCAACGACTACACCGACCAGGACTGATCCCCGTGCGCCTGGCCCTCGCGGCAAAACTCAGGCGATGGCGTCGATCGCGGCAATCACGTCGTTTTCGATCTCGATGCCCTCGGCCTCGGCCATGCGGGAAAGCCCCTGGCCACGGCGGCCGGGAATACGCACACCCTCCTGCGCATCGATCTCGTCGGCCAAAAGCGCCAATCGGTCGAACACGCCGGAGCCACCGGTCGCTGTGGCATCGATGGCGATGATCGTCTGGCCGAGTGCCACCGGCGGGCCCTTGTCGTCGAACAGCGACGAGGCCTCGAAGGCATAGTTGGCCCCGGTGATGCCGGCCGACAGGATCTCGACCATCATGGCCAGTGCCGCGCCCTTGGCGCCGCCGAGCGGCGCCATCAAACCGGTCATCGCCACCTCGGCATCGGTGGTCGGCTTGCCGTCGAGGTCGAACGCCCAGTCATCTGGAATCGCCTCGCCCTTCTGCCGCGCCGCCATGATCTTGCCGCGCGCAACCTTGGAAATGGCAAGGTCGACGGTGATCGGATCGCCGCCCGCGATCGGCACCGAAAACGCGATCGGATTGGTGCCATAAAGTGCCTTCCTGCCGCCCCAGGGTGCAATCGACGCCGGCGCATTGGCAAACATCATCGCAGCCAGCCCCTGTTCGGCAAACCGTTCCACCGTCAGCCCCATCACGCCGGCATGATGCGAACGATAGATCGAGGCTATCGCAATGCCCTGTGCCTTGGCGATCGCCGGCAGTTCAGCCACCGCCAGATCGAGTGCCGGATAGGCAAAGCCGTTCATCGCATCGATCGCAAGCACGGACGGGCGCGGCTGGACCGCACGCGGTGCAACGCGGCCATCGACCTTGCCGGCCTTGGCCTGCGCCGAATAGGCCGGAACGCGCCGCAACCCGTGGCCGCCCTGGCCGGCGGCCTCGGCACTGACCAGCGCCCGGGCGACCGATGCGGCATTGTCGGCATCCACGCCGGAACGCAAAAGAGCGCCGACCACTAGGGACTGCGCGGCATCAAGAGAAAGCTTCATCAAAAATCCATTACTGCTTCAGTTGCGCATTGCCGTGGCGAGGGCTGCAGCCCCCTTCATCAGCAGGCCAACATCGGAACCGGTCGCAAGGAACCGGATGCCTGCAGCCTTCGCCAGCGCAATCATCGCCGGATCGCCGGTCATGATGCCGACCGGCTTGCCGGCTGCTACGATCTTGCGGATCAGGGCATCCACCGCTGCCATGACCTCAGGCGCAGTAGACCGGCCGGGGAAACCCATGTCGGCGGCGAGATCCGCCGGACCGATCAGGATCGCATCGACCCCTTCGGTGGCAATGATCGCATCGGCATTGTCGATACCCATCCGGCTTTCGATCTGGGCGATCAGGCAAATCTCGCGATTGGCGGTCTCGGCATAGTCGGAAATCCGGCCGAAGTCCGATGCCCGGCCGAGGCTTGCGCCCATGCCGCGCGTACCCTCGGGCGGATAGCGGCACGCCTTGGCGAGCAGCTCCGCCTGCGCGCCTGTCTCGACCATCGGGATCATCAGCGTCTGGGCGCCGACATCAAGCGCCTGCTTGATCAGCCACGGCTCGCCCGTCACAAGCCTGACCACCGCATGTGCCGGATGCCGCGCCATCGCTGCAAGCTGGCTTGCGATCAGTGGAATATCGTTCGGGCCATGTTCGCCATCGATCAGCAGCCAGTCGAACCCGGCCCCGGCACAGACTTCCGCCACATGCGAGCTGGCAAGGGCCACCCAAAGGCCAACCAACAGGGTATCGTTCGCGGCGAGAGCACGCTTGAAAGTATTGACGGGTGCAGGCATGATTTCCAGAATCTCGTGAACAGATGGCCGCGACGATAGCGAAACCATCGGCCCTGTCCAAGACAAAACCCGGTCGCGGGCGCGCTGCAATTGAAATGGCCGCAAGCCTCGTGATAGGACGGCCCCTCTTGCCGGCGACGGCCTCATCTTGCCAGCAATGAGAGACCACCATGCTCCCCTGGATCCAGCTCGATAGCGCCAGCATTCCCGGCGGCGGTGAACTGCGCCTGAAGCAGCGCGGCAGCGAGTTTTCCATCATGCTCGGCACCAACGAACTGATGAACAGCCGCCTCAGCGGCTCTGAAGAGGCACTGGCGACCCTGTCATGGGATCGCATCAGAGACACCAGGAAGGCCCATATCCTGATCGGTGGCCTCGGCATGGGTTTTACCCTGCGCGCGGCACTGGATATCCTGCCTGAAGACGCAAAGGTCACGGTTGCCGAACTGGTGCCGGGCGTCGTCGAATGGGCACGCGGTCCGATGGCCGAGATCTACAAGGGCAGCCTCGATGATCCGCGCGTCAGCATTCATGTCGGCGATGTCGGGGCTCTGATCGCGAAATCCCGTGACACCTTCGACGCCATCCTGTTGGACGTCGATAATGGCCCGGACGGCCTGACCCGCGCAGAAAACGACAGCCTCTATGATTTCAGCGGCCTGCGCATGACCAAAGCAGCCCTGCGCAACAACGGCGTGCTCGCCGTCTGGTCCTCCGGCCCCGATCCGCGCTTTACCAAACGTCTCAAGGAATGCGGCTTTGCCGCCGAGGAAGTGCCGACCCGGGCCAGCCGCAAGGGCGGCGGGGCGAAACACATGATCTGGCTTGCCGTCAACAGATCGGCAGCGCCCGCCAAGCGCTGAGTCGGCGGGACATCACCCCCAAAGTGCCCTCGGCGGCACCTGCATCGTCGAACCCTCATAGACAATCGCCGCATCGCGATCCTTTGCCAGCAGCAACGGTCCGTCGAGATCAACGAAAGCAGCCCCTTGGCCCACCAGAAAGGCAGGCGCCATGGCCAGCGATGTGCCGACCATGCAGCCGATCATGATCTCGAATCCGGCGGCAACGGCTGCATCACGCATCAACAGCGCCTCTGTCAGGCCACCGGTCTTGTCGAGCTTGATATTCACGGCATCATATTTGCCCTTGAGCCCATCCAGCGAATGCCGGTCATGGCAGCTCTCGTCGGCGCAGACCGGCAGCACCCGTTCCAGCCCGAGCAGCGCATCATCGGCCCCGGCCGGAAACGGCTGTTCGACCAGCGTCACGCCAAGTTTCAGGAAAACCGGCGCCAGCGCCTTGTATTGATCGAGCGTCCAGCCCTCGTTGGCATCGACGATGATCGCCGATTGCGGCGCGCCGGACCGGACCGCCTCGATCCTCTCGATATCGCCCTCGCCGCCCAGCTTGACCTTCAAAAGCGGCCTGCCCGCCTCGCGCTCGGCCGCTGCCCGCATGCTGGCTGGCGTTCCGAGCGACAGTGTATAGGTGGTCTGCAACGGCCTGGGTTCGCCAAGCCCCGCCAATTGCCAGACGGCCCTGCCCGCCCGTTTGGCTTCGAGATCCCAGAAGGCGCAGTCGAGTGCATTGCGCGCAGCACCCGGCTCCAGCCGCGCCTGCAATCCGATACGGTCAAGTCCGCCGGCAATCTCGTCCGACATCGCCGCAATCGTCGCCACCACGCCCTCGACCGTTTCGCCGTAGCGCGCATAGGGCACGCATTCGCCGCGTCCGACATGCGGGCCATCCGTGAGCGTCACCGTCACCACCCTGGCTTCGGTCCGCGACCCCCGTGAGATGGTAAAAGCGCCGGCAATCGGGAAAATTTCAGGGCTGACGGTGAGCATGACGGACATGGTGCTATGGTCTCCTCGGCACATTCGCCCCGCCCACAAGGCTTTGTGCGAATCAGCGCTATTGCATGAAGGGGCATTCCTTTCTATATCCCTCAACAATCGGACCGGCATCGGCAAATGGGTTTTCGCCCTTTGGAATACGCCCTGATCCCGCAAAATGGCGGTGACAAACGGTCTTTCGAACGCACAGAGACGAAGCCCGTGAACACGCTGGATTTTGACAAGAGACCGGAAGATACGCGCGTTGTAGTCGCCATGTCGGGCGGCGTCGATTCATCCGTCGTGGCCGGCATTCTGAAACGCGAGGGTTATGACGTACTCGGCATCACGCTGCAGCTCTACGATCATGGCGCCGCCGTGCACCGTGCCGGCTCCTGCTGCGCCGGCCAGGATATCGACGATGCCCGCCGCGTCTGCGAGACGCTCGGCATTCCGCACTACGTGCTCGACTACGAACAGCGTTTCCGCGACACGGTGATCAATCCGTTCATGGAAAGTTACGTCGCCGGTGAAACGCCGATCCCCTGCGTTGCCTGCAACCAGACCGTCAAGTTCGCCGATCTCCTGGCGACCGCCAAGGAACTCGGCGCCGATGCGCTGGCAACCGGCCACTATATCCGCTCGAAATCGGTGCCACTGGCCAATGATCCGAACCACCGTGCCCTGTTCCGCCCGATCGACAACGAGCGCGACCAGAGCTACTTCCTGTTCGCCACCACCCAGGAACAGATCGACTACCTGCGCTTTCCCCTGGGCGGCCTGTCCAAGGCCGAAACCCGGGCACTCGCCGAAGACATGGGCCTCGTCGTCGCCAAGAAGGCCGACAGCCAGGACATCTGTTTCGTGCCACAGGGCAAATATGCCGATATCATCAACAAGCTGAAGCCGAATGCGGCTCTGGCCGGCGACATCGTGCATCTGGATGGCCGAATTCTCGGACAGCACGAAGGCATCCTGCACTACACGATCGGCCAGCGGAAAGGCCTGGGCGTCGCCACCGGCGATCCCCTCTATGTCGTCTATCTCGACGCCCGCTCGCGCCGCGTCATCGTCGGCCCGAAGGAAGCGCTGGAGACGCACCGCGTCTATCTGCGCGACATCAACTGGCTTGGCGATTTCACCCTCGAGGAAGAAGCCGCCAGCGGTTTTGCCTGCTTTGCCAAGGTCCGCTCGACCCGCCCGCCGACACCGGCCGTGCTGCATGCAGACGCAACCGGCGTCTATGTCGATCTCGAGATCGGCGAAGCCGGCGTCGCCCCCGGCCAGGCCTGCGTGCTCTATTCGGCCCCCGGCCCCGACGCCCGCGTCTATGGCGGCGGCTTCATCGAGCGCTCGGCCCGCTCGGACAGCGCCGAAGCCTCGCTCAAGGCACTTTTGGCAAGCCCGGTCGCAGCTTAAGGTCGGGAAAGAAAAAGGCAGTGAAAGCAGAGTTCTTTTTGCTTTCACTGCGCTTGACTTTGGTCAGAGCAACGCCTTATAAGCCGCCCAACGCTTCGGACGGCGGGCCGCAAAGGCCAATGATCCGAATGTGTGGCGGGATAGCTCAGGTGGTTAGAGCGTGGGATTCATAACCCCAAGGTCGGCGGTTCAAGTCCGCCTCCCGCTACCAAAAAAATCAATTTCAGATGTGATAGCGGCTCTGCTATTCTCCGCTTTTGCGAGAGAAAGCTCTAGATATCGGATACGGATGGCATGATGTTCAGGCATTTGGCAGCCATTCTTCTTACCTCCCTTTTTGGGATTTCGATGCCTGACACCGCCGCTCTGGCAGAAAATAAGAGCGCGGCACCTGAAAACGCCTTCCTGATAAACCAAGAAAATGCCTCGCCGATTGGAATTGACGCGCTGATCAAAAGACTGGAAGAACCGGACGCCCAATCCAGGTATAGCTGCCTAAAGCGCTGGAAGGTAATCTGGTCTGAAGTAAAGCGCGAAAACCCATGGGCGATGTTGGCCATGGCGCAAGAACTTCTCGTTCAGAACCAGATTGCGAACAGGCATGTATCGCGGATCGACAAGCTGACATCCAATCGGCTGAACCTAGCAGCAAACATCTATTATCTGAATGCGGACGACAAGACTCTCCTGAAGTTGTTTGAAGACGGCTTTACCAACCTTCGAGGTGCGCAGAGCAATCGCGCACGCGTAGCACAGTGGTCTACGAGCGGGACCGGGCTTGACGGTGCGTTCTTAGACTACGCGAGCTGCATTGTGCACTCACGGAGCAATGAAGCGGCAGACATCTGTTTCGACGGAGTTGCCCAAAGTACCGGCGCGCTCAAATTCGAGGATTTTTTGCGGAACGTCGGCGATGATTCAATCCACAGATCAACGGATGTCAGCTGCTGATCGCAACTACATGCGGAGAGTTTGAGATTCAATCCTCTCACCGCGCCGCCCAGACGAGTCCCCGTCTCACAATTGCCCGCATCTGCGGCACCCCGAACTCCGTCGCCTGATGGCCGAGCGAGGAATAGAAACAGGACACCCGTCCCTGCCCGTGCCAGCGCTTCCAGACAACCGGCTTCGTTTGCCCGTCGATCCAAGCAGCGTACTCACCGATAAAGGTCGTCGTTGCCAGCACCTCGTTCTCGGCGTCGACATGCATGTAATACTGCTCGCAGCGAAAGGGGAAACCGCCGATACCGGAGACGATCGGGTCGCTGGAGGTAATGTTGGCCGTGTCGTCGTAGATCTTGCCTGGATGAGCGTCCCCTGGCCGCCGATCATAGCTATGCAATCCGGCATCACCATTTTCGGCGGTGCGAGAAGGCGTGTGTTAAGAAAACCTTTCGTTAAATTTTAGGTAATAAACTGAGCCGGACGAAGCGAGGTTTTGTTATGCGTACCGCTGTTGTTTCCGCCATTGGCGTCATGCTGATGCTGTCGGCCTGTGCCAAGCCCCCGAGCCAGACCCGCAATGCCTGCGCGATCTTCGAGCAGCGCGACGGGCTGTTCAACAACTGGCGCAGTGCGGCGCAAAAGGCCGAACGCGAATATGGCGTTCCGGTGCCGATCCTGATGGCGACGATCTATACCGAATCGAGTTTCCGCGCGACGGCGCGACCGCCGCGCAAGAAGCTTCTCGGCTTCATTCCCTGGAAACGGCAATCGACCGCCTATGGCTATTCGCAGGCGCTCGACGGCACCTGGGAGCGTTACCAGCGCGAGACCGGCCGCTGGGGCGCCCGCCGCACCGATTTCGGCGATGCCATGCAGTTCATCGGCTGGTATCACCGCGAAAGCGCGTCCAAGACCGGCATCCCGCTGAACGACCCCTACAAGCTGTACCTCGCCTATCATTCCGGCCAGGCCGGCTACCTGCGCGGCGCCTACAAGAACCGCCCGGAAGCCCTCAAAGGCGCAAAGCGCTTCACCAGCATCACCTATACCTATGCGTCGCAGTTGAAGCAGTGCCCGGGCTGAAGCAGCCTCTTCGATAGGAAGCCCCTCACCCTGCCCCTCTTCCCGCAAGCGGGGCGAGGGAATGAGCCGGTGCGACATCTTCCTTCTCCCCGCCTGCGGGGAGAAGGTCCCGGCAGGGGGATGAGGGCACGAACCACACCACCGGACAAAGCCCGACAATCCGAAAACGGCGCAAAACAAAAGAGGCAGGGCGTTGGCGCCCTGCCTCTTCTCATTTCACGATCAGCGGTCGTCGCTTATTCGTACTGCGCGACCGCCTGGATGGCGGAAATCTGCCAGTCGGCACCGGGACGGCGGACGAAGGTCCAGATCTCGGTCGATTCCGACGGGTTCTGGTCGTCGCCATTGATCAGCTTGCCGCTCTGGCGATCGACGACATAGTCGATGCTCTCGTAGCGCATGGCGACCGTCGCATAGTCGACATCGCCTTCGCGCCAGGATTCAGACACGTCGCCCTGCACCAGATGCACGTCCCGAACCTCGTTCTTGACACCCTTGGTGGCATTTTCGCTCAGTTCCTCGGCGAGGTAGGACATGGCTTCCGGCGTGGTGATCCGCCGAAGCGCACTATAATCTTCGCGCGCGTATCCGGCCTGCATCTGCTGCAAAAGCGTCTCGAAATATTCGAGATCCTTCTGTCCGATGCCGATTTCGTCGGTCTGACCGGGTTTAGCGGCCGAAGCCTGCGCAACCGACCCACCGCCGATGCGCGGGATCTGGAACGAAGAACCCGAAGTGGGACCCTGATTGTTGCGTGCCAAGCCGCCAAAGCCGGTTGGGTTGCCACCGGCAGCACCAGTATCAGGCCCGGCCTTAGGGCCGCCCGACAACGATGGCTGGCGATTGGCAAACATGCGCATGGCAAAGCGGATCAGGAAGAAGATCAACACGCCCTGCAGCAAAAGGCCCAGAAAGCCGAAGCCGCCGCCGAAACCAGAGCCCATCAGCATGCCGAACAGGCCGCCCAACAAGAGACCACCCATCAGGCCGCCGGCCAGACCGCCGAACATGCCGCCCGGTCGCTGGGCGTTCTGCGCTGCCGTCTGGTTTGCACCCGGCTGCGTCGCATTGGTCCGCGGTGTCATGGTGCGCTCGATCGGCGCCGCCGTTGTCGGCGCCGTGCGCGTAGCCGAAGGCGCGCTGAACGTGCGCGTTCCGCGACTGCCGAAGCCGCCGCTTGCCCGTCTCGCCTCAGCGAAATCGACGGCCATCAGCGTGACCATCATGCCAAGCGCGAGAGATGCAAAAATCTTACCGTAACGCCGCATCGCGTTTCCTACCCCTTTGTTCTGTTTCTGGAGGCTTTTACGCCCTTGGGCTTACATATGGAGACCGCCCAGCCTCTTTTGAAGGCCGGGCGGTCATATTTCCAATCAAAACAAAGTCAGCGGCTCAGGCGCCGAGCCAGACCTTGATGATGCCGCCAACGATCGTGATGGTCAAAACGCCCGCCGCCCACAGCCCGACGAACCACAGAAGTCGCGATGTCATCGTGCCTTTCTGCATCAGTGATAACCCTCATCCGGATTGAGCTTTCCGCGAAAAACCCAGTAGGCATAGGCGGTGTAGCACAGGATCATCGGCACCAGCACCACGGCCCCGACCAAGAGGAAGGCAAGGCTTTCATCGGGCGCCGCAGCCTCCCAGATCGTCAGCGAGGTGGGCACGATATACGGATAGAAGCTGATACCGATCCCGACATAACCAAGGACGAAAAGTCCGAGAGAGGCCAGAAAAGGCTGCACGTCAGTCCCCTTTTTCAGACCCGAGATGATCAGGTAGAGGCAGCCCAGCACAAGCAGCGGCACGATGACGGAGAAAATCATCGTCGGAAATCCGAACCATCGGTCGAGATAGAGCGGCTCCAGAAACGGCGTCCACAGACTGAAAATGCCCATGGCGCCAACCGTTGCGAAGGCCAGCTTGAACGCAAAGCCCCGGCTTCGCTCTGCCAGGTGGCCTTCGGTTTTCATCACCAGCCACGTCGCCCCGAGCAGACCGTATCCGATCACCAGCGCGACGCCGGTCGCCAGTGAAAATGGCGTCAGCCAGTCCCACCAGCCACCCGAATAGGCACGGTCTGTCACCGGAATACCCTGCACAAGCGCCCCGAGCGCCACGCCTTGAGAAAAGGCTGCGACGATCGAGCCGCCGGCAAAGGCCCAGTTCCACAGATATTCGGCCCGGTTGGTACGCCAGCGATATTCGAAGGCGACACCACGAAAGATCAGGCCGAGCAGCATGATGATCAGCGGCGCGTAGAGCGCAGGCAGGATCGTTGCATAGGCGAGCGGAAAGACGGCGAGCAGCCCACCGCCGCCCAGCACCAGCCAGGTCTCGTTGCCGTCCCAGACGGGCGCCACCGAATTCATCATCAGATCCTTGTCGTGCTTCTCGGGGAAGAATGGAAACAGGATGCCGACCCCGAGGTCGAAGCCGTCGAGGATGACATAGGCGAGCACCGCAAAGGCGATGATGCCGGCCCAGATGAAGGGAAGATCAATGACCATGCTGGCCTCCATGATGTCCGGTCTGCGCCGCCGGAGTGATGCCGGATGTGCGGATCGGACCGTCGTCGAGATCCGGCATCGGATCGCGCGGCAGGCGTGCCATCAGCCGCAGGATGTAGAAGGTCCCGGCCCCGAAGACGATGAAATAGACCACGATGAAGGCGATCAGCGAGGCGGCGACGGCGGGTGCTGCGATCGGCGAGATGGAATCCGCCGTCAGCAAATGTCCGTAGATCGTATAGGGCTGACGCCCCACTTCGGTGGTGATCCAGCCCGCGAGCACTGCGACGAAGCCGGACGGGCCCATCATCAGGGCCGCGCGATGCAGCCAGCGATTCTCGTGGAGCGTTCCGCGCCACCGACAGTACAGGCTGAACAGACCCACGCCGAGCATGGCGAAACCAATCGCCACCATGACCCGGAACGACCAGAAGACGATCGCAACCGGTGGCTCCTTGTCGTCGGGGATCGTGTCGAGACCGGCGAGCGGCGCGTTGAGGTCATGCTTGAGGATCAGGCTCGACAACTTGGGGATCTGGATCGCGTAGTCGACCCGCTTTTCTTCCGTGTTCGGAATGCCGAACAGGATCAGCGGTGCGCCGTCCGGATGACTGTCGAAATGGCCTTCCATCGCCATGACCTTGACCGGCTGGTGCTCGAGCGTGTTGAGGCCATGCGCGTCACCGGCCATGATCTGGATCGGCGCGACGATGGCCGCCATCCACATCGCCATGGAAAACATCGTTCCGGCGCGGCGCGGCGCGGTGTGCCGCAACAGGTGCCACGCACCGACTGCGCCGACAACGAAAGCCGTGGTCAGGTAGGCGGCAATGACCATATGGGTCAGGCGATAGGGGAAGGACGGATTGAACACGATCTTCCACCAGTCGACCGGCACGAACTGGCCGACATCATTGATGGCAAAACCGTCAGGCGTCTGCATCCAGGAATTCACCGACAGGATCCAGGTGGCCGAGATCAGCGTGCCGAAGGCGACCATCAGGGTGGCAAAGAAATGCAGGCCCGGCCCGACACGGTTGCGGCCAAACAGCATGACGCCGAGGAAGCCTGCTTCAAGGAAGAAGGCGGTGAGGACTTCATAGCCCATCAGGGGACCGATGACCGGCCCGGCCTTGTCGGAGAACACCGACCAGTTGGTGCCGAACTGGTAGGACATCACGATGCCGGAGACGACACCCATGCCGAAGGCCACCGCGAAGATGGTCTTCCAGAAATCGAAGAGTTCCAGATAGACCTTGTCCTTCTTCCACAGATAGAGGCCTTCGAGCACGGCGAGAAAGCTCGCCAGACCGATGGAGAAGGCGGGAAAGATGATGTGGAAGGAGACCGTGAACGCGAACTGGATCCGCGCCAGGATCTGTGCGTCGAAATTGTCGAACATGATGACTTCACCCTTCATTCTCGACCCCGCCCGCTTGCGGCTTCCGAGGTGATAGAAATCAAGTATAGCGTCGCACCACACAATCAATGCGACAACCCGCCATGCGGCAGTTCAACGCATAGAGTTATCTTGATATCTTGCCAGAAACGGCAGCGGCGCGGGGTTGATCCCGCGCCGCATGTTGTTTCCGTTGATTGGTGGGCCGAACGCCGAAACGTCAGTCGATGTTGAACACCAGCGGCTTCGCCTGCTTGATGGCAGGATTTGCAGTCAACTGGTCGAGCACGGCCTGTTCCACCGGGCCATCGACATAAAGCAACGCGATCGCATCGCCGCCTTCCTGGTCGCGGCCAAGCTGGAAGTTGGCGATGTTGACCTTGGCATTGCCGAGCGTGGTGCCCATGAAGCCGATCATGCCCGGCACGTCGGTATTGGAGATGTAGATCATGTTGGCGCCGACATCGGCATCCATGTTGATGCCCTTGATCTGGATGAAGCGCGGCTTGCCGTCGGAGAAGACGGTTCCGGCGATCGAGCGGGACTGCTTTTCAGTCGTCACCGTCAGCTTGATATAGCCGTCGTAGACGCCTGTCTTGTCACGCTTCACTTCCGAAACGATGACACCCTTTTCCTTGATCATGATCGGAGCCGAGACCATGTTGACGTCGGCCACCTGCGGGCGGATGAGACCGGCGAGCAGTGCCGAGGTCAGCGCCTTGGTGTTCATGCCGGAGGTCACGCCGTCATAGAGGATCTCGATTTCCTTGATCGGGTTTTCGGTCATCTGGCCGGCAAACGAGCCGAGCACGTCGGCCAACCGGATGAACGGCTTCAGCAACGGGGCTTCCTCGGCAGTGATCGACGGCATGTTGATGGCGTTCGACACAGCCCCCTTGACCAGGTAGTCCGACATCTGCTCGGCGACCTGCAGAGCGACATTTTCCTGCGCTTCCGTGGTCGATGCACCGAGATGCGGCGTGCAGACGACATTCGGCAGGCCGAACAGCGGGCTTTCCTTGGCAGGCTCAACCTCGAAGACGTCGAAGCCTGCGCCGGCGACATGGCCGGACTTGATCGCTTCGGCAAGCGCCGCTTCATCGACCAGACCGCCGCGGGCGCAGTTGATGATGCGCACGCCGGGCTTGGTCTTGGCAAGATTGTCCTTGCCGAGGATGCCGCGGGTCTTGTCGGTCATCGGAACATGCAGGGTGATGAAATCGGCCTTCGCCAGCAATTCGTCGAGTTCGACCTTGGTCACACCCATTTCGCGGGCGCGTTCATTCGACAGGAAGGGGTCATAGGCCAGAACATGCATGCCAAGGCCGATCGCCTTCTTGCAGACGATGCCGCCGATATTGCCGGCGCCGATGACGCCGAGCGTCTTGCCGGTGATTTCGACACCCATGAACTTCGACTTTTCCCACTTGCCGGCCTGGGTCGAGGCATCGGCCTGCGGCAGCTGGCGGGCGACCGCGAACATCAGCGCGATGGCATGTTCGGCCGTGGTGATCGAATTGCCGAAGGGCGTGTTCATCACGATGATACCGCGGCGCGACGCAGCCGGAATATCGACATTGTCGACGCCGATACCGGCACGGCCGATGACCTTGAGATTGGTGGCAGCGGCGATCAGCTTCTCCGTCGCCTTGGTGGCGGAGCGGATGGCAAGACCGTCGTAATTGCCGATGATCTCGGCAAGCTTGTCCTTGTCCTTGCCGAGTTGCGGCTGGAAATCGACTTCGACGCCGCGGTCGCGGAAGATCTGGACGGCGGTTTCCGACAGTTCGTCGGATACGAGAACGCGAGGTGCCATGGTATGGGCTCCTTAAAGGGGTTCAGACTGAAACCTTTCCGCCGTCATGCTCGGGCTTGTCCCGAGCATCTGCGACCGATCGGTCTTGGTGATGGGATCAGATCCTCGGCACAAGGCCGAGGATGTCATGCGGTGAAAAAAGGATCAGGCCGCAGCCTTGGAAAGCGTCGCCTTCTGGGTCTGGTAGGCCCAGGTCAGCCACGGCATCAGGGCCTCCATATCGGAGGTTTCGATCGTCGCACCCGCCCAGATGCGCAGGCCAGCCGGAGCGTCGCGATAGGCGCCGATGTCAAATGCGATGCCCTGTTTGTCGAGCAGCGTCACCATGCCTTTGGCGAAGGCCGCCTGCGCGTCGGCGTCGAGCGCCAGCACGTCCGGATCGGCAATCGTCAGGCAAACCGAGGTGTTCGAGCGGGTAGCATCGACCTTAGCCAGGTTGGCGATCCAGTCATTGGCCGCGACGAAGTCGAAGATCACCTTGGCATTGGCGTCGGCGCGCGCAATCAGCGCACCAAGGCCACCGATCGACTTTGCCCATTTCAGCGCATCAACATAGTCCTCGACGCAGAGCATCGACGGTGTGTTGATCGTCTCACCGGTAAAGATGCCTTCGATCAGCTTGCCGCCCGAGGTCATGCGGAAGATCTTCGGCAGCGGCCAGGCCGGCACATAGGTGGTCAGGCGCTCGACAGCACGTGGCGACAGGATGATCATGCCGTGACCGCCCTCACCGCCCAGAACCTTCTGCCAGGAGAAGGTGGTGACGTCGAGCTTGGAGAAGTCCAGATCCTGGGCGAAGGCGGCCGAGGTCGCGTCGCAGATCGTCAGGCCCTTGCGGTCTGCCGGGATGAAATCGGCATTCGGGACGCGGACGCCAGACGTCGTGCCGTTCCAGGTGAACACGACGTCACGGTCGAAATCGACGGTGGAAAGATCGGGGAGAAGGCCGTAGTCGGCGTTGAACTTGCGCACATCGGCAAGCTTCAGCTGCTTGACCACATCGGTGACCCAGCCGGCACCAAAGCTTTCCCACGACAGCATGTCGACGCCACGTTCGCCGAGCAGCGACCACATGGCCATTTCAACGGCGCCCGTATCGGAAGCCGGCACGATGCCGATACGGTAGTCCGCCGGCACGTTGAGAATTTCACGGGTAAGGTCGATGGCCAGCTTCAGCTTGTCCTTGCCAACCTTGGCGCGATGCGAACGACCGAGCGGGGCATCGGACAGTGCATCGAGCGACCAACCGGGGCGCTTCGAGCAGGGGCCAGAAGAAAAGTGCGTATTAGCCGGGCGCAATGCCGGCGCGGCGATATCAACCATGTCAAACTACCCTTCCAGGTATATGGCCTCTCGTTGGGGAGAGGTGTCCCGCCGTCGGAACTATCCTCAAGCGACGGCGTCGTCAAGACGGCCAATGTCGCTGACGATAAATTTTTCGTCGCGACCGGATCGTCGCCAGAGACCGTCACCGCGTGCGCATCGATCGCCGGAACGCAAAAAAGCCGCCCGGAGGCGGCCTTTCTATTGCATTGCGACAAGAGCTTACTTGTAGACGATTTCCTGCGGCGGCGGCTCGAATGCCACCGGCTGGGCGCAACCGCCGAACATATAGCGGGCACCAGCATGCACTTCATGGCTGTAGAAGCCGTCGTCCGAGCCCGGGCCACCATTCTGCTCGTAGCCGAACATCGCGCCGCCGAGCGTGTGGCGGAAACGATAGCCGACATCGGCCTTGACGTTGCAGGTGACGTCGATCGAGGCACCGGCCATCAGCTGATAGGCAAAGCGCCAGCTGCCGCGGCCGCCATGTTCGACGGTCGTATCGCAGCCGCTGCCATCGTCAGCGCAGGACGTGTTGTTGAGATTGTCCCAACGGACATAGGATCCACCGATACCGGCACCCACATAAGGCGTGAAATAGGCGTAGTTGCCGAGATCGATATAGGCGTTGGCCATCAGCGTATAGGCGCGCAGGGCCGACAGGTCCTCTGAGGTACATGCCGTGACGCAGGCACCGAACGCGGCGCCGCCGCCCGAGGTCGAGCCACGGAAGTCCGACTTGTTCATGTAGTCGAAGGTCAGATCTGTGCGCAGGTGGTTGTTGATCTGGTAGCCGATACCGGCACCGATCGTGAAACTGTCCTTCAGGTCGATGTCGTCGAATTCCGAAACCAGCGCGTTCGAGCCCTGGTAGAACTCGGCGCCGCGCAGGCGGTTGAAGCTGTAGCCGAGGTCGCCGCGCAGGTACCAGCCCGAGGCTTCGGCAACAGCGACTTCCGGTGCATCCATGATCGGCTGCGGTTCCGGCTGATAAACGTCTGCAGAATAGGCTGCCGAGCTTGCCAGCAATACGGCCGCAGCGACAGCGAAATGGGTCATCTTCATGGCGGGATACTCCAAAAATCCAGCTTTGTGCACCAGGCCAGCACGCGCCGACAACCTGATCTCGGATGGATAATGGATTGGAAAAGTTAAGTTCGGCTTAACTACGGTTGTTAACCGTGAACCTTTGCAATTTGCTTACCATGATGACCCGATACGTCCGCCAAAGGCTGCTTTGCTTGCCGCTGCAAGACCAAAAAGAACGCGGGCGAGAATGTCTCGACCGCGTTCTTGTGCGGTTGCTGTATTCGGAACCGTTTCAGCTGGCGTGACGATAGGCCTGCATTTCGGTAACGCCCTGGTGGGCCGCGTGGCCAAGGGTGAACTGGCCGAGACGCTGATCCATTTCGGTCGCTTCGCTGGCAAGCTTGTGGATGGCGGCCGTCGTTTCCTCGACCATCGCCGCATTCTGCTGGGTCATTACATCCAACTGGTTCACCGAGCCATTGATGTCGCCGAGCGTCTGGGCTTCTTCACGCGTCGATTCCATGATCTCGCTGATCCGGCCATTGATCGCCAGAACATGCGACCCGATGCCATCCAGTGCCGCCCCTGCCCGCTCGACCAGTTTCACGCCCTGATCGACTTCCGTTGTCGACTTGGCCAGCAGGCTGGCGATCTGCTTGGCGGCATTCGACGAGCGCTGCGCCAGTTCGCGGACTTCCTGGGCCACGACAGCAAAACCCTTGCCGCTTTCACCGGCACGCGCTGCCTCGACACCGGCATTCAGGGCCAGAAGATTGGTCTGGAAGGCGATCTCGTCGATGACGGAGATGATCTTGTTGATTTCCTGCGATGAGCCCTGGATCGCTTCCATCGCAGCGATCGTATCGCGCATGATCGTGCCCGACGTCTCGGTGTCGTCCTTGGCGGCACGGGCTATCTTGTTGGCATCTTCGGCACGCGAGATCTGCACCTTCACGGCACCCGTGATTTCCTTGATGGCGGTCGCTGCCTGCGAAATCGCAACTGCCTGGCGTTCGGTGCGCTCGGCCAGCTGATCGGCGCCGGCGCGCATTTCCTGCGACCCCTCGCGCACGGCAACCGAATTGCCGCCGATGCCGCTCAGCGTATTGCTCAGCGTCAGGATCGCCTTGTTGAAATTGCTTCTCAGGCTTTCAAGTTCGGCCGGGAACCGTTGTTCGATCTGGAAGGCGAGATCGCCGCCGGCAAGCCGGTCAAGGCTCTCGTCCAGCGTCTGAACGACGGCCTGCAGGGATTGCGCCTCGCTGTCACGTTCCGCCATGCGCTGGCGACGTTCCTGATCGACACGCTCACGCTCCTCGCGACGCTCCGCAGACTGCCGCTGTTGCTCGATCAGGCCCTGGCGGAACCGTTCCAGCGCCCGCGCCATGCTGCCGATTTCGTCGCCGCGATCCTGGTTGGCGACCGGCTCGTCGATCTTGCCGTCGGCGACAGCGCCGGTGAAGGCGGCAAGCCGCTTGAGCGGGGCAAACAACCGATTGGTCAGGACGCCGGTGGCTGCGGCCAGAAGCACCAGTGCCGCAAGGCCCGTGATCGTGAGGATCGTTGCAATTTTCAGCGATCCGGCATCGATTTCAGCCAGGGTCACGCTTTCCATCACGATGAAATCCTGCCCGCCGAACGATACCTTGCGGCCATAGGCCTGCGCCGCGCCATCGGCACGATCGATAGCCTGAACGGTGATACCGTCGGATGCGGTGCTGAAATCGGCCTTGATATCGGTCAACTGGCCAGATGCCGAAAGGCCGATGCCGGTGCCATCCGAAGACAGGATCGAGGCCTGCTGGCTGCTGCTGGCGGCAATGCCCTTGGTCAGCAGATTGACCAGCGCATCGGCCTTGACGGCAAACAGGATCGAGCCCTTATAGGCACCAAGCTTGACGATCGGAACGGCGAAATAAATGTCCGGCGAAGCGGCGTCCGCACCGACGCTCAAGCCGGAAAAGCTGACCGCGGCGACATCGTCGACAGCCTTGGCGGCTGCCTCGACGCTGCGCGCATAGGCCTTGCCGAGGCCGCTTTCGGCAATCGGAGACTTGGTCGCGTTTTCGGCAAAGGCCGGACCTTTCTGGTAGCTATAGACGATATTGCCGTTCTGATCAGCGATCAGCATGTCATCGAAGCTGGTCTGCGAGAGATAGCCGCCGACCTGCGCCTGTGTCGTCTCATGCGTCGAATAGTAGAAACCGCTCGGCCCTTCCGGCTTCAGCAGCTTTTCGCGCTCGCCGGCGGGGTTGGGGTTTTCCGTCACGAATACGCGCTGCAGTTCAGCCTTGGCATCGCCGGAATTCTTGGTGATCGTGTTCCAGCCGCTCTTCAACCCGGTCAAGGACTGCTGCAGCGTCTCGATCTTGGCGATCGACGCCGCCTGGTTCTGCAACTCGTTCAGTTGCTGCACCAGCATGTCGCCGCGGAAGGTCAATGTGCTCGCCATCGCGCTTTCGGTCTGCGCCTGAAAGACGCTGTTCGACGTCCGATAGGCAAAGACATTCAAAAGGGCGATGGTGACAAATGTCAGGACGAGAAAGATGGCAATGACTTTGAACGACAGCGAATTGAAACGAGCAGCCATGGTTTATCCCGCTGGACATGCCGCAGACCGCAAAGTGGCCGCAGCATCCCTCTAGAGCAAAACGATCACCTCGCCGGCGGCGAGGGACCTCTCTCTGTTGGTCGCAGCATTCACTTCGAATTTTTAATCCGCCGTTAAAAAGCCGGAGCAGGAACCGGGGTTTTTGACGATATCGCGGTCAGGCCGCCTGAAATATGCTGTTGCGCACCCCGGCAAACAGTTCGACCGAGCGCAGCCGTGCCGCGAGGTCGTGAACAGGCATAGAGATGATCAACTCGTCCGGGCCGACGTCGGACAGGAAATCGTCAAGCTTGGCACGCGCCGTCTGCGGCGATCCGACGATGGCATAGCGCAAGGTATGCTCGACCGTGATCTGCTCCATGTCGCTCCAGTATCCCTCCATCGCCATCGGCCGCGGAAACGGTCGACGGATGTTGCGCCGCAGGTTGACGAACTGCTGCTGCGCCGAGGTGAACAGATGCTGGGCCTCTGCGTCGTCATCAGCGACGACGCCCATGACACCGGCAATCACATAGGGCTTCTGCAATGACGCCGAGGGCTGGAACCGCTCGCGGTAGATCTGGACCGCATCGATCAGCTGGTCGGGCGCAAAATGCGAGGCAAAGGCGTAAGGAAGGCCCAGGGCGGCGGCAAGATGCGCGCTGTAGAGGCTTGAGCCCAGGATCCACAGCGGTACGTGGCTGCGCATGCCCGGAACGGCGAGCAAGTCATGTTCTTCCGCGGGTTCCCCGAGCAAGCGCTGCAACTCGATGATATCATGCGGGAAACTTTCGGTGCCCGCCTCAAGATTGCGGCGCAAGGCCCGTGCCGTGCGCATGTCGGTGCCCGGCGCGCGACCAAGGCCGAGATCGACGCGGCCGGGGAAAAGCGCTTCGAGCGTACCGAACTGCTCGGCGATAACCAAGGGCGAATGGTTCGGCAGCATGATGCCGCCGGAGCCGATGCGGATCGTCTTGGTTGCCGCACCGACATGGGCGATCACGATCGAGGTCGCAGCGCTGGCAATGCCCGGCATGCCATGATGCTCGGCGAGCCAGAAACGCAGATATCCATTGGCCTCGGCCGCCTGAGCCATCTGGCGCGACGCATCCAGCGCCTCGGACACCGAATGGCCTTCAGCAACAGGCGAGAGGTCGAGGATGGAGAAAGGTATCATGCCGCATATCCTGCATTAAGGTTGTCCTGCTCATGTAGGCACGATCGTTTCGGACCCCAAGGCTGGATGGTGATAAAACACAACAAACTGCGATGTTTTTGTTTTGTTCACATTTCACTGGCACAGATGCCGGTATCCGAATTAGAGTTTTTCATGACCAGCACGATTCGCATCATCGGCATAGACCCGGGCCTCCGCCGCTGTGGCTGGGGCGTCATCGAGACACTGGGAAATTCGCTGCGCTTCGTCGCCTCCGGCACCGTGACCTCGGATGGCGACATGGATCTTGCCTCGCGTCTGTGCCAGTTGCATGACGGACTGGCCGAAGTGGTGCATGCCTATCAGCCGCACGAGGCAGCCGTCGAACAGACCTTCGTCAACAAGGATGCGGTCGCGACGTTGAAGCTCGGCCAGGCACGCGGCATCGCCATGCTGGTTCCCGCGCGCGCCGGCCTGCCGGTTGCCGAATACGCGCCAAATGCGGTCAAGAAAGCGGTCATCGGCGTGGGTCACGGCGACAAGAAGCAGATCCACATGATGCTGAAGATCCTGATGCCCAAGGCCGAATTCAAGGGCAATGACGCCGCGGATGCGCTGGCGATTGCCATCTGCCACGCTCACAATCGCGGCGGCGAACGTATGCGCAAGATCCTGGCAAACGCCTGATTTGTTCTTGACTTGTTCTCAATACCACGATAGGTAATACTCAAGAGGTATTACCATGCGAGTTACTGAAAAAGGCCAGGTCACGATCCCGAAAAATGTCCGGGCCAATCTCGGCATTCAGGCGGGCAGCGAAGTCGAATTCGAGCTTCGCGGCGATTTAGCAGTGTTGCGCCTCATCGAGCCTCCGATCGACGCCAGCCAGCGCGAAGCGCAGGAACTCTTACAGCATTTGCGGCGCCATCAGGGATCCATGTCCCTCGGCGAACTCAGCGGCGACGAGTTCTACCGACTGCTGCGAGACTGATCGATGCGAACCCTTGTCGACACCAATGTCCTCATCGACGTCTTTCATACGCCGAGTACGTTTACCGACTGGTCGACTGCACAATTGGTCGTCGCCAGAGCACAGGGCCATTTGCTGATCAATCCATTGATTTATGCCGAAATGGCTGCGGGCTACGCAACACATAGCGATCTGGAAAGTGCGCTTGCGCCTGCTCTGTTCGTCCGCGAGGACCTGCCATGGGAGGCTGCCTTCGCGGCCGGTCACGCCTTCCTGCAGTATCGCCGATCTGGTGGCGAAAAACGATCGCCGCTCCCTGATTTTTACATCGGTGCCCATGCGATGGTGAAAGGCTACCGACTGCTAAGCCGCGATGCCGCCAGATATCGCAGCTATTTTCCATTGCTCCCTCTCATCTCGCCCGAAACCCACCCCCTTTAATCGCAAGCGCGCGGACACCCTTCATGATCGGCAAACTCAAAGGCACCATCGATGAAATCGGCGACGACCATGTGCTCGTCGACGTGCACGGCGTCTGCTACGTCGCCCATTGTTCGTCGCGCACCCTGGGACGACTCGGCTCGCCCGGCGAAGCGGTGGTGCTGTTCATCGAGACCTATGTCCGCGAGGACCAGTTGAAGCTGTTCGGTTTCCTGAATGCCCTGGAACGCGAATGGTTCAACCTGCTGCAATCCGTCCAGGGCGTCGGCGCCAAGGTGGCATTGGCTGTCCTTTCGACCCTGACACCGGGCGAGCTCGCCAACGCGATCGCATTGCAGGACAAGACCTCGGTATCGCGCGCGCCGGGCGTCGGCCCGAAGGTTGCGGTCCGCATTGTCACCGAACTGAAGAACAAGGCACCGGCCTTTGCCGGTGAAGCCGCCGCCAATATCGGCCTCAAGCAGGAACTCGGCGAAGGCGTCGCATCAGCCCCGGTGGCAGACGCAGTATCCGCGCTCACCAATCTCGGTTATTCCCGCGACCAGGCCGCCAATGCGGTTGCGGCGGCACTGAAAAACGGCGGCGAGGACGCCGACAGTGCCAAGCTGATCCGCCTGGGGCTGAAGGAATTGTCGCGGTAGCCGATTGCATAGATTGAGCCGCCTTACTATTCTATTTTTGTAAGGCGTAGCGGAGCGTGAAATGGGTTCGAAAATAACGATCACGTCTAAGGGCCAGTTGACGATCCCGAAGGACCTCCGCGAGCAGCTGAACGTGCAGCCCGGAGACAAGTGCTATGCATGGGTGCGCAATGGCGAATTGGTGATCATACCGCGCAACAAGTCGGTTCGCGATCTTGCCGCGATACTTGGCAAGCCTCCGACCGGGGCATTGTTGTCCGACGAAGAATTAGACGACGCGGTCATGGACGCCGCCGTCGAGCGCTTTGAAAAAGCGACCACGCGAAGCAAACGCGGATGAACCAGCGCCTTGGCATCGATACCAACGTCCTGCTGCGGCTTGCCATCCCGGACGATGCCGAGCAGGTTGACGCGGTCACAAGACTGCTGGATCGACTGGAGCCTGACGATACCCTGTTCGTTGATCTTTCAGTTATTTTGGAGGTGAATTGGGTCCTGAAGCGCAAGTATCGCTATCCGAAGGAACGGATTCTCGATTTCCTTCAATCCGTGCTGGAGCGCCGTGAATTTGAAATTGCAGCCTATGAAGCGGTCGGCAATGCCGTGCATTTCTGCAGGATTTTCAACGTGGATTTCGCCGACGCCCTGCTGAGCGAATTGAACCGGCTTGACGGTTGCAGCAGAACAATGACCTTCGACAAAAAGGCCGCTGCCCGCGTGCCCGGAATGGAACTTCTCGCATGAGCATATCGAACCCCATCCTGGCCCCGGAAAAACGCGGCGAAGACATCGACACGGCACTGCGCCCGCAGTCGCTGGATGAATTCACCGGCCAGGCGGAAGCGCGGGCCAACCTGAAGATCTTCATCGAGGCGGCGAAGAACCGTGGCGAGGCGCTCGATCATGTGCTGTTTGTCGGCCCGCCCGGTCTCGGCAAGACGACACTGGCCCAGATCATGGCCAAGGAACTCGGCGTCAACTTCCGCTCGACCTCCGGTCCGGTGATCGCCAAGGCCGGCGATCTGGCCGCGCTTCTGACCAATCTCGAAGAGCGCGACGTTCTGTTCATCGACGAGATCCATCGCCTGAGCCCGGCGGTCGAGGAAATCCTCTATCCGGCCATGGAGGACTTCCAGCTCGACCTGATCATCGGCGAAGGCCCGGCGGCCCGCTCGGTGAAGATCGACCTGTCGAAGTTCACGCTTGTCGCCGCCACCACCCGCCTCGGCCTGCTGACCACGCCGCTGCGCGACCGTTTCGGCATTCCCGTCCGTCTCGCCTTCTACACCGTCGAGGAACTGGAACTGATCGTCCGCCGTGGTGCGCGGCTCATGGGCCTCGGCATGACCGATGACGGCGCCCGCGAGATCGCGAGACGCGCCCGCGGGACACCCCGCATCGCCGGTCGTCTCTTGCGCCGCGTGCGCGACTTTGCCGAGGTTGCCCGCGCCGAAGCCGTCACCCGCGAGATCGCCGACGAGGCCCTGACCCGCCTGCTCGTCGACAACATGGGCCTCGACCAGCTCGACAAGCGTTATCTCAACATGATCGCTGTGAATTTCGGCGGCGGACCGGTCGGCATCGAAACCATCGCCGCCGGCCTGTCCGAGCCACGCGATGCGATCGAGGACATCATCGAGCCCTACATGATCCAGCAGGGTTTCATCCAGCGCACGCCGCGTGGCCGCGTCCTGACCGCCAATGCCTGGAAACATCTCGGCATGCAGCCGCCGAAGGATCTGGAAGCCGCGCAGTTCCGCCTCACCCTCGAAGATGAGTAGGTCAACGTCGCGAACCGCGGAGAATGCTGATGGACAACCGGATTCGCATCAAGAAGAAGGACGGGCGACTGTTCCAGATGCGCATCGCGGGGCTCGCATTCCGCGACGGTCACGTCCTCGTACACCGCGCCACCCATGAGGCCTTCTGGACCTTTCCCGGTGGCCGCGCCGAGATCGGAGAGACCTCGCAGCAAACGCTGGTACGCGAGATGATGGAGGAACTGGGCGTCGCCGCCACTGTCGGCCCCTTGCTTTGGACGGTCGAAAACTTCTTTTTCTACGAAGGCCGACAGTGCCACGAGTTCGGCATGTACTACCGCATGGAACTGCCCGACAGTTTCCCATTTCACGACGCGGACATCATCCACCGGGTTCGTGACGGCGCAAGCGATCTGGAGTTCAAATGGACAAGGGCGACGAAGGCGGGACTGACCGCACTGGACATTCCGCCCTATTTCATCGCGGACCACATTGAGACATTACCGGATAGCCCGCAGCACATCGTCTGGCATGATGGAGATCTTGATACAAAATGAGCGATTCTGGCCGCGTCTTTCGCAAGCTTGCCTTGAACAACGCCATGGCCAATTGGCGACTTCACGCCGCCATGGCAAAACTCCAGCCCGGCGAATTCGACGCCCCACGCACCGGGTTTTTCCCATCGCTCAAGGCAACGCTCAACCACATCCTAGTCATCGACTGGTTTTATGTCGATGCGCTCGAGGGCGGCACGCTTGGCCCGAAAGCCTGGGAGAACGAGGTACCCTTCGACGATCCGGCAACCCTCTACGGCGCGCAACGTGATGTCGACCGGCGACTGATCGACCTCTGCAACACGCTCGGCCCGGTGGGGCTGGCGCAGGTGATCACTGTCGATCGTGGTAGCCGCGTCCAGCATGATCGCAGGGACGATGTGTTGAGCCATCTTTTCCAGCACCAGACCCATCATCGCGGACAGGTCCATGCCATGCTCGCGGGCACGAGCGTCAAGCCACCGCAGCTTGATGAATTTATCGTCGGCGACGATGCCGACAACCGTCTGGATGCATTGAAGGCATTGGGCCTCAGCGAAGACGACGTCATGCTCTGAGCCACAAGGCTTTCACCAAGCGAACCGGCCACATTACAAAACTGTAACCAACTATTTGTTTTTATTCATTTTTCATTCATTTCACAAGCATTAAACCTCGTTGCACCAATAACGAGGACACGAATTATGAAAAAAGCAATTCTGATCACGATCGCCGCGGTAATGTTTGCGGCGCCAATGGCTCAGGCCCAGCAGTCGTACCGCCACGACGATCGTGCCCCCGGTCAGCACCGGATCACCAAGGAGATCCACAAGAAAGAGATCCACAAGAAGGTCGTCATCAAGAAGCGCTGGAAAAAGGGCGAGCGCATGAACGACTGGCAGAGACGCGCAGCGATCCGCGATTACAAGCGCTATGGCCTGCGCCAGCCGGGTCGCGACCAGCGATGGGTCAAAGTCGACAACGACTACGTTTTGATCAGCGTGGCATCCGGTCTGATTGCCGGCATCATCGTCGGTCGATAACGCTCGAATGCCCCTCCTGTCGTTGCGGCAGGAGGGGCTGACCTTTCACGTCCAATAATAAGCAGCAAGCCGCTGCACGGTCTCTTCCAGCAAAGCCCGCCCGCCGGGACGCCAACCCAGCGCACTGATCTTGGCGGTCGCCATGATGCCGGTCCTTCCAGGAGCGGCCCTTTCCGGCAACTCATGAGACAGAGCAAGCGCCTGACCGACGATCCCCAGCAGATCTGCCCGATCGACCACCAGATCCGACACGTTGAAGACCTGCCGCGAGATCAGATGGTCCGGCGTCTCGAGCATTAGCTTGATGGCTTGCGAAACATCCCGTGAGTGCACCTCTGTGCCGGCCCTCGGCTTTATCAGCCTGCCTGCCAGATAGTCCTCGATCAAGACCTGCCACTTGTTCGGCATCATCCCGTCATAGACGCCCGTCAACCGCAGGCTGGCACCGGCGAAACCATCTGCAGACAGATCGGCAAGCGCCTGTTCCACGGCCAGTTTCATTCGTCCATACAGAGAGGCAGGTATTTCCACCTGCGTTTCGCGTAGTGGCGCCTCGACCGGCAGCCCGTCATAGACGGCGCGGCTTGACAGGAACACAACACGCGCTACACCGGCCGCCCGCGCCTGCTCGAACAGTCGCCGGCTTCCCTCGACATTGCGCCGCCAGAAGCCGTCCGGATCCTCGCCCTCTCCGCCCCTGTAATGTCCGGGCACATGGTCGAAGGCGGCATGAACGACATGGCTGACGCCATCGAAAAGGCCTTGCTCGCAGCGGTGGGGGTCCAGCATCATCGGGCGGAAGCCAACAGGACCACAGTACCAGTCCGGCGGCGGTTCGCTGCGGCCGGCAACTATCACATCGTACCCCGCCTCGATCAGACCGTTGACGATCGGCCGCCCGACAAAACCGCGCCCGCCCGTAACCAGCACTGTCATGGACTGCCTCCCGGCGGCCCCGGCAAACTATCGATGTCGGGAATATCGTCACCGCGATAGAACGCCTGCCAGAGATCGATCAAGGGCTTCAGTTGCGCGGCCTTCGGATGATCTCGCTCCCAGGGCTTTTCATATTGGTAATGCAACACCCCGATCTGTTGCCAGTTCCACAGCTCCGGCATGTTGAACCAGACATACTGCAGCATGTTCATCGTCACCGGCAGGCCGTGCCAGTCGGGGAAGAATGTCTGTAGGAACGTCTGGTCGGTGCGCGGCCAGAAGGCATCCAGTTTGTCGAGCCGCGCCAGCATCCTGGCAAAGGTCTCGCGCGACGGTTTCGCAACGAAGACGCCGGAATTCAGCCGGTGAAAATCGGAGAGGCTCTCATAGACATTGGGGGCTGCCGAAAACTCGGGATAGTCGAACAGCTTGTCGATATTGTGCAAGACAAGCGCGTCAGCATCGATGAAGACGCAGGTCTCGTACTCCGTCAGTTCCCAGAGCCGCAGCTTGCAGAAATTGTCGAGCGGCGAATGAAAGGTCGGCTTTCGCCCCTTGGTGAACGGAGCGGCCTGATGCACCGCACCCCGCTCATGCCGGGCATTGAACGCATCGGACAGGGGCAGCGGATCGACGCCGACCAGCCAGCAACCCAGATCGGCGAGTGGCGCCAGATCCTCGTCCTCGACCCGCTCGGTATGCAGCACGATGATTTCGGCCGATGATTTCGTGCACTGGATCGAGCGGGCGAGCGCCAGCGCGCCCATGGCATAGTCGCCATTGGTCACCAGCGTCACAAAAGCCTGCCGCGTCAGCGCGGGTAGCAGCGCTTCGTCCACCGCATGTCCTGTTTTACGAGACCGATTTCAGCATCTTGCCTTCCGGATCGCGATTGAGGGTCCTGGCAATGTCCTTGGTCCAGGCAGAGACGGCCGGAACCCTTGACCGATCGACACGATAGGCGAACTTCTTCGCCACGTCGACAATCTCCGACAACAGACCGTTTTCAAGTGTCGTCGGTGAAAGTCCAAGGCCGAGAAACTTTTCGTTGCGCACGATCAGATCGTTTTCCGGCGCCTCCTTGCGCGGGTTGGGCAGCCATGCGATCACAGCGCCGGTCATGCGCGCAATCATCTCCGCCAGATCACGGACACGATGGGTTTCGGTCATCTGGTTGAATATCTCGACCCGCGCCCCGCGCGATGGCGGATTGTTGATCGCGATCTCGATACAGCGGACCGAATCCTGGATATGGATGAAGGCACGCGTCTGGCCGCCTGTGCCATGCACCGTCAGCGGATAGTCGATCGCCGCCTGGATCAGGAAGCGGTTGAGCACTGTGCCGTAATCGCCATCATAGTCGAACCGGTTGACCAGCTGCGGATGCAACCTCGTCTGCACCGTATGCGTACCCCAGACGATCCCTTGGTGCAGGTCGGTAACGCGCAGTCCGTCGTTCTTCGCATAGAACTGGAACAACAGCTGGTCGAGGCACTTGGTCATGTGATAGATCGAGCCGGGATTGGCCGGATAAAGAATTTCCTGGCTGGCGGTATTGCCATCGACCGTCTCGATGCCGACCGGCAGATAGCCTTCGGGAATGGCAGCGCCCACCGTCGAATAGCCATAGACGCCCATGGTGCCGAGATGCACCAGATGGGCATCCAGCCCGATCTCCACCAGCGCGTTCAATAGATTATGCGTCGCCGACACATTGTTGTTGACGGTGTAGTTCTTGTGCCGGTCGCTCTTCATCGAATAGGGCGCGGCGCGCTGCTCGGCGAAATGAATGATCGCATCCGGACGGTGCTCGGCAAGCCAGGCTTTCAGGAGATCGTAGTCGCGGGCCAGATCGATCAGGTTGAAATGGATGCGGCGACCTGTTTCGGCGTGCCAGATGCGGGTGCGCTCCTGAATACTGTCCATCGGCGTCAGCGACTGGACGCCGAGTTCGGTATCGATCCAGCGGCGCGACAGGTTGTCGAGGATATGGACATCGTGCCCAGCATCGGACAAATGAAGCGCTGTGGGCCAACCGACGAACCCGTCTCCGCCCATGACTGCGATTTTCATGATGGATCTCCTTCAAGGTATAGCCCCGCTCCTTGATAGGGCTCCATTGTGACAGCACTACAATGAGCGGAAGCTATCCCTGTTCCATCCAGCCGGGAATTTTTGAGTTGAGGAGTAAGCCCATGGCGGTACAAGCAATTTCACTCAGCGGAGAACTGAGCGACGACGGTCATCGACTGACCCAGCGCGTGTATTACGAAGACACCGACTTTTCAGGTCTCGTCTATCATGGTCGCTATCTTCACTTCCTCGAGCGCGGCCGCACCGATTACCTGCGTTGTCTCGGTGTCGAGCAGAGCGCCTTGATCGGCATGGATGAGGAAGGCCTCGTCTTCGTCGTTCACCGCATGGAGATCGATTTCAAGGCGCCCGCCCGCATGGACGATATCTTGACGATCACCACACGCACCATCAAGGCCGGCGGCGCGAAGATGATACTCGAGCAGGAAATTCACCGGGAGGAAAAACTCCTGATTGCGGCCAAGGTTGTGATTGCCGTCGTCAACCGCAGCGGAAGGCCGCGTCGATTGCCGGACGATCTGGCTCGCCAGTTCGTGGGCGCGCCCCCGACTCACCCCGGAAAGTAACGCCTTCTTAACCATAATGATGTCTTACTCTGGCACAGGAAATTTGTGCAACGCACGCCTTCCTTTGACCAAATTTCGCGCCCAGAAGGCAATCTGGGAGCTTGAAGCGGGTAAGGCGTTCAGCGATGGCGACCGCAAACTTCCACTAGCACGGCTTTTTCACCGCCCGGTCAACCGCCGGGCGTTTGGATTTCGGGGATTTGAAGGCGATGGAACAAGTTGGAATGGCAGCGGCAGCCCATGACGTGAGCATCTGGGCTCTGTTCATGCAGGCGGGTCTTATCGTCAAGCTGGTCATGCTCGGCCTGATCGCGGCTTCGGTCTGGACCTGGGCAATCGTCATTGACAAATATCTGAGCTATGCCCGCGCCCGTCGCCAGTTCGACCAGTTCGAACAGGTTTTCTGGTCCGGCCAGTCGCTGGAAGAACTCTACCGCACGCTTGCCGAACGCAACAACACCGGCCTTGCGGCCATGTTCGTCGCCGCAATGCGCGAGTGGAAGAAGAGTTTCGAGCGCGGCGCCCGTTCGCCGATCGGCCTGCAGATGCGTATCGACCGCGCCATGGACGTGACCATGGCCCGCGAGAGCGAAACGCTCGAAGGCCGTCTCTCTTCGCTCGCCACCATTGGTTCCGCCGCGCCCTTCATCGGTCTTTTCGGCACCGTTATCGGCATCATGACGTCGTTCCAGGCAATCGCCGGCTCAAAGAACACCAGCCTTGCCGTGGTTGCACCCGGTATCGCCGAGGCGCTGCTGGCCACCGCCATCGGCCTTGTCGCCGCTATCCCGGCGGTCATCGCCTACAACAAATTCTCCGGAGAATCCGGCAAGCTGACCGCCCGCATGGAAGGTTTTGCCGACGAGTTCTCCGCCATCCTTTCGCGCCAGATCGACGAAAAGCTGCAGCCTCGCCAGGCCGCACAGTAAGATATCGACGAACGGAGACGCATCATGGGTATGTCAGTCGGATCAGGAGGTGGCGGCGGTGGCCGTCGCGGACGCCGCGGCAACAAGCGCGCACTGGTCAGCGAGATCAACGTGACGCCGATGGTCGACGTCATGCTCGTGCTGTTGATCATCTTCATGGTTGCCGCCCCGATGATGACCGTCGGCGTGCCGATCGACCTGCCGCAAACCCAGGCGCAGGCCATGAACACCGACACCCAGCCGATCACCGTTTCGGTCAATGGCAAGGGCGAAATCTACCTGCAGGAAACGGTGATCCCGATCGAGGAAGTCGTGCCGAAGCTCGAGGCGATTGCCAAGACCGGCTACAAGGAACGTATTTTCGTGCGCGCAGACACGACTGCCGCCTACGGAACCGTCATGCAGGTTATGGCGCGCATTTCGACCGCCGGCTTCACCAATATCGGTCTTGTGACCTTGCAGGAACAGCAGAACTGATCGGACGTCATGAAGGGCAGCCTCTTCACATCCACGTTTCTGCACGGACTGGCGCTCGCCGCAGCGCTGGTGACCCTTGGCTCGCCCGAAAAACTCGAGGTGATGAACATGGAGTCGCTCCCGGTCGACATCGTTCCGATCGAGGAGTTCACCCAGATCCAGCAGGGTGACAAGAAAGCGCCGCTCGCCGAGAAATCGGCACCGGTGCCGACCAAGAAGCCGCCGATCGCCGAACCGGCTGAAAATCTCGGCGACAATCAGGTCGACCTGAAGTCGCCGCCGACACCGTCGCAGCGTCCGGTCGAACAGGAAGTGGCCGCCGCGCCTGAAAAGGTCGTGACCCCTGCCCCCGTTGAGGACACCAAGCCCAACGAGGTCAAGGAGGTCGTCAAGGAAGAAACCGCCCCGCCGCCACAGCCGGAAGAAAAGCCGGCCGAACAGGCACCGCCGGAGGAAGCCAAGGCCGAAGAGATACCCTTGCCCGAACAGGCGCCGGTCCCACCGTCCCGGCCCAAGGTTGAAACGGCCAAGCCGGTCGAAAAGAAGCCGCCGCCGAAGACCGAGGCCAAGAAGGACACAAAGGCCCAGGAAACGGCCAAATCGAAGCCGCAGATGGAAAGCGACTTCAATGCCGACGAAGTGGCAGCGCTTCTCAACAAGACGGATGCCGCAGGCGGCGGCGCCAAGCGCTCGACCGAACAGGCAGCGCTCGGCGGCAAGACCAATACCGGCGGCTCGACGCTCAGCCAGAGCGAGATGGATGCCCTGCGTGGCGCAATCCAGAACAACTGGCTGATCACGCCCGGCATGGCCGATGCCCAGGATGTCCGTATCCAGGTAAGATTCCAGCTGGACCAGGACGGCAACCTGGTCGGCAATCCGGAAGCCACGGCGACCGGCGGTTCCGAAACAGCCCAACGCGTTCTGATGAGCGGCGCCGTTCGCGCCGTGCGCAAGTCCGCCCCCTTCACCAATCTGCCCAGGGACAAATTTGACGCCTGGTCCGAAGTCATCGTCAATTTCGACCCCAGCGAACTGATGTAAGAGCTGAAAGGCTTGGATAGAATGAAAAAATTCCACCTCCTCCGTCTTCTGATGGTTGTCGCCAGCATGGCAGGCACCATCGCCGCCCCGGCAAACGCCGCCGTCGAAATCAACATCAATCGCGGCAATGTCTCGCCGCTGCCGATCGCGATCACCGATTTCGTCTCCACCGATGGCATCGGCGCCAAGATTGCAGCGGTGGTCGAAGCCGACCTGAAGCGCTCCGGTCTGTTCGCCCCGGTCAGCCGCGCCGCCTTCATCGAGAAGATCTCCAATCCCGACCAGCCGCCGCGCTTCGAGGATTGGAAGGTCGTCAATGCCGAGGCGCTCGTCGTCGGCCGGATCAGCAAGGAGGCCGATGGCCGCCTGCGCGCCGAATTCCGACTGTGGGATACGTTTGCCGGCCAGCAGATGACCGGTCAGCAGTTTTTCACCCAGCCGGAAAACTGGCGCCGTGTCGCCCATATCATCGCCGATGCGATCTATGAGCGCATCACCGGTGAAAAGGGCTACTTCGATACCCGCGTCGTGTTCGTCTCCGAAAGCGGCCCGAAGACCGACCGCAAGCGCCAGCTGGCGATCATGGACCAGGACGGCGAAAACGTCCGGATGCTGACCGGCTCCAAGGATATCGTCCTGACGCCGCGCTTCTCGCCGAGCCGCCAGGAAGTGACCTACATGTCGTTCGAGGGCGACCAGCCGCGCGTCTACCTGCTCCAGTTGGAGACAGGCCAGCGCGAAGTGGTCGGCAACTTCCCCGGCATGACGTTTTCGCCCCGCTTCTCGCCGGATGGCCAACGTGTCATCATGAGCCTGCAGCAGGACGGCAATGCCAATATCTACACGATGGACCTGCGCTCGCGCACCACGACCCGCCTGACCTCGACGGCCGCTATCGACACGTCGCCGTCCTATTCGCCCGATGGCGCCCGCATCGCCTTTGAAAGCGACCGTGGCGGCCGCCAGCAGCTCTATGTGATGAATGCCGACGGCTCCGGCCAGCAGCGCATCTCGTTTGGCGATGGCTCCTATTCGACCCCGGTCTGGTCGCCGCGCGGAGATCTGATCGCCTTCACCAAGCAGTCGGGCGGCAAGTTTTCGATCGGCGTGATGAAGACGGACGGTTCCGGCGAGCGCATCCTCACCACCGGCTTCCACAACGAAGGCCCGACCTGGGCTCCGAATGGCCGCGTCCTGATGTTCTTCCGCCAGAACTCGGGTGCAGGCGGCCCGGCTCTCTATTCGATCGACCTGTCGGGCTACAACGAGCAGCAGGTCAAGACCCCGGCTTTCGGCTCCGACCCGGCCTGGTCGCCGCTCCTCGAATAGGGCGCATTTGCGCCTCCTTCCTGCCGTAAAGCGCTGCAATCCGGCGCTTTACGGGCCAGATTAAACGGTTCGTTAACCATGATTGTTGGAAGCCGGTTAACCTAGATTGGTTATCGTCCGGCAACCCTAACAGAGAATTCAAGGAGACCGGCGATGAGCCGCATTCATTCCCCGGCCAAGAGCCGCCTGCAGCAACTTGCAACCAACCCGGCCATCGTCGCTCTGGCGATGACCCTCGCTCTTGCAGGCTGCGCCAACAAGAAGAACCTGCCCAACAGCGCCGGCGATCTCGGCCTCGGTGCCAACGGCGCCGGTGCCTCGACCCCGGGCTCGACCCAGGACTTCACCGTCAATGTCGGCGATCGGATCTTCTTCGACACCGACTCGACCTCGGTCCGCGCCGATGCCCAGCAGACGCTGGACCGTCAGGCCCAGTGGCTGGCCAAGTATCCGCAATACGCCATCACCATCGAAGGCCATGCCGACGAACGCGGCACCCGCGAATATAACCTGGCTCTCGGCGCACGCCGTGCCGCCTCGACCCGCGACTATCTCGCGTCGCGCGGCATCCCGGCTCAGCGCATGAAGACCATCTCCTACGGCAAGGAACGTCCGGTCGCCGTTTGCGACGACATCTCCTGCTGGTCGCAGAACCGCCGCGCAGTTACCGTTCTCGGCGGCGCTGCCATGTAATCGAGCCTGGGTGCTCCAACGACATTGTGAAGGCGGCCTCGGCCGCCTTTACTTTTCTCCTTACTTTGGCCGAACTTGGTTGCTTTTTGCAGGCAATTGGAAAAATCTCCTGTGCGCGCCTGTTCGGCGCAACTCATCGCGAAAACAGGATAAGGAACATGAACAAACTTGTGATGGCCGCATTGCTTGCGACGGCCACGCTGACCGGGACCCAAGGAAGTGCAAGCGCCTTCCAACTGCCGGGCTTTTCGCTCGTCCAGCCCAAGGTGGCCAAGACTGCCGAACCCGAGGCACGCGTTCATCTTGCGCAGTCCAGCGATCCGTCGGTTCGCGTCCAGCAGCTTGAGGAAGAAATCCGCTCGCTCAACGGTCGCATCGAGGAGATGAGCTTCCAGCTTCTGCAGATGCAGGAAACCATCCGCAAGGCCCAGGAAGACAACGAGTTCCGCTTCCAGGATCTCGAAAACGGCGGCACCAAGAAAAGCGGCTCGCTTGAGCGCCCTGTCGATGGCGGCAATGGAAGCGATTCCGTTGCCGAAATCATCACCCAGACCCCGGATGTCGGCGCTGCCGCCGACACTTCCGGCTCGGCCCAACCGGAACAGCAGCTCGGCTCGATCGACCTCGACACCAACGGCTTGCCGGTCGATACGACGATCAATCCGGATGCCGTCGACAATTCCGCGTCCCTTCCGGGTGTCGATACCGCGACGGCGCCAGCCACCCAGCAGGCACCGGCCGTCAGCGAGACTGCCGCATCGGGTTCCGAGAACGACATCTACCAGGTTGCCTATGCCCATGTGCTATCGGGTGACTATGGCTTGGCGGAAAACGAGTTCCGCGACTTCATTTCCAGCTACCCGAGCAGCAAGAAGATCGCCGACGCCAATTTCTGGCTGGGTGAAGCCCTTTACTCCCAGGGCAACTTCAACGAAGCCGCCAAGACATTTCTGAACGCCCATCAGACCTACAGCAGTTCGCCCAAGGCGCCTGAAATGCTGCTGAAGCTCGGCATGTCGCTGGCAGCGCTCGACAATACCGAAACGGCCTGCGCAACCTTGCGCGAAGTGCCCAAGCGTTATCCGAAGGCGTCGCGCGCCGTCGTCTCCAAGGTCGCAAGCGAGCAGAAGCGCCTGAGCTGCTGATGTCTGCCCAGCCCGGACGACCGCCGTGCTGACCGACCACTCTCCCGATGAGGCCGCCAAGCGCTTCCTCGCCTCCCTTTCCAAACCTTCACACCTGTTGATCGCGCTTTCCGGCGGCAGCGATTCGACCGGACTGCTGATCGCCCTCAAGCGCGCGATCGCCCTGCACGGTTTTGCCCATACGCTGTCCGCCGCCACCATCGACCATGCTCTACGCCAGGCCTCGGTCCGAGAAGCAGCATGGGCTGCCGACCTCTGTGCCAGGCTGGGCATCGTCCATCAGACCCGACTCTGGACCGGCGAAAAGCCCAAGACCGGCATTCTCGCCGCAGCCCGCGAGGCACGTTACGCATTGCTTGCCGACGCCGCGCGGGATCTGGGCGCCGACGCCATCGTCACCGGTCACACGCGCGACGACCAGATCGAGACGGTTGCGATGCGCGCAACACGCGCCGCCGACGAAAACCTCGGGGCCGCCGGCATGGCGCCCGCCACCCTTTTCAACCGGCGCATCTGGATCCTGCGTCCCTTCCTTGAAACATGGCGGGCACAGATCCGCGACAGCCTGCGTCACGGCGACCAGCCTTGGATCGATGATCCGAGCAATGAAGACCGGAGCTATGAACGCGTGCGCGTTCGCCAGGACATCCCCGCCATCGAATTTAGCCCCGAGGCAGGACTGCGGCGAAAGGCATTGTCGCAGGATACAGCCTGCTGGCTTGACAGGCATGCAACGCTGGTTGCCGGTGCCGTCATCAAGCTCCAACCCGCCGCCCTCACCGCGCCAGCAGACATCCTCCGCCACGGCATGGCATCACTTGCCGCAGTCCTCGGCGGAAAACCGCACCGTCCGGCGGCAAAGGCGACGGACAGACTGATGCAACTGCTTGCCATGCAAGCCGGCGGATCCCTGACCCTATCGGGATGTCTCGTGATCAAGCGCCGGGATGGCATCTACATGCTGCGCGAGAACCGCGGTCTTTTGCCGCTCCCCCTCCCCCCTGGTGCGACCATTGTCTGGGACGGACGCTTCGAGATCCGCAACCACACGGCGCGCCTCTTGCGTGTCGAGCCGGCGGCCACATCACCGGTTTTGCTCGACCTTCCCGGCCTGGCAAGGACCGCCATGGCGGGAATTTTCCCGCAAATCCGCGAGGAAAGCGGGCAAATTGCCAAACCCGGCATCGATATCGAATCGCATCCCTACCTGCCGCTTTTCGATCGCTTCCTGCCAAGCTTCGACGTCGCGCTTTCCGATCGCATCGCCGCGATCCTCGGCCGCGACCCAACCTTGTCCTGCCCCATTTAAGAGTTATTGACGGAAAACGATGCACAGGTGCCACTTTGCCTTGGCAACGGCCCGGCGCAATCCTATGTTAGCGGGTAAGATCGCGGGGTTCCTTCCCGCAAGACATGTTCGGGGAGTTCAATGAACCCAAATTTTCGGAATTTCGCGCTGTGGGCGATCATCGCCCTCTTGCTGATCGCACTGTTCAGCATGTTCCAGACGTCGCCGTCTCAATCCAGCTCGCGCGAGATACCCTATTCGCAGTTCCTCAGCGAAGTGGATTCTGGCCGCGTGCGTGACGTGACTGTCACCGGCAATCGCGTGATGGGCACTTATGCCGAGAACGGCACCGCCTTCCAGACCTATGCGCCGGTCATCGACGACAACCTGCTCGAAAAGCTGCAGTCGAAGAATGTGATGATCGTGGCCCGTCCGGAAACGGATGGCTCGTCAGGTTTCCTCAGCTATATCGGCACGCTGCTCCCCATGCTGCTGATCCTCGGCGTTTGGCTGTTCTTCATGCGCCAGATGCAGGGCGGTGGTCGCGGCGGAGCGATGGGTTTCGGCAAGTCCAAGGCCAAGCTTCTGACCGAAGCGCATGGCCGCGTGACGTTTGACGACGTTGCCGGCGTTGACGAAGCCAAGCAAGATCTCGAGGAAATCGTCGAATTCCTCCGCGATCCGCAGAAATTCCAGCGTCTCGGCGGCAAGATCCCGCGCGGCGTGCTGCTCGTCGGCCCTCCGGGCACCGGTAAGACGCTGCTCGCCCGGTCGGTCGCCGGCGAAGCCAATGTGCCCTTCTTCACCATCTCCGGTTCCGACTTCGTCGAAATGTTCGTCGGCGTCGGCGCAAGCCGTGTCCGCGACATGTTCGAACAGGCGAAGAAGAACGCACCCTGCATCATCTTCATCGACGAAATCGACGCCGTCGGCCGCCATCGTGGTGCAGGCCTTGGCGGTGGCAACGATGAGCGCGAGCAGACGTTGAACCAGTTGCTGGTCGAGATGGACGGCTTTGAAGCCAATGAAGGCGTCATCCTGATCGCGGCCACCAACCGTCCCGACGTTCTCGATCCCGCTCTTCTGCGTCCGGGCCGTTTCGACCGTCAGGTTGTGGTGCCGAACCCGGATATCGTCGGTCGCGAGCGCATCCTCAAGGTGCATGCCCGTAACGTACCGCTCGCTCCGAATGTCGACCTCAAGGTTCTCGCCCGCGGCACACCCGGTTTCTCCGGTGCCGACCTGATGAACCTCGTCAACGAAGCAGCCCTGATGGCCGCCCGCCGCAACAAGCGCGTCGTCACCATGGCCGAGTTCGAAGATGCAAAGGACAAGATCATGATGGGCGCCGAGCGCCGCTCGTCCGCCATGACCGAAGCCGAAAAGAAGCTGACCGCCTACCACGAAGCCGGTCATGCGATCACCGCACTTCATGTCGCGGTTGCCGATCCGTTGCACAAGGCGACCATCATTCCGCGTGGCCGTGCACTCGGCATGGTCATGCAGCTTCCCGAGGGCGACCGCTACTCGATGAGCTACAAGTGGATGGTCTCGCGCCTCTGCATCATGATGGGCGGCCGAGTGGCCGAAGAACTGACCTTCGGCAAGGAGAACATCACGTCGGGTGCATCCTCCGACATCGAGCAGGCCACCAAGCTTGCTCGCGCCATGGTCACCCAGTGGGGCTTCTCCGACGTGCTCGGCCAGGTCGCTTACGGTGAAAACCAGCAGGAAGTCTTCCTCGGCCATTCGGTTTCGCAATCGAAGAACGTCTCGGAATCGACCGCGCAGAAGATCGACACCGAAGTGCGCCGCCTGATCGACGAGGCCTATACCCAGGCCCGCACGATCCTGACGGAAAAGCACGACGAATTCGTCGCGATTGCCGAGGGTCTGCTTGAGTATGAAACCCTCTCGGGCGAAGAGATCAAGGGTCTGATCAAGGGCCAGAAACCAACCCGCGACAGCGGCGAGGATGGCCCGGCCCGCGGCTCGGCTGTTCCCTCGACCGGCAAGAAGGACCTGCCCAAGGGCGGTGAACCTGAAAGTGGCCTGGAACCTCAGCCACACTAAGTCCCGACCCGTTGAATGCATTGGAAAGGCCATCTCCGCGAGATGGCCTTTCTGCTGTCTGGTAACGGGATGTAATCAATTTTTGCGCTAATTTATGTGTTCTTCGGCACGAACTATGGCATGAGCAGGCCACTCGCAGTCTTGACGAATCTCCCATAGCGTCGAGACCGCTGAACGGCGAGCAGCCAACCTGGATCTAGGGATAGACATATGACACGTCGTTATTTCGGCACGGATGGTATTCGCGGACAGTCGAACCGCTTCCCGATGACACCTGACCTTGCCATGCGCGTCGGCATTGCAGCCGGCACGATTTTCCGCCGCGGCGGCCATCGTCATCGCGTGGTGATCGGCAAGGATACGCGCCTTTCCGGTTATATGCTGGAAAACGCCATGGTCGCAGGCTTCACCGCCGCCGGCCTGGACGCCTTCGTTCTCGGCCCGATCCCGACGCCCGCCGTCGCCATGCTGACCCGTTCGCTGCGTTGCGATCTCGGCGTGATGATCTCGGCCTCGCACAATCCTTTCGCCGACAATGGCATCAAGCTCTTCGGCCCGGACGGCTACAAGCTGTCCGACGAGATCGAGGCGCAGATCGAGGAACTGCTGGAGAAGGATCTCTACAGCCAGCTCGCCTCAGCCAGCGACATCGGCCGCGCCAAGCGCATTGATGGCGCCCATGACCGCTATATCGAATTTGCCAAGCGCACCTTGCCGCGTGACGTCACGCTGCAGGGACTTCGCGTCGCCATCGACTGCGCCAACGGCGCCGCCTACAAGGTCGCCCCTTCTGCGCTCTGGGAACTGGGCGCCGAGGTCATCACCATCGGCAACGAACCGACCGGCACCAACATCAACCTCAACTGCGGCTCGACCCATCCGGAAGCCCTGCAGAAGAAGGTCCATGAAGTACGCGCCGATATCGGCATCGCACTCGACGGCGATGCCGACCGTGTCATCATCGTCGACGAAAACGGCACCGTCATCGATGGCGACCAGCTGATGGCCGTGATCGCCGAAAGCTGGGCCGAGGACCAGACGCTGACCGGCGGCGGCATCGTCGCAACCGTCATGTCCAATCTCGGCCTCGAGCGCTTCCTCGGCGACAAGGGCCTGACGCTCGCCCGCACGAAAGTCGGCGACCGCTATGTCGTCGAGCACATGCGCCAGCACGGCTTCAACGTCGGTGGCGAGCAATCGGGCCATCTCGTCATGTCGGACTTCGGCACCACCGGCGACGGCCTGGTTGCTGCCCTGCAGATCCTCTCCTGCGTCAAGCGCACCGGCAAGACCGTCAGCGAAATCTGCCATCGCTTCGAGCCGGTGCCGCAGCTGCTGCGCAATGTCCGCTTCTCCGGCGGCAAGCCGCTTGAGGACACGACCGTCAAGCAGGCGATCGCCGACGCCGAGAGCGAACTGGCCAAGTCCGGCCGTCTGGTCATCCGCCCCTCCGGCACCGAGCCGCTGATCCGCGTCATGGCCGAGGGCGACGATCGCGAACAGGTCGAGCGCATCGTCAACGGCTTGGTGGACGTCATCGCGGGTGTCAAAAGCGCGGCCGCCTGACAGGAGAGCGGGCCAAAGCTGCGTTTAGTCACCCGTTTGCGTTCAACACAACTTGGCGTTATTCTCTTGCAAAGAGGTTGCAACGGATGGCCCAAGATACTGTCGATCTGAGCTTTCTGGCCAGGCTTGGCCAGAAAACCAATGATGAGCTGAAGATGCTCAAAAAAGACGTCGGAGAAATCCGCTCGCTGTACCTGCAAAGCTATGACTATATGAAGCGGGTGGAACGTCGCAGCGGCGAACTGCGCGACGATCTTGAAATCACCATCAAAATGGAACTCGGCGGCGGCATCGCCCATCTGCAGACGGGGCTGGAAAGCGGCCTGCGCAGGATTGAAGACAAACTCGACGAACTCTCTCAGCGGCTCAGTACGCTGGAAGAAAAGTCCTGAGTGCTCGACCAAAAAAAGCCCGATTGCGATCCGCAACCGGGCTTTTTCCTTTGATGGCGTCTAAAGATCAGGCCGACAGCTTCGCCATGACTTCGTCCGACACTTCGAAGTTCGAATAGACGTTCTGCACGTCGTCATCGTCTTCCAGTGTGCCGATAAGCTTCATCAGCGACATTGCCTTTTCTTCGTCAACCTCGATCGTGTTCTGCGCCTTCCAGATCGCCTTGACGGTTTCGGCTTCGCCGAGAACCGCTTCCAGTGCCTTGGAGACTTCGTTCATGTCTTCGAAGGCGCAGTAGATGGTGTGGCCATCTTCATCGGACACGACGTCTTCCGCGCCGGCCTCGATCGCCGCTTCCATGACCTTGTCGGCATCGCCGGCAGAAGCCTTATAGGTGATTTCGCCGACGTGATCGAAGGAGAAGGAGACCGAGCCGGTTTCGCCGAGCGCGCCACCCGCCTTGGTAAAGGTCGAACGCACGCTGGAGGCGGTACGGTTGCGGTTGTCGGTCAGTGCTTCGACGATGATCGCCGTGCCGCCCGGGCCATACCCTTCGTACCGGATCGCATCATAGGTCTCGGCATCGGCGCCCGATGCCTTCTTGATGGCGCGGTCGATATTGTCTTTCGGCATCGACTGCGCCTTGGCGTTCTGGACGGCCAGGCGAAGCGCAGCGTTCATCGTCGGGTCGGGAAGGCCAACCTTGGCCGCAACGGTGATTTCGCGCGCGAGCTTGGAGAACATCTTCGAACGAATGCCGTCCTGCTTGCCCTTGCGGTGCATGATGTTTTTAAACTGTGAATGGCCAGCCATGGCACCCCTGATCAGGTCTAATGTTGGGAATGGCCGCCTTATAAGGGCGAACCCCGTCTGGTTCAAGAAAAATGAAGTCTAAGGCCGGCTCTTCTCGGGGAACAACACCGTCATCCATTCGTTGCCTTCCTCGAACCGTCCAACGAGGAGATATTACATGGCCAGCTTCACAGAAGCCCGCGAAACCCCGGTCGAACAGCTCTGGGATGAGATCAACGATATTCACGCTGGCATGCTGGGCCTAGTCGGTTCCGAAATGCATATGCAGCCGATGGCTCCGTTCGTCGATCGCCAGACCCATACCATCTGGTTCTACACCAAGACTGATTCCGAACTGGTCAAGGCGCTGCGTCCCGGCAGCCGCGGCCATTTCTGCGTTGTCGGCAAGAACCACGACTATCATGCCTGCCTTTCCGGTCGTCTCACTCAGGTGCACGACCCGGAAAAGATCAGTGAATACTGGAACGCGGTCGTCGAAGCCTGGTACGAGGGCGGAAAATCCGACCCGACGCTCACCATGCTGTCGTTCTCCTTGGACGATGGCGAGATCTGGGCCTCGACCGGCAGCACACTCAAGTTCGGATGGGAGATAGCCAAGGCCAATCTCAACCCGGAAAAGACCCCGGATGTCGGCGTCCACCGGCAGATCCGCTTCGCCTGATCTCAAACGCCCTGCAGGACCAGGATCAGCGGCTTCTTCGGCAGTGTCCGCATCGACACCGTCACGCCGCGGTTCTGGGAAATTTCGCTGTCGAAACTTGCGTCGAACATCGACAGGAAGGTTTCAATCGGCGGCCCGCGCCGATGCATCGGCAGGATCAGCGCCGACCGCAGCCTTTTGATCGTCCGGCTCATGCTGTCGGCACCCATGGTCAATCCGCCATCGACGGGCACCATGACGATATCGAGCCGGCCGATCTCTGCATAATGTGCATCGGTCAGTTCGTGATGCAGATGGCCTAGGTGGCCGATGCAGAGTCCCGCCACTTCGAAGATGAAGATGGAATTGCCGTTTGGCTCGAACGCGCCACCCCAGCTACGAATGTCGGTTGGAACATTGCGAATATAGGCATCACCGACAACCAGCTTGTGGTCGGCTTTCTCGCCAGGGGCCGCATCGTTCCATCCATGCAATACGGTGGCGATGCCGGGATCGGGCGACCGGGTGTAGTGGCTCGAATGCGCCTTGTTCATCGTCACGACATCCGGCAGACGCGCGCTGCGCAGCCAGCCGTTAAAGTCGGTCGCGATGGAGATGCCGCCCGGCGTATCGACCTGAAACGTTGAATGTCCGAGATAGGTGATCGTTACATCTTCCTGAAACTGTGCGCGCTGCAGCCCCGACACCGCCTGCCCCCTCTGGGCGGCCGGTGGCTCGTAGCTGGCGAATGTCACATCCGGAAGATTTTCGGCAATCAGCTGGCATTGGCTGACCTGCGGCCGCGCATCCTGGGCGAAGCCGCCCGCCGCCATCATCGTGAAAGCCAAAGCCGATAAGACCAGTCTCAGCATCATGCCGCTCCCGCGCCGTCTTCACCGCAAGCGAGAATGGTTCAGGCGCGCTGGGAGGTAAAGCACCACGCGCCCGCACGGGCGTCACAATGGCGTTATCGGCATTGGAAGACTGTCAGGCCCAGAAATGCGGAATGGTCTCGGCAAGGCGTGGCCCGAGCCGGAGCGGCGCAATCTTTTCGGCAAGACCCGTCGCATCCGAAATCTCGACCCCGACACCGCAGATGGTTGCCGGTCCACTGGCCGCCTCGAAACGACCTTTCGGCATTTTCGAGATGAAGCGGTTGAGTGGCTCTTCCTTCTCCATGCCGAGCGACGAGTCGTAATCGCCGCACATGCCGGCATCCGACATATAAGCCGTGCCGCCGTTCAGGATCTGGTGGTCGGCAGTCGGCACATGCGTATGGGTTCCGACGACGAAGCTGGCCCGTCCGTCGACGAAATGGCCGAAGCACTGCTTCTCGCTGGTCGCCTCCGCATGGAAGTCGAAAACCACGACGTCGGCCTGTTCCTTCAACGGGCATGCCGCAAGGATCGTTTCCGCCGACTTGAAAGGATCGTCGAGTTCCGGATGCATGAACACCCGGCCCATGATATTGGCCACAAGCACCCGTGCACCGTTGCGGGCATAAAACAGCCCGGAGCCCTTGCCCGGCGTGCCGGCCGGATAATTGGCTGGGCGCAGGAACTGGTCGTGCCGTGTGCAGAAGCTCACGGCTTCCTTCTGGTCCCAGACATGGTTGCCCGTGGTGACCACATCGGCCCCGGCATTGATCGTCTCGAGATAGATATCTTCGGTAATGCCGAAACCACCCGCGGCATTCTCGCCGTTGACAATGACAAAATCGAGTTTCAGGTCGGAGATCAGACCGGGCAGACGCTCCCAAACTGCGGTGCGTCCCGTCTTGCCAACCATGTCACCCAGAAAAAGCAGTCGCATCGTGTCGTCCTATGGCGCCGAAAAGGTTCTGAGGCCGCTTTCGGTCAAAATGGCTTCCAGCCGGACGTCATGCGCTTCAGCCGGCACTTCTGCCACCTCCTGACAGTCGAATGCAATGCCGATCAGCCGTGGATCGAGGCCTTTTTGATGTAATCGTGCAATCGCGCGGTCGTAATGCCCGGCGCCGTAGCCGATCCGATGGCCTTGACGGTCGAATGCCGACAGCGGCACGAGCAGAATTTCCGGGTCGAGCACGGTAGCATCGGGCCCGGGACCGCGTGTGCCGAAACCGGTATCCACCAGTTCGGCACCGGCAATCAGCTCGCGAAAGGCAATCGTCTGGCGATCCAGCACGACGGGAACACAGAGCCGCGCACCCCGCTCTTTCAGCCGCGCCATCAGCGGCCGGATGTCGACTTCGGAGCGGATCGGGAAAAATCCGGAAACGATCGTGCCGGGTTCGAATTCTATGCGGTCGGCAGCGTGGTCGACCATTGTCAGACTATGTTCAAGACGGAGTTCGGCTGGGATGAGGTCCCGCGCGCCCAGTCGTTCGGCCCGCAGCTTTGCTTTCAAATCACGCTTGTTCATTCCGCCCCCTGCCCATCTGCCTCACTAAATTTGGGGTATCGAATGTGCTAAATTATAATTGATCAATATCGCACAAAATTCCCCAAACAAACCAACGCTTAACCCGTAGCGCATAGAATGCCGCCCGGGAGTTACCTAAGGGGCAAAGTTCTTATGACCATCTTCTCGCGCTTCGGCATTACAAAAACAATCACCTTGACGACAGTAATGATCCTGGTCGCGGCACTTGGCGCCGTCTCATGGGTCATCTCCAACGGGATCGCGGGACGCATCCAGCAGCAGGCTATTTCCAGCCAGGATACCAGCCTGCGGACGGCGGCAACGATCGTCGAACGCGATCTGCCCGGCACCAAAGTCACCTGGGGCAAGGACGGCAATGTCGAGCGCATCGTCATCGAGAGCATTCCCAAGGAATTCGCCGACCACGGCATGATCGACTCGATCGGCCGCATGACCGGCCAGACCGCGACGATCTTTGCCTGGGATGCCGAAAGCAAGGACTTTTGGCGCCGCACGACCAATATCATCAAGCCGGACGGTACGCGCGCTGTCGGCACAGCGCTCGGCCAGACCGGCGCTGTCTATCCCTTCCTGACCAAGGGCGAAGTGTATCGCGGCGAAGCCGTTATTCTCGAAGTCCCCTACTACACGATCTACCAGCCTCTCTTCTCCCCGGCTGGCGATGTAGTCGGCATTCTCTATGCAGGCGTTCGTTCCGCTGACATCAACAGCATGGCGAGCGACATGGCGTATGCCATCGGCACGACAGCACTGATCGTCCTGATCGTTGCCGCCGCCCTCATCGCCCTTTTTGTCCGCCAGATCGTCGGCGCCTTGCCGCGCCTGACCGCTGTTGCCAATAAGCTGGCCAGCGGTCATCTCGACACGGACGTACCCCACAAGGAACTCAACAACGAGATTGGCGCGCTCGCCAACTCATTGGACGTGTTCCGCGAAAGCGCGATCCAGAAGATCGAGATCGAGCGTCAGGCCGCAGAGGCAGCCGCCGCCGGCGAACGTGAGCGCATCGAACGGGAAGTGGCCAAGGCCGAAGACACACGCGCCGTCCAGCAGGCCGTCGATGTTCTGGCCGGCTGTCTGAACAAGCTCAGCGACGGCGACCTGACGGTGCGCATCAACCAGGCGTTCCCGGGCGATCTCGACAAGGTTCGCCTCGACTTCAACGCTTCGATCGAGAAGCTGTCCTCGACACTCGGCCAGTTGCGTGACGAAACATCCGGGATCGAGGCAAGCTCGGCAGAGATGCGCTCGGCGACGGACGACCTGTCGAAGCGTACCGAGCAGCAGGCAGCCTCCCTGGAAGAGACTTCGGCAGCGCTCGAGGAAATCACCACCACCGTGCGCGGTTCCTCGGCCAAGGCAGACGAAGCCGCCGACATTGCCCGCCGTGCGCAGGCGAGCACGGAAACCTCCAGCAAGGTCGTTTCCGATGCCATCGATGCCATGGGCCATATCGAACAGGCGTCGAGCGAAATTTCGAAGATCATCAACGTCATCGACGAGATCGCCTTCCAGACCAACCTGCTCGCACTGAATGCCGGTGTTGAAGCCGCACGTGCCGGTGAAGCCGGCAAGGGCTTTGCCGTCGTTGCCCAGGAAGTCCGTGAATTGGCCCAGCGGTCTGCCAATGCGGCCAAGGACATCAAGGCGCTGATCACCAAATCGGGTGTCGCGGTTGCTGGCGGCGTGTCGCTGGTGCGCGAGACCGGCAAGGCGCTGGGCGAGATCTCCCAGCAGGTCACCCATATCAACAGCCATATCGGGGCAATCGCTCTGGCCGCCCGCGAGCAGTCCACGGCACTCGGCGAGATCAACAGCTCGGTCAACCAGATGGACCAGTTCACCCAGAAGAATGCGGCCATGGTCGAAGAGACGACGGCCGTCACGCATCGTCTCGCCGACAGTGCCCAGAACCTTGCAGGCCTCATCGGCCAGTTCCGCATGGCCGAAGGCGGCCGGTTTGCTGCCGCACCGCGCCCGGTTGCTCCGGTCTACAACACATCGCCGATCCGACCTGCCGCGCCGATTGCCCGGGTGACGACGCCGCGTCCGGTCGAAACATCAGCCCGCCCGGTCGCCTCGCCGGCCCGCAAGATGGTCGGCAATCTTGCCAAGGCGTTCGGTGGCGGATCGAGCACGCCGACCTCCAGCAGCAACAGTGACAACTGGGAAGAGTTCTGAGCCTGGCCAAAGGCCGTGCAAAACATCTGACATTCGATGCCAGCGCAACCTTCGTTGCGCTGGCATCATCATTTTGACTCAACCTCACCCCGCGCAATTTCAGGTGCAGCCGCGCACAATTGCGCTACCATGAACACCCGACCGGCAAAGCCGCTAAGAGGTGCACATGTTTCTGCTGTCGCATATGCTGAAATCATTCATACGCAAGGGCCAACTCACCGTCATTGATGCAGAAGGAAAACGCCACGTCTTCGGCGGCGGCGAACCCGGTCCTGAGGTCACCATGCGGCTGACCGACCCGGCGCTCTACCGTAGCCTCGTCTTCAAGGCCGAGCTGGTTGCCGGCGAAGCCTATATGGACGGCACCATGCGCTTCGAGGATGGATCGACGTTGCGCGATTTCCTCACGCTGTTTTCGATAAACCGTCTGTCACTCGGCAAATATCCGATCCAGAAAGTCATCCGCGCCGTGCGCATGCGCTTCCGCAAGCGCCTGCAATCCAACCGCAAGGGCGAGGCACAGCAGAATGTCGCGCATCACTACGATCTCGGCAACGACTTCTACAAACTCTTCCTCGACGACAACATGCTCTATTCCTGCGCCTATTTCCGCCATCCGGACGAGACGCTGGAACAGGCCCAGCGCAACAAGCTGCGGCTGCTGGCTGCAAAGCTCAACCTCAAGCCTGGCATGAAGATCCTCGACATCGGCTGCGGCTGGGGCGACCTGGCGCTCTATCTGGCACGGCTTGAAGAGGTCGAAGTGGTCGGTGTGACCCTGTCGAAGGAGCAGCATGCTCTGGCCACGAAACGCGCTGCCGACGCAGGGTTGTCGGGCCGCGTCCGTTTCGAGCTGAAGGATTACCGCGACGTCACGGAAAAATTCGACCGCATCGTCTCGGTCGGCATGTTCGAGCATGTCGGCGTCCAGCACTATGACGAGTTTTTCAAGAAGCTGAATGCGCTGATGCCCGATGACGGCGTCGCCGTCATCCATTCGATCGGCCATATGAGCCCGCCCGGCACCACCAGCCCCTGGCTGCGCAAGTACATCTTTCCAGGCGGCTATTCGCCGGCGCTGTCGGAAGTCCTGGAGGTCGTGGAGCAGAATAGCCTTTGGGTCACCGATATCGAGGTGTTGCGGGTCCATTACGCGACGACGCTTGCCCACTGGGTCCAGCGCTTCGAGGCCAACCGCGCCGAAGTGGTGGCGATGTATGACGAGCGCTTTGCCCGCATGTGGGAATTCTATCTGATCAGCTGCGAGATGATGTTCCGCGCCGGCAGCCAGATGGTCTTCCATCTACAGCTCTCACGCAAGCGCGACGCGGCCCCGATCGTGCGCGACTACGTCACCGACCAGCAGCGCGCCTATATCGAGCGGGAAAAGGAACTGACACTCGACATCTGATGCCTGCGGCAAGCCGACAGCGACGGCGCTAGTCGAGGCCGCCGTAACTCTTCACCAGAGCCGCCATGTCGGCCGCGGATGGTGTGGCCTCGGCAGCAAGCCCCTGAGCCACGCCGTATCGGTCGGCTTCTGGCCTGTTCTGGCTCACCTTCCATTTGCCGTCGATCGCGGTGATCTCGATTTCCAGCCCGACAATACCCTTGACCTGCGCCTTGAGAAAATCTTCCGGAGCATCCTCGACGGTCCACGGTGCCGCTCGGCCGCCTTCGTGTTTTTCGGTCAATGCGCGGATCTGGCGGTGCAGCCATGCCTCATCGTCAAGCACGGTGACATGTCCACGCACCTGGACAATGGCATAGTTCCAGGTCGGCACCACCTTGCCGGTCTGTCGCTTGGTCTCGTACCAGGACGGCGTCACATAGCTCTGCGCGCCCTGAAACACGACAAGTGCCTCTGCGCCCTCAGCCAGAGTTCGCCATTGCGGATTGCCCCGGGAAAGATGCGCCTGAAGCACGCCCTTTTCACCCCGCGTCGCATCGATCTGAAAGGGAATGGGATTGGCGAGGATACCATCGGCACCCGCTGAAATCAGCAGTCCGAGCGGCTGTGCGCGGATCAGATCCTGCATCACATCGAGACGATCCTCACGGAAATGCGGTGGCTGATACATGGCTGAGATTTCCGGGGAAAAGATAAAGTGCGATCCGCGGCAACCGTTGGATTTTTACGATCCTGGGTGCCTACAAACGTAGGTGGGCGCCATATGTCCGAGCCCACGGGCCCGGCCAGGGACAGCTCCCTTTGGATCGAGTATGGCCCCAGGGATTGTGTGTCCTGTCGAGAGGCGCAGACCGCAACAGAGATATAGGCGCAATGACCGCTGTGCGCCAGAGGCGAAACGGGACACAATCGCGTTTTTCGCTGATCCGTGGCTTTTTCAGCTATCCTGGCGTGCCGCAACGGCCGGACGACCGTTCAGCTTGCGGGTAATGCCATTCAGCCGGTCGGTCAGTTCGCCAAGCGCAGACACGACCTGCTCCTCGCGGTGACTCGCACCCGTGACGGCGCTGTCGCGGCCTTCGCGCAGGCTGGCAAGCTCACCCTCCATCGCAGACATTCGGCGCTTGAGCTCGGCCAACTCGTCCATCACCATGATCCCGGCCATGACCGTGATCCGCAGGTCGCCGATTTCGCCGAATTGACCCTTCAAGTGGCTGACATAGCGATCGAACTGGTCCGCAAGCTCTGTCAGATGGCCTTCCTGGCCTTCTTCGCAAGCCATGCGATAGGCTTTACCGTCGATCGTGACTGTCACCTGGGCCATTGGCCGTCCAACTCTCTCAACGCACTGCGCAAAGCGCTTACAAGCTCAAAATTTCAAAGACGCGACAACAGGTCAATTGTCGAGCACGGCACGGATCGTTTCCATGGCTGTCACCAGCCGCCGCGACACCTCGCGATTGACTTCCTCCAGGCGGTTCGCCCGAAACTCCGACTGATCGAGTTCCTGCGCCAGTCGCGAGCGATCGGCATGCACGCGACGCACCTCGCCCTCGACTTCACTGTTTTCGCGCTGCGCCTCGATACGACCATCGACAGCGCTCTCCAGTCCGGCGATTGCCTGACGAAGCGCCCCGAGCGCAGCATCGACCGAATTTCCCGTCGGCATTCCTTCGCCCCTGCCTTCGTTTCTTATCCCCGGCGGCCCGAATCGGCCGAGAAAACCCGGTTGTTTGCTGGCGAACACTAAGCCTCGCGATTGCCACGCGTCAATAAAGCCGCACCGCCTGTAAGCCGCCAATTCTGTGGACGATTGCATTCTTGTGCCCGTCCACCACGCAAGACAGTGCAGCGCACACGAAACAGGCAAAACCATGTTTTCTTGCCTGATAAAAGGCCAGAAGCCGGTGCATTTGTTGACTTGCGCGGTGCACCTGATAAGGATCAGCCCCGTTCAGACGGACCGCCATTAGCGCCCGTTTCTTGCAGCCCCGGAACAAGCGGAACAGCCATGATTTCTCCCGAAAAACATCAGCGGATGGCGAATGCGATCCGTTTCCTTGCCATGGATGCAGTGGAAAAGGCCAACTCCGGCCATCCCGGCCTGCCGATGGGCGCCGCCGATATCGCCACCGTCCTCTTCAGCCGCTTTCTGAAGTTCGATCCGAAGAACCCGCTCTGGCCGGATCGCGATCGCTTCGTTCTGTCTGCCGGCCATGGCTCGATGTTGCTCTATTCGCTCCTCTATCTAACCGGATACGAGGACATGACGATCGAGGACATCAAGCAGTTCCGCCAGCTCGGCTCCAAGACCGCCGGCCACCCGGAATACGGTCACGCCTCCGGCATCGAGACGACCACGGGTCCGCTCGGCCAGGGCATTGCCAATGCCGTCGGCATGGCGATCGCCGAGCGCAAGCTATCGCAGGAATTCGGCTCCGAGCTGCAGAGCCACTTTACCTATGCGCTAGTCGGTGACGGCTGCCTGATGGAAGGCATCAGCCAGGAAGCCATCGCGCTTGCCGGCCATCTGAAGCTCAACAAGCTCGTCGTCTTCTGGGACGACAACAAGATCACCATCGACGGCGCCGTATCGCTGTCGGACTCGACCGACCAGATTGCCCGCCTGAAGTCGGCGCACTGGAACACGATCGAGATCGACGGTCACGACCAGGACGCCATTGCGTCAGCCATCGAAGCAGCACACAAGTCGGATCGTCCGACGTTCATCGCCTGCCGGACGATCATCGGCTTCGGCGCACCGAACAAGCAGGGCACCCACAAGGTCCACGGCTCGCCGCTCGGTGCCGAAGAAATCGCCGCTGCCCGCAAGTCGCTGAACTGGGAATCCGAAGCCTTTGTCGTTCCGGCCGACGTGCTCGACACCTGGCGTCTCGCCGGCCTGCGTTCGACCAAGGCCCGCAAGGAATGGGAAGAGCGCCTGGCCGGTTCGGACGCCGAAACGCGCGCCGAGTTCAACCGCCGCTTCGCCGGTGAACTGCCGGGCAGCTTCGACACGACGATCGACACCTTCAAGAAGAAGATCGCCGCCAACAACCCGACGGTTGCCACCCGTAAGGCATCGGAAGACGCGCTGGAAGTGATCAACGGCCTGTTGCCGGAAACGCTGGGCGGCTCTGCCGACCTGACGCCGTCGAACAACACCAAGACCAGCCAGATGACGTCGATCACCCCGACCGACTTCTCCGGCCGTTACATGCACTGGGGCATTCGCGAACATGCGACAGCCGCCGCCATGAACGGGATTGCGCTGCATGGCGGCCTGATCCCCTATTCCGGCGGCTTCCTGATCTTCTCGGACTATTGCCGTCCGTCGGTACGTCTCGCCGCCCTCATGGGCATCCGCGTCGTGCATGTCTGGACACATGATTCCATCGGCGTCGGCGAAGACGGCCCGACCCATCAGCCGGTCGAGCATTTCGCAGCCTTGCGTGCCATTCCGAACCTGCTGCTCTTCCGTCCGGCCGACGAGACCGAAACGGCAGAATGCTGGCAGATTGCGCTGAAGGAAAAACACCGTCCGTCGGGCCTGGCGCTTACCCGCCAGAACCTGATCCCGGCCCGTACCGAATACGAAGAAAAGAACCTCTCGGCCTACGGCGCCTACGAGCTGGTTTCGGCCAGCGATGCCAAGGTGTCGATCTTCGCCTCCGGTTCGGAAGTCGAAATCGCCATCAAGGCGCAGCAGCAGCTGGCCGCCAAGGGCATCTCCGCCCGCGTCGTCTCGGTTCCCTGCTTCGAGCTGTTTTTCGAACAGTCCGCCGACTACCAGAAGGCCATCATCGGCAAGGCTCCGATCAAGATCGCGGTCGAAGCCGGCATCCGCCAGGGCTGGGACGCGTTCATCGGCAATGACGGCGCCTTTGTCGGCATGAAGTCCTTCGGCGCCTCCGGCCCGGCCAAGGATCTCTACAAGCATTTCGGCATCACCGCAGAAGCAGTCGTTTCCGCAGCGGAAGCCAAGCTCGCCTGACGCATTTTGCGCAAGGGCGCCGAGAGGCGCCCTTTCCTGCCCAATCTGATTTTTGTTATCCAATCGGGAGTCCACCAATGACTGTGAAAGTTGCCATCAACGGCTTCGGCCGTATCGGACGTAACGTTCTCCGCGCCATCGTCGAATCGGGCCGCACCGACATCGAAGTCGTGGCCATCAACGATCTCGGCCCGGTCGAGACCAATGCGCACCTGCTGCGCTACGACTCGATCCACGGCAAGTTCCCGGCCGAGGTCAAGGTTGTCGGCGACACCATCATCGTTGGCGGCGGCAAGCCGATCAAGGTGACTGCAATCAAGGATCCGGCAACCCTGCCGCATGGCGAAATGGGCGTCGATATCGCCATGGAATGCACAGGCATCTTCGCCACGCGTGACAAGGCCGCTCTTCATCTCCAGGCCGGCGCAAAGCGCGTCATCGTTTCGGCACCGGCCGATGGCGCTGACCTGACCGTCGTCTTCGGCGTCAATCACGACAAGCTGACCAAGGATCACCTGGTCATCTCCAACGCGTCCTGCACCACCAACTGCCTGGTGCCGGTCGTCAAGGTCCTCAATGAAGCGATCGGCATCGATCATGGCTTCATGACCACGATCCACTCCTACACTGGCGACCAGCCAACGCTCGACACGATGCACAAGGATCTCTACCGCGCCCGCGCGGCAGCACTGTCGATGATCCCGACCTCGACCGGTGCTGCCAAGGCCGTCGGCCTTGTGCTGCCGGAATTGAAGGGCAAGCTGGACGGCACCTCGATCCGCGTTCCGACCCCGAATGTTTCGGTCGTCGATTTCAAGTTCGTCGCCAAGAAGACCACCTCGGTTCAGGAAGTCAACGACGCCATCATCGCTGCCTCCAACGGCGCGCTGAAGGGCATCCTCGGCTACACCGACGAGCCGCTGGTCTCGCGCGACTTCAACCACGACAGCCATTCGTCGATCTTCGCCCTCGACCAGACCAAGGTGCTCGAAGGCAACTTCGTCCGCATCCTCACCTGGTACGACAATGAATGGGGCTTCTCGAACCGCATGTCGGACACGGCAGTGGCCTTCGCCAAGACCATCTGATTCCGAAAAGATCAGAACCGGAATGACCGAGGCGGGCTGGAAACAGTCCGCCTTTTCCGTCTTGGCGGAGGATGAAACAGGACCGCAAATAATTCCCACATCCGTGGAACCTTTTCCGCAGATGCGCGTTTCCTGCAATCGACGCACCGGAGCCAACGGCTCCGATCTCTCTTGATAGGTTGTGAATGGTTTTGGGCGGTGGGGAATGCGGGCATCTGTTCCGCAGCTTCGATTGGGGCAAAACGTCACTCGGTCCGTATGAACAGTGGCCTTCGGAACTGCGCACTTTGACAAGCGTGATGATGGGATCCTTGCAGCCGATGCTGATCGTCTGGGGCCCGGATCAGACGACGCTCTACAATGACGGCTATGCGCAGATGTGCGGCAATCGTCATCCGGCTGCATTCGGCCATCCGTTCAGGGATCTCTGGTTCGACATCTGGGATCAAGTCGACCCGATCATTTCCGCCGCCTATGCCGGCCAGGGCACGTCGATGGACGACATCCAGTTCACCATGCACCGCAAGGGTTATCCGGAAGAGACGCATTTCTCGTTTTCCTACACGCCCGTACGCGATCCCTGGGGAACGGTACTGGGTATGTTTTGCGCCTGTTCGGAAATCACCGCCGAAGTCTTCATGCGTCGCGAACAGCAGACGATGCGCGAACGCTTCATGCAGGTCTTCGAGCTCAGCCAGGGCGGCATTGCGATGCTGTCGGGCGAGAACCATGTCTTCGACTATGCCAACGAACAATATTACGCCATGATCGGCGACCGTGACATCATCGGCAAGACCGTAGCGGATGCCGTATCGGAGGTCGTGCGGCAAGGTTATATCGACATTCTGGACGGCGTTTACCGCACAGGAACACCCTATGTGGCAAGAGACGTGCCGATCGAACTGAACAGAGGACCGGATGGCGAAAAGCAGAACCGCATCATCGACCTCGCCTATCAGCCGATGCGCGATCCGGATGGCCGCATCGGCGGCATTCTTGTCCAGGCACGCGACGTCACGCAAATGCGCGCCGAGGAAAAGCATCGCGAACTGTTGTCCCATGAACTGGGTCATCGCCTGAAGAACCAGCTTGCAATGGTCCAGGCGATCGCATCGCAGACACTGCGCACCGCACCGGACATGCCGACGGCGCGACGGACGCTGGCAGACCGCATCGGCGTCCTGAGTTACGCACATGACGCGATCATCAAGGGCGGCAGCGGCTCGTCAAAGGTGAGAGACCTCGTTGACCAGATGATCTCCCTGCATAGCGATCCGAACGAACCGCGCATCTCGACAGCCGGCCCTAATCTCAAGATCGGCTCGCGCTCCTCTCTTTCGCTCTCCCTCATTCTGCACGAACTCGCCACCAATGCGCTGAAACATGGCGCTTTGTCGGTTCCCCAAGGCAGGGTCGAACTGGTCTGGGGTATAGCGGGTCCGCACAAGGATCGTTTCGAACTGACCTGGAAGGAGAGCGGCGGCCCTCGGGTGAAGCCGCCGGAGACCGAAAGCAGCGGGACACGCCTGATCAAGGCGGGCCTCGCCGGCACCGCCGATTGCAAGGTACAACTGATCTACGCCCCCGAGGGCTTCAACCTGATTCTATCGGCCGAGCTGGCCGGTTTCCAGCAAGAGCATTGATCGTGGCACAGGCACAGAAGACACGCTTACTGGTGGTCGAGGATGACGGCCTGATCCGACTGGATCTGGTCGACATGCTTGTCGATGCTGGTTTCGACGTCGTGGAGGCGGCCAATGCCGACGAGGCGCTATCCGTCCTGCACAACACCGATGGCATTGCAGCACTGTTGACCGATATCGATATGCCCGGCTCGATGAACGGACTGGCGCTGGCAAAGCATGTGCACGGGCAATGGCCGGGATGCCGGATCGTCGTGATATCGGGACGTTATCATCCGGACGCCGATCTGCTTGCTCCCGGCTCCAGATTCCTCACCAAACCCCTGTCCGAGGTCGCCGTGCGCCGCACGTTCATCGACCTGGACATTCGACCATTGTGACTTTGGGACGGGTGCGAGGCCGCTGTGTTGATTGTCCACTCCACGCGCCGAAATAAGGCGTTATTTTCCATGTCTTTTTTAAAAGATCGCCCTACTCTCATCATGATTTCCTGACTACCGTCTTCTTGCCGTTCGGCACGTCTGTTGTTCTTGAAAAACATCTCATTCCGTCCCGGACGGAGCGATGCCAGCCTGCTCCGGTTTGACAGCCGTGGCATGGCGCAGGACACTTGGCGGCTGATGGCGCGATGGTCGGCAAGAGGGCAAGAGTTTGGACGAATTTTATGCGGTCATCTTGGTGGCGACAGCGCTTGTTCTTCTGGCTGCGTTTTCAAGCCTGATCGCCTTTCGCTTCGGCGCACCGCTGCTCCTTCTCTTCCTGTTGATCGGCCTCGGTGCCGGCACCGATGGGCTCGGCATCCAGTTTTCCAATTTTCCGCTCGCCTATGTCATCGGCTCGGTCGCACTCGCCATCATCCTCTTCGATTCCGGCTATGGCACATCGCTGCAATCCTTCAGGCTGTCGGCGTCGCCGGCATTGATGCTCGCGACGATCGGCGTGCTTGTCACCACGGTCCTGTTCGGGCTGGCCGCCCATCTGCTTCTCGATCTCACCTATCTCGAAGGCCTGTTGCTCGGTGCCATCCTCGCCTCGACAGACGCCGCCGCCGTTTTCTTTCTGCTGCGCATCGGCGGCATCAATATCCGCGACAAGGTCCGCTCCACGCTGGAGGTCGAATCCGGCACCAACGATCCCATGGCGATTTTTCTGACCATCGCGCTGGTCGAACTGATCGCCAGCGGCGCCGGTTATGCCGGGCTCGACCTGGAACTGCTGCTGCATTTTCTCGAACAGATGGGGCTAGGCCTCTTCATCGGCCTTATCGGCGGCGCGGTGATCGTCTTCGTGCTCAAGCGCATGCAGGTCGAACGCGGCCTGGCACCTATCTTCCTGCTGGCGCTCGCCCTGATGATCTTCGCGTTTACCGGAACCGTTGGCGGCAGTGGTTTTCTTGCCGTCTATGTCGCTGGCATCTATGCCGGTTCGCGCAAGCTGCCGGCGACGAGTTCGATCAGCCGCTTTCAGGATGGCATGACCTGGCTCGCCCAGATCATCATGTTCCTCGTGCTGGGCCTGCTTGCCACACCCTCGCAATTCCTAGACATCCTGCTGCCGGCCGTCGTGCTCGGCCTGTTTCTGGTCTTCATCGCCAGACCGCTCGCCGTATGGCTATGTCTGCTTCCCTACGACTTCACCCAGCGCGAAACCGGCTTCATCGCCTGGATCGGCCTGCGCGGTGCGGTATCGATCCTGCTTGGCATCGTGCCCGTAATCGGCAATCTCGAAAACAGCCATACCTATTTCAACACCGCCTTCATCGTCGTGATGATCTCGCTGGTGGTGCAGGGCTGGACGATCAAGCCGGTCGCCAAGAAGCTTGGCCTGATCATCCCGCCGCGTATCGGCGCCATCGACAAGGTCGAACTCGACCTGCCCGGTTCTGCCAATCACGAACTGCTCGCCTATCGCGTCGTACCCGGCAGCCCGATCCTGCGCGGTGAACGCATTCCACGCTGGGCCATGCCGTCGCTGGTGATCCGTGACGGCAAGTCGATGCGCTACCAGTATGCCGGGCGCCTGAAGGAGAACGACAATGTCTATCTCTTCGTCGTGCCGGCCTATGCCAAGCTGCTTGACCGCCTTTTTGCCTCCGCTGCCCCCGTGGCAGAAGACGATGGCGAATTCTTCGGCACCTTCGCGATTGCACCGGCGACGCTTGTGCAGAACCTCGACGAGGCCTATGGCCCCCTCTCTGTCAGCGATGCGGAGCGCGGCAAGACCGTGGCCGAACTGATCATCCAACGGCTGGGCGGGCGCGGCGAATATGCCGATCGGGTCCGCCTCGGTACCATCGTGCTAATCGTGCGTGACATCGACGAACTGGGCCATATTGCATCCGTCGGCGTGTCGATGGAGCCCGTTGCCCCGGCCACGACGCTGCCGATCTTCCTGAATATCCGGGAACTGGCCCATGCCCTGCGCGACTATCTGCGGCGCAAGCGCGCCGCTCGCGCAGCCGCAAGCCCGGTGGAAAAATAGTCTTTTGATCGCCTTGCGTCACTCTCCCGGCGGTGTAAGGTCCGGCCCGACATACCGATGATGATTGGTATGGACCCAGTTCAACCGTAAAAACGACGGGTATTTTCCATGCCGGCTTTCAAGACACTCGACGACCTCACCGATATCGCAGGCAAGCGCGTGCTTGTCCGCGTCGACCTCAATGTGCCCGTCACGAACGGCAAGGTCTCGGACACGACGCGCATCGAGCGCGTTGCTCCCACCATCAAGGAACTGTCGGAAAAGGGCGCCAAGGTCATCCTGCTAGCCCATTTCGGCCGGCCGAAGGGTGAACCGGTCGCCGACCAGTCGCTGTCGCTGATCGCTCCCTCCGTCGAGCAGGTTCTCGACCAGCACGTTGCTTTTGCTGCCGACTGCATTGGTGAAGCAGCAACCGCTGCCATCGCCAAGATGGCCAACGGCGACATCCTGCTTCTGGAAAACACCCGCTTCCACAAGGGTGAAGAGAAGAACGAGGCAGGCTTCACCGCCGAACTCGCCAAGAACGGCGACATCTACGTGAACGACGCCTTTTCCGCCGCCCACCGCGCCCATGCTTCGACCGAAGGTCTCGCGCATCACTTGCCAGCCTATGCCGGCCGCACCATGCAGGCGGAACTGGAAGCACTGGAAAAGGGTCTCGGCCAGCCGACACGTCCTGTTGTCGCCATTGTCGGCGGCGCCAAGGTCTCGACCAAGATCGATCTGCTCTCCAATCTCGTGACCAAGGTCGATGCGCTGGTCATCGGCGGCGGCATGGCCAATACCTTTATCGCCGCCCAAGGCATCGACGTCGGCAAGTCGCTCTGCGAGCATGATCTTGCCGAAACGGCCCGTGCGATCATGGAAACCGCCAAGGCGGCCGGCTGCGCCATCGTCCTGCCGGTCGACGGCGTTGTTGCCCGCGAATTCAAGGCCAATGCTGCAAACGAGACCGTCGACATCGCCGCCATCCCGGCCGATACGATGATGCTGGATGTCGGCCCGAAATCGGTCGAGGCGATCAATGCTTGGATCTCCAAGGCTGCAACCCTGGTCTGGAACGGCCCGCTCGGTGCCTTTGAGATCGCCCCCTTCGACACCGCGACTGTTTCGGCAGCCAGACATGCTGCCGAACAGACCAAAGCCGGCAAGCTCGTTTCCGTGGCCGGCGGTGGCGACACCGTCTCGGCGTTGAACCATGCTGGCGTCGCCGATGACTTTTCCTATGTCTCCACCGCCGGAGGCGCCTTCCTTGAGTGGATGGAAGGCAAGGAACTGCCGGGCGTTGCCGTTCTGACGGCTTCGAAATAAACGCAAAAATCGCCGGCGCGCCACGGAACAAATGGCGCGCCGACCGATCTTTTAAAAAACTTTGAATTTTAAACCGATTGAAATGATTTCAATCGTTTCAATAGTTTAGGCCGCCATTTTCCCACCATGGAAGTTCTGTTATCGCCGGTACCAGCTTGGTTTTCCAAGACTGGAAACACATGAAGGTTTCAAAGAAACCGATCCGGAATCTGATCGGCAGCCATTGCTGCTTGATCGTAAAACAGTGAACATACGTGAGCGCGCTAGGCGCCATGTCCAGGGATAGGAGTAAGATATGGTGGACGCAAAGATGTTGAACAAGATCCGCTCGGCGCCGGGTTTTATTGCGGCGCTTGACCAGAGCGGCGGTTCGACACCCAAAGCGTTGAGCCTCTACGGCATCTCCGAAACCGACTATCAGGGCGACGAGGAGATGTTTCGCCTGATGCATGCAATGCGCGTCCGCATCATGCGCGCGCCTGCCTTCACCGGTGACAAGATAATCGGCGCCATCCTGTTCGAGCGGACCATGGACGGCGAAGCTGAGAGTCATTCTGTTCCGACCTATCTCTGGGAAATGCGCGGCGTGGTGCCATTCCTCAAGATCGACAAAGGTCTGCTTGAAGAGGAAAACGGCGTCCAGCTCATGAAGGCGATGCCGGATCTCGACACACTTCTGATCCGCGGCCGCGAAAAGGGGATCTTCGGCACCAAGATGCGCTCGGTGATCGCCAATGCCGACAAGGCGGGCATCGCGGCCGTCGTGAAGCAGCAGTTCGAAGTGGCCCGCCAGATCATCGGCCAGGGCCTCATCCCGATCGTCGAGCCGGAGGTGTCGATCAAGAGCCCGACCAAGGCGGAAGCCGAAGCCATTTTGCGTGACGAGATCGCCAACCACCTCGACAAGCTCCCGGCCGGAGAAACCGTCATGCTGAAGGTGACGATCCCCACTGTTGCCGATTTCTACGCACCGCTGGCCGCTCATAAGTCTGTCGCCCGCGTCGTCGCACTGTCCGGCGGCTACAGCACGGCGGACGCCTGTGAAAAGCTCAGCCACAACCACGACATGATCGCGAGCTTCTCGCGCGCATTGACGGAAAAGCTGCGCGCCTCTATGAGCGATGCCGAATTCAACGCCAGCATTGCCGATACGATCGATCAGATCTACGCCGCGAGCACGAGCAAGATCTGACATCAACTGTCCGGCTCAGGGCCCGGCTTCGCGCCGGGCCTTTTTCCATCGTGCAAGAACCGAAAACAGCATGCTCGCCTGTATCGTGCGCATGGCACCTGGCGCGCCCCGGTGTGGTAACGGCGACACCAGATGCGGAGCAGCATCGGCGCGGTGACCCACGCACCCTTGCCGCCGCCGCCCCCTCGCCCTATATAAGATGTCGAGGACGACCTCCCCACCATGGGCACGACTGCGGGACGACCCGGCTATCATCTCCGGGAGTTTCCCATGCGTACCACTAGAGACCGTATCCGCCACGCCATCAGCTTTGAGCTGATCGGCCTTGCTCTCATCATCCCGCTCGGCGCGCTCGCCTTCGCGATGCCGGTTTCCGATATCGGCGTCGTCGGCATTGGCAGCGCCACCATCGCGACGCTCTGGAACTATCTCTATAATATCGGCTTCGATCACCTGATGCAGCGCATTGTCGGCACGACGCAGAAAACGCTTGTCGTCCGGGTTCTGCATGCCGTTGCCTTCGAGGCAGGGCTTCTGCTGGTGCTGATGCCCTTCATCGCCTGGTATCTCGGCATCAGCCTGTGGCAAGCACTGGTGATGGACGTCGCCTTTGCGCTGTTCTACATGGTCTATGCCTTCGTCTTCAATTGGACCTATGACCGTGTCTTCCCGGTCGCGGCCTGGCAGACGAACTGAAACCCGAAGAACCAGCCAAGGCCGGAAAACCCATGCGCGAAATCCCTTTCGTCACCGTCGATGTCTTCACCAGCGAGCGCTTCTCCGGCAATCCGCTGGCCGTCATCACCGATGCAAGGGGATTGAGCGACGCGGACATGCAGAAGATCGCCACCGAGTTCGGCTATTCCGAAACGACCTTCGTCCTGCCGCCGAAAGACCCGGCCAACAGCGCGGAAATCCGAATCTTCACACCGGTGACGGAAGTTCCCTTTGCCGGCCACCCTAACGTCGGAACGGCTTTCGTCCTGGCCGGCATGAGTGAAGTCTTCGGACAGGCCCTGTCCGACCAGCTGATCTTCGAGGAAAAGGCCGGCCTCGTCGCGGTCTCCGTTCAACGCACAGGCGACGGCTCGGTCGCTTCGACGACCATCCGCGCGCCCGGCCCGCTGACGGTCGGCGCCAGCATCCCGGCCGATGACGTGGCACTCTGCATTGGGCTTGCACCAGCCGACATCGAAACAACCCGACATCTGCCGGCATTCGCTTCGGTCGGCCTGAAATTCATCCTGGTCGAAGTGGCAAACCTCGCCGCCCTCGCCCGCGCCGCCTCGCGCATAGAGCCGATCAAGGCTCTGTGCCAAACCTATGCCGACGAACACTGCGACTGCGCCACCTTCCTCTATACCTGGGTCGGCGAAAACCACGTTCGTGCCCGCATGTTTGCCCCGCTGGACAACGTCGCCGAAGATCCGGCGACCGGCAGCGCGTCGGCAGCACTCGGTGCGTTCCTGACGACGCTCGTGCCCGATCCGCAAAGCCGGCCGCTTCTCGTCGAACAGGGTGTCGAGATGGGGCGCCGTAGCCTGATCCAGCTTCAGGTCAATGTCACGCACGGTCGCTTTTCTGACGTCACCGTCTCGGGCGCCTCTGTCGAAGTGATGCGCGGCACGATCCGTCTCTGATCAGGTCAGGTCCCGCGCCAGAAGCGTGATCGACCAGATCACGAAGGCGACCACCGCAAGCTTCCAGAAATCGCCACGCCGGCGCAAACCCGGCAGGCCGAGCGGCTTGATCACCTGGATGAGCATCGCAAGGATCAAAAAGGCGGAGATGGCTTTGGTCATCATTCTTCCCAGGCGGCCGACACATGCGGCCACAACGCCGTCACTTTTGCCTTCCAGAAAGAAATTCTGCAAGCTGCGGTTCCATTCAGACAACGGTAGGAACATGCATTTACTGTGACGTTGTAGTTCGCGCTCCGCTCGGAAGCCCTGCCAACCCCAATCGACAAGACATTGCCATGAGACGAAATCTTTTGCCGGTTGCGGCCCTCCTTCTGGGCACGCTCTTCCTCTTCCTTGGAAACGGATTGCACGGTCTGCTTCTGCCCGTGCGTGGCGCCGTCGAGGGCTATTCCAACGAAGTGCTCGGCCTGCTCGGCACCTCCTGGGCAACCGGTTTCGTCATCGGCTGTTTCGCCGCCCCGAAACTCGTCATGCGCGTTGGCCATGTCCGCGCCTTCTCCACCTTCGTGTCGCTGATTGCCGTCATCGCGCTGTTGACCGGCATCATAGTCGACGCACATTGGTGGGTTCTGCTGCGCGCCATCACCGGCTTCTGCACCGCCGGTACCTCGATGATCGTCGAAAGCTGGCTGAACGAGCGCGCCACGAACGAGAGCCGGGGCATGATCTTCTCGCTCTACATTTCGATCACGCTGCTCGGCGTGGTCGGGGGCCAGATGCTGGTCGGCGTCTTCGACCCCGAGACCACCATCCTGTTCATGATCTGCGGCATTGTCTATTGCTTCGCCATCATGCCGACGACCATGTCGACGGCGGCAAGCCCGCAGCCGCTGAAATCGGTCAAGATCGATCTGCCGAACCTCTACCGCAATTCACCCGTCTCCTTCATCGGTATCCTGCTCATTGGCATTGCCAATGGCGCCTATGGCACGCTCGGCGCGGTCTTCGGCACCCGTGCCGGGCTGGACGCCGGCACCATCGCCATCATGCTGTCCGTGACCATCTTCCTCGGCGCCTTGATGCAGTTTCCGGCCGGCAAGCTCTCCGACCGTATCGATCGCCGCTACGTGCTGGCGGCCCTTTCGCTGCTGGCCGCGCTGGCCGCCCTGATCCTGCTGATCTTCCGTCCGACCGATCCCGGCATGATGATCCTGTTTGTCGCGATCTATGGGGCAGCCGCCAACGCGCTCTATCCGATTGCCGTCGCCCATGCGAACGACTTCGCCGGCGCCGACGAATTCGTCAAAGTGTCCGGCGGCCTGTTGCTGCTGTTTGGTATCGGCACCATCATCGGGCCAACCCTCGGTGGTCCGGTAATGACCTGGCTCGGTCCCTATGCGCTGTTTGCCGTCACCGCATTCGCACATCTGACGCTATCCGCCTACGCGATCTATCGCAGTCGCCTGCGGGCGGCGATTCCGGCCGCCGACCGTGAGAACATGCCGAACCTGCCGATCAGCGCCTCGCCCATGGGCACCGCCGAAAGCCTGTCGCTGGATCCACGCGCCACGCCTTTGCGCGATCAGGACGACCAGGAACAGCAATCGGGTGAAGAGGTGCGCGCATGAACCGCGAAGACGAACCACGCCAGGTCAAGACAAACCACGAGATCGGCGCTGAGCTGTCAGCGATCTCGGCCGACGAATTGCGCCAGCGCATCGCGCTGCTGGAGCAGGAAATCGGCCGAATCAGGAGCGAGATCGAACGCAAGGAAGCCGGTCGCAAAGCCGCCGACAACCTGTTCGGGCCGAAAGTATAAAACCTGAAAACGTGATTATTCGCCGAGCTGGTCTGTAAAGATCCATTTCTCTCGAATGAATTTACTTGGCGTTAACTCTTTTCATGGAAACTAAGCTCATCCAGTCCTCCTGGATTCAGGCAGTTTCACCTAACGGCGATGGTCTGATTTTCTCCCTGTTTTACCTTGAGAGCCGCGTTTGCGGCTCTTTTTTTGCTTTGCGCCGCAAAGTAACCGCAAAATTGTGGGAATTAACCCTTCCTTAAGAAACGCCTTGCGCATTTGGGGTATTGGTAGCATCGTAGCCTCACCAAATGCGGCAGGAACAAGATCGCACCGCTGCCGTTACGTACAATAGTGATGCGTTTTACAGGGAAACATCCATGTCGGAACTCGGGTTGAATACGGTTAGCTTCGCCGGTCGCGCAGCGGCATCCAGCCAGTTCAAGGCGACCTATGCCGAAGGCATGGGCTTGGTCGAAGAGACGGCTGCCTACCTCGACGGTCCTGGCCGCGCTGCCGCCAAGGTCCTGCCGCGTCAGGCCTCCGTGCTCTACGCTGCCGAATCCATGCGCCTTACCACCCGCCTGATGCAGATGGCCTCCTGGCTCCTGCTCCAGCGCGCCGTCAACAACGGCGAAATGAGCCGCGATCAGGTTCTGTCCGAAAAGAACAAGGTGCGCCTGGACGGCTTCAACGTCGACCGCACGGCACCGGGCTGGCTCGACCTGCCGGAATCCTTCCGTGATCTCGTCGAACGCTCGCTGCGCCTGCAGAACCGCGTGGCCCTGCTCGACCGCGAAATCTACCGCCCGCAGGAAGAAGAGTTCCTGCCGGACAATGAAAACAGCGTCCAGGCACAGCTGAACCTGCTGCGCACGGCTTTCAACGCCGGTTGAACCACGCCCGCTTCAAGACGATCTGAAATGACACGATAGCCCGGCATGCGCCTGCATGACCGGGCTTTTTGTTAACCGTGCACCTCAAGGTGTTTGCCGGGATATTTACAACTTTAAATAAAGGTGCCACTCTCTTGCAATCCAAGGGAGGGCATCATGACGAAGTTCATTCTTTCGATCGACGGCGGCGGCATTCGCGGCGCCGTTCCCGCAGCCGTACTGACCGTGCTAGAAGACAAGCTCAAGGCCCGGGGCAAGACGCTGCCCCTCTATCGCTACTTCGACCTGATCGCAGGCACTTCGACCGGCGCCATCATCGCCGCCGGCCTGACCTGCCCGAAGCCACGCCACCCCGACCAGCCGGTCGCCAATGCTGCGATGCTTCTCGAACTGTATCGCAGCAAGGGACCGACGATCTTCGATCAGTCCCTGTTCCGCAAGCTCGCCAATCTTGGCGGCCTGTTTGATGAACACTATGACGCCACGGCATTGGAAAAGATCCTGATCGACATGCTCGGCAAGTCGACGGAGATTGCCCAGGCTTTGACCAAGGTGCTGATCACCGCCTACGACATACACACGCGACGGGCGGTCTTCATGACCAATGCCGATCCCGAGCATGAGCGCTTCTATTTCTGGCAGGCAGTGCGCGGCTCATCGGCAGCCCCCACCTATTTCGAGCCGGCACTGGTCGAGGATCTTGCCGCAAGGAGCCGTGGCGAGGTCCCGTCGATCCCGATGGTCGACGGGGGCGTCTTCGCCAATGACCCGGCCATGGCCGCCTATGTCGAAGGCAGCAAGCTCGGCTGGCGCGAGAATGGCGAGGAGATGATCTTCCTTTCGCTCGGAACAGGATCGGCCAGCCGCAAGATCCCCTATCAGCAGGCGAAGAACTGGGGTGCCGGCGGCTGGATCAGTCCGGCCAATGACACACCGCTGATTTCCGTCTTCATGCAGGGGCAGGCGAGCACGGCGTCCTATCAGTTGAACAAGCTGTTGAACCGCACGCCACCGAAATTTACCGACGGCGCCACCATCGTCACCACGGCCAATCGCGGATCGCTGAACTATTTCCGACTGGATGCGCCGCTCGTCGGGGTCAATGATGCGTTGGACGACGCCAGCCCCGGCAATATCAAGGCCCTGATCGAATTCGGCATGACGCTCGCGGCAAAGCACGACCTTGCGCTCGAGGAGGTTGCCGACCGGCTGGCCGCGATCTGAGGGGTCGTCCGGCATTTCATCTGCGGAAACAGAAAAAGCCCGGTAAAACCGGGCTTTTTGCAATCTTGCAGAGTTCGCAGCGATTAGAGGCCGAGGCCGCCGAAACGCTTGTTGAACTTCGAAAGGCGACCGCCGCGGTCCATCAGCTGCTGGTTGCCGCCGGTCCAAGCCGGGTGCGACTTCGGATCGATTTCGAGGTTCATGGTCGCGTTAGCCGAACCCCAGGTCGAACGCGTTTCATATTCGGTGCCATCGGTCATGACGACTTTGATGACGTGGTAGTCGGGATGGATGTCAGCCTTCATCGCTCTATTCCTGCTGTGCCGGTAGGGTCTATATGCCGCAATTGCGTCAGCGAGACCTATTCAATACATGATGCCGCAGTCCGATCAGGCCACGGCTTCCCAATTCGATGCCGTGCCTATACATGAAGGGCGCAGGGATAACAAGTGCCATGGCACGAAAGCCTGCAAGCACTGTCAGGAGCAATGCCGCGTGACCTTGGAAGCCGAAAACAACGATAAGAAACGCCGCTCTCTGAAGCCGCTCAGCAGTCTGCTTCCCTATCTGAAGCGATATCGTGGGCTGGTTGCCGGCGCTATATTTTTCCTCGGACTTGCGGCCGCCACAACGCTTGCTTTGCCGATTGCCATCCGGCGTATGCTCGATCATGGCTTCAACGCCGCCGACAGCGGCTTTATCAACAAATACTTCGCCATGATGATCGTCATGGCCGTGGTCCTCGCGATTGCCAGCGCCATGCGCTACTACTTCGTCATCACCATCGGCGAGCGTGTCGTCGCCGATTTGCGCCGCGACGTTTTTGCCCATGTGACGCGCCTGTCGCCATCCTTCTTCGACATCAACCAGTCAGGCGAGATCGTCTCGCGGCTGACGGCCGACACCACCCAGCTGAAATCCGCAGTCGGCGCCACCGCCTCGCTTGCGCTGCGCAATTCGATTCTCTGTCTCGGCGCGATCGCCATGATGATCTACACCAGCCCGCGCCTGTCGATCATGGTGCTGGCCGCGATCCCGATCATCGTCTTTCCCCTGGTTGCCTTCGGCCGCTCGGTGCGCAAGCGCTCCCGTGCCGCTCAAGACACCTTGGCCGAAGCCTCCACCTTTGCCGGCGAAATGATCGGCTCCGCCCGGACCCTGCAGGCCTTCAACGCGGAAGACATGGCACGCCAGCGTTACGGCTCGGCGGTGGAAAGCGCCTATGAAGCGGCACGCGCCGCGATCAAGTCGCGATCGCTTCTGACCGGCGTCGCCATTGCCCTGATCTTCGGCAGTATTGTTGGAGTGCTCTGGTTCGGTGCACAGAGCGTATTGGCGGGCACCATGTCCGCCGGAACGCTCGGCCAGTTCCTGCTCTATTCGGTGATTGCCGGCGGCTCGCTTGGAACGCTGTCGGAAGTCTGGGGCGAACTTTCGCAAGCCTCGGGGGCTGCCGAACGCCTCACCGAACTGCTCGCCGAGCATCCGGCCATCGCCGCCCCGGCACATCCGGCAATCTTGCCGCAGCCGGCAGAGGGTCGCGTCACATTCGACGGCGTGCGTTTTGCCTACCCCTCCCGAACAGCGAAGTCGGCTTTGAAAGGCCTATCTTTCAAGGTCGAGCCGGGCGAGACCGTGGCCATCGTCGGCCCGTCGGGCGCCGGCAAAAGCACCATCTTTTCGCTGATCCTGCGCTTCTACGATCCGTCCGAAGGCAGCGTCTATCTCGACGGCACCGATATCCGCACGGTTGATCCGCAGGCGCTGCGCGCCCGCACGGCGATCGTGCCGCAGGACGTCACCATCTTCGCCTCGTCGATCCACGACAACATCGCCTTCGGCTCGCCGAACGCCAACCGCCGGATGGTCGAGGCAGCCGCGGAAGCAGCCCAGGCGAGCGAATTCATCAACCGGCTGGAAAACGGTTTCGACACCGTGGTCGGCGAACGGGGCATCACCCTGTCCGGCGGCCAGCGCCAGCGCATCGCCATTGCCCGTGCGCTTTTGCGCGACGCCCCGCTCCTGCTGCTCGACGAAGCGACCTCGGCGCTGGATGCAGAGAGCGAGACGCTGGTGCAAAAAGCGCTCGATGGCCTGATGAGCAACCGCACGACAATCGTCATCGCCCATCGCCTGGCAACCGTTCTCAAGGCTGACCGCATCCTGGTGCTCGACGACGGCCATATCGTCGAACAGGGGACTCACCAGAGCCTGATCCAGCAGGGCGGCCTCTATGCCAAGCTGGCACGCCTGCAATTCGAGACCGGTGGACGCGACTTCACCGCCGCGGCGCAATAACGCAGCAGCGCAACACGGCTCAGGCGACGAACAGACATGGGTGGATTTTTACCCATGTTTGCACCCGTTTGGGCAGAATTCCACCCATCCCCCGCCAAAGACGTGCAGCGGTCCTACAACCACAGCGCATTGCCGTTGTCCGGTCTCACCGGAACGCGACAATCAACCCTATCCGGACGGGCGCGGGAGGAGCTGTGGCCGCCGGATAGTCAACACATGACGGGAGGAATGTTCATGTCATTCGTTAAATCCATAATCGCGGCGGGCCTGCTGGCCGGCGTGGTGTCGGTCGGCCCGGCACAGGCCGAATTTCCCGAGCGCTCGGTGACGCTGGTCGTGCCCTTTGCTGCCGGCGGCTCGACCGATGTCGTCGCCCGGGTCATTGCCGAGCGCATGTCGGCCGATCTCGGCCAGCAGGTCGTCGTCCAGAATGTCGGCGGTGCCGGCGGCAGTCTCGGCGCCGGAAACGTCGCGCGCGCGGAGCCGGACGGCTACACCATCCTGATGGGCACGGTTGCCACCCATGCGCTCAATCCGCTGATCCTGAAGAACAAGCCCTATGATGCCGAAACCGATTTCGCCCCGGTCTCCCTGCTCGTCGTCGTGCCGAATGTACTGGTCGTCAATCCGCAATTGCCGGCGAAAGACGTCAAGGAACTGCTCGCCCTGTTGAAGGCCGATCCGGAAAAGTACAGCTATGCCTCGTCCGGCAATGGCACGCCGCTGCATCTGTCCGGTGAACTGTTCAACGCCATGGCAGGCGTCAAGATGCAGCATGTGCCTTACAAGGGTTCCGGCCCGGCGCTGACCGATGTGATCGGCAACCAGGTACCGATCATGTTCGACAACCTTCCCTCCTCCTCCGGCCACATCAAGGCTGGCACATTGCGGGCCCTGGCCGTGACCACGGCGGAACGGGCGCCATCCTTCCCCGACGTGCCGACCATGGCCGAGGCCGGTATTCCCGGCTACGAGACTTACACATGGAACGCCTTGTTTGCGCCGAAAGACACACCCAAGGACGTCGTCGACCGGCTGAACGCCTCGGCGAAAGTTGCCATGGCTGATCCCGCCGTCGTCGAGCGCATGAAGGAATTCAGCGCGACAGTCGTCGCTTCGAGCCCCGAGGAACTCGCCGCCCACGTCAAGGCCGAAATGGCCAAGTGGACACCGGTAGTGCGCGACGCCAACGTGCAGATGGACTGATTATCGGCTCAGCCCCGGCAAAAACACCTATGGCAAGCAGCGAACCGCCGGATCAGCCTCCGGCGGTTCTGCCAGCGACGCGGCCTGAGAACAGGCAGCCGCCGAGGAAGGTCCCTTCCAGCGCATTGTAACCATGCATGCCGCCGCCGCCGAACCCGGACACTTCACCCGCCGCATACAGTCCGCCGATCGGCTTGTTGTCGCGTGACAATACGCGGCCCTCGAGATCGGTATGCAACCCGCCCAAGGTCTTGCGGGTCAGGATATGCAGGCGAACGCCGATCAGGGGGCCCGCCTTGGGGTCGAGCAGACGATGCGGCTTGGCGGTGCGCATGAGCTTGTCGCCCAAATAGTTGCGCGCGCCGCGTATGGCCGTGACCTGTGCATCTTTGCTGAACTTGTTGTCGATCTGCCGGTCACGGGCCTCGATCTGCGCGCGCAGATGATGGATCCCGAGCCGATGCTCGCCGGTCAGCTCGTTCATCGCCATGACCAGGTCCTCCAGTGTATCGCGCACGACGAAGTCCTCGCCCTTGTCCATGAAGGCCTGCACCGGGCCTGGCGGGTTCTTCCCAAGCCGCTTCAACAGCAGCGGCACGTCCTTGTCTGTCAGGTCCGGGTTCTGCTCGGAACCAGACAGGGCAAATTCCTTCTTGATGATCGCCTTGTTCAGGATGAACCAGGAATATTCGTCCCCGCGCGCGCGGATCGCTTTTAGCGTGCCCAGCGTGTCGAAACCGGGCATGACGGGGGCTGCAAACCGGTTGCCGTCGGCATCGCACCAGAAGGAGGACGGACCGGGCAGGATGCGGATGCCGTGGTTCGGCCAGATCGGGTCCCAATTGCGCAGACCCTCCGTGTAATGCCACATCCGGTCGCCGTTGATAATCTCGCCGCCGGCCAGCTGGGTAATCCCCAACATGCGTCCATCGACATGGGCAGGGACACCCGCGACCATCGATTTCGGCGGCGGCCCGAGCCGCTCGACCGGCCAGCTCTTGCGCACCAGGTCATGGTTGCCGCCAATGCCACCCGACGCCACGATCACCGCTCCCGCGGTCACCTCGAAATCGCCGATCACATTGCGCGAACTGGAAGCGCCCCTCGGCGTCGCGTCGCCTGCCAGTACTGAACCGGCAGCGCCTGTGACCGCACCATTGGTGACGACCAGGCGATCCACCTGATGACGGAACATGAAGGTGAGCTTGCAGGCATCTGCAGCAGCCCTTGCGCGCTGCACGAAGGGTGCGATCACGCCCGGCCCGGTGCCCCATGTCACATGAAAGCGTGGCACGGAATTGCCATGCCCTGTTGCCAGCGCTCCGCCGCGCTCGGCCCAGCCGACCACCGGAAACCAGCTCACCCCTTGCGCTTTCAACCAGCTCCGCTTCTCGCCGGCCGCAAAATGCAGATAGGCCTCGGCCCATTGCCGTGGCCAGAAATCCTCGTTGCGATCGAACCCGGCCGAGCCGAACCAGTCCTGCCGCGCCAGGTCGAAGCTGTCGCGAATGCCCATCCGCCGCTGCTCGGGACTGTCGATGAAGAACAGACCGCCCAGCGACCAGAAAGCCTGACCACCGAGATTCTGTTCGCCCTCCTGGTCGACCAAAGCGACTTTCAGTCCTCGCTCCACGGCCTCCGTGGCCGCGACAAGACCCGCCAGACCGGCGCCAATCACCAGAATATCGAAGTGCTGCATGATGTCCTCCAACATCAGGCAGTCTTACGCTTACGCGCACGTAATACAATCCTCAAATAAGGTGGGTAAGGAACTGTCCAGTACCGAATTTCAGCGCTCGGTCAGCTTCAACTCGATGCGACGGTTCTGGGATCGCGCCTCAACACTGTCGCCTTCGGCAATCGGCTGATTTTCCCCAAAGCCGGCCGCGACCAGACGGTTTGCCGGAACGCCTTGGGCAATCAGATATTTGACCACGGAGATCGCGCGCGCAGCCGAAAGCTCCCAGTTGTCGGAGTAACGACCGGTCCCGGTCAGAGGCACATTGTCGGTATGACCGTCGACTCGCAGGACCCAGTTGATTTCCGAAGGAATTTCCCGTGCCAGGTCGAGGATAGCCGTGGCGAGCTTTGCCATTTCCACCTCGCCAGCCGGATTGAGCACGTTGCCGCCGGACGGGAACAGTACTTCCGACTGGAAGACGAAACGGTCGCCGACGATGCGGATGTTTTCACGGTCTGACAGGATCTCCCGCAGCCGGCCAAAGAAGTCGGACCGATAACGGTTCAGCTCCTGCACACGCTGTGCAAGAGCGACGTTGAGCCGGCGGCCGAGATCGGAGATCTTCGCCTGCGAATTGGCATCCTTTGCCTCGGAGGCCTGAAGCGCCTCCTCGATGGCGGCGATCTGCGCCCGCAGGGCGGCGATCTGCTGGTTGAGCAGCTCGATCTGGCTCATCGCCCGGGTGCTGACCTGTTTTTCCGCGTCCAGTTCCTGCGTCAGCCTGCCGACTTTCACATTGGCCGCATCGGCAGATCCGGTGCCGCTCTCCAGAAGCTGCTGCAAGCGCGTACGCTCGCTTTCCGAGGATGCGAGCGACGACTGCAGGCTGGCCAGCGTGTCTTCGAGATCCTGCTTGCCGCTCTTTTCGAGCGCCAGCAACTGGGTCAGTTCGGCGATCTGGCTATTGAGCCTGTTCAGCACCTCGTCCTTGCCGGAAATCTCGCGGCTCAGGATGAACTGAGCCAGCACGAAGACCGTGAGCAGGAACATGATCGCCAGAAGCAGCGTCGACAGGGCATCGACGAAACCAGGCCAGTAGTCGACGGAGCGCTCCCGGCGCCGGTTGCGGCCGAGCGCCATTTACTTCGTCCCGCCGATCTTGTCGTTCAGCCGGTCGAGCGTCTTGCGCATGGCGCGGGCATCTTCCTGCTGAGCTTCGATCCAGTCGCGCAACATCTGCTGCTCGTTGCGCATGTTCTTGACCAGTCCCTGTATGCCCTCCGCCAGTCCGGCAATCGCGGCAACAGAACGCTCGCTGCTGGTATTGTCGCCACCGTCGCGATTGGCAAGCCTCGCAACCTCGACAAGCAGCAGCTTCACATCTTCACTGGCGACCGCGCCGCTGCCGTCGGAGACGCCCGCCAGTTCGGAATCGAGGTCCGTGACGGAGGACAGCCAGTTTTCCAGTTCGGTATAGAAACGGTTCTGCGCACGGCCGGCCTGCAGATCGAGAAAGCCGAGGATCAGCGAGCCGGACAGGCCAAGCAGCGAGGACGAAAACGCCGTGCCCATGCCGGCCAGCGGCGCCGTCAGGCCGCTCTTCAGCGCGGTCAACACGTCATTGCTGTCACCGGACGACGGATCCAGCGACTGGATGACGTCGTTGATCGAGGCAATCGTGCCGAGAAGACCCCAGAAGGTGCCGAGCAGGCCGAGAAAGACAAGAAGCCCGACGAGATAGCGCGTCGTATCGCGCGATTCATCAAGACGCGTACCGATCGAATCGAGAATGGAGCGCAGTGCCGTGGTCGAGATCGCCATCGACCGACGTCCGCCGATCAGCGACTTCATCGGTGCGAGAAGGCGCGGATCGCGACCGACACGGTCAAAATCATTGCCCGCGGCCCGGAAGGAGTTGAACCAGCGCACTTCGGGACGAAGCGCCAGCACCTGGTTGAACACCAGAATGATACCAACGGCCATGACCCCCAGAATGAGGCCATTCAGCCCGGGATTGGTAATGAAAGCCGCATGGGCCTGTCGGTATAGGATGGCCGCAATGAAACCGACGATGATCAGGAAGATGACCATTGTGGTGAAGAAGGGCATCGGGCTGGAGAGCTTCTGGCCGTATTCCCCTGCTCGGGTTTCGTCCACTTCCAGGTCCGCCAGCTTCACTTTCGCCATGTGTACTCAACCTCCGGGGAATCTCAGTCCCGGAGGCTAGTAGAAAAATGAGACGAATTGAAGCCGGAAAGCCGCGTCATACAGCACCGTTTTGAAAGCGCTTACGCCTTCGGTACAGGACGATTAATCACTTCTTCCAAGGCTTTGCGAATATACTCGTTGCCGGCGATCACGGCACCGGTCTCGAACATGTCCTGCGTGCCCTTCATGTCCGAGACGAAACCACCGGCTTCGCGGATCAGGAGAACGCCGGCTGCAATGTCCCAGATGTTGAGACCGGTTTCCCAGAAGCCATCCAGGCGACCAGCCGCGACATAGGCGAGATCGAGGGCAGCAGCCCCCATGCGCCGCACGCCGGAAACCTCACCCATGACATGGCGCAGTTCGACGAGGAACTTGCCGTGCTGGCCACGGCCGAGATGCGGTACGCCACAGCCGATGACGCAATCCGACAGCACCTTGCGGGCGCCGACGCGAATACGGCGATCGTTGAGGAAGGCGCCGCCGCCCTTTTCGGTCGTGTAAAGCTCGTCTGTCGCCGGATTGAAGATCACGCCGGCGACGATCTCGCCATTGCGCTCCAGCGCGATCGAGACGGCAAACTGCGGAATGCCGTGCAGGAAGTTAGTCGTGCCATCAAGCGGGTCGACGATCCAGCGATGCGCGCCATCGGTGCCCTTGATCTCTTCGCTTTCCTCACCGAGGAAACCATAGGTCGGACGCGCCTTCAAAAGCTCTTCCCGCACGATCTTTTCGGCACGGAAATCAGCCTGCGAAACGAAGTCGCCCGGGCCCTTGACGGAGACCTGCAGGTTCTGCACTTCGCCGAAGTCGCGCGCCAGCGACTTGCCCGCCTTGATGGCGGACTGGACCATGACGTTGAGAAGAGCTGAACGGGCCATCCGGTGGTATTCCTTGAAATTCGGTGGTCGCCGGAAAGGGCGACAAGAGCGGCGCTTGCGCGCGGCAGCGGTTGCGCGGTTCAAGACCACAAAAATCGCCGGATTTCAAGGGGCAACCCGCCATCCGGCCATGCACGAGGCTCACATCAGCCCCGCAGCCCCATGGACCGCCCAAGGGACCGCCCAGTGGACCACCAGGCCGGCACACACGGCAAGCAGCGAACCGACAGCCACTTTGGCGGCGAAGCTCCGGCTGCCCGTGCCCGCAGCATAGAGCGCCTTCGCCGCGATGTTGGCGACCACGGCAAGGCCGACCGCCTCGACCGCGACATCCGAGCTCAGCCGATCCGCCATGCCGGCAATCGTCACAGTGGCAGCATCGACATCGGCAAAGGCCGAAAGCACCGAGACGAGATAAAGCCCGCCATCGCCAAAGGCCTGGCTTGCCGCACGCGCCAGAAAAGCAACAGCGGTAATCAGCAGCGCCATGCGGATGACAGAACCGATTTCGAACGGATTGGCCGGCAGGTCTCCCACGCCGGCAGGCTCACGCCAGCGGACGAAAAACAGCGACGCAGTGACCATGACCAGCGCTGCGGCCACAAGCCCCGGCAACACCGACCATCCCAGAGAGGGCGAAAGCGCAAGCATCAGAAACACGGTGCGCACCAGCGAAACGGCACCGGCAACCAGCGCGCCGGCGGCAAGACCGGCTGACGAGCCTGCGTCCACGCTTCGCCGCGCAAGCGCAAGCGTCGTGCCGGTCGATGAAACGAGACCGCCGACGGCGCCAGCTACCAGATCGCCCTGCCCCTGGCCAAGCATGCGGACCGCCACATAGCCGACAAACGAGATCGACGCGAGCGCGATGACCAGCACCACCAGATTGCGTGGCGACACGCCACCGAACGGACCCAGAGGCTCTGAGGGGATCAGCGGCAGAAGCACGAATGTCATCGCCAGAAGAATGACCGCCGAGCGCAATTCCAGCCATGTCAGTTTCCGGATCGCGCCGTGCAGGAACTCTCGGCTCGCCAGAACCGCAACCATTGCCGCACCGCCGGCGGACGCCAGGACCATGTCACCGATGACCGAGAGCGTTCCAAGACCGAAAGTTGCGACAGCCGCGATCACCGTGGTTGCACTGAAGGATTTTTGCGCTTGCGCTTCCATCAGGCCGAAGCGCAGGATGATTGCGGTGATGCAGATCAGAAAGCCGGTAACGACAAGCCCCGAAAATGCCGTTTCCTTTACGGCCAACTCGATCAGTCCGGCGAGACCACCGGTCATGCCGATCAACGTAAAGGTCCGGATCCCGGCGGTACGCGCCCCCTCAGGCTCGTCACGCTCGCGCCAGTGGCGCTCCACGCCCACAGCAGCACCGACGGCGATCGCAAGGCCCAGACGCTGGAAAAGATCGAAGATATCCATGCCACCGCTCCCCCAACCCGGCGTCTTCGAAAAGCGATGACGTCAACTCCGACGGAAACGATTGGCCCCGTCGATCGCCTGCTTCTGCTGCTCTTCGTTCAGACCCAGATAGAAATCCTCCAGCGTCGGGTCCGTGAGACCGGCGCGGCGCGACAGCACATACCACTTCGCCGCCTCGACGGGATCAGGGCGTGTGCCAAGGGCATTGATATAGAGATGCGACAATCGGTTCTGCGCCACCACATTACCGCGCTTGGCCGCAATACTGAGCCAGCGGAAGCCGGCATCATAGTCGCGCGGGCCATTGATGCCATTGACCAGCCAGATGCCGATATCAAGCTGGGCCGTGTCGAAACCGGCCTTGGCCGCCCGCTCAAGCCACTCGCGTGCCCTGGCCTTCTTCTCTTCCGGCACATCCTTCAGGGCCGCATAGACCTGGGCCAGCGCATATTGCGCGTCCGCAATGCCCTGCTCGGACGCCTTCTCGTAGTAGGGCATGGCCATCGTCAGGCCCCGGACGCCCGGATTGTCCGAGACCAGGATCTGCGCCCAGTTGAACTGGGCCGAACCGTTGCCGGCATCGGCCGCCTGGCGCATATATTCGTCGGCCTTCGCCTTGTCGCGCGGGACGAATTTGCCCTCCATCAGCAACAGGGCATACTTGAACATCGCCGACGGCTCGCCGCCCTGTGCCGCCTGGCCATACCAGAAGCTTGCACCTTTCAGGTCGCGCTTGACGCCAAGTCCGCGCGACATGATTTCGGCCAGCAATGTCTGCGCCGCGGGGTCGCCAAGCTGTGCACGCGGCAGCGCCTTGTCGACAGCCGTCAGAAACAATCCGCGCTGGAAGGCGCCATAAGCCTCGTCCGGCTCTCCGGAAAATTCCTTGTCCTTCGGCGGATCCGGCAGTGGCGTGCCCATGCGCAGATAGATGTTGATCCCTTGCAATTCCTCTTCGCGGCCACCCTTGCCGGCCTTGCCCTGATCGCGCCCGGATTTGGTTTCCGGTTGCTTGGCATCGCGATCGGCGCGGTCCAGTGTCGTCGCATCGCCTTCGCTGGTGTTTGGCCGCTGGCCACGATCAATCGTTCCGGCGTCCTCGGGCTCGGCAGGCCTGATCGCCGGCGCGTCGCCAATCTCCAGGCCATCCTCTGTTTCCTGCGCATGAGCAGCCGGCGCCGTCGCGAGCGCGAGCCCTGTGAAAGCGGCAAGAATCAGACGGTGGATGGACATGGATTGGCGCATGAGGCGGTTCAATCTCCAAACCGTGGCGCTTTTTCGTCAAGTTCGGCATTCACCTGGGAAACAATCGTCGCAGCCGTCGCCGGGTCATCAAAAACCGCCTTGCCGAGTGCGACGAACTCACAACCGCTCTCGGCCACGGCCAGTGCCGAGGAAGGATCGGTGCCGCCCATGACGATGCATGGAATGGAAATCATCGCCGACCACCACTCGCCCAGAGCGATATTCTTCGAATGCGCTTCCGGCTTGATGTCACCATCGAGCTTGCCGAAGAAAATGTAGTCCGGCTGGGGCTCGCCCATCTCCAGCGCATGGTGGCGGTCCATGGCATTGCCACCACCGACGATCATCTTCGGCGTGTGGTTGGCGACAGCTTCCGCCAGCGCTGCGGCATTGCCGCTGATATGCAGGCCGTCGGCCTTCACCCGGCCGGCAACGCGGCTGTTGTCGACGATCAGTGCCGCAGCCCCCGCCTCCTGGATCACCGGAACCAGAAGTTCGGCATGTTTCTGGAAGCTCGCATCGTCCAGTCCGTATTGCGGAATGATCACGGAGGCAACGTCGCCACCCCGCAATGCATCGCCGAGGATGCGCGCCTGTTCGGCGGCATCGGCAATCTCCGGAACGATCAGCACGAGGCGGCAGCGGTCTTCAATCTTGGTCATCGATGGTTCCGTTTCCGGGTGTTTCCGCAACCTGCGGAACACACCCTCGTTATATCTCAGCAAATCCGATAGACCGCTCGCCCGCAAGGATCAACCGGACAATGCGCACAGACCGGAACTTCTGCGCAGCCAATGTTCCCGGCCAGGGCTGAAGGCTGTGTGCTGCACGGCCCGGGAGAGATGAGCAGCTCTCAACCATTCGACCCTTGGATGCAGGTCATGACGTATCCGTACGCAGAAACCAGATCCGTTGCATCCAGTCCAGACAGACCCGCATCAGATACCGGAAAGCCCTGCTGCAGCGCACATTCGCGCTTGCCGTGCATACGCCTTTGACATAACGTTTCGCCATGACAAACGCGGACCCTTTCACGGCTATCGCAGACCCGAACAGGCGTCACATCCTGGAGGATCTGCGTCGATCGCCGAAGACCGTGAACGACCTCGCCAAGACGCTGCCGATCAGCCGCCCGGCCGTCTCGCAGCATTTGAAGGCTCTGCTGGATTGCGGTCTGGTCGACGTGAAGGCCGAGGGCACCCGCCGCATCTACTGCGTCAACCGTCCCGGTTTCGACCGGATGAACCTCTGGCTCGATCAGTTCTGGTCCTGAGCCGTCTTTGTTCCCCACAGAATGCGAACAAAATAAAGGCCCCGAAGTCGATGTGAACTCCGGGGCCGAAAAACGGTGGCTGCTTCACTCAATACATCGGGTTCGGATTATCCGAAGCCGGTGCAGCCACTTCACTCAATGTCGTGTGGAAGCCTTCAGACGTTCCATTTCATCCTTAAGACGCAGCTTAAGACGCTTCAATTCGGCGATATGTTCATCGTTGACGGAGGGGGATGCAAGAGCGGTATGGAGTCTTTCCTCCAAAGCACCGTGCTTCTTTTCCAGCGATTCAAGATGAGCCTGCATGGTCATTTGATGCGTCCTTCCTTATTGGCCTACTTCCAGCTCTCTCCACTGGAGTTTCAGGCTTTACGAACGTAATGTGACACGAAGAATGCGGTTTGTCGAAGGCAAAGAGCCCATTTCATTGCGGCAAAAACGCAGACAAGGATAACTTCCCGTTACCGGTATTTGGTGATAGGAGCTTGCGCGAATCTACCGTGCATCCTTAAGAAAGTGCACGAGGCGGCAATCGGGGAACAAACAATGGCCGATCAAGAGCAGGCGGACGTCAGGCTCGCACTGGCACGGCTTCGCCAGGAGCACGAGGACTACGACGTCGCCATCAATGCGATGATCTCGACCGGTTGCGATGCCCTGAGAATCCAGCGAATGAAAAAGAAGAAATTGTCCATCAAGGACAAGATCACCTCGATCGAGGATCAGATCATTCCGGACATCATCGCCTGACCGAAGAAGGAAATCCGATGACAGCTGAGTGCCCCCCCGTCGCCATCATCATGGGAAGCCAGTCAGACTGGGAGACGATGAAAAACGCCGCGGACACGCTGGATGCGCTCGGCGTCAATTATGAAGCCCGCATCGTGTCTGCCCACCGCACACCCGATCGCATGTATGCCTTTGCCAAGGGCGCACGCGACGAAGGCTTCAAGATCATCATCGCCGGTGCCGGTGGCGCCGCTCACCTGCCCGGAATGGTCGCTTCGCTGTCGCCCCTGCCGGTTTTCGGTGTGCCCGTGCAGTCCAAGACCATGTCGGGCCTCGACAGCCTCTATTCCATCGTCCAGATGCCGGCCGGCATTCCGGTCGGCACGCTGGCAATAGGCCGCGCCGGCGCCGTCAACGCCGCGCTGCTTGCTGCCCGCGTCCTCGCCCTGCACGACGAAGACCTGAGCGAGCGGCTCGACGACTGGATCGAGCGCCAGGCCGGATCCGTCGCCGAATATCCGATGGACGAAACTCCATGACGGATCGCACGATCGGCATCATCGGCGGCGGTCAGCTCGGCCGCATGCTCGCCATGGCCGCAGCGCGGCTGAACTACCGCACCATCATCCTCGAGCCGCAAGCTGACAGCCCGGCGGCACAGGTTGCCAATGCCCAGATTACCGCCGCCTATGACGATCCGGAAGCTCTGGCCGAACTGGCAAAGCTCTGCGACGTCGTCACCTACGAATTCGAAAACGTGCCGGTGACAGCCGTTGAACGGCTCGCCGCAAGCGTTCCGGTCTACCCGCCGGCAAAGGCGCTGGAAGTTGCCCAGGACCGCGTTACCGAAAAACACTTCCTCAATGCCTCGGGCATCGAGACGGCACGTTTTCACGCCATCGACAGCCAGAGCGACCTCGAAGCGGCATTGGCCGATTTCGGCGGCGAAGGCGTCTTGAAGACCCGCCGCTTCGGCTATGACGGCAAAGGCCAGAAGGTTTACCGCAAGGGCGATACGGCGGAAGGCGGCTATGCGGCCCTCGGCTCCGTTCCCCTGATTCTCGAAAGTTTCGTGCCTTTCGTTCGCGAAGTGTCGATCATCGCCGCCCGTGGTGCCGATGGCGAGGTGCGGGCCTACGACCCGACCGAGAATGTCCACCGCAACGGCATCCTGCACACATCGACGCTTCCGGCCGCAATCCCGGCGCAAACGGCAATTGCCGCGCGTCAGGCTGCGACCAGGCTGCTCAACGGCCTCGACTATGTCGGCGTTGTCGGGATGGAGTTCTTCGTGCTCGCCGATGGCGGCCTGATCGCCAACGAGATCGCCCCGCGCGTGCACAATTCCGGCCATTGGACGGAGGCCGCCTGCGTCGTCTCGCAGTTCGAGCAGCACATCCGTGCCGTGGCCGGTCTGCCGCTCGGTGATCCGTCGCGCCACTCCGACTGCGTGATGACGAATCTGATCGGTGACGACATCGATTCCGTGCCGGCATGGCTCACCCGCAGCAACGTCCTTGTGCACCTCTACGGAAAAACCGAAGCCCGCCCCGGTCGCAAGATGGGGCATGTGACGGAAATAATGTCGATTAAAGCCTGAATTTCCGGGAATATTCGCTGCTTCTAGCCCGCAAATTGGGCATTGAAGGTTGACATGACCGGGCTGGTCGCGGTAATTGCGGCCAACTCTTCAGGGATGCGCCCGGGCGGCGCTCTTTTGATTGTTTTTGGCAGCGGGCGAATAAACCATTCCCCGACAATTGTTGTGGACCAGGAAAATGAAGATCAAGAACTCGCTGAAAGCGCTTAAGGCCCGTCACCGCGACAACCGTCTGGTTCGCCGCAAGGGTCGTGTTTACATCATCAACAAGATGAACCCGCGCTTCAAGGCTCGTCAGGGCTGAGGTTTCGGCGCAGCCGGTTGGCGCGCCATGCCTGTGGGAATGCCTCGCCGTTTCGACGGCGTGTTGATGTCGTAAATTTGAGTTTGAAAGAAGGCGCAGAGGGATTATCGTCCCAGTATGCGCCTTCTTTCGTTGCGACTCACCTCGACCGCCCTGACGGTCTCCGCCCTGCTCCCCATGCTGCTCTTCGCAGGCATTGCGGTTGCACAGGTGCCTGACCAACCGTTTCCGGGGACACCACCAAATCCATCGGAACAGGCACCATCCGGGCAGCCTTCGGTCGAGCCGGCGCCGGTCAAGCAGGTTCCAGTCAAGGCAGCAGAAAAGCCACGCGATCTCGACGGCATGCTGGCCGCGCTCAAGCGTGAACGCAGCCCGCAGATCGCCCGGCAGCTGGCCAATTCCGTCATGGCCCGGTGGAATACGTCGCAAAGCCCGACCGCCGACCTGCTGCTCGAATGGGCAAAGAAGGCAACCGATGAAAAGCGGACCGCCGCCGCCCTTGATTTTCTCGACCAGGCGATCGCCTTGAACCCGGAGTTTGTAGGCGCCTGGAACCAGCGTGCGACGCTTCACTACACCATGGGCAATTACAAGAAATCCGTCTCGGACATCAACAAGGTGCTGGAGCTCGAACCGCGCCACTTCGGGGCGCTCGCAGGCCTTGCCGCCATCCTCTCCGAGCGTGGCAGCCAGGAGGCCGCACTGAAGGCCTGGGAACGTTATGTCGAGATCTATCCGGCCGACCGCGAGGCGCAGGAATTCGTCATCACGATTTCCGAAGAGCTCGCCGGAACCCGGACCTGATGCCTTGCCATCGGCAGGGCTTGACTACAGACGCCAGCGCCCGATCTTTCTGAGACCTGCCCCGCCATTTGGAAAGCTGCCATCTCCTTGCCAATTCCCCTCAGACCGGGCCTGATACTGCTGGCCATCGTCATCTTTCTGGCCGCACTGCTTCTTGTTCTGGCCGCCGCGACCTATGTCCGCGCCAGGATGATCGAAGCGGCCTACCCGAACACCGGCACGCTGACAGATGTCGGCGGCTACCGCCTCAACGCGCTGCATGTTCCCGCAGGCCCGAACGCCGACTTGCCACCGATCGTCTTCATCCACGGCGCAAGCGGCAACCTGCGCGACCAGGCCGGCGCCTTCCTGGCGCCGCTGCAGGGGCGGGCCGAAATGCTGTTCGTCGATCGGCCCGGCCATGGCTATTCCGAACGTGGCGGCCCGGAAAACGACTTTCCCGACGGGCAGGCGCGCGCCATTGCCAGGCTGATGGAATTGAAGGGCATCGACCGGGCGATCATCGTCGGCCATTCCTTCGGCGGCGCGATCACCGCAAGCTTCGGCGTGCTGTTTCCCGACAAGACCGCCGGCCTGCTGTTCCTCGCAGCGGCAACCCATCCTTGGCCCGGCGGCGTCGACTGGTACTACCATCTCGCCTCGATGCCGATCATCGGTCCGGTCTTTTGCCACACACTGGCGCTGCATGCCGGCATGGCAAGACTCGATGCGGCAACCAGCCATGTCTTTGCGCCGAACGCGCGCTCGCAAACCTATGCAAATGACACCGGTCCTGCGCTGGTGCTGAGGCCGTCCACCTTCCGCGCCAATGCGACGGATGTCGCCAACCTGCTCGGCTACGTGACGCGCTTTGCGCCGCGCTACAGCGAGATCCACAAGCCGACCGTGGTCATCACCGGCGACAGCGACGAGATCGTGCTGGAGGAGATACATTCGCGCGGCCTTGCACGCGACATAAAGGGATCGGAACTTGTCTGGATCAAAGGTCTCGGCCACAAGCCGGACTATATCGCGACCGATCTGGCCATTGCAGCAATCGAGACGCTCGCCGGCCAGCCGCACGACCTGCAGGCCATGGCACGTGCCCTGGAGCCGACGCTTGCAGCCTCTCGCCTGGAGCCGCACACCCGTGGCCCGGGCGACATCAGAGGCAAGCCCTGAAGCTCTTGCCAAACTGGAAGACCGACAACCTCCATCCCGTTAAACAAAGTGCAAACTGGCCAGGAAATGCTCTAAATCCGGGCATTAAAAAAGCCGCCCTCGGGCGGCTTTTCCAAGTCTTGGCAGTCGGAACCGATCAGATGCCCGACTGGCCGTCAGCGCCGATATAGGCGATGCGCAGCATATTGGTCGCGCCGGGCGTGCCGAGCGGCACACCGGCCGAGATGATGATGCGGTCAGCCGGCTTGCCAAAGCCTTCCTCGACCACGATCCGGCAGGCGCCGTTGACCATGTCGTCGAGATCGGTCGGCTCCTTGGCCACGACGCAATGCAGGCCCCAGACCACCGACAGGCGACGCGCCGTCTGGATGACCGGCGACAGCGCGATGATCGGCACTTCCGGGCGCTCGCGCGAGGCGCGCAGGCCGGTATTGCCCGACGATGTGTAACAGACGATCGCCTGCAGCTTCAGCGTCTCGGCGATCTGGCGGGCGGCCAGCGAAATCGCATCGGCGCCAGTTGCTTCCGGCTGCGCGCGCTGGGCGTAGATGATGCCCGGATAATGCGGCTCGCGCTCGATGGTCGCTGCAATCGACGCCATGGTGGCCACGGCCTCGACGGGATACTGACCAGAGGCCGATTCGGCCGACAGCATGATGGCATCGGCGCCTTCGAACACGGCGGTCGCGACGTCAGAGACTTCGGCGCGGGTCGGAACCGGCGCGGTGATCATCGATTCGAGCATCTGCGTGGCAACCACCACCGGCTTGCCTTCGCGGCGGCAGGCGCGGATCAACTGCTTCTGGATGCCTGGCACGCGCTCCAGCGGCATTTCCACGCCAAGGTCGCCACGGGCCACCATCAGGGCGTCGGAAAGCTCGATGATCTCGTCGATACGCTCGATCGCCTGCGGCTTTTCGATCTTCGACATCAGGCCGACACGGCCCTTGGCGATCTTGCGCACTTCGGCCAGGTCTTCCGGACGCTGGATGAACGACAGCGCAACCCAGTCGACGTCATTGGTCGCCAGAACGGCATCCAGGTCGGCCCGGTCCTTGTCGGTCAGAACGCCGGTCGCCAGAATGGTATCGGGCAGGCTGACGCCCTTGCGGTCGGAAATCTTCGTACCCGACACGACTTCGGTGACGATGGTCTTGCCGTCGCACTTCACCGCCTTCAGATGCAGCTTACCGTCGTCGATCAGCAAGCGGTCGCCGACATTGACCGATTCCATGATTTCCGGATGCGGCAGGTAGACGCGGGTGGCGTCGCCAGGAGCTTCGTTGCTGTCAAGCGTGAAGGTCTGACCCGGCTTGAGTTCAACTGTGGTCTCGGCGAATTTTCCAACACGAAGCTTGGGCCCCTGAAGGTCGGCCAGAATACCGATCGGACGGCCGCATGCCGCTTCGACACTGCGAATGCGCTGGATCAGCGTCCGCAGCATTTCATGGCTCGAATGGCTCATGTTGATACGGAAAAGATCGGCACCGGCTTCATGAAGTTTCCGGATCATCGCCTCGTCGGAAGAGGCTGGCCCGAGCGTTGCAAGGATCTTTACTTTGCGGTTGCGCTTCATCAGTTCTGGCTTTCTTGCGTGCCCGACGTATCGGAGAGCTGGACCATCCAGCTGCCCTGCCGGCCGGTGTCATATTCCTTGAATCCCATTTGCTGGTAGCCCCGCGCGAAGCAGTCGTTCACGCCGACGATCTTGAACTCGTTCTCGGCAACACACATGTTAATGTCGCCGGCCCAACGTCCGCCACGGGCGGCATCTTCAGCATAGAGATAATAGTAGCGCGACTGCAGTTCGCCTTCGATCAGCGTGGCGCATGTACCAGCCGGCACTTGCCACCAGCCCTCGGTGATCCAGCCCTCCTCGGCTCGATATCCGACGGAGACGCCGACCAAATTCTGCGTCCCGTTGCAGACCCTGAATTCGGCGTGCGCTGCACTGGCTGCCATGAATGGCGCGAGCAAGGCTCCAACGAGAAGAAGGGGCTTTAAAAATCGCGCGGCAGCGCGGTCGCAAGTCTGTCGATGTTGCTTCTGCACGATTGCCGCCGGAACTCCATAAATGCGCATTGGATGCCTTCTTGCGATGATGACCCAAGAATGTCAACGCAACTCTAATCGATTATAATTCCCACTCGGGTCAGGGGTGGAACCATCATGTCCGATCTTGGCACAAACGTGACCGAGGTGAAAGCTTGCGCTCCCTATTCCCCCATGCGATCAAGCCCCTCTACCATGAGATGGCTTCGAACTGATGAACGAATTCCTGCCTTTTGAGATTGTAGACGGCCGATATGACAGCGGCTTGATCCTGCTTGCCGATCACGCGACCAACCACATTCCGCCGGGTTATCACCGCCTGGGCCTGCCGGATTCGGCTTTCGAGCGCCATATTGCTTTTGACATCGGCATCGAGGCGCTGACCAGGGAGCTCGCCGGCCGCCTGGGCGTGCCGGCGGTGATGTCGCGTTTTTCCCGCCTGCTGATCGATCCGAATCGCGGCGAGGACGACCCGACGATCATCATGCGTATCTCGGACGGCGCGATCATCCCCGGCAATCATCCGATAGCACCCGACGAATGGCAGCACCGCATCGAGACGTTTCACCGGCCATACCACCATGCTGTCGGCGATACGATCGCCAAGGTCGCGAAAATCTCCGGCAGGGCACCGCTCGTCCTGTCGCTGCATTCCTACACGCCAGCATGGAAAGGCGTTCCACGTCCCTGGCACGCCGCAGTCTTGTGGGACACGGACCATCGCGCGGTGCGCCCGCTAATCGATCTGCTGGGCGAACCGGGCGACATCCTCGTCGGCGACAACGAGCCCTATGATGGCGCGCTGAAGGGTGACACAATGTATCGTCACTGCATGATCAAGGGCATCCCGCATGCCCTGTTGGAGGTCCGTCAGGATCTGATTGGCCATGAAGCCGGCGTGACGGCCTGGGCCGATCGTCTGCAACCGGTCTTTGCCCGGATGAATGCCGACCCTGCCCTTCATCGCTACGAAGTGCACGCTTCGCGCACCGGCCCCTACCCTGAGGGTTTCGAAATCCCCACGTCCGATCTGAATTCAAAGGAGTTTGTGTCATGACCCTGCCGAACGACCAGCAGCAGATCGAGTTCGAGGCCGCAGCCTTCCGCCGCCTGGTCTCTCATTTGCGCGAGCGCTCCGATGTGCAGAACATCGATCTGATGAACCTTGCCGGCTTCTGCCGCAACTGTCTGTCCAACTGGTATCTCGATGCCGCAAAGGCCGCAGGTCATGACCTGACCAGGGACGAGTCTCGCGAGATCGTCTATGGCATGCCCTATGACGAGTGGAAGGCGCAGCATCAGCAGGAAGCCGATGACAAGAAGAAAGCCGCCTTCGAGCAGAACCGGCCAAAGGAGTGAACATCTCTCCGTCTTTGGGACTTGACGCGGGGCTTCGTTCACGGCAGTTCATCGCCACCGATAAATTCCCCTACGAAGGAGATTGCCCATGTCTGATGCTGCCCACGGCGTCGCCCGCGACCAGCTCCGCGCCTTTGTTGAGCGCATCGAGCGTCTCGAAGAAGAAAAGAAGACGATCGCCGACGACATCAAGGACGTCTATGGCGAAGCCAAGTCCATGGGCTTCGACACGAAGATCCTCAAGAAGGTCATCGCCCTTCGCAAGAAGGACGACCAGGAGCGCATGGAAGAGGACCTGATCCTCGACACCTACCTGCACGCGCTCGGCATGATCGAAAATCCGCCGGAAGCCGAATAAGCGCTTTCCGCCGATACCAGGTTCAGCCGATATCGGGAACCCGCCCTCGTGGCGGGTTTTTTGTTGCTGGGTTCAGCCGGCGCCCGAGATAGGCAACACGGCTCATCCGGCACACAAACGAAAAACCCGCCAGATGGCGGGTTTTGTCTGTTTGGATCTGCGTTTCGTTTAAGATTTGGGCTGGCCGAAACGGTTCGGGTCGACAGAGGTCGCCCCCTGCTTGAAACCAACCGGAATGGCAGACCCCGGAGCACTGAGCGAACGGGCGACAATGCGCGGTGCTTTGACCGGCTTGCTGACCGTGGCAAAGGTATCCTTGCTCAGCGCCCACTGCGTGATCATGCTTTTGGTCAGCTTGGCGCCGCCGGTCATGGTGGCCATGCGCGCCTGCTCTGCTTCAAGCTCACTCGGACGGCCACCCTTTGTCGGTAGACCTGCCTCGACCCCATCAGCCTGGCCGACCGGCGTATCGAACATGTCGCCAAACTGCGTCTCGGGCTCGGCTGCCTCTTCCTGATCGATCGAGGCGACCTCGATATAACGGGCCGGCTGTTGCGGCTGTGCGGCAGGCGCGTCTTCAACCTTGGCCACCACGGTCATATCCTTCGGATAGGCGGCCGGAATAGGCGCTGCAGCCATCTCGGGCTGGGCATTGCCCTGCTCGAGCGCTTCGGCCGCCTCCGGAGACAGGATGGCCTGCTCGACTTCGTCGACCTCCGCTTCGATTTCCGAATCGGCATTCGCCAGCAAGGCCTCGGCAACGGACGGACGCACGGACGGGACTGGAACCGTCATGCCGTCAGCCAGCACCGCCCCTTCTGTCATCGCCGGGTCGATCGATGCGGTCATGACATTCGCGGTCGCGCCCTGTTCGGCATTGCCCGGCATGCCACGTGGTCCAAGCAAGGTCGGAATCGGAATCTTCACGGCCTGTAGATCGGCAAATTCGCTGGTCGGCGCCTCGGTTGGCACCGGTACGCCACTGGCGACCTGGCTGAGCGCATCCTCGGCCGCATTGCGGGGCGGCTGGTAAAGGGCAACGGCAAGACTTGCATCGGCCTGCTTCAGCGATGGCCGCGCCTGTGGCACAGGCAGAGCTGCCAGCGACGGCTGCTCGACGCCCGGCAGGGCATTGGCGACCATGACCGGCTCGGATGCGGTCACGACGGCCGGAGCCGGTTCCTCGCGCTGCGGCTGTCTCGCGACGGCGGGACGCTCGGCGGGCACGCTGACATCTTCTTCCTCGTCCTCGTCACCACCGCCAAACAGCATGGCAAGCAGGTTCTTCGACCGCGACGGGCTCTTTTCTTCTGCCATCAGGATCGGATTGCCGGAAGCCAGACGCTTCTTGTATTCGGCCATCGCCTGCTGGTAACCCGGCAACGGCTTACCGTCTGACGGGAGGTGAACGGTCTTGCCATCGGGGAAAAGCCGAACGAGATCCTGGCGGTTCATCCGCGGCCATGCGCGCACGCCGCCGACATCCAGGTGGACAAATGGCGAACCGGAATTGGGATAGTAGCCGACACCGCCAGCCTGAAGCTTCACGCCATTTTCACGAATGGTCTTCAGCGGTACGCCCGGAATGTAAAAATCCATCGCGGTGCCGCGCATGTGCTGGCTTTCCTTCGCCACACCCTTCGAGCGCGAACGCAGCATCGAATTGGTCTGGGGCGAGCGGTAGCCGGAGACGGCCTTGATATAGCCCTTGCCGCCGGAGCGCTTGTAGACTTCCCACACGAGATCGAACAGGCGCGGATCCATCTTGGTCGGCTCGTTGCGACGCCAGTCGCGGAGAATGTAATTGAGTTGTTTTAGACCCTTGGGATCGTAGCGACCGTTGCGCTTGAAGGTGATCGAGGCTTTTTCGCCCGTATGAACGAACTCGATATTCAGCGTCCGGGTCTCGGCCGCGGCAGTTCTGGTCGTGCCGACAAGCGTAAATGCACTGATGAAAACCATTGCGAACAGCGGCAGCATGAGCCTCGTCGCGAAATGCGCGCAAGCAATCCGGGATAAGCGCCCGTTGTGCTTGAGAGGCGCGCTAATGTCCTGCGATGTATGCAATGCAATCCCCGTCCAAAGACTACGTCCCAGGCAAACTCAAATGAATGTCAAATGCGGTCATAGCATGGCAAATCTGCCACAGATCCGCAAGCAATCCATATATAGTGAACGCTTGCCTAACAAGTGCTTAGCTTGTGGTAGGCGATTAAGCTTACCCCAAAGTTAACACCGGTCAAACTGGGGCTCAGGCAGCGTGCTTCTGCGGATCGTCGGGGTCGATGCCGTAGTCCTTGAGTTTGCGATAAAGCGTCGAGCGGCCGATCCCCAGCTTGCGGGCCACCTGGCTCATCTGCCCGCGGTAGAATTTCAACGCGAAACGGATCAATTCCTCTTCAATTTCAGCGAGTTTGCGAACATTGCCGGCTTCGTCGGTGCTGATGATGACATTGCCAAGACCTCCTGCGGCAGCCGCAGGCGCAGCGGGTGGCGTCACCGCCGCAAAACTGGCGGTGCGCTCTGCCAGTGCCGCTTGCACCCGCGCCATCGTGCTCGGCTCGTTCAAGCCCACTGGCACATCGTGATTGTGTCCTGCGCTGCGGATCGTGGGAACCTGGGAGGCTATATGCGGAAAATCCGATTCGCCAAGGACACTGCTTTCGGCCAGCACGACGGCACGGAAGATCGCGTTCTCGAGCTGACGCGTATTGCCCGGCCAGTCGAAGGCCGTCAGCAGGGCAATTGCCGATGAGTCGATCTGCAAGGTCTTGACCAGCCGCTGCTCCAGCGAGAACCGCTCGACGAAGGCCCGCACCAGATGCGGAATGTCTTCCTTGCGTCGGCGTAGCGCGGCAATCGTGATCGGGAAGACATTCAGGCGGTAATAGAGATCCTCGCGGAAACGGCCAGCCTTCACCTCCTCGATCAGGTCCTTGTTGGTCGAGAGAATCAGCCGCACATTGACCTTGCGCGACTTGCGCGAGGCGCCGCCATCGAGTTCGCCCGACTGCACCAGTTCCAGCAACCTGATCTGCGCCTGCGCCGACAACTCGCTGATTTCCTCGATGAAAAGCGACCCGCCATCAGCATCGGAAATCTTGCCCGGCACGACATCGCCATCCACGGGCACACCGCGCTCGGCGCCGAACAGCGCTTCCTCGATCTGGCTGGCCGCGGCCGCATTGCAATTCACCGAGACAAACGGCTTTGAGGAACGATCGCTCGCGGCATGGATGGCGCGTGCGATCAGTTCCTTGCCGACACCCGCCTCGCCTTCGAGCATGACCGGAATGGCAGATTGCGCTGCCCGACGGCCCAGCTCGACCACCCGCGACATCGCCGAGCTGACCGACACCACATCGGAAAAGCTGACTGCGCCGCTGCGGGCCCTGCGTGGTGCCTTGCCCTGCAGGCTGCTGTGATGGATTTTCAGGGCGGCCTGCATCGCCCCCATCAGGCGCTCGGGCGCAAAGGGCTTGACCAGAAAATCGAAGGCCCCCCCGCGAACGGCTGCAAGCGCCGTATCCGTCGCTCCATCCGCGGTCAGAACGATCGCCGGTATGGTAGGGTTGATCTCCGAAAGTGTGGACAGAAGCGCGGCCGGCAGGCCATTGGCGGATGAGGCATCGACCAGCACGACATTGATCACATCCCGATTGCGCCGCAGGATTTCAATCCCCGCATGCTGCGTCTCGGCCATGTGAGCAATATGCCCTTGCGCCTCGATGGCGAACTTCAATGTCCGACGCTGCGTCGGATCCTCATCGATAACTAGGATATGTGCGGTCAACTGTGGCTCCCCGGATCCATGCTGGCGCGTTCGCGCTCCTGGGTCGTTTCAAGCGGGGAGCCTGCCAGAAAGGACTGAACATGTTCTTTGAAGAAATGCTCGCATTTTAACTGTCTCTAACCTGAATTGGCACAATCCACAGGCGCAGAACCTGCCAGCGCACACCCATTTGCGCCATGCCGCGTCATGCTCAGGTGCTTGCCGTCCGGCCAATCACTGACTACATCTCCCACGCGACCGACAGAGAAAGGACACCGCCATGATGATCGACCAACGCCCCGCCATGAGCCCGTCAACCGCGGCCTCTGCAGCGCAGACCTCGGCCCTTGGCGACCTGCCGGTCTGGAAATTGGAAGACCTCTATCCGTCGCAGACCTCGCCGGAGTTTCTCGACGCCGTCGAGAAGGCGGCACGCGACGCGCTTGCCTTCGAAGCCAAATGGAAAGGCAAGCTGGCTGCGGCAATCGAGACGGTGGGGCCCGAAAGCGTTGCTGTCGCGCTGCAGGAGTTGGACGCACTGGAAGACCTGATCGGCCGCATCGGCTCCTATGCTGGCCTCACCTACTATTCCGACATGATCAACCCTGAAAACGGCAAGTTCTTCGGCGACATCCAGGCCAAGCTCACGGATCTTTCCGCCCGCTTGCTGTTTTTCCCGCTCGAACTCAACCGCCTGGATGACGACGCTGTCGACGCCGCCATCGGCCGCGATCCGGCGCTCGCACATTTCAAGCCGTGGATCGTCGACCTGCGCAAGGACAAGCCGTTCCAGCTCGACGACCGGATCGAACAGCTGTTTCTCGAAAAATCCCAGACAGGCGCTGCCGCTTTCAACCGTCTCTTCGACGAGACTTTGGCCTCCCTGCGCTTCAAGGTCGGCGAAGAGGAACAACCGCTGGAGGCGACCCTGACCATGCTGCAGGATGCCGACCCGGCGCGGCGTGCCAAGGCTGCCGAAGCCCTGTCGAAGACATTCCGGGACAATATCCGCGTCTTCGTCCTGGTCACCAACACGCTGGCCAAGGACAAGGAAATCTCCGACCGCTGGCGCGGTTTCGACGACATCGCCGATAGTCGCCATCTCGCCAACCGCGTCGAGCGCGAAGTCGTCGATGCGCTGGCGGCCGCGGTTCAGGAAGCCTATCCGCGCCTGTCCCATCGCTACTACAAGATGAAGGCCAAGTGGCTCGGCATGGAGCAGATGAATTTCTGGGACCGCAACGCACCGCTACCGGACAGCTCCGACCGTCTCATCCCCTGGGACGAAGCAAAAGACATGGTCCTGTCGGCCTATGGCGGCTTTGCACCAGAAATGGCCGAGATCGCCGGCCGCTTCTTCGACGGCGGCTGGATCGATGCGCCGGCACGCCCCGGCAAGGCACCGGGCGCCTTTGCCCATCCGACCGTGCCATCGGCGCACCCTTATGTCCTCCTGAACTATCTCGGCAAGCCGCGTGACGTCATGACGCTCGCCCATGAACTGGGCCACGGCGTGCATCAGGTGCTGGCCGGCGAACAGGGTGCGATGATGTCGCAGACCCCACTGACACTGGCCGAAACCGCCTCCGTCTTCGGCGAAATGCTGACCTTCCGTGCCCTGCTCGACAAGACGACCGACAAACGTGAGCGCAAGGCCATGCTCGCCCAGAAGGTCGAGGACATGATCAATACGGTCGTGCGTCAGATCGCCTTTTACCAGTTCGAGCGCAAGATCCATGCGGCCCGCAAGGAAGGCGAACTGACGGCTGAAAAGATCGGCGAACTCTGGCTCTCGGTTCAGGAAGAGAGCCTTGGGCCGGCGATCAAGATCTCGGAAGGCTACGAGACCTGGTGGGCCTATATCCCCCACTTCATCCACTCGCCCTTCTACGTCTACGCCTATGCCTTCGGCGACTGCCTGGTGAACTCGCTCTATGCCGTCTACCAGAATGCCGAGGACGGCTTCCAGCAGAAGTATTTTGCGCTTCTGAAGGCCGGCGGCACCAAGCACCATTCGGAGCTTCTGGCGCCTTTTGGCCTCGACGCCACCGACCCGTCGTTCTGGGCCAAGGGTCTGTCGATGATAGAGGGGCTTATCGACGAATTGGAAGCGCTTGATAACGCTTCCTGAGCAGGAGACGCCAACGCCCGATGGGTGAGCATGCCCCCTATGCCCTTTTCCGCGACGATCCGCGCGGCGAGAGCCTCGTTTTTGCTGAACCGCGCGACCTGATCGTCGCGCGGACGGCGGACGAGGTGCTGCCAGCACTTGCCCGCCTGGAAGAGGCGCGACAATCGGGCAAATGGTTGGCGGGGTTCCTCTCCTACGAAGCAGGCTTCGTCTTTGAGGATAAGCTCAGGGCCTTCATCAAGGACAATCGCGCAACCCCGCTGATCGCTTTTGGGGTATTCGACGCGCCTCAACCGGCCGACCACCCCCTGGCGTCTGCGCCACATGCCATCCCCAATGCGCCACTGCTGAGCGATCTGCGCGCCGCCTGGGATCTGCCGACCTATGCCGACCGCTTTGAGCGGCTGCACCAGCACCTGCGCAAGGGAGACTGCTATCAGGCCAACCTGACCATGCCGATCACGGCGACCTGGTCAGGCGATCCCCGCGCCGCCTTCTGGTCGCTGATTGCCCGCCAGCCTGTTCACTATGGCGCGTTGATCGATTTCGGTGACCCCATCATCCTCTCACGCTCGCCCGAACTGTTCTTTTCCGTCGATGCGGACCGCTTTCTCGAGACGCGTCCGATGAAGGGCACGGCTGCGCGCGGCGCAACGCCGCAGGAGGATGCGGCGATAGTCGAGGCCATGCTCGCTGACGAAAAGACCCAGGCCGAAAACCGCATGATCGTCGACCTGCTGCGCAATGATGTTTCCGTCATTTCCGAGGTCGGCACGCTGAGCGTTCCCAAACTGTTTGCCATCGAAACCTATCCGACCGTGCATCAGATGGTCAGCCATGTCCGGGCAAAGCTCCGCCAGGAGATCGGCCTGCCGGAGATTTTGGCGGCACTTTTTCCCTGCGGCTCGATCACCGGCGCGCCGAAAATGTGGGCGATGCGCATCCTGCATGAACTGGAGGCCGGACCACGCGATGCCTATTGCGGCGCGATCGGTTATTGCGATCCCGCCGGCCCGATGCGTTTTTCCGTTGCGATCCGCACGCTGACCCTTTTCAATGACAAAAGAGCCGTCTTCAATGTCGGTGGCGGCATCGTCTTCGATTCGAAGGCGGAAGCCGAATATGACGAATGTCTTTTGAAGGCGCGCTTTGCCGTGGGGAACGAATGGATTTCTCGCTGATTGAAACCATGCGCTGGCAGCCGGGCGAAGGTTTTCTTCGCATCGACCAGCATTTGCGCCGCCTCACTCGCTCCGCCGACGCGCTGGGCTTTCGCGCGCCGCAGAACCCGCTTGCCTTGCTCAAAAGCGAGGTCGCGGCCGACCATGCGCTGCGCGTCCGCCTCGTCATGTCCTTCCGCGGCAAGATGGAGGTGACGACCACGCCTTACGAGGCGGAACCCGAGGAAAAGGTCTGGAAGCTCCGGATTGCAAAGACCCGGCTGAATTCGGAAGACGCCCTTTTCCGCCACAAGACCTCGCGCCGCGACCCTTACGAGGCGGCGCGCGGCGAGTTCTCCAAGGACGAGGCTGACGAGGTGCTGCTGCTCAACGAGCGAGGCGAAGTCTGCGAAGGCACGATCACCAATCTCTTCGCCGAGGCGGCCGACGGCAGCCTGCTGACACCACCGCTCGCCAGCGGTCTGCTGCCCGGCGTGCTGCGCGCCGAACTGATCCGGGAGCGCCGCGCGAAAAGCGAAGTGCTCAAACCCGAAGACCTGAAATACCGCAAGCTGTTCGTCGGCAATTCTCTGCGCGGCCTGATTCCGGCCGAACTGGTCGAAGACTAGGAAAACCGATGTTCATCCTCTCCCTCACCTATGTCAAACCGCAGGAAGACGCCGATCGCCTGATGGCGCCGCACATGGCCTGGGTCAATGCCGGCTATGACAGCGGCATGTTCCTCGCCTCCGGCCGCAAGGTACCCAGAACCGGCGGCGTCATACTGGCCAGGGGGGATCGGCTGGACATCGAGGCTTATGCGGCAACCGATCCGTTCGCCGCGGAAGGTGTGGCGGAATACGCAATCAGCGAAGTGGCGATCACGCGGACCGCTGCGGGGCTCGAGAGTTTGCGGGACTGACGACGAGTTGTCCGGTTACGGCTCAGGATGTCCGCTGCGCGGAATCTCCTGCCTCCCGTCAAAAATCTCAAGAATTTCCACACCCGCGTCGTCCAGCTTGTAGTAGATGATGTAGGGGCTACCCCGCACCACGAGACGACGTACCTGCTCGCGTTTCGTCCTGACTCCCATTTCGGGATGGTCGGCCAACAAGTCAGCAATATCGACGATTTACCGCGCCACGGCGCTGGCCGCTGCCGGATTGAACCGGGCGATGTAGCGACGAATGTGGGCCAGATCGAGCAACGCCGTCGTCGCCCAGGTGAGTTTGATCATCTGCGCCGAACGATATCAGGCTCGGGCGGAGGCAACTCAATGTCGGTGCCCCAGCTCAAAAGCCATGCTTTCATGGCCTGGTGCGAGATCACACCGCTGTCTGCAGCGGCCAGCATACCTTGCTCAACCGCAGCCAGTTCCATGTCCTGCCGATCAAGATATTCTGCGATCGCCTCCTCGACGAACTCGCTCTCATCTCGACGGCTCGCGCGTGCCGATGACGAAAGCCTGGACATGACTTTCTCCGAAACATCAACCTTGACCAGGTTAGCTGACATAAGCATGGCGTCCTTCATTTATAGGATCGTGGCAGATGTCCGAGGCAGGTGAGAACAACCGCATATCCGCTTCCTGTCGACAGCATTCCTTAACCCGCAATGTATCGTCGAAAATGTAGGTGGAATGATCGTCATCGAAACAGCAATCGATATCAGTATTGATCTCCATCCCCCGCCAAACGGCGATCAGCACAAGCAAGCCCGCCACGGCAAGAAAGCAACGTCTACTCCACTGCTCATCCGGCCGGACCAACGAAGCTCCCACTTGCAACGAGGCTAGCAAATCGGCACGCTGCGCGCAAATCAAGCCGGCGCACCTCATCATGTCCACCTTCACCCACACGCCCTATGCCGGGCCAACGCGTCCCTTCACCATCGGCCTCTCGTCGCTCGATCCGGACCGCTGGATCCAGCCTGACGGAATGCTGCGGCCCTATCTCGACGAGAAGCGTCAGCTCGCGACCGCGAAACGCGACGACGTATTTCGCGCAACCGCGGACAGCCTGCCAGCGCAGCGCGAATGCCTGCGCCTGATTGTCGATCACCTGGAAACCCGGCACCCGCATCTCTGTCGCCGCGACGGCAGTGCCATCACCCTCGCCGGCCATACCATCGACCTCGATGACGAGGCGATTCCATCCCTCATGCGCGCCGGCTTTCTCATCCAGGACGATCTGGTCATCATGAAGCGGCGCGAGGCCGGCTGGTTCATCGCCGCAGCGCATCTGTGTTTTCCCTCCTCCTGGTCGCTCGCCGATAAATTCGACCGCCCGATGGAAGAGATCCACGCCCATGTGCCGGGCTTCCAGGGCGGTACCCGCAACGCGGCCCTGATCAACCGCATTTTCGACAATCTCCTGCCCGGCCAGCCGGCCGAGCGCTTCAACTGGTCGATCAACTGGCGGCAAAAGCTGCATCATCCCGAAACCGGTCGCAATGACGCAGCCTCTCCCGATGAGGCCGTGATCCGCGTCGAGCGCCAGACGCTGACCAGACTGCCTGAGACGGGCGATATCGTCTTCACCATCCGCATCTATCTGGATCCGGTCGCGGCCTTCGAAAACCACCCTGAAGGACCGCGTCTGGCAATGGCGCTTGCCGATCAGCTCGATGCCTTGACACCCCAACAGGCAGCCTACAAAGGCGTCGATATCCAGCGCACGCGTCTCGTTGAGTGCCTGCGCAATCGGCATTTTGCGAAAAATTCCGCCTGATCGCGGCTGCGGTCCGCGACATACTCTTTATTGTGTCAGTATTTTGTGATCTAGAGCCGCCAATATCGGCCCTGCCGATGCGCATTCGGCAACGACCCAATTGTGCACGCAGCACGACGCTGCGCCCTGCAAGGAGACAAAAATGAGTGAGACATCCTATCCGGTTTACGGCGAGATCACCGGCCCGATCGTCATGATCGGTTTTGGTTCGATCGGCCGTGGCACGCTGCCGCTGATCGAGCGCCACTTCAAGTTCGACAAGAGCCGGATGGTCGTCATCGACCCGCGCAACGACGACGCAGAGCTTCTGGCCAAGCACGGCGTCAAGCACATCCAGGCGCATGTCACCAAGGAAAACTACAAGGAACTGCTCAAGCCGCTTCTGAAGGCCGGCAAGGGCCAGGGCTTCTGCGTTAACCTCTCGGTCGACACCGGTTCGCTCGACCTGATGAAGATGTGCCGCAAGCTCGACGTTCTCTACATCGACACGGTCGTTGAGCCCTGGCTCGGCTTCTATTTCGACAAGAACATGAAGAATTCGGAGCGCACCAACTACGCGCTGCGCGAAACCGTTCGTGCCGAAATCAAGAAGAACCCGGGCGGCACCACCGCCGTTTCGACCTGCGGCGCAAATCCGGGCATGGTTTCCTGGTTCGTCAAGCAGGCTCTGGTCAACGTCGCCAACGAACTCGGCGTCAAGTTCGAAGAGCCGACGCAGGACGATCGCGAAGGCTGGGCCAAGCTGATGAAGAAAGTCGGCGTCAAGGGCATCCACATTGCCGAACGCGACACCCAGCGCGCCAAGAACCCGAAGCCGATGAACGTCTTCTGGAACACCTGGTCGGTCGAAGGCTTCATCTCGGAAGGCCTGCAGCCGGCAGAACTCGGCTGGGGCACCCATGAAAACTGGATGCCGAAGAACGCCAAGAAGCACAAGAAGGGCTGCAAGGCTGCCATCTATCTCGAACAGCCGGGCGCCAACACCCGCGTCCGCACCTGGTGCCCGACACCGGGTCCGCAGTACGGCTTCCTCGTCACTCACAACGAGTCAATCTCGATCGCCGACTACTTCACCGTCGAGAAGGATGGCGAAGTCGCCTATCGTCCGACCTGCCACTATGCCTATCACCCGGCCAATGACGCCGTTCTGTCGCTGCACGAAATGTTCGGCAACGGTGGCAAGCAGCAGCCGGTTCTCCACGTTCTCGACGAGAACGAACTGGTTGACGGTGTCGACGAACTCGGCGTGCTTCTCTATGGCCACGACAAGAACGCCTACTGGTATGGTTCGCGCTTGTCGCTGGAAGAAACCCGCCGTATCGCGCCTTACCAGAACGCCACCGGCCTGCAGGTAACCTCTGCCGTTCTCGCCGGCATGGTCTGGGCACTGGAAAACCCGAAGGCCGGCATCGTCGAAGCCGACGAGATCGATTACAAGCGCTGCCTGGAAGTGCAGATGCCGTATCTCGGCCCGGTCGAAGGCCACTACACCGACTGGACCCCGCTCGAAGGCCGCCCGGGCCTGTTCCCGGAAGACCTCGACGAAAAGGATCCGTGGCAGTTCCGGAACATTCTGGTTCGTTGAGCCGTTAGGCATCAAGCTTGAAGCCCGTCGCCCTTGCGGCGGGCTTTTTGCTTTCATAGAGACAGGAACATCGGGAAGTCGCATCCAGACGGGATAAACCGGACCAGACAGGATCCCGGTCTTGCTTTGGACAAGGCTTCACGGCATGGTTTTTAAAATTTTAGACAAGTGGACGGCGATTTCACGCCGCCAAGACGGTGGGAGACCAGAATGCAACTCAAGTCCCTGGTAGCAATCGCGGCCTGTGCAATGGCGCTTTCGTCTTGCTACTCCAGCAGCCCTCGCCCGCTCCCGACCGTAAGGCAAGGGCCGACCGTGGAAGGCGCTTGGGCTGATCCGAATGGCATCGTCTCCACCTTCCAGGGCGGCACGTTTACAACCCGCACCACCGACACCAATCAGGTTCTCGCCTCCGGCACCTACACCTTACAATCCGACCGCCTGGTGGAAATCAACATGACCTCGCTGGTGCGCAACACCCAGCAGAAGGTCAATTGCGCCCTGGTCACGCCGACCCAGCTCAACTGCACCTCAGACAGCGGCGCACAGTTCTCGCTCGCTCGCCGCGCCTGAGCCGAAGCCGAAGCCGTCGGTCAAAGATTTCCGCGTCACACCAACGGCGCTTCCAGCACGTTATAAAGCGGTTGCCATTGGCAGCCGCTTTTTTATTTCAACATTTCATAACATGACCGCAAAGGGTGGTTTTTACTTGCGGTTGCCACGACTTGATGAAAACATTCGACCATCCAGGGCGGCGGAAGCAGACGCGAGAACGGCCAGCGCCCATGATCAAGATGTAAAAACTGGAGAGAAACGATGTTCAGACACCTGCGGTTCGGCCTATTGAGCGCTTCCGTGCTTGCACTATCTGCCGGCGGCGCGTTTGCCGATTTCGAGCTAAACATCCTGCACATCAATGATCTTCACTCTCGCATCGAAGCGATCAACAAGTCCGATTCGACCTGCTCCGCGGAAGAAGCCGGCAAGAACGAGTGCTTCGGCGGCATCGCCCGCGTCAAGACCGCCATCGACACCCGCCGTGCCGAGCTCGACGGCAAGAACGTGCTGACGCTCGACGCCGGCGACCAGTTCCAGGGCTCGCTGTTCTACACGACCTACAAGAGCGCTCCGATCGCCGAATTCATGAACGGCATCGGTTTCGACGCCATGGCGATCGGCAATCACGAATTCGATGACGGCCCGGAAGAACTGGCCAAATTCATCGACGCCCTGAAATTCCCGATGATCTCCGGCAACACGCTGGCCGGCCTCGACACGCCGATTGCCGACAAGTTCAAGCCCTACATCATCAAGGAATTCGGCGCCGACAAGGTCGCCGTGGTTTCTGTTCTCGCAACCGACACCGACGAAACCTCTTCGCCGGGCGACAGCGTGCTGTTTGCCGACGAGATCACCTATCTCAAGGAAGCGGTGAAGGAGATCGAGGCCGCCGGCATCAACAAGATCGTCCTGCTGTCGCATGTTGGCTACATCAAGGACCAGCAGATCGCAGCCGCGGTGGATGGCATCGACGTGATCGTCGGCGGTCACAGCCATACGTTGCTCTCCTCGACGGACGAGAAGGCCGCCGGCCCCTATCCGACGCTGGTCAAGAACCCGTCGGGCAAGGATGTTCCGATCGTCACCGCCTATGCCTATTCGAAGTATGTTGGCGACCTGGCCGTCACCTTCGACGACGCCGGCGTCGTCAAGGCATCGTCCGGCGCACCCAAGCTGCTCGATGCCTCGGTTACCCCCGATGCAGGCTTTACCGCCAAGGTGACGGAACTCGGCGGCCCGATCGAAGAATTGAAGCTGAAGGAAATCGGCTCGACCGCCGACGCCATCGACGGCTCCCGCGATGTGTGCCGCACCGCCGAATGCACCATGGGCAATCTGGTTGCCGACGCAATGGTCGACCGTCTCAAGGATCAGGGCATCACCATCGCCATCCAGAATGGCGGCGGCTTGCGCGCGTCGATCGATGCCGGCACGGTCACCATGGGCGAAGTGCTGACGGTCCTGCCCTTCCAGAACTCGCTGGCGTCTTTCCAGCTCAAGGGCTCCGACATAATTACAGCCCTCGAAAACGGTCTCAGCCAGATCGAAGAGGTCGCCGGTCGTTTCCCGCAGGTCTCCGGCCTGAAATATTCCTTCGACAAGTCGAAGCCGGCCGGCAGTCGCGTTGTCTCGGTCGAGGTGAAGGAAGGCGATGCCTTCGTCGCGCTTGATCCGAACAAGGTCTATGGCGTCGCCACAAACAATTACATGCGGGCCGGCGGTGACGGCTTCAGGATCTTCGCCACAGCCGGCCAGAACGCCTATGATTTTGGACCAGGACTGGAAAGCGTCGTCGCCGACTACATCGCCAAGAACAGCCCCTACAAGCCCTATACCGACGGTCGCATCACGGAAGTCGCTTCGGCGGTCGCCGTGCCGGCAGAAACGGCGCCTGCGACAGAAGCCGCCCCCGTAGCAACACCGGCACCGGCAGAGACAGCGGCTACCACCCCGGCAGCAACGGCGGTCGAAACCGCGACTGCCGCTGCCGCAACAGTCTACAAAGTGGTTGCCGGTGACAGCCTGTGGAAGATTGCCAAGGCAACCTACGGCGACGGCGCGCTCTGGACCAAGATCGCCGAAACCAATGGACTGAAGAACCCCGACCTGATTGCAGTCGGCAAGGAACTTGAATTGCCGGTCAACTAAGACCGTTTGACGCATGACAACAAGCCGGTCCGGGCTTTCCCGGGCCGGCTTTTGCTTTTATCAGATGATCTTCGAGACGACTTTCGACGTATTGGCTTGCAGCCAAACCATCAGGATCACACAATGACCGCACTGCCCGCCCATTGGCCTTCCGACCACCCGCCCGTCAACTTTGGCAAGGTCGGCGTTCTCCTCGTCAATCTCGGCACGCCGGACGGCACCGACTATGAATCGATGCGGCGATATCTGGCGGAGTTCCTGACCGACAAGCGGGTGATCGAATGGTCGCGGCTGTTCTGGTATCCGATCCTTTACGGCATCGTGCTCAACAAGCGGCCGCAGAAGGTCGGTGAGGCCTACAGGTCGATCTGGAACAACGATCTCGACGAAAGCTATCTGCGCACCTACACGCGCAACCAGGCGGAAAAACTGGCCGAGGCCCTCAAGGATATCCCGCATGTGCATGTCGACTGGGCCATGCGTTATGGCCAGCCGGCGATCCAGAAGAAGATGCAGGAGATGCAGAAGGCCGGCTGCGAGAGGATCCTCGTCTATCCGCTCTATCCGCAATATGCCGCCGCCACCACCGCCACCGTCAATGACGAGGCGTTCAAGGCGCTATTGAAGATGCGTTGGCAGCCGGCGCTGCGCACCGTGCCGCAATATGCCGATGATCCGATCTATATCGATGCCCTGGCAAACTCGATCGAGACGCATCTGGCAACGCTCGACTGGGAACCGGAAGTCGTATTGACCTCCTATCACGGTATCCCGATGTCCTACTTCAAGAAGGGCGATCCCTACCACTGCCAGTGTTACAAGACGACGCGCTTGCTGCGCGACCGCCTCGGCTGGTCGAAGGAAAAGCTCATGGTCACCTTCCAGTCCCGTTTCGGGCCAGAGGAATGGCTTCAGCCCTATACCGACAAGACGGTGGAAAAGCTGGCAAAGGACGGCGTCAAGCGCATCGCCGTGCTCAATCCGGGCTTCGTGTCCGATTGTCTGGAGACGCTGGAAGAGATCGCCGTTGAGGCCGGAGAGGATTTTCTCCACAATGGCGGCGAGAAGTTCGCCCATATCCCCTGCCTGAACGACAGCGCCGACGGCATGCGCGTCATCGAAAACGTCGTGCGTCGCGAATTGCAGGGCTGGATCTGAGATCCAAGGCATGACCGGACTGAAGAAGGGCCGCAGCGATGCGGCCCTTTCTGTTTGCAGCCACACAGAAACATTCAACCATACGGTTGACAATAAACATCGCCTCGCTCATATTCAACCGTATGGTTGAGCAATATACACACGATATGAACTTGGTCTTTCACGCGCTCGGCGATGCGACGCGGCGGCAGATGCTGCACGACCTCGCCAATGGCGAGCGCACGGTCAGCGATCTGGCCCAGCCTTACGAAATGTCGCTTGCAGCGGCCTCCAAGCACATCAAGGTTCTCGAAAGCGCCGGGCTGATCCGCCGGGAAATTCGTGGCCGCACCCATCTGTGCCGCTTGGATCCCGGCCCACTGGCCACGGCGCATGAGTGGCTAAACTTCTACCAACGCTTCTGGACCGGTCGCCTCGATACACTCGAACGGCTGCTCCGGCGTGACGACGACAGGCAGACATCCACCGGCCCTGAAAAACAACACAGGCCTGAGAAACCAGAGAGGCCTGAAAACCAGGATAGGCCCGATAACCAAGAGAGGAATGACACATGACCGAAACAGCAACTCTCGACGCCTATGGCGTTGTCACCGAACCCGCCACGCTGAAGATCGAACGGCTTTTGCCTGGCCCTGTCGAGCGGGTCTGGGACTACCTGACCAAAAGCGATTTGCGCCGACAATGGCTGGCGGCCGGCGAGATGGACCTGCAAGTTGATGCGCCGTTCGAACTAACATGGCGCAATGACGAATTGACCGATCCGCCCGGCGTCCGGCCCGAAGGTTTTTCCGAACAGCACAGCATGCAGAGCCGGATCACCGAACTGGAACCGCTCCGCAAACTGACCTTCACCTGGGGCGACTGCGGAAGTGTCACGATGACCCTGGAACCCAGGGGCACGAATGTGCTGCTGACCCTCGTCCATCAGCGCATTTCCGACCGCAAGAACATGCTGATGGTCGGCGCCGGCTGGCACATGCATCTGGATATCCTGGCGGCTCGGATCAACGGCCGGAAACCCCAACCCTTCTGGGATGGCTGGCTGCGCCTGCGCGACGAATACGACCAGCGGATCGCGGTCTGAGCCGTTCTCCATCGCGCCGGATGGCGAACGGAGGCAGACACTAATCGGGATGCAAAGCCATCATCTGCGGCGGCGGTCCGATCGCGTCGTGAAAAGAAGGGTCGCCGAGGCGGCTCTTTTTGTCACCACAAGAAAGAAATCGCTCATGCAACCCGCAAGCGCATCATTGCTGGGCGAGTGCCCTATTTTTATGCAACCAATCCATGCCTGCGATCGGAAAAGGTCTAATATATCAGAGATTTGATCCATCTCCTGACCAGTTATCCAACACAACAAAAGCACTTAAAGGTTGACTGACACCATTTGTAAAATTTGAGCAACTTCCATCTAAATCATTGTATTCAATTGAGATTTTGTATCTATGATTTCTTATATTAACTGACATTTAAATATTGATGCCTAAATTTCAGCCCAACAAAGGAGACGATTATGGCATTTTCCAGATCCGCGTTGGCCGCTGCAGCCCTGATGTTGTCGGCCGCTTCAACAGTCGCCGAACCGGCCAAGCCAGATGTTCAAAAGATGATCACGCCAGCCGTGATCGAAGAGATGCGCCAGTGGATCGACACTGAGATTGTGCGTGTCTCCGTTGGCGCGCAAAATGCCGCCAAGAGCGATCTGGCCCAGGAAAAGATTGATGAGCTCGACAAGATGTGGCGCGCCGAACAGGAAGCCGCCGACAAGCCGCTGATCGCGGCCACATTGTCCAACCCCCTGTCTGTCTATCTTGCCCGCATGCAGGGTCGGTCGCTTGGCCTCTATGCAGAAATCTTCATCATGGACCAGAATGGCCTCAATGTCGGCCAGAGCTCGGTCACCAGCGATTTCTGGCAGGGTGACGAAGACAAGTTCCAGAAGACCTACGATGTTGCCGATGATGCGCTCTTCATCGACGAGCCGGAATGGGATGACGAAGCCAAGATCTGGCGCAACCAGGTCAGCTTCACGCTGACGGATGAGGCCAAGGCCAAGATCGGTGCGGTGACTGTCGAGATCAATCTGACCGAACTGCAACGCCGCCAATCGCCGGCCACCTAGTCAGACATATGTTGAACGCTTGAGGCCAGTCACAGCCCAACCCCGCTGAACGGCCGCATCATTTTTCACAGGAACGAACCCATGCTGAAGAATATCTCCGTGAGCGCGAAAGGTTTTGCAGCCTTTGGCATTTTGGCCGTGATCGCGATCGGCGCCTCCGGCGTCATCTACACCCGCTCCACCACGGCGACCGTGCTTGTCGAACACAATCAGGAGCTCGAACAGCTGCAAGGCGCGGCATCAACTTTCTATGACGACGTCACGGAAGCAAATCTTGCCCTGAAGAACTTCCTGCTGACGGGCAACCGTGATTTTATCGCAGAATATGCGGATGTCACGAAACGCCTGGACGCGGAAAAGCTTGAACTCGAAAAGCTCTTCGGAACGCATTCTGCAGCCGATCTACCCGCCATCACCGAAGCACTTGGTGTCCTGAATGAATGGCGAACGACCGTCGTCGACAGGCAGGTCGGCCTGATGCGCGATCCGATGACCGTCGAACTTGCCCGCGCCCTGGAACTGACCGGTTCCGGCACCAAGCTGCTGGGCGAATTCTCGAGCAGGTTCAACAAGGCGACGACCTCCGTTCAGCAGCAAATCAACGTAGCCTCGGCGGACCAGAAGACGGCGCTCGGCGCCGTCGAATGGATCAGCCTGTTTGCAGCCATTACCGTCGCGCTGGTTGCCGGCCTGATGAGCCTGCTGAACTTCCAGCTGGTATCCCGACCGCTCGGCAAACTCGCCGACGCGACCTCGCGTCTGGCCAATGGCGAGCTAAATGTCGCCATCGAAAAAGGTGGCAAGGACGAAATCGGCAAGATGGCCGAGGCCATGCAAGTCTTCCGTGAGGCAGCGATTGCCAACAACCGCCTGCAGGTCGAGGCCGAACAGAACCGCAAGCAGGCCGAACTGGATCGTGTCGCCGCCCAGGAGCGCGCCGAAGCAGATGCAGCCGAACGTCTGCGTATCGCAACGTCGGGTCTGGCCCATGGCCTGAAGCGCCTTGCAAACGGCGAACTCTCGTTCCAGCTGAATGAAGCCTTCGCACCGGACTTCGAAGCCTTGCGTCATGACTTCAACCAGTCGGTCCGCCAGTTGAACACCACCCTTGGCGGCATTGCCAACAGCGTTGCCACGATCGAAACCGGCACCCGCGAAATTGCATCGGGCACCGATCATCTGTCCAAGCGCACCGAACAGCAGGCAGCAGCCCTTGAGCAGACAGCTGCAGCCGTCGAGGAAATCACCGCCAATGTGGTGAACTCCACCAAGCGCACGGAAGAAGCCCGCGGCGTCGCGACCCAGGCCAATTCCTCCGCCACGGAATCCTCCAAGGTCGTCGCCCATGCCGAAGAAGCCATGCGCAAGATCGAGCAGAGTTCGCAGCAGATCTCCAACATCATTGGCGTCATCGACGAAATCGCTTTCCAGACCAACCTGCTGGCGCTCAACGCCGGTGTCGAGGCGGCCCGTGCCGGGGAGGCAGGCAAGGGCTTTGCAGTCGTCGCCCAGGAAGTCCGCGAACTGGCCCAGCGTTCGGCCAATGCGGCAAAGGAAATCAAGGCACTGATCCACAATTCGACGACGGAAGTGTCGAGTGGTGTCGATCTAGTCCGCAAGACCGGCGAAGCCCTGCGCACCATCGGCGGATACATTTCCGAGATGAACACCCACATGGATGCCATCGCGATCTCTGCCAAGGAACAGTCGACCGGGCTTTCCGAAGTCAACCATGCGGTCAACTCGATGGACCAGACCACCCAGCAGAATGCGGCCATGGTCGAGGAATCCAACGCCGCCTCCGGCGCTCTTGCCGGCGAAGCGGCTAAGCTGCGCGAACTGATCTCGCAGTTTGCCATCGAGGCGACAGCCTCGGCGCAGTCGACAGGCCTCCGCGAAACCGCTCGCGCCATGGCGCAGCCGACCCGCAGTCTGGCTTCGCGCCCCGTACAGCACCAGCCGGCCCGCACCAGCGCCCCCATGCCCCGCAGCCATGGCAACGCAGCCATCGCCCAGGACAATTGGGAGGAATTCTGAGCCGCGCCATCTGGCAAAGACTATTGCATGACAAGGGCGGCGTGATGCAGATCACGCCGCCCTTGGCTTTTATCGCTGATGCGCCCCTTCAAAGCTCGTCCGGTGTTCGGCAGCACTTGCAATCAGCAAGTGCTTTCACGATGTTAGGACTACAGCACTGACGGCAAGCAGCCGTTCGAGGAGGAAAAAATGCTCAATCTTGCCGGTCCGGATATCGTCGTCATTGCCGTGGCGGTGCTCGTCATCCTTGTGCTTTTCGCCGGGATCAAGACCGTGCCACAGGGGTACCGTTATACGATTGAGCGTTTCGGACGTTATACCCGCACGCTTGAGCCAGGCCTCAACCTGATCATCCCCTTCTTTGATCGCATCGGCGCAAAGATGAATGTCATGGAACAGGTGCTCGATGTGCCGACCCAGGAAGTGATCACCAGGGACAACGCCTCGGTTTCCGCCGATGCTGTCGCCTTTTATCAGGTCCTGAATGCCGCCGAGGCTGCCTACCAGGTCGCCAACCTCGAAAACGCCATCCTCAACCTGACCATGACCAATATCCGCTCGGTCATGGGCTCGATGGACCTCGACGAACTGCTGTCCAACCGCGAAGTGATCAACGACCGCCTCCTGCGTGTCGTTGACGATGCCGTACGTCCCTGGGGCATTAAGGTCACCCGTGTCGAGATCAAGGACATCCAGCCTCCGGCCGACCTCGTCGACGCCATGGGCAGGCAGATGAAGGCGGAGCGCGAAAAGCGCGCCCAGGTGCTGGAAGCTGAAGGTTTCCGCAACGCCCAGATCCTGCGCGCCGAAGGCGCCAAGCAGTCTGCCATCCTCGAGGCGGAAGGCCAGCGGGAGGCAGCCTACCGCGAGGCCGAGGCCCGCGAACGTCTGGCCGAAGCCGAAGCCAAGGCAACACGCATGGTGTCGGAAGCGATCGCAGCCGGCGACATCAATGCGATAAACTATTTCGTTGCCCAGAAATACACCGAGGCCATGACCGCGATCGGCACCGCTTCAAACTCCAAGATCGTCCTGATGCCGATGGAGGCCTCAGCCCTGATCGGCTCACTCGGTGGCATTGGTGCTATCGCGAGGGAAGTCTTCGGCGAACAGCCGCGCGCCGCCGTTCCGCAGGTGCCCGCGCGCGCTCCCCAACCGGCGCGCCCAACGCCGCCCGTCAATCCCTTTGCACCACCAAGCGGGACCTGAGCCATGCTGAGCCGCATCACAGCCGAACTTGGTCCCTGGAGCTGGTGGGTGCTCGGCATGATCCTGCTGACCGCCGAACTTTTCCTGCCCGGCGTTTTTCTGGTCTGGATTGGCCTTGCGGCAATCTTCACCGGAATCCTGTCATTGCTGCTCTGGGATATGGGCTTCTGGAGCTGGCAGTTGCAGTTGCTGGTCTTTGCCGCAGCCGCGATTGCCGCCACTCTGGGTGGCCGCCGGCTCTTTGCCCGCAAGGATGCACAATCCGACGAGCCTTTGCTCAACCAGCGCGGCGCAAGTCTTGTCGGCCGCACCGCCGTTCTGATCGAGCCGATCGCCGAAGGCCGCGGCCGCATCCGTCTGGATGATACATTCTGGGTGGTTCAGGGCCCCAATCTGCCGGCCGGTGCACGGGTCGTCGTCGTCAGCAGCAACGGCCGCGATCTGACCGTTGGGGAGGCTTGATCCACGACTGAAATGCAACGGCTTATTTTCGCCTTGAAAAACCACCCAGCCATGCGATCATTCAACAATGACCATCGAACTTGAAATCATGCCGAAGTTGAAAGCCCGCATTCAGGCGATTGCGGCACGGTCCAATCGATCCGAATCTGAAGTGATTGCGGATGCCCTCGAATATGGTCATTCGCTCGACTGGCAAGAACAGTTTATTGACAAGGTTGCCGCAGGTCTGGCAGCGGCGGAACGAGGTGATTTCGCCAGCCCGGCCGACCTCCAGCGTATCCTGAACAAATATCGCCCGTCCTGATGCGGGTGTCCTGGACATCCCCCGCGCTCCAAGAGCTTGAAGGCATCCTGGATTTCATCGCGCAAAGAGACGCTACAGCGGCCCACAGGCTCGTCACCGAAATTGTCGGACGGACGGAGCGTCTGTTGCGGAAAATCCGATGCTGGGGCGGAAGGGACGAGTTGCCGAAACACGCGAACTCGTCACACCGGGAACGCCCTATATCGTGGTCTACCGCATCACTGTGCGTGTCGAAGTCCTGGCAATCGTTCACGCTGCCCGTGCATGGCCAAAGAATTTCCCTTAGCCATTCTTCCTCAAATGAAAAAATGCAGCCTTGCCGTTGTCGTCGTCATGCCACCCCGATACGCAGCAGATCGTGGAAATGGATGAGCCCGACCGGAAACTGGTCTTCATCCACAACAAGCAGAGCCCCGATGCCGTGTTTGTTGATCATTGCCGCCGCGGTGGACGCCAGCGCCGCGCCGTCGATCACCTTGGGATTGCGGGTCATCACGTCATCGACATTGAGCACCGACAGGTCCCGCGCCAGATGACGCGCCATGTCACCTTCCGTGACGATACCACAGAGCTTTCCGGCTGCGTCGATCACGCCGACACAACCGAAGCGCTTGCTCGACAGGGTCTTGACCGCATCCGGCATCGAGGTGCCAAGCGCGACCAGGGGAACCCGGTCTCCGGTATGCATGATGTCGCGCACATGCGTGAGGCTCGCGCCGAGTTTGCCGCCCGGATGAAATGTGCGGAAATCGCTGGGTGAAAAGCCGCGTGCCTCTAGCAGGGCAATCGCCATGGCATCGCCCATGGCCAACTGCAAGACCGCCGACGAGGTCGGCGCCAGTCCATGCGGACAGGCTTCCTGGACCTTGGGCATCAGCAGAACCACATCGGCATTGCGCGCCAGGGTCGATTGCTCTCCCGCCGTCATGGCGATCAGCGGAATGGAAAAGCGTCGCGAAAAATTGACGATGCCCTGTAATTCGGCGGTCTCGCCACCCCAGGACATGGCAAGAATGGCGTCATCGGCGCCGATCATGCCGAGATCGCCATGATTGGCTTCGGCCGGATGGACGAAAAAGGCCGGAGTTCCGGTGGACGCCAAAGTCGCGGCGATCTTCGTACCGATATGGCCGCTCTTGCCGACGCCGGTGACGATGACGCGACCGGTGATATCGCCGATCACCTTCACCGCGTTGCAGAACGGCTGCGCCAGCGGTCCGGCCAGGGCCTCCTCAAGCGCCAGCAGCCCGGCCCGTTCGGTCGAGACAACACGGATGGCCGATGCGATGGCGCCAGCTTCGACAAGATTGACAGCAAGTTTGATCATGGCAGTCCCCATACTGCGTTTGCCCGATCCTGTCCACCGAAGCGCCTGCGCGACAGCACGCGGCGGCTTCGAGGGTTCCCATGCCGGGAATGCTCCGCATCGAAACCAAACATTAACCACCTCGCTTTACGTTTGGGTAAGCATTTCAGAGCGCCAGGCGTAAATTCATGGGTATAGACAGAAACACGGGACTGCGCGGCGCCGGCCGCCTCGGCTTGCGCGCCGCAGCCGGCCTGCTGGCAACCCATGTCTTCGCCCTGCCCATGCCAGCCTTCGCCCAGCAGGCAACTGCCGCCAAGCAATCCGGCGCAGCCGTCTCGACGACACAGCAGGCAGGAGCAACCCAGCCTGCCGGCGCCGATGATCTCTATGCGACCGGAGACGATACGCAGAACGCAGACGGCACCACCACCGGGACCGTGCCCGCCGAAGGCACCTTGCCCGCGACACCTTTGGCTGCACCATTGGCCGATCCCAGGGCCGATCCCATGGCCGATCCCATGGCCGATGCAGACGGTGGCATTGCCCAGGATCCGGATTTCGGCCGGCAGAACCTGCGGGAAACCCGGCTTGACGACCCGACCACCGCCAGGATCCGGCGTGAAGACGACAAGACGCCCGGCATCCGGCTCGGCACCATGGTGTTGCGCCCGGCCATCAGCCAGAACATCGGCAGCGAAACCTCCGACGACGGCGCAGGACGCGAGACCCGCATCTTCTCCGAGACCGGACTGAAGGGCACCCTGACATCCGACTGGTCCCGCCACCAGTTGACCATCGGCGGCGAAGGCTACTGGCAGAATACCATTTCCGGCGATACCGAAGACAAGCCGCGCGCCAACCTCAATGCAGACCTGCGCCTGGATCTGGCCGGCGACACGATCGCCAACATCACCGGTGCCTACAACTACAGCCGTGAAGATACCGACGATCCGAACGCCGTTGCCGGCGCGAGCGTTCAGTCCGCTGTCAATCAGTTTGACGGCGGCCTCTCGATCGAGCGCGATCTCGGCCTGCTGCGTGGCTCGATCGCCGGCGACGTCACACGCTGGCAGTATTCCGATGTCGAGTTGTCCGACGGCTCCACCCTGTCGCGAAGCGATCGGGACCGCATACGCTCGACCCTCAGCGCCCGCGTCGGTTACGAACTGTCCCCCGCCCTGACGCCGTTCGTCGAGGGAACGGTCGGCCGCATTTCCTATGACGACACCGCCGACGCCAATGGCTACGAGCGCTCGGCCGATGTCTATGCCGCCAAGGTCGGTGTAGCCGTTGATCTCGGCGAGAAGCTGCGGGGCGAATTGGGCGTCGGCCATGAGCGGCAACGCTACGACGACAGCCGCCTGGCGGAATTGTCGGCACTCACGGTCGATGGCAATCTCTACTGGTCGCCGCAGGAAGGCACCGATATCGACCTGGCGGTCGAGACCTATGTCGATCCGTCGACCACGGCCGGCATCAATGGCGCAAGGGTTAACCGGCTGACGGCCAAGCTGGAACATGAACTGCGCAGCAATCTGATTGCGCGCCTGTCCTCGGGCATGACCCTGACGAATTATGATGATTTGGGCGAGACCGGCAACAGCAAGTCTTACCTTGCGGGCGCGGGTATCACCTGGAGCATCAATCGCTACCTGGATGCGACGGCCGACCTGAACTACGAGCGCACCAGCTACAATTACGGCGGCGAAAGCACCGACCTCACCGCACTGGTCGGAGTGACCGCCAAGCGTTGAGCCTGGCGGCCAGAGAATCGGACGTTATTTCAACGCAGCCAGCAGAGCCTTGAGCTGCTCCTCGATCGCCGGACGGATGTCGGGACGCTCGATCGCAAACGATACGTTGGCGAGGATGAAACCGTCCTTGGCACCACAGTCGAATGTCTGGCCTTTGAAGTGATAACCGGCGAACGACTGGTCCTTGGCAAGCTTCAGCATACCGTCGGTCAATTGGATCTCATTGCCGGCACCGCGTTCCTGCGTCGACAGGATGTTGAAGATCTCCGGCTGCAGGATATAGCGGCCGTTGATGAAAAAGTTCGAAGGCGCCGTGCCCTTGGCCGGCTTTTCGACCATTTCGGTGATCTTGAACCCACCCTCGAGCGCCTCGCCGACGCCGACGATGCCGTATTTATGCGCCTGATCCGGCGTGCATTCCTCGACCGCCACAATATTGCCGCCAGTCTTCTCGTAAAGTTCGACCATGCCCTTCAGGCAGGCCTTCTCGCCGCGCATGATCATGTCCGGCAAAAGCAGGGCAAAGGGCTCGTGGCCGACGATATCGCGGGCACACCAGACCGCGTGACCGAGGCCAAGCGGCTCCTGCTGACGCGTGAAACTCGTCTGGCCCGCGGTCAACTGCATCGAATCGAGCAGCGAAAGCTCGGCGTTCTTGTTGCGCGACTTCAGGGTCTGCTCAAGTTCGAACTGGATGTCGAAATAGTCTTCGATGACAGCCTTGCCGCGCCCGGTGACGAAGACAAAATGCTCGATGCCCGCCTCGATCGCCTCGTCGACCACGTATTGAATGACCGGCTTGTCGACAACCGTCAGCATTTCCTTCGGCACAGCCTTGGTGGCGGGAAGGAAGCGAGTGCCAAGACCGGCGACGGGGAAAACTGCTTTGCGGAGCTTATTCGGTTGAACCACACATTCCTCCTGGAGGATCTAATCGATTATTGTCGTCATGGCACGGGGCACTCAGTAGTATACATTTGCATTGAAATCGCAAAGATGATGCGAGAGCAAACCGCGCATGGTAAAGAGTTTGTTGACGCAATAGCATTAACCTAGGGTGAACAGCTTTTGTTCCAGCTGTCGAACGAACCGTAGATCGAACGGGGAGATGCCCATGACACGACACCATCCCAGCCTTCTCGGCGCAATTGCCTTGACCATAGCCACCAGCATGATGCCGGTGCAGGCCCAGGCAGACGCCGGATTCCAGAAGTGGATCAATGGCTTCTACGCCACCGCCGCAAAAAGCGGCATCACCGAACGCACCTATCGCCAGGCCTTTGCCGGCGTGACCGAGCCGGATCAATTTGTCTTGGAAAAGGCCGCCTATCAGCCAGAATTCAAGTCGCAAATCTGGGATTACCTGGACAGCCGGGTCAATCCCTATACCGTTAAGGTCGGTCAGGAAATGATCGCCAAGCACGGTCGCACGCTGGCGGCCCTGGAAAAGCATTTCGGCGTCGACAAGCATATCATCGTCGCCATCTGGTCGATGGAATCGAATTATGGCGCCGCCCTCGAGCGCCCGGACCGCCTGCACAACGTTCCGCGTTCACTGGCCACCCTTGCCTATGCGGACAAGAAGCGCGCCAAATATGCGCGTACGCAGCTCGTCGCGGCCCTGAAAATGCTGCAGAACGGCGACGTCTCCAACAAGAACCTGATGGGTTCGTGGGCAGGAGCGATGGGACACACCCAGTTCATCCCGTCCAGCTATCTGCTCTATGGCGTCGATGCCGATGGCAACGGCGAGAAGGATATCTGGCACTCGATCCCCGATGCATTGGCCACGGCCTCGAATCTTCTGGCCAAGAACAACTGGCAGAGCGGCAAGACCTGGGGTTACGAGGCGGTCGTGCCGAAAGGTGGCAGCGCTTATGCTGGCCAGACCAAGACGCTGGCCCAGTGGCAGGCGCTCGGTTTCGTCCGCCCAACCGGCAAGGGCTTCAAGAATGGCGCAGAACGCGCCGAACTGAAACTGCTCGGCGGCGGCAACGGCCCCGGCTTCCTGATGACCAAGAATTTCTTCGTCCTCAAGCGCTACAATGCCGCCGACAGCTATGCGCTCGGCGTTGGGCTTCTGGCCGATGAACTGGCCGGTTATGGCGGCATGAAGCAGAGTTGGCCGCGCCCGCAGGGCACGCTCGACATCAAGGAAAAGTTCGAGCTCCAGACCCGCATGCAGGCGCTCGGTTATTACGACGGCAAGATCGATGGCAATTTCGGCTCCGGCTCGAAGGCGGCAATCTCCGCCATTCAGGGACGCCTCGGCATGTCGGTCGATGGCCAGCCATCGCGTCCGCTTCTGGACGCCTTGAGAAACTGATCCGGGGCGGACAGGCCCGCCCTTGGCTGGCTAACGACTTGCCCATTGACTTGGAAAGCCGCGCGATCCAAATACGGTTTTCGCGCGGCTTTTGGTCTGCAAATCAAGGCGATTGACATGGCATCGAGACGAAAGCGTCTTACCCTCAGTCATATCGGCGCGCTGGTCCTCTCGGCGCTGCTGATTGCGGCAACGCTGCTGTCCACGACGGCAGAAGCCCAGCAATACGAACGCCGCCGGAACCTGCTCGACATGCTTTTCGGGCCGCGTGAGCCGGAATATATACCGCCGCGCGAGGTTCAGAAACCTATTCGTGAAGTCCGGCCGCGCAAGAAGACCGCCGGCAGCGTCACCAAGATCAAGACGAAGAACCCGGCAACCGGCGCGGCAACCGCCGCCCCGCCGCCGACCAAGCTGGACAATGCGAAAACCGTCCTGGTCATCGGCGACTTCGTGGCCGGCGGCCTGGGCGACGGCCTGAAGAGTGCCTTCGAGGAAGCGCCTGGCGTCAAGGTCGAGACGCGATCCAATGGCTCGTCCGGCCTGGTGCGCGTCGACTACTACGACTGGATTGGCGAACTCCCGGCGCTGATCGAGACACTGAAGCCCAGCGTCGTCGTCATCCAGATCGGTGCCAACGACCGCCAGCAGATCATCACGCCGGACGCCAAGATCGACTTCCGCACCGACGGCTGGTTCACCGCATATGAGCAGCGCGTCAATCGTCTGGCAGAAGTGGTGACGCGAACCAAGACGCCCTTGATCTGGGTCGGCCTGCCCGCCTTCAGACCGCAGAACATGACGGCCGACGCCCTGAGACTGAACACACTCTACCGCGCCTCCGTCGAGCGCCAGAAAGGCGAGTTCATCGATGTCTGGGATGGCTTTGTCGACCAGGACGGCCGCTTCATCATCACCGGCTCGGATATCAACGGCCAGCCCGTGCGCTTGCGCGGCACCGACGGCATAGGCTTCACCGCCCCCGGCAAACGCAAGCTCGCCTTCTATGTTGAGAAATCGGTGCGTCGTTATCTCGGTGACATGACCAGCCCGGATCTTGTACGGCTCGACGCCAGCAACCTGCCGGAACTGGTCAATATGCCGCCATCCGAAATGACGAGCATCATCTCGACACAGCCGATGGACCTCTTCGATCCCGAACTGGACGGTGCGACCGAACTTCTTGGTGGCCAACCCCTGCCCGCTTCGACCACGATCACGGCCCGCCAGCAGCTGGTGCAGAACGGCCAATTGCCGAACCCACCGGTCGGACGCGTCGACAATGTGCAGATATCGACACCGGCGGCAGCCCAGACCGGAACCCGCTGACACCCTGACCATCCGAAATCAGCCCCAAAAAAAGGGCCGCCCGAAGGCGACCCTTTTCGTACAAGTATCCTGACCCCTTACCTTGGTAGAACGCTTGATCCCATCAGAGCCTCGTCGATGGCGCGGGCCGCCTGGCGGCCTTCGCGGATCGCCCAGACGACCAGCGACTGGCCGCGACGCACGTCGCCGGCGGCCCAGAGCTTGTCGACGGACGTCTTGTAGTCCTTGTCGTCGGCCACGACGTTGGTCGAGCCGCGACGGTCGGTGTTGAGTGTCAGCTGGCCGTTCATTTCCTTCAGCACGCTGTCGGTGAACGGACCACTGAAACCAATGGCGATGAAGCCGAGATCGGCCTTGATGATGAACTCGGTGCCGGGGATCGGCTTGCGCTTGTCATCGACCTGGCAGCACTTCACGCCGGTCAGCACGCCATCCTCGCCGATGAATTCCAGCGTTGCCACTTGGAATTCGCGCACTGCACCTTCGGCCTGGCTCGAGGATGTGCGCATCTTGGTCGCCCAGAACGGCCAGATCGCCAGCTTGTCTTCCGTCTGCGGCGGGCGCGGACGGATGTCGAGCTGGGTCACCTTGACGGCCCCCTGGCGGAAGGCCGTACCGACGCAGTCCGACGCCGTATCGCCACCGCCGACAACCACGACATGTTTGCCGCCGGCGAGGATCGGATCGGACGGCCAGCCGTTGCTGTCGATGTTTTCGCGGCCGACGCGGCGGTTCTGCTGCACTAGATACGGCATGGCATCATGCACGCCATGCAGTTCGACGCCGGGAATGCCGGCTTCGCGCGGCGTTTCCGAGCCACCACAATAAAGCACGGCGTCGTAGTCGGCACGCAGGGTCTCGACGGTGACATCGACCCCGACATTGACGCCGTAGTGGAAGGTGACGTTTTCACCCTTCATCTGCTCGACGCGGCGATCGATGAAGTTCTTCTCCATCTTGAAGTCCGGAATGCCGTAGCGCAGCAGGCCACCGGCCTTGGTCTCGCGCTCAAACACATGCACTTCGTGGCCGGCGCGGCCAAGCTGCTGGGCAGCCGCCAAACCAGAGGGACCGGATCCGATGATCGCAACCTTCTTGCCGGTATGGATCGTTGCCGGCTGCGGCACGATGAAGCCCAGCTCATAGGCCTTGTCGGCAATCGCCTGCTCGACCGTCTTGATCGCCACCGGCGCATCTTCGAGGTTGAGCGTGCAGGCTTCCTCGCACGGCGCCGGACAGACGCGACCGGTGAATTCCGGGAAGTTGTTGGTGGAATGGAGGTTGCGGATCGCCTCCTCCCACTTGTTGTTATAGACGAGATCGTTCCAGTCCGGGATCTGGTTGTGCACCGGGCAACCGGTCGGACCATGGCAATAGGGAATGCCGCAATCCATGCAGCGCGCCGCCTGCTTGGTAACCTCGGGGTCCGACATGGGAATCGTGAATTCGCGGAAATGGCGGATACGGTCGGAGGCCGGCTGATACTTGCCCACCTGCCGGTCGATTTCCATAAAGCCTGTAACCTTGCCCATGTCTAAATCCCTCAATCTCCGCCGCTATCGCAGCCAGTTCTCGATCTGCAATCCCGGAACCCGGGAAAACTCACTCTCATTGTTCGTCACCAGCACGGCGTCCAGCGCCAGCGCATGTGCCGCGATCCAAAGGTCATTTGGACCGACGTTCTGTCCTTGCCTCAACGCCAGCCGGACTTCGGCGTAACGCTGGTCCGTTGGTAGCTGGAGGGGCGCCACATAAAAGCGCCGCGTCACCGCAGACACCTTCCGCGACAGCTCCTCGGAGCCGTTCTTCTTCACGCCGTACCAGATCTCACCATGGGTGATGATGCTGATGAAGGCATTCTCCTCTCCAACCTCAACAAGGTGTTCGAGAACCTTCCCACGCGGATCCCTCACGATCGCCGAAACGACGTTGGTATCGAGCATGTACCGCATCAGATCTCGACCTCACGAAGCGGTGCCAGATCATCGTCATTCCCAACGAAGTCCTCTCCGCTCCAGGCTTCCGCCTGCTTGAGATACTCGATCAAGCCTGCGGTCACCGCCGTCCGCATGAGGATCGAGCCATCCGGTTGGCGCACCATGACGGCGCGATCACCTTCAAGATCGAACTCTTTCGGGATGCGAACAGCCCGGCTTCGACCATTCTTGAAGATGGCGACTGCAACTTCGCCACCTTCACCAGTGTCCTTCACATGCTCGTTCATGTCGGGCTCCGTCCTTGCGATATGCCATGAGCATATCACAGAATTTAACCTGCAGAAGTTATTCCGCAGCCACGCCCATGCGCATGCGTTCCATTTCCTCCAGCGCACGGCGGTATTCTACCGGCATGACCTTGCGGAACTTCGGGCGATACTCGGCCCAGCTGTCGAGAATCTGCTTGGCGCGGTTGGAGCCCGTGTAATGCAGATGGTTCGAGATCAGCTGGTAAAGGCGTTCCTCGTCATGACGGGTCATGTCGCCCGACACGTCGACGAGGCCCTTGTGCATCAAGTCGCCACCGTGATGGTGCAGCTTCTCCAGCATGTCGTCCTCTTCCGGAACCGGCTCGAGTTCGACCATCGCCATGTTGCAACGCTTGGCAAAATCACCGGTTTCGTCGAGTACATAGGCCACGCCACCCGACATGCCGGCTGCGAAGTTGCGGCCGGTCTGGCCGAGCACGACGACGACGCCGCCGGTCATGTATTCGCAGCCATGGTCGCCCACGCCCTCGACCACCGCGACCGAGCCCGAGTTGCGCACAGCGAACCGTTCGCCGGCCACGCCGCGGAAATAGCACTCGCCGGCAATCGCGCCGTAGAGAACCGTGTTGCCGACGATGATGGAATCTTCGGCGACGATCCGGGTGTTTTCCGGCGGGCGCACGATGATGCGGCCACCCGAAAGTCCCTTGCCGACATAATCATTGCCGTCGCCGACGAGATCGAATGTGATGCCGCGCGCGAGAAACGCACCGAACGACTGGCCCGCCGTGCCGGTCAGCGTGACGTGGATCGTGTCATCCTTCAGGCCCTTGTGGCCATGACGCTTGGCAAGTTCACCCGAGAGCATGGCGCCGGCCGAACGGTCGACATTCTTGATATCGACTTCCAGAACCACCGGCTGCTTGCTTTCAAGAGCCGGCATAGCCTTCTCGATCAGCCTGCGATCGAGCACGTCGTCGATCGGGTGTTTCTGGCGCTCGGTCCACAGCGTGGCGGCCTTCGGCGCATCGACCTTGTGGAAGATCTTCGAGAAATCGAGGCCTTCCGCTTTCCAATGCGCCAGCATCTGGTCCTTCTCGAGCAGTTCGGAAGCGCCGATGATCTCGTCGAGCTTGGTGACGCCAAGAGAAGCAAGAATTTCGCGCACTTCTTCGGCGACGAAGAAGAAGTAGTTGATGACGTGTTCCGGTGCACCCTTGAAGCGCTTGCGCAGGACAGGATCCTGGGTAGCGACACCGACCGGGCAGGTGTTCAGGTGGCACTTGCGCATCATGATGCAACCCGCAGCAATCAACGGAGCCGTGGCAAAGCCGAATTCGTCAGCCCCGAGAAGCGCGCCGATGATGACGTCGCGGCCCGTCTTTAGCCCGCCATCGACCTGCAAGGCGATGCGCGAACGAAGGCCGTTCAGCACCAGCGTCTGCTGGGTTTCGGCAAGGCCGATTTCCCAGGGGCTGCCGGCATGCTTCAGCGACGTCAACGGCGACGCACCGGTGCCGCCATCGAAACCCGATACGGTGATATGGTCGGCACGTGCCTTGGCGACGCCGGCGGCAACCGTGCCGACGCCGACTTCCGAGACCAGCTTGACCGAAACATCGGCTTCCGGATTGACGTTCTTCAGGTCGAAGATCAGCTGGGCCAGATCTTCGATCGAATAAATGTCATGATGTGGCGGCGGCGAAATCAGGCCGACACCCGGCGTCGAGTGCCGCGTCTTGGCAATCGTCGCATCGACCTTGTGGCCGGGCAGCTGGCCGCCTTCGCCGGGCTTGGCACCCTGCGCGACCTTGATCTGCAGCATGTCGGCATTGACCAGATATTCCGTGGTCACGCCGAAGCGGCCCGACGCGATCTGCTTGATGGCCGAACGCTCCGGATTGGCAGCGCCGTTCATCAGCGGCAGGTAGCGATCGCTTTCCTCGCCACCTTCGCCGGTGTTCGACTTGCCGCCGATCCGGTTCATCGCAATCGCCAGGGTCGAATGCGCCTCACGGCTGATCGAGCCGAAGGACATGGCACCGGTCGAGAAACGCTTGACGATATCGACAGCCGGCTCGACCTCGTCGATCGAGATCGGCTTGCGGCCGAGATCGTTCGCAGTCTTGATCTTGAACAGGCCGCGGATGGTGTTCATGCGGAGCGCGCTGTCATTCACCATCTCGGCAAATTCGCGGTAGCGCTCCTGGCTGTTGCCGCGAACCGCATGCTGCAGCGAGGCAATCGAGTCCGGGCTCCAGGCGTGGTTTTCACCCCGCATGCGATAGGCATATTCGCCGCCGATCTCGAGCGTCGAAGCCAATATAGGGTCCTTGCCGAAGGCAGCCGCGTGACGACTGGCCGTCTCCTCGGCGATTTCGGTGAGGCCGATCCCTTCGATCGTAGTCGCGGTACCGAAGAAATACTTCTCGACCAGCGCCGACGACAGGCCGATCGCATCGAAGATCTGCGCGCCGCAATAGGACTGGTAGGTCGAGATGCCCATCTTCGACATGACCTTGAGGATGCCCTTGCCGACAGCCTTGATGTAGCGATAGACGACTTCGTCTTCCGACACTTCCTTCGGGAACTCGTTGTGCTTGTGCATGTCAAGCAGCGTGTCGAAGGCGAGATACGGGTTGATCGCTTCAGCGCCATAGCCGGCGAGACAGCAGAAGTGATGCACTTCGCGCGGCTCGCCCGACTCGACCACGATGCCAACCGAGGTGCGAAGACCCTTGCGGATCAGGTGGTGATGCACCGCAGCGGTGGCCAGCAGCGCCGGAATGGCGATGCGGTCCGGACCGACCTGACGGTCGGACAGCACGATGATGTTGTAGCCGCCGCGAACGGCCGCCTCGGCGCGCTCGCACAGGCGATCGAGCATGTCCGGCATGCCTTCGGCGCCGCGTTCGACATCATAGGTGAAGTCAAGCGTCTTGGTGTCGAAACGGTCTTCCGTGTGGCCGATCGAGCGGATCTTTTCCAGATCGCCATTGGTCAGGATCGGCTGGCGCACTTCCAGCCGTTTGGCGTTGGCCGCACCCTCGTGGTCGAGGATGTTCGGACGCGGGCCGATGAAGGAGACCAGGCTCATCACCAGTTCCTCGCGGATCGGATCGATCGGCGGGTTGGTCACCTGGGCGAAGTTCTGCTTGAAATAGGTGTAGAGCATCTTCGACTTCGACGACATCGCCGAGATCGGCGTGTCGGTCCCCATCGAGCCGATCGCTTCCTGGCCCGTCGTTGCCATTGGCGACATCAAAAGCTTGGTGTCCTCGGTCGTGTAGCCGAAAGCCTGCTGGCGATCGAGCAGCGACACGTCGCGGCGCAGCGCCCGCGGCTCGACCGGCTTCAGTTCCTCCAGGATAAGCTGGGTGCGGTCGAGCCACTTGCGATAGGGGTGACTGCCGGCAAGTTGCGACTTCACTTCCTCGTCGGAAATGATGCGTCCTTCCGCCATGTCGATCAGCAGCATCTTGCCCGGCTGCAGGCGCCACTTCTTGATGATGCTTTCTTCCGGAACCGGCAGCGTGCCCGCTTCCGACGCCAGGATGATGCGGTCGTCATTGGTGACGATATAGCGCGCCGGACGCAGACCGTTGCGGTCGAGCGTCGCGCCGATCTGGCGGCCGTCGGTAAAGCAGACCGCAGCCGGACCATCCCACGGCTCCATCAGGGCAGCGTGGTATTCGTAGAACGCCTTGCGTTCGGGGCTCATCGACTGGTTGCCCGACCAGGCTTCCGGGATCAGCATCATCACGGCATGCGCCAGCGAATAACCGCCGCGCTGCAGGAATTCCAGTGCGTTGTCGAAACAGGCCGTGTCCGACTGGCCTTCATAGGAAATCGGCCACAGCTTGGAAATGTCGTCGCCGAACAGCGGCGAGGAGACAGATGCCTGACGTGCCGCCATCCAGTTGACGTTACCGCGCAGCGTGTTGATTTCGCCGTTATGGGCGACCATGCGGTACGGATGCGCCAGCTTCCACGACGGGAAGGTGTTGGTCGAGAAGCGCTGATGCACAAGGGCCACGGCCGATTCGAAGCGCGGATCGGCGAGGTCCTTGTAGTAAGCACCGACCTGATAAGCGAGGAACATGCCCTTGTAGACGATGGTCGAGGACGACAGCGACACCGGATAGAAACCGGTCTCCTCGCCGCCATACTGGTCATAGATGCGGTTGGAGATCACCTTGCGCAGCAGGAACAGGCGACGCTCGAACTGCTCCTGGGTCGCAGCATCGCGGCCGGCGCCGATGAAGACCTGGATCTGGCGCGGCTCGGTAGCTGCAATCTCCGGCGCCTTGGACAGCGAGGAATTGTCGACCGGCACGTCGCGATAACCGATCAGATGCTGGCCTTCGGCGGAACAGACTTCCGCGATAACCTTCTTGAAATGCGCAACCTGCTCTTCGTCCTGCGGGAAGAAGAAATGACCGACGGCATATTCGCCGGCCTTCGGCAGGGTGATGCCTTGGGCCGCCATTTCCTCGCGGAAGAAGCGATCCGGGATCTGCACAAGAATACCGGCACCATCGCCCATCAGGGGATCGGCACCGACGGCGCCGCGATGGGTCAGGTTTTCCAGGATGAACAGGCCGTCCTTGACGATCTGGTGCGACTTGACGCCCTTCATATGGGCGATGAAGCCGACGCCGCAGGCATCATGCTCGTTCTTCGGATCGTAAAGACCCTGCTTGGCCGGAAGACCATACGTGTTCTGCCGGATGCCTCGGATCTCAGATGTGCGCTCTGCAGCGCCCTGAACGATCTCGTCGGATGGCGTCATCTTCGTCATTGCCTTCCCTCCAAATAGGCCCGATCCACTCGGGCTCGCATGCCTGGACCCATCGGCCGGATGCATCTCCCTCGGCTCTTCGCGACCCTAGCGGGACCGCATCACCAGGCAATGACACCCAAATCCTTCACCTCAGAAACCAGAATTAGGTCAACCAGTCTGACCTAATTTCGAGATTTCTATGACAGAAAGTAAACGCTCATGCAAGATCGCGCCATGAAAATTAACCGGACTTCCGACGCTAAGTTGCCACCGATACGCCGCTTGCGCAATTTTCTTTCCCACATGAATAGGTCAGTGATGCACTTCTTGCGGACTGCAAGAAAGCGACACGTTCCGCCGCGGACCGGATTGATAGCGACACGGAAATGCCTAAGCTCGCGATCACTCCTTCCAACCCCCGGGAAACTCTTCATGTTCTTCGCTTCCGACAACTGGTCCGGCGCCCATCCCAAGATCGCAGAAAGCCTCACCAAGCAGGCGGCCGGCTTTGCCAGCGCCTACGGCTCGAGCGAGCTCGACAAGCGGATCGAGGCACAGTTCAACGATATCTTCGAGCGCGAGGTCGCCGTCTTTTTCGTCGCGACAGGCACTGCGGCCAATTCTCTGGCGCTCGCCAGCGTCGCAAAGGCCGGCGGCGTCACCTTCTGTCACTCGGATGCGCATGTAAATGCCGACGAAGGCGGCGCTCCGGAGTTTCTGACCAGCGCATGCCGGCTTTTTCCGGTCGAAGGCGACAACGGCAAGATGGACCGCGAAGCGCTGCACACCGCCGTCTCCCGCTTCGATGTGCCCTCCGTCCACCAGGGCCGGCCGATGGCGATCACCGTGACGCAGGCAACCGAAGCCGGCACAGTCTACACGCTCGAGGAACTGGATGCGATCGCCGCCATCGCCAAATCCAAGAACCTGCCTTTGCATATGGACGGCGCCCGCTTCGCCAATGCGCTTGTCGCCCTGGATGCAACGCCCGCCGAAATGACCTGGAAACGTGGCGTCGACATTCTCTCTTTCGGCGGCACCAAGAATGGCTGCTGGTGTGCGGAGGCGATTGTCTTCATGAAGCCGGAAATGGCCGAGGAAATGCCCTATATCCGCAAGCGCTCGGCCCAGCTCTTCTCCAAGACCCGCTTCATCTCGGCCCAGCTGGAAGCCTATCTCGAAGGCGACCTGTGGCTCGACCTCGCCCGCCACTCCAATGCCATGGCCGACCGGCTGCGGGTGGGCCTGACCGCCAAGAACACCGCCCGCCTTGCCTGGGAAACCCAGGCGAACGAAGTCTTTGCCATCATCGACAAGACGTCTGCTGCCCGCGCGCAGTCGAAAGGGGCGAAATTCTACGACTGGCTGGCGCCGCGCGACATGCCGCACATGATCGGTGAGAACGAACGCCTCGTTCGTCTTGTAACCAGCTTCTCGACCACGCAGGAAGAAGTGGATCAATTCATAGAAGTCGTCTGAGCCGTCACAAACAAAAAGGCGGCGAACCGGAGTCCGCCGCCTCAAGGCTGGCCTGTGGGCCGAAACCTCAGTTCACATGCGATTCGATTGCCTTCGGCACGGCGCCGAGCGATTCGGCGCTGATCGAGATCCGGCGCGGCTTCATTGCTTCGGGAATGTTGCGCAGCAGATCGATATGCAATAGGCCATTTTTCAGCGAAGCGGCCGTGACCTCGACGTGGTCGGCAAGCTGGAAGCGCCGCTCGAAGGCGCGCTTGGCAATGCCGCGATACAGGAACTCGGTGGGCTCGCTGGTATCGTCCTCCGCCTTTTCGCCCTTGACGGTCAGCACATGCGCATGGGCTTCGATGGACAGTTCCGCTTCATCAAAACCGGCCACCGCCATGGTGATGCGATAAAGGTTATCGCCCGTGCGCTCGATATTGTAGGGCGGGTAGCTCTGCGCCTGATCCGGCTGCGCAAGCGTATCCAGCATGGTGAACAGGCGGTCGAAACCGACCGTGGAGCGGTAGAGTGGGGAAAAATCGACGTGACGCATAGTGTCCTCCTTGGAAGCGACGTTGGCGTGTTTCAAACTGCACAGCATCCCTTCGGGCAACGCTGGCAGCGGTTCACGGACCCTTGCGGCGCCCGTGACGACGATGTGGGAAATGGCCCCGGCAAATTCAAGATCATCGCTGTTTCCGCTGATGAATTGCATGTGAACGGCAGGTTCAAAGTCGGTTCAGCCCCGCCAGCGTAAAAACGCACCATCGGTTGTCTCGAACCCGATGCCGGGAATATCGCCCCTTCCATCCCGGCTGATCTTGCCGGAACCGCGCTCTCCCCTGAAGCGGTTCCGGCTTTTTTCTTTTGACCTTTTCCAGTCGTCATCCTATCCCGATGGAAACGACGAAGTGCGCCCCGAACGGTCAGGCATTTGCAAGCATGGACGCCATTCTTCACGCCACTCCAGGCAATCCCGTTCCGGGCCACCCCACGGTCGGCTTCTTCAAGGGGCATCGCGGCATCAGCCTGCGTTACGCCGTCTTTCGCAGCGAAATCACCGAGATCAAGGGCACGGTGGTGCTGCTGCATGGCCGCAACGAGAGTATCGAAAAATATTTCGAGACGATCCGCGATCTGACGTCGCGCGGCTTCTGGGTGGCGACTTACGACTTCCGTGGCCAAGGTGGCTCGGAGAGACTCCTCAAGGATGCGCGCAAGGGCCATGTCAATCGTTTCATGGACTATATCCGCGACCTGGAAATCTTTCTCGAACAGGTGGTGCTGCCCGATACCCGGCTGCCGTTTTTCATGCTCGCCCATTCGACCGGTGGCCTGATCGCGCTGAAGGCGGCGCCGCGCCTGTCCAATCGCATCGAGCGCATGGTTCTGACCGCCCCCTTCGTCGGCCTTGGCGGACAGAAGACCTCACCCGAAAACATCTATCGTCTATCGGCTCTGGCAAGCTGGACGGGCCTGGGTCATATCTGCCTGAACAAGGATGAACCGCGCAAGGACTTCGACGACAATCCGCTGACCACCGACCCGACGCGTTTCGCCCGCAATCAGCGGCTGGTCATCGACCATCCGGAACTGTTCCTCGGTCCACCGACGGCCCGCTGGCTATACGAGGCACAAAATACCATCAATCAGGTGCGCGATCCGCGCCATCTCGCTGCGATCACCGTGCCGACGGTCATCATCGCCCCCGGCAATGATCCGATTGTGCCCTTCCTGTACCAGGAAAAGCTGTCGCAGTATTTCCGCGCCGGCCAACTTGTCCCGGTCCCCGGAAGTCGCCACGAGATCCTGCAGGAGCACGACCGCTACCGCACTCAGGCGCTAGCAGCCTTCTACGCATTTGTCCCCGGCGGAGAACCGGACGAGGTGCGAGAGACACCCCGCCTGACGGATGCCGATATCGAGGATTGACGGAAACGTGACAGGCGCTCAGCGCGCCTTGAGCATCGCCATTGCCTCGGCATGCACGTCCGCAGAACCCGCCGCGATGATCGAGCCGCCGTTTTCCGGCCGTGCACCGTCCCAGGTGGTGATCACGCCGCCGGCCTGCTCGATGATCGGGATCAGGGCGCCGACATCATAAGGCTTCAGAACCGTCTCGATGACCAGGTCGACATGGCCGGCAGCGAGCAGCGCATAGGCGTAGCAATCCACGCCGTAACGAAACAGCTTGACCTTGTCCTGCACGGCCTGGAACCGCTCGACTTCCCAGCCTTTGAACAGATGCGGCGAGGTGGTGAACAGGATGGCATTCTCCAGACCGCCGCAGTCGCGCACCTGGATCTGTCGTTCGCCATCTGGCCCCCGATACCAGGATCGCTCGCCATCGGCATAATAGCGCTCGCCGGTGAACGGCTGGTCCATCAGCCCCATCACCGACCGGCCGTTTTCCTGGAAACCGATCAACGTTCCCCAGACCGGCACGCCGGAGATGAAGGCGCGCGTTCCGTCGATCGGATCGATCACCCAGAGCTGATCGCTGTCCATGCGAATGTTCTCATGCTCTTCGCCGAGAATGCCGTGTGTCGGAAAATCGGCCTCGATCAACTGGCGGATCGCAGCTTCAGCCGCCTGGTCACCTTCGGTCACCGGATCGAAGCCGCCCGCTTCCTTGTTGACGACCGATAGTCCTGAGCGAAACCGCGGCAGGGTCTCAGCTTTGGCTGCATCGGCAAGGCGGTCGAAAAAAGCACGGTCAGGGCGCATGATGAAATCCGTCGAACGAGGAATGGCGCGCCATTCTTAAAGTGAGTTGCGACGAAAGAAAACCGGCAAGACGGACAACCGCCCGCAACCGCCGAGATCGATGCAAGCGCGACCAATTGCGTATTTTTTGGCCTTGCTTAAAAAAGTGACACAATTGATCTTGACAATGGTGCACTGCAAAAAGTATCTTTTGCCTACAGTCTTTGACTGTAAATACCCTCCTTGGGTGTTTCCTCCCTAGACTTAGCCGCGCCCTTGGCGCGGTTTTTTTTGCCTGATGTGTGGGAATTATTCGGCGGCCAGAGAAGTGTCGCCCGCATAGTCGGCAACATATTCAGCCATTTGCCCCATGAACAGAGCGAGCGAACCCGCCAGCGCATCAAAATCTGGCCGCTTGAGCAGCGTTGCCTCATCGATATAGAGCGAGCGATTGATCTCGATCTGCAGGGCATGCAGCCCGCGCGCTGGGCGGCCATAGTGCTCAGTGATGAAGCCGCCGGCATAGGGCTTGTTGCGCACGGCAGCAAAGCCAAGTCCTTCCAGGAATTCAATGGCGGCGTGCGAAAGCTCGGCCGATGCGCTGGTCCCATAGCGGTCGCCGACGATAAAATCCGGGCGTAACCCGCTGCCGGCCACCCGAATATTGCCCGGCATCGAGTGGCAATCGATCAACACGCCGAAGCCGAAGCGGGCATGGGTCCGCGCAATCAGCCGGCGCAGGCAGGCATGATACGGTTTGTAGCAGGCCTCGATCCGTTCAAGCGCCACGGCAAGCGGCATGCGCCGCTCGTAGATTTCCATGTTCTCGGCAACGATCCGCGGAACGGTCCCAAGCCCGCCGGCGACGCGCGCCGAATTGCTGTTGGCAAACGGCGGCAGCGGATCGGTAAACATCCGTGGGTCGAGCTCGTAGGGCTCGCGATTGACATCAACATAGGCCCGCGGAAAATGCGCCAGCAGCAATGGCGCACCGAATGAGGGCGCCGCGGAAAACAGCTCATCGACATAGTGATCCTCAGACCGGCGAATCGCCAGATCATCGAGTCGCGTCTCATCGAGGAAGGAAACGGGATATCTTCGACCGCTATGGGGGGAGTTATACACAAAGGGAATGGACTGAACCTGGGGCTCGCGAACCTCGAACAGCTCGAAATCGCTTGTCATTCCGCCCCCAGCGCCTCTTCTTTACCAAGTCACAAACTTGTTGTGGAAGTCATGTTGCCAGTTGGCCGCCCCGAAGTCCATACTGGTTTCAGCGGCGCGAGCGGCCCTCTTTTCGTTGTTCACGGGATCTTTACTCGGCACGACCTAATGTCAGGGGCTGCGAGCCTTCCATGCAATTCCAGTGTAAGCGGTCCCTAAATGACTCAGAAAATCCTTCTCGCCGAAGATGACAACGACATGCGCCGGTTCCTGGTCAAGGCGTTGGAAAAGGCGGGTTACAAAGTATCCTCCTTCGACAACGGCGCCAGCGCCTACGACCGCCTGCGCGAAGAACCCTTTTCGCTTCTCCTGACCGATATCGTGATGCCGGAAATGGACGGGATCGAACTGGCGCGCCGCGCCACCGAACTCGACCCTGACCTCAAGGTGATGTTCATCACCGGCTTTGCGGCCGTCGCGCTGAACGCCGATTCGAAGGCTCCGAAGGACGCCAAGGTTCTTTCCAAGCCTTTCCACCTTCGTGACCTCGTCGACGAAGTCAACAAACTCCTTGCTGCGTAAGGCCTCCCGAAGAGCGTGTAAAAAACTCTTCACAAAACTCCAAAAAGCCTATTGACGGGCGCCGGGGTTTTGTGGTCTTAAGCCGCCATCGGATGGGCGTGTAGCTCAGCGGGAGAGCACTACGTTGACATCGTAGGGGTCACAGGTTCAATCCCTGTCACGCCCACCATTCGAATTAAGAGAAATCAAGGGCTTGTCGGAAACGACGAGCCCTTTTTCCATTCCGGCCTTGAGGATTTGCCGGCGGCGTGGCGGCATGTTTTCCCGCTCGCTTAAGCCCGACATTGGGATTTCGAAAAATGAGGTGCCGGTCGAGAGAGGGCGCCAGCCGACTGGCTTTGCCGGCTCAGCGAACCGGAAATTGTCGCCTGCGTTTTCACGACCAATGCAGTCGCTGACTGCCTAACGGCTTAATTCCTGGGCAAGACGACAAACCCTGCAGGACAACAAAAAAGGCCGGGGCGAAATCGCACCGACCTTCCTCATTATCGCCTACTCACCAGTGCCAGTACATCCGTGGTCAAAAGTCTTGGGCGACACCAAGATCGCGAGCGACAGAAACTTCCAGCGCTCATTAGCAATCTCAATGAGCGTCATATAGCGTGGCATTGTGTCGGAAACATGATCGCCATCGGCCATTTGTCGAGATTTTTGGTCTGCAACCCTTCCCTTGTTCCGATCCTGCCATAGTTAGGGGTGTAGAGCGCAATTTTGCGCCTTTGCAAGGAGTCGGGGAATTGGGAACATCTGTTCTGATCAGCATCTTAATTACATTTCTGGTTATCGTTCTGGTCCTCTATCTGATCGGCATGCTGCCCGTTGATGCCCGTGCGAAACAGATCGCCCGCATCGTTGTCATCATCATCGGTGTCATCTCGCTGCTGAAGTACCTGGCCATATTTTAACCGCGCGTCTCGGCGCTCAGGCGAGAGGGTGGATACACTGTCCTCGCCCGGCGCATGTTCGTGAGGTTGCGTATTCGAAGGGCTTGCCGGCAACGGCAAGCCTTTTGCTTGCCCAAAAGCATGGTCTTGCATGATTCCACGCGCAAAATTGACCCGACAAAATGGCTGGCTTACTCGACCACCGTCACGACATCGGCAACGTAGACGATCAGATAGCCACCATTGCGCCTCGCTTCCCCTGCCCACCGGCGGAGATCGTCAAAATAGGGCTCGCGCTGCCAGATAGTCGCATAGGCGGGATCCACCAGAACGGTCATCTGTGGTCCTTGGACATAAACCATCATATGACTGACGGTCGGATCCCAATGATCCGCCAACTGCGATTCGGTGCGCCAGAGACAGAGAAAATCCCGGCAGGTCTGCGGCCGCACTTCATAGTTCACACAGCCACTGCCGGGCACGCAGTGTCGACAGGTGACATTGGCCGGTTTTTCCAGTTCGTCGATATCGGGCAGTATACAGCAAAGCGTACAAACGCCACACGAACGCGCGCCAGCCCGTCCCCCGGCAACTCCCCCGGCAAATCCGGCGGCCGGATCGTCAATGGCCGCCATCGGCCGACCGCTTTGTCTGCAGCGTCACTCGGCTGGACCGATCGTCAGCTCAAGCGTTACCAATCCCTCGACTTCGCCAACCAGGTGATCGCCGGGCACCACCGGTCCAACGCCGGATGGCGTTCCCGTGTAGATGAGATCGCCGGCCGTCAGATGATAGTAGCGTGACAGATGGCTGATCATCTCCGGCACCGACCAGATCAGATCGGAGAGATGACCAACCTGCTTGGTCTCGCCGTTCACGGTCAGTGAAATCCGCTGGCTTTCCGGTCTGAAATCGGCGGCCTTCGTGATCGCCCCGATGATCGCCGAATCCTCGAACGACTTGGCCATGTCCCACGGGCGACCCTGGTCCTTGGCAATTTGCTGCAGGTCCCGGCGGGTCATGTCGAGCCCGGTTGCATAGCCGTAGACGATGCTCTCGGCTTCATCCTCGGCAATCCGGAAAGCCGGTGCGCCGATCGCAATCACCAACTCTATTTCGTGATGGCAATCGCTGGTGCCGGGTGGATAGGGCATGGTCGATCCATTGAGCAAAAGGCCCGTCGGCGGCTTGTTGAAGTAGAACGGTGCCGTCCGGTCGACAGCATTGCCCATTTCCGCCGCATGGGCTGCATAGTTGCGTCCGACACAAAAGATCCGGTGAACGGGAAAACCGTTGTTTTCGCCGAGAACCGGGATGACGGGTGCGGCGGGAACAGCAAAGAGCGGTGCGAGTTGGGTCACGAATATGCGCCTTGGAAAAGTGTTCATTCAACAGTCGGCAACCGGAACCACCCGGCAACCTTGTCGTCGGAATTGATCACAGCACGGCCTGCGCGGCAATGCCAACCATGCGGCAGGCTTTCACTTTCACCCGAATGGGGGAAGGCTGGAGCACTTGGAAAAAGGGAACAAAAAATGTAACAAACCTTTCGTTGCCGCGTTCCACACTCGCGCGGTTCAGCATGTGAAACCTCGATTGAGGTCAGACCGAACCGCAGGAACACGGACCCGGGCAGCCACCTGCCCACCCAGAGACTGAAAGGCAAGACAAATGAGCAGCAAGATCGTTCCGGTCATCATGGCCGGCGGCAAGGGAACCCGGCTTTGGCCCCTCTCACGCGCCACGGCGGCCAAACAGTTCATCCGCTTCCTTGGCGATGAAACCCTGCTACAGAAAACCATGCTGCGTGTCGCCGACAAGGCCATTTACGAAGCGCCCCTGGTCATCACCAACGAGGATTTCCGCTTTCTCGTGGCAGAACAGGCCCGCGAACTGAACACCAGGCTCGACGGCATTATTCTCGAGCCCGAAGCCCGCAATACGGCGGCGGCGGTTGCCGCGGCAGCCTTGGTGGTCAGCGAGCGCCATGGCCCGGACGCGCTGATCCAGATCCTCCCGTCTGACCACGAAATCACCATCGACGACACCTATCGCCGCTGCATCGCGGAAGCGTCCGAGGCAGCCCGCGCCGGCAAGATCGTCACCTTCGGCATCACCCCGACCGAACCCGCCACCGGATATGGTTATATTGAAATCGGCGACGCGCTTGGCAACGGCGCGTTTGCGGTGAAACGCTTCGTCGAAAAGCCGAACGCCGAGACGGCCGAGCAGATGCTCGCCAGCGGCAACTACGCCTGGAACTCCGGCATGTTCGTCTTTTCCGCCGGGCAGATGATCTCCGAACTGCAGACGCTGGCGCCGGAAGTGCTGGCGGCGGTCACAACCTCCATCGAGAAGGCCAAGGGTGATCTCGACTTCACCCGTCTCGATGCAGAAAGCTTTGCCCAGGCACCCAGCATCTCGATCGACTATGCCGTTATGGAAAAGACCGCGAACGCCGCCGTTGTCCCGGCCCCGATCGTCTGGTCCGACCTCGGCTCCTGGGACGCCATCTGGAAGCTCGACGGCGGCGACGAAGACGGAAATGTCGTGACCGGCAATGCGACGGTCGTCGGCACGAAGAACTCGCTGGTCATGTCGCGTCACAATCATATCGCTGTCCAGGGCATGGAAGGCGTCGCCGTCATCGCATCCGAAGACGCAGTCTATGTCGGCCGGCTCGACGACAGCCAGAGCGTCGGTTCGCTGGTCAAGCTTCTGGCCGCCGATGAAAAGACCGCCTACCTGACGGAAAATCATCCGACATCGCTGCGCCCCTGGGGCGGTTATACCTCGATCCTCAACGGCGAGCGCTTCCAGGTGAAGCGGCTGTTCGTCCATCCGGACAAGAAGCTGTCGCTGCAGAAGCACCATCATCGTGCCGAACACTGGGTCTGCGTCCGCGGCACGGCTGAGGTCACGATTGACGACAAGGTGACCATCCTGCACGAGAACCAGTCGATCTACATTCCGCAAGGTTCGGTGCATCGTCTCGGCAATCCGGGCAAGATCCAGCTCGAAATCATCGAGATCCAGACCGGTTCCTATCTCGGCGAAGATGACATCATTCGCCTGGTCGATGAGTTCGGCCGCAGTTGATCTTTGTCAAAATGCACTAAAAGCGGGCTCTGCGACACCAGTCGACAGGGCCCGCTTGCTTTATGCCGCTGCATTGCACAAGATCACCGTCCACCCGTGCAATCGGGAAAAACAAGGGCGAACAGGGCAAGCGGACCGTATGTCGATCAAGGCAAGCATCTATCACCTCACCCACTATAAATACGACAATCCGATCAAGCTTGGGCCGCAGATCATAAGGCTGAAACCGGCCGCCCATTCCAGGACCAAGGTGATCAGCCACTCGCTGAAGGTCACGCCGGAAAACCACTTCGTCAATCTGCAGCAGGATCCCTACGGCAACTATCTCGCCCGATTCGTATTCCCCGACCCGGTGACCGAGTTCAAGATCGAGGTCGATCTCGTCGCCGACATGAGCGTCTACAACCCGTTCGACTTCTTCACCGAGGAAGAAGCGGCGAAATGGCCCTTCGACTATCCGGCCGACATTCGCGACGACCTGGCGATCTACATGAAGCCGGAACCGGAAACGCCGGCGCTCGCAGCCTTCATGAAGACGGTCGACATGACGCCCGGCCAGGGCACGGTCGACATGATCGTCGCGCTAAATGCGCGGCTGCAGCAGGAAATCGGCTATGTCATCCGCATGGAAGCGGGCGTCCAGACGCCGGATGAAACGCTGAATTCGTGCAGGGGCTCCTGTCGCGACACAAGCTGGATTCTCGTCCAGATCCTGCGGCGCCTCGGGCTCGCCGCGCGCTTCGTCTCCGGATACCTGATCCAGCTCACACCCGATCTGAAGGCGCTTGACGGCCCGTCCGGCACCGAAGTCGATTTCACCGATCTGCACGCATGGTGCGAAGCCTATATTCCCGGTGCCGGCTGGATCGGCTTTGATCCGACATCCGGTCTCCTCACCGGCGAGAGCCATATTCCACTCGCCGCCACCCCGCATTTCAGCAATGCAGCGCCGATCTCCGGCGGTTATTTCGGCGAAGCCAACACGGAATTTGCCTTCGACATGCAGGTCAAGCGCGTTTCCGAGCATCCGCGCATCACCAAGCCATTCTCCGACGACAGCTGGGATTCCCTCAACGAACTCGGCCGCAAGGTCGATGCCGAGCTCAAGGCCCGCGACGTGCGCCTGACCATGGGCGGCGAACCGACCTTCGTGTCGATCGACGATTTCCAATCCGAAGAATGGAACAACGAAGCCGTCGGCCCGACCAAGCGGGAAAAGGCCGATATCCTCATCCGCCGCCTGCGCGAGCGCTTCGCCCCCGGCGGCTTTCTGCATTATGGTCAGGGCAAGTGGTATCCGGGCGAAAGCCTGCCGCGCTGGACCTTCTCGCTCTACTGGCGTCGCGATGGCCTGCCGGTCTGGAACAACCCCGACCTGATCGCGCTGGAAAACCGCGACCACAAGGTCGAACAGGCGGATGCCGGCCGCTTGCTGGAAGCGATCGCGGTCGAACTCGCCATTCCGCCTGAAAACGTCGCCCCGGCCTATGAGGATCCGGCCGAATGGATCGTCAAGGAAGGCAATCTTCCGGAAAATGTCGATCCGTCGAATTCCAAGCTCAAGGACCCGGAAGAGCGCAACCGGATCGCCAAGGTCTTCGGCAATGGCCTGACCAATCCGGCCGGTTACGTCCTGCCGGTCCAAGCCTGGCAGAGCCGGGCATCGGGCCGGACCTGGGTCAGCGAGAAATGGCGCACCCGCCGCGGCCAGCTCTATCTGATCCCTGGCGACAGCCCCGTCGGCTTCCGCCTGCCGCTTAATGCGCTGCCCTATGTCTCGCCATCCTGGTACCCCTATATCAACCCGGACGACCCGACGGTCGAAAAGCCGCCGCTGCCCGATTTCTCCACCGAGAAGGGCCGGGTCATGCCCGAACATTCGCTGAAGACCGATACCGGTCAGCAGCAGCAGATCGGCCAGTCCTACGAGGAAATCGGCGGACGCGTGCGCACCGCGATCTCGGTCGAGGTTCGCGATGGCCGGCTGTGCATCTTCATGCCGCCGACGGCAGCGCTCGAAGACTATCTCGACCTCGTCGCCTCCGCCGAACGCGCAGCAGAGGCCCTGAACCTCCCGGTCCATATCGAGGGCTATACGCCGCCGCATGACGAACGCCTGAACGTCATTCGCGTGGCACCCGACCCGGGCGTCATCGAGGTCAACATCCATCCGGCCTACAACTGGGAAGACTGCGTCGAGACGACGACCGCGATCTACGAAGAGGCGCGTCTCTGCCGGCTGGGTGCCGACAAGTTCATGATCGACGGTCGCCACACCGGCACCGGCGGCGGCAACCATGTGGTGGTCGGCGGCGCCAGCACCAATGACAGCCCCTTCCTGCGCCGCCCGGACCTGCTGAAAAGCCTGGTTTTGCACTGGCAGCGCCATCCCGCGCTTTCCTACATGTTTTCCGGCCTGTTCATCGGACCGACCAGCCAGGCGCCGCGCATCGACGAGGCCCGCCACGACAGTCTCTACGAACTCGAAATCGCCATGGCGCAGATCCCGATGCCGGACAGCGGCGAAGTGCCGCCTTTGCCCTGGCTCGTCGACCGGCTGTTCCGCAACCTGCTGATCGACGTCACCGGCAACACGCACCGGTCCGAAATCTGCATCGACAAGCTGTTCTCCCCGGACGGGCCGACGGGCCGCCTGGGTCTCGTCGAATTCCGCGGGTTTGAAATGCCGCCGAATGCGCGCATGTCGCTGGCCCAGCAATTGCTGATTCGTGCCTTGATCGCACGCTTCTGGAAAAATCCGATCGGCGGCAATTTTGTCCGCTGGGGCACCTCGTTGCATGACCGGTTCATGCTGCCGCATTATATCTGGCAGGACTTCCTCGAAGTGCTGGCAGACCTCCGCCACAACGGCTTCGACTTCAAGCCCGAGTGGTTTGCCGCCCAGCTTGAATTCCGCTTCCCGTTCGCCGGCGAGGTGGAATACGAGGGCTCGAAGCTGGAACTGCGCCAGGCGCTCGAACCCTGGCATGTCATGGGCGAACAAGGCGCCATCGGCGGCACCGTCCGTTATGTCGATTCGTCCGTCGAACGCCTGCAGGTAAAGCTGGAAACCGCCAATCCGGAACGTTATGCCGTTGCCTGCAATGGTCGACGCCTTCCGTTGCGCAAAAGCGGCGCCAACGAAGTGTCGGTCGCCGGCGTTCGCTACAAGGCCTGGCAGCCGGCATCGGGTCTGCATCCGGTTCTGCCCGTCAATACACCGCTAACATTCGACATATATGATATATGGTCTGGACGCTCGATCGGCGGCTGCGTGTATCACGTCGCCCATCCTGGCGGCCGAAACTACGACACTTTCCCTGTGAATGGGAATGAAGCGGAAGCCCGGCGGCTTGCACGTTTCGAGCCATGGGGCCATACAGCCGGCTCCTATCCCCTCTGGCCCGAGACCGTGTCGCCGGAATTCCCGCACACACTGGACCTGAGACGACCCCAGGGTATCTGATTTGATGGCAAATAAACCGGCAGCGGAAAAGACCCCGCCCAAAGCACCCGCAAGCGCGGCCCGAACGGCCCGCTACCGCGCGGTGGCGGGTGCCGCCGACGAAATGATCGATGCCAAGGGCAAGATCCGCCCGGTCTGGCAACCTTTCGTGTCTGCCCTCGAAAAGATGACCGAACACGAGTTGCACGAGCGTTTTGCCCGGGCAGACCGTTACCTTCGCGATGCCGGTGTGTTTTATCGTGCCTATGGCTCAGACGGCAGCAGCGAGCGCGCCTGGCCATTCTCGCACATTCCCGTGCTGATTTCCGATGCCGAATGGCAGGTGCTGGCCGATGGTCTGGTCCAGCGCGCCAATCTTCTCGAACAGGTCGTTGCCGATATCTATTCCGACAACAGCCTCGTCCAGCAGGGTTTTCTGCCACCAGCCTTGATCGCGTCCAATCCCGAATTCATGCGCCCCCTCGTCGGTATCAAGCCGGCCGGCGGCCACTACCTGCATTTCTGTTCCTTCGAAATCGGACGCGGCCCGGATGGCAACTGGTGGGTTCTCGCCGACCGCACCCAGGCCCCGTCGGGGGCCGGCTTTGCGCTCGAAAACCGCGTGGCCACTGCGCGCGCTTTCTCCGACATCTACGCCGAAACCCATGTGCACCGGCTTGCCTCCTTCTTCGGCGCCTTCCGCTCGGCACTTCAGGGCCAGAAACAGGGCAATGACGACCGCATCGCCGTTCTGTCGCCAGGCCCCGCCAACGAGACCTATTTCGAACACGCCTATATCGCCCGCTATCTCGGCATCATGCTGCTCGAGGGCGAAGACCTCTCCGTCGTCAACGGCAAGGTCATGGTGCGCACCGTGGCCGGCCTCAAGCCGATCAGCGTGCTCTGGCGCCGCCTTGACGCAGCTTTTGCCGACCCGCTGGAGCTCGATCAGAACTCCTATATCGGCACGCCCGGCATGGTCGAGGCGCTGCGCAATGGCTCAGTTTCCTTCGTCAATGCGCTTGGCTCCGGCATTCTGGAAACCCGTGCCCTGCTCGCCTTCATGCCGACCATCTCGCGCCACCTGCTCGGCGAGGAACTGAAGCTGCCGTCGATTGCCACCTGGTGGTGCGGTCAAAAGGCGGAACGCGAGCATGTCGCGCGCCATCTCGACCGCATGGTCATCGGCTCGGCCTATTCCCGCCTGCCCTTCTTCGACGACAATGGCCGCTCGGTCATGGGCTCGCGCTACAAGGACAGCCAGGGCCGCACCGCCGCCGAATGGCTGGAGGCCGAGGCTGGCAATCTCGTCGGGCAGGAAGTGGTCACGCTGTCCACCACGCCGGCGATCATCAATGGCCAGCTGTGCCCGCGTCCGATGAGCCTGCGCGTCTTTGCGGCCCGCACCAAGAACGGCTGGCAGATCATGCCCGGCGGCTTTGCCCGCATCGGCAGCGGCAAGGATGTGTCGGCAATCGCCATGCAGTCGGGCGGCAGTGCTGCCGATGTCTGGATCGTGTCCGACAAGCCGGTCGATCGCACGTCGCTGCTGCCGGCGGAAGAAAGCTTCACCCGCAACATGCCGGGCAGCCTGCCGAGCCGGGCTGCCGACAATCTCTTCTGGCTGGGCCGCTATATCGAGCGCGCCGAAGGTGTGCTGCGCATCCTGCGGGCCTGGCATGCCCGCTACGCCGAAAGCGCCAACCCCGACCAGCCGCTTCTCGCCTTTGTCAGCGACTATCTGTCGAACATCGATGTCGACACCAACAACGGCGTGCCCGAAAGCCTGCTGCGCAATATCGACAGTGCGGTCTATTCCGCCAGCAATATTCGCGACCGTTTCTCACCCGATGGCTGGCTGGCACTGACCGACCTGTCGAAGACCGCCAAGCGCTTCCATGAACGCGTCAAGCCGGGCGACGATGCGGCCCATGCGATGACCATCCTGCTCCGCAAGCTCGCAGGTTTTGCCGGCCTCGTGCATGAAAACATGTACCGCTTCACCGGCTGGCGCTTCCTAACCATTGGCCGCCTGCTGGAGCGTGGCCTGCACATGACCCGGTTGCTCGGCCACATGACCGGACCCGACGCCCCCGATGGCGCGCTCGACATGCTGCTCGAGATTGGCGACAACGTCATGACCCATCGCCGTCGCTACAATGTCTCGACGGCAAGCCTGACCGTCACCGACCTTCTGGCGCTCGATCCGCTCAACCCGCGCTCGATCCTGTTCCAGCTGAACGAGGTCCGCACCGAGGTCGAGCAATTGCCGAACGCCATGATCAATGGCCAGATGTCCAGCATGTCCCGGGAAGCCATGCGCCTGCATTCCGGCCTCGCCGTGATGACACCGGAAACGATGACCGCCGAGGTCTACGCGAACCTTGAACGCGAATTGGAAAAGCTCTCCGATATCCTCGCACAAACCTATCTGGGCTGATCCGATGTTGTACGATGTATCGCTCCATCTCGCTTACCGCTATGAAGCCCAGGCCTCCGGGGCGCACCACATGCTGCGGCTGCTGCCCCTGTCCTTGCCGGACCGGCAACGGCTGGTTGCCGGCGCCGTGACCATCAGTCCGGAACCGGACGAGTTGACGAACTTCGTCGATTTCTTCCGCCATCCGGCAAGCCATGCGATCTTGCGCGCGCCGCATGAAAAGCTCGATATTCGCATGCAAGCCCGCGTGCTGGTTCAGCCGCAGCCGATCGCCGCCGATTTTTCGCCGATCCTCGACCGCCTGCCGCAGGAAATTGCCGACACCTGGACGCTGGACGCGGAATCGCCGCACCATTTCATCGGCACGAGCCCTCGCCTGCCGCGCGACAAGGACATCGCCGCCTATGCGCGCAAGGAATTGAAGCCGAGCATGACAGTACGCCAGGTTGGCGAGCAACTCTGTTCGCGCATCTATCACGACTTCAAGTACGACGCGGATGCCACGACCGTCGACACCACGCCCGCTGAAGCCTTCAGCAAGAAACATGGCGTCTGCCAGGATTTCACCCATGTGATGATCACAGCACTCAGGAGCCTCGGCATCCCCGCCGGCTATGTCAGCGGTTTCCTGCGCACCATCCCGCCACCCGGCAAGGAACGTCTCGAGGGTGCCGATGCCATGCATGCCTGGGTCCGCGTCTGGTGCGGCAAGACCCTTGGCTGGGTGGAACTGGACCCGACCAACAACATCCCGGCCGGCACCGATCACATCGTCGTCGGTTATGGTCGCGATTATTCCGATGTCGCACCGGTGATCGGCGTGCTGAAGACCTATGGCAAGCACAAGACGGACCAAGCCGTCGATGTGATCCCGGTGAAGCAATAAGAAACGCAATTACCAACAATTTTACCGGTCATTTTAGCCGGAACACAATAACTCCTGCCCTATAACCCATCCAAACGACTGCCTTTGGATGGACATGATGACTAGAACAAAGAGACAGCAGACTCTTTTTGCCCGGTTGCTCGGCGACCGTGGTGGCAATTTCGGCATGATGACTGCGATCATCCTGCCCGTGGCACTTGCGACCGCCGGTATTGCCATGGATCTCAACAAGATGGTTCAGATCCGGGCCGCACTCCAGGATTCCGCCGACGCCGCAACGCTGGCCGCCGCTTCGGCGCTGGCATCCAAGGGTATTACCGACGATCAGGCTCTAGAGCTCGCCAAGACCTTCATGGCGGCAGAGTTCAACAACGTCATCAACGGCGGCAAAGGGGCCGGTGGCGACAGCGAAATCCCGGCGGGTGAAGATGACCCTGACGCCATCGACAAGACCGCAATTGGTTCGGTCGAGCGCAATACCACAACGGCATCCGGCAAGACCTTCGACGTGACGCTCTCCGGCTACTACAACATGCCAACCAACGGCCTGACGAGCGTTCTCGGCTGGGACAAGGTCAAACTCAGCGTCACCAGCACCGCGCAAAGCACGACAGAGAGCAAGAATGCCCTGTCGATGTTCCTCGTCCTCGACCGGTCTGGCTCGATGGCGGAGAGCACGAGCACGGTCAATGCGGCTCAGCCGGAAAAGACCGTTTCCTATGACTGCAGCTATTACAACAACAAAGGCAAGTATGTCAGCAAGACCTGCACGAGGCAGGAGACCAACTACTACACAAAGATAGAAGCGCTGAAGCTTGCCGCTGCCAATCTGACAAAGCAGCTGGATTCCGCCGACACCGAAAAGAAATACGTGCGAACCGCAGCCGTCTCCTACAATTCCGCGATGCAGACGCCGACCGCCTTCGAATGGGGAACAACAAAGGCACTGGCCTATGTCCAGGCATTGCCGGCAAGCGGCAACACGGATTCATCCGCAGCCATGGCACGCGCCTATACCGATGTAACAGCAGCGAGCGAAGTGACCGCGCATAAGAACAAGAACGGTCAAAAAAATCCGGGGAAGTTCATCGTCTTCATGACCGATGGTGACAACAACCAGACCAGCGCCGATACCAAGACGAAGGCGACCTGCGCCTCCGCCAAAACAGCCGGTGTTGAGGTCTTCACCGTCGCCTTCATGGCGCCGACCCGTGGTCAAAAGCTTTTGAGCGAATGCGCCACCGACACCTCGCACTACTATGATGCAAGCAATGCCGCCGAACTGGTCGCTGCTTTCAAGGAGATCGGTGAGAAGGCAACCCAGGCTTCCACCCGCCTGACCAACTGAGCCTAGCCAAAGCGTTATGGCAAAATCCCCTGCAAAGCCGCGGCCGACAAGGCCGCGGCTTTTTTTCATCACGCAGGACTCGATGATATAGTCGAAAACTCAAAAGCTTAATGACGGAACAAAAGGCTCCGACATTTTATCGATGGCAGCCTTTGGCCTGTTGCAACTGTTTCATATCAGTGCGTAAACTGCATGTGAGGGGGACGATCACCGGCGCTCAAGAATCGGTGACGGCCCGGATGACCCAGCAACTCCAGGCGGACCGATGATCAAAACTCCCCACACAGCTGACCTTCCCCTTCCCAAGCGCATCGCATCCGATCCGGATGCCCTTGCTGCCGAAATCATGGAGAAGCTGACTTACGCGATCGGCAAGGATGCCAAGGTCGCAACGCCGCATGACTGGCTGACGGCAACCATCCTCGTGGTGCGCGACCGCATCATCGACAAATGGATGGAATCGACCCGCACCACCTATCACAACAACGGCAAGCGGGTTTACTACCTGTCGCTGGAATTCCTCATCGGCCGCCTGATGCGTGACGCCATGTCGAACCTCGGCCTGATGGAAGACATTCGCCAGGCTCTGACCTCGCTCAGCGTCGAACTCGACGTCATCGCCGGCCTTGAACCGGATGCAGCCCTCGGCAATGGTGGCCTCGGCCGCCTTGCCGCCTGCTTCATGGAATCGATGGCGACGGTCAACATTCCTGCCTATGGCTACGGCATCCGCTACGTCCATGGCCTCTTCCGCCAGCAGATGGCCGAGGGATGGCAGGTCGAGCTGCCGGAAAGCTGGCTGGCACACGGCAATCCCTGGGAATTCGAACGTCGCGAAAGCTCATACGAAGTCGGTTACGGCGGCACGGTCGAGACGATCACCAGCCCGGAAGATGAGTTGCGCTACGTCTGGAAACAGGGCGAGCGGGTGATCGCCACCGCCTACGACACGCCGGCCGTTGGCTGGCGCGGCGAACGCGTCAACACTTTGCGCCTGTGGTCCGCCCAGCCGATCGACCCGATCCTGCTCGATGCCTTCAACGCCGGCGACCACATCGGCGCGCTGCGCGAGAGCAACAAGGCCGAAAGCCTGACCAGGGTTCTGTACCCGGCAGACGCAACGCCTGCCGGTCAGGAGCTGCGCCTCAGGCAGGAGTATTTCTTCTGTTCCGCTTCGCTGCAGGATATCGTCCGACGCCACCTGCAGCAGGGAAATACGCTGGCCGCCCTGCCCGACAAGGTCGCCATTCAGCTGAACGACACGCACCCCGCTGTGTCCGTCGTCGAACTCATGCGCCTGCTCGTCGACGTGCACGGTCTCGATTTCGACACTGCCTGGGACATCACCTGGAAGACCTTTTCCTACACCAACCACACACTGCTTCCCGAAGCATTGGAAAGCTGGCCCGTCCCGCTGTTCGAACGGCTTTTGCCGCGCCACATGCAGCTGGTGTATGAAATCAACGCCAAGATCCTGCTGGCGGCCCGCAAGAATCGCGGTTTCTCCGACAGTGAAATCAGCCGTATCTCGCTGATCGACGAAAGCGGCGATCGCCGTGTACGCATGGGCAATCTTGCCTTTATCGGCGCGCACTCGATCAACGGCGTCTCCGCCCTGCATACGGAACTGATGAAGGAAACGGTCTTCTCCGACCTGCACAAGCTTTATCCGACCCGCATCAACAACAAGACCAACGGCATCACGCCGCGCCGCTGGTTGATGCAGTGCAATCCGGATCTGACCGTGCTGATCAAGGAGGCCATCGGCCCCGAATTCCTGGATGATGCGAGCAAGCTGACGGCCCTTGATGCCTTCGCCGACGATGCGAGCTTCCAGCAGAAATTCGCCGCCGTGAAGCGTTCCAACAAGGAAAAGCTGGCAGCCCTGGTGGCCGGCCGCATGGGCATCCGTCTCGACCCCAACGCGATGTTCGACATCCAGATCAAGCGTATCCACGAGTACAAGCGTCAGCTCCTGAATATCATCGAAACGGTCGCCCTGTTCGACCAGATGCGCTCGCATCCGGAACGCGACTGGGTTCCACGCGTCAAGATCTTCGCCGGCAAGGCGGCCCCGAGCTACCATAACGCCAAGCTGATCATCAAGCTCGCCAACGACGTCGCCCGCGTCATCAACAACGACCCTTCGGTCCGTGGTCTCCTCAAGGTCGTCTTCGTGCCGAACTACAATGTCTCGCTCGCCGAAGTCATGGTGCCGGCCGCAGACCTCTCCGAACAAATTTCGACCGCCGGCATGGAAGCATCGGGAACCGGGAACATGAAGTTCGCGTTGAACGGAGCATTGACCATCGGAACACTCGATGGTGCCAATGTCGAAATGCGGGATCATGTCGGAGAGGAAAACATCGTGATTTTCGGAATGACCGCCGACGAAGTCGGTCGCCTCCGCGCCGATGGATACAATCCGCGTGCGGCGATCGATGCCTCCCGCGATCTTTCCCAGGCGCTTGCGGCGATTTCCTCCGGCGTGTTTTCTCCCGACGATCGCGAGCGTTATGCCGGGCTGATGCAGGGCATCTACCAGCATGACTGGTTCATGGTCGCCGCAGACTTCGACGCCTATACCCAGGCCCAGCGCAAGGTTGACGACATCTGGATCGACACGCCTGGCTGGTACTCGAAAACGATCCGCAATACCGCGCGCATGGGCTGGTTCTCTTCGGACCGTACCATCCGCCAGTACAACGCGGACATCTGGAGAGCTTGATGGCAAGATCGCCGAAGAAGATCGGTGAGACAGGTAAGCCGGAAACACCGCCGGCTGAAGACGTGCAGGCAATTATCCAAGGCACCCATAACGATCCTTTCGCGATCTTGGGAATGCACCAGATCGGCAGCGGATATGTCGCGCGCTGCTTCGTGCCCGGCGCCGAAACGGTCACCGCCACCACCTTGAACGGCGCCGTGATCGGTGAATTGTTATGCCTCGATCAGGCCGGCTTTTTCGCCGGTCCGGTCAAGGTGCCGGGTTTGCAGCCGGTGCGCTACCGCGCAACGCGCGGCGATACCGAATGGACGGTGACCGACCCCTACAGTTTCGGGCCGATCCTCGGACCGATGGATGACTATTTCATCCGCGAAGGCTCACATCTGCGTCTGTTCGACAAGATGGGCGCGCATCCGCTCAAGCATCAAGGCGTCGACGGCTTCCATTTTGCCGTCTGGGCGCCGAATGCCCGCCGCGTGTCGGTCGTCGGCGATTTCAACGAATGGGACGGCCGCCGCCATGTCATGCGCCTGCGCCGCGACACCGGCATCTGGGAAATCTTCGCCCCGGATGTGCGCACGGGTTCGGCCTATAAATTCGAGATCATCGGCAAGGATGGCGCTTTGCAGCCGTTGAAAGCCGATCCCTATGCCCGCCGTGCCGAACTGCGCCCGAAGAATGCCTCGGTGACCGCAGCCGAACTGGAGCAAGTCTGGGAAGACGAGGATCATCGCAAGCACTGGGCGTCGATCAACCAGCGGCAGCAGCCGATTTCGATCTACGAGGTTCACGCCGCCTCCTGGCAGCGTCACCACGATGGCTCGCTGCTGACCTGGGACGAAATGGCCGAGCGCCTGATCCCCTATTGCGTCGACATGGGTTTCACCCATATCGAGTTCATGCCGATTTCCGAATATCCCTATGATCCGTCCTGGGGCTACCAGACGACCGGCCTCTTTGCCCCGACGGCGCGCTTCGGCGAGCCGGAAGGGTTTGCCCGTTTCGTCAACGGCTGCCACAAGGTCGGCCTCGGCGTATTGCTTGACTGGGTGCCGGCGCATTTCCCCACCGACGCCCATGGCCTGCGCCATTTCGACGGCACGGCACTCTATGAACACGAGGACCCGCGTCAGGGCTTCCACCCCGACTGGAACACGGCGATCTACAATTTCGGCCGGATCGAGGTCCTGTCCTACCTGATCAACAATGCGCTTTACTGGGCCGAGAAATTCCACCTCGACGGCCTGCGCGTCGATGCGGTCGCCTCGATGCTCTATCTCGACTATTCGCGCAAAGAGGGCGAATGGGTGCCAAATGAATATGGCGGGCGCGAAAATCTCGAATCCGTGCGTTTCCTGCAGTCGATGAATAGCCATGTCTATGGCAGCCATCCCGGCATCATGACCATTGCCGAGGAGAGCACCTCCTGGCCGAAAGTGTCGCAGCCGGTTCACGAGGGCGGGCTTGGCTTCGGCTTCAAGTGGAACATGGGCTTCATGCATGACACGCTGAGCTATTTTGCCCGTGATCCGATCCACCGCAAGCATCACCATCAGGAACTGACCTTCGGTCTGCTCTATGCGTTTTCGGAAAACTTCGTCCTGCCGATTTCGCATGACGAGGTGGTGCATGGCAAAGGCTCGATGATCGCCAAGATGCCCGGCGACGACTGGCAGAAATTTGCCAATCTGCGTGCCTACTACGGCTTCATGTGGGGCCATCCCGGCAAGAAGCTGCTGTTCATGGGACAGGAATTTGCCCAGTGGAGCGAATGGAGCGAGAGCCAGTCCCTCGACTGGAACCTGCTGCAATACGCACCTCACGAAGGCATGCGCCGCCTGATCCGCGACCTCAACCTCACCTATCGCTCGAAGCCGGCGCTGCATGCGCGCGACTGCGAGGGCGAGGGATTCGAGTGGCTGATCAGCGAGGACCAGGACAATTCCGTCTTTGCCTGGCTGCGCAAGGCACCGGGCGAAAAACCGATCGCCGTCATCTGCAATCTGACGCCGACCTTCCATTCGCACTATCGCATAAGCCTGCCTGCGGGTGGTCGCTGGCGTGAAATCATCAATACCGATGCTGAAATTTATGGCGGCAGCGGCAAGGGCAATGGTGGTCGGGTGGAGGCCCACACCTCTGGCGAAGGATGGGCAAAGGCGGTGATGACACTGCCGCCTCTGGCCGTGATCATGCTGGAATTGGAACAGTAAGGGGAGGAAAATATGACAGAAAAGCGGACCAAGAGCCTGTCGCGCGACGCCATGGCCTATGTTTTGGCCGGTGGCCGCGGCAGTCGTCTCAAGGAGTTGACCGATCGCCGGGCAAAGCCGGCCGTCTATTTCGGCGGCAAGGCACGCATTATCGATTTTGCACTCTCCAACGCGCTGAATTCCGGCATTCGCCGCATCGGCGTCGCCACGCAGTACAAGGCGCACTCGCTCATCCGCCATCTGCAACTCGGCTGGAACTTCTTCCGCCCCGAGCGCAACGAAAGCTTCGACGTCCTGCCGGCCTCCCAACGTGTTTCGGAAACGCAGTGGTATGAGGGCACGGCCGACGCCGTCTTCCAGAACATCGATATTATCGAGCCCTATGGCCCGGAATACATGGTGATCCTTGCCGGCGACCACATCTACAAGATGGACTACGAGCAGATGCTCCAGCAGCATGTCGACACCGGCGCCGATGTCACCATCGGCTGCCTGGAAGTGCCGCGTATGGAGGCTGTCGGCTTCGGCGTCATGCATGTCGACGCGACCGATCGCATCATCGACTTCGTCGAGAAGCCGGCCGATCCGCCGGGCATTCCCGGAAACGAGGACATGGCGCTCGCCTCGATGGGCATCTATGTCTTCCACACCAAATTTCTGATGGAACTGCTGCGCCGCGATGCCGCCGATCCGAATTCGAGCCGCGATTTCGGCAAGGATATCATTCCCTACGTCGTCCAGAGCGGTAAGGCGGTCGCCCACCGCTTCGCCCGCTCCTGCGTCCGCTCCGATTTCGAAAAGACACCCTACTGGCGCGACGTCGGCACGATAGATGCCTATTGGCAGGCCAATATCGACCTGACCGACATTGTCCCAGAACTCGACCTTTACGACAAGTCCTGGCCAATCTGGACCTATTCGGAAAACACACCGCCGGCCAAGTTCGTCCATGACGACGAAGGCCGCCGCGGCTCGGCGATCTCGTCACTGGTCTCCGGCGACTGCATCATCTCCGGCTCATCATTGTACAAGAGCCTGCTGTTCACCGGCGTGCGCGCCAATTCCTATTCCCGCCTCGAAGGCGCTGTCGTCCTGCCCAAGGTTCAGGTTGGGCGTCATGCGCGGCTCACAAATGTCGTGATAGACCATGGCGTCGTGATCCCCGAAGGCCTGATCGTCGGCGAGGATCCGGAAATGGACGCCAAACGCTTCCGCCGCAGTGAAAACGGGATCTGCCTGATCACCCAGGCGATGATCGACAAATTGGGTTAGCCAAATCCATGAAAGTTCTTTCGGTCGCCTCCGAGCTCTATCCCTTGATCAAGACCGGCGGCCTTGCGGACGTCGCCGGTGCTCTGCCGCTTGCGCTCGCGGCCCATGCCATCGAGACCAAGACGCTCATTCCCGGCTATCCGGCCGTGATGAAGGCGATCAAGAAACCGAAGAAGGTGCACCAGTTCGACAACCTGCTTGGCGAACATGTGACGCTGCTCGCGGTCAACCACGACGGGCTGGATATCCTCGTACTCGACTGCCCGGCGCTCTATGAGCGGTCGGGCGGTCCCTATGTCGATGGCAATGCGCGAGACTATCCGGACAATTGGAAACGTTTTGCCGTTCTGTCCAAGGCAGGCGCCGAAATCGCGGCGGGAATTCTGCCTGATTTCGTGCCGGACCTCGTCCATGTGCACGACTGGCAGGGCGCCTTAACACCGGTCTACATGCGTTATGCCGAGGCCCCGGAAAAGCCGAGCCTCATGACTATTCACAACATCGCCTTCCAGGGCCAGTTCTTCGCCGAACTCTTCCCCTATCTGGAACTGCCGCCGCACGCCTATACCGAAGCACTCGAATACTACGGCACGCTGAGCTACCTGAAGAGTGGCTTGGTGACCGCCCACGCCGTCAGCACCGTCAGCCCCTCCTATGCCGAGGAAATCCTCACCCATGAATTCGGCATGGGCCTTGAAGGCCTGATCGCCGGTCGTTCCGACGATCTCTATGGCATTGTCAACGGCATCGATGCCGACGTCTGGAACCCGGCCAACGATGATCTGCTGGCATCCAACTACTCCGCGACCACGCTGAAGAAACGTCCGGTCAACAAGACGGCACTGATCAAGCGGTTCGGCCTGGACAGCGATGATGGTCCGCTGTTTTGCGTCATATCCCGCCTGACCTGGCAAAAAGGCCTCGACCTGCTCAGCGAGGTGATCGACGAATTTGTTGAATCCGGCGCGAAGCTTGCGATTCTGGGTTCCGGAGACAGCGCGATTGAAGCCTCGCTGCAGGCGGCTGCGAGCCGACATCGCGGCCGCGTTGCCATGGTCCTGGGTTATGACGAAAAGCTGTCGCATCTGATGCAGGCGGGCGCCGACGTCATCCTCGTTCCATCCCGTTTCGAGCCCTGCGGCCTCACCCAGCTTTACGCTCTACGTTATGGCTGCATTCCACTTGTCGCCCGTACCGGCGGTCTTGCCGATACCGTGATCGATGCCAACGAAGCGGCAATCTCGGCAGGCGTCGCCACCGGCCTCCAGTTTGCACCGGTCACGGCCGAGGCCCTGCGCCGCGCGATCCGCCGCACCATCCGGCTGTATCAAGACCAGAAACTCTGGTCACAGATGCAGAAGCAGGGCATGAAATCCGACGTTTCCTGGGACCGCAGCGCCGCTCTCTATGCCGACCTCTATCAACGCCTCGTCTCGAAAGGCCAGTAAAATCATGATTTCCACCGTCACCACGAAACCCTATGCGGATCAGAAACCGGGCACGTCGGGACTGCGCAAGAAGGTTCCGGTGTTCCAGCAGGAGAACTATGCCGAGAATTTCATCCAGTCGATTTTCGATTCGCTGGATGGCTTCGAAGGCAAGACGCTGGTGATCGGCGGCGACGGCCGCTTCTACAATCGCGAAGTCATCCAGAAGGCGCTGAAAATGGCCGCAGCCAATGGCTTCGGCAAGGTCCTGGTCGGCCAGGGCGGCATTCTCTCGACGCCTGCTGCCTCGCATGTCATCCGCAAATACAAGGCCTTCGGCGGCATCGTGCTCTCGGCCAGCCACAACCCCGGCGGCCCGACCGAAGACTTCGGCATCAAGTACAATATCGGCAATGGCGGCCCTGCACCGGAAAAGATCACCGACGCGATCTATGCCCGCAGCAAGGTCATCGACAGCTACAAGACCGTCAATGCCGCCGATATCGATCTCGACAAGGTCGGCACATTCGAGCTTGCTGGCATGAAGGTCGCGGTGATCGACCCGGTTGCCGACTATGCCGAACTGATGGAAAGCCTGTTCGACTTCAATGCAATCCGCAACATGTTCGGCCTCGGCTTCCGCATGGTCTTCGACGCGATGAGCGCCGTCACCGGCCCCTATGCCAAGGACATCATCGAAGGCCGCCTCGGCGCACCTGACGGCACCGTGCGCAACTTCATTCCGCTGCCCGACTTCGGCGGCCATCACCCGGACCCGAACCTGGTGCATGCCAAGGAACTTTATGACGAGATGATGAGCGGTGCAGGCGCGCCCGATTTCGGTGCGGCCTCCGACGGCGATGGCGACCGTAACCTGGTCATCGGCAAGGGCATCTTCGTCACCCCCTCCGACAGCCTGGCGATCCTGGCGGCCAATGCCCATCTGGCGCCCGGCTATTCGGGCGGCATCGCCGGCATCGCTCGCTCCATGCCGACCAGCGCAGCCGCTGACCGCGTCGCCGAAAAGCTCGGCATCGGCATCTACGAGACGCCGACCGGCTGGAAGTTCTTCGGCAACCTGCTCGACGCCGGCAAGGTGACGATCTGCGGCGAGGAAAGCGCCGGCACCGGCTCCAACCATGTGCGCGAAAAGGATGGTCTCTGGGCCGTCCTGCTCTGGCTCAACATTCTGGCCGTTCGTGGCGAAAGCGTCACCGACATCGTTCATCAGCATTGGGCCACCTACGGTCGCAACTATTATTCGCGTCACGATTACGAGGGTGTGGACACCGAACGCGCCAACGGCCTCGTCGCCATGCTGCGTGACAAACTGGCGACGCTGCCCGGCACCAGGGTCGGCGACCTGACCGTCGCCGCAGCCGACGACTTTTCCTACCATGATCCGGTCGATCACTCGGTCTCCAACAATCAGGGCATCCGCGTCCTGTTCGAAGGCGGCAGCCGCGTCGTCTTCCGCCTGTCCGGCACCGGCACCTCAGGCGCTACCCTGCGCGTCTATATCGAGCGCTACGAGCCGGACGCGTCGCGCCACGACATTGAAACCCAGGTAGCCCTCGCCGACCTGATCGCCGCTGCCGAAACGTTAGCCGAGATCAAGAGCCGCACGGCTTTCGACGAACCGACAGTGATCACCTGAGGCGAGAGTGTAAGCCGCATGGAACTGAAAAGGCGGAGGTTGACCTCCGCCTTTTGTTATTCAGGTCCGGCATTTCAGCCGTCCTGCTGGATATCCGGCTCCACCAGCAGAGCCAGTTGCGCTAGCGATTCCTGCCAGCCGAGATAGCAGGCCGCCTCCGGGATTATTTCCGGCACACCCGCCTGGGTGATCTTGATGTCCGTCCCGCAGAACACTTCCGTCAGATCCACCGTGACATTCATCTCGCCCGCCAGGTTGGGATCGTCGAACACGTCGTTGTAGCGGATCAGCTTGCCCGGAATGAGCTCCAGATAGGTGCCGCCGAAACTGTGCGATTGCTGCGTGGTGAAATTGGTGAACGACATCCGGAACGTGCCTCCCACCTTCGGTTCGAAGTGATGCATCTTGGCAACGAAACCATAGGGCGGGACCCATTTGCACTGGGCGTCTGGATCCATGAAAGCGCGGTACACCTTTTCCGGCGACGCTTTTAGCACGCGGTGCAGTCGGATTGTATGGGGCATTGTCATTCCTCCTCTGGTGATTTCGTCTAGGTCTCAATCTTTCACGCGCATGATCATGTCGAGATAGCGCCGCAGATGCCGAAGGTTCCCACGGGCAATCTCCGCATCGAGTTTCGCCTTGGCAAAGATGAACGAGCCCTGCAGCACCGCCTGAATGAAATAGCCGACACTCTCCGCCGTCCATGCCGCATCCGCAGCGTACCGCGCGCGTGCAAGCTCGAGATCGGTGGTCAACCTTGCGATATGCGCCGACATGCCGAGATCGCAGGCATCGCGGATCGCGGGATGCGACTGATAGGTTTCCTGCACCAGCGTGCCGAGCAGGCAGGTGAATTCCGGCACCTCGAAATCGAGGATGGCCATGCGAAAATCGATATAGCCGAGAATACGCTCGCGCGGATCGGCGAGGCTTTGATACGGCGCCTGCTCGAAGACTTCGGTGGTAAACTGGTTCCAATGGTCCACCGCGCCGAGGACCAGTTCTTCCTTGCTCTTGAAGTGGTGGAAGAAGCTACCTTTGCTGACGCCGGCACGCCGGCAGATATCGTCCACCGTCGTTGCCGCATAACCCTGCTCCCGGATCAGACCGAGCGTGGCCTCCAGCAGTTTCATGCGTGACGGGTGGATGATCTCGTTCATGTCAGCGTCCTTCCTCTCACAAACATTAAACCAACCAGTTGGTATGCTGTCAATGGCGAACTTTCTTCGGTCCCGGCCGGTGAAAATGGAACAAAGTAACCTGAAGACGACCCGCAAGCGTTTCGTCCGCTTCAGCAGGTGCTAACCTATCGGCGTGACACAGACAGATTCGCCACCCCAAACCGCGGAAGACGTCATGAGCCAAAACCCTCTCGGTGCCGTCCTGCATCCCGCCGGCACAGATTTTTCCCTCTGGTCGCATCACGCCACATTGATCGAACTCTGCCTCTTCGATGCCGATGGCCGCACGGAAAACGCCCGCCTGCCGATGACGCGCGGCGAAGACGATGTGCACCGGCTTTTTGTTGGAAGCGCCGGCGAAGGCACCCGTTACGGCTTCCGCGCCCATGGCCCTTACGATCCGGCGGAAGGCCACTGGTACGATCCGTCGAAACTGCTCGTCGATCCCTATGCCAAGGAGCTCGATCGCCCTTTTGTCCACGATCCCAGGCTTGCAGAATTCGGTACGGACACCGCCGACCTTGTGCCGAAAGCCATCGTCACCCGCGATGTGCCGGTCAAGGCGATGATGCCGCTCCTGCCGCGCGGGGGCTTCATCTACGAAGTCGCCGTAAAGCCTTTCACCATGCTGCATCCGGATGTACCGGAAGCGCAGCGCGGCACGCTGGCAGCCCTCGCCCATCCCTCGGTCATCGCCCATCTGAAAAAGATCGGTGTCGATGCCGTCGAACTGATGCCAATCACCGCATGGCTCGACGAGCGCCACCTGCCGCCGCTCGGCCTCACCAACAGCTGGGGTTACAACCCGATCGCCCTGATGGCGCTCGATCCCCGCCTGGTGCCGGGCGGCGTCAAGGAACTGCGCGACACGGTCGCGGCCCTGCATCACGAGGGCATTGGCGTCATCCTCGACCTCGTCTTCAACCACACCGGCGAAAGCGATGTGCAAGGAACAACACTGTCGATGCGCGGCATCGACAACCGCTCGCTTTATCGCCATCTGCCGGATGATCCCTCAACGCTTGTCAACGACACCGGCTGCGGCAACACGCTCGCCTGCGATCATCCGATGCTGCGCCGGCTGATCATCGATTCCCTTCGCCACTTCGTTCTGCAGGGCGGCGTCGACGGTTTCCGCTTCGACCTCGCGCCGATCATCGGCCGCCACTGGGACGGCTTCCACCGCGATGCGCCGACACTGAAGGCCATGCTCGAGGACGACGTGCTGGAAGACCGCATCATGATCGCCGAACCCTGGGACATCGGCCCCGGCGGCTACCAGCTTGGCCAGTTTCCGCCCCCCTTTCTCGAATGGAACGACCGCGCCCGCGATACCTTCCGCCGCTACTGGCGTGGCGACAGCCACCTCACCGGCGACCTCGCCACGGCTCTGGCCGGCTCCGCCGACCTCTTCGCCCATCACGGCGGCAAGGCGACCCGCAGCGTCAACTTCATCGCTGCCCATGACGGCTTCACCCTGCTCGACCTCGTCTCGCACGAACACAAGCACAACGAAGCCAATGGCGAGCACAATCGTGACGGCCATAACGAAAACCATTCCTGGAACAACGGCGTCGAAGGCGAGACCACCGACCGCACGATCCTGCGCAATCGCCGCCAGGATGTCGCCGCCCTGCTCGCCACACTCTTTGCCAGCCGTGGCACGATCATGCTGACCGCCGGCGACGAATTCGGCCGCACCCAGCGCGGCAACAACAATGTCTATTGCCAGGACAATGCCCTGACCTGGCTGGACTGGCAGAACCGCGATAGCGAACTGCTGGAAACGACCGCAAGCCTTGCCGCAATGCGCCAGCGCTTCACCGCTTTCTCCGACACGCAATTTCTCCAGGGCAATGGCGACGTCGAATGGCTTTCGGCAAATGGCGAAGCCATGACCGTTACCGACTGGGAAGATCCGGACCTCCAGGTTTTTGCCATGGTGTTGAAAACGCTCGATCGCCAGACTGGAAAGCCAGCCCGCATCGCCGCTCTTTTCAACCGTGCGCATGAGACACGCAATGCCGCCCTTCATCCCGAAACGGGACGGAAATGGAAGAAGCTGTCCACCGGGCGGGGTGCGACGGCAATTCAACTGAAACCGCGTTCGGTCGAATTCTGGCTCGAAGCATGATTTCTTGCGCAGAGGCACAACCCGGCTATTCCGCACGACATGAACCACCTATAACCTGTCGGAAAATATCGACAAAAGAGTGAGGTTCCATGCCGCGTGAGATTTCTCTGTCCGAGGTTCCGGGGCTCGTCGGAACCGTCGTCGGTGTCTCCGACTGGATCACTGTCGACCAGACCATGATCGACGCCTTTGCCGGCGCGACCAACGACCACCAGTTCATCCACACCGACCCCGTGCGTGCTGCGGCCGAAACGCCCTATGGCGGCACGATCGCCCACGGCTTCCTGACGCTCTCCCTGCTTTCGGCGATGAACTACGACTGCCTGCCCAAGATCCGCGAACAGACGCTCGGCATCAACTACGGCTTCGACAAGGTGCGTTTCATGTCGCCGGTCAAATGCAACAAGCGCATCCGCGGCTCCTTCCTGCTGGCTGGAGCCCGCTTTCGCGGCGCCGGCATGCTGATGAACACCTATGACCTGACTGTCGAGATCGAGGATGAACGCAAGCCGGCCCTGACGGCAAGCTGGATCACCATATCGCAGTTCGACCCGAAGGATCGCCCGGCAGGCGTGTGAGAGGGGCTATGCCGCACGAACGCGCAGAGATCATTCGCCAGAGTTTCCGCCGCCAGGCAAAGGCCTGCGCGGATCTTGGCTCGCCGTTCACTGCCAGGCTCTGCATGCTTGCCGCCGAACGCCTGACCGATGACACCCCGGTCGGCACCTGGGTCCTCGGCTGGTCCGGCATTCCGGACGGCATCAACGACGCGCTCGCTCTGCGGCTCGCCGGGACGCTTCATGCACTCGTCCGCACCGGGCAAAACGCAGATCTCGTCGCAGTTTATCCGCCGCATGCCGCGAAAGACGATATGCTTTGGGCGGCCATTGAAACGGCCCTGAGGCACAACGAGGACTTTATTCTTGAGCGCCTGAAGTCAGCGCCACAGACCAATGAAGTTCGCCGCTCTTCGGCGCTCCTGCCAGGCTTCCTGACAATCGCAAAGATGACTGGAAAGCCTTTGCGCCTTTCAGAAATCGGCGCCAGCGCCGGTCTCAACCTGCACTGGGATCGTTATGCCTACACGCTGGGCGAGGTCGAATGGGGCGGTCCATCCACCGTCGTGCTTCAGCCCGCATGGCAAGGCCCCGCACCGCCGATCGCCGAAATCAAGATCATTGACCGCGCCGGCTGCGACCTAAACCCACTCGATCCCGAATCGGAAGCAGACCAGCTCCGGCTTTTCTCCTACATCTGGGCCGACCAGACGGATCGCCTGCAGAGAACGTCAGCAGCCCTTGCCATCGCCGCCGCCAGCCAGATCAAGGTCGAAAAAGCCGACGCGGTGGATTGGCTGCATACCCGTCTCTCGCAACCTCATCCCGGCATGACCCATGTCATCTACCACACCATTGCCTGGCAATATCTGCCCGCCGACCTGAAAGCCGAAGGAGAAGCCATGATCGCCGGGGCCGGCGCCCGCGCCACGTCCGATGCGCCGCTTGCCCGCCTGCAGCTCGAAGCCGATGGCAAGCCGGAGGGTGCGGCCATCACGCTGACACTCTGGCCCACAGGTGAAACCCGCGAGATCGGCCGCGCGGATTTCCATGGTCGCTGGGTGAAGTGGGTAGGATGGCAGGACTAGACGTTCAGTAAAAAGGCTGGGTTTCCCCAGCCTTTCACAATGCTCAGAGCGAGGCGTCTTCCGCCCCTTCGGCCAGCATGCCGAAAGCATAAGTGGCAAAGGATCGCCAGCATTCGACGCGGAAGGTTTCTTCCTCGACGCGGTGCAGGATGATCTCGATCTTACCGAACACCGTGCGGGTCACGGCACCAACCGGGAAGGCGGCAAGCGACAGATCGAGCGCGCAGGCGCTGTTGATCGCCCCCGCCGAGGCCGGGCCGGAAACGATGATCGCGGTATTGCGATGGGAGACGTCGGCCGTCGAATGTGCCAGGCCGGAGGCGGCACAATCTGCCATCAGGTCGCCGCCCTTTTCGTCGATCAGCAGCCATTCATCCGGACCGATCCAGAAAGCCGTGCGCCCCTTGGACGAGACCGATGCCCTTGGCTTGACCGGCAGTTTCAGCCCAAGCGACGTCGACAGAGCGGCCACGTCTTCGGCGCGGGCGCGAAGCACGACACGTCCGGCCGGCAAGGCCGGCGTCAGCCGCACCTTGGCGCTTCCGCCCTGGTAGCCGGAGAGAACGGGCCGGCGTTCGGCAATCACACGTTCAACAATCACAGGTTCAGCCATGGATCCGACCTCCTTCCTTGTCTACAAAGACCATGTCGGTCACTTCGACCGCGATGGTCTTGTCCTTCATCGGCACATAGAGCGTTTCGCCCATGCGCGCCCGTCCGCCGGCGACCATCGCAATGGCAATGGAACGCCCGAGGTTTTCCGACCAGTAGGACGAGGTCACATGTCCGAGCATGGTCATCGGCTTCGGCTGGTTCGGATTGGCGACGATCTGGCCACCCTCTTCGAGCACCTCGCTCGGGTTCTTGGTCAGAAGGCCGACAAGCTGCTTGCGTCCTTCCTTGATCAGATCCGGACGTTTCATGCCGCGGATACCGACAAAGTCGGTCTTCTTCTTCGATACCGCCCAGGAAAGGCCGGCGTCGTCCGCCGTCAGAGTGCCGTCGGTGTCTTGGCCGACGATAATATAACCCTTCTCGGCGCGCAGCACGTGCATGGTCTCGGTGCCGTAGAGGCACGCCCCCAAAGACTGCGCCCGTTCCCAGATCTTTTGGAACACATCGGCGCCGAAGTCGGCCGGCACGTTGATTTCGAAACCGAGTTCGCCAGTGAAGGACACGCGGAAGAGACGCGTCGGCACGCCGCAGAACGTGCCTTCAGCGACGCTCATATGCGGGAAGGCCTCGTTGGAGATATCGATGCCCCCGACGAAGGGCGCGATGATATCGCGTGCCTTCGGACCCTGCACCGCGATCACCGCCCATTGTTCGGTGGTCGAGGTCAGCCAGACCTTCAGATGCGGGAATTCCGTCTGCAGATAGTCTTCCATATGGTTGAGCACACGCGGCGCACCGCCCGTGGTCGTGGTCACATGGAAACGGTCCTCGGCAAGACGACCGACGACGCCGTCGTCATAGATGAAGCCGTCTTCACGGGTCATGATGCCATAGCGCGCCTTGCCCGGCTTCAGCGTGTCCCAGGCGTTTGTATACATCAGGTTGAGGAATTCGGCCGCATCCGGGCCGACAACCTCGATCTTGCCGAGCGTCGAGGCGTTGAACACGCCCGCAGCGTCGCGCACGGTCTTGCATTCGCGGTTGACCGCCGCATGCATGTCCTCGCCCGGCTTCGGGTAGTACCATGCACGCTTCCAGTTGCCGACATCCTCGTATTCGGCGCCCTGGCTGACTTCATAGGCATGCATCGGCGTCTTGCGGGTCGGATCGAACAGCTCGCCACGCGAGTGGTTGATCAGCGTACCGAAAGTCACAGGCGTATAGGGCGCACGGAAAGTCGTGAGACCGACCTGCGGGATCTCCTTGCCCAGCACTTCAGCGGCAATCGCCAGACCGTGCATGTTCGACAGCTTGCCCTGGTCGGAGGCCATGCCGTTCGTCGTGAATCGCTTGATGTGCTCGATCGAATGCATGCCTTCGCGAACGGCGAGCCGAATGTCCTTGGCGCAGACATCGTGCTGGAAATCGACGAAAGCCTTGACCGTCGTGTCACGACCGGCCCCTTCGGCCGCACCAACCATGCCGCCGGTCCAGTCGTGCGCATTCGCACCGGAAAGCGAGACTGGCAAAGCTTCGGGAGCACCCGCCGCCCGTGCCATCGCCGTACCGGCAGCGGTCGCCTCGTCGAGCAAGGCCTGCAGGTCGTCGGTGCCATTGCAGGCGCCGACGCAGATGCAATCCTGCACGTAGACATCCGGCAGGAAGCGGTCATTGGCAGCGTCGAACTTCAATTTGCCGCGCGACTGCGAGAACAGATGCACCGACGGTGTCCAGCCGGCCGAGATCAGCAACGCATCGACCTCGATCTTGCGGCTCGACCCGCCGCCATTGCGGCGAACGGTGATCGAACGCACGCGCAGGCGCCCCGCCGTGTCGGTGACGCCGGAACCGGTGAGCACTTCGATACCCAGGGCACGGGCTTCGGCCAGCACCTTCTCGCCCGGCTTTTCGCGGACATCGACGATGATCGGAACAGACACACCGGCCTTCTTCAGGTCGATCGCCGCTTCATAGGCCGAATCATGCGCGGTATAGACGCCGACCTTCGCGCCGACCGCCACGCCGAAATGGTTGAGATAAGTGCGGCCGGCAGAGGCCAGCATGATGCCGGGGCGGTCATTGTTGGCAAACACCATATGACGCTCGATGGCACCGCTGGCGATGATCACCCGCTTGGCCCGCACCTGCCACAGACGCTCGCGCGGCAAGGCCTTGCCCGGGTTCGAGATATGGTCGGTCACACGCTCGACCAGCGCCACATAATTGTGGTTGTGATAACCGAAGGCCGTCGTGCGGGTCAGCACGGTGACATTCGCCATTGCCTTAAGCTGAGCGACCGTTGCCTGTGCCCAGTCATAGCCATTCTGGCCATCGATTGTCGCGCCAGTGTCATAGTGGAAGGCGCCCCCCATCTCCGGCTGTTCGTCGACGATGATCACACGCGCACCGGTCTTTGCTGCCGCAAGCGCTGCGGCAAGACCCGCCGCCCCGCCGCCAGCGACAAGCACGTCGCAATGGGCATAACGGTTGGCATAATGATCCGGATCGGCTTCCTTCGGCGCGACGCCGAGACCGGCAGCACGGCGGATGAAGGGCTCATAGATCTGGTGCCAGGCGGCCTTCGGCCACATGAAGGTCTTGTAGTAGAAGCCAGCGGCAAAGAACGGCGCCAGCAGGTTGTTGACTTCGCTGATGTCGAAGGTGAGCGACGGCCAGCGGTTCTGCGTCTCGGCACGCATGCCGTCGAACACTTCCTGGACCGTGGCGCGCACGTTCGGCTGGCGGCGGGCCGCATCGCGCGAAATGTCGAGCAGCGCATTCGGCTCTTCCGGACCTGCGGTCAGGATGCCGCGCGGACGGTGGTATTTGAACGAGCGGCCGGCCAGATGCATGCCGTTGGCCAGCATCGCCGAGGCAACGGTGTCACCTTCATATGCTGTCAGGCTGCGACCATCGAGGGTGAAGCGGGCAGTGCGGGCGGGCGTCAGGCGGCCCTTGCCCGGAATACGATTGGCAGCACTCATGCCTTGTCTCCCTTCGGCTCGGCGGAAGCGACAAGCGTTGCCGGATCCGGCATCGGCTCGCCGGCCTTGTAGGTCAAGAGGATCTTGTCGCTGACGGTGTCGCGAGCCGCGTTGAAGAAGCGACCGCAGCCATGCATATGGCGCCAGCGTTCAAAGATCAGACCCTTCGGGTTGTCACGCAGGAAGAAATAGTCGGCAAATTCCTCGTCGGAAATCGCCGAGATATTGGCAGGCCTGGCGATATGGGCTTCGCCGGCGGCGCGAAACTCGAGCTCTGCGCGCTCTTCTTCGCAATAGGGGCATTTGATGATCAGCATGTTGATCGATCCTTGAAATCAGTGAGCAACGGCAGCGGCGGCTGCCTCGTCGATCAGGCGGCCGGTGCGGAAGCGATCCAGCGTCAGGCCCTGGGCCAGCCGATGCGGCTCGCCCTTGGCGATCAGATGCGCGAACAGATTGGCCGAACCCGGCGTCGCCTTGAAACCGCCGGTTCCCCAGCCTGCGTTGACGAACAGGTTTTGAACCGGCGTCACGCTCTGGATCGGCGAACGGTCGGCCGTGTTGTCGGTGATCCCGCCCCACTGGCGCATCATCTTCACACGGCGGAACATCGGGAACAGTTCGCAGATGGCGTCGAGCGTATGCGTGATGATCTGCATTCCGCCGGTCTGGCTATAGGAATTGTACTGGTCGGTACCCGCGCCAATGACCAACTCACCCTTGTCCGACTGCGAGATATAGGCATGCACCGTGTTCGACATGACCACGCAGGGGAAGATCGGCTTCATCGGCTCGGACACCAGCGCCTGCAGCGGTGTCGAATGCACCGGAAGACGCACGCCCGCCATGCCCATGACGACCGACGAATGGCCGGCCGCCGAAACGCCGACCTTCTTCGCGCCGATGAAGCCCTTGGTCGTGTCGACGCCGGTGACTTCACCATTCGGACCACGGCGGATGCCGGTGACTTCGCAATTCTGGATGATATGCACGCCGCGATCCGACGCCGCGCGGGCAAAGCCCCAGGCGACCGCATCATGACGGGCGGTGCCGCCGCGCCGCTGCAACGCCGCACCATTGATCGCGTAGCGGGCGGTCTTGGAAATATCGAGCGGCGGACAGAAGGCCTTTGCCTGCTCCGGCGTCAGCCACTCATTATCGATGCCATAGAGATTATTGGCATTCACATGGCGCTTGAACGACTGCTGGTCATGCACATTATGCGACAGCATCATCACGCCGCGCGGCGAATACATGACATTGTAGTTGAGGTCCTGGCTCAGACCCTCCCAGAGCTTCAGCGAATGCTCGTAGATGTCCATGCTCTCTTCATAGAGATAGTTGGACCGGATGATCGTCGTGTTGCGGCCGGTATTGCCACCGCCCAGCCAGCCCTTCTCGATGACTGCGACATTGGTGATGCCGTGCTCCTTGGCCAGATAATAGGCCGCACCGAGGCCATGGCCGCCGGCACCGATGATGATCACGTCGTAGGACTGCCGGGGCTCGGGAGAGGTCCACTGAGCCTCCCATCCCTTGTGGGCACGCATTGCCTCACGGACAACGGCAAAGACCGAATATTTGCGCATTCGCCTTAAACTCCTGTGGTTCAGGCACCTGGGTAGGACTATAGCAGTCGCAAATCAATATGCGTCATGACGTCCGTTTTGCGACGCAATGGCACTCAGCTTTCGACACGCCCGCTGTTGCCCCGCGAGAAAGCAAAATATCTTGACGGGAACACTTGCGCCATATGGACTTCTGTGAAGCGATCTGTTAATTGCCCTCGCTAATCGCCGGGCTCAAAGGCCCGCGCAACGCATTGCTTTTTCCGTTGATGGATCGTTCGTCTTCGGAATGACAACTCAAAGAACCAAAGGAACGGGATAGACGTGCAGGTACTTGTCCGCGACAACAACGTTGATCAGGCGCTCCGCGCTCTCAAGAAGAAAATGCAGCGCGAAGGCATCTTCCGTGAAATGAAGATGCGCGACTTCTACGAGAAGCCATCGCAGAAGCGTGCTCGCGAGAAGGCTGAAGCTGTTCGTCGCGTTCGCAAGCTGGCCCGCAAGCGCATGCAGCGCGAAGGCCTGATTGCTGCTCCGGCTCGCCCGGCGGCTGCTCGCTAATCGGCCCCGATTTAGACGTTTTCCTGTGAAATGAGGGCGGGGGCGAACAATCGCCGCCGCTCTTTTGATATGTAACTCAACTTAACGCTGCCCGTCAGGTTCGCCTGCGCCCAGCGGCTGGACGACTAGCAATCATGACCGAAACGACCGTCTTTTCGACCGCCCTCACCGCCGACCGTAAGAGACGCTATGTTTCAGCCGCAGCCGTGATTGCACTTTTGTCTCTCGCCGGTTGTGCAACGACCAACGAATCGACCGACGTCATCACCCTTGACCGCGCCCAGGGGTCCGAGGAAAACATCGCGTCGCTGTCAAGCGTCATCCAGTCCAATCCGCGCGATCCGGAAGGCTACAACGTTCGTGGTTCGGCCTACGGGCGCTCCGGCGATTTCAAGCGCGCCATCGATGATTTCAATGTCGCACTTCAGCTCAACCCGAGCTTCTATCAGGCCTATGCCAACCGCGCCCTCGTCTATCGCAACATGGGCAAGCCGGTCGAAGCCGCAGCCGACTACAACGCGGCGCTGAAGATCAATCCGAACTACGATGTCGCCTATATCGGTCGCGGCAATATCTACCGTCAGGCCGGCCGCGTCGACGAGGCCTTTGGCGATTTCAACCGCGCCATCCAGCTCGACACGACCGATGGGCGTGCCTATCACAATCGCGGCCTGATCTTCCAGCTCCGTGGCGACCACGCCAAGGCGATCGAGGACTTCTCGAAGGCCATCTCACTCTCGCCGCGCGCGCCTGAGCCTTACAACGGCCGGGGCGTCTCCTATGTCGCGCTCAACAATGACGAGAATGCCTTCGCCGACTTCAATCTGGCGATCGAACTGAACAACAAGCTGGCCGAGAGCTGGGCGAACCAGGCGCTGGTTTACGAGCGTCGCGGCGAAAAAGCCCGCGCGGCAAAATCCTATTCGCATGCATTGCAGCTCGATCCGAAATACGATCCCGCCAAACAGGGGCTTGCGCGCACACGCACCACAAGCTGATTCGGTCAGCGATCAAACACCGAGGCAAAAAGCGGCGAGCCCCCTCGCCGCTTTTTGTTTGAGTGAAAACATCCAGGACGCCTTGAACAGCCCGTAACCGGGCGCATAAAAAAACCGCTGATCCGGCCTCCATCGAGCCACGACCAGCGGTCTTTCAGAAAACATCTCGATCGGCGGAGGAGACCGCCAAGCGACCTTAGCGCATCAGCACGACGCCGGCGCCGCTCAAAGCGACCCAGGCGAGAAAGCCACCGATCAGGCCGGCGCTGGTAAAGAACCCGATGCCCATGGCAATCATCAGCGCAACCAGGATGATCGTGCCGAACTTTGTTCCGGCGATGAACATGTCATAGGTCTTCTCGTGTTCCGCGTAGTTCATCGGAGCGCCGGTTTCGACCGGACCGGAATGATGTTCGCTCATGCTCTGTCTCCCATCTAAAGGCTTGAATGGCCGACCCGGTCACATGCTTCGACAAGCACGGGCACGATTCCAGCCAAATCTGTCTTTCCTCGAATACACAATGGTTTCGCCGAGTGCAATCTGCCCACCGTCGCCTTGATTAATAATCAAGACCGGCAACAGCGCCGCTGATCTTGCCGGTGGCGACCAGACGCGCGGACGGCAGGATCGTCAGGGGCGCGAGCGGCTCCAGATGGGTTCCGCGGTCGAACATCAACCGGCGCTCGTGCACGCCCGAATCGAAGAACGGATATCGTTTGAGCAGCTTGGCGCCGGTCGTATGCGTGTTCGTCGCCATCAACGTCAGTTCCAGCCCGTAGATCTCGGTCATGCGTCGCTCGACCACGGTCTGCGCGTAGAATACCCGCTTGTAGAATGCCGCATGCGCTGGCCGGACATGCTGCAGAACCAGATTGGCTTTGAAGAATGCCGCTGCAACGATACTCGGGCGCAGCGTCAGGTAAGGCAGCACAGGCAGTTCGGCTGCGACATGGGGGTCGACGGCAAACCGGGCCGGATCGATCAGCGTCAGGCCCGCTTCGAGATACGCCTCCATGATCTCCGGGAAGACCCCCGCCGATTGCGACAACGTGTGCTGTGGCGTGACATGGTGCAGCCGGATCGTGCTGACGAGTTCCTCGAAGTAGTACACGCCGAACACATAGGCATGCTGATCGAAATCGGCATCGTCGATCATGCTGGGAGCGGCAACCGGCAAGACATTGGCAGCCTTGTACGCCTTGTAGCGCAGCTGCTCGATCGCCTCCATGTCCTCGCTGTTTTCAATTCGCCGATATTCGATGTGATCAAGATACCGCATAAGCCTCTCGGGGAAGCCTTCCAACTCCATGGCGTCAATCCAATCATGGTTAACAATTGGTTGATCGCTAACATGGAGAAAATTGTTCCGCTCCCCCTAGAATTAATAGATTATTAAAATTCAATCAGTTAAGCTTAATACTTTCATATGAAACCATTTTGCGCCATGCCGTGCAAACCATACTTACCGCAGACCTGCGAAATGTAGATATGTCTAATTCAGGCCACGTCGGCTTTGCTTTTCCCTGCCTTGGCCTGCGCCTGCCGGACGCGCTGCGGTACCGCCTGGGAGAAAATCGGCATCGAATAGACATAGCCCTGGATCAGGTCTGCGCAATGATGCTTGGCCAGCAGGGCCAGCTGCTCGGCCGTCTCCACGCCTTCAACGACGATCTTCAGGTCAAGCCCGCGCGCCAGACTGACAATGCCCCGCAGCAGCTTCAGGCGCCGCGCGTTCTCACCGATATCACGCACGAATGACCGATCGATCTTGACGATGTCGATCGGCAGCGTGTCGAGATAGCTGAGGCTGGAAAATCCAGTCCCGAAATCGTCGATCGAGATCGTGATCCCCATCGCCCTGAGCGTGTCCAGCACCGCACGGGCAGCAGACAGTTCTTCGATCAAGCTGCTTTCGGTCACTTCGAGATGCAACCGGCCAGCCGGCAGGCCGGTGTCCGCAAGGATCGCCCTCACCACGTCGACCAGCCCCTCCCCGCGCAGATCGTGCACCGACAGATTGACGGACACGGCAATGGTCTCCGGCCAGGTCAGGCAATCGCGACAGGCCATGCGCAGCACCTGCCGGGTAATCTCGGCAACCATCCCCATTTCTTCTGCCACCTGGATGAAGATGTTGGGAGCGATTGGCCCCTTGTCCGGATGCGTCCAGCGCGCCAGCGCCTCGCAGCATTTCACGTCGCGGCCGTCTGGCGTATACATCGGCTGGTACATGACCGTGATGCCATTGTCGGCAATTGCCGCCCGCAGATCGGCCTTCAGTCGCTGGCTCTCATTGTAGCGCGCATCCATTTCCTCGACGAACAGGGTAAAGCTGCCCTTGGCACGGGACTTCGCTTCGAACAGCGCGATATCAACCTTCACCGGCCAATCTTCCATCAGCAGGCCGTCGCTCGGCAACACGGCACCACCGGCCGAAAACGCAACAGGAAGCCTCATGCCCTCGATATCGTAGTATCCGGCAGCCTGCGCATGCAGGGACCGCATCTGCGGCTCGAGATCGTCTTGATCGTCGGCATTGGGAAAAAACAGCACGAACTGGTCGCCGACCAGGTGCCCGACCACCGCCACACCGTCTGCCAGCAGGGTCAGACGCTCGCCGATCGCAACCAGCAGCCGGTCGCCGTTCAGGTGACCCTTGAAGTCGTTCACATGCTTGAAGTCATCGACGTCGACAATCATGAAACCGACCTGCGTGCCATGGTCGCCGGTCCGCTCCAGCCGCTCGCGCACAAGATCGCCGAAATAGCCGCGTTGCGGCAGACCGGTCAGCCCGTCATAACGCGCCATATGCAGGATCTTGCGGTCCGCACTGATGCGCGCGGTGACATCCTCGAAAATCAGAACAACCCCGCCCTCGTCCCGTTTGCTGGCGGAAAATTCGAGGACGAGAGCATCGGAGAAATGCATCACCGCCCGGCTCGTCGCTCCCTGGACCAGCTGCGCCAACTGCTTCTGCAGCAGGTGAGGCATCGCGCCATCGACAAAGGTATGCCGCACGCCATAACGCAGCGCCACATCCAGATCGCATCCCTGCAGCCGGCTGCGCTCGCCAAGATGCAGCAGGTCGCAGGCCTTGCGATTGATCACCTCGATCCGATTGTCGGGATCGAGCATCAGCAACCCATGCGTCATGTTGCTTAGCGCCGTATCGAAGCGGTCGGCAATCTTTGCCATTTCACGCGACGCAATGACATTGTCATAGAGGAATTCCCGCACGCCATTGGCCATCGCCCGCGTGGTCAGGCCGAAGGGAATGAGCATCAGCGCCAGCAGCGCCTTGAACATGTCGTGTGCGAGAAGGCTGCCGATGACCATCGGCACGCAGCAGGCCAGCGTCTGCAGGTCGACAGCAAGCCTCGAACCGTAATTGCGACCCACGACGGAGACCATCGACGCCATCGTGACCGCGATGCAGGCAAGCTCGGCAAACGTATCCTCAAAAGCAAGCAACGCATACCCGCTGCCAATGCCGAGAATGGCCGCAGTCGAGGCGGCACCGAGCACATAACGCCGCTCCCAGCGCGCGATCTCCGCGCGGCTCAGTTTGGACTTGTCGAGTTTGTCGAACTGGAAAAACCAATAGAGCCGGTTGGCGAACACGAATGCGAAGCAGCAGGCCAGGAAAATATAGAATGGCGCCTGGGTCTGCACATACACCGCGACGAACGTCACAATGTGCACGACCATTCCGGTAAACAAAGTCGCTCGGTTGTCGAACAGGGAACTGACAAAAGACAGATAGACATCTGTCGGCACGGTCTGCCTCATGTCCGCCTTTGTCATCTGCCCTCCAGGCAAGCTAGACGTCGAATGTCAGTAGACAAGCACGATCTCTTTCATTTGTCTCACAGGGCGCGTGAACAGGGATGATGCACTATGGTCTGGAAATACAACATTAAAGCGACGCGACGCCAAGAGCAGACCCTGACCTGCTTGGAAGCGGCAGACAAATGGCTATCGCACAACCTGTTAAAGTCAGGGAACCGGAAATGTTAAAATTGTTCCCTTGCCCCGCCGATCATTGATCCCTGCGCGGCCACAGCGATCAAGCCGGGCTCTGCCGGACGCACATCCACAAGCTCCCTCCAAAGACCTAGGACTTTAGTACGCGTTCCCCTGCAATGCCGGGGGTCCCGGTTGCGTGCCCCTGACGCATGTTCTATGCACGAAGTTAAGTCTAGGGAGAGATTTGCAATGACATTCTTGTTGGCCATCACCCGGCTGATCGACGCGATCAACAGGGCCATCGGGCGCTCGGTTTCATGGCTGCTGCTGGCTGCGGTCCTGATCAGCGCCGGCAATGCCGTCGTCCGCAAGCTGTTTGACGTTTCGTCAAACGCCTGGCTGGAACTGCAGTGGTATCTGTACGGCACAGTCTTCATGCTCGGTGCCGCCTATGCGCTTCTGGAGAACGAACATATTCGCATCGATGTTCTCTCCAGCTCCTGGAGCCAGAGGACACGCGACTGGATCGATCTGATCCTGCACACGATTTTCCTTGTGCCGTTTGCTTTCCTGATGGCCTGGCTTGCCTGGCCATGGTTCTGGAATTCCTTCTGGTCGGGCGAAATGTCCTCGAGCGCCGGTGGCCTGATCATCTGGCCTGCCAAGGCCGCCGTCCTTGTCGGCTTCATCCTGCTGACCGCCCAGGCCGTCTCCGAGATCATAAAACGCGCTGCAATCCTCAGCGGTCACCTCAAGGCAAAACCCAACGCCGCCGATCTCAATCAGGAGCTGGAGCAGTAACATGATCGACCTGATTGCCCACAACCTTGCACCGATCATGTTCACCAGCGTCATGGCGCTATTGCTTCTTGGCTATCCTGTCGCGTTCACGCTGGCAGCGGGTGGACTGATCTACTTTGCCATCGGGGTCGAACTGTCGGTCTTCTCCTCCGAAATCCGCCTGTTCTGGCCCCTGCTGCAATCCCATCCGGAGCGCATCTATGGGATCATGTACAACGACACCCTGTTGTCGATCCCGTTCTTCACGCTGATGGGTATTATCCTTGAGCGATCCCGCATGGCCGAGGATCTGCTCGACACGATCGGCCAGCTCTTTGGCCCGGTCCGTGGCGGTCTCGCCTATGCGGTCATCCTCGTCGGCGCGCTGCTGGGTGCCACAACCGGCGTTGTTGCGGCTTCCGTCATGGCCATGGGCCTGATCTCGCTGCCGATCATGCTGCGCTACAAATACAACGGTCCCCTGGTTTCGGGAACGATCGCGGCGTCGGGAACGCTGGCACAGATCGTGCCGCCGTCGCTCGTCCTGATCGTCATGGCCGACCAGCTTGGCCGCTCCGTCGGCGACATGTATGTCGGCGCACTCTATCCGGCCCTGATGATCGTCGCCGCCTATTGCGCCTATATCTTCATGGTCACATTGATCAAGCCCGAATGGGCCCCCGCCCTTCCCAAGGAAGCGCGCACGCTTGGCGATGGCGTCACCTCGCTGTTTGTCATGATCGCCGTCGGCGTCGGCCTCTATTTCCTCGGCCACGAGGTGCTGTTTACCGGCATCGCCAGCCCCGAATGGCAACTGGTCTCGGCATTGAGCTTCAGCGTCATTGCCGTCTATGTCTTCGCGCTGGCCAACAAAGCGTTCACCCTCAACATCATTTCCCGCCTGGCGCAGGAAGTGGTGATCGTGATGATCCCGCCGCTCGCCCTGATCTTCCTGGTTCTCGGCACGATCTTCCTCGGCATTGCCACGCCGACCGAAGGGGGCGCGATGGGGGCAGCTGGCGCCCTGATCATCGCAACGGCCAAGCGCCGCATGTCGATCGCGATCCTGAAGAACGCCCTGGACGCCACCACGCGCCTCTCGGCCTTTGTCATGATGATCCTGATCGGCGCCCGCGTGTTCGGCCTGACCTTCTACGGCATCAACGGCAATGTCTGGATCGAAGACCTGATGCTGGCACTGCCCGGCGGCGAATATGGCTTCCTGATCGCCGTCACGATCATCATCTTCATCCTCGGCTGCTTCCTCGATTTCTTCGAAATCGCCTTCATCATGGTTCCGCTGCTGGCACCGGTCGCCCAGAGCCATGGCATCGACCTTGTCTGGTTCGGCATCATTCTCGGCATCAACCTGCAGACATCCTTCCTGACGCCGCCGTTCGGTTTCTCGCTGTTCTACTTGCGCTCGGTCGCGCCTGAAGGTCGATGGAAGGACAAGGTCACGGGGCAGATGCGCGACGGGATCAAGACGCTGGATATCTACAAGGGCGTCGTGCCCTATATCATCATTCAGTTTCTGATGATTCTGATCGTCATCGCCTTCCCCGGACTGGTCATGCACTACAAGGGAGATCAGGCAGTGCCGAATGGTGAGACGATCCAAATCCAGATCCCGAATTCCGGACTGGACAATGGTGGCTCGACACAGCCGAACTTTGGCCTTCCGCCGCTCGGAAGCGACGGTGGCGCAACGCCGCAGCCGAATTTCGGTCTCCCGCCGCTCGGCGACAACGGCCTGCCGGGGCAGGCTCCGGCGCCCGCGCCGGCCGGTGCGGCACCGGTCGTTCCGGCCCCCGCGATCGATCTCAGTCAGCCGCCGGTCATCCAGTAGCCACGGCCAGCAGCAACGGCCATCGGTCACGACATGCCTGCGCAGACAAAAACCCCGGTCACCAGACCGGGGTTTTTCATTGCCGCAACAGCAAGCCGTTGCTCAAATAGAAAAGGCCCCGGACGAATGCCGGGGCCTCACCATGTTGCGATCCTGTCGTCTGGCAGCGATCAGAGCTTGCCGTTGCGCTGCTGGATCATCATGAACGTGTCGAACGTGTATTCCGACAGCTGCATCCACAGATAACCCTCGCGTTTGAAGGCAACCTGGTCCTCGTAGACCTTCTTGAAGTCGGGATTGGTAGCCGAGATCTCGGCATAGACTTCCTGTGCCGCATTGAAGCAGGCTTCCAGAATTTCCTGGCTGAACGGACGCAGCACCGTGCCTGCATTCACCAGTTCCTTGATCGCGATCGGATTTTTCGCGTCATACTTTGCCATCATGTTGGTATTGGCAAACGAGCAGGCATCCTGCAGCACGGTCTGATAGCGCTTCGGCAGGGCGTTCCACTTGTCGAGATTGACGAAAGCATGGATGACCGGACCACCTTCCCAGAAGGCCGGGTAGTAGTAGTATTTCGCCACCTTGTAAAAGCCGAGCTTCTGGTCGTCATACGGACCGACCCATTCAGCCGCATCGATCGTGCCCTTTTCAAGCGCCGGATAGATGTCGCCGCCGGCGATCTGCTGCGGCACGACGCCGAGCTTTTCCACCACTTTGCCGGCCAGACCGGCAATGCGCATCTTGATGCCCTTGAGGTCGTCAACCGTGTTGATTTCCTTGCGGAACCAACCACCCATCTGCGCACCGGTATTGCCGGCGATCATGCCATAGAGGTTGTGCTTGGCGTAGAATTCGTTGAGCAGCGTATTGCCATTGCCGTTGTAGAACCAGGAATTGGTCAGGCGGGCATTGAGGCCGAAGGGAATGGCGGTACCAATCGCAAAGGTCGGGTCCTTGCCGACATAGTAGTATGAGCAGGTATGGCACATTTCGACGGTGCCGGCCGTCACGGCATCTGCCGCCTGCAGACCCGGAACGATTTCACCGGCCGCATAGGTCTGGATGGTGAAATTGCCGTCGGTGGCAGCCGCCACACGCGCCGCGATGTCCTCCGCGCCGCCATAAATGGTGTCGAGTGCCTTCGGGAACGAAGACGTCAGACGCCAGGTGATCTTTTCATTTTCCTGCGCGATTGCCGGTGCGGCAAGAACGGTCGAAGCGGCAGCACCTGCACTGGCAAGGCCTGCCTTCTTGATAAATGAACGACGATCCACGTAATTCCTCCATAGTGGTTGCTCCACCGGCTTAGCGTTTTCTACGCTCCCCTCCCGGCAGCAGACACGAAGCTAACCATGTTGACCAAACCGTTTCAAGTCGAACCGCTGTAGTCTTTCGAACAATTGCCAAGCACATTTGAATATGCGGGTAACATGCCGGTTTTATTCGCCTATTCCATGAGCAAACAACCGAAGCCACCTTCGCGATGATGGTATTCGCCCTCATTTTAGGCAAATCGATCGCCTTGACTTCCCCCAGACACAAAGCGCATGAATTCGCGCCGAAGTTTGCCGGAGAGTTCGAATGCCGAAGCCGATCATTGCCATTCCCGCCGATATTCGCCAGTTCGATGGCGCGAACTGGCATGCCGCACAGAATCAGTATGTCAGCGCCGCATTGAAGGTCGCCGATGTCATGTCCTTCATCCTTCCGGCCTTCGAAGAGGGCAATGATACCGATGCCATCCTTGATCGCGTCGATGGCGTGATCGTTTCGGGATCTGCCACCAATGTGCACCCCTCGCTCTACGGCGCCGTGGCAACCGAAGCCGATGGCCCCTTCGACCCGGCGCGCGATGCAACAACGCTGCCTTTGATCCGGCGCGCGATCGACCGCGGCATACCCCTGCTGGCGATCTGCCGCGGCATCCAGGAACTGAATGTGGCCATGGGCGGCACGCTTGCTTCCGAGATCCAGGAGCAGCCGGGCATGTGGGACCACCGCAAGCCACAGCATGCCGACCGCGACGTTATGTACAGCATCCGCCAGGATGTGATCATTGCCGAAGGCTCGTGCATCGCCCGCTATCTCGGCGCCGGCCCGGTTCCGGTCAATTCCCTGCATCGCCAGGCCATCTCGAAGACCGCGCCACGCCTGCAGGTCGAAGCGCTGGCCGAGGACGGCACGATCGAAGCCGTATCGGTGATCGACGCCAAGGGATTTGCCATCGGCGTGCAATGGCATCCGGAATATTGGGCCGAAACCGACAAGCCGTCGCGGGCCCTGTTCGAAGCCTTCGGCGATGCCGTCAGGGCCTATGTCGCCGCGCGCGGCTGAAAGCCGTTACGGCAGCATCAAAAGCGCGATATCGACCCCGGCCGGATCGGCGACCTCATAGGAAAAGCTCTTGCTGCGCACCAGCGTCAGCACCAGGGCGCCGTTGCCATTGCTCAGCGTAACGGATCCGTCATCGTTCTGCGTCCAGTTTTCGACCCTTGCCAGGCCCGGCCAAACGCTGTCGCAATCGGGCGGCGCGAAAAAGCCGCGGCTGCGACTGGTCAAGGTTGCACCGCGCTCGACCAGACAGACCGTCTTGCTGTCAAAATTGGAGATGGAAAAAACCGCCGGCGGGGACGCATGCATGTTGCTCGCCGACATGATCTGGGGCCGCAAGGGGATCGTTCCGGCAATGATCGGGTCGGCACGTTCCAGATCGACGGCTCGGCCATCCGCCCGCCACAGCGCTAAGGCCCCCGCCGTCAGGCCGGCGAAGCAAAGACTTGTCGTCAGCACCAGGGCATATGCCTTCATCGGAGCCTTCCAGGTCGGAACCGCATGTTTCATTCAAAAACATGCGCCCCGAAGCTTGCGGAAGGCTGGATGAAATGTGCCCCACCAGTCACCTGTTTCGGTGGCTCGCGGATCAGGCCTTGAACGGCGTCTCGGGCACCGGCGTCAGCGGCCGTCCCGTATCGAACCAGGCGATCACGTTGTCGACCACGAGATCCGCCATCGCATTGCGCGTCGGAATGGACGCCGAGGCGACATGCGGCAACAGCGAGACGTTTTCGAGGTCGAGGAACTCTGCCGGAACCTTCGGCTCCTCGGCAAAGACGTCGAGGCCGGCAGCCGCGATCGTTCCCTCATTGAGCGCTTGGATCAAGGCCGGCTCGTCCACGGTCGTTCCACGCCCGACATTGATCAGAACGCCGCTCGGCCCCAGCGCCTTCAGCACATCGGCATTGATTGCACCAACGGTTTCAGGCGTCTTCGGAACGATCGAGATCAGGGTATCGACGGCCGAAGCCAGCCCGAGAAGCGTATCGTGATAGCCATAGGTGACGTCGCTGCGCGGCCGGCGTGTATGGTAGCTGATCGTCACCTTGAACGGCTCGAGCCGGGCAGCGATCTCCAATCCGATCCGCCCGAGCCCATGAATGCCGACATGGCGCCCTTTCAGCGACAGCGGCGACAGGGCAAATGACCCTTCCTGTGCCCAGCGACCGGCGCGCAGATAGTTTTCCGCCGCCGGAAACCGGCGCACCGTATTGAGCAGAAGCGCAATCGCCGTATCGGCAACTTCATCGTTCAGCACGTCTGGCGTATGGGTTACGACAATGCCGCGGGCAGCAGCAGCCTGCACGTCCACACCGTCATAGCCGACGCCGAAACTCGCGATCATCTGCAGGTTGGGCAGAATGTCGATCAGGCTGGCCGGGAACTGGCCCGATACGGCGGCACCGACAACCTTCGCCGCCTGCGCTGGCGTCAGGCCGGGCTCGTCCGCACTGGCGATTTCCAGAAGTTCGAAACGCTCGGCAAGACGTGCGCGAGCACGCGGATGAATACGCCCCGGGATGAGGACAGTGATGCGCTCAGCGCTCATGATGATCTCCTTGGCTCGATCAGCGGCGGATAGGGGCGGTCGATTGACGGATCCGCATTTCCGGCTTGATCAGATGGATGCCGTCCGGCTCATGGCTGCCGGCCAGCTTGTCGAGCAGCGCGCGCGCCGCAAGGCGCCCGACTTCGGCCTGGCCGTTCCAGACAGTGGTCAGCGACGGCGTGGCGATCGAGGCTTCCTCGAGATCGTCATAGCCGGTCACGGAAATATCCTGCCCGGGAATGAGGCCGGCGCGGGCAATACCGTTCATCAGGCCGATGGCCACCAGATCGTTCCAGCACACGGCCGCCGTCGGCTTTTGCGGCAGTGACAAGAAATGCACCGCTGCTTCGAAACCGCCCTGCTTGGTGCGCGGACCAGGAATGCGCAGACTGGTATCCACCTCGATCCCGGCCTTGCGCAATGCATTGACATAGCCCTGGTAACGGTCGCGGCCAGTCGAGGTCTGGTCCGTGCCGCCGATCATCGCGATGTGGCGATGGCCGAGCCCGATCAGGTGGTTGGTCGCCAGCGAAATCCCATAGGTATCGTCACCGCGATAGATCGGCACATCGACGCCTTCCATGGAGCGCGCCACGAAGATCGCCGGCATGCCGTTGTTTTCGGCAAGCTGCACATCCTCCGGCGGCGTGCCGATGGCCGGCGACATGATCACGCCATCGCCGCCAAGCTGCAGCAGGGTTTCGATGAACATGCGCTGCTTGTCGACGGAATCGTAATGGTTCGACAGAATGAAGGTATGGCGGCTGCGGTCGAGTTCGGTCTCGATCGCCTTCAGGATTTCGCCGTAAAACGGGTTCATGATGTCATGCACCACGACGCCGATGATCCCGGACCGAGACGTGCGCAGGCTGGCGGCGCGACGATTGTAGATATAGCCGAGGGTTCGGGCCTGTTCCTTGATCTTCTCGCGTGTATCGACAGCCACAAGCGGACTGTCACGCAAAGCAAGGGAAATGGTCGCCGTCGATAGCCCAAGGCTCTCGGCAATCGTTGAAAGCTTCACCTTTTGAGCCACGTATCCTCCCTCGCAGCAAACCAGAAGCGCCGCCTTCGCAGACTTAAACAGTTTAATTAAACAATTGAAATCGTCTTTTCAATCTTCATCTTCGCCAGACCCCGCAACAGGCTCCATGCTTGGCCGCAAAACGCCGGCCTTTTCGGACAAATTGGCCTCGACCGAGATCAATAGCTTGATCAGCGATTTTATCTCCTTGCCGGACAGACCAAGCGTTGCCTGTCGTTCGCAATCGGCGGCCGCAAGAGCGATGCGCTCGACGCTGCTGCGCCCCTCTTCCGTCAGATAGACCTTTGTCAGTCGCGCGTCGCGTTCGTCCGCCTGGCGGGTAACGAAGCCCTGCGCCTCCATGCGTCCGATGGTCCGCGTCATTGTCGGCGCCTTGACTCCCAGCTTCTGCGCCAGCATGCCCGGCGTCAGTCCGTCTTCCTGAGCAAGCAGTTGCACGACGCCGTCCTGGCCAGCGTAAAGGCCGCTATCGGCAAGACCGTGCGACAGTCGCGTGCGCATGGCGCGCGCAACCTGGGTCACGGAAGCGGCGAGCAGACCGGGTTGGGAAAAGTCTCTCTTCTTCGAACCCTTCTTCTTCTCGCTCTTCTCACCGCGATCCTTGTCGCCTTTGTCCTTTTTCGCCATTAGTCTCCCTCGCGCCACTCGACGCACGCACGATGGGTGCCCCTCGATGGGTGCCCGGTGCGACCTGCGCGCGAAAGTCATAACGAAGATCAGGAAGGGATGCCAGATGGCGAGGCCAAAGCCGTTGTTCAGGGATAACGATCCGCATACGGCGCCGACCGAGCGCGCCGACTGGATCGCGGTCCTGCCGCTCGGCGCGACCGAACAGCACGGTCCGCATCTGCCCTTCGAGACCGACACGATCATCGCCCAAGGCATTGTCGACCGGCTGATCGCCGTCCTGCCTGCAGACCTTCCCGCCACCGTCCTGCCGGTCGAGCCGGTCGGATATTCCATCGAGCACATGGATGCCGAAGGCACAAGGACGCTTGCTTTCGAGGAAGCTGTCAACCGATGGCTGACCATCGCCGCAGATCTGCATGAGGCGGGCATTCGCAAACTCGTTCTTTTAAACGCGCATGGCGGCAATTCACCGCTTCTGACCATCGTTGCCACCGAGGCACGCATGCGTTTCGACATGCTCGTCGTCGCGACTAGCTGGACCCGCTTCGGCATTCCGGAACGGGTCGTCTCTCCCGAAGCCAAGGCGATCGACATCCATGGCGGCGACATCGAGACCTCGGTCATGCTGGCCCTGCGCCCGGGCCTCGTCGACATGGCGAAAGCGGCAAATTTCCCCTCCCGCCAGTCCGACTTTACCACACGCTTCAAGCACCTGCGCGCCTATGGCCCGCATGCCTTCGGCTGGAAAATGTCCGATCTCAATCCGCAAGGCGTCGCCGGCAATGCCAGTGCGGCAACCGCCGAAAAGGGCGAGGAACTGCTGTCTCATGCTGTGAATGGGCTGGTCGAATTGCTGCGGGATATGCACGCATTCGATGTAGGCGATTTCAAGCCAAACTTGTAAACCAGCCATTCCGCGCGCATAGTCTCGGTAGGCCGATGTCATGGGAGAAACCTATGCGCATATCCATCGAGAAAGCAGCCGGGCGCTTCGAGGAATTGATCGAAAGGGCAGAGCGCGGGGAAAGTGTCGTCCTCACGCGCAACGACCAGCCGACCGCGGTTTTGCAGGCGGTCAACGCTGCAGAATTGCCGCACGATGCAACACTTTCACCCGATGAAAAAGACCAGAGACTTGCAGCAATTCTGAATAATGTGCGCGGCAAACGAGACCTCTATCCGGATGTTTCAGCCGAGCGCAGTCAGGATTTTCTCTATGATGAGAATGGCCTGCCTGGATGATTGTCGTGGATACATCTGTTTTGATGGCTATTCTGAAGACTGAACCCGGGGCTCGCGACTGCTGGCTTCGTTTGAAGCGTGAACAACAGGTATCACTTTCTGCCGGAACGCTGACAGAGGCGATGATAGTCGCAACAAGACAGGGTTATCGGAACGAAATGCAGGATTTGATCGCCCTCACGGTTTCCGACGTGATCGACCTGACGCCCTCCCGCGCTGAACACGCTGCAAGCGCCTATGCCCGTTGGGGTAAGGGTTTCCACCCGGCTGGCCTGAATTTCGGCGATTGCTTTTCTTATACGCTGGCCGCTGAGCTGGACTGTCCGCTTCTCTTCATCGGCAACGACTTTGCCCGCACCGAGATCCGCTCCGCTCTTGCCGGCTAAGATCCCTGGCCCGATGCACAAGCCCTGAGCGGATCTTTCTCCCATTGTTGTGTCCACCGGCAAAACTGGCAACAAAGCCTTTGAACTGGCGCGCGCCAGAGCCTATATGACGGTAACACCATAACATGCCGCAGTCCGCGGCGACCCACTCTGTTCGAGGTTTTCATGACCGAAGCTCTTGCGAAGCCGACTCCCGTCACCGTGCTCACCGGTTATCTCGGTGCCGGCAAGACCACGCTCCTCAATCGAATCCTGTCGGAAAACCACGGCAAGAAATACGCAGTCATCGTCAACGAGTTTGGCGAGATCGGCATCGACAACGATCTGATCGTCGAATCCGACGAAGAAATCTACGAAATGAACAATGGCTGCGTCTGCTGCACCGTGCGCGGCGACCTGATCCGCGTCGTCGAGGGCCTGATGCGCCGCCCAGGCCGCTTCGATGGCATCATCGTCGAAACCACCGGTCTCGCCGATCCGGTCCCGGTCGCCCAGACCTTCTTCATGGATGACGACGTGCGCTCCAAGACCGAGCTCGACGCAGTTGTTGCGCTGGTCGATGCCAAGCACCTGCCGCTGCGCCTGAAGGACAGCCGCGAGGCCGAAGACCAGATCGCCTTTGCCGATGTCGTCGTCATCAACAAGGCAGATCTTGTCAGCCACGACGAACTGCACCAGATCGAGCATATCGTCCGCGCCATCAACCCCTCGGCCCGGATCTATACAACCACCCGCTCGGGCGTCGATCTCTCCAAGGTTCTCGATCAGGGTGCCTTCAATCTCGACCGCGCCCTGGAAAACGATCCACATTTCCTCGACCATGATGCGCCGGACCATGTCTGCGGTCCCGACTGCGGCCATGATCACGGCCACCATCACGACCATGACCACGGGCATGACCATGGGCATCATCACGACCATCATGATCATGGACACCACGACCACGCCCCCTCGGCGATCCATGACGTCACCGTCGTGTCCGTCTCGTTGCGCGGCGGCGAAATGAATCCGGATCGCTTCTTCCCGTGGATCCAGAAGGTCACCCAGACGCAAGGGCCGAACATCCTGCGCCTCAAGGGCATCATCGCCTTCAAGGGTGACGAGGAGCGTTACGTCGTTCAGGGCGTGCACATGATCATCGAAGGCGACCACCAGCGTCCTTGGAAGGAAAACGAGAAGCGCGAAAGCCGTCTCGTCTTCATCGGCCGCGATCTCGACCGCGAAAAGCTCGAAGCCAGTTTCAAGGCATGCGAGGCCACTGCCTGATGCCGACAGTTGCGCCTCTCGACATCGATGGTCATGTCCTGAAAGTCCATTTCCTCGGAGACATCCCCGTCTTTGCCACCGCAACCGGCACCATTCACCGTCTTGACGGCGGTGAAAAGGTGACTGAAGCCCATCAGGGCCTGCTTGCCTGCGTCAAGGATCACACGAACCAGACGCTGATTACGGGCGGCGAAGACGGGCGCGTCCTGCGCATCGGCCATGACGGCAGCGTCACCGAACTGGCCCATGTCCCGCGCAAGTGGATCTCCGTGGTTGCCGCCGGACCTCAGGGTGCTGTCGCTTACGCACATGGCAAGTCGAGTTTCGTCCGGCTCGCGGATGGCACCACCAGGGAATTCGCCGAGGAGCGCACGGTCGAAGGGCTCGATTTCGCCCCAAAGGGTCTGCGCATCGCCGCAGCCCGCTACAATGGCGTTACCCTGCACTGGGTTGGCACCACTGGGGCAGCCATAGATCTGGACTGGAAGGGTGCCCATACCGGCGTCACCTTCTCTCCCGATGGCCGCTTTGTCGTCACCACCATGCAGGAATCGGCTTTGCACGGCTGGAAGCTGGACGGCAAGGCTTCCGATGCCCGCCACATGCGCATGACCGGCTACCCGGCCAAGGTGAAATCCCTGTCGTGGTCGATCAAGGGCAAGTGGCTGGCCTCGTCAGGTGCACCTGCTGCGATCGTCTGGCCATTTTCCGGCAAGGATGGCCCGATGGGCAAGGCACCTCTCGAGCTCGGCACCCGCTCCAATATCATGGTCACGGAGGTCTCCTTCCATCCGGTGGAAGAAGTTCTCGCCATCGGTTTTATCGACGGCATGATCCTCGCCGTGCGCATCGCCGACGGCAAGGAGGCCCTGTTGCGCCGTCCCGGCAAGGGGGCAATCACCTCGATGAGTTGGAGCACCACAGGCAAGCTTCTCGCCTTTGCGTCGGAAACAGGAGATTGCGGCGTCGTCGATATCGCCGGATAATTGAATTCGAACATACTGATATATATTGGAAATTTCGGGCGGAGCATCGGTTTTGCCGGTCCGCCCGAAAAAAGTGCGAAATTTCGCATGTTTTTCTTTAGGATCCGGTTACCTTAACTGTGCGGTAGTAATTTCACCCCATTTGTGGGGTGCGAGCGAGAGATCATAAGCCGCGCCTCGCACACAGGGATTGTTGTCCCCCCTTATTTTGACCCAGTCTATAGAAACCCAGCCGGGTGAAGGGCGAAGCCATGTTGCGCTTCCCGCCCCCTGCCCAGGCGTGCCTTGTGAACGGAAAGCTCGCATGCGCCTAAACCTATCCTTCATCGTCACAGCGGCGGGTCTGTCGCTTGCAGCCGGTATCATTGCCGTCGCAACGATCGGTGCCCAGACCATTCAAACCCTGAAGATCAATGGACCGATCTATCGACAAATTGTCGATGGCAAGGACCTGATCGCCGACATTCTGCCCCCGCCGCTCTACCTGATCGAGAGCTACGCGCTGGCCAACGAGACCGTGCTTCATCCCGATACGGCAACCGTCAACATTCCCCGCTTCCAGTTGCTGCATCAACAGTATGAAGACCGGCGTGAATACTGGAAGACCTCGACGCTGACCGAAGACCTGAGCCGGCAGCTGTACAACGAAGTCCTCGCCCGCGGCGACGTGTTCTGGCAGACCTTGGAAGACCGCTATGTCCCGGCTCTCCGAGCCGCAGACCCCGCCATCGTGAATGCGGTCTTGCTGCAACTGAAGAACGAGTTCCACAGCCATGAAGTCGCGGTCAACGACCTGGTGACCATGGCAAATACCTATCTGCAGGGACACGAACAATTTGCCGCGTCCGAATCGGCATTCCGCGAACGTCTGGCGCTCGGTCTCGGCCTTCTGCTGATCACGATGGCACTTGGCTCCGTGTTTTTCATCCGACGCCGCGCGCTCAACCCGCTGGCACAGATCACCGAATACATGACGCGCATGGCCGAAGGTGACCTCGCCCGCGCAGTGCCTTACGCGTCCCGCCGGGACGAAATCGGCGACATAGCGGCATCGGTCGAAATCTTCCGCCAGTCCGGCCTTGAAAACCGGCGCCTCCAGGCCGAGGCCGAGACGGCCCGCGCCGAAGTTGACCGGGAGCGGGCCGCCCGGGACCAGAACCGCATTTTCGAAGCCGAGGCGCTGCGTTTTGTCATCGAAGCGCTGGGAGCAGGTCTGCACCGTCTGGCGGACTGCAATATCCGCATGAGCCTCGAAGAACCGTTCGATGCTAGGTTCGAGCCGCTGCGAACCGACTTCAACAAGTCGATCGCCACATTCCAGCAGACCCTCGAACAGGTCCTGGATGAAACCGGCCGCTTGCTGGAAAACGGCACAGAGATGCGCGACGCATCAAGCAATCTTGCCAAGCGCACCGAGCAGCAGGCATCCGCCCTGGAACAGACGTCTGCCGCACTGGAAGAGGTCACCGCCACGGTGCGTTCTTCCGCCGATCGCACGCATGACACCCGCGAACTGGTCAAGGATGCCAAGACATGCGCGCTTGCCTCAGGCGAAGTCGTGCGCAATGCGGTCATGGCGATGGAACGCATCGAAACCGCGTCTACCGAAATCGGCAAGATCATCGGCGTCATCGATGAGATTGCATTCCAGACCAATCTTCTGGCCCTGAATGCCGGCGTGGAAGCCGCGCGTGCCGGCGAAGCCGGCAAGGGGTTTGCCGTCGTTGCCCAGGAAGTCCGCGAACTGGCCCAGCGGTCGGCCAATGCCGCACGCGACATCAAGGGACTGATCCAGAAATCCAGTGTCGAGGTTTCATCCGGCGTGACTCTTGTCGGCGAAACAGGCACCGCCCTCACCCGGATCGGTGACTTCGTCAGCCGCATCGATTCCAACGTCGATGCGATCGCGACTGCGGCCCGCGAACAGGCCGTCGGCTTGCAGGAAATCAGCACCGCAATCAACAGCATCGACCAGATGACGCAACAGAACGCGGCCATGGTCGAGGAGACGACAGCCATCAGCCACACATTGACAGAAGGCGCCGAGCAATTGACCTCCCTGGTCAGTCGCTTCCAGCTCGATCGCCTGTCTACCGGCCGCACGCGCGGCGCGCGTTATCGCTCCGGCATCGCCGCCTGATCGCCCCCCCAATCGCCGGTGATATGCGGCTCCAAACAAATCCGCCCGCCCCTGGATAAAGGGGCGGGCGGAATATCAAGACCATGACGGCAGTGATTAGAACTTTACAGCCAGGCCGACATTGACCACGTGCTGGTCGAAGTCGGTGTCAACGCCGAGAACTTCCTTGTCGCTGAAATCGTTGTAACGATATTCCAGACGGGTGAAGACGCGATCGGTAAGGGCATAGTCAACACCGGCGCCGACGGTCCAGCCGTGCAGCGTGGTGCTTTCGTCGATGCCGGCACCTTCAACCTTGAAGTTGGTCGCCGTGTAACCGCCAGCCGTGTAAAGCAGGACGCGGTCCATGGCATAACCGAGACGGGCGCGAACCGAGCCGTTCAGGCCGGTACCGACTTCGCCAACGCCGTAGTCATTGTGGTTCCAGTCGTAGTTCACGTCGCCTTCAAGACCGACGATCGCGTTGGAACCGAAGCCCCAGTTGTAACCGACGAAGCCGCCGATGCGTGCGCCGTCGAAATCGTCATTGGCAGCCGTGGTGCCGTCGAAGAAGTCACCATCGCCCCAACCGTAACCGGTGAGGATACCGGCATAGCCACCCGACCAGGAGAACTGCGGAGCGGTCTCCACGGCTACGGGCGGTTCAGCCGGTGCTTCATATACGGCATCCGCCGCGAAAACAGAGCTCGAAATGGCGATTGCCGCAACGGAACCGATGAGAATGCTTTTGATCATGTGTTTCACTCCTAGTGTGATGCAGATGCCAATATAACGCTTGTCTCAGCTTTTTGGTGTGTTGATTATACAACATAATCAGGCTTTCAAAAACATTCGATTTGTTCCAGCATCATCAAAATTTATTTCCCTGTAAAACCAATGATATAAAAGCGCTCCCTAAAATTTGGCGACGCGCAACGGCGGAAAAAAATGTCAAATCGCGCTCGCTTTCGCTGAATATCCAAGGTTTTCTGCCACAAAGATGCCGCAAATGGACAAGGCAGCCACGATCGCCGTGGCTACCTTGCAAGCGTGAAATCCGTGCTGAAATATTAGAAACGGTAGGTCACACCGGCGCCGACCAGCCAAGGATCGAGCTTGGCTTTACCCGTATAGGTAGTGCCGCCGATTGTCGTCTCAAATTCTGGCCGGAGGAACAGCTTTTTGGCGTCGAAATTCAGACCCCAATGATCGTTCAGCATATAGTCGAAACCGACCTGCAGGGCTGTGCCGAACGTATCCTTCACATCGAGGTCCGATGCGGCGGAACCCGACTGATTGTAGAAGACGGTATAGTTGATACCGGCGCCGACATAAGGCTTGAATGCACCAAAATCGGTGAAGTGATATTGCATGGTCAGCGTCGGCGGCAGTACCCATGTCTTGCCGATCTTGCCCAGACCGGCGATGGCATCCTCGCCATAGACATTGGCGGAGGTCGTGCCGAGGATCAGTTCGGCAGCGAAATTGTCGGTGAAATAGTAGCTGATATCGAGCTCCGGAATGATCGTGTCGCTGTACGAGAGACCCGAGCCACTGATCTGGTCGACCGAACCGCTGTCATTGGTAATGACGCCCAGACCGCGAACACGGACCTGCCATGGGCTCAGCGCCGCAAACGCTTCTCCCTGCACTTCAGGCGCCGGTTCCTGCAGCGGTGCGAGATCTGCCGCCATCGCAGCAGAACCGAGCAGCAGAAGGATGGCAGTGGTGGCGAGCACAGTTTTACGTGCGGTCCGATCGATCGTCATGGGTCTCTCCTTGATCAACAATATGGCTAAGCCAAATGCAGGTAATGGCGGATCAAGGGGCGATGGGTTGAGCTGCATCAATAAGTTAGCAGCACCGAATGCACCGGAGGGATCCTGGCCGCGACTGTGGCGCATTTGCGACAGCCAGCCTTGACGATCTTCAAAGCGGAGCCGAGGCCGCACTTCCGTCGGACATCCAGGACAGAGTGAAGGCGCAAAAAAGCCCGGCGCGCGACATTGGCGCACCGGGCTATCAGGAATAGATCGGCAGGCTTCAGGCGGCCTTGAGGCTCATGGTCGGGTGCGACAACGTCCGGCCCGACGCGACCACCATGCCGGCAGCGCCCTCAAGCCATCCGGCAACGAGTTCGGTCGCCAGAAAACGCTCGCGCGCAAACGGGCCCGGCATCACCAGGTGCTGGGTCTTCTCGGCAAAAAAGCCGAAACGCTCATAGTACGACGCATCACCGACGAGCAGCACCGCGCCGTGGCCGCGCTTGCGGGCCTCCAGCAGGCCAGCCCGCATTAGTGCTGCGCCGATCCCCTTGCCCTCATGAGCGGGATCGACCGCGAGCGGGCCGAGAAGCAGTGCTTCGACGGCCTGACCGTCGCGGCTGACACCCGCCTCGATGTTCCAGAGCCGTACGGTGCCGATCACATGGCCGTCACGATCCCGCGCGACCAGCGCTAGGCCCTCGGCCGGCAGGCGACCGCGGCGGATCTTTTCCGACGACTTCGTGCGGCGATCGGCACCCATGGCCAGATCGAGCAGGTTTTCGCGCGCCACCACATCGGCAGGCGTTTCATTTTCAATGGCGAAAGCAGGTGCCTGCGCAAAAAAAGCGCGCACACTTGTCAGAACAGCGGCCATGCTGGCCTCCCGAACCAAGAAGATGACTGGAAATTGTGTATTTGCCGCGCCGGTTTGCCGGCGCGGACTTCGCAAACGTCTTAGATGACGTAGGACTTCAGCGGCTCGAACCCGTTGAACGCCACCGCCGAATAGGTGGTGGTGTAGGCGCCCGTACCTTCGATCAGAACATCGTCGCCGATCGAAAGCGAGATCGGCAGCGGATACATGTTCTTCTCATACATCACGTCGGCGCTGTCGCAGGTCGGCCCGGCCAGAACGCAGGGCTCCATCTCGTCGGCGTCATGCGCGGTGCGGATCGGGTAGCGGATCGCTTCGTCCATGGTTTCGGCCAGACCGCCGAACTTGCCGATGTCGAGGAACACCCAGCGATGCTCGTCATTGTCCGACTTCTTCGAGATCAGAACGACTTCCGCCTTGATCACGCCGGCATTGCCGACCATGCCGCGACCCGGTTCGATGATGGTCTGCGGGATGTTGTTGCCGAAGTGCTTCTTCAGCGACGCGCCGATCGCCTGGCCATAAGCTTCTGCCGACGGGATGTCGCGCAGGTACTTGGTCGGGAAACCGCCACCCATATTGACCATCTTCAGGACGATGCCCTGCTTGGCCAGCGAGTTGAACACGCGCTTGGCATCTGCGAGAGCGCCGTCCCAGGCATCGACCTTGGTCATCTGCGAACCGACATGGAAGGACACGCCGAAGGATTCGAGGCCCAGCTGATGGGCATAGACCAGAACATCGACGGCCATCTGCGGCACGCAACCGAACTTGCGCGACAGCGGCCATTCGGCGCCTTCGCCATCGGTCAGCACGCGGCAGAACACACGGGCGCCAGGGGCTGCTCGCGACAGCTTTTCGACTTCCTCGTGGCTGTCGACCGCGTAAAGATTGACGCCGAGCGCGAAGGCACGCGCAATGTCGCGCTCCTTCTTGATCGTGTTGCCGAAGGAGATCCGGTCAGCCGATGCACCGGCATCGAGCGCCATCTGGATTTCGGCAACCGAAGCGCAGTCGAAGTTCGAGCCAAGCGAGGCGAGCAGCGACAGGATTTCCGGCGACGGATTTGCCTTGACGGCATAATAGATCGCGCTGTCCGGCAGGGCATGACGGAAGGCACCGAAATTATCGCGCACGACGTCGAGATCAACCACGAGGCAGGGACCTTCGGGACGTCGGGTGTTGATGAAGTCGAGGATGCGGGCAGTGGTCATCGTTGTATTCCCTACAGTTCCAAGCTTCGGATAAATCCGAAGGACAAAGGGCATACGAGAATACACGACGGCATCAGTCGGTGGAGACACCGATACCGTGCATACGCTCGACGCGCGAATTGTGAATCAACGCTCCGCCAAGAACATTGATCCGGCTTTGTCTGCCATGGATTGGAGGGTGGCCCCTACCGCACTTCCGGCAATGATGGTGTGCCTCTTCAGAATCCCCGGCTGATGGAAAGCCGGGAGAGAACAAAAAGGCCCGCACCGTCGTTGCTTCGTATGTCCTCGCATTTTCCGGTTGGCCGGAATAGCGACTGGAGGGGTTAGTTCCAGGTACCTTACCGATGACCTCACCTTAGGGATGAATCCCATTTCGAGGGTCGGCGGACACACACGGGCACGTGCGACTTTGGGCTGAACGGGAGATAAGAAACCCGGACGTCATAATCAAGCGTTTTTTCACCCCACGGCTGATTTTTGCTCAAATCAGCGATATTCATTGAACAATTCCCTCCGTGCGTTCACAATCCGATGAAATTTTGGGGGATTTTGGCTTCATGGACACGCTTACGCGCATTCGCGCCTTCATTGACGTGGTCGAGGCGGAAGGTTTTTCCGCGGCAGCGCGCAAGACCGGCAGATCCAAGGCCTTGCTGTCCAAATACGTTCGCGAACTCGAGGACGAACTCGGCGCGCTGCTGCTGAACCGAACCACACGGCAGTTCTCGATGACCGAGGCCGGCCATACCTACTATCGCACCGCTGCCGATATCCTCAAGGAAATCGACAACTTGGCAGATCTGGTGCGCGAAAATAACGCCGATCTGAAGGGCAAGTTGAAAATTACCCTGCCGCGAACCTTCATCGATGCGGAGGTTGGCCAGTCGCTGATCGATTTTGCCACCGAGAACCCCGATCTCTCGCTGGAGATCGTCGCGGAAGACCGATTCGTCGATTTGATCGAAGAGGGATTCGATCTCGGCATCCGAATCACCAAACTCGATGATTCGGCGATGATTGCGCGCAAACTCTCGGATTTCCGCGTCTATGCATGTGCCACTCCTGCATTTATCGAGAAGAATGGTCCTCTGGTCCACCCGTCGGAACTGTCGCGCGTCCGTTTTCTGATCGATACAAACAGCCGATCGCACAACAGCCTGCGCTTTATCGATACCGATGGCAGCGCGCTGACGGTGAATGTCAGTGGTCCGCTGGAGGTCAACAGTCCGCAGGCAACGCTGAGGGCGGCGCGCGCCGGCCTGGGCGTGGCGATGATTCCGGACTTCATCGCCCGTCCGTATATCGCCTCGGGCGAACTCGTATCGTTGTTCGACGACTTCATTGCCAAGGACCGCGGCATCTATGCCGTCTATCCGCACCGCCGCTATCTGCCGGCGAAAGTCCGCGCTTTCGTCGACTATTTGCATGCGTGGTTCAAACGCAACGCCTGATCGGATCCAGTTTGAATACGGCGGCCACGTGACAGTCCCACTTCCGTCCCAATCTTCAGACAGAAAACGCGGTGAAAAGCGGGCGTAAAAAAGGGTATGTATGCAATGAGGAAACGGCTCGGATTATGGACCGGCTTGCTGGCGCTGGCGTCGGCGGCCCCTGCCCTGTCGCATCCGCATGTCTTTGCCGAGGCCAGACTGGAAATCATCGCCAACGATGATGGGACGGTCAAGGAACTGCGCAATGTCTGGCGCTTCGATGATGTCTTCTCATCCAGCGTGCTGATGGATTTCGACACCAACAGCGACCTGAAGCTCGACCATGGCGAACTGACCGCAATCGCCAACACGATCCGCGACTCGCTGGCCGACTATGGCTATTTCACCTTTATCAGCAAGGACGGTGCTGCCAGCCCAGTGTCCAAGCCGGAGGTGTTCAATGTCGACTTCAAGGAGAACCAGCTACTCGTCTTCTTCGTCGCCAAACCCGCCCAACCCCTGAAGATTGGCGGAAAGATGAGCTTCGGTGTCCATGATCCCACGCTGTATACCGCGATCGATTTCGCCAAGGACGAGGATATCCTTGTGGAAGGCAAGGGCTTTGCCCATTGCAAGCACACGGTCGTGCGCCCCGATGCAGACGAAGTGCTGGCGCAGAACCAGAGCACGCTGACAGAAGCCTTCTTCAATGACCCGGCGGGCACCGACATGGCCAAGCTGTTCGCCACGCGGATGGAAGTGACATGCTGAGCAGGGTCGAGGCAAAACGCCTGACAGCCTTTGCGCTACTTGCAACCGCGCTGGTGCTGGCGGCCGGTCTTGCGCAGGCCGCGTCGCCTCTCGGTGTGGGAACGGCCGAACCCTCGTTCCAGCCAAGCGGTCCCTTCGCCGGCTGGCTCGTCTGGATCAACACCCATCAGCAAGCATTCTACCGCGCGCTGACCGGATCGTTGAAGGCGATGCGCGACGATCCATGGCAATTGACCGGCCTTGTCGGCCTGTCCTTCGCCTATGGCATCTTCCATGCCGCCGGCCCCGGCCATGGCAAGGCGGTGATCTCGTCCTATCTGCTCGCCAACGAAGTGGAATTGCGCCGCGGCATCGCGATCTCGTTCGCCTCGGCCTTCCTCCAGGCGGCCGTCGCGATTGCCGTCGTGGCGCTCGCCTATCTCGCTTTGCGCGGTACGACCATCAGCATGACCGACGCCACCCAGGCACTGGAAATCGGCAGCTATGTGATGATCATCCTGTTCGGCAGCTGGCTGCTGGTCCGCAAGTTGAGGACCATGCTGCGACAAGCAAGCCCCCTGTCGGCAAGCGTCAGCGCCAGTCTCTTCGACAATCCTGCATCCGTGGCCGGCATCGGCGGGAGCGCCACGGCAAGCCTCTTTGCGTCATCGGCTGTCGGGACGCCGGCTGCCGCAAGCAGCCCATCGCGTTTCCAGGCCCAGGCGATCGCCCACGACCATGACGCGCTCGCCCCCGGTTCCGTCTGCACCGAATGCGGCATGGCCCATGTTCCCGATCCGAAAATGCTGTCGGGCCAGCGCTTCGACCTGCGTGCCGTCTGGGCCGCCATCATCGCCGTCGGCCTGCGCCCTTGTTCGGGCGCCCTGCTGGTCATGACATTCGCGCTGCTGAACGGGCTTTATCTCGGCGGCGTTCTATCCGTGCTCGCCATGGCGCTCGGCACCGCGATCACCGTGTCTATCCTCGCAAGCCTGGCCGTCGGCGCAAAGGCGATGGCGATCCGCCTCTCCGGCCCGCAGTCGGCCAAGGCACACTATATCTCCGCCGCCATCGAGATTGGCGGCGCGCTCGTTGTCATCCTGTTGGGGGCCATACTCCTGGCCGCGGCCCTGCAGCCGTAGCCTCAGTCCTTGGTCGGGTGGCTGCGCTGGTAGCGGGCGCGCAGCCAGAGCACCAGGAAGAAGGACATGATTCCGACTGTGCCGACAACCGCGGCCAGCGCCGGCGAATAATTGCCGATCCACAGCACGATGCTCGGCAAGCCGAGTAGAACCGCACCGAAACCAAGCAACACCAGGCCCGCCGCGATGGCGGTAGAGCGATCGTTATTTCTGGCCTCGCTCATGCCGGCACTCCCTGGCTTATCTCGTTGCGAATTTCCTCGAGCCGGCGGATCTGCTGGCCGGCATCGTCAAAGTTCTCCGGCGCAAGCCAGGCCTCGAACCCGGCCTTCACCAGCGGCCACTCGCCATCGATGATCGAGTACCAGGCGGTATCCCGGTTCTGCCCCTTCGACAGCATGTGCTGGCGGAAGATACCCTCGAAGCTGAACCCGTAACGCACAGCCGTCGTCTTGCTCGGCTGGTTGTCGTTGTTGCATTTCCACTCGTAGCGACGATAGCCGAGATCGTCGAAAACATGCCGCGCCATCAGATAATGCGCTTCGGTGGCAATCGGCGTGCGGCTCATCGCCGGGCCGTGCGCAACACCACCGACTTCGACCACGCCATTCACCGGATCGGCACGCATGTAATTTGCCATGCCGACGATCTCACCGCTGTTCTTGTCACGAAAAACATGTGTCACCCAGCCGCCCTTGGTCTGGACGCCGGTCAGCCAGGCATCGAAATCCTCGATGCCGGCGAAATCAGGCTGGGTGAAATAGGTGAGCAGCGGATTGATCGCCATGCCGCCCAGCCCGTCCCACAGCGCCGTCAGGTGCTGCGCCCGATCATAGGGCTCAAGCGTGACGAAGCGGCCCTCAAGCCGGACACCCTGGGGTGCCGGGCACCCCTTGAACGTGGAAAGATCGCGCATGCTCGCCTCTCATTGGTCGATCGCCAACGCTTAGGCCAGCCGCCCGTCAAAGGCAACCGGCCAGCATGTTGCGTTCACCGCTGGAGCGGTCAGGCCTCGACCTTGGCCGCCGAAACGGTGGCCTCGATGTGATCGACCAGTGCATCGGCCAGGCCGAGACGACCGGCCAGCATGTCGAGATAGCCGCGCTCGGCCCGTGTGTCCGGGTCTATCGCCAGGCGCGACGCCGTATAAAGCTCGACCTTCTGCTCCTCGGTGCGCGCAGCGGCAACCATGGCATCCAGATCGGTCGGATTGGCAAGCTCGGACTGGATGAAGGCTTCGGCCTCGGCGCCGATGCCCGACAGATGCACCTTGTCCATGATCCGGCTGCGTTCGCTCTCGTCGATATGACCGTCTGCCTTGGCGGCAGCGATCATCGCGCGCACCAGTGCAAGGGCGAAATCCTCGCTCTGGATGGCGGCATCCGGGCTGAACGGCGAGTCGGACGGCGGTGGCAGAAGCTCCGGAAGCGACTGTGTCGGCTCCGGCGTCTGCCCGGCCTGGTAATTCTTGTAGGCCTGGTAGCCGAGGCCCGCGATCACCGCGAGACCACCGAGCTTGACCGCACTGCCGGCCAGGTTGCGGCCGGTCTTTGAGCCAAGCAGCACGGCTGCGATCGCACCAGTGGCCAGCGGATTGGACTTGGCAAGCCCGACGACATCGCCAGCGCCTTTCCGCACGCTTCCATTGGTTCCGGGTATCTGCGAACCCAGAAATTGATCCAGCAGCTTCTTTGCATCAAACATGGCGGTCTCCTTTGGCCGTCTATCGAGACCGGTAGATAAGAAGCCGACAGCTAAATTACAAAGACAGATCAAAGAAATTCGCCGGACCTCGCGGCCCGGCAAAGCGTAGAAGGCTCAAGCCGTCAGCGCGAAAGCCTCGGCGGCAAACTTGGTGATGCCGGCCCAATCGCCCGCGGCAACCAGTTCCTTCGGGGCCACCCAGGAACCGCCAACGCAGACGACGTTCGGCAGCGACAGATAGTCCTTGGCATTTTTCAGCGAAATACCGCCGGTCGGGCAAAACAGCGTGCCGGCGAGCGGCGACGACAGGGACTTGAGGTAGGCAGCACCGCCTGCCTGCTCGGCCGGGAAGAATTTGAGAACCTGATAGCCCTCTTCGCGCAGCGCCATGACTTCCGATGCGGTGGCCGCACCCGGCAACAACGGGATCTCGGATGCACGCGCGGCATCCAGCAGTTCCTGTGTCGTACCTGGGCTGACGATGAACTGCGAACCGGCAGCGACCGCAGCCTCGAAATGTTTCGCATTGAGGATCGTGCCGGCACCGACGACGGCACCTTCGACTTCGGCGGCCACGCGCCGGACGGCTTCCAGCGCTGCATCGGTGCGCAGGGTGATTTCGATCGCCTTCAGGCCACCGGCAACCAGCGCTCTGGCAAGCGGCACGGCTGTGTCCACATCGTCGATGATCAGCACCGGCACGACCGGCTGAAGCTTCAGGGTGGAGAGCAGTTTTGCGGTTTTATCGCCCATGATCGGAGGCCTCTTAAAACGATTAGATTTCCTGTTTCAGTACCGCGCAGGCGGCTCGATGTCGAGACAAATGCGCGCGCGGACGCTTTACCGGTTGCCAAGCTCTCGTCTTGCGCTAGGTTACGCCCATCGGCGTCTTTTCGGAGCATGAGTACCATGGCGAAGGAAATAGAACGCAAGTTCCTGGTTCGAAATGACAGTTGGCGCCAGAACGTCACCTCTCAGACCAGCCTGCGTCAAGCCTATCTTTCTGTCGATACGGATCGCTCCGTGCGGGTCCGCACCAGCAACAACCATTCCGCCAAGCTGACGATCAAGTTCGGCAGCGGCACGATCACCCGCGACGAATTCGAATATCCGATCCCCTATGACGATGCGCTGGAAATGATCGGCTTTGCCGAAGGCAACATCATCGAAAAGACCCGCTATACCGTCGACTATCACGGCTTCACCTGGGAGATCGACGTCTTCGAGGGTGCCTATCGCGGCCTGGTGATTGCCGAAGTCGAGATGCAGTCGGAAACCGACCAGCCACGCCAGCCGGAGTGGATTGGCCGCGAAGTGACCGGCGACCGGCGCTATTCGAACCAGGCTTTGGCCACCGAACGGCTCGTGCCGGAGCGTGTGCATGCCATATCGCATTAGACCTGACGGCGATTTCGCATCCGAGGTCCGACAGGTCGCCACCGCGCAATTGCAGCGCGCCATCACCAGCCTCGAGCATCAGCCCGACGGCCTGCATGAAGCAATCCACGATGCGCGCAAGAAGTTCAAGCGCCTGCGCAACCTGTTGCGACTGGTTGCGATCGAGGACAAGCAGACCCGCAAAACCGAAAACGCTCGGCTGCGCGACACCGCACGTTCGCTGTCGACCGTACGCGATGCAACAGCCCTGATCGAAAGCATGGCCTATTTGGCCGGCCATGCCCTGAACAGTGACGAGAAAGCGACGGTCGCCCTCGCCCATCAGGCGCTGACCGAACGGCGCGACAGGCTGGCGTCGGAGGAAGGCGATCTGGCGAACAAGGTTGCCGCTGCGATCGTGCAATGTCGCGCATCCGTCACCGCATTCTCCAGCCTCGAACTGCCGTCCAAGCGCCGCCCGACCGCAAGATTGTTGGCCAAGGGCTGGAAGAAGGCGCTTGCCAAGGGCCACGTGGCGCTGGCGACATGCCGCGAGGAAGGCCATGGCGAAGCCTTTCATGATCTGCGCAAGGCCGTGCAGGGCTACTGGATGAACCTCCTGCTGCTCCGCGAACTCTGGCCCTCGGCATTTGCCGCAAAGCGCCATCTTGCAAAGGAACTGGTCGATATTCTCGGCCACGAACACGATCTGACCCTGCTGATCGAACAGCTCGACCACCATCCCGATCTTGTCGGGAGCGGCGAAGCATTCGCGCATCTGCTCGCCATGATCATCCGCCAGCAACAGGAACTGCGCCGGCTGGGCCTTGACCGGGCGAAGAAAGTCTTTGCCGAAGCACCCGCCCAGGAAGCCGCCATCGTCGCGGCACTCTGGCTCGAAGCGACCACCAGCTGAAACATTGCTGCCATCTCCTGGCAGCATCGGCTATAGAATGCGCCCATGAGCCGTTCCGAACGCCTTCTCCAACTCCTGCAAGTCCTGCGCCGCCATCGCCTTCCGGTCAGCGGCGGCACGCTGGCCGCTGAACTCGCCATATCGCTGCGCACGTTATACCGCGACATTGCCACCTTGCAGGCACAAGGTGCAGACATCGAGGGGGAAGCGGGCATCGGTTATGTCCTGAAGCCAACCTATATGCTGCCGCCACTGATGTTCACCCGCGACGAGATCGAAGCACTGATGCTAGGTTTCAACTTCGTCGCCCAGCGCACCGATGACAGCTTTGCCACAGCGGCTCGCGATGCCCTCGCCAAGATCAATGCCGTTCTGCCGGACGATCTGAGAGGTAGTCTCGGCGAGACCAGCCTGCTGGCAGGGCCGGGAATCCCACTGCCCGTAAACAGGGTTGCAATCGGTCTCCTGCGTCAGGCGCTTCGCCAGGAATATCCGCTCGACATCACCTACCGCGACCTGTCCGGCCAGACCTCGCGCCGCACCGTCTGGCCGTTCGCCCTCAGCTATTTCGACGGTGCCCGCGTGCTGATGACGTGGTGCACCCTGCGCCACGACTTTCGCAATTTCCGCAGCGAACGCATCGAGACGGCCGATCTGGGCGCCGGCCGCTACCCCAAGCGCCGCGCCGCGCTGCTGAAGGAATGGCGCCAGCGCAACAACATTCCGAACCGGTTGATATTATAGCCGAAAACAATGCTGACATTTTTTGGCATCATCCAATCGTATCCTGTGCCCAGTCAAGCAACAGGAGATGACCATGACCCCGACAATGACCATTCTTTACGTCGACAACACCCGCATCAGCGCCAGCTTCTATCAGCAGCTGTTCGACCACACACCGGTCGAAGTCTCTGACACGTTTGGTCTTTTTGTCCTGCCGTCGGGTCTCGTGCTCGGCCTGTGGTCGCGCCATACGGTGGAGCCGGCGACCAGCATCACCGGCGGCGGCTGCGAATTGGCAATCCGAACCACAGACCCGACGCAGGTCGATGCGACATTCGCAACCTGGCAGAACCTCGGCGTGACCGTGCTGCAGCCGCCGATCAATGCCGAATTCGGCCGCACCTTTGCGATTGCCGATCCCGACGGCCACCGCATCCGCGTCTTCAATCCACCGGCCTGAGCAGCTGCAATGCTTGGCCCCTGCCGGTCATCGGACTGCACCGCCCGCCCAATTGACGATTTTCAAACTTCGGCCCGATTGCGAAAATCCGTTGCACCGCAGGGCTCAAGGAGGTATTTCGCCTGCCATGACAGACAATCTACAAGCCCCTCGCCACGAAGAAGGCGGCGCGTTTTGCGTGGCCGCACTTTATCATTTTGCCCAGTTCGGCCGGTTCGAGACATTTCGCGAACCGCTGGAGACCCTGTGCAAGGCGGAAGGCATCAAGGGCACTTTGCTGCTCGCCCATGAAGGCATCAACGGCACGATCGCCGGCACCGATGGCGGCATCGCCACGGTCCTGGCGTTCCTGCGCGCCCAGCCGGAATTTGCACGCCTGGAGCACAAGGAAAGCCGCGCGTCGAAAATGCCCTTCGTGCGCATGAAGGTGAAGCTGAAGAAAGAGATCGTCACCATGGGCGTCGAGAACATCGACCCCAACCAGATCGTCGGCACCTATGTCGATGCAAAGGACTGGAACGATCTGATCTCCGATCCGGACACGATCGTCATCGACACCCGCAATGACTACGAGACGGCGATCGGCATCTTTCGCGGCGCCATGGACCCGAACACCAAGACATTCCGCGAGTTTCCCGACTGGGTGCGCAACAATCCCGGCCTGCACAACAAGCCGAAGATCGCCATGTATTGCACCGGCGGCATTCGCTGCGAGAAGGCGACAGCCTTCATGAAGCAGGAAGGCTTCGAAGACGTTTATCACCTCAAGGGCGGCATCCTGAAATATCTCGAGGAAGTGCCGGAGGAAAACAGCCTCTGGGACGGCGCCTGCTTCGTCTTCGACGAGCGCGTGTCGGTGACCCATGGCTTGAAGGAAGGCGAGCACAAACTCTGCCACGCCTGCCGCAATCCGATCACCGCCGAAGAGATGACCTCTGCCCATTATGAGGAGGGCGTCTCCTGCAGCCAATGCTACGACAGCCGCACCGAGGCTGACCGCGACCGCTTCCGCCAGCGCCAGTTGCAGATCAATCTGGCGAAGAAGCGCGGCGAAAGACATATCGGCGAGTGACCGACCGCGGAGCGACGCCCGACGCCATCAAGCGCCAGGCGCGAACCGACCGCTCAGTCAGCCCGCCTTGTGCTGCGCCTTCACATTGTCGATCTCGTACATCAGCGCCTTGAACGCGATGACCGCCTTGTCGTCCGACAGCTTGCGGTCCGGCACCAGGCCCTCGAGCGTATCGATCACCAGCCGCAAGGCATCCTCGACCCGGCCGAGTTGCTTGCCGTAGCTTGCAACGCCGCTCAGGATATCCTTCTCGACCGCGGGATTGGTCGAGGGACCGAGATCGATGCTGAAATTGAAAAGTCCGACCTGTCCACCCTGGCTCGGGCTGAACACCCAGGTCCAGGGATTGATCGTTTGGGTGACATCACCCGAAAGCGGAAGCTGCAGACGTCCCATGCCAATTCCTCCGACAACCAAAGAGGGAAGAGTGACAGGAATGGGATGAAACTCAACCCAGATTGCGCCTTTCGGCGTGTGCGTAGAATACCTGCTCGGCCGCGCGGGCGCGTGGCTCCATTGATTTGTGCCGCAGGATTTCGATTTCGTCTGCGCTGCACGGCCTGCCAAACAGATAGCCCTGCAGCTCGTCGCAGCCCGCAAGCCGCAACATGACCGCCTGCTGTTCCGTCTCCACGCCTTCTGCCGTCACCGGAATATCCAACGAACGAGCAAGTGCCACGGTCGCCTGCAGCGTCTCGACGGCGCGGTGGCCCTCCTCCAGCGCCAGAACCATCGACCGGTCGATCTTCATCCGGTCGAAGCCGAACTGCCTGAGATAGCCGACGCTGGAAAAGCCGGCGCCGAAGTCGTCAAGCGCAATACGCACGCCGATCTGCCGCAGCCGGTCCAGCGCCGCGCGCGCCCGTTCGGGACTTTGGATGAAATAGCTTTCGGTCATTTCCAGCACGGTCCGCGACGGCTCGATGCCGGTCTCCATGAAAACCGCCTGGACACGCGCGACGAACGCCGGATCACGGAACTGGCCCGGCGACACATTGACCGACAGCCGCAGGTCCGGCCAGCTGCGCAATTGTTCCAGCGCCTGGCGCAGCACGGACATGCCGAGCTGGTCGATCAGGCCGCTGGCTTCGGCAATCGGGATGAAAACATCGGGCGACACCGGCCCATGTCCGCGCCGATGCCAGCGCGCCAGCGCCTCGACGCTCACGAGGGCGAAGTGCTGGGAACTGACGACCGGCTGGTAGACAACGGTAATTTCGCCCCGCTGGATGGCTTCCCTCAGATCAAGCTCCAGCTGGTTGCGGCTTTCCCGCTCCTCGTCCATCGCCGTGTCATAGACCGTCCAGCGGCCGCGGCCGCCTTCCTTGGACGAATACATCGCCATGTCGGCGCGCCGAATGATCTCCTCGCCCTCGACGCTGCCGGCCGGTGAAACGCTGAGTCCGATGCTGCAACCGATCACCACAACCCGCTCGCCGACCGCAAGCGGTTCACCGAAGAACTGCAGGATCGCCTCGCTGAGCGCGATCGCACGCGCCTCGACATCGATGCCGGACAGCGCAATGGCGAACTCATCGCCGCCGACGCGGGCGAGCACGGCGTCACCGCCAACAAGCATTTCGAGACCGGCCGAAACGCCGCGGATCAGCCGGTCGCCCGTGCCGTGCCCATAAGCGTCGTTGACCTCTTTGAAGCCGTCGAGATCGAGATAGAGCAACACGACATCCTCGCCGCTGCCCTTGGCATCCTCAACACTCTGCGCCAATGCCGAGAACAGGCCCTCGCGGTTGGCAAGCCCGCTCAACCTGTCCGTCCGCGATAGCTTGATTGCCGCCGCCTCGTCACCGCGCAACCGCCGCACCTCCTTGGCGCCGACAACAAACAGCATCACACAGTAGAATCCGATCAGGACCACGGCACTGGTGACGAGCGAGCGCACCTGCGCGCGGCTGATATCGCCCGGCGCACGCAGATCCCAGCCGAGCGCACCCAGGACCGCTTGCGTCGGTGACAGAATGTCCACCCGATGCGAAATCGCCGGATCGGCCTCGCTCAGCTTCAGACCCGGCAAAACATAGGCCTGGCCAATTCGCTCCACGGTATCGGTCTTCAGATGCCGCATGAAGATGAGATAGGCCCGTTGGTCCGCGTCGACAGTCACATCGCCGGATTTCAGCCGGATCAGCGCGACGCCGGCCGCCCCGATGCCTTTGGCGGTATTGGTAAATCCAAGCGCCTGCGGCACCTCGCCTGCGGGCTTCGTCTGGACCTGCTCCAGCAGCCCCGAAACGTCCGCTGTCAGATAGTCGTTCAGGGAGCCATCAATCGGCGCACCGTCTGAATAGGCCATGCTGGCGACACCCTGAGCGTCGAGCAGGATCGCCACGTCGAAAAGGTCGCTTTCAAAGGTCATGTCGCCGAAGTTACGGACGACCCAGTCGGCATCGCGCCGCACATAGATGTAATCGGCGGCATCGTCCCAGGCTGCGTAGTCGTTCAGTGTCGCCCCGAGCTGATGCTTGAACGTTTCAATCGCGCCGACAAGCGTCTCGCGCGACCGTTCCTCATCGAGGTGGTTGGCATAACTGGCCACGCGATCGAGTGCGGTCAGGACGATGCTGGTGACGATGACCGCAAGCGCTGCAAAGACAATCAGCATGAATGTCACCGCAAAGCGGCGATCCATCTGGGCACGGAGCCCTCGAATGTCAAATGCAGGAAGTCGCATATGTGAACCTTGGCATGAAGATCCACCCTGCGCATAATGTGTTCAATTTAGCTTAACATACTGACATGCAATGAAAATATCGTTGTTTTAAATTCTTCTTATTGACAGCGAAAAACCTTCCCGGGATTGCCCGGAAAGGTTGTCTTTGGTCCGACACGGAATGTCATCCGCGCCGCAGGCGATCACCAGGCCGGGATGACGGCGCCCTTGAACTCTTCCTGGATAAAGGCCTTCACGGCATCGCTGTGATAGGATTCGATCAGCGTCTTGACCCAGGCTGAGTCCTTGTCGGCAGCTTTGACCGCGATGACGTTGATATAGGGTGCCTTTTCGCTTTCGCGTGCAATCGGGTCCGTGCCGGGATTGAGGCCGGCTTCGAGCGCGTAATTGGTATTGATCACCGAAGCGTCGACATCATCAAGGGCACGCGGGAGTTGAGCCGCGTCCAGTTCGGCAAAGGTCAGGTTCTTCGGATTTTCGATCACGTCGGCCGGACCGATCTTCAACCCGGCACCGTCCTTGAACTTGATCAGGCCCTGGTCGGCCAGCACCAGCAGCGCACGACCACCATTGGTCGGATCATTCGGGATCGCAACGGTCGCTCCGTCGGCGAGCTCCGCAAGGCTCTTTACCTTCTTCGAATAGACGCCCATCGGGAAGTTCACCGACTGGGCGACGCTGACCAGGTCAAACCCGCGATCGGCGACCTGGTTATCGAGGTAAGGCTGATGCTGGAAGGAATTGGCATTGAGATCGCCATCCGTCAGCGCCTGGTTCGGCACGACATAGTCGGAGAATTCGAGGATTTCGATATCGAGACCCTTGGTGGCTGCGACTTCCTTGACCTTTTCCATGATCTGGGCATGCGGACCAGGCGTCACCCCGATCTTGATGCTTTCAGCCAGGGCAGTACCGGCAGAGAACAAAGCGGCGAGCGAGGCCGCGAGAATGAGCTTTTTCATGGGATGTCTCCTTGTGTTTTCTGTTTATCGCTTGGGAAGGATCAGTTTTTCCGGCTTTTTTTGTCGAAGCGCCGGGCAAGTCCATCGCCGGCGCTCTGCACCGCCTGGACCAGCACGATCAGAACCACGACGACGGCCAGCATCACGTCCGGCATGAAGCGCTGGTAGCCGTAGCGGATGCCGAGATCGCCGAGACCGCCGCCACCGACAGCACCGACCATGGCGGAATAGCCGACAAGGCTGACAGCGGTCATCGTCAGGGCGAGTACGATACCGGGCTTTGCCTCGGCCAGCAGCACCTTGGTGACGATCTGCAAAGGTGTCGCCCCCATGGCCCGCGCCGCCTCGATCAGCCCCTTGTCCACCTCGCGGATGGCCGCTTCGATCAGGCGGGCCACGAAGGGAATGGTCGCGATCGTCAGCGGCACGATGGCGGCAGATGTGCCGATCGATGTGCCGGTGACGAGCCGGGTGAAGGGAATGATCGCGACCACCAGAATGATGAAGGGTGTCGAGCGCGCGGCATTGACCACAAGGCCAACCACGCGGTTGACGGAAGGGGCGGCAAACAGTTCGCCGCGGCCGCTGGTTGCCAGAAACACGCCGAACGGCAAGCCGATCAGCGTGCCGATCACGCCGGCGACCGCCACCATCTGCAGCGTCTGCAAAAGGGCTTTCAGCAGAAGATTGAACAGCATCTCAGGCGCCATAACCGAGCACCTCCGTGGTCAGGCCGGTTTCGGCATAAAAATGGTTCGCCCGCGCAACGACGTCAGGCGCTGCAGCATAGGACACCACCAGCGACCCATAGGGTTCGCCGGCGATCTCGTCGATCGTGCCGGTGATGATGTTGACGTCCGAGCCAAGTTCGCTCATCAACCGCGAGACCAGCGGCTGCTCGGCCGTGGACCCGAAGAAATTCAACCGCACGAACAGTCTGTCGCCCGCTCCTGCAACAGGCTTCAGCCGGCGTGCGATCGCTTCAGGGAGCTTCGTGCCGGTCAGGCCGGACAACAGCGCGCGCGTCGTCTCATGGCTCGGACGGGTGAAGACGTCGAATGTGCGTCCTTCCTCGACGATCAGCCCCTTGTCGATCACAGCCACACGCGAGGCGATGGCTTTCACCACCTCCATTTCATGGGTGATCAGCAGAACCGTCAGCCCAAGATCGCGATTGATGGTCTTCAACAGATCGAGGATCGACTGGGTCGTCTCGGGATCGAGCGCCGACGTTGCCTCGTCCGACAGCAGCAGCGATGGCTCGGTCGCAAGCGCCCGGGCGATGCCGACGCGCTGCTTCTGGCCGCCCGACAACTCGGCCGGATAACGCCCAGCTTTGTCCGTCAGCCCGACCAGATCCATCAGAGGCCTGACCTTCGCCTGGATCGACATGCGGTCGTAACCGGCGATTTCCAGCGGCAGGGCAATATTGTCGGCAACGGTGCGCGAGGACAGCAGGTTGAAATGCTGGAAGATCATGCCGACGGAACGGCGCAGCCTGCGAAGGCCGGCATCATCGAGACCGCCGACATTGACGCCATCGACAAGAACCTTGCCGGTACTCGGCGTTTCCAGCCCGTTGACCAGCCGGATCAGTGTCGACTTGCCGGCACCGGACCGGCCGATGATACCGGTAATGGCGCCCTTCGGCACGCTATAGTCGATCCCGGCCAGCGCAGCGAAGCCCGGCTGGCCATTGTTGCCGCCGAAATGTTTGGTCACGCCTTCAAAGGCCACCATGGCGCGCTCGCCGACGCTCTCTTGCGCAAGGGCATTCATCATCGCAGCGCTCCCCGCGCGGAAGGCGTCGAAAGTCCGGATAGGGTCATGAAAAGTCTCTTCGGTAGCTGGCCACGCGGCCATGGATCGGGGGTTCTCGCGGACTTACCGGGAGCAACACATTCGGCACATGAGACGCCGCCTTACCATTCCGATCCCTGTCTTTCAAATTTGCACAATGCGTTTTAGCACCGCATTGGGGAAAACTGATCTGCTTATTGCATCGGTCAGCGCCAAAACCGAGCAAATGCATTCCGATTTTGGCCCGCCGATAGATAAATCTATCCAAACCACATCCCAACGGGAAGTGGGCGCCGTGTGGCAGGTCAAGCCTGCGCCGCCTCACACAATGTCAGGCAAAACGCACAAGGCAATGACGGACAACCATTTCATCGTCATCCACTATCGCGATGCCATGCCGACAATCCTTGCGACGAACGCAGCCTTGCCACTGGTGTAATAGGTCCAGTCGCCATTCGCCTCGTCCGCCAACCTGGACTTCAGCGCGGCATAGTCCGCGGCATCCTCGGGATGGCTACGCAACCAGTCGCGAAACAGGATGCGCTTTTCATGCGTGGCATTGTTCGGCCCACAGAGATAAAGCCGGTTGCCACGGGAGCCACGCCCGGACGTAAACGTCCACATGCCATCCTGATAGGGCGTGCCATGGAACGTGTATTTCGCTAAGTCTTTGACCCGTTCGACCGCTTCGGCCATCATCCCCTCATCTCGGATGACGGCATCGATGTCGATCTTCGGCTTGGCACGCAGACCCACGACCGACGTGCTGCCAACGTGATGAATATCATCCACGAGTTCGCCCAGCAGGCTCAAGAGCGCAGCTTTTTCCGCCGCGAAAAGCGCCGGCCAATCAGGATCGTAGTCGATGACCTCAATGCTGCCCATCCGGGATCCTGTCTGCCGCGCGGCGACACTCAGTCCGGCTTGAAATTCCCCTTGGGGAATTCAGCCGCCAGCGCGCTATACCACTTGCCACTCTTTTTCACCGTGCGCACCTGTGTGTCATAGTCGACATGCACGAGGCCGAAGCGCATCCGGTAACCTTCCGCCCATTCGAAATTGTCCATCAGGCTCCAGGCAAAATAGCCATGCATCGGATAGCCGTCCTGGATCAGCTCGGCGACCACAGACAGATGCTCGACATAATAGTCGAGCCGCGGCTGGTCATCGACCGCGCCGTTCTCGACCTCCATATTGTAGCAGGCGCCGTTCTCGGTGATGTAGCAGACCGGCAATTCGTAGCGCCCGTAGAGACGCGCGACCAGCGACTTCAGTGCCGGTGCATAGACCTCCCAGCCGATATCCGTCTGCACCTTGGAAACCGGCGGCGCGCCTGACGTCGCCGGGAATTCGGCGCCGGGTGCCGGATCGTCGCAGACGCGCATCGGCGTGTAGTAGTTCAGTCCCCACCAGTCGAGTTTCTGGCTGATGATCTCAAGGTCGTTCTCCTCGATCTTCGGCATGCGCGACCCGAGAGCCGACAGGAAATCCGCCGGATATTCGCCCTTGAACACCGGATCGAAGAACACGCCGTTGTGGAACTGGTGCGCCCGCTCGGCAGCGGCAATATCTACAGCACTGTCTGACCCTGGCAGCGTCTCATGCGCATTCAGCACCAGGCCGACCGGCACATTCGGCGCAATTTCCCGGATCGCCTGAACGGAGAGACCATGGGCAAGATTGGTGTAATGCAGCGCATGCAGCGCCGCATCCATGTTGCGTTCGCCCGGCGCATGAATACCGTAGAGATGCGACAGCCAGACCGAGCACCAGGGCTCGTTGAAAGTGGCAACAGCGTCGAGCCGGTCGCCCAGCCGCTCCATGATAACCTTGGTATAGCGCTGGAAGGCATAGGCCGTCGATCGCGCCGTCCAGCCCCCGTCGCCCATCAGGGCAAGCGGCAGGTCCCAGTGATAGAGCGTCGCATAGGCCTTGATGCCGCGCGCCTTCAAGCCGTCGATCAGCCTGTCATAAAAATCCAGACCCGCCTCGTTGATCGGTCCGGTCCCCTCCGGAACGATGCGCGGCCAGGCGATCGAAAACCGGTAGCCGGTGACGCCCATGGCCTTGATCAGGTCGAGATCGCTTTCCCAGCGATTGTAGTGATCGCAGGCGACGTCGCCATTGTGGCGGCCGAAAACCCGGCCCGGCATGTTGGAAAACGCATCCCAGATCGACGGCTTGCGACCATCGGCCTTCGACGCTCCCTCGATCTGGAATGAGGCCGTCGCCACGCCAAACAGAAAATCGCCGGGAAACCGGTCGGCAAACAGTTTCGGATCGATCATGAAACAAGTCCTTTGTCAGGTCCGGGCGAAAGGGCCGCCACCGATAAAAGTCGAAAGCGGTTTAGAGCAATCACGCGACGCGGTGAAGACAGGACGGACAAAAAACTGCAACGTTGCAGGAAATCCACCCTCCCCTTGAGGGGAAGGGTCGGACCGAAGGTCCGGGGTGGGGTGATCGCCGCGTGACCGCGACTACCCTCGGGGGAGAGGATCACCCCCTCATCCGGCTGCCGCCACCTTCTCCCCGCAGGCGGGGAGAAGGCCAAACCCGCCACCGTATCCATCCCTTCTCCCCGCCTGCGGGGAGAGGGTCAGGGTGAGGGGCAGGTTTGCACCCCTCAAACCTCAGAGTTTCACCCAGCCACCATTCTTCTTGCCCGACTCGATGCAGGCCTCGACAAAAGCAACACCCTTCACGCCATCGTCGATCGTCGGATAGACCACCGCCGGATCGAGCTTGGCGCCGGTCCGCGCCGCGTTGATTGCCAAAGCCGCTTCCGTATAGATCGTCGCAAAGGCTTCGAGATAACCCTCCGGATGACCGCTCGGAATGCGGGTGACCCGGCCGGCCGCAGCCCCTGCACCCGCGCCGCCGCGGGTGATCAGTTGCTTCGGCTCGCCGAGACGGGTGAACCACAGATAGTTCGGATCGGCCTGCGTCCATTCGATGCCGGCCTTGGTGCCATAGACGCGCACCTTCAACCCGTTTTCGTGACCGACAGCCACCTGGCTGCACCACAGAAGGCCCTTGGCGCCACCCTTGAAACGCAGCATCACATGCGCATTGTCGTCCAGCCGGCGGCCCTCGACAAACGTGTGCACATCGGCCGCCAGTTCATCCAGCTCGAGGCCGGAAATGAAAGAACCGAGATTATAGGCATGCGTGCCGATGTCGCCGGTGGAACCACCCGCACCCGACTGCTTCGGGTCGGTGCGCCAGGCCGCCTGCTTCTGGCCGGTCTGCTCGATCGGCTCCGCCAGCCAATCCTGCGGATATTCCATCTGCACCAGCCGGATCTCGCCGAGATCGCCATTCTGCACCAGTTCGCGTGCATGGCGAACCATCGGATAGCCGGTGTAGTTGTGGGTAAGGATGAAGAGTGCCTTGGCCTTGTCGGCGACCGCTTTCAGTTTTTTCGCATCTTCGAGATTGGACGTCACCGGCTTGTCGCAGATGACATGGATGCCACGCTCGAGAAAGGCCTTGGCCGCGGGATAGTGGACATGGTTCGGCGTGACGATCGACACGGCCTGGATACCGTCCGGCCGGATCGCCTCCTTTTCCGCCATCTCCTCGAAGGAGCCATAGCAGCGCTCGGGATCGAGCCCCAGTTCGCGTCCGGACGACAGCGACTTTTCCGCCGTCGACGACAGCGCGCCGGCGATCAGGTCATACTGGTCGTCGATCCGCGCCGCGATCCGATGCACGGCACCAATAAACGCACCCGATCCGCCACCCACCATGCCGAGCCGGATCTTCGGGTTCCGCTCTTCCGTCTTGCCTGCTTCGATCGCCATAGTGTCTTTCTCCCTGAATTTGCTTTCCCTGCGGAGGTTACCCCCCTCTGCCCTGCCGGGCATCTCCCCCACACGGGGGGAGATCGAACATCGAACCGCTCCTACCCGCCCTGGCCGACGGCCAATCTCCCCCCTTGTGGGGGAGATGTCACGGAGTGACAGAGGGGGGTACGCCTGGCCGCTTCGGGTTGAGGCGCCGATTACAGCCCCAGCATCCGCCGGTTCGCCGCATCATCCGTGCCGCTCGACGCAAAATCGTCGAAAGCATGGTCCGTCACGCGGATGATATGCGCCTTGACGAATTCGGCCCCTTCGCGGGCGCCGTCTTCCGGATGTTTCAACGCGCATTCCCATTCAACCACGGCCCAACCATCGAAATCATTGGCCGCCATCTTCGAAAAGACCGCCCCGAAATCGACCTGGCCGTCACCGAGGGAGCGGAAGCGTCCGGCCCGGTTCACCCAGCCCTGATAGCCGCCATAGACACCCTGCCGGCCGGTCGGATTGAATTCCGCGTCCTTGACGTGGAACATCTTGATCCGGTCCTTGTAGATGTCGATATTGTCCAAGTAATCCAGGCACTGCAGCACATAATGCGACGGGTCATAGAGCATGTTGGCACGGCTGTGGTTCTTCACCCGCTCCAGAAACATCTCGAACGTGACACCGTCATGCAGGTCCTCGCCCGGATGGATCTCGTAGCAAACATCGACGCCCTGCTCGTCGGCATAGTCGAGGATCGGCATCCAGCGGCGGGCCAGCTCGTCAAAGGCGGCCTCGACCAGACCGGCCGGGCGCTGCGGCCAAGGATAGATGTATGGCCAGGCGAGCGCACCGGAAAAGGTCGCATGCGCCTTGATCCCGAGATGCTTGGACGCCTTCAGCGCGTATTTGACTTGGTTGACGGCCCATTCCTGCCGCGCCTTCGGATTGCCGCGCACTTCCGGTGCGGCAAAGCCGTCGAAGGCTTCGTCATAGGCTGGATGCACGGCAACCAGCTGGCCCTGCAAGTGCGTGGAAAGCTCAGTGATCTCGACGCCGTTGTTGCGCGCCACACCAGCCAGCTCGTCGCAATAATCCTTCGATTCCGCAGCCTTCTTGAGGTCGATCAGCTGGCCGGCCCAGGTCGGTATCTGCACGCCGAGATAGCCCTTGTCGGCCGCCCATTTGGTGATCGCATCCCAGGAATTGAACGGTGCTGCGTCACCCGCAAACTGACCGAGAAAGATCGCCGGCCCCTTGATCGTCTTCATGAATTCTCCTCCCTGAGCATCCTGCAACGTTTCCGTAAACGATTACAGGAGATGGTTTTTCGATACAACCGCAATGATGAAGTCGGCATAAAATCTGCCCGGGAAAACCCGGGCAGAGCAGTGATCGTGAGTGTCCGTGGATCAGAAAGGCGAGTCCGGGAAATAGTAGTTCTGCGCGTTGTCCTTGGTGATCAGCGTCGCGTCGAGCACATAGGTGCCGTGAACCGGAACCTGGTCGTAGATCGCAGCAGCCGTCAGTTCCATCGCCGTACCAACCATTGACGGCGGATAGAGAACGTCGACCGGGATCATCTTGTCGCCGTCCATGACCTTCTTGATCATGTCCTTTGAGCCGGCACCAGCCACGACATACTGGATGTCGGTGCGCTTGGCCTGTTCGATCGCCTGCAGCACGCCGACGGCCATGTCGTCGTCCTGGCACCAGACCACATCGATCTTCGGATATTTGGTCAGGTAGTCCTGCATCACCTTGAAGGCGTCGTCGCGGTTCCAGTTGCCGAACTGGCGGTCGAGAACCTTGACGTTGGAGCCGGCAATGCCCTTATCGAAACCGTCCTGGCGCTGCTGGTCGATCGGGATCGGCATGCCGCGAATGACGACGACTTCGGCATCCGGAGTGTTCTCGGCAATGTACTTGCCGGCGACTTCGCCGAGCGCCGGGTTGTTGCCGGCGACATAGAGGTCGCGAACCGAATTATCATTGGTGCTCGGTGCGCGGTCGACGATCGAGACGAACGTGCCCTTGCCCTTGATTTCCTTGATCGCGTTGACCAGCGGATCCGGATCGGTCGGCAGAATGACCAGAGCGTCGATGCCCTGGGTTTCGAGATCCTGCAGCGCATTGGCCTGGCTTGCCGGATCCGGCGAGGTCTTGACGATGACGTTGAGGCCCGGATGCTCCTTCATCAGAAGCTCGGCAACGCGGTTGGCATGGTAGACGACACCAGCCGTCCAGCCGTGGTCGGCGGCCGGAATGGAGACGCCGATGGTCTTCGTCTCCTGCGCCTGCGCCGCCGTGAAGATCGCGGTCAACGCCGTCATGGCGACGGCCAGACCCAACAGTTTCTTGTGCATTGGTTTCCTCCCAAAGTGACTAAGGGTCGACTGAACGACGGACCGGGCGACCCTCCTGCCCGGCCGTTTCTTTACGCCTTGCGCGCCAGCGACCGCTGGACGAGCATCGCGATGATGATGATCGTGCCCTGGATGGCGCCGATCAGATATTCGGAGATGAAGTTCGACAGCAGCATGATATTGCCGACGAGCTCAAGAATGAACGCGCCGCAGATCGTGCCCCAGACCCGGCCAGCACCACCCTTGAGCGCCGTACCGCCGACGACGACGGCGGTGATCGCCTGCAACTCCCACAGGATGCCGGTCGTGGCCGAGGTCGATCCGAGCCGCGGCACGTAAAGCAGAACGGCGATCGCAACGCAGAGACCCTGGATGATGAAGGCGATGGTCCGCACCCGGTCGACGGCGATGCCGGAATAACGCGCCACGTCGCGGCTCGAGCCGACAGCCACCACATGGCGACCATAACGCGTGCGGTAGAGGATGAAGGCCGCGATCGCCGTCACGATCAGGATGATCAGGATCGGCAGCGGCATGCCGAGGAACGAACCAAAATAGACGGGGCGATACAGTTCCTGCTGTTCGGGGGACCGCAGGGTGATCGCCCCGCCCTGGGAGAGCCAGGTGGTGAGGCCGCGATAGATGCCCATCGTGCCGAGCGTCGCGATAAAGGGTTCGATCTTGCCGACCGTCGTGATCAGGCCGTTGGCGAGACCGCACAGCGAACCGATCACCACGGTCAACACCGCAGCCGTCGCCAGCATCAGCGCCGGATCGGCAATCACGCCGGAATTCATGAACAGGATCATCAGGCTGGCGACGAAGGCCACCATCGAGCCGACCGAGAGGTCAAGGTCGCCAGACGAGATTACGAAGGTCGCGCCAACCGCGATGATGGCGATGAAGGCCGAGCGCGTCGCAACATTGGCGAGGTTGTTGAGGCCGATGAAATTCGGATTGACCATGGCTCCGACGATCAAAAGCAGCAGCAAGGCCGCAAACGGCGCCACGGCACGCAGATCGACATCGCGCCAGGTACGCCGGCCACGGATTTCGGGTGTGCTCTCTGTCTCGGCAGTCGTATTCACTGGTCGTCTCCTCCCGGATGGACGCTTTTGAGGCGGTCCATTCCCCTGTCTTTTGTCTCTGGCGCGATGCGCGATCCGGCCGAGCCGGACCCGTCAGCTGGCCAGTTGTCTCTTCAGTCCGGCGGCGTAGCGCATGATCACCTGTTCGCTGATCTCCTCGCCCTCCAATATGCCGACCATCCGCCCTTCGCGCATCACCGCCACCCGGGTGCAAAGCCCGATCACTTCCGGCATTTCCGAGGAAATCACGATGATTGAACGCCCCTCGCGGGCCAGTGCCGCAATGAAATGATAGATCTGCTGCTTGGTCCCTACATCGATGCCGCGCGTCGGCTCGTCGATGATGATGATCTGCGGCTCGATCTCCATGATCTTGGCAAGCAGCAGCTTCTGCTGGTTGCCACCCGACATGCGACCGACCCGCACCCTGTCATCGCGCACGCGGATATCGAAGCGGCGCTTGGCCCGCGCCATCGCCTTCGCCTCGCTCGATGGGTCGAGATAGCCGTGGTGGATGTGCTGCTCGATGGCCTGCAGCGTCAGGTTCGCCGTCATGCCCTCGCCAAGCAGCAGGCCCTTGCCTTTGCGATCCTTGGTCATGTAAACCAGCCCGCGCCGGTTCGCCTCGCGAAAATCTTCCGGCAACAGGTCCGTGCCCTTCAGCTGGACGACGCCGGACAGGCGCGGCCGAAGTCCGGCAACTGCCTCCATCAGCTCGGTACGGCCGGAGCCTATCAGGCCGGAAAAGCCGAGCACTTCGCCCTTCTTCAGTTCGAAGCTGACATGCTTGACATAGGCGGTGCTGAGATCCTTGACCGAAAGCACCACCTCTTCATCGACATTCGGCTCGTGCTTGGTCGGATAGAGGCTGGAAAGCTCGCGCCCGACCATCAATTGCGCGATGGATTCACCATCGAGCACGGCGGTCGGCGCGGTCTTCACCCACTGGCCATCCCGGAGCACGGTCACGCGGTCGGTCAGTTCCATCACCTCGTCGAGCTTGTGGCTGACGAAGACGAAGCTCGTGCCCTGGGCGCGCAACTTGCGCACCTGGGCAAACAGCACATCCGTTTCTTCCCGTGACAGGACGGCGGTCGGCTCGTCCATGAACACTATACGCGCCTTGCGGCTGATCGCCTTGGCGATCTCGACCATCTGCTTGTCGGCCACGGCCAGCGAACTGATCAGCGCATCCGGATCGATCGGCGAGCCGAGCTGGTTGAGCGCCCGCACCGTCTCGGCCCGCATGAACTTGCGGTCGAGCACGCCGAAACGCGTGACCTCGCGGCCGAGAAACAGGCTTTCGGCAACCGTCAGATGCTCTGCGAGATTGAATTCCTGGTGGATCAGCACGATGCCCAGCGCTTCGGCCGCTCCATTCGGCGGCAGGACCACCGGCTGACCATCCAGCAGTATGCGCCCGGCCGTCGCCTGCTCGAAACCCGACAGGATCTTCACCAGCGTCGACTTGCCGGCACCGTTTTCGCCCATCAGCGCATGCACTTCGCCGGGCAACACGTCGAAATCGACGCTGAACAGCACCTGCACGTCGCCAAATGATTTCGAGATACGTTCTGCCACGAGCACGGCTTTGCGCGCTTCGTCCCCGGCCCTGGTCCCAGCCCCAGTCATGCAATCCTCCCGGCGGCTCCTCAACCGCTATGCTGAACTATGTAAAGGTTTACATGATCTATGTAAAGGTTTACATCATCCATTCACAGGGTTGTTTAACCGCCCTCTCGGCTTTCGCAGCCGCAGCACAGCAGATAAGGTCTCCAACGATTCCATATGGATAGGGGGATGGGGCAGCGTGCCGAATTCAGCGCCGGCCACGATTGACGACGTTGCACGCATTGCCGAGGTGTCGATCGCCACGGTGAGCCGTGCCATCCATACGCCCGACAAGGTGGCCAAGACCACCCGCCAGCGCGTCAACCAGGCAATTGCGATCACCGGCTACACCACCAATGCCATGGCCCGCTCGCTGCGCATGGGCCGCTCCAACATGATCCTGATCCTGGCTCCGGATATCGGCGACCCGAATTTCTCCACCACGCTGATCGGCCTGGAAAACGAGGCCCGCGCCCATGGCTTCGGCGTGCTGATCGGCCATACCCAGAACGATCCCGAGCGCGGGCTGGAATATCTGAAATTTCTCAGTTCCGGACAGGCCGCAGGCCTTGTGCTGTTCACCGGCCACGAACCCTTCGGCCATCAGGTCATCGGCCAGCGCCTGCCGCCATCGGTCGCCGTGTTCGAACCGGTCTTCGGCTCGAAGACCTCCTATGTCGGCGTCGATGACACCGCCGGCGCCCGCAAGGCGGCCGAACATCTTCTCTCGGCCGGCCACCGCCGCATCGCCTTCATCGGCGATGCAAAGACAAGGCTCGGCCACCAGCGCCGCCGCCAGGGCTACGACCTCGCACTCGACGCCGCCCGCATTCCGCCGGACCACCGGCTGGTCCTGGAGGGCGACGGCACGATCGAAAGCGGCCGCCTCGCCGTCGAGCAACTGTTCATGCGCGATACGCTGCCAACCGCCTTCATGTGCGTCAACGACGCGACAGCCGTCGGCGTCATCAACGGCCTGACAGCCCGTGGCTACGATCTGCCGCGCGACTTCTCGATCATCGGTTTCGACGACGTGCCACAAGCGACCTATGTCAATCCGGCTTTGACCACGATCCGCCAGCCCCGCAGCGCCATCGGCCGCCAGGCGATGGCGCTGCTGCTGGAAACACTGGCCGAGCGCCCGACCGAGCGGCGCGAAATCCTGATCATGCCGGACCTGATCGTCAGGGGATCGGTGACGGGACCGGACAAGCGGTAGCGGGCGGCCCTGCTACGTGCCGTCGTCAGGCACTTTATGGCCATCGCCGGGAATGTTGACGGGCACGACACCCCGAAGCCGTCTTCCTCGGGTTTGACCCGAGGATCTACTGTCGGCAACCAGGAGCCCGACCTCAACCGTTGAGCGACGCTGCAAACCTCGGCAGATGCTCGGGACAAGCCCCGAGCATGACGTCAACCGCATAAAAAAGCCGGGACACTCGCATGCCCCGGCCCAATCGCATGATATCACATCAACCTACATCTCAGACGTAGCGGTTGACCACATTCTCCAGCAGTTCCTGCTGGCCCGATTTCGGCTGCGGATTGACGTCCTTGGCCTCGACGCGGGCGGCGATTGCCTCGAGGCTTTCCTCGCCGCGCAGCATCGTCTGGTTTTCGGCCTTGTCCCAACCGGCATAGCGCGAGGCCAGCGGACCCGATAGCGCCTTGTCCTCGATCATCTTCGCCGCAGCCTTCAGGCCACGGGCGCAGCAATCCATGCCGCCGATATGGCCGATCAGCAGGTCGGCCGGATCGATCGACTGGCGGCGCAGCTTGGCGTCGAAGTTCGTACCACCGGTGGTGAAGCCGCCGCCGGCGAGAACCTGGTAATAGGCCAGCGCCATTTCCGGCACATTGTTGGGGAACTGGTCGGTATCCCAGCCGGACTGGTAGTCGTTGCGGTTCATGTCGATCGAGCCGAAGATGCCGAGCGCATTGGCGAGCGCCAGTTCGTGCTCGAATGTATGGCCGGCCAGGATCGCATGACCCTGTTCGATATTGACCTTCACCTCCTTCTCGAGACCATAGGTCTTGAGGAAGCCGTAGACGGTCGCAACGTCGTAGTCATACTGGTGCTTGGTCGGCTCCTGCGGCTTCGGTTCGATCAGCAGCGCGCCCTTGAAGCCGATCTTGTGCTTGTACTCGACCACCAGGTTGAGGAAACGTCCCATCTGGTCCAGTTCCCGCTTCAGGTCGGTGTTGAGCAGGGTTTCATAACCCTCGCGGCCGCCCCAGAGCACATAGTTCTCGCCGCCCAGGCGCATCGTTGCATCCATGCAGGTCTTGACGGTCGCCGCACTGAAGGCAAACACATCCGGATCCGGATTGGTCGAGGCGCCCGACATGTAGCGGCGGTGCGAAAACAGGTTCGCCGTGCCCCAGAGCAACTTGACGCCGGTCTCGGCCTGCTTCTGTTCGAAGTAGTCGACGATCTCGTTGAGGTTCCGGGTGTTCTCGGCAAAGCTATCGCCTTCCGGGCGCGCGTCGGCATCGTGGAAGCAATAATAGGGCGTGCCCAGCAGGCTGAACATTTCGAAGGCGACATCCGCCTTCAGCTTCGCCTTGTCCATGCCGCTGCCATACCAGGGGCGGTCGAAAGTGCGTCCGCCGAAGGGGTCTCCGCCTTCCCACGCGAATGTGTGCCAATAGGCAATCGCAAAGCGCAGATGGTCTTCCATGCGCTTGCCGGCGACCATTTCATCGGGATTGTAGTGGCGATAGGCCAGCGGATTGGTGCTGTCGGTGCCTTCGTATTTGATCTTGGCGATATCGCCGAAAAAGCCAGTGCTCATGGGTCGTTCCTCCTTGGTGTGTATCGTGTGTTTCTACCCTCCCCTTGAGGGGGAGGGTCGGACCGCAGGTCCGGGTTGGGGTGATCGCAGCGCAGCCCCTCATCCGCCTGCCGGCACCTTCTCCCCGTGAACGGGGAGAAGGGGTCTTGCCGCAACCGTTCCGTCCCCTATCCCCGCCTGCGGGGAGAGGGTCAGGGTGAGGGGCAAATCTTCAAAGCCCCTTGATCGCCGGATAGACCGAGCGATAGCGGCGATAGGCCTCCTCATAGGCGCCCGACAGCGCCTTGACCGGCGTGATCGTCTCGGCCGTCTCTGGCGCCGTGCAGACCGACAGCGGATCGGCGCCGGTCGCGGCAATCAGCCCGAGCCTAGCCGCACCGAACGCCGCGCCGAAATCGCCGTCCGCCGGCACGTCGACCGGCATGTCGAGAGCCGTGGCAATCGACGCCAGCCAGTAGCGCGAGCGCGATCCACCGCCGATCGCGGTGACGCGATCGATCTTCGTGCCGGCGGATTTCAGCGCCTCGAGGCTGTCGCGGATGGCAAAGGTCACGCCTTCGACAACGGCCTGCGTCAGCACCGCGCGACTGGAATCATGGCCGAGCCCGATAAAGGCGCCGCGGATCTTCGCATCATTGTGCGGTGTGCGCTCGCCCGACAGATACGGCAGGAACGTCACGCCGGTCGGCGCCTTGAGGTCGTCGCCCAGTTCCGCGGTCAACTCGCCTGCCGATTTGCCGGTGACGCCGGAATGCCAGTTCAGCGCATCGGTCGCCGAAAGGATCACGCCCATCTGGTGCCAGGTATTCGGCAGTGCGTGGCAGAAGGCATGCACGGCACTTTCCGGCTTCGGCAGGTAGGAGCCATTGGCGGCAAAGAGAACGCCGGACGTGCCGAGCGACACGAAGGCATGACCCTCGGCGACCGTACCCATGCCGCAGGCAGAGGCGGCATTATCCCCTGCCCCGCCGGCCACGACGACATCGGAACCGATGCCCCATTTCGCTGCCAGTTCGCCACGCAGCGTACCGGCGCGCTCCGTGCCCTCGACGAGGCCCGGCATCTGCTCGACGGCCAGGCCTGTTGCCGCAAGAAGCTCCGTCGACCACGCACGCTTTCCGGTGTCGAGCCAGGCCGTTCCGGCCGAATCCGACATGTCGGAGAGATATTCTCCCGTCAGCCACAGCCTGAGGAAATCCTTGGGCAGCAGCACCTTGGCGACCTTGGCGAAGGTGTCCGGCTCGTGCTTGGCCACCCAGGCGAGCTTGGGCGCGGTAAAGCCGGGAAAGACGATATTGCCGGTCAGTGCCCGAAACCGCGGATCGGCGTCGAGTGCTGCCGCCTCTTCATGGCTGCGCGTGTCATTCCACAGGATGCACGGGCGCAGCACCCGGTCCTTGGCATCGATCAGCGTCGCACCATGCATATGGCCGGACAGGCCGATGCCCTTGACGGCGGCCAGTTCCTTCGCATGCGAGGCCTTGAGCGCGCCGACCGCCTCTTCCGTCGCGCGGATCCAGTCGCCGGGCGCCTGCTCGGACCAGCCGGAATGCGGCCGCTGAACGCTCAGCGCCGCATGACCGACACCGATCACGCGCTGGCTGTCATCCATCAGCATCGCCTTGATGCCCGATGTGCCAAGATCCAAACCGAGATACATAGTTTTCTCCCTTTTCAACCGCTTCGAACCCGGCCGCCAGGCGTCCAGTCGCTCAAAGCTGCATTCACCTTTTTGCCCCTCAGGGCAGATTGTCCTTCAAGAATATGTCGAGCCGAATACGCTCTTGCGCCGCAACCACCGGCAACCCGTCGGCCTTGGCTTTCAGCACCCGGATGGCACTGCGCACCTCATGGCCGGCATCCTGATTGAGCACAGCATCGATCAGGCCGGCATTGAGCGCTGTGCGCGTCGTTTCCGTCAATTCGTGCGCGATCACCGCCGGCCTGTTTGTCGACGGCAGCTTCTCCAGCGCCCGCACGAGGCCGCGGTTGCCAGCACCCAGACTGTAGAGACCGATGATATCGTCCCGCCCGGCCAAAAGCCGGCTGACCAGCATTTCCACCGTCGCCGGGTCGTCGCGCCCCTCGAGCACCGGCAGGATCACGAACCGGGAAAAATCCTTGGCCATCACGGCTTCAAAGGCCTCGCAACGCTCGCGATGGTCGCGGACCAGCATCGAGCCTGCAAGAACGGCGACTGCGCCATCGCGGCCACCGAGAAACCGCCCGAGCAGGCTCGCGGCCGTCCGGCCCGCGGCAGCATTGTCGATCCCGGCATAGTGATCGCGTTGCGACCCGGACAGATCCGACACCAGCGTCACCAGCGGCACACCCGCGGCGGTCACGCGATTGGCTGCAGCCGCGACCTCGGGCGCATCGACCGCGACGAATGCAATGCCCGCAGGTGCATCACGCAACGCCATGTCAAGCGCGTTGGCCAGCGCCGGCGCGTCGAATGCCGGCACATCGACGAGCCGGATGGAAACCCGCTCGACAGCCCCGCGTCCGGTTGCCTCATTCAGCGCAAGCCTGAGGCCGCGCATGAAGGAATTGTCATTGGACGGAATGATGAAGGTCAGCGGATAGGTTCGCCCCTTGGCCAGGTTGGCCGCCGCCACGTCGCGCACGAAACCGAGCGACGACACCGCCTGGTCGACCTTGTCGCGGGTCCGCGCACTCACGCCCGGTCGCCGGTTCAAAACCCGGTCGACGGTCGCAAGACTGACCCCGGCATGGACCGCGATGTCATGGACTGTTGGCTTCATGAATTCCTCCGGCGCCTGTCCTAGCGCAGGAGATGAGGTACGTAAATCAAAAAAAGATGTACGTACCTCATTTTCGACAGGCAAAAAGCCGCCAACCCTGTCGAGCGGCGGCCTTCAACCAGCGAATCTTCAGTGACCGGCACCAGCCGGTGCGGCGGCCTTGGGTTTCTTCAGCATCAGCGTCATGAACACCAATGAACCAAACAGCACGGTCAGCGCCATGAAGATGTCGATGAAGGACAGCAGCGTCGCCTGCTGCGTGACGATGCCGGCAAGCTTCTGGACCGCAACGGTGCTGCCGTCGAGACCATAGGCCTCGTAGTTGGCACCGACACTGGCCAGCCAGTCGAGTGCTGCGGCATTGCCCCAGTCAAGCTGTTCGGACAGGCGGGCAAAATGATCGTCGGTACGCTGGGTGATCATCGTGTTGATGATCGCCAGACCGACGGCGCCACCGAGGTTGCGGGTCAGGTTGAACAGGCCCGATGCGTTTTTCATCCGATCCGGCGGCAAGGTGCCGAGCGCGATATTGTTGATCGGCACCATGCAGATCATCAGCGAGCAGCCGCGCAGGATCTGCGGCAGGAGCAGTTCGTAGAAGTCCCAGTCCGCCGTGATCCCGGTCATCATGTAGGTGCCGGTCGCAAATCCGGCGAAACCCAGCATCATCATGACGCGCGGGTCGAGCTTGCTCGACAGGATGCCCGCGATCGGCGCCGTCAGGAACATCGCGGCACCCGACACGAACATGGTCTCGCCGATCATCAGCGAATCGTAGTGACGGATGCGGCTGAGATAGAGCGGATAGAGATAGGTCAGGCCATAGAGACCGACCCCCATGACAAACGAGAACAGCGAGCCGAAGGCAAAGTTCGCGTTCGAGAATGCCCGCAGATCGACAACGGGAAGCTCGACCTTGAACACCCGGCGGAAGAAGATCGCCCCGCCGATCACCATGGCAATGGTGCCCATGACGATATGGTGGTCGTTGAACCAGTCCTTGTTGTTGCCTTCTTCCAGCACGAATTCCATCGACCCGAGGAACACCGCCATGGAGGCCAGTCCCCACCAGTCGAATTTCTTCATCAGGCTGTGGTCCGGCTCGTCGAAATCGATCAGGCTCCACGTCGTCGCGGCCACGATGATGCCGGGAATAACATTGATCAGGAACAACCAGTGCCAGGATAGGGCATGACTGATATAGCCGCCGATCGTCGGACCGATCGTTGGCGCGAGCGTGGCGACAAGACCGATCATCGGCGAAACGATATTGCGCTTGGACGGCGGGAAGATCGTGAAGGCGGCCACGAAGACCGACGGGATCATGCCCCCGCCGATAAAGCCCTGGATCGCACGGTAGACGATCATCTGTTCGATATTCGTGGCCGTGGCCGCCAATGCGCTGGCTAGCGTGAAGCCGCCGGCACAGATCGAAAACAGCACCCGCGTCGACAGGATCCGGGCCAGAACGCCGGACAACGGGATCATGATGACTTCGGCAATCAGATAGGACGTCTGGACCCAGGCGACCTCGTCATTGCTGGCGCCGAGACCTGCCTGGATTTCCGACAGCGAGGCCGAGACGATCTGGATGTCGAGGATCGACATGAACATGCCGAAGACCATCGCAAGAAAGGCGATGACACGCTTCGGATCCATGCGCTCTTCCGCCCCCGAGGCCGAGCCAAGGGTGGGTGATGCTGTGCTTGCAACGGCCATGGCGCGGCCCCTTTTCTAGCAGATCCGCTTACTTCGCAGCGATGGCCTGGGCATCCGGCGCAGTCCGAGTATCGACATCGACAATCACGCTGAGACCGGCACGCAGATGCCCCTGCTTCAGGGCTTCCGGCGGAAGCGCGATCCGCACGGGAACGCGCTGCACCACCTTGGTGAAGTTGCCGGTGGCGTTTTCGGCCGGCAGCATCGAGAAGATCGCACCCGAGGCCGGAGCGATCGATGTCACCGTACCTTCCAGCGGATCCTCACCGTAGGCATCGACATGGATCGAAACCTTCGAACCGGGAACCAGATGGGCGATCTGCGTTTCCTTGAAGTTCGCCTCGATGTAAAGTTCGTTGACCGGAACGAGTGCCGCCAGGCGCTTGCCGGCGGAGACAAGATCGCCGGCCTGGACCGACAGATTGCCGACGATGCCGTCATAAGGGGCCTTCAGCACGGTAAAGTCGAGGTCGCGCTTGGCCTGCTCGATGGCGAGATCCTGCACCTTGACGGTGTTCAGGGCCTCGTCGCGCTGAGCCTTCAGCAGCGAAACATTGGCCTCGGCAGAAGACACGGCCGCTTCGCCTGCCACCAGGTTTGCCTTGGCCTGCTCCAGAGCGATCTTGGCGCTGTCGAGATCGGCGGTCGTGCCGACCGACTTGGCAGCAAGATCTGTAGCGCGCTTTTCGGTAATCTGCGCGCCGCGCACGCTCGCTTCGAGCGCACCCTGCTGAGCCCGCGTCTGCGCTAGGCTGGCCTCGCCGCCGGAGATCTGCGCGTCCATGCGCAACACCGCCAGTTCGGCACTCTGCTTGTTGGCGACGGCCTGTTCATAGGCGATGCGATAGTCGCCAGCATCGAGCGTGACCAGCGGATCGCCGGCCTTGACCACCTGATTGCCGGTAACATTCACCGTTTCCACATAACCCGAGACTTTCGGCGAGATGATCGCGATATCGCCTTCGATATAGGCGTCGTCCGTCGAGACCATGAAGCGGCCGTCGGTCCACCATTGGTAACCGAACCACGCACCCGCGCTCAGAAGCGCCAGACCGATGATTGGCAGCACCGGACTGCGGCGCTTCTTGGCAACCTTGGCGACAGGGGGCGTCGCGGCCTCGGGAGCAGTCACCCCGGCTTCTTGCGGCGTGGCCGGCACGGCCTCATTCCTGTCATCGACTGGAGGAGCGGAACGAAGGGCGGTGGATCTTTGCGTGACGGACATGGGCTCAAAACCGGGGAGTTGGTTGCTAATCTATTCGAACTGAACCGTTCGGTTCGATTGACATATAGAGTTTCGTACCGCATATCAAGATGCACAGGCGCGCTTTGCACCTTGAAAATTGACTTGAGTTAATATTTGGACCGATCATGACCAAGCCGACTGCGAAACCGACCGAAACACAGGAGCAGCCAATCGTGGCAGCGCCCGGTTTGAGCCGTTTTGCCGCGGGCGAAGATCCGATCAAGCGCGGCCAGATCCTCGATGGCGCAAAGCGCGTTTTCATGAAGATGGGTTATGACGCCGCCAGCATGAATGACGTGACGCGTGAGGCCGGCGTCTCCAAGGGCACGATCTACGTCTACTTCCAGAGCAAGGAAGAACTGTTTGCCGCCCTGATCGAACGCGAGAAAGGGTTGTTTGCCGAGCGCATGCGTGAACTGCTCGAGCGGAGCGCCAGCACCGAAGACGGCCTGCGCAGCTTCGGTCTCGCCTTTGCCCATCAGGTCATTGAGACGGACATGATCCCTGCGATGCGTGTTGTCCTGGGCGTGATCGATCGCATGCCGAGCCTTTGCCAACGGTTTTTCGCCGGGGCACCCACCAATGCCAAGAGCGTGCTGCGGGCCTTTCTGGAAAAGCAGGTTGCGGCCGGACAGCTGTCCATAGACGATTGCGAACTGGCGGCGCGCCAGTTTATCGACCTGACCATCGGCTCATTTTTCAGGGAGCGCCTGTTCAATCAGTTGCCGCCAAACCTCTCCCAGGCTGAAGTGAAACGCGTGATCGAAAGCGGCCTCAGGATTTTCCTCAAATCCTATGGACCGGCAAGGCCCGAAAACATCTGAAAAACGGCCATTGGCCGCCCCCGCCGGTCAACGCTTGGAATACCTGGCGATGGCACCCTTGCCATATGCGATCATTTGCCCCATTTGCTGTTGCTCAACTCCTCTGTTTAGCACGGAAAACATCGAATGCAGGATCTGCTCCTACTCGCTCAGGACCCCGCCGCCTGGATCGCACTGATCACGCTGATCATCATGGAAGTCGTGCTCGGCATCGACAACCTCGTCTTCATTTCCATCCTGACCAACAAGCTGCCGGCTGAATCGCGCGAAAGGGCTCGCCGCATCGGCATCGGCCTCGCGCTTGTCATGCGTCTCGCGCTGCTGGGCACCGTCGCCTGGATTGTCCAGCTGACCAATCCCGTCTTCGAACTCTTCGGCCACGGCTTCTCGTGGAAGGACATGATCCTGATTGCAGGCGGCCTGTTCCTGGTCTGGAAGGCGACCAAGGAAATTCACCACAGTGTCGACCCGATCGATCAGCAGGAAGATTTCATTGCCTCTTCGGCGACCAACACCTTTGCCGCAGCCATTGGCCAGATCCTGTTGCTCGACCTGGTGTTTTCTGTCGACAGCATCATCACTGCGGTTGGCATGACGGAACACCTGCCGATCATGATCATCGCCGTCATCGTGGCTGTGACCGTCATGCTGATTGCCTCCAATCCGCTCGCCAACTTCATCGAAAAGAACCCGACCGTCGTTATGCTGGCACTTGGCTTCCTGCTGATGATCGGCATGACCCTGATCGCCGACGGCATGGGCTTCCATGTTCCCAAGGGCTACATCTACGCGGCCATGGCCTTCTCCGGCCTCGTGGAAATGCTCAATATGTTTGCCCGCAAAAAGAAGCAGGCCGACCGGGAAAAAGGCACCACCCGTCACTGATCCTTGACGTTGCAAGAGAGGGCCTGTTTTATCGAACGGGCCCTCTTTTTTGTGCATGACGACCGTCGCGACCTAAAACACCACCACGACCGAAGAAATTATACTGGGCACTGACCAGCGGTGAGAGCTACCGTCTGCAGTCACGCCAAAAACCGCCGGAGCCATATGACCTACGAGCAAATTCTCGCCTTCGGTGTCATTGCTGCGATGATGGCCGCGTTCCTGTGGGAGCGGTTTCGGTATGATGTCGTCGCCTGTGCCGCACTTGTCACGGCCGTCGCCCTTGGCCTCGTCTCCCCTGCCGATGCATTTTCCGGCTTCTCCGACGACATTGTCATCATTGTCGGTTCGGCACTTGTCGTCAGCGCCGGTGTGGCGCGGTCCGGCGTCGTCGATCTCGCCATCAAGCGCTTCTTTCCAAGCCTTGAATCCGTCCGGGCGCAGATGCTGCTCCTGCTTCTCACCGTCACCGTGCTTTCCGCCTTCATCAAGAACATCGGGGCGCTCGCCATCATGATGCCGGTGGCATTCCAGTTCGCCCGTCGCTCCAGCGTCTCACCCTCGATCTTCCTCATGCCGATGGCCTTCGGTGCCCTGCTCGGCGGCCTGATGACCCAGATCGGCACGTCGCCCAACATCGCCGTCTCAAGGCTGCGCGAAGAGATTACCGGCCAGGCCTTCACGATGTTCGACTTCACGCCGGTCGGCGCAACGATCGCGGTCGCCGGCATCATCTTCCTGATGTTCTTCTACTGGCTGGTGCCCGTCCGCGAGAACCAGAACCCGTCGCTGCAGGAAGCACTTGAAAGCTCGCATTTTTCCACCGAAGCCACCCTTGGACGGCAATCGCCCTTTATCGGCAAGACCCTGCATCAGTTGCAGCAGATCGCCTCTGGCGAAGTGTCTGCAACGTCGATCCTGCGCGGCGATACGCGCCTGTCGCCTTTCCCTGACGTCGTGCTGAAACTCGGCGACACGCTTCTGCTGCAGGGTCCATCGGAAGCCCTTGACCGGGTCGTATCCCAGGGCAATCTGACGCTCGCCGGCGGCAGCGTCGACACAAACAAGGGCGGCGACCTGGTCTCCGTCGAGGCTGTGATCGGCCGCGGCTCGTCCCTGATCGGCCAGACAGCGCGCGACCTTTCGCTCGTCCATTCTTACGGCGTCAACCTGCTGGCCGTCAGCCGTCAGGGCAAACGCATCCGCGAACGTCTCGGCGAATTGACGCTGCGTTCCGGCGACGTTGTGCTTCTTCAGGGTCTGCGCCAGCAGATGCCGGCCATTCTCACCGAGCTTGGCTGCCTTCCGCTTGCAGAGCGCGCCATCCTGCTGGGCACCCCCCGCAACGTTCTCGTTCCGCTCGCCATTCTCTTCGTTGCCATGGGCTCGACGGCAGTCGGGCTCGTCCCTGTCGGCATTGCCTTCTTTGCCGCCGCACTCGCCATGGTTATCTTCAAGGTCATCCCGATTTCAGAGGTCTACCAATCGGTGGATGGACCCATTCTGGTCATGCTCGCTGCCCTGATTCCGGTCTCCGATACGCTGCGGACATCCGGCGCAAGCGATGTCGTTGCCGGCTGGCTGAGCGCGGTCGCAGGCGGCATGCCGGCCTGGGGTGCGGTTGCCCTGATCCTCGTCACGGCCATGGCGGTAACCCCCTTCCTCAACAATGCGGCAACCGTGCTGGTCATGGCCCCGATTGCCGCAAGCTTTGCCGGAGGCCTGGGCTACAAGCCGGAAGCCTTCCTGATGGCCGTGGCCATCGGTGCCGGCTGCGATTTTCTGACCCCGATCGGCCACCAGTGCAACACGCTCGTCATGGGTCCAGGTGGATATCGCTTCAGTGACTATCCCCGTTTGGGACTTCCGCTGTCTTTTCTCGTTGTCTTCGTCGCGGTGCCGACGCTCCTGATGGTCTGGCCAGTGAGTTGAACACGCTCGCTTGCAACCGCCGCGGTGATACGCGGCGCCAGAATGCAGAAAAACCTGCGTCGGCGGACGCAGGTTTTCCTGGGGGGCGGGACTTGGGGTGAACGCAAACCAGACGGTTGGGGGGCTCGTCTGCCGTTTCGTTGGCCACGGTGAGAAACCGGAAAAATCACCGTGTTCCCCATATCCCGTCGCGTCCGGTTGGCATGGCCTGCGCTCTGTCCTAGAAACGCACCCGACAAAATTCGGTTCCAGGGCTTTTTGATTTTTTTGCGCCCGCGCCGCTGGGGGTCCGCGAAACCGCCCGAATGCGCAGTTTTCCTTGACGCATTGCGCTGAATATGGCCTAAGGCCAGCCAATGGAACAGGCGGAGCCGGGCATTAAAACGCGCTTTTTCGTCCGTTCGCCACATCGTCTTCACACCCATGATCCTGCGGCCATCGCTCGATTTCCCCGCACGACACAATGAGCTGAACTCCATGACCAATTCCGGCGTCCGCGTCCGCATCGCACCCTCCCCGACAGGCGAGCCCCATGTCGGCACCGCCTATATCGCGCTGTTCAATTATCTCTTCGCCAAGAAACACGGCGGCGAGTTCATCCTGCGCATCGAGGATACCGATGCGACCCGTTCGACGGCCGAATTCGAACAGAAAGTGCTCGACGCGTTGAAATGGACCGGACTGACCTGGTCGGAAGGCCCGGATGTCGGCGGCCCCTACGGCCCCTACCGCCAGTCCGACCGCAAGGACATGTACTGGCCCCATGCGCAGGACCTGCTCGACAAGGGCCACGCCTTCCGTTGTTTCTGCACGCCCGAGCGGCTCGAGCAGATGCGCGAAGGCCAGCGCGCCGCCGGCAAGCCGCCGAAGTATGATGGCCTGTGCCTCAACCTGACCGCTGAAGAAGTCACCTCGAAGATGGCGGGCGGCGAAACCTCCGTCGTGCGCATGAAGATCCCGACGGAAGGCTCGTGCGATTTCCACGACGGCGTCTATGGCGATGTCTCGATCCCGTGGGACAGCGTCGACATGCAGGTCCTGATCAAGGGCGACGGCATGCCGACCTATCACATGGCCAATGTCATCGACGACCATCTGATGAAGATCACCCACGTCGCCCGCGGCGAGGAGTGGTTGGCATCGGTGCCCAAGCACATCCTGCTCTATCGCTATTTCGGCTGGGAACAGCCGGTGTTCATGCATCTCTCCCTGATGCGCAACGCCGACAAGTCCAAGCTGTCGAAGCGCAAGAACCCGACCTCGATTTCCTATTATTCGGCCCTCGGCTACCTGCCGGAAGCGCTGATGAATTTCCTCGGCCTGTTCTTCATCCAGATCGCCGAGGGCGAGGAACTGCTGACCATGGACGAGTTGACCGCAAAGTTCGACCCGGACAACCTGTCCAAGGCCGGCGCAATCTTCGACATCCAGAAGCTCGACTGGCTCAATGGCCGCTGGCTGCGCGAAAAGCTGACCCCGGACGAGTTCATCGCCCGCGTCCTCGACTGGTCGATGGAAAACGATCGCCTGACCGAAGGCCTGAAGCTCGCCCAGAGCCGTGTCACCAAGCTCGGCGAACTGCCGCCGCTCGCCGGCTTCCTGCTCGCCAACGATGTCGGCCTGACGCCGGCCTCCTTCGGCGGCCTGAAGACCAGCCCGGCGGAAACGCTTTCCATCGTCACCACCGTCCAGGCGGATCTCGAAAAGATCCTCGAATGGAACGTCGCGACCATCGAGGAAGAACTGCGCGCGATCGCCGATCGTATGGAGAAGAAGCTGCGCGTGGTCACCCCGCCGCTGTTCGTCGCCGTGTCGGGAAGCCAGCGCTCGCTGCCGCTGTTCGACAGTATGGCGCTGCTCGGCCGCTCGGTCGTGCGCCAGCGCCTGAAGGTGGCGATCCAGGTGCTGACCGCGATGGCGGGTGCCCAGAACTGATTTGAGATAGTGCCCCTCGTCCGCCTGCCGGCACCTTCTCCCCGCAAGCGGGGAGAAGGCCACAAGCGCCGCCACGGGCGACCCCCTCTCCCCGCTTGCGGGGAGAGGGTAGGGTGAGGGGCAAAACATACGGCAGAGGCCAGAGGCCGCCACAGGAACCACACCATGACCGAACAGACACCTGAATCCACCCTGTCCTCCGACCCGACCGAAGTGCGTCGCCAGAAACTGGCTTTGCTGCGCGAACAGGTCGGCGACGTCTACCCGGCCCATTTCCACCGCACGATCACCAATGCGGAACTGGCTGCGAAATACCAGGGCCTTGAGCTGGACACGGAATCAGGCGACATCGTCACCGTGGCCGGGCGCGTCTATTCCTCGCGCAATTCCGGCATGTTTATCGACCTGCACGATGCCTCGGGCAAGATCCAGATCTTCTCCCACAAGGACACGACACCGGAGGCGGCCCGCAGCCTCCTGCCGATGATCGACCTTGGCGACATTATCGGCGTCACCGGCATGGTCCGCCGCACCAAGCGCGGCGAGCTGACGATCAACGCCCATGAAATCACCATGCTGACCAAGACGCTGCTCCCCATGCCGGAGAAGTATCACGGTCTCGCCGATATCGAGCTGCGCTACCGCAAGCGCCATCTCGACATCCTGACCAACGAGGATTCGAAGCTCCGCTTCAGGCAGCGTTCGCAGATCGTCTCGGGCATTCGCCGCTTCATGGAAAACGACGGCTTCATGGAAGTCGAGACGCCGATGCTGCATTCGGTCTATGGCGGCGCGACGGCCGAGCCGTTCAAGACCCATCACAACACGCTGAAGCTCGACATGTACCTGCGCATCGCGCCGGAACTGTTCCTCAAGCGCACCCTCGTATCCGGCCTGACCGACAAGGTCTTCGAGGTCAACCGCAACTTCCGCAACGAAGGCGTCTCCACCCGGCACAATCCGGAATTCACCATGATGGAGTGCTACTGGGCCTATGCCGACTACGAGGACATCATGGACCTCGTCGAGCGCATGTTCGCCGAACTCGCCGTCAAGATCCACGGCACCACCGAATTCATGTTCGGCGACAAGGAAATCTCCTTCAAGGGCCCGTTCAAGCGCGTGCCCATGCCTGACGCCGTCAAGGAAGCGACCGGCATCGACTTCCTCGCCATGAAGACCGACGAGGAAGCCCGCACTGCCGCCAAGGCCGCCGGCTTTGCCATCGAAAAGGACTGGACCTGGGGCGAATGCCTTGCCTTCATCTTCGAAGAGAAGGTCGAGGGCACGCTGATCCAGCCGAGCCATGTCACGCATTTTCCGAAAGACATCTCGCCCTTTGCCAAGGAAGTGCCGGGCGAACCACGCCTCGTCGAGCGTTTCGAGACCTATTGCAACGCCTGGGAAATCGGCAACGCCTTCTCCGAACTCAACGATCCGGAAGAACAGCGCAAGCGCATGGTCGAACAGCTGGAGCAGGCCCATGCCCGCGGCGAAAAGGACAAGCAGCTGGACGAGGAATTCCTCGATGCGATCGACCAGGGCATGCCGCCTGCCGGCGGTCTCGGCATCGGCGTCGATCGCCTGATCATGCTGTTGACCAACGCCCCGTCGATCCGCGACATCATCCTCTTCCCGGCCCGTCGCGCCAGGGCCGACTGATCAGCCGGCAACGCGCAGATAGACAAAAGCCCCGATCCTGCGACCGGGGCTTTTTGCTGTCTGCAAATGCGATGATCAGTGACCGGCCTTGGCCTCTTCCTCGCCATGCACCTTGGCCTTTGGCGGCAGGATAGCCTCTTCCTCGGCCGGTGCGGCAGGCGCATGTGACGCATCCGCCTTTTCCCCATGCTCGACTTGAGTCGACGCGGGCTGGTCATGTGTTTCCACGGCCGCACCCTCTACTGCGGCGGCAGCGCCATGCCCATCGTCAGCCCCGGCGGCGATCGGCTTGGCCCGCATCTTGGCCAGCCAGTCTGCGCCGTCATGCTTGCCGCCCTCTGCCTGTTCGCCAACGGGCGCGACCTGATTTTCGGCCGGCTTCGGCCACTTCTTCTTTGCAACCTCATCGGCTTCCGAGACGGCGGCGCCCTCCTCGGACGCTGCCTCTTCCGGTGCTGCCCCATCTCCAAGGCCGACCATACCCTTCAACGAAGACAACCAGCCCTGCTCTTCAGCCACCGCGACATCTGCACCGTGCGCCGCATCGGTGGCCACAGGCGAATGACCGTCAGCCGCCTCCGGCGCAGCGACGACAGGCTCTCCAGCGGGTGCATGATCCTCGACCGCGGCGCCATGCGCCTCAACCGCCGCGCCATGGCCTTCGCCCTCGGCAGGCGCATGACCGGCGGCGGCTTCTCCATGTCCGGCGGCCTCTCCATGATCGGCCGGCGCACCGTGTTCGCTCGCAACAACCTCATCTTCGGCCGGCGCATCGTGGCCCGCGGCGTCCGGAGCATGCGCCGCCGCTTCCGGCTCATCACTGCCGCCAAGGCCGACCATGCCCAGGATAGAGCCCATCCAGCCCTTGCTTTCCTCTGCCCCATGCTCGGCAACAGGAACCGCCTCGCCGTGGCCTTCAGCCGGTGCCTCCCCATGACCTTCAGCCGGCGCTTCGCCGTGCGCATCTGCCGGGGCCGCCCCATGCGCATCGGCAGGCGCTTCGCCATGGCCGCTGGCGGGTGCTTCGCCATGTCCGGCAGGCGCCTCTCCATGTCCGGCCGGTGCCGCGCCATGGGCGCCTTCCGGCAGCACCACCTCCGGTTTCAGGCAATCGGTCGTGTCATCGAGCTTGGCAACAAGCGCTTCGATATCGGCATTGATCATGTCGATACGCTCGCCGAAGAACTGACCGCTCTCATTGGCAGCCTTGTCGACATAGCGGGCGGTATACACCTGCGCCGAGGCCTCTTCGGGCACGCGGCTCGGATCGGGAATGAAGATCACGTCGGCACCGACGGCGCGGCCGCGCATGTCGGCGCGATCCTTCGGTCCCTTGGTATCGAGCACGACAACCTGGACCAGATCGGCCTTTTCATGCTCATGCAGGCTTTTCGCCACGCGAAGTGCTGTCTTGACCCGTGTCAGGCCGTCGCCGGGCTCGTCGGTGGTGATGTATTTGCGGATCCAGAAGTGATCCTTCTTGTGGATCTCGACGGTTTTGACCTCGGTGCATTCCAGCCCGTTCAGCTCCGCATAGGACGGGCCCAGCAAAGTATCGGCGCCGATGAACACGGCAGCAGCACCCGTTCCGCCACACAGGACAAGAACACCGCCGAAGATCAGCACGAGCTTGCGCGAAATATGGATCTTCGGACCCTTCACGCTGTGAACTCCGCCATGACACCGCCCCGCTGTTTTACGCAATACTTGCGCCACCATATGAGATCGTTCTTGCGGAAACTTTAACTTGCCCCCGACAATGCCGCACAACGGCCTGGCGGCAGCGAAAATCCCGAGGTGGAAGGAGTTTCCCGCCAAGAGTGGCTTCTTTTTGCGAATGAGTTGCAAATGCATTGACAAAGCAGATTTGCGCTATAGGTTTTAATGAGAATTATTCGCAAGAAGTGGAGATCGTGGATGCTGCCAAGACTAGCCTGCCTCGTCGGAAGTTCGCTGCTCGCGGCGCTGACCCTTCTGCCGCTCCCGGCCTTCGCCGCCGAAAAGCCCAAGGTCGTCACCACATTCACCGTGATCGCCGACATCGCCCGCAATGTCGCCGGCGACGCAGCCACCGTCGAAAGCATCACCAAACCCGGTGCCGAGATCCACGGCTATCAGCCGACGCCGCGCGACATCCTGAAAGCCAGCGACGCCAATCTCGTCCTGTGGAACGGTCTCAATCTCGAAACCTGGTTTGAAAAATTCCTCGCCAATCTCGGCGATGTGCCCAATGTCGTGGTCAGCGACGGCGTGGCGCCGATGAGCATTGCCGGCGGTGCCTATGACGGCAAGCCCAATCCGCATGCCTGGATGTCGCCCGACAATGCGCTGATCTATGTCGAGAACATCCGCAAGGCACTGACCGGGATCGACCCCGACCATGCCGCCGTCTATGCCGCCAATGCCGCCGCCTATTCGGACAAGATCAAGGCCGAGATCGCGCCGATGAAGGCGCAGATCGCAGCCCTGCCCGAAAACGAGCGCTGGCTGGTGACGAGCGAAGGCGCCTTCTCCTATCTCGCCCGCGATCTCGGCCTGAAGGAACTCTATCTCTGGCCGATCAATGCCGACAGTCAGGGCACCCCCCAGCAGGTCAAGGCGGTGATCGATGCGGTGACCGAAAACAAGATCCGCGTCGTCTTTTCCGAAAGCACCGTGTCCGACAAGCCGGCCAAGCAGGTCGCGGCCGAAACCGGGGTGAACTACGGCGGTGTGCTCTACGTGGATTCGCTCAGCACCGAGGACGGCCCGGTTCCGACCTATATCGATCTCCTCAAGGTCACCGTCTCGACCATTGTCAAGGGACTTGAAGGATGATCATGGGTTCAAGCCAGCGCCAGGCCAGATCGCGCCAGTCCAGCCTGAAAACCGTTCACGCTCCAGGGCAGGCACCGGTGCAGGCGCCTGAATTCGCCGGCGTCCAGGGCATCGTCGCCGAAGACGTCACCGTCACCTATCGCAACGGCCACACGGCCCTGCGCCATGCAAGCTTCGCCATCCCCACCGGCACGATCACCGCACTTGTCGGCGTCAACGGCGCCGGAAAATCCACCCTGTTCAAGGCGATCATGGGCTTCGTGCCCGTGGCCGGCGGCCAGATCCGGGTCCTCGGCATGAGCGTGCATGATGCGCTGGCCAAAAACCTGATCGCCTATGTGCCCCAGGCCGAAGAGGTCGACTGGAACTTCCCGGTTCTGGTCGAGGACGTGGTGATGATGGGCCGCTATGGCCACATGAATTTCCTCCGCATCCCCTCGAAGAACGACCGCCGCCTGGTTGACGAGGCATTGGCGCGCGTCGGCATGGGCGACTATCGCAAGCGCCAGATCGGCGAACTGTCCGGCGGCCAGCGCAAGCGTGTCTTCCTCGCCCGTGCGCTTGCCCAAGAAGGCCAGGTGATCCTGCTCGATGAGCCGTTTACCGGCGTCGATGTCACCACCGAGGAGCAGATCATCACGCTGATGCGCGACCTGCGCGCCGAAGGCCGCGTCATGCTCGTCTCGACCCACAATCTCGGCAGCGTGCCCGACTTCTGCGACCGCACCATTTTCGTCAAGGGCACGGTCCTGGCCGCGGGAACGACGGCGGAAACCTTCACCGAGGACAATCTCAAGGCAGCCTTCGGCGGCGCCCTGCGCCATTTTGTCCTCTCCGGCCCCGACCTGCACGACGATGCCGACGGCCGCGAGGTCAAGGTGATCACCGACGACGAGCGCCCCTTCGTCATCTACGGCGCGCCTGCCACTGCCCCGGCGGCAAAATCACCGGCACCTGCGCTTGAGCCGGCAGACGTTCTGGAAAAGGCTGATGATGACCGTCCTGCTTGAGCCTTTCACCTATGACTACATGCGCAATGCGATCTTCGTCAGCGCCCTCGTCGGTGGCGTCTGCGGCTTCCTGTCGGCCTATCTCATGCTCAAGGGCTGGTCGCTGATCGGCGATGCGCTCTCGCATGCCATCGTGCCGGGCGTCGCCGGCGCCTATATGCTCGGCCTGCCCTTTGCCTTCGGCGCCTTTCTCTCCGGCGGTCTGGCAGCGCTCGCCATCCTCTTCCTCAACCAGCGCACCAAGCTCAAGGAAGATGCGATCATCGGTCTGATCTTCACCTCCTTCTTCGGCCTCGGCCTGTTCATGGTGTCGATCTCGCCCGTCTCGATCGACATCAAGACCATCGTGCTCGGCAATATCCTCGCCATCACCCCGGCCGACACGCTGCAGCTTGTCCTGATCGGCGGCATCAGCCTCGTGATCCTGGCGCTGAAGTGGAAGGACCTGATGGTCGCCTTCTTCGACGAAAACCACGCCCGGTCCATCGGCCTGAAACCGGAGCGTCTGAAGGTGATCTTCTTCACCCTGCTCGCCGCCTCGACCGTTGCCGCCATGCAGACCGTCGGCGCATTCCTCGTCATCGCCATGGTCGTCACCCCGGGCGCCACCGCCTATCTGCTGACCGATCGCTTCCAGCGGCTGATCCTGATGGCGCTCGCCATCGGCGCCGGCACCAGTTTCATCGGCGCATACCTCAGCTACTTCCTCGATGGCGCGACCGGCGGCGTCATCGTCGTGCTGCAGTCGCTGATTTTTGTCGCGGCCTTCCTGTTTGCACCCAAACACGGCCTGTTCGCCGCCCGCCGTCGTGCCAAACTTGCGCTGGAACCCCTTGCCCCAGAACCTCTTGCAGCGGGACCCCGGACACTGGAGCCAGTCGCATGACCGAGACCCTCGAACTGCTGATCCTGCCCTTCCAGCTGCCTTTTATGCAGACGGCGTTCGTCATCACGCTGATGATCGCAATCCCCATGGCCTTGCTCTCCTGCTTCCTCGTCCTCAAAGGCTGGTCGCTGATGGGCGATGCGGTCTCCCATGCCGTGTTGCCCGGCATCGTCATCGCCTATATCGCCGGCATCCCCCTGGCGATCGGCGCCTTCATCGCCGGCCTCGCCTGCGCGCTGATGACCGGCTACGTCAAGGAAAACAGCCGCATCAAGGAAGACACGGTGCTCGGCATCGTCTTCTCCGGCATGTTTGGTCTGGGGCTCGTGCTTTACGTCAATGTCGAGAGCAGCGTGCATCTCGACCACATCCTGTTCGGCGACATGCTCGGCATTCTGCCGTCCGACCTGATCGAAACCGGCCTGATCGCACTGGCGGCCACCGCCTTCCTCGTTCTGCTGCGCAAGGATCTGCTCGCCCATGCTTTCGATCCGCAGCATGCCCGCGCCATCGGCCTGTCGGTACGGCTTTTGCACTATGGCCAACTGGCGGTTCTGTCGCTGGTCGTCGTCGGCGCCCTGAAAGCGGTCGGCATCATTCTCTCGGTTGCCATGCTGGTGACACCCGGCGCGATCGCCTTCCTGATCACAAGGCGCTTCCAGTCTATGCTGGTCGCCGCCGTCTCGGTCGCCGTTCTGGCATCGCTGATCGGCATCTATCTGAGCTTTTTCCTCGACAGCGCGCCGGCACCGACCATCGTCCTGGTGATGAGCTCGATGTTCGTGCTTGTCTTCATCATCGGCGCCTTTCGCAACCGACGGACACAGGCAACGCTGTAGTGCGGCTCCGGCAAGAAGGCGCAGCGGTTTCTGCGCGGAAACGAGCGCTCAGACACGCGCCTCTTCTTCGGCCCGGCGGACACGGCGGGAGACCACCCATTCGCGCCAAACGGTAAACAAGCCGGCGCCGACGACGATGGCAGCACCCACCACTGTATTCCAGCGCAGGACTTCGCCGAAGACGGTAATGGCGATCACGGCACCGATCACCAATTGCCAATAGGAAATCGGCTGCACGATCACGGCATCGAGGTTCTCATAGGCCCGGATCAGGGCGAAATGCCCGACAATGCCGGTGCAGCAGAGCCCACCCATCCAGGCCCAGTCTGTTGCCGAAAATGGCACCCAGAAGAACGGCCCGAGCAGGCTCGCGCCGATGAAACCGACGATCGCCAGATAGAAGAAGCTGGTCGATGGCTGGTCGTCACGGCTGACCAGACGTGTCGCGATGCCGTAGACCGCGCCAAGCACGGCGCAGATCAACGGCAGCCAGATATACGTATTGAAGCCGCCGGCCGTCGGCGAGAGCATGATCACCACGCCGATCAGACCAAAGACGATCGCCGTCCACCGGCGCCAACCGACCTTTTCGCCCAGGATAGGCATCGACAGCAGCGCAACGAAGATCGGACCCGCGGCAAAGATTGCCTGGCTTTGTGCCAGTCCAACCTTCGTAAACGCGACGATCGAGATCAGGATCTGCGAAAACAGGATCAGGCCGCGCAGCACCTGCAGGAGCGGCCGCTTGGTCGCCACGGCAGCCGACAGTCCCCCCGGTGCGCGGCTGGCCAGGAACAGGGCGAAGGCGACAAACGCCCAGTAGCGCACCATCGCGACCTGGACCGGCGAATAGCTCCCTCCCAGGTGTTTTGAGATGCCGTCCTGAATGGCGAAGACGGAAAAGGCGAGAAAGGCAAAGGTATAGCCGAGCGGCGTCGATTTCATGATGAGATACGAATGCTTGGGGAAATGAAACGGGATACCCGTGCACGAACCAACGGTGCGGCGGGTCGATCCTACACCCCTGAAGCCGTTTGCCTAGTCCAGAAATTCATGGCTGCCATGCAACCTGACAACTGCTGGCGCCCCTTGTTCGAAGCCTCATCTCCATGCTGTATAGTCGGCATGGCCTTCACCATTCGTCAGTTGCAGTATTTTGTCGCCGTCGCAGAGCAGGGCTCGGTCACCCGTGCCGCCCAGAACCTGTCGATTTCCCAGTCTTCCGTCACCGAGGCGATCAAGGAACTGGAAGGCGATCTCGGCGTCGAGCTGTTCGAGCGTCATCCGCGCGGCCTGTCGATCACCTATAACGGCCACCAGTTTCTGCGCCACGCAACCAAGATCCTGGCGACCGTCTCGGATGCGCGCAATTCTTTCGCCGAAACCAAGAACAATACCGGCGGCACGCTGAATATCGGCGTTACCTCGCTGGTCGCCGGCTATGTCCTGTCCGACCTGCTCGCCCGCTACCGCCGCGCCTGCCCCGGCGTCGAGGTCTCCGCGATCGAGGACAATGGCTCCTATCTCGAGCACCTTCTGGTCGGCGGCGAACTCGATGTCGCCGTCATGGTCATCTCCAACCTGCGCGACCGGCTGGCGCTGCAGGCCGAAATCCTCGAAACCTCGCCCTATCGCCTCTGGCTGCCGATCGGCCACCCGCTGGTGTCGGCCGACATCATCTCGATTGCCGATATCACCAAGGAACCGCTGATCATGCTGACGGTGGATGAAATCGAGGAAAACACCGGCAAGCTTCTGTCGGCGCTCGGCGCCCGCCCGCATGTCGCCTTCCGCACCCGCTCGGTCGAAGCCGTGCGCAGCCTGGTCGCCACCGGCGCCGGGGTCGCGCTTCTGCCCGATCTCGTCTACCGTCCCTGGTCGCTGGAAGGCGACCGCATCGAAAGCCGCGACGTCTCCGGCGCGCTTCCGGTCGTCCAGGTCGGCATGGTCTGGCGCAAGGGCTCCAGTCTGCCCCAGGCGGCGCGCGATTTTGTCGGCATTGCCGAGGCTATGCGAAGTGGAAGGGTCAGGTGACTATGCCAAACAGTGATAATTCATGGCTGAGGATCGACGAGCGGACAGACGTGCTTGCGTCCCTGGCAGTTTGCTTAACATGCCTCCAGAAAGTCAACGAGCACCCGATATTCTGGAAGCAGGTATTAGTCAGCCTCCACAATGGCTTACAAGGGGCATTAGTATGCCACCTTTCTGGAACTGCGCAGATGGGAGCGTTGGATGAGAAGTCTTTGCGTAAGACCCACGAATGGCATGAGAAAGATCGAGCAGGCAAGATTGAATATGAGTTATCTTACGAGGATGGCTGGCAAGTACACCGCGCAAAGTCAGAGAGTGATGAGTTTCCCCCACAACGTCTTGCTGACGCCAAGACCCTCTTTTCCCGACTGTGTGATGAGACCATGAGGGCAGAAGCAGCTGGGTCCATGATCGTAGTCACCGAAGGCCAGATCAATTCCTTCGAGAGACTACATTCTCTCAGAAATGGACTTTCCCACTTCGCCCCTGCAGGCTGGTCTATTGAACTCGCAGGATTGCCTAAAATCACTTTGGATTGCTTGACCGTTGTGAGATCAATTTTCGAGGGCGACTGGGCATTCAGGCACATGAGTTCGGACGAAAATGCGACCTTAGCCGAAACGATCGAATGTTTAGAGATGCATGTGAAAGCCATGCTGGCGCACAGTGCAAGCGCAGCATGATCTATCGGAAAAACCGATAACACCATTCTGACGAATGAATTTGCGAATGCTGATTTTTCGCTGCACCTTTCGAACCGGGAACAAAACGCCGTGAAAATGCGGCCCCTCAAAAACCGGGAGACCTCGCGATGAAGTCCATTCTGAAGTCCTGCACCGTTCTTGCATCCGTCCTGAGTATGACCACCGCCGCCGTCGCCCAAGAGCCGCTGCAGGCACTCGGTGCCGGAGAAGGCGCACTTTCGATCGTCGCCTGGGCCGGCTATATCGAGCGCGGCGAAACCGACAAGAACTACGACTGGGTCACCGAGTTCGAAAAGAAGACCGGCTGCATGGTCACCGTCAAGACCGCCGCCACCTCCGACGAAATGGTCGCCCTGATGAACGAAGGCGGCTTCGACCTCGTCACCGCCTCGGGCGACGCATCGCTCCGCCTTGTTGCCGGCAAGCGCGTCCAGCCGATCAACACCGCCCTCATCCCCTCGTGGAGCACCATCGACGAGCGCCTGCAGAACGCGCCCTGGCACACGGTCAACGACGTGCATTACGGCACGCCCTATGTCTGGGGCGCCAACGTCCTGATGTACAATACCGACGCCTTCAAGGATCAGGCGCCGACGAGCTGGAACGTCGTTTTCGAAGAGCAGACCCTGCCCGACGGCAAGTCCAACAAGGGTCGTGTCCAGGCCTATGACGGCCCGATCTATGTCGCGGACGCTGCCCTCTATCTGATGAAGCACAAGCCGGAACTCGGCATCAAGGATCCCTACGAGCTGAACGAGGACCAGTACAAGGCCGCCCTCGACCTGCTCCGTGTCCAGCGCACGCTCGTCGGCCGCTACTGGCACGACGCGATGATCCAGATCGACGACTTCAAGAACGAAGGCGTCGTCGCCTCCGGTTCGTGGCCGTTCCAGGTCAACCTGATGAAGGCCGAAGGCGCCAAGATCGCCTCGACCTTCCCCGAGGAAGGCGTCACCGGCTGGGCCGATACCACCATGCTGCATGCCGATAGCGAGCATCCCAACTGCGCCTATATGTGGATGGAGCATTCGCTGTCGCAGAAGGTCCAGGGCGACGTCTCCGCCTGGTTCGGCACGGTCCCCTCCGTCCCGGCCGCCTGCAAGGGCAACGCGCTTTACGGCGACGAGGGCTGTAAGACCAACGGCTTCGAGAACTTCGACAAGATCAAGTTCTGGCGCACCCCGACCTCGAAGTGCAGCACCGGCGAATGCGTGCCCTACCACCGCTGGGTCTCCGACTATATCGGCGTGATCGGCGGCCGCTGATCAACGTCGAGGGGACATTTGCCCCTCACCCTAGCCCTCTCCCCGTGAACGGGGAGAGGGGACGTGCCCCGAAAACACCGTCCGATAGCATCCAGCCCGACAATAAGGGCCGGCTGAGGCTCGTCCTTCTCCCCGCCTGCGGGGAGAAGGTGCCGGCAGGCGGATGAGGGGCGTTTGCGAAAACCGGAGTCCCCATGACCGCTGCCGTTTCCTTCACGAAGGTGTCGCGCCATTTCGGCACCGTCAAAGCCGTCGACGCGGTCGACCTGACCATCGAGCCCGGCGAGTTTTTCGCCATGCTCGGGCCGTCGGGTTCGGGCAAAACCACCTGCCTGCGCCTGATCGCCGGCTTCGAACAGCCGACCAGCGGCGAAATCGAGATCTTTGGCGAAAAGGCCGGCGGCGTGCCGCCCTATCGCCGCAACGTCAACACCGTCTTTCAGGACTATGCCCTCTTCCCGCATCTGAGCATTCTCGACAATGTCGCCTACGGCCTGATGGTCAAGGGCGTGGCCAAGGCGGAACGTCTGCGCGAAGCCGAAAAGGCGCTCGAACTGGTGAAGCTGCCCGGCTACGGCGCCCGCAAGCCCGGCCAGCTCTCCGGCGGCCAGCGCCAGCGCGTGGCGCTGGCACGCGCCTTGGTCAACAAGCCCAAGGTCCTGCTGCTCGACGAGCCGCTCGGCGCGCTGGACTTGAAGCTGCGCGAGCAGATGCAGGAAGAGCTGAAGAGCCTGCAGCGCGCGCTCGGCATCACTTTCGTCTTCGTCACCCATGACCAGGGCGAGGCCCTGTCGATGGCCGACCGCGTCGCCGTCTTCAACGACGGCAGGATCGTCCAGGCCGGCACGCCGGAAGACATCTACAACCGGCCGCGCACCCGCTTTGTTGCCGATTTCGTCGGCTCGTCGAATGTCATCGCTCCAGCCGACATGGCAAAGCTCGGCGGTGCCGCAAAATGGACGAGCCTCAGGCCCGAAGCCATCCGTCTGGCGAGCGAGGGCGGCATCCCTGCCACCGTGCGCTCGAAGAGTTTCCTCGGCAGCGCCACGCGCCTCTTCCTCGACGTCGGCAGCCTGCCTTTGTCCGTCATGGTCCCGGCCGGACAGCCTGTGCCCAATCCCGGCGAGACCACCCGGATCACCTGGCAGCCAGGCGACCTGCACATCATGGAGGACCTTGCATGAGCATGGCCCCCACCACCGCCATTCTTCCCGGCCGCAACGGCCTGGCGGGGCGGCTCTCGGATCTGCTCTGGCGGCGGCCCAACCTGCTGCTGGTGCTGATGCTGGTGCCGCCCCTGCTCTGGCTCGGCATCATCTATGTCGGCTCGCTGATCGCGCTGCTGCTGCAGAGCTTCTTTGCCATCGACGACTTCTCCGGCCTGATCTCCTACGAGTTCACGTTTGCCACCTACCGGCAACTGCTGATCCCGTCGAATTTCGACATCATCCTGCGCACGCTGCTGATGGCCATCTCGGTGACGCTCGCCTCGGCTCTGCTCGCCTTCCCGATCGCCTACTACGCCGCCCGTTATGCCACCGGAAAATGGAAGGCCATCTTCTATCTCGGCATCATGCTGCCGCTCTGGTCGAGCTATCTGGTCAAGATCTATGCCTGGAAACTGATCCTCGCCAAGGAAGGCATCCTCACCTGGATCTTCGAGCGACTGCACCTGACCTGGCTGCTTGACGGCCTGTTGGCGACGCCCGTCATCGGCGGCAATTCCCTGTCGATCAGCTATATCGGCACCTTCATCGTCTTCGTCTATGTCTGGCTGCCCTACATGATCCTGCCGACCCAGGCAGCACTCGAGCGCGTGCCCGGCAACCTGATCGAAGCGTCCGGCGATCTCGGCGCCGATCCGCGCCAGACCTTCCGCCATGTGTTGTTTCCGCTGGCTTTGCCCGGCATCGTCGCCGGCTCGATCTTCACGTTTTCGCTGACGCTCGGCGACTACATCATCCCACAGATCATCGGCTCGTCGCGGCTGTTCATCGGCCAGGCGGTCTATGCCCAGCAGGGCACGGCCGGCAATATCCCGCTTGCCGCCGCCTTCTCGGTCGTGCCGATCGTCATCATGGGCATCTATCTGACCATCGCCAAACGCATGGGGGCCTTCGATGCGCTCTGATCGTCCCAATGCGGCAGGTCTGCCATTGAAAGTCGCAGCCGCCGGCGGCCTCGCCTTCCTGCATCTGCCGATCCTCTTGATCTTCGTCTATGCCTTCACCACCGAGGAAAAAAGCTTCCAGTGGCCGCCGCCAGGCTTCACCACCAAGTGGTTCGCCGTCGCCTGGAACCGTCCGGACATCTGGGAAGCGCTCTGGCTCTCGGTCAGGGTCGCCACCATCGCGACGCTGATCGCGCTGGTTCTCGGCACGCTTGCGTCGGCCGCCGTTGCCCGGACGAAATTCTTCGGCCGCGAAGCGATCTCGCTGCTCGTCATCCTGCCGATAGCGCTGCCCGGCATCATCACCGGCATCGCCTTGCGCTCGGCCTTTTCGCTCGGCGAGATCCCCTTCTCGATGTGGACGATCATTCTCGGCCACGGCACGTTCTGCGTCGTCGTCGTCTACAACAACGCAGTCGCCCGCTTCCGCCGCACCTCCGGATCGCTGATCGAAGCCTCGATGGATCTCGGTGCCGACGGCTTCCAGAGCTTTCGTTACATCATCCTGCCGAACATCGCGACGGCGCTTCTCGCCGGCGGCATGCTCGCCTTCGCCTTGTCCTTCGACGAGGTCATCGTCACCACCTTCACCGGCGGCCAGCAATCGACATTGCCGATCTGGATGCTGGAAGAACTGATCCGCCCGCGCCAGCGACCGGTCACCAACGTCGTCGCCATGGTCGTGGTGATCGTGACCTTCCTGCCGATCCTGGCCGCCTTTTATCTCACCCGCGATACCGACCAGGTCTCCGGCAGTGGCAAATAACCGTCAAAAATGAGGGAGAACGACATGGACACCCAGATGCTGATTGGCTCGACATTCGAAGCCGGCACCGAGATCGAGGAAAAGATCCTCAACCCGAAGACCGGCGAGCTGATCCTCGACCTGGCCGAAGCCTCGCTTGGCCAGATCGACGCCGCCGTCGACGCCGCCGACAAGGCCTTCCAGTCGTGGTCGACCACCACGCCCGGCCAGCGCTCGGCCTATCTGCTCGCCATCGCCGATGCCGTTGAAAAGGACGCGCTCGGCTTTGCCACGCTGGAAGCGCTGAATTGCGGCAAGCCGATCAATGCCGTGTTGAACGACGAGATCCCCGCCATCGTCGACTGCTACCGCTTTTTCGCCGGTGCGATCCGCACGCTGCAGGCGCCGGCCGCTGGCGAATACCTGCCCGGCTTCACCTCGATGATCCGCCGCGACCCGATCGGCATCGTCGGCTCGATCGCGCCGTGGAACTATCCGCTGATGATGATGGCCTGGAAGCTCGCACCGGCCATTGCCGCCGGCAATACCGTCGTCTTCAAACCATCGGAACAGACGCCGCTGACCGCGTTGAAGATGGCGAAGCTGATGGCCGACATCCTGCCGGAAGGTGTGGTCAATGTCGTGCTCGGCCGTGGCGAAAGCGTCGGCAACGCGATCATCAACCACCCGAAGATATCAATGGTCTCGATCACCGGCGACATCGCCACCGGCAAGAAGGTGCTGGCGGCGGCTGCCAAGACCGTCAAGCGCACCCATCTGGAACTCGGCGGCAAGGCCCCTGTCATCATCTATGACGATGCCGATATCGACGCCGTGGTCTCGGCGATCCGCACCTTCGGCTATTACAATGCCGGCCAGGACTGCACAGCAGCCTGCCGCATCTACGCCGCCGACAAGGTCTACGAAAAATTCGTCGCCGACCTCGCCTCCGCCGTCTCGACGCTGAAATACAACCAGGCCGACGACACCGAAAACGAGATCGGCCCGCTGATCTCCAAGCGCCAGCGCGACCGCGTCGAGAGCTTCGTTGCCCGTGCCTCTGAACACAAGCACATGGAAGTCGTCACCGGCGGCAAGCTCGGCTCGGACAAGGGCTTCTTCTATGCCCCGACGGTGATTGCCGGTGCCTTGCAGGACGACGAGATCGTCCGGCGCGAAGTCTTCGGCCCGGTCGTCTCCGTCACCCGCTTCTCGGATGTCGACCAGGCGGTGACATGGGCCAATGACAGCGACTACGGCCTTGCCTCGTCTGTCTGGACCAAGGACATCTCGCGCGCCATGCAGACGGCGGCCAAGCTGCGCTACGGCTGCACCTGGATCAACACGCATTTCATGCTGTGCAACGAGATGCCGCATGGCGGCCTGAAACAGTCCGGCTACGGCAAGGACATGTCGGTCTATGCGCTCGAAGACTATACCGCCGTGCGCCATGTGATGATCGCACATTGAGGAAGCAGTAAATCACTCGGCAGTAGTGGCGCGAACCAGCGCTGCTACTTGCCCAAGAAATCGATAACGGACAGAGACTGTGCCAAATCATCGCGCCTACTCTTCAGCAGCTTCAGTCTCGTCTCAGCTTGATTAATTTTCTCGTAGTCGTAAGAATCTGCTGACTTAAGTAGCTGGATTTCAGCAGAAATTTTATCAATATCGCCCTTGACCATGGCATATTTGAAACGCAACCGAGTAATGTCGTCGATCTTGCTTGCTACTTCTGCATCAACAGATTTGGTGTCCATGGGCGTCCCGATTAGGGGACGATCGAGAGTTGGCGCATTGTCTGGTCGCCGTCCCAATTGACCTACTTCCTCGATCACCTCCTTGGTGACCGTCGCGTGGGTTTCAAGGAAATGTTGCGCAGTATACATAATCAACCGCTTATTTGTTACAAGCGAGAACTCTTGAACCAGTTCAGGCCGAGGACCCAACTTCCTCCCAGACTGCTTTGCCCACCAATCATCCTTCTCGTCAGCAGTAACAAAGATTACATCACACGATGTTTTTTGCGCATGATCCAATATCTCACGCCAGACAATGTAGTCGCCAAAGCGCCTCCGCTGCGACGCAAATGTATGATCAACTCCCTTTGCATCATCTCGATAGCCCGGAGGTATCTTCTCCAAATAGCGTCTTTCGCCCTCTTTGAAAATCATGGAAAACTCTTCGTCTGTGCAACACTTTCCGATCCGTCCTTCCGTTATTTCAACGACGTGATTAAGCAGATCATCATTCGAAAGCCGCGCCTCCATCATCACCCTCGCCTCTTCGATCTCCTGACAAACGCTTCGGATTGCGTCGCTTAGTGTGGCGAGGGTCTTCGACTTCACAGACGGGTGCGATCTGGGTGACTCCAGCGTGTTAAGGCTTTCATTGATCCTTACTTTAAAATCATCGAGCAGTTTGGACTGCTCAAGAATGACTTTGGATCGGTTCTCTAGAAACTCAAACGCAACTTGGTGTGGCAACCAGATCCTGTTGCCATAAGTGCGTAGCAGGGCAAGAAATCCGTCCCTTGCATCATCGGAAGAGCGGTACAGGTTCAGGAGAACGTTTGCATCCAGAACCAAAATCGCCTGTTTCTCTATCTCATCTTTCTCATTTTCCAGAAGCCTGAAATGACCGGGAAAAAGGGATCTCATCGCGCGCACTCGATTGCTCGTACATCTATACTAGGTTGAAGATGACAGATTCAGCAATGACAGAAAATAAGCTGATACGTGCAATAATGTGCCTGTTTACCTTCGCCCGAGATAATCTGGCGACGCGCCGGCCTCTGTACTATCGTCGCGCTAACAGAGGAGTCTTAAGCATGCGCCGCATCCCGCCCGTCCTGATCGCCCTAGCGGCGATGTCTTGGCCCGTGGTGACGAACGCCCAGCAACCGCAGGTGATCCCCGCGCCTGATCTCGGCGGCGGTCAGATGATGGATACCTATCTCTGGCATGTGCGCGGCCTGCCGCCGGGCGCAAGGCTTGCCGTCTATTCCGGCGCCGGCCCGAATTTCCGCGTCATCCACATGCTTGACGAGGGCTCGCCGATCGAACGGCTGAACTGCCGGGAAAGCCGGGGCGGATACTGGTGCCGGGTGGCAACTGTCGATCGGCCGCGCATTTCCGGCTGGGTCGATGGCCGCTTCCTGCTCGAGGATGCAGGTTTCATGCCTTATGATGACCGGCGCCTGGAAATCCAGCCGATCATTCCGATCCCGTTCCCGACCAATCCGGGTCGCCCGCCCCGGCCACACAGACCGTGACCTTGCAGACTGTGACCCTCGCGATCGACTGAAGCTGAACACGAAAAAGGCGCCGCGGGTGGATCGCAGCGCCTTCTCGGGAGGTTTGGGTTGGGAGCGGTTTAGGCGGCCAGTGCCTTGGCGATCTGGCCACGCAGCGTGCCGAGATCCTTGGCGAAGCCGCGAATGCCTTCGGCGAGCTTTTCGGTCGCCATCGCATCCTCGTTCATCGCCCAGCGGAACGCCTTCTCATCAAGCGAGACCAGCGGCTCCGCCTTGGCCTTTTCCGGCGACAGCATGCGCGGCAGGTTGCCTTCCGCCGCATTCAATTCGTCGAGCAACTGCGGGCTGATCGTCAGGCGGTCGCAACCGGCCAGCGCTTCGATTTCGCCGGCATTGCGGAACGAGGCGCCCATGACGATCGTGTTGATGCCATTCGCCTTGTAGTAATCGTAGATCGCCCGCACCGAGACCACGCCCGGATCGGTTTCCGACGTGTAGTTCTCGCCGGTCGACTTCTTGTACCAGTCGAGGATACGGCCGACGAAGGGCGAGATCAGGAAGACCTTGGCTTCGGCGCAGGCAATCGCCTGGGCCTTGGAAAACAGAAGCGTCAGGTTGCAGTCGATGCCTTCCTTCTGCAGCACTTCGGCAGCCCGGATGCCTTCCCAGGTGGAAGCGAGCTTGATCAGGATGCGATCCTTCTCGATGCCGCGTTCCTTGTAGCCCGCGATGATCCCGTGCGCCTTGTCGATCGAGGCCTTGGTGTCGAAGGACAGGTCGGCATCGACTTCGGTCGAGACGCGGCCGGGAACGAGCGCGGCGAGTGCTGCACCGACGGAGATCGCCATACGGTCGGCGATGGCACCGACAACGGCGTCATCCTTGCCGCCCTTGGCCTTGCCCCAGGTGATCGCTTCTTGAAAGGCATCGGCAAACGCATCCGTGCCCAGCGCCTTGAGGACGATCGACGGGTTGGTCGTGCAATCGACAGGCTTCAGACGGGCAACGGCCTCGATGTCGCCGGTATCGGCAACAACGGTGGTCATCGCGCGAAGCTGTTCGAGTTTGGAAGTCATGCGGGATATCCTTCGATATTTGCTCAGTTAACCTACTCAGCCGCCATTCGTTCCCCAAGATCCGACCCGCAGACCCGGCAAGATGAACGCGCGCGTTTATAGGCTGGACTATCGCAATCCAAGGGGCAGGAAGTCAAGACATTTGTGCATCTGATTTGACATAAGTGTCATATCGGGAAATAGTATGCGCTGACGTCATCAGGATACCGGACCCCTTGGCCAAGCTCAGACGGGAAACCCACAGCACCTATTCGGACGCGGCATCGCTGCGCCTGCGGGCGGCATGGCTCTACTACAATCAGGGCCTGACGCAGAAGGACGTCGCCGATCGCCTCGGCATCAGCCGCTCCACTGTCATCCGCATGCTCGACGAGGCGCTGAAGAGGGCAGAGGTGCAGATCTGGATCAGCGAAGGCATCGGCGATTGCGTCGAACTGGCCGTGCGGCTGGAAAAGGCCTTCGGCCTCGACGAGGCCGTGGTGGTGCCCTCTCCCGCAAATCAGGATGCCACCTCGATCGCCTCAGCCGTTGGCCTGGCACTCGGCCAGTTCCTCACCGAAGTCGTCACCGACAATGCCACGATCGGCGTCGGCTGGGGCAGGACCATGACCGCCTCACTGTCCGGCTTTCGCCCGCCGCGCCGGGAAAACTGCAAGGTCGTCTCCCTGCTCGGCGGCATCGTCGCCGTGCACCAGACCAATCCGATCGACTATACCTGGCGGCTGGCGAGCCAGCTCGGCGCCGAATGTTACATGTTTCTCGCTCCGCTTCTGGTCGATTCCGTTGCCACCAAACGGGCGCTGATCGAAAAATGCGGCCTGAAGACGCTCTATGATCTGGCGGAAAATCTCGACCTCGCGATCGTCTCCTGCGGCGACATCGGCCCGCACTCGACCTCGCTGTCGGAAGGCTTCATCAGCCACGAGACGCTGGAGGAACTGATTGCCGCCGGCTGCGTCTGCGACACCATGTTCAACTTCCTCGACGCCGACGGCCGCTCGGTCGATCACCCGATCAACGAGCGCGTCATGTCGGTCGATCTCGACACGCTGAAAAAGGCCAAACACATCGTCATCTCCTCCGGCGGCGCCCACCGCGCGGTCGCCATCCGGTCCACGATCAAGCGCATCGGCTGCAACACGCTGATCACCGATGAGAGCGCGGCGAGGGAGTTGTTGGGGATGGCAGGAGACAACTGAAACAGCCCCTCATCCGCCTGCCGGCACCTTCTCCCCGCAAACGGGGAGAAGGGAAAATGCCGCGACACGTCCATTCCCTCGCCCCGCTTGCGGGGAGAGGGTCAGGGTGAGGGGCAAAGCACAGCTGGCCGCCACACTCACACCCGCCCCTGTTCCCAGCCCAGCATCGCCCGCTTGCGCGTCAGGCCCCAGTGATAGCCGGTCAGTGCACCGCTTTTGCCGAGCGCCCGGTGGCAGGGCACGACGAAGGAAATCGGGTTGCGGCCGACGGCGGCTCCGACCGCGCGGCTGGCCGTCGGCTGGCCGATCTTGGCGGCAATGTCGGAATAGGTGACGGCCTTGCCGAGCGGGATGCTGAGCAGGCTTTCCCAGACCCTGACCTGGAAATCGGACCCGATCAGCACCACCCGCAAGGGCTCGTCCGACGACCAGCGCGCCGGATCGAAGACACGGGCGGCATAGGGCGCGGTGGCCAGCTGGTCCTCGACGAAGCATGCATTCGGCCAGCGGCAGGCCATGTCGTCGAAACAGGCCTGCTCGCCGCCGACATCGGCGAAGGCGAGGCCCGCCAGCCCGCGATCGGTCGCCATGACAAGCGCCACCCCGAACGGTGATGCATGGTAGCCATAGCGGATCGTCAGGCCGGCACCCCTGGCTTTCCACTCGCCGGGGCTCATCGCCTCATGCGTCACGAACAGGTCGTGCAGGCGGCCGGGTCCGGAGAGGCCAAGCTCCAGCGAGGTCTCCAGCAAGGGCAGTTCTTCGCGTCCGAGCAGCCGCTTGGCATGGTCGAGCGTCACCGCCTGCAGGAAGGCCTTGGGCGAAAGCCCGGCCCAGCGCGTGAATGTCTTCTGCAATTGCGTCGGCGACTGGCCGAGCCGCTCGGCGATCGTCTCGAGCGACGGCTGGCTCTGGTAGTCGAGCGTCAGCATTTCGATCACCTGGCGCACGGTCTCGTAGTCGCCACCATCAGGCGTGATGTCTGTGCTGCGGGAAAGATCGATGTGTTGCGCAAGTGTCATGGTCTGGTCCTCGTCTGGAACGGGACTTCACCACGACAGGGACCGGGACGCCACCCGTTTCTTGCGCTCAGATCCGCTGTTTCGCCGTCGCCAGCGCGCCGCGAAACGCCTTGGCAAAACTCTCGCGATCATCGGGATTGAGGAAGGCGCCGATATCGGTGTGCCGGCCTTCACCGGCCACCTGCATCGACACGATGCCGATCTCCTCGTGGCGACGGACGAAGAAGCGCGCCCAGAACGGATTGAAGCGATATTCGGTCATGCGTCCTGCCGGCGTGAACTTGCGGATCGACAGGTTGCTGCGCGACACCGTGACCTCCTCTCGTGCCCGGCCAGACCGGTAGTTCAGCCAGAAGGCGCCATAGAGCAGCAGGAAGTCCAGCCCGAAGAACAGGCTGATCGGCCAGGCCCCGGTCGACAGGAAGAAGATCGAATGCACCAGGCAGACACCGCCGGTCAGGACCAGCAGCACCCGGAAGCCCTTCGGCCCCAAAGACCGATAGGGCGTGAGCTCCGCTGCAAAAATCGGCGTCTCCGCCGCCTGCTCGACATTGCCTTCCATCCGCACGCCCGACTATAGATTTCCGATGACCATTGCGAAGCCGAAATCCAGCACCCAAACCTTGAAAAAGTCAAATCAACCGGCGCGAAAACCGGCAGCGACAAGCCGTCGCACGGCCTATTCCCGCGCCGAACTGGAAGAGATCTTCCGCCGTTTCTCGATCCAGCGGCCGGAACCGAAAGGCGAGCTGGAACACGTCAACCCGTTCACCCTCGTCGTCGCGGTCGCGCTGTCCGCCCAGGCGACCGATGCCGGCGTCAACAAGGCGACGCGGGCCTTGTTCAAGGTGGCCGATACGCCGGAAAAGATGCTCGCCCTCGGCGAGGACAAGGTCCGCGACTATATCAAGACCATTGGGCTTTATCGCAACAAGGCGAAGAACGTGATCGCCCTCAGCCGCATGCTTGTCGACGATTTCAGCAGTGTCGTGCCGAAGACGCGGGAAGAGCTGGTCAAGCTGCCCGGCGTCGGACGCAAGACCGCCAATGTCGTCATGTCCATGGCCTTCGGCATCCCGACCATGGCGGTCGACACCCATATCCTGCGCATTGCCAACCGCATCAGACTGGCGCCCGCCAAGACGCCGGACGCGATCGAGGACATCCTGATGAAGATCGTGCCGGAGCACTATCTGTTCCATGCCCATCACTGGCTGATCCTGCACGGGCGCTACTGTTGCAAGGCGCGCAAGCCCGAATGCGAGCGCTGCGTCATCGCCGATATCTGCAAGTCGGCGGAAAAGACCTGCGATATCCCGGCGCCGCTGGTCGAACTGCCGCAGCAGGTCATCGCCGGCGCCGAATGACCATTCAGCTCCTGAATTGCGGATCGCGAGCGCTCAGCAGCTTGTGCAGATGCACCATCAGGCCGGCGGCAAACAGCGGCGTCAGCAGGTTGAGGATCGGCACGGCGAGGAAGCCGGCAATCACCAGCCCGGCGAGAAAGATCGTGCCGCCATGTTTGGAGCGGAACAGCTTTGCTTCCGCAGGCGTGCGAAAACGCATGGCGGCGAATTCGAAGAATTCCCGACCGAGCAGATAGCCGTTGACCAGGAAGAAGGCGATCAGATTGACGCCCGGGATGAACAGCAGCATCAGAGCCACGAGATTACCGAGCACGACCACGCAGAAGAATTTCAGCGAGGTTGCGATGCTGGACAACAGCGGCATGGCGAGACCGGCCGGATCGTCCGGATAGTCGCGCTTTTCGATCACCTCCGCCACATCGTCAAGAAACAGGCCGGCAATGATCGCCGTCACCGACGACATCAACAGCGCCACGGCGAGGGCAAGGCCGATGCTGGCGAGAATGCCGAAGACGAAACTCAACCAGCCGGCCCAGGCCGGCAGATCGGGAATGAACCCGTCGATCAATGGCATGGCATAGGCGATGAAGGTCTCGCGCAGCGCCAGCCAGAGGGCGATCAGCACCAGCGCCGTCAGACCCAGCACTTTCCAGAACACGGACCGGGTTTCCGGGGCAAACAGGTTACGGGCGGCAAGTGCTGCGGCATCAAGGATCATTGCGGTCTCCTTCTGGATCGGTGCCTGATGTAGGAAAGGCAGTCCGCAACCGCAATGCACAAGTGTCAGCCGAGCCGGTAGAGCGAGGGCCGCCGGTCGGTCAGATAGGGGTTCTGCGCCTTGGCATCCTCGTAGGCGCCAAGATCGATCTTCGCCACCAGCAGCGTTTCCCCCGTGCCGGCACGCGCCAGTTCGTCGCCATCCGGCGCGAGGATCACCGAGCGCCCGGTATAGGACAGTTCTCCCTCGGTGCCGCAGAGATCGGCATAGACGACGAAAAGGCCGTTTTCGAAAGCGCGGGTCGGCACCACCATGTCGGCGACACGCCGGCTGATGATGCCGGCCGGCAATGCGGTGGGCACAAGCACCAGTTCGGCACCGGCGAGAGCCAGCGTCCGCACATATTCCGGAAACTCGACATCATAGCAGATCAGCATACCGGTCTTGATGCCGAAGAGATCGAAGACATGCGGGCTGTCGGCACCGGGCACGAAGGCCGCGCGCTCGCCGTCGCCATAGAGATGGCCCTTGCGGTAGAATTCCAGCGAACCGTCGGGCCGCACCACCACGGCCGAGTTGAACACCTGGTCGCCATCGCGCTCGGGAAAGCCGGCGCAGATGGCAAGGCCGCAATCGGCGGCGATTTCAGTCAGCGCGCCGATGATCGAGCCGTCGCGTGTTTCGGCGAGCTCTGCAAAGCGCGGTCCGAGGCCATAGCCGCTGGTGCCAAGCTCCGGCGTGACCAGAACGTCCGCGCCCATTTCGGCCGCCGCGATCGCCGCCTGGGCGATCTTGCCGATATTGCCCGGCACATCACCGGAAATCGGCTGCATCTGGTAGAGCGAGATCAACATGACGGCACCTATGGATGGGAGTTAGAAAAACGTTGCGGACACGAGCAGGATGAACCCCTTCACGATCGCAAACAAGACGCCGGCGACCACCACGAGTGATACCACGAAGGTGACCAGTCCGAACAGGATGCAAAGCCCGTCGCGCTCCAGAATGCCGAACGAGAACAGACAAATGGCAATGGCCGGCAGGATATTGCCGAGCGGGATCGGCAGGGCAAGGATGATCGCCAGGATCAGGCAGAGCAGCCCCGTCAGATATTCCACCGGGGGATAGACGAGATAGGTCATGCGCGGACGCAGCATGCGCTCGCCACGGGCCAGCCAGGGCGAAATGCGTCGGACGATCGCGGCAAAATCCTCGCGCGTCATCGATCGATTGGCGATGATCTTCGGCAGCCAGGGCGACTGGCCGAGCATCAGTTGCGCTGCCAGAAAGACCAGCGGCGCGCCGGTGATCGCAGACGTTCCCGGCGGGGTCGGGACGACATTCGGTATCGCGAAGATGAGAAGCAGAGCGCCGAAGGCGCGGTCACCCATTGCGGTGAAAATATCGGCAACCGACACACGCGCCCGATCGCCGTCCTGCGCGATGTCGGACAGGATCTCCGAGAGACGTCGTCCACGCTTGCGATAACTGCCTTCCGACAAAGGATCGTCGGCGAGTCCGCCATCCGCATCAATCATGCTTCATTCCTGCACTGTCCCGATTGCCTCGTGTACCCGAGACTTATCGCCAGACAATGACGGATGTTGGATTAACGGCGCAGAAAATTGTCAATCAAACCTTGGTGTTCACAGTCCGCTACAGCTGCACCAGATGGCCGGCACCGACGTCGCGGTATTGCCGCACCGGTGGCTGAAAACCGAGCGGCCGGATCGGGCTCTTGATTTCGTCGGTCGACAGGTTGCGCTTGACCCGCCGCCTTGACGGATCCGGCACCGGCACGGCCGCCATCAGCTTCTTGGTATAGGCATGTTGCGGATTTTCGAACACCGCCTGGCGCGGCCCGATCTCGACGATCTCGCCAAGATACATCACCGCCACCCTGTGGCTGACCCGCTCGACCACAGCCATGTCATGGCTGATGAACAGATAGGCGAGATTGAAGCTCTGTTGCAGGTCGAGCAGCAGGTTGCAGACCTGCGCCTTGATCGACACATCGAGCGCCGAGACCGCCTCGTCGGCGACGATCACCTTCGGATCGAGCATCAGCGAGCGGGCAATGGCGATGCGCTGGCGCTGCCCCCCGGAAAACTCGTGGGGATAGCGCGGCATCATGTCGGCGCCGAGACCGACACGCTCCAAAAGGTTGGCCGCCTTTTCGCGCGCCTGCGCCTTGCTGCCGAGCTGGTGCTCGATGAACGGCTCCATCACCGCCTGGCCGACGCTCATGCGTGGATCGAGGCTGGCGAACGGATCCTGAAACACCATCTGGATACTGCGCCGCATGCGCCGCAGCGCCATGCTGTCGAGGGACGCCACATTGTAGCCGTCCATCGAGATCTGCCCCGATGTCGGTTCGACCAGCCGGGTGATCGAACGACCAGTGGTCGACTTGCCGCAGCCGGATTCTCCCACCAAGGCCAGGGTTTCGCCGGGACGCAAATCGAAGGAGACATTTTCGACCGCATGCACGGCACCGCTCTTGCGGCCCAGAAGACCCGAGCGGATGTCGAAGCGCGTCGTCATGTTTTTCACTTCGAGGATCGGCCGATTGGCCTCGTTGACGCCTGCGGCCTCGGTCTCGGGCACCAAAGTCTCACCGCTCCTGATATCGATGACCGGGAAGCGCATCGGTCGATCCCGCCCGCCCATCGAGCCGAGCTTCGGTACGGCGGACAAAAGCGCCCGCGTATAGGGATGCGCGCCGCGATTGAAGATGGCATCGGTGGTTCCGGTCTCGACCGCCTCGCCGCGAAACATCACGATCGTCCGATCGGACACTTCCGCCACCACGCCCATGTCATGGGTGATGAACAGCACGGCCATGTCTTCCTCGTCCTGCAGCGACTTCAGCAGGTCGAGGATCTGCCCCTGGATCGTCACGTCGAGCGCCGTCGTCGGTTCGTCGGCGATCAGCAGCTTCGGTTTCGAGGCGAGCGCCATCGCGATCATCACCCGCTGGCGCATGCCACCGGAAAACTGGTGCGGATAGTCGTCGAAACGGTTCTTGGAATTGGGGATGCGAACCTTGTCGAGCAGCCGCAGCACCTCCGCCTTGGCCTCGGCATTCGAGACATTCTGGTGGCAGGTGATTGCCTCGGCGATCTGTTTGCCGATCGGGAAGATCGGATTGAGGCTGGTCATCGGCTCCTGGAAGATCATCGCGATCTCGTTGCCGCGCACCCGGCGCATCGCCTCCGGCTCGAGCGTCAGCAGTTCGCGCCCAAGCAGTTTGACACTGCCCTCGATCCGGCTGGAGGCCGTCGGCAAAAGCCGCATGACCGACAGAGACGTGACGCTCTTGCCCGAGCCCGATTCGCCGACGATCGCAACCGTCTCCTTCGGCGCGATATCGAAGCTCATGTTGCGCACGACCGAGCGCCATTCCGGACCGACCCGGAACGATGTCGTCAGATCGCGCACGGACAACACGGGCTCGATCGTGCCGCCGGTTCCCAATTCCATATCAGCCATGTCCCGTTCCCCTGTTCTTATGTCGTCGAGATCTGCTGCGGATGGATCAGGCGGCGAGCGCCGTTTCGGCCAGCGTCACCCAGTAGCTGATGCCATAGGGGATCGCCTCGTCGTTGAAATCATAGGCCGAATTGTGCAGGTTCGCCGTATCGCCATTGCCGATGAACACGAAGGCGCCCGGACGCGCTTCCAGCATGTAGGAAAAATCTTCCGCGCCCATGGCCGGCGGGAATTCGTCGCTGACGGCCTGGGCGCCGGCAACCTTGCGCAGCACGTCGAGGGCGAAGTCTGTTTCGGCATGATGGTTGAAGGTGACCGGGTAGCCGCGGTGATAGCGCACCTCAGCTTTTGCGCCCATGGCCATGGCAATGCCGGTCGCGATCTCGCTAAGGCGTTTTTCCGCCATGTCGCGCAGTTCGGGCAAAAGCGTGCGAACCGTGCCGGACAGTTTCACGCCGTCTGGAATGACGTTATAGGCGTCGCCGCCGTGGATCTTGGTGACGGTCACGACCACGGAGTTGAGCGGATCGGTTTCGCGCGCCGCGATCGATTGAAGTGCTACGACCACCTGCGCTGCCGCCAGCACCGGGTCGATGCTCTTGTGCGGCTGGGCGGCATGGCCGCTGCGGCCATGGATCTCGATGTCGAACTGGTCGGCCGCAGCCATCACCGAGCCGCGGCGGGTGGCAAAGCTTCCGACCTTCATGCCCGGGTGATTGTGCATGCCGTAGACTTGACTGATGTCGAACGTCTCCATCATGCCGTCGGCGACCATCTCGCGGCCGCCGCCGCCGCCCTCTTCGGCCGGCTGGAAGATCACCGCGATCGATCCACGGAAATTGCGCGTCTCGGCCAGATATTTGGCCGCCCCGAGCAGCATGGCCGTGTGGCCGTCATGGCCGCAGGCATGCATCTTGCCCGGCGTTTTCGACGCCCATTCCCTGCCGCTCGCCTCGAGGATCGGCAGGGCATCCATGTCGGCGCGAAAACCGATCACCGGGCCGTCACCGCGACTGCCCTTGATCAGACCGACGACCCCGGTCCGGCCGATGCCGGTCTTGACGATGTCGCAGCCGAATTCCTTCAGCTTGTCGGCAACAAAGGCCGCCGTCCCATGCACATCGAACAAAAGCTCGGGGTTCTCGTGCAGATGACGCCGCCATTCGGCGACCTCCGGCTGGAGTTCGCTGGCGCGATTGAGAACTGGCATGAAAGACCTCTTTTAGACATTGCTCCCGACAGGATGCGTCCATAGTGGCCTGCGAATTTCGCCTTTTGCAAGCTTGAAATTTCCGTCTTGCATGGAAAATAGGCTTGTGTTTACATGGCCTAAATTTTCACCAGTCGGATGAGGCCCTGCCTTGTCCGCGGCGGATTCCGTGACCCGTTACACATCACAAATTGGCGATTTTTTCTATATAAGACAATAAGATAAGCGGTTGACATTTTCCAGCTGGACTGGCCACATCTCGACCCGGCGCCTAAAGGTGCCGAAGCTCCTACAATAATAAATGGGGAACAGCTTATGAAGAAACTGCACCTTATCCTTGCGGCGTCGGCTGCCGCATTGACCATTTCCGGCGCCCCGGCCATGGCCGATCGCGGCACCGACGGCGACCTCAAGATCATCTTCTGGCAGGCCGTCTCGACGATGAATCCCTACCTGTCCGGCGGCACCAAGGAAGTCTATGGCGCTTCCATGGTGATCGAGCCGCTGGCCCGCTACGACGAGACCGGCGCCTTGGTGCCGATGCTCGCAACCGAGATCCCGACCGTCGAGAATGGTGGTGTGGCGGCCGACCTGAAGAGCATCACCTGGAAGCTGAAGCCGGACCTGAAATGGTCGGACGGCACGCCGGTGACCGCCGAGGACGCGATCTTCACCTGGAAATATTGCACCGCGCCAGACGGCGGCTGCGCCCAGGGCGCCTATTTCGAAGGCGTCAGCAATGTCGAGGCTATCGACGCGTCCACCATCAAAATCTCGTTCACCGACCCCAAGCCCTATCCCTACAGCGCGCTCGTCGGCGGCCAGTCGCCGCTGATCCAGGCCGCCCAGTTCAAGGATTGCCTCGGTGCCAAGGCGCCGGAATGCACCGCGGCCAATTTCGGCCCGATCGGCACCGGCCCGTTCGTCGTCAAGGAATTCAAGCCGAACGACGTGGTGACTTTCACCGCCAACCCGAACTACCGCGACGCCGCCAAGCCGGCCTTTGCCACAGCCACCCTCAAGGGCGGCGGTGATGCCGCCTCGGCTGCCCGCTCGGTTCTGGAAACCGGCGAGTTCGACTATGCCTGGAACATGCAGGTCGAGCCGGAAGTGCTGGCGACCATGATGCAGGCCGGCAAGGGCAAGATCGAGGTTGCCTTCGGCACCCAGGTCGAGCGCATCGACCTCAACCCCTTCGCCGTCGATCCGTCGCTTGGCGACAAGCGTTCGACCAAGGAGGCAGGCCCGCACCCGGCCCTGAAGGACCCGGCCGTGCGCAAGGCGCTGTCGCTCGCCATCGACCGCGACATCATCGATGAAGCCGGCTACGGCGACAACGGCAAGCCGACCTGCAACATCCTGCCAGCGCCCGATATCTATGTCTCGACGGCGGTCGACTGGTGCCTGAAGCAGGATGTCGAAGCGGCCACCAAGCTGCTCGACGATGCCGGCTGGAAGATGGGCAGCGACGGCATCCGCGAAAAGGACGGTGTCAAGCTTTCCTTCCTCTACCAGACCTCGACCAATTCCGTCCGCCAGGCAACCCAGGCGCTGGTCAAGGACATGTGGAGCCAGATCGGCGTCACCGTCGAGCTGCGCAACGTCTCGGCCAACGTCTTCTTCGGCGGCGATCCGGCATCGCCGGACACGTTCCAGAAGTTCATGGCCGACGTGCAGATGTACACCAACAACTTCGACGGCACCGATCCGGAAAAATACATGGCCGGCTGGATGTGCGACAAAATCCCGAGCCCGGCCAGCGGCTGGCAGGGTGAAAACATCGTCCGCTACTGCAACCCGGAATACGACGCCCTGGTCAAGGAACTCGGCAAGACCGGCAAGCTCGAGGACCGCGCCGTCATCGCCAAGAAGCTCAACGACATGCTGAGCAATGACGTGGCGCAGATCCCGCTGATCCATCGCGGTCAGCCGTCTGCCGTCTCCGCGACGCTGGAAGGCGTCAAGATGAATGCCTGGGACAGCGAACTGTGGAACGTCGCCGACTGGTCGCGCAAGAAATAATGCCGCCTCGCCGGGCCTCGGCAAGACGCCAGGCCCGGCGATCGCATGTCTCGTGACAGCCTGGAGACCATCCGATGTTCACCTTTACGATTCGGCGATTGCTGTTTGCAATCCCGACATTGCTGGCGATCAGCTTCATCATTTTTGCGCTGCTCGATCTTGCCCCCAGCGATCCGCTGAGCGACCTGCCGCTGACCATTCCGCCCGAGGTGCGCGAGCAGATCCGCGCCGCCATGGGCCTCGATCAGCCCTTCCTCATCCGCTACATGAAATGGCTGCAGCAGTTCTTCATCAATGAACCGCTCAACATCTTCGAACAGCTGACCGGACTGACCATCGGCACCGGCGAGCGCATGCGCGTTCTTTCCTGGGCCACCCGCAGCCCCGTGGTCGACCTGATCGTCCAGCGCCTGCCGCAGACGCTCTGGGTTGTCGGCCTGTCCTATCTCTTCGGCGTTCTGCTGGCGATCCCGATCGGCGTCATCTCCGCCTATCGCCAATATTCGATCTTCGACCAGATCGGCACCTTCGTCGCGATGGTCGGCTATTCCGTTCCGACCTTCTTCACCGGCGTGCTGCTGATCGTCGTCTTCTCCTCCTGGCTGCAATGGTTCCCGTCGATCTACGACACCAATCTGGTGGTCGACAGCTGGTCGAGTTTTGTCATGCAGGTGACGCAGATGTTCCTGCCGGTGCTGGTGCTAACGCTCTACAACACCTCGCAGATCAGCCGCTTCGTCCGCGCCTCGATGCTCGACAACCTGCATATGGATTACGTGCGCACGGCCCGCGCCAAGGGCGTCAAGGAAAAGGTCGTGCTCCTGGTACACGTCCTGCGCAACAGCCTGATCCCGGTGGTCACCGTGATCGCGCTCGGCGTGCCGACCATCTTTTCCGGCGCCATCATCACCGAACAGGTGTTCCGGGTGAACGGCCTTGGCCAGCTGCTGATCACCGCGATCCAGGGCGCCGACATCCCCCTCGTCCAGACGCTCACCTTCATCTTCGCTGTGCTGATCGTTCTCTTCAACCTGATTGCCGACGTTCTCTACGGCATCCTTGACCCGAGGATTCGCTATGACTGATGCGGCCATCCCGACAACGCTTGCGACACGGCCGAAAAGCGGCAATTTCTGGCTGCTGCTCTGGCGCCAGTTCCGCGCCCATCCCGGCGGCGTCGCCGGCCTGATCGTCTTTTCCTTCATCGTGGTGGCGGTCTATGTCGGCCCCTTCATCCACACGATCGACCCCAACAAGATCGACATCAAGGCGAAGAACCAGGGACCGTCCTTTGCCCATCCCTTCGGCACCGACAATCTCGGCCACGACATGCTGGCCCAGGTCATGGCCGGCGGGCAGATCTCGCTTGCCGTCGGCATGACCGCCATGTCGCTGGCGCTGCTGGTCGGAACGCTGGTCGGCGTGCTCTCGGGCTATTCGAAAAAGCTCGACGGCCCGCTGATGCGCATCACCGACCTCTTCCTCGCTTTGCCGCTGCTGCCGCTGCTGCTGGTCATCATCATGCTGTTCCGCGACACGTTGCGCGCCGCCTTCGGCCCCGAAACCGGCATCTTCATCCTGATCGTCTTCGTCATCGGCATCACCAGCTGGATGCACACCGCCCGCATCGTGCGCGGCGACGTGCTGGCGGTGAAAAGCCAGGAATATATCCTGGCAGCCAAGTCGAGCGGCATGCGCGAATACCGGATCATCCTCAAGCACATCCTGCCCAACGTCATGTCGTCGATCATGGTCTCGGCAACGCTCGGCATCGCGTCCGCGATCATCACGGAATCGGCCCTGTCCTTCCTCGGCCTCGGCTTCCCCTCCGACTTCCCGACCTGGGGCCGCCTGCTGTTCGACGGCGCCAACTTCCTGCAGATCAACCCGTCCCGCGTCCTCTGGCCGGGCCTGGCGATCTCGCTGACGGTGTTGAGCGTGAACTATATCGGCGACGCGATCCGGGATGCGCTGGATCCGCGGGCGTTGAAGCATTGAGGGGAGCGTGAGGCGCAAAACGACCAAGGGGCGCTTCGGCGCCCCTTTTTATCTTTGACGATTTGGCAAAGTCGAAATGGGTTGTGACAATAGAGGACGTTCGCGTCAAACCGGCTGATTTACCGCATTGGGGCCGCAACAGGACTGTCGGCTCCTGGAAAAACGTTACGCCTAAGCCGAATTTCGTTATAAGAAATTTCGTGGTAGCGTTCGGCCTATTGCCGCCGTTCGTGTCGGGCGCAGCGGATGGCCGGTCCCACCCTTTTACGGTCCTTGGGTCGAAGCGTAGCATGACGAACGGAGCCTGCACTGATAGAGGGAAACGTGCGTACGTTGGGAGACGCTCCAATGTGCGATAAGGGTGCGTTTCCGAAGCTCAGATCATGGTCGGGATGATTTCACGGAACCGCTAAGCAGCACTGGCCTCACCGTCGCCTGCCGCTGATGCTCGGGCAGCTATAGCACCCTCAATCAGCCTTCCCGCTTACTTCCTCAGTTGCATCCATGAGCTTGATGCCATCCAGAAGACTATCGTCTCCCTCCCAGTGTTCATCGCCTGGAATCTTATACATCTCACGCCAATACTTGACGCTTTCCCAGTCGACATTTTCCGCTTTGGTTGCCTCTTTGGCTGAGTGCTTAGCATCCTTTTTTTCGCTTGCGTTGAAGATTTCGAAAAGGTGCGAGGTGCCTGTCGAAACTCCCTTAAGGTCAGCAAATTGTTGAATTAACAGTATTAGGCCCGATACGCATTTAAAAGCGCTGTCGAAAGTTACTGCCCCGCCCTCGTGGGCAAAATCATTCCTAGCTTTCCGCGCGACGGCTAGCGTCTCATAGGCATCTTCTGAGATTATCTTGGCCAACGCCAAAAGCTCCAGCTTTGGCGCAACATTTCTCGTCGCTTTAAGGCCCTTCCTTCGCGTTTCCGTGCCGTAAACGTCTTGATTTCCAATCAAGAATTCGTCCCACACTTGCTGGATGACTTGCTCGCAGGCCACCCAGCCAAAGACTAGAGCGTTACGTGTTTCCGAGCGGCGCAGACTAGAATATGCTAACGAGAGGTATGCGGCGTTGAGCTTGGTCAAATGGATGAAGAGCTTCTGGCCCTCGGCATATGCATCCTCAACTTCCTTCTGAGTAATCCGCCTTGGAGATAGCAACGAAATATTTAGCTGGCCACCAGCGCCGCCTTCCTGGAGGGCATGACTGATTTGGGCCTCGGAGCCCAATGCGCGAGTGTATCTGAAGTAGCCGGATGATTTTAACTCACCAAATCCCATCATCCCTTGGGTTGATGCATCCAGTGCTAGCCCTCCCAGCATCATCGCAGCCTTGACGCCGTTGAAACAATCCATTGCAGCGTCGGGCGAAGAAACTGAGGGAGTTCGGGGGATTAGCATCGACCCATCGAAGCCAAAGCCCATGGGGCTCCCGCCTTCCAATCCAACATCTAAGAAGAAAGACACACGATGAAGCTTCAGCGGACTATAGGTGCCGGAATTGACCTTCTCGATGTCGATGTCGAAGTCGTCATCTTCGCCTCGTGTAAAGAAATACAAAGGCGATGGTGCTGAGATAAGGACAGGAAACAAGTTTCACCCGCTTGTTCAATTTGACAACCAACCCGACTTAATCACCCTTTCGGCAGGTTTGGGAAGGTCCTTCGCCTTCACCTTGTCTTCCCGCCGCTCCATTCCGCTTCCTCTCTAAACAGCCCGGGAACGTCAGTTATGCTGCGCATCGCTGCCGTTCTTCCAGAATGCAGCGAACGACCGCTTTCCGCCCGATGTAGACCTTCGAACGTGGCGCAATCAATGGCAGCTTTCAAGACACGGTTGAAAGAAGGCGAATTTCCGAGACGACGCGCAAGGCGGTCATCCGCACGCCCTCCAAAGGCAGCTTCGGGCAAAAGGCAACCGTCAGGCACCTAACCCCACACCCCCCTTGATCCCGCCACCTTCTCCCGCCACTCTCCGCCCACCCATCCGGAGACCCCGCACCATGACCCACGCGCCCCTCAACCTCGTGACCGATGTCGACGGTGTCTCCGTCGGCCATGCGACCGATCTGGAACTCGGGTCCGGCGTCACCGTCATCCTGTTCGATGAACCGGCGGTAGCCTCCGGCACCGTGCTCGGCGGCGCGCCCGGTGGACGGGATGTCAGCCTGCTCGATCCGTCGATGACGGTGCAGCAGGTCGATGCCTTCGTGCTGTCGGGCGGCTCGGCCTTCGGGCTCGATGCGGCCGGGGGCGTGCAGTCGGGCTTGCGGTCCATCGGCCGCGGTTTTCCGGTTGGCCCGGTCAATATACCGATCGTGCCGCAGGCGATCCTGATGGATCTGCTCAACGGCGGCAACAAGGACTGGGGCCTGCATTCGCCCTACCGGGACATGGGTTATGCCGCATTTGCCGCCTGCGCCAAGGGATCGTTCGAGCTTGGCACCGTCGGTGCCGGCGCCGGCGCCACCACCGCCAATTTCAAGGGCGGCATCGGCTCGGCCAGCGCCGTGTCGTCCGCGGGACATACGATTGGCGCGCTTGTTGCCGTCAACGCCATGGGTTCGGTGACGATAGGCGACGGTCCGCATTTCTGGGCGGCACCGTTTGAGGAAGACGATGAATTCGGCGGGCTCGGCCTACCAGTGGCGATCAGCGCTGCCGACCGCGCCATGGCCATCAAGGGCGTGCGGTTGACGGCCACCACCATCGGCGCCGTCGTCACCGACGCAGCCCTGAGCAAGGCCGAGTTACACCGGCTTTCGATCACCGCCCATGATGGGCTTGCCCGCGCCGTTCTGCCGGCGCATCTGCCGCTCGACGGCGACACTATCTTTACCGCCTCGACCGGCAGGCGGGTCGTGTCCGGCTCTGCCGACCTGATGGAACTCTGCCATCTCGCAACTTTGGTCACGGCCCGCGCGATAGCCCGCGGCGTGCATGCCGCAACGGCATTGCCTTATCCGGGCGCACAGGCCGCCTGGCGCGACCGCTGGGCGTGAGCCGGCAGCTTAGACTTTAGTCCCGGCGCATTTGCGATAAGTCAAAGACAGGCGCCAATACCGGCGGGATAGTGCCGCCATATTGCAACGCAACATTGCGACACGGCCGGGCAGACCGCATGATGATCCGCCAGGGACCGGGACGATTTCAGATGGATGACATAGCCGACATGGAAAAACCGATCCTCACCAACCGCACCTTCGAGGAACTGAAGGTCGGCGATAGCGCCGCCATGACACGCCTGATCGGCCCCGACGATATCGAACTCTTTGCCGCCCTCTCCGGCGACCACAATCCGGTTCCGCTTGGCCAGTCGCTGATCCCTGCCGGCATGGTATCGGCCGTGCTCGACACCCGCCTGCCCGGCCCCGGCACCGTCTATCTCGGCCAGGATCTGCAGTTCCAGAAATCGCTGGCTCCCGGCGACACGATCACCGCCACCGTTACCCTTGTCCAGAAGCAGGCCGACGGCCAGACGGTGATATTCGACACGCGCTGCGTCAACCAGCATGGCGAAACCGTGCTGGCCGGCCAGGCCCGCGTCAGGGCGCCGCAACGACGTGTCGTCTGGTCGGAAAATTCCATTCCCGACGTCTCGCTGCAGCGCCATGATCGCTTCGACGCGATTGTCGCCGAAGCCAAGGCCCTGCCGATGCTGAGGACGGCGCTTGTCCATCCCTGCACGCCGGATGTCATCGAAGCCGCCGTCGAGATCCGCGACGAGGGCCTGCTGGAGCCGATCCTGATCGGTCCCGAAGCCAAGATCCGTGCAGCGGCGGCCGAGGCCGGCATCTCGCTCGACGGCTTCGAGATCCTGTCGACCGAACACAGCCATGCGGCGGCAGCGCTGGCCATCGAGCTTGCCATTGCCGGCAAGGTCGGCTCGGTGATGAAAGGCAGCCTGCATTCCGACGAAATCCTCGGCGCGGTCGTTGCCGGCGGCTCGGGCATGCGCACCGAACGGCGCATCAGCCATGTCTATGTCATGGATGTGCCGGCCTATTCGAAGCTGCTGATCGTTACCGACGCCGCGATCAACATCGCCCCGACGCTCGACCAGAAACGTGACATCTGCCAGAATGCCGTGGATCTCATGCATATGCTCGGCGTCGCCAATCCCAAGGTGGCGGTGCTGGCAGCCGTGGAAACGGTCAATGACAAGATGCCGGCGACGCTGGATGCGGCAGCGCTCACCGTCATGGCGGCCCGCGGCCAGATCAGGGGTGCGCTGGTCGATGGACCGCTCGCCTTCGACAATGCCATCAGCATGGAGGCGGCGCGCACCAAGGGCATCGTCTCACAGGTTGCCGGCGATGCCGACATCCTGCTGGTGCCGGATCTCGAAGCCGGCAATATGCTGGCCAAGCAGCTGCTCTATTTCGCCAATGCCGATGCGGCAGCGCTGGTGCTCGGCGCCCGCGTGCCGATCATCCTGACCAGCCGTTCCGACAGCCTGCGGGTGCGCATGACGTCTGCGGCGCTGGCCAAGCTCGTGGCGGCGAGACGCGCTGCCGTGCCAAAACCAGATCTGGGGCTGATCATTGCATGAGTGACAAACTGCTGCTGACATTCAATGCCGGTTCCTCGTCGGTGAAGATCGGCCTGTTTGTCCGCGAGAATGGCCGGGCGAGACGCATCGGCAAGGGCATGATCGACTTCCGCCACCAGCCGCTGACCTTTCATCTGGTGGAGGGACCGCAGATCTTCAACGTGCCGCTCGTAGCGAAAAGCGATGACTTGCTGCACGATGTGCTGGAAGAAACCTTCGCATGGCTGGCCAGGCACTATGATCTCGATGCCGTGACCGCCGCAGGCCACCGGGTGGTGCATGGTGGCGACCGCTTCGCCGATCCGGTGCTGGTCACCGACGAGAGCACGGCTGCCATCGCGGCGCTGATCCCGCTGGCGCCCCTGCACCAGCCGCAGAACATCAGGCTGATCCAGGCGATCCACGACCTGAGACCCTGCCTGCCGCAGACCGTGTCCTTCGACACCGCCTTTCATCGCAGCCAGAGCGAGACCGTGCAGCGCTTTGCTATCCCGCGCGAATGGTTCGACAAGGGCATCAAGCGCTACGGGTTTCACGGCCTGTCCTATGCCTATATCGCGCGCGCCCTGAAGGCGCTGGAACCGGAACGCGCCGGCGGCAAAGCAGTTGTCGCCCATCTCGGCAGCGGCGCCAGCCTCTGCGCCATGGACAATGGCATCAGCCGCGACACCTCGATGGGTTTTTCCACCATTGATGGCGTGCCGATGGCAACCCGCAGCGGCGCCATCGATCCCGGCGTCTTCTTCCACCTCATCCATGGTCACGGCCTGACCGTCGATCAGGTCGAGACGATGATCTACCAGCAGTCCGGCCTGCTTGGCCTGTCCGGCATCAGTGCCGACAGCCGGGTGCTGCTGGAAAGCGACGCGCGGCAGGCCCGCGAGGCGATCGATGTCTTCACCTTCCGCATAGCCGGCGAAGTGGCGCGATTGTCGGCCACGCTCGGCGGCCTCGACACGCTTGTCTTCACCGCCGGCATCGGCGAGAACCAGCCGGCGATCCGCAAGGCGGTCTGCGAGCGGCTGGCCTTCTTCGGCGTGGCGATCGACACGCGCGCCAATGAGCAGAATTCAGCACTGATCTCGACGGCCTCCAGCCGCATCAAGGTCCGCGTCATCGCAACGGACGAGGAACAGGTGATCGCCGACGATATGCTGTCCGTTCTCGATCGACAGCGTTGAGTTGTAATCGTTCGCGGCTGACAACAAACCGTCATGAAGCGCGCTTAGAGACGGGCCGACAATCGGGTCAAATCAGTCCACACGGGAGCACGCCACATGCTGCAGGAGATGAATGCAACGGGTGAGGCCGAGCGCCACGCGAACCGGACCGCCATCATCATCACCAATGCCCGCGTCGTGCTGCCCGGCCATGTCATGCATGGCACGGTCATCGTCGAGGACGGCCTGATCACCGAGATCCACGAAGGCCCGTCGCGGCTGGAAGGCGCCATTGATTTTGCCGGCGACTACCTGCTGCCTGGCCTCGTCGATATCCACACGGACCATTTCGAAAAGCATATCTATCCGCGCGCCCATGTGCGCTGGGATTTCATGCGGGCTGCCCTTGCCCACGACGCCCAGATCATCGGCGGTGGCGTCACGACGGTCTTCGACAGCCTTTGCGTCGGCGCCACCACCGACAATCCGCATCGCGCCGAAATCCTGACACCGATGATCGAGGCGCTGGAACAGGCAACGGCCGCCGGCATGCTGCGCGCCGAGCACCTGGTGCATCTGCGCTGCGAGATCACCGATCCGGCGACGCCGGCGCTGACGGCCGCCAATATCGACCGCCCAATCGTCCGGGTCATGTCGGTGATGGAGCACCTGCCCGGCATCCGCCAGAGCCGCGACATCGACGCCTATGTCGCCCGTGCCGCCAAATCCACCGGCGAAAGCCCGGACCTGGTGCGCGAGAAGATCAAGGTCCTGGTCGCCGAAAAGGGCGAGATCGGCGCCACAATCCGTCCGGAAATCGTGGCGCTTGCCCGCTCCCGTGGCCTGCCGCTGATGAGCCATGACGACACCGATATCGAACACATCGACGAAGCGCTGGCCGATGGCGTCAGCATTTCCGAATTCCCCTGCTCGATCGAAGCCGCACAAGCCGCCCGCGACAAGGGCCTCGGCATCGTCGCCGGCGCACCGAACATTCTGCGCGGCGGCTCGCAGTCCGGCAATATCGCCGTGCGCGACCTGCTGGTTGCCGATCTCGTCGATATCCTGGCATCCGACTATGTGCCGCGTTCGCTGCTCGATGCGGCCTTCATGATCGCCGCCGATCCGGGCCTCAGCTACGACCTGCCGCGCGCGGTGGCCATGGTCACCCGGGCACCGGCTTTGGCCGGCGGGCTGAAGGATCGCGGCGAAATTTCGCTCGGCCTGCGCGCCGACCTGATCCGCACCGACCTGCATGACGGTCATCCGTTCCTGAAAGCCGCCTGGCGGTCGGGGCTGCGGGTGGCCTGAGCCACCCAACTCGACCCGTCTGATCCAGGATCAAGTCGCACCCGTTTCAGTCGCGGCGAAAACCCTCGCTGGCGGTCAGAAGCTGTCGCGTATAGTCGGTGGAAAAGTCACGGCTGCGTAGTTGCTCCGTCGACAGGGTTTCCACCACCTTGCCGGACTTCATCACCACCAGCTTTTCGCACATATGGCTGATCACCGAGAGATCGTGGCTGACCATGACGAAGGTCAGGCCGCGATCCTTGCGCACCTGTTCGAGCAGGTTCAGGATCTCTGCCTGGATCGAGGCATCGAGCGCCGAGGTCGGCTCGTCAAGCAGCAGGATCTGCGGTTCGAGGATCAGCGCCCGGGCAATGGCGATGCGCTGGCGCTGGCCGCCCGACAGCTGGTGCGAAAAGCGGAAGCGGAAACCGCTGCCGAGGCCCACCTCGTCGAGCGCGCGCGCGATGCGCACCTCCGCATCCGGTATGCCATGGATCGCCAGCGGCTCGAGCAGCAGCCGATCGACCGTCTGGCGCGGATGCAGCGAGCCGTAGGGGTCCTGGAACACCATCTGGACGGTGCGGTAGAATTCGCGGTCGCGCTTGCGGCCGCTGTAGCTCCTGCCGCTCACAGTCAAGGTGCCCTCGTCGAACGGGTTCAGCCCGGCGACAGCGCGCAGAAGCGTCGATTTGCCTGAACCGGATTCGCCGACAATGCCGAAGGACTGGCCGGTCTCGACATCGAGGCTGACGGTATCAAGCGCACGAAAACCGTCGAAGCGCACGATCATGTCACGGATGGAAAGGGACAGTTTCATAGCTTCCACTCCGCCTGGCGCTCCAGCACCGGCAGCGGATGCCGGTCGGCCGCGATCTGGGGCAGACAATTGAGGAGGCCTTGGGTGTAGGGATGTTTCGCCTCGGACAGTTTCGATGCCTCGATCTCCTCGACCACCTTGCCCGCATACATGACCAGGACACGGTCGCAGAAGGACGAGACGAGCCTGAGGTCGTGGCTGATGAAGATCAGCCCCATGCCGCGCTCGGACACCAGCTTGTCGAGAATGGCCAGCACTTCGAGCTGCACGGTGACGTCGAGCGCCGATGTCGGCTCGTCGGCAATCAGCAGTTCCGGGCCGCAGACCAGCATCATCGCGATCATCACGCGCTGGCCCATGCCGCCGGAAACCTCGTGCGGGTAGAGATCAAAGACACGCTCCGGATCGCGGATCTGCACCGCTTCCAGCATGGCAAGCGCTCGGGCGCGCGCCTCGCTCCGCGAGATCCGCTCGTGGGTCCGCAGCGTTTCCATGATCTGCCGGCCGATCGGCATGACCGGATTGAGGGAATATTTCGGATCCTGCAGGATCATCGCCAGCCGTTTGCCACGCAGGGTCCGACGCTGCGAGGCCGAGGCCTTGAGCAGATCGGTTTCGCCGAACGCGAGCCTGTCGGCGGTGATCAGGGCGTGACCCGGCGTCAGCCCCATGATGGCGCGGCCGGTCTGCGACTTGCCCGAGCCGGATTCGCCGACGATCCCAAGACGCTCCTTACCGAGGGTGAAATTTACCCCGCGCACCGCCTCGATGGTGCCGGTGCGGGTTGGAAAACTGACCCTCAGGTTTTCGACTGTCAGAAGCGGCGTCATTGGCCGGCCTCCTTCGGATCGAGCGCATCGCGAAGCCCGTCGCCCAAAAGGTTGAAGCCGAGCGAGACGATCAGGATGGCAAAGCCCGGCATGGCGGCAACCCACCATTGGTCGAGGATGAAGCGGCGACCGGATGCGATCATCGCGCCCCATTCGGGAAGCGGCGGCTGGGCGCCGAGACCGAGGAAGCCGAGGCCGGCGGCCGTCAGGATGATGCCCGCCATGTCGAGCGTCACGCGCACGATCAGCGACGACATGCAGAGCGGAATGATGTGGAAGAGCACGATGCGCAGCGGCGAGGCTCCCATCAGCTTGACCGCCGAGATATAGTCGGAATTGCGGAAGGTCATCGTTTCGGCGCGCGCGATGCGGGCATAGGGCGGCCAGGACGTGATCGCGATGGCGAGAACGGCATTCTCGATGCCGGGACCAAGCGCCGCAACAAGTGCCAGCGCCAGGACCAGTTTCGGAAAGGCGAGGAAGATGTCGGTGATGCGCATCAGCACCGCATCGACCCAGCCACCGGCATAACCGGCAACGGTGCCGACGATCAGGCCGATCGGTGCGGCGATGATCGCGACCAGCGCGATGACGAACAGCGTCAGCCGCGAGCCATGGATCAGCCGCGACAGGATATCGCGCCCCTGGTCATCGGTGCCGAGCAGGTATCCTTCGGTTCCCGGCGGCAGCAGGCGCGCATTGCGCAGGTCGCCCTGCACAGGCGAATGCGGCGCCAGAATATCGGCAAAGGCGGCAACAAACAGCAACGCGATCAGGATGGCGAGACCGAACAACGCCAGCCGGTTTTCGGAGAACCGCCGCCAGATCATGTAGAGGCGGCCGCAGCGGGCCTGCCAGCGCGACTGCGGCCGGTCGGAGAGAAGCCATTGGCGAAGGCTCGGTTTTGCCGTGAGATCGGATCCGGTCATCGGCTGCGCGTCCTCGGGTCAAGCATGCGGTACAGAACGTCCGACAGGAGATTGATGGCGATGAATACGGAACCGATGACAATGGTCCCGCCGAGCACCGCATTCATGTCGGCATTCTGCAGCGAATTTGTGATGTAGAGGCCAAGGCCCGGCCAGGAGAAGATCGTCTCCGTCAACACGGAACCTTCCAGCAGGCCGGCATAGGAGAGTGCGATCACGGTGAGCAGCGGCACGGCGGCATTGCGCAGCGCATGGAACCAGATGATCCGCGTTTCCGACAGACCCTTTGCCCGGGCCGCGACGATATATTCCTGCGAAAGCTCGTTCAGCATGAAGGAGCGTGTCATGCGGCTGATATAGGCGAGCGAAAAATACCCGAGCAGCGCGCCCGGCAGGATGATGTGGCGGAACAGGTCCCACAACACGTCCCACTGCCGCTGCATGGCGGCGTCGAGAAGGTAGAAGCCGGTGACCGGCGTGAAGCTGTATTCATAGACGATATCGACGCGCCCCGGATAGGCGACCCAGTTGAGCTTGGCATAGAAGAACAAGAGCGCCAAAAGGCCGAGCCAGAAGATCGGCACGGAATAGCCGATCAGCCCGATCACGCGCACGATCTGGTCGGCGATCGAGCCGCGCTTGACGGCGGCAAGAATGCCGAGCGGCACGCCGAACAAGACGCCGATGATCGTGCCGACCGTGGCAAGCTCCATGGTCGCGGGGAATACCCTTGCGATATCGGTCAGCACCGGATTGGTGGTCAGCACAGACGTGCCGAAATCGCCACTGAGCACCTGGCGAATGTAGATGAAGAACTGTTCGTAGAGCGGCAGGTTCAGGCCGAGTTCCTCGCGCACGCGCTCGACGACATGCGCCGGCGCACGATCGCCGACAATGGCGAGCGCGGGATCGATCGGCACCACGCGACCGATGAAAAAAGTCACGGCCAGAAGGCCGAGATACGTCGTCACCACCGTCAGGATGAACTTCGACAGCGAGATGGCAAGCGCCGAGGCGCGCGCGCTATTGCGCCGCGCCTCGGTCCGATTGGAGACATCCGTCAAGGGGATCAGTCCTTGGAGACGGTGTAGACGAAGTTGGTGTCGAAGCTCGGTCCGAGCTTGTAATCCTTCACATTGTCCGAATAGCCGGCGATTTCCGTCTGCTGGAAGATCATCACGAACGGGCCGGTTGCGAGAACCTGCTTCTGCAGGTCTTCATAGATCGCCGCACGCTTTGCCGTGTCCTTCTCGAGCAGCGCGGCCTGGGTCTTGGCCGAAAGCTCCGTCGGATCCCAGGCATTGCGCCAGGCGAGCGTCTTGTTCTTGCCTTCGTCGGAATTGTCCGGGTTGAAGGTGAAGGTTTCGGCATTCGAGTTCGGGTCGAAATAGTCCGAACCCCACTGGCCGATATAGATGTCGTGCTGGCGGGCGCGGAATTTGGTCAGCGTCTGCTTACCATCACCCGGGATGATTTCCAGCTTGATGCCGGCCTGGGCCAGCGTCTGCTGGACGTTTTCGGCAATGCCGGTGACCGGCTGGGTGTTGCGCACATCCATGGTGACGGTAAAGCCGTCGGCCAGACCAGCCTTGGCCAGCAGTTCCTTCGCCTTGGCCACATCGAGTTTGTAGGGCTTGTCTTCAAGCGCGCCGAGCTGGCCGGACGGCAGGAAGGTCTGGTGGATCGAGCCGATGCCCTTGATCAGCGTTTCGCCGAGCGCATCGTAATCGACCAGATACTTGAAGGCCTCAATGACTTCCGGATTGGCCAGGTTCGGGTTCTTCTGGTTCAGGCTGAAATAATACAGCGTGCCCTTCGGTGCCGACGTGGTGGCAATGCCTTCCTTCTTCGCAACGGCCTCGAAATCGCCCGGCTCGAGATTGCGTGCAACGTCGATGTCGCCGTTTTCAAGCGCCAGACGCTGGCCGGCACTTTCCTTCATGTAGCGATAGATGACGCGGGCAAGCTTTGCCTTTTCGCCATAGAAATTGTCGTTGCGCTCAAGCACGACCACTTCGTTGGCGCGCCATTCGCGGATCTTGAACGGACCCGAGCCGGCATAGCCGGTCTTGAGGAATTCGTTGCCGAAATCGGTGTCATACTTGTATTCGGCCGTCGGCGTCATCGCCTTGGCCTTCTCGGTGACCAGCACCTTGTCGACGACCGAGGCAACCGTGGAGGTCAGCACGTTGAGCACGAAGCTCGGCGCATAGGCCTTGTCGACGGTGAGCACGAAGGTCGTGTCGTCGGTGGCTTTTGCCTTTTCGGTGACATTGTCACCGGTGAGGCCGAACTGGGTGAGCAGGAAGGCCGGCGACTTGTCGAGCTTGACGGCGCGCTCGAACGAATAGGCGACGTCTGCCGCCGTGATCGGGTTGCCGGAGGCAAACTTCAGCCCGGACTTGAGCTTGAACGTATAGGTCAGGCCGTCGTCGGAGGTGGTCCAGCTTTCGGCGAGGTCGCCGATGACCTTGGACGTATCGGCCGGATCGAGCGCGACCAGCTTGCTATAGGTGTTGGCAGTCACTTCCGCCGTCGAGATTTCGAAGGCTTCGCCCGGATCGAGCGTGATGATGTCGTCGATCGCCCAGGCCAGAACCAGCGTATCGGCCGGCGTCGCGGCATAGGCCTGCGGCCCACCCGCCAGGATCAGCGCGAGCGCCGCGCTGGTCGTCATCAACTTCAAGCGTTTATTGAATGAATTCATCATCCTATTATTCCCCTTCTTGGTTGTTGTGGATAACGATCGTATGGGCTCGCACTACTCGTGCCAGGCCGATGCGAGTACTCTCAGCCAGTTTTCCCGGCAGATTTTGTCCACGTCTTCGCCACCGTAGCCAGCCACCTTCAGCGCTTCAACCAGCTTTTGATTGCCGGCCGCATCGGCGATGTCGGCAGGCACGGTCGCGCCGTCAAAATCGGAGCCGATGGCGACGCAATCGATGCCCATGCGCTCGACCAAATAGTCGATATGCTGGACCATGGCCGAGACCGGCGTGTCGGCGCTGTCGCGTGCATCCGGCCGCAGCATGGTGACGGCATAATTCAGGCCGACCAGACCCCGGCTTTCCTTAATCGCATCCAGCTGCCTGTCGGTCAGGTTGCGCGCAACCGGCGTCAGCGCATGCACATTGGAATGGCTGGCAATCAGCGGCTGGTCGGTGATCTTGGCGACATCCCAGAAACCCTTTTCGGTAATGTGCGCCAGATCGACCAGAATGCCCAGCGCATAGCAGCGCTTGACCAGCGCCACGCCGGCATCCGTCAGACCGGGGCCGGTATCGGGCGACATCGGATAGGCGAACGGCACGCCATGGCCGAAGATATTGTTGCGGCTCCAGACCGGACCGAGCGAACGCAAGCCAGACGCATGGAAGGTTTCCAGCACGTCGAGATCCCGGTCGATCGCCTCGCAGCCTTCCATATGCAAAACGGCGGCAAACACACCCTCTGCCATGGCCCGGCGGATATCAGCTGTCGAACGGCAAAGCCTCCAGGCTCCGGCCCGATCGAGACGCTGCGCGACAGACGCCATTTCGAGCGCGATGTCGAGCGACCACTGGCGGTCCAGCGGCGGATCGAGCGGCGTGACATAGTGGCCAGCAGCATCCGGCTCCTGCAACGAGAAATCATGCGGCGACGGAATGTAGATGGCGCAAAGGCCACCGGCCAGTCCGCCCTGCTTCGCACGCGGCCCGTCGATATGGCCAGCCGTCGTGCCCTGGGTGAATTCAACAACCGGATCTGTCCCGTCCTTGCGGCTGCGCCACAGGCGAAGCAACACGTCGTTATGGCCGTCGAAGATCAAGTCCATGAAAATGAATTCCGCTTTTCAGTCACACACGAGGAGAAGCGCGGTCCCCGTGATCGGGGGCTGGCAGTGTTAAGTCACGGTAGAACCGTGTGTTCAAATGGTAGGACCAAATCCCCTCGATATTCAAGGGTGAAAAATTTTTACTCCAAATGAAACTATTCGAGCTTTGGATGGTGACCGAGCCAATCGGTTGCCTGCTCGTAGAGTGCCGAGAGAGATAGCACGTCGCCATCGCAACGCGGGCGGCCGATAAGCTGGAATCCGGTCGGCAATCCCTGCCCATTGAAGCCGGCCGGCAGTGCCGCCACCGGCAGACCGGCCATGCTTGGCCCGATCACCACCTCCATCCAGCGATGATAGGTATCCATGTGCCGGCCGGCAATCGTGCGCGGCCAGGGAATGTCTGCGTCGAAGGGGAAGACCTGGGCGGAAGGCGCGATCAGGTAGTCGTAGCGGTCGAAAAGCGTCAGCATCGCCTGGTACCAGAGCGTGCGCAGCGCCGAGGCCTCGTAGACGTCGCTGGCGGAAACCTTGAGCCCCGTCCGGACCTCATGCAGGATCTCCGGCTTGAGAGAACCGCGCTTGCCGGGATCCTCGTAGAAATCCCGCATGCTGCCGGCGGTGAAGAAGCCGCGCAGTGTCGTCCACGCCCACCACAGCCGTTCCATGTCGAAATCGGGCATGGCCTTTTCGACCACGAAGCCAAGCCCGTCGAACACCTTCAACGCCTTCTCCGACAACGACAGCACACCGGGCTCGAACGGCAGATAGCCATCGTAGTCGCCAAGCCAGCCGATCCGGCCGCCCGCTTTGGCGATGGCTGGATCGAGCGCGATCGGTGCGCTGTCATAGGACGACGGATCACGCCGGTCATAGCCGGACTGTGTATTCAGCAGCGCCACCACGTCGGCCACAGAGCGCCCCATCGGCCCGGTTACCGCCAACTGGTTGAGATAGGTGTCGCGGCCCGGCAGCGACGGCACCCGGCCGAAGCTGGGGCGAAAGCCGACGACATTGTTGAACGCGGCCGGATTGCGCAAGGACCCCATCATGTCGCTGCCGTCGGCGACCGGTACAAGCCTTGCAGCCAGCGCCGCCCCTGCCCCACCGCTTGAGCCGCCGGCCGAGCGGGTGAGATCGTGAGGGTTGCGGGTCGTGCCGAAAACCGGATTGTAGCTATGCGACCCAAAGCCCCATTCGGGCGTATTGGTTTTGCCGATGATGATCGCGCCGGCAGCCCGGATCCGCGCCACCTGGATCTCGTCGAAATCGGGAACGAAGTCGCGAAAGAGCGGCGAACCATAGGTACACACGATGCCGGCCACTTCGGACAGGTCCTTGATCGCAATCGGCAAGCCGTGCATCCAGCCACGACTGCGACCGGCCGCCCGCTCGCGGTCGGCAGCCTGCGCCTCGGTCAGCAATTCGTCGTCCGGCCGCAGGCTGACGAGAGCGTTGATCTTCGGGTTCAGCGCGTGGATGCGCTTGAGATAGGCCGCCATCACCGCCTCGGCCGTGAGTTCACCGGACTGGATGGCGGCGGAAAGCGCGGTTGCGCCATGGGCGGTCGGATCGGTCAAGGCAGGCTCCCGAATGGCGGCATGGCGGACGCCGGATGATGGCCGAGGCGTCGCTGCCGTGTGTTGGCCCCAACGATGGAGTGCTGCCGCAAACGCGTCAAGCCGATGCTGCACGCGTAAAACGCAGGCCTGTCATGCGCTTCGCGAAAATCTTCTCGGGCTTGCGAAATAAAAATGGTCAAACGACCAATTTAGAGGCAACATGCCATTAATCAGGCTGATCCGGACACGCCGAACGGATCAGACAAAAGCAACGGGAACATCGGCGAGACAGGGTAAAATGCGGATTTTCGGCGCTCTGCCTTGCGTCGCCGCACTGAGTGGAGGATTTCGCAGACCGCAATTGGGATGGCACGCGAATTGCGTGACGACAGTTGCAAAAAACAGTTGGCGATCCGCCCTGGCAGGTCGCGGCTGCGTGAAAACTCTCCACGCCTAAACCCAACATAAACGGGGGCACTGCTTGAGTTCCATATCCCAGAAGGCAGCCATTGAGATCCGCGGCGTCAGCCGTGTTTATGGATCGGGCGGAGGCAAGGTGACCGCACTGGACGGCATCAACCTGACAATCCGCGAGAACGAATTTTTCACCCTGCTCGGACCGTCCGGCTGCGGCAAGACCACGCTCCTGCGGCTGATAGCCGGGTTCGATTTCCCGACCACCGGCGAGATCCTGCTCTATGGCGAGGACATCGCACCGCTTCCGCCATTCAAGCGGCCGGTCAACACGGTTTTCCAGAGCTACGCTCTCTTTCCCCATATGACGGTTGCCGAAAACATCGGCTTCGGACTGAAGATGCTCGGCAAGCCGGCAGCCGAGGTCAAGGCGCGCGTCGACGAGATGCTCGAACTGGTCCATATGGTGCCGATGCGCGATCGCCAGGTCAGCCAGATCTCCGGTGGCCAGCAGCAGCGCGTGGCGCTCGCCCGCGCGCTTGCCCCGAAGCCGAAGGTCCTGCTGCTCGACGAACCGCTGTCGGCCCTCGACTACAAGCTGCGCAAGGAAATGCAGATCGAGCTGAAGCGGGTGCAGGCCGAAACCGGCATCACCTTCATCTTCGTCACCCATGACCAGGAAGAAGCGCTGACCATGTCGGACCGCATCGCGGTCATGTCGACCGGCAGCCTGCGCCAGGTGGGTTCGCCCTGGGACATCTACGACCGCCCGGCCGAACGTTTTGTCGCCGATTTCATCGGCGAGACGAACTTCCTCGAGGCCGATGTGCTGTCGGTCGAAGGTGACCGCGCCAGGGTCCGGCTCGCGTCGGGAACCGAAATTGCAGCGACCTTCCCGGATCAGACCACGCCGTCCGGCAGGGTCACCGTGGTCATCCGCCCGGAACATGCCCGCATCGCCGGCCCCGATTCAGCCTCGGTCCTGTCGGGCACGGTCGAGACGGTCGTCTATCTGGGAACGGATACGCATATCCACATCCGGCTCGGCGACGGCGCACTGTTCATGATCCGCCAGCAGAATGCCCGCAGCGGTCATTGCGGCATCACCGAAGGCGATACGGTCGGCATCGAGCTCAGCGACGATGTCGCGCAGATCCTGAGGGATTGACCATGAGCGCGATGAAAACGGCCCCCGAAAATGCCAGATCGCGCGACATCAAGAACCGCTGGCTGCTCAGCCTGCCGGCGCTTCTCATCATTTTTGTTGCGGCCGCCGGACCGCTCCTCGTCATGCTGGTCTATTCGTTCATGGCGAAGGGCGACTACGGTGACGTGAAGTTCGGCGAATTCTCGTCTGAGGGCTGGTTCTCGGTCTTCTTCCAGCGCGACATGTTCGATGACACCCTCGGCCTCGCCAGTGCGCATATGTCGATCATCTGGCGCTCGATCCAGCTGTCGTTTTTGACCACGCTGCTGACCGTGATTCTCGGCTTCCCGACCGCCTATTTCATCGCCACACGGCCGCCCAGTTCACGCGAGATCTGGGTCTTCCTGGTGACCATCCCCTTCTGGACCAATCTGCTGATCCGCACCTTTGCCATGCAGCAGGTGATCCGCAACGAGGGACTGTTGAACAACGCGCTGATCTGGCTCGGTGTGATCAGCAGCCCTTTGCAGATCATGTATACCGACACGGCCAACCTGCTGGGCATGACCTATGTCTACCTGCCGCTGATGGTCCTGCCGCTCTATGCCTCGATCGAGAAGCTCGACTTCAGGCTGGTCGAGGCGGGATATGACCTCTATGCCAACCGCTTCCAGGTGTTGCGGCGCATCGTCATCCCCCTGGTCATGCCCGGCATCATCGCCGGCTCGATCCTCGTTTTCATTCCCTCGCTCGGCGCCTATGTCATTCCGCGCGTGCTCGGCGGCGGCAAGAACATGATGCTCGGCAACCTGATCGAGATGCAGTTCGGCGCGGGTCGCAACTGGCCGCTCGGGGCCGCCATGTCGATCACGCTGATGGCGCTGGTCATGGTCGCCTTGATCTTCTACGTGCGCAACGCCTCACGCTCGGGAGCAGGCCATGTTTAAGCCACGCTTCGACATCCGCGCCCAACCGGGCTTCGGCTTCATCGCCCTCTTCACCTTCTTCGCGCTCTACCTGCCGATCGGCGCGCTTGTGGCCTATTCCTTCAATGGTGCGGAATCGCTGTCTCATTGGGACGGGTTCTCGCTACGCTGGTTTGCGGCCGCCTGGCAGAACTCTGCCGTGCAGGATGCGGCCATCCGCTCGCTGATCATCGCGGTCTGGGCTGCGACGCTTGCGACGATCGCGGCAACCATGGCCGCACTCGCAACCACCCGGACCGAGCCTTATCGCGGCCTGACCTTCAAATATGCGCTGATCAATCAACCGATCATGGTACCGGAGATCGTCACGGCCGTGGCGCTGTTGATCGTCTTCTCGCGGATCAAGGTCTGGACCGGTTATTCCGGCCTCGGCTACCTGATCGCCGCCCATACCGCGTTTTGCATACCCTTCGCCTATCTGCCGATCAGGGCCCGGCTGGAGAGCATGGACCTGACGCTGGAACGGGCTGCGGCAGACCTTTACGCCACCCCCTGGATGGCGTTCCGCCATGTGACTTTCCCGCTGCTGCGCCCTGCCCTGATCGCCGGTTTCATGCTGGCTTTCGTCATTTCGCTCGATGACGTCGTCATCACCGAATTCGTCAAATCCGGCGGACAGGACACGCTGCCCACCTACATGCTGGGTCAGTTGAGGCGTGAAACCACGCCCGAAATCAACGCGATCGCCACGGTCTTCCTGGCGCTGTCGACAGCGCTGGTCATCATCGTCTTCATCGTCAACAGGCGCAAACAACAATAATTCGACGTCATAACAACAGAGAGGAACGAACTATGAAAATGAAATGGATGACGACAACCGCAACCGCGCTGATCGCAACGCTGGCTTTCGCCGGGGCAGCCTCTGCTGCGGGCGAACTCAACATTTACAACTGGGGTGATTATACGAGCCCCGAACTGATCAAGAAGTTCGAACAGCAGTTCGACGTCAAGGTCACGGTCACCGACTACGATTCCAACGACACGGCGCTCGCTAAGATCCGCACCGGCGGCCATGGCTTCGACGTCGTCGTGCCCTCGTCCAACTACCTGCAGATCTTCATCAAGGAAGGCCTGCTGGCGGAAGCACGCCCGGACCAGATGGAGAACTTCAAGAATGTCGATGAGCGCTGGGTCAACGTCGATTGGGATCCGGGCCGCCACTATTCGGTTCCGTGGCAGATCGGCTTCTCGGGCATCGGCATCAACACCAAGGTGTATGGTGGCGACATCAACACCTCCGCGATCTGGCTCGATCCTCCGCAGGAACTGGTCGGCAAGATCAATGTCGAGCCGGAGATGAATGACGTCCTTTTCGCCACGATCAAGTATTTTGGCGGCGATTGGTGCACCGAAGACAAGGAGCTTCTGAAGAAGGTCCGCGACAAGTTGGTGGAAGCCAAGCCGAAGTGGCTGGCGATGGACTACAGCGTCACCGAAAAGCTGCCGGCCGGCGACTATTCCGCCGTCTACTACTGGAATGGCGCCATCCTGCGCTCGCGCTTGAAAAACCCGGACATCAAGTTCGGTTATCCGAAGGAAGGCTTCCCGATCTTCATGGATTCCGTCGCTCTGCTGAAGGACGCGAAAAATCCCGAAAACGCCAAGCTTTTCATGAACTTCATCATGGAGCCGGAGAACGCCGCATTGATCTCGGCCTTTGCGAAATACGCCAACGGCATCAAGGGTTCGGCGGATTTCATGCCGGCCGACATGAAGGATGCGCCGGAACTCATCGTGCCGGCCGAATTTGAAAAGGCAGGCGAGTTTCTGAGCAGCTGCTCGCCGGAAGTTGCAAACCTCTATACCCGCATCTGGACCGAAGTGCAGAAATAACCAGGTCCGAAAGTCCCTATCCTCATGACCCACGGGGGAGCGTCATGCTCCCCCGGACGGGAGGAGCATTTCCATGACCACCGAATTTGCCAAGGCGCACGGCTTTGAGCGCAATGAAGTCATGCTCGCAACCTGGCGAAACGGCCCTTTCAGCCGCTGGAGCTTTTCCAATGTCGGCGAAGTGGTGCCAAGTGCCGGGATCTCAGCTGCCGCCGAACGTCCGGAAGTAGCCCTGGCATTTTCGCCCTTGCTCGACCAACCCATGCAGACCGGCCTCGCCGGCCATGGCACGGCCCGCGACTTTCTCAACTATGCCCATACCGACGCTTTCGTGATGATGCGCAGCGGACAAATCGTCGCCGAGCATTACGCACCGCATGCCGACGTCAACCAGCCGCATATCGTCTTTTCGGTGAGTAAATCGCTGACCGCGCTTTTGATCGCCAACCTTGAGGCCGACGGCCTGATCGACCCGGACAAGCCGGTGACCAGCCTTCTGCCCGAAGCGGCAGGCTCCGCCTATGGCGACTGCACCATTCGCGACGTGCTCGACATGCGCGTCAGTCTGGAATTCGACGAGGCCTATCTCAATACCGATGGTGCCTATGCCCGCTATCGTCGCGCGACGCTGTGGAATCCGGCGGATCCGGCAACGCCGACTGAGACCCTGCTCGCCTTCCTGCTGACGCTGAAGAAGGCGGATCATGCCCATGGCGGCGCGCATTTCTATGCCTCGCCGAATTCCGACCTGCTCGGCATTCTGGTCGAGCGCGCCACCGGCACGCGATATGCCGAGGTCTTTTCCGAACGCCTGTGGAAGCCGCTCGGCGCGAAGAACCATGCCACGGTGACCGTGGATGCCGAAGGCTACGCCCGTGCCGCAGGCGGCGTCTCGGTGACCGCGCGCGATCTTGCCCGCGTCGGGGAGATGGTGCGCAACAACGGTCTGGTCGAAGGCCGGCAGGTGGTCCCGCAAGCCTGGATCGCCGACATGCTCGACGCCGGCGATCATCAGGCCTGGGTGGACGGCAAGCCCAACCTTTTGCCGAACGGACGTTATCGCAGCCAATGGTACCAGAGCGGCGAAACGGACGGCGCCTTTTGCGCCATCGGCATCCATGGCCAGTGGCTCTATGTCGATCCGTCCACCGAGACCGTCATCGTCAAGCTCTCGTCGCAGCCCAACCCGCTGGATGACGAGTTGAAACAGGACAATTTCGCCTTCTTCCGTGCCCTCAGTGCCCTGAACGCTTGAACGCCAGAACCCGAATTCGAGACAACCGGAATGACCACCATGTCCCAGACCGCCGAACTGATCATCAAGAATGCCCGCGTTCTGACGATGGACCAAGCCAATCCGCGTGGCGAAGCCATTGCGATTGCCGGAAACCGGATCTTGGCGGTCGGTTCTGCAGGCGAGATCGACGCGCTCGCCAACGCTTCAACCCGTGTCATCGACGCCAAGGGCGCGACCGTCCTGCCGGGCTTCAACGAAGCGCATATGCACATCTTCCCGGGCTCTGTCTCGCTGCGTCAACTCAACCTGCACGGCATTCAGGGTTTCGACGCACTGAAGACGGCGATCCTCGATTATTCCGCAGCCAATCCCGATGAACCGCTTCTGATGGGCTTTTCCGCCGACTATTCGATCATCGGCCTTGGCGAACCGGTCACCCGCCAGCATCTCGACGCCATCGTGCCGGATCGTCCCTTCATGATGTTTGCCCCCGACCACCATACGGCCTGGGCCAATACCATGGCGCTGCAACAGGCCGGCCTTCTGCAGGGCAAGGATGTCGGAATCGGCAACGAGATCGTCATGGGAGCAGACGGCCTGGCCAGTGGCGAACTGCGCGAAGGCAATGCCTTCGGCCCGGTCGCCGCGCTTGCCTCCACCGGCGGTCGCGAGGAACTCGGCATGGTCACCGGCATGGATCCGGACAATGTCACGCCGGAGCAATATGCCCTCGACCGGGCGATCCTGAAGAGCGGCCTCGACTATTGCGCCTCCTGGGGCGTGACCTCGATCCAGAACTTCGACGGCAACCACTACCAACTGCGTCTGATGCGCGACCTGGAACAGGCCGGCGAACTGCCCTGCCGCATTCGTATTCCCTTCCACATGAAGAACTTCATGGACCTTGCCGAACTCGACAAGGCCGCCGAATGGAAGAGGGAATTTGCCACCGACATGGTGCGGGGTGACTTCGTCAAGGTGTTCATGGACGGCGTGCTCGATAGCCAAACCGCCTTCATGCTCGACGGCTACGGCGATCGCCCCGATTACGACTATGAGCCGCTGTTCACCGCCGACGCGTTCAACGCCATCGCCACCAAGGCCGATGCACTCGGCCTGCAGGTCGCCGTGCATGCCATCGGCAGCGCCGCGATCCGCCAGACGCTCGATGGCTATGAAGCGGCGTTGAAGACCAACGGCCAGCAGGACAACCGCCATCGCATCGAACATATCGAGGTCATTCACCCGGATGACATTCCGCGCTTCGCCGAACTCGGCATCGTCGCCTCGATGCAGCCCGTGCATTATCCCGGCGGCACCTGTTTCCCGGCCGAACCGACGACGGACAAGATCGGCGAAGACCGCTGGCAATATGCCTATGCCTGGCGCACGATGAAGGAGGCAGGCGCCACGGTCGTCTTTGCCTCCGACTGGCCGGTTTCGCCTGTCTCGCCGTTCCAGTGCATCCAGGATGCCCTGACCCGTAAGCCATGGAAAGACGGATTGCCGGAGCAGCGCTTCTCGCTGGAGGAATCCCTCGAGGCCTATACCGCGATCGGCGCCTGGGTCGAATTCATGGAAGACCGAAAGGGCAAGCTGAAGCCCGGTTTTCTTGCCGACATCGTGGTGCTCTCGACCGATATCGAAAGCGTCGCAGCCGACAGGATCATGACCGACGTCCGCGCCGCGATCACCATCTGCGACGGCCGGATCACCTATCAGTCCTGATCGATCGGTAAGAGCAAAAGGGACCACATCATGAGCATTACTGCCGATATCATCATCCACAATGCACGCATCCTGACCATGGATGACGATAGGCCCACGGCGCAGGCGATCGCGCTCGCCGGCAACCGCATTCTCGCAGTCGGCACCGACGCCGAGATCATGGCCTATTCCGTGCCCGCGACCCGGATGATCGATGCCGGCAGCGCTTCGGTCCTTCCGGGTTTTAACGAAGCCCATATGCATATCTTCGGCGGCTCTGTCGGCCTCGGCCAATTGTCGCTGATGGGGACCAAGGGCTTCGATGCCCTGAAGGCCGCCATACGCGCCTACGCCACCGAAAACCCCACCAAGCCCCTGCTGGAAGGGCTCTACGCCGACTATACGATCCTGTCGGACGAGGAGCGCGTCAGCCGCCACCATCTCGATGCGATCATCGCCGATCGCCCCTTCGTCATGATGGCACCGGACCGCCACACGGCCTGGGCCAATACGATCGCACTGGAAAAGGCCGGCATCCTGCACGGCCGCGACGTCGGCGTCGGCAACGAGATCGTCATGGGCGATGATGGACTGGCCGCCGGCGAATTGCGCGAAACCAATGCGTTCAGCCCGGTCATGGCGCTCAGCGAAACCGGCGGCCGCGAAATGCTCGGCAGTGCGACCGGCGGCGACCCGGACCATGTGACGCCGGAACAAAGAGCTGCCGACATTGCGGTTCTCAAGAAGGGCCTCGCCTATTGCGCCGCCCAGGGCATTACCTCGATCCAGAACATGGACGGCAGTCTCTACCAGCTGGAAATGCTCCAGGAGATCGAGGACACCGAAGGACTGCCGGTGCGTGTCCGCATGCCCTACCACATGAAGAATTTCATGCCGCTTTCCGATCTTGAGGACAAGGCCGCCGTCTGGCGCGGGCGCTTCCAATCCGACAAGCTGCGCTGCAACTTCGTCAAGATGTTCATGGATGGCGTGACCGAAGGCGAAACCGCCGTCTTCGTCGACGACTACAGCCACAAGCCAGGCTGGAAAGGCGAACCGCTGTTTACGGCCGAACATTTCAACAGCATCGCAATTGAAGCGGACCGTCTCGGGCTGCCGGTGACGGTGCATGCCATCGGCGACGGCGCGGTGCGCATGGTGCTTGACGGCTATGAGGCGGCGATCCGGACCAATGGACGGCGCGACAGCCGCAACCGCATCGAACATATCGAGGTCGTGCATCCCGACGACATTCCGCGTCTTGCCGAACTCGGCACCATCGCCTCGATGCAGCCAACGCATCCGCCAGGCTCGGCCGGCCTGCCGCTTGAACCCTATCTGACCTATATTGGCGAACAGCGCTGGCCCTACGCCTTCGCCTGGAAGACCCTTGTCGACGCAGGCGCGACAATTGTCTTTGCCACCGACTGGCCGGTCTCGCCGCTGCCGCCGCTGAGCTGCATCACCGATGCCATGACCCGCACGCCGTGGCGGCAAGACATGCCGGATCATCGCCTGACGCTCGACCAGACACTGGTCGCCTATACCCGCACCAGCGCCTGGGTCGAGTTCATGGAAGACCGCAAGGGCATGTTGAAACCCGGCTATTATGCCGACGTCGTGGTGCTTTCGGGCGACATCGAAACCTGCCCGCATGCCGGGATTGTCGATCTGTCGCCGGCTGTGACCATCTGCGACGGGCGCATCACCTACCAGGCGAACTAAGGACGACGATGGACGACAAACAGGCATCAGCAGTGGTGACCGAGGCGGCCGGCGAAAGCCAGCGCGGCCGGCCGGCTGGTGCCACCCGCAAGGGTCTGGAGACACGCGCCCGGATCATCAAGGGCGCGCTGGACGCGCTGGAAGACGGCGGCATGGGCGCGCTCACCACCCGCCGCATCGCGGAAAGCGCCGGCGTCAAGCTCGCCACCCTGCACTATTACTTCGACAGCAAGGAAAGCCTGTTGCTGGCCGTGCTCGAAGACCTGATTGCCGACATGGACAAGGCCTATCAGCGTGATGAACCCTTACCGGACGATCCGGAAGACCGGGTCGAGGCGTTGATCCGCGCCAGCTGGCACTATATCCAGCACACCCGCGCCAAGCAGATCGCCCAGACCGAGCTGACCCTGTATGCGCTCCGGACCAAAGGCTCGGAATGGCTCGCGGCACGCCAGTACAATGCCTATATCGACTTCTATGGCCATCTGGTCTTTGCCGACAACGACCAGATCACCAGTGAGCGCAAGCGCATCGGCCGCGCCGTCGCCCGCCAGATCCTGATCGGCATCGACGGCATCATCCTGCAAAGCTACGCATTGCAGGATCAGTCTGCCTCCAATGACGATGTCGAAGCGCTGATCATCGCCATGCGCGGCTATCTGCGCCGGATGATGGCCGACAGCAGCGAACGGGAAGACCGCTAGGACAGCGCCCACAGGCGTTTGGCATTGTCCGAAAACAGCGCCTGCCTGTCTTCCAGACTGACGCCGGAGAGCAGCGCCTGCGTGGTCGCAACCCAGGTCGACAGGCCACCTCCGAGCGTACAGACCGGCCAATCCGAGCCCCAGACCGCGCGATTGAAACCGAAGGCATCGATCACATGGTCGAAATAGGGCTTCATGTCATCGAGCGTCCAGTTCTCGAGATCGCCATAGGCCGGAATGCCGGAAATCTTGACGCGGACATTGGAACGCGCGGCGATCTGGGTGATGCCCTGCTTCCATGTGTCGTAACCCTGGCCCTTGATGTCAGGAACGCCGCAATGGTCGAGGACAAAGGTCACGTCCGGGACCAGATCGACCAATGCCTTGGCCTTGTCGATCTGGTGCGGCAGCATGCACAGATCGAAGGTCAGACCGGTGCCCGACAGGCGCTTGATGTTTTCGCGAAACAGCGCCCCCTCGGAGACATCGTCAGGCACGACATGCAGCACCCGGCGAAAGCCCTTGACGAAGGGATTGGCGCGCTGCTGTTCCAGATAGTCGGGGAAATCTTCATCCTCCGGCCGGCAGGCGGCGATCACGCCACGGATCATGTTGCCGGGCTTGTGCGAGATCGACTGCACCATCTCCGTCTCGCCCGCCATGTCGACGGCATCGACATCGACCTCCATATGTAGCACTGCGCTGATGCCAAGCCGCCGCGCCTCGCGCGCATAGCGCTCATAGGTAAAGTCCGCGTCGAGCGCCGGCACGTCCTTCAGCCAGGGATAACGCAGCCAGTCGCGATAGATCAGGTGCAGATGTGTGTCGATGATCATAGGTGCCTCCTCCAAAGCGCCGACTGCCCACTCGTAAACTGCCCATTAGTAAACGGAGAATTCTGCGGTAAACTACTCTTCTCCCGATATGCCGGCCCCGGCAAGATCGGAAAGCCGTTTCGCTGTGTTGAGCAACAGCTGGATCGTGTTGGTGATATCCGGCGCGCCTGGCGTATTGATCAAGGTGATATAGGGCACCGTCAAGGCTGCAATGGCCGTTCCGTCGGCAATCACGATTGGCGCCGTCAGATTGATGACACCCGCGGTCTGCGCGCTTGGCATCATCTCGTAACCGCGCGTCACCACCTGGTTCAGCCGCGCTTCGAATGCCGGCGTCATGCGATCGCCATCGCCGCCGCTGCCGACATGTTCGCAGACCATCATCGCCCGCGCCTCCCGGCTGCGAAAGGCGAGTAGCACATGCCCGGAGCCGGTATCAAACAAGCCCATGCGTGAACCGATCCGGATCGAAATTCCCCAATATCCCGGCGCTTCCTGCTGGGCAATGACCACAGGATGGCCGCGGTCGTAGACGACGAGATGATTGGCCTGATGGGACGTCTCGCCCAATTCCCGCATCAGCGGCATGGCAAACGAAGCGAGCCGGCGTGTCGGCACATGCATCTGTGCGAGGCCGAAAAGCTTCAGCGTCAGTGCAAACCGATCACCATCGAGGCGCGCCACATAGCCGCGGCGCACGAGGCGATCGAGCATGCGATAGAATTCGTTCGGGCTGCGATCCAGCCGCTTGGCGATCTCGGCCTGCGTCAGGCCGCCATCGACACCGGCCAGCAGTTCGAGAATATCGAGCCCCTTGTCGAGGGCCGGCGCCCGGTATCGGTCATGTTCTTGCTCGGCCTCGGTCAACCCTACCCCTTTTCCAGCACTCTGTTTTGCCATGACGATTTATGAATAAGTGCTTTGCCTGTGAATTAGGCTCGCATTGGCGATCGTTTTATGCAACCCATATGAACGCAATTTGGGAGAGAGCCCCGCTTTTCCGCAACGCCAATCAAGTGTTGCGCAAGAGCGGGAACGGGAGTGGTCGAAGACGGGAAACCCGGAGGGGGAACGCGGCAGCAGGCGTTTTACAGCCGCAACCGGTCGTTCGACAGCAAGCACGAGGATGCATTGAAGATGAGTCTACCCCTGCAGGATAAGCGCGTTCTGGTCACGGCCGCCGGCCAGGGCATCGGCCGCGCCAGCGCACTCGCATTCGCAAAAGCCGGCGCCAGCGTCGTCGCCACGGATATCAATGCCGAAGCCCTGAAGAGCCTCGATGACGAGACGGGGATCGAAACCAGGGTTCTGGATGTGCTGAAGGACGACGCGGTGAACGCCGTCATCGCAGCGACCGGACCGTTCGACGTGTTGTTCAACTGCGCCGGTTTCGTGCATTCCGGCTCGGTTCTCGACATGGCCGACAAGGACCTCGACTTCGCCTTCGACCTCAACGTCCGCGCCATGATCCGCACCATCCGGGCCGTGTTGCCCTCGATGCTGGAGCGCGGCGACGGTTCGATCATCAACATGGCCTCGGTCGCAAGTTCGATCAAAGGCGTGCCGAACCGTTGCGCCTACACCGTGACCAAGGCCGCCGTCATTGGCCTGACCAAATCCGTCGCTGCCGACTATGTCACGCAGGGCATCCGCTGCAACGCCATCTGCCCCGGCACCGTCGAAAGCCCGTCGCTGCAGGACCGCATGAAGGCACAGGGCAACTACGACGAAGCGCGCGCCGCCTTCATTGCACGCCAGCCGATGGGCCGCCTGGGCACGCCGGAAGAAATCGCCGACCTCGCGGTCTATCTCGCCGGCGCCACATACACGTCGGGCCAGGCCTATGCGATCGATGGCGGCTGGGGCATCTGAGCCGGACTATGTGAACCCCATCCCGCCCGCCCTATGAAGAATGCGGGGAGTGCCGCACACTCTCTAATCAGCAAAAAAGGAACCATAACCATGAAACTCATGCGCGTCGGGCCGCTCGGCCAGGAAAAGCCGGCCCTTCAGGACAAGGATGGCAAGATCCGTGATCTGACCGGTCATGTGACGGATATTGGCGGCAGCGCCATTTCGCCGGAAGGCTTGGCCAAGCTTGCAGCCCTTGATCCGGCAAGCCTGCCTGAAATCAGTGCCGAGCGCATCGGCGCCTGCGTCGCCGGCACCGGCAAGTTCATCTGCATCGGCCTCAACTATTCCGACCATGCCGCCGAAACCGGCGCGCAGGTTCCGCCGGAACCGGTCATCTTCATGAAGGCGACCTCGGCCATCTGCGGCCCGAATGACGACGTGCTGATCCCGCGCGGCTCTGAGAAGACCGACTGGGAGGTCGAACTCGGCGTCGTCATCGGCAAGACGGCGAAATATGTCTCGGAAGCCGACGCCATGGACTATGTCGCCGGTTACTGCGTCTCGCACGACGTATCCGAACGCGCCTTCCAGACCGAGCGTGCCGGCCAGTGGACCAAGGGCAAGTCCTGCGACACCTTCGGCCCGATCGGCCCATGGCTGGTGACCAAGGACGAGATCGCCGATCCGCAGAACCTTGGCATGTGGCTGAAGGTCAATGGCCAGACCATGCAGAACGGCTCGTCGAAGACTATGGTCTACGGCGTCGCCCACCTGGTCTCCTATCTCAGCCAGTTCATGTCGCTGCACCCCGGCGACGTCATCTCGACCGGCACGCCCCCGGGCGTCGGCCTCGGCATGAAGCCACAGCGCTTCCTCAAGGCCGGCGATGTCGTCGAACTCGGTATCGAGGGGCTGGGCAGCCAGAAGCAGACGTTCAAGGCGGATGTCTGAGGCTACTGCGTAGCGGCAAGAATCAAAAACCCTCGCCGGCAACGGCGGGGGTTTTTGCTAACAAGGCAAATCTGCCTGGGCACTTGACCAAAATGAGTTATTACTCATAATTGCATCATGGTTCCGTTGCCGCGCCCGCGAAAACAGCTGATTTGGGTCGGGTCCGCCAAGAAGGACTACGCCACGTTTCCACATGCAGTACAGGAACAGTTTGGCTTCGAACTATTCCTCGCCCAGACGGGACAGCATCCGCCTTCGACAAAGCCAATGAAGGGAATTGGCAGCAGCGTGATCGAGTTGGTCGAGCGGCATGACGGAGACACCTATCGCGCCGTCTATACTGTGCGCTTCGAACACGCCGTCTACGTGCTGCACAGTTTCATGAAAAAATCCAAGCAAGGCATAAAGACACCGCAGACGGACATCGAGCTTATCAAGAGCCGGCTTCGAGATGCCGAGGCTCACCACAAACACTCTTCGACCAGCAGGGATTGAGACCATGCGTGAACACACGAAAATGCATATCGGAGGCGAAAACATCTTTGCCGACCTTGCTCTTCCCGATGCAGACACGCATTTCCTCAAAGCGCAGATCGTCGCTGAGATTTATCGGCTCGTCACAGAACGCGGCTTGAACCAAACTGCTGCCGGATCACTGATGAATATCAGCCAACCAGAGGTCTCGCGGCTGTTCAAGGGCAACTTCAGAGAATACTCGGTTGAGAGATTGCTGAGCTTTCTCACGACTTTTGATCGCGATGTCGAAATCATTTCGCGACCGAAGGCAGAGAATGCGGCGAAGGGCGAGGTTCGATTTTCGCACACCGCATGAGAAACGACCTGCACCGGACATGCAGAAACAAAAAAGCCGGGCGTCTCCGCCCGGCTCTTGAAGATCAACGAGACACGCGCCTCACTTGATCATCGGCAGCAGTTCGCTGACCGACTTCTTCGCATCACCGTAGAACATCCGCGTATTGTCCTTGTAGAACAGCGGGTTCTCGATACCGGAATAGCCGGTGCCCTGGCCGCGCTTGGAGACGAAGACCTGCTTGGCCTTCCACACCTGCAGCACCGGCATGCCGGCGATCGGCGAATTCGGATCTTCTTCGGCGGCCGGATTGACGATGTCGTTGGAGCCGATGACGATGACGACGTCCGTGGTCGGAAAGTCGTCATTGATCTCGTCCATTTCCATGACAATGTCATAGGGCACCTTGGCTTCGGCGAGCAGCACGTTCATGTGGCCCGGCAGACGACCGGCCACCGGATGGATGGCGAAACGCACGGTCTTGCCGGCAGCCCTGAGCTTGCGGGTCAGTTCCGAGACCGCCTGCTGTGCCTGGGCAACCGCCATGCCGTAGCCCGGCACGATGATGACGCTGTCGGCATCGTTCAGCGCATTGGCAACGCCTTCCGCATCGATGGCGATCTGTTCGCCCTCGATCTCCATCGCCGGTCCCGTGGTGCCGCCGAAACCGCCGAGAATGACCGAGACGAAGGAGCGGTTCATCGCCTTGCACATAATGTAGGAGAGGATCGCACCCGAGGAGCCGACCAGCGCACCGGTGACGATCAGCAAGTCGTTGCCGAGCGAAAAGCCGATGGCAGCGGCAGCCCAGCCCGAATAGCTGTTCAGCATCGAGACGACCACCGGCATATCGGCGCCGCCGATGCCCATGATCAGGTGATAGCCGATGAAGAAGGCGAGCAGCGTCATCAGCACCAGTGTCCAGATGCCCGCACCGTTGAAGAACATCACCAGCAGGATGATCGAGCCGAGGGCTGCCCCTGCATTGAGGAAATGCCCGCCCGGCAGCTTCTTCGCCTTGCCGTCAACCTTGCCGGCAAGCTTGCCGAAGGCGATGACCGAACCGGTGAAGGTAACCGCACCGATGAACACGCCGAGGAAGACCTCGACCTTGAGGATGGCGATTTCCACCATGTCCTTATGGGCGAGCTTCTCGGCAAAACCGGCGAGCGTCGACAGGTCACCGCCCGCCGCCTTAAGTGCCAGAACAGTGCCGAGTTCCAGTTCGGCATTGTAGCCGATGAACACGGCGGCAAGGCCGACGAAGGAGTGAAGCGCCGCCACAAGCTGCGGCATTTCCGTCATCTGCACACGGGCAGCGACGTAGTAGCCCATGACCGAGCCGCCGGCGATCATCACCAGGATGATGAACCAGTTGCCGACGCCCGGGCCGAATACGGTGGCGGCAACCGCAAGCGCCATGCCGACAATGCCATACCAGACGGCGCGCTTGGCGCTTTCCTGGCCGGACAGACCGCCGAGCGATAGGATGAAGAGAACAGCGGCGGCGATATAGGCCGCAGATACGATACCGATTGTCATAGTCTTTTCCCCTCTCCGATCACGACTTCTGGAACATGGCGAGCATGCGCCGTGTCACGAGGAAGCCGCCGACGATGTTGATCGTCGCGATCAGCACTGACAAAGCCGCCAGGATCACCACCAGCCAGTTGCTGGAGCCAACCTGCAGCAGCGCACCCAGAATGACGATGCCGGAAATGGCATTGGTCACCGCCATCAGCGGGGTATGCAGCGAGTGGCTGACATTCCAGATCACCGAGAAACCGATGAAGCAGGAGAGAACGAAGACGATGAAATGGCTCATGAAGCTTTCCGGGGCATAGGCACCGACAAGCAGGAGCAAGGCGGTGGATATCACCAGCAGGCCGACCTGGTTGCGGGTCTGCGCCTTGAACGCGGCAACTTCCTTGGCGCGTTTTTCCTCGGGCGTCAGTTCCTTGACCTTCTCCTTCGGCTTGGCCGCCGCGATCGCCTGGATCTTCGGCGGCGGTGGCGGGAAGGTGATCTCGCCCTGGAAGGAAATGGTCGCACCGCGGATGACGTCGTCTTCCATATTGTGCACGATCGCGCCGTCCTTGGCCGGCGTCAGGTCGGTCATCATATGGCGGATATTGGTCGAATAGAGCGTCGAGGCCTGGGCCGCCATGCGGCTCGGAAAGTCGGTGTAACCGACGATCGTCACGCCGTTTTCCGAGACGATCTTCTGGTCGGCAACGGTCAGGTCGCAATTGCCGCCGCGCTCGGCGGCAAGGTCGATGACGACCGAACCCGGCTTCATCGCAGCCACCATGTCGGCCAGCCACAGCTTGGGCGCATCACGGCCCGGGATCAGCGCCGTGGTGATGACGATGTCGATCTCGGGCGCCAGTTCACGGAACTTGGCCAGCTGCTTTTCGCGAAACTCGGGCGACGAAGGTGCTGCATAACCACCGGTTGCGGCGCCATCCTGGTTCGCTTCGAATTCGAGATAGACGAACTGAGCGCCCATCGATTCGATCTGTTCGGCCACTTCCGGGCGCACGTCGAAGGCATAGGTGATGGCACCCAGCGAGGTCGCCGTGCCGATCGCGGCCAGACCGGCAACGCCGGCACCGATGACAAGAACCTTGGCCGGCGGCACCTTGCCGGCAGCCGTGACCTGGCCGGTGAAGAAACGGCCGAAATTGTTGCCGGCCTCGATCACCGCGCGGTAGCCGGCGATATTGGCCATCGACGACAGGGCGTCCATCTTCTGGGCGCGGCTGATGCGCGGCACCATATCCATGGCAATGACATTGGCGCCGGTCGACTTGGCCTGCTCGAGCAGATCCTTGTTCTGGGCAGGGTAGAAGAACGAGATCAGCGTCTTGCCGGGAGCCAGTCGATCGACCTCCACGGTCTCCGGCGGGCGTACCTTGGCGATGACGTCCGATGTCGAAAACAGTGCCTCGGCGCCTTCGACAACGGTGACGCCGACGGCGCGGTAGGCCTCGTCCGAAAATCCGGCTGCCTTGCCGGCGCCGGTCTCGATCAAACAATCATAGCCGAGCTTCTGCAACTGAACAGCGCTATCCGGCGTCATCGCGACGCGCGCCTCTCCCCCATAAATTTCCCTAGGCGAACCGATCTTCAAACCCATTTCCCTCTCGAACCTCGCTCCATCAGCCAATCCCTCCGTCAAAAGTCGTAGGGACTCTTCACGGCGGAACCGATCAGATGCACGCGCGGCTGTCTAGTATACTTGAGTGCGCAAGTGACGGTTTTTGTCGCAATGGGAATAGCTTAAAACGATTTTTGTTGCGCCGCACAATCGGACGACAGGCGCACAGATGGAACAATTGCGCGGGCTGCAGGGTTATTCGTTCAAATTCAATCAAACGGAGATGACCATGCTGCACTGGATCCTGATTTTGCTTCTGATCGCCGCTGTTGCAAGCCTTCTCGGCTTCCGCGGCGTGGCAGGCGCCTCCGCAGGTATCGCAAAGATCCTGATTTTCATCGTCCTGGTCGTCCTGATCATCGCTTTGTTTACCGGTGTCCTGATCGTCGCCTGACCCAAAACTGGCGGGACATCCTTGCGCGACACGAAATCGGCCGGCTCTGACAAGAGCCGGCCGATTTCGTTCCAACCTGGTCGCAGCTTTAGAGAAATGGACGCATGCGCGGTTCACCGGGCGTCCAGCGCGCGGTATCGCGCAAACCTTCCGGATCCAGAACTTCGCAACCTCGGTCACGCCACAGGATGTAACCGCGATCGGACAGTTTTTTCAGCGTCTTGTTGGTGTGCACGATGGACAGCCCGAGCGTATCGGCAAAATGCGTCTGGGTAATCGGGATATGCCGGCGACTTTCGTCCAAAAGACCGGCAAGGCGTCCGCGCTCGAACAGGAAGGCCAGCAGGTAGGAGGCCCGTTCAAGCGCCGAACGCCGGCCGATGCTCAGCAAATGCTCGTCGAGAATTGTTTCCTCCCGTGAGGCGAGCCAGGTCAGATCGAAACCAAGGCCGGCATGGCGCTCGAACAGACTGAACAGGCGACTGCGCTCGAACACACACAGCCTCATCGGCGTCATCGCCTCGACAGAATGCTGCATCTCGGCCATCACGGCCCCCTGCAGGCCGATCATATCGCCGGGGACCATGTAGTTCAGGATTTGCCTGCGGCCATCCTCAAGAATCTTGTAGCGAAACCCCCATCCGGAGAGCACGGTGTAGAGATGAGCGCTTCTTGCGCCTTCGACCAAGACAGTTGTTCCCGGATCCGCCGTCAGTTCGCCACGCTTGAACTGCGTGACAAACTCCAATTCATCCTCGGTGAATTCTCTAAAATGCGGCATCCGCCGCAAGGGACATTCGTAACAGCTCACTCGAACCGGATTTTGGCGAGTTTCCCCTGCCATGGGATTACCTCGATTGTTTGCCAGTTTGTTCCGCCTGAGGAACACAACCAACGCCGCACATGTCTTTTTTAAATGACGATGGAGAAGCCCAGCACCATAAGCGGGTCTGGAAAAAGGAACAGTCCATGCCACACCCGTCGCTTCATGTTCTCATCGCCGAGAACCAATACCTGATTGCGATGGAGGTCGAACGCATCCTCACCGAAACGCTGGCTTGCGAGGTGACTATCGTTCCCCTCACGCGGCTTGAAAGCGAACTGACAAAGGCCAAATTCGATGTCGTCATCCTGGACGCCGCCCCGAATGACAACCTCAACGCTGTTCGCGGCCGCATGATCGAGGAGGCCGGTGCCGAACCCGTTTTTCTCTCCTCCTACGACCAGTTTCTGCACGCGAGCACCGCGCCGAATGCTTATCCGTTCATCACAAAGCCACCGCAGCCGGAAGCCTTGGCCGAAGCCGTCACTCGGGCTAGGCAGCGCAAAACATCGTCAGATGGCGAAAGCCTTCTTGGTGACAGCTGAACTGTGAGCGTCGGGCCCATAATCGCCCTCACCGCTCACACCGAGGATTTCCTGCAGCTTGTTGCGGGCGCGGTTGATGCGGCTCTTGATCGTGCCGACCGCACAACCGCAGATCTCCGCGGCCTCTTCGTAGGCAAAGCCCGATGCACCGACAAGGATAATCGCCTCACGCTGGTCGCTCGGCAACTGGTCGAGCGCACGCTTGAAGTCCTGCAGGTCCATTGAACCATATTGCTGGGGATGAGTGGACAGCTGTGACGTGAAAATGCCGTCCGTGTCAGACACTTCACGACCGCGCTTGCGCATCTGCGAATAGAATTCGTTGCGCAGAATGGTGAAGAGCCATGCCTTCATATTGCTGCCCGGCTCGAAATGATCCTGCTTGGCCCACGCCTTCATGATCGTGTCCTGAACCAGGTCATCTGCCACGTGATGGCGCCCCGTCAGCGAAACGGCGAAGGCGCGCAGGTTCGGCAAGGCGGCGAGAAGGTCGCGCTTGAACGCGCGCTGGTTCGCTTCGTCGTCTGCAGTCATTGTGTGCTATCCTTGATCCGATGGCCGTCACCGGCCTGTCGCTCAGCCATGTCCAGACGCTCAAGCAGGCTCAGGAAACGCTCCGGTATGCCCTCCTCCTGCACCGACTGGTAATACTCTCGCAATTGCGCCGACACGCCGGGATGCACGGCAGTGACGCCAGGCAACCCGTTCGCCACCGGCGGTTTCTTTGAGTTATGTGTCATATGTTCCAACGGCTCTGTTTCTTTATGGGCGGACAACGGCTGACAGGACCATAGGTTCCCTTCGCCTATGTCTTTTTTAAGTGAAGATCGATTGCGCGGATGCACGATGGAACAAAGTTTCGGCTCTGGCGTTTTTCTGCCACCAAAACAGGAGTAAAATCATGCTGTACTACGCTCTCGTCTTCCTCGTCGTCGCCTTGATCGCCGGCGTTCTCGGCTTCGGTGGTATTGCCGGTGCATCCGCCGGTATCGCCAAGATCCTTTTTACCATTTTCATCATCCTCTTCCTGATCTCGCTTGCGATGCGCCTGTTTCGAAAGGCTTGAGACAGAAGACGGCAGAATCAAAAGGGCCCTGCATTTGCAGGGCCTTTTTTATTCAGCAGAGAAGACTAAAGGACAATCCACACGACAGCGGCAATCATAATCATCAGCATGCAGACCATGATGGCAACGGTTGCGGCGCCATAGCGGGGCGGCACTTTCGAACCCAGATCCATGTCCAGGCCGGCGCGTTGATTGAGATCGACCATCTGGCGATCAGCGGCTGGATCAGGCGACGTTTCGGGATTGTGAGGGGGATGTGTCATTCTACATCCTGAAAACGATCGAGCGGAACCGGAATACGAGCGGGCACCTGGGGCATCATCGCCTGCGCCTCAACTGCGGAACCGCCTGCCGCATGGTCAAGGCTCGCAAGCTTCGCCGGATCGATCGCGCGGTGAATGTTTCGACCAGCCACCAGCTCTGCGTCGACAGGAACGCAATCGCCGTAAACCACGCCGGCCAGACGTTCGGCGTCCCGCATTTGCTGCGGAAGTGCCGTACGGCATGCCTCACCGGTTTCATAGGAAATGACCGCCACCGGCTCTTCCAGACATGTGGTGTCTTGCGAGTGGCAGGCAACGATTACCATCAAAGCAGCCAGGGTGTTCATCACTGTTCTCCGCGTTAGTTAATCGTTAACGCGGCAAAAACCCCGAAGTTCCGGGCTTTTGGCAAATTCCCCCGAGCTTGGTTCAGGCAACCCGGCCGGAGCGGATGAGTTGATGAATGTACCGGAGCTTTTCGAACACCGGTTCGGACAGGATGAAGGGATAAAGGTCGTGCTGGCCCATGCTGCGATTGATGCTGTTGATCGCAAGCGTCAGCGGAACCCACGCACGGATCAGTGCTTCCGAACTGCCGCTGCTATAGCTGTCGAAGGTCCTGCTGAGCGTGAGGTCCGAGACATCGGTATCCGCTTCGGGATTGGTTCTAAGACCGAAGGCATCGGCCGTGTCCAGCGCATCGACAATGTGGAAGTAGTGGGCAAACGTTTCGGCAAAGTCCTCCCAGGGATGGCTTGCCGCATAGGCGGTGATATAGCTCAGTTCCCAGCCGACCATCGGGCCTTCGGCATAGTGACGCTTGAGCGCCTCGCCATAATCGACCCGCTCGTCGCCAAAGGCGGCGCGAAAGGCATCATATTCGCCACGGTCGCGCACCAGAACATTCCAGTAGTAGTGTCCGACCTCGTGGCGGAAATGACCAAGCAGGGTGCGAAACGGCTCTCCCAGCGCAACCCGCCGTGCCTCACGTTCCACATCGGATGCCTCGGCAATATTGAGCGTGATCAAACCATCATCGTGGCCTGTCAACACCGGACCATCCTGGGGTGACATGACCTCGTCGGCCAGGAACTCAAATCCGAGACCCTGCTCAGGGTCATCCGCGCGCGTCGTCAACGGCAGATTGAAACGCAACAGCGAGTAAAAGAGGTTGCGTTTGGCAAGCTCGATCTTCTGCCAGTTCGCGATGTTTTCCGGGATCGATATGTCCGGAATGGTCACGTTATGCCGGCAGGCGACGCAAAAGCCCGAAGGATGATTGTCATCCACCAGCCAGTTGCAGCCGCCGATATCGGCATTTTCGCACGGGTGCACTGCCGAACCGTCATCGGAGCCATCCGTAGCGATGACACCACCGTCGGGCGCAAGTGCCACCATATCCAGCGAGCGCGGCCTGAAAGCCAGACGCGATCCGCAGGTAACACAGCCGTTATTCTCAAAATGAACGACATTTGAACAGTTGGAGCAACTGAACAGGCGCATGATCAATCACCATTATTGCTGGAAAATGTGAATGTAAACGCCTTGAGGCGTTCATGAGTTCATCGCAACTAGTCGAAGATCTCGAGCGGAAAGGTCAATTCATAGCGCACTTCGCTCTGGCGAAACTCGTGCTGGGCCGTGCCGTTGACGGAGGCCGGCACCACGCGCTCGAGCACCGTGCTGCCGAACCTGTTGGTCTTGAGCACGGCGACATCCTCGGCTTCGGCCATGCCGAAAGGCTCGACCCAGAGTATCCGGACCACCGGTCCTTCCGGCGTGTCGAGACGCGTGCAGCTGACCTCGATCGGTCGGCGTCTCTGCAGGAAGTCACCGTGGCTGACCGCGTTGACCACGAGCTCGTGCAGGGCAAGACCGATATGCAGCGAGGCATTGGGTGTGAGAAGCACGTCGTCGCCCGAGACATGCACCAGATCAGCATTCTCCTGGACATACCGGTCGACCTGCTGCTTCAGCAGATCGCGAAAATAGGCACCGCGCCAGCTGCTGTCGGTGATCAGGTCCTGCGATTGCGAAAGCGCGTGCAGACGTCCGCGGAATTTCCCCAAAAACATGTCGAGCGTTCCCGCATAACGGGCCGTCTGCGACGCGATGCTCTGGATGATCGCCAGCAGATTTTTCGATCGATGGCTGACTTCCCGCAGCAAAGCCCGCAGGAGACGCTCACGGCGCCGATCCTCGGTTCGATCGATCACCACGGTGATCAGATGAAGCTCGCCATCCGTCATTTCGACCAGTCTGCAGCGAAACTCGAAAAAGCTGTCATCGCCCGCCTCGATCTCGAGGTCGGCCCGGTCCCCGGCATTGACCAGTGTCGACTTGATTTCCGTGAGCCGCGCGCCGATGTCAGGACCGAATATGGACTCATCCGTTGGCCGCGCACCGGCTTCGAGGCGCCATTGCGGCGGCAACGCGGTGATACAGACGTAGGCGCCGTCCTTGTCTTGCAGGATCAGACTGGCACCCATATCGATGAGGGCGGTTATGAAGAACTCGCGCAACTGATCCTCGCCGCGCTGAGATTCAAACCATGTCAATCGATGTACCAAGTGTCCTGCTCCGCCCTTGCTCGGTTCTTGGGATCAGCACCGGCGCGCGACGCGCCGGCACTTTCTCCTAAGTCCTTGTATTATTGCGTGTGTTCGCGCTTTACGCCTGCTCAGCGACCTGTTCGTTGAAGAACAGAGCCTGGCTGATCAGGGCCTTGACCATGTCCGGATTGAAAGGCTTCGTGACCAGGAAGGCGGGTTCCGGTCGTTCGCCGGTCAGCAGGCGCTCGGGGAAGGCCGTAATGAAGATCACCGGAATGCTGTCAACCTTCAGGATATCGTTCACAGCGTCGATACCGGAGCTTCCGTCGGCAAGCTGGATATCGGCTAGCACCATCTTCGGGCTGGTGCGCTTGTAGAGTTCGACTGCCTCGCTGTGTGTTCGGGCGATGCCCGTGACGCGGTGGCCGAGATCTTCCACCATCTGCTCGATATCGAGCGCGATCAGCGGCTCATCCTCGATGATCATGATATCGGTTGCGACCTGGCGAGAAATCTCAGCCGACGCTTCGTTGAAGAATGTGTTGAATTCTCCTTCGCTGACACCGAGCACGGCCGCAGCCTCGGCGGAGGTGAAACCCTCGACCGTGACCAGAAGAAAGGCGTGGCGGGCGCGGGTCGGCACGGCGGCAAGATTGGCGGCAGCGCGCTTTTCCCAGGCAAAGGGTGAGGTGATCGCCGGAAGCTCGACCTTGGTGGAATCATAGATCGTCACGAACAGGTTATACAGCGCCACACGATCATCACCGGTATCCGGGAAAATCGAGATATCGGCAATCAGTGCTTCCAGGACCGCGGCAACATAGGCATCGCCCGATGTCTGGGAACCGGTAACGGCGCGTGCATACCGCCTCAGATAGGGAAGATGGACGGCGACGCGGGCAGTAAGGGACATGCATTTCTCCAATCGCATATGGAAATACGGGTGCGGACTCGGCTGAAAACGTTCGGTTCAAAAAAAAGTTCCATCGTGGCGGAACTTTTTTGCATCAAAAAGGTTATCAGGCTATTCGCTCCTGCCAAGTGACCCGACGGAATTGGATTAAGATGGCCAAAAGCCCGCAAGACAAGCCTGAAAAAGCCAAATCAGACGACACAAAGGGCCAGAATTCCAATGCGCTCATTGCCTCCAAGTTGCGCGGATATTACGACACCATCATCGAAGAAGGCACGCCGTCGCATCTGATCGACCTCCTGGAGCGACTGCACGAAGCAGAGACCAAGGCGAAGAAGTAAGCAGGCCCTCCCCGGTCAATAAAACCGTCCCGGACCGATTTTACATCGGGTATCCCGCGACGGAAACTCCGTCGCGAAATTTTCAATGTCGATTGCCACGGAGCGCTCAATCGTCGTCGTCTCTTGCTGAACCCGATCCCTGGCTTTTCGCAAGGACGAAAACTACCGCCGCGATAGCCGCCGTCGCCAGAAGCGATTTGCCACGCATCATCGTCGGCAGACCCGCCAAAATCTGGAGGGTCACCGGATCCGGCAACCGCGCCCGCGCTGCCCGTTGCCGGGCCAGGATACGCCGTTCCGAACGGCGGTTGAACGCACCGACCACGACCACGACCATGATCGCAACAAACGCCGTCGCTGCGGCAACAATCAACGCGGCTGCCAGCGGACCAAATTCCCGTGACAAGAAGATGCCGAGCGCGATCAGCAGAGCGATATAGGCGGTCAAGCCGAAAAGACCCGCCACGACGGCCCCGATCAGGGACCGCGCAACGCGTCTGGCCGTCGGCCGCACCTTGCCGAAGGCCAGAACACTGAGGCTCTGCATCAACTGCAGCATGATCAGCGCCGGCTGAGCAAGGCGAAGATGTAACCAACGCCGGCGGCGATCGCCAGCGACTGGAAGGGGTGAGCCTGCACCTGGGCCTTCAGGTCCTGCTCGACACCAACCAGCGTATCGCGCGCCGCTTCGACATACTGCGTGGAGGTTTCAGCAGCATCGGCACCCAACTGGCTTGCCATGCTACCAGCTTCGCGGATCTTGCCGCTGCCAAACGAAGCGACCGTCTTGGTCAGCGATGCAAGATCGCGACGAAGATTGTCGATTTCGACCTGGATATCACCGGTGGTGGCGGAGGCATCGGTCGAAGCGAGCGCCTCGATGCGATCGGCAATATCATTTGCCGTGTCTTCGATCTTTCGTTTGCTGGTCGTCGATAGCGCCATGTTCGGAGCCTCCGTAAGCGTTCACAATGATCTAAAGTTCGTGGCAATAACGCAGAAATGCCGTTTTGGTTCCCGTCGTCGATGCCCTTTCTTGAAATGCGGCATTTGGAACTTCCCAAGCGGCAGGACGTTGTAGATGCCGAGGACATGAGCCTCTCATCAAACACAAGACACGGGAGATTTCCGATGAATTGGAATCAGGTTGAAGGCAATTGGGAACAGTTCAAGGGCAAGGCCCAGACCCAGTGGGGCAAGCTGACCGGCGATGATCTCGACGTCGTCGCCGGCAAGCGCAAGGAACTGTCCGGCAAGATCCAGGCAGCCTATGGCAAGACCCAGGAAGAAGCCGATCGCGAGATCGACGACTGGATGAGCAAGAACTGAGGCCCGATCGGGTCATGAGTTCAAGAAGCCCGGAGGCACCCGCCTCCGGGTTTTTTGTTGACTATGCGGCTGTCGTTGCGCCGTAGGTGACGCCCTTTTCCTTCAGCCAGCGCCTGTAGGCAATGGACGACGCATCCGCCCGCGTCGGGATCTCCTTGCGCGGTTCGAGCGGCAGCAGAACGGGACGCTGGTTTTCCAGGATGATCCTGTCCTGCAGGAAGATCAATTGCTGGAAATGCACCAGCTCCGTCGTCGTCGAGACAGCGTCGATCAGATACATGATCGGATGCGCCCGGCAACGATCTGGATCGAGCGGCTGCACGAACAGCCCGATCACGTCCCAGCGCGTCTCGGAGTTCGGACAGGTCTTGTAAAGGATCGTCGTGAACGGCGTCATCACCCGGTACATGTATTGCGTCGTGATGCCATCGGTCGCCGACAGTGCTGCCTGCGGCTGGAAGAACTTGCAGTTTGTTGCCCAGACCTCGTCAGTATCGCGACGGATCTCGACATCATATTGCTCGACCTCGGTATAGGGTTCGGCGCCGAGAACATCTGTGTGCACGAAGGGAAAATGCGCCATGTCGAGAAAATTCTCGACGATGCGCAATCCCGATGCCTTCACCGTTACCACGCCGCAGGCCACATAGCGCCGGTCAGGCTCGTCTGCCTCCGGCAGGGGAAAGATTTCACGCTCCGGTGTGCCCAGTGTCGTCCAGAGAAAGCCGAAGCGGTGGCGCAGCGGCAAGGCGCCTTCGCGGCCTTCGGCAAACACCGCGACCTGACCATCGTGCTCTTTCACGACGGTGAGGTCCGTTCCCAGAAGACGGTTTGACGAGCGCCCGACAGGGATGACCGCCTCGGTGTCGATCACGTACCACTGGTCAAGTGATGCCCGATCGATTTCGCCTGCCGCCATGTCCTGATCCTTCATCTGGGGGTGCGCTGAATTTCCGCTTGAACCCCGTCGCAACCCACCGCTAGATTGCTCGAAAATAGAGCGAGCACAATTGGCAGGCAACAACATTCCCCAGGCGAGCGGCCGCAAAGGCACAGGCATGTCCTGTGATTTCATTTTTCGCGGCAGCCTGATGTCCGAGAGTTTCCTGGATTTCGCCCGCCATCGGGCAGCAAGGCTCGACCTGGCGCTCACCATCGGCATCTGCGACACGCAAGCCTGCATGCTGACTGTGCGCGGGCCGGATGCTTTGATCGATGCCTTTGAAATGGCCGTCAGCCTCGGCCCCTATGATTGCATCATTGTCGATATCGAACGCAGCGATCACCCGCATGGTTGATCCGGAGATTTTTCAGATGACCGACACCACCCTTTGGGTTCCCGTCGCCCTGTCGACATCGATCGAGCCCGGCACCTCCGCCGGCACGAAGATCGACGGGGCAGAATATGTCGTCTGGCGCGACGATGAGGGCAAGGCCCATCTCTGGGAAGATCGCTGTCCGCATCGCGGCATGCGCCTGAGCTTCGGCTTCGTGCGCGGCGACCAGATTGCCTGCCTCTATCACGGCTGGCGCTACGACAGTGCTGGCCAGTGTCGGCTGATCCCGGCCCATCCGGATCTGGAAGTGCCGAAGACGATCAAGGTCCCGACCTTTGCCGTGGTCGAAGCCGGTGGCCTGATCTGGGCCGCCGTCTCGCAAGACACGGATCGCACGACCATGCCGGACCTGCCGCAGGATCTGCTTTCCGTCCGTAGCCTCTATGTCGACGCCCCGCTCGATCTTTGTCGCGATCATCTGGCAGAAGTCAGCCCGCCACACATGGAACCCGCCGAGCTCACGACACTCTCCCCCCTCTGCCTGCAGCGCACGGCAGCGGGCAGCATGCTCGTCATCGCGTTTCAGCCGTTGACCCCCGACAGGACGGCGCTGCACATTCTCGTTTCGGCATCTGCCGACAACCAGACCCGTGCACGGCTGGCGACCTGGGCGACCGGGCTTCGCTTTGCACTTGAACACTCTTTCGCCAGGGTCGCCTGATGTCTTCGCTCACCCTTTACAACTACGATCTCGACGACAACTGCTACCGCGTGCGCCTGCTGCTCTCCCTGCTCGGTCTCAAATACCAGACCATTGCCGTCGACATGCAGCCGGGTCGCGAGCAGGAACAGCCGCATATGCTGGCGATCAATCCGGCAGGCACCCTACCAATCCTGTCCGATGGTGACCTCACGCTTGCAGGAACCGAGGCGATTCTGGCCTATCTGGCCCGCGCCTACGACCCATCGGGTCAATGGCTGCCTCTGGACCCGGCGCGCTACGGTTTGCTTCAGCAATGGCTGGGCTTTGCCGGGCACCAACTGTTCGCCGCAGTGATCGCCCGGCAACAGGCGCTGTTCACACCGGACGGCGCGAAGCCGCAGATCGTATCCGAGGCGCGCCGCGCCCTGCGCATGATCGATGACCACATGACATTGCAACAGATCCGCGGCTGCGAATTCGTCATTGGCGACCATCCGACGATTGCCGATGTCGCGCTCATCGCAAGCTTTGCCCTGTCGCGTGATTTCGGCCTCGACCATGACGAGTTTCCGGCGCTGCGCCGCTGGCTGCGCAGCTTCCGCAAGCTCGATGGTTTCATCACCATGCCGGGCATCCCCGACTATCACTGAGGCCAGCCTGCCGAAATCGAGCGCCGCATCGTCACAAGGTTCCAACATGACCCGCATCGTCTTTCTCGACCGCGACACGCTCTCTCCGCAAACCGTGGTTCGCGCGCCAGGTTTCCCGCATGAAATGATCGTGCATGATCGCACCAGCGCCGATCAGGTGGCCGAGCGGATCAAAGATGCCGATATCGTCATCACCAACAAGGCACCCGTGCGCGCCGATGCCCTGGCCTCGGCCAGCCGCCTGAAACTGATCGCGGTGTTGCCGCCGCCAAGGCAAACGGCGTATCGGTCTGTAACATCCGCAACTACGCCAGACACACGGTGCCGGAACACACGTTCGCGCTGCTGCTGGCGCTACGCCGGTCGATCATCACCTATCGCCAGTCGGTGCTGGACGGTCGCTGGCAGGCGGCGGCGCAATTCTGCTTCTTCGACCATCCGATCGCCGATCTCGGCGGCTCGACGCTCGGCATCATCGGCCACGGCACGCTGGGGCAATCCGTCGGCCGCATCGCTGAAGCCTTCGGCATGACCGTGCTGGTCGCCGGTCGCCGTGGTTCGCACGCGCTGAAATCGGGACAGACCGCCTTCGACGAGGTAATGCGTCGCGCCGACGCCATCACCCTGCACTGCCCGCTCAATGCCGAGACACGCGGCATCATCGGCGCGCGCGAATTCGCCCTGATGGAGAAGAAGCCGCTGATCATCAATACCGGTCGTGGCGGACTGGTCGATGAACTGGCACTGGAACAGGCCCTCGACAGGGGCCAGATCGCCGGCGCCGGTTTTGATGTCACCGATGGCGAGCCGCCGGCGACCGACAGCCCGATGATGCGCATTGCCTCTCGCGACAATGTGATCCTGACCCCGCATGTCGCCTGGGCGAGCCGCGAAGCGATCCAGGCGCTGGCCGACCAGCTGATCGAGAACATCGAGCTGTTTATCGCCGGCACCCCGCGCCACCTCGTCGGGTAAACGCGACCATAGACGCACTTGCTCTTCAGCGAAGACGCATATCTAACTCTCTGGAAAGACAAGGGAGGATGGCATGCGGTATCTGGAGGCGAACTATCAGGGCGAAGAAATCCTGACGGCAAGGAAAGGCGCGCTCGGCCTGATCGCGCTCAACCGGCCGAGGGTGCTCAACAGCCTTTCCCACGCCATGGTGGTGGATTTCGGCAAGGCACTCGATGCCTTCGAGGTCGATCCGCAGGTGGCCGCGGTTCTGGTCACCGGCGAAGGGGATCGGGGCTTGTGCGCCGGCGGCGACATCCGCATGTTCTACGAGAGCGGCAAGGCCGGCGATGGCAAGGCTTCCGCCTTTCTCAGGGCCGAATACCGGCTGAACGCCCGCATCGCCCGCTTCGCAAAACCCTATATCGTCGTGATGGACGGCATCACCATGGGCGGCGGCGTTGGCATATCGAGCCATGGCAGCCACCGCATCGTCACCGAAACGACGAAGCTCGCCATGCCCGAAACCGGCATCGGCTTCTTCCCCGACATCGGCGCCAGCTTTCTCCTGTCGCGCGCACCCGGCGAACTTGGCACCTGGATGGCCCTGACCGGCGAGGCGATCAACGGCGCCGATGCGATCAGCGCCGGTTTCGCCGACTGGTTCGTGCCGCAGGAGCGCATCGCCGAGCTTCTCGGCAAACTCGCCAAACTGCCGCTGCCGGCGCTCGGCCAGACCATTGCCTCGACAATCCGCGACTATACCGTGGACGGTCCGACCGGCCCCTTCTGCGAAGGGCGACAACTGATCGACCGCTGCTTTGCCTTCGATCAGGTGGAAAAGATCATCGCTGCGCTAGAACGGGAGGCCGGCGATTTCGCCCGGCGGACACTCGCCGCAATCACGGCCAAATCGCCGACCAGCCTCAAGGTGACGCTCAGGATGCTGCGCGAAGCCCGTAGCTCACCGGATCTCGAGACCTGCCTCGAACGCGAATTCGCCGGCACCTTGCAGGTGGTGAAGGTGCCTGATTTCTACGAGGGCATAAGGGCTGCAATCATCGACAAGGACCGCAATCCGACATGGTCGCCGGCGCGGCTGGAGGACGTGGCGCCGGAGAGCGTCGAGGCCTTCTTTGCGCGGAGAGATGAGCGGTTGTTTGGTTGAACCTCACTCGATCTCATACGGCATCGGGTTCCTGACCCGGTGATCGACCACCAGCTTGCGCTTGAGCGGCGGCACGGCGCGGCTGGTGCAGGTGACGCGTTCGCAGATGCGGCAGGAGATGCCGATCGGGTCGTAGGCGGCGCGGTTGCTCAGGTCGAGATCATCGGCATAGACGAACTGGTCGGCATAGGAAATCTCGCAGCCGAACGCCAAGGCGTAGCGTGGCTGGGCGGCACGAAAGCCGACCGAGCCCTTCGACACCTGGGTGGCAAGACAGAGATAACGCACGCCGTCCGGGGTCTCGGCGAGCTGGCGGTTGATGCGGCCCGGCATCTCGAAGGCCTGATGCGCATTCCACAGCGGACAGGCAGCCCCGAAGCGGGCAAATTGCAGCCGCGCCGCGCTATGGCGCTTGGTGATGTTGCCGGCCCGATCGATCCGGGCAAAGAAGATCGGCACACCCTTCAGGCCCGGCCGCTGCAGCGTCGAGAGCCGATGACAGACCTGCTCCAGCGATGCGCCGAACCGTGCGGCGATCAGCTCGATATCGTGGCGCAATTCGCGCGCCGCCTGATGGAAGGTGCGATAAGGCAGGATCAGGGCGCCTGCGAAGTAGTTGTGCAGGCCCATGCGACAGATCTCGATCGCTTCATCGGATCGAAAATTTGCCTGTTTCAACACGGCGTCAATCTTTTCGGCCGCGTGCAGCTGGGCAATCTGGATGGCGATGTGGAAATCGCGGGTCGGCGCCGACGCATAGCGACTGACCGTCAGGATGCGCCCGACAGGATCAAACCGGCGGATCGCCTCGTCGCCCGCCTCGCCGCGCACCACGCGCACGCCATGCCAGCTCTCGAGACAGCCGGTGAGTGCCGCATGGTTTTCCCCCTCGCCCAGCTTCAGGTCGATCGCCAGCGCTTCGGCAGCGAGATCCAGCTCGTGAATGTAGTTGTCGACAAAATGGAAGAAGTCGCGCACCTCGTCATAGGGTGTCGCTTCCTGCGCCGATGCCGATCCCAGCCGGTCGTCGAAACTCGCCAATTGCTCGTTGCCACGGCGATAGGCCTGATGCGCCGCAATCAGCGCATGCGCCATGCCCGGCGCATTCTGCGTGATCAGCTTCAGTTCCTGCAGGCCCGGACTATAGGTCTCGAACAGGGGATCGGAAAGCGCCTCGGTCAGGGCGGACAGCAGCCGGTCGTTCTGGCCGGACGACAGTTCGGTGATGTCGATGCCGAATTTTTCCGCAAGTGACAAAAGTACGGTCGCCGAGACGGGCCGCTGGTTGTTTTCGACCTGGTTGAGATAGCTGGTCGAAATGCCGATCATGTCGGCAAACTGCGCCTGGGTGGTGCTGCTTGTCTGGCGGATTTCGCGGACCTTGCGGCCGATGAACAGTTTCCCGATGGCCATTTCGCAACTTCACAATATTCAGTTTGCAAATTCATAAATCCGCAATTGCACCTGTTCAATCATTTTCTTTGCAAGCGATGCAGTTTAAGGCTCAGATATCAGGCGTAAAGCCAAAATTCTTCATCGGGGGGGATACATGCACTCAATCCTGGACCAGCTCGAAGCCCGCCGCGCGCAAGCCCGTCTTGGCGGCGGCGAGAAGCGCATTGCCGCGCAGCATGGCAAAGGCAAGCTGACCGCCCGCGAGCGCATCGACGTGCTTCTCGATGAAGGCTCGTTTGAAGAATACGACATGTATGTCACCCACCGCGCCGTCGATTTCGGCATGGCCGAGCAGAAGATCGCCGGCGATGGCGTCGTCACCGGCTGGGGCACGATCAACGGCCGGCAGGTCTATGTCTTCTCCCAGGATTTCACCGTGCTTGGCGGCTCGCTGTCGGAAACCCATGCGCAGAAGATCTGCAAGATCATGGACATGGCGGTAAAGAACGGCGCACCCGTGATCGGCCTGAATGACTCGGGCGGCGCCCGCATCCAGGAGGGCGTCGCCTCGCTCGCCGGTTATGCCGATGTGTTCAAGCGCAATGTCGATGCCTCCGGCGTCATCCCGCAGATCTCCGTCATCATGGGCCCCTGCGCCGGTGGTGCCGTCTATTCGCCGGCGATGACCGACTTCATCTTCATGGTGCGCGATAGTTCCTACATGTTCGTCACCGGCCCCGACGTGGTGAAGACCGTCACCAACGAGATCGTCACGGCGGAAGAACTTGGCGGCGCATCCACCCACACGAAAAAATCCTCGGTCGCCGACGGCGCCTATGAGAACGACATCGAGACGCTGGAGCATGTGCGCCTGCTGTTCGACTTCCTGCCGCTCAACAACCGCGAAAAACCGCCGGTCCGTCCGTTCCATGACGATCCGGCCCGCATCGAGATGCGCCTCGATACGCTGATCCCCGACAGTTCCAACAAGCCCTACGACATGAAGGAACTGATCCTGGCGCTTGCCGATGAAGGCGACTTCTTCGAGATCCAGGAAGCCTTCGCCCGCAACATCATCACCGGATACATCCGCATTGAGGGCCAGACCGTCGGCGTCGTCGCCAACCAGCCGATGGTGCTGGCCGGCTGCCTCGATATCGACGCGTCACGCAAGGCCGCCCGCTTCGTCCGCTTCTGCGATGCCTTCTCGATCCCGATCCTGACCCTGGTCGACGTGCCCGGCTTCCTGCCCGGCACGGCCCAGGAATATGGCGGCGTCATCAAGCATGGGGCAAAGCTGCTGTTTGCCTATAGCCAGGCGACCGTGCCGATGGTCACGCTGATCACACGCAAGGCCTATGGCGGAGCCTATGACGTGATGGCGTCGAAACATATCGGCGCCGATATCAACTATGCCTGGCCGACGGCTGAAATCGCCGTGATGGGTGCCAAGGGCGCGACCGAGATCCTCTACCGCTCCGAGCTTGGCGACGCCGACAAGATCGCCGCCCGCACGAAGGAATACGAGATCAATTTTGCCAACCCGTTCAAGGCCGCCGAACGCGGCTTCATCGACGAAGTGATCATGCCGCATTCGTCGCGCCGCCGGATCGCGCGGGCGTTTGCGAGTTTGAGGAACAAGCAGGTCGGCAGCCATTGGAAGAAACACGACACGATGCCGCTGTGAGACGAGAAAATGCCGACCTTATTGCTGTGGAAAGGCCATCGGTTTTTCTTCTATTCAAAAGAGATCGGCGAACCGCCGCATATCCACGTTTTGAAAGACAGCAGGCAGTTGAAGGTTTGGTTGAAGGACATGCGGGTCGCCCGCAACGCCGGTTTCGCAACCCACGAGGTGAATGATATTCTCAAGGTGATTGGTGAGCACCGCGAACAGTTCGAGGAGGCATGGCATGACTACTTTGGACATTAATGAAGAGCAACTGCGCGTTTCCGATGTCGCTGTCACGTCGGAAGCAATCATCTTCAAGATGGCGGACGGTCGAAGGATTGAAGCACCGCTTTGGTGGTATCCACGCCTGCACGCTGCATCGCCCGAGCAACAGGGGAAATGGCAGATCCTGCCCTTCGGCGATGCTGTCGGCTGGCAGGAGATCGACGAATACATAAGCGCTAAGGCACTCATCGTTGGTGGTGCCGCACCCGGCGCAAAACCACCAGCTGAGGCGGCGGAATGATGGGACGACAGAGGCACAAGCTTTCGGAATTCAGCGAGTCAATTGAATTGAAGGAACATTCAAAAGTACAGGCAAGGGGCAGAAACACCGCTGCTGCCTTCCTATATCCCACTCGCCGCGCTTGATCCTGCAAGCGCTTTACCCGAACGCCAAGGATAGTATTTCATGACCGACGAAAAATTTCCGCCCGCAAACAATTTTCCAGCCGGCTATGTGCCCCCGAAGGTCTGGACCTGGGAACCTGGCAATGGCGGCGCATTTGCCAGCATCAATCGCCCGACATCAGGCGCGCAGACCGAAAAGCCACTGCCGGTCGGCAAACATCCGCTACAGCTCTATTCGCTGGCCACGCCGAACGGCCAGAAAGTCTCGATTCTGCTTGAGGAACTGCTGGCCGCCGGCCATACGGGCGCGGAATATGACGCCTGGCTGATCAAGATCGGCGATGGCGACCAGTTCGGTTCCGGCTTCGTCGACGTCAATCCGAACTCCAAGATCCCGGCTCTGATGGACCATGCGCCGAAGGATGGCGGCCAGCCGATCCGGCTGTTCGAATCCGCTTCGATCATGACCTACCTGGCGGAAAAGTTCGGTGCCTTCGTGCCATCGGAAACCCGCGCCCGCGCCGAAACCCTGAACTGGCTGTTCTGGCAGATGGGCTCGGCGCCCTTCCTCGGCGGCGGCTTTGGCCATTTCTATGCCTATGCGCCGATCAAGATCCAGTATGCGATCGACCGCTATGCGATGGAAGTGAAGCGCCAGCTTGACGTGCTCGACCGGCAACTCGCCAACAACCAGTTCATCGCGGGCTCCGACTATACGATTGCCGACATGGCCATCTGGCCGTGGTATGGCAAGATCGTGCTCGGCCAGGCCTATGGCGACGCCGGCACCTTCCTCGATGCTGCAAGCTACAAGAACGTGCTGCGCTGGACCAACGAGATTGGCGCACGTCCGGCAGTCAAGCGCGGTTCGATGGTCAACAAGTCCTTTGGCGAGCTGTCGGAACAGCTGCACGAGCGCCACGACGCGTCCGATTTCGACACCAAGACACAAGACAAGATCGCCCAGTCCACCCAGACGACGGCGTAAAGGAGACCAGGATGGCCAGACCACCCGAAATGACCAAGCACAGGGGCTTCCCCTCCGGCCTGCCGGGCCATGGCCATCACTTCACCATCCGCCGTGCCAACGAGAAGGGTGCAACGCCGCTTAAGGTGTTGCAGCGTCTCGCCCGACCGAACACGATCGAGCAGAAGGTCGATGCAGCCTTCCTGCATGCGCTCTGGCACCATTTTGGCGACGAGCCCTTCGAGCGTGGCAATCTCGATGCCGGCCGACTCAACCTGCTGTTCGGCCGGGAAGTCGTGCCGGCCGAAACCCCGTTCGACCCGACGTCCTACCAAGCCCTGCTCCGGATCGACGAAAAGGTCGGCCGCAAGAGCTTCCCCGATGCCTTTGAAGACGTGTTCGAGGTTTGACGCCATGGCCAAAGAATCGCTCATGCCCAAGCATCAGGGTTTTCCGCCCGGCCTGCCCGGAACGCAGTGGCAATACACGCTGCGCCGGCCGAACCCGAAGGTGACACCGCTGACCAACTGGCCGCGCCACAGAACCATGGACCCGACAGTGGCGCTGGCCGATCTCGGCTTCGTTCACGCGCTCTGGCAGTTTTTCGGCACCGAACCCTTCGAGCGCGGCAATCTTGACGGCGAACGCCTCTGCCGGTTGTTCGGCCGCGAACTGATCGCCGCCGAACGCGGCTTCGATCCGCAATCCTATTTCGCCAAGCTGAAACTCAACGAACCGCTCGCCCGCAAGAATTTTCCGGAAGCATTTGGCGACGTGAAGAGCGAGCAGAGCGTGGCCAAGGGGCTGAAGAAGCAGGCGCGGGACTAGCGGGCAGGATATGGAAGCCGGGGGAGGAAGTGGAGCGATGACTTTGGACATTGGAAAATATATCGGCGCCAAGGCGCTCATCATCGGGGGCGCCGCTCCTGGCGCCATCCCGCCCGCACAAGCTGCCGAGTGATACCCATGATCCAGAAGATCCTCATCGCCAACCGGGGCGAAATCGCCTGCCGGGTCATCAAGACCGCGAAGAAGATGGGCATCAGGACGGTGGCCATCTATTCCGATGCCGACCGCGATGCGCTGCATGTCGAGATGGCCGATGAGGCCGTCCATATCGGCCCGGCGCCGTCGAACCAGTCCTATATCGTCATCGAAAAGATCCTCGACGCGATCCGCAAGACCGGCGCGGATGCCGTGCATCCGGGCTACGGCTTCCTGTCGGAAAACGCCGCCTTTGCCGAAGCGCTGGAAAAGGCGGGCGTCACCTTCATCGGTCCTCCGGTGGGTGCGATCCAGGCCATGGGCGACAAGATCACCTCGAAGAAGCTGGCGGCCGAGGCCGGCGTCTCGACGGTGCCCGGCCATATGGGCCTGATCACCGATGCCGACGAGGCGGTGAAAATTTCCGGAGAGATCGGCTACCCAGTCATGATCAAGGCCTCTGCCGGCGGCGGCGGCAAGGGCATGCGCATCGCCTGGAATGACGATGAGGCCCGCGAAGGTTTCCAGTCGTCGAAGAACGAGGCAAAGAACTCCTTCGGCGACGACCGCATCTTCATCGAAAAATTCGTCACCGAACCGCGCCATATCGAAATCCAGGTGCTCGGCGACAAACACGGAAACGTGCTTTACCTCGGCGAGCGCGAATGTTCGATCCAGCGCCGCAACCAGAAGGTCATCGAGGAGGCCCCCTCGCCTTTTCTCGATCCTGCCACCCGCAAGGCCATGGGGGAACAGGCGGTCGCGCTGGCGAAAGCCGTCGGATATCACTCTGCCGGCACGGTGGAATTCATCGTCGACGGCAAGCAGAACAAGTTCTACTTCCTTGAGATGAACACCCGTCTGCAGGTCGAACATCCCGTGACCGAACTGGTGACCGGCCTTGATCTCGTCGAGCAGATGATCCGCGTCGCAGGCGGTGAAAAGCTGTCCTTCGGCCAGGACGACGTGACGCTGAACGGCTGGGCGATCGAAAGCCGGCTTTATGCCGAAGACCCCTACCGCAACTTCCTGCCGTCGATCGGCCGCCTCTCCCGCTACCGTCCGCCGGCGGAGGGACGGACGGCCGATGGCACCGTGATCCGCAACGACACCGGCGTCTTCGAGGGCGGCGAAATCTCGATGTATTACGACCCGATGATCGCCAAGCTCTGCACCTGGGCACCGGACCGGCTGCAGGCGATTGACGCGATGTCGGAAGCACTCGACAGTTTCGAGGTCGAAGGCATCGGCCACAACCTGCCCTTCCTGTCGGCCGTGATGAACCAGGATCGTTTCCGCTCCGGCACGATCACCACGGCCTATATCGCCGAGGAGTTCAAGGACGGGTTTAGCGGAGTGACGCCGGATGCGGCCTCCGCAGAGAAGCTTGCGGCCGTCGCCGCCGTGATCAACCATCGTCTGCAAGCCCGCGCCACGCAGATTTCCGGCACGATCGGCAACCACGCCCGCAGCATGGGCGCAGACTGGGTGGTGAACCTTGCCGGCAGCGATCACACGGTGACCCTCTCCGAAGGCTCGGGCAATACACGCGTGGCCTTCGCAGACGGCGGCGAGCTTGTGGTCGGCAGCACCTGGACGCCGGGCCAGACATTGGCAAATTTCGACATCGGCGGCGAAACCATCGCCGTCAAGGTGGACCTCAAAGGCGCCGCCATCCGGCTGCGCTGGCGCGGCATGGATGTGACCGCCCGCGTCCGCTCGCCGCGGGTCGCCGCGCTCGCCAGGCTGATGCCGGAAAAGCTGCCGCCGGATACGTCAAAACTGCTGCTCTGCCCGATGCCGGGCGTGATCACCGGCGTGGCGGTCAAGGAGGGAGAGATCGTCGAGGCCGGCCAGCCTTTGGCGACAGTGGAGGCGATGAAGATGGAAAACATCCTCAAGGCCGAACGCCGGGGTACCGTGAAGAAGATCGTCGTCAAGCCGGGCCAGAGCCTGGCGGTGGACGAGCTGATCATGGAGTTCGAGGGGTGAATTCGCCGTCGATGATCGCGGTTTGGGTACCCCCCTCTGTCGGCTACGCCGACATCTCCCCCTCAAGGGGGGAGATGGGCCGCAGGCTTTGCGACCACTTCACGAACTCGACGGCAGACGCCTGGCAGAAGGCCGACCCCACGCCGATCTCCCCCCTTGAGGGGGAGATGTCCGGCAGGACAGAGGGGGGTAATCCTGCGGAAGAGCGGAATGCAGCTTGGCACCCTTCAGGAAAGCCGCGCCAGCATGTGCCGCTGATGATCCTGCCCGCCGAAGAAAACCGCCAGGACGTGAACTGTTTTGCTCGCTTCATCGACGAAGAAGTAGAATATCGCCCGGCCCTTAGTGACGTGACGCAATCCGGGCCTCATGTCGATATCAAGCGTGCCCTGGTAAGGAGCAAGCGCCAGGGCATTCATTTCGATCTTGATGTCTTCGATTCGATGATTGGCACGCTCAAAAGCTTCGAGGACATCATCGCCCAATGCGATGTAGGATTGCAGGAGATGATCGAAGACAAGATCCACATCCCGCTTGATCGCGGGCGAACGAAGGATCTTATAAGCCAAGCGCCGCTCTTTTCTCCGCAATCATTGTCGCGATCTGCGCGTCGCTTTCCTCGACCGTCAGAAACTCGCCGTCCATACGCTGTTCAAGAAGCGCACGCAGTTTCTCGCGGTCATCTTCCTTCATCTCCGTCTCCTCAAGAACGAGTTCCAGCCCGCGCTGCACGACGGCGCTCAGGCTGGCATAGTGGCCCTCCTCGACGAGCTTGCGGGCGAATGAATCTTGTTGATCGGAAATCGATACAGAGGCTTTCACAGACATCGGCCACGTTCTCCCTGTGCTTTCCCAAAATACTACCGAGGGGCACAGGGATCAATGCAATTTCACCTATCCAGGTCAAAGACAGACATGGGCGGAGGCAAGCGAATGACCAATAAGACAATCGCCGACTGGACATCGCTGGCGACGAAGGAGATCAAGGCCTCGCCAGACACGCTCACCTGGCACACACCCGAGGGTATCGACGTCAAGCCGCTCTACACGAAGGACGACATTGCCGGCATCGACCATCTCGACAGCCTGCCGGGCTTTGCGCCCTTCACCCGGGGTCCGCGTGCCACCATGTATGCCGGGCGCCCCTGGACGATCCGGCAATATGCCGGTTTCTCGACGGCGGAGGAGAGCAATGCCTTCTACCGCAAGGCGCTTCTCGCCGGGCAGCAGGGCGTTTCGGTCGCCTTCGACCTTGCCACTCATCGCGGTTATGACAGTGACCATCCGCGCGTCGAGGGCGATGTCGGCAAGGCGGGTGTGGCGATCGACAGTGTCGAGGACATGAAGATCCTGTTCGACGGCATTCCGCTGGAAGCAATCTCGGTTTCCATGACGATGAACGGCGCCGTCATTCCGATTCTGGCCAATTTCATCGTCACCGGCGAGGAACAGGGTGTTACGCGCAACAAGCTCTCCGGCACGATCCAGAACGACATCCTCAAGGAGTTCATGGTCCGCAACACCTATATCTACCCACCCGAACCCTCGATGCGGATCATCGCCGACATCATCGAATACACGGCGAAGGAGATGCCGAAGTTCAACTCCATCTCGATCTCCGGCTATCACATGCAGGAGGCCGGTGCCACGCTGGTGCAGGAGCTCGCCTTCACGCTGGCCGACGGGCGCGAATATGTCCGCGCTGCGATTGCCAAGGGTCTACCGATCGACGAGTTCGCCGGCCGCCTGTCCTTCTTCTTCGCCATCGGCATGAACTTCTTCATGGAGGCGGCGAAACTCCGCGCCGCCCGCCTGCTCTGGACCCGCATCATGCAGGAATTCGAGCCGAAGAAGGCGTCGAGCCTGATGCTGCGCACCCATTGCCAGACCTCGGGCGTGTCGCTGGCCGAACAGGATCCCTATAACAACATCGTCCGCACGGCGTTTGAAGCCATGTCCGCCGTGCTCGGCGGCACCCAGTCGCTGCACACCAATTCCTTCGACGAGGCGATTGCGCTCCCGACCGAATTTTCCGCCCGCATCGCCCGCAACACCCAGTTGATCCTGCAGCACGAGACCGGCGTGACAAAGGTCGTCGATCCGCTCGCCGGCTCCTATTATGTCGAAAGCCTGACCAACGACATGGCGGAAAAAGCCTGGGCCCTGATCGAGGAGATCGAGCGGCTGGGCGGCATGACCAAGGCCGTCGATGACGGCTTGCCGAAGCGCCTGATCGAGGAGGCCGCCACCCGCCGCCAGGCCGCTGTCGACCGCGCCGAGGAGGTCATCGTCGGTGTCAACAAGTACCGCCTCGAGAACGAGGAACCGATCGACATTCTGCAGATCGACAACTCGGCGGTGCGCCTCTCGCAGATCAAGCGCATCGAACAGACACGCCGCCAGCGCGACCCGAAGCGGGTCAGCGAAACGCTCGCCCGCCTGACCGAGGTCGCCAAGACCGGTGAGGGCAACATCCTCGAAGCCGCCGTCGACGCCGCCCGCGCCCGCGCCACTGTCGGCGAGATTTCGGATGCCATGCGCGTGGTCTTCGGCGACCATGTCGCAACGCCGGAAGTGGTGCATGGCATCTACGGCAAGGCCTATGAGGGCGACCCGGAAATGGAGACGCTGTCCGGCCGGCTCAACGACTACAGCAAGGCCTCCGGCAAGCCGCGCGTGCTTGTCGCCAAGCTCGGTCAGGACGGCCACGACCGCGGCGCCAAGGTGATTGCCTCGGCCTTCGGCGACATCGGCTTCGACGTCGTGGCAGGCCCGCTCTTCCAGACCCCGGACGAGGCCGCCGATCTTGCCATCGCGGAGAAGGTCAATGTCGTCGGCATGTCGTCGCTCGCGGCCGGCCACAAGACGCTTGCCCCGCAACTGGTCGAAGCGTTGAAGGCAAGAGGCGCCGGCGACATCATCGTCGTGGTCGGCGGTGTCATTCCGCGCCAGGATTATGACTTCCTCATCGAGCACGGCGTCTCGGCGGTCTTCGGACCCGGCACCAATGTCATGGATGCGGCCCGCGCTGTTCTTGATCTGCTGGAGGGCAGGCTCAAGAACAGCTGATCTCGCGCCCGCCTACTTGTCGTCCGCGGCATTCGCACCGAGCAGTTTCGGCAGGTCGCCGAAGCGCGCCACCAGGCCGAAGATCAGCGCCGCCATCACGACGAACAGCACCGTCACCGAGGCCATGACCGGCGTATAGCCGTAACGCAGGGCGTTGAAGATCTTGATCGGCAACGTCTCCATGGTGAAGCCGACGGTCATGTAGGCGACGATATATTCGTTGAGCGACAGCACGAAGGCGAAGGCATAGCCGGAGACGAGATAGGGCATGATCAGCGGCAGGACGACAGTGCGGAAGATCGTCCGGTCATCGGCACCCATGGTCGATGCGGCCTCGACCAGCGAGCGGTCGATGGCCGTAAAGCCGAGCGACAGCGTCACCAGTGGCAGGGTGACGAAGAAGATCGCGTGACTGATCACCGCCGTCCAGGGCTGGCCGTAGAAGCCGGTCGTCGCCCAGAAGGTCAGGAGCCCGAGCGCGGTGATCACCGGCGGCAGCGTGAAAGGCGCGATGCCGAGCAGTTGGAAGACCTGCGCCCAGGGTGCTAGCCGGCGCCACAGGAACCAGGCGAGTGGAAGCGCAATAGCGACGGCAAGCGCTGCCGCCGAAAGCGCCAGGATCAGCGACGCAAACAGGGCCGAGCGCCAGCCGGCATCGGTAAAGATCGCCCCATACCAGGCAAGCGAGAAACCCTGCGGCGGGAAATTCAGGCTCTGTTTCGCGTTCACCGAAACGCCGGCGACGACGACGATCGGGGCAGCCAGGAAGATCGCGATCAGGGTAAAATAGACGCGGATGAGAAGCTTGTTCATGCGGCTTCTCCCTTGCGGCCAATAAGCAGCGTCAAAGCCACCATGCCGAGCGTGACGAGAACGAGGAAGACCGCCATGGCAGCGGCGAACGGCATGTTGGACTGGTAGATCGCCTGGTCCGTGATCAGCACCGACAACGTCCAGTGTTGCGGCCGGCCGAGGATCTGCGGCAAAAGGTAAGAGCCGAGCGCGAAGATGAACACCATGATCAGCGTGGCGATCAGCGTGTTGCGCAAGGCCGGCACGACGACGGTGAAGAAGGCCTTGATCGGCGAGGCGCCGAGCGTGCGGGCCGCCTCCGTCAATGTCGGGTCAAGCCGGACCAGGGCGGGATAGAGCACCAGAACCGTATAGGGCAGCGCCTGGTAGACCATGCCGGTCAGCACCGCGCCGAAATTCGGCATCAGCGCGACGGGCTTTGCCATCAGCCCGATCATCACCAGCAGATTGGTGATGCCCGCCGTGCGTGAAAACAGCGTCGACCAGGCAAAGCCGATGATGACTTCCGACAGCGACAGGACCGACAGCAGCGCCACCAGCCAGATCACCTGCGCTTTGCGCGACATGCGCGCCAGGAGATAGGTGAATGGCAGACCGAGCACCACGCAGACGATGGCAACGGCAATCGCCAGCATCAGCGAAAAACCGAGCACGCCGGCAAAGAAAGTGGAGATAAACCGGGCATAGTTGTCGAAGACGAAGGCGGTCGAATAGAAACCGGCCGGATCGCGCTTGAAGAAGGACACGGCGATCATCGTCGCGAACGGCACGACGAAGAACAGGATCAGCATGCCTGCCGGGAAGACCAGCGGCGCAAAATCGAGTGCGGTTTTGGGTGGTTCGCGTCTCATCGGGCAAGCACCACGGCACTTTCCGGATCGATCGCCACGCCGACCTCCTGGCCGACGGAGACGACCGGTCGCTCGCGCGGCGTCGATACCGCGATCACCTCGGTGCCGGCGACGTCAAGGAAGGTCTCGATCATGCCGCCAAGATCGCGGATGAAAGTCACGCGTCCGGTCAACCGGCCTTCGCCGGGAGCCAACAGCGTAATGTCTTCCGGACGCACCGAGAGGCTGCAGGATGATTGGCCGGCGGGGGCCGCGATGCCGGAAACGGGTTGGCCAAGCACCAGCGTCCTGCCCCCCTGCACGCTCAGCGGCAGGAGATTGGTCGAACCGATGAAGTCGGCAACGAAACGATCGGCCGGACGACGATAGATCTCGATCGGGCTTGCCGCCTGGCGGATCTTGCCGCCGTTCATCACCACGACGGTATCGGCCATGGTCATGGCTTCGCGCTGGTCATGGGTGACGACGATCGTGGTAATGCCGAGCTGCTGCTGCAGCTTGCGCAGCTCGACCTGCATCGCCTCGCGCAGCTTGGCGTCGAGCGCCGAAAGCGGTTCGTCGAGCAGGAAAAGTTTCGGCGAAATCGCCAGCGCCCGGGCGATCGCCACGCGCTGCCGCTGTCCGCCGGACAGCTTGTTGACCGGCCGGTCGGCGTAACCCGTCAGATGGATCATCGCCAGCAGTTCCTGCACGCGCTTCATCTGCTCCTCGCGGCCGACGCCGCGAATGCGCAAGGGATAGGCGATATTTTCACCGACGGTCAGATGCGGAAACAGCGCCAGCGACTGGAAGACCATGCCGAGATTGCGCTTGTGCGTCGGCATGCGGGTAATGTCTTGCCCGTCGAGCACGATCTCGCCGCCCGTGGGCAGGTCGAGCCCGGCGATCATCCTGAGAAGCGTGGTCTTGCCGCAGCCGGACGGACCAAGCATGCAGACGAAAGTGCCATGCGGTACGGTCAGTTGCACCTGATCGACGGCGGTAAACGGGCCGAATTGCTTGGTGACGGCGTTGAGAGATAGTCCAGACATGGGCTGTTGGTTTCCAATCACAGACAAGATTGTTCAAAAGGGTGCAAGACATTCGACGCCTAGAGGTTCGAAGTCTTTGACATTGGCAGTCACGACCGTGAGGCGGTGCGTAACAGCCGTTGCGGCGATAAGGATGTCGGCGAGTTCGAAATTTTGCCCACGGGCGAGCGCAGCGCCTTCGAGACGTCCTGCAGCCAAAGCTACCGTGGTGTCAACCGGCAGGAAACGATCCTGAAAATCAGACATCACCGTCTCCAGCCATAGCCTCAGGCGCTTCGCCTTTGCCGGATTTCCCGCCTTCACAAGCTCCAGTTTCACGATGCCTTTTTCAGTTTCCTGCAGCGTTATCGACGAAACATACAACGAGTTCCGTTGCTGTTGCTCTTTCAACCAGCCCACGAATGAGGCCGAGGCCCTGCTGGCAGAGAGGAGGGAAATCGCATTCGTGTCAATAAGATAGCCACTCAAAGATCGACGTCTCGCCCGCGTGAGGGATTGCGTTCAAAAACCATACCGGGTTCCGGGAAAGCCATCAGATGCTCAAGGAAATTGCGCTTCGTTTTAGGCTCAACCGGGGTCTTTGCAGTTTGTTCGACCGGCACCAGCGTCGCCACCGGCTTGCCGTCTCGCGTGATCGTGACGCTACCGCCCTTGATCACCTCATCCACCAGTTCCGAAAGATCAGTGTTTACATCGCGCACGCTGACCGTCGTCATGATCTCGTCTCCGTGTAGCTGCCTTTTGTGATCCTAGCATGTGCCTTGGGATGCCACAAAGCCTGTCATAATCTGCCCCTCACCCTACCCTCTCCCCGTAAGCGGGGAGAGGGGAAGAGGACGCCGAGCGTTCAGCTTGTGTCCTTCTCCCCGCGAGCGGGGAGAAGGTGCCCGGCAGGGCGGATGAGGGGCAAGCCCCCAACCATCAGCCGACGATCAGCTCCGTCCACTTCTGGTTCAGCCAATCCGACTTGGTCTGGTAGAGATCGTAACGCGGGGTGATCGGCTCGATGTCGGACGAAACGGAAGCAAATTCCGCATCGGTCAGGTCGAGCAGCTCGCGCTTAACGGTCGGCGCCGTGCCGACCTTGCGCGACAGGGTCGCCTGGATCGCCGGCTGGCACATGTAGTCCATGAAGATATGCGCCTCGTCCGTCTTGGTCGAAGCCCGCGACAGCGCCCAGCAACCGCTGTCCTGGATGCCGCCTTCCTTCGGGAAGGTCGAGCGGACCGGCTGACCATCGGCAGCCGCCAGACCGGTAACGTCGTGGTAGTACTGGCCCATCGGGATTTCGCCCGACTTCAGCGACTGCTCGAACTGCGCTTCGTCGCGGTACCACAGGCGCACATTCGGCTTCACTTCGGCGAGCTTGTCGAAGGCCTTGAGGATGCCCTCTTCCGTGTCGAGCGCATTGGTGCCGCCGAAGAAAGTTTTCGCCGTCACTTCCAGCAGGAAGGAATTCGACACCAGGGCAAGCAGGCCGAGCTTGTCGGCATTTGCCGGATCCCACAGCGCTTCCCAGGAGGTCGGCGCGTCCTTGAAGACATCCGTATTGGTGACCAGGGTAATATACCAGGCAACGGCGCCGACGCCGGCAACGCGGCCGTCCGGATATTTGTTGACGAAGCGGTCGATCAGTCCGGAAGCGTTCTTGAGCTTTGCCATGTCGATCGGCGCCCACAGCTCGGTCGCCTGGCCCTTGAGCATCGACACCTGCGACATCATCGAGAGGTCGGCCGGAGCCTGGCCGGCCTTGGCTGCCTGTTCGAGCTGCACGAGCCAGGCTTCGCCAGTCGGCTCGGCGATCGATTCAACCGCGATCCCGGTCGCCTTGGTGAAGTCCGGAAAGATGTTCTTGTCGAACGAATCCTTGAAGTAGCCGCCATAGACACCGACCTTCAGCGACTTGTCCTGCGCGCGCAGGATCGACGGCATGGCAAATGTGCCGGCTGCGACCACCGAACCCGCAAGCACGCTGCGGCGGCTGACCGGTTTGTTGATGAGATCCTTCATTTCGTTTCTCCTTGTTTTTCGGCCAAAGGCCGGTTCCCGTTTTTAAGAGAGGCTGCGTGCTGCGCTCATGCGTATTTGGCGGCACGAAGTTCGAGGGCCCGCGCATACCGCGTCAGCGGAAAACACAGGGCAAAATAGATCAATGCGACCATGCCATAAACCTTGAATGGCTCGAAGGTCGCATTGTTGATCGCGTTCGAGGTTCGCACCAGTTCCTCGAAGCCGATGATCGACGTCAATGCGGTACTCTTGATCAGCTGGACGAGAAATCCGACGGTTGGCGCACGGGTCATGGAAAAGGCCTGTGGCAGCACGACCAGGCGCAATTTCGCAATGTAATGCAGTCCCAGACTGCTGGCGGCATCCCATTGGCCGAGCGGCAGCGCCTGAACACCACCGCGCCAGATTTCCGCCAGATACGCGCTGGCAAACAGCGTCAATCCGATCACGGCCGCCGTCCAGGCCTCGATGCGAAAGCCGATCAGCGGCAGCCCGAAAAACAGCAGGAACAGCTGCATCAAGAGTGGCGTGCCCTGGAACAGGCCGATGTAGTATTCCGCAAACCGCCGGAGCGGGCGGCGCTCGGAAATCCGCATCAGCAGGATCAACACACCGACCAGAGTGCCGCCGATAAAGGCAACGACCGACAGGAGTATGGTCCAGCGTGCTGCGAGCAAAAGATTGCGAACGATGTCCCAGAAGGTGAATTCGATCACGTGACACCTCCCGCCAGCATTCGGTTGCCACCCGCAACCAGCAGCCGGCGCAGGCCGATGCTCAAACCCAGATAGACCAGCGTCACGACGAAATAGGTCTCGAAGGCGCGAAAGGTCCGCGCCTGCAGCATATCCGCCTCATAGGTCAGTTCGCGTACGGCAATCTGTGAGACGACGGCCGATTCCAGCATCATGATGACGATCTGGCTGGTCAGCGCCGGAAAGATCACTTTCAGTCCCTGCGGCAGCACGATCTTGAAGAAGACCTGGCGTGGGCGAAGCCCGAGCGACAAGGCCGCTTCCGTCTGGCCCTTCGGCACGGCATCGAGACCGGCCCCGACGATCTCCGTCGTATACGCCGTCATGTTCAGCGTCATGGCGAGGATCGCCGCAACCACCGGGTCGAGCCGGATACCAAGGCTCGGAAGGCCGAAGAAGATGAAAAACAACTGCACCAGAAACGGCGTGTTGCGGATCAGCTCGACATAGGCCCCGATCATCCGGCGCAGCATCGCATACCGGCTGCGGCGGGCGGCAGCCCCCAGCACGCTGAGAACGATGCCGGCAAAGGCCGACACCGCAATCAGGAAGATCGTCATGGCTGCACCCTGCGCAATCAGATGGATCGCGTCGGTGAGCCAGCCGAAATCGAGCTGATAGCCCAAAGGATCAATCCTTCAGGTTTTCAGGATTGAGCGGCGTCTTCAGCCACATTTCGGAACTTTCGTTCAGCTTGCCGTCGGCCAGCATCTTGGCAACCGCATCGTTGATCGCCGTCTTCAGACGCTCCTCACCCTTGTTGAGGGCAATATGCGATGGCGAGGTCAGAAGCTGGAACTTCTGCTCCGGCTTCAGGGCTTCCTGGCGGGCCAGAACCTGCGCACCGACATCGTTGCCGACCACCATCAGGTCCGTCTGGCCGGAGATGAAGGCCTGGATGACGGAATTGTAGTTGTCGAAACGCTTGATGTCGGCAGATTTGGGCGCGGCTTCCGTCAGCGAGGTGTCTTCCAGCGTGCCGCGATTGACGGCAATGCTCTTGTCGGCGAGGTCTTCCTTGTCTTTGACCTCCATGGCGGCCGGACCGATCACCGCGATGTAGTAAGGTGCGTAGGCTGCGGCAAAGTCGATGACTTCGGCGCGCTCTTTCGAGTAGCCGACGCTGACCAGCATATCGACGCGCTTTTCGGTGAGGTAAGGAATGCGGTTCTGGCCGGTAATCGGCACCGGAACCAGCTTCACCTTCAGCGCATCGGCAATGTACTGCGCCACATCGATGTCATAACCCTTGAGGCTCATGTCGGCGCTGGCCGACGAAAACGGCGGGAAATCGGCGAAGACACCGACATTCAGCACGCCAGCCTTGGTGATGTCATCGATCGCATCTGCATGTGCGGCAGAGGCCAAGCCAAGTACGGCACCGCCCATCATCAACAGGGCAGCGACGGTGGATTTCATCGTATTTTTGGTTTTCATTTTTATTCCCCTTTATCGGACATTGCTTTGGGTGATGCGGGCAATCCGGCCGCCAACCGCCGACCTTTTCGGTCGACGGGAATGCAAAGTCAGCGCACCGCCGTTACATGCGGGCTGAAGACCATCAGGCTGAGGATTTCAAACAGCACCTGCGCGCCGGCATGGGCTGTATTCGCGGTCGCGTCATACTGCGGCGCGACTTCGACGACATCGCCACCGACGATGTTGATGCCCTTCAGCCCACGCAGCAGTTCCAGCACTTCGCGGGTGGTGAGACCGCCCACTTCCGGCGTGCCGGTACCCGGCGCAAAACTTGGATCCAGGCTATCGATGTCGAACGAAACATAGGTCGGGCCGTCGCCGACGATGGCCTTCGCCTTTTCGATGATCGCCGGCATGCCAAGACCCGTCACCTCTTCGGCGTGGATGACCGTCATGCCGGACTCGTAGGTGAATTCCCAGAGATATTCGGCCGAACCACGGATGCCGATCTGGATGGTCCGTGTCGGGTCGAGAACGCCATCGAGTACCGCCTGGCGGAACGGGCCGCCGTGGTGGAACTTGGTATCTTCGAACGGCGCGCTGGTATCACAATGCGCATCGATATGGATGAGGCCGACGGGCGCTTGTTTGCCGACCGCCTTCAGGATGGAATAGGTGATCGAGTGATCGCCGCCGACGGCAAGCGGTGTGACGCCGGCATCGACGATCTGGTTGAAGCGGCGCTCGATATCTTCGTGGGCCGTTTCCAGCCGGTAGCGGCTGCGCAGCGGTACGTCGCCGATATCGGCAACCTTGAGTTCATGCACAGGCGCGCAGCCGAGAACGTGGTTATAAGGCCCGATCCGGTCGATTGCCCGCAAGGCGCGCGGCCCGAAGCGTGATCCCGGCCGATTGGTGACGCCGAGGTCCATCGGCACGCCGGTGATTGCCACCTGCAGATCGCCGAAATCCGGCGCCTGTGCAGCCACCTCGCGGTAAGGTGCAGAGAGAAAGGTCGGCAGGCCCGAGAAAGGTGCAGCACGCGTGCCCTTGGAAAAGATCTTGTCGCCGACCTTGCTGAAGTCGGCATCGAAAATCTCGCCATTGCGGCTCTCACTGTATTTTGCCCGCAATGCCGCAAGCTTTTCCGCGTCGAATGCCATGAAAGTGTTCCCTGCTTTGGAGTGGCAACAGACGCCGCCACCTAGGCTGTTTTTGTGGCAGCTGTTTTCGCTGCCTTTATTGTGAGCATTAATCCGCAAGCCTCTTGGAAAATCAATTCACGATGTTATAGCATTCTATATGAGAAAAATTCACAACGATTGAGCCCCATGGCCAACCGCCTGCCACCGCTGAATCCCTTGCGCGCATTCGAGGCCGCCGCCCGTCGCGGCTCGATTTCGGCCGCGGCGCGCGAGCTCAATGTCACGCACGGCGCTATCTCGCATCAGATCAAAAGCCTCGAGGAAACGCTGAAGACCACGCTCTTCGAACGTGGTGGCAAACGCCTGAAGCTCACCCCGCAAGGCGCGCTGCTCCTGCCTGCCGTCAGCCAGGCGTTCGACGGCATAGCGGCCGCGACCGCATTGCTCGACCGCCCATCGACAAGCGGCAATCTGCGCATCAGCTGCGTGCCGGCCCTTTTGGCCCTTTGGCTGGTGCCGCGCATGGGATCCTTCACCGATCGCTACCCGGAAATCAGCCTGACACTGACGTCCAGCAATGACGCCGACCTGATCTACTCGCCGGAAATCGATATCGCCATCCTGTATGGCGCCGGCGGCTGGCGCGATTGCTGGACACGGTTGTGGAGCACCTTCGATCTTTTTCCGGTCGTCAGCCCGACGCTGCTGAACACAAGACCTCTGCGCTCGGTGCGCGACCTGCAGGATCATGTGCTGCTGCATGGCGATGACGGCCGCGAATGGCGCAGCTGGCTGGCCGCCGCTGACCAGTTGGACATGCCGCATCCGCGTGAACATTTCATGGGGGATGCAAGGCTGTCGACCGAGGCTGCCCGCCATGGCCAGGGCGTGGCCCTTGGCGACAGCATCACCGCCTCCAGCCTGATTGCCGCCGGCGAACTGATCATTCCCTTTGATCTCGCTGTCCCCGCAGCCGACGCTTTTTATGTCGCGGCCCGCAACGAAGTCCGCGGCGCACCGATCGCCAAGGTCTTCATCGACTGGCTTTTCGACACACTTGAAACAGAACGCGCCGTACAGCCACGACCGATCGCCCGCCAGACCGCCCGCACCATCGTCCCGACACCACGCCGCCGCGCAACCAGCCCCCAGTCTGTAGAAGACGGGGAATGACCGCATAAGGATCGAAACCATGCCTGCTGCTTCCTTTAACCCCCTCGTCTCTCAGCTTTCGCCTCCACCAGTGCCTTCGGTCTTTGCCTGGGGACGGGCTTATGGCGGCAAAAATGGCCCCCTGATCGACCTGTCGCAGGCCGTTCCCGGCTATCCGCCACATCCCGACATGCTGGCATGGCTTGCGGAAACTGCGGGATCACGCATCTATGCCGGTTATGGTCCGATCGAAGGCGAGAGCGAATTGCGCACCGCCTATGCCACCGAACAGCAGGTGATCTATGGTGCCGAGGTCAAGCTCGAAAACATCCACATCACCGCCGGCTGCAATCAGGCCTTCATCGCCGCAGCCATGACCCTTGCCGGCAGCGGCGACAGCATCGGCCTGACCGAACCCTTCTACTTCAACCAGGAAACGACGCTCGGCATGCTGGGCATTCGTCGCGAGCTTCTGCCGCTTGATCCGGCAACCGGCTTCGTGCCGACCATCGAGGCGGTAGAGGCTGTCCTGGCCAAAGGCGTGAAAGCGATAGCCCTTGTCTCGCCCAACAATCCCACCGGCGCGATCTATCCGGCAGATCTGCTGCGCGACATCTTCGAGGCCTGCCGGGACGCCGGCGCCTTCCTCATTCTCGACGAGACCTATCGCGATTTCCTGCCCGGTCACGAACACCCGCACAACCTTCTGTCCGTCCCCGGCTGGGAAGACAACCTGATCCTGCTCTACTCCTTCTCCAAGTCCTTCTGCATTCCCGGACATCGCCTCGGCGCCATCACCGCCGGCCCGCGCGCCGTGGCCGAAATCGCCAAGGTCATGGACAATCTGCAGATCTGCGCACCGCGCGCGCCGCAGGCGGCCGTGGCCAAGGCTATTCCGGCGCTTCGCGATTGGCGCGCGGTCAACCGGGCGGAAATCCTCGCCCGGGCAGAAACACTAAAGGGCGTGATGGCCGAGCTTCCGGCATGGAAGATGGATTCGCTCGGCGCCTATTTCGCCTTCATCCGCCATCCTTTCGAAGGTAAGCCGTCGGCACTGGTGGCGGAACAGCTGGCAAAACGCGCCGGCATTCTCTGCATTCCCGGCGCCTATTTCGGCGAGGGTCAGCAGGCCTATCTGCGTTTCGCCTTCGCCAATGCCGATAGCGAAACGATCCGCGGCCTGACCTCCCGTCTCGCCAATTTCACCTTGGAGTGAAATTAAGGATGAGCAGGCGACAGATCGCGATTGTCGGCGGCGGACCGGCGGGCCTGATAGCGGCGGAAACGCTCAGCCGCAAAGGCCATGCCGTGACCGTCTACGACGCCATGCCGACGGTCGCGCGCAAGTTTCTGCTCGCCGGCAAGTCCGGCCTCAACATCACCCACGCCGAAGACTATGCCCGCTTCGTCACGCGCTTCGGCAAGGCCAACGATTGGCTGCGAAACGCGCTGGACCTGATGACACCGGATGATATCCGAGCCTGGGCTGCAGCACTCGGCACGGAGACCTTCGTCGGCACCTCGGGGCGCGTCTTCCCGAAAGCCATGAAGGCATCCCCCCTCCTGCGCGCCTGGTTGAAGCGGCTCGAGGCACAAGGCGTTCGCATTCTCACCCGTCATCGCTGGACCGGCTTTGCCGGCAAGGCCCTGACATTCGAAACGCCGGATGGCCCTGTGCATATCGAGCCCGACGCGACGCTGTTTGCCCTCGGCGGCGCCAGCTGGCCGAAACTGGGATCGGATGCGGCCTGGGTAGCACCCCTGCGCGCAGAAGGTGTTGCCATCCGCGATCTCCTGCCGGCAAACTGCGGCTTTGACTGCGATTTCAGCGCAATGTTCAACAGCCGATTTTCCGGCGTGCCGGTCAAATCCGTCAAGGCGACCTCGGCAGCCGGAACCACCCAGGGCGAATTCGTCATCAGCCGCGGCGGCATCGAGGGCAGCCTGATCTATGCCCATGCGGCCGCGCTACGGGATGCGCTGATCGACACCGGGCAAGCCGCTCTGTCGCTCGATCTGGCACCCGGTCGGGATCAGGCCCGCCTTGCCCGCGATCTGGCAAGGCAGGATGCCAAGGCAAGTTTTGCGACGCGATTGAAGAAGGCAACCGGCTTCGACGGCGTAAAGGTAGCGCTGCTGCGTGAGGTCGAACCCGATGCGAACCGGTTGCCGCCAGAGGCCTTGGCAAGCCTGATCAAGGCCCTGCCGCTAAGGGTTACCCGGCCACGGCCGATCGGCGAGGCCATTTCATCTGCCGGCGGCGTCGCCTTTGAGGCCGTCGATCCCCATTTCATGCTGAAGACACGGCCCGGCACCTTTGTCGCCGGCGAGATGCTCGATTGGGAGGCGCCAACCGGCGGCTATCTGCTGACGGCCTGTTTTGCCACCGGCAAGGCAGCCGCCGAAGGCATCGCAACCTGGCTCGAGCCCAATTGAGCGTCGCTCGGACTGCTTACCGGGATGACGACTTCGGGCCGGACCCCGGCTTGCGAAACTCGACCGTGGTTTTGGCCACCGGAAAACCGAATTTCGTCACCAGCGCGGTGTTCAACACCGTGCCGTCTTCGCGCAAGACCATCTTATCGTAGAAATGCACCTTGTTCGCCTGTTTGGCGGAATCGAGATAGACCAGATAGTTGAACTTCGCGACCGGCCCGTTGAGCGTCACTTTCGTCTCGCCGATCACATCCTCCCGGGTGCCGGAATAGCTGGTCGGCCCCGTCTTGACGAACCGCCACGTCTTGCGATCCTTTGTGCCGTCATCGAAGACGAAATCCTCGCGCAGCGTCAAGGTCCGGCCATCCCATTTGCCGGTCAGATCGACGGTGAAGCTGCGCTTGACGCCATTGATCGCCCGGAACGATCCAACCGCCTCCGTGCGTCCGGTAAAATAGTCTTCGAAGGTGAATTTGTCCGCGGCATTGCCTGCGGACGACATCAAACTCAGTGCTAACCCGAACAGGGCAAATCCGACCTTGGACATTTCGCGTCTCCATGACTGGTGCAATGTGATCCAGTACGCAGACCGACATCACCCGGATTGGCGGGCGATCGTCAAAATTCATCGAACCGATCGGCTGCCCTGTCAGGACGGCGGATTGTCGCGCTGATAGATCCAGTCATGATCCGGATGGTTCTCGAAGCGCCACTTGCGCAAGGGGCCAGCCATGACGTTGAGATAATACATCTCGTAGCCATAAGGCGCGCCGCAGGGATGGTGCCCCTTCGGCACCAGAACCACGTCGCCATCCGACACCGCCATGGTCTCGTCCAGCGAGCCATCCTCGGTGAACACCCGCTGGAAACCGAAGCCCTGGGCCGGGTTCAGCCGGTGATAATAGGTCTCCTCGAGATAGGTCATCTCGGGATAATTGTCCTCGTCATGGCGATGCGGCGGATAGGACGACCAGTTGCCCGACGGCGTGAAGACTTCCGTCACCAGCAGGCTGTCGGCAACATCACGATCTTCCATGGCAATCGGATAGATGTAGCGGGTATTGGCATCCTTGCCGCGCTGGACATAGGCAATACCCTCCGGCCCGATCTGCTCGGCCTCACGTCCGGGCATGGCAGGTGCTGTGCAGACTGCCAACACACAGTCGGTGGTCGCCGCCGCAGACCATTCGGCGCCGGCCGGCACGTAGACGCAATGCGGAGGCTTCTTCTCAAAGACCGACATGCGGTCGCCGAGTGCGCCGAAATCCTTGCCCCCGCCGGACACCGTCGCCTTGCCCTCGACAAGCACGAGAATGACCTCCGTCTCGCCGGTCGCCTCAGCAGCGCTTTCACCGGCTTTCAGGTGATAGAGCCCGAAGCCGACATAGCCCCAATTGGCACTGGCCGGCGTGATGTCGTGGACTTTACCGGTCTTGGCCACCGGCTTGCGGAGCAGATCCGTCATCGTCATCTCCCTCGTCTTCCTGTCTCGCCTTGGCAGCCTCCTCAGCCGCCTTGGCTTTCGCAATTGTGTGACCGTACATGAACAGCAATTCGTAGGCCGCGTAGGCAGACGCGCCGAAAAACACGACGGCCCAGCCCATGGCATTGTTGTAAAGCTCGACACCGCCCCAAGCTGCCGGCAGAAGAACGGTCAGAATGCGCCGCCAGAGAGGCTTGAAAAACGGATGCTTCGGGTCAAGAATCTGCACGGCGGCTCCTGGAGGTCGCGGAAAACTTATCTGCAGTAGTCCGCAAACCTGCACTGTGTCAAAGGCGAAGGCAGTCCATCGGCACCGCCTTCGTCAATAGCGTCGGTCAGTTCAGGCCGGCATCCTTGGCCATTGCCTTCAGCGATTTCAGGCCAAGGCTCTGGTATTCGAACGGATTGCGGACATCCGGGTCCTGCTCCGCTTCGATGACGATCCAGCCCTGATAGCCGTTTTCAGCCGCCAGCTTGAGGACCGGCGGGAAATTCACCCCGCCTTCGCTGTCGCCGGGAACCGTGAACACGCCGCGGCGCACACCTTCGAGGAAGGAGAGGTTTTCGTCGCGAACCTGCTTTGCGATGACCGGACGGACATTCTTCGCATGGATATGGCCGACGCGGCCCATGTGCTTCTTGGCCAGTTCTTCTGGATTGCCGCCGCCGAACAGGCAATGCCCGGTATCGAGCAGCAGTTTGGCATGCGGTCCCGTATGGGCCATCAACTTGTCGATCTCTTCGGGGCTTTCGACGATCGTGCCCATGTGATGGTGGTAGACCAGGGTTATGCCCTGAGCAGCAGCATGGGCCGCCAGCGCCTCGACGCCGGCGCCAAACGCCTTCCAGTCGGCGTCTGCAAGCTTCGGGCGGGCGTTTACCGCCGTATCGTCGGCACCGTGGATGGCATTCGAGGTTTCGCAGACGATGATCACCTTTGAGCCCATGGCCTTGAGCAGATCGAGCGCTGGCTGCATCGCGGCCTTCTCCTCCTCGATCGAATGGGTCAGCAGATTGAGCGAATGCCAGCCGGAGACGTAGCGCAGGCCGCGTGGTTCGAGCACGGCCTTGAGGCCATCGGGATCCTGCGGAAACTTGTGGCCTTTCTCGATGCCGTCGAAGCCGATCTTGGCGGTCTCGTCCAGGCATTGGTCGAGGCTGATATGGGCGCCGAGCGAGCGATCATCGTCATTCGTCCAGGCAATCGGATTGGTACCAAACAGGATCATGATCAGGTTCTTTCCTTGAGCGCGGCTTCATAGGCAGCGCGCGCCGTGTTGACTTCCGGACGGACCGAGACTTCCGGCACCGCAACGTCCCACCAGTAACCACCGGCATTGGGCGTCGGATACGGATCGGTGTCGATGACAATTACCGTCGTGGCCGTGCTTTCGCGCGCCGCATCGAGCGCCTTTTCCAGCTCCGCGATCGACGCGACCTTGTGCGACACGGCCCCCATCGAGGCCGCATGGGCGGCAAAATCGATGCTGATCGGGTTGACGTTGCTGTGGGCGTAAAGATTGTTGAACTCGGCGCCGCCGGTGCCCATCTGCAGACGGTTGATGCAGCCGTAGCCGCGGTTGTCGGTGATCACCAGGGTGATCTTCAACCCCATGCCGACGGCTGTTGCCAGTTCCGAATTCATCATCATGTAGGAACCGTCGCCGACCATGACGATGACGTCGCGGTCGGGCTCGGCCATCTTGATGCCCAGACCACCGGCCACTTCATAGCCCATGCAGGAAAAGCCGTATTCCATGTGATAGGACAGCGGCAGCTTGGCCTTCCACAGCTGGTGCAGTTCGCCCGGCATCGTGCCGGCCGCGCACATCACGACGGTATTGTCGCGCGACGAGCGCTGCACGGCGCCGATCACCTGCATGTCGGTCGGCAGCGCATTGCCGTCGGTCGGCGCAGCGGTCACCGCATCGGCCTTGGCAAACCACTGCGCCTTGAGACCACTGTCCGGCGCACCAAAGCGATGATCGCCGAGCGCCTTGCTCAGCTTCTCGAGCCCGACCTTGGCATCGGCGGTCAACGGGATAGCCTCATGCTTGGCGCTGTCATAAGGCTGCACATTGAGGGCCAGGATCTTACGCGCCGGGTTCTTGAACAGCGCCCAGGAACCGGTGGTGAAATCCTGGAAACGCGTGCCGACGCCGATGACCAGATCGGCATTTTCCGAAACCGCATTGGCGCTCTCGGCACCGGTGACGCCGACCGGGCCGAAGTTGAGACCGTGATCCCAGGCGAGCGCCGACTTACCGGCCTGCGTCTCGACGACAGGGATCTGATGCTTTTCGACAAAGGCTTTGAGCGTCGCGGTCGCGCCGGAAAAATGCACCCCGCCACCGGCAACGATGACCGGGTTCTTTGCCGCCTTCAGGGCAGCAATAGCCGCCTCGAATTCCTGCGCATCCGGCTCCGGACGGCGCTGGTGCCAGACCTTCTTGGCAAAGAAGCTCTCCGGATAATCATAGGCTTCCGCCTGCACGTCCTGGCAGAAGGCAAGCGTGACCGGGCCGCAATCGGCCGGATCCGTCATCGTGCGCAATGCGCGCGGCAGAGCCGTCAGCAGCTGTTCGGGGCGCATGATCCGATCGAAATAGCGGCTGACCGGCTTGAAGCAGTCATTGGCCGACATCGTGCCGTCGCCGAAATCCTCGATCTGCTGCAGGACCGGATCGGGGCCGCGATTGGCAAAGATATCGCCAGGAATGAACAGCACCGGCAGACGGTTGACATGCGCGAGTGCTGCGGCCGTCACCATGTTGAGCGCGCCGGGGCCGATCGATGAGGTCACCGCCATCGCCCTGCGGCGGCCGATCTGCTTCGAATAGGCGATCGCGGCATGGGCCATCGACTGCTCGTTCTGGCCGCGATAGGTCTGCAGTTCATCGCGAATGCCATGCAGCGCCTCGCCGATGCCCGCGACATTGCCGTGACCGAAGATCGCCCAGACGCCGGCGATATAGGTTTCGCCATGCTCGTTGTATTGGTTGGCGAGGTAACGCACCAGCGCCTGCGCCGCCGTCAGTCTTACCGTCTTCATGCCTTCTCTCCCTTGGCGGCGCGTGCTCCACTGCGAGCCCCTGCACGAGCCTTGTCCCAGACCTCGCACAGACTGCGATAGCGCTTCACCATATCCTCCACGGCGTCCTGGTCACTGATCGCACCGGACAACCACTTGCGTGCAGCATCGCCGAAGATCGTCCGGCCGACGGCAAAGCCCTTGACCAGATCGAAGCCGGCCGCCAGCGCAAAACTCTCCTCCAGCTCCGCCTGCGGCGCATCGAGACCCAGCACGACGATGCCGCGTGTGTAGGCATCATTGCGCTCGATGGCGGCACAGGCATTCGCCCAGGATGCATTCGTCTTCATCGGCTCGAGCTTCCACCAGTCCGGATAGATGTCGAGCTCGTAAAAGCGCTCGATGATCTTGGCGGCAGTATGGTCATCGACCGGCCCGACCTTGGACGGAATGATCTCGAGCAGGAATTCCAGATTGTTGCGTCGCGCCGCGTGGAAGAGACGGACGACCGTCTGCTCCTGATCGGCGCGCATTTCGGCCGTATCGTCGGGATGGTAGAAGCACAGGACCTTGACGACGTTTTCGACCGGCCACTCGTTGAGCCCGCCAAAATCCGGACCGATTTCCGGCTCCAGGGTCAGAGGCCGCGAACCCGGCCACTCGACCGGGCGACCGATCCATAGGCCCGTGCTGCTTGCAGCATAGAGCGCATCGCGGCCAACGCGGCTGTCGCAAAGAATGCCAAAGCCGGGCTTGCCATCGGCAACACTGAGCGCCGCCTTCAGGCAGAGTTTCTTGAAATCGCCGATCCGGCTGTCGGAGACGCCAGCCTCCTTGGCCATGGCTTCGAGCTGCATGCGGTGATCGAAGGCAAAGACCTGCATCTTCGACCAGTCACCCTTGCGGTTTGTCGACCAATGCACCTGCTCCAGCGCCTTGTCCTTGCGCAGCGCCTTGTTCTGGATGCCTGTCTTGAAGAAATACTGCAGCTCTTCCCAGCTCGGATAGGCCGGCGTGCAGCCGTGGCGCGAAACGGCAAAGGCGCCGCAGGCATTGGCGAATTTCAGCGAGGTCGGCCAATCTTCACCGGTCAGCCAGCCCTTGAGCAGGCCGGACATGAAGCCGTCGCCGGCGCCGAGCACGTTGAACACCTCGATCGGGAACCCCTCCCCGGTCTGCCCCTCGTCGAGACTGTCGGGAATGGCATCTTCGAACACGACGGCACCCATCGGTCCGCGCTTGCAGACCAGGGTCGCAGGAGAGACCTGGCGAACGGCCCTCAGCGCCTCGATCGTATCGGTCGAACCGCCGGCAATATGGAATTCCTCCTCCGTGCCGACGATCAGGTTGAACAGATGCAGGGTCGACTGCAGCTTGGCCGTGACCTTGGCGGATTCAACAAAACGGCTCTCGCCGTCGCCATGGCCCGCAAGACCCCAGAGATTGGGGCGATAGTCGATGTCGAGCGCCGTCAGCCCGCCGTGCTGGCGCGAAATCTCCAGCGCCTTCAGCACCGCCTGCTCGGTGCGCGGATTGGACAGATGCGTGCCGGTGACACAGACGCAGCGCGCCTCGGAGACGAAATCGACACCGATATCGTCTTCGCAGAGCGCCATGTCGGCACAGTTTTCGCGGTAGAAGATCAGCGGGAATTGGTGTTCGTCCCGGATGCCGAGCAGTACCAGCGCCGTCAATCGCTCGGGGTCCGTCACGACGCCGCGCACGTCGACCCCCTCGCGCACCAGCTGCTCGCGGATGAAACGGCCCATATGTTCATTGCCGACCCGGGTGATCAGGCCCGACTTCAAACCCAGCCGCGCCGTGCCCGCCGCGATATTGGTCGGAGAACCGCCGATATATTTGTTGAACGAGGCCATGTCTTCCAGACGGCCGCCAACCTGCGCACCGTACAAGTCCACGGATGATCGGCCGATCGTGATCAGATCGAGTGATGCCACGCTGAAACCTCCCTGACGGTCGCGAGGTCTCAAAGCCTCGCCTGCCGCTGTCGATCGCGCTCACATGGAACGCCGATCAAAATCCTCTTCCGAAATGGACTATAAATTCTATTTTTAGTCCTTTCAACACAAATATTCAGCCATCTTGTCGCGCCGTTCCGACAGCAACGGACAGCGTGATCGCCAGACAGAGCGTAGCAGACAGCGACCGGAAGGCGCCGAAATCGACCTCGGAAACCGAGAGCGCAATCGCATCGAACCGGCGCAGAGGACTGACCGCCGTGTCCGTGACCGCAACCACCGGAATGCCACGCGCGGAAACCTGCTCGACCAGATCGATCGTCTCGGCCGAATAGGGGGCAAAGGTGATCGCCAGCAGCGCATCGCCGTCTCGGATCGCATGATGATTTTCCAGCCGCCCGACCACGCTGTGCAACATCGCAGGAACCCCCATCTTTTCGAAGGCATAGGCCATGTAGCTTGCCACGGGGAAGGATCGCCGAAGACCGACGATATGGATCATATGGGCGGAGGAAAGCGTTGCAACAGCCTTGTCCAGGGCCTGTGGATCAACGGTTTTCAGTAGATTTTCCAGCGACAGCCGCCCTGCCTCGACGAATTCGCCGAGCAGTGCCGAGGGGCTGCCTTCGGCTTTTTCGCGCAGGTGATCGAGCCGCGTCGAATAATCGGGCCAGCCGCCGACAAAGCTGTCACGAAACAGCCGCTGCATCTCTGAAAAACCGGAAAAACCCATGATCTGGCAGAACCGCATGAAGGCCGAGGGCTGCACGCCTGCCCCTTCCGCCATCTCGGCGACGGTGGACACAGCGATGCGATCCTGATTGGCCGCGACATAATCTGCGCATTGCCGAAGCCGTTTTGGCAGGCTGCCGGAGACCTCCAGCAACCGCTCCTCGAACGCTTTCACCGTTGCCGGCCCGCCGATCTCTTCCATTCAGTTCCTTTCCGCGAACCACGCTTGACACAAACCGTATCACAATCTAGCAAAATAGAACGTATATTCCAAATGCGGATCTGGGATAGTCATCGAGGAGATGAGCGTCGGGACCAGCCATGAGGATGGCCCCTGCCGAAAACCGGGTCCGCTGCAACAACGAGGCCGCCGCCGATGGAACTCGGCAAAGCGAGCATGGGAGGAAATGACATGGTCACGAGATTGGCCCTTCTGGGCGCCGGGCGTATCGGCAAGGTACATGCGAAAGCCATCGCCGAAGACAAGCGCGCCAAGCTGGTTGCTGTCGCCGACGCCTTTGCCGATGCCGCCAATGCCATCGCAGCCCAGACCGGCTGCGCGGTCAAGACGATCGAGGAGATCGAGGCCGACAAGGATATCGACGCCGTCATCATCTGCACACCGACCAACACCCATGCCGACCTGATCGAGCGTTTCGCCAAGGCCGGCAAGGCGATCTTCTGCGAAAAGCCGATCGATCTGGATGTTGCCAGAGCCAAGGCCTGCCTTGAAACCGTTCGCGCCGTCGACGGCAAGGTCATGCTCGGCTTCAACCGTCGCTTCGATCCGCATTTCCAGGCCGTGCGCAAGGAAATCGACAAGGGCTCGATCGGCAAGGTCGAGATGGTGACGATCACCAGCCGCGACCCGGGCGCACCGCCGGCCGAATATATCAAGGTCTCCGGCGGCATTTTCCGCGACATGACGATCCATGACTTCGACATGGCCCGCTTCCTGCTCGGCGAAGAAATCGAGACGGTCCAGGCCTCGGCCTCCGTGCTCGTCGACCCCAAGATCGGCGAACTCGGCGACTATGACAGCGCATCGCTGATCCTGACGACCAAGAGCGGCCGCCAGGCGATCATCTCGAATTCACGCCGCGCTTCCTACGGCTACGACCAGCGCATTGAGGTGCATGGCTCGCTCGGCTCGGTCTCGGCCGAAAACCAGCGCCCGGTCTCGATCGAGGTCGCCAACAAGGACGGCTACACCCGCCCGCCGCTGCACGACTTTTTCATGACCCGCTACACGGCAGCCTATGCCGCTGAGATCTCGGCCTTCATCGACAGCCTCGAACAGGGAACGCCGATGGCGCCGTCAGCCGAAGACGGCCTGATCGCATTGGCGCTCGCCGACGCAGCCATAAAGGCCGCCAAGGAAAAGAAGGCAATCACGGTCGCCTACTGATCTCGAACATCCGCAAATCTGGTGCGGACATTTCGACCGCGCCAAACAGAAACGCCGCCCGAACCTCCTCGGGCGGCGTTTTTGTCATCGGTAGGACCTCATGCAATCAGACAGCCAGTTCGCGGCGTTCGACTTCCGTGATCATGGCAAGATCGAGGATTTTCTGCAGATTGGCGGCATGACGGAAGCCCGGTTCCTGCAGCGTGTTGCCCGACCGGATTGCCGCGATGAACTTCTGGTAGTTCGTCTCGACCGGATCGACCTCGATCTCGCGCCAGAGCGCCGTTTCCACATCCTCGTTCAGGCAAGCGCGAAGCGAGGAACCTTCCAGTGTGTGGATCACTTCGAGCGCACCCTTGTCGCCATGCACGCGCAATCTGAGCTCATTCAGATGCCCGGTCGCCCAACGGCTCGCATGGATGACCCCCATGGCGCCATTGGTAAACTCGGTCGTCATGGTGAAGCTGTCATTGGCGTCCAGATCATATTCACCAATCTTGTTGCCCGGTGCCTTTTCGAAGGTTTTCAGCCGCGCGAAGATATGATCGATATCCGTCGCCGCGCCATAGCCGGCAAAGTCCAGGATATGAATGCCGACATCGCCCAGTACGCCATTCGAGCCGTGTTTGGTCGACAGGCGCCACAGCCATTGGCTCTCCGTCGCCCAGTCACCCCAGGCCTTGGAAACCAGCCAGCTCTGCAGATAAGACGCTTCGATATGGCGCACGCGGCCAATATCTCCGCCGATCACCATCTGCCGTGCCTTCTGCACCTCCGCCACATTGCGGTAAGTCAGGTTGACCATGTTGACGAGCCCGGAGGCTTCCGCCACCGTCGCCATTTCATCAGCCTTCGCATAGCTTTCCGCCAATGGCTTTTCGCACATCACATGCTTGCCCGCCGCCAGAAGCTGCAGCGTTGTCGGATAATGGATGCGGTCTGGTGTTACATTGGTGACGGCATCGAACTCGCCCCAGGCGATGGCCTCGTCCAGGGAGGTGAATGTATTGGGAATGCCATGACGTGTCGCAAAGGCGCGCACCGTGGCGATGTCGACGTCGACTGCGGCGACGACTTGCACGTCGCTGATCGTCGAGAAATGCATCACATGGTTGTTGGCCATGCCGCCAGTGCCAAGCACCAGAAGACGGATCGGCTTCATCATTTGTAACCTTCCTCGCCAGCCTGATGTAGGCGTGGACCGCGTTCGATGATCGGCTCCAGTGCATTTTCCACCGGTACATTCGGCGCATCATGCACAGCGCCGTAACTTGGCATCGGATTATAGGCCCACTTCACCCCGTTGCGGATGACCTGCTGCACATTGGCGTCATGATAGGTGGGATAGGTCTCGTGACCGGGGCGGAAGTAGAAGATATTGCCGGCGCCACGCCGCCAGGTCAGGCCTGAGCGGAAGACTTCGCCACCCGCGAACCAGGAGATGAACACGGTTTCCAACGGTTCGGGAACGGAAAAGAACTCGCCATACATCTCTTCGTTCTCAAGCACGAAATTTTCCGGAATACCGGCAGCGATCGGATGCCCGGGATTGACCGTCCACAGCCGCTCGCGCTCACCGGCCTCGCGCCATTTCAACGCGCAGGGCGTGCCCATAAGCCGCTTGAACGGCTTGGAAAAATGGCCCGAATGCAGGACAAGCAGACCCATTCCCTCCCACACGCGCTTGGCCACACGCTCGACGATGTCGTCGGAGACGTCGCCATGAGCCTTGTGCCCCCACCAGACCAGCACGTCGGTCTCCGCCAGCCGCTCGGCCGAAAGTCCGTGCTCCGGTTCCTGCAACGTCGCGGTCGTCGCCTCGATATCGCCATCGACATTGAGACTAGCGGCAATCGTCGCATGCATCCCATCGGGATAAATGCCACGAACGACGGCGTTTTCCCTCTCGTGGATATTCTCTCCCCAGACAACTGTTCTGATAGGCACCTAACATTCTCCTCTTTTCGGCATGCCGCAAATCTGCGGCATATGACGATTCTACCAATGCTCCACCCGGACAACAGGTCCATTCACGTTAAGAATTGAAACCGCTTTGGATGTCGGCAACCTGCCAAATCGATCGATATCTGTCAAAAGAAGAACCTCGTAATTTTGACTTTATCACGACAAAAAACCTAAAAGTTGCATTGCAGTAAAAATTGATGCCAGCAAAATTTGAAAGCGTTTTCGGTCAGTCTTTTTCCTTGCTCCCCGGTCAAAATCTTGCAAATCATGAATCGGCAACCGTCCAGATCAAACGATGAAAGAGGCGATGAAGCTCAAGGAATTTGCCCTCAGGATCGGCCTGTCCCCGACCACTGTCAGCCGCGCCTTGGGCGGCTATGCCGAGGTGAGCGAAGTGACGCGTGCGCGGGTGCTGGAGGAGGCCAACCGTCTGGGGTATCGACCGAACATCAACGCCGTGCGGCTGGCGACCGGCAGGGCCGGCGCAATCGGTGTGGTGATGAGCCGGGCCGGAGAATATCAGTTCTCCGAATTCATGAGCGGGATGGCCGAGCGACTGGGTCGCGAAGACATCGATATTCTCGTCACGCCCATGGCCGAAGAGGATCCCCGCGACGAACTTCAGATATACAGGAGGCTGGCCGAAAGCCGCAGGGTCGACGCCATCGTCATTCACTCTCCCCGACCGAAGGACCCCCGCATCGCCCTGCTCCACCAGTTGAAGATGCCCTTCATCGTGCATGGCCGGTCTGAAACGGAAGTCCCGCATGGCTGGCTCGACATCGACAACGAGGGTGCTATTCGCCGCAGCACAGAGCATTTGCTCGACCTCGGCCACAGGCGCATCGCGCTTATCAACGGCCTGGTGGGCCTGACCTTCACCACCCATCGCGATCTCGGTTATCGATCGGCGCTGCAGGCACGGGACATCCCATACGACGCCGGCATTGTCGGCCATGGTAATTTTACCGACGAGGTCGGATTCCGCCTTGCCCGCGCGTCGCTGGAACAGCATCCGCGACCGACGGCAATGGTCGCCGGCTCGATGATGACAGCTCTGGGCGTTTACCGGGCTGCGCGCGCGATGAACCTTGCCGTGGGCAAGGACCTGTCGGTGATTGCGCATGACGACGTCTTTCCCTATTTGACCGCCGACAACATGGCCCCGTCCCTTTCGACGACACGGTCGTCGATCCGCACAGCCGGCACCAAAATAGCCGACCTGCTCCTGCAAATCCTGGCCGGCCGCGACCCAGCCGACATCCAGGAACTGTGGCCGGTCGAACTGATCCTGAGAGAGTCCAGCAAACCTGCGCCACGGGATTTTTCCGCATGATCACCAGCAAGTCTGCCAAAAACGTTGTTGTCATCGGGCACATCAACCACGATCGGATCTGGCATCTGACAGAACCGTTGCGCGCCGGCGGACGTATCGCTTGGCGCTCCCGCGAGGCGAGACTCGGCGGCGGTGGCTATTTCACCGCCCGGCGACTGCTTGATTTTGGTCACCATGTAAGGATCCTGTCCAACCTGATGACCGACAACCATGGCCAAAAGGCGATCATCGAGCTTGCCGGGGATGGCTTCGACACGAGCCTGATTACCGAGCGCGAAGGCGAAACGGATTTTGCCGATATCCTGCTCGATCCCACGGGTGAACGTACCATCCTCTCCAATGAGCGGCGCCTTGCACGGACCTTCGCGCTGGCCGAGCCAGCCACAGCCGATGCATTCTACATCAACGGCCCGCATCTCTCCGACACCGTGCGCCAGTCACTGAGCGTAGCGCCCCTGGTCGTCTCGCAACTGCCGCTGCGCGACGGTGAACCGCGTGCCGCCGATGTCATCGTTGGCTCCAAGGCGGATATGCCGGGCAAAGCCCTGAGCGTGATCTGGGAGGAGGCCAAGGCCCTTGCCGGGGTGCGGCTTCGCCATCTGGTCATGACCGACGGGCCCGACCCCACCTCGATCTTTGACGGCGAGACGGAGCAGCGCATTCCGGTGCCCTTACATGTCAACGTGAGAGACACGATCGGCGCTGGCGACACCTTTAGCGGCGCCTTGATCGATGGTCTGCTCAAGGGCCGCGAAATCACGTCAGCGACCCTGGATGCCAGCCGTTCCACCGCAGAATGGCTGTTGCAGCGTGAGGCGATGTTCACAGAAATTTCAAATCAATAGCAGGGTTTTTGCGCCCGGCTCGGGAACCTCCAAGCCATCTCGCGAGTTCGTGGGATCGATATGGAGGATTGCATGACCGAAGCCGATTTCACCTGGTCCACACCCGTTGAACTGGAACTGCATTGCGGCCTGACGAGACGCTTTACAAATGCGTATGACGCCCTTGATTTTCTCGAGGCGGAATGGCCGACCCGTAGAGGCATTGCCTATCAGCATGCAGTGCTGCTGTGCCGCAACACGTTACGCAGCCCGCAAACGACAGAACTGGCACGGGCCGCTTTCATTGCCGCCGCCACCGAAGCCGGAATGCCGCAATGCACCGACCCGTCGCGACTGGTCAGCTTCCGCCCGGGCAAGAAGGCTGTTGCTTAGGCCGTGTGTGCCGGGAGAACGCTCGCGCCTCCCGGCGCCTTTTATCCCTTAATACGAACCATCGCCGGATCGAACATGGGGCCGAGATGCAGTTGCGCCGGAACCTTTTCCAGGGCGACCACGAGTTCATAGCGCGCGCCCGTCAGGTAGTCGTCCGAGACTCCCTCTAAATTGCGCACATAGCCATAGCCGATCGCCTTGCCGAGCGTATAGCCGTAGCCGCCGCTGGTCAGGTAACCCACGGGTTCGCCGTTGCGCAAAATGGTCTCGCGTCCGAGCAGAACAACGTCCGGTCCCGCGGTAAAACCGACCAGACGCTTCTTCAGCGGCTGGTCCGCAACCGCTGACAATGCCGATCGACCGATGAAATCGGCATGACCTTTCATTTTGACGGCAAAGCCCAGCCCGGCTTCGAACGGCGTATCGTTGGGCGTGATATCGGAGCCCCAGGCGCGATATCCTTTTTCCAGCCGCAGGGATTCCAGCGCACGGTAACCCACAGGTTTCACCCCGTGCGCGGCGCCTGCTGCCATCAGCGCATCGAATATGTCACCGATCGCCGCGATCGGCACATGCAACTCCCAGCCAAGTTCACCGACATAGGTAATGCGCAAGGCCCTGACCGGATTGCCGGCGATGTCGATTTGACGGACGTGCCCGAATGGAAACGCTGCATTGGTGACATCGGCCTTGGTGACCGCCGAGAGCACATCACGTGCCCGCGGCCCCATCAAGGACAGCGTGCCCCATTCCTCGGTGACGTCCGTGAAGCTTACTTTTGAACCCGCGGGAATATGATCCGCAATCCAGCCGAAATCATGGGTCCGGAAACCCGTACCGGTGACCAAGTAGAACGTGTCTTCTGCAATGCGGGCGACGGTCAGGTCGGCCTCGATGCCGCCGCGTGTGTTGAGCAACTGTGTGTAAGTCAGCCGCCCGACCGGTTTTGTCACGTCATTGGCGCAGATGAGATCGAGCACCTTGGCCGCATCCGGTCCGCGCATCTCGTATTTGGCAAACGAGGACTGGTCGAATATGCCGACAGCCTCGCGCACATGATGATGCTCCTGGCCGACCGCGTCGAACCAGTTCTGTCGGCCCATGGAATAGACGTCCTTGCCCTCGACGCCGGGCGGAGCAAACCAGTTTGGCCGCTCCCAGCCGAGTTTGGAGCCGAAGACGGCACCCTGTCCCTTCAGCCGATCATAGAGCGGCGAAACAAGCCTTGGCCGGCCGCTCTGGTATTCCTCATGCGGAAAGCCGATCGTGTAGTGCTTGCCATAGGCCTCCAGCGTGCGATCGAGCACCCATTGCCGATCCCGGTGCATGCCGGCAAAACGACGGATATCGACCACCCAGAGATCGAGCGGCGCCTCGCCGTCAATGACCCATTGCGCCAGCACCCAGCCGGCCCCGCCGCCCGACGCAATGCCGAATGCGTTGAAACCGGCCCCGACGAACATGTTCTTGCATTCCGGCGCCACGCCGAGAATGAAATTGCCATCGGGGGTGAAGCTTTCCGGGCCGTTGATCATCTGCTTGACGCCGGCGTGCTCCAGCGCCGGAATGCGCTCGATCGCCTGCACCATATGTTGCTCGAAATGATCGAAATCGTCGTCGAACAGCCGGAACGCCCATTCGTCCGGCACGTCGCCCGTCGTCCAGGCTTGCGGGTTCGGCTCATAGCCGCCCATCACCAGACCGCCGACTTCTTCCTTGAAATAGGTTAGCCGGTCCGGATCGCGGATCGTCGGCGCATCGGTCGACAGGCCATCCAGCGTCTCGGTGATGATATACTGATGCTTGACCGGCTGCAGCGGCACGTTGATGCCCGCCATATCGCCAACCTGTCGCGCCCATTGACCCGCGCAATTGACCACCTTTTCGCAAGCGATGTCGCCGAGCGTCGTCTTGACCTTAAGAATGCGGCCATCCTGCATCTCGAAGCCGGTGACCCTGATATTCTCGACAATCTTCGCGCCATGCATGCGCGCGCCGCGAGCGAGCGACTGGGTGATGTCGGACGGGCTCGCCTGTCCATCGGTCGGCAACCAGCTTGCGCCGACCAGATCGTCGACATTCATCAGCGGCCACATCCGCTTGACTTCTTCCGGCGACACGAGATGCATCTCCATGCCGAAACTGCCGGCTGTCGTCGCCAGCCGCCGGAACTCCGTCCAGCGATCCTGATTGGTCGCCAGCCGCAGGCAACCCGTCATCTTCCAGCCGGTGGCAAGACCCGTTTCGGCCTCGAGCCCCTTGTAGAGATCGACGGAATATTTGAGCACCCGGGTGATCGAGGCCGACGAACGCAACTGACCGACCAGACCAGCGGCATGCCAGGTCGAGCCCGATGTCAGCGTGCCCTGCTCCAGCAGGATCACGTCGGCCTTGTGGTCTCGCGCCAGATGATAGGCAGTCGAGCAGCCGATGATGCCGCCGCCGATGACGACGATCTGGGCATGGGAAGGAAGCGTGGTCATCGGGATGTCTTTCCATAGAGGGATCTATAGCGATCAAGCGCCGCCTCAAGGCGGACGAGATTTTCATCGGTGTAGCTGACATAGTCGGCACCCGGCGCATTGAGATGAAGCTCCGACACCATGCTCCACATCGCTTCGCGCAGCAGCGACGCGCACTGCATGGCGGCGAACGCCTTCAGAAAATCAGGATCGGGCGTCCTGCCAAGATAGTGGCCAAGAAAATCGACGCTTGCCGGATCGGAGAAGCCGGCATTCGAGGTTGCACCGGCAAGATCGAACATCGCCGTCGAATAGCCGGCATATTCGAAATCGATCAGCCAGAGCCTTTCGCCATCGTCGAGAATATTGGCAGGCAGGAGATCGTTGTGGCCGAAGATGATCGGCAGCGGCACCTGAGCCTGCTCCAACTCCTCGGCAAGCGCCACATAGTCCGGAAGCAGCGCCACCATACGGCTCCCGCCGGCAGCAAGGGTAAGCGCGTAGTCACGCACCACATGGAACGGCCAGAACAGATAGGCGCTGCCGCTGACATGGCGCGCCATTGTTGCGTGGAATTGCTGCAGCAGCCGAGCAACAGCATCCGCATTGGCGACGACGTCTTCGGGACCATAGGTCTTGGCTCCGAGAAATGCCGTGACCATCACGCCCGGCTCGGCATAGCGCACCTCCGGCCCGAAACCGGCAGCATGGGCACTGCGCGCCACCATCAACTCGCGCTGCCGTGAGACATGATGAAAAGGATAATCCACCCCGAAACGCACAGCATGCCGACCGGCCGCATCCGTCACGACATAACTTTCATTGCTGATGCCACCCTTGAGAAGAGCGATCTGGATCGGACCTTGCCAGCACGGCAACAGCGGGATCCGGTCCCTGTTGGCAACGATGTCGCCACCCTGGCCCGCCATAGTGTCCGTCACGCTCATTGGCGAGACGCCTTGTTCGGATACAGCACGCCAAACCTCCCAGCGGTTCAAACGGTTTCAGTCCAACCTCGGGATCCGTTCCCATGTGTTTTTCTTGGAGACCCGGAGGATGACCAAGCTTCGTGCAGCCAGATCAAGCTGTCAATCGAATATGTGGATATTTGTGGCTACTTGACCGATTTTGTGACTTTACTTTTGACGCACCCGATTGCATCGCTAGCACGCAACAGCACCGGGATTTCAGCATGGCGGAATCAAAACGACATCGGGACATACTGAATCTGCTGCAGCAGAACGGCACCCTTTCGATCGCTGAGCTGGCGGGTCGTCTTGGTGTATCGTTCGAAACCGTGCGTCGCGACTTGCGCCCGCTCGCCGACAGCCACGCGATTGTCCGGATGCACGGTGCCGTCGCCCTGCCCTCGATGCTCGGGGAGGCACCTTTTGAACGACGCCTGCGCGACAACCCCGAGGCAAAGAAAGCCATTGCCAGGGAACTCGCATCTACCATCCGCGACGGCGATTCCGTCATGCTCGACACAGGAACAACGACGAGTATTCTGGCACGCGAACTGCTGGGGCATCGCCGACTGACGGTCATTACCAACTCGTCCGACATCGCCAGAACATTGGCAACCAGCAATGAGAACCGTGTCTACATGGCAGGCGGCGAGCTGCGCCCGGACAACGGCGCCGCCTTTGGCTCGACCGCGATCGACTTCATCAGCCGTTTCCACGTCCTGCATGCGATAATCTCGGTGGGCGCAGTCAGCGCCCATTCGGGCATTCTGGACTTCGACTTCGAGGAAGCCGAATTCGCCCGCATCCTGCTGACCCGCGGCGAAAGGCGGGTCGCCGTCACCGACCAGAGCAAGTTCGGCCGCAGTGGCCTGGTCAAGGTCTGCGACTTCAGCGACCTGACCCATCTCGTCACCGACGGTCCGCCGCCCGCAGATATCACCGGAGCACTGGAATCAGCGGGGGTTACCTGCTTGATTGCACCCTCGGCCTAGCCGCGGAAAAACGACGGCAAAAACCACGAACGATGCTTGGGAAAAACCCGCCCAACCGTTGCATTGCGGTGGTGCAGGTGGCAGGGATATGATGGGATCCTTGCAAGTGTTGCCCTCTGCGGCATGATCGCGCGGAAGGCAGTTGGTATTGGGTATGATGCCGGACGAATTGATAGGTCAGATCTTGCGTTTGCCGCGCTGGCTGAAGCGCTCGCTAGCGCTTGTGGTCGACATGGCGCTCTGTGCGCTGACGGTCTGGTTTGCGTTTTGTTTTCGCCTGGACCAATGGGTGGTCCTGTCGGGCATCCAATGGCTGACCATTCCGGTCTCGATCGCCATCGCTATCCCGATCTTCATCAGGCTTGGACTTTATCGCGCGATTTTCCGTTTCATCGGCTGGGCAGCCTTCCTGTCGATCCTGAAAGCGATTTCCCTGTATGGCCTGATCTACATGACCATCTTCACGATGATCAGCTTTCCCGGAATTCCCCGCACCGTCGGCATTCTTCAACCGCTCTTGCTTCTGCTTGCGGTCGGGCTTTCGCGTCTCGTGACCCGTTATATGCTCGGCGATTCCTACCGCCGCCTGTTGCGGCAAGGGAACCGCTCCCATGTTCTGATCTATGGGGCCGGCACGATGGGCCGCCAACTGGCGAGCGCGCTCGACAATGGCGCAGACTTGAAGGTGAAGGGATTTCTGGACGACGACAAGAGCCTCCATGGTTCGATGATCGGCAGCGCAAGGGTGTACGATCCGGCCCATTTGAACGCGATCGTGGAAAAGCTGGATGTTCGAACCGTGCTCTTGGCCATTCCGAACATATCGGCCGCCAGACGCAACGCGATCATTGAAAGCCTGCGTGGCGGTCATGTCGCAGTCCGGCTGGTGCCCAGCGTCAGCGAAATCGCGCAAGGCAGGGTCAATCTGTCGGACTTTCACGAGCTGGACATCAAGGATCTTCTTGGGCGCGACGCAGTTGCCCCGAACCCGGAACTTCTCAGCCGCAATATTGCCGGCAAGACAGTGATGGTGACCGGTGCGGGCGGCTCGATCGGCAGCGAACTCTGTCGGCAGATCATGGCTGTCGGGCCCGACCGGTTGCTGCTTGTCGAGCAGAATGAATACGCCCTCTACACCATCCACGCCGAACTGACACGCGACTTTGGCGAAAAGGCCGAGGCAATCCTGCCCTTGTTGGGCTCCGTGCGCGACCGCCGTCGCATCCGCGAGATCCTTCAAACCTGGCCGGTCGACACGATCTATCACGCCGCTGCCTACAAACATGTGCCGCTGGTCGAACACAATCCGATCGAAGGCATCAAGAACAATGTCTTTGGCACAGAGGTCATGGCCGAAGCGGCAATCGAAATGGGCGTACCGCAATTCGTCCTGATCAGCACCGACAAGGCCGTGCGCCCGACCAACATCATGGGGGCGAGCAAACGCATAGCCGAAATGCTGCTTCAGGCCCTGACCGAAAATAGCCGGACTACGACATTCTGCATGGTGCGGTTCGGCAATGTGCTGGGCTCGTCCGGGTCCGTCGTCCCGCTTTTCCGCCAACAGATCCGCGATGGCGGTCCGATCACCCTCACTCACCCTGACATTACCCGTTTTTTCATGACCATCCCGGAAGCCTCTCAGCTGGTGATCCAGGCGGGAGCGATGGCGGAAGGTGGCGATGTCTTCGTGCTCGACATGGGTGAACCCGTCAAGATCATCGACCTTGCACGGCGAATGGTCGAACTGTCCGGCCTGACGGTTCAGGACGCTGAAAACCCCGATGGCGACATCGCATTCGTCATGACGGGTCTTCGTCCGGCGGAAAAGCTCTATGAAGAACTGCTGATCGGCGAAAACCCCGGACCGACGTCGCATCCCCTGATCATGAAGGCACGCGACGAGTTCCTCCCCTGGAAAGCACTTGAGGAAAAGTTGCGGCAACTGGAACAGACAATGGATGCGGGCGACGTGGCAGCAAGCCGGGCAATCCTGGCATCGCTGGTCACCGGCTACAGGCCGAGCGCCGACGTGGTTGATCTGGTTGTGCTGCGCAATGCCGAGCAGGTGGAGGATTCGATACAGCTCCCCAATCCGGATAACACCAGCTACGGGCGCCTGTGATGATCCTCGTCACGGGAGCAAATGGCTTCGTCGGCCATCGCCTGACCGCAGATTTGCGTGCGCAGGACCGGAGCATCCGGACGGTCGGCCGGACATCGCATTCGACGGACATCGTCATCGATGCGCTCGACGGTCGCACGAATTGGTCCACAGCCCTCGACGGGATCGACACGGTCGTGCATCTGGCCGCCCGCGTCCATATGATGAAGGATAGCGCATCGGACCCGCTGGAAGCATTCCGCGCCGTCAACCGCGACGGAACGCTCAATCTGGCCCGCGAGGCAGCCGCAGCGGGGGTTCGCCGTTTTGTCTTCATCAGCACACTGAAGGTCAACGGTGAGGAAACCCGTCCAGGCCATGCTTTCCGGGCAGACGACACTCCTCACCCGGAAGACGCATACGCGATCTCCAAATCGGAGGCCGAACAGGGACTGGCCGAAATCGGCCGCGACACAGGCATGGAGACCGTCATTATTCGGCCGCCCCTTGTCTATGGCCTGGGCGTCAAGGCCAACTTCGCAGCGCTCCACCGTCTGGCACGCACCCGCCTCCCGCTGCCGTTTGGCAGGCTGGAAGGCCGTCGTTCATTGCTGTATGTCGGCAACCTCAGCAACCTCATCGCCGTTTGCCTCGATCATCCCATGGCTGCGGGGCAGACCTTTCTCGCCAGCGACGGTGAGGACGTCTCCGTCGCTGAACTGGTTCGGCGCATTCGCAGGCTGGAGGGCCGAACAAGCGCTCTGCTGCCCGTCCCTTCTGTACTCCTGCACAGCGCAGCACGTATTCTTGGCCGGGAAGAGATGTACCAACGCCTGGCGGGATATCTTGAAGCGGATCTGTCGAAGACCAAAGCGCTCCTGAACTGGACGCCGCCTTACACCCTCGACCAGGGCCTGACGGAAATGTCCGGTTGAAACAGGACAACGAGGCGTTGCAACGCCATTACGCGGGCACTACAACCGCAATCGATTGCTAAAACAAGCAGCGGACATTATGGAAATGCTGGCCTGGGCCGAAAGGCCGGACACCAACCGAGCGGAAAACATGAAGATCGGCGTCTACGTCATTAATCTCGCGAGATCGCGCGCACGCTGGGATGGCCTGAGCCAGAGAGCTGGCGAACTCGGCATCGCGCTGGAGCGGGTTGAAGGTGTCGATGGCGCCGCCCTCGCAACGGGAGCCCGCACCGATCTCGACATGAAACGCTTCCTGCGCGAGAACGGCCGGATTGTCCTGCCGGGCGAATATGGCTGTTATCGCAGCCACATGCTCGCAGTCTCGACGTTCCGATCAAGTGACTATGATGCAGCACTCATTCTGGAAGACGATGTAGAATTGGCGGCAGATCTTGTCGAGAGGGCTGCGGCCATTCTCGAGGCGGTCCCGGACGCCGAACTGGTCAAGCTGCTCAATCATCGGACAAAATGGTTCCGCCCACGGGCAACAAGCCGCCTGGGCGACGAAATCGGACGCAGCGTCCACGGGCCCCAGGGATCAGCCGCATGTTATCTGATTACACGCTCGGGCGCCGACAAGATCCTCAAGACGCTTGAAGTCATGTGTTATCCGGTGGATGTGGCACTCGAGCGCGGCTGGCATAGCGGCCTTGCTGTTTTTACCGTCCGCGACAACGTGCTGAACCTGAGCCCGGCAAGCAAGACGACCGAAATCGCCACACGCGACGACTATCGAAAGGGCAAGTTCCGCGGGCCTCGCCGCACGATTACCCATCTGCTCCGCGCCTTGGATTACATCCGCAGGATACGATATTGTCTATCTTGAAACGCATTCGCCGACCGATGAGCCTGCAACAGGCGCCGTATCTGCCCCTTATCGTCTCTCTAGCATGGGCGTTTTTGGCATCCGCAATGCTGCTGGAAAGCGACGTTTACCGTTACGCGGCTATTGCTCTCTTGGTCTTCTGCTGGATAGCCCATCGCGACGATTTCAAGCGCATCGGGGGTGACTGGCTCGCCTGGTTGTGTCTCCTTTGGGCTCTTTATGCGTTTCTCCGCTTTGTCTGGGGCATGGCAGTCCACGGAGAAAAAGGCGCGTCCGAATGGCTCTATGTCTTCCCGCTGCTGATACCCTGGCTTGGAGCTTGCCTCTATGCCACGCGTGATCGTCTGTTCGCCGCAGTCACATTTCTAATGGTTGCCGGTTTCATTGGCCTTCTGCTGACACTTGATGTCTCGGCACTCGTGCACGGCGAACGGTTCAGCCCCTTGTACCATCACAATCCGATCCACGCTGCCGTCGGCTGCGGATTGCTGTTCATCAGCAGTGTCTACTGGCTCGCCTTTGCCGCAGAAACCGCCATCCTGAAGACCATCGGCGGAAAAGTGCTCGCGGCCACGGCGATTGCAACCGCCGTTCTCTGTCTCGTCGGCATCTTCGGCGCAAAATCAAAAGGCGTCTGGCTCGCCTTTTCACTTGTCTTTTGCTTCATGAGCATCACGGCTGTCGTACATTATGGTCGCCGTCATATGCTTGTCCCGGGCGCAATCGCCCTGTTGCTCTGCGGGGTTGGCGCCTTCGTCGCCCTCGATAACGTAAAACATTATGCCGGCCCCACCATCGCAGCCGCCCTGCATCTCTCCGAACAGGCTGTGAGTGAGGAGGAGATTGAAAAGGCCATGGAAAACACCGTGAGCAAGGCAGACACGCCGGAATCGATGCGCGAGCGATTGATGCTCTGGACCAATGCCCTGGATATTTTCCTGGAATCGCCCATCATCGGGTCAGGCAATCTCTGGCTGGCAAAGTGGCGAGAAGCAAAATACGCGGACGTAAACTACACCTTGATCCACAATGGTTATCTCGAAATCCTGGTACGCCATGGTCTGTTCGGAATGGCGATGTTGCTGGTCTTTGTCAGCACTGCATTTTACCGTATCAGGCAAGCATGGAAGCGCGGCATCATCCCGTCAAGTCTCATGCTCTACCTGTTCAGCATGAGCCTGTTTTTCTTCATCACCATGGCTTCAAATTCGAACAATCGCCTTGCCATCGGCGAAAGTTTCTTCCTGCTGGCCGGTGCTGCCGTCTTTGCCATTTCCATCATGCTCCGCGCCGATGCCAGATCATCCGCGCCAACAATCACCGCGTGAACCCATGCTGAAGCGTCTCTTCGACATTATCGCCGCACTGCTTGGATTGATCATCACAAGTCCAATCATGGCGATCCTCGCCATCGTGATCCGTCGAACATCTCCAGGCCCGGCGCTCTTTGCCCAGACGCGCGTTGGGCGCAACGAAGAACCGTTCACCTGCCTGAAATTTCGGACCATGGCGACCGGCACACCTGACGTTGCCTCGCATGCCGCGTCGACCAGCTGGATCACCCCGACCGGCCGATGGCTGCGCGCCTATAAGCTCGACGAACTGCCGCAGCTTTTCAATGTGCTGAAAGGTGAAATGAGCCTTGTCGGCCCAAGACCCTGTCTTCCAAATCAGGCGGATGTGATTGCCGCACGCCGCGCCCAGAGCGTATTTTCGGTTCGCCCCGGCATAACAGGCCCCGCCCAGGTTGCCGGCATCGACATGTCGGAACCAACGCGCCTTGCCGCCGCAGACCGAAGCTACGTCGAAAGCCAGACTTTGGCCGGTGACATCAAGCTGCTGTTCCAGACGGTGCTCGGCGGCGGCCGAGGCGACGCGGCGACCCGTTGACCCATTGGCCCTTTGGCCCTTTGGCCTGTTGACGACTAAAACAAGCGGAACTGGCTCGGTTCTTGCCTGACCTTTTTTGGTCGGCGATTTATCAAATGCGCATAATCGAATACTCTGCCCAATAGAGACTGATTCGAGAAAGTCTCGCAGGCTAAATGATTTAGCTGAGGTGGCGGACATGGAACGGCAAGCAGACTTGGAGACCTGGGCAATGGTCCGGGCTCAACAGATCATCATGCATCACGGTGCCAATCTCGTGGTATCGGCGCAGCGGCTCGACCTCAAGAAAACGACGGCAAACACTTATGCGCTACGGGCAGCCATCATGAATTCGCTGATTGAGGCTATGTCTGCGCCGCCCACGAAAGCCGGCAGCGAAATACCCTATCCGACAGCAGACGTGGTTTCCTTCTAGGCAGCGACGCAACCTGCCCGACCTTGATCGGCTCGTCGATCCGTGACAGGTTTTGCGCCATGCGAATTTTGCTGGTGGAAGACACACACGACGTGGGAGAGGCGATCAGTCGCCGGTTCGAGACGATCGGCCATACAGTCGACTGGGAGACCGATGGTCGTGCCGCGTCGGAGATACTCGATTTTACCGATTACGATCTGGTCATTCTCGACGTCATGCTGCCGGGCCTCGACGGCTTCGAGATCCTCAAGCGGCTGCGCCAGAACCGCAATGCGGTGCCGGTGATGGTCCTAACGGCCCGTTCTGAAATTGATGACCGCGTGAGTGCCCTTGATCTGGGGGCGGACGACTATCTGGTCAAACCTTTCGACTTTCGCGAACTTGAGGCCAGAGCGCGGGTCCTGTTGCGCAGGCGTTCCGGCGGCGAGGCGACCAATGTCATTGCCTGCGGCGACGTGATGCTCGATCGCACCAATCGTTCAGTCCACGTCGGCAAGCGGGAGGTGCAGCTCAAGCGCCGCGAGATGACATTGCTGGAGATCCTCGCGTCTCGGCCCGGCCGCGTCTTCAGCAAGGACCAGTTGCTCGACCAGATCTTCGGTTTCGACGAACCGGCAGGGCCAAACGCCATCGAGCTTTATGTCGGCCGACTGCGCAAGAAGCTGGAAGGCGCAAGGGCGAGGATCGTGACCGTGCGTGGCCTGGGTTATCAGCTGGTGTCTGATGACCAGGACTAGACGCTCGCTCTTTTACCGGCTGGTTGTCCGTGTCGCCCTGGTTCTTTCCGTTGGTGCCGCTGTGCTGATCACGGCGGCATGGTTTTACGCCAAGGCGGCTGCCGACGAAGCCTATGATCGTTTGCTGCAAGGGGCAGCCATCCAGATCCTCGATGGTCTCTCCGTCGAAGATGGCAGGATCGGCATAAACCTGCCCCCGGCGGCCTTCGAACTCCTGGGCCAGGCGCCGCGCGACCGGATATTCTACCGTGTCGTCTTGCCCGATGGGTCGACGCTGACCGGCTACGACGACCTGGCGCCGTCGGTCGATCTCACCCCCGCCCGTTCTGGCCCTGTCTTCTTGTCCGAAGACTACCGCAACGTGCCATTGCGCATCGGCATCGTCGGCCGCGCCATCAGCGAAGCGGCAGCCGGTGGCTGGGCCTATGTTCTCGTCGGGCAAACGACTGAGGCGCGAAAGGAATTCGTCACCGAACTCACCACCCGCGCGCTTGTCATCGTCCTGATCATGAGTGCGCTGGCGCTTGCCGGCACGGCGCTCGCCATCCGCTATTCGTTGCGCCCCGTCAATCAGCTCGGCGACATGCTGCTGCGCCGCGATCCGCAGGACCTGACACCGCTATCCGTCGCCGTGCCCGGGGAACTCTCTCCCTTCGTCGATTCCATCAACCACTTCATGCGGCGCCTGGATGAACGCGTCCGCCTGCTGCAACGCTTCATTGCCGACAGTGCCCACCAGATCAGAACGCCACTCACCGCGCTCTCGGCTCAGGTCAGCCTGATCGATGAGGATGCGCTCTCGGGCAATGACCGACGACACCTCGAACGCGTGAAAGACCGCGCCGGAGAGCTCGCACACTTTACCGGTCAACTCCTCAACCATGCCATGGTGATCCACCGCTTCGATAGCGCCCAGCTTGGGCCGCTCGATGTGACCGAGATCGCACGCAAGGCGTTCCGTGCCGCCGTTCCCATCACCATCGACCCCGACACCGTCGTGTCCTTCGAAGCACCGGACGAAACCTTGATCATCCTCGGCGATGGCCTCAGCCTGCGCGAAGCCATCGTCAACATCATCGACAACTCCCTGCGTCACGGTACCCGGTTCAAGCTGGACGTCCGTGTCCTGAGGCGGGGCAATTTCGCCTTGGTCGAGGTGGAAGATGACGGTCCCGGCATCCCCCCGGCCGACTGGGGTCAGGTCACCAAACGCTTCGTTTCATCGAAGTCGGGCAGCGGTAGCTCCGGCCTCGGATTTGCCATCGCCTCGGAAGTCGCGATTGCCTTGAGGGGCGGTCTTTCCTTCCGCGAAAAGACGCCGGAAAAAGGCTTTACCGTTGTCCTTGAATTGCCGCTCCAGGCGGAGGCCACAAGCTGATGCTCAAGAATGTCCTGCTATGCGCCAGCCTCACTCTGGCTTTGCCCAATCCTGCTTCAGCGATCGAGGGTGAGAAAACAGTCTTCCAGTCGCCCGGCGCCGAAAAATCCCGACTGGTGATCAATGGCGTGACAGATGCCGACGCCATCAAACCGCTAATTGAGGATTTTCAGCAGTTGGCACCGGACGTCACCGTGGAATTCAACGACTACGTTTCCAATGACCTTTTTCGCGAGGCGGAACGGGCTTGCAGCACCGGGCAGAATTACGGCGACCTTCTGATCTCGTCCTCGGCGGACCAACTCGTCAAGCTCGCCAACGATGGCTGTGCCATTCCTCACAGTTCGGCAGAAACCGACGCGCTCGCAAGCTGGGCGAATTGGCGCAACGAGGTCTTCGGCTTCGTCTTCGAGCCCGCCGTCATCGTCTACGATGCGTCGCGTGTCCCGCAAGCGGATGTGCCGCGCAGCCATGCGGACATTGCCGATCTCCTGCGCCGGAAGCCGGAGGAATATCGCGACAGGATCGGGACCTACAATATCCAGCTCTCCGGCGTGGGATACCTGCTCGCCTTTCACGACGCGCTTCAGGCGCCGACGATCTATGGCCGACTTCTGGAAAGCTTCAGCCGCGCGGAAGTCGTAACGGGATGCTGCAACAACGAAGTGCTGGACCAGATCGCCAGCGGACGCTTGCGCATCGCGTACAATATCCTGGGCTCCTATGCCTATGCAGCCTTCCTCAAGAACCCAAACCTTCGTGTTGTCATACCGCGCGACTATGCCTTGATCCTGCCGCGCGCAGCCTTGATCCCCGTCAAGTCGCAGCAAACCGATCTCGCCCGCCGCTTTATCGATTATCTTCTCTCCTCCCGCGGCAAGACGGTCGCGCGCGAAAAGGCATTTTTCCTCTCCGAAGACGACCCCCTGCCCGAAGGCGTCGAAGGCCCTGCCTCATTGATCGAATCCGGCATCGGCCGGCCGATCCGCATCGGACCAGCCTTGCTGGCAGCACAGGATCGCGCCACTCGCGAACGCTTCATCCGCAACTGGACGGCCCTGTTTACGGAACTGGACCCATAAAAAAGGCCCGACACAGGGGCCGGGCCTTGCTCAAATGACAGGGAAAGGATCAATCCTCTTCCTGGAAAACCTCCTCGCGCTTCTTCTTGACGCTCGGCAGGAAGACGATGATCAGCACGGCAAGCGCGATCAGAAGCAGCGTGGCGCTGATCGGCCGGGTGACGAAAGTCGACGGATCGCCACGCGACAGGATCATCGCACGGCGCAGGTTTTCCTCAAGCAGCGGCCCGAGAACGAAACCGAGCAACAGCGGCGCCGGCTCGCAGCGCAGCTTGACCAGCATGTAACCGATGAAGCCGAAGAAGGCGACGGCATAGAGGTCGTAGATATTGGCGTTGACGCTGTAGACCCCGATCGAGCAGAAAGCCATGATGATCGGAAACAGCACGTAGTATGGGATCGTCAGCAGCTTCACCCACAGCCCGATCAGCGGCAGGTTCAGCACCAGCAGCATCAGATTGCCGATCCACATCGACGCAATGATGCCCCAGAACAGCGCCGGCTGCTCGACAGCGACATTGGGTCCGGGAACGATACCCTGGATGATCATCGCGCCAACCATCAGCGCCATCACCGGATTGGCAGGAATGCCCAACGTCAGCAACGGAATGAAGGAGGTCTGTGCTCCGGCATTGTTGGCCGATTCCGGACCGGCAACGCCTTCGATGGCGCCATGACCGAATTCCTCCGGCGTCTTCGACATCCGCTTTTCCACGGTATAGGAGGCGAAGGACGCCAGGATCGCGCCGCCACCCGGTAGAATGCCGAGCGCCGAACCGATGCCTGTGCCACGGATAACCGGCCAGAACATCCGACGGAAGTCATCCCGTGTCGGCATCAATCCGCTGACCTTGGAGATCAGCACGGTGCGGTTCCGGTCACTTTCCAGATTGCGCAGAATTTCCGCGACCCCAAAGACACCAACGGCCACGGCGACAAAATTCAACCCATCGGCATATTCCGTGATCCCCATGGTGAAGCGCGGCGTGCCGGAATAGATGTCGGTGCCGACCAGACCGAGCAACAGGCCAAGCGACACCATGGCAAGCGCCTTGATGATCGAACCATGCGCCAAGGCAATGGACGACACCAGACCGACGATCATCAGCGAGAAATACTCGGCAGAACCGAACTGAAGAGCGATGGCCGTCAGCGGTGGCGCAAAGATCGCAACGAGGAACGTCGAGACGGTGCCGGCGAAAAACGAACCGATGGCCGCAATCGCCAGTGCAGCCCCCGCCCGACCCTTGCGGGCCATCTGGTAACCGTCGATTGCGGTCACCGCGGATGATGATTCCCCCGGCATGTTGATCAGGATCGCCGTGGTCGAACCGCCATACTGTGCGCCATAATAGATGCCCGCCAGCATGATCAGCGATGAGACCGGTTCGAGCTGGAAGGTGATGGGCAGCAGCATGGCAATGGTCGCCGTCGCGCCGATGCCGGGAAGCACGCCGATCAAGGTGCCGAGAATGACACCCACCAGGCAGAAGAAGAGATTTTCGATCGAGCCGGCCGTCGAAAAGCCAAGCGCAAGATTGTCGATGAATTCCATGTCGGGACCTCAGAAGCGGAGCCAGGGGCCGAAACGCTCGAACGGCAGGCCGAGGCCATAGCTGAACACGAGCACGGAGAAGAAGGTGATGCCGGTGGCCAGCAACAGTGCCGCCGGAACCCGCAGCCGTTCCGATGCGAAACTCGCGATGAAGGCCGCGACGAACAGCGCCGGTACGAAGCCTGCACCACGCACCAGAAGTCCGAAGACCACCGGAGCCGGCAGGATGAACAGCATGCCCCGCCAGGCAACGGCCCCGATCAGTTCAGGGGAAACACGCGTCGCCTGCACCAGGATGACGATGCCGAGCAAAGAGAGGATGATGGCAAGCACCAGCGGGAAATAGCCCGGCCCCATGCGGAACGCCGTGCCCAGTTCGAGCTGGAAGGATTGATAGGTGAAGAACAGGCCGAGCCCGATAAAGAGCAGACCGCAAAGCGCATTGGCTGGATCGAGACGAACAGATTTCATTGGGTCCCCCGAACTGAATGGTTCCGCGACGAGGCTTGGAAAACCCCGGCGAAACGATGGGCGGACCCGGCCAGATGACCGGATCCGCGCACGCTTCGAATGGCAGGTGTCAGTCGGCGTACTGGCCGGCCGCTTCGATGACAGGCTTCCAGCGGGCGATTTCGCTTTCCAGCTTTGCCTTGAGCGCAGCCGGCGTCACATCGGCATCCGGTGAGGGTGCGGTGCCGAGTTCCGCAAAGCGGGCGGCCACGTTCTCATCCTTCAGCGCCTTCTTCAGCGATGCATTGAGTTTGTCGATCGCTTCGCTCGGCGTACCCTTCGGCACATAGACGCCGTGCCAGATACCAACCTGGAAATCGCTGAGACCGCCTTCGGCCGTTGTCGGCACATCCGGCAGGACGTCGAGACGCGCTGGCGAGGTGACGGCATAAGCCTTGATCGTGCCACCCTGGATCTGCTTTGTCGTGTTGGTGGTCTGGTCGCACATGATATCGACCTGTCCGCCAAGCAGATCTGTCATTGCAGGGCCAGTTCCCTTGTAGGGAACGGTGACCAGCGGCGTTTCGATCTGGCTCATCAAGAGCATGCCGCAAAGATGCGAGGCTGCTCCGATGCCGGCATTGGCAACGGTCACCGTATCCTTGTTCGCCTTGACGTATTCCACAAGGCTCTTGAGGTCGGCCGGCTCGAAATCCTTGCGCGCGACGATCGTCATCGGAACATCGGTGACAAGGCCGACATAGTCGAAAGCATTGAGCGGATCATAGGCGAGCTTGCGGTAGAGGCTGGCTGAGGTTGCCATGCCGATGTGATGCAGCAGCATCGTATAGCCATCCGGCTGGGATGACGCGACGCGGCCTGCACCCAGCGTCCCGCCGGCGCCGCCGACATTCTCCACCAGCACCTGCTGGCCAAGATCCTGCGACATGGCTTCCGCGACAAGACGGGCAACCGTGTCCGTCGGTCCGCCGGCGGCAAACGGCACGACCATGGTGATCGAACGCTCCGGATAGCCCTGGGCGGATACCTGTGCGGAAAAGAGGGTGGCGGCAAGCGCAGTTGCGCTGAACAACGACTTCAAAAATGTCATGGAATCCTCCCGATATGACGTCTCCCGCCGGCATGGCTCCTCCCAGGCCGGTCTTGGATGAATGAGTTTTTTGCCGCATTTAGCCGCCGCGCAATGCTCCGAGGATCGGGAGAACAGACTAAAGGCGCTTGGTGCGCCGCATCATGGGTGGATTTTTGCCCATGCGGTAAAAGCGACGGGTGGAAATCCACCCATACCGTAGCAAGTCCTGTCGCAAGAGAGCGAAAACCACTCAGGTCTCTGCGCCGAAAGCTTCGGAATCGCGCTCGACAAGCGCGAGTTTCTTGTCGAGGCCGTATTTCTGCATCTTCTCGTAGAGGGTCTTGCGTGAAATCCCGAGCTGCTCGTAGACAGGACGCAAACTGCCTCCATGTGCCGCAATCGTGCCTGCGATCACCTGTTTCTCATAGGCACCGACCTTGTCGCTCAGCTTCAACCCTTCCCTTGCGTCAGCTGTTGCGGAATCCAGTCCCGTTTCAAGGCCAAGCACAAGGCGGTCAGCCGCGTTGCGCAGCTCCCGGACATTGCCCGGCCAGTCCCGCTCGGCAATTTCCGAAATGATCTCAGGTGCAACCGGCATGTCGTCACGACCGTAGCGGGCGCAAGCCTCCCGTACCAGTTGGAGAAACAACAGAGGAACATCCGCACGTCGCTGCGCCAGCGACGGCACGCGAATGGTAACGACATTCAGGCGGTAGAAGAGATCCGCGCGAAAACGACCGGCGGCGACTTCCTCGGCAAGGTCGACCTTGCTCGTGGCAATGAACCGTACATCGAGCGGCACTGTCTCGTTCGACCCAAGCCGCGTGATCGTCCGCTCCTGCAGCACACGCAGGAATTTCGCCTGCAGGTCGTTCGGCATGGAGCCGATTTCATCCAGCAGGATCGTACCGCCACGACCATGCTCGAACTTGCCGTAGCGCGCCCTGAGTGCGCCCGGAAACGCACCGGCCTCATGCCCGAACAACTCGCTCTCGATCAGCGTTTCCGGCAGAGAGGCACAATTGATCGCCAGAAAAGGCCCCTTGGCACGCGCACTGATGTCATGCAGGCTGCGCGCCACCACCTCCTTGCCCGCCCCCGTTTCGCCGATGATCAGCGTATCGGCCTCCGTTGCCCCGATCGCGCGCAGCCGATAACGCAGATCGACCATGACGGGTGTGCGCCCCGGAAGCCGGCTCTCGATGTCGTCGCGCTTGCCGGCGACGGCTCTCAGGCGCCGGTTTTCCAGCACCAGCGACCGCCGGTCCAGCGCATGGCGCACAACACCGGCAAGGCCCTGGCTGGCGAACGGCTTCTCGATGAAATCATAGGCGCCCTCGCGCATGGCCTTGACCGCCAGTTGCACGTCGCCGTGGCCGGTGACAAGGATCACGGGTATCTCATGGTCGAGCTCCCGGATCCGGTGCAGCAGCGTCATGCCATCGATCCCGGGCATGCGGATATCCGTCACCACGACACCGTCGAAGCCGTAACCGACCCGCTCGAGAATATCCTCCCCCGAAGCAAAGGCTTTCACCTTCAATCCGTGCAATTCAAGCGCCTGCGCGGTGGAGAACCGCAGTTCCTCCTCGTCATCGACCAGAAGCACCAGTCCTTCGCTCATTCCGCAGCCTCGCTGACAGGTTCCGCGACAACAAGCTCGATCCTGAACAGGGCACCGCCGCCGTCACGCGGGCCGACAGTCAGGCTGCCGCCGAAATCCTTGATGATATTGTAGGAGATCGACAAGCCTAGACCGAGCCCCCGGCCGACACCCTTGGTGGTGAAGAAAGGATCGAAGATGCGCTCGGTGATTGCCGGCGGTACGCCCGGACCACGATCGCCGATCTCGATCACAATTCGGTCGCCATCGCGTCGTCCGTCAAGGTGAATTGTTCGGTTCTCGAGCCCTTCCACGGCATCGCAGGCATTGGAGAGCAGGTTGACCAGCACCTGCTGCAGACGCACCGACCCTCCGTGAACCGGGGGCAGGCCAGGGGTGATGTTGATGATGAGCTCGGCATCGGCCGTGGACAGGCGTGCGGATATGATTTCCAGCGTATCATGCACCACGTCCTCAAGCGCCACCGCCGCAAGCTTCTCGTTCGGCTTGCGGGCGAAGTTGCGCAAATGCCGGCTGATCGAGGCCATGCGATCGATCAGCCCGGAAATACGGGTGAGGTTCTCGCGCGCCTCGCCGACCCGTTCGCGATCGATCAACATGGCCGCACTGTCGGCATAGGTCTTGGCGGCCGCAAGCGGTTGGTTGAATTCGTGCGAAAGCGCTGCCGACATCTGGCCGAGGCCCGCCAGCTTGCCGGCCTGGATCAGGTCGGCCTGGGTCTGGCGAAGCTGTGAATTGACACGGGCAAGATCGGCGGTGCGCTCGTCGACCCGCCGCTCCAGCTCGGCCTGGGCCTCCACCTGCATCAGCATCCTCTCCTCCAGCCGCGCACGGCGCTGGATGACGACCGCGAGCAACAGGAACATCAGGCACAGCGACAGAAGGATGGCGATCTGCATCGTACGCGCCTGACTATGGATCGAACCCGTATCGAGCAGAACGCTGACATTCCAGCCGGCATCGATCATGTAGTCGGACCGCTCCAGATATTCGCGGAAAACGCCATTCGTCGGAACCGTCACCAACTGGTGCGCATCGAACTGGCTGCGTGTGATCGGCAGTTCCTTGAGCACAGCGTCGGAATAGCGCCGCGAGGCCGTCGTGCGCTCCAGCCGCTCGGTCGTCAGCGGCAGCACCGACGAATAGAGCCAGCCTGGGCTGCCGGTCATGAAGATGATGCCTTCCGGATCTGACACCAGGATTTTATACTCGCCGCCACGCCAGGATGCCTCGATACTGTCGATATCGACCTTGAAGACAATGACGCCACGCACGATACCGTCGACATGGATGGGGGATGCGAAGTAATAGCCGCGTTTGGCCGATGTCGTTCCAAGCGCATAGAAGCGTGATTGCTGCCCAGCGGCAGCCTCCTGGAAATAGGGACGATAGCTGAAATTCTCACCGACGAAACTCGCAGGCCCATCATGGTTGCTGGCGGCAATGGTTACGCCATCCATCGTCATGATGTAGATATCGGAGGATTTGAGCAATGCGTTGATCGCCTTCAGATAGGTATTGGCTTGACCGCGCAAGACCGCGTCATCCGGGTGCCGGACCAGTTCCTTCATGTCGGGATCGTCGGCGATCAGCGCCGGCAAAGGCTCGTATCGCTTGAGATGGCCACTCAGTGCAGCAACGGCAAGTCGCAACGCACTTTCGGCCTGTAGCGATGCCTCGTCCATCACATTGCGGGTAAGAAGCCTGTGGCCGGTAGTCATGACGCCGACCGCGGCAATGACCAGCAAGATGACGAGAACGCCAATCGTGCGCCGTGCGGTCGCCACGCGCTGCCATGGCCTTCCGGTTTTCCCTGCGGCCTTCAATATCGTCAAACTCGGTCCTCCTCCGGGATCAAGGATATCGAGCCCCGCGCAAATTTCCAAGGGCAGACCGCGCGCCGGCCTGCCGATCCGATGTCAGTTGAACAAAAAAGCCGCCAGTGGTAGCTGGCGGCTTGATCTTCAATCAGTCGATCGCCCGTCTTCAGGCTGCTCTGGAATGCGGCGTCGCGGCACGTCTCTGGCCTTCCGGCGCAAGCTTGAACTGATCGACCAGTTGCATCAGCGCATCCGCTTCGTCTGCGAGCTGGCGCGTCGCGGCATTGGTCTCTTCCACCATCGCGGCATTGCGCTGGGTCATCTGGTCCATCTCGTTGACCGAGGAATTGACTTCGCCCAGCGCATTCGACTGGTCACGGCTCGCCATGGCGATGATCGAGACGCGTTCGGAGACGGTGATGATATTGGCCGAGATCTCCGCCAGCACGGCACCGGTCTGCTGAACCAGCTTTGCGCCCGAGGAAACTTCTGTGCTCGACTTGTGGATCAGGTCCTTGATCTGCTGGGCGGCTCCAGCCGAGCGCTGGGCAAGTTCGCGAACTTCCTGGGCGACGACGGCAAAGCCCTTGCCGGCCTCGCCGGCGCGGGCTGCCTCGATGCCGGCATTGAGCGCCAGAAGGTTAGTCTGGAAGGCGATTTCGTCGATGACGTCGATGATCTGAACGATCTGTCCCGATGCATCCTCGATCCGACCCATGGCATCGATTGCGCTGGCCACGACCACGGACGATGTATCGGCGCGTCCCTTGGTATCGGCAACGATGTTATTAGCCTCCTCGGCCTGCTCGGCCGACGATTTTACCGTCACGGTGATCTCATCGACCGCAGCAGCTGTTTGTTCGAGCGAGGCAGCCTGCTGCTCCGTACGCTTGGCCAACTGGTCGGCGGCACTGCTCATTTCCGCAGCGTTGCGCTGGATCATGTAGGTGTTGGAACGGATGCGGGTGACGGTATCCTGCAGGCGCTCCAGCGACTGATTGAAGTCGGTGCGAAGCTGCTCGAGGCGGCCGTGGAAAGGCGTATCGATCGTCTTTGAAATATCGCCCTGCGCCATCCGGCCGAGACCGGCGGCGAGCGCGTTGACGGCAAAGTCGATCTGCCGGTCGACATCCTGCTTCTCGCGGTCGTTGCGACGACGCTCTTCTTCGGCTTCAGCCCGCTCCGCATCGCTGCGGCTCTCGATTTCGATCTTCGAAAGGGCATTCTGCTTGAACACACCCAGCGCACGGGCCATTTCGCCGATTTCATCGACGCGGGCTTCCCCGTTGATCTTGGTGTCGAGCACACCATCGGCAAGACGCCGCATGGCAGCCGTGATCTGGCCGATCGGCCCCTTGAAGGTCAGCACCAGACCGATGCCGGCAAAGATGGAGATCAGGATGCCGAGGCCGGTCGCGCCGATCGAGATCGAATTGGCGTCGCGGCGTTCTTCACCGGCGCTCACCTTCTGCAATTCGGCAAACGACGTGAGACGTGTCCAGATCGTGTTGAGATCGGCTGCGGCCTGACCGTAGCTCGCCTTGCGATCCTGGCTGATCTTCACGAGATCCAGACTGGCAGTGTCCATGACCTCGATGGCAGGAGAAAGCTCGGCTCTGAGCTGCGTCATGAACGGCAGGTCCGTGGCGGACTTTTCCAGGACTGCCACATCATCGCGCATTCCGGCCACCCGCTGTTCAAGCAGCACACGATTTTCTTCCGTCGGTTCCAGCAGGAAGCGTGCCATCATGATCTGCGTCTGATAGCTGGAGCTCACCAGCTTGCGGCCATCGTTCAAGACTGCCTGAGCCTTCGCCAGAGGCGCATCGAGTTCGCCGAACTTGATCGTCGCTTCTTTCATCTTCTGCTGGGCCGCAAGGCCGAGATAGGCATTCAGCTGGGTGAAGTTGCGAAGCTTACCGGTGACATCGGTGATGACGGCTTCGGACTTGTCGTTCGCAGCCAGAATGACCGTCAACTCGCCCATGATCTTGTCGATGGTCTTGGCGGCCGACTTGTTGGCTTCCGGCAAGGCCGTCACCAGCACGCTGTGGCGCTGCTTCATTTCGTCGAGGCGCGCAGCAATGACGGCAAACTTTTCATCCGGCAACTTGGCCTTGGTATAGGCCGAATTCATTTCGGTCAGGAATGTACCGGTGCTGCGAATGCGGTCCGCATCGCGGAGCATTGACTTCGCTGCGGTATCGTCCGCCTGAACGGCACTTTCCACCTTGGCCATGGCATCGGTTGCCAGCGCCTGCGAGGCCACGACGACGCCCACGCCCTGCTGAAGCGACTGGACCAGACCGGATTCGGTCTCATGCAGACGCCACAGTTCATCGATGTGCTTGACCACCTGATCGACCAGGTTTCCGGCCTGCTCAAGCTCGGTGCGGCCATCGGCATTGGCCGGAAGCTGCGCAAGTGTGTCCTGCAGAACCTGCTGCTGCTGCTTCAGCCGGCTAGTGACGTCTTCGCGTCCAGCCGCTGTCGTCTCGGCGAGGAAACTGCTCATCGCAGCCGACACATCGCGGAAGCCGCTCAGCGACTGCAGTACACTGTTGGAGATTTCGATACGGCCCTGGAGGAGACCCGAAGCATAAAGACCGGTGAACCCGACGGCTGAAATACTGACGACAAAGGGGAGGATGAAGATCAACACCTTGGTCTGGATGTTAAATCGCGACAAAATACGATCAATAAACACGGACTAACCTCTCCTCCGAACATCTCAATCGCAGCGCCAAATGCGCACAAAGCGAACAAGAAACATTCCTGCCTAATCGGACAAGAGTAGGTGACGGATAGCTAACGCCACCTTAATGGTCCATGACTAAAGTAGCGGATAATGAGGCTGACATGGCCACAGCCTCACCTGCGACAAGTGTCGCAACTTCGCCCGCCAGATCCGGATGATCAGCCGCATGAGCCAAAACTTCGCATCGGGCGCGGCCGAAGATGAAGCCACTCCGGATTGATCAGACCTCGCCCATTTGCTCAAGGGAGCCAAGCACCTCTGCGGCGGTTCGAAGTGCAGCACCCGTGGCAACCGCCATCTGCGGCAGGATCATCCATTCCAGCGTCCAGGCACTGCCGGAACGCTCCTGCTCATGCACCATGGACTGATGCAGCCCTGACAGTTGAACGGCATTGAACCTAGCAAGTGTCACGAGAACCTCGGCTTTGACCGGATTGCGCTTGTGCGGCATGGCCGAGGATCCGCCGCCGCCGCCAATCAGTGCCGTCCCCGCACTGGCCATCAGCGACAGATCCTGCCCCATCTTGCCGAGACTGCCGCTCATCAGCGACAGCAGTCCGCCGAACTCGGCAATCACGTCCCGCTGGCTGTGCCATTGCCGCCGGTCGGCCAGTCCCAGATCGACGGCAAGCAGTGCCCGGACCGCGTCCGCCATGTCACCCAGCTTTTCCAGCGTTCCCGCCGCCCCGCCGAACTGAACCGGCAGGCCTCCCTCAAGCCACGGCCTCAGCACTTGCCGATACCGCACCAGCGGCGCCCGCCACGATGCCAGGCGGTCACCAACCGATATTTCGATTGCCGCCTGCATGCGGGTTTGGCCCATCAAGGGCATCGAGCCAAACTGCGCTTCAAGCGCATCGATCGCAACGATAACGGCCTCAAGTCGTGCATCGAGCAGGCGAACCACCTGCGTCAGGCGCAACATCAGGCCGGTGTCGATCGCGTCCTGGCTGGTCGCGCCGAAATGAATATGACTGCCCTGATCGCCCAGCGCTGCGCGCCACTGCCGCACAAGCTCTGGAATGACGACGCCGTCGCGCGTGGTAGCCTCGCGAATGGCATCGACATCCGGCACGAAACGCGCCGGCAGGGCACTGATCGCATCGGCCGCCGTTTGCGGGATCAGCCCCGCCTCCGCCTCGGCTTTCGCCAGGGAAACCTCGAACGTGAGCATTCCCGACAGTTCCGCCGCAACGGAAAACTGCGCTGCGATCTCCGCATCACCAAGAAGGCCGGACAGGATCGGATGATCGAAAACGGAAATGCTCATGAAGCCCTGCTGGATGAGGATCAGATGTCGAAGAACACCGTTTCCCTGTCGCCCTGGAGATGGATGTCGAAGCGATAGATGGAACCTTCGCGGCTGGCAATCAGGGTTGGCACGCGCACCCGGTGCTCGACGCGCGCCAGAACAGGATCCTCGGCGTTGGCCGCCTCCTCGTCGCCAAAATACATCCGTGTATTCAGCCCGAGATTGATGCCCCGCGCGACGATCCAGAACGAGATATGCGGCGCCATCAGGCGGCCATCCTTGAACGGGACACGGCCCGGCTTGATCGTCTCGAAGCGATACTCCCCGGTCGCGAGATCGCAGGGGCAGCGCGCCCAGCCGATAAAATTCGGATCCGCGCTGCCGCGCATTTCGGACGGGCTGTTATAGAGCCCGGCGGCATCCGCCTGCCAGATCTCGATCAAAGCGTCCTTGAGCGGCGTCCCCGATCCGTCGATCACCCGGCCCGTCACAGTGATGCGTTCGCCCAGCGTCTTGTCATTGACCATCGTGGTCCCGAGATCGACCGGATAGACGCCGGTGATCTCGGCAAAATTCGGCGTCAGCCCGATATGCACGTAAGGACCGGCGGTCTGTGACGCGCTTTCCTTCAGATAACCCAGGGGCTGAACCATCAATTTCCCTCCAGCCGGTTTTCGAACAATGTCGAACGACGGCCACGCAAGACGATATCAAACTTGTAGGCGCGCGCATCCATCGGAATGGTCGCGGACCAGTCGAGCGCTGCCACCAGCTGTTCGATCGCCGAACGATCCGGGATGGTCTGAACGATCGGACATTTCCAGATCATCGGATCGCCTTCGAAATACATCTGGGTGATCAGGCGCTGGGCAAATCCATGGCCGAAGATCGAGAAATGGATATGGGCCGGCCGCCAATCGTTCACACCATTTGGCCAGGGATAGGCACCGGGCTTGACCGTCCGGAAGATATAATAACCATTCTCGTCGGTGATCGCGCGGCCGCAGCCGCCGAAATTCGGATCCAGCGCCGCCAGATAGCTTTCCTTCTTGTGCCGATACCGCCCACCGGCATTGGCCTGCCAGAATTCAACCAGTGCCCCCGGCACCGGCCGCGCCCGCTCGTCCAGCACCCGGCCATGCACGATGATACGCTCACCGATGGCGCTTTCGCCGGATTTCGCGAAGTTGTGGATCAGGTCATTGTCGAGTTCGCCGAGGATCGAATGGCCGAACACCGGTCCGGTGATTTCAGATATCGTCCCGTCCAGCGACAACAACGCCTTTTGCGGAGAGCGCAGCACGGACGTCTTGTAGCCAGGCGTATAGGCGGGCGGATGCTGGCTCCGGTCACGTCCGAAGAAGGCGCCCGTTTCCCGCTTCTTGTTCGACAGATCACTCATGCTTTTCTCCCGCTTGCCCGGCATCCATCTCCTCAAACACCTGCTTGGCAAGCTTGAACGCGCGGTTGGCCGCCGGAACCCCGGCATAGACCGCCACATGCAGCAGCGCCTCGCAGATGTCGTCGCGGCTTGCACCCGTATTGGCCGTCGCCCGCACATGCATCGCCACTTCCTCATCGTGACCAAGTGCGGCCAGAAGCGCAATCGTCACCATCGAGCGCTCACGCTTGCTCCAGCCCGGTCGCGACCACACCGTGCCCCACGCGCCTTCCGTGATCATCTCCTGGAAAGGTTGGTCGAAACCCGTCGCCAGACCGGAGGCGCGATCGACATGGGCATCGCCCAGCACGGAACGACGGGTCGCCATCCCCTGCCGGAATCGTTCGGACGAACCAGACGCATCAGCCATGCTGTTTTTCTCCAGAAACGAGCGGCGTGAGAAAAGCGGTTATCATCGCGCTCAGCATTTCCGGCTGCTCGACGCAGGGAATATGTCCGGCTCCAGGGATAACCTCGTAACGGGCATCGGGAATGAGCTTGGCCATGGCCAGCACAACATCCGGTGGGGTCGCGCCGTCCTGATCGCCGACCACGCAGAGCGTCGGCACGGCGATGCGACCGGCCTCTGCGGTAAAGTCGGCGTCGCGGATAGCAGCGCAGGTTCCGATGTAACCTTCGGCCGGCTGACGGATCATCATGTTGCGATAACCGGGATAGTCCAGATTGTCGGCCCGGCGGAAATGCGGTGTGAACCAACGCTCCATCACTAGATCGGCAATGCTTTCGATGCCGTGCGTTTCAACAGCCGCGATGCGCGCATCCCACATCTCCGAGGCGCCGATCTTGGCGGCCGTGTCGCACAGCACCAAAGCCCGCACAAGGTCGGGACGCCGCGCATAAAGACCTTGCGCAATCAGCCCACCGACCGACAGACCGCAAATCACGGCCTGGCTCACCGTCAGATGCTCCAGAAGGCCGACCAGATCATCGACGTGATCATCGATACTGTAAGGAGCGCTGCCAACATCCGACAGGCCATGCCCGCGCTTGTCATAGGCGACCAGGGGGTAATCGCCCGCCAGACGCACCAGCACGTCGCGCCAGATGCGGTAATCGGTACCGAGCGAATTGATGAACACGATGACGGGGCGATTCGCCGGACCACCAATGATCTGGTGATGCAGCGTGATGCCGTTAACACAAACGAATTGCACGAATGTCTCCTCCAACGCTGCCATATTGCTTGCGGCGTTTGGTTAGGTAAAATGATGTTTTCCAATCAATCATTAACTCATGAGTTATGAATCTTCATGATCGACAACCGCATCAAGTTTCGCCATCTGCAAACCTTCGTCGAAGTGGCCCGTCAGAAAAGCGTGATGAAGGCGGCTCAGTTGCTCAATATCAGCCAGCCGGCGGTGACCAAGACAATCCGGGAGCTGGAAGAGGTCCTGGGCGTTGCGGTGTTCGAACGCGATGGCCGCGGCATCCGCATCACCCGTTATGGAGAAGCCTTCCTGAAACATGCCGGTGCCGCGCTGACCGCGCTGCGCCAGGGCTTCGATTCCGTTTCGCATGCCGTCCACGCGGATGCTCCGCCGATCCGCGTCGGCGCCCTGCCGACGGTTTCGACCCGCATCATGCCACGCGCCATGACCCTGTTTTTGCAGGAGGACATTCCAGCCCGCATCAAGATCGTCACCGGCGAGAATGCGGTTTTGCTCGAACAATTGCGCATCGGCGATCTCGATCTGGTGGTCGGCCGCTTGGCGGCGCCGGAACAGATGACCGGCTTTTCCTTCGAGCATCTGTATTCCGAGCAGGTAATTTTTTGCGTTCGCGCCGGACATCCTTTGCTTGGCGAAGGCTCGGCAGTGTTTACCGCACTCGACCGATACCCCGTCCTGATGCCGACCCGCGCCTCGATCATCCGGCCATTCGTCGAGCGATACCTGATTGCCAATGGCATCTCGGCCCTGCCAACCCAGATCGAAACCGTTTCGGATTCCTTCGGCCGGGCCTTTGTCCGCAATACCGATGCAATATGGATTATTTCGGCAGGCGTGGTTGCCAGCGACCTCGACGATGGCACGTTGGCGAGCCTGCCGATCGACACCAGTGAGACCAAGGGCCCGGTCGGCCTGACCGTGCGAACCGACGCCATCCCTTCCATGCCCCTGACCGTGCTGACCGATACCATCCGCCAAGCGGCCCGTGAGGTTGCGACCAGCTAGATGCGTTTCTTTACGGCAGCAAGGATCGCAGCCGTGCCTGGATCTCGCGCATGGCACCAAGACAATGGCCGGCCAGATCGGCCGCAGGCAGCACGGCCGACGGCGCGCCGACATTGATCGCGGCGACGACACGTCCGCGCGCGTCATGCACCGCAACGCCGATCGAGCAGAGCCCGATCTCGAGTTCCTGATCGATCACGGCATAGCCCTGATCTCGCACGCGGCCGATCTCTGTCAGCAATTCCGCAGGATCCGTCAGGGTGAACGGCGTATTGGCCCTGAGCACGCTGGTTGCGAGAATTGCCGCAACCTCCGCATCGCCAAGGGCAGCCAAGAGAACCCGGCCCATCGAGGCGCAATAGGCCGGCAGACGCGAGCCCGGCATGAGATTGATCGACATCACCCGCTTCTGCGACGCGCGGGCGATATAGACGATCTCGCTTCCGTCCAGCACCGAAGCCGATGCGCTATGTCCGAGCTTTTCCGACAACTCATCGAGATAGGGCTGCAGCAGCGCCGGCAGCGACGTGCCCGACAGATAGGCATTGCCCAGCCGCAAGATGCGAGGCGTCAGCTCGAAATATTTGCCGTCGTAGCGCGCATAGCCAAGTTCCGACAATGTCAGCAGACAGCGCCGTGCAGTTGCGCGGTCCAACCCGGCGATCTCGGCAGCCTCGGAAATACTCAATCGTTGGCGCTCGGCGCTGAACGCCTCGATGATGCTCAGGCCCTTGGCGAGCCCACCCATCAGGTCCCGCTCCTTGATCTGCATACCATCCCCATTTGTGCGATAATCGTACAAATATCGTATATCGCACAAATTTCTTGCTGTCGATCCGGTCCGGATCTATTTCTGAAGTCAGAGACGAGCCAGTTCGGTCAGTGGAATGAGGCTGACCGCATGGGAAACGGGAGACCCCGCATGGACAAGACAATTGCGAGCACGGCAAAAGCCGTCGCGGACATCGGTGACGGTGCGACCGTCATGATCGGCGGCTTCGGCGGCTCCGGCGCGCCGATCGAACTGATCCACGCCCTCATCAAAAAGGGGCCGAAGAACCTCACTGTGATCAACAACAATGCCGGCAACGGCCGCATCGGCATCGCCGCCATGATCGACGCCGGCATGGTGAAGAAGATGATCTGCTCCTTCCCGCGCTCGTCCGATCCCCGCGCCTTCACCGACCGTTATCTGGCCGGCGAAATCGAGCTTGAACTTGTGCCGCAGGGAACACTTGCCGAGCGCATTCGCGCCGGCGGAGCTGGCATTCCCGCCTTCTACACCCCGACCGCCTATGGAACGGAACTTGCCAATGGCAAGGTGATCGCCGAATTTGATGGCCGCCCTTACGTGCAGGAGCGCTGGCTGAAGGCGGATTTCGCCATCGTCAAGGCGCATTTCGGCGATGTGCATGGCAACCTCACCTACAACAAGGCGGGCCGCAACTTTAACCCGCTGATGTGCATGGCAGCCACCAGGACCATCGCGCAGGTATCGAGGATCGTGGCGGCCGGCGAGATCGATCCCGAGCAGGTGATCACGCCCGGCATCTTCGTCAACGGCGTCGTTGAGGTCGCTGATCCGCAGCAGGAAGAAGAGCTCATCCGGGCCGGAGTTGTATACGCATGACCACCGAAACACAGCCAATCGACACCCGCGAAGACATCAAGCTTTCCAACGCCCAGATCGCCTGGCGCGCCGCCCAGGACATTGAGGACGGCGCCTATGTGAACCTCGGCATCGGCTTTCCCGAAATGGTCGCTCGATACCAGCCGCCCGGCCGCGAAGCGATCTTCCACACCGAAAACGGCATCCTCAACTTCGGTGAACCACCGGCCGAAGGCGAGGAAGACTGGGACCTGATCAATGCCGGCAAGAAGGCCGTGACGCTGAAACCAGGCGCCTCCTTTTTCCACCATGCCGACAGCTTTGCCATGGTGCGCGGTGGCCACCTGGATGTCGCAATCCTCGGCGCCTATCAGGTCGCCCAGAACGGCGACCTCGCCAACTGGCGGGTCGGATCAAAAGGCGTACCCGCCGTCGGCGGCGCGATGGACCTCGTGCACGGCGCCAAGCAGGTTTTTGTCATCACCGAGCATGTAACCAAGGACGGAAAGCCGAAGCTGGTCGCGGCCTGCACATTCCCGCTGACCGGGGTCGCCTGCATCACCCGCATCTACACCAGCCATGCGGTCATCGACATCAAGGACGGTCAATTCGTTGTCCGCGAAAAGCTCGCTGCGATGACCATGGACGAACTGCAGGCGATGACCGGCGCGCCGCTTCACACCGATGGCCCCGTCGCCGACCTCGTCGTCCCGGCACTCTGAAGGATCTGCGATATGACCGAAGCCTATATCTGCGACTATATCCGCACCCCCATCGGCCGTTTCGGCGGCGCGCTCTCGTCTGTCCGGGCTGACGATCTCGGTGCCATTCCGCTGAAGGCGCTGATGGAGCGCAATGCCGGCATCGACTGGGATGCCGTCGATGACGTGATCTTCGGCTGCGCCAACCAGGCGGGCGAAGACAACCGCAACGTGGCGCGTATGTCGCTGCTGCTCGCCGGACTTCCGGTGTCCGTAACCGGCACCACGATCAACCGCCTCTGCGGCTCCGGCATGGATGCCGTCATCGCGGCGGCCCGCGCCATCAAATCCGGTGAGGCCGAACTGATGATCGCCGGCGGCGTCGAAAGCATGAGCCGCGCGCCCTTTGTCATGCCGAAGGCCGACGCGGCCTTTTCCCGCAACGCCGAGATCTACGACACGACGATCGGCTGGCGCTTCGTCAATCCGCTGATGAAGAAGCAATACGGCGTCGACAGCATGCCCGAGACTGGCGAAAACGTCGCCGAAGACTTTCATGTCAGCCGCGAGGACCAGGACGCGTTTGCCGTGCGCAGCCAGAACAAGGCAGCGGCAGCCCAACAGAATGGCCGGCTGGCGAAGGAGATCGTTCCGGTGACAATTCCCCAGCGCAAGGGCGAACCCGTGATCGTCTCGCAAGACGAACATCCCCGCGCCACCACGATCGAGACTTTGGCCAAGCTCGGCACGCCGTTCAAGAAGGAAGGCGGCACGGTAACTGCCGGCAACGCCTCCGGCGTCAACGATGGCGCGGCAGCTTTGATCATTGCGTCCGAAGCAGCCGTCAAGAAATACGGCCTCACGCCGATCGCCCGCATCGCCGGCGGCGCCACGGCCGGCGTGCCGCCGCGCATCATGGGTTTCGGCCCGGCACCGGCTTCGAAGAAATTGCTCGCCCGTCTCGGCCTGAAACAGGAACAGATGGATGTTATCGAACTGAACGAGGCCTTTGCCTCGCAAGGACTGGCGACGCTGCGTGATCTCGGCATCGCCGATGACGACGCCCGGGTCAATCGAAATGGCGGCGCCATTGCGCTGGGTCATCCGCTCGGCATGTCAGGTGCCCGCATCACCGGCACGGCGGCTCTCGAACTGCAGGAGACCGGCGGCCGCTATGCGCTGTCGACCATGTGCATCGGCGTCGGTCAGGGAATTTCGATCGTTCTCGAACGGGTCTGAGGCCCCGCTTAAGGGTTGAGGAACGTCAGGATCAACTGGTGGACAGCTCCGCCCGGCGACATCTCGACCCGGTCATAGTCGCCGTGGCGCGCCACATGAGCGTCCGAAAGTGGCTTCAACTGCGCCTGCAGCGCCTGGCGGACTTTCTGGCATTGCGGGTCATTCTCGGCCCGCAACCCGACCGAAATCTGCTCGATTTGCCGCACGAGGTCGCGAATGAACTCGCCATGCAGCTTTTCATGCTCGACGATGCCTGCGTAGAACCGGTCCCACCTAGCCTTGGTATCCCCCTGCAGTGTCTGGCTGGGTTTCGGCAACGTATAGGTGATGATCAGCTTCGGCTTGGCCGACACCAGCACGCAGGCGGTGCCCTGCGGTTGGTAATCCCGCTGCCAGGTCAGCTTGAAATTGGTGTGTGCGATCACGCGTCCCGCACCGATCTGCGGCCCTCTGTCTCCGATCGAACGGTAAAGCTCCATCGGTGTCGCACCGTTGATCTTGTAGGGCACGACCTTTTCGGTCGTGACCCAATCCGCAAGCGCAGAATTGGCAGACGCAAAGACGGCAAAGGCAAGAACGAGGCTGGCTCTGAAAAGCTGGATCACGCGACTTCCGATCGTTGGCAATGACCGGCAAGACTTAACTGTCCAAGGCACCGCATTCAATCAACTCCGTCCGAAAGCGCCACAAATTGCTTTAGTTTGCACGCCAGATCACCGGATCTTACAATATGCGCTTTGCTTAAATTTAACTCCGACTGATGTAGCATTCTCGAACATCAATAATCATTTGTGATGGTGGAGCTGTATTCTAGATGTCGAGAGATACGCTGAGGACTGGTTTTGAACGGGCATTTGCGCTGTTCACCGTCCCGAATGACAACCCAGAACTCACTCTGGCGCAGTTCAAGGCGTTTTCGAAACAGGTCCCGCTGCTCTATTTCATTCTTGCGACGAACATGGTTTCGCTCTCGGCGACCCATCAGGGCATCGCGCCGGACTATCTGGTGATCTATCTGCCAGGATTCTTTACGCTGATCTGCACCGTCCGGGCGATTGCCTGGCTGACGCGACGCAATGTCGAGCAAACCCCGGCACAGGCATACCGCAAGCTCCGCGCCACCAATGTGCTGGCCGGCATCCTCGCCATCTACTTCACCGGTTGGGCTCTTGCCCTGTTTCCCTATGGCAGCGCCTACCAGCAGGCACACGTTGCCTTCTTCATGGCGATCACGGTTATCGGCTGTATCTTCTGTCTCATGCATCTGCGCTCCGCAGCGCTGCTGGTCACGGCATTGGTCAATATCCCCCTCTTTGTCGCCATGTGCATGAGCGGCGAACCGACCTTCATCGCAACCGGCGTCAATGTCGTGCTCGTCAGCGGCGCCATGGTGATGATCCTCCTGACCCACTACAGCGATTTTCGCCAACTCAACGAATCCCGTCAGGTTCTGATCACCCAACAGGATGCTCTGCACGAGCAGAACCGGGCCATGCAGGTTTTGTCGGACGAAAACCTGCGTTTGGCCAATCTCGACAGCCTGACCCTTCTCGCCAACCGTCGCAGCTTCTTCCAGATGCTCGAGACCGAGTTTGCCAGAGCCACATCCTCAAACCAAACCTTGGCCGTAGGCGTCATCGACCTGGACGGCTTCAAGCCGGTCAACGATATGTTCGGCCATTCGGCGGGAGACAAGGTGCTGATCGAGGTCAGCAATCGCCTCTCGCAAATCGCGGATGAAAACCTGTCTGTCTACCGCCTTGGTGGTGATGAATTCGGGCTGTTGGTCAAGGGTCCGATCACCGAACGCCACATTCAGAGCCTTGGACTGAACGTCTGCGACGCCATAGCCCAGCGCATCAACATCGGCTCCGGTATCGTTCAGGTCACCGGTTCGGTCGGTTTTGCCATCTATCCGGACGTCGGTGTCACCGGACTGGAACTCTATGAGCGGGCCGATTACGCGCTCTACAACGCCAAGAAGCATCAGCGCGCCGGCGTGGTGATTTTCAACGCCGTGCAGGCCAACGAACTGACCCGCCAGAAAATTGTCGAAGAAGCGCTGATCGCGGCCGACCTGGCCAAGGAGCTATCCCTGGTTTTTCAGCCGATCGTCTGCATGACCAGTCGCCGCTGCATCGGCTTCGAAGCCCTTGCCCGCTGGGAAAGTCCGCTGATCGGCCAGGTCTCCCCGGCGGAATTCATCCCAATTGCAGAGCATAACGGGCGCATTGCCATGATGACCCGTCTTCTGCTCGAGCGTTCGCTGAAAGTGGCAAAGGACTGGCCGCCAGGGGTGTTCCTCTCGTTCAATCTCTCGCCGCACGACCTGACCTCCAGCGAAAGTACGTTGAAGATTGCCGCCATCGTTCTGGCCAGCGACTTCGATCCGCGCCGCATCAATTTCGAGATCACCGAAACCGCCGTCATGCACGATTTCGAACAGGCCAATGCCTCGATCCAGATATTGCGCGATCTCGGCTCCGGTATCGCGCTCGACGACTTCGGCACCGGCTACTCCAGTCTCAGCCATGTGCACAAGCTGCCGCTGACGAAAATCAAGATCGATGGCAGCTTCGTGCGCGATATCCACAAGCATCAGTCGAGCTTCAAGATCGTCAAGTCCGTGCTGGCGCTCTGTGCCGAAATGGATCTGAAGGCGATTGTCGAAGGTGTGGAGACAGAGGAAGAGCTGCAGATCCTCGAAAGCCTCGGCGTGGAAGCCGTGCAGGGCTTCTATTTCTCGCGTCCGCAAAAGGCGGAGGAGACGCTTGCATGGTTCGCAGATCGGGGAAGACTGCTTGCGGCCTCCTGACCCGGCAGACCGGCACTCGCACTATGTCACGCCAAGATCGCTTTCATCTGCCGCACCGTATCAGCATCGGTCCGCCGCGCATTGGTAGGTGAAAAGCCGAAATCGACAAGATCGGCATTCGGCTCCATCGGCTGAGTGCAAGAGGCGTGCAGCTCGAAAACCCCGGGAATGGCAAGGAAATCCGCCGCATTGCCTGGACGCACGCCACCACCGGGCATGATCGAAATGCGCCCGCTCGTCACCTCGGCGACACGCCGCAATACCGGCAGGCCGGCCTCGGCATGCCGGGCGCCACCGGAGGTGAGAACCCGCGAAAAACCGAGATCGATCGCCATTTCCACAGCGACGTCAAAATCCGGCACCATGTCGAAGGCCCGGTGCAAGGTGAGATCGAGCGTGCCGGCAGCTTTGATCAGCCGCTCCAGGACTGCCCGATCCAGCGTGCCGTCTGGTCGCAATGCACCGATGACGACACCTGCGAGCCCGGCATCGCAGGCAGCCTCGATATCGGCAAGCATGATTGAAATCTCGTCATCCGAATAGGCAAAGCCGCCGATGCGGGGACGGATGATGGCATTGACCGGGATCGGGCTTTTCGCAGCTAGCGCCATGAAACCCCGTGTCGGGGTCAGCCCGCCCACGCCAAGTGCGGAACACAGTTCGATGCGATCCGCACCGCCGGCAATCGCTGCGGCAAGGCCATCGGCATCGTCAACACATACTTCCAGGATCCTCGCCTGCATCCTGCCCCCTTACCTGTCCGTCACGGTTGCGAATGGTTTGTCGAGGAACCAGAGCAGTAGGATACCGGTCAGGCCCGCGACAGCCCCCAATATCGCCGTTCCCGCATAGTCGCTGACGGCGGTGCCGACGGCAAACAGCAAGGAACTCAGTCCACCGCTGACAAAGATATTCACCGCGATCAGCGAACTGCCGAGCCCGGCGCGGTCGGCGATCAGGTTCTGCAGGTAGGTGATCGGAATGGCGATGATGCCGGCAGCCCCGAGCCCGCTCACCAGTGTCAGGATGTATATATCGCGCGGCTGATCCGCGAGACCGAGGAAGATCATGTAGGCGCAGTAGACCACTGCGCCGGCCGACATGGCGATGACGGTCGAGGTGCGCATCTCCACCCAGCCCCAGAACAGAATGAAGATGATTTCGAGGAACGCTACGATGCCGACGATCACGCCGACATCGGCCGTCGTACCGCCAGCCTTGCCCGTGACGACAAGCGGGAGCACCGCGCCGTTGACATGCAGCATGGACGAGATCAACGCGATCGCCAGCAGCCGTGACACGACAGAGCGCGAGCCGATCTGGCGGATTGACGCGAAGAAGGAATAATGCGGCCGGTTCTCCGCAACCGGCGGCGGCTCTTTCGGCATGCCAAAAAAGAACAGCGCCAGACAGATCAGGCAGGCAAGAGCGGCCAGAAGATAGGCCGGCAGCATGCTCGGGCCACCGGCCAGCATAGCGCCGACAACGCCGGGAACGAGAACCCAGGAGAGCGACAGAACGGCGCGGATCGCCGAATTGACCGCGATGAGCTCCCTCACCGGCATGCCGGCCGAGACCGCCCGCACATTGGCGAAGATCAGCGAATTGACCGAATTGAAGATCGGGATGAACACAAGTGCCGCGATGATGAAGACCAACTGCGACGGCAGCAGATAGACAATGCCGAAGCCGACAACACCGAATGTTCCGGCAAACAGCATCGGTGAGCGAAAATGCCCCAGGCGATCCGCGAGAATGCCGGCCGTCACACTGGCGCTGACATTGACGATGGCGGCTGCGAACATCAACGCCGAATAGACGACGTCCGACAGGCCCAGTTCACGAATGCCGACAAGCGACATATAGGGCGAGGTCGCTGCTCCGGAAAAACCGAAAAAGAAGATCGCGAGCGCACTCACCCGGATGGGTGGATGGCGATAGACAAGCGTCAGGGTCGACAGCATCGGACAATACGTTCACATGGAGGGAGCGTGCCACCGCAGCGGCACGCAAGAGATGCTTCGCTAGGCGCCCGGGAATCGAGCGGATAGGCGAACCAAGGGTGTATACTCGAAATCCTTGACGAAGGGATAGGTCGGCTGCTGGCGCCGTTTGCTGGGCAAGGCCTCAATATCCTGGTTGATCACCCCATCGGTGAGCGCCATCAGATTGGGGTTGGCGATCGGGCTGAGTTCCGGCGACAGATAGCCCGATTTCACCACCAGAAGCCGGACGGCCTGCGGGTCGAGACCGTGTCGGGTGAAATCGGCGATGTTGTGATACGGCCGGCGTTTTGCCGCCAGGATGACTGTGATGCCACCAATCGCCACAACGGCCTGACGCTCGGCCGGCACACCGGTATCATCCAGACGCAGCACTATTGCCGTCGCTTCGACAAAAGGACTGGCCGGGTCGAGTGAACCGCCAATTTTCAGGCTGATCTCTTTTCCCTCGCCCGCCGCAAAGCAGGCCTCGACGGCAGGCCTGTCGGTAATGCCGCCGACCAGCGCGCCGTCGAAATTGCGGGCAATCAGCGCCCTCAGAACATCGGCCCGATCGCCGACGCCACCACCGGTCGGGTTGTCGCCCGAATCCGCCAGGATGACGGGCCGCGTCTGCGTCTTTTCAGCAATGTCGAGCATGTCCTCCAAGGGACCTGTGACCGGTCCGAATTGGAAATCGGAGCGCGCATCCCAATAGGATTGAGCAATCGCGGCTGCTGCCGTTGCGGCTGCAACCTCGTTGTCGGCCGTCACCACGGCGCAGGCCGTGCCGCGCGGTTCGTCCGCCCAGACATAGCCGACCATCAGGTTGGCATCCCAGATCCCGGCAATGTTGTCATGCTCCGGCAGCTTGAGATAAAGGCCCCTGGCCGGCTCGTCCTCCGTCGAGGTCCGTTCACCCGGCAGCAGGACAGGGACAGGCGCCCAGGCAACGCCTGGCTTTTCGCCGGTCGTGAGCGCCCGCACCAGCATCGACCAGGCGCGCACCATGGTTTCGCGCACGTCGATATGCGGCGCCGTACGATAACCGGCAAAAATGTCGAGCTGGTCGATGATCTTCTGGGTCACATTGCCATGCAGGTCATAGCTCGCGGCAACCGGCACATCAGGCCCGACTACCGCGCGCGCCGCAGAAATCCAGTCGCCTTCCGCATCGTCCATGCCTTCGACATTCATCGCGCCATGCATGGCGAGATAGAGACCATCCACAGGCAACGCGTCCCGGAGAAGCTCGAGGAACTGAGCCTTGAAGCCTTCATAGGTGGCGCGCGCGAGCGGACCACCCGGAACCGCGCGCGCATGGAGCAATGGATGATGCTCGATATCCTCGGCGTCGAGGAAGTTGAAATACTCGGCGCCCAGCAGTTCCTCACCACGCAGCACACGGAAATCGTCCGGCTGCATCAGAACTGGCGAAGACGTGCTGCACTCGGTGTGAATGCCACCAACGGCGATACGCAAGGTCATGTCGGTCTCTCCTCAGTAGCGCGGGCTCAAGGGAACGATGGCGGCAAAACGCAGCCAGTCCTTGCGCTCCTTCGGCGTCCAGGCTGCTTCGGCGATGGCCGGCAGGCGCGGGAAGACGAGATGATTGAAATAGTCACGGTTAAGGAAATGCTCCGACCAGATGCAGGCCTGGACCCCGCGCATGCGCGCAGCCAGTTCCGCAGGAAACTCCGCCACGGCTTCATAGGTATAAGTATGATGCGGCGGCACGGTGCCGGCCCAGCTGGCACCCGGCTCCTGCCACTCGGTTGCCTGCACCATGTCGAGATAATAGGCCTGGCCCGGTGTCATGACGACGTCATAGCCCTGCTTCGCCAGTTCCAGCCCGACTTCCGGCTTCTGCCAGGCCATCAGCAGCGTGCCGTCCGGATCGACGCCGCCGCCATGACTGACCTCGTCCCAGCCGGCCAGCTTCTTGCCGCGCTCGGCCAGCATCTGCTGGATGCGTTTCATGAAATAGCTCTGCAGGCCGAACGTGCCTTCGATGCCTTCGTCTTCCATCAGCTTTTTCGCCAACGGTGATGCCATCCAGGTGTTCGACGCCACCTCGTCGCCGCCGATATGGATCAACACCGAGGGGAAGAGTTCGACCATTTCGTCGAACACCTTGCCGAGCACTTCATAGGTGTATTCGATTGCCGGGTTCAGCGCATTGTTGGGATAGCCCTGCACCGAACGATAGCTGTCAGGCGCTTCCTGGCCGTCGATCAGATCCGGCAGAGCGACAAGCGTCGCCGTGCTGTGACCGGGAATATCGATTTCCGGAATGACTTCGACATTCAGTGCCGAGGCATGGGCAACAATGTCTTTGACGTCTTCCTGACTATAGAAGCCGCCGACCGGCTCCGCGCCATTGCCGAGCTGCGGCAGCAGTGGTTCGTCGGGACCGCGCAGGACACCGAGCGTAGTCAATTCCGGATAGGCCTTGATCTCAAGCCGCCAGGCTTCGTCATCACTCAGGTGCCAGTGGAAGATGTTCATCCGGAACCAGGCGAGAATGTCGATCAGCCGCTTGACGTCATGGCTCGGATAGAACTGGCGCGAGACATCGAGATGGCAACCGCGCCAGCCGTAGCGCGGCTGATCGGAAATGCTGCCCGAAACCGGGAACCGGAACAGATCCGGCTTGATGCGTGCGCCGTGCAGCATCTGGGCGAGAATGGTCAGGCCATATTGCAGGCCGGCGATATCGCCGTAGGAAATGCTCACATCACCCTGCGAGAAGACGATCCCATAGGCGGAAGCGCCGAGGCTTGCCTTTTCCTCGAAACGCAGCGCACGCCCCTCGTTCACCGGAGCAAGCGCCAGCGGCGCATGGCCGACGGAAAACAGCCGGCAGAAAAGCCGGAGCGCATTTTCCACCGTGCGCAATTCGGCAAGCGAAGCACCTTCGGCGGGATAAAGCGCAACAGGGAAGCTATCGCCGGCAACGAGCGTCGCCTCAGCCGGCCAGGGCAGCATGGCGAAGGGCTCGGTGACCTTGCCTTCCGGCAGCAAAGCCGGCGCCGGCTCGCTATGCTGGCCTTCCAGCATCAGGTCGGCCACAGCCACAGCCATGTGGCTGCCGTCTGCCAAGGTCAGATAGGCGGATTTCGCACCGTCCGTGCGATGCACCGCCGGCCGATGCAGCCCGGACACGGTAAACTGCCAGGAAGCGCCGGGTTCGAGTACGAAGCCTTGCGGCGGGGCGAATTGATGGAAATTGGCATTGCGATTGACAAATGTTGCATTGCTGCAGGCAGCCTTGTCGATCACCCGGGTCAGGGACGTATAAGCGACCTTGAAGCCGCTGATCGCCGCATCGGACAGGTTGACCAGCGTGAAGGTGAAACGACCGTTCTGGCCACCCTCGGTCGGGTGCCAAGCGTTTTCGAGACGGAAAAGGACTGGTGCCATGATGGTTCCCCTGGCTTATCGTTGGATCAGTAATGCTCAGATTGCGAGAATGTGCGGGCGAGTTCCGCCTGGCCCGCGGTCAGGCCGCAGTCGACCGGAAGGCAAACGCCGGTAATCGCCGCCGCCTGGTCGCCCGACAGGAAGAACACCGCATTGGCAATGTCCTGGGCGGTTGCAATGCGTCGCAGCGCATACCAGCGCTTGGCTTCTTCGAAGACCTGCGGATTGGCAGCAGCCCGCGCTTCCCAGGCCTGCGTGCGCACAGTGCCGGGCGCCACGGCATTCGAGCGAATGCCGAACTTGCCGTATTCGACCGCAATCAGCTTGGTCAGATGAATGAGGCCGGCCTTGGCGGCGCTATAGGCCGGATGGCCGAACACGGCCATGCCATTGACCGAGGAGATGTTGACCACCGAGCCCTGCGACTGTTTCAACGCATCGGAGAAAGCCCGGAAGCAGAGGAAAGGCGCCTCGAGGTTCAGTGCATTATCCTTGCGCCAGATATCACCATCTGTGTCATGCAGGCTAACGGCACGCGCGGCGCCTGCATTGTTGACCAAGGTATGGACGAGCCCAAAATCGGCGATCTTCGTCGCCAGCAGAGCAAGCTCCGCCTCGCTGGTCACGTCGCAGCCAAGTGCGACGAAGCGTTCCGGAGGTCCGAGATCGCGTGCAGCCTTTTCTGCAGCGGCAAAGTCGATATCCACGAGGACCACGACATCATGGCTATCGGCCAACCGAAGGGCAATCGCCCGACCGATATCGCCGGCGGCACCGGTTACAACAGCAACGGAAGGCATCAGCAACCCACCTTGGGGCAAACGGACGGCAGGAACAGGCTGGGCACGGGGTCAGTCTCCCAGAAGCTGGCGGTCGTCACCATCGCGGTGCTCGACCAGTTGTTGTTTGATATGGCGCAGGGTCACCTGCGAGAGCTTGCGATTGCGATAGGCGACCAGACTGGCGATCACATCGACCACTGCGAGATAGGCAAAACGTGTCGAGGTCGGCCGGAAGATATTGTCGCCTTCCGGCAGGTCGATGCCGATCACCAGTTCGGCCGCCTTGGCCACGGGACTGTCGCTCTGGGTCAGCGCGATCGTGGTAATCCCGTTTTCGCGCGCCAGATTGAAACATTTGACCAGCTCGGCATTGCGACCCGAGAATGACGAACCGATCAGCACGTCATTGGGTCGAGCCGCTGCCGTCAGCATCAGTTGCAGACCGTGGTCGGTGCTGACGCTGACCCGTGACCCGAGCCGGAACAGCCGATTCTGAAACTCGCCGGCGATCAGTGAGGAATTGCCACCCGATCCGAAGGCATAGACCATTTCGGCACGCGACACGCGATCTGCAACCTTTTCCAGCACCGACGCATCGAGCGCACGATGCACCATGAAAAGGGCATTCTGCGCCTTTGTGATCACATCGGTCGCCACATCGGCCGGTTCCGTGCTTTCGGCTTCCGGATTGAGATAACGCACGCCGACATAGGCGGTGCGAGCCAGGTTGACCTTGAAATCGGCAAAGCTCTGACATCCGAGACGCCGGCAGAACCGCGTCACCGTCGGCGGCGACACTTCGGCGCGTTCGGCAAGCTCGATGATCGAGGCGTTGACGGCGAAATCGAACTGGGTCAGCAGAATTTCCGCGATGCGTTGCTCCGAGGCCGAAAATTGCGGCCCCTCTTCCTGTATCGTCGCGAAAATGTCCAACTGCCCGTCCTCTTCCCTATTTCGAAGACTTGTAGGCTATGCAGTCAATCTCGACCTTGCAATCGACCATCATCGACGCCTGCACGCAGGCACGCGCCGGCGGATGCTCGCCGAAATACTGCTGGTAGATCTTGTTGAAGGTCCAGAAATCGCGCGGATCATCCAGCCAGACGCCACAACGCACGACATGCTCGACGCCGTAGCCCGCCTCGTGCAGGATCTCGATGACATTGGCGATCGTCTTGTGGGTCTGCTCGATGATGCCGCCGCTGATGATTTCGCCATTTTCCATGGCTACCTGGCCGGACACATGCAGCCAGCCATCGGCCTCGACCGCGCGCGCGAAGGGCAGACGCTGCCCACCCGCACCGGCCTTTTCAGCTCCGTAACGCTTGATCGTCATAGGGCACTCCATGCAAATTATTTTCTTCAATCGTTGACAAACGACCATAAAAAACCGAATTTGACCAGAGAAAAACACGGTTTATGAAAAGATTTTAAAGGCGAGACCCAGAATGCGCGATCCGTTCAAAAATCCCTTTCCCGAAAGCGACATAGCGCGGCACAGCATCTGGGAGATGCTGGTGAAACGCGATATCGACGCCTTTCTCGCCGCCGATTGGGATATGGTAGCCGGCGACTTTGTCGAGGAAGGCTTCCTCGGCATCAGCGGCAATCGTGACGCCAATCCCGACAACTGGCGCCTTGCCTTCCCTAGCCTCACCGCCTATCGCGACGAATGGCTGAAACAGGCGAAGGATTTTGCCGGCGAAAGCTATGGCGAAGACACCCGCACTGCGATCTTCAACACCACGACGCTGGAGGTTATCGAAGTGGAAGGCGAAACGGCGCTGGTGCGCAAGAAGTTCGACGGCGGGATCAAAAAGGCTGACGGCAGCTTAGATGTGATGAAATGGCAGACGCTTTATTATTGTCGCCTGCACGAGGGTCGCTGGAAGATCTCCGGCTTTACCGGCTACCTGCCCAACCCGATGGGCTAAGACGCCGTCCGCCTCGACAACAGATCAGAAAGCCAGCCCGTGCGCATTTTCACAGCCGCTCTTGCAACGGAAACCAACACCTTCTCTCCGATCTGCATCGACCGACGCGCCTTCGAGGAATCGCTCTACGCGGCACCCGGACAGCATCCGGAAACGCCAACGCTATGCACGGCGCCGATCACCGTTGGTCGCAAGGTCTGCGCGCGGAAAGGCTGGACGCTGATCGAAGGCACAGCGACCTGGGCCGACCCGGCGGGCCTCATCAACAGGCAGACCTTTGAAGGCCTGCGCGACGAGATCCTCGACCAGTTGAAGGCCGCGATGCCCGTGGATGCCGTCGTGCTCGGCCTGCATGGCGCCATGGTTGCCGATGGCTACATCGACCCGGAAGGTGATCTGCTCACCCGGATCCGCGAGATCATCGGTCCGGACATCCTGCTCTGTGCCGAACTCGATCCGCACAGCCACCTGACCGCCAAGCGTGTCGCTGCCACCGATTTTTTCGTCGTCTTCAAGGAATTTCCCCATACCGACTTCGTCGATCGCGCCGAAGATCTTTGGGCCATCGCCGTCGACACGCTTGAGGGCCGGGTGAAACCCGTCATGTCGGTTTTCGACTGCCGGATGATCGACGTTTTCCCGACGTCACGCGAACCGATGCGCAGCTTTGTCGACAGGCTTATAGCCATCGAAAAAGAAGACGCGGATGTGCTGTCGCTTTCGGTCATCCATGGCTTCATGGCTGGCGACGTTCCGGAAATGGGCACCAAGACGATCGCCGTGACCAATGCAAAGCCGGACAAGGGGGCAACGCTTGCCCGCGAACTCGGCCTCGACCTGTTCTCCAAGCGCGGCACATTCATGATGCCGCAAATCGACGAGCGCGAGGCGGTTGCCCGCGCCGCAGCCTACCCTAAAGGCCCGGTGGTGCTCGCCGACATGTGGGACAATCCCGGCGGCGGCACCGCAGGCGACGCGACTGTTGTGCTGGCTGAAATACTGGCGCAAGGCATCACCAATGTCGCCGTCGGCATGATCTGGGACCCGATCGCCGTGCAGATCTGCATGGCGGCCGGCGAAGGCGCGGAAATCCCGCTGCGGTTCGGCGCAAAATCGGCCCCGGGCACAGGCAATCCGATCGACGGACTGGTAAAGGTGATCAAGGTGGTGCCGAATGCCGAGATGCATTTCGGGGAAAGCGTCGCGCCATTCGGCGATGCGGCCCATATCCATTTGAACGGAATCGATATCATCCTGAGCAGCGTGCGCGTGCAGAGCTACGATCCCTCGCTGTTTACAGCCCTTGGCATAGACCCGACGCAAAAGCATATCCTGGTGATCAAATCGACCAATCACTTCTACGCGGCCTTTTCAAAGATCGCATCGGAGATATTGTATTGCTCGGCTGGCACACCGTATCCGAACAATCCGGCCAAGACCGCCTATCGCCGTGTACGCCAGGATATCTGGCCGATCATGGCCAACCCCCATGATACTCCCGAAGGAAACGAGGCCGCCTGATGATTGACCTTCGCCCAAAAAACGGTGCGCCGCTGCAATCACTGTCGACGCCCTTGCCCTTGATCGATGAAACCCGCCTGGAGGCGAATATCGCCCGCGTCCAGTCCTATATGGACGCCAGCGGCATTGCCTTTCGCCCGCATATCAAGACCCACAAGATCCCGTCGATCGCCAAGGCCCAGGTCGAGGCCGGCGCGAAAGGTATCAACTGCCAGAAGATCACCGAGGCCGAAGTGTTTGCCGATGCCGGCTTCGAGGACCTGCTGATCACCTTCAATATTCTCGGGCTTGAAAAGCTCGAGCGCCTCGCCGCCTTGAACGAACGTATTTCGGGCCTCAAGGTCGTCGCCGATAGCGCCGCAACTGTGCAGGGACTGTCTGCCTATTTCGCCGGCCGCCGGCCGCTGACGGTTCTGGTCGAGTGCGATACCGGTGGCGGGCGCTGCGGCGTCCAGACCCCGGCTGCGGCCGTAGAGTTGGCGCAGATGATCGTCGGCATGAAACCGCTGATCTTCGGTGGCCTGCTGACCTATCCCAAGGCGAATACCGAGACCGACGTCGAGACCTTCTTCGCCGAAACCATAGCCGCGCTTAAGGCCCTCGGCATCGCCTGCCCCATCGTCTCCAATGGCGGCTCGCCAAGCCTGTTCTCCGCCCATCTTGTGCCCTCGGCCACGGAGCACCGGGCGGGCACCTATGTCTACAACGACCGTTCCATGGTGCGCGCCGGCCATTGCACGCTCGATGATTGCGCCATGCATATTCTGGCGACCGTGGTCTCGCGCCCGACCGCAGACCGCGCCATTCTCGACGCCGGCTCCAAGACGCTGACGTCGGATCTGCTCGGATTTTCCGATTTCGGCCTGATCCTCGAATATCCGCAGGCGTCGATCACCGGCCTGTCGGAGGAACATGGTACGGTCGACCTCTCCAAGGTGGACGGCAAACGCCCCGAGATCGGCGAAAAGGTGCGCATCGTGCCGAACCATACCTGCGTCGTCTCCAACCTGTTCGACAGCATGACCTTCCATCGCAATGGTTTGGTCACGCGTGTTGAAAACGTCGCCGCCCGCGGCCTCGTCTGGTAGCAAGGTTTCGGTTGCGACGCAGATCGACCTTCCGCTAGCGTGAGCTGCGGGAGGATCATTCATGTCGGACAAAGCTCAGAAACCCCGGGCCAAGCCACTGCGCGGAGGCTGCATGTGCGGTGCCGTGGAATACGAGGCCGAAGATCGGTTCCTCTATGCGCTCAACTGCCATTGCTCGAAATGCCGCCGGACCACAGGCTCCGCCTTCAAGCCCATTGCCGGGCTGCAAGTGGATGACTTCAGCATCATCCGGGGCAAGGACGACCTGTTTGTCCACGGCGATCCAAAAGGCATCCATGACCTCCACTGTCGGACTTGCGGATCGCTGATCTATTCCTGGATCGCCGAAAACGGCAGCGTGAAGATCCATATCCCGATGGGAACGTTGATGGATGCGCCCTCGGCACGTCCCACGATACACATCTTCGTCGGATCGAAAGCGCCGTGGTACGACATCACCGACGACCTGCCGCAATACCAGGGCTTTCCGTGAGACAGATCTCAACGCAAACAAAAAATGGCCCGCCCAAAGGCGGACCAGAGTTAAGGTCGGGGGACCTGAACCAAATTCTTACTCGGCAGCAGTGACCGCGGCCGGAAGTTCCAATGTGCGCCAATCGACCTGGCGCTCCAGCGCCTGACCATTGCCGTCAAACAGATGGCAGTCCGCGGCCATGATGCCGGTGACCAGCGGCTCTTCCGCACGCACCGGCGCCGATCCAGGCAGCAGCGCGCAATAGGGCTCGCCGGACGGCAGGGCGGCATAGGCAATCGTATTGATGCCAAGCCGCTCGATGACCGACGGAATAACGGTGATGTTGATGTCGCCCCGCGCAAGGGTCGTGTGTTCCGGCCGAATACCAAGTGTCAGCGTCTGGCCAACGAGATCGGCACGCGGCTCGACCGGCAGCATGACGCTCTGGCCTTCATAGGAGACGGTGACACCGATCGGATCGATCGCTGTACACGTCACCGGCACGAAGTTCATCTTCGGGTTGCCGATAAAGCCTGCGACGAACAGGTTCTGCGGCTTGTGATAGAGCTCGAGCGGTGCACCCACCTGGGCGATATTGCCGGCATTCAGCACGACGATCCGATCGGCCATGGTCATGGCCTCGATCTGGTCATGTGTGACGTAAATCATCGTCGCTTGCAGATCCCGATGCAACTTGGTCAGTTCGATACGCATGTCGGCGCGGAGCGCTGCGTCAAGGTTCGACAGCGGTTCGTCGAACAGGAAGATCTTCGGTTCGCGCACGATCGCACGGCCGATCGCGACGCGCTGGCGCTGGCCGCCGGAAAGCTGTCCGGGACGCTGCTGCAGGCGCTGGTCGAGTTGCAGGATTTTCGACACCCCGCCGACCTTCTCGCGGATCGTCTCTTCAGGCAGGCCTTCGACCCGAAGCGGGAAGGCGATGTTCTCGAAAACGGACATATGCGGATAAAGCGCATAGGACTGGAAGACCATGGCGATGCCGCGCTCGACCGGCGGTTTATCGTTGACCCGCTCACCGGCAATGACGATGTCGCCGTCGGTGGTGTCGTCAAGCCCCGCGATCATGCGCAGAAGCGTGGATTTTCCACAGCCGGAGGGGCCGACGAAGACCACGAACTCGCCGTCCTTGACCTCGAGGCTGACACCCTTGATCACCTCGAAATGTCCGAACGACTTTCGCACCTTGTTGAGAAATAGCTGACCCACGACTTATGTCCTCGCGCGCCGGTCAATCTGCTGGACCGGCCAATTCACCATCAATCGAAATCCGCGGGCCAAAGCCGGCCCGCGGAGCCTCGAATATACGAGATTATTTGTACTGCTCGAGCTCGCCGGCAGCCTTCTTCAGTGCATCGGCAGGTTCTGCCTTGCCGGTGACGACGGACTGGACCAGTTCGATCACAACGTTCTGGAAGCCCTTGTAGTCGGTGAAGAGGGGCTCAGGACCACCAAAGGCGATACCGTCGATGAACGGCTTCCACGACGGGTCTGCCTTGACGAACTCGTCAACCTTCGGCGAAGGGCGCAGCGGGGTAAGGCCAGCGCCGCCCTGCAGTTCATATTCGCCCTGCGGACCCGGCGAGGTGATGAACTTGGCGAATTCGATCGCCTTTTCTTCAACGCCCGAACCCTTGAACACGGCCAGGCTGTCGGTGATCAGCAGCGTGCCTTCACCCTTGGCGGCGGGGCCGAGCGGCAGCGGAGCAACGCCCCAGTTGATCTTGGTTTCCTTGAGGCGGGCAGCAGCGCCCGAACCGGCCTGGATCATGCCGACCTTGCCGTCGAGGAAGATGGCGCGGATTTCGTTCTGCTCGTAAGCAGTCGCACCTTCGACGGAGTAAGGCGTGATGTCCTTGTAGGCCTGCAGTGCCGCCAGGACTTCCGGGCTGTCGATGACGATCTTGTCGCCGTCGATGACCTTGCCGTTGTTGGTATAAACCCAGTGCATGAACTGGTGCATGGTGTTGTCGAAGGTCTTGGCCGGCAGGCCGTAACCGGCAGTGCCGGTCTTTTCCTTGATCTGCTTGGCGAAGGCGATTTCTTCAGCCCAGGTCTTCGGCGCGACTTCCGGGTCAAGGCCGGCAGCCTTGAACAGGTCCTTGTTCCAGTAGAGGGCCTTGGTCGAGAATGCGACCGGCACGCCCCACTGCGTGTCCTCGAAGGTCACGGTATCGACGATGTTCGGATAATAGGAGGCCTTCTCCTCGTCGGTCATCGGAACCGGAACGATCAGGTCGTTTTGGGCAAATTCCTTCAGCGTGCGCGAGCCGACATAGGCCATGCCGACCGGCGTGCCGGCGACGGCGAGCGTCGTTGCCTTGTCCTGGCACTGTTCCCAGCCGACAACTTCCGGCGTGACCTTCCAGCCGGTATTCTTGCCTTCCCATTCCTTGATGTACTTCTCATGGATCGGGTCGATCTTGTCGCCGCAATAGATCCAGGAGATTTCCTGGTCGGCAGCCAGCGTGGTAAGCGCCGAGCTGGCCAGCAGGACAAACGAGCCTGCGAGCATGGTCAGTTTTTTCGTCATCGGTAGTTCCCCTTTGTTGACAGGTTAAAGCGTCCGGTTGGCCCGAATTTTATTGGCAGCCCTTATTTGATCGCCCCGGCGGTCAGGCCGCTGACGAGGAAACGCTGCAGGAAGAAGATCACGATCATCGCTGGCGCGATGCCGACGAAGCTTGCGGCCATCAGCTCGTTCCAGATGACTTCCTGCCGGCCGAAATAGGCAAACAGCCCGATCGGCAGCGGCATGTATTCCGTCTTGGAGTTGAAGGTGAGCGCGAAGATGAACTGCTGGGCATAGGCGCCGATGAAGGTCGTGATCGCGACCACGGCGATGCCAGGCGTGGCGAGCGGCAGGACCACCCGCCGGAAGGTGTAGAAGTAGCCGGCACCATCGACATAGGCCGCCTCTTCAAGCTCGCGCGGAATGCGCATCATGTAGGTGCGCAGCAGCCAGATGGCCGTCGGGATCAGGAAGGCGACACCCGGCACGATCATCGCGAAATAGGTGTTGAGCACGCCCATCGACCGCATCAGCCGGAACAGCGGGATCAGCAGCACGGCGCCGGAGAACATGTTGACAGCAAGGAAGGCACCGAGCAGCTGGCCGCTGCCCCTGAACTCAAAACGGGCAAAGGCATAGGCCGCCGGCACCACGAGGATCAGCACGATGATGGTAGCGACGGTCGAGATGAAGAACGAATTGAAGATGTAGCGGGCAAAGCCGGGAACGCTCACCCACATCGTCCGGTACGCCTCGAAGGAGCCATTCTCCGGAAAGAACCGATACGGCGAGGAAAAGAGCTGGCTGAGCGGCTTCAGCGAGACCAGAAAACCTTCGACGAAGGGCGCGAGCACGAAGGTGAGGAAGACGGCGATGCCCGCATAGATGCCGACCAGTTCATACCACTTGTAGCGATTGATCAGGGCAGTCTTGTCGTAGCTCATCGGGCGTGCTCCTGGGAAAGCCGGTTCGTCACACGGAAATAGGCAAAGCAGAAGATCGACAGGAAGATGCAGATCAGCACGGCGCGCGCAGCCCCTTCGCCGTATTTCTTCGACCCGATCGCGGTGTGATAGGTGTCGATGATCATCGTCGTCGTCTCGCCACTCGGACCGCCGCGCGTCAGGATCCAGATGATGTCGAAGGAGTTGAAGGTCGAGATCAGCGAAATCATCGACATGGTGATCATGGCGGGCAGTATCATTGGCAGGGTGATACGACGGAAGCGATAGGCACGACCGGCGCCATCGGTCCAGGCTGCTTCGTAAAGATCCTGCGGGATCGCCTGCATGGCGGCCAGCATGTAGAGCGTGACCATCGGCACACCGATCCACACATCGGTGAAAATGGTCGCCCAGAAGGCGGTCGAACCGTAGGCCAGGAATGCGACGGGGCCATCGACGACGCCCACGCGCTGCAATACGCCGGAAATCATGCCGAACTGGCCGTTATACATCCAGCCCCACATGAAGATGCCGATGGCCATCGGCACAATCCATGGCGGCATCGTCAAGATCCGAAACAGCGTCCGGCCCGGCACGGCCGAGTTCAGCATCGCTGCCCCGAACGTCCCGATGATCATTTTGATCGACACCGAGAAGAAGGTCCAGATGAAGGTCCGGACGATGACAGTCGCGAAGGTATCGTTGAAGATCTTCTCGTAATTCACCCAGCCGACCCAGTTGGTCGTCTTTTTCAGCGACGCATCCGTGAAGGAGAGAATGAACGTCTCGACCAGCGGATAGGCGACGATGACAGCGATATAGAGAAGGGCCGGCGCAATCAGCAACCAGGCAAAGATGACAGCGCTTCGTCTGGCTTGCATCACACCGCCCCTTAAGCTGACTTCGCCTGGGCAACGCCCTGGCTCGTGCCGTGAAGGCAGGCATCGAAACGCTCGAATACCGGCTTCATGTCGATGACCTTGCGGCCGAGACGGGCTTCGTCCATCGCAAGAGCCAACATGCCCGCTTCAAGCGCGTCGATCGCCGAAACCGGCTGCTTGGCACCCGTGCGCACGAAGGCGAGAACATCTTCCGCCATCTGCTCGTCGGCACCATAGTGATGCGACGTCGCCGAAGGCGCGGAATAGGTGTTTGCAATCAGCTTCTCATTGGTGCGCGCATCATGCACATCCATGAAGCCGCGGACGAAATCGCCTTCCGCCATGCCCTTCGAGCCCATGACGCAGAAGCGGCGAAACTCATCCGGCACATTGAGATTGGTGTGGAAGGTCATCGACGCACCATTCTCGTATTCGACGATGGCGGTCTGGAAATCGATGATGTCGCCATCGCTGTCGAAGACCTTGTCAGAGCCCATCCAGCCGCTCGGCTTGCGATGATAGACTTCCATATCGTTGACGCCGTGATTTTCCGGCGCATTCGACGGCACGAAGCTCTTGCGGCCACCGAAGCTGGCGACGAAACGCGGGCGCGCGCCGACCACGCCATTATAGAGGTCGAGGTCGTGGCAGCATTTTTCCAGCATGAAACCGCCGGCATACTGGCCGTAGCGACGCCAGTCGCGCATGAAGAATGCACCGTGATAGGGCTGGATATGCTCGGACGCCTCGATCGAAACGATATCGCCAAGCTTGCCTTCGGCCTGCGCCTTGCGCAGGTCGCGGTATAGCGGCGAATAGCGCAGCACAAGGCCGACCAGCAGGCGGTCATGGCCATGGGTGTGCAGCAATGAGGCCAGCGCATAGCTTTCCTCGATGGTTGTGACGATCGGCTTTTCGGTAAAGACCGTCAGCCCTGCCTCAAGACCAAGACGGATATGATCCAGATGGAGATGGTTGGGCGAACCGATCATCAGAAGGTCAAAACTCTCACCGGCGATCAACGCTTCGGGCGTGTCGTAGGCCTTGCCCGGTGAGATGCCGTTTTCGGTCAGAGTCGGCATTCCAGCTGGCGCCGGATCCACATAACCGACGATCTGGAAATCCGGATCGAGTTCCTTGAACACTCGGCCCAAGTAGCCGAGGCGGAATCCGAGCCCGATAACGGCAACCTTCATGTGCAATTCCCCTGCTTTCGCAATTATTTTTCTTAGACTGCGTCAGAAACCGGTCATCGTCAACATCCTGTGGAAATTTTCATCAACTTATGAAAATTCTTTTCACACAACAGCTGCTTCCGCTATCTTCCAGCCTCACCCAATCGATCGAGGATACATCGTCGCCGAGGCACAACAACACGATCGGACACACAGACCTTCGAACCCCGAGCCGACTTGGCCCGACTTTTCAAAAGTTAACAAACGATACCAAATAAATGCCAATCGTCCAGCCAGATTCGCAAGAAACGCTTGAATTGTTGATAAATAGATGATTTTGCGGTGATATTTCTGATGGAAACAGGTTTTTGGTACTCAAGTGATGAAACCATTTGCGAAATAGGTGCTTGGTTGGTATCTTTTTAAGCAGCGGACATTGGGAGGCTCAAGGAATGTGGATTGAGAAAAGTCTGGATTGCGCTTCTTTTAACCGTTGGTACGCCTCTCATCTTCTCGGCAAAGGCAAGCCATGAGCGCATCCCTTCCTCTGGATCAATTGCAGGCCGTTCGTGGCGGCCCTCTTTACGTCAAGCTTCGCAAGATGATTGAGGACGCAGTGTCGTCCGGCCGTCTGAAGCACGGCGATGCCCTGCCTGCCGAACGCGACATCGCCGATGCCGCCGCGATCAGTCGCGTCACCGTGCGCAAAGCCATCGACGACCTGGTCAACGACGGACTGCTCGTTCGCCGGCGCGGCTCGGGCACGTTTGTCGTCAAGCCTGTGCCGCGCATGCAGCAGCCATTGAGCCAACTCACCTCCTTCACCGAGGATATGCGCCGGCGCGGCATGACGGCGGGATCGCACTGGATAGACCGTGGGCTCTATTTTCCAACCGCAGAGGAAACCATGATGCTGGGTCTCGTTGGCGGCGCGAGGGTCGCCCGGATCGAGCGCATTCGCACCGCCAATGACATGCCCATCGCGCTGGAACGCACCAGCCTTCCCGACGATATCCTGCCCGATCCGGATGCCATGGACGATTCCCTCTATCTCCATTTGCGTCAGAGCGGCATCACCCCGGTACGCGCCAACCAGCGCATATCCGCCGTTATCCTGAGGGATGACGAGACCAAACTGCTTGGCGTGCCGCAGGGCTCTGCCGCGCTGTCGGTGCAACGTATCGCCTATCTTGAAACCGGCCGCGTGATGGAAATGTCGCGCGCCCTATACCGCAGCGACGCCTATGACCTGGTCGCAGAACTGACCATCGGATCTCCGTGACGCCGAACCTTGAAAGACCTGCAATGCTGACGAAAATGCGAGAAGAAATCGACGAGATCCCGGCAGCCGCAGCGCGCCTTCTCAAGGAATCGTCCGACGCCATCGGCGAATGCGCAGATGCGCTGCGCCGAAAGGACCCCAGCGTCGTCGTGACGATCGCCCGCGGATCGTCCGATCATGCGGCCTATTTCCTCAAATACGCCATTGAACTGCAGCTCGGCCTGCCGGTTGCTTCCCTCGGCCCGTCGCTGGCATCCATCTATGAAGCGCCGATGAAGCTGGAAAACGCTGCGGCCTTCGCCGTATCGCAATCCGGTGCAAGCCCGGATATCGTTGCAATGATGCGCGGAGCCCGGCTCGGTGGGGCAACGACGATCAGCCTGGTCAACACGCTGCCCTCGCCGCTTGGCGACGCTGCAACCATCGCCGTCGACATCAAGGCCGGCCCGGAAATCGCGGTTGCCGCCACCAAGTCTTTCGTCAATTCGATTGTCGCCGGCCTCGCGATCGTCGCCGGCTGGAGCGACGACAAGGAACTGGCAAGTGCCGTCGCCCGCCTGCCGGAGCATTTTTTGCAGGCGCTGAAGCTCGACTGGAGCGCGCTGATCGAACCGCTGACCAATGCGGATTCCCTTTATATGCTTGGCCGTGGTCCCGCGCTGGCAATTGCCGCCGAAGCGGCACTCAAATGCAAGGAAACCTGCGAACTGCATGCCGAAGCCTATTCATCGGCGGAAGTTCTGCACGGGCCTGTTTCGATCGTCGGCCGGAATTTCCCGGTCGTCGGTTTTGCCGCCCGTGACAAGGCCGAAGCCTCGATCGCCCAGACCATATCGAAACTGGCGTCCAACAATGCCGCCTGCTTCATCACTTCCGAAAACTCCGAGGGCGCTAACCGCCTGCCGTTTATCGCAACGGGCCATCCATTGACCGATGCGCTGATGCTGATCGTTCCCTATTATGGCATGGTCGAATCGCTTTCCCGTGCACGGGGCTTCAATCCAGACAAACCCGTCGCACTGAAAAAGGTCACCCAGACCCAATGACTTCCGTCTTCGCCATTAGCGCCAGCCGCGTCTTCGATGGACAGAGTTTTCATCAGGACGCCGCCCTGATTGTCGACGGCGCCAAAGTCGGCGCCATTATGCCCCAATCGAAACTGCCTGCGGGCATGAAGACGCTTCCGATCGGCAACGGCCTGATTGCACCGGGCTTCATCGACCTGCAGGTCAATGGCGGCGGCGGCGTGCTGTTCAACAACCAGCCGGATGTTGCCGGCATCGAGACGATTTGCGCGGCTCATGCCCGCTTCGGCACGACAGCCCTCATGGTTACGTTGATCACCGATGTGGCTGCTATCCGTAACATCGCGGTCGACGCCGGCTGCAAGGCGGCGGCCAACGCCGTTCCGGGTTTTCTCGGCCTGCATCTCGAGGGCCCGCATCTGTCGGTCGCGCGCAAAGGAACCCACGACCCGTCACTGATCCGTCCAATGACCGAGGATGACCTCGCCTATCTCGAAAATCATGCCGGACATTTCGGCATGCCGATGATCACCATCGCACCGGAAAGCGTTACCCCCGACCAAGTCCGCAGGCTGGTTGCGTCGGGTTATCGCGTCAGCCTGGGCCATACCGATTCAGAATGTGCCGCGATCGACGCCTATGTCGAGGCGGGTGCAACTTTGGTCACCCATCTGTTCAACGCCATGAGCCAGCTTGGCAATCGCGAGCCGGGCCTGGTCGGTGCGGGGCTCTCCTCACCGCAACTCCATTGCGGTTTGATCGCCGACGGTTTCCATGTCGATCCGGTCACCATGCGCGTGGCACTTGCTGCAAAGCAAGGACCAGCGCATGTCTTCCTCGTCACCGATGCCATGTCGACCATCGGCACCAACAGCACGGGTTTTGACCTGAATGGCCGCGCCGTCTATCGTCGCGATGGCCGTCTCACACTGGCGGACGGCACATTGGCAGGCGCTGATATCGACATGCTGTCCTGCGTGCGCTTCGTCCATGAGCGCCTCGGCCAACCATTGGAAGAGGCACTGCGGATGGCCAGCGTCTATCCGGCAAAAGCGATAGGCGTGACAACAAAAGGCAACCTTGCATCCGGCCAGGATGCCGATTTCCTGGTCCTGAGCGATGATCTCGACCTACAGTCCACCTGGATCGCCGGTGCCTGCGCCTATGAGGCGGAAGATGATCGACGGAAGGCCAGCGCATGATTGTCTGCTTCGACATTGGCGGCACCGCCATCAAGGGTGCGGTGGCTTACAGCACGGACGATATCCGCCCCTTCCCGCGGCATCCGACCCCGATCCACGATTTTGACGCCTTCGTCGCCACGCTGAAATCCGTGATTGCCGAAGCGGGCGGACATCCCGATTGCGTGGCGATCTCGATTGCCGGCGTCATCGACCCGGACACTGCGAACGCCGTCGTCGCCAACATACCCTGCATTCACGGCCGGCCGCTGCAGGCCGATCTCGAAAAACGCCTCGGCCTTCCCGTGATTATCGCCAATGATGCCGACTGCTTCGTGCTCGCCGAAGCGGGAATCGGTGCCGCGAAAGGCCACCGGGTCGTCTTCGGCATCATTCTCGGTACAGGTGTCGGCGGAGGCCTGGTCATCGACGGCAAACTGATCAACAGCCAGGGCGGTTTTGCCGGAGAATGGGGCCATGGTCCGATCTCGGCAACAGAAGCCGGTGAACCTCGGGCCCGCATCCCGCGCTTTCAATGCGGTTGCGGCCAGACCGGCTGCATCGACGCGATCTGCAGCGCGCGCGGCCTTGAGAAACTGCATCACCACCTGCATGGCGAGACCCTGACCAGTGAAGACATTCTTTCTGACTGGCAGAAAGGCGACCCGATCGCGGCACGCACCATCGATGTCTATGTCGATGTGATCGCCGACCCGCTGTCGCTGGTCATCAACCTGACCGGAACCACGATCCTGCCCGTTGGCGGCGGTCTTTCCAATGTTCCGGCGCTGATTGCCGCGATCGACGTGGCGGTCCGTCGTCGCATCCTGCGCCGTTTCGACAAACCCATCGTCATCCCGGCGGAATGCCGTGTCGAACCCGGCTTGATCGGCGCGGCCGTGCTCGGTCTGACAGCGGCCCGTGAACTGTCGCCAGCCTGAGGACATACCATGGACATGCTGGTCAAGCTCTACGATTTGAAACCCGACGCCACCCTTGAGCAGCGCATCGCAGCACAGGACATCACCTTGCGCAGGGCTCTCGTTCCCGAACTCAGGTCGATCTGCGACTGGATCGAACCACGATTCGGTGCCGGCTGGGCAGCCGAAGCGACAGCGGCGCTCATGCGCCAGCCCGCCACCTGCTTCATCGCCCATCAGGGACCGACATTGCTCGGCTTTGCCTGCCATGACGCCACGATGAAGGGCTTCTTCGGCCCGACCGGTGTCGACGAAGCCGCGCGCGGCAAGGGCATCGGCCATGCATTGTTGATTACCACCCTGCTCGATATGCATGCCCAGGGATATGCCTACGCAGTGATCGGCGGCGCCGGCCCGGTCGACTTCTACCAGAAGAGTGTCGGCGCGATCCCGATCGAGGGCTCCAAACCGGGTATTTATCGCGACATGATCCCGACGGCCGCCCCGAACGGGGTGTCGAGCTAGCTTCAGCCAAGCTCCAACGTCGTGATGGCGAAGACACCTTCCTCTTCGATGGCAGGTGGCGCACCGCGATACATGCGGGCCGTCATGAAGCCCTGCTCGAAGCCGCAGGCGGCGAGGCGGGCGCTGAAGGCCTGCTGATATTCCGGCACGTCGATATGCACCGACCGGCCCTGAAGATTGTCGAGACAGGCATCCAGCAGGCCGAGGGCAACGATTTCGCTGACCGCGAAAATCGGCCCGATCTTGTAGCCTTGCACGCAAGGGCGCATGACCGCATAGCCGTCTATGCCAGTCTCCGTCTCGCTCACCAGAGCATGACGCGGAACGTCCAGCCATTGACGCAGAAAAGCGGTGCGTGGGGCGGGAAAGAAGCCGCGGTCGAAGGCGGCAATCTCCGAAAGCCTCCCCGGCCCACCGGATGCGATAGTCTGTCGCGGCGCATCGATCGGCTTCGCCTCTTTTACCGACCAGCGGAACGTCCGGTAGTGCGGGACAAAGCCCATGCAGCCATAATTTTCCTGCTGCTCAACCACGCCGTCAAGACCGAGAACCACAGCACCGAGATGCGCCATGCCGGCATCCCAGACTTGGCGTCCAAGCCCTTGCCCGCGAAAATCCGGGTGGCAGATATAAAGACCGATGAAGCCGAACCCATCGTAGCTGATCGCCGCAATGCCGGCGGCCAGGCGCCCGTCGACGAAACAGCCGATAAAGCCCCGCGGATCTGCAGCTTGAAACGCTACCGCATCGGCAGTTCCCGGATTCCATCCCTCGTCAGCCGCCCAACGGACAAGCTGTTGGACCTCGGCAGTGGTCAGCACACGGATTTCAGCAAACGAGGAAACCACGGTCACACACCCATGGCGGCGGGCGAGAAACTCTCGAGCACACCCAGAAAAGGCTTGTCGATCGGCGTTGCATAGGCACCGGATTTTGCGGTCGAAAGCCCAAGCGCAACCAGCGCTTCGGCCTGCTTCACCGCCGCAGCCACCCCATCGACCACCGGCACGCCGAATTCGTGGCGCAGTTCGAGCGTGAGGTCGGCCATGCCCGCACAGCCGAGCACGATCGCCTCGGCGCGATCGTCCCGAAGCGCCGCCACGATCTCGCGGCGCAACCTGTCGCGCGCATTGGACTTCGGATCCTCGAGCGACAGCACCGGCACGTCGGCGGCCCGCACCTTGCAGCGTCCGCTCATGCCATAGCGATGCACCAGATGCTCGACCGGCAGCCGCGAGCGCTCCATCGTGGTGACGATGGAAAACCGCTGGGCAATGAAGGATGTCGCGGCCACCGCCGCCTCGCAGATGCCGATGACCGGGATCGAAGCAAGCGCGCGTGCCGCATCAAGCCCCGTATCGTCGAAGCAGGCGATCACGATTGCCTGCGCCCCTCCCCGCTCCGCCTTGGCGATTTCGACCAGAAGTCCTGGAATAGCAAAGACCTCGTCATAGTAGCCTTCGATCGACACTGGGCCCATCGACGAGGTGATCGCCTCGATCTCCGTCCCGGCATTGGCCACGCGCCTTGCCGCGTCTGCGATCGTCGCCGTCATGCTGGCGGTGGTATTCGGATTGATGACTGCGATCTTCATGCGCTCAGCCCTGGTTCCTGCGGCGGCTCATGCCGACAATCAGGCCCAGTGTTCCGGCGATCACGAGGAAGGAAAAGACCGTCGTCACGGTGCCGAGCGCGTAGAGCACCGGCGTCGTCACATTGGTCGTCATGCCGTAGATTTCGAGCGGCAGCGTGTTGTATGTGCCGGCCGTCATCAACGTGCGGGCAAATTCGTCATAGGACAGCGTGAAGCCGAACAGGCCGACGCCGATCAGACTCGGCGCGATCATCGGCAGGACAACATGGGCAAAGGTCTGCCAGGGCGTGGCGCCGAGATCGCGTGCCGCCTCTTCATAGGCGGGAGAGAAGCGATTGAAGATCGCAAACATGATCAGCACACCGAACGGCAGCGTCCAGGTCAGATGTGCGCCGAAGCCGGATGAATACCAGGCCGGCTGCAGGCCGATCTGCTGGAAGAGCACGCCGATGCCCAGCGAAATCACGATCGACGGTACCACAAGGCTGGCGACCGAGAGATAGAAAAGCACGGTGCCGCCGATGAACTTGCGCCGGAAGGCAAGGCCTGCAAGCAGGGACACAACCACGGTCACCACCATGACCATGAGCCCGAGCATCAGCGAGCGGCGGAAGGAACCGCCAAAGTCACCGACGGCCTGAGTCTGGAACAGGTTGACGAACCAGTGCACCGACACCCCGTTCAGCGGGAAGGTCAGGCCTCCGTTCGGACCCTGGAAGGACAGGATCAGGATCGCCGACAGAGGGCCGTAGAGAAACAGGACGAACAGGGCGAAGAAGATCGCCAGGACGTAGAATTCGCGGGAGCGGGTTTCGCTGTTCATGCTCAAAGTTCCTTGCGGATATCGACGACGCGCAGGATCGCCGCGACCATCATCAGGACGAGGATCAAGAGCACGACAGCGTTGGCGGCGGCAGCCGGATATTGCAGCAGCGACATTTGGTTCTTCATCATCAGGGCCACCGACGCGCTCTGGCCGCCGGACATCACCTGCACGGTGGAGAAATCGGCCATCACCAGGGTCACGACAAAGATCGTTCCGATCGCCATGCCGGGCTTGGCCAGCGGAATGATGACATTGGTCAGCGTCTGCCACCCGGAAGCGCCAGCGTCGCGCGCGGCCTCCATCAGTGAGCGATCAATGCGCATCATCGTATTGAAGATCGGCGTGACCATGAACAGCGTGTAGAGATGCACCATGGCAAGAACGACCGCGAAATCGGAATAGAGCAGCCATTCGATCGGCTGCGGAATGATGCCGGCGCCGACGAGCGTATTGTTGATCAGCCCGTTGCGCCCCAGCACCGGGATCCAGGAGATCATCCGGATGATGTTCGAGGTCAGAAACGGCACCGTACAGACCAGAAACAGCACCATCTGCATCGATGATGTGCGGATATGGAAGGCGAGGAAATAGGCGACCCAGAACCCGATGAACAAGGTGATCGCCCAGACGATGAAGGCAAATTTCAACGTGTTGAGATAGGTCTTCCAGGTCACCCATGAGCCCAGCGTCTCGGTGTAGTTGAAGGTAACGAAATCCGGATACATCTGGGCGAAATCGTAGTCCCAGAAGCTGACCACGCTGATCATCAGGATCGGCAGAAGCAGGAAACCGCCGAGGATGAGGGTCAAAGGCAGGGCCTGCAGATAGGCAGGCAGCCACGACGGCAGCCGGATGGCACGCTTCGGCTTCGGCTCGCCGACGCCTATGAACCGCACTGTCGCCATGGTTTCCGTCTCCTGTTATCAGTCCAAGTCTGCCCCTCATCCGGCTGCCGCGACCTTCTCCCCACAAACGGGGAGAAGGTCCGACGCGGTTGCCGGTTTGCCCCTTCGCTCCGCCTGCGGGGAGAAGGCCCCGGCAGGAGGATGAGGGGCAGGTATGCCTCAAGCCGCGATGAATTCGTTCCAGCGGCGAACCATGTAGCGATCTTCGTCCATGACGGAGTTCCAGCACGCCACCTTGCCCATGCGCTCTTCGAAGGAGCCGCCATCGCGGACGGCACCGGCCTTCTCCATGACCTTGCCGTCCGGAGCGACGATATCGCCCTGGGCAGCCTTGCCTTCGATCCAGTAGCCCCATTCGTCGGCCGACATGTGTTCCTTGGCCGTCTCCATGGCCGCTGAGTAGTAACCCTGGCGATTGAGATAGGCGCCGACCCAGCCGGACGTGTACCAGTTGATGTATTCATAGGCCGCGTCGAGCTGGGCGCCCTGCAGATGCGAGGCCAGACCCAGACCACCGCCCCACGAACGATAGCCTTCCTTGAGCGGCTGGTATTTGCAGGCGATGCCCTTGCCACGCACGGCGGCAACGGCCGGTGACCACATCGACTGGATCACGACTTCGCCCGATGCCATCAGATTGACCGACTCGTCGAACGACTTCCAGAAGGCGCGGAACTGGCCGTCCTGCTTGGCCTTGATCAGGAACTCGATCGTCGCATCGATTTCCGCCTTGGTCATGTTGCCCTTGTCGGCATACGTGATGTTGCCCATGGCTTCCATGATCATTGCCGCATCCATGATGCCGATCGACGGGATGTTCAGGATCGAGGTCTTGCCCTTGAAGGCCGGGTCCATGATATCGGCCCAGGTGGTGATTTCGCGACCGACGAGGTCGGGGCGGATGCCGAGCGTATCGGCGTTGTAGATGGTCGGAACCATCGTGAACAATTCCGTTTCGCTCTTGGCAAAGGTCTTGTCACCGGCCTTTTCGACATAGCCGACGGTGTGCGGCGCGGTGCCCTGCGCGATGACACTGTCGGGCGTCAGCTTGCCGTTTTTGAACAGCGGCACGATCTTGTCGTAATATTTCAGCTTCTTGACGTCCATAGGCTGGATGACGCCGGCCGGGAAGACCTTTTTCAGGATCCAGTATTCGATATCGGCGATGTCGTATGAGTTCGGCTGGGTCACGGCGCGCTGGGCAGCCGCGTCGCTGTCCGTTGCCGTCATTTCCAGCGTGATGCCGAGGTCGGCCTTGCACTTTTCGGCAATCGCATTGAGGTTCGACACGCCGGTGCCGAACTGGCGCAGCGTGATCGGGTTCTGCGCCCAGATGGTCGGGAAACCGGTGATCACGCCAGAACCGGCAGCAAGGCCGGCAGCAGCGGATGCCGTTTTCAGAAGCGAGCGGCGGCTAATGCCCTTGGTTGGTTTGGTTGTCTCTGACATGCGCTGTTCTCCTTGTTATGATGGTATTGTTTCAGTTGCCGATACGTCCCAGAACGATCGAATCCGTGTCATCCCATGACAGGGTGACGACCTCGCCAACCTTGACGGGGGCAGCAAAGAAGGCCGCGTCGGTGAGGACTGCGGTGAACTCGTCGGTAAAGGCGGTGGTGATCGTCAGCTTCACCTTCGCGCCGAGATATTCGAGATTGGAAATGATCCCGTCGAAACCAAGCCCGTTCGCTGGTGCAGCGCCCAGACGGACGTGGTCCGTGCGGATGGCGATGTCGGCGGTTTCGTCCTCGACCGGCGCCTGCCCCTTGGCGAAGAAGCGACCACCGCCGCTGACCTCGATGAAAAGACCGGTTTGTGTACGCTCGACGATCCGGCCAGACAGCACGTTATGATCGCCCATGAAGCGCGCGACAAAAGCGGTGGCAGGCGTCTCGAACACGACGCGCGGATGGGCTGCCTGCTCGATGCGCCCTTCGTTCATGATGACGATGATGTCGGCCAGCGCCATCGCCTCTTCCTGGCTATGCGTCACATGCACGAAGGTGATGCCGAGCGAGGTCTGCAGCTTCTTCAGTTCTGCCCGCATGCGGATCTTGAGAAACGGATCGAGTGCCGACAGCGGTTCGTCGAGCAGCAGCGCCTCGGGATTGGTGATCAAGGCGCGGGCAAGCGCCACGCGCTGCTGCTGGCCACCGGAAAGCTGGGCCGGCCGCCGCGTCGCATAGGGCTCGAGCTGCATCAGCTTCAGCATGTCCATCGCCTTGCGGCGGCGCTCTTCCTTTTCGACACCTTTCATCTTCAAACTGAAGGCGACATTGTCGACAAGATCGAGATGCGGAAACAAAGCGTAGGACTGGAACATCATCGCCGTGCCTCGCTGGGCGGGCGGCAGGTCGGTCACCACCGCATTGCCGAGCCGAACATCGCCGGACGAAATGCTTTCATGGCCGGCAATCATCCGGAGTGTCGACGTCTTGCCACAACCGGAAGGGCCGAGCAGGCAGCAATAGGTGCCTGCAGGAATCTTCAGGCTGATGGCATGCACCGCAGTGGTGTTGCCATAGACCTTGGAGACAGCGGCGATATCGATCTCTGCGGCTTTGCTCATGATAGCTCCCTCATCTGCGATAAGGGAATGCATATGCCGTGCCAGTTTCGGCCGATCCGGCTAAGTGCTTGGATTCACGAACGCCATTGTGCACTGCGCAAAAGACATGAGCAGGCGGCTAACTTGTATGCACAAAAAATAATCGATTGTCTTCGATATTGAGGCAACATTGCATACAATCTAAGAAGCAATCACGGACAATGCGGGTTCCAATTTATCGCGGCTGCGTCTAAATAGAGAGAACATCGGATTATACCATGAATCTCAAAGCGACTTCGCACAGACAGCTGGACCAGAATCAGGAAGACCGCGCCCGCGCCATCCGCGATGCGTTGCGCGATGCCATCGTCGATCGGCGTCTTGCCCCCGGCACAAAGCTGTCGGAAGCCGAGGTCGGCACCCTGTTCGATGTCAGCAGGACGGTCGTGCGCGATGCGCTACAGATGCTCGCCTTCGAAGGTCTGGTGCGCACGGAGCGCAATCGCGGCGCCTTCGTCTCCAACCCAAGCACCGAGGAGGCACGCCAGGTCTTTGCCTCACGTCGCCTGATCGAAGCCGGCATCATTGCAGCGGCCGCCGAACGGCTGAAGCCGGCCGACATCGCCCAGTTTCGTGACCAGCTACGCGAAGAGGAAAGACACCGGACCGAGCGCGGCGCCAGCGCCCGCCGCGCCGAGATCAAGGCGTCTGGCGACTTCCACCTGCTGCTTGCCAAGGTCGCCGGCAATGCCGTGCTGGAAAAATTCATGGACGAACTCGTCGCGCGCTCATCGCTGGTGATCGCGCTTTATGGGCGCACCGGCGTTTCAAGCTGCGGCCATGACGAACATGGCGACATTCTCGACGCGCTGGAAAAAGGCGACATTGCCCGCGCCACGCATCTGATGATGTATCATATCGACCACATCGAGGCCGATCTCGACCTTGCGCCCAGCGAGACCCGCACGCTGAAGGACGCTCTGGCGCTCTGACGCTGTGTATTGGACGTCTCAGTTCAGCCACAGATGGATCAGCGCCGCCTCCGGCGTTTCAGCGCCACCGTTTTCAACACCCGCCGCCCATAGGCCGGCCCCCGCGGCATACGCGCCGGGTTCGAGCCCGCCCGCCTCGCATTGGCTGACTGCACGCACGCGCTTGCCGCTCGACACAGCCTTTGCAAGCGCTGAAAGCACTGCCGGATCCGACATTGCCGTCCCCGAACCGAAGACCCGCAGCACCGCGCCATCGAGCGCATCGAGCGCCGCAGCGAGGAACGCCCCGTTCATGCCGGGAGACAGGGACAAAATGGCCAGGCGCTTGTCCGAGAACAGGCGCGATTGTGCCGGCTCCAGTGCTGACTGGGGCTGGGAGCAGAACGCGTCCTCTGCCTGGCTGTCATGCTTGACCAGACCGGCCGCAGGCAGCAGTTTGCCGGCAAAGGCCAGGAACACACCAGCACCGGGGGCAAGGGCAGTGCCGATCGCCAGCGCAAGATTGCCCTCGGCATCGGCATTTTCACCAAGTGGCTTCATCGAGCCGCAAAGGACCACGCGACGCTCCTCCCCCGCCAGAGCCTGCGACAGGGCGGCACCGGTAAACGACATCGTATCGGAGCCATGCGTGACGATCACCGGCACGTCGGGATGCGATCGGATCACGTTCAACAGGATGTTCCAATGGCGCGGGCCGACATCGGCACTGTCGAGCAGCGGATCGAAGACATGGCGAATGAGCGAGATACCTGAGGGTAGCATCGCCTCCAGCGCGGCTTCCACCATGCCGGCCTGCGGTGCCAGACCGTCCGGTGTCGGCACCATGCCGATCGTGCCCCCAGTGTGGATGAGCAACAGCTTCATTCTCGATCTCTCCCTGCCCTTGCCTGCGCCTTTGCCTATGCGTGACGCGTGGTCTTAGGCGAGCCATCGGCCAAGATCAATGCAGGCATGATAGCGGAGAAGGCCGCCATGACCCGACGACACGAAACAGCCGTGTCATGGCAGGCAACAGGACTATGTCTTGTTGCGCGAAGCGATATAGGCACGCCAGCCACCAAGTTCGGTCACTTCCTGCGCGCCCTCGATAGCATAAGGTTCGCAGAGGAAGCCCGAAACCTGGCTGCCATCGTCCAGCGTCACCTTGCCGATCCCGAGCGGCGCCGGAATGTTCTGCACGAACCGTCCGAAGACAGCCGGCGTCACCTTCCACACCTCGACCTCCAGCCCCTTGCCCGCGAACCCCGGCTCCCGGATTAGGCCCGGCTTAGGTGGTACGGTATTCGGCAGGACATAAAGGCGGTAGTCGCCGGCAGTCCGGCAGGTTTTCACAAGTGTGCCGCCAGGGCCGGTCAGTTCGTGATTGAGCGGCATGCCGGTCAGATGCGCACCGACCACCATGATGGTGACAAGACCGTCATCCGCGACCGCGACTCGGCTGGTTTCGGGAATGACGGCCGTCTTGTCCTTCCCCATGCCTGCAGCCAGCGCCCGGTGCATCGCATCGGCAAACGGCGCCAGCGCATCGTCGGAAAACGACGGACCGAACAGCGTCACGCCGGCGGGCAGATGGTCGTCGGAATCGAAGCCGGCGGGAATGGCGATCGCCGCATAGCCAAACAGGTTGGCGAAGTTGGTATAGCGACCGAAATGACCATTGCGCACGATCGGATCGGCAAGCATGTCCGCGACCGTATAGGTCGTCGGCGAGGTCGGTAGCATCAATATGTCGAGCTTTTCCCATTCGACCAGCGTCTTCTGCTTCAGCGCGCCGAGCTTGTATTGCCCCTCGAAAGCGGCAACTGCATCGTACGTCTTGGCGCCTTCAATGATGGTCCGCACCGTTGGGTCGAAGTCGCCGGCGTTGGTGCCGATGAAGTCCTTCACCGCCGCCAGACGCTCCGCCACCCATGGACCGTTGTAGAGCAGTTCGGCCGCCTGCCGGAACGGCGCATAATCGAAGGGCACGATGGTCGCGCCCAGCGACTTCGCCCGCTCGATCGCGGCATCATAAAGCGCCTCCACCTGGCTGTTGCCGAAGAACTCACGTTCGGCGCCATCCAGCACGCCGATCCTGAGCCCGCTGGCCGGCAAGGTGGCGGGAATCGCCTTGCGGGAATAGGGATCGCCGGCGTCGTAGCCATCCATGACCTTTCGGATCGTCACGCCATCGCCGACGGTCGCGGCAAACACCGTCACCACGTCGACGCTGCGGCAGGCCGGCACGACGCCGACATTCGGCACCAGCCCCGGCGTCGGCTTGATGCCGACAAGATTGTTGAAGGCGGCTGGCACGCGGCCGGAACCGGCCGTGTCGGTACCCAGTGCAAAACTTGCAAGCCCCGAGGCGACGGTCACGGCCGACCCCGACGACGACCCACCCGAGACATAGGCCTTGTCGAACACCGAGCGCGGCGCGCCATAGGGCGAGCGCGTACCGTTGAGGCCGGTCGCGAATTGATCGAGATTGGTCTTGCCGATCACCAAGGCACCAGCCGCTTTCAGCCGCGCGACGACGGTGGAATCCGTCGTTGGATCATAGGCAAAGGCCGGGCAGGCCGCAGTCGTCGGCAGGCCGGCGACGTCGATATTGTCTTTCACCGCAAACGGCACGCCCCAGAGCGGCAGGCTGTTCGGTTCCGGCGCCCGCGCGATAAGCTCTCTGGCAGCAGCTCGCAGATCATCATCCGGCGTCTCGGTGATGAAGATAGCCGGATCGTCGGATGCCCTGCGACGGGCAATCACCTCGTCGACCACCGCGAGAGGGGTCAATCCGCCGGCATAGACGGCCTTCAGCGAGGCGAGATCGAGAATGATGGGGATCATACGGTTTCCTCCAGCACGACCAGCACATCGCCGGCCTTGACGTTGCGCCCGGGGCCGGCGCGCAGATCGCGAACGGTGCCAGCGGCATGGGCAGTGACATTGATTTCCATTTTCATGGACTCGATGATGGCAAGTGTATCGCCGGACTGAACTGTCTGCCCCTGCTCGACGAGTACTTTCCAGATATTTCCCGGCACGGCACTTTCGACCCCGAAACACCCCTCGGGGATATCGCCGCCAAGGCCCGGGCCTGCAGACTCATCAACGATGAAACTGTCGAGCCCCTCGTCCTTCCAGCGCAGGCGTTCGGATTCGAAAGCCGCCTGCTGCTTCCGTTTGAACGCGCCGATGCTTGCGGCATTGGCGGTAAGCTCGGCCTCATAGGACGCATAGGAAAATTCGCCCTCCTCGATCCTGATCGGATAGCCGCCATGCGGGAAGGCAGCTCTAGCTTCGGTCAGCTCTTCATGGCTGACCGGGAAGAAACGGATCTGGTCGAAGAAATCGAGCAGCCAGGGCTTGTCCTTGTGGAAGACCGGTGTCTGGCGCCAGGTGTTCCACACCTGGATCGTCCGCCCGAACAGCTGGTAGCCGCCCGGCCCCTCCATACCGTAGATGCACATATAGGCGCCACCGATGCCGACCGCGTTTTCAGGTGTCCACGTGCGCGCCGGATTGTACTTCGTCGTCACCAGTCGATGACGGGGATCAAGCGGCGTTGCGACCGGCGCTCCGAGATAGACGTCGCCAAGCCCCATGACCAAGTAGGAGGCGTCAAAGATCGTGTCCTTCACCGCCTGCTCGTCGGCAAGGCCATTGATCCTGCGGATGAACTCGATGTTCGACGGGCACCAGGGCGCGTTCGGGCGCACCAGTTCCTGATATTTCCGCATCGCAAGTTCCGCCTGCGGATCGTTCCACGACAGCGGCAGATAGACGGTGCGGCTCGGCACCGTCACCGCCTGCGCCGGCGGCAGGCCTGCCTCGATCTCCTTCAGCAGACCGAGCAGGCGGCTGCGGGTCAGTGTCGTTCCGTCATAGTGGATCTGCAGCGAGCGAATGCCGGGCGTCAGGTCGATCAGCCCCGGCAGCTTTGCCGCCTTCACCGCCTGCATCAGCAGATGAACACGCAGGCGCAGCGCGATATCCAGCTGCATCTCGCCATATTCGACCAGCAGATTGTCGTCGCCCTGCCGGCGATAGACGACCGCCACGGGACCGGCTGTGTGGGTTGCGAGGATCGGGGATCCGGTGGCGGGTGGGAGACGGGAGATTGGTGCTGCGGCTCCGCGAACACCCCCCTCTGCCCTGCCGGGCATCTCTCCCACACGGGGGGAGATCAGGGATGCAGCCGCCTTGCCCATCTCAGCGCCAGCGTCTGAGGAAACGCTTTCGGTTTGGGGGTCGCTGACAAATGATGAAACCGACGCTTGCGGTTGGAATGCAGGTGTTAAAGTCTCGCCGATCTCCCCCCTTGTGGGGGAGATGTCCGGCAGGACAGAGGGGGGTGCAGCCGACACAACACCCAACCCATCAATGCCCACATCCCCATCCCGCGCTACCGGATGAAACCGGATCCTGTCGCCCGGCTTGAACTGTCCCATCTTCCACTGCTCGTCACGCGCAATCACCGCCGGGCAGACAAAACCGCCGAGGCTTGGTCCATCCGGGCCGAGGATGATCGGCATGTCGCCGGTGAAATCGATCGCACCGATCGCATAGGCATTGTCATGCAGGTTGGACGGATGCAGCCCCGCCTCGCCGCCATCGGTGCGCGCCCATTTCGGTGCAGGTCCGACCAGCCGCACCCCGGTCCGGGCCGAGTTGAAATGCACCTCGTATTCGGTCCCAAACAGGGTTTCGATATCCTCCTCAAGGAAGAAATCTGGCGCGCCATGCGGGCCATAGACCACACCGACAGACCATTCGCGGGAAAGCAACGCAGGCTTGCTCGCGGCTTTCGCCGCCGGCTGCGCAGCCCGGGCGAGCCTGAGCACATGGCCCGCCCGTAGCGTACCCGTCGCATTGCCGCCGAACTGGCCAAGCCCGAAGGTTGCGCGCGAACCGAGCACGACCGGCGCCGAAAACCCGCCCGCCACCGCCAGATAGGCGCGTTGCCCTGCTCCCTCGATCGCGCCGATGGTCAACGTCTGCCCTGCCTTGACAACAGTAGCTGTGCCATGCGGCACCGGATCACCATCCAGTGTCATCGGCATCACCGCGCCGGCAAGTGCCACAACCACATTGGAGAAGAACTTCAGCATCGGACCGGAAACCGTCAGCTCAAGCGCGGCCGTCTCGTCACCATTGCCAACCAGCCGATTGGCATGACGGAAGGATCGCGCGTCCATCGGACCACTCGGCGGGACACCGACATGCCAGAGGCCGAGCCGCCCCGGCAATTCCTGCAGGCTTGACTGCGCCCCGGGCGCAATCACCTCGATCACATCGGGCACGAAATCGAAATCCTTCAGCGCCGTCGTCGCGACATCACCGCTGCTGAAAAGTTCAGACGCCGCAATGGCTTTCAGATATTCCAGATTGGTCTCGATACCCGATAGCGCAGTCTCGTCCAGCGCCTTTGACAATGCCGCGATCGCTAAGGCGCGATCATCGGCCGACACGATCACCTTTGCCAGCATCGGATCGTAATAGGGCGTCACTTCCGTGCCGGTCTCGATCCAGCCATCGACGCGCACGCCGTCCGGAAATACCACCTCGGTCAGCAGGCCGGCACTGGGGCGAAAGCCCGCATGCGGCATCTCCGCATAGATCCGCGCTTCGATCGCCGCGCCCTTGGGCTGAAGCGCCTCATTGCCGGACAGCACATCCTCGCCGGCCGCCTGGCGGATCATCCATTCCACCAGATCGACGCCGAAGACCGCTTCCGTCACCGGATGCTCGACCTGCAGACGCGTATTGACCTCAAGAAAGTAAAACTCTTCGCGCGCCGGATCGTAGATGAACTCCACCGTCCCGGCAGAGGCGTATTTCACCTTCTGGCCCAGCGCGACAGCCGCCGCATGCAGCCGCGCGCGCACGCCGTCCGAAAGACCCGGCGCCGGCGTTTCCTCGATCACCTTCTGGTTTCGCCGCTGCAGCGAGCAGTCGCGTTCGCCAAGCGCAATCACCCGGCCCGCGCCATCGCCAAAGATCTGCACCTCGACATGGCGTGCCTTGGCGACGAAACGTTCGAGATAGACGCGGGCATCGCCAAAGCTCGCTTTCGCCGTGCGCTGCACGCTGTCGAACGATGCCTTCAGGCTCTCGGCATCAGCGCAGAGCGACATGCCGATGCCGCCGCCGCCAGCGGTCGACTTCAGCATCACCGGATAGCCGATCGCTTCGGCAGCGGTCAGTGCAGCCTCGCCGCTGTCGAGCAGGTCGGATCCCGGCAGCAGCGGAACGCCGCTGTCACGTGCCAGTTCGCGCGCCGTGTGCTTCAGGCCGAAATCGGCAATATTGGCCGGGCTCGGACCGATGAAGGTGATGCCCTCGGATTTCAGCCGCTCGGCAAAGCCGATATTCTCCGACAGGAAGCCATAGCCGGGATGAACGGCTTGCGCACCCGTCTGCCTGCAGGCGGCAATGACGGCGTCGACATTGAGATAGCTTTCCGACGCCGGCGCCGGCCCGAGCCGCACCGCCTCGTCTGCCATCAGCACCGCCTTGGAAAACCGGTCCGCATCGGAATAGACCGCCACCGAGGCGATCCCCATTGTCTTCAGCGTGCGAATGACCCGCACGGCGATTTCGCCGCGATTGGCTATGAGAACTTTCTTGAACATCAGGAAGCCTCACCATCCCAGACAAGCACGCGCACCGGGGTTGGATCGAAGCCGTTGCAGGGGTTGTTGATCTGCGGGCAATTGGAAATCACCAACAGAACATCCATCTCGGCCTTCAGCTCGACATAGTCGCCCGGCGCCGAAATCCCGTCGACGATGGTCATCTCGCCGGTCGGCTCGATCGGCACATTCATGAAGAGGTTGATGTTGGGCACGACATCGCGCTTGCTCATGCCATGTTTGGAAACCTCGATGACGAAGTTGTCGCGGCACGCATGCAGGTATTTGACGCCGTGGCCGAAGCGTACGGTATTGCTCTCGCAGGAGCAGGCCCCGGCCGATGTGTCGTGACGGCCGCAGGTATCGGCCGTCATGGTCAGCATCACCCGCCCTTCGTTGGAAATGACCCTGGTGCCGGTGGAGATATAGGCTGCACCCTGCTCGCGCATCGTGTCCTGGCTGGAATAGCGCTCGGAGAAGTCATCGGCATTGTAGAACAGCGTGTCGATCGCCTGCTGGCCATAGCTGTCTTCGATGCGCACGGTCTGCCCTGCCTTGATCACCGTCGAGAACGGCGCCTCGGCGGCGATGTAATGATCCTGCACCGCGTTGGAGAGCGTGCGGTCTGGAGAAGTCTGGATAAAACTCTTCATGGTTCCGCTCCGTCTCAGATCGCCGCAAACGCGTTGTTTTCAAAGCCGCGGACAGCCTCGGCCGTGGCCGTCCTGCACAGGTCGTCTGCCTTCGGCTCTGTGGCCGCAATTCGGGTGACCGTCACCGGGTTGGGCGCATAGACCGGGTTCGGGTCGAGCGGATGCGGGCAGTTGGAAAATCCGACGATCATGTCCATCTCGGCGCGCAGCTCGACATAGTCGCCATCCGCCACGAGATCAGGCCTCCAATGAAACAGGCCTTCGGCATCGACGCGAACGGGGGCGAACAAGGCAAGGGCCGCAGGGATGTCGCGTTTATCGAGGCCGGCCTTGGTCGTCAGCAGCACGAGATTGTCGCGCGTATTGCGCAATGCCGGACCATTGGCACCGGCATATTTCTTCGCATTCGACGCGGCCGTCGAGCCGCCCATCAGGCAGTCATGCGCGCCCGACGAATCCTCGACGATTGAGAACATCACCTTACCCATGTCGGAAAAGATCACCCGGCCTTTGCCGAGCCCGGTCGTCCACTGCACCTTGACCGTGTCCGGCAGGTTCATGCGCTCGGTGGTGTCGGCAGCATTCCAGGCGACGACAGAGACGGTCGAGAGACCCTGGTCGAGCGCAATGCGCAGCACCTCGTTGGTCCTCACGCGGGTCGACCAGTACCAGCCGCCAGGAATGACCTCGCGGTGCAAGATTGTGTTGTCCGCGATCGCAGGCGCCGGTTTCTCGCTCTTGGCCGGCAGGGACTTCGGGGCAAATTCCAGCCCCTTTTTCTGATGCTCTTCGTAGCGCGCCCGATTGGCGGCGATTTCCTCGGGTGAACGTCTGATATGCACGGTTCGTCTCCTATCATCGGATGGCCGGGTCGTCCCGGCTAGTGACCTTGGCTAGGAACCGGGCCGTCCCGGTCTGGTCGAATGAGGGAAGCCTCGCCCGCCTTGCGGGGTGGCCAGATGGTGATGTCATTGGTGATACTGGCGCCGTAGCGCAGCTTTTCCTCCGGCCGGTCGCGCGGGCGCTCGAAGGCAACCACACGGGTAGCCAAAGTGAAGGCCTCGCGCATGTCATGGGTGACCATCACCACGGTCATCGGCGCGTCATGCCAGAGGCGTTTCATCAGCACATGGATCTCCGCCCGGATGCCCGGATCGAGCGCACCGAAGGGTTCGTCGAGCAGCAACACCTTCGGCCGCATCACCAGCGCCTGGGCAAGGGCAAGCCGCTGCTGCATGCCACCGGAAAGCTGGGCCGGATATTTGTCTTCCGAGCCTGAAAGGCCGACGGACGCAATCATCAAACGGGCCTCTTCGACAGCCTGCCGCCGTGCCGCGCCGAACAGCCTGGCACTCAGGTGCGCCGCCCTGAGCTCCTTGCCGAGCAGAACATTGCCGAGCACGGTCAGGTGCGGAAATACCGAATACCGTTGAAAGACGACGCCGCGATCCGGCCCCGGCTCCGCCGGCAGGGGCTCGCCATCGAGAAGGATGGTGCCGCGGGTCGGACGCTCCTGCCCGAGAAGCATGCGCAGGAACGTGGTCTTTCCGCAGCCGGATGGACCGACCAGCGCCACAAAGGCGCGCGATGCAATGTCGATCGACACGTTCTCCAGCACGATCTGGTCGCCATATTCCTTCCAGACATCCTTGATGCTGATCGCGCTCATGCCTGCTTCTCCAGGTCCGACCAGGGGAAGACGGCAACGCGCAGGCGGTCGAGCAGGTAATCGGTCAACACGGCAAGCAGCGTGATCCACAGCACGTAGGGAAAGATCACATCCATCGCCAAATAGCGACGGACCAGGAAGATACGGTAGCCGAGACCGCTGTCGGACGAAATCGCTTCTGCTGCGATCAGGAACAGCCATGCGGGTCCAAGCTGCAGCCGCAGGCAGGTAATCAAACGCGGCAGGACCTGCGGCAGCACGACACGCAAGGCGATCTGCCAGGAATTGCCGCCCAGCGTCTCCGCCTTGATAATCTGCTCGCGTGGCAGTTCCAGGGCTTTCAGCGCCAGATCGCGGATCATGATCGGCGCCACCCCGATGACGATCAACGTCACCTTGGAGGCTTCACCAAGGCCCATCACGATGAACAGGATCGGCAACAGAGCCAAAGGCGGCACCATCGAGACCGCAGCGACAAATGGCGCCAGCAGCGAACGCACATAAGGCAGCATGCCGATCAGCATGCCGACGATCAGCGCAATCAGCGTCGAGATGCCGAGCCCGGCAGTAAGGCGCAGCAGGCTCGCCACGGTATCGGCCCAGAGAATGTAATCGCCCGTGCGCGGATCGGCGACAAAGGCCAGCCGATTGATCGCCTCGGCAAAGCCGGCAAAACCCGGCAGAAGCTTGTCATTGGCATTGTCGGCAAGCCGCGCTGCCGAGCCCATGGCATAGGCGATCAGCACAAGGGCGAAAGGCGCAAGCGTCAGCGCCAGGCGGGCACCATTGCTCGGTCGCGCATTGATCCAGCGCATCGGGAAACCTCCATCGAAGACAGCCAGGAGGCCGGGTCAATCATACCCGGCCGCGCTGAACTCAGAGCGCGCCTTTGGCGGCTGCATCCATGTAGGTGGCGGTGAAGCGGAACTTGACGTTGCCCTTGTCACCGAGAACCGAGCCATCCGGCATCTCGATGCCGATCACGTCAGCGGATGCGGCACCGCTGCCGAGCAGTCCCTTCTCGAACAGGAAGGCACGCACTAGGTCCATCGTCTTCGACAGGTCCGGCGATGTGGTGAAGGCAACCGCGTCAGCGGCCTTGTCGAACAGTTTTGTCGCCGCCATTTGCGCTTCGAAACCGGCAAGGTCGGTGCCGGAGGCAGCACCCATTGCAGTGCGCGCAGCCTTACCTTCATCCGTGTCGGCGGTCATTACGGCCATCGTGTCATACCAGATGCCCGCAAGCGCCTTGCCGAAGTCGGGGTTATCCTTGAGTACGTCGGAATTGGCGACCATCAGGTCGATGATTTCGCCGGGGATCTGCGAACTGTCGAACACCTTCTTGGCCGAAGGCTCCTCCATGATGCTGGCAACCAGCGGGTTCCAGGTCACGACAGCGGTGACGTCATCGGCCTTGTAGGCACCGACCATGTCGGCATCCGACGTATTGACCACCTTCACATCGCGTTCCGACGAACCGATCGTCTCGAGCGCACGCGCCAGGAGATAGTGCGACACGGAAAATTCGACCAGGTTGACGTTCGAGCCCTTGATGTCCTCGAGTTTGTCCTTGTCTTTCAGGATGATCGCATCATTGCCACTTGAGAAGTCGCCGACGATGACGGCGGTCGTATCGACACCACCGGCGGCCGGGATCGACAGGCCGTCCATATTGGTCAGCGTTACCGCGTCGAAGGCGCCGGCAGTGTACTGGTTCATCGATTCAACATAGTCGTTGAACTGCGTCACCTCGATAGTGATGCCGTATTTGTCGGCCCACTTCTTCACGATGCCCGTATCGTTGGCATAGCCCCACGGCATCCAGCCGACATAGATCGACCAGGCGACCTTGAAGTCCTTCTTGGCTTCGGCCTGTGCCGGACCAAGACCGGACAGCGCGATCGCTGATGTCAACGCCGCGATGGAAAGAAGCTTCGAAAAAGTCTGCATTGAAATTCCCCTTTTTGTCTTGTCCAAAAAGGGATCGGCATAGACCAGCGCCGCCAATCCCTTGGCTAACGAGGTCTCCCGGGCTTTTATCCCGCCGTGCATCCGACAAGGATGTCTCCCCTGCCGGTGGCAGCTCTCGGACCAGCGTGCGTCACCGCACCGGAACCCTAGCCACCAACTCGGACATAACAAAGCAAACAGCGTGCCAGCTCTGAAAAACTTGGAAAATCAACAGTCCGACGGGATTGAATCTTCAATGTGCATACATTTAGAGTGAAAAAGGTCCGTCAAGCACATTTTTTATGCAGTTGCTGGGACGCGCACGAGGATTCGGAGTGACAGGCCGGACCGTTTTCTAGCGTTTCAACGCCATGGCGCAATCATGCGCAATCGTATCCAGCATGGCATCTCGGGCACCGGCCTCGTCGCCATATTCTATACGCGTGACCAGAGCCCTGTGCTTGTCGAGAAAGGGCAGCAGTGCATCTTCGTTCAACTGCTGAACCAGTTGCTGATAGGCGAAGGCATGCGACAGTTCGATCACTCCGTAAAGCGAGCGCAAAAACGGGTTGTGGGCGGCATCCGCGATAATGCGGTGCAATTCGAAGTCGGCCAGAACGAAATTCTGTGGTGAAGACAGTGAGGTCTCCATCTGCCGGATCCAGTACACCATCAGGCGGATCTGGTCGGCGGAACGGCGCTTGGCTGCCTGTCCGGCGGCAAGTGGTTCGAGCGAACGACGCACTTCATGCATCCCGGTGAGAAACTCATCGTCCGCCGGCGCATCGAGATGCCAGGCCAGCACCTGAGGATCATAGAGGCTCCAGCGATTCTTCTTGGCCACCTTGGTGCCGACCTTCGGTCGGGCCTCCAGCAGGCCCTTGGCCTCGAGCGTCTTCAAGGCCTCGCGCAACACGGTGCGGGAGACCTCGAATTCGGCCATCAACTCGGCATCGTTCGGCAAGGTTGTGCCGATCGGATAGCGACCGGAGATGACGCCGGCGCCGATTTCATTGATCACATGCGAATGGAAATTACGTGCCGTCGACCGCCCGAACAGGGAGCGAAGAAGGCTCCCCGGCTCGCTCATGCGGGGCCTTTCTTCAAGCGCGAACGTCCGGATTGCGCATTGAAAACAAGTTTCTGAAGCAGGATGAACATAAACAGCAGGAACCCGATGGCAATTTTGGTCCACCAACTGGAGAGCGTGCCGTCAAAGACGATATAAGTCTGAACAAGGCCCTGCAGCATGACCCCAATGAGCGTTCCAAAGATGAACCCGTAGCCGCCCGTCAACAGAGTGCCGCCTATCACCACGGCGGCAATCGAGTCAAGTTCGATACCGACCGCCGCCAGGGGATAGCCGGCCGAGGTGTAGAGCGAATAGACGATACCCGCGAGACCACCGAGGAAGGACGACAGGGCATAGATGCCGATCGTCACCCGTCCGGTTGGCACGCCCATCAGCGAGGCGGACGTCGCATTGCCGCCGATCGCATAGACATAGGAACCGAACCGGGTCTTGTGCGCGATCAGGCCGCAGATCAGGAAGACCGCCAGCATCAGCATCCCGATCGAGCTCAGACGCCCGCCCCCCGGAAGCTTGAAATAGAGCGTCGAGATCGTCCGGTAGAACTCGTGGTTGATCGGGATCGAATCCTGCGTCAGGACCGAAGCAAGGCCGCGCGCCAGGAACATGCCCGCCAGTGTCACGATGAAAGGCGGCACTTGCAGGAAATGGATCACCGAACCCATCGCCGCGCCATAACAGGCCGCAAGTCCGAGCACGATGGCGAACACCAGCAGCGGATGTATCCCGAACCAGGAAATCAGGATAGCAGTTACCACGCCGGTCAGCCCGATTACGGCTCCGACCGAAAGATCTATACCCCCGGACAGGATGACAAACGTGGCGCCGACGGCAGCAATGCCGAGAAAGGCATTGTCGGTGAGGAAGTTGCCAAACACCCGGGTCGACCACATGCCCGGATACTGGAAGATGCACAGCGCATAGGCGATGATGAAGATAAGGGTGGTGGCGGCGAGCGGGCGATATCGCGGGTTCATCGTGTCTGTTCCGAAGTCTGTCTGGGGCCGAACTTGCGACCGAGGGCCTGGGCAATGCGCGCCGACTGCAGGACGAGGATAATGATGATCATGCCGGCCTTGACGATCAGGTTGAACTCAGGCGGGAAACCGGAAACGAGAACACCGGTGTTCATCGCCTGGATGATCACAGCCCCAAGCACCGACATCGGGATCGAGAAGCGTCCGCCGAGCAACGAGGTTCCGCCGATGACAACAGCAAGGATCGCATCAAGCTCGAGCCAGAGACCGGCATTGTTGGCATCGGCGCCGCGGATGTCTGCCGCCGCGATAACGCCGGCGATCGCCGCACAGAAACCACCGAAGGCATAGATGCACATCATCAGTGCCCGGCTGCGCAAGCCGGTATAATTGGCCGCGGAAAGATTGGTCCCGATGGCCTCGATGAACAGCCCGATTGCGGTTCGCCGCATGACAAGATGCGCAACGATCATCAGGACGATGGCGATGACCGCCGGCATCGGCAGACCGAGCACAGACCCCGTTCCAACGAAGATCAAGGCAGGATCGGAGAACGTAACGATGGACCCCTCCGTAATCAGCTGCGCCACCCCGCGACCGGCGACCATCAGCACCAGCGTCGCGACAAACGGCTGAATGCCGAGATAGGCAACCAGCGCTCCGTTCCACAGGCCACAGATCAGTCCGCAGACCAATGCTGCAATCAGCGTGACGATCAGCGGCTGCCCGGCCACGGCGCAGGTGGCGGCCACGGCACCGGCAACGGCCATGACCGCACCGACCGAGAGGTCAACGCCCTTGGTCGCGATGATCGCCGTCATGCCGATGGCGAGGATGGCAACCGGCGCACCGCGATTGATCACGTCGATCATGCTGCCAAACAGGCGGCCATCCTGCCAGGTGACGTCGAAGAACCCGGGAAAGACAAGCCAGTTGAACAGCAGCACGCCGGCAAGCGCTAGAAGCTGAGGCGAAACGATACGGGAAAGTTGAAATCTCTTCATGCGTCGGCCTCCGCCGGCTGGGCGGCAATTGTCTGGACGATCACGCCCGGCGTAATGTCAGCGCCATGCAGTTCGGCAACCATTTTGCGGTCACGCATGACCACCACGCGCGAGGAATAGCTGACGATTTCGTCGAGTTCGGATGAAATGACAACGAGTGCCAGCCCGTCTTCGCGAAGGCGCGTGATCATCCGCACGATTTCGGCATGTGCACCGACATCGATGCCGCGCGTCGGCTCGTCGAGGATCAGGAAACGCGGATCGGTCGCCAGCCAGCGGGCGAGGATCACCTTCTGCTGGTTACCGCCCGACAGCAGTTTAACCGGCAATTCGGCAGAGGCCGTGCGGATGTCGAGCGCCTCGATGAAATTTCCGGCAATCTCGATCTGCTCGTCATGGTTCAACGCGCGGAACCAGCCGAGACGGGCCTGCATGGCGATGACGATGTTTTCGCGCACCGAGAGTTCGCCGAAGATGCCGTCGATCTTGCGATCCTCCGGGCAGAAGCCGAATCCGAGTTCAACGGCCTCGCGCGGATTTCTGACTTGTCTGGATTTGCCGTCAATGTGGAGCTTTCCGCTATCGGCATGGTCGATACCGAACATCAGTCTCGCCATTTCGGTTCGACCGGAACCGAGTAGCCCTGCGACCCCGACGACTTCGCCCCGGTGGATCTTAAGATCGAACGGCTGCACTTTGCCAGCCAGTCCAAAGTTTTCGAAGGTCATCAGCGTCTCGCCGGCTTCGGCTTCCTCACCGAGAAGTTCGGCATGATGAAAGGCCAGATCCTTGCCGAGCATCATGCGAACAAGGCTGGCGCGATCGAGCGCCTTGATCGATTCCGTGCCGATCAGGCGTCCATTGCGCAAGACCGTGACACGGTCGGAGAGTTCGAAGACCTGATCGAGGAAATGGGTGATAAAAACGATGGCAAGGCCGCGGTCGCGCAATTGCCGAATGATGCTGAACAGCTTTTCGACTTCCGACCGGTCAAGGCTTGCCGTTGGCTCATCTAGGATCAGCACCTTGCCGGAGAGTTCGACGGCACGTGCAATCGCGATGATCTGCTGGATGGCAACGGAGAAGGTTGAAAGCTCCGCACGCACGTCGATATCCAGACCATAGGTCGTCAGGATCTCGCGCGCGTCGCGTTCCATCCGGCGCCGGTCGACCAGACCGAAACGCCGGGGCTGACGCCCGATAAAGAGATTGTCGACTACCGTCATGTTCGGCAACAGGTTCACTTCCTGGTAAACCGTGCCGATGCCCAGCACTTGCGCCTGCTGCGGCGTCGAGAAACTGACAGTTTCGCCATCGACGGTGATGACGCCAGAATCCGGGATATAAGCCCCGGTCAAAATCTTGATCAGCGTGGACTTGCCCGCGCCGTTTTCGCCGAGCAATGCATGAACTTCGCCTTTGTGGAATGCGATGTCCACGCCGCTCAAGGCGGTGTGATTGCCAAACGTCTTGGTGATGCCCTGGGCTTCGAGCACGACCCCCGATACTGCTGTCATGTGATTCCGTCACCCCTCGAATGCAGGCAGGCTAACCCCGATTGCACTCGGGTGAAAGCGGAGACGGCCCCGCTGCCTTTTCGGCAGACAGGGCCGTTCCAGGAGGAGCTTAGTAGCCCAGACCCTTGCGGCTGTCGTACTCGCCCTGCGGATTGTCGGCAGGCGTGTAGAGCTTCGATTCCGTGATGATGAACTTCTCAGGCGCCTTGCCGTCCTTGAGGAAGGCATCCAGCGCGTCGAAGGCCGGACCGGCCATGTTCGGGGTCAGTTCGACCGTCGCATTGGCTTCGCCGGCAACCATGGCGGCAAAGATATCCGGAACGGCGTCGATCGAGGCGACGAGGATATCGGTGCCCGGCTTCAGGCCCGCATCCTTGATGGCCTGGATGCCACCAACCGCCATGTCATCGTTATGGGCGTACATGGCGCAGATATCCTTGCCGCCATTCTCAGCCTTGATGAAGCCTTCCATGACTTCCTTGCCCTTGGCGCGGGTAAAGTCGCCGGTCTGGCTACGTGCGATCGTGATGTTGGCATGACCGGCAAGCGCTTCTTCGAAGCCCTTCTTGCGGTTGATCGCCGGCGTCGAGCCCACTGTGCCCTGAAGCTCGACGACCTTGCACGGCTTGTCGCCGACGGTCTTGACCAGCCATTCGCCGGCAACACGGCCTTCCTTGACCTGGTCGGATGCAACCGACGTCAGGTAGAGATCCTGCGGTGCATCGACGCCACGGTCGAGCAGGATAACCGGAATGTTTGCTTCCTTGGCTTCGGTCAGCACGTCTTCCCAACCGGTTGCAACAACCGGAGCAACCAGGATCGCGTCAACGCCTTGAGCGATGAAGCCACGAAGCGCCTTGATCTGGTTTTCCTGCTTCTGCTGCGCATCGGCGAATTTCAGCGTGATCCCACGCTTTTCGGCTTCCTGCTTGGTCACCGACGTTTCGGCAGCGCGCCAGCCGGATTCCGAACCGATCTGGGAAAAGCCGACGGTCAGATCGGCAGCCATGGCCGACGAGCAGCCGAGTGCAATCACGCTTGCGCTGAGCGCAAGCTTACGAAGAATGTTCATGATGTCCTCCCTGAGAAAGACACCGCCTCCACGGTGTCTGCCATTATGCTTAGGCAAGACAAAAGCATCTGTAAAGTGAAAAAGTACTATTATATGACATGCACTGCAGCATAACGCGCTGCAGTGCAACATTGAACCGCATTGGCCGCACCGCAGCATAATATTGTGCCGCAACAAGCTGTTAGTCTACACGAGACGATCTGATGCGCAATGTTTTCTCGTTTAAGGCGCAACGTCAGCCTTCCGGCAACCAGCCGACATGATCGCCCCTCACCAGCCGCGGCGTTTGAAAGACGCTGACCACGGCATCGGACCAATCGCGACCGGCAAGAGTCAGGTGATCCTGCCAGCGCAAGGTCTGCGCCATAGCTACGCCGAGCGCCACCGGCTCCACGCCGCAGGCGGTGAGAAGTTGAAGTCCGGCACGCATGGAACTGCCGCTCGAGACCACGTCGTCGATCAGCACCACGCGTTTGCCTTCGATCAACGGCAGCATGCGGGGATCGACATAGAGGCGTTTGACCTGATCGGGGGTGGTGATCGACGTGAGCGAAACGGACAGGTCGTCGACATACCAGAACTTGCGCGAGGTGCCGAGCGGCACATAGCGGGAATGGCCCAGCGAGCGGGAAACAGCCGCCGCAAGTGTCAAACCCAAGGTCGGAAGCCCGACGATCACATCCGGTTTCAGGTTCTCCAGCTTTTCAGCCAGCGCTGCTGCCAGGGCATCCTGCACGGCAAAACTTGCCTGATTGATGATCAGCGACGCAAGCCCATGCCGACCATCGGCCAGCGCTCGGATCGGCAGACGAAGCTGCCGACCGTCACCGAGCGATGCCGGGAAGAAGTCGGTGAAGGGACCATCGCCGGGAAAAGAACCGGCCGGCTGCAAAGCCTGCCAAAAATCATGAGGCTGCATCTATCGTCTCCATCTTGGCACCTGTCGAGCATCAGTCGAATCCCGTAAATACGGCCTGCCAACCGTGCGGTTTTCGTTCAACTTTTCGGACATTTCCTTTATGCAGGTTGGAGCGGTGGACAACCATCCGTCTCATGCCATTTCAAAGGGATATGCCCAGCTTCATGTCGCTCGATCCGAAATTCACCACTGACCTCGCCCAACTGACCGACCTGCGGCACGATCTGCATGCCTATCCGGAACTGGGCTTCGAGGAACAGCGTACCAGCGACATCGTCGCCCGTATTCTGGAAGAGGCAGGCATCAGCATCCATCGCGGTCTCGGCAAGACCGGCGTGGTCGGCACGCTTCAGATCGGCAACGGCACAAGACGCATCGGTCTTCGCGCAGACATGGATGCACTTGCCATGCCGGAGACCGCGGAGCGCCCGTATAAATCGACCGTGCCCGGCCAGATGCATGCATGCGGCCATGATGGACACACGGTCATGCTGCTCGGCGCAGCCCTTCACCTTGCCCGCAGCCGCAATTTTTCCGGCACGGTGCACTTCATCTTCCAGCCGGCCGAAGAAGGCCGCGGCGGTGCGCGGCGTATGGTCGAGGACGGTCTTTTCGAGCTCTTCCCCTGCGATGCCGTCTACGGACTACACAACATGCCGGGCCTCGATGTCGATGAGATCGCCGTTGTCGAGGGACCCCAGCTTGCATCCTCCGACAGTTGGCACGTGACCTTGCGCGGCACCGGAACCCATGGCGCCAAGCCACATCTCGGGCGCGATCCGATCACCGCCATGGGCACATTCCTCAGCGCGCTTCAGACCATTCCCGGCCGCGTCGTCGATCCGCTGCAGCCCTCGGTCGTCAGTGCCTGCTCGATCCGCGCCGGCGATCCCAAGGCATTGAACGTCATCCCGGACATCGTCGAGATCGGCGGTACCGCCCGCGCCTATACGCCAGAGGTGCGCGATCAGCTCGAAACCGAGATCGGCCGACTGGCCCGCGGCACGGCGGAAATGTACGGCATTGCCGCCGACTACCATTTCGAGCGCCGCATTCCTCCAGTCGTCAACCACGCCGATGCGACCGCCAGAGCGCTCCATGCAGCGAAATCGGTCTTCGGCGAAATGACCCGCACGTCCTTCCCGCCGTCGACTGCGGGAGACGATTTCGCCTTTTTCGGCGCGGCTGTCCCTGGTTGCTATGTTTGGCTCGGCAACGGTCCCGCGGTCGATGGCGCCCTTCACCACAACACGGCGTATGACTTCAACGACGGCGCTATTCCTTATGGCGTCGCCTATTGGTCAACGCTGGTCGAGCAGGAACTGAGTGCCGGCTAGAGTTCTTCCAGAACCGGGCTTTCCAGAAGTGTGCCGGTCAGCACGTCCGCAATACCGCGATCCGTCTGATGCGGACCGACATTGCAGGCAAGCGTCGCACCGAAGCAAGCCTTGAAGACGAGATAAGGCGGCTGCCATGTGACGATGCGGTCCATGGCCGTGCGCAATGCGCCGAATTCGCGGGCCACGTCGATAAGCGGCGCGTCCGACACGAGCCCAGCCAAAGGCAGCGGCACGAGCGCATCGATCCAGCCCATCGACACCACGATCATGCCACCGCCCGCAGCGATCAGGGCATTGGCCGCGATTGCCATATCCTCGGGATTGGACCCGAAGACCGTCAGGTTGTGGCTGTCATGCGAAACGGTCGTCGCGAAAGCACCGCGCCACTGTCCCCAGCCGGTCAGGAAGCCGACGCGCGGCCGGTTGTCGGCAAGGCCATGCCGATGCGCAACGGCAATCAGCGTCGCATCATCCGGCGGCACGACAAAACCATCGCGCACTACGGCTTCCCGCTCGGACCATTGTGTGAACCTCGGCCGGTCGATGGTTGCAACCCTGACCTTCTTGGCCTTGCTCGGAATGCGGAAATCGTCCGCCGTCAACGCTTCGAGTTTCATCGTCTTCGCCAGGGCTGCCACCGGCAACGCCTTTGGCGGCTGGAGCAAGCGGCCTTCGCGCGCAACAGGTTCACCGTTGGCGATCACCTGACGTGCACGAAACGCCTTCAGATCGTCGAACAGCACGATATCGGCGCGGCGACCGGCCACGATCAGGCCGAGATCGCTGCGTCCCAGCCTTTGCGCCGCATTCAGCGTCGCAGCCCTCAGCGCCCATTCCGGCTTCAAGCCGTAACGCACGAGACGGCGCACGACATCATCAAGCCCGCCGCCCTGCTCGAGATCGTCGGGAAAGACGTCATCGGTGCAGAGCGTCACCGTCTGCGGCAGATGACCAAGCGCATTTAATGCCTGGACGAATTCCGGCAGCAGGTGATCGTGCGACCCGCGCATCTCGATCGCCAGCCCCGCCCGCAGTTTCGCAAAAAGATCTTCGGCCGAGGTCAGCTCATGGTCGGAACTGACACCCGCCGCCATGAAGGCATTGAGGTCTGCACCGGCAAGACCGCGTGCATGGCCGAAAACCGGCTTTCCCGCGTCAAGGCCCGCCTGGATAATGGAGCTCATGCGCGGGTCACGCTCGATCACGCCGCGCATATTCATCATTTCCGCAATCCCGCCAACGGCAGGATCGGCCAGCAGGTCGGTGATGATCCCACCGTCGAAATCGGCCCCGGCCAGTTCCAGCCCGGGCGCTGAAGGCACGCAGGACGGCGCCAGCATCACCACCCGCAGCGGCAGATCCCTGGAGGCCTCCAGCGCCCATTCCACGCCTTTCAGTCCGAGAACATTGCCGAACTCATGGGGATCCCAGACAATTGTCGTCACCCCACGCGGCACCACCGCGCCGGCATAGGTTGCAGGGGTCACCATCGAGCTTTCGATATGCATATGCATGTCGATCAGTCCCGGTGAGACATAGAGCCCGGACGCATCGATCAACGCGTCCGCATCGCTGCGCGACCCCGGTGCATGCACGCTGGCGATCAGCGACCCGACAAGGCCGACATCCGCCTCGCGCAGTTCCCCTGTGACCATATCGACGAGGGTGCCGCCAACAATCAGGCGGTCGAAGGCTCGCGCGCCGCGCGCCGCCGCAACCGCGCGGCTGCGCAGCGTGGCATCATTCAGATCGCCAGGCTCCAGCGTCGTAACGGTCATCGGCGTGCCTCGAAGGCAAGGGCGTCAAGGATCAGCGACTTCAACCGGTCGCCGTCGCTCTCGACGGCCAGGCGCGCGTTGAAGGTCGCGTGACTGGCGCGGTTTTCGACGACCGTGCGGCCGCGCGTCAAGGTTCCGGAAAGTTCGATCTGCAAGCCTACGGGTTGCCATGTCACGAGATCCGGCCGGACAAACGCGGCCGCCGCCGCAGGGTCGTAAAGCGCCATGGCCTTTCGGCCTCTGCTTGTTGCGATGGCAATGAAGCCACCGAACAGGTCCGCCAGCAGCGGCGCATTGCGACCCTCCAACCCACGAAGCTGCTCCGCCTCATCCGGAGCGCTGAGAATCTGACGGCAGAAGTCAAGATCAACCATGTTGAGCGGCAGGCCATGGGCGAGCACGATAGCCACGGCTTCTGGATCGGCAAGCGCGTTGAACTCGGCGGACGCCGTATGGTTGCCACGGGTGGCGCCGCCGCCCATCCAGGTCAGGTCGCCGATCTTCGCCACCAGATCGGGGCGTGACAGAACAACTGCCGCGATATTGCTCAAGGGCCCGAGCGCCAGGATCCGGCGCGGCTCGATACCCGCCTCAAGCCAGCGCACCAGCGCATCGAAGGCCCTCTCGCCTTGCACAGGCTCCACCACCGGTAGCGCAAGCCCAAGCGTCGGAATGCCGGTATCGCCAAGGATAGCCTGCGCTGTCTCGATTGCAGCCAGCACCGGCCGGTCTCGTCCGATCGAAACCGGATATTGCCAGCCGAACACGGCATTTGCAGCCGCGGTGTTACGGCAGACCTGGTCCAGCGGCGTATTGCCGAACACCAGCGAAATGCCGTCTATTTCCAGCCCCGAACGTGCCACCGTCAGAATGGCGGCGATGTCGTCGAAGCCCATGTCGGTATCGATCCAGATCCCCATGGTCAGGCGAACCGCCCCAGCCGGGCCGCCTTGTCGACCGGCAGGTCGAAGGCGATTTGCTGTCCCGGCAGGAATGCCTGCCGGGCGGCATCGGTCTCGGCCTTGATCCAGCCGATCGGCGTTTCAAGCACATATTCCCGGCTGCTGCCGGCAAAGGAGGTTCCACGCACCGTTCCGACGAACGGCCCAACACCAAGCGGCACGGCCGCCGGCCTCCAGGCCAGACCTGCGGCATCTGGAGCCGCCTGTCCGAGCGCGATCTCGCTGTCGCCCGCCATCAACTTGCCACTGCGCAGTTCGAAGATGTTCTCGAAACCGACGAAATCGGCGACAAAGCGCGAAACCGGCGCATTGTAGATGTCCTCCGGCGTGCCGATCTGCTCGATCGCCCCATTCTTCATCACCACGATGCGGTCGGCCAATGCCAAGGCCTCGACCTGATCATGGGTGACGAAGATCATCGTCACACCGGTCTCACGCTGTACGCGCTGCAATTCGGTGCGCATTTCAAGCCGCAGCCGGGCATCAAGGTTCGAAAGTGGCTCATCGAGCAACAGCACCTTCGGCTCCATGACCATCGAGCGCGCCAGCGCAACGCGTTGCTGCTGGCCACCGGAAAGCTCGGGAGGCTTTCGGCCGGCAAAGTCGGCAAGCCCGACCGACTTCAGGCCGCCGCGAACCTTGTCGTCAAGCTCTGCGCCGCGCATGCCCTTCAGCTTCAGACCAAAGGCGACATTCTCGAACACCGTCAGATGCGGGAACAGCGCATAAGACTGGAAAACCAGCCCGACAGCCCGCTTGTTCGCCGGAACCCGGGTGATATCGACGCCGTCCAGCATGATGCGGCCGCTACTCGGGTTCAGCAGGCCCGCGATCGATCGCATTGTCGTCGTCTTGCCGCAACCGGAGGGTCCCAAGAGCGCCAGCAGCTCACCCTTGCGGATATTGAGGTCGAGATCCTTGACCGCAGGCGTCTTGCCATAACGCAACGTCAGCTTGTCGAGTGTCAGAAAATCTTGGTCAGACATAGCGGGAGAACCCCAGAAAACGCTCGGCGAGGAAAACGATGCCGATGGAGAGGAAGGCAAGCAGCGACGACAGCGCTGCGATGGATGGGTCGAAAACGATTTCCATATAGCCGAGCATATCGATCGGCAGGGTGCGCACGCCCGGCCCCGACAGGAACAGCGAGACCGGTACCTGATTGAAACTTGTGACGAAGCCGAGGATGAAGGCCGAAAGGATGCCGCCCCGGATATTCGGCATGACGACGCGGAAGAAGGCGCCGAGCCGTGTCGAGCCGAGCAAGACGGCCGCCTCCTCGATATCGGAGCGCAGATTGTTCAGGCTGGCGGAGACAACGCGCACCGCATAGGGCAGAACCAGTGCCGTATGCGCAAGAAACAGGGCCAGTGTGATGTTGATCTGGAACGGCACGACGAAGTAGCGCAGAAGCGCCAGACCGACGATGATGCCCGGCACGATGATCGGCGCGGAGACGACGGTCTTGACCGTCTCGGAAAATGGCAACTGGTAGCGCGACATCGCATAGGCGGCCGGAATGCCGAGGATCAGCGCGGCGCCGGTGCCACCGATCGCAAGAAACATCGAGGTGACGAAGCTCTCGCGAAAACTCTCGACCGTGAACACTTTCACGATCCACTTGAGCGAAAAGCCCTGCGGTGGAAATGCGAGTGTATCGCCGGCTGAAAACGATGCGGCAACGATGATCAGGAACGGCCCGATCAGGAACAGCATCAGCAGGCCGAGCGTGACCCAGGTAAACAGGCGCTGGGTCATGCGCGGTTCCTCGCGGTTGCCAGGCGCTTCAGCAGCAGGTTCGCGGCAAAACTCATGACGATTAGGATGAAGGCGATGACACTGGCGGCGACGAAATCATTGGCGACCGTCACGCGCTGGTAGAGCAGAGTTTCAAGCATGAGCACCTTGGAGCCGCCAAGGATTGCGGGCGTGATGTAAGCAGTCATCGACCCGGTGAAGACCAGCGTTCCGCCGATCACGAGGCCTTCCTTCGTCAGCGGCAGGATGATTTTCCAGAAGACCTGGAACCAGTTGGCCCCGAGCACGCGGGCCGCAGGTACCGCGTCACGCGGCATGTTTTCAAGCGCGCTGACCAGGGACAGGATCATCAATGGCAGAAAAAGCTGAAGCAGACCGATGAACACGGCCGTCTCGGTAAACAGCAGCCGGATCGGCGTCTCGGACAGGCCAAGCCCGGTGATGAACTCGTTGACGATGCCCGTACGGCCCAGAATGACGATCCAGGCATAGGTGCGCGCCACCGGCGAGATCATCAGCGGCAGCACGACGAGGCCGACCATGCGGCCCTTGCCTTGCGGCGGAAGGCTGACGATCGCATAGGCTGCAGCATAACCGATGATTGCGGACACGACGGTCAGGATGGCCCCGAGACGCAAAGTGCGCAGGAAGACCGTGCGATTGAGCGGCTCGGAGAAGAAACCGGTGAAGGCGGACAGGGTCCATCCGTCAGCATTGCGGAACCCTTCCGACAACAACAGAACGACCGGCACCAGGAACACCACCGCTGCGAAGATCGCAGCGGGCAGAGCAAGCGCCAGGGCTTCCATACGGTTGTGAAACATAGACTGAGCTTTCAGCGCGAAGAATGATCAAGCGAGGTGCGATGGCGAGCCGAAGCTCCGCCACCGCACCCCTTGCCTTGGGAGGCATCCATAGGGGCCGGATATTACTGTCCGACCTTGGCATTCCATTCCGAAAGCCAGGCATCACGGTTGTCGAGGGCGGCAGCCGACGGAATGAGCGTCAGGCTCTTGGCTGTCTCTTCACCATAGGTCAGGTTTTCGGCGATCTCGTCCGAAACCTTCACTTCCGCATTGGCCGGGCTGTCGACCAACTGCTCGGCAAGCTTGGTCTGGATTTCGGTCGAGAGCCAGAAATCCATGAATTCAAGCGCCAAATCCTGGTTCTTCGAACCCTTGGCCAGAACCATGACATTCATGCCACCGGTCTGGCCTTCTTTCGGCGTCGCCCAGGCGAGCGGCAGATCCAGCTTGTTGAACGGTGCCCAGGTGAAACGGCCGATCGGCGCTGCCCAGATTTCCTCCTGCTGCATCAGTTGCACCAGCTGAGAGGACTTGACGTAGAAGGTGACCAGTTCGTCCTTCTTTTCGCCAACGGCAGCGATCGGGGTCTTCAAATCGGCAGCATCATTGCCCAGCGCCTTGCCGAGCATGAACAGGGATGGCGGACCCTGATTGGTGGTGACGTTCGGGAAGGCGACATGGCCGACATTTTCCGGCTTCAGCAGGTCGGCCCAGCTGTCGATCTTCATCTTGTCGGTGCGATAAACGATCGACGTGGCATAGAAGGTGTAGCCGACGCTCATGCCGTCGCCGTTCGGATCCTTGGCGATGTCGTAGAGCTTGCCGTAGTTCGACAGCTTCGTGGTATCGATCTTTTCGATCAGGTCCTTGCGGGTGGCAGACAGAGCGTCGGCCATCGAGACGACGGCCATATCGACGACCGGATTGGCTTTGTTGGCTTCCATCTTGGCCAGCCGTTCGACGCTGTTGCCGGTCTCGACCACCAACTTGCAACCGCATTTGGCTTCGAAGGGATCGTAGACGATCGCCTTGAATTCGTCCTGCGCCAGCGCATAGACCGAAATGGTCAGCGTCTTTTCCTGAGCCTGGGCAGCGCCCATGGTCAGCATCAGCGCAGTCGCCGATGCCAGCATTGTCTTATTGATCATCTGTGTTCTCCTTCTGGGGGGGGTGATGATGCAACGCGCTCTTCCACCGGAGCGGTCGTCTGTCGCATCACCAATTGCATCGGCACCTTTTTGATATCCGCCGAAACCACGCTGCCGTTCATGGTGTCGGGGCTGGAAGCTGTTGTCGGTTCACCAAGAATGGCACGCGCAAGCGCCCCGACGGCGATGTCGGCGATTGTCGCCATGTCCATCCGGATACTGGTGAGACTCGGAGTGACAACCGACGACCAGACCAGATCATCAAAGCCGGCGACGCTGACATCCTCCGGCACCTTGACGCCGGCCCGCTGCAATTCGGTGAGCGCACGCAAGGCATGCAGGTCGGAGACGGAAGCGATGGCGGTCACGCCACTGGCGACCATGTCGGCGAGCCCGAGCATGCAGCCCTTGCCATTCCTCTCTTCCAGTTTCTCGATCCAGATCACCTCGGCGCTGCCGCCGGCAGGAACGCGGGACTTCATGCCGCCGATGCGGTCGTTCTGCACGATGGATGCCGGGTTGTTGCCGATCAGAAGAAACCTGCGATGCCCCAGCGCGGCCAGATGGTCGACCAGGATCTGCCCACCCTGCCAGTGATCCGCAGAAACGGTATTGCCCGGCGTCGATGGGCTGTCGATGACCGCGATCGGGCAGCCGACATCGGCGATGCGCGTACCGCGCCGAGGCACGATGACGATACCGTCGACCCCGCGTTCGATCAGACGATTGATCGCTTCGGTCTGCATCGCGACATCCCCACGGGAGTCAGCGATCAGCACACCATAGCCGGCTTCGCTCGCAGCAAAATCGATCGCCTGAGCGATCTGCGGAAACAACGGGTTGGCGATATCCGGGAGAACAAGGCCGAGAACGCCGGTACGCCCGGTGCGGAGGGCTCGGCCAGCCTGGCTCGGCACATAGCCCAGCTCCGTGGCTTTCGAACGTACACGCTCGATCAGCTCGGGCGACACCCTCCCTTTGCCCGACAGCGCGTTGGATACCGTCGCTACAGATACGCCGAGGGCTTCGGCGATACTCGCAAGGCTCGATCCGGGACGGGCTATGGCCAAGGGATTTCCAACCCACTGATTAAACGTTTAACCACGGTAGCGTAGTTGGCACTGCTTGTCCATGCGAAGATTGCCCTACCCTAAATAAAGGGTATGCCGAATTGGATTGGCAGAGGCGCAACCAGAGATAAGCAACGCGCCCAATTGAGATTGCGATTTTTTTTGGGCTGCGATCCAACACTTGACGGCACCAAGTTCAGCGTGAACGCATTCATGCCCCACCTCAAAAATGAGGTGGCGACGACTTTCCCAAAGGGGCGAAACAGATCTCGCTCGGTTGCACCAGGCGACACGGCAGCGAACCCAACCGATTCGGAAGATCCGAATATAATTCAGCAATTACAGGTCGATAGCACGGTTCACCCGCGTCAAAATCGATTCAGACGCAGGCGGAATGTGGAAATTGGCGTTCTCGCTATTGTTGAAAGAACAACCTCTGTGAGAACTTGGACTCTCAACGAGCTTGCAATGGAGCTGCATGACTATTCGTGTCCGACTTTAAGTCTCTTTTAACGATGCTAGTCAAAATTATGGCAAGGGACCGGTCTTAAACAGCGCGAAACTACACGCTCCGGTTCCAGCGGCTGCATGACGCACTCGATCCTCACAATCTATTCAATTAGCCCTTCGCCAGGCGGCGTGCCCTTGTGGCTCTTCGCAATACGGTGAAGCGTGCCCAATTTTTTGCCTGCTTTCGGCCGGCCGGAGAACCCGTGCGTGTTATTCTGATAGATGACAGCAAGTCTGTACTCGCAGCGATCCAGACATCCCTTTGGGGGCTGGCTGATCTGCATGTCGAAGCCTTCCTGGACCCTGTGCTGGCGTTGGAAGCATGCAAATCGACGCCGTTCGATCTGGTTCTCGTCGACTACACCATGCCACGGATGAACGGCGTCGAGGTCATTCGTCATCTGCGCAGTTGCCCGTCCTACCAGCATGTGCCGATCATCATGGTTACCTCCGAGACTGAGCGCAGTATCCGGATCGAGGCCATTGAAGCGGGTGCAACCGAGTTTCTGCGCAAGCCATTCGACGGTGTCGAACTGCGGGCGCGCGTCGCCAACCTGCTGACATTGCGGCAGGCCCAGCTGGAGCTGGCTGATCAGGCAAAATCCCTGGAGCGGCTGGTGAACAGCGCAACGGCGAAGCTCGCCGTCCGTGAAGAGGAAATCATCTGGCGCCTGGCCCGTGCGATAGAATATCGCGACGGTTCCACCGGGGAACACGTCTCCCGCGTCGCGCATATTTGCAGGCTAATCGCGGAAGAGCTTGGTTTCGATCAGACCTACTGCCGGATGATTTACCTAGCCGCGCCGCTGCACGATGTCGGCAAGATCGGCATCGCCGACAACATCCTGTCAAAGCCTGGCCGACTGACCGAAGCTGAAATCGCCGAGATGCGACAGCATGTCGAGATAGGTGTCCGTATCCTGGAAAACGGCTCCTCTGATCTGGTGCGCACCGCCGAAAAGATTGCCGGTGGCCATCACGAAAAATGGGATGGCAGCGGCTATCCGAATGGCCTTGTCGGAGACGCAATCCCGATTGAAGCCCGCATTGTCGCCGTCGCGGACGTGTTCGAAGCGCTGTGCAGCGAGCGTTCCTACAAGTCGGCCTGGTCTCCAGTTCAGGCGCGCGGCTATCTCCGCACCGAAAGCGGCAGGCATTTCGATCCGGCCTGTATCGCGGCTTTCGAGCGTCAATGGACGGCGATTGAAGCCCTCATGACCGGCAGCGATGAAGTGGCCGAAGCCCGCAGTGCCAAGACCGCTCATGTGTCGGCTGCAACGCCACGCGAACCAGAAGCCAGAACAACCACCCCTCACCGAGCCTAGGAAGAGACATGCCGAGCCACCCACTCACATTGCCAAGCACACTCTCGATCCGCCACGCCAGCGCCGTTCGCGACCAGCTTTTGGCCGCGCTTGCACAGCATGACGCGGTTGAAGTCGAGTTTCCCGATGGCTGCGAAGCCGACCTCAGTCTCATCCAGCTGATCGAGGCTGCCCGCCGTCATGCCGATGGCCACGGCAAGCGTCTTACCCTGAAAGCGGCGGCCAATGGGCGTGTGTTCGACGTACTTGAGCGCGGCGGCTTTCTCGCGGACATGGCTCCCGCCTTTTCTCAATTTTGGTTACATCGGAAGGAAATACAATGAGTGCGAACATTCTGACGGTTGACGATTCGGCCAGCATCCGGATGACAACGAAGATCGCGCTGACCAATGCCGGCTACAAGGTGACGGAAGCCGTGGACGGCCTTGACGGCTTGAACAAGGCCAAAAGCGCCAGCTTCGACCTGATCGTGACCGACCTCAACATGCCCAACATGAATGGTCTGGCCATGATCGAGGCGCTGCGTCAGTCGCCGGCGCATACCGGCATCCCGATCATCTTCCTCACCACCGAATCCGACGCGGACATGAAAAGCCGTGCCAAGGCAGCCGGTGCCACCGGTTGGATCACCAAGCCTTTCGACCCTGAACAGCTCGTCAAGATCGCCAGGAAAGTATTGGGCAAATGAACACAATGGACCCCATCCAGGTCTTCAGGACGGAAGCGGCGGAGCTCTTCGAACAGATCGAAAGCGGTCTGCTTGATCTCCTCCATGACCTGTCCGACCAGGACCAGATTGACGCCGTCTTCCGCGGACTGCACACGCTGAAAGGCTCCGGAGCCATGTTTGGCTTCGAGGCACTCGCCGCCTTCACGCATCACTGCGAATCCGCCTTCGACCGCGTCCGCAAGGGTGAGGTCCAGGCAACCAGCGAACTGATTGCCGCCGTGCTCGAAGCCCAGGACCATATGAAGGCCCTGGTCGACAAGCCGAATGGCGACCATGACGACATGAGCCAGACGCTTCTCGCCAAGCTGCATGCCGCAGTCGGTGGAAAGAATGGCCATGCCGCAACCTCACAGCCGACTGCGGCTGCGGCAGTACCGGCCACCGTGGCTGCGGCCAGAACCGCATCGACCAATTGGGTGATCAAGTTCCGTTTGCCCGACAATGCAATGGCCAACGGCACCAACCCGCTTGGCCTGCTGGACGAACTGCGCGAACTCGGAGAATGCACGATCGTTGCCGACACGAGCACTATCCCCGGCCTTGCCGAGATCGATCCGACCACGCTCTATCTCCGCTGGACGATTACACTGCAAACCGCGCAGCCCCGCTCGGCGATCGAGGATGTGTTCATCTTCGTCATGGACGACATGCAGCTGGACATCACCGAGATCAAGGCAGCAGCGTCAACCGAGTTGGCACCGCAGCCAGCCGCGCCGAATCTGGTGGTGGAACCCGTTGCCGAGAAGAAACAGGCCTCGCCAAACACTGGTCCGGCAGACGCCAAGTCCAGCAAATCGGCTGAAAACGTCCGCGTTCCGGCCGAACGCCTGGACGAACTCATGGATCGCGTCGGCGAACTGGTGATCGCCCAGTCGCGCCTGTCGCAGCTGGCCAATATCAGCGCCAACATCCAGCTTCGGTCGGTATCCGAAGACGTCGAGCGCCTGTCCGGCGAACTGCGCGACACGATGATGGTGCTGCGCATGGTGCCGGTCGGCAGCCTGTTTGGCCGCTTTCGCCGTCTCGTTCACGACCTTGCGCGCGAGACCGGCAAGACGATCGAGCTGGAAACCGAGGGCGAGACAACCGAAGTCGACAAGACCGTCATCGAACGTCTGGCTGATCCGCTGGTGCATCTGGTTCGCAACTCCTGCGACCACGGCCTTGAACCGCCGGAAGAACGCCGGGCTGCCGGCAAATCACCGCATGGCCGCATCCTACTCTCGGCCCGTCAGCAGGCCGGTGAGGTCATCATCACCATCAAGGACGATGGTCGCGGCATCAACCGCGATCGCGTCCGGGCCAAGGCGGAAGCCTCGGGCCTGATCCAGCCGAATGCGGCACTCTCGGACCAGGAACTCCTTCAGCTGATCTTCCAGCCGGGCTTCTCGACTGCCCAGGAAGTCACCAACCTGTCCGGTCGCGGCGTTGGCATGGACGTCGTCAAGCGCACGATCGACGCGCTGCGCGGCACCATCAACGTGGTCAGCCATCCCGGCGAGGGCTCGGAAGTCTCACTGTCGATCCCGCTGACGCTGGCGATCATTGATGGCCTTCTCGTGCGCGTCGGCAATGGTCGCTATGTCATTCCGCTTTCGGCCGTCGAGGAATGCCTCGAACTTTCGGTCGAGGACGACATGCGCTCGCGCGGCCGAAGCTTCATTTCGCTGCGCGACAGTCTCGTGCCCTATCTGCGCCTGCGCGAACTGTTCCGCACCGGCACCAAACCCGATCCGTTCCAGAAAGTCGTGGTCATTTCGACCGGATCGGAACGCGTCGGCCTCGTCGTCGACCAGATCATCGGCGACCACCAGACCGTCATCAAGGCAATGTCCAAGCTGCATCATGACGTAGCGACCTTTTCCGGCGCCACGATCCTCGGTGACGGCGATGTCGCCCTCATCCTCGACGTTGGTCACCTCGTCTTGGAAGGCCAGAAACAGGAGGCGCATTTGCGCGTAGCAGGATGAGCGAAGCAGCACGTAAGATTCCCGATCACCTTTGGGGCGCCAGCGAGGAACTCGAAGTCCTGACCTTCGACATCGCGGGCGAAATGTTCGCCCTCGAAGCCGTCATGGTGCAGGAAATTCTCGATCTGCTACCGGAAACCACCGTTCCCGGTGCCAAACCCTTCGTCGGCAGCGTCATCAACTTCCGCGGCAAGGTCATTCCGCTCGCCGACATCCGCCTTGCCTTCGGCATGGAGGCGACCAAGCCGACGATCGACAGCCGCATCATCGTCATCGAACTGGATGTGGATGGTGAACCGACGCTCACCGGCATCCGCACCGACAAGGTTCACGAAGTGACATCGCTGCTGAAAGCGGCAAGCGAGCCGCCACCGAGCATCGGCATGCGTTGGCGCTCCGATTTCATTGACTGCCTCGTCCGTCGCGGCGGCGAATTCATCATTATTCCCAACCTTCAAACGATCTTCTCCGTCGGCCATGAGCGCCATGCGGCAGACCCGTCGAAGAACTAGTCGCAGCAAAGGAACAACCAAATGCGCGCCTCGATCAAACTCAAGCTCACCATAGCTTTCGGCTTTGTCATCATCATGCTCATGGCCACGGCAACCATTGCCATCATGAGCCTCAGCGAGCTGAACACCACGCTCGAAAACGTGGTTGAAGGCCCCGCAACACGCCTGAGACTGGCTCAGGAACTCAACATCACCCAGCTCCAGCAGCTGCGCCAGCAGAAGAACATGCTGCTCGCCGCTGATATCGCAAGTATGCGGGAATATTCCGCGAAGATCACCCAGCAGCGCCAGGATTTCGACAAGGCCTTCGACAGCGTTATGCTGCTGGCCACGGAGCAGGGTAAAGTGCTGTGGGGCAAGCTGAACGGGTTCGCCACCGATTATCGCAAGCAGGATGACCAGATCCAGGCAATGATGATGGCCGGCAACCGTGATGGTGCCCTGGCCATCTCGACAAACGAAAACCGCGAGACGGTCGGCGAGATCGACGCGCTGCTCGAGGAAGTCGTTGCACTCGAAACCAGCCGCCTGGCCGAAGCCAACGAGACAGCGGGCGCCGACTACGTCCAGACCCGCAACGTCATGCTCGCCGTCGCCGCCATCGCTTTGCTGATTGCTCTCGCCGCCGCCGTCTGGATCGCCGTTTCGATCAATCGCGGCCTCCGCAACGCCGTCAGCTCGGTCCAGAGCGTTGCCGATGGCGACCTGACCAAACTGGCCTTGATCAAGTCCAACGATGAGATCGGCGACCTGCTGTCATATGTAAACGCCATGATCGAACGATTGCGCGGCGTGGTCGGCGACGCCCTCTCCGCCTCCTCGAACGTTTCGTCCGGCAGCCAGGAACTTTCGGCAAGCTCCGAGCAGCTGTCGCAGGGCGCCACCGAACAGGCTGCCGCTGCCGAAGAGGCATCTGCCTCGATGGAAGAGATGGCCGCCAACATCAAGCAGAACGCCGACAACGCCGCTCAGACCGAGAAGATCGCCCGCCAGTCGGCCAAGGATGCCGAAGCATCGGGCGATGCCGTGACCCGCGCCGTCGGTGCCATGCGCACGATCGCCGAGAAGATCTCGATCGTCCAGGAAATCGCCCGCCAGACAGACTTGCTCGCGCTGAACGCTGCCGTTGAAGCAGCCCGCGCCGGTGAACATGGCAAAGGCTTTGCCGTCGTCGCTTCCGAAGTCCGCAAACTTGCCGAACGTTCGCAGTCGGCAGCAGCCGAAATCGGTGCAATGTCGAGCGACACGGTTAAGGCCGCTCAGGAAGCCGGCGAAATGCTCGGCCGCCTGGTGCCCGATATCCGCAAGACCGCCGAATTGGTCTCGGAAATCTCGGCAGCCTGCCGCGAACAGGACATCGGCGCCTCTCAGATCAACGAAGCGATCCAGCAGCTTGATCAGGTCACCCAGCAGAACGCCTCGGCATCCGAACAGATGGCGGCAACCTCCGAAGAGCTGGCAGCCCAGTCGGAAGAACTGCAGACCTCGATCGCCTTCTTCCGGGTCGACCGGTCAGGTGAGCGCGCACCGGCCGCCATTCGCAAGCCGGCAGCCCGCCCGGCAACGCCCGCTGCCCGTCCGTCCGCAGCGGCAATGGCTCGCAAGCCAATGACCAGTGATCACAGTGTTTCCGGCCAGCAGGCCCGGGCCAACGGCTTTGCCCTTGACCTGTCCATGGGTGGTCCGGACGCAGACGACGTGCATTTCAAGCAGAGCGCGTAAATAAGACCGATGTGCACATGTGAATCACGCCCCGGCAGAAGTTGCCGAGGCACTTGGGTCCGGAAGATGGCTGTCCGGACCCGAACATTCCAAACCTCGCAAATGGCAGGGGCGAATGCATTACAGCCCTGTAACCGCGCGAACAGAACGACACAGAATATTTGAGCAACGATAACCGCACCACATTTCCGGTGGCGATAGGGGATATTATGAGATTCACAATTAAGCAAAAGCTGGCTGTGGCTTTTGGACTCATCATTCTGATGACCTCCGGCATGGCAGCGTTGGCAGTCACAAATTTGTCCTCACTGAATTCGGCGATCACCGAGATCGTAGAAGGCCCTGCAACCAATCTTCAGAATTCCAGCGATCTGTCGGATTCCGTCTATACCTCGATCCGCGCTGAGAAAAATGCTGTGATGAACACCGATCCCGCTCAAATTACTTCGTATTCCCGCGAAGTCGCGGAAGTTCGTTCGAAGGTAAACCAACTATTGAGCCAGCTCGACAAGGATGACACAGCTGCCATCAGACAAAAGGTCACCGAGTTCCGCGGCATTCTGCCAAAGTGGTTTGAGGTTCAAGACCGCATTCTGAGACTGGCCCAGGAAAACACCACGGAATCCAATGTGCTGGCCGGTCAGATTTCGATGGGCGAAGGCGCAAGCGTTACTTCCACGCTGCTAACCGCATTGTCAGGCCTCAACGCAGAAATCGGAAAGGACTTGCGGGCCACCGATGAAGCCACGAATGTGCAATACGACAACTCCAGAAGCATTCTGATCGGCATAGTCCTTGCGGTTCTCCTGTTCTCAACCGTCGTCGCCTTCTGGATTGCCCTCGGCATCAGTTCCGGTCTTCGTAAGGTCTCAGGCGTGGCAGAAGCCGTTGCCCTCGGTGATCTCAACCAGAACGTCCAGGTCAAGAGCAATGACGAGATCAAGGATCTCATCGAAACCATCAATCGAATGACGGCAAACCTGAAGAGCACGGCCGACATCGCCAACATGATTGCAGCCGGCGACCTCTCGAAGGAAGTCACACCTTTGTCTGACAAAGACTCGCTTGGTATTTCCATGGGAAACATGGTCGTCAACCTTCGCGAAACGGCGCGCATCGCCGACCTGATCGCCAATGGCGACCTGGTCGTCACACCAAAGCCTTTGTCTGACAAGGATACGCTCGGCCTGTCGCTGGAAAGCATGGTTGAGCGTCTGCGTGGCGTCGTCGCCGATGCACTTTCGGCAGCGGCCAATGTCTCGTCCGGCAGCCAGGAATTGTCGGCAAGCTCCGAACAGCTGTCGCAGGGCGCGACCGAGCAGGCAGCATCGGCCGAAGAGGCATCCGCCTCGATGGAAGAGATGGCCGCCAACATCAAGCAGAACGCCGACAACGCCGCCCAGACCGAAAAGATCGCCCGCCAGTCGGCCAAGGATGCCGAAGCATCCGGCGATGCTGTCAATCGCGCCGTCGGTGCGATGCGCACGATTGCCGAGAAGATCTCGATCGTCCAGGAAATCGCCCGCCAGACCGACTTGCTCGCGCTGAACGCGGCCGTTGAAGCGGCTCGTGCCGGCGAACATGGCAAGGGTTTTGCCGTCGTCGCTTCCGAAGTCCGCAAACTTGCCGAACGTTCGCAGTCGGCAGCAGCCGAAATCGGCGCAATGTCCGGGGAGACGGTGAAGGCAGCGCAGGAAGCTGGCGAAATGCTCGGCCGTCTGGTTCCCGATATCCGCAAGACCGCCGAACTGGTCTCGGAAATCTCGGCAGCCTGCCGTGAGCAGGACGTCGGTGCCTCGCAGATCAATGAAGCGATCCAGCAACTCGACAAGGTCACCCAGCAGAACGCCTCGGCGTCCGAACAGATGGCCGCGACCTCCGAAGAGCTGGCTGCCCAGTCCGAGGAACTGCAGACCTCTATTTCCTTCTTCCGGGTCGAACGCAACGCCCGGGAAATTGCGGCCGCCAAGACGGTCGCGCGGCCCGCAGCATCGCAGAACCGCACCACTGCCGCGCCTCAGCGCAAGCCGTCGGCAACCGACCACTCAATCGCCAGCCAGCAGGCGCGTGCCAAGGGATTTGCCCTCGATCTGTCGATGGGTGGACCTGACGCCCACGACGCCGATTTCCGGGAAAGCGCGTAGAATTGAAGAGCCAGGGCGGACAAGAAGATCCGCCCTGGCCTCAGCGTAGAATGCGCTGATTGCGAGGAGCGGCGGCTCCTGCCCGGTAGCTTAAAATGCAAGCCCGGGATGTCCCACACAGCCCTCCAATCACCATCACCTCACCGGGGACGCGACAATGCGCTTTACCATCAAACTCAAACTTGCCCTCACGTTCGGCATAATCATTCTGATGTCCTTCGGAATGGCCATGCTTGCGATCAACAATCTTTCGACGCTGAACTCGGCCATCACCGAAATTGTTCAGGGACCGGCTGCCAACCTGCGCAATTCGAGCGACCTTTCGGACACGATCTATCTGTCGATCCGGGCTGAGAAAAATGCGATCCTCAATACCGACGCAACGCAGATTTCTTCCTATTCGCAGGAAGTCACTGAAGCTCGTACCAAGATCAATGAGCTCCTCACCCGTCTCGATGCCGAAAAGACTGAGGGTGTGCGCGTGAAGGTGGCCGAACTCCGTGCCGCCTTGCCGGCGTGGCTTCAGCTTCAGGATCAAATCATTGCCCTCGCCCGTCAAAATACACCTGAATCCAATGCGCGCGCTGGTGTGATCTCGATGGGCGAAGGCGCAAAAATGACCTCGGTCCTGCTCGCGGCCATGAACGGGCTCAACGAGGAGATCGTCAAGGATCTGAATGCCACGGATGAAGCGACGAACGTCCAGTATGATTACTCGCGCAACATCCTGATTGGTATCGTCGTCGGCTTGCTTGTCTTCTCTGCAGTCGTAGCCATCTGGATTTCGATCAACATTTCTCGCGGCCTGCGCCGTGCAAGCGACTTGGCTGTCGCCGTCAGCATCGGTGATCTGAACCATGAGATCGAGCACAAGGCCAACGACGAGATCAAGGATCTCGTCAAGTCCATGGAGATCATGACCGGCAACCTTCGCGAAACGGCGCGGATCGCCGACCTGATCGCCAATGGCGACCTCGTTGTCACGCCCCAGCCTTTGTCCGACAAGGATACGCTTGGCCTGTCGCTGGAAAGCATGGTTGAGCGCCTGCGTGGCGTCGTCGCTGACGCGCTGTCGGCAGCAGCCAATGTCTCGTCCGGTAGCCAGGAACTGTCGGCAAGCTCCGAACAGCTGTCGCAGGGCGCGACCGAACAGGCAGCGTCTGCCGAAGAAGCATCCGCCTCGATGGAAGAAATGGCCGCCAACATCAAGCAGAACGCCGACAATGCCGCCCAGACCGAAAAGATTGCCCGCCAGTCGGCCAAGGATGCAGAAGCATCCGGCGACGCTGTCAATCGCGCCGTCGGTGCCATGCGCACGATTGCCGAGAAAATCTCGATCGTCCAGGAAATCGCCCGCCAGACAGACTTGCTCGCGCTGAATGCTGCCGTTGAAGCGGCCCGTGCCGGCGAACATGGCAAGGGGTTTGCCGTCGTCGCTTCCGAAGTCCGCAAGCTTGCCGAACGCTCGCAGTCGGCAGCAGCCGAAATCGGCGCAATGTCCGGGGAGACAGTGAAGGCAGCGCAGGAAGCTGGCGAAATGCTTGGCCGTCTGGTGCCTGATATCCGCAAGACCGCCGAACTGGTCTCGGAAATCTCCGCAGCCTGCCGCGAGCAGGACGTCGGCGCATCGCAGATCAACGAAGCGATCCAGCAGCTCGACAAGGTCACCCAGCAGAATGCCTCGGCATCCGAACAGATGGCCGCGACCTCCGAAGAGCTGGCTGCCCAGTCGGAAGAGCTGCAAACTTCGATTTCGTTCTTCCGGGTTGAACGAAATGCACGGGAAATTGCAGTGGCCAAGACCGCGGCACGACCCAGTGCACCGCAGGCCCGCAGCTCCGCCGCTCCCCAGCGCAAACCGTCGACAACCGACCACTCAATCGCCAGCCAGCAGGCGCGTGCCAAGGGATTTGCCCTCGATCTTTCGATGGGTGGACCTGACGCCCACGACGCCGATTTCCGGGAAAGCGCATGACCATGAGCACAGCCTCATCCGAATCCCAATTCGTCACGTTCAGCCTTGGCGCGGAGATCTTCGCCGTGCCTGTCACCGTGGTCCGGGAAATCCTGGACCATGAGGACCCTTTCAAGATCCCCCATGGTCCGGACTATCTACTCGGGCTGCGCGACGTGCGCGGCCAGGGTGTTCCGGTCATCGATCTGAGAGTAAGGCTTGGCATGTCCAAGACGGTCCGCACCAATGATACCCGCATCCTGGTGCTCGACATTCCGATTGAAGGCAAGACGCTTGCAATCGGCCTGGTGGCAGACAAGGTCTACGAGGTCACGCCATTCCGGCGTGACCAGATCGAAGCTGCCCCGGATATCGGCGTTCGCTGGCGCTCGGACTACATCGCCGGTGTCGTTCGACGCGAGACGGATTTTGTCGTGATCATCGATCTGGCGCGCCTGTTCTCACATGCGGACGTGAACATGCTGGGCAGCGATGAAAAACAAGTGGCCTTTGGCTAAGGAGTGACCCGGTGAATGCAGGCGTAGCCCAGGTACGGGGCGAGGACACACTGGGTCCTCGCAATTATCAATTATTGGCGAAATTCATCTATGACTATAGCGGCATCAAGATGCCGCCCAACAAGGTGACAATGCTCGAGGGAAGACTGCGCCGGCGGCTGCGTGCCACGGGCCTGTCCACCTTCAACGACTACTGCGATTTCCTCTTCAAGCATGGCGGTTTGCAGAACGAGAGCATATTCCTGATTGATGCGGTCACCACCAACAAGACCGACTTCTTTCGCGAGCCGAACCATTTCGCCTATCTCGAAGAGGTCGTCCTGCCGGAACTGAAGGAACAAGGCGTCCGCCGCATGCGGGCCTGGAGTGCCGCCTGCTCCAACGGTGCCGAGCCCTACACGATGGCCATGGTCATGGCCGAAGCGGCCCAGAACAATGCCGGCTGCGATTTCAGCATCCTCGCAACAGATCTGTCCACGGATGTGCTGAAGACAGCAAAGGCGGGAATCTATCCCGCCGACCAGTTGGACCCGGTTCCGCCACACATGATGGCGAAATACGTCATGCTGCCAAAGGACAAAAGACAAACCAACGTCAGGATAACACCGGCGCTACGGTCGAAAATCGGCTTCGGTCGGTTGAACTTCATGGACAAGACCTACCCGGTTGGCGATCCCTTCCACATGATCTTCTGCCGCAACGTATTGATCTACTTCGACAAGAAGACCCAGGAACACGTCCTGTCGCAGCTCTGCGCCAATCTCGTTCCAGACGGTTATCTCTTCATCGGCCATTCCGAATCCGTGACAGGCCTCGATCTCCCTGTCCGCCAGGTGGCGAACACGATCTTCAAAAGGATCTGAAGACCTCATGAGTAACAAGATCCGCGTCCTGATCATTGATGACTCCGCGTCTGTGCGCCAGACACTGACGGCAGTCCTTGAATCTGACCCTGCCATCGAAGTCATCGGCGCGGCTTCGGATCCGTTCATCGCGGCGAAACGCATTCAGGAGGAGATACCGGACGTTATCACCCTGGATGTCGAGATGCCGCGCATGGACGGCATCACCTTCCTTCGCAAACTCATGTCGCAGCGGCCGATCCCGGTGGTGATGTGTTCTTCACTGACGGAATCCGGGTCGGAAACCTTGCTTCAGGCATTGGAGGCAGGTGCCGTGGATGTCATCCTGAAACCGAAGATCGGTGCAGCCGACTATCTCTCCGAGCAAGCATTGCGCATCTGCGACGTGGTAAAAAGCGCTGCCCAGGCGAGACTGGGATCGACGAGGCGCATGCGCTCGGCAGCCGCCAGCGGCCCGACCGCAAAGCTGACAGCCGACGCAGTCCTGCCGCCACCGACGGGCAAGGCCATGGCGCGCACGACTGAAATGGTCGTCTGCGTCGGCGCCTCGACCGGCGGCACCGAGGCCCTGCGCGAAATGCTGGAGCGGCTGCCGGCCAATGCGCCTGGAATTGTCATCGTCCAGCACATGCCGGAACGCTTCACCGCAGCCTTCGCCAAACGTCTCAACAGTCTCTGTGAGGTCGAGGTCAAGGAAGCGGTCGACGGGGATCCCGTCCTGCGCGGTCATGTTCTGATCGCACCCGGCGACAAGCATATCCTCCTCGAGCGGCAAGGCGCCCGCTACCATGTCTCTGTCCGTGGCGGACCCCTCGTCTCGCGCCATCGTCCCTCGGTGGATGTGCTCTTCCGCTCGGCGGCACGCGCTGCGGGCTCCAATGCCATGGGCGTCATCATGACAGGCATGGGTGATGATGGCGCGCGCGGCATGGAGGAGATGCACCAGGCAGGCGCCTTCACCGTTGCTCAGGATGAGGCAAGTTCCATCGTGTTCGGAATGCCCAAGGAAGCGATTGCTCGTGGCGGCGTCGACAAGGTCGTCTCTCTCGATCTCATCGCAAGAGAAATCCTGACAGCCGACAAGCACAGATAGTTCGGCGAATTTTCCCGGTATTTCAGGGACATCTGCAAACTTGTGCCCCCGCATCTTTGCCCTTTGTTAACCATGTTTGGCAAGAGTGGAGACTGCACGATGGTTGTGCCCTGGCGAGCGATTCTGGCTCACGCGTTCAGACGAGGAGCAGACCATGGCCGTGATCACTTTCGCCAATTCCAAGGGTGGCGCCGGCAAGACCACTGCCGTGCTTCTCCTCGCAACGGAACTCGTGCGGCGCAATTTCAGGGTCTGCATTCTGGACACCGACCCGCAGCGCTGGATCTCGAGATGGTTTGAAACAGCCGAGAAACGGGCAAACCTGACTGTCGAAACCTTCGTGTCCATGGCGACCATCCAGAAGACCGTGACCGAATGCCAGCGAAACTGGGACTATGTGATCATAGACCTTCCCGGAATTCAGTCCCCCCTGCTGGCAACCGCCATTGGCCTGTCCGATCATGTGATGATTCCCGTGCAGGGAAGCAGCATGGATGCCCAGGGTGGCGCGCAGGTTCTGGATCTGCTCCGTTACCTTGATCGCAAGGCCGGCATCCGCATCCCCCATTCAGTCGTCTTGTCGCGGGTAAATTCGTTTGTCACCACGCGCGCGCTTCAGGCCGTGAAGCATCTTCTTTCCGAACAGCGCGTGCATGTGCTCGACACGCCGATCATCGAGCGCTCCGCCTATCGCGACATGTTCGATTTCCACGCCTACCTGCACCGCATGGATCCGGCCAAGGTCAGCAATCTCGCCAAGGCAATCCTGAACGCCGAACGTTATGCGGATGAAGTGTTGACGCTCGTGCCGCTGGCGCAGACAACCGAGCAGGTGCTGCTCGCCGCCCGAACACTCGGGCGGCTTGAACACGCAGCTTAGAGCCTGTTTGATCAGAACAGGGCATCGGCAAAGAGATCGTCGTCGTCCATGATCTCGCTCTTGGGCGAACCAATCTGGGAAGCCGAGCCACCGGAATTTACGTCCAGATACCGCAGATGGATGTCTCTTTCCTGCGCCATCGTGTAGATCCGGAAAATCCCCGATGAAAGCGGTTCGATTCGGGATGTCAGATCCTGTGTGTCCGGTAGATCGCCGGCCGCCATATGGGAGGCAAGCCCCAGGCATTGATCCAGAACACCGCCAAGCTCACTCTCGAAATCAAGCTTGGTGACGGCAGCGCTGATGCGGGCAAAGACGGCCTGACCTTCGACCGCAAATTCCTGCAATCCCTTTTCCATTTCGGCGCCAACGGTCTGTACCGCCGCAAGCGCATCACGCAGAGGTTCCCCGAGATTGCCGATGTCGGCTGTCGCTTCGTTGGACAAGAACTGTGTCGCGGCTTCAACCGCATGAAGATCGGTCACGATCGCATCAGCTGGCGTCTCGAGCTTGCCGGCAAAGAGCCGAAGCTCGCCGCTGACCACGTTCACCGACCGTCCCGCATCCCCCAGGCGCGAACAGCGCAGGTTGGAGTTGAGAGCCATATAGTGAATATCGGTCTTGATCGACCGAATAACCTCGATCCCCTTGAGCAGATGCTGGGCTGTTGCTGTCACCGAACCGACGACGGAATCCGATTCACCACTTCGGTCGCGAACACGCTCGGCGAGCTCGCACCCAATCCTCAGATCCGCTTCCATCGACTTGAGCACATTGTGATCTTCGCCGGCACTTTCAGATGTCACCTTGTCGCGCAGAACCAGAATCTGCGACGCATCGGCCGAAAAGCTTGCAATATTGGTCGAGATGCTGCGGCACTGCCGGCGGAAGTCGACCAGCGTTTCATCCAGCTGCGCATGGCACAGATGGAGAATGACCGTGTTCAGATCGTCGGCTTCTTGCGGCGAAAGCGCCCCACCTTCCGGCGAAGCGAGAAATGCGTCCAAGAGTTCGAACGTGCTCTGCACATGTTCGATCCGCTGGCGGGTGATGTCGCCAATCTGCAAACCCGAAAGCACGCTGGCTATCTTGCCCTGGACCCGGCCTGTCACCTGTTTGACATCGCTGGCAACCGCAGACATCTGCGCATATTGCTGCGCGATGCGGCTCGAGCTCTGATCGAGGTTGCTGACAATGCGTGGAACCGTAGTGTCGAAATCGCTGCGGATGCCTTCGGCAAAATCACGCGCGGTCCGCAACTGGGCGCGCATCACGCTCAGTTGCGCGACGAACTTGTCCACCTCTTCCGCACCAAACTGCACCCGGTCACGAATTTCATCGGCAAATTCCGCGAACTCGGCGAGCCCCGCACCGGTGATCTTCACCGTAATGGCGAAGGTACGCAGATAGCGGATGGTCTCGCGCATATCGTCGAGGTGAAGGCTGCTTGAGTGGCAGATGTCGGAAATCTCGACAAACTTCGTGTGCCGCGCTTCGGCGATCTTCGGCAGCAGCGCCAAATTGGATACGGTACTCCGCAGCCCCTTGACCGTCGACGCTGTGGTCTCGCCATCGAGGGTATTCGTCAGGCGGTCGAGGATATCGACCAGCCCGTTCAGAATTTCCATCACCGAGACAAGGACCGCACCTGCATCGAGGAATGACTTCTCGATCGCGGAATGAGCCAGATGGAGTTTTGAGACCAAGTCCGTCCGCAAATCCGGACCAACTGTCGTAAGCTTGAAATTATGCTTCACAACACACCCTACACAAGTTTGTAGAGGTCACTTTAGCCGACACTGTGAAAAGAGTAGTAAATTCAGAGCGCATCAAATTGCGAAAGTGGCCCGATGCGACCTGTGATGGATTCTACAGTTAATGGTTTTCCAGACCGGGAAGCTGTGTTCGTCGCGGAAAAGCGTCACGCGGCTCGCCAACCCCGACCGTAAGCGCGCAAGAAGATGGAGCACCGACGGGTACGACCGATCAGCCCCGCCGATCACATCAAATCACTTTGCTGCAATTTTGCCTGATAGCGACGATATGACACTACAAATCAGCCGCGAGGATTCGCGGCCCGCACGAAAGAGCGCGCAGAGGTGCTTTGCGCGCGGATTCCGGATGTCGTGAAGGCAAAATGATCGACCACAATTTCGCCTTGGTCGGTTACACTTGAAGTCATCAAATTCGGGAGAATTGTCACCTGTCATTCTTTATAGGTCATGTCTATTTTCGAGACAAAACCCGGTTTTACCTCGAAGAAAAGCAACCGGAAGCGGTTCAGCTGCAGAAAGAGACATCGGTCACCTTCGAAAAAGAAAAACATAAATTATTGATAGAAAAAGGAATTTTCGCTATCAGTACTGTCAGTCACGAATTGGTTATGTTGCACAACAGCAATTTTGGCGAGATTCCTGCCGCGCCGCAACATCTTGACACCCTCTGCGTTCTCTCCGAACATGATCAGGCCAAAGCTTGGCATTTGCAAACATGTTCACCCGGGCACATCGGTCGATTGGGAGAACGCGTGGCAGGGTCGGTCGATTGGAGCTGCAATGGAAAACACTAGCAAGATAAGGGTCCTGGTTTTGGACGAGAACCCGGTTCTGGTGGACGGCCTGAGCTTTCTGATAAACTCGACGAGACAGTTGGAAGCGCTGGCGCTGACTCAGCGGGACGCGAACCTCGCAGAAGCAATCAAACGGTTGGCGCCACAGGTTATCGTCGCCGACCCAGCTTTTCTCGATCGCTCTCTGCGCGATTGCGAGATGGACTTGAAAGAACTCCGCATCTTGGCGCGCCTCATCGCCTACTGTGATATACGCGACACTTTGCCGGGAGAGACATACATCGCCAGGGGATATTCTGGGGTAGTCACCAAAACGGTTGCAAGCCCGAAGCTATTGCGTGCGATCAAGAGCATACATGCGGGCGACATCGTCATAGACGAATCCGTGATCGCGTTGTCCGACAACGGAAACGGCAACAACACGACACAAGAAGCCGAGCAAGGCAAACTCTCAACGCAGGAAGAACTTGTCCTGCGTTATGTCGCACTCGGAAAGGCGATGAAAGAAATCGCAGCAGACATTCAATTAAGCACAAAAACTGTTGAAACATACAAATATCGTGCAACAAAAAAACTATCGCTTCGAACACGATCAGACATAGTTAACTACGCAATCAGTGTAGGCTGGCTTCAATACTAACATGAATCGGTAAAAAATGACAACGCGATGGATGACAATCCATTGCGTTGCTTTGCGTTTATCAAACCGTAATTGCTAATATGCTGTTTTTATTAAATATTTATTGGGAATTTACCTGACAAGCGTCGGGCCTTTCCTGACTTTTACTCAGAATACATAGCTGCCAATCCTAAAGACGGATTTAAACGATTGTTAACTACCGGCGGCCGTCGAGGCCTGCGGTCAACAACAAGGGCAGCACATGGCTAGGATCAGCGTATTTGGAATCGGCTACGTCGGCGTGGTGGCAGCAGCCTGCCTGGCCAAAGATGGACACGAGGTCGTGGCCGTGGATATCGACCCTGCCAAGGTCGACACGATCAACAACGGACGCGCACCGATCGTTGAGAAGGGCCTTGATCCCCTGATCGAGCAGACTGTCGCCAGCGGCAAGCTGCGCGCCACACTCGATATCCAGGATGCAATCGCTTCGACCGACGTGTCTTTCGTCTGCGTCGGCACCCCAAGCGCACCGGATGGTTCGGTCGGACTGACCTATGTGGTCAAGGCCTGCGAGGCGATCGGGACAGCAATTGCCGCCAAGGGCAGTTTCCACTCCGTTGTCGTTCGTTCGACCATCGTGCCCGGCAGCATGGAGACTGTATGCATCCCGGCGCTCGAGCGCAGCACGGGCCTAATCGCCGGCAAGGATTTCGGCGTCGGCTACTATCCGGAATTCCTGCGTGAAAGCACTGCGATCGAGGACTATTATGATCCGGGCCTGATCGTCTTTGGCGCCCTCGACGAGCAGACCGACAAGATCCTGCACGAGATCAACGACACGCTCCCCTGCCCCTGCCATTCGGTCTCTCTGTCGACGGCAGAGATGATCAAATACACCAGCAACGCCTGGCGCGCCGTCAAGGTCACCTTCGCCAATGAGATTGGCAACATCGCCAAGGCGAGCGGTGTCGACGGCCAGTTGGTGATGAAGATCCTGTGCTCGGATCTCAAGGTCAACATCTCACCTTATTTCATGCGGCCTGGTTTCGCCTTTGGCGGCTCCTGCCTGCCGAAGGATGTCCGTGCTCTGCGTCATCTCGCCAAGGAAAAGCATGTCGAGACCGCCCTTCTCAACGCGGTGCTCGAAGCCAATGAAGCGCAGATCGACCGCGCCGAGACCATGGTCTCGCAAATGGGCGGTCAGACGATCGGCATGGTCGGCATCAGCTTCAAGACCGGCACCGACGATCTGCGGGAAAGCCCGCTTGCAAGTCTGGCCTCTCGTTTGATCGACCGGGGGTATGATCTCAAGATCTACGACCCCTTCGTCAATCAGGCCTATGCGGAGGGCATGAGTGGCGCCGGTCGCGGCAATGACACCGCCATCGACCTGAAGAACAGGCTCGTCAGCGACCTCGACGACCTTGTGGACAGTTCCGACGTCATCCTTGTCGGCAATCACTATGCCGAGGCAATGCCGGTCCTTGATGCGTCGAGTGACAAGATCCCGATGGTCGACCTCCTGCGCATCCGGCCCGGCATTCGTTCCGCCGGGACCTACCAAGGGATTTGCTGGTAAGGAGCGCACCCATATGTTGTCCCACGTCATCTATCTCCTCATCATGACGATCCTGGCGCTCAGCGTGCCGCATCCGGCGGTCCAGACCGTCTCCGGCACCCTGATCACCGTCGGCCTGATTGGCGCATGGCGCTATGCCTGGGCGGGGATCAACCTGGCGCGGGCCGCCTATTACCTGAACTTCGCCTATCCTCGCCGGCGCGAAAACGCCGTCGAGGCCTACCAGGCCCGCGGCCTGAAGGATCATACCTTCTTCCTGGTCACCACCTACAAGATTGCCCCGGATATCTCGACCCGCGTCTATCGCTCGATCTTCGAGGCGGCCTATCACGCCAAGGGCGGCGCCACCATCGTCGCCTCGATCGTCGACGAAGCCGATGCCCGGCTGATCCGACAGGTCATGGCCTCGGTCGCCTCCCGCAATCCGGGATCGGAAGCGATGGTCGCGGTGAAGATCGACAAGATCGCCGGAACCGGCAAGCGCGACGCCCTCGCCACCTCCCTGCGTTCGATCGCCAAGCTCAATCCGGGCCGCAACGACATCGTCATCTTCGTCGATGGTGACAGCTGTGTACCGATCGACGTCATCGACCGTAGCCTGCCCTTCTTCACCGACCCTTCCGTCGGCGCCGTCACCACCGATGAATACAGTGACACCAAAGGCGGGCGCCTATTCCGCGACTGGTTCGACCTGCGCTTCTGCCAGCGCCATGTGATGATGTCGTCGATGTCGCTCGGCGAGCGGGTACTGACCCTGACCGGCCGCATGTCGATCTTCCGTGCCAATCTCGCCACCGACAGCGGTTTCGTCGATCTCGTCCGCAACGATTTCATCGACCACTGGCGCCTGGGCCGCGTTCACTTCCTCACCGGCGACGACAAGTCCACCTGGTACTGGCTGCTGCAGCGCGGATACAAGATGCTCTATCTGCCCGATCTGTGCACTGTCTCGATCGAAACCCAGCCGAAGTCCGGCTTTATGGACTCCGCCACCGTCCTGATGACCCGCTGGTTCGGCAATATGCTGCGCACCAACGCCCGCGCGCTTGCCCTGCCCGCCTCGCAGATAGGTTACTTCACCTGGTGGTCGATCCTCGACCAGGCGATCTCCATCTGGACCACCCTTGCCGGACCGGCCAGCATCCTGCTCGCGACGTTTTTCGTCAGCCCCTGGATCCTGCCGCTCTATTTCGCCTGGGTCATGTTCACCCGCTACTGCATGTGCACGATCATCATGGCGTTCCGGAAACGCAGCTTCCCGGTCACCTTTCCCTTCCTGCTCTATTTCAGCCAGGTCGGTGGCGCGGTCATCAAGAGCTTCATCCTCTTCCGCCTCGACCGCCAGCGCTGGACCCGTCAGTCCTCGGCGAAATCGGGAAGTTTCAGCCTGCCTCTCGGCCAGCGGCTGAAGGCCCACAGTTCAACCTACATGCATGGCCTTGCCCTCGGATGGCTCATCCTCGGCGTGGCTTATGTCGGCAACCTCATCTAACCGCGCCCATCCAACCGCGCCACGTAACAGCCCCAGCGAAGGACCGTGACAATGGACATCGAGAAGAAGCCCGCCCGAGACACCGCTTTAAAGGCTCAGGCCGCCCAGGCCGAAAACCTCCCTGTCCTCCTGGACAACGGCACCGAGCACCCAAAAACCAATATTCCGTTTTCTGCGATCATCGACGGTCGACAGTTCAGCGGTCAGAGCCTGTCCCTCGTGTCGGCAACCGTTGCGGGACTGTCGGGACCGGAATTGGAAGGCAAGCAACGTATTGCCGTTCTACGCTTCGATTTCGACGGCTACACGATCGCGTTGCAGGTCGACGTTCACATCAGCCGCATCCATGCCGAAACCGGTGAACTGCGTCTCGACTTCATCGATCCGACCGGAGAACACCTGCCGACCCTGCGTTATCTGCTCAACAGCCACATTGCCGGCGACATTACCTCCATCGACGGCATCATCAGCCGCCGCGAAAAGGCAGGCGTGAGCAACGCCAAGAGCCAGGTCGGATCGACGACACTGGGCGGCTATGTCTTACGCGGTCTGCGGGTCGCGGCAACAGCAGCCCTCAGCCTGGCGCTCGCGGCCGTCGCTGCAAACCTCGTCTATCAGCGCATCTTCTCCAAGGAAGTCGCCCAGCTCGCCACGCTTTCCGCCGGCGGCCAGCCGCTGCGTGCGGTGGCAAGCGGCCAGATCTCCTATCTCAACCTCGGCGCTGCCAAGGGTGAAGTTCTCTATACCTTGCAGGCCGTCTCCGGAGACACGCTCAGCGTCAACATGCCTTGCGACTGCACGATCCTGCCTGGCGCCGCGATGGAAGGTTCCACCGTCATGGCCGGCGACACCGTCGCCGAAGTCGTTGCCGGGGAAACGGCCCCTGTTGTCATTGCAACCGTCAGTGCCGACCAGGCCAAGCTTCTTGTTCGCGGCGACATCGCCGAGCTCAAATTCCCCGATGGCGTGGTGGCCTACGGCAAACTCACCGCCGGTGCACAGGCCCTGACGCCGGTCGGCGCGCAAGGTGAAATGCGCGCCGTCATTGCCCCGAATGCCGCCCTCGATGGTGAAGCCGTCGGATCGCCGGTCTCCGTGCGCATCATCAGCAACCGCATTTTTGCCATCGGCCAACAACTCGGCCTGATGTCCTCCAACAGCACGGCCGGCTGAGAACCGCAGCGAGGCAGACAATCCCGCGCAATCGACAAACAGGATTCACAGGAGCAGTCATGCAAAACGTCCATCCCCTCATCCTGTGCGGCGGCATCGGCACACGCCTTTGGCCCCTATCCCGCACCGAGCACCCGAAACAGTTTCAGCGTATCGACGGCAACTCGGAGACCACGTTTTTTCATGCAACGGTCGAACGCCATCGCATGCTGGGCTTTGCAGATCCCGTCGTCGCCGTCAGCAGTTCGCATGTCGCCACCGTCCTGCGCCAGCTGAACGACCTGAATTGCCCGGCCCGCATCATCGCCGAGCCGATCTCCCGAAACACCGGACCCGCGGTCCTTGCCGCAGCGCTGCATCTTGCGGAAACCGATCCGGCAGCGCTGATTTGCGTCATCCCGTCGGACCATATCGTCAAGGGCGACCTGACGGGCAATGTTCTTGCCGCCCGCGCGGCTGCCGAAAGCGGCCATATTGTACTCTTCGGCGTGCCGCCGGAATATCCAGAAACAGGCTACGGCTACATCGTCGATGGCGGCCCATTGGACACGCTTGACTGCGCCCGCAAAGTTGCAAGCTTCATCGAAAAACCGCCGGTGGAAATCGCGACATCCCTGATCAAGGCCGGCAACGCCTACTGGGCGTCAGGCATCAGCCTGTTTCGTGCCGATGTGCTGATCTCCGAATTCCGGCGGCTCGATCCCATAACCCATGAAGCGGTCAGCAATGCCATCAGGCTTGGCCTGCAGACCGAACATGCCCTTTATCTCAATGCCGAAGCGCTGTTTCCGGCGTCGAACCTTCCTACCGAATCCATCGTCTTCGAACATTCGCCGCGCACGGTCATCGCGCCGCTGCATGTCGCCTGGAGCGATGTCGGCGCCTGGAACGCACTGCACCACATCGCGGAGAAGGACGAGGACGGCAATGTGCTGAGCGGTGACGTCATCAGCATAGACACCACCAACTCCTACATCCGCTCGACAAACAAGCTCGTCGCCGTGATCGGCATGCAGGACGTGGTTGTCGTCGATACCGACGATGCCTTGCTGATCACCACCCGCGACCAGGCCCAACAGGTGAAGCAGATCGTGAAAAAGCTCGAAACCATCAAACGCCGCGAACTGGCCGAACATGCCCGCAACCAGATGGCCTGGGGCGAAATCCGCCGCGTGCAGAGCGGCCCCGGCTACGAACTTCGCATGATGACGCTACGCGCCGGCACGATGTTGCCGATGCTGGAAGATCTGACCTCCCACCGCATGCTGACAGTGACCAGCGGTTCCGGTCTGCTGAAAACCGGGGTGATCACCCGCGCGCTCCATGTTGGTGACAATTTCGAAGTGCCGCCGGGTGAAGCCACCGTCATCTATTGCGGACCGGAAGCCGAGATGCAGCTCGTCGAAGTCGTCTGCGAAGTGGTCATCGCAAAACTGGAAGCCCAGGCCGGCAGCCGCCAGCTCGTGAACAGCTGAGGACGGGTCGATGCGAAGAAGCGCCTCCCTTCTGTTCGCCGGACTGCTCGCCTCGACGGCTTTCGGCGCGAATGGCGAAAGTCTCGACCACGCAGCTCTTGCCGACCTGACCCGCCAGATCACTCTGATCGAGGACAAGGCTCACTCTGACGGAGCGAATGTGCGGAGCCTCGCACCGTTGCTGACGGAACGTTTGCAAGGCATCGGGGCGTCCGTTCCGCTTCAGGCGCCCGCTTTCGCCACGATCGAGAACAAGGCCGGCCTGCACTCGATCCCGGTCGACTTCATGCTGGCGCAGCTTCGTCTTCAGACCGGCACGCGCTTCAATGCCAATGTCGGAAAGGCGCTCACCGCCACCAACGCCCCCGCCCTGTTCATCCGCGGTGGCACGATCACGCTGAAACAGCTTGCCGTGGAGGCGGCAATGCAGTTTCCGGGTGCGCTTGAGAAGAACGGCGAAGCCTACAAGGTCAATTGGCCGATCATCATCTGGTCAGACTCCGGGCTAGTCCTTGAAGAAAGCGACAGGCTCGAACTATCCACCCGCGCCGGCGCCTTTGTTCTGAACGCCGGGCTCCTGCAGCTCGACAATGCCGCAATATCGGGCTCAGCCGAGAGCAATGCCGGTCTGGCCGACTTCAAACCCTTTGTCGTCACGGCGATGAGCGGCGCATTGCAGGCCAAGCGGGCCAAGTTCAGCAATCTCGGCTTCCAAGGCTCGGCTTCGACAACCGGCATCTCGATCATTGGCGCGGCTCTTATGCCTGCCAAGATGCAGTCCTTCTTTGTTGACAGCAGTTTCGACAAGGTCAGCAGCGTCAGCTTGCTGAACACGCACAATATACTGATCTCCGGAAACCAGTTTCGTGACGCGGCCGGCCCGGCGATTGCCATGAAAGGCATCACCAACGGGCGCGTTCTGTCCAATATCGTGACAGGCTCTCGCCAGGGCCAGGGCATCAATGTTCAAAATCGCAGTTCTGATATCGAAGTGGCGCACAACGTCATACTCGACAATCGCGGCAGCGGCATCTTTCTAGCCAACGGTGTGCGCGACATCACCGTGTCCTCCAACCTGCTCTCGGGCAACGGCCGTGGCGGCATCTCGGTCGTGCGCGGCACCTGCGTCGACCTAGCCGGCAATATTGTCATCGGCAATCGCCAGGTCGGCATCAAGGTCCGCGCCAGCGATCAGCTGGCGCTGTCGCAAAACGAGCTGATCAGCAATTCCGGACCCGGCATCTTTGTGACCGAGCAGGGTCCGCAAGCCGCACTCACAATCAACGACAATCAATTTATTGCCAACAAATCCGGCCTTCACGGCGGGTCGGCAAGCGAAGTGGCTCTGGCCGGCAATGATTTCGCCGGCCAGTCCCCCATCCTGCTCGACGGCGAATTTGCCAGCTATGTGCCGCAACTCCTGCGCGTCTCGACCGCAGATCAGGCTGCCCAACCCTTCATCATCCACGCCAATGAACAGTCGTCCCCGCGGACGGACTGCCAGTCAGGGAGCTAAAACCGATGGTCTTTTCATCCGAGACATTTCTGTTCCTGTTTCTACCGCTCTTCCTGGTGGCCTATTATCTGACGCCGGATCGCCTGCGTTCATGGACCATCCTGATCGGTTCCTACATCTTCTACTGCTGGTGGCGCGCCGACTTCCTGCTGCTGTTCATCGCCGTCACCGCCTGGGCCTATGGCTGCGGCCTGCTGATCGCTAGATGGGAAGGCGAGGCCAGAGCCAAGACCACCATGGTCATCGGCATCATCGGATGCCTGATCGTGCTCGGCATCTTCAAGTATCTCAACTTCTTCATGGACAGCTTTGCAGCCCTCATCGGCACGACACCGGAGAACCTCGGCTATCATTGGCAGCTGATCCTGCCGATCGGCGTCTCCTTCTACGTCTTCCATGCCATCGGCTACATCGTCGACGTCTTCCGCAAGGATACACCCGCGACCCGCAGCTTCGTCGATTTCGCCGCCTTCATGGCCCTCTTCCCCCACATGATCGCCGGCCCGGTCCTGCGTTTCCGTGACCTGACCGATCAGTTCATCAAGCGTGAACACAGCCTGCCGATCTTCACCTCCGGCCTCTATATCTTCACCATCGGCCTGTCGAAGAAGGTCCTGATCGCCGACACCGTAGCCCCGATTGCCGACCAGACCTTTGCCATGGCCAATCCGACCATGGTGGAATCCTGGCTCGGAGCGATCGCCTACATGCTGCAGCTCTACTTCGACTTCTCCGGCTATTCGGACATGGCGATCGGCCTGGCGCTGATGATGGGCTTCCGCTTCAAGCAGAATTTCAACACGCCTTATCTCAGCCTGTCGATCACCGAGTTCTGGCAGCGCTGGCACATCAGCCTTTCCACCTGGCTGCGTGACTATCTCTACATCCCGCTCGGCGGCAACCGTAAAGGCTCGGCCCGGACCTATATCAACCTGTTCCTCGTCATGCTGCTCGGCGGCCTGTGGCATGGTGCGGCCTGGACCTATGTGCTTTGGGGTGCGTGGCATGGTGCATGGCTTGCCTGCGAACGCTACACCGGATGGGCCAGGAACGTCCCGAGCCGCGCCATCGCTCTTCCCGTCACCCTCGTTCTCGTCCTGATCGGGTGGGTCATGTTCCGGGCTGCCAATGTCGGTGACGCCTTCACCGTCTATGGCGGCATGATCGGCCTCAACGGCATCAACCCGAGCATCGAGTTCCTCGCCAATGTCACGCGGGAAAACCTGCTCTTCCTCGCACTCGCCATCGGTGCAGTCTTCGCCGAACCCTATTTCAAGAAGCTGACCGATGCCGAGAATGGCATCGAGGCGCATGGCTTCTCGGTCTCAGCCAATGGAACCGCCGTTGCCATCCCCTCGCTGGCCTATCCGATTGCCATGAGCCTGCTGCTGGTCGTGACCGTGGCGCGCCTGTCGGAACAGTCGGTTTCGCCCTTCCTCTACTTCCAGTTCTGACAGGAGATAAGACATGGCCAGCATTCGCCAACATGCAGCGACATTGCTTCTTCCGACGGTCTTCTTCGGTTACGCGATCTATGCCAATTCAACCATGCTCTTCGCTGCCGCTGGCAGCGAAGCGGAGGCCGCTCAGGTCAACGACCTTTCGCTCTCCTATGTCATCGACGGTGAAGCCACCCGCGATCTCGACGCGCTCTACAAGAACGAACTGCCGCACCGCGACGCCGCCGTCGGCGTTATCGGCAATGCCCGCTTTGCCTTGCTCGGCTCAGGCCGCAAGGGCGTCATCGTCGGCGAAGACGGCTGGTTTTTCACCGGCGAGGAATTCAAGCGCGTCAAGGCTACGGAGATCGAGGCGGCGGTGAGCCAGATTGCCGAAGTGCGCAACAAACTGGCCGACGCAGGCATCGAACTGGTCATGGTCCCGCTGCCGGCCAAGTCCGACATCTATACTGAGCACCTGCCCGACATGATGCGCAACGACGCCATGGTGAACGCCTACACCGACTTCTCGACCGCTCTCAAGCAGGCCGGCATGAAGGTTGTCGATACACGCACCGCCATGCTCGCAGCCAAGCCGCAGGACGAGATGTTCCTGAAGTCCGACACCCACTGGACTCCGGCCGGTGCCAAGGTGACAGCGGAAGCGGTACAAAGCACATTCCAGCAGAGCGGCATCCTGCTCACCTCCGAGCAGGTCACCGCCGGCTGGCAGACCCCGGTCGAAGTCTGGGGAGACCTGACCAAATACATCACCTCGCCCGACTATGCTCCACGCGTCGGCCTGAAGCCCGAGAACATTCCGATCTATCGAACCTCGGTAGCGCCAGCGGAGGGGGGCAGCGACATTTTCGGTGGCGACGCATCCGTTCCGGTCATGCTGGTCGGCACTAGCTACAGCGCCAACGAAAACTGGTCCTTCGCCGATTTCCTCCGACAGACGCTGTCTTCCGATGTCGTCAACGTCGCCAAGGAAGGCCTTGGCCCCGGCGTGCCGATGATGGACCTGCTCGAGGGCCAGGTACTGGCCGAGACGCCGCCAAGCGTGATCGTCTGGGAATTCCCGGTCCGTTACCTCGGCACGGACACCTTGTGGAAACGCAAGAGCAATTCCGGCACAGGCGGACATCACGGCCCGGTTGGAGAAGGCAATGTCTAAGCATCTTTATCCGCTCGCGGTTCTCGTCCTGTGTGCCGGCGCGTTTGCGGCCCAGCCGAGTGTCGCTCGCGTCAAGCCGTTCTTCCCCCGACCGAAGGCGGAAGAAACGGTGGTCGTACCAAAACCGGCCCCAACCGGACCTGCGTCAAAACTGCCCCTTGAATTGCAGGCTGTCCGAAAGGACCTGCTCGCCGGCAAGCGCATCAGCTACCGGCAATTGCAGGCGCTCGCCGATGCCGGTGACGGCATCGGTGCCTTCAGGCTAGCCGAGAGGATCGGCAAGGACGGCGATCCCAAGTTCACGACAGATGCCCTGCACTATTTCACCATCGCCGCTTTCGAGGGGCGCGGCTATGCGGTGCGCCACATCCTCAATCTGCTGGAAAAGCCAGACGCGCAATTCCGGCCCGCCCATCTGAAAAGTGCAGAAGCCGTCCTGCGCGCACAGGCCAAAAAGGGCAATGAGAAGGCTGTCGACGCGCTTGTCCGCTTCTACAGCCAAGGCCATCCCTTCGGCGAAAAGCGCGACGAGCTTGAGGCGCTGCTCTCGTCTGGCGCAGGCGAAAAGAACGGCCAAACGGCGTTCAAGCTCGCCGTGCTGCTGCTTTCCAACAATGAACGCACGCCCGAGCAGACCGCACAGGCGGGCCGCTACCTCACCATCGCTCAGAACAGCGGCAGCATCGGCATCAAGGCCGCCGCTGGCAACATACTGGCAACACTCAAGAACCCACCCTCGGAAGAACACGCGGAGGTACAACCATGACCACCCGACAACACTATGGCCATCTGGGCGGCGTGCTCGCCGCATTCACCTTGTGCAGCACCTCGGCAGCATGGGCGCAGGCCAGCGCAGAGCCTTCATCCGCCTATGGCTGCCGCAATCTGGAGGAGATTTCAGAGCTGCAGATGATCGAGGGCAAGGACGGCATGTTCTTCCGCATTCTCGCGGATCTGCGCCTGCAGCACGCATTCACCGATCAGACCGCCGACAATCTGGCGGCCATGGCTAAGGCGCTCGAGCAGAAGGGCACGACACTGATCTATGTGCCACTGCCGACGAAATCCCAGGTTCTGCCTGAGCTCGTACCCGCAAGGGCCGCACTCTATGGATTTGATGCCGATATCGCGGTGCAGATCTACAGCGATGTCATTCGTCGCCTGAGCGAAAGAGGCGTGGCGGCGGTCGATATCGCCTCGCCCATGCGCAAGGACAACATCAACGGTTTCGGCGAACATTCCTTCTTTCAGTCGGACTTTCACTGGACGGCCCACGGTGCGAGCGTTGCGGCAAAGGCGATCGCCGACCGCATGAAACAATTGCCTGCCTTTGGCGATGTAACGCCCGTGCAGTTCGACATGGAAGAGGTCAAGCCGGATCCCGAATATTCGAGCATGCGCGAGCTTCTGCAAAAGCACTGCATCTCGAACGTTCCAACGGTCACCGCACATGCCTACCGTGCAGTGCGCGCCGAGGAAGCATCCACCGACGGTGCTTCCATGGACATTTTCGGCGGCGGTGATGAAGCCACCATAGCGTTGATCGGCACAAGTTACTCCGACAAGCCGATCAGCAATTTCTCCGGATATCTCGAACACTGGACCCAAGTCCCGGTGGACAATTATTCGATCTCGGGCGGCAACCAGTTCGGCTCGATCCTCTCCTACATCACCTCGCGAGAGTTCCAGGAGCAGCGTCCACGCTTCCTGATCTGGGAAAATCCGATCTACAACAATCTCGGCCAATTCGGCGCGGCACCCTGGAAAGAGATCATTGCGGCGTCTCTCGGCGAATGCAGCCCGCCACTGACGACGGCATCGGTCGATGGCAAGACCGTCGAAGCGGATCTTGCCCAGATCAAACTGAGTGGAAATGACGTTCTGCTCGCCGACATCGGCTCAGACACCAGCCGTAACGTTACCTTCAAATTCACCGGTGCGGATGGCCAGACGCGCACCCGAGCCATGGATCGCGGCGACCGCCTGCGCTCCACCGGTCGCTACTACTTCTCGCTGGGCGGCTTTCCTGCCGGATCGTTCAGCAAGGTCGCCGTCTCGTTCGATGCTCCTGTCGGCGAAGACACCTCCCTCTCTGTCTGCAAGACGAAACTCGGAGAAGAGTCATGATGACGAAAACCCACTTCAACCTCGCTTTGGTATCGATGGCAACAACGCTTGCTTTCGCGCTGCCATCCCTGGCCGACGATGGCGGTCTGTACGAAAAGCCGATCGACCCGAACTCGGCCTTTGTCAGGGTTATCGCACCCGGCTCATCGATTGCCTCGGTCAAGAACAGCTCGTTCAGCCAACTGAACGACGGCGTATCGCCTTATGTGGCGGTGGCACCCGGCGACATCGCGGTGTCATCCAGCTTCCGCCAGGTAAGTGTCGAGGCGGCAGCCGGTAAATTCTATTCAGCCGTCATTACCCAGGATGGTGTCGTCACGGTCGAAGACGACATGACGAAGAATCCATCCAAGGCAACATTGACCCTCTACAACCTGACGGAAAAGGCGGCGCTCGACCTCTTCGTTCCACAGGCAGGATCGGATGCCGTCTCGGATGTCGACAGCGGTGCATCGAAGTCGGTTGCCCTGCGAGCCCCGCTGAAAGTCGATCTCGTGGTCCGCGACGGCGAAAAGGAAATCGCCAAGATCGACGCTGTCGAATTCAAGCGGCTTGCCGGTGTGACCATAGTGGTCACCGGCACGGGCGATGACGTCACCGCAGTTGCCGTTCCCAGCACCATTGCGCGTTAATTCCTGAAAGAGCTCCGGAGGTTTATCATGACGATTGGAAAACTGGTTAAATCGCTGCTCATGGCAGGTGTGATGACGGTTGCCACCGGAACTCCGGGACGAAGCGAGCCGATCGATGTCCGGTTCCTGCCACCGGACATCGACGTCCCCAAATCGGCAATCTGCACGCCGCGCATCCGCGACGAGGACATGATTGCCGACTGGACGGCGTGGGACCGCAAGGCCCTGCCCAAGCGGGAAACCTATTCCATCACCCGCGACATGAACCGCTTGCGCGACGTCGATGCCCGACGTTTCGAGCCGATCCTCAACCGCATGCAGGAGCTGCTGCCGACCATCAAGTCGGACTACAGCGAGAAGGATGCCCTGTTCGACAAGGTCAAGCTGATGCTGGCCATGGGCGAAGGTGACAAGGTTCGTGAACAGGGCCTAGTCGGCAAGCTCCTGGAGAACAAGGACCATCCAGCCGGATCGCTGAACACGCTCGCCGACTACCTGATCGACGGCAAAGGCGTCGAAACTGATCGCGCCAGCGGTCTGAAGCTTAAGGTCCAGGCCGCCTATGGTGGTAACGCCGATGCGATCCTCGATCTGGCACGCATGACGAAAAACGGCGAAAAGATCGAGAACTGGGAAATCGAACCCGAACTGGCCGTCAACATGGCATTAGGTTCGCTTGTTGGCGTTCTCGATGAAGGAATTTGCGACCGCATCGGCCGCGTCGCACGCGAATATGATGGTGGCGAGATCGTCAAGAATGATCCCAATGTCAGCCTCGCATGGTACCGGTTCGCCGCTGATCTCGGCGATACGGCCGCTGCCTGGGAAGTGGCCGAATACAATCTGCTCAGCGAAAAGATCGTCAAAGACAATGATGTTCTGGTCAAATATCTGAAGATGGCCGCAGACGGCGGCAACATGGCCGCGATCCTCGAGCTCGGCCGCCTTTATGCCGAAGGTGCGATCATCGAACGGGATCGGGAAAAAGCGCTTCACTACTACGCCATAGCGGAAAAAGCGGGCAATCAGGCGGGCTTGGTCAAGCAGGCCCAGCTCTATGAACAGAGCAAGGATACATCGCCTGCCGACGCGGCCGCCTACGAGAACACACTTCGTCAGTTGATTGAACGCGCAGACCCGCCACCATGGGCCTTTACACGTCTTGCGCGCCTCATCCAGGACCGCGAAGGGATCTGGCAATCGGCGGAAAATGTGAGGCCATTGCTGGAAGAGGCGGTCAAGCGTGGTGATATCGAGGGTGGTATCGACCTCGCAGAGCTTCTTGTCAGGCAAAGCCCCAGCGCCACCACCTTGGCGCGCTCCACCGACCTCCTAAGCCAAGCCATTCAGAGCAATGGCGAGATCAATGCCATCGCCAAGCTGCAGCGTGTCTTCCTCTGCATCGACCCGAAAGGACCCGACCTTGAAGCCGCTGCATACTGGTCTGATATCGAAGCGGGCGCCGGTAACAAGACGCTCAATCTCAAAGCCGACCAAATCGACCAGTTGCCTGCCCTGAAGGATCCGCTGGTGATCGCGGCAATCCAGACGCAGGCGCTATACGGTCGCGCCAGCGCGCTTGCGCTTTATCAACGCTATCTGAAGAGCGCCGGCTATTCGGATCAGGTTCTCAAATTCTGGGAGGCGCGCGCCGAGGTGCGCCGGGGTGCAACCGTCGAGGCCGTCTTGCTCGACTTCAAACAGAATGTCGAAAAAGGGCGCATTGCGGAGGCCAAGCAGAGCATTCGACTGACCAGTGAGGCGATGAGCGTCGATGCCGGTCTGAGCTTCGCCCGGTTCTTGATCGAGAACTATTCCGATGACCAAGACAGCGTCCAGCTTGCCAAGGAAATTCTCAAGCCCCTGGCTGAAAGTGGCTATGGCCGTGCCATCCGGTTGTTGGAAGAGTTGGAGGGAGAAAGCCTCGACCCGCTTTCTTCGCCCGTCAGCTACTATGGCGACGTGATGAAGCAGAAGGGTGATATGGCGGCCCAACTTTTGCTTGCCGAGAAAGCGCCTGACGACGAAACCCGCGAGCTGTTCTATCAGCGTGCCATAGGCTCGCAGCGTTGCGACTACGACGACAGCATGTCGCTGGCCGAATTCGCGATGCGTCACAACAGAGAAGACGCCAAGCGCTGGCTGGCGATCGCAAGCCACATTGCCACCGACGATGCATGGCGCAAGGTCAAGATCGCCGACATGTATATGGAACTGAATACGCCGGACACCAAAAGGACGGCGCTTGATTTGTATGCCGAGGCTCGTAGCGGCGGTGAACCGGCTGCCTTCTACCGGCTGGTGAAATATTACGCCAACAATGCCGGCGACGCCTATGATCCAAAAGCGGCGAGCGACATCTTCGTCGATCTCGTGCAGCGCTCGGACCTCAACAGCATGCCCGAAAAACTCCTCATGCTGGCCAACATGAAGCCCGAAATCAGGCGTCAGGTGAACCTCAGGATCAATGTCAGGGATCTCTATCAGCGGTCTGCCGACACCGGTCAGCCGGTCGCGATGCGGGAACTGGGCAAGCTCCTGCGCAATGATCCGAAGGAAAGCCGGGCCGTCATCGATGGCTTTGCCTGGCTGAAGAAGGCGGCCGAAGCCGGCGATGCCGAAGCGATGTATCTGCTGTCGCAGTCTTATGCCTTCGGCACGGGGACCAGGCCGGCGCTCGATGCCGCCCAATACTGGATGGCGAAGTCAGCCGAGGCTGGCTATCCCGAAGCCGCCCATGTCTTGATGTTGACCAAAGCTGGAACGGAGGGCTGAGCCTTTGACCGATTTCACCATCGTAAAAACAGGCAGTTTGGCTGCCCTGTCATTGTTCACGCTGATCGCGATGAACAGCGTGCCGTCAACCGCCAATGCCGCGGACGAAACCTGCTTCACCATTCCGACCCCTGTCGTCAGCCTCGGTTTCGGCAGTCGCTACGAAGCGGCCTCGGCGACTCGGTCCGATATTGACGAAGAGTCCGATGCAGCCGTGACCAAGGCGCTGAAGCCGATCGATCAGTTCATTCAAAACCTCGCCAAACAGGTGACAAAGGCGGGGAAAGAGACCGATCCGGCAACTCGCAAGGAATATCAGCGCTGTGTGATTGATGCCGTCTATCAATGGGCTGCGGCAAACGCGCTGAGCGACATGAAGACGGACAATGCCAAGCTCTCGGTTCCTTCCCGCGTCGGCGGTATTGCCATTGCCTATGCCCAAAGCCGCAATCAGGTCAGCGGCGTTTCCGACAGGCAGCGTGTCATTGAGAAATGGCTGCTGGAGCGGGGCCGTGCAACGGTTGATTTCTTCGACAATGACGCGACGAAGGGTGCGGCCCGCAACAACCTGCGCGCCTGGGCAAGCCTTGCCGTCGGCGAGGTTGGTATCCTCAACGAGGACAAGCCGTTGACCGATTGGGCCATCCTCAGCAACAGAACAATGATCGCCGGCGCATCGGCCGATGGCAGCCTTCCTCTCGAAATGAACCGCAAGCAATATGCGCTGCACTATCAGTTGCATGCCATGTCGCCACTAGTCACCTCGATCGCGCGGCTATGCGATGCGGGTTATGGAAAGGGCGGCGCCGACTTGGCGAAACTGGCCACCATGGCAAAATTCTCGTTCGATGCGGTCAAGGATCCGACCATCGTCCAGAAGATTACCGGCATCAAGCAGACGGTGAAGCCGGGACTGAAGGACAACACGTCGTCGCTCGGATGGCTCGAACCCTATGTCTCGTTGAGCAATGACAAGAAGTTGGAAAGCGAGTTTGCCGACTTGAGGCCGCTGTCGAACTCGAAGCTCGGCGGCAATGTTACAGAGTTATACGGCAACAGACGCATCAGCTGCGTGATTTCAGCCATTCGTTAGGGGAAAGTGGCTTATTCGGAGGCGAGACGGATTTTGTGGCTGATCAGCGGAACGTCCTGCTTGATCGGCTGCGGGTCGCGTTCGCTGTTCCACTCTCCAACTTCCATGGAGACGAGCGAACGCACGGCGGCGGCTGAAAAGTCACGCCCGTGGGTACCCGCAAGTGCTTCTTGCAGACGGCCAATCAGATCATCGGCATCGGTATGAATAGACTGCGTCACCTTGCGGGCTCCTCCGAAAACATCATGCGCCAAAGATGGATGTTTTCCTAGCGTTCAGAAGCCAACGATGGCCTTGAACACTTAAAAAAGTCGCAATTCTTCGTGAGTGGCGTGGGAGCGGTGCAACCATCTTTGCCAAGATGGCAAACAAAACCTAACCAGCACGCGCATAGTCATGCGCGCGGCATCAAGCTGGCACAGGAAAGTCGTGAAGGAAGGCGGCTTAAGCCGCCATGCCCCAGCCAGACGGGTCGTCATCGCCGAACATGCGCTCCAGGCTGAGGAAGCAGATCATGCTCTTGTCATGCGCGATAATGCCGTCCGAGAAGGCCGAACTCGGGCCCGTGGCGGCCGGAAGCGGCTGCAGTGTGCTGCCGGCAACGGTCAGGATATCCGATACGCCATCGACCAGCAGCCCGACAGTCATGCCATTGACTTCGGTCACGACAACGGCACTCCGCTCTGTCGCCTGCGCTGCCGGCATACCGAGCTTAACCGCCAGATCGACGATCGGGATCACCGTGCCGCGCAGGTTCATGACACCCAGCACTTCATAGGGCGAATGTGGAATGGGGGTAACCGGCGCCCAGCCGCGAATCTCGCGAATGGACGTCGTCTTCACGCAGAATTCCTGTTCGTGCAGGCGAAAAGCGATGATCTCCAGCGAGTCGGCGGCATTCGAGTTTGAAGTCAGATTCATTTACATGTCCTCCCAAGGTGCTGCCGACCAGCAGCCGCGACCGAAATGCCGGCTCATTGAGCACTCTCGAGCCAAGATCGTTACTGCCGCCTTCGGCAAAAACCCTTGTTCAGTCGAGACCGCAGAACGAATCGGTCTATTAGGATTAGTAAATGATAAATCCATTGATAAGCCATTAATGCCCGCGTCGAATACGCCGGGCACCGGCACTCCAGCGCCTCTACGTCCCCGCCAGCACATGGTCCAGCGCTGCATTGACCCGATCACGCCAGTCGCGATCGCCAATCAGCCGCGGAGGAAACAAACCGGGCAAAGCAAAGAAGTTGGCGGATGGATCGGCAGGATCCACAACACCGGACGCTTGCCGCAATTCATGAGCCCGGGGATCCTCGATCTGGGGCGTCTGCATGACGTAGGCTATCCACAAGGCAGTCGCTTCGGCAAAGGCGGCTGCGTCATGCCCGGCTGCAAGATCGTCGACAGCCGCGGCGAATATACGCTGCGGCAGCTTCTGGCTTCCATCCATCGCAATCTGCTTCGTGCGGTGCGCAATTGTCGGGTTGGAAAAACGCTCTATCAATTGCTCCCGGTACTGTCCAAGATCGATGCCCGGCACCGGATCCAGCGTCATAGCCGCTGCTGACATATGCCGGCGCACGCGTTCGGCATATTCCGGCACGGCCATGACATCCTTGACATATTCAAGCGCCTTGAGCTGGCCGAGATAGGCAATCATCGAGTGCGGGCCGTTCAGCATCCGGAGTTTCATCTTCTCATACGGCTCGACATCGGCGACGAACAGAGCGCCCGCACGGTCCCATTCCGGTCGACCGGAAACGAAACGATCCTCGATCACCCATTGCATGAAGGGTTCGGTATCCAGAGCCAGCTTGTCCTCGACACCGAGGAGATCGGCCGCGCGCTGGCGGGTTTCATCCGTTGCTGCCGGAACGATGCGGTCCACCATCGTGCATGGAAATGCACCTTCCGCCGCGATCCAGCTGGCAAGTGCCGGATCATGGGCCTCGGCCATTTCCAGCACCAGACGTTCGACCACTCGCCCATTGGTCGGCAGGTTGTCGCAACACAACACGGTATAGGGCGGCACCCCAGCCTGCTTGCGCCGCGAAAGCCCTTCCACCAGAAAACCGATCACACCCACCGGTGAACCGGGCGTCACAAGATCGACAGCCACGGCTGGATGGTGACGATCAAGCCCTCCCGACGCGGGATCGAAACCATAGGCCTTTTCCGTCACCGTCAGCGAAACGATACGGATTGCCGGATCGGCAAGCAGATCCAGCAGGCCATCTCGGTCGCTGGCAGCCGAGATGCCGCCAATGACCGAGCCGACGACGCGCGGCGCGGCACCCGATGCATCGCGTGCGATCACGGAAAACAGATGATCCTGCATCTTCAAATCGCGGATCGGCTCGATCGAGCGCAGGCTCACGCCGACAATACCCCAGTCGCCGAAAGAAGCAGCGAGCGCATTGTCGGTGTATGTTGCCTGATGCGCCCGGTGAAATGCGCCAAAGCCGATATGGACGATGCCGGGTTTGAGCTTGGTGCGATCGTAGCGCGGCATGAGAACACCGCCGGCCAATGTGGAGGATGAAGACAGCTGCATGATCAGGACAATCCGTAAGTGAGATGTGACAAAGCACGTTCGATACCGCGCAGTTCGGCAAGACCCTTGAGGCGTCCGATTGCCGGATAGCCGGGCTGGGCGCCGCGCGTCAGGTCATCGAGGATTTCTTGCCCGTGGTCGGGGCGCATCGCAATCTGTTGATCCGGGCGGCCCTCGGTCTTCCGGCGTTTTTCTTCCGCAACAAGTCCGGCAATCACCGCGACCATATCGGTGTCCCCTTCGAGATGTTCATCCTCATAGAACGAGCATGGCGTGCGATCCTCCTCGCGCCGGACATTGCGCAGATGGACGAAATGGATGCGGGGGCCAAACTGGCGCACCATGGCGGGCAAGTCATTGGCAGCAAGCGCCCCGAGCGAACCCGTGCAGAAGGTCATGCCATTGGCGGGACGATCCACAGCAGCCAGCATGTCGGCATAGTCGTCGGCCGTCGACAGCACACGCGGCAGGCCAAGCAAAGCCCATGGCGGATCGTCCGGATGAGCGCAGATATTGATCCCGACCTCTTCGGCGACAGGCGTCACCTCCGAGAGGAAGTCGACGAGATGGCACTTCAGCTTTTCGCGATCGATGCCGACATAGGTTTCCAGATGCGCGCGAAGCTGCGACAGGCTGTAACCGTCGGCAGATCCCGGAAGGCCTGCGCCGATATTGCGCGAAAGGCTGAGCTTGCGCTCATCGCTCATCCCGCGGAAACGCTGCAGCGCCTGGTCACGCGTTTCAGAATCGTAGTCAGCCGGTGCCGCTTGCCGTTCCAGCAGGTGTATGTCGAAGGCGACAAAATCAATCCGGTCGAAGCGCATCGCCTTGGCGCCGTGACGCGCCGTCCAGCGCAGATCTGTGCGCGTCCAGTCGAGCACTGGCATGAAATTGTAACACACCGTCCTGATGCCCGCCGCGGACAGGCGGCGCAGAGTTTCCTGCCAGTTGGCCACGTGCTCGCGCCATGCGCCGGTCTGGGTCTTGATGCTTTCGGAAACCGGAATGCTCTCGACGACTTCCCAATGCAGTCCGCCGGCCGCGATCTCCGCCTGCCGTTTGGCAATCTCCTCGACCGGCCAGACATCGCCGGTGGGGATGTGATGCAAAGCGCTGACAATGCCAAGCGCGCCAGCCTGGGCTGCATCCTGCACGCTGACCCTGTCGACGGGTCCGAACCAACGCCATGTATGTCGCATCGAAAACTCCTTCAGCGAAGAAAACTGAGCTGCACCTTGCAGGCAGCCGAACGGTCACCAGCCTGTTCGAAGGCCGCAACCGCCTGATCGATGGGAAAGCTGTGGGAGATGATCGGCCGTACATCGATGCGGCGATCGGCTATCAGGCGAACGGCCTCGGCAAACTCGGTGTCGAAACGTTGCGAGCCGACGAGACGCAGTTCCTTGCCGACCAATGCATTGAGCGGAAGCCTGATATCGCCGGTGACCCCCACCTGCACGATCAGCCCCCGCGGCCGCACCGTTGCAATCGCGGTTCTCAGCGCCGGTTCCGCGGCCGAACATTCGAACACGGTATCGAATTGTCCTTTGTCCACCTCATAGGGTGCAAGCGCACCCGTGTCGTGGCGAATATTGATCGTGCGGGTGGCTCCCATCGCCCTAGCTCTTTCAAGCGCGGCATCGGCAAGATCGGTGACGACCACCTCGGCGGCGCCAGCGTGGCGAACTGCGGCCACGACGAGGGCACCGATCGGGCCGGCGCCAGTGACAAGCACCTTGCAACCGGCGAGATTGCCAGCCTGCGCCGCCGCATGCAGACAAACTGCAAGCGGCTCGGCGCAGGCGGCTTCTCCGGCTGTGACCAGGGAGCCTGCCGGGAAGCACTGGAGCGACGGAGCAATCATCCAGTCGCGAAACATGCCCTGCGCATGGGGCAGACGCATCGCACTGCCCATGAACTGCATGTTGAGGCAGTGAATGGGCGTGCCCGTAGCGCAAAAGCGGCAGCGGCCGCAGGGCTGGGAGGGATTGATGGCAACCAGATCGCCGAATGCCAGACCCGAGACACCGGCGCCGAGGGCAGAAACATAGCCTGACGCTTCATGGCCGGGAATGATCGGTTCGCGAACCCGCACCGGACCGAAACCACCATCCTGATAGTAATGGAGATCGGAGCCGCAGATGCCGCCCGCCGCCATCTTGATCAGGACTTCTCCCTCGCCCGGCGCGCCAACATCCGCCGTTTCGATCTTGAGATCACGTTGGCCGTAAAGCCGGGCAAGGCGCGTTTGCATCACTCTATTCCCTTCAGCGGATCAGACCGAGCTCTGTCGGCAGCCACAGTGTGATGGCCGGGACAAAGGTGATCAGGATGAGGGCGATGAACAGCGGCACGAGCCAGGGCAGGATCGCCATCGTGGTCCGCTCGACCGAAAGCTTGGCGACACGCGACAGCACGAAGAGCACCATGCCGAGCGGTGGATGCAACAGCCCGATCATCAGGTTCAAGGTCATGATCAGGCCGAAATGCACCGGATCAATGTCGAACTGCAATACGATCGGCAGCAGGATCGGCACCAGGATGGTGATCGCGGCAATCGTATCCAGGAAGCAGCCAACGAACAGCATGAGCAGGTTGACCAGGATGAGAAACACCCACTTGTTGTCGGTAATCGACAGCATGGCTCCCGACAGCATCTGTGCGGCCTGGCTTACTGTGAGCAGCCAGGCGAAGATCGACGCCGCCGTCACGATGAACAGGACCGATGCCGTTGTTTCGATCGTATCGAAGGTCGCGCGTGAAAGCGATTTCAGCGTCATCGTCCGGTAGCGTACCAGGCCAAGGAACAGCGACCACAGGACCGCGGCAACGGCTGCCTCCGTTGGCGTGAACCAGCCCATGGTCATGCCGCCGATCAGGATAACAGGGGTCATTAGCGCCATGACGGCAGAAAAGTCGAAATACCAGTCGGCCGTGAGGAGAAGAACCAGAGCAATCCCGACTGCCACGTTCATCGACAGGCCGGCAAACATCAAAACATAGATCGTGACCGGAACCGCAAGCACGACAAGCACTTCCACAGAAGCCGAGAGCAGTCGCTTGATTTCGAAGGGCGTATCAGCCCCCCAGCCACGTCGATAGGCAAAGATCGCCACGGTGATCATCATCAGAAGCGTCATGATAACGCCCGGAACGATACCGGCCATGAACAGGGCACCGATGGAAACATTGGCCATCATGCCGTAGATCACGAAGGGCAGCGACGGCGGAAAGATCGGGCCGAGGGTGGCCGACGCTGCCGTCACGCCGACGGCGACTTCAACCGGATAACCATGATCCTTCATCGCCTTGATCTCGATCGTGCCAATGCCCGCGGCATCGGCCAAAGCCGTGCCCGACATGCCGGAAAAGATCACCGAGCCGATGATATTGACCTGTGCCAAGCCTCCTTTCATCCAGCCGACAAGGGCGACCGCGAAGGCATAGATGCGTCCGGTAACGCCGGCGGAATTCATCAGATTGCCGGCGAGGATGAAAAAGGGCACGGCGAGCAGCGGAAAGCTCTCGACGCCTGCAATCATCCGCTGTGCGGCGATGATATCCGGGGCGACATTGTAAAAGACGAGATAGAGAACGGAGGCGACAGCCATGGAGATGGAAACCGGCACGCCGACGACCATCAGGACAAGAAAGGAACCGACGAGCAGAAGCATGGATCAATCCTCGATCTTCTGAAATTCTTCCGGCCGCTCGAGCACGGAATAGCCGCGCCGCTGATTGGCGATGAAAACCTGGATAGAGCGGAACAGCATCAACACGAAGCCGGCCATCACGCTGTAAAAGACGATGTTGCGCGGCAGGTCGATGGTCACCATGCGCTCGTCCGCGACAATCGACACATAGCGCCACATCAGCCAGCAGGCGTAGATGAAGAAGCCGATCCGCACGAGATCGACGAAGATCGCAAGCGCCCGAGCCACCTTCGCCGGAACGTAGTGATAGAGCACGTCGACCTGGATATGGCGCGACACGCGCACGCACATCACAGCACCGAGGAAGACCACGCCGATCAGGCAGTTGATCGCGATCTCTTCCGTCCAGGCATAGGAATTGTTGAGCACATAACGAGTGAAGAACTGCAGGAAGACACATCCCGCCATGACCCAGAATATGGCAAGCGTGACCCAGTCTTCGACAGCATAGTGCGAGATATCGATATCGGGTGCAGCTTCATCGAAGGAATGCGCAAGCTCCTCCGCTGTGATCGGCGTATGGATTTCTTTTGACATGGGAGACATCCGCGTAAGAGGAAGGAATGCCGGCCCTTCCGGGAAGAGCCGGCACACGGATCACTTGACGGCGCGGATCGCCTCCCAATCGGCTTTGACATAGCCGAAGTCTTCCATCGCGGCTTTTTCCATCACGGTCTTTTCGAAGTCGGCCTTGTCGACTTCGGCAACATCGATTCCCCGTTCCTTGAAGGTCGCAACCAGAGTCTGCTCGCGTTCGGCGATGATATTGGTGCTGCGTTCAGCCGCCTGCTGCATCACTTCGGTGAAGATCTGCTTGTCGGCATCAGAAAGGTTTGCCCACAGGCTTTTCGAAATCAGCGTGTTGAGATGATCGACGATGTGCCCGGTCAGCACGATGTGCTTCTGCACTTCGTAGAATTTCTTCGCTTCGATCGTGGTCAGCGGGTTTTCCTGCGCTTCGACCGTGCCGTTCTGCAGAGCAAGATAGACCTCGGCAAAAGCGATCGGCGTGGTGTTCGCACCGCAGGAACGGGGCATGGCGAGATAGGCCGGAACGTCCGGAACGCGGATCTTCAGGCCAGCCATGTCAGCGCATTTGGTAATCGGCTTGTTCGACGTGGTGTGGCGCGTGCCGTAATAGGTAACCGCGGTGATATGATTGCCTGACGCGTCTTCATAACCCTGCGCAAGACGCTTGAAGACATCGCTCTTGGTATAGGCGATCAGGTGTGCCGGATCGCGGAAGGTATAGGGATAATATGTGACGCCGATCGGCGCATATTCACGCGCTGCAAAGCTTGAACCCGAGATGATGATGTCAACCGTACCGAGCTTCAGACCCTGGTTGAGGTCGGCCTCCTTGCCGAGCTGCGATGCCGGAAAGACATCGATCTTGTAGCGCCCTTCGGTGCGCTTGCCGATTTCCTCGGCCGCCCAGACGGATTCAGAATGGAAAGGTTCCGACGTCTCGTAGACATGCGCCCACTTCAGAACGGTTTCGGCCTGCGCGGTCAGCGCCGAGGCCAGAATGGCGGCGGTTGCGCCCATCAGCATTTTCAGTTTGAACTTCATCTTATTCTCCTCCCAAGTTGAAGTCAGTCGATCGGCTAAATGCCGCCGGCACGCCTCCATGCGGCCGGTATCGAACCGTCGGTCGTTTCCTCCTCGAAACTTTCCGACAGGCGAAGCTGTGATTGGTCGAGATGGGCACGCATGGCGGCCCGAGCTGCCGCTGGATCCGCGGCTGCAATTGCATCCCGAATGGCGCGATGCTCCTCCATCGCGGCCCTCCAGGTATCCTTGTTTTCGAAATAGCTGGCGAGCTTTTCAAAATAGGGTGTCATGCGCATATCGTGAATGCTGCCGACGAAACGGTTCAATGTGGCATTGGCGATGATACCCGACACGATCACATGGAAATCGCGATCAAGGGCCAAGGCGGCACGGCGATCATCCAGTGCCGCGTCCATCTTGGCCAGATTGTCGTCGAGCACCAGGATGTGTTCGGGCCTGGCCAGCCGTGCCGCTTCCTCGGCTACAGCACATTCGACCACCGCCCGCGCACGTAGCAACTCAAACGGCCCTTCAAAATCTTCCGGCGGCAGGTCAGCGACTGGCACCTTGCGCGCCGTCACATAGATGCCGGAACCCATGCGGATATCGATGAATCCCTCGACTTCGAGCACGATCAATGCCTCCCGAATGGTCGGACGCGAGACGCCGAGCTTCTGCGCCAGATCACGCTCGGCCGGCAGCCTTGACCCCGCCTGCAATTCGCCGCGCTCGATCAGGCCTCGCATCTGGTCCGCCACCTGGCGATACAGGCGGCGCGATTCAACGGCGGAGAAAATCATGGTCTGCAGCGTCCTTCTGGACAGGTGGCCAAGTGGTCATACCAATTAGAATGAAGTGATACGCCTGCAAACAACGATCTGTCAATTGCAAGAATGCCAAATGGAATACGAATAGCGCTCCGCTGCGACAAGCACGGTGATTGGGATCATGATGCCCGGACACTGCCTCGCGCAACCGACGTCATCGAATTAGCGTCGGCATCGGGATCGGCCGATCCCACCGCTTTCGATCGGCACTTGACGCGGCAAGCCATATGTTCGTAACCTTAAGTCATTCACCAGGGGGGTCCCGTCAAGGGGCTGAGAGTCTGCTGAGCTTTTTCGAAAGCAGCGCAGTGACCCGTTGAACCTGATCCAGTTCATACTGGCGTAGGGACGGTGCGAGCGCTGCAATGCCAGGAGTCCATTCTGTGGACTGAAGGCAGGCGTCTATCCATCTTTCCGGCTGACATGACTGGGTCTCCAACATCAAACTTGGAGCCTCACGATGAACATTGCCCAAAACTTTACGAAACCCGAAGTCACCACCGGGCCACTTCCTGCCTCGACAAAGATCCATCTGGCCGGCGAACACCACCCGGATATTCGCGTGCCCATGCGCCAGATCGCGCTTCATCCGACCTCGGGTGAGCCGCCCGTCAACCTATATGACAGCTCGGGCCCCTATACCGATCAGGCGGCTACAATCGCGATTGATGCAGGCCTCCCCCGCAACCGCACCGCCTGGATACGCGCCCGCGGTGATGTCGAATTATATGACGGCCGACACATCAAGCCGGAAGACAACGGCTTCGTTTCCAACGACCGATTAACGCCGGAATTCCCCGTGCGTCACCCGCCCTTGCGTGCAACCGACGGCAAGGCCGTCACCCAGCTCGCCTATGCCCGTGCTGGCATCATCACACCGGAAATGGAATTCATCGCGATCCGCGAAAACCTGGGCCGCAAGGCTGAAACCCAGACAATGTCCCGCGATGGCGAGAGCTTTGGCGCGCATATTCCAGACTTTGTCACGCCGGAATTTGTCCGCCAGGAAGTGGCTGCCGGCCGCGCGATCATCCCGGCCAACATCAACCATCCCGAACTCGAGCCAATGATCATTGGCCGCAATTTTCTCGTCAAGATTAACGCCAATATCGGCAATTCCGCCGTCACGTCTTCGATGGCGGAAGAAGTTGAAAAGATGGTGTGGGCGATCCGCTGGGGCGCCGACACAGTCATGGACCTATCCACCGGCCGCAACATTCACAACATCCGCGACTGGATCATCCGCAATTCGCCGGTGCCGATCGGCACGGTGCCGCTCTACCAGGCACTAGAAAAGGTCGGCGGCATTGCCGAGGACCTGACCTGGGAGGTCTATCGCGACACATTGATCGAACAGGCCGAACAGGGCGTCGACTATTTCACCATCCATGCCGGCGTCAGGCTTGCTTACATTCCCCTGACCGTCAATCGCGTCACCGGCATCGTCAGCCGCGGTGGTTCGATCATGGCCAAGTGGTGTCTGCATCACCACCGAGAGAGCTTTCTCTACGAGCATTTCGAGGAAATCTGCGACATCTGCCGTACCTACGATGTGTCGTTCTCGCTCGGCGACGGGCTTCGTCCGGGTTCCATTGCCGATGCCAATGACGCTGCCCAGTTTGCCGAGCTGGAGACCCTGGGCGAACTGACGCAGATCGCATGGGCCAAGGATTGCCAGGTGATGATCGAAGGTCCCGGCCATGTGCCGATGCACAAGATCAAGGAGAACATGGACAAGCAGTTGAAGGTCTGTGGCGAAGCGCCCTTCTATACGCTCGGACCACTGACCACCGATATCGCACCCGGCTATGACCACATCACGTCCGGCATTGGTGCCGCCATGATCGGCTGGTTCGGCACGGCCATGCTCTGCTACGTCACACCGAAGGAACATCTCGGCCTGCCCGACCGCAATGATGTGAAAATCGGCGTCATCACCTACAAGATCGCCGCCCATGCCGCCGATCTCGCCAAGGGTCATCCCGCGGCGCAACTGCGTGATGACGCCCTGTCGCGGGCACGCTTTGAGTTTCGCTGGGAGGACCAGTTCAACCTGTCGCTCGATCCGGACACCGCCCGCTCGTTCCACGACGAGACCCTTCCGAAGGAGGCTCACAAGGTCGCGCATTTCTGCTCGATGTGCGGTCCGAAATTCTGCTCGATGCGCATTTCGCATGACATCCGTGCGGAAGCGCAAAAGGAAGGTTTGCAGGCGATGGCGGAGAAATTCCGCCAGGGCGGGCAACTCTATATGCCGCTGGCCGAAACAGCACCGCCAATATCGGGAGAGTGACATGACTATTGTCATAAAAGGGGCCGGCATAGCCGGCCTCGTCACCGCGCACGAATTGATGCGACGTGGTTTCGCCGTCGAAGTGCATGAGCGCGCAGATGTGGTCGGTGGTGGTGCATCTCATTTTGCCGGCGGCATGCTTGCTCCCTACTGCGAGCGGGAGGCGGCTACCGAAACCGTCCTGCAACTCGGCCTTCAGGGTCTGGATTGGTGGCGACGCACCCTACCCGGCGAAATCATCAACAAGGGCACGCTTATCCTCGCTCAGCCTAGAGACATGGCCGAACTCAGCCGCTTTGCCGCCCGCACGCGGGACCATCAATGGGTTGATGCCGATGCCATCGCCGCTCTAGAACCAGACCTGGGCGGACGGTTTCACAAGGGCCTTTTCTTTGCCGGAGAAGCTCATCTCGATCCAAGACGGGCGATGAAGAGGCTCTATGAAAACCTCAGGGAGGGCGGGGTCCTGTTCCGCTTCTCCTATAACGAGAAAACGCAAGCTCATACCCACGATTGTACAATCGATTGTACCGGCCCGGCCGCAATCGAAACCTTGCCGGGCCTGCGCGGCGTGCGCGGCGAGATGCTCTATCTGCACGCATCGGATATCGCGTTGTCAAGACCGATCCGTCTGCTGCATCCCCGCCATCCTCTCTATATCGTGCCCAGAAGACACGGCCTTTTCATGCTCGGCGCAACGATGATCGAAGCTGCGGACAATGGGCCGATTGCCGTTCGCTCACTGATGGAATTGCTCATCATGGCTTGTGCCGTGCATCCGTCATTCGGTGAAGCACGCGTCGTGGAGACGGGGGTCGGTGTTCGCCCGGCCTTTGCGGACAACATGCCCCGCGTCATCGAAACACCGGATGGTCTGGCCGTAGCGGGCATGCATCGCCACGGCTTTCTGCTTGCGCCGGCGCTTGCCCAGCAGGTTGCGGAGCGGCTTCAGCAGCAGCGGATCAACGGTGAAAGGAAATCAGCATGAAGCTCATCGTCAACGGCGAACCGAAGGAAAGCCCCGCCGCGACACTCGCGGAGCTGCTGACCACTCTCGAATACGAAGGCGACTGGCTCGCAACCGCTGTCAATGGCGACCTTGTCCATCGCGAGGACCGAAATCAACACCAGCTCAGGCCAGGCGACCGGATCGAAATCCTTTCGCCCATGCAGGGAGGATGATGACATGACCCTATCGATCTACGATACCGAAATCTCGTCGCGCCTGTTGCTCGGGACGGCGCGTTATCCGTCCCCAGCCATTCTGGCCGAAGCAATCCAGCGGTCTGGCACAGAGATCATCACCGTTTCGCTTCGCCGAGAAACAGCCGGCGGCAAGACTGGCGGCAACTTCTTCCAGCTCATCAAGGAGCTTGGCGTAAACGTCCTGCCCAACACCGCCGGCTGCCACAGTGCATCGGAAGCCGTGCTGACGGCAAGAATGGCGCGTGAAGTCTTCGCCACCAACTGGATCAAGCTCGAGGTCATCGGTCATCAGGAGACGTTGCAACCCGATGTCTTTGGCCTTGTCGAGGCAGCAAAGATCCTCAGTGAGGAGGGCTTTGACGTCTTTCCCTACACGACCGACGATCTGGTGGTCGGCGAAAAGCTGCTCGCCGCCGGCTGTAGGGTGCTGATGCCCTGGTGTGCGCCCATCGGCAGTGCCATGGGGCCGCAAAACCCGGCCGGCCTCCGGGCCATGCGCGCGGAATTTCCCGATATCCCCCTGATCGTCGATGCCGGCATCGGCAGGCCGTCGCACGCAACAGCCGTCATGGAACTGGGCTACGACGCCGTGCTGCTGAACACCGCCGTCGCCGTCGCGCTTGATCCTCCGCTGATGGCGCAAGCCTTTGCGGATGCAATTTCGGCCGGGCGGCTGGCCTACAAGGCGGGCATGCTGGAACCGCGCGACATGGCGGTTCCCTCCACCCCGACAATTGGAAAAGGCGTATTCGCATGAAACTCGATCCGTTTTATCTGATTGTCGACAGCGCCGACTGGATCGAGCGTTTGGTTCCCCTCGGCGTGAAACTCGTGCAATTGCGCATGAAGAATGTCGCGCTTGCGATGGTGCGCCACCACATCCGCCACGCCAGACTGATCTGCGCAAGACATGGTTGCCAGCTGATCATCAACGACTATTGGCAAGTGGCCATCGAGGAGGGATGCGATTTCATCCATCTTGGCCAGGAGGACTTGGGCGATGCCGACCTCAAGGCGATCCGCAAGGCAAATCTGAAAATCGGCATTTCGACCCATGACGAGATAGAACTGGAAGCGGCACAGTCCGTCACTCCCGACTATATCGCACTCGGGCCGATCTATCCGACCACCCTGAAACAGATGAAATGGGCGCCGCAAGGTCTTGAAAAGCTGGGCTTGTGGAAACGCAGGATCGGAGCTCTGCCCCTTGTCGCGATTGGCGGGCTGCGGGTCGATCGGCTGGCGGGTGTCTTTTCCCATGGCGCAGACATCGCAGCCGTCGTGTCCGACATCACGCAGAACCGTAATCCTGAACAACGTATGCAGGAGTGGCTTGATCAAACCGCCCATGTAGCAGATGGGCGGTCACGACATGTTCAAATGCATAAGAGCTAGGGATATGAACTCGCAACGCTGGCCAGTTTCAACCGCGGGCGTGTGACTTTGCGGACCGGGACTTTCAGCGCGGTCGGCGGGGCTATCGTCAATGCACCGACGACCGTTTCGGACAGTGTCTGGCAGACAAAATCCGCGTCAATGGCAGAGGGTTCGATGAGCGCATTGTCACGCCCATTTGCTGGGGGAACCAGTAGCCCAACACGCACAGTCGGCTTGAGCCGCTTGATCCGCCGCACCAGCAGACGGGCGTGCGATTTGGAATTGCCGTTGAGGTAGGAGATGATCACGGTTTCGATGTCATCCAGCGCGACGGGCACAAAGGCCCGCGCAACCAGGTCGGCATAGGATGCCGTTCTGACCATTGCCCCCTGAACCTCCAGAACCTGGGCCAGCATGGCTGCTGCCGCATCGTCCATTTCGCCACGCCCCCCGGCACAGAGAACAGAACGCCCCTGCCCGTCTGGCAGCTCCAAGCTAATGTCTTGATCGGTATCTTCGATGTCGCTGTCTTCATTCTCTTCCTCTTCCGCGATGTCGGAGAGGTTATCAACGAGGGACCGGCAACTCGAGGCAAAGAGCGCAATCTGCTCCTCCGTCATCACGCCCCGCTGCCGATCGACCTCGCCCAGCATCAATGCGGGAAGTCCGACCTTTTCATAGTATTCGCTGAGATACTCGTCCTCCAGATAGTCTTCCGCATTGTCGGTGGCTTCACTGGGGTCGCCAGCCAGAAGCCGCTGATACAATTTCTCATGCGGCTCCAAAACTGCTTCGTTTCCAAGCAACACGTCAAGGAAGCCAAACTGCGGCACGTGACGACCGAGAACGACGAGACAGACGGTCAGAGGCGTTGACAATATCAGTCCGAGCGGCCCCCAGAGCCATGACCAGAAGATCGCGGAAATGATGATTGCTAGAGGCGACAGACCTGTGTGGGACCCATAAAGCCAAGGTTCGATCACATTGTTGCTGATGATTTCAATGGTCGCAAAGAGCGCGATGACCCAAAGGACAAGCGACCAGCCCGGCGCAATTGCCAGCGCCAGGAACAAAGGCAGCACCATGCCGATGACAGGTCCGATATAGGGGACGAACCGCAGGACGAGCGTGAGGAGGCCCCATAGCATGGCATTTGGTATGCCAAGGATCCAAAGCCCCAGAGCGATGGGCACCGCATAGAGCGTATTCACAACCAACTGCATCAGAAGGTATTTTCCGACGCGTTTTCCGGCATCCTGCAGAGCGGCCGTCGTGCGATGAAGGTCGCCTTGTCCGACAAGACGAATAAATCGGTCACGCAGATCTTCGCGCTCAAGCAGCATGAAAATCACCAGAATGACCACAAGGCCTGCAGTGGCAAACGGGCTGATAAGCGGAAGGATGAAGTTTCCAAGGGTCTGAATCGGATTGGATCGCGTCACGATTTCAACCGGCAGTGGCTCGCGCGCCGTGGGGGAAGGCGCCTCCTGGCTGACGGCGGCACTCGTCTGCATTTCCGACCCTACCCGTTCGACGACTCTGCTCAGATGCTCGAGAACGCCATTGCCAGAACCTGCCTGGCTGAGAGCCTGAACCTTTTCGACAATGTTTCGCTGATAGGTTGGTATGTTCTCCGCCAGGTTCGCCACCTGAGTGGCAACGAGAAAGCTGAACAAGGCGATTGCGGAAAATGCCGAGATAACCGCGAAAAGCACAGCGACAATCTTCGGAACGGAGCGTTTCCGCAGGAATGATACAATGGGTGCGAGCGCAAATGTCAGAAGAAGCGCGAGAGCGAGCGGAACGAGGATCTCCTGACCAATCCGCAAGATAACCGCAATGCCGATCAGGATCAGGATAGTCCGGCCGGTGAACTTGGCCACCGTCGCCGGCTCGCTACGAGCAAGCATGCTGAGGGAAACGGTACCGCTAGTCTTTGAACTTTCCATCGTTTCCCCGCATGTTGTCATTCACCCGCACGCCGTCCTGGGACCAGTTTCAGCCTAACAGATTTGAGCTGATTAGGTTCAGCAATATCGCCCGCGTTTAGGCTCCGTCGAAGGTATACCGTGCCAATTCATGGCGCCAGAATCGACAGAGGCAGCCGAACCGTGAAAGTCGTGCCGTTGGAACTTGTGAGTGTCGCCAGGGTTCCCCCAAGCTGCTTGACGAAGGCCTTGACGAAACGTGTACCCAATCCGGTCCCATCCGACTTTCCGCTGAAGCCGATACCGTTGTCGCTGACCGTCAGGATCAACTCATCGTCTCTCCGCTGGAAACCCAGGTTGATCTCGCCCAGTTCTGACGGAAACGCGTATTTCACCGCATTGGTCGCCAACTCGTTGACGATGAGACCGATCGAGAGAGCATGATCGGGAAGGATGCTCAGCGGTTCTGTCTTTGTACTGATCGTGATCTCAGAGTTCTGATCGAGCAGGCTTTTGCGGATCGTACTACTGATCCCTCTCAGATAGGTATCCATATTCACGGGACCGAAAGCGCTCGATTGGGCAATCACGTCATACAACTCAGCCACTGCCCGGATGCGGGCCTGCATCGCGTGGTAGCCGCCAACGCAAGGCTCCGCTGCGCGTCGTATTTCGTGCGACACGAAAGACGAAATGATCTGCAGACTGTTTTTGATCCGGTGGGCTAGCTCGGCAGCGAGAATGTCGCGGTGACGATCAAGGATAACGGCCTCTGTTCCATCCTCGAAGGCAACAAGCAGGCGCGTGACATGATTGCCCGGTCGGAACAGTTTGCGCGCGTTGATCTTGAAGACACGCCTGCCAAGTCCGGCGAAATCGTCTTCCAGCAACAACCCTTCGACATGTTCGTCGTAAGGAAGAACCCTTTCGAGCAGCTCGCTAAGGGCAACAACATTCCACTGGCCGTCCCCGAGAGCGTTGAGCTGGCGTCCGACCACTTGATGCGCCTCTACGCCGAACATCGTCAGGAAGGAACGGCTGGCGAATACGACGCTCATGTCATACTCGAGGATCAGCAACGGATCCCGAACGGTATCGACTATACTCTGTGCAAGAATCCAGTTGCGTTCGGCTTCGATCTTTGCCAGTCGAACATCGGTCACATCGTCAATTGCAAGGATAAGATGGCCCGGCTGATTGCCGTCATCATGCACCTTGCGGGCATTGAGAAGCAGGATCCTGCGGCCAAGTTCAGGGAACACGGTGTCGATTTCAAACGCTTCCACGATCGCGTTCACCCCCACGACTTCCTCGAGAAGTTGCTTAATGGCTGAGATATTCCAGCAACCATCGTTCAGGTCATAAAGCCTGTGCCCGATCGTGTCGCCGGGCGCAGATCGGAAGCTTGTGTAGAAGCTGCGATTGGCGGCCAGGACAGTGAGATCCGCACTGAGGATCAAAAGAGCGTCACGCGATGTGTCGATGATGTCCTGAGGCAGGATGTCGTTGAGTGAATTGGCCAAGGGGTCCGCTTTTCTGTGTGGGGACGTGACGACGGCGGACGGCATGTGCACGCCGCGCGCCACGTTGGGCGTTATAGGATTGCGAGCTCCAGGCCATGCCGCCGCTTGCTGACACCAGCCCGGGGAAGGATTGCCTCGCTCAAATCATGGTCGCTATAGGGCTTCGGCAAGAACCGGGCGCCAGCGGGAAGCAGGGTCGGTTGAAACCGGCCGGAGGTTACAACGATCGTAACGCTCGGATACATCCGCGCAAACTCTATGGCCAACTCGGTGCCAGACGAGCCATCGGCAAGGTCTATATCCGTAAACAGCAGCGTGATCCCGTCTTCGACCGCCAACACGTCCATGGCCTCCCTCTTCGTGCGAGCCTCCAAAACCTGATAACCGAGTTCGTCCAGCATGTCGGCGGCGATCATCGCAATGAGCGGCTCATCTTCCACCAGCAGGGCAATCTTCACCTGGTTGCTCATTCTGTTGTGCTGTCGACGGTTGCGCCTTGGATATGCATGCTGGCAACCTCAGGCACGAGCGTTTTGAAAATGGCATCGTTTGTCGAGCGCCATTTCTCATCGGCCAGCCAGCGGTAATCCTGATCCGGCATAAGCGGTACGGCTTTCACTTGGCTGTTTGAAATACGAAGGAAGAAACTTTTACGCTCCTGGTCAATGAAGAGATAACGGAGCGGCACAACGAGACTATCTTTACCGGCGACAAAGAAACCGCCGGAGGCGACGATGACATAGTCCTGCCGATCTTTTGTTCCGATCACCACATTGCGAACCTCTCCGACGATCATATCGTCCGAGGTGCGAACTTCTGCGCCGACGATCTCATTGACCAAAAGGCCGGGATCAAGGTCATTGATACTGACTAGGGCGTCCTCTCCCGGAGCACCACGGCTCCCCTCTTTCTGCCCGAGGCGATGCCACTGGGGCTCGCCCGCTGCAAGCTGCTGGTCAGCGGCATCTTCGTCGTTAGAGCCCATCTTGCCCAATTCCGGCGACGCAATCAGCTCTCGAATATTGCCCAGTAGCCGCTCGCAATCCTCCACCAGGCCATATCCCCAAAGCAGATAGGCGGCATCCCTGAGTGAACGAAGATCAAGCACAAGGTGGCGATTGCTGGGATCCCGCAATTCTGCGTTTTCCAACACTGCCTCCTCAAGTTGAGCGTCGGAAATGTTGCAGGCAGCAAGGCTCGTGGATGCGCTTAGAATTAGAAGAGTTGCACCAGCCATAGCTGATTTCATGAATATCATAGAGGTCCGATCCGCGGGTGTTGCTAGACTTCGTGTCGAAAAGCACACTAATCGGAAGGGAGCGCACCGCTGACGCCAGTCCTCGATTGGACAATGGCTTCGACATCGGTTTGTTCCATAATATAGAAACAAAACTGCCTGTATACGGCACAAACAACAACACGCCTTGAACGGATCACAGGACTGCCGGCGGACACCGGCGCTCCGTTTCAGCGCAATTCTCCCCGGCCGGAACATGCCGACCGGGGAGCGATATCATCAAGCGTTCAGCGATTTCGCAAACGGCATGACACGGATACGCTTGCCGAGCGCTTTGTACGCGGCGTTGGCAACAGCAGGCCCGACGGGCGGAACGCCGGGTTCACCGATGCCTGTCGGAGAATTGGCCGAGGCGAAAATATGCACCTCCACCTGCGGCATGGCATCGATCCTCAGCGGCGTGTAGAGATCGTAGTTTCCCTGGTCCACCTGACCATCGGTCAAAGTAATCTCCTCACCGAGGATAGCGCCGAGACCGAAGCCGATGCCACCCTCCACCTGAGCCCGGATCTGGTCGGGGTTAATCGCCAGCCCGCAATCGACGGCAACCACCACACGCTCCACCTTGATACCGCCCGAACCGTCGAGCGACACCTCGGCAATCTGCGCCACCACGGACCCGAAGCTTTCGGCAACCGAAACGCCGCGGAAACGACCTTCCGCTGCCGGCTTGTCCCAGCCCGCCTTCTCGGCGGCAAGCTTCAGAATCGTGGCATGTCGTGATCCAGGGTCCATCATCGACAGACGGTATTCAACGGGATCGCGACCTGCGGCCTCCGCCAGTTCGTCCATGAATGTTTCCACCACGAAGGCCGTGTGGGTCGAGCCGACCGAACGCCACCAAAGCACCGGAACGCCGGTCTGGGTGGTTGTAAGCCCAACCGACTGGTTGGGAATGGCATAAGGCAGATGCACCGCACCTTCCACCGAGGTGGGATCGACGCCGTTCTGGATCATGCCTTCCATCATGCTGCCGGAGACGATCGACTGGCCAACGACGTGGTTGCTCCAGGCAATCAGCTTGCCTTGCTCGTCCAGACCTGCCTTGATGGCGTGCACGTAGGCGGGCCGATAGCGACCGCCTCGCATGTCGTCCTCGCGCGTCCACTGTACCTTGACCGGTGCGCGAAAGCCCAGCGCCTTGGCCACATAGACGGCCTCCACCACGACGTCGCCATCAAACACGGCGCGCCGACCGAAGCTGCCGCCCGTCTTCATCACATGCAGATGCACCTTGTCCGGCGTCACCTCGGCGATACCGGCGGTCAGCGCCTGATAGAGATCGGGAAACTGGTGGCCGCCCCAGACCTCAAGCGTACCATCCTCGTTCTTGCGCGCGACCGCGTTCAACGGCTCCATGGCGGCATGCGCCAGATAGGGAAACTCGAACGTCGCCTCGATCACCTTCGCCGACTTGGCGAAGGCTGCTGCCACGTCGCCTTCGTTGCGCGCCATGGCTGCCGGCGGTTTGCCCGCGAGGTCGCGATATTCCGCCATGATCTGCTGGGTGCTGCGCTTCTCGGCGGAGCTGTCGTCCCATTCCACGGTCACCGCATCACGGCCCTTGAGTGCCGCCCACATATGCTCCCCGACAACCGCGATGCCCCGCGGCGTCTCGACAACGTCGACGACACCTTTCAGCTTCTTCGCTTCAGTCGCATCGAAGGACTTGACCTTGCCGCCAAACACAGGCGGATGGATCATCACCGCCGTCAGCATGCCAGGAAGCTTGACATCGATCGTATACTGTTCGGTGCCATTGGCCTTGCGGGCGCTATCGTAGCGCTTGAGGCCGGTATTGCCGATCAGCTTCCAGTCCGCCGGCTGCTTGAGGACGACCTCCGCGGGCACGGCCATGGTCGCGGCCCGAGCCGCGAACTCGCCAAAGCCGCCTTGCTTTCCCGAAGCATGCCGGAGCACGCCGTTCTCAGCCGTGATCTCGGCGACCGGGACATTCCATTCCGCGGCAGCCGCGGCCATGAGCATCATGCGCGCCGCCGCACCTGCATTGCGATAGCGATCCCACGACGTCATCATTGAGGTCGAACCGCCGGTGCCCTGGATTGTGCCGCCGAATGCGACATTGCCATAGGACTTCACATCCCCGGCCACACCCTGGACTTCGATGGTGGCGAAATCTGCCTCCAGCTCTTCGGCGACCAACGTCGCCAAGCCGTTATAGGAGCCCTGCCCCATCTCGAACTGCGACGACAGGACTGTCACCTTTCCGTTCGAATCGATGGTTAGGTAAGGCGAGAAGGCGTGTGCGTCGTCTCCACCGGTCTCGGCGGCCACCGCTGGCGTGATGCCGGCCATGCGGAAGCCAATGGCCAGTCCGGTGCCCGTCGCGACGACACCGAGCAGGAACTGCCGACGCGACGCCTGAACGCGGGTTGCGGGAATGGCGAAAGATTGCATCAGTTTCGGGATCATGGCTCAGGCCTCCAAGCGCTTGGCTGCTTCGTGAATTCCGGCACGGATACGATGGTAGGTGGCGCATCGACAGAGATTGCCGGACATTGCCGCGTCGATGTCGTCGTCGGTCGGCTTAGGATTGCTGGTCAGCAGATCGGTCGCCGACATGATCTGGCCCGACTGGCAATAGCCGCATTGCGGTACGTCCATGTCCGCCCAGACGGTCTGCACCGTCTTTGCGACCTTGCCGTCGAGGCCCTCGATCGTGGTCACGGCCTGACCCTCTATGTCGCCGATGAAAGTCTGGCACGATCGCACGGGTGCGCCGTCCACGAAGACCGTGCACGCACCGCATTGCGCCATGCCGCAGCCAAACTTGGTGCCGGTCAGGCCGACGAGGTCGCGGATAACCCAGAGCAGCGGCATGTCCGGCTCGGCCTCGACTGTGTGCTGGGTTCCGTTGATGGTTACAGTCACCATGGTGGTTGTCTCCCTTGGGTTGGGGCGCGGGATGAAGTCGCATAACCCCGGCGGACCGGTTCACACGGCCTCTTCAGGCGCAAAACTGCCATGCTAACTTACGCGACAGCTCGCGATTGAGGTAGGCACGATCCTGCCTCATTCTTGCCCGATCGTCTTGAAGTCACGAGGGATGCTGTCGAGCCGCCTCAGCCTCCGACATTGCGCCGGGGAATCTCATTGGAATTCAGAATGGACTTGATATCGCGCAAAGGCGGGTGACCGAACATGCGCCGGTATTCTCGACTGAACTGGGTCGGACTTTCATAGCCAACCCTGAGTGCCGCCGTGGACGCGTCCACCGACTGCGCCAGCATCATCTCCCGTGCATTGTAGAGCCGAAGATGCTTCTGGAATTGCAGCGGGCTCATCGCCGTCATGGCGCGGAAGTGATGATGCAAAGTCGACACGCCCATATTGGCTTTGCCGGCCAGTTCCTCCATCCGCAATGGCTGGGCGTAGTTATCCCTCAGCCATGCGATGGCCCGGGCGACCCGGTGCCCGTTGCTGCCAGCGAGCGCCACCCGGCGCAACTGACCGCCCTGGTCGCTCCGCAGCAACCTGTAGAGAATTTCGTTGTGGATGTGATCGGCGAGAAAGGAAAGGTCTCCCGGTGCATGAGCCAAGGAAATCAAGCGCAGCAGGGCATCGAACAGCTCAGGTGTTGCTGTACCCACCGCAACGCCCAAAGCGTGTTGCGGCACATCCGGCATGGCCAGATCATGGTCGGCAATGATGCGCCGGGCTTTCTCAAGATCGAGACGCAGACGCGCCGCCACATACGGCTTGTCGCAGCTGGCCGCACAGACTTGGCCCTTCAACGGCAATCCGACGGCAATGAGAAAGAAGCTGGATTCGTCATACACCAACGTCTCGCCGCCCACATGCATCTGTTTGCTGCCCTTGATGATCAGAGAAACGCTGGGCTCGTAGACGAGGGAGGCAGGACCGAGAGGCTCGACAACTCGGTACAAATCGAGATCCGGGATAGGATGCTGATATGTCGTTCCATCCCAGGCAAGCGTCGACAACCGCTCGAGAATCTGCTCGCGGATGGCTTCGGTTGCATGGCGCATTGCCTGACGCTCGCGGACCAATTCATTCATGAAAACCCCTCCTGGAGACTGCGCCATATCGCGCGACAGCCCGCAAGTCTTATCACATTTTCTTGAATACCAGAGGATCAGGCAAGAATGACGCAGGATCGGACTAACAGCATTTGATGCGGCCGACTATCTGTCAGGGGCACCGCTAAACTTGCCAAGGATAGGTTCTGATATGCAAAATCCTGCAACTGCCGCAACCGTATTGCTTGCCTGCCTGCTCCTCTGTCCCGGTCTGGCCGCTGCGGCGGGCGACGTTGCAAGAGGACAAACCCTGTTTGGCCGCTGCAGCGCATGTCACTCCGTGGATGGAAGCAAGAAAATCGGCCCAACGCTTCAGGGCATTTCCGGCCGCAAAGCCGGGGCGGTGGCAGAAGCCCGCTACTCCAAGGCACTCTCACAATCGAACATCCGATGGGACGACGCAAGTCTCGACGCCTATCTCGAAGCGCCGGCGAAACGCGTGCCTGGCACCACGATGACGATACGGACCGCCAAAGCTGAGGACCGGGCAGATCTGATAGCCTACCTGAAGTCGCTGCAATGATCGTATAGGCTGTCACAGAAGAGTGTCTGCTCGAGATTGCCCGGCGGCGGGAGACCCCCTTGCAAGATCAGATCGGGGCGGGTGGGGCGCACCTCTTCGGCTTTAGCTTTGAGGCTGGCTAACGTCATTCTGCGGCCTCCATGCGCGCCAAAGCCTTCTTCCTTTTAGCGATGACTTCCGGATCGTTCATGAAGTCCGCCCGACGGCCGGGCTTGCGGCCGCGCTTCTGGTAACCGTTTCCAATGCTGCCGTCCCGAATGCCAAACATATGATCTTTCTGGCCCGTCCGGGATGGGCCGCTTTTGCTACGCTCAAGTTCGCGCCCGGCCTGCATCTCAGCAACGATCGACAGCATGTCATCCAGCCGCTTGTTGTCGACGACCTCCGCTCGATGCACAGACCGGAGGGTGTCGAAGGCCCTGTAGGGCAGGGAAAAGCTCTGATGCATGATCTCCATGCCTGCCATCCGGGTAATCACAGACGACGACCTTCTGCCCGGCCAGTGGCCGCGAGATCTCCGTCGGATCGAGAACGAACAGCACCTTGTCGTAGCGTAGCGTCAGAGACTGCGACAGTGTCCGGACCTCCTTGCGGCACATGGCGCTGTCAAGGTTCTCATGATCAGCCAAAGGCCGGTGCATGTCTTTCGGATAGCGCGGCAACTTGCCAAAACGTTTATTGAAATCTTCAATGAACTCAGATGTATAGGCGTTTGGCTGCCTCGATGGTGTTGATGCCCCGAAGGCGCATCTCCTTCACCAGGCGATCCTGCAGCGTCTGATTAGCCCGCTCGACCCGGCCTTTAGCCTGAGGCGTGTTGGCGCAGATGATGTCGATGTTCAGTTCATAAAGCGCACGACCAAATTGTGTCAGACCGGTCGTCCTGTCCGTCTTCGAATCATTGGTCGACCGGAAAACACCATGCTTGTCGCTGTAGAAAGCAAGCGGCTTACCCCATTGCTGAAGATAAGCCTTCGTTGCATGCAGGTAGTCAAACGTGTTCTCCGACCCAGCAAAGCGCAGGTGCAACAGCTTACCGGTGGCGTCATCGATGTAGACGAGGAGGGCACATTTGGGGCCTCGGTTCTCGAACCACCAGTGATGCGATCCATCGATCTGCACCAGCTCACCAAAGCAATCGCGCCGGCCGCGAGGCTGAAAAACACGCTTCTTGCGTTCCCGGCGAGAAACCCAGATGCCTGCCTCGGTCATCCATTGTCGCAGCGTCTCCTTGGATACCGAGATCCGATGCAACTCGATCAACTTCTCGCGTGCCAGCGTCGCACCAAAATCCAGATAGCGTTCGTGGATCAGGTCCAGTGCAGCATTGCGAAAGTCCTCGCTGTGGCGCCGATTACTCGGTCGAGATCGCTTCTTCGACACAAGGCCCGCTGGACCATGGAGGTCGTAGGACCGCAGCAGCCGATGCACCTGACTTCGACTGAGGTCGAGCAACTCGGCTGCCTGAACAACGCTGAGCCGCTCATCACGGATCTTTTGAATGACTTCGAGGCGATGCAATTCTTTCTGCGACATGGTGATCAAAAAGGACATGACGACTCCGACCGCTCATGGTCTCGACCAAGCTCAAAGTCGTCATCCTTGCTCCCGACGTTGGCATTGACCAGTGCATCAAGAGGCGAGACTGTCGCATCTCTAACTGGCCCAACTGTCGCATTACTAAATAGCCTCTACATCTTCTTGTGGGTTAAGGCAGAATTATGGAACTTTACCAATTGCATTTTACCTCACGCGACGGCATCCGCTATTGCGCGGTAAGAGCTCTGCAGACCATGCAGAAACTCGACTGCGCGCTGCGCATGGGCCGCGGCAGTCAATATGGCCCGTTTGTCCTGCTTCAGCACCATGAGCCAGCGCTGAATATAGGCCGCATGATCGGCACCGGGCTCCGGCGTCAGTGCCAGATGCGCGCATAAAAAAGCCGCACCCAATTCGGCGACAAGCTCTTCGCGCGCGTAAGCCTCATCGCCCCATTTCTTAGTGGCCTGCTGCCGGTTTT
>UBZT01000001.1 GCA_900470155.1 Hyphomicrobiales bacterium
AAACCGGCAGCAGGCCACTTACACAGAAACGGCAATCGGCTCACAGGCGCTTTTACGCACGATAGGTGAGCTTGGAAGCACGACCCAACCCACCCTGCAGCGCGCTTTGCAAATGCTCCAGGCTCTGGCGACATTTCCGCATGGAGCACAATTCGATCATATAAAGCGGTTCAATGGCGTACATGGTTTCTATCCTGACAACGCGTCGGAACTGATGCAACGCTCTCTGATCTTAGCCTCAACACAACCGGGCCTAGAACAACAAAGCCCTGTGGAGACCCGAAGAATATTAGCTGTGCCCAGGACGGTGCGAGATGTTGTGCGCGGACAAATGTCCGACGGCTTGCTTCATCACCACGACCGGCGAGCGGCAGAGCTATACTTTGGGACCAACTGGCGGACAGGTTCAACGAACTGGCCGCCTGAGCGCAAGTATTCAAGCGCGAGGTGCTCTCATCATGAGATTGCAAACGCTTCGGCGATCCTATTAAGGCTGCTGAAAACTGCAATACAGGAGAACAATGTCGAGGAGATCAACGCTCTGATGCACTTGGCGGCTGCTTATAGCGATGCGTTGCTGTCAGGTTCCCACTACAATGGTGCGGCAGGATTCTGCTCAGCATATCTCCATACTGCTCCGATAAGCATTGCCGACGACATGATCGATCGTATCCGGCTGAACCACGGTAGCGCTCTGCGTATGGTCGGCGATCGGCAAAAAGCTATTGAGATCATGGAGAGCTTGGATCCAGCTTCATTTGAGCGATCGGATCGAGAAGCTTTATTGTTGAACCTCGCGCTGGCATACCAAGCCAACCGTGATGGGCGGGCGGTCGATGTGGCAAGGAAACTGCACAAAACGACAAAATCCCAATCGAAGAGGTTTCATGCCCGGGCAATAATCCTTGAGGCTGAGCCACGCGGGCCAGAACGTAGATCTAAGCTAGCATCCCTTGAGCGCGAAGCACGCAACAAAAGAAGTTACACAGTCGCGAACAACCTAGCGATCACGCTCGCTAAGGAAAGCGATAATTTTGAGGAGACACGCCGATACCTGAGCGCTGTTGTAAACAACGGCAAGGGGAAAGACGATATTTACAATGAAGCTAGAGCAGTAATAGAGCTAGTCGAAGGCGTAATCGAAATCGGTGAATCACTACAGAACGCCGATCATTCTAAGCTTATCGCGGCATATCAATACCTCTTTATTCAGAGAATTCCAGGCCTTTTCGATCGATGCCACAAGGCGCTTTGGAAGAGCTTCGCGCAGCGTCGAGAAATCCCCAACCTATTTGCTCTCTTCCGACATAGTTCTTTCATATGGCGCATTAGGGGAACAGTACAAAAGGAGGAGCGATATCTATCTTTGCTAAGCAAAATCTTAGATGCAAGTGAGGCCCCGGGTCCTAACAGCCGAGACCGTGGCTACTTCAATGCTCGCCTTCAGGCTGCGGCCCCTGGGGCAACTTTGACCAGCTAGAAGTGCGAGTAACTGCTAGATTCCTTGTGCCTCCATCCTCACCTCGCGAATGCTCGAAACAGGCAGCGTCGTTAAACCTATGGCGTAGGCCCACAGAGGGTTAATTGCCAAACCAAATGACGGAAGGGGCGCGCAACATCCTCGGCCGGAACATGCCGGACTGCTCCAGAAAGGCGCTTGTAACTAGGAAGAACGGACCTTCGAATGGTCATTGCAGCTACCGTAGCGGTCAGACTGTCCGCCCGCACTGAGTAAAAGCGCTGCGGACATCGCTTCCCAATTCTTCTGTCATGGGCGGCATTGAAAGGCTCCGCATCAAAGTCGCAATAGCGCTCCAAGCGGTGTTGAATCGCATGCTCGCCGCCCCCTCCGATTTCCAAGTTGATGCTGTTTCGCTTGGCATGGCCGGCGCTGGCTGCCCGGATAGAGCAAAAAAGCAAAAAAATTAGCTTTTTTTCCTAGCAACAAATTTCGGTTACGTCGTAATATATGAACACCATCAAACACTAAATACAACACTATATATGCACGTTAACGTTCATACTTGACGTGATACTATAGTTTAACTGGGATATGCCGACCTATTCAGGAGCGGTTATATTGCCGTGGGATAGCGAATGAAAGGAAGTGTAAAAAGAAACTCAGCCATATATTCCAATTGGATTGAATCTATAATCAGAGAAAAAGTCGTGTATTGGCGAAATGGGAGTGAATCATGCGATGAATACCTTCGAACATATGGATTTTTTGTTACCTTTACGTTCGATCGCGGGCTACTGAGCAGCAAGAAGAATGAGGCTTCCAGACGTGAGATTCCGTGCGGCGACATCGAAATGGACGAGATGAGGAAGCTTTACAACAAGGTGTTGCGATCGTTTTTGGGCAGCAATTATTCCAGGCGACTTGATGAGGCTCCGCTGGCGATATTCAGCCTTGACGCAGAAGGGACGCGGTTTGGAATGAGAAACGAACCGCTGCAAAACCTTCATGTGCATTCTATTTGGGTGATGCGACCGGGGCAAGTTGAACCCTATCTTGGGTTACTGGAGCTTGTGAAATCGGCACCGTGGAAATCAGGTTTCGCGTTTGACAGCATCGACATAAGGAGAATCTCAAAGTTCAGCGATCCCATGGGCGGCGCATCCCTTCTGACGAGCTATCTGACAAAATTCCAAGGGCAAAATGCGACGAGGTGTCAGATTTCCAACGATTTGATGATCTACCCAAGACTAAAGCAGTCGGCCGCGTAAGCGGCCGACCAGCATTTATGCTGCCGAATTCTGAATAGCATTAAGCTTCTTCACGGCGTTGCGACGTCGGACCTCGTCAGCCATTTCCTTCGTGACGACACGGCGCCCAACCGGCCAGAATGAAAGACCTGCGAGCTTGAAGGACTGAAGTCCAAAAGGAATCCCTATCACGGTTAAGCAGCTGAAGATTCCCGCAAGGATGTAGGCAATAAAGAGGATGGCCCCGAAAGAGAATGCCCAGATCAAGTTGACCAGAAAGCCGATGGTTCCGGTCAACGCTGTGCCTGCGCTGAGTTCTTTCTGATCAATCTCCCTAATATGCACAACGTCTTTCCCAAACGGGAACGCTGAAAGTTTGGCCATCTCAAACGCAGCACGGGTCAGAGGAAGGCCTACGACTGTCATCGCAGCGAGTAATCCTCCTAACGTCCATAGGATCGCCAGCCATAGCCCGCCACACATGAACCATATGATATTGCCTACAAAGCGCATTACATACCCCCATTGGTTATAGAACTTCGCTACGATTATTGATATAAAATTCGTAGTGTTGGCGTATTCCATTATTCAGTAGCAACGTCAACTGTCCGCTCATGAAAGCGGCAAAACAAATCGGATCGGCAATTCGCGAGCATCGCAAGGCGAAAGGTATGACCCAGGCGGAGTTGGCAGACGCAACTTCGCGTACCCTCGACGCGATATCGCAGATAGAGAGGGGCGTAAGCACTCCCTCACTTGAGACCCTTGTAGCGATAGCCAGCGCCTTGTCCGTCAGCATTGAAGTGCTCCTCAAGGAAAACATGGACAACGATCGATCGCGAATGGCCAAGTTAGACAGAGCCTTGGCGCACCTTTCCGCGCTAGATGACCGCGATCTTGACGTCGCGGTCCTTCAGATCGAGGCTTTTCGTAGCGTCAGCAAACATTAGTGGACTGATCGCTGACACCCTAGTTGGTTCTTTTTCGAAGAGCATTGCGAATGCTCGCTGCAGCTGATTCCAGCTGAGCGTCGAAACTGCCCTTCTCGACTTCTTCCAACACAGTCCTGAGGAACGAAATCGCCTCCTCTATGTCCTTGCAGATAACTGCTCTTTTCCCTTTGGCAAGCTCAAGGTGGATCTTTCCGTAGCGCACGGATAGGCTCAGGCATCCGTCCTGACCCACGCGAATCCAACTTGCTCGACGTGAATGCCCCGATACTGGGTCGGAGAGCTTCTGAAGCTGTTTCCGAACGTTAACAGCTAGGCGGCTTCGTCTTTCTAGCTCGGGATTGGTGGCACGCTCTGGCAGGCTCGGAATCAGGCGAAAATCTGCAATCTTCATGTTGGGTGTCCCTTTCCAATTTGAAAGGGTCGATCATATTGGCTGACAAATCAACTGAAGCCACCGGTTGTCTTTTTGTCGCTTGAGATGGGATCGATCGCTCCAGATAGAGGAGCTATCACATGAGTAAGAAGTTTGCTTTTCGAGCTATCCGGGCATCGGACATTCCGGGAGCGTGTGGCCTCATTCGTGCGGTGTGGGCAGAAACCTATGCTCATTATGTGTCCGCTCGTACACTGGAGGCGGTCCTAGAGTGGGGAGAAGTTGAGACACACGTTGCGTTGACATTCGACGGCATCATCATTGCAGAACGAGAAAAGAAGCTAGTTGGGTTGGTTAGTACCAATTTTGGTTGGATTTCCGGCCTTTTCGTCGCGAATGACTTTCGGATGCAAGGAGTTGGCACGCAGTTGTTGTCATCCGCTGAAAAACAAGGAGGACGTGAACTTGAAGTACATTGCTTTAACAGCCACGCGGAAAACTTCCTGAGGAAAAGAGGCTGGCACCGCAGCGAGGAATACATCGATGATTTGTGGGGAACAATGCTGCCCGCAATCCGAATGGCGAAGCGCCGTGGATATTTCAACCCGTCGAATGCTCCCAATTAAACCATTGAATTAACGATTTATTTCCAAACTCAATTTTCTCAACATCAAAATTTAATCCACCTCACCATCTGCATTCCCATCTTTCCAGGCGCTACCATCACCTGAACGTCAACAGGCACACCTTCTATGCCATGAAATGCAACCGTACTGACACGCGCCACCATTGCCCGCCCTCGCCGTTCCGATTTATCCCGGCCAATACAAACACAACTTCATATTGCGTGTGCCGACGGGAACAATCTCGCATAAGGGGTGGCAAAACACAAGAACATTTGCAGAACATCAGCGCGCATAGGTAGGCGCCCGGTTGCAGCCGGTTGAGTGACGAGAACGAATTGTGAACTCCTGGCGCGATTCCAGAGACTTAGGCGCGCTTCTTCTCGATCGCATCCCACAGCAGCGCCGCGATATCGGCACCGCCGAAACGCTTGACCTCGCGAATACCGGTCGGCGACGTGACGTTGATTTCGGTCATGTAGTCGCCGATCACATCGATCCCGACCAGAAGGAAACCACGTTCGCGCAGGGCGGGACCGATGCGTGCGCAGATTTCCCGTTCGCGGGCGGTCAGCTCCGTCGGCTCGGGCTTGCCGCCGGCATGCATGTTGGAACGGGCATCGTGTTCGGCCGGAACGCGATTGATTGCGCCAACAGGCTCGCCATCGACGAGGATGATGCGCTTGTCGCCCTTGCGTACGGCCGGCAGATAGCCCTGGGCGATAAAGGGCTCGCGGAACATCTGGCCGAACATTTCCATCAGCGAGGAAAAATTGCGGTCGTCGCGGGTCGAGTGGAAGACGCCGGCACCACCATTGCCATAGAGCGGCTTCATAATGATATCGCCCATCTCGGCACGGAAGCGGGCAATCTCCTGCGGGTCACGGGTGATCAGGGTCGGCGGCATCAGGTCGGCGAATTCGGTGACGAAGATCTTTTCCGGCGAATTGCGCACCCAGGCCGGATCGTTGACGACGAGCGTCTTCGGATGGATGCGCTCGAGCAGGTGCGTCGCGGTAATATAGGCCATGTCGAAGGGCGGATCCTGGCGCAGCAGCACCACGTCCATGCTCGAGAGATCCACGCGCTCCGGTGCGCCGAGGGTGTAGTGATCGCCCTTGACATCGCGCAGTTCCATCGGCTCGACGGTGGCGAAGATCTTGCCGTCGCGCATGCTGAGGCGATCTGGCGTATAGTGAAAGAGATTGTAGCCACGGGCCTGCGCCTCCAGGCTCATGGCAAAGGTCGAGTCGCCCGCGATCCCGATCCCGGAAACATGGTCCATCTGGACCGCGACATTGGTGATTTTTGCCATGACTGCATCCCCGTTGAAAAGCATGGCAGATTTAGGCTGCGCCGGGCACGATGGCAACGGCGCAGCGCTTGAATTCTGCTCAACGTCGGATCAGTTTACAGAGCCCAGTATTTGCCGGATCGCAGCGCATTGCGCATCCGGTACAGGATTGCCAGTGGCTCGGGGAAAGGCTTACGCAGGAAGGCGATCTTGCGCACATAGCTGTCAATGCGCCAGATTGCCCAGGTGCCGCCGCGGAAATAGGCGATATCGCCGGCCCTGAGGGTGCGGCCCGATCCGTCCGCGCCGGTGACATGCACCTCGCCTTCCTGGATCACCACCGTCTCGTCCCAGCTGAAAAACCAGCGGAATTCGCCGGCGGTGCAGTCCCAGACAGCCGTCGAACTTGCCTCGTCGGCACTGGTCGAATGCTGGCCGACACGGGCAACGGGCGTACCTTCGATGATCCAGTCCGGATTGATCGGCGACAGGTTCAGTTCGACCTGGTCGCCACTTGCTGCCACGACCGGCGGCGCCTCGTCGGACTGACGGCGCGGTGCGGCGAGCATGACGGCGGCCATTCCGGCGACCATGAGCTTTAAAGGCATTGTAATCCCCCAACAAATTCGATGGGAGCTTAATGCAGGCGTCTCTAAGATTGGGTTTGCCGGATCGCTAGACTTTTAACGACCCGGCGAATTCCAGGTCAAGCCAGGGCCGGTTCCGCGACAGATCGATCCGCATGTTGTTCGGCAATCGCTGGTGCCGCCGCCAGGCGCTTGCCGTTTTCAGCCGAGAAGAAATGCAGCTTGGACGGTGCGATCTTCAAAGGCAGGCGGTCGCTCATCAGTGCGTGCGAGGCAACGACTGCGGTCAGCGGCTGTCCACCGACCAGACCATGCACAAGCCGCTGCGCGCCCAGTTCCTCGACATAGTCGACGACGAGCGTCAGCGTTGCGTCACCTTCCCCTGCTTCGGTCAGGTCTTCCGCGCGCATGCCGATCCGCACAGGACCATCGGCGATCCCCTGGGGCTCGGTCGGCAGCTCCACGTCGCCGATACGCAGGCGTCCGCCTTCGATCATGCCGTCGACGAGGTTCATCGCAGGTGAGCCGATGAAACTGGCGACAAAGGTCGAGGCCGGGCGGTTGTAGACCTCAAGTGGCGTGCCGATCTGTTCGATCATACCGCCATTCAGCACGACGAGACGGTCGGCCAAGGTCATCGCTTCGAGCTGGTCATGCGTGACATAGATCGCCGTGGTCTTCAGCCGGCGCTGCAACTTGCGGATTTCGCCGCGCATCGAGACACGCAGTTTGGCATCGAGATTGGAGAGCGGCTCATCGAAGAGAAAGACGGCCGGCTTGCGGACGATGGCGCGGCCCATCGCGACACGCTGGCGCTGGCCACCCGATAGCGCACGCGGCTTGCGGGTCAGATAGGGTTCGATCTCCAGCATGCGGGCGGCTTCCGCCACGCGGACGGCGATCTCCGCCTTTGGCGTGCCACGGTTCTTCAGGCCGTAGGCGAGGTTGTCGTAGACGGTCATATGCGGGTAAAGCGCATAGTTCTGGAAGACCATGGCGATGTCGCGGTCAGCCGGCTCGACCTGGTTGACGACGCGGTCGCCGATCGAGACCGTTCCTTCCGAGATCTCCTCAAGGCCGGCGACCATGCGCAGCAGCGTGGATTTGCCGCAGCCGGAGGGGCCGACGAGCACGATGAATTCGCCGTCCTCGATCTGGATGTCGACGCCGTTCACAGCCTTGGCGCCGCCGTCGTAGATTTTCGAGATCTGGTTGATATCGATGGAAGCCATTGGGCAATCCTCTCTTACTTGTCTGTTTCGGTGAGGCCCTTGATGAACCAGCTCTGGAACACCACCACCACGAACACGGGAGGCAGCATGGCGAGCACGGCCATGGCAAAGGCTTCGTTGTAATCGGGAATCTGCGAGCCGACCCAGACCTGCAAGATCTGCTTGATGCCACGCATCAGGGTGTAGAAGCCCTCATCGGTGGTCATCAGCATCGGCCAGAGATACTGGTTCCAGCCATAGACGAACATGATGATGAAGACGGCGGCGATCATGGTGCGCGACAGCGGCACCAGAACGTCGATGAAAAATTTCACCGGTCCGGCACCGTCGATGCGGGCTGCCTCCAGCAATTCATCGGGCACAGACTTGAAGAACTGGCGGAAGAAGAAGGTGCCGGTGGCCGACGCCAGAAGCGGCAGGATCAGGCCCTGATAGCTGTTGAGCAGGCCGAGATCGCTCATCACCTTGTAGGAAGGCATGATGCGGACTTCGAGCGGCAGCAGCAGCGTGGTGAAGATCAGCCAGAAGGCAAACGTGGCAAAGCGGAAGCGGAAATAGACGATCGCATAGGCGGCCAACATCGACAGTACGATCTTGCCGATGGCGAAGCCTAGCCCCAGGATCAGCGAGTTCATCGCCATGGTCAGGCCCGTCACCTGGCCGGTGAAGCCGCCGCTCTTGAAGAGCACCTTGTCATAGGTCGTGGTGAAATCATCGCCGATGTTGAGCATCAGGCCGTTGGAATGGATCTCCGCGGCCGAATGGGTCGAGGTGGTGAAAGCGACGACCAGCGGCCCGAGCATGAAGATCACGCCGCAGATGAGAATGAGGTGATCGAAGAACCTGGTGCGATACATGACGTGATCCTCAACCGTAGTGAACGCGACGTTCGATGAAGCGGAACTGGATCAGCGTCAGGACAAGGACGATGATCATCAGGATGACCGACTGGGCCGAGGACGAGCCGAGGTCGTTGCCGCGGAAGCCATCGAGATAGACCTTGTAGACCAAGGTGATCGGATTGTTGGCCGGCTTGTCCTTCACGATGACATCGATGATGCCGAAGGTGTCGAACAGCGAATAGGTCATGTTGATGACCAGCAGGAAGAAGGCCGTCGGCGTCAGCAGCGGCAGGATGACCGTCCAGAAGCGGCGCGTGCCGGACTTGCAATCGATGGCAGCCGCCTCGCGGATCGAGGCCGGGATGCCCTGCAGGCCGGAGAGGAAAAAAATGAAATTATAGGGGATCTGGTTCCAGACGGCGACCATGATCATGGCAAACGCTGTGTCGTAATAATTGATGCCGACCTTCATGTCCCAGCCGAAAAAGGCAACCAAACGCACGAATGGGCCAATGTGCTGGTCGAACATCATCATGCCGATCAGGCCGGCAACCGGCGGGGCGATCGCATAGACGGCAATCAGCAGCGTCTTGTAGGACGACTGGCCGCGGATCACGGCATCGGCCTTCAGCGCCAGCAGCATGCCGAAGGACAGGGCGAGAAACGTGACGATCAGGCTGTAGGCGACCGTGAAGCGGGCGATCTTCTGATATTCGGGCGAGGACAACGCATCGGTATAGTTCGACAGGCCGACAAAGCTCGAACCGAAGCCGAAGGGATCCTCGATATAAAAGGACGAGGTGATTGCCTGGGCCGACGGCCAGTAGAAGAAGATGGCAATGATCACGAACTGCGGCAGCAGCAAGAGATACGGCAGATAGCGGGAGTTAAACTGGACGCGCTTCATCGGAGCCCTTTCAACGCAAGTCCCGGGGGCTTATCGCCCCCGGGCTCATTCATGCGACAATGATGATCAGCCGGCCGTCTTGGCGAAGCGGGCGAGCAGTTCGTCGGCTTCCTTCTTGATGGTTTCCATCGCTTCCTTCGGCGTGGTTTCGCCAGCGAAGATGCGGTTGTATTCGCGCTCCATCAACGAGCGGATCTGCGGGTAGAAACCGAGGCGATAGCCCTTGTCCCACTCGGCGCCCGGCAGCGACAGCTGCTGGATACCAACTTCGGCAGCCGGCTTTTCCTTGTAGTAGCCTTCAGACTTGGCAAGCTCGTAGGCTGCCGTGGTGATGGCGACGTAACCGGTGGCCTGATGGTAGAACTTCTGGACATCGGTCGAGGTCAGGAAGTTGAAGAACGACGCCGTGCACTTGTTCTCGGCATCGGACCTGCCAGCCATGGCGAACAGGGCAGCACCACCGATGAAGGAGTGAACGCCGGCGCCCTTGATCGAACCCCAGTATGGAAGGAAGGTGGCCGAGAACGGCATGGTAGCGGTCTTCTGCAGGCCACCGAAGGAGCCGGACGAACCAATCCAGAGAGCGGCCTTGCCTTCTTCGAAGACCTTCTGGTTGTCGTTCCAGGCAGCGCCGTAGTAGCCGAACAGGCCCTGATCGTACCAGGCCTTCAGCTTTTCATACATCATGACGTGGTTTTCATCGGTGACGTTGATCGTCGTGTCGACGACGCTGTCATAGCCGTTGTTGTTCGAGGCGAACTGGATGTTGTTGCGCGAGAAGAAGTTCTCGGTGAACTGCCAGGTCAGCTGCGACTGGACGAGCGGCAGGTAGCCGGCCTCTTTCAGCTTCGGAGCGATGGCTTCGAACTCTTCCCAGGTCTTCGGGGCTTCAACGCCGGCCTTCTTCAGGGCTTCGTCGTTGATGTACATGATCGGCGCCGACGAGTTGAACGGCATGCCGACGAACTTGCCGTCCGAGTCAGCGTAGAAGTAACGGACGCCCTCGATGAAGGCTTCGCGGTCAAAGGCAAAGCCGTTGTCCTTGAGGAGGTCTTCAGCCGGAATGGTCGCGCCCTTGGCATTGATGATGGTGGCCGCACCTGCGTCGAAGACCTGCAGGATGTTCGGCTGTTCGCCAGACCGGAAGGCGGCGATGCCGGATGCCAGAGCTTCTTCGTAGGAACCCTTCGATACCGGGGTGATGGCGCATTCAGCCTGGGCTGCGTTGAACTTCTGGGCGAGTTCGTTGATTACTTCGCCGTTGCGACCGCCCATGCCGTGCCACCAGGTAATATCCGTAGCGGCAAGCGTCGTCGATGCGGACATGGATACGGCCAGTGCGGCCAGGCAAATCTTCTTGATCATGTGTCAGATCCTCTCCACCGGTTGATTGGGGTGAGGCCTGCATTAGGCGCGCTGCATGACACGCCCTTGAAGCTTTCGTGACAGTGCTGTCACAATCAATGGGTTTCGCTCTTCCCATGTCGAAAGCAAAACGAAGCTAAAACGAATCCGGAAAATGACGGGGCCAGCGCCATGGCTGGACCACGATGATATCATATCGATATGACAGGTTTGCCGCGTCCGGCTGGTGCCGCAGCCATTGATCGCCCGCCGCACGAATCCGGCTTTGGCTTGTGAACCCGACTGCGTCTACACCGGCCATCAGCTCGCGGCGCGCCTTCACCTCGACAAAGGCAACAAGGTCGCCCCGCCTTGCGACGATATCGACCTCACCGACCTTGGTGCGATATCGGAATGCCATCAGACGATAGCCGCGCGTCAGCAGAAACAGGGCGGCGAGATATTCGGAGAAACGGCCATGCCGTTCGGCGCGGATCCGGCTGGCGTCTCCGCGGCCGGATTTCACGCCGCACCCCGAAGCTCGAGCAGGCGCTGGTACAGTTCCTTGCGCGGAAGGCCGGTCAGCTTGGCGGCCTCGGTCGCGGCCTTCGCGGTCGGCATGGTGGCCGAAAGCTCCGTGAGCAGGCTGTCCACGTCGGCCGCATCGGGCGCGGCATCCGGTGCTGGCGGACCGATGACCAGGACGATTTCGCCCTTGACCGTGCGCTCGGCAAACTCTTTTGCCAGTTCGCCGAGAGGCGCCCTGCGGAATTCCTCGAAGGTCTTGGTCAGTTCGCGGCAGACCGAGGCCGGCCGCGCCTCACCCAGCTCTTCGGCCGCGGCCGCCAGCGTGTCCGCGATGCGGTGAGGGGATTCAAAGAAGATCAGTGTTGCCGGGATCTTGGCGAGCGCATTCAGTCGGTCGCGGCGCGCCTTGTCCTTGGTCGGGAGGAAGCCGGCAAAAAGGAAAGCATCATTGGGAAGACCGGAACCGACCAACGCGGCCAGCGGCGCGGATGCGCCGGGAATCGGCACGACCCGGTGACCGGCATCGATGGCCAGCTGGCCAAGGCGGTAGCCCGGGTCTGAGACCAGCGGCGTGCCGGCATCCGAGACCAGTGCCACGGATTTTCCGGCTTCAAGTGCGGCCAGAAGCCGGGCGCCCGCTTCATCGGCATTATACTCATGATAGGCATAGGGCCGATTTTCGATGCCGTAGCGATCCAGCAGAACGCGCGTGACGCGGGTGTCCTCACAGGCCAGTACGTCGGCACCGGCGAGCGTTTCAAGCGCCCGCAGGGTAATGTCGCTCAGGTTTCCGATCGGGGTTGCGACCAGGTAAAGTGCCGGCTCGAGCGGTCGCGCATTCACCAGCGTATCGTTGACGCGGTAGCGCTTTGCGGCTGCAATCGGGGCGGTGGAATTGTCATGGCTTGTCATTGCGCCTTTATCCTCCAGCCACGCATTGCGAGCAAGGGCAGTGGCGGGCGCGGCGGCAATAAACCATTCCAGCATTTCGTTTGCCCTTGCCCAAGTGGAAAACTGCCAAGCCTCTTGCTTTTGTGCTTCTTTTCCTGCCATTTTGCCCGTCCACATCGCCCGGCCCGGGGACAGGCCGGCCTCAATTCGATCCGGGCAACCGGATGACGACATGTCGAAAGCGGTAGCGTCCATGCGTATTACACTTGAACGGTCTAATCTCCTGAAATCGCTGAACCATGTGCATCGCGTGGTCGAGCGTCGCAATACGATCCCGATCCTGTCGAACGTGCTCCTGAAGGCCGAGGGTGCTACCCTCGACATGAAGGCGACCGACCTTGACCTCGAGATCACCGAAGGCACGCCGGCGATGGTGGAGCAGGCTGGAGCGACCACAGTCCCGGCACATCTTCTCTATGACATCGTCCGCAAGCTGCCGGATGGGTCCGAGGTCCTCCTCGCGACCAATCCGGATGGCTCGACCATGACGGTTGCCTCCGGCCGCTCGAAGTTCTCGCTGCAGTGCCTGCCGCAATCGGATTTCCCGGATCTGACGGCCGGCAGTTTCAGCCATTCGTTCAAGATCAAGGCATCCGACTTCAAGATGCTGATCGACCGCACCCAGTTCGCGATCTCGACCGAAGAGACCCGTTATTACCTGAACGGCATCTTCCTGCACACGATCGAAGCCGGCGGCGCCTTGAAGCTGCGTGCCGTTGCGACCGATGGCCACCGCCTGGCGCGGGCCGATGTCGATGCTCCCTCGGGTTCCGAAGGCATGCCGGGCATCATCATTCCCCGCAAGACGGTCGGCGAACTGCAGAAGCTGATGGATAATCCGGAACTGATCATCACGATGGAGATCTCGGATTCGAAGATCCGCCTGACGATCGGCTCGATCGTGCTGACTTCGAAGCTGATCGATGGCACGTTTCCCGATTACCAGCGCGTCATTCCGACGGCGAACGACAAGGAAATGCGCATCGATTGCCAGAGCTTTGCCCAGGCCGTCGACCGTGTTTCGACGATTTCGTCCGAGCGCGGCCGCGCCGTGAAGCTTGCGCTTTCCGACGGGCAGCTTTTGTTGACCGTCAACAATCCGGATTCCGGCAGCGCGACGGAGGAAGTCGCCGTCGGTTATGACAATGACGCGATGGAGATCGGCTTCAATGCCAAGTATCTTCTCGATATCACCGCGCAATTGTCGGGCGATGACGCGATCTTCCTGCTGGCGGATGCCGGCTCGCCGACGCTGATCCGCGATACAGCCGCCGGCGACGCATTGTATGTGCTGATGCCGATGCGCGTTTAACCAGACCTTGCGAATTTTGCCTGAGCGCGGCATCTGACCTTGTAATTGCGACAATTTGGTCCGAAATTGTTCCAAGCGATTTGCATGATGCAAATTTGAAAACAGGGATACGGCGATGGCTTTGCGTTTGAAGCAGCGGTTCGAGAAGAAATTCGACGAAGAGATTCGTTTCTTCAAGGGCATGATGCAGGGGCCCAAGCAGGTTGGCGCCATCGTGCCGACCTCGTCCGTCACGGCCCGCAAGATGGCCAGCATCGTCAACCCGCATTCCGGACTGCCGGTGTTGGAACTCGGCCCCGGCACCGGTGTCATCACCAAGGCGATCCTTGCGCGCGGTGTGCCGCCGGAGAAGCTTGTCTCCGTCGAATATTCCGAAGACTTCTACCATCACCTGGTTCAAGGCTATCCGGGGGTGAATTTCGTTCAGGGCGACGCTTTTGACCTGAAAACGACACTCGGCGAATTGGCCGACCAGACATTCGACAGTGTGGTGTCTGCCGTGCCGCTCTTGAACTTCCCGATGGAGACACGCATTCGCCTGCTGGAAGATCTGCTCGATCGCGTCCCTGCGGGGCGACCGGTCGTGCAGATCTCCTACGGCCCGATGTCGCCGATCGTCGCCAAGCCGCACAGCTATCACATCCAGCATTTCGATTTCATCGTGCGCAATATCCCGCCCGCACAGCTCTGGATCTACCGCCGGGGCTGAGGCCGGTGTTCGGGCTCTATATCACCCATCCGCAGGTGAAGATCGATCCCCTGGTCCCCGTTCCGCAATGGGGGCTGTCGGATCTTGGTCGCCAGAGGGCCGAGCAAACGGCACAGCGCCCCTGGGTTCGCAGCCTGAAACGCATCATTTCCAGCAATGAAGTGAAGGCGGTCGAGACGGCCGAGATTCTGGCCTCCGCGGCGGGAACCGGCGTGGAGCGCGTCGAAGCCATGCACGAAAACGATCGATCGGCGACCGGCTTTCTGCAGCCGGCCGCTTTCGAAGCCGCTGCCGACTGGTTCTTTGCCCATCCCGAGGAGAGTTTTCGTGGCTGGGAGCGCGCGATCGACGCCCAGCGGCGGATCGTCGAAGCCGTCTCCATGATCCTTGCCGATCACGACCCGCGCCAGCCCATCGCCTTTGTCGGCCATGGCGGCGTCGGAACGCTGTTGAAATGCCATTTCTCCGGGCTGCCGATTGCCCGAAGTTCCGACCAACCTGGCGGTGGCGGCAATCTCTTTGCCTTCACACTTGGTGATCGACGTCTCACCGGCAACTGGACCGCCATGGAAGACTGGCTACCCTAGCCTGCAGCGCATCTCGACCATGCCTATTCGCAGAGATCGCGGAGGGCATGTCCGCGCCTGATCTCGACGGTGCGGGCATTGGGAAGGTTGATGTAGCCGTCCTGGCGCAGCTTGGCGAAGGCCCTCGAAACGGTCTCGATCGTCATTCCGAGATAGTCGGCGATATCGATGCGCGACATCGGAAGCTCGGTCTGCTCCAGATCACCCTGACGGCTGGAGATATCGAGCAGGAAGCTGATGATGCGCTCAAACGCGGTCTGGCGGCCGACGACGAGCAGATGCTCCTGGGCACGGACCATTTCATTGAGCGCCAACGACAGCAACTCATGCGATGTTTCGGCACTTTCGTATTGATTGAAGGCGCGAAGCCCGGTTTCTGTGATCGCTTCAGCGAAAAAGCCATGCGTCAAACCCGGCTCAAAGCCAAACGTCTCGCCGGCCAGATGAAACGCGATGATCTGGCGACGACCATCGGTCAGCAGCCGACAGATACGCACCGCTCCGTAGGCGACCTTGTAGAAGGTGCCGGCCTTGTCTCCGGGGCCATAGATTTCTTCGTCAGCGGCAAAATTGATGATCAACTGCGGCTTGGCAAAACCAGTGACGGCTGCGGGAAATTGCGAACCGAATTTCGGTGCGGAAAGAGCAATGGTTGCGGCGTTGAAACTGGCGTGCATCTCAGTTCTCCTCGGTTCAGTGCACGGACAATGCAGCAGCCGAGGCCCGGAGGAAATTCGGTTATGACACTACGGGTTTTTACTTAGCGCCATTCATTTCCAGATGACCCTGGGCGGGAGCGGGCAAACAAAGGGCCCGAACCAGTGCCAAGACGTCGCTGCCTTGCGACGGCTTGTAGATCACCCGGGCGCCCGCAACGTCGAGCTGGGAGTCAAGCCCGTCCGCCAGCAGAATGATCGGCACGGCAAGCTGCATGATCTCCTTTGAGGCCATCGGCAGCGCCTGCTCATCGATGATGAAGCAAAGAAAGCGTTGATTGTCCTGCGCCGCCCGATGCCAATCCTGGTCAGAAAAGTTCTCCGACGGGAAACCCTCCGCTGCCAGGGCAAAAGCCAGTGACTGCCCCAAGGCATCGTCGGCAGACAGGATGGCAATGGGTTTTGAGGCAGGCAAGGTGGTCTCTCACATCCCGACGGACAATCCGCCATGCTGCATGGCTAGAGCACTTGCTGCCATTGCACCTTGCGCCAGATCAAGAGTTTCGCAATCACCTTCACAATCACTGTGGGCCGAAACCGGCCGACATCGCCATGCGCACCAGTTGCGGCAGGCTCTTTGCCTTCATCTTGGTCATGACATTTGCCCGATGAACCTCCACCGTGCGCGGACTGATATCGAGATCATAGGCAATGGTCTTGTTGGGCAGTCCGGCGACAACCGCCGACAGCACCTGCCTTTCGCGCTCGCTCAGGGTAACGACGCGGTCGCGGATCTCGTCGATCGTCTCGCCATCATCCGCACTACCGGCGAGCTGGATCGCTGCACGCTTGATCGCGTCGATGATGACCGTATCCTCGAAAGGCTTTTCAATGAAATCTGAGGCACCGGCCTTCATCGCCTCAACGGCCATGGGGATGTCACCATGGCCGGTGATGACGATGGAGGGGACCTTCAATTTCATCGCTGCGAGCCGGCGCACGAGATCGATACCGCTCATTTCCGGCATTCTGAGATCCGTGATCAAAACCGCGTTGCGGGCATTGGGTGCAAATTCCGCAAAGGCTGCCGCCGTCTCATGAATGCGGACAGCGAAACCGTTCATCGTGAGCAGGAATGCCAGCGACTTGCGGACAGGTTCTTCGTCATCGACAATATGGACGGTGAAGTCAGCGATCTGCATTGGCAATGCCCTCATTAAAAGACGGGAGCGTGAAGCGGAAACTTGCGCCTCCTGAAGCATTTTTCGACACGGTCATCTCCCCACCATGCGCTTCAACGATACGTTTTGAGATCGACAGGCCAATACCCATGCCGCCGGCCTTTGTCGTGACAAACGGCTTGAACAGGTCCTGGGCGATCTCGTCGGAGATTCCGGGGCCTGTATCGTTTACTTCCACGGCAATTTCGCTCTCGCTCTCCAGGCGCGTTCGAACGGTCAACTCGCGATAAGGGGAATCCCGCATCGCCTCGATTGCGTTTCGCATCAGGTTGATCAGGATCTGCTGGATCTGGATGCGGTCGATCATCGCCACGTCGGCGCCGGAGCCAAAGTCGAAGACCGTCCTCACGCCTTTCTCCTTCGAGCCTGCAAGTGCCAGTGCGCCGGATTCCTCGATCACCTGGCGAATGTTCTCCGGTGTCTTGTCCGTCTCGCCCTTGGTGACGAATTCGCGCAAGTGTTTGATGATCTGGCCTGCCCGAAGTGACTGTTCGGCAGTCGCCTCCAGAGCTTCCCGCACCATCACGGTCTTCGGATCGCCGGCATCCTGCAGCAACCGGATACAGCCATGCACATAGTTCGCGATTGCCGATAGTGGCTGGTTCAGTTCATGCGCGAGGGTGGACGCCATTTCACCCATTTCATTCAACCGGGCGAGCCGGGCCAGTTCACCCTGGGTCTCGTGCAGCCGCGCGGCTGTCTCTTCGCGTTCGGTCAAATCACGAATGAAGCCGGTAAAGAATGTCTGCCCGCCGGAATGCATTTCGCCAACCGCAAGCTTCATCGGAAATGTCGAACCGTCCTTGCGACGCCCGACAACCACGCGATCGACGCCAATGATCCGCTTTTCTCCGGTATCGAGATAGCGGGCGATATAGCCATCATGTTCGCGTCGGTACGGTTCGGGCATCAGTATCCTGAGATTTTGCCCGACAACCTCGTCTTCCGAATAGCCGAATTGCCGGACCGCAGCGGCATTGAAGGAGACGATCGTGCCATCACGTGTACTGACAACCGTCGCGTCTAGGACCGTGTCGAGGATCGAGCGAAGATGGGCCTCGCGTGAGGCCAATGTCGCCTCCGCCGCCCGGATGACCCGGCGCACCGATTGCAGCATTTCCCCGACAATACCGATCGCAATGCCGACAAAGACGAAGATCGACAGAGGCACGAGGGCGGTCATGGCTGTATGGCCAATTATCGAGGCCGCAGCGAGCGAGGACAGTACAAGCGCAAGCAGGGTGGGCTTGAGACCGCCCACGGCGGCGACCAGCAGGATTGCCGGTATGAAAATTATGAATGGCGCATTGTCGTCAAGCACCCCCTCCAGCGCCAGTCGGATCGCGAAGGCCAGGGCGACCGCGAGGATAGCCAGAATATAGGGATAGGCCGTGGGCAGTCGCCGTCTTACCAGGGCATTGACCGTCCGCATCGAAACCATATCTGCAAACATGAACTGCACATCCAACTATGGAAATTGATCGCAATCTCTAGCACGGAGGAGAAGATCGTCGATGGCTTCACGCACCGACGAGCCTGTGCTCTTGTGGATTGTCAATTCATCCTAGCAGGTGGCCGCCTTTTTCCAAACCTGAAGTAGCAATTTCAACCGGTTCCACCTTCTCAGCGAGATCCTGTGCACCACCGTGTCAAGATGACCGCGTCCTGAGATATGTGCTGGGAGAATGTCCCAGCATGCGCCGAAACATGGTGGTGAAGGCTGCGATGTTTTCATAGCCGGCATCGAGGGCGACATTGGTCACAGGCTCCCCAGCAGCGAGCTTCGGCAGGGATGCAAACAGGCAGGCCTGCTGCCGCCAGGTGACGAAACTGACACCGGTTTGAGACCGAAACAGGCGGGTGAACGAACGCCGGCTCATGCTCATGTCAGCGGCCCAATCATCAATTCCGGCGTTGGCGGCAGGCGCTTTGAGAAAACGACGGCAAAGCCTTGCCAATCGCGGATCGTCTGGGAAAGGCAAGCCGAGAGGCCGCTCTGGCAAATGGCTTATCTCGTCCAGAAGCAGGTCCATGATCAGACGTTGCCGCCGTGTCGAATGCGGTCTCAGATTGCCCATCACCAGTTCTTCCATCAGGCTTTTCGCGAGACCGGTGATTTCGACCACCTTAGGCCCGCTTGCCCCGGCAACGGAAGGATCGACATAGATGGAATGCATGTCGACTTCGCTGAACATTTCCGTTGCATGCTCGAGGCCCGCAGGGATGATCAGGCCGTGTCCCGGTGGGATCATCCACCGTCCATCGGTCGTGTTGACCAGGACGACACCACGGCGGGCGCACCAGAGCTGGGTTTTCGTATGAGAATGCAGGGGGACGCGAAAACCAGCAGGATACAGCCTGCCGAGCGCCACAACAGGTTCCGCCGCATCGTCGATCAGATCAAGGCTCTGCGCGTGCTCATTATCCAGTATAGTCGAGACATCGCTGAGATCAGCACGACGCATTTGGCCCACTCTCGAAAGAACAAGACCACAGCACAAAAGCAGGCCAGAGGCAATCTCTGTAACACACGGCCCTGGCAATGCCCAACTGACCCGGCTGACCCGGCTGACCCGGCGACCAAGAGGATATGGATATGGCAAGCGTAACGGCAACCGGCGGACATGACGCGCAACGAACCGCTTATTCCATCATTGTCGCTGCCAGTTTCTGCCACATGCTGAACGACATCATGCAGTCGCTGCTGACCTCGCTCTATCCTTTGCTCAAGGCCAACTATGCCCTCGATTTCGTGCAGATCGGCCTGCTGACCTTCGCGTTTCAGGTGACGGCATCGCTGCTGCAGCCGGCCGTCGGCGTGGTGACCGATCGCTGGCCCATGCCGTTTTCGCTCCCGGCCGCCATGTTGTCGACCTGCGCCGGCCTGTTCACCCTCGCCTATGCGCATGAATTCTACGTGCTGATCATCGGCGCATGCCTGATCGGGATCGGCTCGGCGATCTTCCATCCCGAAGCCTCGCGCGTCGCACGGCTCGCGTCCGGCGGGCGGCATGGCTTTGCCCAGTCGCTGTTTCAGGTTGGCGGCAATACGGGAACGGCAATCGGGCCTCTTTTGGCTGCCTTCATCGTCATTCCGCGCGGACAGACGAGCCTCAGCGGGTTTACCGTGATCGCGCTCGTCGGCTTTGCCGTGCTGTCCTGGGTCAGCGTCTGGTACACGCGTCATCGCCGCAGCACGGCCGGCCGCGCGCCCGCCAGCCGCGCCTTGCCGCTGCCGCGCAACAAGGTCTTGATGACGCTTGTCGTCCTTGTCGTGCTGACGGCCACGAAGAACGCCTATCTGGCCAGCCTGTCGAGCTACTTCACCTTCTTCACCATCGAGAAATTCGGCGTCTCGGTTCAGGATGCCCAGTTGCTGCTGTTCCTGTTCCTCGGTGCGTCGGCGGCTGGCGTCTTTCTCGGTGGTCCGATCGGCGACCGGTTCGGCGCGCGTATCGTGATCTGGTTCTCGATCCTCGGCGTCATCCCCTTCGCCCTGCTGCTGCCCTATGCCAACCTGTTCTGGACCTCGGTGCTGGTTGTGCTGATCGGCTTCATCTTCTCGTCCGCCTTCTCGGCCATCGTGGTCTTTGCCCAGGAACTGGTGCCCGGCCGTGTCGGCCTGATTGCCGGCATGTTCTTCGGTTTTGCCTTCGGTTTCGGCGGCATCGGGGCTGCCGTGCTCGGCGTCTTCGCCGATCGCGAGGGCATCGAATTCGTCTACCGGATCTGCTCCTACCTGCCGCTTCTGGGCCTGCTGACCATCCTGCTGCCGCGACTGCCTGGCCACCGCTGACAGTCGCGCCGACCAGTCGCGCCGGCTCTGGCATCGGCTCTAGCATAACAGCGAAACAGTGACTGAGGGACGCGCCCAGGCGCGTCCTTTTGCAATTTGAAGACGGATGTCCTCCGAGTGACGATTTCCATCCTTGCGCCGCCATGACAGGTTGCTGACAGCTTCATGTGGTGCATAGTGTTCACCATCATCCGTGGAGGCGGATGAGTGGAACGGTTCGGGAGGAACCCCTTTGCACACGCACAGCCTTTGACGGCGATTGCTGCGTGTTGCCCCAGTCTCTCCCGATGAGTTTTAAACGCGTCAAAGACGCGACAACGGAGGACACCACCTTGAAGAAACTGTTTCTCGCATCGCTGATCGCCGGCGCCATGTCGCTGCCGGCATTCGCTGCCGACTACACCATCATCGCACCCGCCAATCCCGGCGGCGGCTGGGACCAGACGGCCCGCTCCATCCAGACCGTGATGCAGCAGGAAGGCATTTCCGGCAACGTGCAGGTCCAGAACGTTCCTGGCGCCGGCGGCACGATCGGTCTAGCCCAGTTTGCCAGCCAGGCGGCCGGCAATCCGAACTCCCTGATCGTCGGCGGCTATGTCATGGTCGGCGCCATCCTGACCAACAAGTCGCCCGTCACCCTGAAGGACGTCACCCCGATCGCGCGCCTGACCGGCGAATACGAGGCGATCGTCGTTCCGGCTTCCTCCCCCTTCCAGACCATGGGCGACCTCGTCGAAGCGTTGAAAAAGGATCCGGGTGCGGTTTCCTGGGGCGGCGGCTCGGCCGGCGGCACGGACCACATCGCCGTTGGCCTGATCGCCAAGGCGGCCGGCGTTGATCCGACCAAGATCAACTACATCGCGTTTTCAGGCGGCGGCGAAGCGCTTGCGGCCATTCTCGGCAGCCAGGTTTCGGCGGGTATTTCCGGTTACGGCGAGTTCGAATCCCAGGTGAAGTCCGGCACGCTGCGCCTGCTTGCCATCTCCAGCGCCGAGCGCCTGCCGAATGTCGACGGTCCGACCCTGAAAGAATCCGGCCTCGACGTCGTGGTTGAAAACTGGCGCATGATTGCCGCGGCTCCGGGTCTTTCGGAAGAACAGAAGGCAGCTGTTTCGGCCGACATCGAAAAGCTGGTCAAGTCGGCCGGCTGGCAGGAGACGCTGAAGACCAAGGGCTGGCAGGACACCTACCTGGCAGGCTCCGCCTTTGATGAACAGCTGGCCAAGGATGTTGCCGCCACGGAAACCGTCCTGAAAGACATCGGATTGGTGAAATGAGCGGGAGCAACCTCCCCGAAACCTCGCCGCGCCGCCCCGATGGGGCGGCGCTTGGCGTGGCAGCCGTTCTGGCGGTAATCGCGGGCGTTATCCTTTGGGATGCCGCGCATCTGGCAGCGCTGACCGCCTATTCGCCGGTCGGACCGGCCACGGTTCCCTATGTCGTCGCCTTCGGCCTGCTCGGGCTTGCCGTCTGGACGGTCTTTGCCGCGCTGCGTCGGGACTTTCCCGAACGCGAACACCAGGAAATCGGCCCGGTCATCTGGATCATCGGTGGATTGGCGGCGCAGATGCTGCTGCTCAAGACAGCCGGTTTTTCGATCGCAACGGGACTGCTGTTTGCCGCCACCGCCTATGCCTTCGGGCGGCGCAAGCTCTGGGTTTCGATACCCGTCGGTATCGTGCTGTCCTTTTTCGTCTGGCTGATCTTCGCCCGGCTGCTGCAGCTCTCGCTGCCGGCCGGACCGATCGAACGCCTGTTTCTCTGAGGGTCGACTGCCATGAGCACCTTTGAATTCCTCCTGCAGGGACTGGTGATCGCGTTTCAGCCGATCAACCTGTTCTATGCCCTGATCGGCGTGACGCTCGGCACTGCGGTCGGCGTGCTTCCGGGCATCGGCCCTGCCCTCACCGTCGCGTTGCTGCTGCCGGTGACCTACAAGCTCGATCCCGCTGGCTCGCTGATCATGTTTGCCGGCATCTATTACGGCGGCATGTATGGCGGCTCGACGACCTCGATCCTGCTCAACACGCCGGGCGAAAGCGCCTCGATCGTGACGGCGCTCGAGGGCAACAAGATGGCGCGCGCCGGGCGCGGCGGGCCGGCGCTGGCGACAGCCGCCATAGGCTCGTTCGTTGCAGGCCTGATCGCCACCATCGGCCTTGCCTTCATCGCGCCCTATATCGTCAAGCTGGCGCTGGTTTTCGGACCCCGCGAATATTTCGCACTGATGGTGCTCGCCTTCATCACCGTCTCGTCAGCCTTCGGCGACAGCACCCTGCGCGGCCTGACGTCGCTGTTCATCGGCTTTGCGCTTGCGATGATCGGCATCGACCAGTTGACCGGCCAGACCCGCCTCAGCTTCGGCGTTCCCGATCTGCTCGACGGCATCGAGGTCACGACGCTCGCCGTTGCCATGTTCGCCATCGGCGAGACGCTTTTCATCGCAGCACAAGGCAACCGCGGACCCGAAACGATCGAGGCCGTCAAAGGCTCGCTTTGGATGACCAAGGCCGACTGGGCACGCTCGTGGAAGCCGTGGCTTCGTGGTACCTTTATCGGCTTTCCGATCGGTGCCATGCCCGCCGGCGGCGCAGAGATCGGCACATTCCTGTCCTACGCGGCCGAAAAGCGCTTGACCAACCATCCGGAAGAGTTCGGCAACGGTGCCATCGAAGGTGTGGCCGGACCCGAGGCTGCCAACAATGCATCGGCTGCCGGTACGCTGGTGCCGCTGCTGACGCTCGGCCTGCCGACAACGGCCACGGCCGCGATCATGCTCGCCGGCTTCCAGCAGTATGGCCTGCAGCCCGGGCCCCTGCTGTTCGTCACCAATCCACAGCTGGTCTGGGGCCTTATCGCCAGCCTGTTGATCGCCAATTTCATGCTGCTGGTGCTCAATCTGCCGCTGATCGGCCTCTGGGTTCGCCTCCTGACGATCCCCAAGCCCTGGCTCTATGCCGGAATCCTGCTGTTTGCCACGCTCGGCACGATCGGCGCCAACCCATCGGTCTTCGAGCTCGGCATGCTGCTGGCCTTCGGCGTCATGGGCTACATCATGCGGGTGTTCGGCTATCCGATCGCGCCGGTCGTGGTCGGTCTGATCCTTGGACCGCTGGCGGAGCAGCAGCTGCGCCGGGCTCTGGCCATCAGCCAGGGTGACTGGACAGTGCTGGTCACTTCGCCGATTGCCGCCGTCCTGCTGGCGATTGCCGCAGCGGCCCTGATCGTGCCGCTGGTGCTGCGGGCACGCGGTCGCGGCCAGGTTCTTGCACAGCTGGCGGCCAACGAAGACTAAGCTAAAACCTATGCAAATTTTGAACAGTGACGAGGCCGGACGCAAGTCCGGCCTCATTGTTTTGCATAGCTGACCTGATCTATTGTGCATTGCAAAACAAGGACCGAGGGACCACTTTATGCCTGTCTAATGAACGAGAAAGAGAGTTACTCCCATGTCCATCCGCAACAGCAAGCATTCGAATTTCTTCGGTCGCGCTTTTGCTATGCTCGGCGCTGCCTCTGCCGCCGCCGCTGCCGTCGAAGGCCACCGCCGCCCGCATGACCGCGATCTGCGCACGCTCGGTATCGAGCCCGCTACTTTTCCTGGCGCGTTCAAGCGCTAAAGCCGACTGCGCCTGATCGCAGTCATTGAAATGATGAAAACAGAGATGCCAAAAAATTGTTTGGCATCTTGGCGGGCGGCAGGCATCGCCTGATGCCCCAGATGCCTCAACGGCTGATTTTCCGGATCCCATCCGGCGCCTGATGCCCATCTCCGCGAGGACAAGGCTTCATTCCCTGTACAAGTATCGCCGACCACTCTCTGGTCCACATGGTGTGATCGACGCACGAGCGCGGATCTCACCACCCATGGCCGCGCTCCTTGCCGCGGGCTGTCACTTCTTCTAGCTTCGTCGCAAATGATCGAAACAGACAGGGAGAGACCCGTGGTCAAACTGGTTGGAATATCCGGCAGCCTTCGTCGAGGTTCGTTCAACACTGCGCTCCTGAATGCGGCAATTGCCAATCAGGGCGAAGGCTACAGCCTTGTGGCGGGCAGCATTCGCGGCATTCCCCTCTATGACGGCGATCTGGAGGCCTCAGAGGGTATTCCGGCAGCGGTCGAGGACTTGAAGACCCTGATCGCATCGGCCGACGGCGTCATCCTGTTTACCCCCGAATACAACAACTCGATTCCCGGCGTGTTCAAGAATGCGATCGACTGGCTGTCGCGCCCCTCGATCGACATCGCCAAAGTGTTCGGCGGCAGGCCCTTCGCCATTGCCGGCGCCTCGCCTGGCAATTTCGGCACCCAACTCAGCCAGAATGCCTGGCTCACCGTGCTGCATACGCTCGGCGCGCGCACCTTTTCCGAAAAACGCCTGATGGTGCCAAAGGCGGGCAGCGTGTTTGACGGAGACGGCCAGCTAATCGACGCGGCGATCGCCAAGCGGCTCGCGGATTTTGTCGCGGCATTTGCAGCATTTGCTAGTGCCAACGCCGCAGCAAACTGAGCGAAGCGGCTATGCGCCGGACCCAGCGGCGGATCAGGCGCTGCGGCTGGCGATGATTTCGATGATGAAGAAGATGCCATGTCCGGTGAGAATGCTGGACGGCATGGCATCGCCGACCAACAGGCTCTCGCCTGTGCCGAGCGCTATCGATCCGGGGCCCTCACCCAGACTGGCTTGTCCTGTCAGGCAGAAAACAATGACGGGATTCTCCCTGGCCGGCATTGCCACGCTGCCGTCGAGGTGAAGCCTTTCGACGCCGTGATCGAATCGGCCGCGCCGGGTCATGACATTGAGATCGGTAATCGCGCTGTCGACCAATGTCGCGCTGACCTGTTCGTCTGCCGGAAACGAATACGGCATGGTGTCGACCAACAGCTCCTGCTTGGTGCCGTCGGCACGGTGCAGGGTGAGCCCGTCGCCCGACAGAACCGACAACGTGCGCTCGATCCCCGGAAACAGCGAGAACGGGCCATCGGTCGCAACGGTCGCCATGCTGATCCGCCAGTCGAAATCGCCGATGCCGGCATCTGGCGGAAACACCGCGATCTCGATCGTTTCACCCAGACCGTTTTTCCATGGCATGCGGCGATAGTCGGACGGTTTCAGCAGGACGGGTGACGGCATTGCGATTCCTCTCGGATGGAGATGGCGCCGCCGTTGCGGCGCCATTATTCATTCACTCAATTGCCGAGGATGCCCGGCAGCCGCAGGCCCTTTTCCTTGGCGCAATCGAGTGCGATCTCGTAACCCGCATCGGCGTGGCGCATGACACCGGTCGCCGGATCGTTCCACAGCACCCGCTCAAGCCGCTTTGCCGCATCGTCGGAGCCATCGGCGCAGATGACCACGCCGGAATGCTGGGAAAAGCCCATGCCGACGCCGCCGCCGTGATGCAGCGAGACCCAGGTGGCGCCCGAGGCCGTGTTCAGCAGGGCGTTCAGCAGCGGCCAGTCGGAGACGGCATCGGAACCGTCCTTCATCGCTTCCGTCTCGCGGTTCGGCGAGGCAACCGAGCCCGAATCCAAATGGTCACGACCGATGACGACCGGGGCGCTCAGTTCACCACTCTTGACCATCTCGTTGAAGGCGAGCGCCAGGCGATGGCGATCGCCGAGACCGACCCAGCAGATGCGCGCCGGCAGGCCCTGGAAGGCGATGCGCTCGCGCGCCATGTCCAGCCAGTTGTGCAGATGCGTGTTGCCGGGCGTCAGTTCCTTGACCTTGGCATCGGTCTTGTAGATGTCTTCCGGATCGCCGGACAGCGCCGCCCAGCGGAACGGGCCGATGCCGCGGCAAAACAGCGGGCGGATATAGGCCGGCACAAAGCCCGGGAAGGCAAAGGCATTTTCGAGACCTTCTTCCTTGGCGACCTGGCGGATATTGTTGCCATAGTCGAGCGTCGGCACGCCCGCATCCCAGAAGGCGACCATGGCTTCGACATGGCTCTTCATCGAGGCGCGCGCGGCAGCCTCGACGGCCTTCGGATCGCTTTCGCGCTTGGCCTTGTGCTCGGCAACCGTCCAGCCGATCGGCAGATAACCGTTGAGCGGATCATGGGCAGAGGTCTGGTCGGTGACGATGTCGGGACGCGGGCCACCCGCCTGCATACGCTTGACCAGTTCCGGGAAGACCTCTGCGGCATTGCCAAGCAGGCCGACGGACTTGGCTTCACCGGCCTTGGTCCACCGGTCGATCATTGCCAGTGCTTCGTCTAGCGTCTTTGCCTTTTCATCGACGTAACGGGTGCGCAGGCGGAAATCGATGCGGGTCTCGTCGCTTTCGACGGCGAGGCAGCAGGCGCCGGCCATGACGGCGGCAAGCGGCTGGGCGCCGCCCATGCCGCCAAGGCCACCGGTCAGGATCCACTTGCCCGTGAGGTTGCCACCGTAGTGCTGACGACCCGCTTCGACGAAGGTCTCATAGGTACCCTGAACGATGCCCTGAGTGCCGATATAGATCCACGAACCGGCGGTCATCTGGCCGTACATGGCGAGACCCTTCTTATCCAGTTCGTTGAAATGGTCCCATGTCGCCCAATGCGGCACGAGGTTGGAATTGGCAATCAAGACACGCGGCGCATCCTTGTGGGTGCGGAACACGCCAACCGGCTTGCCGGACTGCACGACGAGGGTCTCTTCCTCGGTCAGTGTCTTCAGCGTCGCGACGATGCGGTCGAAATCCTCCCAGGTGCGGGCGGCACGGCCGATGCCGCCATAGACCACCAGTTCATGCGGATTTTCCGCGACATCGGGATCGAGATTGTTCATCAGCATGCGCAGAGGCGCTTCGGTCATCCAGCTCTTCGCGTTGAGCTCGGTTCCGCGCGGCGAACGCACGTCGCGGATGTTGTGGCGTGGATTGGTCATCTCAGTTCCCCTTGGTCTTCAGTTGATCCGCAACGGCTTCGATGCGTGCCAGGATCTGGCTCAGGTGAATGCGCAGCCGCCCGGCCTTCTCTTCGTCATAGGCAAAGGGCGGCTCTTCGGTGGCGAGGTGTGATGTTTGCGATAGCTCCATCTGGATCGCATGAATGCCATCGAGCGGCTGCCCGTAGTGGCGGACGGTCCAGCCGCCCTTGAAGCGACCGTTGAGGATCGCCGTGTAGTCTTTGGCTGCGCGCGCAACATCCACTGCGGCAGCCTCGATGCGAGGATCGCAGGTGCGGCCCATGTCCGTGCCGATATTCAAGTCCGGCAAACGACCTTCGAAGAGGAAGGGTATGTGCGAGCGGATCGAGTGGCAGTCGTAGAGAACAACCACGCCATGGATCGCCTTAACCCGTTCGATCTCGGCCGACACGGCAGCGTGATAGGGCGCGTGGAAGGTTTTCAACCGATGCTCCACATCGGATGCTGACGGCTCTTCGCCTTCGGCCCAGATCGGCGCCCCGTCGAAATCCGTCCCCGGCACAAGTCCGGTGGTATTCTGACCGGGGTATAGGCTGGTTCCGGCCGGATCGCGATTGGCGTCGATGACATAACGATGGAAGGTGGCGCGCACCGTCGTGACATTGGGAAGGAGACCGGCATAGAGTTGATGGATATGCCAGTCGGTATCGGCCAGCATGCGGCCGTTGTCGTTCAGGCGGGCCCAGATATCGGGCGGCACCTCTGTTCCAGTGTGCGGAAATGCGAGAATGACGGGCGAATTGCCCTGGGTGACTTCAAATTTCATATCCGCGACTCCACCATCTGCCAGAAACCAAACACATTCACGCTCATCCCTCCAATCCCGGCAGCAAGGCATCCGAGACGCTTGCCACCAGCGATCCATCCGCCACCAAAGCACTGGCCGCAGCGAGATCCGGCGCCATGAAGCGATCCTCGTGGAGCGTCGCGACAACGGTGCGCAGCGTGGCGATCGCCTTCTGCAGTTCCGGGCTGGTCGTCAGCGGTGCGCGGAAGTCGATGCCCTGCGCTGCCGTCAGAGCCTCGATGCCGATGATCGAGAACAGGTTCTCCGTCATCTGCAGCAGGCGGCGCGCGCCATGGCAGGCCATAGACACATGGTCTTCCTGGTTGGCCGATGTCGGGGTCGAATCGACCGAAGCCGGATGCGACATCTGCTTGTTTTCGCTCATCAGCGCAGCCGAGGTGACTTCGGCGATCATCAGGCCCGAGTTCAGGCCCGGCTTCTTGGCGAGAAACGCCGGTAGGCCATAGGACAGAGCCGGATCGACCAGAAGCGCGACGCGACGCTGTGCAATCGCGCCGATCTCGCAGACGGCGATGGCGATCTGGTCGGCGGCAAAGGCGACAGGTTCGGCGTGGAAATTACCGCCGGACACAACGCTGTTGTCGGAGAGGACCAGCGGATTGTCGGTCACCGCATTGGCTTCGATTTCCAGCGTGCGGCCAGCCATGCGTAGGAGATCGAGGCAGGCGCCATCGACCTGTGGCTGGCAGCGGATGCAGTAGGGGTCCTGCACACGTTCATCGCCCTGCAGATGGCTTTCGCGGATCACAGATCCTACCAGCAGGCCGCGGAGGGAAGCAGCGGTGTCGATCTGGCCCTTGTGACCGCGCAGCGTATGAATATCGGCGGTGAAAGGCGCCGAAGAGCCCATCGCCGCGTCGGTCGACAACGCGCCGGTGATCAGGGCCGCCTGGGCCGCGCGATGTGCGCGGAAAAGGCCCGCGAGTGCCAGTGCCGTCGAGGCCTGCGTGCCGTTGATCAGCGCCAGCCCCTCCTTGGCGGCCAGCACGACCGGGGTCAGACCGGCACGCTCAAGTGCCACACGGCCGGGCAAACGCTGACCCTCAAAGAACGCTTCCGCCTCGCCCATCATCACGGCGGCCATATGGGCCAGCGGCGCCAGATCGCCCGATGCTCCAACCGAGCCCTTTTCCGGGATCAGCGGGGTGACGCCCTTGTCCAGCATACCTTCGATCAGGCGCACCAGTTCGAGCCGCACGCCGGACGCGCCGCGGCCAAGCGAGATCAACTTCAGCGCCATGATCAGGCGGACGATCGCGTCCGGCATCGGTTGCCCGACGCCGCAGCAATGCGATAGGATCAGATTGCGCTGCAGCGTTGCCGTGTCGGCCGCGTCGATCTTGATCGAGGCGAGCTTGCCGAAGCCGGTATTGATGCCGTAGACGGCTTCGTTGCCAGCGGCGATTTCGGCAATGCGGGCGGCAGCGCGGTTGATGCCGGCATCGAAGCTGCGATCGAGCACCACGCTTTCGCTGTTCCAGTAGATATCGGCGAGCTCGGCCAGCGATACCTGGCCTGGATGAAGCGTGATGGTCATGGGTGATGTCCTCCGGTAATTTTCCCGTTCCAGATCCGCTGATGCAGCGGATTGAAACCGATGCGATAGACCAGCTCAGCCGGGCTCTCGATGGTCCAGATGGCGAGATCTGCCTGCTTGCCGGTCTCGATCGTGCCGAGCGTATCGAGGCGTCCGAGCGCCCGCGCCGCCTCGCGGGTGACGCCCGCCAGGCATTCCTCGACCGTCAGGTGAAACAGCGTCGCACCCATATTCATGGTCAAGAGCAGCGAGGTCAGTGGCGAGGTACCGGGATTGCAATCGGTCGCAAGCGCCATCTTCGTTGCATGCTTGCGGAAAAGCTCAACCGGCGGCTTCTTCGTTTCGCGGATGAAATAATAGGCGCCGGGCAGCAGCACCGCGACCGTGCAGGCCCTCGTCATGGCCGCCGCGCCTTCATCATCGGTGTATTCCAGATGATCGGCCGAGAGCGCACCATAGTCTGCGGCAAGCATTGCGCCATGCAGGTTGGACAACTGGTCGGCATGCAGCTTGACCGGCAGGCCCAGGGCCTTGGCTGCATCGAAAACCACGCGCATCTCGTCAACCGAGAAGGCGATGCCCTCGCAGAAGCCATCGACGGCGTCGACCAGACCTTGCGCATGGGCTGCTTCCAGACCGGGCAGGACCACGTCGCGAATGAAATCGCCGTTGCGGCCCTTGTAGTCGGCCGGTGTCGCGTGAGCGCCGAGATAGGTGGTCGTCAGGTTGACCGGACGCTGCGACGCCAGGCTCCGCGCCGCCCGCAGCATCTTCAATTCGTCCTCGACCGTCAGGCCATAGCCGGACTTCACCTCGACCGTCGTCACGCCTTCCGCCATCAAGGCATCGAGGCGCGGCAGGGTCTGTGCCACAAGATCGGCTTCGCTCGCGTCACGAACCTGCCTGACCGACGAGACGATGCCGCCGCCGGCACGGGCGATTTCCTCGTAGGATGCGCCGGCCAGCCGCATCTCGAATTCACGCGCACGATTGCCGGCATGGACGAGATGCGTGTGGCAATCGATCAGGCCCGGCGTGATCCACCGGCCTTCGCAATTCACCACTATAGCCGCGTCATCGTTCGGCGCATCGACCTCATGACCGACATAGGCAATGCGCCCATCCTCAATCAGGATGGCACCATGCTCAATGGTGCCGAGGCCCGGAAGCTGGGGCGCCAGGGTCGCCAGCCTGGCATTGCGCAGAAATGTTTTCATCGTTTGTCCCCTTCCTGCGGGGCCGACAGTGTGCCGATCATTGCGCGGACCTTGGCGACCTCTCCATTGAGCGGTCGGTCGTCGCGGTAGAAAGGGACCGTCTCACGGACCTTGCCATAAAGTACCGCAGTGCGCGCCGCCTTGTCCGCCGGGCCGGCCTGCAAGTCATAGGCCTGGGCTGCTGCCATGACTTCGACGGCGAGGATGGTCTGCAGATTGCCGAGGATTGCGAGGGCCTTGTCGGCGGCCGGCGTCGCATGGGTCAGGATATCCTCCTGCAAACCCGAGGTGATGCCGCCATCGAGGCTTGCGGGCGCGGCAAGTCGCCGGTTTTCAGCGACGAGTGCGGCGGCCGTATACTGGATGATCATAAAGCCGGAGGCGACGCCGCTTCCCGCCGCGAGAAAGGCCGGCAGGCCGCTGACCAGCGGATTGACCAGCCGGTCGATCCGCCGTTCCGAAATCGCCGCGAGTTCTGCGGCAGCGGTTGCAAGGCTATCCATAGCAAGGCCGAGGGCCGCCCCCACCGCATGGGCCTGCGAATGCACTTCGGGCGCCTCCGGCGAGCCGGCGACGACCGGGTTGTCGGTCACACTGGCCAGTTCACGATCGACGATGTCTGCGACATGCACCAAGGCATCGCGCACGGCGCCGTGGATCTGCGGAACGGCGCGCAGGCTCAGCGGATCCTGCGTGCGGCTTCCGGCTGATTTCGCCAGAAGCGCGCTGCCGGCAAGCCAATGGCGCAGGTTGCGGCCGACCTGCTGCAGGCCGGGCGAGTGGCGCAGTGTCAGCGGCATTTCGGCGAAGGGATCGGCCTGTGCGCCGAGGTTCTCATAGCTCATCGCGGCGGCAGCATCGGCCCAATCGGCCAGATGCGACAGACGCGACACGGCCAAGGCGCCAAGCCCGGTGGCGCAGGGCGTGCCGTTGACGAGGCTGAGACCTTCCTTGGCCTGCAGGACGAGCGGCGCTAGGCCAAGCCGCTCGAGTGCTTCGCGCCCGCCGACCAGCGCGTCGCCATGGCGGCATTCGCCCTCACCGATCAGCACGAGACCGATGGCCGCGGCATGGGTCAGATAGCCAACCGAGCCCTTGGACGGAATAACGGGCAGCATGTCGCCGTTGAGGAGCGCCAGCAGTGTCTCGACCACGGGCAGGCTGACACCGGAATAGCCATGAGCGAAGTTGGCGATCTGCGCAGCCATCACGGCGCGCGTCTCCGCGTTGCCGAGCGGCTCGCCGACCCCGCAGGCATGGCTGAGGATGATGTTGCGCGACAGGGATTGCTGGTCCGCGCGGCTGATGATCACATCGCACAGCGCACCGACGCCGGTATTGATGCCGTAGCCGCGGATCTCGCGTTCAACGAGAGCATCGACGATCGCGCGCGCCTTGGCGATCCGCGTCCACGCGGCCTGCGAAAGCGCGAGCGGTGCGCCAGCAGCAACCGAGGCGATGTCTTTCCAGCGCAATGCTCCATCGAGAAGGATACCGTCAGCCATGATGCGCCACCTCCGCGCCGGCACGGCGCTGTACGAAACGGGCAACATAATCGTCCGCCGGCGTGTTGAGGATCTGGCTCGGCGTGCCCACCTGCACCAAGCGGCCATCTTTCAGGATTGCGATCTCGGCACCGATCCGCAGCGCTTCGTCGAGATCGTGGGTAATGAAGACGATTGTCTTCGACAGGTTCTTCTCCAGCTGCAGCAGCTGGTCCTGCATATCGCTCCGGATCAGCGGATCGAGCGCCGAAAATGCCTCGTCCATCAGGATCACGTCGGTGTCGGCGGCCAGCGCACGCGCCAGGCCGACGCGCTGCTTCATGCCGCCGGACAGCTGGTGTGGATACTTGTTCTCGTAGCCGAGCAGGCCAACGGTTTCGATCCATTTCATGCCGATGGGATGGGCATCTGCTTTGCTGAGTCCACGGACACGCTGGCCGTAGACAACATTCTGCATCACGGTGCGATGCGGCATCAGGCCGAAGCTCTGGAACACCATGCTGACGCGGCGGGTGCGGAATTCGCGCAGATCGCGTGCACCCAGTTCAAGCACGTTGCCGCCATCGACAAGGATCTCGCCACTGGTCGGCTCGATCAGCCGGTTGATATGGCGCACCAGCGTCGACTTGCCCGATCCGGACAGGCCCATGATGACAAAGATACGGGATGCGCCAATTTTCAGGCTGATATCGTTCAGACCGACGCTACATCCGGTGCGCTCGAGGATCTCACCCTTCTCAGCACCCCCGCGCGCCATCACGAGCGCTTCCTGGGCGTTGCGGCCGAAGATCTTGTACACATTGCGGATTTCAATCTCAGCCATTCTGGCCATCCTCCTGGCTGGAGCGGCCGAAGCCCTGGGTGATACGATCGAGCACGATGGCAAGAATGACGATGCCGAGCCCTGCCTCCAGCCCCTTGCCGACATCCAGCGTCTGAATGCCGTTCAGGACCTGTTCGCCGAGGCCGCGCGCGCCGATCATCGAGGCGACCACGACCATCGAAAGCGCCATCATGATCGTCTGGTTGAGGCCAGCCATGATCGTCGGTGTGGCGAGCGGCAATTCGACACCGAACAGGATCTGGCGCGGGCTGCCGCCGAAAGCCGTGGCCGCCTCCACAACTTCCCCATCGACTTGGCGGATGCCGAGATCGGTCAGGCGGATCAGCGGCGGAACGGCATAGACGATGGTTGCCAGCACGGCCGGGACCTTGCCAAGACCGAACAGCATGATCGCGGGAATGAGGTAGACAAAGCTCGGCATGGTCTGCATCACATCGAGAACAGGGAGTGTAATGCTGCGCATCAGGCGGCTCTTGGCCAGCCAGATACCGACTGGCACCCCGATCGCCACCGAAATCAGCGTCGCCATCAGCATTAACGCCAGTGTCTGCATGGCCAGATCCCAGAGACCCAGGGCGCCGATCGCAAACAGCAGGACGGCAACGGTCGCGACAAGCAACGGCTTGCGCGTCGCCTGCCAGGTCAGTGCCATGAAGGCGAGAATCATCAGCCACCAGGGCAGACCGCGAACGATCCATTCGATGAACAGGATAGCCTGCAGGATGGTCTGCGAGATCGCCTTGAAGACGAAGCCGTAATTGACCACCAGCGCCTGGACCGCATCGTTGATCGGCCCGCGAATGGAGATATGAAAGGCGTCAGGAAACATCGCTCAGGTCCTTGGAATGGCGGTCAGGGAATGGCGGTCGGAAATGGAGCTCTGGCCATGCTGCCACCCCGGCATCGGGGTCGCAGACGAGGCCGCGCGCGGAAACGCGCGACCCCTTCAGACTCACTTCAGCGAAGCTTCGATCTTGGCTTTGGCATCGGCGGAAACCCATGCACCCCAGACGTCGCCCTTGGTCTTGAGGAATTCGTTTGCAGCCGCGACCGCATCAGCCTTCTCGTCGACCATGTAGGCGAGGCTCGCATTGACCTCTTCCAGCGGGAAGGTTGCCTTGGCGAGAATGTCGATGATATCCGGCGCTTCCTTGGCAAAGGTGCTGTTGACCCCATAGGCAACCTCGACTGCCGGGAAGGCGCAACCGGCTTCACGCTTGCCGGTGGCGCTTGTCAGTTCCTTCCAGCAGGCTTCATCGTATGCCGGCTCTTCAAGCTGGACCAGCTTGAACTTGCCCATCACGGCGGTCGGGCTCCAGTAGTAGAACAGCACCGGTTCTCCCTGCAGATAGGCCGAACTGATCGCCGCATCGAGGGCCGTGCCGGTACCCGGGCGGAAGTTCACATAGGTGTCCATCAGCTTGTAGGATTCAAGCTTGGCGGTATTGACGCCTTCGCAGGTCCACCCCGACGGGCAATTGAGGAAGCGGCCCTTGGACGGCTCTTCCGGATCCTTGAACAGTTCGACGAATTTCGGATCGGAAAGCTGCGAAACGCTCTTCAGATCCGGAGCTGCCGCCTTGATGCCGCGCGCTTCGTCTCCCTTGACGAGATATTCGGGCACGAACCAGCCTTCGGACGCGCCGACAAATGTCTTGCCGACCGAGGTCACCTTGCCGGCTGCGGCAGCATTGTTCCAGACGTCGGAACGGCCGATCCATTCCTCGGCAAAGATCTGCACGTCATTGTTGGCGGTTGCCTGCTCGAGCGTCACCGAATTGCCGGGGATCGAATCCACCTTGCAGTCATAACCCTTGGAAAGGATCGACTTCATTACCTCGGTGATCAGCGCGCCGCTTTCCCAATCAATGCCGGCAAAGGTGACGGTCGTGCCGTCGGTGCAATACGAAGCGGCATTGGCACCCATGGCCGAACCGCCCAGCATCAAAGCCGTCGCGAGAAGTGTGTATTTGAGTTTGGTCGTCAGCATGGAAATTCCCCTTTTTTGATTTGCTGAAGAATGAAATTCGAGCGATCTTCTAAGCGAGCCTCTGAAGAACTTTGCGGAAGTCGCGATCAATCGCTTCCTCGTCGCGATGATGTCCGCCGCGAACGACCCACTGACCGGCCACCATCACGTCACGCACGGCATCGTTGCCGGTTGCAAACAGCCAGCGACCGAGAATCTGATCACCGGTGGCGGTGCCGATGAACGGATTGTTGCCATCGAGAACCACCAGATCTGCGCGCGCGCCGATGCGGATCCCGTTTGAACGCAGGCCCGCCGCCTCCGCGCCACCCTTGAGAGCGGCGTCAAAAAGCGTTCGACCGACGGAAGCGCCCGGGCCGCTTGCCAAACGATTGCGGCGGCGGTCGCGCAGTCTCTGGCCATATTCGAGCAGGCGCAATTCTTCCGCCACCGTCGTGGCGATATGACTGTCGGTGCCGATGCCGAAGACGCCAGCGTGGCTGACAAAATCCGTTGCCGGGAAAATGCCGTCGCCGAGATTGGCTTCGGTTGCCGGGCAAAGGCCTGCCACCGCGCCCGAACGCGCCAGCCGCGCCGTCTCATCGGTGGTCATGTGGGTCGCATGGATGGCGCACCAACGCTCGCTCACCGGCATCTCGTCGAGAAGGTATTCGACCGGGCGACGCCCACTCCAGGCGAGGCAATCCTCGACCTCACGCTCCTGCTCGGCGACATGGATATGGATCGGGCCACCGGTGGTTTCGGCTGCGAGGATCGCCCGCATTTCATCCGGCGTCGCAGCCCGTAGCGAATGAATCGCCAGGCCGAGCGTCGCCCCCATGGCATCGCAATCGGGCCGCAACGCATCGAGCAAGGCGAGATACTCGTCGACGCCATGAATGAAGGGACGCTGTCCCTCGCCCGGCTCTGTTCCGCCAAAACCGGCATGGGCATAAAACACCGGCAGATGGGTCAGGCCGATGCCAGCCCCTTGCGCGGCGCGCAGAATCCGCATCGAGGTTTCGGCCGGGTTCGCGTAGCGACGACCGCCCGCAGCATGATGGAAATAATGGAATTCGACAATGTGGCCGAAGCCACCCTTGAGAAGTTCACTATACAACTTGGTTGCGACAATCTCGATATCATCCGGCGACATCCGGCCAACCAGCCGATACATGGCGTCGCGCCAGGTCCAGAAACTGTCGTCTGTAGACCCGGCCAGCTCCGCCAGTCCGGCCATGGCCCGCTGAAAAGCGTGGGAGTGCAGGTTTTGCAGGGCGGGAACGACGGGATCGGCAATCTCTGCCATGTGCGACACCGCATCGGACTTTGTCTCGAGACCCGCAATCGTGCCGTCGGCGGCAATGGTCACGACAATGTCGGACGCCCAGCCTTGCGGCAGCAATATCTGTTTGCAGAGGAGCTTCTGGGAAGCCATCATTTGCGTAACCTTGCCAAGTTGTATAGGGAACATGGCAGAGTTTTTTCGAAGCGGCAAGTGGCCGCGCAAAAACTTTGTGCTTTAATTCCGGTGCGTATTTTGTATGCACATCACGGGTCTACCGGGAGAAACCAAGCATGTCCGATATTGAGCAGACCGTTCAGGCCGCAGGTCTGCGCGAAATTCCGCTCTACGAGCGCTTGAAGGCAGACATCAAGACACGGATCGAAACCGGCGAATGGCCGGCACATCACCGCGTTCCTTCGGAAAACGAACTGGCGGAAACCCTCAATGTCAGCCGGATGACAGCCAATCGAGCCCTGCGCGAACTGGCGAGCGAAGGTGTGATCGTTCGGGTCCAGGGCCGTGGGTCTTTCGTTGCGACCAAAAAGCGAAGTGCTGCGTTCATGGGCGTTCGCAACATCGCCGACGAGATCACCGAACGCGGCTCCGTCCATACCGCACAGGTCATCCTCGCCCAGACGGAGGTCTGCGGTCATGAACTTGCCGAGGCGATGAATATCGAAGTCGGGTTATCGGCGTTTCACTCCGTCATCCTGCATCACGAGGACGAGGTGCCGATCCAGCTTGAGGATCGTTTCGTCAATCCCGCCGTGGCGCCCGACTACCTGGCGCAGGACTTCCAGTCGATCACGCCCAACGCCTATCTGACACGTATCGCACCGATCTCGCATACGGAGCAGTTTGTCGAAGCGGTGCTGCCGCAGCCGTGGGAATGCAAGCATTTGTCGATTGCGCGCTCGGAGCCCTGCCTGCTGATCCGGCGGCGCACATGGTCGGCGGAGCGGATCGTCACCTCGGTGCGCCTTCTCTATCCGGGCAGTCGCTACCGGTTGGTCAGCAGTTCATGACACGCTGAATTCATCCGCGCACCAAAACGCGCGCGATCATGCAGAGACTGCGCAGCTCGCTTTGCGGACCGGGATTTGTTCCCGCCCGACCGCCTGCAACTCCTTGGCCAGCCAATCGACAAAGACGCGGACCTTGTTGCTCAGATGCCGGGTCTGCGGATAAACGACATAGAGCGGCAGCGGATCGCGCCGCCACTCGGTCAGCACGGGAACGAGTTCCCCTTTTTCGGCCGCGGCGCTGACCATGAATTCCGGTGCCTGGATCACGCCCATGCCGGAAATGGCCGCGTTGACATAGGAGCGGCTATCATTGATCGAAACGATATAATTGGGCGAAATCTCAAGCGCCTCGCCCTGTCGCTCGAAGTCCATCGGCATGACTCGCCCTGACTGGGCATTGAGGTAGCCGACGCAGAAATGTTCCGATTCCAGCTCCTTCGGATGCTTCGGTTCACCGAAATTCTCGATGTAGAATGGCGCGGCGTAAGTCTGCATCTCGAGTTCGCCGACCTTGCGCGCAACCAGCGAAAGGTCGGTCGGCGTACCAGCCCTCAACGCGCAATCGACGTTTTCGGCGATGTAGTCGACCAGCCTGTCACCGACACCGATATCGAGCCGGATATCGGGATAACGCATGTAGAAATCGCAGATCGCAGGCATCACGACGAGATCGGCAAAAACGCCTGCCATTTCAACGCGCAAGCGTCCCGACGGCTGGGTCTGTGCGCTGGAAAAACTGCCGTCCAGTTCCTCCAGTTCACTAAGCAATTGCGTGGCGCGTTCATAATAGAGGGCGCCCTCTGTCGTCACCATGACCCGACGTGTGGTGCGGTTGAGCAAGGTGGTGCGCAAATGCGCCTCCAGGCCCTGGATCAGGTTGGTCACGGAGGTCTTCGGCATGCTCAGGCTGCTTGCCGCGCGCGTGAAATTGCCAGTCTCCACCACCCGGACGAAAACTCGCATGGCCGATAGCTGATCCATGACCCCTCCTTGTGCGTCGCACCATTATCCTTGATTTCGGAATAGTATTATCACAATCGGCATGCTTGTGCATATTAATCGGGATAATAATATTGTTCCCAAGTGATGACCAGCCGTCGCCACCTTTTATGGGGTGCCGCCAAAGGTAATTCAATGAAAGCGCAGTGGGAAAACATAGCCCTGAACGGGCCGTCGGCTTCGCCGTTGAGCGTGCGCATCTACCAAGGTGCGTCCGTGACGAAGTCGTCGCCGTTGGTGCTCTACCTGCGTGGTGGCGCTTTCCTCGGGTCTGAGCTCGACGACCGTGAACGCCCCGTTGCCCGGGCACTGGCTGACACCGGCGCCTTCGTGGTCGAAGCGGACTACAGCCGCCAGTCGCGCAACGCCTTTCCGCATGTGCTGGACTGCGCATTCAACGCACTGAACTGCCTGAACAGCCGGCGAAAGAAATCCGGCTACGGCAAATCGCTGCTTCTCGTGGTTGGCGAAGAGGCCGGCGGCAATGTAGCGGCCGGGGTTGCCCTGAAGGCACGGGATCTCATTCCCGGCGAACTCGACGGACAAATCCTGTTGTCGCCGATGATCGATCCGCTGATGACCACGGCATCGTTTCGCGAAGCAGACAGGATCGGCATGCGGCAGCGCTGGTCTGACGGCTGGAGCCGCTATCTGTCGCTGGCTGGGAATTTCTCCCATCCCTACGCGGCGCTTTGCCAATGCACCCGGCTTGCCGGCGTCGCGCCGGCGCTGGTGCTGACGGCGGACAACGATCCGCTTCGCGACGAGGCAATCGCCTATGCGACGCGGCTGAAAAAGGCGGGCGTGCCTGTCACGCGACACAGTTTCCCGGCGTCTTCCGGATGGACGGGCATATACGGCGACGAAAGCGGTGACTGGCTCAAGCCCTTGTGTCGCCAGTTCGAAGATTTCGTCGCCGACCTGAAACATTGAAATGTGCATTTAAAACAACATGACGGGCTCGATTTCGAGCCAAGGAGACCAAGATGACGTCGAAGAAGCTACGCTGGGCCCTGTGGGGCGCCGGCCTCAGTGTTGCCGTGTCCCTTACGGGCGCTGCGTTTCACTTCAACCCGCCGAACGTGGCCAATGCCGCCTCGACAGATGCTGCCGCCGCTGCGCCCGCGATTCCGGTCACTGTGACCGCCGTCGAGCCGCGCAAGGTGACGATCTGGCAGGAGTTTTCCGGCCGTCTGGAAGCCGTCGACCGGGTCCAGCTTCGGTCGCGGGTGGCGGGTGCTGTGCAGTCCGTACACTTTCGCGAAGGCAGCATGGTCAAGGCCGGAGACCGGCTGATCACCATCGATCCCGCGCCTTATGCAGCCCTGGTTGCCCAGGCGGAAGGTCAGGTCGCCTCGGCCCAGGCCCGTGTCGATCTGGCTCTGACCGAGCTTGACCGCGGCAAGACCCTGTCGTCGCGCAATACCATTTCGCAGAGCGATCTGGCCCAGCGCGAAAGCACCCACAAGGAGGCGCTTGCCGCCCTCCAGTCGGCGACGGCCCAGCTCAAGTCTGCGCAGCTTAATCTCGACTACACCGAAATCCGCGCGCCGATCAACGGACGCGTCGGCAAGCTCGAAATTACACCCGGCAATCTGGTCGCCGAAGGCTCCGGCTCGACGCCGTTGACGACCCTGGTGTCATCCGACCCGATCTATGCGAGCTTCGATGCGGGCGAGGAACTGGTCAGCCGGGCGCTCGCCAGCCTGCCGGTCGAAAACGGCCTGCCGGCCATCGAGCGCATCCCGGTTGAAATCGGCACGCTGGCCGACGAAGGAACGCCGATCCACGGCAAGTTGCAACTCGTTGATAACGAGGTCAATGCGGCCAGCGGTACGATCCGTGTCCGCGCCGTCTTCGACAATCCCGAGGGTCGTCTGATCCCAGGCCAGTTCGTGCGGGTACGCATGGGCCAGCCGGAAAGCGACAACCAGCTTCTGATCAGCGAAAAGGCAATCGGCACCGACCAGGACAAGAAATTCGTCTTCGTCGTCGATGCGAACAACACGGTTGCCTATCGGCAGGTGGTGCTCGGCCTCTCGGTCGACGGCATGCGCATCGTCGAAAAGGGCCTGAATGCCGGCGACCGGATCGTCGTCAACGGACTGCAGCGCATCCGCCCCGGTGCGGTTGTCGATCCGCAGGCCGAAGCCAAGGTCGCCAACAACTGATTGACGGCCGGCAGCCCCGCGCCGCCGGCCCTTCGTGATCCACCGCCATCCTCCCCGCAGCCACCCCGCTGCGGGACAGGTTTTTTCTCGCCTCTTGTTCATCCCCAGAGAGAGGGTTTTGACATGAATATCTCCAGGTTCTTTATCGACCGGCCGGTCTTTGCCGGCGTGCTGTCGATCCTGATCATGGTCGCAGGTCTGATCGGAATGCGATCCCTGCCGATCTCCGAATATCCCGACGTCGTTCCGCCATCTATCGTGGTGCGTGCCGTCTATCCGGGTGCAAACCCGACCGTGATTGCCGAAACGGTGGCGACCCCGCTCGAAGAGCAGGTCAATGGCGTCGAGGACATGCTTTACATGTCCAGCCAGGCGACATCGGACGGCGTGCTGACGCTGACCGTGACGTTCAAGCTCGGCACCGATGCCGACAAGGCGCAGCAGTTGGTGCAGAACCGCGTCTCCCAGGCGGAACCGCGCCTGCCGGCGGAAGTGCGTGCCCTCGGCGTGACCACGGTCAAGAGTTCGCCCGACTTCATCATGGTGGTCAACCTGGTCTCCACGGTGGACGACTACGACATCACCTATCTGCGCAACTACGCGACGCTGAACGTCAAGGACCGGCTTGCCCGTATCCAGGGTGTCGGCCAGGTGCAGGTCTTCGGCGCCGGCGACTACTCGATGCGCGTGTGGATCGATCCGCAGAAGGCGGCCGAACATTCGCTGGCCGCCAGCGACATCACCGACGCCATCCGCGGCCAGAACGTCCAGGCCGCAGCCGGCATCATCGGCGCCTCGCCAAGCCTGCCGGGCGTCGACCTGCAGCTCAACGTCAATGCGCAGGGCCGTCTGCAGACGCCGGAGGAATTCGGCAACATCATCGTCAAGAGCGGTGCAAACGGCGAAATCACCCGCCTGCGCGACGTTGCCCGCATCGAGCTCGGCGCTGCCGACTACACGCTGCGCTCGCTGCTGGATGGCCAGCCGGCCGTCGCCGTGGCCGTGCTCCAGGCCCCCGGCTCGAACGCGATCGAGATCGCCGACAATGTCCGCGCGACCATGGACGAATTGCAACTCGCCATGCCGACAGGGGTGAAATACGAGATTGCCTATGACACCACCAAGTTCGTGCGGGCGTCGATCGAAAAGGTCGTCGACACGCTGCTTGAGGCCGTGGCGCTCGTCGTTCTCGTCGTCATCATCTTCCTGCAAACCTGGCGCGCATCGATCATTCCGCTGATCGCCGTACCCGTCTCGATCATCGGCACATTCGCCGTGATGTATGCCTTCGGCTTCTCGATCAACGCATTGACCCTGTTCGGGCTGGTGCTCGCCATCGGCATCGTGGTCGATGACGCGATCGTCGTCGTCGAAAACGTCGAGCGCAATATCGAAAACGGCCTCAGTCCACGCGATGCGACCTACAAGGCAATGAAGGAAGTTTCCGGCCCGATCATCGCGATCGCGCTGGTGCTGGTCGCCGTCTTTGTTCCACTTGCCTTCATCTCCGGCCTTTCCGGCCAGTTCTACCGGCAGTTCGCCCTGACGATCGCCATCTCGACGGTCATCTCGGCGATCAACTCGCTGACCCTGTCGCCGGCGCTTGCAGCCCTTCTCTTGAAGGACCATCACGCACCGAAGGATTGGCTGACCCGGTTCATGGACCGGATCTTCGGCTGGTTCTTCCGCGGCTTCAACCGGGCCTTCGGCGCAGCATCGAACAGCTATGCCCGCGGCGTCGGCGGTCTGTTGTCGCGCAAGTCGCTGGTGATGATCGTCTATCTTGGACTGGTGGCTTTGACCTATACAGCGTTCAGCGCGGTTCCCGGCGGCTTCGTGCCGGCGCAGGACAAGCAGTATCTGATCGGCTTTGCCCAGTTGCCGGACGGCGCCACGCTCGACCGCACGGAAGAGGTGATCAAGAAGATGAGCGACATCGCGCTGGAACAGCCCGGCGTCGCCCATGCCATCGCCTTCCCAGGCCTGTCGATCAATGGCTTCACCATCGGCTCGAATGCCGGCATCGTATTCGCCGTGCTCGACGATTTCGAGGAGCGCACGTCGCCGGAACTTTCGGGCGGTGCCATCGCCATGGCGCTCAACCAGAAATATGCCGGCATCCAGGATGCCTTCATCGCCATGTTCCCGCCGCCGCCGGTCAACGGCCTCGGCTCGACGGGCGGTTTCAAGCTGCAGATCGAGGACCGCGCCGGTCTCGGCAACCTCGCCCTCGATGAGGCCACCAAGGCCTTTATCGCCAAGGCTTACCAGACACCGGAACTCGCCGGCATCTTCTCGAGCTACCAGATCAACGTGCCGCAGCTCTATGCCGATCTCGATCGCGCCAAGGCCGAACAGCTCGGCGTCTCGGTCTCGGATGTCTTCGAAACACTGCAGATCTATCTCGGCTCGCTCTATGTCAACGACTTCAACGCCTTTGGCCGTACCTACAGCGTGCGCGTCCAGGCGGATGCCAAGTTCCGCGCCAAGGCCGAGGACATCAGCCAGTTGAAGGTGCGCTCGCAGTCGGGCCAGATGATCCCGCTGTCGGCACTGCTGAAGGTCGATGCCACGATCGGACCGGAACGCACAACACGCTACAACGGCTTCCTGTCTGCCGATATCAACGGCGGTCCGGCACCGGGCTTCTCGTCGGGCCAGGCCCAGGCAGCGATCGAAAAGATCGCCGACGAAACGCTGCCTGCCGGGATCGATTTCGAATGGACGGATCTCACCTACCAGCAGATCCTTGCCGGCAATTCCAGCATCGTTGTCTTCCCGCTGGCCTTGCTGCTCGTCTATCTGGTGCTGGCTGCCCAGTATGAAAGCCTGACGCTACCGATCGCGATCATCATGATCGTGCCGATGGGCGTGCTTGCTGCATTGACCGGTGTGTGGCTGACGGGGGGAGACAACAATATCTTCACCCAGATCGGTCTGGTGGTGCTTGTCGGACTATCGGCGAAGAATGCGATCCTGATCGTCGAATTCGCCCGCGAACTCGAATTCGAGGGGCGGACGCCGGTCCGGGCAGCGATCGAGGCCAGCAAGTTGCGTCTGCGCCCGATCCTGATGACGTCGATGGCCTTCATCATGGGTGTCGTGCCGCTGGTCGTGTCCACCGGCGCGGGTGCGGAAATGCGCTCGGCCATGGGTGTCGCGGTGTTCTCCGGCATGATCGGCGTGACCTTCTTCGGCATCTTCATGACGCCGGTCTTCTATGTCCTGCTGCGCAGGCTCGCCGGCAACCGGCCGCTGGTCCAGCATGACCGGGAACCGGCCAACAGCCAGACGGCCACAGGCGTTGAACATTCCGTCGCTGCGGAATGACGTAAAACCACCTTGCATGCCGATGACATGGGCGGGATCTTCCCGCCCATGTCCGTTTTCAGAACACGCTCGCCGTGCCTGACACATTGATCGACCGCACCGATGAAAGCCGTCTCTTCTCTCTTGCAGATCTTTCCGTGCCGTGCGACTGGACGGCCATGGAGATCTGACAGGAGTAAGCCCCTTGAGCGCACGTGACCGTCTCATCGTCGGACTGGACGTCCCCACCATAACCGAGGCCGAGGCCATCGTCGCCAAGCTCGGGGACAGCGTTTCCTTCTACAAGATCGGCTACCAGCTCGCCTTTGCCGGCGGCCTGGAATTTGCCCGCGACCTTGCCCAGAGCGGCAAGAAGATCTTCCTCGACATGAAACTGCTCGATATCGACAACACGGTCGCCTCCGGCGTCGAAAACATCGCCAAGATGGGCATGTCGATGCTGACCCTGCATGCCTATCCGAAGGCGATGCGTGCTGCCGTCGAAGCAGCCAAAGGTTCGGATCTCTGCCTGCTCGGCGTCACGGTGCTGACCTCGATGGACGAACAGGACCTGGTCGATGCGGGCTACGAATATGATCCGCATACGCTGGTGCTGAAGCGCGCCGAGCAGGCGCGCGCCGCCGGCATGGGCGGCATCGTCTGTTCGGCGGAAGAATCCGCCGCCGTGCGTTCGATCATCGGCCCGGATATGGCGCTGGTGACACCGGGTATCCGGCCTGCCGGCGCCGACAAGGGTGACCAGAAGCGGGTGATGACGCCCGCCGATGCACTCAAAGCCGGCTCGAGCCATCTCGTCGTCGGCCGCCCGATCGTCAAGGCAGCCGACCCGAAGGCGGCGGCTCTGGCGATCCTTGCCGAAATGGACGCGGTCCTTCAAGCCGCTCGCTGACACTGGGTTCATTCACGAAAGGGAGAGAAGAGCATGGCCAAGGGATACTGGATTGCGCATGTCACCGTTCGGGATGCAGAGCGCTACAAGGACTATGTCACTGCCGCCAAGCCTGCCTTTGAAAAATACGGCGCAAACTTCCTCGCTCGTGGCGGTGAGGTGACCGAGCTGGAGGGCAATGTCCGACCGCGCAACGTGATCATCGAGTTTCCGTCGCACCAGGCGGCGGTCGATTGCTACAATTCACCGGAATACCAGATTGCCGCCAAAATCCGCAAGGACGTGGCCGATGCGGACATGATGGTCGTCGAGGGTATCTGAGGCTGTTTGTCGCGCCCGCACGGGCCTGATCAGCCCTTTCGCTGCGGCTGCGATTCGGCTAAGACAAGCCACAATCCATGGGCGTCTTGCGCGCCGATGCCGTTCAATCGCAGTTCAAATGCAGCCCAAATTCAGTCCAGGGGAGCCCACCATGACCTTGTCGAACCTTCCACCGCTCGTCACTGTCTTCGGAGGCTCGGGCTTCGTGGGGCGGCATGTCGTTCGGGCTCTGGCACGTCGCGGCTACCGTATTCGTGTTGCCGTCCGACGTCCCGATCTTGCCGGCTTCCTGCAGCCGCTCGGCAATGTCGGCCAGATTTCCTTCGTCCAGGCAAATCTCCGCTATCGCGGATCGATCGACAAGGCCGTGCAGGGCGCCGATCATGTGGTCAACTGCGTCGGCATCCTGTTTGAAAACGGCCGCAACAGCTTCGACGCCGTACAGGAATTCGGCGCCCGTGCCGTGGCTGAAGCCGCGCGCGCAGCCGGTGCCCGCCTGACGCATATCTCTGCTATCGGTGCCGATGCGCAGTCTTCGTCCATCTACGCCTCGACCAAGGGTCGTGCGGAAGCCGCGATCCAGTCGATCCTTCCCGATGCGACGATCCTGCGGCCGTCGATCGTGTTTGGACCGGAAGACAGCTTCTTTAACAAATTCGCCGCCATGGCCCGCATCTCGCCCTTCCTGCCGCTGGTGGGCGGCGGCAAGACGAAGTTCCAGCCGGTCTATGTCGAAGATGTCGCCGAAGCTGTTGCGCTCGCGGTCGACGGCAAGATTGCCTCCGGCAAGATCTACGAACTCGGTGGGCGCGACGTGCTGACCTTCAAGCAGTGTCTGCAGACCATGCTCGAGGTGATCGGCCGCAAGCGTGCGCTCGTGCCCATGCCGTTTAGCATTGCCTCGATGATCGGCAGCATTGCCTCCGCCATTCCGCTGATCACGCCGCCATTGACCAGCGACCAGGTCACGCTGCTGAAGCGCGACAATGTCGTGTCGGACAGTGCCAAGGCCGAAGGCCGGACGCTGGAAGGCATGGGGATCCAACCGGTGAAGGTCGCCTCCATCCTGCCGACCTACCTGGTGCATTTCCGCCCGCATGGCCAGTTCACCGGTTCCGGCAAGGCCGCCTGAGGGCGGCCCGACGCAGGTCAACTGTTTCGACGTTGCACAAATGACGCAGTCGCGGAAACACCTGCGTTAACCGCGGATAAAGCAAGATCCTCTATTGATGCCTCTGACGGCAATGCGTAAAGACTCGGCCCCAACGGCAGGGCGAGAATGAACGCTAGCCCAAGTCTTTTACACCTCATGAGGCATTTTATGGGCAAGTCCATCGCACTGTTTTTTGCGTGTGCGGCATTGGTGATCATCGCCGGTTCGTTCCTCGCACCTTCGACAGTGGCAGCACGCAAGGGCAATTGCTCTCCGGCCTATGGCGTCGATCCGTGCAGCACGAGCTCGATCACGGCGTCCGAATAAGACACAACCAAAAAGGCCACCCCGCAAGGTGGCCTTTTTGGTGTCCTGCAGACAGATACGGCGGGGCTCAGCGGCCGACAAGCAAAGCAATGAGACCTATGCTCCCGATCGCGATACGCCACCAGGCGAATGGCGCGTAGCCACGCTTCGAGACAAAATCCAGTAGTGACCTGACCACCAGCAGCGCCGTGACAAAGGCCGCCACGAAGCCGATCGCGATGATCGTGCCGTCATCGAAACTCAGCGCGTCGCGGTTCTTGAAGAGATCGAGCGCAAATGCACCGGCCATGGTCGGCATGGCAAGAAAGAACGAAAACTCGGCCGCGGAACGCTTGTCGGCCCCGAGCAATAGTGCACCCACGATGGTCGCACCGGACCGCGAGGTGCCGGGGATCATCGCCACGCACTGGCAAAAACCGATCTTCAGGGCGAGCGACAGCGGATATTGCGTCACGTCGGTATATTTCGGCGTCAAAGGCTGGCGATCGATCCACAAAAGCACGAACCCGCCGAGGATCAGCACGACACAGATCAGCATCGGCGTCTCGAACAGCACGGTCTTGATGAAGTCATGCGCCAGCGCGCCGATGACGGCGGCCGGCAGGAAGCCGATCAGTATCGCCAACACGAAACGGCGGCTTTCAGGGCTGGACGGCAGCGACAGCGCAATGCCGAGAAGCTTGGTAAAATAGACACTGAGGATCGCCAGGATCGCGCCCAGCTGGATGAGGACGGCAAAGGTATTGCCCGGTGATTCGAAACCGAGGAAATGGCCGGCGAGAAGAACATGGGCGGTCGAGGAAACGGGGATGAATTCCGTCAGACCCTCGATAAGCCCGAGCACGAGGGCGCTGATGATGGATTGGTCTTCCATGGAAACTCTTTCAGGGCGGGATGGCGAAGCGATTTGCTTGTATTGCGGTAACCAAGCTCCTATAGCTTGGAAGCCGAGGTCATGACCAGTCGCCTCTCGCACGGGCGTACCGGCAGGCGAAATCCCAAGAATTCGAGTAACAATGCCGACCCTCTACCACCACTCCATGTCCACATCGTCACGGTTCATCCGTCTGGTGCTCTCCGAATACGGCTTCCAGGTCGATCTCGTCGAAGAACAGACATGGGAGAAGCGTCGGGAATTCCTGGCCTTCAATCCGTCCGGCACTCTGCCCGTCTATGTTGACGACAATATGCGCGCGCTGTGCGGTCCGATGGTGATTTCGGAATTCCTCGACGAAACCCATGGCGTGTTGAAGCGCGACCGGCGGTTGCTGGCAGAAGATCCGTTCCAGCGGGCGGAAATCCGCCGGCTGACCGAGTGGTTCCTGCAGAAGATGGAGCAGGATGTCACCAAGCCGCTGGTGCGCGAACGGGTTTACAAGCTGATCATCCCGAACGGCCTTGGCGGCGGCGCCCCGGATTCCAAGATCCTGCGCACTGCACGCGGCAATATTCGCCAGCACATGAAATATCTGAGCTGGCTTGCCGGTTCCCGGCAATGGCTGGCGGGCGAACGGTTGAGCTATGCCGATCTGGCAGCGGCGTCTGCCGTGTCCGTGCTCGATTATCTCGGCGAGATCGAATGGGTGGAATTCCCGGTTGCCAAGGAATGGTATCAGCGGCTGAAGTCACGTCCGTCCTTCCGCCCGCTGCTGACCGAGCGCCTGCGCGGCCTGACCCCCGTCTCGCATTACGCCGATCTCGATTTCTGACGGATCTGGCCATGGACGAGCCGCAGAACGATCCGAAGGTCATCAAGCGGCGGACCGATCTCACCGGCTTCCTGCGCAAGGAGGCCGCGGCCCAGGGCTTCGATCTCTGTCGCATCACGCTGCCCGACGCCATTCCACAGGCACCAGAACGTCTCCAGCACTTCGTTGACGCCGGGCGCCATGGCACGATGGCCTGGATGGAAGAGACGATCGAACGCCGCGGCGATCCGCGTGTACTCTGGTCCGACGTGCGCTCCATCGTGATGTTCGGGATGAACTACGGTCCCGACGACGATCCTCGCGCACTGCAGGCGCTGCCGGACAAGGCTGCCATTTCCGTCTATGCCCGCAATCGCGACTATCATGACGTCATCAAGGGCCGCCTGAAGGAGATCGCCACACGTTTTGCCGCCAGAGCCGGCGCCGACGTCAAGGTCTTCGTCGATACGGCCCCGGTAATGGAAAAGCCGCTGGCTGCCGCAGCCGGCCTCGGCTGGCAGGGCAAACACACCAATCTGGTCAGCCGCGAATTCGGATCCTGGCTGTTTCTCGGCAGCCTGTTCACCACCGCAGAGCTTGAGATCGATGAGGGCGAGCGCGACCATTGCGGCTCCTGCCGGGCCTGTCTCGACGCCTGCCCGACCGACGCCTTTCCGGCGCCCTACCAGATCGACGCCCGGCGCTGCATTTCCTATCTGACGATCGAGCACAAGGGCGTCATCGACGCGGCGCTCCGGCCGGCTTTCGGCAACCGGATCTATGGCTGCGACGACTGTCTGGCGGCCTGTCCGTGGAACAAGTTCGCGGCCGAAGCGCGCGAGATGAAGCTCAAGGCCCGCGAGGACCTGAAGGCGCCGGACATTGCCTTCTTCCTGACGCTGGACGACAGCCGGTTTCGCACCTATTTCAGCGGTTCACCGGTGAAACGCATCGGTCGAGACCGTTTCGTGCGCAACGTGCTGATCGCGGCCGGCAATTCCGGTTCGGCAGCCCTTGTTCCGGCCTGCGAAAGCCTGCTGGGCGATGGATCCGCCGACGTGCGCGGCATGGCTGTCTGGGCGCTGGCGCGGCTGGCTTTGCCCGATCGTTTCGCCGCGCTGCGCCGGGAGCATTTGCCCCGGGAAGCCGACGACACGGTCCGGGCTGAATGGATGATGGAGATCTGATAGATGCGCATGATGATTTTCGGAGCCGGGTATTCGGGCAAGGCGATCGGCCGTCAGATGGCCGCTCAGGACATCTGGGTCGGCGGCACGAGCCGTAGCGCCGACAAGGCCGAGGCGCTTCGGGGAGCCGGGCTTCAACCCTATATCTATGATGGACAGGTTCTCTCCGACGAACTCATGCAGGTCCTGGCCGGCGTCACCCATCTGGTCCAGTCGATCGCGCCCGGCCGTGATGGCGATCCGTTGATCCGTCTATTTGGTGAAAACGGTTTGCGCGCCGCCATGCCCAAACTTGAATGGCTCTGCTATCTCTCCACCGTCGGCGTCTACGGCGATCACGACGGCGGCTGGGTCAACGAGGAGACGGCACTCAAGCCGGTCTCCGTGCGATCGGTCGAGCGCGTCGAAGCCGAAACGGCATGGACGGCTCTGGCGCAGCGCGACGGCCTGCCGCTTGCGATCCTGCGGCTATCGGGCATCTATGGCCCCGGCCGCAACACCTTCATCAACCTCGAACAGGGAACCGCGCGGCGGCTGGTGAAGAAGGACCAGGTGTTCAATCGCATCCGCGTCGAGGACATCGCATCTGCCACAGCGTTTCTGGCCGGCCCCCGGACAGCCGGTGTCTTCAATGTCACGGACGACATGCCGAGCCCGCCACAGGATGTTGTCACCGAGGCAGCCCGGCTGATGGGGATCGAAGCACCGGCCGAGCAGCCGTTCGAAACCGCAGAGCTCACCCCGATGGCGCGTTCCTTCTATGGCGAGAACAAGCGGGTTTCCAACGCCAAGATCAAGGCGCTCGGATTTGATTTCCACTTCCCGAACTACTACCAGTCCCTGCAGGATCTACTGTCCTCGGGCCGCTGGAACAAACCGGCCTGACAGTCGTTTTACCGGGTCAGGCTGCAGCTGGATCGCTCCCGGTTCACCCTACAGATTGGGCCTTTACCACCAGACAGCCACAATTAGGGCGGCAAATGTGACGATCCGGAAGAATTTTTCTTCATTTATTTTGTGATCGCGCTTCTCCGGGCGACTCGAGGAATGAGATTCCTCCGTTCCAACTGGATTCAATAGGTTTTTTCTTCCCGTTTAGACTTCATTAAGGTGAATATTTTCTGCGAATCAATCACGCATGTTACGTCATGTAACATTACGTGATCACGCAAGGGCACGTTTTTGCCACTTTTCACCCCGCTTAGCCGTTTCCAAGCAATAATCTGCGCGTGTCAACGACTAGGGAAATGAAACTTGACGAATAACCGGCGCTCTATTTTCACCATTGCAACTATAGCTGCACTCTGTGCTTTCGCGCCGATCAGTGCAGAAGCTGCATCGTCCTGTGGCGGCGCATCCTGGTATGCCCTGCACTCCAAGACAGCTTCCGGTGAACGTATGAACCCGTCGCAGATGACCGCCGCGCACAAGAGCCTGCGCTTCGGCACCAAGATCAAGGTAACCAACCGCAACAATGGCAAGAGCGTTGTGGTTCGCGTCAACGACCGTGGCCCGTTCATCCGCGGCCGCGTGCTCGACCTGTCGAAGGCCGCCGCCCAGAACATCGGCATGATCCGTTCCGGCCACGCCAAGGTCTGTTACGAAATTATTCGCTAAGCCTAACTTTGGACAAGGGTAACGGCGAATTGCCGGATCGCGGGCCAAAGCGCTTGCTCTTCCTCCGGTTCGCCGCTACCACGCTCTCTTCTTTTAGAGGAGAATGAATATGCGCTTGGGCGGCCGTCTTGCCGGTGCGATCGAAGTTTTGAGCGATATCGAAACCCGTCGCCGTCCTGTTGCCGACGCCCTGAAGGATTGGGGTCTGTCGCATCGCTTTGCCGGTTCCGGTGACCGGGCTGCCATCGGCAACATTGTCTATGACGCCCTGCGCATGAAACTCTCCCATGCCTTCCTGATGGATGACGACAGCGCGCACGCGCTCGGATGGGCCGTGCTGCTGCGCCAGTGGGGCTACACCGCCGAGCAATTGGCGTCCGAATTCGATGGCGACAATTTTGCACCCGCTCCATTGAGTGAAGCCCAGGCAAAGGCGTTTGCCAGCCGCAATCTCACCGACGCTCCGCTGCATGTGCAGGGCGACATTCCCGATTGGATCGAACCGGCGTTCGAAACAGCCTTCGGAGACGACTGGCTGACCGAAGCCCAGGCGCTGGCCACCCGCCCGACACTCGACCTGCGCGTCAATACCTTGAAGGCCCATCGCGACAAGGTGCTGAAGGCGCTGGATCGTGCCGGGGCTGTCGCCTCACCGATTGCGCGCTTCGGCATGCGTGTGCCAGCCGGCGAAGGTCCGTCGCGCCTTCCCAATGTCACGGCCGAACTCAGCTTCCAGAAGGGCTGGTTCGAAGTGCAGGATGAAGGCTCGCAGATCGTCGCCGATCTCGTGGATGCACGCGAAGGCGACCAGGTTCTCGATTTCTGCGCCGGCGGCGGTGGCAAGACGCTCGCCATGGCAGCGGCGATGAACAACAAGGGCCAGGTGCATGCCTATGACGCCGATCGCAAGCGCCTGGCGCCGATCATCGAGCGGCTGAAGCGCGCCGGCACGCATAATGTGCAGGTTCACGATGCGCTGAAGGGGCTGACCAGCCTCAAGGAGAAATTCGACCGCGTGTTGGTCGATGCGCCTTGCACCGGCACCGGCACCTGGCGCCGGCGCCCGGACACCAAATGGCGCCTGACACAGCGCAATCTCGAGGAACGCGTCACCCAGCAGCAGGAGGCCCTGACCGAAGCCTCGGCCTATGTGAAGCCGGGTGGATCGCTGTTCTATGTGACCTGTTCCGTGCTTCCGGCCGAAAATGACGACCAGGTTCGTGCATTCTGCGAGACCAACCCGCAATTCGAAATCGTTTCTGCGTTGGAAGACTGGAAGCGACTGTTCGGTGACAAGGCTCCGAAACCGCGCTCGGCCGATGGCCGAACCATCACGCTCAGCCCCGCCAGCATGGACACCGACGGCTTCTTCTTCTGCCGGATGCGCCGCAAGACCGGCACGGATTGACAGATATCAATTCCAGTCATCCATGCCTATAGTCGACTGTTTGACACCAGTTTGATTTTCGGCCAAGACATGGCGTCCGTTTTATCGAGAGGGCGCCTCGGCGTCGAAGGAGAACCCCATGATCCGGAAATCCATCATCGGCGCGTCTGTCGCGCTTCTGGTCGCTTCCGCCGCCATCTTTACCGGTCCGGCATTCGCCGCGCCGGCCCCGGCCGATGTGCTCAAGCACTATAGCGTGCTCGCCCATGCCAAATTCGAGGATGCCCTGACCACGGCCAAAGCCCTGGATGTCGCGATCGACGCGCTGATTGCAACGCCCAGCGACGAAACGCTCAAGGCTGCGCGCGCCGCCTGGATCAAGGCCCGCGTGCCGTATCAGCAGACCGAAGTCTATCGTTTCGGCAACGCGATCGTTGACGACTGGGAAGGCAAGGTCAACGCCTGGCCGCTCGATGAAGGCCTGATCGACTATGTCGATGCCGGCTACGGCACGGAAAGCGACGGCAACGCGCTCTACGTGGCCAATGTCATCGCCAACCCGAAGATCAAGATCAACGGCGCCGATGTCGATGCGAGCACCATCACGCCGGAACTGATTGCCGATACCCTGCATGAAGCCGGCGAAGTCGAAGCCAATGTGGCCAGCGGCTACCACGCCATCGAGTTCCTGCTTTGGGGCCAGGATCTAAACGGCACAGGGCCTGGCGCCGGCAACCGCGCCTATACCGATTTCGACACCAAGGCCTGCACCAACGGCAATTGCGATCGCCGCGCAGCCTATCTGAAGTCGGCTTCGACCTTGCTGGTCAATGACCTGCAGGACATGGTCACCGCATGGGCGCCGGACGGTGAAGCAACGAAGTCGGTGCTGGCCGACGAAAAGGCCGGCCTCTCAACGATCCTCACCGGCATGGGCTCGCTGTCCTATGGCGAACTGGCCGGCGAGCGCATGAAGCTCGGCGTTCTGCTGCATGATCCGGAAGAAGAGCATGATTGCTTCTCCGACAACACGCATGCCTCGCATCTGAACGACGCCATCGGCATCGCATCGGCCTATACCGGCGAATATACCCGCGTCGACGGCACCAAGCTGACCGGGCCGTCGCTGTCGGAACTGGTGGTTGCCAAGGATGCGGCGCTCGACGCCGAAATGAAGGGCAAACTCGACAAGACGCTGGCAGCCATGAACGCCATGGCCAAGCGCGCTGAAACCGTCGAAGCCTATGACCAGATGATCGGTGAAGGCAATGCCGAGGGTAATGCCACCGTGCAGGCTGCCATCGACGGCCTGATCGACCAGACCCAGACCATCCAGCGCGTCATTGCGTCGCTGGATCTCGGCACGATCGCGCTTGAAGGTTCCGACAGCCTGGATAATCCTAACGCCGTCTTCCAATAAGCAAAAAGGCGGGCCGCCCGATGAACATCCGGCGGCCCGATCCTCGCATGAACAAGTTTTTCCGCCTCGCGCGGGGCCATATTTCCGCCTGCACGGCAATCGTTTCCTTCGCGGTCGTGCTTGGCTTTGTGCTTTCCCCCTCAAGGGCCGATAACCAGCCGAACCGTCCCGATCTCACTGAAAAGGATCGGGCGCGGGTCGCGAAGGTGACGGCACCGACGACGACCTTCGATGCGGCCGAAGCCTTCGAAGCGATGGCAGCGGGTGCCGCAACATCACGGCATTCGCCCAATGCCGATGCCTTTTCGCAGTTTTCCGAAAACATCACCTTTGCCGAAGAGCAGGATTTCAAGCTCGGCAATGCCCTCTTCCGCAAGCTCTGGGTGTCGTCGCCCTCGTCGACCCAGGCATCCGATGGCCTCGGCCCGCTGTTCAATGCCCGCGCCTGCCAGAGCTGCCACCTGAAGGACGGCCGCGGCCATCCGCCCGAGGCCGACAGGGATGCGACCTCGATGTTCCTGCGGCTGGCCCGCCCGGCCCGCACACCCGAGGAACTGGCCAAGCGGTATGCGCTCGAGGTGGTCAATTTTCCCGACCCGGTCTATGGCGGCCAGTTGCAGGATCAGGCCGTGCCCGGCCTTGCCGCCGAAGGCCGCATGGTCATTTCCTACGAAGAGCAGCGGGTGACGCTGGCTGGCGGGGAGACGGTCTCGCTGCGCAAACCGCATTATTCCGTATCCGGGCTCGCCTATGGCCCGCTCGACCCGCAAACGACGCTGTCGCCGCGCATCGCCAATCCGATGATCGGCCTTGGCCTGATCGAGGCCATCGCAGCCGAAGATATCCGCGCGCACGCCGATCCCGACGACAGGGACGCCGATGGGATATCCGGGCGCGCGGCACGGGCGCGCGACCATCGCACCGGCGAGGTCGTCCTCGGCCGCTTCGGCTGGAAGGCGCAGAACGGCTCTGTGCGTGACCAGAGTGCCAGCGCCTTTGCCGGCGATATCGGCATTTCCACGCCGGACACCGCCAGGCATTGGGGCGATTGCACGGCGCTGCAAACCCCCTGCACATCTTTGCCAACCGGGGTGCAGCCACGGTTGGGCGACACGGAAGCACCCGATCCGGTGCTCGCCCTGGTGACCTTCTACGCGGAAAACCTTGCTCCGCCGATCCGGCGCGACGTCTCAAGCCCGGATGTTCTGCGCGGCAAGCAGCTGTTTTATCAAAGCGGCTGCATTGCCTGCCACACGCCGAAATACGTGACGCGCCGCGATGCCGGCAACAAGGCCCAGGCCTTTCAACTGATCTGGCCCTATTCCGACCTCCTGCTGCATGACATGGGCGACGGCCTTGCCGATGGTCAGCCGGTTGGCGATGCCGGCGGACAGGAGTGGCGCACGCCGCCGCTCTGGGGTATCGGTCTCACCCAGACCGTCAGCGGGCATACTTTCTTCCTGCATGACGGGCGGGCGCGAAACCTGACCGAAGCCATCCTCTGGCACGGAGGCGAGGCACAAAAAGCCCGCGATAGCTTTGCCGCCCAGACGCCCGACGACCGGAAGGCGCTGATCACATTCCTGGAGTCTCTCTGATGCGTGTTGCCCTGACGAGCCTGGTCCTTGCCCTGTCGATTTCCTCCGGTGCTGTGGCACAGGAAAGCAATGCCGGGCCGGCCGTGCTGAATACCGCACTGGTGCCAAGCGTGATGACGCGGGCGGTCGATGATTTCATTCGCCCCGGCTATCACCGGTTCCATGAGACGGCAGGTTCGCTGAAGACGAGCATGGAAGCACTGTGCGCCACGCCGTCGGCCGCCTCTGTCGACGCTGCCCACGGCGCTTTCAACGATACGATCGATGCCTGGTCGCGGATCGAGATCGTTCGCGTCGGTCCTGTGATCGAGGACAACCGCTTCGAGCGTGTGCTATTCTTTCCCGACCGCAAGAGCACCGGCCTGAAACAGGTTCAGGCAGCGCTTGCCAAACCGGATGACAGTGTCACCCAGGTGACGACGCTGAAAGAAAAGAGCGTCGCCATGCAGGGCCTGGGCGCGCTGGAATTTGTGCTGTTCGGCACGGGGCATGAGGTTCTGAGCAGTGATCAAGGCAACTATCGCTGCCGCTATGGCGCGGCAATTGCCGCCAATCTCGAACGGCTCGGCGGCGAACTTTCGGCGGCGTGGGATGCACCTGATGGCGTCCAGGCCGCCTGGGAAAAACCGGGAGCTGACAACCCGTTGTTCCGCGACGAAAAGGAAGCTGCCAATGCACTGCTCGGCATCCTGGTGCATGCGGCGGAGACGATCCGCGACCAACGCATCGAGAGCTTCTACAAGGGCGACGCAAAGAAAGCCCTGCCGCGGCAGGCGATCTATTGGCGCTCGGGCAATACATTCCGCTCGATCGCCGGCAATATCGAAGGCGTGCGTGACCTGATGAAGGCGTCGGGCATGGTCGATCTGCTCGCCGAAGACAGCCGCTCCACCGTCAGTTCCATCGATTTTGTCGCCCGCTCGCTGCTGCGCGTGGTGAACGATATCCAGCCGAATGTCGAAGAGGCGCTTGCCGATCCGGCGGAAACGGCCAAGCTCGACTTCCTGCTGCTCAACAGCCGCGACCTGATCCTGCGCCTCAACAATGATCTGGGCGGCGGCATCGGTCTTGCCGCCGGCTTCTCGTTTTCCGACGGAGACTGAGATGATCGGCAGCGCCCTGATCGACCGACGATCCTTCATCCGGGCAGCGGGTCTGACCTTTGTGGCCGGCCTTGCGCCGCGTGGAGCCTTTGCCCTGTCGCGGGCGGATGCCGTCTATGCCTCCGGCCTGAAGCGCGTGGACGGCCGCTTTGCCATCGGACTTGTCAGCGAAACTGGCGAACTGATCGACGAAATCGCCCTGCCCGGTCGCGTGCATGGCCTCTGCCACAGCAAGGCAACGGGTCTCTCCGTCGCCTTTGCCCGCCGTCCCGGCACATTTGCCGTCGTCTTCGACAGCCAAAGCCAGATCGAACCCCGGATCACCCACGCGCCGGACGAGCGGCACTATTTTGGCCACGGCGCCTTTTCGCCGGACGGCCGGCTGTTCTATGCCAGCGAAAACGACTTTGCCGCCAATCGGGGCATGATCGGGATCTACGATACGCGGTCAGAGTTTGCCCGTATCGGAGAGATCCCCGCGCATGGCATCGGCACGCATGACATGACGGTGACCGACGACGGATCGACGCTGGTGATCGCCAATGGCGGTATCGAAACCCATCCGGATTTCGGCCGCACCAAGCTCAATCTCGACCATATGGAACCATCGCTGGTGTTGGTGGATGCGAAAACAGGCGCCCTGATCGAGAAACATACACTGCCGCCCGAACTCTCCCGACTGTCGACCCGCCATCTCGATATCGCGGCCGACGGCCGTATCTGGTTTGCCTGCCAGCATGAGGGTCCGCGCACCGACCGGCCGCCGCTGGTCGGCCATTTTGGCAAGGGCGAAGCCCTTTCACTCATCCATCTGCCGGAGGATACGACCGACCGGCTCGGCAATTATGTCGGGGCGATTGCGGTCAACCGGGCGGAGGGCCTTATCGGTATCGCCTCGCCGAAAAACGGCCTATGGGCGGTGCTCGATGGAAGCGACGGACGCCTGCTGTCGGAAACCATCCTGACCGACGCTGCCGGCATTGCCGCGTCTCCCGCAAGCTTTGCCGTTTCCTCCTATCGCGGTGATTTCCTCGGCAGACGCAGCCCGGTTGCCTTCGACCAGCACATTACCCGCCTCTGACGCCTTGAGTTCCGACGCCACTGTTCTAAGTTGAGATCATGCGCATCATCTTGACCTATGGCCTTTTCATCTTCGTCGTCGTCGGTGCCGGGCTTCTCTCCGGCCTCACCAATATGCCCGGCGAGTGGTATCAGACGCTCGAAAAGCCATTCTTCAATCCGCCGCCCTGGATCTTCGGGCCGGTCTGGACCCTGCTCTATGTGCTGATCGCTATTGCCGGCGCGCGGATCTGGCTTAAGGCACCGCGGTCGGCTGCCATGCAATTTTGGTTTGCCCAGATCGCGCTCAACATGCTGTGGTCGCCATCGTTCTTCGGTCTGGAAAATCCGGGCTTGGCGCTGGTGGTGATCGTGATGCTTTTGGCGACGATCGTGGTCTTCATGCGCAAGGCAGAGCCGATCGACAGGCCATCAATGCTGCTTTTCATCCCCTATCTCGCCTGGGTGAGTTTCGCGACGCTTCTCAACGCCAGCATTTTCCTGCTGAACTGAATTTGCCGCTGCGGCGCTTGCCTGTCTCAACCGCGCATGGCAGTTTCGCCGCTGCGAAGGGACAGGCAGCATGACAGACATTGACAGCGATACGGTAGACGCTCGAATCCGGGCCAGTTTCGCCCGACAGGGCGCGATGGAAACACTCGGGGCCGAACTGACACGCATCAGCCAGGGCGTGGTGGAGATTGAACTTGCCTTCGATCCGAAACTGACCCAGCAGCATGGCTTCCTGCATGCCGGCGTGATTTCCGCCGCCCTCGACACGGCCTGCAGCTACGCAGCCTACACCGTAATCGAGCCCGATGCCTCGCTCCTGACCATCGAATTCAAGGTCAACCTGATGTCGCCCGGGCGCGGCGACCGGTTTCTGTTTCGCGGCGAGATCACCAAGCCTGGCTCCAATATCATCGTTGCCGATGGGCGCGGTTATGCGCTGACCGACGGCCCTGCCAAACTGATCGCCTCGATGACTAGCACGATGATGGTCATCCGTGGTCGCGAGGGTATTTCCGGATGAGATACGAACAAAGATCGATTTCCGGAAAATCGGTGCTCTTCGTCATGGCGGCCGACGCCGAATATGGCGTTTTCCTGCGCACCCGCATCACGCCGCTGATGACCGGCGTCGGTCCTGTCGAGGCCGCCGTGGTGCTGACCCGCGAACTGACCCGTCTCGAGCACACAGCGGACCTGCCCGATCTCGTCGTGTCGCTCGGTTCCGCCGGATCGGCAAAGCTGACGCAGGCCGAAGTCTATCAGGTGTCCGCCGTCTCCTACCGCGACATGGATGCCTCGGCCTTCGGCTTCGAGAAGGGCAAGACCCCCTTTCTCGACCTGCCTGTCTCCGTTGAACTGCCGCTGCGCATCCCCGGCATCCCGGCCGCCAGCCTGTCGACCGGCGCCAATGTCGTCTCGAGCGCCGCCTATCAGGCGATCGATGCCGACATGGTCGACATGGAGAGTTTTGCCGTGATGCGCGCCTGCCATGCCTTCAACCTGCCGCTGATCGGCCTGCGCGGCATTTCCGACGGCCGCCACGACGTCAACCATATCGACGACTGGACGCAGTATCTGCACCTGATCGACAAGAAGCTGGCGCTGGCCGTCGACGGCCTGCAATCGGCGCTGGAAGACGGCATCTTCTGGTTCTGATAACCCTCATCAAATATTCAAGCACAGCCGGCATTCTGCGGTTGAAAGACCGGCCACTTTTCTTTAAAGGCTCGGCATGACCCAGACAGCACATCCCGACAGCGTTCTCATCATCGATTTCGGCAGCCAGGTGACGCAGCTGATAGCGCGGCGCGTTCGCGAATCCGGCGTCTACTGCGAAATCGTCCCCTTCCAGACTTCGGAAGAAGGCTTCAAGCGGCTGAAGCCGAAAGCGGTCATCCTGTCGGGAAGCCCCGCTTCGACGCTGGATGAAGGCAGCCCGCGCACGCCTAACGTGATCTTTGACAGCGGCGTTCCGGTCTTCGGCATCTGCTATGGCCAGCAGACGATCTGCGCCCAGCTCGGCGGCAAGGTCGAAGGCGGCCATCACCGCGAATTCGGTCGCGCCTTCCTGGAAATCGAAAAGGATTGCGGTCTGTTCGAAGGCCTCTGGTCGGTCGGCTCGCGCCATCAGGTGTGGATGTCGCATGGCGACCGCGTCACCGCGATCCCGCCGGGCTTCGAAGTTGTCGCAACCTCGCCCAACGCGCCGTTTGCCTTCATCGCCAACGAGGCGAAGAAATATTACGCCGTGCAGTTCCACCCGGAAGTGGTGCACACGCCGGACGGTGCCAAGCTGATCCAGAACTTCGTGCACAATGTCGCCGGCTTGAAGGGCGACTGGACGATGCATGCCTACCGCGCCAAGGCCGTGCAGGCGATCCGCGACCAGGTCGGCGACAAGCGCGTCATCTGCGCCCTGTCCGGCGGCGTGGACTCCTCGGTTGCAGCGCTTCTGATCCATGAAGCGGTCGGCGATCAGCTGACCTGCATCCTGGTCGACCACGGCCTGATGCGCAAGAACGAGGCAGCCGACGTCGTTGCCATGTTCAAGGAACATTACAACCTGCACCTGATCCATGTGGATGCCGTCGATCGTTTCGTCGGCGAGCTGGAAGGTGTCAGCGACCCGGAAACCAAGCGCAAGATCATCGGCCGCCTGTTCATCGAGACCTTCGAGGACGAAGCCAAGAAGCTGGGCGGCGCCGATTTCCTCGGCCAGGGCACGCTCTATCCGGACGTGATCGAAAGCGTGTCGTTCACCGGCGGCCCGTCGGTGACGATCAAGAGCCACCACAATGTCGGTGGCCTGCCCGATCGCATGAACATGCAGCTCGTCGAACCCTTGCGCGAGCTGTTCAAGGACGAGGTCCGCGTGCTCGGCCGCGAACTCGGCCTGCCGGACAGTTTCATCGGCCGCCACCCGTTCCCGGGTCCGGGCCTTGCCATCCGATGCCCGGGCGGCATCACCCGCGAAAAGCTCGACATCCTTCGCGAGGCGGACGCCATCTATCTCGACGAAATCCGCAAGGCCGGTCTCTACGACGCGATCTGGCAGGCCTTTGCCGTGCTGCTGCCGGTCCAGACCGTCGGCGTCATGGGCGACGGCCGGACCTACGAATTCGTCTGCGCGCTGCGCGCCGTGACCTCGGTCGACGGCATGACTGCCGATTTCTACCACTACGACATGGAATTCCTCGGCCGCGCCGCGACCCGCATCATCAACGAGGTCCGTGGCATCAACCGCGTGGTGTATGACGTGACGTCGAAGCCGCCTGGGACGATCGAGTGGGAGTGACGGATACTAACGGCGGCAATAGCGTAGTTTCGGCGGTGGATTTCGCCGTCTGACCTTCGCGTCTTACGGCCTCCGCTGAAAGAGTGACAGGCTCTCGTTTGGCGGGGCCAGGTCCGGAAATGTCCGCGTTACAATGGTAGCGGACATTCCGCTCCGACCCCAAATCAGTCACTCCAGCCCGGCCAAATCCCTGGCTCGCTTACTGGATCGGTTTTATCGGGAAATAGTAATATTGGGGTCGCTGGTTACAAGCCCTCCAAGGCGCTCAAAACTCGGCAGTTACGCCGCCCTCACGTCGTGCATCGCTTTTGCCCTCGACGGTGGCAATCCAAACAGTCGCGCATACTCCCGGCTGAACTGGTTCGGGCTTTCATATCCCACGCCATAGGCGACTGAAGTTGCTGAGCCCTGTCCTGCGATCAGCTGTGATCGTGCGTGCAGAAGGCGGACACGTTTCTGATACTGCAGAGGGCTGAGTGCCGTGACCGCCTTGAAGTGGCGATGGAATGCCGACACGCTTAAGGCCGCCATTTCAGCTAAGGCCTCGACCCTGATCGTCTGGGCAAAATTCTGGCGGATCCAGTTAATGGCGACACCGATACGCGAGAGCGCGGTATCGGGCGAGGCGATGTCGCGTAGCATCCAGCCGAGGGGACCCTGGAGGACGCGGAAGAGTATTTCCCGCTCGTAGACGGGGGAGAGTATCGCGACTTCGTCTGGTCTCTCCATCAGTCGCAGCATCCGGATCCAGGCGTCAAGAAGGTCCTCGTTGACTGGGGCAACGGAAAATCCCGAGCCGAACAGCTCGCTTGATACCTTGACAGGCAAATCTCGGATCAGGCCCGCGACGATAGCGGGGTCGAGTGTCAGGCTGACCGCCAGGTAAGGTTCGCCCGCCGACGACGGATGCACAGATCCGACGGCCGGCAGATCCACAGACATCACGAAATAGGTTGCCGGGTCATAGTGCAATGTCCGGTCACCGACCGTCATCGTCTTCGATCCTGTCAGGATCAGGTTGACCATCGGATCATAGACGGCGGCGAGCTGGTGCTCCGGGATTTCACCCTGGACCATTGCCACGCGCGGTATGCCCGTCTCGGTGCGCCTGTTCTCGGCCTTTGACGCCAGTGCGCGCAGTTCTATCAATTGCTTTTCAATGTTTCAGACCTTTGCAGAGCTTCGATGAGCGCGCAAGACGAAAGCAGAAATAGGCAAGCTTCAGAGAGAAATGGGTGAGCGAACGACGCCTCGCCGACGTAGCTTCAGGTCAACACAGGACATGGAGCAAAGAGACATGAAAATCGTCATCATTACCGGCGGCAGCCGAGGCCTTGGAGCCAGCACCGCGATCCACTGCGCAAAGCGCGGCATGGACCCAGAAGAGCTCGTAATCCACCGCCGGCCCTTCCGCGCTCACAGTACGATCCCCGCGCCGGCGAGCGCACCGTCAATGCGTTCATCGACCTCGCGCTTCGTCGCAGCCCAACCAGGTACCGTGTCCAGCAGGCGCTGCTGCCAGGCGACCAGATTGGGGAATTCGTTCAGCGGGATCTTCGTCCGCTCGTTCTGCGAGAACGGCCCGGCGATGTCGAAATCCGCCAGCGTCAGCCGGTCGCCGACGATGTAGTCATGCTTGGCAAGATGCGCGTCCAGGACGGCGGCCCCTGCCCGGATCTTGTCGGCCGCCAACTGGACGATGGTCTCATCCGCAGGCCTGCCCATGAAGCGCTTGCCAAGCACTTCATCGAAGGTGAGCGTCGCGAAGATACGCCACTGCTCGCCCGACCAGAACATCCACTGAAGGATCTCGTGCTTCTCACGGGTTGTTTTCCCCGCCAGATCGCTGCCCGCCTTCTCCGCGAGATAGAGGTTGATCGCCGCCGCCTCGTAGAGGACGAAGTCGCCATCCACCATCACGGGCGACAGCCCGTGCGGATTTAGCCCCAGGAACTCGGGCGTGTGGCTCTCGCCCTTGAAAAGATCGACGTTTACGATCTCGATGTCGATGCCCATGGTGGCTGCTGCGGACGTGACACGGCGACGGCTTCCCGAACCGGGATCGCCATAGATCTTGATTGACATTGGAAGAGTGCTCCTTTGAGTGTGAGGTCAGACCGGCCGGAGTGTGATTGTACGACGCGGCTGGGTTGATCTTGAGAGGATAGGAAGGGTCAGGCCAGGGTGCCGGCACGCAAGCGGTCAAGCACCGGCAACAGATCGGACGGATCGGGGCGCCGCGTATAGTCGGGATTGACCTCGGCATAGGCGATGACGCCATCGGTCCCGATCACATAGCGCGCCGGCATCGGCAGCACCCAGGCCGGATCGTCGTTGATCTTCGGCAGATCGTTGCCGAACTGCCTGTAGACCTCGATCAGATCATCCGGCAGCGCGAAGCGCAGGCCGAACTCCGCGGCGACGGCCGTGCCGGCATCGCTCAGGATCGGGAAGCCGAGCTTGTTGTCGCGCTGCGACTTGCGGCTGTTCGCCGGCGTCTGGGGAGAGATCGCGACGAGGCTCGCGCCACGCTCTTCGATGGCCGGCCGGATGTCCTCCAGCGCCTGAAGGTCATAGTTGCAATAGGGGCACCAAACGCCGCGATAGAAGGTGGCAATCAGCGGCCCCCGCGCCAGTAGCGCAGGCGAACCGACGCTGTTGCCGTCCGCATCCTGAAGTGTGAATTCCGGCGCGGTGTCGCCAGCCTTGAGAGCGTCACCGGCCTGGCCACTGTCAACCAGCAACTGGGTCGCACGCTTCATCGTGTCCAACTGGTCGCTTGTCGGCACCAGCGGAAAGCGTCCATTCTCGAAATCCTCGCGCATTGCGTCGAGCTTGTCCTGAAGTTTCATGGTCATTCTCCGTATTACTGTGGAGCCGCTGTGAGCCAAGAACTAGGTTATCCGGAGAAGAAGGTGTATCCATTCCATACGAACAACATATATCCGGATTTCGAATGAGTGATCGCTGGCAGGAAATGGCTGTGTTCGTCCGTGTGGCCGAGAGCGGTAGTCTTTCGCGTGCGGCGCGCGAACTAACGCTCTCGCAGCCGTCGATATCGCGTATTGTCGGTACGCTGGAGGCGCGGCTGGGCACGACGCTGCTGCTGCGTACCACCCGCAGCCTCTCGCTGACGGACGCTGGCAACCTGTATCTGGAACGGGCGAAATACCTGCTTGCGGAGATGGAGGAGGCTGAACAGGCAACGCGGGGAGTAGACTCGCTGCACGGCGTGATCCGCCTCGCGATGCCAGTGCTCTACGGCACGCGCGTGATCATTCCGGCGCTGGCGACGTTCCTGGCCCGGCATCCGGATCTTCGGGTCGAGATGATCATGAGCGACGCGCGCCAAAACCTTATCACGGATGGGGTCGACGTCGCCATTCGCCTGGGCGTCGGGCCGCTGGAGGACTCCACCTTCGGCGCCCGCAGACTAGCCCTGGTCGAGCGACTGGTGGTCGCGGCACCGGCCTATCTCTCAGGCCATGGCGCACCCGCCAATGCGGCTGAGCTCGCCCGACACGATTGCATCGTTCAGCAGGGCCTGTTTGGTCGCGAAAGCTGGCGCTTCACACACAATCAGACCGTCACGTCCGTCAATGTTTCGGCAAGGCTCTGGATCAATTCGGCGCCGGGAATTCTGGCGGCGGCTGTCGCAGGGCTGGGCATCGCGCTGGCGACCCGCGTCATGGCAGGAGAGGAACTGCGCACTGGCCAACTGACACAGTTGCTTGAATGCTACCGGCTCGATCCCGCAGCAGTCTATGCCGTTTTCCCGGCAGGCCCAAGGCCATCGGCGAAAGTCCGGGCGATCGTAGATCACCTCGGAGCGTCGCTCGACGCTCCAGGCTGATCGACGCTGCGGAGTCGGTTTTGGTCAAAAGCTTATTATTCGAAGGAAGGGAGCACCCGTCATGATTAGGCGCAATTGTCGATGCTGTTCATTGCTTTAGCGTAAACGGCGGATCAACCGGCAGGCCTTCCGGGGGGAGCAATAAGACGCCCCGAGCTTGCTATGGTTTCTTCTCATCGACGTGCTCGGTCACGCACCTGATGATGAGATCGGCGACTGGCGGTGAGCCTGATGTTCGGACGCAATGGGTCGGTTGGTGTGCGGTAGCTTACCGATCCTCGGCCCTCTAAAGTGGGCTGCCCGGACACGGCCCCTTACAAGAAGGTCGCCTGATAGCTGGTGGCCATCAATGATACATGCGCCTCCAGTGGCGGATGCAGTTCGAATGCCTTCGGCTCCCTCACGAAATTCCATAACCGCACCAGCCGCCAATCGCTATGTCGCTCCTTGGCAACGGCCAGCTCATTGCGCGTGATGTGAAACGGCGTGCGCTCCCAGCCATTGGTCGTCTTCACCTCGATCAGCCGATCGCTGCCGTCGGAATCGAAGCTCAGGATGTCATAGCCGGCGCCATCACCATCGACATTGGACACCCAGCGAATGCGTTCGGCGAGATCTGTCCGGCCTGCGGCGCGCAGGCTGGCACGCTCATGTGCGAGAACGCGCTTCTCGCCGGCGCGGCCCAGCGCGCGATTGCGAGCATCGCGCTCCGCCACATCGTACTTCCGGGCAATGGCAGCCATCTGCTCGAGTTCGCCGGGCGGCGGCGCATTGCTGTGCGTCGGTGGTGGGCCGATCCACAGCGCCGCTTCCTCACAAAACACTGAAGCTGACGGACCCATCGCCATCCGCGCGGCCGGTGCAAGCCAATCCGGATGGCGATCGAGCCAGCGCACCACAGCGTCGACGAGCGATGCCTGGAAATTGAAGGCCGGCTTGTAGCCTGGAATCCAGACTTCACCGAGGCCTTTGAGCACGGCGCTGATGTTCTGATGCTTGTATTCGATCGAGCCGCGGGGCCGATCGATCACCGCTCGGAGAAGACGGTTATGTTCGGCCTTGCTGTAGAGTCGCCCGGCGATGTCGTCAGCAAGCATCGCGAAATAATCCGCCACGATCGCGTCATTCTGCTTGTCGGACCAGTCATCAGCCATGGCTGCTCCCGAGCGGGCGGGCCAAGCTGGAGAAGGCCTGGATCATGCCAGCAACTGCGCGGGGACACCAAGCGCCGGCCCGGCCTCAGCCAGCCGCTGGTCAAGCGTATACACTGTGGCGCCATGCTCCGATGCAATGGCGAGATGCAGCGCGTCTCCCGCACGCAGCCCAAGCGCATATTGATCAGCGAACCTCGCCGCCGCCCGGAACTGACCGCCCGTCACGAGCAGCATGGTGAAACTCTCGGCGACCAGCTTGTTGAACATGGCGAGCGCCGCGGCGCGCTGATCGAGGCTGACCTGTCCGGTCCGCAGTTTGATCGCCAGGGCCGACGACATCTCGGTAACGGTCCAGTCGCTAGCCAGGAGCCGCGCCGGATCCTGTTCCGCCAGCCAAGCCTGAACGCGCGGCGTCATTGCTTCGTTGGAGAGCGCCGCAACGATCAGCGACGTATCGAGATAAAGCATCAGTAGCGATCACCATCCCGCATCGACCGCACGAGATCGGCAGCACTCTGGGATTGAGGCGGCATCGCCGCCGTCAGCAATTGAAGCAGTGCCGCATCGATCGGCTTGCGGGGCCTTTCCACCGCGGTGAGCCGAGCGACTGGCTTACCGCGACGGGTGATGTCGATCGAATCGCCCGCTTCGACCCGGTCGATCAGTTCGCTCAGATGGGCTTTAGCATCCGCCAAATTGATTGCATGCATGTCACGCTCCTGACCAAGTAGATAGTCATATAGCAGATCGAGCTTAAGAATTCTAGCAGGAGGTTTGCCGATCAAGCACACCATTCCCTTGCCGGATGCCACCTATTGGGGACGACTGCATCCGGACACCCGGTTAGGCGTGAACCGTTAGGCGTTGCCAGCCCTGAGTCGAGGCGGGCATATTGATTTCGTCGATTTTGACGGTACTTTATCAGGGGATAAGGATTCGAGCTTTGGGTCTATACCTCAGCGCGAAACGGTCGATAGACACCGATAGTTCACAGAATTTTTTCTGTGCTGCGATTTCAAGAAAATACAACAAATTCAAAAGTCTAGCATTTTGACTGTCTGCGTCACGGCTCTCGGCGTCGAATTGAAGTTTTTCTGTAGGAAAATCAATTTCTTAGCGCGGAAAAATCTTAGAGCGGGAGTGACGGACGTCATTTCGGATAGAGCCGGACACTCCTTCGCAGAGTTGGCGGAATATATGATTCGATCGGCGATGATTGTTCGGAATAGATCCGAACAATCATCAATCGCTTTCAATGCCAACTGATTGCTAGCGTTGCGCGAACGGCCCTGGCTTTGCATCAAGGCCGTCCGCGCAATTGCCAAAAGCAAATCGCCGCAAGCAATACCGGTTGCGCTTAATTACAATTGCGGTGACAGGACGATCCGGCCGTTCAGATCGCGGCTCTCCATCCGTTCGTGAGCGGTCACGGCCTCGCTGAAGGGGAGTAGATCGACCGGAATGTCGCACAGTCCCGAGGCTACCGCCTTCAAGGCTGCCTCGAGACCTGGCCGGATAGCTTGTGGATGCGACGGCAGAAAGGCTCCCGCATTGAATCCGGCCACGGTCATGCTGCCTAGCCAGAGGTCGTTCGTCTTGACAGCATGGGTCCAGTCACCGCTGGCATTGCCGGCGACGATGAGACGGCTGCCCGGCTTCATCAGTGCAAAGCTCTGGCTGCGTACGGCACCGCCGACAGGATCGATGATGACATCGAATTTTTCGCCGTCGAGCACGTCGGGCAGTTCCGCGGAATCGACGATCCGATCGTAGGGCAGTTTCGTGTTTGCTGCTGCTTCCAGCTTGCCCGAACGGACCGTGCCGACGACACGTGACGCGCCGAGCTGCCTTGCGATACCAGCGAATGCGGAGGAGAAGCCGCCAAGGGCGCCGTGTATCAGCACGCTTTCTCCCTCGGCGAGCTTGGCAACCAGAGTAAGCGCGACATGGGCCATCGCGGCGTTGGGTATCATCGCGACAGCGAGAGCAGAATCGACATGGGAGCCCTCGATCGACACAACGCCCTGCACGGGCGCGATATACACGGAGGCATACCCGCCGGTGCCAGCGCCGGCCGACATAGAGACGACCTTCTCGCCGATCGCAAACCCGGTCACCCCATCGCCGAGCGCTCGCACCGTCCCGGCCACTTCCAGGCCGGGAACGAATGGCGGCTGCGCCATGCCGGGCACATCCTTGAACTGCCCCTGGCGAAACAGGAGGTCGACGAGACCAACCGCCGCGTGCGTGACGTCGATCGCAATCTGGCCCGGTCCCGGGCTCGGATCGGGCAGATCGACGATCGTCAGGACGCTCGGACTGCCGAACTGGGTGGCTTGGATAGCTTTCATGGAACAGCTCCTTTTATGACTGATTAGACACTCATTATATGGTGAAAAATTAGCGCAATGCCTGCCAAAGGGCCTCGAATCCAGCGTCGCGGACACCTTCCGCATGGCCGGGGTCGTGGATGATGAAATCGATCGTCGTCCCTGCCATCGTTTCGACGAGTGCTCCGACATAAGCCAGAGGTGCATCCCGCAACGCTCCGGTTGATCGTGCACGGTGTACGATTGCGACGGCCGGGCCTGCGACGACTGCCACCGCCTTGCGGCTGGCTTCGGTGATCTGGTCTGACACCCCGAGCTGGGCTAAGGCTCGCCGCTTCGACGGATTGGAAACGCCCCAGTCCGTCCAACGCGCCCACAGATGATGCAATTGCCCGCGAACATCGCCGTCGCCAGGCATCGCTTCCAGGATGGCTTCAGAGAGCTCCGTCTTCAACTCGACATAGAGCTCATTGAGCAAAGCGGATTTCGTTCCGAAGTATGTGAACACCGATCCATGCGGCACCTGAGCAACCTTGGCGATTTCGGCCGTCGCCGCACCAAGACCGTGTTCGGCAACCAACGTCATCGCCGCCGTCAGGATCGCATCACGTTTTTCTTCACTTCTGGGTCGCGCCATTTGCCATCATCCTCGCCTAATAGATGACTGTTCACTCACGCATTGTCAAGAGTGGTGATCATCTTTCGTGGATTGCTCCTTCCGCCGACGCGAGTCTGCGTTTCGAAAGGATGGGGGGCCGTTCGATGGGGCACCATCTTCGGCCTAACACGCCTTCCCCATTGCGATGGGGTCGTGTGTGGGTTGGTTAGGGGATTGTCGAAGTGCCTTGCCCGGCACCGGCAATGTCATGCGAAATGGCTTGGAGGCGCTGCTGCAGCCTTGGCGCGACAAAATCGAGGAAGGCGCGCAATTTCAACGGCTGTTGCTGATGCGCGGCGTGGACGAGGTGGACCGGCATCGGCGGGGGGGCGTGATCCACCAATATCGGCAAGAGTGACCCCGCCCTGACGCTTGCCGCTGCCTGATATGAAAGCACGCGGGCGATGCCAACACCCGAGACTGCACCGCTCACGACGCCATCCGCGGTGTTGACCGAGAAGCGAGGATTGATCGTCACTTGCTGCTGGGCATTCCCGTCCATGAAGGGCCACTCCCGGTAGCGTTGCAGTCCTTCAAACGCGATACAGTCGTGGTGGGCCAGAGCATCGGGCGTTTCCGGCTTGCCTCGCCGTTCAAGATAATCCGGGCTTGCACAGACGACCCATCGGATCTCGCCGACCTTGCGCGCCACCAGCGAGCTGTCCGGCAGGCGGCCGATCCTGACCGCGACATCGACGTGCGTTTCGATGAGATCGATGGTGCTGTCGGACAGCACAAGCCGCACTGTCACCTCGGGATAGGCGCCGAGAAAATCGTGGACGATCGGCGCGACATGGAGTGCGCCGAATGCGATCGGCGCGGTCACCAGCAATTCGCCGCGCGGCGCACGATATTCACCCGAGGCGGCGCGCTCCGCCTCCGACAGTTCCTCAAGCACCCTTCGCGCCGAGGCGACATAGGCCGTGCCAGCTTCCGTGAGCAGGAGCTTTCGGCTTGTGCGGACCACGAGCTGCGAACCAAGAAACGTTTCCAGGTCCGAAACGCGTCGGCTGACGGTGGGAAGCGGAACGTTGAGAGATCGGGACGCCGCAGACAGGCTCCCTCCATCGACAGCCGCGACCAGCGTGCGCATTGCCTCGAACCTGTCCATCGTCCCTCTCGCTTTGCGGAAGTTAGGCTTTCGCACTTAGCATCTGCCTACCGGATACGGAAGGGGGTACTTCAATCCTGCAACAGCAAGACAACCCGTTCAGGAGAAAAGCACATGTCACGAATTCCAACTCACGTCACCGAACAGACCCCCGAAAAATCCCAGACCCTGCTTGCGGCCGTGCAAAAGCAACTCGGCACCGTGCCGAACATGTTTCGCATCGTTGCCAACAGCCCGGCAGCACTCGAAGCCTATCTCGGCTTTTCCGGCGCGCTCGGCAAAGGCGCGCTTTCCGCACCAACCCGTGAACGGATCGCGCTCGCAGTTGCCGGGGTGAATGGCTGTGGCTACTGCCTGTCCGCCCACACCTATATCGCCCGTAACCTCGCCAAGCTCGACGACGCGGAAATCACCGCCAACCGAAATGGCGCCTCCAACGACGTCAAGGCGGATGCAGCCGTGCGCTTCGCCGTCAAGCTCGCCCGTGGACGCGGACAGGCAAGCGACGCCGATATCGCGGCGCTCAGGCAGACAGGACATTCCGATGCGGAGATTGTCGAGATCATCGCCCATGTCGCGCTCAACACCTTCACCAACTACGTCAATGAAGCGCTGAAGACCGAAATCGACTTCCCGGTCGTGACCGTGCGCACCGCCGCCGCCTGATCCTTCCCACACGTCCAGTACCAAACGATGCGGGCGCGCAGCCGCGCCTGCAAACCCTTCGGCACACCTTCAAATCAAGGAGATTTCCATGACCGTCCGTTTCAACACCGTCGATGTCGATGGCCTCAAGCTGTTCTACCGCGAGGCCGGCGATGTGAGCCGCCCGACCGTGCTGCTGCTGCATGGTTTCCCGAGCGCCAGCCACATGTTCCGCGACCTAATTCCCGAACTGGCCGACACCTATCATGTCGTTGCCCCGGACCTGCCCGGCTTCGGCATGACCGAACAGCCGTCCCGCGACCAGTTCGGCTATAACTTCGAAAACATCACACACGTTGTCGACCGCTTTACCGAGGTGCTCGGTCTCGACAAGTTCGCCGGTCATGGCCTATTGGAGCGAGCCGACCCAGGCCAACCGTGACGCGCTGCGCGGCTTCCTGGCGCCAGAGACGACCCTCTTCCAGTATACACACGGCGTCGACGATCCGAGCAAGGTCTCACCCGACGGCCGCAACCTCGACGATTTCTACCTGGCCCGCCCCGGCAACGATGAAATCCAGCTCGACCTGCTGCTCGATTACCAGACCAACGTCGCGCTTTACGACACCATCCAGGCCTATCTGCGCGCGCATCAGCCGCCGGTGCTGGCGGTCTGGGGTCGGAACGACCCGTTCTTCATTCCGCCGGGCGCCGAGGCGTTCAAGCGCGATGTGCCGGCGGCGGACGTTCGCTTCGTCGACAGCGGACACTTCGCGCTCGAAACCCATGCCGTCGAGATCGGCGCCGCGATGCGTGCGTTTCTCGCCAAGCATATCGGCTGACCCGCTTGTCTGGGCGTGTCTCCCACCGCGCCCAGATTTTCAATCAGCAGGCGGCCTTGTCCGTCTGACACTTCGGAGACAGACCATGATTTGCGCTCGTAACACTGTATGCGACTTCCACGACAAGCTTTCCAAAGGCGACGCGCCGGGCGCACTCGGCCTCGCCGAGGCTCGCGTCTAATGGAGCGCGTGGCGATCATCACTGGCGCCAGTCGCGGTATCGGCCGCGCAACGGCCGCCCGATTGGCTCGCGACTTCAGCGCTTTGGCGCTGGTGGCACGAACCCGGGAGACCTTGGAGGACACGGCTGAAACGGTCCGGGCCGCAGGAGCAAAGCCGCTTCTTCTTGTTCATGACCTGCGCCAGCCGGATGCGGCTGGAGCGGTCGTCGCAGCGACGCTCGAGCACTTCGGCAGGATCGATGCCGTCGCCTGCATCGCCGGCGCTGTTCCACAAGCCGACATGTTCGTACTGACCGACGAACAATGGGAGGACGGATTTGCGCTCAAATTCCACTCCGCCCGGCGTTTGACGCTTTCCGCATGGGATGCGCTCAAGGCCACGCATGGTTCGGTCGCGATCACGTCGGGTACGTCAGCCTATACGCCAAAGGCATCGGTCGCCGCCGTCGGGACGATCAATGCGGCGATCCTGGCGCTTGCAAAGGCCTTTGCCGATCGGGGCATCGAGGACGGGGTGCAGGTCAACACGATCCTGCCCGGATCGGTCATGACCGACCGCCGCCTGACGATGCTTCAGTTCTATGCCGATAAGCACAGTCTCTCACTCGATGCGGCAATCGATCGGTTCGCGGCCGAGGTGGGTATTGCCCGCTACGGGCAACCCGAAGACATCGCCAACGCGATCGCCTTCCTCTTTTCGGCCGAAAGCCACTGGATCACTGGCACGGCACTTCGCGTCGACGGCGGCGAAACGAAGGTACTTTGACCTTGCGGGTGAGTGCCGGACGGCGAGGCCGGCCCTCCTGGCTTGGCTGATATTCCCAAAAGGCTCGCTGGCGGTGATCGTCGATGCCGTTCAGGCATTGGCAGAGTGGGTCGTCGAGAACGCGCCGCGCATGGATGTGGCGCGCGAGGTTTATCGCAAGCGTCGCGCGGAAGGCTGATCCTTGGCTGACGCCATGATGAACCGCCATCACACATGTCGCTTCCGTAAAGCGATAGGAAGGGTTCCGAAGTCGGGCACTTCTGGCGAATAGCGGAAAGTCTTACATGGATATCGAAGGAGATAATCATGAAGAACAGTCATTTCATAAAGAACCCCGGTGCTCTGGCAGCCCTCTCGCCGGAGCAGTACCGAGTGACACAGGAGAACGGCACCGAGCGGCCGTTCGTGAACGCGTATTGGGACAACAAGGAGGCCGGAATCTACGTGGACGTCGTTTCCGGCGAGCCGCTCTTCGCATCGGTGAACAAGTTCGAGAGCCGCTCTGGCTGGCCGAGCTTCACCAGGCCGATCGAAGGCGCGACGATCGTCGAACATGTCGACGACAGTCACGGAATGCGTCGGACCGAGGTCCGGTCCGGCGGCGGCGACAGTCATCTCGGCCACCTCTTTCCGGACGGTCCGGCAGCGGAGGGCGGGATGCGTTACTGCATCAACTCAGCGTCGCTGCGCTTCATTCATCTCAAGGATCTCGAGGCCGAAGGCTACGGTGAATACCGGCGGCTGTTCGAGAACGAAAGGAAGGCTTGAACCATGACAGACACAACACAACGCGCCGTCCTCGCTGGCGGCTGTTTCTGGGGCATGCAGGATCTGATCCGCAAGCAACCGGGTGTGGTCGGCACACGTGTCGGCTACTCGGGCGGCGACGTGCCCAACGCCACCTACCGCAACCATGGCACCCATGCCGAGGCGATCGAGATCATCTTCGATCCCGATCTGACAAGCTATCGGCAGATCCTCGAATTCTTTTTCCAGATACACGATCCGACCACGAAAGACCGCCAGGGCAACGATCGAGGTGCCAGCTACCGTTCCGCGATCTTCTACGCGGATGACGCGCAGAGAGCGGAGGCGGAAGAGACGATCGCCGATGTGGAGGCGTCGGGGCTCTGGCCCGGCAAGGTCGTAACCGAGGTCTCGCCCTTGGGGGATTTCTGGGAGGCCGAGCCCGAGCATCAGGATTATCTGGAACGGATCCCGCACGGCTATACCTGCCACTTCATCCGGCCCGGCTGGAAGCTGCCGCGCCGCGTCGATGCAGCCTGAGACCTAAGACGACGCTGGATTGGGGAACGAGACAGCGCCGGGAGTCCGCAATGGGGCTTCCGGCGCTTCGTTGCGATATTCGAGCACCGTCCGCAGGTCATCGTGAGAGTCGCCGTGAGAAAATCACGACAGCGCGCAGGCGCCGGGGCGACCGGTTGACTTCTCTTGTTACGCCCGGATCGCGCCGGTGGGGCCAAACCGCTCCGTCCGGACGTTGCCCGCCTTATGGCCCATCGCAACGAGATGCTCGGCAATCGTTTCGACGAATGCCGTTGGCCCGCATACGTAGACATCGGGGTTTCCCGCGGGGGTGAATTGCCGGCGCGTCAACATCATGCGGTCGATCCTGCCTCGCTCTCCGGTCCACCCCGATGGAGCATTGCGGGTCAGCGTGTGGGTGAGCGTGAAGTGGGCGCCGGCGCCCTGTGCTGCAAGTCGATCGAGTTCGGCGCGGTAGATGATCTGGTCGATGCCCCTCGATGAATAGAGCAGGCGGGCAGGCTGCGTCGCGCCGCCTGCGGCGCGCGACCGCAGCATCGACATCAGCGGCACGATGCCCGAGCCGCCCGCGATCAGAAGCAATCCATAGTCATGCGCCGCAGACCAGGCGAAATAGCCCCCGATCGGTCCGCGGATCTCGATCTGGTCACCGATGCGCAAATCCGCATGGAGGAAGCCTGAGACCTCTCCATCAGGCACGGCATCGACGGTCAGCTCGACAAGCGGCCCCGAACGGGCGCCGGACGCGATCGAATAGCTGCGCTGCGCGACATAGCCGTCCTCGGCGGTGAGGCGCAGGTCGACATGCTGCCCACCAAGATGCCCGGGCCAGCCCGGCACATCGAAGCTGATCGTCTTGACCGTCGCCGTCTCGTTTCGGATCGCCATGACCGTGGCAACGCGCCATTGCGCGGATGCCGTTGCGAGGTCGATCATTGGTCACCTGTATAGCGCTGCTCGCGCCAGGGATCGCCACGGAGATGGTAGCCTTGCGATTCCCAGAAGCCGGGCGAGTCTGCCTCGCGAAAGGCCAGGCGCCGCACCCACTTTGCACTTTTCCAGAAATAGAGGTGCGGCACGAGCAGGCGGGCCGGGCCGCCATGAGAGGGGAGGAGCGGCAGATCGTCAAAATGGGTCGCAATCATCGCACGCGCCTCGATCAGATCGGCGACGAGCAAGTTGGTCGTATAGCCGCCATCGCAATGCGCCATAAGGAAGCCGGTCGGCGCGGCGTCCAGCCCGGCGGCGCGCAAGAGGTCGTCGATGGTGACCCCGCGCCAGCGCGTGTCGAACTTCGACCATTTGGTGACACAGTGAATGTCGGACGTGATTTCGGTTTGTGGCAGAGCCTCAAACTGCTCCCAGCTCCATTTGCCCAGCATCGAGCCGCCGTGTTGCAGCGCAAGGCTCCAGCGATCGAGGGACGTGTGCTGCGTTGGTCCGGCGGTCAGCACCGGAAACTCCGGCGTCAGGAACTGGCCAGGCGGTAATCGCAGGCGATCAGCGTCTCCGCCGCGGCGCTTGCCCTTGAAGCCTCTTGTCACAAGCATTGTTTGTCCCTCATAGCTGAGACGTTGGAAAACCCTGGTTCTGCTGGTTTGGGCAGTCCGATCGGTTGGGTCTCCAACTCGTCAGCAATCGATACCACCTTCCAAAAAGCACCGTCAGTCTTTAACAGTGGAACTGTGACTTCCGCTTTATGGCAGCTTGCGCCATAGTATGGAGCAACTTCGGTCATGGGTTTGGACCAAACCTGCTGGTAAAGCTCTTCCCGAGAAACTGTCTCCCCCCAACCCCTGTCGTCCATGCAACGGCTCGATCCCATCCCGGCGATCCAGGATCGAGGTGGGTGCAGTGATTTTGCCGGGTTTGACGGTACTTTATCGGCGCGTCGGATTCCACGTTGCAGTCTATGTCTGGTCAAATCCACGCATTGTGGTGCATTCCTGACCTTCGATCTCAACCTCATCAAAACCGCCCGGGCGGCAGGTCATGATAGCGCGCGCGAAGCCTGAAAAGCACATGCCATCAGCCGGACATCGCTTCCTCTTTCCTCGACCTAGAAACCAAGCGACTGCTGCGCAGGCTCCGCTGGTGCCAGCTTCACACCTTCGAGCTCCAACATTCTTGCCTTCGACTGCGACCCGCCCGGCGCTGAGAATCCGCCGAGCTTGCCGCCTGCGGCCAGCACCCGGTGACACGGAATGATCAGCGCGACAGGGTTCTTCGCCATGGCCTGGCCAACCTCGCGAGCGGCCTCCGGCCCAAGCCCCAAGACCTTGGCAAGGGCGCCGTAAGTCGTCGTATGCCCCCAGCCAATCTTGCGCGCGGCGGCATAGATATCCTTGAACACATCATCCTGGCCGCCGAGATCGAGTGTGACATCGGAAAAATCGACGGCGTCGCCAGCAAAATATCGCTTCACCGCCTCTATGGTCTTGGCAACGTTCGGTGGCGGCATTGCGCGGCCTGACGACGACACACGCCGCATCAGCAGCCTCTCGGTCTCCGCCTCGTCTTTCGTCGGCAATTGGAAGCGCGCGATGCCCGACGCATTCCAGGCAATGCCGCAGAAGCCGCCAGCCGTTTCGAAGATGCAATGATGGTGTCTTTCCTGGCTCATTTTTCTTGCCGCTTACCTTTGTCGTTGAGACCAAAATCCTCCGCTCTGTCCAGTATTTCAACCCGATTCTTGCGAAGGCTGGCCGCAATCGACAGACAGATCGGGCCGATCCGGCACCATTTGCCCACGCAGGCGGTTTGCGCGCTTGAACCGGCTCGCATCGGCCTGCACAACGGCTTGCATGGGCAGGCCGGGTTCGCATAAAGCTCGTTCCAGCACAGTTTGCGGAGTGGTCAGCGTGGAAATATCGGAAATCATCATCGCCGGCGATACGCCGGGTCTCGAATGGCGCCTGCCGGTGCTGCGTTTCGAAGGCAGCAAACCGGAGGCGCCGACAGTCTACATGCAGGCAGCCCTGCATGCCAATGAGCTTCCCGGGACGGCCGTGCTGCATTTCCTCTGCCAGACGCTGCGCGAGGCCGAAGCACAAGGCCGGATCGCCGGCACGATCGTCATTGTGCCGCAGGCCAACCCGATTGGTGCGTCACAATCGCATTTCGGCGAATTACAAGGCCGTTTCGAACTCGGCACGCGCACCAATTTCAACCGCGACTTCCCGCTGATCTCGCTACGCGACCGTGACACCCTGGTGGAAGACCTGACCCGCTATCCGGCAACCGAACAGTTGAAGCGCCGATTGCTGCATATGGCACTCGGCGCCGATCTGGTGCTCGACCTGCATTGCGATGACGAGTCACTGCAATATGCCTATATCGACGACGCCTTCTGGCCGGAAGCGAGCGATCTGGCTGCCGCACTCGACATGGATGCCGTCTTCCTCTCCGATGGCGAAAGCTCGGCTTTCGAAGAAGCCGTCGGCTATGCCTGGAAATATGAAGTCCCCGGCGAAAAACGCGAGGCCCTGCCCGGCAAACTTGCCGTCACGCTGGAATTGCGCGGCCTGCGCGACGTCTATCCCGATGTGGCGCGCAAGGATGCGGACGGGATCTGGGCATTTCTGGCCGCCCGTGGCGTGGTCGTCGATGCAAATGTCTCGCTGCCGACCTTTGTCGGCCCCGCCGTGCCGCTCGATAATATCGAGATGGTCCGCAGCCCTGAAGCCGGAACCGTGCTCTTCCACCGCGATATCGGCGATCCGGTTGTCGAAGGTGATCTGCTGGCGACCATCGTCACGCGCCCGGGCCAGCCCGATGGCAGCGTGGACATCCGTGCACCTCAGGCCGGCCTGATCGTGACGCGCATCTCCGACCGCTTGGTGCGTCGTCGCGCCGACCTGATGAAAATTGCCTGTGACCAGCCGAGCCGCACATTGCGCAAGGCGGGAGCCCTTGAGGATTGACCATGACCGCGACGATCTACGGTATCAAGAACTGCGACACGATGAAGAAGGCTCGCCAATGGCTGGACGATCACGGTGCCGCCTACGCTTTCCACGACTACAAGACATCAGGCATCGATCGTGGCCACCTCGAAACCTGGACCGAGACATCCGGCTGGGAAACGGTTCTCAACCGCGCCGGCACGACCTTCAAGAAACTGCCCGAGGAGGCCAAGGCGGATCTCGACCGGGAGAAGGCGATCGCCCTGATGATCGCACAGCCGTCGATGATCAAGCGTCCGGTTCTGGAAATCGACGGCAAGCTGCTGATCGGCTTCAAGCCGGAGGTTTACGCAACAGAACTTGGGAAATAGCGATGTCGAAGACCACGCGCGCCACCCAGGCGCTGGCCAAGGCCGGTATCAGCTTCACCGTTCATACCTATGACTACGATCCCAATGCCGAGCGCATCGGCATGCAGGCGGCAGACGCGCTGGGCGAAGATCCGGCGCGCGTGCTGAAAACGCTGATGGCCGAGCTTGATGGCAAGCCGGTCTGCGTCGTCCTTCCCTCCGACAAGGAAGTCAGCATGAAGAAGCTTGCTGCCGCCTTCGGCGGCAAGGCGGCAGCGATGATGAAACCGGCGCTGGCCGAAAAGCTTACCGGCTTTGTGGTCGGCGGCATCAGCCCGTTCGGCCAGAAGAAACAGGTGCCGACCGCGATCGAGATTGCGGCCCTTTCCGAGCCGCATGTGTACATCAATGGCGGCCAGCGCGGGCTGCAGGTGCGGCTCGATCCGACGGATGCTTTGACCACGCTGGGCGCGATTGCGGCATCAATCACCGCTTGATGCAAAGCAGCCGGTTTTCACGACGCCGAGCTTCATTTTCGCCGCAAAGCCCTCTAAGTCTAGTGCCATCCCAATGACAGAGAATGGCAGATCCCGATGACAATAGCGCCCGACTTCACCCATGCCGTCGATCCGGTCAAGCTCGAGAAGCTTGGCGAAGTGGCCGTCAAGGTCGGCCTTCAGTTGCAGGCAGGCCAGGATCTTGTGATCACCGCGCCGATCGCCGCCCTGCCCTTGGTGCGCCATATCACCAAACACGCCTATCTGGCCGGTGCCGGCATCGTCACCACCTTCTATTCCGACGAGGAAACGACACTTTCCCGTTACGCGCATGGTTCGGACGAGAGCTTCGACAGGGCATCCGGCTGGCTCTACGAGGGCATGGCCAAGGCCTATGCCAATGGAGCGGCGCGGCTTGCGGTTGCCGGCGACAATCCGATGCTTTTGTCGGGCCAGGATCCGGCCAAGGTGGCACGGGCTAACAAGGCCAATTCCATCGCCTATAAGCCGGCGCTCGAATATATCTCGAATTTCGACATCAACTGGAACATCTGCTCCTATCCCAACCCGTCCTGGGCCAAGCTGGTATTCCCGGACGTGCCGGTCGAGATTGCCGTGGCCAAGCTGGCCGATGCGATCTTTGCCGCCTCGCGCGTCGACCAGGCCGATCCGGTCGGCGCCTGGAAAACGCACAATGGCGAACTTGCCAAGCGTTCCGGCTGGCTGAACGGCCAGCGCTTCTCGGCCCTGCATTTCACCGGCCCCGGCACGGATCTCACCGTTGGCCTTGCCGATGGCCACGAATGGCATGGCGGCGCGTCTGTTGCCAAGAACGGCGTCACCTGCAATCCGAACATCCCGACGGAAGAGGTCTTCACCACGCCGCATGCGCTGAAGGTCGAGGGCCATGTCTCGTCGACCAAGCCGCTCTCCCATCAGGGAACGCTGATCGACAATATCCAGGTCCGCTTCGAAGCCGGCCGGATCGTCGAGGCAAAGGCCACCAAGGGCGAGGAAGTGCTCAACAAAGTGCTCGATACCGACGAGGGCGCACGCCGTCTCGGCGAAGTGGCGCTGGTGCCGCATTCGTCGCCAATCTCGGCGTCCGGCATCCTGTTCTACAACACGCTGTTCGACGAGAATGCCTCCTGCCACATTGCGCTTGGCCAGTGCTATTCGAAATGTTTCCTCGATGGCGCCACGCTCAGCCAGGATCAGATCAAGGCACAGGGCGGCAATGCCTCGCTCATCCACATCGACTGGATGATCGGCTCGGACAAGGTGGATATCGATGGCGTGAGAGCGGATGGCTCGAAGGTGCCGGTCATGCGCAAGGGCGAATGGGCCTGATCATTCAAGAGAAATGCCGGCGGTCTGCCGCCGGCAACCCATGTCAGCGTCCTGCGGATATCAACGGTAATAGACGATCTTGCCGCCATTGGCCGCGGTCTGGACCCAGATCACGTTTTTCGCGGCAATCTCACGCAGTTCCAGCGCATCGCGCAGACCGGCATCGGCCGCCACCTCGGCCTGCGCAGCGCGGACGCGAACCGGATGCGGTTTCATGACGAAAAACGGCACGGTGCCATCCGTGTCACGCCACGACGGACCAACCTTCACAGCGGTGACATTGTCGTTGTAACTCCTGCCGAACAGGATCCTCGACAGCTCGGATTGTTCTGCCAGAGCCGGCGCAGCACCGATCGTTGCAGCCAGAAGGCCGGCCAGAGCCGCAGCATTCATCATTTTCATAGTCAATTCTCCAGACGTAACAGAGGCATCGCGCAAGGGGCATGACGCAATCTGCCACGCTTTGCTGCCATAGTCAGGTTGAAATGGGAATTGCGTTACCGGTTTGTAAGGCCAGCGCCGCTCACAATCCGATGAGCGGCCGATGAGCGGCCGACGGGGCGGAAAATCTACGCCAGCACCGGAATACGGAAAAGGCCGGCAATCGCCGGCCTTGAACAGTTTCGCAATCGCAAGATATCAAAGCTCGTCCTGCGGACCGTGCCTCAGGACTGTCTTGCCTTGCGATTGGCGTAACGCCTGTCGCGCTCCGCCTTGCGGGCGGCTTCGTCTTCGACGACGCGGGAAATGCGGCTGGCTTCAGCGGCTTCGCGTGCTTCGGCTTCGGCATTCGCAGCCGCCGCGATGGCCGCTTCCCGCTCGGCGGCCTCAGCCTTGAGACGGTCGCGTTCTTCGTTCTTCAGGCGCTCGCGTTCAACGCGGCGGGCTTCGCGGGCTTCGGCGACGGCCATGCGCTCGGCCTGTTTGGCCTCAAGGTTCGGCTGTGCGGCTTCCTTGGCGGCACGATAGGCCTCAAGCAAGGCAGCCTTTGCCTCGGCAGCCGTGCTGCGACGATCGGAAAGTTCGGTGTTTTTTATATTTCTCAATGCTCTAATCCAGTTGAGATGCCATGCCGGCCAAGGTCAGGCCTTTCTGGCACGTTTCGTAACGGGGCTCGCTGCCGGCTTATTGCTGTCTTGCAATTCCTTGGCAAGACGGGCCTCGCGTAGCCTCAGGGTCTTTTCTTCGCGCGCAGACACGATTGTGTCCAGTTCTTCGAACGCGCGCTCGCGGGCGAAAAATTGCGACTGGGTCTTGCCAAAGGCAATTTCTGCCTGCTGACGCGGTTTGCTGAAGTTTTCTGTCATGCTCATCCTCCTCTGGGGTGCTCGGGTCGGCGAGCGGCAATAAAAAAGGCCAGGCAATGTGCCTGACCTCGGTTGGATCTTGCTCTCGACAGTGCCAGTACATCCGTGGTCAAGGGAAAGCAGATACCGAATTAAGCAGCCTGAAGGTTGCAGGCCGACATCTTGCCCGACTTGTTGTCGCGCTCCATGTCGTAGCCGATCTTCTGGCCTTCGACGATTTCGCGCATGCCAGCACGTTCGACAGCCGAGATGTGGACGAATGCGTCCGGGCCGCCGTTGTCAGGCTGAATGAAGCCGAAGCCCTTGGTGGAGTTAAACCATTTTACTGTGCCAGTGGTCATGATGAACCCTTTCATAGCATAAGAGATACCACAACGCCGATGCGCTGCGGATGATGATAGCGATTTTTGAAAGGAAGGTTCGTTCAGGGCGCGGTTGCTAAATGCGCGGTAACCAAAGCTCAGCAAGCAAATATCGATAAGCACTACATAAAGACATTGCCACGGAATGTCAACCTTTGGTTTTTCTGTTTCGCCGCACCGACCGTCGCAAAGCCCCTAAATTCCTTGCATTTTTGCAGGATCGTGATTTTTACAGTGAGCGAAATACAACTTAAAAATGCATGTCGAAACTCAGAGACGGGCGAAACTGGATCGCACGCGATCGAGAAATTTCACGCGTTTTTCGACGGTCGCCCTGTCCATGTCGTGCAGCGACAACATCGCGAAATCCAAGCCGTTTGAACAGAAGGATGCAACCCCGCGACTGAGGATGCGCCGGACCGGATTGCCCATGTAGAGGTGCACGATCCACCATGGCGAGCCCGTCGTTGTCACCACCCGGAATGTCCGGATATTGGTTAGCAAGGGTATCAGCCGTGCGCCGCCTGGATCGTGCCTGAACGCCACGCCCGGCACAAAAACCCGGTCGATGAAGCCCTTCATGATCGCCGGCAGATTGAACCACCATTGCGGGAAGACGAGCACGAGCCCATCCGCTGCCTGTAGCCGCGCAACCCAAGGCGCAACGGCAGACGCATCGTATTGTCCGCCCATGTAACTTGCGCGTTCTGTCGCCGTCAGGCGCGGGTCGAAATCCTCGCCATAGAGATCCAGGAGGTCAACAACATGCCCGTTTGATTCCAGGGCCTGCTGGACCGTGCGCGCCGCAGAGGCTGCAAAACTGTCTGGAAGTGGGTGCGCCAGAACGACCAGGAAGTGCCGGGGCGCCATCAGAACAGGCTGCCCTGACCGACGGGAGGCTCCGCTTTCCTTGCCGGCTTGGCCGCCGACGGCGATTTGGACGACGTCGCCTGTGGCTCGGCGTCTGGTGCGGCAGCGCCCTCGCCGACCACCGCCGAGACGCGGCCATCGGCAAATTCGATTGCGACCGGCTGTGAGGTTGCCAGTGCGGCCGCCCGCGAGATCGGCCGGTCGCTGCCATCGCGGATCACGGCATATCCGCGCTGGAGGACGTTCTTGTAGGACAGCGACTGCAAGACGCGATCCTGTGCGACCACCAGCGAGCGGGCCCGGCGCAGATCGTGAACCACGGCGCTGTCGGCTCGACGGCCGAGGCTCTCCAACCGGTCCTTCGACCGTGCGATCAGACCTTGGAGCCGGGACGGCACAGCGGTCAGCGTCGCATCGAAGCGACCCAGCCGCGCCTTGCTGCGCTCGATCAGCCGTTCGATCACGCGTTCGGCCCGCGTCGCCTGCTCGCCCAGCCTCTGCCGGCGCTCGACAAGGCGGCGCGCCAGCATATCAGGCGAGAGCTTGGCTGCGGCGCGCTCGAAACTGCGTCGCTTGTTCATGGTGTTGAGCTCGAGACTGCGGCCGAGACCACTCGACGCCTCGTCGAAGCGGCGGCGCGGCAGCGCCAGCAACTGGTCGAGCGACGGCAAGGCACGGGCCAGCGCGCGAAGGCCCTGGCTGCGATAGTCCATCTGACGGTTGATCGCGCCGGACAGACGGGCAGCGAGTGTCGCGATCTGGGCTTCCAGATCGACTTTCACCGGCACAGCCATTTCGGCCGCCCCTGTCGGGGTCGGGGCGCGCACATCCGCGGCATAGTCGATCAGTGTCCAGTCGGTCTCGTGGCCGACGGCCGAGATCAGCGGGATGTCGCTTGCTGCCGCGGCACGAACCACTGCCTCGTCATTGAAACTCCAGAGATCTTCCAGGCTGCCGCCACCGCGCGCGACGATCAGCACGTCCGGCCGCGCGACCGGCCCAGCGGGTTCGATCGCATTGAAGCCTTTGATGGCATTGGCGACCTCGTCGCCCGACCCCTCACCCTGGACCTTGACCGGCCAGACGATGACATGGACCTGGAAGCGGTCGGAAATGCGATGGAGGATATCGCGGATCACGGCGCCGGTCGGCGAGGTAATCACGCCGATCACCCTGGGCATGAAGGGCAGCAATTGCTTGGTCGCCGGATCGAAAAGTCCTTCGGCGGTAAAGCGCCGCTTGCGCTCCTCGATCAGCGCCATCAGCGCGCCGGCACCAGCCGGCTCCATCTGCTCGATGACGATCTGATATTTCGACGAGCCGGGGAATGTGGTGATGCGGCCGGTGGCAATGACTTCCATGCCCTCCTCCGGCCGATATTTCAGCTTCGGAAACGAGCCTTTCCAGATCACCGCATCGATGCGTGACTTGTCGTCCTTCAGGGAAAAATAGGCATGGCCGGACGAATGCTGGCCGCGAAAGCCGGAGATCTCGCCGCGCACCCGGACATGGTCGAAGGCGGTCTCGACCGTGCGCTTGATCGAGCCCGAGAGTTCCGAAACGGTAAACTCGGTCAGGTTGCTCGGCGAATCGTCAGCGAAGAAATTGCTCATGCATCCTGAATATCGCAAAAGCCAACGAAGATCAGCCTCAGGCTTGCGGTCCTCAGCAGATTTCATCGTCGTTCGCCGATACTGTCGCGATCAGGGGAGAACGACCCGGTAGATCGTCAGACCCGACTGCGGATCCTGCGACAATGGCTGCAGGTAGTCGGGAACCCGGCCTGCTTCGAGCGCTGCATAAAGCCCATCCGGCTTCATCCTTGCGATCTTCTCGGTCTGCACATTGGTCGGGCAGAAGGCGACGATGGTCGATTGCGAGCCGCGCAGGAAGGCGGCGGCTTCCTCCGGCTCCGCAAGGCCGATATGCAGTTCGGTCAGCATGCCGCCCTGATTGCGGTGATAGGGGCCGCTCAGCACACGGTGCGGGGTCAGCCGGAGAATGTCGGCGCCATAGTCGGACGGCGCCACCACCGTGCCTGCCGGCAGGTCGTTCAGCTGGGCCAGTGCCGGCAGTGTCTCGCAGGCCGCCCCTGCATCGGCCTGAGCCGCTGGCGTCGCCGCAACCAGCGAACGCATCCGGTTCGAGATCCCCATCGTTCCCTCAACGATGAAGACGCCACTCAATATCCAGACGCTCGGCACCGAGATCAGCGTGACCACAACGAAGAAGAAGCCGGCGCCGATATTGTCCGGTTCGGCATTGGAGTTGCGCCGAAGCTCGGAGATCAGCAGGGCGACCGGCAAAATGGCGAGCAGGTTTGCGAAGGTCGCGCCACGCACCTGGATCAGCGCAATGGCAAAACTCATCAGCAACAAGGCAGACAGAATGGCATGGCTGCGCACATCATCGCCCCGGATCATCCGGAACAGGCAGACAGCCAAGGCAAAGACCGGCACGGCATAGAAGCCGCCGAAGCTCGACGGCTCGACTTCCAGCCAGCGCCAGAAGGACTGGGCCTCCAGAACGCCATCGAGCCACATTGTCTGCAGCAGCGGATCCAGCTCGTTCAGCGGGTTCTGCAGGCATTGCGGTGCGACGGCAAGCGCTGCGAGCCCGACAAGCACACCGATGACGAGGAGAGCTGCGCCGCGTCCTGCAAGACCAAGCCGAGACGGCAGAAATGTTGCGGCGAGCAGCGCACCGGCGCCGACGGCAATGATGGCATAGTAGCCGATCGAGAGACTGTCGCAGGTGACGAGAGCATAATGGACAGGCGGGACGGTCGCCAGGAAAAGCGAGGAGATCGAGAGCAGCAGCGATAGCGAAAACGCGCGCGCTGCGGTCTGCATCTCTAAGCCTTCCACAGCCCACAGCAGGGCCACCACGGCACAGACCACGGCAATCAGCGGCGTGGTTTCGGCACCGATGGCAATCGCCAGGGCACAGGCGAGACCCGCAACGGCAAAGCTCAAGGCCCGGCGTGCCGGGTCGAGCAGGCAGGCGGCGATCGTTGCAATCAGCACCAGCTGAACGTTGTGGTGGTCGATCGCGCCCGGCAGGAACCGGTTGCTGGTGATGACGAAGATGGCGGCAAGGATCAGCGCGATATGCATGACCACCGCATCGCCGAGCCTGCGCGCCGCAATGGCGACGGCTGCCAGCAGAGGGATGACCAACGAAAAAGGCCAGACAAGAAGGGCCAGCGCTTCGGCGCGATCGGTTGGCAGCGCGAGCGAAAACAGCTTGATCAGCGCTGCAATCGGCAGGTCGATGATCCGCGACCAGTGCATCAGCGTGCCGCCGGGCAGGCCGAGCCTGTATTGCGTGAGATCGAACCAGGACTGGCCAGCCAGGAGATCGCGGACCTGGACCAGACGCATCACATCGTCATTGTCGATACCGACATAGTCGCGTGCACCCGGCAGGTTGAGCAGCGCCAGAAGGCAGATCGTCAGCCCCGAATACAGGGCAATAGCGACCGGGAGGCGCTGCAGGCGACGTCGGGAAAGAGAGGCCGGTGACGTGGAGGCTGCTGCCGTCAATCTGATGTTCCTCAGCAGGGCGGCATTTCGCCACCGGTATGCAAAATAATCCAGGACCAATGTCTGGCGAAACCTAGCCTTAACCTTCTCAAGAAATAGTAAAGCCGCATGCGGTCAGGACGGCTGCACGAGCTTTCAACAGGTGCATTTTCGATGAGTGGTTCGGCCTCCGCCTATCCCGACATTGCCGTCTTGCTGCCCTGCTACAACGAGGCGGCGACGATCGGTGACGTCGTGCGCGACTTCCGCACCGCGCTGCCGCAGGCCCGCATCTTCGTCTATGACAACAATTCCACCGACGGCACGGCGCTGACCGCCATGCTGGCCGGCGCGACCGTCGTTCGCGAGCGTCGCCAGGGCAAGGGCCATGTGGTGCGCCGGATGTTCTGCGACATCGAGGCCGATATCTATGTGATGGCCGATGGTGACGGCACCTATGCGCCGCATGACGCAGAAGAACTGATCCGCACGCTGATCACCGAGCGGGCCGACATGGTGGTCGGCACCCGCCGAGGCGTGCATGACGATGCCGGTCGCCAGGGCCATGCCTTCGGCAATCGGCTGTTCAACACGCTCTACCGCCTGCTGTTCGGCAATGACTTCACCGACATCCTGTCCGGCTACCGCGCCTTTTCGCGCCGCTACGTGAAAAGTTTCCCGGCCGTGTCCGGCGGCTTCGAGATCGAAACGGAAATGTCGGTGCATGCGTCGCGGCTGAAACTGCCGGTCTGCGAGCTGGAACTGGACTATGGCCGCCGGCCGGAAGGCTCGCATTCGAAGCTCTCGACCTTCAAGGATGGGGCAAAGATCCTCTGGATGTTTGCCATGCTGATGAAGGAAACCCGGCCGTTTGCGTTCTTCGGCCTGATCAGTGCTGGCCTGATGGGCATGAGCCTCGGCTTCATGGCGCCGGTTCTCTACGAATTCTTCACCACCGGCCTGGTGTCGCGCATGCCGACCTGGATTGCCGCCATGGCGCTGATGATGATGTCCTTCTTCAGCTTCACGGCCGCGCTGATCCTCGATTCGGTTGCCCGTTCGCGGGCCGAACAGTTGCGCATCCACTACATGAACCTGCCGGCGCTGAAACGAGCAGAAGACGAGCAGAAACCGGCGAACAAGCCGACGACTGCCAAAGCCGCTGCGCCAGCCAAGCGCGCCTCGAAAGCCGCATGAAAAAATTCATCCGCTTCGTCATCGTCGGCGCAACGGGCTTTCTCGTCGATGCCGGCACGCTCTGGCTGCTTTTGACCTTTTCGCCGCTCGGCCCACTCAGCGCGCGGGTCATCGCGATCGCGCTCGCGATGACCGCCACCTGGCTGCTCAACCGCAGCTTCACCTTCGGCGCCTCGAAGCGCTCGGTCGTGGTCGAAGGCTTCCGCTACGGCGTGATCGCGGTGATCACCTCGCTGGTCAATTACGGCATCTATGCCGGGCTCTTGATCATGGCACCGCTGCTCAGCCCCTATGCGGCGTTGGTCTTTGCCTCCATCGCCGCCATGCTGTTCAGCTTCTTCGGCTATTCGCGCTTCGTCTTCCGGCGATAGCCTTTATCAGTAGCCGGCTAACGTCAGACGGTTTCCCAACCGTCCTTGCTCGCGGCACGATAGATCGCGTCGATGAAACGCTGGTTCGCCTTGGAATTTTCCAGCGTGACCACCTCACCCGTGGTGCCAGCGACAGCCCGGGCAAAGGCTTCGGCCTCGAGTTTGTACTGGCGGCTGTCGGGGAAGCGGAAGATCTGCGAGCCATCGTGGCTGCGATTGGTGAGTTCGACCTCTTCGGCGCCCCAGCGATCGGCGTTGAACGGCGACTTGACCTCGATGAAACCGTCCGTGCCATGAAACACCATCAGCTGACGGTTGGCCATCTGGGTCGAGATGTAGAAATTCAGTTCGAAATCGCCGAAATCGGCCTTCACGCTCGAATAGATGTCGGTGCCGAATTCCGGATCGCGCTCGACCGTTGCCTGGATACGCTGCGGCTCCTTGCCGGTGGCAAAGCGCGTGGTGATCGTCGGATAGACGCCGATATCCGGCAAGGCGCCGCCGCCGAGTTCGGGAATATTGCGCATATTGCCGGGATCGCGGTTGAAATAGGTGAACGAACCCTGGACCATCTTCAACCGGCCGATGGCGCCCGCTGCCAGCAGTTCGCGGACCTTGTGCCAGACCGGCGTGTAGGTGATCATGAAGGCCTCGGAGACGACGACCTTGTTGCGGTCGCGGGCTTCGATGATCGCATCGATCTCGTCCGCCTTCAGCGCGATCGGCTTTTCGCAGAGCACATGTTTGCCGGCATTCGCCGCCTTGATCGACCATTCGACATGCTGCGATGTCGGCAGGGGAATGTAGACGGCATCGATCACGTCGGAAGCCAGCATTTCCTCGTAGGAGCCGAAGGCATGCGGCACGGAAAAGCGGTCGGCCATGGCGCGCGCCTTTGCCAGGTCGCGACTGGCAATCGCGGTGACCACGGCATTTTCAGCATCCTGGATGGCCGGCACGACAAGTTCGCGGCCGATCTTGGCCGTCGACATAATTCCGAAACGCAACATGATTTCCTCCCTGAAAAGAACGGCCGGACACTAGGCGAGGTTCGCGCCGCGCGCAATCCGGCTCGCAGCACGTGTAGCTTCATCGCTACGATCCAGATTGGCCGAAAATGTCCTCTCTTCGTCCGTCTGTCTGCTTTTTCTGCTCTCCAGACTGGATAAATTCGGCTATCGTCAAAAACACCGGAGAGCCTGAAATGTCCGCAGAGAAAACCGCACTGATCGTCGTCGATGCCCAGGAGTCCTTTCGCCAGTGTGCATTCTGGACGACTGACGATCTTGCCGCCTATGTCGAGAAACAGCAGGCGCTGATCGACGGCGCCAAGGTTGCCGGCATCCCGGTCGTGCAGATCTTCCATGTCGACAGCGATGCGCCGTTCACGCTCGACAGCGGCTTCGTCACGACGCTTGCCGAACTGGAACTCACCCCGGACGTGACATTCCACAAGAACGTGCATTCGGCCCTGGGCGGCACCGGTCTCGAAGACTGGCTGAAGGCCAACGGGATCAAGCGCCTGATCATGTGCGGCATCCGCACCGAACAATGCTGCGAAACCACCACTCGCCACGCGGCCGATATCGGCTACGACGTCGATTTCGTCAGCGAAGCGATGCTGACCTTTACCATGACCCATGCCTCGGGCGTCAGCTTCTCGCCGGCCGACATCCGCATGCGCACCGAACTGGTGCTGGCCGGCCGCTTTGCCCGCATCGCCACCGTCGAAGACGCACTCGGCACAGCAAGGAAGGCGGCTTGAGCATACAGCACGCCCCCTCTGTGCCGGAGGTCATCCCGGTCTATATCCTGGTTCCGCCGGAGGCCCTGCTGATCGATGTCGCAGGGCCGCTGGAAGTGCTGCGCTATGCCAATGCCGAGCAGAATGCGGTTCACTTCGATTACCGCTATGTCTCGACATATGCCCGACAGCAGACCTCGATCGGGCTGATGCTGGACGGGCTGGAGCCGCTGCCGGAGAGTCTGCCGGCCGGTGCCATGCTGGTTGTCTCCGGTAGCCTTGCCGTCGGCAAACAGGCGCTTGCCGAGAATGCCGAACTCCTCGGCCTCGGCACATGGCTGTGCCGGGTCGTCACTGCGCAGACACGGCTGGTGACGATCTGCTCCGGTGCGCTGCTGGCCGGCGCTGCCGGCCTGATGGAAGGCCATGCCTGCACCACCCATACGGAATGCATCGACGAATTGAAGGCGCTCGCCCCGACCGCCAATGTGCTGGAAAACCGTCTCTATGTGGAGGACCGCAACCGCTTCTCCAGCGCCGGCATCTCGACCGGGATCGACCTGATGCTGCATGTCGTAGCAAAGCTGACCTCGGCCCAGGTGGCGCTGGCGGTGGCGCGCAAGATGGTGATTTATCTGCGCCGCAGCGGTTCCGACCCGCAGCTTTCGCCCTGGCTGTCCGGCCGCAACCATATCCATCCGGCAATCCACCGGATGCAGGATGCGATCATGGCCGATCCGGCGCGCGACTGGAGCCTTGGCGAGTTGTCGCGCCTGGCGGCACTCAGCGAACGGCACATGACCCGGCTGTTTCGCGAGCATACCGGCCTGTCGGTCACCGCCTATATCAACACGATCCGGGTGGCGCTGGCGCATGACCTGTTGTCCCAGAGCCGATTCGACATGGAAAGCGTCGCCGAGCGGGCCGGGTTTTCCTCGACACGGCATTTGCGGCGGGTGTGGTCGGAGCACCACGCTGCACCGCCCAGCCAGTTTCGCCGCGACCGGCGACAGGACAATTGAGGAAGCTCGCATGGTTTTGACCCATTCACCATTTTGAATGGTGCATCACGAAGCCGATTGCTACCGTCCGGTGAAACAGTCCATCGAAAGGATCATGCCATGCAGAAGCGCGCCCTCGGCCGCACCGGTCTTTCCATCGCGCCCGTCGTCTTCGGCGGCAATGTCTTCGGCTGGACGGCCGACGAGGCGACTTCGTTCGCCCTGCTCGATGCCTTCTTCGACGCCGGCTACAACACGATCGACACGGCCGATGTCTATTCCGCCTGGGTCGATGGTCATGTCGGCGGCGAAAGCGAAACGATCATCGGCAAATGGCTGAAGCGTGGCGGTGTTGCGCGCGACAAGGCGATCATCGTCACCAAGGTCGGCTTCGACAACAATGGCCGCGAGACCGGCCTTGGCAAGACCTGGATCGCCGACGCGGTCGAAGCTTCACTGAAGCGCCTGCAGACCGACTATGTCGATCTCTATCTGGCCCACAAGCCGGACGAAAAGACACCGATTGAGGAAACGCTGGAGGCCTTTGGCAAGCTGATCAAGGCCGGCAAGGTGCGCGCCATCGGCTGCTCCAACTATGATGGCGGTCAATTGCAGGCCGCCCTCGATGCCTCGGTGAAAAACAGCCTGCCGCGCTTCGACGTGGTGCAGCCGGAATACAATCTCTACACGCGCGACCGTTTCGAGGGATCGCTTGCCGATCTCTGCATTGCCGAAGATATCGGCGTGATCAGCTACTATGCGCTGGCCGCCGGCTTCCTCACCGGCAAATACCGCAAACCGGAAGACACCGAAGGCGTCGCCCGCTCCTACCGGGTCTGCAACTACCTGAACGACAGGGGATTGAAGGTCCTCGCCGCACTCGACCAGGTCGCTGCCGAGACCGAAGCCACGCCGGCAACCATCGCCATCGCCTGGGTCGCCGCCCGTCCGGGCATCACGGCGCCGATCGCCTCGGCCACCAGCCTTCGCCAGCTTGACAGCCTGATCGCTGCCGGAAAACTCCAGCTCTCGGATCAGCAGATGGCGCTGCTCAACGCGGCGGGTGCTTGACCATGACCCATGTCATTCGCGATGCTACTGCGGCCGACGAGGCCGCCTGGCGCAAGCTCTGGGCCGGCTACCTGACCTTCTACAATGTCGATCTTGACCCCGAGATCACCGACCACACCTGGGCCCGTATCCTCGATCCAGCCTCGCGCGTTAGCATGCGTGTCGCCGAGGTCGATGGGGAACTCGCCGGCTTTGCCATCCACCATTTCCACGACAGCACCTGGGTCAAGACACCGGACTGTTATCTGGAAGACCTGTTCCTCGACGAACGTTTTCGCGGCCAGGGCATCGGCCGCGCGCTGATCGACGACCTGATCGCGCTTTCCAAAGCCCAAGGCTGGTCACGGCTCTACTGGCACACCAACCACGACAATGCGACGGCCCGCACACTCTACGACCGCTACGCGAGGGAAGACGGGCATGTGCGCTATCGCCTGAAACTCGGCTGATCAGCGCGAATAGCGGAAAAAATCCACAAAAGCCCGCAGCGCCGGGCGCATCTGGCGACGCGAGGTGTAGTAGATGTAGAAACCGTCGAAGGGTGGCGACCAGTCGGTCAAGACCGGCACAAGCCGCCCTTCGCGGATATCCACGTCCACCCGCTCGTCGAACAGGAAAGCGAGACCGACACCATCAAGGGCTGCGATTCGGGCCAGTCGCTGGTCGGACACGATCAAGGGACCGGAGACGTCGACCGCCAAGTCCTTGCCATTCTGTTCCAGTTCCCAGCGGTAGATCCGGCCGCTGCTGAAGCGGCGGCGGATGCAGCGATGCTGCATCAGGTCCTGCGGCGTGAGCGGCACGCCGTGTTCGGCGACATAGGCCGGCGATCCGACGATCACGCCGCGCTGCGGCCCGCTCGCCTTGACCGCGATCATGTCGGCTTCCAGGTGTTCGCCGAGCCTCAGACCCGCATCGAACCCTTCGGCGACGATATCCTCGAAGCGGTCATTGGTGACGATGTCGAGTTCGATCCGCGGATAGGTCCGCAGGAACGCACCCAGCCTCGGCGCGATCAGGTCCTCGGCAGCCAGCATCGGCATGGTGATGCGCAAGGGGCCAGCCGGCTCGCCTCTATCGTCGGCCAGGGCCGCAAGCGCCGTATCGATATCGGCCAGCGCCGGTGCCAGCGTCTCCAGCAGCCGCCTGCCCTCCTCGGTCGGCGCGACGCTGCGGGTGGTGCGGGCAAGCAGGCGCACGCCGAGGCTCGCCTCCAGCGAAGCCACCGCATGGCTGACGGCCGATGGCGCAATGGCAAGCTCTGCGGCCGCCTTGCGGAAGCTGCGGGTCTCGGCGACGGTGGCGAGCACCGCCAGTTGGGAAAGCTGGATCCTGTTCATTGCTCTATTTAATAGAACAAGTTGCGCGAAATTACAGCCATTATCCTATTCAATCCCGGTGGTATTCTCGGTCTATCATCAGCGCATCCGGCGCGCTCTTCCGCGAAAGGTCAAACACCATGAAAACAAGACAGCTCGGCTCCCTCTCCGTATCCGCCCTCGGCCTCGGCTGCATGGGCATGACGCATGGCTATACCCAGACCGGTGACGAAGCCGGATCGCTGGCGACGCTGGCGCGGGCCGTAGACCTCGGCGTGACGCTGTTCGACACGGCCGAGATCTACGGCCCGTTCAACAACGAGATCCTGGTTGGCAAGGGCTTGAGGCCCTATCGCGACCAGATCCAGATCGCCACCAAGTTCGGCTTCAAGATCAATGCCGAGAACCCCAATGACGCCAGCGCCGGCGGCACGGATTCGCGCCCCGAACATGTCAAGGCGGTCGCCGAGGCCTCGTTGAAGCGGCTAGGCGTCGAGGTCATCGATCTCTACTACCAGCACCGCGTCGATCCGAATGTGCCGATCGAAGACACGGTCGGCGCCATGGCCGATCTGGTGCACGAGGGCAAGGTCAGGGCGCTCGGCCTGTCGGAGGCGAGTGCCGCGACGCTGCGCCGGGCGCATGCGACCCATCCGATCGCCGCCATCCAGAGCGAATATTCGCTGTGGACACGCGATCCGGAGGAAAACGGCGTGCTCGATACCTGCCGCGAACTCGGCATCGGCTTCGTGCCGTTTTCGCCGCTCGGGCGCGGTGTGCTGACCGGTACACTGAAATCGCTCGACGGCATGGCGACCAATGATTTTCGCCGCTCGCTGCCGCGGTTCAGCCAGGAGAATTTTGACGCCAACCTTGCGCTGGTCGCGGCCTTGGAACAGATGGCCGCCGACAAGGGCGTGACACCCGGCCAGCTGGCGCTTGCCTGGGTGCTGGCGCAGGGCGATTTCATCGTACCGATCCCCGGCACCACCAAGATCGCCAATCTGGAGAAGAATGTCGCGGCTGCCGATATCGTGCTGTCAGCGGAAGAGGTTGCAGCGCTTGGCGATCTTTTGTCGCCGGCCAAGGTGGCCGGCGCCCGCTATCCCGAGCGCATGGCGCAGATGGCCAACAAATAGCGCGAAGCAGTCAGGCGAAGTAATCAGGCGCTACCGGCGACGCTTTGTCGGTAGGCTGATGGCGTCGTGCCGGTCATCGCCTTGAACACCCGCGTCAGGTGGCTCTGGCTGCTGAAGCCGCAGGCCGACGCGATCTGGGCAATCGGATCCGCGCCCGCCAGCAGCGCCTTGGCGCGGGCAAGCCGCCGATGCTGGACCCAGCCATGGGGCGAGACGCCGCAGCTCGCCCGGAACATGCGCTGCAGGTGGAATTCGCTGAGGCCCGCAATCGCGGCGAGATCAGCCAGGCTCACCTGCTGGTCGAGATGCGCCTCGATGTAATCGGTGATCCGCCGGCGGACGGCGGGTGCGAGGCCGCTCTTGATGGCGAGCGGTCGCGCACCGCCATAACGCGGATCGACGAAGAGGCTGGCGAAGGCCGCTGTCATCGCCGCGTCGGCAAGCAGCGCATCACCGGCATAGGTCGCATCGGCCACTTTGCGCAAGGCCTCGGCCAGCACCGGGGCATGCTCGAAGGTCGCCTCGGGCATCACCATCAGCCGGCAGTCACGGTCGAAAGTCTCGGTAAACACACGCCGCAGCTCTTCGTCCGGCACATAGAGATGGACGAACTCGAAGGCATCGGTGATTTCCCATTCCGACGAGGCACCCTGCGGCATGATGCAGAGCGCGCCCGGCCAGCCGTTCAGTGCGCCGCCGTCGAGCCGCCGGGTGCCGGCGCCCCCCTGCAGATAGAGGCTGAATGTATGGCCATCCGGCCGCTGGTAGCTCATCCGGTCATCGGCATTGCGCCAGATCGCCGTCGAACAGCCGGAACCAAGCGCAAGTGTGCTCACCGCCTGCGCGCGCGGCGAGGCGGAGAGGAAGCTGAAGACGGACGGGTTGTGAAGCGACATGGCAGAACTCTGAAGCAAGGAGCGCCATTCTATCGCAGAGTTCGGCGCTTGCCAGCCGTGGATAATGCCCAACTCGCCCGCCGCGCATTTTCACCGCAAGAATCTGCAAGAAGAAGCTTCGCTACGGCGCTATCGGATAGCGCATCACAGCGAGGGCCGCATGACCAATATCATCCTGTTCGTTTCCACCGTCATCATCTGGGGCACGACCTGGATCGCCATTGCCATGCAGGTCGGGCCTGTGCCGGTGCTGGTGTCGGTATTCTACCGCTTCGCCACCGCGGCGCTGATTTTTCTCGTGGTGCTGGCCGTGATGGGCAAGCTCAAGGTGCCCGCACTGCGCCACCAACCCTTCATCCTGGCCCAGGCGCTCTGCCTGTTCAGCTGCAACTTCATCTGCTTCTACAATGCCGCCAGTTATGTGCCGTCGGGGCTGATCTCGGTGATCTTCTCGCTGGCGACGATCTATAACGCCATCAATGCCCGGCTGTTTTTCGGCGATCAAATCACCGGCCGCACGCTGGTCGCGGCAGCCTTGGGGGCTTCGGGCCTCCTGCTGCTGTTCGGACCGGATATCCTCGTGCATTTTGATGTCGACACCTGGAAGGGCGTCGGCCTGTCGGCGCTCGGCACGCTGTTCTTCTCGCTCGGCAACATGGTCTCGCGCCGCAACAGCGCCGCCGGCATCCAGCCCGCCACCGCCAATGCCTGGGGAATGACTTACGGCGCGATCGTGCTTTTGACCCTGATTGCCGTAACCGGCACGCCGGTGATTGCGCCACCCGACAGCCGCTACCTGTTCGCCATGCTCTATCTCGCGGCAATCGGCTCTGTGGTCGGTTTCACCACCTATCTGATGCTGGTCGCCCGTATCGGCTCGTCCAGGGCCGCCTATACGACCGTGCTCTTCCCGGTCGTCGCGCTGTCGCTGTCGACGCTCTATGAGGATTATCACTGGACCCTGCTCGGGGTTCTCGGCCTCGCGCTGACGCTTGCCGGCAATGTGGTGATCTTTGCCAGGCCTGCAGCGCGGCCGACGGTCCCGGCAGCAAATCCGGCCGCGGCCGGCGCCCCTTCGCGCTGAACGCAGGTGACAAAGCGCCCTTACAACTTCGGGGTCAGCATTTCGAAGCGGTCGCGGATCGTCGAACAGGTATCGCCGCCGAGCCTTGCTATGGCGTCGATACCGGCCGGATCGACATGCAGGCGATCATCGACAAGGCCGTCCTGATAGTGGGCAAACAGGATCTCACCCAGGATGATCTGCCGCGACTTGCCGAGTTCGAGACTGACATGGCGGCGGCATTCGAAGGCAGCCGGCGCCTCCTTGATCCACGGCGAGGCGACCTTTACGCCGGGCATGGCGGTCAGGCCCGCCTGTTCCAGCTCATTGATGCCGCGCGGATGTTTCGCAGCGCAGGCATGCATGGCCTCGGCAATGGCGAACGAGACGATGTTGACGGTAAACACTTCCGTCATGCGGATGTTCTCGCCGGTATGCTTGAACGACATGTCGGGATTGTTTTCGACGCCAAGCGCCAGGATCGGCGGGTCGGCCGACAGGCAGTTGAAAAAGCTGAACGGCGCGGCGTTGATGCGTCCCTCATTGTCCACCGTGGTCACCAGTGCGATCGGCCGGGGGATGATCGTGCCGATCATCAGTTTGTATTTGTCGCGCGCCGACAGAGTGGTGAAATCAAAACCTGCGGACATGCACTTCCCCGTTCCCAGCGTCCGCGATCCGTCGGACAGTCGCCCCAAATGAACAAGGGCGGCAAAGCCGCCCCTGGTTGACCGTCGGATCAGGCGCGCAGACTGCCGCCCGTTGTCTTTTCGACATTGCCGACGATCTTCTTCGTCAGAGCATCGAAATCCTCATCCGTCAGGGTCTTGTCGGATGGCTGGATCAGCACTTCGATGGCCACCGACTTCTTGCCCTCGCCAACGGACGCGCCTTCGAAGACATCGAAGACATTGACGCCTGATATCAGCTTGCGGTCGGCGCTGGTGGCGGCCTTGATGATCGCGCCGGCCTCGACCGATTTCTCGACGACAAAGGCGAAGTCGCGCTTGACCATCTGGAAGGGCGAAAGCTCCAGCGCCGGCTTGGTGCGGGTGGCCTTCTTCTTCGGTTCCGGCAAGGCATCGACGAAGACCTCGAAACCACACAGCGCGCCCGATACGTCGAGCGCTTCCAGCGTCTTCGGATGAAATTCGCCGAAGTAACCGAGGATCACCTTGGGGCCGGCCTTGATCGTGCCGGAACGGCCGGGGTGATACCATTCCGGTCCGCCCTGCTCGATCTGGACATTGCCCATCGGCAGACCGCAGGCTTCCAGAACCGCCAGCGCATCGGCCTTGGCGTCATAGACATCGACCGGCTTGCCGCCGCCCTTGGTGGCATTCGACCAGGACCGGCCGGCACCGGCGAGCGAGGCCGTGCCACGACGGATACCGCCGGCGACGCGACGCTGGCCGTCCGGCGTATCGGCTTCGTATGTGCCCGACACTTCGAAAATCGCCACATCGCCAAAACCACGGTCGGCATTGCGCTGGGCAGCCGTCAGAAGGCCGGGCAGCAGCGAAGGCCGCATGTCCGACATGTCGGCTGCAATCGGATTGACCAGCTTCAGCGACGGCTTGCCGCCGCCAAACAGCTTGGCCTGCTCTGCCGAAATGAACGACCAGGTGACCGCTTCCATCATGCCGCGCGCCGCCAACGCGCGCTTGGCGGTGCGGGTGCGGATCTGCAGCGTCGTCAGGATCTTGCCATTGACCGCACCCATCGACGGCAGCGGTTCCGGCTTGATATTGTCGACACCGAACATGCGCATGACTTCTTCGACCAGATCGGCCTTGCCGTCGACATCCGGACGCCAGGACGGGACCGAAACCGAGACGCGTTCACCGGAGCCGGAGACCTCGAAACCGAGGCTGGTCAGGATGGCGCGGGCTTCGTCATTGGATACGTTCAGGCCGGTCAGGCGCTTGACCTCCGCAAAGGGGAAATCGACAACCTTCTTTTGATGGCCCTTGTAGCCGGCTACCTTTGCTGCCGCCGCCGTGCCGCCGCACATGTCGAGCACCAGTTCGGTGGTGCGCTCGAGACCGGGAACCATGTATTCCGGATCGACGCCGCGCTCGAAACGGTAGCGGGCATCAGTGATGATGCCATGGCCACGGCCGGTCTTGGCGATGTTGATCGGATCCCAGAGCGCCGATTCGATCAGCACATTGGTGGTGTTCTCGTCGCAGCCGGAATGTTCGCCACCCATGATGCCGCCGATCGATTCGACGCCATTGTCGTCGGCGATGACCACATTGGCCGGATTGAGCTTGTAGGTGCGGGTGTCGAGCGCCAGCACTTCCTCGCCGACCTGGGCGCGGCGTACGGTCAGCACCCCCTTGACCTTGTCGGCGTCGAAGACATGCATCGGACGACCCTGGTCGAAGGTCATGTAGTTGGTGACGTCGACCAGCGCGGAGATCGGGCGAAGACCGATGGCGAGCAGACGAGCCTGCATCCATTTCGGGCTCGGGCCGTTCTTGACGCCGCGCACCAGCCGATAGGCAAAGCCCGGGCACAGGCGCTCGTCGTCGAGCACGATCTTGACCTCGTGCGGCGTTTCACCCTCGACGGCAAAGCTTGGTGCCTTCGGCTGTTTCAGCGTGCCGAGGCCGGAGGCAGCCAGATCGCGGGCAATGCCAAAGATCGAGGTGCAGTCCGGACGGTTCGGCGTCAGGTTGATCTCGATGACCGGATCATCCAGCCCGGCATAGGATGCGAAGGACGTGCCAACCGGCGCATCCTCGGGCAGGTCGATGATGCCATCATGATTGTCGGACATGTTGAGCTCCTTTTCGGAGCACATCATGCCGTGGCTTTCGACGCCGCGGATCTTGCCGACCGCGAGCGTCACGTCGATGCCCGGCACATAGGTGCCCGGACGGGCGAGCGCACCGACCATGCCGGCGCGGGCATTCGGCGCGCCGCAGACGATCTGAACCGGCTTGCCGTCACCGGCATCCACCGTCAGCACCTTCAGCCGGTCAGCCTCGGGGTGCTTTTCCGCCGTCAGGATCTTGGCGATGACAAAAGGCTTGTAGGCCGCCTTGTCATCGACATGCTCGACTTCGAGCCCGATCGCCGTCAGGCGCTCGCAGATCTGTTCGAGGCTCGCATCGGTATCGAGATGATCTTTCAGCCAGGAGAGTGTGAATTTCATTGTCTCGTTTCCACCTGAATCTTATCCGAAACGTCCGGCGATCGCGCGCCTGGCGCCCTTTCGCCGAGAAGCAGGCTGATGACCGAGATATCGAGTTCGATGTCGGGCCAATGCATGCTTTTCGGCATGAAGTCTATGTTGTTTCGTTCCACCGGCATCGCGTCCTGAAGCTGCGGATACCACCAGACCGGAACACTGACGATACGACCGTCCGTCAGTTCCACATGCAGCAGGTCGTCGCCGCAAAGCGCATCGACCGGCCGCATGTTATCAAGATGTTCAATCACGTCTCATTCGCCTTCAATTCTCACCGGACAGCAGAGGCTTTCACCCCGCCTGTCCGTCCCGCCCCCAGCCGGGGGCGGTCATCATTTCTTGCCGCTCAGTTGCTCAGTCTGCTCAGTTGCTCAGGCCGCCAAACAGCGTCGGCACGTCGAGCGGACGGAAGCCGTAGTGGCTCATCCAGCGGACGTCGGCGTTGAAGAAGTCTCTGAGGTCCGGCATGCCGTATTTCAGCATGGCGATGCGGTCGAGGCCCATGCCCCAGGCAAAGCCCTGGTATTCGTCCGGGTCGAGGCCGCCTGCGCGCAGCACGTTGGGGTGCACCATGCCGCAGCCGAGGATTTCCATCCAGTCGGTGCCTTCGCCGAACTTGACGATCGGGCCCGAAGAGCGGTCGCACTGGATGTCGACCTCGAAGGACGGCTCGGTGAACGGGAAGAAGGACGGCCGGAAGCGCATCACGACATTGTCGACCTCGAAGAAGGTCTTGCAGAACTCCTCGAGGATCCAGCGCATGTTGGCGACATTGGCCGTCTTGTCGATCACCAGACCCTCGACCTGATGGAACATCGGCGAATGGGTGGCGTCACTGTCCTGGCGATAGGTCTTGCCCGGAATGACGATGCGGATCGGCGGCTTCTGCGCCTCCATCGTGCGCACCTGGACCGGCGAGGTATGGGTGCGCAGGACCTTGCGCTCGCCGTTCTCGTCGGGCTGGAGGAAGAACGTGTCGTGCATCTCGCGGGCCGGATGGCCTTCGGGGAAATTCAGCGCGGTGAAATTGTAATAGTCGGTCTCGATATCCGGACCTTCGGCGATCGAGAAGCCCATGTCGGCAAAGATCGCGGTGATCTCGTCGACGATCTGGCTGATCGGATGGATACGGCCGCGCTCGGCTGGCGACGAGCGCACCGGCAACGTCACATCAAGCGTCTCGGCCTTCAGACGCGTATTGATCGCGGCATCCTTGAGATCGGCCTTGCGGGCGGTCAGTTGTTCGGTGACTTCATTCTTCAGCGCGTTGATCGCTGCGCCCCGGGTCTGGCGCTCTTCCGGCGTCATGGCGCCGAGCGTCTTCAGCAGTTCGGAGACCGAACCCTTCTTGCCCATGGCCGCCACGCGTACCGCCTCGATCGCCGGCTCGTCCGCAGCGGCGGCGATATCGGCGAGAAGCTGGGTCTTCAAACTGTCGAGATCGGACATTTTCCGTTTCCTGCCCTTCATGTCGCGCCGTGATACCGTCACGGCCTAACGGTCAAAGAAAAACCCGCGCCAGCCGTCCCAGCGCGGGTTTCCCAATACTTGAAATTCAGTCGGGAAGCGCTGGCTTACTTGACCGCGCTTTCAAACTCGTTGGTCGTGCCGGCTTCCTTGAGGTAGGCCAGCGACTTCTTCGAAACGTCAACGAGCTTCGCGAAGGCTGCCGGCTCATGGATGGCCATGTCGGACAGAACCTTGCGGTCGACTTCGATGCCAGCCTTGTTCAGGCCGTCGATGAAGCGGCCATATGTCAGGCCGAATTCGCGCACAGCCGCGTTGATACGCTGGATCCACAGAGCGCGGAAGTTGCGCTTGTTGACCTTGCGGTCGCGGTAGGCGAATGCCTTCGAACGATCCACGGCAGCCTTGGCGGCGCGGATGGTGTTCTTGCGGCGGCCGTAGAAGCCCTTGGCTGCCTTGAATACTTTGTTGTGCTTGGCGCGGGAAGTTACGCCACGTTTTACGCGTGCCATGTCATGATCTCCTTATTGATCCAAAAGTGCCGGGTCTCAGAGACCGTTTGGCAGGTAGTTCTTGATGACCTTCTTGCCATCTGGTTCAGCCAGAACCATCGTGCCGCGTGCGTCACGAATGAACTTGTTGGACCGCTTGATCATGCCGTGGCGCTTGCCAGCAGCTGCTGCACGGACCTTGCCGGTTGCCGTGATCTTGAACCGCTTTTTGGCGGAGGATTTCGTCTTCATCTTGGGCATTTTGCTACTCCATTGTTCTTGTATCGAAACAGGCAGACGAATGCCCGTTTTCAAGCATAAAGAACGGCCACGGCATGCCCTGCCGGACCGTTCGGACGGGGGCTTATAACCGCAGGACCAAAAAAGCGCAACGGGGGCGGGCAGGAATCTTCAAAAGCCGTGTCATCCGCCGTTGTGTGGGACGCCCAGCGACACCTTCAGACCCCCCATCGATGACCGGCTGAAGCGCATGGATCCGCCATAAGCCTCCAGCACATCCTGCGAAATCGCCAGGCCGAGGCCGGAGCCGGGATCCTTGTCGTCGAGATGCACGCCACGCCCGGCAATGCCCGACAGCGCTTCCTCGACAACACCCTCGCCGTCATCCTCGACATCGATCAGCAGATGTTCGTCCTCGATGCGACCGGTCACCTGGATGACGGTTGCGGCAAACCGCGTGGCATTGTCCAGCACATTGCCGAGCGCCTCGGCCAGGTCCGCGGGGTCCATGTCGACGGTCAGGGCCTCATCGACTTCAATGCGCCAGTCGATCCCGCGATGCTCCGTCACCGGTTTCAGCACCGACACCAGCTTGCCGACCAGCGCCGCCAGTTCGGTGACCGCCATCTGCTCGACGCCGAGCCGTGCCGACTGCAATTGCCGGTCGGCGCGCTGGCGGATCAGGTCGATCTGCTGGCGGGCGAGATCACGCTGGGCTCCGGCCAAATTGTCGGCCAGTTGCAAAAGCACGGTGAGCGGCGTCTTCAGGCCATGGGCCAGGTCGCTCGCCCTTGCGCGCGCCCGCTCGATCGCCGTTTCACGCTCGCGCAGCAGATGATTGAGTTCGCCGACAAGAGGACGAAGCTCCCGCGGCCCGCCTTCCTTCACCGCCCGGCTCAAGCCGGAGCGCACCAGCGCGACATCGGACTGAAGGCTGGCGAGCGGCGCCAGGCCAATGCCGATCTGCAGGAAGGCCGCCGCGACCAGCACCGCCGCCGTCAGCGCCAGCATGAAGGCGATGGCGCTGTGATAATCGAGCAGGGCATCGTCCATCACCGAGCGATCGAAGGCTGCCAGCAGGGTGAAATTGCGCGAGCCGTCCGGCTCCTCCACCAGAATGCGGCGGCTATGGACCAAAAGTTCGGCACCGTCCGGCCCTTCGGTGGCGCTGAAGCCATAATCACCGGGAACAAGCGCTGCGACCGGTATTTCCAGGTCCCAGAGCGAGCGCGAGCGGAAGACCTCGCCGCGCTCCGAGACGATCTGCCAATACAGCCCGCTGCCCGGCAGGTCGAAACGCGGATCAGCCGGCTTTCGCACCAGTACGGCCTTGGCGTTTTTCAACTCAAGGCCCGCGGCCAACTGGTCGATCACCGCGGACATGTCGGTGCGGTAACGTTCGGCGACATAGTCGGAAAAAATGCGGCTGAGGCCGAAGCCGACCAGCAACAGGATGAGGACCACGGCCACCATGGCTCCGATGACGAGACGAAGCCGCAGCGACTGCATCATGGCTTGTCATCCAGCAGCACATAACCAAAACCACGGCGTGTCTCGATCGCATCGGCATCGGTCTTGCGGCGAATGCGGGCGATCATCGCCTCGACGGCATTCTTGGCCTGGTCATCGTCGCGGCCCTGTACATGGCGGGCGATCTGCAAAGGATCGAAGACGCGGCCCGGCTCGGCGATCATCAGGGCCAGAAGGCGAAATTCCAGCGGCGTCAATTCCAGCGCCTGTCCGTCATAGGTCACCCGCCGGGCCAGGTCGTCGAGTACGAACCGGCCGGCCGTCACCACGGACTTCGGCCGTCCGCCGGCGCGACGCAACAGGGCGCGCAACCGCGCGATCAGTTCCTCGCTGCGAAACGGCTTGGGCAGATAGTCGTCGGCACCGGCATCGAAGCCGTCAACCCGCTCCATCCATGAACCGCGCGCCGTCAGCACCAGGATCGGGGTGTCGAGACCAGCCGCGCGCCAGCGCTTGAGAATGGACAGGCCATCCATGCCCGGCAGGCCGAGATCGAGAATGATGGCGTTGTAGTCTCCCGTCTCGCCTTCGGCCCAGACCTCAGGTCCGCTGGTCAGGTGCTCGACGATGAAACCTTCGGCCTCCAGCTTGGTGCGCGTGTGTTCGGCAATGCCCAGATCATCTTCGGCGAGCAGGAGACGCATGCATCACCACCCAAATGCCGAGAGCTTGCGGCCCGTCTCGGCATTTAGCCTCAGGCTGCGCACGCTGCCCTTGGCACTCTCGACCTTGAGGGCATAATAAGGCGTGCGGGCCTCGAGGTTGAGATCAACCGATATCACCCGTCCCGCCTTCATCTCGTCGACCTTGTCGAGGATCTGGCGCAGCGACAGGATGCGCCCCTGGCGGACCGCATCGCGGGCCCGGACATGATCGGCATCACGATTGCGGCCCTTCGAGCCGCTGCCGGAATTGTCGTCATCGTCGTCGCTGTCGTCGCCCCTGTCATCGCTGTTGCCATGTCCTGAATTGTCCGAATCGTCGCCGGAGTCATTGTCGGAATCGTCGCTGCCGCCTGACCCGCGTCCACTGCTGTCACTGCCGCTATCGCTGTCGCTGTCGTCATCAGCCCAAGCGGGGTCGGTCCGTGCCAGCACGGCCAAACCCGTGGGCAGGGTCAGCAGGAGGTGAAGGAATGCGCGACGATCCATGGGCTTTCTGGAGATTTCCTTGCTCTTTTGGCGCAAGCTTGAATGCAGGATTGATCCGGATGCAGGACAAGCCTGGATCCAGGACCGCGACTGCTTGAGCCTAGCGCGTGTCGGTCGGTGTTGCCACCAGCAAAAATGGGTTCCCCGCCCGGGGGCGCCGGGCGGGGCGAAACGGCGAAAGGGGTTGCCCGGGCGGATGGGCTTCGCGCGTTTCGATGCCGGTCAACTGGCGGGGATGACCGTCACCTTGGTGAGCGTGCCCTTGGGCGCGCGAAGCTTGATCTCGGTTTGGCCGTGTTCCAGCTCGACCTCGTAGCGCAGGCGGTTGCCATTCTGGTCGACGGCCATCATCGTGCCGTTGCGAAGGCCATTGAGCTGGGCGTCACTGACAACCAGGCGCACATCATCGCGGCCCCGACCACGGCCCCGGTCGGCGCTGTCGTCATCGTCCCTGTCGTCATTGTCGTCGCTGCTGTGATGACGGCCATGATCGTCGTCACGATCATCATCGCGACTGTCATCATCGCCACCACGGCGACCGCTGCTGTCATCATCACGATCGTCATCGTTGTCGCGGTCGCTGCCGCCACGGCTGGAACTGCTGTCGTCGGACCCATCCCGGCCGCTATCATCGGAGCCGTCATCATCGCCACCGCGGGCTTCGGCGACCGAGACGATCATCGAGGCATAGGGCGAAGGAAGCACGGCGCCGAGTGCGGGCAGGATCGTCAAGGCGACGATGGCGGTGCTGGATACCAGCAGGGCTCTACGCAAAAGACAGGTCATTGTTATTCTCCGTGTTGCACATCCATCGTTTGGATGACTGCAGTGTGCATCACGGCGCCTGACAGGATGCCCGCACGGCTTGTCAGCAAGCTGTCAGAAAAGGCGCGACTTCTGGCCGGCCGGGCCGGCTGCCGAAACAGCGGCCATGAAAAAAGCCGCCCGATGGGCGGCTGATTTCGGCGTCTTGTGTTCAGGCAATCACTTCGGGGCCAGAACCATCATCATCTGGCGGCCTTCGAGCTTCGGCTCGGCTTCGACCTTGGCAATCGCCACGGTGTCTTCCTTGACCTGAAGCAGAAGCTTCATGCCGAGTTCCTGGTGGGCCATTTCACGGCCGCGGAACTTCAGGGTCACCTTGACCTTGTCGCCCTCTTCAAAGAATCGGTTCATCGCCTTCATCTTCACCTCATAGTCATGGGTGTCGATATTGGGGCGCATCTTGATTTCCTTGACCTCAACGATCTTCTGCTTCTTGCGCGCTTCAGCTGCCTTCTTCTGGTTGGCATATTTCAGCTTGCCGAGATCGAGGATCTTGCAGACCGGAGGCTCCGCATTCGGGGAAATCTCGACCAGATCCAGTCCGGCCTCTTCCGCCATTCGAAGCGCTTGATCCGTCGCCACGACGCCGAGGTTCTGGCCCTCGTCATCAATCAACTGGACTTTAGGAACGCGAATTTCTCGATTGGAGCGCGGCCCATCCTTTACGGGGGCATCGGTTTTGAACGGTCTGCGGATGGTCGTATTCTCCTTGAATTATTTCCGTGCACTGCAAAGTCTAGACAAAGTCTGGCGACGCGATGCGCGCCGAAGGCCTATGTGGCGAATACAGCGGCAGTGTCAATACCATGGTCCGGACAGAAAATCACCTGTTGTCCGTCACTTCCTGAATGTGTTTTACAGCAAATCAGCAAAAAAGGAGCCGCTCCATGTCCGAAATCTCCAACACACTCGTCGAAAAAGCCATCTCGGTTGGTCCCACAGGCGACGAACGCGAGATCGCGACCATCCTTCGGCCCGTCACAAGCCCTGTCGAAAAGCCAGCATTGGTCTGGCTCGGCGGCTATCGGTCCGACATGGCCGGCACCAAGGCGATCGAGATGGACATGTTCGCCGCCGAACACGGACTTCAGGCAATCCGCTTCGACTATTCCGGGCACGGCCTGTCGGGCGGCGAATTTCGCCAGGGTACGATCTCGCGCTGGACGGAAGAGGCGCTGGCGGTGATTTCGGCGTCTGCCGCCAAACGGGTGATCCTGGTCGGCTCGTCGATGGGCGGCTGGATTGCGCTCAGGGTCATCCAGGAAGCACGTCGTCTCGGCCTGCCCTTCGAGGTTGCCGGCCTGGTACTGATCGCGCCGGCGCCCGATTTCACCGTCGACCTGATCGAGCCGCATCTGTCGGAGGCGGAAAAACAATCGCTGGCCGAGCGCGGCTATTTCGAGGAACCCTCCGAATACAGCCCCGAGCCGAATATCTTCACCCGCGCCCTGATCGAGGACGGTCGGTCAAACCGCGTCCTGACCGGGATGATCGAGACCGGTTGCCCGGTGCATATCCTGCAGGGCATGAAGGATCCGGACGTGCCTTACAAGCATGCCCTTAAGCTGATGGAATTCCTGCCGGCGGACGATGTCGTCCTGACCCTCGTGCGCGATGGCGACCACCGCCTGTCGCGGCCAGAGGATATTGCGCGGATGAAGGCAGCAATTGCCGCCATGATCTGACGATTGATCTCGATAATTTTCGGGAACCTTCGGCCCCCATCCTGGTTAGATGTGTCGCATTTTAACCATACTCACGGAATTGCGTCGGCTTGCCCGCCGGCGCGATTGACTCACACCCCCTGAAAATCTTAACTTTTCGTTAACGATACAGGGGACAGTTTCATGATGAACGGTTCGCGCGCCATCAAGGCGCTGCTCATCGCGGTGGCGGTTATGGCACCGGCTGATTTCGGCTATGGCGCGCCGAAGCCCCTCAATTCCATGATCACCGGCAGCGTCACCTCGCAGCCGATCGGTCACTACGAATTCTGCAAGGCCAATCCTGCGGAATGCGCCGTGCGCAGCCGTGCGGCCTCCGTGCCCAAGGTCACCGATCATGGCTGGAGCGTCATCAGCGAGATCAATGCCACGGTCAATCATTCGATCACACCGATGACCGACCTCGAAATCTACGGCCGCGACGAAGTCTGGGTCTACCCGACCGATGTCGGCGATTGCGAGGATTTCGTCCTGTTGAAGCGCCGCAAGCTGATGTCTGCCGGGTTTTCGGCCGCCGACCTGTTGATAACAGTTGTCCGCAAGCCGGACGGCGAAGGTCATGCCGTTCTGACCGTGCGTACCCAGTCGGGCGATTTCATCCTCGACAACCTCAATGACCAGGTGAAGCTGTGGAGCGAAACGCGCTACACCTATCTGAAGCGCCAGGCGAGCTATGATACCGGCCGCTGGGTAACCATCGAAAACGGCAATGCAGACGTGCTGGTCGGCGCGCTGCGCTAAGCAGATTGCGGCTGTGGCCTCAGGTCAAGCCTGACCAGCGCCAGCATGGCGACGGTCGAAATGGTCGCGACAAGCACCAGACAGCCGAGCGCTGTGGCCGGGCCCAGTCTCTCATTCAGCCATATGATCGAAAACGGCGCTGCCGCCGACAGCACCATGCGGATGCCGGAGAGCGCGCCGGTACGGCGGCCGTAGCCGTCGGGACCGAAATAGTGCAGCGGCAGCATGCCGCGCACGATCGAGGTCAGTCCCTGCCCGATCCCGTAGACAACGGCAAAGGCAAAAATTGCGATCGGCCAGGGCTCGACCACGGTCAGGCAAAGAAGCACCATGGCAAGCGTGATCGCAACTGCGGCGATGATCGCCGTCAGTGGTGGCGAAAACAGGCTGCGGCGAACATATTCGACCAGCCGGGCGCCGACCTGCGACGGGCCGATGAAACTTGCGGCAAAGGTGGCCGTGGCGGCGGCAAAGCCGAGATCGCCGAGCAGGACCAGCAGGGCAGCACCGATCGCCGACATGACAAAACCGCCACCGGCAAAGCTTATCGCCATCAAGACCATCGGCCGCCGGTCCGTGGCCGCCGACCGATCCGCCGGCCGTTGGCCCATATCCGGACTGACGGTCTTCGTCTCGTGGGTATTTTCCGGAAGACGCTTCGGCCCGACCACCCGAATATCGCCCTGAACACCCTTCGGCATCGCGAGATGGATCGGCAAGGCGATCAAAAGGTTCATCGCGGCCAGCACGAGATAGACATCGCGCCAGCTCATCCATGTCAGGAGCCATTGCAACAGCGGCCAGAAGATCGTTGAGGCAAAGCCGGCAATCAGCGTCACCAGGGTGATTTCGGCGCGGGCCTTTCGGCCATACCGCTGGGCGAGCGCCGCAAACCCTGCGTCATACTGCACGGCGATCGCGACGAATTCGGCGGCCAGCGCAATCGCGGCGAACTGCCAGGCATTCTGCATCAGGGCGAGCAGGACCAGCGACAACGCGGCCAATAGCGATCCGAGGCTCATCACGAGCCGCGCACCGAAGCGGTCAATCTGGCGACCGACGATCGGGGCCGAGACGGCACCGGCCAGCAGACCCAGCGAAAAAATGGCAAAGACAAAACTTTCGTCCCAGCCGAATTCGCCGGCAATCTCCGGTGCCAGAACGGAAAATGAGTAATAGAGCGTCCCGTAACCGATGGTCATGGAGACGCCCAGACCGATGGTCGCGGGAGACAGCTTCATGCGAACCCAGTTAGTTCAGTTGGATGGCAGCCAGATGACATCCTGCCTGCCCGCCAACGTCAACCTCGACGTCAGCCCGGACCTTATCCATGCCCGATCAGCACACCGGCGGCCAGCACCAGTGAACCCCCGAGCACGACCTGCATGGCGGCCCGCCAGAACGGCGTCTCCATATAGCGGTTCTGGATGAAGGCAATCGCCCAGAGTTCGAAGAACACCACCACTGCCGCCGTCACCGTTGCCGTCCAGAAATGCGGTATGAGATAGGGCAGCGCATGGCCAAGCCCGCCAAGCGCCGTCATGATGCCGGAGGCAAGGCCACGCTTGATCGGCGAGCCACGGCCAGACAGCTTGCCGTCATCGTGCGCGGCTTCGGTGAAGCCCATCGAGATGCCGGCGCCGACGGAGGCGGACAGACCGACCAGGAATGTCTGCCAGGTGTCGCCGGTGGCAAAGGCTGCGGCAAAGATCGGCGCCAAGGTCGAGACCGAGCCATCCATCAATCCGGCCAGGCCCGGCTGGACATAGGTCAGGATGAACTGGCGGCGAACCGTGTCGTCCTCTTCGACCCTTGCACCGCCGGAGACATGTTTTTCCTCCAGCATGGCGGCGGTCTCTTCATGACCTTCTTCGGCCAGCGCCAGATCGCCGAGCAGCTTGCGGATCCCGGCATCCGATGTACGCTGCACGGCCGTATGATAGAAACGGGCAGCCCCCTCTTCCATGCGTTCCGCTTCGGCGCGGATCTGCGCCAACGTCTGGCTCTTGCGCAGCCAGTCCGGCTTTCGATCGTAGAACCCGCGGACATGCTCGCGACGGATCAGCGGAATACGCTCGCCGAAGCGCTCGCGATGCATTGCGATCAGCATGTTGCGGTGACCGTGCTCGACCTCGGCCATATCCTCGAAGACCTTGGCCGATTGCGGAAAATCGGCGCGCAACTGGTCGGCATAGGCCAGATAGATACGCGCATCGTCTTCTTCCGACGAAATCGCCAGACCGAGGATCTCCTGCTCGCTCAGGCTGTCGAAGGGCCTTTTGGCCGATGCAAAGGCAGACAATTTCATCGCCGTCATCCTTTTTAGAATTATTCTAAATAGCTAGCGCAGAGGCCCTGCGAGGTCAAGTCGCAGGCCATCCGGTTTGACCAAAGCACCAAGATCGGTGAAACAGGGGCGGCAAGACGCCGGGCAGACGGCGCCGACGGAGCGCCGCATGGACTGTTCACTACAGGCGCGGACAAGGAGATCAGGCATGACGGAATTGAGCGGCCGCGCCGCAAATCGGGCCGATATCATTGCTCGGGCGGAAGTCGAGATGACACGTATGGGTGTCGACCAAGCGTTCATCGACCGGCTTGTCGACACGTTCTACGGCCGCATCCAGCAACATCCCAATCTCGGGCCCGTTTTTGAGGCCCGCCTGTCCGGACGTTGGCCGGAGCACATGGTCAAGATGAAATCCTTCTGGTCCTCGATCGCCTTCAAGACCGGCGCCTATGGCGGCAAGCCGGTCCAGGCGCATCACGGCGTCGAAGGCATGGCGGAAGAGCTGTTCGGTCAGTGGCTGCACCTGTTTGCCCTGACGCTGCGCGATATCGGCGCATCGCCTGCGGCAGGCGACTGGTTCATCAACAGTGCGGAACGCATTGCAAAAAGCCTGGTCCTGTCGTTGTTCTACAATCCGGCGCTGGATGATCCGAACCGTCAGCCGCGGCCGCCGGCCAACTGATTGCGCAAAAACGGCAATTTACGCAAGAAGCGGGATATTATGGTCACCTTTCGGACAATATTATTCGGCTTTTGGCTTGCACCCAAAGTCACGCACCTTTAGACCGCAGCCGGGAGCTGGGGGCTATCGAAACATTCAAGGCAAGAGATCAATGAACCGCCGTCAATTCATCACGCAGGCCGGCGTTGCCGGCATGGGCGCAGCCGCCCTTACCACTCCGGCCATCGCCCAGGAAAATCCGACGATCACCTGGCGCATGACATCATCCTTCCCCAAGAGCCTCGACATCATCTTCGGTGCGGCCACCGACATCGCGGAAAGCGTGTCGAAGGCCACCGACGGCAAGTTCCAGATCCAGGTGTTTGCGGCCGGCGAGATCGTCCCGCCGCTGCAGGCTGCCGACGCGGTGACCGCCGGCACGGTCGAGATGGCCCATACCTGCTGCTATTACTATATCGGCAAGGATCCGGCCTTTGCGCTCGGCACCGCTATTCCATTCGGCCTCAATGCGCGCATGACCAATGCCTGGTTCACGGCGGGCGGCGGCAATGCCCTGCTCAACGAATTCCTCGCCGGCCACAAGCTCTACGCTCTGCCGGCCGGCAATACCGGCGCCCAGATGGGTGGCTGGTATCGCAAGGAAATCAAGACCATCGACGACCTCAAGGGTCTGAAGATGCGCATTGCAGGCCTCGCTGGCGACGTGATGGCCAAGGTCGGCGTCACGCCGCAGCAGATCGCCGGCTCGGATGTCTATCCGGCGCTCGAAAAGGGCACGATCGATGCCACCGAATTCGTCGGTCCCTATGACGACCTGAAGCTCGGCTTCTACAAGGTCGCGCCGTATTACTACTATCCCGCATGGTGGGAAGGCGGCCCGACCGTGCATGCCTTCTTCAACCTCGACAAGTTCAAGGAACTGCCGGAAAGCTACCAGAGCATCCTCACCGATGCCTGCGCTGCCGCCAACGCCCGCATGCTCGCCCGCTACGACGCTTCGAATGCCAAAGCGCTTCGCGAACTCGTTGCCAATGGCACCCAGCTACGCGCCTTCTCCTCGGAGATCCTCGATGTCTGCCACGCAGCAGCTAAGGAGACCTATGCCGAGCTGAGCGCCAAGAACGAGAACTTCAAGAAGCTGTTCGACAGCCAGCAGGCGTTCAAGCTGGATGCCTATCTCTGGGCTCAGATCGCCGACTACAGCTTCGACACCTATCAGATGATCCAGCAGCGCCAGGGCAATCTCTAGGCCCCGACTGCTATCTTGACGTTTGCGACGGCCCGCCCAAAGCGGGCCGTCTGCGTTTATCGGACGCTGTCGAGGAAATCCGCGATCCGGCCTGCGACTTCATCATGCACGGCCCGCCGATCGACGCCCGCCGCATCGCGGAACAGGTCCGGCGACAATTGCGTTCCGACTTTCGAGCCTTCCGGCAGGAAGGTGTAATGACCTATTCCACCCGTGATGATCTCGAGTGCACTGCCTTCAATGTGGCTGGCCAGCCAGTCGCAGCACTCGGATGGCGGCGCCACGTCATCGGCATCGCCGCCGATGACAATGACCGGGCGATACATGGCTGCAAGGCTCTCCACATCAAAACCGAGCACAGAGCGCCCCGGCGCGATGGCGACCGCGCTACGAAACCTCGGATCGGAAAAGTCGGAGCGCCGGCGCGCCCAGGACGTGCGGAAAACCGGATTGGCCTGCAGCCTGGGCAGTTGATCGGCGAGATCGGGAAACTCGCGGGGACCTCGGACCGGGCTCTTGACCGGATTGTCCGGTTCGAACTGCGAATAGGCGACACGGGCGCCGACCAGCTGCAGCGCGGTATAGCCACCGGCGGAGAAGCCCGCGACATGGGCGCGGTCATCGATCGTCCCGCCCAGTGCGCGACGCCAGGCTGGATCGTCCAGCAGCGCGACAAGATCGGCTGCGCGTTCCCACAGGCACAGGAACCCCTCGGCCCGGTAGCGCTCGCTGCCGGTATGACCATGATGATCGACGGCAAGGGCGACATATCCGCGCTCCGCCAGCCGATGCGCCAGCCAGGCCATGGCGGACGCACTTGCACCACTGCCATGCGACAGCAGTACCAGCGGCTGCGATCTTTCGCTCACAGCGATCGGCGCGTCCCGCGCCACAGGCTCCTGCCTGAACCACGACGCTGCGGTCGGAACCTCGGCTTTCGCGCCCTTTGCGGCGGGATACCAGACCGTCCAGGACAGCGGCCTGATGCCGGACCCATCCCAGTTCTGCCGGGTCGCATCGAAGCTCTGGCCTTCCCTATAGCCGACCGTCATGCCTCACCTTCGCGGAGGAAGTCATTCGAGTGGAAGAGGCTGCGACGCTCCCTTGCGGTCATCCTGTCGTCAGCCCTCCAGGCCCTTCAGCACATTGGCGACATTGAGCCCGATTTCCGGCACGCCATAGCCGCCCTCCATCAGGGTCAGGACGGGTATGCCGGTCTTGGCGATCATCTCGCCCATGCGGATATAGTCCGGTGTCTTCAACTTGAAGAAGCTGATCGGGTCCTGCTCGAATGTGTCGACCCCCAGAGAGACGACAATGACGTCGGCGCCATAGGTCTTGATGCGCTGGAGCGCATCGGCCAGTGCCGCCGACCAGGCGTCGAACGGCGTGCCCGACGGCAGCGGATAATTGGCGTTCAGCCCCTCGCCCGGCCCTTCGCCGGTCTCGTCGGCATAACCGAGGAAATAGGGAAAGGCGTTGGCCGGTTCGCCATGCAATGAGGCAAAAAAGATATCGTCGCGGCGATAGGTGATGTCCTGGGTGCCATTGCCATGGTGGAAATCGACATCGAGGATGGCGACCTTGCGGGCACCGAGATCGAGCAGACGCTGGGCGGCGACAGCGGCGTTGTTGATGAAACAATAACCGCCGAACAGATCGAAGCCCGCATGATGTCCGGGCGGGCGGCAGAGCGAGAAGGCAAAGCGGTTGCCGGCATTCAGCCAGTCGGCTCCCGACAGCGCGACATCCATCGAAGCGATCGTCGCCTCATAGGTGCCGCCGGAAATCGCGGTCTCGGCCGAATTGGCATAGTAACCGAGCGCGCCGTCGATATGGTTGGGCACCCGGGAGATCTGGCTGCGTCGGCATGGAAACGAGGTCGCTATGGCCTCGCCCTGAAAGCCGGCCGCCTGCCACCGCTGCCAGCAGGTGGCGAGGAAATCGAGATAGCCGGCGTGATGCACCTTCAGCGCCGTGTCCAGCCCGTGTTCGGCTGGCCCCTCGACATCGGTGAAGCCGGCATCCTTGACGGCGGCCAGGATCCATTCGGCCCGGAACGGGCCCTCGAACGGTTTGACCAGCAGGCCGCCATGCAACTCGGTCCTTGCATCGCGAAGCCTGTGTTTTTCCGAATAGAAGACGCGCATTGCTGTTCCCCACCTGGCGAACCATCGTCCGCTCTTTCATTTTGCTCAACCTAGCGTCAGCCCCTTCGGATCGGCAAGGGACGTGCGGATATTTCCGATCGTCGGACCAGAAATTGTCGCAAGGCGCAGCCCGAGCAGACGGTCGCCCGAATGCCGTCATTCGGCACAAGGCCAGCCCGAAGACTGAATCGTGATCAAGGACGTGCTCGATCGCGATCTTGGGCGTCCCGGACACCGATCCGGCGTGAAACATCCTCCTTCTCCAACGCGAACGAGGTTCCCATGCGTTCCATCTTTACGATCCCTGGCCTTACAATCCCTGGCCTTACAATTCCTGGCCTTGCCATGCTCACCCTTGCGCTCGTCGGCGGCACCGCCTTTGCCGGCCAAGCTGTCGGCGTTCAAACGCTTGCCATCACAGCCCCTGCCCGCGAAAGACCGCTCGCCGTCACCGTCTGGTATCCGGCAGCATCTGGCGGTCACCGCATGTCTGTCGGCGACAACCGCATCTTCGAGGGCACCGAGGTGCTGCGCGACGCCCTGCCTGCCAAGGGCGGGTTTCCGCTCATTCTCCTGTCGCACGGCTCCGGCTCGCGCGCCCTCGGCATGGCCTGGATCGCAACGGCGCTCGCCGAGGCAGGCTTTGTCGTCGCCGGTCCCGACCATCCCGGCACGACAAGTGGCGATTCCACCCCCGAAGCGACACCGAAAATCTGGGAGCGAACGGCCGATCTCTCCGCCGTGCTCGACAGCGTCAGCACGGATCCGATATGGCGCGGCGTGGTCGATCCGGCCAAGGTGGGCGTGCTCGGCTTTTCGCTGGGCGGCACGGCGGCGATGGAAATCGCCGGCGCAAGGGCAAGTCTCGATGCCTACGTTGCCTATTGCGACAGCCATCCCGCGATGATGGATTGCCGCTGGTTCAAAGGCGGGCGCGGTTTCGTCGATGACGAAGAAATCAAGGTGCCGCCGCTCGACCTGCGCAGCGTGGATCGTCAGCGCTTCGAACAGTCCAACCGCGATCCGCGCGTCAAAGCGGCCGTGCTGGTCGATCCGGGCCTTGCGACCGCCTACACGCCGGCAAGCCTCGCCGCGATCGACATCCCGCTTGCCTTCGTCAATCTCGGCAGCACCGGCCAGATTCCCATCGCCGTACTGGCCGATGCGCTGGCAACCAAAATTGCCGGCGCGACCTATGAACGGATCGAGAAGGCCGACCATTTCAGCTTCCTGCCGCTCTGCAAGCCCGGCTCCGGTGCCATGCTGAAGCAGATTGGCGAACCGGATCCGATCTGCGACGAGAGCCCCGAGCGGTCGCGCGCCGATATCCATGCAGAAGTCGCGGACCATATCGGGCAAGCCTTTGCACGCATGCTCAAGGACGGGGCCGAGTGACAACCCGCAAGCGGCATGGCGGCCCTGGCGGTCGCCATGTGTTCCAATATCCCCGCTTAGACACTTGACGTTTTCAATCTCTGCGCTTTTTTGGAAACGATCGTTTCCTATTTGATTGGCGCAGCCGATGACCGCTTCTGAAACCGCAGCCCGCTCTCCCGGACGCCCGCGCGAATTCGACATGACTGTCGCGCTCGACGCGGCAATCCGGATATTTTCGGAAAAGGGCTATCACGGCACCTCGATCAGCGAATTGAAGGCGGCCATGGGCCTGACCGCCGGCAGCATCTACAAGGCGTTTCGCGACAAGCGCGACGTGTTCATCGCCGCCTATGATCGCTACAAGCAGGTCCGCGCCGATCTGCTCGACGAGGCGCTGGCTTCGGCCTGCAATGGTCGCGAAAAGGTGTCGCGCGTGATCGGGTTCTACGCCATGGCCGCCTGTGGCGAGACCGGCCGGCGCGGCTGCCTGGCGATCGGGGCCGCCGTCGAGCTGACCCTGTCGGATCCGGCGATCGCCGAGCGCGTCAGCCTGCATAACGAGCGGCTTGTAGTGCGGCTCGAGGGTTTCATCCGCGAAGGCCAGGCCGATGGCTCGATCCGTGCCGACCTTGCGCCTGCCCCGACGGCCCTCGCCCTGTTTTCCTATCTCCAGGGCATTCGCATCGCCGGCAAGACCGCCGCACTCGAAGCCCAGACGCTCGCCTCGGCCGAAGCCGTGCTCAGACTGCTCGACTGACAGACGGCTTGCTGCTTAAGCGCCCGCCAAGTCCGTCTGGCCTGGGTCGCCTAGTTTGTCCGACTTGCTCATCTGGTCCACCCTTTGCCGCAATTTTCCGCGCCGCCCCTCGTTCGCCTTTTCCTCCCAAGGATACCTTCGATGACCCAAACGACCTCCACTGCCCAACCGCTTGCGCCGACTAGCCAACTCTCTGATCAATCCACTGGCCAGCCCATCGGCCTTTCTGCCGGCATGACCTTGATGATGGCCGCCGCCTGTGGCCTGATTGCCGCCAATCTCTATTATTCGCAGCCGCGCCGGGCCGATCGCCGCCGCCATCGGCCTTCCGGTCGAAGCCACCGGCCTGATCGTCACCCTGACCCAGATCGGCTACGGCATCGGCCTTTTGCTGCTGGTTCCGCTGGGCGATCTGGTCGAGAACCGCCGGCTGATCGTCGGCATGATCGGCCTCGTCACGCTTTCCCTGATCGCCGCCGGGTTTTCGACCACGCCCGGACCATTTCTCGCGGCCTCGCTTGCCATCGGGCTCGGTTCGGTTGCCGTGCAGATGATCGTGCCCTTTGCCGCCAATCTCGCACCGGACGCGGTGCGCGGGCGCGTCGTCGGCAATGTCATGAGCGGGCTTATGCTCGGGATCATGATGGCACGGCCGGTCGCAAGCGTGATTGCGCATCTCTTCTCGTGGCACACAATGTTCTATCTCTCGGCCGTGGTCATGGTCGCCTTGGCCGGGCTGCTCTGGACGCGGCTGCCACGCCGGGCACCGGCGGCAAAACTCAGCTATCTGCAACTGATCGCCTCGATGGGCAGGCTGCTTGCCAGCCAGCCGGTGCTGCAGCGCCGCGCCGCCTACCAGGCCTGTCAATTCGCGGCCTTCAGCCTGTTCTGGACGGTGACGCCGCTTTATCTCGCCGGTCCCGCCTTCGGCCTGTCTCAGGGCGGGATCGCGCTGTTTGCGCTTGCCGGTGTCGCCGGCGCCATCGCCTCGCCGATAGCCGGACGGCTTGCCGACCGGGGTCTCGTGCGCCCGGCCACCGCGTTTGGCCTGGCGAGCGTCGCCGTCGCCTTCCTGATCACCCATATCGCACCGGAAGGATCGAGCCTCGCGCTGGCGCTTCTAACCTTTGCCGCCATCCTGCTTGATTTCGGCGTAACCATGACGCTGGTCACCGGACAGCGCTCGATCTACGAACTCGGCGCCGACCTGCGCAGCCGCCTGAACGGGCTGTTCATGGCGATCTTCTTTTCCGGCGGCGCCATCGGCTCGGCACTCGGCGCCTGGGCCTTTGCCGCGGGTGCATGGTCGCTCGCCTCGATGATCGGCCTTGCCCTGCCCGTCCTGGCGCTCGCCGTCTTCGTCACGGAGAAGCGCAAAGTATAAGCGCTCGGGTGCTGCAAACAGAAAAGGGCGATTTCCGCCGGTCCGTGACCGTGGAAATCGCCCTTGCCCCCCGGCCCCCGCCGTATTGAGTTATTCGACCAGATTGATCTGCTGGGTTTCACCACCGGAGCAGGTATAGCAGCAGTCCGTGCAGGTTTCGCCATTGTCCGGACCCGTGCCCCAATAGGAGGCGCGGTCGCCGGAAATCCAGGCGCCGTAGCAGATCTTCTCGCCCTCCTCGCAGGCCAGCGATATGCTTTTCGCCTCACCGTCATCGAGGTAATAGACTTCGCCATCGCCCGGCCAGACATGGTCGCGGTCCTGGCTGTAGAGTTCGACCTCGACCGCATTCGGATGGTCGTTCTGCATCACGAAGGTGACATCGGCAGCCAGAGCCGGCGCCGCGACCAGGGCCATGAGCGCCAGCACAACAAGCCGCAACGCGCGGCTCTTTGACAAAAGCATATTTTGATCCCCCAACTAGAAATTCTGTCCGCAGCAATAGCATAAGGCCCGATGGCGGAAAGGGGATCGCGGCGCAGCCAAGGTGGCAATTTTTGGTACACGCCGCTCAAGATGCGCGCAACTCAGGCGCTTCTCGAAGCCAGGTTCTTGTAGAATATCGTGGTGTCGCAGAAGCGGCCATCGGGAAATAGCGCATAGGCCGGTATGACGCCGGTTCTTTGCCAGCCGAGCTTCTCATAGATTCCTTCCGCCGGTTCGCCGGTCGCGGTGTCGAGCACCAGAAGCGTGCGCCCGGCCCCGATGGCACCGTTTTCGGCAGCCGCCATCAGCCGACGGGCGAGACCCAGACCGCGCGCGCTTCGATGCACCAGCAGTTTCATCAGGTCGGCGCGATGCGGCTGGTTCGGCTTGCTGGCAAAGCCGATCTGCACCGTACCCTGCACTTTGCCCTCAACTTCCGCCACATAGAGCAGCACCTCGCCGCGACCGACGGCGGCAGCAACGCCCTGCCAGAAGGGCACGCCGTCGGACGGCGCAAAGGGCGACATGAAGCCGAGCGATGCGCCGCCTTCGATGCAATCGGCCAGCACCTCACAAAGATCGGGCAAAACCCGGAGCGTTTCGGTTTCATCGAGCAGGCGGATGTCAGGCATGATGGTTTCCCAAGGTTTTGGTCAGTTGAACATTTTGGTCAGTTGAACATGGCGCGACAGGATCAGGAACCGAGATTGACCACCACGACGTAACGGGCCGCAACCGTGCCGGGATTGCGGTAGCCATGCACATCGGCGACATTCATGAACAGGCAATCGCCGGCCGACAGGTGATAAACCTCCTCGCCGACCGTCATGACGATCTCGCCGTCGAACACCCAGACATGCTGGGTCTGGCTGCGACGGGTCAGCCTGCCGGGGAAACGAACCTCGGCACCGGCGGGAAACTCGACCTCGATGATATCGACGGCACTGCCCACGCCAGAACCGGTGCCTTGTGGCGATACCGCACGGCGCAGATAGCCGCTGTCGGGATCGCGCCAGACCGGCTGATCCGCCCGGCGCGCCAATGGGCTGGCCTGTCTGGCTTCGTTGTCGAAAAACACCGACAGCGAAACGCCGAGCGCCGAACAGAGCCTCGCCAGCAGGGCTGCCGTCGGGCTCGCTTCGGCACGTTCGACGCGCGAGATCATCGCCCGGCTGACGCCGGACAGGTCGGCCAGAGCATCGAGCGTGAGCCCGCGTTCGGCCCGCAGCGCCCTGAGGCGCTCGGCCACCGTCTTTTCAAACTCATCACCGCCTGATTCCATTATGTAAGAATTACAGTATCGTATCATGGAGTCAAGGCCGTCGTGCCGTTCGCAAACGTGACCGGCATAGTGGGGAAAAATACCCGCCGTCCGGGCTTAGATCTGCGTCAGACAACCATCACCCAGGAGGAACCGCGATGATTTCCGCTGACCAGATCCGCGAACACATGGACGTGATTGCCGTCGATGGCTCGCATGTCGGCACCGTCGATCACCTTGGAGGCCAGAGCCGTATCAAGCTCCAAGAGCGACTCATCGGACGGCAAGCACCACCTCATCCCGCTCGACTGGGTCGATCACATCGACCAGCATGTGCACCTGTCGAAGAGCATCACCGATGTGCACAACGAGTGGACGGCGCTGAACTGACGCACCGGCACTGTAAAGCGTCATCGCCAGCATCGATGTCGCGGCAGGCATGCCGCGACACTTGCCAACCTGAGCCAGGCGTCAAAGCCGGGAAAATCTTCCGCGATTCGCCGACACAACAAGTACCGATGATCACAAACCGCAGACCCGGAGGCCAAGCAGCGGGCCGTTGACCGCCCGCAGCAGAGGCGCACCTGCGCCAAAAGCGGGCTGCACGGGAGCGCATCAGCACAAGAAAGCCACCGTTTCTGGTGATTTGACTCAAATTCCCGCTATGCGCTGAAACGGCCCGCTGCTATATGCGCAAGCCATGAGCACAGATAACCGTACGCCCCTCGACCATATCCGCAATTTCTCGATCGTGGCCCATATCGACCACGGCAAGTCGACGCTGGCCGACCGTCTGATCCAGACGACCGGCGGCCTTGCCGAACGCGACATGTCCGAGCAGGTGCTGGATTCGATGGATATCGAGCGCGAGCGCGGCATCACCATCAAGGCCCAGACAGTGCGCCTGCACTACAAGGCCAACAATGGCGAAACCTATATCCTCAACCTGATCGATACGCCCGGACACGTCGACTTCGCCTATGAAGTCTCGCGCTCGCTGTCGGCCTGCGAAGGCTCGCTGCTGGTCGTCGACGCCTCCCAGGGCGTCGAAGCCCAGACGCTCGCCAATGTCTATCAGGCGATCGACAACAATCACGAGATCGTCACCGTTCTCAACAAGGTCGACCTGCCGGCAGCCGAACCCGACCGCATCCGCGAGCAGATCGAGGAAGTCATCGGCATCGACGCATCGCAGGCCGTGCTGATCTCGGCGAAAACCGGTTTCGGCATCCCGGACGTTCTGGAAGCGATCGTGCACCAGTTGCCGGCACCGAAGAGCGAAATGGGCGAAAAAGGTCCGCTGAAGGCGCTGCTGGTCGACAGCTGGTACGACACCTATCTCGGCGTGATGGTTCTGGTACGCGTGCTTGACGGCGTGCTGACCAAGGGCCAGACGATCCGCATGATGGGCACCGATGCCAAGTATCAGGTCGAGCGCGTCGGCGTGCTGACCCCGAAGATGCTGGCCGTCGATTCACTCGGCCCCGGCGAAATCGGCTTCTTCACCGGCTCGATCAAGGAAGTGGCCGATACCCGCGTCGGCGATACCATTACCGAAGACAAGAAGCCGACGGCGAAAGCGCTGCCGGGCTTCAAGCCGGCCCAGCCGGTCGTCTTCTGCGGCCTGTTCCCGGTCGATGCGGCCGATTTCGAAGACCTGCGCGCCGCCATGGGCAAACTGCGCCTCAACGATGCGTCCTTCTCGTTCGAAATGGAATCGTCTGCGGCGCTCGGCTTCGGCTTCCGCTGCGGCTTCCTCGGCCTTCTGCATCTGGAAATCATCCAGGAGCGTCTCGAGCGCGAATTCAATCTCGACCTGATCGCGACCGCCCCTTCGGTCGTCTACAAGCTGTTCATGACCGACGGCACCGAGCGCGAGCTGCACAATCCGGCCGACATGCCGGACGTGGTGCGCATCTCGGAAATCCACGAGCCGTGGATCAAGGCAACCATCCTGACGCCCGACGACTATCTCGGCGGCATCCTCAAGCTCTGCCAGGACCGCCGCGGCATCCAGACGGAACTCACTTATGTCGGCAAACGCGCCATGCTCACCTATGAGCTGCCGCTCAACGAAGTGGTGTTCGATTTCTACGACCGCCTGAAGTCGATCTCCAAGGGTTATGCCTCGTTCGACTACCATCTCGACGCCTATCGCGAGGGCAACCTCGTCAAGATGTCGATCATGGTCAATGGCGAGCCGGTCGATGCACTCTCCATGCTGGTCCACCGGTCGGCTGCCGAAAAGCGCGGCCGCGACATGTGCGAAAAGCTGAAAGACCTGATCCCGCGCCACATGTTCAAGATCCCGATCCAGGCAGCGATCGGCGGCAATGTGATCGCCCGCGAAACGATCTCCGCGATGCGCAAGGACGTCACCGCCAAGTGCTACGGCGGCGACGCCAGCCGCAAGCGCAAGCTGCTCGACAAGCAGAAGGCCGGCAAGAAGCGCATGCGCCAGTTCGGCAAGGTCGACATCCCGCAGGAAGCGTTCATCGCCGCGCTGAAGATGAGCGACGAGTGAGGTGTAGCGACCCGGAGCAACCTGACCGGGTCCAATCCCAAACCTTTTGTCCGTTGCGCTTAGCGAAGTGCGTCCCTGTTCCTGGCACCCCAATTTTTGAGCCTCAGGCCGGTCAGCCGAATGAACCCTTCGGCATCGTGATGGTCGTATGAGCCGGAGCCTTCCTCAAAGGTCACAAGGTCGGCGTTGTAGAGCGAGTATGGGGATGAGCGGGCAATGACGCTGGCAGAGCCCTTGTAGAGCCTTAGTGTCACGTCACCGCTGACGAATGCCTGACTTTTGTCGATCAGGGCCTGAAGCATTTCTCGTTCGGGCGAGAACCAGAAACCGTTGTAGATCATTGCGGCATAACGGGGCATCAACTCATCCTTGAGATGGGCCGCCGCGCGATCGAGCGTGATCGACTCGATCCCTCGATGGGCGGCGAGCAAGATCGTTCCACCCGGAGTTTCATAAACACCGCGTGATTTCATTCCAACAAACCGGTTTTCGACCAGATCCACCCGCCCGATACCATGTCTGCAACCGCGCAGGTTCAGTTGCTCAAGCAGTGTCGCCGGCGACATGGCTTCGCCGTCGAGGGAAATCGCATCCCCGCGCGCGAAACTGATCTTGATGATTTCCGGCTCATCTGGCGCATCAACCGGATCCACTGTCCGCTGATGAACATAGGCGGGAGCCACAACGGCAGGATCTTCCAGCATCTTGCCTTCCGTTGATGTGTGCAGAAGATTGGCATCGGTCGAGAACGGCGCTTCTCCGTGCTTGTCTTTCGGGATCACGATCTGGTGGCGCTCGGCATAAGCAATCAGTTCGAGACGGGAGCGGATAGGCCACTGCCGCCATGGAGCGATGACCGTGATCGATGGATCAAGGGCGTTCACCGCCAGTTCGAACCGAACTTGATCATTGCCCTTGCCCGTCGCCCCATGGGAAATGGCATCAGCTCCAACTTCCTGTGCGATCTTGACGAGATGCCGGGCGATTAGGGGTCTCGCGATCGAGCTTCCCAGCATATATTGCCCCTCATACAGCGCATTGGCGCGCAGCATGGGGAAGACGAAGTCCCGGGCAAACTCTTCCCGCAAGTCGAGGATTCGGATGTCATTGACGCCGAGCATTTCCGCATTCCTGCGCGCCGGTTCCAGTTCCTCGCCTTGGCTGAGATCGGCGGTAAAAGTGACGACCTCGCACCCATATGCCTCCTGCAGCCATTTCAGGATCACGGACGTATCCAGTCCGCCGGAATAAGAGAGTACGATTTTCTTGAGTTTTTCGTTCATGGAAATGCCTCCGAATTTGCATGTGTACGGTAGGTCAAATCGCGGCAGCAGAAATTGCAAAGATTGTAGAAATTAAACCTGTTCTGGCATAATCTGCCAAATATGCCTGATCAGGGAGCGTGATGTGCCATTTATATTGGACCGTATAGATCGACGCATTTTAAGCGTCCTGCAGCGTGATGGACGCATCTCGAATGTGGACCTCGCAAAGGAGGTCGGTCTTTCGCCTTCGCCCTGCCTGCGTCGGGTCCGTCTGCTGGAGGAGGCCGGCGTGATCGATCGATACATCGCAGTGGTTAACCCAGCAAAAGTCGGGGCCAGCCTCACGATGTTTGTCCGGGTCTGGTTCACGACCCAGGATGCTCAAGTCACCCTTCAGTTCGGGGAGGCCATCCGGCGGTTCCCCGAGGTGACTGAGTGTTATCTGACCACAGGCGAATGTGATGCGATCCTTCGGGTGGTCACCGCAGACCTACACAGTTACTGGCGCTTCCAGGCCGATCACCTCACGCGGATTCCAAGCGTCTTGAGTGTCAAGACAGATGTACCGATGGAGACATTGAAACAGAGCTTCGAGATCCCGATCGCCTGAAACCGATTGGATCAGGGCGGCTCCTCTTCTCTCGCCTCTCGCTTCCGGTTCGGCCATTGTTGCGCTATGGTCCGCCATTCACCGGAGATCCGTGCATGTCGGCGCAGGTCCGCAAACCCACCGAACTGTCCCTGGACGAAACGCTTGTCGCGGAAGCCCATGAACTTGGGCTCGACGTGGCGGATGCCGCCGAGGCCGGGATCGCCCGCGCGGTGAAGGCCGAGAAGGAGCGCCGCTGGAAAATCGAGAACGCGGACGCAATTCAGGCCGCAAATGACTATGTCGCCAAGCATGGCTTACCTTTGGCAAAGTACCGTCAGGCCTGACGTGCCGCCTCATCCGCCTTCGGACAGCAGCCGTGCCCAGTCCTGTCGATGGCTGACGACGCGCAGGACCAATACGCCCGTTTCATCCGTCGTATAGAGGATCAGATGTCCGCCATGCGGATGCATCCTGATCGGCGGCGTAAATTGCCGCTGTTGGCGGGCCAGCAGCGGGTGTTCGTCAATCAATGCGAACGTGGCTCTCAGATCTGCGTAGTAACGCTCCGCCTGCGCCTCTCCGAACGCCCTCACTCCATAGACATAGATCGAAATCAGATCTTCTTCGGCTTCGACGCTGAGCCGCAGGCTCATGCCTTCGCCCGCCGCCTTGCATCGATCAGGATCTCGTCCAGGGTCCGGGTTCCGACGCCATTTTCGATGCCCGCGTCGATCAGGCGCTGCAGGTCCGCAATCCCCTGCTGGCGCTCCTGGTCCCGGCGGATCAGGTCGCGCATGTAGTCGCTGGCATTGCCGTAGCGACCGCTTTCGGCCTGCTGTTCGACCCAGGCCTTCATCTGCTCGGGCAGCGAGATATTCATCGTGGCCATATGCGCCTCCATTGGCAAAGATTGCCAAATCTCAGCCGTCCCTGCAAGCCTCCCCCGGCTTGCAGCCCCTCAAAATCCTGGTTATTTAGTTGTGCAGGCAATTCGAATAAACCGCGACGCGATCGCTTCCAAGGGGGAATAGCCAATGCACAAGTTCAAGATCGTCAAGACCGAGAAGGGCGAATACCGCGTCCAATTCGTCTACAATGCCGAAGTGATGGTGTGGTCGGAGAACTATGCCTCGAAGGCCAGCGCGAAGAATTGCGTCGAGTCGATCAAGAAAAATGCCCCCACGGCGGCGATCGTCGACCTGACCCAGCAGGAAACCGGCAGCGGCTATCGCTTCGAGATCGACGAGGCGAAAAACGGCGAGACTTTCGTCCGCTTCCGGGCCGCCAATGGCGAGATCATGGTGCGCTCGGAAACCTACAAGGCGAAGTCGAGCGCCAAGAACTGCGTTACCTCGGTGCAGAAGAATGCGCCCGAGGCCGCGGTGGTCGAGGAGGGCTAAAGGCCCTTTCGCCCCACAGCCTCGGCCGCCGCCATCTCCAGCAACCAGTCCTGGAACAGCCGCATGCCTGTGGTGGGCGGGCGCGATTTCAGCCGCGTCAGCCAGTAGCTGCCCATGCCGGTCTCGATGGCAAACGGCTGCACGAGCTGGCCCGATGTCAAAAGTCGCTGGAACATAAGCGGCGGTGCCAGCGCCACGCCGGCGCCCTGCTGGGCGGCCTCGATCATCGCCAGCGAGGTGTCGAAAACCATGCCCTTCATGGGCGCGGAGGCATCCACCCCTGATGCCGTAAACCACGACGCCCATTCCGACGCGCGGTAGGAGCGCAGCAGCGTCTCGCCGAGCAGGTCGTCGGGGGCTTTCAGCCGGGCGGCAATCTGCGGCAGGCAGAGCGGCGACAGGGGCGCCTCGAACAGCTCCAGCGCCTCCGTGCTGTGCCAGGCGCCATTGCCGAAGCGGATGGCAAAATCCAGGCCTTCGGCCGCCATGTCGACGCGGTTGTTGTTGGTCGACAGCCTGAGTTCGACAAAGGGAAACCGCCGGGCGAAATCGCCAAGCCGCGGCAGCAGCCAGCCAACGGCAAACGTGCCGACGGCGCCGACCTTGACCACTTCGCTCAGGTGACCATTCTCGAACCGGTCGAGCGTGCCGGCGATCCGGTCGAAGCTTTCGCGCAGCACCGGCAGAAGCGCCTCGCCCTCCTCGGTGATCATCAGGCCGCGCGGCAGGCGCTTGAACAGCGCAACACCCAGCCGGTCCTCGAGCTGCTTGACCTGCTGGCTCACGGCGGCCTGGGTGACGCAGAGCTCGATCGCGGCGCGGGTAAACGACAGATGCCGGGCCGAGGCTTCGAAGGCCCGCAGCGCATTGAGCGGAAGATAGGGTCGAACCATGGATGCCCCAGTTTTTCTAAGGTGAGATGCCAGATAAGGTCGTTTGCGATGCAATTGCGATAAATTTAGCGATGGGGGCGAGCCAATCGTCAAGCCGGAACGCCAACACGCCTCCGAGCCGGCGAAACCGAAAACACATCCGTCCCGTGCCCAAGGAGCCGTCATGCCCACCTCGCCCGCCCTTCACCCATCAAGCTTCCTGTCGCGCCGCCACTTCACCCGGCTTGCCGGCGCACTGATCGGCGCGTCCCTTGCCGCGCCGCGCCTGTCGTTTGCGGCTGGCAATGGCGACAGCCAGTTCCGCCCGGCGCTCGAAGCGATCGAAACGCGCATCCAGGCGCGGCTCGGCGCCTTCGTGCTCGACACCGAAACCGGCACCACGCTCGGCTACCGCGCCGACGAGCGCTTTCCGATGTGCAGCACCTTCAAGGCGATCGCCGCCGCTGCCGTGCTTTCGCGCGTCGATGCCGGCAAGGAGGACCTGTCGCGCCGGCTGCACTGGAAGAAGGCCGACCTGATCGCCCATTCACCGGTGACCGAAAAACACGTCGAGGCCGGTCTGACGCTGGCCGAACTCTGCCATGCCGCGACCACCGTCAGCGACAATACGGCCGCAAACCTGCTGCTGGAGGCAATCGGCGGCCCGGCCGGCTTCACCGCCTTCGTCCGCTCCGTGGGCGATCCGGTCACCCGCATCGACCGGATGGAGCCGGCGCTCAACAGCGCAAAGCCCGGCGATACGCGCGACACGACAAGCCCTTCGGCGATGGCCGCCCTGTTGAAATCCCTGGTGCTCGATGATGCGCTCAGCCCCGCCTCGCGCGACCAGCTCGGCCAGTGGATGATCGCCAACACCACCGGCGGTTCGAAACTGCGGGCCGGCCTGCCGCGCGGTTTCATCGTCGGCGACCGCACCGGGGCCGGCGCCAATGGCACGAACAATGTGGTTGCGGTCATCTGGCCCCCGGAGCGCAAGCCGCTGGTGGCGACCGTGTTCATCACCGAAACCCGGACGCCGCGCCCGGAAACGGATCCGGCCATGGCCGAAATCGGCCGGCTGTTCAACCGCATCCTCGACATCTGACCGCGCAGCCGCAGCCGTCCCCCTCCGGAGACGGCTGCGGCGTGCTTTTCCGAACAATGTCGGACCCTTTGCGGTCAGCCGGACTTGGTCAGCAATTGATAGAGTGCGACCGGATTGGTCGAGAGATAGCGCACCAGCAGACGGCGCGGCTCGCGAAACAGGCGGTAGAGCCATTCGAGACCGGTCTTCTGCATCCATTCCGGTGCGCGTGGAAGCCTGCCGGCGAGAAAGTCGAACAGGCCGCCGGAGGTCTTGATGACGCCGACACCGCGCAGCCTTTCGAGGTTGCGGTCGACAAACTGCTGTTCATGCGGCACGCCCATGCCGATCCACAGAATGTCCGGCTTCAACCGGGCAATCTCGGCGACCACCGCATCTTCCCGGTCGGCGATATAGCCGTGCGATGATCCGGCAAAGACGAGGTTCGGATATTGTGCGCGCATCTGCGCCACGGCGCGCTGGTTGACCTCCTCGGTGGCGCCGAGGAAATAGAAACTGACGCCCGCCTGTTCGGCAAGGGATGCCACCGCATGAACGAGATCGGTGGTCGCCACCCGTTCGGGCAGCGGCGTGCGGCACAGGACGCGCGACAACAGCACCATCGGCATGCCGTCAGCGTGGATCTGCCCCGCCCTGAGCAGGATGTCCCTGAACCCCGCGTCGCGCGCCGCCAGCGCGATGACCTGGCCATTGGCCGAGGTCGAATAGAAAGGCAGCCCATCCCTGTTGCGCGCCTCAAGCGCCATGCGAATGAACGCATGGGCGGATGTCTGCATGTCGATCAAGGCAATGGGGAGCCCGCCGAGCCGGACGGTGTCTGCACCATCGTCCGTCGGGCGATCTGTCATGTTTGCATTGTGCATACGAAAGGGACGTCCAGTTGGTCGTTTGGTCCTGCAAGTTACTACCGCAACCTTAACGGTTCGCTACGAACTGACCACCAACGGACAGGCCGGGGCCTATCTGTCGCGACCGCATGTCACGCCCATCTTCACCGTCGGCGAAACGGGCCGCAGCTCGATCGGCGCTTCAGCGCGCCGCCTGCCCACCATCCTCGATCACATCGACGATCTCCGACCACAGTCTTTGCAGTTCGGTGCCTGCCTCGATCCGGGGAGCGGCTGCGTGCACGGCTTCCAGCACGGCGTCCGCCATGGTTGCCGCATCGGCATCGGTCGCGACAAGTTGGATCGCCTTGTGCTCGATCAGCCGGCGAAACAGTCCGTGATGGGCCAGCGCGTCGCCCCGCCGCGGTGCGTTGACGATCACCGGCTTGCCGGAAAGGCCGGCCGCCAGCACACTGCCGCGACGCGCGGTCAATCCCTCGGGAAACAGATAGCAGAACACGTCGACCTGCTCGAAAATCGCAAAGAGTTCGGCATCGGTCGCGACATAGCCGGTGACAGTGACACGGTCACGGATGCCAAGGCTGCGCGCAAGTTCGAAGAAATCGCGCTCGATATTGTCCATGCCCTTGATGAAGGAGCCGACAAAGACAATGCCGACATCATGACCACGCGCCAGCAGGGCTGCGGCGATGGCCAGGACTTCGGTCGACTGTTTTTTCGGATAGATCGAGCCGAACTGGCCGATGATCAGGCGCCCGGCCTGCTTCTGCCGTTCCAGCGCCTGCGATCGCGATCCGGGCTGCAATGTCGCCGGCGGCACGAGATTGGGCGGCACGGGCACGATGGCGCGACACTTCGTCGTGACGTTAGACACCGGGCTTGCGGCGAACTCGTCTGCGATTTCCGGCGCCGAGAAACAGACGCGGCTGGCCAGCAGCATGACCGGCATCAGCACCAGGCGGCGTTTCCAGTCGAGAGCCTGCCATTCATGCAGCACGACGACACGTTTGCGGCGCATCAGCCAGGCGACCAGCGCCGCAAGCGTCGGCTCGACAAGCTTCTTCTTCCAGCCGACGACCGGAAAATTGAAGATCACTGAATCCACGCCGGACATCGCCTTCACCAGGCCGAATAGGTCGAAGCCGAGTTCGTGCCTCTCGGCTCGGGGACCCAGTCGATCGGCCAGCAGCCTGGCAAAACTCTCGACGCCACAGGTCTCGGTCGCGCTGGAGACAAAAACGAGATAGGTCTTTTCTGTCATATCGGTCTGTCCAATGTCCTCGGTGGACAGTTCGGCGCCGCGCAAAGACGTGACGGCCCGCATCGGTGATGCAAAATCGGCCTTTAATCTAAAAATTCCGTGAAGCCGGGAGCCGTCGGTTTCATTGCTTGTCGTGGCATCCGCCGCGCGCCGCGCGCTCACAGCGGATTTGGCATGAGGCGTTAAGCTATTCTAGGGGAATGCCGCCTAGATTTGGCAGCCAATTGCGCCATGAAGGAAGAGACATGACGGCATCCATTTCGCTGGTCACGCCGAGCTATAGCGGTGATTTCGAATGCTGCAAGCTGCTTTGCCTGTCGATCGATCGCCATGTCACCGGTCATGACATGCACTATATCGTCGTCGGCGATGAGGATGCGGCGCTGTTTGCACCGCTGAACGGACCCAGACGCCAAGTGGTTTCGTCCTCGAGCCTGCTGCCGATATTCTGGGCCCTGCCGAAATGGCGCGGCCGGCGCTACTGGTGGTCGCCCGCCATCCATCTGCCGGTCTATGGCTGGCATCTGCAGCAATTGCGCAAGATCGCCATGACACTCGCCCAGCCGAGCGAGCGGGTGATGTGCGTCGATTCCGACAATGTCTTCTGCCGCCCTCTCGACCTGTCGGAGATTGCCGCTGCGCCAAGGCTGCCACACTATGTCGAGCCCGGCCAGATCAACCCGTCGCGTCCCAACCACGTCCGCTGGTGGCAAAACGCCCATCGGGCGCTCGGCCTGCCGGATCCGGTCCTGCCCGGCGACGACTTCATCGGCCCGATGACGCTCTGGGAGCGCGAGACCGTCAAGGTGATGACGGCGCGGATCGAAAAGACCTCCGGCCTGCCCTGGTGGCAGGCGCTGGCACGCCAGCGGCATTTCTCCGAATATCTGGTCTATGGCGCGGCCGTCGCCGGCGATCCGGTGCTTGCCGCCCGGCATGAACGGGTCTCGGAAAGCCGGTGCATTACCTATTGGGTCGGTCCGCCGCTTGATCGCGCCGGCCTTCAGGCGCTCGTCGACAGCCTGTTGCCGCACCAGTGCGCCATCACCATCCAGTCGCACACCCACACGCCGATCGAGATCATTCGTGAGGTCGCCATCGGCAAGGCCTGAGGCTCAGGCCTTCACTCTAGCCCTTGTAGGGCTTGGGCAGGAAGCCGAGGCTTGCGATCGTGCGACCCAGCGAGACCAGCAATGGATGGCTTGCCGGCAGCAGGCGGCGGGTCTTTGTCAACAAAAGCACCGACCGGCCAAGCCCGAGCACAAGGCTCACCGCATTCTTGGCCACCGGCTTCAGCGCCGAGCCGCTGTGGATACGATCGATGACATAGTTGATGCTGCCGGTGCGGATCGAACGTTTCATCAGGAAGCGCGCCGTGACCCGTTCCTCGGCGACGAATTCGTGGATCATCGCCTCGGCACACCACCAGGTCCTGAAGCCCGCCTTGCGGCAGCGGGTGAAAAACTCCATGTCGCCGCCACCGAGAAAATTGAAGCGCACATCGAACAATGGCGATGCGAGACCGTCGAAAACACGCTGGCGGATCAGGCAATTGCCCGAACCATGAATCTGGGCGATCTCGCGGCTCTCTCCCTCGATCGAGCCGAACAGCGGATGCTGCATGACGGCTGTGGTCGCCGGCACCTCGAATTCCCGGTCGACCGGGCCGCCGACAATATCGGCATTCTCGCGCCTCGCCGTCCCGACGATCGCCGCCAGCCAGCCGGGCATGGCCATTTCGTCATCGTCGATCATCAGCAGGAACTCGGCCTTGGGAAAGGCCTGCATCGCCTCGGCAAAGGCCCGGTTGATCGCGTGGCAATTGCCCTGATTGCCCTCGGTGAAGACCGCATAAGGCAGGCCAGCCGGGCCGAGCAGGTCTTCGGCGCAGGCAGCACCGACCGGATTGGTGGCATCATTGTCGACGACAACGATCGCGAAGGGGAAATCGGTTTTCTGCGCAATGACGGATGACAGCGTGCGCGCCAGCCAGGCCGGCCGACGAAAGGTCGGGATGCAGACGACCGCCTGGATCGAACCCGCATCCAACATTGGCATTTCAGAAGCTTTTGTCACCGGCGACTGCAATCTGGCTGATGTCAGCCTCTCTGATCCTGCGGCGAAACCTACAAACTGCAGGTAAGCATGACGTTAACGGGCATTGGCCAGACGCTGTGTCTGAGGCCGAGGCTGAGGCTGCGGCCTCGGCCAGTTCGGGCGCGCGGGTCGGACCTTTGCCATGGCAACCGGTTTTGGCTCGACAAGGCTGGCATAGGCCTGGAACCGCAGACCGAAGACCGAAATCAGCGTGGTGAACCAGAGCGGCCCGGTATTGCCGAAGAACGGGCTCTCCAGGCAGGCAAAAAACAGGGAAAACAGCCAGATGCGGATGAACAGCCGCGTCAGCGCCTTGTCCTTGCCGCTCTTCAAGGCGCGTCCGGCATCGCGAATGGGCAGCAGGACCAGCCAGAACACGACCAGGATCAGCATCGGAATGCCGCCATTGATCAGTTGCTCGACATAGCCATTGTGCGAATTGGCAGCCGTCACGGCCCATGAACTGAGTGCCTGGCCGCGCGAAAACAGCGCTTCCGTCTGCCAGAACGACTGGAAGCCATAGCCGAAGAGGGGCCGATCGGCGATCGCCGACAGCGCCAGTTCCCAGATCGAACTGCGGTCGGTGAAGGTCGGGTCGACGCCGAGCGAAAGCAGGAAGCCGCTGACCGCTGGCGACACGGCCGCCGACATCAGGATGGCGTTGACGACAAGCAGGCCGACGATCGGGATCAGCCAGCGCAGGGGTTTCACATGCTCGAACACCCAGGCGAGCACCAGGACTGCCGGCAACATGCCGGCCGAGGTCTTGCCGCCGGATTTCAACACAAAAAAGCCAGCGGCCGCGACGATCAGCAAACCGATCGTCGTCGAGCGCACCTGGCGCAGATAGAGACCGAAAAAGACCGCAAAGACCATGGCGCCTGCCGCAACATTCTTGTGGCCGAAATGACCGCGCCAGTCGCCGGCCAACAGCTGTTCGAGTGCATCGGTCGGCTGGTGGATTGCCCGCTGCGGCAGGGCGATGACGCCGAAATAGGACAGGCCGATCACCGCCACCATGATGCCGCAGACCAGCTTGCCGAACTGCTGCTCGTTGCGCGGCAAAAGCAATACGGCACTGCTGCACAGGCAGACCAGCACGGCAAAGACGATGCGGCGAAAGGCGGTGGCCGGATCGTCCGACAAAAGCCCGGTGAAGCAGACCCATACCAGCAGCACTGCCAGCAGACCATGCGGCCGAAGCAACATGCCGACTGAGCGATAGCGAAACATCGTGACCAGAACGACGCCGGACAGGCTGACGACGATCAGCTGGTTGATCAGGTTCGAGCTTTTGCCGTAGGCGGTCAGCAAGGCTGCGGCATTCGGGTCCGGGAATGGCGCGAGACCGATCCAGAAATAGCAGAAAATGGTCAAAAAGAGCAGGCTGGAGAACAGGCCGTTCTTCGCGCTCGCTCCGTTTTGACGCCCGTCAGGCATGGGCTTCGTCCTGGCGCTCGCTCAGATAGCGATAGTCGCGCCACAGGCCGAGCGCGACCGCGACAAACAGCCCTAGGAAAAGCCCGGCCATGCCGCCGGCTGCAGCCAGAAGGTAACCTCTGGGCGGGAAGCTGCGATTGGCAGGGGCGACGGCCGGCGTCACGATGCGGACATTGGTGGCGTCGATCTGCTGGCGCTGGGCGGCTTCGCCGGCACGCGCCATGAAGGCTTCATAGACGGCAGCCTTGGCGCGCGCCTCGCGCTCGAGTTCGCGGAGCTGGATCTGCGAGGCGCTGTCGTCGAAGACCGAGCTTGCCATCTGGTTGGCCTGGGAACTCAGCTGTTTCAACGCGGTGCGGGCCTGATCGAGTCCTGTCTTGGCGGCCTGGACGATGCGGCCGGTCTCGGCGTTGATCTGGTCTTCGAGTGCCTTGACCTGCGGTGTTAGCGTCAGGATCACCGGATGATTGGGACCAAGGACCGCCGATTGCGAGGTCATGCGCTGCTTCAGCGTCGAATACTGGGTGCGCAGCATGGTCATCGTTTCCGACTGCAGGCTTGCGGCATTCATCTGGTTGCGCGGGTCGGTGGCGACCAGTTCGTCGTAGCGGGTTTCCGCCTGGATCAGCCGCGCCCGCGCCTCGATCAGCTGGGTATTGGTCTGCTGCGACATCAGCGTCGAGGTCAGCTCGCCCGACACCGATTGCAGGCCGCGCTCGCGCTTGAACTGCTCGACATTCGATTCCGCCTTGGTCACCTCGACCTTGAGGTCGTCCAACCGGGCGATCAGGGCGCTTGCTGCCCGGCCCGCCCCTTCGGATTCCGCCTTGGCCAGTTCTTCCTGGAAGCTGGTGACAACCGAATTGGTGATGGCGACCGACTTGTCCGGATTGTTCGACCAGACAGCGACATTGACGATGAAGGAGCGCTCGTCGCGGCGTGCGACGACGCGCTTGGCGAGCGTCGTCAGGGCGTCATTGGCGGGATCCTTCGAGGACGCGCCGGCAAATTCCGGATCGGCATAAAGTTTCAGATCCTTGACCACCCGCCCCAGCACATTGCCCGAGGTGATGACGCGCAGCTTGCTGTCGACGTCGAGCAGCTTGGTGTCGCGCTGCATGTTTTCGGAAAAGATGTCGTTGCTGACCACCCTGAGATTCGCCGGATCCAGCAGGATGTCGATGCCGGCGACAAAGCGCGGCTTAACGAAGATGGTTGCGCTATAGCCGACAACTGCACCGATGACGGCCAGCGCCACGATCCAGATCGCACCGCCGCGCAGCCAGTTCAGGATGCGAAACAGGTCGAGCTGGAACAGCTGCTGAAGCCGGGAATAGGTTTCGGCATCGCGCGCTTCATTCTCCTCGAACGCGTGCGATACCGTCTCAGTGCGGTGCACCTCCCGCGTCGGCTCCTCCAGCGTCTGCACTTCTGGCTGAAGCCCGTGCTGTGCCGGCTCCGACGGCGCATCGGCCTGATGATGCACTCTGTCGATCCAGCCGCGTGTGCTGACCACGGGCTTCTTCAGTCGAGAGTTGGCTTCATACATGGTGGTCGGGACCCAGTCGCTTGTCAGCTTTGCGCGCGCAATCATGGTTAACAAACCCTGTTTTCATTAAGTATCCATTAATGCCGTTTGCGAATGGTGGATGCGCCTGCGCAAAGCCTGATATAAAAGGTGCCGTCATGCGTTGTCGGATGTGACGCGCCACAGACCATGCTCCATTTTGGAGCGTAGCCGAGGGAAGCATCGTGATGCGCAGGCGGGAATTCGTGGTCGGCGCCCTCGGGGCAGGTCTTGCGGCATCCAACGTGCTCGACAGCGTTATTCCCGGCGCGCCTGCCGCTGGCGGCGTGGCCAGCGCCAGCCAGCTCAGAACCGCCATTCCCTTCGGCGCCGCCGTGCGCGTCGATTATCTCGCCGACCAGTTCGACTACAAGACCGCGATCCTCGAGCACTGCCAGATGGTGGTCGGCGAAGGCGGACTGAAATGGATCGACCTGCGCCCGACGCGCGACGACTTCGTCTTCGACCAGCCCGATCGCCTGATCGCATTCGCCGATGCCAATGGCATGAAAATGCGCGGCCATACGCTGGCCTGGTACGGCGCCATGCCGGACTGGACCCAGCAGATCGCCAGCGAAACCGAGGCGGAGGGTGAGCTTGTCCGCCATATCGAAATGGTGGTCGGGCGCTACAAGGGCCGCATCCCGAGCTGGGACGTGATCAATGAGGCAATCGCCGATCATCCGACGCCAGACAGCCCGTACCGCGATTCGATCTGGCAGCAGCGCCTCGGCAAGCGCTTCGTCGAACTGTCGCTGCGCACGGCCGCCGCCGTCGATCCCGACGTGCAGCTGGTGATCAACGACTACGCCATCGAAAATCCGACCGACCAGTGCCGGGCCAAACGCGAGGCGCTGCTCAACATGTTGCGCGACCTGAAAGACCGCGACGTGCCGCTGCATGCCGTCGGCATCCAGGGCCATCTGCTCGGCGACCAGGAGATCGACAAGGACGGCCTGTCGCGTTTTGTCGAGGCTGTTGTCGGCATGGACCTCGAGGTGCTGGTCACCGAGCTTGACGTGATCGACAACAAGCTGCCGGCCTCGACCTATGACCGCGACCAGATCGCGGCGGCCACGGCCAATGATTTTCTGCGCGCCATTTGCGACGTCAAGCGCCCCGGCGCCATTCTCACCTGGGGCATCACCGATCGCTATACATGGGTGCCGATGTGGTTCACCCGCGACGACGGCAAGCCGAACCGGCCATTGCCGCTCGACGTCAACTATCGTCCGAAAGCCCTGATGCAGGTGATCGAAGAATACACGCGTGTGCCTGCCTGATGCTTCGTCAAGTCTCGTCCTACATGATCGCCAATGTCGTGACCGTCGTGATCGGCGGTGCCTCGGTCGTGCTGTTCACCCATATCCTCAGCCCGCATGAATACGGCATCTATGTGCTGGGCATCAGCGTTGCCGGACTGATCTCGACGCTGCTATTCGGCTGGATCAAGACATCGGTGCTGCGCTTCGCCTCCGAAGAAGGGGGTGCTGACGTGCGCATGTCGGCGCTGATCGCCTATGGCGTCATCGTGCTCGCCATTCCCCTGATGGTGATCGCGGCGCTCTTCCTGCCCGACGGCTCGGCACAATACGTGGTGCCGGCGATCTTCGTCGCCTATACCGTCGGCCTGTTCGAATTCGTGCTGGAAATCTTCCGGGCCCGCCAGGAAACCGGCTCCTACATGCGATCGACGATCCTGCGGGCCGCCCTCGGCATCACGCTGTCCTGTATCCTGGTGATGGTCTTCGACCTTGGCGGCCAGGGCCTGCTGATCAGCGTCGCCGGCTCCTATCTGGTCACCATCCTGGTCTATGCACCCAAGGTCTGGCGCCGCCCCTTGCATGGTTTCGACCGCGGCATTCTCACCGAAATGCTGCGCTTCGGCCTGCCGATGACCGTATCGGGCGGCATTTTCATGCTGCACACGATCATCGACCGGCTGATCATCGTCGCCTATCTCGGCGAAAACGCGGCCGGCACTTACGGTGCGGCCGCCGATCTCGTGCGTCAGATCATCCTGTTTCCCGGCGTGGCGATCGGCTCGGCCATGGTGCCCATCGCCATTCGGCTCTTGTCCCAGGATGGACCTGCTGCGACCAACCGGCATCTGTTGCACAGTCTGGACCTCCTGCTGGCGATCCTCATTCCCGCCTGCGTCGGCATGGCGCTGACCGCGACCAAGTTTTCCGGCCTGATCCTCGGTCCGGAGTTCGAGGCTGCGGCGTCGGAACTGATCCCGGTCATCGTTTTTGCCTGGCTGTTCCGCTCGATTTCCTACCAGTTCATCCATGTCAGTTTCCAGCTCGCCAAGACGGCGCGGCTGGTGTCGATCCAGGGCATCGTCATCCTGACGATCAATGTCATCGGCATGGTCGTGCTGGTGCCGCGTATGGGACTGATGGGTGCCGCATGGTCGCTGCTGTTTTCCGAGATCTGCGGCGTGGTCGTCGGCTATTTCCTGTCGTTCAAGGCGCATCCGCTGCCGCTCGAGATCTGGCCCACCGTGAAGATCTGCATTGCCGCGACCGCCATGGCGCTGCCGACATGGTATGTCGAGACGTTTTTCACCGAGAAGGGCATTATCGACCTGATCATGCCGGTGCTGACGGGTGTCGTCGCCTACACGATCGCCGCACTCTGCCTCGATGTCGCCGGCATAAGGCAGATGCTCAGGGACCGCTTTTCCAGAGCGAGCCAGCAGCCCATCTGATCCGCGCGCCCCAACGCGTCCGGCATGCAAGGTCTGTTAAACTCTTGGGCATTTAATTGCCGCGAAAAAACGGGTGCGGCGCTGGCAGCCGTGTCCTTGAAGGAAGAGAGCGTGGACGGAGCAGCCAACACTTCTGCAAAACCGGCAGGTACCGATGTCTCGGCATCGCAACCCACCGTTTTCGGATCGCATGTCGGCCTGTTTTCAGCGGCTGCATCAAGCGCTGATCGCCGTGATCTGGCCGTGCTTTTTCTCAGCCCCTGGGGTCTCGAGGAAATGTGCACCCGCAGGTTCTACCGGATCCTCTCCGAACGGTTCGCAGCGCTCGGGGTGGCGAGCCTGCGCTTCGACTATCCCGGTTCGGCAAACGCATTCGACGCTGAGGGAGACGGGGCAGAGCTTGCCGAATCAGATCTGGCCAAACCAGGTCTGGTCGGCTGGGTCTCGACCGTCGGCGAGGCCATTGCCGAACTCAAGGCGCTGTCCGGCGCCCGCCACATCGTGTTGCTCGGCCAGGGTCTGGGCGGCAGCCTTGCCTATCTGCGCGCGCCGATGGAAACCGATCTCGCCGGCCTGATGCTGCTCGGGCCGGTGCTGAAAGGTCGCAGCTATCTGCGCGAACTGTCGCTCTGGTCGAAGATGATCGACGAGCCGATGCAGATCAAGGCCGAGCTTCGCGACACGTCGCCCGGCGCCATTGCCGGACTGCGCATGCCGGAGACCGTTGCAGCCGACCTGAAAAGCCTCGATCTTTCCACCGCCTCTCCGCTGGAACCGGCACTCGGCACCGCGCTCGATCCGACGCTCAAGCCGGCCCTGCCGGTGTTTCTTGGCCAGCGCCCGGGCAATCACGGCGACATCGCCTTCGGCGAAATCCTGCGCAAGATCGGCGGCAGCCTGACGACGGCCGATTTCACCGGCTATGACCAACTTGTCTCCGGCCCTCTGTCGCAGACCATGCCGGGCGCGTTTATCGAGACAGTGCTGTCCTTCGTTCAGGCACTGCCGCAATTCCAGAGCCTGGCCGGAGAGGTCGTCCGGCCTCCGGTGATCCGGCCGATCACCTGCGGCAGCAGTCGCGAAACGCCGGTGCGCTTCGGCGAGGGAGACCGGTTCTCCGGCACCCTGTGTCAGCCGGTCGGACCATCGATCGGGGTGACAGCGGTTATACTCTCGACCTCCTACGATCATCAGGCCGGCTGGGCCGGTTCATCATCGGAAATGGCCAGGCGATTGGCGGCGATCGGCGTCTCGTCGCTGCGCTATGATGCAGCCGGCGTCGGCGACAGCCCGCCGATCCCGGGACGCCGCAAGCAGATCCTCTACGACGATGCCCAGCTTGCCGATGTCGCGGCCGCCTATGATTTCCTGGCAACACGGGGGCTCACCGGCCGGACGCTGATCGTCGGACGCTGCAGCGGCGCCTATATCGCGCTGCGCGCCGCGATCGCCGATCCGCGCTGGAACGGGGTGGTTGCCGTCAATCCGGATTCCTTCCTGTGGCGCTTCAAGGGCCTGCCGCGCACGCTGAGCGCCTATTCCGCCGAGCTTCTCAAGCACGAGACGATCAAGCGCGTGCTGGCCGGGGACGTGGATGTTGGCGCGGTCACGCGCAATATCGCCGTCCGGCTGATCGACCGCGCCGCCAAATCCGCCTCGCGTTTCGTCAAGGCGGCCGTGCCAATCACCCGGTTGAGCGGCCGGGTTCACAGCGAATTCCGCACGCTCGAGGCGCGGCAAACCCGGGTGGTTCTGGTCTATGCCGAAGGTGACGAAGGTCTCGAGCGCTTCCACGCCCATTTCGGACCGCAGGCCGAAAAGCTCGCCGCCTATGGCAATGTGACGTTTCACATGATCGCCGATGCTGACCACAACCTGACCCCCCGGCCGGCACGCGAACGCCTATTCGCCATCGTCGAGGCCACCGCCCGGGCGCTTGCCGCAAAACACGCGATGTGAGCCATCCAAGGGGGATGACTTTTGCAAATCCTCCAACCTTTTCAACAAAACGCACCCCAGTTCATCCCCCTCGTTTTGCGCCGTGCCATACTCCTCCCGTTCCGCTTTCGGATACACCGGGTGTTGCGAGCCCGGCGAAGCGG
>UBZT01000017.1 GCA_900470155.1 Hyphomicrobiales bacterium
TCTGCAATCTCCCAGACGTCATTCAGACGTGGGGAGTGTGACATTCCAACTTTGCAGAAACAGGACATTCTAACTTTGCGGCTACATATAGAGATCGCATAAGATAGATTATGGAACCTAAGACAGCAAGCCAAGGCGGTGACATCAGATCAGTTACATCCATCAACCATCTGAATTTCAAACGACATTTGATCATAACCCGGTTCGACATGCGCCGGCGTTTCGGCCATCACCGTCTGGTAGTCCAGCGGGATATGCATGTGCGTCAGGATCGCGCGACGCGGCTTCAGTCTGTCGATCCACGCGAGCGCTTCACTGAGCGACAAATGGCTCGGATGCGGCCGATACTGCAGCGCGTCGATGAACAGCACATCCAGACCCGACAGCTTGTCGACGGTCGCCATCGGAAAATCGCTGATGTCGCAGCAATAGGCCACATTGCCGATCCTGAGGCCAAGCGACGAGATGTCGCCATGCTGCTGCGAAAGCGGCATCAGCGAGATCGTGCCGCCGGCACCGGAGATCTCGATGGGCGCGTCCAGGTCTGTCAGGATCCGCGGCACGACGATCGGCGGATAATTGCTGCCGGGCGGCGTCTCCAGGCAGTAGCCGAAGCCCATCGCGATGCGTTCCATGGTGAAGGCATCGGCATGGATCGGAATGCGGTGGTGCTGGATGTGGAAATAGCCGCGCAGGTCGTCGATGCCATGCAGGTGGTCGGCATGCGCATGGGTGTAGATCACCGCATCGATCCGCTGGACGCCGGCACGGATCATCTGTTCGCGAAAATCAGGCCCGGTATCGACGACAACGGTCGTCGTGCCGCCATCCGGGCCGATCTGCTCGATCAGGAAGGATGCACGCGTACGCCGGTTCTTCGGCTCGTCCGGATCGCAAGCGCCCCAGTCGCCGTTGATCCGCGGCACACCGGGCGACGAAGAGCAGCCGAGAAGCGTGAACCGGCGGCGAAAACTCATGCAAGCCTCGGCATTTTCGCAAAGCAGCGCAGCGCGTTTGCGGTGGTGATATCGGCCATCTCGGCATAGGACACGCCCTTGACCTCGGCCAGAACCTCGGCCGTGTTGACCACGTAGGACGGCTCGTTGCGTTTCCCGCGCCAGCGCTTCGGCGCCAGATATGGCGCATCCGTCTCGACCAGCAGCCTGTCCATCGGCACGCTTTTGGCGATCTCGCGCAGCTCTTCCGACTTCGGAAACGTCACGATGCCGGAAAACGAGATATAGCCGCCAAGCGCATCTCCGGTATCGGCCAGTGCCTGGCCGGCCGAAAAGCAGTGCAGGATGAAGGGGAAGGCGCCCTTCCCTGTTTCGTCCGTCAGGATTGCCGCCATGTCCTCGTCGGCGCTGCGGCTGTGGATCACCAGCGGCAGTTGCGTGCGCCGTGCCGCCTCGATATGGCGCAGGAAGCTGGTCTTCTGGTCTTCCGGCGTCTGCGTGTCATAGAAATAGTCGAGACCGGCTTCGCCGATTGCCACGATCTTGTCATGCGCTTGCGCCAGCCGCACCAGCTCGTCCGCCGTCACGTCGAGTTCGTCGCCGGCATTGTTCGGATGCGTGCCGACAGAGCAGAACACGCTCGGATAACGTTCCGTCAGCGCCAGCAGCGTGTCGAGCTTCCTCACTCGGGTCGAGATCGTCACCATCTGTTTGACACCCGCCTGATGCGCGCGCGTCACCAGTTCGTCGCGCTCGGCGTCGAAATCGGCAAAGTCGAGGTGGCAATGCGTATCGATCAACATGCGCTCAGGCCTTGTCCGCTTCCGGCGCAACATAACGCGGGAAGACCGGCGACGGGGCTTCGAGCACCGTGCCAGGCGTCAGCCGACCGACCGCACCGAGCTTTGAAAACACCCGGTCTTCGGCCGCGACGGCCACCAGGTCGAGCAGCTTTGCCGCAGATACCGGCATGATCGGCTGGAACAGGATGGCGATCTGGCGCACCACGTCGGCCGTCACATAAAGCACGGTGCCCATGCGCGCCTCGTCGGTCTTTTTCAGCACCCACGGCGCCTGGGCGGCGAAATAGCGGTCGGCCTCGTTGACGATGTTGATGATCGCCGCCACCGCCTTGTGGATCTGTTGCTTGTCCATCTCCTCGCGGCAGATGGTGATCGCCTCGTCGGCAGTCTTCAGGATCGCCTCGTCCGCCTCGGTCAGCGGGCCGGGCGCCGGGATGCGGCCATCGCAATTCTTCACGATCATCGACAGCGAACGGCTGGCGAGATTGCCGATGCCATTGGCGAGATCGGCATTGATGCGGGTGGCGATCCCCTCCTCCGAATAGCTGCCGTCCTGCCCGAACGAGACTTCGCGCATGAAGAAATAGCGCACCTGGTCGAGACCGAAATGGTTCACCAGATTGACCGGATCAACCACATTGCCGAGCGACTTCGACATCTTCTCGCCCTTGTTGAGCAGGAAGCCATGCGCATAAACGCGTTTCGGAAGCGGCAGGCCTGCCGACATCAGGAAGGCCGGCCAGTAGACGGCGTGGAAACGGATGATGTCCTTGCCGATGATATGCACGTCGGCCGGCCAGTATTTCGCCCGCGGGCCGTTCTGGTCTTCGACATAACCGGTCGCGGTGATGTAGTTGGTCAGCGCATCGACCCAGACATACATCACATGTTTGTCGTCGCCGGGCACCTTGATGCCCCAGTCAAACGTTGTGCGCGAGATCGACAGGTCCTTCAGGCCCGACTTGACGAAGGAGATCACCTCGTTGCGCCGTTCGTTCGGGCCGATGAAATCCGGCTGGTCCTCGTAGAGCTTCAAGAGCTTGTCTTCATAGGCCGACAGCTTGAAGAAATAGCTCTCCTCCTCGACCCATTCGACCGGCGTGCCCTGCGGCCCGTAACGCACGCCATCGGCGCGCAGTTCGGTCTCGTCTTCCTGGTAGTAAGCCTCGTCGCGCACCGAATACCAGCCGGCATAGCCGCCCTTGTAGATGTCGCCGTTCTTCTCCATCCGCCGCCAGACTTCCTGCACGGTCTGGTGGTGACGCTGTTCGGTCGTGCGGATGAAGTCGTCGTTCGACGCGTTCAAAAGCGTGCCCATGGCACGGAATTCGTTCGAATTGCGCTCGGCCAACTCTTCCGGCGAAATGCCTTCGGCGCGCGCCGTCTGCTGCATCTTCTGGCCATGTTCGTCCGTACCGGTCAGGAAGAACACATCCCGTCCGTCGAGCCGCTGGAACCGCGCCATGGCGTCGGTCGCGATCAGCTCATAGGCATGGCCGATATGCGGCTTGCCGTTCGGATAGGAAATGGCGGTAGTGATGTAATACGGGTCGCTCATGGCTTTTTGTTGTCTTTTCATCGGTTGCGATTGTCTTGGGGCCGGACAATGGCGGCGCGAAAGGGCCGGCCATAAACGGCGACGACAAATGGGGTCGAACGCTCTTAAAACATTCTGCCGCCTTTAGGAACAGCAAGTTTGCTGCACTGCCCAGTCGCAATGTCGGGCAGTGGCAATGTCACGCCTGTCGCCACGTCAGGCGTTTCACCGCGCGATCGCGGCCAGCACATCGAGAATGGTCTGCTTGCGGTCGAGATTGTAGCCGGCGGCAATCGATAGCTGCTCGTTGATCGTCGAGGTGAGCCGCGCATAGTGTTCGGCCGCGTTCAGATCGCCCGACAGCGCCAGACTGCGTGCCAGATCGGCCAGGTGATCGCCGAGATGTTCGGTGAAAAAGCCGAAGGCGACCTCGCTGTCCTTGACCGACAGCGCATCGGCGATCTTGAACATCATCCGGCGCTGCGCCGGCCCTTTGGCCGCCAACATCTCGTCGAAGGCAGCCAGGATGTCGGCACCACCATAATTGACCAGTTTCAGGGCGCGTGCCACGCTTCCCTTGGCAAGCGCCAGCACCGCGTCGCGCCGCTCCGCTGGAATGGCAAGCCCAAGCTGGCCGAGCGCCTGGTCCATGGCATCGGGCGAAAGCTGGTCGAGCCGGAGCGGCAGGCAGCGCGAACGGATAGTCGGCAGGAGTTTGCCCGGCGCATGGCTGAGCACCAGGAACATCGCCCGCTTCGGCGGTTCCTCGAGGATCTTCAGGATTGCATTGGCGGCATTGCGGTTAAGGTCGTCGGCCGGATCGATGATCACGATGCGCCAGTTGCCGGTGCCCGAGGTCTGGCTGAAAAAATGTCCGGCGCGACGCACCTCATCGACGGTGATCGCAGATTTCACCCGTCCGGTCTTGTCGTCCACCGGCCGTGACAGATGCAGCAGGTTATGGCTCGCACCGGAGGCAATCTGCCGGCTGATCGGGTGGTCCGGATCGGGGTCGGCGATCGTGTCCGGTGCCGTTAGCGGATCGGGATAACGCAGGACATGATTGGCAAAGCGGAAGGCGAGCGTCGCCTTGCCGATACCTTCCGGCCCTTCGATCAGGATGGCGTGATGGCCCTTGCCTGACTTGTAGCCGCGCGCCAGGAAATCCTCGGCATCCCGGTGGCCGAACAGCCTGGTATTCAGCATCGGCGCGATGGCGCCGTCCAGCAAGCCTGCCCGTTCCTCGCTCATCGGCTCGCCGCCGTCTCAGGTCTGGCAAATCCACCGCGCTGCGTCAGAACCAGCGTCACCTCTGCGACAATGTCTTTGGCAATCCGGTCGACATCAAGGCTCGCATCGACGACACGGCAGCGCGCCGGCTCGCGCTGGGCAATGTCGAGAAACGCTTGGCGCCGTTTTTCGTGCACGTCGGTGTCCTCACGCTCGAACCGGTCTGGCGCTGAAGTCTCACTCTGTTCGCCGGCCCGACGACGCGCGCGCGCCAGCCCGACATCGGCCGGAAGATCGAGGATCAGCGTCAGGTCCGGCATGGTCTCGCCGACAGCCACGCGCTCAAGTGCCGCCATCAGCGCCGGCTCGAGATTGCCGGTTACCCCCTGATAGACCCGCGAGGAATCGATGAAGCGGTCGCACAGCACGATTTGGCCGTTCACCAGCGCCGGCCGGATGACCGTTTCCAGATGATCTGCCCGCGCCGCCGCAAACAGCATCGCCTCCATGCGCACGCCAAAGGCTTCGGCGGCCCCGGACAACAGAACATGCCGCAGGGCTTCGGCACCCGGCGATCCGCCCGGCTCGCGCGTCAGCAGCACCTGATGGCCCTTCTGGCGCAGGCTCTCGGCCAAGCGGCGGATCTGGGTCGATTTCCCGGCCCCCTCGCCTCCCTCGAAACTGACGAACAATCCGCGTCCGGTTGCCAATGCCTGCCCACTTCCCGCTTGTCTGTCGCCGTGAGGCGTTTTTGCAAATGCCATCAAAGGCCTTACAACGCCTCTAGCGCAAGAATGTGTCGAGCGAAACCCGGATGCCGCCCGGATCGGGCTTTTCGCACTATAACCAGAAGAACAGCATTTCGATCAACGCGTCGCTGGCCCGCTGGCGCAGCGTCCCGACCTCGACGCTCGATGCGCTCTTCAACGGCACCGTGCGCAGCAACCGTTCACCGGAAAACACCGAAAGCGATGCAATTTCGGCCCCGTCCGCGACCGGCGGATCAAGCGGCCAGCGATAGACCACCTTGGCCTGCAGCCGTTCGGGATTGTTGACCGGCACATAGACCGAGACAGGGTTGGCCGCGACCAGCGGCACGGTATCGCTTGCCCCGCCATAGACGCTCGCCTCGCCGATCACTTCGCCGGCCTTGAACAGTTCGCGCATCTCGAAGGCGTTGAAGCCCCAGTCAAGGACGCGCCTGGCCTCGTCCGTGCGCTCCTTGTCGGTGGCAAGCCCGTTCATGCCGAGAAACAACCGCCGTCCGTTGCGTTCCGCCGCGGCGATGATGGCAAAGCCGCTGCCTTCGGAATATCCCGTGCCCAGCCCGTCCGCACCGATGCCCAGCAGCGGATTGCGATTGCGCTGCAGGATCTTGTTCCATTCGAATTCGGGCAGCTTGAAGGTCAGGTAGAGTTGCGGATAGGTCGTCTGCAGATGCTGCGCCAGCGTCACCAGATCGACCAGCGTCGAGGCGTTGTCCGGATGCGGCAGCCCGGTCGCATTGCCGAACACGGTATCTTTCAGCCCCAGCGCCTTGGCGCGCGCATTCATCCGCTCGACAAATTTGGCCTCCGAGCCGGAAATACCCTCGGCCAGGATCAGGCAACCGTCATTGGCTGTCTGCACCGCCACACCCTTGATCAGATCACCGACCGGCACCTGTGACTTGACCGCGGCAAACATCGTCGACGTCCGCGACGGCGCGCCACCGGTGCGCCAGGCATATTCCGACACCGGATAGATCGTATCGAGACGGATCTCGCCGCGCGTCAGCGCATCGAACACCACCTCCAGTGTCATCAGCTTGGCCAGTGACGCCGGTGCAAAGCTTTTGCGCTCGCCCTTGGCCAGCAGCACGGTGCCGGTCGAGGCTTCGATCAGATAGACTTGTGCCGCCTTGGTTTCGAACAGGGCGGGTGCAGCCGTCGTCTGCGCCATGCCCCGTTTGGCAAACAGCGGCGAAACAGACAGGCCGATCAGCAGGAAAACGAGGACGAACCTCGAGGCAAGGCGATTTTGCATGAACTAACTTCGGCTTCTTGTCCCGGCGGTGTCGTTGCAGGTGTCCGAGGTCCTTGGCGCCGGACGCCGCGCTCAGCCCCCGGCGGAAACGCGGGTCCTGCCTAGCGCGACCGACGACAGAATCGAGGCCTCGGTGAGACCGTCATTGCGCACCATAACCGCGTCGAAGGCAAGCGCCGCCTTGGGCACAACTGCGGTTTCGGCGTAGGCTGCCGCATAGCCGGAGCCATCCAGTCCGGGCACGTGGGCCGGACGCTCGGCGGGGAACGGTCCGAAATCGGGCAGAAGCGCGAACTGCTCCATGACGCCAGTCGTTGCCGCCGTCACCATGCCCGGCTGGGCCATCAATTGCGCCTGCAGCGTATTGGCCGCCGTAGTACCACCGCTCGGCGTCGGCCCGGCCAGCGCCGTCTGGTAGCTCGGCGTCGCATCGTTTGCATTGCCCGGGCGATATTGCGGGATACCGGCGTCGTTGGAAGCGACCATCACACCCGATGCGATCTGTCCCTGCGGATCGGCATACGGCGAGCGGTCGCCCTTCTTCACATAGGAGGCCATCAGGAACGGCATGTCGTGGCCGTCCATGCGCGCCGGGCCGACATATTGCACCCGCACCTTGCCGGTGCCGCTATGGGCCATGTCGAGCATGTCGGCGGTCTTGTTGGACAGGTCGATGATCCGGCCGGCATGGAACGGCCCGCGATCATTGATGCGCACGACCACCGAGCTGCCATTGGCGAGGTTGGTCACCCGCGCATAGCTCGGCAGCGGCAGGGTCGGATGGGCGGCCGAGAGATGATACTGGTCATAGAGTTCGCCATTGGCCGTCTGCCGGCCGTGAAAGGCAGTGCCGTACCAGGAGGCAATCCCGGTCTTGTCATAGCCGGGATTGTCCTTCGGCACATAGACCTTGCCCTTGACCGTATACGGCTTGCCGACCATGGCGCGGCCGCCACCCTTCGGCACCGGGCCGCTCGCCACCAGACGCGGGCTGGCCTTCACGCCATATTCCGACTCGGCGAAATATTCCTTCGAACGCTTCTTGTTGGACGCTGTGTCCTTGGTTGTCGAACACGATGCGGCAAGGCTGCAGAGAACCGCAATCCCGACCCACTTGGCACCGCTGATCAAACGGCCGCTCACCTTGACTTCCATGCGTCCCACTTTTGTCCATCTCGGCCGCAGCATCCCCAGCCACGAACCCGGTCCCGCGCGAGAAACCCCGCAGCTGTCTCATTCCGGAGCAAGGAAGCCTGTGAAAAATGGCCAAAATGGGAAAAGTCACAACTTTGCCGCAGGGCAAATTTGTTTATGGTTAACAATGCGCTAATTTACGTAACGTGAGTTTGACGGAGACCGCGCCACCTACCTCCCCGTGTCGGGGGTGAAAGGCCGAACACAAACCATCTTGCAAAGATCGCCGTCTTTGCGCATAAGGCAGACGTCCGGAAGAGTGTCCGAGCGGTTTAAGGAACCGGTCTTGAAAACCGGCGTGCGGGAGACCGTACCGTGGGTTCGAATCCCACCTCTTCCGCCATATTTAATTGATTTGGATCTTTCGCATCGGACTTATGACAAGTCGGTGCCTTGATCCCACAGCGCTTCATAATGTTGTGCCTTCATCAAACTCATTTCCATATCGGCCCGCGTTACCGAAGCTGGCGAACGCTTGGCTATATCCTTAAAGGACTGGGAGATGAGCCATACCTCCCTATTATCGATGATAATCAGGCGGTCGTGCAAAGATCCAGATGGTACATACCGGACGTCTACTTGGTGCGTTTGCGAGATGGTGTCTGTTGCCCATCTTCCCGCGGAAGCGAGTAGAGATAAATGGTACTCTTGACGCCGGGCAGTCAGACAACGGACGCCGTGGCGAGCAGTAGCGTGAGGGGCAAAGTCGGTGAAGATCGATGCGTTTAGATAAGGATCGACTATAAGCAGATCATTGCACTCGGTTTGTACAAGCTTGATAAGGGCAGCGTAACCGTTCCATGTGGCACCTGCGGGAATAAAAGCACCTTGCGATGCAATGGGCGCCAAAAGCTCCATCCTACTGTAGGCGTCGTGTAGAGGAATAAGTATATTGTCGCGACTATGACTGTAGCCGCCTAAGTTATGACGCGCTGTTCTGAAGCTTAGAAGCGCCGGTATCGCTCCGCTTGCCTCCAATATTGCGTCTGCTCGCCCTAACCAACGTAATTCCTTTTCTGTCAACGGATCCCCGTAAACAAAATTTGGCGATTCGCGTATTACCGCCTCAAGTATCGCTAGCATTTGGGCCGGACTGAGTGTTTTTCCGCTGTCCATTGCAGATCATTGCATCAGATGATCGGGGGCAGTCAATTGCAACCCTCAGATTCTGGCTGACGAATTGCAACTGTGAGCAACAGGGCATTTGTAATGACACGCGCAAATATCTCCTTCCCCACCCCCATCTTGACTCCTGCGCCCGCCATGTCACCTTTTCCCCACCGCAGGCCGTTTGGGAGAACGGCCTCGGGCGACCATGGGAGGAGACATGATGACCTGGAAGATACTTCTGAAGGACGGAACGCGGCATGGCATTTCCGGCGAGATTCATTTCGAAAGCGTGCGCGGCACAAAGCGGCTTGCACCCAGCCATATCGAGGGCGATCCAGATACATTGATCCACGCCGTTGAGCAGCACGAGATCGTGCTGGAGTCGCCGCATGGACACCATCATCGCGCCGCGGTCGAGATGGTCAGCGGCAAGTGGCGCGTCGTCGGGGTCTTCTGATCCGCGATCGGAACTTCACTCTGTAAATTGCAGCTAAGCCCTGCCTCTGGTGAAGCCGCCGGCACGCCTTTTGGCGGCTCACCCTTCGATCGGGCGGCAAAATGCGGCATATTTGCCGCAATGCTTAAGATTTTAACGTCAGGTTTAGCCGGGCCGGAACTGCTTGTGCCTTAGTCTCGTTGTACTCGGACATATAGGGACAAGTCATGAGATACATCTTCATCCTGCTGATCGCGTGCGTACTCAGCATTCTGGCCTTCAAATATTCCGACAACTCGCTCGGCACCGGCGAATTGATGGCCTCGCCCGTCGATGGCGTCGTCACAGAGAACTGACGCCGGGATCACGCGCTTAGCCGAGAAAGCTGTCGAGCCATTGGGGTGACAGCCGGCTTTCTAGTTCGGTCGCCACCTCGTCCAGCGCCGCATCGACGCTTTGCCGATAGTTCACCCCACCACCATTGATGCCGAAACTTTCCAGCAGATGCCGGCGGTATTCGTCGCTTGAAAACAATCCATGCAGATAGGTGCCGCTGACCCGTCCATCGGCAGAGCTTGCGCCATCCGGCCTTCCCTCGATCGAGACCGGTGGCTGCGCACAGTCGGGCCCCGTCGTCAGGCCGAGGTGGATTTCATAGCCTGACAGTGGCACATCGTAGACGATTGACCGCGCCACGCTGTTGCGCACGGTCTTTTCCGGCGCCATCTCCGTCACGACATCCAGCAGTCCGAGGCCCTCGACCTGTCGCGGCGCGCCTTCGAGCCCGAGCGGATCCGATACCGTCCGCCCGAGCATCTGGTAACCGCCGCAAATCCCGATCACCCGGCCGCCACGCCGCACATGCGCGGTGAGATCGCGATCCCAGCCATGGCGGCGAAACTCCTCGAGATCGGCAATCGTCGATTTCGAGCCGGGCAGGATGACCAGGCCGGCATCGGCCGGCAGCGCCTCGCCGGCCCGCACATAGACCAGATCGACCTCGGCCTCGGCGCGCAAAGGATCGAGATCATCGAAGTTGGCGATCCGCGACAGGACCGGAACCGCAACCTTCAGCGCCCCGCCCGAGCCCGTGACCAACCGTTCCAGCACCACGCTGTCTTCGGCCGGAAGCCGGCCGGCCGCCTTCAGCCAAGGAATGATGCCGAAGCAGGGCCAGCCGGTGAAGCGGCTGATCGCGTCGATCCCGTCCGAAAACAGCGTCACGTCGCCACGAAACTTGTTGATGATGTAGCCGGCGATCTGTCTGAGGTCCTCGTCGGTCAGGATCGTGTGCGTGCCGACCAGCGAGGCGATCACCCCGCCGCGGTCGATATCGCCGACCAGCACCACCGGCACCCCTGCCCGTGTCGCAAAGCCCATATTGGCAATGTCGCCGGCCCGCAGATTGATTTCGGCCGGCGATCCGGCTCCCTCGACGATCACCAGGTCGCGGCCGGCCTTCACCTGTTCGAAGCTGTCCATCACGGCGGCCATCAATTGCGGCTTCAGTCTCTGGTAGTCGCGGCCCTTGGCCTGGCCGAATACCTTGCCCTGCACGATGATCTGGCTGCCCGTCTCGCTTTGCGGCTTCAGCAGCACCGGGTTCATATGCACGGACGACGGTGCGCGCGCCGCCAGCGCCTGCAACCATTGCGCCCGGCCGATCTCGCCGCCGTCGTCGGCGACCGCCGCATTGTTCGACATGTTCTGCGGCTTGAACGGAGCGACCTTCAATCCACGGTTGGAGGCGAGTCGGCAGAGCCCGGCAACCAGTATCGTCTTTCCGACATCCGAGCCCGTGCCCTGCAGCATGATCGCTTTCGCCATTGCGTCCTGTCCTGTCTGCGCCACTTCAAAAAACCGCTGTTCCGCCGCGCTTCTGCCGCATTTTCTTCCGTGCAATTACCGGAAATGCGACACTGCGACAGCCTGCCGCGGACCTTTCTTCAAGATTCGCTCAAATGCGACATTGCATGACGACAAATGTCGTTGCGCGAACCATTCGGAGTGATTATCTGACCGTCGAAACCAGCGCTCCGCAAGAGAAGCGCGGCACCCGAAGGAAACACTCCATGCTCTATATCCTGCGCAACCACAATAGTCTCGCCATCGCCTGGAACGGCCGCGCGCCGCAGTTGCAGACGGTTGCCCGTTGGGAAGTTCGCGATCCGCGCGTACCGGTCCTCGCCAAGCGTTGATTGCGGCCTGTCTGGCCATGGCGGCGGCCCCTCGTGCGGCCGCGCCTCGTTTTCCGCCATGGGCTGGAAAACAAACGCCCCGGGACGCAAAACAGGATCCGGGGCGCAGCCGGCATAAACGCGCCGGCCCCTTCATCTACCGGCCCAACGGTTACCGGATGGTTATTTTTGCGCGGCAGACGATTTTATTTCGACATTTTTTGACTTTTTGTAGCGGCCGGCGGAAGCGCGGTTTGTGCCGCATCCAGGATAGCTGAGGTCTTAACTGGAGGGGCGGCATAAGCGGCTTTGCGATCCGTCCTGCCCTCCTGCCTGTGCATTGGGCGAAACGCCCTCCCCTCCTTCTTAAAAAGCGGCAAATTAAGTCGCTCCAATGGGTTGTTCCAATGCGACACCCCGGTCTCAGTGCTTTCGGGAGGTTGATTTCCTCATCGGAAGACGTAGGCTGCTATTGCGAAACAAGCCGACCGGGCGAACGTCCTGCCCCAAAGACAAGGCTGCTTCGTGTGCGGAGTGTTGGTGACCGATCGGCGCGTATCGCGCCTGCACTCCACGACAACGAACCCATTGGCAGGCCGGCTCAGCAGTAACCGTCCATGCCCGTCCCGATGAACACTGCTGATAAGACTGGGAGGTCTTAACTCCATGAAGAAGCTCCTCGCTTCCACTATCCTCGCTGCAGGTCTCTATGCTGCTGCCGGTTCCGCTCAGGCTGCCGATTGTGGCGATGTCTCGATCGCGGAAATGAACTGGGCATCGGCGGGTGTTGCCGCCTATGTCGACAAGATCATCCTCGAAAGCGGCTATGGCTGCACGGTGACCATGGTCACCGGCGACACCATGCCGACATTTGCCTCGATGAACGAAAAGGGCCAGCCGGACATGGCGCCCGAGTTCTGGGTTAATGCCGTGCGCACGGCGCTGGATACGGCGATTGCCGAAGGCCGTCTGATCCAGGCGGCTCCGCTGCTGTCCGACGGTGGTGTTGAAGGCTGGTGGATCCCCAAATTCGTGGCGGATGCCAATCCGGAAATCAAGACCGTTCAGGACGCGCTGGCGCATCCGGAACTGTTCCCGGCACCGGAAGATCCGTCCAAGGGCGCTGTCACCAACTGCCCGTCGGGCTGGAACTGCCAGGTTTCGACCGCCAACCTGTACAAGGCGCTCGGCGCCAAGGACAAGGGCTTCGAACTGATCGACACCGGCTCGGCTGCCGGCCTCGATGGCTCGATCGCCAATGCGTTCGAAAACAAGACGGGCTGGCTGGGCTACTACTGGGCCCCGACCGCCATCCTCGGCAAGTACGAGATGGTCAAGCTGTCCTTCGGCGTCGATCATGACAAGGCGAACTGGGATGCCTGCACCGCGGTGCCGGATTGCCCGGATCCAAAGGTCAACGCCTACCCGGTCTCCGACGTCTATACCGTCGTGACCAAGGGCTTCTCCGAGAAGGCCGGCGTTGCCATGGACTACGTCAAGACCCGCAAATGGGACAACCAGACGGTCGGCAAGGTTCTCGCCTGGATGGGTGACAACCAGGGCACCAACGAGGATGGCGCCAAGCACTTCCTCGAAAACTACGCGGACATGTGGACGACATGGGTCGCCCCTGATGTGGCCGAGAAGATCAAGGCCAGCCTCTGATCCTTCGATTGCGGCGGGCCTTCGGGCCCGTCGCTCATTTCAGCCATGCGGCAAGCCGCAACCCGCCATCAGACGGTGCCAAACGTCGCAGACAGCATGAATTCCTCCGTGGAACTCGGTTACCTTGCGCGCGACAGTGACCGCAAAAAGCGGCGCGAAGTCACCATTGCCGGTTTTGTTCGGCCGGGCATAGCCCGCAAGTGGGGGGATAGTAAGGGGAAAGAGATGGCTTCAGTCCTATGCAATTATGTGCCGGAATTGCTGTGCAAATTTCCGCAAATCGACCAGACCGTGATGCGGGAGGCGAGAAAACTCATTGACGACAACTTCAAGGCTTTCGTCCGCGCGTATGGTTACATTCTCGACGCAGCCGTGCAGCCGCTGCAATGGTTCCTGAACTGGCTGCAGGCGCTGTTTGTCGCAACGCCATGGTTCATCATTATTCTGGTCATGACTCTGATCGTCTATGTCGCCAGCCGCAACACCAAGATCGCTGTGGGCACGGCCTTGTCGATGCTCGCCATCGGCTTTGTCGGCCTGTGGGAAGACACGATGGTCACGCTGGCCATGGTCACGGTCTGTACGTTGATCTCGATTGTCGTCGGCATTCCGATCGGCATCCTGATGGCCCGTTCGGAGCGTGTCCAGTCGGTGATCAACCCGATCCTCGACGTCATGCAGACCATGCCGAGCTTCGTTTACCTGATCCCCGTCGTGATGATCTTCGGCATCGGCAAGGTTCCCGGCCTGATCGCCGTCGTCATGTATGCGGTTCCGCCGATGATCCGCCTGACCAATCTCGGCATTCGCCTCGTCGATCGTGAAGTGCTGGAAGCAGCCGATGCGTTCGGCTCGTCGCCCAGTCAGAAGCTGTTCAACGTGCAGATCCCGCTCGCCCTGCCAACCGTCATGGCCGGCATCAACCAGACCATCATGATGTCGCTTGCCATGGTCGTCGTCGCCTCGATGATCGGCGTCGGAGGTCTCGGCAAGAACGTGCTCCAGGCGATTTCCAACCAGTTCCTGACGATCGGCTTCCTCAACGGCTTTGCCCTGGTCGTCATCGCCATCATTTTCGACCGCACCAGCCAGGCCTATGGCAAGCGACTGCAGCGTCATACGGAGGTTGTCCATGGCTAGTCACGGCATTGAAATTCGCGGCCTTTACAAGATTTTCGGGCCGCGCGGCGAAGACTATATCGAGGCAGCCAAGGCTGGCATCTCGAAGTCGGAGCTGAACGAGAAACACGGCCATGTGCTCGGCCTGAAGGACATCAACATCTCCATGCCGGCCGGCGGCATCACCGTTGTCATGGGCCTGTCGGGGTCCGGCAAGTCGACCCTCATTCGCCACATCAACCGGCTGATCGAGCCGACCGCCGGCGAAGTGCTGTATGACAATGTCGATGTCTGCCGCATGACGCAGCTCGAACTGAGGGATTTCCGTCGCCAGAAAACGGCGATGGTCTTCCAGAAGTTCGCGCTGCTGCCCCATCGTACAGTGCTGGAAAACACCGTCTATGGGCTGGATATCCAGGGCATGGACCGGTCGAAGAGCGAGGCCATCGGTCGCCGCTGGATCGAACGGGTCGGCCTGACCGGTTTCGAAAAACACTATCCGAACCAGTTGTCAGGCGGCATGCAGCAACGTGTCGGTCTTGCCCGCGCGCTGTCCAACGATGCCGACATCCTGCTGATGGACGAGGCCTACTCCGCCCTCGACCCGTTGATCCGCGTCGACATGCAGACCGTGCTGCTCGATCTGCAGCAGGAACTGAAGAAGACGGTCGTCTTCATCACCCACGATCTCGACGAGGCGCTGCGTCTCGGCGACAAGATTGCCATCCTGCGCGATGGTGAGGTGATCCAGCAGGGCACGGGCCAGGAAATCGTCCTGAAGCCTGCCGACGACTACATCAGTTCCTTCGTCAAGGAGGTCAACCGCGGCCGCGTCATTCGGGTCGATACCATCATGTCGCCTTTTGCCGGGGCAAGCGACGGGATCGCGATTCCGCGCAACACAGTTCTGGAAACTGCGGCAAAGCTGATGATCGAGTTCAACCAGACCAGCGCCAAGATCGTCGACGATCATGGCGCCCCCATCGGCATGATCGACCTGCAGCAGATCATCTCGTCCATGGTCACACCGGTCAACCACGAGGAAAAGCCGCTCGTCGCCGCATAGCGACGAACCAAAAATGTCACGATCGGTCCCGTTGGCATGCGCCGGCGGGACCGTTTTTCTTTTAGTCGTTGAAGTCACATAAAGACTTCTTTATATGATGGATCAAACATCATCAAAGGACCGACCATGGCAAGCCTTTCCAATCCGCTCTCCGATCTGCTGGCTGAAAAAGGCGTGCTGCTCGCCGATGGCGCAACCGGCACCAACCTGTTCGCCCAGGGGCTCGAGGCCGGCGAGGCGCCGGAACTGTGGAACGAGGCGCAGCCGGAAAAGATCGTCAAGCTGCATCAGGACTTCGTCGATGCCGGCGCCGACATCATCCTGACCAATTCCTTCGGCGGCACCCGCCACCGGCTGAAGCTGCACCATGCCCAGGACCGCGTGCATGCGCTGAACAAGAAGGCCGCCGAGATCGCCCGCGCCGTTGCCGACAAGGCACCGCGCAAGGTGATCGTCGCCGGTTCCGTTGGCCCGACCGGCGAACTGCTGGTCCCGCTCGGCGCCATGACCTATGACGAAGCGGTCGCGGCCTTTGTCGAGCAGATGGAAGGCCTCAAAGCCGGCGGTGCCGATGTCGCCTGGATCGAGACCATGTCGTCGCCCGAGGAAATCCGCGCCGCTGCCGAAGCCGCCGTCAAGGTCGGCCTGCCCTACACGTTTACCGGTTCGTTCGACACCGCTGGCAAGACGATGATGGGTCTGGACCCCAAGGACATCCACGGCGTGGCCGGTGATATCGGCGCAGGCCCCCTTGCCGTCGGCGCCAATTGCGGCGTCGGCGCGTCCGACATCCTCGCCAGCCTGCTCGACATGACCGCCGCCAATCCGGATGCGACCGTCATCGTCAAGGGCAATTGCGGCATTCCGGAATTCCGCGGCACCGAGATTTTCTACTCCGGCACCCCGCCGCTGATGGCCGACTATGCCCGCCTTGCGCGTGATTCAGGCGCTCGCATCATCGGCGGCTGCTGCGGCACCTCCTGCGGTCATCTGGCCGCCATGCGTGCCGCTCTTGATGACTACACGCCCGGCCCCCGCCCGACCCTCGACGTCATTGTCGAGCGCATCGGCCCGCTGCGCAACAAGACGGCGACTGAATCGAGCAGCCAGGAAAGCGGCCGCCGCAACCGCCGGCGCGGCTGAGCGGAACGGCCAAACCGAAGACATCTGCAGACGGCGGCTCTCGGGCCGCCGTTTTTCGTTTGCCGACACCGGATTTGCTGCCCACGTCACACCCGTGCGGTCCGGGCAGCTCATCCGCCAATCCCACCGACAAGCCTCGGGCAATCTTGTTGTGGTGTAGCTCACCCTAATAGACGCGGCCGACAGAGGCTGTAACCTGCCGTGTGTTTTGTGAGGGAGTATCCGCCATGTCCGTTTTCCCGGATCGCCAAACCGTCGCCGACAAGTTGTCGTCCCTGCAGGATCAGGACCAGTCCTTCCTGCGCCTGCTGTTCGAAAACGCAGCCCAGGATGACGCCCTGTTTGACGGCCTGCATCTCTATCTCGATCGCGCCTCCGAGGCGAAGTTCCTGAATTCGCTCAAGCTGGAGCGTTGCGGCGAGTGGATCGGCAACAATGCTCCTGCCCGCCTGCAGATCCGCCTGATGGAGGCCGCCAAGTCGAGCCAGCACCCGGCCTTTGCCGCCTTCCGCAAGGGGCTGCAAGCCTCCGGCGGCCTGGAGCGTGCCTATCCCACAGCGGCCGTCTGAAAGCGTTCAGTTAGGTAAGGGAACGCTGACCGAGATGATCGGCCCGACCGGAAACAGCCGGTCGCGCCGATTGCTGTCGGCAATGAATGCGCTCGAAATCGTCCCGTCGAGATAGAGCGCATTGGCGCAGCCGAGCCGATCGCGAAACAGTTTGGCGAAGTCGTAGAAGCGCACCGGCCCCTTCGAAATCACCATATGCACCTGCCCCTTGGCATCGATACCGATGCCGTTGCGCACCTTCAGACTGTCGCTGTCGGCGAGGAAACGCGGATGCAGCGTGCCGTCGATCACGAGCATTGGTCCCGACTGTGTCGCGAAATCCGCCGTGATGCCCTGGGCCATGTAAGCCTTGGTTTCCATCACTATCGGCCGACCGTCCCGAACAGCAAAAACCCCGTTCGGCAGCAGATGAAAATTGCCCCATCCGCCGCCGGTCACCGCGGATTTGAGCGTCCTGCCATATTCGACGAACAGGCCGACGGGCGATCGATCGGCGTGATACATGCCGCCGTTCATCGCAAACAGCAGCACGCGATGCTCTGCCCAGAGCTGCTGCCTGAGGGAATCGAATCTGCCGTAGATTCGGCCCTCCGGGTCGGCAAGGTTGGTCCGGATCGCAACCGCGTTTGGATCGAACCGGCAGGCGGTGTAACGCGTGCCATTTTCGTCGATCTCCCCACAATTGGCCAGGACTGTGCCATATGTCACAACGAGCGCCAGATAAGTCAGACAAATCAATCGTCCCAACCGCAAGATGAACCGCCTTTGCTGACCGCAAAGCCTTGCTGCGCAGGCCTTTTTTCAGGTCATTAACAAATCATGCTCCGCGTTTACCATTGGTTAACCATGCGTGCCAATGATCCTCGTCGCGCAGCATGACAACGGCTGCTTTTCCAGAGCGATGACTTGGCTCTGACCCTTGTTTTAAAAGGAAAAGATTATGCCAGTTGTAACATTTGCCAATACCAAGGGCGGCGCCGGCAAGACCACGGCAGCCCTCATGCTCGCCTGCGAACTCGTGTCCCGCGGCAACCGCGTCACCATTCTCGATGCCGATCAGCGCGGCTGGATGAGCCGCTGGCACGCCAAGGGCGCGACCGGTGCGCTGCTCTCGGTCGTTTCCGTCAGCGACGAGACGATCGAAGCGGCAACCCTGAAGGCAAAGAAGCGCGGTGGCTATATCCTGATCGACCTGCCCTCCTCCCACGATGCGCTGCTTGCCCGCGCCGTCGGCCTCGCCGACCACGTGATCATCCCGGTGCAGGGCTGCGCCATGGATGCCCAGGGCGGCGCCGAAGTCCTCGATCTGCTGTCCGAACTTGCCAGCCAGTGCGACGTGAAGATCCCCCATTCCGTCGTCCTGACCCGCGTCAACGCTGCCGTGACCACCCGCGCGCTGCAGGCTGCCAAGGATTTCCTCACGGAAAAAGGCATCCGCACTCTGTCTACAGCCATTGCCGAACGCGCGGCCTACCGCGACGTCTTCGACCGGGGTGGTCTGCTGCACAAACTGGATATGCTCGAAGTCTCCAACCTTCCCAAGGCACTGGAAAATGCCGCCCGTCTCGCCGATGAAGTGATCTCGCTTCTGCCGCAGCGCAATGTCCGTCAAGCCGTCCGCAAGGAAGCCGCACCGAAGGCCGTCGCCAAGGCTCCGCTCAGGAAGGCAGCCTGATCTGGCTATTCCGGGCTGGCCCGAGCGCTTGCATGTGCCTGTGTGCCTGCATGTGAAAGCGCAACTGCGGCCCCGGATACCGAAACGCCTCGCCCACCGGACAGGCATTGCGCGCCAGGCATCCGCTCTGCATGCACCCCGCCTGCCCGGCCTCGGTTGCCAGATGTGCCCGGCAGGCGCGCACGTCAAATCCTGCCGGACCGATGGCGTTCACCGGACACCGGCTGAGGCATGGCTTGTCCACGCAGTGGTCGCAGGCATGCGACACCGTATCCGGTTTCAACGGTTCATCCAGCACTTGCGAAAAGCCGAGCGCGCCGCGGTAGCTGTGCCACAGGCCGAATTGCGGATGCATCAGGATGCCCAGCGGTGAGGGCTTCAGGCCTTCGGCCTGTTTCGCCCAGGCCTGAAACGGCTGATAGGGTTGATCGGATGGGAAATAAGCTGTCGCGCCATGGGTTTCGGCGACCGCATTGAGGATCTGTTTCGACCAGGCGTCGAGCGGATGATCACCACCGCGATCGGACCGCGTCGCGCGCCAAGGTTCGAATGCCGGCCACAGCGAACCACCGATCGGCCCGACCAGCACGATGCTTCGTGCCGCGGCGCCATCGGCCAGCCTCGGTGCCGAAGTCTCGCCATCAAGGCACAAGACGCCACGGGCAAACAGCCCATGGGTTGCCAGATCGTCCGAAATCCGGTCCAGAAGTGCCGAAGGGCCGCTCATCGCGGCCCCTCGAATTTGTAGTGAGGGCGCCAGACTTCTGCCTGGATCATGTCCGCCACCCTGTCCGCTCCGCCTTGCTCCCTGGCTGCGGGAACCTTTCAGGTGAAGGCGTCGGGCATCGAATCCTTACGTTCGGCGATATAGGCCAAGAGCGCTTCGTCCAAAGCGGGATCGAGCGGAGGCGCCTCGTAGCTTTCGAGCCAGGAGCGGCAAAGCGCGTTGGCGCGCTGTTCGATGCGCTTTTCGCCTTCGATTTCCCACTGTTCGTACGAGTTGTTGTCCATCAGCGCCGAGCGGTAGAAGGCCGTCTGGAAATTCGCCTGCGTATGGGCGCAACCGAGATAGTGGCTGCCGGGACCCACTTCGCGGATCGCATCCATCGCCTGACCGCTTTCCGATGTGTCGACGCCCTGTGCCATCTTCTGCATCATGCCGAGCTGGTCCTGGTCGATCATGAACTTCTCGTAGGACGACACGAGACCGCCTTCGAGCCAGCCTGCGGCATGCAGTACAAAATTGGTGCCGGCAAGCAGCGTCGTGTTCAGCGTATTGGCCGATTCGTGTGCTGCCTGCGCATCGGGAACCTTCGAGCCGCACAGCGAACCGCCGGTACGGAACGGCAGACCGAGGCGGCGCGCAAGCTGTGCGGCTCCATAAGATACCAGCGACGGCTCCGGCGTGCCGAAGGTCGGTGCACCCGACTGCATCGAGATCGAGGCGGCAAACGTGCCGAACAGCACCGGCGCGCCCTTGCGGATCAGCTGGGTGAACGCAGCACCGGCCAGAACTTCGGCGAGGATCTGTGTCAGCGTGCCGACGACGGTAACCGGGCTCATCGCCCCCGACAGGATGAACGGCGACACGACGCAGGCCTGGTTGTGACGGGCATAGACCTTCAGCGCCCCGACCATCGTCTCATCGAAGACCATCGGCGAATTGGCGTTGATCAGGTTAAGCGTGACGCAATTGTTCTCGACGAAATCGTCGCCGAACACCAGCTTGGCCATGGCGATCGTGTCTTCGGCCCGTTCCGGCGCGGTCACCGAGCCCATGAACGGCTTGTCGGAATATTTGATATGGCTGTAGATCATGTCGAGGTGGCGCTTGTTGACCGGCACATCGACGGGTTCGCAGACCGTGCCGCCCGACGAATGGATCGACGGCGCCATATAGGCGAGCTTCACGAAATTGCGGAAATCCTCAATCGTCGCATAACGACGCACGCCTTCCAGGTCGCGCACGAAGGGAGGCCCATAGACCGGCGCAAACACGGTCGCATTGCCACCGATTCGCACATTGCGTTCCGGATTGCGCGCGTGCCAGGTGAATTCCGACGGCGCCGTTTTCAGGATTTCGCGGCACAGGCCCTTGGGAAAATGCACCCGCTCGCCGCGCACATCGGCGCCGGCCTGCTTCCACAGTTCCAGCGCTTCCGGATCTTCGCGGAATTCGATGCCGATTTCCTCCAGCACGATGTCGGCATTGCGCTCGATCAGCAGCAGAGCCTCTTCGTTGAGCACTTCATAGACTGGAATCTGGCGCTCGATATACGAAAGCGACGCGCCCGGGCCCCCACCCGTCCGCGAGGCGCGTCTGGCGGCAGCGCCCCGGCCCTCTCCGCGCACGCGCCGACCGGCGCCCGATTGTGCTGTGCTATCGTCCATCTGTGTTTCCTCGTCCTTCGCGCATTCCGCGCTGCTTCCTCACCTTTATGCTATTCGCATTTCCATGGGAAACATTCCTTATTGCGCCAACCAATGGCACGTTGCGGACATGTGTTGTCCATTCCCGTCGCTTTTCACCGAAGCGGCGTCGCTTTCGAAAAGAGTTTTTCACGAACTTGAGGTTTAACTGCAACTCAGGCAGTCTCGATTTGAACTGTCATCGACAGTGCCAAAAAACAGCGAGCGGGAAACATCCAATGTCAGACGACGAAATCATTCTCGAAGACCTGTCCGACGAAGAGCTTGTGCAGCAGATGCACGACGATCTTTATGACGGCTTGAAGGAAGAAATCGAGGAAGCGACGAACATTCTGATCGCGCGAGGCTGGGTTCCTTACGACGTGCTGACCCAGGCGCTGGTTGAAGGCATGCGCATCGTCGGCATAGACTTCCGCGACGGCATCCTTTTCGTTCCGGAAGTTCTGCTGTCGGCCAATGCGATGAAGGCCGGCATGACCATCCTGCGCCCGTTGCTCGCCGCCACCGGCGCCCCCAAGCAGGGCAAGATGGTCATTGGCACCGTCAAGGGCGACATCCACGACATCGGCAAGAACCTTGTCGGCATGATGATGGAAGGCGCCGGCTTCGACGTCATCGACCTCGGTATCAACAATCCGGTCGAAAACTACCTGGAAGCCTTGGAACGCGAACAGCCGGACATTCTCGGCATGTCGGCACTTCTGACCACCACCATGCCTTACATGAAGGTCGTCATCGACACGATGAAGGAAAAGGGTATCCGCGACGACTACGTCGTCTTGGTCGGTGGCGCGCCACTGAACGAGGAATTCGGCAAGGCCGTGGGTGCAGACGCCTATTGTCGTGATGCGGCCGTGGCGGTGGAAACGGCGAAGGAATTTGTCGCCCGCAAGCACAACAGCCTGGCTGCCCGCGCTTGAGTCCAGCGTCTGAAGCGCTGAAGCGCTGAAACTGGGTTTGAAGACCTGAAACAGGGATGCCGGGCTTATTGGCCGGCATCTGTCAGAAGCGACATCTCGACGCCGCGCTGCGGACCGTCTGCAGAGGACATGGAATTCATCGCCATGTGACCGGTGGAATACAGGACCGCAGCCAGCATGTAGATGGCGCTCGCTTTTGCAACGGATGTCAGTGTCATTGCCCCTCTCCTTCTTGGCAAAACTTAGTCGGCGCAGGCGACACCTGTATGTCGCCTGCGCCGGAAAAAATTAGTTCGCGGCGCTTTCGACGCTCTGGCCGGCAGCCTGTGTTGCATTGACCGTGCTGGCAGCATCCTTGCCAACACCGCGGATCGTGTTGCCGCATGCGCTGAGCGCGAATACGGTGAGGATGAGAGCTGCGCCGGTGGTCAGTTTTTTCGCGATCATGAGTGTGTAATCCTTCTTGAATTCAACGAGGAACGATTTGCGATGGAACAACGCGCGAAAAGCGAAAAGGTTCACGTAATTGCGTGTGGCGCGATCGCCCGTGAAATTCTGGCCGTCAAGGACGCCAATCGCCTGGATTACCTGACCCTGGAATGTCTTCCGGCCATCTGGCACGTCTATCCAGGAAAGATAGCGCCGGCGCTTCGCGAAAAGATCGCCGAGGCCCGGGCAAACGGCCATGAAAAGATCTTCATCGGTTATGCCGAATGCGGCACCCAGGGCGAAATTGACAAGATCTGTGCCACCGAGGGCATAGAGCGCATTTCCGGCCCGCACTGTTACGCCTTCTTCTCCGGCACGGAAAAATTCCTCGCCGAATGCGACACGGAATTCACCGCCTTCTACCTGACCGACCTGATCACCCGCCAGTTCGAGGCCTTTGTCATCGAGCCGCTGAAGCTCGATCGCCATCCGGAACTGCGCGACATGATCTTCGGCAACTACACCAAGATCGTTTATCTCGCCCAGACCGAGGACAAGGCTTTGCAGGAAAAGGCAAAATGGGCAGCCGACTACCTGAAGCTCGACTACGAATACCGTTTCACCGGCTACGGCGACCTCGATCGCGAACTCACGCTTGCGGCAAGGCCGGCGGCGTCCACGGAGCCACCGGTCACCGCTTCAGGTCTTTGAGCGGGAAGGGTCTTTAGTTCACCGAATTCGCCACGCTGCGCCCGGCATCCTGCGTGGCGTCGACCACATTGCCCATGTCGCGCCCGACGCCGCGGATCGTATTGCCGCAGGACGACAGCGCCACCAGCGCCAGTCCCAGAACCGTCAGTCGCATCAAGCCTTTGGCAGTCAAAGCGGACATCTTCGTCTCTCCGATGGAACAAATCACCCACCAGTTGGTGACAAAGCTCTTGGGAAAAATCAAGGCTGACCTCGGTAGAGCTGCAAATGTAACCCCGCCTTTACCATCCGCCCAATATTGGTCCGCGCCTATGTCCCGGCCTTAATCGTCCTGCAAGCAATCGCTGTCAGCCTGTCTCCCAGGTCAACAAAAAACAATGAAGCGAGATCATGACCGACAGGGTGGACACGCATATCGCCGGCATTTCCGGCATCACGGCTGCCGTTGCAGCGCATCCCGAAAACCTCTCAGACCTCCTGGCTCGGCTCGCCCGCTCCCGTGATGGCAAGGTGACAATCCGCGACATCGCCATTGCTTTGCAGGACCGCTCTTTCGGCGCCTTCCTGCTCGTCTTTGCCCTACCCAATCTCGTGCCGTTGCCGCCCGGCGCCACATTCGTGCTCGGCCTGCCGCTGGTGTTCATCGCCTGGCAGATGTTCGCCTCGGCCCAGGGCCGCGTCTATTTCCCCCGCCGCATCGGCGACTACGGCGTCGAGGCTGGCACGTTCCAGCTTGTCGTCGATCGCCTGGTGCCGTGGCTGCGCAAGGCGGAAAAGCTGGTCGTGCCGCGTTTCTGGTTCCTCGAAAGCCGCGCCGCCGAACGTGTCATCGGCTTTCTCGCCCTGGTTCTGGCGGTCGTCATCTTCCTGCCGATCCCGCTCGGCAACTGGCCGCCGGCCGTGGCGCTCGCCATCATCGGCTTTACCCATTCCCAGCGCGACGGTCTCGGTGTGACGCTCGGCTGCCTGCTCGGTGTCGTCTCGCTGCTGGTCGCCGGCTTCGTCGTCTATACGGCTTGCGCCGTCTTCATGCTCGTCGTCTGATCCGGAGGCCGACGGTGACGGAAATCGCAACCAGGCCTTCCACAGCGCCGATCATGGCCCCGATCGTGGTCATGACCGCCGGCGGCCTCAATCCGACCTTGGTCGTCCGGGCGCTTTGCGCCCGTTTTCCCGACGTGCGCGTGCTCATCGAGCAGTCAGAGAGCAAGGCCGAAATCACCCGACGCCGTGCCCGCCGTCTCGGCTGGTCTGCCGCCATCGGCCAGCTCGGCACCATGGTCGCTGCGCGGCTTCTGAGGAATTTAGCCAATAAGCGAATTGCGCAAATACTGACGGACCACAATCTCGACGGCGGAATGCTGGCCGACATACCCGTTCACCGGGTCGCCTCGATCAACGACAGCGAGACCCGCGCCCTGGTCGAGCAGATCCGCCCCGCCGTCATCCTGCTCGTATCGACCCGCCTGATGGCGCCCGGGCAACTCACCGCCATGCCCTGCCCTGTCCTGAACCTGCATGCCGGCCTCAATCCGACCTATCGCGGCCAGATGGGCGGATACTGGTCGCTGCGCGACAATGACGCGGAAAACTTCGGCGCAACCGTGCATCTCGTCGATGCCGGCACCGACACCGGCGGCACGCTCTACCAGGTCCACGCGAAGCCTGAACCCGGTGATTTCATCTCCACCTATCCGTTGGTCCTGACGGTCGCCGCCCTCGATGTCACCTGCCGCGCGGTCGGGGATGCGCTCGAGGGAACCCTGAAGCCGTACACTCCACAGGGCCCGTCAGTCCTGCATTTTCCGCCGACGCTCTGGTCGTGGATATTCCACGGCATCAGCCGGCGAATCTGGTAAATCCCGATTGCGTCGTTTTTTGCTGTCTGCGACGTCGTGAAGAGCGCAGTCTGGCACCCTGACGCCGTGCATTCTGCGGATATAAAGGGGAGTGAGTGGCATGGCAGACAAGATCATCGTGTTTTGGCGCGATATTCCGGCCCAGGTGATCATCAAGCAGGGACGCAAGGCCGCCAAGCGCGAGCTTTCCCTGCGCTTTACCGAGGCGATCGACATGTGCGCCATGCGCACCGGTGCCGCTGAAACCGAGGATTATCTGGCCGAATGGCGCAAGGCCGATCCGATCCCCGTCGGCGACGATCTCGAAGCCGAGGCGGACAAGGCCCTGACGGAAATCGAAGCCGCTTACGACAAGGCCCGTCTCGTTGCGCTCGTCCATGCCGGAGGCCGCGACAATGGCTGACGCCAATCCGGCTCCGATGACCACCATAGCCAAGGGCAATGCCGCCCCGGCAAAAAAAGCCGCCACCGGCGCCTACACGCCCGCCGGCGTCTCGCCGAACCGTCGCGCCCGCCGCTCCTACACCATCCGTCTCTGGGCCGTGCGCCATTCGCGCTTCCTCGAATGGTTCTACAACCGCTTCGCCCATATGTTCCTGTTGCTGCATCCGCTGTGGAAAGCCATCGGCTATGCCCGCGTCGAGCGGCCGATCACCTTTGTCGAGCGTAACGTCAAGGGCCTGCTGTTCGACTGTCGCATGTGCGGCCAGTGCGCGCTGTCGTCGACCGGCATGTCCTGCCCGATGAACTGTCCCAAGCAGTTGCGCAACGGTCCCTGCGGCGGTGTGCGGGCCAATGGCAACTGCGAAGTCGAACCCGACATGCCCTGCGTCTGGGTCCAGGCCTGGAACGGGTCGCGCAACATGGCGAAAGGCGATGCCATCTTGAACGTGCAGAAACCGGTCAACCAGTCGCTGCGCGAAACCTCGTCCTGGCTGCGCGTGACGGCCGAAGCCGCTGCCAACCGCGAAACCGCTGTGTCGAAATCTGCTGGCCCGAATTCTGCTGGCCCGAATTCTGCTGGCAAGGAAGCCTGACCCATGGCCCATATTGACGAAAACCCGCTTGGCGCCCATCTGCCGCTCGATCCCCTGCCCGGCCATTCCTCTCTCGGCCGGTTGGAACGTGTCCTGCGCCGCGGCGAATTTGCCGTCACCGCCGAACTGAACCCGCCCGACAGCGCCGATCCCCAGGACGTCTATGAACGCGCCAAGGTGTTCGACGGCTGGGTCGACGGTATCAACGCGGTCGACGCCTCGGGTGCCAACTGCCACATGTCCTCGGTCGGCATCTGCGCGCTTCTGACCCGCATGGGCTATGCCCCGATCATGCAGATCGCCTGCCGCGACAAGAACCGCATCGCCATCCAGGGCGACGTGCTCGGTGCCGCCGCCATGGGCGTGCAGAACATCATGTGCCTGACCGGCGACGGCGTGCAGGCCGGCGACCAGCCTGGCGCAAAGCCGGTCTTCGACCTCGACTGCATGTCGCTTCTGGAAACCGTGCGCACAATGCGCGACGAGGCGAAATTTCTCTCCGGCCGCAAGCTGTCAACGCCGCCGAAGGTCTTTCTCGGCGCCGCCATCAATCCGTTTGCCCCGCCCTACGATTTCCGCCCCTACCGGCTCGGCAAGAAGATCGAGGCCGGCGCGCAGTTCGTCCAGAGCCAGTATTGTTTCGACGTGCCGATGTTCCGCGACTACATGGCGAAGGTCCGCGATCTCGGCTTCCACGAAAAATGCTACATCCTGGTTGGCGTCGGCCCGCTGGCGTCTGCCAAGACCGCCAAATGGATCCGCTCCAACGTGCCCGGCATCCACATTCCCGATTCGGTCATTGCCCGCCTCGAAGGCGCACAGGATCAGAAGAAGGAAGGCAAGCAGCTCTGCATCGACATCATCAACGAGGTGAAGGAGATCGAGGGCGTGTCGGGCGTGCATGTCATGGCTTACCGCCAGGAGGAATATGTCGCCGAAATCGTCCATGAATCCGGCATTCTGAAAGGCCGCCAGCCGTGGAAGCGCGAAACCGGGCGCGGTGATGCCATGGTCGCCGAACGCCTTCACGAAATCGGCTCCGAGCCCGTTCAGGACCAACAGGCCCTGGTCGACAAGGCCGCCCACCTGCCGCACTGATCAACTGAATACGGGAGGAGTTCATCCGCCCGCATGACACACCTTGCATCCATCGACCGTCTGGCGAACAGTGCCCAGAGGCCACACCGGAGATCCACATGACCCGTACCATCGTCGCGTCTGCCACCAGGGAAATCATCATCGGCTTCGACCAGCCGTTCTGCGTCATCGGTGAACGCATCAATCCGACTGGCCGCAAGAAACTCGCGGCAGAAATGATCGAAGGCAATTTCGACACGGTCATCAAGGACGCGCTGGAACAGGTCGCCGCCGGTGCCACCATGCTCGACGTCAATGCCGGCGTCACCTCGGTCAATCCGAACGAGACTGAGCCGGCTTTGCTGGTCCGGACGATGGAAATCGTCCAGGGCCTCGTCGACGTGCCGCTGTCGATCGACAGTTCCGTCACCGCCGCCATCGAGGCTGCACTGAAGGTCGCCAAGGGCCGTCCGCTGGTCAATTCGGTGACCGGCGAGGAAGAAAAGCTCGAAGCCATCCTGCCGCTCTGCGCCAAATACGACGTGCCCGTGGTTGCCATTTCCAATGACGAGACCGGCATCTCGATGGATCCGGACGTGCGTTTCGCCGTTGCCAAGAAGATCGTCGAACGCGCCATGGACTATGGCATCAAGCCGCATGACATCGTCGTCGACCCGCTGGTCATGCCGATCGGCGCACTCGGCGATGCCGGCCGCCAGGTCTTCCAGCTGCTCTACCGCCTGCGCAACGAGCTCAAGGTCAACACCACCTGCGGCCTCTCCAACATCTCCTTCGGCCTGCCGCACCGCCACGGCATCAATGCCGGCTTCATCCCGATGGTCATCGGCGCCGGCATGACATCGGCGATCATGAACCCCTGCCGTCCGCAGGAAATGGAAGCCGTGCGCGCTGCAAACGTGCTGAATGGCACCGACCCGAACTGCGGCAACTGGATCATGACCTACCGCGACCACAAGCCGGCCGAAGCCGGTGCCGCGCCCGCCACCACGCCCCCCGGCGCCTCATCCGGCCGCCGCGGTGGCCGTGCAGGCAGAACCGGCGCGGGGGCTGCGACGGAGTAAGTATTAGCTCGCCCCTCATCCGCCTGCCGGCACCTTCTCCCCGCAGGCGGGGAGAAGACACAAGCGGCACCGCGGCCAGTCCCCTCGCCCCGTTTACGGGGAGAGGGCTAGGGTGAGGGGCAAGGCGGTCCACTCGACAATGGCAAAAATACCGCTTAGGCACGCCCATTGCTTCCAAGCCTCTCAGGAATTGCATTGCTCATGACCGATATTGATCCCCTCGTCCTCTTCATGCCCTCCGGCAAACGCGGCCGCTTCCCGACCGGCACCACCGTGATCGAGGCCGCCCGTCAGCTCGGGGTCTATGTCGAGAGCGTCTGCGGCGGCCGCGCCACCTGTGGGCGCTGCCAGATCGAGGTCCAGGAAGGCCATTTCGCAAAGCATGGCATCACCTCCTCCAACGACCATATCTCCGCGCCCGGCCCCAAGGAAAAGCGCTACGCCGAAGTCCGCACTTTGCCGGAAGGCCGGCGCCTTTCCTGCTCGGCCACGATCGAAGGCGATCTCGTCGTCGACGTGCCGCAGGACGCCGTCGTCAACGCCCAGGTCGTCCGCAAGGCGGCAAGCGACCGGGTGATCGAGCGCAATCCCGCCGTTCATCTCTGTTATGTCGAGGTGGATGAGCCCGACATGCACAAGCCGCTCGGCGATCTCGACCGCATGAAGGTCATGCTGGAAAAGGATTGGGGCTATACCGATCTGCAGCTTGACCCTTATCTCCTGCCGCAAGCCCAGAAAATCCTGCGCAAGGGCAACTGGACAGTCACCGCCGCGATCCATCGCGACAGCGAAACCTCCCGTCCGACCATCGTTGCCCTCTGGCCCGGCCTGCACAACGAGGCCTATGGCATTGCCTGCGACATCGGCTCGACGACGATCGCCATGCATCTCGTCTCGCTGCTCTCCGGCCGCATCGTCGCTTCGTCCGGCGCGTCCAACCCGCAGATCCGCTTCGGCGAGGATCTGATGAGCCGCGTGTCCTATGTGATGATGAACCCGGACGGGCGCGAAGCGATGACCAAGGCCGTCCGCCACGCTGTCTCCGACCTCGTCGATCTGGTCTGCGCCTCCGGCGGCGTCGCCCGCAGCGACATTCTTGATTCCGTCTTCGTCGCCAATCCGATCATGCACCACCTCTTCCTTGGCATCGACCCGACCGAACTCGGCCAGGCGCCCTTTGCGCTCGCCGTCTCCGGCGCGATCTCTTGCAAGGCAAGCGATATCGAGCTCTCTCTCAATCCGGGTGCGCGCACCTATCTTCTGCCCTGCATCGCCGGCCATGTCGGCGCGGATGCTGCCGGCGCCACACTCGCCGAAGGCCCGCACCGCCAGGACAAGATGATGCTGATGGTCGATGTCGGCACCAATGCCGAGATCGTCCTTGGTAACCGCGAACGCACCGTTGCCGCATCCTCGCCGACCGGCCCCGCCTTCGAGGGCGCCGAAATCTCCTGCGGCCAGCGCGCAGCACCCGGCGCCATTGAACGCGTGCGCATCGATGCGACAACGCTGGAGCCTCGCTTCAAGGTCATCGGCGTCGAGCAATGGTCCGACGAAGAGGGCTTCACTGAGGCCGCCGAAAAGACCGGCATCACCGGCATCTGCGGCTCTGCGATCATTGAAGTCGTCGCCGAAATGTATCTCTCCGGCGTCATCTCGACGGATGGCGTCGTCGACGGTGGCATGGCGGCCAAGAGCCCGCGCATCCTGTCCACCGGCCGAACCTTCTCCTATCTGCTGCACGAGGGTGCGCAGAAGATCACGGTCACCCAGAACGACGTGCGCGCCATCCAGCTCGCCAAGGCGGCCCTCTATGCCGGCATCAAGCTCCTGATGGAAAAGCTCGGCGTCGAAACGGTCGACACAATCCGCTTCGCCGGCGCCTTCGGCTCCTTCATCGATCCGAAATACGCCATGGTCCTCGGCCTGATCCCCGATTGCGACCTCGCCGAGGTAAAAGCCGTCGGCAATGCCGCCGGTACCGGCGCGCTGATGGCGCTCTTGAACCGCGGCCACCGCCGCGAGATCGAGGAAACCGTCACCCGGATCGAAAAGATCGAGACTGCGCTGGAGCCGCATTTCCAGCAGCTGTTCATCGACGCCATGGCCCTGCCCAACAAGGTTGATCCCTTCCCCAAACTCGCAGCCGTGGTCACTTTGCCCGAACGCAAGGTCCTGTCGGACGGCGATGGCGAAGGCCGCCGGCGCCGCAGAAGCCGCGAGTAACCTGCAGCCGTCCCGACATCAGCAACCGGTAGAACAGGCCATCCGTTTTACCCGGCGCCGATCCCCATCATGAGGGGATGACCAGCACCCGCCGGTTGCTCCAGATGCGCGTCTCGGCCAGCGCCTTCAGATTGACTCGCCCAGCATGGCGCTACACCGACGCCATTTCAGTCGGCAGCAGCCGCGCCCGCTGCGCCTCCGAAAACCCGTGTGACTTGCGCGTCGCCTGGCTGAAATGCACCACAACCGTCTCCGCCGTGGCGCAACACACGCCGTTCTGGAACACCGCCTGCTGCATCGTCACCGACGAGCGACCGACCTTGACGACGCGCGTGCCGATATCGACGGTGCCGGGCCACAGGATCTCGGCGAGATAATTGATGTCGAGCTTGGCGACGACGAAGGAATATCCGTCTTCCAGCAGCGGTTCCTCGTTCGCTGCAAGGATCATCTCGACCCGTCCGGTCTCCATGAACGTGGCAAACACCGCATTGTTGACATGCCCCTGGCGATCCGTGTCGCCGTAGCGCAGCTTGTCATAGGCGCGGTTGGGAAAGTCTTCGAGGCGAGGCATCTGATCCATGCAATGTCCGATCGTCTGGGGCGCTGCGGCGAATTAGGCCGCGATGCCGATCATTTCGGAAAACGCATAACGCACGCTGTCGGCCACCGCCTGGATCGTATCGCTGGTTTCCTTGCCGGTCAGCAGCCGAACCTCGAAACTGCCGAGTTCCGGCAGTCCGTGCTTGGCGCCGAGGGCCGTCATCTCGTCGGTCAGGTAGTTGCGCGGCAGCGGCGCGACGGCCAGATCGGCGATCACGGCCGCACGCTGCGCCATCGTATGGGCCGACAGATAGGCGATCCGGTAGGGCCGCTTGCCCTTGTCCAGCCGTGCCAGCGCGTCGGCGCGCCAGCAGCAGCCGTCTTCCCAGATCGACACCGGCAACGGATCGCGCAGATGCGCCGTGCCGCACTTGGCGCCAGCCCAGACCAGCTGTTCCTGGTGGATCACCTCGCCATCATGCGTCACCATGCCCGGAGCGCAATTGATCAGGGTAAGGTCCAGCCGTTGCTCCTGCAGTCGCCGGCGCAACGCCCCGGAGGAATCGACCGTCAGGTCGACCATGATCGCCGGATAGACTTCGGCAAAACGCCTGAGAATGGTCGGCATGAAGCGTTCGCCGATATCGTCCGGCGCACCAAGCCTGACCACACCCTTCATTTCCGGCATGCGGAACCGCCCGACCGCCTCGTTCGACAGCGCCAGCATCCGCCGCGCGTAAGGCAACAGCGTCTCGCCACCTTCGGTGAGCGTCACCGAGCGGGCGTCGCGCAGAAACAGCGTCACATTCAGTTGTTCTTCGAGCTTCTTGATCTGCATCGAGACAGCCGAGGGCGTGCGAAACACGCGGTCGGCTGCCGTGGTGAAACTGCCTGTCTCCGCAATGGCGACGAAGGTCCGCAGCACATCGTTATCGAGCAGTGGCAGGGGTTGGCGCAGCATGAGTGTCATGGCGGTAGCCTTCAAGAAAATTGAACATGAAGACGATATCATTGCATTTGATTGAATGTCAATCGAGGCGCATCCTCTTCGCATACACTGCAAAACAGGAGGAAGACATGCTTCTCGGAGCTTTTCTGGCCTATTGCCACGACCGCTATCGCGAACACAGCAACAACCGCCGCCGGGCGAGAACGCGCGCCGCGGCCCTGCGTGAGATCGCCCGCCTGCCGGACTACCTGCAGCGCGATCTGACATTGGGTGGCGGGGATCAGTCATCAATGAATCGAATTGATGCCATCAGAAACATTCGTTTGATTGATGAATAGCAGCAGCAGATAAACGATCTGCCGAATGGGTTTCCCGTTGGGCTCGAACGAAAAGGATAAATGCCATGACACTGGTTCATTTCGATACCCCGATTGCCCGCTCTCTGCGTGGTGTTCCGGCGGCGAACCGCCCGGCGCGCCTGCCAGCGCTCGGGATCGTCAAGGCCCTCGCGGCGGTCAACGAGTGGCGCAAACGCCGCGAGCAAATGCGTGCCCTGGAATCCTTGCCCTTCGATCTGCGCAAGGACCTTGGCTGGCCTGCCGGCGACATGCATCGCTGATCGGCGCGATCCTGCGATCGCCTGCGACATGGCCGCGCGGTCATGTCGCAAACCGGCTGAATGGAGGGGCCGGCGCCAAGCGCCGGATCCTCCAACAAAGGGTTTTCTTTTCAACGACCTGCTAAACTGACGATTGTTATCTCCAAGACAATTGCGTCGCAGGATGGAAACACGGAAGAAATGTCGCTTTTTAGCGGATCGGAATACTTCCGCGCCGCTGAATTCCATGTCAATGTCGCAGTGAGAACATCCCAAAAGACATTTCCGGTCGAGCATGCCGGAAAACAAGGGAACTGGACATCACCATGAGCAAGCAGCAGACCAAGAAGCGATCAATCACCTTCTTCCTCGTTCCGCATTTCACGCTGTTGCCCTTCGCCGGAGCGATCGAAACGCTGCGCATCGCCAACCGCATGCTCGGCTACGCCGCCTATGAATGGCGCCTCGCCTCGGTCGATGGCCAGCAAGTTCATTCCTCCTCGGGCATCGGTATCGAGGTCAATTCCTCGCTCGCCGACGAGCGCCGCTTCCTCGGCGGTGAGAACCGTCCGAACATGGCGATCGTCTGTTCCGGCATCTATGTCGAGGAATTCAACAATAAGTCGGTCAATGCCTGGCTGCGCGAAGCCCATAACCGCAACGTCGCCATCGGCTCGCTCTGTACGGGCGCCCATGTGCTGGCCCAGGCGGGCCTGCTGAATGGCAAGCGCTGCGCCATTCACTGGGAAAACCTGCCGGGTTTCTCCGAAACCTTCCCCCAGGCGGAAGTCTATGCCGATCTCTACGAGGTCGACGGCAATCTCTACACCTGCGCCGGCGGCACCGCCTCGCTCGACATGATGCTCAACCTGATCGGCCAGGATTTCGGCGAAGGCCTCGTCAACCGCGTCTGCGAACAGCATCTGACCGACCGCGTGCGCTCGGCGCATGACCGCCAGCGGCTGCCGCTCCGGGCGCGCCTCGGCGTGCAGAATTCCAAGGTGCTGCAGATCATCGAGCTGATGGAAAGCAATCTCTCCGAGCCGCTGTCGCTGCTTGAGATCGCCGATGACGCCGGCCTGTCGCGCCGCCAGATCGAACGCCTCTTCAGGCAGGAAATGGGCCGCTCGCCGGCCCGCTATTATCTCGAAATCCGCCTCGACCGCGCCCGCCATCTGCTCGTCCAGTCGTCGATGCCGGTCGTCGAGGTGGCTGTCGCCTGCGGTTTCGTCTCCGCCTCGCACTTCTCCAAGTGTTATCGCGAACTCTACAACCGCTCTCCCCAGCAGGAGCGCGCCGAACGCAAGCTGACTATGTCGACCAATCGCACCGGCATCGTGGTCTGACGAGAACGGCAATGGTCTCCCGGGCGCCGCCTGGCGACGCTCGGGCCGGTCGGGCTCAGGGGTAGAGATAATACCGGTCCCAGTTCTCATGCGGAATACGTGCGCCGGGCTTCATGTCGAACGCGATGATCGAAAGATGGTCTGCACTCGTGGTACAGGTATAAGCTAGGCGATACCACTCGCCATCGCGCCGAAAGACCGCACCTTGTGCCTCGATATGCACGTCCGAATGTTTCGGCCGCGAAAACGTGTACGAGATGACTTTGTCGGCCTTCAGCCGGTCCATGCCCTCCAGATCGCATCGCTGCTCAAGCTGATCGGACGGATCGAGCTTTTCGATCTGGCTCGCGGTCTTTTTGTCGATCGCCTGGGCAACCATCGGCAGGGTAAGCACGCAGACAACTGCGGCAGTGGCAATGTGGAGTGTCTTTGGCATGCCGATCCACTACCACTTCAAAAAGTCCGAATAAAGCCGGGATGCCCATTGGCTGGCCTGCAGGGCCGCGATCATTGGCCATCTCCGGTCGCCACGCTGGCGATACCTGCCGTGTAAAAACACAGCAATGGCAGTGCATCAGTGCCCGTCAGGCGCCACATCGTCGGCTGGGATTCCGCTGACGATCTTTTTCCGGTGGAAAATGAACAGGCCGGCAAGCACGATCACCGCCGATCCGATCAGGACCTGCCGGTCCGGCAGGTCGCCGAAGAACAGGTAGCCGAGCAGGATTGCCCAGAGCAGCAGGCTGTATTGGAGCGGCGCAAGCAGGGACGCCGGCGCAAGCTTCAGTGACCGGGTTATCAGCATATGCGCACTGGCGGCGACGATACCGAGCCCCAGCATGGCGACGAGATCGAGGCTGGACATCGCGCTCCAATTGCCGATGCTGAGGACCGCTCCGGCGATAAGGGCACCCACGGTCTGCCAGGTCACCAGCGTCACATCGCTCGTCTGACGCAGCCGCCGGCCGAGGATCAGCGTCAGCGCAAACGACAGGCTGCCTATGAGGGCGAAGATCGCCGGCCAGGACAACATCGCCGAAGACGGCCGCAATGCGATGATCACCCCGAGGAAGCCGATGACGACTGCCAGCCAGCGACGCCAGCCGATTGTCTCGCCGAGGAAGAAATGTGATAGCGCCGCGATATAGATCGGGCCGGCCATATAGAATGTGATCACGTCGGCCAGCGGCAGATAGGCGACCGCGGCGTAGAACAGCGCCACGTCTACCGTTGTCAGCACCACGCGCAGGATTTGCAGCGAAGGCCGCTCAAGTCGGAACAGCCCGTCGCGTCCCTGTCTCGCGATCATCGGCGTGAGCATCACGAAGGATCCCAGCGAACGCATGACCAGAACCTGGCCGACGGAAAAGCTCGCAACCAGCCACTTGCCCATCGCATCGTTCAGTGCAAACAGGAAGTCGCCGAAAAGCATGAGCACGACACCGAACAGCACTGCATTGCCGGCCGTCCCGATCGCGCCAAGCTTCATGATATTTCTCCTGATCGCGACGGGGTAAAGGCTTGGCCAATGTGATGTGTCATGCGTAGAGGCTGGCGAAAAACCGGATCGAGACGAAGATCAGGAACAGTCCGAAGCCGATTTCAAGCTGCCGCTTGCTCATCGCATGCGCTAGCCTGGCGCCATAGGGGGTGATGATCATCGCTGTGGGAAAGATCAGTGCAAAGGCGATCCAGTTGACATAGCCGGTGGAAAAGGCCGGCAGGTCCGCCCTTCCCCATCCGGCCCAGACATAACCGACCAAAGCCGGGATCGAGATCAGCACACCGACGCCGGACGATGTTGCCACCGCCTGGTGGATCGGACGACCGAACAGAGTCATGAATGTATTGTTGAGCACGCCGCCGCCAATGCCCATCAGGCCGGAGATCAGCCCGATCACGCTGCCGGTGGCAAACCGCGCCGGTTCGCCGGGCAGATCTGTCCCGAGATGGAAGCGGTTGGTCAGAAACAGCATGCGCGCCGACAGCACCAGTCCGATCACCGCAAAGATCAGCCGCAGCATTTCGCTCGACGCATAGGCGGCCACTACGGTTGCCAGAAATGCCCCCAGCGGCACGGCGATGATCCAGCTTTTGAGCAGCGCGATATCGACGGCGCCGCGCACCTGATGCGCCCTGAAGGACCGTATCGACGTCGGCACGATGATGGCCGTCGAGGTGCCGACGGCGAGATGCATGATCACCTCGGGCGAAATACCGGCCCAGCCGAACACCTGATAGAACACCGGCACCAGCACCGCACCGCCGCCAATGCCGAACACGCCCGCCAGCAGGCCAGCGACACCGCCGGCAGCAATCAGCAACGCGGCAAACATCAATAAGTCCGATACTGGTGGCATTGCAGGCTCCCGTGAAAGACCGACACGCAGCCTCGCTGCGTGTCCATCGACTTGCCGAAACCGTCATAGCCCGTTCGCGACTCGCTACAAGTCCACCCGCGACCGCGACGGTACGCTCGCTGCGAATGGTGTTGTCTTTCCCGCTGGAAGGTGCCTGCAGACCGAATGTCGGCGCATGGTCCATGGCAGCCAAGCCAATCCCATTTGTGGTCCTGCCTTGGCAGGAGCTTGCACTGAGGTCGTCGAATCGGTACCAATTGGCTGTTATCTATGGGTATATTGATGTCAGTCAGATTCCGCTTACCGTCGCACCTCTGCTTCGCCGTCGCTGTTTTCGCTTTGTGCATGATGGCCGCATTTCCGGGCGAGGCGAAGCAGAAGCCACCCGAAGATCGTCCTATGGATTTCATTCTGGTTCATACCGGTGATTGCAGCGAAAGCTGTATTCAATGGATATCCGCCGAAGGCGAAATAACATCGGACAGCCCGAAACGACTAAAGGCTCTTCTGAAGCGACTAAAGGGCAAGAAACTGCCTGTTGTGTTTCAGTCCTATGGTGGCGCCGTCAACGGTGCGCTTGCGATTGGACGTTTGATCCGAGCAGCTGGCCTCGAAACCGCCGTTGGTCGCACCACGCTGAACGATTGCCCCATGCTGGATCGGCGCTGCACCCAAAAGATCGTCAGAAATGGCTGGTCCGAGGCGAAGTAACCTCGGCAGGTTCCTATTGTTACTCCGCTTGTCCGCTTGCCTTCGCCGGTGGAACGGTTCGCGCAGGTGCTGGTATCTCTTTAATCGGCCTTCATCAGGTTACCAATGGCCGCAAAAGTGCCGACTATGGCACCCCGGGAAAACGAAACCTGGACGCCATATCAACCCGGTCTGATGTGGCACTGAAACGGAAACTGTCCGTTTACTTCACTGAAATGGGGATCAAACCAGACGAAATGTTTGCCATGATGGGCTTGGCAGCGCCGGACGGCATGCATTTTCTTTCGAACATCGAAGCGATGAAATCCGGTTTGATTACCAAAGAAAGCAATTATTCGAACGAACCCGGTTTTGTTTTCTATGCTACCGATGCGCAGCCAACCGACGCTGTTGCCAACTAACAGAACGCCGTGGCACTGGCGTGGAGATCTGGGCCAGTAGAATTAACCCACCCTTCGCTCCGGGCCGCATGGGCTGCCTCGCCGGCAAGATCAGCGGGGAAATCCGCGACGACGCCAGCGGACATCAGCCCTGCGGGCAGTTGCGTTTGTCGAGATAGAGCGAGCAATCGACGGCTGGCTTGGTGCTTTCCATGCCGGTATTGCCGCTATCCTCGGCCAACGGCAGGATGCCGTCATCGGCAACCTGCTGTTCGCCAGCCTGCATTTCGGCAACGCCGTCGGCAACCTGTTCGATACCGCTTGCGCCCATAACGCCGGCGTTCAGCGATGTCGGATTGTCGAACCCGATCCCGTCCACCACCGGCTGGCTGGTATTGCCCTCGGCGATCGCCATGGCGCCGCCCGCGGTGACGATCTGCGGCTGCACCCCGTCAATCCGTGCAGCACTGTAACCTTCGCCCTCGGCGGCGGACAGTCCGAGTTCCGCGTCGATATTCACGCCACCTTCCGGAATGACCAACCCGCCAGGCCTTGCATCGTCCGTCGATGCACTGGCCAGTGTTTGCGAGCCGCTCATGCCGCTGGGCTCAGGTGTCTGCCCCCCTATCGTCTCCACGTCGCCCTGAACATTTGTCCCAGGATCGGTGCCGGCTAGGTTGGGCGTATTGAGATAGTCGATCGCTGCACTGCCGCCATTGCTGCTTGCCGTCGGCGCCGCATAGGCAATCGGCTCTTCATTGCCGCTGTCTCGCCGGTCCAACTCGACATCGCCGACCCTGCCCACCAGTTCGACCTCGCCACGCATGCCCTTCGGCACGCCCGATATCTCTGCCGGCGGAAGCCTGTCGCTGCCGGAGCAGGCGCCAAGCATGATCGCGGCGCTGAGCGACAGAGCGACGCGGGATTGGGAGAAGGAAGACGCCATACCAGGTTCCACTCTCGAAGGCGGCCGATATCAGACAGCTGAAACCAGCCCATTGCGAGACAGAATAGGATGCAGCCATTAAGGCCGAGTTAGGACAGAACGGCAGCACTTGCCACACTTTTGCAGTCGTGGTTAACGCGCGACCCTGCAACACGAAAGGCCGGCGGATCGCTCCGCCGGCCTCTCATCTGCACATTGCTTGTTCAGGCGACGCGGCGCAGGCGGCCCTGGTCGCGATTGATCTTCAGCCTGGACAGCAGCTGACGCAGGTTGTGGCTTTCCTCCGCCAGTGCCTGGCCGGCCGCAGAGGTTTCCTCGACCATCGCCGCGTTCTGCTGGGTCATCTGGTCCATGTGGTTGACCGAGGTGTTGATCTCGTGCAACCCGGTCGCCTGTTCGCGCGCCGCCGTCGCAATCGTGTCGACGCTGTCATTGACCCGATTGACCAGTTGTTCGATCTCCACCAGCGCCTCCCCGGTCGAGCGCACCAGTCCGACGCCGGTATCGACTTCGGCCGCCGATGCGCTGATCAGTGTCTTGATCTCCTTGGCCGCATTGGCGGAGCGCTGCGCCAGTTCGCGCACTTCCTGGGCAACCACCGCAAAGCCGCGGCCCGCCTCCCCGGCACGCGCCGCCTCGACGCCGGCGTTGAGCGCCAGCAGGTTGGTCTGGAAGGCGATCTCGTCGATGACGGAAATGATCTGGCTGATCTTCTGCGACGAGCCTTCGATCCGCCCCATCGCATCGACCGCATTGCGGACGATCTCGCCGGAACGGTTGGCGCTCTTCTTGGTCTCCGCCACCATGTTGCGCGCCTCGTTGGCTCGTTCGGCTGCGGTGCGCACGGTCGCGGTAATCTCGTCGAGTGCCGCTGCCGTCTGCTCCAGTGCTGCCGCCTGCTGCTCGGTCCGCCGCGACAGGTTGTTGGTCGCCTCGCTGATATTGCCGGCACTCGACGTCACGACGTCGCTGGTCTGGTTGATCGAGGCGATCACGCCACTAAGCGAATCGACCGCCCGGTTGAAGTCGTGCCGCAGCTTTTCGTAATCGGCGCCAAGCGCCTCGATCTGCACCGTCAGGTCGCCCTCTGCCAGGCGCTCCAGCGCCGAGCCGATCGCATGGATCGCATGGTTCTGCCGGTCAGCCGCCGCGCGCAGCTGGCTTTCGTTGCGCTCGCGCTCGCCGTTCAGGCTGTGCTGCTGCTCGCTCTCGCGCTGGCGCATGCCGATCCGGTCGCGCACGCTGTCACGCAACACCAAAAGAGCACCGGCCATGCCGCCGATCTCGTCGCGGCGGTCGGCATCGGCAATCTCGGTGTCGACCTTTTCATTGGCAATATCGCTCATCGCCGTCTTCAGCCGGTTGATCGGCTTGACCACGCTCGCCACCACGGCATAGGCGCAGGCGATGATCGCCAGGATCGAGACACCGATGATCGCGCCATATTGCAGCGCCGTCTGGCGGAACATCGCCGCCAGGTCGTCCGAATAGACGCCGGTGCCGACAACCCAGCCCCACGGCTCGAAGCCGACAACATGCGAAAACTTCAAGACCGGCTCTTCAAATCCCGGCTTCGGCCACATGTAGTCGACGAAACCCTGCTTGTGCGCCTTCACCGTGTTGACGAATTCGACGAACAGGTGCTTGCCGGTCGGATCCTTGTTCTGGCTCAGGTCCTTGCCGTTCAGTTCCGGCTTGATCGGATGCATGATCATGGTCGGGCCCATGTCGTTGATCCACAGATAGCCGTCCGGTTTGTAGCGCATCGCCGCGACGACTTCTTTCGCCCGCTCCTGCGCGTCTGCCCGGCTCAGCGTGCCGTCCTGCTCCATCTTGTAGTATTTGTTGAAGATGGCGACGGCATTGTCGTTGATCGCCGACAGCCCGGCGCGCCGTTCATTGGTCAGCGCATCATAGGAATGAAACAGGCTGTAGGTCAGCGTCGCCACCAGAACCGCAAGCGTGATGCCGACCAGCGCATAGAGCCTGACGGACAAGGAAAAGGCTTTCATGGAATCCCCCCAATTGAACTGGGGGTAAATTGCCATAAGTCATTTTGTTATATTCTAAAGAGCGAACTATCAAAAGTCATAATCAATATGGCAAGCCTTTGTTAATCTTCGCGGTGGCGGCGTCGCGCCGTCTCCGCTAGCCTGAGCGGCGATGAAACATGAATCAGGTGCAACATGACCGAGACCATCATCCCCACCGGTGAACTGACACTGCGGACGCTGGCCATGCCGGCCGACGCCAATGCCGCCGGCGATATCTTCGGCGGCTGGGTCATGGCGCAGATGGACCTTGCCTGCGGCATCCGCGCCGCGGAACGCGCCAGCGGTCGTGTCGTGACCGCAGCGGTGCAGGAAATGGCCTTCGCCATGCCGGTCAAGATCGGCGATACGCTCTGCGTCTATACCGATATAGCCCGCGTCGGCCGCACCTCGATCACCCTGTCGGTCGAAGTCTGGGCCCAGCGTTACCTCTCCCACATCATGGAAAAGGTAACGGCCGCCACCTTCGTCATGGTCGCCCTGGATGGCGACGGCAAGCCGACGCCCGTTCCGCCGGCCTGATCGCCCATCCGGACCCTGTCAGCCCTTGAAGACAAAAGCCGCGCCGGCCGCGATCAGGATGAAGCCGATCACATGATTGATGGTCAGCGCCTCCTTCAGCCAGAACACCGAGAAGCCGGCAAACACGATGAGGGTAATCACCTCCTGCATCGTTTTTAGCTGCGCCGCGGAATAGACCTGCGAGCCGATACGATTGGCCGGAACAGCGAGGCAATACTCGAAAAATGCGATGCCCCAGCTGACCAGGATGGCCATGAACAGCGCCGAATTCTTGTATTTCAGGTGCCCGTACCAGGCAAAGGTCATGAAGACGTTGGAGAGCGACAGCAACAGGATGGGCCAGAGCGCGGCCGGGGAGAAGCTTGGCATGATGATGTCCGCAAAGAAGAATGAAAAGATCAGCGAGCGCTGCATGGGAGAACGCGCCGCTTTGCGAATCCGCAAATGACGCTTCGGCCTTTTTATCAGCAGCAACAGTGTTTGTAAGCCGCTCCGATCGCTTTTGCCGCCATCATCCCTTTGCAACCAAGAGGTTTGGGGAGGCATTGCCGGGCTTCGAACGCCCACGCCCCGGCATGCTCGCTGCACGTGCAAATCTCAACCGGGGATCAGAGTACTGATATTGCCTGAAAATTGAGGGACGATTTCTACTAAAATGCAGGCGCAGTCATGTAACGGGCCGTTAAGTGGCTCATGTTATTGAGTAATTATTGCGATTAAGCGCGGACGTGTTTTATGTCATTGTTTGGAAATCGAGGCGCCCATTTCATGCCGGCAGTGATGCAAGCCCAGGTCGACGACATAATCGACGGTCATCGTTCCACACTCGCCATGAACGCCATCAGCCTTTCCGTCGCAGTATTGATCGTCATCATCAACCATGAACTGCAACTCACGATCTTGCTGTGGCTTGCGCTCTCCATGGCTATCCTTGTTTTGCGCCGGATTTCCGTCCTCTATCTGCTGAGGCAGCAAATCGTGCGGGACAATCCTAGATCCGCGCTTTTCGTCATGTCGCTCGGTGCCGCGGCCTCCGGTCTGTGCTGGGCCGCCCTTCCCCTTCTCATCGCGAACTTTGCGCCGCTCGGGTCCGACGCGGCGCTGGTCATCCTGCTCGGTGGCATGGCGGCCGGCTCGGTCGTCAAGCAGATCGGTTACACGCCGCTGGCGCTGGTCTTCTCGATCCCGATCCTCGGCTCGATCATCTTCAACCTGGTGCGGATCGGCGAATGGCCGGAATATCTGCTCGCCGGTTGCCTGGCGATGCTGATCTATGTTTTCATTCGCCGCAGCCTCTGGACGGAACGCATGTTCGTCAGCAACCAGCTCGCCCGTTTCGAGGCCACGGCGCTTGCCGACAGCCTGACCCGAGCCAACAATGACATCCTTCGCCAGAACACTCGGCTTGAAGCGCTGGCCAATCGCGATACGTTGACCGGACTTGCCAATCGCATGTTCTTCAATGGCCACCTGAATGGCGATATCGCCCGGGCCGTGGTCGTCAACGAGCAGGTTGTCCTGCTGATCATCGATGTCGATCGGTTCAAGTCGATCAATGATACGCTAGGCCACAGCGCCGGGGACACGCTGCTCTGCGACATCGGCAACCGGCTCCGCGATACGATCACCGACGGTAGCCTGATCGCCCGCCTCGGCGGCGACGAATTCGCCGTTGTCGTCACCGGCGAACGGGCGATGGAGCGCGCGCGCAACCACGCCAACCGCGTGTTGCTGGCCAGTCGCGCCGCCATCCGCTGCGGTGCGACCAAGTCGGTCATCGGCCTGAGCATCGGCCTCGCCGCCTATCCCGATCATGGCGCCAATGCCGAGGAACTGCTCGCCTGCGCCGACATGGCGCTCTACGATGCCAAGCGCCTCGGCCGCCGACAGATGCGCGAATTCAATCCGGACCTCAAGCGCGATGCCGACCGCCAGCGTGTCATTGAGCAGGACCTCGAAAAGGCGATCGAATCCGGCGCCGTCACCGCCTGGTTTCAACCGCAGATCAACCTTGCCACCCGCGACATCGCCGGTTTCGAGGCTCTCGTGCGCTGGCAGCATCCGCAGCTCGGCTTTATCTCGCCACCCGAAATCGTCAATGCCGCGGGGGTCGTGCATCTGTCCGACAGGCTGACGGCGCGGATCGCTGCCGATGTCTGCCTGCTGAGCAAGCGCCTGCCCGAACTCGGCATCAAGGGCGTGACGGTCGCCCTCAATGTGTCGCCGCGCGAATTCGCCCTTTATTCGGTTGCCGACATGCTCGAACGCGTCACCGGCGAATATGGCGTCGATCCGAGCCTGATCGAGATCGAGATCACCGAAGAAGCGATCCTCGACCCCGAAATCGCCGGTGAACAGCTGAAGCGCCTGGAAACCGCCGGCTACAAGCTGGCCGTCGACGATTTCGGCATGGGGCACTCCTCGCTCGCCTACCTGATCAGCCTGAAGATCGACCGGTTGAAGATCGACCGCAGCTTCGCCCACAATGTCGCAAGCTTCGAAACCAACCAGAAGCTGATCAGCGCTCTGGTTGGCCTGGGCGAATCCCTGGGGCTCGATATCATCATCGAAGGTGTCGAGACCGCCGAGGATGCCGCCATCCTCGCCCGCCTCGGCTGCACCACTGCGCAGGGCTATCTCTTCGCCCGCCCGATGCCTGTCAAGCAGCTCGAGGAGTGGATCGCCGAGCGGCAGAGCAAGACGCGCCAGACTCGCAAGACCAAGGCCACACATCTGTCGATCGCGGGCAACTAGAGCGCTTCTAGCAAAAGTGGGAGACGGTTCTGCGTCCGGAATTGCGTAGAAACAAAGCGATAGAACATTGAAGGCGACTCCGTTTCCGACGGAAATGCACTAGACCGCGCACCGGCATGGACCCGTTCGTCGAAATGCTTCGGCTGGTTTCTCATGCACATCCGTTGCATGGCGAGTTCAGCCAGAAAGGCGTGAGCCGTCTCCCCGCCCTGGGCGGCCCGCTGCCACGGGTCTCCAGGTCACTTCGACCCTCTATTGTTATTGGCCCTTTTCTGGCCTGTTGCTGACATGCCTGTTCCGCCACGGTAAGAGACCTGCGCGCGCCTGCATCCGGCTCCCATTCGGATGCCGGTTCCCGATCGGCAACGCCGTTTTTTTGACCAAGCGCAAGGATCGGTCTCGTTTAATCGGTGGAACTGTCTACATAAGACCGTGGGAGGTTCAGACGTGCATTCGGTTCTTTTCCGAGGCACAGCGCCATATGTCCTTGTCTCGGCAATTGGCAGACATGCGAAGGAACATCCCATGCAGGAACATCATGTTGTTGTCGTCGGTGGCGGTTTCGCCGGCTTGCAGTTGATCAACGATCTCAAGCGTCTCCCGCTCCGCATTACGCTGATCGATCGCCGCAATCACCACCTCTTCCAGCCGCTGCTTTACCAGGTCGCCACCACCCTGCTCGCAACTTCGGAAATCGCCTGGCCGATCCGCTCGCTCTACCGCGACCGCCCCGAAGTCACGACGCTGTTTGCCGAGGTCAAGGCCGTCGACAAGAGCGCCAGAACGGTCGAACTGGCCAGTGGCGAAACCCTGTCCTACGATACCTTGGTGCTGGCGACTGGCGTCACTCATGCCTATTTCGGCCACAGCGAATGGGAGCCGGTAGCGCCGGGCCTGAAGACGCTGGAAGATGCAACGACCATCCGTCGCCGCACGCTTCTCGCTTTCGAGCGTGCCGAACTGGCCGCGGAGACTGCCGAGCAGGATGCGCAGATGACCTTTGCCATCGTCGGCGCCGGTCCGACAGGTGTCGAACTGGCCGGCATCATCGCCGAGCTGGCCCATACGACGCTGCAAAAGGAATTCCGTCGCATCGATACACGCAAAACCCGCGTTCTGCTGATCGAGGCCGGCCCCCGCATCCTGCCGAGCTTCGCCGAGGACCTGGCCAGCTATGCAGCAAAGACGTTGAAGCAACGCGGCGTCGAAATCCTGACCGGCCGCGCCGTGACCAATTGCACCGCTAACGGCGTGACGATCGGCGACGAATTCGTCCCCTGCCGCACGATCATCTGGGCTGCCGGCGTCCAGGCCTCGCCCGCCGCCCGCTGGCTCGGTGCCGAGGCAGATCGCGCCGGCCGCGTCATCGTCGGCAAAGACCTGACGGTTCCCGGCCTGCCGGACGTCTTTGCCATCGGCGATACCGCCTCGGTCACCCAGGAAGACGGCAGCCCCGTACCCGGCATTGCGCCAGCCGCCAAACAGCAGGGTGCCTATGTCGCCAGGCTGATCCGCGACCGCCTGACGTCTGGAAAAGCGACCGCCAGCCGCGAAGACAAGCTGGTCGCCGATGCTGCAAGCCAGGCCGGCACGCTTGCGGCAATCCAGGCAGACAACCGCGCGGCAGGCCAGACAGGCACCGATGTGACGGGTGTGGCAAGCACCCAACCGCAAGGCCGGACAGAAGACACGCCCGCCACCGCCGCGCCCGCCCCTTTCCGCTACCGCCACCAGGGCAGTCTCGCCACCATCGGCAACAATTCCGCCATCATCGATTTCGGCCGCATCAAGCTCAAGGGCAGCATCGCCTGGTGGATCTGGGGCATTGCCCATATCTACTTCCTGATCGGCACCCGCTGGCGCTTCGCCGTCGCCTGGAGCTGGCTGTGGATTTCGATCAGCGGCCAGCACAGCGCCCGCCTGATCACCCAGCGCGAAACGATCAAGGATGAGGGGTGAAGCTCGGCTCGCCCCCCACAACTGCCACCATCCTGTCAGCAGCCCAGCCTCCCGTTGCACCTTTGTTCCGGTTTTTTCGCCGCCGGCTCTTCCCTTCGCCGCATCGCTTCGCCATATTCCGCCCATGGCCAAGACACCCAAATCCTCCGCCCCTTCGAAACCCGGTTCGGCGCCCGGTTTCGGGGAAGCCCCGCAGTCTGAATTCGAAGGCGCGCCACTCTCGGCCCCGCTCTCTGGCAGCGTCTCCGACTGGGTGAAGCAGCTCGAGGCGGAGGCCGAGGCCGCCGGGGTCGAGAGCCAGCGCGAACTGGCGTCGAAGGCCGGCAAGCACCGCAAGAAGATCGAGATCGAGGCCCGCCGCCATGCCGAGAAGGTGGCGCTCGACAAGGCCCAGCAAGCACAGCCGAAGTCCGGCAAGGCCACCGCCAATAGCACCGCCAAACACACCACCTCGACCACCACCTCGCGCGGCGTCTCAATCGGCGCCTCCTCCGACCCGAAGACCCGGGCCGCCGCAGGCCTCAATCCGGTCGCCGGCATGGATGTCTCGCTGGAAGAAGCCGAAAGCCTCGCTCCCGGCGCCGTCACCGCCACCGTCGAGGCCTTGTCTTCGCTGATCGAAAGCGGCAATCCGCTGTTCAAGGACGGCAAGATCTGGACGCCGCACCGCCCGGCCCGGCCGGACAAGTCGGAAGGCGGCATCGCCATCCGCATGGTCTCCGACTACGAACCCGCCGGCGACCAGCCGACCGCGATCAAGGACCTCGTCGAGGGCATCCAGTCCGGCGAGCGGTCCCAGGTCCTGCTCGGCGTCACCGGCTCAGGCAAGACGTTTACCATGGCCAAGGTGATCGAGGCGACCCAGCGCCCGGCCGTCATCCTCGCACCGAACAAGACGCTCGCCGCCCAGCTCTATTCCGAGTTCAAGCACTTCTTCCCCGACAACGCGGTCGAATATTTCGTCTCCTATTACGACTATTACCAGCCGGAAGCCTATGTGCCGCGCTCCGACACCTTCATCGAGAAGGAGTCCTCGATCAACGAACAGATCGACCGCATGCGCCACGCCGCCACCCGCGCCATCCTCGAGCGCGACGACTGCATCATCGTCGCCTCCGTCTCGTGCATCTACGGTATCGGCTCGGTCGAGACCTATACCGCCATGACCTTCCAGATGACGGTCGGCGACCGCATCGACCAACGGCAATTGCTCGCCGACCTCGTCGCCCAGCAATACAAGCGCCAGGAGATCAATTTTGTCCGCGGCTCGTTTAGGGTGCGCGGCGACACGATCGAACTCTTCCCCGCCCACCTGGAGGATGCCGCCTGGCGCATCTCGCTGTTCGGCGACGAGATCGACAGCATCACCGAGTTCGACCCGCTGACCGGCCAGAAGACCGGCGAGATGAAGTCGGTGAAGATCTACGCCAACAGCCACTATGTCACGCCGCGCCCTGCCCTCAACGGCGCGATCAAGTCGATCAAGGAGGAGCTGAAACAGCGCCTCGCCGAGCTGGAAAAGGCCGGCCGCCTCTTGGAAGCCCAGCGCCTCGAACAGCGCACACGCTACGATGTCGAGATGCTGGAGGCCACCGGCTCCTGCGCCGGCATCGAGAACTATTCGCGTTACCTCACCGGCCGCCAGCCCGGCGAGCCGCCGCCGACGCTGTTCGAATACATCCCCGACAATGCCCTTCTGTTCATCGACGAGAGCCATGTCTCCGTCTCCCAGATCGGCGGCATGTACCGCGGCGACTTCAGGCGCAAGGCGACGCTGGCCGAATACGGCTTCCGCCTGCCCTCCTGCATGGACAACCGGCCGCTGCGCTTCGAGGAATGGGACGCCATGCGCCCGCCGACGGTCGCCGTCTCGGCCACGCCTGGCAATTGGGAAATGGAACAGGCCGGCGGCGTCTTTGCCGAACAGGTCATCCGCCCGACCGGCCTGATCGACCCGCCGGTCGAGGTCCGTTCGGCCAAGACCCAGGTCGACGACGTGCTCGGCGAGATCAAGGAAACCGCCCTCAAGGGCTACCGCACCCTGGTCACCGTGCTGACCAAGCGCATGGCCGAGGACCTGACCGAATACCTGCATGAACACGGCGTGCGCGTCCGCTACATGCACTCGGACATCGACACGCTGGAGCGCATCGAGATCCTGCGCGATCTGCGCCTCGGCGCCTTCGACGTGCTGGTCGGCATCAACCTCTTGCGCGAAGGCCTCGATATTCCCGAATGCGGCTTCGTCGCCATTCTCGACGCCGACAAGGAAGGCTTCCTGCGCTCGGAAACCTCGCTGATCCAGACCATCGGCCGCGCCGCGCGCAACGTCGACGGCAAGGTCATCCTTTATGCCGACAAGATCACCGGCTCGATGAGCCGCGCCATGGAGGAAACCTCCCGCCGCCGCGAAAAGCAGATGGCCTACAATCTCGAACACGGCATCACGCCGGAATCGGTCAAGGCGAAGATCTCCGACATTCTCGACTCGGTCTACGAGCGCGACCACGTCCGCCCCGACATCTCCGGCGTCACCGGCGGCAAGGGCTTCGCCGATGGCGGCCACCTCGTCGGCAACAACCTACAGAGCCATCTCAACGCGCTGGAAAAGTCGATGCGCGACGCCGCCGCCGACCTCGATTTCGAAAAAGCCGCCCGCCTGCGCGACGAAATCAAGCGCCTCAAGGCCGTCGAACTCGCCACCATGGACGACCCGATGGCGAGACAGGAGGCGAAAAGCGCGGAAGGCGCGAGAGGGAATGGAAAAGGGTTGGCCCCCAGCTCTCCTTCGTCCTCCGCAACCTCTCCGGCGTCATCCTCGGGCTTGACCCGAGGACCCACCGACAATGCAGACGACACCCAACCCCGCATCTCGACGTCAGGCCGCAACAAATCCGGCGCACCAGAGGGCAAGGGCAGCTACTTCGCCAAACCCAGCCTCGACGACATGGGCCCGGGCACCGACGGCGCGGTGCCCGCATCTCGCTCGACCCCGTCATCCTCGGGCTCGACCCGAGGACCCCTGTTCCGCAAGAACACGCTCGACGAAATGACCGTCGGCCGCACAGAAAAACCGATGCCCGGCAAGATCCCGGAAAAGCCGGCGGCTCCCCCTTCTCCCCGCGAGGGAGAAGGTGCCCGAAGGGCGGATGAGGGGGCCATCCCCCCTGTGGGACGGGTTGGGTCAACCACCCCATCCGATCCCCGCCCGATCATCCGCGCCAAATCCGGCGCCGGCTCCTACGAAGACGCCGGCGACGCCAAGCGGCAGAAACGCACCAAGGGCAAGACCGGGCGACCGGGGCGGTGACCCTTCCTTCTCCCCCTGAGGGAGAAGGTGCCCGAAGGGCGGATGAGGGGGCGACCCCCAGTGGGAAGGGTTGAGGAAGAATATTCCAACAATCCGCGCCCCTTCCTTCTCCCCTCGAGGGGTGAGGCACGGTTCGCGAAGCGAAGCAATCGATCCAGTGAATCGATTGCAGTGCCGAACGCCCTGAGCCATGCGAAGGGCCGGCGGTGCCCGAAGGGCGGATGAGGGGGCGGTCACCTCCCCCTCAATCAAACCGCTCATCAATATGCTGCACCTGCTCGGAGATCACATTGTCGATCACCACATGCGACAGCAGCAAAGGCCCGACAGCCCAGAGCGCCCGCATATGGTCGGTATCCTCATGCCGCCGATGCGCCTCCTCGCCGGTGAACGCCTCGGCCAGCAGGATCCGGTCCGGATGTTCGGGCATCGGCACAAGCTCGATATAGAGACAGTCCGGATCAAGCCTGCTCTTCACCAGATGATCCTGCGCCGCCCGCAGATAGGCGTCACGCTGTCCGGGCTTGGTGGTAAAGAAACCGATGATGCTTTTCATGGTATCCTCCCGAGGGATTTGGCTGAGGGGTGGAGTGTCGGTGGAGTGCGGGGGATGCGCAAGCCGCGTCAAGTCCGGCGCCGGCTCCTACGAGGACGCCAGCGACGCAAAGCGGCAGAAACGCACTACGGGCAAGACGGGGCTACCGGCGCGGTGACTTCCTTCTCCCCTCGAGGGAGAAGGTGCCCGAAGGCCCCACCTTCTGGACCAGTCGATAACGCAAGACGCGAACAAACTATGACGGCACATACCCCCTGAGTCGCGCAAATCTATCGATTGCTTGCAAGGGATCCCAAGCCTGAACGTCACTCAGAATTCTTCGTAAATTTCGGTAAGAGCCTACAGAACGCAAGAAATAGGGGATCGTGTCCGGCTGCTCGGTTAGCAGTTCTTCCAATATATCTGACACCTGTTCTATATCGTCACCATCTTCAACTATATAAAACAATATCTCCATGAAATCTTGATTATCAGTAAATTCCCTTGAATTCAGTAAATTGTATTTATCGGAAATCCAACGTACAGCGGAACCGTATATAAGCTTTTCTTGAGGCATAAGCTCTTTTGCTATCCGCCATACGTCATACCATTTTCTATTAGATATACTGGCAGGCCTCATAAGCCATCGAAGCACATCATTTATATCTGAAATTCCAGTAACAGACATAATATATTGAGATTTATCTTCTTTCTCTTTCTGAGCGGCGCTCCAGAAATTGATATCTGAGTGAATACTGTTGTGCTCAATAAAAAGCCAAGAGGCAGAATTATTAGTGTTGCTAAAATATTGACCAGAAATTCTTTCCAGATTTTCAATCTGTTTGTCGATTTCGAGCCCAAGTATACTGCATAGGTTGTACCGAAATATCGGTGATTTCCCTTTGGACAATTCGTCGAGCCTGTTCAGGCACTCCTCGTATGAAAACAACGAGACGCGTCCGGCGGCATCTCTGATTAGGATCGGCATAAGATCCCCTGCTGAAAAATATCCACCATCATCCAAATTTACGATATCGTAATCGTTCAACTCTGGAACCATAAAAAAATTCAATATGAGATTGTAATTATCCGTCTCGCAAATATACAGGCAATTCGATTTTTCTTTGAAAAATAGGGGGTATCCAACATCTGCGCCTTCGCTTTCTCGAAAAAAGCCAGCGGATATTAATCTATACATTGATCAAACCCTCCAATTCGTAAAATGACAGGCATTTGTCATAAAGGGCGTTATAGAAAAAATCGGAATTAATGGGAAAATGCCGGTATGTTATTACTTGGATTGATTGCTTCTCGATGTTTTTTATAAATTTTTTGTCCTTTAAGTATTCCATCGGCAGAATTACCGCTTTTATTGATCCCTCATTTAGATGTATAGACTGATCAGATTGATACTCTATGGCAGATCTTCGCTCATCAAGCTCGTTTTTAATTCTTTCGCCACTGATCAGTGAAATTAGGGCGTGCAAGCTGCCTTCCGTAGGAAGAATTCCATGCCTTTGTAGTAAAAATTCCTTAGAATTAGGTGTCTGCATAAAGTAATTATAAGAGCTGCCAAAAAATGTGCCAATATAACGGCTCGCAGCCTCCGGGACTTCTTCCATGCTGAAGTTGTCGATATCCATCATTGACGCGTATTTCGGCACGAAACCTTTTTTGAAAGCCCCCGAGTCGAAGGGAAAGATGCGCTTTGGGTTGATAGCCTCGAAATCAACTATCATACATGAAGGCAGCTCCCAGTGCATCAAATCACGACCAACAGATTTGTACGCCGGCCGGCCAACAAAAAAATACGATAGAGATTCACCTAAATACACATCGCAGGGCTTGGGATGAATTGCGCCGCTTTGAATTATCTTTTGCATGAAATGCGCTGGAGCGGTGTGGACCAATGGTAGCGTATCTGACTTACGTGCACGGTTACCTAGAAGGATGTCCTTGAGTATTCTTTCCATGTTTTCATCCTGAGAGAGCGAAAGTCAGATGGTGGCACAGTCACTATAGCGCGCATAGCGAGAACATATAAATCGTGCATATTATAGTTTAGGGATGTCCGTGCCGGGAAAGTGATCCTGCTGTAAGTACCGGATGGCGTCTTGTGCCCGCCCCTCCCCCTTGCGGGGGAGGACGGAAAATCGAAGGCTTAGGCGAGCACAAGCCGCCTAAACTTCAGATTTTCCTGGAGAGGGGCGCAGTTCCGTGGGCACCAGCCTCACCAAGCCCCCCTCTTGCGAAATCTGAGGTTTGGCCCTGATCGGGCCAATTCTTCGATTTCGCTTTCTCCCCCGCAAGGGGGGAGATAGGACCCCGCGAGCCGACGAAATCCCCTCAATTTCGGTAGTGCGAGGGGGACGAACATCCCAAATCCCTCAACAAATTCAATAGAACGCACCCCATTTCATCCCCCTCGTTTTCCCATGTGCCATACTCCTCCCGTT
>UBZT01000006.1 GCA_900470155.1 Hyphomicrobiales bacterium
GCCGGCATCGTTGCCTCGATCATCGAGTAATCGATTGACGAATAGTCGGCGACGGTGTATGTCGCCGACCACAATCAGAATCGCGCGGTGATCTGCATCGTGCGATTCTAGCGCTGTATTCACGAAGCTCGGAAACGGGTTTTGGGCGGCAGGGCACCTCATACAGATAAGTGACAGGGACACCCTCACGGTGTCCCTGTGATTTTTGAAAATTAGGGGCCGGCCGTAATTGGTAATTCACTGTCTCTGCGCATGCGGGACGCAAGTAAAAACAAGGACAAGTCGAATGAACGGCCAGAATATCCGCATCCGCCTTAAAGCGTTTGATCACCGGGTTCTTGATGCCTCCACGCGCGAAATCGTGCAGACGGCAAAGCGCACAGGTGCAAGCGTCCGCGGTCCGGTACCGCTCCCGACCCGAATTGAAAAATTCACTGTTAACCGTTCGCCGCACGTCGACAAGAAGAGTCGCGAACAGTTCGAGATGCGCACACACAAGCGCCTGCTCGACATCGTTGATCCGACTCCGCAGACCGTTGACGCTTTGATGAAGCTCGACCTGGCTGCCGGCGTAGACGTCGAGATCAAGCTCTAAGAAGAAATTCCGGCGAGAGCCGTAATAACAAGGAAGGTACGTGGCAAGACCTGCCAACGACTTCTCGAAACGGGAAACCCGATGGCTCGGAAGGGCTTGAGTGGAATCCTTAAACAAAGAGGCGGGCGAGGGATCTTTCAAAGGATACTGACGCGACTCTCAAGAGGAATGAACCAATGCGTTCAGGTGTGATTGCACAGAAAGTGGGAATGACGCGCGTCTACAACGACGCCGGCGAGCATATCCCGGTAACAGTTCTGCGTATGGACAACGTACAAGTCGTTGCTCAGCGCACTGTTGAAAAGAACGGCTACGTAGCGCTTCAGCTCGGTGCCGGTAATTCCAAGGTCAAGAATACGTCGAAGGGCCTGCGCGGCCATTTCGCCGCTGCAAGCGTTGAGCCGAAGGCGAAGCTTGTTGAATTCCGCGTGTCGGAAGACAACATGATCGACGTCGGTGCGCAGATCACGGCTGGCCATTTTGAAGCCGGCCAGCTGGTCGACGTCACTGGCACGACCATCGGTAAGGGTTTTGCCGGTGCCATGAAGCGCCACAACTTCGGTGGTCTTCGCGCGACCCACGGCGTGTCCGTATCGCACCGCTCGCACGGCTCGACTGGTTCCAACCAGGATCCGGGTCGCGTTTGGAAGGGCAAGCGCATGGCTGGTCACATGGGCCAGACTCGCGTAACCACCCAGAATCTCGAAGTCGTTTCGACCGATGAAGATCGCGGTCTTATCCTTGTGAAGGGCGCCGTTCCCGGTTCCAAGGGTTCCTGGATCATCGTCCGCGACGCCGTCAAGTCGGCGAAGTAAGGGAGCCAAGGACATGGAATTTAACGTCAAGACCCTCGAGGGCAAGGAAGCCGGCAAGGTTTCTCTGTCGGACGACATTTTCGGCCTGGACCCGCGCGAGGATATCATTGCTCGCATGATCCGTTGGCAGCTTGCCAACAAGCGTCAGGGTACACACAAGACGAAGACCCGTGCGGAAGTTTCGCGCACTGGTGCCAAGATGTACAAGCAGAAGGGCACCGGTCGTGCTCGTCACCATTCGGCTCGCGCCCCGCAGTTCCGCGGCGGTGGTAAGGCTCACGGCCCGGTTGTTCGCAGCCACGCCCATGACCTGCCGAAGAAGGTTCGTGCTCTGGCTCTGCGTCACGCCCTGTCGGCGAAGCTGAAGTCGGAAGACCTGATCATCATCGATCAGCTGATCTCCGCTGAAGCAAAGACCAAGTCGCTCGTCGGTACCTTCGAGCTGCTCGGCCTCACCAATGCTCTCGTCATCGGCGGTGCCGAAATCGACAGCAACTTCAAGCTCGCTGCCGCAAACATCCCGAACATCGATGTTCTGCCGGTTCAAGGCATCAACGTTTATGACATCCTGCGTCGTGGCAAGCTCGTGCTGTCCAAGGCTGCGGTTGAAGCTCTGGAGGAGCGGTTCAAATGACTGATCTTCGCCACTACGATGTGATCGTGTCTCCGTCGATCACCGAAAAGTCGACCACGGTTTCCGAATTCAACCAGGTCGTCTTCAACGTCGCCAAGGGTGCCAGCAAGCCAGAAATCAAGGCTGCTGTCGAAGCGCTCTTCGGCGTCAAGGTTACCGCCGTCAATACGCTGCTCCGCAAGGGCAAGACCAAGCGTTTCCGCGGCTTCGCCGGCAAGCAGAAGGACGTCAAGAAGGCGATCGTCACGCTTGCCGAAGGTCAGTCCATCGACGTGTCGACGGGCGTCTGAGGTAGGGAACAAGAACAATGGCATTGAAAAGCTTTAACCCGACCACGCCGAGCCAGCGCCAGCTGGTCATCGTCGACCGCTCGGGCCTCCACAAGGGCAAGCCTGTAAAGGCGCTGACCGAAGGTCTCTCCAAGAGCGGCGGTCGTAACAACCTCGGCCGTATCACCGCCCGCTTCATCGGCGGCGGTCACAAGCGCACCTACCGTCTCATCGACTTCAAGCGTCGTAAGTTTGAAGTTGAAGGCACGGTCGAGCGTCTGGAATACGACCCGAACCGCACCGCCTTCATCGCTCTGGTGACCTACACCGACGGCGAACAGGCCTACATCCTGGCTCCGCAGCGTCTGGCTGCCGGCGACAAGATCATCGCGTCTGAAAAGGCCGTTGACGTGAAGCCTGGCAACGCGATGCCGCTGCAGTCGATCCCGGTTGGCTCGATCGTGCACAACGTCGAAATGAAGCCGGGCAAGGGTGGTCAGATCGCCCGCTCTGCAGGCACCTACGTTCAGCTGGTCGGCCGCGATGCCGGCATGGCAATCCTTCGCCTGAATTCGGGTGAACAGCGTCTCGTCCACGGCTCGTGCCTGGCAACGATCGGCGCCGTTTCCAACCCGGACCACGGCAACATCAATGATGGCAAGGCGGGTCGTACCCGCTGGCGCGGCAAGACACCGCATAACCGCGGTGTCGTCATGAACCCGGTCGACCACCCGCACGGTGGTGGTGAAGGCCGCACATCCGGTGGTCGTCACCCGGTTTCCCCTTGGGGCAAGCCGACGAAGGGCAAGCGGACTCGGTCTAATAAGTCGACCGACAAGTTCATCATGCGCTCGCGCCACCTGAAGAAGAAGTAAGAGAGGTAGTCTGAAATGGCTCGTTCAGTATGGAAAGGCCCGTTCGTCGACGGCTATCTTCTCAAGAAGGCTGAGAAGGTTCGCGAAGGCGGCCGTAACGAAGTGATCAAGATGTGGAGCCGTCGCTCCACCATCTTGCCGCAGTTCGTCGGCCTCACGTTCGGCGTCTACAACGGCAGCAAACACATTCCGGTCAACGTCAACGAAGACATGGTCGGTCACAAGTTCGGTGAATTCTCTCCGACGCGGACCTACTACGGTCACGGCGCGGACAAGAAGGCGAAGAGGAAGTAATCATGGGCAAGGCAAAAGCCGAACGCCGGCTCAAGGACAATGAGGCGCAGGCCGTAGCACGTACGCTGCGCGTCAGCCCTCAGAAGCTCAACCTGGTTGCCGCGCTGATCCGCGGCAAGAAGGTCGAGCGCGCTCTCGCTGACCTGGAATTCTCCCGCAAGCGTATCGCCGCGACCGTCAAGAAGACGCTCGAATCGGCAATCGCAAACGCCGAGAACAACCATGATCTCGACGTCGACCAGCTGGTCGTCGCCGAAGCCTATGTTGGCAAGTCGATCGTCATGAAGCGTTTCCACGCTCGTGGCCGCGGCCGCGCATCGCGCATTGAAAAGCCGTTCTCGCACCTCACCATCGTGGTGCGTGAAGTCGAAGCCAAAGGGGAGGCCGCATAATGGGTCAGAAAATCAATCCAATCGGTTTCCGCCTCGGCATTAACCGCACTTGGGACAGCCGCTGGTTTGCAGACAATGCCGAATACGGCAAGCTCCTGCACGAAGACCTGAAGATCCGCGCTTACCTTATGGAAGAGCTGAAGCAGGCCGGTATCGCTAAGGTCGTCATCGAGCGTCCGCACAAGAAGTGCCGCGTCACGATCCACTCGGCTCGCCCGGGTCTGATCATCGGCAAGAAGGGTGCAGACATCGAGAAGCTTCGCAAGAAGATCTCGACGATGACGAACTCCGAGACGCATCTCAACATCGTTGAAGTGCGCAAGCCGGAAGTCGACGCAACGCTCGTTGCCCAGTCGATCACCCAGCAGCTCGAGCGTCGTATTGCATTCCGTCGCGCTATGAAGCGCGCCGTTCAGTCGGCAATGCGTCTCGGTGCCGAAGGCATCAAGATCACTTGCGCCGGCCGCCTTGGCGGCGCGGAAATCGCACGTACCGAATGGTACCGCGAAGGCCGCGTGCCACTTCACACCCTGCGTGCTGACATCGATTACGGTACGGCGGAAGCCGAAACCGCATACGGCATCTGCGGCGTCAAGGTCTGGATCTTCAAGGGCGAAATCCTTGAGCACGATCCGATGGCCTCCGAGCGCCGTGCGATGGAAGGCGATGCGCAGGGTCCGGCAAGCCGTGAACGTGGCGACCGTCGCCGCGAAAACGCTTGATTAGCGTTGGCGAAAGATAAGTTCGGAGAATAAGAAAATGTTGCAGCCAAAGCGTACTAAGTACCGCAAGCAGTTCAAGGGCCGCATCAAGGGTGTTGCCAAGGGCGGTTTCGACCTGGCATTCGGCGAGTTCGGTCTCAAGTCTCTTGAGCCGAACCGCGTCAACGCCCGCGAGATTGAAGCTGCTCGTCGTGCCATCACCCGTTACATGAAGCGCGCAGGTCGTGTATGGATCCGGGTATTCCCCGACGTTCCGGTCACGGCAAAGCCGACCGAAGTGCGTATGGGTAAGGGTAAGGGTTCGGTTGAATACTGGGCCTGCAAGGTCAAGCCCGGCCGTATGATGTTCGAGATCGACGGTGTATCTGAGGAAATCGCTCGCGAAGCGCTTCGTCTCGGCTCTGCCAAGCTCTCGGTCAAGACGCGCTTCGTTCAGCGCATTGCAGAGTGAGGGATCAAGCCATGAAAGCCGCAGACGTTCGCGCCATGAGCGCCGATCAGTTGAATGACCAGTTGGCCAGCCTGAAGAAGGAGCAGTTCAACCTGCGCTTCCAGAAGGCAACCGGCCAGCTTGAAAAGTCCTCGCGCGTCAACGAAGTCCGCAAGGATATCGCTCGCGTGAAAACCATTGCCCGCCAGAAGGCGGCAGAAGCCAAGGCCTAAAGGACCAGAATAATATGCCTAAACGCATTCTGCAGGGCGTCGTTGTCAGCGACAAGAACGACAAGACCGTAGTGGTCCGGGTCGAGCGTCGTTTTGCCCATCCGCTGCTTCAGAAGACCGTTCGTCGGTCGAAGAAGTACAAGGCGCATGACGAGAACAATCAGTACAAGACCGGTGATGTTGTTTCCATTGAGGAATGCGCACCGATCTCCAAGGACAAGACCTGGACGGTTATCGCCGCCCAGGCTTAATTTACGGAGTTTCTGCGCAAGGGCTTGCACCTTGCGCAGAATTCTGTATGAAGCAGGCCATTGGCGCAGGAACGCTCGGAATCGGGCGTTCTTTTGCTTTGAGCGCACGGAAGGTCCCATATGGGAAACCACCCTGTATATATCTTCCCGCGCACAGTCGAAATTTACCATAAGCCGGAATAGGGGGCTCGCGCCCAACCGTCTCGGTTACAACAAGAAGGCGACCTGACATGATTCAGATGCAGACTAACCTCGACGTCGCGGATAATTCCGGCGCACGTCGTGTCATGTGCATCAAGGTGCTGGGCGGCTCCAAGCGCAAGTACGCTTCGGTCGGCGATATTATCGTCGTCTCGATCAAGGAAGCCATCCCGCGCGGCCGCGTGAAAAAGGGTGACGTGATGAAGGCGGTTGTTGTTCGTACCGCCAAGGACATCCGTCGCGCTGACGGCAGCGTCATTCGATTCGATAACAACGCTGCTGTTCTTATCGACAACAAGAAAGAGCCGATCGGCACCCGTATCTTCGGACCGGTTCCGCGCGAACTTCGCGCCAAGAACCACATGAAGATCATCTCGCTGGCTCCAGAAGTACTGTAAGGAGCGGGAAGCGATGAATAAGATCCGCAAAGGCGACAGCGTTGTCGTACTCTCCGGCAAGGACAAGGGCCGTACTGGCGAAGTCCTGCAGGTTATGCCGAAAGAAGATCGCGCATTTGTGCGTGGTATCAACATGGTGAAGCGCCACCAGCGTCAGTCTCAGACGCAGGAAGCTGGCATCATCAACAAGGAAGCCTCCATTCACCTGTCCAACATTGCCATCGTCGGCAAGGACGGCAAGCCGACCCGCGTTGGTTTCTCCGTCGTCGACGGCAAGAAGGTGCGTGTGGCCAAGCGTTCGGGGGATGTGATCGATGGCTGAGTCCAAGTACGAGCCGCGGCTCAAGGCTGAATACGTTTCCCGCATTCGCGCAGCGATGCAGGAGCAGTTCTCCTACGCCAACGAGATGATGATCCCCAAGCTGGACAAGATCGTCATCAACATGGGTGTTGGTGAAGCAACAGCCGATTCGAAGAAGCCCACAGTGGCGGCTGCGGACCTGGCAGCGATCGCCGGCCAGAAGCCGGTCATCACCAAGGCACGCAACTCCATTGCAGGCTTCAAGGTTCGCGAATTCATGCCGATCGGCGCGAAGGTCACTCTTCGTGGCGCCCGCATGTATGAATTCCTGGACCGCCTGATCAACATCGCGCTTCCGCGCGTTCGCGACTTCCGGGGCCTGAACCCGAAGAGCTTTGACGGCCGTGGCAACTTCGCCATGGGCATCAAGGAGCACATTGTGTTCCCTGAGATCAACTACGATAAGGTTGATCAGATGTGGGGCATGGACATCATCGTTTGCACGACGGCGCCGACGGACGACGAAGCACGGGCTCTTTTGAAAGAGTTCAACTTCCCGTTCCGTACATAACCGTAACGACGAGCGTAGAAGAGGAACTTCCATATGGCGAAGACAAGCGCAGTTGAAAAGAACAAGCGCCGCCGCAAGTTGGTCGGTCAGCACGCCGCTAAGCGGGCCGGGCTGAAGGCGATCATCATGAACCAGTCGCTCTCGATTGAAGATCGGTTCAAGGCAACACTGAAGCTCGCGGAATTGCCGCGCGATGGCTCCAAGACACGCATTCGCAACCGTTGCGAAGTGACTGGCCGCCCGCGTGCGTTCTATCGCAAGCTTGGTATGTCGCGTATCGCACTTCGCGAACTGGGCAATTCCGGCAAGGTGCCGGGCATTGTCAAGTCGAGCTGGTAAGGAGACGGGCAAATGACGATGACTGATCCGTTGGGCGATATGCTCACCCGCATCCGCAATGGCGCCGCACGCCGCAAGAGCTCGGTGAACACACCGGCCTCGAACCTGCGCGCACGCGTCCTCGATGTCCTGCAGGCCGAAGGTTATATCCGCGGCTATTCCCAGGTCGATTACGGTAATGGCAAGTCCGAGCTGCAGATTGAACTGAAGTACTACGAAGGTGCTTCGGTCATCCGCGAAATCGGCCGTGTCTCCAAGCCGGGCCGCCGAGTTTATGTCTCGGTTAAGTCCATCCCGCAGGTCGCGAACGGCCTCGGCATTACGATCCTTTCGACTCCGAAGGGTGTAATGGCCGATCACCAAGCTCGCGAACAGAATGTTGGTGGTGAGGTTCTTTGCTCGGTCTTCTAAGACTGAGCAAAGTCCTCCCTAGCGAACAGACAGGATTTTAACATGTCTCGTATCGGTAAAAAGCCCGTTCAGGTTCCTGCAGGGATCACGGCCTCGATTGAAGGTCAGAAGGTTACTGCTAAGGGCCCTAAGGGCGAACTCTTCTTCGTCGCCAATGACGAAGTCTCCGTGAAGCTCGAGGACAACGCTGTTGTCGTCCTGCCGATCAACGACTCCAAGGATGCTCGCGCAAAGTGGGGCATGTCCCGCACGATGATCGAAAACATCTTCAAGGGCGTCAAGGACGGTTACGAGCGCAAGCTCGAAATCAACGGCGTTGGTTACCGCGCGTCTCTGCAGGGCAAGAACCTGCAGCTGGCACTTGGCTTCAGCCATGACGTTGTTTACGAACCACCGGTCGGTATCTCGATCGCGGTTCCTAAGCCGACTGAAATCGTCGTCTCCGGCATCAACAAGCAGCAGGTCGGCCAGGTCGCCGCTGAAATCCGCGAATATCGCGGACCTGAGCCCTACAAGGGCAAGGGTGTTAAGTATGCCGAAGAGCGGATTGTCCGCAAAGAAGGCAAGAAGAAGTAAGGAACGCGCGAAATGGCAAGCAGAAAAGAAGCACTTGTTCGTCGTGCCAACCGCGTACGACGTCAGATCAAAGCGGTGGCCAATGGCCGTCCGCGTCTGTCGGTACATCGCTCGTCGAAGAACATCTACGCTCAGATCATCGACGATGTCGCTGGCAAGACCCTCGCGGCTGCCTCGACGCTCGACGGCGGCCTGAAGACCGGTCTCAAGACCGGCGCGGACGTTGCAGCAGCTGCCGCAGTTGGCAAGCTGGTTGCAGAACGCGCTGTCAAGGCTGGCGTCAAGGATGTCGTATTCGACCGCGGCGCCTTCATCTATCACGGCCGCATCAAGGCTTTGGCCGAAGCGGCTCGCGAAGGTGGTCTGAACTTCTGATGAAATCTCCGCCCGGGCTTGCGCTCGGGCGGATTTCCGGCTTAAAGCCGGTCACTCCCCGGATTCGCGCCCATGCCTGAAAAGGGCAGGGCGGAATTTAGTAATCTGCCGATTGCACCCGGAAAAGAAAAAAGGAAAAGGACAATGGCACAAGAAAAGCGTGGTTCGCGCGATGATCGCCAGAACCGTGAAGAGCGCGATAGCGAGTTTGTAGACAAGCTGGTCGCGATCAACCGCGTTGCCAAGGTGGTGAAGGGCGGCCGTCGTTTCGGCTTTGCAGCTCTCGTCGTCGTTGGTGACCAGAAGGGTCGCGTTGGTTTCGGCCACGGCAAGGCACGTGAAGTGCCGGAAGCGATCCGCAAGGCAACCGAAGCCGCCAAGCGCGAACTGATTTTCGTTCCGCTGCGTGACGGCCGTACGCTGCATCACGACGTTCATGGCCGCCACGGCGCCGGCAAGGTGCTTCTGCGTTCGGCCAAGGCCGGTACCGGTATCATCGCAGGCGGCCCGATGCGCGCTGTCTTCGAAACGCTCGGCATGTCCGACGTTGTCGCCAAGTCGACTGGCTCGTCGAACCCATACAACATGGTTCGCGCCACATTCGACGCCCTGAAGCACCAGGTGCATCCGAAGGACATCGCAGCTCAGCGCGGCTTGAAATTCGCCACGCTTCAGTCTCGCCGTGCCGCTTCCGGCAATGCGTCTGAAGAATAAGAGGAGTCGGATCCATGGCTAAGGCTACGAAGAAGACTGAAGCAAAGACGGTTACGGTCGAACAGATCGGCAGCCCAATTCGCCGTCCGGCAGTCCAGCGCGCAACGCTGGTCGGTTTGGGCCTCAACAAGATGCACCGGGTTCGCACGCTGGAGGATACACCTTCGGTTCGCGGTATGATCCGTGCTGTCCAGCATCTCGTTCGCGTCGTCGACGAGAAGTGAGACGGAGGATACCATCATGAAACTGAATGAAATCAAAGATAACGAAGGCGCAACCAAGGACCGTATCCGCGTAGGTCGCGGTATCGGCTCTGGCAAGGGCAAGACCGGTGGTCGCGGCGTCAAGGGTCAGAAGGCCCGTTCCGGCGTTGCCGTCAACGGCTTCGAAGGCGGTCAGATGCCTATCTACCGTCGTCTGCCAAAGCGCGGCTTCAACAACATCTTCGCGTCTGAATATGTGACCGTATCGCTCGGCCGCGTTCAGCAGGCGATCGATGCCGGCAAGCTCGATGCCAAGGCAACGGTTGACGCAGCAGCCCTCAAGGCCGCCGGTGTTATCCGTCGTCTTAAGGACGGCGTTCGCGTCCTGTCCGGCGGCGAACTCACGACAAAGGTAACGTTCGAAGTTGCCGGCGCCTCCAAGGTCGCTGTCGAGAAGATCGAAAAGTCCGGTGGCACGATCAAGCTGCTGGAAGCCAAGGCAGAAGTTGCTGAATAAGTGAAGAATCAATCGCCCGGGGTGCTTCACACCGGGCGATTTTGCTCCCATATGTGAGCCTCACGATCCCAGGACGGAATGACGTTGTTTCGTCTTCCGGGAAGTACTGGAAAACAAGAGTGTGAGGCATGCGGTTGCTCGGCAACTTCTCCCACGCGCCTGTTTTCTTAAAAGCAGTTTGAACGAACAGCCTGCGGTCGGTGCATGAGCATTGCCGATCATGGTTTGCGGAGAATTTTATGGCTTCTGCAGCGGAACAACTGGCCTCGAACCTGAACTTCTCGACTTTCGCTAAGGCGGAAGATCTGAAGAAGCGCCTCTGGTTCACTCTGGCCGCCTTGCTGGTCTATCGCCTTGGCACGCATATTCCGCTGCCTGGCCTCAATCCTGAGGCATATGCCGCGGCCTTCCAGGGTCAGTCCGGTGGTATCCTCGGTCTTTTCAACATGTTTTCCGGTGGCGCTGTAGAGCGCATGGCGATCTTCGCCCTCGGCATCATGCCTTATATCTCGGCCTCGATTATCGTCCAGCTGATGACCTCGGTCGTTCCGGCGCTGGAAAACCTCAAGAAAGAGGGCGAGCAGGGCCGCAAGATCATCAACCAGTACACCCGCTACGGCACGGTTCTGCTCGGCGCTCTGCAGGCCTACGGCATCGCCGTCGGCCTCGAGAGCGGGCAGGGGCTCGTCACCGATGCAGGCTGGTTCTTCCGCATTTCGACGGTTCTGACGCTGCTTGGCGGCACCATGTTCCTGATGTGGCTCGGTGAGCAGATCACCTCGCGCGGCATCGGCAACGGCATTTCGCTGATCATCTTCGCCGGCATTGCTGCCGGTCTGCCGACGGCGCTTGCCCACACGCTCGACCTCGGCCGCACCGGCGCTCTGTCGACTGCCATCATCCTGGCCGTCATTGTCGTGGCGATTGCAGCCATCGCCCTGATCGTCTTTGTCGAACGCGCTCAGCGTCGCCTTCTGATCCAGTATCCGAAGCGCCAGGTCGGCAACCGCATGTTCCAGGGCGACACCTCGCATCTGCCGCTGAAGCTGAACACTGCGGGCGTCATCCCGGCAATCTTCGCCTCGTCGCTGCTGCTCCTGCCGGCAACGGCAGCCGGTTTTGCCGGCAATGCGCAGCTGCCAGGCTGGGCAACGACGATCGTCGCGGCCCTGACCCATGGTCACCCGGTCTATATGATGATGTATGCGGGCCTGATCGCCTTCTTCGCCTTCTTCTACACGGCCATCGTCTTCAATCCGAAGGACACGGCCGACAATCTGAAGAAGCATGGCGGCTTCATTCCGGGCATCCGTCCTGGCGACCGTACGGCTGAGTACATCGACTACGTGTTGACCCGCATCACCGTAGTGGGCGCCGCCTACTTGGTCGTGGTGTGTATTCTTCCCGAAATTCTCGTCGCGCAGACCGGCGTGCCATTAGCCCTTGGTGGTACATCGCTTTTGATTGTTGTCAGCGTCACCCTTGATACTGTAGCACAGATTCAGGGACATCTGATCGCACAGCAATATGAAGGCCTGATCAAGAAGTCGAAGTTGCGTGGAGGAAAGAGGGGACGATGAGACTGATTCTGTTAGGACCGCCGGGCGCGGGTAAGGGGACCCAAGCCCAGCGGATCGTGGAAAAGCACGGTATCCCGCAGCTCTCCACGGGCGATATGTTGCGTGCGGCTGTATCCGCAGGCACTGAAGTCGGAAAGCGCGCCAAGGCCGTCATGGACGCCGGCAAGCTGGTATCCGACGATATCGTCATCGCGATCGTCTCGGAGCGCATCGACGCCCCGGATTGTTCGAAGGGTTTCATCCTCGATGGCTTCCCCCGCACCCTGGTGCAGGCGGACGCCACCGAATCGATGCTGCGCGCCAAGGGTCTTGACCTGTCGGCCGTCATCGAGATCAAGGTCGATGATATCGTTCTGGCCGAACGTGTTGCGGGTCGCTACACCTGCGCCAACTGTGGCGCCGGCTATCACGATACCAACCTCAAGCCGAAGGTCGAGGGTGTCTGCGACAAGTGCGGATCCACCCACTTCAAGCGCCGTCCCGACGATAATGCCGAAACCGTGCGCACGCGCATGTCGGCCTATTACAAGGAAACGGCACCGCTGCTTGGCTACTACTACGCCAAGGGCAAGCTGCATTCGGTAGACGGCATGGGCGAGATTGATGCCGTGACGGCCGAAATCGATGCCATTCTCGCCGGCCTGTAAGGGCTTAGAGATTAAGAATCTTCGTGGAGCCGGTTGCTTTTGTCGACCGATTCCGCTAAAGACCGCGCCAACTCGCGACATTGAAGCGATCGGCGCGTTCTTCCTGAAGACGGAAGACCGGTTCCGATCGTTTTGACTGTTGAGAACCGGATTTGTAATTGCGGCTCCGTGGGGGCCGTGTAACGAGACACCACTTGCCGGATGGCAACTGGAACGCAAGGAGAATAGGCGTGGCACGTATCGCTGGCGTCAACATCCCGACCGCGAAGCGCGTAGTTATTGCGCTGACGTACATTCACGGGATCGGCACGAAATTCGCACAGGAGATCGTCGAGAAGGTCGGTATTCCGGCTGAACGTCGCGTTCACCAGCTCACGGATGCTGAAGTTTTGGCAATCCGCGAAACCATCGACCGCGACTACCAGGTCGAAGGCGACCTGCGTCGCGAAAACTCGATGAACATCAAGCGTCTGATGGACCTGGGCTGCTACCGCGGTCTGCGTCATCGCCGCGGCCTTCCGGTCCGCGGTCAGCGTACGCACACCAACGCCCGCACCCGCAAGGGTCCGGCGAAGGCGATCGCTGGTAAGAAGAAGTAATTTTCGAGCCGATCGGTTTGAAGGCTTTGGGCAATAGGTCTCTATTGCGCAAAGCCTTTGGCCTATTGGCTCGATTGGTGGAGCCGCTGGAATTACGGCGGTGCTAAGATCAACGAAAGGAATACCATGGCCAAGGAAGCCACACGCATTCGCCGTCGCGAACGCAAGAACATCTCGTCGGGTGTCGCTCACGTCAACTCGACCTTCAACAACACCATGATCACCATCACTGACGCACAGGGCAATGCAATTGCCTGGTCGTCTGCTGGTGCGAAGGGCTTCAAGGGTTCGCGTAAGTCGACCCCGTTTGCGGCTCAGATCGCGGCCGAAGACTGCGCCAAGAAGGCTCAGGAACACGGCATGAAGTCTCTCGAAGTGGAAGTTTGCGGTCCGGGTTCGGGTCGTGAGTCCGCTCTGCGCGCCCTCCAGGCTGCCGGCTTCATGATCACGTCCATCCGCGACGTGACCCCGATCCCGCACAATGGTTGCCGTCCGCGCAAGAAGCGTCGCGTCTGATCATTCTTCGTTTGCCGGGAATGCGTTGAAAGCGCGTTCCCGGTGCTTCTCATGCTCGGTCGTCACGATTGGATGGTGACGACGAACGGAAGGTATAATTATGATCCAGAAGAATTGGCAGGAACTGATCAAGCCGAACAAGGTGGAGTTCACCTCGTCTGGCCGCACCAAGGCAACGTTGGTTGCAGAACCGCTCGAGCGTGGCTTCGGCCTGACGCTCGGCAATGCTCTGCGTCGCGTTCTCTTGTCGTCGCTGCGCGGTGCTGCTGTTACGGCTGTGCAGATCGACGGCGTTCTGCATGAGTTCTCGTCGATCCCGGGCGTCCGCGAAGACGTCACCGATATCGTCCTGAACATCAAGGAAATCGCCATCAAGATGGACGGCGACGATGCCAAGCGCATGGTCGTTCGCAAGCAGGGTCCGGGCGTCGTCACCGCTGGCGACATCCAGACCGTTGGCGACATCGAGATCTTGAACCCGAACCACGTGATCTGCACGCTCGACGAGGGCGCCGAGATCCGTATGGAGTTCACGGTCAACAACGGCAAGGGTTATGTCCCGGCTGATCGTAACCGCGCAGAAGATGCCCCGATCGGTCTTATCCCGGTCGACAGCCTCTACTCGCCGGTCAAGAAAGTGTCCTACAAGGTGGAAAACACCCGCGAAGGCCAGGTTCTCGACTACGACAAGCTGTCCATGACCATCGAGACCGACGGTTCGGTCACCGGTGAAGACGCAGTTGCCTTCGCCGCCCGCATCCTCCAGGACCAGCTCGGCGTCTTCGTCAACTTCGACGAGCCGCAGAAGGAAGTCGAAGAGGAATCGGTCACCGAACTCGCATTCAACCCGGCGCTTCTCAAGAAGGTCGACGAACTCGAATTGTCTGTCCGCTCGGCAAACTGCCTGAAGAACGACAACATCGTTTACATCGGCGATCTGATCCAGAAGACCGAGGCGGAAATGCTGCGCACGCCGAACTTTGGTCGCAAGTCGCTGAACGAAATCAAGGAAGTTCTCGCTTCCATGGGCCTGCACCTCGGTATGGAGGTACCGGCCTGGCCGCCAGAGAACATCGAAGATCTCGCCAAGCGTTACGAAGACCAATATTAATAACAGTGAAGGCAGCCTCTAAATCTGCCTTTCCCCGTCAAACTGCAGGCGCATGCCTGTATGTGTCAGGAAACGGCAGCCTCTGAGATAGAGCCTGCACTTAAAGGAGAATAGCAATGCGCCACCAGAAAGCCGGCCGCAAGCTGAACCGTACCGCCAGCCACCGTAAGGCGATGTTCGCCAACATGGCTGCCTCGCTCATCCTGCATGAGCAGATCGTCACGACCCTGCCGAAGGCGAAGGAAATTCGCCCGATCGTCGAAAAGCTCGTGACCCTCGGCAAGAAGGGCGACCTGCATGCACGTCGCCAGGCAATCTCGCAGATCCGCGACGTTGCTGTTGTTGCCAAGCTGTTCGATGCCATCGCGACCCGCTACGCCACCCGCAACGGCGGCTACCTGCGCATCATGAAGGCTGGCTACCGCCTCGGCGACAACGCCGCCATGGCTGTTGTCGAGTTCGTCGAGCGCGACGTCGACGCCAAGGGCGCAGCCGACAAGGCCCGCGTTGCCGCTGAAGCCGAAGCTGAAGCAGCCTGATATTTCCCTCCCGCAAGGGATGGATCACAAAAGAGCCGGGTGAGCGATCACCCGGCTCTTTTGCGTTTGCGGTGGGGTTGGCTGGCGTCGGGCGTGGATGCGATCGTTTGAGGAGCGAGTTCCCGACAGTGGCAGTGCGGAGAGGACGATGGGATGTTCGTCGTCAATCGGCGAATGGGCTTAAAGTGCGGATCTGTCCGGCGAGCATGCAACCTGGCGAAAACGACGGTCGGCTAGCAAGTTTGTCCGGTGTTGGTCCATTGGGGTCATCGAAGTCATACAATCAGAATGGTGGCTTCGCGCCCCCATCCCGAAAGCGCATTGCCCAAAGGCAGACGGTATTATCAAAGGATGCGAACGATTGTGGCTCGCATCCGCGTCATGAGGTTCAGGATTTACCGGCGGTTACCAGCCATTGGCGATTTCAATCTTCGCCTTGATCATATCCTTGAGTTCGGCAATGGCATCCGCAACGGCCCCTGCGGGGCCGAGTGCGGTCTTGATTGAACCGACGAGGGCGTTCACCATATCGAGGATATATTTTAATGCTTTTCGCAATCCACTGCGCATTTGATCACTGAGTGCCTCTAATACTCCGAATTTTGCAGACAGGCTTACCCCGGTGAGGCCGGTATCGACCAAATTGGCTTCGCCAATTCCCTCAGATGTGCGCTCAAAGAAACCGCGCTCGTCAGTATCTCTGAGAGCTGCATCGATCAGTTCACGTTCCGGTCCGAGATCCGGTCTAAAGTCGAATGTTTCGACGGTTTCGCGAACAATGTTGCCAAGAAGGTTTCTAAGTTGATTCAAGAAGTCTCGGATCAGGGATTCCGGTTCTTCAAATGAACGGCGATCCCTTTCGATAAAAGAAAAAGGCATGTTCCCCTCCAACAAAAATTCCAATGAATTGCAAAGGACACCAATATAAACATAGCATACTTCATGTTTGCTGGTGCAAGAAATATTTTGATCCGCAGAAATTGGTAGTTAGATGAAATTAAGCCGATTTTCGGCCATTCCAATTGTTGATAATCTTAAAATATGATCCGCGTAACGAAAGGTAGATTCTATGAAGCGAATTGTTGTTGAATCTATTTCATGATCTCTTGCAGCGCCTGTCTGCATGCAATGCTATATAGAGATGGGATAGAACGCTGAAGAGCATCCGTTCTTTTGTGAAGAGGCCTTGGCGAGCTTGGCAAATGTCTACCAAGATGCAGGAGATACCGAGCGTTTTGCAATAAACCACCCAAAACTCGACGTGCGTTTTGCACAAGCCGAAAGCTTGTTCGCACGGTCGAGCCGATGTACGGCGACGGCAGGCCTACATGCAAAAGCACGTAGATAGCTTAGCTGGAGTTGCTGAGAAGGCCTCGTAGCAGGTCTGGGCATTTGCTCGCGCTTGCGATCAACGTTACCCAAGCTAAAGTCTCCAATTTGTGCGCAGTTGCGGCATCCGAGAAGCTTGCAGAAATCTGCATCGACCGCAGGTTTGGTGAATCTGTCAGTCGCGCACGGTATACCGCTCTATGGCCTGCTGCCGGTTTCTT
>UBZT01000003.1 GCA_900470155.1 Hyphomicrobiales bacterium
AGTTCAGGGTCTCAGGTCACCGGCAATGGCTGCGTCTGGACGTCCGGCTTGCGCGGCTGGACGAAAAGGTGAAATGCCCATTGGCGCAACTGGCGCTCGAAGAGTGCTGACAGCACCAAGATGAACGCCTTAGCGGCCTCGTTGCGGGTATAGGCATTGACTTGGGCTTCAGCTCGATCAAGCCCTTCAGCAAGAGTGTCGGGCGTTCCCATGTCCCATTTCAGCAGTTCGCCGAGTCCTACCATGCTCGGCTCGACGACGCGCTCAAAGAGTCGGTGAAGGTTGTTTTGAAACACCCGCGGCAAATGCTGCGCCGGTTCTATCATGGCCCGCTCCGAAGCGATTGAGTTTGGGTTCAAAGTAAAGTCGAGATCGATCCGTACCCGAAATTGCAACTCCGGGCCAAACCAATTGCCATGGTTCGCTCAGAAGGGCTCTCTCGGGATCGCGCAATTTTGTGCCTTGATTCGGCGTGCACCACTCCATTCGCTAAGGCGACCTTTGCGATCGGTACCCGGCAATGACATTACGCGGCCTGCGTTCTCCTGCTCTTAAAAGCCCGAGGCGAGTTGGACCATGACTGCCATGACATTCACATAAGGTGGGACAGCCTGCCCAGAATGGCGTGCTTCCGGTAACGAGACGCATCCTGCGGACCGGGCTTTCGTGAACCGAGCCGATAGTCTCGGCCATCCGGCTTCCATCCCTTGCGTTTGACGGGCCGCATTTGCAGCTCGTTTGCTGAGCAGGGCTCATTCTGAGCCCTGCGATCTTTCTGCTGTCTGTTTGGGGCTGGCAGCCCCGTCCTCCGTCAAGACCAAGCCCTTTGGGCAAAAGCATCCGGGCCGTGGCTCGGCGTTCGCCTGCGCCCGCACCACCCCGGACGCTTTTGGTCTGGACGGTTTCCCCCCTCTCTTCGCCAGAGGGGCAGATCGGTTGCATGCGCAACCCGATCAAAGGAAAAGGGACATGAAGAACGATGTTTACAGCCAAGTGACGGATAAGATTATCGCCGATCTGGAAAAGGGCGAGCTGACCTGGCTGAAGCCTTGGAGTGCTGGCAATATGGAGGGCAGGATCATCAAACCACTACGGCATAACGGACTGGCCTATAGCGGCATCAATGTTTTGATGCTGTGGGGCGCGGCCATCGAGGCTGGTTTTGTCTCCCCCTATTGGATGACCTTCAAACAGGCCGGGGAGCTTGGCGCGCATGTGCGCAAGGGCGAGCGTGGCAATATGGTTGTTTATGCGAACACCATCACCAGGACCGAGGAACAGGACGACGGCGGCGAGGAAGAGCGGCACATTCCGTTCTTGAAAGCCTATACGGTTTTCAACGTCGAGCAAATCGAAGGGCTGCCCGAGCAATATTATGCGAAGCCCGAACCCGTGATTGATCCGGCTATGCGGATCGAACACGCCGAAGCGTTCTTTTCGGCGACCCGTGCCGATATTCGCCATGGCGGCAATCAGGCCTATTACAGTGGCACGAGCGACCATGTGCAGATGCCCTGTTTCGAGAGCTTTCACGCGCCCGAGGCGTACTATGCGACGCTGGCGCACGAACTGACCCACTGGACAAAACACAAGAACCGTCTTGACCGGGAGCTTGGTCGCAAAAAGTGGGGCGATGAAGGCTATGCCCGTGAAGAACTCGTCGCCGAACTTGGCGCAGCATTTCTGTGCGCCGATCTGGAATTGACGCCGGAGCCTCGTGCGGACCATGCGGCTTATATTCGGGGCTGGCTGAAAGTGCTGAAGGAAGACAAGCGCGCAATCTTCAGCGCCGCCGCCCATGCGCAGCGCGCCGCCGATTTCCTGCACGGTCTGCAAAGCGTTGCAGACACCAAGGAAGGAGCCGCCGCGTAAGCGGCGGTTCCCCTTATTTCGGTAGGAAATTTCGCGCCCGCCAGAGGCGGGCGCTGAACACCTATAGTTTGAATGCCCTCAGATATGCTCAATCGCATTGAGGATATTTTGATGGTTTCAAACTCGGCATGGTTTGAAAACGGCCATCAACCCCATTGCGCGCAGCCTGCCGCGTCACTCGGTCGATACCGATCTCATGTATCCGCCGATGCATGGGGCCGGAGGCTTTGTCCACACGGAGCGCTGTCATTTAGGTCCTTCAGGGAGCAGTGGGTTAGGAGGGGAACTGGGGTAGGGAAGGACGGCAAGATAAAGCGAACCGGGGTTCGCCCGAGCTGCGCTCGTAAGTGATTGTCTGCACATTGTTTTCCAGCCGGAAAACGGGGAAGTGGCATTTACTGCGATGTGTGATGAATTTTAGACCCGGCTGAGTTTCTCTGTGATCTGTGATGATAGCGGTCACCCGCCGCGAGGTGCGCTACGCCGATCTACGCGGCTGCAAGTCTTTTTACGCCGGCCTGCGATGACCGCAATTTGCTGCTTGCCACGCCTCGGATGGGCGCCGAACCTGCCGATATGGCAGAACGTGACGACGACACTTTCCGCATCAAACCGGGCCGACCGAAGAGCCGGGGCGGTCCCGCCAGCCTGCACTCGAAGCCCTTCCTCACACAGGTCAAGATCGCCGTGCGCAAGGCGGGTGGAAACCCGGATCGGATTGGTGGATCGTCTGGCAACGGGAGCGGACGCTTCAACGCCCGTGGCCGTGGCGCGAAACTCGCACCGTCCTTTCCGAAAGACGGTGGTGGATGGACGCGCGACGGCAGCGGCACCCGGTTCCGTTCGCGGCGCGTTGTGGTCAAGGCCCGCGTGGTTAAACTTGCCCCGCAACGGGGTCAGTCTCAGGGCTCGAAATTCCGCTCGACTTCGGCCAAGGCGGTCGATGCCCATCTGCGCTATCTGGAACGCGATGGTGTCACGAAGGATGGCGCGAAGGGCAGGGTCTATTCGGCTATTGAGGATGAGGCCGACGGCAAGGCGTTCGTAGAGCGCGGACGCGATGACCGGCATCAGTTCCGGTTCATCGTCGCGCCGGAGGATGCTGCCGACATGGCGGACCTACGATCCTTCACCCGCGATCTCATGAAGCAGGTGGAAAGGGATCTGGATACCCGGCTGGATTGGATTGCTGTCGATCACCACAATACTGGTCATCCCCATACCCATGTCATCGTGCGGGGTGTTCTGGAGGATGGCCGCATCCTCAATATTGCCGGCGACTATATCGCCCATGGGGTCCGCCATCGGGCCGAGGCACTGGTGACACTGGAACTGGGCCAGCAGAGCGAGTTGGAGGTCGCGGCAAAACTGCGCCATGAGGTGCAGGCAGAGCGCCTGACCCGTCTCGACCGCATGCTGATCGCGGAGAGCCAGGAGCGGGGCATCATCGACCTTCGTTTCGATGCTTCCGATAGCTACACCGTCAGAGCCAACCGAGCCCTTTTGATCGACCGTGCCAAGCGGCTGGAGCGATATGGCTTGGCGGATGAGATCGACACCGGACGATGGGCCATCCGCGACAATGCGGAACAGACGCTGCGTGCGCTTGGCGAGCGCGGCGACATCATCAAGACCATGCACCGGGCGCTAGCGGATCACGGCCTTGCCGATGAGCGTGGTGCCCGTGATTACATCACCCACGGCAAAAGCATTACTGAGCCAATTGTCGGGCGGGTTCTGGCCAAGGGACTGGCGGGCGACGAGATGAGCGACCGGCTGCATCTGGTCATCGACGGCGTGGACGGACATACCCATTATGTCGAGACAGGAGATATCGGCCGACTGGACGATCTAAAGCGCGGCCACATCGTCTCGCTCGATCCGATCCCGCAAAAGGCCGAGCCTAGGGCATCGGACATCAACATCCGTGATCTCGCCGCCAGCAACGACGGCATTTACCGCCCAAGCGTTCATCTGGAGCAGGCCAGCGCAAAGATTGAAAAGATAGGCGGCGATCCCGATGCCTTCATCCGCTCCCATGTCCGCCGCCTCGAAGCACTCCGTCGTGCCGGTCATGTCGAGCGCATCGATGCCGATCACTGGAAGATCCCCGGTGATCTCCCCGAACGCGGCATGGCCTATGACGCCAGAGACAGGGCCAAGGATTTTACCGTCCGTACACTGTCCACCCTCGACCTCAACAAACAGGTCGGCAGCGACGGCGCGACATGGCTCGACCGGGAGCTTGTCTCACGCGACCGTACCCCACTCACGCAAGCGGGCTTTGGCCAAGAGGTCAGCGAAGCCATGGACCGCCGCCGCCAAAGCCTTGTCGATCAGGGGCAGGCGGTACGTCTCGACAATGGCAGCATCCGGGCGCCAAAAGACCTGCGGGAACGTCTTGAACGAACTGAGATCGACCGTGTTGGCCGGCAGATGGCGGCGGAGCGGGGTCTGCCCTACACGCCGAGCCAGCCTGGGGAATATGTCAGCGGATCACTGAAGGGCAGCGTCAATCTCGCCAGCGGGCGTTTCGCCATGCTCGATGATGGCATAGGGTTCCAGCTTGTACCGTGGCAACCGGCGCTCGACCAGCGGATCGGCCAGCATATCAGCGGTGTGGTGAGAGACGGTGGTGGGGTTGATTGGAGCTTTGCGAGGAAACGAGGGCTGGGGTTGTGACGGCGCTCGCTATTCCGCGTCGTCGGTCTCATGCAAGCCAGATGCTTTCGCCAGTCTGACGCCGGCGCCCTTGCCATCGCTCTCGTCGATGAATTCCACGCCTGCCGATTCAAGCGCAATGCGGATAGCGTTAAGGTTCGCAACAGTGGTCGAAGGGACGACATCTTCCACTTCCGCGCGCCTAACGGTAGCAACGCCCACACTGGCGGCGGTTGCGAGGTCTTCCGCGCTCCATCTGATCAATGCGCGTGCCGCTCGCATCTGACCGCCCGTGATAGCTTTCATATCGTATGATTTCAATTTGATCGAACTTCGCTTGTCTGATAATATGGCTTCTAAGGAGTGCGGGCGGCACTTTTCGTTTGTTGCCGCTCGCTTCCCAATAGAGCTGCGGCTGTATGAGGTGGTTGTGACACCTTATACAGCCTGACCACAAACCAAGTTATAGGGAACTCGGATCATGGCTGATTCCGACAATAGCAGAACTTTGCCTGTCGTCACGCGACGCAGATTGCTTTCCACGTCGGCGACGTGGCTGGCTGCGGCACAGGTTGGGGATGTGGATGCGGAACTTTATTCCGCAGACGACCAACCTGACGGTGGCGATCCAGCGTTGATGTTGTGGCAGGAGTGGTGGGCGGCCCATGAGCAGGTCGAGAGGTTCTGCCGGAAGCAGCAGCGGCTTGAAACTGCTCTAATCGCGGCTGTCGGGTTTCCACATGTTGACATTGCCGTGCCCGGTCAGGATTGGGTGGTCGCGGCTTTTACCTTTGAGGAAATCGACCGCCGGTTTGGCGATGCGCCGGAAAACGCCGATGCAAAGATGCAGGCGAAGGCAACGCTCGCCGAGCAGCAAGCCGCTTGGGACGAACTGGACGACCGGATGGGACACAGCCGCGCCAAGCAGGCGGAGGAGCAAGCCTTTGCGATACGCGAGGAAAGATTGAATCATCTGTTTTCAAAACCGGCTCATTCGGTTGCCGGTGCCGCCGCAAAGCTGCATGCTGTTCTCGCTATGGGAGAAGACAGTCCCGTTGATGAATTTCCATGGCCGCAAATTCGGGCTGCGGTGACGGACCTACTCCGTCTGGGCAGCAGACCCTCGGGTACTTGATTGGGCTCAGGATTCCGGGCCCACAGATGACCGCTTTGCGCCTCCATTCCCGTCTTAAGCGCCAAGCTTTGCATCTCCTGAAAGCCGCCCTAGAATCCAATGGCGTGAGAGCAAGATCAATACGATTTTCGTTGAGACACGAGGTAGGAATTCGCACTAAGTTGGCGCCTGCAACGTCCTCGGCCGTGTCCGGCGTTCGTCGCTGTGCCATTTGGTCAGATACACGCTAGCCCCAGATATCACCCCGTAAACGATCGAGGACAGCGCGACGATGGCATACAGCGTCGATGAATCCACGGTTCCAATTTGTACTGCCGCGAAGCCGATGAATGCTGCGATGATCATCCTGACTGTGCCAGCCAAGACCGGTATGAGGACGCGTCTGGCCCCCTGGCTGGCGAAGTAAAGGGCCAGGCCAAAGGCAACGAGTGGGTAGAACGGCGCGACGGTCCGAAGATAATGACTGCCTTCAGCCACGACGTCTGGTGAATTGCTGAACAATTCCATCCAGGTGCTTGGCCAGACTGCTGCGTAGACACCGACGATGGATGATAATGCGAAAGCCAAAGCCGCGCCGGACCAAGCGATGCGGCGTGCTCGGGCGACCTGTCCTGCGCCGATGTTGAGGCCCACCAGCGTAACAATCGCCGTCCCGATGCCAAAAAGGACGGGTATCTGCAGATAATCCAGTCTTGACGCGATCCCGTAGCCCGCCAGCGCATCGACACCAAATTTCCCAACGGCCGCAGTGACGAAAACGACGGTCAAATTCACCTGGATGGTTCCTATCGCGGACAAGATTCCGACGCCCAGGATCTCTCGAAACAGCCGTCCCTCCAACTTTACGACCTTCAGCCTGATTGCGTCGCGACCCGATCGCAGACGGAGAATGAGTGCGACTGTCGCAAACAGATAATAAACCAGGATTGCCACGCCACCACCTGCTACTCCCAATGCTGGAATAGGCCCCCATCCGAAGATCAGCAGCGGAGAGAGAGGCAGGAGGATGAAGGTCCCGGATACGATGACAAGCGCTGGTGTTTTCGGGTTGCCGGCACCACGCAATGCGGACGAAAGCAAGGCGGTAATCCAGATGAGCACAGAACCTGCAAACACGACATTGGAATAGGTGAGCGCAGCCCGGAGAGCATCGTCCGCACCGCCCATCGCTTCGTAAAGGCTTGAGGCAAAAATAAGTGCGGTCACCATGAACAGGATCCCGAAACCGCATGCGACCACAAGCGCATGCCAGACGAGCGCATCCGCATCCTCCTGTCGCCCCCCGCCCAATGCGCGCGCCACGGCGGCAGCGGTTCCACCCCCGATACCGCCGTTCGACATCATCTGCATGAGCATGAGCACGGGGAACACCAAGGTTACCCCGGCAAGTGCAGCCGTACCGAGGAAACTGACGAAATAGGTTTCCGCGACGCCAACGAAAGTCTGGACCAACAGCACCACGACAGTGGGCAGCGCTAGCTTGATAATCGATGGGATGACGGGTCCAGCGAGCAATTCCTGAGGCCCGTTGCTTCGGTGGCCTGCGTTTGCGTGGGTGGTTTGACTCATGGCGCGCCCTTTGGTGATCACCCCGCAAATAAGAAGCCAATCAAAATCTAAGTCAATATAAGATTGCGATCAAAATCTAAAATCACTAGGTTGGCGACGGAGCAACGGGCGGACGCGAGAGCAGGAGCGAATATGCAGGACTACTCCTACGAAAATGATCTTTGCCTGGTCATGCAGCGGCTCAATCGACGGATATCAAGGGCAGCCAACCAAGCCTTGAAGAATACAGACCTCACCATTGAACAGGTGACGCTCTTGTCAGTCCTCGGCAGCAGGCCTTCCATGCGTGCCGCGGATCTCAGTCAGGAACTCGAACTTGGTCCATCGACAGTCTCGACGAACATCCGGCCTCTGCTCAGGCGGGGGCTTATCGCTACCACCGACGACCCAGATGACCGTCGAGCGAGAATGTTGTCGTTGACGGGTGTCGGAACCGAAGCGCTCCGTACTGCTCAAGGGATACTGGGTGATATGTCCCCTTGTTCGGCGCTTGAAATGTCGGAAGATGTGCGGGCACTTTCTCGTAATATGAACCGCATCTTTCGATAGGCGGTGAGTTTAGGAGAAGGCATCGCGGTTCAGTCTGGGCGTTGAAGGGCAGCGCGTAGGGATGCAACATCTTGTTCAAGTCGTGACACCCGATCTTCCAGATCAGTGCGATATCCTTGGTGCAGATCGTCCACACCATCAAGTACGGATTCCCATCTCTGCCACCATGCCATCAGGCCTTTGAGGACTGTTGCCCTTGCCGCTTTTCTATCCCCACCCCTCATAGTGCTGCTCTGTGGAAAAATCCCGGCCTTCTCAGGTGGTCCGCCAATGAAATCACTTCGGCGTAACCGTTCAGACCTGCTGCGATGATGGATACTCTGAGCTCTCCTTCAAGGCCCGTATCAATGTTGGCGCCCAAAATCATATCTGTCCGAGTGTCGACTTGATCGCGGATGTAGCTCGCGGCCTCTTCGACCTCGAAAAGAGTCAACCCCGGCGATGCTGAAATCGAAACCAATAGGCTTTTGGCGGCCAGGAGGCTTAGTCCGCTGAACAATGGGTTTTGCACTGCAGCCTTTGCTGCTGCCGTGGCACGTCCTATTCCCTCTGCCGAACCCGTCGCCATGATCGCGCGCCCCATATCCTTCATCACCGACTGGACATCAGCAAAGTCCAGATTGATCAATCCTTCCGCCCGGACGAGTTCGACCAAAGACCTGATGCCTTCGTGAAGCACCATGTCCACCATTCTGAACGCCTGATTGAGCGTTGTGGTAGAATCCGACAAGTGGAAAAGGTTCTGGTTCGGTATGACGATTACCGTGTCCGCCATCTCGATGAGTGCCTGGATACCAGCTTTCGCCTGACGCGCGCGATGAGTTCCTTCGAAGCCGAACGGTTCGGTGACCACCGCGATGGTCAGCATCCCCGCTTGACGCGCTGCATTAGCGATAACAGGTGCTGCCCCGGTACCCGTGCCACCGCCCATGCCAGCGGCAAGAAAGCAGACTTGCACGTCCTCCAGATACATCATGACGTCATCGATGGACTCAAGTGATGCGATCCGCCCGAGCTCTGGCAACGATCCGGCGCCCAGACCTTGGGTCGCAACTCTGCCAAGCTGGACCTGGTATTCAGCCAATGAGGATGACAGAGCTTGTGCGTCTGTGTTGGCTGCTATGAACTTCACGCCAGCAACGCCTTGTCTGATCATCGTGTTGATAGCGTTACCCCCGCCACCACCGACGCCGACAACAGCAATTTTGGGAGTTTTGGCACGGGCAATAAGCGATCGCATTCAGTCCGCCTCATCAGCATGCAAGTGAATAGAATGGCTTATTTGCCACCTAAGTCGATCAACCGGCCCACCGTCGAAATAACGCGCTGGCATTGACGCCGCCAAAGCCGAAGCCGTTGCTGATCGCGAATTCCATTGGATGCGGTCTGGCCTTCTGAGCCACGAAATCGAGACCAGATCCAGCAGGATCCGGGGAGTTCAGGTTCAGGGTGGGGGGCGCGATCTGATCGCGCAGTGCCAAGATGGTGAAGATGGCTTCCAGTCCGCCCGCAGCGCCCAGAAGATGTCCTGTTGCAGATTTGGTGCCGCTGATCGCAATTCCCGAGTTCGTTCCGAACACAGACTTGATGGCTTCGATTTCCCCGCGATCACCGAGCTGCGTGGACGTGGCATGGGCATTCAGATGCTGAATTTCAGATGGCGCAACACCTGCTTGCCTGATTGCAATCTGCATCGCTCTGGCGGCCCCTAATCCGTCTTCGGGGCCAGATGTGACATGATGTGCATCCGCTGTGGTGCCGTAGCCAACAAGCTCCGCCAGTGGCCTTGCGCCGCGCGCGAGGGCATGGCTGAGCGCCTCTATGACCAGAATGCCGGCACCTTCTCCCATCACAAAGCCGTCACGCATCATGTCAAAGGGGCGAGAGGCGGCGGTCGGATTGTCTATGAATCCAGTCGAGAGTGCCCTGGCGGCCGCGAAACCGCCGAGACTGACCGAGCTGATGCAGGCTTCGGTCCCGCCGCAGACTGCGATATCTGCCTCGTTTGCCCGGATCATGCGAGCAGCGTCACCAATTGCCTGGACTCCAGCGGCACACGCAGTCACCGGTGCTCCGAGCGCGCCTTTCAGCTTATGGCGGATAGATACCTGACCTGCTGCAAGATTCACCAAGAACGACGGAATGGTGAATGGTGACAGGCGCCTGGGACCACGTTGGTCAAAGGTACGTACCGCCTCGGCGATTGCCGGGAAGCCGCCGACACCAGATGCGATGATCGTTGCCGTTCGCTGACGATCTTCTTCTGAAACAGGCTTCCACCCGGCCTGTGCCAAAGCCTCGTCTGCGGCCGCCAGGGCGAAGAGAATGAAGCGATCCACCTTGTGCTGATCCTTCGGCGACAAGACGCTGTCTGCATCAAATCCCGCTTCTGGATCCTCTGATATCATCGGGACGATGCCACCGACTTTCGACGGCAGTTCGCCAACGATTTCATCAGGCAGTCGGCTCAGACCTGATCTCCCGGCAAGTAGACGCGTCCAAGAGCGTTGGACGCCTGCACCGAGTGGGCTCACTGCTCCCATTCCTGTTACTACGATACGACGCATGAGCGCTCCGATGCTGGTTCCGCCTTCGCGCAGAAGTCGGCTGCTTTGTGAGGTGGAAGAAGTAGATCAGATCACGGGACTTGCTTGTCTGTTGCCAGGCGTTTGGCCTCCAGTGAGGCAGCGTTCAGAATGCTGTCGGACAGACTCTGATCCGTTACGATGCGCGACAACGTCACGGCGCCAACCATGAGCGCAAACATGACTTGGGCCTTCCGAGTTTTGTCCTCGACGCCCTGGTCCAGAAGTTCTTCCAGAACCTGCAAGTGTGCCTTGATGCCATCCTCAAATGGCTGGCGGACGTCGTCACTTTGCCGGGCAGCATCGGAGCCGAGTGCCACCAAAGGGCAACCATCTCCGGTTTCGCCGCGATGATCGGCGGAGAGATAGAGGTCGATCACACCTTGAATCGGGTCGGTGCTCGAGGAGGCAACAGATGACCACCTGCGCGTTGCGCTCTCCATCGCCCGGCGCGATGCAAGCGCTGCGAGGTCATCCTTGGACTCGAACTGCTTGTAGAACCCGCCTTGCGTCAGACCGGCTCCCTTCATCAAGTCCTTGAGGCCAATGCCATCGAATCCGTGCTCACGAAAGAGCCGGCTGGCAACGTTGATAACTGTCTCACGATTGGCTTCGGCCTGGGCACGACTAACTCTCATGACTGCCTCCAATTAGATTTCATTTGACATCTATAATTCTTTTAGAGTTAGATTGCAATCTATGAATCGGGATGCTCCCGTCAAGAAGGTTGGTGTCATGAAACGAAAATTCCTGCTCGCGACCGTCGCGCTCGTCGCTCTCGGCGGCGTTGCCGCCACAGTCGTTCTCCTCCAGCCAGCAACGCAGGAGGCGAAGGCTTCAGACCCGCGTACGCTCCCGCCACTCGTCAGCCTCGCAAGTGTCAAGACGCCAAAGACGGCGAGCAGAACATTCACTGGAACTGTCGCAGCAAAAGTTCAGAGTGATCTCGGCTTTCGGGTACCGGGAAAGATCGTGGAAAGGCTTGTCGGTGTCGGAGAGCAGGTGAAGGCCGGGCAGCCGCTGATGCGCGTGGACGATACGGATCTGCTTCTGTCCCTGACGGCGAAGCGGAACGCGGTCATTGCTGCTCAGGCAACGTTCGTTCAGGCGCAGGCCGATGAGAAGCGATTCGCTGTTCTCGTCAAATCCAATGCGGCATCTACCCAGCAGTATGAACGTTCAAAGGCAGTTTTGGACACGGCCACCGCGCAACTTGCTGCATCTCAGGCAGATGCTGAAGTGACTGAAAATGAGGCTCGCTATGCGGTGCTCTTGGCCGATGCGGACGGTACAATCGTGGAAACGCTCGCCGAGCCCGGCCAGGTGGTCTCGGCCGGACAGCCGGTCATGCGCCTCGCAAAAGCTGGGCCGCGTGAGGCATTGGTCTGGATGCCAGAAAATCTGAGACCTTCGATCGGTGCTGTCGCGCTTGCCACCATCTATGGACGGAACGGCACTGAGAAAGCTGTACTCAGGCAGATTTCTGATGCCGCTGACCGGCAAACACGAACCTATGAGACCCGCTGGGTTTTGCAGGGCAGTGCGGCGGCCGCACCTTTGGGGGCAACTGTCACCATCAACGTCGAAAACAGCTCCGGCATCGCATTGGCCGAGGTTCCCCTTGGCGCGGTACTGGATGACGGATCCCGCACGGGCGTCTGGGTCTTCAACAGCAGCACCTCGACCGTGCATTTCCGTGTGGTGAAGGTTGAAAGACTTGGTGAGGAGGCCGCTTTCGTCACGGACCTGAAGCCTGGAGAATTGGTGGTCGCGCTTGGAGCTCACCTGCTCCAGGACGGGGCGAGCGTGCGCACCGAGGTTGAAAAGGCAGAGGCGACAAACTGATGAGCTTCAATCTTTCCGCGCTCGCTGTTCGGGAGCGAGCTGTCACCCTCTTCTTCATCGTCCTGCTGGCTGCGGCCGGCGCCTATGCCTTCATTAAGCTCGGCCGGGCAGAAGACCCCTCCTTTACCATCAAGACTCTGACCGTGACCACGGTGTGGCCCGGCGCAACGGCACGCGAGATGCAGGATCTCGTCGCGGAACCGCTTGAAAAACGTATCCAGGAACTGACCTGGTATGACCGTGTGGAAACGACGACCCGTCCGGGCTTCGCGTACATGACCGTAACGCTGAAGGACAATACACCGCCCTCAGTTGTCGAAGACGAATTCTATCAGGCACGCAAAAAGCTCGGTGATGAGGCTCGCAACTTGCCGCAGGACGTCTTCGGTCCCTTCGTCAATGACGAATATTCCGATGTGAGTTTCGCGCTCTATGCTCTGAAAGCTCAGGGCATGCCGAAGCGCGAACTTGTCCGTCAAGCCGAGACGATCCGACAGGATCTGCTCCATGTGCCCGGGGTCAAGAAGATCAATATTCTCGGCGAGCAGCCGGAGCAGATCTTCGTCGAGTTCTCCTACCCGAAGCTGGCGACGCTTGGCATTTCCCCGCAGGATGTTGCGGCGGCTCTGCAGCGTCGTAACACGGTGACACCTGCTGGCACGATCGATACGCGCGGCCCGCAGGTCTTCATGCGTTTCGATGGCGCCTATGACAGCGTGCAGGCCGTGGCCGACACGCCGATTGTTGCCAATGGCCGTACGCTCAAGCTGTCGGATTTTGCCCAGGTTCTCCGCGGCTATCAGGATCCCGAAACGTTTGTTATCCGGCACAATGGCGAACCGGCCATCATGCTCGGCGTCGTCATGCAGCGGGGATGGAATGGCCTTGAGCTGGGCAAGGCGTTGGAGGAGCGGTCTTCGACGATTGCTCAGTCGCTGCCGCTCGGCATCACGCTTGCGAAAGTCAGCGATCAGGCTGTCAACATTCAGGAAGCCGTCGGCGAATTCATGCTGAAGTTTGCCATGGCTCTCGGCGTCGTGCTGTTCGTCAGCCTCGTCAGTCTCGGTTGGCGCGTCGGGATCGTCGTTGCCCTTGCCGTGCCGCTTACCCTAGGTGTCGTCTTCATCATCATGCTCGATACCGGCCGGTTCTTCGATCGCATTACCCTCGGGGCGCTTATCCTTGCCCTCGGCTTGCTGGTCGACGATGCGATCATCGCGATCGAGGTCATGGTCGTCAAAATGGAAGAGGGCATGGACCGGATCAAGGCGGCCGCCTATGCTTGGAGCCATACGGCTGCCCCGATGTTGTCGGGCACACTCGTTACCATCATCGGCCTGATGCCGGTCGGGTTCGCGCGCTCGGCGGCGGGGGAATATGCCGGCAACATCTTCTGGATTGTTGGATTTGCCTTGATCGTGTCGTGGCTCGTGGCGGTAATTTTTACCCCCTATCTCGGCGTGAAGATGCTGCCGAATATCAAGCCCATCGAAGGTGGCCATCACGCCATTTACAACACGCCCAATTATCGCCGCCTGCGCGGTGCCATCGAATTCGTCGTCCGCCATAAGTTTGCAACATGCGGTATCGTCATCGTGATGATGGCGGTCTCGGTGGTGGGCATGGGCTCTGTCAAACAGCAATTCTTTCCGACGTCAGACCGCCCCGAAGTGCTTGTGGAAGTCCGTCTCCCGCAAGGGACGAGCATTAAGACCACAACGGCCACCGTTGCGAAGATCGAGGATTGGCTGAAGAAGCAGCCGGAGACGAAGATCGTCACCAGCTATGTAGGACAGGGTGCACCCCGCTTCTTCTTTGCGATGTCGCCAGAACTGCCGGACCCGGCTTTCGCGAAGATCGTCGTGCTGACACCCAATGCCGAAGCCCGCGAAGTTCTGAAGGAACGTCTGCGAGAAACGATCGCGGCCGGACTAGCCCCGGAAGCCTTCGTGCGGGTGACACAACTCGTCTTTGGCCCGTATACGCCGTTCCCGGTCGAGTTCCGGATCATGGGTCCGGACCCCGAGAAGCTCTATCAGATCTCGGAGGAAGCAATCTCCCTGATGCAGACTGTTCCGGATGTTCGAAATGCCAATCGCGACTGGGGCAATCGCACACCTGTACTTCGGTTCGTGCCTGACCAGGAGCGGCTCAATCTGATCGGTCTTTCTCCTGCCGAGGCTGGCCAACAGCTCCAGCTGTTGTTGACAGGCGTACCAATCACCCAGGTCCGCGAAGACATCCGCAATGTCGCCGTTGTCGCGCGAAGCGGCGGTGAGACCCGCCTCGATCCCTCGAAGCTGTCGAATTTCTCCCTCATCGGCAGGGAAGGACGAGCTATACCGCTCGACCAGATCGGCCATGCTGAAGTGCGCTTCGAAGAACCTGTCATGAAGCGACGAGACCGCACGCCGGTTGTCACCGTGCGCTCGGATATCAACGAAGCCACGCAGCCGCCGGAAGTGTCGCAGCAGGTGATGAAGGCGCTTCAGCCGCTCATCGCGTCGCTGCCCGTTGGCTACCGCATTGAGATGGGTGGCAATATCGAGGAGTCTCTAAAGGCGAACACCGCCCTGGTTCAGGTATTCCCCTTGATGATCGCCGCTATGCTGATTGTCATCATTTTGCAGGTCCGTAGCCTGGCAACAATGACAATGGTGATGCTGACAGGGCCGCTAGGCTTGGCTGGCGTCGTTCCCGTCTTGCTCATCTTCAACCAGCCCTTCGGCTTCAACGCCATCCTTGGATTGATTGGTCTCGCGGGCATTTTGATGCGCAATACACTGATCCTGACGGAACAGATCAAAGAGAACCAGGCAGCCGGGCTCGATGACTATCATGCGGTCATCGAGGCGACCGTGCAGAGAACGAGACCCGTGATCTTGACGGCGCTTGCCGCTGTGCTCGCCTTCATTCCGCTCACGCACTCCGTGTTCTGGGGTTCCATGGCCTACACGTTGATCGGGGGGACTGCGGTCGGCACGGTCATGATCCTGCTGTTCCTGCCAGCACTTTATGCCACCTGGTTCCGGATCAAGCCTCCCAAGAAGGAGGCAATCCACCAGCACGATGATCATCCCGCAAAGGTGAATCCGGCGCTGGCAGCGGAGTGACCTCATGAAACAGCACGGATATTTCGACGATGCATTATTCGGCTCTTCCATGATGATATGGGACGCACTGGCTTTTAGAGATGGGCGTCTCGGTCGTGCAGCCGCCAGAAAGGATGGGCCGCAGTTTGCGACCTCGACTGGGGGCGGGATTGACGACGGGCGCGAGCGCATTCTCGACGTCGCTGAACACCTCATCCGACGTTTCGGTCGCGCGAAAACGACGATGGCAAACATCGCATGGGAGTTGAGCATGAGCCGCTCAAGCCTCTACCGCTTCTTCTCGACGAAAAAGACGATAGAGGAGGCGGTGTTCGCCCGTGTCGCGGCTAGAGGGCTCGCGCAGGTCCGCAACGCCCTGGGAGACGACAGGCGAGCCTCGGAGGGGCTGGCGACGGTCCTGACGGAAATCAGCCGACAGACGTCGTCACGGATGACCCTGGAACCGCATTTGGACCGGCTTGTGAATGATGCCTTCCAGAGTAGATGGTATGCCGCGACCTTGTACCTTCGAGAGTTCAACGGGCTGATCGAAGAGATCGTTCAGCACGGGTTCACCACTGGGGAGTTCTCCTATGGAAATCCACTGGAGATGACAAAGTTCATCTCCGGGTCGATGCTTGTGTTTGTCCATTCCGGACTGACCGAGCTGATGAGTTTCGATGATGACGACCTTGCGGTGGATTCGGCCACGCACGCCAAAATGGTTATAGAATTCATCATGCGAGGAGAGCAGTAGCCTGCTATCTGGCGCAGGCTACCGCCCTCGGGTTACTTGGCCGACCAAGGGTGATCGAGCTAGGTTTTCGCGCGCTGCACCATGCAGGTGGATGTTCCGTGGGCGTGCAGCTTGCCATCCGCCGATTCAATCTTGCCATCGAGGGTAATGACGGTTCGGCTGCGTGAAACGACCTTGCCGGTGATCCGGAGCTCCCCCGTGCTCGCCAGGATTGGTCGTACGAACTTCACGGATGTTTCGTGGGTCGGGCACCACTCTCCAGCTTCTAACACGCTATGGGCGGCGAGCGCCATCGCAGTGTCGAGCATCGTCATGCTCCACCCTCCGTGAATGGTGCGGAGCGTGTTCAGAAAACGCTCCTCAGGCAAGGCATTGAGTGTAACAAACCCTGCTTCCGGCGGCAGAAGCGTAAACGGGAGGAGTTCTGCCATAGGCGGGCGCGAAAGTCTTCCTTCGGCAAGCGCTTTGACGAATTCCAGGCCTGTCAACTCTCCGGAGTTCAGCTCCTGGTTTGTCGCTGCAGCGGTTTTCTTCGGCTCTTCCACGTGCGTGACTCCTTGTGGTCTAGGCGGCTGGCTCGGCTTGGCTTGGCCAAAGGCTGGCGAGAACGATGGTTTCCTCAGTCCTAGGTTCGCCCTACTCGGAACCTCGAATTTAACCACGCTGCGCCGATACCACTTGACCTTTTATATTTCGAATGACATCTAAATAATAGTTAGATTTCAATAGAAATCCTAAACTCCCATGTGGTCGAAACGCAAGCGTCCCCGACTGAGATTCCCGAACATGAACAGATCAGAACGCACGATATCGGGCAACGTCACCAGCAACGGCACCCTTATGCATGTTGCGTGGGACGACCTCCCATTAGGTGGTGTCGGCGAAAGCGGCATCGGCGCGTACCACGGCATCGAGAGCGTCAGGCGATGGAGCCATGCCAAGGGTTTCCACGAACACGGGCAGTGAAAGATCGTGAAACTGCTACACCCCACATAGGCAATCCCGGCAGATCGCTTCTTGAACGCCCCGCTCCGATAAACAGCGGAAAACTCAACAAGGGTCGGCCTGGCCATACAGCCGTCGCCGCCGCACCCCACACCCAGTCGAAAGGAAATGAAATGCAAATCGTTACGCAGGCTCAAGCCCCAGAAACCTTCGCAGGGAAATCGAATGAGCGCACCTCAAGGCGTGCCCTGATCACCGGCGCGTCCAGTGGCATGGGTCTCGAATATGCCGAACTTCTGGCCGCACAGAAGGTCAATCTCGTACTCGCTGCCAGACGAAAGGAGCCAATGGAAAAGCTCGCTGCTGAGCTTCGCCGGAAATATGGTGTCGAGGTCGTTGTCGAACCAATCGATCTTGCCGTTCCTGGTGCTGCCGCTCGATTGAAAACCAATCTGGACGAGAAGTCACTGCAGATCGATATCCTGGTGAACAATGCGGGCTATGGGCTGCATGGGGACTTTCTGGACACCTCATTGGAGCGCACAACCAACATGATCCAACTCAATATAACGACGGTAACAGAACTGAGCTTTATCTTCGGGCAGGATATGGCAGCCCGAGGAACGGGACATATTCTCCTCATTGCGAGCATTCTGTCATTCCAACCTGTTCCTGGTTTTGCCGCTTATGCCGCGACGAAATCCTACGTTCTTTCCTTCGGCGAAGCGCTTCACGACGAGATGCACTCTCGCGGCGTCACTGTTACCTGCCTTTGCCCGGGCCACACCGAAACAGGATTTGATGCAGCAGCCAGCGCGCCGGTCTCGCCAGTGCTGCGTTTTCTGACGATGAAGGCTCGTCCGACCGCCGAAACCGGTTTGCGGGCGCTTTGGAAAGGAAAAGCCTCCGTCCTCCCAGGGTTCCTGAACAACATCATCGTGTTTTCAAATCGTCTGACACCGCGTTCGATGCAAAGAGCCGTCATGAAAAGCGTAACGGGGGCATGAGGTTTCGAGGAGTTGGCGGCGGACGCGTTTGCCGCAATGACCTCGGATATAGCTTTTTCTCTCGAACTTTGCGGGGTAAGCTATCGGGCACCAGTATGCGCGATCGGTTGATGAATTGATGACTGCAATCGGGTTGAGACGGGAAGACTTCGGTATACCTTGGCTCTGAAGGAGCTGAGGCGGTGATAATTTACAAGGCAACAGGCAATCTGCGTGCGATCTAGATTTTGTTAGGGCACACAAAGATCGAAAACACCGTCAGCTATCTCGGCGTCGACATTGAAGATGCACTGGAGCTAGCGGAGCAAACTGAGATCTGAGACAGTCTGCCCCGCTGCTGCAGAGAGTGTTCCTTTGATTGTACTTTGAGTGCGAGATGTCCGATACTGTAAATCGTTCGGCAGAAGCGGACTGTCCCGCTACGGCCCTATACCGGGCGACAGGGTAGTCGGTTCGTATCTCTTCAAAGCAGCAGTTAAGTCTACCCTGCGATTTTGGGAATGCGCCTCTCAGTCAATCGCAGGTATCGTTGGTTGAGAGCCCCCGCAACCAGTTCATGCATAAATCCTGATTGCATTTATATAACAAAGGCCTAGCCACAAAATCTATCCTACCGCCTCTGTACGTCAGGGGCGGTTTTTGCGTTTGGGAGACAGCTGATGTTAACGAGATGCTTTTGCTATTGGGCGATCTTGAGCATCTCAACGACAAATCTACGATCGGCTGACACACAAAAGGGCCAGTTCCCCATCACTAGGGCCGCTAACTTGGCGGGATCCTCAGTCGAGCGAGCCCTTCGGCCATTTTAATCGCGGCCGCAACGCCATCGATCACCGGTATACCAAATTGCTTTTCAAGATCGCCTGCGCGTCCGGTCAGGCCACCTGATCCAAGCAGAATTGCATTTGCACCGTCTTGGTCGACTGCTTCGCGCACCGCTGAGAGGATACGACTCTCTGTATCGCTGTCTCCTCCCGCGGCTGCAGCGACTCCAATACCAGCCGCTCGAACCGTGCAAATATCGGCAGCCCCGTAGCGTGCCAGCAGGCGTTGGATACCGGGCACGGCTGAATGGACCGTGGTGATGATGGTAAACTGTGCGGCCATGGTCCGCGCCGCAGCAATCCCGGCTTCGCAGGTGCCCACGACCGGAACGCCAGTCATGGCACGCGTTTCAAACAGCGCAATATCGTCGAAGCAAGCAAAGACATAGGCGTCATAACGATTATTGAGCGTGCGGCGCACGAGGTCCAGCACTTGCGGCACGGCGGCGTCGCGATGCTCCATCGTCTCGATGGAAAACGGTCCCTTAGCCGGGTTGACGACGGACACCGAGGTCTCCGGCGTTACGATTGCTTCTGCAACTTGGCGGACGCGCTGCGTGACTGTCGGATTGATGTTGGGATTGATGACCAGGAGGCGCCGTTGCGGCGCCTCCTTTCCTGAGGACGCAACGTTGTTCATCATTGGCCCGCCAGCATGTTTGGAAGCCACAATACGATGCTGGGGAAGAACATCAGGACGATGGCGAACAGCATCATGATAACCACGTAGGGAACCGCACCCTTGATCACGTCACTATAAGGTCCGCTATCGACACGCACGCCCTGCACGACGAACAGGTTCATGCCGACAGGCGGGGTGATCAGCGCCACCTCGCACATGATGACGATGAAGATGCCGAACCAGACCGGATCGATGCCGGCGGCAATCACGATCGGGATGACGATCGGCACCGTCAGCACCAGCATCGACATGGCGTCCATGAAGGTGCCGAGCACCATGTAGAAGGCCAGCAGGACGAACAGCAGGGCGATCTGGCTGAGTTCGAAAGAGGCGATCCACTGGGTCATGGCCTGGGCGGCGCCGGTCATGGAAATCGTTACGTTGAGCAACAGGGCGCAGACCAGCACGATCATCACCATTCCGCTGGTCTTTGCAGCCTGGATTGAGCAATTGACCAGAAGGTCGAAATTCAGCCGACCGTTGAGTCCGACAAAAAACAGCGCGATGACCACACCGATAGCGGCCGATTCCGTCGGCGTTGCCAAACCACCATAAATCGAGCCCATGACGACGCCGAAGATGATGAAGGGCGGGATGAGGTATTTGCCGAGCGCGAGCTTCTGGCGCAGCGGCATGTCAATCAGATCCTTCGCCTCCGCTCCCGCGTTGCCGTGGAACAGGAATATATACACTGAAAAGCTGAGTGCCATCAGGATGCCGGGCACCACGCCGCCGGCAAAGAGCTGGCCAACAGACGTGTTGGCGAGCGAACCGTAAACCAGAAGGTTGACGCTGGGTGGAATGAGAATACCGAGCGTGCCACCCGCCGCCAGCGAGCCGAGTGACGGTTGCATCGGATATTTGTATTGTTGTAGTGCCGGGAGCGCGATGGTGCCGACAGTGGCCGCAGTCGCGACCGACGACCCTGACGTTGCGGAAAACAGCGTGCAGGTAGCGATGTTGGTGTGCAGCAGACCACCCGGCAGCCGGGCAAGCCAGACCGCAAGCGCATCGAACATGCGGTCGGCAATGCCGCCCCGCAGAAGCAACTCCCCCAGCATCATGAACAGCGGGATGGCGAGCATGGACGGGCTGTTGAGGCTCGACCAGATAACGCCACCCATCATGTCGACCAGTGGCATGCCGTACATCAGGTAGCCGCCCAGCGCGCCGACGGCGATGATTGCCACAGCGACCGGGAAACTCAGGAACATCAGGACCAACATGGCTGCGAAGCCGATACCCACGATAGCTATACTCATTGGGTTGCTCCTTCGCGCTTCTTGAGGTCTTCGAGTTCGGCCTGGAGTTCCTCCTGGGCGGAGACCGGCCCGAAGTGTCGGTTGAGCATCTGCCACTCGCCGCGCGCCATCAGCATTACGGCCCTGCCGGCAAAAACGAGTGCGGCAATGGGGAAGGTCGCCATGGCGACGAGCCATATGGTCTGCGGATAGATCAGTGGCGTCGCCCAGGGGGTCTGGGCGATCGACTGATAGGTCTGGGTATCGATCACCGTATCGACGGTGAAGTAGAAAAAATATCCCGCCAGCAGCGCCAGGGTGATCGCCGAGATGCCGTTGAGCACGGCTTGTACCGTCTTCGGCATCAGCGCTGTCAGTTGGTTGATCCGGATATGAGAGTTCTCGACCAGCGCGACCGTAAAGGCGAGCGGGGCGGCGATGGCAATCGCGTAGCCGCCCAGTTCATCGATCCCGCCCAGCGAATAGGAAAAGAACTTCCGCAACAGTGTCTCGGCCGTTATGGCCAGTGACAGAAGGATCATCATGACCCCGAATGTTATGCCAAGCATGCGTGCATAGATTTGCATGGGTTCTTCTCCTCGCTGGTGCCTGATGTCATAGGCCGAGTTCTACGCCGACCGACTTCTTCCATGCCTCTTCGCAATCGGGAGCGACGGCGTTGCACTGCTTGGCCCAGATCGGCAGGGAGACTTCACCCACGGCGGCAGCGACGGTCTTTAGATCAGCCTCGGAGACAAGAGCCTCGGTCAGCTTGTAGGGCTTGCCGCGTTCGCACGGGGTCTGTCCGGTATTGCAGCGCATGGCGTCTTCATAGAGGTCCTTGGAAAAGGCCCAGATCTCGGTATTGAGTTCGCCGATGGCGGCGGCCAGTTTCTCCTGCTGCTCGGGCGTGAACTTGGCCCAGCTCTTCAGGTTGATGGCGTAGCCGTTGACCGCAAGCTGCAGGGCAACGGGCAGAACCGTGGTGGTGGCCTCAGGCCAGCCGCCTGAATTGGCCGAGGCCGGGCCAGTGATGGCGCAATCCACCACGCCGCGCGACAGCGACTGCTGTACCTCGCCGAATGGCATGGAAATGCCCGTCGCGCCGAGCTTGGCAACGAAGTTTGCCGCACTCTGGTCGCCGACGCGAACCTTCATGCCCTTGAGGTCGGAAAGGCCCTTGACCTCAGGCTTGCAGAAGATGACCTGCGGACCGGCCGGCCAGACGCCGAGCAGCTTGGCGTTGAACTGGCTTTCCAGCCGGGCGCCGACATAGCCGCTGAAAGCGTCGATATGTTTCTTGCCGGCTTCGAAGCTGGTGTTGAGGCCGACGAGATCGAGGCCCAGCACGGAGGGCTCGTCGCGGCTGACCTGGGGACCGCGGATCGAGACGATGTCGAACAGGCCCGACTTCAGGATGCGCAGGCCATCGGTATCGGGAATGCCGGCGACGTCGACGGGCAGGTATTCGACCTTGATGTCGAGCCCGGTCTTCTCGGCCAGCGCCTCGAAAAACGGCTTCTCCTTCTGCTGGGCAATGAGGCCTGATCCCGAGGGCTGGCCCAGCACGCGTAGCGTGATGGTTTCGGCTCGCGCAACAGCGAACGGCGAGGTGGAAAACAACAATGCACTGGTAAGGGTGATCATGAGGCGGTTGAACATGCGATTATCCTTTCTTGGCCAACAGGCGCGGTGTTCAGAAAATCAAATTCACACTTTCGGACGCGATCGACATCGGGGTGGCGCAGGTTTTGCCATTGCCTCAAATTCCAACAGTTCGTTCCCCGGCGTCTTGTGCGCCTTTCAGTACCGATATGGAATGCAGATTTCATGCCAGTTTATATGAAACCACAGTTTCATAATTCGAATCATTGGGTTGAACAGATCATGAGGGGGGAAGTCGCGCGAAACTGCAGTTTTTTGAGATTAAATAATGGCCGATTGTTTCATGCAGGTGCACAAAAGCCGCTCACAGCTCTTCCAGGCTATCGTTCAGCGCTTCGATGCCGCGTAGCCGGTTGCGCCCGGAAACGCCTGATATCTCGATGCAGCGCGTGGTGATGAGATGGCACAGCGCCATGACCGAGACATGGTTGAACAGCGGCCCGGGAGCCAGGGTGTGGCAGCGGAAATGCCAGGCGGCGCTGGAGAGAAAGGTGACCCCTTCATCCGTCACGTAAAGCAATCGGGCCTTGGACTTCTCGATCTGTCCAAGAACAAGGTCCATGTGGGCAATGCGGCGGCGCAGGCCGAAGACGATCACCACGTCGTCCCGGGCAAGGCTTACCAGGTGTTCGCCCAGAGTCTGGCCACCGCCGGGAATGGCGACGATGTTCTCCACAACCTGTGTCAGTTGCCACTGCAGATAGCTTGCGAAGGGATGACTGGCGCGAAAGCCCACCACCCAGACCTTGCGCGCCTGGAGAATTGCCGAGGCCGCCGATGAGATCTGGCTGTCCGATATGGCGAGGAAAGTCGCTTCAAGATTGGCAACACCTTGGGCCGCATGGGCTGCAACCGACTGTTCAGCGCCGGCATCCGCCGCTGTTGTCAGGAACAGCCGCGAACCGGTCTGCTTTTCTGCTCGCGCATGGCGCCGCGCTTCATCATAGTTTTCATAGCCAAGGCGCTGGACAAAACGCGAGACGGTCGCCTTGGACACATGGGCAAGGGCTGCCAATTCCTGTGCCGAATAGCTCGCGAGTTCGCCGGGAAAATCGCAGACAAAATCACCCAGACGCCGTTCAGCAGGATGTAGCCTTGGCAGGATCTGCCGAACACGGGTCAGAAAGGATAGCTCTTTGGTGCGCACAACTGATCTCATGAAATTCGAGTTTCATGAGATCAGTTGTGATGCGCTTGGTTTGGAATGGCAAGCACCCCGGTGTGCCCAACTGCCAATATGCCGGAAATCCGCCTGGTACGGCGGCCTCGTTCACGGACGCTCCATCTTGAATTACACGCATAAATCGATGATTACCCCAATATAACAGTTGGTTACCCGCCAGTCATCCTCACCGCCTCTGTATCTCAGGGGCGGTTTTTGCATTTGGGGGATCATGATAAATCCGCCAATATCACCATCATGTCACTGCCGCCCAAGTCCCCGGAATTCAACCCGGTCGAAAATCTCGAGCTCTTCATGCGCGAGAACTGGCTGTCGAACGCACCTTCAAGTCCTACGAGGATATCCTCGCCCATTGCTGTGAAGCCTGGCGCAAACTTTAAAACCAGCCTTGGTGCATCATGTCCATCGGGCACAGGCATTAGGCGCATGGGTTCTGATCAATGAGGACGCGTATAAGCAGAGGCTGCCAATGCTGTGCCGACCGCGGCTGAGATTTTACAAGTCTCCAATGCCGGAAGCGCATGTCGGTCTCTCTAGCTTGTCACGCGGATGTAGTTATCGAACTTGGTGACCAACCGGGCATCCTTCGGTAAAGTTGGCGATCTCCTTCTCTCGCGTCTTCCGCTCTGCCTCCAGGCGATCGAGGGCAGCGATGCGCCCCCCATGCCGGACTACAGAGCAATGGGGGGCGACTTGGAAGCATGCGTCTATAGCGGTAACTCGCGCTTACGCGGCCTGTTTCTCCCCGAGGTTTCCGGCTTCGACAAGGGCCGAGACGATCACGCCGGCGACCAGGGCCCAGAAGGGGGCGCTGATGCCGAGGAGCGTGACGTTCGACATGGCGACGGCGAGTGCGACGAAGGCGCCGGTCTGATTGCCAAGCGACTTGCCGAAGGCGTTCTGGAAGGCCGACAGCAGCACGCCGATCATGGCGAGGCCGGCGACCGTGCCGATGAGAGCGGATGGCAGGCTGAGCACGATCGGAACGGCTGCACCCGCGATGAGGCCGAAGGCGGCAAAGAGCAGGCCGTTGACGACCGTCGCGGCATAGCGCCCTTCCTTGTTTTCACCGGCCTGTTCGGAGGAGCATATCGCAGTCATCGGACCGGCGATATTGGCATTGTGGCCGCCGAGGATGCCGGCCGCAACGCCGCCGATGCCGGAAATGATCGTCATCGCGTTGACCGGCGGCTTGTAGCCTTCGGCCATCAGCACCCCGGTCGCCTGCGCGTTCTCGGCGCCGATCACGAGAAGGGCGAGCGGGATGGCGATTGCGAAGAAGGCATCGATGGAAAACACCGGCATCGTGAATTCCGGTGCGGCGAAGGCGATGTTGGCCGCCCCGCCTCCGACCGCACCGGTCGCAAAGGCCGCGATCAGGCCGGCGACGAGAGCGGCCAGCACTGGCGGGATCGTCTTGGTCAGCCGCATCGAGACGAAGAAGGCCAGGATTGCAGCACCCGCGATCAACGGTGCGGTGCCGAGTGCATTGACGGCGCCTGTCGCAAAGCGGATCAATGCACCGGCGATCATCGCCATGACGATCGGCATCGGCAGCCAGCGCATCACCTTGCCGATGAGCCCGGTAACCCCGAGCAATAGCACCAGCAGGCCCGCCAGGATAAATGCGCCGACGGCTTCGTTGAAGGGAATGGTCGCAAGCGAGCCGGCAACGAGGGCTGCACCCGGGATAGAGTACGCGCCGTTGACCGGCTGCTTGTAGTGGAGCGCGAGCAGCAGGCTGATGATCCCGCCGAGCACGTAGATCGCAAAGAGCCAGGCGACGGTCTGGCCGTTGGTCAATTGGCCTGCCTCGGCTGCGCCGATGACGATGAGGGCCGGGCCGGAGCAGCCGAAGATGGCGGCGACAAGTCCGGCGCTCATCGTCTTGATACCAAGATGTTTCGGCAGGTCGCGCAGACCCGACGCAATGCCGGGTCCCCGTTCGACAAGCCGCTTTTCCTGTGTCGTCTGCTGTGTGGTATCCATTCTCAATCCTCCCGAAGCGGATACGAGGCCGCTTCCTCCTCCTGGAAAATGAAGCCGGGTTCCCGCCCGGCCAGTGGTTAGCGTCCGACGAAGGCCGGTGCGCGCTTTTCGTGGAAGGCGAGCACGCCTTCGCGGAAATCCTCCGATGTGCGAAGCCGGCTATAGCAATGGCCTTCGAGTTCGATGGCCGTTGAAAGCGAGGCGTCGTCGGTATCGTTCAGGAGCTTCTTCGCCGTCCGCTGGGCCAGCGGCGAGAAGCCGATCAATTCCTCGACCAGCGCATCGACGGCCTTTTCCAGATCGGCATCCGCAACGATCTCCGAGGCGATGCCCCAGTCATAGGCTTCCTGGCCGGTGACCCGCTTCGATCGCATCACGATGTTCTTGGTGCGGGTGACGCCGACCATTTTCTGGAGGCGCGCCGAGCCGCCGGAGCCCGGGATCTGGCCGAGCTTCTGTTCGGGCAGGGCGTAGCGCGTGGTTTCTGTCGCGATGCGGAAGTCGCACGCAAGCGACAGTTCGAAGCCGACGCCGAAGCAAAAGCCGCGATTGGCGGCGATGACCGGCTTGGAGCAGCGCGTGGGTGCCGCGATGTTCCAGGCGAGGTGCGAGACATGCTCCGGGCTCGCCTCGAGAAAGCCCTTGATGCTCCCGCCCGACGAGAAGTGCTCGCCCTTGCCGGCAACGACGATAATGCGCACGCGATCGTCCTCATCGAGGGCCTTGAAGACGAGGCGCAACTGGTCGCGTGCCAGCATGGAGACGACATTGTAGGGTGGACGGTCGAGCGTGATGTCGGCGCGCTGGCGTTCCGTGTCGATCGTGACGGTGAAGCCGTCGAGTTCGGCGAGACGCGGGTCCTGGAATGTGACGTGTTCGGGCATGGAATGTCCTTTCATGGGTCTTGTGGCGTTCTGGCCGCTCACTGGTGTTCGGGAATGCGTTCCGCGGTGTATTCGCCGGCCACCAGAAGGCGGCGCAGTAGCTTGCCGACGGGTGATTTCGGGATCGCTTCGACGAAGACGATGCGGCGTGGGCGGCGGAAATTGGCAAGTCCGGAATCGCGGCAATGGCGGTCGAGATCCTCGGCCGTGATGTCGCCGCGCCGCTTGACGAAGGCGACGACGATCTTGCCCCAGCGCTCGTCGGGCAGTCCGACGACGGCGACTTCGGCGACGCCCTCGTGCAGCGACAGGCAGCTTTCCACCTCGACCGGTGATACGTTCTCGCCACCGGTGATGATCATGTCGTCGGCCCGGCCGGTGACGAAGAGATCACCGTCCATGTCGACGAAGCCGGTGTCGCCGGTGAAGTACCAGCCGCCGTGAAGTGCCTTGGCGTCCGCATCGGGCCGCTTCCAGTAACCTTCGAAGGCCTCGTCGCTTTTCATCAGCGCGATGATCTCGCCTTCCTCGCCGACTTCAGCCCGTTCGTCCGGATTGCGGCTGCCGAGCTTCACGACGCGGATCGTCTGGTTGATGCCGGCGCGGCCGGCGGAGCCGGGTTTCGCGGTCGCCGTCTGCTCGATCGTGAAGGTGTAGATTTCCGACGAACCATAGTGGTTGACAAAGAGCTCCGGCCGAAAGGTCTGGTCCAGCCGCTTCAGCAATCCGTCGGTCATCGAGGCGCCTGCATAGCCGAGTTTGGTGACGGAGGCGACGCGCTCGGGCGAGAACGCCTCGTGATGCACGAGGTCGTGGTAGAGCGTTGGCACGAGGTACAGATTGGTGATCTTCTCCTTTTCGATCAGGGCGAGCGCCTTTGCCACGTCGAAGCGCGGCAGGCAGACGAAGGTGCCGCCGATCAGAGAGGAAGCGATCAGGGAGCGAACGCCCATCGTGTGGTAGAGCGGCATTATGCCGAGCGTGCGCTCGCCATGCCGGTAGAGGTTCTGCGCCACATGGGCGACGGCGCCGGCGCGTTCGGCGCGGTGACGGCGTGGCACACCCTTCGGCTTCGAGGTCGTGCCCGAAGTGTAGAGCATCAGCGACCAGTCGGCAGCGTCGGCGACAGGCACCACATCGGGTGCCTTGCCCGTCATAATATCGGCGAGCGCCTCGGCCGATAATTGCGGCAAGTCCTGCGCCAGCCGCGACAGGCGCACCGCTTCTTCCGTCGACGCCTCGTAGAACACGGCCTTCGCGTCGGCATCCTCAATGCCGAAGTCGATTTCATCGGCCTTCGCCCGCCAATTGAGCGGCGTGACGACCAGGCCGAGAAACTGGCAGGCCCAGTGCAGCGACGCGTTCTCCCAACGGTTCTGCATGGCGGTCAGCACATGGTCTCCGCGCTGCAGACCGGTCTCGCGAAGGGCCGCGGCAAGCGCTGAAATCTTGTCATACCATTGGCGATAGCTCAGTCGCATCTCCCCATCGACGATCGCGAGCGCGTCCGGGTCGCGCTCCACGCTCGCGAGGAAGCTCGTTCCTAGATCAAGCATTGGGTGTCTCCTCCTTCCGTTGTTCCTCCGCGGCGGCGAGCGCCGCCTCGACGATGGTTGCGTAGCCCGTGCACCGGCAGAGATGGCCGGAGAGGTGTTCGCGTATCTCTTCCCGGCCGGCGTCCGGCTGCTCGCGCAAGAGCGCGTCGAGCGACATCAGGATGCCGGGCGTACAGAAGCCGCATTGCAGGCCGTGATGGCGGCGAAAGGCCGCCTGAAGCGGGGAAAGCTCGGCTGGACCGGGGGCCAGCGCTTCCACGGTCCGCACATCGCTGCCGCGCACCTGCTGGGCAAGCGTCAGGCAGGCGCGTGCCGGCTTTCCGTCGATCTGCACGGTGCAGGCGCCGCAGACGCCGTGCTCGCAGCCGACATGGGTGCCGGTCAGCCCGACTTCGTGGCGCAGCAGGTCCGAGAGCAGCATGCGGTTTTCGGCCTCTGCACGGACCTTCTGGCCGTTCAGCGTGAACTCGATCCCATGCCTCTGGGCAGCGTTCATGCGCGGCATCGGCTTGCCTCCTTGAGGGTCTCGCGACCGAGATTGCGGACCAGTTCGCGCCGGTAGCGGGCGCTGGCGTGAATGTCGTCGCGGGCGTTCAGCGACCAGGCGATATCGTTAAGGGCATCGTCGAACTGGTCGTCGTTGAGTGCCGGCAGCGAAAAGACGCGCGGGCGGTCATCGACGCCGGCAATGCCGAGCCGCAGTCCCTTCTCGTCAGCGACGACAGCGCAGGCGACGATGGCGAAATCGCCATGCCTCCGGCCAATCTCGCGGAAGGCATAACCGCTGCCGGGCCGGGCTTTCGGGAAATGCACGGCTTCGATCATCTCGCCCTCGGCGAGATCGGTCGCCATCATGCCGATGAAGAAGTCGTCCGCCTTGACCTTGCGCTTCTGCTTTCGGCTGCGCAGGCTCACGGCACCACCGAGCGTCACCAGGGAAAGCGGCAACTCTGCGCTCGGGTCGGCATGGGCGACAGAGCCGCAGACCGTGCCACGCGCCCGGGTCTGCACATGGCCGAGCCAGGGGAAGGCGGCGGCCAGAAGCGGCAGGTCGCGCGAAAGATTTATCCAGGCTTCCAGTTCCGCCTGCCGCACGCCGGCGCCAACGGTGATCTCGTCGCCGGACGTTTCGATCCGGCGCAGAGCCTCGAGTCGCATGATGTCGACCAGCAGGCCGGGACGGGCGAGCCGCATGTTGAGCATCGGCACAAGAGACTGCCCACCGGCGATGACGCGAGCCTCACCGCCGCCCTCGGCGAGTGCGGAAAGCGCTTCCTCCAGCGTGTCCGGGCAGAGGAAATCGAAGGATGCAGGCTTCATCTGCGCCTCCTGAAAAGGCTCAAAAGCCGTTGAGTGAAGCCGGCGGCGGCGCTGGGAGGCCCTCCGCCGCCGGCATGACGGGCGAGCGCCTGGAAGAACTGTCCGATCACCACGCGCGCCGCGCCGTCGAGAAGTCGGCCGCCCACAGAGGCGACCTTGCCGCCGATCGCGGCCTCATATCGATAGTCGATGCGGGTGCCGTTCGCCGTTTCCGTCAGCGTGACACGGCCCGTGCCACGACCGGAACCGAGTGCGCCCTCCGTGCCGCCGGACAGCGTGACCGCTTCAGGTGCCACCATGTCGGAAAGGCGGATGTCGGCGCGGTATCGACCCTTCACCGGACCGATACCGAGCGTGACCTCGGCGCGGAAATGCGTGTCGGAGACCTTTCGGACCTCGTGGGCGCCGGGAATGATGGCCTTCAGCGTGTTCGGGTCGAGCAGCATCGTCCAGACGGACTCGCGGGTGGCGACGACTTCGGCCGAGCCCGAGCCCGTCAGCAAACGTTCCCCGGAGGCGCCGGTGGCGACGGGGGGCGAATCCTGAGGTTTCGACGGCGGGCGCTCCTCGCCATAGAGCCATTCGCTGACTCGGCTTGGCGACAGCGGCAGCCGGATGTCCTCGACGCCGAGTGCATCGGCGACGGCATTGGCGATGCAGACCGGCGTCGACATGCAATTGCCCTCGCCGACGCCCTTTGCGCCAAGCGGCGTGAAGGGCGATGGCGTCTCGTGATGGAGGATCAGCGGCTCCGGCATCTCCATGACGGTCGGGATGAGATAGTCGGCGAGCGTGCCGGTCAGGAAACTGCCGTCGCCGCCATAGGCATATTCCTCGTAGAGTGCGGCACCGACGGCTTGGGCAAAGCCGCCGCGGACCTGGCCGTCGACCATGCCGGGATGCAGGATGCGGCCGCAGTCATGCATCGTCACGTAGTGGTCGATGCGGACCTGGCCGGTCGCCCGGTCGATTTCCACGCCGCATATGTCGAAGATGAAGCCATGGCAAAGCGAGGAGTTGATGCCGTCCGTAGCGGTCGGCGCCTCGAGTTGCTCCGGCGTCCAGAAAACGGTCTCGCGGATCGTTTGGCCGGTTCCATCAGGCAGGGTGCCGGGTGCCCAGTGGCTTGCAGCCGCCACGCGCCCGAAGGAGATGGCATTGTCCGGATTGTCGCGATCGAAGAGTTTTCCGGCTTTGAAGTCGATGCGATCCGCCGTGATATTGAGCTGGCTTGCGGCGATCGCTGCAAGACGGACCCTGATACGGTCGGCGGCAAGGGCCGCAGCACCGGCGACGGCAGCAGCAAACCGGCTTGCATAATTGCCGGACGCGATCGACCAGGCGTCGCGCGCCGTGTCGAGTTCGGTGTTGACGCGTACGGCTTCCAGGGGAAGGCCGAGCCGCTCGGCGACCACCTGCGCCAGAACGGTGCGATGGCCCTGGCCCTGCGGTACTGATGCAACCTTGACGGTGACGGAGCCGAGTGGATCGATGGCCACCGTGGCAACGGACTGGGCGCCGTTCTTCGGACCCGCCTTTGCCCGTTCCTCCGGCGTGAGGACCGTCGTGATATAGCCCATGTTAGAGACGCTCGGCTCGACAACCGTCGCATAGCCGATGCCGTAGAGGCGCCCTTCGGCACGCGCTTGATCCCTTCGCAGCCTCAGAGCCTCCAGGCCGCCTTCGGCACAGGCGCGGTCGATTGCGGTTTGATAGTCGCCCGAATCCAAAAGCCCGCCGGTCGCTGTGCGATAGGGAAAGGCGTCGGCCGGCACGAGGTTGCGGCGGATGACTTGAAGCCTGTCGAGGCCAAGTTCGTCGGCGATCTTGTGGACGAGCCGTTCGAGCGCGAAGTAGACCTGCGGTCCGCCGAAGCCGCGATTGAGCCCGGTCGGCGTCTTGTTGGTCAGCACGACGCGGTTGCGGATGGCGACGTTTTCGATTGCATAGGCTCCGGTCATGTTGCCATGCATGCGATAGAGGGTCGCCGGCTCCGGAGCGCGGAGATGGGCGCCGCAATCCTCCAGTTGATCCCAACAGAGTGCTGTGATGCGGCCGTCGGCGGCAACGGCTGCCTCGAGCGTCGTCACGCGGTTGGTCGCCGAAACGGAGGCCGTCAGGTGTTCGAGCCGGTCCTCGATCCATTTCACCGGCCGTCCTGCAACGCGGGCGGCGACGGCGGCGAGGATGACGTAGGGAAAGACGCCCTGCTTGATGCCGAAGGAACCGCCGGAATCGGGCGGCGTGCGCAGCCGCATGCGGTTGCCGGGTACGTTCAGCGCGCGGGAAATCACGGCATGGATCGAGAACGGTCCCTGAAAATTCGCCGTGACGTCATAGGCGTCCTCTCCGGGATCGTATTCAGCGATGACACCGTAGGTCTCGATCGGCGTGCAGGAATTGCGGGGATAGGCTATACGGATGGAAATGCGGTGGTCGGCAGTCGCAAGCGCTGCTTCAGGGTCCCCGTAACGAAAGCTGCGCTCGTTGATGAGGTTGGTGCCGAGCGACGGATGCAAGACCGGTGCGTCTGTTGCGAGTGCCTTCTCGGGATCAACAATGGCGGCCAGGGTCTCGTACTCGACCTCGATCAGATCGAGCGCATCCTCTGCAACATAGCGGTTCTCGGCAACGACGAGGGCCACGGGTTCGCCGACATAGCGTACCCGGTCCCGGGCGATCGGCCAGCATTCGACATTCGCCTTGACCCCCACGGTCATGCTGCGGGTGAGCCGCGCAACATCGTCCCCGGTCAGCACAGCGGAGACGCCGGGCAGTGCCCGGGCAGTAGTCGTATTGATCGCACGGATTTCGGCATGGCCATGCGGCGAGCGCAGGATTGCCAGATGGGCGGTGTCGCGCCGGACGGGCAGGTCATCGATGTAGCGGCCGCGGCCGGTCAAAAGTCCGGCATCCTCGACACGTTCCACGGTCCGGCCGATCAGGCCGCCCGGTGTCTCCAAGCTCTTCATGTGCTCCTCCCGCACCCGTTTGTGTCGGGGTGCCCTGGGGAGAAGGTGAAGGAGAGGACACAATCGGGCGATACCGCCGCGTATCAGACCTTACCGAGGAGTCTCAAAATCGTCAGCAGAGAGCCGGCTGACCGTGCGGAAGATGCTCGGCGAGGAGCCGGCATGATCATGGAAGAAGCGCGAAAAATGAGCCGGCACGGAAAAGCCGAGCTGGTCGCCGATCGCCGCGAAGCTCTCGGTTCCATCGGCAACGGCGGACACCGCCCGTTCCAGGCGCTGCACATTGAGGAAGACCCGGGGCGTCACACCCATCGAGGTCTCGAACAGCCGGAAGAAATGCGCTCGCGACAGGCCGATATCGGTCGCGAGAAGATCAAGATCGGCGATCTCGCCAGGCGCCGCCTTCATACGCTCGACGGCCTTGCGGATACGAAAGTCGAGCAGCGGGCGTGATGCGAGATCGCGGATCGAGTTCGGCACGGCCCGCCAGTCGGCGAAGCGCTCGATGACGGCGACCATCAGCTCGCCGAGAAGCACCTCATGCACTTCGGCGCTGTTCGGCTCCTTCACCATGGCCTCCGCAAGCGTGCGTGTGCGCGAACGGATGTCGGAGGTGATCGAGCCGACATTCGAGGCGAAGAAGTCGGGGGCGTGGCTTGCCGCCCAATTCGGCCGGAAATGGCCGAGCCATTGCGGCTCGATGTAGAGCGCCAGGATCACCGTCTTCGGTCGCGCCTGGTCATGCGCATAGGCATGCGGCTCCCAGGCATTGATCAGGACGGCGCTTTCGTCCGTGAGCGGCACGAGCCGGTCGCGCACTGAAAACTGCGTGTCTGCGCCCTCTACCTTCAACAGAACATGGCAATGCGGATGCGCGTGCCGCACCAGGGGCCGATCCATATCCAGCAGCGCCACTCTCCCGAAGCGACCACGTGCGATGCGTAAAGCATTCGACATTGCTTAAATATTGGGTTGTTCCGCAGAAACTACAAGTTCGAAAGAGCTTTCGCGCTCAAGACGGGTGTTGATCGGAAGTCTTCAGGCCGACGAGCCTGAGCCTTCGGAGAACTTCCTGGGGTGCCGGCGCCCGCCACACGGTCTGGAAGCACTCCACCACATTGCTTGCGGTGACCGCAAGGCCGGGAAGCGCGACCCAGTCGGGGGCCGGCCGGCCGAGGAGCGCGGTCACTGTGATGGAGCCTGCGCTCTCTCCCTGGCGAAACGGCTGCTGGGCGGCAATCGCGACGAGGGGATCGCTGGCAGCAAGGCCGATCGCCGCTGCATGACCGAGATCCACGGTCGTCATCGGAATCTTGCGCCCGAGCGTTTTGAGAACGCCGGCGGCCATCATTGCCGGCGTGTCCCAGACGACAAAGAGGCCGGCGAGATCCGGATGGGCTTCGGCAAGAGCGCGCGTGGTTGCGGCAACTGCCGACAGGGATGGAAACCGCTGGACGCGCAGAGACACGTCCGGACGGTTGACCTGCATCCATTTGACGAAGGCGATTTCCCGCTCGTTGGTCGCGAAGAAATCGGCGTCATAGCCGAGGACGCCGACCTCCGCGCCATCAGGCAGATGCGGCGACAAGCCTTCCGCGGCGATCTTGCCGAGGCCGAAATTGTCCGCCGAGACGAGGGAGATGTAGTCCTTTCCCGGAAGAAGCCCGGTCGGTGCGTTGTCGAGCAGGATGAGCTTTATGCCGGCCGCAGACACGCGCGCATGCGCCGCTGCCACTTTCGAATTGGCGACGGGCAGGGATATGATGGCATCCGGTGCTTCCTCGATCAGCCGCCCGAGTGCCTCGATCTGGACCTCCGGCGTGAAGGCGCAGTCGATCACGTCGATGACCGCGACCCCGCAATTGCCGAGCATGCCGATGATGCCGGAAAGCTGCTGTTTGGCCCAGTCGCTTTCGAGCGTGTGCAGCACGACCGCGACCCGCAAGCCACTGGCCCGCGCCCGCTCCATGTCCTCCGGCAGCAGCAAAACCCGCTCGGGCGCCGATGCCCGCTCCCCATGAGGGCCGAGACCCGCAATCGTCATTCAATCCTCCTCACATATCCGGCGGCCGGACAATATCCCCCTCGATGACCTTTCGCCGGGCAATTTCTTTTTTCATCTCCTGGAAAAGCGGATGCGCCTGAGGCTGCCCGGCCATGATCCAGTCTTTCAGCATCGATGGTGCAAATAGCCCTTCGGACGCAACGATTGCGGCCCCGACAAGACCGGAAGAGCTGCCCATCTGGGAGCGGATGATCTGCATGTCGCGGCTGACGAGGGGGTGGCAGGCACCGTAGATGGCCTCCCGTGTGGAGGCGAGAAGAATGTCATTGGTCTGCGCGATCGAGCCGGACAGCACGATGAGCGCGGGGTTCAGCATGTTGGCGAGCGTCGCAACCACTTGGCCGATCAGCCGGCCGCTCTGGGCCAGGATATCGATGGCGGCGGCATCGCCCATCTGGGCGGCCTGGGCGACTTCCAGTGCCGTGATGTCGGCGCCACGCCGAACGAGATCGGCGAGAACCGGGCTGGTGCCGTTCTCTGCCGCAAGCCTACCATCCTGGGCGATGCGATCCGATCCCGCCATCGCCTCAAGAGTGCCTGTCCTTTCGCCGACGGTCACCGGAACAGAACCGATGAGGCCGACGGCCCCCTGCGCGCCACGAAAGAGAATTCCGTCGCTTGCCAGCCCGGCCCCGATGCGTTTGCCGACCTTGACGAACATCATGGTGCGCTGATTGCGCCCGGCTCCGGCATGCAGTTCGCCCATCGTCATGGTCTCGACGCTGGAACGAAGCCAGACGGGCGCATCGAAGGCCGCAACGAGTGTCTCGACAAGCGGGAAGCTCTCCCAGCCCGGCAGAACGCCGGGAGTGGCGCGTTGGAACAGCGTCTCGGCACCGTCGGAGACGGCGCCTGGAACCGAGATGGAGATGCCGTAGAGCTGGATGTCCGAATGCCGTTCCAGGATCCAGCGAAAAAGCGTGACCAGACGATCGGCGAGGGCGGACACAGGTTGGCTGAGTTCGGTCGCCTCGTGATGCTCCATGAGCAGGGAGCCGCCGAGATCGGCAATACCGACGCCGAGCGCGGTTTGGTCGAGCGTGGCAACGAGGATGCGGCCACGATCTGCGGCAAAACGCACGAGGCGCGGCGCGCGCCCACCGGATGCGGTCGCAAGTTCACTTTCGTCGACCAGACCGAGTTCGCCGAGCGTACCCAAGCGGTCTGCGACGACCGCGCGGCCGAGTTCACTCTGGCGCTCGATTTCCTGGCGTGTGGCGGCCTGTTCTGTCCGCACCAGATTGAGAATTTCGACAAGGCTCGGCGCCGCGGTCTCGGTGACGCGCGGCCGACCTTTGCGGCGGGGAGCGGCGTCATTTGCCGCGGTTGCCGTCGTCGCCATTCCTTCTTCCTTCCGGCGGATTCGCCCTCTCCATCCTTCTTAAGGCGGAGGCTTCCGACTGGCAACATCGATCTTTTGCATTAAATCAGCAAAAGTATGCTTAGTTGTGCAGTTAAATAATTGACATGCACCTTTTATGGACGTAAGACAGCTCGCACATCAACACGGTCACTGGGAGGAGGCGCCGATGTCGAACTTCAAGCTCGCCTATCATGCGAACTGCTGGGGCAGTCTTGGCGGAGATGCGGTCGGCGTCACGTCGATCACCAATCTCGCCTACCGCACCTTTGGCGACATGCGTCGGGCCTTCGCGGACATCGCGTCGGCGGGATATGAGGGCGTCGAGCTCTTCGACGGCAATCTTCTCGATTTCAGCCTGGACGATATGCGGGCCCTGCTTGCGGACAGCGGGCTGGCGCTCGTGGCGACCTATGCCGGCGGCAACTTCATCTTCGACGACATTCTGCCGGAGGAACTGGCCCGGGTGACTCGCGCGGCGGATCGCGCAGTCGAGCTCGGCGCCCCGCATCTTGTCGTCGGCGGTGGCGCCAAACGCTTCGATGGCATCCGCGAGGCCGACTATCACAAGCTCGCAGCCGCGCTCGACCGCGTGAAGGAAATCGCCGAGGCGCGCGGCCTCGCCGCCCATTACCACCCGCATCTTTCGACCATCGTCGAAGGACCGGCCGAGGTTCGCAAGATCTTTGCGCTTACCGGCATTCATTTCTGCCCGGACACGGCCCATCTCGCCGCTGCCGGAGGAGATCCTGCCGCGCTCATTCGCGAGCATGCGGCACGTATCTCCTATGTCCATCTCAAGGGTTTCCAGAAGGAGCCATTCGCCTTCACACCGATCGATCGCGGTGACGTGCCGACGGACGACATCATCGCGGCCCTTAGGGAGGTTGGCTTCGATGGCTGGGTCTGCACGGAGCTCGATTCATGGTCTGACCCACTCGAAGGTGCGAAGGCGAGCATGACCTATCTCAAATCGGCCTGACGGCCGCGACCGGGGCGCATGCCCCACTTTCGGGAGGAGAAAGTGATGATGAAGAGACGAACCCTGTTAGGCACTGCCGCCGTGTTGGCGCTTGCCTGCACCTATGCAGCGCCGGCCTTCGCCGATCCTGACAGCGCCCTGGCCGCGCTCCAGCAGACGGTCCTGTCCAAGGGACCGTCGGGCGAAGATCCCTCGCCAGCCGCCGATGTTACTCTGTCCGACGAGGAGCTGGCGAAGATCAAGGCCATGAATGCGACGGCCGCGATCGTCATGCACTACGGTGGCAACGACTGGTCACGCGCCCAGATCAACGGCCTTCAGACCCAATTCGCCGCGATGGGCATCAAGGTGCTTGCGGTGACCGATGCCGGCTTCAAGCCGGAAAAACAGGTCTCCGACCTTGAGACCATCATGGCGCAGAAGCCAAATGTCATCGTCTCGATCCCGACGGATCCGACAGCGACGGCCGCGGCCTACAAGGCAGCCGCAGAGGCTGGCACCAAACTCGTCTTCATGGACAATGTGCCGACAGGCTTTGAAGCCGGCAAGGACTATGTGTCGGTCGTATCTGCCGACAACTATGGCAATGGCGTGGCCTCTGCGCACCTGATGGCCAAGGCGCTGAACGGGGAGGGCGATATCGGGCTCGTGTTCCATGCCGCCGATTTCTTCGTCACCAAGCAGCGTTACGATGCCTTCAAGGCGACCATCGCCTCCGACTATCCCAATATCAAGATCGTGGCCGAGCAGGGCATCGGCGGACCTGATTTCTCGGGCGATGCGGAAAAGGCGGCGTCTGCTATCCTCACCTCCAACCCCACCATCAAGGGCATCTGGGCTGTCTGGGACGTGCCGGCCGAAGGCGTGATTTCGGCAGCCCGTGTCGCAGGTCGCGACGATCTCGTCATCACCACGATCGACCTCGGTGAGAATGTGGCGATCTCGATGGCCCAGGGCGGCTTCGTCAAGGGGCTCGGCGCGCAGCGGCCTTATGACGCCGGTGTCGTTGAAGCCAAGCTTGCCGGCTATGCACTGCTCGGCAAGGAAGCGCCGGCCTTCGTTGCTCTGCCTGCCCTTCCTGTGACCCGGGACACGCTGCTCGATGGCTGGAAGGCGGTCTATTCCACCGAGGCGACCGACAACATCAAGACCAGCCTCGGACAGTGATCTGCAGGATACGGGGCGCTTATCGCGCCCCGTATCCGACACTATCCGGCCTTTGCCGGCAGTTGAACTTGGCGCCCAAGGGGCGAGCGTTTTTCAGGAGAAAACCGATGACCAAAGTGATGAACGTCGCCATGATCGGTGGCGGCTTCATGGGCAAGGCGCATGCCATGGCCTATGCTTCCATGCCGATGTTCTTCTGGCCCGCACCGGCCATTCCCCACCGCAAGGTCGTGGTCGATGTGACCGACGGCATGGCCGAGGAAGCGCGCCAGCGCTACGGTTTCGAGGAAGCGTCGTCTGACTGGCGCGCTGTCGTCAACCGGCCGGATATCGACGTCGTCGATATCTGCACGCCGAACAACGTGCATGCCGAGATCGCCATTGCGGCCGCCAAGGCCGGCAAGCACATCATCTGCGAAAAGCCGCTTGCCCGCACCGTCGAAGAGGCGAGGGCGATGCATGACGCGGTGAAAGCCGCCGGCGTCATTCACATGGTGGCCTTCAATTATCGCCGCACGCCGGCCGTGGCGCTCGCGAAGAAGTACATCGACGAGGGGCGCATAGGCCGGATCCTGAATTTCCGCGGCACCTATCTGCAGGACTGGTCGGCCGACCCGGATTCGCCCCTCTCCTGGCGCTTCCAGAAGAAGATCGCCGGCTCCGGCACGGTCGGCGACATCGCCACCCATGTCGTCGATCTCGCCCATTATCTCGTCGGCCCGATCGCAGAGGTCAACGCGATCACGACGACCTACAACAAGACGCGACCGCTGCAGCAGGGCGGCGTCGATAAGCTCGGCGCAGCGGAAAAGGCCGCAGATGCCGAACGCGGCGAGGTGGATGTCGACGATGAGGTCATCTCGATGCTGAAGTTCGAGGGCGGTGCGATCGGCAGCCTGGAAGCGACCCGCAACGCTTATGGCCGCAACAACTTCATCACGCTGGAAATACACGGCACAAAGGGTTCGATCCATTTCAACTACGAGCGCCGCGACGAGCTTCAGGTGATGTTTGCCGACGACCCGGCGGATGCCCGCGGTTTCCGCACCGTCTATACAGGTCCGGCCCATCCCTATGGCAACGGCCTCTGGCCAATCCCCGGCCTCGGCATCGGCTATTCGGAAACGAAGATCGTCGAATGCTATGATTTCTTCTCGGCTATCGCGAAGAACCGGCAGCCGAGCCCCAATTTCGAGGACGGCCTGTTGACGGAACTCGTCGCCGACGCCCTCATTCGCTCCGGCGAGACCGGACTATGGGAGAAGGTGGGATGAGTGCGAGCGCCGCTGCGGTCCGCATGACCGGCATATCCAAGACATTCGGCGGCGTGCGTGCGCTGGACGACGTCTCCTTAGAGGTCATGCCCGGCGAGGTCCATGCGCTGCTCGGCGGAAACGGCGCCGGCAAGTCGACGATCCTCAAGGTGCTGAACGGAGTGCATCGCCCGGACAAGGGCGCAATCGAGGTCGGTGCTATGCCCCTGTCCACCCATTCACCGGAGGCATCCCGGGCTGCCGGCATCGCCATGAACTACCAGGAAATGAGCCTCGTCCCGACGCTGACGGTGGCGCAAAACATCTTCCTGACGCGGGAATACCGCGCCGGCACGGGGCTCATCGACGATCATGAGGCGGAGAAGCGTGCGGCGGACATATTCGCCATGCTCGACGTCTTTGTCGATCCGAAGGCCCTGGTCGGCGATCTTGGTGCTGGCCAGAAGCAACTGACGGAGATCGCCAAGGCGATCTCCCAGGATGCGAGGGTGCTGGTGCTGGACGAACCCTCGACGGCGCTTGCCGTGTCCGATGTCGAGCGGCTCTTCGTCTTCCTGCGAAAGTTGAAGGCAAAGGGTGTGGCGATCATCTATGTCAGCCACCGCATGGACGAGATAGCCCGCATTGCTGACCGCGCGACGATCCTGCGCGACGGACGACATGTCATCACCGCACCGCTTAGTGAGTTGCCGATCGACACGATGATCGAGCACATCGTCGGGCGGCGCTCGAAGGGGCTGTCGGACGTCGAGCGCGGCGTCGCCGTGAAAGGTGACGTGCTGCTGGAACTCGATAATGTCAGCGGCCGCCACAAGCCGGAGAACGTGTCCCTGACGCTGCATCGTGGCGAAGTGCTGGGGCTCGCGGGCCTGCTCGGCTCGGGCCGTTCGTCGCTGGCGCGGGTTATGGCCGGCATCGACCCGGTGGCCAAGGGTGAAATCCGGATCCAGGGCCGCGCCGTCACGATCCGAAAGCCGGGCGATGCGATTGCCGCCGGTATCGCGCTGGTGCCGGAAGCGCGCGCCACGCAGGGCATCATTCCCGACCATTCGGTCGCGTCCAACATGATCCTCGCCGTCATCGACAGGCTGTCCAAGGGTGGCCTCCTCGATACCAAGGCGGCAAACGACCTGACGGACGCACAAATCGGGCGCCTGCGCGTGAAGACGGCAAGCCGGGACCATGCGGTTTCGACGCTTTCGGGCGGCAACCAGCAGAAGGTCGTCATCGGCAAGTGGCTTGCCACCAATCCCGACATCCTCATTCTCGACGAGCCGACAGCAGGCATCGACATCGGTTCCAAGTCCGAAATCATCCGCCTGGTGCGGGAACTCGCAGCCGCCGGCAAAGGCATCATCATGATCTCGTCCGAGCTCTCAGAGCTTTTGACCGCCTGCGATCGCATTCTCGTCATGGCTGACGGGCGCGTCCACCAGGATCTGCCGCGCGAGGCGCTGGAAGATCCGTCCGTGCCCGCCGATGACCTTGCCCACCGTCTCCAGGCCGCAGAGCAGCGGCTCCAGATCGAAATTCAGAAGGCCCTTGCGGTTCAGGAGGTTTCCCATGGCTAACGCCTTCTTCGCCAACTGGCGCAAGAACATCATCTATATCGGCTTCGTCGTCATTTTCCTCGTCTTCGCGGTGACCCTGGCAGACAAGGGGTTCCTCAATCCCAACAACCTGCTCAACATCGTGCGGCAGACGGCGATGATCGCCGTCATGGCGATTGCCATGACCTTCGTGCTCTCGGCCGGCGAGATCGACCTTTCGGTCGGTGCGGTCGCGGGTCTTGCCACAGTCACGGTCGCGATGGGTATCGCCGCAGGCGGGCCGATCGTGGGTGTCGGTGCAGGCATCGCCACGGGTCTTGCCGTCGGCATGTTCAATGGCTGGCTGACAACCCGCATCGGCATTCCGTCCTTCCTAACGACACTGGCCATGATGGGCATCGCCAAGGGCGTCGCCATGTGGATATCGGCGACAGCCGCCGTGCCGATCCTGTCGCCCGGCTATTCCTGGCTCTTCGGCGGCGGCAATCTCGGGCCGGTGCCGGTGCTTATGCTCTGGATGGCGGTCCTCGGCGGCATCGGCCACATCGTGCTGCGCCGCTCGGGCTTTGGCCGGCGGGTGCTGGCGACCGGCGGCGGCGAGACGGCGGCGCGCTATTCCGGCATCGACACGAAGGCGATCAAGTTCAAGGTACTGGTCCTCTCTTCGCTCGCTGCAGCGCTCGCGGGCATGCTCTATGCGGGACGCCTGCAATCCGGCCGGTTCCAGCTCGGTGAAGGCGACGAACTCTCGGTAATCGCCGCGGCGGTGCTCGGCGGCACGAGCCTCTTCGGCGGCAGGGGAACCGTCATCGGCACGATCGTCGGCGCCCTGATGATTGGCCTCATCAACAACGGCCTCATCCTGATGGGTCTCGAATTCAGCCAGCAGCTGATCGCGCGCGGTGGCATCATCATTCTCGCCGTCGCGCTCAGCCAGAAGCGGAGCTGAGAGCCATGATCGTTTCCCTCATCGCAACGCTGACGGCCCTCCCGGAAACCCGGGAGGAGCTTTACCGCCTCCTGGTCGATCAGGTCGGGCCCACGCGTGCCGAACATGGCTGCATCGACTACAATCTTCACGTCGATGCCGTCGACCCCTGCATCTTCGTTTTCTATGAGAACTGGGAGAGCCAGGCGGACCTCGATGCACACATGAAAATGCCGCACCTCGAGCCTCTGCTGAGCCAGATCGACTGTCTGCTGGCGAAACCGATCGAGATGTGGCGGCTGCACCCGGCGGAGCTCGCAACGACGAAGTGATCGACCGTGCCTGACGAAAGGCGAAAGCGATCAGCGCTGCCGGCGAGGCGGCAGTCCCTCATTTGCCGCATCTCCGGCTTGAGCGCTCATCTGGCGTCTGACGGCGCATCGATCGCATCCCGCAAGGCATCTGCCAGTTGCCGTCGCGTATAGGGCTTCGCCAGCGGCGACAATCTCGACGTTGCGCCGATACCGTCGATATCCGCATAGCCGGTCGCCAGGACGACAGGGAGCATCGGATGCCGGACCCTGATTTCGCTCGCCAGGGCGCGGCCGTCGATTGGGCCGGGCATGACCACATCCGAGAAGACCAGATCGAACGGGCCGTCCGTTTCGAGTGTCCGCAGCGCCTCCATCCCATTCTCCACGCAAGTCACTGAATAACCGAGAGAAAGCAGTGTTCCTGTGGCGAAATCGCGGACCATGGGATCGTCCTCGACGACGAGAATATGCTCCTTGCCTCCCTGAAGCCCCCCTTGCGGAGCAGGTTCGGCAGGAGTGTCCGTCGGCGCCAGTCGGGGAAATGAGAGGGAAATGGTCGTTCCCTCCTCCGGCTCCGACTCGATGTCGATCCTGCCTCCCGATTGCCGCATGAAGCCATAGACCGTGCTGAGGCCCAGTCCGCTGCCCTTGCCGAAGGGCTTCGTGGTGAAGAAGGGCTCGAAGGCTTTCGCGCGCGTCTCCGTGTCCATGCCGAAGCCATCGTCGGAAATACGGACCACGGCATCATCGCCGTTTCTGCTCGTCGAAATTGTCAGCCTGCCCCCATTGGGCATTGCGTCGCGAGCATTGATGCAGAGATTCATGATCGACGCTTCCAGTTGCGCCGCATCCGCCCTCACATGTCCCGCTGAAGGATCGAGTTCGAGCCGCAGCATGATGGTTTCGCCCAGCGCGGACGTTAACAACCCCTCCATGGCACGTATGGAACCATTGATATCAAGAGAGGCCGGCTCGAGCGGCTGTCGTCCTGCAAAGGTCAGAAGTTGGCGGGTCAGGGCGGCGCCCTGTTGAGATGCCTTGTGGTTCAAGTTCGCGATCGCGGACAGTCTGGGATCGGTAATTTCGTCCGCCAGGGTCTCTGCCGTCCCGAGAATGACCGTCAAAAGATTGTTGAAGTCGTGCGCGACGCCGCCCGTCAGTTGGCCAATGGCTTCAAGGCGCTGTGCCTGCAGCCGTTTCGCCTCGTCCAGCCTGGTCTCGGTGACGTCGCGGACGCCACCGACCATGCGCGTTGCCTCGCCGGCGGCATTGCGGATGATATGACCCTGATCGAGAACCTCGGCATAGGTCCCCGTTCCACGCCGGAAGCGGTACTCTTCCCGCCACGTGTCGACCCGACCTTCGATCGCGGCCAGCACGCTGGACACTACGCTCGCGCGGTCGTCCGGGTGGATCATGGATTCCCATTCCCTCAATCCGTTCTCGACCGGCACATCGTCATGACCGAAGACGGATGCGATATTGCTGTTCCATTCCACCCGACCGGTTGCAATGTCCCAGTCCCAGATCGCATCCGTCGTCATCATGGCGACGATCGCGAAGCGCTCCTCGCTTTCGGCCAGACGTTCCTTTGCAGTCCTCTTGTCGGTGATGTCCCGCCCTGTCGCGACGAAATGGGTGGCGCGTCCGTCCGCGCCGACAATCGGCGCGATGCTCATGTCCACCCAGTATTCGCGTCCATCCTTGGCGTAGTTGAGAATTTCGACCCGGATCGCCCTTGGAAGCGCCATGGCGCGATCGATCTGTTCGATGGTCTCGGCGGCCGTGTGCTTTCCCTGAAGAAAGCTCGGAGACCGACCAAGCGCATCGCTCGGTGAATAGCCGGTGATCCGCACGAAGGCATCGTTGACATAGACGATGGCATGGCTGTTTCCTGGCTGTGATGGGGCTTTCGTGACGATGACGAAGTCCTCGGTCCTCGAAATCGCCATTTCCAGCAGGTGCAAGTGTTCATCGGTGGCGTGCCGTTTCGTCACGTCGCGAAAATAGACGGTCAGACCTCCCGGTCCGGGATAGGCGGTGACTGCAAACCACGCGTTCAGGGACTCGTAGAAGACTTCGAAGTCGGCGGTCATGTTTTCGCGGATGGCCCGCTCGTAATGCCCGCGAATGATCCCCGAGGAGGCTTACGGGAATTCCTGCCAGATCAAGCGTCCAATGAGCGTCGAACGCTGACGCTTCAGGAGGAGTTCGGCCTGTCGGTTGAGGTAGATGAAGCGCCAATTCTGATCGAGTTGGAAAAAGGCATCGCTGATATTATCCATCGAGTCGGCAAAACGCCGTTCGAGATCCCTGGCCGTGCTTTCCAGTCGCTTGTGCTCGTCGATATCCTGCAGGGCGCCCTGGATGCGAACGATCCTGCCCATGTCATCGCGTATGGCGACACCGATCGCGCGAACCCATTTTCGCCGGCCCGTGGCGTCGATGATCTCCACCTCGATGTCGTAGGGCAAGCCGGTGGCAACGCAAGTCTCGAAGTTCTGGAGGATCATGTCGCGCCACTCGGGTGCGAAGTAGTTGATGCCTTCCTCAAGGGTTACGGTCTTGCCATTTGGTCGCCCGTGGATCTCCCAGGTCTCATCCGACCATTCGATCCGCCGCTCTGGCAGGTGCACCACCCATCCGCCGAGCTTGGCGGCCTTGCCGGCCATTTCGAGAAGCGCCTGGTTCCCATAGACAGCGTATTGCCTTGGCCAGGCGACGTCGTAACGATGCCGCCAGGCAATGAAGAGGGCGGCTCCGATGAACCAGAGCCAGCCGGGCAGCGCCGGCCACGTCAGAACGAGAGCCGAAATGCCACCCGCAAGCAATCCGGCGGAAAACCGATCCGCCGCACATTGCCTGAGTGCGGTCACAAGAGAGCGAAAGACTTTGCCGGCGATTGTGTGTCCCGGTCGCATGGTTTGCCTCGTCCTCGATCGTTATGGGTTTCAACCTTTCGATAATCTCCAAAGGCGGTGCAATCCATAGGGATCGCTTCAGTTTAACCTTTTTTAAATTTGGAGCGGCGGTCGCTTAAGGACGGTCCGGTTTAGTCGATGCATCCAAATGCGGTGGTTTGTCTCCCGATCGCGGGGCAGATCTCGGCAAGCATCGAGGCGATCCTGTGACACACACCAAGAGAACTACCTATCTCAGCCGTGTTCAATCCGACTACTTCAGCCGCAAATGGTATTGCCGCAGCGTCACCCTTTTCTGCAATCTGCTGTTCACCGGACAATGGATGCGCAAGGCGCAGATCATTCGCTGCCTGGTCGTCGAAATCAGCGAGGGCGGCGCCACTGTGCGGATAGGCAGGTCGCAGATTCCGGACCACCTCTATCTCGTCATCGGCAGCTTTGACGTATTGATCGGGAGCATCGTCGTCCGGCGCGACGCGGGACATTTACAACTCTGTTTCCTGAAGGAGCTGAGGCCGGACTTCGTCAATCGCCTGGCCCGTCTGACATCGCCCTTCGCCACCTTGGAAAGCTTGAGTCGAGCCCCCATATCGACGGCTGATGACACGCAGCTGAAGCTGCGGCCGATGCCACCTGAGCTGCATAGCGTTCGGGAAGGACGCATGGGCCAAACAACCAGGCATCCGAAAAGACAATGAACATAATGATCATAGAGGATCAGCGCGACGTCGTTGATATGTTGCGGCTGAACTGGTCGGATTCGCGGGACCGGCTGGATTGCCTTGCATCCGTGAAGCAGGCGAGCCGCTTCATCCATTCCAACGAACTCGCCTCCTATGACTGCATCCTGATCGACATCAATCTTACAGACGGGAGCGGCCTTGAGGTGCTTCGCAGTGCACGCGCGCGCTCTGATATCCCGATCATCATGATCTCGGGTGCCGGCGATGCCGACAGCCGCGCGGACGCCATCAGTGTTGGTGCAGATGATTATGTGATGAAACCGTTCAGCGTCAAGGAACTGCGCGCCCGCGTTCATCGTCTGCACGCAGCGCGGTTGGGCCGCGACGTCGTCCGGCAGGGACTTGCTTTCAAGGTCGGCAATATCGAATGCGACATCGGACGCCTGGCGATGGATTTCGATGGTGCCAGTCAGCCGCTGACCGCCCTCGAAGGACGGATATTGCAGGTTCTTCACGCCTGCGCCGGCGAGGACTGTCCGAAGTCGTGCATTGCACGCCAGGCGCTCTTTCGAGAATACGATCCGCGCGACAAGACGATCGACGTCTATATCAACCGGCTTCGCGGCAAGCTTACGGAACTCGACGCCGCCAGCGGTGAGGTCATTAAGACGATCCGCGGCGTGGGCTATCGCCTGAGCAAAATCCAATAACTGCAGGAGTAGAGGTGCCTATGCCTCAGTTCGTTGATCGGCATGTTTTTTCCCAAGAAATGGTCGAACCCGATCGATCCGGGCCCGATGAAGCGGCTCGCCTCAAACGATTGAGAGAAGTTTCCAGCGTGTCGTCTGGCCCGGATCCGGTGCTCGATGCGCTGGTCGACGCGGCCTGCCTCGCGGCCGACATGCCGATCGGCCTCATTACCTTGCTTGACGATGAACGCCAATGGTTCAAGGCAAAACGGGGCATCGACGGACACGGGTCCAGCCGCACAGACGCCTTCTGCGACCACACGATCCGCTCATCAATGCCCTTCGTCGTTCCCGATGCCGCTCGCGATGTCCGTTTTGCCGACAATCCTTTTGTGACTGGAGGCAACAGGATCCGCTTTTATGCCGGAATCCCGCTGGAAATAGAGCCGGGACTTCGGCTCGGCTCGCTCTGTGTTCTCGACCGCGTGCCGCGGCGGCTCGGCGCCGACAAGCGCGGGGTGCTGGAGCGGCTGGCACACTGCGCCGTGGAACGCCTGCTGCAATCCGAAGATCGGTATCTATTGTCCCGGATCGAACCGGGCAGGCTCGATCATGCGAAAACCGACAAGGCGGCGCTGGCGCTTGCTGAAGAGGCGCTCGTTGAGGATCTCTTCACGCTTTACTACCAGCCGAAGATAGCGCTCGATACGGGCCGGCGGATCGGGTTCGAGGCACTGCTGAGGCTGAAGAAGCCGGATGGTTCGATGCTCGGTCCTGCAGCCTTTGCCGCAGCTTTCGACGAGCCGGCGCTTTCCAGGCGAATCGGCAAACATGTGCTCCGGTGCTCGGTCGCACAGGCCAGGGAGTGGCAGGCGGCCGGCATCGATTTCGGGCATATCGCGATCAACGTCTCGTCGTCGCAGTTCACGGCATCTCCGGGCAGCCCCGGCCTGGTCGAAGAAATCCTGAGCGCAACCCGGTCGGCCGGGCTGTCGCCCCGGCATATCCAGATCGAAGTCACAGAAGGCGTCATGTTGTCGGAGCAGAGCGCTGCCATAGGCAGGCAACTCGAGGCGCTACGGGCAGCGGGCTTCACCGTTGCCTTCGACGATTTCGGCACCGGGTTCGCGTCCCTCGTGCATCTGAAGGAATTCGCCTATGACCAGATCAAGATTGATGGCGCCTTCGTGCGCGCGATGACCGGCTCCACCGCCGATCATGCCATCGTGAAGGCCATCGTAGACATGGCGAAGGCAATGGGAAAGCAGGTCGTTGCCGAAGGTGTGGAAACCATGATGGAACTCCAGGCCTTGCAAGAGCTCGGCTGTCCCTATGGTCAGGGCTTCCTTTTCGGTCGACCAGTCAGTGCAACCGACATTGATTTCGCTGCCAATCGACGGATGGATGTAAATACGGGGGCGTATCCCCGCGCCCTCGAGGCGGGTGACGCTGTTGATCACTGTGTTGCCACCGGCAAGCCATCTTGGTAGCACCGCCGCCCGGTTGTCAAAGCGGTTGCCGACAAGAATCTCAGCTGCACCATTGATTGGTAGCTTTCATCGTCCCATCACCAAATGCGGACAGCGCTCTTCCTGCCCGATCCCGGTTGTTGCTATGCTGGAAAGGCAAATCAACTCGACCTGAAGCAGCAATAGTTCCGCCCTTGCCGATCCAGGTCGAAACACACAAGTCTCTGTGGATTCAGGCCCGCGCAACCAACCATCCCTGCGATCCCAATAAAGCCCCCTCGTGGGGCATTTGGCGTTTTTGTCCCCCAGTTGCTCCAGCGCAGCTTGTCATCTAGTGCCGCCTTTTGGTTGAGAATATCTAGTATCGAAGTCGCATAAATTGCAGACTGTCACCGTCCGACGACCGCGCGCTTGCGGCCTTTGATCCCCGACCAGTCGCGGCCGCCGGCTTTCAAGATGGCATCGCCCCAAATTTCGATTGCTATGTCGGCGACGTAGCGCTCGACTGCGGCACGAATCAGATCGAGTGAATGGCGCTGCATCATGAATCCGCCTGGGTCAAGAGGAATCCGGCTTGTGGGTTAACTGTTTTGCTGACATTCTTCCCTGCTAACGGGGTTGCACTGTGGCACGTGTACAAATGGAGGGACATGAGCATGGCAAAGGAACCTTCGATTGCTGCTTCTTCTACGAGTCAGGCAGATGAAAATCAGATAGGTAATGTTGAGGGAAACGGGCTGAGCTTCATGGCGGCCCATGCTCGCGAGGTCGGGATTTCCGGTGACGCTGTAGGTGTCGATAAGATACGTGATCTGCTGTTCGGCAACCAGATGCAGGACTATGATCGCCGTTTTTCCAAGCTTGAAGAACGGTTCCTGCAACGCTTCAAGGATGTCGAATCCGAGGCTAAGCGCAATCTTGAAACCTACGAGTCAAATGCAAAGAAGCAGGTCGAGTCGCTCGCGGCACAATTGCGGAGCGAAAAAGATGCGCGAGCCGAGGCCGACAAGGAGATTGACCGAAATCTTCGCGAGCAAAATCAGGCACTTGAGAAACAGGTGCGCGCATTGTCTGATCAATTGAGCGAGCTTGAGCGCGACGTTGCTGACCGGATAAATCGCATCGATCATTTGCTACGTGAGGAAATCAAGCAAAAGAACGAAAGCATTCAGATGCTTATGGAGAAAATGTTCTCCGATCTCAACCACGTCAAGACCGACAGAAATCTTCTGGCTGGCCTGTTTGTCGAGGTTGCAAAATGCATAAATCAGGATCCCGGCGGAAGCAATGGCACCTCGGAACGCAGCTGGAAAGGGAGTTGATCGGGACTTGACGTCGAGCGTCGACCCAATCAGGATTCCTCAAAGAGCCGCCTCGAACGAAACCGAAATCGATCGCGCGGCTCTGGCTCTTCTTTTGGTCGAAATTGCCCGGAATGTCGATCCGGAACATCATGCGCGTTTCGACGGAGTTCCAGCCTCCGATCATCGCATGGAGTCGCTGCGCCAGTTGCTGGTCGGCCGCGAAATTTCGGAGCTTTCACGCGTTACGCATCTGCTGGGCGAACCGGAGCAGTTTGCGGACGCAGTGGGCAGAGTTCTTGCCAGTGCAACTGCACGGGCGCCTCATGCGCAACTCGGCGAGGCCCTTGCGCCAGCCGTAGAGAGGGCTGTTCAACGGTCGATCCAGAAGAGCCCGGGCACGCTGACGGATATCATGTACCCGGTGTTTCTGCCGGCAATTCGCAAGTCGATCGGGGAAAAGATCGACCAGACCTTTCAGTCGTTGAATGAAACTTTAAGGCATATATTTACCTGGCATGGGCTGAAGTGGAGATTTGAATCCTGGAGAACTGGTGCGAGCTTCTCGGAAGTTGTCCTGAAGCATTCTCTTGTCTATCGGGTAGAACATGTCTTCCTCATCAACCGAAATTCGGGGCTTTTGATCGCGCATGTAACTGCCGACAATGCAACGAGCGAGGATCCCCAACTCATTTCCTCGATGCTCAGTGCCATTCAGGACTTTGTGAAAGATTCATTTCACGAGAAAGAACAGAGCGGCCTCGACACGATCCGCTTCGGGGAGCTTCGTCTCTGGTCGGAAGTGGGAGCGTTCGCGACCTTGGTTGCGGTGATCCGGGGAAATCCGCCGGAGGAACTGCATGACATAGTTCGCGATGTGTTGCTTCGAATCCATGCTGAATACGCGCAGGCTTTAGAGCGGTTCGACGGCGACGGCTCTCAGTTGGCCGGCATAGAAACGCGTCTGCTGCCCTGCGTTGAACTGAAACAGGAGGATTCCACCCAGGGAATTCCGTGGCTGGTGGTGGCTGCAGTCCTGCTGGTTTCGATCCCGGCAGCCGTTTGGCTCTTTCTTTCCTGGCAATCAGGGCAGCGCTGGCAGGCCTATGTGTCGCGACTGGAGGCCCAACTGGGCATTGTCGTTGCCGAACAAAAGGTGCACAGCGGCCAATTCTACATTTCCGGCCTGAGAGACCCACTTGCCGTCGACCCGCAGTCGTTGTTGTCCGGAACGCAGGTCGATCCCACCCGGGTTCATTCGCAATGGCAATTCTATCAGAGCCTAGAGCCGGAATTCGTGTTGAAGCGGCTGACGGCATCGCTGGCTCCGCCCGATACAATACGACTTTCGGTCGTCAACGATCGCATCGTTGCCGAGGGCGAGGCTTCCGACACCTGGATAGAACGGGCGCATGCTGCGGCCCGACAGCTTTCGGCAGGCGGACCGGAATTCGACATCTCCAAGGTTCGTGACGTGAGCCCCGAAACACGCGCGGCGGAGCGCTGGCAAGCCTATGTGTCGCGGCTTGAATCCCAGCCTGGCATCATCGTCGCCCAACAAACGGCAAGGGGTGGGCAATTCTATATTTCCGGCCTGAGAGACCCGCTCGGCGCCGACCCGCAGTCGCTGCTATCCGGAACGCAGGTCGATCCGGCCCGGGTTCATTCGCAATGGCAATTCTATCAGAGCCTTGAGCCGGAGTTTGTGTTGAAGCGGCTGACGGCGTCGCTGTCTCCGCCCGATACAGTACAACTTTCGATCGTTCAGGGTCGCATCGTTGCCGAAGGTGAGGCTCCTGCCAACTGGATCAACCGTGTGCGGGCCGCCGCGGAGCAGCTTTCGGTGGACGGAGTGGTTTTGGATGTCTCGCAACTGCGTGAGCTGAACCTTGCAGAACTAAATTATTTGAGAGAGGCCATCCAGGCGACCGATATCTTCTTCTATTCCGGCAACGCTGTGCCGGGACCAGAGCAGGCGCCGGTCCTCGACAGGTTGGCGGATCAGATAAAGGAATTCGCCCAAAAGGCTCGCAAGGCCGGCGTAACAGCGCGGTTCATGTTGACCGGCCATGCGGACGCCACGGGCCGCGAGACGGACAACGTCTCAATCAGCGCTTCCCGTGCCGAGACGGTTCGTGCGCTGCTCAACAAGCGCGGTGTTGCGCCGGAACTGCTGCTGGTTCGGGGCGCTGGCACCTTTGAACCGGTGGTACCTGAAAATAGTCGAACGGGGAGCTCCACCAATCGCCGGGTTTCGATTACGATAAACTTGGAGTAGTGCGGAGCTGGGATGTTGCAAAAGAAGATCTGCATGTTGGGTGGCTTCTCTGTCGGAAAGACGAGCCTGGTGCGCAGATTTGTGCAAAGCATCTTTTCAGATACCTACTTGACCACGGTGGGAGTGAAAATCGACAAGAAGAGTGTCGCACTCCCGAACAGAACCGTGGATCTGATTTTGTGGGATTTGGCCGGCGAAGACGACATCGGTTCATTCCGCGTCAGCAATGTGAGGGGTGCGACTGGGCTCGTGCTTGTCGCCGATGGGACCCGCGCCGCAACCCTTGCCGTGGCGCTCACTCTGCGCGAGCGGGCCGAGGCCGAGTTCGGGGCCATGCCGTTCGTATTGCTGTTCAACAAATCAGACCTGGGAGATCGGTGGCAAATATCGGATAGTGAGATTGGCGAATTCAGGCAACGTGGATGGCAAGTCTATCTCACAAGTGCGCTTTCGGGTGAACATGTTGATGATGCGTTTCATCAGCTTGCCTCGATGGTCACCGAATAGACCATGCGTAGATTGGCAAGAGAAGTCGGAAGCTGGATTTACGATTTCTTCCATAATGAGCACTCAGTCGCATATCTGAAAATTGACGCCCGGCTTTGCATAGCGGCCAAGGGTGGAAACGTTGAACATTACGGGCTCTCATCGCTTCGCATTGGCAAGCCTGTTGCCGATCAGCTTGAATTCATGGAAGGTTTGCTGCCTTGCCCAGAGCTCCCATATCATATGGCCATGGTAGAACTGCCCAACGGGCGTGTCGCGGACCTTCATCTTTTTGCTGGCAAAACCTGCGTGTGGCTGCTCTTTCTTGACACCACTGCCGAACGCGACAACAAGCGGCGGCTTCAACAGAAGGCTTATGAAATGACACTTCTGGAAGAGAGGGAGCGTCAACTCAACGAAAAACTGCAATCGACGAACGAGGCGTTGAGGAAGAGCCAGGAGGGACTGTCGCGTGAATACCAGCGCGCCGAATCCCTACTCCTCAACATCCTTCCGGCGTCAATCGCGGAGCGGTTGAAGGCTAAGAAAAAGATTGCCGACAACCACGCAGAGGTGAGTGTGCTTTTTGCCGACATCGTCGGTTTTACGGAAAGAACGCGGAGCGTCGGAGCCGTGACAACGCTCGCCATGTTGAATTTCTTCTTCAAGACGGCGGATCGGCTCTCGGAACGATACGGCTGCGAAAAGATCAAGACAATCGGCGATTGTGTGATGGTGGTCGCTGGGCTGCCTCTCGCGCGATCCGATCACGCAAATGCCCTCGCGCATTATGCGCTTGAACTGCGCAAGGCGGTTAAGCGGGAGCGCTTCGCAGGAGAACCACTAAGACTGAGAATTGGCATTCACTCCGGACCAATCGTCGCTGGTGTCATAGGCAAAAGGCGGTTCGCCTACGACCTGTGGGGCGAAACCGTTAATCTTGCCTCACGCATTCAAACGTCCGCGGAGCCCGATGAGATCCGTATTTCGGATGCAACTCACCAACTGCTTGGACCAAAATTTGTGTGCAACCCTCTCGAGGAAACGGAGTTGCGTGGCACAGGTCGTGTGCGGATGTGGAGGCTCTCGGCTTGATTTGCCACTTGGCAGTGCCGCCCCTGGAACGCATTGCATCTCAAGCTGATCAAACATGCACGTTCACGTCGTTGTGCATGTAGAACCCAGCGCTGTCATCCAGCTTGAGGGGCTGGGAGCGTGATGGACACACGAAGACCGCCGGTGGGCCTATTTTCCGCCTTTGCACCGCCACCGTGCCATTCTGCGGCCCGCCGGGCGATGGCGAGACCCAAGCCGAAGCCAGAACGGCTTGTAACGGTCGAACTTTGCGAAAAGGGCTTAAATATCGCCTCCAATTCCGCGTCTGGCACACCCCGCCCGTTATCCTCAATGGTGACAACCAGATGCCGGTCCACTACCTTCGACGCCACACGGACGGCGGTACCAGGCCCGGTGTGGGTGATGGCGTTACGGATGACATTCTCGAGCGCGCGGTAGACAAGCTCACCGTTGACCGAAGCCACAAAGCTGTCGACGCCCTCATAGTGCACACTTACACCACGCGCCTGCCCCTCGAAGCCGGCATCCTCAATGATCTCCCGGATAAGATCGACTACGTCGAGTTTCTGCCGCTCAAAGCGCGGGATATCGCGATCCGACAGTCGCGCCAACGTCAAGATCGCGCCGACCAGTTCGTCGAGGCGTTCGACCTCCCGGCCCATCCGCTCGATCATCGCCGCAAGCCGCACTGGGTTTTGCTGCAACACGCCGATGGCAGCCTGCAGCCGCGACAGCGGCGAGCGCAATTCGTGCGATACGTCATGGAACAGCTGCTGTTGAGCTATCTGGAGTTCCTGGAGCCTTGCTGCGGTGACGTCCAAGTCGTGCGCCAACGAGGTGAACTCGTCGAGTTTTGCGCCGATCGTGTGGGCTATGCGCACGTCGAGCTCGCCCTTGGCAAGCGCACGGAGCCCGTAGCGCAGTTGCTCAACAGGGGCGATAAAGTAGCGAGCCAGCCAGTAGGCCGCGGCAGCGGCAGCGAGTAGGGCCGCAAGCCATGGAACCGCCCGCGGCCAGGTCTTCGCCATCATGCTCGGGACCTGGCTTGCAATTTCCATCCTGTAGCATTCCCCGTCGTGCACCGCGTTTCGAATGAGTGCATTTCCATCTTTTACTGCGCAGTCGATCGCCGGGCCGATCGCGGTAATCGCGATGGGTATATCTCGCCCGGTCCGCCGCACCGCGGCCCCCAGCTTGGCTACCGCTTCTACGCCGTCGGCCTGTAGCACCTGCGCTGCGGTCTCAAGCGTCAAGGCCAGCTCGCGACTGGCGACCTCCTCTTCGAACGGTGACTGAAACAGCGTGCTGATCGCAAAGAGGATCGCGATCGAACCGGCCATCGCCAGCCAGACGACGGTAAAAAATCTCCAGAACAGGCGATGCATGGGCTAGCCCTCCAGCAATTGGTAGCCACGGCCACGAACTGCCTGAATCCATGGCTGTCCATCGGAGCGCGTTCCGAGTTTCTGCCGAATGCTGCTGATATGGACGTCGATCCGACGATCGAACGCGGTCAGCGGCTTGCCGAAGGCGCGCAGCGATATTTCCTGCTTGGAGACGAGCTGTCCCGCAGAGCGGGCGAGCACTTCTAACAGGCAGAACTCGGTGCCTGTCAATTCCAGTGGAGCGGTCCGCCACTCGGCTCTTCGGGTCGACGGATGGAGGATCAGTTCTCCAGTCCTGATCTCGTCGACAATGCCGTCGCGCCCTGACCGGCCGGACCGGCGCAGGATAGCGCGGATGCGAGCCGACAGCTCGCCCGGCGAGCAGGGCTTCGACACGTAGTCGTCGGCGCCGAGATTGAGGCCGGCGATGCGGTCGACATCGTCTCCGCGGGCCGTCAGCATCAGCACCGGCACGTCACTCACCTGACGGATCTTGCGCAGCACCTCGATGCCGTTCATGCGTGGCATCATGATGTCCAGCACGATCAGGTCGGTCGAGGACGACATGGCCTCGGCCACGCCGACCCGACCGTCCACCGTTGTTTCGACCGCAAAACCTTCCTCAGCCAGATACTCGCCGAGAAGGTTGGTGAGCTCTGTGTCGTCATCGATCAAAAGTACCTTGGTCATGCTCGCCCTCGCTTCTCCGATGACGTCAGCTTTACGACCTTGGGGCTGCGAAGACAGCAGTTTTACCTAACTTAACACGGTCTTGACCGACATTAACACGGCGATCCCTATAGTGCGGCCTCCACTTAAAGGCAGCCCTGATTTGATGCGCACCCTCCTACATTCCTTCCTACCGGTCTTGGCCGCCGTGGCCTTGCTCACGGGCTGCACGAGCCTCGGCGGCTTGAAGCCGCTGGCGCCGACGGTTGCCTCCTCCTGGCATGCGACCTTGCCGCATGGCGGTCGTTCGAGCGATCTCCTGGCCTGGTGGGCAAGTTTCAAGGATCCGTCGCTGGAGGCATTGTTGCAGATGGCAGACCGGGAAAATCCGACCCTCCAGGAGGCTGTTGCCAATATAGACAAGGCCCGCGCGACCCTGGACAGCACCAGGTCAGGGCTTTTCCCGTCCCTCGACGGTTCTGCGTCGGCAAGCCGCGAGGGGAACCGTGGCGACGACGACAACACGCTGACGGCCGGGACGACAAAGAGCGGTGGACTGGATGCCAGTTGGGAACTCGATCTGTTCGGAAAGACCAATAAGGAGGTCGATGCCGCGGCATCCCGAGCCGAGGGCGAGGTCTGGTCGTGGCACGACGCCCGCGTTTCGATTGCCGCCGAAGTCGGTGACGATTATGTCCAGTACCGTGCCTGCCGCGAGCTGGAGCGACTTTACCGGGACGAACTTGCCTCGCAACGGGAAACCATCCGCGCCACGGAACGATCGGCGCAGTCCGGATTCACCTCGATGAGCGACCTCGCGCTGACGCGGGCGAGTGCTGCAGCTTCTTCGTCGAGCCTGACTGCCCAGCGCGGCGAGTGCGAAATCCTCGTCAAATCGCTAGTCCAGTTGACTGGCGGTGACGAACCGGCGGTACGGCGGCTGCTCGATCAGGGCAGAGGTCGGATTCCCCAGCCATCCGCCGTGCGCATCACGTCCGTTCCAGCCGAGGTGCTGCGGCAAAGACCCGATGTCAACGCGCTGGAAGCCGAAGTCGCCGCGGCGATCTCTGACGTCGGGGCAGCGAAGGCCGACCTTTACCCCAGTCTGAGCCTCAGCGGCTCAATTTCGATTAGCCAATCCACTGTGACCGGCCGGGCAGTGCCCTGGTCCTTCGGCCCGGCGCTGTCTGTGCCGCTGCTTGACGGCGGCTCACGACGGGCGGCGGTCCGCAGTGCCGTCGCCGACTACGACATCGCGGTTGCCAGCTACAAGTCCGGTGTTCTCGGTGCCGTTGCCGAGGTCGAGACGGCCCTCGTGCGGGTCGATACGGCATTGCGGCGAATTTCCGACGCGCGGAGTGCGGCCGACAACTATCAGCGTTATTTCCAGGCGGTCGACAAGAACTGGACATCCGGCGGTGTCAACATCCTCGATCGCGAAGAAGCTCGCCGTTCGGCACAGTCGGCGGCCATCACCCTTATCGAAATCAGGCGCGATGCCGTCCAGTACTGGATCTCCCTCTACAAGGCGCTCGGCGGCGGCTGGTCCGCTCCGACCGGCGCCATGGCCTCTGCACAAGGAATGAACTGATGCGCGAAAAAAACCGCACTTTGACAATGATGGCGCTCGCCGGTATCGCCTGTCTTGCCTTCAATCCTGTCGTCCCGGCTCGGGCCGCGACGCAGGCAGCGACCGGTGCGGCCGCACTCACCGTCAGCGTAGCGAAGCCGGAGGTCTCGCAGTGGCCGGTGCTCATCCCCGCAAGCGGTCGGCTTGCCGCTTGGCATGAGGCATTGATCGCCGCCGAAGTCGGCGGATTGCGGATCATCGACGTCAAGGCGGATGTCGGGACAGAAGTGAAAAAGGGCGACCTGCTGGTGCAGTTTGGCGCTGAAACCGCTCAGGCGGAACTCGAACAACAGCAAGCGAGCGTCGAACAGGCCAAAGCCGACCTCGATCAGGCGATTGCCAACGCCGATCGAGCCCGCGGGCTGACCGGCTCCGGGGCAATCTCCAGCCAGCAGACGACGGAATATCTGATCACCGAGCGCAAGTCGAAGGCGGCGCTTGCGTCGTCGCAGGCTGCGCTCACATCGGCACAACTTACCCTTGACCGCACCAAGGTCTATGCGATCGACGACGGCGTGATCTCCGAACGGTCCGCATCGCTTGGCAAGGTGGTCACGGCCGGCGACGAGTTGTTCAAGCTGATCCGCCGAAACAGGATCGAATGGCAGGCAGAGCTGCCGGTCAAGCGGCTGGCCGATGTCAAGGAGGGCACGAAAGCGGTTGTCCCGACGCCTCTCGGCAATGTGCGCGGTGCGGTGAGGCTTGTGTCGCCGACGACATCGACCGTCAATGGTCGGGTGACGGTCTATGTCGCGCTCAATCCCGCTGCTGGCATGCCGCAGCCCAAGACCGGCATTCTTGTCAGCGGCAATTTCGAATTCGACCCCACCGATGCGCTGACGGTTCCGGCAACTGCCGTCACCTTGAGGGACGGGTTTTCCTACGTGTTCGTCCTCAATACGAAAGACCAGCCGACCGTGACGCGCAAGCGGGTCGAAACCGGCCGGCGGCAGAACGACCGGGTCGAGATCTTGTCCGGGGTCGAAAAAAACGAGGACGTCGTGATTTCCGGCGGCGCATTTCTCGCGGATGGTTCGGTCGTGCGGGTCGCCGACGGCGTCGAGGCGTTCGGCGCGGAGGCGACGAAATGAATTTCTCCTCCTGGTCCATCCGCAACCCCGTTCCGCCGATCCTGTTGTTCGTCCTGATGACGGCCTGCGGTCTGTGGGCGTTCAACCGTCTCGACATTCAGAATTTCCCCGACATGGATCTGCCGACGATCGAGATCAGTGCTTCGCTCGACGGGGCGGCAGCCTCTCAGCTCGAAACCGAGGTGGCACGCAAGATCGAGGACGAGTTGACGGGCCTCACGCAGCTCGATTCGGTCACGACGACGATCACCGACGGTTCGGTCAGCATCTCCGTTGCCTTCGAGGTCGGAAAGGATACGCAGGAAGCCCTGGACGAGGTGAAGAGCGCTGTCGACCAGGCGCAGGACGACCTCCCGGAAGAGATGAACGCCCCAACCGTTTCGAAACAGTCGCTGAACGCTTCGCCACTGATTACCTATGTGGTGCGCTCCGACAAGCTGGACGATGCGGAACTGTCGTGGTTCATCGACAACGACATGTCCCGCGCCCTGACGGCGGTTGAAGGTGTCGGCGAAGTCGGGCGCCTGGGCGGCATCGACCGGGAAGTTCGGGTCGAGCTGAACGCAAATCTGCTCGACGGCCTCGGATTGACCGCGAACGACGTCAACGGGCAGCTTGAGGCGGTGCAGTCCGATCTGTCGGGTGGCAAGGGGCGCATCGGCGGCGAAAGCCAATCCGTCCGCACCCTGGCGGCGGCCAACAGCGTCGAGCAGGTCAGCGCAACGCCGATACCGCTTCCGGCCGGAAGCTGGGTCCGGCTGGACGAACTGGGCACCGTTATCGATTCACACAGCGACCTCAGCTCGCTCGCCTATATCAACGGCAAACCGGTGATCGCCGCCCAGATCAAGCGCTCCAAGGGCTATTCGGACGTTGCTGTCACCGACAATATCCGTGAAGCGATGAAGGTGTTTGCCGCAGCCCATCCGCTCGTGGTCGTCGAGGAAGCCTACAACACGATCGTCCCGATCGAGCAGAATTACGAATCGTCGATGCATATGATCTACGAGGGCGCGCTGATCGCCGTCTTCGTGGTCTGGCTGTTCCTGCGTGACTGGCGGGCAACGCTACTGGCCGCCGTGGCCTTGCCGCTGTCGATCATCCCGACCTTTCTCGTTATGTATCTGCTCGACTATACGTTGAATACGATCACGCTTCTGGCGCTGTCGCTGGTGGTCGGAATTCTCGTCGACGATGCGATCGTCGAGATCGAAAACATCGAGCGACACCTCAATATGGGCAAGGATCCTTTCGAGGCGGCCATGGAAGCGGCCGACGAAATCGGATTGGCGGTGATCGCGACCACGTTCACATTGGTCGCCGTGTTTCTGCCGACGGCGTTCATGGGAGGCATTCCCGGTATCATCTTCAAGCAGTTTGGTATCACAGCCTCGGTCGCCGTTCTTGCCTCTCTGCTGGTCGCGCGCTTGGTGACGCCCATGATGGCGGCCTACTTGATGAAGGCGAGGGGCAAAACCCACGAAGAGGACGGTCGCTTGATGCGGTCCTACCTTTGGGCCGTCAAAGGCGCGCTGCGCCGCCGCTGGATACCGGTGCTCGGGACCGTCGGATTTCTGGCTTTCACGGTCCTGCTTCTGAGCCATCTTTCGACCGGGTTCTTTCCGGCATCCGATGACAGCCAGACTCAGGTTTCGATCACGACTCCGCCAGGTTCGACGATCGAGCGCACCGATGCCGCTGCGCGAAAGGCAGCCGCCATCGTTGCCGGTGTGGACCATGTCACTTCTGTTTTCCAGGCCACGGGCTCTGCCTCCACCGGTGGCATGAACAGCACTTCGGCTTCCAGCACCAACAGTGCCACGATCGTCGTCAATCTTACGCCGATTGATGACCGCGATGTGAAGCAGGCACAGATCGAGTCGGATATGCGCAAGGCACTTGAAACCCTGCCTGGCACTCGTATCGAGATCGGTTCGGGCGGCAATGGCACCCAGCTTACGCTGACCTTGGCGGGCGACGATTCCACGCTCCTGGAACAAGCGGCGACGCGGCTCGAGGCCGATCTGCGCACGCTGCCCGGTATCGGCAACGTCACGTCGTCGGCGGCGATGCAGTCGCCCGAAATCACCATCAAGCCGGATCTGGTGGAAGCCGCATCTTTGGGCGTAACGTCCAAGGCAATCGCCGAGGCAATCCGGGTGGCGACGGCGGGCGCGTATGATGCCGCCCTGTCACAGCTCAATCTGCCTGAACGCCAGGTCCCCATCCGGGTCATGCTCGATACCGCCAGCCGGCAGTCGCTGGATGCGATCTCGCTCATTCCCGTCGAGGGCAAGGACGGCAATGTGGCACTGGGTGCCATAGCCGACATATCGATCGGATCAAGCCCAAGCCAGATCGATAGGCTCGATCGCTTGCGCAACGTTTCAATAACCGTCGAACTGAACGGCCGGTCCCTGTCAGAGGTGACGAACGAGGCAGCGCAGCTGGCCAGCTACAAAAACCTGCCGCAGGGCGTTAAATTCATCGAGCAGGGTGAACTCAAGCGCCAGAGCGAACTGTTCAGCAGCTTCGGGACGGCAATGGCGATCGGAATTTTCTGCGTCTATGCCGTGCTGGTCCTTCTTTTCCATGATTTCCTGCAGCCGGTCACCATTTTGATGGCCTTGCCGCTGGCGCTGGGTGGCGCGATGTTGCCGCTCGTGCTGACGGGCACCAGCTTCTCGATGCCGGCGGTGATCGGACTGCTGCTTTTGATGGGCATCGTCTCGAAAAACTCGATCCTGCTGGTCGAATACGCGATCGAGGCACGCCGTGCCGGGATGTCGCGCTATGACGCGCTCGTCGATGCCTGCCACAAGCGGGCACGCCCCATCGTCATGACGACCATCGCCATGGCTGGCGGCATGTTGCCTGCCGCGCTCAGCCTCGTCTCGGGTGACTCCAGCTTCCGCCAGCCCATGGGCATCGTCGTCATCGGTGGACTGATTACCTCGACCTTCTTGAGTCTTCTGGTCATCCCAGTCGTATTCACCTTTCTAGATGACGTGCTGGTTTGGCTGAAAGCGCGGTTTACCTGACAAAGGGGGAAACGCAACAAGCGGTGGAACAGCATCAGCCGAAGGTTTCATCCTGAAAAGAGCGATGGGGGAGCTGTAGCCGGATAATCTGGCACGTCTGCGCCTAGAATTGCCAGGCGACTGCCGAACAGATATCGCTGCGGCGCAATAGAGGTCCCGCAGGACCGAGAACAACCCGCTTGATGATTGACGGCCGTTTTCGGCCTCTGGCGCCGGAGGATCCTCAGATTGTCTGCGTTCATGCGCATAGTGGACTACTGCAACAGGAACAGCACGGCGCTCGTGACCAAACTGTTGACCAGGAAATAGGGCCCGTTCACCATTGTGTAGGTGAACGGCCTGGGGAAATTGGGATTGATCGCGATCGTCATACACATCGCCAGGAGATAACCGACGCCGACCACCAACCCGAGCGACAGGGCATCGGCAAGGTAGACAACGCCGATCATCCGCATGATCGCGGCCGTCGTGACGATCATAACGATATTGCAGACGAAGGGGCCAAGGATGGTCAGCATGTCCAGTTTGGCGGCCGGCATGGTCTCATGTCCCAGCGCGACTGCGTAATATTTGGGTACAAGGGCGCCAAAATATACGCCTCCGAATAAGAAGCCGAACGTGGAGGCCGCAAGAACGCCCCATGGGCTGATCTGGGCAAATGCGCTGAAAACCATGGTTTACTCTCTTTCAAAATATCGTCGCAGGACGCTCAATGGCTGTGTGAAATCGATGAACCGGGTATAGATGCCCCCAACTGACACTTCACGGCAGTAGGACGATGAGCGGACCCGATAGATTACTGCGCCTCCTTCAGCTGATGCGCGTCATGGCGCCGCCCATCACGGCGGAACGCCTGGCGGTCGAACGCGGCGTGTCCATACGATCGATATACCGCGATATCGACTTGTTACGGCTGTCGGGCGCCCGAATTGAGGGCGAACGCGGCTATGGCTATCGATTGATCGAGGACTATGCTCTGCCGCCGCAAACATTCGATCGTCTGGAAATCGAGGCGATTACTGTGGGACTGGGCGAAGTGCGACAGATGGGCGACCCGGACTTGGCGCGTGCTGCCGAATCTGTGCTCGCCAAGGTCGCCGCAACCTTGCCGGACGATCGCGAGCAGCAATTGCTGCATTCGATATCCCATGTCTATCGGCCAAGGGGTCGCTATGGCTCGCATCCGCATCTTCAACCGATACGGCAGGCCTGCTGGGAGGAACAGGAGATTGAAATCGGCTATCGTGATGAAGCGGGCACCGCCAGCCGGCGCGTCATTCGCCCGCTTGCCATCATGTACAGCGATCACGTCCTGACGGTTCTGGCCTGGTGTTGCCTGCGTGATGACTTTCGGATGTTCAGGGTCGACCGGGTCGAGAGCGTTTCATGCAACGGAGCCAGTTTTCGTCCCCGGCGGGTGAGTTTATTGCGGGATTACCTTGCAAAGCTCAGTGCCAAGGAGAATGAAAAAGCGGCAGTTTTTGGAGAGGTCTCCGCCAATAATCCTTGAAGCAAAGGGGGTAAAGCCGGTCATCCACATCTCCTGAATCTCACCGGCTTTATGGCAGCTACGTCATCCTGAACATCCTGAACATCCAGGACTGGAGGGGGCAATCTTGGTCTCAAACCAGCGCGGAGTGCTCACGCCGTCCGTCCGCTACTCGGACGATCTCAAGGGTAAGAATAAGGTCGCATCGGCGTCGGGCCTTGTCTCATAGAGGATGACATAGGCCGCTTCGACCAACATCCGAGCGGTTCGGCAGGAGTTGTCAGCTAAACCCGCTGCCGATCAGTGGGTGAACTGATGGGTTGGATGCCCCCTTCCGCCGGCGTCGGTATGATGCCTGCTTCGCGCCGTGGTGCCGCTTATGGAGGGAGGGAGATGACACAGGTACATATCCTTGCGATCGACCTCGCGAAGCGGAGCTTCCAAGTCTGTGGAACGAATCGCGGCGGGGCGTGTGGGGATGCTCACGCAACTACTGAAACGTGTAAATTCTCCCAATCGGAGTATTTGATGTTGAGCTCCTCGCCTTACTAGTCGCGGAGCTTTTTGCGTTTTATCTGATCTGCGTTCTCTGGGTGCTGACCTGATTCTGGCGCACGAACTGACCCACTGGACAAAACGCAAGAACCGCCTTGACCGGGAGCTTGGTCGCAAAAGAGAGGTGCGATGAATGTCCTGCCTCTCGCATTTGGCAGGGGTATTGCAGATCTACCAGCACCTGGATTATCTACCAGGCGCCGGTATCCTGCAGACCGCTTGCCGAGGCGCAGAAACACTCATGATCGGCTTCCACATTGTGGTGCCGTAGAGGGTTGCCGTTATGCCGATCGTTCAAACCGACGCGGGTTTGGCTCGCGGAGCAGGCCTTGGCTTTTTGGGAGCTACGATCCCCAGTTCACGGTTCAGCTTCTTCTGAGCAAGCTTACGGACCCGGCGGATACCCTCTGCCTTTTCTCGGGCGCGCTTCACCGACGGCTTTTCATAGCTCTCGCGAAGGCGCATTTCGCGAAAAACGCCTTCCTGCTGAAGGCGCTTCTTCAGCACACGTAGCGCCTGATCAACATTGTTATCACGGACTAGGACTTGCAAGCTATGCTCCTTGGTAAGGCTTTGCCATAGGGTTTACCTTCCTTACTCTGTGGTCGCGGTCATTGGCAAGCACCTCGAACGGGTTGTCGCATCGTCCCGCCGGTGATGAGGGTAGTGATTTCATTCTCCCAGCTGTCGAAAGGTCTCCAGCCTCGATGAAAGCGAGCACGCCGCCAACATAGCCGCCGGCACTGTGGACACTGCCCTGCCCAGCGATATCGGCATACAGCTCTCGGGTTCTGCTAGCGCCCGAGCGTGATAAATGATGCGAGAAGCCATGCCCATCTGGAACTCGTCGCACTTCTGCGCTTAGCCTCAAATCGTGCGCCAACTCCTGATAATGTTTTCCAGACGGTAGCCCATCATACCGATGGGCTGATTACGATGGTCCTCGTCTCGCGTGCGCAGCAGCAGATGATCCGGTCCACCATGTTCGCAGCCTGGGCTGCAATCTCGGGCACGCCAGTAAGCTCCCCCAGCGCGGGCCGGGCGGGAGGACCGGCGATGAAGAGGCTTGTGTTTGGCGCGCCTGTAACGGTGAGCGTCCTGCCCACCGTGTCGCAGGCCAAGCCCAGGCCGAACGGGTCCGACTGTATGAGGCCATCTCGGTGCATGCCGAGCAGAAACCTCTGGTGGATTGCATAGCTCCGGGATTCCGGCCCCGTTGCCAGAAGGATGCGGCGACAGCGAACCTCAGTGCTGCCGTTGCGGGTTTCGATCGCGGCGAGGAGGCTTTGCCCATCTTGGGCAATGGATGTTAGATCACCCCTCTCCACCCTGACGCGGCCTGTATCGAGGCCCAATTCCAGGATGGCGGCTCCCTGTGGCGGCATTCGATAGCGGTGGACGTCGTAGAAGCGTCGAAGGCGTCGCAGAAATTTTTGTCGCTCACCCGTCGGCAGACCTTGCCAGAGTTCCTGCGCATGCTGTCGCAGCGCATCGAAAACGGATTGCCAGGGAATGCCCTGCGCTTGTGCATCTGCAATTGTCGCCCGCACCTTTGCCAGGAGCTTTCTGGCAGAGGCCAGCTCGGTGCTGCGAAAGTCACCGAACGGTGAAAACCCGCCGCCGGCGTGCGGTCTTGGGATCAGGCCAGTGCGAGAGAGAAGCGTGACATTGCCGTTGTGGCCGATGGCGTTTAGGCGGGAAAGGGCATCGATAGCCGTCAGGCCGGAACCGACGATCAGGATGGGGTCGGAATTGCCAATGCCATTGAATGCATTAGGAGCAAAGACATCGCTTACACGAGCCGCGGTTAGAGGATTAAGTCGGTCTAGCGCGGCCGGCCGTGAGGCGGGAGGATGTCCTGTGGCGAGGATCAGAATATCGGCCAGGATCGTGTCGCCGCTGGAGCCCGTGATCCGCCACTGCTCGTTCTGGCGATCAACAGTCCGAACGGCTTGTCGCACGTGGCGGATCGCACCACTGTCCAGAAAAGGCGCCAATTGTGCCTGCATGAACCGCCCAAAGTCTCTGCGGCGCGCGAAGATGCCTTCCGGCGTGATCGCCTGAGGGTCGACTGTGAGCGTTCCACTCGTTTGAAGCCAGTCGAGAAAGGCAGTCGGCGCGCCGGGGATAGCGCGCATTCTGTGTGCTGCGACGTTGAGGCGGACATCGATGTTCTGCGCATCATAGGCAAGGCCACATCCGAGCTGATCGCGAGGCTCGAAGACGGTAACCTCGTCGATCTCTCGAAATCCGCGCTCGACCAGAAGCTTGGCGATGATGGCGCCGGTATATCCGCCGCCGATGATCGCGACGCGGGAGGCGGGGCGTGTCGTTGACGCCTGCAGTCTCGGTGAGGATATCCTGATCTTCAACATGGCAGTCTTCCTTCCGTTTCGCGGGGGTAGATCTGGGCATATTTTCTATAAAATATATGTAGATTAAAAACGCTTGTCTACTGATTGGGTTCCCCGGCTGTTACCCATGCTTGAGATACAGTCTGCACGGAGAAGTCAGATGAACGTTTTTATCGCGAGCGAGTTCAGTGAACCACGCATTCGCCCTGTGTCCGATCGTCCAGCCGACGCGGCTGGTTTGAAGGAAGCGTTGAGAACGCTGGGTGGCGGTGTCAGCGTGATCACGGCAGGCGAGGGGGCAGAGCGCTCCGGAGCGACTGTCACGTCTGCGACGGCCTTGTCCGTCGATCCGCCGCGCATGTTGGTGTCGCTCAACAGATCCTCCTCGACGTGGCCCGTCGTTGAGCGCTTTCGCCATTTCGCGGTCAATGTGATCGGTGCTGATCATCAGGACTTAGCAAACCGTTTCGCCGGCGGCGGGGGCTTGAGAGGGCCCGAGCGCTATATCGGGGCCGAATGGACCACCCTTGCCAGCGGAGCGCCAGTCTTGGAAGATGCGATTGCAGCACTCGACTGCGAGGTCGAGGAGGCGATCGAGCGACATAGCCATGTTATCCTGATTGGCCGAGTGCTTTCGATACGCCTCAGAGGTGGCAATTCATTGCTGTATCAGAATGGCAAGTACCACACGGTGACGTGACATCGATCTTTTAGTGGAGGAGTGCCTGCATGATGGTATCGACGGCTGATCGATTGCGACCTGTTCCACCTGCGCTGAATAGGGAGGGGGACGTCGTGGCCGCACTCGAGCGCCTGGGAGAGTTGGCGATTGGCGCCCATTCGGACCAGGCCTCGATTCTTCCCGCAAGCGGGCTTCTCGCCATGTCCATTCCCGCGAGCTTTGGGGGAGCGGACATCTCAAACCTGATTGTTGCAGAGGCCGTCAGCCGGCTCGTAACTTGGAGCACTGCAGCGGCGGAGCGACTTCTCAGGCATCTCGTTGCCCTGGAACTGGTTCGGACCAGCGGATCGACAGAGCAGCGCAAGGCGATCTACGGACGTGTCGTGCTGGGCGACGTCTTCGAGTTCGCATTCCAACGCGAAGGCTCTTTGCCACCGAGGCTGGTGCAGTCGGGTCTGGCCTTTGCTCTGGAGCATGGTGGTGGATCGGATCGCGCGATCACTTCGGCTGACTGGCAAATCGTGAGAGCATTTAGTGCCGGTTCTGAACCGGTGGCCGCCATCCTGGATCAGACGCGGGTGTCATTGCGTGATGAAGACGCTAAGACGGAACTGACTGTCCACCCCGACTTCATTCTTTCTCTTGGAGAAAACGCAGAAAGTCTCGCGCATCTGATGACGGCATTTCTGATGGCCGCTTCCGCCCGCGGTAAAGTCGGGGCCATGAAGCAGACCACTGCGGCGGATCCCTCTGTCGCAATCGAACTTGAACTCCTGGACGGGATGATCCAGAAGGCCGCGTCCCTCATCGATGGAATTCAGGTCGACGATCCCCCGATCGACTTTGCGCAGATCGATCGGTTTTGCCTCGCGCTGGACACGGCGCGTTTGCGCTGTTCTGGCGATCATTCGCCAGCGACCAGATCCTGACCAGGCTGTTCGGACGCCACGAATTGCGTGAGCGACATTGTGTCGAGAACGGCGGCCATCGCATCACGAACCTGCGTCATGGAAATCCGGATCTGGCATGATGCCGGGTCCCGGCAGTCGTCACAGGCTTCGAATGCCGTGCGACTGGCGCACCGGATCGGCGCAAGCGGCCCGTCAAGGGCGCGGATGACCTGGCCGATCATGATCTCATCGGCGGGCTTTGACAGCGCGTAGCCGCCATTGGGACCCTTTTTCGAGCGCAGGAAGCCGTTGTTGCGCAGTTCCAAGAGGATCGTGTCGAGAAATTTCTTCGGGATATTGTTGCGCGTCGCGATGTCGGTCACGAATGCCGTCTGTCCTGGTTCCAGACCTGCGAGGTCGACCAGCGCTTTCAGACCATATTTGCCTTTGTTGGTGAGCATTGCGGAGATATCCGGCCGAAGGCCCTGAGGGTAATTTTGCTTATCGTACATAGTTTTTATGAAGTAAGCGTTCAAGCCGTTTCCGGATCTGGGTTAGCGAACGGCCTCAGCTTTTTGGGGTCAGCGTCGCAGATACCTTACATCGGCGTCACATTCGAAAATCCATTCGCCAAGCGGCTAAATCTTCGCAATCCTATTTCTCTATATTTATTATAGACAATGTAGGCTGCTCGCATTCGATCATCGACTGAGAGAGGACCAGCCATGACACGCAAGATCAGATTGGGCGCATTCCTTCCCGGCGGCGGACAGCATGTCGCCTCCTGGCGGCATCCGGATCAGCCGGTCGACGGTGCCGTCAGCTTCGAGTTTCACAAGCAGTTGGCTCTGACGGCCGAGAGGGGACTGTTCGACGCCTATTTCTTGGCCGACGGTCTGGCCGTCGGCTTCGGCGGCGCCCGGGAAGGCGGCAATGCGAGGGTCGCTGGCTTCGAGCCCGTGACGCTGTTTTCGGCACTCGCTCCCTTCACCACCCATCTTGGTTTCATTGCGACGGCTTCGACGACCTACGAGGAGCCCTACAATACGGCGCGCAAGTTTGCCTCGCTCGACCTCATCTCCGACGGTCGCGCCGGCTGGAATGTCGTAACGACCACGGGCGACGCGACCGCGCAGAACTTCAATCGTGATCAGCAACCCCCGCATGCCGACCGCTACAAGCGCGCTGCCGAGCATGTCGACGTGGTCAAGAGGCTCTGGGACAGCTTCGAGGACGATGCCTTCATTCGCGACAAGGATACGGGCGTCTTCTTCGATCCCGGCAAGCTCCATGACGCCAATCACAAGGGCGAACACTTCAAGGTCAAGGGACCGCTGAATGTTTCCCGCTCGCGCCAGGGGCATCCGGTCATCGTCCAGGCCGGCCAGTCCGATGACGGTCGTGGTCTGGCCGCCGCGACGGCAGAGGTGATCTTCACGGCGCACCAGCACATCGAGACCGCGCAGGAATTCTACCGCGACATCAAGAACCGCGCCCGTGGCCTCGGACGCGATACCGATCACATCCTGATCATGCCTGGCGTCTCGCCCTTTGTCGGTCGCACGGAGGAAGAAGCGCGCGAGAAATACGATCGGCTGACCTCGCTGATCCTGGAGGAAGATGGCATCGGCCTGCTCAACGGCCTGACGGGGGGGACCCTCGATCTGAGGGGCTACGATCTTGATGGTCCGCTTCCGCCCGCGCCGCCCACGGAAGGCATGAAGAGCCGGCAGGCGCTGATCCGCCAGATCGCCGACGAGAACAACTTCTCGATCCGCCAGCTCTATCAATGGGTCGCTTCGGCGCGCGGTCACTTCACCATTGTCGGAACGCCCGTGCAGATCGTCGACACGCTGCAGCAATGGTTCGAGAACGAAGCGGCAGACGGCTTCAACATCCTGCCGCCCTGGCTGCCGACGGGCCTCGACGATTTCGTCGATCTCGTCATCCCCGAGCTGCAGCGCCGCGGGCTCTTCCGCACCGCCTATGAGGGCCGGACGCTCCGCGAAAACCTCGGCCTGCCGTTCCCGATCAACCGCTATGCCGCCGACCGCTCGGTCGTGCAGGCCGCCGAATGAGGTCCCCCATGTCCTACGAAGACATTCATCACGGAAGGGCCTATGGCCTTGACCTCTCCCCGGATGCGGCGCGCCCACCGCGCTGGGTGAGCCAGGCGGTATCGGCCGTCACACCGTTCCTGTCGCGCTACGGTCTCGTCCTCGCCTTCCTGGCTCTCTGGCAGGCGGCCTCCACCCTGGGCTGGGTGAACGCCTCCGTCTTTCCGCCGCTCGACCAGATCATCCGTGCCCTGTGGACAGCGATCGCCTCGGGCGCGCTGGTCGACGACATCGCCATCAGCCTGCAGCGATCGGGCATTGCCTTCGTCGCAGCCGTCGGGCTCGGCATCCCGCTCGGGCTCTTCATGGGGCAGGTGAGAGCCGTCGAGCGGGCGCTCGATCCCTTGTTGCAGTTCTTCCGCCAGACCTCGGCGCTCGCGCTCTATCCTGTCTTCATCTTGCTGCTCGGTCTGGGTGAAACGTCCAAAATCTTCGTCATCTTCTGGGCCACGCTCTTCCCAGTCCTTTTGTCGACCATTGGCGGCGTAAAGGAGGTGGATCGCAAGCTGATCGAGATGGCCCGCACCTATGGTGCCGGTTCTCTACAGATCTTCCGCCGCGTGGTTCTGCCGGCATCGGTCCCCGCGATCTTCGTAGGACTGCGCCTTTCCGCGACAACGGCGCTGCTGCTCCTCATCGCCGCCGAGATGATCGGTGCCAACAAGGGCATCGGCTTCCAGGTGATGAATGCCCAATACAACTTCCAGATTCCGCTGATGTTTGCAGCAATCCTGCTTCTCGCACTGCTCGGCCTCGCCGCCAATGCCGCTCTCGTCCTCCTGCAGCGGCGCCTATGCCGCTGGGCCTGACATGCATCGCATTCTTCCCTCGTTTCTCATCTTTCAAAGGAAACTCCCATGACCTTTCATTCCCGCAAACTTCTCCTCTCGGCCGCGCTCACCTTTGTCCTCTCAGGTTCCGCCTTCGCCGCCGAAGAGGTCAAGTTCCGTTATCTCGCCAGCCAGGGCGGCTTGTCCGCCCATGAGCTCGCCGCCGAACTCGGCTATTTCGACGGCACTGGCATCACCATCGAGAATGTCGGCTATGCCACGGGTGGCCCGGCCTCACTCATTGCGCTCGCCTCGGGCGATGTGGAAATCGGCAGTGCTGCCACCTCTGCTGTCTTGAACTCGATCATCGGTGGCAACGACTTCGTCGCGGCCTATCCGTCGAACGGCATCAACGACGAGGTCCAATCGATCTTCTACGTTCTGGAAGACAGCCCCATCCGCGACATCAAGGACATTGCCGGCAAGACCGTCGCGGTCAACACGCTCGGTGCCCATCTCGACTATACGATCCGGGAAGCGCTGCATTCGGTCGGTTTGCCGACGGACGCCGCCAACCAGATCGTCGTCCCTGGCCCGCAGCTCGAACAGGTGCTGCGCTCGGGCCAGGTCGACGTCTCGGCCTTCGGCTACTGGCAGACGACCTTCGAGGGTGAGGCGAAGCAGAAAGGAGGGCTCCGTGCGATCTTCGACGACACTGATGTTCTGGGCGAAATCGCCGGTGGCTTCATCGTGCTGCGCCGCGACTTCATCGAAAAACATCCTGAAGCCGCCAAGGTCTTCGTCGAGCAGTCCGAACGCGCCCTTGACTATGCGCGCGAGCATCCTGAGGAAACCAGGGTGATCTTCGCCAAGGCGCTGGCGACGCGCGGCGAGAACGCTGATATCGCCCAGTATTTCCGAGGTTATGGTGTGCGTCCGGGCGGCAAGGCGGTCGAGCGCGACCTGCAGTTCTGGATCGACGTTCTGGTGCGCGAAGGCAAGCTGAAGGAAGGCCAACTGTCGGCCAACGATATTCTCTATTCCTCCGAGACGGCGAGCAACTGAGACATGGCGCTCGCTCAGTCCAACAGCATTCGAGGAGAGGTGACGATCCGTCACCTCTCCAAGACCTTCACCCTTAACGGACAGCCGCTACCGGTCCTGAAAGATCTCAATCTCACCATCCGCTCCGGCGAGAGCCTGGCGATCGTCGGAGCCAGTGGCTCGGGCAAGACGACACTTCTCCGGATCCTGGCCGGCCTCGAAGACGCCGACAGCGGTGACGTACTGATCGACGGGCGCCGTATCCGTGGCGTCGGCGCCGAGCGCGCGGTCATCTTCCAGGAGCCACGCTTGCTGCCCTGGCTGACCGTCATAGACAACATCGGCTTTGGCTTGGAAACAAGAGGCCTGTCACGCGACGAGTCGCGTTTCATTTCCCAGCGTTATGTCGATCTCGTTGGCCTGAAGGGCTTCGAAACAGCCTATCCGCGCCAGCTATCTGGCGGCATGGCACAAAGGGTCGGCATTGCCCGCGCGCTCGCTGTCCAGCCGGAGATTCTGCTGCTTGACGAACCCTTGGGTGCGCTCGATGCCATGACCAAGATCGGCATGCAGCAGGAACTCGCGCGCATCTGGAAGGAGGAGGACGTGACGACTGTGCTCGTCACCCATGATCTCGAAGAAGCGATCTTCCTCGCAGACCGGATTTTGATCCTGCCACGCGAAAAGGGCGGCGAACCCAGGCTCATCGACATCGACCTTCCACGCCCCCGCGATCGCAGCGCCCCCGGCTTTGTCCGTCAGCGTGAGGAGTTGCTGAGGCTGTTCGGACTGCATTGAGAATGTGGACAGCGCGAGACCGATGATTGCGGTGAACTCTGATAAGCGCTCGATCATATGCCTCAGCATGCTAAGGCGGTGTGCTGCGGATCGTCAGCGCCTCGCCCTGAGCCGTCCCACAATGACGGGGTCCGTCGCGGCATGGCCAACAGGACCTAGTCCGCCTGCTTTGCCGTCGCCACCGGTGTGGTAATCAGCTTGAACGCCGCCATCTCCTCCGGCGTCAGGTAGTAGAGCCGGTCCGGGGGCGTTTCGAGCGCGTGGATCAAGAGCCCGTTGCCGATGCCCATCTCATTCAGATGTCGGGCAATGCGCGCGGTCGTGCTCTGGGCACCGGACATGGCCTGTTCTGGAGAGGGCCGCACCTCGCCGGCATTGAAGACCTGATGCACGCCGAGGATGGCGTTCTCTGCCGCTTCGCGCGCCACGCCGCCGGCAAACACCAGGGGGCAGGAGGACGCGCAGAGCGCCTTGGTCGCAACCTTCGTGTTCAGGCCCTTTTCCCGGATCAGTTTCGACATGGTCAGCGCATCCTCGACCGAGCCGCCCGGCGAATTGAGCGTCACCGCCGTCACATACTCGCCCCGCGCCGCGATTTCCTCGGCGAAGCGGTCGGCGGCTCCTGGGTCGATCGATCCTTCCGCCTTCAGTATGCCGCCGGGCAGGAGTTCGAAGCGTATCGGTTGACGGAGGATTTCGCGAGACGTTTCCGGTTCCATCGGCGGTGCCCCAGGTACGCCTTCGGTGAGAGCAGGCGGAAGCACGGGCGCGTCGGTCGTCATCGGATCGTGGCCGGGACGTGCCGCATTGGCGAGGCTCATTTCGCGCAGGTCGACGAAGAGGAATGTCCCCGCCGCTGCGAGAAGCCCGAAGAATGCACCGCGCATCAGCAGGCCGTCGTCGGCGCTGAGCATGGCTGCCTTCAGGCGCAGGGCAAGCGAGGGGCGGTTCACGCGGGCGGACCCTTTCGCGGAGCCTTGGCCGATATGTCGAGACTGGTGATGTTGGAATCCGCCCGCGCGCGCTCGTCCTCGGTTTCCGTTGTCTGCAAGGCCTGCTCCACCGAGATGCCCTGCCGGCCAAGCGCGCGCTGCACCTCTAGCGCTTCCAAGAGTTCTGCCGCGGTTATCCGCTGGGCAAAGGGCAGCCGCTCATCCTGACGGCGGATCGCACCGTGAACGATTGTCAGGATGAAGACGAGCACGGCGGGCAGCAGGTCGATCGAAATCGCGCCAGCCCAGGCCGGGATGAAATCGGCGGCATAGCGCAGGACGGCTTCCGCGGAGGACAGGGGCACGAAGCGACGCTCCGCCACGGGCTCTCGTGCCAGGATGTCGTCTGCGGCTTGCGAAAGAACCTGCGATTGGGCGGAGACCGACGCGCGGATCGTCTGCATCACCTGGTCCTGGCGGTCGGCGAGATCGGCCGCCTGGCCGTCGGCGACCGGCGCGATGAAGCCGAGCGACAGATCTTCGGCCGCGCGCTTGACGGAGGGGGCGATCGAGGTCTGTTGCAGAGACGTGATGACGCCCGAGAGAGCCACGACCTCGGCGGAGAACTCGTCGCTACGCGGTGCCACCGCCCCTGGCGCCGAGACCAAAGTGCGCATTGTTTCCAGATGGCTGCGCCCCTGGTCGAAGAGCGTGGTCACCCGCTCGCGGGAGGCGGTGATGCCGGTTTCCAGTTCGTTCAGCTGCGACGACATCTGCGATAGAAGCTGTACGACGCTGCCGGAACCTGTCGTTCCCGTCAGTGCTCCGCTCTGGCGTTCGTCCTCGGCAAGCCTTGAAAAGCGCTCCGATGTGCGCTGGATGTCCGGCAGCAGGCTTTGTGCGGCGAGCGCGTTCTGATGGGCCTGGTCGAGGTCGGCCGTATAGTCTTGCACCGTCTCGGCCAGATGCTGTTCGAGCGCCGCAGAGCCGGCAAGGGCAGCCGCATTCAACCAGCTCGACATGGCGATGATCATGACGCAGCCGAGTGCCATCACGCCGATCATGGCACCGCGCGCCGCAGCACCTGTGACATGCGGATAGAAGCGCGCCATGTAGGACCAGAAGGCGTAGATCGCGACTGACACCGAAGCCGCGTAAATGATGGCGGCAAAGAAGACCGCCGCCGGTGAGCCGTCGAGGAGGCTACGGACCCCGAGATAGGTATAGACGCCGGAGGCGAGGGCCAGGACTGCAAGCGCAAAGCGCGTCATGGTTTCGACGGCGACGACGCCGTCCTGCAAGCGATGCGATGCGCCAAGCGCCATGGAGACCTCCGACAGGAATGAATTCTTAACAAGCTCTTAAGAAGCGGGCAAAATGAAGGCTGCAGCGAGGCTTCTTCTTAGCTGTGTAGGGGAAAGTGTCGCCATGAACGGCAATCTGGGAAAGATCGCGCCGATTGGCCGCATGCCTCACGGTTCGGAACTGGCGCCGGGACGCTGGGCGATAACGAGGTGACCGTCGATGTCGAGCTTTCCACGCCAGTAGTGCCGCGTGTGGCCGTCCAGGCGCTTTACAGCTGCATGGTGTTTGAGCTGCCACAGGGCAACGGCAACGCTATCCGTGAATTATGCTGGAGCACACAAACAATTCATCTCTGCGCAACAGCACTGCTTCGGTCTATGCTGGCCCTATCGGCTATGTGATATCGACCGCCTTGTTGGCGACAAGAGTCCGGTCGATGGCGGGATCATCCGCGCGGACCACCACGCTCCTTGACCATGTCGGCGAGGCGGCGGAAGACGCGTGGCGACTGGCGAACGCCATCGTGTTCGTATTCGTTTGTCACCCAGCTTTCGACATTGCCAACACGCGCGGCCGTGTCGAGCGATAATTCGGCATCCACATACATGTCGTCGAAGTAGACGGCGGCGGCCACCGGCACCTCGTTTTCGGCCAAGCGCGACAGATCGTATAATGGCCCGTAGCTTTCTCGCGCCGCCAGTGCGGTCGCACCCGCCCGGAATGGCCGCAGGGACCGTATTTCCTCGAACATCCACGGAAACATCATTTCGCCGGTGAACGGCAATGGCCGGCGCGTCTCGTCAAACTCGGGAAACTCGGCGCGAAGGCGGTCTGCCGCCCAGCCGGTGGCGCCGACGCCTTGCCCGTAAATGCTTTCCTGCAAGACTGCGAACAGCGGATTGCCGTCGTAGGAGGTCGCCGCCATCACCGAGGCCAGGAATGTGTCCGACAGCCGGTCCTCGGTACCGCTCGAGAAGGCTTCGTCGACGAGCCAGTGAATGTTTTCAAAGCCGGGCGCCATGCCGAAGTCGATGCCGGCAGACTGCAGGCGCCGCACCGAGAGGCGGTCGCCGTCGGGCAGGATCACCTGGTTGGCGGCGATGAAATCGGCGATCCGCCCAATCCGTTCCCGGTCCTGCGGATAGCGCTCGTAGTATCGCTTGGTCTTGGCGGCCACGCGCGGGTAGGTGCGGCGATAGACGTCGTCGGCTGTTGCCGTCAGTCCGGCAAGCCCTCCGGTGACGTAGCAGGCGGCAAGTCCTTCCGGTGCCGTCGAGAGATAGGTCAATGTCAGGAAGCCGCCATAGCTCTGGCCAAGCGTTTCCCAGCGCTTGTCGCCATAGACGGTTTTGCGGACATGCTCGAAATCCGCAACGATGCTGTCGGCACGAAACTGCAGCAGATAGTCCGCAGCGGCCTCGCCGTCTTGTGCGAACCGTTCCATCGTTGCGGTCTCGATGCGCGTGCTGCGTCCGGTGCCACGCTGGTCGATGAGGATCACGCGGTGGGTGCGGATCGCCTCGAACAGCCAGGACGGCCCGCCATTCACCGGCCGCGGCGACTTGCCACCCGGGCCGCCCTGCAGGAAGGCGAGCAGCGGAAGGTCTTCTGCGCATCGGACGGGATCACAGATCTCGCGGACGAAGACTTCGATGCTTTCGCCATCCGGTTTCGACCAGTCGAGCGGGACGGGGATCAGCCGGTCGCGAACAAGAAGACCCGGAATGATGTATTCGGAAACGGCCACAGATCTGTCCTTTATCATTTGTCCCTGAAAGCGGGTCATTTCGGCGAGGATCGCTCATGCTGCGCATCGCCGCGATGAATGTGCCGCCGCGTAATCCATCGCGTTGAGGTCCGCAACAGACCACCGGCCGCTTGTCAGATCGCCAGCGAACGCTCGGTATCGCAGTCGAACAGGTGCATCTGGTTCATGTTGATCGACAAAGGCATGATTGCTCCAGCCCTCAGTGCCGTGTCCGGTTCGATGCTGGCGCAGACACCGTTCGCGCCGATGTTGAAATACACCATGGTCGTCGCGCCGAGCGGCTCCACCAGGTCGACCGGCGCATCGAGCGGCATCCAGCCGGAGCGATCCTGCCGGCTGGAGATCGATTCAGGCCGGATGCCGAACGTGACCTGGCGGCCGGCATGCGGGCGAAACACCGCCGCCCTTGCCGCGGGCACATGCAGGCGTATGCCGTTTTCCAGTACGACAAAAAGCTCTTCGCCTTCGGCGATCAACTGCGCCGGCAGGAAATTCATCGACGGCGAGCCGATGAAGCCGGCGACGAACTTGCTCACCGGATTGCGATAGAGCTCCTGCGGCTCGCCCATCTGTTCGACGATGCCCTGGTTCATCACTACGACGCGATCCGCCATGGTCATCGCTTCCACCTGGTCGTGGGTAACGTAGACGGTCGTCGTCGGCAGCAGTTGATGAAGGCGCTTGATCTCTGTGCGCATCTTCACCCGAAGCTTTGCGTCGAGGTTCGACAGCGGCTCGTCGAACAGGAACACCTTCGGATTGCGGACGATGGCGCGCCCCATGGCGACACGCTGGCGCTGGCCACCGGAAAGCTGGCCCGGGCGACGGTCGAGAAGCTCGGTTATATGCAGGGTCTCCACGGCCATCGCGATCCGCTTGTCGATCTCGGCTTTGGGCAGGCTCTGCTGTTCCAGGCAGAAGGAGATGTTCTCCCGCACAGTCATGTGTGGATAGAGCGCATAGTTCTGGAACACCATCGCGATGTCGCGCTTGCCGGGGCCGAGCGTGTTGACGACCTTGTCGCCGATGATGATCTGGCCATCGGAGATGTGCTCAAGCCCGGCAATCATCCGCAATGTGGTCGACTTGCCGCAACCCGACGGCCCGACAAAGACGACAAACTCCTTGTCTTCGATTTCGAGGCTGACCCCGCGCACGGCCTCGTAGATGCCGTAGGACTTGACCACGTCCTTGAGTACCAGTCTTGCCATGTCGGTTTCCTATTCTTCCAAAAGCCAGACCTGCATCGCGCCGTGGTCACGATTGGCCCAGAGGTGATAGGGAATGGCCTTGAATTCCCTCGGCTTCAAGACGGGCGGGACGTTGCGGTAGAGCACGCCTGTCCAGTCCGCCGCATCTGCTTCCATCGCCTTGCCTTCCAGCACGACGGCCCCACCGAGCAACCCGGCCTCGAAGCGCGGTTCAATAGGCGCCTCGGGGGAGATGCGCAGCCGTTGCGGTTCCGTGCCGATATCCGTCTCTTCGACGCAGTAGACCACCGGACCGCGCTTGAAGGCAACACGATGCGCATCTTCTCCGACCGCCGGATGGGCATAGAGCCGGTCGACCGGCATGGCGAAGGACAGACGGATCTCGTCGCCATCCGTCCAATCGCGCGTGATCGCGACATAGCCCTTGTCGATCGACGCGGCCCAATCGATCTCCTCGCCGTTGACCCAGATGCGGGTGGTGCGGCACCAGCCCGGATTGCGCAATCGCAAGGTCAGCGAGACGGGCGCAGAAAGCCCGACAGACAGGCAGACATCACCCTCCCAGGGATAGGCCGTATCCTGGCGCAGGCGAACGAAATGGCCGTCAACGTCCAACTCGGCCGTGTTGGCGCCGTAGAGATGGACGGCAATGTCGCGGCCCTTGGCCGAATAGAAATACTGGCCGAGCGAGGTGATCATACGGGCGAGATTAGCGGGGCAGCATGGGCAATTGTGCCATTTCCAGCGCCGGTTCTGCCCGTGACTTTCGAGCACATTCTCGTAGAAATAATGCTCTCCGTCGCGGGATATGCCCGAGAGCGCGCCATTAAACAGCACGGTCTCCAGCGCGTCCGTGAATTTTGCGTCGAGGTCGATCTGGGCCATGCGATGCCCCCAGAAGCCGAGCGCAACTGCCGCGCAGGTCTCTGCATAGGCGGTTTCGTTCGGCAGGTCGAAGGCGCGGGTGAAGCCTTCGTTCGACGCCGAGGGTCCAAGTCCGCCGGTCACATAGAGCTGCCGGCCGGTCAGGTTGTCGAACAGTCGATCGCAGGCAGACTTCAGGCTCGGATCATCGTTCTCAAAGGCAAGATCGGTCATCGCCGAGAACAGATACATGGCACGCACGGCATGACCCACGACTTCAGTCTGTTCGCGCACCGGCATATGCGCCTGACTATAGGCATAGGTCGAATAGACGTAATCAGCCGGATCCTCGCCGCGACGGCGGGCTTCGTCATCGAAATACGAAGGCATGCGCCCTCGTTCTTCAACGAAATAGGTCGCGAGATCGAGGTAACGGCTATCGTCTGTCAGCCGATAGAGCTTGACCAGCGCCAGTTCGATCTCCTCATGGGCGTCGTAGCCGCGCAGTTGACCCGGCCCGGTGCCGAATGTGTCGATGATATGATCGACGGCGCGGATCATCACATCCAGAAACCGTCTTTTGCCGGTGGCCTCGAAATAGGCGATCGCTCCTTCGAGCAGATGGCCCATCGAGTACATTTCGTGCAGGTCGCGCAGGTTGGTCCAGCGCTTCTCCGGCTCGCGGCGGATGAACCAGCTGTTGAGATAACCGTCGGCCATCTGACCGTGCTCGAGCTTCGTGACGATCGCGTCGATCTTGGCTTCGATATCCGGGTTAGGGTTGTTCTTCAGCGTATAGCTGGCGGCCTCGATCCATTTGCCGAAGTCGGAATCGAAGAAATGCTGCATCGACAGGCCGCTCGGCTGGATCGGTCGGGCCAGCGGTCCGGCCGGCTTGTCGAAGTCGAGCACTTCGAGAAAACCCTCCTCTTCCAGACGCATATGTTGGGTCGGAATGGTGACGTCGCGCACGGTTTGCGACCAGCTTTTCCAGAAGCCGGCCTCGAAGGATACCCGGGCATGGTCGGCGGGAACGTAGCGTTCGAAATGACGCGTCACGCTGCCGTCCGCCTTTTTCAGGGACGAAGACATAAGAACTCCTTTGCAGAATCTGCGGATTATTTCACGGCGCCAGCGGTCAGGCCGCGCACGTAGTAACGTTGCAAGGTGAGGAACAGCAGGATGCAGGGCACCATGGTGACGGTGATCCCCGCCTGGAGCGCACCCCAGTCGATGATGCCGTAGATGCCGGAAGACACGTTCACGAGCATGATCGGCAGGGTGAATTTGTTCTGGTCCGACAAGAAGATCAGCGCCGCCAGGAATTCGTTCCAGGAATTGAGGAAGGCGAACATGGCAACTGTCGCAACACCCGGCAGTGCCAGCGGCATCATGATCCGGCGCATCAGTGTCCATTGCGATGCACCATCGATACGGGCCGCCTCGATCAGTGCGCCGGGTATGGCGTCGAAGGCATTGCGCATCATGAAGATCGAGAACGGCAGCTGGAACGTGGTGTAGACAAGCACCAGTCCGAGCAGATTGTTCTGCAATCCCAGGAATTTCAGGATCAGGAAGAGCGGTGTGAGGATCGACTGGAACGGGATCATCATCGTCGCCATGACCACCACGAAGATCAGCGACTGGCCGGGAAAGCGGAATTTGGAAAATCCGTAGCCGGCCGGGACCGAGACGCCCACGGTCAGCGCGATGGTACCGAGCGCAATCAGCACGGAATTGCCGGCATAGACGTACCAGCCCGCACCGACATTCTCGAGGCGGCGATAGTTTTCCAGCGAGAACGCCTTGGAAAACAAAGCAACCGGATTGGCGAGGGCTTCGGCCGCCGGCTTGAAGGAATTGGCGAAGGACCAGATGATCGGCATCAGGAAGAAGATTGCCAGCAACAAGGACACCAGAACAAAGGTGACGTGACCGACCCGGTCAGCGGTCGAACGGCCGGGATTGGAACTGCTCATCGACCTTCCTCCGGACGTTGGCGCATGAAGCTGAGCTGGATGGAGCTGATGGCGACAAGAACCACCAGAAGGGCGAATGAAAGCGCCGAGCCGTAGCCGAGCCGATAGGACGAGAAGGAGGCGAGGTAGATAGAAAACACCGCCGAGATCGTGCTGTTTTCCGGACCGCCCTGGGTGACGATGAAGAACTGGTCGAACGCCAGCATCGAAGAGGTGACGTTGAGAACCAGAGCCAGCAGCAGGGAATTGCGCATCAGGGGGAGGGTGATGCGGCGGAACCTTGAAAAGGCGCTGGCCCCATCGATCTTCGCTGCTTCGACGATGTCTGTCGGTATGCTCTGGAGACCGGTCAAAAGGATCACCATGGTAAAGCCGGCTGTCTTCCAGACCACCATGAGAATAATGACCGCCAGTGCCGTCCAGAAGCTTTCCAATGGCCGGGGCGCCGAATCCACAAGACCGAGGGCGAGCAGGAGGCGGGAGAAGACGCCGCTATCGGGATTGAGCAGCCACATCCACAATGTCGACGCTGCACCGAACCCGATGACCACGGGCATGAAGAACAGGGTGCGGAAGAAGCCTGCGATCTTCAGCGGCCGGTCGACCAGAAGCGCCAGTGGAAACGCCACGGCAAGGATGGCCGCCGTGACCAGCCCGGTATAGAGCAGGGTAAAGCCCATCGACTGCCAGAGCTGGGTATCGGTGAACAGCTCGTGATAGTTTTCGAGACCGATAAATTTCCGCCGGCCGAGCAGCGGCCAGTGGTAAAAGCTCATCCAGACGGTCATCGCCAGCGGGATCACGAACAATCCGATGATGAAGACCATGCTCGGCGCAATGAAAGCAAGTCCCAGCCAGCCATGGGATTCGCGGGCCAGGGCTCTTATCGGAACGATGCGCGCTTCATCTATCTCGGGCTTGGGCACCAAGGTCGTCGGTCCTTCTTTTCAGCAATGAGTATCGGTTGGCGATACGTAGCCCGCAAAACCCATGTCGGTCCCGGGGTCGCCAGCGCGATGGTGGAGGGGCGAAACCTGTCGCCCCTCGGTCAGGCATCAGGGATTGGTGCGGTCGAGGATCTTGGTGAACTCGTCCTGGGCCTTCTTGATCGAAGCGTCGACATCCTCACCGAACACCGCGCCCTGGATCAGGTTCAGGAACGGACCGGTGCGGCTGACAAACAGTTCATCCGACGAGAAGGTATAGGGCGTACGCGCCTTGGCGAGCACATCGTAGGCGACCAGGTTGCGCTTGTCGAACTGCGCATAGGCCTGTTCCGCAAGGTCCGTGCGCGACGGCATGCCGGATTCCTTGGTGATGAAGACCTGTTGCTCCGGCTCCATGTAGAAATCGACGAAGTCGAGAAGAACCTTCTTCTTCTCCTCGCTGATACCCTTGATCAGGGCAAGGGAGTCGCCGCCGGCGAAGCTCGACTGACCACCCTTGGCGCCCGGAATGGCCGCGACCTCGAACTTGACATCGGGATATTTGCTGGTGAGTAGGTTGACGATGTAGGAACCGGTCATCAGCACTCCGACCTTGCCTGACGCGAAGGCCTCGACGGCATTGTTGCCGTTGCCCGAGCGGGACGTCGGATGAACCGCGCCGGCAGACCACATGTCGCGATAGGCGGTAAAGGTCTCTCGGAGCGCTGGCGTATCCACGGTTGCCTGTCGGCCGTCCTCGCTCAGGATGTCAGCGCCGGCGGCCCAGAGATGCGGCAGAAAGTCGTAGATCAGCCAGCTGCCCGAATTTGCCACAAAGTAGAAACCGTAGGTATCGTCACCGAGTGCCCGGATCTTCTTGGCATCCGCGGCGATCTCTTCCAGCGAGGCCGGAGCCTTCTTGGGATCGAGCCCGGCCTTTTCGAAGAGATCGGTATTGTAGGCGATGATCGAGGCATCCGGCAGCGCCGGCACGCCGTAGATCTTGCCGTCATAGGTGCCGAGCCGGATATGCGACGGGCTGAGGGCATCGGCGTAGGGAAGACCCTTGACGAAATCGGTGATGTCTTCGAGCGCGTCGTTGGCCGCGAATGTCGGCAGGTAGATCAGATCGAGTACGGCACCATCCGGTGGCGCTCCGCCGGCAATCGCGGCACCGAGCTTGGGCACCATCTGTTCCGCGGTGATCTGCGTGACGGTAACCTTGTCCTCGTGCTTGGCGTTATATTGCTCAGCGAGCGCCTGCAGCACGGCCCCCGATGACGTGCGGACCCACAGATCGACCTCTTCAGCGCTTGCAGCGGATGTCGATGCAATGAGCGCGAGTGTCGCGACGAGCGACTTTGCTTTGAACATGGAATTCCCCTTTTTTGTATTCTGAAGGCCGATGAAAGCGGTGGGCCTGGGGAAACGCTATGAAAGAAAGCCTGTGCTGTCGACCGGGGAGGGGCTGGGAAAAAGTGAGAAAATGAGAAAACGTTTTCTCATGGTTGATTTTTATTGATAAAAGGTTTTCTCTTTCGTCTGAAGCGATGCGGATACCTTCCATGAAGAAACCCCGGACCACGATCCACGACGTCGCGTCCGCTGCAGGCGTCAGCATTTCGACCGTGTCGAAAGCGCTCAACGACACCGGGCGCATGCAGGCCGAGACGCGCGAACGCATCCGAAAAGTCGCCGACGATCTGCAGTTTCGCCCCAACGCTCTGGCGCGCAGCCTTCTCGGCAAGCGCAGCTTTTCCATTGGCCTTTTGACAAATGACACCTATGGCCGCTTTTCCCTGCCGATGATGTCCGGCGTTTCCGAAGCGCTGGTTGACCATGGCGTTTCGGTTTTCCTGTGCGCCACCAATGACGACCAGGAACTGACACGCAGGCATATCGACGCGCTTCTGGACAAGCAGGTCGATGGCATTATCTTTTCCGCCACGCGGCTGGATCGCCGCCCACCGATCGACCTGTCGCGCCTGTCGGTTCCGGTCGTCTATGCCTTTGCCGAGGGGCCGACGGGGAGTGTCGCGCTGCTGCCCGATGACGACCAGGGCGCGCGGCTTGCCGTGGAACATCTGATTGCGCGGGGGCGCAGACATATTGCCCATATCACCGGCCCCAGCGACTATAGGGCTGCGCGTTTTCGCGCCGAAGCCTATCGGCGCATCTGTGGCGACGCGGAACCGGTTCTCTATGGCTATTGGACCGAGGAATGGGGACATGAGGTCGTCAAGCAGCTCTGGTCGCGAGACAAGGCCCCGCCGGACGGCCTGTTCTGCGGCAATGACCAGATCGCGCGTGGTGTGATCGATGCCCTCAGGGACCGCAACATTTCGATTCCCGGCGAAGTGTCCGTCGTCGGATTCGACAACTGGGATGTCGTGGCGGAGCAGACGCGTCCGGCGCTGACAACGATCGATATGGAGCTGAAGGAACTCGGACGACAGGCGGGACTTGCCATTCTCGCTCTGTCCAAGGGGCAAACGTTCAGCGGCGGCGTGCGAAAATTGCCCTGTAGCATAGTCGTGAGACGATCAAGCTGAAACGGACAAGGAAAACCAGGTGCTCACTTCCGGCCATTGCCTGACAATTGTGAATGAGGGGCAGCCTATCCTCTGGTTGAGGTGACTCAGAAAGTCATGAACATTGCGCGCCTGGCAATATTGAGTGTCGAGGGCGAGATGAAGCAGCTTGGGGAGATGATCGCCTGAGGCTTTTACCGTCGCCTGCGGCGATTGCAACGCCTATGCCGGCCTCGGCCCCGACCTCCCGGTAGAGATAGCTTAATGTAGAATGGAAAAACCTACTGCAGCGATGGCGATCTTGTTTCCGGTTGAATGCCCTCGTCGACGACCATGTCGGCGACTGCCGTCCAAAGGTGGTAAAGTGAGCTGGCCGGGATGGTATTGCCGATCGGTCGGTTGCTGAAATCCAGACGATCATGCCAGCAGCCCGTTGGCACATCGTAGAAATATGACGTCAGGATGTCTGAACACAGAGTTTTCGCCTGGGCCAAATAGCTGCCGCCCTCGAGGAGGCTATGTTGCGTCAACAGCGCCTTCAGCATCTCGACCTGCGGCCAGAGTCGCCTCGACTGCAGGACTGGCACCCCCGACGACAGGGCCTGATCAACGAGGAACGGGGATCCGCTTGACCGTCCTATTCGTAAGGCGTTTGCGAGCAGATCAGCGCGCAGCTCGTTGTGGCAGGTCTGGGTCAGAGCTTCATGCCTGCCCGTCAGCCACACCCATTCACACATGTGTCCTGGCTCCAGCATCTTTGATCCGAATGTGTCGGCGATTTCCCAGCGTGGTCCGAAGTGTTCGTGCAGAGGGCCATGTTGGCCGACGAGAAAATGCGATCGCAGCAGGGAAAATACCTTTTTTTCGACCGGTCGATAGGTCTGTGACTGGCTGATTTCGCACAAGGCAAGCGTGGCCTCGAGGTAGTGCATGTGCGGGTTCTGGCGGCGTGGCAGGGTGCCGTTGCTGTCTTCGGCCCATCCGCCAAACGGATCCTTCAGCGTCCTGTCGATAGCTGCCATGGTTTGCTCGATTTGCCGCCGATATCCATCCTTGCCAGTCGCCGACTGCAGCCATGAAAGGGCCAGCAGCACGCAGGCGTTGTCATAGAGATCCCGCACCGGATCGGTCACCACTCCTGTCGATCGATCGAAGCACCTGGCATAGCCTGACCGTGTGCCGTTCACCCAGGCAATGCGGTGAAGGTTGTCGAAAGCCCTCTCGGCTATTGCAAGCGATGATGGCGGCGCGACGCCCAAGGTGCTGGCATGGGCATGCACATAGATTTGCCGGGCAACCGTGCGGGTTCGAACGGCGCCGTCCCGTTGCGGCCGCCCGTCGAGTTCCAGATACTCCACAAACTGGCCGTGTTCCTCGTCAAAGCCGCTTACGCTCCAGGTTGGCAGGATGGTTTCAAGGAACATGGCCTTAAGCTGATCCAGGCTCATGCCGGGACCCCCGGCCGTTCTCGGGGGCTGAACCAGCGGTTGGTCATGCGCGATGTCCTGTCGGCTGCATCGTATCCAGAAGCATGCTGATCTTCATCGTCGTGAAGTTTGAATAGGTATCCGACACGGCATAGGGCAGCGCGATGAGATCACCATGTCGCATGGCGCCGCAAGAATAGACGACATTCGGCACATAGCCCTCGCGTTCTGTCGGTTCCGGCTGGAGCAGGGGCTCGACGGTGCGGGCGAGGATGATGCTCGGATCGTCCTTGTCGAGCAGCGACACCCCGATCGAATAGCGGCGCATTGGCCCCACTCCGTGGGTGAAGAGAAGCCAGCCCTCGTCGATCTCGACCGGTGAGCCGCAGTTGCCGATCTGCACGAATTGCCATGCGAACTCGGGCTTCATCAACAGCTGTCCCTCGTCCCAGCTGTGCAGGTTGTCCGAGTAGAGCAGGAAGAGGTTTTCGCTGTCCTGACGCGCGATCATCGCAAAACGCCCGTTGATCCGTCTCGGAAACAGCGCCATGCCCTTGTTGCGGGCTGCCGACCCATGCAGCGGTGTCAGGGTGAAGTTCAGAAAATCCTGCGTTTCCAGCAGTTCCGACCGGATGGATGCGCCGTTATAGGCGGTGTAAGTCGCATAATAGATCGTCGTGCCCTCATCTTCAAAGGCGACGAAACGCGCATCCTCGATCCCGTTGGACTGCGCCTCCGTCACCGGAAAGATCACGCGCTCGCTGAGGTCGCTCTCGCTCTTGAAACTGATGCCGATGCAGCCAGCCGGCGCCAGGCCGTCAGTCGCATGAATGTCCGGAAGCCCCGCCAGCCGCACGGGCGGATCGATCGTCACGGCGCCCTGTGCGTCGATCATGCCGGTGCGGAAAGTCAGCGATGAGATATGCCCTTCGCCGACGGCCCGCAGGCTGAGGATCACCCTTCGGCTGCCAGAATCGACCCCGGTCTGGTCGGGATGTGGCACGATGCTGGGATTGAACAGGGCTGACGATTCAAACGAATATTCGTTCATGAAATAGGCGCCGATTAGCTGTCTTTGCTGCTGGCTGAAGGCCTGGTGATGAGCAAATGCGTCCTCCATTGCGTCGGCTCGCAGCTCGAACTGGCGCAGCAGGTTGCGATGCCGACCTTCGAAATTATCGAGGATGTCGCGCAACTGATCGTTGGTTGCCGCGGCATCCAGCGTCAGAACGCGGTCGACGATCTCGTTCGCCCGCGTCTTGTCGCGGGGATGGAGATGGCGCGGCTCAGTCGAGGGCTTGAATGGTCTAACGATTACCCGTGTTGCATCGGGTTTGAGATAGAGTGCCTGTCGATTGAGAATGCTTGATTTGGGCAAGGACGATCCTTCGGTTTGGTCGGAGAGCACACGACCGGTCATGACAATTGACGCAGTTCTAAGGGCTGGGGCACCGGGCGCATCAAACGTGCGGCTACGCCGATCTCCGCACAGGAGATCAGGTAGCAGAGCACGGATTCCGCACCGCGATTCTCGTTCGGGCGGTCCGGATGCAACCCGTCGCGGCAACTTCCTGTTTCCGGATCGATGAGCGAGACGCCGTGGTCATTGCTGCCGGTGAACCAGTTGAAGGTACGGAACGCCGTTTCGAGCCACAACTTGTCTGCGGTCGCGGCATGTGCGGCGAGGCAGGCCGAAATGGTCGCAGTCGCTTCGACCGGTTGTTGGTCGAACAGCTTCGGTGCTTGCCCCCTGTCGAAGAAGCCGTCGGTGCCGACCGGGCGGAACCGGCCATTCTCGCCGGTCTGCTGCGTCATCAGCCAGCGCAAGGTCTTCAGACCGGTGTCGATGATTTGCGGATTTCCGGTCGCCACGCCAGTCAGGATCAGTGCCTGCGGAATGCGGGCATTCTCGTAGGAGAGGCCTTCCTCGAACCAGTGACGGTTGCCGCTGGACACGCGTCGCGCCAGATCGACCAGCCGCTCGGCCAGTTGCAATCGCAAGGTCCGCGCGGACTTGTCTTCCGGGTAAGCCCTGCAATAGGCGTCCAGGCCGATCAGCGCAAAGGCCCATGCACGCGGCGAATGAAAGCCGAGCACCGTCGCCATCGCCTGAGCAAAGAGAGTGCCTGCCCAGCGGCGGCGGGGCCGGTCATTGTCGGACAATGCGCAGACGCCGAGCGCCCAGAGCGTGCGGCCATGGCTGTCCTCCGACCCCTGTTCCTCGAGCCAACGGCGGTCGAAGCTCATGAAGTTGCGGAAGCGTTGGAGATCAGGGTTCCAGGCATGCTGTATGAAGCTCGCAAAGGACCCCGTCCTTCGCTCGGAAATGCCGGTTTCTGCGGCTGCTGCCAGATGGGTGGCAAGGATCAGCGCTCTGGCATTGTCGTCCACGCAGTAGCCATGGGCGCGGTCTGGCACCGAATAGACCGCATGCTGGAAGATACCGGTATCGTCGCACATGGCGTTGAAATGCCCGAGCTTCAGCGAAGTCAGCTGCGGGGGGCGGGCGATCCGCTGCGCCACTACGTCACTGACCAGGCGTGGCCTAAAGGTGCTGCGTGCCTTTTCCACACTGTCCAAGTAAAGCGATGCAATCTGCGACCAGATCATCGACCGTCCGGCAGTGTAGGCGGCGCGGCGCATGGCCATGCGCCTGCCATCGTCGCCGAGCAAGGAGGCGATCGCCCGGCCCGTCGCGTCCGCGTCGCCAAAGGGCACCAATGTACCGCGCCCTTGATCGAGTAGTTCCTGAGCATGCCAATATGGCGTGGACACGACCGCGCTGCCCATGCCGAAACTGTAAGCCAGCGTGCCCGACGTCATCTGTGCCTCATCGAGGTAGGGCGTAACATAGACATCGCACATGGCGATGAACTCCAGAAGTGTCGGTACGTCGACAAACTGGTTGAGGAAGACGACCGACGGGCCAACCCCGATTTGCTGGGCTCGCGCGCAAAGACTGTCGCGATAGCTCTCGCCCTCCTGGCGCAGGAGATTTGGATGGGTGGCGCCGAGCACGACGTAGAGCGCATCCGGGCGCTCCGCCAGGATTGTCGGCATGGCATCGATGACGACTTCGATGCCCTTGTTGGGCGACAGCAGGCCAAATGTGAGGATAACCGGTCTGCCGGCATAGCCATGGCTGGCCTTGGCCTTTTCCGGGTTGTGAAATGCCCGGTCCGGAATGCCGTGGGCGATGACGTCAATCTTGGCAGGGTCCACGCCGTAGACGCTTTCGAGCAGCGCGCGGCCCTTCTGTGCCATCGCGACCACCCTGCTCGAGGCACCGGCAACCTTTTGCAGTATCCGCAACTGGTTCGGTGTCGGTTCGGCCAGGATGGTGTGCAGGGTCGTTACAATGGGAATGCGCAACTGCGACAGGAGCGTCAGGATGAATTCGCCGTCGGCGCCGCCGAAGATGCCGAATTCGTGCTGCAGCGAGACCGCGTCATAACCGCCGTTGTTGAGGATGCGGGCGGCGGTCACATAGTCCTCGATCTCACCGTCGCGAATCTCGAACACGACATCATCCGGATAGGCGTAAGCGATCCTGTCGTCGCTCATGGCGATGATGCGCGTCTCGACGTCGCGGTCGGATGCGGCCAGCGCATGGCTGAGATCCGTGGTGAAGGTTGCTATCCCGCACTGACGTGGCAGCGAGTTGCCGATGAACGCGATACGCCTGGACTTGGTCATCAAGGGTTCCCTTCAGAACAGTGTCGTCGCTGGTCGAAAATGCCCGACCTTCCCCACGGGGAACATGCGACCGTGATTGTGGAATCATGTCTCGGCGCGGCCTGCGATTGCCGCGACGGTTGGTCGAGCCCTCAGTGCGAGGGGCTGGTGTCGGCCTGGTCCCGCGCCACTGCCGCGTCCAGTTCCTCGCCGTCTATGGTAATGCGACATGTCGTCTGCCCGGCGTGGATCTCGATGACGGTCGCGATCCGTCTGTAGGCCAGCCAGGAAATCCCGGTGATCTGCTCCTCGTCGTCCAGCACCTGATAATCGCCCGCAGGCTGGAGCCCTTCGCGGCCGAGCAGGGCAAAGGGACGATCGAAATGGATGGTGCGTGTCTTGGTTCGCGTGAACATGGGCGGAGCTTTCTCAAGAGTTTTTGGCGCGATGGCCGTGCCTGGCTGCGCTGCACGAGATGTCCTGTCCGTCCCGCGTGACGGGGGCGTTCGGAGATGATTGCAAGGCCGGTATCCCAAGGAGCTTATTGGCTGGGCCTAGACAGAAAAGGGATCACTTCGCCTCGTCCCTTCGCCAGACGTAACGTGTTGCGTTTGAAATCAGCGAGCACCACGGATATCCGCCATTTCCATCAGTGTGTCGAAACAGCCACCAGAAAATAGGCACCAGCTGGATTGCACGGACCGCTCTCGTCGGCCGGTGTCCGGTGCCTTTTCATTAAATCTCCCCGTGGCTCTCTAAGGGCGACCTCGGCCCCTGGTGTCGCAAGACATGCGGTTCGATGCCTGGGAGAGATGGGTGAAAAACTGTTCTGAAACAGTCCCCGGTTCACCTATCATGCGCCACGACCGAAGTTAGCATGGTCGAGCTCGATCATGTCCCGGCGCCGCGACTCGTAGGCCTTGCGTGCCACCTCGAAGATGCGTTTGCGCATGCCGTCGAACGCCGAAAGATAGTCGGTTTCGGTCGGTATCCGTACGCTTAGATCGTCTGTCAGGATGGAGACCGGCAGGAAAAATCTGATCTGCATCAGGCCGTCATGCCCAACGAAACGCACACGGTGCCGGCCCTCATCGTAGCTACGGGATGGGTTGGGGAATGAGAGGGTCATGCGCCCGCCTCGCAGGAACGCGCTGGCCGACGAGCGGCCAATCGAGCAAGATGCGCCGGAGCCGACCGCGTAGCTTCCGGGCTGCCTCCGCCGTGTCGGTATTGTGCGGCGACGAAACTTGCCGTGTCCCCGACGCATTCGGCCAAGGGTGCGGTATACCTGAAACCTGCGCCTGCGCGCACATCAACTATCTGTTTCCAAGCGCTGATTTCGATGGATCGGTAGAGATCGTCGGAAGACATGATGTCCTCCTTTTTTGGGGCCAGGGTGCGTGCCGCCCAGAAAGTAACAGTGCCCGTGCAATGGCTGTCACTGCTGCAGATATAGTGGTGCCACCAAAACTTGCAATCCCGCCCAGCAATAAAACTCATGGGAGTGAGGCTTGAGGAGCATTATGCGTTTCTCCTGCGTGTCAGTCTGCCCGGACTTGCCCCATGCAAGTTCATCGTGCCGGTTAAGCGGTGCCGCCGCTCTTGGCACCGGACCAAGCTTATCACGAAGGCTGGGACTGGCTGGAGGCAGCAAAATTGAGGCGGAAATGCACGCAACAATCCGCCTGAACTGTTTCATCAAGCCGAGCCAGCGCTCACCCTTCCCTTGAAGCCCAATTCATGCTTATATTGAATGAACGTTCAGCAAGAATGAGGCTGCCATGAACGAGCTTGTTCGTGATCTCTCCGTGCCTGACAACTGGGATCGCCGGGGACTTCCGGGTTGGTGTTACCATTCGGATGCGCTTCTGGAGCTTGAGAAAGAGCATGTCTTTCGCAGCCATTGGCAGATCGCCTGCCATGTCTCAGACGTGCCGGAACCGGGCAGCTATGTCACGCTCGACATTGTAGGAGAGCGGATCCTCGTGCTGCGCGACAAGGCGGGTGATGTCCGCACCTTCAACAATGTCTGCCGGCATCGCGGCTCGCGGCTGGTGACGGCGGAGGCCGGGCATTGCCGCGGTGCGCTGGTCTGTCCGTTTCATGGGTGGGTCTACAATCTGGACGGCACGTTACGAGGCCCGTCGCGACCGGACAGTTTTCCACCCCTAGACAAGGATGAATTCTCCCTGGCCCGCATCGAGACGGAGATCTGGCTCGGCTTCGTCTTCATCCGCCTCAAACCAGGTCCTCAGCCCGCAGTCGCGGACCTCATGAAACCGTTCGAGGCGGAGCTTTCGCATTACCGGACCCGTGAGATGATTCCGACCACTGGCTTCTGGGGGCATGAATCGCCGGTCAACTGGAAATCGGTCCGTGATGTCGACAACGAGGGTTACCATGTCGCGATGGCGCATCCCTCGCTGCAGGATCTCTATGGCTCCAGCTATTACGACGAGCCCTTTGTCAATGGGATCTGCCGGTCGTTCGCCACCTACAATCCGCACGCGGGTCGGCGATGGAGCGTGCGCCAATATCGCGCTGTCGCGCCGGAGGCCACGCATCTGCCACCGGAGTTGCGGCACTCCTGGATCTATTACGGATTGTTTCCGAACAATGTGATCGCCGTGACGCCGGAAAGCGTGCAGTTCTACCAGGAGTTTCCGCTCACACGGGGAAAAACGCAGCTTCGCGGCGCGATCTATCGGTACCGCGACGAGGGCCGGGCGCAGCGTCTCGCGCGATATCTCGCCGCCCGCATCGACAGGGATACCATGGCCGAAGACGTGCAACTCACCGTCTGGTCGAACGAGGCGATGACTTCGCGGGCCTTTGCCGGGTTCTACCTCTCCGATCTTGAATATGGAGTGCGAACCCATCACGACCATCTGCGTGCGGTGTTGCCTGTGATGACCCTCGATGACGCACCAGATGAGGAGCGCATGGCTGAGGTGAATGCACGGATGTCGAACAGGATTTGAGGGGCTGCGCCTTTCATCGGCGCGACAGGAGCAGCCGGCGGCAAAGGCTTGTCGCCGGCTTCTGATATTCCGGATTTGCCTTCAGTCCTTCCAGAGACCTTCGCGGACCAGCTCGTCCTGTGTGATCACTATGCCCTGGCGCAGGATGGAGACGAGATTGTCGATCTGGGGTCGGGTGATGGTGAGCGGTGGCGACATCACGCACATATGGATCAGCGGCCGCACGAGCAGGCCCAATTGCTGGCAATGGGCGTCAATCCTCTTGCCGACCTCGAGGTCGAGCGCCAGCGGGTTGTTGCTCTCCCGGTCGGCGACACATTCGACGCAGGCCATCAGTCCGAGCCCGCGAACCTCACCGACGAGCGGCAGTTCTTCCAGCGTCTTCAACTGCGCCTGAAAATACGGTGCCGTGTCACGGGCATGGGCGAGAAGGCCGCCTTCCAGCAGATCGAGATTGGTTTCAGCCACGGCACAGCCGATCGGGTGGCTGCTATAGGTCAGGCCATGCGCGAACATCGCGTCCGAATGATTGGAGAGACGCAACCGCTCCAAAAGGGCGGACGAGATCATCGCGCCGCCGAGCGGAAAGTAGCCGGAGGTGACGCCCTTGGCAAAGGTGATGATGTCAGGGGCGATGCCGAAGACTTCCTTCGAGGCAAAGACATGGCCGAGACGCCCGAAGGCGGTGACGACCTCGTCCGCGATGAACAGGATATCGTTTTCGCGGCACAATTCGCGCATGCGGGAAAGGTAGCCGGGTGGCGGCACGATCACCCCGCCGGAGGCCATGATCGGTTCCGCGACGAAGGCGCCGATGGTCTCTGCCCCCAGAGTTTCGATCGTTGTGCGGAATTCGTCAACCAGCATGTCACAGAAGGCCTCGACCGATTGGCCGGCTAGGCGACGGAACGGGTTGGGGCAGGAGAGCTTGACCACGAGATCGCTGGCGCTGTCCATCCAGTCATGGTCGCGCGGACGGCCGTTCAGCGAGGCTGAGAGATAGGTGGAGCCGTGATAGCCGCCCTGGCGGGCGACGATCCTTTTCTTGGCCGGGCGACCGAAGACATTGTTGGCGAACTGCATGAAGCGCAGCGCCGTCTCCACCGCCGACGACCCCCCCGTCGTATAGAAGACGTGGTCGAGATCGCCTGGGGCGTGAGCGGCAAGCCGCGCTGACAGGCGAACCGAGGGTTCGCTCGCCGTATACCAGGGCGAATTGTAGGAGAGCGCCATCGCCTGTTCGTAAAGGGTTCGGGCGATGGGCTCGCAGGCATGGCCGACATTGGTGCACCACATGCCGGCGGGGCCGTCGATGAGCCTGCGCCCCTCAATGTCGGTGACATAGATGCCGTCGCCAGCGATGATGCCACCCCGCGCCTCCGCGCCGATCTCGCCGGCAACCGGCCAGGGCTGGATCAGATGCCCTTTGGCCATATCGGCGAAGTCCAGGCGTTCGGTTGCAGACATGGTCTCGATATTGCGGATAGCTGCCATTGCGAGCCTCTTTTCGTATCGCTTCAAGCGTCTGAATTTGATTGAAGAATAGCACCATATTGAATGGACGTTCAATCAGATTCGAATGAGGGGTGCTTGCATTCCGTCAACAATTGCGCTCATCATGCGAAACGGAACGGAAGAGGCGGAAAGCCGGAGGGCTGCCATGCGTCGCTTGCTGCATTACGCCTGTTGTCACGCGAACCCCGGGGAGGGGCGCTGATGGCGATGACTGTGGATCGATCAGCCTCTGCGGCGGAAAAAGGCCTGCCTGCACGGCCGTCATGGCTGCGTGGCGAAGAGGCGGCCGGGCTCGCCCTCATTTCGCCGACTGCCCTTTATGCCCTGCTTCTGCTGGGCATCCCGATCCTCACCGTCTTCGCCTACAGTTTCTGGACGCAGAACTACCTGGAGATCGATCGCAGCTTCACCTTCGAGAATTACCGCGTCGCCCTGACGGAGCCCATCTACCGAGATCTGCTGCTGCGCTCGCTGGCCATCTCCCTCGTCGTGTCAGTTGTGACGGTCGTCGTTTCCTATCCGGTCGCCTGGTTCATCTCCTTTCACGGAGGGCGCCACAAGAACCTGCTTCTCTTCCTGATCACCGTGCCCTGCTGGACGAGTTACCTGCTCCGGGTCATGTCCTGGAAGATGATCCTCGGCTATCAGGGTGTTCTGAACACCGGCCTGATGTCGCTCGGCATCACCAGCGAGCCGATCGCTTCGCTTCTCTACAATTCCAACGCCGTGGCGATTACCCTCGTCCATAGCTGGGCGGCTTTCGCGATCCTGCCGATTTTTGTGTCGCTCGAAAAGATCGACCGTTCCCTGGTCGAAGCTGGGCGCGACCTGGGTGATGGGGCGATGCGCAGCTTTATGCGTGTGGTGCTGCCGCTCTCCATGCCGGGGGTCGTGTCTGCGCTGCTCATCGTCATGATCCCGACCGTCGGTGACTATGTCACCCCGCGCCTTGTCGGCGGCAAGGATGGGGTGATGATTGCGACCGCCATCCAGGCGCAATTCGGCAAGGCGGCCAACTGGCCGCTCGGTGCCGCTCTGTCGGTCACCACCATGGCGATCGTCTCCGTCATGGCCGGCGCCTGCGCGCTTCTTCTCAAGTTTGCAGCGGGGCGGATCCGATGAGTCTGCTGAACCCTTCTCGCTGGCGGTTGCTGCCGGTCTACATGGCCCTCTATCTCGCCTTTCTCTATCTGCCGATCCTGTTGCTTCCGGTCTTTTCCTTCAACGATGCCGCTGCCACGCGCTTCCCGCTCGCCGGCTTCACGACCAAGTGGTACGCCTCGCTCTGGGGCAATCGCGAAATGCTGGATGCGGCCTTCAACAGCCTCATGGTTGCTATCTGCGTGTCGGTTCTGTCGACGGGGCTGGCGATCTGTGCCGCCCGTGCGGTGACCCGTTACCGCTTCCGGGGCCGCCGGGCTGCAAACGGCCTGGTCATGGCGCCGCTCTTCCTGCCCGAAATCATCGTTGCCGTCTCATTGCTGATGATCGTGCTTCAGATCGGCGTGCAACTCTCGCTTCTGACCGTCATCCTGGGACAGGTGGTCTTCTGCCTGCCCTATTCCATGGCGGTGCTGACAGCCGGTTTCGACGGCTTCGACCGGTCGCTGGAGGAGGCTTCGCTTGATCTGGGTGAAACCGCCTTCGGTACGTTCAGACGTGTGACCCTGCCTGTGGTGGCGCCGGCCATCCTGTCCAGCCTGCTGGTCTCCTTCACCATCTCGCTCGACGAATTCCTGCTCGCCTTTTTCCTGTCTGGCACCGAACCAACACTGCCCGTCTACATCTGGGGGCAATTGCGTTTCGCCGCCAAGCTTCCTGGCGTTCTCGCGCTCGGCAGCATCATGCTCGCCTTGTCCATTGGCCTGCTTGTCATCGCCGAGCTTTTGCGTCGGCGCGCCGAGCGGCAGCTATCTGCGGGAGCCTTTGCCCATGTCTGACATGCCGATGATCACGATTTCGGGCGTGAACAAGTTTTATGGGATCTACAAGGCGCTAACCGATGTCACGCTCGATATTGCCTCCGGCGAATTCTTCTCGCTGCTCGGCCCGTCCGGTTGCGGCAAGACCACGCTGCTGCGGTCGATCGCGGGTTTCGAGACGCCGAGTTCCGGCGATATCCGCATCGACGGCCAGTCGATGATCGGGGTCCCGCCGAACCGTCGCCCGACCAACATGGTCTTCCAAAGCTACGCGATCTTCCCGCATCTGAATGTCGAGGAGAACGTCTCCTACGGTCTGAAGCGATTGAAGCTGGGAGCTGTGGAGGAGCATCGGCGCGTTGGCGATGCGCTGGATCAGGTGCGCCTTGGCCATCTCGGCAAGCGTCGTGGCCACGAACTTTCCGGCGGCCAGCGGCAGCGCGTGGCCCTTGCCCGGTCGCTGGTGTTGCGCCCCAAGGTGTTGCTGCTCGACGAGCCGCTCTCGGCGCTCGACAAGAAGCTGCGCGAGGAGATGCAGTCCGAATTGCGGGCTCTGCAGAAGGCGGTCGGCATCACCTTCGTCCTCGTCACCCACGACCAGTATGAGGCGCTGGCGCTGTCCGACCGGATCGCAGTCATGTTCGGCGGGAGGATCACCCAGGTGGCGACACCGAAGGAACTCTACCAGCATCCCCTTTCGCGCATGACGGCAGACTTCCTCGGCGGTATGAACTTCCTCTCCGGCAAGGTGGCGGAGAAGGTCGGCGACATACTGTCCGTCGAGACCGAACGTTTCGGACAGTTGCGGCTGGCCGCTGCCGCCTGCGGCGGTCGCCCCGGTGATCGTATCACGCTTGGCATCCGTCCCGAACGCCTGCGACTTCTGTGGGACGGCGAGCATGCCGATCATGAGTTGCAGGGCAGGGTCATGGATCGGGCCTATTTCGGCGAGACCACCCACCTCTCGGTCCGGGTCGATGGCCTGGAAAGACCGCTGTCGATGATCGAGACCAATACTTACGGTGCTGACGATCTGCCGATCGGGGCATCGATCCGGCTGGCCTATGACCCGGAGGCTTTCGTGGCGCTGGCCGATGACGAGGCCGAGGATCGTATTCGGAAGATTGGCTGACGTTCAGCCCGTGGGGAAGCGGGACAGCTTGTCGAGCCAGTCGGCGCCGATGCGGTAACGCCGCAAGACGTCAGCGGGGTCTTCCGCGTCCAGTCTGGCGAGATAGCGGTAGACCTCGAGCGTTTGCACATCCATGTCGCCCTGCATGTAAAAATACATAGCCGCCGCATAGCGTGCGCGTCCTGACCACTCGATACCTGCCGGCAGGTTGACGAGCTTCCATTGTGCCTGGGTTTCGCTTTCGGGGGCGGCGGCCATCATGCGACCTCAGAACCGGCCCGGCGGTGTGACTGTGCGGCGCGGCAGCTTGACGAAAGGGCGCGGCACGATCTTGGCCCGTTTCATCAGCTTCTGGTACTGCAACTCGCGCAGCGCATAGATTTCCACCCAGAGATCGTCGAGGATCTGTTCGCCATAGGGGCGCGCGAGCGTTGCGATGGCGATGTTGCGCTTGGCCGTCGGCGACCAGATGCCGGCGGTGACGATGCCGGCTTCGCGGCTTTTCCGATGGTAGACCAGCGCGTGCTCTGCGGGGACGTTGCCTTCGATCTCAAGCCCGACCAGGATGTATTTCAGCGACTTCGTTCGCCGCGCCTTGAGAATGGCGTCGCGTCCGTTGAAATAGGGCTTGTCGGGGTCCACCAGCCAGTCGAGCCCGGTCTCGTCGGGAAGCCGCTCGCGGTCGGGACGCAAGGCGGTCTCCGCCGTGATGAAGTCTGCATTGGCGACGATGAAGCCGGCTTCGATGCGGGCGCGGTTAAGCGCGCCGTAGCCGATTGCCTGCAGGCCGAACAACTGGCCGGCGCTCCAGATCCTATCCCAGAGCGACAGGGCAATCTCGGCCGGGGCAAAGAGCTCGTAGCCGAGGTCGCCGGTGAAGCCGGTGCGGGATATCAGGACCTCGTGCCCCCGATGCTGGAATGTCGCAATCTGAAAAGGCTTGAGTGTCTCGACACCGGTAAATCCGGCGGCGTCGAGCACCGAAAAGCTGGTTGGACCCTGAAGTGCGACGGCGGCGAGCGTTTCGGTCTCTTCCTCGATCGTGACGTCGAAACCATCGGCGCTGTCGGTCAGCCAGGGCAGGTGACGTTCCTGGCAGCACAGGCGGAAATCGGCTTCCGCCAGGCGGAAGAGTGTGCCGTCATCCAGCACATGGCCGTGATCGTCGCACCAGGCGGTATACTGCACCCGGCCGGGCTGCAGCTTGCGCACGTCGCGCAGCGTCAGGCGGTTGAGGAAGTGTTCGGAATCGACGCCGCGGATGCGGTACTTTACCATCGGCGAGATGTCGAACAGGGCGGCCGTGGAGCGGATGGCGAAATATTCGAGTTCGTCGTCGAAGACCGAATGCGGCGCCTTGTAGCCGGCCCAGGAATACCAGTCATTGGTGGTCGACAGCGCCGCGATGCGGGAATGGAACGGCGTTTCGAGGCGAGGTGTGGCGATGTGGATCTGGCTGGCGCGGCGCTGGGCGGGATCGAGGGTCATCGTTTCTCTCCGGCAAGAATCTGACGTGCCGCCAACAGTCCCGGCAGGCCCGAGATGCCGCCACCCGGATGTGCGCCGGCGCTGGCGAGGAACAGCCCCTCGAGCGGTGTGGAGAAGCGCGACGCAGCGTGCACGGGGCGATTTACCAGAAGCTGGTCGGCCTGCAACTCGCCGTGGTGCCAGTGCCCGCCCGGGATGCGGTAGGCGGCCTCGATATCGGGCGGTGCCATGATACGGGCGGCGCGCACGCTGCGGCTGATGCCCGGCGCATGGCGTTCAAGAACGGCGAGCGCGGACGTTCGAAGTCGGTCCCTTCCGCTCTCCCAACCTTCTTTCAATGTGTAAGGCACGAAAGGAATAATGGCGGATAATGTCGCGGCACCTGAGGGAGCGAGCGCAGGCTGTGACAGGCTCGGCAGCATCACTTCCATCACCGGATCTGCCGGGAGTTCGCCGTATTTCGAGGGATTGAAGGCGGTTTCGACATGCTGCATCGACCGGCCGATCACCAGTCGACCCGTCAGCGCATCCACCGGAACGCCGGTGAAGTTTGGCGGTGCATCAACGGCCAGATCGAGCCGGGCGACATTGCCGTTCGAGCGGATGTTGCCGATGGCACGCCGGAATCCGGTGCCGATCTCGGCTGCGTCGACGAGCGCAAGGAATGTCGTCTTCGGGTGCACTGCAGAGACGATGATGGGTGCCGTCAGCGTTTCTCCACTTTCCAGCACGACGCCGGTGACGCCGCCGCGATCCGCAAGAATCCGACCGACGGCAGCTCCGGTTCTGAGCGTCACGCCTGCCTTCAGCGCACCGGCGACGAAGGCTTCGCCGAGCGCGCCCAGGCCGCCATTGGTCACGAACTGGCCACCAACGCGGCCATTTGCTTCGCCGGTCAGGCGATAATAGAGGCCGAGCAGTGAGGTGGGCGAACGCGGGCCAAGTTGGATGCCGAGTGTCGCATCGAAGGCAATGAGGGCCTTCAGGCGATCGTCGGTCAGGTATTCGTCGGCGACATCGGCGACATTCATCAGGAGCATGCGCAGGAAATCGCGACCCTCTTCTCGCCCCTTAAATAACAGGGCAAGGCCCGCCGTACCGAGTGTGGCGAGATCGCCCATGCCAATCTTCTCGAGCGGTGGCGGTGTGCGCTTGAGGAAGCGGCGCAGGATGCCGGCCTGGAAGATCAGCTTGTCGCGCAGTGTCCGGAAACGCTCGGCCTCCTCGGGCGAAACACCGGTGATCCGGTCGCCATAGGCTCCTTCCAGCACAACAGGGGCTTTGGCGCCTGATAGTACGGTGGTCGGAAGCTCGCGGCCTCCGGCGAGGTTCGCCGGCAGGGCCATCAGTTTCGCCACTTCAGGATCGAGCCGGTTGATGATCTGGGCAAGACCGTTCGCCCGGAAGCCGGGATGGAAGGTGTCTCCCCGCAAGGCGCCGCCAGCCTCCTGATGTGCTTCCAGCACGATCACCTTGCGACCGCTGCGGGCGAGGGCGGTCGCTGCGGTCAGCCCGTTGTGGCCGCCCCCGATCACGATGGCATCAAATGACGTCATGGGCTTCACTCATATGGTGCTGATCCCGCTTGAGGTCGCGCAGGATCTCCCGGGCGGCGTTGCGGCCGGGAGCGCCCATCACGCCGCCTCCGGGATGCGTCGAGGACCCGCAGATGTAGAGGCCTTTGACGGGGCTGCGATACTGCGCGTAGCCGGGGACCGGGCGATTGAAGAGAAGCTGGTCGAAGGTCAGTTCACCCTGGAAGATATTGCCCTCGGTCAGTCCGACCTCCGCCTCGATTTCGCGCGGCGTGCGCACTTCCATGTGGAGGATGCGATCCCGGAAGCCCGGCGAGTATTCCGCGATCTGGCTCAGCACCGTTTCGGCGAAGGCGTCGCGATCGGCATCCGTCCAGTCGCGCCCGTCGACCTTGGGTGGGCAATATTGCACGAAGCAGCTCATGAAATGTTTGCCCGGCGGCGCCATGGTCGGGTCGAGCGTGGTCGGGATCATCATGTCGACGAAGGGGTCGGCTGACCAGCGCCCGTCCTTCCAGTCGTCATAGGCCCGTTCCATGCGCTCCACGCTGTCGGTGAAATGCATGTCGCCGCGAATGCAGCTTGAGCCTTGCGGCAGGGCTGGAAATTCCGGCAGGCTGTCGAGCGCGATGTTGAGCTTGCCCGACGAGCCGCGCATCTTGAAATGGCGCACCCGGTGAACGAAGCGTTCTGGCAGGTCCTTCTCTTCGACGAGCTTGAGGAAGGTCCGCTTCACATCGGCGTTGGACACGATCGTGCGACCACGCACCTCCTCGCCATCGGCCAGCACCACCCCGGTTGCCTCTCCCGCGCGGGTCAGGACCTTGTCGACATCGGCGCCGGTGCGGATCGTTCCGCCTGCTGCCTGGAAGGAACTTGCCAAGGCCCGGCTGATCGCGCCCATGCCGCCGCGGGCATAACCCCAGGCGCCCACGGATCCGTCGACTTCGCCCATATAGTGGTGCAGCAGCACGTAAGCGGTGCCTGGCGACATCGGGCCGAGTGCGGTGCCGATGATGCCGGATAGCGCAAGATAGGCCTTCACCACATCGGTCTCGAAATACTCGTCAAGAAAATCCGAAATCGACATGGTCCAGAAGCGCAGGGTTGCTGCCATCTCGGCGGCGGAAAAATCCCCGAAGCGTTTCGCGAGAAACAGCAGTTCACCGATCTCGCGCGGCTTGAAGGAAAAGGGATCCGGCGCCGTGCGCATCAGAAGCGGCTGGATGAAGCGGCACTGGCGCGTCACGTCGCGGGCGTAGCGCTCATAGGCCTCGGCATCGCGCTTTGACCAGCGGGCGAATTCGCGCCGGTGGCTGTCATGATCCCGGTAGGAGGCGAGGTAGTCGCCATCACGGGTGAAGACGGCCCCGCCTTCGTAGGAAATGACCTGCAGCCCGTGTTTCGGCAGCTCGAGATCACGCATGATCTCCGGCCGGAAGAGGGAGCAGACATAAGAGCAATTTGAGTAGACAAACCCGGGCGTCAGTTCTCGGCTGGTGGCAGCCCCCCCAATCCAGTCGTTCTTTTCGAGCACCAGGACATCGAGGCCGGCCTTCTGCAGATAGCAGGCCGCTACAAGGCCATTATGGCCCCCACCGATCATCACAACGTCATGGGTTTTCATGCTGTCCCCAATCATGCGTTTCTCCAAAAGTGAATGAAAAACGGTTGCTTGTCCATCCATATTGAATGAACATTCAGCAAGGCTGTTGCAAAGTTCGTGAAATGGGATAGTCTGCTGCGGACGGAAGGACGGTCAGAATGGCTGAGGGTTTCGCTGGGCACTCACGGGAAAAGCGCAGGCCGGGTGGTTCGGTGTTGCGGCCCCTGTCCACGCGTATGGCCAGCAAGAAGGTTCTTGACACCGTAGGCTCCTGTCCACTCATCTCAGGGCTGATAAACCGTGTGCGCGGCGATGATGGCTGAGCACGGACACCTTCGGAATTGGACCCAGAGCATGAAGTCGATAGACGCCCTCCCGGATGCGGGAATTCCCGGCGACAGGAAGGGCCGCAAGGCCTCCAAGGAAACCCGCCAGCAACAGCTCATCGAAGCGACGATCGATTCGCTGGCAAAACGTGGTTATGCCGAAACGACGCTCGCCAATGTGGCCGATGGGGCGGGACTTTCGCGCGGCATCGTCAATTTCCATTTCGAAAGCAAGGAGCGGCTGCTGGTTGCCACCCTGCAGTTCATGGCGGACGAATATGCCGGACACTGGATGGGGGCCTATGAGAAAGCCGGCCCATCGCCTGCAGCCAGGCTCTGGGCGCTCGTCGCGGCTGATTTCGATCGCAAGCTCACAACGCGGCGCAAACTTGCAGCTTGGTGCGCCTTCTGGGGCGAGGCGAAGTCGCGGCCGACCTATCAGGCTCTGTGCGGCGCCCGGGATGCCCGTTACCAGCAGCTGTTCGAGGATCTCATCACGGCACTGAAGGCGGAAGCTGGCTATTCGTTCGAGCCTCAGGCGACGACGCTTGCCTTGTGCGCCACACTCGAGGGTTTGTGGTGGCGCCTCATGATGAATGACGGCCTGACGCGCGAAGGTGCGCATGCTGCAGCCATCGAATTCCTCGTCGCACTTTTCCCGCGGCACATGACCCGCGAGGGGCCCAACCCGACATAGCAACCCAGACCAAGGAGACCGGCCATGAAACCCAAAACTGCAATTCGACTGTCCGTCCTGCTTTCCGGTCTCCTGGCAAGCGTCGCGCCTCCTGCGGCGGCGGCCGACAGTATCGTCGTGTTCGACTGGGCCGGCTACGAGGATCCCGCTTTCCATCCCAGCTATACGGAGAAGTTTGGCGGCGAGCCCGACTTCTCCTTCTTCGGCGATGAGGAAGAGGCCTTCCAGAAACTGCGCTCCGGTTTCACGGCAGACTTGGCGCATCCCTGTTCGCAAAGCGTGTCGAAATGGCGTGATGCCGGCCTGCTGGAGCCGCTCGACACCTCAAAACTCGCGAGCTGGAACGATGTCCTGCCCGGCATCAAGGCGATGAAGGGGTTGATGACCGCCGAGGATGGCACGGCCTACTTCCTGCCCTTCGAATGGGGGAATACCGTTCTCACCTATCGGACCGACACAGTGAAGCCGGAGGATGTCACTTCACTGAAGGCTTTTGCTGATCCCAAGTTCAAGGATCGCGTGTCGATCGGCGACAATGTCGACGACGCCTATGCGCTGGCGAGCCTTGCGATCGGCGTGAAGGACTGGACTAAGCTGACGGACAAACAGTTCAAGCAGGCGTCCGACTTTTTGCGCGCCGTACACCAGAATGTCCGGCTTTACTGGACGGACAATACCGATCTCAGCCAGGCAATAGCCGGCGGCGAAGTCGATCTCGCCTGGGCCTGGAACGAGACGGCGACGACGCTTGCCGCAGACGGTGTGCCCGTTGCGATGAAGAAAGACACGACGGAAGGCATTTCCACCTGGGTCTGCGGCTATGTACGTCTCAAGGGCGGTGCCGGCAGCGAGGAGCAGCAATATGGTTTTCTGAACGCCATTACCGATCCAGCCATCAGCAGCTACATGGTGGAAAGCTGGGGTTACGGACATTCCAACGGCAAGGGCATGGCGGCAGTCAATGCGAAGATCTTGGCCGATAAGGGATTTGCCGATGTCGACAAGTTCACCGCCAACACGTTGTTCCAGTCGCCGATGCCGACGGAACAGCGTCAGCGCATGATCGCGGAGTTTGAGAAGATCAAGTCGGGCTATTAGGTGTTTAGTCCCGGACTTTGATGGTGCACTCTCGTCGGCTTGGAGGGTTTCGCGATGGGAAAGTTCTGTATGGGAGCGCCATGATGACAGAGGCGATCCGTCATGGTCGGCTTGGTTGCGAAGGCCTGCTGCTCGGTAGTGTGCGCCGCAGAACGACGCATATCGGTACGCTCCAGCTTTTATTTTAACGCAACCGCTGCGGGGTAGCTTATGAATTTGATCAGATCAATCCGGCTTCCTCCGCAACTTTGTTCTCCAGTGGCTTGTAGCCGACCGATCGCAGTGCAACGTAGAAGACCGGTGTCAGGAACAGACCTAGGATGGTTACCCCGAGCATGCCTGCGAACACTGCAGTGCCGAGCGATTGGCGCATTTCAGCGCCGGGGCCTGTCGCGATCATGAGTGGCACTACACCCAGGATAAAGGCAAATGCGGTCATCAGGATCGGCCTCAAGCGGAGGCGGCTGGCCTCTGTGGCTGCCTGGGCCGGAGTGGCGCCGTCCTCTTGGGCCTGGCGTGCAAACTCGACGATCAGAATAGCGTTCTTCGCCGCCAGGCCGATCAGCACGATCAGTCCGATTTGCGTCAGGATGTTATTGTCCTGTCCTCGCAAGAACACCCCGACCAGGGCTGCAAGCACAGCCATTGGCACGACGAGGATAATAGCAAGCGGCAGGACCCAGCTTTCATATTGGGCCGATAAAGCCAGAAAGACAAAGACGACCGACAGCGCGAATATGAAGATTGCCGTATTGCCGGTGTTGCGCTCCTGGAAGGCCAGGTCGGTCCACTCGAATGCGGTGCCGGGCGGCAGGATCTCGGCCGCCAGGGTTTCCATTTCGTCCAGCGCGGTGCCGGTGGATACGCCGGGACCCGGGTTGCCCTGGATCGGAACGGAGACATACATGTTGTATCGCTGGACAAGGGATGGTCCGGTAGTGTCCTGGATATCGACCAGTGTTCCGAGCGGCACCAAGGCGCCGGTGGAGGAGCGGACCTTGAGCGAGAGAATATCCTCGCGCTCCAACCGATACTGCTGGTCTGCCTGCGCCCGTACCTGGTAGACGCGACCGAACGCATTGAAGTCATTGACATAGGACGTGCCCAGATTGATGGAGAGCGTCTCGAAGATATTGGGGATTGGAACGCTCAAAGCGCGGGCCTTTTCGCGGTCGATTGCCAGGAAATATTGCGGGCTGGAAGCGGAAAAGGTGGTGAATACCCCTGTCAGACTTTTCGTCCGGCTGGCGGCACCCATCATTTGGTAGGCAAGGCCAAGCACGCGGCGCATATCGGAGCTGTCGCGATCGATGATCTGCATTTTAAAACCGCCAGAATTGCCGACCCCGCGGATGGAGGGCGGCGGCACGGCGATGATGAAAGCGTCCTGGATGCCTTGCAGCGTTCCGTAGATCTGACCGATTATCTGGTCGGCGCTGTGACCATGTTTCAACCTTTCCTCGAAAGTATCAAAGGCGGCAAACACCACGCCTGAATTCGACGCGTTGGTGAAGGTCGCTCCATTGAAGCCGGAGAATGCCACAGCGTTCTTGACGCCAGGAACGGTGAGGATGGTCTCGGAGGCGCGTTTAATCACCGCGTCGGTGCGGGCGAGCGAGGCACCGTCCGGAAGCTGCACGACAACAATTGCATAACCCTGGTCCATCGTCGGTACAAAGCCGCTGGGGACCGTCTTGCCCATGTGCCAGGTGGCTGCCAGAAGGCCTACAAAGACAATAATGGTGGCGCCGAGCCCGATCCGTGTCGAGACCAGATGGCTGATAACCCAGGCATAGCCCTCTGTCATGCGGCCGAAACCATTGTTAAAGGCGTTGGCGAAAGCCCGGGCAACGCGCGTGAATGGGTTGCGCGTTTCAAGGTGCTCCTCGTGAGGCCGAAGCAGCAGGGCTGCAAGTGCCGGCGACAGCGTGAGCGAGTTCAGCGCCGAAATGGCAGTAGCCACCGAAATCGTTGCGGCGAACTGGAGATAGAACTGCCCTGATATGCCAGGAATGAAAGCCGTTGGTACGAAGACGGCGATGAGCACAAGTGAGATCGCGATGATAGCGGTGCCGACTTCGTCCATTGTCACATGCGCCGCCTGTTTAGGGGTCATGCCCTTGGCCAGATTGCGCTCCACATTCTCCACGACCACGATCGCGTCATCGACGACGATGCCAATGGCCAGCACCAGACCGAACAGGGTGAGCATATTCAGAGAGAATCCGAAGGCGAGCAAAAATGCAAAACAGCCGATCAATGAAACGGGGATGGCAATGATTGGGATCAGAGCCGTGCGCCAGGACTGCAGGAACACCAGAACCACGATGGCGACGAGAAGGGCAGCTTCGAAGATTGTTTTGTAGACCTCGGTGATGGATTCCGAGATGAATTCGGTCGGATCGTAGACAATGGTATATTCGAGGCCAGGCGGGAAATCCTTCTTCAAGGTTTCCATCGTCGCCCTGATTTGCTCGGCAGCTTCGAGTGCATTGGTGCCCGGCCTCGAAAAGATGCCGAGCGCGACGGCGACTTTGCCGTCCAGATAACTATTCGTGGCGTAATCCTTAGCGCCTAACTCGATACGGGCAATATCTTGCAACTGCACCAGGCGGCCGCTCTCCGTCGCTTTCACGATGACGTATCGGAACTGGCGGGCGTCACTGAACCGGCCCTCGGTTGTCACGGTATACTGGAAGGCATTGGCGCCAGCATTTGGCGGCCCACCGATTGATCCACCGGAGACCTGAACATTTTGGTCACGCAACGACTGTACGACGTCGCTTGACGTCATGCCGTAGGATGCAAGTTTTTCGGGGTCGAGCCAAATGCGCAGCGCATATTCGCGCTCGCCGAACAAGACGACGTCTCCCACGCCGTCCAGTCTCACAAGCAGATCGCGGGCACGGCTGCGGGCATAGTTGGAGACATAAAGCTGGTCATAGCGGTCGTTGGGCGAGATCAGGTGCACGACCATCATCAGGTCAGGCGAACTCTTGGCCGTCGTCACGCCGATGCGGCGAACTTCTTCCGGCAGGCGCGGCTCGGCGATTGCAACACGGTTCTGGACCAGGACCTGCGCCTTGTCGAGGTCCGTGCCAAGCTTGAAGGTGACGGTAAGCGCCATTGAGCCGTCGGCTGTCGAATAGGAGGACATATAGAGCATGTCCTCGACGCCGTTGATCTCCTGTTCGAGTGGCGTCGATACCGTGTCGGCGATCGTTTCCGCGTCGGCGCCCGGATAGGCGGTGCGGATGACAATGGTGGGCGGTGCGATTTCGGGATATTGGGCGACTGGAAGCTGAAAGTAGGCGATACTGCCGACGATCACCAGGAAGATCGACAAGACCGACGCAAAAATCGGCCTGTCCACGAAGAAATGGGCAAATCTCATTGGTCGCTCTCCGTCGTCGCTGCCTCGGGGGGCAGCACCACGAGCGTCGGATCCACGATCACGCCGGGACGTAAGCGCATCAGGCCGTTGACGACGATCGTCTCGTCCCCGGTCAAACCCTCGCGAATGACGCGGTAGCCATAAAGCCTCGGTCCGAGCCGCACCTGCTTCGTTGAAACGCTGCCGTCTTCGGCAACGACATAGACGATCCGTTGATCCTGATCGGAGCCAATTGCTTCATCAGGCACAAGAATGCCCTGATACGTATTGGAAGCAGCAACCTCGACACGGCCGAACAGACCGGGCTGCAGGATAAATTTGGGATTGTCGAAGCGGGCCCGGACACGCATTGTGCCGGTTTCTCGATCGACCCGGTTTTCCGCGAAATCAAGCTTGCCGGTGAACGGCTTTTCGGCGGAATCCGCTATTGTCACAGTCACCGCCAAGGAACCGCCGCCTTCCTGCAGATTACGCCCCTGCTCGCGGGCAACGCGCGCGTAGCTCAAAAGACGGCGCTCATCGACATCGAAGTAGAAGTCGATCGGATCAAGCGAAACAATTGTCGTCAGCGCAGTCTGATCCGCTTGCACGAGATTTCCGACTGAGATCAGACGTCGATCAATGCGTCCGCTAAGCGGTGCCTTGATAATCGTATATTCCATGTCGAGTTTTGCACGGGCGAGGCTTGCCTCGGTTCCACGAAGGTTGGCCTGTGCGGATTGAAGCTCGCGACGACGGTCATCAAGGGTGGAGACGGAAAGCGTTCCCTTTTGCACCAGTGATTCCGTGCGGGAAAATTCGGCTTCGGCGAAGGTCAGCGTCGACCTCGCGACTTCCTGCGACGAGGTGGCGATGTCCAGTGCGGTCTGAAATGGCCGCTGGTCAATGACGAAGAGTTTGTCGCCCTTGTTCACCATAGCACCATCGGTGAAATCGACCTGGTCAAGATAGCCGCCGACCCGCGAGCGGAGCGTCACTTCGTCCACGGCCTCGAACCGGCCGATGAACTCATCGCTATCGATAACGTCGCGGACGACGGGCTTGGCCACAGTGACCGGTGCCTTGGGCTGTTCCTGTGCAAGGGAGGAGGTTGCGCACAGACCTGCGCAGAAAAGCAACAATGCCGCAATCCACTGGTGTCGTCGCATTTGTAAACTCCGAAAGAGCACCAAGCACTATTCATCGCGCGGTTGCACGAACGTGTTGGTTCAATTGAGTAACGCTTGATCAAGCTCGAATTTACGTCGATGTGGTAATGCGCATGATTGTGAGACAAGCTGAGGTACCTGAAAACGCGAGTTTTCAGGTCTTTAAATTGTCTTCACCAAGGATAGAAATCCCGAGGCTACAAGAACGAATACTTGTTTGGACGCTAGCCTACATCATTCGATTGTCTTGTCATCATGGAAATACGGTTTTCTGGAAGCCAGGACGACACGGTGTTTGGTCAAGGGAATCTGGGCTTGTCCATCATGCTTTCACGTCGTTGATACAGACAGATCGGGCAAGGTCAATTTGCAAGCGTCGCTGCAAAAACAACGGCGAACAACTGCCGTGGTACTGATCTTGACATAAGACGTCGCAGCACCATTCGTTGCACAGCTGTCGGGGTGGCGCCTCTCTCCGGGATCGGCGTCATCGGTGTTCCCCGCCGCTGGCGAGCGCCGTCACGTTGGTTGCCCTCTGTCGTCAGCTCTCTTTGTCCCAATACCAGGCCACGTATTGCCGCTTGCGATCGCGCTTCCGGTCAGCCAGGGAGCGTTTGATGGCGCGCACATCGGATTTTTCGGCCGCGAACCAGACGAAGGTGTCGTCACCGACATTCTCAAGCGCGGCCTTCACCCGGCCAACCAGAGTTTTGGCGCCATCCGCGGCGTAGGACGCCCGATGAAGCCACTCTGTATGCAGTCGAGCTTGAGTGCGAAGTGCTTGCTCCTCGCCGGCATTTTCGACTTCGATGAGTGCAGTCATCGTCACGCCTGGTGGCGCTTCTTCCACCATGCGCGCGATTGCCGGAAGCGCGCTTTCATCACCGGCAAAGAAAATTACGTCTGCTTGTGGCAAACCTCCTCCTCCAGGCCCCATAAGCGCCACCTGCTCGCCGGCCATTGTATCTCGCGCAAAGTCAGCGCCAGGCGTGGCGACCCCTTCGGCCGGATGCTGCAGGAAGTCGATGCAAACACGATTGCTTTCAAGGTCGACGCTACGGATCGTGTAAACCCGCACAATCAGTTCGTCCTCGCCTTCGGGCCAGCCGATCCGGCCATTTGCTTCAAGATTCGGCCAGACCGGTGTTCGGCCCCTCGGCGGCACGAGTAGCCGAACGTGCATGTTGCCCCCGATGAATGGCGACGCATCGGTGAGCGACAGGGTGACGCGTCGCATACGCGGCGTCACGTCTTCCGCGGACACAACCGTTGCCTCGAAGAAGCCGGGCGGCCTAACCTTCGGGGCGGGCGTCGACCATTCGAGGGAGAATGGCTGTTCTCCCGCGAAATAGAAAAGATGCTCGGCAAACATCGTCCGAGTTGCTGCCAGCGCCTCGTCGTTTTCCGAGTGTATCTCGATATTCAGGAAGTCATCAGTCGTTGCGATTTCGATCGTCCAGTCCGTCGATTTGAGGGTGGCGATGCCATCGTTGTAGACGACGTCCGAATGCTCGACAAAATGTTCGCAGATCTCGTCAAGCATGGCGGTGACATTGGCGGGGTGCGCAATGCCAGAGAGTTTGACGGCATGGAAATCGGTCATGATCTTGCCTCGATAGATGGAAGGGAAATCTGCTGAATGTGGTGACGTCCGATCGGGAGCATCATCGGTCTGTCCGAGGTCGGATCGGTGAGTATCCTGCTTTCAAGGCCGAAGACCTGGCGCACCATGTCCTCGGTGAGCACGGACTGGGGGGCTCCCGTCCGGAACGGTCTACCGTCGAGCATGGCGACAAGATGGTCGCCATATCGGGCGGCAAGGTTCAGGTCGTGCAGGACCATGACGATCGTCGTGCCACGGAACCTATTGAGATCCGTCAGCAGGTCGAGCACGTCGATCTGGTGGCTGATGTCGAGGAAGGTCGTCGGTTCGTCGAGGAGCAGGATTTCGGTCTCCTGGGCCAGAGCCATGGCGATCCATGCCCGCTGCCGTTGGCCGCCGGAGAGTTCGTCCACCGGACGCTCTGCGAGGTCCGCCGTCTGGGTGGCCTCGAGTGCGTCTGCTATGGCCTTGTCGTCGGACTTGGTCCAGGAGGCGAAAAGGCCGTGATGGGGATGTCTGCCGCGGCTGACGAGATCCATGACCGTGATGCCATCAGGTGCGATGGGTGACTGCGGAAGCAGCCCGAGCCGCCGGGCGAGTTCACGGGTCGGCAGCCGGTGGATTGCCCGGCCATCAAGCAGGACTTCGCCACTCTTCGGAGCAATCAGCCGTGACAGGGCCTTGAGCAGGGTGGATTTGCCACAGGCATTGGCACCGACGATCGCGGTGATCCTGCCGGAGGGAATGATGAGGTCCAGGTCCTGCAGGACGAGGTTCTCGCCATAGCCGGCCGAAAGCGATTTCGCCTCAAGGCGGGGATCGGTCATGGCGTACCTCCGCGGCGGTTGCTTCTAATGATCAGGGTGATGAGATAGGGGGCGCCGAGCGCGCCGGTGACGACGCCGACCGGGTAGCGGCCGGGAAGCAGGAACTGACCGACGAAGTCTCCGATCAGGACCAGCAAAGCGGCCACCATGCCGGCCGGCAGGAGGATCGAACTGCGTCGCCCGAACATGCCGGTGGCGATCGGCCCTGCAAGAAACGCGACAAAGGCGATCGGTCCGGTGACGGCCGTGGCCGTGGCGATCAATCCCACAGCTGATATCATCACGATGAGGCGCGTGGTGGAGACATTCACCCCCAGAGCCGTTGCCGTCTCGTCTCCCGTTCGCATGGCTTCAAGATCGCGGCCCTTGAAGAGAATGAGCGCGCCGAAGACAAGAAGGGATGCCATCACGGGGAGGCTCTGCTCAAGCTTTGCCCCGTTGAGACTGCCGGTCAGCCAGCGCATGGCTTCCTGCAGGGTGAAGGCGGGGGCGCGCGAGAGCACATAGGCAATCATGCTTTCCAGCATGGCTGAAACGCCGATCCCGACGAGGATGAGGCGCGAGCCGGCCACCCCGCTTTTCGCCGAGAGGCCGTAGACCAGAAGTGCGACCGCGAGGCCGGCGCCCACGGCAAGTATGGAGACGGCCGGGCCGCCTAGCGACAGAATGACGATTGCGAAGACCGCCGCGGCGCTGGCTCCGGACGTGATGCCGATGATGTCGGGGCTGGCAAGTGGGTTGCGCAGCATGGTCTGGAAGGCCGCTCCACCGATCCCGAAGCTGAACCCGGCAACAACCGCGAGAACAGCCCGCGGCAGGCGCAAATGGCCGACGGTGAAGTCTGCACCGGGAACACTCTCCCCTGAGAGAACGCTGAAGACGTCGGCAAGGGGGGTGAATGTCTGACCGGCCATCAGCGTGACAAGGAAGCCGAACGCCAGCAGGACCAGCATGAGTGCCAAGAGCGTATGGCGATACCGGGCCTGGCGGCCACGGCTGAATGCGATCATCGCGGCCGTCAGCGGAGGGATATGGAGGCCGTTCACAAGTCTCTTACCTTCTGTCGTCGGACGATGAAGATGAAGAAGGGTGCGCCGATCAGGGCGGTGACGACACCGACTTCCAGCTCGGACGGGCGTGCGGCCAGACGCCCCAGGATATCGCTCGTGGTCAGCAGAGTGGCGCCTCCAAGGGCAGAAAACGGCAGCAGCCAGCGGTGATCCACCCCGACCAGCAGCCGGCAGGCATGGGGAACGACAAGCCCGACAAAGCCGATCGGGCCGCAGACGGCTGTCGTCGCGCCGCAGAGCATCACCGCGCCGAGCGTTGCCGTTACCCGGGCAAGCGCGACGCGTTCTCCGAGGCCGGCTGCAAGTTCGTCCCCGAGAGCCAGCGCGTTGAGCCGTCGGGCAGAGAGAAGGCAGAGGACGAAGCCGACCAAGAGGAAGGCGTAGACCGGTTCCATGCGTTCGAACGTCGCGCCGCCGACACCGCCGATCTGCCAGGAGCGGATGCCGCCGGCAATGTCCGCCCGGGGAAGAACGACGGCGATGACCAGCGAGGAAAACGCAATCGACGTCGCCGTACCTGACAGCGCGAGCTTCAGCGGCGTTGCGCCACCGCGCCCCATCGAGCCGATGACATAGACGAAGACTGCGGTCGCTGCCGCACCCGCGATCGCGACCCAGATGAAGGTATGGGCGGAACTGATACCGAACCATGCAACGCCGACCACGACGGCCAGCGAGGCGCCAATATTGATACCGAGAATGCCGGGATCGGCGAGCGGATTGCGCGTGACGCCCTGCATGACCGCACCGGCGAGGCCGAGGGCCGCTCCTGCCATCAAGGCAAGGATCGTCCGCGGAATGCGTGTCGCCACTGCTGCGCGATCCAGCGTCGATGTATCGCCAGAGATTGCAGCCAGGACATCGGCCACCGGGACATCGCGCGTGCCGATCATCAGCGACAGGATCGCGACCGCGATGCCGATTGCGACGACCGTGCCGAGCCAGGCCACCCGTCCCATGTTAACAGCGCGACCGGACGATTGCTGGCGTGCCTGATGTTTCGCGAGCGCCGTCATTCCGTCTTTCTGGCCGCTTCCGCCAGCATGGCGACATAGGCGGGCAGCACCCAGGTGATCGACAGGGGCGTGGGATTGGCGGCGGTGCCGATAGGGTCGCGGCCCAGCATGACGATTGCGTCATGCTTGACGGCCGGCATGTGGGCGAGCAGCGGATTGGCCTTCATCGCCTCGATCAATCCCCGGTCGCCATAGGTCACGAGGATGTCGACGTCATCGAAGAGATCGATCTGCTCGGCACTGATCGAGCCGGCAAAGCTGCCAGTGGAAGATGCCTGGACCACGCTTTTCGGCGCAGAGAGACCAAGGTCGCCAAAGAAGCGGATGCGTGTGTCCTGCGTCGTGTAGAAGTTGACGATGCTGAGGTCATTGGCGTCGAGATGGGTGACGAACATTGCCGTCTTGCCCTTCAGTTCCGGATACTTCGCCACCTCGGTAGCGATCTTCCGCTCGATGTCTGCAATCAGCGTCTCGCCTTCCTGGGCGAGGCCGAGACCGGCGCTGTCGAAACGGATCATCTCGCGCCAGTCTGTCGACCAGGGCGCCTGGGGATAGGCGACGACCGGTGCAATCTGGCTCAACGTGTCGTAGTCGGACTGGCTGAGCCCTGAATAAGCGGCCAGAATGACGTCCGGCTGCGTGCCGGCGACAGCTTCGAAATCGATGCCATCGCCTTCATCGTACAGCCGAGGCGCTGCGGCGCCGAGTTCCTTCAATCGTTCTGCCACCCATGGCAGCAGGCCGTCACCATCGTCATCGCCGAAATTGGCAGCCGCCATGCCGACCGGGACGACCCCAAGGGCGAGGGGGACTTCGTGATTGGCCCAGGCCACCGTCGCCACTCGTTGTGGCCTCTCGGCGACCATCGTCGTGCCGAGCGCGTGTTTAATTTCAACGGGAAAGCGATCTTGCTCGTCTGCTTGTGCGGTGGTGCCGGCGACACATAGGAGAATTGCTGCAACGGGCACCAGGTGATTCAAGTTGATCCGCATGGGTCACAATCATCCCTTGATTAAGTTGACCGTCCCTCTCAGCTTCAATTCGTCGGGTCAAGCAATTTGGTACAGCGGAGCCACATGCCCTCTTGATTTTCCGGGGAATCTTACAAAAAAAGGAAATTTACAATACTGGATGAAAGTTATCCAGTTAATGGCGGGCAGACCGATACGATTGCAGTCTGCAGCGAACCTACGCTTGGGTGTTGCAAGCCTCCGCTGTCGGTCGGCTCCCGACGGTGAACCTGGAGGTTCATCGAGACGGAATGTCGGAACGTCAAATTCTGGAAAAAACATGATCAGAGTCATCTCCGCCGGAGGCGCAGCCCGAGCTTCCATCCGCCACCGTACAGCCATCCTCCTTGGCTGCACGGCTTTCGTCGCATTGATACCCGCATTTGCGGGTGCGCAGGACGCTCAGGCCGACAACGAGTCGACCGTGCTCCAGACCATCACCGTGGAGGGGGCCGGCAAGCGAGACGCGGATTCCAAGTCGATCGTTGCTAACGAGTCGAATGCCGTGGGCAAGATGCCCGGCGAGATTCTGACGACACCAGCCACCGTGTCGGTCATCACGTCGAAGGAAATCGAGCAGCGCGCCGCCGATACAGTCGAGAAGGTGGTGCAGTATACCGCTGGCGTTGTTACGGACTACTACGGTTCCGACGACCGCTTCGACTACGTCAAGATCCGCGGCTTCACGCCCTTCACCTATCGCGACGGTCTCATGGTGGGCCGGACATGGACCGGCGTGAGGGAGGAACCCTATGCCTTCGAAAGGCTTGAAATCCTGAAGGGCGCCAACTCCACCGGTTTCGGCGTTTCGGATCCGGGCGGTGCGATCAACTATGTCACGAAAATGCCGCGTAGCGAGCGCTTCGGTGAGGTCTATGGCACCACCGGTTCCTTTGCTCACAAGGAGGCGGGCTTCGATTTTGGTGACAACCTCACAGAGGACGATACGCTCTCCTATCGTCTGACAGGCAAAGTCCAGCGCGCCGACGGTGAATACGACTTTTCGGAGAATGACGAGAACTTCATCCAGGGCGGCGTGACCTGGCGTCCGACCGACATGACTGCCTTGACATTCGTCTTCGATCACCTGGGCCGCGATGGCACCCCAAGTGGCGGCGGTCATCCGCTTTATACCGATTTCGACCGCGACCGGTTCTTCGGAGAACCGGACTACAACTACGATACGACGAACCGCAATACCTATTCGCTGATGTTCGAGCATGATTTCGGCAATGGCCTGTCCTTCGGCTCGAATGCCCGACACAGCAAGTCCAATACCGGTTTCGGCTATGCCTATATTTGGGATTCCTTGGGTGCCGGCAGTTCGTCCGACACTCTGGCAGATCGCAGTTACTTCGGCAGCGAGCGCTCGTCTGAGCAGTTTGTCGCCGATGCCCACTTCCTTTATGAGACGCAGTTCGATCAGGTCGAAAGCCGCACGCTGGCCGGCACCGACTACAGCAACTTCGATTCCAGCGGGGCAAACTACTATACCGCGGCACCGCAGATCGATTGGCTAAACCCGGTCTATTCCGGAGCTCCGGGTGCTCTGTCGCCTTATAGCAGTTCGCGACAGGAGCAGGTCACACGGGCGATCTATCTCCAGCAGGACCTGATCTTTTCGGACCGCCTCACGGCCAGTGTCGGTCTACGCAATGACTGGCTGGACCTCGACGACACCGATCTATTGGCGAATTCGACGGACAGTGGTGACTACAGTGAGCTGAGCAAGCGCGTCGGTTTCAGCTACAAGATCACCGAGGAGCTCGCGGCCTATGTCAGCTATGCCGAATCCGTAGCGCCCCCGAGCACAGGCAATGAGCCGACTTATGGCAAACAATATGAGGCAGGGATCAAGTATCGTCCGGACGCCTTCCCGGCAATGATCACTGCTTCCATCTATGACCTGACGCTGGAAAATATCACGACATACGAGGCACCGGTCTATCTGCCCAACACGGTTGAGGAAATCCGCCACCGCGGCTTCGATCTCGAGGCGAAGGTCGAACTGACGTCGAACGTCAACCTGATCGGTGCCTATTCCTACATTGATTCGAAAATCGTTGATGCAGGGACCTATGACGGCAAGCGTTTTGCCCAAGTGCCCCAGCACATGGCTTCGCTCTGGGGCACCTATACGCTGGAAGGCGAGGGTGCACGGGGTGACATGACCTTCGGTGCCGGCGCTCGTTTCATCGGCTCCTACTATTTCGACAATGCGAACACGCGGAAGTCGGACGGGGCAGTCATCTTCGATGCGTCCTTCACCTACGCCATCAAGGAGAATACGAGTTTCCAGTTGAACGCCAGCAATCTGTTCGACGAGAAGCACGTCGCCAACAACGACGGTGGCGCGCTCTACTACAATCCTGGCCGCACGATCTACGCGACCATCCGCCAGACCTGGTGATCAACGCAGGCCCGACCGAACACCAGAGGCGGTCGGGTCTGTACCTTTAATCCGAATGAGGCTTACGCCGCCAGGCCGCTGGTGTATCGCCGGTCACGCCCCGGAAGACCTTGGTCATATGGGCTTGGTCTGTGAAGCCCAGCTGCGCACTGATCGCCGCAATGCTCAGGGTGGTCTCGGTTAGCAATTTGCTTGCGAGGTCGATTCGGCGAGACAATTGCCACTGCAAGGGTGTTTTGCCTGTTGTCTGCCGAAAGACGGTGCCGAACCAGCTTTCCGACAAACCCACAACGTCGGCCATTTCGGCCACTGACAGACGTCTGCCGCCGCAATTGGCGAAGAAGGCCGAGAGCCGGTTCAGTTGCGCCTGGGTCAGCCGTCCGCCGGAAGCCTTGCAATTCGCGTCGTCACCCTGCAAATCCAGAAGCCCTGTGACGATGCTGCCGATCAGATTTTCGGCAAAGGCCGGGTGCCTGACATGTGTGGAGAGTTCGTCGACGACGAGGTTCGCCAAACTGGTTAGCGGTCCAGGGTCGTGCAGTTCCATGGGCTTTTTCAGGGCCGTGCGGGCTGCAGAAGTGCCGATCACGGGGGCAACGTAGCGCATCAGGCGGTCGTGGTGGAGATGCAGATCCAGATGTGAGAAACGATGGCGGCGCGTGAACCTAGTCCACATGGGTACGCCAGCCGGTACATAGATTGCGCGTGCCAATCCGCGTTCACCGTGCTCGACTTCTCCGCGTCGATCGGCCACCTGGATATGACCGCTTACGTCGTTGAAGAAGAACATGATGCGTGGATCTGGAGACAGGTAATAGCCGCTAGCGCCCGCGTGGCCCTCGGCATCCCAATGGACGCCGACAATGCCGTCGAGGGACCGCCACTTGGCGGGCAGGACGGCCCGGATGCCGTCCGTCTCTGTCTGCATTGAATGTAGATAGGTCAAATTCTCGCCTTTCGCCCCGTCTTCCGTGACCTGCACGTCTTTCGGAAACCAGCCTTACCTTTGTCCAGAAATGCGATCCGGGTCAAGAAAGATGAGAATCGCTATCACGTTAAACGCAACTAAGAATGCCACCTCGCTGCACGCACTTTCACCGCCAGACCGAGGACACGGGTTGCTGGGTCACACTTGGCGCCGTGTTTGGTGTGGTGGCCTCTGCGGTCAAGCGCGTTGATCATGGGCAGATCAGGCAGGCTGATGGCAGACATTGAAGCGCGCCCTGGCTGCATCAATCTCGCAATGCGCAAGTCAGGCAGACCGTCCAAAACACGGATACCCGCTTACGATCAGACAGATTGGATTGCGATGCGATTACCCTCGCTATCAGCAATTTCGGCGACAAAGCCATTTTCGTTGATCGGTGTCTTTGGAAATAGAATTGCGCTTCCCTGGGCAACAGCTTTGGCTATGACATCGTCAATATCTTGGACACTGAGATAGATGATTGCTCCATCTCGGGTGGGAACGTAAACATCACCTTGGACGAGCGCCCCACTGGCGCCATCTCGCCCTTCCTCGAAGGGGAAATAGGCCATTTTGTTGTCGTGGATTGTCACAACGTCTCCGAAGTTCACCCCGAATACGGCACTGTAGAAGCGCATTGCTCTGTTGAGATCTGTTGCGGGAATTTCGACGTGGGCAATTAGGTTCACTCAAGAGCTCCTTTGTAAATGGTCTCTGCCATCGCAGACTGTGCAAAACTGCGACCGGGATTCCGGAGAATAAGGGTCCGTGGTAGAATTTGCCATGGCACATCATTCAGGTACAGATCGCGCGCAATTGCTGCTTCTGCCGGAAGCGGTGGACGACTACGTGGGGCCGGACAACCCGGTCCGCTTCATCGAGGCTTTTGTGGATGGCCTGGATCTTGCTGCCGCAGGCTTTGTGCGGGTGGCCGCGAAGGAGACCGGCGTCCGGGTTACGATCCGGCCGACCTTTTGAAGCCGTATATTAACGGCTACATCAACCGGGTGCGATCCAGCCGGCGGCTGGAGGCGGAGACCCACCGCAATATCGAGGTGATCTGGCTGCTGCGACACCTGAAGCCCGACTTCCGCACCATCGCCGATTTCCGCCGCGTGAACCGGTCGGCCTTCAAGCAGGTGTTCCGGGAATTTGTCATCCTGTGCCGGCAGCTCGATGTGTTCGGGCGAGAGCTTCTGGCGGTCGATGGCATGCGCATCAAGGCGGTGAACAACAAGGATCGTAACTTCACGCGGGGTGCGCTGACCAAGTTCATCAACGAAGCCGACGAGAAACTGGCAGATTACATAAAGCGGCTCGATGAGGGTGACGCGCAAGAGGAGGAAACCGGCGGCCATGGCGGCGGCACCAGTCGCAGCGATGGCAAACTCGCGGAAAAGATCGCGGCGATCAAAGGCAAGCGGGATCGCCACAAGGCGCTGCTGGACGAGTTGGACAAGACCGGCGAGAACCAGATCTCGCTGACCGATCCGGATGCCCGTGCCATGGCGCGCATGACCAAGGTCGGCGTCGGCTACAACATCCAGCTTGCCGTTGATGTGAAGCGTAAGCTGATCGCCGAGCAGGAGGTCAGCAATCAGGTCCTCGACATGGGGCTTCTTGCGCCGACGGTCGAGGCTGCGATGGACACGCTCGGCGTTGACAGGATCGAAGCCGTCGCTGATCGCGGCTACTTCAAGATTGAGGATATCGAGGCCTACGAGAAGGCCGGGATCACTGCTTTTGTACCCAAGCCGATCCGCGGTCCGGCCGTGGCCGTGGCCGAGGGCTTCTTCTCCAAGGAGCAATTCCGCTATGATCCGGGCAAGGACATTTACCTTTGCCCCGCAGACCAGGTGCTCTCGCCCCGTCACTTTGACAAGTCCCGCGACAATGTGAAGATCGACTACGTCAATCGCAACGCCTGCAAGGCATGCAGCCTGCGCGAACGCTGCACCAAAAGCTTCCGTCGCGTGTCGCGTCTTGAGAACGAGGCGGTGCTCGACCGTATGGCGGCGCGTCTTGCCGGCCGGCCTGACATTCTGGACCAAAGGCGCGAAAGCGTCGAGCATCCGTTCGGCACGATCAATCAATGGATGTATCAGGGCGCGTTCCTGATGCGCAGGCTGGAAAACGTTCGCGGAGAGTTCCGCCTGACGGCGCTGGCCCACAACATCAAAAGAGCCATCACTCTTGTCGGCGTTCCGGGCCTGATCGCCGCCGTCAGAGCATGACGCCCGATCCACACGCTATTTTCCAAATAGGGACGAACAAGTTCTCAATCATGCCTTCTCGCGCCCTTCAAACGACGAAATCAGACAAACCCTGGCGCACGCAGAGTTCCGGCACTAACCAGCGCATGCCACATTCATCCAAAGAGTGTTTGGACGCTCTGCAGGCAACTCGCATTGACAGGCGCTGCAGGATTGGATGTGAGAACCGGGGTGCAGGGCTGGTCAGGCATCCGGATTTGCGGCGAACTCTCAGACTGATCGGATGTGAGCATGCCCGCATGTCGGCGTCTTTGCAGTTTAATGTTCACGGGGCAGAATTTGCCCCCGGCGGAATACCGCGGGGGCAAAATCAAGACTAAAGCTCGGTGCGTACCACCATATCCTGCGATCAGCTGTGCGTGATCTTGGTGCCAAGTACCTTCATGCATTCGCGCATGAATGCGGCCAGTCCTGTCCAACCTTTGGCGGAGACCATATTGCCATCGACATAGGCCTCCGTTGGCTTGACGTCGATGTAGATGCCACCGACAGCCGTCACCTCTGGCTCGCAGGCGCCCAGTCCTGCGACCTTCTTGCCTTTCAGAACCCCGGGCACCGCCATCAGGATCTGAACGCCGTGGCAGATCGTGAAAATCGGTTTGCCGGTCTCATGGAAATGGAGAACCATGGCCTGCACACGCTTGTCGGTGCGGATGTATTCGGGCCCGCGCCCACCTGCTGCGTAGACGGCGTCGTAGTCCTCGACCTTCACGTCTGAAAAGGTCTTGTTGATATCGGCATAATGGCCAAGCTTTTCAGTATAGGTCTGGTCGCCCTCGAAATCATGCAACGAGGTCTTGATCCGGTCGCCCGCTTTCTTGTCGGGGCAAACGACATGCACGGTGTGCCCGACCGCCTCCATGCCCTGCTGAAATACAAAGATTTCATACTCCTCGGTGAACTCGCCGGTGAGCATGAGGATTTTCTTGCCGTTCATATCGTGTCTCCTCTTGGTATGGTAGTCGGATGACGCCGGGCCAAACCTGGCGTCATCCTCATCATCAGAACGGGGAATCGGGGAAGTAGAACTGGTCCGCATTCTCCGGGGTGATCAGTGGTGCGTCGAGCTTGAAGGAGCCTCGCATTGGCGCCTGTCCGGTGAACTGTCCGGCAGTCATGTAGATGGCAGACTTGATCATTGACGGCGGATAGGGCGTCGAGATCGGCGTGCGTTTGTCGCCTGCCTTGACCATCTCGATGACCTGTTTCATGCCATTGCCGCCGAGCGCATACTTGATGTCGGTCCGGCCGGCACGATCGACGGCTTCAATGACACCAAGCAACATGTCGTCGTCGTTGGCCCAAACAGCATCGATTTGAGGATATTTGGCCAGATAGTCCTGCATCAGCTTGAACGCTTCGTCCTGGTTCCAGTTGGCATACTGGATGTCGAGGATCTTGATCTTGGTTCCGGCAATGACATCCGAAAAACCCTTGATGCGTTCGTCATCGATAACGGTCGGGATGCCGCGCAATACGACGATCTGGCCTTCGCCGCTCAGCTTTTCCGACAGCCAGCGTGCGGTGTTGGCGCCCACGGCAATGTTGTCGCCAGCAACGTATAGATCTTGGATCGACGGGTCGGCCAGGCCACGATCGACCACGGCAACGAAGGTGCCCTTTGCCTTGACCTGCTCAACCGGCCCCGTCAGTTCCTCCGAGGTGAAGGGCAGGATAACCAGAGCATCAAGTGCGCGGGTTGCGGACAGGTCTTCCAGGGAAGATACCTGTGCGGTGGCCGATGCTGCCGTCGAGACCACAACGTCGATGTTGGGGAATGCGGCTTCGATTTCCTTTTCGGCCTGCTGGGCGTGGTAGACGACGCCGCCGGTCCAGCCATGCGTTGCCGCGGGAATGGACACGGCAATCGTGACCTTCTTGTCCTGCGCCTGCGCGCTGCCGAGCGGCAAAGCCAAGACGATGGCTGCCGTTGAGAGTAGAATTCTTGCCTTAAGTGTAATGGACTTCATGTTTCACTCCTCCTTTTGAAGTCTTCAGCCGTGTTCAACGGCTTGCGGTAAATCGATGTGCGAGCATGGCGATGATGATGATTGCGCCCTGCACGGCCGCGATGAGGTATTCCGACACCAAGTCCGACAGGACCATGACATTGGCGATAACCTCGAGAATGAGCGCACCTGCTACGGTGCCCCCTATGCGCCCCCTGCCTCCTCGCAGGAGAGTGCCGCCAATCACCACAGCTGTGATGACTTGTAGTTCCCACAATTGCCCCGTTGTCGGTGTCGCAGCGCCCAGTCGCGGCACGTAGCAGATGGCAGCCACGGCCACGCACAATCCTTGGATCACGTAGGCACCGGTGCGGACAACGCCGACATTCACGCCGGAAAAGCGCGCCACCTCGACATTGGAGCCGGCAGAGGTCAGGCGACGGCCATATTTGGTGCGATAGAGCACGAACCCACCGAGAAGCACGACAACAAAGGTGATCAGGACCGGGTAGGGGACCCCGAGAAAATCGCCGAAATACACTGGTCGATAGGCATCCCTAAGTCCCCGGTCGATCGGCAGTGAACCGCCGTCGGTCATGAATGTGATGAAGGCGCGAAATATGCCCATCGTGCCAAGCGTGACGATGAAAGGCTCAATTCTTCCGACAGTCACGATGAGCCCGTTAAACAAGCCGCAAAGTCCGCCGACGACAACGGCCACGCCGGCACCCATCGGTATGGCCCAGCTGCCATAAGCCGGAGCGAGGTCGTTCATCACCATGATCATGATGCCGGTGACAAATGCCATCATGGATCCGACTGACAGATCGAGCCCGCCCGATGCAATCACGAAGGTTGCTCCGACCGCTATGATTGCAATGAATGCGCTGCGGGTGATCACGTTCATCAGGTTGGCCGATGAGGTGAAATTGGAATTGATCAGCGCCCCAAGCAATACAATCACCGCAAGCGCAATGAATGGTGCAAGATCGGCCCAACGAATCCGATATCGTTCGTCAGCCGTCGCGATGGTTGCTGTCGCTGTGGTCATGTTGTTCCTCCCCAACGTTTCCATGTCCGCCTGTGGTGGCGGCATAGACGACGTTCTCCTCATTGATTTCGTCACCACGAAGCTCTGCGACGATCCTCCCTGCACGCATCACAAGAACCCGGTCGGCGAGGCCAACCAGCTCCTGCATTTCCGACGAGATAACGATGCAGGCCTTGCCTGCCCGCACCATCGCGTCGATGAATTCGTAGATCTGGCTTTTGTTGCCGATGTCGATACCGCGCGTCGGCTCGTCAATGATGACGACCGACGGATCGGCCATCATCACCTTTGCCAGCAGCAGCTTCTGCTGATTGCCGCCCGAGAGCTTGCCTGCCTCAAGCATCAGCGACCGCACGCGGATGTCGTAGCCGGTAACGGCCTTGCGAAGATTTGCGAGTTCCTCGCGCTTGTCGAGCACAGTGCCCGGATTGACGGTGTCCAGCGCCTGCAAAGTCAGGTTCGGCCCCAGTCTCTCCTCCAGGAGCAATCCTTTTCCCTTGCGATCCTCGGTCAGGTATACGAGCCCGGCATCCATCAATGTGCGAACGGAGCGCTGGCCGATTTCCTTGCCGTGCAGCATGACCTTGGCAGCATGCGACGGCCGCAGTCCCATCAATCCCTCGATCAGCTCGGTGCGCCCCGCGCCGATCATGCCGCCAATTCCGAGGACCTCGCCGGGGCTGACGCTGAACGAGACCTTCTGCGTGCCGTGATCCACCGCCAGGTCACTGACCGCCAGGATCGGCGATACCGTCGTGACAGGGCGCTTGTGCGGATAGAGCATTTCGAGTTCGCGCCCGACCATAAGCTCCGCCATGTCCCGCTGACCGAGCGTGGCGGCAGGCCAGGTGCCGATCATGCAGCCGTCACGAAGCACGGTGACCCGGTCTGCGAGCGCCTGCACTTCATCGAGGCGGTGCGAGATGTAGAGAACCGCAACGCCTTGACCGCGCAGGCTGCGGACGATGTCCAGAAGGGCTGTAACCTCGTCATTTGCCAGCACAGCGGTCGGTTCGTCGAGAATGACGACCTTACGCTCATCCAGAAGGGCGCGGGCAATTTGCACCAGTTGCCGCTGCGCGAGCGGCAGGTCGCCCACCCGGTCTCGGGGCCGCGCAGAAGATCCGACCCGTTGCAGCAATTCCGCCGTGCGGCGGTTCATCGCCTTGTCGTTGACCATCGGCCCAGGTCCCAATTCGCGACCCAGAAACAGGTTTTCCGCGACGGTCAGGTCGGCAGCCAGGAGGATTTCCTGATGGACGAGAACGATGCCGGCATGCTCGGCTTCCACAGCATTGCGAAACTGTACTGGCCGTCCATCCATGCTTATGTGTCCGGCCGTCGGTGCAACATGGCCGGATAGAAGTTTCATCAGTGTCGATTTTCCGGCACCGTTTTCACCGATGATCGCGTGCACCTCACCGGCGCGGATGTCCAGCGTGATATCAGACAGGACGGTGATCGGCCCATAGGTCTTGCCCAAGCCATCGGCCTGCAATGCAACACCCGGAGACATCACCGGCTGCCCGTCAACATCTGGCGACAGGACCGCGTTCATTCGAATGCCGACAGCAGACGGTCGCGCGAGCGTTCGATATGCACGTGCATCGCGTCATAGGCAGCCTGGGCATCGCCGGACCGGAAGGCTGCCAACAGGCTTTCGTGTTCCTCCAGCGCTTCCTGTGTGACCCGCGTATGGAACATCAGTCGGAAGATATGCAAGTGAACATGCTGGTTGAACAGCGTTGCCCGGATGACTTCGTTTCCTGCGATTTTGAGGATCTCATCATGAAAGAGGGCGTCTGCGCGCGCGAACCGCGAATACCGGGTGTTGCGATCGACCGGCGGCGCGCCGTTGCCCATGTCGGCTGCTGAACTCTCCAGTTGTTGCAGCGCTTCCGGCGTCATGTTTTGGGCGGCGAGCCGAGCGCCTTCAGGCTCAATCAGGAGGCGAAAGGCATAGAGGTCCTCGAATTGCTTGCGTGTCCATTGAGGCGCGGCGCTGTATCCAATGAGATGCGCTTTGTGAACGAGCCCTTCGCGTTCGAGCCGGCTGAGGGCTTCACGGATGGGGGTTTGCGACACATTCAGTTCGCGCGCCAGAACGTCGATCGGGATCCGCGCGCCCGGAGCGATCTCGAGCGACATCAAGCGGTGGTAGATGCTGTCATAGACGCCTTCGACCACGCTGATTGGCCTGATGCCTGTTGATTTGCTTTCCCGCTCGGCTGCGAATGCCACTCTTATTCTCCTGAAGCCTTATTGACACCGCCGCATTTGTTGCAAATAAGATATCCTATGTCAAATACAATATCGTATATGATCTGATATAGGATCTAGGTAATGTTGGTTCCCGCCGAGCGGCTTATGAAATTGGCGATCTCTGAACTGGAAAGGCGGGGCGCGCCACCGGAGTGGTCGCGGCTCCAAGCCCACCTCTTGATAGAAGCCGAATTGCGTGGCTTGCCCTCACATGGTCTGCAGAGATTGCCGCTGCTTCTTTCGCGTATCGACAAAGGGCTCGCTAACCCTAGGGTGAGTGGTGCGGGAAAATGGACGCGCGACACTTTTCTAAGTGTCGATGGCGAGAGAGGGCTGGGCCCGGTCGTGATGATGACCGCCATGCAGAGACTGGAGCCCGTGGCCAAATCTGCCGGCCTGGCAATTGCAGCGATCCGCAACGCCAATCACATCGGAATGCTCGCCTACTATGCCGAGGCGACGGCGAAAAAAGGCCTGATCGGTATCGTGCTTTCCACAAGTGAAGCACTGGTTCACCCACATGGTGGGACAGAGGCGCTTCTGGGCACCAATCCGATCGCCATCGGCATTCCAACGGGTGGGGATCCGTTTATTCTCGACTTTGCAACGAGCTTTGTTTCCATGGGCAAGATCAACAATCACGCCCTCCGCAATGTCCCTATTCCTGCCGGATGGGCTGTGGATGCGCAGGGGCGCGCGACGACTGATGCTGAGGAGGCAAAAACAGGCGCGATTGCACCTTTTGGGGGTGCGAAGGGTTATGGCCTTGGCCTTGCGGTGGAACTGCTCGTTGCAATGCTGGCTGGGTCCTGCCTCGCACCCGAAGTGCGGGGAACCCTTGATGACAGCGATCCGGCCAGCAAGGGCGACATCCTGATCCTAGTCGATCCTTCGGCAGGAGCAGGCGATGTTGCTTTGTTGAGTGCCTATCTCGACCGCCTGCGCCTCTCCCGCCCGCTTGATCCTGAGCGACCTGTTGCCATTCCGGGCGACGGATCGCGTGCACGTCGCACGGCAGCGCTGACTTCGGGGATCGACCTGCCGCCACCGCTTTTGGAAAAACTTATGGCCCTCGAGGCTGCCTGACATAACTGGAGGATGAATTCGCATGAACCTATTCGGTACAATCAGGGCGCCGCGGGAGCTCATCTTCGGCTCCGGACAGCGGCATGCCCTAGCCCGTATCGCCAGCAAACTCGGCAGTCGCGCGTTGGTCGTCACGGACGCGAGGCTCGCCGCCGATCCGGATTTTCTGGCGATTGTCGGTCAATTGGAGGAGGCGGGTCTGAATGTGCGGGTAGATGATTCTACCATGGCCGACGTTCCGGTCGATTCCGCGATCGCGAGCGCGGCTGCTGCGCGGGATTTTGCACCGGATCTGGTGGTCGGCATTGGTGGAGGGTCCTGCCTCGACATGGCGAAATGCGTGGCGGTCCTGCTCACCCATGGCGGACGCCCCCAGGACTATTACGGCGAGAACAATATTCCTGGTCCAGTGATGCCGCTCATCGCTCTTCCGACCACCGCAGGCACAGGTTCGGAAGTGACGCCTGTGGCGGTGCTGTCCGATAAGGAGCGTAGTCTCAAAGTTGGTATTTCCAGTCCCTTTATCATTCCGACTGCGTCGATATGCGATCCGGATCTGACGATCTCCTGCCCGCGTGCGCTCACAGCCATTGCCGGTGCCGACGCACTGACGCACGCAATCGAAGCCTTTACTGCAATCCGTAGGCAAGCCGTGCCGGGTCTTGCCCAGGAGCGCGTGTTCGTCGGCAAGAATGAACTGTCGGACCATTTCGCCCTTCGCGCCATCAGCCTTCTCTGGCAGGGGCTGGAGGCTGCCTGTGACGATGGTGCTGATCATCTTGCGCGTGAGCGTGTGATGATGGGCGCCACACTTGCGGGACTGGCATTTGGAGTGGCAGGAACAGCCGCCGCGCATGCCATTCAGTACCCTGTCGGCGCCTTAACCCATACCGCCCATGGCTTGGGTGTCGCCTGCCTGATGCCCTATGTAATGGCGTGGAATGCTCCGGCGATCCGCGACGAGCTGGAGCAGATCGCCATGGCAACAGGACTGGCGGGTCCTGATGCCGTGATCCCCGCGCTGTCCGCATTGTTCGACAGGATCGGTATTCCCGCCACCTTGCGCGATCTGGGATTGGCTGAGGATCGCATCGACTGGGTGTCGGAACAAAGCTGTGGGATCACGCGACTTATCCAGAACAATCCACGGCCTCTCGCTCTGCCTGACATGCGAAATCTCGTCGCGGCGGCCTATGCCGGCGATCTTGCTCGTCTCAACTAATATTCAAAGGATTGCCTCCATGACGTTTCATGCCACGATTTCCGGCTACGCCGACCCCGCCATGCATGCACAGGGCCTTTATATCGGGGGAAAGTGGGAAAAGGGCGCGGGCATTCCGGTCATCGATCCATCGACGGGTGCGGTTCTGGCGGAGGTGCCGGATGCATCCATCAATGACGCGCTCCGTGCCGTGGACGCAGCCGAGGCGGCTGCATCGGGATGGCGTCGGACACCGCCGCGCCAGCGATCCGAGATCCTGCGTCGGTGGTTTCAACTGATGACCCAGCATGGTGAGGAACTGGCGCTGTTGATTTCGCTGGAGAACGGCAAGGCCTTGCCGGATGCGCGCGGTGAACTCGCCTATGCCGCGGAATTCTTTCGCTGGTATGCCGAGGAGGCAACCCGTATTCCCGGAGAGTATCGCCATACGCCGTCGGGCGCCCACAATATTCTCGTCGATCATGAGCCGATCGGTATTTCCGTCCTGATTACCCCGTGGAATTTTCCCGCTGCCATGGCCACTCGTAAGATCGGACCGGCGCTGGCTGCGGGCTGCACCGTGATTTTGAAGCCAGCGTCAGAAACCCCCCTCACTGCCTATGCCATGGCGCGTCTTGGCGAAGAGGCAGGAGTGCCGCCTGGTGTTGTCAACGTGCTGACGACCACCAATCCGGCCGGAGTGACCAATGCGATGCTCGCCGATCCGCGCGTCCGAAAACTTTCCTTCACCGGCTCCACCGGCGTGGGGCGCCAGCTTCTCGCAGAAGCCGCCAAGACGGTCGTGAGCTGCTCTATGGAACTGGGCGGCAATGCACCATTCGTGGTTTTTGATGATGCCGATCTCGAGGCGGCGCTGGACGGTGCGATGATCGCGAAAATGCGTAATGCTGGCGAAGCCTGCACCGCAGCCAACCGCTTCTACGTACAGGCAGGTATTCACGATGCCTTCGTCAACGGCCTGACCGCCCGGATGGCGGCCCTGAAGATCGGCCCGGGTTATGACCCGGCCACGCAATGCGGCCCGATGATCACACCAAGAGCAGTGCAGAAGATCGACCATCTCGTGAGCAACGCGATCGAATTGGGTGCGCGGGCCACGACAGGTGGCGCGCCGTTGGTGGGCGATGGTTATTTCTATCCACCGACGGTACTCGAAAATGTTGATGTTAATTCGGCCATTGCGCGAGAGGAAATCTTTGGCCCAGTCGCACCGGTGTACAAGTTCGAGACCGAAGACCAGGTGATCGAACTTGCCAACAACACGGAATATGGGTTGGCAGCTTATGTCTATACGCGCGACATGAAGCGTGCGATGCGTGTTGGCAAGGGTATCGAGACAGGGATGGTGGGGATCAATCGTGGCCTCATGTCTGATCCCGCAGCGCCCTTCGGCGGCGTGAAACAGAGCGGCCTCGGTCGCGAGGGTGGCGTGACCGGCATTCTGGAATTCATGGAGGCGAAGTATTTCGCGGTGGAATTCTGATTGGGTTTTAGCAGGAGGTGCAGATGATAGAACCGGACCTTTATCGCATCCGCGATTTTGTGCCAGACTTTGACGCGATCGCAGCGGAGTTCTCGGGCAGAAGCCGCGCCTTGTCGGCCCGGGCGACGATAAAGGCCGATGTCGCCTATGGTGGGCGCGCGCGGGAAACGCTGGATTTGATCTTTCCGGAAAACCCGGTGGCTGGGGCGCCGCTGCATGTCTTCGTGCATGGCGGCTATTGGCGTTCCGGCGAAAAGGAGAGCTATCGCTTTGTTGCAGAGCCGGTGCTGGCCGTTGGCGGCGTGGCCGCCCTGGTGGAATATGATCTGATGCCGGGGGAACGGCTGCCTGTGCTGGTAGACCAGGTTCGTCGCGCCGTGCTGTGGCTTCAGGATCATGCCGGGGATTTTGGCGTTGATAAGGCGCGCATTACCGTCAGCGGCCATTCGGCCGGGGCACATCTGGCATCCTATCTTTGCGCGATGGCCCCCGCCGAAACCTCGCAGCTAAGGCTACCGCGGCTTGCCGGCATGCTGCTGGTGAGCGGGATCTACGACCTCTCCGGCATTCCCGACAGCTTTCTGAAACATGAAGCGAAGATGACACCGGTAGAAGCATCCGGATGGAGCCCGCTTCGTTCCGTCCATCATGATGGGCCGAAGCGTATAATTGCCTATGGGGCCGACGAAACGCGACCCTTTCATGAGCAAGCGGTCGCCCTGCATGCCACGCTTTCTGATGCGGGCAAGCCGGTTGAACTGCTGGCCGTTTCGAGCCTTAACCATATGAGCGTGGTACTTGAACTGGGTGATTCCGAGTGTCTTCTGGGGCAGCGGCTCGCTGAGCTTACCGTTGCCCGTTGAGCAGACTGTACGCTTCGTCCATCAATTAACTGCATGCCATCCTGGCGACGCTGCCATTTCTGTTTTGTCGCCTCTTTGGAAGAGTCCTGGCGGACGGAAAGGCCGCGATGGCAGGAACAGTTGCCTCGCTCAATCCCGTGCAGAAGGTAACTTGGGCAGAGACTTTGCGTGGGCGGCCGCTTCGCCGGAGTAGGGGAAATCATCGCCGAGCTGACGGTCGCCCTCATAGACTTTGAAGATTGGCCCATCGACCTCAACAATCTTGTAACCGTTCACGTATTCGATTTTCGGTGTTTTCCAACCCATGATACGTTCTCCAGTAAAGTTCGATATTTATCTATTCGGGAGCACGATGATCGACTGCCCGTAATCGCCAAGCCAAACGGACCAACCGTTTGATCGCAGGAATTTCCGCGTCGCCCGTGGCATTGAGGTAGCAGGTACTGTCAAGAAAGGCTAATTTTTATCCGGCCGTGCAACGACGATGGCTGTGACACCGACCGTGCGGAGGCATAGTGGGGTGCAGGCATGCACATTATCGACGCATTTGCTTAAATAGGTATCCACTTCCCAGTGTCAGGTTGGAGGCTGCGAAAAAGTGGCACCAACGCGGCAGTTATCATCCCAAATATCGCTCGCCTATGTTATAATTTTAGGATCCAACATGGACAGCGAGCTGCAGGAGTGGCGGATGCTCGAGGGTCGGGTCAATAAACCGCGCCAATTGAGGAATCCTTCGCGTCGCAGGGGTGCCGCTTTTGAACATGGCGGCGAGCGGCAGATAGTTACCGCTCTTTGTTTCGATCTCGTCGGGTCCACGAGGCTTCTCCATCTGCTCGAAATAGAGGACTATCAGGAGTTGATGGCCGCATTTCAGAACGCCGCGAAGGAGTCCATAACGGCTCATTCGGGTGTCATGCTGCTTGAGGCCGGCGATGGCGGTGTGGCGCTCTTCCCGAATGATCTGGGTGCGAAGGATGCGGCATCTCTCGCCATTCGTGCCGGTCTTGGCGTCGTGGAAGGGTGCGCGCGAGTTGGCCGTGAAGCAGCGCGTGATGACCTGCACGTTCGCGTCGGTATCGCAACATCCGTTGCGTTCATCACTGAGAAGGAGGCGGAACCGGTTGCGTCGGCGGCATTGGCAATCGCCACCCGCTTGCAGGAGCTGGCCTTTCCAGATTCCGTTTTTGTGTCGGATCATACGCGCGACCTCGCTGGTAGGTCGCACGCTTTCGTCTTTGAAGGTGCAAGGACGCTCAAGGGCTTCACATTGCCGGAGAAGGTATGGCGGGCGCTTGGACACAGGATCGATGTCAACCGGTTTTACGCGTTCGGTAACCTTGGAGGCCCTTTTATTGGCCGCGAAGACGAGTTGCGAACCATCGGCAACTGTTGGGAAAGGGTATCGGCAAAGGGCGGCGAAGTCCTTGTGCTCGAAGGAGACGCAGGCATCGGAAAGTCGCGCCTGCTGCGCGAAGTACGAAAGCTTACTCGCGACCGACGAACCGGGCTGTTCGTCTTTCAGTGCCTGCCTGGGGGGCTTCGCGCTACACTGCATCCTCTGGTGAACAGCTTTGCCGGCGCCGTATCGGGTCAAGACGGTCAACAGGGTGTGTCGGCCTCTGCCGTGGTGGCGGCTTTCGAACGAAACGGCATTCGCGACGCAGAGATTGTTGAAACGTTTTCACATTTGCTGGGTGCGTCAGGCCGAAATCAACGCCTCGCCGATATCGACCCCAAAATGGTCCGTGATAAGGCTCGTCGCTCTGTGTTTCGCGCGCTTGCAGCCTTGTGCGCAAATGGGCCTATTGTGTTGGCTGTTGAAGACATTCACTGGATTGATCCGACCTCCCAGGACCTGCTGATGGAGGCTGCTCGGGTGGCGCGTCAACTGCCGATTCTATTGGTCGCGACCTCTCGCCTCGGGCATGCCACGGGCTGGCTGGATGCGGCTGCGCCCACACGTCTGACCCTGCTTCCGCTTGATCGACACGAAACACGACAAGCAATCGAGGCAAGATGGCCTGAGGGCAGGAAGGCCTTGCTGCCCGAACTCTATGACGTTATCGAGCGGGTATCCGGTGGCGTTCCGCTGTTCATAGAACAGATCGGCCAATGGGTATCAGAAAACGTTGCCGCTGAGACGATGAACTTGTCTGAGAACGTCAAGCCCAACCATGTGTCTGCCTTTGAGGAAATATTGGATGCCCGTCTTAACCGTCTGGGCACGGCGAGAGACGTGGCGCGAGCGGGCGCCGTAGCGGGCACCCAGTTCACGTTATCGCTGCTTCGGGCCCTGCTGCCAGGACTTGGCAAGAAATCTTTGGTCAAGGCCGCCGATAGCCTGATCGACGCAGGGTTTCTGTTGCGGCTAAGGACGCGCGGACCCATCGCTTACGGTTTCCGCCATGTCCTGATCCAGGAAACGATCTACAAAGCTCTCCTGCGCAAGCATCGGCAGGCATTGCATAGGCGATTTTATCTCGCTGTCAGTGAAAATCGCCGAGCTGCCGCTTGGGTCGATACCGGCACTTTGGCTGAGCATGCGGAACGAGCAGGGCTGATCGATAGCGCAATCGCGCTGTATACTGCAGCAGGCAAGGAAAGCTCCAGCCGGGCGGCAATGGTAGAGGCGCGCCACTATTTGGAGCACGCCTTGGTGCTTTGCGATCGAATGGGCGAGCAACCTGCGACTGACGCGCTTCGCCTATCCGCACTGATTTCACTCGGTCCGATCTTGACGGGCTTGGTCGGGCAGAATTCGCCGCCGGCACGCAAGCTCTATGAAGACGGCGTTGCCATCGCTCGTCGGCAACCGACAGAAGCTCAATCCAGCTGGTTTCCTATCTATTGGGGGTGGTGGCTCACAGGATCTGATTTTCGCGTCATGCACGATCGCGCCCTGCAAGTGCGCTCCATGCTGGCCGGGGCAGAAGATCCCGAGATCAAGCTCCAGGTCAACCATTGCATCTGGGCTATTGATTTCAACCTTGGAAATCATCGCGCGACCCAGGACGCGATCAAAGCAGGCCTTGCGCTCTACGAGGAGCAGTCGGCAAAAACCAGCCGGACGATATTTGGCGGCCATGACGCGAAAGTGTGCGGTCTTGGGCAACTGGCCCTTTCGCTGTGGCTGACAGGGCAATCGAAAGTTTCCGACACGGCGCTGTCTAAAATGGTCGCTTTCGTTGACCGGATTTCGCATCCGCCGAGCAAGGCACATTCGCTGGATACGGAAGCCGTTTCGGCATTCTACCGCGATGATTTTGAGCGTCTCGCCAATATATCACAACGGATGGCAGATTTTGCGAAGCTGCATGAAATGCAGTCACTGTCCGGTTTGTCGATGCTGTTTGCCGGCTGGGCTCGCGCGCATGTCGACAGTCTCGCGGGCGGGCATGCGATGTTTCGCGAGGGCCTGACGCTTCTGAAGAGCCTTGGCACCGTCGCGGATCTTCCGATCTATCTTTACATGCATGCCACGCTGCTCGGGCTTGCCGGCAAATATGGATTTGCGGTCCAGGTCACAAATGAAGCAATAGAAAAGGCCAGGGAAACCGGTCACGCCTATTGGCTCGCCGAGCTACACCGCTGCCGCGCCGTTCTTCAGACGCAGGTCAGCACCAATCCGGATCCCATCATCGCCGACCTGCGCTCTGCGATGCAGATTGCTGAAAGCCAAGAGGCAAAGGCGCTTGTAAAGCGTGCGAGACGTTCAATCCAGGAGCTTGGCTTTGCCGGTCAATGTTGAGTCACCACGCGTGAAAGCTCACGTTCCCCCGGATGTCGATGAGACGCTTGCTGCCTTTCGCGGCGCCATTGCCATCGGCCTTCAGAGGCCCCTGTCAGCCGAGGAGCCTGATGAGGACGATCAATGCCTGCGGAAAATATTGCCGCTGTGCCGCGGCGCGGGCATTACCCGGCTGGGTGACCTGACCGGGTTAGACCGGATCGGATTGCCTGTGGTTCAAGCGGTTCGGCCTGCCGCCTTGTCCGAAGTCACGTCGCTCGGACGCGGCATTGCCAAAGCCAGCGCGGCCGTGGGTGCCATTATGGAATCGCTAGAGCGGTTTTACGCTGAAGCGATTCCCTCCCAGACGATAGTCCAGGCGACGGCAAACGAACTCAGTATTGCTGACGGCCTGTTTGAGACCCTTTTGGCACCCGGTCATTGCGGAAACTGGCGTGCAAGGACGATACCCTGGATCACCGGCATCGACATCGCAACGGGTCTCCCGCAGCCGGTACCCCTGGAACTGGTTCACACCTGCTACACGGATCCGCCGCTCGCCTCTGATGGGTTGTTCATCCGCACGACCACAGGTCTTGCATGTCATGTCACCGCGCGTGATGCGTTGTTGCACGGACTGCTCGAATGCATTGAGCGGGACGCTATCGCTCGCGCTTTTGCAACCCATGGTTTCTTAGATCGAATGCGCATGTCCTCGCGTGGGTTGGGCGGTCGAGTTGATCACATAATGTCGGCTGTGGGCGGAAACCCTATTTTCTTCGGGTTTTGGCTTGCCCCTTCGCCGGCGCTGGTCCCTGTGGTCTGGTGCCAGACGATCGAGACTGGCCCTGGCGAACCTATCCTGGCTCTACCGACCGAGGGTTACGCCGCAGGATCAAGCATCGCGGTTGCAGCGGCGAGCGCGATGCTGGAAGCGCTGTCAGCCCGGGCTGGTGCAATATCTGGCGCGCGCGACGATCAAACCCGAAAACATTACAGACGCAGTACCGACTCAAATGTCGCCAGGGCCCGCCAGCTTATCCTTATGGACGCGTCCGCATTGCCGCCACCGGACTCGGAAGCATGTGCCGTGTCGGATCTCGGCGCGCTCATCGACAGGGTTCTGGCTGCCGGTATGGGGCCTATATTGGCTGTCCCGTTGGCAGCGGACAGCAAAGCAGGTGTTCATTGCGTAAGAACCATCCTTCCCGGAGCCAGGCCCTTTTCGATCCTACGGTGAGTGCGCCCATGACCGACATGAGTATTGAAGGCCCGATCGTGGTGTTCCTTGGTCCGACGCTTCGACTGTCCGAAGCCGCGCGGGTTCTCGATGCGGTCTACATGCAACCGGCCGCACAAGGCGACGTCCTCCTTGCCGCGCATGCCTACCGTCCGCGGGCGATGGTCATCATCGATGGGCAATTCGAGGACCGTCCGGCGGTTCGGCACAAGGAAATCCTCTGGGCGATGGCGCAGGGGATCGTCGTGATAGGTGCGGCTAGCATGGGCGCGCTCAGGGCGGCGGAACTGAGCCAATTCGGCATGATCGGTGTCGGCCTGATATACAGGTGGTACCGACGCTGGCCCTTTGCTCCTGATGATGCAGTCGCCGTTCTTTCAGGGCCGCCCGAGCTCGATTTTCTGCCTTTGACGCAGGCAATGGTCGATCTTCAGCGGACATTCGCGAACTTGGCCCGCCGGAAACTGGTCACCACTGCCGAGCGAGAGCTGCTGACAACAACCGCGCGAAACATGAATTTTCGAGAGCGCCGGCTCGAGGCGATCATTCGGGCGGCAGGCTGCCCGGAGGAAAGGGTCAAAGACCTGAGGCACGAGCTGGTGGGACAGAAAAAACTGGATGCCCTCCTTGCGTTACGAAACGCACGATCTCTTGTGCAGGCCAATGCCAGTCGTGGAAGCGTCGCGTGGGTTGCAACCAATACCTTTGTCAGGGATCTTGAGGCTGGCGGCATTGACTCAAGATTAGTGAACACTTATAGATTGAATTCTTAGCTGCGAGATTTTCAATCGAGGGGGCATATGTACCATGCGCCTGCTTCGGGACGATTCCCTCGACTCCGGAAATGCGCGTGTCGGCACGCGCTTCTGGATCTACCCGCAACCCCCTTTCATACCCGGATACGAGCAGCCCGATCGTGTGTGGCTGTCTATTCAGCGCGACGAAATCGGCGATGGCCCGAGCGACCTCTCCATGTATGTCGCGGACCCGCTGTATCAAAAGCAGCCCTATGGCTTTGCAAGTTTGCCGCCATTCGGCGGGGCAAGGCGGGCACCGATAAGGCCGGGTCCTGACCGTCACTTCGACAATATCGATCCAACCTCGCGTCCATTTCTCGCCGTTCACGCCTATGCCTGCGTGCGTTTCGTTCTCGACATCTGGCAGAGCTATCTCGGGCGGCGGGTCCGCTGGTTCTTCGACCAGACCTATCCACGGCTTGAAATCGTTCCGTTCGTCGATTGGGACAATGCTCAGGCTGGCTACGGCTTTCTAGAATTGGGTTGTTCCGACATTGATGGCGTCATTAGGCCCTACGCGTTGAATTTTGACACGATCGCGCATGAAGTCGGACATCTAGTCATGCTGTCGGAGACGGGCATTCCAGCCGCAACATCGGCCGACAGCGATTTCTTCTCGTTCTCCGAAGCATTTTCGGATTGTGTTTCCCTAATCTCTTTCCTGCATTTCGATTCCGCAATCGACCGGTTGCTGCGCCGCACGAGGGGCAATCTGCTTTTGTACAATGAACTGAACCGCTTTGCGGAAACGAGCCCGGAGACGCAGATTCGCCTGGCCACCAATTTCCGGCGCATGTCGGCTGTGACGCGCGAGGTGCACGACCGCGCGCTGCCATTTGTGGGTGCGATCTTCGATACTGTCGTTGCGCTTTATCATCGCGATCTGGTGGCAAAGGGTTGTGCCGACAGCCGGCTTCTGGATCTCGACCTGCGGAAACTGGCGGCGGATGAATTTGACACGTTTCGCCAGGCGACCGCAGACGCGTTCAATACCCGGCCATTGTACTTCAAACAGGCACTGATTGCCGCGCGCGACGCGGTGGGCACGGCGCTGGCAGTATCGTTGAAAGCGCTGGATCCGAGCAGGCTACGGATCGATCAGGTGGCGCGTGCCGTTATTGCCGCCGCGGACGGGGCGACGGCTGACATGCTGGAAGAGAATTTTGCGTGGCGTGAAATCATCGGAACGAGGTGAATTACAAAAGGAGAAAGTGATGAGCGATTGTGGCAGTCATCCCGGTGTGGGACCGTTGCTGGAAGGTTTGTCTGAGCCGGATTACCGATCTTACAATCCGAGCGAAGTGCGCCTCTATGGCAGGCCGGCCATCCACCGACCAATTTTCAAGCTGTCGGATGAGACGATTAGCGAGCAAATATCTGCAAAATTGGAGGGCCTTTCGGTCGAACGTGCGGATATGCACAGAATAATAGAGGCCGTCAAAGAAGTGGCCGTCCTCAAAATTACCAGTGATGAAATATTCGGGGTGGTTAATCAGCAGATCGTTTTGGCTATTGTCGATCACAATCTCAAGCTACAGCAACTGCCCGTCGATATCGGCGTTCCATCGAAGAATTTTCGAGGTGATGATGGCCACTACATAAAGAGCATTGGCGTGATTTACGGATATGCCTACGAGGGTCATTGCTACACGTTGCCAAAACCGCAGATCATGTATTTGCCCGAAGAGGCGCATGTGATCAAAGGCGGCGATTGCGGATGTGATTGCGGCTATGTGCCCGAACTCGGCTATGTCGTCTGGCAGATCGATAAGCTGGAACGCGTCGTGGCTCTCGACGTGCGTTCCGATGATCTCAAGACGCTGGTTTTGGATGAAAACATGCCGGGTAACCGCTCGCCACTCGCTTACGCGCAAACGATGGCGCTGGCCCCGCAACGGCATCCATAACATGTGACGCAATTCACGTGTTACTCGGCTTCCGCCGGTTGGACACACGGCTTTGACCGGCGTGCCGGTGACTGCTGCGCACGCGGCTAACCTCGTAGACGTAGTGCTGAGAACGGTGGCGATGCGGAGCAGGACGATCTCTATCAGACCGCTGGAACGGGTATCGGCCTTCCAGCCGTGTCATGTGAATCAGCATTCGATATTCACACCGATCCACATGACTTAGGAACTTCAGTCGTGTCCACGTTCTCGATCAGAAGTACACGTTGCCGACGTCATGCTCAGGTCGGCAACAATCTGAAATCGGCACCTTCGGGAAGGAGTTGGCCGCCATCGACGATGATGGTGGTGCCGGTCACATAGCTCGCATCGTCGGAGGCGAGAAACAGGAAGGCATTGGCGACGTCGCGCGGCGATCCAAGGCGCGCCAGCGGGATCGCGTCTTCCATGTTCTTGATGAAGGCGGCGCTGCGATGCAACTGGATCGCCTCGGTCAGAATATTGCCTGGCTCGACACCATTGACATTGATACCGTAGGACGAGAATTCCAGCGCGGCGGAGCGGATGAAGCCGTTGATCCCGGCCTTGCTCGCCGCATAATGGCCATGGCCGGGGCTGGTGACATGCGGCCCGGTGATGGACGAGGTGAAGAGGATACGCCCCGAGCCCTGCTGTTTCATTGGCGTGAGAGCGGCGCGTGCAGCATTGAAACAGCCGCGCAGATTGACCGCCATCACGTTGTCCCAGTCTTCCGGGGACGTATTCTCTATTAGCTGCCAGGGATAGATGCCGGCATTCTGGACGATGATGTCGAGCCGGCCGTGGCGTTCGAGGGTGAGTGCGACGGCCGCGACCGCGTCCTCCATCTTCGAGATGTCGGTATGGACGAAGTCGATACCGAGTTCATCGGCCGACGCCTTGCCTTCGTCTGCGTCGAAATCGGCGAGGACGAGTTTTGCCCCTTCCTCCTTGAAGCGGACGGCAATTGCCTTGCCGATGCCGCGGGATGCGCCGATGACCAGCGCGACCTTGTCATTCAATCTGTCTGTCATGCGAGCCTCTGGCGGAGCCTTTGTTTGAACGTGTCGAGAAGGACGGCTGCGAGCACCAGGAAGCCATGGATGACCTGGGTATAGTTCGCAGGCAGACCCATCAGGTTGATCGCTGTGTTGATGGAAGACAGCAGCAGCACGCCGGCATAGACGCCCGGCAGCGCCCCGACACCGCCCTTGAGGCTGACACCGCCGATCACGACTGCCGCAAAGGCATTGAACAACAGTCCAACGCCGAGGTTTGCTGTTGCGCCCGACGTGCGGATCGCCAGCAGCCAGCCGGCAAGTCCGGCTATGGCGCCGGCCAGCACGAAGGCGATGATCAGGTTGCGGGTCACACGGATGCCGGCACGGAACGTCGCGGTTTCGTTGCCGCCAATCATCACCAGGTGCCGACCGAAGGGCGTCTTTGCCATCATGATGGAGAAGACCAGGAAGCAGGCAATCGCAATCCAAGCCGACAGCGGGATGCCGAGAAAGCGCTCGATCGCAAACCACCGGATGGCCGGCGCGAGATCCTGCGCAGAGCGCCCGCCGGAGACGGCAAGCACGATGCCGCGCACCCAGATGAAGGAGGCAAGCGTGATGATGAAAGCGCTCATCTTCAGTTTCACGACGAGGAAGCCATTGAAGAGGCCAATCACCCCTCCGATGGCGCATGCAACGAGCAGTGACGCGGGGATCATCAGCCATTCCGGTGAAAGCTTGATACCCAGGCCGATCCCTGCCGAGCAGAATAGGATGCCGACAGCCATGGCCGACAAAGCGGCAACGGATTCAACCGAGAGGTCCATGTGGCCGGCGATGATCACCAGAGCAAGGCCGATCGACATGACGCCGAGCACGCTCGACGCCTCGATGATGTTGGTGAAGATACCCATCTGGAAATAGTTCGGGATCAGCGCTGAAAACAGGGCGAGCACGACGATGAGCATGAACCAGACGAGATTGTCGAGCACGAATTCGAGAGTTTTGCGCGTACGAGGCGTCATGCGGCAAATCCGGATTTGAGGGAGGAAACCGGGGCCCGCAAGCCCCGGAGGAAAACCCGATCACTTAATCGATTCGACCGATGCCGTCGGCGGCTTCAGATTGCCCCAGAAAGCCGGGTCGTCGACATTCTCCTTGGTGATCGCGGCACCCGGGATCTTGATGTTCGGACCCCAGGCTTCGATCGTCACCACACCCTTCAGGCCGAGGATGTCATATTCGCCAGCCTTTATTTCCTGCTTGCCGGCGATCTTGTCCATGAACATGGCAACCGCTGCGGCCTGGGCATAGAGCGGCTGCTCGACTTCTGTGTTGAGCCAACCCTTGCGGATCAAGTCGAGGCCGACGGGAGCGCCGTTCGAGCTCATCATCATCACGTCGCCCGGCTTCTTGCCGGCGGCCTCGAGCGAGGCGACGGCTGCGACCGAAAGATGGGCGGCGTGCAGGAAGATGAGGTCGATATCGGGGTTGGCGAGCATCTGGTCGGAAACAATCGTTCCGGCATTGCTGGCTTCCCACTGCATGGCGGGCACAGAGACGATGGTGACGCCCGGGAAGGCCTTCATCTTCTCTTCGAAGCCCTTCTGGATATCGAGCGTGTAGGGATCGCCGGGGTCGCCGAGAACCTGCAGAATCTTACCCTTCACATCGCCATGCTTCGCCTTGAGCATGGCTTCAGCCTGCTCTGCGGCGACATAGCCGATCTCGATCGTTCCGGCGACCGAGGTGAAGTCGGACATGGTCGAGGTGACCTGGCGGTCGAACTCGACGACCGGAATGCCGGCAGCACGGGCGGCCTCGATAGATGGCTTCAGCGCGTTGAAGTCGACGGCCGCCAGGATGATCGCCGCCGGCTTCAAGGCGATGACGTCGTTCATCTGCGACTGCTGTGCGTCCGTTTTGTTGTCGGCGTTGAGTGTCTTCATCTCGTAGCCGGTCTGCTTCAGGAACATTTCAAGGGCACTGACCGAGCCGGTCTGGAACTCGTCGAGCAGTGTCGGCACGAGATAATAAACCGTGCCCTTGGACTGTGCGGCCGCTGTTGTCAGCATCGAAAGGCCGAGCACTAGAACGCTCAGCAAGCTTAGCATTAATCGTTTCATGGTCGTTCTCTCCAGTTTAAGCCGGACCCCTTGTCATTATTTGCCCACCGCTCCGGCTCCGGTGAGGCTTTGCCCTGTGATCATTTCGATCACTGCATCCGGGCTTGTCTTGGCTCTCTCGACATCGCCGGCGACAACGCCATGGCGGATGACTACGATGCGATCTGCGACCTGAAAGGCCTGCTGCATGATATGCGTGATGATGACGACGCCGATGCCTTGGCTGGCGACATGGCGGATCATATCCAGTCCGCGCCGCGTCTGCTCGACGCCGAGGGCGGCGAATGGCTCGTCAAGCAAAAGCAGTTTTCCGCCCCAATGGGCAAACCGGTTGAGTTCGATCGCCTGGCGTTGGCCGCCGGACAGATGCTCGACCTTGGTGCGCATCGAGGGAATACGGGTTCCGGCGCTGGTCAGCGCCTTGGTCGTGATTTCCTCCATCGCGCGTTCGTCGAGGAAGGGAATGCCCGCAAATTTTCGGGTGATTTCGCGGCCCATGAAAAAATTTCCGACCACGTCGACATTGGTGCAGAGCGACAGATCCTGGTAGACGGTCTCGATGCCGGCTGCCTTGGCCTCGGCAGGTGTCTTAGCCTCGAACGCTTCGCCTTCGAAGATCATCTGGCCCGACGTGGGCTGCAGACCGCCGGAGATGATCTTCACGAGCGTAGATTTTCCTGCGCCATTGTCACCGAGAAGGGCGACGACTTCACCCTTTCCGATCGAGAAACTGATGCCCTTGAGCGCCTCGATCGCGCCGAAATTCTTACGGATGTCATCCAGGACAAGCAATTTCTCGATCATTCGACAGTCCCTTTCTCTGAAGTTTCGAACATCTGGCCGAAGCGCGGCGACAAGACACCGAAGACTGCCAGCGCTGCCGCGCCGCGGAGTGCCGAATGCTGGCAGTCACTGGCGACGACGACACGTGGATGGGTGCGGTTGGCACGGGCGGAAACCGAATTGCTCAGGCCGTCTGCAAGTGTGGCAAGCTGCTCGATCAGAGACTGTGGCGCCAGCCCACCGAGCACGACAGTCTCGGGGTCGAAAAGGTTCTCGATCGTGCGGATGGCGTTGCAGAATATCGGCGTGATCTCACGTACCCAATTGGCTTCCGATAGGCCGCGCCGTCTGAAGGCATCAAGAGAAAGATACCGCTCAAGGCAGCCGAGGTTTCCGCAAGGGCAAAGTTCTCCGTCCGGAACGGCGGGGATATGGCCGATTTCCCCGGCATTGCCCCAGGCTCCGCTCATGACCACGCCATCTGTCATCATCGTGCCGCCGAGGCCGACGCTGAAGAAGAGGTAGTAATAGTCGGACAACTGCTGCCCGAGGCCGTAAAGCTGTTCGCCGAGTGCGGCGGCAGCCATGTCGTTTTCCATGAAGGCAGGAAGGCCCGTTGCATCAGCGAGGCGTGCCCCGATGTCGACATTCTTCCAACCCGTCATGGTGGTCGGGCCGACGAAGCTCATGGATTCGATGTCGAATGGCCCCGGAAGTGCCAGGCCTGCACCCAGAAGTCGGCCGCAGCGGGGGCTGGATTTCAGTTCCACAACCATCTCGCGGATCAGCGCAAATGCTTGGTCCGGCATCGGGTTCGACGTATATCGGTGACGGCTTTCCACCACGTCGCCGCGAAGGTTGACCAGCGCAACCTCGATACCAAGCGGTGTCAGGTGAATGCCGAGGGCATGTCCACCCTCCGGATTGACGGTCAGCATCGATGGCGGAATACCTCGGCCCCGGGGCTCTTCGCGCACCGACAGTATGAGCCCTTGGTCTTCGAGTTCCCGGACGATTGTGGAGACAGTTTGCACGGTGAGGTGTACGCGTTCGGCAATCTCGCCGCGCGTGGTCGGACCATGCAGACGGATCGATTCCAGGACAATACGCCTGTTGTAAGGCCTTCCCGATTCCTGATTGGTGCCGCGCAATGCCATGCCAACGCCTCCGAATGACAGAAGAGTGACAGCGCTATTCTATTTAGTCAAATGGTTTTCAAAAAAGAAATCGATACGTCCATCGAGGGAACGGAAGGCGTGTTGCTAGCGCTGGCTGCAAGTTTCCTCGTCTGTCAGGTATTCGCACGCGGCTTGCCGAACCGTGGATCGTGTGCGTCCAGTGTGTCACCGAAACCGCGCGCGGAGGCCCTTCGCGATCTAAAGGAAAAGAGACATGAAAGCTCTTTAAAATGTCCCTTGCTTTGACGATCCGTGGAGTGCCGTGCTCGCGAAACTTGAATGGATCTCGATCATCCGCTGCGGCCAAATCGGCAATCGCCGCGTCCCGCCACGTGGATTGTAGCGCGCCCTACAGTAACGTGATGGAGTGATCGTCCGGGAAAAGTATACATCTCGTTGCCATGTGGCCATAATTGCTCCACCAACGTTACGCAGTGTTGGAAGAAGCAAATGGGATCAGAGTCAAAATGCGCATCCGCTACAGTGTCTTGGGTATTTTTCTTGCCGTTGCCCCTTCGGCTTATTCGCTGGAACTCCGGCCCCCGGTCTTGTCGCCGTTGCAGCAGCAGGAGCAAGCCGCCAATCTAAGTGCCCAGTTGCTGACCGAATTTGCTTACAAGCCTGTACCGCTTGATGATGTATTGTCTGAGAAGATCATGACGCGGTTCATTGAGTCGCTTGATCCGGACCGGATTTTCTTTTTGAAGGCCGATATCGACACGTTCATGGCGGACAGCGCCAAGATTGATGATGCGATACTCCAGAAAGATCTGGAGCTGCCGTTCGCCGTATTCAACACTTATTCGCAGCGCGCAGTTGACCGCATTGCGTATGCGCGCGCGCTGCTCAAGCAAAATTTCAGTTTCGATGTCCAGGAGAATTATTCCCTGGCGCGTGACACGGAGCCTTGGCCGCAATCCGAGCCGGAGGTTGAAGACCTTTGGCGAAAGCGCGTCAAAAGCGACTGGTTGCGGTTGAAGCTGGCGGGGCAGGCGGACGCGGAAATTCGCGTGACACTCGACAAGCGCTATAAGGCGGTCCTGGATCGTGTCTACAAATACAAGAGTGACGACGTTTTCCAGTCATTCATGGCTGCCTACACGACGTCAGTTGACCCGCACACCGACTATTTTGGCGCAGCGGCATCCGCAGACTTCGACATTTCGATGAAGCTATCGCTCGTTGGTATCGGTGCGGTTCTGCAGGAACGCGATGGCTACACGACGATCCGGGAGCTCGTGCCCGGCGGCCCGGCGCAACTCTCTGGAAAGCTAACGGTTGGCGATCGCATCATTGGTGTCGGTCAAGGTGATGATGGCTCGGTCAAGGACGTCGTTGGCAATCGTTTGGATGAAGTCGTGCAGTTGATCCGCGGCGAGAAAAATTCCGTGGTGCGCTTGAACATCATGCCTAAAGACGCGGGAGAAAGCGCAGGCAATCGCGTCATCAGTTTGGTGCGGGATAAAATTAGCCTCGAGAAGCAGGCTGCCAAAAAGACCATAGTGACAGTCGGAAGCGGGGAGACGGCGCGCAAGATCGGTGTCATTGCGCTTCCAGCGTTCTACGAGGACTTCGACGCGCGTCGAAAGGGCGAAAAGGATTACCGGAGCGCAAGTCGTGACGTTGCGGCGCTTCTCGGCGAACTTAAAGCTGAGGATGTTGATGGCGTGCTGATGGATTTGCGCGACAATGGTGGCGGATCGCTGGACGAGGCAATTGATCTGACCGGCCTGTTCGTCGGGAAAGGCCCGGTGGTTCAGCAACGCAATGCCAAAGGCAAGGTCAGGATTGAAAGTGACGACCTCTCCAAGCCAGCCTGGTCGGGCCCTGTCGGCGTATTGATCAATCGCGGTTCAGCGTCAGCGTCCGAGATTTTTGCCGCGGCCATACAGGACTATGGACGCGGCGTGATCGTCGGTGAACCGAGCTTCGGCAAAGGTACCGTACAAACAGTCGTCGACCTTGATGAAGTGGCTCGCAACAGCAAACCGAAATTTGGCCAACTGAAGCTGACGATTGCCCAGTTCTTTCGTATCGACGGCGGGACGACCCAGCTCCGCGGTGTCACGCCGGACATCGCCTTGCCCGGCCTGTCGGACCCCAAGACCCTTGGCGAGGCGAGCTACGACAATGCCTTGCCCTGGGACAAAATCAAGCCGGCGAAATATGCGGTTGTCGGACACAGAGACGAGTTGCTGCCGCAGTTGCAGAGCCGCCATAAGGCTCGAGTAACATCCGATCCGGATTACCAACGTTTCGAAGAAGATGTGGCGGCGCTGAAGGCGCAGCGGGACAAAACGTCTATCTCCCTGAATGAAAAGGAAAGGCGAAACGAACTTGCTGCGCTTGCGGACCGCCTCAAGAATCGGCCGCAGACAAATGGCGCCTTTATTGGTGGCGAAGATGACGGGCTTCAGGCCAATGAACGCAGCCTTGGCGCTGATATCGCGCTTGAGAAGACCCGCGAGCAGGCCAAGGATGTCCTGAAGAATGAAGCAGCCGCAATTGTGGCCGATGAGGCGGAGCTTCAGGGCGGGCTTAAGGCCGCTGTTCGATAAGACAGGGGTTTGCCACCCTTTGAGTGGCGGATTTCAGAGCTGAAACGTGTCGCAGCGGGGGGGCTGCGTCGCACGTGTCGTGGCGCTGGCCGCCAGGCTGTCCACGGATTGCGATTGTATCGTAAACCTAAAATGAGGTGGCGCCGAATGTCGGCGTTGGTGCTTTCGATCAGCTGCCAGACGTCTGAGCCTTTCGTCAAATCGGCTTTCGATGACATCTCGATCCAGCCTGGCGATGCCCTATATCGCACTTAGTAAAATGCGAGGTGATCAGGTGAAGTCGATACTTGTCGAGGGCGAAACGTGCTGGCGCATTGAAGAGGCCGATCGGGCGGCCGTTATTGTCGATGCGGCTGACTTCTTCAAGCATGCCCGGAGCGCGATGTTGAAGGCGAAGCGCTCCATCTTCATGGTTGGCTGGGATTTCGATACGCGAATTGATCTTGTGCCTGGCGACGCGAACGATGGCGCGCCGGAAAAGCTCGGCGACTTTCTCAACTGGCTTTCAAATCGTCGAAATGAAATCGATGTGCGAATTCTCAAATGGGACATTGGGCTGATTAACTCGGTCACTCGGGGTGAAACGCCGTTCTACATTTTGTCGTGGATGTTTTCAAAGCGCGTGCATTTGAAGCTTGATGGTGCGCATCCTTCGCTTTCCGCCCATCACATGAAACTTCTGGTGATCGACGACCACCTCGCCTTCTGCGGGGGTATCGACATGACAGTCGGACGCTGGGATACTCGCGACCATGTTGAAAAAGACAAGCGGCGGCGCTCGCCGATGGGCTTTGCGCAAGGTCCGTGGCACGATGCGACAACCTGCGTGTCTGGACCCGCGGCGGCGGCGATCGGTGCGCTTGCCCGTATGCGCTGGCAGGCAGCGACTGGCGAGGTGCTCGATCCTGTCGACATTCCGTCCGATCCTTGGCCCGACGAACTGGACGTGGATTTCAGGAATATAAGGATCGGTATCGCACGGACCCAGCCGGAATATCTGGAGCAACGTCAAGTTTGTGAAATCGAGGCCGCAAAACTGGCCATGATCGCGGCAGCCCGAGAGACGATCTACATTGAAAGCCAGTATTTCGCCACGAGGGTGATTGCTGAAGCGATCGCCGAGAGGCTGGCCGAGAAGGACGGACCCGAGGTGGTGTTGATCAATCCCGAGGGGGCAGACGGATGGCTTGAAGCAAAATTCATGGACTCGGCGCGCATCCGGCTGATGAAACTCGTGCGAGACGCGGATCGGGATGGACGCTTCAGGATTTTTTATCCGGTCAATTCCGCACGTACATCAATTTATGTGCATGCCAAGATCATGATCGCCGACGACCGTATTCTCAAGCTGGGCTCGGCAAATCTGAACAACCGCTCGATGGGCTATGATACGGAATGCGATATCGTGATCGAGGCGCTGCACAAAGGAGACGCCATATCCGAAGCGATCCTGGCGCATCGAAACGCATTGATTGCCGAACACCTCGGCTGTGAGCCATCCGACATAGAGAGTGAAGTCGAAAAGCATGGTTCGCTGATCAAGGCCATCGAAGTGCTCAACAATGCGCATGGACGTGGTCTGGTGGCGGTGGCAATGCGGGAGCTAACCGCGGATGAGGAACTACTCGCAGAGTCGAGCATCGCTGATCCGGAAAGGCCGATGGGTGTAGCAAAGCGTATGTCGGGATATCTCCACCGCCGCCGATACACGCATGCATGAAAAACGTCTGCTCGCGTGGTGCTTTTTGTCGAAAAGGTACCCGTGGCGCTCGTCGCGCACAGCAGTTTCGAGGCTGATCCCTTTTCTTCCTGCACCTGAAATCATCTGGCCGCCATGTTCGCAACGAGATCGCTGAACCTTTCGCCCTGAATGCCGACATGTCCCCGCAATAGCCGACGCGCTTCGTCACCGTCTCCAGCAAAGATTGCGTCGACGATTGCGCAATGTTCTGAGAAGGATGTCGACAAACGGTTGCGCACGCGCAGTTGCAGCCGACGATAGGGGCGCAGGCGCCGATGCAGCTGGGCGCATTGTTCCTGAAGAAATTCGCTACGGCTGGCCGCATAGATCGCTTTGTGAAAATCTTCGTTGTCATAATAATAGGCATCGCTGTCACCGGCGCTGGCGGAATGTTCGCAGCGGCTGTGGGTCTCCGTAATTGCCTCCCGGGAAGCCCCGTCGAGCCGACGTGCGGCGAGAGACCCCGCCAAGCCCTCAAGTTCCGCCATGACTTCGAACATCTCATAGACCCGATGCGGCCCTGGGTCGATGACGATGGCGCCTCTGCGCGGTCTGATTTCGATAAGGCCAATCGCATCAAGCTGCATCAATGCTTCGCGCACTGGCGTGCGAGAAACCCCAAATCGCGTTGCGAGCGCCATTTCATCCAGCCGCTCTCCCGGCAAGAACTCGTTGGAAAGAATGGAGTTTTCTATTTCGTCTCGAAGCCATCGGCCAACATTATCAGACATATCCGCCACCTATAGCATACGTAGTTTCATATCTTGTATACACGAAATTTAACCACGTGTACGAAAGATGTCATTCTCTATGCTATAGCTGAGGTGCATTAAAGGGAAGCGCCGGCCGAATTCGATCGCGCACCGCGTGCGAGGGATCAGGGGAGGAAAGGGCATGTCAGACGTTTCGTTCTTTACCGACATGCTGCAGAGCATCACAGATCGCGGACGCCAACTTCTGTTTTCCGGCTCGCGCATGCCGCAGATTGCAGCCGAAGCGGATCTCCACACTCTCTGTGAAATGTTGCTATCAAGCCGGGGCGAAGCCTCGGGCATGGCGCTCGCTGCCGAAATCTTCGATCGCTGGAGCACCCTCGGTGGCGATGGCCAACAGGCATTTTTCCGCATGCTTCATGAGAAATTCGGTCCTGACACTGGCCGACTTGACCAGGCGATCGAGATATATAGGTCTGACAAAAGCTCTGCTTCCATCATTAAGCTCCATCAGGCAGCGGAATCACGCCGCCAGGAACTTCTGCGCCGATTGAACCACGCCCCCAACGGCACCGCGAAACTTGTCCGCATGCGCGAGCATTTGCTTGCCTCGTCAGATCGGTCCGAAGCTTATCACGCGCTTGATGCCGATTTCACCCATTTATTCGGCTCGTGGTTTAATCGCGGTTTCTTGACGCTGCGTCCAATCGATTGGTCGACGCCGGCATCCATCCTTGAAAAGATCATTCAATACGAGGCCGTGCATGAGATCGCCGGTTGGGAGGAACTGCGCCGTCGCTTGGCCCCGGCCGACCGGCGATGCTTTGCGTTCTTCCATCCGCGCTTGGCCGACGAGCCATTGGTGTTCGTCGAGGTGGCGCTGACACGATCTATGCCGCGAGCGATTGCTGATGTCCTGGATGAGGGCAGGGAGCAGATCAATGCTGACCAAGCGACCACCGCTGTCTTCTATTCAATTTCCAACTGCCAGGATGGCTTACGCGGAATTTCATTTGGCAACTTCCTGATCAAGCAGGTTGTCGATGATCTGCGCCGAGATTTGCCCGGTCTTAAAAATTTCGTCACGCTGTCTCCAGTGCCGGGTTTCGCCCGTTGGCTTTCCAGAGTGCGCGGTGTTGGTGCAGACGGGGCATTGAGAGACGAGGAACTCGAAACGCTACGACTGCTGGACGATCCGGACTGGGCTGCGAACGAGGATGCGGCGACCGAAGTCGAGCGCATATTGTTGCCGCTTGCAGCGCGTTACTTTCTTGTCGAACGAACGCCGGAAGGTCGCCCGCTCGATCCGGTCGCGCGCTTCCATCTCGGCAATGGCGCACGCCTCGAAAGACTGAATTTCCGCGGCGATCGGTCCAGCAAGGCAATGCATCAGGCGCATGGTTTGATGGTCAACTATCTCTACGAACTCGAAGATATCATTGCGAACCACGAGGCACTGGCGCAGCGCGGCGAGGTGATCGCCTCGACCGGTGTCCGGAGCCTTCTGAAGAAGAAAGACGAAAGTCGCGGCCATCGACCAGATGGCTCACGGCCGTTCGGGCAGATTATCAGTTCAACGCTTGGAGGAGGGCGCAAATGAGCAATCATCTTTTTGACGCGATAAAGGCTGCCGCATCGGGTGACGCAGCTTTTCTGCGGATCGATGGCAGCCGAATCTTGACATACAATGACGCATTCGCCCTTTCCGGCCGGATAGCGAGCGCGATGGACACGCTCGGTATTCGTCCGGGCGACAGGGTGGCGGTGCAGGTCGAGAAAAGCGCGGAGGCTTTGATCCTCTACCTCGCCTGTCTGCGAAGCGGCGCGGTGTATCTGCCGCTCAATACCGCTTACACGCTGGCAGAACTCGACTATTTCATCGGCGATGCCGAGCCGCGTCTGGTGATCGTCGCGCCGAGTGCGCGCGAAGGGATAGAGAAGATAGCGAAGCCTCATGGTGCTATCGTCGAAACGCTTGATGTGGACGGTGGAGGGTCGCTCCTGGAGCTTGCCCGTGACGAGCCTGCCGACTTTGTTGATGCCTCTCGCAGCGCAGACGATCTTGCCGCGATCCTCTATACATCGGGCACCACGGGGCGTTCCAAGGGGGCAATGCTCACACATGGAAACCTGCTCTCGAACGCGCTCACCTTGCGCGACTATTGGCGTGTTGAGGCCGGTGACCGACTGATCCATGCTTTGCCGATCTTCCACACGCATGGGCTTTTTGTTGCCACCAATGTCACAATGCTCGCCGGCGCCTCGATGTTCCTGCTGTCGAGATTTGACGCCGAAGAGGTGATTTCGTTGATGCCGCAGGCAACGATGTTGATGGGCGTGCCGACCTTCTATGTGCGCCTCATGCAAAGTGCACGCCTAAACCGGAACGCCGTTGCCAACATCCGCCTGTTCATCTCCGGTTCGGCTCCCCTGCTTGCCGAAACACACACACAGTTCCAGGCACGCACAGGTCATGCGATCCTCGAGCGATACGGTATGACGGAAACCAATATGAACACGTCTAATCCTTATGAAGGCCAGCGGGTTGCCGGAACGGTGGGTTTTCCGCTGCCGGGTGTGACCATACGCGTTACCGATCCAGTGACCGGGCTTGCACTTGCGCCAGACGAGACCGGAATGATCGAAATCAAGGGGCCAAATGTCTTCAAGGGCTACTGGCGAATGCCGGAAAAGACCGTGGCGGAATTCACCGCCGACGGTTTTTTCATCAGCGGTGATCTCGGGAAAATCGACTGCGACGGCTATGTGCATATCGTCGGTCGCGGTAAGGACCTTGTGATTTCGGGTGGATACAACATCTATCCGAAGGAGGTCGAGGGTGAGATCGACCAGATCGAGGGTGTCGTCGAGAGTGCGGTCATCGGTGTGCAGCATCCCGATTTCGGAGAAGGTGTGACGGCCATCGTCGTGCGTAAGACGGGCGCCGCACTGAATGAAAAGACCATTGTCGACGCACTCCAGGATCGCCTCGCGCGCTACAAACAACCCAAACGCATAATTTTCGTCGATGATTTGCCGCGCAATACGATGGGTAAGGTTCAGAAGAACATCCTTCGCCAGCAGTATGCCGACCTCTACACCACAAGTTAAATCAACCGTGCCCTCTGGGAGGAGGCGCGCACTTCCTAAATCGACTTTGACAACAACTACGGCGCTGGAGGCGTCGGAGGGAGGGGAATCATGTCTATTGAACTGCTATCCATCGGGCTGCTCGTTGCCATGTTCATCATTGCAACGATCCAGCCAATTAACATGGGGGCTTTGGCGTTTGCGGGCGCCTTCGTGCTCGGGTCTCTGATCATCGGGATGAAAACCAGCGACATATTTGCCGGATTTCCGAGCGATCTGTTCCTGACGCTTGTCGCCGTGACCTACCTCTTCGCCATAGCGCAGATCAATGGGACGATCGACTGGCTCGTCGAGTGTGCTGTCCGTCTGGTGCGCGGACGCATCGGTTTGATCCCCTGGGTCATGTTCCTGGTGGCCGCTGTTATCACAGGTTTTGGTGCACTCGGGCCTGCTGCGGTCGCAATTCTTGCACCGGTCGCATTGAGCTTCGCCGTGCAATACCGCATTCACCCGGTCATGATGGGCCTGATGGTAATCCATGGTGCGCAGGCAGGTGGATTTTCGCCAATCAGCATCTATGGCGGCATAACCAACCAGATCGTAGAGAAGGCAGGCCTGCCTTTTGCACCGACATCCCTTTTTCTCTCCAGCTTCTTCTTCAATCTGGCGATTTCCGTCTTGGTATTCTTTGTTTTTGGCGGCGCAAAGGTAGGGAAGCAGGAAGCTGCCTCCTTCGGGCCATTGCCCGAACTTCATCCCGAGGGCGTGACCGAGTCGATCCGAGGTCATGGTGGGACGCCGGCAAAACCAATCAGGCAGCACGCTTACGGCACGGCGGCGGATACCGCTTCCACGCTTCGCCTGAACAACGAGAGGATTGTCACCCTGGTCGGCCTTACGGCGCTCGGAATTGGTGCCCTCGTTTTCAAGTTCAACGTCGGGCTTGTTGCAATGACCGTGGCTGTCGCTCTCGCCTTGCTGTCCCCGAAGACGCAGAAGGCCGCGATCGACAAGGTAAGCTGGTCGACTGTTTTGCTGATCTCCGGCATCATCACCTATGTTGGCGTCATGGAGAAGGCTGGTACGGTCACTTATGTGGCGGATGCGATATCAAGTCTCGGCATGCCGCTGTTGGTGGCGCTCCTGCTTTGCTTTACCGGTGCGATCGTTTCGGCTTTTGCGTCCTCGACAGCATTGCTCGGGGCGATTATCCCCCTGGCTGTACCATTCCTCCAACAAGGGCATGTCAGCGCCATCGGCGTGGTGGCGGCGATTGCGATCTCGACGACCATCGTCGATACCAGTCCGTTTTCCACCAATGGTGCTCTTGTCGTCGCCAATGCGCCGGATGACCGTCGTGAACAGGTGTTACGGCAGTTGCTCATCTATAGCGCTCTGATCGCCATCATCGGCCCAATTATCGCCTGGCTGGTATTTGTGGTGTCCGGTGTAGTCTAAAAGCCGAGGCTTTTACGATCCCGCTTCCTGCCCGTTGATGTGGTGGATACCGCTGAATGCGGGCAGGTTGGCGGAGGCTTTGCGGTTCGTCATGCCGATTGAAGGTCGGGTCTGTATCGATCAAAGGAGCAGCACCTCAGACCCTACGGAACTTAACGAGCCGCTCTTCGTTGTAGGGGACCAACGGCAAATGCCGTTCACAACGATCCAGGAGGTTTAATGTCCCGACTTATTGCTACATCGTTAGTGCTGGCTATTGCAGCTACTGTTTTCACTGGCGGCGTCGTGCCGGTCGCAGCGCAGGAACTTGAGCTCAGGCTCGGTCCCGATGGCGTGCGTCCTGTCATTCGCGACCCGCGTGCTCACGAGCGCGATCGGCAGCGCGGCTGCAGTTCACGTGAAGCTCGGGCGGCAGCCCGCGATGAGGGGCTTCGTCAAGCCGAAATTATCCGGGAAACTCCACGACGCATCACCGTCGAGGGTGTCAACCGCCGCGGTCGTATCGAACGAGTGACGTTCGCAAATGTAAGAGGTTGCCCGACGATCTAAAGCGGCAATGTCGAAGAAGCGCCGGACGTTTTGCGTCCGGTGCTTCTTCGCTTGGTCATTGCCTGGTCGCCGCATGCCTAGACTAAGGCATTCTGCCCGCATGGGATTGCTCATTGCCTCAGGCGGGTTTCCGATTTGGGATCAAACAGGTGGAGGTTGCAGCTGTCGACGTCGATGCCGATGGTTTCACCCTCATGTACCCTTGTTGACGCCGGTACGGCCACATTGATCTCGTGTTTGACAGTTCGGATCGTTACAAGCCGCGTTTCGCCGTGAAACTCGTTTCGTTCGACCTGGCCGCGCAATGCACCCCCGGTCTGGTTTAGCCTCATGGCGCCGGGGCGAATTCCGACCGTGACAGGTCCGGATTTTAATGCAAACGGGGCGGCGAGCTTTATCGAGTGGTCCTGGAGCAAACCGTCGGAAGCGTCGAGTTCGATAAAATTCATGTTGGGTGTACCAATGAATCCTGCCGCAAACAGAGTGGCCGGCTCCTGGTAAATTTCCTCCGGTGTTCCCATCTGCTCGATCCGGCCCTCCTTCATCAGCACAATTCGATCTGCCAGTGTCATGGCTTCGAGCTGATCGTGCGTGACATAGATGCTTGTCGTCTTCAGGTCGCGGTGCAGACGCGCAATCTCGACACGCAGATTGCCGCGAAGCTTGGCGTCGAGGTTTGAAAGCGGTTCATCGAACAGGAAGACTTCCGGAGTTTTGATCATGGCTCGGGCGATTGCAACGCGCTGCTGCTGGCCGCCGGAAAGTTCTGTCGGCTTGCGGGACAGGTAGACACCGAGGCCAAGCGCCTCGACGACCGGCGCAAGTCGCTCATCGATCGCGGCCTTTGCAATACCAGCCCGCTCAAGTCCGAAGGTGATGTTTTCCCGCACAGTCATATGGGGATATAGGGCGTAGTTCTGAAAGACCATGGCAATGCCGCGGTCACCTGGGTCGCGATCGTTCACGCGCTGGCCGCCAATCAGCAGATCGCCGCCCGAAATGTCTTCCAGGCCTGCGATCATGCGCAGCATTGTCGACTTTCCGCAGCCCGACGGTCCGAGAAAAACGACGAACTCATGATTGTCGACCTGAAGATTGAAATCGCGCATGACCTCAAGCGCGCCATACACCTTCCGAATGGAGCGGCATTCAACAGTCGCCATCAGTTATCCTCCCCGACCATCGTGATCTGCAGTTTCACGTCCTCAGGTCGACCCTCAGCGGCTCGTTCGAATGCGGCGATGGAATCATCGAATTTGTATGTCTTCGAGACCAGCGGCTTCAGGTCGACCTTACCCGCCGCGATCAGTGCCAGAGCACGATCGAAGACGTTGGCGTAACGGAATACTGTCTCGATGCGGCACTCGCGCGAGCAGGCGGCGGCGATGTCGACTGGCACCGGTTCCGGCGGCAAACCGACCAGCACCACAGTGCCACCGGGGCGGACCACTTTGAACAGGTCCCGCACCGCTGCCGGCGCGCCGGAGCATTCGAACACGATATCTGCACCCCAGCCATTGGTTGCTTCAGTGACTGCGCTGGCGATGTCGGTCTGGCGCAGATTTACACCGGTTATGCCATCATAGGTCTCGGCCAGCTTCAGCTTCGTCTCTGATAGATCCGAAATCAGCACACGAGAACACCCACCGGCAAGTGCCGCTAGCGCCACCATGATGCCGATGGTGCCGCAGCCCGTAACAACCGCTGTATCTCCGGGCGTGATGCGGGCGCGGGCTGCGGCCTGCATGCCAACTGCGAACGGTTCGACCATTGCGCCTTCCGCGAACGACACATTGTCGGGCAGTTTGTAGGTGAAGCCGGCGGGATGCACGGTCTCGGGGCAAAGGATGCCATGCACAGGTGGCGTCGCCCAAAAGCTGACAGCCGGATCGACATTGTAAATGCCCAGTCGCGAAGCCCGTGACAGCGGGTCGGGAATGCCAGGTTCCATGCATACCCGGTCGCCCGCTTTGAGATGCATCACGTTTGTGCCGACTTCGACGATCGTGCCAGCACCCTCGTGGCCGAGCACCATTGGCGCGTTGAGAACGAAATCACCAATGCGGCCGTGGGTATAATAGTGAACATCGCTGCCGCAGACGCCCACGGTATGGAGCCGGATGCGCACATCATCCGGGCCAATGTGCTGCGGTAAATCGATATCACGCAGCTTCAAATCGCCGACGCGTTCCAGGACTAGTGCTTTCATGGGTTCAACCTTGATCAGTTTTCTTTGAGAATGCGGCATTGAGACCTCCCGCCATGACGCCGAGCAGGATCAGCGGAGGCAGCGAAAGCAGAACGACGGCGGCGTTGAGAATGCCCCAGGGGACGTTCATGCCCAGCTGGGACATTTCAGATGCGATGATCGGCAATGTCTTTGCCTTGGATGTGGTGAGCATCATCGCCAGGAGGAACTCGTTCCAGACGAGTACGAAGGAGAAGGCAATGGCACCAAAGATCTGAAATCGGGCGATAGGCAGCGCGATGCGGAAGAAGGTTGCATAGGGTCCCAGGCCGTCGACGCGGGCCGCTTCTTCAACATGAAGGCTGACCCGTTCAAAGGCGGGTACCGAAAGCCAGATGGTGATCGAGGCGGTCACGATCAGATAAGTGACGATCAGCGACAGGCGGGTGTCGTAAAGATCCAGCCCGAGCCAGATGACCAGCATCGGTATGGCGATCGCCACCGGTGGCAGGAAGCGTAGCGAAAGCACGAAGAACTGTGCCTCAGCCGTCAGCCGGTTCTTAAATCTGGCTATGACATAGGCGGCGGGAACGCCGATGACGGCACCGATAACCACCGCACACGTGCAGATGATGATTGAATTAGTCAGCGCGCGGGCAACCGATCTTCGGTTGAGCACATAGCTCATATTGTCCCAGACCGGCTGGAAAAACAGCTTTGGAGTGCTGACCAGGAGATCGGCATTGGTCTTGAAGGCATTGAGCAAGGTCCACAGCAGGGGCAATACCACAAGCGCGGCGGCAAGCACCAGGATGCACCGAAGCAACAGAGTGGAGACTTTCATCGGTTCAGCCTCTTCCAGGTGAAGGTGAAGGTCACGATGGTCAGCACCATCATGATGACGGCCATGGACGAGGCATAGGAGATCTTCCCGGATTCGATGAAGCCTTGAGAATAGGCATACATGTCCAGGGTCTCAGTTGAGATGCCTGGTCCCCCACGGGTCATCACATAGACCAGGTCGAAGGATCGCAGGCTTTCGATAGCCTTGACCAGGAGCAGGCTGATCAGAGGTGCCTTCAACATTGGAAGCGTGACATATCGATGGACTTCGAAGCGCGTGGCGCGGTCGATCCGAGCTGCCTCGAGCGGCTGGGGCGGCAATGATTCCAGCAGTTTCAGGATGATCACCGCGAAGAACAGGCCCCATTGCCAGACGTCGACGAAGGCAACGGCGAAGAGGGCGCCAAGGGGCGTGGACAATATATCGGGTGTGCTGCGGGTCAGTTCCCGCACAGGCCAGGTCAAGGTTCCATACAGTGGGTGGAATGAAAACTTCCAGACGAAGGCAGCGCAGACGCGCGGCAGCAGGACCGGGATGATAAACAACACGCACAGAATGTTGCGCAGTCTTGTACCGGCGGCTTCGAACATCGCAATTCCGAGCCCGATCCCGGTCAGCATTGTGGCTGTGACGCTGAGGATTTCCCATTTGAAAGAGACCCATAGAGCGTTCAAAAATCGGGCATCGGTCAACAGGGCAGCGTAGTTTGCGAACCAGACATAGTCCGCGGCTGGTTGTGACAGCGTTCGGTTCTGTAGCGATATGTTGATCGCATAGATCGTCGGGACCAGTGCCAGAACAATCAGGATCCCCAGAGTGGGGCCGAGAAAGACGTATGGAAGCGAGCGTCCGCGGCGCATGGCAAGTTCCTCAAATGGTAGGATGGGCGCGCCCGCAGGCGCGCCCGGTGATCACTGACGGGATTCAGAGCTTGCGGGCGAAAGCCTCAAGCTCGCCGAGCGTCGCCTTGATGTCCGTGCGGCTGCCGGTGATCAGTTCTTCCAGCATGATGCCCCACTGGTTGCCCAGTTCCTGCCAGCGCGGATCCTGCCAGAAGGTCACCTGGGTGTGGCTACCGGTGGCTGCCATCGCATCGGCCAGATTCTGGCCGAATGTCGCGGCATATTCCGGGCTCTGGTAGGTGCTGGTACGGGTCAATTCGCCGGGCTGGCCAGCGGCGAGACGACGGGCTTCCTGCTCTTTCGAGGTTGCCCAGGCGACGAACAGACCAGCGCAGGCCTTGTCTTCCTCCGTTGCATTTGCCTTGGCTGCAATGGCGAAGCCGTGGGCATAACCACCACCTGGCAGGGGCGTCGGCGGAACGGAGAAGGCGACCTTGTCAGCCACCTGGCTCTGCGCCTTGTCGACAGACATGCCGCCAAGCGGCGCGGATTCGACGATGATCGCAACCTTGCCGGCCCGGAAGGCGCCGGTCGATTCATCCCACGATCCGGTCTGCGTGCCCGGAGCGGAGTATTTGAACAGGTCAAGATAGGCCTGGGTCGCCTTTACTGCCGCCTCTGAATTGAAGGCGGGTTGACCGTCCTTGAACCATTCTCCACCATTTGCCTTGAACAGCGGCATCCAACGCCAGACATTGGCGCCAGATCCGCGTTGGCCGCGCAAAGCTGTGCCGTAGACGCCGTTGTCAGGATCATGCAGCTTCTTGACGGCCTCCAGATACTCATCCCATGTCTTCGGTGGCGCGATGCCCGCCTTTTCAAGAAGATCCGTTCTGTAGACCATAAGATCGCCGCCGCCCTGGACCGGTGCGAACCACTGCTTCCCATCATAGGTGGCTGCGGCACGCATGCCGGCATCAAAGTCATCGTAGTCGTAGTCGGCCGGGTAATAACCATCCAGCGGAACGATCCAGCCGGAGGAGGCGAAAAGGGCAAGATTGGCTTCGTCGACGTAATAGACCTGAAAACTGCCCACCGTGGATGCATCTGCCTGAGATTTTGCCCGGCGATCGTTTTCATTCAGATAGCTGATTTCAAAACCTGCGCCGGACAGTTTTTCGAACTCGTCGACATAGCCTTCGAGCAGGGTCAGCCCGTCTCGAGGCTGCGCCAAGATGCGCAGGTCTTCGCTGCATTGGGCAGCCGCAAATGCATTGGATGCTGCAAGCAATGCGATCACCGCGCAGCCGGCGCGGAGCGTGTTATTTGTCATGATTTCCTCCCTCGAACGGCAAAACTCCCTTGCCGTCTACGGACACCATTCTGCGCGCCGACCCGGTAAGAACTAGATTGCCATCGACACAGAACTGATACTAATTTGACAAAACTGATCCATGGTATGGAGATAGCTATGCGAATTGCATCGGATTTTCCGCAATCGATTTCCGACACCTACACGGCCACCCGCGAGCAGATTATTCTGCCGGGGGGGATGTCCTACCTCATCAGGCGGGATGACTACCCCAATCCCATCTGTATCTGGAACTATCATCCGGAATGGGAAATCCATTTTATTCCGGACGCTCAGGGCTTCGCTTATGTCGGCGATTTCATTGGCCCCTTCAAGCCGGGGCACCTGGTGCTGACCGGCACAAACCTGCCCCATAATTGGATCACGCCGGGCGCGCCGCAACTCAAAGGCCGTGATCTTGTACTGCAGTTCGATGCCGAGGCTTTGATCGGCGTGCGAGCCGTCTGCCGGGAATTTGACGTTCTTCATCGTCTCAAAGATCTTGCCCAGCGCGGCGTTGAAATAATGGGCCCGGAGGCAATCGAGATCGGTCGCAAGATCCTGGACCTGCACAATCACAAGAGTGCTGGAGGTCTCGGCTGCTTTATCGAGATTCTCGAAGACATCGAAACCGCACCGCAGAAGCGGCTCCTTGCCAGCGAGCACTTCATTTCCTCATACAATCAACTTTCCGACCGGCGTCATCGGCGCATCGACAAGGCAATCCAGATCATGCAGTCCAGCCCCGGCACCCAGATGCACGAGGTAGCCCAGCTTGTAGGGCTGGAGCCCTCGGCATTTTCCAGGGCTTTTCGCAGAATGACGGGAATGAATTTTTCCAGCTATAGCCGCTCGGTCAGGGTGTGGCGCGCGCGCACGCTGCTTGCGGAATCCGAGATCCCCATTACCGATATCTGCTTTGAGGCAGGCTTCAATAACCTGTCAAATTTCAACCGCTACTTCAGGCTGGAAACCGGGCTGACGCCGCGTTCCTACCGGATGGCCGCCCGTATTCGGGGCAAATCGGTGGTGGCAGCGCAGGCCATCTCCTCAGCGCAGTACAATGCCTCGGTCCCCGTGACGTAATGGAGTGAAAGGCAAGTGCAATAAGCGTACTTGACGATTTCTATATTTCCAGTAATCTAGATTTATGGATCAAGAAAACGCCATCCTCGCCCTGTCCGCTCTTGCGCAGTCTACTCGCCTGGAGACGTTCCGCCTGCTTGTTCGCCATGCGCCCGACGGACTTCCCTCGGGCGATATCGCGCGTGCGATTGATGTGCCGCAGAACACGATGTCCACGCATCTGAACATTCTGTCTCGCGCCGGTCTCGTCACCTCCGAACGTCGCAGTCGCGTTGTTGTCTATCGTGCGGAAATTACCCGTGTCAGTGACCTCACGCTGTTCCTGATCAAGGATTGCTGCGGTGGAAATGCTGAATTATGTGCTCCGCTGATCGCCGAGCTTGAACCCTGCTGTTAGGCTGAAAAGGTTTGCCATGACCAAGACGACGTTCAACGTGATGTTTCTCTGCACCGGAAACTCTGCCCGATCGATCATTGCCGAAAGTGTGCTGCGTAAGGATGGTGGCGGTAAATTCAATGCATTCTCGGCGGGCAGCTATCCCAAGGGCGAGGTCAATCCGTTCGCGCTTGAGACGCTGTCAGGTCACGGCTATCCGGTCGATGGGCTGCGCTCGAAAAGCTGGGATGAATTTGCAGCCCCTGGTGCGCCCGAGCTCGATTTCGTCTTTACGGTTTGCGACAACGCCGCGGGTGAAGCATGCCCGGTCTGGCCGGGGCAGCCGATGACGGCGCATTGGGGCGTCGAGGACCCGGCTGCGGTTGAGGGCAGCGACGCCGAGAAGCGCGTCGCATTTGCCACGACACTGCGCTACATGAAGCTGCGTATCGCCGCCTTTGCTGCCCTGCCTGTCGAAAGCCTTGAGCGCCTCAGCCTGACGGCCAAACTTCACGATATCGGTCAGATGGAAGGCTCGACGAACCGGAGGCCGGACGTCGCATGAGCCATCCCATCGATATCGTCATTTATCACAATCCCGAATGCGGAACCTCGCGCAATACGCTTGCGATGATCCGCAACGCCGGCATTGAGCCGCATGTTGTGGAATATCTCAAGACGCCGCCGTCGCGAGCGTTGCTGGAGCAGTTGATTGTTCGCATGGACATGCCAGTGCGCGACCTTCTTCGCGAAAAGGGTACTCCCTTTGGCGAACTTGGCCTCGGCGAGGCATCCCTGAGAGATGGCCAATTGCTGGATGCGATGATGGAGCATCCGATCCTGATCAATCGCCCGATCGTCGTCACCCCCCTCGGCGTCAAGCTGTGCCGGCCGTCGGAGGCCGTGCTCGATATCCTGCCGTCGGAACAACAGGCGGCCTTCACCAAGGAAGATGGCGAGGCCGTTGTCGATCAAGCCGGTCGCCGCATCATCTAGTCGAACGTTTACAACAGGCATCCGTGTCACCGCAGTCTTTACGAGAGGACTGCGGACGATGTGTCTTTGCCAAGGAGAGCGCCATGCGTCCCGAAGAACCAATCCTGCATCTGTCCTTCCTCGATCGCTACCTGACGCTGTGGATATTTGCAGCCATGGCCATTGGCGTACTACTGGGCACGGTATTCACCGGTCTGCCTGCAGCGCTGAACAGCCTGTCGGTCGGATCGACCAATATCCCGATCGCCATCGGCCTGATCCTGATGATGTATCCACCTCTGGCCAAAGTCCGCTTCGATGAACTGCCACAGGTGTTTGCCGACAAGCGCGTTCTGGCCATATCGCTGCTGCAGAACTTGATCATCGGCCCGGTGCTGATGTTTGCCCTCGCCGTCATTTTTCTGCGCGACTATCCTGAATACATGACCGGCCTGATCCTGATCGGCCTTGCGCGCTGTATCGCCATGGTTCTTGTGTGGAACCAGCTCGCCAGAGGCGACAACCAATATGTCGCCGGGCTGGTCGCCTTCAATTCCATTTTCCAGATCCTGTTTTTCAGCGTCTACGCCTGGTTCTTCCTGACCTTCCTGCCGCCGCTGTTGGGCCTCGAAGGCAGCGTCATCGACGTATCGGTCTGGACCATTGCCGAAGCCGTTCTGATCTATCTCGGCATTCCGTTCCTGGCCGGCTATCTGTCGCGCCGCATCCTGACTGCGACCAAAGGTCGGGACTGGTACGAGAACGTTTTCCTGCCGAAGATCAGCCCGATCACACTGGCGGCCTTGCTTTTCACGATCGTTGCCATGTTCAGCCTCAAGGGGGGCGATGTGGTGCAGCTTCCGGGCGATGTAGTGATGATCGCCATACCGCTGACGATCTATTTTCTCGTCATGTTCCTCGTCAGCTTCTGGATGGCAAAGTCTGTCGGCACCGATTACCCACGCACGACAGCCGTTGCCTTCACCGCTGCCGGCAATAATTTCGAGCTGGCGATTGCGGTCGCGATCGCGGCGTTTGGTCTGGCTTCACCGGTCGCGTTCGCCGCCGTGATCGGTCCGCTGGTCGAGGTGCCGGTCCTGATCTTGCTGGTGCAGATGGCGCTCTGGATGGGCCGCAGGTATTTTGCAAGGACAGCGGGCAAGCCTGTTCCCTCGAACCTCTAGGCAGTCGCAATGTCGTATCGAACGGTGCTGCAGCGGAAGCGTGAGAGAGACTGGGCCCACTCGTGGGGTGAACAAGTAAAGTGCACTTGGCTTACGCGATGATCGAGATCTCGTCCTGTGAAACCTTCCTTGATGCTGGGCACGCTTTCGACCGTGTCATGCGGCCAACATTTCAAGCATTGTATTTGCCACACGAGCGTGATCGTACGGTTTGCTGAAAAACCGGCCCTCTATCGGTAAAAGTGTGTCACTCAGGTTGCTGTGGCCGGATGTTACGATAATTTTGATCGGCGGCCAACGGTCTCTGACTGCAATCGCGAGCTTCAGGCCGTCCATGCTGCCTGGCATGTCGATGTCGGTGAACATCAAGACAATGTCCTTGTTGACGTCCAGAATTTCGATGGCCTGGTCAGCGTTTGACGCCTGGAAAACGGTAAATCCCTGGTCCTCTAGCGACATCACGATATCCATGCGCAGCAGAACATCATCTTCTACAACCAGGACCGTCGGTTCTTTACGCGTCAACATCACGACATTTACCTTCTGCGCTTTATGCCAGTGTTTTTTAGCCACCTGGAATAAGACGGTAACGCGCGTGATCTTGTATTGATCCATTGAAAGTTGAGGATTATCAAGTCGCTTCAATAACATGTTGCCGCCGGCATGATCACGCCTTGCTTAACGTGACAGCGGCTGTACGGCGCGCTACGCCTGCGGTGTGATCCGGGAAAGCGGACCGTTGGCACCACAGCGGAAACCCTCTGGAGCAAAGACGATTTCAGGCGGTGATCCGAACAAGGAGATGAAGGCTGAACGAATATATCGCGTGCCGTAGCCCTGTCGCGACGGTTCTCGCACGGGCGGTCCGTCAGCCTCGATCCAGTTCAAGGAAAAATCCGGCCCGTCCGTTGCCAAGATCGACCAGCTGATCCGCACAGTGCCCTCCGGTTCTGACAAGGATCCGTATTTGATCGCATTTGTGATGAGCTCATGCAAACACAACGCAATTGTGGTTCCTGCGTCCCTGCTGACGATCAGCTCCGGGCCATTGACTTCGATGCGGCTGACACCGCCCTTGCTGTAGGGGGAAATCGTCAGTTGAATGACGTCGGACAGTGAGACTTCTTCGCCACCAGCCTCGAATACGGCAGAATGGACGTTGGAAAGCGCCTGCAGGCGGCCGGTGAAGTCGCTAGCCAGGTTGTCTACAGTGTCGGCGCCGCGTCGGGTCATCTGGAAAATCGATGTGACACTGGCGAGAATGTTTTTGACCCGGTGATTAAGTTCAAGCCTTAACTCCCGTTCCCGCTCGATTGAATCGCGGACTTGGCGTTGGCGCAAACGTACCAGCAGGTTCGAATGAATGGCATTCACGAGTTCCAGCGGGCTGAGGGGGCGTGTGTGGAACAGCAGCCGGGACCCGGGCCAGGAACGCTCCAGTTCATTGCGAATTCTCGCAATTGGTGCGCTGCGCTCCAGCAGGATGATGATCGGTACCTCTGACCAGTCTGCCTGAACGGCGAGATGTTCCGCAATCCGGGCGACAACGTCCGGATTAAGTGCCTCATGGGTGATTGCGATCAGCCCGGGGGACAGGGCGAGATAAGGAACAAGATCCTCGTCCATCCTGACGGCCTTCACCGCGACCCTCTGCTCCCGCAGGAAGGTAGCGACATAATCGGCGTCCTTGCGAAAGGGCGCCAGCACGAGCACCCAGTCCAGTTCGCTGTCTATCGTGCCTGCATTCATCTCTGATCCGGCAGGGGGTTGTAGGCGACCACGCTGACACTGCCGCTTTCAATCAGCAGTTCTTGCACATTGAGATCGTGCGGGCCATGACGTTTCTTGACGACGGTGATATTGCGCCTCAATCGACCCTCATGCTCGACAATGCGCAGCAGCAACACTGTGTCGCCGAGGAAGCTGACATCGACATCGATGCTGACGTTCTGACCAATCAGGCCATGCTGCGCAACGATCAGCATGGTCAGCACGCCGGATCGGGCAAGATATTTCAGCAGTGACTGGATATCCCGGACCGCTTTTTCCCGATGCGGCAACGAGTTCAGGTAGCCGGTGAGACTGTCGATAACGACGACCCGCGCCTTGTCTTGCGTAACTGCATTTTGAACGATTTGACCGAATTCGCCCGGCGATATTTCGTTGGGATTGAAATCTCGGAGGATCAGCTTGCCGTCCTTGTGGTACTGTCTAAGCTCCATCCCCAACCCCTCTGAACGACGGAAGAAGGTTTCCAACCGCTCCTCGAACAGAAAAAGGGCTACATTTTCGCCTCGCGCAAGCGCTGCCGCGGCGTAGAGCGATGACATGGTCGACTTGCCCGTTCCGGACTGTCCGATCACCAAAGTGGTGGTCCCGGCTTCCTGGCCGCCTCCGAACATATCATCGAGCGCTTCAACGCCGGACTTTATCAGTTTCGGTTTCGCGGTTTCCGCAGCCGTGCTTGGCATGATGCGCGGGAACACCACAACGCCTTCACCCTCGCGAATAGCCATGTCGTGGTAGCCATCGGCAACTGGAACGCCGCGCATCTTCGAGACGTCGACACGGCGCCTGACGCCACCATATTCCTCCAGCGATTTGTCGAAGCGGATTACGCCGTGGGCCAGACCTTCGACTTCTTCCCCGGTGCTGTCATAGCCTGCGGACTGCGTATCCAGGAGCAGGGCAACGACATCCTGCTTCGCCAGGAACGACTTGAAGCCGATCAACTCCCGCCGAAACCGTGGTGAGTCGCCGGTAATCAGCCGGATTTCGAGAAGAGAGTCGTAGACCAAGCGACGCGGTTTGTATTTTTCGATCGCGGCCTCGATCGCCTTGCGGGTCTCGTCGAGGCGAAGATCGGCAGTCAAGAATATACTTTGGTCGTCGGCCTCGTTGACTGTTCCGGACGTCGAGAGTTCCTCGACACGGATCCCGTCAAGCGTCCAGCCGTGAGACGCAGCAATGGATTCCAGCTCTGTGGCCGTTTGCGACAGCGTTACATAAATGCAGCTCTCAGCAGCCTCTACGCCGGCGCGCAGAAATTGCAGTGCGGCTGTCGTTTTACCCGAGCCTGGCGCACCCTGCAGCATATAGAGATTGGATGCGGGAAGGCCACCGCGCAGAATTTCGTCAAGGCCCGCAATACCTGTGCTGACAACCGACGGCTTTTTTCGTTTGGCCATGTTCTTCTTCCGCTACGCCACTCTTCACAATCTGATGAGACCGTCGGTCCCGAAAAGAGATGATCGAGGTGTTATATGGGTCCGAGGGGAACATCAACAAGGCTGAGCCGAACCTGAGCGCCAACCGATGGTTGGCCGCGTTGCACGCTTCCCACGTGAGGAGAGGCTATGGGCTTACCGGCAGGCGAACCTGACGGGGCAACTAGTCCGCCATGGAAGCGCGCAGTTGTGTCGGCGTCTGCCCAAATGTCTGTTTGAAGGCGCGCGAAAAATGAGATGCATTTTCAAACCCCGTGTCCAGCGCGATTTCGATCAGCGGCGCTTTCGATTGAAGGAGCACCTGCTTGGCGCGCTCCAGGCGGACCCTGCGATAGACCAGCGCCGGTGTACTGCGGGTTTCGCTGAGGAACAGCCGTTCGAGCTGTCTTCTCGACAGGCCGACCGACCGTGCGAGTTCGGGTATCGTAATCGTACCCTCGATGTGACGGTCCATCATGATCAACACGGCCCGAATGCGCGGATCTTCCGACTCGATCGAGAGTGGTCTGCGGGGTTGGATCTCAAGCGCGGTCCGCGCCCGTTCGATCTGGAGAACCTCAAGCGCATTGCGCGCAGCGTCATGGCCGATATGGCGCTGGACGATTGAGGCTGCCATGTCGGCAGCACTGCTGCCGCCGGCGCATGAACCTCGCGTCCGATCGAGATTGAAGATCCTGTCGGAGCGAACCTGATGGTCGGGGAAACGGTCGCGAAATGTCTGGTAATGCAGCCAGCTGACACAAGTCTGGTGCTGTTTCATCAGGCCGATCTCGGCGAGGATGAACGAGCCGGTGCAAACGCCGATCAGCCGGACATTCTTGGCGGCTGCAGCTTTGAGGAAATTCACAGTATCCTGGTCGATCGGGGTGTCGCTGTTCAAGAGGCCGCCGACCACGACAATGTAGTGGAACTGGCTCGGCTCGACAAAGTCTGACGTTGGCGCCACTTTGACGCCGCAACTGGACATGATCAGATGACGGGTGCTGCCGAGGACCTCCCAGTCTGCAAGGACGCGGCCCGATCTGTCGAATTCATCGCTCGCAAGCCTCAGGGTGTCGACGAATAACGAAAAAGCAGAAAGGGTAAAGGACTTGGCCAGGACGAAGCCGATCTTCAAGCGGTCGACAGGCGCGTTCGTATCGGGGGGCTTTATAGTCACGTCGATCAATCCTGCCTGAAGACACTGTCCGCGCACTCTATACGCGCCATCCCGATCTGCTTCAACACGCGGCTGGACGGGGAGCGATCTTTGATCCTTGGATCGGCTAGGTGTCGCTGGCCGTTCTTGCGTGGCACCGAGCCGTTGTGCTCCGAGCGATTTTGCCAGCGGGTGAGAGGTTTCAAGACTGCAGCTGATAGTGGTTTGTGGCTTTATCGGCAGCGCCAATGAAACATCCGCGTCTGGTCTGGCACACAGCCCTTATGATGGCTTAGTGCCGCGGACAAAAAGATCAATACACATAACGAGATGGCGCCTGCGGTCCGATCTGGTTTTGAAGTCACCACGCTGGGGACCCATTGCGCCAAACAGCATATCCATCAGGATCCGGGCGCAACCCAATGGATCCTCAATCACCAGCTTTCCACGTCGGGCCTCCGCAGCCAGCCAATCGGCAAGATTCCGGCGGGAATGTTCCAGGCCGTCACGCCGTAACACCTCGGCGATTTCCGGAAACTGCGCACCTTCGCGAATGACGATATGGATGAAGGCATGACGCTCATTGTCTGCTTCTTCGTCGATGTCGATCATGAAGATTTTTTGCAGCACGACATCAACCGGCGCATCTTCTTCAGAAGGGCGGGGAAGATCGAGCATCATCTGCCGGTGCGCGGCGACGACGGCGAGAAACAGATCCGATTTGGAAGGAAAGAGACGATAGAGGGTCTGCTTTGAGATCCTGCATCGTGCCGCAACTATATCCGTCGTCGTGCCGGAAAAGCCGAGTTCCACAAATGTCTTGCGCGCCGTGTCTATAATGATCGAGCGTCGGTCAATGTCGGAATGTGTTTTCGGTCTGCCCCGTTTCCGCTTTGTGAGGGGCTGTCCTGTGGTTGTTTCGGAGTCACTCATACGCCTGTCATAGCATCAGAGTGACGATCATCCAGCCGGAAAATTAACGGTACTCGATGGTGCGGAATTGTCGCGGGACCCAAGTCTGGTTTTCCGTGTTTTTTGGTAGCGGATGCCAATCTCTCGAGTGGCTCGAGCGCCTCGTCCGATCGCTCCAGAACCCGCAATCAATCACACATAAGCCGTGCGATCACCGAATTCTGCAGCCTCGTCGAAATTCTTGGTGCCGATTCGTTCGCTCTCGCCGGACAACTCCTTTGGAGCGTCTTCGGTCTGTGTTGGCGTTGCCGTTTGGGTGGCGCTGCTTTCGGTCGCGCTGATTTTTGCAATCTTGGACTGCAAGGTTGCAATTGCCTTCTCGAGAGTGGCCTTTTCTTCTTCATCTGTCGTTTCCGACAGGGAGGCCTGTTTTTCAGCCAGTTGCGCTTCGAGCGATGAAAGGTCATCTGCCGAGCTTGATGAAGAAGACGATGAACTGAGTATGCTGGTGGCAGAACTTGAAATTGCACTGACCATGAGAATAGCTTTCTTTGATGGAATAAACTCGTTCTAAGGTGAAATGGTTACCAAGTCCTTAAATACGGTACTTAGAGGTACATTTTTGTTCTGACTTCGCGGTATGAATTGAATGTCGCGGCGCCGGTCCGAAACGACCCGCATGCAAACCCTGCGGTGGTGAATGACGAATTTTCTGTTTGATGGCCCTGTATCAGCCGAAGTCACGATCTTGCTGGCCCATGGGGCAGGCGCACCGATGAATTCGGTATCGATGAATGCGATGGCAAACGCGCTGTCCGCGGTCAGCTTGCGGGTGGCGCGCTTCGAATTTGCCTATATGGCGGCAAGGAGAACGTCGAATGCTCGCCCGCCGCCTCCGCGCGCCGAAAAGCTCATTCCGGAATATCGTCATGCAATCGAGACGCTAGAGCCGAGTGGGTCGCTGATCATTGGGGGTAAATCCATGGGCGGCAGGGTGGCGAGCATGCTGGCCGACGAAGTGTTTGACGCTGGTCTCGCCACCGGTCTGCTGTGTCTGGGATATCCCTTTCACCCGATCGGCAAAGCTGAACAATTGCGTACGGCTCATCTTGCGTCGCTGCAAACGCCGACACTGATTGCCCAAGGCAGTCGGGATCTCTTCGGAACGCGTGAAGAGGTGGTGTGCTACGACCTGTCGCCAAACATCGAGATGCTCTGGCTTGAAGACGGCGATCATGACTTGAGGCCGCGTAAAAGCGTTTCCGGATTTTCAGCCGCTGATCATTTGGAGACGCTGGCAAAGGCGGCCTCTACTTGGGCGCACAGAATTGCGGTAGGTCGGCACTAGGTCACCAAGGAATTTTGCCGTCGGCCTATGAATGCCGGCAGCCGTGAATCCATCGCCGGTTTCGTTGCTCACGTTGCAGTGGATCTGCATGATCGTCGTCGTGACATCGAGACGGCCTCGGCACATACAATAAGCAATGACGAATCAATTCGATATGTTTTCGCATCAGACAGATGTCGGCCAGCGCTCCAAGCAAAGTGGTGCCAGCCGCTCCGTTCTCAACAAGCATCAGCCGTCGGTTCTTCCGATGAGCGAAGAGGCAATGGTTCGACATCTCTCTGAAACCGGCCGCTATCGCCTGCTGAAGAAGCTGGAACCGCGGCCGGTTGCATCGGTTGTCCGCCCCGAATATCCGTTGAAGGGCGTTATTCTCGATACAGAGACAACTGGTCTGAATGCGCGCAAGGACGAGATCATCGAGATTGGCGTTGTTGCATTTACCTTCGATGACTGCGGCCGCATCGGGGATGTCACGGGCATCTATGGTGGCCTGCGGCAACCCAGGACGCCCATTCCATCCGAGATCACAAAGCTCACCGGTATCGATGACGACATGGTGGCAGGGCAGTCGATCGATATGGCGGCATTGCAGGCCCTGATCGATCCGGCCGATCTGGTCATCGCCCACAATGCAGGTTTCGACCGTCCTTTCTGTGAGGCGTTTTCGCCGATGTTCGCCGCCAAGCCCTGGGGCTGTTCGAATGCAGAGGTCGACTGGTCGGCACGCGGCTATGAAGGAACAAAGCTCGGCTATCTGATCAATCAGTCTGGATACTTTCATGAAGGCCATCGGGCAATCGATGACTGCTTTGCCTTGCTGGAGGTCTTGACTCGTCAAACGAAGATCTTGCCGCCGGCCTTTGCCGAGCTTTACCAGACCAGCCAACGATCACGTATTCGCATCTATGCCGAAGGTAGCCCCTTTGACATGAAGGATCATCTCAAGGCACGCGGCTATCGCTGGTCCGACGGGACGGATGGGCGGCCTAAGTCCTGGTGGATCGAAGTTGCGGAAGAGCTTCTTGACGACGAACTTCATTTTCTCCGGACCGAGATCTATCGTTATCCAGATGCCGATCCTCCAATGAAGCGCCTGACCGCATTCGATCGGTTTCGAGGTTGAGCATATCTGCGTCATTTGCATGGCTGCCGTGCGAGTGCGTCACTTTTAAAAGGGCAGGGCGATATCCACATCCTGCTTATCGAAACGACGTTGGAACTGAAGCAAAGGTTGCTGGCGTCTAAGAGACCTCACGAAAGGGGATCATCATGAACGTCGCCCGCTCCTTTAACAACTGGCGCAAGTATCGTCAGACAGTTGCCGAACTTGGCCGCATGTCGAGCCGCGAACTGGCCGACCTCGGCATCAATCGCGCCGACATCCACAATATTGCCCGCGGAACTGCCGCTCGCTAACGGCTGTAGCTTTTCTGATATGATGTTCATGACGCCCGCTTCAGACGCGGGCGTCTTTGCGTTGGCGATTTCTCTTTTGTCACATTGGGTGTGCGTCTGCTCTGGTTGACCGTTGCCGGCTTGTTCGGGCATTTCCGCCCAGCGATCCTCTCGTTTTCAGTGCCATCATTTTTGCATGGCTGCAGTGCAACAAAGCGTATTTTATAAGCACGGCGATGCTGTATTGTGGTTTTCAACGAAGCGATGCACCTCCTCCCGCAAAGCTTCGTGTTTCAGGCGACCCACTCCTCCTCCCAGGGGCGCCTGTAGGAACAGCGGCACTCCTCCTCCCAGTCGCTGTTCATCAATTCGAAAAGCCTGCCGCACCTCCTCCCGCGGCAGGCTTTTTCGTTTGGACCTCCTTCGAGGAGGCGGCCTGTTCCGCCGGACGGCATCGTAGGTTTCGAAATATGCAACCGAATAGCTGGTAGCGCTTTTGCCCTCCTGGCGTCTGCACCGCAAACAGTGGCCAAAATTCTGAATTCAGCCGTAGCGACTGATCGCGAGATCCGTCGCGTCGATGTCCGGCGAGCGACCGCTGACGAGGTCGGCGATGACCCGTGCAGAGCCGGAGCTCATCGTCCATCCGAGTGTGCCATGGCCGGTATTGAGAAACAGGCCCTTGACCCTGGTCGGGCCGATCACTGGCGTGCCGTCCGGTGTCATCGGGCGCAGACCGGACCAGAAGGTTGCTTTCGATATATCGCCACCGGGAAACAGGTCGCTGACCGAGTGTTCCAGCGTGCGTCTCCGCGCATGGCCGAGATCATTGGTATAGCCGGAGATTTCGGCCATGCCGCCGACACGAATGCGTTCGCCCAGGCGCGTGATGGCGATCTTGTAGGTCTCGTCCATGACGGTGGATTCCGGCGCGCGTGATGCATCGGTGATCGGAATGGTCAGCGAATATCCCTTGACCGGGTAGACGGGTAGGGAAATACCGAGCGGCTTCAGGATGAGAGGGGAGTAGCTGCCCAGAGCCACGACGACGGCATCAGCGGTAAAATTCCCCTTGTCGGTGACAACGGTTCGAATCTGCGCACCATCGGCGTCCAGACCCTTGATGTGGTGGCCATACGCAAAACGGACGCCCAGCGCTTCAGCGATTGCGGCCAGTGCGTTGGTGAATTTGAAACAATCACCCGTTTCGTCCTTCGGTGTCATTAACCCACCGACGATCCTGTCGCGCACGTGTGCAAGCGCCGGTTCAACGCGGACACAACCATCGCGATCGAGCACTTCATACGGGACGCCGTCCGCAGCCAGGGCTTTGACGTCCTTGGCCGAGGCGTCGAGCTGTTGCTGTGTGCGAAACAGCTGGAGCGTGCCCTGCATGCGCTCATCATAGCTGATACGCGTTTCGTCACGCAGTGCGGCAAGTGACAGGCGGCTGTAGTCGGCCAGTCGCAACATGCGGCTTTTGTTGATCGCATATCGGTTTGCCGTGCAGTTCGACAACATCTTGATCATCCACGACAACATGGCGGCGTCGATTTTCGGACGAAGGATCAGCGGTGCATGTTCCATGAGAAGCCATTTCATCGCTTTCATCGGGATGCCGGGTGCGGCCCATGGCGAACAATAGCCGAATGACACCTCGCCGGCATTGGCAAAGCTGGTCTCAAGGGCGGGGCCTGGCTGCCGATCGATGACGGTGACGTCATGTCCGGCTTTCGCCAGCTGATAGGCAGACGTCACGCCGATGATGCCGGCGCCGAGGACGATGACTTTCATGTGGTCTCCACGGGCGAAACAAAGTTCAGCAATAGCGCCGATATGAGCGCAAGGCGAGCCTTGTCGTGGCCTAAAACATCGATCAAGCAAAACGGTTTGACCGGCGAATAACGACCAAGCCAGGGATGAGCCACCTTGAGAAATCTGGCTGAGGTAAACGAATACGGTCCACGAGCTTTGGGGAACGCTCGGGAAGTTGACCCGGGCCGGCCGCAGATCCGTTCCTGACAATTTGATGACGAAAATGGAAGAACGCTGAAAAGCTCCGTCAAGCGCCTGACATGCAGAGCCCGTAAAGACATCGCCGACAGCCTGGCCCTCGGTATGGGCTTTCGTACAAGGCCCCGTGCTTCGGGCCCGTATCTCAAAAGGTGCAGCTTATGAAAATCGTCCAGATCAGCGATACGCATTTCAGTCCGTCCAAGCCGCATTTCAACGGCAATTGGGAGCCTGTCCGTCGCTGGATCGAGACTGTCAAACCCGATCTCGTGGTGCATACCGGGGACCTGACAATAGATGGTGCCGATCAGGACGAAGACATCGTTTTCTCCATAGCGCTGCTTCAGGAGCTTGATGTTCCGGTTTTGCTGGTTCCTGGCAATCACGACGTCGGACACATGCCTGGTTCGCTCCAGCCGATCGATGACTTGCGCCTCGAGCGCTGGCGCCGGCTGGCAGGGCCGGACCGTTTCGCCAAGGATCTTGGCAACTGGCGCCTGATGGGCCTGAACAGCCTGCTGATCGGCTCCGGCCATGCGGAAGAGGTGGTCCAGTTCGACTGGCTCGTCGATAGGCTGGAAAATCGCGATGGTCGGCGGGTGGCAATCTTCGGCCACAAGCCATTGTTCGTCGATGATCCGGCAGAGGGCGATACCGGTTATTGGGGCGCGGGTCCCGGCGAACGCCAGAGGCTGCTCGAATTGTTCGCGGCTCATGACGTTGCCCTCTATGCCAGCGGCCATCTGCACTGGGCTTGGCATGGCGCGATCGCCGGCACCAAACTTGTCTGGGCGCCGCCGACCTCTTTCATCATCGACACGCTTGAGCGTGAAATGCCGGGCGAGCGGCTGGTGGGTGGTGTCGTGCATCACTTGGCTGACGGCGTGACGAGCGAGATCGTTTCGGTCGACGGCGCCACGGCGCACATCCTCGACCATGTCATCGATGAGGTTTATCCGCGCCACGCGACCAAGGTTGTCGTGGAGGCTGCACAATGACGGCCTTCAGCCTTCACGACATCAACAAGTCCTTCGGTGGCAACAGCATCCTGAAAGGCGTCAGCCTTGAGGCTGATGCTGGCGAGTTCATTGCCCTTGTCGGTCCGTCTGGCTGCGGCAAGAGCACGCTGCTGCGCATCGTCGCCGGCCTCGATCATGCGGACCATGGCGAGATCTTCATCGGCGGTGAAGACGTCTCGGCCAAGGCCGCGGGTGATCGCAACGTTGCAATGGTCTTCCAGTCCTACGCGCTTTATCCGCACCTGACCGCAGGCCAGAACATTGCCGTGCCGCTTGCGATGCGCCGCCTGTCGACTGCCGGTCGTCTGCCGCTGATCGGAGCCCTGCTGTCTGGCCAGCGCCAGATCCGCACCGACATCCAGCGCGACGTTCGCGCCATGGCGACGTCTCTCAAGATCGACCACCTGCTCGACCGTAAGCCGGGCCAGATGTCAGGTGGCCAGCGCCAGCGCGTGGCGCTTGCCCGCGCCATGGTCAGACAGCCGAGTGTCTTTCTGATGGACGAGCCGCTCTCCAATCTTGATGCCAACCTGCGCGTCCATGCCCGCGGCGAGATCGTTGAGCTGCATCGCAAGGCGTGCGTGCCGACATTGTATGTCACGCATGACCAGTCGGAAGCCCTGTCGATGGCCGACCGTGTTGCCGTCATGATCGGTGGCCGGCTACTGCAGCTCGACAGCCCGCGCACCATCTACGACGATCCCTCACATCTCGAAGTGGCGAAGTTCCTCGGCCAGCCGCGCATCAACGTGTTGCCGACCGTGATTGACGACCAAGGTCTCGTCCATGTCGGCCACATCCGGCTTGCCATATGCAAGGATCTCAAGCCGGGAGCAGCACTGTCCATCGCGTTTCGCCCCGAATTCGTCAGGCTTGGCGAAGCCGGTGGGGGAGGGGTGCCGGCGCGGGTCGAGCGATTGGAATTCCTCGGCTCCGAAGTGGTGGTCTTTACCAAGCTCGCGGCGATGGATGCTGTCGTTGTGGCGAAGATCGCGCCTGCGGACGCGATCGGGCTCAAGTCTGGCCAGCCAATCGATCTCAAGCTCGACCCGGATGCAATCCTGCTCTTCGATGAACAGGGGGAACGCCTGCCGGCCAGCGTCGCCATGGCATCGGCTTTGCGATCGGAGGCCGTTCATGGCTAGTCTTGTTTCGGATCACGGTGCGACGCCCTCGTTTACCCGGACGGGTGCTCGATTGGCGCAGCGCCGGGAAGCCCGCATTGCCATGGCGCTTTCGGCACCGGCACTGCTGTTGATCTTCTGCTTCATCATCTTGCCGACCATTGCGGTGATCGTCCTCGGTTTTACCGATTTCGAGCTTGGCTATGGCAGTTTCAACTTCGTCGGCTTCGAGAATTATGCAGAGCTGTTGAACGACCGCACCTTCCGGAAGTCGCTGTGGAACACCACGGTTTATGCGGCGATCGTTGCGCCGGCTTCGATGGCGCTCGGGCTTGGCATTGCGATGCTGATCGAATCCGAAGGTTGGGGAAAGAGCCTGTTTCGCACGGCCTATTTTCTGCCGGTCGCGTCGCTGCTCGTCGCCATGGCCACCGTATGGCAATATCTCTTCCATCCGACCATCGGGCCGATCAACGCTATGCTCGACATGATCGGCATTCAGGGTCCGAACTGGCTTGGCGCGTCGAAAACCGTGATGACCAGCCTGTCGATCATCGGCATTTGGCAATCGACCGGCTTCAACATGGTCCTGTTCCTTGCCGGCCTTTCCGCCATCCCGCGTGAGCTCTATCAGGCGGCCGAAGTCGACGGCGCCCGCTCGGCTTTCTCGAGGTTCCGGCTGGTGACCTGGCCGATGCTTGGCCCGACGACCCTCTTCGTCACGACAATCAGCATCATCAACGCGGTGAAGGTGTTCGAGACGGTGAAGACGCTGACCGAAGGCGGCCCGAACAAGGCATCCGAAGTCCTGCTGTTCACCATCTACCAGGAAGGCTTCGTCTTCCTGCGTGTCGGCTATGCCTCGGCGATGACCGTCATCTTCCTGGCCATCCTCGTATCGCTGATGTTCCTCCAGTATCACGTCATGGACCGGAAAGTGCACTACGCATGACACAGGCTCCCCTTTCCGCCGCCCGCATCCTGCGCCTCGCCGCCCTGTCCCTTGGCGCCATCCTGTTTCTGGCGCCCTACATTTTCATGATATCGACCGCCGGCAAGGCACAGAGTGAGATCTTCTCCTCCTCGCTCTCGCTGATCCCCCAGACCTGGTCCTATGCCGAGAACTTCGCCAAGGCCTTCGGCCGGGTATCCATGGCGGGTCTGCTTCTCAACGGCTTTGTCGTTTGCACTCTGATCCTGATTGTCCAGGTCGTCGTCGCCATCCCTTGTGCCTATGCCATGGCCAAGCTCTCCTTTGCCGCCGCGCGTCTGATGATGGCGCTGGTCATGCTTGGCCTCCTCGTCCCGATCCATGCGACGGCCTTGCCGCTCTATGTCGCCTTTGACCGGATGTCTGCACTCAACAGCTATTTCGCACTGGTCGCGCCTTTCTCAATCTCGGTGTTTGCGATCTTCCTCTTCCTGCAGTTCTTCCGCGGTATCCCCGACGACCTTATCCATGCGGCACGGCTCGACGGCATGTCGGAGACCGGCATCGTTGCCCGGGTAATCGTGCCGAATGCCTGGCCGGCAATCACCGCCTTTTCGATCTTCTCGGTCGTCGCCCATTGGAACGATCTGTTCTGGCCGCTGATCGTCGTCACCAACCAGTCCTATGCCACCCCTCCGCTCGGCCTTCTCTACTTCCGTGCGGCTGAGGCGGGCGACGACTACGGCGCGCTGATGGCGGCCACACTCATCATCACCCTTCCTCTCGTTCTTGCCTTCCTGCTCGCGCAGAAGCGCTTCGTCGAGGGTATCACCATGACCGGTCTGAAAGGCTGATCGGTCCAACCCAGGAGATCTGCAATGACTCTTTTCAAGAAAGCGATGGCCGCAGTAGCGGTCACGATGGCGACCTTCGTTCCGGCGCATGCCGAAACGGTGCTCAACATCCACTATCCGATGCCCGGCTTCTTCAAGGATGTGATGGACACGATCTCGAAGAAGTTCATGGAAGAAAACCCCGATATCAAGATCACCTTCGCCAATCCGTCGGCCACCTATGAAGAAGGCATCCAGACCATCATGCGTCAGGCAGGCACGGCAGAAATGCCGGATGTCACCTTCATCGGCCTGAACCGTCTGCGCATGGTCAACGAGCGCGATATCCCTGTTGACCTCGCCCCGTTCATCGCCAAGGACGGCAACATGGCCGAGCAGGGCTTTTCCGACAACATCCTGAAACTCGCCCAGGTCAAGGGCAAGCAGGTCGGTCTCGCCTTCGCGACCTCCAACCCGATCATGTACTACAATGCCGATCTGGTTCGCAAAGCCGGCGGCGATCCGGATGTCGCGCCAAAAACCTGGGACGAGGTGATTGCACTCTCCTCCAAGATCAAGGCGCTCGGCGACGGCAACGAAGGCATCGATTTCCGCTGGCAGGGTGACGACTGGATGTTCTCCGCGCTGTTGTTCGGCGCCGGCGGCAAGATGCTCAACGAAGAAGAGACTGCCGTTGCCTTTAACGGTGCCGAAGGCTTGAAGGCGTTCGAACTGGTCGATCGCATGGTCAAGGAAGGCGGCCTTCCGGTCTTTACCAAGCAGGCTGGCGAACAGGCCTTTGTTGCCGGCAAGGTCGGCTTTGCCTTCCAGACCACGGGCGCGCTTCGCAACACGATAAAGAATGTCGGCGACAAGTTCGACCTGCGCACCGCTCATATCCCGCTGATCGATCCGGTCAACGGCAAGCTGCCGACCGGCGGCAACGCGGCCGTGATGTTGACACGCGATACTGAAAAGCAGGACGCTGCCTGGAAGTTCATCAAGTTCGCTTCGGGACCATACGGCGCCTCGGTTGTCGTGCCGGGCACCGGCTATGTGCCGAACAATGAACTGGCAGCGACGTCGCCGGAGTATCTCGGCAATTTCTACAAGGAAAACCCGCTGTTTCGCGCTGGCCTCGAGCAGATGCCGTTGATGCAGCCCTGGTATGCTTTCCCGGGTTCGAACGGTGTGAAGGTGACCCAGACCATCGTTGAGAACCTGTCGCGCGTGGTCGAGCAGTCGGCCGAGCCGAAGGAAGCGCTGGACGACGCAGCCGCCGAAGTCGAAGGCCTGCTGCCGCGCAGCTGACCCCTCTGTTTGTAACCAGAAACATCGACGCGCCGCTTCTTCGAGCGGCGCGCTTTGCCGTCTCAGAATGAGGGGTCGATCCGTCGCACTGTGCCGCCGGGTTTCAACTTGTAACCCATGCTGAGATGACGAGGTTCCGCGGCGTTCTCGGCAATATCGAGCAGCAGTGAGGCTGCGGTGGTGCCCATGCTGGCGTCGGCCATTTCGATCGTCGTCAGCGGTGGATCGACCAGGCGGCCGATAGCGATGCCATCGAAACCGGCAACCGAAACATCGGCGGGAACCGCCAAGCCTTCGCGGCGTAGAGCATGGATGACGCCAAGGGCGAGAAGATCGTTCGAGGCTATGATGGCAGTCGGACGGTGTCTTTGGAGTGTCTCGCTGAGGTCCAGCTCGTCGTTGCCGGTCACAAAAGGGATCTGCAAGGCATCATGTATCGGCAAGCAGGCGCTTGTCATCGCAGCGCCGTAGCCCTCATAACGCAGCCGCGCACGATCGGAACTTTCAAAACGTCCCGATACAAACAGGATCCTCTGATGCCCATGGTCGATCAGATATTGGGTGATCTCGATCGAGGCCGCCCGGTTGTCGGTTGTGACTGCTGCCTGAAAGCGCGAGGTCGGCAAATTGTTCAAGAGAACGGTCGGCGGCAAGAAAGGGGTTATCTGGTCCTGGCTCTTCATCATGTCGCAGACGGTCAAAATCAGCCCGGTTGGTTTTTCTGCGAGCAACGAAGCGATTGCGTCAGCCTCGCGGGCTGGATCGTAGTCGGATTGGGCGATCAGGACACCATGTCCGGAGATCCGCATCCTGTTCTGAATGCCCGCCAAGGATGCAGCGAAGACAGGATTGGTCAGGCTGGGGATCAGGACGCCGATGACTGGCCGCTTCCGGCCTGCTGGCATCGGCCCCTCTATGCGATGATAGCCGAGATCGGACGCCGCCTTGCGCACGCGCCGGACCATGTTCTCACTGGTGTGGCCGCTTCGGTTGAGCACACGACAGACGGTCGCCGTCGAGCAGCCGGCTTTTTGCGCAATTTCCTCAAGGGTCGCCATGTGGCCTCGTCTTGATCATGGCATCGAGCAGCCCGTTCGGCTTCGTCAGGTGCATTGTGGCATGTGTGCTAGCGGACTTGCGTGACAATCGTTTGACGCAGACACGGTAAGTTCATGGAGTGGGCGATCGATCAGGCGACCGACGCAACCGCTGCGACAGGTTGTGCACGGCGAACGGAACCCTCGATCTTAAGTGACAATTTGCGGAAAGCATCAAGCCGCTGAGGCGCCGGATAACGGTTGTGATGGGCATAGTTGGCTTTCAACCAAGCCCCCGGCGGATACAAAACCTTGCGGTGCAGGCTTTGCACTTCTAAATATTCCGCATCCTAAAGCGAGTTTTCATCTCGAATATCGTATCGTCCTTCCTGCTGGAAGCTCAGTTCTGATCATTGAAATCATTGTTTAGTTTCGCCGACAAGTTTTGAACCCGAAGCCTAGTTTTGGGATTCTGAGCTGATCACAGACAAATTTGTCGCACTATATTCGATTTAGCCGCAGTTGCGACTTCACTTGCTAGCGCCAGAGCCTGAAACATGACGAAGGAGAGTAAAATGAAGAAAATGCTCGTATTTTCCTTGATCTGCCTATCCCTCGCAGGTTGCACTGCAACGGAACGGGGCGCTGGCATTGGCGCGGCATCCGGTGCTGTCATTGGTGGCGCAATCACCAACGACGTGCGCGGTGCAGCTGTCGGTGCTGCCATCGGTGGTGTTTCGGGTGCCCTGATCGGTAATGTCGCCGGCCAGCCAGGCCAGTGTTACTACCGGGACCGGAACGGCCGCCGCTACACCGCCCCATGCCCACGCTGATCGCTGAAAGGTCTGCCGTAAAACGTAGATGCTGACCCGTTTCGTTTTGCCGAGCATGATGCCCCGGGATGGTGGGCGTCAAGGCAAGTCCGGCATGCCTGCGGTAATCTATGGCTGAGGTATTTCTGCATGCATTCGGCGAGAGAGACACTGAGGATGCCGCCTGCAAGGGGTTAAGCGCGCTAGTCGACACCAGCGCGACAAGGTGGTTGTGATTTGGGTGTCCGCTGATCCCAGCCACGGCTTTTCCCAATGCCTTGATCAGCACCGGTGATGCGCAAGGCGAGCGACATATTTCGATTTTGACCACCGTTTTTCAAATGCGCCAATTCGACCTTCGGGCGATCGATCTGGCGATATCCTTGGGCTCAACGGGAGACAAGACATGGCCAACGCCAGTGCCGCATCAAAGACCACGATGCAGAGATTCCTCGATGGTGTCGAAAAGGTCGGGAACATGGTTCCCCACCCCGTGGTCATCTTTCTCATCCTGATTGGCATCGTGATCGTTCTGTCGGCCATTCTTGGTTTGTTTGGCACGGCGGTGACCTATGAGCAGATTAATCCGGAAACGCATGAATTGGAAACGGCCTCCACGGCCATCCGTAGCTTGCTGAGCATCGAGGGTATACGCTTCATGTATGCCTCTCTCGTTCCCAACTTCATGAGTTTTACCGCGGTGGGCTTGATGATCGCGGCCATGATTGGGGCGGGTGTTGCTGAAGAATCCGGTCTGGTTACTGCTCTGATCCGCAAGCTGGTGATCGTCGCACCGCGCTGGGCGCTCACTTACATCCTCGCTTTCGTTGGTATCCTTGCCAGTATTGCTGCCGATGCTGGTTACCTGGTGTTGATCCCGTTGGCAGGTGTAGCTTACCTAGCCGTTGGCCGACATCCACTTGCGGGACTGGCACTGGGCTTTGCCGCAGTCGCGGGCGCCTTCACCGTTAACATGCTGATCAAACCGCTGGATGCGGTTCTTGTCGAGTTTACCAATGATGCAGCAAGGCTGGTCGATCCAAACGCTTCGATCGGCTTGGCATCCAATCTCTGGTTCTCCATCGCCTCCGTTGCTTTTCTCACGGTGGTGATAGCCTTCATCACCGACAAGATGATTGCCCCCCGCCTGGGCGAATACAAGCCTGCGGATGGGGCAGCGGTCAGTCAGGGCGCCGTTCTGACGGAACAGGAAACGCACGGATTGCGATATGCACTCTATGCGCTGATTGTCCTTGTTGTGGTCTTTCTGTTGTTGACGCTGCCATCCGGCGCGCCTTTGCGGAACCCCGATACCGGCGAACTGATTGGCAATTCGCCGTTCATGAACGGCCTGATCGCGTTGATCATGCTGGTCTTTCTGACAACAGGCTGGGCCTTCGGCGTAGGGGCGGGAACCTTGCGGACTTTGACCGAGGTCATTGCCGCGATCGAAAAATCGATCAAGAACATGGGCGGTACGATCTTCCTGTTCTTCGTGCTCAGCCAGTTCGTGGCCTATTTCACCTATACCAATATCGGCACTGTGATGGCGCTCAGCTTGGCGGGCACGCTTCAAGCCGCCAATATCGGTGCATTGCCATTGTTGCTAGGCTTCATCGTCGTGGTGGCGATCATCGACCTGCTTCTGACAGGGGCGATCGCAAAATGGGCAATCTTCGCACCGGTCTTCGTGCCGCTTCTGATGAAGCTTGGCGTTGAACCGGAGGCCGTGCTTGCGGCTTATCGCGTCGGCGATTCACCGATGAATGCGATCACACCTCTCAACGCCTATTTCGCCCTCGTCGTCGGCTTTGCCCAGAAATACGACAAGTCTGCTGGCGTCGGAACGCTCGTATCTCTCATGCTGCCCTATGTCGTGTGGATGTTCGTTCTGTGGACGGCGCTCTTTGCGATCTGGCAAGCGCTCGGTTTGCCCTGGGGCTTGTGATGGCCGGTATCAGACACCAATCAAAATCGTAGAATCCGGAGGGACACCATGAGTAGCACCCAAATTCCGCTGAATGTCGCTGCCGCCGAAGACCACTTGATGCGTTTTCTGTCTGTCGAGGGCGTAACCGGGCAGGAGGCGAATATTGCCGCTGCCGTTTGCGAGGCACTGAAAGCCGTTGGCGTCCCGGAATCGGCAATCCGCTTCGACGATGCCAACAGTCGCATTCCGCTGCCCACCGAAACGGGCAATCTTATCGTTGATCTGCCGGGAACGCGGCCCGGCCCGCGTCTGTTGTTCTCGACGCATCTTGACACGGTGCCGCTATGCGCTGGCGCCAAGCCGAGGCGTGAGGGAGATCGCATCGTCTCCGACGGGACGACGGCCCTTGGGGGCGATGCCCGCACTGGGGTCGCAGTTCTTGTCGTGGTTGCTGAAACGCTTCTGAAGAACAAGCTGCCCCATCCGCCGATCACGCTACTGTTTACGGTGCGCGAGGAGAGCGGCCTGCATGGCGCGCGTGAACTGAACCCAGCCGATCTCAACGGTGCGGTCATGTGTATCAATGTCGACGGCCAGTCTGCCTCCGATCTGATCATCGGGGCTGTGGGTCAGGAAAACTGGGAAGTGGAAATTATCGGTCGCGCCTCGCATGCCGGGGTGGCGCCGGACAAGGGAATCTCGGCAACGATGGTCGGCGCTATTGCGCTTGCCGGGGCCCGCAAGGAGGGCTGGTTCGGCAAAATCGTCAAATCAGACGGCCGCGGCACGAGCAATGTCGGCATATTCGGTGGCAAGGACAATACGTCTGCCGGTGATGCGACCAATGTCGTTACCGACTATGCTTTCATCAAGGGCGAGGCGCGCAGCCCCGAATCCAGCTTTGCTCTGAAAATTGCTGAAGGCTACAAGCAGGCATTTGCCAAAGCGCAGAGCGAAGTGACGGATCATGAGGGCGATACCGCCAAGGTGAACTTTACGCACAAGGCGTCCTACCCGCCCTTCGAACTCGGCAAAGATACGCCGATTGTCAAACGTGCGGCCAAGGCGATGCAGATACTGGGGATTGAACCGGTCTATATCTTTTCTAATGGCGGCCTGGATGCCAACTGGCTCGACAAACATGGTGTTCCGACAATCACTATTGGTGCCGGTCAGGCCGAAATCCATACGATCAAAGAATATGTCAACCTTACAGAGTTCGAGAAAGGCTGCCGCCTCGGCGTGCTTCTGGCAACGCTTGAAGACTAAAGGTGTAAGCGAGACCCGGACACCTTTCTAGCGCCGAAACATCGCGTACCGTCTCCGCGATATCTTCAATGGAACGTACCTTGCCGCCGTCCGGGGTGAGGGTCAGGAGACGGTTCTGCGGCAGGAGCCGGACGGGGCGGGTATCTGGTAAGCAAAATTTACCCGCTCTTGGACGTCTTGAATGGCCTGAGCAGGTCCAAGTGAGGAGCTGAGCGATTGAGCCCGATAGCCTATATAGCCGTAATCATAGCCTCAGCCGTCGTCCTGTTCGTCTGGAACAAGCTGCCGGTTGTCGTGATAGCCATGTTGACGGCCCTGTCCCTGTGGGCCAGCGGCGTGTTGACGCTGGGTCAGGCGCTGGGCGGATTTGGTGATCCGGCCGTCATCTTTATCGCCTCGCTGTTCGTGGTCAGCTCCGGCCTTGAAGTGACCGGTGTCACGGCATGGGCGGGACAGCTGTTGATCCGCGGCGCGGGCGAAGAAAGCAGGACGCGGCTCCTGCTATTGACGATGGCTCTTGTTGCATTGCTGACGGCACTGATCAGCGTCAATGGGGCGGTTGCTGCCCTGTTGCCAGTCGTCGTCGTCATTGCCGTTCGCCTTCGGCGCAATTCATCTCAACTGCTTATGCCTTTGGTCTTCGCGGCGCATGCCGGATCTTTGCTCGCATTGACCGGAACGCCGGTGAACGTGCTCGTGTCGGAAGCCGGGATCGACGCGGGTGTGGGCGGGTTCGGTTTCTTCGAATTCGCGCTTGTCGGCGTGCCTTTGCTGATCGGGACGATGGCCATCATTATCGTGTTCGGCGCAAAGCTGCTTCCCGAGCGCAATGGCGCGACCATGCCGGCCGACTTCAGCCGGCATGCCAAGACACTGGTTGAGCAATACGGGCTTGCGAGCGGGATTTATCAATTGCGGGTTCGGGCGAGTTCACCCTTTGTCGGGATGGCCGCATCCGAACTCAGCATGGCGGAGCATCCGGGGCTGCAACTTGTTGCTCTTCAGGAGGGAGAGACATCCGGCCCGCTGCGGCGCGCGCTTATCGCCGAAGGGGATCACATTGTGGTCCGAGGCGATGGAGAACTTGCGGCCGCTTTTGCAGCCCAAAAGCATATGGCATTTCGAGATGACAAGACGACAGGTCAGGGCGAGGAGACTTTGTTCAATCGCAGTTCCGGTCTGGCAGAAGTCGTCATCCCACCGCGCTCCGGCCTGATCGGCGAGACTGTGTTTCCTGGAATGGTGACCGACAGCGGCGACCTGATCATCCTTGCGGTGCAGCGTGCCGGTGATCAGGCGGAGGCCGGCAGCGTGACGCGGGATGCTGGTGGTGTGGTGCTGCGCTCAGGCGATACGATGTTGTTGCAAGGTACCTGGAAAGCGCTCGACGTGCACCTGGATGATCCCGACGTTCTCGTCGTCAACTCGCCTGAGCTGGTGCGCCGTCAGGCCGTGCCGATGGGCCCCGGCGCGCGCCAGGCTGTTGTCATTCTGTTCGCGATGGTTCTGCTTCTGGCAACAGGCATAGTGCCGCCGGCCGTAGCCGGCTTGCTGGCTGCCGGTGCCATCATCCTGACCGGCATCATGAGCGTCGAACAATCCTACCGCGCCATAGGCTGGACGACGGTCATCCTTGTCGGTGCGATGATGCCCTTGTCCACGGCCATGGTCGAAACCGGTGCAGCCCAGCTGATGGCCGAACATCTGGTTGCCCTTGTCGGCGATGCCGGACCCATGGCGCTGCTCGCCGGCTTGTTCCTTCTGACCGCCATTATGGGCCAGTTGATCAGCAACACGGCAACGGCGCTGATTGTCATTCCGATTGGTGTCGCTGCTGCGACAGCAATGGGCATTTCCCCACGCCCCGTGCTGATGAGCACGGCCGTTGCCGCGGCGGCATCTTTCTTGACACCGATCGCAACGCCAACAAATCTGATGGTGATGGGACCTGGCGGATACAATTTCAGTGACTACTGGAAGCTCGGATTGCCATTGTTGATCTGGTTCTTCGTGGTTTCCGTGTTCATCGTGCCGCTTATCTGGCGATTTTGAAACCCGCGCTTCTTTCATCGCGAGTTGACGAGGGCCAGCCTTATTTGGCAGCGCGCTGTATTTTGCCAGGGTGAGCAGATGTGGTGCTTGAACTGAGGCGGCCAATCGATATCGTGAATGTGCAAGATGGACGTCGACTGCAATTCGCTGTTCTGTTTGTTCGATGCCAACCGAAGGGCTATTTTGATTTGACGAGCCCGGAAAACCCGGCGACAGCCAAGAGGCTGAGCGCCCAGCCGACGATGGACTGGAAAAAGAAATAGTTCAGCGTGAATGCCCCTTTGGGCTTGGTAGGATCCGGCCGCCAGAATTCCTTCTGCTCGATTGACAGAACCGGCAAAAGCACATCCAGAGAATACATCGGCGCGTTGAACTCTGGATAGCTCGATGCCTCTGGCTGCCGAAGGAAACAGGTGAGCTGATTTTCCCCGGCCATCGCTCGCCCTGCAAGCACTTGCGAACTTGATGGCATATAGCGGTTTGAACTTTGATCAAGGCCACACATCGTCCACTCGGTCGAACGCAGCACGACGGGACTGTTTGGCTTAACCGCGCCCTGACCTTCGGCGATATCAAACACCACGGCACCAATGGCCCAGAACATCACGAGCCAAATCAGCGCGAGCAGGGGTTGGCGACCGTACCGTACCGTGATGGCCAAAATGCCGTCGGTGATTGCCAGTGCGATACGCAAGGCAGGATTTCTTGCACGTGCCCGCCGCGCCCGACGTTGCAGCCGCTCCTTTTCAATGAGGACTGCGCGCGCGTCCTCATCATGCCCCATCGCACCCAGAACCATGGCAAGTTGCTCGTAAGGCTGTGGCCAGAAATCCGCCCTCCACCGATCTGGCGATTGCCGCGAAAGCCAATCGAGCCGGTTCACAGCATCCACCGGTCCGCCGATGAAGGCGCCGTATTGGCACCGGTTCAGGAGCAAGTCGCCGGTCTTGGGCCAACTTTCTTGGGCGTCATCGATTGCGCCGATTGTCGTGGCTGTCAGATCAAGCGTGCCGTTGATTGCGGCGCCCTGACGCAGAAAAAACGCACCTTCGACAGTTGCGCGATTGAGCCTGAGTGCATGGCCGCCAGGCTGTGACAGGGCTGCGCCCGTACAATCGATGTCACCGACGAAGCGCGCGCCAAGCAGGCGCGTTTCGCCCATAATCTTCGCCCCGCGCAGCGCAAGATCACCGCCGGCGACAATCCCGTCACCGTTGAGCGCAATTTCGCCCGGCCGAGTGATCTGGCCACCGACCGCGTTGACGTCGCCGCCCAGCCGCACCCCGGAAAGGTTGAGACCGCCCTTTATGTCGGCGCCGCGCATGAGTATCCCGCCTCTTGCCTCCAGGCCGCTGGCCTCGATCGCTATGCCCTCAGGTGATGCGATCGAAACGCCATCTGCCTCGAAACTGCCGCCGATCCGCGCGCCGGAGATCCGGATCTCTCCGGTCACGATCGCGCCGCGCACGGATATACAACCGCGGGCTTCCAACCGATCCGCCTGCAGGCCGGGGAGGTGGGATCCGTCAAGAAAGAGATTGTCGATGATCGCTGACTGGAGGACCGGAGATGCCTCGAAGCGGCAATCCTTGAGGCCGATATCGCGTGGGATACGACAGCCTTCCAAGTCAAGTATGCCGGTTATCCATGCTCCGCTGACCCGCACACCCTTTTCGTGCGAACGATAGCTGTTGTCTCCTAGAATGAGGAAACGCAAGAGTTCTGCACGCATGTTGCGTGTGTCATCTTCAAGCTCCGGCAAAAGCCCGTCACCCAATCGATCGAAGTTGCCTGAGCTTAGATAGGCGACGACCTTTGCTTCGGCTCCAGTGAACGGACGAAAGCTGTCGAGGCTGGATAAAACACCAACGTGAGGGGGGATGAATGGAGGATTACCGTTCATGAGAGCTGTATCCGTCTGATGTCCTTGGCCGCATCGATCAAGCCAACTCTCCTTCTGCGACATGGCGAAGCCCTGTCGTCAAGTTCTGCCTGCAGCGTGTTTCGGTCAGAAACTCCCATGTGCTGACACGGTTTGAAGCCTGAGGCTCTGTGTCGCGCCGCCGCATGATTGATAGATTTCTTCGTTTTGAACGAGGGTCAAGAACTAATGATGCTCCCGGCTGATGTAGGGCGAAAAAGCGTGACGGAGCAATGACATATCGGACGTAGCGCATAGTTTTCGGATTCCATGCCGATCACAGCCAGAGCCGCGTGGTGTTAAGCTCCAGCCGAATGCATGGGATCCATCCGGGTTGGCATAAGCGCAAGATCTAGCGGTTCCCTTGTCGACGGTTCTGACCACGTCTCCGTTCGCTTATTGAAGGTTGCGCGATGTCCAAACTGCAGCAAAAAGACCATTCGAGCGGCGTGGCGTGGGCGCAAGGGTTTGTTTTCCTCTGGGGCTTCCTGTTTGCCGTATGGCTCGTGATCAATGCGACGTCGGAGTTTTCCGTCGTTCTTGTCGGTGCGGTCTTTTCATTTGCCCTGTCTGCGATCTTCGTCTGGCGAAGCGATGTCTGGCGTATCGGGTTTACCCCTCGCAAGCTCTACCACTTTCTCGCCTATACGGGGGCTTTCTTCGTCGAGATGGTCAAGGCGAACATCAATATGATGCGTTATGTCTATGCGCCGCGCATCGAAATCCGTCCCGGCATCGTGAAGATCAAATTACGGCTGAGGTCACCAATCGGGCGGTTGGCACTCGCCAATTCGATTGCTCTGACCCCCGGCTCGCTGGTCATGGACATCAGCGACGACGCCATGTTCATTCACTGGCTCGACGTCAAGACGACAGATCCCGAGGCGGCGACAGGGATGATAGCTGGGGCTTTTGAAAAACATCTGGAGGTGGTGTTTGGCTGACATCATTCTGCAAATTGCAGTCATCCTGATTTTCTTCAGTATCGTGTTCGGTGTACTGCGCCTGATTATCGGCAGAACGTCCGTAGACCGGGTCGTTGCCATCGACATGTTGACGGTTGTGTCGATCGCGATGATTGCGCTCTATGCGCATATTTCTGGGCGTTTCGTCTATATTGATGTTGCTCTGGTCTACGGGCTGTTGAGCTTTCTGGCTGTTCTCGCCATTGCCCGCTTCCTCGAAAAGGGGCCGTGACCAAAATGCTTGAACTGTTGATCCTCTTGGTCTGCGGTAGCATCCTCGTCAGTGGGGTTCTGGCTGTTCTGCTCGAGAGCCTGATGGCCGCGATGATCAGTGCGGGACTTGCCAGCCTGTTTGCTGCGGTTTCCTACTTACTTCTGGCTGCCCCCGATGTAGCGATGGCGGAGGCCGCCATCGGGTCCGGTCTTGCGACGTTGATTTTTCTCTATGCCATTCGCAAGACCAATGGCGAAAGGGAGTGACGCATGGCTGAATTGATCGGCAGCATCCTGATCCTCATCGGTGCGTTTTTCCTGTTCTCTGCAGGTCTCGGTCTCCTGCGCATGCCCGATACCTTCACACGCATCCAGGCCGGTACCAAGGCATCGACCCTCGGCAATATACTGGTCCTTGCCGGTCTTGGCATTTATCATCCGGATTGGACGCTGAAACTTCTGATCGTTGCCTACTTCATTCTCATGACCAATCCACTGTCATCGCACGCATTGTCGCGAGCGGCCTATGCGATCCGCACGCCTATGGCCCCGGGCACGATTGTTGACGCATTGCGTAACGAGCAGGACGTGCTTGCAGGCAGGAGCGAGGAGACATGAGCCGCTTTTTCAGCCTGCTGGTGCTCGTGGCTTTCGGAATTGTCTTCGCCGGAATGATCGGCGCCTATGAGGAGCGCCAGATTCCGTCCGCGCTTGCAATTCGCTACCTGACGGATGTGCCACAGGTTCTCGGCGCACCAAATGTCGTGACTGGCATTCTGATTTCATTCCGTGGTTTTGACACGCTCGGCGAGGTCGCCGTGCTGTTCATGGTGGCGGCAAGTGTCGGTGTGCTTCTGGGTGCCAAGGATGATACGCCGGCTGCAAAGGCGATATCTCAAGGTGAGCCGCGTCCGCCGAGCGAACTTGTGCGCAACGGGGCGGAAGTTGTGCTTCCACTGATATTCCTGTTCGGCGCCTACGTCATCATGAACGGCCATCTTTCTGCTGGTGGTGGGTTTCAGGGTGGTGCAGTCGTGGCCTCTGGCGCGATGCTGTTCATGCTCGCTTATCCTCGCGCGCGTATCAATCACACCATCCTCAGCATCACGGAATCTCTGGCGGGTGTCGTCTACGTGATGATCGGCATTCTCGGGATCGTGCTTGCCGGAGGTTTTCTAGACAGCAGCATCCTTCCGCGCGGCGCGTTCGGAGCATTCGTGAGCGCCGGTGCCATCCCGATCATCTCAGCGCTGCTCGGCGTCAAGGTCGGCGCTGAACTCAGTGTCATCATCGACCGTTTCCGTAGCTAAGCGTCACAAGACAAGGTGCCATGATGGGATTGCCGATATCACAGATACTTCTTGCAACGGGATTTGCACTGGTGCTTATCGGTTTCTGGGGCATTCTCAAGCACCGAAACATACTGCGCATCATCATCGGCTTTTCCCTTGTCGATACGGGGCTGCACATTGTCATGGTGGCGACAGGCTACATAACGGGCGGTACAGCGCCGATTGTCGATGAGGCTCTCTCCATTGCTGATGCAGCAGCCCGTTCCGTGGACCCGATCCCTTCGGCTCTCGTTGTCACGGCCATCGTGATTGGCTTTTCGGTGACGGCAATCATGCTGTCTTTCGCCATCGCGCTCTACCAGGCCACGAATACTCTTTCGATAGACGCGCTGACGGAGCAGAAATGGTAGACGGTGTCCTGCAACCGCTGAACATCTTTCTCCTCGGTCTTGGCGGCGGTTTTCTCATTCCGCTGTTGCACAAGATCGGGAGACATCTGCCAGCGATTGCTTTCGTCGCGGCTCTCGTGACCATGACGGTGATTTCCGCGACTTGCTTCTGGAGACTCTACAACGGCGCACCCACGATCGAAGTGTTGACAGCCGGAAGTTTGCCTCCCTTGTCGATCAACCTGCGTTTCGGCCTTGCCGAGGGCTTCTTCTCGGTGTGCGTCAATGTCGCGGCTCTTTTGGGAGCTTGGCACATGTGGGACCGGCTGCGCGCGAGCTACGCGGCCCTCTTGCTGTATCTGATCCTGACCATGGGCATCAACGGTATGGTGATGACCCGCGACCTGTTCAATCTCTTTGTCTTTCTCGAGATCGTTTCAATCGGCACCTATGGCCTCATGGGGGTTGATCGGACGCCTGTGGCTCTTGCCGCGAGCTTCAAATACATCATGGCAACCGTGATCGCGTCCTCATTCTTCCTGTTGGGGTCGGCCCTCCTGTACCATGTCACCGGCACGCTCAACATTGATGACATGATCGCCAGCCGTGTGCTGATCGCGGTTCCGATCGGTGCGACTGCGCTCCTCTTGGTGCTCGCCTGCCTGGTGGTTGAGCTGAAACCGTTTCCGGCCAATGGCTGGGGTCTCGACGTTTACGAGAGCGCCCACAGCGGTGTGGCCGCGCTTGTGTCGGGAGGCGTGTCCGCAGGTGTGTTTTTTGCGTTGTTCAAGCTGCTGCCGCTGTTTGAAAACCATCTCGGCATCCTTGCGCTGTCCGGCGGCCTGACATTCTTCTTCTCCAATCTGGTCGGCTTGAGGCAGACCAATGTTCAGAGAATGCTCGGTTATTCCTCGATTGCGCAGATGGGTCTGTTGACCCTCGCCCTTTCGCTGATGCAGCAGCTTGGGGCGCGGGAGACACTGCCACTCGTTGTCGGAGGTCTGTTCATCAACCATCTTTTCGCCAAGGCTGGCTTGTTCTGGCTGGCGGGTGTCGTCGCGCGAAAGGATACCAGTGACTGGTCCGACATCGCTGGACGACCTTTGATCCTCACTGTCTTCGCAGCACTTCTGGTGGCGATTTCTGGCCTGCCGCCATTTCCCGGTTTTTGGGCAAAATGGGAACTTATCATGCAGGTCGCCAAGGGTGAGCGCTACATCTGGATCGCAGTTATCCTTGCCGGGTCTCTGCTCGAGGCTGCTTATATGTTCCAGTGGTTCAAGCAGGCCATGCGGCCCGTGACGGGTCGGACGGATAGCGTTCTGGCCATGCCGGGCCTTGGAAAATTGCTTCCGGTGCTTGGCTGCGTGGTGCTACTCGCCGCAAGTGGTCATGCGGCAGCTAGCTTTTCCGGGGCTGTTTCCCTGCCACTCGTGCTACCACTGTGTTTCGGGGCTTGTCTCTATGCACTCGATGGGCTTGCAGGCCGGTTAAAGTGGCTGTTGATGCTGTTGTTGGTGTTCGTCGGAGCGCTCTGGACTGCCCATGATCTTGCCGACATTAACGCCTTGTTCGCGGCGGTCCTCCTCAGTGGTGGTTTGATTATCGCGGCGTCAAGCGCCTACCGGCCAGACAGACGCCCCGGGTTTTATCCGATGATGACCATCCTGCTGTTGTCGATCGCCAGCCTGCTGACATCTTCGACGAGTCTCGAATTCTTCTTCCATTGGGAAATCATCACGCTGTCATCCTATTTCCTCATCACGCTCGGGCGTGGTGCTCATCCTTATGCATTGCAATTCCTGCTGTTTTCGCTGGTCTCGGCCTTCTGCCTGCTTGCCGGATTTGGAATTGCCACGAGTGCCAATGGAACGACCGCTCTTTCCGCTTTCGCCACAGCAGGTCCGTCTGCCGCGCCGGCCTTCGTCCTTCTGGCGGGCGGTTTCCTGATCAAGGCCGGTGCTGTCGGTGTTCACGTCTGGTTGCCCGGCGCCTATGCAGAGGCGGATGACGACCTGTCGGCAATGCTGTCGGCAGTTATCAGCAAAGTTGCTGTTTTCGGCCTCTTCATGACCACCTATCTCGCCATCCGTTCCGAAGTCGGGTTGGAGATGGCACATGTGATGGGCTGGGTCGGAATGGCAACCACTATTGCCGGCGCGATCATGGCGCTTCAACAGGACGATATAAAGCGTATGCTGGGATATTCCAGCATGAGCCAGATCGGCTATATCATCACGGCAATTGCACTGATGAGCCATCTTGGATGGGTAACGGCATTCTATCTCGTGACCAATCATTTGATGGTCAAAGGCATCCTGTTCCTGGCTGTCGCTGGAATTGTACTCAGAACAGGGACACGGCGCCTGAATGAGACCGGCGGGCTTGCAGGGGAAATGCCCTTCACGTTCGCCACCATGAGCATCGCCCTGATCTCCATGTCAGGGCTTCCGCCGCTTGCCGGTTTCGGTGGCAAATGGCTGCTGATCAGCGCCATGGTGGAGAAGGGCTGGACGGGGCTCGCTATCGCGGCTGCGGTAGCGACGTTCCTGGGTTTTCTCTATATGTTTCGTCTGTTTCATACGCTGTTCTGGGTGCCATCCATTGGGGATGGCCGAAGCATTCGGGAGGCTCCCTTGGCATTGCTGCTACCGCAATTCCTGCTGATTGCCGGAATTTTGGTGCTGTCGTTCTTTCCCAAGCTGGTCATGGAGCCGGTGTCGAAGGCAGTGGATCCGCTGTTTGCGTCCACCCTGGTCTGGAATGGCATGTCGATTGAGAGCATCTATGCCTACTGGAACCCGATGCCGGTAATGACCGTGACCGTAAGTGCCACGGTGGTGTTTTTCCTGGTGTTCTTGTTGCTATACTGGATCGCCCGTGGCCGTTCTGGTGCGGCGGGCGTGTCTCGTTTTTATGCCTTCTACCGCGCGGTATTTACGCCTCTTGTCACCCCGCTAGCGAATGCCTTCTGGGACGGCATTGCAGGGCTTGCTCTGGGGGCGGGAGGTATCGCGCGCAAGATCTACACAGGCGACGGCCAGCTATACGCGCTGCATGTGCTCTACTATGTCATTGCTTTGTACCTGCTTGGTACTTTTGGTTTCGGCTAAGCCCTGGGCTGACTCGAAATCCACATGTTCTGCCACGTCGCCTAGCGGGCGGTAACGGCATTTGCCATGCCGCCAAGGATCCGGGCCGGCAGGAAGATCACCAGCGATGCCGCACCTTCGACCACCGTGGCGCTGTCGGCGATCACCGTCGGCGGCGCCCCCATCTGGTCGTCGCGAAGCAGATTGCGCATCAGATCGCTATTGTTCACCACGTCCATCAGCGTCTGTGAACTGGCAAAGACATTGTGTCGACCGCCATCGATGTCCGAGGCATCGATCACGCCGATTTCCTTGTCTTGCAGCATGGCGATATCCGAGCCACTGCCAACACGCGGATGGCCGCCGGTGAGACGCCGGGAGATGCCAAGGGCTCTATCCCGCCTGGACACGACGATGGTGAAGGGTTTGGGCAGGGTGCCTATATCGCGCACCTGGCTTTGGAATACATCGACATCAATGTCGGGAGCGGCGAGTACGACGCCGCCCAGTCGATCGAGGCTGCTGCGGCGGCCGGTAACGGCAAGATCGCGCAAGGCCTCCGTCACCACATAAGCGCCCATGGAATGACCGACCAGTATCACCCTGTTCGCTCTGGTCTTGGCTGCAATTTCGATCGTTTCGGCAAGTCCAGCCCGGCCGACAAGAGCACTGTCTCGGTCGAAGACATAAAGCGGCAGGGCGCCGCCGGAGGGCCAGGCATAGTGAAGAGCCACTGCATTGATATTGTAGTCATGCACGATTTGGGCATTGCGAAAGATGCTGTCGGCAAAATTATTGTTGTAGCCGTGCACGAAGATGAAGATTTCCCGGTCTTCTGGCGCGCGTGTCGCGAGCGCTGCATTGAGTTGGGAAATGAACTGTTTGCGCCCATCGATCGGCTGATAGGCCCGAGCGGTAAAGTGGCGCGCTGGGTCTGGCGTGCGACCGGTCTTTTCAACATGACCAGCGACGTGGTTTTCGGGAATGCCGATCTCGAACCTGGCAAAGTTGAGCGCCATCGACCTGCCAGCGGAATAGGGTAGCCGAACATCGTCCGAGCGCGCGCGGGTTGTCGCCAAATAGATTGTTTCGGTCGAGCTCGGCCCTCGTCCCGCCGGCGCATCGAGACCCAGCACCGCGCGGGGACCGCCACAGCCTGTCAATGAAATCAGAATGATCAGCAAGGCAAACAAACGCATTCAACAGCATCCGTCTTGTGATTTCGCAGAAGCTGAAAAATCAAAAACAGCAAAGGCGCAAGTAGACAACAGCTGCCCTATGTTTTTGTGCTGACTCGACGATCGACACACACGCAGGTGTGCTTTGGCGGTCACGGGGATATGCGGACCGTCAATTCATTCGCTGCAAATCATCGATTTCCTGGGTGCTTAAATCTGTACGCTACGCCTGTTTGCGGGATTCTATGCTGATCACTTCACGTCTTGATCAGCACTATAGTGGCCGGACTGGGTCATTGTTTTCTATTGTGCAAACAACCGCCTGGATGTGTTGAGCGTTGAACGGGAGCGGCATGCCTTCGGTTTCCATACAAAGTTCAGGCGCTTGCGTTGTTCAATATGCTGTGGAGACGAGATGGATACCCATGCCGTTTTTTGCCCCCGGTTCGTCACCGAAGCCTTTTGGCGGCACATCATCTTGTTCTGCAGGCACCACGCTTTTCCATATCTTTGGACCGCACGCCGCACGACGGTGGTCCCGCTCGTATTTTGGCTGCTGCCGGAGACACGTTCGTAAAACTATCCAAACGTCTTGAACCAACGACCCAAACGTGACGGCCATGCCGTTGCATAAAAGCATATGGGGAATTCTTTCATGAAAAAGCGTCTTGCAGCGTCAACCATCAGAGTGTTTTGCAGTCCAGTAGCGATGGTTGCGACAACCTTGCTCCTGGCTGGCTGCCAGGGGGAAGACGAGGGAGCGGAACTGCCTCCGCGCCCGGTCAAGACGATCGCTGTCTCGTTCAGTCCCGAGGACACATTCGGTTCGCTTGTGGGCGAAATCAGGCCGGTTGTCGAAACCAGCTTCAGTTTCCGCCAGGGCGGGGAAATCCGCGAACGTGACGTTGAAGTCGGAGACCTTGTCGAGCCCGGAACCGTGCTGGCGAGGCTTGATGCTGAAGATGCGCAGGATGCGTTGCGCAAGGCGGAGGCCAATTTGTTCTCGGCCGAGGCGCAATCCCAGAACGCCGAAATTGCCCGTGCCCGCCAGCAACAGCTCTATCCAAGAACCGCGACCCGACAGTCGCTCGACAATGCAATCGCCCAGGCCAGTATGGCCCAAGCTGGCGTTGACGCGGCGAAAGCCGGTTTGCGTATCGCCCAGACAAATCTCGACAATCGCGTCTTGAAGGCCAATGCGGCCGGGGTTGTGACAGCGACAGGTGCGGAGGTCGGCCAGGTTGTCGGCGGTGGCCAGATGGTCGTTCGTGTCGCTCAGCTTGGCACACGCGATGCCGTTTTTGAAGTGCCCGAGGCAACGATCCAGACCACCGGAGGCCAGGCGCGCGTGGATGTGCAACTGCTTAGCAACCCGACCAGCACGGCAACGGGAGCGGTTCGTGAGATTTCGCCGACGGCCAATCCGATCACCCGCAATTTCACCGTCCGCGTTGGACTGGACGCCGCGCCGGAAGACTTCCGTTTTGGCAGTGCCGTCCGTGGCACGATCCGTCTTGCTGGCGCGCCGGCGGCAAGACTGCCGATGACCGCGCTGTTTAACCAGAACAATGAGACCGCGGTCTGGCTTGTCGATGCTGCCTCCAGCACGACCAAGCTGGTGCCGGTTGAGGTCCATCGCTTCGATACGCAGGATTTTCTCGTCACCAAAGGCCTGGCCAGCGGAGATCAGGTGGTGATCGCCGGCGTCCAGCAGCTTCGTCCTGGCATGGCGGTTCGCCTGTTGGAAGGAAGCGTGAAATGAACGAGGGTTTCAATCTGTCTGAATGGGCGATCCGACGCCAGAGCCTTATCGTCTTCCTCGTGGTCCTTAGTGCCATAGCCGGGGTCATTTCCTACATCAATCTGGGCCGCGATGAGGATCCGGAATTTACCTTCAAGACGATGATCGTTTCAGCCGCCTGGCCGGGCGGGACGATCGAGCAGACTGCCGACCAGATTACAGACCGTCTCGAGCGCACGCTTGAAGAGGTGCCCAATCTCGATAACCTGCGCAGTCTGACAACGGCTGGCCAGTCGGTGATCTACGTCACGCTGGACGATGCGACGCCGCCGGACCAGGTGGGCGAAAGCTGGTATCAGGCGCGCAAGAAGGTTGGCGACATGCAGGCCACTCTTCCCGCAGGCGTGCGCGGACCATTCTTCAATGATGATTTTGGAGACACGTTTGGCATCATCTACAGCCTGACGTCTGAAGGTTTCAGTGATCGCGAGGTACGAGACTGGGCCTATGAAGCGCGCAATCGACTGCTCAAGTTAGAAAATATCGGCAAGATCCAGCTGATCGGTACGCAAGACGAGACGATTTACATCGAGTTCTCGACCGAGCGGCTGGCGAGCCTCGGACTCAGCGCCTCAACGGTGATCAACACGATCCAGGCGCAGAATGCCGTCCTGCCATCCGGCTTGATGACCACGGATCAGGATCGAACCATTCTCCAGGTGTCCGGCAGCCTCGTCGACGAAAACGATATTCGTAAGCTGAACATTCCAACCGCCTCCGGGTTTGTGCGGCTGGGTGATATTGCCAGCATCGTCCGTGGCACTGTCGATCCCCCGCAGCCGCGCTTCCGCGTCAAGGGCAAACCGGCGATCGGGATCGCGATCTCCATGGCATCGGGCGGCGACATTCTGCAACTCGGTGAGAATATTGATGCGACAATGCGCCTGTTCGAGAATGATTTGCCGATCGGAATCACCCTGTCGCATGTCGCCAGCCAGCCGGCGGTCGTCGAAAACGCAATTCGCGGATTTACAACTTCGCTGGGTCAGGCTGTCGTCATCGTGCTTGGGGTCAGTTTCCTCGCCCTCGGTGTCCGTGCTGGTCTGGCCGTTGCGGTTTCCATTCCACTTGTGCTGGCTCTGACATTCCTGTTCATGGACATAATGGGCATCGCGCTGCAGCGCGTGTCTCTCGGTGCGCTGATCATAGCGCTGACCTTGATGATCGACGACACGATGGTGACTGTCGAGACCATGATGGCCAAGCTGGAAGAGGGCTATGACCGGATCAAGGCCGCGTCGCACGCCTATAAGACGACTGCGTTTCCGATGCTCGCCGGTACGCTGGTGACAATTGCAGGTTTCATTCCTGTTGGGTTTGCCAGCAGTTCTTCGGGCGAATACGCGCGATCGCTGTTTTTCGTGATCGGCTTTTCGCTCATCGTTTCCTGGCTTGTCGCAGTTTTGTTGACCCCGGTGGTCGGTCTCGCTGTGCTCAAGTCCGGTGCCGCGACGGGCGCGAAAGAGGATGGTCCTGTCATTCGTGGCTTCAAGAACTTCCTTCATACCTGCATGCGCATGCGTGTCCTCGTCATTGTTGGGACGGTTGCGATGTTCGTGCTCGCTCTGCTCGGGTCTCAGGCGATGAACAGGCAGTTCTTTCCTGCATCCGATCGACCTGAGCTCATCCTACAACTGACCCTTCCGCAGAACGCATCGCAGGCTGCGACTGCTGCGGAAGTGGCCAAAGTCGAGGAGGTGCTCTCTGCCGACGAGGATGTCGCAGACTGGAGTTTCTATATCGGCTCGGATCCGGTGCGCTTCTATCTGTCGATGGATCTACAGGCGCCAGCACCATCGCGCGCGCAGGCCGTGGTGATCGCCAAGAGTGTCGAGGCGCGCGATGCGCTGCAAAAACGCCTGCAAAGCGAGCTGGACGAAAAATTGCCTGACATTATCGTTCGCGTTTCGCCATTGGAAATGGGCCCGCCGGTTGGTTGGCCGATCCAGTACCGTGTGAGTGGAGCGGATATACCCGGCGTACGCAATGTTGCCTGGCAGGTGGCCGACGCAATTGCGCAGGTGCCTGGCGTGGTGGAGCCAAACCTTGACTGGAATGAGCCGGTCCGCAAGGTCGTTGTCAATGTCGATCAGGACCGCGCTCGCCTGGTCGGCCTGAACTCAGCGGTGATCGCGCAGACACTGTTTGCGACCGCTTCCGGTGTGCCGATTACCCAGGTCAGGGACTCGATCTATTTGGTCAATGTCGTCGCAAGGGCCAATGCGGAGGAGCGCGTTGATGTCAACACGCTTCGGCAACTGCAAATCCCCGTCGGCCCCAACCACACGATACCGCTCTCAAGCATTGCAACGATCGAGTACCAGACCACGCAACCGGTCGTTTGGCGGCGCGATAGCTCGACCACGATTACGGTGCAGGCGGATGTCGCCGAAGGCGTCATGGCGGCTGCTGTCGTTGAAGCTGCTGCGGACAAGATTGCCGAACTGCGCCTTGCCAATCCAAACTATGTCATAGAGGTCGGGGGCGCGGTCGAGGGCGCCGAGGAGGGGCTTTCGTCGGTTCTGGAAATGTTGCCCTTGATGGGCATCATCATCCTGATCGTGCTGATGTTCCAGCTACAAAGTGTCCAGCGCCTCCTGCTTGTGGTCAGTGTCGTCCCCTTGGGGCTGATTGGTGTCGTCTTGATCATGCTGATCACCAATACACCTGTCGGCTTCATTGCCGTGTTGGGTATGATCGCACTGATAGGCATGATCACCCGCAACTCCGTGGTGTTGATTGACCAGATCGATATCCGCATGGAGGAGCAAGGGCCTTCGTGGCAGGGGGTGATCGACGTCACGGCGCAACGCCTCAGACCGGTGTTTCTGACCGCGGGCTCGACGATCCTCGGCATGTTGCCGATCATCCGCGATCCGTTCTGGTCACCGCTTGCCTTCACGGTCATCGGCGGGCTCGTGGTGGCGGCCGCACTGACACTGGTGTTCCTGCCGGCGCTCTATGTGCTGTGGTTCCGCATCCCTGCAGAAGCAAACATGGAAAAGCCAGAGGAACCCCATCCGTTGACTGCGGCAGTCGGCGCCCAGGGTTGATTGAACGTTGTCATTTGCCCGACACTCGGTCTGCCTAGAAAACCCGGTTTTTGTAGCGGACTGCGTCTACGGCTGTATGGCTGCCAAAGTACGGGTGGACCGATTTGAGCCAGTCCGAAATCTCAAATGTAGACGCAATGCATAGTTGCGGGATTCCTGGCTAAATCCTTCCGTGCATTTGCCGGTAGTATTTGCGTTGTTTGTCACGTGCTTAAATGATGTGTTGAGTGGGGGCTATCATGGCTGATTTGATCGCAATTGTGTATCCGACCGAAGCAAAGGCGGAAGAGGTGCGGCTGCGTCTATTTGAACTGCAGAAAGAGTATCTCATTCAGCTCAGCGATGCCGTCATTGCGGTCAAGGCGGACAATGGCAAGGTGAAGCTCAATCAACTGGTTAACACGACCGCGGCGGGTGCCGTTTCGGGCAGCTTCTGGGGCTTGTTGATCGGCGTACTCTTTCTCAATCCATTGTTGGGCATCGCCGTCGGCGCAGCCTCCGGCGCCCTTGGTGGAGCCTTGAGTGATGTCGGCATCAATGACACCTTCATGAAAGCGTTGGCGGACAAACTGCAACCCGGGAACGCGGCCCTATTCATTCTGGCGCGAGAGATGACAGCCGACAAGGTCGTCAAGGAACTGTCGCACTTTGGCGGCGAGGTGCTCAAGACGTCGCTGGATGAAAGCAAGGAACAGGTCTTGCGCGATGCCCTGAAAGCGGCCGCAGCAACCGAGTAACCTGCTTTTGAGCCGCTCAATCCTGTGAAAGCGAACCTGATCGCTTGAGGTTGAACCATATCCGCCAGCCGCACCCGATCATCAATAACTGTCGAGTTGGCTTGCCTCTGCAAAATTTCGTCGTTCCGGGAGAAGTCGAATGAAACTTTGGTCCTCTTCGACCGCAGTGAAAACCGTTCTCCTGATGTCAGCGGGTGGCGTGGCGGTGGATGCTGTCTCATGGCATCGCAAATGCATAGCGTCTTTTGTCTCGACTAGGGAGGCGGCGTCATGAGATTCCACCAAGCCAACGCGCCGCTCGCGGAGCAGGCTGGGTCGTTGACCCATTCTCCGATTGGTAGCGGGTGTGAAGAGCAAGCGTTCCGGGACGGGTCTTCACCGGTGCAAGCGTTCGAACTCTCTACCTTGGATTTCGAACGGCCTGCCCAATTCGCGGTGTGGCGCGACAGCTTTGCTCCCATGCTCGAACTCACGGGAACGGACAACGCTCGCGAGACTTTCCGCGGTCAGCAGACGCTCTGGGATCTGGGGAACCTTTTGTTTGCCCAGATCAGTACCGACGCGCTTGGTTTCACCAGCCTGCCGGGGCACGTCCGGCGTGAACCGCTTGACCATTGGACGATCACCTTGCTGAAATCTGGCCGGATCAGGACAGACTGTGCACGAAGGACCTTTTCCGCCGGTCCCGGTGAGGTTCAAATTCACGCACTTGGCCGCAGCTATGCCGGTGATGTCTCGACAAGCGAGATGCTGATGCTGTTTGTGCCACGCGATTTCTCTCACGAAACATCCGTTGCGCTCAGTTCCGCCGAACTGTCGAAGCTGGACACTGGGATGGGCCATCTTTTTTCAGACTATCTCGTCGGATTGGCGAACCGTCTTCCCATGCTGACCAAAGCCGAGATACCTGGGCTGATCACCGCCACGCATGCGATGGTCCTTGCCTGTGTCTCCCCGTCGGCGGACAACATCGCCGCTGCCGATGAACCGATTTCGACCGTGCTTTTGGAAAAGGCGCGGCAATTTGTTCAAAAAAGGCTGTTTGATCCTGATCTGGCGAGCGAAGCTGTACGCCGCGAACTCGGTATATCGCGGACGCGGCTCTATAACCTCTTCGAACCCTTCGGTGGCGTGATGCACTACATTCAGCATCGCCGTCTGCTCGGGGCGCATTCATCCCTGACGAACCCGGACGATCAGCGCCTGATCCTTGAAATCGCCGAGAAGCACGGTTTTTCCGACGGCGCTGAATTCAGCCGGGCGTTCAAGCGGGCCTTTGGCTACAGTCCAAGCGACGCCCGGCGGGGAGGAAAAGGGAGGTTGCCGTGCCCCCAAGACAGGCGCCGCCACGACTGCCCGGCTGTGGGCAGGTTAGGTGTGCTCCTGCGCCAATTGCAGGGGTAGAAGGCGATGATTGAATGACACATAGGTTACGATCACAGCTGTTGCCTATCATTCCCATTTCCTAGCAACAAGGAACTGGCTGGAACGGCGACTGCATGCGCTCTCTGGCGTCTGGGGCGTTTTCTTTCCACTTCAAGAACGCGGCGGGCTTAGCCAAATTGCGTGTCGGCCTTGCAACCCCTTTGCCCGGCATCGTACACCACGCGCTCGCGGGTATGACAGAAGCACGCGGATTCTGTCGCGCCGGATGAAGAAATCTCCGAGGCCACAGCGTGGCGGAGGCAGTTATGGTGGTGGCAGGCAGGATGAATGAACTGGCCAAGATTCCGGTATTTGATGGGCATAACGATATCCTTTCACGGCTGATGCATGAGGGACGTAACGGCGCAGAGACACGCGTGCTGAGGGGCAGTGACCGCATGCAGGTTGATATGCCAAAGGCGCGCGAAGGCGGTCTCGCGGGTGGTCTCTGCGCCGTGTACGTGCCATCGCCGAGTTGGGGCGCTGATGCGAATGGCGATCTTCCGCGCGTCGAACGTCCCTCGGCGCTGGAACAGACGATCGCTCAGGCGGCATTGCTACGCCGGATCGCTGCGCAGTCGGACGGTGCCTTCAGCGTCTGCACTTCGGTGGCCGACATTCGTTCGGCCATGGACAAGCAAAGCTTTGCTGCCGTCTTCCACATCGAAGGGATCGAGGCTGCCGGGCCGGATCTGGACTTGATCCATGTGTTGCATGCGGCCGGACTGCGCACGCTCGGTCCCGTCTGGAGCCGCCCGAACATCTTCGCCCATGGAGTTCCATTTCGCTTCGGTCACGACCCCGATATCGGGCCGGGTTTGTCTGAGGCTGGGCGCGATCTCATTCGACTATGCAACCGGCTGAAGATCATGGTCGACCTCTCTCATATGAATGATGCAGGTTTCTGGGACATTGCGAAAATCTCGGATGCACCGCTGGTCGCTTCGCATTCGAATCCCTTTGCCATCTGCCCGCACAGTCGTAACGCGACGGATAGTCAACTCGACGCAATCCGAGACACTGGCGGACTGATCGGCTTGAATTTTGGTGTCAAGTTTCTGCATCCGGAGGGCAAGCCCGATACAGATATGGATCTCTCGACAATGGTGCGTCATGTCGACTACCTTGTTGAGCGTGTCGGAATTGATCACGTCGGGTTCGGTTCGGATTTCGACGGTACGCTGATCTCCAACAAGATCGGCGACGCCACGGGACTGCCAAGCTTGCTTGGGGCCTTGCGTTCTGCCGGTTATGATGACGTTGAGCTGGCCAAGATTGCCCATGGCAACTGGCTGTCGCTGCTCGAGCGCACATGGGGGGCGTAGGCCGCCTTCACCGCCTTTAATAGACGAGGTCCCGGATTTTTCCGGGATCTTTAAATTCCACTACAGACCGGTGGTCTAGATATCGAGTGTGGTCTGGCGTTCCCAAGATGTGAATTGTGCGCAGTGGCTGTCCCACTCGTCATGCTTCAGTTTCAGATAGGCAGAGGAGAATTCCCTGCCGAGTGCATCCTGAAGCGCCTTGTCGGCTTCATATTGACGAAGCGCGTCCAGCAGATTGAGAGGGAGCCTCGGTGCGTCCTTTAGCGTATGGCCGTCGCGATACATGTCTATGTCATGATGGTTTCCCGGATCGGCATCGTTTCTCAGGCCATCCAGTCCGGCCGCTATGATGATTGCCTGTAGCAGATAGGGATTGACTGCACCGTCGGGCAGGCGCAGTTCGAAGCGGCCGGGGCCGGGTACACGCACCATGTGCGTACGGTTGTTGCCGGTCCAGGTGACGGTGTTGGGTGCCCATGTGGCGCCGGAGACGGTGCGCGGTGCATTGATGCGCTTGTAGGAATTGACCGTCGGATTGGTGATTGCGGCCAGTGCCGAGGCATGTAGCATGATGCCGCCGAGGAAGTTCCTGCCTTTGGTGGAAAGGCCAAACGGCATTCCCGTGTCGGCAAAGCTGTTGACCCTGCCGTCGAGATCCCAGACGGAAATATGGGCGTGGCAACCGTTGCCTGTCAGTCCCTTGAACGGCTTGGGCATGAAGGTGGCGCGAAGCCCGTGTTTCTCGGCGATGGATTTGACCATGAACTTGAAGAAGGAGTGTTTGTCGGCCGTCTTCAGAGCGTCGTCATATTCCCAGTTCATCTCGAACTGGCCGTTCGCGTCCTCATGGTCGTTCTGGTAGGGCTTCCAGCCGAGCTCCAGCATGTAGTCGCAGATCTCGGCGATCACGTCATAGCGGCGCATTAGCGCCTGCTGGTCGTAGCAGGGCTTTTCGGCCGTATCGAATTCATCCGAGATCTTCTCGCCATCGGCCGAAATCAGGAAAAACTCCGGCTCGACGCCGGTTTTCACGCGCAGACCAAGCTCTGCCGCTTCCGCGACCAGGCGCTTTAGCACCACGCGCGGCGCCTGTTCGACGGGCTTGTCTTCCATCACGCAGTCGGCCGCGACCCAGGCGACATCCTTCTTCCAGGGCAGCTGGATGACGGAGGAGGGGTCCGGTATGGCGAAGAGGTCGGGGTGGGCCGGCGTCAGGTCGAGCCAGGTGGCGAAACCGGCAAAACCCGCGCCATCCTTCTGCATGTCTGCGATCGCTTCTGCCGGAACCAGCTTGGCGCGCTGGGCGCCAAAGAGGTCGGTATAGCTGATCATGAAATATTTGATGCCGCGCTCGGCGGCGAAGCTTGCAAGATCCTGTGTCACGTCGTTCCCCTGTTTTTATGGATTGAGACACATTGGTTGAATTGAAATGGCCGCATCCGTGGGAGTCGGATACGGCCATTCTGGTTTTAGAAGGCGCCCTTTCCGGGATACCAGCTGGTGCCGGCGAGCGGCACTTGCGCCATGGCGGCGGCCTCCATGGTCAGCGCGCAGAGGTCTTCCGGCTCGAGATTGGTGAGCTTGTTCTTGCCGCAGGCCCGCGCGATCGTCTGGGCTTCCAGCGTCATGACCTTCAGATAGTTGGCAAGCCGACGACCGGCGGCGACCGGATCGAGACGCGCGGCGAGTTCCGGATCCTGGGTGGTGATGCCGGCCGGGTCCTTGCCCTCATGCCAGTCGTCATAGGCGCCGGCCGTGGTGCCAAGCTTCTGGTATTCTTCTTCCCACTTCGGGTCATTGTCGCCGATGGCAACAAGCGCTGCCGTGCCGATCGCCACCGCATCTGCGCCAAGCGCCAGCGCCTTTGCCACATCGGCGCCAGAGCGGATGCCGCCGGAGATGATCAGCTGCACCTTGCGATGCATGCCGAGATCCTGCAGCGCCTGGACGGCAGGGCGGATGCAGGCAAGCGTCGGCATGCCGACATTTTCGATGAACACGTCCTGGGTGGCGGCCGTGCCGCCCTGCATGCCGTCGAGCACCACGACATCGGCGCCGGCCTTCACGGCGAGTGCCGTGTCATAATAGGGGCGAGCGCCGCCGACCTTCACATAGATCGGCTTCTCCCAGTCGGTGATTTCGCGCAGTTCGAGGATCTTGATCTCAAGATCATCCGGGCCGGTCCAGTCGGGGTGGCGGCAGGCGGAACGCTGATCGATGCCCTTGGGCAGGTTGCGCATGTTGGCGACGCGATCGGAGATCTTCTGGCCGAGCAGCATGCCGCCGCCGCCGGGCTTGGCACCCTGGCCGACAACCACTTCGATCGCGTCGGCGCGACGCAGGTCCTTGGGGTTCATGCCGTAACGCGAGGGCAGGTACTGGTAGACCAGTGTTTGGCTGTGTCCGCGCTCCTCATCGGTCATGCCGCCGTCGCCGGTGGTGGTGGAGGTGCCGGCGATCGTTGCGCCACGGCCGAGCGCTTCCTTGGCATTGCCGGAGAGAGCGCCGAAGGACATGCCGGCAATGGTGATTGGGGTCTTCAAGTAGATCGGTTTCTTGGCAAAGCGCGTGCCGAGCACCACCGAGGTATCGCATTTCTCGCGATAGCCTTCGAGCGGATAACGCGAGATCGAGGCACCGAGGAAGAGCAAGTCGTCAAAATGCGGGACCTTGCGTTTGGTGCCGGCGCCTCTGATGTCATAGATGCCGGTCGCGGCCGCGCGGCGGATTTCGGCCAGCGTGTAATCGTCGAAGGTGGCGGACTTGCGCGGCGGGGTGAAAGGGTTGTGATAGCTCATGGCTGTTCCTCGCCTCAGTACGCGTCGGCGTTGTCGATATTGAAATTGTAGAGCTTGCGGGCCGAGCCGTAGCGCTTGAACTCTTCCGGTTTCACATCGGTGATGCCGGCCTGTTCGAGAAGTTCGGCGAGCTTTGCGAGATGTTTCGGCTTCATCTGTTTTTCGATGCAGTCGGCGCCGAGGCTTTTGACCGTGCCGCGCACGAAGAGCTTTGCCTCATAGAGACTGTCGCCCAGCGCTTCGCCGGCATCGCCACAGACGACGAGGTGACCGGATTGCCCCATGAAAGCCGACATGTGGCCAATCGAGCCTTTAACGACGATGTCGATGCCTTTCATGGAGATGCCGCAACGCGAGGCGGCATTACCCTTGATGACGAGCAGGCCGCCGCGACCCGTGGCGCCGGCATATTGCGAGGCATCGCCCTTGATGACAACGGTGCCGGACATCATGTTCTCGGCAACACCCGGTCCGGCCGAGCCGTGGACAGTGACCGTGCCGCCGTCATTCATGCCTGCGCAGTAGTAACCGACGGAGCCCTTGACCTCTACGGTGACGGGGGCATCGATGCCGACGGCGACGGAGTGGCTGCCGCGCGGATTGACGACTTCGAATTCGGTATCATTTGTGCCGGTGCCGAGATTGTGCAAAGCACTGTTGAGTTCGCGCAACGGCGTTTGGGACAGATCGAAGACGGGCATAGGCGGACTTTCTCGATAGGGAACGGCGGCTCGATGAGACATCGACGGAAGAATCAGGCGGCTTTTTCGTGATCCCAGAAATAGACGGTCGCCGGTTCCGGCTCCCAGACGCGGGCGGTCTCGATGCCTGGCAGGTTGACGAGCGCGCGGTATTCGGAGCCGAAGGCGACATACTGGTCGGTCTCGGCCATGACGGCCGGCTTGCAGGCGATGGGATCGCGGACCACGCCGAAGCCTGACTTCGTGCCGACGACGAAGGTGAAGAATCCATCGAGGTCGTCGAGGGCGCCGGTAAGCGCCTCTCCCAGATCCTTGCCCTTTGCCATTTCGGCGGTGAGATAGGCGGCGGCGACTTCACTGTCGTTCTGTGTCTCGAAGGTCATGCCTTCATGCACCAGTTCACGGCGGAGGTTGTTGTGGTTCGACAGCGAACCGTTATGCACGAGGCACTGGTCCGCACCCGTCGAGAAGGGATGGGCGCCGAGCGTGGTGACGGCGCTTTCGGTCGCCATGCGGGTGTGGCCGATGCCATGCGTGCCGCCCATCGCGCGCACCTCGAAGCGGGCAACGACATCCTTCGGAAGGCCGGTTTCCTTGAAAATCTCGATGCTTTCACCTGATCCCATGATGCGAACAGCGGGGCGGATATCCTCGAGGACGGTGCGAATGTTGCCAAGCGCTGAAGCATCGATCTCGATCACCGCATGGGTGTTCTTGACCGTAATGGCGGCAGGAACGCCTGCCTTGATGAGATCGCGGTCAAGACCGGCAAAATCCGCGCCGGGTTCTGCAGACTGAACCGTAACCTTGGCCTTGCCGTCGGCAATGCGGCCGTAGATGGCAATACCGGCCGAATCCGGTCCTCTGTCGGTCATGGTGATCAGCATGTCCGAGAGCAGAGTCCCGAGTTGGGGTTCAAGCGCCTTGTCTTTCAAAAATAGTCCAACAATGCCGCACATAGTCTTCTCCCATATCCTTTGGGCGAAAACGTAGCAGTAGCGGTGAATGATATCAATCCAGAGGAATAATATCTTCCTGCCAGGCAATCATCGTTGTTGTGGATAGGCGATGATAGACAAATAGCGGGCTGGCAGTTTTTCCAGAACCTCGGGGCCGTGCGGCGCGTCCGCATCGAAAAACAGGCTGTCTCCCGGCTCCATCCGGTAGAGACTATCGCCATGGCGATACATCACCTCACCCTCCAGCATATAGAGGAATTCCATCCCGGGGTGCTGGAATGTCGGGAACACGTCGGATTCCGCATTGAGGGTGATCAGATAGGGCTCAACGGTCACACCAGAACTGTTGTTTTCGATATGTCCGAGCAGGCTGTAGTGATGGCCCGCGCGGGTGCCGCGCCGCTCCAGATTAACACCTTCGCCGGCCTTCACGAAACTTGCGCTCTTTGGCTCCTCGAAGCCGCGAAAGAAAGCCGTCATCGGCACGCCCAAGGCCTTTGAAAGCGCCTGGAGCGTCGTCAGGGATGGTGAGATATTGCCATTCTCGATCTTCGACAGCATGCCTACTGAGATGCCGGTTGCAGCGGCCATGTCGGCGACAGTGATGCCGAGCTTCTTGCGAAAGCTGCGCACCTCGTGGCCGATCGCCATTTCCAGATTGTTGGCGCGTGGTTCGCGAACAGCGTGTGGATCCTGGGCGAGACGGGGCTTTGCCGGGTTGCCGGGGTCCTGTGAATGCTTCGCCATCGGTGTCTTTCCTGTCACGCTGAATGCGGATGTGATCCTTCGCTTGCTTGATCTAGCCGATTTTTGCATCGTGCGAAAATGTTCTGTTGGGTGCGCTCGACATGGTGTGCCGGTAAGCCAATGGGGCACGGGCAACCATACGCTCCCCGTTTGCAGATCGCTTTCTGTGTGTGCCGTCCGTTTTCGGCACATGGCGCACAAAAAAACTCCACGCACCATATTCGGTGCGTGGAGCCGGACAAGGATGTTCCATCCATGGGAAGGCTTCCCACGGTGATATGGATTCGGCTTCTTATAGATTGGAGAGCAGATCGTTGATCCTGCTTTCTGCACCCGCCAACGCCTCGTCGACCGATTTGTCACCATTAACAGCAGCGCCGACTTCCTCGCCGATGATATCCTGGATGGGGAACTGCCTCTGCACGGCAGACGGCAGCGAGCGTCCTGTCTCTGCAATGCGCGCGATGTTGGCGCGATGTGGCAAGGCCTTGAATTCCGCCATGTCAAACACGGCCTTGACGGCCGGTAGATGGCCGGTACGCGCCCATTGGAAGTCGTTGTCCGAAAGGAACTTGAACAGTTTGCCGATTGCCTCGACTTGCTCGGGTGTCCGATCTTTCTTCGGCATGACCCAGCTGTGGCCGTCTGCATAGGTGCTGTCTTGACCCGGGAAGAGCTGCGGAACCGGATAGACCGTGTAACCGTTGGCAAGCGCCGTGCCGGCCTTTTCAGATTGGGCGACATAATCACCGATAAGCCATGTACCGTTGATGGCAATGCCGCCGTCCCCATTGGCAAAGGAAGAAACTGCGGCTGCGTAGTCGAGGCCGAGTGTCGAGATGCCTTCATCCTTGATGCGCTTGAGAAGCTCGACCGTTGCTTTTGCCTCGGGTGTGTTTAGCTTGATTGCGGTTGGGTCGGCGAAGAAGTCCGACTTCTGCTGCTGTAGAAATGTGTAGAGCATGCGCGCATAGGAGGCGGTTTCGTTGGCCAGGATCTGGACCAGATAGGGCTTGCCAGTCTTCTCCTTGAACTGTTTGCCTTGGGCGATCAGTTCTTCGGCGGATTTCGGCAGGATCGGCGTGCCATCGGCATTCACCAGGCCCGCTTCCTTCATCAGGTTAAGATTAACATGGAAGAGCATGGTCCAGTTGTCGAAGGGCAGGCCGTACATCTGGCCTTCCTTGGTGACGCCATCGCGAGCGGCGTCTGTATAGCTTTCCGGTGTGATGCCCTGGCTTGCGAGAACCGGGTCGATTGGCTCGATCAACCCCCGGGACTGATAGTCGGAAATCGCAGAATAGTGCATGGAAACGACGTCAGGAGCAGCACCTGATGCGAGCTGTGCATTCAACTGATCATAACCCGGCCATTCCACCGTCGTGACATTAACGTCGATATCCGGATTGTCCGCCTCGAACTTGTTGACCATGGCGGTGATGATCCCGCATTCACCAACGGCTGCAGACACATCGGTGACCGTACCATAGTCGGCGTCGCAGGCGCCGAAGAAGCGTTGCAATTCAATTTTTGTCTGGGCTTGGGCTTGCGCCCCGCAGCTCAGTGCAATCACGGCAGCTGTGCTTAAAAGAATGCGTCTCATAATAGGTTCTCTCCCTTGTGTCGGAGCACACGGCTCCGTTGGTTGAACCTGATCCGACCAGCTCCTCCCGGTCGGATCAGGCATTATTTCACCGCGCCGCCAGAGACGGCGGTGACAATGTGGCGCTGGAAAAGCAGGTAGACGATAAGGACAGGAAGGCTTGCAAACACCGCTTGCGCGGCCAGGAATCCAAGGCCCTCGCTTTGGGCAAAATTGGTCTGAGAGGATGCAATGCCGATAGTGAGGGTGAACATTTCCTTCTTGGTCGCGGAAATCAGCGGCCACCAATAGTCGTTCCATCCATGCAGGAAGGTGAAAATTCCAAGGGTTGCCTGGGCAGGCAATGTCAGCGGCAGCATGACCTTCCAGAAGATCCGGAATTGTGAGGCATTGTCCAACAATGCGGCCTCGTCAATTTCTTTGGGTATAGCCCGGAAGAACTGGGTCATCAGAAAGACGCCGAAGGCCGACGACAAACCGGGCAGGATAAGCCCTAGATAGGAATTGTGCAGGCCGAACCAGTTGAACATCTGGTGGCGTGCGATAATGACTGCCTGCTCGGGCACGGCCAGCCCGAAGAGCACGATGATGAACAGTGTGCGCCGGAACGGAAACTGTAGCCTGGCGAAGGCGTAGCCGGCGAGCGATGACAGGACAAGCACGCCGAGCGTCTGGCCGCAGGCAACCACGAAGCTGTTCAACAGCCAGCCAAAGACCTGCGATGTATGCAGGATGGTGAGATAGTTCCCGATGGTGTAAGGCATCCTGAAGACGGATTCAGTACCCAGCATCAATTCCTGGTTGTTCTTGATCGAGAGGCCGATGAGCCAGGCCACCGGTGCCATCATCACCACCGACAGGGTTGCGGCAAGCCAGAGCATGATGCGGTTGGTGGTCAGCGCATCGGGTCGGTAGGTCTTATTGTCACCACTCATTCGCCTGCCTCCGTCTTGCGGGTCGAGACCACATACTGTGCCATGGCGGCGACGAGGATGATCAGAAACAGGAACTGCGATGCTGCGGCACCCTTTCCAAGGTCCCAACGGACGAAGCCTACATCGTAAATATACATGACAAGCGGCCGAGAGGATCCGTTCGGGCCGCCGTTGGTCATCAGCTGAGCTTGGCCGAAAAGCTGGAACTGCATGACGATTTGGATGATTGTGACCAGCATGATTGTGCGGGCGATCGATGGCAGAGTAATGCGCGTGAAGACGCGCCAGGGACTGGCATTGTCGAGTGCCGATGCTTCGTAGAGATCGACGGGAATTTGCTGCAGTGCTGCCAGGAACAGCATCATTGGCAGACCGAGGCACCACCAGACGGTTGCGACGCCGACGGCAAACAGTGACCAGCCGCTGGTCGAGAGGAAATTGAGCGGCTCCATCCCCAACTGTGCAAAGATCACGGACATCAGACCGTCGCCGGGAATGAAAACGAAGCGCCAGATCAGGGTCACGATCGTGACCGAGAGAACCGACGACGAGAAGAATAGCCCGCGCAGGAACGACGTGGAGCGCGAGGTGCGGTTGAGCGCAAGCGCCAGGAACAGCCCGAGTGCGACCAGGGACGGCACACTAAACAGAACAAAGACCAATGTATTGCGCAGCGCCTGCAGGAAGACGGGATCGGCCAAGACGCGGCCGTAGTTTGCAAGCCCGACAAAACGGCCGGGACCGAACAGATCGACCTTGTGCAGGCTGAGCCACATGCCCCAGATCAGCGGGAAGACCAGAAGCACGGCGAAGATCGACAGATAGGGCAGGATGAAAAGCCCATGGCTCCATTGGCTGCGGCGATAGCTTTCGGCCATGTCAGTCACCCTCCGGGCGGGGGGGCGAAGCGGCATCCGAGCGATGGGCCATGCCCTTTGCGTCGAAGAGGTGAAGCGCGGACTGATCCAGCCGGATCTGCAAAACGTCGCCGATGCGCGCCGTGCTCCGTCCGTCTGCCTCGGTGGTCAATTTTGTCCCATCGTTGAGCACGCCATAGATCAGGGTACGATCGCCGAGCCGTTCAATGACTTCGGCCGTTATCGGGATTCCGCTCTCGCCCGCCGGCAGGACGGTGATGTCTTCGGCGCGAATGCCAAGACTGGCGCCATCGGCTGCAAAGCCCTCAATTGGCTGTATGCTCGTCTGCAGTGTTCCCAGGCCTGCAGTCGTGATCGACAGGCCGCCATTGTCGTATCCGACATTCGCCACGGGAATGAAGTTCATTGTCGGCGAGCCGATGAAGCCGGCGACAAAACGGGTTGCAGGTCTCTGATAAACCTCCATCGGCGTGCCGATCTGCTCGATCTTGCGGTCATTCATGATGACGATACGGTCGGCAAGCGTCATGGCCTCGACCTGGTCATGGGTGACGAAAACCATCGTCGAGCCGAGGCGGGCGTGCAATTGGGCAAGCTCAAGCCGTGTCCGGCCGCGCAGTGCTGCATCCAGGTTGGAGAGCGGTTCGTCAAATAGGAACGCCTTGGGTTCTTTCACGATCGCCCGGCCAATCGCGACGCGCTGGCGCTGGCCACCGGAAAGCTTCTGCGGCTTGCGATCCAAGAGATGGCCGATCTCCAGTGTTTCTGCTGCAAGGGAAACACGGCGCTCGATTTCAGCCTTAGGCAGCTTGATATTTTCAAGGCCGAAGGACATGTTTTGGGCCACCGTCATATGCGGATAGAGCGCATAGGATTGAAACACCATAGCGACACCGCGCTGGCCGGGCGGCAGGGTATCCACCCGCGTCCCCCCTGCCGAGATTGTGCCCTCGGTGACGTCCTCAAGGCCAGCGATCATGCGCAGAAGCGTCGATTTTCCACAGCCCGAGGGGCCGAGAAACACGACAAATTCGCCGGGCTCGATTGTCAATGATATGCCGTCCAGAACAGTCAGGGCGCCGTAGCGCTTGGTGACATTGTTGATCTCGATCGATGCGGACATGGTTCCTCCTCCCTGTCGCAAGCCTCTTATCTGCCCAGCCGGATCATCCGGTAGCTGAGCGGCGCGATGGAAGCCGTGACACGTCCGTTCGCAACGGTGACACCGGAGCCATCCTTTGGTTCGACCGGTTGCTTCTCGGGGCCGTTGGTGTCTCGAAGCCCGTGGCCCACAATCACCTTGTCCATGACCACCCGACGGTCGCCAAAACCTTCGAGCGCGAGGTCCAGGTCGATTGTCTCGGTCTGGTTGCGGTTGACGATGAAGAAGGTCAGCGCGCCATCGCTTTCCGTCTCGACTGCGGAGATGTCGAGATAGGAGACGTTGTCGGCGAATTCCGTTGCATAGCCGGGGCAGTCGAGTGCCAGCTGCAAAGACGTGCCGCGGCCGTAGTGCGAGGCGAACATGTAAGGGTAGTAGGTCGTCTGGCGCCAGGCAGGGCCACCGGGAACGGTCATGATCGGCGCAATCACATTGACGAGCTGCGCAAGGCAACCGACTTTCACCACGTCGGCCCGACGGATAAATGTGTTGAGGATGCAGCCGACCTGCAGCACGTCCTCGAAATTGTAGATGTCTTCCAGCAGGGCCGGTGCATGCGGCCAGCCGTCATTGCCCTCCAGCACCTTTCGGTCGTCTTCGCGCGAGTGGTACCAGACGTTCCACTCGTCGAAGCTGATATAGACATCCTTCTTCGAGCGCTTCTTAGCTTTGGTATAGGTGATCACGCCGGCGATGGTGGCGATGTAGTCGTCCAGGCGGGCGTTCTGGGCGAGGTAGTTCGCCGTGTCGCCCTGATGGTTGTCGAAATACATATGCAGACTGATGTAGTCGACGCTGTCATAAGTGTAGTCGAGAACCGTCGCTTCCCACTCCGGATAGGTTGGCATTTTTGGCGAAGACGAGCCGCAGACGACAAGCTCGATCGACTTGTCGAAGGCGCGCATGGCCTTGGCCGTCTCGAACGCCAGCCGTCCGTATTCGTCAGCCGTCTTCTGACCGATCTGCCAGGGGCCATCCATTTCGTTGCCGAGGCACCACATCTTGACGCCCCAAGGCGCTTCGCGACCGTTCTGTCGACGTAGATCAGACCAGTAGCTGCCGCCTGGATGGTTGACATACTCCAGAAAGGCGCGGGCCTGATCGAGGCCGCGGGAACCAAGGTTGACAGCCAGCATCATGTCGGTGCCAGCAGCCTCCGCCCAGTCGGCAAACTCATGGATGCCGACCTGGTTGGACTCAGAGCTGTGCCACGCAAGATCGAGGCGAACCGGACGCTTCTCCTGCGGCCCAATTCCGTCCTCCCAATTATAGGCCGAAACAAAATTGCCACCCGGATAGCGAACGATCGGCACATCAAGCTCACGCACCAGATCGATGACGTCCTGACGCATGCCGTTGGCATCCGCAGTTGGATGATCAGGCTCATAGATGCCGGTATAGACGGCACGGCCGAGATGCTCGACGAACGAACCATAAAGACGTGCGTCGATTGCACTGATGACATAACCGCTGTGAACGGTTCCAACTGCTCGCATTCTTTCCTCCCGTGTGTATCCGTAAATCAGATACGTATCATTATGTCTGATAAAATACACGGGATCGTATCGGCGTCAACCCAGCCGTGCGCCAAACGCCTTTTTGCCAAAGATCAGGTCTTCAGGCGCAGGATGATGTCCTGGTCATAGTTGCCGAAGCCACGTCCGAAGATATTGATCCCGCCGGGATGTTCGGCTTTCTCGGGGATTTCGATACGAAGTCGGATCGAGCGATGATCGAGCAGGCCGAGGTCGCCGAGACAGGTATCGGAGACGCGCATACCATCGATGAAGGTGCCGGCCGGTGTCACGCGAAAGCTCTTCAGTACTCCGTACTGGCTGCCGCGCAGCTTCCACCAATCCGGGGTGTATTTGCCCCGATGATCGCCGAAGTCGCCGGGGGAGGTCCAGGTCGCAATCGCTTTGCCGTTGATCGACAGCGTAATGTCGGAGGGCCAGTTATCGGACGTGCCAGGCACCTCAGAGGATAGTTCAAGCAACAGTTCGAGTTCCTTGACCTCCGCGCCCTTAATTCTCGCATTATTGGGGAACTGATAGTCGACATATCCCCGCGTGAACCACAGCAAGCCGGCCTTCATCCGGTCGGGCGCCAGGAATGTGTCCGGACTGTCGAGGTAACCGATAATGCCCTCATGCGAGCACATGCCGCAGGGCGCAAATACGTCGTAGCCGCTGTACAGGCCGACAGGCATCGCAACTTCGATCGCTTCGTCCGCCGTCTTCACAGGCCCGGCAAAGGTCAGGATGATCTCATCATGCACCGCATGGCAGATCTTCTGACTTCCCTTGCGCGCCTTCTGGACTTCCGTGCGGAGGAGCCCCGCTTCTTCCATCTGGTTGACATGGGTCGATGTCGTAGACTGGGGCAGGTTCAGGATGTCGGCAATGTCGTTGACGTTGAGCGCTCCGCGGGCATGCAGGAGTTCCAGGATGGCCAGTCTGGCAGGTGCCGCCAGGCACTTCAGTACGTCCTTGCCGTCTTCCGGCGTGATCATCAAAAAACGGCTGCTCATCGGGCCTCCCACCTGGATTTCCGATTTGTATCAAGAAATTTGATTTAATCAAGTTGCGAGACGGGGTGGGATAGGATGCCAATGATGCGACCGGCGCGGACCGCCGGAGATTGTCAAATTTCAGGATTGGGCGGTGCCCCACCGATCAGAACGGCCTTACACGTTCTCGGATGCTTGTCTTTACAGGGTCAGCCAGCATATTGGCCGATCCTGTAAATGTGCGGCAGACGTTGTAGCTCCGCGTTGTTTTATTCCTCGCGGAAAGCTCGCATGATCTGATCCTGCATTGGCTTTGTCAGGTAGGATACCACCGTTCTCTCGTCCGTCTCGATATAGACTTCGACCGGCATGCCGGGCTGAAGCTTGCCGGCAAGTTTGCCGAGGTCGCTGCGAGCGAAGGAAACAGTCGTCTTGTAGAACGGAAGACCTGTTGCCTTGTCGACCGATGTGCCGGCGGCAACAAATTCGACCTCTCCGCGGATTTCCGGCGTTGTCTGTTGATTGAAGGCAATGAAACGCATGCGGGCCTGCTGTTCGGTGGTGACCCGATCGATGTCGGTTGGCGCAACTTTGACGTCTACTCTCAACTCGCCCTGTTCCGGCACCAGGGACATGATGGCCTGCCCAGGCGCGACCACGCCACCAATCGTGTGAGCTTGAAGATCATAGATAAAACCGGTCTCGGGTGCGCGAACGGTGGATCGCTCCAGACGATGGGCAACGGCAATCGCCCGCTGCTCAAGCTCGGCAAGCCGGGCGTCGACTGTCAGGATTTCCTTCTGGACTTCCGAGCGGGTGTTCTGGTCAATTGATATCAGCTTGATTTCCAACTCACTGGTTTCCGCCAGTGCTTCGGCAATCTTTGCTTCGATATCGCCGATGGTGCCCTTTACCCTGACCATCTGCCGTCTGAGATCGCGCAGTTCAGATGTCTTCGTCAGGCCCTTTTCGATCAGACTGTTCTGAATTTCGATTTCGTCCGTCAACAGTTCCTGTTCGGCCTCGCTTGCCTTGCGCTGCTCGTTCAAGCCGCTGATCTGATTTTTCAGCTGGGCCGACTGCATGCGCAACTGTCCTCGCTGGTTTTCGCGCATCTTGCGGTTTTCGAGCAACATCTTGCGTTCCTCACGCTCGACGTCAGCCGGCAGTGCCTTTCCCTTGAAGTCAAATGTATCGTACCCGTCGCGCTCTGCGACGAGGCGCGCCCGCATGGCGCCCAGCTGCTGGATCTGTGTCTCGAGAATACCAAGTTCGATCTTTGCCTGGGTCTCGTCGAGCCTGAGGACCACATCGCCGCGCTTCACGAAATCGCCCGACTTGACCGGGATCTCGACGACTGTGCCGCCGTCGATATGCTGAACCTGCTTGATTTCTCCTGCGATGACGATTTCACCTTGAGAGATCACTGCGCCGGCAAGCTTGGCCTGCGCCGCCCATCCGCCGATGCCGACAACAAGAAAAGCAGACAGCATGGTCGCTGAGACGAGGCGGCCCCTGATCCCGTTTCCGCGTACATCGATCTGTTCGGGTTTGTTCTTGTCCGACTTGCTCATGGAATAGTCCCCCTCAATTCTGGTTGATGCGCGTGACCGTCAAGCGACTTGCCCGTCTGGAAGGCCGGATGCGGTCAGGATGAAATCTGAGCTGTTCAGTGGATTGTGGCTGATTACGATGAGTTCGTAGTGATCGTCGTCATCGAGATCGGTGATGAGCTGGACGACCTGGACGTCCTCGCCATCCTCGGTCATTTCGCGAAACAGCTTGATCAGGGTTTTATGGTCCTTGTCGTCGAGTTCCGTCACCAGCGTATCGCCGTCGGCGAAATGCAGCCGGCCCAGTTCGCGTCCAAGCTTGGAGAAATCAATCTTGTCGCCGATCTCGAAGTCATGGATCTCATCGCGACCGCTTCCGGAGTTCGAAAGATGCGAAGCGGCGCTGAAGACGAAGACATCATCGCCATCACTGCCGATCAAAATGTTGACGGCATTGCTTGCGCTCAAACGGTCGTTGCCACTCCCGCCTGTGGCATTTTCGACGCTGACCAGAACATCGGTTCCGATATCGTCGCCTTTTGCGACACCGGCACCAAGATCGATGTCGACCGAACTGGATGCCTGAGACGCATCGTAAGTGTCGCAACCGTCCCCGCCGTCAATCTGGTCGTCACCGTCATGCCCAGAATTGGTCTCGGACCCAACACCCGCGGCCCTGAACAGATCGTCGCCTGTTCCGCCAGACAATTGGTCGTTGCCGCCGCCGCCGGTGATGTCATCGTCACCGGCACGGCCGACCAGAACGTTGGCGGAACGATCGCCGACCAGAACGTCAGCGCCGGATCCGGCGGTGGCGTTTTCCACTTCGAAGACACGGTCCATACCAATCTCGGCGCCGGTCGCCTCGTGTTGTGCAAGGTTGATGGTGACTCTGGAGCGGGCAGCAGACGCATCATAGGTGTCGATCCCGGCCCCGCCATAGATCGTGTCATCACCATCGCTTTCGGTAGATGTTGCGGTGTCACTGCCGTTGATCGCAGACGCGATGTCATGCGAGAGCACCGGTGCGGTCCCGGCAACGAAGACGTCGTCGCCGTCCGCGCCGAGAAGTGCGTCATGGCCCGAGCCACCGGCGAGCGTGTCATGGCCGGTGCCTCCATCGAGAACATCGTCGCCGGCATCTCCCGACAGCACATCATTGTCGTCATCGCCGAAGAGGCGATCGTTGCCCTCGCCACCCGACAAGATGTCATCTCCCGTGCCGCCCTGGACAGAATCCTGGCCATCCTCGCCAAAGACGATGTCGTTGCCCGATCCCGCCAAGATGACATCGTTGCCGCTGCCGCCGAAGATGCGGTCATTACCGTGTCCACCGTGGATCACGTCAGCGCCATCACCACCAAGCAGAAGATCGTCACCGTCATCGCCGAAGATCGTATCGTCGGCCTCACGGCCGTAGACGATGTCGTCGCCGGCGCCAGCCAGAATGATGTCTTTTGACGGCGTGCCGACCAGGACATCATCGCCAGCGGTGCCGACGATCTCTCGTTCGGGTTGCTGGTTGATCGTCAACCAGGCACTGCCAGTGACGCTACCCAGCCCGTCGCTGATCGAATAGCGGAAGGACACCAGGCCAACCATGTCGCGGGTCGGTGTGAAGATCCAGGCGTCTGTGCCGTATGCGCGGATCGTTCCGGACGCTGTCTCGATGTTCGACAGGGCAAGACGATCACCATCCGGGTCCGTTGCCGCCCGTGCGAGGTCGGCCCAGGTGAGCAGGATCGACAGATTGGCAAGGCCCGTCCCGAGATAGAGTGGCCCTGTTGAAACCGGCGCCCGATTGAGCTTGTCGGCGCCACCGCCACCGCCACCGCCATTGTTGCCGTTGCCAGAACCTGTCCCGTCCAATCCTTTGCTGGCGCCGGGGGCCTCGGGTGTGCTCCCAGCGGGCACGCCGGCGCTGGCGGGTGATGCCCCGTTTTGGGCGGCCATCTGGAAGCCGAATTTGAGCTTGCCAAAGTCTTGCGGAGAGAAGTTGAAGCTATTCGCCCTGTCGTCGATGCGAAATGGTCGGCTGGTCTGGCCACGATATCCGTCGTCGCTCGTGTAATCGATGGGGCGGAGATCTGAGGACAAAAAGTGTTGTCGCACCAGTCGCGGCGTCATGCCGTCGGCCTGTCTGTAGTCGTCGATGAATTTCTTCCAGAATGCGGCAAGCTCTTCGGCCAGGGCTCCTGCATCCGCTGCGGCCAGCATGGCCAGCTTCTCGCTTTGCTGGTCGGCGGCCACTTGGCTTTTGTCGGTGTCCTCCTCTGTGTTCGGTGCAGGATTGATGGTTTCCTGCATCCGCCCCAGATATGTGCCGACACCGATCGCGAGGAGCGCAAAGAACGCATGGGAGAACAAAGGCTTGTCCACCGTCTCGCGACTTTCAAACCGTCTTGCGGGGGCTTTGGAGGCGCCTGGCTGCTCTCGTTCCAGCACGAGCGGGTTTTCATGCCTGTCTAACGGATCCATCAGCATTGCTCGTCCTCCTCCGTTTTCAGGTCTACTCGGCTGCGATCGACATAGGTTGGGGCATGGCATAGCGCGGTGGGGTCGAGACATTGGCCGGTGTCTTCACGACATCATCCTTGGGTCCGAACGAAACCAGTCTGCCGCCTTGGACAACACCGACCATGTCGACATATTGCAGGATGCTCGGTCTATGCGCGACCAGGATGACGATGCCGCCGCGCTCACGAACCTTGAGGATCGCTTCGCCGAGCGCTTGTTCGCCTTCTGCGTCCAGATTGGAATTCGGCTCGTCAAGAACGACGAGGAAGGGCTCGTCATAGAGGGCCCGGGCGAGCGCCACGCGCTGACGTTGCCCCGCCGACAGCACTTGCCCCGCTGCGCCAATATCCGTCTGGTATCCGCTCGGCATGCGCACAATCAGGTCGTGTATGCCGGCAGTCTTTGCGGCCCGGAAGATCTTGCGAGCATTGGCATCATCGTCGAAACGCGAGATGTTGTCGGCGATCGTTCCGTCCATCAGGGAAACATCCTGTGGGAGGTAGCCGATATTGCTGGTGAAGAACTCTGTTGGCCACTGCTTGAGGTCAGCGCCGTCCACGCGGATTGCGCCGCGAAGCGCGGGCCATATGCCGAGGATCGAACGCACCAGGGTCGTCTTACCGCCGCCACTTGGGCCGATCAGCGCGAGTGCCTGGCCAGCTTTCAGCTGGAAGCTGATATCGGTCAAGAGCACGGTGCCGGATGTCGGCGCGACGGTTGTGATGTTTTCGACAGTCAGTGTCTCGGATGGTGCCGGAAGATCGAACCGGGTGTCGGGACGATTGAGGACGCCAAGTGTGTCCTTGATCCGGCTCCAGCTGCGCCGCGCGGCCATCACGCCCTTCCACTGGGCGATCGCCTGATCAACCGGTGCCAATGCCTTTCCTGTGATGATCGACGAGGCAATGATCGAGCCGGCGGACATGTCACCCTTGATGGTCAGATAGGCGCCGACGCCGAGAATGGCGGATTGCAGCATCATGCGCAGCACTTTGGAAATCCCGGCAAAGGTCCCGGAAATGTCGGATGTCGCAGTCTGAGCATCGATATGGCGAACATTGGCTGCTTCGAAGCGGTCGAGCGCCCGTTCCGTCATGCCCATCGAATACAGCACATCGCCGTTGCGCAGGTGGTTGTCGGCGACGACATTGCGCTGAACGGCCGTGCGTGCCAGGTCGCGCGCATGGCGGCGCGACAGCAGTTCGGCAGCGAGCGTCAGGCAGGACAGGAAGAGCGCGCCACCGAGTGTCAGCATGCCGAGCACCGGATGAAGCAACCAGACGAAGATCAGATAGATCGGGATCCATGGCAGGTCGAAGAGCGCGACCGGACCGGCGCCGCTCAAAAAACCGCGGACGGTGTCGACGTCCCGGCCGCGTTCTGCTGCTTCCGCCGGCGCGTAGCCGAAACGCGGCATCTCGATCACCACCTTGTGCACCAGAGGTGCGATCTTGGCGTCGATATTGGCGGCAAAACGCACAAGGATCTGCGAGCGAATGATGTCCAACAGACCCTGGAACAGATAGAGGCCGATGGCGATCGCCGACAGCCAGAGCAGGGTCGGCACGCTGCCACTTGTCAGCGCCCGGTCATAGACCTGCATCATGTAGAATGCACCGGTCAGGGCCAGAATGTTGATAATCCCCGAAAGTCCGAAGACGAACCAGAGAAGACTGCCAATGCCGCGGATGGTGTAGCTTGTTTGTTTGCTCATGATCTTGCCCCTTCGCCCTTGTCTGCCCGGCCATGTCACTGGCCGGGCCACCGCCTCATGCAAGACTTCGTCAGGCAACGCCCAGGAAGTCGTTGGATGTCAGGTTGTGACGCCCGTGCAATGCCAGCTCGAAATCGGCTCCGTCGTCGCCTTGGGTATTGCCGCGGATGACGGTAAATTCCTCACCGTCGCGCAGCTCGTGTGTGACGGTGACGTCGCCGATGCCAGTCATGGTCGTACCTGCGGTCAGGTGCAGGTTCGTGCCTGTGCCTGAAAAGTCGATACGGTCGCCGGCCTGGAAGCCGTAGATCGTGTCGCCATTGGCGGCAGCAGCCGAGTTGAACTTGAACACGTCGTCGCCAAGGCCGCCATCCATGATGTTGACGGCACTGGATGCGGTGATCACGTCATGACCCGAGCCGCCGACGAAGTTCTCGAAGCCGTAGAAAGTATCACTTCCGGTCGAGCCGCCGCTGACCGAACCACGACCCATGAAGCCATTGCCGAGATCGACGGTCAGGCCGCTGCTGTTGACGGCGTAGTCCAGCGTGTCGATGCCGTCTTCGCCGTGATAAACATCGTTGCCGTCGTTTGCGGTGGAGAGAACAGTATCGTTACCGGCACCTGCCCAGACCCGTTCGGCCCCGGCGCCACCCTCGATGATGTCGTCGCCGGCATCTGCGAAGATCAAATCGTCACCGTCGCTGCCGAAGATTACATCCTCGCCGGAACCGGCATGGATTTCGTCAGCACCTGCACCGCCGGTAATCACGTCCTCGCCGTCGCCGCCGAGAATGACATCATCGCCGGCTTCGCCGCGCAGAATGTCGGCACCACCATCGCCGGAGAGTACATCGGTTCCGTCCCCCCCGAGTGCGACGTCGTTTCCGGCAGCGCCCTGAAGAATGTCGTTTGCGCCTGTGCCGATGAGTGTCTGGGCAGCGATGGCTGCCGGAGGCGTCACTATGCCGCCGTCATCGTCTCCATCACTATCCTCATCTCCGTCGCTGTCCTCCCCATCTGCGTCATCATCACCATCACCATTGCCGTCGTCGTCGTTGTCATCATCATCGTCGCCAATGTCGACGCCATCATCGTCGTCTTCGCCGTCATCGTTGTTGTCGTCGTCATCCTGGTCGTCATCATCTCCCTCATCGTCCGCTCCATCTTCGAGGTCAGATGAGAAGACGTCTTCGGGCAGCCCGGTGAGCCCGGTATTGCGCTCAACGATGTCGACGAAGTTCTGACCGTCGATGAAGTCCTCATAGAGATCGAAATTGTCGAAGCGCTCCTTGTAGTAGAAGCGGTCGGCTTCCTGAAGGCGGTCGAACTGTTCGTGCAGGATGGCCCAGAAGGTCGAACCTGCCATGCCACCATTGAAATGGGCTTCGGCCAGACCGCCGACCCAGAGGTCGACGCGGTCGATACCCTTGACGAGCCCCGAGCCGTCGGCTTGGACGGCAACGATTTCGCCGTTGATTGCCTTGAAGGCCGCAATCTGGTCGGCACGCAGGACGAGGTCGGGATAGGCCGCCATGAACTGCGCAATGACGATATCGGTCAGGCCGTTGCGAGTCTGGAAATCCTGCCAGCTGGAGTAAGGGTTCACCGAACCGCCGTTCGCAATCAGGAAGTCGACGGCGAACTTGACGTAGGGGTCTGTCGACGTTTGAAGGCTTGCCTTGACCTGGTTGAGCGTGCCGAGGCCCACATCGCGACCGCGGGCCACGTTGAAGGCAAAGAGGTCGGCACGAATGCGCACCAAGTCATTGCGGATCGCATCGACAACGTTGAAATCGACTTCTTCCGCGGGCTGCTCGACGATGCCGGCAAGGATCGCGCCGGTGCCAAGCTGCTCATAGCCGGGCTGCGGATCGTAGCCCATCGCCTGCAGCTGAACGAGCTGCTCCGGCGTGAACCCGTCATTGCTTGGGTTGAGGAAGGCGTCGAACAGATTGACCGAGTAGTTCTGTCCGTCATCGCCCTTGACTGTGATCGTGTCGCCGATCAGCGAATGGCCGATGCGGAAGACCGCAGCAGCAAACTCGTGGCTGATGCTTGCCGTGGCCTCGGGGTTGTATGCTTCGAAACCATGATCGCCATCGCCCTGGATACCGCCGATCAGCGCATCGGCAAATTCGGTGAACACGACGCGTTGGTATTCCGCCTCGTTGACCATCTTCGCGGCCTGGAACAGTTCCTCTGTCGTGCCGGCAAACCCCGCATCAACCAAAGTGTCGATATGGAAATTGTGGTTGCGAGCCCAGATCGTGTGCATCGAGGTCAGCGTGATGTTCTCGTTGGCGCGACCATCGCCGCCGACATAGTGGTCGAGCAGGTTGATGGCCGGGTTGGTGTCGAGCAGCAAGGCATGGTCCGAGCCCATGAAGTTGCCGGCAAGGGCACGCACTGTCGCGCCGTCATAGCTGTTTGTGGCGCTGTTCCACAGGGTGGGATAGTAACCATCGATGGTAATGCCGCCGGCTGGTAGGCCGGGACCGTTAAACAGGGTGCCTGCCTCGCGGTGGTGGTCGAGAAGTTCTCGCAGGGTCGACATCAGCTCAAAGCCGGGTGCCGACGGGTCGTCCTCTCCCATCAGGATCCGCGACCCATATCCGTGATTGCCGTCACTTTCGCGCAGCAGTTGGCCGACGATCATGTTGGAGCCGTAGACCTGGTTCTGGTCGACATAGGCCGAGGTCTTGTTGATGTGCTGCGGGATGTCGTCAGCCGATGTCAACGGGTCGGCCAGCGAACCACGGGTGAGGTCGATGAAGTTGGACGCGGTCGGGCCTGGTATATCCACTCCGTCGATGACGACCTGCCCGGCGCCGCCTTTGGGCAGGAAGTCGAGGCCGTGGTCGAAATACTGGCCGAATGCCATGAAGAAGGTATTGGCCTTGTTGGCATTGCTCGGAAGATCAAGTTCCTGTTCACCCAGGACATTGGAGATCTGCCGTGGATCCAGGCCATCGAAGATCGGATTCAGCGCTCTGTTGATGATCGCACCCGTACTGTCGGTGACAACACCTTCGCCATAGCGTGCCTCGGTCAGACGAATGAATGGCTGATCGGCGGCGCCAAATCCGGCATTGCCGTCATTGTTGCCTTGCCCGGACAGGCTGCGGACACCGACGGCACCGTCGGTATCATCGTCGTCGGCAAAGGCTGGCAAACCACGCACGAGGTTGGTGATACCGGCCACGTCCCTGGCGGTCAGCGCAAACGGACCGGTCGGCTCGCTGCCACTGTTGCCGTCGTCGTCGTCGCCGTTTGCACCGATCGGCAAAAGTGTCGGGGTCTGACCGGTAAACGTGATGGAGTGCGTGCCATTAGACAGGGTCTTGGTGCCATTGGCATTCACCGTCTCGATATAATCGGCCGGATCGGCGCCTTCCGGGATTTCGATACGATCCTGAGAACGCAGCGTTCCAATCAGCGTATCGTTGCCGCCATTCGAGCGGAACAGGATGCGATGCGCCGATGCCATGCCACTCAGATTGACCGTGTCGTCGCCTTCCGAGCCATTGATGGTGATCGTATTGAAGTTCAGGCTAGTTCCATTGAAGTTGCCAAGCGTGGTGACATTGTCATCGCCAGCACCGGTGTTGATGACGATTTCCTCGACATTGTCGAGTTCGACAGCAACTTGTCCATTCCGTGTGATGACGATTTCCGTAGTTCCAGCAAGGCCGGTAATGCCGTTGGCCAGAGCGGCGGCCCGGCTGTAGACGACGAAAGCTTCATTTGTGCCATCGCCTTCGATGCGGACGGTATCGCCGGCGTTGTTGTTGGTCTCGCCGTTGAACCGGTCGCGGCCATCGCCGACATTCCAGACCATGATGTCGTCACCCGTACCGCCCGTCACGGTATCGTTGCCACCACCGCTGAAGATGATGTCATTCCCGCCGCCCGCACTGATCGCGCTTGCCGCCACACCGCCGACGATGATTTCAGAATTGCCGCCGCCATTGATGTCGTTGCCATCATAATTCACTGAGACCGATGCGGTGTCGTTGGCGATGCCATCCGTTGCTGTATAGGTGGCCGACCGGCTTTGCTGTGTGGTGTAGCCGAATGTTGTCACGCCGCCGGCGCGCCCGACCGTGAACAAGGTCGAGTTTTCGGTCATGCCGCTGATCGAGAGGGTTCCGTCCGGATCCACGTCGTTGGCCAGCAATGCCCAGTCCGGTACGTTAAAATTGCCCTGGATGTTGGTGATGACAATGTCATTGCTGGCATTGGGCAGATCGTTGATGGCCGTGACATTGACCCTGGTCTCAGCCACGTTCGACGAGAGCAATCCGTCGTTGACCGTCACTTCAATTACGCGCTGCGTCGTGTCTGGGTTTTCAGATGTATTGCGATAGCTGATCGACTGGATGGCGTTCTGATAGGCCGCCAGCGATGCTACGCCTTCGAGGGTCACGACGATCGTCGAGCCGATAACCTGCGTGGTGGCCGTAATCACCGCATTCTGTGCGGTCAATGCAGCCGGGATGACAAACTGGTCACCGGCGAATGCATTGGTCAGCACGATGCTGGCCGATGTCAGGGTTTCGCCATCATCGGTAATGCGCGGCTGCGAGGCGATGGCCGTCGATGCACCGTTTTCGGCGAACGTGGTCTCGATGTCGATGGAAGCCGGATTGGCCGGGACTTCGAAGACCGCATTGATGGAGACATTGTCGATTGAGAAGGATTCGCCGTTATCGAGGGTATTATTGGCGCGGAAGCGGATGGCGGCGGCATTGGTGAACGGCACATTGGTTGGCAACGTCACCGAGATACTGCCGCCATTGTTGCCATCGAACGTCCGCAGAGTGCTGAAGTTTATGCCGTCGGCAGCGAATTCGAAGAGAATTTCTTCATCGTCCAGAAGGCCGAGGAAGGAAGTTACACCGACATCGTTGATGGTGAAGTTGACGACAGCGGAGGATGCGCCCTCGAGGTTGAGCGCGCGGGTCACTGAAGCATTATCGGCATTGCCGGCCGCGAAGGTCAAGTTACCGGCATTGGTGACCTGCACGCTGCCAGCTATCGCGCTGGCAGCACCATCGCCGGTCTCGCTCCAGACGCCATTAAAGCTGCTATTGGTCCCGTTGTTGTTCCCGTAGCTGCGGGTGCTGAACGTGTCGGCCCAGTTGCGGTTGACGATATCGTAGCCGTTGAGCTCGAGTTCCGGTGCGATCAGCGATATAGTGCGGTTGGCGAACTGCAGCTTTTCAATATTCCACAGGCGGTCGATGCCGTCTGCCTCAAGGTTCTTGCCCGTGGCCGGATCGATTGCGCCCACTGTCGGATTGATATGGGCGACGGTGAAGCTGCCATCGCTGTTTGCGGTGATCTCATAGTTTTCGAAGGCATCCCAATAGACAGCAGTGTCGATGTCTCCATCGCGGCCGCCATTGACGATTTCACGCACGATGTTGAGCGCGCCGGGATTGACGGTGCGGCTGAACATCAGTTGATCGAGCGTCTGTCCGCTGAAGGCCGGCAGGGCGCCGGTGACGGGTTTGCCATCGACGTAGTCGGAAAGCCGCCAGACAAAGTCGTCGAGACCATCGACTGTGTAGGCAATGCCCTGATGGACGAAACCGATACGGACATTGACCCAGTTGTCGCCGTCGATGATGTCGTCGCCGCCCATGCCGCGTATGGTGTCGGAACCACCGCCGCCAAGCAGGATGTCGGAGGCATCGGCGGTTTCCATCACGATGGTTTCCGTCTTGCCGGCCACCGTCACCGTGGTGCGGGCGCGGTGCGCAACGAGCGCATCCAGTCCGTCGATCAGAGAAACGTTCTTTTCGAGCAGCGCGTTGGAAAAGGAGTCGAGCGGCGCAGTCGGATCAACCTGGGCAGCATTGCCATTTGGGTCGTAGCCGCCAACGACAACATCGCGACCGGTCAGTTTGTCGCTATGATCCCAGCCGGAAAGACCTTCGACAAGGTCGAACCGGTCGCGCAGGATGTTGGCCTGCTGGTTGGTGAAGATCGCGACGTTCATATCGCTATCGGCAGCCGCCGTGTCGCCCTTGTGGATGGCCCAGTCGAAACCGGCCATGCCGTTGTTGCGCTGGATTCCGGGTCCCTGGAACATGATGTCGTCGCCGCTTTCGGCGTCGTAGTCATTGTCGTTGCCGCGACCGTTCAATACGTCGTGGCCGATAATTGTCGAGTTGAAGAACAGTTCGGAGTTTTCCCCGGCCAGTGTGTCGAAGCTGTCACTTCCCTCGATCCAGTCGTCGCCTTCATTGCCCTTGAGGAAGCCGAAACCCGAGCCACCACGGATGAAGTCGTTACCTGCTCCTGCCGTGATGTCCTTGTCCTCGGCTCCGCCGAAGATGAAGTCCTGGCCTGCGCCGCCGAAGACGAGGTCAAGCCCCATGCCCGGATTGATGACGTCATTGCCGGCGTCGCCGTGGATAACGTCGAATTCACCGATATCTGAGCCCTTGTCGGTGATGACGTCATCACCGGCACCGCCGAAGATGTGATCGACGCCGAAGCCGCCCTCGATGTCGTCGTTTCCGCCTTCGCCCCAGAGCGTGTCGTCGCCCGAGCCGCCAATGATGATGTCGTTTTCGGCCGTTCCGCCGATGACCACATGCTGGCCGCCCAGGAAGCGGATTTCATCGATATCGCCGTCATTGTCACGGTCAAAGCGCTGAACCAGCGCGCTGCCGCCAAGCATGCTGCCGAGCACCGGGTCACCGCCTGTCGGATCCGCAGCGCCGATGCCATCATTCCACTGCTTCGCCTGGTTCATTTCCAGGATAAAGTCCGCGGTCTGGAACGCCGCACCATTGATATGCAGTTCGCTGTGTTCGGTATCGGTATTGCGGCGAACTAGTTCGGCGAAGCTGTCGGCTTCCAACTGGTTGAGCAGATTGAGGCCCTGCGTGCGGCTCAGGTAGTAGAAACGGTCACCATCCTGCAGACGTTCGATCTGATTTTCGAAGACGAATGTAAATGTGGAGCCGAGCATGCCGCCGAACGCCATCTTCGCCTCGGCAAGACCTCCGATCCAGAAGTCGACCTTGTTAAGACCGCCAAGATCGCCGCCAGCATAAGTGCCCCGGGCGTTGAGGAAGTCCAAACGGTTGGTGTAGTTCACACCGTTGATGTCGACGCCATCGCCGTCACTGCCGTCACCCAGCACAAGCAGCCAGGCTGCATCGCGCTTGGCCTCGGCACCGACAGCGCCGGTGATGGCCGGATGTGTGCCGTAAGCTGCGATGAAGTTGACGATCGAAAGTGGGTTCTTGATGTTCTGGGCGAAGTCCGTCCAGCTCTCGTAAGGCTTCAGATAGGTGTCATTGGTTTGCACATAGAACTGGCGGCGCGCTTCATTGAGCGAAGGAATGCCGGTTTCGCGCGCGCGCGCCATGTTGAGTGCCGCCAGATCGAGAGGCAACCCGACGAGGTTGTTGCGCAGGGCGTCGGTGAGGAATTCGTCGATCTCGTTGCCGCGTTGACGTCCCATGCCGCGCAGGATTGCACCGGCCGCATCTTCTGCGGTTGGGCCGAAGCTGTCGAACATCACCGGGTTGAGGAAGGCCTGGATAAGGCCGATCTGGTCGCGATCTGCAGCGTTGCCTTCGATGCCGAAGATATCGACATGTTCGTTCAGCATCGAGTGGCCGAAGCGATAGACAACCTGGGCGAATTCCTGGCTGATGGCCGGATCGATATCGACGGTATTGGAAAACAGGAAGGCATCAACCTGCGGGGCGATGGCGCGGGCAAATTCCTCGAAAACCAGGTGCTGATACACCATTTCAGTCGAGAAACGGCCGGCCTGGAACAGGCGTTCGCCATCCCAGACAAGGCCGGAGATTACCGCAGGATCGGTCGGAACCGCGGTCACGTCCTGAAGCAGCCATTCATTCAGGAAGGTGACGTCACCGTTTTCCAGCAAGGTCTTCTTGATCTCTTCCACGTGGCGATTGTGCTCGCCGTGAAAGACCGTGTGGATGGAGGTCAGCGCAATGTTTTCATTGCCGCGGCCATCGCCGACAACAAAGTGACGGTCGAGCAGCTCATTGTCGTAGGTCAGGTTAAAGCCCATCATATTGGGCTGAATGGCATTGCCGGCTACGTCGTCGGTATCGGCGGTCACCTCAACCATTGGTGTCCCCGGGTTGCGATCCTGGTCGATAAACCCTTTGGGTACGGCATTGTGTGCGATGTCGTTGAGGAACGCACGCCCGGCCGAGGCGAAGGCAAACGAAACACTTGCGCCTGCGGGCACAGTGACACCGGCAGGCAGGTCAGCGAGCGTCAGTTCGGAAGGGTGAAGGCCGGTCGCTCGGCCCTCCATGGCAAATGCAGTGCGTCCGAGGACTGTGCCCGTGCTGGAGGCAAAAGTGACGGCGATCATCGCCTGCGGATAGCCATTGGCGCCACGGACGAATTCGCCGTAGAGATCGGTAACCAGCAGCGGAACGCTGTGGACGTCGATGTCCTTCAGCTCGATGCCAAGCAGTTCGAGTGCCTGGCCCTTGACATCGGCCCAGGTCGGCGGGCCTCCGGTGGAACCGGCAAGCATCTGGCCGGATGAAACCGGCTTGCCGTCGAGGTCGCTGTATTCGCGCAGGAAGACCTGATGCGAAGCATTGGAGGTGTAGACCTGGTTCAGGTCGATCCAGGGTGTCGTCTCGTTGGCATTTTCACGGACATCATCAGCCGTGCCAAGCACGCCGTCCACGCCGGGCTGGTTCGTGGCACGGGTAAGTACCATGAAATTGGTTGGGCTGCCTGCGACATAGAGCGGGTCGCCGGGTTGCAGGGGAATGATGACGGTCCCGCTGCCACCCTTGGTGGTCAGATCAAGGCCGTGGTCGAAGAACTGGCCGAAAATCGTGAAGAAGCTGTTGTAAGGTGCGGTGTCGCCAAGGTCGGCCGAGACATTGGGAACGGAGACATTAGTGCCATCCATCACAATGCCATGCGCATCAAGAATGACGCTCAGGTTGGGGTCGCTGCTGGTGAATGCCAATCGGATCTCGTTGACCGCATCGTAGAGCTCTTGTCCGGCAAGTCCGCCAACTGCAAGTGCGGCAGCAATCGCAGCTGGATTGTTTAGCGTCTGATCAGCGACGAGGTTTGAAATGACGCGTGGCTGGCTGTCATAGACGTCGCCGGAAGTTTGCGCGTAACTGGTCGGCTGACCGTTGCGTAAATTCGTCTCGGCGCTGTTGAAGACCGGATCTAGCAGTCGGTTCATGATCTGGCTGGATGCGCCAAGGAGCTCACGGTCGGGTGTGAAATTGTTGTAGCTGCCGTCAACGGTGCGAAGACCGTAGGGAACAAGTGCCGCTTGCGCGCCGGTCGCGCCGGTCGGCAAACCGCCGGCTGCGTTCACAAGCGCTGCAATCGCTTCAGCAGGGTCGGCGCCATTGTTGACGGCGGAGGTATGTGCCTCGGCGATCTTGATCTGCTTGAGAATGAATTCCAGGTCGTGAGTGTTCAGCTGAACCATCTGATATCCGGGGCCTTGCCCCGCCTCCCAAGTTTCGAACCCGATGCGCCGCCTGGTCCCCCATGGACATCTGGAGCTGGCATCCCACCTACGACGATGCCAGAACCTCATGTTTTTCAAAGGGAGCATGGTCCAACGAAGATTCGGCGCATGGTCTGAGATTTCTTCAGACCATGGTAGGAAGACGCGATGCCGGAAATTGCGGTACGAATGACCGGATGACGTTGCTTTTCATGTTTGATTAAAACACCTTGGCCTAAAGTTACTCTTCTGTTCGATGCTCGCGTGGGGGGAAACATGCGTGAGACTTCAGGGCCTGCGGAAACCTCAGCGACATTGTCCTTAAAGCAGGGACGGTCTTGGAAGTGGCTCGACAATGCTACGGCAGCGATTTCCAACCTTTCGATTGCCAATCAGTTTCTGATCGCCGCCTCTGTTGTTGTCTTTGGTCTCATGGCCGCTGTCGGTTTCTATACTGCAGCCCAGATCGAGCATTCGGCATTGAGTGCGGCAGGTTCCGCTGGGGCAGCCCGGATGCAGATCTCAATTGCTCCACTCCTGCGTCGAAGTCGCGATGGGACGTTTCAGTTCGATGCCCAGTTCAGTCGCGACATCAATCTTCTTGTCGGCCAGGGGCCGGAAGGCCAGCGCATAACCAACGTCAAGATATGGCTGGCCGATGGGACGACGGCTTTTGCGGTTCGCGGCGAGCACGTCGGTGAAACATTGTTGTTTCGAGAACTGGAAGCGGCATTGGCTGGCGAAACCGTAGTGTCGCGGACAGGGGAGGATAAGCACCAATATTCGCAAGAAGAGATGGACGGCGCGCATCTGGAAATCTATGCGCCGCTTGTGACGGACGTTGGCGGCAAAGTCCTCCTGGCGGGTGAGATCTATCTGGAATCAAACATGCTTGAAGCCCAGATCTCCCGCTCCCGCGCGATCTCGATGATCGTTGTCTTTCTTGTCTCCGTCCCCATGCTTTCGCTGCTTTATCTCATCGTCCGTCGCAGTGGTCGGGTAATCGATGAACAGAGGCAGACATTGCGCGAGAGCCTGCGCAACGCGATCGATCTTTCGATCGAAAACAACCGGCTGCGCGTCATGGCTGACAATGCGCGCGTCGAAGCCGGAAAGCTGAACGAGCGCATCCTCGATCAGATCGGTGCAGATCTGCACGACGGCTCACTGCAGGTTCTCACTCTGGTGAAACTCAGGCTGAGTGACCTTCTTTCCTCAGATGACCTGCCTGATTGCAAGAGGAGCTCGCTCGGCAAGCTTCTGGATCTTGTCTCCATGACCTTGGAGGAACTGCGCAATGTTTCTGCGGGCCTGATTCTGCCGGAACTTGAACACGTGTCCGTACGCGAGGCGATCGAACTCGCACTCAAGCGTTACCTCGAAATTACCGGTTGCGAGGTCAAGCTCGAGGTCGATGACGGCATCGAGCTTCGGGTGCATGATCTGTCGATTTGTCTCTACCGCTTCGTGCTGGAGGGATTGATGAACAGCTATCGCCATGCTCAGGGCAATCGGCAGATGGTCCGGTGCGGGTTCAACCGTGGCCGGCTCTATGTAAGCGTCGCCGACTTCGGCGCTAGACCGGTTCTGTCGTCAGCTAAGGAAGTGCAGAGAGCAAGGCTGGGCAAGGTAAGCCAGAAGAGGCGTATTCGTTCATTTGGCGGAAGGATGCGTTATTTTCCACGTTCCACCGGCTCGATCGCCGTGGCGATGCTGCCGATCAGTACCTAGTTTCACCCGCGTGTGACTGTGTGGATTCAGCCATACGATCCCGGGGGACTGTACGGTTCTTCACGGCAATAACAAGCTGTACCCGGTTGCGTACATTCAGTTTCTGCATGAGTGACGTCATGTAATGCTTGACGGTTTTTTCGCTGATATTGATCGCCTGGCCAATTTCGCGATTGGTCAATCCTTTAAGCAGTCCGCTGACAATCTGCTCTTCGCGATGATGAAGCCGTGCCGGCGAGGGTTGGTTCTTTCGACGCAGCTGGTCGGTCTTCATCGAGACGATCACCTTGGTCGCAAAGCCCGGCGTCACATAGGTTTCACCCCGACAGGCAATCTTGATGGCGTCGTGCAGTTCAGACGAAGAACTTCCCTTGAGCACATAGGCAGATATTCCGGCTTCCAAAAGTTCTATTGCCGGTTGTATCATGTTGCTCGCAGTAAAAACTACGATCTTGGTCGCTGGAAATCCACTCATGATCTGTTCGATTGCAGCAAAAGTGTCGCCCGGCATCGTCAAGTCCATGACAATCGCGTCAGGTTGAAATTCCTCGACGATTCGAACCGCGTCACAGGCTGAGTGACCCATCGCGACAACTTCAAGATCACTCTTTTCGCTGTAGAGGCTGACAAGCCCCTCAAGCAAAACATGGTGATCGTCAACAAAAGCGACACGTATTTTCATAACGCAACCTGTCTATTTTTTTTATATGTAGCGTTATTATTGTATTAGATAAAGTGGATGGTAAAAGAGTGGTTAATTGTGGTTGTGCTGATCTGCTTAGAAAAATCAACTTTCGATGGTGTATTCCAGCTTTGCTCGTCATGACCCATTCTGCGCTTGGTCTGTCAATGGTCAGCTACCGATTTTATCGGCAGGAAGCTTTGCTATGGACTGCATAGCCGGGATCCTATCCACCTGATATCAAATGAAAAATTCATTTTAGTGGCTGCTCGCGTGCTGGCTTGCCGGCTGGATTTGGTCACGTGTTGCTGGCTTTGTCGATTACGATTTCGCCATGTTTGGAAACGCATTCCCATGGATTGCTGAAACAGCCACGGCGCCTGAAGGCCAAAATCGCCAGCTTTGACGAAATTGCAATCTGTCTGAAGTGATGGGCTGGTGGTACCATTATTGGGTGATCTCGCTGGGTGCTATTTTTACGATCAAGCTCGCTGAGCTTTTCTTGCCGATATTCAAACAAAGGATCGGCCGGAGTCATTGGAAACGTTGCCAGTTGCACTCGACAAGATGGGCGGGAGATCGATAGGTTGGCGACGGCCATGTTGGGAGCGCGGCCAGGAGGCATGTCGTCCTAGATATCAGGCTGTGAATCTTCGTCCGCTCGTGTCCCAACATGCGCGGTGTTTCGGGTGAAGAGGTTGGTGGCGATAGCGATGAAAGAAATGGTGGCCTCTTTCAGCTACAGTCCGATCCTGGTCGCACTTTCTGTCCTTGTGGCGATCCAGGCAAGTTATGTCGGGATCAGTCTGGCGCTTCTGATACCCGGCGCTTTTGCCAATCGTCGTCGTCTGCTGATCGCCGGTTCGGCAACAACACTCGCAGTTGGCATATGGGGCATGCATTTCATCGGCATGCTGGCCGTCACCACTTCCATTGACATCGACTATGCCGTCCTGCCGACGCTTCTGTCCTTCTTCGTATGTGGGCTTGTCACCGGCATTGCCATATACTTGGCAAGCCTGCGCTCGCAGCGTCTTTTGATCCTTGCCGCGTTTGCAATGGGTCTCGGCATCGTCACCATGCACTATGTCGGCATGATCGCGATCCATTCCGTCGTGCATGTCAATCATGACCCGCGTTATGTCCTGGCCAGTATCACCATCGCAATTGCCGCCTCCGGTCTTGCCTTGTGGCTAGCGTTTTCCGCTGACAGAAGGCCGCCGCTGTTTCTCTGTGCTGCGGTGCTCGGCTGCGCAGTCTCGGGCATGCACTACATGGCCATGGCTGGCATGACCATTCATCCGACCGTCAGCCATGGGACAGTCGCCAAGTCCGTGATCTCAAGCGATATGCTCGCGATCATCGTCAGCATTGTCGCTTGCACAATTTCTGCAGTCTTCATGCTTGCGCTCATTCCATCAGAGGCAAGGGATGGGTCTAGTGACGCCGTATGGAATACGCCGGATGTGTTGGCGCCGATGCGTCTTGAAAAGGCGATGGGGGAAGAGCACCGCGGCGACGCGGGGCATTTGGCCGCGCCTGCCACAGAGCCGGCGATTGTCCTGCTGCCCGTCGAGAAGAATGGTTCACGTTTCCACATAGCGCCGGATGATGTCGCATCGATCCACTCGAATGCACATTACACGTATGTCTTCAATGGGCGCGACGACCTTTTCTGTCCTCTATCGATCACCGAGATCGCATCGCGCCTCGGCAAGGCTCGTTTTTTCCGTACCCATCGCAGCTACATCGTCAATCTCGACTTTGTCCTGCGGATCAAGAAGGTCGGTGATGCCGGTATCGCCGAACTGGACACACCGGTGCGTAGGACGGTTCCCGTCAGCCGCGCCCGTCTGGCCACGCTGCGACAGGAACTGCAGAGTTACCAGTCATCAGTGGCAACGGATTTATCCAACGCTTAGGTCAGAGCACCTGTCGCAGTTCGTGCAAACGATCCCGCATTTCGTGCATTTGCAGGCATTTCGTGTGCTTGTGCTTGTGTCAGGGCTTCGATCGCTTCCTCCTTTGTAAACCGGACGCCGTGACTGAGGAGTAGCGGTGATTTTCTTGGAGGCATCTCGCCAATATTTGGCGGTGTGGATGTGGGTGAGACGTGCTTTGGGAGGAGCGCAATCATGATACCTGGACGCTTTGATTACCATCGGCCGACAACCATTGTCGCTGCGGTCGCTCTGCTCACCGAACTCGGCGAAGACGCCCGGCCGTTGGCGGGTGGCCATAGCCTTATTCCCTTGATGAAGACGCGGCTGGCGGCACCCGAACACCTGATTGACCTCGCCGGCATCGAAGGCCTGAGCGGCATAGAGCTTGCGGGCGACGACATCGTCATCGGCGCGATGACCTCGCAGCATGCCCTGATAGGCTCGCCGCTGCTGGCCGAGCTTGTGCCGATCGTTCGCGAGACGGCGCTGATGATTGCCGATCCGCAGATCCGCTACAAAGGCACGATCGGCGGTAATTGTGCCAATGGTGATCCAGGCAATGATATGCCGGCGCTCATGCAGTGTCTGAACGCCCGTTACGCGTTGACGGGTGTCACTGGTACGCGGGAAGTCCCAGCCCGCGAGTTCTATCTTGGTGCCTATGAGACTGCACTTTCTGCGGGCGAAATTCTCACGGCTGTGCGCATTCCCATCCCACCGGCCGGCCACGGTTACGCCTATGAAAAACTGAAGCGCAAAGTCGGAGATTACGCTACGGCCGCCGCCGCCGTGGTGATCACAGTTGCGGCCGGGACCTGCACCAGTGCCTCGATCGGCCTGACCAATGTGTCGGAGACGCCGCTTTGGGCGGCAGAAGCGGGCTTGATCCTGACTGGCAGCACGCTGGATGCTGAAACGATTGCCCGGGCCGTGCTTGCAGCCGAAGCGATCACCAATCCGGCGTCCGACATGCGCGGACCGTCTGAATATCGCACCAAGATGGCGGGCGTCATGCTGCGCCGCGCACTTGAGCGGGCTCGCGCCCGCGCCACCGCTTGAGGGGGAAATAATGACCAAATCGCATATCAAAGTCACCATCAACGGCAAGACTGTCGAAGCGCTGGTCGAGCCGCGCACCTTGCTGATCCATTTTCTGCGTGAGCAGCAGAATCTCACCGGTGCGCATATCGGCTGCGATACGGGCCATTGTGGCGCCTGCACGGTCGATATGGATGACATGTCGGTCAAAAGCTGCATGACGTTCGCCGTGCAGGCCGATGGCGCCTCCATTACCACAATCGAAGGCGTCGCCAATCCCGATGGCACGCTGAGTGCTCTGCAGGAGGGATTCCGCATGATGCATGGCCTGCAATGCGGCTACTGCACGCCGGGCATGATCTTGCGCGCGCATCGTCTGCTGCAGGAAAATGCCAACCCAACCGAGGACGAGATCCGTCACGGCATCGCCGGCAACCTCTGTCGTTGCACGGGTTACGTCAACATCGTCAAGGCCATCCAGTATGCGGCGGCCAAGATCAATGGAACACCCTATCTGGAGGCGGCAGAATGAACGAGCAAGTCAAGGTCGATATCGATCGCGCCGAGCGCACAGAAAAGCTGCAGGGGATGGGCTGCAAGCGCAAGCGCGTCGAAGATATTCGTTTCACCCAGGGTAAAGGCAATTACGTTGACGACATCAAGCTGCCGGGCATGCTGTTCGGCGATTTCGTCCGTTCGCCGCATGCGCATGCTCGTATCGTCAGCATCGATACCTCCAGGGCCAAGGCCTTGCCCGGCGTGGTCGCGGTACTGACCGCCGCCGACCTCAAGCCGCTTGGCCTGCACTACATGCCGACGCTGGCCGGCGACGTCCAGGCGGTGCTGGCCGAACACAAGGTGTTGTTCCAGAACCAGGAAGTTGCCTTTGTCATCGCCGAGGATCGCTATATCGCCTCTGATGCCACCGAACTAGTCGACGTGGTCTATGAGGCGCTGCCGTGCATCGTCGATCCGTTCAAATCGATGGATGCGGACGCGCCCATCCTGCGCGAAGACATCCAGGACAAGATGGTCGGCGCGCATGGGCCGCGCAAACACCCCAACCACATCTTCGAATGGATGATCGGCGACAAGCAGGCAACCGATGATGTGTTTGCCAATGCCGATGTCACGATCAAGGAAATGCTGGTCGATCACCGCACCCATCCGTCGCCGCTCGAGACCTGCCAGTCACTGGCCTCTTTCGACAAGGTCAAGGGCGAGTTGACGCTTTGGGGCACCTTCCAGGCGCCGCATGTCATCCGCACCGTGGTGTCGCTGATCTCCGGCCTGCCGGAACACAAGATTCACGTCATTGCGCCGGATATCGGCGGCGGTTTTGGCAACAAGGTCGGCGCCTATGCCGGTTATGTCTGCTCGGTGGTCGGTTCGATCGTGCTCGGCGTGCCGGTCAAATGGGTCGAAGACCGGATGGAAAATCTCTCCACCACGTCTTTTGCCCGCGACTATCACATGACCACCGAACTGGCCTCCACCAAGGAAGGCAAGATCCTCGCCATGCGCGTGCATGTGCTCGCCGACCACGGCGCCTTCGATGCCTGCGCCGATCCATCGAAATGGCCGGCCGGCTTCATGAATATCTGCACCGGTTCCTACGATATCCCGGTGGCGCATCTGGCCGTCGATGGCGTCTATACCAACAAGGCATCCGGTGGCGTCGCCTATCGCTGCTCGTTTCGGGTGACCGAAGCGGTGTTTGCCATCGAACGGGCTGTGGAAGTGCTGGCGCAGAAGCTGGGCATGGATGCGGCCGAACTCCGGATGAAGAACTTCATCAAGGCCGAACAGTTTCCGTATCACTCGGCGCTGGGCTGGGAATATGACAGCGGCGACTACCACACCGCGATGCAGAAGGCGATGGACGCTATCGGCTACAAGCAGTTGCGCGAGGAACAGGCGGCCAAACGCGAAGCCTTCAAGCGTGGCGAGACCCGCGAGATCATGGGCGTCGGCATCTCATTCTTCACCGAAATCGTCGGAGCGGGCCCGGCCAAGAACTGCGACATCCTCGGCATCGCGATGTTTGATTCCGCCGAGATCCGCATCCACCCGACCGGCTCGATCATTGCCCGCATGGGCACCAAGAGCCAGGGGCAGGGGCATGAGACGACTTATGCCCAGATCATCGCTACCGAACTCGGCATTCCCGCCGATGACATCATGATCGAAGAGGGCAATACCGACACGGCGCCCTATGGTCTCGGCACCTATGGGTCGCGCTCGACGCCTGTGGCGGGTGCGGCGACTGCAGTGGCGGCGCGCAAGATCAAGGCCAAGGCGCAGATGATCGCCGCACATATGCTGGAAGTGCACGAGGGCGATCTGGAATGGGATGTCGATCGATTCCGGGTCAAGGGCCTGCCGGAAAAGTTCAAGACGATGAAGGAGATTGCCTGGTCGGCCTACAATGCTCCCCCACCGAACATGGAGCCGGGCCTGGAAGCGGTGAACTACTATGAGCCGCCCAACATGACCTATCCGTTCGGCGCCTATTTCTGCGTCATGGACATCGATGTCGACACCGGCGTTGCCAAAACACGGCGCTTCTATGCGCTCGACGATTGCGGCACCCGCATCAATCCGATGATCATCGAGGGCCAGGTGCATGGGGGACTGACCGAGGCCTTTGCCTGCGCCATGGGGCAGGAGATCCGCTACGACGAGATGGGCAATGTCATGGGCGCATCCTTCATGGACTTCTTCCTGCCAACAGCGGTCGAGACGCCGAAATGGGAAACCGACTTCACCGTCACGCCATCGCCGCATCACCCGATCGGTGCAAAGGGCGTTGGCGAAAGCCCGCATGTCGGCGGCGTGCCGTGTTTCTCCAATGCGGTCAACGACGCCTATGCCTTCCTCGACGCTGGTCACATCCAGATGCCGCACGATGCGTGGCGTCTTTGGAAGGTGGGCGAGCGACTAGGCCTGCACGCGTAAGGTTGGACAGAGCATGGCGATCGCGCTTCCACAGGACAGGATTGCCACCGAGATGGCTGCGGTCGGGTATGTTCCCGACCGCGAGCTGGCCACCGCGCTGTGGCTAATGGACAGCCTCAAGCGGCCGCTGCTGCTGGAGGGCGAGGCGGGGGTCGGCAAGACCGAGGTGGCCCGCGCGCTTTCGCTGGCGCGCGATACCAAGCTGATCCGGCTGCAATGCTACGAGGGGCTGGACCAGAGTTCGGCGCTCTATGAATGGAACTACCAGCGGCAATTGCTGGCGATCAAGGCGCGCGAAGGGCTGAACGCCGACGATGTCGAGGAAGCGATCTTTTCCGAGAAATACCTGCTTGAGCGGCCTTTGCTGGCAGCGATCCGCCAGGCGAAATCGCCTGTGCTGCTGATCGACGAGGTTGACCGCGCCGACGAGGAATTCGAGGCCTTCCTGCTGGAATTGCTGTCGGATTTCCAGGTGTCGATCCCGGAACTCGGCACAATCACGGCGCGGACGATCCCAATGGTCATCCTGACATCGAACGGCACGCGCGAGCTCTCCGACGCGCTACGCCGGCGCTGCCTCTATCACTATGTCGATTTCCCTGATGTCGATCGCGAGGCGCGCATCATCCTGTCGCGACTGCCTGAGATCGATACGGCGCTGGCGTTGCAGATCGCCGGCATGGTCGGCCTGATCCGCAAAGAAGAACTGCGCAAGGCGCCGGGCGTTGCCGAGACACTGGACTGGGCCGCGACACTTTCGGGGCTTGAGATACGCCACCTCCGTGATGAACCGGAGGCGGTGTTCGAAACGCTGATGTGTCTGATCAAGACAGCTGAGGACAAGGCGCGAATGACACGCCAAGTCACCGATCGGCTGCTGGGTAAGGTGGCGTGAGATGAGCGCATTGCGAAAGATGGATTCAGATCTCGGCGAGATGATGCGGGCCAAGCTCTCGGGCTTTGTCGCGGTCCTGCGCGACAATGGCTTCGTGATCGGTCTGGCCGAGACGCGGGATGCACTTGGTGTGATGAGCGGCGCCAGTGCTGCGCGTCCGTCACAGTTCCGGCCGGCCCTCAGGGCTCTGTTCTGCAGCCGTCATTCGGACTGGCAGAAATTTGACGAGATCTTCGACGCCTGGTGGACGGGCCGCGGCATGAAGTCGGCCACCCGAATGTCTGGCGCGCCGCAGAAGGCGCTCAACGGGCTGCAGGCCGTTGCGGCCGGCAACCGCGGCCTGGGCGACAACCAGAATGCCGACCATGTGCAGCGTGGCGAAGGCAGCGAGGAGTCCGAGGTCGGCCAGTCCAAGCGCGAGGGCGCCTCGCGCACCGAATTACTGACCAAGACAGATTTTCGCCACCTGACCGATCCGGACGATCTGTCGGCCGCTCATGATCTGGCCGCACGGCTGGCGCGTCGCATGCGGGCGCGGCTGACGCGGCGGATGCGGGCAAGGCACACCGGCCAGCGCCTCGATCTGCGGCGCACCATCCACAAGAGCGTTGCGCATGGCGGTACTCCGATCGACCTGGTCCATCGCCGGCGCAAGGACAAGCCGCTCAGGCTGGTAGTGCTGCTGGACGCATCGGGTTCGATGAACCTTTATTCAGCAGTGTTTTTGCGCTTCATGCATGGCGTGCTGAACGCATTTCGCCAAGCTGAGGCTTTTATTTTTCACACCCGCTTGATTCATGTGTCACCGGCCCTGCATGAGCGCGATCCCGAGCGGGCGATGCAACGCATGTCGCTGATCGCCGAGGGTGTTGGCGGCGGTACGCGGATCGGTGACAGTCTTGCCACCTTTAATCGCTGGCATGCCAAACGCTGCATTCATTCGCGGACCTGCGTTATGATCGTCTCCGATGGTTATGACACAGGCCCATCCTCTATTCTGGCTGGGGAAATGAAAGTTCTGCGTCAGCGTTGCCGACGGATCGTCTGGCTCAATCCGATGATCGGTTGGCAGGATTACGCACCGGAGGCGGCCGGCATGAAGGCGGCGTTGCCTCATGTCGATCTGTTCGCACCGGCTCATAATCTCGAGAGCCTTGTCGCACTTGAACCCTATCTCGCGAGGATCTGATCATGCAGGCTCCGCACGACATTCTTGACCTGGTCAGCGAAGCGAGGGCACGCGGTGAACCTTTCGCAATCGCCACCGTAGTGCGAACGGTCTCGGTCACTGCCGCAAAGGCCGGTGCGAAAGCGATTGTTCTGGCTGATGGCAGCATGTCCGCCGGCTGGATCGGTGGCGGCTGTGCCAAGGGGGCTGTGCTGAGGGCTGCATGCGACGCGATCCGCGATGGCCAGCCGCGGCTGGTCAGCATCCAGCCGGAGGATCTGCTGGATGTGAACCATGTGAAGCCGGGGGAGTTTAAAGACGGAATTGTCTATGCTCGCAACATGTGCCCGAGCCAGGGTACGATGGATGTATTTGTCGAGCCGGTTTTGCCGCGGCCCAATCTCATCATTCTCGGTGCTTCGCCGGTGGCCGTGGCACTTGCCGACATCGGCCGCCGCATGGGTTTTTTCGTCACGCTATGTGCGCCTCTGGCAGATCAAGCTGATTTTGGCGGTGTCGACCGCTCGATTGACGGATTCGATATTCCTGCCGATCACAATTCTGGCGACTTCATCGTTATTGCCACACAGGGCCGTGGCGACAGCGCAGCGTTAAAGGCTGTTCTCGGCGCCCCAGCGCGCTATACTGGGTTTGTCGGCTCGAGGAAAAAGTTTGCCGCGCTGCGCCATGATCTTGAGGCGTCAGGGATCGCAACAGAGCCGATGAATGAGATACGTTCACCAGCGGGCCTCGATCTGGGGGCCATCACGCCGGATGAGATTGCCTTTTCGATTGTCGCGGAAATGATCGAAGTTCGCCGACGCGGACAGAGAATGACCAAACGTTAAAAGTAAATATGACACGATATCGGGAGCGGGAGAGACAAGATGGATATGAACGGGTCACAGCGTATCGAGGCCTCGCGGGAGACCGTTTTTGCCGGACTGAACGACGTCGATGTGCTTCGCCAGTGTATTCCGGGATGCGATAGCATTGAAAAGACATCCGACACAGAGATGGTTGCCAAGGTCACTTTACGCATCGGTCCGGTCAAGGCGAGTTTTGCCGGTAAAGTCTTGCTTTCCGATCTCGATCCTCCGAATGGTTATACGATCTCCGGCGAGGGGTCCGGTGGCATGGCTGGATTTGCCAAGGGAAGTGCCAAGGTGACGCTGGAACCCGACGGCGACGCAACCATATTGCATTATACGGTCGCGGCTGAGATCGGTGGCAAGCTGGCGCAAATGGGCAGCCGTCTGATCGACAGCACCGCCAAGAAGCTGGCAGGCGACTTTTTCGCGAAATTTGGTGAAATCGTCGCGGCGCCACCTGCGGACGCAACGACAGTCGAGACGCCGCCGAGTGGTGAAGTAGGCAAGAAAAGCTGGCTCGGTCGGCTCACCGGCACGACGTCTGCGGCATTGCTGCTGGTTGCCTTGAGCGCGGACGCGTGTTGTCTGTTTGGGCAGCATCACGCAGTTGAAGACACGATGGCGTTTTCGATCTGTACATCACAGCCTGTCGTCTAGAATCCGGATATCCTTCGGGCATTCCCCGGCGATGACCCCTGTCGCCCGTTTGCGGTGAAGCCCTGACCGCGCCGGGGAACTATCCGCGTGCACCTTTTTGCGCCGATGCTGCCGTTGAGCGCCTGTCTATCTTTGGTATCAGCGGAGATGGCCGCGCAGCAGAAGGTGGCGGTGCGCGCCGCAGTCAGGCGGTCATGGGGAGGCTTTAACGATCGCAGCAAGCAATCGGAACTTTCAGTGACACCTCTGCGTGCGGCTCACAGGTTCTCCTTGAGCAGAATTTCAATGCGGATTTTTTCCTGTGACGCTAGAGGCGCGCGAAGATCTGTGCGGGCGCGCATGATCCTGAGGGCGCTCCTGACGGCGTGTCCGGGGTCTTGCGCGATAATCGTGTCGATCTTTTCACCTCTGAGTGCCTCTTCGGTGAACGGAGTGCGTTCATGCACGACAACCGTCAACGCTCTGATGTCGCTACAGCGTTCGATCGAGGCGACCGGAATGCGAGCCTCGGCGCTCAGGATATATGCTGCTTTGATCTCGCGATTGTTTTCGAGGGTCCTCTGGATGATCGTCTCTGCGCGGCGCTCGTCGCCGTAGGTTTCGAGCGAGGGAAGCGCTTTCAAGTGGCCAAACTGGCTGTTGATGATGCTGTCGAAACCGAGCCTGCGTTCGATGCTGTCTTGAGCCATCATGGTTTCGGCAATGACCATGATCTTTCCAGTCTCATGTTTGAGAAATCGTCCGATGATCTTTCCGGCCGTGGCGCCGGCGGCAAAATTATCGACGCCGACGAAATCGGTATTTTCGAGCTTCTCTTGGCCGGAGAGAAATTGCACTACCTTGGTTCCGCGTTCAAGCAACCTTGCCATCGCGTCGCGCACTTGGGGTGATTCCGGTGCCATGATGGCAACGCCATCGATTCGGCTGCTGTCGATCGCAGACAGGTATCTGGCGACCTGATGCGGATCGTTGACCGGGATTTGTTCAACATCAACAAGCGTGAGGTCGGATTTGAGTGCTTCGCGCGCCTCATCCACCCTCTGGAGCAACTCTCGGAGATATTGGTCTCCTGCCAAGGGCAGCATAAAGAGGAAGCGGTATGTTTTGTTGCGGGCAAGGTTCACCGCGGCAGGATTGCGAATAAAGCCAATTCGTTCAATCGCTTCGTTGACTTTCTTAGAGGAGGTCTTGCTGACGAAGGGCCTGTCATTGAGCACGCGATCAACCGTTGCCAGACTGACGCCGGCCGCTTCGGCAAGATCTTTCGCTGTCGGCCGCATGTCATCTCCATTGCGCGCATTGTCACCGGTTCGATGCATGCTTTTGCGATAGATTTCGACAAAATGCAAGAAACTGAGGTGCGCACCTCAAAAAACGCTTGCATTGAGGTGCGCACCTCAATTACGACTATATTCAGCATCAAGCGACCTTGCCGATGGGGATCGGCGGAGCGCTTTGCTGTTGGGGCCAGGGAGGATGGCGGCCTGTCGCAATCTTGAATTCTGCGCCGAGGGCTCCGCACGGGGCGTTTTCGTTTCCTGATGGAGGTCGGGAAGCACAAGGGAGGTTTTCGATCATGAGATCCAAGCTATTGAATTCTGCTGCCACCCTCGGCCTATTGGTCGGCTTTGGTGCGGCGACTGCCACGTCGGCCAAGGCTGATGACTTGACCCTGTGCTGGGCGGCCTGGGATCCGGCCAATGCGCTGGTTGAGCTCAGCAAGGATTTTGAGGCCAAGTCCGGCCACAAGATGAAATTTGAATTTGTGCCCTGGCCGAACTTTGCCGACCGCATGCTCAATGAGCTGAATTCGGGTGGCAAGCTCTGCGATCTGATGATCGGAGACAGCCAGTGGATCGGCGGTGCCGCCGAAAATGGCCAATACATCAAGCTCAATGATTTCTTCGACAAGGAAGGCATCAAGATGAGCGATTTCATTCCCGCCACAGTGACTGGCTATTCCGAATGGCCGAAAAACACCCCGAATTATTGGGCGTTGCCGGCCTTTGGCGATGTTGTCGGCTGGACCTACCGCAAGGACTGGTTTGCAAGGCCGGAGCTACAGGGTGAGTTCAAGAGCAAGTATGGCCGTGACCTGGCTGTGCCGAAGACCTTTGCCGAATTGAAGGATATAGCCGAATTCTTCCAGGGCCGCGAAATCGACGGGACCAAGGTCTATGGGGCTGCCATCTATTCGGAGCGTGGCTCCGAGGGCATCACCATGGGGGCCATGGATGTGCTCTACAGCTATGGCTTCAGCTACGACAATCCCGATAAGCCCTACGAACTGGAAGGCTTCGTCAATTCTCCTGATGCTGTCGCCGGTCTGGAATACTACAAGGCGCTCTACGATTGCTGCACGCCGCCCGGCTCGTCAGATGCCTATATGTCTGAAAACATCGACGCTTATAAATCCGGACAGGTCGCGCTCCAGATGAACTTCGCCTTCATCTGGCCAGGCATCCATGCCGACGCCAAGGTCGGCGGCGACAAGTCGGGCTATTTTGCCAATCCTGCCGGCCCGGGCGGGAAGCAGTTCGCCCAGCTCGGTGGTCAGGGCATCTCTGTCGTTGCCGCATCGGAAAAGCAGGCAGCAGCACTCGAATACATTAAGTGGTTCGCGCAGCCCGAGATCCAGGCGAAATGGTGGAGCCTCGGCGGTTACTCGGCCCTGCGCGCGGTGGTAGAAGATCCGGGCTTTGCCACCAGTCAGCCCTATGCTCAGACCTTTCTCGACTCCATGGCGATCGTAAAGGATTTCTGGGCCGAGCCTTCCTATGCGTCTCTGCTGCAGGCCTCGCAGAAACGGTTTCATGACTATGTCGTGGCCGGGCAGGGCACTGCAAAGGAAGCCCTGGATGGCCTCGTGAAGGACTGGACCGACGTCTTCGAAGACGAAGGTAAATACTAGCTGCTCCCCCGCTTGTCGGGAACGTGCAGGGCGGGGCCGGTTTTTGACATCCGGCCCTGCCATTCATCAGAAATTTATTGAGGGGGTATCATGTCCGATACACCGATAGACCGAATTGCGGAGGCGACCCCACCGGCAATGGCGCGACGGATCTCCGGCCTGTCTGACCGCTCTATAGCCTGGCTGTTCGTGGCGCCGTCGATTGTTCTTCTGCTCGCGGTCAATATCTTCCCGCTCATCTGGACGATCCGACTGAGTTTCACCAACTTCCGCGTTAATCGCCCGAATGCAGACATCGAGTTCGTCGGGTTGCAGAACTATCGCCGGATTTTGACGGATCCCGATATCTGGTTGACGATGCAGGCCACGGCGCATTTTCTGATCTGGACCATCGTCCTGCAGGTGTTGCTGGGTTTCTCGCTCGCCTACCTGATCAACAAGAAGTTTCGCGGCAATGACCTTTGGACAACGCTGATCGTCCTGCCGATGATGCTGAGCCCGGCCGTAGTCGGCAATTTCTGGACATTCCTCTATCAGCCGCAGATCGGTCTCTTCAACTATGCCGTCAGCTTCTTTACCGGCATTGATCCTTCCAGCTTTTCGATGATCGGCAGTGTCAATCTCGCACCTTGGGCGATCATTATCGTCGATACCTGGATGTGGACGCCATTTGTCATGCTGATCTGCCTGGCCGGTCTGCGCTCCATTCCAGACAGTATCTATGAAGCGGCAGAATGTGACCGCGCCAGCAAATGGCGGCAGTTCTGGACGATCACGATACCCCTGGTTCTGCCCTTCCTCATGTTGGCAGTCCTGTTTCGCGGCATCGAGAACTTCAAGATGTTCGATCTGGTCGTGCAACTGACCGGCGGCGGTCCTGGCTCCGTGACCGAGCTGACCTCGATCAACCTGAAGCGGGAAGCCTTCGAGAAATGGCGGACCGGCTACGCGTCTGCCTATGCCGTCATTCTTTTCGTGACCGTGTTTGGACTGGCATCGATCTACGTCAAGGCCCTGAACAAGGTGAAGCAGAGATGACCAGCTATTCCGTCACAGAGCCTTCGTTGCGCCAGAAATGGTTCGCCGGCATCCTCGTGGTCTTTTATGCGGTTGTGACGATCCTGCCGCTGATCTGGATCATCACCACCGGCTTCAAGTCGCCGTCCGATGCCATCGCCTATCCTCCCAAGGTCGTTTTCCAACCGACCCTGGAAGGATATGTGAACCTTTTCACCACTCGCACGCGCGTGTCTGAAGAAACGCTGCAGCAACTGGGAGAGCCCCAGACCTGGTATGAGCGGATCGTTCGCAAGGATGGCTTGGTCATTGCCGGTCCGTCACGCTTCGGCGAGCGTTTCACCAATTCGGTGATCATCGGCTTCGGCTCGACTGTGCTCTGCATCGTACTTGGAACCGCCGCTGCCTATGCATTTTCGCGCTTCCGGGTGCCATTGAAGGACGATCTCCTGTTCTTCATCCTCTCAACCCGGATGATGCCGCCAATCGCCGTGGCCATCCCCATCTTTTTGATGTTCCGCTCGCTCGGGCTCAGCGACACCCATGCCGGCATGATCCTGCTCTATACCGCGGTCAACCTGTCTCTGTCGGTCTGGTTGTTGAAGGGCTTCATCGACGAGATACCCATCGAATACGAAGAGGCTGCGCTGATCGACGGCTACACGCGCTTTCAGGCCTTCTACAAAGTGGTGCTGCCGCAGGCGGCGACAGGCATCGCATCGACGGCCATCTTCTGCCTGATCTTTGCCTGGAACGAATATGCCTTTGCCGTCCTCCTGACGTCCGGCACGGCTCAGACGGCCCCGCCCTTCATTCCGACCATCATCGGCGTCGGCGGACAGGACTGGCCGGCGGTCGCCGCAGGCGCCACGCTTTTCCTGGTTCCTGTGATGGTCTTCACCATTCTGCTGCGCAAGCATCTGCTGCGCGGCATCACTTTCGGAGCTGTCCGTAAATGACTGAATTCCTGAATGGATTACTGCATATGCGACGCGGCGCCTGGGAGCTTGTCGCTTCCGTCCTGATCGCGGCCGGCGTCATCATGCTGATGCAACCTTTCGCGCTCTGGATGTTTTCCTATTCCTTTGTTGTCACCCTGATTGGCACGGTGATGTTCATCATCGTCAGCCATTTTCCGGAGTGAAGCATGGCCCAGATTCGTATTGAAAATGTGCGCAAGGAGTTTGGAAGCTTCACGGCCGTGCAATCCTCCAGCTTCACCGTCGAGGATGGCGAGTTCTTTATGCTCCTTGGTCCTTCCGGCTGTGGCAAAACGACCACCCTGCGCATGATGGCGGGCCTCGAGCTTCCGACCAGCGGCGAGATTTATATCGACGGCGAAGAGGTCGGAATGAAACGGGCCAGTCAGCGCGACATCGCCTTCGTTTTCCAGATGTTTGCGCTCTATCCGCACATGAACGTGCGGCGCAACATTTCCTATCCACTGCTCAGCCAAGGTGTTGCGAAGGCAGAAGTCAGGCGGCGGGTTGCCGAGGTCGCCAATATCCTGAAGATCGAAAACATTCTGGAAAGGCCCGTTGGTGGGCTTTCAGGCGGTGACCGTCAGCGCGTGGCGCTCGGACGGGCAATCGTACGCCGACCCAAGGCCTTCTTCATGGATGAACCGCTGGGCGCGCTGGACGCCGAGTTTCGCGAACACATGGCCGAAGAGCTTCGCGCACTGCACGATCGCATGGGCGCCACGACGGTCTATGTTACGCATGACCAGCTCGAAGCCATGCAGATGGGGGATAAGATCGTGGTGATGAACCATGGTGTAGTCGAGCAGTTCGGCCGTCCCCAGGAAATCTATGATTGGCCCGCCACCAAATTCGTAGCCAAATTCATCGGCTCGCCGGCGATGAACTTCCTCGAGTTCGACGGCATGATTGGCAACGGTGCCGACAGCATCGATTTGTCCGGACAGAAAGTCCAAGTCCCGGTGAGCAGGCAAGGCGCCAAGGGCAGGTTGACACTCGGCGTTCGGCCCGAGCACATCCATTTTTCCGATGCGTCCGAATTTCGCGGCCGGGTCATCGCCACCGAATATCTCGGGACAACGCAGATCGTCACCATGTCGACCGCCAACGGAATGGTGAAAGCCCGGATATCCTCCAACAAAGGGGTCAATCCGGGCGACCTCATCGGCCTCGAATTCGATGCGCGAACTCTGACCATCTTTACAGAGGAAAGGGGCTTGGCGCTCTTGTCGGAAGCCAATGCGGGAGTGCTGCGTCATGGCTGAAGTCATTTTGAGGGGCGTCACCAAAACCTTCGGCGATCACAATGCACTTGAGAATGTGTCGATGACCATTCCCAATGGCTCCTTTGTTGTTCTTCTCGGCCCGACCGGTGCTGGAAAGACAACAACGTTACGATTGGTCTCAGGGCTCGATCAGCCCGATAGTGGCGAAATCCTGATTGCTGGCCAGTCGATGCGAGGTCTGACTCCAGCCCAGCGCAATGTGGCGATGGTGTTCCAGCAGTACTCGCTCTATCCGCATCTTACGGTGCGGCAGAACCTCGAATTTCCGTTGAAGTCGCCACTGCTTAATACGGCGCAGGCCGAAATCGAGGGCAAGGTCAGTGCGATAGCGGAGATGCTTCAGATATCCCATAAACTGGACAACAAGGCGACAGCCCTGTCCGGTGGCGAAATGCAGCGCGTTTCGATCGGCCGTGCGCTGGTCCGAAATCCGCAGGTCTATCTGATGGATGAGCCACTGAGTTCGCTCGACGCAAAACTGCGGTCCGACTTGCGTATTGAACTGAAGAGCATTCAGGCGAATTCCGGGGCAACACTGCTCTACGTGACACATGACCAGATTGAAGCGATGACCATGGCGACGCATGTTGGTGTCCTTCAGAATGGCAAACTCATACAGTTCGGGTCCCCGCGTGACCTCTACGAGAAGCCTGTCAGCACCTATGCGGCGACGCGCCTGGGACAGCCACGCATCAATCTTCTTCCTGCAGACGTTTTCGCAGGGGCGCCGCCACGAGCCGTCACAATCGGGTTACGGCCCGAGCAAATCCTCCAAGGGCGCGGTGAAGACAGTCTGGTCACGCGTGTCGAGCATCTGGGAGACCAGACCCGCTTGCATCTGTCATTTCGCAATCATCAACTCGTCACCGTCACCGAGCCCCATAGCGTGTTGCGCCATGGAGATATCGTCAAAATCCAACCAGACAGCCCGCTTTATTTTGATGCGGACGGCATGCGTATTTAAGGGAGGAACAAAATGGCCCAGTTCATCAATAGACGAGAAGATGTCGTCACCGAGGCGATCGATGGTTTGCTGGCTACGTCGCGTGGCATGCTCGCACGGCTGGACGGTTATCCCCATATCCGCGTCGTCATCCGCAATGATTGGGACAAGTCGCGGGTGGCTCTCGTCTCCGGTGGCGGTTCTGGCCATGAACCTGCTCATGCTGGGTTTGTCGGCGCGGGCATGCTGACGGCCGCTGTCTGTGGAGACGTGTTTGCCTCGCCCAGCGTCGATGGCGTGTTGGCCGGCATTCTGGCCGTGACCGGCCCCGCGGGCTGCCTGTTGATTGTCAAGAATTATACCGGTGACCGGTTGAATTTTGGACTGGCTGCGGAACGCGCCCGCGCCTTCGGGCTGAATGTCAGCATGGTCATTGTCGATGATGACATTGCACTGCCGGATCTGCCCCAAGCGCGTGGGCTTGCCGGCACCCTGTTCGTTCACAAGATTGCCGGTGCGCTGGCTGAGGCCGGCGCTGATCTCGATACCGTGACAGCCGCCGCCAGACGTGTTGTCGCCTCGACAATGAGCATCGGTATGTCACTTGATACCTGCACCGTGCCCGGCTCCCCAAAGGAGGATCGAATTCCTCCGGGCATGGTCGAGCTTGGACTTGGTATTCATGGGGAAGCGGGCGTCGAGCAGATTGATTTTTCCGATGCCCGAACTGCGATTGCCGCCGTCGCCGCGAAACTGGCACCGCATGTTGAAGACAAATCGCATGTGGCACTGATCAACAATCTGGGTGGAACATCGGTTCTGGAGATGTCGGTGCTCACCCATGAACTGCTGAATTCGGTGCTTGGCCCGAAGATCTCGCATGTCGTTGGGCCAGCCCCGATGATGACCTCACTCGACATGCGCGGATTTTCGATCTCGCTGCTGCCGGTCGAGGCGCGGGAGCTTGAGACCCTTTCTCGTCCGGTCATGCTTCCCGCATGGCCCGGGCTTGCCGCGATCATGCCGATCAATGTTGCCTCGCTTCCGGATGGCCTGACCCCGATCACGCCTTTGGCCTCGGATCATCCGGAAACCAGGCAGTTCATCACCAATTGCTGCAACGTGATGATCGCGGCGGAGCAGGACTTGAACATGCTGGATGCCAAATCGGGTGACGGCGATACCGGGTCGACTTTGGCGGGGGCGGCAAGGGCCTTGATCAGGGCGATGGATCGCCTACCTCTCTCGGATCATACCCAGCTTTACCGCGCCATTGGTCAGGAACTCAGTCAGACGATGGGTGGCTCCTCCGGAGTACTCTTGGCGATTTTCTTTACGGCGGCTGGCGACGGTGCCGCAAGTGGTCTGTCGATGCGCGATGCGCTGAAGGCGGGGCTGTCGCGCATGCAGGAGATTGGTGGCGCACAGGTTGGCGATCGCACCATGATTGACGCCCTGGCGCCAGCACTTGACGCCCTCGCCGACGGTATTGTGGCTGCTGCAAAGGCAGCACGAGAAGGCGCAGATCTGACCGCGACGCTGGAACGTGCCAAGGCTGGACGCGCCGCTTACATCAATGCCAAACAGTTGCACGGAAATGTCGATCCGGGCGCGGAAGCGGTAGCCCGGCTGTTTGAGTATGTCGCTCGATAGTCTTCTACATCCTGGCGTGGATTGCTGGGATGTAGCAACATTTTCCGTTGCCGGAGAAGGAGTACCGTTAATCCTTTCAGATGTCGTAGCTGTGTCCAGCGCTGAGTGACGAGATGAATCGCTTCGTGCGCTCACGTTCTGGCGTCTGGAAGATGTTTTTCGGAGCGCCGCTTTCGACGATCAGGCCGCCGTCGAGGAATAGAACCTGATCGGCGACGCGCGACGCAAGCCGTAGGTCATGGGTGGCCATGATCATGGTCGTGCCTTCGCGCGCGAGCCGGCTCAATACTTCGACGACCTCTTCGGCCAATTCCGGATCCAGTGCCGAGGTCGGTTCGTCGCAGAGGAGCACCCGCGGTGACGGGGCCAGTGCACGGGCGATTGCCACGCGCTGCTGCTGGCCACCGGACAATGTTGCCGGCCAGGCGTCGGCCTTGTGCGCCATGCCGACTTTTTGCAACAGCTCCAGAGCGTGCTGGTGCGCCTTTGCCTTCGGCCATTTTAGCACCGTGACCAGTCCCTCCATGACATTTTCGATCGCCGTCTGGTGCGGAAAGAGCTGGAAGTTCTGAAACACCATGCCGGTCTGGCGCCGCAGGCGTTGGGTCGCATCCCAGCTTGGCTTCTTGCCAGGCAGGAACTGGATGGTCTCCGCAGCGAGGCGGATCGTTCCGGAGGTCGGGATTTCCAGGAGATTGATGCAACGCAAAAGCGTGCTCTTGCCGCCCCCTGATGGGCCGACCAGTGCCGTCACCGTGCCTTCGGCGATCGTGACGCTGATGTCTTTCAGGACGACATTGTCGCCGAAGCGTTTCTCGATATGGGATAGTTCGATCATGTTCTGGCCTCCAGAAAACCGCCATAGCGCGCGAAGCGCTTTTCAAGTCGTACTTGCAGGGCGGATAGCACTGAGCTCATGGCCAGATAGATGAGCGCTGCCTCGATGTAGAGGATCAAGGGTTCGTAGGTCGTTGCAACGATGCGCTGCGCTGTCTGGAAGAGTTCGGGCACGGTGATGGCGGCAGCCAGGGATGTGTCCTTCACGAGGGAGATGAATGTGTTGGACAGCGGCGGCACGGCGACGCGTGTTGCCTGCGGCAGGATCGTCCTCCGCATGGCCTGGCCCCAGCTCATGCCGATGGAGTACGCTGCCTCCCATTGCCCGCGCGGCACCGAGGCAATGACGGCTCGGATTATTTCCGACGTATAGGCGCCAACATTGAGCGTGAATCCGATCAGGGCGGCGGGAAAAGCATCGAGAAGAATGCCGAGGCTGGGAAGACCATAGAAGATGACAAACAGCTGGACCAGGAGCGGCGTGCCGCGGATCACCCAGACATAAACCCGGGCGGCCGCGACCAGAGGCTTGGGCCCGAAAAGGCGGGTGACTGCAACAGCCAGGCCAAGCGCGAGACCGAGGACGAAGGATAAAAGGGTCAGCGGTATGGTGAAGACCAGACCCGCCCAGAGAAGTGGCTGGAGCGAATCCAGCATGAGTTGAAGCCAGGCGGGCAAAATAGAATCCCTCAAATGAAACAATCCGCTCCAGGCCTTTTATGTGCTTGGAGCGGATCAGACTATAGCGGAGCGTGGTTCGGTTCGAAACCGTGAGAATGTCTCTTACTTGGAGACATCCGCTCCGAAATATTTCTGGGAAATCGCGTTGTAGGTACCGTCCGCCTTGATGTCGCTCAGCGCTTTGTTGATCGCGGCCTGAAGTTCCGTTTCTCCCTTGCGCAAAATGATGCCGGAATGGTCAGCATCAGCCTGTTCTGCCGCAATTTTCACCGGGGCTTCAGGCTTATGCTTTTTGAAGTCGAGGAAGGAGAGGCTGTCATTGATCGTCGCATCGGCGCGCCCGGTGAGCACCAGTTGAATCGATTGGTCAAAGCCGTCAGTGCCGACGAGTTCTGCGCCGGACTGTTGCGCGAGCTTGCCGAAATTGCTGGAAAGCGACTGTGCTGCCGTCTTGCCGTTCAGATCGGCGAATGACGTAATGTCGTTATTATCAGCCTTGACGATCAGCACCGCCTTGGAGGCGATGTAAGGTTCGGAGAAGTCATACTTCTTCTGCCGCTCTTCGGTAATGCCGACCTGGTTGATGACCACGTCGTAGCGCTTCGCGTCAAGACCGGCGATCAGGCCGTCCCATTTTCCTTCGAGAAATTCTGCGGTCACGCCAAGTTTTGCGGCGACGGCTCTGCCGATCTCGACATCGAATCCGACCAGCGCGCCAGACGTGTCATGAAACGTAAATGGCGCATAAGTTCCTTCGGTGCCGATTTTCAAAACGCCGGCGGACTTGATTTCGTCCAGGTTGGCGCCCGCATGGGCAATGCTGGCGGAAACAAGCTGGGTGAAAGCTGCAGCGGCGACGATTGTGTTCAACCATTTCATGATGATGATCCATTTCCTTGATCGGTCGGCCTCAATGTCCGACGTTGGTGCAAATTTCGCACGACATGCCAATGATTGCGGCGGACAGATCACCAATGTTTTCGATAAATGGCAAAGGTTTTGTCTCGGTCCGAGCGTCGGGCGGAAAATTTGACCTTCTGATAAAAAATGGCGATTCTGTCCGGGTTGCATCCCACAATGACCTGGTAAGGCTACATCGCAGGGCATCTTGGCTCAGTCTTATGGGTCCGTTTGTCCGAAGGATGTAATTGTGCTTCAGACGGGTAGTCCGTGCGCCATTTGCATGGCTGCCGTGCGAGTGCGTCACTTTTAAAAGGGCAGGGCGATCTCCACATCCTGGCTATCGAAACGACGTTGGAACTGAAGCAAAGGTTGCTGGCGTCTAAGAGACCTCACGAAAGGGGATCATCATGAACGTCGCCCGCTCCTTTAACAACTGGCGCAAGTATCGTCAGACGGTTGCCGAACTTGGCCGCATGTCGAGCCGCGAATTGGCCGACCTCGGCATCAATCGCGCCGACATCCATAGTATTGCCCGCGGAACTGCCGCTCGCTGATGGCTGCCGCTTTTCTGATGTGATGTTCTCGACGCCCGCTTCAGACGCGGGCGTCTTTGCGTTGGCGATTTCTCTTTTCTCGCATTGGGTGTGCGTCTGCTCTGGCTGACCGCTGCTGGCTTGTTCGGGCATTTCCGCCCAGCGATCCTCTCGTTTTCCGTGCCATCATTTTTGCATGGCTGCAGTGCAACAAAGCGTATTTTATAAGCACGGCGATGCTGTATGTTGGTTTTCAACGAAGCGATGCACCTCCTCCCGCAAAGCTTCGTGTTTCAGGCGACCCACTCCTCCTCCCAGGGGCGCCTGTAGGAACAGCGGCACTCCTCCTCCCAGTCGCTGTTCATCAATTCGAAAAGCCTGCCGCACCTCCTCCCGCGGCAGGCTTTTTCGTTTGGGCTTTCTTTAAATACTTTGAAAGGCCGGTCGCCGCTGTGCGTGTCCGGGATGCTGCCCAGTGCTGAACGGGTTCGATTGTCTTCAGGCGGTCCGGGCTATTCTATGCCGTATACGCCCACGAGGTTTTTCATCCTTCTCGTTGCCAGTTCAGGCCTGTCGAGCACATTGGCTTGGTCGGCGAGGCGAAAAATCTCGGCGTAGTGTAGGATACCGCGCGCGGATTGCATGCCTGCAGGCATGCTGAAATGGCTTTGATGGTCGTTCAGCCAGGCGAGAAACACGACGCCCGCCTTGTAATACTGCGTTGGTACCTCGAAGATTTTTCGCGATAAGGGTACGGTTGGCTCGATGACAGCACGGAAGGTTTTAGTGTCGCCGTGGGCAAGGGCTGCGAGCGCTTTGGAGGCGGAAGGTGCTACGGCGTCAAATATGCCGAGCAGTGCGTGGCTATGGTGCTGCCCGTCACCCTCGATTAGTTCGGCATAGTTGAAGTCATCGCCGGTGAAGCACAATATGCCCTCCGGTAGTCGGTTGCGCAGCTGCACTTCCTTGCTGTTTTCCAGAAGCGAAATTTTGATGCCTTCAACTTTGTCTTTGTTTTGGGAGATGATATTCAGCACACAGTCGAGTGCTTTTTCAAAGTCGGTGCTTCCCCAGTAGCCGGCAAGCTGTGGGTCAAACATTTCACCCAGCCAGTGAAGCACGACTTTGTCCGTGGCCTGCGAAAGAATGCGACCATAGACCTTGGCATAGTCGTCAGGCGATGTTGCGATGCGGGCCAGCGCGCGGCTGGCCATCAGGATCGCGCGACCGCCAAACTTTTCTACATATTCAAGCTGCGTTTCATAAGCGCGGATGACATCGTCAACCGTTCGGGCGTCTGTGGGCGCCAAATGATCCGTTCCGGCGCCGCAAGCGAGATCAGCGCCTTCGACCGCCTTTGCCTCGGCAAGGGTTCGGCGGATGAGCTCCTGCGCCCCTGGCCAATCAAGCCCCATGCCCCGCTGCGACGTGTCCATAGCTTCGGCAATCTTGAAGCCGTGGCTCCAGAGATGATGTCGGAACGCCATGGTCGCGTCCCAATCGATAGCCGGCCGGTTCCAGGGGTCGAAATCGATATGTGCTGCAGAGACGACATGGGCTGCGGCGTAGGCAATCCGGTTGAAGGCGGGTGTGCCGGTAGCTTTTGCGATCGGTGTTCCGACTAGTGCGTATGAACTTGTCGTTCCGTCTGCAGCGGGCAGTTTCAAGCTCAGGGTCATCGCGTCCTCCCTTGTCCATTCCAATCGCCAATAAATTAGATCGTTCCAAATTTCAAGGCGGATGTTGCCGGCTTTGATTGACCGGAATTTTGTTTTCTAGCCGAAAACCTGCCGCGACCCGTTATTTTGGCCTTATTGAAGAAAGATTGTCGAGTTTGGAGAAATTACGTCAGCGCTGATATGACTGATATTTACGCTTGACGATTTGGAACGATCCAATTATTGAGGGTTTATCTGGGGAGATGTCGGGGGAATTCGATGAATAAGGCGCGGGTCACCGTCATTGACATTGCCAGGGCTGCGGGCGTTTCGAAGTCGACGGTCTCTCTCGTCTTGCAGGCGTCGCCGCTGGTCAATGAGGTCACGCGCGCCAAGGTGACGGCCGTGATGCGCGAGCTGGGGTATGTCTACAATCGCGGCGCTGCGAACCTGCGCCAATCAAGCGCCAAGTCGAAGATCGTCGGTGTTGTCGTCAATGACCTAACCAATGGCTTTTTTGCTGAGGTCGCGGTGGGTATCGACATGGTCGTCCAGTCTGCGGGTTACGTTCAATTCCTTGCCAATACCAATGAAAACGTCGATCGCCAGCTTGAGGTTGTCGCCTCCATGCGCGAGCACGGCATTTCCGGTCTGATCGTGTCGCCGGCGCGCGGCTCGACGGCTGCGGACTTCAAGTCTGTGGTCAATGCTGGCATTCCTGTGGTGTTGATGGTGCGCAATATCCCCGGCGCCAAGGTTTCGTCGGTGACGTCAGACAACCATGCCGGCATCTATGCGGCCGTTGAGCACCTGGTCTCGCTCGGCCACAAGCGCATCGCGTTCTTTGGTGGCTTTCCCGACATGTTCATCTTCGATGAACGCATCGCTGGCTATCGGGATGCGATGGTCGCCGCAGGTCTAGGTTTTGATGAAGGGCTGGTGTTTTCCTCTGCTCCATCTCGGGCCGGAGGCGTCGAAGCCGTGGGCAGGGCGCTTTCCATTGCCGATCGTCCGACAGCCGGCGTGTCGTTCAACGATGCGGTTGCCTTTGGTGTCTGTGACGGTCTCAGGTCACACCGTCTGGAGCCGGGTGTCGATTTTGCAGTTGTCGGTTTCGACGACGTCATTGAAGCGAAGTCAACTGTGCCTGCGCTGACCACGATATCCGTCGATCCCCAGGGTATGGGGCGCCGCGCCGCGCAGCTTCTCCTGAAGCAGATCAATGCCGGCAAGGCTGAGCCAGAATCGCTTGTTGGTGCGGTCCGGCTCGTCGTGCGTGAAAGCTGCGGAGCCGCCAAGACATTGTCCGGGAGGAGGGCGTCATGACGGTACGTTGGGGTCTGATCGGCGCGAGCACGATCGCGCGGGAATGGGTGATCGGCGCAATCCGTGCAACGGGAGGAGAGGTCGTTACGGTCCTGAGCTCGGACGAACGGCGTGCGAAAGACTATGCGCTAGAGAACGACATTAGCAGTTCGTCGACTGATCTCGCAGAGCTCCTCGACAGCGCAGACGTCGACGCAGTCTACATCTCGACCACCAACGAACTGCATCGCGACCAGTGTATTGCGGCTGCAAAAGCCGGCAAACATGTGCTGTGTGAAAAGCCCTTGGCGCTCTCGCTCAAGGATGCCCATGCCATGGTGGCAGCTGCCCGCAAAGCGGGGATAGTGCTCGCGACCAATCATCACCTGCGCAATGCTTCCAGCCATGTCGCCATGCGCGATGCGATCGCCGCTGGTAAAATCGGCAAGCCGCTTTCCGCACGGGTCTTTCACGCAGTTTATCTCCCCCCGCATCTGCAGGGCTGGCGTCTGGATAAGCCTTCGGCTGGCGGCGGGGTCATTCTCGATATTACCGTTCATGATGCCGATACGCTGCGCTTCGTGCTTGGTCGCAACCCGGTCGAGGTTGTGGCATTTGCGCAATCCGGCGGCATGGGCAAGTATGGTCTCGAGGACGCGGTCATGGGTGTGATGCGCTTCGAAGACGATATCCTCGCGCAGTTCCACGACGGTTTCACCACCAGATTCGCCGAGACCGGTTTCGAGGTCCACGGCGCCGAGGGTTCTCTTGTGGCGCGCAATGTCATGACGCAGCGTCCCGTCGGAACGGTTTTGCTTCGCAATGCCGATGGCGAACATCCGCTGAAGCTTGGCACGCGCAATCTCTATGAAGCGGGCCTCGAAAGCTTTCATGCGGCAATCGCGGGCAAAGGGAGGCCTTCGGCATCGGGTGAGGACGGCGTCTGGTCACTGGCCACGGGCTTGGCCGTCATCGAAGCGGCAAGAACGGGCCGTGCCATTAATATTGAAACCGGGCTTTGAGTATAACTGCCATGCACAAGCACATCACCCCTGCAGAAGCTGCCGCTCTGATCCCTGACGGGGCTGTCGTCTCTGTATCATCATCCAGCGGTCTTGGGTGCCCGGATCTGATGTTGAAGGCGATCGGCGAACGCTTTGACGCGACCGGCCATCCGCGCGATATCACCACGCTGCACCCCATCGCAGCCGGCGACATGAGCGGCATCAAGGGTGTCGATCACATCGCCAGGAAAGGCCTGCTGAAACGCATTCTGGGCGGTTCCTATCCGTCGGGCCCGTCGACTGCCGAGCCCCCGTTGATCTGGCAAATGATCACCGGCAATGAGATCCCGGCCTATAATATTCCCTCGGGCATCCTTTTCGACATGCATCGTGAGGCCGCTGCCAAGCGCCCCGGCGTTCTGACAAAGGTTGGGTTGGACACCTTTGTCGACCCAAGGCGCCAAGGTTGCGCCATGAATACGGCCGCCGAAAGTGAGCCGGTCGTGAAGCGCGTTGCTTTCGAGGGCGAGGAATGGCTGTTTTTCCCGTCTGTGGTCCCACAGGTGACGATTATCCGGGCAACGACTGCCGACGAGCACGGGAACCTGACCTATGAACATGAAGGCGCCTATCTCGGCGGTCTCGATCAGGCTCTCGCCGCCCGCAACAACGGCGGCATCATCATCGCCCAGGTGAAGCGCATCACCAAGCAGGGCTCACTGAAGCCGCATGATGTGCGCGTGCCCGGCATGCTGGTCGATTACATCATCGTGGATCCCGACCAGAAGCAGACGACGCAGACCCCCTATGATCCGGCGATCTCGGGCGAGATCTTCCGCCCGCTGGAAACGTTCAGCGTGCCGGAATTCAACATCCAGAAGGTGATTGCCCGGCGCGTAGCGCAGGACCTGCAAGCCAACAGTTGCGTCAATCTCGGGTTTGGCATTTCCGCCAATGTGCCGCGCATCCTGATGGAAGAAGGCTTGCACGGCGCGGTAACCTGGGTAATCGAACAGGGCGCCGTCGGCGGCGTGCCGCTTCTTGATTTCGCATTCGGCTGCGCGGCGAATGCCGATGCCTATATGCCGTCGCCTTATCAGTTCACCTATTTTCAGGGTGGCGGATTCGATGCCTCGCTGCTTTCTTTCCTGGAGATCGGCAAGGACGGTTCAGTCAACGTCTCGAAGCTCTCGTTTCGCCCGCATGTGACGGCCGGCGCTGGCGGTTTCGTCGACATCACCACCAGGGCCAAGAAGATTGTCTTTTCCGGCATGTTCAATGCCGGTGCTAAGCACGCCATTGAAGCCGGCAAGCTGGTGATCGAAAAGGAAGGCAAGCTAAAAAAGCTTGTAAATGAGGTCGAGCACGTCACTTTCTCCGGAAAACGTGCAGTCGAGCAAGGCCAGGATATCACCTATGTCACCGAGCGTTGCGTGATGAAGTTGACGTCGGCCGGTATCGTGCTCACCGAGATCGCACCTGGTATAGACCTGCAAACGCATATTCTCGACCAGTCGGAATTCCCGCTGATCGTTTCGCCAGACCTGCAGGTCATGGACGCCAGGCTCTTTGGTGAGGGCCTTATCGGCCTCAATCTACCGGGCAAGTCCCCTCGTGTTCTGGAGGGGCGTTTCCATGACTAGTGGCACTGTCCGGATCGATATCGAGAACCATGTTGCAATCCTGACGGTTTCGCGGCCGGAAAAGCGCAATGCGCTCGACCTCGACATGCTTAAGGCGCTTATCGATGCTGCCGACGAAGTGGAGGCGAATGGCCAGGTGCGTTCGGCCATCCTGACCGGCGATGGCCGCGGCTTTTGTGCCGGCGGCGACGTCAAGGCTTGGGGCGGCATGCGGCCGGATGAGTTCGGCCACACCTGGGTGCGCTACGGGCACCGAGTGTTCGAACGTCTGGCAACGCTGCGCATGCCGCTGATCGCTGCCATCAACGGCGATGCGCTGGGTGGTGGGCTGGAACTTGCCGGTATCGCCGATATCCGCATCGCAGATGAGCAGATCCGGGTTGGTCTGCCTGAGACTGGCCTTGGCATGGTACCGGGCTGGTCGGGCACGCAGCGGCTGGTCAAACGTTTCGGCTCGCAGGTCGTCCGGCGCATGGCGCTCGGCGGCGAAATCTTCACGGCGCAGGAGGCCCGTTCGCTCGGTATTGTCGATATCGTGACGTCAACCGGAACCGCGCTTGCCGTGGCCAGGGAATATGCGCATCGGGTTGCCGCGCGCGGACCCGCCGCGGTCGAAATCGTCAAGCTGATGATCGCGGCTGCGAGCGGCGAAGACAACGGCGCGGCGGTCGAGGCGCTTGGTTCGATCCTTGCGGCAAAGACTGGTGACCTAAAAGAAGGCGTGTCCGCATTCAGCGAGAAGCGCCCGGCGCAATTCAAGGGAGAGTGGTAATGACGGCTCTGGTTAGCCCGAAAGCTTTAAAAGATACGACTGCGCGCGACTTCAAGATGTTGGTCGATGGACAATGGCTTGAGGGCACAGTTCCGCTGATCGAGCGCGTGGCACCGAGCCATGGCATCGTGGTAAGCCGCTTCCAGGCCGGAACCAAGGTCGATGCGGAGCGCGCCATTTCTGCGGCTCGCAAGGCATTCGACAATGGCCATTGGCCGCGCATGACCGCATCCGAACGCTCAGGGATCCTGCTGAAGGCCGCCGATCTGATTGCTGCACGTGCGGAAGAACTCGCCTATCTCGATGCGATTGAGGCCGGCAAGCCTATCAGCCAGGTGCGCGGTGAAATTGCTGGCTCCGTCGATATATGGCGCTATGCGGCAGCCCTTGCCCGCGACCTTCATGGCGAGAGCTACAATACGTTGGGTGACGGCACGCTCGGCGTCGTGCTTCGCGAGGCGATCGGTGTCGTTTCCATTATCACACCCTGGAACTTCCCTTTCCTGATCGTGGGCCAGAAGCTCCCTTTCGCATTGGCCGCGGGTTGCACGACAGTGGTCAAGCCGTCGGAGTTGACGTCCGGATCGACGCTCGTCCTGGGAGAAATCCTGCAGGAGGCGGGTGTGCCGGCAGGCGTCGTCAATATCGTGACGGGAACCGGGCCAGAGGTGGGCGCGGTTCTGACATCACATCCCGATGTCGACATGATCTCGTTCACGGGATCGACCGGCGTCGGCAGGGTGACGATGAAAAACGCTGCCCAGACGCTGAAGAAGGTTTCGCTGGAGCTCGGCGGAAAGAATCCGCAGATTGTCTTCCCGGATGCGGATCTCGAAGCTTTTGTGGATGCGGCCGTGTTCGGCGCCTATTTCAATGCTGGTGAGTGCTGCAACGCCGGCTCCAGGCTTATCCTGCACAAGAGCATTGCCGCCGACGTGGTCAGCCGCTTGGCGGAATTGTCTAAGCAGGTGAGGGTGGGCGACCCTCTCGATCCAACCACCCAAGTGGGCGCGATCATCACGCCGCAGCATCTTGATAAGATCTCCGGCTATGTCACCGGCGCCACTGGTAGCGGTGCATCGATCGCTCATGGCGGAGACGTGCTGGACCTTGGCATGGGCCAGTACATGGCGCCGACGATCCTGACTGGCGTGACATCCGGCATGGCGGTCGCGCGCGAGGAAGTCTTCGGGCCTGTTCTGTCGGTTCTGACATTTGAGACGACGGCGGAGGCGATCGAAATCGCCAACTCCATCGACTATGGCCTTTCGGCTGGAGTGTGGAGCCGGGATTTCGACACATGCCTAATGGTCGGCCGGAAGGTACGTGCTGGAACGGTCTGGATGAACACTTTCATGGACGGGGCCGCGGAACTGCCCTTTGGCGGGTACAAACAGTCGGGCCTCGGTCGGGAACTCGGCAGGCATGCCGTCGAGGACTATACCGAGACCAAGACGCTGAACATGCATATCGGAGACCGCACCAATTGGTGGATGCCGCGCGCCTGAGGCGTCTTTAATCGTTCGGCCATGGCTGGAGCATCTATGCGAAATCGTCGGGAAAGGAGCCGATCAATGACTGGGGGTGGCAAAACCGATCTGCGGCGGCATGAGCAATTGCATGTCGCTCGCCTGTTCATCGGCGATGCGACGGATCAAAAGGCGCCCCAGCTGTTCGCCGGCTGCCGTCAGATCCTCGTAGATCGTTTCCACGCCGGGCTGGATGTCGGAAAGCAGGCGCGAGGTCTGCTTGGCGACGATGTCATACTGATTGCCAAGTGCCCAACCGGATTCACCGAGCCCGGTGATGGACGCCATGGCAGACACTTCGCCGGGACAGATCAGCCCGTCAGGCGGCGCTGGCTGAAGCGCGCGAAGGCGGAAGAAGTCGCGCACTTCTCCTGCGGCGGAATCGAGCGTGACGGTTTCCGGAAGTTCATGCGCAATGCCCGCTTCGCGAACGGCGGTCATGAATCCATGCAACATATGCTGGCTGAAGGTGAGCCGGCGCGAGGGCAGGATGATCGTGAGCTTTTGCCGGCCCTTGGCGATCAATCGACGCGCCGCCTCGTAGGCGAAGGCATAGTTGTCGTAGTCGACATAAGGATGCGGCGTGGAAAACTCTGTGCGTCCATGGCTGACAAAAGGATAGTTGGATTCAATCAGCAGACGGACGCGTGCGTCGAGCGGTTCTGTGCGGGTAAAGATCAACCCATCGGCGAGGTTGTTGCGGACAATGTATTCGACAGCCTCGATGTTCGAGGTGTCGACAAAATTGGGCATGACGATCAGGTGATAGGCAGTGCCTTGCAAGGCCTTGGTCAGGCCGTAAAGCAGCGAGGTGCCGAAGCCGAGGATTTCTTCATGCGGGTCGAGCAGGACGCCGATCACATTGGTACGTCCCGTCTTCAGGCGCTGGGCGGCCCGATCCGGAGAATAGCCGATGCTGATCGCCGTTTCGCGCACACGCTTACGGGTCTCGTGGTTGATCAAAGGGTCGTCGGCCAGCGCCCGCGAAATCGTGGTCACCGCAAGGCCGGTGAGCTCGGCAATCGTTCGAAGCGTCGGCTTTCCCGACCTTTTTCGAGTCGTGGTTTGCTTGCTCGGCGAGGGGATTTGTTCTTTCGGCACGCGGTTACTGCTTTTGGTGTGAAATCTGACGCGAAGATAGCGCGACGGAAGTGTGCGGACAATGCTCGTACAGAAAATTTAAAACGTTTCCAATTCAGGGCGCTGATGGAATAGGGCGCAAAAATGCTGCGTTGCCGCAATTTTGGTTCGTTTATACAGTGAATTTTGAGCCGGCTCTGTATCTTGACTCAACTGGATTTGTAACGTTTTAAATTGGGTATCGGCAGTATGCCGTGGGAGGAGTTGCCAACTGTCCGCTTGGGCAGGCGGTTTGGGCACGCGGGGTAGTTGCCCCGCAATGTTGACTTGCAAACGGGAGGATACGATGCGCAAGTTTTTGATGACGACGGCAGCGATGGCACTGGCATTGGGAGTGACGCAAGGGGTGGCTCGCGCTGCCGAAGGCGTCGAGGTGCTGCATTGGTGGACATCGGGCGGCGAGGCTGCGGCACTCGACGTTCTGAAAAAGGATCTGGAAGGCAAGGGGATCGGCTGGACCGATATGCCGGTCGCCGGCGGCGGCGGTACCGAGGCGATGACCGTATTGCGTGCCCGTGTGACGGCCGGCAATGCGCCGACCGCCGTGCAGATGCTTGGATTCGATATTCTCGACTGGGCCAAGGAAGGCGCACTCGGCAATCTCGATGACATCGCCTCCAAGGAAGGCTGGGACAAGGTCATCCCGACGGCACTCCAGCAGTTCTCGAAATATGATGGCCATTGGATCGCTGCACCGGTCAACGTACACTCGACCAACTGGGTCTGGATCAACAAGGCAGCGCTCGACAAGGCTGGCGGCAAGGAGCCTGCCAACTGGGACGAGCTTGTCGCGCTTCTCGACAAGTTCAAGGAACAGGGCATTACCCCGGTCGCCCATGGTGGCCAGCCCTGGCAGGATGCGACGATCTTCGATGCTGTCGTGCTCTCGCTTGGTAACGATTTCTACAAGCAGGCCTTCATCGATCTCGACCCGGCAGCGCTCGGTGGAGACAAGATGAAGGAAGCCTTCGATCGCATGACGAAGTTGCGTTCCTACGTGGATGACAATTTCTCGGGCCGTGACTGGAACCTCGCTTCCGCCATGGTCATCGAGAACAAGGCTGGGCTGCAGTTCATGGGTGACTGGGCCAAGGGCGAATTCATCAAAGCGAACAAGAAGCCGGGTACCGATTTCGTCTGCATGCGTTTCCCCGGCACCCAGGGCATGGTGACCTTCAACTCCGACCAGTTCGCGATGTTCAAGGTTGCTGAAGCCAAGATCCCGTCGCAGCTCGAAATGGCAACCGCCATCGAAAGCCCGGCTTTCCAGTCTGCGTTCAACGTGGTCAAGGGATCTGCGCCGGCGCGCACCGATGTGTCTGACGAGGCCTTTGATGATTGCGGCAAGAAGGCAATCAAGGATCTTGCCGAGGCAAACACGGCCGGTACGCTGTATGGCTCCATGGCACACGGTCATGCGAACCCGGCATCGGTTAAGAACGCGATCTATGACGTGGTGACCCGTCAGTTCAACGGCGAGCTTTCCTCAGAGGATGCCGTCAAGGAACTTGTCTCTGCAGTCGAGGCTGCGAAGTAAGCAGGCAGACAAACGTCGTGGGAGGTAAATCCTCCCACGGCAGTTTCAAGCAACAAAATCTCAACGGAATGGTGACGGTCGGCACATTTGCCGACGCAGCGATCCTGTCTATCTGCGGATCGACAATGCGCGGATCTGGGATCTGCCGTCTCACTGATTGAATCAATAAGGGTGGATAGATCGATGCAAGGTCGTGACAGACTTCAGGAGTTTTTGCCCAAGCTTGTCCTGGCGCCGAGCTTCGTTGTCATCGTTATCTTCGTATATGGGTTCATCGCCTATACGGGTTTCCTGTCGCTGACGGACAGCAAGATGCTGCCGTCCTACAATTTCGTCGGCTTGAGCAATTATTCCAAGCTTTGGGCTTTGCCCCACTGGTGGCGGTCGATTTCCAATCTGGCAATCTTCGCCTCACTCTACATACTGATCTGCTCGGTGCTGGGACTGTTTCTGGCGATCCTGCTGGACCAGAAAATCAGGGGTGAGGGGTTTTTGCGGCCTATCTATCTCTATCCGATGGCGCTGTCCTTCATCGTCACGGGCACGGCGTGGAAATGGTTCCTCGATCCGGGCATTGGCCTGCAAAACACCATGCATCTCTGGGGCTGGGAGAGTTTCTCGTTCACCTGGATCAAGGACAATACGATGGCGATCTACTGCGTCGTCATCGCCGCTGTCTGGCAATCGTCGGGGTTTGTCATGGCCATGTTTCTGGCCGGCCTGCGTGGCGTCGACAACGAGATGATCAAGGCCGCACAGATGGATGGCGCCTCGACCTTCACCATCTATCGGCGCATCATCATTCCCCTGATGCGTCCGGTCTTCCTGTCGGCTTTCGTCGTGCTCGCCCATCTGGCCATCAAGGCCTATGACCTTGTCATTGCCCTGACGGGCGGCGGCCCGGGACAGGCGACACAGCTACCGGCGACCTTCATGTATTCCTACACCTTCACCCGCAACCAGATGGGCATAGGCGCGTCGTCGGCGATCATCATGATGATCATGATCTTCTCGATCATCATCCCCTATCTTTATTCGGAAGTTCGCGGAGGTAAACGCTGATGAGCGGCACAGCAAACCCCCAAAATGCAATCTCGCATGGTCTGCTCACCAGAGCGCTGATCTACACGGCCCTGATCATTTTTGCGATCTACTATCTGCTTCCCCTCTATATCATGGTGGTCAATTCGCTGAAGCCGCTGGAAGAGATCCGTCAGGGCGGGATGCTAAACCTGCCTGAAGTGTGGACGACGGAACCCTGGACCCAAGCCTGGTCTGCGGCGCAGATAGGCGTCTCGCCCACCGGTCTGAAGCCCTACTTCATCAATTCCATCCTGATGGTCATCCCGGCGGTTGCCATTTCGACCATCGTCGGCGCGCTGAATGGTTACGTGCTGACCAAGTGGCAGTTCCGTGGATCAAACATCTTCTTCGGCATGCTGCTTCTGTCCTGTTTCATCCCGTTCCAGATCGTGCTGATACCGATGGCCCGCATTCTCGGCATGCTCGGACTGGCGGGTTCCATCTGGGGTCTGATCCTCGTCCATGTGATCTACGGTCTCGGTTTCACGACGCTCTATTTTCGCAATTACTATGAGGCGTTCCCGACCGAGTTGGTGCGTGCCGCACAAATCGATGGGGCGAGTTTTTTCCAGATCTTCCGGCGGATCCTGCTACCGTCTTCGGCACCGATCATCGTTGTGTCGGTCATCTGGCAATTCACCAATATCTGGAACGACTTCCTGTTCGGTGCTTCGTTTTCCGGTGCAGGCTCGACGCCGATGACGGTGGCACTCAACAATCTCGTTTCCTCCTCCACCGGTGTCAAAGAATACAACGTGCATTTCGCGGGCGCCATCCTCGCCGCCCTGCCAACCCTGATCGTCTACATCGTCTCTGGTCGCTACTTCGTGCGCGGCCTGATGTCCGGTGCTGTGAAAGGATAAAATCATGTCATTCCTGAAAATATCCCATCTGCGCAAATCCTACGGCGCGCTGGAGATTCTGAAGGACATCAATATCGAGATTGAGGAAGGTGGCTTCTTGGTGCTCGTCGGCCCGTCCGGGTGCGGCAAGTCTACGCTTCTGAATACCATTGCCGGATTGGAGCCGATCAGCTCCGGCGAGATTGCTATCAATGGCCGCAATGTCGCAGATCTTCCGCCTTCTCAGCGCGACATCGCTATGGTTTTCCAGTCCTACGCGCTCTATCCGAACATGACGGTGGCCGGCAACATCGCGTTTGGCATGGAAATCCGCAAGGTGCCGAAGGACGAGCGCGACAAGGCGATCAAGGAAGTCTCGGACATTCTCCAGATCGGTCATCTCCTCGATCGCAAGCCAAGCCAGCTGTCCGGCGGCCAGCGTCAGCGTGTCGCCATGGGCCGTGCTCTGGTGCGCAACCCGCAAGTCTTCCTTTTCGACGAGCCGCTGTCCAACCTCGATGCCAAGCTGCGTGTCGACATGCGAACCGAAATCAAGCGTCTGCACCAACGCTTGAAGACGACGATCGTCTATGTGACGCATGACCAAATCGAAGCGATGACGCTGGCGTCGAAGATCGCGGTTCTGAAGGACGGCGTGCTGCAGCAGTTCGGCTCGCCGGCGGAGATCTATAACAATCCTGCCAATATGTTCGTCGCCGATTTCATGGGCTCGCCGGCGATGAACCTTCTGGCGTGTACGCTGGAAAAAGACGCGGCCGGTCTTTCGGTTTCGCTTGCCCGTCCCAATGGTGATCCGATCCGACTTCCTGTCGCCAAGGGCCGTGAACAGCTCGAGGCCCATGCCGGCCAGCAGATCATCTTCGGAATCCGACCTGAAGCGCTGACCGATCCAGATGGCGCCGACCGCAATGCCAAGGCGTTGGCCGAAGGGGAATGCCTGATCGAGGTGGTCGAGCCGGCGGGGTCAGACACATTTGCTGTCACCAAACTTGGCGGCAAGGAAGTGGTTGCCCGCCTCCGCGCCGATGCCAGTATTCATGCCGGGCAGATGGCAAGGCTTGCGTTCAACCTCGACAAGGCTGTGTTCTTCGATCCGAAGACACAATTGCGGATCGCGTGATCGAGGGCAGGCGTGTTGAAATGACAAAGTCACCTGACATCGTGATCATCGGCTCTGGCATTGGTGGTGCGACGATAGCGGCCGGATTGGCAGCAACCGGAGCGGAAATCCTGATCCTGGAGGCCGGCGATCATCTGCCGGACCGCCCGGAAAACCGAAACCCGCGAGCCATCTTCCAACGTGGTCACTTTCGACCGAAGGAGATGTGGTACGAGCATGGCGGCTCCGCATTTAATCCGGGCAACTATTATTATGTGGGCGGCAATTCGAAGTTCTATGGCGCTGTGCTGGTGCGCTATCGTCGGGAAGACTTCGCCGAGATGCAGCATCGTGAAGGCGTTTCGCCAGCATGGCCTTTTGCTTATGAGGAACTCGAACCCTGGTATAGCCGCGCCGAAAAGCTTTTCCAGGTGCGCGGTGACGATAGCCAGGACCCAACGGAGCCCAGACATTCGGAGCCCTACGCTTTTGCGCCGGTTCCCGACGAACCGGCAATCGCCAAGGTTCGGGCTCGTCTTACCGCGGCCGGGATGCACCCATTTTCCCTGCCGCTCGCAATCGACATCGACAGATGGTTGAGAAAGGCTCGCACGCCATGGGACGCGCATCCCAACGCCGACGATGGAAAGTTGGATGCGGAGACAGCGCCATTGGCGAAGGCCCTGCAGCATGCAAATGTCAGGCTTCAGACGAATTCGCCTGTGGTTCGCCTTGAGGCCGCAGCGGATGGCAAGACCATCCACACCGTCCACTACAGGCAAAACGGAGAGGTAAGATCGGTCTCGCCAAAACTCGTGATCCTGGCAGCAGGCGCTGTGCAATCCGCAGTCCTGCTTTTGCGTTCGGCCGATGCGCGTTTTCCGAAAGGCCTGGCCAACAGTTCGGATCAGGTCGGTCGCAATTTCATGAACCACAATTCCAGCGCCGTGCTGGCAATCTCGCCGTCGTTTCGCAACGATTCCGTCTATCAGAAGACGCTCGGCTTTAACGACTTCTATCTGTCCGATGGCAATGGCGGGCCGCCGCTTGGCAATATCCAGCTGCTTGGTCGAATTTCCGGTGCAATTCTGAAGGCAAATCTGCCGCAGGTGCCCGAGTGGCTCCTCAACCAGATCTCAGCCCATGCCGTTGATTTCTACGCGATGAGCGAGGACGTGCCGCATCCGGAAAGCCGCGTCATGGTGGACGGCGAGCGGATCATCCTGAAATGGCACCGGACCAATTGGGACGCGCATCTCGATCTCGTCAAGAAGCTGAAGTCTGTGCTGAATAAAGCGGGCTTCCCGATCGTGTTGTCGCGGCCCTTTGACAAGCGAACGCCCTCGCATCAATGCGGCACGGTCCGGATTGGCAAGGATCCTGCAACGTCACCGCTTGATGTGTATTGCCGCGCGTTCGACCATGCAAACCTGTTTGTCGTAGATGCGAGCCTGCTGCCGACGTCAGCTGCTGTCAATCCAGCGCTCACCGTTGCCGCCCAGGCACTGCGTGTGGCGGATCATATTGCCTCGAAGGATTTTGCATCATGACCGATCAAACGAAAAGACCGGTGGCTGTGGTGACCGGTGGTCGCCGGGGTATCGGCCTTGGGATCGCAACCGCGTTGGCCAAAGCCGGTTACGACCTGGCAATCACTGGGATAGGCGATGCCTCGACGGCACAGGAGGCTCTGTCTTTCCTGGCTTCGCTCGGCGGGGATACCATCTATGTCCATGGTGACGTGGCCGATGTCGATGGCCATCAGGCAACGGTAAAGACGGTCATCGAGCGGTTCGGCAAGATTGATTGCCTGGTCAACAATGCCGGTATGGCTTCGGTGGTGCGTGGCGATTTTCTGGCGCTTGAGCCTGCGAATTTCGACACGATCATGGATACCAATCTGAGAGGCACCGTATTCTTCACCCAGTCTGTCGTGAAAGCGATGTTGACGGTGGCCGAGCCGCAGCACGCAAGGTCGATCATCAACATCACGTCGGTGTCGGCCCAGGCGAGCTCCCCCGAACGCCTTGATTATTGCATCAGCAAGGCGGGGCTTGCCGCCTTCTCGCAGGGGCTTGCCTTGCGGCTTGCTCAATCGGGTGTCGCCGTCTTCGAAGTGCGCCCCGGGATTATTCGCACCGATATGACCGCCGCCGTGACCTCAAAATACGACGCCTTGATTGACAATGGCCTGGTTCCGATGCGGCGCTGGGGTCAGGCGGAAGATATTGGCGACATCTGCGCGGCTTTGGCCTCCGGCAGTTTCGCATTTGCAACGGGCAGCGTGATCGACGCCGATGGCGGCCTTTCGATCCCGCGTTTGTAATAGGACAGACCAATATGCGTTTCGATTACATCATCACAGGCGCGGGGCCGGCTGGCTGCGTGCTGGCCAATCGACTGAGCGAGGATCCCGACGTCAATGTCCTGTTGCTGGAGGCTGGCGGCGGTGACTGGAACCCTTTGTTCCACATGCCGGCGGGCTTTGCCAAGATGACCAAGGGCGTGGCGAGTTGGGGGTGGCAAACGGTGCCGCAGAAGCACATGAACGGCCGGGTACTGCGATATACCCAGGCAAAGGTCATTGGCGGCGGTTCTTCAATCAATGCCCAGCTCTACACGCGCGGCAATGCCGCAGATTATGATCTATGGGCAAGCGAAGACGGCTGCGAAGGCTGGGACTATCGCTCGATCCTGCCTTATTTCAAGCGCGCTGAGGACAACCAGCGTTTTGCCGATGACTATCATGCCTATGGCGGCCCGCTTGGCGTTTCAATGCCGGTGTCGGCCCTGCCGATCTGCGATGCCTATATTCGGGCGGGACAGGAGCTCGGTATTCCCTACAATCATGACTTCAACGGTCGCCAACAGGCCGGTGTCGGCTTCTATCAGCTGACCCAGCGCAACCGCCGTCGCTCGTCTGCATCCCTTGCCTATCTCTCTCCGATCACAGACCGCCAGAACCTGGTGATCCGAACCGGTGCGAGGGTGGCCCGCATCATTCTTGAGGGTAGCCGCGCCGTCGGCGTTGAGATCGTCACCCCAAAGGGTGTTGAGCTCGTCCGAGCCGAGCGCGAAGTGCTGGTCACCTCCGGAGCAATTGGTTCGCCGAAGCTGCTGCTGCAATCCGGCATCGGTCCTGCCGATCATCTGCGTGCGGTGGGTGTCGATGTCAAACATGATCTCGTCGGCGTGGGCGGTAATCTGCAGGATCATCTTGATCTCTTTGTCATTGCCGAATGCACCGGCGATCATACCTATGATGGCGTGGCAAAACTGCATCGCACGCTCTGGGCGGGTTTGGAATATTTGCTGTTCAGATCGGGTCCGGTTGCATCGTCACTCTTCGAGACCGGCGGCTTCTGGTACGCCGACCCGCAAGCGCGCTCGCCGGATATCCAGTTTCATCTGGGGCTGGGGTCTGGTATCGAGGCGGGCGTCGAGAAGTTGAGGAATGCGGGCGTGACGTTGAATTCGGCGTATCTGCATCCGCGATCGCGCGGCACGGTCAGGCTTTCATCCGCCGATCCGGCTTCAGCTCCCTTGATCGACCCTAATTACTGGTCTGATCCGCATGATCGCACGATGTCGCTGGAGGGATTGCGGATTGCCCGCGAGATCTTCCAGCAGGCTGCCCTAAAACCCTATATCCTCGCCGAGCGTCTGCCCGGAGCAAAGGTTCAGACCGAGGCGGAACTGTTCGAATACGGCTGCGCGAACGCCAAGACCGACCATCATCCAGTCGGAACCTGCAAGATGGGCAGGGGGGCGGATGCGGTCGTCGGCCTTGACCTGAAGGTCCACGGGCTGGAGGGTCTCAGGGTTTGCGATAGTTCGGTCATGCCGCGCGTGCCTTCCTGCAATACCAATGCCCCGACAATCATGGTCGGCGAAAAGGCGGCGGACATGATCCGTGATCTGCCTGCCTTGTCCCGCACGATCTTTTCCCATGAGCGCAACGACACACGTCCGCGGGCGCGGACAGAGATTAGGTGAACAGGACATAGGACCGCGATGGCTTCCCTCACATTTATTCAGATAGACCTGCCGACCGGTGCATCTGCGCTTGATATTTGCCTTGCTCGCGGCTGCGGAACTGGATTGGAGCATAGGCGTTCTCTACGGTTTTCGAATGAGCAACGGGATTGCCGCCATAATCGCGCGATAGACGGAGAATGAGTTGATAGCCGACAAAAGGCCTTTTCTGGCCTCTCTCTTTCAGGCCGCCGTATTGGCCGCCGATCCCTATGATGCTATCGTCCGACATCTGCCGCCAAAGCCGAAGGGCCGGACCGTCGTCATCGGTGCCGGCAAGGCGGCGGCCAAGATGGCTGCGGCTTTCGAAAAAGCCTGGGACGGTCCGTTCGAAGGGCTGGTGGTTGATCGCCACGGCCCGATTGAGGTCTGCCGGCACACAAGGATCCTGCAAGCGGCTCATCCAGTGCCTGATCTTGCCGGTTTGCAGGCGGCACAAGCGCTGATGGATCACGTCCATGGTTTGTGCGAGGACGATCTTGTCGTCGCCTTGATTTCCGGCGGCGGTTCCGCTCTTTTGCCGGCCCCGCCACAAGGGTTTCAACTGTCGGACGAAATCAGGTTGAACGAAGCGTTGCTTGCGTCCGGTGCGCCGATTTCAGCCATGAATGTGCTTCGCAAGCATTTTTCTCGCATCAAAGGGGGGCGGCTTGCCGCGCTCGCACATCCGGCCAAGGTCGTCACGCTCATTGTTTCTGATGTGCCAGGCGATCACCCGGCGTTGGTTGCTTCGGGGCCGACTGTGCCGGACGCCTCTGATGCGGAGGAGGCAATGGGACTGATCCGTGACTATCGCATAGACCTGCCGCAACGGGTCATTGATGCAATCGGGCGTGAAAGAGCGCCTGATCCATCGGATCCGGTTTTCGAGCGAAACGAGGTGCATGTGATCGCCTCGGCCCGGGTCTCCTTGCTTGCTGCGGCTGACAAGGCCCGCCAGTCTGGCGCAGACATCTTGATCCTGTCGGACGCCATTGAAGGCGAGGCGAAGGATATCGGGCGCATGCATGCTGCACTGGCGCGGGAGTTCGCCCTCAGTTCTAAGCCATTCGCCAAGCCCCTTGTCCTTTTGTCCGGTGGCGAGACCACTGTCACGATCGGCAATTCGGGACCTGGCAAGGGTGGACGCAACTCCGAGTTTCTTTTGTCTGCCGCGCTCGACTTGCAGGGCCTGGCGCAGGTCACGGGCCTTGCTGCCGATACTGATGGCATCGATGGTTCAGAAAACAACGCCGGCGCTTTCTGCGATGGGACGACCGCCGACAGGATCCGCGCTGCAGGTGGTGACGGGCGCAGTTTTCTTGCCGGTCATGACGCCTGGTCTGCCTTCGATCTCATTGGCGATTTGTTTGTAACCGGCCCGACGGGCACCAATGTCAACGATTTCAGGGCATTTCTGATCACGTGAGGGCGTTCTGAGGTATCGGAATACACTGCACCGGCGAATTCCGTTCGGCCGCTCCTGAGGGTAATTCCTCGGCCCGGTGATGTCATCGCGGTCGAGCGAAACAAAACTGGCCTCTCGCTTTCGTTGCGCGAGTCACTTACTTTCGGCTCCATGCGATACGATCTTTCCAAGCTCCCCGTCTCGGCAATGTTTGCGCCCGTCTCTGCGGCAACGGCGGCGCTGACGCGGCTTGATGAGCGCATTGCCCGTTCCCCATTGCGTGAAGGCTGGATTGCGCGGTCGCATTTCAGCGATGCGGTCGCCTCATTATGGGTGGATGGCGAGCTGGTCCATCTCGAAGACCTGGTCCTTCATGATGCCAGCATGGGCGTGCGTGCGCCGACGCATGAACTCACCATTGCGCACGACGTATTGCGGACGCGGCGGCGTATCCTTCTACATGAACCGGCGTGGGCACTCAGCGCTGACGGAGTGCTTCGTGGACGTAGCACAGGGGATTGTTCGGCCGATACTGGCCCAACGGTGCCTGAATATCAGAGGATGGTCGATCCGGACAATGATGAGGATGACGTCGATGATCCCCTTGCAAAGCAACTGGCCGAAATGGATGCGGTGCTTGCACGCAGCGAAGCCTTGATTTCGGGCGCGAGCCAACCGGCCCGCACGGCAAGCCGTGATCGCAATCCGTTTGTCTATGAGCCTGACTGGGATGAAGACACTCGGTTGCAGGAATGGCGCACGGTATTGACGGAAACCGAAGCACTACCGCCGGTCTTGCGAGCTGTGCTTCTGCTTGATTCCTGGCACCAGTTGCAGGTGCTGCAGCACGCACCTTGGCTTGGCCGATTGTTGGCTGGCGCGGTGCTGCGGGAAACGGGCGTGAGCACGTCAAATTTGGTTGCCGTCAATCTTGGCATGAAGCAGATTCAGCGGGAACGGCGTGCAAGCCGTGATCGCAATACGAGGTTGTCTGCCTTCGTCGATGCCTTGAAGGCTGCGGCTGAACTGGGGATGAAGGATCACGACCGATTGCTGCTGGCGCGTCAGCAGATGCAGCATCGGCTGGCCGGTCGGCGCGCCTCTTCAAAATTGCCGCAACTGATTGAGCTTGTTCTTGCCAAACCGATGGTATCGGCGGGCATGATTGCCGAAGAACTGCGCGTTACGCCACAGGGTGCGCTCAAGATTGCGGCTGAACTCAATCTGCGTGAGCTCACCGGACGGGGCAGGTTTCGTGCGTGGGGTGTGCTTTGATACCGTAACGGTGTCCCTGGCGGAACGGTGGCTGCCCAGGTTCTCAGTGCAGATAATGAGACGGATCGCCAATCTTAAGCCCGCACGCTGGATCCTCTATGTTGGCCAGATCGCCCATAGGGTAATGCCAAGCATGACGATGAATGCGAAAATTAAGATCAGCATGCGCAAGAGGCCAATATTGGTCCCGCTGTCGCCCACCATGACTTCCCACCACCCTTCACCGCGCGCCGAACGATCATCGTCCATGTTCAATTGCTCCATTGATGTACCGCTCAAGCCCAGGAACGTGACTTACGCTGAGGGCGGTGCGCGTTTTCCTGACTTCTCGGCACCTCCTCCGGCATTGGTGCCGTTGGTTTCGCCCGCGTCGCGGCGGGTGCCGTCGGAAACGCTACCTGGATGCGGATCGCTTGCGTTCGGAGTTGGAGACGACGGCGACTTGCTGGTTTTTTTGGACATGGCTGATCTCCTTGAGATGGGCAATGCCGATCAGCAAGAGAATGTTCCAATCTGCCAGGTGACTCATGCGAAACCGTGCGACGATCTCTGTCCGCAAAGCCCTTGCGTGCCGGGTATCATGCGGCAACCGTGGAGGCTGCTCAGTCGTGATCGCTCATGATCTTCAGGTAACACCCGCGCGGCTTCATGCCTTTCTTCGGCAACCCAGTGGCTTCAATGCCCCAAGTATAGCCGCAACGGGACACCTCCGCCTCGATCTCCGGCATGTTGCTCCATTTCGCCAGCGTGACTTGGGTGGGAATGTAGTCAAGCTGGAACAATGTCGGTATTTTCTGGAAGTGTTCCGCGAAGAATATTGCCTTCTGGCCAATGTCGACCAATGGGCGCTCGGACTCGAATTGCATCATCATACTACGCCTCCTTTTCGCGTCGGCTGGGACGCTTTGGATTCAGTGGCATTGATAATCAGGTTTCACGTAATGCTGACCCCAAAGGTAAGGCGAATACTTCCTTTTGGCTAGCATATTTTGAAACCTGGCCATTTGCGATGCACGGGGAAATGCGTGAGCCTTGGCCGGACATATTCGATTGCAAATGTTTGCTGTCTGTTTAGCGCCATCTGCGAATATGGAGGCGGGCAGCTTTCTGCTGCCCGCTGGAAGGATTGGCTGCGACGGCTTATTTGCCGAGCTCGGCCTTGATTTTGGAGACGTCGTCGGACGGCATTTCACCGATCGTTGTCACTTCTCCATCGGTGATCTTCCACAGGCGGAAGGGGCCGGTGATGTCGCCATACTGGTCGAAGCTCACCGGACCGATCACACCTTCATACTTGATCGGCTTGCCGTCCTTGAGGAGAGCGAGCGCCTTTTCAAATTCCGCCTCGCCAGCATGGATTGGTGTGCCGCCCGGCGCGGTGACCTCGGAGATGGCGGCCTTGATGGCGGCTTTGTCCGGCTTTCCGGCCTTGGCAATGGCCAGCGCCACGATTGCGCCGGCGTCATAGGACCGGTCGGCCGCGGGTGCTGAAGGAGCAATGCCGCCGGAGAACTGCTCGTAATTGGCGTTGAAGTATTCGGTAGAGGCCGTCGGTGTCGTGCCGGACGAAGTGCCATAGGCTTCGTTGAGATACTGGGCGCCGACACTTGTGATGAAGTCCTTGGAGTTCATGCCGTCATTGAACAGGAATTTCTGCACACCGCCGCCGGAAATCCAGGCGCGTGCAATCGTTGCGCCATCGACGGGGGTGGAGACGAGATAGAGCGCGTCCGGTTCGCCGGTCATGGCAGCGGAGGCCTCGGACGAATAGCTCGCCTGCTTTTCGTTATAAGGCGTGGTCGAGGTGATCGTGCCGCCGAGCTTGGTGAAGGCTGCGGTGAACTCCTGCATCAGATTGTTGCCGAAGTCGTTGTTGACGTGAACGATCGCGATCTTCTTCATGCCCTGGTCGAGCGCATATTTGGCGGCCGCAGTGCCCTGCAACGCGTCCGAAGTAATGGTGCGGAAGAAGACGCCATTGGTCTTGCCATCGCGACCGAGTGCGGTCAGGGTCGGTGAGGAAGAGGCGGGCGAAACCTGGACCACGCCAGCCGGTGCGGTAACGGAGGTGAGGATCGGGATCGACACTGACGAAATGATGCCGCCGATGATCACCGGCACCTTCTTGATGTTGACGAGCTGGGTCGCCTGATCGACCGCGACATTGCCCTGGCTCTGACTGTCGCGCGTGTCCATCACGAGTTTACAGCCGCCGACACCACCGGCTTCGTTGAAATCGCGGAAGGCCATTTCGACGGATTTTGCGCCTGCCTTGCCGTATTCGCCGGCCGGTCCTGTCAATTCCATCACGACGCCGACGGTGATGTCGCAGTCTTGCGACAGTGCGGACGATGTGCTGAGCGCCAGGCCCGTCAGCATTGTCGATGCGAGTACAAGATTTTTCATGTTTTTCCCCTTGTTCATGTCATTCCCCTTTGTTGAGATTGTATTTCATGATGCTGCCGTGACGCCCCGCCCGGTCGCGCTCGAGCGTATAGACATCGCCTTCCAGTTCCGCAGATCCGACGAGTGCGGCATCGATCTCCGCGAGATCGGCGGCCGACAGCTCGACGCTGGCAATGGCGAGGTTGGCGCCGAGATGTTCGCGATTGCGTGCGCCGACGATGACCGCCGACACACCAGGCTTGCGCAGCATGGCGGCACTGGCAATCGTGGCAATATCGGTTGAATGCCGGTCTGCGATCTTGCGCAATGCCGAGAGCAGTGCCTGGAAAAGCTCCCAGCCGCCGAGATCATCAATGATCAGCTTATATTTTGTCAGCGAGCGGTTTTCCAGCGGATGCTCGGGCTCGGGCTTGCCGAGCCAGCGATCGGAGAGAAAACCTCCCGCGACGGTGCCATAGCAGAACAGCGCAAAGTCGTGTCGCTTCGCCAGCGTCACCATCTGTTTTTCCGGGCGTCGGTCGAGCAGCGAATATTGCAGCTGAAGCGAGGTGAAGGGAATACCGGCATCGATGATGGCGTCGACATGGTCGCTGTCGAAATTGGTGCCGCTGATCTTGTCGATCCGGTCCTCGGCCTGCAGTTCCTTCAACCAGCCGAGCGTGTCGAGCCAGGCCGGCATCTCATAGTCCCACCAGTGGAACTGAACGAGGTCCAGCCGGTCGAGATTGAGGCGCTTGCGCGAGGTGTCGATGACATTTTCGACATAAGCCTTGGTGATGGTCCGCAGCACGCCGAGGTCCGGCACGAACTTGGTGTGCACGTGCAGGCGATCAAGGGCCGCCTGCCCACGTAGGTCTCGGTAGCGCAGTCGAAAGCGGCCGATCAGGTCTTCGACGCCGGTATAGATATCGGCGCAGTCGAAGGTGGTAATGCCGGCATCGGCAAAGGCCACCATGTCGTCGATCGCCATATCCTCATCCACTGCGCCATGGCCGCCAGCCAGCTGCCAGCCGCCGCGAATGACGCGCGAGATTTCATAGCCAGGGGCGATGGTGATGCGTTGCATGGTCAAGGCTCTTCTTTTTCCAGGGGTACAGCCGTGGTTGCTGCATGGCTGAAGCGGCGGAGCCCGGTGCGCCGGATCCTCAGCCGTGTCGAGCAGTTAGGATCGGGACAGGCGATATCGCTATCCGTGGTCATCCAGTCATGGGCATGGGTGGGGCGTTGCTTTGCCGCCAGAAGCGGCATGACCGAAGCCAGCGAATAGATGGATATCCCCTGTCCGGGCGGTAAATACAGCATTTCGCCGTGGAGTTCGAAATAGTCGCCCGGCTTTGCGCCGCAGTAAACGGTGCCGCCGTCCGGCACCACGACGTCGACCCTGAGATCGAAAAGCTCGAACATATCGTCAACTTCGCCCATCACAGGTTCCTTACGCTGCCTCTTCGGCGGCATCGAGACGCCCGCGCACAAGGTCAAAGGAACGGCCGATGTCGTTGGCCAGTGCGATGACCGCTGCCTGCTCGTCGCGCGCTTCGAGCGCCTCGACGATCGTCCAGTGGTGGTTGGTTGCGGCCAGTCCACCCTGCTCATCGTGGATATGGGCGGCTGCGCGCACAACCGGGCCCGACTGGAGCCAGAGGCTTTCCACCATCGGGATCAGCACCCGCGAGCAGGCGGCCCGGTAAATCTGGAAATGGAACCGCTGGTTGATTTCTGAGGTGACCGGACCGACGTCCTGGCCGTGTCGTTCAAAGGCGGCCTCGCAGTCCCTGTTGGTCTGCTTCAAGCCTTCGAGATCGGCTGCCGTCAACTGCTTGCAGGCCAATGCCACAAGGCGTCCTTCGATCAGGATGCGAGCCCGCTCAAGATCGTCAAGTCTTTCCCGCGTGATCAGAGGCACGCGAACGGAGCGGTTCGGGAGAGCTTCCAGAGCCTGTTCTGAGACAAGCCGACCGAGCGCCTCACGCACCGGCATGGTGCTTGTCTTCAGCCGATCCGCCAAATCGACGATACGCAGCATGTCTCCGGCAGCAAAACCGCCATTGATCAAGGTGCGGCGCAACTGTCCATAAACGCGGTCCTGAACCGTCTCACGCTCTACGGGTATCAGGCCGGGGGTAAGGGAGGTATCTACAGGGCCGACCGTTTCCGTAATTCCTGCCATCGCGTGCCTTCAAGGAAATATCGGTTGATTTTCGTTCACGCGTAAAGTTTGATCAAACATCACCAATCAAATCAAGGCCTCTTTTTCACGATGACCGCCGAGACCGTCCATGCACCTGCTTTGCCTTCCGGGGCAGCGCCGCCGCCTATCGAGGCGCGGCGACTGACGAAGCGTTTCGATGGGCTGACGGTTGTTTCCGATATGTCGCTTGAGCTCGCGCACGGTGAAATGTTGGGCCTGATCGGCCCGAACGGGGCGGGTAAGACGACGATGTTCAACCTACTCGCCGGCAGTTTGAAGCCAAGTGCGGGCGAAATCTGGATTGGCGGCCGCGAAGTGTCCGGCGAGCCTCCCGAGCGACGCATCGCCCATGGGGTTGCCCGTACCTTCCAAATTCCACGGCCGTTCCTTGAGATGAGCGTGCTTGAAAACCTGCTGGTCGGGGCGCAAAAGCAGGTTGGCGAGCGGCTTTTTGCCAATTTCCTGACGCCAGGTCTGGTCCGCCGTGAGGAAAAGGCGGCGCTGAAGAAAGCCCATGATTTGCTGGATTTCGTCACGTTGTCGAGGCTTGCGCATGAACCGGCGCGTGTGCTTTCGGGCGGCCAGCGCAAGCTGCTCGAATTGGCCCGCGTGCTCATGGCCGATCCCCAGGTCATCCTGCTCGACGAACCAGCCGCCGGTGTAAATCCGGCCCTGCTCGAAGTGATCATCGAACGCGTCGTGGAGTTGAATGCGCAGGGCAGGTCGATCCTGCTGATCGAGCACAATATGGATATGGTGTCGAGACTGTGTTCCCGCGTAGTCGCCATGGCGCTCGGCAAGGTGCTGGCTCAAGGAACGCCGGTCGAGGTTGCGGCCAATCCGGCCGTTATCGATGCGTATCTGGGCGGTGGCGCATGACCGTCAGCATTCTTGGGACGTCCGCACTGGTTGCGGGCTATGAACCGGATCTGCCGATCGTTCGCGGCGTTGATTTTGCCGTGGCGAAAGGCGAGCTTGTTGTTCTTCTGGGCCCCAATGGCGCTGGCAAATCCACCTTCGTAAAGGCGATTGCGGGGATGGTGCCGGTCCATTCCGGTGCGATCTATCTGGCAGGCCGGGACATCACCAAGGTCCCACCGCATCGCAAACTGGCGGAAGGTCTGGCCTTCGTGCCGCAGACGGAAAACGTTTTTGCCAGCATGAGCATCCTGGAGAACCTGCAGATCGCCGTGGCGCTCCTTCCCAAGGCGAACCGCCAGCCCATGATCGAGGCTTTGTTCACCCGCTTTCCCGATCTTGCCATCAAACCCAGACGACTGGCAGGCGCACTTTCCGGCGGCCAGCGACAGATGCTGGCGGTCGCGCGGGCACTGGCACTGGATCCGCCGGTTCTGATCCTCGACGAACCTTCCGCCGGCCTGTCGCCAAAAATTGTCGGCGAGGTGTTTGCCATGCTCAAGCGCATAAACGGCGATGGCGTGACGATTGTACTGGTCGAGCAGAACGTCAAGGCGGCGATGGCGATTGCCGATCGCGCCGTCATCCTGGCAGAGGGGTGCATTCGCCACGAAGGGACGCCGGCGGAGCTTGCCGATGATCCGCTTGTCGGCAAAATCTATCTCGGCACCGCTACGCATGTCTCCAGCGAGGCTGCCCGATGAACCCGCAATTTCTCATGGATGGACTCATTGCCGGCGCGATCATCGGACTTGGAGCGATCGGTGTGACGCTCACCTATTCGATCCTGCGCTTTTCCAACTTCGCCCATGGTGAGCTTCTGTCCTGGGGCGCCTATCTGGCGCTTGGCATCAGTAGTGCGATCGGCGTGTTGGGGGCAGGCTGGACCACGCCTATAGGTCCGTTCTCCTTCGGCTGGTCGCTACCGATCGCAGCCGTGCTGGCTGTCATCGGCACCGGCCTTTTGGCGCTTGCCGTCGATGCGGCGCTATTTTCCAGCTTCAGGCGACGGGGTAGTGCCATCATCATCATGGTCATGGCAAGCTTTGGCGCATCGCTGGCGTTGCGCAGCCTGCTTGAATTCCTGTTCACCTCCAAGCCCGCCTATTTCACCCAGGCACTGCAGATTGCCATGAAGCTTGGTGGCGGTCTGCGCGCTACACCGGACCAATTGGCCATGCTGGCCGTGGCGTTGATCGCAGTCGTGGCCGTGCACCTTGTGATGACACGGACCGATATCGGCCGCGCCATGCGCGCAGTCAGCGAAAACCCCGGCCTTGCCGGGATTGCCGGGATCGATGTGCGCCGGGTGATCCGAACCGCCTGGTTCTTAGGTGCAGCCCTTGCCTGCATTGCCGGCATGATGAGCGGACTTATCATCCAGATCCGCCCCTATATCGGCCACGACCTCCTGCTGCCGCTGTTTGCCGCCGCCATTCTCGGCGGCATTGGCTCCGTTCCGGGAGCCATGATTGCCGGCCTCTTCATCGGTCTCTGTGAGGCCTTTACGGTCCAGATCATCGGGGCGGAATGGCGCTCGGCAGTGTCGTTTGCGATCCTCATTGCCGTCCTTCTTGTTCGACCTCGCGGTCTGTTTGGAAAAGCGTCATGATCCTGGACCTTGTCGCCTATGGCGCATTCTTTCTCACTATGGCGCTGACTTATGCGATCATATGCCTGGGGCTCAACGTACAATGGGGCATGACAGGTCTGTTCAATGTCGGCATTGCTGCCTTCGTAGCCGTCGGTGCATATACCTCGGCAATCCTCACCACTCCGCAAACCGCCGAACGTTTTGGTGGATTCGACATGCCGATCGCCATCGGTTGGCTGGGGGCTGCTATCGTCTCGGGATTGCTCTCGTGGGGTGTCGGCGCACTCACCATTCGGCTCAGGGCCGATTATCTGGCGATTGCAACCTTCGGCGTTGCGGTCACGGTTCAGCTTTGCATGCTGAATTTGCAGCCGTTGACCGGCGGCGCCTTTGGGATCGGCTTCATCCCTCGGCCCTTTGCCGGCCTGCAAGGCGACGCCCTGTTATTCGCTCTTGCCAATTGCGGCCTGTTGGCGCTCATTGTGCTCGCGCTTTATGTCGGACTTCAGCGTCTAGCCCATAGCCCCTGGGGGCGTGTCTTGTGCGCAATTCGCGAGGATGAGATTGCGGCGCAGGCGTTCGGCAAGAGACCGACCAGCTTTCGGCTGCAGGCCTTCACGGTCGGCGGCGCCATCATGGGGCTTGCCGGCGCTGCCCAGGCACATTTCATCGGCTTCATCGCTCCTGACAACTATATGCCGATCCTCACCTTCCAGGTTTGGGCCATGCTGATCGTTGGCGGTTCCGGCAACAATCGTGGCGCCATTGCCGGCGCGATCCTCGTCTGGGGTCTGTGGGCGTTAACCGCAGCTGCCGTCTCCGCGTTCGTTCCGCCCGAAGATCAGGCGCGCGCCGCCGCACTGCAAATCGTTGCGATCGGCGTCGGCCTCTGCCTCATGCTGTTGCTGCGTCCGCGCGGTCTGTTCGGTGAAGTCAGCCCGCTCTCCCGCCTGCGCAGCAAATTGCCTTTATCCGCCAAGGAATAATCACCATGCATCCAGACCGTACAAACCTTGCACCGGGGCTCTCGATCAGTCGGCTTGTCTGCGGCCTCTGGCAGGTCGCAGACATCGAGAAAGACGGCAGCACAATTGACCCGGAGCAAGGTGCCAACGCGCTCCAGGCCTATGCCGAGGCTGGCTTCGACACATTCGACATGGCAGACCACTATGGGTCGGCAGAAATCATTACCGGCCATCTACTCAAGCGCATGCCTGTCGGATCCAGGCGCCCCGTCGCCTTCACCAAATGGTGCCCCGAGCCTGGTCCGATGACCCGCGATGTTGTGCGACGCGGTGTGCAGGAGAGACTGGAAAGGCTTGGCACGCAAAAGGTCGATCTCCTGCAGTTCCATTGGTGGACCTTTGAACATCCCGCCTGGCTTGATGCCCTGCACGAGATGCAGGCGATGAAGGAGGAAGGGCTGATCGGTGCACTCGGCCTGACAAATTTTGACGCAGCCCATCTGGGTCTCGCCCTTGCCGACGGTATCGAGATTGCCAGCAACCAGGTGTCCTTCTCCCTGATCGACCGGCGGGCGGCGGGTGACTTGTCGGTGCTGTCTGAGAAGACGGGCGTAAAGCTTCTCGCCTACGGCACGCTTTGCGGCGGCTTTCTTTCTGAAAAATGGCTCGGGCAGCCCGAGCCGGCATCGATCCCAGACTGGAGTCGTTCGAAATACAAACGCTTTATCGATACCGCGGGCGGCTGGGCCGTTTATCAGGGAATTCTGAAAGCAGCATCTGATATCGCGCGCAAACACGGCGTGTCCATTTCGAACGTGGCCAGCCGCTTTATCCTCGAACATCCGGCGGTCGCCGCCACGATCATCGGAGCAAGGCTTGGCGAAAACGAGCATCGCGACGACAATTTGAGGGTCTTTACCTTCACGCTCGACGATGACGATAGAGCTCTTCTCGGGACGGCCTTTGCCGCCAGCACGCCGATCCCGGGCGATTGCGGCGACGAATACCGCAAGCCGCCCTTCCTCACTGCCTCCGGCGATCTCAGCCACCACCTGGACGCGATCCCGTCCGTTTACAAGGCTGTACCTGTGCCGGGCCGCAAGGATCGCTGGCGTGTGTCGTCCGGCAGCATTTGGGAGCCTCTGGCGGGGTATAGCCGGGCCGTCAGGACAGGCGACCGCATCTTGGTGTCGGGCACGACGGCCACGCATGGCAGCAACCGCTGTGTTGCACCCAACGATGCCGGTGCCCAGGCCACCTATATCCTCGACAAGATCGCGGCGTCGATCACCGCACTTGGCGGACGCATGGAGGATGTCGTGCGCACGCGCATCTATCTACGGGATGCTTCGCAATGGGAGCCGGTGTCGCGTGCCCATGGTCGCTTTTTCTCAGAAATCCTTCCCGCCAATACACTGATTGAAGCAGGAAACCTGATTGGCGATTATGAGGTGGAGATCGAGGCTGAGGCGGTGCTGGAGGCGCAATGACGGCGGCGGCGCTGCTGCCAGGTATTTCAACTTGAAAGCGATTTCCGACGAGGATTCTGCCTTTGGGGGCGTCGGGCGCGCACCATGTTGTGAACGGCGTGAAGTTTGCTGTTATCGCAAACTGAGATCACTCATGTACCTGAGGATTGCTGGCTCTTCATTGTTCAGGCCAGCTGGCCGTTCTATTGGCGCGACGCTCGTTAGGCATCGTAACCGTTCTCGTGACCATCGGCCCCTCAGTCGAAGTAGCTGTCATGGTTGACTAAAAAATAAGCTTGAGCAGCTACATACGCGCTGAATATTCGTAACTGCTTGGGATAGCTTGAGCGTTGGATCTCGCAACTGTACTACTACTTCACAAATCCTCGTTCCTGGTTGGCGCGTTCTGCTTTGCGTATGTAAAATGGCAGTCCCCAAAGGCGTCCAAAGGTCTTGGTTCTCTAGCCGTAGGTTTCCTGCTTCTCGCCTTTGCATCAACCGTTGCTGGCTTGGGCGAGAAAGAAGCCCTTCCTTTCCGAGTCTGGACGATTGGAAGTTTCTCGGTTGGGATATTGGGATACGCCGCGATATGGGTCGGTATCAAGCGACTGAGTAGCGGCAATGTCGACGTGAAGGACTGGATTGCACTGTTCCTGCCCGCCTTGCTCGTAGCTGTTGCACTGGCGACAGGATTTCATCTGGACAATCAGAGCCGTGGGACGATGTTCAACGCGAACGCTTCCATTTTCCTGGGAGCATCAGCAGTCAAGATTTTGTGGGATAACCAGCGTGAGCCCTTGTCGGCGCGCTTCTTGCTTGGTGCTACACTGGTGGGAGCGACAGCTCTGACGGGTTTGGTGCTCTCGGGTATAGCAGGGTGGCAACACGTAGCTGATGATGTCCGGTTTTACTTTTTTCTCCTCATAATCTGTCATTTTGCGGTTTCCCTCTTTACCTTGATTTTCGTGAACGAACGCGCGGAAGCCGAGCTTCGAAAGCTTCTCGAGACCGATGTGTTAACCGGTGTGAAAAACCGTCGCTGGTTCTATTCCAAACTTCCCGCATCCCTCAGCCCTGGTGATTGCTTCATCATCCTTGATATCGATCACTTCAAGCGTGTGAACGATCAGCTTGGTCATGAAGGTGGCGATGTGGCGCTGAAGGCGGTGGCCCTGGAGGTGGCGCGGCAGTTGAGACCGGGAGATGCATTTGCTCGGCTCGGCGGGGAGGAGTTCGGGATCTTTGTCCGCAATCACGATGAAGCAGGCGCTAGAATGCTGGCGGAACGTATTCGCATTGCTATTCGGGTGCTTCACGTCGAATATTCGACACCCATTTCACTGAGTATCAGCGCGGGTGTTGGGGTCTGCAAGGAGCCGCAACGCCCCGAAGACCTTTTTAAGGCAACCGATAAGGCGCTGTATGCTGCAAAGGGCCTCGGCAGGAACAAGGTGGTGTTGGTTGACGAGATGCCGGTAGCTTCACTCTCCCATCCGGAATCTGTCAGGTCGCGTTGAAGGAATTCTAACGACCTGTTGTAAGGCTTAATGGGCAGCGCGGCCGAAATTCCCGGTGAGAAGTTCTCACATGTGGTTGAGCTGGATGCCACCTGAAGGCTCAGTGTGAAACCCGTCGATCGGGGAATCGCGACGACTAGGCTGCAAATGTTTGCAGGTGCGGAAATAGACGAGTGCCGTCTCGCGCGGATATGGCCTGATAGAACTGCCAATTGGCCAAGTGTAACGTTTCTTAACGCAATGACATCCCGCCGGAGACGGTCATCGTTAGGGTCCATTCCGGATCATCCGCAGGTGCAACTGCCTGCAGATCAAACGGAAGGTCATTGCCATGAGTGGGATATCCCGTTCAAAATTGTTGAAAGGGCGCCCGCTGATGGGCGCCGTGTTGATGTGGTTTGCCTGCGTCCCCGCTGCACTGACGCAGGAGCAGATGCCGGTCACGGTGGTCGTTGCCCGACAGACCGCGGTCACCGAACAGATCCCGGTTGTCGGTTCGCTGGCTGCGAGAGAAGAGATCGAAGTTCGTCCTTTCATTCAGGGTCAGATGATTGAAACAATCCTGGTGGAGACGGGACAACATGTCGAGAAGGGCCAGGCACTGGCCGGGCTCGATACGACCGAAGCGCGGATGCTGCTCGACAAGAATTCAGTCAGTATCCTGCGAGCCAAGGCAGCGGTGGCCGTAGAGGCAAGTAAACTCGACGTTGCCAGCGTGACCGAGGCGGAAACCCGCAAGACGTTGGAGCGCAGCCGCGCCTTGCAGCCGAAGGGTGCCGTTTCGCAGCAATTGCTGGATGAGCATCAGAATGCCCATTCCCGCGCACTGGCGGAATTGGGGTTGGCCCGTCAATCGCTGGCCCTTGCCGAAGCCGATGCGCAGATCATTGCACGTGAACGCGAGGAGATCGAGCTGACAATTGCGCGCAGCACGGTGCGCGCACCCCAGGCGGGTCTCGTTCTGAGGCGAACGGCCCGAATCGGCGCCGTGACCTCCGGTTCGGCCGAGCCGCTTTTCCTGATCGCCAAGGATGGGCTCATTGAGTTTGTGGCGCAGGTGACGGAAACGAGCTTTGTACGGCTTCACGAAGGGATGCGCGCCAGTATCGTCTTAGCCGGCCATCCGGCATCTGTCGGAGGTACGCTGAGGCTCAATGCGGCCGAACTCGACCCAACGACGCGCAGTGGCGAAGTGCGGATCGAACTGGACGCGGTCGAAGGCCTGAAGCCTGGTGTTTTTGCGCGCGGCAGCATCAACGCATCGACGCGTCATAACATCCTGCTACCCGGAAGCGCCGTCAAAACCATCGGCGGTTTCAACAGCGTCTTCGTGGTGAAAGGTGGTGTCGTGGGCATTCGCCAGGTCTCCGTCGGCGCGCGCCAGGACGGGTCGGTGGAGATTGTCAACGGCGTGATTGATGGTGAAATGGTCGTGCTGAAATCGGCAGGGTTCCTCAAAGCCGAGGAAAAGGTGCAACCGGTCATCGTTAGAATGGATAGGCCCGCGGAAAACGAGCTGGCAGCGTCTCTTCGCGCACCGCAGCCAACGGGAGCAGTCCAGCGATGAACGGCAATATATCGGCCTGGGCGATCCGCAATCCGCTTCCCTCCATTCTTCTGTTCGTTGTTCTCACCATTGTCGGGCTCTACAGCTTTGCCCGGCTGCCCATCACATATTTCCCGACGATCGTCACCCCGGAAGTCAAGGTGACTGTGGAACAGTCTGGTGCAACGCCGGTCGAACTGGAAACAGAGGTCACGCGTCTGGTTGAAAATGCCATCGCCTCGCTGCCGGCCATCAAGGAACTGTCCTCGACAATAGGTGAGGGCCGCTCGGTCACGACCGTGGAATTCGAACTCGGCCTCGTTTCACCTGACCGGGCAATGGAAGACGTGCGCGATGCGGTCTCCCGCATCAGGGGAGATCTGCCAGGCACAATTGACGAACCGGTGATTGAACGCATCGAGGAAGAGGCGCAATCCGTTGTCACTTACGCGGTCTCCAGCCAGGATATGACGGCGGCCGACCTGGCGTGGTTCGTCGATGATACCGTAACGCGTGAACTGCAGGGGCTTGCCGGCGTTGGGCGGGTGGAGCGGATCGGCGGGGCCGACCGGGAAATCCATGTCGAGCTGGATGCCGATCGACTGCAGGCGCTTTCACTTTCGGTCAGCACTGTCAACGAGACGATCATGCAGACCCAACTCGACCGTTCCGGCGGGCGCAGCGAATTGGAGGGCAGGGAGCAATTGTTGACGACCCTGGCGGCGGCAAAGACAGTGGCCGAACTGGCGAACCACCGCATCTCGCTTTCAGGCGAAAATTCCGTACGCCTCGCAGATGTGGCCAATGTGCGCGATACAGTTGCCGAAGCCCGCAGCTTTGCGACGTTGAATGGTGCGGACATCGTCGGCTTTGCCATCTACCGTTCTCAAGGCGCAAGCGACGTGGCTGTCGCGGAGAAGGTGGCCGCTGCCGTCGAAAAACTGCGCGGGTCTCGTCCCGACCTGCGCTTTACGGCCGTCGATGACAATGTGTCCTACACTGCCGGCAACTATCACTCCGCCATGGACACGCTGATCGAGGGTGCTGTCCTCTCGATTGTTATCGTTTTCCTGTTTCTACGAGATTGGCGAGCGACCCTGGTCGCGGCTGCTGCTTTGCCGCTGTCGATTGTTCCAACCTTCTTCGCACTCGATCTGCTGGGGTTCTCACTCAATATCCTCAGTCTTCTGGCCATCACACTTGTCACCGGCATTCTCGTGGATGATGCCATCGTCGAGATCGAGAATGTCGTGCGCCACCGCAACATGGGAAAATCCGCCTATCGAGCGGCACTCGATGCGTCAGATGAGATCGGACTTGCGGTGATCGCAATCTCTGCAACCATTATTGCGGTCTTTGCGCCGGTTGGGATGATGAGTGGCGAAGTCGGCCTCTATTTTCGCGAGTTCGGCCTGACGGTTGCAATCGCAGTGTTCTTTTCCTTGGCGGTGGCGCGCCTGATCACGCCGATCATGGCGGCGTATATCATGACCCGCGCACCGACAACTGTGGAGCACAGGGGACAGGCGATTTCGGCGTATGAAAGGCTCTTGCGGTTGAGTTTGAGGTCGAAGTGCATGACCGTCGTATCCGCCTTCGGCTTGTTCGGCCTCGCTGTTATGTCGTTGATATCGTTGCCGACGACCTTCCTTCCGGCGGAAGATGCCGGGCGCCTGATGCTGACTGTCGAATTGCCACCTGGCGCGACACTTGCTGAAACCCGTGCCGTGACGGATGGGATTGCGGCCAAGGTCGGTAAAATGGAGGAGGTCGAGGGCGTGCTCATCCGAGCTGGAGCGAGCATGGGCGGCCAGCAAGACGTGCGTTATGCGGTCGTGTCGATCGATTTGAAGCACAAGTCGCAGCGACCCCGCACGTCTTTCGTCATTGAGGCGGAAATTGAGGAAGCATTGGTCACAATGCCCGATGTGCGGCTTCGCTTCCTCAATAATCGCGGCGGCCGCGACGTCTCGTTTGCCGTGTTGGGTAACGATGGCGCCGCAGTGCAGAGGGTCTCTGATGCGATATTGCGTGATATGGCGCAAGATGGGCATTTTGTCGGCCCGGCCAGCGACAATGTTGCCATGCGTCCAGAACTGAGAATGACCGTGGACACCGATAAGGCGGCGACATTGGGGGTCTCTGCGGCTGCGATTGCCAGCACGATGCGCATATCGACGGTCGGCGACGTTGATTCACGGATGGCAAATTTTACGGAGGGTTCCAGGCAGTTACCGATCCGGGTGTTGCTTGACCCCGCAGCACGCGGTCGGCTGCCGATTTTTGAAACACTCAGCCTGCCCCGTGCCGACGGCGGTCAGGTGCCTTTGTCTGCGGTGGCTGAAATCAATTTGGAGGAAACAGTCGCCGCAATTGACCGTTTCGACCGCCAACGGCGCATCGAGATCGCCGCGGATATGGCCGGGGGGCTGACGTCTGGCCAGGGGCTTGAACGCCTGTTGCTGTTGCCGAGCGTGAAGAACGTGCCCGATGGCGTGCGCGTTCAGGCGACTGGCGATTCCGATACGGAAGGTGAGGTTTTTGAGAGTTTCGCGGTCGCCATGGGTGCCGGCATCCTGCTGGTGTTGATCGTGCTGGTACTGCTGTTCAAGAGCGTCTTGTCGCCCTTCACCATTCTTGCATCTCTGCCGCTTTCAATTGGTGGCGTTACTGCAGCGCTCTTTTTGAGCGGCCATGCGATATCACTGCCTGTGGTGATCGGAATTCTGATGCTCATGGGCATCGTGACCAAGAACGCCATCATGTTGGTCGATTTTGCAATCGAGCGCGAGGCGCATGGTCTTTCCCGGGTCGAGGCGATGGTCGAGGCGTGCCTGGAGCGCATCCGCCCCATCGTGATGACGACGCTTGCAATGGCTGGTGGCATGCTGCCGTCTGCCTTCGGTGTCGGTGATGGCGGAGAGTTTCGGGCCCCGATGGCGATCGCGGTCATCGGTGGGCTGCTTGTGTCCACGCTGCTGTCACTGATCGTCATCCCGTCGCTGCATCTCATCCTATCGGGTTTCAGCGATCACCTTGCCCTGGTCTTCAGGCCATACCTCCCGTCGGCCGAAGCAAGCGACGGAAACCGCTGACGATTGTGTGTCAGATGCAGTGGCCCCTGATGCGGGCGACGCTTGATGGTCGGACACTCGATGACGGGATTGGCATTACATGCCGGTCTCGTCATCTTTCTGCGTAGCATTTAACAGCGCGCAACATATCGTTAAGCGAAAGCCGGAGCGTACATGGGACAAAACGAAAAGGTTTCATCCCAACGAGGTTCTGAACGAACATGAATTACGCCCGGCATCCGTTCTTCCAGCACTACCGTATCAACGCCCTGCGGGCCCTCGGCGGTCTAGGATTCTGCCTGATCGCTTTTACTGCCGCACCGCAGGCCTCTCCAGTGTTGAATGTCATGTTCGAGGGGGCCGGACTGCTGGCTATCTTTGTCGCGATTGCCGGCAGGGCATGGACGCTGTTCTATATTGGTGGACGCAAGAACTCCGAGCTGGTGACCATGGGCCCCTATTCGATTTCCAGGAACCCACTTTATGTCTTTAGCCTGATCGGCATTGCCGGCATCGGCGCGCAGACCGGAAGCCTGCTGTTGACGGGTTTGCTCCTCACGGCAGCCTATTTTGCCTTCGATATGGCCATGCGTGGTGAGGAGGCTTATCTGGCCGGCCGCTATGGTGGAAATTTTGACGATTACAAGCGGATGGTACCCCGTCTTTGGCCCGATTTTTCGCTGTGGCGGGAATGCGCCGACGTACCGCTAAGGTCGGCCGGCGCTATCGGCAGCCTGAGGGATGGAATCGTCTTTCTTGGTGCCTGGATTGTGATCGAACTCGTCAAAGTGGCCCAGCTCGCGGGTCTCCTGCCGGTCATATGGGTCTTGCCGGCCTGACATCGCTGCCTGTCAATCGTCGTAACAAAATGTAATAAAGCGCAACATTTTTGGTTTGCGCGCGGGGTAGTGTGCAAGCTTTCGGACTTGCAGGGGATACGGCAGTGCCGGGCAACACCACGAATGCTAAAATTCTGATCGTCGAGGATGACCCGGAGATCGGCAAACTGCTTGCGCTTGCCGTGCAGGAAAACGGAATGGTCGCGACCGTTGCAGAAGACGGGCACGTGATGAATGCGCTGCTGCGTAGTAACGAATTCGATCTCATCATCCTGGATGTCATGCTGCCGGGCGAAGACGGGTTGAGCATCTGCCGGCGCATCCGTTCCGCGAAGACGACTCCGATCATCCTTCTGACAGCACTCGGCGAAGAGGTCGATCGCATCGTCGGGCTCGAAGTTGGTGCTGACGATTACGTGACAAAGCCATTCAGCCCCAGAGAAGTTGTCGCGCGCATCCGCAGCCTGCTGCGGCGCGCTTCATACGGCCTAGTCAATAATGCGGTCCCGCGGACACTGCGCTTTGAAGGCTGGCAGATCGATCCGCTACGCCGACAAGTGCACGACCCGAGCAACGCCCGTGTCGCAGTGACCACGACTGAATTCGACCTGCTGCTGGCCTTCTGCCGCAATCCTGGCCGCGTGATTACCCGGGAAGAGCTCCTGTCGCTCACCCATACCGGTCTCGCGGGCCCCATTGAGCGTAGTGTCGACGTGCATATCAGTCGGTTACGCCAGAAGATCGAGGCGGATCCGAGGAATCCCGTCCTGCTGCAGACTGTCAGACTCGGCGGCTACATGTTCACTGCCAGCGTCGATCAAGCCTAGAGTTTGGCGGAAAGCTACCGCTCGGCTGGATCAAACAGATCGCCTCATTGTCCAGCCGGTCTGGCCGTGGGGCGTGCAAGCCTGTCACGCTCTGCCGCTTTCCTTGATGCCAACAGATGTCTTCGGCCAGCGATGAGACGCCTTGGGCAAAATCCAAGTCGAGAGCCGAAAAAAGCCGGCGCGTCGCGGCCGGCTTTCTTCTTCGCGCATCATGGTTCTGGATCAGAACTTGTAGCCGACGAACACGGACGTCGATGGCTGTAGCTTTTCGTCTACAATCGGGCTGTCGGCGGCATCGCCTGTCAATACGCCGAGGCTCGCCTCGCCGCGCACCAGCCAATTCTCGGTGAGCATGTAGGTGGCAGACGCCGACACTTCGACACGTTTGAAGCCGGCTTCAGCCTGGTATTCCGGAAGGCCGGAGTTTCCAGACTGCTCAGCGTTGACGCCGAAATAGGATTCCATGTGCTTGTCGTTGGCAATCACCGCCTCGACGCCTGCGCCCAGGATCAGCCTTTCAGTGACCGGCGCCTGGTATTCGGCGCCGATCGTACCGATCAGGCTTTCGCTGCCATCGATGGTCTGGTCAATCGTGGCATAGAGTTCAAGGCTGTTCCAGGTGTAGGAGGCCTTTGCGCCCACAGTTGCTGCGAAGTCGATCTCGCCGAGCCCTTTGAGCCGGTCGCCGTCGTCTTCATCACGACCGCTTTCGTAGCCGACCCTGCCGGCCAGTGCAAAACCGTTATGTTCAAGCGCGGTAATCGTCACGCCGGTGGGATCAATTTCCAGCCATTCGCCATAGGTGAAGACGATGACGGGTATCGGGCTGACGGTGAAGTTTTCGCTTCCTTCATATTCCGGCTCGTAGCTACCGCCGGCGCCGACGATCAGGCTCCAGTTGCGATCGGTTTTGGGGTTGAGGCGCGCCTGATCGAAGGGGGGTTCCGGCGATTGTTCTGCAAGGATGGCGTCGGCGGAATAGGCGGCCGAGCCTGTCCCTGTCAGGGCGAGAGTGACGCCGAAGGCGCCTGAGAGGAGGGCGCTCGAATGATGTCGCCGGTTGGTCCGTTGGATAAATGACATGGGTGCTCCAGTGATTTTACACGGGGCCGCCGGCATTCGCCCTCGGACCGTGTGTGCAACACCTGTCTCCTGTCACGGATAGATCTCGCCGGGCGTGTCTTTGTGTTAAACTTTGTTGCGGTCGGACGTGTGGCGTATGAAGGGCAATTGAAGACCGCAGACATTCCGGGTTTGTTGCTTCTGTTCGCTGCCGCAAAGAAACAAAACTTAATATGAAAATTCAGTGCAACCATCTATTCTCGGCGCTCCGGTGCCAGCACGTGCCGGTTCGTTTCGTGTGTCGGGCAAGATAGCCCTGGGAGGGATTTTGGGACTTCGCTTCCGCCTGCCGAATTCAACCATTCACGGGCAGATCACGGCCATCATTCTCGTTTGTCTGGTCATCGTGATCATTACCGGCTCTATGTTGGAGCGCTGGGTCAAGGCGGACTACAACATCCCGGATCTGGAGGGCCTTTCGGACCGGCTCTCGGCCGTTGCCTCTGTCCTTGCTGCCGCAACCCCATTGGAAAGAGACACGATTGTTGCGACGGCAAATCGAGGCGACTGGCACCTGTCGCTGAAACCGCTGTCCTATGCCAAGCAGTTCACGACGTCTTCACCGGACGAGCCGTTCATTCAGTCGGCGATCGACTGGCTTTTTCCGCCGGACAACAACACGACGCCGGTCGGTGGCTGGCGCACTTTCGTCGGGCCCCAGCGCGTCATGGCCGCCAAGGTCGATAACGACGTGATTCTTGTGATGGAACAGATGCCGGACAGTTTTCTACGCAGCGATGCTCTGAGTTTTGGTTCCAACTATCTCGTCGCGCTGGTGACGCTGATCATCCTGTTTTCGATGTTCGCTGTGTGGGCGATTACCAGCCCCTTGCGGCGGATCGCGGCGGCGGCAATGGAGGCGGACATCTCGCTCGGATCAGCGCCATTCGAGGAGCGGGGTAGCGTTGAGATCGTTGCCCTTGCGCGTGCACTCAATGCCATGCAACGCCGAATCTCGACTATGGTCGAGGCGCGCACCCGCATGCTGCGCGGCATCAGCCATGACTTGCGTACTCCATTGACGCGGTTGCGGCTGCGTGCCGAACGTGTCGGCGAAGAAGAGGTTCGCGAGGCGTTGCTGGTCGATATCAAGCGGATCGATCATCTCCTTAAGGAGAGCCTTGGCTATCTGCGCGACAACCATCAGCGCGAGGCGTCGCAACGCGCCGATCTTGCCTCCGTGCTGCAGACAGTGTCTGACGAGTTTGCCGATATGGGCCATGACGTGACCTATCACGGCCCGTCGCATTTGATCGCAGAGTTCAAGCCGCTCGCCCTGACGCGCGCCGTGACGAATCTTTGTGAAAACGCGGTGAAATTTGGAACCAAGGTCGATGTCACGCTGACCGAGGTAATGGGCGAGGCGGTGGTCGATGTCGCTGATGACGGACCGGGTATTTCAGAGCAACATCGCGCGCGAGTGCTCGAACCATTTTACAAGATCGACGCAGCACGCCGAGGTGCCAATGCGGGTTTCGGTCTCGGCCTCTCAATCGTTTCCGAGATCGTTGAGGCGCATCACGGAAGCTTGCACCTGCTGGCCCGCCAATCCTGCGGACTTATAGCGCGCATCAAGATCCCGCTTAGTCTCAGCCAGAACAAGCGTTAGGCCAGGATCACCGCTCGGGCAAATTGGTTCCATGCATGCGTCCATCTTCAGCGCAACGATCTGGCTTCGCGGCTCAACCGGTTTCCTCACGGAAGCACCTTGCAAACGACGTCGGTTCGATTTGCACGCAAGGCCTGTCATAGCAGCCACGTGGTGTGTGATAACCGACGGAATGTCATCTATGATCCAAATGCAAGGCGCGGCTTTTTGATCCGCGCACCGCATCGTTCGTCGCTGTTGATCAGAGCTCGATGGTGCAACCTAGGCGAGCAAGCGCGGCGTCGACCCAGGCGCGGTCGTTCTTTCCGAGTTTGATGTTTTCCATCTGCTTCGTCTCTGCGGCGTGCTTCTTTGATGCAGCGTCGTAGACCTCTGCGATGAATTCGATCGGCACGGATAGCAGGCCGTCGGGGTCGCCGCAGATCAAATCGCCGGGATTGATGACCATGCCGTTGATGGCGATCGGCACGTTTACCTCGCCCGGCCCATCCTTATAGGGGCCGCGATGCGTCACGCCGGCCGCAAAGACAGGAAACGATCCGGCCAAAATTTCTGCACTGTCGCGGATCGCACCAAAAATCACGATGCCGCCCAGTCCGCGCTGCTCCGCATGAGCAACCATCAGTTCGCCGATAATCGCATTGCTCAGATCGCCGCCCGCATCGACAACCACGATGTCGCCCGGTTCTGCGATATCGAGGGCCTTGTGAACCATAAGATTGTCGCCCGGACGGGCTTTGACGGTAATCGCAGGCCCCACCATGCGCCCACCTGTGTAGCATGGTCGCAGCGGCGCGCCGCCGGCCGTCATCCGCGCCATGACATCGCTCAAATTGGCGACAGGAAGTTCCGCGAATCTTTCGATCCACTCCTTTGCAACCGTTTCCTTGCGTTTGCAGACTTTGAATCCGAGCATGCTATTTCCTCCGTTGATTGGTTCTGGTGCGTGTATGGTGCGTCAGGCTAGGTCCATGTTGGCCAGCGCGCGGCGATCGAATGCCTGGCCCGTCAGCACATCGACAATGTGCTGGGCGCTTTGAACCGCCATGTTTCTCAAGGCTGATCTGCTGGCGCCGCCGACATGCGGGGTGGCGATCAGGTTCGGCAGGCCCCAAAGCGGGTGGTCTGCCCGCGGCGGCTCTTCCTCGAAGCTGTCTAGGGCGGCACCTGCGATGATGTTTCTGGTGAGAGCGTCGAAAAGGGCAGCCTCGTCGATCACTGCGCCTCGCGACGTGTTGACCAGGAAAGCATTGGGTTTCATCAGGTTAAGCCGCTCGGCGTTGACAAGATGGTGGGTTTCAGGTGTCAGCGGGCAATGCAGGCTGATGATGTCACTGGTGGACAAGACCTCGTTTAGTTCGCGGGTCACGCGCGTACCGTCGCTATCCACGGCATAGGGGTCGTAGGCCAGCGTCTCCATGCCGATGCCCTGTGCCAACTTGGCCGTGCGCCGCCCGATTTCCCCGAAACCGACAATGCCGAAACGGGCACCTGCAATGTCGCGGCCGACATATCTGGTTTTCGGCCAATTGCCGCCCTTCACTGCTATGTTGAGGAGGTTGATGTCCTTCATCGCCGTCAGCGACAGCGTCAGGGCGAGTTCGGCGACCGACTGTGCATTGGCGGCGAGTGCCCGCAAGACAGGTATGCGGTGGGTTGTCGCCGATTGCAGATCGATATTGTCGACGCCGCTGCCGTGTTTGGCGATCACGCGTAGCCGGGGAGAGGCGGAAATAACGGTGTCGGTGATCTGGCCCTGGCGTACAAGGATGGCGTCGACTTGGTGTTCGGCAGCCAGTTCAGCGAGTTTTTCGGAGCCGCTGTAGCCGTCGGCGTAAACAGCCTTGATCGAGAATCGCTTCAGCAATTCTCCAGCTTCTGCGGCAAGTTCCGCACCCGTAACCAGCACCGAAGCCGACGCGCCCTTAGATACGCTGCGCTGAGTCGCCTTCGACAACTCGCTGATATCACTCATCAAAACCTCCCGCTTCAATCGTTCTCTGGGGAGTACCTCCGCCAGTGTTGACGAATGTCTATTATCGGGTATTGTACTAAATGAAAAGACGTTGTACCTAGTACAACAGTTCTTTTCACGGGAGGTTACCAAGTGCCAGGAAATTCATCAGGTGTTGTTGCGGTCGAGAGAGCCGTGTCACTGCTCGAAGCCTTCAGTGAGCTCGATTATTCGCTGACGCTCGGGGAGCTTTCGCGTCGGGCAGAGCTCGACAAGTCGACCGCGCTTCGCATCGCGCGATCTTTGGCAAAATCCAACATGCTCATTCGCAATGACGACGGTAGCTGGCGTCTGGGTCCCAAGCTCGTCCGGCTGGGCGCACTCTATCAGTCGACTTTCAAAACCTCCGCAGTCGTCGAGCCGCTCTTGGCCGATATCAGTGATGCCAGTGGCGAGAGTTCAGCCATCTATGTGAGGGAAGGAGACGCCCGGGTCTGCCTCCACAGGCACGATTCGACGCAATCCATCCGGCACACCGCCCGTATCGGCGACACCTTGCCGCTTGATCGTGGCGCCCCAGGCCGGGTCATCCTGGCGTTTTCGGGCGCATCCGGTGAGATTTACGACCAGATTCGCGAGCGCGGTTTCTATGCGACACATGGCGAACGGGACCCGCAGGTCGCAAGCATTGCGGTGCCGGTCTTTCGTGATGGACGCAAGCTGTTCGGCTCAATGGCTTTGACCGGCCCGACGCCGCGCTTCACCGACGAAGCGATCGCAAAAAATCTTCAGATACTTCAGGTGGCCGCGCGAAAGTTGAGTGCGGCCATGGGAGGAGACCCGGTTTAGTTTTTGGCGGGGTCCGGGCCCGCATATTGTTCCAGGGAGGAACCTACGCATGCGAACTCTGAAAATTGCCACCCTATCGGCTGGCACGATCCTAGCGGCATTTGGCTCTGCGCACGCGGAATGGCCAAATGACCGCCCGATCCAGATGATTGTTGCCTTTGCACCCGGTGGCAGCACCGATGTGATGGCCCGTGCGATTGAGCCCTTTCTCGAAAAGGAATTGGGCGCGGACATCGTAATCGAAAACCGTCCGGGCGCGTCCGGCGAGATCGCCTACACGGCATTGGCAAAATCCAAGCCCGACGGCTATACCTTCTCCTACATCAACACGCCGGGCTTCCTGTCGATGCAGGTTCAGCGCAAGCTGGGCTATGATCCGAAGACGATCAAGCCGATCGCCCGTATCGTCGACGATCCGGCGGCGATCGTTGTGCCGCAGGCTTCGGAAATCAAGACAATCGCCGACTTCGTCGCAGCGGCCAAAGCCAATCCGGGTGCCGTCTCCTTCGGTTCCTCCGGCGTCGGCACCGACGATCACCTCGCAATGATCATTCTGGGCTCCGAGACCGGCACCAAGATCACCCATATCCCGTTCAACGGTGCGGGCGAAACCCGCACCGCCATTCTCGGATCCCAGGTCACCGGCGGTGGTCTGAACATCAGCGAATTCGCCGGCAACGATACATCGGGCCTGCGGATGATTGTGAGCTTTGGCGCGGAGCGTTCACCGCAGCTTCCCGATGTGCCGACCGCGATCGAATCCGGTTTCAATGTCGAAATGACATCCGAACGTGGAATCGCTGCGCCGCTCGAGGTGCCGGCCGAGATTTCGGACAAGATGTCGGCAGCGATCAAGGCGACACTCGACAATCCTGAATTCCAGGAGCAGGCGAAGAAGCTCGCACTTCCACTGGCCTACCTGAGCGGTCCTGACTGGGAAAAGGCGATGCCGGCGCGGCTGGATCGCTTCCAGAAGATCTGGAATGAAACGCCTTGGGTGCAGCAATGATATCCGGCAGCGAAAAACAGCGGGACTTGCCAGACATTCTGGCGGGTGGCCTGTTGATCGCATTGGGAGCGCTCGGCCTTTGGGCCGGGCGTGACCTGACCTTCGGTTCCCCTGCGATGATGGGAGCGGGATTTCTTCCCAACTCCCTCTGCGTCATCATGATGGCGATCGGCAGTTTCGTGCTGGTGAAGGGCTTGTCAAAACCCCGCGAAGATTTCGAGACGGTCAACGTGCGTCCGCTCGCAATCCTTGTTCTTGCAATTTCGGGCTTTGCATTTACCGCCGAGAGCTTTGGCTTCATCGTCGCGTCGGTTTGGCTGCTGGTCATCGGCAGTCGTGCCGATTCCGAATCGAGATGGCGCGAAGTTTTGATATCGACGGTGGTGCTTGCATCCCTCGGCGCGCTTCTCTTCGTCTATGGCCTCGGCGTTCAGATGCCCATCTTGCCGTTCTGACCACTTTCCGTTTTGATCGGACAAAATCATGGCTTTTCTTGATGTACTTGTGCTCGGCTTTTCCGAAGCGTTGACGCCGACAAATCTTCTCTTCTGTTTCATCGGCGCACTGCTGGGAACTTTGATCGGTGTGCTGCCGGGTATCGGGCCGACGGCAACGGTCGCCATTCTCCTTCCCGTGACTTTCTTCCTACCGCCACTCGGTGCGCTGATCATGCTCGCTGGCATCTTCTACGGTGCCCAATATGGCGGGTCGACAACGGCCATTCTCGTCAATTTGCCAGGTGAGGCTTCTGCGGTTGTCACGGCAATCGACGGGTATCAAATGGCGCGGCAAGGGCGCGCGGGTGCTGCACTCGCAATCGCCGCGCTAGGTTCATTCTTCGCGGGCACGGTTGCAACGATTGCCTTGGCGATCGCAGGTCCGACCCTTTCGTCCTTCGCATTGTCCTTTGGGCCGGCGGAATATGTGTCTCTGTGTATCTTTGGTCTGTTGGCGGCGACCATTCTCGCGCATGGATCCGTGATCAAGGCAATCGGCATGGTCTGCCTAGGCCTTGTGCTCGGCATGGTGGGCATCGACGTGAACAGCGGTTCCGCTCGCCTCACTTTTGGGTCGACAGATCTTTACGATGGCATCGAATTCGTCGTGATCGCGGTCGGTCTCTTTGGTGTGGCTGAGATTGCCGCAAACCTGGAATCGACCGAGACACGCGGCGTATTGCAGAGCAAGATTGGCCGTCTTTGGCCGACGCGCGACGAGTTCAAGCAGAGTTGGGGTGCTATCCTCCGCGGAACAGGCGTAGGAACAATTCTCGGCGTCCTTCCCGGTGGTGGGGCTACGCTCAGCGCGTTCAGCGCCTATTCGGTGGAAAAGAAAATCTCCAAGACGCCCGAGAAGTTCGGACATGGCGCGATTGCCGGTGTCGCCGGGCCTGAGGCTGCCAACAATGCAGGTGCCCAGTCATCCTTCATCCCGCTCCTGACACTCGGCATTCCGTCGAATTCGATCATGGCGATGATGCTGGGCGCGATGACCATCCACGGGATCACGCCCGGACCGTCGGTTATCCAGAACCAGCCTGAATTGTTCTGGGGACTGGTCGCGTCCATGTGGCTCGGCAATGCCATGCTCCTGATCATCAACCTGCCGCTGATCGGCTTGTGGGTGAAATTGCTGAGCATTCCCTACCGGCTGATGTATCCAGCGATCCTGCTGTTCTGCTGCGTCGGTGTCTACAGCGTCAGCAATCGCGGTTTCGACGTGGCGCTTGTCATCATCTTCGGTATCCTCGGATACATCCTGCGCAAGGCGAAGTGCGAACCGGGACCGCTTCTGCTCGGCTTCGTTCTCGGGCCATTGCTGGAAACCAACCTGCGCCGGGCCATGCTTCTGTCGCAGGGGGACTGGTCGGTATTCGTCACGCATCCGATCAGCGCAGTCCTGCTGGCCATTACCGCCCTGATGCTGATAACCCTGATCCAGCCGTCGATCCGCAAGGGACGCAAAGAGGCTTTCGAAGCCAGCGAAGATTAACACCTTGGGGGCGTCGGCAACGGCGTCCCCTCGAACTCGGGGAGGGATTGATGGTGACTGCGGGCAAAGGCAATGGCGCGAGACCGAGCCGCAGACTTCGTGGCGTCCTATCCCTAGATGATTTCGAAGCGCAGGCGCGACGCTACCTGCCAAAGCCGCTGTTTGGCTATATCGCGGGCGCCACCGAGACCAATGCCTCTCTACGGGGCAACCGGGAGGCCTTCCAAGGCTATGGTTTCAAGCCGCGGGTTTTGACCAATGTGTCACAACGCAGCACCGAGACGGCGCTCTTTGGCGAAACCTATGCCGCGCCCTTCGGGATCGCGCCGATGGGAATAAGCGCCCTGATGGCATACCGCGGCGATCTGGTGCTGGCGAAGGCAGCCGACGAGGCCCGAATTCCGATGATCATGTCCGGCTCCTCTCTGATCCGCCTCGAGGAGGTCGCCGACATTGCGCCGCGCAGCTGGTTTCAAGCCTATCTGCCCGGTGAGAACGAACGTATCGACGCTCTCGTTGACCGCGTCGCTGCCGCAGGGTTCAAGACGCTGCTGCTGACGGTTGATACTGCGACGCTTGCCAATCGCGAGAACAATGTCAGGGCAGGTTTTTCGACGCCGCTCCGGCCCAGTCCTGCCCTCTTGTGGCAGGGTCTTTCCCATCCGGCATGGAGTATCAGTACGTTTGCCAGAACGCTGCTGCAACACGGCATACCCCATTTCGAGAATTCCTACGCCACTCGCGGCGCGCCTATCATGTCCTCGACCGTGACGCGGGATTTCGGAAAGCGGGATCACCTCGATTGGAGCCATTTCGCGCGTATCAGGGACCGTTGGAAAGGAAGCTTGGTGATCAAAGGCGTGATGCACGAGGACGATGCGGATATTGCCGTGCGTTACGGAGCGGACGGGATCATCGTTTCCAATCATGGTGGGCGTCAGCTCGATGGGACGATCTCTCCCTTGTGCGCCTTGCCGGCCGTCGCCGATCGTGTCGCGGGAAAGGCGGTGGTCATGCTTGACGGTGGTATAAGACGGGGAACCGATGTTATGAAAGCAATGGCGCTTGGTGCGGAGTTCGTTTTCGTCGGTCGTCCATTTCTTTATGCCGCTGCCATTGGTGGAGCGGCGGGTGTTTCGAGAGCCGCGGAAATCTTGAAGGACGAGCTCAGCCGTAACATGGCTCTACTGGGCGTCGTCAGGCCGAATGAGATCGCAATGGATCTGGTAGTGGACAACAGATGCGGAAAATCGATTCGCTAGTAGAATGACAGTCCACGTTTCAGATAGCCGCCGGTGATCGCCCTGCCTTGATATTTATGCCCGGCAAGGCTCTTTTTGATAAGCCTGCAATTGTGGCCACTCCGATGACGCATTTTATGTCGGGCCCGGAAGGGCGCCATTCTGCTTGACGGACCTGCACTCAGAATTTCTCATCGGAGTCGACGGCGTGCAAAACTGCAACACAGTCTGCGGTAGGCTGGCCTACCACGCGAGCAAAAGCAGGTCTGGCGCAGACAGACAGCCTGTCCCTGGCGCCGCACTCGACGAGCGCGCGCGTTGCCAGGGACAAATAGCCAAACCCTTGTTGCTCGCCTTTTATGCAGCCACTTCGATCAGATCTGCTGCCGCCGGGAAGGATGCCTGCAGATAGCCGATCAGGTCTTCGATCGTCACAAGATGAAGATTGTGTTGCTCGGCGAACAATTCGAGGTCCGGCAGGCGCGCCATGGTTCCATCATCCTTGGCTACTTCGCAAATGACGCCGGAGGCAACCTTGCCCGCCAGGCGGCAAAGATCGATCGCTGCTTCCGTGTGGCCTGGTCGGGCAAGGACGCCGTCAGGATTGGCGCGCAGTGGAAAGATATGGCCCGGTCGCGCAAATTCCTCGGGCTTGGCCGATGGGTCGATCAGAGCCCGGATGGTCGCGGCGCGGTCGCCTGCGGATATGCCTGTTGTCGTATTGGGGAGGTAGTCCACCGAAACGGTAAAGGCGGTCTTCAGCGACTCGGTGTTGTTGGGCACCATCAATGGAATGTCGAGTGCATCAAGTCGTTCGCCTTGCATTGCCACACAGATCAGCCCGCGCGCGTTGTTCATCATGAAGGCGATTTTCTCGGCCGTCGCATCTTCCGATGCAAAGACGATGTCTCCTTCGTTCTCGCGATTCTGGTCGTCGACTACGACAACCATTTCCCCGCGGGCGATGGCTGCAATTGCGTCTTCAATTTTCGAGATAGTCATCAATCGGTCTTTCAAGGGTTGAGCCGGATATCCGGCCTGTGTTGTGCCGAACGCGCTTTCACGCACCGGCGAAACTTCCCTTGGGCGAACAAATACCGCCGAGCCGTCCTTACGGACGACAGCCTTGGCCTTGCTCTCTTCCATCCGGACTATACCGTCGGCCCCGGCATCGCACCGGATCTGCTGACCTTCCGAGCATGCCCGGAAGCGCTTGCGGGCTCCAGGATTTCTCCCGATACCGCCGGTGGGGAATTGCACCCCGCCCTGAGAACACAAGAAAGATTGGGGTAAGCGATGTGAAAATGCAAGAGGCGCTCGCGCAAGCGGTGCGTTATTTCGCGCTGCAACAATGAACGCACTGTTTAATGGTTGATGCTCCCTCAGGAGCGGCGGACTTATACCACCCGTGATTTATTGGTGACAGCAACCGCCGCGCCAGAGAAATGAAGCCACAGATGCTGCGCTGGGCTTTCATGAAGCCTGATCGACGGCGGCGCGAAGCGTTGCGTTGATGCGGTCCTGCCAGCCCGGGCCATCGGCCTGAAAATGGGCGATTACATCGCTGTCGATCTTGATCGACACCAGTTCCTTTGTATTGGGAAGGGCGGTCCGTTCGACTGCAGGCGGCGCTGCTTTTTTTACCGGCCTGAACAGCGCTTCGGCTGCGTCTTTCGGATTGACAGGTCTGCGTGGTGTCTGGGCCATACTCTTATCCTTCGATGCCGGAGGCGCTATAGGCGCCGTGTCAATAACACGCGTCATGTGCATGTTTGCACGATTCGATTGTGTGAAGCTGTGGCGACCTTTAACCTACAGATGAGAGACGATCATTCGCCCTGCGTGACACCGGGGTGCTCGTCTTGGCGATCCAGGCCGGACAGGCCGACATGGTCGCCCTCGCAGGGAATAAAACGGATACCGCTCTTTTCAAATGCAAGACAGAGTTGCGCTTCGGTGGATCGGTGTACGTCATGGCGGTTGCCTTCAAAATCTCTCACGGTGCTGCGGGACACGCCCGATCGCTCGGCAAGATCAGACTGTGTCCAATCGAGAAAGCCGCGCGCCGCTCGACACAATGCTGGTGTCAATGTTTTCGTCATTTCGGGTTGACCCAATGCGATAAGTTACCCATATTGGTCACTATACACCATAATATAGTGGTTCGGCGCAAATATCCAGATGCGTGCGGCAATGCCACGAGCTCGTTTCTCCGATCTCGTGCGGTGGTTCATCGGGAAGGTCTTAAGGTCTTGGGATAACGTTGGCGCCATATTTTCTTGCGGTTCTGCTCGCCCTGCCGTTCCTCGGCAGCGTGATTTGTGTGGCTCTTCTGAACAACGGATCACGGGACTTGCCTGTTGCCGTCGGTGGTGCCGTCACGCTCTTGTCGATTCTTCTGACCGCAGGTTTTTATCCGTCTGTGTCTGACGGGCAGGCTGTGCGTTTTTCCGTCGACTGGATCCCGCAACTGGGTTTGAACTTCAGCTTGCGGATGGACGGCTTTGCATGGATTTTTACCATGCTGATCACGGTTATCGGATTTCTCGTCGTGCTTTATGCTCGCTACTACATGGGCAAGGATGACTCCGTCGCGCGTTTCTTTTCGTTCCTGATGGCTTTCATGGGGGCGATGCTCGGCATCGTCTTGTCGGGCAATGTCATTCTGCTTTCCGTGTTTTGGGAGCTGACCAGCATTTTCTCCTTCATGCTGATCAGTTTCTGGCATCACAATGCTGCGGCCCGTGATGGCGCTCGAATGGCGCTTACCGTAACCGGCATTGGCGGTTTCAGCCTGCTGATCGGCCTGCTTCTTCTTGGCAACATCGTTGGCAGCTACGATCTCGACAAGATCCTGGCCTCCGGTGATCTGATCCGCAACCATCCACTTTATTTGCCGACGCTGGTCTTTATTCTTTTGGGGGCTTTCACCAAGAGCGCGCAGTTTCCATTCCACTTCTGGCTGCCCAATGCGATGTCGGCGCCGACGCCTGTCTCGGCACTCCTGCATTCCGCAACTATGGTCAAGGCTGGCGTTTTCCTGCTCGTGCGTCTCTGGCCGGTGTTGTCGGGGACCTATGAATGGTTCTGGCTTGTCGGACTGGCCGGCATCCTGACGCTCTTGCTTGGCGCTTATTTCGCGATGTTTCAACAGGACCTGAAGGGGCTGCTGGCCTACTCTACCATCAGCCATCTCGGTCTGATAACGACGTTGCTGAGCCTCGGCAGCCCACTTGCTACGGTCGCCGCGATCTTTCACATGCTCAACCACGCGACCTTCAAGGCGTCGCTGTTCATGGCGGCCGGCATTATCGATCATGAGACAGGCACGCGTGACCTCAGGCGATTAAGCGGGCTGTTTCGCTTCCTGCCGATCACCGCAACGCTCGCCATGGTCGCAAGTGCCGCCATGGCCGGCGTTCCCCTGCTCAATGGCTTTCTGTCGAAGGAAATGTTCTTTGCCGAAGCGGTCGAGACCCACGCGGATTCGATCCTTGATCGGGCACTCCCGTATGTTGCGACCCTGGCCGGTGCGTTTAGCGTCGTCTATGCGCTGCGCCTGATCCACACGGTGTTTTTCGGGCCGGCGCCAACCGACCTGCCCAAGCCCAAACCACATGAGCCACCACATTCCATGCGGTTGCCAATCGAAATCCTGGTGATTGCGTGCCTGGTTGTCGGCATCATACCGGCGATATCGATCGGGCCATATCTCCACGTTGCCGCGACCAGTGTGCTGGGAAGCGAGATGCCGGAATACAGTCTATCGGTTTGGCACGGTTTCAACCTGCCCCTGCTGATGAGCATCATTGCTATTGTCGGTGGGGTAATCCTCTACGTCGTGCTGCGCAAATATCTCGCTTCTTGCGATGATGGCCCGCCGATCCTGCGCAATCTGAAAGGACAGCGTATTTTCGAGCGCGTGCTGGTCGATGTCTCATGGCGTTGGGCCCGTCTGGCCGAGCGGCGGCTGGGTACGCGGAATCTGCAGCCACAATTGCGTTGGCTGGTTGCTGTCGGATTCCTGTCGGCGCTGTTGCCGCTCTATCTGGCGGGCTTCGAGATGCGTGAAATTGCCCTTACCGGTGTCGATCCGGCCTTTGCCGCAATCTGGTCCCTCGGCATCTGCCTGGCGATCGGAACCGCAATGCTTGCGAAGTATCACCGGCTGGCGGCCCTGATTATGCTCGGCGGTGTCGGGCTGATTATCTGCATTACATTTGTGTGGCTGTCGGCCCCGGATCTTGCCATCACGCAGTTGCTGGTCGAGATCGTCACCACAGTCCTCATTCTCCTAGGACTGCGGTGGCTGCCGAAGCGGAACGTGAACACTGATGATCAAATCACCCTGCGTGGCCGTTTCAGACGTTTCCGCGATCTGATGCTGGCGGTCGCCTGCGGTGTCGGCATGACTTTTGTCGCCTATGCCGTGATGACGATGCCGGTGCCCGACGCGATCGCCAATTATTTCCTGGAAAACGCCTATTCGCAGGGTGGAGGGCGCAATGTCGTCAATGTCATCCTGGTCGATTTCCGCGGCTTTGACACGATGGGGGAGATTGCGGTACTCGGCGTCGTCGCGCTGACGGTCTACGCGTTGTTGCGCCGTTTCCGACCGGCGGAAGACAGCTTCGAAATGCCGGAACAGCAAAAAATCCAGAACCGGTTTGATGAGGAGCGCCCTGAGCGATCGGCCGGAGACACGGTGCGCGACTATCTCTTGGTGCCATCGGTGATCATGCAATGGCTGTTCCCGGTCATCATCACTTTTTCCGTCTATCTGTTCATGCGCGGTCATGATCTGCCGGGTGGGGGATTCTCTGCGGGCCTGACGCTATCGATTGCATTTCTCCTGCAGTATCTGGCAGGGGGCACGCGATGGGCAGAGGACCGTATCCGTATTCTGCCCTTGCGCTGGATGGGAGCAGGACTGTTGACGGCAGTCACGACAGGCATCGGTGCATGGCTTCTCGGTTATCCGTTCCTGACCTCGCATTTTCGCTATGTCGACGTGCCACTGATCGGCAAGGTGCCGGCAGCGTCCGCACTGCTGTTTGATCTCGGGGTCTTCATGCTTGTGGTCGGATCGACTGTGTTGATCCTTGTCGCCCTGGCGCATCAGTCCATCCGTATCAACCGGTTGCGCACGATCGAGACCAATCGAACGGAGGAGGCGTAATGGAACTCGTATTGTCGATCGCCATCGGTGTGATGACCAGTTGTGGTGTCTGGTTGATCTTGCGGCCGCGCACCTACCAGGTAATCGTTGGCCTCTCCCTTCTGTCCTATGCCGTCAACCTGTTCATCTTTGGCGTCGGCGGCGTCAAAAGCAATGTGCCGCCGATTCTGGGCGATGACATGCTGCCCTCCACCTTGACCGATCCAGTGCCTCAGGCGCTTGTGCTGACGGCAATCGTCATCGGTTTTGCCACCACGGCATTGTTTCTGGTTGTGCTGCTCGCATCGCGCGGTTTGACCGGCAACGACCATGTCGATGGGAGGAACTGAGGCGCATGAGCGGCTGGCAACACCATCTGATCATCCTGCCGATCCTGCTGCCGATGATTGCGGCGGCCGCATTGCTATTCGTCGATGAACGCAGTCGCGTGGCGAAGGCGATGATCAGCCTGGCGTCGACGCTTGCGATTGCCGGCGTTTCGATCCTGTTGCTGCAGATGCAAAACGCATCTGAAACCTTCAACAGCGTCTATCTTGTCGGCAACTGGGTGGCACCTTTCGGCATCGTTCTTGTGCTCGATGGGCTGTCAGCGCTGATGCTGACCCTGACCTCGCTCCTGGCTGTGGCAACCCTGGTATTTTCTTTTGCCCGCTGGCACGCGGTGGGCGCGCATTTTCACTCGATGTTTCAGGTCTTGCTGATGGGCGTCAATGGCGCCTTCCTGACCGGTGACTTGTTCAATCTGTTTGTCTTTTTTGAAGTCATGCTGGCTGCGTCCTATGGCCTGCTTCTGCACGGCTCGGGTGCATTGCGGGTGAAGGCCGGCCTGCACTATATCGCCGTCAACCTGGTGGCTGCCCTGTTCTTCCTGATCGGCGTCAGCCTCATCTATGGCACGACCGGTACGCTCAACATGGCCGACCTTGCTGCGCGCATACCGGAGATGGAGGCTGATCGGCGTATGCTGATGGAAGCGGGTGCGGGTGTGCTCGGCATCGCGTTTCTGATCAAGGCCGGCATGTGGCCCTTGTGCTTTTGGTTGCCGACCGCTTACAGCGCCGCATCTGCACCGGTTGCCGGCATGTTTGCCATTCTGAGCAAGCTGGCGATATATGTCATCCTGCGGCTGACCATGCTCCTATTCGGCGATGGACCGTCTGCCGGATTTGGTGCTGAACTACTGCTTTTCGGTGGAATTGCAACCGTCGTGTTCGGTACGATTGGCGTTCTGGCTTCCCAGGCGCTCGGGCGGCTTGCCGGTTACTCGGTGCTTGTCTCGTCAGGCACGATGCTGATGGTGCTCGGCATCAATGATGGCGCCGTCTCATCCGGTGCCTTGCTTTACCTTGTGAGTTCGACCCTCACGATCGGAGCGTTTTTCATGCTGATCGAGCTTGTCGAGCGAGGCCAGGATGCCGGAGCGAATGTGCTGGTGGTGACCATGGAGGCCTATGGCGAGGGTGAGGACGAGGTCGAGGAAGGTGGCGGACTTGCCATGCCCGGAACCATGGCAATCCTTGGCACGTGTTTTGCTGCTGTTGGCATCCTCTTGTCGGGTTTGCCGCCGCTTTCCGGCTTCGTCGCCAAGTTCGCGATGTTGTCCGCGATGATGGGTGCCGGGGCGACGGGTGTGCCGCCGACTGCCGGTGTGTGGACGCTTGTCGTTCTCGTCATCCTTTCAGGGGTCGCGGCATTGATCGCCATGACGCGCGCCGGCATCAGAACTTTCTGGACATCGATCGAAGGAACCGTTCCGCGTGTTCTGGTGATCGAACTCGTACCGGTCATGTTCCTCCTGTTCCTTACCCTTGCGCTGACTCTTCAGGCTGGTGCTGCCATGCGCTACATGGACACCACAATTCGCACGCTGAGCAATCCGGCGATCTACATTGATGCTGTTAAGAATGCGGCGGCGATTGAAACGCGCACCGGTCAGCAATCGCAAGAGACGGGAGGAAATTGATGCTTCCCTATCCGATCCTGACACTTTCGCTTGTGGTCATGTGGCTGTTGCTCAATGGCTTCAGTCTGGGCCATCTGCTTCTCGGGACATTCGTTGCTGTTTTTGCCAGTTGGGCCTTTGCCGCCTTGCGCCCGGAAAAGCCGCGCCTGCGCAAATGGTACCTGTTGCCCAAGCTGTTCCTGTTGGCATTTTCGGATATCATCCGTTCGAATTTCGCGGTGGCACGGGTGATCCTCAGCGGTCAATCGGACGAGCGTCATTCTGGGTTCCTGCTCCTGCCGCTCGAGTTGGAGGATCGCACGGCGCTGGCCTTATTGGCAGTCATTTTGACCAGCACGCCGGGATCCGCCTGGCTCGAATATGATTCCCGCGAGCGGACCGTGCTGCTGCATGTCCTCGATCTTGTTGATGAAGACGCCTGGGTGAGCACCATCAAGAACCGTTATGAGAAACTGCTGATGGAGATCTTTGCATGAGCGCGGTTATCCTCTTCACGGCGGTGTCTCTCTCGCAATTGCTGCTTGCCTGCGCCATGGCGATCGCGTCTATCCGAATGTTTCGCGGTCCGCGCGCACAGGATCGCATCATTGGCCTGGATACGCTCTACATCAATGCGATGTTATTGCTGGTGACATTCGGCATCGGCACCGGTCGGGTGGTGTATTTCGAAGCGGCACTGGTGATTGGCATGATCGGCTTCGTGGCAACGGTCGCACTGGCCAAATTCCTGATGCGCGGGGAGGTGATCGAATGATGCAGCCAGCCGCAGATCTGCCGCTGTGGGCGGCCATTGTCGTATCCACCTTTCTTTTGATCGGCGCATCGCTGGCACTGATCGGGGCCATTGGATTCCTGCGCCTGCCAACCTTTTATGAGCGTCTCCACGCACCCACGCTTGGCACAAGCTGGGGCATTGGCGGCGTGATGTTGGCATCGATGATCTTCTTCACGGTCACCTCGCAGCGCCTGGTGATCCATGAAATCCTGATCGGTATCTTCGTCACTGTCACCACTCCGGTGACGTTCATGCTTCTCGCCCGCGCAGCACTGCATCGGGACCGGGCGGCCAAGAATGGCAAGGTGCCGGCTAAACAGGAAGAGCCTTGATCGCCCAATCTGATTGGGTACGTGACATTCGCGAGCTCTTTGCGAGCCTAAAAAGGCACCCGGACGAACCGGGTGCCTTTTCTGTTTGTCTCTGATCGGGTCAGGCCGCTTCAGCCTGGGCTGCGTCATCGGCTGCTGCGCGGCGCCTGGTGCGCCAGTCGCCGAGGAAAAGCAAGATCGGAGCCGCGATGAACACCGATGACGACGCGGCAATGAAGATCCCGAAAACCATCGGGATTGCAAAGCTCTCGACGGCACTTCCACCCCAGATCGCCATCGGCAGCATAGCAAGAAATGCCGTGGCGGATGTGAAGATGCTGCGGGCCAGAGTTTCGTTGATCGACAGGTTGATAAGGTCCCGAAACGGCATCGCCTTGTAGAGACGCATGTTTTCACGCATGCGGTCATAGACGACCACCTTGTCGTTGACCGAATAGCCGACCAGCGTCAGCAGCGCCGCGATGGCCGTAAGATTGAAGTCGAGACCGGTCAGGGCAAAGAACCCGATCGTCTTGGTCACGTCGAGGATCAGGGTCGCAATTGCGCCCACCGCGAACGGCCATTCGAACCGGCTCCAGATGTAGATCAGCATCGCGATGCTGGCGAGGATCACGGAGAGGAAGCCGGCGGTTGCCAGTTCACCACTGACTTTAGGGCCAACGACTTCGGTGCGCTGGATCTGCGACGTAGAGTCTATGGTCTGGATCTCCGCCTTGAGTTTCTCGACCGCTTCGTTCTGTGCCGATTCAGGGCCGGGCTGGCGTTCGACGCGCAACAGGATGTGGTTGCTGTCGCCGAATTCCTGGAGGGCAACCTCGCCGAGACCGAGGCTTTCCAGTCCGGCGCGGAAGGCGCCAAGATCGGCAGCCTTTGCCGTCGATACCTCGATCTGTATGCCGCCCTTGAAATCCACGCCATAGTTCAGACCTGGCGTGAAGAAAAGGATGACGGAGGAGATCGATAGAAAGGCTGATATGCCGAGGCCGAACAGACGCGCCTTCATGAAGTCGATCTTCGTCCCGTCCGGGATCAGACGGATCGGCAGCAGCGCATTGATGTTGATCTTCTTCAGTTTGAAGCGTGTCGTGATGGAAATCATCGCCACACGGACGACCGACACTGCCGTGAACATGGAGATGGCAATGCCGAGACCCATCGTGACGGCAAAACCGCGGACAGGACCGGACCCGAACCAGAACAGCAGGATGGTTGCAATCAGCGCCGTTACATTGCTGTCGACGATTGTGGAATATGCTTTCTGGAAGCCCTGGTCGATTGCGGCATGCACGCCGCGGCCCTTGCGGCTTTCTTCGCGGATACGTTCATTGATGAGAACATTGGCATCGACGGCAAGGCCGATGCCCAGAACAATGCCGGCGATGCCGGGCAGGGTCAGCGTCGAGCCGATGATGCTGAGGCCTGCAAAGGTGAGGATGACATTGAGGGCAAGGGCAAGGACGGCCAACAGGCCCCAGGTGCCGTAGAGCAGCAGGATGAAGCCCATGACCAGGCCGAAGCCGGCAAGGCCGGACAGAATGCCACGTTCGATCGCATCGCCGCCAAGATCTGCGCCGACCGTGCGCTCTTCGATCACGTTCAACTTGGCAGGAAGCGCGCCGGCTCTGAGAAGGGCCGCAAGCGTATTGGCGCCCTCAACGGTGAAGGACCCGGAAATCTGGCCAGCGCCACCGGTGATGGGTTCGCGAATGACTGGCGCACTGAGGACTGTCCCGTCAAGGACGATGGCAAAGGGGTTTCCGACATTCTGGCGTGTAATATCGGCAAAGCGGGTGGCGCCCGTCTGGTCGAAGCGGAAACTGACCACAGGTTGATTGTTGTTGGGATCGAAGGCGACGCGGGCATCGGTCAGTCGATCGCCCGAAAGCAGCACCCGGTCCTCGACAGGATAAATCTGTCCATCTTCGTCCCTGAGCTCTGATACGCCGCGTTCGCCTGCGCGTCCGAGCAGGTGGAAGCTCATTTTAGCGGTGGAGCCGAGCAGCTGTTTGAGATGCGAGGGATCCTGTTCGCCCGGGAGCTGGACCAAAACGCGGTCGGCACCAACACGCTGAATTGTCGGCTCGGCAACACCGACCTGGTCGACGCGTTGGCGGATGATTTCGAGACTCTGGTCGACGGCACCGCTGATGCGGTGGGAGAGGCCAATCTCGGATGGCCTTACTGTTATGGCGCTGTCGCCGCTGGCAGCAATGTCGAGATCCGACACGCCGATGGATGTGCCCCAGGTGACCTGATTGACGAGTTTGGCAAGTTCCGTCTGTGCTGCCGGGCGCTGGGCCGGGTCCCGGACCGTGACCACGACGTTGTTTTGTTCGCGACGGATGGACGTCGTGGCGATCTTTGCAGCGTCCAGATTGTTCCGCGCGTCCTGCGTCAGGTTCTGCAGCCATTCGGCTTCCAGCGACTGTCTGTCGACTTCCAGCACCAGATGCGATCCGCCGCGGAGATCGAGACCAAGCGAGATCTTGCTCGACGGTAGCCATGATGGCCAGGACGCAAGCGTCTTCTCAGAGAGGATGTTGGGCAATGCAATCAGCACGCCGATGATGATGATGACCGCATAGGTCAGCACCTTCCAGGGAGAGTTCTTCAACGGAGTAAATCCTAATGTGATCCGGCCGCCATTGTTCATCCTCTCGCCAGCTTCAGCTACGGATGGAGTGCACAGCGCGACGCGGGCTTTTTTGTTATAGGCGTAAAAGCGTCAGATCACGCGCCTGGGTGGCGCTCGCGCCCGGTAGGCAGAGCTTTCAAGTCGGTTTGGCTGGACCTGATGTGCGTCGGCATGCAGAGAATGTCCGTCGGGACGGGATATCTGGCATGCTTGGCAAGGTGGTGTGGCCTCAGGCGCATCGCTGGCGCGCGCCTTGCCGCGCTGGCGGTCTGCGCTGGAAGCCAAAGCTCTTGGTGTTTCGGATCCCGTGGTGAGAAGATTTCTCGTATCCTGTGCGTCGGCGAGTGCCTGACCACGGCCCACATGGTTTTGTCGCGCCTGGCCCCAGTCGCCTTGCAGAAGCAGCAGGAGAAATACCAGGGATTGCAAGGCTGAGACGAAAATTGCGAGCGCACGCCGATCGCCTGTGCCAACGGGTGGCATCAGACGGCCGTATTCTTCAAATGGCTGTGTCTGGCATGCTGTCTTCATTGGAACTGTGCCTAACAGAAAAAACTGGCATTAGGTAGCAATGACCGTGCAATCGGGGCTCTTTTGTTCTCAGTTTGGAAATGGCCGTAACGGATTGCCGTTGCGCGCCGAGCATCGCCTGCTACCTCACTGCGCCGGCAACAGAATTATCTTGACGCGACTCGGTTGATGCCACACGCTGTTACGGATAGAAGCCGCAACAGTGAGGCTTTGCCGTAAATTACTAAAAAGCCTGTTGTTTCCCGCAAGTGCGTATTTTCATGGCGGGGAGAATCGCGGATGTAGAATCAGTTTGCCTGTTTCGACGACAGCGCGCCATGGCAGCGACGTTGTTCGGTAAGGCAAAGAGAATGGAGAAGGTCTGATGGGCAGTCCATCGATCACGGCAACACAGGAAGAGGCAATTTCATTGCGCCCTGCCGACGAGACCATCGCCGAAGACGCGCAGGCGCTTTCGGCCCAATTGAAAGCGATGCGCGAGCGGTTGTTTCCGCCGACATCGCAAAAGACACTGCGCTCGTTCACTTCGGGCGAGGCGGCGCGCCTGATTGGCGTCTCGGATGGCTACCTGCGCCAGCTCTCGCTTGCCGGCGAAGGACCGCAGCCGAAGGTCGGCACGGGGGGACGGCGGTATTATTCGCTTGCCGATATCGACGCCCTACGCCATTTCCTGGCAGATCAGGCCCGCGCCAAGGGCAATGACGCCAAGGCACGCTCCTATGTAAAATGGCGCGATCCAGCGCGTGGCGAGCACTTGCAGATCATTTCCGTCACCAATTTCAAGGGCGGTTCAGGCAAGACGACGTCTTCCGTGCATCTGGCCCAGTATCTTGCCATGACCGGGCACCGCGTACTTGCCGTTGACCTCGACCCGCAAGCATCTCTATCGGCTCTTTTCGGCTACCAGCCGGAATTGGATCTCGTCGGCAATGACACGATTTACGGCGCCATCCGCTATGACGGTGAAGTTCGGCCGTTGAAAGACATTATCCGCAAGACTTATTTTCACAATCTTGACCTGCTTCCCGGCAATCTTGAGCTGCAGGAATTTGAACATGCAACGCCGCGAGCTCTTGCCGAGCGTCGGGCAGGCGATACGCATTCGCTGTTCTTTACACGCGTCCAGGCGGCACTGGCCACGGTCGCCGACGACTATGATGTCGTGATCATCGATTGCCCACCGCAGCTTGGCTATCTCACTCTGTCGGCGCTTTGTGCCTCGACCTCGGTCTTGGTCACGGTGCATCCGCAGATGCTCGACGTTGCCTCGATGAGCCAGTTCCTGTTCATGACGTCGGATCTTCTGGCCGTGGTGCGCGAGGCAGGTGGTCAGCTGAATTTCGACTTCCTGCGTTATCTCGTCACCCGCGTCGAACCGCATGACGGACCGCAGACACAGATTGTCGGCTTCCTGCGGTCGCTGTTTGGCGAACGTGTCCTGACGGCCCCCATGCTGAAGTCGACCGCGGTGTCAGATGCTGGTCTGACCAAACAGACCCTCTATGAAGTCGGGCGAGAGAACTTCACCCGCGGGACCTACGATCGTGCGATGGAGTCGCTGGACGCGGTGAATTCGGAAGTGGAAGCATTGATCCACGCCGCTTGGGGGCGACCGGCATGACAACGGGACGCGACCGCAAGAATTCGATCAAGGCCCTGTTTGGTGAGGCGCTGACCCCAGCACCCGAAACCAAATCCGTTGCTGAAGCCAGCGAGCCGCCTGCGACCAGTCAGGCCCCACATGTGCCGTCGGGTCAGACCGAAACCAATGCGGCGCCTGCGCGCAGCGCATCGGGCGCGGTGAAGGCCATGGGGCTCTCTCTGTCCTCGATCGCGCGGGAGGCTGAAGAAGCGCGCCAGCTTCGTCAGGCTCTCGAAGAGGGCGAACGTGTGATTTCGCTCGACACCGCGCGCGTGGATGCCTCCTTCATCTCCGACCGCCTGAGCCAGGGCGAAGTCAACGACCCGCAATTTATCGAGCTGGTCGAGAGCATGCGCGAAAGCGGCCAGCAGGTTCCCATTCTGGTGCGACCGCATCCCGACGATGAAGGTCGCTATCAGGTTGCCTATGGCCATCGCCGCATGCGGGCGGCCCAAACCCTGGGCATCGAGGTCAAGGCGTTGGTTCGCGCGCTGTCCGATGACGAGCTGGTGCTGGCGCAGGGCAAGGAAAATGCCGAGCGGCGCAATCTATCGTTTATCGAGCGCGCTGTGTTTGCCCAGACGCTGGTGACCAGAGGTTTTGATCGCAAGCTGATCGGTGACGCGCTTTCGGTCCAGAAATCCGAACTTTCGCGCCTCATCCAGGTTGCCGAAGGCATTCCGGAACATATCGTGCGCGCTATCGGACCGGCCCCGAAAGCCGGCCGGGATCGCTGGATGAAACTCGTCGAACTCTATGCCCGCCCGGCCGGCAATGAGAAGGCCCAGGACGAGATCAAGGTCGCGGCCTTCAAGGAAGCCGAGACTGATCGCCGTTTCGAGTTCCTGTTTGCCCGCCTGGCCCGCAATACTGGAGTTCACAAGCCGGAACCGGATCAGTTGCTGGCGCCAGGAGGCCGCGTTTTTGCCGCCTACAAACGGCAGGGCAGGGCGGTCAAGATCGATTTTGCCAAGGACGTGGACCAGGGCTTCATCGATGCGCTATCGGCGCATGTGAGCGAGGCCTATGCGACACATCTGAAGGCGAAGGAAACAGGCAAATGACGCCGGGCTGCTTAGGTAGCCCTTTGATTTGCTAGAATTAGCGTCGGATCCCGGACTTGAAATGCCGGCCTGGCACGGATTGAAACATCGCGAAACCCAAGAAAGGAAGCGCGGAGACAAGAAAAAGGCCCCCAAAACCTGACGTTCCGGAAGCCCCTCTCCTATGTAGCAATCCGAGAGAATCACTTCCAGAAGGCAAAGTCAAGAGTCGGCGACAGCGATGTCGAGTCCGGGTATTGAAACTATTGCCAAATTTCATGGTGTTCGGGTCCGTCTTGCCTCCTCACAGAGGACCTGATCATGGTGGAGAGACTGGCAACGACGCCTTTTGGCGGCGGCCGGATGACTGCGCGGCTTTTTGCCCGCCAGGCATCCGTCGCTGAGAGGCAAGAGAAACTGCGCGCCGGCGACGGCGGCAACGACAAGGGCGCCAGCGACAAGTGGCAGCTCATTCGCGCACTGACCGAAGCGCGCGACCACTTTGGCCTCAGCGACAGGGCGATCGGGCTGCTCGAGGCGCTGGTCAGCTTCACCACCGACCGTGTGCTCGATGGCGCCAACCCGATTATCGTCTTTCCCTCCAATCGAGAGCTGTCACTGAGGGCACGGGGCATGGCTCCAGCGACGATCCGCCGGCATCTGACGGCATTGGTCGAGGCTGGCCTTCTGTTTCGCCGCGACAGCGCCAACGGCAAGCGCTTCTGCCGCCGGGACGACAATGGTGTTGTTGAGGATGCTTTCGGCTTTGACCTCGCTCCACTGGCGCTGAAGTCGTCCGAGATTCTCTCTCTGGCTGAACAGGCGCGCGCCCAGGCGCGGATGATCCGTGCACAGCGCTCGGAGGTGACCCTGCACCTGCGCGACATCTCCAAGATCATCACCACGGCCCTGGAAGAGGGCCGTGACGGCGGATGGGCGGAGATTGCGGCTGAGTTTCAGGAGATGTCTTTCGGCAGCCTGCCGCGGGGCTACGACCCGGCACTCTTGAATGCTCTTCGCGAACGCCTGATCGCATTCCGGATTAAGGTGGAAAAGACTTATCTTTCATCGCTCTCCGAAGAAGAAATGAGCGGCAATGATGATCAAATCGAGCGTCATATACAGAATTCAAATACAGACCTTCCATTTGAATTAGAAGGCCAAAGAGTCATAGAAAGGGCGAAGCCAGGCGATACGGCATTGGCGCCAAACCGCAAGATGGCGATCAGCCTCGAACGGATGAAGCGGATTTGCCCGCAGATCGCCGATTATGCCCGCGGGGGCATGAGTGGATGGCAGGATTTGATCCGCGCGGCCGATCTCGTTCGCTCGATGCTCGGGGTTTCACCCGATGCCTGGCAGAAAGCCAAGGCGGCGATGGGCGAACAGGCTGCATCTATTGTTGTGGCGATCATGCTGGAGCGTGCCGATGAGATCCGCTCGCCGGGCGGCTACCTGCGCGATCTGACTCGCAAGGCTGAGAAATCGACATTCAGTGTCTATCCGATGCTGCAGGCGCTTGAGCGACAAACGGAATGAACGCCGGGCGCATGGTGAAAGTGGCGGCCGATGACATGCAAACGTTGACAGCTGTCAACGAAAGTTGACGGGCATATGTGGCGGCCTTTTCGCCAGCGCGGCGTTTCGGTAGGATGATTTGATGGATGTGATGACGAGCCCGGCGGATGAAATTGAAGTGCCCACGGCCAGGATGCTGTCTTGGGCTCGCAATTCCGCCGCCTACCGGCTGGCAAAGCGGATGATGACAGAGCGGGAATTGTCCGACGCGATCATGCGCAAGGCCAAACAGAAGTTTGAAGGGATTTCCGAGGCGCAACTCAGGGCGCTCGGCGCTTTCGCGGTCGGGTTCGGCCGTGACATGAAGGTGCTCGACGATCAGGCCTATGCGGAGATCCGCTCCAGCTCGGCAGCGCGCAGTGGCAAGTCGAAGCGGGCAATCGCTCGCAAGCTCAGTGAAAAAGGCGTCGACCGGGAGATCGTCGCGACGGTGCTCGATGAGGCCGACGATCTGCGCGCAGCCGTCGTTCTGGCCCGCAAGCGGGCTTTCGGTCCGTTTCGCAAAACCGACGCGGATGAAAAGCAGCGCGCAAAGGAATTCTCGTCGTTCGCCCGCAATGGTTTCGGTTTCGAACTGGGCCGGCGGGTCATGCAGATGGAACTCGAGGAAGCCGAAGAAATCCTCTACGCAAATCCTTGAGGATGGGCGCCGAGATCCCTTGAGGTAAGGCGGCAGTTGTTGCCCCGAAAATCCAAGGGGTTGGTCACGTATCGGTCAGCCTAGATAGAGAGGTCGAGCGCACGGCCTTCGAACAGACGATCACGAGAGCCTTCCAGATGTTTGAGCATGGCGCTCTTGGCATCATCCGCACGCCCCTCGGCAATCGCTCGGTAAATCGAGTTGTGTTCTTCATAGACCTTTTCGAGGCCGAGTTTAGGACCGAGCAGGGACAGGCCGTGCAGATGCATGCCGACGGCAATATGGGCCTTCAAAGCATCAAGTGAGGCTGTGTAATAGTGATTGTTCGCAGCTTCCGTGACCGCACGATGGAAAACGAAGTCTGCATCGGTGCGGTGCAACTGGTGGCTGGTCGCTTCGCGCAACTCTGCCAGAGCCGCTGCAATCTTCTGGATTGCGGCTTCATCCCTGCGCTTGGCGGCGAAATAGGCCGCGGCAGGCTCGATGGTCAGACGGAATTCGTAGCAACGCTGGATATCGGCGATCGTCTTGACCGGGGAGTAAGACAGCTGGGCGGAAGACGAGCCTTGGGCGCTGACAAATGTGCCGGCGCCCTGGCGGGCGTAGACGATCCCCTGTTCGCGCAGGCGCGCAAGCGCGTCACGCACGACAGGCCGGGATACGCCCAGCATCGACGACAATTCATGTTCGCCGGGAAGGCGTGAATCCGCTGGATAATTGCCAGCGCGGATGCGCTCCATCAACTGGTCGAAGACACGGTCGACAAGCTTGACCGGTTTGACACGCTCGGGCTTTGCCGGTGTCACAGCTGCATTGAGTACAGCGTCGCTAGCTTCGGCCAATGGAGGTCTCCTTGCTGTCCGTCGATTTCTGCTCCGGTTTGGCCGGCAACACTGCAACCAGGCTGTCGACGGTCCCGAACCCTCCCGATTTGACGGCACATCGCAGGCCCTTGCCATCCTGCAATGTCACCTCGAACCACGGAATTCCTGGTTCGATTTCTCCCATCGGGAAGAGCACTTCTATGCCGAGTGCGGTGAGAACGGCAAGCGCCGTATCGCCGCCGCCCATCATCAGCATCTCGATGTGGCTGGTGGTAACCACCTTGCGCACGCCCTCGGCAAAACGACTTGCGACCGTTGCGCCATCCTCGCGCATATCGCCCGTGCAACGCAGCAATGCGGGCAGACGCAGCGGCGCGTCAAGATCGCCAAGTTGACCATGTGGTGCATCCGCGAGCACCGCGAGACGATCCTGCCGATCAAGCCGGTGCATCTGCGAGACAGTGATGGGATCACGAGAACCAAAGGCGAAAAGTGTCTGATCGGTGAGCGTCAGGGATGATGACTGCGCGGAGCCGCCGGAACCATTGCCGATCCGTCTGGCCAAGGCCAGCCCGAGGCCACGAGCGCCGACGGCCAGCCCATTTGTCCAGTCGTGCGTATTAGCGATCCGGTCCATGTCGGCATCCGTTTCGGCATCGCAGACGATGACGGATGTCTGATCGAACAGAGCAGCGATCGATATCGGCTGATCGACGCCGCGGCCGATAACATGGCCGTTCCGGGTCAACCGTTGCTGGTCAGGGATTGCTGGACAAATGATGATCTGGCCAAGGCCAAGTGCATCAGCAAGCGTCAGTGTTTCGGCGGCGACATTGCCCTTGAGCCGGGAATCGATCTTCTTCATCACCAGGTCCGGCGCAACCGCCTTGAGCCGGTTTGCAACACTCGTAACGCGCTCAGATGCGTCTTGCGGTGACAGCGCGCGGGAAGCGGTATTGACCACCAGCACATCCGGGTTTGCCGCAAGCGCTTTCTCCAGGTTTTCACCAAAAACCACGACCGCAACCGTAAGACCATTTTGAACAAACGGCGTGCCGGTATCGAGAGCACCCGTCAGATCATCGGCGAGGATCGCAGCCTTGAGCGTCATGCATGGGCCTCGATGGGAACGGCGTGGCAAGCAACCTTGTGGCCGGGTCGGGCGTCGCGCCAGGCCGGCACATCGGTGCGGCAGATATCCATGGCGATCGGGCAGCGCGTGTGGAAACGACAGCCCGTCGGCGGATCAAGAGGGCTCGGCACATCGCCCTGCAGGATCTGACGCTGGCGTGTGCGTTCATGGGCCGGATCGATCTCCGGCACGGCCGACAGAAGCGCGCGGGTATAGGGATGCAAGGGGTTGGTGAAAATCTCGTCGCGCGGCGCAAGCTCTGCAAGGCGACCGAGATACATCACGCCGACACGGGTCGAGATATGGCGCACAACGGCAAGGTCATGGGCAATGAACAGATAGGTCAGGCGGTATTTATCCTGCAGATCGAGCAGGAGGTTGATGATCTGCGCCTGGATCGAGACGTCCAGCGCGGAAATAGCCTCGTCGCAGACGATGAACTTCGGCTGGCAGGCGAGCGCGCGGGCGATGACCACCCGCTGTCGTTGACCGCCGGACAGTTCATGCGGATAGCGCTGGGCAAACCGGGTCGGCAGTCCGACGTCGGATAGCAGCGAATCCAGCTTGTCCTTCAGCTGGGCCTTGGTTGCCAGCTTGTGAAACAGCATCGGTTCGCTGATCGCCTCGCCAACCGTCATACGTGGGTTGAGCGTCGAATAGGGATCCTGGAAAACGATCTGCAGGTCGCGGCGGAACGGCCGCATCTGGTCTTCGTTGAGCTTGGAGAGATCCTGACCCTTGTAGAGAATTCGGCCGCTGGTCGCGCGGTAGAGATTGAGGATGGTGAAACCGGTCGTCGACTTGCCGCAGCCGGATTCGCCGACAAGGCTCAAGGTCTCGCCTTCCATGATGTCGAGATCGATGTCGTCCAGCGCATGCACGGTTGCTTCGCGCTCGCCGAATGCACCGAGCCTTACATGGAAATGTTTGACCAGGTTTTCAATTCTGAGCAGGGGTTCGCCAGTCATCACGCGGCTTCCTTTGCGGTCTGGGCCGCGAAACAGGCGACGCGGTGACCATCGGTTTCGTTGGCATATTCGAGACGGGGCACGCGTTCGCGGCAAATAGCCAAGGCCTGCGGACAACGCGGCGCAAAGGGGCAACCGGCGGGCCGGCGACCAGGCTCGGGCGGCGTTCCGCCAATCGAGCTCAGGCGGCTGGTGGCGGCATGGCCGATCTGCGGGATCGAAGCGAGAAGCCCTTGCGTATAGGGATGCAGCGGCTTGCTGTAGAGCGTGTCAACGGGTGCATCCTCGACAACGGTCCCGGCATACAGCACGACGACACGATCGGCGAGACCTGCAATCAGCGCCAGGTCATGGGTGATCCAGACGATCGACATGCCGAGCTTGGTGCGCAGATCCTTGACCAGATCGACGATCTGGGCCTGAATTGTCACATCAAGCGCGGTGGTCGGCTCGTCGGCAATCAGCAGCTTCGGATTGCAGGCAAGGCCAATCGCGATCATCACACGCTGGCGCATGCCGCCTGACAATTCGTGCGGATAGGCCTGCAAGCGCTGTTCAGGGCCGGGTATGCCGACGAGGCGCAGCAGTTCGATGGCGCGGGTTCTGGCCTCATGCTTGTTCATGCCGCTGTGATAGCGTAGCGGTTCGCAGATCTGTTCGCCGATGCGCATGACCGGGTTGAGCGATGTCATCGGGTCCTGGAAAACAAAGCCGATGTCGCCGCCGCGAACCTTGCGAAGTTCTCTGTTCGACATTGTCTGCAGGTCGCGGCCGTCAAACATGGCGGTGCCCTGGGTGACCTTGATCTTGTTCGGCAGCAATCGCATCAGGGAGAGCATTGTCAGGCTCTTGCCGCAGCCGGATTCGCCGACCACGCCCAGCGTTTCGCCGCGATTGACATGCAGGTCTATGCCATCGACCACGGTTGCCGGGCCATTGCGGCCATCGATATCGATCGTCAGGCCGCGAACATCGAGAAGGGGGATTATGCTTTTGAGCTCGGTCATTTGTTGCCTCGCGGATTGAGCGCGTCGTTCAGGCCGTCACCCAGGAAGCTGAAGGCGACGGATGCCAGGCCGAGAACGGCTGCAGGCGCGGCCAGGAGATGCGGATAGTGCTGCCAGACGCGCAGACCATCGGAGATCATGTTGCCCCAGCTGGGCGTGGGTGGGTTGACGCCGACGCCGAGGAAGGAGAACGCGCTTTCCAGCACCATGGCGGTGCCGAGACCGGCACTGACCGAGACGATCAGCGGTCCCAGCGAATTCGGCACGATATAGCGGCGGATGATGATCCAGTTCGTCAGGCCAAGCGCCTGGGCAGCTGTCACATAGGGGCGCGAGCGGATCGACAGAACCTGGGCGCGCACCAGGCGGGCATAGGGTGGCCAGGAAATCAGTGCCATCGAGCCGAAGACAAGGAGAAAATCGATCCACACCGTTTCGCGGTAGAATGGATTGAGCGTCGCCATGTAGCGGCTTTCCATCCAGGTCGCGATGGGCGTCTTGAGCGAGGCATTGATGACGACGACAAGCAGGAGATTGGGCACGGACATGGTCATGTCGGTGAGCCACATGATGATCCGGTCCCAGGCACCGCCGAAGAAGCCAGCGATGGCACCGAGGGTAACCCCGATCACGACGGCAATGAAGGTGACAATGACGGCGACGAGAAAGGCGGTGCGTGTGCCATAGACCACGCGGCTGAAGACGTCGCGACCGAGGTCATCCGTGCCAAAGAGGTGAGACAGCGACGGTGCGAGGTTACGGCTTTCAAGATTCTGGCTGAGATAATCGAAGGGTGTCAGCAACGGCCCGAAGAGTGCGGTGAAGGCAAGCAGCATGACCATGGCGAGGCCGAACACGGCAAGCTTGTTGCGCTTCAGCCGATACCAGGCGTCGCGCCACAGGCTGACGGCAGGTTCCTCATGAGATTTTGCCAGCGGCGGGGCCGATAGGGTCGACATGTCAGCGGCTCCTTTTGCTATCGTGGGCGCGCGGGTCGAGCATCGGATAGAGAACATCGACCAGGAGATTGGAGATCATCACCAGGAAGGAGCCGATCAGAGTGATGGCGAGGATCACCGGATAGTCGGAATTGATCAGCGCCTGTACGGTCAGACGGCCAAGGCCGGGCAGGCCGAAGACGAGTTCGACGAAGATCGCCCCGTTGACGATGGTGATCATGATCAGGCCGAGCTGGGTGACGACCGGTGTCAGAACGGGCCGCAGGATATGGCGGATCGCAACGATCACTTCTGGAACGCCCTTGGCGCGGGCGGTGCGGACGAAATCCTCCGACAGGACCTCGATCACGGCGGCGCGCGTCTGGCGCACGATCAGCGCGATCGGCTGGAATGAGAGAACCAGCAAGGGCAGGAGGATGCGCACGTCGAAGATGCCACCCCAGCCGTAAGGCACATTCGCGTCGGGAAAGAGCACGATCAGGCCGACCATCAGCAGCGGACCTGCGACATAGGCGGGAATGGCCCAGAGAAACAGCGCCGTGCCGAGAATGATATAGTCGAGACGGGAATTCTGCTTCAACGCCGCGATCATGCCAAGGGGAATGGCAACGATGGCGGTCAGCGCGATCGAACAGATCGCAAGCTTGAAAGAGACGGGGGCGGCGGCCGACACCATGGCCCAGACCGAGCGGCCCGACGTCAGCGAATTGCCGAACTTGCCCTGCAGCAGATTGAGGACATAACTGGCAAACTGTTCGAGAAACGGTCGGTTGAGACCGGCACTTTCGCGAATGGCCTCGATCTTGGCCGGGTTATAGGCGACATCGCCGGGCGCCCGCAAGAAGATCAGCTTGATCGGATCACCTGCGCCATAAAAGGCCAGAGCATAGACCGCCAGCATGACAAGCAGTACCGACGGGATCCAGATCGCGAAACGCGTGAGCACGTAGCGAAGCAACGGTGCCTCCCACCTCTTGTTTGGGTCTCATGGCCGCCAGCCAAGGCTGAGGACTGCCCTTTATTCCTCCAGAATGTACCGGGGCCCGAAGGCCCCGGCACGCGTCGGATCTGTCGGTGACAGCGGTCCGCCAGAACCGTCAGCCGATCGAGATCTCCCAGGGAGCGACAACCTGCCAGTCGAGGTTTTTGTCGATGCCCTTGACCTCTGCGACGGCCCAGCGCGACATGGTCTGGGCATACCAGGGGATAAAGGCCCAGTCCTCGCGGAAGGCCTTCTGGGCTTCCTGAGCGAGGGCAATGCGCTGCGGATCGTCGGCGGCCTTGGAGGCAGCCTCCGTCAGCAGGCTGTCAACCTTGTCATTCTTGTAGCCGCCCATCTTGTTCTGGGCGTTCGAGGAGGTCGACGCGATCGAACCGGCGAGATAGGACACGGCATCTGGAACGCGGGTGCCGACGTCGTCACGGAAGATCTGCACGGCGTTCTGGTCGGGGCCGGCATAGGCGTCCTGCTGCGGCTTCATATCCACGGCAGTAATGCCGAGGTTCTGGCGCCATTGCTCGGCGATGTATTGGGCGGCAGCCTCGATGGCCGGACCCGATACACCGACAAACAGCAGTTTCGGCAGACGCTCCGGTCCGCCATAGCTGGATTCGGACAAAAGCTTCTTGGCGGCTTCGGGATCATAGGGGAACGGCTCGAAGCCGGATCCGTCGGCACCGGGAACCGAGTTGAGCACCTGATCGGTCTTCTTGTGTGGACCGTCCGGATAGGATGCCTTGATCAGGCCTTCCCGGTCGACCGCCATGATGAGCGCCTGGCGTACCTTCGGGTCGTCCATCGGCGCACGCGCCGTGTTGAACCAGAAATGCTGGCTGGTCGGAATGGTCGGACCGGAGGAGAAGTCTGGACCCAAATCCTTGATGATCGTCGAGGTGATCAGTTCGGTATGGGCATTGTATTCGCCGGAGTTCAAAAGCGATGTCGCCGTGACATTGTCTTCGATCGACGACAGCTCGATGCGGGCGAGTTTCGGCTTCGGTCCGAAAAAGTTCTCGTTCGGCTCAAAGGCAAGCGTTCCGGCATCGAGATCGATCTCGACCAGCTTGAACGGACCGGAATAGACCGTGTCATTGGCCGGCATGTACCAGTCGGCCACCTCCTCGCCGTCTTCGCCGCGCACCTGAGATGCCTTGGCAATCGGGACAATGTGATTGGCGAGACGCATGAAGAAGATCGGATCGACGTCCGAAAGCGTGACGACAATGGTGCCTTCGTCCGGCACGGCCACGCCCGACAGTTCCTTGGCTGTGCCGCCGGTCAGATCGGCAAAGCCCGCGACCTTTGACAGAACCTGATCGGCGCGTTGGTTCTTGGTATTGGGCATGGCTGCCACGTTCCAGGATGCTTGCACGTCGGCCGAGGTGATCTTGCTGCCATCGGAAAAGGTTGCCTTCGGATCGAGCTTGAAGGTCCAGACCTTGTTGTCCGTGGTTTCCCAGCTGGTGAAGACGTAAGGATTGATCTTGCCGTCGCCGTCGAAATACATCGGCGATGCCCACCACAGGGAATTCCAGCGGAAGGGCGGCCCACCACCGCGCAGCGGCGACCAGTCCTGGCTGAAGGTCGGATGCGCGATCTTGAGGATCTGCTCTCCCGCTGCCTGGACGATCTTCGCGCTGACGCCCAGAAGCGTGAAGCTCACGCCGGCCGCCAAGCCCAGTTTCAATGCCTCGCGACGCGACAGACCCGCGCCGAGTGTTCCAACGTTACCGTCAGTCATTCCGTCTCCTCCCTTTGATCTCCCATCACCGGCAGCCTCCTCCGAGGGGCAAGGCTGTTCGAGCCATCGCCGGGATGACAGACACTGCGACGATATTGTAAATATGTCAATCCGGAACATCGTTTTCTTGTTGCTGCTCCCGAGCAGAGAGAAAAAATGCGCTTATAATCAGCATGATGGTTTGAAATCGAAGTTCGAAACTGGAAACTCTTGTTGACAAATTTTGCCAACCGACGCTTTTTAAGGCGCGCCGATTGCGGATCGGTGCCGGTTTTTCGCCGGAGGAGGGCGGAGATGAAGGTTCACAAGATTACAGGCGTATTTTGCGCAGCGACCACCCCGATCACCGAGCAGGGTGAGCCGGATCTTGCCCGGTTCACCGGTCATTGCCAGCGCTTGCTTTCCGAAGGTTGCCATGGCGTGGCTTTGCTGGGCACGACCGGCGAGGCGAATTCCTTTTCGATGCGTGAGCGGTTCGCCATTCTGGAGGCTGCGTTGCAGGCGGGCGTGCCGGGTGACGCATTGCTACCGGGCACTGGTGTGGTGGCCTCATCCGATACGATCGAATTGACGAGACACGCGTTGTCTAATGGCGTGCGCAAGGTCGTCATGCTGCCGCCCTTTTATTATAAGGGTGTTTCGGATGACGGGCTCTTTGCCGCTTATGCCCGGATCATCGATGGTATTTCCAATCCTGACCTTCAGGTGATCCTCTATCACATTCCCCAGGTCTCCGGTGTCCCGCTGAGCCAGGACCTGATCGGGCGGCTGATCGAAGCATTTCCCGAACAGATTGTCGGCATTAAGGATTCCGCCGGTGATTTCAACAACATGCAGAAATTGGTCGAGCAGTTTCCTGGCTTTTCGGTGCTTGCGGGTGCCGATCCGCTGATGTTGCCCTTGCTCAAGGCCGGGGGCGCTGGCTGCATCACTGCCACGTCGAACCTCGTCGCTGGGTCACTGCGCACGATCTATGATAAGGTAGGGGATCACAGAGAGACTGACACGGTCGAGGCGGCGCAGGCGCGCATCAATGCCTATCGCACGCTCTCCAATTCCTATGTGCAGATCCCGACGATCAAGGCGATGGTCGAGCTGAAAACCGGAGAAGCAGGCTGGCGCCGGACACGGGCACCCTTGATGCCGCTGTCTGATGTCGACATTGCCAGTCTGTCCAAGAGTTTCAACGAATTGCCGTGAGGATGGATACCATGACCACCTTGACCGCACCGACGGAACTAGCGCCAGAAGAGGTTCCGGCTCGTATGACTGGCGTCTTGACTGTGCATCCCCATCATGAGGGATGGCAGGAGGCATTCCTTCCATCGCCCACGGTGCAGAACCACGCTGCCAATCTGGCATTTCTTGCAGATGGCACCCTGACCTGCGTCTGGTTTGGCGGAACCATGGAAGGCATGGGCGATATCTCAATTTACATGTCGAGACTGGCTCCTGGCTCGACCGCCTGGTCCGTCCCGGAAAAAATGACGGATGATGCGGCCAGATCTGAACAAAATCCGATTGTTTTCAATGCTCCAGACGGTAATATCTGGCTGCTCTATACGTCTCAGGTCTCGGGCAATCAGGACGGGGCAGTTGTAAAGTGTAGGATCTCGTCGGATGGCGGCAAACACTTCGGTGAGCCACGCATTCTGTGCGATCTGCCCGGTACGTTCGTGCGCCAGCCTGTGATCGTGAATGCCGCCGGAGATTGGCTCCTGCCTGTCTTCCTGTGCCGCTCGCTGCCAGGTCAACGCTGGACTGGCGATGCCGATACGGCGGGCGTCCTGGTGTCTGAGGACAATGGCAAGACCTGGAGCCTGACCGAGGTGCCAGACAGTTATGGTGCCGTGCATATGAACATCGTGCCCCGCGGTGATGGGCGCATGACAGCCTTTTTCCGCAATCGGTACGCAGAGCAGATCCTGCACAGCTGGTCCGAAGACGATGGTCGCAACTGGAGCCCGCCGCAACCGACCGTGTTGCCGAACAACAATTCCTCGATCCAGGCGATCGATCTGAAGAATGGTTCGATTGCCGTTGTCTACAATCATTCAAACGCTGCAAGTTCTGACCAGCGACGGCTCTCGCTCTATGACGAGATCGAAGGCGAGGCAGGAGACAAGCAGGAGGAAACGGTCAGTAGCGGCGTTTATGACGGCCCGCGGGCGGTCTGGGGCGTTCCCCGCGCACCCCTGTCGCTCGCTTTTTCCTATGACGACGGCATGAGTTTTCCCGAGCATATCGATCTAGACACCGGCGATGGCTACTGCCTCAGCAACAATTCGCAGCAGTCGCTCAATCGCGAGTTTTCCTATCCCTCGATCGTCGAGGGTCCGGATGGCACGCTGCACGTGGCCTACACCTATTTCCGCCGAGCGATCAAATATGTCCGCATCCCTGCCGGCAAAGAATTCTGAGGTCCGGCGGGCCGCGATCAGGCGACCCTTGCGGCCGCCTCTCGTGTAATAACAAATTGACAAATTGGAGCCGCTTGTCGCGGTCGTCCTGGGAGGAATGTTCGATGGCAAGCCTGGAAGCGCCGATCACAATCGTTCGTCCGCATCTGATCGAATTCGGCGTGGGAACGGCTGGAAAGCTCGGGAAATGGGCGGCGGACAAAGGTTTTGCGCGCACCTTGGTGATTTCCGATGCGTTTAACGCGAGCCGCGTCGACGCGCTCGAATTGCCGGGGCATGTTGCGGTTTTCGGAGATGTGAAGCCTGAACCCGATACAGACAATCTTGACAGGGTATTGGCGGCCGCGAACGCCGCAAATGCCCAACTGATCGTTGGTTTTGGTGGCGGCAGCGCCATGGATCTGGCCAAACTGGCCGCAGTTCTGGTCGGCTCGTCGCAGAGCCTTCGGGATGTGGTCGGGCCCAACAAGGTCGAGGGACCACGCCGCGTGGCGCTGGCGCAGGTGCCGACGACCGCCGGGACCGGAAGTGAAGCGGGTATCCGCGCGCTGGTGACCGATCCGTCGACAATGGCAAAGCTTGCTGTCGAGAGCCTGCACATGCTGGCCGACATAGCGGTGATCGATCCGGCGTTCACCTTCAGCGTTCCTCCCAAGGTGACGGCGGCGACTGGTGTCGATGCCATGGCGCATTGCGTTGAAGCATTCACCAACCGCAAGGCCCATCCGACCATCGATCTTTATGCCCAGGAGGGCACACGGCTTGTCGGGCTTTATCTGGCCCGGGCCGTGCGTGATGGCGCTGATGCAGAAGCGCGCTCCGGCCTGGCGTTGGCCTCTCTTTATGGAGGGTTTTGCCTGGGGCCGGTCAACACGGCCGGCGGGCATGCGCTTGCCTATCCGCTCGGCACGCGCTGGCATGTGCCACATGGCGCGGCCAATGCATTGATTTTCCCACATGTGCTCGCCTTCAATACGCCAACCGTCCCGGTGAAGACGCAAGCCGTGATGCAGGCGCTTGGATATGAGGGCAAGCACGACGTGGGCGCCGTCTTCGATGCGGCCTATGCCTTCTGTGCCGATCTCGGTATCGAAATGACCCTGTCGGGTCTCGGGGTGGCAGCGGACGATCTGGCGACCATGGCAAGCGACGCCTTTGCAATTCGCCGGCTGCTCGACAACAATCCGCGCGACCTTGAGGAAGCCGATATTTTGACAATCTACCAGGCAGCCTACTGAGCCGCTCGTTTGAACAAGGAAGCATTACCATGGCGCGCAATCCGAAAGTGGCAGTGACGCTCGGCGATCCGGCCGGTGTAGGCCCCGAAGTCATCGTCAAGGCGTTGGCGAGCATGGCGCCCGAGGAGCGCCGCGACTTCGTCATCGTTGGCAATATCGAAGCGCTCGAGCGCGCCGACAAGGCGACCGGTGCGGGGCTGAAATATGCAGCCGAAGCCGATGGCACAACAGATGCAGTCGCAGTCGATGAAGTGGCGCTCGATGCGCCCCTGCCGGAGATCGGCAAGGTTAGCCCGATCGCCGGTGAAGCCTCGGTGCGCTACATCACCCGGGCCGTCGATCTTGCCATGAGCGGCCGGGCTGACGTCATCGTCACCGCGCCGATCAACAAGGAGGCGATGAACCTTGCCGGCCACCATCATGATGGTCACACGGGCCTGCTTGCGCATCTGACCGGCTCGAAAAGCTCGTTCATGCTGCTCGCCTCCGAGCGGCTGAATACCATCCATGTGTCCACCCATATCTCGCTGAAGGGCGCGATCGAGCGGGCAACGACTGCGCGTGTCCTGGCGACCATCGAGGCAGGACACAGGCATTTCATGCGGCTCGGCAAGAAGGCGCGCATCGCGGTTGCGGGGCTCAATCCGCATTGCGGCGAAAACGGATTGTTTGGCACCGAAGACGCTGAATTCCTGGCGCCTGCCGTGGAACTTGCCCTGGCGCAGGGCATCGATGTCGTCGGGCCGATCTCGGCCGATACCGTCTTTGCTCGCGCCTATAACGGCGCCTTCGATCTGGTGATCGCCCAGTATCACGATCAGGGCCATATTCCGATCAAGCTCGTTGCCTTCGAGACGGCTGTCAATGTCTCGCTGGGACTGCCGATCGACCGTGTATCTGTCGATCATGGCACGGCTTTCGATATTGCCGGAACCGGCAAGGCCAATCACGTCAACATGCTGTCGGCGATTGCCTATGCACGACTGATGGCGCGGGCGCCGCGCCCGATGTAATGTCCTGCCTCGGACTGAAGGGTGAGGCCAGGCGCCGGCAATCGGCGGGAAAACGTCAGTCTTTTGCCCGCTGCAGCATGCCAAACAGGTCGCGCGGATCGTCCGGATCGGCAATGATGTCGATATCCTGGTAGAAGCCGGTGCCTTCAAGCTTGGCGCGCACATAACGTAGGGCGGAAAAATCCTCGACGGCAAAGCCGACGCTGTCGAACAAGGTGATCTGGCCCGGCTCGCGACGCCCGATGGCCTCGCCGGTCACCACTTTCCACAGTTCAGTCACCGGATAGTCGGGATCCATCTGCTGGATCTCGCCTTCGATGCGCGTCTGGGGCGGGTATTCGACAAAGGTATCTGCACGCTTGAGGATGTCCTTGTGCAACTCGGTCTTGCCCGGGCAATCCCCACCGATTGCATTGATATGCACGCCTGACCCAACCATGTTGTCGGTCAGGATCGTTGCATTCTGCTTGTCGGCGGTGCAGGTGGTGATGATCTCGGCGCCCTCGATCGCTGATTGTGCAGATGTGCATACGGTGACCGCCAGACCCGAGCCCGCCAGATTGCGGGCGACCTTTTCGCTGGCGCGCTGGTCGATGTCATAGAGCCGGATCCTGTCGATGCCGAGCACGGCCTTCATCGCCAGCGCCTGGAATTCGGCCTGTGCGCCATTGCCGATCATCGCCATGGATTTAGCAGCCTTGGGCGCCAGATGGCGGGCGGCCATGGCGGAGGTCGCCGCTGTGCGCAGGGCGGTCAAAAGCGTCATTTCCGTGAGCAGAACCGGATAGCCGGTGGAGACCTCAGCCAGCAGTCCGAATGCCGTTACGGTCTGCAGTCCCTGGGCCATATTCTTCGGATGGCCGTTGACGTATTTAAACGCGTAGATTTCACCGTCGGAAGTCGGCATCAACTCGATCACGCCCTCGCGGGAGTGTGACGCCACGCGCGGCGTCTTGTCGAACAGCGGCCAGCGGCGGAAGTCGGATTCAATGACGTCGGTGAGCTCGGTCAGGACCGTTTCGATGCCGATGTGATGCACCAGGCGCATCATGTTTTCGACGCTGACGAAGGGAACGAAGGCTTTTTCCGAAGGGCTGGGTGCTGTCATGGTCCACCGGGGCTGGAGCGTTATCTACAGGCAGTCTAATCCGGCGGGCAGGTTATGCGAAATGGCGATAATCTATCTGTTTGCCTAATAAAACTGACAGTTTGACTAGGTCCTATATGCAAACTGCCGGACTTCGGGCAGCGACACAAAAGGAAGCGGAGGCCGAAGCCTCCGCAAGATGCGCTATTGAAATGACGAGGGTAGCTACTTGAACAGGCTGGGCAGCCAGAGCGACAGGGCCGGGATATAGGTGACGGCCATCAGCACCGCGATGCTGGCGCCGAAGAAGGGCCAGATGGTCTTCATCGCTTCACGGATGGTGATGCCGCCGACCGCGCAACCGACAAACAGGACAGTTCCGACCGGTGGCGTGTTCAGCCCGATGCCAGCATTGAGGATCATCACCACGCCAAAATGCACCGGATCGATTCCAAAGGCTTTCACCACTGGCAGAAGCACCGGTGTCGCGATGATTACCATCGGTGCCATATCCATGAATGTGCCGAGGAGCAGCAGGATGATGTTGATCATCAACAGTACGATGATCGGGTTGTCGGAGATTGCGCCGATCGCCTGAACCAGCAGTGTCTGGACCTGCAGGAAGGCCATGAGCCAGCCGAAGGACGCAGCTGTCCCGATTACCAGCAGAACCATGGCTGTGGTCCGCACAGCTCCCAGGACGGCCTCGATGAAGCCGTCCCAGTTCAGTTCGCGATAGACGAGCATAGCGACGAGGAAGGCATAGAGAACGGCAATGCAGGAGCTCTCCGTCGCGGTGAAGATGCCCGAGCGCACACCGCCGAAGATGATGCCAATGAGAAGAATGCCGGGCAGCGACGAGAGGAAGTAGTAGCCGAGCTTGTAGAAGCCGGGGAAGGGCTCAGACGGATAACCACGGCGACGCGCCACGATATAGGCCGTCACCATCAGCGCTGCCGCCAGCAGCAGTCCGGGAATGATGCCGGCGGTAAACAGATCGGCGACAGAGACATTGCCTCCCGCGGCAATCGAATACAGGATCATGTTGTGCGACGGCGGGATCATCAGTGCGATGATCGCGGCATTGACCGTGACGTTGACGGCATAACCGCGGTCATAGCCGCGTGCTGCCATTTGCGGGATCATCAGGCCACCTACGGCCGAGGCATCGGCGACGGCCGAGCCGGAAATGCCGCCAAACAAGGTGGAGGCAACGATGTTGACCTGTCCCAGACCGCCGCGGAGATGGCCGACAATGCCGGCCGCAAAGCGGATCAGGCGGGTTGCTATGCCACCGCGCACCATCAGGTCGCCAGCGAAGATGAAGAACGGGATCGCCATCATGGCAAAGACGTTCATGCCCGAATTCATCTGCTGGAAGACGACGATCGGCGGCAGGCCCATGTAGAGGACCGTGGCCAGCGAGGCGATGCCCAGGCAGAACGCGATCGGCATGCCGATCATCATCAAGAAGGTAAAAACGCCGAATAAAACGGTATAGGCCATCACGCAGCCTCCTGGACGACAACGGTTGCGGCGATTTCCTCACCGATGGCTACGTCAATGAAGCGCTCTGCGGCAAAGATGGCGATGATGGCTCCGCCTGCGATCAGCGGGAAGAAATCGACACCCCCGGGCAGGCCAAGAACGGGAATGGTTGCAGTCCAGGTGCCGATGGCAAGCAGCGCGCCGTAATAGCTCATGGCGATGCCGAACAGGACAATCAGTCCGAGGCTGACCAGATCCATGGTTTTTTGAATGGGTTTCGATGCACCGTGGCGGACGAAATCGAGGCCGAGATGCACACTTTCGCGCACACCGACGGCGGATCCGAGCAGGATGAACCACGACATCAGCAAGAGCGAAAGCGGTTCCGACCAACTCGGCGTATCGTTCAATATGTATCGGGCAAAGATCTGCCATCCGATGATCACGGTCATCGCAACCAGGCCGATACCTGAAATATACAGGCATAACTGGCTCAGGCGGCCAAGCCCCGGGCGAATGGCCCTCATAAAGCGCAACATAGTCTCCTCCACAGCCGCAGCGGATCTACGGCCACAATGCAAGTCCGCGAATGAAAAGCGGCCGGATCGTGTGATCCGGCCGGCGCCATTTTATTACTTCACGTCCTGGACGCGCTTGACGAGGTCCTTCATCTTCTGATCGGTGATGAACTTGTCATAGACAGGCTGCATCGCGGCGGAGAATTCAGCCTTGTCGACCGTGATAATGTTCGCACCCGACGCACGGATTTTCTCTTCCGAGGCCTTTTCGCGGGCCTGCCACAGCTCACGCATTTTGCCGACGGATTCCTTGGCAGCCTCGCGCAGCACCGTCTGATCTTCCGGGGTCAATTTGTCCCAGGTGATCTTTGAGATCGCCAGGATTTCCGGGGTCAGCGAGTGGTCGGTCAAAGTGTAGTTCTTTGCCACTTCGAAGTGACGTGAGGATTCGTAGGATGGCCAGTTGTTTTCGGCAGCATCAACGACGCCGGTTTCAAGCGAGGAATAGACTTCGCCGAAAGGCATCGGGGTCGGGTTGGCGCCGAAGGCCTCCATCATCGCGATCCACAGATCCGACTGCTGGACACGCACTTTCATGCCCTTGAGGTCGGCGAGCTTTTCGATCGGCTTCTTGGTCGAATAGAACGAGCGCGCGCCGGAATCGTAGAAGGCAAGCCCGATCAGGCCGTGCGGTTCGAAGGCGGCCAGCACTTCGTCGCCGATCGGGCCATCGACGACCTTGTGCATGTGTTCGGTATCGCGAAACAGGAAGGGCAGGCCGAAAACGACGGTTTCCGGAACGAGATTGTTGAACGGTGCGCTGTTGACCCGGTTCATGTCGATGACGCCGAAGCGGGTCTGTTCGATCGTGTCTTTCTCAGTGCCCAGCGTGGCATTGTTCATGACCTGGATCTTGATGCGGCCATTGGTCTTCTGGGATACCAGTTCGCCCATGTATTTGACCGCATCCACGGTCGGATAGCCATCCGGATGGATATCGGCGGAACGCAGCGTGATTTCTTGCGCATTCAACGCGCCGGCACCCAGTGTCAGCCCCATGGCGAAGCTCAGCATTGCGGCAGTTTTCATGTCTTCCTCCTCTTTTAAGTGATCCGCCAAAACCTCCCAGGTTTGACGGTAAGCTCTCAGGTCCCCTTGCTCCCCATTGGTTCAAGGCCGAAGAGTTGCTCGGGGTTGTCCACGAGTGCGAGATGGCGGGCGGCATCATCAGCCAACCAGCCAAGAATTGTGTCGGTGAGGGCAGCGTCGTCGGGATAGTCGGCTTGTGTCTTCGCCAGATTGTGCGGCCAGTTCGATCCCCAGACGATGCGTTCGGGCGCGTGGCCCGCAATCGTACGGCCAATCTCAGCCACGTCGGCGAAATCAGGCGCCCCGGTCTTTGATGATTCGTAAGCGCCGGCAAATTTGAACCAGCAATTGCCGCGATCGATCAAACGTTTTGCCGCGGCCACCTGCGGGCTGTCCGGCGATACGCCGCAGAAAAACTTGCCGTGGTGATCGAGAACCCAGCGTGATTTCAGCCTGGACAGACGGGCTTCGTGATCGACGATGTTGCTGCCGTCGAACTGCACTGCGAGCATCCAGTTGCGGCTGGAGGCAATCGCGTCGACATCCTCTAGATGGCTCAGGTCGACACCACCACCCGGCAGATCCATGATGCGAAGGCCAATTACGCGCGCAGCAGCCAGTTCATCAAGTTCGGCGTCCGTCGCCTGACCACTGACCGCAGCCACACCCCAAGCGAGGTTACCGAAGTCCTCCAGGCAGGCTATCAGATTGTTGTTGTCGCGCTGATGGGCATTGCCCTGGGTGACGATCACCCGGTCGATGCCGATCCATTTCATGAATTCGCGGTATTGCGATGGACTTGGCAATTCGCCGGCCGGCAATGGTGGGCCACCGTCGATCGCGGGAAAGCCCGGCAGATAGGCATGTATCTGGGTGTCGATCGCCCCCTTCGGGAACGCGATCTTGGGTTTGCGGCCGGAAAGGGGGCGAACGAGTGTCATCAGCCGTCCTTCATCTTGAAGTCGGCGAGGGCATCGCGGTTGATCTCGATGCCAAGGCCTGGACCATTCGGGATGGCGACAACGCCGTTCTGATGTTCGATCGGGGTTTTGATCACCGCCTGACGGAACGGATTGTCGGTGCGGTCGAATTCGAGGATAGGTTCGATCGGATTGACACGGACCGGATCGGGCACCATGGCGGCGATAAATTGCAGCGCCGCTGCGATGTGGACAGCCGTGCCCCAGACATGCGGAACCACACGCACGCCATGGAGGGCTGCGAGGTCGGCTACCCGCTTGGCTTCGGTGAAGCCGCCGACGCCGGCCAGGTCCGGCTGGACAATATCGATGCAACGCGTTTCGATCGGTTCTTTCATGCCCCAGCGACTGTGCCAGGTCTCGCCGCCGGCAACCGGGATCGGCTGCTTGGCGCGCACTTCGCGGTAGGCTGCAAGCTGTTCCGGAACGACCGGTTCCTCGAACCAGTCGAGACCATACTCGGCAGCACGACGGCCGAACTCAACCGCTTCCAGCACGCCATAACCATGATTGCCGTCGGCCATCAGGCGCATATCGGAGCCGGCGGCTTCGCGCGCCGCCCTGATCACCCGCAGGTCCTCCTCGATACCGAAGCCAACCTTGATCTTCGAGGCATGGAAACCTTGCGACCGATAGGCCGCGATATCGGTGGCATTGTCTTCGACACGATCAACGCCATCGCGCTTGAAACTGCCGGTGGCATAGGCCTTGACGGTTTCGCGGAAGCGGCCGCCGAGCAGGATCGAGATCGGCGCGTTGAAATGTTTGCCCTTGATGTCCCAGAGCGCGATATCTATACCGGACAGAGCAGTGAGGGTCAGGCCACGTTGGCCCTGATCGCGCAGCGCATTGTAGAGTATTGCCCACAGTTTCTCGGTTTCCAGCGGATTGGCACCGATCAGCCATGGCTTGTAGGCGGCAACCACAGCCGCATTCGGCCGTGCAGGACCGAGGCATTCCCCCCAGCCCGTGGTGCCATCGTCGCACACAATCTCGACGAGCACATGAGCCCGCCGGTCAAAGCGCATGGACGCGCTCTGGAACGGGACAGTGAGCCGGTGCTCGAGCAGATGGGTGCGGACGTCGACGATCTTCATATCAACGCTTCCAGGGTTCGATCAGCTTGGCGAGGATCTCTTCTTCCGCCGGCGTGAGGTCATCGAGCGGCGGGCGAACCTTGCCGGCATTGAAGCCCTGCAGACGCACGCCGGCCTTGACGGCCGACACGGCATAGCCCTTGCGGCGGCCGCGCAGTTCCATGAAGGGGTAGAAGAAGTCCTTCAGGATGGTTTCGCAGCGTTCGCGTTCGCCGGCGCGCAATGCCTTGTAGAAATCGACGGCCAATCCCGGAACGAAGTTGAACACTGCCGACGAATAGGTGGTGAACCCGGCGCCGAGATAGGCCTCGGCAAACAGTTCCGCCGTCGGCATGCCGCCGAGATAGGTGAGGCGGTCACCCAGTGTTGCGGTGATCTGACGGATCAAGCCGATTTCGCCGGTCCCGTCCTTGAAGCCGACCAGGTTCGGGCAGGCATCGCACAGGCGCTGAAGCACGTCGACACCGATGACCGAATTGTCGCGGTTATAGACCATGACACCGATACCGACCGACTGGCACACGCGCTTGACGTGGTTGTAAATGCCTTCCTGCGGGGCATCGATCAAATAATGCGGTAGAAGCAGGATACCGTCGGCCCCGGCCTTTTCAGCGGCGCGGGCGATCTCGATGGCCATTTCCGTGCCATAGCCGCAGCCGGAGACAATTGCTGTCTTGCCGGCCGCTTCCTTGGCGGTTGCGACGATGCGCGGAATCTCACTGGGGGACAGGGAGAAGAACTCACCGGTGCCGCCTGCGGCAAAGAGGACTGGCGCATCGTAACCGGACAACCATTCAACATGTTTGCCATAGCTGTCTGGCTGAAACTGGCCTTCGCTATCAAAATGCGTGACAGGGAAAGACAACAGGCCGGCGCCAAGCGCGACCTTGATTTCTTGCGGCGTCATATGCGTATATCCTCTCTTTGCCTCCTCCGGCAAAGTTGTCATACGTATTATGTGTTAGTTCGTCAATAGTTATCGTACAGGTTGGCGTTGCTCGCGCAAAAGCGTGCGATAACGGGCCTGGCTGCCGCGCAGGTGCCGACGCATGGCTTCTCGTGCCGCCTCTTCATCGCCGGCCGAAATCGCCTCGACGATATCGGCATGCTCTGCATCAATCAGCCGGATATAGGCTGCTTGATCCTCGTCATTTTCTTCGCCGCGCAGAGCGGCGCGCGGAATGACATTTTTACCGATCATGGCCAGAAATTCGCGAAAGCGCGGGTTGTTGGTAGCCTCGGCGATGGCCAGATGCAGGGCAAAATCAGCGTCGCTACTGGATTTTCCGGCATCGAGACAGGCGCGTACGGCATAGTGCTGATCGAGAATTGCCTCTTCTTGGGCGGGAGAGCGGCGAAGCGCTGCAAGCCCTGCAGCCTCGACCTCCACAGCCGTGCGAAGCTCCAGCAATTCTATCATGGATGAGACGCGCGCCGGATCGATGTGCGCGAGAGAGAGAGGTGCGGGCAGAGGTTCGCGCGGCTCCAGCACAAAGACGCCGGCACCCTGGCGGGCCTCGACGAGGCGGTCTGCGCGAAGCGCAGCAATCGCCTCGCGCACGACGGTGCGTGACACGCCATGGGCCTCTGACAACTGCGCTTCGCTCGGGAGTTTGCTGCCTGGCAGAAACTGACCGCCATGAATGGCGCGGCGGAGATTGTCGCTCAGCCGTTGCGTCAGCGTTCCCGATCCGGCCTCCATTTTCGCCTGCAGCGCCATGCTCGTCTCCGTGTCCATTCGTCCGTTGTTGCACTTATGCATAAACTCGTCTGTCAAGTTAGCCAAGCGTCCACGAGAAATTAGCGCAATATTGACGGTGTTGACATGACCTGTATGATGAGTTGCATAGGTCCGAGGCTGGACGAGGGAGGTTTGTGTGAAGCGACTATTGGTAACCGGGGCTGCGGGCGGATTGGGCAAGGCGATGCGTGGCCGCCTGAAAGGCATGGCGGACGTCCTGCGTCTGTCCGACATCGTTGATATGGGCGAAGCGGCGGCGCACGAGGAACTGGTCATTTGTGACCTGGGTGACCGGGATGCCGTCGACAGGCTTGTCGAAGGCTGCGACGGTATCATTCATCTTGGCGGCATTTCCGTCGAGGACAAGTTCTCCAAGATTTTGAACGCCAATCTGCTCGGACTCTACAATCTTTACGAGGCCGCGCGGGCGAACGGCATGCCGCGCATTCTCTTTGCCAGCTCAAACCATACGATCGGCTTCTACGCCCAGGACGACTATCTCGATGCCAGCGCGCCGATGCGGCCTGACGGGCTTTACGGCGTATCGAAATGCTTCGGCGAAGCATTGGCCAGAATGTACTTCGAAAAATTCGGCCAGGAGACGGCGCTGGTGCGGATCGGCAGTTGCATGGAGAAGCCGAAGAACCATCGGATGCTGTCAACCTGGATGAGCCATGACGATTTCCTCGCCATGATCGAATGCATCTTTCGCGTGCCCCGCCTTGGTTGCCCGATCATATGGGGATGCTCGAACAATGACAGTCGCTGGTGGGACAACACACCGGTTGCCTATCTTGGTTGGCACCCAAAGGACAATGCAGAGCAGTTTCGCGCCGAGATTGAGGCGACAGTACCCAGGCCTGGTCCGCAGGATGCTATCGCCATCTATCAGGGTGGGCCCTTCGTCAACGATCCGATCTTTGACGAGGTCTGAACATCCGATTTTTGATGCAGCGATGAAAATGAGCCGCGCCGTGCGGCCATTTTTTTGCCCGAGTGCCTCAACGCGCAATCCGAAAAATCGTTCCATCTGCGTCATTGAGCCTGGGCGGGTCGGTGGGTGGCTGCGTCACCATCACCGCACATCCAACTGCGCTATTGTGGTGCAGTGCAAAATAAACTGTTCGCATATCTCGATATGTCAAACGAAGAGTTGTTCTGCACTTTTGTATATCGGGATATGTAATTTAAAGTTGTGATCAGACGAGCTTTCCGTTGGCGAGTCGGTCTTAAGAAAAAGGTGAGTCGTTTTCATTGTTATATATTCCGTTCGATTCGGCGCTACCACATTTGGTGAATCGAGGCTTCGTTAAATAGGATTAATAGCGAAGTTTGTCCTATTCTCCGGCAGGAAAACAGCCAGAGTACGGTTTGGCTAAGCTATTGAAAAAAGACTATAAAATAGGAAAATTCCGGATATTTTTCGCGCCCGACTTTGTCTAACCGAGCGATGTTCTCAACGACAATTCTGCAACTATACTTGTTTTTATCGGTGCGGCGTTTTCCATGTTTTGCAAAAGCACGTGACTCTTTTAGAGGCATGAGTATACATCCGAATCTGGATTTGTTCCTAAGCTGTTGGGAATTCCGTTTCGAGGGGAGAGATCGCAAGGTCATTGATGATTTCTCAAAGGTTAATAGGCCCAAAAATGGTTCTTTTAACCCGTAAGAATTCATAGATCGGCGCGCCGGCTTCGGCTAGGTTTCGCCACACTTGATCAGAGGTCTCAATAACTGCGTAGTTCGGCTACGAGGGGGATATGAAGAAAATTTCGATGTTCGCAACGACGGCAATTTTCGCCGGCACGATTGCTCTCACCACGTCGCTGGCCACTGCTGCTGATCTCCGCGAAGCAATGCAGACTGCCGTTTCCACCAACCCGGATATCGGTCAGGCGGTTGAAAACCGTGAGGCTGTCGAATTCGAACTGCGCCAGGCGCGTGGTCTTTATCTTCCCAGCATTGATCTGGAGGCTTCGGTCGGCGTTCGCAACCTTGATAGCCCGAGCCGTCGCGCATCCGGCATCGACGGTGATGATCTGTCCCCGAGCGAGGCTGGTATCACGATCACCCAGAAGCTCTTTGATGGCGGCGGTCGCCGCGCACAGCTCGACCAGCAGGCGTCTCGCGTTGACAGCGCCTCCTACCGGGTGATGGAACGCAGCGAGACGATTGCCCTTCAGGTTGTTCGCGAATATCTCGAATATCTGCTGCAGTCGCGTATTGTTGCTGAATCTCAGGAGAACGTTCGCGTTCACCAGAGGCTTCGCGGTGACATCGGCTCGCTGATCTCGAGTGGCACCCTGACCGAAGCCGACAGTCAGCAGGCGGACGAACGTCTCCTCGCTGCCCGCGCTCGCTTGAAGGAAGCAACGGAAGCGCTTGAGCAGGTCAAGATCTCGCTTTTGCGCCTGGTCGGTACGCCGATCACCGGCGGCAAGATGCCGCCGTCGCTGGCGGCGCAACTGCCGAAGAGCCTTGATGTGGCGCTGGAAACCGCACGTCGCAACAACCCGCGTATCAAGGCCGGCCTGGCTGACGTGGATGCGGCGGATGCCGGTGTGCGCGGTGCGCGTAACAACTATCTGCCGGAAGTCTCCGCCGAGGGTCGTCTGGTCACCGGTACGGATATAGATGGTAGCGAAGGCCGCTCCACCGATGCGCAGGTTCGTCTCGTCGCTCGTTGGAATCTCTACCGGGGTGGCATCGATCAGGCGCGTGAAGAAGAACAGATCCGTCGTGCGGGCGAACAGCGCTTCGCGCTCGACTCCGCGCATCGCGAAGTGGAAGAAGCCGTACGCCTTTCCTGGGACCGTCGCATCCAGCAGCGTGAACTCGCCGGTCTTCTCAAGCAGCAGTCGAATGCGAATGCGCAGCTGGTATCGAGCTATCGCGAACAGTTGAATATCGGCCAGCGTTCGCTGCTCGACGTACTTGGCGCGCAGAACACCAAGTACAATGTCAATGTTCTTTCGATGACGGCACAATATGCATCGCTGTTTGCCGAATATCGCCTGCTGGCTTCGACCGGCAGCCTGTTGAAGGCCATGAACATCACGCCGCCTAAGCAGAACGACGCTTATGCGCGGAGCGAGTTCAAGGTCCGCACCGGCGGCGAGCCTCAGCAGAAGCGTTTGGTCTCGAAGCAGAATGCCGGCCTTCCGATCGATCTCTTCGCCACAGCGAACGACTGAGCGAAGCGTCGTCTGATCAGGAACGGTATCTTAGAATGGTAGGCTCAGCCTGATGACCAACGAGTTTACCGCGTCCTTTCGCGCCTTGGCCGGTTTCATGAACCGGCCAACGGCGGATATTCTTCTCTTCTCCGGCGTACCATTTGATCCTCAGGTTCCGACCTATGAGGAAGTCGAACGTCTTGCGAGCCGTATCGGGCTTGATGCCCATTCGGTGACCGTGGACGAACTTCGTCGACGCGCCTTCGAGTTGCCGCTGCTGCTGCTTTTTGCTGACCGGACATCGATGGTCCTGCTCGAAGAAGATGCGCATGGTCTGTCGATGCTCTGCGGCGACGGCACGCGGGTGACCTTTGCCGAAGTTCTTCAGAAACCTGTTGTTTCGGCTTTTTCATTTGCCGCGGTCTATCATAACAATAGCGAGGCGGGTGTCACTGGAACGGCCGAGGAAATCGATCGCGTGCACTGGCTTCGCGCCATCCTCAAACCGTTCTGGCGCTCGTATCTGGATGTGGCCCTGGCCACGTTCCTGATCAATGTGTTGGCTCTGACTGCGCCTTTGTTCACCATGAACGTTTATGACCGGGTGCTGCCTAACAAGGCGGTTGCGACACTCTGGGTCCTCGCCATCGGTGTCACTGGGGCGATCCTGTTCGACTTCATCCTGAAGTCTATTCGCGCTGCCACGATCGATTTTGCCGGACGCAAGGCGGATCTGAAGCTTTCCTACAAGCTTTTCGACAAGATCCTCAACACTTCGCTGAAGTCGCGTCCGATGTCGACCGGCGAATATGCCAACCGCGTGTCGCAGTATGAGTTCGTGCGCGAGTTCTTCACCTCGAACACGATCAGCGTGGCCATCGACTGTTTCTTCGTCTTCATGTTCGTGGCGGTGATCTATATCATCATCGGTTGGATCGCCGTTGTACCCTTGGCCGCGTTCTTCATCGTCGCCGCGATCGGTTACTATGCGCAGATCAAGATCGGCCGCGTCATGGGTGCGGCGCTCAACGAAGCGTCCCAGCGACAATCCCTGCTGATCGAATCGATTTCGGCACTGGAAACAATCAAGCTGCTCAACGCGGAAGCGACGCTACTGCGCCGCTGGCACACGCTGGCGAAGAATGCCTCTCACACATCCGAGGAAATCAAGCATATCTCGGCCTGGGCGGCGAATATCACGCAGTTCATCCAGCAATTGGTGACAGTGGTGATCATTCTTGCCGGTGCCTATGAATTTGCCGCCGGCAACATCACCTCCGGTGCCATCGTCGCGACCACAATGCTTGCCGGGCGTGCGGTTGCGCCACTCGGTCAATTGGCGCTGACATTGGCGCGCATGCGCCAGGCTTTCCTGTCGCTGCGCATCCTCGACGAGATCATGGCGCAGGACGAGGATCGTCCGTCGACTACCGGTTTCGTCAACCGCACAATCAATAGCGGCGCGCTGACCTTCCAGACTGTCGGCTTCGCCTATCCCGGCACAGATCACCAAGTGATCAACAACATCAATTTCACCATCCAGCCAGGTGAAAAAGTCGGTATCATCGGACGTGTCGGTTCCGGCAAGACGACGATGGGGCGCCTGATCTCAGGTCTCTACACCGCGGGTGCAGGCCGGGTCCTCATCGATGGCGTGGATATCCGGCAGTATCATCCGGCCGTTGTCCGCAGCGCGATCGCCTTCGTTTCGCAGAATTCCGATCTGTTTTCCGGCACGGTCAAGGACAACCTGCTGATGGCCGCACCGACGGCGACGGATGAACAAATCATCGAGGCTGCCAAGATCGCTGGCGTCGACAGTTTCGTCTCTCGTCATCCGCGTGGATATGACATGCCGGTCGGCGAGCGTGGTAATCTATTGTCCGGTGGCCAGCGGGCCGCAATCGCGATCGCCCGCATCATGCTGCGCAAGCCGTCGATCGTTTTTCTGGACGAACCCTCAGGTTCGATGGACATGGCGAGCGAAAAAGAGTTGATCGACAAGTTGCTCAAGTGTTTTCCCACTGATGTGACGCTGCTTGTTTCGACGCATCGCTACAGCATGCTGGCGCTGGTTGACCGTTTGATTGTGCTTGAACAGGGACGCATGATCAGCGACGGGCCGAAGAACCAGGTCATCGAAGGCCTCAAGGCTGGATCGATGCCGGCCAGGGCAAGGGGTTGAGTCATGTTCAATCTCCCAGATTTTTCCTCGCTGCTGAACATCAGGATGCCCTTTAATCTGGGGGCATCCTCGGATGCCACCAGCGAGAATGTGGAACGCCAGGCGTGGGCACCGCGGCTGACGCTTTATGTATTTGCGGCGCTTCTGGTCACCTTCATTACCTGGGCGGCATTCGCCGAACTCGAAGAAATCTCCCGCGGCGTCGGCAAGGTCATTCCGGTCTCCAAGACCCAGATCATCCAATCGAGCGAGCCCGGTATCGTTCAGGAAATCGCGGTCCAGGTTGGACAGGTGGTCAAGAAGGGCGATCTTCTGGTGCGGCTTGATGACACGATGACAGCGTCTTCATTGGGTGAAGCACGGGCCAAGGCCCGGTCGCTGATGGCCCAGATCGCACGTCTGGACCTTGAGCAGACTGGCAATTTTACCGCGACCTATCCATGTCCGGATGAAATCGCCAAAACCGCACCGCTGATCTGCGACAACGAGGCCCGCCTGTTGCAGGCGCGCGCTGACACTTATCTCAACAAGCGTTCCGTTCTGGTCGAACGCTATGAACAGCGTCTCAAGGAAGTGTCCGAGACACGCGAAAACATCGCGCGGCTTCAGACAAATCTGGCGATTACCCGCAAGGAAGAGGCAATCCTGGCGCCGATCGTCGCCAAGAAGCTTGCGGCGCAGACCGATCTTTTGCGCGTGCAGAAAGAGGTGGCCGACAACGAGGGCCAGCTCAAGCTCTATGCGGAAACACTGAGTCGTATCCAGCGTGCGGCGAGCGAGGCGCAGTTGCAGGTCGAGGAAGTGAAGCTGCAGACGCAGCAGGAGGCGCTGGCCGCCAAGACGGAAGCGCTGTCGCAGCTCTCGGTCATCGACGAAACCATCAAGGGCGCCGAAAGCCGCGTTACCAACACCGACATCCGTTCGCCGGTGGACGGCATCGTCAACACCATGGATGTCAATACGGTGGGCGCTTACGTCAATGCCGGCGCCGTGGTCGCGGGTGTTGTGCCGACCTCGGACATTCTCTTGATCGAGGCGCGGCTCTCGCCATCGGACGTCGCCTTCGTGCGGCCGGGGCAACATGCGGTGATCAAGATCACGGCTTACGACTACACGGTATACGGCGGTCTTCCGGGCAAGGTTGAAACGGTCTCGGCAGACAGTCTCGTGGATCAGGAAACAGGCGATGCCTTCTATCAGGTGCGCGTGCGCACGGACAAGGCAGCGCTTGAGAAGGATGGGCTAAGCTATCCGATTACGCCGGGCATGGTGGCATCGGTCGATATCATCACCGGCAAGAAAACGGTGCTGACCTATCTGCTCAAGCCGATCATCAAGGCACGCCAGGAAGCGTTGCGGGAGCGGTGATGGGTAGGGTAATCTTCAAGGCAGACGCGGATCATCCGGAAGACAGCGCCAAATTGATTTTTCGCGCGGTCACGGCCAATGGCTCCCGTCGCGGCATACGGCTTGAAAACGCGTTCTGGGCCTCCTTGGCGGAGATTGCCGGTGAAGAGGGCAAACGCGTTGGCGACTTGATCGAGGAATATTCCGAACGTTACCCGACGCTCGACAATGCCACGGGCGCTGTGCGTCTCGGGGTATTGGAGTCCCTGCGCAAGCGTTACAACGAGCGCAAAGCGGCCCGCGATGTCAAGTTGACGCTTGGCGTGGTTGCTGGCAGCCCGGCCCCTGCCTTTGCGCTGTCGAGCGACAAGAAGATCATTTCGTACAATTCAGCCTTCCTAACCCTTTTGCAGGCGCGGCTGTCGCCGCTGTCGTCAGACGCGATTGGCAGTGGGCTGAAACTGCAGCTCGACATTCCTTTCGAGGGGCTGGTCGCGCGTCTCAAGGACGATCCGCAGAACCCGATCGTGGTCAACTATACGATCGTGGCACAACAAAAAGCCCTGCGCGGCCGCATGAATGCAGTGCTCGCCGACCCCGCCGAGGGCGGGGCCATCATCGGATTTCTGATCAACTGAAAACCCAGGGTCGAGTGACGGGATTTTTCGACCGGAGATCAGCCCGGCACGGAATTGAAGTCGACGGTCTGGGCTGCAACGGCCTCGCCTTCATTGATGAAGCCATGGATCCACGAGCGGTTGCCACTCATCGAGTAAAGCGGCTGATAGGTGCGATAGCTGGTGTCGAGGCCGGCATTGCGGCGCAGGTTGTCGAGGATGTAGTGACCCTGCGCAGTCGAGACGGCCAGGACGGCATGGTAGATGTTGCGGTCGGTCACCCGCAAGACGACGATCGACATGCTGCCTTCAGGAATGCCGAGCGCCTTGAGTGCGGCCATCTTCAAGATGGCGTAGTCTTCGCAGTCGCCCTTGCCGGTTGCGAGGGTCTTGGCGGGGGACGACCAATGGTCAGTCTTGCCGTACTGTTTCTCATCCGATGTGTAGGCAATCATGCTGTTGACGGCATTGCTGACATAGCTCAGTCGTTCCTGAAACGGCATCTCCTTGGCCTTGGCGAGAACCTGGGCGAGGCGCGTTTCGCTCGTCGAGCACTTTGCGGCGGCGGCAGCGCATGTGGAGACTTTCGGCATGGCAAGCTCCGCGCGAACGCGTTGCCAATTGGCGGTCACCGGCAATTTTCCGAAGGGGATGGTTACGGAGGCGAAGACGGCCGAGGCAGCCTGCTTCTTTGCTGACGCCGCCGCGGCTGGGCGTGACGGAGCCATTCTCGGGATCGCAGCCGCGGGCTGCATGGCGGCCGTCATGCGGGCGTAGATAACTTCCGACAGCATCAACTGGCTTTCCGATCGCAGCACATAGCCGAGGCTGATATCGGGAAGTTGGCTCGGCGCGGCAATGGCCGACGAGACTGTCGGTATCGCCAGCGGAAGAGAGATGAGGGCAGCCGTTGCTATTCTTTTTATTAGTTTTTTATTTGTTGAGAGCGGCATGTCTTTCTCCGAGTTATGGGAGAAATCTACATTTAAGCTCCGAAAACTTCGGAAATAGACTTGGATTACTCTTCAATAATATAAATACATGCATTTGTGTAAAATTTTATATTGTAAATAAAGGTCGCGGTGACCGTGCTGCCGTTACGTGAGCCGAAGAGGGACAGACTCGCCTCTTTTGCCAAAGGGAATAGCAGGTTATGCTTCAAGATTAACCAAAGAACAAATGGGTGATATTGTTGCATATCGAGTTATGCATTAGTCAAGATCCACCCAGTTTTGTTCGTTGTGCTGTCCAATTTTCAATGGTTTACGTCTGGTTAAATTAATCAGGAGTTCACCATGCTGGATCGCAACGTTTCGAACGAGAATATTGAAGTTGAAGCTGAGTATATCGCTGAAGGTTCTCAGCCGGCCGCAGCGGCCGTCGAAGTTGCGCAGGCCACCAGCCAGGATCCGGCTTTCGTTGATCCGGCAACCGGCGGCGCAATTGGCGTGCAGTCGGATGGTCAGCAGAACACCGTCGCCACGCGCTTCGTGGCTGATGCAGCCAACACCGTCACGCTTCCGGTTGGCGTTTCGCTGGATGCCATCGAGATTGACGGCGACAACATCATTCTCGTTCAAGCTGACGGAACCCGCATCGTCATTGAAGGCGGCGCGCTGAATGTTCCGACATTCCTGATCGGCTCGGTCGAAGTTCCCCAGCAGGTTCTGGTCGCAGCTCTGCAGGCCAATGGTATCAATGTCGCTGCCGGTCCTGACGGCGCCGTTTCCGTCGTCAGCAACAATGGTAGTGCCGGCGGCAATTTCGCCCAGGGTTCTGGCGATATCGGCGATGCTGGCAGCACGATTTCGCTTCTTTCGGGTACGGATCAGGCAGATGGCGGCGATGGTGCAGAGGGCGAGCAGCCGGTCGACGAAAATGATGCGCCGGCAATCCTGACGGCTTCCACCGGTGCAACAGGCAGCGTCACCGAGGCTGTTGATTTGTCTGAAGGCGAAACCGGCAATGCAGATCAGATTGCCACCGGCAGCATCACGTTCACGGATGCAGATCTTGGCGATGTGCACACAGTGACCGCGGCAGCCGTTGGCGAGGGCTATCTCGGTAGCTTTGCCGCTGTCATCACCGACAGCGCAACGTTTGACGGCCAGGGTACCGTCACATGGACCTTTACGGTTGCAGACAATGCCATCGATTTTCTGGCCGCCGGCGAAACACGCACCCAGAGCTATGTCGTCACGATCGCGGACCGCAACGGCCTGCCGGTTCAGCAGACCATCACGGTCAACATCGTCGGTACCAATGATGCGCCGATTCTGACCGTCGAGAGCGCTGGCTTCCTGACCGAAGACGTTTTCGGCGGCATCATCGATTTGCCCAGCGAAGAAACGCTGGAAAAGATTGCCGCGATCGAAGAGCCCGCAACCCTCTCCACGTCTGGGTCCCTATCCTTCACCGACGTGGATTTGATCGACACCCACACCTTGAGCTTCGCCCCTGATGGCGGCGTAGCCTGGAGCGCGGACGGTTTTGAACTCGATCCGGCGCAGACCGCGGCTCTCGAAGAGGGTTTTGCACTGGCTGAGGACGGCTCTGGCTGGACCTATTCGATCGACAACAACCTCGTTCAGTTCCTGGCTGCAGGCGAGACAGTCACGCTGTCGTTCCGTGTTTCCGTCACGGACAGCTCGGCGACCGCCAACAACTCCGATAGCGAGATTGTTACGATCACCATCACCGGCACCAACGATGCGCCCGTGATCGGCAAAGGCACCACAGGGGCAACCGTCACCGAGTTCGTTGATGGCCGCGGTCGTGACGAGACACCGCGCGGCTTCGACAAGGGCGGTGACGAACGCCATGGCGGCGATTGGGGCGGCCCGACAAAGGCGCATTCGGCGACCGGCGTGATCAACTTCTCTGATGCCGACGATACGAACACACATGAGGTGACCGCGGCTGCCCAGGGCAAGTCTTATCTTGGCAAGTTCGTGGCATCGATCTCCGATGATGCCACCGGCGACAACGCTGGCAAGATCACCTGGAAGTTCACTGTCGACGACAAGTCCATCGATTTCCTCGGCGCCGGCGATACGCTCGTCCAGACCTACACCATCACGGTGAAGGACAGCTCTGGTGCGACTGTCACCGAGGACGTGACAATCACGCTGGTAGGCACCAATGACCGCGCCGAGATCACCGCCAACTGGTGGACTGGCGACGACTGGGGTGTTGTTGTCGAAGACGGCAAGTGGAACGATGCCAAGACGGCCTCCGGCGACCTCGACATCAAGGACGTCGATCAGGGCGAGGCCATGTTCCAGGCTCCGGAATCCCTCGAAGGGACCTACGGCACCTTCACTTTCAATGCCGAAACGGGCCAGTGGTCCTACGTCATCAACAACAAGCTCGCAGCCACCCAGGCTCTCAATGGCTGGAAGGTCGCTGAAGACACGCTGACCGTTTATTCGAAGGATGGCACGGACAGCCACAAGATCACGGTTTATGTGAACGGTACGAACGACATTGCCGTGATCTCCGGCGAAAGCGCGGGTACGATTACCGAAGACGTCAAGATGACCACCGGTGGCAAGCTCAGCGTCATGGATGTCGATACCGGCGAAGCTGTGTTCGATGCACCGTCTTCCAAGAGCCTGGTCGGTAAGTATGGCGCCTTCGCCTTCAACGCCAAGACGGGTGAATGGACGTATCAGGCTGCGACCGACAAGGTTCAGAAACTGGCAGCTGGCGAAACGGTGACCGAAACCCTGACTGTCTGGTCGGCCGACGGCACTGACAGCCAGAAGATCACCGTGACCATCACCGGCACGAACGACAAGCCGGTCTTCGTGTCTGGCGGCGACACCAGCACGACACTGACCGAAGGCAAGGTTGAGGGCGGCAATGATGGCCATCACCACGGCTATGGCTACGGATATGGCAAGCCGCCCGTTGCTTCCACCGAGCTGAAGGCGTCCGGCGATATTCACTTCACCGATGTCGATGCAAGCGACAAGCACACGGTTTCCGTGTCCAAAAACGAAGCCTATCTTGGCACGTTCTCGGCCATTGTCAGCAACGACTCGGACAATGACGGCAAGGGCACAGTCTCCTGGTCCTTCAAGGTCGACGACTCCAAGGTCAACCATCTGGCCGCTGACCAGAAGCTTGTTCAGACCTATACGATCACACTCGACGACAAGAATGGCGGCACCGTCACCCAGACCGTGACTGTCACCATCGTCGGCACGAACGATGTACCGGTGATCCTTGCCGGTGACACCGATGCTGTCGGTACGGTGAAGGAAGATGCCTCCAAGCCGGTTCTCACTGACACTGGCGTCATCACGTTCAAAGATGTCGACCTGATCGACACTCACACCCTCAAGATTGCTGACGGGAAGAGCAATTCGCTCGGTGGCAAGCTAACGGTCACAGGCGTGACCGAAAACAGCGCGACCGAAAACGGCAGCTTCACCTGGACCTACAAGGTCGACAACGCCAAGGTTCAGTATCTTGGCGAAGGCGACACTGCGAAGGAAACCTTCACTGTCACGATCGATGACGGTAAGGGCGGCACGATCACGCAGGAAGTGACTGTCACGGTCACCGGCACGAATGATGCAGCCACGATCAGCGCCGATTGGTGGAATGACCTTGGCTACGTCAAGGAAGACGGCATCTACTCTTCTGAAAAAGTCGCTTCGGGCGATCTCGACATCAAGGATGTCGACCAGGGCGAAGCGGTGTTCAAGCAGCCAACCGCGTCTGAACTGAACGGTACCTATGGTACCTTCCAGTTCAACAAGCAGACCGGCGAATGGTTCTACACGATCGACAACACGCGTTCGATGACCCAGGCCCTGAATGGCGGCAAGGAAGTCTATGAAACGCTGACCGTCCACTCGGCTGACGGCACCGACAGTCACACGATCTATGTTCTGGTCAGCGGGACCAACGACACTGCCATCATCTCTGGCAAGGCCGATGGCATCGTTGTCGAAGATGGCGTCCAGACGGCTGGCGGCACGCTCTCCGTCAAGGATGTCGACGCTGGCGAAGCCAAGTTCCAGTCGGTCTCGAACTGGGCTCTGGATGGCGACTTCGGCAAGTTCACATTCAACGCCACCACCGGCGAATGGACCTACAAGGTCGACAACAGCAAGGTCCAGGCAATCGGCGCCGGTGACACCGTAACCGATAGCCTGACAGTACGCTCGTTCGACGGCACGGATAGCCAGGTGATCAAGGTCACCATCAACGGAACGAACGATCCGGCTCAGATCACTGGCACCAAGACAGGCGCCGTTGTCGAAGACGGCACGTTCTACGCATCGGGCGATCTCGACATCAAGGACGTCGACAACGGCGAAGCCAAATTCGTCAAGATCGAAGGCAATGCACTGAACGGCACCTATGGCAAGTTCACGTTCAATCAGAACAGTGGCAAATGGGAATACCGTCTCGATAACACCCTTGCCACCACACAGGCTTTGAAGGCTGGCCAGGTGGTCACCGAAACGCTGACGGTCAAGGCTGTCGATGGCACCACCGCTCTGGTTGAGGTGAAGGTGACCGGCACCAATGACGGAGCATCGATTGGCGGCAGCAAGAGTGGCTCGGTCACGGAAGATGGCGGCCAGACTGCAGAAGGTACGCTCGCCGTTTCCGACAAGGATACGGGCGAAAACCAGCTGGCAACCCCGGCTTCGCTGGCTGGCAAGTACGGCAGCTTCACGCTGGACACGGCGACAGGCGTCTGGAAGTACACGCTGAACAATGCAAATGCCGATGTTCAGGGGCTGATCACTGGCAAGAGCCTGATTGACACACTGACCGTCAAGTCAGCCGATGGAACGGCAACAGAAACCATCAGTGTCACGATCAATGGCACAAACGACGCTGCTGTGATCGGCACACCGACCAATGCTTCGGTTACCGAAGACGTGGGCATTTCCTCCGGCAATCTGGTTGCCACCGGCTCGATCGCGATTGGCGATGTCGATACGGGGCAGAATTCGTTCTTGACCTCGGTGATCTCTGCCAATGGCAATGTCGGTTCGCTGGTGCTGCAGTCGAACGGCTCCTACACCTACACGGTGTCGAACGCTGCGGTTCAGTATCTGGGTGCTGGCTCGACCAAGGTCGACAGCTTCACGGTCACGGCACTGGATGGCACCACCAAGGTCGTTGAGTTCACCGTCAACGGTGCGAACGACGCCGCCGTTATCGGCACGCCGACAAATGCTGCGGTCACGGAAGAGCAGGGCGTTGTCGCCGGCAACCTGGTTGCTACTGGCTCGATCTCGATCAGCGACGTCGATAGCGGCCAGAACTCATTCAAGACCTCGGTGATCTCTGCCAATGGCAACGTCGGCTCACTGGTCCTGCAGTCGAACGGCTCCTACACCTACACGGTTTCGAACGCCGCTGTTCAGTCCATGGCAGTAGGCACGACCAAGGTCGACAGCTTCACGGTGACAGCGCTGGATGGCACGACCAAGGTCGTCGAGTTCACCGTCAATGGCACAAACGACGCTGCTGTGATCGGCACACCGACCAATGCCTCGGTTACCGAAGACGTGGGCGCAATCGGCGGCAACCTGGTTGCTACCGGCTCGATCGCGATCAACGACGTCGATACCGGTCAGAACTCGTTCAACACCTCGGTGAGCTCTGCGAACGGCAATGTCGGCTCGCTGGTTCTGCTGTCGAACGGTTCCTACACTTACACGGTGTCGAATGCCGCTGTTCAGTCAATGGCAGCAGGCTCGACCAAGGTCGACAGCTTCACGGTCACGGCGCTGGACGGCACGACGAAGGTCGTGGAGTTCACCGTCAATGGTGCGAACGACGCCGCCGTTATTGGCACGCCGAACAATGCTGCGGTCACCGAAGACGTGGGCGTCACCTCTGGCAACTTGGTTGCAACCGGCTCGATCTCCATCAGCGACGTCGACAGCGGTCAGAATTCGTTCCTGACCTCGGTGATCTCTGCCAACGGCAACGTTGGCTCGCTGGTCATGCAGGCGAATGGCTCCTACACCTACACGGTGTCGAACGCTGCGGTTCAGTATCTGGGTGCTGGCTCGACCAAGGTCGACAGCTTTACGGTGACTGCGCTGGATGGCACGACGAAGGTAGTCGCGTTCACCGTTAACGGTGCGGCGGAAGTAACGCCGGTGACGATCAACGAGAATACCAGCGCAGGTGGCCGGTATGCTTTCGTTGACAATCGTGACCAACCCAACTCGATCAACTTCGATGCCTCTACCCTGTTCGCAGGTGTGACCAACAAGACGACCTATGTCTTTGATGCGATTTCAAAGACGCAGAGCGATGATAGCTGGCTCAATATTAACACCAAGACTGGTGGAGTTACAGGCAATCCTGCCGAGGGCTCTTTCCGCGATTGGGATGGTGACCAGGGACTGTTCGTCTACAAGGTCACGGCAACGACAGATGGTGTCGAGCAGAGCGCCTATGTGGCGTTCAGCGCGATCGGAGGCGATCATGAGGTGTTGGTTGGAAGCAACTCCAACAACTCACTTTCTGGCGGATACGGTGATGATGCCATTTATGGCATGGGCGGCAACGATGCCTTGACCGGTGGCTACGACAACGATTTCATCGATGGTGGTGCCGGCGACGACACGATCTATGGCGACTACAGCGACGAATTCTGGGGTGGCGGCAACGACGTCCTGCTTGGTGGTGCTGGCAACGACACGATCTACGGCGGCGTTGGCAACGACATCCTCGATGGTGGAACAGGTAACGACACACTGAACGGTGGTTCCGGCAACGATCAGCTCTTCGGCGGTGATGGGAACGACTTCCTCTATGGCGGTTCCGGCAGCGACATCCTGGTGGGTGGCTTGGGTGATGATCTTCTTTCGGGTGGCACCGGCGTTGATTATCTCACGGGCGGCGCAGGCAAGGATACGTTTGTTCTCAGTGACTTGTCCGCCCGCGACGTGATCATCGACTTCAACGCCTCCGAAGACACGATTGATCTCACTGCATTGCTGGATGGCATCAGCAAGACGACCGATCTTGAGACGTTGGGGTATGTCAAGGCTGTGCAGAGTGGCAATGATACTTTGCTGCAGGTCGATACAAATGGCGGTGGCAACAGCTGGAACACGGTGGCGGTCCTGCAGAATTATACCCACACCAATGAGGCGATCCGCATCTTGTTCGACGACAGCACGCACAAGCCAGTCGAACAGCAGGTCTGATCCTTGCCTCTGATCACCACTGGTGGTTAAACAAGGGCAATCAGAAAACAGACGGGTGGGGACAGCATGAAGATGGGTCAAGTTCGAAGCATGCGCGGAGGTTTGGCCCATCTCCCCCTCGTTGCAATCATTCTCATCGGCCTGGCAGGTTGCCAGACCGATGATCTCAAGCCGACCGAGGGCGACAAGGCGGCGGTTGGTGGAGCGCCTGCAACGGTTGCCACGGCCGGCGATACCGGCCTCTACAACCAGACACTGGGTTCAGGGCCGGTGCGTATCGGTTATCTCGGCGTTCGCCGTAATGACCAGCCGAGCCGCCAGGCCGATAGCGAATATCGCGATGGTGCAGCCCTTGCCGTCAATTCGCTGGGGGCAGACAAGGTCAAGCTGACCATGCTCGAAACCCAGGAAAAACCGGAGGCGATCGAGGCGGCGGCGAAATTGCTGGCAAGCCAGAACATCGGTCTCCTGATCACAACAGCCCGCGGCCCGGAATTCGAAGCGATCAAGCGCACGTTCGGCGACCGGCAGATCCCCGTCATATCCTTCCAGATGAACGACGTGACCCTGCCGCCGGATGTGTTTTCCTTCGTCTCCAGCCCGGTCGATGGGCTGGTCGAAGGCGCGTCTTTCGCCATGGCGGAAGGCTCGACCCATGCGGTCATCCTGGCATCGTCACCCGCCGAGAAAATCGAGGCGGAGCGCATCGCGCGCCAGATCAAGGCCTTTGGCGGAACGGTTGAGCCGATCATCGAGCTTGCCGGCGGTCAGGTTCCCGCCAAACAGCTTGCCGCCTGGAACAAGGCCGACATGGTCGTTTTGATGCCAGGTGTGAAGACGCCGGGTGATCTGTTGAAAAAAACCGATCTGGCAAAGCCGCCGAGGCCCGGACGCCGCGTCGTTGCCAGTACGGTGCTGGCCGCGTCGGATCTTGCCGATCCTAAGATGACCGGTGCCATCGTCTGCCGCTACGACCAGAACATCCAGGCCCGCATCGGCAAGAGCTATATGAACAGCTACGGGATGCCGGCATCGACCCAGGCCGGCTACGGCTTCGACGCCATGGCAATGGCGGTGGGATTGGTCAACAATTACGGCGACGATGCTTTTCTTGTCGATCGCATGATCGCGCCTGAAGGCTTTTCCGGTTCGCTTGGTGTTTTTCGCCTGGAAGAGGGTGGCAAGGTGCGCCGCAACTGCGACATCTTCAAAGTTGCCAAGGGATCCTACGTATTTTTTCAGCGGGCACCGGCGACGCTCTGATCTTTTGCATCGCATCAGCCAAGATGATCTCCCGGTCGATCACCAGAGTGTGACCAGAGCGTGCGTGAATGCCGTTGCTGTTTACATTGTCGAGCAAGCGGATCATCCTAATTCACTTATAAATCAACGGATGGGATGACGACGGAGGCGCGTCTGATCAACCGTAAAATGGGAGTGAACGATCCGGATGGCAGAGCTTCAGGGAGATCTTGGAGGACGGACCGACATGGTGCGCAGGTACCCGGCACCGTTGCGGCTCCTGCATTGGATCATCGCCGGGCTGGTGCTCGCCACGTGGCCGCTCGGCTTGATGATCGGTTTTGTCAAGGACTCGGTGAAGCTCGATTTTTACACCGTGCACGAAAGCCTGGGCTTTCTGGTCCTCTGGTTGATGCTTGTGCGTATCGGATCGCGGCTGACCGGCACCATTCCGGCCGTTGATGGGCCGGCATTGGAGCGCCTTGTGGCCGGGCTCGTTCATGGTCTGCTTTATGTTTTCCTGGTCGTCATGCCTGTGAGTGGTTTTCTCGCCACCAATGCCCATGGATTTCCGCTCAAATGGTTCGGCCTAGTCCCGATCTGGAGCCCGATCGGCAAAAGCCCCGATGTTGCAGGAACACTGTCGACCATTCATGAATGGAGCGCCTGGATCCTTTTGGCCCTGTTCGCGTTGCATTTTGCAGCGGTCATCTTCCATCACGTCATCCGGCGTGACGAAACCTTGTATCGCATCCTCTAGAAGATCGCAGGACTGGCCCGTATGCGAATGATCGAAATGAATAACGCGCTGTGGGCAAGGCTTCTGGCCATGCGCGGCAGGTGCGATCTTGCGGTCGGCCCAGGGTGTGATCCCGCTCTTGCACTCTATGGCCCGATTGCAACCGCTGGCGAACCTTTCGTGCTGGCGCAGGTCGGCCAATCCCTTGACGGCCGTGTGGCAACGCCCACCGGCGATGCCCGCGATATCTCCGGACCCGACGGTATTGCCCATCTGCATCGATGTCGGGCACTCGTCGACGCCGTCATCGTTGGCGTCGGTACGGTCAAATGCGATGATCCAAGGCTTTCCGTCCGTGTCGTCGAGGGTCCAGACCCAGTGCGCGTGATCGTTGATTGTCGCGCCGAATTGTCCGGCGAGGAACGATTGTTCGACGATGGTGGAGCACCTGTCATTCTGCTGCAGGCGCATGATGCGGAGCACAAGCGCTACCCGGCCGAGGTCATCCGCATACGTCGCCACGCAAATGGGCTCGATCCACGCGCGATTGTCGATGTTCTGGGCCAACGTGGCCTTGGCCGTATCCTGGTCGAAGGGGGTGCCCGCACCATCGCGCGGTTTATCGCAGGCGGGCTTGTCGATCGCCTCCACGTTGCGATTGCGCCGTTGATCATCGGATCTGGGCCGACCGGTATCTGCCTGCCGCCGATTGACCAATTGTCCGGCGCGACGCGACCGGCCGCCAGCGTCTATAACCTCGGCAGTGACATCCTGTTCGACTGTAACCTGCGATCGGAAGGTGAAGACACCTCAGCGTTTGCGAAGCGCGATCAGGTCCGTGTGGCCGACCACGCATGAGCTATCTGGTGCAGGAAGGCTTGCGCGGCGGAAAGCCAGCCAGTCGCTGATCTCTGCCGATGACAGGTTGCCAACTTCGGTGAGGGGACGAACTATCCCGTGCAGGAGTTCGGCCTGAAGTCGAGCCTGATCGGGTCCCAGCACCCAGGGACTAGGCGCGGTGCACACGTGGTAACCGTTCCATTCCAACCCGAGCCGCAGATGCTGCGTCGCATCCGGTCCGAGAGCTGGACCAAAGCCTTTGTCGAAGTGCTGGTGTCGATTGAAGTCGGCGACCACTTGCTCGTCTAGTGGGTGCGGCTTCGTCCACTGCATCACGCCGTCGTAGTTCAATGCTGCGTAGAGCCCCGCGCCGTGTGGGCTGATCGCATCGATGAAGCGGTTGCAGAAGTCTGCCGAACAGAGATCAAAAAGTGCCGAGGCGGTGACGACTGTCACGCCGTCGAGTGGCAGGCTATCGAGATCATTCAGATCGTGCCGCCGGAAACGGATGTTAGACCGCTCGCCGGTCCGTAGCTTGGCTTCCTCGAGCAAGAGCGGATCGTAATCCAGCAAATGCCAGTCGGTGTCCACGGGTACAAGCGGCGACAGAGTGCGGAAGGTCGAACCTGTGCCACAGCCTATATCCAGCAATGCACGGTGTGGCTTCGTCGCAACCATGTACAGGCAGAGGCGGTCGATGAGGTTTCCTGCACGTGCCTTGCGATCCGCGGGTTCTCGAAGTGCAAGCCAGTCCTTGTCGAAGCCGCTCATGTGTTTCTGTCCAGTGCTTGGACGACTGCTGCTGCCGTGTCGCTCCAGCGCGGCAGCAGTTTACCGGCCTTTTCTGCAGCTTTTGCGTGTAAAAGTCGTTCGTCCCGGTTTGCAAGAAGCCGGCGAAGTGCCGTTGCAAAGGCTTGTATATCATCGATTGGCACCAGGATGCCTGCGTCTTGCGGTACCACATCGGGCACGGCGCCGGCATGACAGGCGACGATCGGCAGGCCTTGCGACAGGGCTTCGGCAAACACCATGCCATACCCTTCGTAACGGCTGGCAAGCGCAAAGATGTCGGCCCGTTCAAGCTCCAGACGGCTGTCCTTGCATTCGCCGGCCAGCGTGATCCGGTCGGACAGACCAAGGGCCTTGATCTGCTCCTCCAGTGCCGCTGTAGTCTGCGGATTGAGGTCGCGGCTGCCGACGATGCGGGCGTGCCAAGCCAGGTCCTCGTTCGACTTGAGGGCGGAAATCAGCACGTCATGCCCCTTGCGCGGCGTAAGGCTGCCGATTGAGACAATCACCGGCGGATCGCCATTGACTTTGGAGCGCGCAGCCTTGTCGGTGCCGGGCAGGGCGACCGTGATATTGTGCTCTGCCACGCCGTAATTGGCAACAAGTTCGCGCGAGGTCATCTGCGACGTGACGATGACGTGGCGCGCTGCCGACAGAGCCGTAGTTTCTGATGTCCGAAAGGCCCGTTGCTGGTCGTCGTCCAGGCCGGTCTCGAGCGCCAGGGGATGGTGGACCAACGCCACGATATCCAGCCTCTGCGCCTCATCTGTCGCCCAACTGTCCATCACGCCATAGGCCAGTCCGTCGATCAGCAACAATTGTCCATCCTTGAGCGCTGAAAGCCGCTCTTGCGCGGTGGCCAATGTCTCTGCGCAAGGAAAGGGAAAGCCGTCTCCCAGTCCAAGTAGATCGACTGTCCAGCCGCTTTCGCGTAGCGCCCCGATGACGTGTCGGTCATAGGCGTAGCCGCCGGTCTTGAGATCGAGCGCACCGGGATAGGCAAACGTCAGGCTGCGCCTCAAAGGTCGGCCTCATACCATCCGCGGGCAGCGTGGGATTCGTGCAGCGTGATCTTCAGCTTGCATATGCGATGGCTTCCCGGGCCGAGCCGCTTGTCGGCGACGGCTTGCGCGAGTTGGTCGAAAATGTGCTTGGCGATGACTTCGGTTGTCGTCACCTTGCCTTTGAAGACGGCGACTTCATCGAGGTTCTGGTAGTTGAGCGGTTTCAGGGTCTCGGCCAGCACGGTGCTGGCGGCACCTATATCGACTGCCAGGCCGTCTTCGTCGACATCGCGGGTGAAAAATGCTGCATCAACGACAAATGTCGCGCCATGCATGCCCTGGGCCGGGCCGAACACGGGGCGCGGCAGGCTGTGGGCGATCATGATGTGGTCACGGACTTCAACGGCAAACATGGCGTTTTCTTTCAACAGTAGCGGATGCGGTGACAGAGGGTATTTGGCGAAGACAGAATCTGCGGGTAAGTGGCATCGAGGTTGTGGAATTCTGTTTCGCCGGAAATCAGAGCATCGAGCCTTGGATCTTCCAAAAGCTCAAGCGCTTTTGCCATACGGCGGGCAAAGCTCCAGCGAGGGCGGCGGGTGGCGGAAATCGCGCCGACCTGAGAACTGACAATCTGCAGCCGACGGGAATGGAAAGCGCCACCGAGCGGTATGTTTGCCGGGCGGTCACCATACCAGCTTGCTTCGACAATGCGTGCCTCCATGCCTGCATGATCAATGGCGGTTGCCAAGGCTTCGGATGATCCGGACGCATTGATCAGCACGTCATACTCGCCTACGAGGGCTGACGCCTCGGCAAAACGAAGTCCAAGGCTTGCTGCCAGGTGTGCCCGGCCCGGATCGCGATCAACAAGTGACGTCTCGGTACCGGTAATGCCGGTTGCAATAAAACCGATCAGGCTGCCAACGACTCCTGCGCCGAAGACGGCCACCTTGTCACCGGGCAGAATGCCGGCATCCCAGACGACGTTCAAGGCTGTTTCCATATTGGCCGCCAGGATGGCCCGGCCGGGTGCCAATGTCTCCGGCAAGACAGTCACCTGATCGGCGGTGACCACGAAGGTATCCTGATGTGGATGAAGACAGAAGACGGCTCGATGCATCAGCGTGTCCGGGCCGGTTTCGATCCGGCCGACGGCTGCGTAACCGTATTTGACCGGGAAAGCGAAATCGCCGCCCATGTTGGGTCCGCGCATGCGTGCATGTTCGCTGACCGGAACCTTGCCAGCAAGGACAAGCGCTTCCGTCCCTCGGCTGATGCCACTGAACAGCGTACGCACGCGAACTTCGCCTTCCTCAGGTTGCGGCAGCCTTTCCCGTCGCATTCGACAGAGGCCAGGCGCCTCGAACCACAGCGCGGTGGCTGTCATGGCATCGAACACAGACTGTTCATCACTCTCAGGCTTCACGCGGTCTTCCTCTTTCGCGTATTGAGACCATATATCTGCCGATACCTAGTGCGGTAGAGCGCAATTGCTTACCGTTCTGATCAAAATATATTTACCGAGCCGGCGCAATCCGGACGCGTTGCCTAGGCGTAGTGATCGACAATGATCAAAGGAGTGCCCAGATGTCCTCGACGAGCAGTTCCGTCTTCCAGTTTACAACGCCAGCAATCGAAGTTGAGCGCGCCGTTTCGGAACTGCGCTACGGTCGGCCGGTGATCCTGAAGGAAGGAAAACGCCAGCTGGCAGCGCTTTCGCTCGATTGCGTAGCGCCATCGCTGTACGACCAGTTCGCTGAGGCCACAAATCAGAGCCATGCGCTTCTCCTGACGGCACCACGGGCCGGCCGTCTTGGGCTTGGTGAAACACAGGACATGCTGGCACCGCTCGCAGGCGTCAGTTTCGATCGGGCATCGCGCCTGGCCTATGCTTTGGGTGCCGATCAGCCACAATCGTTCCAGCCAGCCGATGGGCTTGCATCGGTGTCGGCCGAACTTGCACGCATCGCGCTTCTGCTTCCGGCGATGGTGGTGGCTGACATTTCCTACAGCGCCGATCGTTTTGCCGGCTGCTGTGCAATAGCGGCGAGCCAGTTGCGCGGTGCCGATGTCGCCAGACAGCGCTTCGACAAGGTGGTGAGAACGCGCGTGCCATTGGCGGGTCTCGGCCAGGCAGAGTTTGTCGTTTTCCGTGGGGGCCTGGCGCAGAAGGATCAGGTCGCGATTGTCGTTGGTCAGCCTGATGTCACCAAGGCAGTCCCTGTACGCGTTCATTCCTCCTGCTTGACCGGCGATCTTTGCGGCTCGCTGAAATGCGATTGCGGCGATCAGTTGCGCAACGGTCTTGCCCTGCTGAAGCAGGCTGGCGGCGGCGTTTTGCTTTATCTTGACCAGGAGGGTCGCGGCACGGGCATTGGCGCCAAGATGCGAGCCTATGGATATCAGCATCTCGGCCTGGACACGATCGACGCGGATGCCGAACTTGGCCTGGGTACGGATCATCGCCGATACGAGGCCGCTATCGCCATGTTGCAACTCCTCGATATCAAGCGGGTCGCTGTCTACACCAACAATCCAACGAAGATTGCGGCCCTTCGTGCAGGTGGCATAACGGTCGAGGCGCGCGCGCCGGTGACCGGGCTTGTGACAGCTGAGAACGAGAACTACCTGCGAACCAAGACGCTGCGTGCGGGTCATATGATGGATCTCGAAACTTTGGTGGCCGCAGAGTAAGCTGCGGCCAGTCGAGGAGGGGATCATGGTCAGCGAGCCAGACAGGGTCGGCAATTGGCAGGGCGGGCAACGTCCTGTCCTTCCGTCAGATAGCCTGCTGCGCGATAGTCTGCTGCATCTGGCGGGCATTTCGGCATTCACGCTGGGTTTGGCGCTGGTCGTCACCTGGCATGTTCCGCTTGGCTGGCATTTTGTCGCCGCGACGATGATCATGATCGGGCTGATCTTCGCGTTCGTGCTCCACTCGCTTCCAAGCCATCCGCATCCACGCTTCGGCTTCGCCAATCTCGTGACCGCGTTTCGCGCATCGCTCGTCAGCCTGACGGGTGCGGCGGTACTGTTTCGCGATCGGCTGGAACATTCGGACGCGGCTCTCTGGACATTGATTGTCGTTGTGCTTGTGGCTTTGGCGCTGGACGGCTTCGATGGCTATCTCGCCCGTCGCTATGGCCAGGAGTCGGAACTGGGCGCGCGCTTCGACATGGAGGTCGACGCGCTGTTGATTCTGATCCTGTCTGTCGCTGCGGCCCTTGCCGACAAGGCAGGGGCCTGGGTGATCCTGATCGGGATCATGCGGTATGGTTTTGTTGCCGCCCAGTGGTTTCTGCCGAAATTGCGCGGAGAACTCTTCGAATCCTTCCGCCGGAAGCTTGTCTGCGTGATACAGATTGTTGCACTTTGCCTGGTGTTGATGCCCGTTGTCGAACCAGCCTATTCGACTGCCCTCTCACTTATTGCACTCGCGATGCTGATCTATTCCTTCACCGTCGATACACTTTATCTCATGACCCGGCCGGACACGCTCCGATGACTGTCATGGCGCGTCTTGGTACGTCTCTTGGTCTGGCCCGTTCGCTCGTCGTCTACTATGCGCAGCCCTGGCGCAGGCTCGCCCTCAAGCGGTTCTACGGTAATTTGATCCGGCCAGGCGATCTTGTCTTTGATATCGGTGCTCATGTTGGAAGCCGCACCAAGACGCTGCTGTCACTTGGGGCACACGTGGTCGCTGTTGAACCACAACCTGCTTTCGCCGATTTTATCGAAAGCCGCTTCAAGGGGCGTCTTCGGGCCTTCGAGCGGGTTGCGGTTGGCAATGCGGAGGGTGAAATCGACCTGTTGATTTCAAGTCGGCATCCGACTGTGACCAGTATTTCACCGCGATTTGTCGAGACGGTAATGCACGCCCCCGGTTTTGCGCAGGTCGTGTGGGACCAGAAGGTAATCGTGCCGATGGTCACGCTTGACCAACTGATTGCCCGCCACGGTCTGCCGGTCTTTTGCAAGATCGACGTGGAAGGCGCCGAGGCGGAGATACTTGAGGGCTTGAACACGCCGATTGCGCTGATTGCGTTCGAATATCTCCCGGCGATGCCGTCGATCCTTTCTCAGTCCATCGATCGGCTGATGACGCTCGGCAATTACCGTTTCAACCGGGTGATCGGCGAAAGCCATCGCTTTGTCGGTGACGCCTGGATAACCGGCGAGGAAATGCTGAAGGAGCTAGGCGATCTTCCAGCCGACACAACGTCCGGCGATATCTATGCCCGTCTGGTATCTCGATGATCGACAGTGGCAGGGGTGGGGATGCGAGTCTATCTGTCCGATCGGCCACGGGCACCACCGGTCAGCAGGAGCACGAGCAACCCGGGAGCCGCACCGGCAAGAGAGATTGCACCATAGAGCAGGCTGGCTGCCAGCCCATCGGCGGAGGTTGCCCCCAGAAGCGGCCAAAGCGCCATCGCGGCCGCTTCGCGTGTGCCCCAGCCCCCGAAGCCGGACGGGATCAACATGGCAAGCAGGGTGAGCGGAATGGCAGTCAGCGCGGCGGCCCAGGGCAGAGGCGCCCCGACGGCCTGCGATGCCAAAAGGAAGATCGCGACATAGCTGGCGAGAACGACAAGGCTGAGGCCTGTCTGCACCATCCAGGCACGGTCTTCGACAAAGGCACGGTTCAGTTCGGGGATCAGCGCTTCAAAGCGCGCGAAGATACCGGTGCGGATGGTGGCAATCAGGACACATACGACAATCACGGCCAGGATGAGCGTGACGGGCAGTATCGCAGGCACGCTGTCGAGTTCACGCGTACTGAGCAGCAGAGGCCAGCTTGCAAGCCCACAGGCTGCCAGGATGAAAAAGGCGGCCTGACCGGACAGGCGCTCGAAGACGACAGCCTTGGCCGGAAGCTTCCAGCCGCCTTGCTCCGTGGTCCGCATGCGCCATGCGCGGATCGCATCACCCGCCATGCCACCCGGCAGGCTCTGGTTCAAAAGACTGGCGACATAGTATTCGCCGATGGCATGGCGCAATTGTATCTTCTGGCCAAGACGACCGGCGGTGAAACGCCAACGCAGCGCCGAAAACATGATCTGCAATTGAACAAGGACCAGGCCAAGCACAAGATTGGACACCGAGACATTGGAAAAGGCTCGGGCAAGGGCCGCCCTGTCGACCCACATCGCTATCATAGCAATCAGGGCGATGGTGACTATCGGGGCGGCAAGGCGAAACAGAAACAAGCGGCTGGACTTTCTGATCAGGTCTTTGGTTCTTCTCTCAGCCTGTTACGAGCGGGCAATCGGATTGGACTGTCATGAGCCGCAAAATCCCTGATCGCAAGCCGGCATCGCGGCAATTCTGGTACGTTGGCGGGCTCTTGTTTGCAGCCACCGCCTGGTTCGCCTTCACTGTGCCGGATCATCCGGGTGCCTTCAGTTTCGACGCCTTCTTGACGTTACCGCTGGAGATGCCGCTTATCGGCTTGGCACTGTTGATCGCCCGCGGCAGATCGGCACGCATTCTTGCCGGATTGGTAACCTTTCTCGTCTTTGTCGTCTTGTTTCTCAAGCTTGCCGACATCGGCACGCAGGCCGCATTTCAGCGTCCCTTCAATCCGTATCTCGATGTCAGAATGTTGACGGATGGTTGGAACCTGCTCTCGGGTTCGATTGGCACAGGGGCAGCCCTTGCAGCTATCCTGGTGGTTCTTTCTGCTCTAATTTGCTCCGTTTTTCTGTTTCGGCGCGCCATCGCCTGGATGACGTCGGCCGAGGGCAGGGCGCGTCACATTCTGCTCATTGCATTTGCTTCCCCATTGCTCGTTGGTGCTTTCGGTTTCGCCCTGGGGCAATCCCGCATCGACGTCCGGATGCCGGGTTATCTCGTCGAGCGTTTGGCATTGGTTGCGCATTCGGTAGAGGATCTGAAGGCCTTCGAGACCGAATTGACCCAGACAGATGAGCCGGCTTCAAGCCGGTCTTTGTTTTCGGCCATCACTGGCCAGGATGTCGTGCTGATCTTCGTTGAGTCCTATGGTCGCAGCGCGATCGAGGATCCGCGCTACACGCCGGTAACGGCGCCTCGTCTGGAGGCCATTGAGACACAATTGGCATCAGCAGGCCTTGCCTCCGCCAGCGCCTGGGTCGGCTCTCCGACAGTCGGAGGCTTGAGCTGGCTTGCCCACGGAACGCTGTTGTCGGGTCTCTGGGTCGACAGCCAAGCGCGTTACGACCGCTTGATACGCAGTGAAAAACCAAGCCTGAACAGATTGTTCGCGCAGGCCGGCTGGAAGAGCGTGGCTGTGATGCCGGCCATCACCACGGCCTGGCCTGAGGCCGCCTATTTTGGCTATGACCAGATACTGGCGGCCGCCGATCTGGGTTATCGGGGACAGCCGTTCAACTGGGTGACGATGCCTGACCAGTATACGCTTTCGGCCTTCGAGCAGCTGGTGCGCGATCGTCCGGTCAATGAACGCGAGCCAGTCATGGCCGAAATCGCGCTGATTTCCAGCCATGCGCCTTGGACGCCGGTGGCAAGCCTTGTGGAGTGGCCGTCGGTTGGAGATGGATCGATCTTCGATGCGCAGGCCTCAAGCGGAGAGCCTCCTTCGGTTGTCTGGGCAGATCCGGAGAGCGTGCGCCGACACTACATCCAGACCATAGACTATTCACTGGAGACATTGGGAAGCTACATGGCTCGCTTCGGCAAGCAGACGATCTTCGTCATTCTCGGCGATCACCAGCCAGCGTCGATCGTGACCGGTGCGGATGCGCCTCGCAGTGTACCCATGCATATCGTCAGCGCGGATCGCGGCCTGATCGATCGGTTCCAGGCGGCGGGGTTCGTCGCCGGCATGACACCGAAACCTGCCACCCGCGAATGGCCGATGGACGAGATGCGTGGAGTGCTGATGTATCTGTTCACGATGGTTCGTTGACGGGATCATTGCTGTCGCGCTCACCGAGGCGCTGTTGTTCGCGCATCTTCCAGACACGGGGCGTTGAACCCGTCTGGCGCGTGAAGAAACGGGAAAAATAGGCAGGATCGGCAAAGCCAAGGCGAAAGGCGACCTCCTGAATGCTGCCGGGGCTAAAAAGCAACTCGCGCTGGGCCTCCTCCAGCAGGCGACGCAGCACTAGGTTCTGTGTGCTGACGCCGGCCTTGAGCTTGACCACACGGTTGAGATGGGTTGGCGAAATGCCGAGGGCCTTGGCATAGAAGCTAGCAGGACGATGGTTTCGGACCTCGCGGTGCATCATTGCCGTCAGCACCTCCATGCGTCGGTCATTCTCATCCGTGGCATCGGCATTGCCGATATCCTGTCCGGCCAGACGCGCAGTCAATGTCAGGGCAGTGGCCAAAAAGGCTTCCATCAATACCGCACGGCCACTGCGGCGCTCCTGCCACTCTTCGTAAAGTCGATCGAGGCTCTCCCGGATCAGACTCGACGAGGCATGCCCTTCATCAAGCCGCGTGATGCGGGCGCGCGAAAGAAAGTGACCCAGTTGACTGGGCTCGCCGGGACGAACCGGCAAACGCGAGGCAAGCAAAGTGAAAACATAGCCGTTTATGTCGGGTGAGAAGCGAAACCCATGATTGGCGGCTGGCGGAACGGTCAGGACCGAACAGGGTTCGAAACGCACAATCTCATCACCAAATATGGCATCGCCGGAGCCTTCCGTCACCAGCAGGATCTGAAGGAAATGGTCGTGGCGATGCAGGCCGATTTCCCAATGGTATTGGCTGCTTCGCGCCGGGATCGTTTCGCAGTGGACCCAAAAGCGCGCCGAGGCGGGCTCGTCTTCGCCATAGAGCTCATAGGTCGGAATGATTCTGTCAGCAGGAGTTTTGCGGTTCGTCATGTTCGAAATGTGCAATAAAACACGTCCTTAGTCCATTGTTGTGGCGCCGATCTACGGCCAAAGTTTGCGTATAGACAAGTTCTCAGACGCATTCGGGAGGAACCATGCGCACCAGGGTTGCCATCATTGGCTCAGGCCCGTCAGGCCTTTTGCTCGGTCAGCTTTTGACCAATGCCGGTATCGACAACATCATCATCGACCGGGTGGGCAAGGAGCATATCCTCGCCCGTGTGCGGGCTGGCGTGCTGGAAGAAGGCATGGTCGGCATGCTCGACCGTGCCGGTGTTGGTGCGCGCATGCATCGTGAAGGCCTGCCGCATGACGGCTTTTCATTGGCGTTTGATGGCCGCGACCACCGTATCGATCTTTTTGATCTGACAGGCGGTAAGCGGGTGATGGTCTATGGCCAGACCGAACTCACCCTGGATCTGATTGAAAGGCGGGAGCGGGAAGGTGGCATCACGATCCATGATGCGGCCAATGTTACGCCGGCAGGTTTTGATGGCGACAGTCCCTATCTGACCTATGACAAGGACGGTATCTCCCATCGCATCGACTGCGATTTCATCGCCGGTTGTGATGGTTTTCATGGGGCCAGCCGCAAAGCGGTCCCGGAAGCTGCGATCAAGACCTTCGAAAAGGTCTATCCCTTCGGTTGGCTCGGCATTCTGGCCGATGTGCCGCCGGTCAATCACGAGTTGATCTATGCGAACCACCCCCGTGGCTTTGCGCTCTGTTCGATGCGCTCAAATACCCGCAGCCGTTATTATGTTCAGTGCTCGCTCGACGACACGGTCGACATGTGGTCGGACGATCGCTTCTGGGATGAACTACGCCGCCGTCTGCCGGCCCATCATGCCGAAGCCCTGGTGACAGGCCCGAGTTTCGAGAAATCGATTGCGCCCTTGCGCTCGTTTGTCGCTGAGCCGATGCGCTTCGGACGTTTGTTCCTGGTCGGCGATGCGGCGCATATCGTGCCGCCGACCGGCGCCAAGGGGCTCAATCTGGCGGCATCCGACGTCTTTTACCTGATCGAGGGTCTGCTCGAGCACTACGAGGACAAGTCGAATGCCGGGCTCGATACCTATTCCGTCAAGGCGCTGAAACGGGTGTGGAATGCCGTGCGGTTTTCCTGGTCGATGACCACTCTGCTGCATCGCTTTCCCGACAATGGCGATTTCGGCCAGAAGATCCAGGAGGCGGAGCTGGATTACCTCACCCATTCCCGAGCGGCCGCGACAGCGATGGCTGAGAACTATGTCGGTTTGCCATATTGATGGTCGGGCAGTATTGCCGTCGTCAAATAGTATGTTAAGCTTACTAAAGCGACGGCGCATCCTAAACAGGGACACGCTGCCAGATCCGGGTGGTCTCGCACGATAAGTGCCCCGTGAGGGCCCTTGCAAGATCGATTGGACGCATTGGGAGATGCGGCGGTGTTTGGCGCGCAGCAACAGGGTGTTGCCTGTGCAAGCTGGCGGATAGATCAATACGACAAAGGAGGAGACATTCATGAATATGCATATTTCACTGCTGATCAATGGCGCAGAGCAGGCCGCCGAAGGTGGCCGGACCTTTGACCGGATCAATCCCTTTACCCAGACGGTTGCAACGACAGCGTCTGCTGCGAGCCTGAAGGACGTGAAGGCAGCGGTTGATGCCGCTTCGGCGGCGTTTCCGGCATGGTCGAAGACAGGTCCGGGCGAGCGGCGCAAGATCCTGCTCAAGGCCGCTGATATTATGGAGGCCAAGGCCGGCGAGTTCAGCGAACTGGTGATTTCCGAAACGGGCGCCACCGGTCACTGGGGCGGCTTCAATGTCATGGTGGCGGCCAGCATGCTGCGCGAAGCAGCTTCGATGACCACCCAGATTTCCGGCGAGGTCATTCCGTCGAACAAGCCGGGTTCGCTGTCGATGGGCATGCGCCAGGCGGTTGGCGTCTGCCTTGGCATTGCACCCTGGAATGCGCCGATCATTCTCGGCACCCGTGCTGTCGCCATGCCGATCGCCTGCGGCAATACCGTCATCCTCAAGGCATCCGAACAATGCCCGGGAACGCATCGTCTGATTGCCCAGTGCCTTGTCGAGGCCGGTTTGCCGACGGGTGTCGTCAACGTCATAACCAACGCTCCGGAAGATGCAGCCAGCATCGTCGAGGCGCTGATCACCAATCCGGCTGTCAAGCGGGTCAATTTCACCGGCTCCACGAAGGTCGGCAAGATCATCGGCGAACTTTGCGGTCGCCATCTGAAACCTGCTTTGCTGGAGCTCGGCGGCAAGGCGCCACTCGTCATTCTGGATGACGCAGACATCGATGCTGCGGTCAATGCGGCTGCGTTCGGTGCCTTCGCCAATATGGGCCAGATCTGCATGTCGACCGAGCGCATCATCGTCGACGCCAAGATTGCCGATGAATTTGTCGAAAAGCTTGCCGCAAAAGCCTCGAAACTGCCGGCTGGCGATCCGCGCGGCCATGTGGTGCTCGGCTCCCTGATCAGCTTGGACTCTGCCAGGAAGATGGAGGAACTGATCAGCGATGCCGTGTCCAAGGGCGCAAAGCTGGTGGCCGGTGGCAAGCGTGACGGCAGTGTGGTGGAAGCAACGCTGCTCGATCATGTGACCTCGGATATGCGCATGTATTCGGAAGAGAGCTTTGGTCCGGTGAAGCCGATCATTCGCGTCGACGGCGAGGACGAAGCGATCCGCATTGCCAATGACACCGAATACGGGCTGTCCGCGGCCGTCTTCAGTCGCGATATCCAGCGGGCACTTTCGGTTGCCGGACGCATTGAATCCGGCATCTGCCATATCAATGGACCGACGGTCTTTGATGAACCTCAGATGCCGTTCGGTGGTGTCAAGGGCAGCGGCTATGGCCGTTTCGGCGGCAAGGCGGCGATCGCAGAGTTTACCGAACTGCGCTGGATCACCATCGAGGATCCGAACCAGCATTATCCTTTTTGAGGATAGGGCTCCGATACAGGCGGCCGCCCGAAAGGCGGCCGTTTTGCATGGCAGGCATTGTTATTCGACGTCGCCGCGGCCAGGGATGATATCGGCATAGATGCGCTTCAGTGCCTCGACAAAAACCTGAAGTTCTTCCGGGGAAAAACGTCCGGTAAAGCGCAGTTCGTGCTGCTCCTGGATCGCACGGGCCTGGCGGATGAGCACTTGGCCGTCTGCGGTCATCAACAACTCCTGGCGTCGCCTGTCGACGGCTGATGGCTTGCGTTCGATCAGTTTGCGTGCCTCTAGCCGGTTGACCAATGCCATCATCGTGGCGCGATCCATACTCAGATGGTTGGCAATATCGATCTGGCTGACGCGGGGATTGGCGGCAATCAGTTCCAGGACGGCGAACTGTTTCTGCGTCAGACCGATATCGCACATGGCGGCGCTATAGTCCTGGTAGATTGCAACATTGGCCATGCGAAGATGAAAGCCGAGGATATCGTCAAGCCGCCCCGTGCGCAGGCCGAGGCCTGTCTCAGGAGCTTCATCGTCATTATCCGGTTTGAGATCGCCTGCTCGCGTCATGGCCTGTCTTTCGCTTGTGCGCCATCTTGTTTGCGCCTTGCTGATGACAATGGACATTAGCAGCCAAAAATCTACTTGTCTGTCCCTGCTTTTATATAGTATGTGTAACTTACAAAATTGCCAGGGAGAGGCAATGTGGAGGAGAAACATATGCAACAGCGCGTCCTGACCGCGACAATGCATCCCGGCGCCGTCGGTCTCGAGACGGATGACCCTTTGATCTACCGGGCCAAAATTGGCCCTAATCGGTCAGCCGTCTTCGAAGTCGCGACGGGGCGGAGCTTGACCTATGCCGAACTCGACGATCACGTTGCTCGGATCGCCACGGTCCTGGCGCACGAGATCGCATCAGGCATCGGGTCCCGTATCGGGTCTGGCGAAGCCTTCGCGCGTATTGCCTATCTCGGCCGTAACTCGATTGCCCAGATCGCCGTCTGCCTTGCCTGCCAAAGGGCCGGCTATGTCTTTGTGCCGCTCAACTGGCGGCTCGGCGCGATGGAGCTTGCTCCGATCATCGATGACTGCAAGCCGGCGCTTCTCTTGCATGACACGGAATTTGCCGACGTGCTCGGCCTGATCCGCGATCTTGCGCCAAGGCAGTTGTCGGTTGACGGCGAGGGCGGTCTTTTGTCCATGACTGGCGCCGTGTCGCGTGCCGAACCGGCATCTGTCGAAGGGGATGCGCCGTGCATCATGCTTTACACATCCGGGACGACCGGCGTGCCAAAGGGCGTGATCATCACAAGGCGGAATGCCTTTGCCGCCGCGATCAACTTTGCCCTGGTTGGCGCGGTAACGGCAGCGTCGGTATCCCTCTGTGATCTGCCGTTTTTCCACACGATCGGCCTTGTCGCCATTGGCCGGACCACCTTGCTGATGGGCGGCCGTCTTGTCATCTCAGACAGGTTCCTGACTGAACGTACATTGACGACGCTCGGTGATCCTGCGCTGGGCGTGACGCATTATTTCGCAGTGCCCCAGATGGCCGCTGCCTTGCGATCGGCCGAAAGCTGGGATCCTTCAGCGCTAAAGGCCTTGCAGGCGATCTTCATCGGCGGAGCACCCTTGTCGCCCGGCCTGATCAGAACTTTTCTCGATGACGGCATTCCACTGGTCAACGGCTACGGCATGAGCGAGGCGGGTACGGCAATCCATATGCCGCTCGACCGTGACATGGTGGCAGCCTATCCCGGCAGTGTCGGTTTCCCGGCGCCTTTGATCGAGGTTCGGCTGGTCGGCGACGACGGCGTGGACGTGGCAGATGGCGAGGTCGGAGAGATCTGGCTGCGTGGTCCGTCGGTCACGCCCGGTTACTGGAACAAGCCCGAGGAGACGGCCAAGGCCTTTGTCGGCGACTGGTATCGATCCGGTGATCTTGGCAGGTGCGATCCTGGTGGCGTGATCCACGTGCCCGACCGGCTGAAGGACATGTATATTTCCGGCGGCGAAAACGTCTTTCCGGCCGAGGTCGAGGCTGTGATCGGCGCCCATCCGAAAGTGCGCGACGTCGCCGTCATCGGTGTCGACGATCCTCGATGGGGCGAGTGCGGGCTCGCCTTCGTCGTGGCTGCGGAGGCTGGTGCTACAGCAGAAGAGATCCTCGTCCACTGCGCCGAGCGGCTCGCCCCCTACAAGCGACCCACACGCATTGTTTTCATCGACACGATTCCACGAACGGCATCCGGTAAGGCGCAGAAACACATTCTGCGCCAGAGCCACTTTCCATCCTGAACATCGAGCCCAGGTCAGAACGGACCGGACAACAACAGAATTTCAAGGGAGCACATCATGACCGAAACAGACAAAACCGTGGCCGATCCGGTCCTCGTGGAATTCGACAACGGCATTGCCTTCGTCACGCTTAACCGTCCGGAAAAGCGCAATGCGATGAACCCGGCGTTGAACAAGCGGATGATGGAAGTGCTTGAGGATCTCGAGGCCGACGACCGTTGCGGCGTTCTGGTGCTGCGCGGCGCCGGCCAGTCCTGGTCGGCCGGCATGGACCTCAAGGAATATTTCCGCGAAAATGACGGCAAGGGCCGGGCTGCGGTCCTGAAGAGCCGCCGCCAGTCCGGTGGCTGGTGGAACCGGTTGATGTATTTCGAAAAGCCAACCATCGCCATGGTCAATGGCTGGTGCTTCGGTGGCGCATTTACGCCGCTGGTTGCCTGTGATCTGGCGGTTGCTGCCGATGAGGCGACATTCGGTCTGTCGGAAATCAACTGGGGCATTCTGCCGGGCGGCAATGTCACGCGTGCGGTCGCCGAGGTAATGAACCATCGCGACTCGCTTTACTACATCATGACCGGCGAGAATTTCGGTGGCCAGAAGGCGCGCGACATGGGCCTAGTCAACGAATCCGTGCCGCTTGCCGATCTCGAGACACGCGTACGTGCCATCTGCGCGACCCTGCTGGAAAAAAACCCGGTAGTGCTGAAGGCGGCCAAGGACACGTTCAAGCGGGTGCGCAACATGCCCTGGGAACTGGCCGACGACTATATCTATGCCAAGCTCGAGCAGATGCTGTTTCTCGACAAGAGCAATGGCCGCGCCGAAGGCCTCAAGCAGTTCCTCGACGACAAGACCTATCGTCCGGGCCTCGGCACGTACAAGCGTTGAAGCTGGGAAAAGCCAACCGGCCAGGTTTTCTGGCCGGTTGCTTCAATGGGTTAGGTGTTTGCTTCGTGACTTTGATTTGAGTGAGCGATCACGGTTCATCGTGGATTTGATCGCTAGTGTGTCGTACGAACCTCACAACAGTGCAATCCTAGTATTGCCAAGCAGGCCGACGATGTCCGTGTGAGAGAGCTTCAGCCGCTGGCCGATCTCGGCGAGATGCGGGTAGGGGGTTGGCGTGCGACCATCTCCTGCAAAACAAATTTTTGATGTCGATGTCTCGAACGAGCCGAATGGGGGAACCCATCCGGGGCGCCAAAGCGCCAATCAGTACGTCAGTCCCAACCCATCAAACCCGCTCGTGCGTCACGCTGCGGAAAGAATGTCTGTCTGTGTGAAGTCGTTGCCTTTGAATAATAGTGGCTCGTCGAAATCCCTGGCCAGAGCGAAGGCAAAACAGTCGCCGAAATTCAGTCCAGCTTTATGCCTTCCCTTCCCGAAATCGAGAAAGGCTTGTCGGGCCAGATGGCCGTGCTCAACAGTCACGGGCTCTATATCGATCGCAGCACGGCGCAAGAAGGCATCAGCCTGCCTCATGCCTTCCGGCCCAAGCTGCTTTTCAATCACCATGGACTGTTCCAAATAGTTCGCCACGCTGATCCGGCAGGCTGCAGAATCATGGATCAGTCGCGTGTAGGCAACGGCTTCTGGCTATCCATAAAGAATAGCCACCATGGCTGATGTGTCGACAATCATTTCGGCAGGCCGTCCTCGTCATAGAGAAGCGTTGCGTGATAAGCATAAGGTTGCTTCAGATGGGCTGCGGCCCGGTCAGCGATTGCCAGAAGCTCTTCGACGGAAGCCCTGCCTCTCTGTTTTTCGATTTGTGTATACCGTTCACGCAGAGCGTCAGTCACGACACGGCTCATACTCTGCCCGGTTGATTGGGCGATCGCCTGAGCAAGGCGATGCGCTTCGGGGTCTTTCACGTTGAGGCTCATGCGGAGAAACTCCATTCTACCTCGTCAGCCAATATTCTACCATTCTACCTCATTCGTACCGCAGTCTACAAGGTAGCATAGGCATCGAAACACTTTTCCTTCATTCGCTTTGGTCGCGCCGAAGTTCTGAATTGACCGATATCCGGGGCGCTCGACGGCTCGGGATATTTACGGGTCGACGGGCGATGATGTCGGCTCTGGTGCCGAAGGCGGGCTGGTACCGTCTCGAGAGTTTTCATAGCAGGTTGAACTTCGGACGCAGAACCGGAGAGTTTCATCATCGATCCATAAAATGCCGAGGCCCATCACCTAGGCCTCGAACCGCGCAATCTCTGTGCCGGCCTGAAGATAGGCTCCAGCTTCCGCGACGAGACGGATCTTGCCGGCACGCAACGCCGTCACCTGGGTTTCCATCTTCATCGCTTCCATGACGGCGATCAGGTCGCCGGTCGCGACCTCTGCGCCGTCCTCGACCTTGAATGCCTGCAGGGTGCCGGAGATCGGCGCGGCGATACTGAGTGCGTCTTCGACTTTCGCGGTGGAGGCCGCGCCGGTATTATGACCGGAAAGCCCGCCGAGACCTGCCAACAGGGCGGCTGGAATGCCGAGTGCATGGCGCTTGCCGTCGATCTCGACATGGGTGCGGATAAGGGCGCTGTCGCCTGTCGGTTCCGGCCGGGCGGCTGCTTCCAGTGTTGCGGCAAAATCGGTCTCGATCCAGCGCGTATGCACCTTGAAGCCTTCTTCGCCGGTGAAGTCCGGGCTGTCCATGGCCGCGCGGTGGAAGGGTAGCACGGTCGCAATGCCTTCGATCTTGAACTCCTTCAGGGCACGGCGGGCGCGGGCCAAAGCCTGTTCGCGCGTGGCACCGGTGACGATCAGCTTGGCCATGAGGGAATCGAACGTTCCTGGCACGGTCGAGCCGGAGACGACGCCGGTGTCGAGGCGGATACCGGGGCCGGACGGAGCGTCGAATTTCGTGATCGTGCCGGGCGTCGGCAGGAAGCCGCGACCGGGATCCTCGGCATTGATGCGGAATTCGATTGAATGACCGCGCGGGGCGGGTGTTTCCGTGACCATCAACGGCAAGCCGTCGGCGATGCGGAACTGCTCGATGACGAGGTCGATGCCGGTCGTCTCCTCGGTCACGGGATGCTCGACCTGCAGGCGGGTATTGACTTCAAGGAAGGAGATTGTGCCGTCGACGCCGAGCAGGAATTCCACCGTGCCGGCACCAGAATAACCGGCAGCAGCGCAGATGCGCCTTGCAGCATCGTGGATCTCATGGCGCTGCGCCTCGGTGAGGAAGGGGGCGGGAGCCTCCTCGACCAGTTTCTGGTTGCGCCGCTGCAAAGAGCAGTCGCGGGTGCCGAGAACAAGCACATTGCCATGTTTGTCGGCCAGAACCTGTGCTTCGATATGGCGCGGGCGGTCGAGAAAACGCTCGAGGAAACATTCACCGCGACCAAAGGCGGCCTTGGCCTCGCGCACGGCAGATTCGTAGAGCTCGGGAATTTCTTCCATGGTCCAGGCGACCTTGAGGCCGCGGCCACCGCCGCCATGGGCGGCCTTAATGGCAACGGGCAGGCCATGCTGTTCGGCAAAGGCGATCACCTCGGCTGCCGTCTCGACCGGGCCGTCGCTGCCGGCGACCAGAGGGGCGCCGACGCTGGTTGCGATGCGCCGTGCCTCGACCTTGTCGCCCAGCGCTTCAATCACATGCGGATTGGGACCGATCCAGATCAGACCTGCCTCTTGCACGGCACGGGCGAATTCCGCCCGTTCCGATAGGAAGCCATAGCCGGGATGCACCGCGTCGGCACCCGAACGCCTGGCAATGCCGATCAGCTTGTCGATGTCGAGATAGGTTTCCGCCGGGCGGCTGCCGTCCAGCCCATAGGCCTCGTCAGCGAGCTGGACGAAGAGCGCATCCAAATCGGGATCGGCATAAACCGCAACCGACCGGATGCCATGGTCACGACAGGCGCGGATGATGCGGACGGCGATTTCGCCACGGTTGGCGATCAGCACTTTTTTCATGGATGTCTCCTCACAGTATTCTTCGTGCGATTTTGCTCGTTTCAGGCTTTTGCAGGCTTGATATCGGCAGAGCTGGTCACGGGCCGGAAGCGGATCTGGGCATTGACCGGGATCTGCCCGGCGAGATCGAGATGGTATTCGGCAACCGTACCGATTACGGGATAACCGCCGGTCAGGGGATGGTCGGCGAGGAAGAGAACGGGTTGCCCGCTATGCGGCACCTGGATGGCGCCGGTGGCCGTGCCCTCGCTCGGAAGCTCTGCCTTGTCCTTGCGCTCCAGCGCAACGTCGCCGCTGATGCGGATGCCGACGCGGTTCGACTGTGGTGTGACCTGCCAGAGCTGCGATGCCAGGGTGGCAATGCCGGTCTCTGTGAACCAGTCGCTGCGCGGCCCCATGATGACGTCGAGCGTGACAACGTCGCCGGAGGCCGGATGATCGAAGGCGGGTGCTTCCGTCAGTGAAACGCTGTTGAGACCGGCTGTCTCGGTGTTGATCGTCAGCACGGTGCCGGCAGTCACGGGATCGGGACCTACAACGGCAAGCGTGTCGGTCGAGGCGCTGCCGAGTACCGGCTTGACGGCAAAGCCGCCGCGCACCGAGAGATAGCTGCGCATGCCCTTCGGGGCCTGGCCGAGCGTGACGACATCGCCGGCTTCGAGTGCGATCGGCTGATAGGTCGAGGCTTCGATGCTGCGTCCGGATGCATCGCGGATCGTGATCGGGCAGGGAGCACCTGCTATGCCAAGCACGGTGCGGCCGGAGACTTCGAAGGAAAAGCCGCCGAGGATGATCTCCAGCACAGGCGTTCCGGCAGGATTGCCGACCACGCGATTGGCAGCCTTTAACGCGCTCTGGTCGAGCGCGCCGGATGACGACACACCCTGGCCGGTCTGGCCGAAGCGGCCGAGATCCTGGAACAGGGCCGGCATGGGGGCTGCAAGGACCTTGAACGTCAGGTCGGCTGCGGAAGGTTCTGCCGATGCAGTAGTCGCAAGCTTGCTGGATGTGACAAGAGCGCGAGAGGATTTCGCCAGATCGACGAAACGCACGCGGTAGCCGGGCTGAAACAGCGCCGGCGGATCGCGGGACAGATCCCACATCTTTTCCGGCGTCGTGCCGATGATCTGCCAGCCGCCGGGGCTGTTTTGCGGATAGACGCCGGAAAAGGCACCGGCCAAGGCAACCGAGCCAGCCGGAATTTTTGTCCGCGGGCTCTGGCGGCGCGGCACCTGCAGGGCAGGGTCGCCACCAACGAGATAACCGAAGCCTGGGGCAAAGCCGCAGAAAGCGACGGTGAACGTGCTGTCAGTGTGGCGGCGGATGACGTCCTCGACGGAAAGGCCGGTCAGCTGTGCTACGTCAGCGAGGTCCTCGCCATCGTAGTTTACCGGGATTTCTACCAGCATGTCCGACGGCGCGATCCGGGCCGAGAGATCGCGGGTGGCGATAGCGGCGGCAAGCCGCTCGGCTGTCAGTTTTTCTGCCCGAAACCGGATCATCAGCGTGCGGGCGGCTGGCACCATGTCGATGATGCCATCCACCGGATCGGCTTCGAGCGAGGCAAACAGCGCCAGCGTCTCGTCGAGATCGGCGAGTTCGACCAGAAGAACTGTCAGGCTGACGGGCAGGAAACGCATCGGAACCTCAAGCGTGATAGGCGGAATCGGGAATGTCGGTGATGAACATGTGGCCCGGCGCATGGGTAATGGCAAACGGCACGCCAGACGCCATGACGGCTGCCTGCGGGGTTACGCCACAGGCCCAGAACACCGGCACTTCGCCGGGCTCGATGCGCACCGGATCGCCGAATTCCGGCTTGGCCAGATCCTTGATGCCGATTTCTTCGGGCGCGCCGACATGAACGGGTGCACCATGCACGGCCGGAAAACGGCCGGAAATGGTCGCAGCGTCGGCCACCCGCGATGCCGGGATCGGCCGCATCGAGACGACCATATTGCCATGCAGGCGACCGGCCGGGCGGCAAGCCTTGTTGGTCAAATACATAGGCACGTTCGACTTGTCGGTCATGTGGCGGATCTCGATACCGGCCTCGACCATCGGCGTCTCGAAGGTGAAGCTGCAACCGATCAGGAAGCTGACGAGATCAGGATGCTCGGCCCAGGCGGCCGTCGCGTCTGCCGTTTCTTCGGCAAGCTTGCCGTCGCGCCAGATTCGGTAGAGCGGCAGATCACGGCGCAGGTCGGCGCCTGGTGCCAGAAGCGTCGCATGCGAGCCGGGATCGGAGACGTCAAGGACCGGGCAGGCTTTCGGATTGCGCTGGGCATAGAGCAGGAAGTCGAAGGCCCAGTCACGTGGCAGCACGATCATGTTGGCCTGGGTGAAGCCAGGTGCCACGCCTGACGTCGGTTCGATACGACCGGCACGATAGCGTTGCCTGGCACTACGGGCTGGCTCGACATCGACATGGCGAAGGTGGTCTAGGGCAATCATTGAAATCCCTCCCAGGATCTGAGTTCAGGTCGACAAGAACGAGCGGACGATGATGCCGTTTTCCTCGAATGTGCGGCGGATTTCGCGGGCGATGGCAACGGCGCCGGGGCTGTCGCCGTGCACGCAGATCGACTGGGCATCGACCTTGATCGTCGAGCCATCGATCGCTTCCAGTGTGCCGCTTTGTGCAAGCTGCAGCATGCGGCCTGCGATCTCGGCCGTGTCGTGCAGGACGGCACCCGGCTCGCGGCGTGAAACAAGCTGGCCGTCCGGCGCATAGGCGCGGTCGGCAAAGGCTTCGGCGACGATCTTGAGTCCGGATTTGCGGGCGAGATCGAGGATCGGTGCACCGGCAAGCCCCATCAAGACGAGCGAGGGATCGATGGCCAGGATGCCGTCGATCACAGCCTGGCCTTGCTTGGGATCCTGGGCGATGCGATTGTAGAGCGCACCATGCGGCTTGACATATGACACCGCGACGCCGGCTGATGCGGCGATGCCGTTCAGGGCGCCGATCTGGTAGATCACGTCAGCAATCAGTTCATCGCGCGTGACATCCATATCGCGCCGGCCGAAGCCGACGCGATCCGGATAGGAGACGTGAGCCCCGATCGAAACACCGTTTTTGGCTGCAGCCCGCACGGTGCTGAGAATGCCGACGGGATCGCCGGCATGAAAACCGCAGGCGACATTGGCGCTGGAGACGATGGCGAGCATCGCCGCATCATCACCCATGGCCCAGGCGCCGTAGCTTTCGCCGAGATCGCTGTTCAGATCGATGGCAGTCATGTCAGGTCTCCTCAATACAAGCCAGCAAGATTGTCCTGCGCTTTGCTTGGAACAAAAGGCAAGAGAAGTTCCGCGTTTCGGGGAAACGCGGAACCGGGCGTCAACCGGCTGCCGTCAGCAGGGCGAAGATCGGCCCGATCGACTTGTAACCCATGTACCAGGTCAAGGCGCAGGTCAGCACACCGAGCACCAGCAGCCAGCGCGGATAACGGTAACCGCCCATCAGGTCGGAGCGCGCCCAGGCCGCGTAAATGAAGATCGACAGGCCGATCGGTAGAATGAGGCCATTCAGACCACCAACGAAGACAAGCATCTGGGCTGGCGGCGTCGTGATGACGACGTAGAAGAACAGCGAGACGGCGATGAAGATCACTGTCGCAATGTTGCGGGCACGTTCAGTAATGTCCTGCTTGAACACGGTAATGAAGGACACCGACGTGTAGGCAGCGCCGATGACCGAGGTGATTGCGGCAAACCAGAGGACAGCACCGAAGATGCGGAAGCCGACATCACCGGCGGCTGCCTGGAAGGCCTGGGCCGCAGGGTTTGCGCCCTTGCCGGACACATCGATGACGACGCCCGAGGCAACGACGCCAAGTATGGCGAGGAACAGCACGTAGCGCATCAGGCCGGTGACGGCGATGCCGGTCAGGGCCGCGCGGTTGACGGCGCCGAGGTTCTCGATGCCGACCTGGCCCTTGTCGAGCAGGCGGTGCGCGCCCGAATAGGTGATGTAGCCGCCGACCGTGCCGCCGACGATGGTGGTGATCGTGGCAAAATCGATCGTGCTCGGCAGGAAGGTCTGGAACAGCGCATCGCCAACAGGAGGAGCCGAAACGATGGCGACATAAAGCGTCAGGACGATCATCAGGACGCCCGCGATGACGATCAGCCGGTCGATGGCGACACCTGCGCGTTTCGACATGAAGATGGCGATGGCGATCAAGGCGCTGATCGCGCCGCCCCATTTCGGGTCGAGGCCGAGCATGGCATTGAGGCCGAGACCTGCACCGCCGATATTGCCGATGTTGAAGAACAGGCCGCCGACAATGACGAGAATGGCCAAAACATAACCGGTGCCGGGGATGGCGGCATTGGCGATGTCGGAGGCGCGCATCTTGGTCAGCGTGACGATCCGCCAGATATTCAGCTGGACGACGAAGTCGATCAGGATCGAGGCGAGAATGGCAAAGGCGAAGGCCGCGCCGAGCTTGGTGGTGAATGTTGCCGTCTGTGTGATGAAGCCCGGACCGATGGCCGATGTGGCCATCAGGAAGATGGCGGCCGTCAGCGCGGCGCGGCGCGACTTGACGGACATGCCGCCTGAGGCGCTGGCGTTGCCTGGTGATGTCGATTTCTGATCCATGTTACCCTCTCCGTTGATCGCTTCGTCATTCGAAATGTCTTGTCGGAATTGACTATCGATAAGGGTAGCGTCGCTGTGTTTCACAATTCTGTCAAGATTGTTCAACGATTTAATTCTATCGTTCTACTAAGGTGTGCAAATGTTGAGCGATTTGTTTCTCTTCTGGGCATATTTTGTCCCGGTTTCGGCCAAAATTTGGTCACCCGGAGGCACCCTTTGATATTCCCCACCCGGTCAGGGCTGGATGTAAGGCAGTCAGAGAAGATCTGCAGAAGATAAACCTGTTTTCACCGGCAAGGGCCGGTTTTGTTTACGCGCGAAGCACGATAACGATGCGGGCCATGAGGTGACGCATCGCAACCGAGATGCTCAAGGAAGATACATGGCTGAGCAGGACACGACATCGGCGCTTGCGCCCAGGCTGGCGGAACAGATCCGCGACAAGCTGATTGCCGGTGAATTGAGGCCTGGCCAGCGCCTGTCGGAGGCAGCCCTCAGCGCCGGTCTCGATGTGTCGCGCAACTCATTGCGCGAGGCCTTCCGACTGCTGACCAAGGAAGGCCTGTTGCGCCACGAGCCCAATCGCGGCGTTTTTGTCTCGACCCCGAGCATGTCTTCGATCATCGATATCTACAGGGTTCGCCGCACGATCGAATGCCGGGCCATTGCCAATGCCTATCCCAATCATCCGGCTGTTGCTCGGATGAAGACAGCCGTCCAGCATGCCAGGGCGGCGCGTGATGCGAAGGACTGGCTGACGGTCGGCAGCCAGAACATGGTGTTCCATGCCGCGATCGTCGATCTGGCCGATAGCCAGAGGCTCAATGTCTTTTATGCCCAGATCGCAGCAGAGCTGCGCCTCAGCTTCGGGCTTCTCGATGATCCCGAACTCCTGCACGCGCCTTATGTCGATCTCAACGCGGCGATCCTGGAAAAGCTTGAAACAGGACAGACGCAAGAGGCAGCCACGGCACTCGAGACCTATCTTCTACAGTCTGAACGCACGGTTCTCGCTGCCTTCTCGCGGATCGATACGCACGGCTGAAAACGGCTTTGCGCGGAGCCAATCCTAAAGCGAAATGGTCATTCCTCCGTCGACATAGAGGATATGGCCGTTGACGAACGACGATGCATCCGACGCAAGGAATATACAGGCACCGACCAGTTCCTCGACCTTGCCCCAGCGACCGGCCGGTGTTCGTTTCTCCAGCCAGCCGGTAAAGGCCGGATCGGCGACCAGAGCTGCATTCAGCGGCGTTTCGAAATAGCCGGGCGCAATCGCATTGCATTGCAAGCCATGCCTGGCCCAGTCCGTCGCCATACCCATGGTCAGGTTGCCGACGGCGCCTTTGGTCGCGGTATAGGGTGCGATTGTCGGGCGTGCGGCGCGTGTCTGGACGCTGGCGATATTGATGATCTTGCCGCGTTTGCGTGCGATCATGTGGCGACCAACGGCCTGGCCGACGTTGAAAACGCTGGAGATATTGGTTGCCAGCAGCTTTTCGAAGGCTTCGGCCGGAAAATCCTCCAAGGGTGCGCGATGCTGCATGCCGGCATTGTTGACCAGGACATCGATCGGACCGATCTCCGCTTCGAAGCGGTCGACGGCCGCACGGACGCTGGCATGATCGGTGACATCGAAGGCGAGGATACGGGTATTGCCACCGATGTCCTGTGCCGCCGCCTCCAGCTTGCCGATGTCGCGACCATTGAGCACGATCTCGGCGCCCGCTTCCGCCAACCCCTTGGCCAGCGCCAGGCCAATCCCTTGCGACGAGCCGGTAATCAGCGCCCGTCGCCCGGTCAGGTCAAAAAGTGCGTGCCCCATCTCGTTCTCCCAATGCTGGCGTTTGCGGACGACAAATGGACATGGATTGAGTCAAGTCAAGCGATGCCGATGGTGGAGTGAGTACGGGCGGCTGTTGCGAAAAGGACAACACAAGCGCGCTACGTGGCCGCTCGTCGGCAGGGCAAAAAGAAAAGCCCCGGAAACCGGGGCTTTTCGAGATCCTAAAGCGACAGCCTATCAAACATCGTCCGCAGTCTTGTGATCGTTGAACAGGATCCGGACATGTTCATTCGTGACGTTGAAGCTGTTGAGGACGGCAACCGTTTCGAACGACTTGGTGGCCCCGGCCCCATCTGTATCGACCTGCAGTTCGGCATTGCCGCCATTCTGCACGAGCTTGACATAGCTGCTTTCCAAAGCGGTGTTCGATGCCAGACCGGACAGGATCTCCGACAGATCGATGACGTCGCCTTCGGCCATATCATAGTCGGTAATGATGTCGTGGATCCCGACACCGACACTGTCGGCACCGATGACGAAGACGTCGGCGCCGGAACCGCCGGTCATGGTGTCGATGCCGGTATTGCCGATGAGAATGTCGTTTCCACCATTGCCATCGAGATCGGTATTCCCATTCAGGACATCAATGATGATGTCATCGAAGTTTGAGCCGTCCATATCGGCACTATCACGATACAGAGTCACAGATACATCTGTTGATCCTACTTGATATTTGAATGAGCCACCCTCGGAGGTGTTGTCGTTTATCAGGATATTGCTGCCCGTGAGCGAAATGCTATCGAAACCGCTAGCATTTTTCACTTGAGTCAAATCGAGCAAGCTGTCCTTGTCATCGTTGAACAGCAGGGCCCATTCCGGAATGGACGAATTACCTCCTGATGCTGCGTTGGTGTAAACGTAGTCTGCAGTGTGGGAGCTCGCGTCGTTGACGGGGGCGATGTTAATCGTTGCGACGTCGTTCGCAGTCAATGCGCCTCCCGACCCGTTATTGGCACCGTCATTCACAACCATGGTCAATCCGGTTGATGCCGGAGGAATGTCGCTGTCGGCGAGATAGGTTATGGTCTTAGCACTTCCGCCTGAACCGCCACCTGCCAGCAGAGCATTGATCTCTGCAACCGTACCGACCAGAGTTACCGACATTGTTCCGTTGTTGGTGACGTTTACGCCACTGTTGCCGGAGCCGACCGTCAGTTTGCCGAACCCGACCGACAAAGTGACGGTGACATCATCCGATGCCGCGTCAACGTCGCCGATCGATAGTCCACTACCTTGTAGAGCAAGTGCGACCTGTTCAGTTGCATTGTAGCTTGTCGGGGTAACGGCGGCAGTCGGCGCATCATTGACAGCCGCAATGTTGATCGTTGCGGTATCGGTGTCACTTTCTGCACCGCCGCTGCCCGTGCTGCCGCCATCATTGACGGACAGGGTAAGCGTGGTGGAGGCGGGCGGCGTATCGCTGTCGTTGATGTAGGTCACCGTCTTTGCCCCGCCGCCAGCCAGCAGAGCATTGATTTCCGCAATGGAGCCGACGAGGGTAACGATCGAAGTGCCACTGTTTGTGACCACTACATCACTGTCGCCTGCTGTCACGTTCAGCTTGCCGGATCCCACTGACAGTTTGACTGTGACATCGCTTGTGCCAGCATCTGGATCGGACACGCTGAGGCCCGTTCCATGCAGGACGAGGGCGGTTTGCTCTGTTGCACTATAGCTGTTTGGCGAGATCGTAGCCGTCGGATCATCGTTGACAGCTGCGATGTTGATCGTGGCAACATCACTGGCAGTTTTGGCGCCACCGGTGCCCGAGTTGCCGCCATCATTGACGGTCAGCGTGAGCGTGGTCGAGGACGGAGGTGCGTCGGTGTCGGCGATAAATTTGACAGTTTTTGCATCACCAAAGATGCCGCCAAAGATACCGCCGCCCTGCAGCAGATTGTTGATTTGCGCCTGCGTGCCGACAAGCGTGACAGCAGCGGTCCCATTGTTTGAGACGGTAACGCCGCTATCGCCCGTGCCGATGGTGAGTTTACCGTAACCGACGGCCAGCGTCACCGTGATCTGATTGGTTCCAGCATCGATATCCGACACACTCAGACCGGTGCCATGCAGGTTGATGCTGTTCTGTTCGGTCGCGGCGTATGATGTGGGTGTTATCACAGCCGTCGGCGCATCGTTCACCGCAGTGACATTGATCGTCAGCGTATTCAGCGTCTGATCGGTATCCTGGCCACCATTCGCGGTGCCGCCATTGTCCTTGACCGCAAACTGGATCGAGGCATAGCCGGTTCCACTTGAGTTGGCCGCAGGGGTAAAGACCAGCTTGCCGGCCGCCAGATCTGCCGCCGAGACGAAGGCGTTCAATGCGACCACCGAGCCGTTCAAGGTCAATGCACCATTGGCAGGCAGCGCCTTGATGAAGATACCGCTCAGGCCGTCGTTTTCGATATCGGTGAAGCCGAACTGGGCGGCCGTCAGCGTGATCGACGTGTCTTCATCCGTTGCCACTGCGGCGTCGATACCGGCCGGTGCTTCGTTGGTGCCCTGAACGGTGATGGTGATGGTTGCGGTCGCAACATCGCCGTCGCCATCCTCGACCTTGTAGGTGAAGACATCAACATCACTCTCGTTGCCTTTCAAACCACGCACGGCGGCGCTCGTGCTATTCAGCGTGTAGGCATAGGAGCCATTCGCCTGCAATACAAGCGAGCCATAGGTGCCCAAGATCGTGGCCCCGACAGCGCCGACAGGGTCTGCGACAGTGCCACTCGAGACTGCGGCGATCGTGCCGCCATCGGCGCCGAAGAAGTCGTTCGACGCGGCGCTTCCGCCGGTCAGCACATTGCCGGTGACGGCCGGTGTGCTGACGAGGTTGACCAAGGCGGTGACGATGTCGGAGAAATTCGCCAGTTGGATGACGTTGACGTTGTTGTCGACGTCGATCTGTGCCAGCGAGCTTTGCGAGATGCCATCTCCAACCCCGATTGCGGTGACCTTCACGTTGTTTGTGTCGACGAACGTGTTCCAGCTATTGGCAACTGTGGAAGTCAGGACATTGTTGCCTGAACCCTCGTTCGTCGTCGGATTGCCATCGCTCAGGAAAAAGACCTGGTTGCTGTAACCCGGCAGGGCCGAATAGACTGTCAGCAATTTGGCAATCGCGTCAGTGAAATCCGTCTCCGACGATATGATCGGACGCGAATTGTACCAACCGTCGAGAGTTGAAACCAACTGGTTGTAGCTACTTGCTTCAAAGGCAACGGCATTGTCGCCGAACGCCACCAGCTCGATCTTCACGTCGCCCGTCGTGCTGTTAAACAGCTGCTGTGCTGCAGCCTTCACCCCGTTGAGCATCTGGGTGAGTTCCGGATTGTCGATGCTGCCGCTGAAGTCGAGCAGGAAGGCGACGTTGTAGTTTGCAGGCGGGACTGCGATGACGTTGGCCGTGTCATTGCCGGCAACCGGCACGTCGTCAATCACGGTGATCGACGCGTCGAGCCCAACGGCGGTATCCGCGATCGGTCCGCCGGCATCCGTCACACGCACCAGACCATCGAGCTTGATGGTGAGCGCGTCCTCTGTCGAGTTGATAGGATGGTCGATCGGCGCATTCAGCGTGAAGACATAGTCGCCGGTCGACGGATCGAGCGTCATTGTGAAGATCTTGGTGTCGCCAGCTCCATATGGAGAATTGCCGCCGTCGCTGTTGACATAGCCGATCAGGTTGCCGCCCTCGATGGCGAAATAGACCGGCTTGTCGTCCGACGTCAGCGGCTGGTTTGCCGATGTGAAGACAGCCTTGTCGGCCGGCAGTTCGAAGGCGTAGGAGATTGCGCCATCCTTGCCGCCGATGACCAGATCCCCGTAGGAGCCGGTCGAGACATTGCTCGTCAGGTTCAGATCGCCGCTGGTGTCGAGGTCGCCACCGGCCAGGCTTACCGTATCGTCGCGACCACCGGCTAGGCCATGTTCTTCCTCGACCGTGCCGGTCACTGCACCGCTCAGAACCAATGGTGCGCTGACATTCTTGATCGTGAAGTTGTAGGTCGTCTCCTGGGTATCGTTGTCACCATCCACGGCCTTGAGCTTGATGCTGACAGGCGTGTCTGTGGAGACCGCCGAGGCGGTAAAGGACCAAGTCTTGTTTTCGTTGACTGTCAACGTTCCCGAGCTTGTCGTGAATTCGACCGAGCCGTTGGTTGCAACATCGGCGAGATTGATGAATTTCGACACGCCGTCGAAGATCACTTCCAGCTGATTGACGCCGTCGGCGCCGGGATGGAAATTATAGCTTCCGTTGATCGTGGCGCCTTCGTTGATCTCGTTGAGGCCGGTTGCAAAGTTGAGGCTTGGTGTATCGTCGGACACTTCTGCCGAGATGACCGCACTGGCCGTATCGCCATCCGTATCCGTCGCGATCACGTTGATCTTGCCGAACTGGGCCAGATCGTCGCCCTGCGTTGGGTGCAGAGGGTAGTTGTCGCTGAGCGTCAGCTTCACTTCCACCTTGTTCTGCGCTGCAAGATCCGTCGCCACCAGCGTCAGGGTGGCGATCAGGATCCCGCCGATCTTGCCGGTGATTTCCGTGTCGGACACGCGGTTCCAGGTCAGCGCATTGCTGAGCTGGCTGAGGTCTGTCGAGAAGGCTGCCGAGACAAAGGCGTCGGAGCCGGCCCCGAAGGTGATCGTCTCGCTGTCTGACGTTGTCGCATTGCTTGTCAGACCCGAGTCATCGACCTGCAGGAAGGTGATCGCATTGCCAAGTCCTGTCGGATTGGCGCCGTCCGTGATCGAGATCTGCTGCGTGCCGGTCGCCTGGTCGCCGTCACCATCCGTCAGCGTGTAGCTGAAGGATGTTGCTGCGGCCGCAGCGTTGTTGACCTGCGCGCTCGGGTCGAGGGTCCAACTGCCGTCGGCCTTGAACGTATAGGTGCCGAACGAGGTGACCACGGTTGCCGCACTACCGTCAGTCGGGATAGCAACGGTCTGAGTGCCGTTGCCATCGCCCACCGTGACAGAAGTCAGGCTCCCGCCGTCAGCACCCAGTTCGTTCAACTGGATGACATTGCCGCTGAACAGCGATGCATCTTCCGCAATCGACAGGGCTGCGGAGTCGATGATCGTCGGGCTGTCGTCGTCGACCTGGATGACGATCGCGGCCGATGCCACATCGCCATCATTGTCGGTGACATCATAGCCGAAGCTGAGCGTGAGGTTGTCCTCGTAGCTCGTCTCGGCTGTGGCCGTCGATGGGTCGTTGATCAAGGCGTGCACCAATGGCAGCACCAGAACCATGGTATAGCTGCCATTGGAGGCCATTGTCAGGGTATAGACAGTCTTCGGGCCGGTATCGGTTGCAATGGTGCCGACATAGGCGCCGCCCTGGCCGTTGGCCGTCCAGGTCGAGGTGACCGCATAAGCCTTGCCCTGATAAAGCGCCTGCAAGGCTTGGCTCGCGCCGGTTTCGTCCTTGGCAGTCACGCCGGTCACGGCCACGGACTTCAACCCATCAGCACCTGCAGTGATCGCGATCTTGCCGCTGACGCTGGTGACGGCCCCTGCCGCATCGCCCTGGCCGCCGGGGATTCCTCCGAACAGCGCCTCGTCATCGATGATGGCGGCCTTCAGGCTGACATCATCGATAAATGCACCCAATGTGTCCGATGTGCCGGTGCCTTCGAAGGCAAGCACAGCCGAGGAACCGGTTGCGGTGACCGAGATGGTGATCTTCTGCCAGCCGGGTTCGGCCGACTGCGGATCGATCTGGTAAACGGGATTGCCGTCGAAATAGACCTTCACACCACTGGTGTTGTTGCCGTCCGGACGTTCCGAATACCAGAAGGTCAGCTCATAGGTCTTGCCCGCTTCAAGTCCGCTGACCGTCTGCTGGATTGTCGCGTTGCTGTTGCCGGTGTTCGGGTCGCTATCCAGTTCGACCTTGATGTCGCCGGAATGTGCGGCGAGGCCGCCGACATTGCCATTTTGCAGTTCGAACGGAACGCTGTTTGCCGAGGACCAGCCGGTAACACCGGTGGTGGTGGTGAAATTGCCAGCCGTGACGCCGGGATTGATCTCGAAGCCGCCGTTGACGATCAGTTCCGCCCCCTGGGCATCGCTGCCGATCGTGGATGGCACGTCGTCGACCACGGTAACCGTGACTGAGGCGGTTGCCGTATCACCATCGGTGTCGGTTGCGACAACCGTGATACCCGTCAGCGTGACATTGTTTTCACCACTGGCATTGGCATGCGGGAAATTGTCCGTCAGCTCGACATTGACCGATGCGGTACCGCTGGTACCGGCGGCGATGACCGAAGCAGGTGCCGTCAGAGTGACAATGATCGCCTGGGCGCCGTTGATCGAACCGATCAGCTGTGTGGCGCCATTGGCGGCCCAGACGATATCGTTGCCGCTGACGCCGTCGACTTCAACGGTGATGCCGGCGGTGGGACCGAAGGCGTAGCTGACCAGATTGTCGGAGCCTGCGGTGAAGCCGACCGTGCCGGCCGAAGTTTCGACATCGGTGGCCGAAGCGGTGCCGGTTGCGCCGGCGGTGCCGAGGCCTTCTTCGTCGACGGTCAGGGCGAGCGGATTGTTCGCACCATTGGACGTCGTGGGGACGGCGCCGTCCTCAATCGAGATCGACTGGACTGCAATGGCGGTGTCGCCATCGCCATCGGTCAGGGTGTAGGTGAAGGAGCCGTCCACTGCCTGGGCATTGCTCAGGTTGCTGGCCGCCTGGAATGTCCAGCTGCCGTCGCTCTTGAAGCTGTAGGTGCCATAGGCGGTGTTGACCGGCGTCGTGCCGCTCGCCGCGATCGCATAAGCCTGGTCGCCGATCGTCACCGACGTCAGTGTGCCGCCATCGGATCCTTGCTGGTCGTTGGTCAGGACATTGCCGCCGATCTGGGTACCGGCCTCGATAGCGATCTGGGCGAGGTCGTTTGTGGCAATCGGACCATCGTCATCGAATGCAAACTGCGATGTCGACGTGTCGATCAATGTCACGGTTGCAGACGAGGTATGACTGTCTGCATCGGCATCCTTGATTGTCGACGTGTAGGTCAGCCCGATCGAGACACCCTGTGTGGCAAGACGGAGGACCGTGGCAGCGTCGAACTGGTTGCTGTCGGAACCGTGGTTGATGGCTTCGTAGAGTGTTGTCTTCAGCTGTGCCGTGGCCCCAGTGCCAACAATCTCGATCTTGAACACAAGACCGTTTGCCGCATCGCGCCCGACCAGAGCACCGCTCTCGAACGAAAGCGTGATTGCGCCGCCATTCGTAGCCGTGAGGTTGGTGGCAAACGGCCCGGAACCACCGATGGCCGAGAAGCTGAACGCGCCGGAAACGCTGCCCGCGCCATCGGTACCGTAGTCCGAGGTCACGTTGAACAGGCTGGCAAGGCCGCCGGTAACGCTTGTCGTCACCTGGGCCAGGACGCCGGATGCATCGTCGGTATTGCTGTTGCTGCCGGCTTCGATTTCGCCGCCATTGTAACGATCTGCTCCGACGGTCTCGTCGAGTTCGGTCGAAAGGCTGGCTGCGGCATTGGCGTTGGCTGTGACCGTGATCTGCGGGCCATCGTCCTCGAACGTGACGACCGTGCTGTTGTGGTCGATGATCTCGATCGTCTCGCTGTCGGACGCGGTGTCGCCGTCGCCGTCTGTTGCCGTGACTGTGAGATTGATCGACAGACCGGCATCATCATCTGCCAGCATCAATTCGCGGGCATCGTCGGGATTGCTGCCATCCGGATGGGCAATCGGCAGATATTGCGTGACGACGAACTGCGTCGTGCTGGCGCTGCCGGTCAGCTCGATCTTGAGAACGATGTAATCGTCACTGGTCGTGTTGGTATCGTGGCCGATCTTGCCGATCAGGACGGTGTCGCTGATCTTGTAGAGCCAGATCGTCTGGCCGGGGTCGGCAGGGCCATTGGCGTTGTACCACGGCGATCCGACGGTGTTGGCGACCTTGAGATTGGTTTCGACGCCGGTGCTGGAGCCGCTGCTGAGTGTCTGCCCATTAGAGCCCTTGAGAACAAAGCTGAAGGCCGATGTGATCGTGCCACCATCCACGCCAGTCGAGGCATCGACGGCGAAGAGTTCCGACACCGAGGTGCCGGCCGCAACCGTCGGTGTTGCCATGCTGCCGATGGCCACCGCCTGTGCCAGGTTCGTCGTCGCCACCCATTCGGTGTTTGGCGTATTGTCATCCGGCAAGCCGCCAGGTGTCGTTTCGTCGAGCCGGATCAATGATAGCGAAACATTGTCGACATCATTGACGGTGACAGAGGGGCCGTCATCCAGGAAGCGGATCTGCTGTGAGACATCGACTGTTGCCGTGTCGGTATCACCATCGGAATCGGTGATCGTCAGGGTCACCTTGACACTGTTGGCGAGCAGGGTTTCCTGCTGCGGGTTGGGGCTGTCATTCGGAGACGCGTCGCCTGAACCGTAACCGTTGTCATTGCTCTCGTTGTTGTCGCCCCGGTCGTCATGTTTGATCGACAGATATTGCGCGAGCGCCAGGTGACCATTCTGGTCGACGACGATCGCGAATGCGACCGCGCCGGTTGCGCCACCAACGCGGCCAACCACCACGTCACCGATCGTATAGAGACGGATATCGGTGCCTTCGGTTGTCTTGAGGCCTGAGAGGGCGCCTTCGACGATCGTCAGCGACAGCTTGAAGACGGCTGCCGAAGCATCCGCTCCGACGTCCGAGCCCGATGTCGAGACAATGTTGTCTGCACTATAGGCATAGCCGATCACCGGGGCATTCGAGATGCTGCTGGTCCCGGAGGCATGCGGATCGTCACCCGTAACGCGTGGATTGGTATTCTCGATGGAGGCGAAGAGCTGACGCACCTCGGCGGAGAGTTCCGAGCCGAGTTTGTCATTGGCACCGCCAGCCGTCTGAATTGCGGCGGTCTCATCATGGATGACATATTCACCAGAGTCGATCCTAAGCACGGCTTGCGGTACATCGTCGATGATCTTGATCTCGAAGCTGCTGCCGAGGTTGACGGTGTCGCCGTCACTGTCCCTGGCTTCGATGATATCGCCGAAGCGAATGGCTTCGATGACGGTTTCACCGGAGCGCAGCTGCGTGTTCTCGTCGGCGCCACTGGCCGGCGCCTTGTGATACAGTTCGTCGAACAGCCGGAATTCATAGGCGCCGGATGCGGTGTTGATGCGAATTTCGAAGACCGGATTGGCAGAATTGCCCGGCGTCGCAGCATCCGCTTCGCTTGCCGTAATGATCAGCCATCCGTTTGCGCTGGTCTGCACATAGGTCAGAGGCAGAGCCGAAGGCTGGCCGTTGACCGGCTGATTGGATGTCAGGTTGAGCGCCTGAAGATAGGCGATGGCATTGCTGGTGAAGTGGAAGGTTGCCACATCATCGGCGCCGGAATTCACCAGGCCAGCCAGGCTGCCCTTGACGATCGCGCCACCGGCGTTCTCGGTGTAGGAATTGTCGCCGTCATTCTCCGGATCGTAGTAGTACTGGCCGTGTGGCGATGTGCCTTCCGACCAGTTGGTGTCGATGTCGTCCTCGTTGACCTTGACCGAAATCGTCGAGCCGGTGAGGCTCGGGCCGTCATCGGCGAACCGGACATTGCCGCCCAGATCGATGGAGAGGGTCTTCGAGTCCGTATCGCCATCCTTGTCGGTCGCGGTGACAGTTGCTGTCAGCGACACGAGGTTGTTGGCGAGCGTGGCAAACTGCGTGTCGAAGCCGGAACTTGAGCCGGGCTGCTCATGGTCGATGGTTTCCATCTGGGTCAGGGTGATCTGACCGGAGCCGTTGACCGAGAGCGAGAAAACCGCCTTGGCGATCGCTTCACTTTCGACCGACGTGGTCGAGCCATAGATGATGCCGTTGATCTCGAAGAGATTGATCTGCTTGCCATTGCTGTCGAGGCCGGAATCCGTGCCGTCGGCAACCTTGAGCGAGAGGACGAAGGTCTTGACCGACGTGCCGCCATCCGAACCGAGATTGACGGTCGAGACAAATGCACTGCCGAAATCCGCTATTGATACGCTTGTGTCGCTGAGGTTGCCGATCGTTTGTGCGTCCTGCGTTGTCAGCAGAACCGTTGCTTCCGAGGCGATCGTCAGCGTGACGATCGGACCGTCATCTTCGAAGCGAACGCGACCGGAAATATCGGCAGACTTGGTGATGTTGTCGCCGTCGCCATCGGTTGCCGTCACGCTGGCCGACAGGATACCGGGATTCAGATGCACCGCATCGTCGGCATTATTGGGGTTCGGATTATAGAGCGAGACATACTGCGCGATCGTGACCACGCCGCTGCCATTGATATGCACGGCAAAGGCGGCCTTGTCCGTCGATTGCACGCCGTTGCCGTTGTCATCGTAGACGCCGACGATCCGGCCCGAAGCATCCTTGAAGAGATAGATATCCTTGCCTTCGGTGGTTTTCAGGCCCGAGGCGACGCCATTGGCAGACAGCGTCAGCGCATAGGCAAGCCCGCCGCCGATGGCAGCACCGTCGGCGCCAAAATCGACATTGACGTTGACGATGGAGCTGGACCCTTGCGCATATTGCGCCGTCATGTCCGGATCGATGCCGGCATTGACGTCATTAAACAGCGACTGCACGCCTATCACTTCGTCGGAGCCGCCATCCGAACCAGCGGTTTCGTCGATGATGATTGCGTCGCTGAGCGAGATGTTGGACAGGTATGTGCCGGTGTTGTCGCCGGTAGTTCCGATTTCGCGGAAGGTGACAGTGTTACTGCCGCCCGCCGCCGTTACGACGACCGAGATCGTCTGCATCAGGCCGCTTTGTGGATCGAAGGTGCCGACAGAGACGCCGTTCCACAGCACTTCGAGCTTGGCGGTACCGGCCGATCCGTCACCGGCCTTGCCGATCTCGAAGGTGAGTTCGTAGGTTTCGCCGGATGTCAGACCTGTCACAGCCTGGGTGATCTGCAGGTTGCCCGGAGACGCTTCCAGATCGACCATGGCATTGTTGGTCGGGCTATCGGCACCGCGATAGCCGTCGCCAACCTTTTCCAGCTGGATCTGGGATGCACCGCCGACGGCCGACGCGGCGACTGTCCATGCCCCGGCCGTCGTACCGACGACAACGCCGCTGCCAGCGCCCCATTCGTTGTTGTTCGGCGTGAAGCCGTCGAAGAACAGGCCGTTGCTGACGGCCTGCGGAGCCGAGACGTCCAGTTTCGGGCCATCGTCGTCGAAGGAGACGATCGAAGTGTTGGCGTTGATCAGTGTGATTGTGGCCGAATCGTCCTTATCGTCGCCATCGGCATCGGTGCGCTCGACTTCATACTTGAGACCGATCGTGACATTGCCTGTGACCTTCAGGATTGTCTCGGCATCGAAGAGGTTGCCATCGGAGTGTTTGATCGCCTCATACAGCGTCGTCTGCAACTGCGCCGAGGCGCCGGAGCCGATGATCTCGATCTTGAAGACGGTATTGTTCTGCATGTCGCGGCCAGTGATGGTGGAACCGCTAACGAAAAGCCGGATATTGCCGCCATCGGTGGCCTGCAGGTTCGTGGCGTAGCCATTGTTGCTCCAGCCCGAAGTCACAAAGCTGAGCGTGCCGGTTGTGGTGCCCGGGCCGTCGGTGCCGTAGCTGCCGCTGACGGTGAACAGGCTGGCAAGGCCGCCGACAAGGCTTGTGGTGACCTGAGCGATACCCGGGCCGGCATCGTCGGTATTGGCATTGCCGCTCGCATCTTCGACTTCAGCGCCATTGTACCGGTCGGCACCCTGCGTCTCGTCGAGCTCTGCAAGCAGCAGCGCCGCAGCATTGGCGTTGGCCGTCACATCGACCGTTGGTGCGTCGTCCTGGATTGTCACGACGGTTTCGTATCTGTCGATCAGCTTGATCGTCTGGCTGTCGCTTGCCACGTCGCCATCGCCATCGGTGGCGGTGACCGTAAGTTTGACCGACAGGCTTGCATCATTGTCGCGCAGATTGAGCGACGCGCTTTCGTCATCATCGTTGCTGTTAGAATGGGAAATCGGCAGATACTGGCTGACGACAAATTTCGGATCAGAGGTCGAGCCCGTGAGTTCGATCTTCAGAGCGATGAAATCATCGCTTGTGTCGGCCGTGCCGACGCCGATGCGCCCGATGATCAGTGTGTCGCTGACCTTGTAGAGCCAGATGGTCTGGCCAACTGCACTGAGGTTGTCGAAGGCGGAACCCAGGACATCGGAGACCCGCAGCGTCGTCTCGACACCGACGGAAGAACCGTTGCTGACAAGGTTGCCGCCCGCATCGCGCAGATCGAAGCTGAATGCCTTTGTGACCACAGCGCCATCGGCACCCTGGCTGACGGAGACGCTGAACAGCTCGGCGATGGACGTGCCATTGCCCGGTCCCGTGGCTGCCGTGGACTGGATGCCAATGGCCTGCGCTGCGTTGATATCGGTGGTGGCGGTCCAGGCGCTTGTGCCGGTGTTGTCGTTCGGGTTGCCGCCGGGAGTGGTTTCATCGAGAACCACGGTCGAAAGATCGGCGTTCCAGACGTTGTCGACGCTGACCGACGGGCCGTCGTCGAGGAAACGGATCTGGTGCGAGATATCGACGGGCTCAGAACGAACCGTATCGCCATCGGAATCGGTGATTGTCAGGACCGCCTTGATTGCGCCGCTGGCAATAGTCTGCTGCACCGGATTCGGATCATTGTCCGGGGCCGCGTCATTGCTGCCCGAACCATTGTCGTTGCTTTCGTTGAAATCACCTGCGTCGTCATGCTTGATCGACAGATACTGCGCGATGGCGGCATGGCCGTTCTGGTCGATGGCAATGGCAAAGGCGACAGCGCCGTTAGGACCGCCAACGCGACCGACGACCAGATCGCCGGCCTTATAGAGAAGGATGGCCGCGCCCTCGGTCGTCGACAGGCCGGATGGCGTACCGTCGATGACTTCCAGAGTCAGTTCATAGGCGTCGGCGGGTGCGTCGGCACCGACACCAGAGCCCTGGTTGGTGACGATATGGTCTTCGCTATAGGCGTAGCCGATGACCGGCTTTCCGGAAAGCGCGCTGACGGAATCCGAGTGCGGGTCGTCGCCGGTGGCATTGCTGAGTTCCAACGCCCTGAACAGGTTGCGCACTTCGCTTGGCAGCGAGAGCGAAGCCGTGTCGTCAGCCTGATTGCCAGTGCTTTCGTCAATCGTCACAAATTCGCCGGACCTCGTCTCCAGCTTGGCGACCGGTACGTCATCGATGACCTGGATCTCGAAGCTGTCACCGAGGGTGACGCTGTCGCCATCGCTGTCAGTGACCTTGATGATGTCGCCGAAGACGATGGCATCGATCGTGCCGTTCCCGGACACCAGTGCCGTATTCTCGTCGGCGCCGCTTTCGGGGGTTTCGTGGTAGAGCTCATCGAACAGGCGGAATTCATAGGCACCGGTCGTCGAATCGATCCTGAGTTCAAATACGATGTTGGAGCTGTTGGTGCTGCCATTGCCGGGCGCATCGGGCTCGATGCCCTTGATGATCACCCAGTTGCCGGACGTGGATTGTGTGTATGTCAGTGCCAGAGCGATGTTCTGGCCGTTGACCATTTCATTGGTGCTTAGGCCAAGGCCCTGCAGATAGGTGAGCGCATTGGCGGTGAAGCCATAGGTGAACGGTGTGTCGGCACCCTGCACAAGCGTTGCCAGGCTACCGGTGACGATTGCCGGATCGTCGGGGCCTGAGACGACCTCGGTATGGGAATTGTCGCCGTCACTGTCAGGATCAGCCTGATTTGCGCCATGCGGCGACGAGCCGTCGGACCAGCTGGTATCGATGTCGTCTTCGTTGATGATTGTCGAGATCTTGGTGCCGATCAGTCGCGGGCCGTCATCGGCAAAGCGGATATTGCCGCCAAGGTCGATCGTTGCCGACTTGACATCCGTGTCGCCGTCCTTGTCGGTGGCAGACACAGTGGCGGTGAGCGAGACAAGATTGTTTGCCAGCGAGGCAAGCTGCTCGTCGTAGCTGGAACCGGAGCCAGGCAGCCCATGATCGATCGACTGGAATTGTGTCAGGGTCACGATACCATCGCCATCGACAGTCAGCGAGAACACGGCCGTGCTGATCGCCTCTGCTTCCGAACTGGATGTCGAACCGTAGATCACACCGTTGATCTCAAACAGATTGACCTGCAGCCCTTTGCTGTCGAGGCCGGAATCCAAGCCGTCCGCACCGGTCAGGCTAAGGACATAGCTGGTGCTGCTAGACGCCATACCATCAGCGCCATAGGCAATGGCAGACGAAAAGACAGAGCCGAAGTTTGCAGTTGATACGGCGGTATCGCTAAGCGCGCCAATCGTTTCGGCATCCTGGGTTGTCAGCGTGATCGCGGTGTCGTCGCCAACGTTCAACGTGACGATCGGACCGTCGTCCTCGAAGCGGATCCGCCCCGAAATGTCGGCGGATTTCGTCACCGAGTCATTATCGGCATCCGTCGCTGTGACCGTTGCCGACAGAATTCCAGACGCCAGGTGAACAGCGTCGTCCGCGGTGGATGCATCTGGATTGAAGAGTGACACATACTGCGCCACCGTGACGATGCCGCTGCCGTCGATATGCAGGGCAAAGGCGACCGGGTCGCTCGAAGACACACCGTTGTTGTCGGCGTCAAAGACGCCGATCACCAGGCCATCGGCATTCTTGTAGAGATAAATGTTCTGGCCGTCGGTGGTCTTCAGGCCTGAGTCGACGCCGTCTGCCGACAGGGTGAAGGCATAGGCAAGACCACCACCGGCTGCGGCACCATCGGCACCAAAAGCTACATTTACCGTGACGACCGAGCCTGTGCCCTGAGCAAATTGCGCCTCCGGCATATCGGCATCGATACCGGCATTGACGCCGGAAAACAGCGATTGAACGCCGGTCAGTTCGTCGGATCCGGCATCGATACCGGCGGTCTCGTCGATGATGATCGCGTCGCTGAGCGAGATGTTGGAGAGGTAAGTGCCGGTATTGTCGCCCGCGGCGCCAATTTCACGGAAAGTCACCGTATTGCCGCCATTCGCGGCCGTGACGACGATTGAGATCGTCTGAAGCGCGACGGACGACGGGTCGAACACACCAACGGAAACACCGTTCCAGAACACTTCCAGCTTGGCGCTGCCTTCGGAGGCATCGGATGCCTTGCCAATTTCAAACGTGAGTTCATATGTCTCGTTGGCAACGAGGCCTGAAACGGACTGGCTGATCTGCAGGTTACCCGGAGACGCTTCCATGTCGACCATGGGGTTGTTGCCGGGACTGTCGGCACCACGATACCCGTCGCCGACCTTTTCCAACTGGATCTGAGAAGCGCCACCGACAGGTGAAGCACCGACTGACCATGCCCCAGCTGCCGTGCCAGTGACAACGCCGCTGCCGCTCCCCCATTCGTTGTTGTTGGACGTGAAGCCGTCAAGGAAGAGACCGTTGCCGACGGATTGCGGTGCAGATACCTCGAGGACCGGGCCGTCGTCATCGACATCGACCTCAAGCGCGCCATCGACGCTGTCGCCGTCACCGTCCGTCACCGTGTACTGGAACGAGAAGGCGACATTGTTTTCTGCGGCGCCGTCAGCGTGCCGGATGGCATTCAGCTGGGTGAGGGTGTAGCTGCCGCTGGTCGTGTCGGAAAGGGACAATTCCAGCACATCCACCGGTTCGCCGGACTGGATCTGTGTGACGACAATGGTCAGACCGTCGTCGCTGAGGCTGTAGAAGAATGCGCCTTCGCCGGCTTCAAGATCAGGAGCGCCAAAGGTTGCCCCGGCAACCCCGGTCAGGACGATTGAGCCGGCGCCGTCTGCGCCATAGCTGTGGGTGAGGACGCCTTCAACCTGCGGCGCACCCGCGGTTTCCTGATCGTCGCCGATGGCGTTGTCACCATTGCCACCGTCCAGTGCATCGTCATCCAGCTGGATCAGGCTGGATTCACCGATCTCCGGCGTATCGTCGTCGACATCGATGCTGAACGATCCGATGGCGGTGTCGCCGTCGCCGTCCGTGACAACATATCTCAGATCGAAAACGAGATTGTCTTCGAATGCCGTCTGGATGCCTTCCTTGGCGAGCGCAAGAAGCTCGAATTGTGGACCGTCATCCTCGCCGGATTCCTCGACATCGCTGCCTGTCGACGGATGATCGATCGGATTGAGCTGGCGCACGACATACGCGCCGCTCGTGCTGTCTTGCAGCGCGACTTCGAGAACAGGCACATCACCCTGCAGGATCGTCAGGACAAGACCGTTCGCCGAAACGATTGCGGTAAAGCCCGCAGGCAGCGCAATGCCATCAGCGGTCAGGAGGAGCGAACCCGCGCCATCGGCGCCGTAATTGTGAGCAAGGATGCCAGATGCATTGGCGGAATCCACGTCATCGCCATCGCCCCCAGGATTGCCCGCGAATGAAACGCTGACGAGCTGGCTGCGCAGCAGCACAGGCTCATCGCTGCCTTCACCCTCCGTTTGTTCGGATTGGATGGCGTCGTCGTCAAGCTGAACAAGAGTGTTGCTGCCGACCTCAGGACTGTCGTCCTCGATGCGAACGGTCATGACCGCGGTGTCGGTGCCGTTGTCGACATCGGTGACCGTTACAGGGATCTGCAGGTCTATGCTGTCTTCCTGGGTCGTATCAGGATGGTCGATCGGTCCGAGCAATGTAATGGTGTAGGTGCTGCCGGTGATTTCGGCGCGGATGATTACCGGACCGTCCTCGCCCGCCCGGCCTTCAAGAACGCCGTTTGCGTCAAACGACCAGACGATGGGCGTGCCGCCCGAGCTCAGGGCCGCGGTCGGCAGCCCAAACGTGTAGGTCAGGGTCGTGTTTTCGAAGTCGGTTCCGGCAAACGTGCCGGTGATAGTCGAGGAATCCAAGCCGTCGTCGGCCTCCTTGAGGCCTGTCGACAGGTCTTCCTCGGAAATTCCGCCAGCAAGGAAATCATCGAGTTCCGGGTCGACATTGCCGGCATCGTCAAGCGTTTCGAGTGTCGGTGCCTCAAAGCCGAAGTCCGTGTCGCCGAGCAGGTCGATAACCGGACCAGCATCGCCGATATTTCCGTCGCCGTCGGTCAGGTCACCGCCGGAGCTGCCGGCACTGACGACGCTGACGGTCCCGTCGGGACCTGCGGCGACATTGATGCCATTGGCCTGGAGTGCTGCGATCAGAACCTGGGAGGGGACCTCAACCTGGCCGATCAGGAATGTAGGAACATTGAGAGAGCCACCCTCGATGATGATGCGCGTGCCATCCGGCTGGACGAGGACCAGATTGTCGCCTTCGACAATGATGTTCTCGATCGAAGCGCCCTCTGGCAGGACCGCCCGGTTGTTGGCTGCCACTTGGATGACGGTGGCGCCGATGGTTTCAGCGGAGGGCGCCGGCTGCTGGATATCCTGGCCTGTGGCAGGATCGACAAAGACGGGATCATTGGTTGCCTGAGCAACTTCAATGGCTGTTACTGTCGTTGGCTGCTGTTCAGCGCCAAACTCGATAACATCATTCTGGGCTTCCGAAAAATTAACGTCGCGCTCGACCATGATACAATCCTCCTACGTTTGAGGCGGAATGAACCACGGAGTAATAATTAACGCAATATTAACTTCATCGGTTAGTGGCTAGTTAATATAAAGGAATATGCTAAGTCGTATAGTTCTTATTGCTTGGTTAATAGAATAGCATACCAGATTATATCGTAACATATGCAACTTCACAGAGATGATCGATGGACTGCTTATAAAAGTGCTTGAACTTTGCATTTCAAACGATTGAAATCAACATTTCGAGCCGTTTGAATCGGTTCTTCGCCGTCTGGACGGACCTAATTTGGGTGGATTTGGCCGATTTCACGTGTAGATGGCAAAAGGCTACCGGATGAAAGGCAAAAGGTATTCGAAGCAATACCGATTGTGCGGCAACAGACGTCATCCTATTCTTATGGAGTAGTTTGAATTACTTCAAAAGGGGTAGAGGCGGGGTCGTCGACCAGGTTGCGATCCGGCGCTCAGGTGGAACTCGCCGCAAGTCTGACCGCGGCTGCCCATGTACTGTGACTGCAAATCCAGCCAATGGCAGATGGGCGGCGCGACCGCCCTGTCGCCCGATCATGCCTCGCCTTGGTCCGTGTTCTCATCAGCGAGCGCGCTGGCTTGCTTGAACCGCGCCTCAAATTCTAACCTTAGGCTGCGGCGGATCTCAGCTGCCCTCTGGCGCCGCTTACGGGCAGGGGTCTTCGCTTCATAGGGCGGAACGGCAATGGGTCGGCCGCCGGCATCGACGGCGACCATGGTGAAATAGCAGGAATTTGTGTGGCGCCGTTCGCCGCTGCGAATGTCCTCTGCCTCGACCCGGATGCCGATTTCCATCGATGTCCGGCCGGCATGATTGATTGAGGCCCGGAAGGTGACGAGTTCGCCGACATGGATTGGCTGGCGAAACACCACCTGGTCGACGGAAAGGGTGACTGCATATTGCTGCGAGTAACGCGAAGCGCAGGAATAGGCGACCCGGTCGAGCAGATTGAGCAAGGCGCCGCCATGTACCTTGCCGGAAAAATTGGCCATGTCCGGCGTCATCAGCACCACCATTTCAAGCTGGCTTGTATCGTGGCCTCGTTCCATCATGGGTGCTGCTGTCCTTCTGCGTTGGCGAACTGTCGAAAGGGATTATGGTCTGCAATCCATGTCGTGAAACTAGGAGAGTTTGCCCGGCGAGGGAAGCTGACATCTTTGCGCCAGCTGCCAGCAAGCCCAATGTCCCGGTTTGCGCTATGTCAAAGAAGCGCGTCGCGAAGGCGCGTAATCCCATCACCCGCGGATCAAACGGGATCTGCTCGACGGAGATGGAATAGACATGTTGAATATGCTGAAGCATTTTGTCGCCACTAGCCTTTTTATGGCTGCCCTGACGGCTTCCGCAGGTGCTGCGGATTTTGAGATCCATATGCTGAACAAGGGCGCCGATGGCCAGGCCATGGTCTTTGAACCCGCGGGCCTGAAGGTGGCCGCCGGTGATACCGTGACATTCATCCCGACGGACAAGGGGCACAATGCCGAGAGCATCAAGGGCATGAGCCCGGACGGCGCGACCGAGTTCAAAGGCAAGGTCAACGAAACCATCAAGATCACCTTCGACGTGCCGGGCGTTTATGGGATCAAATGCGCGCCCCATGTCGGGATGGGCATGGTTGCTGCCATCGTCGTTGACGATCCGGCCGCCAATCTCGAAGCCTTCCAGGCGGCGAAACTGCCGAAAAAGGCACATGAGCGCATGGAAGCGGCGCTTGCCATCGCCCGATAGTCAAAGCCTGGTCTGAAAACCTCTGATTAAACCCGGAGCCGGCGATGCCGGTGCCGGGCGAGCGTTCCGATACCAGCTTATTGCGCACATCAGCGCCGTTTAACGAAAGCACGGAAGGTTCCGAAAGGCATTTATCGGCTTTTAGGTCGAAAAAGGGGCGGGCGCCTACCTCTATCAGTGGAGCCGCTGGCTTTCAGGATCAATTGCGTCGTCCCGCTTTGGCAGGCAGCTTTAAGTTGGCTGGAAGGGGCGGGTGATGTCTTTGTATTCGGATAATTTTGCGCAGCGTCATGCAAGGGACTTGTCGGCAAGACATGCCGGCCGGCGTGGTCTCAAGCGCGCCTTCGACATTGTCCTTTCGCTCGTGGCGCTGGTCTTCCTGTCTCCTGCATTGCTCTTGATCGCAGTCGCTCTGCTGGTCGTCGACGGACGTGGCATCATTTTCCGCCACAAGCGGATCGGGCGCGACGGTCGTCCTTTCTATTGCCTGAAGTTTCGCACCATGCGCAAAGACGCCGACAAGGTGCTGAACCAATTGCTCGCCAGCGATCCGGCGCGCCTGCAGGAATGGCGGGAAACACAGAAGCTGAAAAGCGACCCGCGCGTTCACTGGCTGGGTAAATACCTGCGCATCACAAGTCTCGACGAGCTTCCGCAGCTTGTGAACATATTGAAGGGCGAGATGAGCATCGTCGGCCCGCGGCCGATTCTGGCCGAGGAGCTCGAGCATTATGGCCAGCATGTGCATTGCTATTTGACGATGACGCCTGGACTGACGGGGCTGTGGCAGGTCTCACGCCGTACGGACACGTCCTACGAGCAAAGGGTGCAATTCGATGTCGAATACTACAACAATTGGTCTCTACGCACCGACCTCGTCATCATCATCAAGACAGTTGGCGTCGTGCTGTTTGCCCAGAACGAACGCTGAAACAGTTCATGCAAGCCAGCAGGCGATGGCGACCCAGACACTCAGGCAGAACAGAATGACGAGCCATCGAATTTGGAATTTCAAAGCTATCTCGCTCATGGATAGGCCTCTCATCGGCCGCACCGCTTCAAAAAACGCTGAACCTGACGTTGAAACTGGGCGGTTTTGTTTGCAGTTCGATTTCGGTGTCATGAATCTATCGATGAAAGGTCAACAAAGGTTGAAGTCATTCTTGTTGCGGACTGTCCGCAACAGTTGGTGGATACTTGTGCAGTTCGTCGATGATCATAGACATGGAATAAGGCAGGAATGCTGATGCCAGACTTACTTTCGAAAACTTGCATGTGGCTTGCCCGCCGGAGCGCCACACTGCGCACGGGTTCGATCATGCGGTCCCTGCTCAGCAATGCCATGTGGTCCCTTTGGGCAAAGATCGTGGTTCAGTTCACCCAATTGGCAACATTTATCGTTGCCGCCCGAACCTTGGAATCCGATGAATTCGGCCTTTTTGCCTATGTGGCAGCTATTGTGGCGCTTCTCGTCATCCTCGCTGAAGGAGGATGGAGCGAATTCGTGATGAAGACGCATCATGATGGCGACCGATTGGATCAGATTGCAACCGTTGCCATCCTGTCGGGCCTGACGGCGATGTTGACCGGTTTTTGTGTCGCAGCCGTGCTTGGCTTCTATTTTGAACTGCCGCATGTCGGCCTGCTTGTTGCAATGTTCAGCATCTGGTTGCTTCCGACACCTTTTGGCTCTGTCTGCGAAGGGGTCTTCATCGCGGCCGGGAGACTGCGTGACCTCAGCATGATCAGGATCGCAGCAGAGCTCTGCGGCACGGCGATCGCCATCCTGGGTCTGCTGAATGGCATGAACATCTTTGCCCTGGTGGCTGGTCGGCTCGCGAGCCAGGTGGTGAGCGTCATTGCCTACGCCATTGTACTGCGCTGGCTGCCCAAACTCGGTGTGCGTTCACGGTTCCTGCGCGAACTCTTCGAGTTTTCGCGGCACATCATCTCCAATCGCTTGATCGTGTTCCTGCGTTCCTATTCGGGAACCTTGGTGGTCGGCAGTGTCCTTGGCCTGACCGAGGCGGGCTACTACCGCGCTGCCGAACGGATCGTTTCGGCGTTCTCCGAAGTCGTGGGCGAGCCGGCACGACAGCTGGCCTGGGTTGTCCTGCGCAAGGGGGCGGCCTCGGGGTCAAATCCACCCGGTGCCTCGCCGGAGATCGGAGCCAAGGCGACCACATTTGTCGTTGTCCTGATGGCCATCTCCGCGCCGATCTATATCGGTCTAGCGCTGATGTCTGGCATGTTGATCCATCTCGCATTGGGTGATGGCTGGGCGCCGGCAGCCATCTTGGTGAGCCTGCTTTCCGTCAAGCAGATCCTTCTTGTCCCGGGCTATGTGACCGAACCGCTTTTGTCGCTCACCGGCACCATCCGCAAGATGCCTGCCGCCATCCTGGTCAACAGCCTGGTTTCGGTTGGCCTCATCATCGCGCTGGCGCCGTTCGGCATGGTGGCCGCCGCGGCCGGGCAATGTGCAGCCGCCCTCTTTTCCTTTGCTGTCTCGGCCTGGCTCCAAAGCCTCTACGGGGCCGTGAACTGGTCGCGGATCCTGCGGGGCTGCGCACATCCCGCAGTTGCCGTCACAGCAATGGCGCTGACGATTTTCCTGCTGGGCGATGTCGCTGGGCAATCCGTATTGAATGGGTTCACAACCACCTTCGTGCAGGTCCTTGCAGGCGGCATTGTCTATCTCGGCACACTAGCGGTGCTCCACAAGGTGGCGGGTGGTCTGCTGCCTGTTGCGGTAAAAGAACACGGATAGAACCATGAGCGTTATCAGAACACAGGGCGAAGAAACCGCTGGCGGTATGGTCAGGATGAGGAGATCGGTCCAGGCTTTGCTGCGCACGATGGGGTCGGGAGTTGGCCAATCGCTAGTGCCCCTGCGCGCCATTGGCGGACGGCTGCGTTACCTGTCACCGCTCCCGCGTCGTTTCACCGGAGCCTACAGCTCTTTCCACGAGGCGATTACCGCAGCGGCCAAGGCGGGTCCTTTGGCGGGCTACAATCATGACGAAATCGCCCATGTCGCCTTTGAACAGATGTGCAAGGTCGCGCCGTGGGACTACCCGGTTCTGTTTTGGTTGAGCAGGCTGAATGGCCAGATCGACGGGCTGCTTGATGCCGGCGGACATATGGGCACGAAATATCGCGCGTTTCGCAATCTCCTTGATCTGCCGGACGAATTTCGATGGGTGGTCTACGAGCTGCCAGCTATCGCCGAGGCGGGGCGGCGACGGGCGGAAAAAGACGGTCTCAATCAGTTGCACTTTGTCGATCGCCTGGACAATGCGCCGGGCATGTCGGTTTTTCTCGGTTCCGGTCTGATGCAGTATCTGGATGTCCCCTTGTCCTCTGTTCTCAGCAGCCTGCCGCACCTGCCGCAGCACCTGCTGTTGAACAAGGTTGCCTTTCGCAAGGGCGGACCGGTCGTGACGCTTGAGCGGATCGGCAAGGCCTATGTGCCGTATCAGATGCGGGATGAAGGTGAATTCGTGCATGATCTCGAGCAGCTTGGCTATCGTCAAGTCGATCGCTGGTCCATTGCTGACCTGTCCCATGTGATCGAGACCCATCCCGAATTGGGAGCCAGCGACAATGCCGGCTTCTATTTTCGCCGCCTGCCAACCTAGAACCTTCATATCCTGTTGGACCAGTTCTGTCGGTGGAAACGGGCTGCCTCATCGGCCGGCCAGCATGGCCGCATGCTGCGGGTAGGGCACGCGACGACCGGTCGACCATGCGACCCGCAGGCTGGGCCTGACCTGTTGAGTGAATTTGACTAAGGTCTTTGTCCGACGAAGTGGTTGACGCCGGCGGCCGGTGGGACCGGATACGCACCTTCTGCCATTTCGGACCGCGCCATCACCGTCCCATACAAATCGAGCAGGGATTCGATCCAGGACGCGTGGGTTGAGGCTAATGCTGGTGCGTGGTCGCGACAATGTGCGGCAAATGTGCGGATGAGGTCGTCATCGGAAGCCATCTCGCGCATGCGCGCAGCCAGCGCATCCGTATTTCCATGTGCGAAGGCGAGGCCGCAGCCAAGCTCTGCAAGCTCGGTGCTCAGCAGGGCCGAATCCGGCATGATGACCGGGATCCCACTCGATACGGCCTCCAAAGCGGCAAGGCTGAAGGGCTCCGGGACGCGCGATGAAATCACCAAGGCGCGTGCATTCTGCATGAGGACACGCAAACCCTCGCGGGATTGCCAGCCGTGGATCAATACCTCGGGATAATCGCGCTCCAGCACGGCCCGCCCGGGACCTTCGCCGATCACCTCAAGCGTGACATTCGCCAAGCGCGCCGCGCGCGCCGCCTCTTCAAAGCCCTTCTCCGGCTCAAGTCGTCCGATGAAAAAGAACCTGTCGTGCTCGTTGGGATTGTTGGGGGTGGCGAAAAACGGCTCCACCGGATTTCGAATCGTGGTGATCTGATCGATGTTCATGCCGGAATATTCGAAACGCGACCGCATGCGCTCGTGCACCACCACGATATGTGCCGGCATATCCTGGATGGAATAGAAGTGTTCCCTCAACATGTGCCGCGCCGTACGCCACAGCTTTTGTTGGTATCCACGTTTGTCGCATTGGCTCGTCACGCATTGCGCAGACATTGGACGTAGCTGGCAGATGTGATCGGTCTGGTAGTTGGTAAATCCGCCATTGGGGCAGGCGAGGAAATAGTCATGGGCGTGGAGCACTGTCCTTTGCCGAACATTCGCCAAGGCCCTGAAAATGGAGGGTGAAAGGATCTTCGACCAGCCATGCACGTGATAGATCGTGGAGGGCGTATCCTGGTCTCGAATAAGGTCGTGCAGCGCTGTGTACGCCTTTGCGTTATACAGTCCGCTCGCAAACGCGGAGAGCTTTCCCTGTAGGACCAGCGGCTTTCCGGCAAGTCCGATCGTGTCTGGTACCGGTTTGTCGCCATCCGGCTGGTCGCCACAAAAATAGGTGACGTCCAGACCTCGCTGCTGGAACATTTTTGCCGATAGAATGGCAAGGTTGGATGCGCCTCCGACCATCGCCGATCGGTCGTTGATGATGACGACACGGTCGGGTTGTCGCTGTGCCATGACTAATCCATCTTCTCGATGTTTTGAGGCGCAAGCTGCCCGGTGACAAGATGGCGCAACGCCAGCAGATTTCCATTCAGCCGTCCCTTGCGGTCAATCCATGGCTCTGGTCTCCAGACTTTAAGCAGGTTGGCGAGCAGATTGCGTCCCATCTGGTGGGCGGCATGGCGCAAACTCATCGTCTCCTTGCGCATCAAGTAGATGGGGTTGGCAATCTGGGAATAGCCGAACCGAAGGCTGGATGTCCGCCCGACCTTGGTGCCCAGATGCACGCCGATCAATCGTGGCGAACTGACCACGCGCCCATAGCGCGCAGCAATTCGGCTGAAATCGACGTCTTCCAGCCAGCCATAAAGCGGCAGGTTCTCATCGAAGCGCAGACCGCCGATATGCACTGCCGACATGCGGACCGCCAGGTTGCAGCCATAGCCGCTATAGGCCGTGCAGGCTGGTGTCCCGTCCTTCGGCTCCGGGGTTTTGCGCAGCAATTCCAGACCTTTCGTCACGGATATGCCGGGCCCCGTAATGCCATCGGCAATCACTGTGCCTGTCGCAATGTCGACGTCGGGGTTTTTCAGGAAGAGCTGTTCCATTTCAGCGAGATAACTTGGTGCCAGCAGGAAGTCATCGTCGAGAAAGAGAACGACGTCAGCATCGGGCACCGCGTCGAGGATGGCATTGCGCTGTCTGCAGCTGCCGCGTTCAGACACCAGAATCCGGACGGGACAGGGGAGGCGCGAAAGGGCTTTCGCATCGACATCCTCTGGCGTCGGAACGCAGATCACGATTTCGTCCGGCTGTCTTGTCTGGCGGGCGATGTGAGGGATGACCGCCGCAATGATGTCTCGGCGACCGGCGCTCGGAATGCCGACTACGATCGCCATTCCGGATACCGGCATGGCGGTGTTGTTCCGGGCCAGGGCTTGTGCTGTTTCAACGGTCATCGGGACAGGCCTCCCAGAAGCGCAACATTGCGTTTCGGCTTTGTCTCGCTTCGGTTCGAGATCACGCCAAGCAGGGCAATGCGCGAGCGGCCAAAGGCCTTCAGTGCATCCGAGAGACGTTCGATCGTTAATTTCTTGGTGTTGCCGATGACGAGGATGATACCATCCACATAGGAGCAGATCGCGCGCGCGTCGGCGGAATCTTCGAAGGCTGACATATCGACGATGATCACCTTGTACTGCCGCCGAAGTTTCGCCAACGCCTCTTTCAGAGCGGAGAGATGCCCGTATCGGTATGGGGTTGCGGCCGACCGCCTGGTCTGTTCAACAGTCAGAAGCGGCACGGGAACGGCCATCTCGGCGGACGTGTCATCCGGGTCGTGTTCAAGAAAGGTACGCTCGCTATAGCGGGCGCTGCGCAGCAGGCGCGAGCCCCCAAGTCCATCGGCAGGATCACCCAGTGCGGCGGGATGGATCGGCTTGAGGGCGAATTCGGGGGCCGCATTGACTGCAAGCCGGGTCAGGCGCGCTGCGACGAAATCCGCATCAACCAGCAGCACAGACTGTCCTTCGTTTTGATAAAGTTGTGCCAGGTTGGTCGCAATGGTCGTCTTGCCTTCGCCCGAGCCGACGGAGGTAATGCCGATCACCACCGATCCGTTTGCGGGAACGATTGAATCGAGCGAATTCTTCACGCTGCGCAAAGCCTCGGAGAAGGGCGAATACGGCATGTCCAGGATCGATCTCAAAGGCAAGACAGACGCCGGAAGACCGCTCGCCTGGTGGCTGCCGGAAAGCTGCGGCTTGTACACTGGCACATGTCCAAGAGAGGCAATGCCAAGTTCACGCTGCAGTCGCTCGCTGGTGCCAGCTCGTCGGTCCAGCCCACTGCGCAAGACCGCAGCCATCAAGCCGAATGACAGCCCCAGCATGAGGGAGAACGGCAGGATCACCGATGGCTTCGGCCAGTCTCGACCGAAAGGCTCTGTGGCTGCAGCGACAATACGGGCTTTGCCAAGCGGAAATGACTGGGTCTGGAAAGCGCCGACGAACTGCTGCAGGATGCTCTCGTAGAGGCGCCTGTAGGTATTGGCCCGGCTTTCGATTTCAGCCAGTTCAACACGGGCTATGTTTTTGTCAGCCCCTTGGCTGTTGGCAGCTGAGAATTGCTGTTCGGCCAGAGTTTCTCGTGTCCGCGCGATTTCCAGATTAGAGCGATAGAGGCCCTCGACCTGGCGAAGCTCGGCGCCGATCGCGGCCTGGATGCGCGCCATGTCCGCTTCAGCGGCGGTAATGGCGGGATTGCCGGTGCTGTAACGATCCTTGAGGCTTTCAAGACGGGTCTGCGCAAGCCGCATGTCGTCACGGAGCTTCTGGATCTGCGGATTGTTGGCGATCTCGGGCAGGTTGGCGTCAGTGGAATTGTTCTCGATCAGCTTGCTCAACGTTGTCAGCTTTGCCGATGCATCGGCCGTGGCTGCTCTCGCAGCGAGCATCTGGCTGCTGACTTCCGCCAACTGTTGCTGATCGAGCGACGTCGCGTTTGCCATGGCCGTGATGTCGTGCTCGTTGCGATACTCTTCGGCGGCAAGCGCTGCCTCGCGCGCCTTGCGACCGACATCGATCAACCGTCCCTCAAGCCACTGCGCGCCCTGTTTGGCGGCGGCGGCGCGATCATTCATGCCGTTGCGAATATAGGCCCCGGCCAGGGCATTGGCGGTCCTTGCCGCTTTATCCGGATCTCCGGAACGGTAGCCGATTTCCAGTACGTAAGATTGGCCGACGCGACGGACGGAGACCCGTGACAGAAACCCGTCCATGGTTCGTCTCATCCGCTCCTCGTCGGTTGGCGGCCCTTGCGTCTCATCTTCAGAGCCGGCCACCGTTTCGATTGCCGATACGACGAGCCCGCGCAGGGATGACTGCCAGGACCGGTTGTTGACGATTTCCGGATCCGTCATCAGACCAAGCTTTCGGATGACATCTTCGGCGATCGCTTCCGATTTGACGATTTCGACCTGGCTGGCAATTTCTGCCGCCTCGATGATCACCGTGCCGGTCGTGGCATCCTGGGAAACGATACGGCCCTGCTCGGGGTCGATAACGAGACGCGCCGTTGCTTCAAAGCTGGACGGCGTATTGACCGTGTAAAGAATGCCCAGAGCGAGGCCGCCGACTGTCGACAGTGCAATGACAGGGGTATTTTTCTTCAGGAAGTTGAAAATATCCCGGAAAGACAGATAGTCTTTCCGACTGTCTTCCCGCCTCTCGATCGGTGGGTAGGTCTCGATCGTTCCAAACTCATGGAGCCCCATGGGTTTCTCCCTGTTTTCCGTCGGTTGTTACGTTCATGGCTATTGTGATGGACCCGCTACAGGAGCCGTTTGCAGAGCCACCGTCATACTTGACGAGATGTCATAGCGGACATCCAGCACGTCGCCTGGCGCGAGGCCGGCTGTTTGCGGCAGCTTGACCGCCACGCCCGAGCCATTGATGCGGGTGACCCAGTATTCGAGCGGCTGAAGATCTCCGGCCGACATTGCTGCGTCGCGCGACACCGAAGCGCCGGTTGCCTGTAAAAGGTCGATCACGGTGCTGCGTTTCAGCTTGGTATCTTCAAGTTCGGCGAGCACCTCCTGGAGGTCGCGACCGGCTTCGGTGCGCCGCTGTCCCTTCAGGGTGATCGCATCCCGCTGCGTTTCGCTCAGCTTCTGTTTCGCGCGCATCGCGGCGATCACGAGGTCAAGCTTGTTGCTGCTCAGGTCGGCGACGACCCGTTCGAGGGCGGTTTCCCGCGATTTGGCCAATGTTCCGGAATCGACAAGCGAAGCGATGCTTTTGAGTTCGTCCTGGGCGATCTTGATCTGCCGATCCTGAACCGCCGTCTTTTCGTCGAGGACGCTGATTTCATTCTGCAGCAGAACCTGAAGCTCGCTCAGAGATGCGAGCTGGCGCTTCAACGCTTCCGCCCGAGCGACAAACAAGGCGCCTTCGCTGTCCATGACAAGTTTGCCGGCGCTGCCTTCGCGCGCGGTGACAAGCTCAGCGGGAAACTCGACCTTCAGGCTATCCTTGAGTTCGGCTTCCAGGCGGGCGCGTTTTGCCATCAACTGCTTAAGCGCGAGATCGTATCGGTTCAGCTCGCCGGCATACTTGACCTGTTCCAGATCCCAGGCACCATTCGGATTTGCCCGGCGCTCGCGTCCGCCTGCCATCGCAACGGCCTGGATGATCGTCAGGCCCGGTCGGTATTCCAGCTCTCCCGGCTTGGCGACAACGCCGGATACGTAAAACATCGGGTATCGAACGACTTCAACGGTTGAGACCGGCGGAGCGGAAAGCCCGGTCTTGTTTTTCAGAAGCTCACCGATCCTGAGCGCCACGGTGCTTGGCGTTTCATCGCCGACAGGAAATTCGCCCAGCAGGGGGACGGCAATGGTGCCCGCGGGCGACACGGCATATTCGCCGTTCAGTGCGGTCCACTCCTTGTATTCGCCTGTGGAGGCAACCCATTCGACAATCGTCACCTTGATCCGCGTCTGAGGCCTTAGCCGCTCTTCCGCGCGGGCCATGTCGGCAACCACAGGGAGGAACAGGACCGTTGCAAGCGCATAGCGCAATAGGGACCAACGATATCGACGTGCCAACTGCAGGGATGTTTTGACAAGATGTGGCCCTGGATTCCGATATGGCATGGCGCAGCCTCATGATGGGTGTGGCCGCAGCACGCCAGGTCCTGATGTGGCTGACAGATATCGCGGCATCGTATGGCTTCATCATCGCGTCGATGCGCGCGGAGTAAATTCTCACGCCGTCGGTTCGCGACTAGTCCCTTTTGGTAAGGGGGACTAAGCCTCCACCCCGATTGGATGAGATGGGTGGCCATCGAGGGGGATGTGGGTGCCTCGTTTGGCTAGGAAATGCGGTCTTTCGCCTGCGGAGCCGCCCCTTTGATCATGTTGGCAGACCTAAGTGAGTTCTGGGCGTGCAGCAGGGCGAGCGCGTAGCGTCTCGCCAAAGTCGAAGAAGGGGAGCACCTATGCGAGTGGCGATCATTCACTATTGGCTCGTGTCGATGCGGGGCGGCGAAAAGGTGATCGAGGCTCTGTGCGATATGTACCCGGACGCAGACATTTTCACACTCGTATGCGATCGCGATAAACTATCCGAGAAAATCCGACGCCATCGTATATTTACTTCGTTTCTGCAGCATATTCCTGGTGCAAAAAAGCACTACCAGTCGCTACTGCCGTTGATGCCTTTTGCGCTGGAGAGTTTTGACCTGCGCAACTATGACCTGATTATCTCTAGCGAATCCGGCCCCGCAAAGGGCATTATCCCTCCGCCCCATGCGGTGCATGTGTGTTATTGCCATTCGCCGATGCGCTACCTCTGGGATCACTATCATTTCTACCGTGGCAATGCCGGCCTGGCGGCGCGGATCATGATGCCGTTGCTGGCGCCGATCCTGCGAGCATGGGACGCAAATTCCAGCCTGAGGGTCGATCGTTTCGTGGCTAACTCGCATCATGTCGCAAACCGCATCGGCAAATATTACCGTCGGTCCTCCATTGTTGTGTATCCGCCCGTCGCCGTCGATGACTTTGCGCCGAGCGCCGATTTGGATGATTTTTACCTCTGTGCCGGGCAGATCGTGCCCTATAAGCGGATCGATCTCGCTGTGCGCGCCTTCACAAGCATGAAGCGCAATCTGGTGGTTATGGGCGGCGGCGATGCGCGTGATATCGAGGCGTTGAAGCGCGAAGCCGGTCCCACCATCCGCTTCGTCGGACAGGCCTCTTTCTCGGACCTCAAGTCTCATCTCGCCCGTTGCCGCGCCCTGATCTTTCCGGGTGAAGAGGACTTCGGTATCGTGCCCGTCGAGGCGATGGCAAGCGGCAGGCCTGTGATTGCCTATGGGCGAGGCGGCGCCATGGATACCGTGGTGCCGGGTCATACTGGCATTCTCTTCAAGGAGCAGTCGGTTGAATCGCTGATCGATGCGGTCGAGATTTTCGAGGCCATGGAACATAGGTTCCGGCCGGAGGCCATCCAGATGCACGCTTCGCAATTCAGCGTCGTGAATTTCAAGGCGGGCATGAAAAAGGTGATCGACCAGGAGGTTGCAAAGCGCATTACCTCTGTCGAAACCACCGCATTCGGCGCGTCCCTGTCGCCTCTATTTGATGAAGCTGGGCATGTGCCCTTGCACTAGCCCAGCATCAGTGTCGGTTGTTTTCCAGACAAAGGGTTATGTCCGCTGATTTACTTCAGCTTGAAAGCAACCTGGGTGCGATTGGTAACGTTCAGCTTCTTCATGATATTGCGAATGTGTACCTTTACCGTGCTTTCGCAAAGGTTCATCTCATAGGCGATGATCTTGTTGGCTTTGCCACGTCGCAGGGCCTCGGCCACCTCGATTTCACGCGGCGTGAAGCTTTCGTTGAGGTAGCTTGACCCCTTGACCACCGAGTTCAACGCTTCGCGATTGGCAAGCAGGCTGCTGACCGGGATGAAAACGCCACCGGCGCGCGCCAGGGAGATCGCTTCCGCAGCGACGCTGATGTTGACGCTTGTCGGGATGTAACCGCGGGCCCCGCAATCGATCGCTTTGAGGATATCGCCAAGATCATCCGATTCCGCAATCACGATCACCGGGCTCAGCTTGAAGGCTGCAGTTGCGCGTTCGATCTTGTCGCTGGCGCTGGGTTCATTGGTCTTTCCGCCGGCAACCACGAGGAGAACAGCGGAGGGTTCGCTCTGCATCTGCCGCTTGCGCCAATCCTCGACCGATCCGGCGGTCACGATCCGCATGCCAGGGTCATAGGTTGAGAGGCTGCGAGACAGGCATTCGCGATCCAGCACGCGGCTGTCCAGAATAAGGACGTATTCATCGGTTTTCGCGTCCAGCGTCGGGCTGGTCGCGAGCGAACTGATGTAGTCTATATCGGCCTTCGAAACTGTTTCGATATTGTGTGAGGTCGACGCATATGCACTCATTTTAAACCCCTCAATTCGTTGGCTTTGCCGTCGAAACGGCGCGAAATTCCCTCCGTTACCCGATGGAGTAACGACGATTGGTTTCATTGATTACTATCAATTTATACAGGTGATTTTTTCACAGATTTATTAGCGTTGCATTAACCTAAGTTAAGTCTGTAAGCCGAAAGCCGTATTTTGACCAAAAATGGCCGCAATATTGTGAATGCCTTGGTTAATGCAACCAATTAAGGTTCGAGTTTGAGTTTTGGTACTGATCTGTTCTTGTTCTTATTGTTCCATTATCTGTGTGATGGAACATTTTCAGAAGAGTGACCGCTCAGATAGCTGGCGTCGAAGTCCACAAGCTCTATGAGCTTGCGACGATTGAGGAATTCAACAATTCCGTTGCGGAAGGACAGCAGGCCAGCCAGTCTCATTTCCTTGAGAACGCGGTTTATATGCACTGTCGAAAGGCCGAGCGCATCGCCGATTTCCGATTGTTTCAAGGGACACTCAAAACCGTCCAGGTCAGGTCTGGATGTTGCTCCCGCGCGAACCGCCAGCTCGAGAAGCAGATGGCCGGTCCTGCCAAAGGCATCGCGGCGCCCGATGCTTGCAAGGCGCTCGACGATACGCGCGTGCCGCTTCATCATCTCGATGGTCATGATCAGGGGCAATTGCGACGAAGCCTCGCCGGCTTTGGACGACAGGTGCCCGACAAATTCATAACATTTGACGTTGGAGATGGCCTGCACGCTCTCCTGGGCGATCGACGCGGATGCAGAAGACAGAACATCGCCATGCAAAGAAAAATCGGTGACGATGCGCGTTCCGTTGGCCATGGTCTTGCTGGATACGACCCAGCCGCTGTTGATAAACAGGATTCGCGAGGCTTCGCACTCCGGATCGAAGATGGTTGTTCCGGCAGCATAATTGCGCAATACAGCGCCCGTCAGCTTCGGGCTATCTTTTTGATAGTCGAAGCTGAGTGCCGGTCTGCTGTCTAAATGATGTCCTAGCCCCATTTATTAGCCCACCCGTCCAAGACCCCCGAGGACTAATAGAATTTTTACCACAAAATACTTGGCCATCATAATCACTTTCGGTAGTGAACTGTCATCTTGGTTACCCATCGAGGTTAACCTAAACTGTCGACAAGCTGTTTTGTTCTGTTGCTTCGTGAGGTCTCGCTCAGAAGGCGTGCGTACAATGTCTCGATACCGGACGCCGCAGCTGCCAATGTGGCTTCCCGGCGAGCATTATCCACGACATTGGCTTCCGCCAATTTGATTAGACTTGCTATGAGCACGGCTGTCGCCGATGGTCCGGCGGCGAAATAGGTTTCGCGTCCGACGGCCTTGAAAAAGCTCGCAACTTTCGGGTCCCAGCCCAGTCCTACATGGGGGATTGCCAAGGAGTAGGCGGCAATACAGGCATGCAGTCGGTGCGCCAGCACGACGGACACCGATCGGAGAATATCGATGAGATCCTCCGGTTTTTCCGGGCGCACAGCCAGACTGATCCAATTGCTGGCCGTGTAGGCCTGCATTGTCTTTTCGGTAAGCAGCCGTTCGGCGAAAGCCTGATCTTCCCTCGCTCCGTTGCAGAAAAGCCGGATACGATAGCCGTCTTCGACCAGTTGCCGTATCAGAGCCCGGTACTCTACGACGGACCTGAGCGCGATGTCGGTCGCTGGCCCGCCAGCATGCCGTTGGAGGATAACAGGATCGGTCACGCAGATCCCGACGGTTGCCGACGCATTGCTGCCAAACCGATCGTTCTTGGCATGCAGTAGTGTTCGGGTCAAAAGTCCAGGATCTGGCAGTACAATGGGTGAAACTTCTGAGGGAAAATGCCGTTTCCAATTTTTGAGTGCCAGATCGTCACGAACCGAAAGATGGATCAGATTTGTCGTTTTGAGCCTGGCGAAAAGTTGGGCCGCTTGCGGCGACCAAGTGCCACTGACGCCCACGGCATAGATGGCCAACGGCTTGCCGCTCCTGTTCACGCAATCGAGCAGCGTGCCGATTTTGAGCGGAAAGTTGAGGTCGTCATCCTGGAACAGATTGCCCCCGCCCACAACGACAGCATCGGCATTGTCGATCTTGCTTGACCAAACCTCCGCGAGCTTTTCGAGCTTGGATCCCAGCATGGCCTTGACCGCCAGCCTGCGAGCGAAAGCCGGAAGCATATGCAGCGTGCGGATCGCAAGTTGCCGGCGAGAATGCGTCGTGCCGAAGGCAGTGCGTCCGGCAAGGTCAATGGTTTCAACCTGCATGTCCGGACGGTTAGACAAGGCGGTTTCAAGGCATTCGGCGAGGAGCCCGTCCCCGAGGTTTTCACTGTATTTCACGTTGAAAACGAGGACCTTCATGATGGCTCCACGATGTCGATGGGCGGCCGGACATCCCGATGCACAGCCTGGGGAGCCAATACCCGGGAGCGGCCCATGCTGATGGCCGCGATGCTGCCGGCAATGAGATAAAACAGCAATCCGAGATCATAGACGGTGCCGGAAGTGCAGGCGCCGATCAGCAAGGCAATCAGTCCGCACTTGCCGGCGCGCATGGCGGCATTGGCGACATCGGCCTCACCATCGGCGAGGGCCGGCCGTGGGGCGGACAAGATCGATCCGGTGAATATCACGAACAGGATAAGACCTGGCAGACCTACATTTGAGAGCAGGACGAGGATGAAGCTCGATGCGCGGGCACTGCCCAGACCGGCACCGATGCCGAAGGTATTGACGAAGGCCTCATAGGCCATCGCGTTCCAAAGAAAACGTTCCTTGCCCGACTGGCTCTCGGCCTTTGACAGCAGCATCATGTCGAGAAATTCATGCACCTGTTGTCCAACGCTTGGAACCAGGACGAATATGGAGACCAGCGTCACGGGGATGACCAGCAGGCAAGCGGCGAGGAACACCGGACGGCCGCTGGTGGTGGTGGATGCGGAACCGATCCAGGATCGAATCCACAAAAACGGGATGACAATGGCCAATCCGACAAGAGCCGTCGCAGACGTCGATAGAAGCAGGGACAGGAGCAGAAGAGCCGCCAAGAGACCCGTCGCCCAGGAGCGTATCCGGTCAAGCCAGAGGCTGGTGATGATGGCAAACAGCACCAACGTGTATTCGGAAAATGCCGATGCTTCTGCGAATGTCCCGGATATGCGTTTCAGGCCGCCTTTTTCAGCGGCAGTGAGAAGGGCGTAGTTGGCGGTTCGAACAAAGCTGAGCAGATATTCGGTGCCGGTGAAATAGGTGACCACGTCGGCGATGGCAAAGGCGATATCCGCGGCTGCCACGATGATGATCGCGGTGACCAGATGGGCAGGTTTTGCCAGATGGCGGAAATAAGCAAAGCTCACCGCGAATGCGATCAATCCGCCCAGCGCATACACTGCCTGGGTGATATTGCTTGCCGAAAACCGCAGCGGCGAAAGGGCAATCACATTCCTTGAGCTCGAGATGCGTTCGACCTTCATCGTTTCGGTCAGCCCCTCGAAGACACGGGGAAAATAAATCGCACTGAAAATTCCAAGCACCGTCAGGATCAACAGCCAGAATCCCGGGCTTTGCGGTCGCAGCGACGACATCATGTATCCTTCGCCTGTCGCCATGAAGACCCGGAGCGTAAAGAACACCAACAAAAGGTTGGGTACGAGGACCGAGGCGCCGCCGAGCATTGGGAGGCTTATGGCAGCGGCTGCGCCAAACAGGGTTGAAAAGACCATGAACGGAAAGGCCCATGAGACGGGGGCTGCCAGGATGAACAATCCGGCAAGCACCGTAACCAGTCCCATTAGTTCCAGGCTCATTTCGCTCTGCTTTCCGCTTCGAAAATTCCCGCGCAGATTGTATCTGCATTTATCTGGAAAATCCAGCTACTCGAGATCGCTGCACATTTCCGTCTTGCCTTGTGTCCACAGGCGTCCGCCAAAGGACATGTCGGCCCTCGACCGATGGAAATTATCATACCGCCAGTTCTGCTGTATTTACGCCTTGGCTAAGCCTAATTGGGTAGGTAGCGCGCCGAATTCGGCGCTCATTTTCTCTGTGCTACGCGGCTATTCAATGGATATGTCCAGTTTTGTTCAGCGAATCCGCAACACACAAGCGCGCACAATCCTTGATGCGTATTTTGCCAGGTCGTGTACCGTGCTCGTCTTGCTTGGCCTGTTGGTCGAGCCTGCCTGGGGTGACCCGAGTATCGGCGGTGACAGTGGAGACACCGTCGATCCCTCGTCCCTGTCGCTGACTTTTTCGGAAGAGTTCGATGCGCTCGACGTTTCGGAATGGGGCCCGGATACACGATGGATCGCCCATACGCCCTGGTCGGGCGATTTCGGTGGTGCACGTTTTTCAGCCCCCATGGACGGTTTTCCGTTTACCACCGAGAATGGCCTCTTGCGCATCGAGGCCAGCCGCGACAAGGCCGACCAATGGCGGTCGGGCCTCTTGGCTTCCGTGGATCCGAAGGGAAAGGGCTTTGCCCAGCAATACGGCTATTTTGAAATGCGGGCGCGGCTGCCGATAGGGCCGGGCGTGTGGCCGGCATTCTGGTTGATCGGTCTCGACCGTTCCAAAGCGACGGCGGAGGTCGATGTCATGGAATATTATGGTGATAAACCAGGCGGATATTCTACCGCCGTGCATGTCTGGCACCGCGACGCCCCCCCCAGCTCCAAAGGCAAGCGCATCAACGTCTTCAGGGACGCGGATCCGACAAGCTTTCACACCTATGGCGTAAAGATTGATCCGATGTTTATCCGAATGTATTTCGACGGGCAGATGGTCTGGAAGGCTGATACCCAGGAACAGCACCGTCAGCCGATGTATATTCTGCTCAACCTCGCGCTTGTCGACGAGGAGACGCGAAATCAGGCGCCTGACCCGTCCTACATGTTCGTCGATCACGTTCGGGCCTATTCGATCGAACAGTAATCTCCCCCAATTGACCTTGGCATCTCGGTATTTGCCGCGCGACTGCGGCCAATGGTTGTCTGTTGTTTCGATCACAATCATGCGTGGTTTCGATGCCTAGCCTAGCCAAATGGATTAGGCCGATGCGCAGATCGGTCGGACAGTTCCACCCAATGACCAGCTTTCCATTTTATCGCCCCGTGAAATTCTGAGGACCAAGGGAAAGCCGCTTCAAGCAGGGGCAAGGCAGGGGAAACCGATGAGCGAAGTCAACGGTAAGAACGGCGCGGGTCTGACGCCAAACGATAGCGGACCAGACAGGGTTCGCTACGACAGGGTGCGTGCCGTTTCAGAAATTGTCCGGCTGCATGCCATGGCCAATCCGGAGACTGTGGCCGTCATATCCGGCGACACGAAACTAACCTATCGCGAACTCGATCTCCTGTCGGATGCGTTGGCGAGCTATCTGGTCAGATGCGGCGTAGAGAAGGGCGATGTGGTGTGTCTGCTGGTGCCGCGCGCTCTGACAACAGTTGTCGCCAAACTCGCCATCCTGAAGGCTGGCGCGGGTTACCTGCCTGTCGATCCGGCCTATCCGACCGACCATCTTCAATATGTGCTGGAGGAATGCCGCCCCAGGGTGATCTTCGTAGATGCCGGCCAGGGGCCGGATGTCGACGCGCTTGCGGCCACCGGCGGTCGGGTCGTGGATCTGCCGAAGCTTCTGCCGACGCTTGACCTAGATGACGTCGCAAGTCTGCCGGTGGTTCAGGGCACTGACCTCGCCTATGTTATGTACACCTCCGGTTCAACCGGCCGGCCGAAAGGGGTCGCTGTCTCGCACCGTGGGATCACGCGCCTCGTGCTGGAGCAGAATTTCGTCGACTTCCGTCCAGGCGACAAGGTTCTCCACGCCACCACGATTTCCTTCGATGCGTCGACCGTCGATGTCTGGGGCGCCCTGCTGAATGGCTGCACGCTGGTGATCGTGCCAAAGACGAGCTTCTCGCTCACCGATATCCGCGACCTTGTGCGCAAGCACGATATCACTTTCATTAATTTTACCACGGGCCTGTTCAATCTGTTTGCGGATCATGCCGATGGCGGCTTGCCGAGCCTGCGCCAGGCGATCTTCGGCGGCGAAGTGGCATCAGCGGCGCATGTGAGGCGCTTCCTTGCCACTTACCCGAACTGTGTTCTGACCAATGTCTATGGCCCAACGGAAGCCGCCTGCATTGCAACGACGTTTACCGTGCCACCGGATTTCGCCGCGACGGAACTGCCGATCGGTCATGCTATTGCCCATACCGATGTCTTTCTTCTGGATGACGATCTGCAGATCCTCCCGCCGGGGTTTGAGGGCCAGATCGCGATCGCCGGCGATGGCCTGGCGATCGGCTACATCAACCGTCCCGATCTGACCAGTGAACGGTTTGTCACCATTGATGCCGACAATGGCTCGGTGCGGTGTTATCTGACCGGAGACCTTGGTATTGTCGACGAAGACGGTCTCTTTCATTTCAGAGGGCGCCGCGACCGGCAGGTCAAGATCAACGGCAAACGCATCGAGCTGGAAGAGATCGAGGCGGCCCTGCGCCGTCATCCTCGCTTGCTGGAGGCCGTGGTCGAGTGCCGCGAGCCGGGCGGCATCAAGCGTATCATTGCTTATCTGCGACCGCGCGATCCGCAGGACCTCGGCAATTCCAACCTCATTCCGTCGGTAATGGAACGCCTGCGCAACACGTTGCCGGCCTACATGATCCCGAGCGCTGCCATGGTTCTTGCCGAGTTTCCCCTGACACGTGCCGGCAAGATTGATCGGTCACGGTTGCCGATGCCGCCGATCGAAGGCGTGAAACCCATCGTTCCGGAAAGTCGCAGCGAGGAAGTTCTGACCCGTCTTTGGCGCGAGGCCTTGGGTCTTGAGGCGATCCCGGTCGACCGTAACTTTTTCGATCTTGGCGGCACATCCTTGCAATTGATGCGGGTCCATGCTGGGCTCGAAGCCGAATTGGGACTGCGGTGCGAGGTTCTTTCTCTTTTCAAACATCCGACAGTTCGCGAGATGGCAAGCTTTCTCGACGGCCGGACCACGAGCGCGCCGCGCTCTATGACAGCCGACCAACGGGCCGCCCTTCAACGCAAGACCATGTCGCAATTTCGACGGAGCACTCCATGAGAGAGGACGATCGGTCCGTGCGTTACCAGTCGGGGGACGCTGACGAGGACAACGGCTACCTACCCGATGGAATTGCCATCGTCGGAATGTCCGGCCGCTTCCCCGGCGCCTCGAGTGTCGATGCGCTCTGGCAGCTCGTCGAACGCGGGGGCAATGCGTTTAGGATCTTTTCCGCCGACGAGATCGAGGACAGCTTTACCGACGAAGAGCGAGCCTCGCCGGATTATGTCGCATGTCGTCCCCATCTCGAAGATGTGGACCAATTCGATGCCGAATTCTTCGGCATGTTCGCGCGTGAGGCCGCACTCACCGATCCGCAGCACCGGGTGTTCCTGGAGCTTTGCTGGGAAGCGCTGGAGATCGCCGGCTATGATCCCTACCGCAATCCCGGTGTCGTCGGCGTATTTGCCGGCTGCTCGATGCCGACCTATCTGCTCAACAATGTCATGGCGGACCGCGCCGCGGTCGAAGAGGTCACTTCGAACTACCAGATCGGTTGCTACAATCAGCTGATCGGCTCGCTCGGAGACGCGCTTTCCACCCGTATCGCCTACAAGTTTAATCTACGGGGCCCTGCATTCACGCTGCAATCGGCCTGCTCGACATCTTTGCTTGCGGTTTCCCAGGCCTGCCAGAACCTCCTGACCTACAGCTGCGACATGGCGCTGGCGGGCGGCGTCTCGATCACGATGCCGCAAAAGCGAGGCTACATCTATCAGGAAGGGGGCATGGTTTCGAAGGATGGCGTTTGCCGGCCCTTTGATGCGGATGCCTCCGGCACCGTGTTCGGCAGTGGCGCAGGGGTTGTCTTGCTCAAGCGCCTCGAGGATGCGATCAATGATGGCGATCTGATCTATGCTGTCATCCGTGGATACGGCATCAACAATGACGGATCCGACAAGATCGGCTTCACCGCGCCCAGCGCAGAAGGCCAGGCCGAAGCGATCGGTGCAGCGATCGCGCGTGCCGGGGTGGAACCTTCGACCATCGGTTATGTCGAATGCCACGGAACGGCCACCCCTCTCGGAGATCCGATCGAGTTCTCCGGATTGAAGGACGCCTTTGCAGACGTTACAGGCAAAAGCGAGAGCTGCGCGCTGAGCTCGCTGAAGGGCAGCATCGGCCATCTGGATGCCGCAGCCGGCGTGTCGGGCCTGATCAAGGCGACCATGGCGCTGCATCGCCGCAAGATACCGGCGATGCCCAATTTCAAGTCGCCCAATCCGCGTATCGATTTGCACGATACGCCTTTCTATATTCCGACCGAAACCCGGGATTGGCCTGAAGGTGCAACCCCGAGACGCGCAGGTGTGAGTGCGTTTGGCGTGGGCGGTACCAATATTCATGTCGTGCTGGAAGAGGCACCGACCTCGCATCGGCCCGATGTCGGACAAAGCGCCGGTCCGTTCATACTGCCACTGTCGGCCCGATCGGACGCAGCCTTGTCGGATATGCGCAGGAATCTCGCGGGCTATCTCGAAAGCAACAACACGTTGCCCCTGTCGCAGGTCGCAAGAACGCTGCAGCAGGGCCGGCATGATTTCAAGACTCGGACGGCCATCGCCGTGACCTCGGTCGCGGCCGCCGTCGAGCAACTAAGGGCGGAAACGGTGGTGACCGGGGTTGCCGAGGACAGACCGCCGCCGGTGGTTTTCATGTTCCCGGGGCAGGGGTCGCAGTATGTTGGCATGGGGGCTGCCCTCTACAACAGCGAACCCGAATTCGCGCGGTGGATTGACCGTGGCACCGAGCTGCTGAAGATGCGCTTCAACGTCGATGTGCGAGACTACATATGCCACACCGGGCCTGTCAGCGCTGCAATGGCGGCGGAACAGCGGGAAACCCGGATCGCGCAGCCTTGCCTCTATCTGGTCGAATATGCTCTGGCGCAGCTCTGGATGAGCCGGGGACTGAAACCCGATGCGATGATCGGCCATAGCGTCGGAGAATTCGTTGCCGCGACTCTCGCCAACGTCATTTCATTCGAAGACGCCCTGACGCTGGTCGCCTCCCGGGGTCAGTTGATGCAGAACCAGGCGCCGGGCGCCATGCTGTCGGTTCGCGCATCGCCGGAAACCCTGCAGGGCTATCTGCGGGGAGGAGCCGAGATCGCGGCGATCAATGCGCCCAAGCTCTGCGTTGCATCCGGCCCGATGGACGATATCGAGGCGCTTTGCTTTGCGCTCGAAAAGGCCGGCATCGCTTTCAGCCGGCTGCACACGTCGCATGCGTTCCATTCTGCGATGATGGAGCCCTGCATCGACGAACTGCGAGACGTTGCCGCAAAGGTCACCTATGGCCGGGCCACCATACCTTATATCTCCTGCGTCACCGGTGGTTGGCAGAATGACGAACTCGGATCATCGCCGGACTACTGGTCGAGGCATTGCCGGGAGCCGGTTCTTTTTTCCGACGGTCTGATCACACTCTGCCAGGATCAGAGCCCGATCCTGCTCGAGGTCGGTCCGGGCCGCACGCTGTCGGTCTTTGCGGCCCAGACGATCGGTCGCAGCGAACTGAGCGCCATCGTGCAGTCGCTGCCCGAACATGACAATGCGCATGCGGCGCCCCGGGTGATGGCAGAAGCCCATGGCCGGATGTGGATGGCGGGAAGCGATCTTCCCTGGCCGAACCTTCCGCCCGGCCGCGAACGTATCCTGCCTTTGCCGACTTATCCTTTCCAGCGTCAGCGACACTGGATTGACGCGCCACCCTCGGCTCGCCGCGCCCGCGCGGCTCAGCCGGCCCGGGTCACGGCGGCATCCGAGACCATCATCAGTGAGTTACCTGTAAAAAGTGAGGTGGATACCATGAATGCTATCAGCACAATCGCCATTGCAGACCGTATCCCGGGACTGGAGACATCCCTCCTGACGCTGCTGAGCGACATGTCTGGCGAAGTGCTCGAAGCGGGGAATCGCAATGACAGCTTCCTGGAACTCGGCTTCGATTCGCTGTTCATCGGTCAGTTCGCCCAGAAGATAGACAAGCAGTATGGCGTCAAGATCTCCTTCCGGGAGCTGTTGAGCAACATTCCCTCGATTGCAGCGCTCGCCAAATATCTCGACAAGGCACTGCCGCCTGAAACAGCCCCGGTCGAAATGGCGCTACCGGTCGTGTCTCCAGCGGCCACGACACCGGTTGCCGTTGCACCTGCACCGGTTGCAGCTCCGATGGCGCAGCCCGCCGCGGCATTGCCCATGGTCGCGCGCGGCGCGTCGGTTGATGGCAGCCTGGAAGCAGTCCTGCAGTCACAGCTTGCCCTTGCCCAGACGCTGTTTGCCCAGCAGTTGCAGCTTCTCCAGGGCTCCGGCCATGCTTTGCCGTTGACGGCTGCACCAGCGTTGCTTGCTGCGGCGGCCCCCACTGCCACGCCGGCGGCGGAGACGCCGCGTGCGCCGGCCGCCAGCCCATTGTCCACGGGCACTGTTTCCGTCAGTGACAGCGCCGCCGAGATCGGTGGGGAGCGCTATACGCGCTACCAACAGTCGGGCAGCAAGGCGAAAACCGAATTATCGCCCGCAAAGGAAGCGTTTCTCAACGATCTGATCCTCGCCTATTCCAACAGGAACAAGGGATCGAAAGCCTATACCCAGGAGCACCGCAAGCGCCTCGCGGACCCACGCACGGCGTCCGGCTTCCGTGCCGAGTGGAAAGAGATGATCTTCCCGGTCGTTTCTGATCGCTCCAAGGGCGCGCGCATCTGGGATGTGGATGGTCATGAATATATCGATCTCGTCAATGGCTTCGGCCAGACGGCATTCGGTCATGCGCCGGACTTTGTGGTCGATGCGATGAAGGACCAGATGGATGCCGGTTTCGCTATTGGACCGCAGACACCGCTTGCCGGCGAGGTTGCCGCGCTGATCAGCGAGATGACCGGCCATGAGCGCGTGACTTTCTGCAACACGGGCTCGGAAGCCGTGATGGCGGCCATGCGCCTTGCACGCGCTGTCACGGGTCGCGACCGCATCGTGGTTTTCGCCAATGACTATCACGGCCAGTTCGACGAGGTGCTGGTCAAGGGACGTGCCCGCACGAAGGAGCCAGTGGCACTTCCGATCGCCGCTGGCATCCCCTCCGGCTCGGTCGGCAACATGGTCGTGCTTCCCTATGGTAGCGACGAAAGCCTCGACTGGATCCGCGCCAATGCGCAGGATCTTGCCGCGGTGATCATCGAGCCGATCCAGAGCAGGCATCCGGAACTGCGGCCACAGGAATTCGTACGAAGCCTACGCAAGATCGCCACCGATGCAGAATTCGCACTAGTGTTCGATGAAGTCGTGACCGGCTTTCGTGTCGATCCGGGCGGCATGCAGGCGATCTGGGGCATTCAGGGCGACATGGCCACGTTCGGCAAGGTTGTCGGCGGTGGCATGCCGATCGGCGTGCTCACCGGGACCAGCCGGTTCATGGACGCGCTCGATGGCGGCCACTGGACCTATGGCGATGACACCGTCCCGAATGTCGTGCCCACCTTCTTTGCCGGTACTTTTGTCCGCCATCCGGTGGTTCTGGCCGCGGCAAAGGCCGTGCTCCATCACATCAAGGGCGAAGGATCGGCGCTCTACAGCCGCGTCGCCCCCCGTACGGAAGCACTTGTCGAGGAAATCAATGCCGAGCTGGTCAAGCGCGGCATTGCGCCAAGCCTGCGTGGCTACAAGAGCTGGTTCGTCACGGATTTCAGCAGCCAGGATCCGCTTGGCGGCCTGTTCTACCCGTATCTCCGGATGAACGGCATCCACATCCAGGACGGCTATCCATGCTTCCTGACGACGGCTCATACAGAGGAAGACTTCAAGACGATCGCGCGCGCATTCCGCGATGCGATCGATGCCCTGCAATGCGTCGGCATCTTTGCGCCAAAGGGACAGAGCGAGCTTGCCGGTCCGCCCAAGGCGATCGCAGCACCGGTACCCGCAAAGACCGAAAGGCCGGACAGTGCAGCCTTGACCGAAGCCCAGTCGGAAATCTGGCTGGCGGCCCAGGCCGGCGACGAGGCGTCGTGCTCGTTCAATGAATCGCTTTCGCTGACATTGGACGGATCCTTCGATCGCCAAGCCTTCCAGGCGGCGCTGAAGACCGTGGTCGATCGCCATGACGCCCTGCACATCCGTTTCGATCGGAATGGCGAGCGGTTCCGCTTCACGCCGGATTTCGCTTTGCCGGTCGAGTTTATTGACCTGTCGACGGAGGTTGACGCCAGTGGCCTTCTGGAGGCCTTGATCGAAAGGGATGCGGTCACGCCGTTCGATCTGGTGCAGGGGCCGCTCGCCAGGGCCTATCTGGTGCGCCTGGGCGAAAACCGGCATGTCTTTGTCTTCACCGCGCATCACATCATCTGCGATGGCTGGTCGCTGAACGTGATCATCAACGAACTGTCCGCAGCCTATTCAGCTGCGCTGCGCGGTGAAACGGTCGAGTTCGAACCGGCTCTTTCCTTCGCCGATTATGCGACGAAATTTGCCCCGAAGGACGATGTCAGCCGGGAGACCGCACGCTTCTGGCAGGAGCAGTACAAGGTTCTGCCCGAGCTTGCGGACATGCCGTTCGACAGGCCTTATCCGGACCAGAAGAGTTTTGCCGGTGGTACATGCACAGCAATGATTTCTGCAGACGTCTGCAAGCTGATCAAGAAGCGCGGAGCCAGGGCCGGTGCAACGCTATTTTCGACCATGCTGGCGGCGCTCCAGGTGATGCTGGCCCGCTTGTCGGGAGAGCCCGACGTGGTGATCGCCGTTCCATCGGCTGGTCAGAGCCTGCTGGAAGACAAGATCCTGGTTGGCCACTGCGTCAACCTCCTGCCGCTGCGCCAGATGGTCGATGCATCCGTCTCCTTCGAGGAGCACCTGAAGGCGACGCAACAGCTCGTGCTGAAAGCCTTCGAGCACCAGGATTACACCTACGGGACACTGGTCAAGACACTCGGCGTCAAGCGCGATCCGCGCCGTCTGCCGCTGACCGGTATCCAGTTCAATCTTGAGCGGGTGGCGGCGAACGCAGAGTTTGCCGGTCTCGATGCCAGCATCGTGCCCAATCCGAAGGCGTTCTCAAACTTCGACATGTTCCTCAACATGATCGAGGGGGCCGACGGCATTCGGATCGACGTCGACTACAATGCCGATGTCCTGGATCGCGCCACCGTCGATCGCTGGATCGGTCATCTGACCACGCTCGTCACCGCACTCGCTGACGACATGCAACGCCCGGTCGCGTCGCTGCCGCTTCTGTCGTCAAAAGAGACGACATGGCTGGTGGACGATCTCAATCGGACTGTGGCCGACTATGATCGTGACCGGTTCGCCTTCTCGCTCTTTTCCGACAATGCGAAAAAGGCTCCCCTCGCGGTGGCCGCCCGTCATGGCAGCCAAGTCATGACCTATGACGACCTGGAAAAATGCTCCAACCAGTTCGCCCGCCATCTGCGCTCTGTCGTTTCAGGGCAAGGGGAGCGCATCGCGCTTTTGGCCGATCGTTCGCTCGACATGCTTGTCGCACTCATTGGCATCATGAAGGCGGGACACACCTATGTTCCGCTGGATCCCGGCCATCCGGAGACACGCCTGCGCCAGACGCTTGCCACGGCACATCCGATCGCCCTGATCTGCGACAGCGAGCTTGGTGCGGGTCTCGCTGGCGACAACGTTACGCTGATCCGTCTCGACAGGGACGCGGACGCCATCGCGGCCCTGTCTGGATCGGAACTGGAAGAACTTCCTTCCGATACCGAGACCACAGCCTATGTGATATTCACCTCGGGTTCGACGGGTACGCCAAAGGGCGTTGCGATTTCCCATCGTGCCCTGACGAATTTCCTCCAGTCAATGGCCCGCGAGCCAGGCTTCACCGCCAACGATGTTCTGGTTGCCGTCACAACGATCTCCTTCGACATCGCCGGGCTGGAGCTCTATCTGCCGCTGATTGCTGGCGGACAGGTCGTGATTGCTGATCGGTCTCAAGTGGAGGATGGCTTTGGCCTTGTTCGCCTGGTCAAGGAAAGCGGAGCAACGGTCCTGCAGGCGACGCCGACCCTATGGCAAATGCTTGTCGAGGCGGGCCTGGACGGTTCCGTGCCGCTGAAGAAGCTTTGCGGCGGCGAGGCGCTGCCGAAGGCGCTGGCCCGTACACTGGCCGGCATGCAGGGCGATTTGTGGAATATGTATGGTCCCACTGAGACCACCATCTGGTCTTCGGTCGCCAAAATTGCCGATGAAGATACACCGATCACGATTGGGCATCCGATTGCCAATACCCAGCTGCATATCCTGGGTGCCGATGGCCACCTTTCTCCGGTTGGTGTCACTGGCGAACTGTGCATCGGGGGCGATGGTCTGGCTCAGGGTTATTTCGAGCGGCCGGACCTGACCGATGCTGCCTTTGTCGCAGCCGATATCGGGACCGGAGGTGCTGCGCGCCTCTACAAGACCGGTGATCTTGGCAAGCGGCTGGCTGACGGCTCCCTGCAACTCCTGGGGCGGCGCGATAATCAGATCAAGCTGCGCGGTTTCCGCATCGAGCTTGGTGATATCGAAACGGTGGTTTCGCAGGTCCCCGGCATGCGCCAATGCGCTGTGGTCGGCGCGCGCAATGGCAAGGGCGATCTGGTTCTGGTCTGCTATTTCGTTGCCGAACCCGGCACCCCGGCATCGGACAGCCTGCAGCTGGCATCCAGCGTAAAGGCCCAATTGCCGGCCTATATGGTGCCGAGCATTTGGTCTTTGGAGACCGATCTGCCACAGACGGCAAATGGCAAGCTTGACCGCAAGACGCTGACATCGCGCGATATCCGCCGCGGTGACGTGGATCAATCGGTCGTCAAGATCAAGCCGCGCACTGCCATGGAAGAAAAGCTCTGGGGGATCTGGAAGGGCGTGCTCGATGTCGAGACCATCGGGGTCGAGGACAATCTGTACCAGCTTGGTGCGGACTCGCTGACGATTTTCCGCATCGCCGCGCGCATGCTGGATGCCGGACTGCCGCTGGAGGCTAAACATCTCCTTCGCCATCCCTCCATCGCCGAGCTGGCAGCCTATGCCGAGCAGCAGGAGGAAACGCCGTCCGTCGGTATCGTCTACCAGATGCCGTCCCTTTCGGATTTCCGCAATGGTGCCCGTCGCCGGATGGAGAGCCTGTCATGAACCAGATTGAAAACACCGCCGGCTTCACGGGGGCAGACGCCAAGGTCATCGGCGAGTTTCCCTGCACCCAGACCCAGCTGAGATGCTGGGTTCTGGATCAGCTTCAGCCCGGAAATCCCGCTCTCAACGTCGCCGTCCGATGGGAAATTCGTGGCGCTTTCAAGACCGCGACGATCGAGGCAGCTTTTCGCAAGATCATTCAGCGTCACGAAATCCTACGCACCCGGTTCATCGATCGGCGCGGCAGCCCGTATCAGCAGGTGCTCGATGCCGTTGACTTCAAGATGTCGGTGATCGACCTTCGCAACATGCCGGTCGATCAGCGCGAGCAGCGTATCCTGTCGATCGGCGAAGAGACGGCGTCTGCCCCGTTTGACCTCGGCAAGGGCGGGCTCTTTCGTGTCGCCCTGTTGATGGTCGAGAACAATCGTGCCTTCATCCTGATCACCGCCCACCAAACCTGTTTCGATGGTTGGTCCATCCGGGTGCTCGGACGCGAACTCGGTGAGATCGCGTCCGCGATCGAAGCCGGTAGAACGCCCGACCTGCCGGAACTACCGTTGCAATATGGCGATTTCGCCATGTGGCAGCAGGAATATCTGTCGAGTTATGGCTTCGAGGCGGAAAAGACCTTCTGGAAAGAGAAGCTGGTCGGAGCGCCTTACTTTGAATTGGCGAGCGATTACCCGCGATCGCAGGTCAAGAGCACGAACGGCAACATCATGTCGGCGGTGAAGACCGGGGAATTTGGCGAGCGCATCGAGAAGGCGGCGCGGGATCACAAGGTATCGCTCTATGCCTATGGGGTTGCCGTGGTCAGTGCAGCCCTTCATCGGTTCACCGGTGCCGAGGATATTCTGTTCGGCACCCAGATTGCCGGTCGCGAACAGTCCGATCTTGAGCCGATGATCGGGGTCTTCATCAACAACATGGTCCTGCGCCTGCCGGTACAGTCCCAATCGACATTCGAGGATCACCTTCGCACCGCGACAGAAACGGTAACGGCAGCCGTCAATCATCAGCGTATGCCGTTCAACAAACTGGTCGAATTCGTCAATCCTGTCCGCGACCCGTCCCGCAATCCTCTGATCTCGGTGAATTTCAATCTGTCCAAGGCTTTTCTGGAAGATCGCCATTATGGCGATTTCGAGCTGATTAGCGCGCCGTCGCAGTCACCTGGGGTCATTTACGACATCAGTTTCGGCATGGTCGGGCGGCCATCGGGCTGGCGCATGTCGATCGAATACAACACGGACCTGTTTGAAAAGAGCACCATAGAGCGCCTGCTGCAGCTGTGGCAGGATGTCTATGAACAGGCTTTGAGCAATCCGATGGCGCCGCTCTCATCCGGGGCTCAGCCCAGCCGGCCGAACGAACCTAAAGAACCCGGTCCTGACGTTCCGGTTGTGCATCTGGGTCGCAGCTTTCAACAGCCGACGCCAGATAGCGCAGCGGCATTTGCACCGGAAAATCCGGCGACCTTGTCTCCGGCCGAACGCCTTTTGCGAATGGGCCAGATCTGGGCCGATGTGCTGGATGTCGGCAAAGTCGAAGCGGATGGCAATTTCTTCGCACTGGGCGGACACTCGCTGCTGGCCTTGCGCATGCTATCGACAGTCAGGGATACGTTCGGGATCAAGCCGGAGCTTGCTCTGCTGTTCAAGGAGCCGACACTGAAGGGCTTCACGCAATCGCTGTTCGGCCATATTGCGGTCGAGACAGCCTCACCGAAACCTCCATCCGGCATTTCCTGGGAGGTCAATACCTACAAGGCCGGTACCGGTCAAAGCACCGTCTATACCTTGAACCATCCGTTTCTCTACTATCGGCTGGCCAATGCGCTGAACGATGCGATCTCGGTTCATAACGTCAACATGTTCGGTGCATCGGACGAGGAAACGGCATCGGACGCATCCCTTGAAGAGATTGCCGCAAGGGCAATCGAAGCCATGAAGATCGACAAGCATCGCGGTCCGGTTGCGATCGTCGGTCTGTGCGTCAACGGTGTCCTGGCGGTCGAAGTTGCTCGGCAATTGCGCAGCACCGGCGTCGATGTTGCCTTTACCGCCATGATCGATGCCTGGGCGCCGGGCTATTTCCGCGCGCAGCCGAAGCTGCGCCAGCGCCTGTGGAACATGGAGCGACGCTACAAGCGTGTCGGCTATTTCGTCCACAAGCTGCTGACGGGCCGCATGAAACCGGTTGTTTTCCTGAAAGAGTTCAATGCGACGCTCTGGCTGATGGAGAAACTCGGCATGGGTGCGGCCCAGCCGACGGCAGAGGAAAGCGCAAACACGCGGGTGACCGATTTCCTGGTTCGCGCGGCACGGGCCTATCGTGCCCGCCCCAGTGGGGAGCTTTTGTTGTTCCGCAGTCAGGCCAATCATCCTCGTGCCAAAAAACTGCTGTTCGGATGGGGGCAGGCGGCGCCCGCCAATACGCGCGTGATCGACCTTGATGGCTGGCATGAAGATTCGCTGACGGTCGATGGCATGCACACGCTTGCGGTGTCGATCGAGGACGCGCTTCTGCTGGAGCGGGTCTGACATGGACAGCCTGACCAAGTCCGCAGACATGGATTTGCGAGCCGATGGCATCCCTCTGCGGATCGGGATACTGATCGATCGGCGACAGGGCTTCGAGAACTGGCAATTGCGGATTATCGATCGGATCCTGGCCGACAGCCGATTTTCCCTGGCCTCGGTTCTGGTTTGCCCTCCATCGGCCAGCGACATCAGGCGGTCAAGACTTCTGCGGCTTGCGGTAGCGCTCGAGCGGACCACCTTGGCGCGTCAGCCGGTCTATCAACCGCAGCATTTCGATTTGGCAACGCTGCCCTTTCAAGAGGTTTCCTGGGCAGAGGGTCGGGAGATGTCCGGCGTGAAGCTTGATGTGGTTCTCAACCTCGTTTCCGAAGCATTGCCAGACCGTATCGTTGCCGGACTTCGTTTTGGAGAGTGGCGGTTTTCCTTTGCCGCTACGACCTTCAAGGGAACCGACTGGTCTGGTTATGCCGGCGTCATCGAGAACAGGCCGGCAACCGAGATGCGGATCGATATCCGCCGCGGTGATCCGGTGAGGGATGCCAATCTCATTGCCGCAGCGTTTAACACCAAGTTCAGCGCGATCCGCAACGCGGATTTCATCAAGGAACGGGCCGTGACCCTCGTCATGAGGGAGCTTAGGCGCGTTGCCGATACTGGTCGCGTCGAGGCTTCTGTTGACCGGCCCTCCCACAAGGTCCGCTCGGATCCTCCATCGACTTCACAGCTCTTGCGCTATGGATGGGGTCTAGCATCGGAACTTATGGCGCGCAGCAGCAAGGCGGTGCAGGCAAAGTTCGGCGGCGGCGTAGCTATCTGGGCGCTTTATGTCGGGCGGGGGAGCCCGTGCGATTTTGATCCACACAAAGCGGTGTTGATCCCGCCGGACAAGGACGAGATTCGGGCAGATCCTTTCCTGCTCGAGCATGAAGGGGAGATCTACCTGTTTTACGAAGCCTATGCGCCGGGTGACGGCAAGGCGCATATTGCGGTCAGCCGGCTCGTCGGCAACAGGCTCGAACGGTTGGGCATTGCACTGAACCGCGAGCATCACCTGTCCTATCCGTTTATCTTCCGCCATGACGGCCAGCTGTTCATGATGCCGGAGACGAACCAGGCGCGGCGTCTGGAAATCTGGCGCTGCGTTGAGTTTCCGCTGCGCTGGGAACTGCATTCCACCGCCCTTGAGGGCCTGTCTTCGGCCGATAGCACCCTGACCCTGTTCAATGGCAGGTGGTGGCTGCTGACAAACCTGTCTGATTTCCACGCCTATGAGGACCATTGCAGCGAGCTGCATGTCTTCGAAGTGGATGGACCCGACTTGAAGACCGTCGTGGCGCACCGGAACAACCCTGTCGTCATCGACAGCACTACTGCGCGCAACGGCGGGCGTCCCTTCGTCCAGGACGGCAAGCTCTACCGGCCGTCGCAGCGCAATGAGTTCGGCGTGTATGGCTATGGCCTGAACATCATGGAAATCGAGAAGCTGGATCTTGATAGCTTCCAGGAGCGCTGTGTGCGAACCATCACGCCCGACTTCAGCCCCGGGCTCGTTGCCTGCCACCATCTGGATGCGGCCGGCGGGCGCTATGTGATCGATGCGATGCGCGGGCGCTCGCGCCAGTCACCGCAATAGCGCAAGTGAACACGCTGTCCGAAGGTCAAGATTGCAACGGCGGCACAAAAGCCTTCGGCCACGTCGATGTTCATGATCATCCAGTCCTGCGTTGCTCCGACTGCCGGATCCAGTCGGCGAAGGATCTGCTGCGGCCCTGCTGAAAGCGAAACGTCAAAACAGTCCAGCGCAAGAGACAGGCCTGCGCCATGCGCCTTGACGAAGGCCTCCTTGCGGGTCCAGCAGCGGTAGAAGGCCGGTATGTGTTCAAGGGCAGGGTAGGCCCTCAGTTCGGTGCATTCCGCGGCCGAGAAGAAGTGGCCTGCCACATCTTCCGCGATTGGTTTGATTTCTTCGACGTCGACCCCGAGGGCGAAATGCCTGGATACCGCAAGCAGGGCTTGATCGGCGCTATGGCTGAGATTGAATTCGAGCGGGCATTGCCCCATCGTGTCGAGATGCGGTTTGCCGAACTCGGTGTAGGAAAAGCGCACATCTTTCGGCGCGATGCCGAGATAGTTGCCCAAGATGGATCTTAGCCCGGATCGACCTGCCATGTAGCGCCGGGCATCGCGCGGTTTTACAAATCGCTGCGCCCGCTCCAGTTCATCCTGTGAAAGGCATGGGACAGACACCGCGTCTTCGCTGGCCGGGACTTCGAGGGACCAGTTCCAGATATCGACCCGGCGAATGTCGGCCAGCGGCTGGACGACAGGCATGATTCAGGTCAGTCCCGGGTTGGTCGCATATGGAGCGAGAGGCATGTTGCGGTCCTTGACCATGCGTCGTGCCATGTATCGCATGAAGACCAACGGATAGTCTTCTCCAACAGTGATGCGACATGTCCGCTTCAGAATGTCGAGCGAGCGCGGACAGGCTTTCGGCGAATAGTCCATCGGACGTGCGGCCCAGGCATAGGGGTTGAGTTTCGGGTGTACGGTCCGCTGCTCCAGGATCGGTTGCCAGAATGTGTAGACATGACGGCTTGAATCATAGACCCGGTGCACGCCGCGCTTGTTGCGGGCGGCAAAATCGCGCGCCTCTTCTTCAGTGTCGAACACGACATGCAGTCCTGCTGCGTTTGCAGCCTCGTGCTGGGGAATGAGGCGCAGGCCTCCGCCGTTGGTCAGGATCTCTGCCATCGCCTCATAGCGTCGCCGCATGCGGCGTAGCATGGGTTCGAGCTTCTTGAGTTGTACATTGAGCATGGCCCCCTGGATCTGGCTGGCCTTCAGGTTGACGCCGGGGATCAGCGGTGCATTGGCATTGTCGAGATGTCCGCGAAAGACTGCGCCGATGTCGTGGTACATGCGCGCGCGGGCAAACAGCTGGTCGTCATTGGTAACGATGGCACCGCCTTCGCCGACATTGATATTCTTGAACTGGTTGAAACTATAGGCACCAGCGTCACCGATCGTGCCGACCTTCCTGCCTTTGTAAGTCAAGCCGACCGCCTGGCAGGCATCTTCGATGACCAGCAGATTGTGATCCCTGGCGATCTGCATGATGGCGTCCATGTCGCAGACAACATTGGCCATATGCACTGGAATGATCGCGCGTGTATTGGGCGTGATCTTGCGCAGGATGTCTGCCGGATCGATCGTCAGGCTCTGGTCGATTTCGACAAGCACCGGCACGGCGCCGACGGCGAGGGGGGCAGCAGCCGTGGCGATCCAGGTATATGCCGGAACCAGGACTTCATCCCCCGGGCCGATGCCGGCGGCGGCAAGGGCTGCAATCAGGGCGCCCGTGCCACTGCTCACCACTAAAGTGTGCTGAACGCCGAAGGCGGCGGAGAAATCGCTTTCGAAGCGGTTGAGCGGGCTACCGGCACTTCCGCCATATCGCGACAACCGTCCCGATGCGATGACGGGAGCAATTGCCAACCATTCGCGCAAGCCTACCTTTGCCATCCGTATCTCCAACCCCTGGCCGATGTCGCGGGCCATCCATGTCTTGTCTGGAAGTCTAGGATTTGTCGGAGTGCAATTCAAAATGGATATCCGGCTTAGGCCAGCGGCAGCCTTGATCCCGCAGCCTGACCTGAATGGGTAGAAGTGCCGTTTGGGCTAAGCATATTGGACAATTTCAACGTTTCAGCCGTTTTGTTAGCACTCAATTGTCACTCAAGCTGCCTGCATGATCGCCGCTGCGAGGACGATGGCCGAGGATAATGGCATGGGCGTGCGTGATCTGCGAACTGCTGCAAAGGATACCCTGTTTCATGCCGATGTCGCCATCATCGGCGCGGGGCCGGCGGGCCTTGCGATCGCGCGGGAACTGGCTCATTCGAAGATCCGGGTGCTGATTGTTGAAAGTGGCGGGTTTGACTTTGAACAGGAGGCCCAAAGTCTCAATCGCGTCGAGAATATCGGCGAGCCCCGCCCGAGAGACGGTGTCGTTTCGCCCGGGCGCGGATATGATGGCAGCCTTGCCTGGTTGAATGACATTCCAGCCTTCGAATTGCGCAATCGCTGTGTCGGCGGCAGTAGCCATACCTGGGTTGGCAAATGCGCGGCCTTCGACAAGATCGATTTCGAGCGGCGCTCGTGGCTCCCTGGTTCCGGCTGGCCGGTCACGCGCGACAGCCTTGAGCCATTTTTCGACCGTGCCGGCGATCTGCTCAACCTTGGTCCCAATCTCTACGATGCCCGGCTGCGCGACCATCTTCGTTCGCCACCCGAAGATCTGCAATTTGACCAGACAAAACTGCGGTCCTTCTTCTGGCAGTTTAGCCATCAGAGTGCGGTCAAGCGTGAGCCGTTTCGGTTCGTTGAGATTGCCCGCAGCCTCAACGCGCCGAATATCGAAATCCTGACCCACGCAACGGTGACACGCATCAATGTCGAACCGTCCGGACGTGCCGTGACCTCGCTTGAGGTTCGCAGCCTGACCGACCACCGGGTTCTGGTCCAGGCGCGCAACGTTGTTCTTTGTTCTGGCGGCGTTGAAAATGCGAGGCTGCTTCTGGCGTCGAATGCCGTGCTGCCGCATGGCATCGGAAACGGCAGGGATGTCGTGGGGCGATATCTTGCCGATCATCCCCGCACGGTGATTGCCCGTTTCCCCAGTAACACTCTGGAACCCGTCGCAAAACAGTTTGGCTTTTTCGGATTGACCCACGAGGGCAATACCCATTTCTACCTGCATGGGCTGGCGCTGAGTGCGGACATTCAGGCGCGGGAAGGACTGCTCAATTGCGCCGCCTATCCCGTCCAGACCTTGTCATCCGATGATCCCTGGGCTGCCCTGAAGCGCATGGCGCGTGGATCAAGGACGCCGGGGCGTGATCTGCTGACAGTTCTGCGCTCGCCTGCAATGCTGGCGCGCGGCCTCTACGAACGGCAGGTCCTGCAACGGGGCCTGCCACGCAAGTCCGACGAACTGCGCTTTGATGTCATGGTCGAGCAGCCGCCCAACCCGGAAAGCCGGGTCACGCTTTCGTCGTCCACAGACCGTCTTGGAATTCCCATGGCCCAGGTGGACTGGCGTATCGGTTCGCTGGAACGGCAGAGCGTCAAGCGACTGGCACGACTGATGCTCTCAGAATTCAAGACGGCGGCTCTGCCGGAGCCACGTCTGGCAGACTGGATCCTGGCCGATGACGATCAGGCGGGTGCTTTCATGGATATGGCACATCCGTCCGGCACAACCCGGATGGGGGATGATCCGGCGACAAGCGTCGTCGATGCCGATAGCATGGTCCATGGCGTGGATGGGCTGTTTATTGCCGGAAGCTCGGTGTTTCCGACGGCCGGTCATGCCAATCCGACTTTGATGATTGTGTCACTGGCTTTGCGCCTCGCAGATCACCTGAAGCGTCGGGCAGTGTCCACCGGGCCGACTGTCCGTTCAGGCATCCCAAATGGTCAACCGAGTGGCGAAGTTCTTCCGCTTGTCGCAGTCCCCGATCACAAGATCCGGGGACAATAAGCATCTGCAGGCGCTACTCCCGCTTCCTGGCAAAACAGAGCTGGCGTGCGCGGATCGCCATCGGTATTTCGGTTAATTTCCCTCCGGGCAAGGGGTGATTGTTAACCATTTGTTAACCATATCCGCGCTAGTCATCGTAAACGATTTGTTTACGTAGATGACCAAAGTGCTAAGCGATTCCCGTTCCATCCGCATCAAAGGCCGGTCCTTCCTGGCAGTCGTTCTGGCGCCGGATCTGCCACTTGACGACTGGTTGATCCGCTTGGACGACCTGGCAGCACGGTCCGCAGGTTTCTTCCTCGGACGACCGGTTGTCCTGGATGTGTCCGACATCGAGATCGACCGCTCCCAGTTGAAGGGGCTGATCGCCGAACTTTCGGCGCGCAATGTCAGCATCATGGGCATCGAGGGCGGACGTGCTTCCCTGATCGAGCCCGGCATGCCGCCGGCGCTGAAAGGTGGGCGGGCTGCAGCCGACTACGAGGTGCCGCAGACGGAGATACCGGTCGAAGGTTCGAAGCCTGCGGTGCAGCCAGCGGCCGAACCTGTGGCCGTTGTAGAGCAGTATGCTTCGGCGCCATCGCTGATGGTGCGTGAACCGGTGCGATCCGGCCAGTCGATCGTCTTTGCACAGGGTGACATCACCGTCCTCGGATCTGTCGCGTCCGGTGCCGAGGTGATCGCCGGTGGCTCCGTGCATATCTACGGTGCCTTGCGGGGGCGGGCCCTTGCCGGATGCCTGGGCAACGGCGAGGCGCGGATCTTTTGCCGTAAATTCGAATCCGAACTGATCGCAATCGACGGTGTTTACGCGATGACCGAGGACATGGACCCGGACCTGCGTGGCAAGCCGGTCCAGCTTTGGCTTGAGGGTGATGCGATCCAAGTTGAGAAGATGATGTGATGATGAATTCGAGCGGGGCTATAGAGGAGAGATATATGGGCAAGGTTGTTGTTGTAACGTCAGGCAAGGGTGGGGTGGGCAAAACCACGTCGACTGCCGCACTGGGAGCGGCTCTTGCGCAACGAAACGAAAAAGTCGTGGTCGTCGATTTCGACGTCGGCTTGCGTAATCTCGATCTGGTCATGGGCGCAGAGCGTCGGGTTGTCTACGATCTGGTCAATGTCATCCAGGGCGATGCGAAGCTGCCGCAGGCGCTGATCCGCGACAAGCGTCTCGAAACACTGTTCCTGCTGCCGGCGTCTCAGACCCGCGACAAGGACAATTTGACCGCCGAAGGCGTCGAGCGGGTCATCACCGAGTTGAAGAAGTATTTCGACTGGATCATCTGCGACAGCCCTGCCGGTATCGAGCGTGGTGCGACGCTTGCCATGCGCCACGCCGACATGGCCGTAGTCGTGACCAATCCGGAAGTCTCTTCCGTGCGCGATTCCGACCGCATTATCGGTCTGCTGGATTCGAAGACCTTGAAGGCAGAACGCGGCGAGCGCATCGAGAAACATCTTCTCCTGACCCGCTACGATGCTAACCGCGCCCAGCGGGGTGACATGCTGAAGGTCGATGACGTACTCGAAATCCTGTCGATCCCGTTGCTGGGCATCATTCCGGAAAGCATGGATGTGCTGCGTGCATCCAATATTGGTGCACCGGTCACACTGGCCGATGCGCGTAGCATTCCAGCGCAAGCCTATTTTGATGCGGCCCGTCGTCTTGCCGGCGAAAGCATTCCAATCACTATCCCGGGCGAGAAACGTAGCCTTCTCGACAAGATCTTCGCGCGGAGGGCCGCATGAGCATTTTTTCGCTGTTTCGTAAACAACAACGGTCTGCGCCGATGGCGCGCGAGCGGCTGCAGGTCCTGCTGGCGCATGAACGCGCGTCACTCGAATCCGATCTGGTCGCAATCCTGCGCGAGGAGATCCTGGCCGTGATCGCCAAGCACGTAGAGTTCGATCGCGACAAGGTTCGGATCAAGATGGACCGCGATGACGATGTTTCCATCCTCGAGATCGATGTCGAGATCCCGCTCAACGCTGCAAGGCTTGCAGCCTAGGTGTGAGCTTTCGGGCGGTTGTCCATTTGGACCGGATTCCCAAAACACTTTTGTTCTGATTAATGTGATGCTGACTGGATAGAGGCCAGCATCACATGACCGCACCTTAATCGAATGACTGACCCTTCGTGATCGGCATGTTGCATCCGTGTTGAGAGGCGAGAGCATCCGGGCCATGGCAGTACGCTTCGAGGTGCACGCGGGTTGCTCCCAGTTCGATGCAAATTTACCGTAGAGACGTTAGAGCATTATTACAGTCGGCCTGTTTGCTGAATTCCACGTGCCCGCCGGCAACTACGACTTAGTTCTTTCGGGACTGGCGGGGAGGGATCAGGCAATGGCCGTGGGGGGCTTCCATTGCTACTGGCGTTTCCGTTCAATCAATTGCCAAAGCGATCGGGTGGCTGGTCGTGGTCCTTCGCGCGATGTCGAACATACCGGCAGTGATTGGCGAGGGCATGATAGTTTGCTGCGCCAACGAGATCGGAGGACGGCGCTCCTGTACCTCCTTGGCAGAGCAACCCTTGTCTTCCATCGGTCGGGTTGCTGGGCTAACTACCCCAGCAGTTTCATGAATGCCGGGAAACGAAGCTGTCATCGTTGATCTTAACAGAAACTTGCGACTCCTGGCCGCCGGCTGCGGTGCACGCAAGGCTATCGCGGATTTGATGCCGCAGCCAGCCGTTAGCAGGGTCGCTGTCGGCGTGGTTCGCCCAGACCATTTTCACCGGCGGAAAGCTCAGGCTCACGGGCAACGGGCTGACCTCAAGGCCGAGAATTGCCGCGTAACGAGCGGCAATCCGGCTCGGCACCGTGGCAATCACCGGTGCAACCTGTGCCGCCGAGAGCACCGACATATAGCCGGGTGCGGCCGTGATGACGTTCAGTTCAACGCCGGCCATTTCCAGAGCATCCTTAATACAACCCTGCAATGTCTCGTTCTGGGAGATGGTCGCATGCTCGGCGGAAAGATAGTCCGGGAGTTCCACCGGGTTCGACAGAGCCAGCAGCGCGGGATTGTAGCAGCATGCCATCTCCGGTTCGTAAAGTATCTCGAAAGACCGGCGGCTCGTCTTCGAATAAGTGCATCCGACTGCGATGTCGATACTGCCATCCTCCAGCGAAGGCTCCATCGCCTCGTAGGGAAACACCCTCGCTAGAACTTTGAGGCCGGGGGCATCGCGTCGCAAGCGCATCGTCAGTTCGGGGATCAGCAGCAGCTCGATTTCCGGCGACATGGCGATGCGGAAAGTCCGTTCTTCCGTTGCGGGATCAAAAGCCTCGTTACCGGTCAGCGCCAACTGTGCCTGGCGCAGGGCATGGCGCACCGGAATGGCCAAACTGCGCGCCCGCGCTGTCGGCTGCATCACTTGGCCTACGCGAATGAACAATTCGTCCTGCAGCAGGACCCGAAGCGTAGAAAGGGAATGGCTCATCGCAGGCTGCTGGATCTTCAGTCGTCGAGCCGCCCTGGTGACGTTACCCTCCGCGATCAGGGCGTCGAAGGCAACAAGCAGGTTGAGGTCGAAAGAGCGCAAATTGAAATGATCGATAGTCGTCATGAGCCACATCGATTTGATTACTGATGGCGCGATACATACGTGTTCTGCAGGTCAGTTCCAAGACCCTCACGTCAACTTGACGCCAGCACCAGGAGTTTCCCATGCAGACCCGCCGTTCCCTTCTCATCAGCACAGCCGGCGCAGCCCTTGCTGCCAGTGCCATGACCACCTTGCCTGCGGCCGCGTTCGCGAAGGCGCCGATTGTCGGCAGGCAAGTAGCCAGCTTCTATCGGCTGAAACTCGGTGACTACGAGATCACCGCGGTCTCCGACGGCACGGTCAAACTGCCGATGTCGAAAATATACAAGGGCATCACCGAGCGCGACGCAGAAATCTATCTCGCCGGTCATTTCCAGGCGGATTCGGAAACTTCGGTCAATGCCTTCGTGGTGAACACCGGCGAAAGGCTCGTTCTCATCGATGCCGGGACCGGGGACCTGATGGGGCCGGCGCTCGGCAAGCTCGTGTCCAACATCGAAGCTGCGGGTTATAGGGCGGACCAGATCGACGACGTCATCCTCACGCACATCCATGCCGACCACTCCGGCGGTCTTGTTGCCAATGGCAAGCGCGTGTTCGAAAACGCGATCCTGCACGTCAACCACCGCGAAGCCGAATACTGGCTGAAAGCCGATGCCAGGGCCAAGGCTGACAAGGTTTTGGGTCCGCAGATCGCGCAAGCCGAGCAGTGCGTCGGCCCTTACGTCGACGCGAAGAAGTTCGAGACTTTTGCAGACGATGACGCCCCTTTGCCTGGTTTCGCCTCGGTGCTGCGGGCGGGTCATACGCCTGGCCACAGCGGCATCATCATGGAAAGCCAGGGGAAGAAGATCGTGTTCTGGGGTGACATTGCGCATGGCGACGTGCTCCAGTACGATCGTCCAGAAGTCACGGTCGATTTCGACGTGAACCAGACGATGGCTGCAGCCTCACGCTCCGTTGCTTTCGCCGAGGCAGCCGATCAGAAATATCTGGTCGCAGGCGCCCATCACACCTTTCCGGGCATCGGCCATGTCAGGCGGGACGAGACGAACTACGACTGGGTACCACTGGCCTACAGCGCTAACTACTGAGTTCGGATCGGGCTCCGTCTCCCTGACGGGGCCTGACGTCAGTACAGCGGATGCGTTCTAGTGAACATGCTACGTTGATAACACCGGGCTCGATCAGGCCACACAAGGCAGAGGCACTAGGCCTTGCACGGATCGACGGGTTGCGCAGATTCGGCCGCCAACCCCACGATGGTGGTATAGAGTTTCTTCGTGTGGCTTCGGATCTGCTATTTGGCCGAGTTGATCGCCTCCTCGGGTGCTTCAATACGCTTCATCACCGTTTCGAAGCCAGGTGGGGTCGAACAGATCATCGCTGACATTCTTTCATAGTCGACGGCGAGCTTCTTGCGCATATCTGGTGTCGGCACGAGGCGATAGGCCAATCCAAGTCGCGCTATCCGGGGGCCAGACTACGCCGTTTGTGCCTATCCGGAAGCCGACATCGTTTCGGCGTAGGCCTATAGCGATGAGCGAACCGGGTGCATGCGATATGGGGAATGACGTTGTGCCGCGCTTCTTGGCGACAGTCAGTTACAAGCCTGCAGACTTATGCTTCGAACTTGCATCAAAGAGGGGAAGCTGACGCAGGGTCAGCGAGCGCACGACGGCCCCTTGTTGTTCTCAATCCCCGAAACCGGACAGTCCGGACACCTCACCAAATCGGTCATTCCGGAGAGCCCAGAAGCCGCCTGGATGAGAGATTTTGATGTGGTGATACAGTTCGCGACAGGGTGAACCGCAGTTCAGAGCATCTGGTGGCAGCGTTCGATCTTGCGCTGCGTCTGCGGATGGCCGTGAGCACCGTACACTTGGTTGATCTCGTATTTCTCCAGTCGTTCGCCCAGATCGGAGGCGACGTAACACGGGCCGATGTTCCTCGGTGATTGCACCAAAGCAGGATGGATCAGTTAGGCCCGATCGGCGAGGTAGGCCTCCAAACGCGTGTTTCATTTATCCAAGAACCCGCCAATCTTCTCATGTCAACAATGGACCGGGCGGAGCTTTACACGTCCTAGCGCTGGCTACAGGGCGCCGTCGCTTAGAATGCATTCTCTCAACGCCCGATACCTGTCTGTTCTCACAGGTGTCGGGCGATCAGATCCTACCTCACAAATTACGAGTGACTAAATTGGGGAGGACAAAAAGTGAATTTCAGTTCACACCAAGTCGTCACATCCTATCCGTTCACATGACCCAAGTGGTATTTCCAAGCTCAGGAATTCTGTATTCCATGATCGCCTTTTCTGGCAGGTGAACTGCTTCGATGCCATGGAATACGACGCTTTTGAGGGAGATACCGCGCAATCTCTTCGTGAAAATAGACGCCGTTGTCATCGCTACATGCAGAATTATCTCAACTCTGCGGCCAACGATGCTTCAATCGGTTCTTCCGCAGCTGCTGAGAGGCGAAGTCTTTGTTGAGACCCCTGCAGTGTATGAGATCAGCCGCTCGTCTCAGTGCAAGCCTCGTCTCAACGTTTTTTATTGCGGTGTTCGGTATCAACGCCACCGGCCGTGAAGCGAAATGGCAACGATGCACCATTCCGGCTTTTGCTTTTGGCTCAACCAAGGTCCGTTTCAACGGACCCATCTGACCAGTCGCACGATCACTTCTTCGGCGACGACCATAACGGTTACGACGATGATAAGTGTCACCACGCCGTGCAGCACGCCATCGAAGCGAACCCTATCCCCGAACACAAACGCGATTGCCTCCAGAATCACGAATTTGGATAGGAACAGCACCAGCCATGCGCCGACGAACCGCATGATCTTCATGAACGCACCTTGCCTTGCGTTGAAGAACATGGCGACATGATGTTCGATGGCAATCGTCGCTTTTAAAAGGGCCTGCAATAGGATGGCTGCTAGCAGTGACCAACTGAAAGATGCGACTGTTACGCTATCCGAAAATTCAGCGAACAGGCCAAGAACCACGAGGTCGATCAGAACTCCGAAGAGATAGCGGATAACAAGTCGCTGACGGTTCGTTGGCATTTCGGCCGTAGCCGGTAAAAAGCCGTGGATTTTATCAGCCATTTCGCCCCCCCTTTGAAATACTGCTCGAACTTGCGATACCGCATGGTGGTCGTCAAGGGGAGCTCGCCCGGAGTGCAGAAATGTCCAGGGGGATACGCAAGCCGTGCTCTGAGTCCAGTCTTGAGCCAGCTCTACCCGTTGCCGCCGTTCGGACCCTAGGCGGGCGAACAATGTCACGGCAAGAGTTCGTCGATTCGGCTCTGCATGTGCCGTTGACGATCAGTCAGGTAGGCAAGCGACCCTGGCAGAAATCGATCGGGCCAAAAGGACATTTTTCGAACGTCAGTCATGGGTTCCGCACGCGTCTCACTTTTATGCTTGGCCAATTTGCCGAGGTACTGGTGGAACGGGGAATCTTGTTCCGGAGAGTAGCGAAGGATCAACATCGTCCACCGGCACGGCCTTCGCCTCCTGGAACTGGTGCGGACTTTAGAGCTCAGACAAACCCCGTGCGGTCTAATATCTCTTTAGATAGTTTGATACACGGCCTGTATACAAACGAAGGTATGCGAGGTTTATCGAGAAGCTGGCGGTGCTGTTGGCTATGACACCGACGTCAACAAGGCGCGGAAGATCATCAAGAGGATCGGGCAGGAACTGCTCATCGACCCGGAACTCGCCACGATCACCATCGAACCGTTCAAGATACGGGGCATCGACATTATGGAGGATTCCGGCCTGTTCCTGTGAATGAAATTTACCACAATTCGCGGAGAACAGTTCATGTTGCAGGGCCGGCACTGATGATGATCAGCCAAGCGGTCTACGACAACGATATCAGGGCTGCGTTTCCGCCAGTTTAGGGTCGTCGCGGCGAAAGGAGCGGGGAGATCGTCGCTGCCGCCCAGCAGGCTTTGGCAAAGCAGAACGGGGCACCTGCCGCTGTAAACCGTTGAGGCGGACGATCTCGACCATCGTCTCACGGCAAGAGTTGCCGGCCTATGCAAACTGCGAGTGCCACTGAAAGCTTATAGAGTTGCGCCGAGATTCTGAAATCCGATCCAATCATTGGAACACGCTTGGGAATGCAATTGCTTGGTCGTAGCTTGTCGGTAGCGTAATATATCGCTTGAATATTTAAGTTTCGGTAACATACTTTGCGTTTTCCGCGTGTAGTTTCGATGGGCAGACTTGGTGCTATCCTGGAAAACTGATCTGAACCTAGCAGGCCTTTCACAATTTACGAATCTTTAGATCGCCTGCCGGACAAGGAGCATTCGCAATGGCTGGACGGTTTCAACTAATTGTCGCCACGGGCCTTTGCCTGTCGTTTGCAGGAATACCAAATGACCGCTACCGCTCGTGGTCGGCATTCGCCCAGGATGCGACAACGGTCGCTCCTGCCGTAACAGACGAAGACACGCCTGCGCCTCTGACTGACGAAGAACTCGAAATCCTCGTTGCTCGGGTCGCGCTTTATCCGGACGAACTCGTCGCGCTAGTGACGTCGGCCTCGCTCTACCCTCTGCAGGTCGTAGAGGCTGCACGCTTCCTTGAGCAACTCAAAAAGAACCCCAAGTTGAAGCCGAAACCCACATGGGACGGCAGTATCGTATCGCTTCTCAACTATCCGCAGATCGTCACGATGATGAGCGACGACCTGGACTGGACGCAGTCGCTTGGAGAAGCGCTGTCGTACCAGCAGAAGGATGTGCTGATCGCAATCCAGCAGCTGCGCGACAAGGCGGTCGCAGACGGCATCATCAAGACCGACGACAAGATCAAGGTCAGCCAGGAAAACGAAAATGTCGTTATTGTGGCTGCAAACCCGGAGAAGATCTACGTTCCGCAATATCAGCCGGAGATGCTCTATCAGCCCGGCTACGTCGCGGCCCCGATCGCCTACTATCCGGAGCCCTATCCGAGCTACTACTACCCGACTGCGACCTTCTTTGCCGGCGTGGTGACTGGGGCGATATGGGTCGCCGCCGTCGACTGGAATCGCTGGGGCGTCGCGGGCGGGCGCTGGAACGGCAATGTCGATATCGACTGCAACAACTGCTTCAACAACATCAACGGCAAGGTCAACATCAACGACCTCGACTGGAAGAACGTCGATCGCAGCAAGATCAAGTTCGATAAGAATCAGTTCAACAATATCGACCGAACCACCTTCCGCAACAACATCGAGGCGAACGGCAACCGCAACAAGGCGAATGTCATCGGCAACGATCGCGCGACCAGCATCAGAAACAAGCCGGGCAGCATCAGCGTCAACGACGTCCGCAAGAGCAAGATCGATGCCGACAGGATCAACCGCAACACGCCTGAGAGGAAAGCGGCGCAGGCGGCTCAGAACCGGAAACCGGAAGCAAGGCCGACCAAGGCTGCCGGAAACGTCAAGCAGCGACCGAATGCCGAGCGCCCGGTGGCAAAGGCGAAACCCGCAACGCGGGTCGACAATCGGGCGAGAAAACCCTCGGCGCTGGGAAATGTGGACAGCGGCAGGCGCACGCAGATTCAGTCCAATCGCGGAAAGCAGGCCATGAGCGGCGGCAATCGCGGCGGCAATCGGCAGATCCCTCGTGGCGGCGGTCGTCGTCGATGACCCCCTGAACAAGGAAGACAGCCATGACAATGTCAGTCAGAAACATGCTCCTGGGTTCGGTGTTCGCTGCCGTGCTATTGGTCGGCCCGGTCATTGCGGGTGCTGCCGAGCTATCGGACGCCACGGCTATCTCCGCCTTTGCAGCGCCGACCGACCCGCCCGCATTCGATACGCCGGAGCAGGCCATCGATGCCTTCAAGGCGGCTCTCGCAGCCGACCACTTCGACACGTTCGCGGCCCTGCTCGGTCTCGACGCCGCCAAGACGAAGGCGGACGAGGGCGTGATGGAGACCTATGCCGAGATCCGCGACGGCGCGAAAATCAAGGTGCTCGTGCAGGATGTCGATGGCCGCAAGATCGTCGAGATCGGTAACAAGCTGTGGCCGCTGCCTTTCCCGGTGGTGAAGGGGAATGACGGCAAATGGTCGTTCGATACCTATGCCGGGTTTGAGGAGATCCTCAACCGCCGTATCGGCGAGAACGAATTGCATACGATCGCAACGATGCGTGCCTATGTCGATGCCCAGAGGGAATATGCCGCCGCCGACCATGACGAGGACGGCGTGCTGGAATATGCCCGCAGGCTGATCAGCAGCGAAGGCAAGACGGATGGCCTTTACTGGTCGCCGGACCTAGGCGAGGGCGAGAGCCCTGCCGGCAATGCCCTGGAGGGGAGTGCTGCACTCGACAAGGCCAAGGCCGACGAGGGCTATTACGGCTATCGCTACCGGATCATCGAGCGCCAGGGACCGAACATTGCGGGCGGCAAATTCGACTACGTGATCAACGACAATATGATCGCGGGATTTGCGCTGGTTGCATGGCCGATCCGGTACGGTGAGACAGGCGTGCATACGTTCACGGTGAATGCGAACGGGACGGTGTATCAGACAGACTTGGGAGAAATGACGGAAACTATGGCGGCCCAGATTGAAACCTTCAATCCGGATGATCACTGGGAGGTGGCTGCGGACTGAAGTTAGCGTTAATCGTTAGCCTGCGGCACTGATGGATTTCGTTGTCGCCTCCAATAGTCACGTGAATCGATCTCACCCTTTAGCCTTATCCACCTAAGCAAAAAATCACACGTCGACAGTTCGAACCGTTCAAAACAGTGCAGCTGCGAAGGCTTCGGCAGCTATGTGGCTTGAGAGAGGGGCGATCACGACGATCCTGACGGAATGGTCCGGCGAGCGGTTTCCACTTTACGCTTATCATCCCTCACGCCACATCTCGGTGACGTGGCGCGGGGTGCTGACTTCAATCGAGCCGCCTACGAACGGCTGAAGTCCGGCGGCTGTATCGTTTACATACTCAAAAAGGCCACGGAGAAGATCGCAACGCTCGCACGCCTACAATATCAAGAGTGCCAACACCCTTGCACGCTGAGTAAGTAGTTCCATAATATACCTTATGCGATCTCTATATGTAGCCGCAAAGTTAGAATGTCCTATTTCTGCAAAGTTGGAATGTCACACTCCCCGCGTCTGAACGACGTCTGGGAGATTGCAGA
>UBZT01000004.1 GCA_900470155.1 Hyphomicrobiales bacterium
TGTATCCGAAAGCGGAACGGAGGGGAGTATGGCACAGCTCAAAACCAGGGGGATGAAATGGGGTGCGTTTTGTTGAAAAGGTTGGGGGATTTGGAAAAGTCATCCCCGCGGAAGTGGGTTTTGGGGCGGTTTGAAGGGGATGGGCAGCGTTCTGCTGCAACCCCTTGTGTCTGGATCCTCGGGTCATCCTCGGGTTAAACCCGAGGACGAGGAGGGTGACGGAGCGCGCGGGAACCCTCGGGCTAGACCCGGGGAACAAGATGACAGAGGGATGGGTACCTTGTTGGTGAACCTCAGTTGTCGCCTTGAGTATTTGCGTCTTTGGGTCGTCCTCGTCCTCGGGTTAAACCCGAGGATGACCCGAGGATCCAGGCGCAAGCTTACCGCATTCGCAAGGCGCCTGGCAGTGCTCGTTGCTGCGACGACCTCACTCGCAATGCCCGACAAAGCGCCGCGGCAGCGCGGGAAACCTTGCGGCAAGCAGCCCTGGCCGGACAAAACCCAACAATTCATGCGGAAAACGCAATTGCCGCGCTGTTCCTCACGCGCAGGGTACCGATCGACGGCCCGTCCGACTTGACAGAACGCAAGGCCGACATAAACCCGCGATCACGCATTTATCGGGAGACAATCATGAAATCACTCGCAACATTCTCCACGTTTGTCGGCAAGACATTTGCCGTCTGGGTCATCCTTTTCGCCGTGCTCGGCTTCTTTTTCCCGGACGTGTTCAAGCAGATCGTGCCATGGATCGTCACACTTCTGGCGATCATCATGTTCGGCATGGGATTGACCATTTCGGTTGATGACTTTCGCGAAGTGGTCAAGCGGCCGTTCGACGTGGCGATCGGCGTCGCGGCGCAGTTTATCGTCATGCCGCTTCTGGCCGTGCTGCTGACCATGCTCATCCCCATGCCGCCGGAAGTCGCCGCCGGCGTCATCCTCGTTGGCTGCTGCCCGGGCGGCACCTCGTCGAATGTCATGACCTATCTGAGCAAGGGCGACGTAGCGCTCTCGGTCGCCTGCACCAGCGTCACCACGCTGGCAGCCCCGATTGTCACGCCGTTTCTCGTCTGGCTGCTCGCCAGCCAGTTCCTGCCCGTCGATGCCATGGCGATGTTCATCAGCATCGTGAAGGTCGTACTCCTGCCGCTGGCGCTGGGCTTCGCCCTGCAGAAGTTGGCACCGACCGTGGTCCGCGCCGCCGTTCCGGCATTGCCGCTGGTCAGCGTGCTGGGCATCGTGCTGATCGTCGCAGCCGTGGTCGGCGCCAGCAAGGGCGCGATTGTGCAGTCCGGCCTGATGATCTTCGCCGTCGTCGTGCTGCACAATGGTCTGGGTTATCTCCTCGGCTTCTTTGCTGCAAGAGCCTGCGGCCTGTCGCTTGCCAAGCGCAAGGCGATCGCCATTGAAGTCGGCATGCAGAACAGCGGTTTGGGGGCGGCGCTGGCCAATGCCTATTTCTCGCCGCTGGCTGCGGTGCCCAGCGCCATCTTCAGCGTCTGGCACAATATTTCCGGCGCGCTGCTGGCAAGCTATTTTGCCCGCCAGGTCGATGCCGACGACAAGGCTGCGCGCGTGGCTACCACAAAGCTGTGACAGCTCGGCTGATGCAGAGCAGTGCCGGGCGGTCGATCCGCCCGGCATCAGAATTCACATCAGACCTCAATTGGTCAGGTCGTAACTACGTCGCAGCCCTTGCGCATCGAGCCAGCCGATGAGAGCTGCCGGTTCGTCCGTCTGGATGATCGTCACGCCGCGGTCGATGAAAAAGCCGTAGACATCCTCCGGCCGGCCGCTGGCCATCGCCAGATAATCACCGCGTCCGCCGGCGACCATGCCCTCCGGCCGGTCGGTGATCGGATAGGTATTGACCCAGAGATGCGTGTCATTGCGGATCGCAGCGGCGCGTGCGCGTGCCGACAAAAGTGGTCCGCCATCGGTGGTCAGCGGCTGAGCGGCATCGCGGTACCAATGGATCAGTTCGGCCGCCGGCACCGACAGCGAGGCTTCGGTGCGGTCGATGAAATCGGCTTCTTTCACCGCATCGTCGGCCAAGATCGGCATGAAGGCGATCTCGGGGCCGATCGCCCGGCGAATGTCGCGGGCAAGCTGCAGCCGCTCGGCGTTCCAAACGGCCATTTTCAGAAGAATGCCATCCGCCATCTCCAGCCGTTGCGCTAGTTCGGCAACCTCGACCAGTGCTTCGGGCTCAAGCTTGTTGTCGATATTGATCAGGATGCGGCCTTTCGCATGGCGCATCGCGTCTTCCAGGGTGAAGACGGTCTCGTCCGTCAGTCGGCGCTGACCTTCGACGACCAGGTGACAGGTTCGAAGCGTCGACAGCGGCATATCTTCGACCGCGCCGGAACAGCTGGTCGTGCGCTCCAGCGTTGCGTCATGCATCACCACCAGGACGCCGTCTTGGCTGCGCCGCACATCCATTTCGACCATCTCGACGCCGATCTCGACGGCATGGTCGATCGCCGCAAACGAGTTTTCCGCCCGGACCGGCACGCCGTCTTCCTTCCAGCCGGCGCGATGCGCGACGACCATGATATGGTCGCGCCACTGATTGGCCTCGGTCAGACGCTGGTGGATCAGCGCGCTTCGGCCGGCACCAGCGGTGGAAACAGCGCTTGCGGAAGCGGTGACCGTGGGGAAGGGAGCATTCAGCGCCGATTGCGGCAACAGGCCGACAAAGGCTGCGAGAATCGAAACGGCAAGACGCATTGGCAGTCGCTCCAGGTCCGGAATTGCTCTTTTCCGTTAGCGGCTTCGGATGAAAGCGCGATGACGCTGCGATGAAGGCTTGATGACATGCGGCAAAGGGAACAAGCTGACGCAACAGCCCGAACAACCCGAAGGAACAGGCCGGGGGGCATCGTCGTTGTTCCATCTCGCGCGCGGTCCGCAACCGTGCGGCTGGCCAGAGCCTTGCTCGGCGGAATATGACTTGGGAGACTATGGACATGGCAGGATCAGGGGAGACGGCGGTGGAAAATCGCGTCATCGAGGCGGAGCTTCCGGTCAACGCGACATTGCATCTCTGGCTGAAGGCGATCTCGCCGGACGAGCCCGGCTCGGTTTCCTTCCACAGCGCCAATGGCAAGTTCGGCGAGGTCCAGGCGGTCAATGCCGAGGAACATTCCTTCCGCATCTACCACGTCTTCGGCGGCGGCTCGATCGAGCTGATTTACGATCCGGCGGTCACCTCTGTGTCGGTCGCCTACTGGTTCACGCCAAGCGATGTGCTGGAGACCGGGATCACGGTTTTGCACACCAACCCGGCCAATCAGCCACCGGACCTGCCGGAAAGTTATCACTTCCGCCCACCGTTTGGCTGGATGAACGATCCGAACGGTTTTGGCCGTTTCGGCGGCAGGCCGCATCTGTTCTACCAGCACTATTCGCATGGCCGGATCTGGAACAACATGCATTGGGGCCATGCGGTCTCGTCCGACTATCTGCGCTGGCGGCATATGCCGGTCTTCTTGTTTCCGTCGGAGGAGTTGTCCGTCCGGCCCGACAAGCGCGGCGGCGCCTTTTCCGGCTCGGCGATCGCGCTGCCGAACGGACCGGGGATCCGCGTCTTCTTCACCGAAAAGATCGCCGACCGGGTGCCCGAGCAGGAGATCCAGATGTCGGCGACCTCGGCTGATCTGTTCAGCGCCGGTGCTGCCGAAGTGCTTCTTCCGCGCCGGCCGGACGGCGAGGGGCTGACCTTCGATTTCCGCGATCCCTATGTCTTTCGTGGCCCGGATGGACGCTGGAAGATGTTGCTCGGCAGCCAGAGCGACAGCGGCGGTGTGATTCTGCTGTATGAGACGGAAGACCAGACGGCGGCTGGCGGCTGGGTCTATCTCGGCAAGCTCTATACCGAGACGCGCTTTGCCACATCGGCGCTCGAATGCCCCTGCCTGCTGCCGCTGGGTGGCGACGCACGCGATCCGGCTACCCGCTGGGCGCTGATTTATGGCCTGATGAATGGCGAGGACAAGGACACCGGTCGTCGCAACCTGTCGATGGTCGATGTCGGCTGGTTCGATGGCCAGACGTTCACCAAGGAATTCGGCCGCGAACTGGATTTCGGCACCGACAACTATGCATTCCAGGCCTTTGTCGATGCCGGCAGCCCGGTGGGCATCGGCTGGCTCGGCAACTGGGCCGATACCGGTCCGACGATCGATTTCCCCAGCGCCATGAGCCTGCCGCGCACCTTGCTGCTGGAGGGTGGCGAACTCCTGACGCCGCCGATCGGGGCAACCGAGAGCCTGCGCTCGCGCATGCTTGACCGCACGAGGCTCGCCGCCGGCCAGACGGTGGCACTGCCGCATGGAGCCGCCGAGATCGTCTTTGAACTGAACGAGCCGGGGGCGGCATTCCACCTCGAACTTGACCATCCGGACATGCGCCTGGCGGTGACCCAGCATGCCGAAGGGCTGGAAATCCTCCAGGAAACCGGCGGGGCGGGCGCCGGCAGCAATAGCGGCCTAGCCGGCCCGCGTTATCTCGCCAAGGCGGTGAAGGCCAAGCAGTTCCGCGTCTTTGTCGACTACGGTTCGCTGGAGGTCTTCGCCGATGGGGGGCGTCATGCCGGCACCAAGCGCATTGCCGGCTTCGAGCCGGTGCAGGCGCTCAGGCTGGCGGCCGAGCCGGGTGTCGTCGCCCATGCGACGGTATGGGCTCTGCGGTTGTAGCGCCTATTGTAAGTGGGTACTGACGAATGACCGTCGCCGTCAGGCATCCGCCACGTGGTCATGCCCTGCATCGCCGAGTTCCACGCCGTCATGGTCGCCTGCTTCATCCGCCTGCGGCGCACCGGTTACGGCCGCGCCGCGCACCCGGACCACGGTGACCGAACAGGGGGCGGAGCCGGCGACCTCGGCCGACACGCTGCCCATCAGCGTGCGCAGGGTCGAGTTGGGCCGGGCGCCCATGACGATGTGGTCGACATTGTTGTCGCGGGCAAAGGTCAGGATCGCCTGGGCCGTCGAGACGGACTCGATGACGTGATAGGTGATGTCGCCGTCCCGCGCGCCGAGGGCTGCGGCCCAGTGTTTCAGCTCCACCAGCCGCATCACATGTTTGTTGTTGCCCTCGGCATCGAGATCGCTATCGAGCGCGATACGGGCGATCTTCAGCACGTTCAGGCAAGCGATGCGGGCATGCGGCCGGTTGCGGGTGATCTGGCTGACGGTCGCGCGCAAGGCCTCGGCGAGATCCCGCGACGCCGCGCCGAGATCGATCGCCACCAGCACGATCGGTGCGCTGGCGAGGATCGCCGCCGCACCCTGCGGTCGGATCAGCTCGATCGGGTCCGGATTCAGCCGCCGTTTCAGGCGGACGCTCCAGGGATCGCGCTCCAGCTTTTCCGCCCGCGCCGTCAGCCGCACATGGAATAGGTCGCCGAGATCGAGCGCCAGCTGGGCCGCCGTCTGGTAACGCCGCGCCGGATCGATTTCCAGGCAGCGCAGGATCACCTCCTGGAAGGCCTTGGACACCATCGGATTGAGTTCGCGCGGCGGCGGCGGATCCCACCACAGGCGTTTCTTCAGGCCCTTCATCCGCTGCGGATCGCCAAACGGCCGCCGGCCGGTGGAGAAGAAATACATCATCACCCCGAGGGCAAACAGATCGGAGCGAAAATCGCTGCGCACGCCGAGGATCTGTTCCGGCGCCATATAGGGCGCCGTGCCATAGGGTAGGCGGAATTCCTCGTCCATCAGGTCGGGAAGCTCGAGATGGCGGGCAAGCCCATAGTCGACCAGCACCGCTTCGCCGGTGTCGCGAAACAGGATGTTGGACGGCTTGATGTCGAGATGCACCACCTTCTGCCGATGCAGGTCGGCAAGCGCTGTGGCCACCTTTGTTGCCACCTCGATTACCTCCGGCTGCGGCCGGGGTAGGCGGTCGAGTTCGGGATAGAGCGATTTGCCCGGCAATTGCTCGAAGACGATATAGGGCACACGGGCAAAGTCGCCATTGGCGACGAAGCGCGGCACATGCGCGCCGCTGATCCGGGGCAGGATCATCTGCTCCATCTCGAAGCCGACGATCATCGCCGGATCGGTGCCGCTGCCCATTTCCGGCACCTTCATCAGCAATCGGCCGGGGTGGTCGGCATGGCTGACGTGATAGAGCTTCGCCATGCCGCCGGTATGGGCAAGCGTGCCGATGGCAAATCCGTCGATGATATCGCCTTCCTTCAGACGTCCCTTCGGCATGCTTCCTTTTCCTTGTCCCTAGCGTCCCTGGAAAAGCCGGGTCGCCAGGCTTTCCGGCAGCGAGGCGGCACGGATGGCGGTGGCTGCCGCTTCGATGTCATAGGCGGTCCTGCGGAACGACAGTTCGCCGAGATCGGTGTCATAGAGCCCGTAGGCCGCGGCCGGATTGCCGTCGCGCGGCTGGCCGACGGAACCGATGACCGCAAGCCAGCGCCGTGGCGCAGTAAGCGGAATGCCGATCTCGGATGTCGGGGTGAACACCGTCACCTTGCCGCCCTGGCTGCAGCCATAGAGGCAGGGACGATGCACATGGCCGCAAAAGCTCAGGCGCGGGCTGCAGCCGTCGAAATGCGCAAGTGCTGTCGTCGCATCGGTGACATAACGAAAGCGGCCGGGTGCCGAGCCGTCGGCATGCACATAGAACCGGTCCTCTTCCTCGACCGCCATCGGCAGGCCGGCGAGATAGGCGCGCTGGCGCGGCTCCAGCGTCATGCGGGTCCAGTCGATGGCGATGCCGGCGGCCGATGTCATCGAATAGCTCGGATCGGCGATCGCCTGGTCGTGATTGCCGCGAATGACCACGGCACCTTCCGCCGCAAGCGCGATCGTCCGGTCGACGCACCACCGCGGATCGCCGCCGTAGCCGACGATATCGCCGAGAATGACGAAACGCGCCGCACCGCGGGCTAGTGCATCGGAAATCACCGCCTCATAGGCCTGGCGATTGCCATGGATATCGGACAGCAAGGCGATCTTCATGCAGTCGATGGCCCTCCCGGCCGTGATCTTGACCCTCTGCTCTCCAGAAGCAGATTGCCACCATAGATAGCTTCGGGGACGGACGCCATTGGCCGGAAGACGAAGAGGAAGGCGAAGAGATTGACCCACGTCATCTGGCTGTCAGGATTGCCGATGTAGCGTAGGTCGCGACACCCCCTGTCGCGAGGCACGATCATGAACAGCCAGGACATCCAGTCTCCCGCCATGCGCGCCAGCGTCCTGCTGGACGAGTTGACGGTATTGCGTGCGCAGATCCTCGATGACGCGCCGGAACGGGTCGCCATGCTGAGTGGCGGAGAGACAGCGACTGATCCCGCCGTCGTCAACCTGGTTCACTATCTGTTGCTGCGCCAGCACGACATTCGGTCGCTGCAGCGTCGCCTGATGGCGCTTGGCCTGTCCTCGCTCGGTCGCCTGGAGGGGCGCGTGCTGGCAACGCTCGATGCGGTGATCGCAGCGCTTGCCGCCCTTGCCGGCCGCGACACACCGGTCGATCCGCCGACGGAAACGGAGTATTTTGCCGGCGAACTGCGTCTCGCTGGGGCGGCGGAGGCCCTGATGGGGCAGGAACCGGACAGCCGTCGCACACGCATCATGGTCACCCTGCCGAGCGAGGCGGCCGACGGGCCGGACCTGATCCTCGATCTCGCCCGTGCCGGCATGGATGTCGCGCGGATCAATTGCGCCCATGATGACGTCAAGGCCTGGACGCGCATGGCCGGCTTCGTCAGGGCGGCGGCCAAGGTCGTCGGCCGCGACATCGCGGTGCTGATGGATATCGCCGGACCGAAGATCCGCACGGCCGACGTGCTTTTGCCGGAAAAGAAGGCGCGCCTGCAGGTCGGCGACCGCGTGCGACTGGTGGCGCAAGGCAAGCCGCGCGTTTGCGAAACCGCCCGTTTTTCCGCGGGTGTCTCCCTGCCGCAGATCGTCACGCGGCTGCGCATCGGCGACAGGCTTCGCTACGACGACGGAAAACTGGAAGCGGTGGTCGAAAGCCTGTCCGACGGCGAGGCGGTGGTGCTCGTGCGCAAGACAAAGGCCGGCGGCACCAAGCTGAAGCCGGAAAAGGGCATCAACCTGCCCGATACGTCGCTGGGGCTTTCGCCGCTGACCACCAAGGATGAGACGGATCTGGCCACGGTGATCGTGCTTGCCGATATCATCGGCTACTCCTTCGTCAGTGAGCCGGAGGATATCGATCTTCTCGACAGCGTGCTGGAACAGCATGGCCAGACCGGCCGCACGCTCGGGCTGATTGCCAAGATCGAGCAACCGCAGGCGGTCAGCAATCTGCCGGCGCTGATCGTTCGTGCCCGAAAGCGTGGGCCTTTCGGCGTGATGATCGCGCGCGGCGATCTGGCGGCCGAGATCGGCTTTGAACGGCTGGCCGAGATGCAGGAGGAGATCCTGTGGATCTGCGAGGCGGCCTCGGTGCCGTGCATCTGGGCGACGCAGGTGCTGGAGGACATGGTCAAGCAGGGCATACCGACCCGCGGTGAAATGACCGATGCTGCCATGGCCGCCAGGGCCGAATGCGTGATGCTGAACAAGGGTCCGGCAGTCGTCGAAGCCGTCAGTCTGCTCGATCGGCTGCTGGCGCGGATGGACGGCCATGTGTTCAAGAAGACGCCGACGCTAAGGGCGCTGTCGTCCTGGCAGTGATGCCTCGGATCGATGATTGAAAGCCGTTGGCCCCCACGGTCGAGGAGGGTGCAGCTTATTCTGCCGCCGCCCGCTTTTGCGAATAGACCTGGGTGATGAAGGCGCGCAGCGCCGCCGGCTTGACGGGTTTGTGCTGCAGGGTGATCGAATGGCGCTCGGCTTCGGCGCGGACTTCCGCCGTGCGGTCGGCTGTGATCAGCAGTGCCGGCAATTCCATCTGGTAGAGTGCCCTGAGCCTGAGGATCGCGCCAATGCCGCTGCCATCACCGAGATGATAGTCGGCAATGACCAGATCCGGCGGAATTGTTTGGTCGGAGATCAGGGTGTCCATCTCCTGGATGGAACCGGCGCATTGCACGCTGCAGCCCCAGCCGGAAACCAATAGCGCCATGCCTTCGAGGATCTTCGGCTCATTGTCGATGCACAGGACGCGGAAACCCTGAAGGGTCAGGTTCGATCTCTCGGCAGCCGAAAGCGGCACGACGCTGGCGCTCACCGGCTTGGCGATTTCGAGCGGCATGACGACGCGGAAGGTCGTGCCCCGGCCGGGCTTGGAGGTCAGTTCCACCGGATGATGCAGCACGCGGGCGATGCGATCGACGATCGACAGGCCGAGACCCAGACCCGACGCCGTGCGCATGCCCTCCTCCAGTCGGGCGAACTCCTTGAACACGGTGCGGAATTTCGACGCCGGGATGCCGATGCCGCTGTCGGTGACCTGGATCACGACCTTGTCGCCCTGCAGCCGCGCGGCGACCACGACACGGCCGGCCGGTGTATACTTGATCGCATTGGAGACGAGGTTCTGCACCAGACGGCGCAGCAGCGTGGGATCGGAACGAACCGCAAGCCTGGTCGGCCTGACCACCAGTTTCAGGTTCTTTTCCCGCGCCATCGGGGCGAAATCGGTTTCGATGCGCTCCAGCAGGCCGTTCAGCGCCACGGTGGAGAAACGCGGCTTCATCGCGCCGGTGTCGAGACGCGAGATGTCGAGAACGGCGCCGAGGATGCTTTCGACCGATTCCAGCGCGGAATCGATATTGCGCACCAGCGCGCTGTTGTCGGACGCGCCGAGACGTTCGACCAGCGACGAGGAATAGAGCCGGGCGGCGTTGAGAGGCTGGAGAATGTCATGACCGGCAGCGGCAAAGAAGCGCGTCTTGCCGATATTGGCATCGTCTGCGGCAGCTCTTGCCTCGGCCAACGCGTGGTTGACCCGCGTCAGTTCGGCGGTGCGTTCGCTGACACGCTGTTCCAACGTTTCGTTGGCCTGTTTCAGGGCCCGGTCGGCTTCGACCTGCGCGGTGATATTGGTGAAGGTCGCAACGATGCCCTTGTCCGGCATCAGATTGCAGCGCACTTCGAGGATACGTTCGCCGCCGGACAGGATGATGCGGAAGGGATTGTCGAACTGGTGGAAGTTTTGCACCACGGCCGTCTGCCCGGCCGGTGCCACGTCGCCACGCTGCGCCAAGATCGCGATGATGTCGGTGAGCGGAAAGCCGACCTGGCCGACATGTTCGGGAAGGTCGAGCAGGCTGCGGAAGCGCCGGTTCCAGATCGTCAGGCGGTCGGAGGCATCGAAAACGGCAATGCCCTGCTCCATCTGCGACAGCGCCGTCTGCAGCATGTCCTGATTGTATTGCAGCGCTTCCGACGCCTGGTCGAGCAGCCAGACCGTGTCGGCCGAGGTGTCCTCGGCTTTCTGCAGGATCAGCGATAGTACAAGCCGTGCCGAGGACGATCCGATGGCGCTGCCGAGCAGCTGTTCGGAGAAATGGATGAATGCCATGTCGGCCGGGCTGTCGTCTGCCAGCTTGCGGCCGGCCGTCTGCTCATAGGTGCGAAACGAGCGTTCCATGCGCTCATTGCCGAGATAGCGCGCAATCGCCGCCTTCAGGTCGCCGACGGCGACGCTGGTTTTCCAGCCGCGCGTGGCAAAATGCGAGCGGGCATGGCGCTTGACGAAGATATCGGACTGGATGCGCTCGACCGGCCGTGGATTGCGGCTGAGCGAGCCGATGATGAAGGCCGCCGTATTGACCGCGAGGCTGAACAGCGTGGCATTGACCATCGAATCCGCAAAGGCCGGCTCGAACATCTGCAGGCCGGGCAGAAGGAAACCGAGCACCGCCGATGCGATCCAGGAATGGTCGATGGCGCCAAGGCTGGGCAGGAACAGAAGATAGGCCCAGACGAAAAAGCCGGAGGCGAGGCCGGCGATCGCGCCGCGCGCATTGGCCCGCCGCCAGATCAGCCCGCCGAACATCGCCGGTGCGATCTGCGCGATCGCGGTGAACGAGAGAAGCCCGATCGAGGCAAGGCCGGTCGTATTGTCGGCCGAGCGATAATAGACATAACCGAGCAGCATCACGCCGAAGATCGCCGTGCGGCGGATATGCAGGAGCGTCTTGGCAAAGTCCGCCCGCTGGCTCGGCCGCTCGAGCAGCTTCTGCCGCAGGAAGATCGGCAGCACCATGTCGTTCGAGATCATGATCGCCAGCGCCACCGAGGCAACGATGACCATGGCGGTCGCGGCGGAAAAGCCGCCGATGAAGGTCAGCAGCGAGACGAGGCTTGCGCCGGCATTCAGGGGCAGCGACAGCACATAGAGATCGGCATCGCCGGAGCCGCCGAAGATCATGATACCGCCGATCGCCGCCGGCAGCACGAAGATGTTGATGGCGATCAGATAGATCGGCATCAGGATGCCGGCGAGCCGCAATTCGCGCGGCGTGCGGTTTTCCACCACGGTCACATGGAACTGGCGCGGCAGCATGATGATGGCAAAGGCCGACAGCGCGATCAGCAGGATCCAGCGCGCCGGCGGCGTCTGGTAGGAGAGGGCGGCCATGACCGCTTCGCTGTTTTGCGCCTTGTGCCAGAGATCGGCCGGCCCGTCGAAGATGAAGAACAGCACGAAGATGCCGAGCGTCCAGAAGGCGACAAGCTTGACCACCGATTCCATCGCGATCGCCAGGATCAGCCCGTCCTGGTGTTCGGTCGCATCGGTGTGGCGCGTGCCGAAGACCACCGCGAAACAGGCCAGCATGAAGGCGACGATCAGCGGCAGGTCGATGAAATAAAGATTGCCGGTGCCGATGCCGTATGCGCTGGGATCCATGACGGTGGCGACCGAACTGGAGACCGCTTTCAGCTGCAGGGCGATATAGGGGATGATGCCGACCAGGTAGATCACCGTCACCAGCATGCCGACGATCGGGTTCTTGCCGTAGCGGGCCGCAACGAAGTCGGCGCCGGAGGTGATCTTTTCGGTCTTGGCCAGTTCGACGATACGCCGGAGGATCGGCATGCCGAGCGTATACATCAGGATCGGGCCGATATAGATGCCCATGAATTCCAGCCCGCGCTCGGCCGCAAGACCGACGCCGCCGAAATAGGTCCAGGATGTGCAATAGACCGCAAGGCTGAGCGCGTAGACGGCAGGCCTGCCGCCGGCCGGTACGCCGCTGACACGCGATCTGCGGTCGCCGTAGCTGGCCACGGCGAACAGAAACAGCAGATAGCCGAGAGCCGAAGCAACGATAATCCAGCCTGGGAGCACTTTTTCCTCCTGAACGGCACCCGACGGAAACTCTAGGGGAAGTCGACCGTTTTTGAAATCGCCTTCAACTTGGCCTTAAGTCGAAGATCAGATTGACCAAATCGAAATTTACCATTCCCGAATGGAAAATCTTTCTTTAACCATTGCGAAGGGATCGCCGCGCGCCGGCGGTTGGCTCAGCGCAGCACAAAAGGAGAGCGGTATGCTGAACGAATTCAAGACATTCATTGCCCGGGGCAATGTCATGGACCTCGCCGTCGGTGTGATCATCGGCGGTGCCTTCGGCCTGATCGTGAACTCGCTGGTCCAGGACATCGTCATGCCGGTCGTCGGTGTGGTTTTCGGTGGCTTCGACTTCTCCAACTATTTCCTGGCGCTGAGCGACAAGGTCACGGCGACGTCGCTGGCCGCTGCCCGCGAACAGGGGGCCGTTTTCGCCTACGGCAATTTCATCACCGTGGTGATCAATTTTGTCATTCTCGCCTGGATCATCTTCCTGATGGTCAAGGGCGTAAACACGCTGCGCAAGTCGCTGGAGAAGCAGGAAAAGCAGGCGGCCGAAGACGCGCCGCCGCCGGCCGACATCCAGCTGCTCACCGAGATCCGCGACCTCCTGAAGAAGCCCTGATGCTGTTTGCGCCGTGGCCAATTCTGCAAGAGGCCACGGCGATCCATCACCTGAATCGATCCCTTGCTCAATCATTGTCATGGGATTTTTGCCTGCCGATCGGCTAGATCAGGTCCACTGATCCCTGGAGACGCCGATTCATGCCGTTTTTGAATGCCCTTAGCGCCCGTGCACTTGCCGCCCCGGAGAGCGGCATTGTCGAACTGGTCAACCATGCCCGCACCCGCGACAACCTTCTGCCGCTCTGGGTCGGCGAGGGCGATCTGCCAACGCCGGACTTTATCAGCAAGGCGGCCAGCGATGCGCTGCTTGGCGGCGAGACCTTCTACACCTGGCAGCGCGGCGTGCCGGAACTGCGCCAGGCGCTGGCCAACTATTACAGCCGCCATTTCGCCGTCGACCTGCCGGCCGATCATTTCTATGCGACGGGTTCCGGCATGCAGGCCATCGTGCTCTGCGTCCAGGCACTGACCTCGCCGGGCGACGAGATGGTCTATCTGTCGCCGACCTGGCCGAACATCGTCTCGGCGATCGAAATCGCCGGGGCCAAGGCCGTCGGCCTGCCGCTGACCTTTGCCGACGGCCGCTGGTCGCTCGATTTCGACAGGCTCGAGGCGATGATCACGCCGAAGACCAAGGCGCTGTTCATCAATACGCCGTCGAACCCGACCGGCTGGACGGCGACGAAGGACGACCTGAAAAAGGTCCTGGAGATTGCCCGCCGCCACGGCATCTGGATCCTCGCCGACGAGATCTATGCGCTCTATTATTACGGCGAAGGCGCGCGTGCGCCCTCCTTCCTCGACGTGATGGAAGAGGGCGACCGGGTGCTGTTTGCCAATTCCTTCTCGAAGAACTGGTCGATGACCGGCTGGCGCGTCGGCTGGATCGTTGCGCCGCCGGAGATCGGCCATGTGCTGGAAAACCTGATCCAGTATTCGACCTCGGGTGTTGCGCCATTCATGCAGCGCGGCGCGGTGGCAGCGCTCGACCAGGGCGACGGCTTTGTTGCCGAAAACATCGCCCGCGCCACCCAGGCGCGCGATATCCTCTGCGACCGGCTGATTGCCACCAACCGGGTCGAGACGCTGAAGCCCGAGGGCGCGCTCTACGCTTTTCTCAAGATCGACGGCATCACCGACAGCCGAAAGGCCGCCTTCGACATCGTCAACCAGACCGGTGTCGGCCTGGCGCCGGGCACCGCCTTCGGTGTCGGCGGCGAGGCCTTCCTGCGCGCCTGCTTCCTGCGCAATGCCAAGCAGATCGAGGAAGCCGCCGACCGCCTGAGCCGCTATATCCTGGCGCTTTGAGCGCAGCGATCCGCGCTCTCGGCAATATCGGTAAAATTTGAACGATTTTGCCGGAAAACATTTAAGCATGTTGCCATTTAAAGCGGCAAAATCAGCGGCTTAGACAGCGCGGATAAACATTCGACAATGTCGCCGTGATTAGCTCTGCCCAAGAAGAACACTTGGGAAGACAATCATGGCGATCTTGGTCACCGGTGGTGCCGGTTATATCGGCAGCCATATGGTCTGGGCACTGCTGGATGCCGGCGAGGACGTCGTCGTCGTCGACCGGCTGTCGACGGGGTTCCGCTGGGCTGTGGCGCCGCAGGCGCGTTTCTATCTCGGTGACATCGGCGAACCGGGCGTGCTCAAGCAGGTCTTTGCCGAAAACCGGATCGAGGCGATCATCCATTTTGCCGGCTCGATCGTCGTGCCGGACTCGGTGTCCGATCCGCTCGGCTATTACGAAAACAACACCGGCAACACCCACAGGCTGCTGAGCGCGGCCGTCAAGGCGGGGATCGACAAGGTGATCTTCTCGTCCACGGCTGCCGTCTATGGCCAGCCGGATCAGCCGCTGCCGATCCGGGAAGACGCCGCCTTGCGTCCGGGCTCGCCCTATGGCCAGTCGAAGCTGATGAGTGAGATGATGCTGCGCGATACGGCGCGTGCCCATGACTTGCGTTATGTCGCGCTGCGGTATTTCAACGTCGCAGGCGCCGATGTGAAGGGCAGGGCGGGCAATTCGGCAGCCGGCGCCACGCATCTGCTGAAAGTCGCCTGCGAAGCCGCCCTCGGCAAGCGCAAGTCGGTCTCGGTCTTCGGCACCGACTATCCGACGCCCGACGGCACCGGCGTGCGCGACTTCATCCATATCAACGATCTGGTCGACGCCCATCTGCGGGCGCTTGCCTATCTGCGCGATGGCGGCGAACCGCTGATTGCCAATTGCGGCTATGGCCGGGGTTATTCCGTGCTCGATATCCTGCGCGCGGTGCAAGAGGTCAGTGGCCAGCCGATCGCCGTCGAATACGGCCCGCGCCGGCCGGGCGATGCGCCGCTGGTCGTGGCCGATGCGACGCTGGCCAGAGACCGGCTCGGCTGGGTTCCGCGCCATGACGATCTGGAGGTCATCGTCGAAACCGCGCTCGCCTGGGAACGCCGCCTAGACGACCTCGTCGCCCCCGACATCGACGGCCTGCGTCGCCGCCTGGTGGCCGGCGGCTTCTGATCCGCCCGGCCTTGCAGGCCCCGCAAGGCCTCAAGCGACACCGCTGTCCGGTGCCGCTGTTCCGGATTACGCCGTCAGGCGAACGGCCATCGTATATCCACCCTCGATCTCGACCGTCAGCAGGCCGGGCTGTTCCGCGACCGGCGCGCCGCACAGGCTGCCGGTGGTTATGATCTCGCCGGCCGAAAGCGAGTCGGCCGGCCGGTCGCTCTTCGATGCCCAGCCGCTCAGCCAGTCCATCACATTGCCGGTCGGATGGCGGGCTTCGGCCGCGTAGATCGTCGTCTCGCCAAGGCGCACGACCAACTGCTTTTCGCCATTGAGATCAAGCAGGCTCTGCGGCACGCTCGGCCCGAGCGCATAACCGCCATTGCCGAGCCGGTCGGCGAGAAACAGCAGATAGGGCGCCTTGCCGCCTTCGGCGATGCGGCTGTCGAGGATCTCGACGCCGAGATGCACGCGGCCGATCGCAGCCCGGATCTCGTCAATGCTATAGCCCTCGGCGCGCGGCGGCAGGGCGGAGGCCAGCGTCACCGCGATTTCGACCTCGATCTTCACGCCCGCGCGCCAGGGAAATTCGGCGACCGTCTGGTCGCCATCCAGCGAGAGCGGCCACAGGCGGCCGACAACCGGAATACCGTCGGGCGAACGCGCCACCTTGTAGCCGAGCGGCTCCGAGGGCAGCGCCGAAGAGGTGATCTCCTGCACGGCCATGGCCTCGGTGACGCTGGAGGGCACGCCGAGTTCGGCGGCCGGAATGCGCGCCTTCGCTTCGTTGATCTGGGCTGCGCTGAACTGGGCCGCCAGATGCTGCGGGTCGAAGGGGACTGAAGACGGGTGGGTCATGGCTGGTCCTGCGCGAGAGGAAAGGTGTCGGCTGCGGCCCGCTGTCACGGACCGCGCCGCACATCTCTTACAGGCGGTGAACCATGAAGTCACCTCGCGGGCAGGCCGTGACAAGCGCTCCCGGCTGCGATCCGCCGATGGCGGATGCGCCTGCCGACGCCGCGCCGCCGCACCAGACGCCGGCATCCCGATACGTTTTCCGGGCCGCGATGACGACGGTTAACAGGAGATGAATAGCTCAGGCTTCAGCAATGCGTAAAATGCATAGGTGCCGTGAAAGCTTGTGTATTTCGTAAGTCGCAGCAAGCGCTTATATGCACATCATCGAAACGACGCCGGGACCGGAAAAGAGGTTGCTGACGTCAATACAGCCTCCGGAAAGGGGATTATCATGAACGTAGCACGCTCTTTCAACAACTGGCGCAAGTACCGCAAGACTGTCGCAGAACTCGGCCGCATGAGCGCCCGCGAACTCAGCGACGTCGGCATCAGCCGCGCCGACATCGAACGCGTTGCCCGCGGCGCATTCGCCCGCTAAGCCGCCACAACAGACTATGCCTGCCTGCACGACGCCCGCTGATGACGCGGGCGTTTTTGCGTTCGGGCTTCACTGGCTGGGGGATTGATCGATCGCATGCGGCGACGGAGGCCCATCACTGACCTCGCCCGGCGGGCGCAGCAGCAGATAGGCGGAAATAAGGGCGGCAGCGACGACAGCCAATCGAACCAACATGATCTGTGAAATTTTTGGGGAGCAAATTGGTGCTTTTAGGGAGATTTGAATCCGACTAAGAAATCTGAAAAAGCCCAGAAAACAAGGGATTGTGGCGGTGGATTTGATCCGTTTGTATATGAGTTGTGCATAGGGCACGAATCATTTCGATGCTGCGTCACGTAGCGGATATGATCTCTACGCACTCAAGTTGTGGTAATGGACCTGCAGCGTTTCGGAGCATTTCGATGAGTATTCGATGTGCATGGCCGTATCGCGCCAATTCCACGAGCCCGCAAACAGGTTAGCAATTTTCAACTTCAAGGCCGCATCACTTTGCAGGTGTTGCCCTTTGCCGGTAGCTATTTTCATAGCGCTGCAACCGGAACCGTTTTCGCCGACCTTTGAAGTATCTAGTAGTTTCATATTCTCGGAGGTGAACCCGAAGCCTAGGAATACAACGCAGTTACTATTGAATAGAGCCATTCGGATGTTGGACATAGTGATATTATCTTCGATGCGCTCAGTGTAGGTCTTCAAGGTTCCAATCATTGCCCAAGGGTCAGTTCGGTCTTCGCAGTCTGGCCCAAACTCGATTTCGCCCTGATTGACGAAGCTGTTGCTTGTCGGAAGCCTGCCGAGGGTTCCGTATGGATGTATAATTGCCATAGTGCTGACAATGCGGTGGGCGTCCTCGTAGGGAACTGCGTAGCGCTCCACGATGGCGTTTATCAAGTAGAACTCGATGCATCGATCGTAGTTGAAACAGATCACTGTGATTTCTTTGCCAATCTCATTTGGATCTTTTCGCCCATTCATCAAGATGCGTACAAACCTCTCCAGCCACGTATCTCTTAGCGCAGATATTTTTAAGCGATTATCCTGCTGTTTTGATTTTAGGAGGCATTCGCGCTCTGCTTTCGCTAGGTAGCGAGCGATCATCACTTTGCCCATCTCGGCCGCGTAAGGGTTTTCGAGATATTCGATACACTCATCAATACTGTCGAATCCCTCGATACGTTGGGAAATCTGTCTCAACGCATCAATCCGCTCAGAGAATCCTGGACTATTGATCGGATGCCGCCGCCTCAGCCACTCGAAGACCACCCTGTCGCCGTCGTTAAGCACCCCGTGGTGTAAGCGACCTGTAAAATTGCTTCCCGCTTTTATCGCAGAGCGTAACTGCGTTCCGATAGGAAATATCGTCGTCTCGCCAAAAGCGCCGTATTCGGTACTCGCTCCCGCGCCAACTACGAAGACCGTATTTTGCTTGAACATTCCGCAGACTCACCAGTGCCCTATGAGCCAAAGCTAGCATCAGATCGGGCGGACACTCAATTGGAAGCTGTTCCAAATCAAGCAATACACCGATATCTATTGACCGATTCGAGGCAGAGAGGGCTACGTCTTCAGGTAGAATGAAGACGCAATCACCCCACGTTTTCGGGGGAAGTCCGCGTGCACGGAAGAGCTTAGGTCGCGCGCCACTTATCTTCTGCACTCAGACGATCGATACAGACCTAGACAACACGGCGCTGGGTCGTCGTTGCTCACCTGATGACAGCTATCATCAACTATTTAAGAAAAATGGGGAGAAAAATGGTGCTGCTAGAGAGATTTGAACTCTCGGCCTCTCCCTTACCAAGGGAGTGCTCTACCCCTGAGCTATAGCAGCATCCGGCGAAGCGGACAGTCGTCGCCTCGGAACGAGGGGCCTATTGCCATAGCTTGATGGCGAGTGCAAGCCGCAAATCGAAATAGGCCTTGAAGATTTGTGTTTTGCACCGGTCTCCGTGCGAAGTCTCTGGTCAGGCATCAGGTTTTTCGTTATCAGGACGCATGAATGATGATCAGAAAAACCCGGAAAACCAAGGCTTTTCCACAACGGGCGTGAAAACCGCGCAAGCGGCGGCGGAAAACGCGGCAAAGCCGCAGCAACTGACCGAGGCCGATCATCGCCGTCTGCGCGCGGCCAAGAAGCTCAAGGAAAATCTCCAGCGGCGCAAGCAGCAGCAGCGCGCCCGCCGCGCCGGCGAGGCCGATGATACCGATGGCCTGCCTGCCGCAAATTCGTCCAAACCTGCTGATTAAAGGCGAGTGCATGCGGCGAATTGAACCGCTGCGGCTTTTCGTCTAAACACCCATCCTTCGCCATCTGGCGTCATCCCTTATTGTTCAGGAAAGGCGGGCTCTGCCCGTATCGTAGGCTTACATGGATCGCATCAGGATTGTCGGTGGCAATGAGCTCAACGGGATCATCCCGATTTCCGGCGCCAAGAATGCGGCCCTGCCGCTGATGATCGCCTCGCTATTGACCAGCGACACGCTGACGCTCGAAAACGTGCCGCATCTGGCCGATGTCGAGCTGCTCCTGCGCATCCTCGGCAATCATGGCGTCGACGTCTCGGTCAACGGCCGCCGCGAGCACCAGGACGGCTCCTATTCGCGCACCGTGCATTTCACCTGCCGCACGATCGCCGAGACCACGGCGCCTTACGAGCTGGTCTCGAAGATGCGCGCCAGCTTCTGGGTCATCGGACCGCTGCTCGCCCGCGAAGGCAAAGCCCGCGTCTCGCTGCCGGGCGGTTGCGCCATCGGCACGCGTCCGGTCGACCTCTTCCTCGAAGGCCTGGCAGCGCTTGGCGCCGAGCTTGAGATCGACAGCGGCTATATCAACGCGACGGCGCCCAAGGGCGGCCTGATCGGCGCCAACTACACCTTCCCCAAGGTCTCGGTCGGCGCCACCCATGTCATGCTGATGGCGGCCTCGCTTGCCCGCGGCACCACCGTGATCGGCAATGCCGCGCGCGAGCCGGAAGTCGTCGATCTCGCCAATTGCCTGATCGCCATGGGCGCCAAGATATCAGGCGCCGGCACCTCGACCATCACCATCGAAGGCGTCACCAGCCTGTCGGGCGCCCGCCACCGGGTCCTGCCGGACCGCATCGAGACCGGCACCTATGCCATGGCCGTTGCCATGACCGGCGGTGACGTGACGCTGGCCGGCACCGACATCACCCTGCTCGACACCGCAGTCGAAGCGATCCGCCGCGCCGGCGCCGAACTGATCGCCGTCGACAACGGCATCCGCGTCATCGGTCATGGCAATGCCATCCGCCCGGTCGACATCGTCACCGAGCCTTTCCCCGGCTTCCCAACCGACCTGCAGGCGCAGTTCATGGGCCTGATGACCCGTGCCCAGGGCGTCTCGCATGTGACAGAGACGATCTTCGAGAACCGCTTCATGCATGTGCAGGAACTGGCCCGTCTCGGCGCCAAGATCACCCTGTCGGGCCAAACGGCGCGCATCGAGGGCGTCACACGCCTGCGCGGCGCCCCGGTCATGGCGACCGACCTGCGCGCCTCGGTGTCGCTGGTCATCGCCGGCCTTGCGGCAGAAGGCGAAACCATGGTCAGCCGCGTCTATCACCTCGACCGCGGCTTCGAGCGCCTGGAAGAAAAACTCACCCGTTGCGGCGCCGTGGTCGAACGCATCAGCGATTGATCGGCCCCCAAGTCTTTTTGCCCCATTGTCCGGTTGCCACTGGACAAGCGGCAACCTATGTCAAAAGGATGTGAGGCAGTCGCAGGATGGACGCGGTCGTTAAGATCCGCCGCCTGGGACGGCCGTTGATACGGGCAGGGTAACATGACGGATTTGAAGCTTCTGGCGCTTGATACGGATGATCTCTCGATCATCTCCGCCCATATGCAGGATGCGGTCTTCAAGGCCGGCGATCTGTCCTTTGCGCCGCGTCCCGGCCTGTTTTCGCTGACGGTCAACCGGTTCGTCTGGGAAAAGGCCGATGGTGCAAAGAGCGGCCCGGACAAGAGCTATGAGCGCCACCGCGCGGTGCTCGGCTTCAAGCGCGTCTCGGCCGTGCGCTCGATCGGCTTTGACCGCAAGGGTGCCGACGAGGTCCTGTCGCTGCTCGCCATCCGCTTCGTTGCCAAGGGCGAGGGGCCCGACGGCGTCATCGAACTGGTCCTGTCGGGTTCAGGCATGATCGCGCTCGAGATCGAATGCATCGAGGCACAGCTGACCGATATCGGCGGCGCCTGGGGAACGGCATCTCTGCCGGACCACAAGGCCGACTGAAGGTTTGACAGGCGCGCGGCCTCGGATGGAATGGATCCGCGCGCCGCGAAAGATATGTGAGAAGGAAGAGTGGGGACGTGGCAATCTGGCTGGATCAGGCATCGGGCGATTTCGAAGCGCGTTTTGCCGCCTTTCTGACGACCAAGCGCGAAGTCTCCGACGACGTCAACGACGTGGTGCGCGGGATCATCGACGATGTGCGCGCCCGCGGCGATGCGGCGCTGGCCGAGTATTCGCTGAAATTCGACGGCATCGATTTTACGCAAGTGGCGATGCGCGTCACCGCGGCCGAGATCGCGGAAGCCACCGCCAGCATCGCGCCCGAGCTGATCGACGCGCTGAAGCTCGCCGCCGAGCGCATCGAGCGTCATCACGCCCGCCAGATGCCGAAGGACGATATCTACGAGGACGCGATCGGGGTCGGCCTCGGCTCGCGCTGGACGGCGATCGATGCCGTTGGCCTCTATGTTCCGGGCGGCACCGCCAGCTATCCGAGCTCGGTGCTGATGAATGCGCTGCCGGCCAAGGTCGCCGGCGTGCCGCGTGTCGTCATGGTCGTGCCGGCCTCCGGTGGGATCATCAACCCGACCGTGCTGGCGGCCGCCGAGATCGCCGGCGTCACCGAGATCTACCGCATCGGCGGCGCCCAGGCGGTGGCAGCCCTTGCCTATGGCACCGAGACGATCGCGCCGGTCGCCAAGATCGTCGGCCCGGGCAATGCCTATGTGGCCGCCGCCAAGCGCCAGGTCTTCGGCACCGTCGGCATCGACATGATTGCCGGCCCGTCCGAAGTGCTTGTCATTGCCGACAGCGACAACAATCCCGACTGGCTGGCCGCCGATCTTCTCGCCCAGGCCGAACATGACCCGGGCGCCCAGTCGATCCTGATGACCGACGATGCCGCATTCGGCAAGGCGGTGGAAGACGCCGTCGAACGCCAGCTGAAGTCGCTGAGCCGCGCCGAAACGGCAGCCGCTAGCTGGCGCGACTTCGGTGCGGTGATCAAGGTCGACAGCATCGCTGCCGCCGTGCCGCTTGCCAACCGCATTGCCGCCGAACATCTGGAACTGGCCGTCGCCGATCCGGAACCGCTGATCAAGGCCATCCGCAATGCCGGTGCGATCTTTGTCGGACGCCACACGCCGGAAGTGATCGGCGATTATGTCGGCGGATCGAACCATGTCCTGCCGACCGCCCGGTCCGCCCGTTTTTCCTCCGGCCTGTCGGTGCTCGACTATGTCAAACGCACATCGATCCTGAGGCTCGGCGCCGAACAGCTGCGCCAGCTGGCACCGGCGGCCATTGCCCTCGCGCAATCGGAAGGCCTCGACGCCCATGCGCGATCGGTGGCCATCCGCCTCAATCTCGAAGGGTGAGCCATGGCCGACGGCGTCTTCCGGCTCTGCGATGTCGTGCTGGACGAGACCATCGGCCGGTCGACCCCTGACGTCGAGCATGAGCGGGCGGTGGCGATCTTCGACCTGATCGAGGAGAATTCGTTCGCGCCGGCCGGCCATGCCGGCGGTCCCTACAAGCTGTTCCTGTCGCTGGTCGACAGCAAGCTGGTCCTGTCGATCAAGACCGAGGCCGGCGCCGATGTCGCCACCCATATCCTGTCGCTCACGCCGTTTCGCCGGATCATCAAGGACTATTTCATGATCTGCGAGAGCTATTACGAGGCGATCCGCTCCTCGACGCCGTCGCAGATCGAGGCGATCGACATGGGCCGCCGCGGCATCCACAACGATGGCTCGCAGACGCTGATGGATCGCCTGTCCGGCAAGATCAAGATCGATTTCGACACCGCGCGGCGGCTGTTCACGCTGGTCTGCGTGCTCTACTGGCGTGGCTGACGGCATGGCGGCGCACACGCCAGTAGAGCCGGACAGGTCCGATCTGCCGAACCCGTCGGAACAGAGCCAGTATCGCCGCCCGGGTGCCGTTCTCTTTGTCTGCGGCATGAATGCCATTCGCTCGCCGATCGCCGAAGCGCTGGCCCGTGCGCTTCTGCCGTCCGGCATCTACATCGCCTCGGCCGGCGTCAAGCGCGGCGAGCGCGATGGTTTTGTCGATGCCGTGCTTGAAGAAGAGGGCCTGAGCCTCGGTCGCCGCCAGCCGCAGACGCTGGAAGACCTGGAAGACGACTATTTCGACCTTGTGGTGACGCTCTCTCCCGAGGCCCATCATGCAGCCCTGGAGCTGACCCGCTCAAGCGCGGTGGAGGTCGTCTACTGGCCGACGCCGGATCCGACCGGAACAACGGGCACGCGCGAGCAGATCCTCGACGCCTACCGCGATGTACGCGACCGGCTGAAACGCCATATCATCGACCGCTTCGTCGCCGGCTGATGCGGGCGGCGCGACGGTGCGATAAGGCCCTTCGATGACCTGCACGGTTGGCGTCGTCACGCAAAGCGCAAAGCATGGCTTCCCTTTGCCGGCCGATCGCACTAAAAGCCCTCAACGGCCGCGCGAAACAAATTCCAAAAGCCTGATCGACTAGGTTCACAAAGCCCCGGCGATTGTGTAGTTTCCGCGCACATTTTTAAGGGGGCGTCTGCCCCCATGCTAAACTCAAGGAAGACAACCGCTCAATGGCTAAAGAAGAAGTCCTCGAATTTCCCGGCGTCGTCACGGAACTCCTGCCGAACGCAACGTTCCGGGTGAAGCTCGAAAACGAGCACGAGATCATCGCCCACACCGCCGGCCGCATGCGCAAGAACCGGATCCGTGTTCTCGCCGGCGACAAGGTGCTGGTTGAAATGACACCCTATGACCTGACCAAGGGCCGTATCACCTACCGCTTCAAGTAAGGCGTGACGGTCGGTCGCGAGGGGCCATGGAACTGAGACAGAAGCTGATACTGGCCTCCGGGTCGCCGCGCCGTGTCGACCTGCTGAAACAGGCCGGCATAGAGCCCGCGCGCCTGATGCCGATGGATCTCGACGAGACCCCGCAGAAATCCGAGCATCCGCGATCGCTGGCCCGAAGGCTTTCGGCCGACAAGGCAAAGGCCGCATATGAGGCGATCCGCCAGGATGTCGCCTGGAAGGATGGCTATATCCTCGCCGCCGATACGGTCGTGGCCGTCGGCCGGCGCATTCTGCCCAAGGCGGAATACCTGGAAGAGGCATCGTCTGCGCTGCATCTGCTGTCCGGCCGCAGCCACTGGGTCTTCACCGGCGTCTGCCTGATCGCGCCCGACGGCCGCCTGCGCCAGAAGATCGTCGAGACCAAGGTGCGTTTCAAGCGGCTTTCCGGCTATGACATCGAATGTTATCTTGCCTCTGGCCAATGGCGCGGCAAGGCCGGTGCCTATGCCATCCAGGGCATTGCCGGCACCTTCGTGCAGAAACTTGTCGGCTCCTACACCAATGTCGTCGGCCTGCCGCTGTTCGAGACCATGCAGATGCTGGCGGGCGAGGGTTACGACGTGCATACCGGCTGGACGGAGGGTTGATCCATGGCCGATGACGAAAGCCCGCGCATGGCCAAGGTCGCGCCGCTGCGCAAGGCGCTGCCCTGTCCGGAATGCAAGCGTCTGTCCGTTCGGGAACACTATCCCTTCTGCTCCGACCGCTGCCGCAATCTCGACCTGTCGCGCTGGCTGAAAGGCTCCTATGCCATTCCGGTGGCCGAGGACGAATCCAAGGCCGACGACGACGAATACCGCTGATACCGATTGAACCGCCCGGATCGCAGTCGCGATCCCATTGTTTGAATTGAAGTTTCCGCGTTTTTCACATCTTCTTCAAAAAAGTGCCGCAACACGCTGGACATGGCCGAACAAGATGTTATAACCCCGCTCGCTCCCGGGGAAATACCCCGGCGGTTTCGACCAGAAACCGGCAGGCTTTGAAAAAAGCCGAGATGCCCGGATAGCTCAGTTGGTAGAGCAGCGGATTGAAAATCCGCGTGTCGGTGGTTCAAATCCGCCTCCGGGCACCATTCCAAGCCCTTACAGTGCTTGGATTTTGCACATTTCTTGAAATTCTTGTTCGTGGTTTGGCAGTTTCAAACGTGGCGTTTGACAACTTTCGTTTTTCGTTTGTTAAACTCCGCCTCAAATTCAGTCACCGCGGCCGTGGTGCGCATCGTCATGTTGGCGCGTCTGGAACAGAGTTTTGCCATGGCCTCCGTAGCGTGGCCGAGCACCAGGGCGAACGTCCCGTAGTCCTTGCCCATCTCTGCCAGAATTGTCGCAATCGTGTGACGCAGTCCCTTCAGCGTCAATCCGGGTTGGATGACGCCCTCGGCCTCAAGTGTGCCTTTGAACCTGCTCTAGTTCGTGCTGTACCCGTTATAGGGTCAACGACATGCCCTGGCTATTGGCGCACAGGGTTGCGGCACATGTTTCGGAGCGCGTCCCATGGCTTCAGTGACAGGTTCGAAAAGCGGCTGTTGGTTGTCGCGTAAGTTCAAGCCGCTTTTCCATTTCGCGGTGATCTGGTCAGGAAGAGAAAGGGTGTTTGCAGGCAATTGATTGAAACGAATTTGGTGGGTGAACGCGAAACGGAAAAGTGGGCCAAATCTGCTGAAACCCAACAACCATCATATGCTATATCCCCGGCGGTGCAGCCACGGACTGGCGCGTGATGAGATTGGTTGCAAAAACACGACTGCGGGGGGCGTCACCCATGCCCATGATGCGCTTGACCAGGATTTGCGTGCTCTCAAAACCGAGATCGTAGACCGGTTGTGCAATGACGGTAATCGGCGGGCTGGTGACGCTCGTCCAGTCTGCGTCGTGAAACGCAATCAATGAGAGGTCTCCCGGAATTGACATTCCAAGTCTGCGCAGGGTCTTGAACACTTCGAGTGCGACGACGTTATCCGACGCCAATATCGCTGTTGGCCGTTCATGCTCCATCAGCAAGTCTGCGATCACCTTGTCGCCCATTCCACCGCGACCAGCGCCCAAGCGAATGTATCGCTCGGGATGGTTAATGCCGGCTGCATGGCTTGCGGCAACGAAACCTTCGATGCGTTCCATGACGGTGCTCAGATTGATCTGGTGTGGTCCCTGGTAGACGGGATCTTCCGATTCTGTGGCGGAGATGTAGGCAATGCGACGATGGCCAGCCGCGATTAACGCATTTGTCGCCGCTTCTGCTGCCCGTCGGTCATCGGTCACCACGGCGTCCACGTTAAAGCCGGGAATGGTTCTGTCCAGAAGGACCAAAGGGCGGCCTGCGCGCTGGATGTCCTGAATATGCTGCGTTTCGAAGACTGAGGCCGGGGTGATGATAAGTCCATCGACCCGCTTGCCGAGGAGAACGCGCACCGCGGCTTTCTCTTTGCCGGCATCTTCGCCGGAATTTGCCAGGATGACGTCGAATCCTGCGCTGCGCGCCGCGTCGCTGATACCTCTAACCGCCTGTCCGAAATACTGGTTTTCAATGTCGCCGACGATAACTCCGATGGTTTTCGATCGGCCGGTCGTCATGCTGCGCGCAAGCTCGTTGGCCTGATAGCCGAGCTCTTTTGCGGCATCACGAACTCTGTCTTTCACCTCCGGGCTTGCTGTGCCGTAGCTGCCCAGAACCCGCGCAGCGGTCGCTTTCGAAACGCCGGCACTGAGCGCGACGTCTGAAATGGTCACAAGCCGTTTTGAAAGTTTTTTCGTCATGACTCCATCACATAGGTTCAGAAAAATTGGGCGTCAAGAAAATCACGCGTTGACACATGAGACCGGTCTCAAATACGAATGATACCGGTCTCATGCTGCGACTGATAGTCGCGTCATGAATTTTTGGAGGTGAGGGAAGCACATTGGCTGCAACGGGAAAGCTTCGCTGGGGCGTACTGAGCACCGCTGGGATTGCCAGGAACCATGTCATCCCGGCAATGAAGTCGGGTGAGCTCACCGAGGTTGTTGCCATCGCCTCCCGCGATGCTGCGCGTGCGGCAAAGGCGGCGATGGATCTGGGCATCCCCAGGTCTTACGGTTCCTATGAGGAATTGCTTCGGGATCCCGAGGTTGATGCCGTCTACAATCCACTTCCCAACCACCTGCACGCAATCTGGACGATCCGCGCACTGGAAGCCGGCAAGCGCGTTCTGGTCGAAAAGCCTGCGGCCATGAATGCCCAGGAGACCCTCGACATCTTGGCCGTACAGAAGCGGACGGGGCGAATCGTCCTGGAAGGCTTCATGGTGCGCTTCCACCCTCAATGGGAAGCCGTTCGTACGATCGTAAGGAGCGGCCGCATCGGGCAGGTGCGTGCGGTGCAGGCGATCTTTACCTATTTCCTGACGGATCCTCAAAACATCCGCAACCGGGCCAATCTCGGCGGTGGTGGACTGTACGACATCGGCTGTTATGCCATTAACACGGCTCGCTACGTATTTGGCGCCGAACCAGAGCGTGTGATTGGCCTGTTCGATATGGATCCGGATCTGGCCACGGATCGGCTGACAAGCGGACTGGCGGAGTTTCCGGGGCATCGGCAGTTGGCCTTCACCTGTGCGACCCAGTTGTCGCCGTGCCAGCACGTCGAGATCCTGGGCACATCCGGCTGCATTTCAATCGCGCTTCCATTCAATCCGGCCGCCGATGCGGAAACATTCATCTGCATCGACGATGGGCGCGACCTCTCGGGCGGCGGACGTGAGACGATCCGGTTCCCGGCGGCCGACCAGTACAAAAAACAGGGCGACGCCTTTGCCCGCGCGGTGTTCGGTAACGGACCACTTGTGTCCGATTTGTCGGACTCCGTGAAAAACATGCAGGTCATCGATGCGTTCTTCCGTTCCCAGAAGTCGGGGCAATGGGAAAAGCCGGGCGGCCCGGACGCAACGAATGACCGGCCTTTGATAACAGCAACCGATGAAGGAAAACGCAGTGACAATCTCGCAATCTAGGCAACGGATCGCCATCATTGGCGGCGGCATTTTCGGTGTGTCTTCGGCGGTGCATCTTGCGCGGTTGGGGGCGCATGTCACCCTGGTGACCGAAGGTGCGTTCTCCAGCGAGGCATCCGGGCGGTCTTTGGCCTGGCTCAATTCGGCGCGGTTCCGTTCCGCCGAATATCATCGCCTGCGTGTGATTGGAATTGATCGGTATCGGACATTGGCAAGCCGTAATGAAGGCGCTTCATGGCTCCGTTTCGAGGGAGGCCTAACATGGGACGCCGACGATCCCGCAAACCAGATCGCCGAAGCCTTCGCCCATGAACGGTCGATCGGCTACGACTGCCTGCTCCTTGAACCAGGCGACGTGGCCAAGGTGACGCCAGGGATCAATGCGACCGCGATTTCGCCTCAGGGCGCGATATTCAATCCCGGGGAAGGCTGGGTCGATCTTCCGTCGCTCATTGACATTCTGGTGCGGGAATTGAGGGCACTTGGCGGTCAGGTCATCACACAGGCCGGCAAGGCGACAGTCGACATCAAGGGCGGTCGGGCTACAGGCGTCTCCTGCGCCAATGGGATGAGTATCGAATCCGATGCGGTGCTTGTCGCGACGGGTGCCGCCGTGCCGGCGATGGCAAAGCAGGCGGGGCATGTGATCGCCGATGGAACACCCGTCGGGCTTCTCGTCAAGTCGAAGCCATTTAAATACGCGGTGCGCGCAGTGCTCAATACGCCGAATGTGGCGCTGCGCCCGACGCCCGACGGCGCAATCGTCTGCGATTCGGCCTGGTCGGAAGAAGAACTCAACCGCAGCTCCGACGGAACATACGAAGTCAAGCAAGACACGCTGCGCCGCCTACTTTCGGAAGCTTCCAACGTGCTCGAGGGCAATCCGACGCTGGAACTGGAAAGCTATCATTGCGGACCGAAACCAGTGCCGGGAGATGGTGAGTCCGTCATTGGCGCGCTCGATGGCATTCCCGGCTATTTCGTCGCTTTCAGCCACAGCGGTGCGACGCTGGGTCTGATCACCGGTGAACTCATCGCCCGTGAAATTGCCAACGGGGAGATGAGCCCGTTGCTGGAAAGATTCAGACCTGCCCGTTTCGCGCAGGCCACCGAGGCTCTGGCATCGTAGTTCGGGACGGACCGATCGGATTGTTTGGTGATGCAAGGAGAGGATATTTGGGAATGACACAGACCGAAGTCGTCGTAGAATTGTCCAGTGTCGATAAGTGGTTCTCGACCTTACAGGTCCTGTACGACATCAACCTGACCGTCAATCGCGGTGAAAAGGTGGTCGTCTGCGGACCTTCGGGGTCGGGCAAGTCGACGATGATCCGATGCGTCAACTATCTGGAGAAACACCAGAAGGGCCGGATCGTCGTCAACGGCACGGAGTTGACGGACAATAAAAAGAGCATCGACCTTGTTCGGCAGGATGTCGGAATGGTGTTCCAGAACTTCAATCTGTACCCACATCTGACAGTGCTTGAAAATTGCACGCTTGCGCCGCGCTGGGTGAAGGGCGTCTCGCGCAAGGACGCAGAGGCTGTGGCACTCGCCTATCTTGAGCGGGTACGAATCCCGGACAAGGCCCATTTCTATCCAAGTCAGTTGTCCGGTGGACAGCAGCAGCGCGCTGCCATTGCCCGTTCTCTCTGCATGAACCCCAAGATCATGCTTTTCGATGAGCCGACCTCGGCGCTCGACCCGGAACTCGTCCGCGAGGTTCTGGATACGATGGCGCAGCTGGCCAGCGACGGCATGACGATGGTGTGCGTGACGCATGAAATGGGATTTGCACGGCAGGTCGCCGACAGGGTCGTGTTCATGGATGCCGGACGCATCGTCGAGACGGCGCCTCCGGAGGAATTCTTCAGCAATCCGCAGGAGGGAAGGACAAGAGCATTTCTCAATCAGATCCTGCACTAGCCGGATGAGCCTCCGCAGGCAGGTGTCTGCGGCAAAAAGCAGACGGGCGGTCAACGTTCGGCAAAGAAGATAGAAACCAAGGGAACAAAGCCATGACCAAATCCATCAGCATGCTCCGCCTGACAGCCATCGCTTTCGCCGCATTTTCGCTCCAAGCTCTGCCCGTTGCCGCCCAGGCACTGCCAGAGGCGATCAAGCAAGCCGGCGTCATCCGTATCGGTGTGAAATGTGATTCTCCGCCCTTCGGCGCTTCCGGCACCGACGGAAAACCAGCCGGCATCGAAATCGAGCTGGCAAAGCAGATAGGCGTGGCCGCTTTCGGTGATGCGGACAAAGCCGAACTGAGCTGCGTGGCGACCGATGCCCGCATTCCGTCGCTTACAGGCGGAAAGATCGACCTTATCATCGCCACGCTTGGCAAAACGCCGTCGCGTGAACAGGTGATCGACTATTCCGACATCTACTACTGGGGCAGCAGCCGGGTGATCGTACCCAAAGACAGCAAGGTGCAGAAACTGGCCGATCTCGACGGCAAGTCGATGCTCATCATCAAGGGTGGATCGCAGCTGAAATGGCTGAAAGAGCGCATTCCGAGCCTGGAGTTCGTGCAGCTCAACACCAATGCAGACAACCTGCAGGCCCTGCAGCAGGGACGCGCCGACGGATATGTGGGCGATGCCATCACCATCGCGACACTCGCTGCCAACTACCCCGAATTCCGGACGCTGGAAGAGCCCGTCGATCTGGGCTTCAACGGTGTCGGAATCCGCAAGGGTGAAGAAGAACTGAAGGCCTTCGTGAACGCCGTCCTGAAGAAACTGAAGGACGAGAAATTCTACTCGAAGACCGTGCCGGCCTTTGTCACGGATCCTATCGTCGCTGCAGAAATGCTGACATCGTTCGAAACCGATCCGCCAGCCGCACAGTAAAATGAATGATCTGTCCTGGCGGCCTTGGCTGCCAGGACCTCACGTTCATCTCAATTTCGGAACAGGATGAGGGTCATGGATTTCACCTATATTTTCGAGGCCCTGCCAGATCTTATGTCTGGCCTCAAAATGACGCTGACCGTCAGCCTAATCGCGATCCTGCTGTCGTGTTTGATCGGGGTGCTGGGCGCGGTTCTCCGGACAAGCGGAATCAAGCCGCTGGAATACATTGTGACTGCCTATGTCGAGTTCATCCGCGGCACACCCTACCTCGTGCAGATTTTTTTCATTTTCTACGGCCTTCCGAGCCTCGGTTTGCGCTTCAGCATTTTCTGGTCCGGCGTCATTGCGCTGACGACCTGGGCGAGTGCGTTTCAAATCGAGAACTTTCGCGCCGGGCTCGCGGCTGTCGGCAGGGGAATGCATGATGCGTCCGCCTCCCTCGGACTGCGCCGCTGGCAGCACTCGGTGTTTGTCATACTGCCTTTGGCCATGCGATCTGCGCTCCCATCCGCGATGAACACAATTGTCGCAACCGTAAAGAATTCGGCTTACCTGCAGGCAATTGGCCTGGTGGAGCTGACTTTTGTTGCTGTCGACCGCATCGCATACGACTTTCGAGCAATCGAAATGTTCGCGTCGATATGCGTTATCTATCTGATCTGCGTCTTCACCATCTCCGGTCTCGGCTACATGGTTGAGAGACGCCTCAGCCGACCATTCGGCGGGAGATAAACGATGCTGCTTCTGGAATTCAAAACGTTTCTTTTGGACGGCCTTCTCAACACATTGCTTCTCTCCTTGGTGATGATCGCAGGTGGCACGCTTTTTGCGATGATATTTGCGACCGGCCTTTCTGCCAGATCCGCCTGGCTGAGACGACCGGTCTACGGTCTGGTCGAGTGCCTTCGTGACATTCCTTTGATGGTGACGGTGCTGATGACATACTTCCTGCTGCCGCATGCAGGGGTTTCGCTCAATCCATTCTGGTCCAGCGCGCTGAGCGTGTCGGTCTGGGGTGGGGCGAACGGCGCGCATATCATTCGCGCCGGCTTACTCTCCGTGCCACACGGTCAACGTGAGGCTGCAGCGTCATTCGGACTGCGCGGCTGGAAGGGGCTTGCTCTGGTCATAGTTCCCCAGGCGATGCCGATCATTTTACCGCCTTATGTCAGTCTGGTAACCAGTCTTCTGCAAGCGAGCTCACTCGGCGCCGTCCTCGGGGTCAACGAATTGCTGCGATCTGCGCAGATCTTGATTGAGCAGACGACAATCGCGCGTGGGGGAAGCCCGGCCTATCTGATTTACGGGTCCATACTGATCGTTTATTTCGCGCTTTGCTGGACGATATCTGCCATCGGAGCAAAGCTTGAGCGGCATTTCCGAAAGCCCTATCACCGGGGTGCTGAAAGAGTTCACCAACCAGAGCCTGCGCCTGCTGTTTTGCAACCAACTATGACGTAGGTAAGGGTTGTCTATCGCAGGCATCGACGGTTCTGGCGGCAGTCGGGTATGCGTGCCACCGGCACACTTGTTTCCTATGGAACGCATTTAGGAGAGAGCAAACGACCTGTCGCGTGGACCAAATCTATCTTCTCCGTGGGAGGAGTGGAGTCACTTACTCACGGTAAGGGGCGTTGTTCACATTGAGCGCTTTGGAAAGCCCCTCCAGAAGATCCAGTCCCGCCGGGAGAGAGACGCTCCGCTTGTTGATGTACACCCCATAATTGTCCAGAAATGTATGCACCGTGTCGTCGAAGAATGCGGCGGTTGTGTCTTGCGAGCAGATGGATTTCTTCAGACAAGGCCATGTTCTTCTGTCAGCGTGATCTGAATGAGCTTGCCCCCGGCGACGTCAGTGGCTTGCCGGCAGCTCGAGATTACGCGTTCCGGCTAGCCGAGGAATGGGTCAATCTTGTCATCGATGCAAGGGCAGCGGCATGAGCGGAAAGAACCTGGGCTTTGGCGGCAAGCTCGCCAACATCACCCCTGACAGTGAGGATCCGGCCAGGATTTCAGATGCCAAGATTGTTGAGGTTGGGGAACGGCATGGATTTGTGGCCAGAGAGCCAATCCAGAAGCTGACACGGCGCAAGCCGCCAGGAGTTCGAGGGGGATACCGTGCACATCATTTTCCATTTCGCTGTGATCCGGTCACGAAGCGAAAAGGTGTTTGCAAGCAATTGATTGCAACGACTGTGGTGGGTGAACGCGAAACGGAAAGATGGGCAAATTCTGCTGAATTTCGACAGTCAGAACATTTACATTAGCGACATCGACCTAAACACGCTCTCCGGCAGATCCAATTTTGATGTGCCGCCAGCATCACCGACCGTTTTGCTCGAATGAGTTAGCGTAGAGCGTCTCGATTTGCTCGACCTCGGTATCGTCTAAAGCGGCAAACTCCTTTGTGCGCGTCCTCTGTGAGAGGCGACCGTTATTCTGGTTGAGAAACTTGTGCAGCAATTCGGCTTGGGCCATGGGCATATCGATGATCTCCTGAAGCCCCGCGGCGAAGAGATCAAAAGCTTGCAGGAAGCGAAGTTCTTGCGGCAGGTCGTGTTTCACAGTCTGTTCGACGCATTCGTAGAGAAAGACCGCATGTGCCGTGGCATCGAAGTATCGGTAGAATGGAGCGGTGTCGTTCAGGACCTCAACGTTGCCAGCAGCCGTCGGACGCCATTCGATGAACGGCAGGAGAGGCGCCGACCACGATTCCAGCACGGTTCTGTAACGTTCGATGTTCCGCAGAATGACCGCGCTGACGGGGAAAACGAGACCTGGTGGGCTGTAGGATGCGGCGGCAAGCGCGTGGTGGATTAGCCAGCGGTGTAGGCGGCCATTCCCATCCACATACGGGTGGATGTAAACAAACCCAAATGCCAGGCATGCTGCGGCCACCACCGGATCCATCGTTCCCCGCGTCGCGCGTTCAGAAAATGTAATCAGCCCGCCGACCAGGCTATCAAGATCCTCGTGCCGGGCGCTGACGTGATCGGGAATAGGCATGTTGGTGTCGCGGTCATGGACGCCGACGAATCCACCCTCATCACGAAGGCCGAGGCGCACGAAGCGGGCGTCCCCGATGACGATCCGTTGAAGACGGTTGAGCTCTACGAGACTGAGCGGTCGGACACCCGCCTGCGATATGGCCTGGCCCCAACGCGCCGCTCTTTGCCCGGACGGTTGTTCCCCTTCTATGGCAAATGAGGATTTTGAGTCGTTGAGCAGGATAAATGCAGCAGCGCGCGCGACCAGATCCTGACGAACGCGCCCCATCGCCTCACGCGCCTGTGTCCCAAGTGCCTGTTGCGAGAACGCGGACAGGTCCGCTGTTTTCCACACTAGCGGACAAAATGCAGGTGTGCCGGGAAGGTTATTCAATACCTTGTGTCGAGGTGACGGATCACCCTCGGTGAGACAATATTGCTGGTCCGGGTCGAGGATCGGCACCATCCGCACTTTACCAGGATCGGGAAGATTGAGCTGTCGGCTTGTCATCCATTCGTACAGAAACCAGAGGCGGCGGGCAAAGGCACCGGTCGGAGTCAGGCGTATGATGGCCTCGATCTCTTCAGGAGCAACGGTTTGGAAGAGAGCGGACAAGACCTGAAGGTCAATGCCTTCGTATCTGAATGCGAAAACCAGATGTGAGCGGAGTTCCGGTTCCGGGCGGTAGCGCGGCGTTTGCATCAGCCACGCCTCTGTCGAGACCGGATGGTGCCGTTGCGCAATCGCGGCCATTCGGGATGGTGCGGGCAAGATCAGGTCGAAGGCGGCGATGATTGCAGCATAACCCGCCGGTTCGCCGCGCTCAGGCAAGGGGCGTCCGTGAAATTCATTCACACTCTGCGTAGGCCATTCACCCATCTGTTGTCCCGCGAAACTGGGTCACCTGATCTAGATCGCTTCGTGAGAATCCATCACCGTCGGCGAAAATCTATCACCTATTATAAATTTTGTGAATTATATTCACTGAGCTAGGCGGATTGCTCCATTAGAGGGCTTCGTGACGATCTTTTCCGTCCTGTTTCTTTTCGCTGCCATTTCAATGTCCTTCTCCAGATCATGAGCCATGCAGGGCTATGGTGTGGGACAGCGGCGCTCGAGGCAAATCATACATGGGATTGTTGATTTCCACTGAGAACTGACCCGGTCAGGCAATGACCCCACCCAGCGAGATACTTCTTCTGTGAGTTCAAGAGTTCAATGACCTAGGGCGGAAGTAACCGGGGCCAAAGTTGGATGCCGATCCACACGCACGGTTCTTGCCGCGTTTTCGCGGATCGATGACAACGGCTGATTTCAGCCGGTCTTAACGCTTCAGCTGCTGTTCCAGCAGGTCGCGCAGATCACCGATATCGGCGGCAATCCGGTTTTCACCGCGGCTCTCCGCGCCATGGAAAATACCGTCGAGATGCAGCCCGACGATACGGGCGAGCTTGACGGCATCGACCGCAGCATAACGACCGCTGTCGATGCCGGCTTGCAGGGTGCTGATGATCAGCTCGGACTCGAAGCGATAGAAGCTCTGCACCACGGCGTCGAGTTGCGGGTCTTTCTTGGTCTGCGCCGCATAGTCGGCCATCAGCTTGACCATGCGCGTCATCATCGTCGGCGCCATCAGGGTATGGGTTTCGAACCATATGCCGATCTCGCCGAGGAAATCATCGCTGGGCTGCGCGCGGCGCATTTCGAAATCGGAGATGATCTGACCGATCGCCTGGGCAAGCACGCTCTGGATCAGGTGATCCTTGCTTTTGAAGTAGTGGTAGAGCAGGGCGACATTGACGTCGCAAGCAACCGCGATGTCGCGCATGGTGACGATGCTGAAATGCGAAGTGCCGAACAGGCCGAGTGCCGCGTCGAGGATCAGCTCGGCACGTTTTGCCGGGTCCAGTCTTTGCCGCGCAACTTTGGCCTCCATTCCCTGATTTCCTTCTGCGGATCAACCGCCGCCGGGCTTTAGTGCCGGTGCTGTTTCCCTATCGACCGAATGCGATGCGCGCTCAGGGCAGAATTGCTGGTCAGCGAATGTGCATTGCAGCAAAATCTTAGCCCAAAAAGCAAACATCAATCTAAGCTTCTGATTTTCTTTGCCTAATATTTGATCTTTATCATTTTTGCGCTTGCGAGCTTATTAAACACTTGCTTAGTTATTGGCAATCCTCAGAAAGAAAAGTCCTGGAGACAAGCCGATGAAACGTATTTTTCGTGCCTTCGCTCAGTCCGCCCTCCTGCTTCTGATCGTATGTGTGACGCTGTCCACATCCGCGTTTGCGGCGCCCAAGACCACATTTAAGGTCGGCTATTCCATCTATGTCGGCTTCATGCCGATGGGCTACATGAAGGAAAGCGGCATCCTCAAAAAATGGGCCGACAAATACGGCATCGAGATCGAGATGATGGCGGTCAACGACTATGTCGGCTCGATCAACCAGTTCATTTCCGGCGACCTTGATGCCGTCGGCGTTGCCGGGATGGATGCACTCACCATGCCGGCGGCTGGCGGGGTCGACACCTCGATTTTCCTGATCACCGACTATTCCAACGGCAACGACGTGCTGATGTCGAAGTCGGTGACCTCGGTTGCAGACCTCAAAGGCAAGGACGTCTATCTCGTCGAATACAGCGTCTCGCACTACCTCCTCAACCGCGCACTCGTGATGAACGGCTTGAGCGGTGTGGGGGAGGTGAAGACCGTCAACATCTCCGACGCGGACATTGCCGCCGCCTATCTCTCCAATGCGGATATCCAGAATGCCGCCGCCTGGAAGCCGATGACGGCCGACATGATATCAGGCTCACCGGAAACCAAGGTGTTGTTCGACAGCTCGCAGATCCCCGGCGAGATCATGGACGTGTTCATCGGCAATACGGACGTGTTGAAGGACAATCCGGCCTTCGGCAAGGCACTGACCGGCGCCTGGTATGAGGCGCTTGCCGCCATCAAGGCCGGGGGCGATACGGCCAAGCCCGTCAACGAATACATGGCCAGCGCGCTGGGCACCGATCAGGCGGGCCTGAAGACCCAGATCGATACGACTTTCTTCTTCTATACCCCGGCGGAAGCCAACGCCTTCCTGACCGACGCCAAGACCGGCACGATCATGGACGACGTTCGCAAATTCTCCTTCGATCGTGGCCTGTTCGGCCAGGGGGCAACCTCCGTCGATGCGATCGGTCTACAGCTTGCCGACGGCACCGTGCTGGGCGATCCCGCCAATGTGAAACTGCGCATCGACGCCTCCTACGCCAAGCTCGGCGCGGATGGCGCGCTCTGAACGACAACAGAAGGGAAGGGGGACGGTTTCATGAAACGCATCATCAACTACCCTCCTTCCCGCGGCCAGCGCCTCTTCCTTGGCATCCTGCCATTCCTCCTGATCCTGCTTGCCTATGTGCTGGCCTCCGAAGCGCGGCTATCGGTCAATCCGACCGACAAGCTGATGCCGGCACTATCTTCCTTTGTCTCCGCCATGAACCGCATGATGTTCGAGCAGGACCGGGCAAGCGGCGCACTGCTCTTCTGGTTCGACACCTATCTCAGCCTCTGGCGTCTGTTCGTCGGTTTGGGGATCTCGGCCCTGCTCGGCCTCGTGCTCGGTGCGCCGATCGGCTTCATCCCGCAGTTGCGCGCCGCCTTCGATCCCGTACTGGCAGCGATCTCGCTTGTGCCACCGCTCGCCATGCTGCCGATCCTCTTCATCCTCTTTGGGCTGGGCGAAGTCTCCAAGATCGTGCTCATCGTCTTCGGTGTCGCCCCCTTCCTGATGCGCGACGTCGTGCTGCGCGTCGATGCGCTGCCGCGCGAGCAGATCATCAAGGCCCAGACGCTCGGCGGCTCTTCCTGGCACATGCTGATCCATATCGTGTTGCCGCAGATCCTGCCGGGCCTGATCAATGCCGTGCGCCTGTCGCTCGGCGCCACCTGGCTTTTCGTCATCGCGGCAGAAGCGATCACGGCGGAGGGCGGGCTCGGCTACCGCATCTTCCTCGTCCGTCGCTATCTCGCGATGGATATCATCCTGCCCTACGTCGTCTGGATCACGCTGCTTGCCTTCCTCGTTGATCTCGCCTTGCGCCGCCTCTCTGCCTTTCTCTTCCCCTGGTCCGTGTTGAAGGAGGGCTGACATGGTCGAGATCGTCATCGACAAGGTCTGGAAGGAATATGGCGATGCCATCATCCTTGAAAATGTCAGCCTCACGCTGAAGGACCACGAATTATTGTCCATCGTCGGCCCGAGTGGCGTCGGCAAGACCACACTTTTGCGGCTGCTGCTCAGCCAGGAGGTGCCGACCCAAGGGCAGATCCTGCTCGACGGCCAGCCGATTGCCGGTGAGCCGACCGATGATCGCGGTGTCGTCTTCCAGCGCTATTCGGTGTTTCCGCACAAGACCGTGCTTGGCAATGTCATGCTCGGTCCGCAATGGCGCGGTTCCGCTTTCCTCGGCATGCTATTCGGTGATCGCCGCAAGGCCTTGCGCGACCGTGCGATTGCGCTTCTTGAGCGGGTCGGCCTGAAGGATGCGATTGACAAGTATCCGCAGCAGCTGTCCGGCGGCATGCAGCAGCGGTTGGCGCTTGCCCAGGCGCTGATCATGCAGCCCAAAGTTCTGCTGCTCGACGAGCCCTTCGGGGCGCTCGATCCGGTGACGCGCAAGAGCATGCATGTGCTGATCCGCGAATTGTGGAACGAGCGGCAGATGACCATCGTCATGGTCACCCATGACATGGGTGAAGCCTTCGAGCTTGGCACCCGCGTCATCGCCATCGACAAGCACCGTAAGGATCCGCATGCGCCCGAGCGTTTTGGCGCCGGCATCATTTCCGATTTCGATGCCAAGCCCCGGATCGTGCGCGACTCGGCCCGCTTCGAGCTGAGCCGCGCGACCGTTACCCCCCTGCACCAATATCGCTGATCAAGAGGAGTTCCCCATGGCGACCAAACCGATGCATCTCGCCTGGTTCATGAATTTCACCCCCGACGAATGGCGCGAGCCCTTCGGTCAGGGCGGGAGCCCGTGGGATGGGCGTTTTTATATCGAAATGGCCCAGACCCTCGAACGCGCCTGCTTCGATTATATCATGATCGAGGACAAGCTGATGGTGCCGCAGACCTATGGCGGCTCGCGCGATATCGCCCTGAAGAACGCGATGATGGTGCCCAAGCATGATCCGGCGCCGCTTGCCACCGCCATGGGCATGGCAACATCCAGGCTCGGCGTCGTTGCCACCATGTCGACCATGGCCTATCCGCCCTTCCTGCTCGCCCGTCTTTGCTCGACGATCGACAGCCTGACGCGCGGTCGCTTCGGTTGGAACATCGTGACCAGCGCCGAGGATCTGGCGGCGAAGAATTTCAATATGGACAAGCTGCCGCTGCGCGAGACGCGCTACGAGATGGCGGACGAATACCTCGAGGTGGTCAACAAGCTGTTTGCCAGCTGGGATGCCGACGCCGTTGTGCTGGATCGCGAAAACGGCATTTATGTCGACCCGTCCAAGGTCCGCACAATCGACCATTCCGGCAAGCATTACCAGGTGCGCGGCCCGCTCAACACGGTGCCGTCGCCGCAGCAGAAGCCGCTCTATGTGCAGGCGGGTGCCTCGCCGCGCGGCCGTGATTTTGCCGCCCGCCATGCGGATTCGATCATCTCGGTTGCATCTGGCGTCAAGGAAATGAAGGCATTCCGAGACGATATCCGTCTGCGGGCGGAAAAGATCGGCCGTGATCCCGACGAGATCAAGGTTTTGTTCTGCATCACGCCGACGCTCGGCGAAACAGAGTTCGAGGCCCGGGAAAAATATAAGCGCCAGCTGTCGTCAGAGCATTTCATCATCGACACCCTGTCGTCGCTGTCGGCCATCACAGAGATCGACTTTGCCCAGTTCGAACTCGACCAGCCTCTGCCGGAAAAGCTGGTGACCAATGGTGAATCCGGTACGCTCGACAAGTTCCAGCAATGGGGAAGCGGCAAGACGCTGCGTGAACTGGTCGTCGATGGCGGTGGCGGCCTTGTGTCTTCCGTCGAGCTGATCGGCACGCCGGATCAGGTGGCCGAGCGCATGGGCGAGGTGATGGCGGAAGTCGGCGGCGACGGATTCCTGATCACGACGCCGGTATTGCGCGTCAGCCGCCGCTATCTGGCGGAAGTGGCAGACGGCCTCGTGCCGGCGCTGCAGAAGCGCGGCCTTGCCCGCACCAGCTACAAGCACGAATTGTTGCGCGACACATTGCGCGAATTCTGAGCCTCGACGGCGGGCATCCGTGCCTGCCGTCCCCTTCTGCTGCAAGCAGCCCGACACGGAGGAATTCCATGACGATGATGACAAGACCCCATGCCGAACCTTCAGCGATCGGATCCGTTCTAGTGCCGGTGACGCGGGAAACCTATCGCGACGGTATGGCCTCGTTTGCTGCAGCAGTGAATGTCATTGCCTCCGATGGTCCGGCCGGCCTTGCCGGCTTCACCGCGACGGCAGTGACCAGCGTCACCGATGATCCGCCTACGTTGCTGGTCTGCCTCAATCGCAACAGTTCGGCGGCACCCGCCGTGCTGGAAAACAGGGTCGTCTCGGTGAATGCCCTGGCGCCCGGCCATGAAGCGGTGTCGGCGCTATTCGGCGGCAAGACGCCGATGGCCGATCGTTTTGCGGCAGCCCGCTGGACTTGCGGCAAGTCCGGCGCACCCCTGCTCGAGGACGCACTCGTCTCCTTCGACTGCACGGTGACCGAGACAGTTGAAGTTGGCACCCATATCATCCTGATGTGCCAGGTCATCGATGTCTGCGCCAGCGACCGACAGGAGGCGCTTGTCTATTTCAAGCGCGCCTATCAGGCAGTTTGCCCCTAGGTCATTTCCACTTGCGCTCCATCCCCGCCGCGGAAAGTTTCGTGCGTTGTATGGACCATGGCATACCGGCATCGAGACAGTCTGCCGCTTCTGCTCGTTTCTTCCGCTTGCGGGACTTCTGACCTGGTTTCCGCCAGGGCATCAGCCAGCATGTGCATCCTGGTGGTCATTCCGCCTCGGGAACGCCCCAGCGCCTGATCCTTGGCACCCCTTTTCCGTATGCCGCCTGCTGATGAGCACGCACGATCGTGCTGGCGATCATCAGATAGCGGTTGTCACGATCAGCCGTCAGCGTCTCGAACTGTTTAGGCCTCGTCAGTAACGTGCAATTTCTTAACGCAGTGCGTCCAGGAAAAGCTCACGAAATGCTTCTGCATCTACCCCGGCCACGATTGTGCAGTTGCGGTTTCGCCCAGCAAGATGTCTATCACTGATAGCGGCGACAACCTGGCCAGCTGCGGGACCGTTATCAGTGCAGATGGATACATGTCCTTCGACTGTAGTGAAAATCTCGGGGTTGAGCATCCAGGCTATAGCGCTGGGGTCATGCAGGCAGGGGTCTTTTGCACCATAGTTGATAAGAAGATGCGCCGCTTCGTCCGCTGCGGCCGTACCGGTTCCTTGGGCTTTGCAGATCATGTCCTCGGTCACGACGGCCTGTCGGGTCACGTCAAGGCCAAGCATAGTGATCGGGATGCCGCTATCGAATACGATGGCTGCGGCATGCGGATCGACAGCAAAGTTGAATTCAGCCAGTGGCGTTGTGTTGCCCGGGCAAAAAGCTGCCCCGCCCATGATGGTGATTGCACTTACAAATTGCGAAAGTTCAGGGTCTAGGAGCAGGGCGAGTGCGATATTGGTCAATGGACCGGTTGCGCAGATATGAAGCTGTCCTTCCGCGTGCGCAATTCTGGATATCTCACTTGCGGCATGTCCCGTCGCAAGTTTCATTGTCGGCGGCGGTAGGGTACTTCCAGCCAGAAAATACAAAGGAATTTCAATGGTCATTTAGTGCCTCCCAGTCGCCGTGTTTTCCCTGTAAATCGCCCGATATCAGGGAAACTAAAGACTGAGACGGCTTCGCAGTTAACTGCGCCCAGAACCATTCAATTACTCAATACATCAAATGCTTGGCATGCACTTTGGTCATGCTTGTGCGGGAACTATCGATGTCCTGCGGGTCTCTGGACCAACCTTTTCAATCGCGCTGGTCGAAAACTAGAACAATCTGACAAGCTCCTTCAAAAAGGCGCGGACAGCAGGATTGGTGCGGCGGCTTTCGGGCCAGACCGCCGTGATATTGTGGCGCTCCACGGCAAAATCGGAGAGGACGGGGATCAGTTCGCCGCGTTCGACCCGAGGGGCGGCCATGAAGCTCGTGAGCATGCCGATGCCTGCGCCCGCAGCGACCGAGGCGATAACCGCCTCGCTTGCGTCGACGATGATGCCGGAGGACGGCAGGATCTCGATGTCACGGTCGCCTGTATGGAACGGCCAGCGGAAGAGCTGGCCGGTGTTCTGGTAGCGCAGATTGACCGTTTCATGCGCCTCCAGTTCATCGGGATGTTGCGGGCTACCGCGTTCGGCCAGATACGCCGGGGAAGCATAGCAGCAGAGCCGATGGGGCGACAGTCGACGCGACAGAAGGCGCGTGTCCGCAAGGTCGCCGATCCGAACGGCCAGATCGACGCCGTCTTCGATGAGATCCACCATATGATCGCTCAGCCTGAGATCGATCGTCACTTTCGGGTGCAGCTGCCGAAACGGACCAAGTGCTGGCGCGATCACATGAAGCCCGATCGGCAAGGATGTGGCGATCCGCAATGTGCCGGCGGGCTCGGCACGTGCCGACTTTGCCACCTGCTCGATCTCCTCGGCATCCCGCAGCAGCCGCAGCGCCCGCTCATGCAGGTCGCGTCCCTCGGCGGTCAGCGCCAGCGAGCGCGTCGTGCGCATGAAGAGCGAGACGCCAAGCCGCTGTTCGAGCCGTTGGACGCTCTTGCTGATCGCCGAAGGCGAGACGGAGAGCGCCCGGGCGGCGGCAGTGTAGCTGCCGAGAGAGCCGGCTTTGGCGAAAGCGATAAGGCCGGTCAGCCGTTCAAATCCAATTTGTTCCTTCATGGCACTATTAAAGCGAACGCACGCGGCATTATCAACCTCGTTGGTAAGTTCTATCTGCTGTTGACAACAAACGGCGACAGCGAGGTTGAGAATGACGGAGATGATGAAGGCAGTGCAGCTGCAGGAATTTGGTGGCCCCGAGGTCCTGCTCTATCGGGATGCGCCGCGACCGGTCGCGGCGCGTGGCGAGGTCCTTGTCCGCGTGCATGCGGCAGGTCTCAATCCGCCGGATCTCTATCTGCGTGACGGCTATCGGGCGCTCCCGCCCGAATGGCGGCCTGATCCAAGCTTTCCCCTGATCCCGGGCACAGATGTTTCTGGTGTCGTGGCCGCGCTCGGCACGGGCGCAGCGGGTTTCCGTGTCGGTGACGCGGTCTATGCGATGGTGCGCTTTCCGCAGGATCTGATGAAAGGCAGCAGCGCCTATGCCGACTATGTCAGCGTCCCCGCATCGGATCTGGCCCTGAAGCCGCAAGGGATCGACCACGTCCAGGCAGCGGGCGCACCCATGTCGTTGCTGACGGCCTGGCAGTTTCTGGTCGATCTTGGCCATGACGAGAGGAACCCTTTTCAGCCGTTTCCCCATGCACCGGTCCCGCTTGAAGGCAGGACGGTGCTGGTCAATGGCGCCGGAGGGGGCGTCGGCCACCTGGCAGTTCAGGTCGCGAAGTGGAAAGGCGCGCGTGTGATCGCTGTTGCTTCCGGACGGCACGAGGCGCTTCTGCGCGATCTGGGCGCGGATCAGTTCATCGACTACGGCAGGGCGGCGGCCGAAGAGGTCGTGCAGGATATGGACCTCGTGATCGATGCCGTCGGCGGCACCAACATGGAGCGCTTCTTGAGCATCATCCAGCCGGGCGGAGCGCTGTTTCTGGTCAACCCCCTGGGCTTTGTCGCTCACGATGACGCTGCCGGGCGAGGGATTGTGGTGTCCTCGACACAGGTTCAATCGAACGGCCGGCAACTGGCAGAGGCCGGTCGATTGCTCGACAATGGCACCCTTCGCATTGCGATCGACAGCACCTTTCCGCTGGCGCAAGCGTCGGCGGCCCATGAGCGCGCCTCCCGGGGCGGAATTCAGGGCAAGGTGGTTCTCATCGCAGAATGATCATCCGGGTCCCGGTCAACATCAAGTCGGTGGCCGGGCCAAACCCAAACCCGAACCCAGGATGGAACCACCTTGCTCATCGTAACCGGATACATGCACGTCGATCCCACCGATCTTCCGCAATTTCTCATTGATCTTCAGGGGCTTGCGGTTGCCACGCGGCAGCGTCCCGGAAATATTTCCTACGACGCTGCAGTGGCCGACCCGCAGGCCGGGCGCCTGCTCATTGCGGAACGGTGGTCGGATCAATCGGCGCTCCGTGCTCATCTTGACGCCGACGATACCCGGGCCTTCATCGATCGATGGCAGGGTCGCATGCACGGCGATATTCAGATGTATGATGCGGGAAACCAACGCAAACTGCCGGAGAATTAGGACAAGCCTCTGTTGACTGAGGATGGCCAAAGCATCGATACTCTCAGTCGTATCCGGGACCCGAGAGCGGTAGCTTCTGTTTTCGAAGCCGGAATTGGCCATTGGACCACTCCCGGTCGATGCCCGGGAGCATTGCTGCTGGACCACCGAGCCGCGTTCCCCGGCATTGGTACTGGCATGGATTGGTCACAGCGATTTTGACGCAAGGCCAGCAAACAGAAAGATCGAACAAGTACAGATGGCCCGCAAGCACAGACAGGAATTGGTTGCAGAGGACGAGACGCCGGAGCCGGTGTTTTGCCCGATCTGCGCGCGCGTGATCCCGGATGATCAGATGGACAAGCACCATCTCGTCCCGAAGAGCAAGGGCGGCAAGACGACCGTTCGCCTGCATCGTGTATGCCACGATCAGATCCATGCGATATTCACCGATTCTCAACTCGCCAAGACGTTCTGCACGATCGAGGCGATCCTTGAGGACCCTGCCGTGCAGAAATTCGTCGCCTGGGTGAAAAGCAAGCCTCCGGGTTTTTCCGACTCGGCCAAGGAATCGCGACATACATCGGGCTCGGGCCGAGGGCGCAAATACTAGCCGTGCAATGCTTCGGGGCAGGGCCGCCAGCAGCAGGCCCATGACCCTGGCGTCGTCCGGCATCAGAGGCCGATGACAGTCGACGTTCCTCGATCGATCCCTTTAAGCATCCTTCAAGCAGAGACTGCTATGCTGGGCGCATGAGAATAAGCACCATCACAAACTGGGCCTACGGCATTACGGTCGTTCTGACGGCTCTGTCGGGTACGGCCTTCATCATGTCGTCGTCTGCGGCGATTGACGAACGTGCCGCTGTCGAGGAGCATCTGGTGCTGGACAGCCTGGCGGAGGAACTGGCCCTGGGCGCGGAGGTGAGAACCGACGAGGCGAGGCTGTATGTAATGCGCGGCGAAGAGCGCAACCTGCAGGCGTTTCACGCCGAGGAAAAATCGGAACGGCGACGGGAAGCCGCAGCGCTCAAGCTGGTATCGCAGGGGTTGAAGCCGGCCGAGGCCGAAGCGCTGGAAAAGATCGACAAGGTCGTGGAGGAACTGGCCAAGATCGAGACCGCCGCGGTCGAGACTTTTCGGAACGGCGACAGGGGTGACGCGCAACGCCTGGTGTTCGGGCCGGATCATGCAAGACTCCACGAAACCTTGCTCGCAGAGATTTCCCATTTTCGCGACCTGATCGCCGCGCGGACCCAAGCGCAACTGGAAGCATCACGATCGCGCAGCGATCTCTGGAGCTTCCTCGCCAAGATCATGCTCGCCGTGACTGCCGCGCTTTTCCTGGCGGTGTTGTATTTCGTCCTGCGGCGGCGTGTGACGATGCCCTTGATGCGGATGGTCGGCGTGGTCGGCAGACTGGCAAGGCAGGACTACACCGTCGAAATCCCCGTCGACCGGCGGCGGGACGAGATTGGTGACATGAACGATGCCATCGAGATCTTTCGCACCAATGGCATCGAGCGGGAGCGTCTTGATGCCGAGCGCAGGGCGGACCAGGACACGAAGGACCTGATCCTTCAGATGATGCATCGCCTGCAGGCCTGCCAGAATCAGGTTGAGCTCGCCGATGTCGTTGCCCGCTATGCGCCGCAGATCTTCCCCGGCATCGCGGGTGGGCTCTACTTCCTCGACGAGATGAGGGCGACGCTCGCGCGAGCTGCGGCATGGCTGGAGCCTGTTGATGCGTCCGAGACATTTCCGGCCTCCGCCTGCTGGGGGCTGCGCAGGGTCCGCCCGCATGCCAGTGGTTCGGGCGAGAGTGATGTGCCGTGCCAGCATCTGCACGGCGGCAATGCGGCGACGCTCTGCGTCCCGCTGACAGCCCAGGGCGAGATGATCGGCCTTTTGTACCTGGAGGGGGACGGCGCGGAGTGGTCCGGCGTAAACCGGTCACGTCTGTATCTGGAACTGATTGCCGAAAACGTCGGCCTGGCCATCGCAAACCTTCAATTGCGCGACAAGCTGATCGCATTGTCCGTCCGGGATCCTCTCACCGGTTTGTTCAATCGCCGGTTCCTCGACGAGATCCTGGCGCAGGCGGCGGCATCGAACGAGATGCTTGCCTGTCTGATGATCGACATCGACTTCTTCAAGCGGTTCAACGACGAATTTGGACATGATGCCGGCGACGTGGTCATGCAGTATGTCGGGCAGGTCCTTCGCGACACCATCGAACCCGATGGCCGTGCGTTCCGCTTTGGCGGGGAGGAGTTCACAATTCTGCTTCCCGGCCGCACGGAAGACGAAGCGATTGCCGTCGCGGAAAACGTGCGACAGAAGGTCAGTAGCGCCGCACTCTCGCATGCGGGCAAGATGCTGGGCATCGTCACCGTGTCGCTGGGCGTGGCAGGATCTCCCAATGAAGGCTCGACAGGAACGCTGATCACGCGGGCCGATGCGGCGCTGCTCCAGGCGAAAGCCGAGGGTCGCAACAAAACCCTCGCATCGAGCAGGATCGCCGCGGCATAGGGCTGCTGCGTTTTCCGGTCTCGCATGCAGTAAGTGGCTTTTCGCGGTCTGCGCGATGCCGGCCGGGCGCGGCACCACAGCGATCGCGAAAGGTCCGAACGAGCGCCCCAGCGTGGATGAAAACGCGCGTGCAGCGACGCCGACGAAGCCCGCTTCCCCGCGCTAGCCAGCGTCGCCCAACTTGGCCGAAGCGGCGAATGCCGCTGTCAGGCCGCGGGCGATCGACGCTTCGAAGCCCGCCGCGCGCATGGCTTCGATCGCTGCTGCCGTGGTGCCCTGATACGCGAGGAATGTTTTCAGCGTTTCGGAGGGACAGGCCTCCCGCTTCTCCAGCAGGCGCCCGGCGCCGACGATCACGGCATTGACGCAACGTCGGGCGATTTCGGCCGGAATGCCGCGCGAAACAGCGTCCTGCATCATGGCGTCGGCAAGGAGCGCCGGGAACGCGGGACCGGCGCCGGAAAGTCCTGTGAAATAGTCGATATCACTCTCGCATTTCAGCTCGTCCTGAAGGCCGCAGGCGCCGAACAGGGTGCGGACGATGGCGCGGTCTGCTTCACTGACCGTCGCGGTCGGAACCCAGGGTGTGTAGGATCGGCCGACTTCGGCGGCTGCATTGGGGAGAGAGCGGACCACGCGATCGGTCTGATGATGACTACGCAGCGCGCCCAGCGGGATGCCGGCCATGACCGAAATGAGAAGCTTGCCTTTCGCATTGACCTTGAGGGCGCGCCAGTCGCCCGGCCGGACGCAGACAAGGATAACATCCGAACGGTCTGCGAGCGTCTGATTGTCGTCTGTCCAGAACGCTTCCCGGAAACGCTCAGGCTTCCTGCTGCGAAAGGAGAGTGCGAGGTTTTGAGGGTGCACAATCCCGGCATCGAGCGCCGCACCGGCAAGGGCGCCGCCAAGCCAGCCAGCGGCGCCGATCACGCCGATGCGCAAGTCCTTGCCACCGTCCACCTCGTCCTACTCCCCTTTGTAGCCGTGCCGCGCATAAAAGCGATCGAGTTCCCTTTGTTGCGGGTTTTGGCCGGTATAGATTGCGATATATTCGGGAATTCGCTTCATGCGCAGCGCGACGTCCTCGGTGGACTGCATCGAGATGTAGCCGATCTGTACGAGATAGGTCGTCCTGGCCCGAACATCGGCTGCCGCCTCGTCATAGCCAAACCGGACAAACATCCGGCCCAGGGCTTCCATCCTCGCCTTGTCGGCAAGCTCAACCTCCACCTTGATCTCCGCTGATTGGAGCGCCCAGCTACGAATGGCGAATTCGAGCTGGGAATCGAAGAGATCCTTGTTCAGCCAGCAGTCGAAGACATTCAACATCGCCTCCGCCAGTGACTCGGCGTAAGCCTCGGACTGCTTCACGAGATTGCCGGTATTTTTGTCCCTCCAGCGCGCGACCAGTGTGTCCAGCAGTTCTTCTCTGTCCTTGAAAAACCAGTAGAAACTGGTCCGCGAAAGGCCGAGCCGCTTGGCAAGCGGCAGGATCTTCACCGAATCGACACCGGACAGAAGCAGCAGTTCATGGGCGGCTTCGAGCCAGCCCTCCTGGGATCCACGCCAACCGCTGTCACTTGCTCCCTGTTCCATGCCGAACTCCTAACAAAATTGACGCGGCAACTCAAGCAAAAGGTACATCCATGTCGAGTTATAGTACGCCGGTGTTTTTAAAGTTGACACATATGTACATTCACCCTTAGCCTGCGGCGTGAAGCCATAAACAGGAGCCCTTCGCATGTCGAACGATCCCCTCCTTCAGCCCTATCAACTGAAGCATCTGACCCTTCGAAACCGCATCATCGTCACGTCGCATGAGCCGGCTTACCCCGAAGATGGCATGCCGAAGGAGCGCTACCGCGCCTACACGGTCGAACGGGCAAAGGGCGGCGTGGCATTGACCATGACGGCAGGCTCTGCCGCCGTGTCGAAGGACAGTCCGCCCGTCTTCAACAATCTGCTCGCCTATAAGGACGAGATCGTTCCCTGGATTAAGGAAATGACCGACGCCGTGCACGAAGAGGGCGCGGCGATCATGATCCAGTTGACCCATCTGGGCCGGCGTACACGCTGGGACAAGGGTGATTGGCTGCCGGTTGTGGCCCCTTCCCATCAACGCGAAGCATCACACCGCGCCTTTCCGAAGAAGCTGGAAGATTGGGACATCGAGCGCATCATCAAGGATTTTGCCGATGCCGCCGAGCGCATGAAGGCGGGCGGCATGGACGGCGTCGAGCTGGAAGCCTATGGCCACCTGATCGACCAGTTCACCTCGCCACTCACCAACGAGCTCGACGGCCCCTATGGCGGTGATCTCGACAATCGCATGCGCTTCTGTTTTGACGTGTTCAAGGCGATGCGCGAACGGGTCGGCGACGATTTCATCCTCGGCGTTCGCTACACGGCCGACGAATGTCTTCCCGGCGGCACGGGGGCCGCCGAGGGCATCGAAATTTCACGGCGCCTGCGCGACAGCGGCCTGATCGACTATCTCAACGTTGTCCGTGGTCACATCGACACGGACCCGGGTCTCACCGACCTCATTCCGATCCAGGGCATGGCCAATGCGCCGCACCTGGATTTTGCCGGGGAGATCCGCGCCGCGACGCAGTTTCCGACGTTTCATGCGGCAAAGATTCCGGACGTGGCCACGGCGCGTTATGCCATTGCCTCCGGTAAGGTCGATATGGTCGGCATGACGCGGGCCCATATGACCGATCCGCATATCGTCCGAAAGATCATCGAGAAGCGCGAGGAGGACATCCGTCCCTGTGTCGGCGCCAATTACTGTCTCGACCGCATTTATCAGGGCGGCATGGCGTTTTGTATTCACAATGCCGCAACCGGTCGCGAACAGACCATGCCGCATCAGATCGACAAGGCCGCCATCGCCAAGAAGGTGGTCATCGTCGGCGCCGGTCCAGCCGGTCTGGAAGCCGCCCGCGTCGCGGGCGAGCGCGGCCATGCCGTCGTGGTCTTCGAAGCGGCCAACAATCCGGGCGGCCAGATTCGTCTCACAGCCCAGAGCGAGCGCCGCCGCGAAATGATCAGCATCATCGACTGGCGCATGAGCCAGTGCGAAAAGCTCGGCGTCACCTTCCATTTCAACAGCTGGGCGGATGCCGATATGATCGCGGCGGAAGCGCCGGATGTGGTCATCATTGCCACCGGCGGACTGCCGCATACGGATGTTCTGTCGAAGGGCAACGATCTCGTCGTCTCCTCCTGGGACATCATTTCGGGCGATGTGAAACCCGGCACCAACGTACTCGTCTTCGATGACGCCGGTGACCATGCCGGTTTGCAGGCGGCGGAACTGATCGCCAAGACCGGCGCAAAGGTCGAGATCATGACACCCGACCGCTCGTTTGCGCCCGAAGTCATGGCGATGAACCTCGTTCCCTATATGCGCTCGCTGCAGAAGCTCGACGTCACCTTTACCGTGACCTATCGGCTGGTAGAGGCGGAGAGGAGCGGCAATCAGATTGTCGCCCATGTCGGCAGCGACTACGGCGGCGTGGAAAAGCAGCGGACATTTGACCAGATTGTCGTCAATCACGGCACCATTCCGCTGGACGACCTCTATTTCGAACTGAAGCCCGACTCGAAAAACCTCGGGGAAGTCTCCTACGACGCGTTGCTGGCCGGTGCGCCGCAAACCACCGAGCGCAATCCCGCGGGATCCTACCAGCTGTTCCGGATTGGCGACGCGGTCGCCGCCCGCAACACGCATGCGGCAATCTACGACGCCCTGCGCCTCGTCAAGGATATGTGACATGGCTTGAAGCGAAGCCCGTCTGGGCTTCGCTGAACCTCGTGTGCCGGGGAGATCGCGTGAACGGTACAATGACGCGTGGCAGGGATGGTTCTGGCTTTATCGATCGATGATGAGATCACTCAGCGGTTTGGAGCAACAGGGCAGGAACAGCCCGGCGTCGATCTCACGCTGGCGTATCCCGCCATTGTGGTTCATATCGACGGTTCCGGAAACCAGTTTTGACTTGCACGTGCCGCACACGCCGTTTGAACAGGAGGAGGGGAGTTTCACCCCCGCTTTTTTGGCACAGGACAGCACGGTCTGCTCGCCAGAAACATCGATTTTGCGGCCTTGCTTGGCAAAGTCCACGGCAAACATTCGTGTTGCGGCCTCTTGGGCAACGGGGAGATCGATATCGTCGATGACGGCGGCGTCAAAGCTTTCTTCGATGTAGTTGCACGCAGGAACCCCGAGTTCTGCAACGATCGCGCGCGCCGCCGCCATGAAGGGCGCCGGGCCGCAGCACATCACCGTTCGCTCGCCAAGGTCGGGCACCGCCAGCTTCATGTAGTCTGGCGAGATGCGTCCGGTGAGACCGGGCCAATGGGCTTCGCCTGCCGTCACCTCTGGCAGGAAGTGCAGACGCAATCCTTTTTCCCGAGTGGCGAGCCGAATAAGATCGTCGCGAAAAATCAGATCCCTGGGGCTTCGTGCCGCATGCATGAATACGACGTCGATTGGCTCGTACGTATCTGCGAGTTCACGCACGATCGACATCACGGGGGTGATGCCTGACCCGCCCGACAGAAGAAGAAGCTTCCGGGCGTCCGGTCGAATGAAATGTCCGAGAGGCCCGTTGCCCTTCACTTCAGAGCCGGCCACGACATTGTCGTGAAACCAGTTGGAAATCTTTCCGCCCGGCACGCGCTTCACGGTGACGGAAAACGCATTGGTGCGCTGGGGCGAGGATGAGATGCTGTAGCAGCGGCTTTCGGGCTCTTGGTCCACCTTGAGGTCGAAGAGAAAATACTGCCCGGCTTTGAAGTCAAATCGTTTGCCGTGCGTCGAAACGAACGTGAATGTTTTCACGTCATGCGTTTCCGGGTGAACGTCGATGCAAACGAGATCCTCGTCCAGATCCCTGTTCCAGAATTCGGTTTTCTCGATGGGTTTCATTGCCGGAAATGCGCTCTTAGTATCCATGAGCGCGCATCCGATCGATGTACCAGGTGGCGAATTTGTCGAGGTTGGTTTCCGAAAACGGAGAATAGGGTCCCGGAACATAGGCCGGGTCCTCGACGCCGGCATGGGAGCGCGCCACCAGGTCGGCGTCCTGTTCGGTCGTCGCCAGCCAGACGTTCGTCAGTTTCTCAAGATCGTAGTCTACGCCCTCGACCGCGTCCTTGTGAACAAGCCACTTGGTGCGCACCAGCGTCTTGTCGGCCGAAAGCGGGATGACGATTGCCACGACCGCATGATCACCCATGAAGTGGTTCCAGCTATTGATACCCCACAGGTGGGTATCGCCGAGATCCTTGCGCGTCATCGTTCCCAGGAGCTTATTCGACGCGGCCGTGGCATCGGGCGTCTGGGATTCGCCCGCGCCGGAAATGATCAGCCGCTGTGTCCTGAAATTGGTCTCGCAGTCAGCAAGCCGTTCGACGGCGGCGGAAGGATAGCCGTCCGCTTCCCACTGGCGGGTCCGCTCCGCATAGAGGGCAAGATGCTCCTCTGCCTGGGCTCTGTCTTCCGGACTGAGGGTCTCGGGGTCAAATCCGAAATCCAGGTCGACGAAAGAAACGCATAGCTCGGGATGGTTCGCCGAACAGTGATAACACTCCCGATTGTTCTCGATCGTCAGCTTCCAGTTGCCGTGCTCGATCACGTCCGATTCAAAAGCGACTTTCGCATTGCGGATATCGTAGGGGGCCAGGCGCTCAGCCGTTGCCTGCGTGAGGTGGGCAATGTCCTCCGGTGGATTGTCGGCGAGGCAGACATAGATCAGGCCGCTGATGGATTTGAAGGCAACCGACTTCAAGCTGCGACATTCCTTGTCGAAGCTCTTGCCCATATGTGGCGCATAGCTCAACTCGCCGCTCAGTTCGTAGGTCCAGGTGTGATAGGGACAGACCAGTTTCGAAACGATTGTCTTGCCGGGATCAAGGAGGCGCGACCCCCTGTGGCGACAGACATTGTGCATGACGCGGATCTCGCCGTCATCGTCGCGCAACAGGATGAGGCTGGTTTTTCCGATGTCGACAACGGCGGCATCCCCAGGCTCGGGCACGTCACATTCCAGACCGATACAGATCCAGTGCTGACGGAAGAACACGTCCATGTCGGCATCGAACACGTCCGAGCGAATATAAAGACCCGCGGGCAGTGCGTGCCCGTCGGCGCGTGCGTCCAGAAGTGACGAGATCGAAGACGCAAACGTGTTCAGCATGAAGATCCCCTTTGCTTTGCAGCGAGAGTGCTCTTGCCATGCAGCCCGTTCAACGGCATTAATTCTTACGTTGGCATAACGAAAAGTTATGGATGAGTTAGGCGAGCATGCAGTTTCGAAGACGACTACCATCGCTGACGGCATTGCTCATGGTGGAAGCTGTTTTGCGCAGGAAGAGCTTCACGGCAGCGGCGGCGGAACTCGGCGTCACACAGGCAGCCGTCAGCAGGCAAATTGCCTTGCTTGAGGCGGAACTGGGCCAGCCGATGTTCCTGCGCAAGCATCGCGCCATTGAACCGACGCCGGCCTGTTTGATCCTCGGCGCATCGCTGGCGCAAAGCTTCGCCAATATCGCCGACACGGTCGACAATATCAAAGCCACCGGTCAGGACGTTGTCACGATCGGGGCAACGGTCGCGTTCTCGTCTTTTTGGCTGCTTCCGCGTCTGGCCGACTTTCGCTCTCAGAACCCGGGTATCCAGGTGCGGGTGGTATCCCAGGACGAAAAGATCGATCTCGACGGCGGCGAGATCAATATCGCCATTCGTTATGGCGTGCCGCCGTTTAACGACGGCACCGTGATCGCTTCGAGAGAGGATTACATCACGCCCGTCTGTTCGCCGGATTACCTCAGGCGAAGGCAGCCCGGACCTCTTTCTCCGTCAGACGAGTTTATCGAAACGCACAGTTCCGATCCCTTGTGGTTTTCCTGGTCGCAGTGGCTGGGGCAAATCGGGGCATCGTTTGCGCACAAGCCGTCGCTGCGGTTCAGCCATTATACCGAAACGATCTTCGCGGCCCGTACCGGCCAAGGTGTAGCGCTGGGCTGGGGCACGCTCGTCCAGACATTTCTTGACGACGGAACCCTGGTCGCCCTTGATGATCAAACGTCCAAGGCCGAAGGGCGATACAATGTTCTTCTGCCCCTCAAGGCACGGAGGACTGTGGCCAGCGACCGGGCAGTTTCCTGGCTTTTGGCCGCGCTGCACGCATAACCGGGTTGCCGCGGCCTCTCGGTGCGCGCCGGCCGCGGGCAACATCCTGCCACTTCGTAAAGATTGCATTCAGCATTTCCCGGTAAAACTCTGTTAGCAATTGGTGTCCGTGTTCCCGGCAGGCCCGGTTTTCGGGGTTGCCGGCCTTGAGTGTTGAGTACCTGTGTCATGCGTTTGAAGCTTGTCTCGTCGATCCTGATCGGCTGCCTTGTCCTTGCCGGATGCCGCTCGTCCGGGCCTGATGACGTCCTGACCATCGGCTCGAGGCCGCTGCCCCAGGCTGCGGCCGTAGCGGCTGTGCCGCAGCAGCAGGGCCCTGTGCCGCTGTCGGATGTGACAGCTTCGATCGTGCCGCCGGCAGCCGTCGAAACCAGTCAACCCCATCAGGATGCGCTCGCCTGGGCCGGGCCGGTCCCCGGTGGTGCCGCCATGGCGACAAGCACGATGACGCCGAGCGGCATGACCGCCGGCATGCCGCTGCCAAACGAGCGGCCGGTTGCCATGCTGGCACCCGTCGTTCCGCCGATCCCGCAGGATCTGCAGGATGCGCCGCGCGCACGAAGTGGCAGCGCCGGGCGGTCCCGTATCTACAGCCACCGCTTCAAGGATGCCAAGCCGATCAATTTCGGCAAGACCAAACCGCGTGACTATCCTGTCCATGGGGTCGATGTGTCGCGCTGGCAGGGCGAGATCGATTGGGCAAAGCTGCGCAGCCAGGGGGCGAACTTCGTCTATATCAAGGCCACCGACGGCGGCGATCACCTCGACCCGATGTTCAAGAAGAACTGGAAGCGCTCTGACGATGCCGGCCTGAAACGCGGCGCCTATCACTTCTTCTACTGGTGCCGCACCGCGGGTGAGCAAGCGGACTGGTTCATCCGCAACGTGCCACGTGATCCCGATGCCCTGCCGCCGGTGATCGACGTCGAATACAATGGTGAATCAAGCTGCAAGCGCCGCCTGTCGCCGGAAACGGTGCGTGAGAAGATGCAGGTCTTCATGGACAAGCTTGAGCGCCACTACGGCCAGCGACCGGTCATCTACACAGCACCGGATTTCTACAAGGACAACCTGCGCAACGCCTTCCTCGATTATCCCTTCTGGCTGCGCGCTGTTGCCCAGCATCCGTCCAAGGTCTATCCGGGTCGCAAATGGATCTTCTGGCAGTATTCCGGCTCCGGCCTGTCGCATGGGGTCAAGGAGAAAATCGATCTCAACGTCTTCCATGGCAGCGAGGAACAGTGGCACCGCTGGTCGGGCCGTGGTGCAAGTTGAGGCCCCGATCCAGGCCGGCCTAGCCGTCGCGTATCGGGCCGTGGTCTGAAGCCCAATGTAGCAAGTGTGGCATGGCGATCGCCATGCCGCGGTGTCTGTCGCGCGCGCCCTTCGTTGCGCCCTATATGCCTCTGCCGGGCTCGACCACGGGCGGGTTGCGGGTCTCGTCGGGATTGGGGTTGGGCCATTCGTCCGGCAAGAGATCCGGCTCCGGTTCCTCGACCGGTACGTCGGGCAACCACCCCGGCGCGGGGCCGGGAACGGGCTTTGCCGGCGGCAGGTCGTCTGGACCGGGCGGCTTCGGCATGGCGTTGACACGCATGGTGTTCATCTCATTCTCCTGTGCTTTCCATTGCAAGCCGCACAACGACCGGTGAGACAATGGCGACTGTCGTTTGTTGGCTGGGCCGAACGGGCGACAAAGGGGCAATCCCCAACGGTTGCTTTTGGTTCCCGCCAGTTCCGATCGGAGGGTGTCGGCAAGACGGGTTGTCCGAGCCGATGATCATCGATGACGACGCGGAGAAGGCGGGCAGACCGCGCAGTATCCACCGATCGTCGCATCCAGTTTTAATATCGAAAAATATGCGCTCAGCGTCGGAACCCTGCGCCACCCTCGCGCGTTTCGGCAGGACATGAGGAGGAGTTTGCCATGGCCCAGGTGTATTGTGATATTGTTCCCCAGGCGAACGGCTGGGTATTCGTGTCCGACGGTATACAGTCGGCCGCATATCCAAGCTATCGTCTGGCCGTCGAAGCGGCTAAAGCCCATACTGAACGGCAGACCGGCAAGCGTCGGACGTTCATCTTCCGCCAGCAGGATCTGAAGGGCGGTATGCTGGAAATCGGCGCGATGTCTCAGGCTTTCGAACAGCGCGGCACGTCAGCCGGTGTAGGCGGTCGGAAATAGCAGTCTAAGTCTAGATCGTGATGGTATGTGGGTGAGGCAGGGTCAGTCTGGGCGCGATCTACGGAAAACAAAACCACGACAGCTCGCGCTGCCGTGGTTTCGTGCGTGGACGCGGCGCCGGAGGTCACAGCGCTTCGTCGCTCGCAACTTGAACCGTGACTTTGCTGACGCCGGGCACGGAGAGGATGACGTCGACGGCCCGATCGATTTCGGATCGCGATGCGACGTGGCCAGCAAGGACAATTTCCCGCCCCTTGGAAACGACCGTCAACTCGCTGGCATCCAGCCCTTGTGTGATCGCAAGTGCCTTGGCGACCGCGATCTCAAGATTGGCCTCGCTGGGGTGGTCGATTTCGGCGACTGGTATGTCGTCGTGAAAGCGTTGCGGCTTGAACACCATCGTATTGATCCTTCTTGCTTCAACTGGTCTAACGCCGTGCGCGGCTTAAGGTTCGCTCTGTTTCGATTTAAATTGGTCCCCGTGCATCGCCCACGGAGCGGATTGCCGGGTATGGCGGCGGAGAAACTCGGATCATGAACGTGTTGACCAGATACTTGGCGCGGCTTTTTCCGACGGCAACGATCGGCACCTATCTGGCGATGATGGCGGCGCTTTCGACCTTGCCCCTGCTCGTATTCGTGGTCTTTCTGCTGCTTGAGCTCGAGCGTGGCCAGTTCCAGGCCCTGAAGCGTGAGACGGCGCAGGATGCGCAGACCGTGAGTGGCAATGTCGAGCGTAAGATTTCCGATATGGAGACGACACTCGCTCTCGTCAGCAACTCGGCCGAACTACAGCAGGGCAACCTCGCCGCCTTTCATCGCCGGGTGGGGGAAAGCCTGAAAGGCAGCTCGCTGTATGTTCTGCTCGTCAGGGCCGACGGCGCACAGCTTCTCAACACGCGGATCGCCTTTGGTTCGGCCCTTCCGAAGATGTCCAATATCGGCTCGCTGCAATCAGCAATGCTGTCGGGAAAAACCGAACTGTCCAGAGTGTTTTATGGTGCAACCAGCAAGCGCTGGGTGGTCAATCTCACCATGCCTCTGCCGCAAGGCGACCCCAGCGGTGCGGCCGCGGTGGTGCTCACCCAGGACGCGGCCAGCCTCGCCAGCCTGCTGTCCCGGGACAACCTGCCTCCAGGCTGGACCACCGGTCTGCTGGACAGCGATGGCAGGGTGATCGTGTCGAGCGGCCCCGACAACCGCCCGTCCGGCGAACAGTTCGACCAAAGCGCGCTGGATCTGATGTTTGGCTCCAGCAACAGCGTCATCATCTACCGGGACGGCGTGCAATATCTGCTCGGTTATTCCAAGGTCGCCGACTGGCCCTGGCGCGTGGCGATCTGGGGGCCGGTATCCAGCGTCCAGGGCTCCTTCGTCACCATCTGGAAAAATCTGCTGATCGGCAGCATGGTATTTCTGGCGTTGAGCCTGTGCGTCGTCCTGACGGCGGCGCATCAGTTGCGGTCGTCCATTCGCAAGATCGCCGCCATGGCCGAGCGCATTGGCCATGGCGACATCGTCTCGCCCGAGCGCACCAAGATCGTCGAGGCCAATCAGGTGGCGATAGCGCTGTCCAATGCGTCCTTCGACCGAGCCCAGGCCGAGGAGCGCACGCATTTCATCCTCCAGGAACTGGTGCACCGGACGAAGAACATTCTGTCGCTGGTCCAGGCGATGATGCGTCAGCTCGCCCGTGGAACCGACAGCGTCGAAGAGTTCCAGCGTGCAGTCAGCGGACGCCTTGCAGGCCTGGCGCAATCGATCGAGGCCCTGGCCAAGCAGCAATGGGGTGGCATTCACCTGTCGACACTGGTCGAGCTGCAACTCATGACCGTTGTCGGTTCGACTGAGCGCGTAGCGCGCCGCGGACCGGACCTGCTGGCCAATGCCAACGCGGTCCAAAACCTCGGCCTGGTTTTCCACGAGCTCGCCACCAATTCGGTGAAATATGGCGCACTTTCCGTGTTCGAGGGCCGAATTACGGTCGAATGGACGATCCAGGATGCGCAATCCGAGCAACCGATGCTGGAGGTGACCTGGACGGAGCTGAACGGCCCACGCGTCATCGAGCCCAGTCGACGCGGCTTTGGCTCGACCGTGGTCGAGCGGCATGCCGCAAGCGCCTTCGGCGGCAAGGTCAGCATGGACTTCAATCCAGAAGGCCTGCGCTGGTCACTGGTGGCGCCGCTTGAGGCGTTTGTCAGCAGTACGAAGACTTGAGCCTTCGGCCGTTGCCGTGCACGGCCTGACTTTCTATCACCATCACCGCCCTGCTTGTGCCTGACGGGTGAGTGCGTCGGCCCGGGCCCTTGCGGTGTCCAGGATCTGGCGGATTTCGTCGCTTTTTTCGCCAGCCCGGGCGATCCCCGCCGATGGCGTCAGGCCGGGATCTTCGGCACCATCCCGGATCAATACTTCCTCCTCCAGGCTGCGCAGCAACTCGAGCGTGCTGTCAGGTCGCAGCAAGGCCGAGGTGAGCAGGCAGATCAGGATCTCGCGATGGGCGTTCAATCGCCCCTCGATGCTTTGTCCGTCGATCATGGAATTGTCGGTTTGCATCTCTCTGGGCCTTTCTGCCTTGATATCAACTGTGGCCTGCCACAATGCAGGGAACAATGAAGGCGGTCAAAAGTTTCATCAGCGAGCTGGAAATAGCAGGGCAGAGGGGATCCGCACGATGTCTGAACAAATTCGCAGGCCACGCTGGCGCCGCCATAGCGACCCGCGCGACAGACTGATCCTCGCATTGTCGGCCCAGCTCGACGCCGAGCGGCAGAAGCGCGAGGCCCTGCGGCTGGCGCTTGGACGGGGCACGATCGATCCGGCCTTTCTCAGAGCCATCGCAGAAGAGCCCGTTGTCGCAGACAGCGAGGATATCGCGGCCCTTCAGCAAACGCTTGCCCTTCGCGAGCAATCGCTGCAGGACGACCATCCGCGCGAGACGTGGATCTAGTGCAGCGTCGTTAATGTAAGTAATTGCTTACCGAAACTACATATCATAAGACTGACTGGGCGCGGTCTCGCGTCAGGCGCGCATAGACGTCGGCGTAATTTTCGGCGCTACGGTCCCAGGAATAGTCGGCACGCATCGCCTGCAATTGCATCCGCGCCCACTGGCGGCGATCCTCATACGCATCAGCGGCGCGGCGCAAGGCATGACGCAGCCCCTCCGGCCGTACGGGATGGAACTGGAAGCCAGTTGCCGCCCGCGCCGTCAGTGCCGCGTCGTTGGCATCTATGATCGTCTCCGACAGGCCGCCGGTTCGCGATACGACCGGCACACAACCGTAGCGCAACGCGTAAAGTTGGGTCAGGCCGCAGGGCTCGAAACGCGAGGGCTGGATGATCGCATCCGAACCGCCATGAATTTGATGCGCCGTCTGCTCGTTATAGCCGACCGACACGGCCATCCTGCCGGGAAACCGCGCTGCGGTGGATTTCAGTGCGTCCTCGATATCATGGTCACCCTGGCCAAGCACGATCAGGCGACCGCCGCGATAGAGGATCTCGTCGGCGACTTCCGCCAGCATGTCCATGCCCTTCTGCCAGGTCAGGCGGGTCACCGCTGAAAACAGCGGGCCGTCACCGGCTTCGAGGCCAAAACGCTCCAGCAGCAGCGCCTTGTTGCGCTTCTTGTTGCGGATCGTCTTGGCGTCATAGCGGTATGGAAGATAGCTGTCCGTCGCCGGGTTCCAGACATCGTTGTCGATGCCGTTGACGATGCCCTGGAGCCGGTCAAGCCTGGCGTTGAGGACGCCGTCCAGTCCCATGCCGAAGGTCGGAGACAGGATTTCGCGCGCATAGGTCGGGCTGACGGCCGTGATGTGATCGGCCATCATCAGGCCACCCTTGAGATAGCTGATATCACCGAAATATTCGAGCCCATCGACGGAATAGGCCTCCGGCGGCAGGCCGATATAGGGCAGAAGGGTCGATGAATATTGACCCTGGAAGGCCAGGTTGTGGATGGTGAGCACCACCGGCACGGTCGATCCGATATGACTCATGTAGACCGGCGTCAGCGCCGCCTGCCAGTCGTGACAATGCACGAGATCGGGGCGCCAGCCGGGCAGGGCGCCAGCCGCGATCTCGGCCGCCGCGAGCGACAGCACGGCAAAGCGTTTCCAGTTGTCCGAGTGGTCCGTTCCGTGCTGGTCGACATAGGGGCCGCCTTCACGGTCGAAGAGTGTCGGCGCATCGAGCACGAACAGGCTGAGCCCGTCGATCTCAAGGTGCCGCAGCATGGCGGCTTCACCGAGCAAGTCGTCAAACGCCATCAGCGGCGGATGCAGGCGGGCCAGTGCCAGCAAGGAAGGATAACCCGGAACCAGTGTATGGGTCTCGATGCCGAAGCGGGACAAGGCCTTTGGAAGCGCGCCGGTCACATCGGCGAGACCGCCCGTCTTGACCAGTGGATAGATTTCCGATGCCACGGCCAGTACCTGCAGCGGCACGCGCGCGATGCCATCTATGGCGAGCCGGAAATGCCCTTCAGCCTGCTGCAGTTCGCGCATGCGCTGAACGAATTGCGCCCGTCCGAAAGCGACGCTGATCTCGGCTTCGCCCATCGTCGTCATCGTTTCGGAACCTTGCCGGATCTTGCCGGTGCTTTGACGTTTGCAAGGTCGCCCGGTTCCGGTGGCGCTTGTGCCGGGGCCAAGATCGGTGTCCGGGCGTCGGCGATGCGGCGCCCAGCGTTGTCGCTCAGTCGATCCGCCGCGTCTTGTAACATCTGCCAGTCGATGAGTGCCGCATGCCAGTGATCTGCATCGCGGCCATCAGGACGGCCCTCCGCTTCCCAGTGTGAATAAGCTCTGCGGGCAATCCATTCGTCTCTGTCGGGCATGGTTCTCTCCGCTCTCCGCCGCTTTCCCGTCATGTCGAACAGACGTTGAGACCCGTCCCGCAGGGCGCGGGAAAAGACCAAAACAGCGAAAGACACCAGCGGCTGGCCTACGCCGCTCCGTTCTTCCGCTCTGTCCGTTCATTGACGAGATTAGACATGAGAGTAACGCCATCGTTGGCAATCGGTTCCCGGCTTCAGCAGGGATTTGAGCAGCAGGCGCTGTCACACCGTTGACCATCAGTTCACTCTGGTCCGCTCACAGTTGCGCGCCCGCAAGATGGGCGCAGATGGGCGTCGCTTTGCTGACGGATGGCATGAGCGACGGATGTACCGTCTGATCGCGACGGATTTGCCCAACCGCGACGCGCCGCACTGCAATTCGCTGGCATATTAGCGAAATCGGTTCTGCGGGCACCATTCATTAACCTTCAGGCAAGGAATTAACCATAATGATTGCTGGACACGTCGGAGTGGGACTTTTCCAAGTTTCCTTCGGGCATGAGGCCGTCCCGTCGTACCGGTTTTGACCCGGTCTGTAAAAATCATGCAGGCAGTTCGACAGACGGCTCGCCATGAATGCGGACGGACCTCCAGACGGGGTCCATCACCTTGCATTCTCGTTTCGGCCACCCGCTCCATCGGCCTGCCCAGAAGGGGGCGATCTCGTTCGAGATCGCAGCAATACGGGCATTATGGCAAGTCAGGTCAATCCGACGGAACGGACAACGGGAGCGCAGGCGGGAAGCCTGGGCGAACGCCTGCGTTTTGCCGGCCTCGATGACAGCCACCGCGAATTGCTGCGCCAGAACCGACACCTGCTCTCGCCGCAGGTGAAGACGGCGCTGCGCGATCTCTTCCAGCGTCTCCAGACATTTCCCGATGCGTCGCGCGCCTTTTCCAGCGAGCGTCAATACGATCGTTTCCATGACCTCCTGTCCTCCCACTGGGATGTGCTGACGGATGCCCGTTTCGACGCGCTCTATGCCGAGCGTGTAAAGGTTCTGTCCGACAGTGAAAGCCGCATGGGCCTTGACCCAAGGTGGCACATCGCCGGCCACGCGGTTGTTCTCGAACATCTGCTGACGGCCGTGATCAGCGAAAATGCCGGCTCCGGTCTGCTGCCCTCGGGGCGCCGCCGCCAGCGCGAGGTCACTGACCTTGCCGGTGCGCTTGTGCGGCTGGTGATGGTGGATGTCGAAATCGCCGTATCCCTGCGTTTCAACGAGCTGCGCGTCAAGCACCACCGCGACATGGCGGCCCAGCGCGAGCGCGATCGTGCCGAGGTTGAAGCGATTTTTGGTCCCGTCATCGAGGGTCTGGCGGAGCGCGACCTGACCGTGCGCATCGGTGCGGATGTGCCGGACGCCTATTGCGACCTCGCAAGCCGCATGAACGAGGCCCTGGAACAGCTGCAGACCGCATTCCTGTCATCCGAGGACAAGCTGATGCAGGCCCGCGGCACGACCGATGCAATGGTCGCTGCCGCACGCGACTGTTCGGCGCGCGCCGATGCCCAGTCCGAGCAGCTGGGCGAGGCGTCCCGTGCGCTGGAAAGCCTGACATCCGATATGCGCGGCAGCGCCGGCAAGACGAAGAAGGCCGAAGCCTCGGTGGCCGCCACGCGTCAGTCGGTCGAGGCCAGCGGTCAGGTGGTCGGCCAGGCGATTTCGGCCATGGCCGATATCGAGGCTTCCGCCGAACAGATCGGCCATATTATCGGCGCGATCGATGAGATTGCCTTCCAGACCAATCTTCTGGCGCTCAACGCCGGCATCGAGGCGGCCCGGGCCGGCGACAGCGGTCGCGGCTTTGCCGTTGTCGCCCAGGAAGTGCGGGCACTCGCCCAGCGCTCGGCCGATGCGGCGCGTGAAATCAAGACCCTGGTCGCGACCACCAAGAACCAAGTTGTCGCCGGCGTCGACATGGTCGCCAGGACGCAAGGAGCCATTGCCGATATCGTCACGCAGGTTGGCGGCATCAGCGGCACGGTTTCAGAGATCGCCAGCGAGACGGACGCCCAGGCGACCGGGCTCGCCGACCTTTCCGGCATCGTGGCCGCTCTCGGCTCCGATGTTTCCAGCACCGCAGATCTCGCCCGCCGCTCCAGTGACAGTTCGGACGACCTGCAAAAGGTCATCCTCGAACTCGGCGAGACGATCCGCGAATTCCATATCGAACGTCAGGTCCGCCCGTCAAAGCCGGTCTCGCCGCGTCTTGCCGCTTCGCCGGTGAGCGCCTCGCTGCTCGGTCCGCGCGCGTCTGACGGAGATAACCTCGACAACGCACCGTTTGATGATGATTTCGGCTTTTCGGTCCAGATCGCTGGGCTGGGAGGGTGAGGGGATTGTTTACCACCATGCGCTACACAGGAAGCTCAGGCGGCGAATGTCCGAACAAATGGTGGAGTTTCTCAACCGGTTACCGGCTGGACCGGCACGATAGCTGCGGCTTCGTGAAACAAGGAAAGAAATGATGGCAGTCAAGAAAGGCCAACAGAAGAGTTTGAAACTCGCGGCAGTGCTGGACCTCAACGAGGCGTCCAATCTGAAGGCGAACATCCTCTCCTTGCGCGGTGCCCCGCTCACCATCGACGCCTCCGGCGTCGAGCGCGTCGGCGCACAGTGTGTCCAGGTCCTCATGGCTGCGGCCAAGGCCTGGGAAGCTGACAAGCACCCCTTCTCTTTCGGGAAGGCCTCGGAGGCCTTTCTCAAGACCCTTCAACTGATTGGCGTGAACGTCGACCATCTGCTCGCTAAGGAGATCCGGCAATGAAGAAAAAAGTGCTTACCGTGGATGACTCCAGAACCATCCGAAACATGCTTCTGGTCACACTCAACAATGCCGGCTTTGAAACCATTCAGGCCGAAGACGGCATTGAAGGTCTGGAAGTCCTCGAAGACTGCAATCCGGACGTCATCGTCACCGACATCAACATGCCGCGTCTTGATGGTTTCGGCTTTATCGAAGGCGTTCGCAAGAACGAGAAATACCGCGCCATTCCGATCCTGGTCCTGACCACGGAAAGCGACGCGGAAAAGAAGAACCGCGCGCGCCAGGCTGGTGCAACCGGATGGATCGTCAAGCCGTTCGATCCGACCAAGCTGATCGATGCCATCGAGCGTGTAACCGCCTAAGCCGGGATTTTCTCCTATGGATATGAACGAAATCAAAGAGATCTTCTTCCAGGAATGCGAGGAGCAGCTTGCAGAACTGGAATCCGGTCTTCTGAAAATGAATGACGGGGATCGTGACCCGGAGACGGTGAATGCCGTGTTCCGCGCGGTTCACTCGATCAAGGGCGGTGCAGGTGCTTTCGGTCTCGACGACCTGGTAGCCTTTGCGCATGTCTTTGAAACGACACTTGATTGCGTTCGTTCCAACAAGCTCGAACCCGGCCCGGAAGTGATGAAGGTCATGCTCAAGTCAGCCGACGTGCTGGCGGACCTGACCAATGCTGCCCGCGATGGCGGCAGCGTCGAGGCATCCCGGTCGAGCGGCCTGGTCAAGGAACTGGAGGCGCTGGCGCATGGCGAACTGCCGGCAGCGTCTTCGGCTCCGGCCCCTGCAGCCCCGGTTGCCAAGGCACCGGCTGCATCCGACGATGGCTTCCAGCCTGTTCCCTTCTCCTTCGATGGTTTCGGAGAAGAAGAGGAAGCGGCCGCTCCGTCGACCTTTGAGGTCAGCTTCAAGCCGCGTCGCGACCTGTATTCCAAGGGCAACGAAGCCGCTCTCCTGCTGCGCGATCTCTCGCGCGTCGGCGAGATGAGCATCAATTGCATCATGGACGGCCTGCCGTCGCTCGATGATATGGACCCCGAGGAAGCCTATTTCGCCTGGAAAATCCAGATCAAGCCGGAAAAGGGCGAAGAAGCCATTCGGACCGTGTTCGAATTCGCCGAATGGGACTGTGACCTTGAGATCAAGATGATCGAGGCGGAGGCCAAGCCAGCCGGCGAAGAGCTTCCGATGATCCCCGTACCCTTCGATCTGTCGGCTCTCGACGACGGCCCGGAAATGGTCGCTGCCGAAACGGTCAACGCCGCTGTCGAGGCTGCCGAAACCGCCACCCGGGTCAGCAAGCTTGCCGCCGCCAAGGCGGAAAAGAAGGAATCGCCAGCCGCTGCGGCCGCAGCCGCTGCCGCTGCTGCTGCCGCCCAGGCCAACAACGCCGCCGGCCAGACCATCCGCGTCGATCTCGACCGCGTCGACCGCCTGATCAACCTGGTCGGCGAGCTCGTCATCAACCAGGCGATGCTGTCGCAGAGCGTCATTGAAAACGATGCGACCGGCACGTCCGCAGTCAACATGGGCCTCGAAGAGCTGCAGCAGCTCACCCGCGAGATCCAGGATTCGGTCATGGCGATCCGCGCGCAGCCGGTGAAGCCGGTCTTCCAGCGCATGTCGCGTATCGTCCGCGAAGTTGCCGACATGGTCGGAAAGTCGATCCGCCTCGTCACCGAAGGTGAAAACACCGAAGTCGACAAGACGGTTATCGACAAGCTCGCCGAGCCTTTGACCCACATGATCCGAAATGCCGTCGACCACGGCATCGAGAGCCCCGAAAAGCGTGCGGCCGCCGGCAAGGAGCCGGAGGGCACGATCAAGCTGACGGCGAAGCATCGCTCCGGCCGTATCGTCATCGAACTGGTCGACGACGGCGCCGGTATCAACCGCGAGCGTGTCCGCCAGAAGGCGATCGACAACGAACTGATCGCGGCCGATGCCAACCTGACGGACGAAGAGATCGACAACCTGATCTTCGCGCCCGGCTTCTCGACCGCCGACAAGATCTCCGACATTTCCGGCCGCGGCGTCGGCATGGACGTGGTCAAGCGCTCGATCCAGGCACTGGGTGGCCGTATCTCGATCACCTCGCGTCCGGGCCTTGGCTCGACCTTCACCATGAGCCTTCCGCTGACGCTCGCCGTTCTCGACGGTATGGTTGTCACGGTTGCCGGCCAGACCCTCGTCGTCCCGCTGACGGCGATCGTCGAAACCTTGCAGCCGGAAGCGCAGAACATCCACTCCTTCGGTGCCAACCAGCGCCTGATCTCGATCCGCAACTCCTTCTGCCCGCTGGTGGATGTCGGCCGGATCCTGAACTTCCGCGGAACCCAGGCCAATCCTGTCGAAGGCGTGGCACTGCTGGTCGAATCGGAAGGCGGCGGACAGCGCGCTCTGATGGTCGATGCCATCCAGGGTCAGCGCCAGGTCGTCATCAAGTCTCTCGAAGCCAACTACACCCATGTTCCGGGCATTGCCGCAGCAACCATCCTTGGTGATGGACGTGTGGCGCTGATCCTCGACGTGGATGCCGTCGTCGCCGCCTCGCGCGGCCAGTCACTCAAGCAGGAAATGTCACTAGCAGTCGCAGGATAGTCTCATGTCGTATGCGGTCAGAAGCCTTGCAGAAGGAAATCGTGAACTCATCGCCTTTCGGATCGGCGAGCAGGAGTTTTGCGTGAACATCATGTCGGTGCGCGAGATTCGCGGGTGGACCCCCGCGACTCCGCTGCCACATTCGCCCAGCCATGTCCTGGGGGTGATCAATCTGCGCGGCGCCGTACTGCCGATCATGGACCTGTCCCGACGCCTCGGCATGAAGCCGGTCGAACCCAGTACGCGCCATGTGATCATCGTGGTGCAGGTTCGCTCGAAAGTGATCGGCCTGCTGGTTGAGGCAGTTTCCGACACTCTGACCGTGACTGAGGACAACATACAACCGACGCCGGAGATCTCCTCCGACCTCGAACGCCAATATGCCCGCGGCATTCTCGCGATCGACAAGCGGATGATCTGCTTGATCGAGCTTGGTGCTCTCTTTACCGACGCCGAAAGCGAGGCTGCATGACATTTGCAATGAGTTCATCAAGGCAATCGGACGACGAGGTCCTGGCCAGCGGCGAATACCCGCTGACCCGTCGCGATCTGAACGAGATCGCGGCGATGATCTATTCGGATGCCGGTATTGCCCTGAATGATTCCAAGGCATCTCTGGTCTATTCGCGATTGTCCAAGCATATCCGCAATCTCGGCCTGTCGGGGTTCCGTGCCTATTGCCAGCTTGTCGCCTCGCAAGAGGGTGCTGGCGAACGCCGCGAAATGCTCTCGCATCTGACGACGAACTTCACCCGCTTCTTCCGCGAGAACCACCACTTCGAGCATCTGCGCGACGAGGTCCTTCCCGGACTGATCGCCCGGGCCAAGGCCGGTGGCCGCGTGCGCATCTGGTCCGCGGCCAGTTCGGACGGTCAGGAACCGTATTCGATCGCGCTGACGGTGCTTCAGGCATTTCCCAATGCCGCCGACTATGACTTCAAGATCCTGGCGAGCGACATCGATCCCAAGATCCTCGCCATTGCCCGTCAGGGTGCCTATGACGAGCAGGCGCTGGAAACCGTTTCTCCCGCCATGCGCAAGCAGTGGTTCAAGGAGACCGAAATCAACGGCCGCCGCAAGTTCCAGGTCGATGACCGCCTGAAGCGTGTCATCACCTTCAACGAGCTGAACCTGATGTCGCAGTGGCCGTTCAAGGGCAATTTCGACGTCATCTTCTGCCGCAACGTCGTGATCTATTTCGACGAGCCGACCCAGGTTAAGATCTGGGGTCGTTTCGCTGGGCTGCTGCCGGTCGGTGGTCACCTCTATATCGGCCATTCGGAGCGTGTCTCCGGCGATCCGAAGAACGATTTCGACAATATCGGCATCACCACCTATCGCTATCTCGGCAAGCAGGGAGGCCGCAAATAATGGGCAATCCCGCACGCGTTCTTGTTGTCGATGACAGCCCGACCATGCGCGGCCTGATCACGGCTGTGCTGAGCCAGGATCCGGATGTCAGCGTTGTCGGTCAGGCCGGCGACGCCATGGAGGCCCGCGCGGCCATCAAGCAGTTGAACCCCGATGTCGTGACGCTCGACATCGAGATGCCGAACATGAACGGCCTCGAATTCCTCGAGAAAATCATGAAACTGCGTCCGATGCCGGTCATCATGGTCTCGACCATGACCCATCGCGGTGCGGAAGCGACGCTGGCGGCGCTTGAGATCGGCGCCTTCGATTGCGTCGCAAAGCCCGTGCCGGGTGACGCCCGTCCGTTCGGGGAACTGGCGGAAAAGGTCAAGGCCGCGGCCCGATCGCAGCACCGTCATGCGCCGGCTCCACAGCTGCAGCCGCTGGCGGCTGCCCCTGTCGCCGATTTCCGCGTTGGTCGCAAGATCGTCGCCATCGGCTCTTCGACCGGTGGTGTCGAGGCACTGATCGCGGTTCTGCAGAAGTTTCCGCGCAATTGCCCGCCGACGGTCATCACGCAGCACATGCCGCCGACCTTCACCAAGAGTTTTGCCGAACGCCTGAACAGGCTTTGTGCCCCGGTCGTGGAGGAGGCAACCGACGGTGCAAGGCTCGAAATCGGCAAGATTTATCTTGCCCCGGGCGGCGATCGTCATCTGCAGGTGTCGAACGCTTCGGCACCGTGCTGCCGCCTCGTCGAACGTGCGCCGGTCAATGGCCACCGCCCATCCGTCGATGTGCTGTTTGATTCGGTGGCCGAACTCGCGGGACGCAGTGCCGTTGGCGTGATCCTGACGGGCATGGGGCGCGATGGCGCCTCCGGCCTGTTGAAGATGCGCCACGCCGGTGCCCGCACCATCGGTCAAAACGAAAAGACCTGCGTGGTCTATGGCATGCCCCGCGTCGCCCACGAACTGGGCGCCGTCGAACATCAGCTGCCGCTTGGTTCCATTGGGGAGGAGATCCTCAAACTCACTGCCGCCCGAAAAGAAGGTATCGAATAATGTCCATAGCCGAAAAAATCAAAGTTCTGATCGTCGACGATCAGGTCACCAGCCGCCTCCTCCTGTCGGATGCCCTGACCCAGCTTGGCTTCAAGCAGATCACGGCCGCCGGCGACGGTGTACAGGGAATGAAGGTCATGGAGCAGCAGCCCCATCATCTGGTCATCTCCGACTTCAACATGCCGAACATGGATGGCCTTGGCCTTCTCCAGGCTGTTCGTACCAATCCGAACACCAAGAAGGCAGCCTTCATCATCCTGACCGCTCAGGGCGACCGTGCGCTGGTGCAGAAGGCCGCTCAGTTGGGTGCCAACAACGTTCTCGCCAAGCCTTTCACCATCGAAAAGATGAAGGCAGCGATCGAAGCCGTATTCGGAGCATTGAAATAAAATGGTCGAGGACAGTGCAGCTAAACGCGTCCATATCATTCAGGGCGAGTGGAAGGTAAGCGACGACCCGAATGTGGTCTTGTCGACGATCCTCGGCTCGTGCGTGGCTGCCTGTATTCGGGATCCGAATGCCGGAGTTGGAGGTATGAACCACTTCCTCCTTCCAGGTTCTGCTGTCCCCGGTGCTGGCGGTGGTGACGCCACGCGCTACGGGGTCCATTTGATGGAGCTTCTGATCAACGGCCTCCTGAAGAAGGGGGCCCGCAGGGACCGGTTGGAAGCCAAGATCTTCGGCGGCGCAAAGACCATTGCGACGTTCTCCAATGTCGGCGAGCAGAATGCAGCCTTTGCGACCCAGTTCCTGCGCGATGAAGGGATCAGGGTTGTCGGTTCCTCCACGGGGGGCGATCACGGCCGCAAGCTGGAATTCTGGCCGATCAGCGGCCGCGCGAGACAGTATCCGCTCACAGGCGCGGAAACACAAAAGACGGTTGCGCTGGAAAGGCGCCCGGCTCCTGTGTCGAAGCCGGTGGAAAGTTCAATCGAGTTTTTCTAGTACTGGAAATCGGATGCAAAACGAAAACAAAGCCGACGTTGCGGGCCTCGAGGAAGCGTTGCCGGAAATCCTCATGCGCATCGTCAGCGAGTTGCATGACGTTGCCTATCTGATCGAGCGTGTCGAGCCACAACTTTTGGAACTGGGCGGTTCGAAAGTGCTGGAATCCTCTGACAGCATCAAGGTGCTGCAGGGCATCGACCTCGCCGTTCAGAAGACGCGTGGACTGGCAGAATTCATCGATACGATCACCGGTTCGATTCCCTCGGCCTGGATGATCGACATGACGACGGCCCTCAGCCTCGTCAAGCTTGCCGAAATGCAGAAGACGCTGGGTGCCGGTTTGCGCCATGGCCATTCCCAACCCCTGAGCAAGGCGGCTGGCGACTTCGACTTCTTCTAGCGTGCCGCCTGTTTTGTCAGGCATCCTTCTTTCCTGGCTAAGCCGAAATGAATTCGGCATTTCAGCCTCGCGAAACTCTCGCACAAGTTTCGCTTTCTATGGTCTCGCCAAGGGCAAAAGCCCTCAAACCTTTCTTTATGATGGTGCGAGACAGAATGAATCTGTTAAATCAATTACTTCAGGTGCTAAAAAACTTCGGGTCGTTAGGCCAGACGAAGCTTTTGGCCATGGGCGGTGTAGCCCTTGTTTCATTCGCAATCATCATTGCTGGTGCTCTTTACGTCAACAAACCGGCCTTCGAGACGCTTTATGTGGGCCTGGAACCGGTCGATCTGAACCAGGTCAGCATTGCGCTCGCCGAATCAGGGTTGAACTTTGAAGTCGGGACCGATGGTGCGAGCATTCGTGTTCCCGTCGGCATGACCAGCAAGGCCCGTCTCCTGCTCGCCGAGCGCGGTCTGCCCAACAGCGCCAATGCCGGCTATGAGCTTTTCGACAATGTCGGCTCGCTGGGCCTGACCTCCTTCATGCAGGAAGTGACGCGTGTCCGTGCTCTGGAGGGTGAAGTCGCACGCACCATCCAGCAGATCAGCGGCATCGCGGCTGCCCGCGTGCATATCGTCATGCCGGATGTCGGCAATTTCCGTCGTGGCGAGCAGAAGCCGACAGCATCCGTCATGATTCGAGCGGCCTCCGATGCGGGCCGCAAATCCGCCGCCTCCATCCGCCATCTTGTTGCATCCTCGGTTCCGGGTCTGGACGTCGAGGATGTCACGATTCTGGATTCCACCGGCCAGCTTCTGGCATCCGGCGACGAAACAGGCGGCGCCGCAACGCGCTCGCTCGGCGTCGTGCAGTCGGTTCAGCAGGAAATTGAATCGAACATCGACAAGGCGCTCGCGCCGTTCCTCGGCATGGACAATTTCCGTTCGAGCGTCACGGCCCAGCTGAACACCGACAGCCAGCAGATCCAGGAAACGATCTACGATCCGGAATCGCGCGTCGAACGTTCGGTGCGCGTCACCAAGGAAGCGCAGAAATCCCTGCAGCGCCAGTCGGATACGGCCGCGACCGTCGAGCAGAACATTCCCCAGGCAGCCCCCGAAAGTGGCGGCGCCGGTCCTGAATCCTCTGACGAGCAGGACAAGAAGGAAGAGCAGACCAATTACGAAATCAACAGCAAGACCGTTGCCACCGTCCGCAACAGCTACACGCTCGAGAAGATCTCGGTGGCCGTCGTGGTCAACAAGGGTCGCATTGCCAAGATGGTCGGCGAACCGGTCGACCAGGCCAAGATCGATGCCTATCTCGCCGAGATGCAGAAGATCGTGTCTTCGGCCTCCGGCCTTGATGCTGCCCGCGGCGACGTCGTCACGCTGACCGCCATGGACTTCCTCGAAAACCAGCTGCTCGAGGAATCGGCCAGCGGACCGGGCATCATGGAAATCCTCAGCCGCAACGTCGGCGGGATCATCAATTCGCTCGCGTTCGTCGCCGTCGCCTTCCTGATTGTCTGGATGGGCATCCGTCCGATGGTGCGTAGCGCCGGTGGTGGTGGTGCGGCGGCCTTGACCGGCGATCTCGGCGAGCAGGCGGCAGGTCTCGAACTGCCCGACTTCTCGCCCGCCCTCGGCGGGGGTGCCGGAAGCTCGCTCATGGACGGCTTCGGTTCCGACTTCGGCTTCGACAGCACCGACGATCTGCTCACCCTCGACGACGACCCGAATGGCGGCTTCAACCGTCGGGTCAAGGAAGGCCCCGAGCGGCGTCTCTCCCGCATGGTGGAGCTCTCCGAGGAGCGCGCTGCCAAGATCCTCCGCAAATGGGCTGTGGACAACGCAGCTTGAGGAAAAATGGCTCACAAACGCAAACCGCGCCCACAGGCGCGGTTTTTTGCGTTATGGTCCCGCCGTCGCAGTATTACAGCGCGGCACCCGCAATGGGATCCTCTCTTTAATTGGGGATGTACCGCGACTGGTTGTGATCTTTGACTATTTATATTTTAAAATGAACATGATTCGTTGGGTCCGTGAGTTGAAGGCAAGCGTCGAGTCGGTTTCGGCCGGTGATGATCGCCTGTGTATCTTCTCGCTGGGATGTCACGTCCTCGAAGGGGGCAACACTGTATGGATGCCGAGCTGACAACGGAGGGATCAGGAAGCAGAGTGCGCTCGTCCGCACATGCCGAGCCTCCGCAGGGCTCGTCCTCAAGGGAAATCCTGATCCACAGACTCGCAGCGCCCGGGCAGGCTGGTGATCTTGCCCACTGCTTGCGCATGCTGACCGAATATCTGGGTGCCTCGCACTATCTCCTGGCCCGCTATGACCTCGTCCAGGAGGACGGCCTCGATTTTGTCGTGGCCTCCGATTGGCCGTTCGATCTGGTCCGCCGTCTGGACAGCGAATTGGCCACGACATATTCGCAGTCGACCGAACTTGAGAAGTGCATGTCGGTTCTGCAGCCGAAATACAATCTTCTGCCGGATGACGCGCATGTGCCGGACGGCATCAGTCGCCAGTATTGCTCGGTCACCCTGAATGTCGGCCGCACGCGGCTTGCCTTGATGCTGCTCCTTCCGCAGGACTACATTCTCTCGGCCGATCGACTGCGTGAAGTGGGCCTGCTGATCGGCTATGTAGTCGGCCTGTCGGTCAGCAAGGGACAGAAAAGCGACCGTGATTTCGAACTGACCGAGCGCGAGCTGGAATGCCTTTTCTGGATTGCCGAGGGCAAGACCAGCGATGAGATTGCCACGATCCTGGGCATCTCGCGCAACACGATCAACAACTACATCACCAGCGTGATGCGCAAGACGGCAACCAAGACACGTTCTGAAGCGATCGCCTATGCGGTCAGAAACAATCTCGTCTAAGGGGGCGGAATGGGCCATCAAAACAGACCCGGCGGTGCCACTCTTGATGATGCGACCTGGTCTAGCCAGCGCCCTGTTACGTCCCGCACCGATATCTTTCCCAAGCTGGTCGCGCTGCAGCGCTCGCTGAATGCCCGCGGCTTTGCCGCCTTCCGTGTCGCCGGCGCCAGCCTGCCGCACAAGCGTCGCCTCGATGCGGAATACGAGAACTGGAGTTCAGGACTGAGCAGCGGGCGTGAGGCTTTCGTGGCGGCCTATGGCGATACTCTGCTCGGACATATCGAGGCGTCGACCCTGCCGCTCATGTGGTGCGCGGACGACGAATCGAGCTTCATCGAAGCGTCCGATTTTACCCCCTTCACCACCCAGGTGAATGCCCGTCTCCTGCCATATTCCGGCATCGCCTTTCCGGTGCGCCTGGGCGCCGTGGGCAACGGCTACATCGTGTTTCCGACAGCCGGTGGTGCCGATCTGCCGGGAGAGTTGGTGCTTTCCGTGCACAGCCGATGCTATCAGGTGATGACCGATATCCTGTCGCTCGATGAGCGCAAGTCGATGACATCGGAGACCTTGAGCGAGCGCGAGATCGCCTGCCTGCAGCTCGCCGGCGACGGACGTATCAGTGAAGAGATTGCCGAACGGCTGGGCCTGTCTGTCCACACCGTCAACGCCTATCTCGGCTCCGCGACGATCAAGCTGGATTCGGTCAACCGCATACAGGCAATCGCCAAGGCGATCCGCCTTGGCTATATCACTTAGAGCCGTTGATTTTTTCCGCAGCTTTCAGCCGTAGAGCGGCGTCGCCTGTGCCTTGACGAAGCGGGCTTCGCGCAGCCGTTGTTCGAGCATGCGTGTGTTCGCATCCGGGTCGCCGGCCGTTTCATGGAACGCGATGTGATTGATCTCGAGCCCTGCGGTCTCGTTGGTCAGGGTCAATTGCGCATAGATCGTAATATCGCGCGGCTTGATCTCGAGATCGAGGACGATCTCCGGCGGACCACCCCATTCGAGCCGATATTCTCCTCCAGAGCCGAAATTGACGGTGCCCGGATGAAAATAGAGTTCCGCGGCCGAAGAAACGAGATCTGCAATATTCCCGTAAAGTTCGAAGCGTAAAAGCGAAATGAGATCGGCTGCGTCGAGCAGGCGCATCTCACTTGCGACGGGGCTGATGGCTTCTGCCACAATACGTTCACGCTGGGTGGTGTAAGAGCACTTTTTCATAGTGGCTAGCGGATCCGTCTCTTGGGGGCCTTCGACGCGTAGACTCGGTGAACGAGTTCGGCGACGGCCTTATAAAATAACGACGGGATCACGCTATCCACTGAGACTTGCGCAAACATGGAGCGGGCGAGGGGCGGATCTTCAAATATGGGGATATTGTGCTCACCGGCGATTTCTCGGATCTTCAGCGCCACGAGATCCTGACCCTTGGCGACGACGATCGGAGCTTCGTTTTCCTCGCGCACATAACGTAGCGCCACGGCAAAATGCGTCGGATTGGTGATCACCAGCGTGGCACGCGGCACATTGGCAATCATGCGCCGGCGGGCGCGGTCCCTGGCGATAGAGCGCTGGCGCGCCTTGACCACCGGGTCACCTTGGGATTGCTTGTGTTCGTCCTTGATTTCCTGCTTGCTCATGCGCAGCTGCTCGTACCAGTGGTACCGCGTCCAGAAGACGTCGACCGCCGCCAGCAATGCCGTGGCGAGCAGGATGATGATCAGCATCTTTTTCACGATGACGGCGAATTTGACGAAGATGGTCTGAGGATCGGAGAACATCGAATCGATCATCGCGTAGTAGTCGTTGCGCAGCGCAAAGACCATGATCACCGAGACGATGACGATCTTGAACAGCGACTTGCCGAATTCGACCATGCCCGGACCGCTGAAGATGCGTGTCCAGCCTTTTGCGAGCGAGATGCGGCTCGCCTGAGGCGTGATTCGGTCGAGTACGAATGTGGGAAGATGCTGGACAATGCTGGATCCGGCACCGAGCACCATGAACAGGATGAAGGCCGGAGCAAGCAGCGCGCCGATTTCCCAGCCGAGATGGGTAAACAGCGACACCACATCCGTCGCCGTGCCGAGTCGCCACTGGTCAGGCCGATCGAAAAGATCTTTCAGCGTTTCGCCAAGCCGTCCAATTCCGCCAGGCAGGAAGAAGACGAGGTAGAAATAGAATCCCAGAGTGGAGGTAAACAGCGCGAGTTCGCGTGATATCGGGACGTTGCCCTTCTCATGCGCGTCGCGCACCTTTTTCTCGGTAGGGTCTTCTGTTTTGCTGTCTTTGTCTTCATCGTCAGCCATGACCGTTGCCCTTCAGGCTGGTGCGGGCCGCATGGGCTCGCTGGATGAAGTCGGCGCCGTTCAGGCCCGCCGGCAGGCTACGTTCCTCGCGCCCGGATAAAACGTAACCGCCCGCCGATTGCGGTTCAATCGGCGGGCGGCAATTAGTCGGGTTTTCAACAGAGGCGCAGGCTCAGGCGGCCTGATTCTCGCCTTCCGTCTCCTTGAGCTGGATCTGGCCGGCATTGGCGAGGCGAATCGCTTCCTGCGCGACGGCGCGACGGGCGATGGCGATCTCGCGGGGATTGACCCCCGTGGTGCCGGATTGCAGGTCCGATTCGATCATGCGGCGTGAACGCGGGCTGATCGATGCGAGCACACATTCCTTGATCTCGGTGCTGGCGCCGCGAAGCGCCATCGTGAGGATATCGGCGGAAATGTCGTTGAGCAGCAGGACGCGGCTGCGCTGCGGCATGGCGAGCAAATCCTCGAACAGGAAGATCTTCGGGCGAACCTTGTTGACCGATTCCTTGCTGATCGATTCCAGCGAGGTGAGCAAGGTATCGACTTCGGTCTTTTCCAGCTCGTTCATCAGCTCGGCAACCTTTGCAGAACCGGTCGAATTGCGGTCTGCATCGATCTCGGCAATCAGGTCATGGACCCGGTTTTCGATGATCTGTGCCGCCTTCGGGCTGACATTCTTCAAGTTGACGGTACGGTTCATGATGTCGGCGCGACGGCTGTCCGGCAGTTTCAGCAGCACCTTTGCACCGAAGGATGACGGCAACATCGACAGGATATAGGCAACCGTCTGCGGGTGTTCGCGCATGAGGAACTTGGCGATGAAGTCCGGCTCCGCATCCTGCAGGCGGTCCCAGATCGATGCCTCATAGGCCTGGAAGGCCGTGCGACGGCCGAGAAGGCCATCGACTTCTTCCGGCGTCAGGCCTTCCTCGAGAATGCTCTCGATCGCCTTGGCATTGTCCATGAGGCCTGCACCTTCGGTGAACAGGTCCTCGAATTCGTTGACCAGATCCGTCAGTTCATCCGGCGGAATGGTGCGCAGCGTCTGGGCCGACGCGATGATCGTCTGCAGTTCCGCCTGGGTGAAGTATTTGAGCAGCTTGCCGGCCACGCCCTTTCCCATGGCCAGCAGCACAGCGGCTGCCTTGTCGGCCTGGGAAAGCGGTTTACCGGTTAAGGGGCCGCCAAAATCGTCAAAGTCCATCATGGTCTTTCCTCTCTGGCCCGGTCATGGGGTCAGGATGTCTTGGTCGCCATCACTTCGATCAGCTTTACACCGAAGCGGGTGTCGTCATTTTCCAGCACGGTGATCTCGCCGCGCGCAATGCGCCGACCGTTCACCATGATCTCGACGGGCTCGCCGATCTTCTTGTCGAGCGCGATAATGGCGCCTTCCTCGAGATTCATAAGCCCTGAAACCTGCATGCGGCTGGAGCCGAGCACGATCTGGACTTCGATCGGGATGTCCATGATCAGGTCGATATTGGCGCTCAGGCCGCTGCCAGGTGCCTGGCTGCTGCTAGGGGCGCTGTCGAAAGACGAATCACCGCCGAAGCTGTCGTCGCCGAAGCTCGCACCGCCGAAGGCATCATCGGTACCGAAAGCATCTCCGGTTCCCAGATCGCTGGTCGCGGCCGATCCGCCGAAATCGGATTCGAAAGCGGCCAACGGATCGCTGGAGCCGCCGAAATCGTTGAGGTCCACGCCAAAATCGGAGCCGATGTCGGGGAGCGTGCCTTCGGCATCTGCTTTCAGGACGCCGCGCAGGTCATCGACTGCCATGTCGAAATCCGCATCGGAACCCGGCATTGCCAGAGCGTCTGCTTCCGTCTTGGGGGTCTTTTTCGTAGCCATGGATTCATTATTCCTGTTGAAACTTGCCTCAAGCTGCCGTGGGTCGCCCCCGGTCAAAAATGCCTAGCTCATCAAATGTCTTAGAATTTCATCTTCGCTGCTCACATTGTCTTTGACGCGCACAGTATAGCGGTCGCCGGCACGACCGAATTCGCATCGATACATCTCTTTGCCATTGGCGCTGACATCGACCATGACATCGCCCTTGTCCTGGAAGGGAATGACATCGCCGGCAACAAGCCGCGCAATGGTGTTGAGCGTCAGTGTTTCCAGGCGGATCCTGGCCTCCAGCGTCACCTGCGAGCGGCGAACCTGCTCGCCAATCTGCTCCTGCCATTCCTTGCGCGTGCGTGAAGACTGGTTCATCGATTTCGGCACGGTGACGACCGTTTTGAGAAGGGCCTTCTGTGGGACGACTAGGTAGAACTCCGACGTGACGGTGCCAAGCGTGACGCCCATCTTGATCGTGACCGCATATTCGTCGATGTGGTCGTCTTCCGGCTTGGGCCGGTCTTCGGCATTGTGGGCTTTTTCGATCAACGGTTCGAAGCCGCCCTGGGCATTGACGCCCGAGCGCAGCACATTGCCGATCTTGTCGAAAACCATGGTCGACAGATCGAGCTCGATCTGTGACAGCGGCCTCTGAATCGGCTCCTGGATCGTCTCGGGAATAGCACCCAGCAGGTTCTCCATCAGCGTGATGATGAAGCTGTTGCCGCAGGCCATGACGAAATTCGGCGACCAGTTGCGCAACTGCGTATCGACCAGCGCAACATTGTCGCCAAGATCGGCGACAAGATCGTTCATCAGCCCGCTTTCGAGGCCGTTATAGTGAACCTCGATGTTCAGCCCGGTTTCGCTGTGGAACACATCAGGCAGGAACTCGATATACAGATGGCCGAAGTCGGCACAGAGACGCTGCAGCGATTTCGTGTCGCCCAGGCCGCCGGTGAGGCGCGCAAGCAGCGCTCGGTCCATGGCTGGTAGGGATGTGCTCTGTCTGTCTGGTTCGCTCATGATCACGCCGCCTTGCTTTCACCGCCGCCGCCGGGGTTCATCATTTCCTGCTCCACAGCGTCGATCGATGGGCGCTCATAGGAGGAGATTGTCTTTCGGCCGTATTCGAGTGCCACCTGCGGAACCGAGCCGTTCATGTAGGCAAGCAGGGTCTGCTTGACGATGATGTACAAGCGGTGCTGCTTGGTACGGACCATCTTGATCTGCGAAATGATCGGGTTGCACAGGCAGTAGGACAGGAAGATGCCGAGCATGGTGCCGACCAGTGCGGCGCCGATCAGGCCGCCGAGAACTTCCGGCGACTCGTTGATCTTGCTCATCGCCTTGATAACCCCAAGAACCGCGGCAACGATACCGATGGCCGGGAAGCTGTCGCCCATCGCGGTGATGGCGTGATACGGCTTCATCTTGTCATAGAGGATGGTGTTGATCTCTTCGTCCATCAGCGCCTCGATTTCATGGCTACGGGCGTTGCCGATGATGATCAGGCGGACATAGTCGCAGATGAAGGAGGTCAGTTCCTTGTTCTTCAGCAGGTTGGGCGCGGCGGTGAAGATGCTGGATTCTTCCGGATTGTCGATATGGGCTTCGATCTCGTTGCGCGACTTGGTGCGCAGGTCGCGCATCAGCGAGTAGAGAACGCCCAGAACGTCGAGATAGGCGCGTTCCTTCGGCACGGCGTGTTTGAAGGCCTCGCCGATCGCCTTGCCGGAATCCTTCACCACTTTCATCGGGTTAGCCATAATGAAGCCGCCGACGCCGGCGCCGCCGATGATCACCAGCTCGAACGGCTGTACCAGAACGTCCAGGTGACCGCCCATGGCCATGAATCCGCCGAGCACGCAGCCAATCGTTATTACAAATCCGATGATGATATTCATTTTGCCCGTACCTTGCCCGCACCTGAACGTTTTTTATCAGGTTCAGCGATACGGCCCGTGCCTTGCGTGAGGCTGAATCAAAACGGGCAGGGCACGCCGTGTGCGACCATTTTTGCAGCGGCCGATCGCCAGACAGCTTCGCACAAGCCATTTGCCGCAAGAAGAGCGCTGACGGACGCAAGCATCCCGTGGTCCGCGCAGTCGAGATTGTCGTTTTCATATGACCAGCCAGCCTCCCGGTCGACCTGAGCGCATTGCGCCTCATCTACCGGACAAGTCTCTGGCGCTGGACGAGAATTTTGGCGGCGCCCGGAGATTGCCTGCCCCTTTTCGTGTCCGGTTCGGCCCATGTCAGGTTGAGCCCATGGCGTTCTTTTTTTCTCTGATGCTCGGAGGCAAATGACATGCAATCCGGAATCTACGTCTCGCTATCCTCGCAGATCGCGCTTGAGCGTCGTCTGACCACCATCGCCGACAACATGGCCAACGTGAACACGGTCGGCTTTCGCTCGACCGAGGTGAAGTTCGACGAGGTGTTGAGCAAGACCGGCAACGATTTGAATGCGAAGATCGCTTTCGTGTCGCAGGGCAACGACTATCTGTCGACCAAGACCGGCGAGTTGGCGCAGACCGGCAATGTTCTCGACTTCGCCATCAAGGGCGATGCCTGGTTTGCCATCGATACGCCGATTGGCCAGGTTTTGACGCGTGACGGTCGGTTCACCATGAAAGACACGGGCGAGCTGGTCTCGACCAAGGGGTTCTCGGTCCTCGACGCTGGCGGCGCGCCGATCCAGCTCAACCGTGCCGGCGGACCGCCGGAAGTCGGTGCCGATGGCGCCATCATGCAGGATGGACGCCAGGTGGCGAAGCTCGGCGTGTTTACCGCTGACGTGCGCAACGGCTTCCTGCGTTATGAAAACAGCGGCGTGACCACCGTGGACGCGCCGCAGGCGGTCGTCGACAATCCGGAAGTCTCGATCATGCAGGGTTATGTCGAAAATTCGAACGTCAATGGTATCGGTGAAATGACCCAGCTTATCCAGGTCAACCGCGCCTTCGAGAGCGTCAGCGCGCTGATCAGCGGCAGCGAGAGCTCGATGAGTGAAGCGATCAAGATTCTCGGCGGCGGCGCCTGATCCTGAGATTGGAATATTATGGCCCAGCCTGAGAATGAAGCCTTCGTCTTTTCACCCAAGCTCAGCCAGCTGTCCGCACTGGCAACACGCTATGCCAAGCCCGAGCATTCGGTGACGCATGGCGGCCATGTCCGGACGATTGCTGCTGGCCATTATACGGTGACGGGTTTGTCGCGCCATGTTCGGCTCGGTGAATTTGTCGCCCACAGGTCGGCCACCGGCGTGCACCTTGGCGAAGTCGTTCGCGTCGAGCCGGATATCGCCTATATCTGCCCGATCGAGCCGGGTGAACCGATCGGCATTCATGACGTGGTGATCCGCAAGGGTGCTTTCCGGATTGCGCCGGATGACAGCTGGTGCGGCCGCACCATCAATGCCTTGGGTGATCCGATCGACAATGGACCCGGCATGACGCCCGGCCATGAACGCCGGCCGATTTCCACCACGGCGCCGCCGTCCATGACCCGCAGGCGCGTCGACCAGGGGTTTCGCACCGGCGTCCGGGCGGTCGACATCTTTTCGCCGCTCTGCCTCGGCCAGCGTCTCGGCATCTTTGCCGGCTCCGGTGTCGGCAAGTCCACGCTGCTGTCGATGCTCGCCAGGGCCGATGCCTTCGACAAGGTGGTCATTGCTCTGGTCGGTGAACGTGGCCGCGAAGTGCGCGAATTCATCGAGGATACGCTGGGCGACAACATGGCGAAGTCGATCGCTGTGGTCGCAACCAGCGATGAAAGCCCGATGTTGCGCAAGATGGCGCCGCTGACCGCCATGACCATTGCCGAACATTTCCGCGACAAGGGCGAGAATGTCCTGTTCATCGCCGACAGCATCACTCGTTTTGCCCACGCGATCCGCGAAGTCGCGACCGCGGCCGGCGAGCCGCCGATCGCCCGCGGTTACCCGGCCTCCGTCTTTACCGAACTGCCGCGTCTTCTGGAACGCGCAGGGCCGGGCGCCGAAGGTGCCGGCACGATTACCGCGATCATCTCGATTCTGGTCGACGGCGACAACCACAACGACCCAATCGCCGACTCGGTTCGCGGTATTCTCGACGGCCATATCGTGCTCGACCGCAGTCTTGCCGACGAAGGCCGCTATCCGCCGATCAATCCGCTGACCTCGATTTCCCGATTGGCACGCAAGGCCTGGACGGGCGAACAGGAGAAGCTGGTATCGCGCCTGAAGGCGCTGATCCACCGCTTCGAAGAAACACGTGACCTGCGCCTGATCGGTGGCTACCGCAACGGCAGTGATCCCGATCTCGACATGGCGATCAAGCAGGTGCCGGTGATCTATGAAATTTTGAAACAGTCGCCCGGCGACAAGGCCTCCAACGATGCCTATGCGGATCTTGCAGGTGCATTGAAAGCAGCGGCCAGCGGCGCGCAGGGCGGAGCGAGACAGAGGGGATGACGATGACCGACCTTGATGCCGATGAACCCGTAGCACCCGTCAGGCCTGCTGTGCTCCGCAAGCGCGTCTTGACCGTTGACCGCATGCTTGCGGCCACCGGCGTGGCTCTGGCCTGCGCTGCCGCCTTCTTTCCCTGGTATGTCTTCTTCAACGAGGAAAAATTCGGCGTGCGCGTCGCAGACTGGCAGAGCACTCGTGATCTGCCCGAGGGACCGGGCCGCAATGTGTTCAGCGTGTCGCCGCTGGCTCTGGTCGACAACGATGATGAAAACAGCGGAGACGGCAACAATCTCCCGGCTGTCGATCAGATCGTCACCGCGACGGTACCGACGCTCGGCAAGGAGCGTCCGCAGGGCATGGATCTGCCCGCAGCCCAGCCGTTTCCCGGCCAGAGCGGTTTCCGTTTGCTGCATGTCGCCAATGGCCGTGCGCTGATCGAGGATGGCGGCACCATGTTCATGGTCCGCGTCGGCTCGATCCTGCCCGACAACAGCCGAGTGGCCACGCTCGAACAGCGGGACGGCAAATGGGTCATCGTGACCTCCAAGGGCGATATATATCAGAACAACTAAACTTATCTGGGCGGGGCAAGTCCCACGCAAGATTACTGGCCTAGGCTCCGAGGGGTAAAAGACGGAGTAACGCCCATGAACCCAATCCAGTTGTTCGAGCTGGCTTCCCGACAGGCCGAATGGCTTTCGGTGCGTCAGCAGGTGGTGGCAGGCAATATCGCCAATGCCAGCACACCCAAATACCTGGCTAAGGACATCACCCCGTTCAGCTCCGTGCTGGACAACACGGCGATGGTTCAGCACATGGCCGTGACCCAGCCCGGTCACATGGCGTCGAATGATATCAGCGACGACAATATCGATATCGAGGAGTCGGAGCTCAACGACGAGATCGGCATCCAGGAATCGGGCAACTCCGTTTCTATTTCTGAGGAATTGACCAAAACCGGCGAAATCAGGGGGCAGCATGAGCTGAACACCTCGCTGATGAGCTCCTTCCATCGCATGATGTTGATGACGGTGAAACGCTAATGATTGATCCCTTGAAGGCAGCGATGAAGATCGCGGGCAGCGGCCTGGAAGCCCAGTCCACCCGCATGCGCATCGTCTCGGAAAACATCGCCAACGCGCGCTCGACCGGCGATACGCCCGGCGCCGATCCCTACCGACGCAAGACCATTACCTTCGGCAGCGAACTCGACAAGGTGTCCGGGGCTCAGTTGATCGAAGTTGAAAAGCTCGGTTTCGACAAGTCCGATTTCATCGAGGAATACGATCCGGGCAATCCGGCCGCCGATGAGCGCGGCATCGTCAAGATGCCCAATGTCAATGTCCTGATCGAAATGGGCGACATGCGCGAAACCAACCGAACCTATGAAGCCAATCTGCAGACCATCAAGCAGACGCGCGACATGATCGGCCAGACCATCTCACTCCTGAAGGCTTCGCAATGATTGATTCCATTTCCGGCGTAAGCGCATTTTCCAAGTCGATGGGTCTGGATTCCCTGACCACCGAACTGTCCACCTTCGACCTGTCGACCAAAGGGGTTGCGACAGCCGGCCTGACGCCTGGCATGTCGACCGGCGAGACGTTTCTCTCGACCCTCAACAGCATGGCGACCGACGCGGTCGGCAATCTCCAGAAAGCCGAACAGGCCTCCTTCGACGGCCTGACCGGCAAGGCAAATACCCGCGAAGTGGTGGATGCCGTGATGTCGGCCGAGCAGTCGCTCCAGACGGCGATCGCGTTCCGCGACAAGATTGTCAGCGCCTATCTCGAAATCACGAAGATGCAGATTTAGTAAGCAGGGAACGGACACATGAGAGCTCTTGCGATTGCAGCAACAGGTATGGACGCCCAGCAGACGAATCTGGAAGTCATCGCCAACAACATCGCCAATATCAACACCACCGGCTTCAAGCGGGCACGTGCTGAATTCACCGATCTTCTCTACCAGACCGAGCGCGCCCAGGGCGTGCCGAACCGTGCGAACCAGGCGATCGTGCCGGAAGGCGCCAATATCGGTCTCGGCGTGCAGACGGCCGCAGTCCGCAACATTCATACCCAGGGCGAACTGACCCAGACCGGCAACGAACTCGATATGTCGCTTGTCGGCCGCGGCTGGTTCCAGGTCGAATCGCCCGATGGCACGACCCTCTACAGCCGCTCGGGCGCGTTCAACATGAATGCCGAAGGTCAGCTGGTCACCATCGACGGTTATCTCGTTACCCCGCAGATCACCATTCCGCAGGATGCCAGCGAAGTCGTCATCAGCCGCACAGGCCAGGTCCAGGCGCGCATCGGCAACGATGCCGATTATACCGACCTCGGCCAGCTGACCATCGCAAACTTTGTCAACGAAGCTGGCCTGAAGCCGCTCGGAGACAACCTTGTGGCCGAGACGGCAGCCTCGGGCGAAGCCATCGTCGGCGTCCCGGAAGATCCGGGCTTCGGCTACATCAAGCAGGGTTACCTGGAATCGTCCAACGTCGATTCCGTCAAGGAAATCACAGACATGATCTCGGCACAGCGTGCCTATGAGATGAATTCCAAGGTCATTCAGACCGCCGACGAGATGGCTCAGATCGTCAGCAAGAACCTGAAGTAAGGCAACTGGAGGCAAACATGAGGTTTCGCCGGAAAATCGGGAATGCAATACGGGCTGCGGCACTTGCCGCAGCGTCCGTCATTGGCTTCGGCGCCTGTGCAGCGCTCGCGCAGGGAACCGCCGTCGTTCCCACCCAGATTATTTATCCCGGCGAGACCATCTCGTCCGCGCAGGTCAATGAAGTCGAGGTGACCAATCCCAACCTGAGCGGCGGCTATGCCCGCACCAAGGCGGAAGTCGTCGGCATGGTGTCGAAGCGCACGCTTCTGCCCGGCCGCACCATTCCGACCAGCGGCCTGCGGGAGGCCTTCGCCATCAAGCGCGGCGCCAGCATTCGGCTGACCTTTGCCATTGGCAACATGGTGATCAGCGCCGCTGGCACCCCCATGGTCGATGCCACGGTCGGCGAGGTGATCAAGGTCCGCAACATCGATTCCGGCGCGATCGTCACCGGCACGGTCATGGCCGATGGGACAGTACAGGTGATGGCGAAATGAAACTGTTTGCATCATCTCGGATTGCGCTTTGCGCGTTGGCCCTGGTTCTGGCGCCGCTTCAGCCGGTCCAGGCCGCGAATTCGCGCATCAAGGATATCGCGTCGCTGCAGTCCGGGCGTGACAACCAGCTGATCGGCTATGGTCTGATCGTCGGTCTGCAGGGCACCGGCGACAGCCTGCGCTCGTCACCATTCACGGATCAGTCGATGCGCGCCATGTTGCAGAATCTTGGCATTTCCACCCAGGGCGGCCAGTCCAACGCGAAGAACGTTGCCGCCGTCATGGTCACGGCCAACCTGCCGCCGTTTTCCAGCCCCGGCAGCCGGATCGATGCCAATGTCAGCTCGCTCGGCGATTCAACTTCGCTGCGCGGCGGCACGCTGATCATGACATCGCTCACCGGCGCCGACGGCCAGATCTATGCCGTTGCCCAGGGCTCCGTCATCGTGTCCGGCTTCAACGCGCAAGGCGATGCTGCGTCGGTACAGGAAGGCATCACCACCTCAGGCCGTGTGCCGGGCGGCGCCATCATCGAGCGCGAACTTCCGTCCAAATTCAAGGATTCGGTCAACCTAGTGCTGCAGCTGCGCAATCCCGACTTCACCACGTCGCTGCGCATCGCCGATACCATCAACGCCTATGCCGCCGCCAATTACGGTGCGCCGATCGCCGAGGCGCGCGACAGCCAGGAAGTGGTGGTCCAGAAGCCACGCACGGCCGATCTCGCCCGTCTGATGGCGGATGTCGAAAATCTGGTGGTCGCGACAGACTCGCCGGCCAAAGTCGTGATCAACGAACGCACGGGCACGATCGTCATCGGCGCCGAGGTTCGTGTCTCGCGCGTCGCGGTGAGCTACGGCACCCTGACGGTTCAGGTCACCGAGACGCCGCAGGTCATCCAGCCCGAGCCGTTTTCCCGCGGCGAAACGGCAGTTCAGGAACAGACCGATATCATAACCCAGAAGACCGGCGACAAGGTCGTGATCGTTGATGGTCCCGATCTCAGGACGCTTGTCAGCGGCCTCAACAGCATCGGCGTCAAGCCTGACGGCATTATCGCCATACTCCAGGGCATCAAGTCCGCCGGCGCCCTGCAAGCGGAGCTTGTCCTGCAATGACACAGTCCAGGCATTTTCCCTCGCTGCCGCCGATCCTGCGCAATGGCTTGATCATTGGTGCCGTCGCCTGTCTGCCGGCCTTTGCCGACAATGCGGTCGGCCAGCAGCAGGCCGTCAACCCGAGCGACGCCGAGATCCAGCAGTTCTGCACCGGAATTGCCGATGCAGCCCGTGACCAGCGCTACCTGCTGCAGAAGCAGGAACTCGAAAAGCTTCAGGCCGATGTCGACAGCCGGATCGCCGTGCTCGAGACCCGCAGGGCCGAATACGAGGACTGGTTGGGGCGCCGCAATGCGTTCATGAAGCAGGCCGAAGGGCAGTTGATCGAGATCTACAAGAAAATGGCGCCGGATGCGGCGGCACCGCAGCTTGAGGAAACGGATGTCATTCTCGCTGCCGCGATCATCATGAAGCTGCCGCCACGCCAGTCGAGCCTCATTCTGACAGAAATGCAGCCGGACAAGGCAGCCAAGGTCGCCGCGATCATGTCGAGTGCCGGTGATTCCACTACATCGAAGGATCCATCATGATCAAGCGTTCACCGGCATTGCTGGCTGTTCTGTTTCTTGCCGGCTGCCAGAGCCAGACCGTCAAGGAAATCGGTAACGCACCGGCGATGAGCCCGATCGGATCCGGCCTGCGCTTCAGCCAGACACCGCAGATGGCGCTGTATCCCAAGCAGCCGCAGGCGACCGCCAGCGGTTATTCGCTGTGGAGCGACAGCCAGTCTGCCCTGTTCAAGGATGCCCGCGCATTGAATGTCGGCGACATCCTGACGGTCAATATCCAGATCAACGACAAGGCATCGTTCGAGAACGAAACCGATCGAAGCCGCACCAATTCAAGCGGCCTCTCGTGGTCGACGGCGGTCGATCTGTTCGGCAACGAGATCCCGGCAACAACCGGAGACCTGAGCTCAGGCTCTGATACCAGCACGCAGGGCAAGGGCTCGACCGAACGCTCGGAGAAGTTGACCCTGCTGGTTGCAGCCGTTGTTACCGGCATCCTCGAAAACGGCAATCTCCTGATCAGCGGCTCGCAGGAAGTCCGAGTCAACCACGAGATTCGCATTCTCAACGTCGCGGGTATCGTGCGGCCGCAGGATGTCGATGCCGACAACACGATTTCCTACGAGCGCATCGCCGAGGCTCGCATCTCCTACGGTGGCCGCGGCCGCCTGACCGAAGTGCAGCAGCCGCCCGTCGGGCAGCAGGTGGTCGATCTGTTCTCGCCGTTCTGACGGCGCGAACGCAAGGCAGAGCAGGAACGGCAGATCCGATGGAACAAAGCGAAGAGCCGACAGGCAAGAAGAAGTCCGGCCTCATGATGCTGGTGGTGCCGCTGGTCGTGCTCACCGCCGTCGGCGGCGGCGGCGGCTGGGTGATCGGCAATATGCTGGCGCCGCAGGTCAAGCTGTCCGAGGAGGCGGCCAAGGCGGCTGAGGCTGCCCCGGCGGCCCATGGCGAAGCCAAGAAGGAAGAAGGGCTTCCCAAGATCGCCACCGAAGCCAATGGCATCGTTCAACTGGAAGCAATCACCACCAACCTGGCTTATCCGTCCGAAAACTGGATCCGGGTGGAATTGGCCTTGCTTTTCAACGGTGCACCCGACGTTAAGATCGCCGAGGATGTGCATCAGGATATCATGGCCTATCTGAGAACGGTCTCGCTGCAGCAGGTCGAAGGGCCGCGCGGCTTTCAATATCTCAAGGATGACATCCAGGAGCGTGTTGACCTTCGCTCCGAAGGGCGCGTATCGAAGGTGATGTTCAGGACGTTTGTCATCGAATGATTCGATTCTTGCTTATTGCCGCTGTCATGATGATGGCGCCGGAACTTGCTCACGCGCAGCAATTTCCGACGGAGATCTTCAACACGCCGATCGATGGATCGGTGGCGGCATGGATTATCCGCACTTTTGGTCTTCTGACCGTCCTGTCGGTTGCCCCTGGCATCCTGATCATGGTCACCAGCTTCCCGCGCTTCCTGATCGCCTTCTCGATCCTGCGCTCGGGCATGGGGCTTGCGACAACCCCCTCCAACATGATCCTGACCAGCATGGCTCTGTTCATGACCTTCTATGTCATGGCGCCGACCATGGATCAGTCATGGCGCACCGGCGTCCAGCCGCTGCTGGCAAACCAGATCAACGAAGCCGAGGCCGTGGCCTTGATCGCCGAACCCTTCCGCACATTCATGACTGCCAATACCCGCGACAAGGATCTGCGGCTGTTTGTCGACATCGCCAACGAGCGCGGCCAGAGCACGGTGACCGACGAGAAGGTCGACTACCGCGTGCTCGTTCCGGCCTTCATGCTGTCGGAGATCCGCCGCGGTTTCGAAATCGGGTTTCTGATCGTTCTGCCTTTCCTCGTCATCGATATGGTGGTCGCCACGATCACCATGGCCATGGGCATGATGATGCTGCCGCCCACCTCGATTTCGCTGCCGTTCAAGATCCTGTTTTTTGTCTTGATCGATGGCTGGAACCTGCTGGTTGGCAGCCTGGTACGCTCGTTTGCCTGACGCGCGATAAAATCTTTACCAATTCGCTTACTCCCCTGTTTACCATAGATTTAACCGGGCTTAGCAGTCCCTAATATGTTAAGCTGTTGGCAATATTTGACGGTCAGTTTGGTCCTCACACGAAGGGTCTGGTAGACGAAAAATTCGCTACCGAATGGCATGATGCCGAACTGTCGTAGCCGGTAATTTCCAGTCCGGTATGTCCCCATTAGTATCTTGTTTTAAGGGACAAATAACATGGCCAGCATTCTGACCAACACCAACGCTATGTCTGCACTTTCGACGCTGCGTTCGATCTCCGCCAACATGGAGTCCACCCAGAACGCGATCTCCACAGGCAAGAGCGTTGCATCTGCTTCGGACAACGCTGCGTACTGGTCGATCTCCACGACGATGAAGTCCGACAACATGGCTCTCGGCGCCGTCTCTGACGCGCTCGGCCTCGGTGCCGCCAAGGTTGATACTGCCTATGCCGGTATGGACGCCGCCATCGACGTCGTGACGGAAATCAAGGCAAAGCTCGTCGCCGCCAAGGAACAGGGTGTCGACAAGGAAAAGATCCAGGAAGAAATCTCGCAGCTCCAGGATCAGCTGACCTCGATCGCTGAATCCGCTTCGTTCAACGGCCAGAATTGGCTGGCGAATGAAGGTGGCGACGTGACTGTCATCACCGGCTTTGTCCGCGCTGCCGACAACACGGTCACGGTCAAGTCGAGCACGATCACGCTGGACGACACCAACATGCTGTTCAGCGCTGACGCCGCCGGCGTTATCGACGAAGCAACCGGCATCCTGGGTGCCAACGGCACTGCCTCGTCGTCGAGCATTGTCGGCTTCGAAATCGACAACGATACCGACTCTGCAACGCTCGACAACCTGCTCACCGACGTTGAAACCGCTCTGACAAGCATGGTCAGCGCCGGCGCAACGCTCGGCTCGCTGTCCAGCCGCATCGATCTGCAGTCTGAATTTGCTGACAAGCTGTCCGACGCAATCGAAACCGGCATCGGCCGTCTCGTCGACGCCGACATGAACGAAGAATCGACCCGCCTCAAGGCCCTGCAGACCCAGCAGCAGCTGGCGATCCAGGCTCTGTCGATCGCCAACAGCGACTCGCAGAACATCCTGTCGCTCTTCCGTTAATCGTAAGAACGAGCCGGCCCGTAAGGGCCGGCTAGACTATCCCGACGCCGATATGCCTTGGTGGCTGACCAGAGGCGCGCGAAGGGAAAGCTTCAACATCCGGAGGCTGAACCGGGTAAGTGGCTGCGAAGGTCGCGTCTGGAAACAGACGCGGCCTTTTCGTTTTATTAAGCATTTTTTGTTACGCGCGCGTGCACGCGAAGATTGCATTTTTTTTTCGCTAACCATTGAGCTGGCGGATCCCCTTAGGCCTTCGTTAACCAACATGGGTTTATCTGAACCCATCGAAGGGGCGAGCTAACCAATTAAATTCAGCCGGTTAGCAGGCATGACGCTGTGCGCACCTACCGGTGATACCGGAATGCCCTTCCTATTCAGCCATTAAGGGGCACACACCTATGACGAGCATTTTGACGAACGTCGCCGCAATGTCGGCACTCAGCACCCTGCGCAGCATCAGCAGCGGCATGGAAGAAACCCAGTCGCGCGTTTCCTCCGGCGAACGCGTTGGTGAAGCGTCTGACAACGCAGCTTACTGGTCGATCGCAACGACCATGAAATCCGACAACATGGCCCTCTCGGCTGTCTCCGACGCCCTCGGCCTCGGCGCTTCCAAGGTCGATACTGCCTATGCCGGTATGGACGCCGCCATCGACGTCGTGAAGGAAATCAAGGCCAAGCTGGTAACGGCGACCGAAGAAGGCGTCGACAAGGCCAAGGTTCAGGAAGAAATTTCGCAGCTGCAGGAACAGCTGATGTCGATCGCAGAATCCGCTGCATTCAGCGGCGAGAACTGGATTGCCGGCGACGCTGCCGACGTGACCGTCGTTTCTGGCTTCGTACGTGATGCCAACAATGCGGTTTCTGTGAAGACCACCACCTACACGCTCGACGCTGCAGCTGACGGCACACTGCTGTTCGGTGGCGACGGCGCAGGCGGCATCGACGACACGACCGGTGTCCTCGGCACCGCAGGCGGCGCGACGATCGGCGTATCCGTATACGAACTCGACATCAGCACATTCGACGGCACGGAAATGGCCGAAGCTCTGACGCTTGTTGATGAAGCCCTGGCTTCCATGACGAGCGCTGCTGCGGAACTTGGTTCGATCTCCACCCGCATCGAACTGCAGGAAGATTTTGTCGGTTCTCTCTCCGACTCGCTCGATAGCGGTATCGGCCGTCTGGTTGACGCAGACATGAATGAAGAATCGACCCGCCTGAAGGCGCTTCAGACGCAGCAGCAGCTGGCTATCCAGTCGCTCTCGATCGCCAACTCTTCTTCGGAAGTCATCCTCTCGCTCTTCCGTTAAGCCTAGGCTTTCGGTCAACAGCAAGATCGGAATTTTGGAAAGCCGCCCTCCGGGGCGGCTTTTTTTTACATCGTCAAATTGCGTTAACCATGCATTAACCATGTCCGGTTTACATGAAGGTCAAGTAACGATGGATTAACCAAAACGAAGAAGTGGTTAATTGCATTAGGCGACGCCATCGTTCCCGGACGGACCGGGATGTCCCAGAAACTAGCCATTTTTAGGGGACGCGCAAGTGACCAGCATTTTGACAAACAATGCAGCTATGACTGCACTCCAGACCCTTCGCACTATTGATTCCAGCATGGAAGACACCCAGGCGCGTGTATCGTCAGGTCTCCGTGTCGGCACGGCGTCCGACAACGCCGCCTACTGGTCGATCGCCACCACCATGCGATCTGACAATATGGCACTCTCGGCTGTGCAGGATGCACTCGGCCTTGGCGGCGCCAAGGTTGATACGTCCTACGCCGCGATGGAAAGCGCCATCGAAGTCGTCAAGGAAATTAAGGCCAAGGTCGTGGCGGCAACCGAAGAGGGTGTCGACAAGTCCAAGATCCAGGAAGAAATCGACCAGCTCAAGGAGCAGCTCCGTTCGATCTCCGAATCGGCAAGCTTCAGTGGCGAAAACTGGATCGCCGGCGATGCCGCCACCAAGACGGTCGTGTCCGGATTTGTCCGCGATTCCAGCGGCGCCGTGACGGTCAAGACGACAGAATACGTGCTCAGCGACGCCGCTGATGGCAACCTTTTGTTCGGCGGCGACGGTGCCGGCAATATCGAATACACAACGGGTATCCTTGGAACCGTCTCGGCATTTACCGGTGTTGGCGATGTGTCCGTTGATACGCTCGATCTCAATGCCTTCGATCCGGCTGACATGGCCGCGAACATGCAGGAATCGCTGGATCTCATCGAAAGTGCCTTGCAGAGCATGACGAGCGCGGCCGCTGAACTCGGCTCGATCTCCATGCGCATCGAACTCCAGGAAGATTTCGTGAGCACGCTCACCGACTCGATCGACTCCGGTATCGGTCGTCTCGTTGACGCAGACATGAACGAGGAATCAACCCGCCTGAAGGCCCTGCAGACCCAGCAGCAGCTCGCCATCCAGTCGCTGTCGATTGCCAACACCGCTTCCGAAAGCATCCTGACTCTCTTCCGTCAGTAAGGGCGCCTTGGCTAGGGGCGACTTCGTCCCGAGCTGACAAGTCGGATGTATTCGGTATGAACCGCACCCAGAAATGGGTGCGGTTTTTTCGTGCCTTGCGTGAAGCTGGCCGATTTATGCGGTTTTCCCTCCAAGCAGATTTCCGACCTTGCCAAATGGCGTATGCGTTTGTTAACTGGCGCCGTTAACGATTTGTTAATGGTTGCGGGGACCGGCGGAATGCTGGTCTGCATGATGCCCCTCCGTTGCCACCGGTATGCTTCCGGCCTTTTGGATTGACGATTAAGGGCACCTCAATGACCAGCATCATGACCAACGCTGCCGCAATGGCGGCCCTGCAGACTCTGCGCTCGATCGATACCAATCTGGAAACGACGCAAAGCCGCGTTTCCTCGGGCTATCGGGTCGAGACAGCTTCGGACAATGCCGGCTATTGGTCGATTGCCACCACCATGCGCTCCGACAATGCAGCATTGTCGACGGTCTCGGACGCGCTGGGTCTGGGTGCCGCCACGGTGGATACCGCTTACACGGCGCTCGACAACGTCATCGAAGTCATGTCGTCGATCAAGGCCAAGCTGGTCGCCGCAAGCGAGCCGGGCGTCGACAAGGAAAAGATCAACGAAGAAATGAAACAGCTGAAGAACCAGCTGGTTTCGGCGGCGCAGTCGGCATCATTCTCCGGTGAGAACTGGCTCTACAATACGAATGTCAACGAACTGGGCACCAAACAGGTTGTCTCCTCCTTTGTGCGCGGCGCCGACGGCAGCGTTCAGGTGACGACGCTGGACTTCGACACCGCGGATTCCGTCCTGATCGATACGGAAGACGCAGGCCGCGGCTTCCTGACCAAGGCGATTGACGCCGATACCCTCGTTCCCGACCCGACGGGTACGGCGCGAGAATATTATCTTCTGGACGTCGGTTCCGTCGTGCCGCCGACCGGTGATCCGATCGAGATCGATAACGATACCGACACGGAAACGTTGGATGACATGATCAGCGTCGTCGACGATCTGATCAGCCAGTTGACCGACGCTGCCGCAACGCTGGGTGCGATCACCAGCCGCATCGAGATGCAGGACAATTTCGTTTCCAACCTGATGGACGTGATCGACAAGGGTGTCGGCCGTCTGGTTGATGCCGACATGAACGAGGAATCGACCCGTCTGAAAGCCCTGCAGACCCAGCAGCAGCTTGGCATCCAGGCGCTTTCAATCGCCAACAGCAGCGCAGAAAAGCTGCTCACCCTGTTCCGCGAGTAAACGCAAGCCTCGGGAGCATGGCCAGATCCGCCATCAGTACGGCAGTCACCTTTTGGACCGCGCGATCATTCCGGCGCGGTCCGTCGCATTCATCCTCGCGCAAGTTTGAAACCCTAGCTTCGGCCAAAGCACCCGTGGACACATGCGCCCGCGACCGGCTCGATCCGAAGGTGATCTCGACATTGGAAGTGATGATGCTGCGCGTTCGGACATTTATGGAATTTAATCTGCTTGAGATCAGTGACCGTTCATCCGGACCGGTCGTCCTCGCCGATGGAGGCGACCGCCGATGAGCATGCCGCTGACCCGCCTTTTGAAGGATTTTTCGGCGCCCCCTGCGCCGGCGCCGTCACTGTCGGCGCGTTTTGACGTGTCCGAGCCGGATCCGTTCGACATGGATTTCCCGGCCCTACCGGAACCTGAGCCGGTCGATGTCGACGCAGAGCGCCGCGAGGCCTATGCCGAAGGGCACGAGGCAGGCGAAAAGGCCGCCGAAAGTCGTTTGGAAGTCGATCGCCAGGCAATGGAGGTTGCCCATTCGCAGGCGATTGCCGAGCTGGAAGCCCGGCATCGCGACGAACTGACCAAGGCTCTTTCGGAGAAGCTGCCTGCCATCATCAACGAGCTTTCGCTTGCCATCAGCGATCAGGTGGCCGTGGCTCTTGCGCCGCTGTTTTCCGATGCGGTGGCAGAAAAGGCCGTCGCCGATCTCGCGCATCTGCTGAAAACGGCAATCAGTGCCGGCGAGGCGGGCGTCATTGAGCTACGCGGACCCAAGGCGCTGTTCGCAATGCTGTCTGCCCAGATGCCGGAGCATCTCGGCCTTATGCATCATGTCGAGGCGGATGACCTCGATCTTTCCGCCGAGTTTGCTGAGGCGGCGCTGGTCACGCGCATATCGGCCTTTACGGCAAGCCTCAGGAAGGTGATCGGATGAGCGACGAAAATCACCATCACGGCAAGAACGAGATCATCATCATCAAACGCCATGGCGGCGGCGATCACGATGGCGCCCATGGTGGTGCCTGGAAAATCGCCTATGCCGACTTCATGACGGCGATGATGGCATTCTTTCTCGTCATGTGGCTGGTCAACGCCGCAAACGAAGAGACCAAGGCCTCCGTTGCCAGCTATTTCAACCCGATCAAGCTGTCGGATGAGAAACCGACCGAAAAAGGTTTGAAGAAGCCCGTCGATCAGGCCGAGGGCGAGCAGAAGCAGGAGCGCTCGAAAGTCGAGGCCGACGAGCAGACCGTCGGGGCTGCCGCTGCGACTGGTGAAGACCAGACGGCTACCTCCGGTGACCAGGCCAACTATTCTGAAGCTGATTTCTTCGAAAACCCCTATTCCGTTCTGGCCGAAATCGCCCAGGAAGTCGGCCAGCAGGCCAATGTCAGCGCCAAGGGCGAGGGTGGTGCGGCCGATTCCGGCCCGTCGACCGGTGCTCAGGGCGGCGAGGCCTATCGCGACCCCTTCGATCCCGACTTCTGGACGCAGCAGGTCCAGACGGCCATCACGCCGGTCGGCAAGCCGACCGATGCAACGACGCCGGCCGAGCCGCAGACCGCCGAGATCCAGCCACCGCAGGAACCGGCAGACCCCACCGCACCGGACCAGCAGATCGCCCTGGTCGTGCCCGGGCAAAAGCCTCAGATGCAGCCGGACATTGCCAAGGAAGCCAAGCCCGAAGACGGCAAGACCGAACAGCCACAGGACGGCAAGTCCGCGATGTCGGCAGAGGCCGAACTCGCGGTCCAGCAGGCCTCGGCCGATACGCTGAAGGCGCAGATCGAAGCCGAGATCGGCGGCGTGTCCGGCAAACTCGCCGAAGGTCTCATTGTCACCCCGGCCGAAGGCGGCCTTCTGGTCTCGATCAGCGACCAGAGCGACCAACCGATGTTCAGCGTCGGCTCGGCGGTGCCCCAGCGCGAGATGGTGCTGGCGATGGAAAAGATCGGCAAGCTGCTGCAGGGCCGGCCGGGATCGATCATCATCCGCGGCCATACCGACGGCCGCCAGTTCAAGGGCAGCGAGAACGACAACTGGCGCCTCTCGATGGCGCGTGCGCATAGCGCCTATTACATGCTTTTGCGCGGCGGTCTGACGGAAGATCGCGTCCAGCAGGTGTCCGGCTTTGCCGATCGCCGCCTGCAGGTCCCGGATGATCCGCTGGCCGACGCCAACCGGCGCATCGAAATCCTGATTCAGGCGGAGCAGGGATAATGATGCTCCGCAGGGTATCCATCTCGGTCCTGGCCTTCGCCGCGCTTGTCGGTCTGGGCAATGCGTCCGCACGGGCCAACGACATGGATACCATCCAGCCTTTCCAGATGCTGCGCTCGCTGCAGTTCGTCCAGGACACCGTGGTCCTGGGCGATCATTCGGCCGCCGAAATGCAGCGCTTCATGCTTGGAACCATCGACGAGCGCTTGCGCAGCGCCGATCAGGTGATCTTCGATGATCCGCGCAATGTCGATGCCGCCCTGATCTACGCGATGAGCGGTGGCAATCCGGCGACGTTGGAATTCCTGGTAGCGCGTGACATCAACGGCAATTTCGACAACCGCATTGCCGATAGCCTGCGCAAGTATCTGAGCGGCAAGGGCACCCTGATTGCCAAGTCTCTCGGCGAGATCAGCAAGGAATATCGCAATACCGATCTGGCGCCGTATCTGGCTTTGGTCGCAGGCAACGTGACGATCACGCGCGATCCCGTCGAGGCGCTCAAATTCTATGACTGGGCCCGACTGACAGCACCCGGCACGATCGTCGAGGAAGCCGCCCTGCGGCGATCGCTGGCGGTTGCCGTTGACGCAAAGATTGTCGACAAGGCAGGAGGCTACGCCAATCGCTATGCCCGGCGTTATCTCTATTCTCCCTATGCCAGCCAGTTTGCCGATCTGTTCGTCCAACTGGTCGTCGAGCATTTTGACGTCATCAAGCAGGAAGATATCGAAGCGACGCTTGGATACATGGACAATGATCGCCGCCGTGAGGTCTATCTTCGCATTGCCCGTAAAGCAGCGATCGCCGGCCGCAAGGACCTGACCAAGATGGCTGCAGACCAGGCGCGGGCCTTGTCAGGAACGGCTGAAGGTGCCGACGCGCTCGCGAACCTCTACGGCGGCCTTGTCAATCTTTCGACGGATAAAGTCGATGACGCCATGCAGGCAATCATGGACATTCCGGCGGAATCGCTCTCGCCGAAGGATCTCGCGCTGCGCCGGGCAGCAGAAGCCGTCGCAAAGGAAGTCTTGCGCAAACCCGAGCCTGTGCGTGAAAGCCTGACGCAAGCCAACGCTAATACAACTGATGCGGATACAGGGGCGATGGCCTCAGTCGATGCTGATTCAGACTTGCAGGATCCGACGGCGCCACCGACCCCTGCCTCCGTGCCGCAGCCTCAACCGGTTTCCGCTGAAGCTGCAGAGACCAATGCCGCCAACCTCGATCCGGCGGTTCGTACCTTTGTTGATTCCGGACGCACCAAGCTGGATGCGATCGATGATCTCCTCAAGCAGGAAGGCCCCTGACCATGTTGGATGCGTATACAGCCCCCAGGATCCCCACGACGGATACAGTGGCCTCGCATGCGGCGTCGGCTGGTCGATCTGACAAATCCGGCGACGGCGGCTTTTCCGAAGCGTTGTCCAGTTCGGGGCGCCAGGACCATGGCGACGCAAACGATAGCGGAGTCAGCGGTGAGCCAGATGCCGGCAGCGAGCATCCCGATGCCGCATCGGAGGAAACCGGCAGAACCAAGCGTCCGATTATCGACCTTACTCAGGCGAGTCTCCTGAAGCCCGCCACGGCGGAGGCGGAGAACGCCGCGACCGAGCAGGTGCCTGTCGAGGGCAAGGACAAGATCAAAGGCAAGGTGAAGGAGCACGACGCGACCGACGGCAAGACTGCTTCCGTCGACCCGCGCCAGCTTGCAGCGCAAGCGCAGACCGGAGGCCAGAAACCCACCGCCACCAGCGGGGAGAAAACCACCGACGTGGATGCGGATGTTGTAAAGACCGACGAAGGCGCGCTGGTGGACGGCAAAAGCCCCGATCTCGGCGATGTCCTGTCGCTCCTGACCAGTGGAACTGCTGCCGAGCAGATCAAGGGCCAGCCCGATGGCCATGAGGCGGTGGAAGGCAAGACCAATGGCGATCATGGCGTCGATGCCGTATCAGCCCTCGGCGTCTCAACCGAGGATGCCGGAGCTGAGACCGGCACCGAGGCTGGTGACCAGGCATTCCGTTTTGTGCGCGCCGACGGCAAGGGCCAGCCCGTAACCCTGAGGAGCGAAGCCGCTCAGACCGTGCGGGAAGACAATGAGCCCGCATCGACGACCGTCGAAACGGTTACCGTCATCGATGCGCGCCGCTTCCTGGCGCCGGTATCGAGCAACAATGCCGCTTCGATTACCGCGGCGATGGTTGGCGACAGCGAGTGGGTCAGCGCGATGTCGCCCGGCTCGGAACTGGCCAATGCTGCCACGCAGTCGAGCCAGGGCAAGGTCGTCAACACGCTGAAGATCCAGATGAGCCCGATCGAGCTTGGCAGCGTCACCGCGACGCTGAAGCTGACGGGCGAAGAGCTTTCGGTTCAATTGACCGTCGAAAACCATGCGGCGCTGCAGAAGCTGACCAAGGATCAGGACGAGATCCTGAAGGCCTTGCGCGCGCAGGGGCTGACCATCGACCAGGTGCAGATCAACATCCAGGTCGCGCCCGCGGAACGCAGCGCAGACAGCCAGAACAATGGCAATGGCCAGCAGAACGGGCAGGCGGGCCAGCAGGCCTCGGATCAGTCGGGACGGCAAGCCGGCGGCGATCGGCAGACACGCGGCGACGCATCGGGTGACAGGGTGAGGATGACGGATGACAGGACGCTTCAGCCAGCTGGCAACCAGGCTGTTGCCGACGACAGCGCTCGTCCTGATCTCATTTACATCTAGTGCAGCGGCAACCGCTGGCGTCTGCGAGCGTGAAATCAGCGCCGCTGCGGCGAAGTATGGGGTGCCTGAGGGCATCCTTTATTCCGTTGGCCTGACCGAGACCGGGCGCAAGGGATCGCTGCAGCCTTACGCGATGAACGTCGAGGGGCGGGCGATCTACTCCCAAGACATGAGCGAGGCGCTCGGCGCTTTCCAGGCGGCGCGCGGACAGGGAGCCAAGCTGATCGATGTGGGCTGCATGCAGATAAACCAGCACTTCCACGGCGACCAGTTCACCTCTGTTCAAGCCATGTTCGACCCCCGGAAGAACGTCGAATATGCCGCCCGCTTTCTCAGCAAACTGCACAATCGCCACGAAACCTGGACTATGGCAGTCGCCCGATATCATGCCGGGCCCAACAATGACCCGGCGCAAAAGCGCTATGTCTGTCGCGTTATCGCCAATCTGGTTGCCACAGGCTATGGAACCTGGACGACCAACGCGCGTCAATTTTGTGGTGCATAGCAACCTTTGATTGTTTGACAGCCACACTAGTGCCGATTTGCCAATTGTGGCGAGACTGCGGACAAATGGGGCAAAGCAAGAGCTTGTGCGAAGCTTGCGTTAACTTTTCCACTAAAAAATAGTGTAGAGAAGTCGCTGTACCCACTATATATAGATCAAATCGGCACCAATTCGTTAATCAATTATTAATATCTATCATTAACTTTCGCCAGTTGTCCCTGAATCCCCCGATTCGTACCCATAGTGCATCGAAACACCACACTGATTCGGAGGCGGCTGAATGATCGTCGTGGTTGATGAGCGCGAGCTCGTGAAAGACGGGTACACTTCTCTATTTGGACGGGAAGGTATTCCATCCACCGGATTTGATCCGGCGGAATTCGGGGAATGGGTCACTACGGCGGCTGATTCCGACATTGCGGCAGTTGAGGCTTTTCTGCTCGGTCAGGGCGATAGCACCTTGGAACTGCCGCGGGCTATCCGGGATAGAACCCAGGCGCCGGTGATCGCAGTCAGCGATCAGCCATCCCTGGAGGCGACCTTGGCCCTGTTTGATTGCGGCGTCGACGACGTCGTGCGCAAGCCGGTCCATCCTCGCGAGATCCTGGCACGGGCGGCGGCCATTCGCCGGCGTCTGAAGGCAATTTCCAACTTTACCGAAATCGGTCCGATCCGGGTCTTCTCCGATGGACGCGATCCGGAAATTTCCGGCGATGTATTTCCTCTGCCGCGGCGCGAACGTCGTATCCTGGAATACTTGGTCGCAAATCGCGGCCGACGCGTTTCGAAGACCCAGATCTTCAATGCCATCTACGGCATCTTCGACGAGGAAGTCGAAGAGAACGTCGTCGAAAGCCACATCTCCAAGCTTCGCAAGAAGCTTCGCAAGAAGCTCGATTTCGACCCGGTCGATTCCAAGCGCTTCCTTGGCTACTGCATCGACTGGAGCTGATCGGGCAGCATGCGGTTCCCTGCGTGGGGGCGGCTGATCGGATGAATTCGACCGATCACCGGACTGTCATACAGCCTCACGCAAGGCCCATCCCCTAGTCTCCGTACTGACTACCGAAGCGAGGATTTTAATATGAGCCTTTACGGAACAATGCGAACCGGCGTGTCCGGGATGAATGCCCAGGCGAACCGCCTCGGCACCGTCGCCGACAACATCGCGAATTCCAGCACTGTCGGCTACAAGAAGTCGTCGACACAATTTTCATCCATGATTTTGCCAAGCTCTGCAGGCCAGTACAATTCCGGTGGTGTCGAAACGGACGTCCGTTACTCGATCTCCAGCCAGGGCACCTTCAGCTACACCACATCCTCCACGGACCTTGCTATCAATGGCGACGGCTTCTTCATCGTATCGGGTGAAGACGGCGTCGAATACCTGACCCGCGCCGGTGCGTTCACCTTGCAGGACGACGGTAGTTTGCAGAACTCCGCCGGCTATACGCTGATGGGTTATGAATATGATTCTGCCGCCGATCCGACGATCGTCGTCAACGGTTTTGACGGCCTGACAGAAGTGAACCTGTCTGGTTCCGGCATTTCCGCAGTTGCCTCCACGAGTGGGGCGCTCTCGGTCAATCTGCCGAACTTCGAGGCCGATGGCTACGTCAAGACGACCTCGCTGAAGGTCTTCGACAGCCAGGGCACGAGCCGTCTTGTCGAATTTACCTACACGAAAGACAGCGACAACAACTGGACGGTCGATGCTGTCATTCCTGAAACCGGCGATGTGCTTCTGGCCGGTGCAGCAATGGAGTTCGACAGCGATGGCAACTTGATTAATCCGGATCCGGCCGAGTTTGTGCTCGATCCTGTTGCGGATATCGATGGTGCCACGATCCCTGCCATCACGCTCAGCGTTGCTGGTACGACGCAGCTGGCGTCCGAGTTCTCCGTGCAGAATGGTAAGGTCGACGGTAACGCCGCATCCAAGGTGAAGGGTTACGAAATCGACGACACCGGTGTGGTTTCCGTCGCCTACGAAAACGGTGACCTCGTGCCCACGTTCCGCGTGGCGCTCGCCAGCGTTCAGAGCCCCGACAACCTCAATCCGGTTGCCGGAAACCTTTACACCCAGTCCAACGACTCGGGTGTGGTGGTCATGGGCTATGCCGGCTCGAGCGGCTTCGGCAGCATCATCTCCGGCGCTCTGGAAGACTCCAACGTCGACGTGGCTGAAGAGCTCACCGCGATGATCGAGTCCCAGCGCAACTACACTGCAAACTCCAAGGTATTCCAGACCGGCTCCGAATTGATGGAAGTCCTGGTCAACCTGAAGAGATAGACCGAAAAAGTTAGGGTAGCCTTATGTCGCTTGCATCATCGCTTGGCACTGCTCAGGGAATCTTCCGGAACACGGGGCAACAGACCTCCGTGCTCACGACGAACATCGCCAATGATGGAAACGAGAACTATGTAAGGCGCCAAGCCGTCGTCACCACCACCGTTTACGGTGCGACGATGGTGCAAAATGAGCGGTCGCAGCAGATGGCACTGCTGCGCCAGTTCTCCAGCGCGACATCGCAGCAGAGCTCGCAAAGTACCCTGCTGGAAGGTCTCGAAACAATCTCCAGCGCGCTGGGTGGCAACGACTACGAACTGTCGACGTCAACCTATCTCGCCAATCTTCAGAGCAGCCTCCAGTCCTTTGCGGCTGCCCCCGGTGAATATGCGCTCGCATCCACCGTGGTCACCGACGCGATCGACGTTGCCAATTCGCTGAACAATGCAACAGCGTCGACCCAGCAGCTGCGCGCCGATACCGATGCCCAGATTGCCGAACAGGTCGAGAGCCTGAACAAACTTCTCGCTGAATTCAAGACGGTCAATGACGCGGTTGTTCGTCTGACGGCGACGGGTGGTGAAGCCAGTGATTACCTCGATCGGCGCGACACGCTGGTCAAGGAGATTTCCGGCATCGTCGGTGTCAGCATCAACATGCGCGACAACAGCGACATGGTGCTCTACACGTCGGACGGCACCACGCTGTTCGAGACCGATCCGCGCGAAGTCACGTTCGACCGCAAATACAATTACGATGCATCGGTTACCGGGAATTCGATCTATATCGACGGTACGCCGGTGCGGGCCGGTGTTGGCGGCAATACCGACGGGCAGGGCACTCTCAGCGCGCTGGTTCAGCTGCGCGATGTCATTGCACCGACGTTCCAGGTGCAGCTTGATGAGGTTGCCCGCGGGCTGATCGAAGCCTTTGCCGAAACCGATCCCTCGGGCGGTCAGCCGGACGCGCCGGGCCTGTTTACCTGGTCTGGTGGCACGACGTTGACATCCGGCACAGTGGAGCCTGGACTGGCTGCGAAGATCAGGGTCAACGACGCTGTGCGATCCGATGCCGGCGGTGATCCGACGCTGATCCGTGACGGTGGCATCAACGGCACCGACTATGTCCACAACACCGCCGGGGCTTCGGGTTACACCGACCTGATCAACACCTATGTCGACGCCATGTCGGCCGACCGTGAATTCTCTGCGGACGCCGATCTGACCACGACGAGCAGCCTGCTGTCTTTCGCCAGCGACTCCATCGGCTGGCTTGAAGAATATCGTTCGACGGCCACCTCGGCTGGAGACAACAAGAGCGCGCTTTATGAGCGCACCTACCAGACCTATTCGTCGAAGACGGCGGTCAGCCTCGACGAAGAACTTTCTCTGCTGCTCGATGTTGAGCAGTCCTACAAAGCTGCAGCCAAGCTTGTCTCGACAATTGACGAGATGCTGGAAGCCGTGCTGCAGATGGCGGGGTAATCCTGAATGTCGACTTCAAACGTATCCAATCTCTCCATACAGACGTCGATGCGTTTGACCATCCGGCAGGCGCAGACCGAACTTCTGCAGGCGCAGCAGGAGGTCAGCACCGGATACTTCGCCGATATCGGTGCCGAGCTGGGCAGCAAGACGTCGACGGTGGTCGATCTCAACCGCGAAAGCCTGCGCCTGTCCTCGATCCTCAGCAACAACAGCATCGCGACCCAGCGGCTATCGGCCTCTCAGGAAGCCTTGAACCAGATTGCCAAGGCTGCCGAGGAAATGAACCAGTCGTTGATCACGATCTCGGGTTCGACCAATACCGACACGATCGGCACGACGATCGGCACCGTCAAGAGCTCGCTCGACACCATGTCCGACATGGCCAATTCCTCGATCAACGGCGAGTTTCTGTTTTCCGGCATCAATACTGATGTGCAGCCACTCGCCAAGTACGACGAAACCTCGGCGGCCAAGGCGGCATTCGACAATGCTTTCACCAGCTATTTCGGTTTTGCGCCAACCGATACGGCCGGCACGGCGACCATCGTCGCCTCCGGTGGTGCGCCGAGCATGGAAGACTTTATCGGCAACGTCCTGGAGCCGATGTATTCCGGCGCCGACTGGACCACAGACTGGTCCAGTGCCTCCGATGAAGTGATGACAAGCCGGATCACCCAGTCCGAAACGGTGAACACCTCGGCATCTGCCAATGAAGACGGCTTCCGCTACTTCGCGCTCGCCGGTGTCATTACCCAGGAGCTGATGAACATGGGTGCGCCCGCCGATGCGGTCACCGTGGCGATCAATTCGGCCATTGACTATACCGGCAAGGCGATCAGCGGCATCAACAAAACCAGATCGGAGCTTGGTCTTTCGGAGAACCGGATCGAGAAGGCGGATTCGTCTTTGCAGATCCAAGTCGACATCATCGAGACCAGCCTGTCCAGCAAGATCGAGGTCGATGCCTACGAAGCGTCGACGAAAGTCAACAGCCTGCTGGCAATGGTTGAAGCGTCCTACACGCTGACGGCAAAGATCCAGGCGCTGAGTCTCGTAAACTACCTTTGATGATCAAAGGGACTGAGTAAAACTGAAGGGCAAATGAATGTACCAGTTTTCATACGCCGAAATCATGGAAGATGGGGTGGCCGACGCGAAAGATCGCGAGCGTCAGGCCCTCGATCGGACGATTGATTTGCTGCGGGCGGCTTCACTGAAGGCCAGCTATTCGCGCGAGGCTATTGAAGCGCTTTACTACACACGACGGGTCTGGGTCCGCTTCATTGAAGATCTCCAGCACCCTGAAAATCAGCTTGCTGTCGAAATTCGCGCCAATCTGATTTCCATCGCTATTTGGATTTTGAAGGAATGCGACCGGATCCGGAAGCGCCAGTCAGACAATTTCCAGGGCATCATAGACGTGACAACCATCATCAGGGATGGACTTAAATGAAGAGCACTTTGCGCATTTCGCTCAAGTCGGGCGAACGGATCTTTATCAATGGAGCGGTTCTTCGCGTCGACCGCAAGGTTGCTCTGGAGTTCCTCAACGACGTGACCTTCCTCCTGGAAAATCACGTCCTGCAGCCCGACCAGGCCACAACGCCCCTGCGGCAGCTCTATTTCATCGCGCAGATGATGTTGATCAATCCGGAAGGCCGCGAACAGTCGATGGCGATGTTCCGCAAGTCGATCATCATGCTGCTGAACTGCTTCCAGAACGAAGAAATTCTGGCCGAACTCAAGCGCGTCGATGCGATGGTCTCGTCCGGACGAGCCTTCGATGCACTGAAGGCGATCCGCTCGCTTTATGCGGTCGAGGACCGGATCTTGACCAGCGATGAAATGAGCCCGGCCACGATCGAGCAGATTCGCAAGGAGATTGCGCCATGGCGGTAGATGCAGTTGGCACCACCACGAGTACCGCAAAGACCACGACGAACAACTCTGCCGACAGCGCCTCGGCCTCCGCATCGCTGGATTATGAAAGCTTTCTGAAGCTTCTGATCGCGCAGATGCAGAACCAGGACCCGACGGATCCGATGGATGCCAGCGAGCAGATCTCGCAGCTGGCCACCTTCTCGCAGGTCGAACAGACGATCCAGACGAATTCGAACCTCGAGACCCTGATCACCGGCAACGCGCTGACCAACGCCTCGAATTACATCGGCAAGACCATCACCAGTGCCGACGAGAAGACGACAGGCGTGATTGAATCCGTTCGTGTCTATTCCGACACGATGGTGGCGACAACCACCGATGGCGACGAGATCCCGATTACCGTCGGTGTCCGCGTTGGAGAGCCGCCTGCGGCGGATCCGGATCCGGATACTGATACCGATACAGAGACGTCCGATACCTAAAGTGCTAAGCCTTCCGGAGTGGAGGGCATGATTCGCCGCTCCGGAAGGACCCCGTCTCATGAATGAGGCTGACGCGCTCGACATTATGCAGGCCGCCATCTGGACCATCCTGATGGCATCGGGGCCTGCCGTTGCTGCCGGCATGATTGTCGGCGTGCTGATCGCACTGGTTCAGGCTCTGACCCAGGTTCAGGAAATGACCCTGACCTTCGTGCCGAAAATCCTGGCGATCCTGATCACCATCGGTATTACGGCACCGTTTGCCGGCGCGCAGATTTCACTGTTTGCCAACATGGTGTTTTCCCGCGTCCAGTCGGGTTTCTGATCGGTGCGCATGACGCGCTGGCAGTGCTGTTGCCATCCTCGCGCAAGCTTCGCCCTCTATGGCTGATCGGGATACTGCCCGAAGCCTTGGCTTCTGGGTGACTTCTCATGAAGAGATGGAACGAACATGGCGCAACCTCCTGCTCTCGTAATTCCGAAGGTCAGTCCGAACGGGCGCGATATCGGGTTTGCACTTGGCATCGTTCTCATCCTCGGCATTCTTTTCCTGCCGATACCGCCATTCCTCATCGACATGGGCCTGGCCTTCTCGATCGCCTTTTCGGTGCTGATCCTGATGGTGTCCTTGTGGATCCAGCGGCCGCTCGACTTCTCCTCGTTCCCGACCATCCTGCTGATCGCGACCATGATCCGCCTGTCGCTCAATATCGCGACGACGCGTGTGATCCTGTCGCATGGCCATGAGGGACACGGGGCGGCCGGCGGCGTTATCGAAGGCTTCTCCACGCTCGTCATGGGCGGTGACTTCGTCATCGGTCTGATCGTCTTCATGATCCTGATCACGGTCAACTTTATCGTCATCACCAAGGGTGCCACGCGTATCGCCGAAGTCGGCGCGCGTTTCACCCTCGATGCCATCCCCGGCAAGCAGATGTCGATCGACGCCGACCTGTCCGCCGGCATCATCGACGAGAAGGAAGCTCAGCATCGCCGCAAGGAACTGGAGCAGGAAAGCTCGTTCTTCGGCGCCATGGACGGCGCCTCGAAATTCGTCCGCGGTGACGCGATTGCCGGTCTGATCATCACCGGCATCAACGTTTTCGGCGGCATCATCATCGGCTATTTCCGCCACGGCATGGAAATCGGCGAAGCGGCCGACGTCTTCGTCAAGCTCTCGGTTGGCGACGGTATCGTTTCGCAGGTTCCCGCCCTGATCGTTTCGCTGGCCGCCGGCCTGCTCGTCTCGCGCGGCGGCACGCCCGGTTCGACCGACCAGGCAGTCATCAACCAGCTGAGCGGCTACCCGCGCGCCTTGTCGGTCGCAGCGGCGCTGATGTGTGCCTTGGCGCTCGTTCCCGGCCTGCCGCTGGTCCCATTCATGGCGCTGGGCGGTCTGATGGCATTCGGTGCGTGGTTCATCCCGCGCCAGCTCGAGGCTGAGAACAAGGTCAAGCGCGACCAAGAAGAAAAGAAGGTCATCCAGAACAAGGAAGCCGAGAAGGATTCGGTCAAGTCGGTCCTGAAGACTGCCGAGATCGAACTGGCGCTCGGCAAGTTGGTCTCGACCCGCCTGCTCGGCGCCCATCAGGAACTGGCGTTCCGCGTCGGCAAGATGCGCAAGAAGTTCGCCAGCCAATACGGTTTCGTCGTGCCGGAAATCAAGGTGACCGACGACATCGCCATCCCGGACAAGTCCTATCAGATCCGCATCCACGGCACGACGATTGCGTCGAATGCGCTCCGCGTCGGTGAAGTGCTCGTGGTGACGGGATCTGGCCGCAAGCCGAAGGTGCCCGGCGACGAGATTCGCGAACCCGCTTTCGGCATGCCGGCGGTCTCCGTCCTAGAAACCTTTACAGAAGAACTGAAACGCGAAGGCTTCCATCCGATCGACAATGTCTCGGTCGTGCTCACCCATGTCAGCGAAGTCATCCGCAACAACCTGCCGCAGCTTCTGTCCTACAAGGACGTTAAGATCCTCATCGATCGCCTCGATCCGGAATACAAGAAGCTGGCCGATGAAATCTGCTCGTCGCATATGTCCTATTCTGGCCTGCAGGCGGTCCTGAAGCTGCTGCTCGCCGAGCGCGTCTCGATCCGCAACCTGCACCTGATCCTCGAAGCCGTGGCCGAACTGGCGCCGCATGTGCGCAAGACCGAACAGATCGTCGAGCATGTGCGGGTGCGCATGGCCCAGCAGCTCTGCGGCGACCTGACCGACAATGGTGTCCTGCGCGTCCTGCGCCTCGGCAGCAAATGGGACCTCGTCTTCCACCAGGCGCTCAAGCGCGACGCCAAGGGCGAAGTCGTCGAATTCGACATCGATCCGCGCAGCCTCGAAGAGTTCAGCGAGCAGGCGAGCCAGGTTATCCGCGACTTTATGGACCGTGGCCTGCCTTTCGTGCTTGTCACCTCGCCGGAAACACGCTCCTATGTCCGCATGATCATCGAACGCTTGTTTGCCACGCTGCCGGTTCTGTCTCACGTCGAATTGGCCAAGGGCATCGAGATTAAGATCCTGGGCTCCATTTCATGATAACAGACCCGGAAGGGACCGTTCTGGCACTGTTTGCGGTCTTCTGCCGCATCGGTGCCTGCATGATGACCTTGCCGGGTTTCTCCTCCGCACGCATTTCGATGACGATTCGGGTGTTCCTCTCCGTATCGGTATCCCTGGCGCTGCTGCCGATCCTTTTCGATACGGTCTATCCGCGCGTCGCAGGCGGCGGCTTCACCTATATCCAGCTGATTGTCGCGGAAGTGCTGATCGGCTCGATGTATGGCCTGGTCCCCAGGCTTTACGTGCTTGGTCTGCAATTTGCCGGATCCGCCACCTCGATGGCGATCGGCTTCAACTCACCGGGTGCAGCCGACGTTCTCGAAGACACCAGCGAAAACCAGTTGACCAATCTGATCAGTTTCGGCGGCTTGCTGCTCCTGTTCATGCTTGATTTCCACCATGTGGTCTTCCGCGCTCTGGTGGAATCCTATTCGGTCATGCCGCTGGGCGGCTTTCCCGATACCCAGAAGATGCTGATCACGCTGAGCGACACCCTGTCCAAGACATTCATGCTGATGCTGCGGCTGGCGAGCCCGTTCATCATCTTCGGTCTGATGTTCAACGTGGGCGTTGGTCTGGTCAACAAGCTGGCCCCGCAGATCCCGATCTTCTACATTTCCACGCCTTACCTGCTGATTGGCGGGCTGCTTCTGGTCTATTTCTCCATCGCGGCGATGGTCATGCAGTTTGCCCAGTCTTTCCCGATGATCTTCGACTTCTAGGTCGCGCCAGAGGACCACTGAAATGGGACCGAAAAAGCAATCCGAGAAACTGAAACGCCTCGTCGCCGTGCAGCGTCACATGGAGCGCATGGCGGAAAGCGACTTGAGCACAACGGCAAAGCGCATCGAGGAGAACTCGGTGTCGATGGACGCCGTGATGGACGCCATCGGCTCTCTTGAGCCCTTGCATCGGCTGTTTGCCCAGAACTATGCCGATCGTTTCGATCGGCTGTCCAGCACGGACAAGCAGCTCCACGGTCTGCAACAGGTCCAGGAGATGAAGGTCATGCGCGAACGGGCCAAGGGCGATCGTCTGGAAGAGAACATGAAGGAGGCGCGCGAACACGAGGATCGCGAAGCCGACGACAATTCCATCTATGATCTGATCGATTTGCAGTTCGCCACACCAGCCTCCAGCAAGCTTCACGAGTGATAATCGCCCCGAACACATATCGAGGATGTCACCGTGGCCATTTCCCCTCCGAGCGATCTCGTGCTGGACGTTGTCCGCGCAGCTGATCCGTCGCAAGTTGCTGCAGCACAGGAAAAGCTCAAGACCAATCGGGCGAACTTTCTGGCAACCAGCCTGGCTGAAAAGGGTGCTGGATTCGGAAACGCCGTCGAGATCCTGAACAAGGCCAGCGCCGCCGATACGCGCGCAGCCGCCGCGGAAAAGGCCGAGAGCAGCGAGCCGCCGAAGATCTATCGCGATTTCGAAGCGGTCTACCTGACCAATTTCGTCCAGTCGATGCTGCCGGACGATAGCGAAGAAGTCTACGGCAAGGGCAATGCCGGCGAGATGTGGAAGAGCATGATGGCCGAACAGATGGGCTCGGTGATTGCGGATTCCGGTGGCATCGGCATCGCCCAGCAGATGTACGATGAAGCGCTTGCCCGCACTCGCGGCCAGGACACCGCCAATGCCAAGACGGACGAAGCGGATCGAAGCCGGGCCTTGAGCTGGGTGACAGATCTTGAGAGGCGCACGCTCGGCGCCTCGGCCGAATCCAAGTCCGCACAATAATAATTAGAATAGTTTTGAGGTGACATCATGGAAGTTGTTTCGAGCGAGTACCGTGTAAAGACGGTTCTTGGGCGTCTGGAACGCATTATCGACAATGAAAACGAGCGCATCGGCAAAGACCGCGACTTCGATTTCAAGGTGTCCAATGCCCATAAGAGCCGTTGCCTTTATGAACTGACCATGCTGTTCAGAGAGACCGACCCGCGCGAGATCGCCGTCAACTACGTTGAGCAGATGCATTCGCTGAAGAAGAAGCTGGCGCTCAACGTGCGCCGCGTCGAAGCGCACATGAACGCTGTGCGCGCCGTTGCCGATCTGCTCAAGAACGCTGTACGCGAAGCCGACGGCGATGGCACTTACTCTCAGGAACAATTCCTTCTGCATAGCGAGTTCTGATGGGAAAGTTACTGGCTGTTGGTTTGTGGGTCTGTATCGTCACGCTGGGCGCTGTCTACGGCGCCATCAGCCTGGCGACGGCTCCGGCTGGCCCCAGCGAGGAAGATCAGAAGGCGCCGCTTGAATTGGTGAAAGGCGAGCCGATCACCATTCCCGTCATCACCGATGGCGGTGTATCGGGCTACTTCCTCACCCGCGTCTCATTCATGATGGACAAGGCAAAGATCACCGGCGTCGAACTGCCGATGACCGAGCTGATGACCGACGAGCTGTTCACGCTGCTGATCGGCAACAAGATGGTCGACCTTGCCAATACCAAGGGATTTGATGTCGCCGTCTTCCGCGAAAAGATCAAGACCGACATGAACGCCCATCTCGGAGAGGGCTTTGTCAGCCAGGTGCTGATCGAACAGCTTGATTACGTTTCCAAGGAAGTCGCGCGCAAGGCAGCCGATGGTGATAGCCGCGGGCCGCTGGACGCCACAGTGATCGTCGAGGGCGAGAAGACCGAGGAGCCGGCGGCCGGTTCAGGCCACTGAGCGACCCTGATCTGGGTGCATTCAAAGAATGACGAGAGGAGTGGCAATGCGGATTGCCACTCCTCTTTTCCATGTTGTGCTCGCATCTCACCGCCACATCTCTTGCAAAATGCCGCAATTTGACAGCATAGGACGGAGACAGGCAAACGGCGCCGGGTCGATGACGCTAGCTTGTCGAAACGTGAGGCGAGGGCGAGAGACAGTGACGACGGTGATTGATGGAAAGGCAGCGGCCGCATCGGTGGTCGAGGCGGTAACCTCTGCAGCAGCAACCCTCGAAAAGCGTGGCCACCGCAAGCCGGGCCTTGCCGTGGTGATTGTCGGCAACGATCCGGCAAGTCACGCCTATGTCGGCGCCAAGAGCAAGATGGCCAAGCAATGCGGTTTTAATTCCGTGCAGCACACGTTGCCGGAAACCACATCTCAGGACGAGCTGATGGCGCTCGTGGCTTCGCTCAACGCCGATCCCTCAATCGATGGCATCCTTGTCCAGCTCCCACTTCCAAAGCCGCTGAACTCCGATCCGGTGATCCAGTCGATCCTGCCTGAGAAGGATGTCGATGGCCTGCATGTCGTCAACGCCGGCAAGCTGGCGATCGGCGATACGAAAACTGGCCTCGTCTCCTGTACCCCGGCCGGTGCAATGATCCTGGTGCGCCAGGTCCATGGCAATGACCTGTCCGGCCTCAATGCGCTGGTGATCGGCCGCTCCAACCTGTTCGGCAAGCCGATGGCCCAGCTTCTGCTGGCTGCCAATGCCACGGTGACGATCGGCCACTCGAAGAGCCGCGACCTACCGGCTTTGGCACGCGAGGCCGATATCCTGGTCGCTGCAGTCGGCCGCCCGGAAATGGTCAAGGCCGATTGGGTCAAGCCGGGCGCGACGATCATCGATGTCGGCATCAACCGGATCGCGGCCCCTGAGCGCGGTGAGGGCAAGTTCCGTCTCGTCGGCGATGTCGCCTTTGCCGATTGCAAGCCGGTGGCTGCGGCTATCTCGCCGGTTCCCGGCGGCGTCGGTCCGATGACCATCGCCATGCTGATGGCAAACACGGTGATTGCCGCCTATCGCGCGGCGGGCGAGCCAGCCCCGAGCTTCTGAGCTGGGAGCCGACCGGCGATCAATCCGCCGCCGGCGCCGGACCTGTCGAGGACCTGACGACCAGATCGACCTTCCACAGCTCCTGCTGCGTCCGCTGCATGTCTGTGCCCGTATGGATCATGGCGATCAGCCGCTCGGCAACACGTTTGCCGGCCTGACGCAGCGACGAACGTGTCGTTGTCAGCGGGACGCTGAAATTTTCCGGCTTCAGCAACGGCAATTCGTCGTCATGGGCAATCAGCGACACGTCGACGCCGAGTTTCAGGCGGGCTTCGTTGAGCGCCCTGACGGCACCGAGCGCCAGCACCGTGCTGGCACAGAGCACGGCTGTCGGGCGCTGCGGCCCGCTCAGGATCTCCTTCATCCCGCGATAGCCCTGCTCATCGCCCATGAAGGTGTTGCGGATATGGTCTGGATCCAGGATCAGTCCGTGTTCGGCGAGAGCCTTTTCCGTGCCCCGTCTACGACGGAACGCAAAGTCCAGATCGGCCGGGCCGTTCAGCAGCGCGAAACGCCTGTGGCCAAGCTGCAGCAGGAAACGTGCCGCATCGTAGAAGGCGCCCTCGTTGTCGACGTCGAGATAGGCGTAGTCCTCGGCGCGCCCGCCAGAGCGTCCATGCACGATGAAGGGGAGGGACAGGGATTGCGCCATGGCGATGCGTGGATCGTTTTCGCGCATATAGGCGAGATAGTAGCCGTCGACGCTGCCGCTGGCCACCAGCCAACGGATTGCTTCCTGTTCGTCTTCGACGCGCGCTGGCATGATGACGAAGTGAAAGTCATGTTCGATCGCCACCTCGGCCAAACCGCCCTGGAACTCGGCAAAGTGGATATCGGAGGCATGATCGGGCGAAACGGGCATGATCAGGCCGATCGAGCCGGCCTTGCCCGTGGCCAGGCGCTGTGCGGCGCGGTTGGGTCTGTAGCCGGTCTCCTTGGCCGCCTTCAACACACGCTGGCGCGTTTCCTCGTTCACCTCGGGATAACCGTTGATGGCCCGGCTGATCGTCGTTTGCGACAGGCCGAGCATGAGCGACAGTTCTTTCAGATTCACGGCAGGCAATTCCTCTCCCATTGCCGAAGAGCCGCCGGCATCTCCTCAAGCCGGCGCCTCAAAGCGCTTCGACTATGCCGCAGTTTTTGCCCGGACGACAAGGGTGAACTTGCCATATTTGAGCGCACCTGCACCATTTTAGGATGTGCAATGCGACTATTTACGGCAATCTCACGATAGCTCTTGACTCCCACGGGATCGGAGTGGGATGACTTGTAGGCCAAAGCGCTTTGAGGAAGGGGCTTTCGAGCCAATGGACGTTTGGCCGTCCATATGTGATGGGAGGTATATCACATGAAGAAACTGTTTTTGATTACGGTCGCTGCCGCTGCGCTGACCACGGGTATGACGTCCGCCGCCGAGCTGAAATTCAAGCCGGGCGAGGACGCGAAATTCAATTGGGCGAGCTTTGAAGAGTTCAAGAAGGCCAATGATCTCAAGGGTCAGACCCTGAGCATCTTCGGCCCCTGGCGCGGCGAAGACCAGGCTCTGTTCGAGAGCATCTTTGCCTATTTCGAGGAAGCCACGGGCGCAGACGTCCAGTACTCCTCGTCGGAAAACTATGAGCAGCAGATCGTCATCGACACCCAGGCCGGCAGCCCGCCGAACATCGCAATCCTGCCGCAGCCGGGCCTGATTGCCGACCTCGCGTCGAAGGGCCACCTGACGCCGCTCGGCGACGAGACGAAGAACTGGCTGCTTGAAAACTATTCCGCCGGCCAGTCCTGGGTCGATCTCTCAACCTACAAGGGCAAGGACGGCGCAGCCGCCCTCTACGCGCTTCCCTATAAGATCGACGTGAAGTCGCTGGTCTGGTATGTGCCGGAAAACTTCGAGGACGCCGGCTACGAAGTTCCCAAGACAATGGAAGATCTGAAGGCGCTGACCGAAAAGATCGCGGCTGACGGCGGTACCCCGTGGTGCATCGGGCTCGGCTCCGGCGGCGCAACCGGCTGGCCGGCCACCGACTGGGTGGAAGACATGATGTTGCGCACGCAGACCGCCGACGTCTACGACAAGTGGGTCACCAACGAAGTGAAGTTCAACGATCCGGCCGTGATCGGCGCGATCGAGGAATTCGGCTTCTTCGCCCGCAATGACAAATTTGTCGATGGTGGCGCCAAGGCCGTGGCCTCGACCGACTTCCGCGACAGCCCCAAGGGTCTCTTCGGGGCGCCGCCGAAATGCTACCTGCACCATCAGGCTTCGTTCATCCCGTCCTTCTTCCCTGAGGGCACGGTTGTCGGCGAAGATGCCGACTTCTTCTACATGCCGCCTTATGCATCCAAGGCCGACCTCGGCAATCCGGTGCTCGGTGCCGGTACGCTTGCCATGATCGCCAAGGACAGCCCGGCTGCCCGCGCCTTCATCGAGTTCCTCAAGACCCCGATCGCGCATGAGACCTGGATGGCGCAGTCGAGCTTCCTCACTCCGTTCAAGGGTGCCAACAAGGAAACCTATGCCAATGCCCCGATGGCCAAGCAGGGTGACATTCTGCTGAATGCCACCACGTTCCGCTTCGACGGCTCCGACCTGATGCCCGGCAAGATCGGCGCCGGTGCCTTCTGGACCGGCATGGTGGACTATTCCGGTGGCAAGTCTGCGGAAGATGTGACTGGCGAAATCCAGAAGGCCTGGGACGCCCTGAAGTAAGTCTCTCCGAAGAGGGAGCACCGCCGGGCTCGTGGAAATCGAGCCCGGCGACAGATACAAAAATGCCTGCGGTCCGGCGTCATGTGCCTATGGCGAGGGGGACCCCGTAAAGGGAGGGAACGCAAGTGGAACAGCTATTCTTTGCATTGTTGACGATCGTGATCGGTGTCGCGGCAGCCATCGGTTACTTCTATGGCTCAAACCTGCTGCTCGACATGATTTTTCCGTCGCGCATCGCCGACACGGCCCGCGCATCCGAGAACCTGCGCAAGGCGGCGCTGATCCGCCCCTGGCTGTTTCTCGGGCCAGCCCTGATCTCATTGGCGGTCTATCTGGTCTATCCCCTGTTTTCTTCGGTGGTCTATGCGTTTCTCGACCGCTCCGGCGAGAACTATGTCGGCCTCGCCAATTTCCGCTGGATGCTGCAGGATGGCGAATTCCGCCAGTCGATCTACAACAATCTGCTCTGGCTGATTGTCGTGCCGGCCGCAGCGACGCTGTTCGGCCTGATCATCGCGGCCATGACCGACCGTATCTGGTGGGGCAACATCGCCAAGTCGCTGATCTTCATGCCGATGGCGATCTCCTTTGTCGGCGCCTCGGTCATCTGGAAATTCGTCTATGACTACCGCGACGCCGGTTCCGAGCAGATCGGCATCCTGAACGCCATCGTCGTTGCCTTTGGCGGCGATCCGCAGATCTGGATCGCGCTGCCGTTCTGGAACAACATTTTCCTGATGGTCATCCTGATCTGGATCCAGACGGGTTTCGCCATGGTTCTCTTGTCGGCCGCTCTGCGCGGCATTCCGGAGGAAACCATCGAGGCCGCGATCATCGATGGCGCCAATCCCTGGCAGATCTTCATGAAGATCAAGGTGCCGCAGATCTGGAACACGATCGCAGTCGTCTGGACCACCATCACCATCCTCGTCCTCAAGGTCTTCGACATCGTTCTGGCGATGACCAACGGCCAATGGCAGACACAGGTTCTCGCCAACCTGATGTTCGACTGGATGTTCCGCGGCGGCGGCGATTTCGGCAAGGGTGCCGCCATCGCTGTCGTCATCATGATCATGGTCGTGCCGATCATGATCTGGAACATCCGCAATGCCCGCCGGGAAATGGAAGGACACTGAGATGCACGCCACCAAGCTTTCGCCGCTGACGATCGTCGTCAATCTCACCGTCCTGCTGCTGGTCGCGCTCTGGACCCTGCCGACCGCCGGCCTGCTGATCTCGTCCCTGCGCGACAAGGACCAGATCGTTGCCTCCGGCTGGTGGACGGCGCTGACCACCTCCAGCCAGAACGGCATCTATCGGGCGCCGCCAGCCAGCGCCCAGGTCGAGGAAAACGGCCAGTTCGTCATTGCCGGCAATGTCTTCGACGGCAAGGGCGGAACCGTCAGCGCCTTCGGCGTCAACATCAACAAGCCGGCCGATTTCGAACCGGGCGCCGTTGCCGAGCGCAATGACGGCAGCAAGCTGACGCTGCAGGAAAACGGCGATTTCCGCCTGGAATCGCCCAAGGCGTTTGAAGGTTCCCGCGGCGACCGCATCTTCTTCACCTCGGCCATGCCGCCGCGCTTCACGCTGGAAAACTACCAGACGGTGCTCAATTCCGAAGGCATCGGCCAGTCCTTCATCAATTCGCTCACAGTTGCCATTCCCTCCACCATCATCCCGATCCTGGTGGCGGCCTTTGCCGCTTATGCGCTGGCCTGGATGAAGTTCCCGGGCCGCTCCATCCTGCTTGCGGTCATCGTCGGCCTGCTCGTCGTGCCGTTGCAGATGTCGCTGATCCCACTCCTCAAGATGTATAACGGTGTCGGCGCCTTCTTCGGCGTCCCGGCCAAGGGTTATGTCGGCATCTGGCTGGCGCATATGGGCTTCGGCCTGCCGCTCGCCATCTATCTGCTGCGCAACTATATCGCCGGGCTGCCGCGCGAGATCATGGAATCCGCCCGTGTCGACGGCGCCTCCGATTTCGAGATCTTCATCAAGATCGTCCTGCCGCTGTCTTATCCGGCACTGGCCTCGTTTGCCATCTTCCAGTTTCTCTGGACCTGGAACGACCTGCTGATCGCCATGGTCTTCCTCGGGTCCGGCGACAACGAACTGGTTCTGACCGGTCGCCTCGTCAACCTGCTCGGCTCGCGTGGTGGCAATTGGGAGATCCTGACGGCATCCGCCTTCATCACCATCATTGTTCCTCTCTGCGTCTTCTTCGCCCTGCAGCGCTACCTCGTCCGGGGTCTGCTCGCTGGCTCGGTCAAGGGTGGCTGAGCAGGCAATCTCTTCACTGACATGCAACAAGGACTGAACATGAGCTCTACGACGCAATCGATGCTGACCGCCGACAAGGACTGGTGGCGTGGCGCGGTGATCTACCAGATCTATCCGCGCTCCTACCAGGACAGCAATGGCGACGGCATCGGTGACCTCAAGGGCATAACGGCGCGCCTGCATCATGTTGCCGAACTTGGCGCCGATGCGATCTGGATCTCGCCCTTTTTCGCCTCGCCGATGAAGGACTTCGGCTATGACGTGTCGAACTATGTCGATGTCGATCCGATGTTCGGCTCGCTTACCGATTTCGACGGACTGATCGCCGAGGCCCATCGCCTAGGCATTCGCGTCATGATCGACCTCGTCATGTCGCACTCGTCGGATCAGCATCCGTGGTTTGTCGAAAGCCGCTCGAGCCGCGTCAATCCGAAGTCGGACTGGTATGTCTGGTCGGATTCGAAACCGGATGGAACGCCGCCGAACAACTGGCTGTCGATCTTCGGCGGTTCCGCATGGCAGTGGGATCCGACCCGCATGCAATATTACATGCACAACTTCCTGACCTCGCAGCCGGACATGAACCTGCACAATCCGGAAGTCCAGGACGCGCTGCTCGCGGCCACCCGATTCTGGCTCGAGCGCGGCGTCGATGGCTTCCGCCTCGACACGATCAATTTCTACTTCCACGACAAGGAACTGCGCGACAACCCGGCGCTGGCACCGGAACGCCGCAATGCCTCGACGGCACCGGCGGTCAACCCGTATAATTTCCAGGAGCATCTCTACGACAAGAACCGCCCGGAAAATATCGCCTTCCTCAAGCGTTTCCGCGCGCTGCTCGACGAATATCCGGCAATTGCCGCGGTCGGCGAGGTCGGCGACAGCCAGCATGGTCTCGAGATCGTCGGCGAATACACCTCCGGCGATGACAAGATGCAGATGTGCTATGCCTTCGAATTCCTGGCGCCGGAACCGCTGACGCCGGATGTGGTCAAGCAGACGCAGATCAATTTTGCCGCAGCAGCCCCGGAAGGCTGGGCCTGCTGGGCATTTTCCAACCACGATGTCGTCCGCCATATCAGCCGCTGGGGCGCTGACGTGCTCGACCGCGACACCTATGCCAAGATGATGTCGGCGCTTCTGCTGACCCAGCGCGGCTCGGTCTGCATCTATCAGGGCGAAGAGCTTGGTCTGACCGAGGCCGATATCGCGTTCGAAGACCTGCAGGATCCTTATGGCATCCAGTTCTGGCCGGAATTCAAGGGCCGCGATGGCTGCCGCACGCCGATGGTCTGGGACAATCATGCGGCCCAAGCGGGCTTCTCGACAGCCGCCAAGACCTGGTTGCCGATCCCGGTGGAGCATGTGCTGCGCTCGGTGAACACGCAGGTCGGTAGGGAGGAGACGGTTCTCGAACATTACCGTCGGTTTCTGGCCTTCCGCCGCAAGCACCCGGCGTTTGCCAAGGGCGATATCGAATTCCACGCAGCGAGCGAAACGCAGCTGGCCTATACACGGTCCTTCGGCAACGAGACGCTGCTCTGCCTGTTCAACATGAGCCCGCAAGCAAGCGCAATTGCGCTTCCGGCCGGCGAATGGGTGGCGCTCGAAGGCCATGGCTTCACAAGTGAGATGAACGGCAACCACGTAGAATTGCCGGCATGGGGCGCGTATTTCGCGCGTCATGTCTAAAAGGGGAGGAAGACAATGACGGGCTTGGTTCTCAAGGATATTCGCAAGGCATACGGGCAGGTCAAGGTTCTGCACGGGATCGATCTCGACATCAAGCAGGGCGAGTTCATCGTCTTTGTCGGGCCGTCGGGCTGCGGGAAATCAACGCTTCTGCGCATGATTGCCGGCCTTGAGGACATTACCAGCGGTGAAATGCTGATCGATGGCCAGCGCGTCAACGATATCCCGCCCTCCAAGCGCGGCATCGCCATGGTCTTCCAGTCCTATGCGCTCTACCCGCATATGACGGTCTACGACAACATGGCGTTTGGCATGCGCATTGCCGGCGAGAGCAAGGAAGAGATCGACCGACGCGTGCGCGCGGCGGGCGACATCCTGCAGCTCGGACCGTATCTCGATCGCCTGCCGAAAGCCCTGTCCGGTGGCCAGCGCCAGCGCGTCGCCATCGGCCGTGCCATCTGCCGCGACCCGAAGGTCTTCCTCTTCGACGAGCCGCTGTCGAACCTGGATGCGGCCCTGCGTGTCGCCACCCGCATCGAGATCGCCAAGCTCAACGACAGTATGCCGGACACGACGATGATCTACGTCACCCATGACCAGGTCGAGGCAATGACGCTCGCCGATCGGATCGTCGTGCTGTCTGCCGGCCGCATCGAGCAGGTCGGCCCGCCGCTCGAACTCTATGAGCGCCCGGCCAATCTTTTTGTCGCGCAGTTCATCGGCTCGCCGGCGATGAACATCATGCCGGCCACCATTGTTGAAGCGGGACCGACGACCACCTTGAAGCTCAAGGATGGCAGCACCGTCGCCGTCGATATCGCGACTGAGGCATCCGAAAAGGGCAAGGCCGCAAGCTTCGGCGTTCGCCCGGAAGACATCGCCATTGCCACCGGTGACGATTATCTCTTCGAGGGACTTGTCGATATCGTCGAGGCGCTCGGCGAAGTGACGATGCTCTACGTCCAGGGTCCGGCCGAAGATGCACCGATCGTCGTCAAGCTGCCGGGTATCGTTGATGTGAAGAAGGGCACGAAGCTGCGCTTCTCCGCCGACAAGACGAAGCTGCATCTTTTCGATGCAGCAGGCCAGGCCTACCGTCGATAAGGGCTAAATGTTGCCATCAAACTGGTAAGGCCCTGTTAGCCGTAGTTGCGACAGGGCCTGTATTCACCCAGGAATGGGGCTTTGGAAATACCGACTGTTAAACTGTCACTGCTAGCTTTTTGCTCATAAGAACGGCAAAAAACAGGGACAGGAACAATGGCTGCGCCAGGTAGCTCTCATTTTCTGAAAAAGGAAGAATCCTTCATGTACGACCGGGAAAACCGGTACCGCATGGAAGACACGATGAACGCGGGACGTCTCGAATATACCGAGAACGGCATGACGCATATGGCCGCGCGCCGTTGCGACGTCGTCCGGATCTCGATGAGCGGGGCGATCATTTCGCTGATCACGCAGGTCAATCTTCCCAAGCAGTTCTACTTCGATATTCCGGATGCACGCATCAACAAGATCGGCAGCATCCTCTTGAAGACGTTTTCCAACAATACCGCCGAGATCCGCTTCCTGCGTCTGCTGACCCAGAAGGAACTCGACCGCATCTTCGTCTTCTCCACCCATCCGGCCCATAGGGACCGCGTGCTCGACGTACGCAGCTGGTAAGCTTGCATTCCATTTCGTGATTGAAGGCCGGTGTGGCGCAAGCTGCACCGGCTTTCATTTTTTCTGACTGGACATCGAGTGCAAAGCTCATGATCCTCCCGCTCAATCAAACGGGAGAATATTCAATGTCAGAACAGAAGGTTGCCATCGTTACTGCGGGTGGAAGCGGGATGGGAGCAGCCACTGCCAAGCGGCTGGCCGCAGACGGCTTCAAGGTTGCGATCCTGTCGTCGTCCGGCAAGGGCGAGGCACTGGCGCAGGAACTCGGCGGGATCGGCGTCACCGGCTCCAACCAGTCGAACGACGACCTCAAGCGTCTGGTCGACAGCACCATGTCAACCTGGGGCCGGGTCGATGTCTTGGTTAACAGCGCCGGCCACGGTCCGCGCGCGCAGATCCTCGAAATCACCGACGAGGACTGGCACAAGGGCATCGATGTCTATCTGCTGAATGTCATCCGCCCGACCCGGTTGGTCACGCCGATCATGCAGGCGCAGAAAGCGGGCGTGATCATCAACATCTCGACGGCCTGGGCGTTTGAGCCGAGCGCCATGTTCCCGACCTCCGCTGTCGCTCGTGCCGGGCTTGCCGCCTTTACCAAGATCTTTGCCGACACCTATGCGGCGGAAAACATCCGGATGAACAACGTGCTCCCGGGCTGGATCGACAGTTTGCCGGCGACCGAAGAGCGCCGCGACGGGGTGCCGATGAAGCGTTATGGCACCAGCGAGGAAGTGGCTGCAACGGTTGCGTTCCTGGCCTCTTCCGGTGCTGGATACATCACCGGCCAGAACATCAAGGTCGACGGTGGCCTGACGCGCTCCGTCTGATGTTTTGCCGACGTGGCGGCTCCGGCATAGTGAGGTATGCCGGTACCGATGGCGGGGCGAAGCTGATTTCATCCCGCCATGTGACAAGAAATATCGACGCGTAAACCTCTTGGTTACCAAACTTCTTCATTCTTTAGGGCATCCGACAGAACGGGATCTCCAATCTGTCGGGCCTGTAAGAGTGTCGGCATCGCCGTATTGATGCCATGTGAGTCCGGTAGCGAGTATCAGTATGGCGTCCTCGACCAAGTTTGTGTCCGGTGGCAATGTGTCTGCCGTTGTAAAGACGAAGTCGCGCACCAAGAAGCGCGGCTCCAGCATGCCGACTGTCATGGGCATCGGACTTGCGTGCGGCTTCTGGGCCATGGCCACTCTTGCAATCGTCAAGGGCCTGTCCAGTTCAGCCGTCGAAGCGCCGACGCTTTCTGGCCATTCGCTGCCGCGCCCCACACTGGCGCTTGCCCAGCCTTTGGCACCACGCCCGATCACCACGGCCAGTATGCAGCATGCCGCGCTTGAAAAGATGCGCGCCCGTTTTGCCGAAGCGATCGCCGCGACCGATCATCTCGGTCTGCTGATGTTGCCCGCCGCCATGCGGCTGGCCGAAGTCGACAAGTCCGATCGTCTGCTGCTTGCCCGGATCGAGAGCTTCACCGATCCGCAGGCGCTGGCTGTCCTGCGGGACGCGCTGGTCGAGGCGGAGGCGACCCGCCAGCAGGCGGGTCTTGCAGCTGCCGCGCATGAGCGTCGCACCGCCGCAGATGACGTCGATCCGGTGATGACCGCCTCCATTCCCGTAGCAGCCAGCGCAGCGGCGACCATGGCGCTCGGTTATGCCGCCCCGTCGACGGCCGCCGACGTGGTTGCCGCAGCCGATCCGCGCGAGGAGCCTTTCGTCGAATTGCTGTCCGAACCGGACATGGACCACGATGCCCTGCCGGATGACGGCCCGATGCCGGGCTCCAAGCCGAAGCCCAAGGCTGTGCTGGTCGAGCCTTTGACCACCGAAACGCCGGCCGCGCCGCCGAAGCCGAAGAAGACGAAAACGCTGTCCAGCATGCTGGCCTATGCCAAGCCGGACATTCCGATTACCACCGATGATGGCGCCGGTGGCCTGTTCAGCCGCAAATCGAAACTCCCGGGCGCCGGCAGCCGCATCGCGGTCTATGTCATCGACGAAGCCGTCGTCCACATGCCGAACGGCGAAAAGCTCGAGGCCCATTCCGGACGCGGCCACATGCGCGACAAGCCGAAATTTGTCCATATGAAGAACCAGGGGCCGACCCCGCCGAATGTCTACAGCCTGCGCATGCGTGAATCCCGCTTCCACGGCATCGAGGCGATCCGCATGACCCCGGTCGGCGATTCCAGAATGTACAATCGCGACGGCTTCCTGACCCATACCTACCTGCTGCGCCGACGCGGCGACAGTTCCGGCTGTGTCGTGTTCGAGGACTACAATCGCTTCCTCAACGCTTTCAAGCGCGGCAATGTGAAGACACTGGTTGTCGTTCCGAGCATGCGAGAACTGCCGAAATACATGGCGATGCTCTAGTTTTTTCCGCCTTCGTCCAGACCATCCATGCCCCCGACCATCACGGTCGGGGGCATTTTTGTTGGTGGCAAGCCTGATGGCGAGTGAGGGCATGGCACCGTGCTGGTTGTCGCGCTGTCATGCGGGATCCAGCCGGTAAGAAAAATTGCGCACTATTTAATTGATGGCAATTGACAGCAGTGCGAATCTGCGCGATACCTATTGCGCACAAACAAATAGCGCACAATTAAAAAGGAGAGTCAAATGTCGGACCGAAATTCAACTGCACTCTCGCTTACCCGCAGGGACGCGCTGGTGGCCGGAACGGCATTCGCAGCCCTCGCTTTGGTGAATGCCCCGGCATTCGCAACCCCTTCATTCGCCTCTAGCAACCCAGGAGATTTGATCATGAGCAGCATCACCACCAAGGACGGCACGAATATCTTCTACAAGGACTGGGGCTCCAGAGACGGCCAGCCTGTCCTCTTCTCGCATGGCTGGCCGCTGTCGTCGGATGCCTGGGATGCGCAGATGCTGTATTTCGGCCTGCAGGGTTACCGGGTCATCGCCCATGATCGCCGCGGCCACGGTCGTTCGGACCAGCCCTGGAACGGCAACAACATGGACCAGTATGCCGATGATCTGGCCGAACTGATCGAGAAACTCGACCTGAAGGACATCGTCATGATCGGTCATTCGACCGGCGGTGGCGAAGTGGCCCATTATATCGGTCGCCACGGCTCGGCCCGTGTCGCCAAGGTCGTCTTGGTCGGCGCCGTTCCGCCGCTGATGCTAAAGACGGAAGCCAATCCGGAAGGCGTGCCGATGGAAGTGTTCGACAGCATCCGCGCCGGTACGGCAAACAACCGGTCGCAGTTCTACTATGACCTGACGCTGCCCTTCTACGGCTTCAACCGCGAGGGCGTCGCCGTCAATGAAGGCTTCCGCGAAAGCTTCCGCCTGCAGGGCCTCGCCGGCGGAATCAAGGGCCAGTACGATTGCATCCGGGAATTCTCGGAAGTCGACTATACCGACGACCTGAAGGCGATCGACAAGCCGACCCTGATCATCCACGGCGACGACGACCAGATCGTGCCGATCAAGGCAACAGCTGAAAAGGCCGCCAAACTGGTCAAGGACTCGACCTTCAAGGTCTATGAAGGTGGCCAGCATGGACTGGCCCAGACACAGGCAGACAAGTTCAATGCCGATGTCCTGGGCTTCATCCGCGGCTGAACCAATGCAAAGACCCTTCTCCCTTGTCGGGGAGAAGGGTCAATCGCGAAGGGGAGGCGGGTGAGGGACAAGCGTCGAACTCGGGACGCGCTGAACTCGTGCCCCTCACCCTGACCCTCGCCCCCCAGCAGGGCGAGGGATTGCTGTGTCCGGTTTTACATCGCCGGCATCACGGTGATCGCGCGCACCGGCATATCGACCCCGGCAAGCATACCGGCCTTGGTGGCGGCGCCCGTTTCCAGATTGACCGTGTAGAGGCTGTTGTCGGCGACCAGCCAGGCGGTGTTCTTGCCTTCGCCGGTTGCCTGAATGTCGAAGGCATAGGTCTTCGGCATGCCTTCGATGCCCAGCTTGCCGATCGCCTTCAGCGTGCCGTCATTCGGCTTGGTCTGCTGGATCAGCGCGCCGATCGTCGCATCGATATTGTACATCGCCGTCTTTTCAGGCTTGCCCATCGAATTGGTATAGGCAGCCGCCACCGTGTTCGGGGCTTCGCCCTTGTGCATGTCGCCCTCTTCAAAGGCGAGATTACCATCGACGGTGACCGCACCGGTGTCCGGATGAACCCGATAGTTCGTGGTGCCGGTCATGTAGCGCAGGCGGTCGGCGGCGGGGTTAAAATTGACCACAACCGGCGCATCGCCGATTGTTAGCGGCTTGTCCATCTTGGCAACTTCAGTGGCCGCGCCGGTTGCAGGATCGATCGTCACGATGACGCTGTCGGCCGTCACGCCGACAATGGTCTTGGTGCCTGGGCGAAAGTCGAGGCCGACCAGTTTCGTCACACCCGTCACGTCCATCGTCTTGGTCGCATCCGGCTTGTCGGTGTCGAACATCACGAGTGTCTTGTCGCCGGCAAGGCCGAGCGCAGGGGCGGCATGCGCCGAAAATGCGGTCAGTGCGGTTGCGGCGGTCAGGGTGAGGATGCTCAAGGTCTTCATGGTCTTCTCCCGAATGAATTGATCCGGAACACGCCGGAATGGCGCCTCCTGAACCCTAGACACCGGGGCGATGCAGTTTGGATGCAGTGAATTCGAATTTTTTTCTGCATCCAAATCGTCTGCTGCCGTGTCTCATGCGTAGAAGGGATGAAAACATGGGATTGATCGGGGATACGGATCGTCGGCATCATGGCGCAGGCAACAGGCCTTGCAATCGCCTGCGGCGCCGCTACGCTTTGACGAGACGACAAGAAGGAGTTCGGATGGAGGATCCGCAACAGCGGTTGGAAGCGGCGCTGAAGGCCTGTGCCGCCGGGGACCGCAAGGGACTTGCCGTGGTTTATCACAGCGAGGCTGCGCGTATGGTGACGATCGCCGAGCGCATCCTGCGCCGCCACGATCTGGCCGAGGAGATCGTGCAGGAAGCCTTCCTGCACATCTGGCAGAAGGCTGGGCAGTACAGCCCGGAACGTGGATCCGCCCGTGGCTGGCTCTATGCCGTGGTCAGGAGCCGGTCGCTCAATGCCATCCGCGATGGACGGCGCGAGGAACTGACCGATACGGAAAGCTTGGAACGGCTGCAGGACGAAGCGCAGGATGGCCTGTTTGCCGATCTGTTCGACGATCTCGACCAGTCGAGCCGCCTGCGCGCCTGCCTGTCGCGCCTCGATGCCTTGCGCCGCAAGACCGTGTTGATGGCTTATGTCTCGGGCTATAGTCATGGCGAGATCGCCGGCCGGCTGAAACTGCCGCTCGGAACCGCAAAGGCCTGGATCCGCCGCTCGCTTCTGGCATTGCGGGAGTGCATGGCATGACCGAACCATTGAACAGCGACGAACGCGCCGACGCCTATGTGCTCGGCCTGATGGATGACACCGATCGTGCCGCGTTCGAAACGGCGATGGAAGGCGATGCGGCTTTGCAAAGGGCCGTCGGTCTCGCCCGCGACCGCTTCGTCGAACTCGATCTGGCTGGCGAGCCATCAAGCCTGTCCGCCGATCTCTGGGCGCGCATAGAAGGCCAGTTGCGGACGCCGGAGCAACCGCCGGTGACCCTGCCGGTGGAACGGAGCGGACGCGTCGTTGAGCCTCCGCCGGAGTCAGCGAATGACAATGCAATCGGTGCACTCGGCCGCTGGAGACGCATGGCATTGTCGGCGACCGCAGCCTCGGTCCTCCTCATCGCCGGTCTCGCCTATACCCTGAGCAACCGGCCTGATCCGCAGGTGATCGCCATTCTGATGAACGATGCCGGCCAGCCGGTGGTGATGATCGAGGATTTCGGCAATGATGCCGCCAGGGTCACGCCGCTGGTTGACGTCAATGTGCCGGACGATCGCTCACTGCAGGTCTGGACGCTGCCGTCGAAGGACATGGGTCCGGTCTCGCTCGGCGTTTTGGATGGCTGGCGCACCGTCATGATCGATGGCCCGGGCCTGCCGGGACCTCAAGAAGAGCAGCTTTACGAGATCACCGTCGAGCCGCTGGGGGGCTCGCCGACGGGCAGGCCGACGGGCCCGATCCTCGGCAAGGGCTTCGCCAAGGTGCCCAGGATCTGAACAAATAAGGCCGGCTGAGACAGCCGGCCTCTTCATTTGATCGGGGGCGGGCGAGGCGATCAGAATTCCTGCCAGTCATCCTGCTTCAGGGCCGCATTGCCGTGGGTTGCCATCGGTCGCGCCGCCGGACGTGGTCCGGACGAAGCTGAAGACACATGTCTGACCGGGGTACCTGAGCCTTTGGCAGTGTTGCCGGCATAGTGATGGCCGAGCGAGAAGCGGGCGATGAACTGCCGCAGACGTTCCGTTTCATGGGCAAGCGTGGCGCTGGCCGCATTCGATTCCTCGACCATGGCGGCGTTCTGCTGCGTCACCTGATCCATCTGGTTGACGGCAGAGTTGACTTCGGAAAGCCCTGTTGCCTGTTCGCGTGCCGAGCTCGCAATCGCCTGCATGTGGTCGTTGACCGAGACGATATTCTCCTGAATGGTCTTCAGGGCCTCCCCGGTTTCGCTGACGAGCTTGACACCGTTCTTCACCTCTTCAGACGAATTGCGGATCAGTTCCTTGATCTCCTTCGCCGCTTGGGCGGAACGCTGGGCCAGTTCGCGCACTTCCTGGGCGACGACGGCGAAACCCTTGCCGGCCTCCCCGGCGCGCGCCGCCTCGACACCGGCATTCAGCGCGAGAAGGTTGGTCTGGAAGGCAATCTCGTCGATGACGCCGATGATGTTGGAGATCTGGTTCGACGATTGCTCGATCCGCGCCATGGCGCCAACGGCCTCCGCGACGATCTGACCGGAGCGGGTCGCGCTCGTATCGGCCATCTGTGTCGAGTGTCGTGCCTCATCAGCACGTTTGGAGGCATTGTTGACGTTCACCGTGATCTGGTCGAGGGCCGCAGCCGTCTCTTCGAGTGATGCTGCCTGCTGTTCGGTCCGCTTGGAAAGATCCTGGGCGCTGTGGCTGATTTCGCGGGTGCCACTGTCGATCTGGTCGGTCGATTTCGCCACGGCGCCGAGCGTCGAGCCGAGCTGGTTCAGGGCTTCGTTTAGATTGGTGCGCAGCGGTTCGAAATCGGGCGCGAAGGCCCTGTCGAGCGTGAAGCTGACATCGCCGCCGGCCATTTTGCGCAGCGACTCGCCGATCGTGTCGACGGCCAGTACGCGCTCGGTAACGTCGGTCGCGAATTTGACGACCTTGGTCACCCGGCCGCGATCATCGAGGATCGGATTGTAGGAGGCATTGATGACGACCTTCTTGCCGCCTTTGCCGAAACGCGTGAACTCTGCAGCCTGATATTTGCCGGCACGAAGCTGCTTCCAGAATTCCTGATAGTCGTTGGTGCGACTGTAGTCGGCATCGACCAGCATGCTGTGATGTTTGCCGCGGATCTCGTCGATACGGTAGCCGAGGGCGTTGAGGAAGTTGTCGTTGGCCGAGACGATCTCTCCCTCGGGCGTGAATTCGATGATCGCCTGTACGCGGCTGATGGCTGCGATCTGGTTCTGGAAGTCGATGTTCTGAAGTCGCTCCTTGGCATTCGCCCATTCCACGACGAAGCCGGTCCTCTTCGAGCCGTCCTTCAGCGGCGTGACGATCAGGTCGAAGGCGCGCTGACCGACCCAGATCGTCGCCTTGTGCTGCGCATTCAGGCTCGCCAGCATGTTGCGCTGATGGGAGGGGTTCTTGTGGAAGATGTCGATATTGCTACCGATCAGCTTGCTGAATTCGAAGCGCGGCAATTCCTTCTTCAGATCGCTTTCCGCCTCGCGCAGGAGATCCTTTACGGCCGCATTCATGTAGCGGATATTGAGGTTCTCGTCGGCGATCATGATGTTGGCGGTAATCACCTCGAGCGATTCGAGCTGTGAACGTGTGTTCTGCGACTTTCCAAACATGTGTTCCTGGTCCTTCTTTGCCAGAGAGCCTTTGATGATCCTTCACGCAGCGAGACGGCGTGAAAGTAGACAAGCGGCAGAACGACATCACATCTGTTTCTATCGTTATGAATGTTTTGATTCGTCGCTTTCTCCTGAAAAAAATATCAAATTAGCAGTTTCGAATTCGTTAAATATGTGCGCCAGGATGGCGCATCCGACAAAAGTCGTATTCATGCCGCGAGCCATTACGCCCCGTCGTAAGGCGTCTGATAGCTCGCTATTCAGGGTGTGGTGCGAAGGCGGTCTTAGAACAGGACGCTGGCGCCCTGGTCGGCCGGACCGGCAATGCGACGGAAGCTGGCAAACAGCTCGCGACCCATGCCGTATTCATTCTCGTCCAGATTGGCCGTCGCCGCTTCGCGGGCGGCAAACTCGCCGGCATTCACCAGCACTTCCAATGTGCCGGCGATCGCGTCGAGACGAATGATATCGCCGTCCTTGATCTTGGCAATCGGGCCGCCATCGACGGCTTCCGGGGTCACATGGATGGCTGCCGGCACCTTGCCCGATGCGCCCGACATGCGGCCATCGGTGACCAGTGCCACCTTGAAGCCGCGATCCTGCAGCACGCCGAGCGGCGGGGTCAGGCGGTGCAGTTCCGGCATGCCGTTGGCGCGGGGTCCCTGGAAGCGCACGACCGCGATGAAATCGCGCTCGAGCTTGCCGGCCTTGAAAGCCTCCTGCAGTTCCTGCTGGTCGTTGAACACGATCGCCGGTGCCTCGATGACATGGCGCTCCGGCTTGACGGCGGAGATCTTGATCACCGCCTTGCCGAGCGAGCCGGTCAGCATCTTCAGCCCGCCGTTGGACTGGAAAGGCTTGTCGAACGTCGTCAGCACCTTCGGGTCGGCACTCTGTTCCGCCGATGGCTCGCGCCTGACGGTGCCGTCTTCGGCAAGCTTCGGATCGATGGCATAGGCGGTGAGGCCCTGGCCATAGACGGTGCGCACATCGTCATGCACAAAGCCCGCCTTCAGCAATTGCTTGATCAGGAAACCCATGCCGCCGGCAGCGTGGAAATGGTTCACGTCGGCAAGCCCGTTCGGATAGACGCGGGCGAGCAGCGGCACGATGTCGGAAAGCTCGGAAATGTCTTCCCAGGTCAGCTTGATGCCGCCCGCCCGCGCCATGGCGAGCAGATGCATCGTGTGATTGGTCGAGCCGCCGGTCGCGTGCAGGCCGACCACGCCATTGACGATCGAACGCTCGTCGATCATCTCGCCGGCAGGCGTGAACTCGTTGCCGAGCGCGGTGATCGCCAGCGCCCGCTTGGTCGCTTCCCGGGTCAGCGCGTCGCGCAGCGGCGTGCCCGGATTGATGAAGGAAGCGCCGGGCAGGTGGAAGCCCATGATCTCCATCAGCATCTGGTTGGAATTGGCGGTGCCGTAGAAGGTGCAGGTGCCGGGGCCATGATAGGACTTGGATTCGGCTTCCAGCAGTTCCTCGCGGCCGACCTTGCCTTCGGCATAGAGCTGGCGGATACGCGACTTCTCGTCGTTCGGCAGGCCGGTGGTCATCGGGCCGGCCGGCACGAAGACCGCCGGCAGATGGCCGAAGGTCAGCGCCGCGATCATCAGGCCGGGTACGATCTTGTCGCAGACGCCGAGATAGACGGTGGAATCGAACATGTTGTGGCTGAGGCCGATGCCGGCGGACATGGCGATCGCGTCGCGCGAAAACAGCGACAGTTCCATGCCGGGCTGCCCCTGGGTCACGCCATCGCACATCGCCGGAACGCCGCCGGCCACCTGGGCCACGCCGCCGACTTCGGCCGCCGCCTTGCGGATCTGCGCCGGATAGGTCTCGAACGGCTGATGCGCCGACAGCATGTCATTATAGGACGTGATGATGCCGAGATTGGGGACGATGTCGCCGGCAAGCGCCGCCTTGTCCCCGGGGGAACAGACGGCAAAGCCATGCGCGAGGTTGCCGCACGACAGTGTCGAGCGGTGCACGCCCTTGGTGATCGCGCGGTGCGTGCGCTCCAGATAGAGCTCGCGGGTCGGTTTCGACCGTTCGACAATGCGCTTGGTAATGGCTTCGATACGGCGATCTGCACTCATCGGATGTTGCTCCTCAACTGGGCGCGAGCGCCTTGGGCACGCATCGCGCGGGGGGCCTCGACAGGCCCGAACGTTCACGTCTTGTCGTTATAAGGCCCCTGCCGGTCTCCTCAACCGGCAGGGCAGGGCAAGCCTCTCAGGGCGCCCAATAGATGTCGGGTACCGTTGCCGCCCGTTCAAGCACGGCCCGGATCGGCATGTTGGCCTCGTCGGTGCCGGACAATGCCTTGTCCAGCACGGTTTTCTTTTCAGCGCCTTCGATATGCACGACCAGAAGGCCCGCATCCTGCAGCGCTGAGAACGACAGCGTCAGCCGTGCCTCGCCGGCGCCCGGCGCTTCCATGGTCATCACCCGGCGCGGCTTCGAAAGGTCGAGGGCCGCCGCCAGATGATCGCCACCCGGGAAGAACGAGGCGGTGTGCCCGTCTGTCCCCATGCCGAGGATGGCAACGTCAAAAGGCTCGGACATGCCGGGCACGATGCCGGATGCAGTGACGGCCGCTTCCTCGATGGTTGCTTCCGGCCGATAGAGCGGCACGAATTCGGCCGCCGCTGCTTCGTTCTTCAGCAGATGCGTCGCCACCAGAAGATGGTTCGACCGTGCATTGTCGGCCGGTACGAACCGTTCGTCCACCAGGGTGATCTTGACCTTCGACCAGTCGAGCTTGCGCGAAGACAGAGCGTCGAAAAAGGCCTTCGGCGTCGAGCCGCCGGAAACGGCGAGCGTCGCCTCTCCCTTGGCTGCGATCGCTGCGGTGAGCGCCGAAGCAACACGCTCGGCCAATGCCTCGGCAAGGGCCGATCCGCTCTCGAATGTATGCATGTGATGCGCCATCGCGATTCCCGGCCTTAGTCGTTTTCGTGCCAGGTGCGGCCGTCGCGCTCGATCAGCGCGATGGCCTGGCTTGGACCCCAGGTGCCGGACGTGTAGCCCTGCGCCTTCTGGCCGATTTCTTCCCAGGCTTTCAGGATCGGGTCGACCCAGTTCCACGCCGCCTCGACTTCGTCGCGGCGCATGAACAGCGTCTGGTTCGAACGGATGACGTCCATCAGCAGGCGTTCATAGGCATCCGGATTGCGCACTTCAAAGGCCTGGGCAAAGCTCATGTCGAGCGACACATGGCGCAGGCGCATGCCGCCCGGACCCGGATCCTTGATCATCAGCCACTGCTTGACGCCTTCGTCCGGCTGCAGGCGGATGACCAGCTTGTTGGCTTCGATGCGGCCGGCGCTTTCGCCGAAGATCGAATGCGGGATCGGCTTGAAGGCGATGACGATTTCCGACATGCGGCTGGCAAGACGTTTGCCGGTGCGCAGATAGAAAGGTACGCCGGCCCAGCGCCAGTTGTTGATCTCGGTCTTGATCGCCACGAATGTTTCCGTGTCGGAGGCGGCACCCAGTTCTTCCTGATAGCCGTTGACGGCGCCGCCGGCAGACGCGCCGGCGCGGTACTGGCCGCGCACGGTTTGCTTCTCGACATTGGCGCCGGTGATCGGCTTCAGCGAGCGCAGAACCTTCAGCTTCTCGTCGCGCACCGCTTCGGCGTCGAGCGAGGAGGGGGCTTCCATGGCCACGAGGCAGAGCAGCTGCAGGATATGGTTCTGCACCATGTCGCGCAGCGCGCCGGCCTTGTCGTAATAGGTGACACGACCTTCGAGACCGACGGATTCGGCAACTGTGATCTGCACGTGATCGATATGGGCGGAGTTCCACAGCGGCTCGTAGAGCGCATTGGCAAAACGCAGCGCCATCAGGTTCTGCACGGTCTCCTTGCCGAGATAATGGTCGATACGGAAGATCTGCTCTTCCTTGAACACCTTGCCGACAGTGTCGTTCAGCGCCTGGGCGGAGGCGAGGTCGCGACCGATCGGCTTTTCAACCACGATCCGGGTCGATTTGGTGATCAGCTTGTGATCGCGGATCTTGTCGGCAATATCGCCGAAGATCGATGGCGACACGGCAAGATAAAAGGCGCGGACGATATCCTTGCCGGTGTCGAGCAGGGTCTTCAGCTGGCTCCAGCCTTGATCGGACTTGGCGTCGACCGCGACGTAGAAGATACGAGCGAGAAATTTCGCCAGCTCAGCCTCGTCGAGTTCCTCAGCCTTCAGATGTTCCTTCAACGCGGCGAGCGTGTACTGACGATATTCGTCGTCGGTCATGGCCGTGCGCGAGGCCCCGATGATCCGGGTCGGTTCGGTCAACTGGCCGGCCAACTGGCGATGATAGAGCGCCGGCAACAGCTTGCGTTCGGCAAGGTCACCGGTGCCGCCGAAGACGACATAGTCAAAAGGTTCAACGGGGATGATCTGGCTGCTCATACGGCGTCTCTCACTCGAAATTCGTGGCTAGGTTTGTAATCTAATCGATTTAAAAAAGCCAGAGCCCGAATGAAAATCTCTGCTGCAGCGCAATGCCGCAGCCGGATTTCAGAACCTGTCCCGCAGCGCATACCAAGTCAGCGCCAGGAACAGAAGCGGGCTTCTGAACCGTGCACCACCGGGGAAAGGCGGGATCTTGAGTTGTTTGAGCAGGTCCAGTTCATTCGAATTTCCGGCAATCGAATCGGCGTACATCTTGCCTGAATAGTTTGACAACATCACGCCATGACCGGAAAAACCGCCGATCGAGGTGACGCCCGGCATGACCTCGCGGGCAAACGGCTTGCGCGGCAGCGTGATGCCGACCGAGCCGCCCCAGGCATGGGTCATTTCGATATCCTTGAGAGACGGGTAGATCTCGGCGATCTGGCGCCGGATATGGGTGGAAATGTCACGCGGGCTGTCCGACGTATAGGCCTCGCGGCCGCCGAACAGCAGCCGCCCGTCTTGGCTCTTGCGAAAATAGCGCACGACGAAACGGCTGTCGGCGACGGCTTCCGAGCCGGGGATCACATCCGGGAACTTGTCGAGCGGCACGGTCGCGCCGATGAACGAGCGGATCGGCATCACCCGGGCAGCCGTCACCGGTTCCAGATTGCCGATATAGGCATTGGTCGCGATCAGCCCCTTGTCGGCGGTAATCGTGCCGCGGGGCGTATCGATCAGCGTCTTGCCGCCATTCTGGCGGATCGCCGTGGCCGGTGTCATTTCGTGGAGGCGCGCCCCGGATCCTGCCGCCACGCGCGCCAGCCCGATCAGCAGCTTCAGCGGGTGGATATGGCCGGTGCCGGTGTCGCGCACGCCGCAGAAATAGCGCTGTGACCCAAGCCGTTCGGCGGTCTCGGCCTGGTCCATGAAACTGACATGCGGATAGTTGTAGCGGGTCGCCAGGATCTCGGCCGAACGCCGATAGTCGTCGCCGTAGCTTTTCTTGTGCGACACATTCATCTGCCCCGGCATGTATTCCATGTCGATGCCATGCGTGTCGGCAAAGCCGAGCAGATGCAGCTTGGCGTTTTCCGCCATGTCGAACAGCGCCTTGGAGCGCTCGTAGCCGAGTTCTTCCTCCAGTTCGTCCGGCCATGCGCGCTGGCCGGTGCCGAGCTGGCCACCATTGCGGCCCGATGCGCCGTCGCCGAAGCGATGACCTTCGATCAGCACGACCGAGACGCCGCGCGTCGCCAGATGATAGGCCGCCTGCAGCCCTGTATAGCCGCCGCCGACAATGGCGACGTCTGCGCTGACCGAGCCGTCAAGTGCCGGATATTCCGGACGCTCTCCGGCACTCGCCTGATACCAGGACAGGCCGGGTGCGATAGGACTTTGCCATGCCATGAAACGCGCTCCTCAGACGTTCAGGAGAAGGAATTCGCGTTCCCACGGGCTGATCACCTGCATGAAAGTCTCGAACTCGCCGCGCTTGACGCCGGCATAGAGCCCGATGAACTCGGCGCTCAGGACTTCGGCCAGGGCATCGTCCGATTCCAGCTGCGACACGGCTTCCAGCAGGCCACGCGGCAGATCGACCGAACCTTCGTTGGCGGTGCCTTCCGATGCGGCCGTCGGTTCGACTTCCTTGAGGATGCCGAGCAGACCGCAACCGAGCGAGGCGGCGAGCGCCAGATAAGGATTGCAGTCGGAGCCGGGCAGGCGGTTTTCGATACGCCGGGCAGCGGCATCAGACACCGGAACGCGGAAGGCCGTGGTGCGGTTGTCATAACCCCAGGCATTGTTGACCGGTGCCGACATGTCGGGCGTCAGGCGGCGATAGGAATTCACATAAGGCGCCATCATCACCAGCGCCTTGGGCACGAAGCTCTGCATGCCGCCGATGAAGTGGAAGAATTCCTTCGACGGTGAGCCGTCGGGATTGGAAAAGACGTTCTTGCCGGTCTCGATATCGACCACCGACTGGTGGATATGCATAGCCGATCCGGCCTGACCCTGCATCGGCTTGGCCATGAACGTCGCGTAAATACCATGTTTGAGGGCAGCTTCGCGGATCGTGCGCTTGAACAGGAAAACCTGGTCGGCAAGCTCGATCGGATCGCCGTGGCGCAGATTGATTTCAAGCTGCGCCGGACCCTCTTCATGGATCAGCGTGTCGATCTCCAGTCCCTGCTTTTCCGAGAAGTGATAGATGTCGTCAATCAGTTCGTCGAATTCGTTGATGCCGGCGATCGAATAGCCCTGGCCGCTGACGATGGCGCGACCCGAACGGCCCTTCGGCGGATGCAGCGGATAGTCGGGGTCGTCATTGGTTGCGACGAGATAGAATTCGATTTCCGGCGCAACGACCGGCTTCCAGCCGCGGTCCGCATACATGCGCACCACATTTTTCAGCACGTTACGCGGCGTATAGGGCACGTCCTCGCCGGTCGAGCCGACGATGTCGCAGATCACCTGCGCGGTTGGATCGGTCTCCCATGGAACGACGGAAAGCGTCGAAAGATCGGGCACCAGCTTCAGGTCGCTGTCGCGCGGCTCGTAGCGGAAATTGCCGGTCTCCTCCGGATATTCGCCGGAAATCGTATGGCGATAGAGCGCCGACGGCAGCGCCAGCGACGTGTTCGACGTGAATTTCGACGACGGCATCATCTTGCCGCGCGGCACGCCGGCAAGGTCGGGCGTGATGCATTCGATATCCTCGATGCCGCGAGCACGCAGCCAGCCGGCCGCTTCCTTCCAGGTGCTCACGCCACGCATCGATCTGGGGTCCGGGGGGATGCTCGCCTTTTTCTTTGCCGCGCCTTGGGGTCTCAGCATTGTCTTTTTAGGAGGCATGTCTCACCGGTTCGGGTTGTTTGATGGAGCCATCATAGCCAGACTTTGCCAATTGGCGAGGGGGGACCGTTGACTTTGACGGCCCGATCGAAAAGACAGGCGATGAACGCGGATCGGGAGCCAGGCATGGCCAAGCAGTATGACGTCGCCATCCTTGGCGCAGGCGCGGCCGGCATGATGGCGGCGATGACAGCCGGCAGGCGCTGCCGCTCGGTCGTGATCCTCGACCACGCCAAGGCGCCGGGCGAGAAGATCCGCATCTCCGGCGGCGGTCGGTGCAACTTCACCAATAGTCACGCAGGCCCGAAGAACTATCTCTCGGAAAACCCGCATTTCGCCAAGTCGGCGCTGGCCCGTTATACCCCGCAGGATTTCATCGCCTTGGTCGATCGCCACAAGATCGCCTGGCACGAAAAAACCCTCGGCCAGTTGTTTTGCGACGACAGTGCCAAGGACATCATCCGCATGCTGCTGGAAGAGATGCGGGCCGCCCATGTCGACCTGAAGCTCTCGACCACGATCGACACGGTCGAACACGGCATCGACGGCTTTCGCCTGCAGACATCCGAAGGCACGCTCACGGCCAGGTCGCTGATTGTCGCCTGCGGCGGCAAGTCGATCCCGAAAATGGGTGCCACCGGCTTTGCCTATCGCATCGCCGAGCAGTTCGGCCTGACCGTCACTGAGACAAGGCCGGCTTTGGTGCCGCTGACGCTGGAGCCGAACCTGCTCGCCGATCTGGCCGAACTCGCCGGCGTCGCCGTCGATGCCGAAGTCCGTCATGGCAAGACCGGCTTTCGCGAGGCCATGCTGTTTACCCATCGCGGTCTCTCGGGCCCCGCCATCCTGCAGATCTCCAGCTACTGGCGCGAAGGCGACGAGATCATCCTGTCGCTGGAGCCGGATGTGGCGGTGCTTGAAGGACTGAAAAAGGCCAAACGTGAAAACGGCCGCCAGGCGGTCCAGACCGTGCTTGCCCAGCACCTGCCCAAACGCTTGGCGCAATACATCGCAGACAGCCTCAAGCTCGACAGGCCGCTGGCCGACCAGACCGACAAGGCGCTGGCATCGGTCGAGCAGCATCTCCGGCGCTGGGTGATCAAGCCCGCGGGCTCGGAAGGTTATCGGACTGCGGAAGTGACGCTCGGCGGCGTCGATACCCGCCATCTCGATAGCCGGACGATGATGGCCAAGACCGTACCCGGTCTCTATTTCATCGGCGAGTGTGTCGATGTGACCGGCTGGCTCGGCGGCTACAATTTCCAATGGGCCTGGGCGTCCGGATTTGCCGCTGGCGAAAGCCTCTGACAGCACTTCAAGCGGCCGGTGGCCGCCACGCGGTCTTTTCCAACGGTCCGCGCAAGCTTCGCCTGATAATTCAGCACTTGTTAACATGCGTCCGCCATCCTGACCGAATGCCGGAGCGGTGCCCCTCAGGGAGCCGTGACATGAGGTCGGGCCGGCGAGCCTGAAGAGGCATGCTTCCTGACGAGTGGCCTACTATGAGGATAGCGCTGATGAACAGACATGACCGCAAGCCCCGCGCCATTGCCATTGCCCGCACGCAAAATGCCGACCGCGACAGGCTGCTCCATATCGCCATTCTCAGCGCCTACGCAGCAAGCGCGCTCGCAGCTCTTGCCATTTGCCTGATCCACTGATCACGTCCACAGCAAGATAAGGTTCGGCCCGGGTGCGATGGTCCTGCACGGGCGCCGGATCTCGACCGATTTTCCCCGATATCGAGACATGCAGTCCCTCAGGTGCATGCGCACGGCTGTGGCCTGAATAACATGCGCGCGGCTGCACCAGCGGCAGATCCTCACTTAACTTCGTCTTGATACTTTTGTTGCACGCTCATTGTGGGAGACTTGCCGAAAAATCGCTGCGCGCTGGGATGTGCCGTGCCGCGATGGATTGCAGGCAGGGAGGAGTCGGCGCGCAAGCGTCGCAATTGCTGGAGGACACCAATTGATCGACCGAATTTTGTCGCGTTTTTCCATATCGACCAAGGTCATGGCCTTCGTCCTGCCATTTGTGCTGTCGATCACGGCCGTCGGGTTGATGGGCCTTTACGCCTCCGGCATGTTGCAGCAGCGCATGGAGATCTCCAACGGCACCATGCGGTCGCTCAATGGCTTCAGAAACGTCAACGCAACCATGGCCCGCTTCCTCAGCGAAACCTCGGAGGAAACGCGCGCCGCTGTCCTTGCCGAACTGTCGGCCCAGCAGGCTACGCTGCAGGTCAACGTCACGGAAATCGGTGCGGATGGTGTCGGCCGCAATTTTCTCGACGAAGCGATTGCCGGTACCGGTGCGATCAACCAGAAGATCGACAGCTTGTGGCAACTGCATCAGGCCGAAGTTCAGCTCGCAACCGGCATCAACGAACATCTGAAAGGCCTGATGGCCCAGCAGATCCGCGTCTCCGACGAAGCGCAGAAATTGCAGCGCGCGGTGGTCTCGGGTGAAAACGATGCGAAGAGCGCGTTGCGCGAGGCCGATCGCCTGACCGCTGCCGCCAATTTCATGGCCACGCTCACCAAGGATTATTTCTCCGCCGGCCTGCCGGAAGCGCAGTTCCCGGTTCTGCAGAAGGCGCTGCCCGAACTCGTCAAGACCCAGCGCAAGATCGCAACGGCATTGCCGCCGCAGCACAAGGACCTGGGCAAGACGTTGCAGGCAAGCATTGCCGAATTGAAGGAAAAGCTTGCCACGGGTGATACCAGCCTGGAGGCCGCTCGTGCCATCGGGCCGGTCATGGCGAAATTCCGTGGTTATGAAACCATTCTGCGCGCCAGTGCCGCGGAGAAGAATGCGCTCGCCGTCAGCCGCTTTGCTGCGGTCGAAACCAGCGCGGTGCAGGCCGCCGACGTCCTGTCGGGCAGCCGCATGCTGATTGCCGATGTCTATGACCTGCGCCTGATCACCGCCGCCTTCCTGATGGCCAAGGATGACAAGGCCCGCGATCCGCTGCTGCGCCAGATCAAGCTGGTGAGCGACAATCTCGCCGTGCTCGGCGGCAGCATTGCCGACAAAGCATTTTACGAAAGCCTTGCCGCTGCCATCACCCCGCACCTGGCGGGCCTGACAACCGATAGCGAGACGCTGGTCAAATCCAGCGCCGACCGCATCGCAAGCTATGCCGAAGCCAGCAAGACCATGGATACGATCTGGGCGTCGCTGACTGCCTTTGCCGATCTGCAGAAGGATGTGGCCGGCACGGAAAGCCAGGAAGCCAACCGCCTGTCGATCTCGACCATGGTGGCCGGCGTCGTTGTCGCCATATTCGGCGGCGTCGCACTGGTGCTGACACTGCAGCGACCGATCGCGCGCATCACGGCAACCATGCAGCGCCTTGCGGAAGGCGACCTGGAAGCCGGCATAATCGGCGACAAGCGCGGCGACGAAATTGGCGCGATGGCGCGTGCCTTGGGTGTGTTCAAGTCCAACGCCCATACCAAGATCGAGATGGAGACGGAGCGCCAACTGGAGCAACAGCAGGCCGAAGCCGAGCGCCGCCGCAACGATGCCGACAAGCAGGCGCTGGATGCCGAGATCGATCATGCCGTGGCCAAGCTTGCCCAGGCGCTGGAACGCCTCGCCAATGGCGACATTTCCTTCGAGATCGAGGACCGGTTCCACGGCCGTCTCGAAACGCTGCGCACCGATTTTAATCTGTCGCTTGCCCGCCTGCGCGACACCATGCGCCAGATCGCCGGCAATGTGGACATGATCCAGAACAACGGACGGCAGATGGCGCAATCCGCTGTCGATCTTGCCCGCCGCACCGAACAGCAGGCGGCCTCGCTTGAGGAGACGGCGGCCGCCGTCGATGAGATTACCGTTGCCGTCAGGTCTGCCTCAGAGCGTGCCGAGCGCGTCAATGGCGTGGTGCGCGATGCCAAGAAGAATGCCGATGAATCCGCCGTGGTTGTCGGCAGCGCGATTTCGGCCATGGGCCGGATCGAGGAAGCTTCGGGCCAGATCTCCAGCATCATAGGCGTGATCGACGAAATCGCCTTCCAGACAAACCTTCTGGCGCTGAATGCCGGCGTCGAAGCCGCCCGTGCTGGCGAAGCCGGCAAGGGCTTTGCCGTCGTCGCCCAGGAAGTGCGTGAACTTGCCCAGCGTTCGGCCGGTGCCGCCAAGGAGATCAAGGGTCTGATCAATCGTTCGGCACAGGAAGTCGCAAGCGGTGCCACCCATGTGCAGCAGACCGGTGAGGTTCTGTCGCGCATCGGCAGCCAGATTTCCGCCATCAGCGAACATGTCGAAAAGATCGCTGAAACCAGCCGCGAACAGTCCGGCGCCCTGCAGGAGGTCAATGGTGCGGTATCGCGCATGGACCAGATGACCCAGCAGAATGCTGCCATGGTTGAGGAAGCGACGGCCGCAACGCAGGACCTGTCGGGTCAGACCGACGCGCTGCGCGATCTGCTGCAGCAATTCCGCATCGAGGCAGAGCGCGGCGCTCGCGCCGTGGCCGCAAGGGCGGCCTGATGCACTAGGCAGGATGTCTATGCCTGCAGAGCCGTTCTTCGTCGGGGAGAACCAGCTGCAGGCGGTAACCGGCATGGCGCAATGAGCGTCATGCTCGCATTCATCGCTAATGCAAGCAGGGGACGATCGCCAGGTTAGCAAAAACTAAAAGTTGACAATACCGGTACGCTTGCCTATATCGGGCTTGTCGATATTTTGCTTGCTGAGCTTTGGTTACCGCGCTTTTTTCAATCGCGCCCTGAACGAACCTTCATTTCAAAATTCGCTACCACCATCCGCAGCGCTTCGGCACTGTGGTTACTCAATACTGCTATGAAAGGGTTCATCATGATCACCGGCACAGTAAAATGGTTTAATTCCACCAAGGGCTTCGGCTTCATCCAGCCTGACAACGGCGACGCTGACGCGTTCGTTCACATCTCTGCCGTCGAGCGCGCCGGAATGCGCGAAATCGTCGAAGGCCAGAAGATCGGCTTCGACCTCGAGCGCGACAAGAAGTCGGGCAAGATGTCTGCTTGCAACCTGCAGGCTGTATAATCGGAAACTGCTTTCCTTTGACCGCGGATGTACCGGCACTGTCGAAAGCAAGTTTACCCAGGGAGGTCAGGCTGATTGCCTGGCCTTTTTTTGTTGCAATCCATCGGATCGCCGTTAGGCCTATCTTGATTGCTGGCTGGCAAGACCGTGCCAAAACATCGGGATGAGCCATGAATGATGTGAAGACTGTGACTGGTTCGAACAATCCATCATCGCTGGAGCCGCTGGGCTGGTCTGATTTTTTCAGCACGCAGGTGACGCCGGACGAAATGGACCTAGCGCCCAGGCGCATTTCGTCCGTTCACCGTGCGCGCCTCGAGGCGATCGATGCCCGTGGCCCGGTGGCGCTCGAGATCGGCTCGAACGTCAACACGGCAGACTTTGCCGTCGGCGATTGGGTTCTCGCCGATCCCTTCACGCAGATGCTGGTCCGCCGGCTTGACCGCAAGACGGTCCTGCAGCGGCGCACCGAACTGAAGCATGGCCAGCAGCTAGCCGCAGCCAATGTCGATACGCTGTTCATTGCCACGTCTTGCAACGCCGATTTCAATCCGGCGCGGCTGGAGCGCTATCTGATCATGGCGCATCAGGCTGGAGCGACGCCGGTGATCGTGCTGACCAAGGCCGACACCGTCGCCGACGCCGACACCTATGCGCAGCAGGCAAGGGCCTTGCAGCGCGATCTGTCGGTCGTTGTCCTCAACGCGAAGTCGGCAGATGCGATTGCAGCGTTGAAACCCTGGTGCGGCGCTGGCCAGACGGTTGCGCTGGTCGGCTCGTCCGGCGTCGGCAAGTCGACGCTGGTCAATACGCTTGCCGGATCCGAAAGCCTGCAGAAGACCGGCGACATCCGAGAATATGATGCGCAGGGTCGCCACACCACGACGGCCCGCTCGCTGCACGCGATTGCCGGCGGTGGCTGGGTGGTTGATACGCCGGGCATCCGCACGCTTTATGTCAGCGACATCGCCGACGGCATCGAAGCCCTGTTCAGCGATATTACCGATCTCGCCGAGCAGTGCCGCTTTCGCGATTGCACCCATGTGCATGAGCCGGGCTGTGCGGTCCAGGCCGCGGTCAAGACGGGCACCCTCGATGCCGATCGTGTGGAACGTTGGCGTGGTCTGCTGGAGGAAAGCCGCAGCCGCACGCCGATCACATCGGGACCGCGCGGCAACAAGACCGTGCGCAAGAAAAAATACTGACCACCCTCTTTGCATGCTGCCTTTGTTTGCAGGGCAGCATGGCGGATGGCACGGACAGACAGGCATGCCGATGCGCCAGTCCGGAGCTCATCCTTGTAAAGACGCAGCCTCTTCCCACATAGAGAACACGTCGAGGCGGCCGCCTGCGAAAAGATCGCGGGCAGACTAGGCCGACCCAATCCTTACCATCCAACACGAATTCCACAGGTTTCGGCGCCCCGCCGGATCCCGCACGAACGGAGACTTTCATGTCCGATAAAAACACAAGCGCTGAAGCAAAGCCCTATGAGCCGATCGCTTTTGCCAAGAAGCATCGTATCTCGGTCGAGGATGCCAAGGCGATCATCGAAAAACACGGCGCCGATCGCAAGTCGGCCGACAAGGAAGGTCGACGCGTCAGCGTCTGACCCGAGTAACCATCTCCGCGCCAGCCTTGCCGGCGCGGAGACGATCCAGACTATAAAGCAGGCGGTTGACGGCCAATGATACCGATCGCCTCACTCGGCCGGTTGCCCGTCACGGCACCACTCCCGCTCCGCTTTCGCTTTCGCGACCGCCTGTTTCCGCCGTTTGGCGCTCCAGGCTTTGCTCAGTCGCGTCCACCAGCTTTCCCGGTAAGCCTGATAAAACGCCTCTTCTTCGACGCGGGGATTCTGCGTATTGCGCTCTCTAAGGGCCTCGACAGCCATCGCTGCATAGATCTCGACCATGACGGATCTCCTCTCGTTCAATCCATCACCCCATCTATTCGACAAATTTAGCTCCATAAACACGGGAGAATGCGCTATATGTTTCATCCATGAAAAACATAGCATGGGATTCCTATCAGCTCTTTCTGCAAGTCGCCCGGCTGGGTGGCCTGACCGGGGCGGCGTCCGCCAGTGGATTGAGCCCCGCCACCATCGGTCGTCGCATGCTGGTGCTGGAGGAGGATCTGGGGCGGCCGCTGTTTCACCGCAGCCAGACCGGCTACACGCTGACCGGCGACGGCAAGGTCCTGCTCGATCATCTGGGTGAGCTGGAATCCGCCTCGCGCAAGGTCGATATCTGGCGACGCGGGGCAGCGTCCGATGCCCTGGTGCGGATTGCGGTCGGCACCTGGATCGGCTGGCTGCTGGCGGAAAACTTCCCGGCCATTCGCCACGAGCGCGATGCCTTTCGCGTCGATCTTTTCATCGGTGAACAGCGTGCAAGTCTCGCCCACCGGGAAAGCGACATCGGCATGCGCGCTTTCGAACCGGATGAGCTCAACCTCGCCACGTCCCTGGTCGGGGAGGTCGCCTATGCGCCTTTCCGGGCCCGCAACACGGGCGATGCCGGGTCGGAGCGCTGGTTGGCCGTCGATCGGGAAAACGCCATTTCCGCCTATCTGCGCTGGCCGCATGAACAGGTGGCGGACCGGATCGTTGCCACCGTCAACCGGCCGCGCTCGCTGCGGGATCTGGCGCTTGCGGGTGCGGGCATTGCGGTGCTGCCCTGTTTTGTCGGTGATCTGGAGCCAAGGCTGCAAAGGGCGGGCGGGGAGATCGTCGACCTGCGTCACCGCCAGTGGATCGTGATGAACAATGACGACCGCCATCGCCCGGAGATCCGCACGGTGGTCGACCGCATGACAAAACTGCTGCGCGCGCATTCCGGCCTGTTTGCCGGCCATCGCGCCAACCGCGCGTGAACTGGTTCCGGCTCTGACGAAAAAGCCCGCACAACGACCGTCGCTCCTCCCCCGAGGCGATCCTTGTGCGGGCAGCCGTTCCGGAGGTCAGGGCCGGACGGTAGACGGTGTTCGGATCAGGCGGCGTGGGCGCCCTGGGTCACAATGACCGGGATCAACAGGTCGCCCCAGTTGCCGTCGCCGCCATGGTGGCGGGCGGAGCGGACCAGCTCGACGGACACGCCGGCATCGACGGCCTTCATGATCGAATGGTTCAGGCGGTGCAGGTCATTGGCCAGCATGCGGATCATCGCCTGCTGATCGGTGCTCATGGCCGATGACTGTTCTTCTGCGCGTTCTTTGACTCGGGTCTGCGGGGTCATGGTATTTCTCCTCTTGTATTAGGGGTTGTTGAAATGTGGTCTTTCGGTAACGCTTGGCCCCTCATCCGGCTGCCGCCACCTTCTCCCCGCAGGCGGGGAGAAGACGCATGTCGATGCCTCCATTGCAGGGCTCCCCCTCTCCCCGCTTGCGGGGAGAGGGTAGGGTGAGGGGCAATTGCCCGGCATCACTCCGCCGCAGGGCGGAACTGGTCGTGCTCGGTGGATTCGCCCATCGCCGTGGTCGACGACTGGCCACCCGAGATCGCCAGCGACACGGCATCGAAATAGCCGGTGCCGACTTCGCGCTGATGTTTGGTCGCGGTATAGCCGTTGGCTTCGGCGGCAAATTCCGCCTGCTGCAGCTCCGAATAGGCCGACATCTGGCGATCCTTGTAGCCGCGTGCCAGTTCGAACATGCCGTAGTTCAGCTGGTGGAAGCCGGCGAGCGTGATGAACTGGAACTTGTAGCCCATCGCGCCGAGTTCCTTCTGGTACTTGGCGATCGTCGCGTCATCGAGGTTCTTCTTCCAGTTGAACGACGGCGAGCAGTTATAGGCGAGCTTCTTGCCCGGATGCACCTTGTGCACGGCTTCGGCGAACCTGCGCGCCTGCTCGAGATCCGGCTTGGAGGTTTCCATCCAGATCATGTCGCAATGCGGTGCATAGGCGATCGCGCGGGCAATGCACGGCTCGATGCCGTTCTTCACCTGGTAGAAGCCTTCCGCCGTGCGGCCGGCATCGTAGTCGACGAAGGGCCGGTCGCGCTCGTCGATATCCGAGGTCAAAAGCTTTGCTGCTTCGGCATCGGTGCGGGCGATGATCAGCGTCGGCGTACCCATGACGTCGGCGGCCAGACGCGCCGCGGACAGGTTGCGGATATGTGCCTGTGTCGGGATCAGCACCTTGCCGCCGAGATGGCCGCATTTCTTTTCCGAAGCCAGCTGGTCCTCATAGTGAACGCCGGCAGCCCCCGCCTCGATGAACGCCTTCATGATCTCGAAGGAGTTGAGCGGCCCGCCGAAGCCGGCTTCCGCGTCGGCGACGATCGGCGCGAACCAGGTTTCCACCGAAAGGCCGTTGCCTTCCTGGGTCTCGATCTGGTCGGCGCGCTGCAGCGTCTTGTTGATCCGCTTGGCAAGCTCCGGTGCGGCATTGGCCGGATAGAGCGACTGGTCGGGATACATCGACGAGGCGGTATTGGCGTCGGCAGCAACCTGCCAACCGGAGAGATAGATCGCCTTCAGACCGGCGCGCACCATCTGCATCGCCTGGTTGCCGGAAAGCGCGCCGAGCGCGTTGACGAAATCTTCCTCGTGGATCAGCTTCCACAACCGGTTCGCGCCCATTTCGGCGAGCGAATACTTGATCTCGACCGAGCCGCGCAGACGCTTGACGTCTTCGGCGGTGTAGCTGCGCTGGATGCCGTCATAGCGGCCCTTCGGTGCGTTCGGAACGAGATTGTAAAAATCAGTCATTATAGTCTCCCTTTCACTCCTCGATGCGAGCTCGTCGTCAATTCCGCTCGCCTTTGATGTGACTAGATTTACATCGCGTCGCACAAATCAGCTAGAAAAAACATGAAATCAATGCGTTGAAAGAGGTTAGGCTGTCTTGTCTTTGACAGGCTTGCAGTGTAAAATTGTAAATTCTGTAAAGTTACGACAGGCGCGAATGTTGTCGGAATTTGTAAAAAAGGCTGTCGAATGGCTGAAAACAAGATCTTTGCCGGCCCGCGTGTCCGTCGCATCCGCAATGGTCTGGGCCTGACCCAGACGGCCATGGCCGAGGCGCTGGAAATCTCGCCCTCCTATCTCAATCTGATCGAGCGCAACCAGCGTCCGCTGACGGTCCAGCTGCTGCTGAAATTGGCATCGGTCTACAAGGTCGATCTCGACGAGCTGCAGGGCGAGGCCGGCGGCACGGCGAGCCTGTTGCGCGAGGTCTTTGCCGATCCGCTTCTGTCCGGCGAGCTGCCGGGCGATCAGGAGCTGATCGAGATTGCCGAAGCCGCACCCAATGCGGCAAACGGCATCGTCAAGCTCTACCGCGCATACCGCGAGCAGGCCGCACGCCTGACCGATCTCGCCGACCTTCTCGCCCGCGAAGGCCATGAGACGTCCCTCTCGGGTGCCAGGCTGCCGATCGACGAGGTGCGCGAGGTGATCGAGAGGCGGTCCAATTTCCACGCCCGCATCGAGGATGCCGCAGAGGCGTTCCACGCCGCCCTCGGACTGGTCGCCGGGGATGATCTCGCGGTTGCCCTGAAGTCCTGGCTGAGAACCAAGCACGGCATCGTCGTGCGGGCCCTGCCGGTGCAGACCATGCCGTCATTACGTCGCCGCTACGACCGCCATTCCATGCGCCTGTTTCTGTCCGAGCGGCTGTCTGTCTTCGACCAGTTGCGCGAAGTGGCGATGGAGGTCTGTCTGCTGGCCTTGAATGACGAGATCCAGGCGGCGCTGGAGGATCTGGCCCTGACGTCCGGCGAGGCGCGGCGGCTCGGGCGGTTCGAACTGGCGCGTTATGCCGCCCATGCGTTGATGATGCCTTACAGCGCCTTCCTGGCGGCGGCCCAGCGCGCCCGTTATGATGTCGACGTGCTGCGCGCCCGCTTCAATGTCTCGTTCGAACAGGCGGCCAATCGTCTGACCATGCTGCAGCGGCCGGGTGCGCAGGGCGTGCCGTTTTTCCTTCTGGAAGTCGACAATGCCGGCAATCGCTTCCGCCGCAGCGGCGCGCAAGGCTTTCCCCAGGCGAAATTCGGCGGCCTCTGTCCCAAGCTCAACATTCATGTGGCCTTCGCCCAGCCGGCCCAGATTCTTGTCGATCATGTCCAGATGCCCGATGGCGCCGGTTTCCTGACGGTCTCGCGCACGCTGGAAGGCCCCCAGGCGGGCTTTGGTGAACGGGTGAGGCGCACGGCATTGCTTGTCGGTTGCGACATCGCGCAGGCGGACGATGTGGTTTATGCGGATGTCGTGCGTGCCCCGGCTGTCGACCCTGTTCCGATCGGCACCGCCTGTCGGCTGTGCGAGCGTTCGGGCTGTCTGTCGCGCGCCGAGCCGCCCCTGACGCGTCCGCTAGGCCTTGATGAAATGGTCACGGGATTAAGTGCATTCGACTTCCAGTAATTCCCGGCGGACCAAAATTTGCCTTTGCACCTGCGAAGAATTTCGCTTGTCGCCCGTCCAATTCCTTTCTAGTCTCTTAAAAAACAACGGGAATGGCATTGTGGGACCCTCGGTCTCGAAGCTGGAACAGGAGAAAAAATGAAGTCTCAATTCATTCGCACCGCGTCTGTGGCCCTGGCGACAATCTTCATCGCATCGGCTGTCCAGGCGCAGGAGCGCGTCGTCCATGTCTACAACTGGTCTGACTATATCGATGAGTCCGTTCTCGAGGAGTTCACCAAGGAGACCGGCATCAAGGTCGTCTATGACGTCTTCGATTCGAACGAATTGCTGGAGACCAAGCTGCTCGCCGGCGGCTCCGGCTACGATGTCGTCGTGCCGACCGGCCCGTTCCTGGCCCGCCAGATCACCGCAGGTGTGTTCCAGAAACTCGACAAGTCCAAGCTGCCGAACATCGCAAACATGTGGCCGGATATTTCCGAGCGCCTGGCAAAATACGATCCCGGCAACGAATATGCCGTCAACTACATGTGGGGCACGACCGGCATCGGCTATAATTCGGCCAAGCTGAAGGAAGCGCTCGGCGCCGACTTCAAGGTCGACAGCTGGGATGCGATCTTCAAGCCGGAAAACGCGGAAAAGCTGAAGGCCTGCGGCATCAACATTCTCGATGCATCGGACGAGACCTTCGCGATTTCGATGAACTACATCGGCAAGGATCCGGACAGCAAGGCGACCGCCGACCTCGAAGCCGGTGGCGCGGTCTATTCGCAGATCCGCCCCTTTGTGAAGACCTTCAATTCGTCCTCCTATATCGATGATCTCGCCAATGGCGACATCTGCGTCACGATCGGCTGGTCGGGCGACATCCTGCAGGCCAAGGCGCGCGCGGAAGAAGCCAAGAACGGCGTCGAGATCGAATATGTGATCCCGAAGGAAGGCACCTACATGTGGTTCGACAACCTGGCGATCCCGGCGGATTCCAAGAATGTCGCCGAAGCGCACGAATTCATCAACTTTCTGATGAAGCCGGAGGTCATCGCCAAGGCCTCGAACTATGTCCAGTATGCCAATGGCAATCTTGCCTCTCAGGCAATGCTGGATGAGGCGGTGATCAAGAATCCGTCCGTCTATCCGACCGAGGAGACGGTCAAGAAGCTCTTCACGATCTCGCCCTATGGCCCGAAGGAACAGCGGGTGCTCAACCGGGTCTGGACCCAGATCAAGACCGGCAGCTAACGGTCAAGGACATCAGCCGGGCGCCTCAATCGCCCGGCTTTTTCTTTTGGGGCCAAAACAAAAAAACAGAACAAAAAGCAAGAACAAGAAGCAAAGAACAACAAGACAATCGGGGTCGGGCGATGGCGAAATCTCTGGGGCCAGTTAAGCGTAAATTCTCACCATGGACCGATGCGGATGCGGTTCCCTTCATCCGGTTTGAAAATGTCACCAAGCGTTTCGGCGACTTCGTCGCGGTCGACAATCTGACGCTGGATATCTATGAGCGCGAATTCTTCTCGCTGCTCGGTCCCTCCGGATGTGGCAAGACCACGCTGATGCGCATGCTGGCAGGCTTCGAGCAGCCAACATCGGGCCGCATCCTGCTCCAGGGAAAGGACCTGTCGGGCACCCCGCCCTACAAGCGCCCGACCAACATGATGTTCCAGTCCTACGCGCTGTTTCCGCACATGACGGTGGAAAAGAACATCGCCTTCGGGCTCGAACAGGACAGCCTGCCCCGGGGCGAAATCGACGCACGCGTCCAGGAAATGCTCAAGCTCGTCAAGCTCGACCAGTTTGCCAAGCGCAAGCCGAACCAGTTGTCAGGCGGCCAGCGCCAGCGTGTGGCGCTCGCCCGTTCGCTTGCCAAGCGCCCCAAGGTGCTGCTGCTCGACGAACCGCTCGGCGCGCTCGACCGCAAGCTGCGCGAGGAAACCCAGTTCGAGCTGATGGATATCCAGACCAAGCTCGGCCTGACCTTCCTGATCGTCACCCACGACCAGGAAGAGGCGATGACCGTGTCCGACCGCATCGCCGTCATGGACAAGGGCATCCTGATCCAGGTGGCCACGCCGGCCGAGATCTACGAGGCGCCTAACAGCCGCTATGTCGCGGATTTCATCGGCGATATCAACCTGCTCGAGGGCAAGCTGATCAGCCGCGATGCAGCAACAGCCAGCGATACGGTGAAAGTGGATTGCGAAGGCATCAACGTCACGGTTGAGCAGACATGTGCAGCCGCGCCCGGCGATGCGGTCGCCTTTGCCATCCGCCCGGAAAAGGTCCGTATATCGCTGGACCAGCCGGCCGACGTTTCCGTCAATGCCCTGCACGGCGAAGTCTGGGATATCGGCTATCTCGGCGATTTCTCGGTCTTCATCGTCAAGCTGGATGATGGCCGTATGTTCCGCGCGGCTCAGGCCAACGTCTCTCGTCTGGTCGACAGGCCGATCACCTTTGGCGACATGGTCTGGCTATCCTGGTCGGCTGATGCCGGCCTTGTCCTGACGCGCTGAGGAGGCGAAAATGGCCGAACCCGTCTCGACACCGAAATCCGACCCGGCCCGCTGGCTTGTGGTGCTCATTCCGTATCTCTGGATGGTGCTGTTCTTCGTCGCACCCTTCCTGATCATCGTGAAGATCTCGCTGTCGGACACGGCGATCGCCATGCCACCCTATACGCCGGTCTTCGAAGGCCTGGCCTCGATCCGCGAATACTTCTCCCAGCTCGATTTCGAGAACTACTTCTTCCTGCTCGAAGACTCGCTCTACATGAACGCCTATCTGTCGTCGCTCCGGATCGCGGCGATCTCGACACTTCTGCTGCTGCTGATCGGCTATCCGATGGCGCTGGCCATGGCACGCGCCTCGGTCACCATCCGCCCGACATTGCTGATGCTGGTCATCCTGCCGTTCTGGACGTCCTTCCTGATCCGCGTCTATGCCTGGATCGGCATCCTCAAGCCCGAGGGCCTGTTGACCATTGTGCTGCATTCACTGGGTCTTATGGACCCGAACGACCAGGTGCAGATCTTCCGCACCGAGACCGCCGTGTTCATCGGCATCGTCTATTCCTATCTGCCCTTCATGGTCCTGCCGCTCTATTCGGCGCTGGAAAAGCTCGACGGCACGCTGCTGGAAGCCGCAAGCGATCTCGGCTGCCCACCGTGGAAGGCCTTCTGGAAGATCACCTTCCCGCTGTCCATCCCGGGCGTGATCGCCGGCTCGATGATCTGCTTCATCCCGATCACCGGCGAATTTGTCATTCCCGACCTCTTGGGCGGCGCCGAGACGCTGATGATCGGCAAGACGCTGTGGACGGAATTCTTCGGCAACCGCGACTGGCCGCTGGCCTCTGCCGTCGCCGTGCTGCTGCTTCTGATGCTGGTCGTGCCGATCGCGATCTTCCAGAACCAGCAACAGAAAGTGTGAGGGGAGGGCGCCCAGATGAAATCCGGTAAGTTCGACGCGACCATCCTCTCCATCGGTTTTGCCTTTCTCTACATTCCGATCCTGATCCTGGTGATCTACTCGTTCAACGATTCCAAGCTCGTCACCGTCTGGGGCGGTTTCTCGCTGAAATGGTATCGCGAAATGTGGTCGAACGCCGGCCTGATGGATGCCGCCTGGGTGACGCTCAGGGTCGGCCTGCTCAGTGCCTCGCTCGGCACCGTGCTTGGCACGCTGACGGCATTGGCCCTCGTGCGTTATGGCCGCTTCCCCGGCCGCCTGCTGTTTTCCGGCATGGTCTACGCGCCGCTGGTCATGCCGGAAGTCATCACCGGCCTGTCGCTGCTGCTGTTGTTTGTCGCCGTCGGTGTTGATCGTGGCCTGATGACGGTGATCATCGCCCATACCACATTCACCATGTGTTACGTGGCGATCGTCGTGCAGTCACGCCTGCTGACCTTCGACACCAGCCTGGAGGAAGCAGCCCAGGATCTCGGCTGCCCGCCGGTCAAGACCTTCTTCAAGATCACCCTTCCGCTGATCCTGCCGGCGGTTGTGTCCGGCTGGATGCTGGCCTTCACCCTGTCGCTCGATGATCTTGTGATCGCGAGCTTCACCACCGGGCCGGGTGCCACGACACTGCCGATCAAGATCTATTCGCAGGTGCGCCTCGGCGTCACGCCGGAAATCAATGCGGTCTGCACCATCCTGATCGGCATCGTCACCATTGGCGTCATCATCGCCTCCCTGACGACGAAGCAGCGGGAATTGCAGCGCCAGCGCGACGAGCATGTCGCTGCACGAACGTCCTCTTAGCCGCCTTGGAAAACGCCGCCCTGGAAAGCACCGCCATGCCTATTCGCGTGGCGGCAGCAGGATGTAAGTGATCAGCCACAGCGGCAGCACGATCATCGCGCCGAGCAGCATGCGCGGCGCGGCCCAGCCGAAACCGGCGAGAAGTGCCGTGTAGATCTCGTGCGGCGTCAGGCCGAAATAGTCGAGTATGACTTTGGGTGAGAGCCCGAAAAACGCCAGAAACGAGCCGGCAATCAGCGAGGCCAGCGCGATCTTGATCAGTCCCGATAGAATTCCCCGCAACGTCCGTTCCCCCAGACACGCTTGATTCGGGCTATCTTAGCGACTGCCGAAACATTGCGAAACGGCAGGCTTGAGCGTTTACGGCACCAGACCTGTCGGCAGGCGCGGAGCGGCGGATGGAGGAGGGACAGTTGGCACCGGAGAGATGACCGGATCGGTCCAGACGCCGCCGATGAAGAAGGAGAGCGGACCGCCCTCTTCGGCATCCGGATCGCCATTCGGCATCAACTCCGCCCTCAGCGCGAGCGCCTGTCGGGTGAAGGGTGCGATGCCGCTCAGGGTCAGCGTATCGCGGCTGCCGGAGATCTCGGCTTTTTCGATGTCAGCCGATCCATGATCGAAACGCGCTGTCAGGTCCAACTGGTTGAAGGCGAAATCCTCATCACCAGCAGCGCTCAGCTGAAAATAGGCGTGTCCCTTCGCCATTGCCCGCAGGCCATCGGCATCAAAGTTGCGCAGCACCCCGTCATCGGCGCGAAACCGCAGCGTGCCGGACATGGCCTCAATGTTTTGGACGAAATTGCCATCCGGTCCACCATTGGGCAGACGCGCCGCCAGATGGATCGAACCCCGCCCCGTCGGGAGGGTGCCGTCCAGCTGAAGGCCGTCGATCAAGCGTTCGACATTGATATCCTCAAGTGAAAGGCTGAGATCTGCGTCCTGATCGGCGGCGGCATCCGGGCGGGAAAAACGGGCGCTCAGGGAGCCGCCGAGAAATGCCGCGTCGCCGATCACGAGTTTCAGACTGTCGCCCTTGCCGATCAGGCTCGCGCCGAGACCGGAGAGTTCGAATGGCGCGAATGTCGCCGTGCCGGCCGAGACCGTCACATCGAAATCGACCCAGTCGATCACGCTCGGCAGCCGGGCCTCGGCCTTGTTGCCGATGTCGATTTCGAGACTGCGCAGCAATCCCGCGAGATCGAGCCTTTCAAGTGCCAGGGTGCCGCTGAGGTTCGGACGGGCCTGCGGCGGATGCGTCAGCGCCAGGAAGCCGTCACCACTGGTGCTATTGACCTGGAAGGACAGGTCTTCGAAACGCAGTTCATTGGCGGTTGTCACGAGGTTTGTCTTCAATCCTGCGGTCTGCCAATCCTCGCTGCCAGCCAGACGCAGACCACTGAAGGCGGCAAAAGCCGGTACGTCCGCCGAATTCAGTTCGAGGCTACCATCGCCAATCTCGGCTTTCATCAGATTAGCCTTGCCCTGGAAGTGGCCGGAGAGGCCCTTGACCTCGAGACCGAGCGCGACATCTGCAACCTCGCCGCCGATCAACAGCAGGGGAGAGTTGGTTTGTATCTGCAGGGTCAGCGGTCGGCCTTCGAAACTCAGGGATGCCTTGGCACCGAGAGGGCTCGACAGCTTAGCCCAGTCGATGTCCGCCTGCAGGCCTTGGGCGAGAAATTCCCGCCCCGACGCCTCGTCGACGAGCGTCACCTCGCCATCGACCACTTGTACGCTGTCGACGGCGGCATCCAGGCTCGGATCGATTTCCTGCGTGCCGGTTTCATTGCGATGCGCGTCGCGCACGGCAGCCGTCAGTCGACCCTCGTTGCTCCAGTCGAGCTTGCCATCCTTGTCACGCTCGATCCTGATCCGGGGGCGGACAAAGCGAAACTCTGAAAACTGAGGCTGACCGCGGATCGCAGTATAGAAGCCGAACGAGGCCGACAGCTCATCGACCTCGGCCAGCAACTGAGCATCCGCGCCTTGACTTTTATGCACGCTGATATCGGTGAGCGTGACACGTGGCTCCGGCCAGAAGGTGATAACGGGAGGGCCATCGATCGTCACCTCATGCCCTGTCCAGCCGCTGACCGCAGATCCGATCGCCGATCGCACCAGGCTGCTGGATATCAGGTGCGGAGCGGCGATCCGCAACAAGACAGAGGAAAGGAGGACGACAGCCGAAACGACGAGCATGACGCGCAGTGTCCGGCGTCCACGCTTTCTTCCGTTGTTTGGCGTTTTACGCACCCGATTTTCGGACATTCTCTATCCTTGAGGCAGTGACAAGTCTCAACATGATTGCCTAGTCTCGCCCGATACAGGAATTGGCGGAGCCACGCAAACAGCAGGCCCTGTCATCCTTTATATTGCGATGCGGTATGATATACACATCGACCATGCGAGGAGGAATGCATGACAGACACTATGCCCCTTTGGACGCCGTCGGAAGCCTTCAAGGCGTCTGCTCCCATGACCGATTTTATCGGCTGGTGCGGCAAGCGCCGTGGCCAGGCCTTCGATGCTTATGACGACTTCCATGAGTGGTCGATCAGCGAGCGCGGCCCGTTTTGGTCGGCGGTCTGGGACTATTGCGAGGTCAAGGGAGAGAAAGGCGCACTCGATCTCGTCGATGGCGAAGTCATGCTCAAGGCACGGTTCTTTCCCGAAGCCCGCCTGAACTTCGCCGAGAACCTGCTGGCAAAGGCGGGCGAGGGGGACGCCCTGATTTTCCGGGGGGAAGACAAGGTTTCCGAGCGCTGGAGCTGGCAGCGCCTGACCGCGACAGTGTCCCGCCTGCAGCAGGCCCTGCGCGATCTCGGCATTTCCGAAGGCGACCGGATCGCGGCCATGATGCCGAACATGCCGGAGACGATTGCGCTGATGCTGGCCGCGGCGTCGATCGGGGCGATCTGGTCATCCTGTTCGCCGGATTTCGGTGAGCTGGGTGTGCTGGACCGTTTCGGCCAGATCGAGCCGAAACTGTTCATCGCCTGTGACGGCTACTGGTACAACGGCAAGCGCCAGGACGTGGCCGACAAGGTCAGGGCCGTGTCGGAAAAGCTGGCCGTTCCCGTCCTGATCGTGCCTTATGCCGGCGATGCACCCGTGCTTGCGGCATCCCTTGCCGATGGCCGCACGTTCGATCAGTTCATCGCGCCCTATGCGGTAAAGGACATCGACTATGTGCCTCTGCCATTTGCGCATCCGCTCTACATCCTGTTTTCCTCGGGAACGACGGGCGTGCCCAAATGCATCGTGCATTCCGCCGGTGGCACGCTGCTGCAGCACCTGAAGGAGCAGCGCTTCCATTGCGGGCTTTCTGAGGGTGACAGGCTGTTCTATTTCACCACCTGCGGCTGGATGATGTGGAACTGGCTGGTGTCCGGCCTCGCCAGCGGCGCGACGCTGTGCCTGTATGACGGTTCGCCCTTTCATCCGAATGGCAATGTCCTGTTCGACTATGCCCAGGACGAGAAATTCGCCATCTTCGGCACCTCGGCGAAATATATCGACGCTGTGCGCAAGGGCGGCTTCACCCCGAAGACGACCCATGACCTCTCCAGCCTGCGCCTGATGACATCCACCGGTTCGCCGCTGTCGCCGGAAGGCTTCTCCTTCGTCTACGAGGGCATTCGCGACGACGTGCAACTCGCCTCGATCTCCGGCGGCACCGATATCGTCTCCTGCTTCGTGCTCGGCAATCCGCTGAAACCCGTCTGGCGCGGCGAAATCCAGGGCCCCGGCCTTGGCCTCGCCGTCGATGTCTGGGATGACGAGGGCAAGCCTGTGCGTGGTGAAAAGGGCGAACTGGTCTGCACGAAGGCCTTTCCCTCGATGCCGGTGATGTTCTGGAACGACCCGGACGGCGCCAAGTATCATGCGGCCTATTTCGACCGCTTCGACAATATCTGGTGCCACGGCGATTTCGCCGAATGGACCGAGCATGGCGGGCTGGTCATTCACGGTCGCTCCGATGCGACGCTCAATCCGGGCGGCGTGCGCATCGGCACAGCCGAGATCTACAATCAGGTCGAGCAACTGGATGAAGTGGCCGAGGCGATCTGCATCGGCCAGGACTGGGACGACGACGTGCGTGTCATCCTCTTTGTCCGGCTGGCGGCGGGTCTCATCCTTGACGAGGCACTCGACAAGAAGATCAAGACCAAGATCCGCACCGGCGCATCGCCGCGCCATGTCCCGGCAAAGATCATCCAGGTCGCCGACATCCCGAGAACCAAGTCGGGCAAGATCGTCGAGCTTGCCGTGCGCGAAGTTGTGCATAACCGACCGGTGAAAAACAAGGAAGCACTGGCCAACCCCGAGGCGCTGGATCTGTTTGCCGACCTGCCGGACCTGAAGACCTGATACATCTGATCCGGATCGGAGCATCTGACCGGGGTGTACCCCCTATTTCTAGGGTAGTGGCGGGGTGCCGCCCGTTAGGGATCTGTTAACAGGCAGTCGGCATAGATGAGGTCAACTTGGAGACGCACGATGACTGTGCGGTGTAAACCCAAATCGGGTTTTGAAAACATGATGTTGATCGCCTTCTAACTCCGGTTCAACAGCATCAATTTCAGGGCGGCGTTTGCCGCCCTTTTTTTATGTCCGCACGACCGGACATTCGATCCGTCAAGTGCGCGCGTCGAGCGAGCGCGAGACCAGGATGACCGGGATCAAGCCCGCCAGTATGATGATCAGCGCCGCCACGGAGCTGTCCTGCGCCATGCCGCGCGAGGCATCCTCATAGACAAGCGTCGCCAGCGTGTTGAAGTTGAACGGTCGAAGCAGGATCGTCGCCGACAATTCCTTCAGGGTCTCGATGAACACCAGAAGCGCGGCGGTCAGCACCGCGGGCCTGAGATTGGGCAAAAGTACTTCGCGCAGGGTCTGCAGTCCGGAGCGGCCCAGCGTGCGCGACGCCATGTCGAGATGCGGCGAGAGCTTCTGGAAACCGGCATCGATCGTGCCTTCCGCCATGGTCAGGAACCGAACGGTATAGGCATAGACGATGGCAAACCCCGTACCCGACAGCAGAAGCCCGGTCGAAATGCCAAGATGCGCGCGCAGAAAGCCGTCGACCGCATTGTCGAACGCGGCAAGCGGGATCAGCACGCCGATGCCGAGCACGGTGCCGGGGATGCCATAGCCGAGCGAGGCAAGCCGACTCGCACCGGTCGCCAGCCGCGAGCGGTCGCTGCGGGCTGCATAGGACAAGACGAAGGCCAGGATCACCGTCAGGATGGCGGCAGACGACGAGACCAGCGCGGAGTTCCACAAAGCCTTGATCAACCGCGGCTCCAGGAAGCCGTCGAGGCGGCGCAGCGCAAAACCGCCCATGACGATAACCGGGATAACGAAACCAACCAGGATGGGCATGGTGCAAAACAACGTGGCAAAGAAGCCGCGGGCGCCGACAAGCGGCAGCCGCACCGCATCGGCAACGACGGCCGTGGTCTTGTGGCTGGAATAACGCTGGCGTTTGCGGGCATGGCGTTCGACCAGCAGCAGCAGCGCCACGAAGATCAGCATGACGCAGGCGATCTGCGCCGCACCCGCCAGACTGCCGCGGTTGAGCCAGGTGTCGAAGATCGAAAATGTCAGCGTCTGCACACCGAGATATTCCACAGCCCCGATATCGTTCAGCGTTTCCATCATCACCAGGGTCAGCCCGATCATGATCGCCGGCCGTGCCATCGGGATCTGCACCTTGGCAAACACCCGCAAAGGCCCGGCACCCAGCGTGCGGGCGACATCGGCCGCGGCACGCCCCTGCATCAGGAACATCGAGCGGCAGGCGAGATAGACATAGGGGTAGAGCACCGCCGACATGACCAGCACGGCGCCACCCAGCGAGCGAACGTCGAAGAAACTGTAGTCCCGCGCCGTCTTGAAGCCGAAGATCGAGCGGTAGAGCGTCTGCACCGGCCCGGTGAAATCGAGAAACTCCCCGAAGGCATAGGCCGCCAGATAGGACGGGATGGCGAGCGGCAGCACCAGGGCCGGAGACAGCCAGCGGCGAAGGGGAAAGTCGCAAGCCGCGACCAGCCAGGCGGTGCCGATGCCGAAAAGCGCGGTCACGGCGCCGGTCAGGACCAGCAGCCACAGGGTCTGCAAACCGGCCCGCGGCACCACATTCATCAGCATGTGCTGCCAGTTCTCGACATCGCCGGAAAAGCCGATGACAAAAATGGCAGCGATCGGCATGAACACCACGGCGGCAACGACCACGGCCGCCTTGGTGGCGGCGCCGATCCCGCCGCGGGCGGGCTTCATCCGAGGGGTGGCGAGCGGGCGCACGTCAGAGACCAATCTGTCTGTCCTTGCGAAAGCGAAACTGGGTTTTCTCTAGCCGAAAGGCCGCGCAAAGGAAACGGGCACCTTGGCGCACGGCCATCCCGCCCAGTTTTCAGGCTTTGGCCGAGGCCAGGCTTTCGCTTATCAGCCGAACACCGAGCGCGCCCATGACGGCGCCGGCCGCACGGTCGATCCAGCGCTTGAAGCGTAGATAGACGGCCTGTGAGCGCCTGGCGGAAAACGCCAGTGCGACGATGGCATACCAGCCGGCTTCGACGAGGAAGATCGCGGGCGGCAGGATCAACAGCACGGGGGTCGGCGGATTGGCCGGCATCAGGGCGGCAAAGATGCTGGCATAGACCACGGCGGTCTTCGGATTGCTGATCTGGGTTGCGAAGGCGATCGCCAGGCAGCCGAGCGCCGAGCGGCCGTCATAGGCGCCGGTGCCGACATCGGTCAGCGGCTGGCTGGCTCCCTGCCAGATCCGGATGCCGAGATAGACGAGATAGACGCCGCCGAGAACCTTGAGCGTCAGATAGAGCCAGCCCACCTGCTGTATGAGGGCGGTCAGGCCTGCGAGCGCCAGCGTCGCAAAGAGCGCACCGCCCAGGCCCATGCCGATCGCGGCGGCAAGACCGTGCAGGCGAGAGCGCGAGATGGAGAGGCGTGACACGAGGATGAAACTCGGCCCGGGGCTCATCGCGCCGATCGCGATGGCGGCGAGAATGCTGAAAAGCGTGGCAGTGAGCGTGAGGGTCATGGGCGCAGTCCTTCTGTCGGAGCAAGTGCCCAGGCGCGCGGCGGTCGGTCGATCCGCGCTCCCCGATGGTGATCCATCTCCCTGAGCCAGTCACGCGGACAGCGCAACAGTCCTTTGATTCCGCCGAGATTGCAAGATGCGCCGTCTTAGTCGGCCAGCACGCGCGGCGAGGGGAAGCTCACCTCGACCAGCGTGCCTTCGTTCGGCGCAGACGAGATGGCAAAGCTGGCGCGGTTGGCGTCGACCATCGCCTTGGTCAGCGGCAGGCCGAGGCCGGTGCCGTCGCCGCGGTTGCGCGGGCTGCCGGTCGAGACCTGGCGGAAAGGCTTCATCGCCTGTTCCAGCTCGGTGCGCGACATGCCGATGCCGGTGTCGCGGATCCTCAGCGCCACGCTGCCATTGGCTTCATAGGCCGTCGAGACGATGATCTGGCCGCCGGACGGGGTAAACCGGATGGCATTGGCCAGGATGTTCAATACGATCTGCTTGATCGAGCGGCTGTCGGCCACGACGCTCGGCACGGCCTGCGACAGGGCGGTGCGAATGATCACCCGCTGGCTGTTGGCCTGTGGCTGGATGATCGACACGGCTGCCTGCACGGTCTCGTTGAGGCCGACGGCGGCAAAATCGAGGTCCATCTCGCCGGCTTCGATCTTGGAAATGTCGAGCAGGTCGTTGACGATGTCGAGCACATGGCGACCCGAGCGCACGATGTCATGGGCATATTCGCCGTAGCGCGGATGGCCGACCGGGCCGAAATGTTCGTTGGCCATCATGTCGGCAAAGCCAATGATCGCATTCAGCGGCGTGCGGATTTCATGGCTGACCCGGGCGAGGAAGTCGGTCTTGTGGGCATTGGCGGTTTCGGCCGCGCGCTTGGCGTTGCGCAACTCTTCTTCCGTGCGTTTCCATTGGGTGATGTCGCGGATGACCACGCAGAAACCGTTCGACGAGGTCAGCTTGCCGATCGTCATGAACAGCGGCAGGAAGCCGCCGGAGGCCTCACGGCCGATCACTTCGCGGCCGTCGTTCAGAACGCTCGCAACACCATGGCCGGCAAGGCCGCTCAGATAGTCGAGGATCGACTTCTGGCTTTCATGGGCAAACAGCATGACAAACGGTTTGCCGCGCGTTTCCAGGTCGTCGAAATTGAACAGGGCGCTGGCGGCCCGGTTCATCGAGCGGATATCGCCATCGGCATCGAGGATCACCACGCCATCGGTCGCGGTCTCGAGGATCGAGCGCATTTCCTCGACCTCGACCCGGAGGCGCGCAGCCTCTCCGGCTTGGGCCGCCGTCATTTCCGGCTGCGCCGGCGTCGGGCGTGCCGCTTCCGGCTGTACGATCAGCGCCAGCATCAGGGCGCTCGCATCCTCGAACCGCACCGACTGCAACCGCGCGGTGACCGGCACCAGCGTATCGTCGGCCCGCACAGCCACGACCCGGCCGGCCTGATCGCCGCTCGCATCCAGATCCTGGCGCTGGATCAATGCGTCGAGACCGCCCGATTGCTCCAGTTCCTCCAGCGAAGCATAGCCGGTCAGCGAGAAGAATTCCGGATTGGCATGGATCAGCCTGTCGCCGACATGCACGAGAAGGGCGACCGGCATCAGGTCGACGATGTCGGCCGTCAGGCTCTTTTCCTTCTTCAGCGGCAGGCCTTCAAGCAGCGGCGCGGCCGGCTGTTCACGCTCGATGCGCGGCGCGTCGAATTGATCCGCCGGCGTCGACGATGCTTCCGGCATGTCTGGCGGGACCGCTGCCGGGACCATTGCGTCGGCTTGGGCTTTGGCCGGCTCCGGCGCGCTTTCGCTTGTCTTTGCCTGCAGGCTTTCGCCCAGCGATTCCTCGACCTTGGCACGCAGGCCCATCGGATCAAGCTTGCGGGCGATCTCGCGGAATGCGGCCTGCTCGCCGGGGGTCAGGCCCTCGCGGCTACGGTTGCGATGCTCTTCCAGTTGCACGATCTTTTCCGGCCGAACGACCGGGCGAACCGGCTCCATGATGCGCAGCACCGGCGGTTCGACCGAGCGGAACGGCGTCGACGGGATCAGGCTGAGCGGCCTCGTCTGGTCATTTGTCTGGTCCTTCGGATCGACGTCATCCGCGATCGGCTCCGCCGCGTCATTGTCGGTCTCCGGCCCGTCCGCAGGCTCGGATTGACTGTCATCGCTGGCGGCGACAACGATATCCATCTCGCCGTTTTCAACACCAAGCTCCGCCAGATCCTCGACCGCAGTCTCGGCCGCCTCGGCTTCACCGAATTCCTCGGGCGCCTCATCCAGCGCTTCGGCCTGGGCATCGAGGAGTTCGGGCGTCTCGTCGGCGAACCGGTAGGCGCGGAATTCGTCCTCGTCTTCCTCAACGACCGTCTCGGGCGCAGCACCGGCGAAAACCGCCGGCTCGTCCTGCAGCACTGCGGCCTCGGGCGCTTGCGGCACGAAGGTCAGGCCGGTGGCATGCGGATCTTCAACCGCGTCGCCGACCCGCACGATGCCGAAGCCGCGAAAGCCGTCGAAATCGCGGTTGCGCGTATAGGTCGGCAGGGCGGCCAGATCGACGGGAACCATCAGGCTGGTGCCTTCGGCCGGCCAGTAGATCGTCTTGCCGGACCAGGTGTCGCGCTTTTTCAGCAATTCGCCGATCTTGCCGTCGGGGTCGAGATTGAACAGGGCGGCGAGATCGGAAAAGGCAACGCCATTGATATCGGCCGCATGCGGGCCGACGGCCTCGGCAAATTCGCCGGAGACCTCGCTGAAACGGCCCTCCGCATCGATCTTCCAGACAAAGCGCGAGGCGCGACGGTCACGCGAGAAGATAAAGGCGCGGTCATCCGAAACGCTGTCATCCGCAACGCTGTCGTCATCGGACTGTTGTGCGGGCAGTGAATCCGCTTGCAGCGATCCCGCGGGCAGTGAATCGATGGCGATCGGCTCCCCCGGCAGGTCTGCGGGGGCCGGCATGAACGCGTCCCCGACAGGCGCGCGCACGCCTGAATGCTCGGCTGTTTCCACGGCTTCGGCAAAGGCTGCCTCTTCGCGCGATGCATCGTCGCCTATGGCCGTGTCTGCGGACGCACTGGCCGCAAGGTCCGTGTCGGTCGCCTGCGCCGGTTCTTCAGCCTCAACCGCGTCGACGGAACCGATCTCGGCCTGGGCGGCGATCTCATCGATTGGCGCGATGGCATCGGCCGCGGCTTCGGCTGAAACCAGCTCGCCCGTCACGCCTTCGCCCGTCACGCGATCGTCTGCCAGCTGTTCGTCCGCGGCTTCGTCATTTGCCGGTTCTTCGACGGCCGTTTCCGCGCCGGCCGGGTCGTCGGCAACCGGCTGATCATTTGCCGGTTCCGCGCCAAACTCTTCGATCGGGCCGAGTGCATCGGCCTCGATCTGTTCGGCCGAGACTTCGATTTCCTCGATCGTGCCGATTGCGGCAATCACGCTGTCGAAGGGCGCAGAGGCAAAGCCACCGGTATCGGTTGCCGGGGGCAGGGCGTCGATGGCCTCGGCCCGGGCGGCCTCTTCGGCCATGTCGGTTGCAAAGTCCGTGGCAATCCCCTCAGCCGGCCTGTCGGCATCGACGAACGGCGCTGCGTCAACCGGTTCGAAAGTCGCTGCGTTTGCCAGATCCGGGTTCACGACATCTTCGGTGATCGCCACAGCACGATCCGCTGCGGGTTCGCCGGTCACATCAAGGGCGCTGACAGTCTCTTCGACGGCAAGCACTGCGATGGCCGGCTCCGCCGTGGCGGGCTCGGGTGCTTCGACCTCAACCGCTGCGGTCTCTTCGACGACAGCTGCCTGCGCCACCTCTGCCTGTACCGCTTCTGCCTGCGCCACATCTGTCAGGCTGGCAGGCTCGGCAAAATCGGCGCTCGGGTCCATCTGGCCGAGAATGGTTTCGACGGCAAACAGCAGATGCAGCGCCGGCGCGTCCGAGATCTTGCCGATCGCCGCCGGCAGATAGCCACGGCCCGTCGGGATCGGCCGCTTGACCAGCCGGTCGCTCTCGCCCGATGTCAGCTTGACCAGGGTCCTGGCCGTATGCGCGGTAATGCCGAGGGCGGCGAACTGGCCGGACGAGGCGACTACCTGGCCGTCGCCATCAAACACCGCCATATGCGTGTCGGGATCGTCGAAGCCGGCCATCAGCTCCTGCGCCAGTTCCACGAGGCTGGCCGGCTTGCCGATCGGCGGGATCGCCACCAGCACGACCGGTTCGCCGCGCCGGATCTCGACGAGTTCGGCCACCGCCGTCACCGGCACCTTCTGGAAGCCCGACGTGATGCGCAGCATCAGGTTGCGGCTGTCGCCGGTCTTTGCCAGTTGCCGTGCTGCCGCCTCGATCTGGCGAAACGTCACATCGCTGCGGTTCGGCCCTTCCTCGAGAAAATCATAGATCGAGGCGCTGCCGAAAAAGCGCGCCCCGGCGCCATTGGTCCACAATACCCGTTCCAGCTTTGGCGAAAACACCATCAGCGCTTCGCCGCGCGAAAGCCGCGGGCGGATCTTGTCGTTCACGGCGACATCGATGAATGGGTATTGGGCTGGCATCAGCGGACCTGTCGTTTCCATTGCCTTCAGGCACAAATTAACAGATTTTTAATAGCTAGCGAGACCCTCGGGGTCCAGCAATGCGGTTTTGTTTCGGAAGGTAAGGTTAATCCGCAAGCATGTTCGGCTGGAAAAATTCATATTGCACTGCACAATAATATTGCAATGCACCATCGGCAGTGCTATATAAGCAATATCAGTGCAAAAGAGGGGTCCGCAAAAACCCCACCAGATGAGGAAATGCGATTATGACCAAGGATATCTTCTCTTTCACCGCCTTCGATCCGTCCAAGATGCAGGAAAGCCTGCGTGACTTCGCCGAAAAGGGCGCTGCCCAGTCGAAGGACGCTTACGCCAAGCTGAAGACCGCGACCGAAGAAGCGACCAAGACCGTCGAAGCCACCGTGCAGACCGCCCAGGCCGGCACTGTCGAGATCGGCCTCAAGGCCATCGACGCGCTGCGCACCAATGCCGAAATGTCGCTCGCCCACATGGAAGCGCTGCTCGGCGTCAAGTCGGTTGCCGAACTCGTCGAACTGCAGACCTCCTTCATCCGCAAGCAGGCTGAAGTGACGGTCGAACAGGCCAAGTCGATCCAGGAAACTGCCAAGAAGGTCGCCGAAACCGTGACCAAGCCAGGCAAGGACGCCGCCGAAAAGGTCATGTCGACCTTCAAGGCCGCCTGATCCAGCCGATCGGCACCATGATACTCTCAAGACGGAAGGGCCGGGCGCTTATGCCCGGCCCTTTTCACATCCCAGCCTATTTTTGCATACCCAGCCTTTTCGCATTCCATGCAGAAAAGGCTTGAAAAAGATTCCGTCTGCTCGTATGTGACCCCTCGACGGCGTCAGCGACGCGGTCATGTGCGGTTGTAGCTCAGTTGGTTAGAGCGCAGGTTTGTGGCACCTGAGGTCGGAGGTTCGAGACCCCCCAACCGTACCATTTTTCTCTACGATGACTTCAGATGGAATCAGCGGTTTGTGGCGTTGAAGCTGGCTGTAGCTTGCCGCGCGAAATCGGAATTTTGACACGCACAATCGGAATTCCCTACTTTCGTTTTGGCCTGTCTGAGTTGACGTAAAAACTGGGCGAATGAGTTTGCCCCGCGCCTCATGATATGAAAAACCGTTATTTATTGGTGTTTTCTGGCCGGCGATGTGCCATTTGCCGTTCGTAGTGGGCAAGGTCCTCGATGGCATCTTGAACAACTGTATCCGCTAGGTCGAGACGCATCACAAAGTCGGACCACTCGGCGGATGACCGAATCAATTTGGAGAAATCAGTGATCTTGGTTCTCCATTCGGTGTTTTGTTTCGCCTCCATCAGCGCAGACACGACTCTATAATTGTATACCTCCAACCAATATCTCCGGGCGACATTGGTGACTTGGTCAGCGCCCGCTTTACTACCGATCTCCTTGAGGAAGCCGCTTATGCGTAATGCATATTCGTCTGCCTGGCCGCGCGTAAGCCCCCGCATCATAGTTGAAGCAAAGGCATGCTCAGACGCTATGCCCGCCCACAACTCTGCCATCTTCCTAAACTCGACGATGGTAACCTGGGCTTCTTCAATTGTGCGTTCCAGTTCCGTGCGAAGTCCCTCCTTGCCCAAGGCAAAGACCTTTATGTCAGTGAGCCTTATCGCCAACATGCAGACGCTTGCTGCGACCAAGCTGGATAGTGCGCCATCGGCGCCATAGAAAGTCAGATAGCCAAACATGGTCAGAAAGCCGAAAGCGTAAAGCCCGACGATGAGGTTAAAAGCGTACTTTGCGATCCGCCCCAGTTTACCAAACATAATAGCTCCTGATGTTAGTCGATGCTAAGGGGAAGCGGTGCGGTACCGCTAACTACTCGTCTTCACGCTTTGCGGGTCGTTCATGAGGACGTTCCCATATGGTTCCGCCCAGCTGTGATCAGCCGGTCAATCGAATTGTCGAGAGCAATTTTCTCGAGATGAAGTGCCTCCAACTCCTCGAGATGTTGATGGGATTCATTTAGTTTGACATCTAATTGATCAAGGAGACCGATGAGGGGAGCATCAAAAAGCAACCTTGCATTGGCGCTAGTCTCCTCCAGCCGTCGCTTAGATCGCAAGTAGAGTGCTAGATTTTCGGCCTCACGCTCGGTCTGGGCCGGACTACTTTCGCCATTGTTCTGCAACGCATCGTATTCCATGACCTCGTCATACCAGATGGACACGACCCGTCGCATCTCGCTCAGTGAAGCGATAGTATCAACAAAAGCTTCGGTCTGCCTTTCCCAACGCTTTTCATTTTTGTATCTGCCTAGTGCCCAACTTACCGTCAACCGCGCCACAAGCATTGCAACGGCTCCTTGGGTGAAGAGCTTTATAGCTTCTGCTTTGTAGTCCATTGTGCCCCCCCCTGAGATGATCAGCTTTCTCGCATTGGTACCTTTCCCACCTGCAACGGAATAGGCCAAATCGACCGACTGGATTAGACATCCGTCGAAAAGCTGAACCGCACCGAGTTTGCCGGAGGCCATATCTCCTAAGACCACCTCACCAACGAAAAAACCCCGCCATGTTACCATGACGGGGCTCTCTTCATTCCAATTCTGCCAGCCGCTTACGCCAGCGTGACGTCCTTCACCCAGCCATGGCTGTCGGCGACCGTGCCGCGCTGGATGCCGGTCAGCTGGTTGCGCAGCTTTTCGGTTTCCATGCCGGTGCCGGCATTGCCGATGACAAATTCGCCGCCGGCATGGCGCACGGTGCCGATGGCGGCAACGACGGCGGCGGTGCCGCAGGCAAAGGCCTCGCGCAGCTTGCCGCTGGTCGCGTCATTCTGCCATTCCTCGAAGGAATAGGGGCGCTCGACGACATTGAGGCCGTTTTCCGTCGCCAGCTTGATGATCGAGGCACGGGTGATGCCCGGCAGGATCGTGCCGGCGAGCGGCGGGGTGACGATCGTGCCGTCATTCATCACGAAGAACACGTTCATGCCGCCCAGTTCTTCCACCCAGCGATGCTCGGCCGCGTCGAGGAAGACGACCTGGTCGCAGCCGCGCTTGGTGGCTTCGGCCTGGGCAAGCAGGCTGCCGGCATAATTGCCGCCGCATTTGGCAGCCCCCGTGCCGCCGGGGCCGGCGCGGGTAAAATCTTCCGAGACCCAGAGCGTGACCGGCTTGCCGCCGCCCTTGAAATAAGGGCCGACCGGCGAGGCGATGACGCAGAAGATATATTGGCGCGACGGGCGCACACCGAGAAAGGTCTCGCTGGCGAACATGAACGGGCGCAGATAGAGGCTGCCTTCGCCCTCCGGCACCCATTTGGCGTCGATCTTCACCAGCTCTTCGACCGCCTTGAGGAACAGTTCCTCCGGCACGTCCGGCATCGCCATGCGCGCGGCCGACTTGTTGAAGCGGCGGGCGTTTTCTTCCGGGCGAAACAGCGTGATGCGGCCGTCCGGCGTGCGATAGGCCTTCATGCCCTCGAAGATTTCCTGGGCATAATGCAGGACGCTGGCCGCCGGGTCGATCTGGAAGGGCGCGCGCGCCTTGACCTCGGCCGAATGCCAGCCCTTGTCGATGTCCCACTGGATCACGGTCATATGGTCGGTAAACAGCGTGCCGAAGCCGAGGTTTTCAAATGCCTTCAGCCGCTCGGCTTCCGCCATTGGATGGGCATTCGGTGTGATCGTGAAGTCGAGCAATGCGGTATCTGTGGTCATGGGGAGCCTGTGCTGGATAATTCGACAATGCTGTCGGCCATGCCCGTATGCTGCGACATGATCCGGAAGCCGTGGTTTGTGCGGTTCCGGGCGGTTTTGTCAACTGAAACCCGCAGGTGCAGCGCAGCAATTACGCGTGTATGCAAGCCTGCGGATCAGGCGACAAAGGCGGAGACGAGAAACCACATCCCGCAGGCGGCGATCACGCCGCCGAGCCCGCGCACCAGCCGGCCGTCAAACAGCGGCTTCAGCCCGTAGCCGATGCCGATGCCGAGCACGTGGATGACCCCGGTCGACACGACGAAGCCGACGGTAAATGCCGCAGGGTCAGTGGCGCGCGGCACCAGCACGCCATGCGGTATGCCATGCAGGACGGCGAAGGCCGAGACGAGCACAAGTGCTGCCCATTCCGGCGCCTTCCACTGCGCGGCAATGACCGCGCCCAGCACCAGCACCGAGACGGCAATGCCGACCTGCACGATCTCGGTCGGCAGCAGGCCCAGCATGCCGAGCACGCCGCCGATGCACATGATCAGCGGAAAGGTCGCCGGCAGCGACCACACCGAGCGACCGCCCATCTGCGCGCCCCAGAGCCCGACGGCAAGCATGGCAAGGAAGTGATCGGGACCGGCGAGCGGATGGCCGAAGCCGCTGCCGAAGCCGCCCAGCGGCCCGTCCATCACATGCGCTTCGGCCACCGAGGGCAGGGCGGCCAGCAGGAGTGCCGGCAGGAGTGCCGACGGCAGGCCTGTCCGGAGATAAGCGCGTGTGATGCGGCAAGGCTTGAGGTTCATGACGATCTCCGGTCGAAGGCGGCAGGCGCCGGCACGGTTTTTATCCGGCCCTTGCTCTACAGTCATCGGCGATTCGGTTATAGTCGTGGCAAAGCATGCGGCTCGGCCGGTCATCCTGCTTTTGCCGCAAAGCTGTCGTTCTGGCTCTCCCGGCATGCAGGACTGGACTGCCGGGATACTGCGCGCCTAGATACGAACTGCCAATGTCTGCCTGCTGACCGGTCGCCTGACCAAGCACCTTCGGGCACCAGAGCGGGTGCATGAAAGGGTGCCTGATCCGCCCGTCGACCGAACGCCTGCCAAATCCGGAGACCATCATGCCGCGCATTCTGTCCCGCTCCCGCCTTCACTCCCGCCTGCCCGTCCTTGTCGCCGCAGCAGCGCTTGCCGCCATGCCGGGGCTTGCCGAAGCGCATATCCTGACCGGCGAGGCCGGTGGCTTCCTGCATGGTTTCGAACATCCGCTCTCGGGTCTCGACCATCTGCTCGCCATGTTCTGCGTCGGTCTCTGGGGCGCGCAGATGGGCGGCCGCGCCGTCTGGAGCCTGCCGATCGCCTTTCCGCTGATCATGGTCGTCGGCGGCATCATGGGCATCGCCGGTCTGCCGCTGCCGGGCGTCGAAAGCGGCATTGCGCTGTCGATCGTCGTTCTCGGCGCAGCCATTGCCCTTGTCTGGCGCCCGCCGGAACTTCTTGCGCTTCTGGTCATTGGCGTCTTTGCGGTCTTCCATGGTTATGCCCATGGTGCCGAATTGCCGGGTGCTGCCGATCCGGCCGACTATGCCATCGGCTTTGTCGTCGCGACCGGCCTCATCCATCTCGCCGGCATTGCCGTGGGCCTCGCCTTCCAGCGATGGCGTGAGGGCAATCTGTCGCGCGCGCTCGGCGGGTTGATCGGCCTTGGTGGCCTGTATTTCCTCGTCGCCTGATGCGGCCCGCCCCGGTTGGCCCGGATGGCTTCCGGCTCGGCTGCGGCCGGTCGCTCCCGTGAGTGCGGTGATGCGAAAATCCGGCTGGATCCTGCTGGCCGCCGGTGGCGTCTGTCTGCTGGTTTTGCTGGCGCTTGATCTGGCCGCCGGCCACCGCTGGCTGCTGCTCGACCTGTGCTCGGCCGAGCGTCTCCTGCCGCTGTTCGGGATCGGCCTGTTGATCGGCCAGCTGCCGCAGCCGGCACGACTGGCGGCTGCCCTTTTGCTGGTCGCGGGGGCCGTGCTGGGACTGCTGCTGCGCGAACACGTTTATCTGCTGCTGGCGCCGATCCCCGGCGCCGCCGCCAACCTTTTCCTCACCGGCCCGTTCGCCTGCGTGCTGACTGGCTTGGCCCTGGTTCTGCCGCGCCCCGCAAGGCCTTATGTCGCCCTGCCGCTGGTCCCGCTGGTCGCAGCGGCGATCGCGATCGCGACGCGGCTGGGCGATCCGACGCTGTATGCGCCGCATTATCTCGCTCAGGCCCTTCTGGCCCAGCTCTGGTTCGTCGCCGTCATCGCGCTGCCGGTCATGCGGTTCGACCCGCACTGGCTGTCGATCGGTAGCCGCATCCTCGCCAGCTGGATGATCGCCATCGGCCTGCTTTATGGTGGCGCCTATCTGGCTGCCCGGGACAAGAGCCTGATGCCGCCACCCTTTGCCGCGCTCGGCGGCGAGGGCGCGTTCGCAGGCTTCGAGCCGCTTCTCCCAGCGCTCGACAAGGCCGGAGCCGGGCGATGAGACGCACGACAGGATATCGCCCGCTGTTCACCCGGTTTGTTTTCGCCGCGAGCCTGCTGTTTGCCGCGCCGGCGTCTGCCCACCCCGATATGGCGGTGACGGCGCGCTTCCTGTTCGACTTTCATGCCGGCCGGCTGACCGGCATGGCAGAGCGGCTCGCCTTTGATACACTGACCAGCGCCCGGCTTCTGCAACGCGTCGATGCCGATCGCGATGGCGCGCTCGGCCCTGAGGAGGCGGAACGCCTGGCAACCGAGATCGCCGCCAACCTGCAAGGCCGTGGCTTCTTCACCGAAATCACGGTCGCGGGCAGGCCCGTTCGGCTGGCTGCGCCAAGCGCGCGCCATGTGACGATGGAGGCGGGGCATATCGTGCTGAACCTCGCCTTTGCCCTGCACGATCCCGCTCGGCTGGAAGGTGGCGCACGGCTGGAACTGATGCTGCGCGACCGCGACCTGACGCTTGCCTTCCGCTTCGCGCCGGACCGGCCGCTGATCCTGCGCGGCGATGACGGGCGCTGCACGACGACGATAGAGCCGAAGCCGGATGCGGTCTATTTCGGCGGCCTCGTCACCCCGGAGGTGGCCGTTCTCGCCTGCCGCTGAACCGGCCTCAGCTGAAAATCGCCCGGTCCGCCTCGACGGCTTCCTGCAGGAACTGCACCACGGCGCGCACACGCACCAGTTCGCGCGCGCTTTCGTGGAAAGTCGTCCAGTAGGCGCGGCGGATCGTGACATCGGGCATGACCCGCACGAGGCTTTCATGTTGGCGCGCGATATAGCTGTGCAGGATGCCGATGCCGGCGCCGGCCAGCACCGCTTCCGTCTGGCCGATCGCCGAGGAGATTTCGAAGCCGGCATTCCAGTCGCGCATCACCTCGCCGGTGAAATTGAGCGACGGCGTGAAGATCAGGTCCTCCACATAGCCGACGCGGCGATGGGTCTTCAGCGCCTCCGGCGTCGCCGGCAGTCCGTGCGCCTCGGCATATGATTTCGCGGCATAGAGCCCAAGCGTGTAGTCGACGAGCTTGGACGAGACGAGCCGCCCCTGGTCGGGACGCTCCAGTGTCACCGCGATGTCCGCCTCGCGCTGTGACAGCGAAAAAGAGCGTGGCACCGGCACGAGCTGGATCTTCAGTTCCGGATGTCGCTCGATCAGGGCGCCGAGCCGTGAGGCGAGGAAGAACACGCCGAAACCATCAGGCGCGCCGATGCGCACGGTGCCCGCCACCTGCGTATCGGTCCGCCCCAGGCGGGCCTGAGCCTCCAGCATCTCGGTTTCCATGCGCTCGGCGGAAGCGAGAAATGCCTCACCCTCGGCGGTCAGCTCGCAGCCATTGGTACGGCGGATGAAGAGCCGCGTCTTCAACGCTTCCTCAAGCGACGTCAGCCGCCGCGACAGGGTCGCATGGTTCAGGCCGAGGCGCCGTGATGCGCCAAGGATCTGGCCGGTACGCGCAACCGCCAGGAATATCCGCACATCGTCCCAGTTCATCGTCTAGTCCATCTTGCTGCGCATGAGGAGCGGATCGACATCGATCAGCCGCAGGGCTTTGACCATGCCGGACGTCAGGCTTTTGTATTTGAGAAAATGCGGCGTTTGCAGATGGGCCTCGTAGTCCCTTTGGCTGGCATAGACTTCGAGGATGCGGATCTGGGCCGGGTCCTCCTGGAGCGCAACGGCATTCAGCATGAGTACGCCCGGTTCCATGGCGACGGAAGCCTCGATCTCCTCGGCCAGCAGCAGGCGATAGGCCTCCAACTGGTCCGCCTCGATTTCCAGTTCGGCCATTCTGACGATCGGGGCAGTGCGCGCTTCGCTCATCTCGGGGGTCCAGCAAGGATTGGTTACATCAATTCTCGCACAGCAGGCGCCAGTTTCATAGCGCTGACCTGTTGAATTTGAGGCGCCCTCCCCCGATCAGGAGGTGTCACGTCCCGCCTGGGAACGCATTGGCGACGCTAAATCACAGCCCGGAGCCTGACAAACCGGTGTCCAGCCCGAGCAGGGAAAGTTTGTTCTCGAAACCGTCGGCGATGTCCGACAGGCGGATGGTCGCAAAGCGCGCAAGCAGCAATTCTTCTGCCGCGCGCCTGGCGTCCTCCAGTGCTTCGTTGACCGCGATCTCGACCAGGCAGCCGGCATGATCGGAAGATGACACGAGACAGAACATGTCCGGCCGCTCCAGCGCCTCATAGACGTCGAGCAGGGTGATCTCGGCAAGCGGCCTTGTCAGCCGCCAGCCGCCGCCATGGCCCTTTTCCGACTGCACGTATCCGCGCTCGCGCAGGCCCGCCATCGTCCGGCGCACGACGACGGGATTGGTGTTGAGCATCCTGGCGATCATCTCGGATGTCATGCTGTCTGCATGGCGGTCGAGATGGATCAATACATGCAGCATGCGCGACAGCCGTGTGTCACCTCGCATCGGCGTATCCTTCTGGGGTTGCCTGTATCCGATAGCGCAAAGTGCCTTATGCAACAAGCGGAGTTACATCACTTGACGGGCGCCACTTCTGTAACTTATGAAACTACGTAACTTGAAAAGATACGTGAAAAGGAGCAGATGATGAAATTCGATGCTATCGTCGTCGGTGGAAGCTTTGCCGGCCTGTCCGCCGCCATGCAGCTCGTGCGCGCGCGAAAACAGGTTATGATGGCTGACGCCGGTCGTCCGCGCAACCGTTTCGCCGCAACCGCGCATGGCTTTCTCGGCCAGGACAATCGCCGCCCGGCTGATATCCGTGCGGATGCGCTGGCCCAGCTCGGCCGTTATCCGACCTTCACGCTGTGGGAGGACGAGGCCCTGGTGGCCGAGCGCCGCATCGGCGGCTTCCATCTCGAGCTGGCCGAGCATGGCACTGCCGAAAGCACTGTCCTGGTCCTTGCCCTTGGCGTCGAGGATACGCTGCCGGCGATACCGGGCCTTGCCGAACGCTGGGGCAGGAGCGTGCTGCATTGCCCCTATTGCCACGGCTTCGAGATCGGCGGCGGGCCGATCGGCATCCTCGCCTCGTCGCCGCTCGCCGCGCACCAGGGCGGCCTGCTGCCGGATTGGGGCAAGACCACCATGTTCGTCGAGCCGGGGGTGACCTTCGATGAGGAATTGTCCGCGATGCTCTCGGCACGCGGCGTCACGAGAGAAACCGAACGGGTCGTCGAACTGCTGGGCGAGGGGCAGGGCCTGCAGGGAGTCCGCCTTGCCGATGGACGCACGGTCGAGGTCCACGCCCTCTTTGCCCAGTCCAGGATTGCCATCGCCTCGCCGCTCGCCAGCCAACTCGGGCTGGAGCTGGAGGAAGGCCCTCAAGGGTTCCACATCAAGGCCGAGATGGGCCGCACCAGTATGCCCGGCGTCTTTGCCGCCGGCGATGCCGCGAGCCCCATGCACAATGCCACGCTCGCCAGCGCCGCCGGTGTCATGGCCGGGGTGTCGGCCCACCGCGCACTGATCGAAGCGTCTTTGTGGGGTTGACGCGTTCGCAAGTTATGGGAGCTACGATTTGCGCACAACGGATGCGATAATCATCGCGTTGATTTGTCAAAATCAAAGTGCATACTGCCTGCATAACAATCAGGAGGACACACATGTATCAGGTAGGTCATTTCATCGGCGGCAAACATGTCGCCGGCACCTCGGGTCGCAAGCAGCCGATTTACAATCCGGCAACCGGCGAAGTGCAGGGCGAAGTGTCGCTCGCCAGCGCCGAAGAGCTGAACGCCGCCGTCGAGAACGCCAAGGCCGCCCAGATCAAGTGGGCCGCCACCAACCCGCAGCGCCGCGCCCGCGTCTTCATGAAGTTCGTCCAGCTCCTGAACGACAACATGGATAGCCTGGCCGAGACGCTGTCGCGCGAACACGGCAAGACCATCGAAGACGCCAAGGGCGACATCATCCGCGGTCTCGAAGTCTGCGAATTCGTCATCGGCATCCCGCATCTGTCGAAGAGCGAGTTCACCGAAGGCGCCGGCCCGAACATCGACATGTATTCAATTCGGCAGGCCGTCGGCATCGGCGCCGGCATCACGCCGTTCAACTTCCCGGCCATGATCCCGATGTGGATGTTTGCGCCTGCCATCGCCTGCGGCAACGCCTTCATCTTGAAGCCGTCCGAGCGTGACCCCTCCGTTCCGATCCGCCTTGCCGAACTGATGATCGAGGCAGGTCTCCCGGCCGGCATCCTCAACGTCGTCAACGGCGACAAGTCGGCCGTCGATGGCATCCTGACGCATCCGGACATCTCGGCCGTCTCCTTCGTCGGCTCCACCCCGATCGCCCGTTACGTCTATGGAACGGCTGCCATGAACGGCAAGCGCGCCCAGTGCTTCGGCGGCGCCAAGAACCACATGATCATCATGCCGGACGCCGACCTCGACCAGGCCGCCCAGGCGCTGATGGGCGCCGGCTACGGCTCGGCCGGCGAACGCTGCATGGCGATCTCGGTCGCCGTCCCAGTCGGCGAAGAGACGGCAAACCGCCTCATCGAAAAACTCACCCCTATGGTCGAGAGCCTGCGCATCGGCCCCTATACAGATGACAAGGCCGATCTCGGCCCGGTCATTACCAAGGAAGCCCAGGCGCGCATTCGCGGCCTGATCGACAGTGGCGTCGAAGCCGGCGCCAAGCTCGTCGTCGACGGCCGCGATTTCAAGCTTCAAGGCTATGAAAACGGCTATTTCGTCGGTGGCTGCCTGTTCGACAACGTCACGCCTGACATGGATATCTACAAGACCGAAATCTTCGGGCCTGTCCTGTCGGTCGTTCGCGCCAAGACCTATGAGGAAGCCCTCGACCTGCCGATGAAGCACGAATACGGCAACGGCGTCGCGATCTACACCCGCGACGGCGACGCCGCCCGTGACTTCGCCTCCCGCATCAACATCGGCATGGTCGGCATCAACGTGCCGATCCCGGTTCCGCTCGCCTACCACTCCTTCGGCGGCTGGAAGTCCTCTTCCTTCGGCGACCTCAACCAGCACGGCACGGATTCGATCAAGTTCTGGACCCGCACCAAGACGGTCACGTCCCGTTGGCCGTCGGGCATCAAGGATGGCGCCGAATTTGTCATGCCGACGATGAAGTAACTCCGGCGATCCAGCCAAGAACCTGGGAAAAGGGGCGGGGACTATTCCTCGCCCCTTTTTGCATCGGCATTTCTGCCCGCATCACGCAGGCCGTGTCATCGCGCACTTGAGAATATGATATCGCCATGATTTGAAGGGCATGGGCCGGCCGGTCGGGGGATCGGAGGCGCGCGAACCAGGATCATTTGAGGGACATTTCATGCAACAGGCAGTCTTCGGACGGGCATCCAACCTGAAGCGCGGCGATTTCCGCGGCAGCGCCGGCGAGTATTTCGGCATCTGGATTGTCAATGTTCTCCTGACGATCGTCACCCTCGGCATCTATTCCGCCTGGGCCAAGGTTCGCCGCAACCGCTATTTTTATGGCAACAGCTTCGTCGACGATCATTCCTTTGACTATCACGCCCGCGGCATGCAGATCTTCATCGGCCGCGCCATCGTTTTCGCCTATATCATCCTCTACAATATCGTCCTGACATTCATGCCGTTTGTCGGCATTGCGCTTGGCGTGCTGATGCTGCTGCTTCTGCCGTGGATCGTCATGCGCAGCCTGCGTTTCAATGCGCGGGTCACCAGCTATCGCAACATTCGCTTCGATTTTACCGGCAAGACCTGGGGCGCCTTTGTTGCCATCATCATCGGCGGCGTGGTTGCACTATTTTCGTTCGGCATTCTGGCACCCTTCGCCAGCCGCTGGCTCTATCGCTACATTTTCAACAACCTGCGCTATGGCGATCGTCCCTTTGCCACCGATCCGAAGATCGGCAGCCTCTACCGCGTCTGGCTACCGGCTTTCCTGATCATGATCGTCGGCATGGCACTTGGCACAGGCCTCGGCCTCCTGGCATATTTCTCCATGGCGGATAGCGCCTCCTTCGGCATGGAGGACGACCCGACATTCCAGATCGTCATGGCGATTTATGGCACATTGATCCCCGCATTCCTGCTGTTCGGCATCGCCGCGATCTTCTACCGCGTCGGCGTGCGCAATGTCGTGATGAACGCCACCACGCTCGATACACGCCACCGCCTGTTTTCCGATCTCGGCCGGCTGCGCTATTTCTGGATCCTGGTGTCGAACCTGGTTGTCTCGGTCGTGACCCTCGGCCTGATGCGGCCATGGGCTGCCGTGCGCGAACACCGTTACGTCGTCACCCATTCCGGCATTGTCGTCGATGGCGAACTGGGCGAGGTTGTCGCTTCCATTCAGCAGTCCGGTTCTGCCGTGACGGCGGAATATCTCGATCTCGAAGGGTTCGATTTTGGCTTCTGATCCCACACGCATTGCAGCTGGCCGCTGGCATCCGCCGGGCTCCAGTCTCGCATCGCCGGCGGGACTATCGGCGACGGGCAAGACCTTGTTCGTCAGCCTTGACGCAGAGATGCGCGATCCGGTCGCGGTCAACGACCTGTCGCGTGTCGATGTGTCGGCCCGCGTCGGCCGTATCCCGCGCCGCATCACCTTTGCCGATGGGTCACTCTTCGAGACCGAAGACAATGATGCCGTCGACCTCTGGCTCCGCAGCCACCAGCGCATCGGCTTCGTCCATGAACTCGAGCGCTTCCATCCGCGCCTGATCGGCGTCGTGCTGGCGATCTTCCTGATGGCCGGCCTGATCTATCGTTTTGCCGTTCCGGCCCTGGTGGAGGTTGCCGTCCTGGTGACCCCGCCCGTCGTCACGCAATGGATGGCGAGCGGCACGCTGATCTCGCTCGACAAAACGGTGTTCAGCGAAAGCGATTTGCCGGAGGCAAAGCGCCGCGAGATCAGCGATGCCTTTGCCAGTGTTGCGGCCGTGTCGGTACGGGGTGTGGGCGGCTATAACCTGAATTTCCGCCGCGGTGGTCCGATCGGCGCCAATGCCTTTGCCTTGCCCGACGGCTCGCTGGTCATCACCGACGAACTGGTGGAACTGGCCGCTGGCGATCTCGACATGATCACCGGCGTGCTCGCCCACGAGATCGGCCATGTCGAGCGGGAGCACTCGCTGCGTCAGCTCTACCGTGCCGCGGGCACGGCAGGGCTGATCATGCTGATTGCCGGTGATATCGGCAGTGCCGGCGAAGACATCATGACCAATGGTGCGGCCCTGATGGCGCTGTCCTATTCGCGCGACGCCGAAAGCGAGGCAGACCGCGTATCGGTCGAACTGATGATCAAGGCCGGTCGCGACCCGGCGGCGATCAATCGTTTCTTCAGCCTGATCGAAAAGAAGTATGGCGGCAAGGATGACAGCTCGTTCCTGTCCACCCATCCCGGCACAAGCGATCGCCTCAAGGCGATTGAGGACTATGCCAAAGAGATGTCCGGCCGCCCGTCACCCTGACGGGAGCCAGGCACAACGAATAAAAAAAGGGGCAACCTGACCGGTCGCCCCTTTCTGTCCTTGAAAAATCCGAAGCAGCTTAGTTGCTTGGGCCTTCGTTCAGGCCGACCTTGTCGACCAGCTCGGAGGCCACCTTGCGGTTGGCGGCGACATCGGTCAGCGCCAGGCTGTCGGGCTTGATCGTGCCGAAACCGACAACGATATCGGAAGGCTTGGCCTTCGGGCTGACCGGATATTCGAATACCTTCTCGGCATAGATGCCCTGGGCTTCATCCGAAGCGAGGAATTCCATCAGCTTGATCGCATTGTCCTTGTTCGGCGCGTTCTTGGCGAGTGCCATGCCCGAGACGTTGACATGCGTGCCGCGATCGGCGGTATTCGGGAACAGCACCTTGATGGCGGCAGCCCATTCCTTTTCCTCGGGATCCTTCTCGTTGGTCAGCATCAGACCGACATAATAGGTATTGCCGAGCGAGATGTCGCATTCGCCGGCCATGATTGCCTTGGCCTGGCTGCGGTCATTGCCGTCGGGCTTGCGGGCCAGGTTCTGCTTGACGCCGGCCAGCCATTTTTCAGTGTATTCGGCGCCATGATGGGCAACCATCGAGGCAAACAGGCCGATATTGTAGGAGTGCTGCGCGTCGCGCATGCAAAGCTTGCCCTTCCACTTCGGATCGGCGAGCTCTTCATAGGTGATCGTGTCTTCCGTCACGCGCTCCTTGGAGGCATAGACGACGCGACCGCGGGTGGTCAGGCCGAACCAGTCGCCATCCTTGTCCCGGTACTGTGCCGGAATCTGGGAGTTGATCCGTTCGTCGTTGAGCGGCTGCGTTACGCCGCCTTCCTTGGCTTCGGTCAGGCGGGCAATATCGACGGTCAGGATCAGGTCGGCCGGAGAATTGGCGCCTTCGGCCGCGATACGCTCGACCAGTCCCTTGTCGAGAAACAGCACATTGGTCTTGATGCCGGTTTCCTTGGTGAACGTATCCATCAGCGGCTGGATCAGCTCTGGCTGACGATAGGAATAGATATTGACCTCGCCATCGGCCAAGGCGGCGCCAGCGGTCATCGAAAGGGCCGAAACAGCGCTCAGCGCAAGACGGGTAAAGTGGGTTTTCATCATGATTTTACCTCCCTGTTGAATTACTTGAGCCGCATATTCATAATTTGCTCCGGGGTGTCAATCACGCTAGGCTTCACTCACAATTTCGTGAGTTCAGAACTTGAGTATTTTGGAATTGTTCAAAACTACAAAAGGCGCTATATAAGGCCAAAGTGAAACTGAGGAATCATGCATGCGTTTGACAAAGCAGACAAATTACGCAGTGCGCATGCTCATGTACTGCGCTGCGAACCAGGAAAACCTGAGTCGGATCCCGGAAATCGCCAGATCTTATGGCGTGTCTGAGCTCTTCCTGTTCAAGATTCTCCAGCCTTTGAACAAGGCGGGTCTGGTCGAAACCGTGCGCGGTCGCAACGGTGGCGTGCGCCTCGGTCGTGCCGCCGACAAGATCACCCTGTTCGATGTCGTGCGCGTCACGGAAGACAGCTTCGCGATGGCCGAATGCTTCGAAGATGATGGTGATGTGGATTGTCCGCTGATCGATAGCTGCGGCCTGAACTCGGCACTGCGCAAGGCGCTGAATGCCTTCTTCGACGTGTTGTCGCAGTACACGATCGACGACCTCGTCAAGACGCGTCCGCAGATCAACTTCCTGCTTGGGCTGAATGAATTTTCGCCGAAGGGCATCGCGGCCACGGCCGCAGCTGCTGCCTTGACTGCGCCCGCTGCTTGAACACCACCCGAGGATTGGCGCCGATGCGCCATCCCGGGGATCGGATCTGATCCTGCCGACCCGCTGTCACCAGCGGGTCTTTTTTTAATCGGCTGCCTGGATCGTGATGATCCTGGCTTCGGTCTCGTTGCAAGCATCATCCAGGCAGACGGCGTTCATCCAGACTTCGCCATTGCCGAACATGACGCCGTCGCCGTTGACGAACAGGCTGCCATAATCCTGGTTGACGATGACATCGGTGATCTCCGGGGTGAAGATGTCGTAGTAGAGCGGCTCGAGGTCTTCGGCCTGGCGAAGCGTCTTGCGCTTGCCGTTGATCGTCACGGTGATCGGGTAGTCGATAAAGGCGGAAACCGCGATCGAATCTTCGTTGGCGATACGTCCCTGCAGGTCGGCGATCGTGGCTTTGAAGACTTCTGCATTGCCGAGCAGGTTTTCGATCTGCTGATCCACCTCGGTTTCGTCCGCGAGGGCGGGCGTCAACGACAGTGCCGAGGACATGAGGAACGCAAGGAGCGTATGGGTTAGGATTGTCCGGGATCCGGATTCCGCTAGCAGTTGAAGGCGCATGTTATCCCCGATGACACAGATGTTGCGCGAGCTTATGAGTTCGAGCGGAATTTAGCCAAGCCTTTGTTTGCAGTGTCGAACCTCTTTTGGGAAGGCTTCCGCGCCATTTTGGCAGTTCGGCATGCCGATCGTGCCATTCCACTGCCGGATTGAACGCCATGAGCTACCCTGTTGAAAGAGAAACGCTGTCTGGCGCTGACGGCACTGGTCCGGGCACGAATGATCCCTATATATTGTGCATTGCAACAATTTGTATCGAGCACCCATGTCCGACACCGCCAGCAATTCGGTTCGCAATTCCGACAGCAATCGCATCTTCGTTTTCCAAGGCGGCGGGGCGCTTGGCGCCTACCAGGCCGGCGCCTATGAGGCGCTCCACAATCACGAGGTCGAGCCCGATTGGCTGGCCGGGATCTCCATCGGTGCCATCAATGCCGCCATCATCGCCGGCAGCCCCCGCGACAGGCGCATCGACAATCTTCGCGCCTTCTGGGACATGGTCTCCTCCAGCCCGGTTTTTGCCTTCGGTGACCAGGACAGCAGCCTGCGCCGGGTAAACAACGATATTGCCGCCATGACCGGCACCCTTTTCGGCGTACCTGGCTTCTTTTCGCCGCGCCTCTACACGCCGTTCCAGCTTGCCGCCAATCCCGCGGCGCTGATCAGCTATTACGATACCGATCCGCTGGTGAAGACGCTCGAGGCCCTGATCGATTTCGATCTTTTGAACGATGGATCGACCCGCCTCAGCCTGGGTGCCGTCGATGTCCAGTCGGGCAACTTCGCCTATTTCGACAACCGCCAGACCAAGCTCGATGCCCGTCACATCGCCGCATCCGGGGCGCTGCCGCCGGGCTTTGCTCCGATCGAGATCGATGGCCGTTTCTATTGGGATGGTGGCCTCGTCTCCAATACCCCGCTGCAACATGTGCTGGCGGTCAATGAGGCAACCCGCGATCTGGAAATTTTCCAGGTCGATCTCTTCAGCGCCCGCGGGGCCATGCCGCGCGATCAGTTCGAAGTGGAAAGCCGGGTCAAGGAAATCCGTTATTCCAGCCGCACCCGCATGAACACCGATGAATTCGCCAGAAAGCAGGTGGTCCGGCGCGCTGCCAAGCGCCTGCTGGAAAAGCTGCCGCCGGAATTCCTCGACGATGAAGACGCCAGGATTCTGCGATCCATCGGCCAGGAATATGATGTCACGATCGTCCACCTGATCCATCGCCGCGCCGCCTATGCTACCCATGCAATGGATGTCGAATTCTCCCGCCGCTCGATCAACGAGCACTGGCAGGCCGGCTATGACGATGTGAGCTACACGCTCAACCATTCCAAATGGCGCAACCGCGGCAGGCCAAAGGACGGCATCCAGATCTTCGATCTGGCGCGCGAACGTCACGACAAGCGGGCTGTCGCGTCCTAAAGCGGTCGATTGAAAAGCGGGCGGCGCTACGACGCAATCGGACGCACCCGCACGGTGCTGCTGTCCCGCAGCAGCTGTTTCGGAGGCTCCCGCCGGCTGGCGATGATCGCATGCGCCAGCGCCTCCATGTCTGCACGACGCGGATTGGAGCGGCGCCAGACCAGTCCGATCTCGCGGGCCGGCTGCGGTTCGGCAAACGGCACGATGCGCAGATGGTTACGGCTGGTCTCTGTCTCGACGGCCATTTCCGGGATCAGCGTCATGCCCATGTCGTGCGACACCATCTGCAGCAGCGTTGCCATGGAGGTCGCGCCGAAATTGATCAGGCTGCGCCGGTTGGCCGCCTTGCACACCGCCAGTGCCTGGTCGCGCAGGCAATGTCCTTCTTCCAGCAGCAGCAATCGTTCCGGGTCTACCTGGGTTTCGGTGAGCGGTGATAGAAGCACGTCGCTGTCGTTTTCGGCCATGGCCATGAAGAAGCGATCGGTGAACAGGTGGATGTCGACGAAATTGTCGGCTTCGATCGGCAGGGCAGCGATCATCGCGTCGATCCGCCCTTCGGCGAGATCGGCGGACAGGCGGTCCGTCACCGCTTCCTTGAGTTCCAGTTCGATCAACGGATGCATGCGCCGTAGATAAGGCACCACCTGCGGCACCAGATAGGGCGCAACCGTCGGGATAATGCCGAGCCTGAGCAGGCCCTCGAGCGTGCCGCTGTTTTGCCGCGCCGCCTGTTCGAGCCGGTCCACCGATGAAAGCACCAGGCGTGCATGCGCCAGAAGCTCGGCGCCCTTGGCCGTCAGCAAGGTCGATCCGCGGGTCCGCTCGATCAGCTTGACCCCGAGATGACGCTCCAGTTCCATGATCTGCGTCGACAGCGCCGGTTGGCTGACATGCACCATTTCCGCGGCACGACCGAAATGCAGGGTGGTGGCAAGAGCCTCGAAATAGCGCAGCTGACGAATGGTAATCATGATAGGAATATCCTATCGAAGATACCATCAAATACAATTGGAAATTATGGATCAATTACGAGATTGTGCCGCCAGAAACGTCGTTCCGTTAAAACAGGAGGCCAATATGAACGAACATACGAAACCGATCGGCAAATGTCCGGTAATGCATGGCGGCAATACCGCCACGAGCAAGTCTGTGATGGATTGGTGGCCGAATGCGCTGAACCTCGACATCCTCCACCAGCACGACGCCAAGACCAATCCTCTGGGTCCGAACTTCAACTACCGCGAAGAGCTGAAGAAGCTCGACGTCGAGGCGCTGAAGGCCGACCTGCGCGCGCTGATGCTGGACAGCCAGGAATGGTGGCCGGCTGACTGGGGCTCCTATGTCGGCATGATGGCCCGCGTCACCTGGCATGCTGCCGGCTCTTATCGCACGACGGACGGTCGTGGTGGCGCCAATACCGGCAACCAGCGCTTTGCGCCGCTGAATTCCTGGCCGGACAATGTCAACACCGACAAGGGTCGCCGCCTGCTGTGGCCGATCAAGAAGAAATACGGCAACAAGCTCTCCTGGGCCGACCTGATCGCGCTTGCCGGCACGATGGCCTATGACGTCGCCGGTCTCAAGACCTTTGGTTTTGCGTTCGGCCGCGAAGACATCTGGCATCCGGAAAAGGACACCTATTGGGGTGACGAGAAGGAATGGCTGGCGCCGAGCGACGAACGTTACGGCGATGTGACCAAGCCGGAAACGCTGGCCAACCCGCTGGCCGCCGTGCAGATGGGTCTGATCTACGTCAACCCGGAAGGTGTCAACGGCAAGTCCGATCCGCTGGCAACCGCTGCCCAGATGCGCGAAACCTTCGCCCGCATGGGCATGAACGATGAGGAAACCGTCGCGCTCACCGCCGGCGGCCATACCATCGGCAAGTCCCACGGCAATGGCAGTGCTTCCAATCTCAGCGCCGACCCTGAAGCTGCAGGGCCTGAATTCCAGGGCCTCGGCTGGATGAACACCAAGGGTCGCGGCATCGGTCGCGATACCGTCGTGTCGGGCATCGAAGGTGCCTGGACCGCCGAGCCGACCAAGTGGGACAATGGCTTCTTCGAGATGCTGTTCAAGCATGAATGGACGCTGACCCACAGCCCGGCCGGAGCGTCGCAATGGGCACCGATCACCATTGCCGAGGAGGACAAGCCGGTTGACGTCGAGGATGCCTCGATCCGCGTCATGCCGATGATGACCGATGCGGATATGGCCCTCAAGGTCGATCCGATCTATCGCGAAATCTCGCAGCGTTTCATGAACGACTTCGCGGCATTCTCGGACGCCTTCGCCCGCGCCTGGTTCAAGCTGACCCATCGCGATGTCGGCCCGAAGTCCCGCTATTTCGGTCCGGATGTTCCCGCCGAAGACCTGATCTGGCAGGATCCGATCCCGGCCGGCCGTACCGACTATGACGTCGTGGCGGTCAAGGCCAAGATCATCAACAGTGGCCTGTCCACCGGCGAGATGGTGGCGACGGCCTGGGATAGCGCCCGTACCTTCCGCGGTTCCGACAAGCGTGGCGGTGCCAATGGTGCTCGCATTCGCCTGGCGCCGCAGAAGGACTGGGAAGGCAACGAGCCGCAGCGGCTTGCCAAGGTTCTGGCCGTTCTCGAAGGCATCGCATCGGAAACCGGCGCAAGTCTTGCCGACGTCATCGTTCTGGCCGGCAATGTCGGCGTCGAGCAGGCGGCGAAGGCCGCGGGCTTTGATATCACCGTACCCTTCGCCCCGGGTCGTGGCGACGCCACCGCCGAGCAGACCGATGCGGACAGCTTTGCTGTTCTCGAACCGCTCGCTGACGGTTTCCGCAACTGGCAGAAGACGGACTATGTCGTCAGCCCCGAGGAAATGTTGCTCGATCGTGCGCAGTTGCTGGGCCTGACTGCTCCGGAACTGACTGTGCTTATCGGCGGCCTGCGCGTACTTGGCACCAACTACGGCGGCACGGCACATGGCGTGTTCACCGACCGCGTTGGCGCACTCACCACCGACTTCTTCAATACCCTGACGGACATGGCCTATACTTGGGTCCCGACCGGCAGCAACAGCTATGACATCCGCGATCGCAAGAGTGGTGCGACCAAGTACACCGCGACGCGCGTCGACCTCGTGCTCGGCTCGAACTCGATCCTGCGTTCCTATGCGGAAGTCTATGCCCAGGACGACAACAAGGAAAAGTTCGTGGCGGATTTCGTCGCGGCCTGGACCAAGGTGATGAACGCAGACCGGTTCGATCTGGTCTGATCGCATGCGGCTACTGGTGCCGGTCTTTGAGCCGACGCCAGCTTGTCTGTCTCCCTGAAACCGACAGCGTCATCTGGCCGAGCAGGCTCGGCCAGATGACGCGGAAAAAGGTCAGCGCCCGCCAGCGCTGACCTTTTTTGTGCTCTTCGATGCAATTGCGGAGTTCCTGACGGTCGCGTTAACCTTTTGGGCAGTTGCCGCCCTTATCTGGCTTGGTATAAGTTTAAAGGGAGCCGGTGGGTACACCGGTTGGTATGTCGATGATCGACCACAATGAAAAACCGCGACTCCGGTTGCGCAAGAAGCCGCAGCAGGAGCGCAGCATCCAGCGTCTGGAAGCCATCATGGCGGCGAGTATCCGCCTGGTGACGGAAAAGGGCGTGTCGGCGTTGACCATGAGCGAGATTGCCGCGCAGGCGGGCATACCGATTGGCTCGCTATACCAGTTCTTTCCGGAAAAAGCGGCGATCATCCGGGCGTTGCATGATCATTTCACCAAATCGATCAGTGGAACCACAACAACTGTATTCAGCGGCGTGAAGACGCGCGAAGAGGCTCGTGACCGGGCCGGCGAATCCCTGATCAAATTCTATCAAATGTTCACCAAGGAGCCGGTCTACCTGTCAATGTGGACGGCGACTTTGTCGGACCCGGACCTGAAGCAACTGTCGACAGCCAGTCACGACAGGATCATTACCGCGTTTCTGGCCGATCTCGGCGATCTTGTGCCCGAGGAGGATCAGGAGCGCATGCGCGCCAATCTGAAGCTGCAGATCCTCAGCACGGGCGAAGTCATTCGCTTCATTGCCGGATTGCCGGAAGCACAGGCGCAGATCTATATCGTGCAGTGGCAGAAATTCATCAAGGCGACGCTTTTCGACATCTAATCACGGCTCGCCTACCAGCCGGGAACCATGTTGCCTGATCTCTGACGCGGATAGTATCGCGCGTAGGGCTTGCCCTCGCCGTCCAGATCGTCCTCCACCTGCGCCGGGGTGATGTTGTCGAGGCAGGCGGTAATGTGGTCCGTGATCGCGTTCAGCAGCGAAGTCGACAGGCCTGGACGCTTCATCAGGCCGATCTGCACGGGTGGCAGCGGCGGAAAGCCATCATTGGCCGTCAGCACTTTCATACCCGTCCGCAGCGCCGATTCCGGCAGGATCGAGACCGCCATGCCGGCAAGCACCGCGGCGGCAACCACCGTCGATGACCAGCTGGTGAACAGGATCTGATATTCACGCCCGTCGGCGTCGAGCGCCGAGCATGCCAATTGCCGCCATTGGCAATCGCGACGGCCGACGGCGAGCGGCACGGGGGCGTCTTCCCGCAGCGGATGGTTGGCCGAACCGACCCAGCACAATGGCTCCGTGCGCACCACATCCGACTGCCGCAGCAGTGGATTGTGCGTGACCAGCGCAATGTCGAGCTCGCCTTTCGCCATCTTCTCGGCAAGATCGACCGAGGGCTCGCAGACGATATAGAGTTCGACATTCGGATGCGTCTTGGCAAAGCGCCCGATGATCTCCGGCATGTAGCGATCGGCGTAGTCATCCGGCGTGCCGATGCGCAATGTGCCCTCGAGACGATTGTCGTCGAAAGCGGCGATCGCCTCGCCGTTCAGGCGGATGATCCGGCGGGCGTAGTTGAGAAGCTTGTCGCCGTCGGCCGTCAGCCTGTTGCCGCGCCCATCCTTAATGAACAGCTGCTTGCCGACGCGCTCTTCCAGACGGCGCATCTGCATCGACACGGCGGACTGGGTCTTGAACACGCGGCCGGCCGCCTTGGTGAAGCTGCCGGTATCGACGATGGCAATGAAAGTCTGAAGCTGATCGATATCGAGAGGTGCCGACATGACGGGAGCATCCATAAATGATGTTGATGCTTATCATTAGAAACATTCGTTGGACTGATCAATATGCTTTCGACATTCTCGGTCTTGCAAATCGCACTGACCAATAGCGGTCGCTCTGTTTCAACCCCAACCCCATGACCTTTCCGCAACGCGGCAAGGACGCTTTTTCTCGTGCCAAAATCGGAAGGATGACTGCCATGCGCACGACTGATCGGATCCTCGACCTTGACCTCGCTACTCCACGGCCGACGCTTGCCCAGCGTCTGGCGAACTGGATGGTGACCCTGCGATCCCTTCGCTCCGCCCTGCGCAATCATCGTGCTGCGAACCGCCTGATCGAACTGGATGACAGGCTCCTGAATGACCTCGGCCTCAGCCGTGTCGACATTCACGAAGTCCTCAATCTGGTCAGTTATGCGGACGATCCTTCGCCGCATCTGAAGCGCATTGCGCGTCGCCGGTCCGAGAATGCGTTGCGCGGGGTGCGCGCCGAGTGACTTTTCCCATCCCCGCAGGGTGATAGCCAATAGCCCTGCATTTTGCCCGGTCCTGAACGCGTTCAGACCGGGCTTTTTTTTGACCGCACCAGCCGGATGCCGGAAAGGCCGCGAGCTATGGCTTTTCGGCCGGCGGAACTGCGGCTTCGCCCTTGCTGGCGGTCAGATATTGGTCGAAGATCTGCTCCATGCTCTTCTGATAGCTCTTCTGGACCTCCAGGCCGCTGTCGAACATCGAGTTCATCATGGCGGTGAAGCCGGCCTGATCTTCGGCTGCGGCAGGTTTCGCCTCTTCCCTGGCGGACTGCGCGGGATTTTCTGTCGGCTTGCCACCGGCTGCCGCGCCATAGGAGGCCGCCATATCCTGAAATGCCTTGGCGAACGGATTGTCGAAAAACGGATTGCCGGTGGCGGTCTCGGGCTTCTTTGCCCCGCCCATCATGTCCTGGAAAGCCTTGGTGAAGGGGTTGTCAAAGATGTTGGCATGCGGCTGCGGTTTCGGCTGCATGCCGGTGCTTTCCAGCCATTGCTGCATCATCTTGTTCATCGGCGAGTTGGCAAAGGCATCCGCACCGGGAAACTGGCCGGTCGTCTGCTTGAAAAGGCCGCCCATGATCGTGTCGGCCATCGCCGGCATCATCTGCTTGAGCACGTCCTGGCCGATGCCTGTCAGCTGGGCGGCCTGGGCGGCAATCGCTCGCGACATGTCCTTGGAGCCGAACAGCTGCTGGAGAACCTGATTGCCGTCGGCCACGCCCTGCGGCGTGAAGGCTGAGCTCATGTCCTCGAAATACTTGGCGTAGTTGCCAGAGGTCATGGACGAGATCAGGGTGGAGAAATCGTATGGGTTGCTGGCGCTGCGCTTGAAACCGGAGGCGAAGGCCGGCGTCAGGGCCGCCATGGCCTTGGCCGCCTGCTCTTGGGCAAGTCCGAACTGACGGGCCATGGCATCCATCGCCGTGCCGTTCTGCGCCTGAAGCATCATGTCGAACAGTGGCAGCATGGACGTTTTCTCCCCGGTTACATGCAGATCATCGCTGGCACTATAACCGGAAAAAACACTGCGCAAACCGGTTTTTACCGGTGTTGCGAAAGCGCCAGTGTGTTGCAAAGAGCGGGGCCGTCGCAGCCCCGCGATCAATACTGGTATTCTTCGAAAGCCGGATCGATCCGACCACCCCAACGACCATGATAGAGCGACAGCATGTCGTCGGCCAGCGTCGTGCCCTTGGCGAGCACTTCGTCCAGCGGGCCGAGGAACACGCTCTCGTCCTGGCCTTCGCCATTGAGACGTGCACGGGCCTTCAGGCCCTGCCGTGACAAATCGACAACGTCGCGCGCCACATGCATCAGCGGGCGGCCGGCAATTGAAGCCTTCAGGCCCTGCGCCGGAACGGTGTCGCGCATGTGGATCACGTCGTCGACGGTCCAGTCGGCAGTCAGTTCGTCGGCGGCGGCAAGGGCTGCGTCATCGTAGAGCAGGCCGACCCAGAAGGCCGGAAGCGCGCAGATCCGCCGCCATGGACCACCATCGGCGCCACGCATTTCCAGGAAGCGCTTGAGGCGGACATCCGGAAACAGCGTCGAAAGGTGGTTGGTCCAGTCGCCGAGTGTCGGCTCCCATTCGGCCACCTCGCCCTTCAGCGCACCGTCCATGAACTGACGGAAGGTGACATGGGTGCAATCGTGATAACGCCCGTCGCGCACGATGAAATACATCGGCGCCTCGATAGCCCAGCGCACATAGTCCCCGAAACAGAAATCCTTGGAGAAGGTGAAGGGCAAAACACCGGCGCGCTGATTGTCGGTGTCGCGCCAGATATCGCCGCGCCAGGAGACCAGCCCGTTCGGCTTGCCTTCGGTGAACGGCGAGGAGGCGAACAGCGCGGTGGCCAGCGACTGCAGCTTCATTGACACGCGCATCTTCTGGCGCATGTCGGCCTCCGACGAAAAGTCGAGGTTCACCTGGATCGTGCAGGTCCGGTACATCATGTCGAGACCCTTGCTGCCGACCTTCGGCATGTAGCGGGTCATGATGTCGTAGCGCTGCTTCGGCATGCGCGGCGTTTCGGCCAGCGTCCATTTCGGGCTGCCGCCAAGGCCGAGGAAACGGATGCCCATCGGTTCCGCGACGTCGCGCAGAACGGCCAGGTGATGGTTCGATTCCTTGCAGGTCTGGTGCAGCGTTTCCACCGGCGCACCGGAAAGCTCGAACTGGCCGCCGGGCTCGATCGAGATTGCGCCCATGCCCGACTGTTCGCCAAGGCCGATGATATTGTCACCGTCCATGATCGGATCCCAGCCAAGCTTTGCCTGCATGCCCTTCAGGAGCGCTGCAATGCTCGCGTCGCCAAAATACGGCACGGGGCTGTTGTCGGCGCGGAAGAAGGCGAATTTTTCGTGCTCTGTGCCGATCCGGAACGCCTCTTTCGGCTTGGAGCCGGCGGCCATATAGGCGGCCATGTCCTCAATGGAGCCGAGGGGTGTATCGTCGGTCGTGTCACGAGCCATGAAGGTAACCTTGTTGGGCTTTGTCGCAGGGCGCGTAGGCCCATGGGGACAGGTGATTGGACCGGAAATTTGTTGTGTGCAAGTGAAAAACTCTCAAGGCCTGCTCAAAAAAGAGAAACGCCGTACTCTTGAAATTGACGTTTGCGAAACCGCCTACCGCCAGTCCCCGATTGCCGCCTGCACCACGGCCATGGCCGCGACGGCCGCCGTATCGGCGCGCAGGATCCGCGGCCCGAGCGGGATGGCGGTGACGAAGGGCAGGGCGCGCAGCAGCTCGCGTTCCTCGTCCGAGAATCCGCCCTCCGGACCGACCAGCAAAGCCAATGAGCGTTCGGTGATGGCCTGGAGCGCCGGCAGCGGGTTCTGCGTACTGGCATCCTCGTCGCAATAGATGATCCGTCGTTCCGAAGGCCAGCGCTCCAGCATGTCCTTCAGCTTCACCGGCGGGGCGACGGTCGGGATGGCGAGGATGCCGCATTGCTCGGCCGCTTCCGTGGCATTTGCCTGCAGCCGCTCGATATTGCCGATCTTGCCCTGCACATGCTGGGTGATCACCGGCTGCAGGGTGCCGGCACCCATCTCGACGGCCTTCTGGATCAGGTAATCCATCCGGCCGACCTTCAGCGGTGCAAACAGGAAGTGCAGGTCGCAATCGGCCGGCTGTGGTCGCGTCTCTTCGACAGGCGTCAGCAGGATGCGCTTGCGGGTCGGAAAGCTGACCCTTGCCCGCCACTCGCCCTCGCGGCCATTGAAGACCAGCACGTCTGCGCCTTCTTCGAGGCGCAGCACATTGGCGAGGTAGTTGAACTGCTCGGGCGTCGCCTCGAAGCCAGTGCCAGCCGAAAGTGCGGCGTTTACATGCAGTCTCTGCATCCGATAGTTGGCGCGCATGAAAAACCCTCAGATATGTCCAAACATCAGCGAAATGGCACCGTAGAGAAGGGCAGCCAGACCCGCAGAGCAAGGCACGGTCACGCTCCAAGCGGCGATCATGGTGATGAAATGCGAACGGCGAACCAGACGGCGGCGACCGACTTCATCGGGATCGCGTTCCGCCACCAGTTCATCGTCCGCGTCCCATTTGCCGAATTTCTCCCGGAGATACTGGATGCGGCGTTTCGAGTTGCGGATATACCATTCGCGGTAGAGGCCGACACCGAAGACCGCACCAATGGCGATATGGGTCGAGCTAACCGGCAAGCCGAGCGACGAGGCCAGAATGACGGTAACGGCGGCCGAAAGCGCCACGCAATACGCCCGCATCGGGTTGAGCTTGGTGATCTGCGTGCCGACGAGACGGATAAGACGTGGGCCATAGAGCAGCAGGCCAACGGCAATGCCGAGGGCGCCGATCAGGGTGACCCAGGTCGGGGTTGCCATGCGTGCCATGGCCGTATCCTCGCCAATCGCCTGGAAGATCGCCACCACCGGACCGATCGCATTGGCAACGTCATTGGCGCCGTGGGCAAACGACAGCAGGGCGGCGGATATCACCAGGGGCAGGCGAAACAGCTTGCGCAGCGACTGATTGCGGTTTTCCAGGCCTTCGGCTTGGCTGCGGATCCATGGAATGGCGACGAGCCAGCATCCAAGGCCGACGAATACCCCAGCGATCAGCGCATCAAAGCGCCGCAGTTCAAACACCTGGCCGATGCCCTTGATGGTCAGGTAGACGGTAAATGCCCCGGCCATCAGGCCCACCAGCACAGGCACCCAGCGTCGGGCAGCGCCGATCTTGTCCATGCGGTAGAGAATGAATTCCTTGATGAAGGCGAGAAAGAGCGCCGCGAGCCCGCCGCCGAGAAGCGGCGAGATGATCCAGCTGGCGGTGACACCGGCCAGCGACGACCAGTTCACGGCATCCATTCCGGCAGCGGCAATGCCGGCGCCCATGACGGCGCCCACGATCGAATGCGTGGTCGACACGGGCGCATTCAACCATGTCGACAGATTGATCCAAAGTGCGGCCGCAAGCAGGGCGACGAGCATGGCGGTCGCGAAGGATTGCGGATTGCCGACGGATTCCGGCGCCAGAATGCCGCGCGAAATCGTCATGACCACGTCGTCGCCGGCGATCATCGCGCCGGCAATTTCAAAGACGGCTGCCATCGCAAGTGCGGCGCCGATGGAAATCGCCCGTGCACCCACGGCCGCGCCGACATTGTTAGTCACGTCATTGGCGCCGATATTCATCGCCATATAGCCGCCGAGAACAGCCGCCGCGACCATGATCACCGCACCGGGCCGATCGCTGACATAAATTCCGGCAAGCGCCATGACCAGAACCAGAAAGACAAGGCCGATACCGAAGGGCATCACCCGTCGCAAAAGATGCTGGGCGGCCTCTTCGGCGTAGGTGATGTTGTCGAGGTCCTTGTCCAGGGTCGGTTTGGACAGTTTGGACTGCGCTCTGGGTGGCGGTTTCAGGTCAGGCTTGGCCATATTTTGCTTTCCTTCGGACGGAACGACCCGATGTCTTGCCATCCGAGGCATGGGGATCAGATGCATTCCTGCGTCGCGGCAAAACCGACGACGCGGGCATGCATTTCATCTCCTTGCGTAAGCGCAAAAAGCCAGAGGTTCAACACGGAGATGGATGTTGTTCCGGTCTATTCGACCCTATTCGGCGGCATTGGCCCGGCTGCGCGCAGCGCCACGGTTGATCATGTCCTGTTCGAAGCTATGCAGCAGGATCTTCAGTTCCGGCTCCTGCACCCGGGATGCAGCCTCCTGGCAATTCACCCATTCCATCCGGCGCATGCCCTTCTCCGGAAAGTCGTCGAGCATGTCCTTGACTTCGAGGGCATGCACCTGCACCCGGCACAGGATCTTCAGCCCGCCGTCCATGCGCTTGTTGTAGGTAAAGAAGCCGATCGGCTCCTTGCTCGCCTTGCCCTTGACGCCGGCTTCTTCGTAGGCTTCACGCTCGGCCACGGCATGGGCCTTTTTGCCTTCCATCGGCCAGCCCTTCGGGATCACCCAGCGACCGGTGTCGCGGCTGGTCATCAGAAGAACTTCCAGATCACCGTTTTTTTTGCGCAGCCGATAGCATATGGCGGCAAACTGCTGGCGCAGCGGCCGCCGGAACATGAGCTTCAGATCTGATGCCATACGGCGCAAAATAGCCAAATACCCTATACCTTAATTCTCTAATATGACTAAGACACGATACCACGACAACTTGAAGACGTTGCCATCAAAGCATCTGGGAAATACACAGATTCGTTGTGCTAACAGCAGCCGTCGATAGGAGGGCATCGTCAAGCGACATGTCGTGGCGCAACTGACTAAGTTTGGTTGTTTAGGCCAATGTTCGGCTTTGCCGGATCAAAGCACCTGCCAATGCCGCAAACCTTCGATGACGCCGGCCGCGCATTGACCTTCGGCCTGCACGATACGATGGTTGCCCTTCGCGAGGCTTGCGAGTTCAGCAAGTGCGTTGCCCGGCATGATACCGCGCACATCCGCCAGCTCGAACATGGCGCGATCGTTGCCGGTGTCTCCGGCCACCACGACCTCGTCCAGCCCGACCTCCAGCTTTTGGCAGAGCCACGTCAGCGCTTGCCCCTTGTCGGCCAGAACAGGGATCACGTCCAGATCCCGGTTGCTGGAATAGACGACGCGCGCCTCGTGGCCGGATTTTCGCAGCATCGCCTCCAGACCGTGCAGCATCTCCGGTGTGGCATCGTGCAGGAACCAGCTGGATTTCAGCCCATGCTGGAACTGTTCCGGCTGGCGGCTCAGGTGTTCGAGCTGATGCAGCAATGCATCGATCCGCTGATTGTCGAAACCCCGTCCGAGCGCCTGCGCATATAGGCTAGAGAGGCCTTCGTCATGCGCTGCGTGCAGCATCGTGCCCACACCGCCGATGATGAAGTCTGCGGTCGGCAGTCCCTCTTCGGCGGTGAATTCCAGAATGTCCCCGACCAGGCGTCCGCTGTTATAGACGAGCAGCGGACGGGTCTGCGGGTCGAGCGCGTCCCACAGCTTGGCAAATTCAAGCGTCGACCGGCAATCACCCGCAAGCGTGCCGTCGAGATCGGATGAAAAAAGCCGGATCGGTTTCAATCGCCGTCGTTCCATGGTTCGGCCCAATCACTTTCTTCCAGCGCCTGCGCCACCGGACGGCCCTCGACCAGCGCCACGAGCTGTTGTGCGATGCCGGTCCAGGTGAACAGGCTGCGTGCCTTGTGGGCGCCCATGCGAGACAGGCGGTCGTAAAGTCGCGGATGCTTGAACGGCTTCATCATTGTGATGCCGAGATCCTCCTTGTCGAAAGGATCGGCAAACAGGGCATGGCGCCCGTAGCTCACCGCCCGGAACAGGCCGCCATGCACCGTGATCACGGTCGGTGTTCCGCTCGCCATCGCCTCGATCGCGGTCATGCCGAATGGCTCATAGCGGCTCGACAGCACGAACATGTCGGCGGCACGGTAATAATCCGGCAGATCGTCGTCGGCAATGAAGCCGGAGAAGTCGACGCGGTCTTCGAGGCCGTAATGCGAGACCTTGGCATGCAGCTCGTCGAGGATCTTCTGCTCCTGCGGGTCGAGGTTTTCGCCACCGAGCGCCAGATAGAGCCGCGCGTCTGGGATACGGCTTGCCATCACGGAAAACCCGTCGATCAGGAGATCGTAACCCTTGTTCGTTGCCAGCCGACCCAGCGCCAATACAACGGTGCCTTCGAAGCCAAGCCGGTTGCGGATCATCTGCCGCGACGCATTCGAGACGGGGTAGAAGCGGTTGTCGTCATAGCCCGGCGGGATCATGTGCACCCGGTTGCGGGCGACGCCGTAATCCTGTGTCAGCATGTCGAGCTGGATCGGCGTCGTCGCCACCACCAACTGGCAGCTGCGATAGACGATCAGCTCGTGTTGAATGCGTTCCTTGAAGTTGAACTCGGTCTCGAACCTGTCGGCCCGCTCCGGATAGTCGGTCTCCATCTGTCGCTTCTTCCACATGCCGAGCGAATGCGGTGTGTGAATATGCGGAACACCCAAGGCCTCCGAAAGTCGCTGGCCCGCGACACCTGCATCCCAGTAGTGGCTGTTGATGAAAAGATAGGAGAGCCCTTCGCGCTTGATGTAGCGCAGTGCCTTCTCGTTCCATTCGGTCAGATGACGATGAAGATATTCCTTGGCAATGAAATCGCGGCCGCCGCAGGGGATGCGCACCACGCGCACATTGTCGTCGACAATGTCGATTTCCGGCTGATCCTCGAAGCGCCGGGTATAGATGTCCACCTGGTGGCCGAGTTGCGCCAGCTTCTTGGCCAGCTCGAGAACATAGACAACCTGTCCGCCGGTATCGGCCGCGCCAAGCGGCGGGTGAGCGGCTACATAGCCATGCGTGGAAACCAGCGCGATACGCGGCGTCTCCTGCGGGTCGATAGGTTTTGTCATGGTCCCCACTCAGAAAAATGTGTTCGTATGAAGCGCATTGACAACGCGCATGATACGTCAAAGTTCCAAGTTGTGAGATTAAAATTTCAATAAATTGGATTTGCGATGTTCTTTTGCCAGCTAAGTCGCTGAAAAAAGCAACAAAAAACTCAGGCCTTCTTGTTCCCTGCTCACGGCAATGCGTTTGCACGCGAACCCGATGCCGTCATGCGAGGGCATGGATTACGGTTTGTCCGGTTTGGGCTGCAGCCCGGGGCGCGGGCTGCGTGCGGACGGTGCATGGCCGTCGCGGCGGATCATGCGCAGCTTGGAAACCCGGTTCCACTCGTCTGATCTTGCCGTTTCTGCGGCCGCCTGCATGACGAAGTCGATATGCGCCTGCGCCGCCTGCTTGGCCATCACCGCATCGCCGGCGAGAATGGCGTCTTGGATTGCCACATGCTGATCGAGCAGCTTTTCGCGGGCATTCGCAAGCGAGAAAACCGCTCGGCGATTGAAGAGAATGCCTTCCGACAGCAACCGGTAGCAGGCGCGCATGGTGTGCAGGAGGATGACATTATGCGCCGCCTCGCCGATTGCATTGTGGAACTCGACATCCGCCGCAAGTTCGTCTTCCGGCAGGCCGGCTTCATGCGCCTGGCGCATGTCGTCGATGATCCGCGACAGCAGTGCTTTGTCGGCCTCGGTTGCCCGTCTTGCGGCCAATTCTGCCGTCAGCCCTTCCAGTTCGCGCCGGTATTCCAGATAGTCGCGGGTCGCGCGCGCATGCCGGGAGATCAGGTCGGTGATCGGCTGCGAAAACACCTGGCCGATGATATCGGCGACAAATGTACCGCCGCCGTGGTGACTGACCAGCAGGCCGCGCGCCTCCAGCTCCTTCAGCGCCTCGCGCAGGATCGGCCGGGAGACGTCGAGCGATTGCGCAAGGTCGCGCTCGCCGGGCAGCCTGTCGCCGTCGCGCAGCACGCCGTCGAGGATCAGCAATTCCAACTGGTGCACCACTTCGTCGGCTGTTCGGCTATGGCTGACGCCCGCAAAAAGCCCATCTTCACCATCGCTCATCGACCTCTCCCTTTGAGCGAGCTTTACCAAGTGTCGGTGCAAATGGTCAAATTAATGGTCCACTTGCGCCGTGGCGAAAACGCGACACCTGTTCAACTCTTGCACCGCCTGTGACGATTGTTCCTTGGCCCCGGCTCCTTCTCGCTGCTACGTCAGGAGGGACGCAAGCGGAGACGGACACGTGGCAAAGGGTGATTTTGCATTTCCGCTGGCCGCGGACCGGGCCCTGGCGCTGGGCGAGATCCATGCGCGCCCCTATGCGCTGGTCAAATCCGGCCGCGTCATCTTCCAGCTCGCCTTCATGATGGATGGCGGCGCGGCGGTGCATCATGCGGCGATCGCCGAACTGTCGCGCGGCCGCGGCATCGCCCCGCCGGAGCGCCAGGCCCGCCACCACCAGTTGGCCTGGGGGCAGGGCACATTGCGCTGGGAGCGCCACACTGAGTTTTCCACCTGGTTCTGGGACGGACCGCTGCCGGAAAAATTCGGTGGCGATGTGCCGATCCATCCGTTCGGCGATGGCTTTACAGCACCTGGCCCCTTGATTTCCGGCATAAGGCTGGAGCTGCGCCCGGATGGGCCGGACATCGACGAAGCCAAGGCGGCGTTCGATCCTGCCAGCCTCTGTTACAGCGAGCTGAAGAACGGCCAGGCGGCGGTGCTCACCGACTTTCGCCAGGATGGTAACGGCCTGACCCAGATTCTGGTCATCGATCGCGGCATGACCGAGGCCGGCCGCGGCGCGCTGGTCCAGCGCCTGCTCGACATCGAGACCTATCGCACGACGGCGATGCTTGGCCTGCCGCTTGCCCAGACTTTGTCGCCCGAAATCCGCCGCATCGAAGATGGCCTGACCGCAGTCACCCAGCGCATGAAGGCCCATGCGCGCGAAGAATCCGACGAGATGCTGGCCGAGATCACCCGCCTTGCCGCAGAACTCGAGGCCAATGCCGCGCTCAGCCTCTACCGCTTCGGTGCCAGCCGCGCCTATGACGGCATCGTGCGTGAGCGCATCAAGACGCTCGACGAGACGCCGGTTCCGGGTCACGAAACCCTCGGTTCCTTCCTCGAGCGGCGCCTGGCACCGGCCATGCGCACCTGCCAGTCGATCGAGGAACGCCAGGCCAACCTGTCGCGCAAGCTGTCGCGCGCTACCGGCCTTGTGCGATCCTGGATCGACGTCGAACTGGAGCGGCAGAACTCCGATCTGCTGACCACGATGAACCGGCGCGCCGAAATGCAGCTGCGCCTGCAGCAGACGGTCGAAGGCCTCTCGGTCGCGGCGATTTCCTATTATGTGATCGGTCTGATCGGTTATGCCGCTAAGGCCGTCAGCCACGATCTCCTGCCGGTCGACGCGGCGGTGATCACCGGCGTCTCGGTGCCCTTCGTCGTTTTCGGCGTCTGGTGGGTGGTCCGGCGGATCAGGAGAAGCCACGAAGACGGGCATTGAGGCCGGTCATTGCACGGGAATGTCGCCGAGAGCATTCTAGTGCGAATAGGCTTGCTTATCACCGATGTGTTGTTTCGAATTTGCTTGCCCGTCCCAGTAGGGCAGCCGATATAGGTGCGAACGGCAGGAATGATGTAAGCGGACTAGATGGCAAGGCAGACACGCGCGAAACTCGACAAGAAGGGGCTCTCCGGCCTGGGCCTCGACAAGCTGGTCGAGATCCTGCTTGAGGAGGCGACGGCCAACAAGGCCCTGAAGGCGCGGCTGCTGACGGCACTGGCAGGCGAGACCGGCCCGCACGAAATGGCCCGCCTGCTCGACAAGCGCCTCGACACCTATGAGCAGGCGGTGACGCGCATCAACACGGCACGTGCCAAGGATCTGGCGATCGAATTCGCCGGCCTGTCGCGCAATATCCTGTCGGAACTCGGCGCGGCCGACCCGGCCGGTGCCGCCGAGCGCATCCTGCGGTTCCTCGCGCTGCGCTTCCCGATCTCGGCGCGCCTGGTGTCGGACAATGCACGGCTGTGGAAGGTGTTTGACGATACCGAGGTCGCGGCGGCCGAATTGATCGGAACGATTGCGCCCGAAGAGCAGGTTCTGCTGGTGCCGCAGATCGAAAAGCTGCGGCTGCGCGATCGTTACGGCGAGCATACCGGATTTCTGCGGACGCTCACCGGCGTTCTCGGCAAGCCGGCTGCCGAAAGCTGGAAGGCGCTGCTCAACGACGTCCTGGCAAAGGAGCCGCTGAAGCTCGGGGCGCTCGACCTGCTGCAGGCTTTGGCCGTGCATCAGGGTGATCTCGACACGCTGCTGAAGCTCGAAAACAGCAAGCCGGAAAACCGCCGCGACACGCTGGCCATGGCCGCCTTGCTGCATGCCGCCGGCCGTTTTCAGGACGCGCTGGAATGGGTGCAGCAACGTGCGAGCGGTCTGCGCCTGCTGCCGTTTAATGGGGAACTGGTTTCGGTCGGTCCGGAATATGGCGCACGCGAGCGCCGCTTGCTTGAGGCGGAAATCCTGGAACGGTTGAAACGTCGCGAAGATGCGCAGGCTTTGCGCTGGCGTGAATTTTCCGAGACCTTCGATCCAGCTGTCCTCAAGCTCTATCTCGCCAAACTCGATGATTTCGCCGAATTCGACGAGATCGACCGGGCCTTTGCGCTGGTCGAAAATGCCAGCGATATCTATGCCGCGCTGGAGTTTTTCGTCACATGGCCCAAGCTCGATCGTGCCGCCGCCCATGTGCTGCGCCACGATGATCGCTGGGAAGGCCGCTATTTCGAGGATCTCGCGCCGGCGGCCGAAGCGCTGGCCGACCAGCAGCCGCTGGCGGCAACCGTTCTCTATCGCACGCTGATATCAGATATCCTCCGCCGCGGCATCGGTATCGCCTATCCGCATGCCGCCCGCTATCTGGTCGAGCTAGGCCGGATCGCGCCGCATCTGCCGGACGATGTTAGGCTCAAGGATCACGAGGATTTCGTCGACGACCTGCGCCGCAACCATCCGAAGAAACATGGCTTCTGGAGCGCTGTTCCGGGCATCTGGCCGTAAGCCGGACGGGCGCTCGTGGCGATCTTGTTTGGTAGGTGTGTGCTTACCTATCCCAATAAGGGTGCGGCCCATAAAGTTCTGCCACATAGTCGATGAACAACCGCACCTTGGCCGGCAAAAACTGCCGGCTCGGATAGACCGCTGACAGCGCCACATTGCGCGAGCTTTCATAGGCAGGCAGCACCCGCACCAGTTTTCCGGACTTGAGTTCGGCACCGATATCCCAGGTCGAGCGCAGGGCGATGCCGAGCCCGGCGATCACCGCCTCGCGGATCACCTCGCTCGAATTGGTCGTCAGCATGCCTTCGGGCCGGAGCGTCACGGCCCCGGTCGGCCCCTCGAGCCGCCAGGCTTCGTGATTGTGCGCCGGCAGACAGCGATGACGTTTGAGGTCTTCCAGCGCCTTGGGCTCGCCGTGTTCCGCCAGATAGTCCGGCGAGGCGCAGAGAACGCGGCGCACCGGCGCCAGCCTGCGCGCCACCAGCGAACTGTCGTTCAGTTCGGCAATGCGGATCGCGAGATCAAAGCCGCCGCCGACAATGTCGGTGAACTCGTCGGAGAGCACGAGATGGATTTCCAGATCCGGATGCGCCTGCATGAAGGGCTTCAGATGCGGCGCGACATGCATGCGGCCGAACGAGGTTGGCGCCGAGATCTTCAGCGTGCCATTGACCTCCGACGAGCGCCCGGAGGCAAAGGCCTCCGCCTCTTCCAGCCCGCCAAGCACGGTCAGCACCCGCTCATGGAAACCCTGGCCGGCTTCCGTCAGCGAGATCTGCCGTGTCGTCCGCTGCAGAAGCCGGGTGCCGAGCTTGTCTTCCAGCCGCTTGATGCGTTTCGACACAACGGCGGGCGACAGGCCGAGATCGCGCGCGGCTGTCGACATGCTTCCGGCCGCAATCACGCGAACGAAGACTTCAAGATCGCCAAGATTTGTCATCAGTGAATGCTACTTTTTACCAATTTGTCATAAGTGCATAGCATTTGCTGTTCGCGATTCAAAATGGTAAGTATTTTTTACCAGTTGATGCGTGTTGAGGATCCGGCGGCGCGGGACTACGGTGGAACGAGGGAGTATCAGCATGTCCGAAGCCATCGCCTTTTTGCCGCCGCAGGAAGCCATCCTGTCACGCCGCGCCGAAATCCTCGCCGATCTCGCCGAGCTTGTTCCGGCCGGACGACTGGTGCACGAGCCCAATGCGCTCGTTCCCTTCGAGACCGATGGTTTCATTGCCTATCGCCGCAGGCCGCTTGCCGTCGTCCTGCCGGAAACCACCGCTCAGGTCGCGGCCGTGATGCGATACTGTCATCGTCATGCCATCCCGGTCGTGCCACGCGGGGCCGGCACCTCGCTGTCCGGCGGCGCGATCCCGCAGGAGGATGCCGTCGTGCTCGGCCTGTCGGCGATGAGCCGCATCCTCGACATCGACTTTGCCAATCGCACGGCAACCGTGCAGGCCGGCGTCACCAATCTCAACATTTCCGAGGCCGTTGGTGCCGATGGTTTCTTCTATGCGCCCGATCCGAGTTCGCAGCTCGCCTGCACCATCGGCGGCAATATCGCGATGAATTCCGGCGGCGCCCATTGTCTGAAATACGGCGTCACCACCAACAACCTGCTCGGCGTCAAACTGGTGCTGGTCGATGGCACGGTGGTCGATCTCGGCGGCAAACATCTCGATGCGGAGGGTTATGACCTGCTCGGCCTCATCTGCGGCTCGGAAGGCCAGCTCGGCATCGTCACCGAAGCGACCGTGCGCCTGCTCGCCAAGCCGGAAGGCGCGCGCCCGGTTCTCTTCGGCTTCGACAGCGCGGAAGCGGCCGGTTCCTGTGTCGCCGACGTCATCGGCGCCGGCATCGTCCCGGTCGCCATCGAATTCATGGACAAGCCGGCGATCGAAATCTGCGAGGCCTTTGCCAAGGCCGGTTATCCGCTCGATGTCGAGGCCCTGCTGATCATCGAGGTCGAAGGTTCGGAAGCGGAGATGGACGCGATGCTGCTGTCGATCGTCGAGATCGCCAGGCGACACGGCGTCAAGACCGTGCGCGAATGCCAGTCGGCGACCGAGGCCGCGTTGATCTGGAAAGGCCGCAAATCGGCCTTCGGCGCCACCGGCCGCATCGCCGACTATATCTGCATGGACGGCACGGTGCCGCTCAGCCAGCTCGCCTATGTCCTGCGCAAGACCTCCGAGATCATCGACCGCTACGGCCTGCGTGTCGCCAATGTCTTCCACGCCGGCGATGGCAATATGCACCCGCTGATCCTCTACAATATCAACGATCCCGAAGACGCCGCCAAGGCCGAAGCCGCCGGCATGGAAATCCTCAAACTCTGCGTCGATGCCGGCGGCTGCCTGACCGGCGAACACGGTGTCGGCATCGAGAAACGCGACCTGATGCGCCACCAGTTCGCCGAGGTCGATCTCGCCCAGCAGATGGCCGTACGTTCCGCCTTCGATGAAGCCTGGATCCTCAATCCGTCCAAGGTCTTTCCGCTGGAGGGCAGAGGGGGGTACTCACACCCGCGAGGCCCGATGGCCAATCACACGTCGCTTTGCCCGAAAGCCCATCTCATGCTGATCCCGACAACCGAAACAGAAGCCGCAGACATCGTCCGCTCCCATGCCGGACGTGGCGAGCCGCTGCGGATATCCGGTGGCGGCACCCGTGCCGGTTTCGGCAATCCGGTCACAGGCGCCTCCCCACTCCGCGCTTCCGGCCTCACGGGCATCACCGCCTACAATCCGGCCGAGATGGTGATCACCGCAAGGGCCGGCACGCCGGTCGCCGAGATCGAGGCAGCACTGGCCGAAAACGGCCAGGCCATGGCCTTCGAGCCGATCGACCATCGCGGTTTGATGGGAACGGCTGGCGAGCCGACGCTCGGTGGCCTGTTTGCCACCAATGCCTCCGGCCCGCGCCGCTTGACTGTGGGCGCTGCCCGCGACCATCTGCTCGGCGTGCGTTTCGTCAATGGACGCGGCGAGATCATCAAGGCCGGCGGCAAGGTGATGAAAAATGTCACCGGGCTCGATCTCGTCAAGCTGCTCGCCGGCTCCCATGGCACGCTCGGCTTCCTTACCGAAGTCACCTTCAAGGTCCTGCCGACACCGAAAACGGCTGTGACCGTGGTTCTGTCGAGCCTCGACGATGAAGCCGCCATACGGGCGATGGCCGCGGCCATGGCGTTGCCGGTCGAAGTCTCGGGCGCGGCGCATCTTCCGGAAAGCGTGGCGGGCCGCTTCATCGGCGGCGCTCTGCCGGAAGGATCGGCCACCGTCCTGCGGCTGGAAGGCCTTGCCGCTTCCGTTGCGGTGCGCGCCGAAAAATTGCTGGCCGCCATGGCAGCTTATGGCCCGGTCTCCAGGCTCTCTGTCGACGAGACCGCCTTCCTCTGGCGCGAGATCCGCGATGTGGCGCCCTATGCTGACGGCTCCTCGCGCCCGCTCTGGCGTGTGTCCATGCCACCGTCGGAGGGCTGGAAACTGGTCGCTGGTCTGCGCCTGCGCGCCGGTGTCGATGCCTTCTATGACTGGCAGGGCGGCCTGATCTGGATGCGCATGGAATCCGATCCCGAGGCCGAGATCCTGCGCCATGGCATCCGCACGCTCGGTGGCGGCCATGCCACGCTGATGCGGGCGCCGGATGCGGTTCGTGCCGTCACGCCGGCCTTCGAGCCGCAATTGCCGGCGGTTGCCTTGCTTTCAGAGCGCATCAGGGCAAAATTCGATCCGCACGGGATCTTCAATCCCGGATTGATGGCGCCAGGAGCTACGCTATGACCGATCCGAATTCACAAGTGCCGACCCCTTCATCGACGGAGAGCTGGTTCACGCCGGGCCGTCTCAATGCCCAGCTGGTTTATGGCCTCTACCTCGTCAGTTTTGTCGTTGGCATCAGCGGCATCATCGGTCTGGTGATCGCCTATATGAACCGCGGCAAGGGAGCCGCATGGGTTGATACGCATTACACCTGGGCGATCCGCACCTTCTGGATCGGCCTTCTCTATGCGCTGGTCTCTTCCATTCTGGCGATCTTTTTCTTCGGGCTGATCCTGCTGTTTGCCACCGCGATCTGGATCGTCGTGCGCTGCGTCATCGGCCTGCAGAAGGTTTCGGCAAACCAGCCGATCGAACGACCCGACAGTTGGTGGGTCTAATCAGCAAGTAAGGAGAACGGCGATCCGGGTTTTCTCGGTTGTCGCTCTTTCGGAGGATCGACGTGCAGACCAATTTCACCACCGAGCAGCTTGCCGATCCGCATATTGCGGAGGCGGAATCGATCCTGCGCAAATGCGTGCATTGTGGCTTCTGCACCGCCACCTGTCCGACCTATGTCACGCTCGGCAACGAGCTCGACAGCCCGCGCGGCCGCATCTACCTGATCAAGGACATGCTGGAGAATGGCCGCGCCGCCGACAAAGAAATCGTCACCCATATCGACCGCTGTCTGTCTTGCCTGGCCTGCACGACGACCTGTCCGTCGGGCGTCGACTACATGCACCTGGTCGACCATGCCCGCATCCATATCGAAAAGACCTACAGGCGCCCGCTGATGAACCGCCTGACGCGCGCCGTGCTGGCGATGGTCCTGCCTTATCCGGGGCGTTTTCGTCTGGCGCTGAAACTCGCCGGACTTGGGCGTCCCCTGGCTGGTTTGTTTGATCGTATCCCGTCGCTGAAGCCATTTGCGGCCATGCTGCGGCTTGCCCCCGCGTCCGTGCCGGCGCCATCGCCACTGGCACAACCGGCAAACCATGCGCCGCAGGCCGCACGCCGTGGCCGCGTGGTGATCCTCACCGGCTGCGCCCAGCCCGTGCTCGATCCTGGCATTAATGCGGCCGCGATCGGTTTGTTGACCCGTGTTGGCGTCGAGGTCGTCGTGCCGCAAGGCGAGGCCTGCTGTGGCGCGCTGGTGCATCACATGGGACGCGAGGAACAGGCGCTTGCGTCCGCCCGGCGCAATATCGATGTCTGGTGTCGCGAGATCGAGGCCGGCGGGCTGGATGCCATCATCATCACCACATCCGGCTGCGGCACCACGATCAAGGATTATGGCCACATGCTGCGCCTCGATCCGGCCTATGCCGAAAAGGCGGCGCGGATATCGGCCCTGGCGAAAGACGTTACCGAATATCTCGCCGGCCTCGATCTGCCGGCATGCGAACCGAAGGGGTTGACCGTCGCCTATCATTCGGCCTGCTCGCTGCAGCACGGCCAGAAGGTGACGATGGCGCCGAAACAACTGCTGAAGGCGGCAGGTTTTACCGTCAAGGATCCGCCCGAAGGCCATCTCTGCTGCGGTTCCGCCGGCACCTACAACATCATGCAGCCGGAAATTTCCGCCAGGCTCAAGGCCCGCAAGGTCAAGAACATCGAATCAACGAAGCCGGATCTGATCGCCGCCGGCAATATCGGTTGCATGACCCAGATCGGCTCGGCGACGGGCATTCCGATCGTGCACACGGTCGAACTGCTCGACTGGGCCTATGGCGGCGAAAAGCCGGCGGCGCTGATGCGGCATCGGGAGGTTCAGGCGTAAATTATTAAGTGCTCGCTGTTATAGTGGCTTCGGGATGGTGTAATCCCGAGGAGGAAACATGTTGAAGTTAGTGGCCTCTCTTGCGCTGGCGGTGCTGATCGCGGACGGGCAGGCGGCATACGCGGCTGGACGGATCTATTGCGCCACGTCGGACGCCGTGCTGAACATGTCTTTGGAAAGCGGCTTCAGCAAGAAAGACGCCAAGAAGCTGGTGCATTTCCGGGGCATCGCCGCAGTCAAGGGACCCGATGCGCCGCCCGAACTCGGCCGGTTCGAGATCAATTCCGAAATGCTGCAGCAATACTGGATGGACGGAAAGGAAATGCGCTTCCAGATCCGTGCCTTTCTTCCCGAAAAAAAGCCCACGGCGCAGGTCGAGCTGTCGGTCATGACCCAGCGCGGTTCTGATCAGGAAGCCAGTTTCAAGGGCAGCTATGCCCTGAAGGTCTCGCGGTTGGCCGACGGCAAAAAAGCCCCGCGTGAAACGATCATCTCACACGAGGCTCCGATATTCTGCGCCATCAAGTGATGGCGCCGCAGCCAACGTGATGTGTTGTCACCACGCTGGCCTCTTGTGATTTCAGCCGCCGAAGACGGTGCGCAGGAAATCGACACCCTTGTCTTCGAAGCTCACATCGCCCTGGCGGTTGCCCGGTCCGACGACGATGACCTTGGCGCCGATCGAGGCGCGTTCGTACAGGTGTTCGACATCCTTGTTCATCATGCGGATGCAGCCGGACGACATGTTGAGGCCGATGGTCCAGGGCTGGTTGGTGCCATGGATGCGGAAGATCGTGTCGCGGCCGCCCTTGTAGAGATACATGGCGCGGGCGCCTAGCGGATTGTCGACGCCGCCTTCCTGCACGATCGGCAGGATATGGCCCTTGGCCGCTTCGCGACGGCGCATTTCGGCCGGCGGACGCCAGCTCGGCCATTCTTCCTTGCGGCCGACCTTCACCACGCCAGACCAGCCGAAGCCCTCGCGGCCGACGCCGACGCCGTAGCGCAGCGCGCGGTTCCTGCCCTCGACGAGGTAGAGGAACTTGTTGTTGGTATCGATGATGATCGTGCCCGGCTGTTCGTCGGTCTGCAGGCGCACGGCGCGGCGCTTGAATTTCTCCGAAACCTGCTTCGGCTGCGCCACCAGCACTACGTCGCTGGTCGTCTGGATGCGGTTCAGGCTGATGGCCTCGGCCGGCAAGGGCAGCGCGAATGTTGCGGCAAGTATTGCGGCTGCGGCTCGAAGTCGAATGCTGGTCTGCATGGATAGTCCCCCGAAAATAGATAGGAGGAGAGCCTAGCCGACTCCCCTCCCAAAGCAAGTCCTAAAAGGCCCCGCAACGGCTTCTCAGCCGCCTGTGTATTTTACAGCACGATAACCTTGGTGCCGACATTCACCCGCTCGTAGAGATCGGTCACGTCTTCATTGCGCATGCGGATGCAGCCGGAGGACACACCGTTGCCGATCGTCCAGGGCGCATTGGTGCCATGGATTCGGTAGAGGGTGGAGCCGAGATACAAGGCGCGGGCGCCGAGCGGATTTTCCGGTCCGCCTTCCATCGAGGCCGGCAGGTAATGGCCCTTGGCGGCCTCGCGCTTGATCATTTCCTGCGGCGGATGCCAGGACGGCCATTCGGCCTTGCGCGTCACCTTGTGCGTGCCGGCCCATTCGAAGCCCGGCTTGCCGACGCCGACGCCGTAGCGCTTTGCCTGGCCGCCATCCATCACCAGGTAGAGGAAGCGGTTGTTGGTGTCGATGACGATCGTGCCCGGCTTGTGCGCGGTTTCATAGGCGACCATTTGCGGCAGGAAGATCGGATCGATCTGCGTGTGGATCGGCTTGTTCGGGCGCACCGCCGCCTGCTGCACCACCGGCTGCCGCGAAACGGCGCCCGGCTGGTCGAACAGGGTGCGGCGCTGCTGGCGAAGCTGTCGCTGCTGCACCGGGCGCTGCTGTTGCAGGACCTGGCGCTGGTAAACGGGGGTCGCCCGGCGCTGTGCCGGCGCGACGACCCGCTGCCGCTGCTGTGGCACGCCGCCGAGCTGCATCACCCATGGCGCTGAAAGGTCGGGACTGACGATGACGGGCGGACGGTTCTGGTACCGCTCGCTGGCGAACGACGGAAAGGCAAGCGGCAGGCTGGCCAGAAGCGCCAGCAGGATAAATTTCTTCGACATCGGACAACTCGCTACATGGGACCGAAAACAATGGAAGGCGGCATCAATCCATGCGCCTTGCTGACGCGGATCGTGCCAGCCCGACCCCCGCAAATTGGTAAACACGCGTTCATGAAAATGCCGGCACCCGCGTAAACCTTTCGTCAGGGTTAGCGCCGCGTTTGGAAACTTCGTGAACAAATGGTAAACGCCGGATGCAACGGAGGGGAATCGCATGGGTACCGATGAGACAGGACTGATCACCGGCGAGGACGGGCTTGCGCGCTGCTTCTGGCATGGCGGTCTGGAAGACTATCGCCGCTATCACGACGAGGAATGGGGCAATCCGGTCACCGACGATATCCGCCTCTTCGAGAAGATCTGCCTCGAAGGTTTCCAGTCGGGCCTGTCCTGGCTGACCATCCTGCGCAAGCGCGACAATTTTCGCGCAGCCTTCGCCGGCTTCGACTTTCACCAGGTCGCCCTGTTCGGGGATGACGACATCGCCCGCTGCCTCGCCGATGCCGGCATCATCCGCCATCGCGGCAAGATCGTCTCGACGATCAACAATGCCCGCCATGCCATCGATTTAAAGGCTGAATTTGGATCGCTGGCCCGTTATTTCTGGAGTTTCGAGCCGGACCCGAGCGAGCGTCCCGCCCGCATGGATTATGCCACGCTGCGCGCCAATCCGACCTCGCCGACGTCGGTGCGCCTGTCGAAGGATCTGAAGAAACGCGGCTGGAGTTTTGTCGGCCCGACCACAGTCTATGCCTTCATGCAGGCCATGGGGCTGGTCAACGACCATATCGAAGGCTGCTGCTGTCGGCAGGACATCGAGCAAAAGCGTGTGACCTTCGTGCGGCCGTAAAACCGCTAGTCGATGCTGATAGCCAGCACGCGGCTGATCTCCGTCAGCGACCGGCCTGACTGTTCGCGCCAGTGGTTGAACGCCGCCTGCACCGCGGCCTTGTCCCTGGCCGAAGTCGGCGCCTTGGCGACCACGCCCTCGGCAATCAGCCGGTGGACGACGCTTTGCGACAGGATGAAGCTGTCGATACCGGAAAAGCGCAGGAAATACTGGCCGGTATTGCCGCCCAGCCGATTGCCGCGTTTCTGCAGCAGGTCGAGCAGCCCGATGTAATTGTCCGCCGGCCAATCGGCAAAGAAGGCGCCGGCGCTGCCATGCTCGCGTGCGATGTCCGACAGGAAGGCGGCATTCTGCTGCACGGCCCGGATCTTTGGCCCATGCCGGACGATCCGTGTATCGGAGACCAGCCGCTCGAAATCCTCGTCATGCAGCATGGCGCAGCGCCCGATGTCGAAACCGTCGAAGGCGGCTTCAAAGCCCGGCCACATGGCGTCCACGACCTTCCAGTTGAAACCGGACTGGAAGATGCACCGGGTCATCGTCGCCAGAAAACGGTCGTCCGGCGTAGCGGCAATCTCGGCAAGCGGTTTTGGGTGCTGCAGGGCCTGCAGCACCGCCGCCTCGCCCTTGCGCCCGACGGCAAGCGCCCAGATTTCGTCAAAGGATCGCATGATCACTCCTGCTGGCTCAGTGTCTCGATCAGGGATGGAACGTCTCCCAGATCCGCGATCTCGCGAAAACGCGGCGCCTCGGTCGGCCGGTCGACATGCTCGAGCACCCAGGTCAGTTCATGCGGCACGAACACACCCCAGGCGCCGGTGGCGATCGCCGGTACGATGTCGGATTTCAGCGAGTTGCCGATCATCATCGACCGTTCCGGTCCCTCGCCATGTTTGCCGAAGATCCGGCGATAGGTGGTGGCCGACTTGTCGGAGACGATCTCGACGGCGTCGAAATAATCGCCGAGACCCGACTGCGCCAGCTTGCGTTCCTGGTCGAACAGGTCGCCCTTGGTGATCAGCACGAGGAAATAGCGGCCGGAAAGTGCCTCCAGCGCCTCGCGTGCATGCGGCAGGCATTCGACCGGGTGGCTGAGCAATTCGCGGCCGATCGACAGGATTTCGCCGATCACCGTACTGGGAACCCGGCCATCGGTGATCTCCAGCGCGGTTTCCACCATCGAAAGCGTGAAGCCCTTGATGCCGAAACCATAGTGGGAAAGGTTGCGCTTCTCGGCCTCCAGCAGCCGTTCCGAAACGCGGTCGCCTTCGGCAAAATCGGCCAGCAGGCTTTGAAAATGCGCTTCCGTCAGCTTGTAATACTGCTCGTTCTGCCAAAGCGTATCGTCGGCGTCGAAGCCGATGACGGTGATCGGACGAATGGACATCGCGCCCTCCGGGATGTGAATGCGCCAGAGATTAGCCTGCCACTCCGGCAAAGCAATGGCGCCTTGCTGCGCCATTGCGATTGTTCAGGCCTGTTTCAACAGATGGCCTATTGGCCGTTCTTCGCCAGCCAGTCCTTCATCATGGCGATCTCGCCTTCCTGCGCCTGGACCACGCCTTCCGCCAGTTTGCGGATCTCGGGATCCTTGCCGTGTTCCAGCACGATGCGGGCCATGTCGATTGCGCCCTGGTGATGCGGGATCATGCCGCGAACGAAATCGACATCGGCATTGCCGGTCAACGGCACGGCCATGTCGGCATGCATCCTGTCATTGGCCGCCTTGAAGGCTTGCGACGACGGGCCGGTATCGCCCATCGGCATCTGCTTGTCGGCCATCGGCATCATATGGTCCTGATGCATCGTGTTGTCCTGGGCGATGGCAAACGAGGTGGTGAGAGCGAGCGTCAGCGACGCCGCAACGATGGTTGTCTTCAGCATGGTTTTCCCCTGTCTTGAACGGGATGTCTCATCCGGGATGATTGAATGGTGATTTGGCGGTCAAGCCGCCGCAACATCACGATCAGGACCGGGGAGGGGGCACCTGCGGGGCAAGACTGCGCGAGAGAAGACGCGGCGAGAGCTGTGGCGCTTCCGCGGCCCGCGCCGGCTTTCCGGCATCGGCAAAGGCGATCTGCGGCGCAAGCGTCACGCAGGCGGCGCAATGCCCGCCCGGCATCATCTTTGCTCCACCGGCTTTGCCCGACGGCTTGGAAGAGGCAGCCGCATGCGGACAGTCCGGATCGGTTGTCGCGGCCATCGTGCCGTGCTGGCCGGGATCTGCCGCCATGCCATCGCTTTGCGACATACCCATACCCATACCCATGGCAATCGCGCCGGAAATCGGCATCGCACCATAGGCCAGGGCTGCAATCAGCAGCAAAAGACGGATGAACCGGTTCATGGCTGATATGGTAGGCGCGATTGGGTCAAATGCAAGGCGCGCCGTCAGGACCGTGATCGCGCAATCACCCGATGGACCACCTGAATGTCGGCGCTTTGCTCGCCGAACGGCACGACCGGCCAGTCCCAGCGCGCATCCGGATCCGGGACCTCGATACCCTGCAGCAGATCGACGGTTTCCAGCGTCCGTCCGGCCCGATCGACCACGCTATAGGCTATATCCGTCAGCAGGCAGGTGGTTGCTGCGATATCGCGCAGACCGTCCAGATGCGCCGAGATCAGCGTCTTCAGAGTATCGGCGGGTATTGTTGCTTTGGGCAGGGCTTCGAGCCGTTTCTTCGCGCCAAGTCCGATCTGTGACAGCAGATTGGCCGAAACGACGAAATCGAGATAGGGCACCTGGCGCAGGAAGGAGAGCGGCTCGGGTTGCTCTCCGGTTGCCAATTGCCCGAAGCCGGAAAGGTCGCGCTCGATCAGCCGGATGTTTTTCATGCCCTTCATTGCGATCCAGGCCCTTGTGCTGGCCAGATGCACGAGATCGACCAGCACCACCGTGTCGAAGCGCTTGGCCAGATCGACGATCGGAACGTCGCGCAACAGGCCAGACCCGAGCACAACGGCCGTCCGCCGCTGCCGCAATCCGTCGATGGCCGAGAGGATCGCCGCCTTGCAGTGCGCCTCATGCGCCGCCCAATGGTTCGCGCAGCGATGGGCGCGAGACCAGAGATTGACCGACGAGCGCACATAAGGGCGGTGCGCCGACGTCGTCAGCGGCCAGCTTGCGACATAGTTCAAGACTTCGAGGATCATGCTCTACCGGTAGATCTGGCTGCGATGGCCGATCTCGACGACGAGCACGACCAGTGTTTGATCCCGGATATCGCAGATGATCCGGTAATCGCCAACCTTGTACCGCCAGAGATGTTCGAAATGCGGACCTTGAAGCGCTTCGCCAAGCTGGCGTGCGTTCTCCAGTGGTTTGACGCGCGTATGCAGAAAATGTCGTATGCGCTTGGACTCGACATGCCCCATTTTTTTAAGCTGCTTGATGGCCGTCGCCTGGAACTCAATCTTCCAGACCAAGTTCGCGCTCCATCTCTTCCCAGGTGTAGGTTCGCTCACCGTTTTTGATCCGCTCCATCGCGGCTTCCGCGAGAGCGATGTCGTGCAGATCTTCCAGATGCTGCTCGATCACATCGACAAGATAGGCGTCCGTGTTGGCTCCTGCTTTCGCCGCATGTTCGGCAATCGCCTTGTGCATCGCTTCCGGAATTTCGATCGTGACACGCTTGTTCATGGCCCTGACCCTTTCGAGACCGCAATATACCATCGCGAACCGCACTTCGCCACCCTTCGCCCTTGCCGCCAAATGCTTGATCCTCTAAGACACCGGCACATTTTGAAACGAAGAAATCCGGTTGTGATCATGAGCGAAAAGAACAAGAAGCCGCAGAAACTCAAGGCCCGCCTGCCGCGCGGCTTCGTCGATCGCGAGGCCGGCGACATCCGCGCTGCCAACCAGATGATGGAGACCATCCGCGAGGTCTATGAGCGCTATGGCTTCGACCCGATCGAGACGCCGCTGTTCGAATATACCGACGCGCTCGGCAAGTTCCTGCCCGACAGCGACCGTCCGAACGAGGGCGTGTTTTCGCTGCAGGACGATGACGAGCAGTGGATGTCGCTGCGTTACGACCTGACAGCACCGATGGCCCGCCATGTCGCGGAGAATTTCAACGAGATCCAGCTGCCGTTCCGCACCTACCGCGCCGGCTACGTCTTCCGCAACGAGAAGCCGGGTCCTGGCCGTTTCCGTCAGTTCATGCAGTTCGACGCCGACACCGTCGGCGCGCCGGGCGTGCAGTCCGATGCCGAGATGTGCATGATGATGGCCGACACGCTGGAAGCGCTCGGGTTAGAGGGGCAATTCAAAGTAAAATTCAATCATCGAAAATGGATAGAGTCTGTGGTGGCTCTGGGCTTTAAAGAACAAGAGGCCAGTGACGCACGTATTCTCGGGGCTATGCGAGCTTTAGATAAAAAGGATCGCCTAGGATGGGGCGGTGTGAGAGAGCTGCTCGGAAAGGGTCGGAAAGATGACAGCGGTGATTTTACGCCCGGCGTGGGAATGGATGATGATGGAATCGAGGCCATAATCAACATTATAACTACTTGCGATAGCTCTAAAGTTTCCATCGATATTCAGGAAAATTTTTTGGAAAGTGTGGCCGCTAGGTTAGAAAAACAGGTCGACGACGAAAAGGATCTCGCTGCGGCGGTGAGAGATAAACTCAAATCACATCTCACCACTTTCCGTAGTGCTTCCGGAGAAGTGATCACGATGTTAAGGTTGGTTCAAGCCGACCCAAAATATGGCGGAGTTATAGAATTCGATCCGTCCGTCGTCCGCGGCCTCGAATACTACACCGGCCCCGTCTACGAAGCCGAACTCACCTTCGACGTCACCAACGAAAAGGGCGAAAAGGTCGTCTTCGGCTCGGTCGGCGGCGGCGGGCGTTATGATGGCCTCGTCTCGCGCTTCATGGGCCAGCCGGTGCCGGCCACCGGCTTTTCGATCGGCGTCTCGCGCCTGATGACGGCGCTGAAGAACCTCGGCAAGCTCGGTCAGGACGACGTGCTCGGCCCGGTCCTCGTGACGGTCATGGACGGCGATGTCGAAAGCATGGGCCGCTACCAGCGCTTCACCCAACAACTGCGCGACGCTAAGTGCGAGATCTTCCCGAAGGGCATCCGCGCCGAAATGTACCAGGGCAACTGGAAGAAGTTCGGCAACCAGCTGAAATATGCCGACCGCCGTGGTTCCCCCATTGCCATCATCCAGGGTAGGGATGAACGGGAGCCGAAGGATGAGAATGGGAATGCCCTTCCCCCGGTCGTTCAGATCAAGGACCTGATCGAGGGCAAGCGCCTCTCCGGCGAGATCACCGACAATGCCGAATGGCGCGAGGCCCGCGTAGCGCAGGAGGTTGTCGCCGAGGCCGAGCTGGTTGCCAAGGTCAAGGAAATCCTGGTCGCCCAGAAGGAAGATCGGCGTCGGGCGAAGGGTCAGTGATGACTGATTTTCGCCGGCCGACGAGGGGCTACCCCCCTCTGCCCTGCCGGGCATCTCCCCCACAGGGGGGGAGATTGGCTGGGCGCACGCTCACAGTTTTACACCATCTATTGTCTTCTACTCGGTCCTTGCAGGCGGTCGAGGCGCGAGCCTCCTTCGATCTCCCCCCGTGTGGGGGAGATGTCCGGCAGGACAGAGGGGGGTATCCTTCCACCGCAGCAGGAGCCATCCCATGCCCCTGATCGACATGCCCGATTTCGCCGGTATCCTGCTCGACGAGTTTTCCGCCCGTGCCACCACCCGCGTTGATACGCCGGTGATCCAGCCGGCCGCTCCCTTTCTCGACATGGCCGGCGAAGACCTGCGCCGCCGCATCTTCCTGACCGAGAACGAGCGCGGCGAGAGCCTCTGCCTGCGGCCGGAATTCACCATTCCCGTCTGCCTGCGCCATATCGAAACCGCGACCGGCACGCCGAAGCGTTATGCCTATCTCGGCGAGGTCTTCCGCCAGCGCCGTGAAGGCGCGCAGGAATTCTACCAGGCCGGCATCGAGGATCTCGGCAATAGCGGTGTGGCGGCGGCCGATGCGCGCGCTGTTGCCGATAGCGTCCAGATCCTGACGCGCCTTCTGCCCGGCAAGCGCCTGTCGGTGATGCTCGGCGACCAGTCGGTCTTCGAGGCCGTTGTCCAGGCGCTCGGCCTGCCGGCAGGCTGGCAGAAGCGCCTGATCCAGGCTTTCGGCAACCCGGCCCAGATCGACCAGTTGTTGCGCCGTCTGGCCACGCCGTCGCCGGTGCCGGGTCTTGCCGCGGAAGTGTCCGACCTGCTGTCGAAGGGCGATGAGGCGGCCCTTGTCGCCCATATCGACGAGACGATGCAGGCGACCGGTTATCTGACCAATGCCAGCCGCACGCCCTCCGAAATCGCCCGCCGGCTGAAGGAAAAGCTGGCGCTTGCCGAAACCCGCCTCGATGGCGCGGCTCTGCTGCTGCTGCGCGAATTCCTGTCGCTCGAGCTGCCGCTGGCGGAAGCGTCTGCCGCGCTGGCCGGCTTCGCCGATGCCGCCGGCCTGAAGCTGGGCGCTGCCGTCTCGCGCTTCGACGAACGGGTGGCCGCCCTTGCCGATACCGGCATCGATCTGTCGGCTATCACCTACCGCGCCGCCTTCGGTCGTCCGCTCGATTACTATACCGGCCTCGTTTTCGAGGTGGTGGCCGAGAACCGCCCGGCGGTGCTTGCCGGTGGCGGCCGTTTCGACCGGCTGCTGACGCTGCTCGGCGCCGAAACCCATATCCCGGCCGTCGGCTTCTCGCTCTGGCTGGACCGCATCGAAACCGAGAGGACAGCCCGATGACGATAACCATCGGACTTCCCTCCAAGGGCCGCATGAAGGATGACTCTTCCGCCATTTTCGAAAAGGCGGGCATGAAGATCGTCGCCGTCGGCAATGACCGCTCCTATCGCGGCCGCGTCGAAGGTTTCGACGATGTCGAGATCGCCTATCTGTCGGCCTCGGAAATTTCCCGCGAGATCGGCAATGGCACGGTCGATTTCGGCGTGACCGGCGAAGACCTGATCCGCGAAGGGCTGGCGGATGCAGACGCCCGTGTCGAGATCGCTGCACGCCTCGGCTTCGGCCATGCCGACGTGATCGTCGCCGTGCCGGAAATCTGGCTCGATGTCGATACCATGGCCGATCTCGGCGATGTCGCTGCCGAATTCCGCGCCCGCCACGGCCGCCGCCTGGCGATCGCCACCAAATACTGGCGCCTGACCCAGCAGCATTTTTCCGGCAGCCACGGCATCCAGCTCTATCGCATCGTCGAAAGCCTCGGCGCCACAGAAGGCGCCCCCGCTGCCGGCCAGGCCGATATCATCGTCGATATCACCTCGACCGGTTCGACGCTGAAGGCCAACCACCTGAAGATCCTCTCGGATGGTGTGATCCTCAAATCGGAGGCCTGCCTGGTGCGGGCGCGCAAAGCCGAGCATGAGGGCAACCCGACCGTGGCACGGATTATTGAAGCTGTGCGCGGGGTGGTGTGAGCCTGTCTTGCGGATGATGATCACTCGGCGCGGATGTAGGCCCCCCTCTGTCCTGCCGGACATCTCCCCCACAAGGGGGGAGATCAAGGTGGCGCCGATGATCAGTGTTCACTTGCAGGTCTTGGACCTACTGTTTGCCAATTGAAAGCCGAAGCGCTGGCTTCCAGCGGATCTCCCCACCTGTGGGGGAGATGCCCGGCAGGGCAGAGGGGGGTACCCCCACGCAACACAACAAAAATCGTCAAACGAAAAAGCCCACCGGATCGCTCCGGTGGGCTTTTCTATAACCGATAATGTCAGCCTCAGGCGGTGACGGCAGCCGAACCGCGACGGGCGTCGAGCGAGTAGGCGCCGGCGCCGATGATGGCGAGCAGGATGTAGCCGCCGGCCAGCGTGATGTTCTTCATCAGCATGATCTGGTTCAGCGTGTTGATCCAGCCGAGTGCGCCTTCCGGCCAGCCTTCGATGGCAACGGTGCCGCTATGGAAGACGAGACCGGTGAACACGCAGAACAGGGCGAGCGCCCAGGCGGTCAGCTTCGCCTGGAAACCGACGAGAACAAACAGGCCGGCGACCAGTTCGAACAGGCCGGCGGCATAGGCGAGCAGGGTTGCAGCCGGCAGGCCGGCGCCTGCGATCATGCCGGCAGTGCCGGCCGGATCGGTCAGCTTGCCGAAGCCGGACAGGATGAAGATGAACGACAGAAGGACGCGAGCGACAAGAAGAAGGGTATTGTTGGTGCTGGACATGAGGAAACTCCTTTGAATGGATGACACTGAAACCCCAAGCCAGATGGGCTTCAGAAAGCTGACCTCTAGATGCCTGCTTTTCTCGTTACGCGATAGATTGACGACAATTGACTGATCGTTCACAAAAACGAAACAATAAGCCCGGGTTCGTTTCCCAAAAGTGCGAAACGGCGCGCTCGGGCCTCACGCAATGACACGGATACAGGCAACACTCGATGCACGCATGATCCAACATACGTCAAGCCCGCCGCCGCCGAGCCGTCATGTGAAGGAACCTAATGCTGCCGGAGCGCACCTTCGTCAGGCACTGTTGGCCGCCGAAAGGCGAAACCGGGGAAAGATGAACAGTCCGACGATCATGCCGCCCTCATTGCCGTCGAAGCCGCCGGATTCGCCGATGCAGAACACCGGTTGACGCTGGCCGCTGCCCGACAGGATCGTGGTGGAATAGCAGAAACGCGACGGCGCGGTAGCAGCCTGTTCGAACAGCCGCAGGATATGGCCACGGTCGCCCTGGTCATAGCAGCGCATCATGGTCAAAAGGCCACACTCGGCGCCTTCCAACCCGTGCAACTGCGATGCCTTTTCACCCAGTTTCAGCAATCCATTGGTCAGGTCACCCGTCCAGTCCTCGGAAACGCCGAAACGGGACGCATTCTCGCCCAGGGGACTTTCCCCCTCAAGCAAGTGTGACGCGAAATTTGCGGCGAGATCAGCGTTTGCAATCTTAAACAAGGTGGTCCCCAAGTCGAAAGCCGTATGGCCCTATAAGTCTCGGATCAAATGTCTGTTCCAGAGCCAAACTTCCCCGTATGGCCCGTCCGGCGATATAGCCGGGATCAGCAAGCCTGATGCTTGCCGATAGTCATCCCAAAGCGCTCACGTCGAAATGGATTCCACTGCGCAGCGCCCCAAGTCATTCAACTCGCCCGTAGGTTACAATTCCAACCTTCACCTACATCATTTCATATTCACATAAGAATAGTCTGATGTAAGCGCTCGTTCCCCGGATTTCTTGCGATAACGCAAGAGTTGCAATTCGAACTACGTCCGATGAACAAAGGTGGCCTTATGTTTAAGTGCCCTCATCTTCGCCAACGGTAGCCGATCCTCCCGTGTCCCAAATTGGGACCCGAAGAATGGGCTGGTGGATATCATGTTTCACAACACATGAAAACGCCTCATGTTCTTCCGAAAGGAGAAATCGCCCCCATTTTCAGTCGATCTTTCGGCTCAAAATATTAGAGAAATATAATGTAAGAATTCGGAAACACAGAAGATATGATATTAGTGCAAACGCAGAAATGTAATCTCAGATTTAATAAGCTATCTTTTATATTCGGGTATTCTTTGTCAATTCCAACTCCGAAAAGTTGTGAAGATAATTTGGTCTTGCGCACAGGACTGTGCTTTGACGAAGCAACGGGCCTCGCATTAAAGGGGAAATGGTTAACGGATCAAGTGCAGATCCAGCAAGATCCCTTTTTGGTTTTCCGGACTTGCCGTAACGCATGAATACCGAAGACTGTCGCAGTTTTGCGACGCCTGGCAACGAAGACGCTTCGTGACGATGACGCTTGGCCACGAAAAAGGGCGGCCCGAAGACCGCCCTTTTCCGTATTCTGAACCGTATGGCCAGATGAAAGACCCGAAGGTCTTACATCATGTCCATGCCGCCTGTTCAGCGCGTTTGACGCGCTGAACCACTTGAAGTGATGGGCGGCTTGTATGGCCAGATGAAAGACCCGAAGGTCTTACATCATGTCCATGCCGCCCATGCCGCCCATGCCACCCGGCATGCCGCCAGCCGATTCCTTCTTCGGAAGTTCGGCAATCATGGCTTCCGTCGTGATCAGCAGCGACGCAACCGAAGCTGCGTTCTGCAGAGCCGTGCGGACAACCTTGACCGGATCGACGATACCCATGGCGATCATGTCGCCGAATTCGCCGGTCTGGGCGTTGTAGCCGTAGTTGTCGGTATTGCTCTCAAGGATCTTGCCGACGATGATCGAAGCCTCGTCGCCTGCGTTTTCAGCGATCTGGCGAACCAGCGACTGAAGCGCCTTGCGGACGATGTTGATGCCGGCTTCCTGGTCATCGTTTGCACCCTTGACGGTGATCTTCGTCGAGGAGCGCAGCAGAGCGGTACCGCCGCCGGGAACGATGCCTTCCTGAACAGCAGCGCGCGTCGCGTTCAGCGCGTCGTCGATGCGGTCCTTGCGTTCCTTGACTTCGATTTCCGTCGAGCCGCCAACGCGGATCACGGCAACGCCGCCAGCGAGCTTGGCAAGACGTTCCTGCAGCTTTTCCTTGTCGTAATCCGACGTGGTTTCTTCGATCTGCGCCTTGATCTGGGCAACGCGGCCTTCGATGTCGGACTTCTGGCCAGCACCATCAACGATGGTGGTGTTTTCCTTGGTGATCGAGATCTTCTTGGCGCGGCCGAGCATGTCGAGCGTGACAGTTTCGAGCTTGATGCCGAGGTCTTCCGAGATGACAGTGCCGCCCGACAGGATGGCGATGTCTTCCAGCATGGCCTTGCGGCGATCGCCGAAGCCAGGAGCCTTGACGGCAGCGATCTTCAGGCCGCCACGCAGCTTGTTGACGACGAGCGTTGCAAGAGCTTCGCCTTCGACGTCTTCAGCGATGATGACGAGCGGCTTGCCGGTCTGAACGACGGCCTCGAGAACCGGCAGCATGGCCTGGAGGTTCGAGAGCTTCTTTTCGTGCAGGAGGATGTACGCGTCGTCGAGGTCGGCGATCATCTTTTCCGGGTTGGTCACGAAGTAAGGCGACAGGTAGCCGCGGTCGAACTGCATGCCTTCGACGACTTCGAGTTCGGTTTCAGCGGTCTTGGCTTCTTCGACGGTGATGACACCTTCGTTGCCGACCTTCTGCATGGCTTCAGCGATATCGCGGCCAACCTGGCTGTCGCCGTTTGCCGAGATCGTGCCGACCTGTGCGACTTCTTCCGAGGTCGAGATCTTCTTGGCCTTGGCCTGGAGATCCTTGACGACTTCCGAAACGGCGAGATCGATACCGCGCTTCAGGTCCATCGGGTTCATGCCGGCAGCAACAGCCTTGTTGCCTTCGCGAACGATGGCCTGGGCGAGAACCGTTGCCGTCGTGGTGCCGTCGCCAGCGATATCGTTGGTCTTCGAAGCAACTTCGCGGACCATCTGGGCGCCCATGTTTTCGAACTTGTCTTCAAGTTCGATTTCCTTGGCAACCGATACGCCGTCCTTGGTGATGCGCGGAGCGCCGAAGGACTTGTCGATGATGACGTTGCGGCCCTTCGGGCCGAGCGTTACCTTGACAGCGTCAGCGAGGATATCGACGCCGCGCAGCATCTTTTCGCGCGCAGTGCGGCCGAATTTAATTTCTTTAGCAGCCATTTTCAAAACTCCCGGGCATCAGCCCATTGGTGAATTGTTCAGAACGGAAGGGTGAAACGGCTGATCAGCCGATAACGCCCATGATGTCGGCTTCCTTCATGATCAGAAGGTCTACGCCGTCGAGCTTGACTTCGGTGCCCGACCACTTGCCGAACAGAACGCGGTCGCCAACCTTGACGTCGAGCGCGACCAGGTTGCCCTTGTCGTCGCGAACGCCGGAGCCGATAGCGATGATTTCGCCTTCAGCCGGCTTTTCCTTGGCGGTGTCAGGAATGATGATGCCGCCCTTGGTCTTTTCTTCAGATTCAACGCGCTTGACTACAACGCGGTCATGAAGCGGACGGAAAGTTGTGCTTGCCATTGTCTAATCCCTCGATCAAATGACATTCGCGGACCGCAGAGCGGGTCCGCATCGATACTGTTAGCACTCGCTCTTGGTGAGTGCCAGCGAGGTTGAGATAAGGAGAGGCCCCTGATGAGTCAAGCACGGGGCTGAAAAAATATCGCTGCGACGAGCCCGCTCTTGCTTGACCATCCTGCACGCAAATGCGGCGACAGTGCCGACGATAGTGCCGGTGCCGATCAGCCTTTTCCGCGGCAATGCTTTGTCAGAGCGTCAAGGCGTCATAGCTGCCGAACTCGCCCTTGATGCCATGCCCGTCCATGAACGCAGCCGGATCGAACCCCAGCTTTTCGTAGAAACGGTTAACGGCGGCCTTGGCCTCGACAAGGGCGGCGCGATCACGCCATTCCGCGACCGTGACGATTGTCGCATTGCCCTCGGCCTCGCTGACGCCAACCCGGCTGTAGAGGCAGCCTTCCAGTGTTTCCAGATAGCGGTGAATGATGGCCAGCTTCGCTGTGAACACCGAGAGATGCACAACCGGGCAGGTGAAGCGATCGATGCGCATCACGTGGGAGGTGGACGCGGATTCTGCAGAATTGTTATCAGCAGCCGCAGCCGGCTTGGTGTTCTGAGGTGGGATCTTCGCGTTCATCGGGTTTTCCTTTGTCGATTGCCCTTGCACGCCCGCCAAGCTAGAACCTCAACCATGGTTGAGATCAAGCGGAATAATCGAAGGCCTGCCGAAGCGGCGGAAACAGACCCGAAGGGGCCATCCAGGATATCCCTGTCGCTCAGCGTCGGCGAGGTGGCCGAACGCGCCGGCGTGGCCGTGTCTGCGCTGCATTTTTACGAGCGTGAAGGCCTGATCCAGAGCTGGCGCAACGGCGGCAATCAGAGACGCTATCCACGCGGCATCCTGCGCCGGGTGGCGCTGATCAAGACCGCGCAGCGCCTCGGTCTGCCTTTGTCGCAGATCGCCGAAGCGCTGAGGCAGTTGCCGTCCGACCGCCCGCCGACCGCTGCAGACTGGCGTCGGCTGTCGGCTTCCTGGCGCGCCGATCTCGATGCCCGCATTGCCGCGATGACCGCCCTGCGCGACCAGTTGGATGGCTGTATCGGCTGCGGTTGCCTGTCGCTCGATGCCTGTCCGCTGCGCAATCCGGATGATCGGCTCGGCCGATCCGGCGCCGGGCCGCAGCTTTTGCGATAACCTTGAGCCTCCCCGGCATAACATGTCGGGATTTCCACATCAGGATGTTTGACAGCATCCCGCAAATTTGAGAGGTTTCAGCCGTGGAGTGCGCGAAAGCTCCATGAGGCGCCATGCCGCAATTTCGCATCCGTCCGGATCAAAATTACGGAGCAAATCATGGCACCCTATGGCGCAATTTCCGCCGACAAACTCTTTCGCTTGCTCGGTTCATCCCAGTCTCCCCTGATTGTCGACGTCCGCATTGCCGACGATGTCGAGGCGCATCCTTTTCTTATTCCCGGATCCCTTCTACGCGACTACCGACAGGTCGACGCATGGGCCGCCGAAATCGGCTCGTCCTCCGTTGTCGTCGCCTGTCATCAGGGGCGCAAGTTGAGTGAAGGCGTCGCGGCCCATCTGCGCATTCGCGGACTATCGGCCGAGGTGCTGGAAGGCGGGGTCCTGGCCTGGGCTGCGGCCGGTCTGCCGCAGGTACCGATCGCCCGGCTTGCGCATGGCACCGGCGCAACGCTTTGGGTCACGCGCAACCGGCCGAAGATCGACCGCATTGCCTGCCCCTGGCTGATCCGGCGTTTCATTGATCCCTTTGCCCGCTTCCTCTTCGTTGCGCCCTCCGAGGTCGAAGGAGTGGCGGAGAGGTTCAACGCGGTTCCCTTTGACATGGAAGGCGTCTTCTGGAGCCATCGCGGCGATCGCTGCACCTTCGACACCATGCTGTCGGAATTCCAATTGGAAACGCCGGCATTGCTGACCCTGGCAGAGATCGTCCGCGGCGCCGACACAAACCGGCTCGACCTCGCACCGCAGGCCGCCGGTCTCCTGGCGGCATCGCTTGGCCTGTCGCGGCTCTACGCATCCGATCTGCAGCAACTGGGGCAGGGCTTGCTTCTCTATGACGCTTATTACAGATGGGCGCGCGATGCGATGGATGAGAAACACGATTGGGTGGCGCGCGGCGGGCGCGATGGAGTGAAATGACAAACATTGCCGTTGAACATCCGGCGCAGGCGTCCGCGCAGCCGCCGAGTTTTGCCGAGCTGACCGCAGCCTTTGCCCGCATCGGCGTCTTGAGCTTTGGTGGTCCCGCCGCCCAGATCGCCATGATGCACCGCATCTGCGTCGACGAGAAACGCTGGATCGATGAGGACCGGTATCTGCATGCCCTGAACTACTGCATGCTGCTGCCGGGACCTGAAGCCCAGCAACTCGCCACCTATATCGGCTGGCTGCTGCATGGCGTGCGCGGCGGTATTGTCGCCGGCCTGCTCTTTGTCCTGCCGGGCCTCGCCGTTATCATGGGCCTGTCGACGCTCTATGCCTTTTACCAGGATGCCGACCTCGTCGCCGGCCTGTTTTTCGGCTTGAAGGCGGCCGTGCTCGCCGTCGTCATCGAAGCGGTGATCCGCATCGGCAAGCGGGCATTGAAAACCCGGTTTCACCGGATCCTCGCAGCACTCGCCTTCCTCGCCCTGTTTGCCCTGGCGCTGCCGTTTCCGCTGGTCATCCTGCTGGCGGCGGTGGCAGGCCTCGTTCGCGCCCGTATCATCCCGGCAGAAGATGTTCCTGCGCCCACGAACCTGGAGGCCCGCCCGCCGGCGCTGCGTCAACTGCTAACGCTGCTGTTCTGGGTTGCCGTCTGGCTGGCGCCACTGCCGCTGCTTTGGCTGCTTGCGGCCGATACCGCCTTGCCGGATCTCTATGCCTTCTTTTCCAAGATGGCGCTGGTCACCTTCGGCGGCGCCTATGCCGTTTTGGCCTATGTCGCCCAGGTGGCGGTCGAGCAGTATCAATGGCTGAAGCCCGGCGAGATGCTCGATGGTCTGGCGCTTGCCGAAACCACGCCCGGGCCGCTGGTCCTGGTACTCTCCTATGTCGGCTTCCTTGCCGGCTTTCGCCATGGCGGCGGGTTCGATCCGCTGTTGGCCGGCCTGCTCGGAGCACTGCTCACCGCCTGGGCCACCTTCATCCCGAGCTTCATCTGGATCTTCGCCGGCGCGCCCTATATCGAGCGCCTGCGCGGCAATCGCCTGATGAATGCCGCCCTGTCGGCGATCACCGCCGCCGTTGTCGGCGTCATCCTCAATCTGGCCATCTGGTTTGCCCTGCATGTCGTCTTTACCCGCGTCGGCGCATTCGAACTGCCGCTGATCGCGCATTCGGGCCTGTCGCTGGGTATGTCGCTGGATCTGTCGCTCCCCGTGCCGGACTGGACCTCGCTTGACCTTGCAGCCGTCGCCGTCGCCATCGTTGCAGCCGTCATGATCTTCCGCTTCCACCAGGGCGTCGGGCGCACCCTGATCGTGGCGGCGCTGCTCGGGCTTGCCCTGCGCACGCTTACCTGAAGACCGCCGACTGAAGACCGGCCACGGGATTCATTTTCACCACCGAAAGGGCCAAGGCTCTTGCCTTGCCGGCTTTCCTTTGTCATGTCAGCCCACACGATCTTGAAGTCAGGAATGAATATGGCACTCGGCATTTCCACCCTAGGCGACGTCACCGCGAACTATGATGTCATCCTCTGCGATGTCTGGGGCGTGCTGCACAATGGCATCGATGCCTTTCCTGCCGCCTCCGAAGCCCTGACGGCAGCCCGCAAGGCGGGTGTCACCGTCGTCCTGATCACCAATTCGCCGCGCCCCGCTCCGGGTGTCATCACCCAGCTTCGAGCCATCGGTGTTGCCGATGACGCCTATGACCGGATCATCACCTCGGGCGATGTCACCCGCACCCTGATTGCCGCCGGCCCGAAAAAGGTGTTCCTGCTCGGCCCCGAGCGCGACATGCCGTTGCTCGAAGGGCTGGATGTCGAGGCCGTTGCAGCCGACCAGGCCGATTGCATCGTCTGCACCGGCTTCTTTGACGACGAGACCGAAGTGCCGGAAGACTATACCGCGATGCTGACCGAATTCGCCGCCCGCAAGGTGCCGCTGATCTGCGCCAATCCCGATCTGGTCGTCGAGCGCGGCCATCGGCTGATCCCCTGTGCCGGTGCCGTCGCCGCTTATTACAACACGCTCGGCGGCGAGACCCGCATTGCCGGCAAGCCGCATGCGCCGATCTATGCGGCAACGCTTGCCGCTGCCGGCGAGGCGCGCGGCGGCGCGATCGACACGGCCCGCGTTCTGGCGATCGGCGACGGCATGCCGACCGATGTGCGCGGCGCCATCGATGCCGGCCTCGACCTTCTCTATATCTCGGGCGGCATCCATGCGGCCGAGTATTCGCCGATCGGCACCACGGATGAACCGGCCCTGCACGACTTCCTCAAGCGCGAGAACGCCGCGCCGAAATTCTGGATGCAGCGGCTGGCATAAGGCAGACAGGCATGACCGTATTCCATCGCAACGAGAAGAAAGAAGCGCTGCCTTCGCTCCTGACCGGCGGTGTCGTGGCGATCGGCAATTTTGATGGCGTGCATCGCGGCCATCAGGCGGTGCTCAGTCGTGCGCTGGAACGCGCCGAAGCCTTGGGCGTCCCGGCGCTTGTCCTGACCTTCGAGCCGCATCCGCGCTCGGTCTTCAATCCGCAAAAACCGGTTTTTCGCTTGACACCGGCCCCGCTGCGCGCCCGCCTCCTCGAGGCCATGGGTTTCCAGTCGGTCATCGAATATCCGTTCGACGTCGATTTTTCCCAGCGCTCGGCCGAGGATTTCGTCCGCTCCATCCTGGTCGAGTGGCTCGGCGCCCGCGAGGTTGTCACCGGTTTCGATTTCCATTTCGGCAAGGGTCGCGAGGGCGGTCCGGCCTTCCTGATGGAAGCAGGCATCCGCCATGGCTTTGGCGTGACGCTGGTCGATGCCTTCCGTGACGAAGGCGCCGACGTGGTGTCGTCCAGCCGCATCCGCAATCTTCTCGCCGAAGGCAATGTGTCCGAGGCGGCCGGCCTGCTCGGCTACCGCTTCACCGTCGAGGCGGAAGTGGTCAAGGGCAACCAGCTTGGCCGCACGCTCGGCTTCCCGACCGCCAACATGAAGCTTCCGCCGGAAGCAACGCTGCGCGCCGGCATTTACGCCGTGCGTTTCCGCCGGTCTGACGGCGTGATCCGCGATGGCGTCGCGAGCTTCGGCTACCGCCCGACCGTCACCGACAACGGCGCCGCGTGGCTGGAAACATTTGTTTTCGATTTCTCCGGCGATCTTTACGGCGAGACCTGTTCTGTCTCCTTCTTCGGCCATCTGCGCGACGAGTGGAAATTCGACGGCCTCGATCCGCTGGTTGCCCAGATCAGGAAGGACGAGCAGGAGGCAAGGGCGCTGCTTGCCGGCGTCCGGCCGATCGGCGCGCTGGATGAAAAGATCAGCTTCTGACAGGCTCTCGGCGCATCCTTGACCGTGCCTGCGGGCACTGGATCGCTAGCCGGCCAGCGACGCGCCATGCGCTGTTCCTTATGATTTCTTTACGTCGGCCCCCCAATTTCCAAATCGAGACTTTATCTCCATCGCCTTAAATTCTCATTGGCCGTCGATGACGGCGGTTGATGAGGAATGAAGTGATGAGAGTAGCAGGCGGAAACGGTGCATGGTCGGGCCTGGAGTTTCTGGCCCCGTTGCGCAGCATGCGTGATGATCGTGATGGCAAAACTCGTGAAGGCAAAGCTGACGAACCTTTAAAATCGCCATCTTCGGGTGCGGTCCGCACAGCAGCCAACACGGACCACCCCGGACCCGGCGGATACGAACCGCTGCACAATGTCGGCGGGCTGGACGATCTCGCCAAGCGCATCTCGGTGTCGCCGGTCCTGCGCGAGCACCTGATCTGGGCAGCAGTTCCGCTGCTGGAGCCGATGACCGGCCTGCGCGATGCCCCGTCTGATTTTCGTGCCTTTAGCGGGCTGATGGAGCGGGAGGCTCATGTCGAGGCGCTGCTGCGTCTGGCAAGCCGACTGGCGCCGAATATCGCCTTGTCCAGGCTTGTCCGGTCGCACGGCGTCTGGCTGTGCCGGGCCCAGGTGGTCTGCAAGGGCACGACGGGCGAACGGACCCAGCGGTGCTTCCGCGCGGTGCATTCCGATGCGCCTGCCGCCATGCTTCTGGCAATCCTCATTGCCGCAAGTCCCGCCTGGAGCTCGGCCCGATGACACTGTCGCCCCAACGTATGACCGGGGTCTTCACCGATCTCGTCACGCCTTTCCGTCACGGAGCGCTCGATCTCATCGGTTTGAAGACGCTGGTGGAATGGCAGGTTCGCTCCGGTGTGTCCGGACTTGTCGTGTGCGGCGAGGGCGGTGAGGCACCTGTTCTCAATGATGCCGAGCGCGTTGCCGTGATTTCGACCACGCTCGAGGTTACGGCCGGAACGGTCCCGGTGCTGGTTGGCACCGGCACCAATGCGACGGAACGTACCATCGCGCTGACCCGCGAGGCGCGGGCATTGGGTGCAGATGCGGCCGTGGTGGTTGTGCCCTACTACAGCAAGCCGACCCAGGAGGGGCTGTTTCGCCATGTCGAGGCCGTGGCCAGTGCCGTCGACCTGCCGCTGATCATCGTCAACCGGCCACGCCATACGGCGATTGACGTCTCGCCGGCCTTGCTCGAGCGGTTCGCCGGTCTGTCCGGCATCGTCGGCTTTGCCGACTACGCCGGCGACATCAGTCGGCCCTTGGTGCTGCGTGAGCAGGACCGGCGTCGCATACCCCGCAATGGCATGCCCCATGGCGGCCTGCCGGTGTATTCGGGGGATGATCGCACCGCGCTTGCGCTCGGCCTGATGGGTGCGCAAGGCACCTTTTCGCTGGCCGCCAATGTCGCGCCGCGCCTGGTCGTCGCGATGCATCATGCCTTCCATGGTGGAAACGTCAGCGCCGCCCGCACGCTGCAGCAGACGCTCTATCCGCTTTTCATCGCGATCGATGCCGAACAGGCGGTTGCCGCCACCAAGCAGGCGCTGGCCTTCGTGCTCGGCCTTGCTCCCGATGTCCGCCTGCCGCTCACCGAAGTCGAGCAGCCGGTGGTCGCCGAAATCAGGCAGGCTCTGTCCTTGCTGGCAGTCCCGGCCAAAGGCTTGGTCAGCGGCGATCCAAGCCTGCGCAGACCGGCCTGAAACGCAATCACCACGCCGATATCATGAAACAACAGGAATTCACTGTCATGGGTTACTTCGATCATCAAACCTGGAACGCCAAGTCCGCCCCGCGCTTTACCGTCGGGCGCGATCACCATGGCTGGTGGGTGGTGCATGATCGTGAAGGCAGGGTCGGCGGACTGTTTGCCAGCGAGGATGCCGCCCTGCATTTTGCCGCGAGCGAATGCGACCGGAAACCGGGCGCGATCTGCCGGGCGTCCGAAAGCGACGTCGTCGAACTGGGTTCCTTCACCAGCGATCGCTGGAGCGCTGGGGACGGCGCCCCGCCGCGCCACTGATCCTCGGCCGTTGGCTGCCTGCAGAGCCGGCGCCGACCAAGCGACGACGCCGGGGCCTGTCTATTGCCACGGCATCGATCACGTCCCGTGCCGGCCCCGTATATTCCTCTGCCGGCCCCCCTTTCATTTTCCCGCAAAAACACATAGACAAACGCCCGATGACCAGGGCACGGACGCAGATATCCCTCCGAATTATAGGCCCGGCCTTCCGCGCGCTTTGAGCTGCCGGAGGGTCCGGGTTTTCAGCGCTTTCACAGCGCTTCTCCGTCCTAAACGACAGTTCCCGATTTTTTAGCGCTGCCGTCCCGGCGCGCATTCAATGGCTAGATCATGACCGATACCCCTGAAAAGCTCGACTATTCCAAGACCCTCTATCTGCCGGAAACCGAATTCCCGATGCGCGCAGGCCTGCCGCAGAAGGAGCCGGAAATGGCTGCCAAATGGCGCCAGATGGACCTTTACAAGAAGCTCCGCGCCTCTGCCGCCGGCCGCGAGAAATTTGTGCTGCATGACGGCCCTCCCTATGCCAACGGCAATATCCATATCGGCCACGCGCTGAACAAGGTGCTGAAGGATGTCATCACCCGCTCGTTCCAGATGCGCGGCTATGATGCCAATTACGTGCCCGGCTGGGATTGCCACGGCCTGCCGATCGAGTGGAAGATCGAGGAGAAATACCGCGAGAAGGGCAAGGACAAGAACGAGGTCCCAGTCAACGAATTCCGCAAGGAATGCCGCGAATTCGCCCAGGGCTGGATCGACATCCAGTCGGAAGAATTCCGCCGCCTTGGCATCGAGGGCGATTTCGACCGTCCTTATACGACGATGAACTTCCACGCCGAGGCCCGTATCGCTGGCGAACTGCTGAAGATCGCGCTGTCCGGCCAGCTCTATCGCGGCTCGAAGCCGATCATGTGGAGCGTTGTGGAGCGCACGGCGCTGGCGGAAGCCGAGGTGGAGTATCACGAGGTCGAAAGCGACACGATCTGGGTGAAGTTCCCGGTGGTGGATGTGTTCGGCACGGACACCTCAGAAGAGGCGACTCAGGGTCTCGGTTCGGGGCAGGTCGATAGGCACAATACCAAGCGCAACCTACTTCGAGACGCATACGTCGTAATCTGGACGACAACGCCTTGGACAATCCCCGGCAACAGAGCAATTTCTTATTCTTCGCGGGTTGCGTACGGCCTGTATGAGGTTACCGCATCGGCAAATGATTTTGGTCCGAAAGTCGGTGAGAGGTTAATATTTGCCGACGCTCTCGCCGAGGCGTCCTTCGCTAAAGCAAAGCTGGAATTTAAGCGGCTCACGTCCGTTAAGTCTTCCGAACTGGCCGCCATCACCTGCGCCCACCCGCTCGCAGCCCTAGGCTACACGTTCGACGTCCCGCTTCTCGACGGCGACCACGTCACCGATGACGCCGGTACCGGTTTCGTGCACACCGCCCCGTCACACGGCCGCGAAGACTTTGAGGCCTGGATGTCGAACGTCCGGGCGCTCGAAGCGCGCGGCATCGACACCAAGATCCCGTTCCCGGTCGATGACGCCGGCTATTACACCGAGGACGCTCCCGGTTTCGGCCCGTCGGCCGAAGGTGGTGCTGCCCGTGTGCTTGACGACAATGGCAAGAAGGGCGACGCCAACAAGCGGGTCATGGAAGCGTTGATCGCGGCCAACAACCTGTTCGCCCGCGGCCGTATCAAGCACGAATACCCGCATTCCTGGCGCTCGAAGAAGCCGGTCATCTTCCGCAATACGCCGCAATGGTTCGTCTACATGGACAAGGACTTCGGCGACGGCACGACCCTGCGCTCGCGCGCTTTGTCCGCCATCGACGACACCCGTTTCGTGCCGGCAGCCGGCCAGAACCGGTTGCGCGCCATGATCGAAGGTCGTCCCGACTGGGTGCTGTCGCGTCAGCGTGCCTGGGGTGTGCCGATCTGCGTCTTTGCCGATGCCGAGGGCAATGTGCTGAAGGACGAAGAGGTCAATGCCCGCATCCTCGCAGCCTTCGAAAATGAAGGCGCCGATGCCTGGTTCGCCGAAGGCGCCAAGGAGCGTTTCCTCGGCAATGCCCATGATAGCGAACAGTGGCAGATGGTCACCGACATTCTCGACGTCTGGTTCGACAGTGGCTCGACCCACACGTTTACGCTGGAAGACCGTCCCGACCTGAAATGGCCGGCCGATGTCTATCTCGAAGGCTCCGACCAGCATCGCGGCTGGTTCCATTCGTCGCTGCTCGAAAGCTGCGCGACGCGTGGCCGCGCGCCTTACGATGCCGTCGTCACCCATGGTTTCATCATGGATGAGAAGGGCGAGAAGATGTCGAAGTCGAAGGGCAATGTCACCGCCCCGCAGACGATCATGAACGATGCCGGCGCCGATATCCTGCGCCTCTGGGTCATGTCGTCGGACTATGCCGAGGACCTGCGCGTCGGCAAGACGATCATCCAGACCAATATCGACGCCTATCGCAAGATCCGCAACACGATCCGCTGGATGCTCGGCACGCTCGCCCATGACAAGGGCGAGGAGATTTCCTATGCCGACCTGCCGGAACTCGAAAAGCTGATGCTGCATCGGCTGGCCGAACTCGACCAGCTGGTGCGCAAGGCCTATGACGAATTCGACTTCAAGCGCATCACCCGGGCGCTGACCGATTTCGCCAATGTCGAGCTGTCGGCCTTCTATTTCGACATCCGCAAGGACACGCTCTATTGCGACGCGCCGTCGAGCCTGAAGCGCCGCTCGGCCCTGTTTGTCATCCGCAAGCTGTTCGACAGTCTCGTGCTGTGGTTTGCCCCGATGATGCCGTTCACCACGGAAGAGGCCTGGCTGTCACGTGATCCGTCCGCCGTCTCGGTTCACCTCGAACAGTTCCCGGTCATCCCGGCCGAATGGTCGAACGAGGCGCTGGCGGAAAAGTGGAAAAAGGTCCGCACGGTCCGCCGTGCCGTCACCGGCGCGCTCGAAATCGAGCGCAAGGACAAGCGCATCGGCTCGTCGCTCGAAGCGGCCCCCGTCGTGCATGTCGCCGATCCGGACCTGCTGGCGGCGCTTGAAGGCCTCGACTTTGCCGAGATCTGCATCACCTCGGATATCTCCGTGGTGGGCGATGAAGGCCCGCAGGAGGCCTTCCGCCTGGACGACGGCACCAAGGTTTCGGTCGAGCCGAAGCTGGCCGAAGGCACCAAATGCGCCCGCTCCTGGAAGATCACCAAGGATGTCGGCAGCGATGCCGACTATCCCGATGTCTCGGCCCGCGATGCGAAGGCCTTGCGTGAGCTGGCGGCAGCGCACTGACGAAATATTACCGGATGGTTTGCGCTTTGGCGGGCCATCCGGTAAAACTGCCTGAAAATGGCCGAAATTTACTGTCAGCGGACACGCTGGGAATTTCGGCAAGACAGAACGAAATGCGGCGAGGCTGGTAGGCACTGATGAAATCGGCATATCTGTTCAGAGTTGGCTTTGGTGTCGCGGGCCTTCTTGGCGCGACGCTCGGCCTGACCGGCTGCCTCGGCAGCCCGACCTATGGCACCGACAAGACGGCGATCGAGCAATTGGCCGATGACGTCGGCTCTGCCGTGTCGATTGGCGGCAAGGAGCCTGCCAACAAGGGCACCAAGTACAATCCGCGTCCGGAACTGGTCATGCCGCCATCGGTCGCCCAGGCGCCCCTGGTTCAGCCGCAGCAATCGCTGGCCAGCAAGGAAAATCCGGAATGGGTCGAAGCGCCAGAGCAGACGCGCGAGCGCCTGGTCGAGGAAGCCGATGCCAATTCCAGCAACCCGAACTACCGTTCGCCGCTGCTCGCCGGCTACGGCACGGCCGGCACGATGACCGAGACGCAGAAATGGCAGGCCTTCCGCGAAGCCCGCAAGCTGCAGAAGGGCGCCTATATCGACCAGCGCCGCCTGCTTTCGGATCCACCGACCGACTACCGCAAGACGGAAGAGACCGCGCTGGCCGATCTCGGCGAACCGGAACTGAAGAAGCAGAAGCGTCGCAAGAAGGAAGCCAAGGCCGCCCAGCAGAGCAACAGCTCCTGGTGGATGCCCTTCCAATAAGATTTGCAGACAGGTTTCGATCAGGGCAGGGCGGCAACGACCTGCCTTTTTCGTATGGATATAGCACCATGACATTCACCATCCGCCCGGCAACGCCTGACGACGCTGCAACCATCCTTGGCTTCATCACCGAACTCGCGGTCTATGAGAAGGCGGGCCACGAGGTCGAAGCGACGGAGGAGACCATCCGGGCCTCAATCTTCGGAGAGGGTTCCGTCACCGAAGCGGTGATCCTCGAGGCTGATGGTAAACCGGCGGGTTTTGCCGTGTGGTTCTACAATTATTCGACATGGCAGGCGAAGAGCGGGCTTTATCTCGAAGATCTCTATGTTTCGCCCGATTTTCGCGGTTCCGGCGCCGGCAAGCTGCTGCTTAAACATCTGGCCAAGGTTGCCGTCGACAAGGGCTGCGGCCGCTTCGAATGGAGCGTGCTCGACTGGAACGAGCCGGCAATCCGCGTCTATGACGCGATCGGTGCCGAGCCGCAGACCGAATGGATCCGCTACCGCCTGTCCGGCGACGCGCTGAAGGCTTTCGCCGCCGGGTAAACCGGTCTAGCTCTCGCGCCGTTCCTGGAAAAATGCCCGCAGCATGTCCGCCGCCTCGCTCTCGCGAAAGCCGGAATAGACCTCCGGCTGGTGATGGCAGGTGGCTTGCGCATAAAACCGCACGCCACTATCGACCGCGCCACCCTTCGGGTCCTGGGCCGCATAATAGAGCCTGCGGATCCGGGCAAAGGAGATCGCCGCCGCGCACATCGTGCACGGCTCCAGCGTCACATACAGATCCGCATCGACCAGGCGCTCGTCGCAGACAATCATGGAAGCGCGACGGATCGCCAGGATTTCGGCATGTGCACTGACATCGTTTTGCGCCCGCGTCTCGTTGCCGGCCCGCCCGATGATCGCGCCGTCATGCACGACGACGGCACCGATCGGCACCTCGCCACGGGCCCCGGCAGCGCGCGCCTCGGCAAAAGCCGCCTCCATGAAGCCGTTTGTCTTAGTCATGCGTGAACTTTCCACTTAACCAGAGCCGCGCGACCTGATACGACAGCCCAAACCACAGGCAAATAGCAAATGACATTCAAAGACAAGTCCAAGCGACCGGCGGGCAAGCCCTCTGATCGCGGCGCAAAGCCGCTTCCTCGCAAGCCGGCCGCCAAAACCGAAATCAACCCCGCACGCGCAGCCCGGTCCGATTCACCGGCCGGCGACGATGGGATGAAGCCCGAGCGCATTTCCAAGCTGCTCGCGCGCGTTGGCGTGGCCTCGCGCCGCGACATCGAGCGCATGATCATGGAAGGCCGGGTCAAGCTCAACGGCACCGTACTCGACACGCCCGTCGTCAACGTGACGCTGTCCGACAAGATCGAGGTCGATGACCAGCCGATCCGCGGCATCGAGCGCACAAGGCTCTGGCTCTACCACAAGCCGGCGGGCCTGGTGACCACCAATTCCGATCCGGAAGGTCGCTCGACCGTGTTCGACAATCTGCCGGATGAGCTTCCGCGCGTCATGTCGATCGGCCGTCTCGACATCAATACCGAGGGCCTGCTGCTGCTCACCAATGACGGTGGCCTGGCGCGGGTTCTGGAACTGCCGACCACCGGCTGGCTGCGCCGCTACCGCGTCCGCGCCTTTGGCGAGGTCGATCAGCCGGCACTCGACAAGCTCAAGGAAGGCATGGCCGTCGATGGCGTGCTCTATGGTGCGATCGATGCAACGCTCGACCGCAAGCAGGGCCACAACGTCTGGATCACCATGGGCCTTCGCGAAGGCAAGAACCGCGAAATCAAGAACGTGCTCGGCGCGCTCGGTCTCGAGGTTAACCGCCTGATCCGCATTTCCTACGGCCCGTTCCAGCTCGGCGACCTGCCGGAAGGCGATGTCCAGGAAGTCCGCGGCCGCATGCTGCGTGACCAGCTGGGCCCGCGCCTGATCGAAGATGCCAAGGCGAATTTCGATGCGCCGATCTTCGCCCATGGCGGTGCCGTTGACGATGAAGACGAGGACGCTCCGGCAAAGGCCAAGCCCGCCAAGGCGGAATGGGCGCGCGAAGAGCGTCGCGAGGAACGTCCGGCCAAGCCGCGCTTCAGCGAGAAGCCCGGCGACAAGCGCGAACGTGCGCTCGATCGCCTGGATACCCGTCGCGACGACAGCCGCACCAAGCCGGCCGGCAAACGTGACGGCGAAAAGCGTGGCTTCGGTGCCCGTGATGAAGGCGGTCGTTTCGGTGACAAGCCGAAGCGTGCGCCGATGGCGCCAAAGAGCCGCACCGCCAATGTCTGGATGGCCCCTGGTGCCCGTCCGGTGGCCGAAAAGAAGGTAGCCGTTGAAGGCGAAGAGGCCAAGGCACCGCGCGCCCGCCGCGAAGGTCTACCGGAAAGCAAGCGTTACGGCCGTGGCAAGGATGGCAAGCCGACCAAGGGTTCGACACGCTTCAACCCGGACAGCAAGGGTCGCAATGATTTCGCCGACCGGGACACCGGCCCGCGCGTTGTGGTGAGCCGTGCCCGCGACGAGGAAGGCGACTGGATCCGCGCCGATGGCCCGGACACCAAGCCCGGTGGCCGTGATGGTGGCAGAGGCGGTGCCAGAGATGCTGCCAGGGATGGAGGTCGTGACGGCGACAAGCGCGGTGGCTTCGGCGACCGCGGCCCGCGTCGCGAAACCAGTGACCGGGGACCGCGCCGTGAGACAACGGATCGTGGCCCGCGCCGCGATTTCGCCGACCGCCCCGATCGTGGCGACCGTCCGGCCCGTACCGATCGTCCCCGTGGCGACAGTGCGCGCAGCGATGCGCCGCGTGGCGAACGTTTCGGCGCAGATCGCCCGCGCGGCGATCGCCCGGCCGGTGATCGTCCTCGCTCGGATCGTCCCAGTGATGACCGGCCGCGCGGCGACAAGCCGTTCGGCGCAAAACCCTTCGGTGACAAGCCACGCGGTGCAAAACCGTTTGGCGACAAGCCCGCCGGAAAATCCTTCGGCGGCAAGCCGGGTGGCAAGCCCGCTGGCAAGTCGTTCGGCAAGCCCGGTGGACGTCCGGCAAGCACGCGGGCCGACGGCGGCCCGCGCGGCGCAGGCGGCAAGCCTTCCGGTGCCGGCCGCGGTGGCCCGCCGAAGGGCAAGAGGTAAGCCGGCATGCGGGTTGTCGGTGGGGAATTCCGTGGCCGTGCTTTGGCCACGCCCAAGTCCAATGATATCCGGCCGACCATCGACCGGACGCGCGAGAGCCTGTTCAACATTCTCGCGCATGCCCATCCGGGACTTCTGGACGGAACACGCGTTCTGGATCTCTTTGCCGGCACGGGGGCTGTCGGCATCGAGGCCCTGTCGCGCGGCTGCAAGTCGGCGCTGTTTGTCGAAAACAGTGTCGAGGGTCGCAGCCTGCTGTGGGAAAACATCGACGCGTTCGGCCTGCACGGCCGCGCGCGGATCCTGCGCCGTGATGCGACGGATCTCGGGCCTTCCAACAACATAGAGCCGTTCGATCTGCTGTTTGCCGATCCGCCCTATGGCAAGGGTCTGGGCGAAAAGGCTATGCTCTCGGCCCACAAGGGTGGCTGGCTGGCACCCGGTGCGCTGGTCATTCTCGAGGAGCGCGGCGATGTCCAGGTCACGGTCGACCCGGTTTTTGCCTTCACCGAGGAACGCACCTTCGGTGACACGAAAATGTACTTCTTTTCCTATAGGCCTGCCTGACGTCGATCACGAGAACAGGTGCCATGGATATAATTGCTGAGACCCCGATCCCGTCCTCCGGCACCCATGTCCAGCCGACGATAGGTCTGGCGCTGGGTGCTGGCGGTGCCCGCGGCTTTGCCCATGTCCCCGTGCTGGAAGTCTTCGACGAACTCGGCCTGAAGCCGTCGATCATCGCCGGGTCCTCCATGGGAGCCCTGATCGGCGCGGCCTATGCGGCTGGCATGTGCGGCCGCGACATCCGCGACTATGCACTGCATCTGGCCGACAATCGTGCCCAGGTTCTGAACCGTCTCTGGGGCCTGCGCCCGGCCAGCATGCGCGATGCGCTCGGCGGCTTTCGCCTCGGCCAGTTCAACCTGCAGCGCGTTCTGCAAGCCTTCCTGCCACCAGAAATCCCGACGCATTTTACCGGCCTTGGCATTCCGCTGAAGGTGATGGCGACGGATTATTACGGCCAGTGCGAGCAGATCTGCGACCATGGCGATCTCTATGAGGCGCTCGCCGCCTCGGCCGCCATTCCGGCTCTGTTTGCGCCGGTCACCATCAAGGGCCGGCTGATGATCGATGGCGGCATCTTCAATCCGGTGCCCTATGACCTTTTGATTGGCGAGGCCGATATCACCATCGGCGTTGATGTCGTCGGCGCGCCGGAAGGCGACGGCTCGCTGATGCCCAATCGCATCGACAGCCTCTTCGGTGCATCACAGTTGATGATGCAGTCGAACGTCGCGTTGAAGATGAAGATCTGCCAGCCCGACATCTACCTTCGGCCGGAGGTCAACTCTTTCCGCGTGCTCGATTTTCTCAAAGCCCGCCAAATCTTCGAAGCCTCGGAAGGCCTGAAGGACGGGCTCAAGCGCGAGATTTCAGCGCGCATGGAAGACTTCGTCAGGCGCTGACCTAGGCTTTTGCCTCAGGCTTCGGATGCTGTCTGCGCCCTAGCTGTGCGGAGCGGCCTCTTCTCCGACCATCGGCGCGACGGGGCGCTTCGGCTTGACCAGCGGTTCCGGCTTGACCGGCCGGTTGTGCAACATGTCTCGTCCTGCCTGGATGCCTTCCTGTGCCTGGATCCGCAGGCGCTCCTCGTCGCGGCGGCGGATGTCCTCGCCGATGTCATAGGCCTCGTCTTCCGAGACGCCGAGACCTTCCAGCGTCCGGCGCCCGAACAGCAGGCCGGATTCCAGCGTTTCGCGCAGCTCGTATTCGACGTCGCGGGCACGAAGCGACAGGCTGTGGATGCGGTCATAGGACCGCACATAGAGCCGGACATCGGGATATTCGGCGCGGATCAGGTCGACGATCGCATCGGTCACTTCTTTTTTCTGCGTGCAGACCGCGACAATCTTGGCTTTCTCGATGCCGGCGGCGCGCAGCACGTCGAGCCTTTTGCCATCGCCGAAATAGATGCGGAAACCGAATTGCGCCGCCTGGCGCACGCGATCGGCACTGTCGTCGATGGTCGTCACGTCGCGGCCGCTGGCCAGCAGAATCTGGGCGGCGATCTGGCCGAAACGGGAGAAGCCGATCATCAGCACATCGGCGCCGGCACCCTCGAAATCCTCTTCCATCTCTTCGCGTTCGCCGCTGTCCTCGGAGACGAGCCTCCTGGCCACAAGGGTTGCCAAGGGGGTGAGCGCCATCGACAGCGTCACGATCGAGATCAGCAATGAGGATGTGGCGCCTGTCAGGATGCCGCTGGCGGCTGCCGTGGTGAACAGCACGAAGCCGAATTCGCCACCCTGCGGCAAAAGCATGGCGATCCGGATGGCATCGTTGTGCGGCGATCCGGCGATCCGGCAGATGCTGTAAAGCACCGCCGCCTTCACCATCATCAGCACCGGCACGGCGAGCGTGATCAGCAGCAGGTTGTCGACGATCACCTGGATGTCCATCGACAGTCCGACGGCCATGAAGAACAGCGCCAGCAGCAAGCCGCGAAACGGCTCGATATCGGCTTCCAGCTCGTGGCGGTAGGAGGATTCGGCCAGCATCACGCCGGCGAGAAAGGCACCCATCGCCATGGAGAGACCACTGACCTGCATCAGATAGGCGGAGCCGAGCACGACAAACAGCGCTGCCGCGATCATCACTTCGCGCGCACCCGTTCTTGCAATCACCTGGAACAACGGGGTTAGAAGATAGCGCCCGGCCAGGATCATGGCGACGACCGCACCGACCGCCATGGCGATTTCGGTAAAGGCGGAGGAGCCCTGTTCGCCACCATTGCCGTCGAGGATCGATATCATCGCCAGAAGCGGCACGATGGCGAGGTCCTGGAACAGCAGGATCGAGAACGAGCGCTGCCCGTAGCGGCTGTTCAATTCACCATTGTCATTGAGGATCTGCAGGGCAAATGCTGTCGATGACAGTGCAAGGCCGAAACCCGCGACCACGGCGGCGCGCCAGTCGAGCAGTCCCGTGAGCAGGATTGTCCCGGTCATGGCAAGGCCGGTCAGGATGACCTGTGCCGCCCCCAGTCCGAAAATGTCACGACGCATGTGCCAGAGCCGGCTGGGTTTGAGCTCGAGCCCGATGACGAACAGCAGCAGGACGACGCCAAGCTCCGCCACGGCCAGAATATCGCCCGATCCGGCGATCATGTGCAGCACGGGTCCGATCACCACGCCGGCGGCGAGATAACCGAGAACCGTCCCCAGTCCCAGTTTTCGAAACAGCGGGGCGGCGACAACCGCGCCGCCGAGCAGCAGCAGTGGTTGGGTGAAAAGGGCTTCGGTTGCGGTGGACAAACGCGGTCTCCTTGGCAGCATGCCGGGCTCGTGAACGGGAAAAGCCCGAACCGCCCTTGATGCCCTCTGGAATGCACAATAAATGGAGCGGGAAGGAAAGGCCAAGCCATGCCCAATGAAATTGATTCCGTCAATCTTCTCCAACGCGCCGAACAGCTCGTCGATCTGGCCCGCAAGGCTGGAGCGGACCGCGCCGATGCGGTTGTCGTGCGATCCCGATCCAAGGGGGTCAGCGTCCGCATGGGCAAGGTTGAATCGACCGAAGCCTCCGAGAGCGATGATTTCTCCTTGCGTGTTTTCATCGGCAACCAGGTCGCCAGCGTTTCCGCCAATCCCGGCTTCGACCTGACGGCGCTTGCCGAACGTGCGGTTGCCATGGCCAGGGTTTCGCCGGAAGATCCCTATGCCGGGCTCGCCGATGAGCAGGATCTGGCCCGCAATATCGCCGATCTGGAGCTTTACGATCCGACGGAAGTCTCCAGCGACAGCCTGCGCGAAAGTGCGCTCGCCATGGAAGAGGCCGCCCGCAGCGTCAATGGCGTCAGCAATTCGCTCGGCGCCGGCGCCTCTGCCGGCATGGGTGGCCTGGTTCTGGTCACCTCGCATGGGTTCTCCGGCAGTTATGCCGCCTCGCGTTTTTCCCGTTCCGTCGGCGTCATTGCCGGCGAGGGGACCAAGATGGAGCGCGACCACGATTTCGACAGCCGCCTCTATTACGCCGATCTTGATGACGCGGAAGTGATCGGACGACGCGCCGCAGAACGGGCGATCAAGCGGCTCAACCCGCGCCAGGTCCCGACCGCCTCCAATCTGACCGTCATATTCGACCCGCGTGTTGCGCGCGGCTTCGTCGGCACGATCGCCGGCGCCATCAACGGCGCATCCGTTGCCCGCAAGACCTCGTTCCTGCGCGACAAGATGGGCCAGCCGGTTCTGAAGGCCGGTCTCAACGTCACCGACGACCCGTTGAAGGTTCGCGGATCGTCCTCGCGCCCCTTCGATGGCGAAGGCGTCAGTGGCGAACGCCTGACGATGATCGAGGACGGTGTGTTAAAGCACTGGTTCCTGTCGTCGTCGGCGGCCCGCGAACTGGGCCTGCGCACCAATGGCCGCGGTGCTCGTGGCGGCACGGCCGTTTCGCCCTCGTCGACCAATCTGGCGCTGGAGCCGGGCGACATCTCGCCCGAAGACCTGATCCGCACTGTCGGCACCGGCCTCTATATCACCGACATGATCGGCCAGGGTGTCGACATGATCACCGGCGAGTATAGCCGCGGTGCTTCGGGCTTCTGGATCGAGAACGGCGAACTGACCTATCCGGTGTCCGAGGTCACAATAGCATCGAACCTCAAGGACATGTTCATGCGCGTCACCCCTGCCGATGACATCGATCGCAAGTTCGGTGTCGCGGCTCCCACGCTTGCAATCGAGGGCATGACCCTTGCCGGGCTCTGACGGCAGAGAAGCGCCATCTTCCGCGGCTTTGGGCGACTTCGACTGGCAGGCCGATCTGGAACTGATCACGGCAGCCGCGCGCGAGGCAGGCCGTGTGGCGCTGTCCTTCTTTGGCCAGTCTCCGGAAGTCTGGTGGAAGAACGAGGGCCAGTCGCCGGTCAGTGCTGCCGACTACGCCGCCAATCTTTCGCTCGAGACCGTGTTGCGCGAGGCCCGCCCGACCTATGGCTGGCTGTCGGAGGAGACCGATGATGATCCGTCGCGCCTCGGTCGCGAGACACTGTTTGTCATCGATCCGATCGATGGCACCCGCGCCTTCATCGCCGGCAAGGACACCTGGTGCGTCAGCGTGGCCGTCGTCCACAGGGGGCGACCGGTCGCCGGCATTCTGGTGGCGCCGGCGCTTGACGAGGAGTTTACGGCCATGCTCGGTGGTCCGGCCTATCGCAATGGTGCGGTGATCCGGGTGTCGGCAACCGAAAGCGCCGGACCTTTGAAGGTTGCCTGCGCCCAGGACATGATTGTCGGTTTTGATCCGGCAATCCGCAAACGCATCGAACGGGTCGAGCATGTTCCGTCGCTGGCGTATCGGCTGGCGCTGGTGGCCGACGGCCGGATCGACGCGACGCTGGTCAAGCGCAATTCGCATGACTGGGATCTCGCCGCTGCCGATTTGATCCTCTCATGCGCCGGCGGCAGCCTCACCGATCTGTCGGGTGCGCCGCTGATGTATAACCGGCAGGATGTTACGCATCCCGTTCTGGTGGCTGCCTCCAGTCAGGTCTTGCCGGAGTTGTTGGGAAGTCTTACCCCAATTGCCCGGAGTTGACCTTTCAAATGAAATCGCGCAGATGAAATGTCTGCAGAAATTCTATGGGATGAAACGAAAAAAATGACAGAGTCCAGCGACAAGAAGCAGCTTCTCCATCTCGTTTTTGGCGGTGAGTTGTCGAACCTCGAACAGGTTCAGTTTCGGGATCTGAATGAACTCGATATCGTCGGCATCTTTCCCGACTATGCCAGCGCTCTTGTGGCCTGGAAATCCAAGGCGCAGTCGACCGTCGACAACGCGCATATGCGTTACTTCATTGTTCATATGCACCGTCTTTTGAATCCGACGGAATAAGCGGGTTTCAGCGCAGCTGATTGCGCTCCCAGCCGTCACTGCTGTGTTCGATCCGCGTTGAGGGTCACGTTTTAAACTCAGTCTTTGTGCATCTGTTGCTTTTTGCATGGCCCACTTTTTGAAAGGGCATATTGGCATTGTCGATGAAGATGAGCAGGTTTGGTCCATGGCGCTAAGCGACGGTTTGGCAAAGATCGCTGTCGCCTCCTACGGCTGGTTGGGGCTGGTTGCCTATCCGCTGTCGCGGCCTTTGCTTGCCTATCGCGCAGCCAAGGGCAAGGAAGACCGCGCGCGCCGCAACGAGCGTTTCGGTTACGCCAGTCTGGAGCGTCCGGCAGGCCCTATGGTGTGGATCCATGCCGCAAGTGTCGGCGAGACGGTCGCAGTGGTCCCCCTGATGCGCGAGCTGCGCCGTCGCGATGTGCATGTGTTGCTGACGACCGGCACGGTGACATCGGCGGAAGTCGCCCGCAATCGCTTGGGCGATACCGTGCTGCATCAATATGTTCCGCTCGATCTTCTGCCGGCCGTGCGCCGTTTTCTCGACTACTGGCAGCCGGATGTGGCAATTGGCGTCGAATCCGAAATCTGGCCGGCAACGCTGACAGAACTGCACCGCCGCCAGATTCCGCAGATCCTCGTCAACGCCCGCATGTCCGATCGCTCGATTGACCGATGGCTGCGTTACAAGTCGGTCGCCGAAGCCCTGTTTGGCAAGCTCGCGCTGGTCATTGCGCAATCGGATGTCGATGCCGAGCGGTTCCGTGACCTTGGTGCTTGGCCGGTCGGGATTTCCGGCAATATCAAGGTCGACAGTGATGCCCCGCCTTGCGACGAGGCAGTGCTGGCGCGGTATATGCAGCAGATCGGCACCCGCAAGACCTGGGCTGCCATCTCGACATTCGAGGGCGAGGAAAAGATCGCCGCCATGGTGCATCGTGCGCTGAAGGCGCACACCGGCCTTCTGTCGATCATCGTGCCCCGCCATCCCGAACGCTCCGATGAAATCGAGGCGATGCTGGTGGAAAAAGGTCTGAAGGTCGCCCGCCGCACCCGCGGTGACGTGATCACGCCGGACACGGATGTCTTCCTCGGCGATACGATCGGGGAAATGGGCCTCTATCTGCGCATGACCGATATAGCCTTCGTCGGCCGCTCCCTGTCTGCCGATGGTGGCCAGAACCCGCTGGAGCCTGCCATGCTTGGCTGCGCGGTGCTCTCGGGACCCCAGGTCAGCAATTTCCGCGAAAGTTATCAGCGCCTGGTGCGCAATGGCTCCGCCCGCATCGTCCGCGACGCCGAAATGCTGGCCAAGGCCGTGCATTTCCTGATGAGCAATGATCTCGCCCGCACCAAGATGATGGAAGCCGGCACCGAGAGCATGCAGGAAATGCGCGGTGCCCTGACGGCAACGCTGAAGGCGCTGGAGCCCTATATCAGCCCGCTTTCGGTCAAGGCCAAGCTTGAGCCGCGCACTGCCAGCCAGAGCTGATCGACGACTTGCCTCAAGGGATGCCGACATGAACACCAAGCCAGAAATTGCCGGTATCCTCTTCGACAAGGATGGCACGCTGCTCGATTTTGATGCGAGCTGGGGGCCGGTCAACCGCATGGTGGCGTTGATGGCGGCCGATGGCGATCAGACTTTGGCCGATCGGCTTCTGGCAGCCTGCGGCATGCATCCGGTCTCCGGCGACATCGTTCCCGACAGCCTGTTTGCCTCCGGCAACACACGCGAGATCGCCGAGGGCATGATTGTCGCGGGTTCGCCGCTGGCGCTGTCCGATCTCGTGCCGCGCATCGACGACTGCTTTGCCGAAGCGGCGCAACTCTCCGTGCCGATCACCGAACTTCAGCCGCTGTTTGCCCGGCTGCACGGGCGTGGCCTGCGCCTCGGCATTGCCTCGAGCGACAATGAACGTTCGATCCGGGTCGCGGCCGATCGTTTCGGCATAACCCAGTATATTGATTTTGTTGCCGGCTATGACAGCGGCCATGGCGCCAAGCCGGAAGCCGGCATGGTGCTCGGTTTCTGCGCCGCCACCGGCCTTTCCCCCGCCCAGGTCGCCGTTGTCGGTGACAACAATCACGACCTGCACATGGGCCAGAATGCCGGCGCCGGACTGAAGATCGGCGTCTTGTCCGGGACAGGGTCGCGCGAGACGCTGACGCCTGCCTCCGACATGGTTCTGTCCGACATCACCGAACTCGAAGCGGTGCTCGGCTGACCCGTTTTGTCTCGATTTGATACACCAATGCTTGACCTTCTGACGCGCGCAAGGCTTCTTGTTGCTCGCTGGGGTGGCGGGAGGAGCCGTGCATTCCGGCTGGGGAACCGCGTCGGGGGCAAGGGCAGCATGGTTTCGGAAGCACCGCCTTTCTGGTGGACCAAGATGGACTGGCGAGCGCGCTGCCTGCAGCCGGTCGCTTTCGTTTATGGGCGGATTGCAGCAAGCCTGATGAACCGTCGCCGTCGTCATGCGCTGGCCGTGCCGGTCATCTGCGTCGGCAATTTCACCGTCGGCGGCGCCGGCAAGACCCCGACCGCGATTGCCATCGCCCGTGCCGCCAAGGCAAAAGGGCTGAAACCGGGTTTTCTCAGCCGTGGCTATGGCGGCTCGCTCGATGTGACGACCGTGGTCGATCCGCAGCATCATCGCTCATCTGCCGTGGGGGATGAACCCCTGCTGCTCGCCCGTGAGGCGCTGACCGTGATTTCCCGCCGCCGCGTGGCCGGTGCCGAACGCCTGATGGCGGAGGGCGTCGATCTGATCATCATGGATGACGGTTTCCAGAGTGCGCGGTTGAAGGTCGATTTCGCCCTGATCGTCATCGACACCATCCGCGGCATCGGCAATGGCTGCACCGTTCCGGCCGGTCCGGTGCGCGCGCCCATCCGCACCCAGATGCGCCATCTCGATGCCATTTTGAAGGTGGGATCAGGCAGTGCTGCCGATGCGCTGGTGCGCCAGGCATCGCGCGCCGGAAAGCCGGTTCTGGTCGCCAATGTGAAACCGCGCGATGCGCATGACCTGAAGGGCAAGCCCGTCCTCGCCTATGCCGGCATTGCCGATCCGGGCAAGTTCTATCGCACGCTGGAGGAGGTCGGCGCGGTGATCACCGATCGCCAGGGTTTCCCCGATCATCATCACTTGGCCGATGACGAGATTGTCGATCTTTTGCAGCGCGCGCAAAAGCAGGGCTTGCAATTGGTGACCACGGCCAAGGACCATGTGCGCCTGACGGGTGGACATGGTGAGGCCGCGCGGCTCGCCGAACAGTCGGTCGTGGTCGAAATCGATATGGCCTTTGACGATCCGAATGCCCCGGCTCAGATCATCGACAAGGCTTCAGCCGCGTGCCGCGCCCGAAAGCTTGCCGCCAAGGCCTGACGATCAGCGCGACTGGTTGGGAAGGGCACCGGCGCGTTTTTCGGCTTCCAGCGAGGCTGCTGCATCCACGTAAGCCTCCTGTCGCGCCACGCTCCAGTATTTCAGCTCGTCGATCAGGACCGGACGGCCGGTCATCGCGCAAACGACATGGCTGCCGGGTGTGAGAATCTGGAAGTCCGCGTCGAGATAGCGGATCTTGGCCTCGCGGTTGCCGCTGCCTTCGAAACGGTTCATTTTTTGTCTCCTGCGCCTGTCACGGTACTGCAATACAGCGCCCTCCGGGCGATTTCTAGAGCGGTCCGCGGAAATCAGCGCGCCGGATTTGCCGCCGAAGATACGCGCCAGCCAACCTGCCAATACCCGTCTCAACTGCGACCAAACAGACGTTCTATGTCGGACAGCTTGAGCTCCACATAAGTCGGCCGACCGTGATTGCACTGCCCGGAACCGGGCGTCTGCTCCATCTGGCGCAGCAGGGCGTTCATTTCCTCGACGCGCAACTGCCGTCCGGAGCGCACCGAACCATGGCAGGCCATGGTCGCGGCCACATGTTCCAGCCGGGCCGAAAGCCTGTCGGCCGTGTCCCATTCGGCAATCTCGTCGGCCAGATCCTTGATCAGCCCGGTGACATCCATCTCGCCCAGCATTGCCGGGGTCTCGCGCACGGCAATGGCGCCGGGTCCAAAGCGCTCGACCGCAAGCCCCAGCTGCTCCAGCGCCTCTGCATGCATCATCAGCCGGTCGCAATCCTCTTCCGGTAGGTCGATGATCTCAGGGATCAGCAGGCCCTGGGAGGGAAGCCGGCGGCCGGTCAGTGCCTTGCGCATCTGCTCAAACACCAGGCGCTCATGCGCGGCATGCTGGTCGACGATCACCAGCCCGTCACCAGTCTGGGCCACGATGTAATTGGCATGGACCTGTGCTCTAGCGGCGCCGAGCGGAAAATTGGCAACCGGTTCCCCGGCAACGATCACCGACGGCGCATCGCTGCGTGCCGTCGGCTGGCTCAGGGCTTCGAATGCCGCCTGTCCCGCTTCGGCAAATGCAAAGCCTGAGCTGGTACTCTGCGACGGGTAGGCGGCGGTCATGGGAATTGCATCATCACTGACCGGGCGATAGGGCGATGCCCCCGCCGACCAGTTCGCCGATGGCTGCGGGTTGAAGCCGGGGCGAAACGCCCGCAGCATGCCGCCGGCACCGGTGGTCGAGGACCGGTCGCCCTCCCGCTGAAGCGCCTGGCGCACCGCGCCAACGATCAGCCCGCGGACCAGGCCCGGATCGCGAAAGCGCACATCGGACTTCGCCGGATGCACGTTGACGTCGACCAAAGCCGGGTCGAGCGTCAGGGACAGAACGGCAACCGGATAGCGCCCGTGCGGGATGGTCTCGGCATAGGCGCCGCGAATGGCCGACAGGATCTGCTTGTCCTGCACCGGCCGACCGTTGACGAAGGCGTATTGATGCGCCGAGTTGCCGCGATTGAAGGTCGGAACGCCGGCAAATCCGGTGAGGCGCACATCTTCGCGCTCTGCGTCGAGCGCAATCGCATTGTCGCGAAAGTCGGAGCCGAGGATCTGGGCGATGCGCGCCAGATGATCGTCGCCGGTGGATGGGAACTCCAGCGTCGAGCGATCGGTGCCCGACAGCACGAAGCGGATGGCGGGAAAGGCGATCGCCATCCGCTTGACGATTTCAGTGATGGCGCCGGCTTCTGCCTTTTCCGTCTTCAGAAATTTCAGCCGGGCAGGGGTGGCAAAGAACAGGTCGCGGACCTCGACCGTCGTGCCGGGATTGGCAGCGGCAGGCCGGACCGAGCCGACCTTGCCGCCTTGCACCGAGATTTCGGCACCCGCAGACGCACCGGCCGGCCGGCTGGTGATGGTCAGCTTGGCAACCGAGCCGATCGAGGGCAGGGCTTCGCCACGAAAGCCCAGCGAGCGGATGTCGAACAGCGTCTGGCTGATCTTCGACGTGCAGTGCCGTCGGATCGACAGTTCGAGATCGTCCGGCCCCATGCCGCAGCCATTGTCGACAATGCGCAGCAAGGTCTTGCCGCCGCCGGCCGTCGCCACCTCGATCCGGGTTGCCCCCGCATCGATGGCGTTTTCGATCAGTTCCTTGGCAGCACTTGCGGGTCGCTCGATGACCTCACCGGCGGCAATCTGGTTGATCAGGGTTTCGGAGAGCTGCTTGATCATCATGCGGTCATTTTCCGGGATTCGGGCGCGGGGGGAAAGGCCTATTTGTCGTCGCCGCGATTTCGCTTGCATCATTAAGCGCGCCTTAACGGAAACGCTCTAGTTTTCGAGACAACTTGAAATGTTTTCCACGGTGGGCTCGCGAGCCGGCGGAGGAAGAGCGGATGGCCGGATCGCTCTTCATTTACTCCCACCTTCCTCAAGTGATTGCCGGAATGTTCATTGCAGGCACGATCCCGATTTCAAACCTGTCGCTTCCCGTGATGAGGTTCTTAGAGGCAGCATTGTGAGCGAGTTTCCACCGGTCCCCGCCGAAAACAGGGGACACAACGGAATAGCGGGCGAGACGTCAGACAGCTTTCTCCAGGCTGCGATGCTCGACGCCGTATCGGAAGCTTTGTCGGCTGCCTTTCTTGTCTACGACCGCAATGATCAACTGCTGTTTGCCAGCCGTGCCGTGCGAACTCTTGTTCCTGCGCCCGCGCGGTTCTTCGAACCCGGAACGCGCCTGCGCGATTTCCTGGCCGCCGCCTATGACAATGGCTGGCGCGACCAGGGCGAAGGCGCCGCGCAGAACCGCGACGAGTGGCTGTCCCGTCAGATTTCCGCCCATTGGAAAGAGCGCTCCGAGCACCAGCTTTGCGACGATGCCAAGCGCTGGACCCGCTATTCAAAGCGTCGTCTGCCATCCGGCTATGGCATTTGCATCATTACCGATATCACCGAGCAGAAGAAACGCGAAGACCAGTGGCGTGCCGACCTGGAACGGGTGCAGCTGACCGAGGAAATCCTCGACAACCTTGCGCATCCGGTCTTTGTCCAGGATCGCAGCCTGCAGCTCGTTGCCGTCAACAAGGTTTTTTGCGCGGCGCTGGCGGTTGGCGCGGACAATGCGCTCGGCGGTAGCCTCAACACGATCTTCGACACGGACATCGCAGCGCCACTGTCGAACATCAGCCGACATGTGCTGGACACCGGCATGAGTGCGTCGGTCACGCTCAACATGCGCCTGTACGGAGATCCCTCCCGGCCTATCCTGACCCATGTCCAGCGTGTGGGAAAACCCGGCCGCTACTTTGTTGTCGCCAGTTTCGGCGAGGTCGGCTCGATGGCGACGGCCACCGACACAGCCAATGGCCTGGCCGTTGTCGGAGCGGGCCAATCGTCTCCGGTATCGGATACAAAGCTCGATCAGCGGCTTCGCGGCCGCAAGGCACTGCTTGTTACCAGTGACCGGGAATTTGAAGCCGCTGCCTTGCAGACGCTTGAAATCCTCGGGCTCGATAGTTGCTGCGTTCGCAACGACGACGAGCTGGACGCCTTCCTCAATGTCGCCTTGTCCGTTGGCGTCTCCATCGACCTTGCCATCGTCGATGTTCAGATGGATGTCCGGTGCCTTGAACTGATACAGGCCGTCGATGTCGACTACGTCGCCCTGGATGGATATCAGTTGTCGACAGACCTGGCGTTTACGGTGCTCGATCGTCTCACCGCCCTTCAGGCGCCACCAGCGCCCGTCGATGACTGGGAAATCACCACCGAAGAAGTGGTCGAACCGGCGCCGCCCTCAGTGTTTCCTGCCCTGGTTCTGGTGGCGGAAGACAACGAAATCAACCAGATCGTCTTTGCACAGATCCTGGAAGGGCTGGGTTATGCCTATCGGATCGCCGCAACAGGTGAGGAAGTGGTGCGGCTTTGGCAGGAGCTCGCCCCGGCAATCATCCTCATGGATGTCACCCTGCCGGATATCAATGGTTTCGACGCTGCCCGCCGAATCCGTGAACTGGAGCATGCTACGCTCATCCCGACGCCGATCATCGGTGTGCTGACCCAGGCTTTCGAGCGGGATCGGGATGCCTGTTACTCTTCCGGCATGAATGACGTGATCCTGAAGCCGCTGAGCCCGGACATTGTCGATGCGGCGTTGACAAGGCTTGCGCCGGGCATCGGAAAAGCGGCCTCGCACGCCTGACACGCTGTCAACCCCCCAAATAAGGGGCCGCGGGCGACGTCCCGACCGCCGATATCGATATGATTATTTTAATGTTTCCCCCGCATCCTCGGCCCGTGGAAGGAACTGAATCAGGACACGTGAATGGGCTCCGCTGGACCTGCCACCGAGCAGTATAACCAGAACGAATTGCACGCCATGGCCTATACCGATCATCTGACCGGTCTGGGTAATCGCCACCGGCTGCGTGACAAGGCCCGTCAGTTGGCAGCCGATCGTGCCGCTGATCCGGCGCCGTTTACCGTTGGCATCGTCAATCTGGACGGTTTCAAACCCATCAACGATCTTTTCGGCCAGGCCGCCGGCGACGAAATCCTGTGCCAGGTCGCGCATCGCCTCAAGGCCTGCGCCCCCGACGGCGCCACCGTCACCCGCCACGACGGCGACGAATTTGCTATCATCCTGCCGCTGGTTTTCGAGCGCGCCGGCGCCGAACGGGCTGGCCAGATGATCAAGGATGTCCTGTCGGCGCCCTATGATCTCGGCGACCGCAACGTCCGCCTCTCCGCCTCCCTCGGCTTCGCCGTCTATCCGTTTGCCGGCAATGACTTCGAGGAACTGATGAAGAGCGCAGAGACGGCACTCTATCGCTCGAAGCGACGCGGCCGCGGCCAGATCACCGTCTATTCCCGCGAGATCGCCCAGGAAATGAAGCGTGCCACCCAGCTGGAGCAGGCCCTTCGCAACGCGATCATCAACGACACGGTCGACGTGCATTTCCAGCCGATCGTGCGCCTGCGCGACAACCGGGTCGTCGGTTTCGAAGCGCTCGCCCGCTGGATCGATCCCGATCTCGGCTTTGTCTCGCCCTCCGTGTTCGTGCCGCTGGCCGAAGAGCGCGGTTTTATTGACACCCTGTCGGAAACGCTGCTGCGCAAGGCCGCCGAAGCGACGCTCGCATGGCCACGCGACCTGTTCCTGTCGTTCAACCTGTCCTCGTGTCAGTTGATGGACCCGCGCACCTCGTTCAGCACGTTATCGATCCTCAACAGCGTCGGCTTCGACCCGCGCCGGCTGGAGCTGGAAATCACCGAGACTGCGGTGATGACGTCGGCCGATACCGCGCGCCGGATCATCAAGGAATTGAAGGATGCCGGCATCCGCATCTCGCTGGATGATTTCGGCACCGGCCAGTCGAGTCTCGGCCGCCTGCGCGAGTTCACCTTCGACAAGGTCAAGATCGACCGTGCCTTTGTGTCCGCCATCACCACAGACCGCACCTCCGAGCACATCATCAAGGCGATCGTCACCATGTGTGAGGGCCTGGATCTTGAAGTTGTCGCCGAGGGAATCGAGACCGAAGCCGAAGCGGACAAACTGCGCGCACTCGGCTGCGGCATGGGGCAGGGCTACTATTTCGGCAAGCCGGTCGATACGGCAGCCACCTTGCGTTACCTCAGCGAACATCACCACGAATTCGCTCTTGTCGAACGGGCTTCGGCGTAATGCAATTGTCAACGACTCCAGTCCGCACGCCTGGAAACGTCCTCTAGCCAGATCAGCCGATGCTGTGTCAGCGTCTAGGGGGCCATCTGGCCGGCCATGAGCCTACGATAGCGCGGTATTGGTGCATGCAATGAAGAACCGTCCGGCTTGCCGACCAACGAAAAAAGGCGGCGCTTGAAGCGCCGCCCGTTGAAACGTCAACACGTCTCTCGTTCCGGAATTAGTTGTTCGTCGACGAGGTTGTGGTGTTGTCGGCCGGCATGGTTGCCGGAGCCGTGGCACTTGCATCAGCGGCCTGTTCGTCAAGCGTCTTGAATTCAGGCGCATTGCGGAGGCTTTCCGCCGTTTCGGTGGTGGTCAGGCGCACGTCGCCTTCGGCACCGTTTTCACCGGCTTCACGGGTCAGCGTGATCTTGCTGAACGGTACGGCCACGTTTTTCTCGCCGATGCCCAGGAAGCCGCCGACGCCAACAACGGCTGCGACAATACCGCCATCGTTCTCGACCAGAAGGTCGTTGATGTCACCGATCGACTGGTTGTCGCCGGTATAGATTGCCTGACCCATGAAGTCGTTGGCGCTCATCTGCGTTTCGCTCTGGGCCGTCAGGTAGGCATCGTTCATGGCCGCGCCCGTCGTGCTCTGTGCACTGGTGCCAGCAGCGCCGGTTGCGTCTGTGCCGGTGGTAGCGTCAGGCGTCACGGGGGTGGCGGAAGGCGCGGTGCCGGCCGGGGCTTCGGTGCCGGTTGCAGGCGCTGTGGCGTCCTGCGCAACGGCGAACGGAGCAATGGCGGTGGAACCCAGCAGCATGGCTGCAGCGAATGTTTTAAAGGACTTGTTCATGATGGACTACCTTTCCTCTGAGATGGTCTTCGAATGACGCGGCCGGCCCGTTCGGGTGATCGACGCGGCGTCGGTTCGGGAGGAAAATGTCTGGCGGGTCCGATCGTTCCGATATTTTTACCGGTTTATTTTTCACCGATTATGGGAACAATTTGGTCGTTCTTTTGTTTGCGGCGCCCGGCGAGAGGCGCCGCAAGTCATTGAAACGATTGAACTCAGAGTTTGAATCGCGGTTCTGCGCGCCCTTGGACGGCAACGCCGAGTTCGAAGGTTGCACCCGCCAGCGGGTCGTTCTTCATCTCCTCGGCCGACAGGCCTTCGAAGCATGACGTGACGGCCAGACGATCAAGCTTCGATCCGAAAAACGCCGGGCAGGTAACGCGGCGCGCCGGCATTTCATAGCGCGCGATCTGGCGGCCATCCGGTGCATAGCGGTCAACGGCGCCGCCATCCCAATTGGCGTTCCAGATCGTTCCTTCCGCGTCGACCACGGAGCCGTCGATCACGCCGGTGCTGCGCGCGGACTGGTCGATCAGCACCGTCGGCTCGCCGGTGGGAAGGCCCGTTGCCGGATCGACGCTGACCCGCATCAGATGATTGACCTTCGAATCGTTGAAATAGCCGATCGCCCCGTCCGGCGAGAAGCAGATCGAGTTCGGGATGCTGACTGCATTGAACAGCTTGGTCACCCTTGTGCCCGCCACATGATAGATGGCCCCGGCGCCTGTCTCGGCCGTTCGGCTCATCGTGCCGATCCACAGCGCGCCACTGGGATGCATACGCCCGTCGTTCGAGCGGTTCTGGGACTTGCCGGGTTCAATCTCGACATAAGGGATGAGCACACCGGACAGAGCGTCCCTGAGGAAAAGACCCTTGTCGGACGCGATCAGATGCTGCTTGTCGTCGATCACCGCAAACACGCTGCCGAGAAACGGCAATGCATGTTTAGTGAAGGCACCCGATGTGATGTTGAGCTGGCAAAGCGTCTTACCGAGGATATCGAACCACCAGAGGCAGTCGGTCAGCGAATCATAGGTCGGGCCTTCGCCCAACTCTAGCCGCTCTTCCGTGAGAACCTTACCCTTGAATGGCACTATTGAGATCACGCTATCCTCCCGCATTGGTCGCTGCGACCTTTGCCGCTGCGCCCCGCTGTTTGACAGGGGTTTACGGTAAAATAAAGAGGCTGCTGGACGCAGAGTGGTTTACAAGTCTATTGTATGACAACTTGGGGAATGGATTCGTTGGTGCTTCACAGGGGAGCCAACATGAGGTCGCGTTCTCGATAAATCCCGTGATCGCGTAACTGACAGCAAGCCTGACGAGATGGTTTCGGTTGTGTATGTTTGGGATTCGAAGTGGATAACATTTTGCTGTGCCACAGGACCAAGTGGTGCTGCCACGGATTGGAAATACCGCCTTGGAAAATGTGGATCGTCATGATGGCCGAACATATCGTGCAGAAAATGATGCCATGACCGCCAATGATGCCCCCGACGCCAGCCGCATCGAGGCGCTGGTGCTCGAGGTGAAAAGCTTCAAGACCCAGTTTGATGTGTTTCGCTTCATGAAGCGCGCGACGGAGCATTATGGCTCACGCGCTTTCATGGTGCTCAACATGCCGGGTGCGACGTCGCTGGATCTGTCCAGCAGTTCGATCATCACCAACTGGCCGTCCGACCTGCTGACGGAATTCGATCAAGGCGCGCTTCTGTCGGGCAGCCCGATCCTGGCCGTGCTGCGCCGCGCCTCCATTCCCTTTACCTACGACATCGATGAGGTCGTCGCGCAGCGCGATCCGCGCAGTGCCGAACTGTCCAAGACGCTGTTTCATCGATTTCGCATGAACCGCGGCGCGTATTTCCCGGTGCATGATGCAACGGGCGCGCGCGGCGCCGTATCGTTCAGCGGCGAGCGCCAGCCTTTCACCATGCGCGAGATGATGGAACTGAGCTATCTGGCTGCCCATGTCTTCAACCGCCTGGCCGAGATCCGCGACATGGACAGTCGCAACAGCGATATGCTGACGGAACGCGAGCTGGATTGTCTCAACTGGACGGCCGCCGGCAAGACCAGCGTTGAGATTGCCGAAATCCTGACCCTGTCCGAACACACCATCAACCACTACCTGAACCGCGCCACCAAGAAGCTCGATGCCGTGAATCGCACCCAGGCGGTGGCGAAGGCACTTCGTCTCGGCTTGATCAAGTAGACCAGATCCTGGTGCATTTTTGTGCGCCACGTCATGTGACCGCCTAGAATGACAGCAGGTGGTCCGGAAGTTGTGCTCCGAACTGGCGGAACTCGACCTGAATTGCGGTGATGTCGACGAATTTTCAACTTGGCACGCTTCGTGCTTGTTGAAGTTCAGTCCAGAGGGGACGCTGCATGGCACCCAGCCAAGGGTGCTGCAAGGATAAGCCGCCGCGGTGAACATCGGTTCCTGCTGGCGGCTTTCCTGTTTCCAGGCCTGCGGCCTGCTCCTTTCTTTCCCTGATTGTTGATTCTGTCGCCGTGGGACCTTTTGTCTCCGCATTTGCAGTTGGCGAAGCCACTCGCCTCCATTATCTACGCAGCGACGACAATCCGGGCTTTGACGAAGAGCCTGGGAAATGATCCAGAAAAGAGGATGCCATGACCGAGTTGACCCGCGAGCAGGTTTTGCAAGCACTGGGACGCGTGCGCGGTCCGGATCTCGATCGGAACATCGTGGAGTTGAAGATGGTCTCGGACGTCTTCATTTCCGACGGCAAGGTCTATTTCTCGATCACCGTGCCGGCTGATCAGGCCGAGGCGCTCGAGCCCTTGCGCCAGGCCGCGGAACGCACGGTCAAGGCAATCCCGGGCGTCAAGGGTGTTCTGGCCAGCCTGACGGCGGAGCGCAGGCAGGGGACAGCCCCATCGCCGCGACCGCAGCCGCCGGCAGGCGCGCCGGCCAGTCAAGGACACGCGCACAGTCACGCTCATAGCCACGGCCAGCCGCAGCCGCCGCGCACCAAGGCCGGCGTTCCGGGCATCGAAGCGATCATCGCCGTTGCCTCGGGCAAGGGCGGGGTCGGCAAGTCGACCACTGCGGTCAATCTGGCCTTGGGCCTCAAGGCCAACGGCTTGCGTGTCGGCATTCTCGATGCCGACGTCTATGGACCTTCGATGCCGCGTCTGCTCGGCATTACCGGCCGGCCACAGCAGATCGAGAACCGGATCATCGTGCCGATGGAGAATTATGGCATCAAGGTCATGTCGATGGGCTTCCTGGTCGATGAGGGCACCGCCATGATCTGGCGCGGCCCGATGGTGCAGTCGGCGCTGATGCAGATGCTGCGGGAGGTCGCCTGGGGCGATCTGGATGTGCTCGTGGTCGACATGCCGCCAGGCACTGGCGATGCCCAGTTGACGATGGCCCAGCAGGTGCCGCTTTCGGGCGCCGTCATCGTTTCGACGCCGCAGGATCTGGCCCTGATCGATGCCCGCAAGGGGCTCAACATGTTCAACAAGGTCGAGGTGCCCGTGCTCGGCATCGTCGAGAACATGAGCTATTTCATCGCACCCGACACCGGCAATCGCTATGATATCTTCGGCCATGGCGGTGCCCGTGCCGAAGCGGAGAAGATCGGCGTGCCCTTCCTCGGCGAAGTGCCGTTGACCATCTCGATTCGTGAAACGTCGGATGCCGGGACGCCGATTGTCGTTTCCGATCCGGACGGACCACAGGCCGCCGTCTATCGCCAGATTGCCGAAAAGGTCTGGAACGAGGTCAAGGCGCAATCAGGTCGGACCGCACCGGCAATCGTTTTCGAATAGTCACCGATCCGGATCGATCGGCCTTGCTGCTGGATCTCAGATCGCGGCCATTCTTGCGGGCTTGACCGCCGATGCCGGACATCTTGCTGCCTTCGGGGGCGTGTCGATGGCGAGCACTGCCTTACGCGCAGTACTGCAGTGCAAAATTCGACTTGCCTTTTTCTTGCCACTTGTGTTTGGGTCCGGGCAATTTGCCGCTCGTTGGCAGCCATGAAGGTAAGCTAGTCTTGATCCGGGCCTATAGAACTGATGGCAGTGCAGAGGTGATCGGTCCGGATGTTGCCACTGGCGACTTCGATGACGCGATCATCTGGCTGGACCTGATAAGCCCGACAAAGGCAGAAGAGCAGCAGGTTGAAAACCGGCTCGGAATCCCCTTGCCCACGCCGGAAGAACTGAAGGATATCGAGCCGTCGAGCCGACTCTATGTCGAGAACGGCGCTGTCTACATGACGGCCTCGCTGATCTACAAGGTCGAGACGGATCTGCCGCGGCTCACCGATGTCGCCTTCATCCTGCACGGCAATCGCCTTGTGACGATCCGCTACGCCGAGCCGAAATCCTTTGCGCTGTTCAGCGCCAGTCTGTTGCGTGCGACCGAGCCTTGCGCGACCGGAACCACCTTGCTCGGACGTCTGCTCGAAACGGTGGTGGACCGCACGGCCGAAGTGCTGGAGATCGTCGCAATTCGTCTCGACGCACTGTCCGTGTCCGTCTTCGTCGATCGCAAGGCGGCCAAGCGTCGGCCGCCGCGCTTTCTCGAAGACAAGCTGCTCGATATCGCCAGCCATCACCAACTGGTCAGCAAGACGCGCGACAGCCTCATCTCGCTCTCGCGCCTCGTGACGTTCCTGCAGTCTCAGCAGGTCGTGCGCCGCGAGGAAGAGGCGGCCGAACTGTGCACGGTGGTCGCCCGCGACGTGCAGTCGCTTGCCGAACATGCGGCGTTTGTCAGCAACAACATTACCTTCATGCTCGATGCCTCGCTCGGTCTGATCAATGTCGAACAGAATGCGATCATCAAGATCTTCTCCATCGCCTCGGTGGTCTTCCTGCCGCCGACCTTGGTCGCCTCTATTTACGGCATGAATTTTCATTTCATGCCGGAGCTGGATTGGAACTACGGCTATGGCGTGGCGCTTGTTGCCATGCTGATCTCCGCCGTCATTCCGTTCATTTTCTTCCGCTGGAAAGGCTGGCTCTGAGAGCCTGACATCTTATGGAACAGAACAACACCCATTCTTCGGAAGGTCACAAGGGCGCGCGCGGGATGTTTTTCCTCGCGCTCGGATCTGTCGGCGTCGTCTATGGCGATATCGGCACCAGCCCGCTCTATGCCTTCCGTGAAGCGTTGAAGCCGATCAGCGAAGGTGGTGTCACCCGCCTGGAAGTGATCGGGCTGATCTCGCTGATGATCTGGGCCCTGACCATCATCGTCACCATCAAATACGTGCTGTTCCTGCTGCGCGCCGACAACGACGGCGAGGGCGGAACCCTGTCATTGCTCGCATTGCTGTCGAAGACCGCCAACGGCCATGGCCCGATCCTGATGGTGCTGGGTCTGATCGGTGCGGCACTCTTCCTCGGCGATGCCATGATCACGCCGGCCCTCTCGGTCTTGTCGGCAGTCGAAGGCCTCAAGCTTGTGGCGCCGGACCTCAGCGATTTCATCGTGCCCATTTCGGTCGCGATCCTGATTGGCGTTTTTGCCGTGCAGTCACATGGCACGGCAGCCGTTGCCCGCTTCTTCGGTCCGATCACGGCCCTCTGGTTCCTGGTCATGGCCGCCGGCGGCGTCAACCACATCTTCGATGATCTCGGCATTCTCTCGGCGTTCAATCCCTGGCATGCCGTCACCTTCATGCTGCGCGAAGGGTTTCTTGGCATCGTCGTGCTCGGCGCGGTCTTCCTGACCGTCACCGGCGCCGAAGCGCTTTATGCCGACCTCGGCCATTTCGGCCGCAAGCCCATCCAGTGGGCATGGTTCGTGCTGGTTTTCCCGTCGCTGGTGCTCAACTATCTGGGCCAGGGCGCGCTTGTGCTGCACAATCCCGCCGCCATGGCCAACCCTTTCTATCTGATGTTTCCGGAATGGGCGCTGCTGCCGGTCGTCATCCTGGCCACGTTTGCGACGATCATCGCCAGCCAAGCCGTGATCACCGGTGCCTTCTCGCTGGTCCGACAGGCGATCCATCTCGGCTTCCTGCCGCGCATGCAGATCCTGTTCACCTCCGAAACCCATACCGGCCAGATCTATCTGCCGTCGGTCAATGCCCTGTTGCTGGTCGGTGTTCTGGCCCTGGTGCTGCTGTTTGAAAGTTCCGAAGCTCTGGCCACCGCCTATGGCATCTCGGTCACCGGTGCCATGGTCGTCACCACCATCATGGCCTTCGAATTTGTCCGCAAGCGGTGGAACTGGAGCGTCACGACCGCGGTGGCGGCGTTGCTCCCGCTTCTCGCCCTGGAAACGGTTTTCCTCGGCGCCAACCTTCTGAAGATCCACGATGGCGGCTATATCCCGGTCCTCTTTGCCGGTGTCTTCACCCTCATCATGTGGACCTGGCGCCGGGGCAGCCGCATTCTGTTTGCCAAGACCCGCCACACCGATGTTCCCTTGGCCCCCTTCATTGCGTCGATCGAGCGCAAGAGCGATCACGCCCCGGCCAGCGTGCCCGGCACGGCGATCTTCCTGACCAGTGATGCCGAAACCGCGCCTGCCGCTCTCCTGCACAATCTCAAGCACAACCATGTTCTGCATGAGCGCAACATCATCCTGACGGTGAAGACGATCGGCCGTCCACGCGCCACCGCCGATGAGCGTTTTGTCATCGAACAGCTGTCGGAGCGCTTCTCCCGCGTCGAGATCCGCTTCGGTTTCATGGAAAGCCAGAATGTCTCGAAGGCGCTGGCCAATCTGCGCCGTTGCGGTTTGAAATTCGACATCATGTCGACCTCGTTCTACCTCGGCCGACGCAAGTTGGTCCCGGATGCCAAGTCCGGCATGCCCCACTGGCAGGACAGACTTTACATTACCCTGGCCAATGCGGCCGCCGACCCTTCGGATTATTTCCGCCTTCCAGCCAACCGCGTCGTGGAACTCGGCTCGCACGTCATCATCTGACAAAAGCCGACATGATCCAGCCTTCGAAAGGCCGCCGCATGCCCGGCGGCCTTTTGGCGTTTGAATATGAGTGCCATTCCGACATTCATCACGCCGGCATTAACCAAGCATCAAGGTTAATGAGAGATGTTTTTCTAATGTATCTCGCGTCCTTGTGCTGGAGTTCGGTTTTGCGTTTCTCATTTCGCCCTTCCAACAAGGTTTCCTCCCGGATGGAGACCTGGACTTCACCGCTGGTCTTCGGTCTTGTCTCCTGGCTGGCCTTCCCGACGGTGGCTGCTCAGGCCGATATGGCGGGCCTTCTGGCCGGCATCGATCGCGGCGCCAGCAATTGGCGCATGGTGCTCACGTCGTCGCCCGCCGGCTCGATCCACCAGGCCGAACTGGCCTTCTCCGCCAAGGAAGCATCGTCGGCCTTGTCGAGTGACAGCGGGCTCGTGCTGCCCGATGGTCGCCGCATCGCCTTCGACGGCGGCAAGCCGGCCGCCGACCCTCTGCCGGATGAAATGCGCGTGACCCGCGATCAGAAGAAGGGCAGGGTAATCGCCGTAGAGCAGATGTTGCCGCCGCGTGCCTTTTCGGCTGGATCGATCCTGCAGCGCACCAGTTTCCTGCTCGACCCCAAGGACGACGCGACCGAACGGACCGCCTTCGCCAAGGAGAAAACCGAAACAAGTCCGGTCGAACTGGCAAGCTTCTATTTCAAGCGCAAGGACCTGCCCGCCGACCCGGCGCTGCCGGCGATGCTGGCAAGTCTGGTGACCAACCGCAATCCGGATGTTCTGGCGACGGCCTATTCACCGCCGGTGCCGGACTACGCCAGCGTTTCGCCCTTCGATGCGATCCTGACTGAAAAGCAGATGGCGCGCGGGCGCTTTCTGCCGGAAATCGGCCCGCAGGACCATGCCTGGGCCGCGACCGCACTTCCAGCCGGCGTGTTTGCCGACAAGGAGCAGCAATGCCTCGCCGAAGGCATTTATTTCGAGGCGCGGGGCGAATCGGTGAAAGGCCAGGCAGCGGTCGCTCAGGTCATCCTCAATCGCGTCCGCAATCCCCACTATCCCAATACAATCTGTGGCGTCGTCTATCAGAACGAGGACTGGCGCAATCGCTGCCAGTTTTCCTTCGCCTGCGATCGCATTCCGGATCGCATCACCTCGCCATCGCATTGGCGCACCGCCAAGGACATTGCCATGGCGGTGACAGCCGGCAAGATCTGGTTCAAGGAGGTGGGATCCGCCACCCACTACCACGCAACCTATGTAAAGCCCGACTGGGGCCCGACCATGAAGCGGGTCGACACCATCGGCAAACACATCTTCTACCGCACCTATGGCGGCGGCTGGAGTTGATGTGTCGCGGATCCGTTTACGGGTCCGCCCTGCGAGGAATTGCGGTGGAGATTCGCGGGCTCTGGCACGCACCGAACGCAATTCTGTTTTGCGCTGACTTGCTTGTGCCGCAATGTGGCGCCGCGCGTCACCGATTGTGGCAGATTCTCCCCTCACAGCGCGACCAAGTGACACGATTTGGCGTCTGTCATGTGAGTTGTTTCCATGTATTTGATCTAAGTAATTGATATTTATCGGTTAATTTGTGGTGAAACTTGGTGCCGCTATGCCTTGACTATGCAGGTCCTCAAAATTATGGTGCGGCCGACTTCAAAGCGGGCCACAAGGGTTTCTATCCTGCCGTTTCTGCATTCAAATCGGGTGTAAAATATGCCCTTTGAGATACGGATAGGACGGAGGAAGCCATGACGGATAATCGGGAAGAAGGTCTGGAAGAGCGTCGCCGGAGACTGGCTGCCGAATTGGCTGTCCGGGACACCAAGGCGAAGAGCGAGGAAAGCGCGGAGATCAACGCCGAAGAAACCCGCAAGGGTTACGGAATGGCGATGAAGATCTCGAGCGAATTCATCTCTGCCATCGTTGTTGGCGCATTTCTGGGCTATCTTTTTGACCGCTTTGTCGGTACGGCGCCCTGGGGCATGATTGTATTGCTGCTCATCGGGTTCTGCGCCGGCGTGTTGAATGTCATGCGTGTCGTTGGAATTGTGGCGTCGCCACATCCGGCCGATCGCAAGATGGACCTGAAAGACAAAGGCGACGATCGCTGAGGCGGTCAGAGCACGACGATAAGATATCCGCTTCGGCGGCAAAACGCGAAAGAGCAGAACGTGGCCAACGATCCTACTCATCAGTTTCTGATCCAGAAGATTGTTCCGATCGAAGTGGCCGGGATTGATTTTTCGTTCACCAACGCCTCGCTGTTTATGGTTGCCACCGTCGCAACGGCCTCCAGCTTCCTCTATTTCTCGACGTCGAACCGCGGTCTGATCCCGACCCGCATGCAGTCCGTCGCCGAAATGGCCTATGAATTCATTGCTTCGATGCTGCGCGAAGGCGCCGGCAGCCACGGCATGAAGTTCTTCCCGATGGTGTTTTCGCTGTTCATGTTCGTGCTGACGGCCAACCTGCTCGGCATGTTCCCGTACTTCTTCACCATCACCAGCCAGATCATCGTCACCTTCGCTCTGGCGCTGTTCGTCATCCTGACCGTTCTGGTCTATGGCTTCTACAAGCACGGCTTGAAGTTCCTCGGCATCTTTGCGCCGTCCGGCGTGCCGATCGCTCTCCTGCCACTGGTCTCCACGATCGAGGTTGTTTCCTTCCTCTCGCGTCCGATCAGCCTCTCCGTCCGTCTGTTCGCCAACATGCTGGCCGGTCACATCACGCTCAAGGTCTTTGCCGGCTTCGTGGCGTCGATGAGCGCCATGGGTGCGGTCGGTATCGGCGGCGCCATTCTGCCCCTTTTGATGACGGTCGCCATGACCGGTCTCGAATTTCTCGTTGCCTTCCTGCAGGCCTACGTCTTTGCGGTACTGACTTGCATGTACCTGAACGACGCAGTGCACGGCGGTCACTGAGAATATAGTCGCTGGCCCCGGCTGAACCGGGGCCAAAATAGCCGCAACAACCATTTCGAAGGAGTATCCATATGGAAGCGGAAGCAGCAAAGTACATCGGCGCAGGTCTCGCATGCCTCGGCATGGCTGGTACGTCCCTCGCACTCGGCCGTATCTTCGGTGATTACCTCTCCGGCGCACTGCGCAACCCGTCTGCCGCTGACAGCCAGTTCGGCCGTCTGGTATTCGGCTTCGCCGTTACGGAAGCTCTGGGCATCTTCTCGCTGCTCATCGCTCTCCTCCTCCTGTTCGCTGTCTAATAGACGGTTGGAGATTGGGATCACGGCGTGCCTTTCGCGGCAGCCGTGATCTCGTGCATTTGTGAATACACCTGGAGGTGAGCATGTTTGTGACCCCCGCCTATGCCGAGGAAGCGCCGGCAGAGGGCACTGTCCACACCGAGACCGGCGTTCCGAATGCGGAACACGGGAGCGGTGTGTTCCCGCCGTTCGATTCGTCTACCTATGCCTCGCAGTTGCTGTGGCTGGTGATTACGTTCGGCATCTTCTACATGCTCATGCAGAAGGTCATCGTGCCGCGCGTTGGCGGTATCCTGGAAAACCGTCACGACCGCATCGCACAGGATCTCGACGAAGCGGCCCGCTTCAAGTCGGAAGCTGATGCCGCGATTGAAACTTACGAACGCGAACTGAGCGCGGCCAAGGCGAAAGCCGGCCAGATTGCTTCGGTTGCGCGCGACGAAGCCAAGGTCAAGGCCGACGCGGAACGCACTGCCATCGAAGCGGATCTGTCCGCCAAGATTGCTGCTGCCGAAGTCCGCATTGGCGAGATCAAGGCCAAGGCCTTTGCTGAAGTCGACACGATCGCCATCGACACCGTTGGTTCGATCGTCGAACAGTTGATCGGTGCCAAGGCCACCGCCGCTGACATCAAGGCTGCCGTATCCGGCGCCGCCAAGCAGGGAGCGTGACCACCATGCATCTCGACGCAACATTCTTCGCTCTGGTCGGTCTCGTTCTCTTCTTCGTCCTGCTCGCCTATCTGAAGGTACCGGGTATGATGGCAACGAGCCTCGATGCCCGCGCCGACAAGATCCGCGACGAACTGGCGGAAGCCAAGCGCCTGCGCGAAGAGGCCCAGCATCTGCTGGCCGAATATCAGCGCAAGCGCAAGGAAGCCGAAGCAGAAGCTGCGGCAATCGTTGCCGCCGCCGAACGCGAAGCCGCCGCCCTCACGGCAGAAGCCAAGCAGAAGACGGCCGAATTCATTGCACGTCGCAATGCGCTGTCGGAGCAAAAGATCAAGCAGGCCGAAACCGAAGCCGTCAACGCTGTGCGCGTTGCGGCGGTCGACCTCGCGATTGCCGCGGCCGAAAAGGTTCTGGCGAAGAAGACCGATGGCGCTGTTCAGGACACATTGTTCAAGAGCGCCGTTGGCGAGGTCAAGGCCCGCTTCAACTGATCGTCGGATCGGTTGTGAAATTGAAAAAAGCCGGGCTTGTCCCGGCTTTTTTGTTGTCTAGCATCTGCCCGCAACGCCTTTAGCGACGGAGGGTGACTGAACGGGATGGATGCTAGTCGCATGGCTCCACCTGCCGCAGCGGACGAAAGCTCATCCGATGCAGCGGACAGGGTCCATGGATGACGATCGCCCCGCGATGGATCGCGGTGCCGTAACCGGCATGCTGCGCAAAGCCGTAGTCGGGAAAGACCAGTCCGGCGCGCGCCATCATCCGGTCCCGCATGACCTTGGCAAGGATCGATGCAGCGGCGATCGAGACGGATCGGGCGTCGCCCTTGACCACCGCCGTTCCCGAACAGGAAAGCCCGTCCGGCACATCCCGGCCGTCGGCCAGGACATGGTTGGCGCTGCATTCGAGGCCGGCAACGGCGCGGCGCATCGCATCGAGGCTCGCCTTGCGGATATCGCGTGCGTCGATATGGCGGGGCGATGAGGAGGCGATCGAGACGGTGGCCGTGGCCAGGATCTCCTCATAGAGCCGCTCCCGTTGAGCGACCGACAGTTTCTTGGAATCGTTCAGCCCTTGCGGGATATGTCGTGGATCCAGGATGACCGCAGCAGCCACCACAGGCCCTGCCAGCGGCCCGCGACCGGCTTCGTCGGTTCCAGCAACAGGCCAGAGCCCGCGTCGCTTGGTGCTGCTCTCGATCGAAAAGTCAGGAGCCAGCGGCAGATCGGGAAACAGGCTGGGAGAATCGGGTGGCGTGCGCGTTTTCATGCGGCAGAAATCGCACGCGCACCCGATCTCCTGCAAGCCCCTGGTCCCTTCCTCTCGTTGGACGCGAGAGGCCGGGGCGGCTGACCAGGGACACATCCGGCGCGAGGCGGCGGATAACCGCGCCGGAAGACGAAACCCGGATTGAACCGGGAAACGCAATGCCGAGGCGGTGCCAGCCGCCGGACATCACGAGAGCGTAATGCGCCGTGGTACGGCGCAGGTATCAGAGCAGCGAGAGCTGCACGCCATTGCTGTTGGGCGACAGGAACAGGTCCTCGCGCAGATGCAGGCTGCGGCGCGTCAGGCCGAGACGTTTGGTCGCCATTTCAAAGCGGCGGCTGATCTGCCAGGCATAGGGACCGGCCCCCTTCATCCGCTTGCCGAACTCGGCGTCGTAGTCCTTGCCGTCGCGCATCGAGCGGACCAGCGACATCACATGCCGGTAGCGGTCCGGATAATGCTGCAGCAGCCAGTCGCGAAACAGCGGGCTGACCTCAAGCGGCAGGCGCAGCAGCACATAGCTGGCCTCCGTGGCACCGGCAGCCTTGCCGCTGTCGAGAATGCGCTCGATCTCGTGATCGTTCAGCGCCGGGATGACCGGCCCGAGCATCACGGCGACCGGAATGCCGGCCTCCGACAGGCCCTTGATGGTTTCCAGCCGCCGCGACGGCGTGGCCGCGCGTGGCTCCATCAGCCGGGCGAGCTTGCGGTCGAGCGTCGTCACCGAGACCCCGACCTTGGCGAGGCCACGCTCCGCCATCGACTTCAGGATATCCACGTCGCGCAGCACCAGCGCCGACTTGGTGACGATCACCACCGGATGATTGGCCTTGTCGAGCACTTCGAGGATCTGGCGCATGATCCGCCATTCGCGCTCGATCGGCTGATAGGGATCGGTATTGGTGCCGATCGCGATCGGCCGCGGCTTGTAGCCCGGCTTCGACAATTCCCGTTCCAGAAGCTTCGGCGCATCCGGCTTGGCAAACAGCCTGGCCTCGAAGTCGAGACCAGCCGAAAGGCCCATATAGCTGTGTGTCGGGCGGGCGAAGCAATAGATGCAGCCATGCTCGCAGCCGCGATAAGGATTGATCGAGCGGTCGAAGGGGATATCCGGCGATTCATTGCGGGTGATGATGGTCCGTGGCTTTTCGACCTGCACCTCCGTCTTGAACGGCGGCATGTCCTCGAGGCTCTGCCAGCCGTCGTCGAAGGCGACGCGTTCGGTCGGCTCGAAGCGTCCGCCCGGATTGAGCGTTGCCCCGCGACCACGACGTCGGTCGATCTCGATCCGGAGCCCGGAAGAGGTCATCACCGCATCGGCAATATCTGCCGTATTGCCAGGCTGAAAGGCAGCCTGGCCCACAAGAGACAGCTCGTTCATGTTTAGCTCCTCGCGGGGTCAATCAATCCCGCCGAATGACTATATTCCTACCACCAATAATGAGAACAATGCAAGAACAAAATAGAAAATCGGACAATCTCAAAGCAGTGGCAAATCTTTGTGCAATGCGATAGAGATAGGCAATGTTGACAGTTATGATGGAATGCCGCGATCAGGAGCCGGAGCTCGCTCAGACGTTGTCTGTGCTCGTCGCCGGCGCTGTGGAAGGCCTTGTGAGCGATGTCATCGTTCTGGACCATGGTTCCAAGGACGGCTCCTCCTTCGTGGCGGATGCCGCAGGTTGCCGCTTTTATCAGCAATGGGACATGAAGGAGTTGCTTGGCTCGGTGCGCGGCGAATGGCTGCTCCTCGTCGAACCCGGTGCCCGGCTAACCCAAGGCTGGATCGACGAAGTGGCGGAATATGTGGCTCTCAACAAGGTTCCAGCCCGCTTTTCCGAATCGCGTGTCTATCGGCTGCCCTTCTATCGCCGGCTGACCCGGTCGCGCCCGCCGCTCGAAAATGGCCTGCTGCTGCCCAAGCGCCACGCTCAGTCACTGGTCCGCTCGGGCATGGATCTTCAGCATCTGGCTCATGGCCACAAGCCGCGCCGGCTGGCCTCCGAGATCATCCCGTCCTGGGTTGCGCGCGAAGCCAGGCGCTGACATCTGCCTGCTGATCTATTTGCTGCGTGTCAGGTGCTCGTCGAGCCGTGGCATGATCTCGACGAAATTGCACGGCATGTGGCGGTAGTCGAGCTGCAGCTTCAAGATGCCATCCCAAGCATCCTTGCAGGCACCCGGAGACCCCGGCAGAACGAAGATGAACGTCGCATTGGCAACGCCGCCGGTTGCCCGCGACTGGATGGTCGAGGTGCCGATCTTGTCATAGGAGATCCGGTGGAAGACTTCGGAAAAGCCGTCCATGCGTTTTTCGAACAGGGGTTCCAGTGCCTCCGGGGTGACGTCGCGACCGGTAAAGCCCGTACCGCCGGTGGTGATCACCACGTCGATGGCGTCATCTTTGGTCCATTGCTCCACCTGGTCGCGGATCGCCGCCTTGTCGTCCTGGACGATGGCCCGCGCGGCGAGCCTGTGGCCGGCCTCCGCGATCCGGGCGACCAGCGTGTCGCCGGAGCGGTCGTCTTCCAGACGCCGTGTGTCCGAGACGGTGAGCACGGCAATGCCCACCGGAATGAAGGGACGGCTTTCGTCGATCCGGCTCATGCTGCATCTCCTTGCGCGCGCTGATGGGCAACTGTGCGGGTCAGAAGCACATACCATTGCGGTCGATAGGCCGATAGCGCCAGTGCCGCCTTCAGCGCCGCGGCCTCGTTTTCGTAGAGGCCGAAACAGGTCGCACCCGATCCCGACATGCCAGCATAAACCGCGAGGCTCTCGCGCAACAGACCGCAGGCTTCGGCGATTTCCGGCACAAGCGCTTCGGCCGGCGGCTGCAGGTCGTTGCGCAGGTGCGCGAAGGCTGCGCGCCATGTCTGCGCATCGGGCGCCAAAGGCAGGTCCGCCATAGGCGCATTGTCGCGTCGCTCCAGCCTTCGAAAGATCTCCGGCGTCGAAACCGGCATCAACGGATTGATCAGCACCATGGCAAAGGAGGGGAGGGCAACCGGCGTGATCGCCTCGCCAATGCCCTGTGCCCTGAGTGGCATTGAGTGAAGGCACATCGGCACATCGGCCCCAAGCGACAGTGCAAGCTCCGCCAGCGCGCCTGCGGGCAGGTCCGCCTGCCAGAGCCGCATCAGTCCACGCAGCGTTGCCGCCGCATCGGCCGAGCCGCCGCCGATCCCGGCCGCGACCGGCAGGTTCTTTTCAAGCGTGATGGCGACGGGCGACCAGGACTGCCCATGCTGATCGAGAACCGCGCGCAAACGGTCGCGTGCCAGAGCCACGAGATTGTCCTCGGGCTTCACCGGGCCAAGCGAGAGTGTGCGGGCAAAGGGCCCGGTGAGCGTCAGGCTGTCGGTCTCTGCCGGCTGGAATGTCAGCTCGTCACCGTCTTCGGCAAAGGTCACCAGGCTGTCTAGCAGATGATAGCCATCCGCCCGGCGCCCCGTCACATGCAGCGCGAGATTGACCTTGGCGCGCGCGGTCTCCTCGACCGGGGCTCCCACCTGATCGTCAAGACCTTTCATCGGATCAGGTCTTCTTGTCGTCTTTCTTCGGCGCGTCCACCGGCTTCGGATCGATCTTGGCCGCGTCGGCTTCGATGGGCGGCATGCCCTTGTCGATCTTCGCCTGGATCTTCGGCACTTCGGCCTCGTCCGGCTCGGAGGCCAGCGCGCGTTTCCACTGGTAGGTGGCTTCAAGCTTGCGGCCGACGCGCCAATAGGCGTCGCCCAGATGGTCGTTGATCGTCGCGTCGCCGGCGCGAAGCTCGGCTGCCCGCTCCAGTTCGACCACCGATTCTTCGAAACGTCCGAGGCGGTAATAGGCCCAGCCGAGCGAATCGACGATGTAGCCGTCATCGGGCCGCAGATCGACGGCCTTTTTGATCATCTCCAGGCCTTCCTGGAGATTGCGGTTCATGTCGACCCAGGAATAACCCAGGTAATTGAGCACCTGCGGCTGTTCCGGATTGAGTTCCAGCGCCTTGCGGAAGTCCGGCTCGGCCTTGTCCCACTTCTTCAGGCGCTCATTGGCGATGCCGCGCTGGAAGAAGATCGACCAGTGGTTCTTGGCCGGCGATTGACCGATAACCTCGACGGCCTTGTCGTAATTTGTCGCCATGGCCGCATAGTCCTTGGCTTCCGACAGCACGCTGCCATAGGCGAGATAGCTGCGCACGTCCTTCGGGTCGGAGGCAATCAGCCCCTGCAGATGCGTGCGTGCATCCTCAACCTTGCCGGTTTCTGCCAGCGTCAGGCCGAGTTGTAATTCGGAAATCCGCCGCATCGGCGATGTTTCCGGCACCTGGCGGTAGAAATCGATCGCCTTTTCCGGCTGTTTGGCGTTTTCGGCAATGCCGCCGAGCAGGACCAGCGTGTCGGCCGCGTCCTTGTCCAGCGCATGCGATAGCTGCAGATAGAGCATCACCGTGTCTTCGGCGCCTTCGCGGTTGAGCGCGCCACCGATCGAGAACAACACGCCGGCCGCACCCTGTGCCGCGTTCTCGACCATCGGCTTCGGCTTGCCGCCGGCTTCGATTTCGTCGCGTAGCGCCTTGAACGGTGCGTAATTGTTGATCAGTTCGTCACCGGCCGCCAGCGCATCCAGTGCCTTCTGCTTGTTGCCGGCATTGGCTTCGAGCGTTGCCAGCGCAATGACTGCCCGGGCAAAGGTGTCTGGCGCGGTCGCGCCGCCGCTACGGTCGATCAGCGTGTCGGTCAGTGCCTTGCGGGCTGCGTCGTTATCGCCGATCATGGCGGCGATCACGCCGACATTGTAGTTTCTGAAAATCGCATACCAGCTCGGGCCCTCGAGGCCTTTCACCAGATCAAGGGCTTCCTTGCCCTTGCCTTCGCCGACCATTGTCCAGGCAATCAGCAATTCGTTCATCAGCCGGTCAAGATCGTTCGGGCCTTCGTATTTGAAGGTCTTCAGCGCATCGTCATAGCGGCCATCGCGGATCGCCTGGAATCCGAGCGCCACGGATGTCACGCGTTCGACGGCCGGATCGTTCTCCAGTTCCTTGGCGAGCTTTGCGCCTTCGTCGAAGTCTCCGTTCATGATCAGGGCGATCATCAGCCGCTGCTGGATATCCAGTTCGTCAGGCGAAAGCTCCAGCGCCTTCTTGTAGAGCAGGATGGCATTGGCGTAGTCGCGGTCGGCTTCGGCAGTCCTGGCGGCCAGGAAAGCGCCGGCAAAGCTGTCGACGCTGTCAAGATCGAAGCTCTCGGTTTCGGTGGGCGTGTCGGGCGACGCAGCTGAAGCGATCGGGGCTTGGAAGACGCTGAGAAGCAGCGCCAGGGCAGTGCCGGCGAGGAAGCGAGTGGCGGGACTTTGCCGCATGAACGAGCCTTTCAAGAACCGATAAAGTGCGCAGGTCGTACTTATATGGGAACGACGCGCGATGATTCACGCATAGAATGGCTTTTTTGAAGCAGGCCCGCAAGGCAATCGCCCGTGCGCCACAATTGCCCGGGTCAATTCACCCGGGCGATACAGAAGTCGATCACGTCGTTGAGCGCATCTTTCCACGGCGTCTCCGGCAGGGGGGCCAGCGCGTCGCGGGCGATCGTGCCGTAGTGCTGTGCCCGCTGGATCGTTTCGCCGAGCGCACCATAGCGGCTGATCAGGCCCAAAGCCTTTTCGAGCCTCGCGTCGTCGTTCTGGCCGCCTTCGATGGATTCGCGCCAGAAGTCGCGCTCGACGGCCGTTCCGCGGCGGTAGGAAAGGATCACCGGCAGGGTGATCTTGCCTTCACGGAAATCGTCGCCGACATTCTTGCCGAGATCGGCAGCCTTGCCGCCGTAATCCAGCGCGTCGTCGACCAGCTGGAAGGCGAGGCCGAGATTCATGCCGTAGGATTTCAGCGCATTGCGCGTCGCCTTGTCGGTCTGGGCGACAATCGGGCCGACTTCGGCCGCCGCAGCAAACAGCGCGGCCGTCTTGGCACGAATGACCGACAGGTAGTCGTCTTCGGTGGTTTCCATGTTCTTGGCGACGGACAGTTGCAACACTTCGCCTTCGGCGATCACCGAGGCCGCCGTCGACAGAACGTCCAGTGCGTCGAGCGAGCCGACATCGACCATCATCCGGAACGCCTGGCCAAGAAGGAAGTCGCCGACGAGAACGCTGGCCTGATTGCCCCAGATGGTGCGCGCCGTCGATTTGCCGCGCCTCAGATCGCTTTCGTCGACCACGTCGTCATGCAGCAGCGTTGCCGTGTGCATGAATTCGACGGCGGTCGCCAGCTTGATGTGATGCTCGCCCTCGTAGCCGAACATCGCGGCGGTTGCCAAAGTCAGCATCGGTCGCAGCCGCTTGCCGCCCGATGAAATCAGGTGATTGGCGACTTCCGGGATCATCTGCACGTCCGAGCCCGCCTTCGACAGGATCAGCTGGTTGACCCGTTCCATGCCGCTTTTGGTCAGGTCCACCAAGGGCTTGATGGAAGCCTGTTTGTTTTTGTTTTCCTCAAGCGGTATGACTACGCCCAACGCACCGGACTCCTGTTCAATTCTGTCTCGACAATAAAAAGCCGAGGCACCCACGGCAAGGGGCGAATTGTCCCGGAACGGTAAAGAAGAAGGTTTTCTGGATAAAATGCACGAGATCATCCGTTCGAACGACGTCGTCCTTCTGTCCTTTGCCGAAAGCCTGATGCGGGATGCAGGTATTTCCGTGATGATTGCCGACCAGCAGATGAGCATTCTCGAAGGGTCGCTCGGCATGCTGCAGCGCCGGCTTCTGGTCGATTCAGACGAGGTCGATCAGGCGCGCCAGATCCTGACCGACGCCGGTCTTGCCGCAGAATTGCGGGACCACGAGGCCTGAAGCCCCATGTCGCCCCAGCCGGTCGCCGAAACCATCGATGCCTTTCACAGAGGCCGTTTCCATCTGGTCCAGCCGCGCGGTCGCGGCCATCGCGCCGGCATGGATGCCATGCTGCTTGCATCCCTGGTGCTGCAGGACGGGGCCTTTCGTGTCGCGGACCTGGGCGCGGGGGCAGGTGCTGCCGGATTTGCCGTGGCCTCGCGCCTGCCGGATGCCGAGGTGGTGCTGGTCGAACGCTCGCCGGACATGGCGGAATTCGCGCGCAAGAGCCTTGCACTGGTTGAAAACGTAAAATTCGCCGACCGTATTGCGGTTCTTGAAACGGACGTCACCCTGACCGGCCGGGCCCGGTTTGCCGCCGGCCTGCGCGATGACAGTTTCCACCATGTCATCATGAACCCACCTTTCAACGATGCCAGCGACCGCCGTACGCCCGACGTCTTGAAGGCCGAGGCGCATGCGATGACCGAAAACCTGTTCGAGAGCTGGATCCGAACCGCCGGCGCCATCACCATGCCGGGCGGACAACTGTCGCTGATTGCCAGGCCGCAATCAATCGCCGAGATCATCGCCGCCTGCGGCCGCCGCTTCGGCGGTGTGGAAATTACCGCTATCCATCCGCGGCCGGGCGAGAGCGCGACGCGCATTCTGGTCACCGCGATCATGGGATCGCGGGCGCGTTTGCAACTGCGCTCGCCGCTGCTGATGCATGATCGCGGGGACAGCCATTCCTTCGCGCCGCTGGTTGACGATCTGAACAACGGGCGCATCGGCTACAGCCGTCTGCGCTGATGGCGCGTCGGGTGAATTTTGACTGCAGCCATTGCGTTTGGGGGCCGGCTTCTTACATCTCCCACAAGGTTTTGACAGGTAGGAGATTGTGCGTCCATGGCAGATTTTTTGAAGCGGCTGGTGCCGAAACGCTTCCGCAAGCAGGGAACCGTTATTCCGGTCGTGCGTCTGCATGGTGCGATCATGAGCGGTGGCTCGAAGTTCCGCCCAGCCCTCAATCTTGCCAGTGTCGCGCCGCAGTTGGAAAAGGCCTTCGCCATGAAGGACAGTCCGGCCGTGGCTCTGTCGATCAATTCTCCAGGCGGTTCGCCTGTCCAGTCGCGCATGATCTTTGATAGAATTCGTGCGCTTGCAGAAGAAAAGAACAAGCGCGTCCTGGTGTTTGTCGAGGATGTTGCGGCCTCCGGCGGCTATATGCTCGCCATTGCTGGCGATGAGATCATTGTCGATGCGACCTCGATTGTCGGCTCCATCGGCGTGGTGTCCGGCGGCTTCGGCTTCCCGGAGCTCTTGAAGAAGATCGGCGTCGAGCGCCGCGTCTATACAGCCGGCGAGAACAAGGCGATCCTCGATCCCTTCCAGCCGGAGAAGGAAGGCGACATCGAATATCTGAAGACCCTGCAGCTGGAAATCCACGAGATCTTCATTGACATGGTCAAGGCCCGGCGCGGCGTGCTCCTGGCCGAAGATCCGACGCTGTTTTCCGGTCTCTTCTGGACTGGTCGGCGCGGCGTCGAACTCGGTCTCGTCGATCGCCTCGGCAATATGCGCCAGGAAATCAAGACACGATATGGCAAGGATGCCAGGCTGGAACTGATCAGCGGTGCCAAAAGCCTGTTCGGTAAGCGTGTCACGGGTGTCGATGCCTTCGGATCGATCGATCAGATCGCCGCTCAGGCGGTGTCGGGGCTTGCCGACACGCTGGAGGAGAAGGCATTGTGGTCGCGCTACGGTCTTTGACCTCGGCACGACAACAATAAGACGCGACGGGGCAACCGGGCAACGGGACGAGGGGTTATGGCGCAACTGATTTTTTTCGGCCTGCTGTTCGGTGGCGGCTGGCTGCTTTATCGCAAGTTCGTCAGCGATGCGGAAAGGCTGGCAAAGAAGTCCCGTGCGGCCGAGAAAGAGCGCGAAACCGGCGCAATCGGCACGCTGATCCAGGACAAGGAAACCGGCGAATACCGGGTGCGACGCGACGACGAATAGAGCTGCGCCGCACCCCAGCACAGACCTTGGGCAATTGTTAAGCAATTTCAGTTCAGCATCTTCCCCAGGCGTGGCCTGGCTGACCAGGCCTTGGCGGGATGAATTTGATCTCATCCCGCGTCTTGAGTTGACCCATGTTCCGCCCTAGATTCACGTCAAAGTGAACAATATGCAGGCGGAAGCAGAATGTCGGTTCTGACGCCTGATGATGATGGCCTCGAAGGGGAACGACAATTTACGCGCAGGATTTCCTCAATATCGGTGGAGAGGCTGCAGAAGAAATTTGCAGTTTCGATTGGGCGTCTACCGGCTTGGGGCCGATGGAGCATTGGCCGCAGGCGCTGAAATCGACGCTGCGCCTGATTCTCTCCTCGCGCCAACCCATGTGTTTCTGGTGGGGCGACGATCTGCTGCAGTTTCACAACGATGCCTATCTGCCGATGCTGGGCAAACGTCAGCCGGCAATCGGCCAGCCTTTCAAGCAGCTCTGGTCCGACGTCTGGGAGGACGTCCTTCCTTTCGTCCGCAGTGCTCTTTCCGGTAAGGGCACCTGGATGGAGAACCTGCCGCTCACCATGACCCGCAACGGTTATGAGGAGCAGACCTATTTTACCTTTTCCTACAGCCCGCTCTATGACGATCTTGGCGATATTCGCGGCATCTTGAATGTTGTTACTGAAACGACACGGGCAATGAAGGATCGCGAGGCCCTCGAACAGGCCTATGCCGATGCCAAGGAGCATATCCGCGAACGCGAGCAGCACGAGGAGCAATTGAAGCTTCTCAACCGCGAACTTGCGCACCGGATGAAAAACACCCTGGCTATGGTCCAGTCGATTGTCAGCCAGACCTTGCGCGGCGCATCATCGCTGTCGGACGCGGCCTCGACGATATCCGCCCGCATCCAGACGCTGGCCAAGGCGCAGGATCTGCTCACCGGCATGAGCGTGACGGCCGCCGAGGTATCGGCGATCGCCAATGCCGCGATCATGCCGCACAGCGATGGCGAGATGCGCTTCCAGATGCAGGGGCCGAACGTTTATCTGTCGGCGCAACAGGCGCTTGGCTTGTCGCTCGCCATTCACGAGCTGGCGACCAATGCGACCAAATACGGCGCCCTGTCACTGCCCGGCGGGCGTGTCGACATTCGCTGGGCGTGTGACGGGGACGAGAGCTTTTCCTTCGACTGGCGCGAAAGCGGCGGACCGCCGGTCAGCGAACCGAGCCGTCGCGGCTTCGGCTCAAGGCTGACCGAGCGCGTTGTCTCGGACCTGTTCAAAGGCGAGGCGAAGATCCATTTCCGGCCGGACGGCGTCGTTTTCTCGCTGAATGGCCAATTGAACCAGATCGCCGACCTGGATCGCTAGCGCCGCAATCTACGCTTTGCCGCGCCTGCATTCCGTCCCGGATGCTTGACCCGTCCGCCCCATCGTGGCACCAGACGGACCACACATTTCCAGCCAAGTTTTGGACGATATCCCATGACCACGTCTCTCGCCCCGCATATGGACCCCAAGCGTTCTTTCCAGGCGCTGATCCTGACTTTGCATGCCTATTGGGCCGACAAGGGCTGCGCCGTGCTGCAGCCTTACGACATGGAAGTGGGGGCGGGCACCTTCCACCCGGCAACGACGCTGCGTGCGCTAGGCCCCAAGCCGTGGAAGGCCGCCTATGTGCAGCCGTCGCGTCGTCCGTCGGATGGCCGCTATGGGGAAAACCCCAACCGGTTGCAGCATTATTACCAGTATCAGGTCATCCTGAAGCCGAACCCATCCAACCTGCAGGAACTCTATCTGGGCTCGCTGAAGGCGATCGGGCTCGATCCGTTGCTGCATGACATCCGTTTTGTCGAGGACGACTGGGAAAGCCCGACGCTCGGCGCCTGGGGTCTCGGCTGGGAATGCTGGTGCGATGGCATGGAAGTGTCGCAGTTTACCTACTTCCAGGCCGTCTGCGGCATCGACGTCTCGCCGGTTGCCGGCGAACTGACCTATGGCCTCGAGCGTCTCGCCATGTATGTCCAGGGCGTCGACAATGTCTACGACCTCAACTTCAACGGCCGCGAAGGCGAAGAGAAGATCTCCTATGGCGACGTCTTCCTGCAGGCCGAGCAGGAATATTCCCGCCACAACTTCGAATTTGCCAATACCGAGATGTTGCTGCGTCATTTCGAAGATGCGGAAAAGGAATGCCAGGCGATTCTGGCCGCCGGTGCTCCAACCGACAACGACAATCAGCGTCTGCACAAATGCGTCTTCCCGGCCTATGACCAGTGCATCAAGGCAAGCCATGTCTTCAACCTGCTGGATGCCCGTGGTGTGATCTCGGTCACCGAACGCCAGAGCTACATCCTGCGCGTGCGCACGCTCGCCAAGGCCTGCGGCGAAGCATTTTTGCTGACCGACGCAGGCGGGGCGAATTTCGGCAAGGCCGCCTGATAAGCGCTCTGACACATGCAAACTGACGCGGCCATCAGGCGGCGTCGTTGCGTTCCAGCGACAACCGGAAACCCAGGGCGTTGACGACTTTTTGCACCGTCTGGAATCGCAGCTTCGATCCGGATTTCAGCCCTTTATAAAGGCTTTCCCGACCAAGGCCCGAAAGCTCGGCTATCTGCGACATACCCCTGGCCTTGGCGACATGCCCCAAGGCGGCAATAAAGACGTCGGGATTCTCGTCTTCGATCGCCAACTCCAGATATTCAAGCATCGCCTCGGGGTCTTCGAGGTAGTCAGCGATCTCGAATTTGCTGGTCACGGTCATGTTCGCTTCTCTCATAGGCTGCCAGCCATCGCGATGGCCTTCTTGATGTCCCGTTTCTGCGAGGACTTGTCGCCGCCGATCAGCAGCAGGTACACCGTTGCACCACGACGAGTGTAATATACCCGGTAGCCTGGCCCGTGGTGGATACGCATTTCGAAGACCTCTCCGCCCACCGGTGCACAGTCGCCGAAATTACCCTGTTCTGCCGATGTCAGCCGCGCAAGAATTCGAAGCTTGCCTGTCCTATCCTTGAGGGACCGCAGCCATTCATCGAAAGGTCCCGTTTTTTCGAAACTGTTCACGAAGATTGTATCCAGTTAGATACGAATTTACAACAGAGTTGCGTCGCGCCGTTTTCCGTTGGCTCCGCTCTTCAATAAAGCTTGGATTGCTTTAAGGTAACCATCAACAACCGGGGGATTTACATACATGTTCACGACGCTTGCCATTATTGCCGCCATCGCCGCCTATGTCGTCTTTATCTACAACGGGCTGGTGAAGGCTCGCCAGATGGCCGAGGAAGCCTGGTCGGGCATCGACGTGCAGCTGAAGCGCCGCGCCGACCTGATCCCCAACCTGATCGAGACGGTCAAGGGTTATGCCGGTCATGAAAAGGGCACGCTGGAAAGCGTCATCGAGCTGCGCAGCAAGGCCCAGGCCGTGCCCGCCGGTGATGTTGCCGGTCGTGCCGCTGCCGAAGGCCTGCTGGGGGCAGCGCTTGGCAAGATCATCGCCCTTGCCGAAGCCTATCCTGACCTGAAGGCCAACGAGAACTTCGTCGAGCTACAGAACTCGCTTGAAACCATCGAGGGCGAGATCCAGATGTCACGTCGTTATTACAACGGTGCCGCCCGCGATCTCAACGTCAAGGTCGAGAGCTTCCCCAACAATCTCGTGGCCGGCCAGTTCGGCTTTTCCAAGAAGCCCTATTTCGAGATTGCCAACGAGGCCGACCGTGCGGTACCGACGGTCAAGTTCTGACGTTCGCCCACGCGGCCCCTCTGAGACGAGACAATGAAGACTGACAGACTGACCATCATTCCGCCTGCCCATGCCTTGACCGGCCGGGTGAGCCCTCCGGGCTCGAAGTCGATCACCAATCGCGCCCTGCTGCTCGCGGGCCTTGCCAAGGGCACGAGCCGCCTGACCGGCGCTCTGAAAAGCGACGACACCCGCTATATGGCGGAAGCCCTGCGCGCCATGGGCGTGACGGTCGAGGAGCCGGACGCGACCACCTTCGTCGTCACCAGTTCTGGTGAGCTGAAAGCGCCGGCTGAGCCGCTTTTCCTCGGCAATGCCGGCACGGCCACCCGCTTCCTGACGGCAGCCCTTGCGCTGGGCAAGGGGCGTTATATCGTCGATGGCGATGAGCATATGCGCAAGCGGCCGATCAAGCCGCTGGTCGATGCGCTGCAGTCGCTCGGCGTCGCAATCGCCGCGCCCTCCGGCTGCCCGCCGGTGGCGATCGATGCCAACGGATCGTTCAAGAAGAACCGCGTCGTCATCGATGCCGGTCTCTCCAGCCAGTATGTCTCGGCCTTGCAGATGGCAGCCGCCTGCGGCTCCGAACCCTTCACCATCGAGCTTGCCGGTGCCGATATCGGTGCGCGCGGTTATATCGACCTGACGCTGTCCGCCATGCGCGCTTTCGGCGCCAAGGTCGAGCAGCCGGCGCCGTCGTCCTGGGTGATCCAGCCGACCGGCTATACAGCGACCGATTTCCACATCGAGCCCGATGCTTCGGCCGCGACCTATCTCTGGGGCGCCGAAGTGCTGACGGGCGGCAAGATCGACATCGGCACGCCATCCGACGCCTTCACCCAGCCGGATGCCAAAGCCTATGACGTCATCGCCGCATTCCCGAACATGCCGGCCGTGATCGACGGCAGCCAGATGCAGGATGCGATCCCGACGATTGCCGTGCTCGCCGCCTTCAACAACACGCCGGTGCGTTTCGTCGGGATCGCCAATCTGCGTGTCAAGGAATGCGACCGCATCCATGCCGTGTCGACCGGGCTGAACAACATCCGTGAGGGTCTGGCTACGGAAGAAGGCGACGATCTGATCGTTGCGGCCGATCCGTCGCTGTCCGGCCAGTCACTGCCCGCCGATATCGACACGTTTGCCGATCACCGCATTGCCATGAGCTTTGCGCTGGCCGGCCTGAAGATCCGCGACATCACCATTCTCGACCCCGATTGTGTCGGCAAGACCTATCCCGCCTATTGGAGCGAGCTCGCCTCGCTGGGCGTCGAACAGGTCAGAACCAACGGATAACCACGATGCTCCTTCGCCTCTGCGCTGCCTTGCTTCTCACACTCTGGACGGCATGCGGCGCATGGGCCGAGGAGGTCATCCGCAGCTATCATGCCGACATCACCGTGTCCGGGGATGCGAGCCTCGAGGTGACGGAAACCATTACCGTCAATGCCGAAGGCATCGACATCAAGCGCGGCATCTTCCGTGACTTTCCACTTTATTACACCAACGAGCGCGGCAAGCGCCGCGAGGTCGAATTCGACCTGATCTCGGTCGAGCGCGACGGCGAGCCGGAACCGTATCACACCGAGTCCGTCGATGGTGGCATTCGCATCTATGCAGGCTCGGCCGACGTCATGCTCGACCGCGGCGAACATACCTATGTCATCACCTACACGACAGCAAAGCAGATCCGCTATTTCGACGATCACGACGAACTCTACTGGAACGTCACCGGCAATGGCTGGATGTTCCCGATCGAAGCGGCAAGCGCCAGCGTCACCTTGCCGGGCGATATCGAGCCGACCAGAACCGCCGTCTATACCGGCGCTGTCGGCTCCACCGAGACCAATGCCCGGGTTATCCCCGGCAGCGGCGGCCTGCAGTTTGAAACCACGGCGCCGCTTGGGGCACAGGAGGGCCTGACCATCGTGCTCGCCATGCCGAAGGGCACGGTGGCAGCACCCGAGCCGGAGACCGGTTTCTGGTGGTACCTGCGCGACAATTTTGCCGATATCGCCTCCATCGGCGGCCTCATCCTCGTCCTTGCCTACTACCTGCGATCCTGGATGGCTGTCGGCCGCGATCCGGCCAAGGGCGTGATCGTGCCGCGCTGGGATGCGCCCGACGGCATCTCGCCGGCTTTGGTCAACTATGTCGACAACAAGGGCTTTTCCAATGGCGGCTGGACCGCCTTGTCCGCATCGGCCCTCGATCTGGCCGTCAAGGGCTATATCACCCTGGATGACCTGGAGAAGTCCATCACGCTGACCCGCACGGCGAAGGCCACGAAGGACAAGCTGCCTTCCGGACAGGAGGTCCTTCTGGCCGCGGTCGGATCGAAGGGCGATACGCTGACCATCGACAAGGCCAATGGCAAACGCGTCCAACAGGTTGGCAACAGCTTCCGTTCGGCGATCGAGAAAGAACATCGCGGCAAATATTACCGCGGCAATACCGGTTATATCGCCGGTGGTATTGCGCTCAGCGTCGTCATCCTCGCCCTGCTGCTGATCTTCGGCGACCTGCAGGAAGACACGGTGGCCCTGATGATCGTGCCCACCTTCTTCGCGGTGTTCTTCGGCATTTTTTCGGTCGGCATCGGTAAGGGATTGCGACGCGGCGCATCTCTGCTGACCCGGATCGTCTCGATTGTCATCGGTGCCTTTGTCGGCTTTGTCGGCCTGTCGATCTTCGGCACGATCGTGATGGCGATCCTGTTCGACCTGTCGCATAGCGGCCAGATGCATGTGATCATCGCCATCGGCGGCATCATTCTCGCCAATTTCCTGTTCTTCTTCCTGATGGATGCGCCAACCCCGCTCGGCCGCAAGCTGATGGACGGCATCGAGGGCCTGCGCATCTATATGACGCTGGCGGAAAAGGACCGGATGAACATGGCCGGTGCCCCGACCATGTCGCCGTCGCATTTCGAGACGCTGTTGCCTTTTGCCGTGGCGCTCGGCGTCGAAAAGCCCTGGTCGTCAACCTTCGAGACCTGGCTGGCGGCAGCCCGGGTCGATGCCGAGCCCTATCAGCCGATGTGGTATCACGGTCGCAATCGCGGCCCGTTCGGCGACCGCATCGGCGGCTTCTCCTCCTCGATGGCAACGACGATCGCCTCTACCATTCCAGCCCCTCCGCCCAGTTCCTCGTCATCGTCGACCTCCGGCTTTTCCTCCGGCGGATCGTCTGGCGGCGGTGGCGGCGGCGGCGGTGGCGGCGGGTGGTAGAGCGATCGTGCGAGTAGGGGAGCGCCGACTTGCTTGGTGTATCGTTGCGTGATACATTTCGCCATTCGGAGTAAGCGATGATCCGTTCTTATGCGAATGCCATGAGCGAGATCGTCGCAACCGGGAAGGCGCCAAAAGGTTTTCCAGCGGATCTGGTTCGGCGCGCCGTCGTCAAGCTGACGATGATCGACAATGCGACGAGCCTGACAGATCTGATGCGCCCGCCCGGCAATCGCCTTGAGATGTTGAAGGGGGATCGAACCGGACAGCATTCGATCCGCATCAATGATCAATGGCGGGTGTGCTTCATTTGGTCCGACGGTGGTGCCGATAGGGTCGAAATCGTAGACTACCATTGAAATCGAAGGAACAGAGGAGGTCGAACCATGCCGGTCACTTTGCCCCCGGTCCATCCCGGAGAAATCCTGCGCGACGAATTCCTTCAGCCCATGGATCTGAGCGCAGGTGCGTTGGCGAAGCAACTGAACGTGCCGCGCACCCGGATTGAACGCCTTGTCGCGCAGCAATCGGCCGTGACGCCTGATACGGCGTTGCGTCTGGCGCGTTTCTTCGACATGTCGCCGCAGTTCTGGATGAACCTCCAGACGAGTTATGATCTCAAGGTCGAGGCAGTTGCAAAGGCTGAGGAGATCGCAGCAATCCCGGTCATGACCGCAGCCTAGCTGCAGAAAGCCAACGACTATTTTCGGCGAATGCATGGATGACTTTTTCCCCGTGGCTTGCTAAGTCCCCCGCAGCCCTAAGCAACAAGCGAAAAAGTCAGTCTGATGCCCGATCTTCTGCTCGAACTCCGCTCCGAGGAAATCCCTGCCCGCATGCAGCGCAAGGCCGCTGGCGATCTGAAGAAGGCGGTCACCGATGCGCTGGTCGATGCCGGTCTGACGTATGAGGGCGCGCGCGAATATTGGACGCCGCGACGCCTGACGCTCGACATTCGTGGCCTGACGGCCCGTTCCGCCGATATCCGTGAAGAAAAGAAAGGCCCGAGCGTCTCTGCACCCCAGGGAGCGATCGATGGCTTCCTGCGTGGCGCGGGCCTCACCTCGATCGATCAGGCAATCATCAAGACCGATCCGAAGAAGGGCGACTTCTACGTCGCCTATATCGACAAGCCCGGCCGCGCCGCCGAAGAGATCATCGCCGCTGTCATGCCCGGCATCATCCGCGCCTTCTCCTGGCCGACGTCGATGCGCTCCGGCTATGCCTCGATGCCGAAGGGCTCGACCTATGGCGGCGTCGAAGGCAAGGGCATGGAAAGCCTGCGCTGGGTACGTCCGCTGCAGTCGATCGTCTGCACCTTCGGCCCCGAGCATGACGAAGTGCAGGTCATTCCCTTCGAGATCGATGGCATCGTGGCGTCCAACGTCACCTATGGCCATCGTTTCCACGCGCCGGACGCCATCACCGTCCGCCGCTTCGACGACTATGTCACCAGCCTGGAGCGCGCCAAGGTCATCCTCGATGCCGACCGCCGCAAGGACATCATCCTGCACGACGCCCGCGACATCGCCTTTGCCAATGGCCTCGACCTGGTCGAGGACGAGGGGCTTCTGGAAGAAGTCTCCGGCCTCGTCGAATGGCCGCAGGTCCTGCTCGGCACGTTCGAGGAGGATTACCTGTCGATCCCGGCCGAGATCATCCGCCTGACGATCAAGACCAACCAGAAATGCTTCGTCGTGAGGCCGCAGGGCGAGGCAGACAAACTGTCGAACCACTTCATCCTGATCTCCAATATCCAGGCCACCGATGGCGGCAAGGAGATCGTCCACGGCAATGGCAAGGTCGTGCGCGCCCGCCTGTCCGATGCGCTGCATTTCTGGAAGCGCGACCAGGGCGACCTGCCGGATCTTGAAACACTGAAGGCCTCGGCCGCCAAGTTCGACCTCGATCTGTCAAAGCCGCTCGACCAGCGCATGGCCAAGCTCGACGCGCTCAACGTCACCTTCCATGCCAAGCTCGGCACGCAGGGTGAGCGCGTCGCCCGCATCCGCGCGCTGGCCAAAGAACTGGCCCCGCTGGTCGGCGCTGATGCCGCCCTCGTTGATCGCGCCGTGGTTCTCGCCAAGGCGGACCTTCGCACCGAAGCCGTCGGTGAATTCCCCGAACTCCAGGGCGCCATGGGCCGCAAATATGCAGCTCTGCAGGGTGAAGACGCCTCGGTTGCCGCCGCCATCGAGGACCACTGGAAGCCGAACGGCCCCTCGGATCGCCTGCCGGCCGACAAGGTCGGTTTGACGGTCGCGCTCGCCGACAAGCTCGATACGCTCGTGGGCTTCTGGACCATCGACGAAAAGCCGACCGGCTCGAAGGATCCTTACGCGCTGCGTCGTGCGGCGCTCGGAGTGGTGCGGATGATTTTGGAGAAGGGTGTCAGCCTGCGTATGCAAAGGCCCGCACTTCGGCACGCGCTCGCAACACGAATTCTCCTTCAAGGAGGCAGTTTCGCAAAGGCTGGTGCCGACTTAGCTTCCTCGGGCGGCCTCAGTCTACTTGGCGACAATGAAGCCGTTGCCGAAATGATCAAGTCGCGCATTGCCGAATTGGCGCCGAACATGGAGCATCAGATCTGGGATTCTGCCAATTCGGACATCTCGGACCTCCTATCCTTCTTCCACGACCGCCTGAAAATCTATCTCCGTGACCAGGGCGCCCGCCACGACATCATCGATGCCGTGCTGACGCCTGATGCCGACGATCTGCTGATGGTCGCCCGCAAGGCCGAAGCCTTGACCGCCTTCATCACCTCGGAAGACGGCCTCAATCTCCTGGCCGGCACCAAGCGCGCCACCCAGCTGCTCGCCGCCGAAGAGAAGAAGGGCACCGTCGTCGCCGACAGCGTCTCGGCCGATCTGCTGAAGCTCGATGCCGAAAAGGCGCTTTTTGCCGCCGTCACCGAGGCGACCAAGGCTGCGGCCGAGGCGGTGTCAAAAGAAGACTTCCGCGCCGCCATGCAGGCGCTGTCTGCGCTGCGCGCCCCGGTCGACAGGTTCTTCGAGGACGTGCTGGTCAACGACGAGGACGCCGCCATCCGCGCCAACCGTCTGGCCCTCCTGAAAGCGATCCGCGAGGCGACGGGCACCGTCGCCGACTTCTCAAGGATCACCGGCTGATCGATAAGCCCCGCTCCGGCGGGGCTTTCTCGTTTTGTGCAATTGACTTGTCGATGGTGTCGTATGTGATACCATGCCTGCATGGAAATCCTTGAATTCCAGGAGGAAGAAGGTCGAAGTCCGTTCGCCGAGTGGTTTTGCGAATTGGATGCGCTTGCTGCCGCCAAGGTCTCGACCGGTTTGACGCGGATTGCACTTGGCAATCTGTCCAATGTCAAAGGCGTCGGCGAGGGTGTTCTGGAATACAAGATCGATTTTGGTCCGGGCTACCGGATCTATTTCGGTCGGCAGGGTAATCAGTTTGTCATTCTCTTGGCTGGCGGAACGAAGAAACGGCAGAATGCGAATATTCGCATGGCGCAAAGGCGCTGGGCGGAGTACCGCAGGCGTAAGGCAGGTTGACATGGCACTCACGCGTGACTTCAAGCAGACCATTCGCGACCGCGCTCAAGCGGATCCGCGGTTTCGCGCAGCGCTGCTCAGCGAGGCGATCGAATTGCTTTTGTCCGGCGAGGTTGAGACCGGGCGCATGGTCTTGCGCGATTTCATCAACGCAACGGTTGGCTTCGAGACATTGAGCGCAAAGACGGGAATGCCGGCCAAGAGCCTGATGCGCATGTTCGGTCCCAATGGCAATCCACGGGCGGATAATCTCTTTGCCATTATCCGTATGTTGCAGGATGAAACGGGTGTGCAGATTGCAGTGAATGCGGCGTGAACTCCCGTAATCGTTTGGTCCGCTTGCATTCCCTGTAGTATGATCCGGCGATACCGGTCCTTGGCGCACAGGAGCATGGATGAACAAGTCGGTGCAGATCACATTGGCCGAGCCCCTGGAAAGCTTCGTCGACGCCCAGGTCGAAAGCGGCCAGTTCGGCTCCGCCCAGGAGGTCGTCGAGGCGGGCCTGCGGCTGTTGAAGCAGGAGCAGGACAAGCTCGAATGGCTCAGGCAGGCCTTGATCGAGGGCGAGAACAGCGGGCCTGGGCGCTATGTCGATAAAGATGAGTTTCTCGCACGCATGCGTGAGCGCACACTGTGAGCTCATACAGGCTCCGCCCTAGGGCAGAGGCCGATCTCGAAGAGATCTGGGACTACACGGTTGAAAATTGGTCCGCGACGCAAGCCGAGCACTATGTCTCCGACATCTTTGCCTCGATCAACCATCTGGTCACCAATCCACATCTTGGTCGGCCGGTCGCGGGGCTGCGTTCGGATTATCGTCGGTATAGAATCCGGCATCACCTGATATTTTATGTTGTCGATGACGGCGTTGTTGACGTCATCCGCATAGTTCACGAAAAACGCGATATTGCCCGGCGCCTAGACGAATAGCTCCATGTTTCCCAAGATCTTCATCAGTGCCTGCCTGCTCGGCCGCCCGGTGCGCTACGATGGCAAGGGCAAGCGGCTCGATCATCCTGCTATCGCCCGCTGGCAGGCAGAGGGCCGGCTTGTCGGCTTCTGTCCCGAACAGGCTGGCGGCATGCCGACGCCGCGCCCGTCGGCCGAGATCGAGAATGGCCTGGCTGGTGCCGATGTGATTGCAGGACGCGCGCGGGTCATCGAAATAACCGGTGGCGATGTGACCTCGCAATTCCTCGAAGGGGGCCGCAAGGCCATCGAGTTCGCAAGAGCGCAGGGCTGCGCCTACGCGCTCCTCATCGACGGCAGCCCGTCCTGCGGTTCCGGTTTCATTTATGACGGCTCCTTCGCCGGCAGGCGGCATGTCGGCAACGGCGTCACGGCGGCGTTGATGCGGGAAGCCGGCATCGCCGTCTATTCCGATCGGGAGATCGAGGCGCTGGCTGCCTGCGTCGACATGCATACCGCCACCTAAACAAAAACCGCCGGATTGCGCCGGCGGTTCTCCACTTCATATCTTCGACAGGCGTTTGGCTCAGCTTGCCATGCGCATCGTCTGATGGCCCTGGGCCGCCTTGGCACCGGATGTGCGGAAGCCGCGGATCAGGTCGAGAAGATCGCCGGTATCATTGGCGAGAACCTCGGCCGATGCCGTGGTCTCTTCGGCCATCGCGGCATTCTGCTGGGTGGCGGTATCGAGCTGGTTCACCGAAGACGAGATTGAGCGCAGCGTTGTGTCCTGCTCCTGGGCGCTGTGCGAGATCTTCGAGACGATGTCGTTGGCGCTGGCGATCTGGTCGGAGATGCGCTTCAAGGCTTCGCCGGTCTGGCCGACAAGCTGCACACCCTGCTCGACCTGGGCCGAGGAACGGGCGATCTGGTCCTTGATTTCCTTGGCGGCGGCCGCAGAACGCTGGGCCAGTTCGCGCACTTCCTGGGCAACAACGGCAAAACCCTTGCCGCTTTCGCCGGCGCGTGCCGCCTCGACGCCCGCATTCAGCGCCAGAAGGTTGGTCTGGAAGGCGATCTCGTCGATCACGCCGATGATCTTGGTGATTTCCTCGGACGACTTTTCGATGCCGCTCATCGCCTCGATGGCACGCGACACGATCGCGTCGCTCTGGCGTGCCTCGGTCGAGACGCTGCCGACGCGGCTGGCCGCTTCCCGGGCGCCGTCGGCTGTCTGGCGAACGGCAACGGTCAGTTCGTCGAGCGCCGCCGACGTCTCTTCCAGATTGGCCGCCTGGCGCTCCGTCCGGGTGGCGAGTTCGCCAGACGCCCGACGGATCTCTTCCTTGCTGACCGCAATGTCATTGCCCTTCAGGCTGACGCGTGCCATGGCTTCCTCGAGACGGCCGAGCGCCTCGTTGAAGTTTTCGCGCAGGGCCGCATATTTCGGGCCGAGATCATTGCAGCGAACCGTGAGGTCGCCTTCGGCAAGCTTGCCGAGGGATGCGCCGATGGTGCTGACCACATGTGCCTGCTGATGGGCTTCGGCCACCTGCATGTCGGCATTGTGCTGGCGCTCGCCGTCCATCTCGCGCTGCTGCTCTTCCTGGCGCTTGGCCAATGCATGGCGTTCGCGGATCTTCTCCTGCAGCGCCTGCGTCGCCTTCGCCATCATGCCGACTTCGTTGCGCATGTCCGTGTGCGGAATGGTGATCGTGACGTTTTCTTCGGCAACCGCCTCGAGCGCGCTGTGGATCGCATTCAGTGGCTTGGTAATGCCGCGGACGATCACGAAGGCCGCACCCAGCGCCAGGGCAAAAATCCCGATCGAAATGCCGATCGTCTCCATGATGTTGGCGCGAACTTCGGCCTTCAGGTCGTCGGTATAAAGACCGGTGATGATGACGATTTTCCACGGCTCGAACGTCTTGCCATAGGCGGCTTTCGGATAGCTGTAGTCGTTCGGATCGCGGCCGGGTTTCGGGCCGATGAATTCGACATAACCGCCGCCGTTTTGGCCGAGTTTGACCAGGTCGTCGCGATAGGCATAGCCATTCGGATCGCCTTTGCCCTTGCTGCTCTGACCGACGGTCTTGGACGTCGGGTGGAAGACCAGAACCACGTCATAGTCGTAGCCGAAGAAATAGCCGTCCGGTTCGAATTTCATCTTGTTCAGGGTCGCAAATGCCTGCGTCTTGGCGTCGTCCAGGGACAATTCGCCCGACTTGACCCGGTCGTCATAGGTCTGCATGACCGAAAGGGCCGTTTCGACCTGCGTGCGCAGCAATTCGTAGCGCTGATGATAGATGGCTTCGGAAGACGAGCGCACCTGGAAAAAAGTGGCAATGGCAAAAGCGGCCATCAGGCCGCCGACAAGCAGCATCAGCTGCATGGAAATCTTGAGGCGGTTCATAAACCCTCGCAGGATCGGAAGTGAGAGCTGTTGTCCGCCGTGCCCGCTCAAGGTCGATGATGACGGAGGCCGCTTTCGTCTTGCTGCCGATGCTGCATTGCATCGACGACAAAACTACGTATCAAATATTAATAAAACAATAGGCGCCGATGCGTGTGATCCGCCGCGCATGGCAAACGTTTCTCCGCGAGCCCGTACTTGCAGCGCATGGCGCACAGAAACCAAACGCTCCGGACATGCCGGAGCGTTTGTCCGCATTCGCGCGGCAGCCCGCTCAGCCTGGATCGTGCGGCTGAATTTGGGCAGGGAAGGGGCAGGAAAGGGAAAGAAGCCTAGTTGAGACGAAGGTCGAAACCGGCGGTATCGAGATCGAGTTTGCCATCGGCCGGCGGAGCGACGTTGACCGCCGCGGTGGTAGCCTCATGGTCGATCTGGCCGGCGGCCGGCGTGTTCCCGGCAATGACCATCGAGCCATTCGTCGACCAGCCGTCTGCGGAGCTGATAATGACAACCGGCGAGCCGCCGAGCCAGCTTTCAACCCGCTTCATCTTCTTCTCGCCATCGATGTCCAGAATTTCCGCGGTTTGTGAACCGCTGGGCACGGTTGGCACCTGATAGGCGTATTTGTCCTTCTTGATCTGCGGCGGCGGGCAGTTCGGGCATTGGATGGCGGTGATGCTGTGCGCCTGTGTCGGTGTGCCGACGACGACCTCGATCGACGAAGCGAAAGCGGGGCTTGTGATGGCAAGCATCGTGGCTGTCAAAAGAAACGGGCGCATCTCGAATTCCTCGGATTGTTCACGAGGAGACTAGCGCCGCTTTCTTTCGATCCGGTCAGGGGGAATGGTAAAAATTGAACGAATTTGCGATTTATCGGTCGGCGCCCCAGGTTTTTGCGCGCGATCAGGCTGTCTCGCGCGCAACAGCCTGCCAGCCGATATCGCGCCGGCAAAACCCGTTGTCCCAGGAAACAGCATCGACCAGCGCATAGGCCGCGGCCTGCGCGTCTGCGACGGTCCGGCCCGTTGCCGTGGCGTTCAGCACCCGGCCGCCGGTGGCGACAAGCTGGCCGTCCTTCGAGGCGGTGCCCGCATGGAAGACCTTGGCGCCGTCGGATGCCACTGGAATGGAAGCGATGGGCGTGTTCTTGGCATAACTGCCGGGATAACCCTTGGAGGCCAGCACCACGGTCAGCGCCGGATCATTGCTCCAATCCGCTGTGACCTGGTCCAGCGTGCCGGTGGCCGAGGCAAAAAGGATCGGCAAAAGATCGCTCTTCAGCCGCATCAACAGAACCTGGCATTCCGGATCGCCGAAGCGCACATTGTATTCGATCAGTTCCGGACCTTTCGCCGTGATCATCAGCCCGGCGAAGAACACACCGGAAAACGGCATGCCGAGTTCCGCCATGCCGCGCATCGTTGGCTCGATGATGTCCTTCATCGTCCGCTCGACCATGTCCGGTGTCATGACAGGGGCCGGCGAATAGGCGCCCATGCCGCCGGTGTTCGGGCCGGTATCGCCGTCGCCCACACGCTTGTGGTCCTGGGCGGTGGCGAGCGGCAGCAGGGTCTTGCCGTCGGACAGGCAGAAGAAGCTGGCTTCCTCGCCGTCGAGATAGGCTTCCACCACGACTTCGGCGCCGGCATCGCCGAACGCGCCTTCGAAGCAGTCGTCGATGGCGGCCAGCGCTTCCTCGACGGTCATGGCAACGGTCACGCCCTTGCCGGCGGCCAGGCCATCGGCCTTGATGACGATCGGCGCACCCTGTTCGCGCACATAGGCTTTCGCCTTCGGTGCATTGTTGAACCGCTGGTAGGCGCCGGTCGGAATGTTGAACCTTGCGCAGATATCCTTGGTGAAGCCCTTGGAGCCTTCGAGCTGGGCGGCCGCAGCCGACGGTCCGAACACGGCGATGCCTTCGGCACGCAGTGCATCGGCGAGGCCGGCAACCAGCGGCGCTTCCGGTCCGACAACGACGAAGTCGATGTCGTTTTCCTTGCAAAAGGCGATGACCGCGGCATGATCCTCGACATTGACCGAGACGAGCTCGGCATGCTCGGCGATACCCGGATTGCCCGGCGCCGCATAAAGGCTGGTCAGAAGGGGAGACTGGGCGATTTTCCAGGCCAGCGCATGTTCGCGTCCGCCCGAACCGATCAACAGAACCTTCATCACCCGCTCTCCGATTGTCTTGGATAGGCGGCGGTTAAGCGGGAAGGCGGCAAAGGTCAAGCATTGAGGCTGGATCAGCCAAGACAAATGCAGGAAACATTGACGACCGCAAGATTTATACGTATAAATACATACATCGGAGGCGCCAATGAACAGCCTGGATGTGCAGGTGCGCCTGAGAGCCGACGGTTGGTTTGAGGTCGCTCAAAAAGGCAGTCACAAGCACTTCAAGCATGTGAGCAAACCCGGCCGCGTCACGGTCCCGCATCCCAAGCGCGATATCCCTGTTGGTACCTTGCGCTCCATCTGGCGGCAGGCAGGCTGGGATTGGCCACCGAAGTGATCGAAGGGGAACGCAGATGCAGATCGTTGGCCTGATACATCGTGACGACACAGCTTATGGCATTTCCTTTCCGGACCTGCCCGGCTGTGTTTCGGCGGCCGCTTCGCTGGACGAATTGTTGCTCGATGGTAAGGAAGCGCTCGACCTTCACATCGAAGGCATGCTGCAGGATGGCGAGGAGCTGCCCGAGTTTCGCAGCCTCGAAGCCTTGCGGGCGGACCCGCAATTTACCGAGGATTTCGCCGACGCCGAACTTGTCACGCTTCTATCTGTGGATATTCCCGGCCGTGCCGTGAAGGTGACCATCACCATGGAAGAACACCTGCTACACCGGCTCAACAAGGCGGCGGAGCGTCAGGGCTATACCCGCTCCGGATTCATTGCCGAGGCTGTACGGCGCAAGCTTGCCGGCTGACGAGGCTTGATTTGCCGCATTCCGCGGGTATGGTCCGCGTCCACGAAAGATCAGGACGGATATTCCCATGGCCGACGACATCAAATCCATTGCAGCCCTGATTGCGACCGAGATCAATGCCCGCCCTGACCAGGTCGTGTCGGCGGTCGGTCTTCTGGACGAGGGTGCGACCGTTCCCTTCATCGCCCGCTACCGCAAGGAAGTGACGGGTGGTCTGGACGATACGCAGCTGCGCAATCTCGCCGAACGGCTGATCTATCTGCGCGAGCTGGCCTCCCGTCGCAAGGCGATCGTCGAGAGCATCACGTCGCAGGACAAGATGACCGACGAACTGGCGCGCAAGATTGCCATGGTCACCACCAAGGCCGAGCTTGAGGACATCTATCTGCCCTACAAGCCCAAGCGCCGCACCCGCGCCGAGATCGCCCGCGAAAAGGGCCTGCAGCCGCTGGCCGACGCGATCTGGGCCGATCGTGCCGCCGACCCGCAAGTCTTGGCCGCCGCCTATATCACCGACGATGTGCCGGACGTGAAGGCAGCACTCGAAGGCGCCCGCGACATTGTCGCCGAACTGATCTCGGAAAATGCCGATCTGCTCGGCCGCCTGCGCAATGACATGAAGGCGCGCGCCACGCTCTATTCCAAGGTGGTCGAGGGCAAGGAAGCGGCCGGCGAGAAATTCGCCGACTATTTCGCCCATTTCGAACGCTGGGCGACGGTGCCCGGTCACCGGGCGCTTGCCATGCTGCGCGGCTGGAACGAGGAATTCCTGACGCTCGCCATCGAGGTCGATCGCGACGATCCGTCCCCGGTCAAGCCGTCGCAGCGCACCATTGCCGCCGCCTATGACATTGCCGCCAAGGGCCCCGGCGACAAATGGCTGATGGATGTCGCCGGCTGGACCTGGCGCGTCAAGCTGTCGGTCTCGCTGTCGCTCGACCTGATGCGCGACCTGCGCGAGCGCGCCGAAGAAGAAGCGATCCATGTCTTTGCCCGCAACCTCAAGGATCTGCTGCTGGCAGCCCCTGCCGGTTCGCGCCCGACCATGGGTCTTGATCCGGGTATCCGCACCGGCGTCAAGGTCGCCATCGTCGATGGCACCGGCAAGGTGCTCGACACCACCACGGTCTATCCCTTCCCGCCGAAGAACGACATCCGCGGCGCCCAGGTCGAGCTCGCCAGTCTGATCCGCAAGCATAACATCGAACTCATCGCTATCGGCAACGGCACCGGCAGCCGCGAGACGGAAAAGCTGGTCGCCGACATGCTGGCCCAGTTCCCGGCGACCGCGCCGAAGCCAACAAAGGTCATCGTCTCGGAAGCCGGCGCCTCGGTCTATTCGGCCTCGGAAACAGCCGCCAAGGAATTCCCCAATCTCGACGTCTCGCTGCGTGGTGCCGTCTCGATCGCGCGGCGCCTGCAGGATCCGCTGGCCGAACTGGTGAAGATCGAACCGAAGTCGATCGGCGTCGGCCAGTACCAGCACGATGTCGATCAGGGCCGCCTCGGCCGGTCGCTCGATGCCGTCGTCGAAGATGCGGTAAACGCGGTCGGCGTCGATCTCAATACGGCGTCCGCGCCGTTGCTCGCCCGCGTGTCGGGTCTGGGCGGTTCGATTGCCGAGGCGATCGTCAGCCACCGCGACCGGACCGGCCCGTTTCAAAGCCGCAAGGATCTGCTCAAGGTTGCCCGCCTCGGCGCCCGGACCTTCGAACAATGCGCCGGCTTCCTGCGCATCCCCAATGGCAAGGAACCGCTCGATTCGTCTTCGGTCCACCCGGAAGCCTACGGCGTTGCGAAAAAGATCGTCGCCGCCTGTGGTCGCGACCTGCGCACCCTGATGGGCGACAGCGCCACCCTGAAGGCGCTCGATCCGAAGCAGTTCATCGACGAGCAGTTCGGCCTGCCGACGGTCAAGGACATCCTGGCTGAACTTGAAAAGCCCGGTCGTGACCCGCGTCCGAGCTTCAAGACGGCAACCTTTGCCGACGGTGTCGAGGAGATCTCCGACCTCAAGATCGGCATGACGCTCGAAGGCACAGTGACCAATGTTGCTGCTTTCGGCGCCTTCGTCGATATCGGCGTGCACCAGGATGGATTGGTGCATGTCTCCCAGCTCGCGGACCGTTTCGTCAAGGACCCGCATGAAGTGGTCAAGGCCGGCGACGTGGTCAAGGTGCGCGTCGTCGAATTCGACGTCAAGCGCAAGCGCATTGCGCTGACCATGCGCAAGGATGGCGGCGAGGCGCAGGCGCCGTCGATGCGCGGCGATGCCCGTGGTGCAGCGACAGCCATGCGCCACGCCAATGCCAAGCCGCCGAAACCGGAAACGCCGTCCGTCGGCGGTTTCGGCGCGGCGCTGGCCGAGGCCATGCGCAAGAAGTAGCGATCGACAACAATGAGGCCGGAGCATGTGGCTCCGGCCTCATTGTTTTAGATCTTGATGTCAGCCTCGACAGGCTCCGCTAGGCGCGGGCTTCTCTCCCGGCAGCGCATTCCTGGCAAAACGGCGTATGGGGCACGGCCTTGAGCCGGGCTGCCGCAATCGGTTGCCCGCAGGTTACGCAGGTACCATAGGTGCCGGCACCGATCCGGTCGAGTGCGGCGTCGATGGCGCGAAGTTCCGTTTCGCCCACCTGACCGAACTCCTCAAGCACCTCGTCATTTTCGGTTTCGGTCGCCCGCTCCTCGCTGTCGGCGCTGCGCTGCTGGCCGAGGTCGTCGTCGATCTTGGTCAGGCGCGCTTCGATCTCCGCTTTTCTCTGGGTCAGGATGCGTTCGTAGCCTGCGGTATCCATGGGCGTCCTCCGAAATGTTGTTGTTATCTTTGGCGTCAGCGATCAACCAGGACCGAGACCTTCGAGTGGCGCACAACCCGGTCTGCGGTCGCGCCAATAAAGTAGTTGGAGTAATCCGGAACATGTGACGCGATAATGATCAGGTCGGCTCCATGTTCCTCGGCCGCGGCCAGAATTTCGCGGGCCGGGGCGCCGGATCGGATCTCGATCCTGGCTGCGATCGCTGTCTTTTCCTTCAGGCCGACCAGTTGCGCCTTCGCATCTCTTATCGCACCTTCGATGAGATCGACTGGAACGTCGATCGTCAGATAGCCGGGCAGATCCTCGACAATGGTCAACAGCACGATTTCGCCGCCGGCATCGAGCAGCGATGCCGCTTTTCGCAGGCTTTTTTCTCCCTTGTCGAGCGCGGCAGCGTCCACCGGCACAATGATCTTCTTGTACATCATGGTCTCCTTCATCGTGACGCCGTTCGGCGGCGTTTCCTCCCGATGGGCTGACAATGGTCCCGCGATCTGCACGCCGCATTGATCAGGATCAAATTTTGCAGGTCAGCGATCGTCAATGAATGTCGAACGATAAGTCGAAGATATGCTGTCTATCGTGAACGACCCTGAGGGCGCATAGCTTTGTCAGCATACCATAGAGTGCCGACTGGAACAGGAGCCATCATGATGACCGATATCGCTGCAACAAGGGGCGAGATGTTCGCCCTCAGTCGCCCGGTGCATGTCGGACGCACCCATCTTGTGGTCACGGATCTTGCCGCCGTCAGCAATTTCTATCAGACGATACTTGGCCTTTCCGTCATCGAGAAAAGCACCTCGGGTGTCGTGCTGGGAGTCGGCGACAAGCCGCTTTTGACCCTGACGACGCGGGGCGACGTGGCGCGCGCGCCGCGCAATGCCGCCGGCCTTTTCCACACGGCCTTCCTGATGCCCAGCCGCCAGGAGCTTGCCCACTGGCTGGCCCACGCGGCCCAGCGCAATATCCAGCTCGAAGGTGCCAGCGACCATCTGGTCAGCGAAGCGCTCTATCTGTCGGATCCCGAAGGCAACGGCATCGAGGTCTATGCCGACCGCAAGCCGGCTGACTGGACGTATCATTCCGATGGAACCGTCGAGATGGCCACCCACCGGCTGGATCTCCAGGCGCTCTATGACAGCGCCCCGAAAACGGAATGGCGCGGCATGGCGCCGGATGCCGCCATCGGCCATATGCATCTGCAGGTTGGCAATGTGCCGGAAGCCGATCGGTTCTACGAAGGCGTTCTTGGCTTGAAGAAGATGGCGAGTTATCCCGGCGCCAGCTTCTTTGCCTCCGGCGCCTACCACCATCACATCGCTGCCAATGTCTGGAACAGCCGCAATGCCGGCGCGCGCTCGGATATCATGACGGGACTGTCGGACTATTCGCTGAGTTTCAACGACCGGGAGAGCCTCGACACGGTCCTGGCAAACCTGGAGGGCCTGGAAATACCGGTCACCCGGACGACGGAAGGCTACAGCCTGAGAGACCCGTGGGGTATCGGCATCCTGCTCGCCACCTGACTTTGTTCCATCGCGACGGAACCCTGCGCAGCCTCGCGCGTTGGCAGGCAGCGCAGAGGGACATGTCATGATGGAAGCGAGACCGGCTGGAGACGATTCGGCACACGACGCGCACGCCGTGTCACACATGTCGCCGATGGAAAAAACAGCCTTTCGGGCCATGCAGCAGCGACGCAACACACCGCATCGCGTCAAGGTTCGCAAGACCGGGCTGGACTTTGCGCTCGCCTGGTCGGTCATCGGCATTTTCACCGTGATGGCTGTGGCGGCGATCTATCTGGCGTCATCCGTGCTGATGCCGCTGACCTTGGCGATCGTGGTTGGCCTGATCCTGGGTCTGGCCGCCGACAAGCTCGGCAATCTCGGCATTCCGCCGATGATGACGGCCTTCATCCTCTCCAGCATGTTCGGCGGTCTCCTGCTGTTTGTCGGCAGCGCGCTCGCCGCGCCGCTGAGCGATCTGGCGAGCCGGGGACCTGCAATGATCGAGCAGGCCATCGACCAGATCATGCCTCGGCTGGAGCGCATTTCCTGGCTGAAGCGTCCCCTCGAGGCAATGACCAGCGGCCCGGTCACGCCGGAGGCCATGCTCGAAAACAGCGGCGCTGTTCTATCGACGCTGGCCGTGGGCATAACACCGGCGCTGGTGCAGACGCTGATCTTCTTCGGCGGCCTGATGCTGTTTCTCGGCAGCCGCCTGTCGCTGCGCAAGGCACTGATCATCGGCTTCAAGGACCGGGCACGGCGGCTGGCGGCCATCCGAACCTTGAATTCGATCGAGCGGGCGCTGGGTTTCTATTTCGCCACGGCAATCATCCTGTATGCCGTGTCGGCTATGGTTGCTGCAGCGGTCGCCATGGTCGGCGGTCTCGGCAATGGCGCGCTGTGGGGGCTGTTTGCCTTTCTCGCGAGCTTCGTGCCGTTTCTCGGCATCACGCTCATCACGCTGTCCATGGCTGTCGCCGGCCTTCTGGTGCACGACAGCATTCTGGTCGGTCTCCTGCCTGCCATTGTCTACTTCACGGTGCACGGCATTGTCGAAAACCTGGTCACGCCAGCAGTGATGGGACGTCGCCTGGAAATCAATTCCTTCCTGGTGTTCGTGGCGATCGTCTTCTGGACGTGGATGTGGGGTGCCATCGGCGCCATGCTCGCCGTCCCGCTCTCGCTGATCGTCATCACGATCGCCAATGAACTGTTGCCGCAGACGACAAGGGTGCAGCCAAAACTGCCGGGCTGATGCGGATCTAGGATGCCAGTCGGTGCGATTCGGCCTGAAGATAGTTCATCGCATCGAGCCCATCCATCGGGCGACCGAAATAGTAGCCCTGGACTTGATAAATGCCCGCGGCCCGAACCGCTTCCAGGTCGAAATCGGATTCGACACCCTCGGCCAGGCATTCGATGCCCAGGTTCGCAGAAAGGTCGGCGATCGCGCGCAGGATGTTGCCGCCCACGCCATCGTCTTCCCGCAGCCGGAGAACGAAGTTCCTGTCGGTCTTCAACTTGTGCAGGGGGAAACGATTGATGTAGCCGAAGTTGGAATAGCCGGAGCCGAAGTCGTCGAGTGCGATCAGGCAGCCCATGCCCGCCAGCAGTTCGAGGCTTTCACGGGCACGGTCGAAATCCGTCATCACTGCGGTCTCGGTGATTTCGAAGATTACTCGACTTGGGGCAATCCCGCTTTCGCGCACGATATGCGTGATCGTGCCGATCGATCGCGGCGAGACGAGATCGACTGCCGAGAGATTGAAGGACAGCTTGACCTCTTGTGGCCATGTCGTTGCGGTTGAAAGCGCCTTGTGCAGCAGCACCGCCGTCATGCGTTCGATCAGGCCGGAGCGCTCGGCCGCCGGGATGAACGCCGATGGTGAAACCGAGCCCAGCGTCGGGCTGTTCCAGCGTGCAAGGGCTTCGAAGCCGATCGTGCGGCCGGTGTTGATGTCGATCTGCGGCTGATAGGCCAGCGACATTTCCTTGGAAAAATCACAGTTGCGCAGCGTCTGGTCGATGCGCCCGACATCCTTCATCTCCGCCTCGTGGCTGGACGAGAACACGACCACGTCGCCGCGGGCCGCGCGTTTGGCGCTGTAGAGCGCATGATCCGCTCGCTCATAGAGTTGACTGGCCGTATCGCCATGCGCCGGGCAATGGGCAAAACCTGCCGAAGCGGAAATGGTGATACAAAGGCTGTCGAGAATAAACGGATCGCGCATGCCCATGCACAGTCGTTCACCCAGCGCCAGTACCTCACCTCTCAGGGGAGCGTCCGGAACGATCAGCGCAAATTCATCCCCGCCGAGCCGGGCAATGAAACAATCATCGGGCATGGCCGCTCGCAAACGTTCGGCGACCTCTGTCAGCAGCCGGTCGCCTGTCACATGACCATACAGATCATTGACCGGCTTGAAGCCGTCGAGATCGATAATGCCCATATGGAAACCGGATTTGGCCACGATCGCCTTTGTTAGCGCACGGTCGAGCGCGATGAAGAAGCTGCGCCGGCTTGGAAGTCCGGTCAGCGTATCGAAATCGGCAAGGACTTCCGCCTTGCGCCGCAGGTCATCGGCCATTGTCCGCGCCGCGACCGCCTTCAGGATGGCCGTGCGCATCAGCCACGCCATTCCGAGAGCGGCAAACGTCCCGGCAAGGCCGATAAAGGCATATTGCAGCAGGATATCCGGCCCGGCTTTCTGGGCGAGCCAGATCATCGTGGCGAGCGAAATCACCGATCCGGCGATGATCACCCGCGCGCTGACGGCCGATGTCGATATCACGAGGATCAACAGGACGAAGTAGACGAGCTTGTGCGCCTCGAAGTGAATCGAGAGATAGGTCACGATGTTCACATACATCGCCAGATGCATGCTGAGACTGATCAGTTCCAGCTTCCCGTGGCTGAGATCCCTGCGCAGGCTGCGCAGGAGAAACAGCGCCAGCATCACCGTCGCGATCGACATTCCTGTCAGGATGATCTGCTCTGTACCCGTTTCGCTGAAGAAATGTGCGACGGAAATCAACGTGTAATAGACGATGGCCGGCAGCAGAAAACCGCGCATGATCGGCGCAAAGGCTTCGGCAACGCCGCGGTGAAACTGCAAACGCGCGTCCCTCGCTTCGTTCTGTGAATCCGGCAGAGTCTTGAAAGGTGAGGTGTCCAGCAATTGATCCATGAAGAAAACAGTCCGGTTGCAATAAGTGCACGCAGTAAATCTTCTAGAACGCGCTCTCATAGCGGCCCAGATCGCAACCGGATCCGTTCAGGATAGAATAAATAGCACGTGAATCTTTAGGAAAGGCAAACAATTATGCGCAGGATGATCTGAGCATTCCATGCTGACCGGCTATGTCATCTTATTGTCATGGGCAAAGTGTATCGCGCGTTTGTTGAAACACATGTGTTGATCATATTTATGTTGCAAGAATTTCCTGTCCTGCGGATCGGTGTCATCGCCGATCCGCAGTTTGCTTTGCTGCCGCCCCACCCGACACTGGACCGGCACTATGCCAGAAGCCTTGAGAAACTGTCCGAGGCGGTGGAGTGCTTCAACACGATGCCTTTGGATGTCGTCGTTGTCCTGGGTGACCTGATCGATCGGGAGTTCGAGAACTTTGCCCCGGTTCTGGCGCAGCTCGACCATTTGCGACATCCGCGGATACTGCTGCCGGGCAATCACGATTTCGCGGTGGCGCCCGAGCGGCTCACCGACATTCACCAGGTGCTGTGCATGCCGGCGCCTTATTACAGCCAATCGATCAACGGCATTCGCCTGATCGTCACTGATGGCAACGAGGTCTCGCTGTTTGCGCCACCAGAGGGCGATCCGCGTCGCATCGAGGCGCAGGCGCGTCTTGCGGCGCTGAAGGCGGCAGATGCGGTCAACGCCATGGACTGGAACGCGGGCATGAGCAGACGTCAGACGGAGTGGCTGGCGCAGCAATTGCGCGATGCCGAGGCCGCTGGCGAGACGGTCATCGTGCTCGGCCACTATCCGATCTACCCGCCTTCGGACCATAATCTCTGGCAGTCGGAAGAGATCGCCGGCATGCTGGCGGCATCGCCGGCCACCATTGCCTATCTCTGCGGCCATTTCCATTCCGGCAACTATGGACTGCTCGGCGGCACCCATTTCGTCAATTTCTGCGGCATGGTCGATACCGAATTCGACAATGCCTTCGCGGTGCTGGATCTCTATCCCGATCGCATCGAGATTGAGGGCTTTGGCCGCGAACAGAGCCGAAGGCTTCCGCTCTAAGCCGGTACCGCTGGTGGGGAAGTCGTGGCCCATGCGCGCGTCCACTCGGCACGTAGACGATCGCCATCGCCCTTGAAAAAGCGCTCCTCCATCAGGCATTGGCTGATGCGCTCACTGCGGAAATGGCGGATTGCCAGCCGCAACTCGCACCACGCAACCAAGTTGACCGATTGAGCATAGTAGATCAGCGCAAGTGGCTTGATCGTCCTGTGGCTGACCTCACCGCGGTCGTCACGATAATCGATCCGCAGCACCTGTTCCTCGCGGATCGCTGTGCGAACCTGTTCCAGCTCGAAATCCGTTGGCATCTGCGGCGGCGAGCCCCAGGCATACAAAGTGGATGATTGCAGGCTCCGCCGCAGTGGTTCCGGCACGGCGCCGGCGATCTTCCGGTTCACCGAATCCGCCGAGCGCATGAGCGAACTGTCGCCGCTACGCTCGAGCATCTGCAGCCCGAGCATGATCGCCTCCGTTTCCTCCACGGTGAACATCAATGGTGGAAGGTCGAAGCCGGGTCTGAGAATATAGCCGAGCCCACGTTCTCCTTCGATCGGCACGCGCATGGCCTGCAGGGCGGCGATGTCGCGGTAGATGGAGCGTACGGTCACTTCCAGTTTGTCGGCAATATTCTGAGCCGTCACCGCCGATCGGGACAGCTTGAGGATTTGGATGATCTCGAACAGCCGCGATGCCTTGCGCATTCTGTCTCCTCAGCCTCCTGACACAATGCTGTCAGGAGCATCTCTGTATTGAGCGCATAACAAACTGAATACTTGAGATAAACCAGCCCCACAATACAAGCCGTACCGAGGATACTGACATGAGTTACGCCGAAAATCTTTGGCTTTTCCTTCTCCTGCTGACCGGTATCGTCGTCGTGCCGGGCATGGACATGATCTATGTGCTGGCCAGCGCTCTTTCCGGCGGCAAACGCGCCGGGCTGGCCGCAACCGCCGGGATGATGGCTGGTGGCGCAATCCACACCGTTTCTGGCACGTTGGGTGCAGCCGCGCTGGTGGCATTCGTGCCGGAGCTCTTTACCCCGATTTTGCTGGCCGGGGCCGGTTACATGATCTGGATCGGCATTTCATTGATCCGCAGTTCCATCACGGTCGAGGCGGTCCAGGCCGGTGCCACAAGGCGTCTTTCGTCGACATTTGGCCAGGCGCTTGTCACTTGCCTGCTCAATCCCAAGGCCTATCTCTTCGTCGTTGCCGTCTATCCCCAGTTCCTCAGGCCGCAATACGGCTCCCTGGTTCTGCAGGGCGTTGTCATGGGCATTATGACCATGGCCGTGCAGGGTGCGGTCTATGGCAGCGTTGCCTTGGCGGGCCACGGCGCGCGCCATGCGCTGGTGGCAAATCCGGGTGTGACCAAGGCCATTGGCCGCGGCGCCGGCCTGTTGCTGATTGCCGCCGCACTCTTCACCCTCGCGCATGAGTTGACGTGAAACGACGTCCGGGATGGCGCCGGACGCCCGTTGGTGACGCTGATCTTTCATGAAAATCAGTGGATTGACGCTCTTTTTTCAAATCACCGCTTTGTGACTTCATTCCGCCCATCCAAACCTGCAAACATTCCCGTGCTCGAAGCCAACGTCGGTTCGCCGGCAAACTCCGTGGGAGAATGGGAATGAAGTTGAAGCTCGTTTTGACGGCCGCAGCGGCGATCTGTCTTGGCGTGACGGTGGCCATTGCGGCGGGTGAGCCGCAGGTCGTCCGTCAGGAGATGATGAAGAAGACCGGCGGCGCCATGGGTGCGCTGGCGGCAATCGCCAAGGGCGAAAAGCCTTTCGATGCGGAGGTCGTCAAGGCTTCGCTGACCACCATGGTCGAAGTCGGCAAGACATTCCCCGACCAGTTCCCGGCAGGCTCCGAGACCGGTCTGGAAACGGAAGCCAGCCCGAAGATCTGGGAAAACATGGACGACTTCAAGACGAAGTCGATGGCGCTTGCAACCGCCGCCGAAGCCCAGCTCGCCGCCATGCCGACCGACCAGGCTGGCGTTGGTGCGGTGATGAAGGCCGTCGGCGGCACTTGCGGCACCTGTCACGAGACGTACCGTTTGAAGAAATAAGCGTCTGGCGCGCCCGGCAGGTCATCTGTCGGGCGACCGTCCGTTATGGCTCGGCTGCGGGCCGCGTGGATCTTGCNNGGACGCATCCTGGCGGGCCGCGTGGATCTTGCGGAGGCGCTGGATGGTATCGAAATGGGTGAAGGGCCTTGTTGGCCTGTCGGCGATCGGCGCTCTGGGCCTGGGCGGTTTTCTCGTCGTCACGGCACCGGCCCGCCAGGATGCGTCCGTTTGGGCCGGCCTCGGTGAGCCGGATCTGGCGCATGGCCGCGAGGTATTCTTTGCCGGCGGTTGCACCAGTTGTCATACGCCGGCTGGCAGCAGCGGCGATGCCCGCCTAATTCTGTCGGGTGGTGCGCCGATCCACAGTCCGTTCGGCACCTTTCATGCGCCCAACATCTCCAGCAGCCCGACGGCCGGTATCGGCGCCTGGACACTTGCCGAATTCGGCGATGCCATGACCCGTGGTGTCGGGCGCCGCGGCGAGCATCTCTATCCTTCCTTTCCATACGGGTCCTACGCCCGCATGACGCCGGATGACGTCAACGATCTGTTCGGCTTCATCAAGACGCTTCCAGCCAGCGACGCCGTGGCGCCGGCACATGAATTGCCGTTCCCCTTCAATATCCGCCAGTCTCTCGGCGGTTGGAAATTCCTCTACTTCAACGACCAGCCGCGTGTCGCGCTGACGGATGCCAGCGACATGGTCAAGCGCGGCCAGTATCTCGTCGAAGGTCCCGGCCACTGCGGCGAATGTCACACGCCGCGTGATGCGCTGGGCGGTTTCAAAAGCGGCCAGTGGCTGGCCGGCGGGCCTAACCCGGAAGGTGAGGGCACCATCCCGAACATCACGCCAGGCTCGAAGAGCGTCGGCGTATGGAGCGCGGCCGATATCGCCAGCTATCTCGAAACCGGTTTTACCCCCGAATTCGACAGCGCCGGCGGCACGATGGTCGAGGTGCAGAAAAACATGGCCGAACTGCCGGCCAGCGACCGCGAGGCGATTGCCGCCTATCTCAAGGCCATACCCGCTGTGCAATAGCCGGGGAGCGGATCATGCGCCGCTTACTCTTCTGCGCCTGGCTGCCGATTGAAAACGCCGCCTCAAGCATCGCGCAAGCCAGCGCCGTCATCATGCACTCCTCGAAATGACTTCGGAGGAACCATGAGCATCGAACGTCGGCGGATGGAATCGGCAATCCGCTCGCTGCTCGACAACTATCCCGATCCCGCCCTGCATCGCTGGGTGGACGAGACGGTGCGTGCCTTCGAAAGACGTCTTTCGGCCATTGTCGATCCGCGCGAGCGCGATCATGCCCAGCAGGCGGCGCTCATTCTGATCAAGACCACCTTGCAAAAATGGTCGGAAAAGCCGCCCGTGCGCCATTGAGGATGGCGTTCTGTTGCCGCCTTTCCCGACCACATCGGTGATACAGCCTTATCTGGCTGCGCTGCGGGAATCCCGCTTTGCCTGTGCCGCCGCTGCCGCCGAGCGTAGCCGTCCCCGTTCTGCCGGACGGACAAGGCTCTTGTAGCGCTTGGATTCGATTGCCCGCATGCCGGCATGCGCATGGCGCGAATTGTAGCTCTCGTCGCGCTCCGTCTGGGCGCTCTGCTTCAGGGCCAGCGCAGCGCGCATGTTCTCCATCAGTTGCACCTTGCCCTGCATCTTCTGGCGGCGGGCATGTTCGCCGTTCAGCCGGCGCATGCTCATCGCCAGGATTTCAAGCTTGCCCCTTGTGCCGACATCTTTCCTGACTGGCTCCGCGCCTTTCGCCGCAGCCTTGCCGCGCAACTCGCGGGTCTGGCGATGCGCCTCGGTCTTGGCGCGATTGCGTCGATCGCGAACCTGCTTGAGCAGGTTGGTCAGATCGGCATCGTTCAACTGCTGAACCGCCGGGTGATGAGACTGCTGAACCAGATGCCATTCCTCCTCGGTCAGCAACCGCTCTTCCTGTTTGCGCGAAATCGCCATGAACGCCTCCTCCGTTTTGTTGTCGTGTCGTTGATCCAGATGTTTGAAATGGGGGACAGTCGACGTTCGACCGATAAACGCATCACAAGGCCTCGGTTGAGCGCCGTCACGCATGCTGCATGGCCTCTGAGCCTGCAGGCCAAACATACGCTTGCCCGGTGCCCTCGACAAGAACGCAGCCTGCCTGGCCATTGCGCCGAACAGTCGCGAAGGGATCAAGCGTCTGCGGCGGGCTGGTCCGGTGCCGGCGGATAAAAGCGCAGGGCCACCCGCGCCTGGGACAGGCGGCGATGGAGCCTGGCTTGTTCCCGCAGCGGCCAGGATTCGTAGAGCAGGATGTTCAGCGGATGCCAGAGCGCGACCCACCCGACGATAATGGCGCCTTCTTCCAGGAAATGCGAGATCCGGCCATAGGGTATCAGTGCAGAAACGGCCTGTCCGAAGACAAGACACAGCGCAAGCACGGCGAGACCGAGCAACAGGGCTCGGCGCCCGGTGCGCAGAAGCTCGCGCAATTGGTGTTCGACGACACCGTGGCTATAGAGGAAATAGTTGGAAATCGCCCGATCGAGGCTCTGGACCTCAGGTTGCGACGCGGAACTCTCCGGCAGATGAACCGTGATCTGGATCGGCTGCGCCTTCGGCATCAGGCTTGCGTGCCGGGTAATGTATTCGATGGCATCCTGCGACAGTTCCCGGTCCCTGAACGGATAGGGATCGAGCGTTTCGAAAATCTGCGAAACGTGTTCAAGGCGCATTTCCACGGCATCTTCCATCGCAGGCCTCCCCCCTGTTTTCTCGTCCGAGAGGCTAACGCGAAGACTGCCGGATGGACCACCAATTTCTTGCTGAGCCGATGCCGGTACCATGCAACGGGTGCCATGCCGCTTGTCATCGATCAAAGGCGGTTTTCCGTCCGCTGCATGGGCACGTCGGCGTGCCCATGCTCATGCCGCTATAAGGCTGTTCAGGCGGCCTTGATCTCGATCTTCTTTTCACTGCTGACCGCCTCGGCCGTCTTCGGCAGCTTCACGCTCAGCAGGCCCTTGGCAAAAGTCGCTTCGATCTTGTCCCGGTCTATGCCGTCGGGCAGCGCAAAGCTCCGCTGGAAGGAACCGTAGCGTCGCTCGGAAAGATGATAGTCTTTTTTGTCTTCTTTCTTCTCTTCCGATTTCTCGCCCCGGATCGTCAGGACGCCGTTGGCGACCTTCACTTCGACGCTCTTGTCGTCCATGCCGGGCAACTCGGCCGTTACCTCGTAAAAGCCATCCTTTTCAACCATGTCGACGGCTGGCGCGACCTGCCATGGGAAGGCAGACGGATCGAGGCTGCGCAACGCCCGCGGGGCGGGCGCCCGCAACGAAAACGGATGGAAGTCGGTGAACAGCCGGTCGATTTCCTGGCGTAGCGTTTCGAGCGCCGCCCAGGGCCGATCGGTGACGGGTGTCTGTGAATTTTCGGTGGTGATCGGAAGCTTCTTGACTGCATTATTCATGGTCATCACTCCTCAATGATCTTGATGCCCGCAGCCGTGGCTGCGCGACATCTGCCTCTCATTTGACAATCCGACATTAGCCAAAGAAGCAGCGCAGGTCATTGATCACGATCAAGCGGCGGAGCATTGGCCTTCTCGCCATGACGTGGCCGGTGCCGCAATCTGGCGCTGCCGCTTGCACCCGGACTGACGTCAGAAGGTCAGTCTCGGAGAAATGCCTCGACGTCAGCCAACCGCGCCATGCGGCAGGTGTTCATTGGCAAACACGGCGATCTCGTCTTCCGCTTCCGTGTTCCACAGATTGAGCGCCTTGAGGATTTCCATGGTGAAGGTGACCGGCGAATTGCCGGGTGCCGTGATCACCTTGCCGTCCGACACGGCCTGCGGCTGGTCGCGGTAGAGTGCGGCGCCGCGGTAGCCCGGATATTTCTGGTGCGAGGCCAGACGGTTGCCGGTATGCGCCACCTCGTCAAGGACGCCGGTCGCCGCAAGCGCGCTCGCCGCCGCACAGATCCCGCCGACCACTTTGCTGGCGCCGTGAAATTCGACCACCTTTGCGGTGAAATCCGGCGCCGTGCCTTTCTCCCAGCTCAAGCCGCCGGGAATGATCAGCGCGTCGAAGGTCTCGGCATCCACGGCATCATAGGCGAGATCGGGCGTGACTTTCAGTCCGCCCATCGAGGTGACCGGCCGGCCATCGGGCGAAGCGGTCCTGATCTCGACGCCCAGATAGGATCGCGCCACCGCCATCAGCAGGGCGCATTCCCAGTCGGCGAAGTCTTCGGTCAGGGCAATGGCTATACGGGTCATCGACATGTCTCCCTGCGGCTTGGCATGCGCCTGTTACGACAGGCGCTGAATGTAGCGCATTCCGGTGACCGGGCGCGGTACGAAATCCATATGCTCGTAGAACCGATGCGCCGCCACATTGCCGGTCGCAGCGCCTACCGAAAGGTAGTCGCAGCCAGACTGGAGCGCAATATCGCGGGCGCGGGCAACCAGATGTTGGCCGATGCCGTTGCCGCGCTGGCCGTCGCGGACGAACAGATGATGCAGGTCTATGCCGCGCTTGCCTTCGTCGGCCCTGTAGAGTGGCACCAGAATGGCATAGCCGATCAGGCCTTCGCCGCCATCGGCAACCAGCGCGGTGATCCAGGGCAGGGCGCCGAACAGGTCGCGTTCCAGCGTTTCCGCCGTCATCGCAGAGGCGTCGCCGTGATGGGCGGCAAGGGCCAAGATCATGTCATTGAGCTGCGGCAGGTCCTGGTGCCGGGCATGGCGGATCACCACGACGGGCGGGCGCGGCAGTGTTGTTTCAGTATCTTCGGTCATTTTCGCTTCCCTTTTTGATGTGCCGTCAGGGGAAGCTGCGTTTTTTAAACAACAAGGCCGCCTGACGGCGGCCTGTTGACAAAGTGATCTGTCGAGCCGCCGGTTACCGGTAGGCCCAAAAATACGTGCAGGAGATGGTTGCGCGCGCGTTGATCATGCAATGGCAAATGCGCCGATTTTAATCGATTGTCAATATCCATCCCTGTGGATCACCGCGTCAACGCATTCCCCGACTTGTCGGTCAGCCGCTTGTCGAAATTGACCTTGGTCAGCAGCATGTCCTTCCGGGTGTAATGCACCACGTCGTCCGGCGCGCGGGTGCCGACGACGAGGTAGCTGGCATCGGCGGCAGAACGGTTTTCCAGACAATGGCCGACGGCCACGCCCGCCTTGAAGGTCGCCGCGTCGCCGGGCTGCATGTCGGTCGCGTCATCGCCCTCGATCAGTGTCACCTGGCCCGACACGACGAAGATGAACTCGTCCTCCCGCTCGTGCCAGTGCTGGTGCGACGAGCGCGAACCCGGCGGCAGGGTCTCGAGAAAGGCGCCGAATTGCGTCAGTCCGCCGGCATCGCTGAGAAGACGGGCCGAATAGGGGCCGAGCTCGGCATTGATGCCTTCGGCCTTGCCCACTTCGAGTGCGGCCTCCTCACGTCTGATCACCGGCATCGGAATGTCCTCAATGTTCGTGTTCGCAAAGCCCGTGGTCTGACAGCGCCCGGATGACATAACAATCGCCAACCGTATGGCCCTCGCAATGGGAGACGATGCGGGTGAGTTCGTCTTCCAGCTTGCGCAGCTTGGCGATCTTTTCGCGCACGTCTGCCAGTTGTTCGCGGGCGATCTGGTCCGCCGTGCCGCAGGGCTCCTCCGGATGGCGGCTCAGGGTCAGAAGCTCGCGGATCGCCTCGATCGGAAAGCCGAGATCGCGCGCATGACGGATGAAGGTCAGGCGTTCGAGATCGGGTTTCTCGTAGCGCCGCTGGTTGCCTTCTGTGCGGTCTGGCGCCGAGATCAGTCCCATCTGCTCATAGTAGCGGATGGTCGGCACCTTGACCCCCGTGCGGCGCGACAGATCGCCAATCGAATACATCGGTGAAAAAACCTCTTGAACCTCTAGTCGCTATAGATCCTAGAAAGGATGCGGGACGAGATCAAGCAGGAAAGGAAATCGTATGAGCGCCTCTTGCGGCCACAGCCATGGCCCCTTCGACGGCATGTCGGACACCTACAAGCGGCGACTTTGGATGGTGATCGCCATCAACGCCGGAATGTTCTTCATCGAGATGACCGCCGGCCAGTTGGCCCGTTCCCAGGCGCTGCAGGCCGATGCGCTGGATTTCTTCGCCGATGCCGTCACTTACGGCATTTCGCTGGCCGTCATCGGCGCCACGATCCGGGTGCGCACGACCGCTGCCGCCGCCAAGGGCGTGAGCCTGTTTCTGATGGGGCTCTGGGTCTTCGGCGCCACGCTGTACCGCGTCTTCTATATGGGTCTGCCGGAAGCGCCGATCATGGGTGCCATCGGTTTCATGGCGCTGATCGCCAATGTCGCCAGTGTGCTGCTCCTGATGAACTACAAGGATGGCGATGCCAATGTGCGCTCCGTCTGGCTATGCTCGCGCAACGATGCGATCGGCAATGTCATCGTCATGATCGCGGCGGTGGGCGTTTGGGGCACTGCGACCGCCTGGCCCGACCTGATCGTAGCCGCCATCATGGCCGGTCTTTTCCTGACGTCGTCGATCCAGATCCTGCGGCAGTCATGGACGGAGTGGCATGGCGGACCCGCTGATGGTCATGACCACGCGGGAGAAGGAGCCATGCCGGTTGTTGTTTCGGCGAGCGCCTGCTGCGGCGATGGTCATGCGCATCATCATCACGGCGATGACCACAAGCACAGCCACTGACAGCCCTGCCGACGCGCGGGCACAAAAAAACCGGCCGGGTTGCCCTGGCCGGTTGCGTAACGTTTATCCGCATAGCTCAGAACTCGGCATAATCCGGCAGGTCGTATTCGCGGTAAGCCGCCTCGACCTGCTGCGAAACCGAGTTGGCAACGCGCTCGTCGCTGTTGGCGGTCGCGGACTCGGCCGTCAGCGAAGCCTTGCGTCCGCCCTCGACGGTCCACAGCGCCGAAGCAAGCTGGTTCGACAGCAATGTGCTGGAAAACGTATTGGGGCTGCCGGTGCGGGCCTTCGAGGTCGTGCTGGTATCCGGCGCAGCGTCATCGGCATCGGCCGTGCTGGGCACGTAGCGATTTTGATAGGAGTAGTTGCTGCTAAGACCGCTATCGATCCTCATGGCTGACGCCTCGGTTGAAAGAATTAACCATTTGTTAACCTTTGAACCTTGCGCGAAGCTTGCGTGTTGCGCCGCAAGAGCGAGATTTGGCCTTGCGCCAAACCGTCGCACGGACTACGCGGCGAGCGAATCAGGATTGCGTGTATTTCATTTTTTAGAAATCGCGCAAGCAATCACGAAAAGACACCCGTGAAAGCTTGCGCGTCAAAAGACAGTTACATCTTCCCCGCCACCTTGATCGCGAATGCATATTCAAACGCGATCTCCTCCAGTCGCTGGAAGCGGCCGGACTTGCCGCCATGACCGGCCGCCATATTGGTTTTCAGCAGGAAGGGGCCGGCATCCGCCGCGTGCTCGCGCAGCTTGGCGATCCATTTCGTCGGTTCCCAATAGGTCACGCGCGGGTCGGTGAGGCCTGACAGCGCGAGGATCGGCGGATAGGCTTTTGCTCCGACGTTGTCATAGGGGCTGTAGGCGGCGATCCAGTTGTATTGTTCGACGGACTCGATCGGATTGCCCCATTCGGGCCATTCCGGCGGCGTCAGCGGCAGCGTGTCGTCGAGCATGGTGTTGAGCACGTCGACAAAGGGCACGGCGGCGATGATGCCGGCGAATTTCTCCGGCGCCATATTGGCGATCGCCCCCATCAGCATGCCGCCGGCGGATCCGCCTTCGGCGATGATGTTGTCGTAGGACGTGAACTTTTCCGCGACCAGATGGTCAGCGGCGGCGATGAAGTCCTTGAAGGTATTGGCCTTCTTTTCCATCTTGCCGTCTTCGTACCAGGAGAATCCCTTGTCCTTCCCGCCACGGATATGGGCGATGGCATAGACGAAGCCGCGATCGACAAGCGACAGGCAATTGGTGTTGAAGCCGGCGGGGATGGTGATGCCATAGGCGCCGTAGCCGTAGAGCAGGCAGGGTGCCGAGCCATCGAGCGGCGTGTCGCGGCGGTAGAGCAAGGTGACCGGAACGTCGACGCCGTCATGCGCCTTGGCGAAGACGCGGCGCGTGACATAGTCGTCCGGATTGTGGCCGGACGGCACTTCCTGTGTCTTCAACAGGGTGCGTTCGCGCGTCGCCATGTTGTAGTCGAACAGCTGGCTGGGCGTCGTCATCGACGAATAGGAAAAGCGGATGACGTCCGTGTCGTATTCCGCCGACCCGGAAAGCCCGAGCGAATAGGCCTCCTCGGCAAAGGCGATGGAATGCTCTTCGCCGGACGTCCGGTCCCGGATCATGATCACCGGCAGGCCCTCGCGCCGCTCGAGCCAGACGAGATGCCTTGCAAAGGCCATGTGGCTGAGGATCAGCCGGCCCGGTTCATGCGCAACGACCTCTTTCCAGTTCGCCTTGCCTGGTGCCGAGACTGGCGCTTCGACGATCTTGAAGTCCTTGGCACCGCCGGCATTGGTCAGGATGTAGAAGACATCGCCGCCCTCGGTCATCGCATATTCGATGCCTTCCTCGCGCTCCGCCACCATTTGCGGCTCGGCCGTCAGGTCCTTGGTCGACAGCAACCGGTATTCCGAGGTCTCGTGGTCGTGGATGTCGATATAGATATAATCGTCGAGCAGCGAGCCGCCGACACCCATGAAGAAGCCGGGATCTTTCTCCTCGTAGACCAGCCGGTCGGAAGATTGCGGCTCACCCACGATGTGGTGGAAGACCTTGGACGGCCGGTGGTTCTCGTCCTGCAGCGTATAGAAGAAGCTTTTGCCGTCCGGCGCCCAGACCCCGCCGCCGGCGGTATTGTCCAGCACGTCGGCGAGGTCCTGCTTGGTGGCCAGATCGCGGATGCGCAGGGTGAAATATTCCGAACCCTTGTCGTCATAGCCCCAGATGCCGAAGCTGTGGTCGGTCGTGTGGTCGATGCCGGACAGGCGGAAATAATCCTTGCCCGCCGCTTCCTTGTCGCCATCGAGCAAAAGGTCGCGCAGCAACTCGTCCTTCGGGTCGCCATCGCGCGGGATGCGGAAATAGCGCGGCTGTTCACCGCCCGTGACAAAGGCCGAGCCATAGGCAAACGGGCCGTCCTTCATCGGGATCGAGGAATCGTCCTCCTTGATCCGGCCCTTCATCTCATCGAACAGTACCTTCTGCAGCGCCTTGGTATCGGCCATGGCCGCGTCCATATGGGCGTTTTCTGCCTCCAGATAGCTGCGGATTTCCGGATCGAGGATCGAGGTATCCTTGAACATCTGCTGCCAGTTGTCGGCCCGGAGCCAGGCGTAGTCGTCGGTGCGGGTGATCCCGTGGCGGGTGTCGCTCACCGGCTTCTTGGCAACGGTCGGCGGTGTCGGCAGGTTGTTGAAGATGGACAAGGTGATTTCCTTCCAGAATTGGAACAGGCGGTTGAGCGAGAGATAGAGAGGCCGGACGCCGGGATCAAGGCGAGGCCCTGCCTTGGCGTACTCAGCCTTGGCGTCCTCAGCCGTCGGTGCTGTGCGACGACTTTGCCCAGTCCATGTAGAGATCGAGTGCCTTGCGGGTCACCGGGCCTTCCTGCAGCTGCAGGTCATCGAGCCGGGTCACCGGCACCACCTTGGAATAATTGCCGGTCTGGAAGATTTCGTCGGCATTCATGAAGTCCTCGACCGAGAGCGTCACCTCGCGCACCTCGAAGCCCGCATGGCGCAAGAGGCCGATGATCCGGGCGCGGGTGATGCCGGCCAGGAAGGTGCGGTTGGCAGCCGGCGTATAGACGATGCCGTCCTTGACCATGAAGACATTGGAAGAGGCCGTCTCCACGACATTGCCGTTCATGTCGCGCACCAGCGCATTGTCGAAGCCTCTGCTGCGGGCATCGATGATCATCCGGCCGGAATTGGGGTAGAGGCTGCCGGTCTTGGCATCTGTCATCGCGCATTCCGGTGTCGGCCGGCGATAGGGCGACAGCGTCAGCGATGACGGCTTGGCGGTGTGCATCGGGGCCTCGAACAGGCAGAGCGCAAAACGCGTCGATTCCGGATCCGCGGCAACAACCGAACCGGCCTGGCCATGTTCGGCCCAGTACATTGGCTTGATATAGATGGCTGTCTTGCCGTCAAATTTGGCGATGCCGTCCCAGGCCAGGCGTTCGATCTCTTCCGCGGTCATTGTCGCCTTCAAGCCCAGGTTTTCCGCCGAGCGATTGACCCGCTGGCAATGCAGGTCGAGATCCGGCGCGATGCCGTCGAACCAGCGGGCGCCATCGAACACCGTGGAGCCCAGCCACATCGCATGCGAGGTCGGTCCGATCAGCGGCGGATTGCCGGAAAACCAGTCGCCATCGACATAGGTGAATGTGGTCGTGCGGGCAGAGGAATCGACAGCCATCAGAGGTCTCCTGTTCTCATTTGCAAACGAGCAAAGTCTCCCGGTCGGCCAAGGTCAAGGAGAAAGTGTCCTCTTGCTCCGCAAAGGAGCCGTGCTGCGTGCAAAGCGGGCAAGTTTATCGGAATTTGACGGAAAATCAGAACCTTGCCTGATCGGTCGATCAAAAAGCGTGATGGGTCGGCGTCACAATGGATTGTCGGTATGCCGGTCGATCCACAGCCAAGTTGCGTGCCTTGGTTAAAGATCCCGTAACGCATTGCTGCAATATTGAAGCAGTTCGCCTCCGCCGCTGCGGAGCTTCGTATTGCGTATAGTCTGGGGTCCATCATGCGAAATGCCGCCCGTGCCATCATCCTGTCTTCCTGCGCTCTGGCATTTGCCGGTCAGGCGAAAGCCGAAGGCTTCTGGTCGGGAAACTGGTACCTGACGCTCGGCGGATCGGGCATTTCCGCGCCGAAATTCGAAGGTGCCAAGGACAACAAGCTGTTCTTCTCGCCGATCATTTCGCTCGGTCGCGGCATCCAGCCACGCTTCAGCTCGCGCAACGACAGCGCCTCCTTTGCAATCTACGATACCGATGTTGTTCGCGCCGGTGTCGCCGGCAAGTTCATTCCGGGCCGCGATGCGGATGATGCCGACGAGTTGATCGGCCTCTCCGAAATCAAATGGGGCGGCGAGATCGGTGGCTTTGCTGATGTCTATGTGACCGATTATCTGCGTGCCCGCGCCGAACTGCGCCAGGGCATTCGCAGCCATGACGGCCTCGTCGCCGATCTCGCGCTCGATGCCTTCACCGATATCGCCCCGGATCTGCGCATTTCCGGTGGTCCGCGCGCCACCTATGCGACGAGCGGCTATACCAAGGCCTATTATGGCGTCGATGCCGGTGAATCGGCTGCATCCGGCCTCACCGAGTATCATCCGGATGGCGGCTTCACCTCCGTCGGTGCCGGCGCCGCGATCACCTGGGACGCCACCGAAAAACTGCAAATGAGCGCATTCACCGAATACAAGCGCCTGACCGGCCCTGCGGCCGACAGCAGTCTTGTCGAGGAGCGCGGCAGCAAGAACCAGCTGACATTCGGCGTCTCCGCCAGCTACAAATTCGGCTTCAGCCTCGATTGAGACCCCGCCGCATCTGTTGCAGGCTGTGCTGATTTTTCGCGGCTGCTGAGCGGCAAGGACGGTTTTCTTGACCGCTGCCTTGCTCTATCACTGGCCCCATGAACAGTTCAGCCGAGCACACCGATCGCGTCATCGACGCCGCTTCCGACAACTGGGTCCATCGCGTCCTGCCGCGCTGGCTCTGGCCCTATGCCCAGCTGGCCCGCTGGGACCGGCCGATCGGTTGGCAATTGCTGATGTGGCCGTGTTTCTGGTCCTCGGCGCTGGCGGCCAATGTGCTGGCCGCCGAAGGCAGGCTGAGCCTTGCGCTGTTTGCCGTCCATCTCGTCCTGTTCTTTGTCGGATCGGTTGCCATGCGGGGTGCCGGCTGCACCTATAACGACCTCGTCGACCATGAGATTGATGACAAGGTGGCGCGCACCCGCTCCCGCCCCCTGCCGTCCGGCCGTGTATCGCGCCGCAATGCCAAGATCTTCATGGGCCTACAGGCGCTGGTCGGGCTTGCCGTGCTGCTCTGCTTCAACATGTTTTCGATCGTTCTGGGCATGGCCTCGCTGGTGATCGTCGCGATCTATCCGTTTGCCAAGCGCTTCACCGACTGGCCGCAATTTTTTCTCGGCCTTGCCTTTTCCTGGGGTGGGCTGATGGGTTGGGCTGGCCTCCATGGCAATTTGTCTCTCGCCGCTGTCCTGCTTTATGTCGGCGCTGTTGCCTGGACCATCGGCTATGACACGATCTATGCCCATCAGGACAAGGAGGACGACGCGCTGGTCGGCGTGCGCTCCACCGCGCGCCTGTTCGGCGACGACACGAAACTCTGGCTCGCCGGCCTTTACGGTCTGACCCTCATCCTGCTTGTCATCGCCTTTGTCACCGCGGGCGCCGGCTTCCCGGCCATTCTCGGCCTTGTTGTCGCTGGAGGCCTGTTCGCCTGGCAGATCAAGGTGCTCGACATCAATGACGGCGCCCAGTGCCTGGCGCTGTTCAAGTCGAACAATCGTATCGGCCTGATCATCTTTGCCGGACTTGTGCTCGCTCTGCCCTTCGCCTGACATTGAATGTGATGGTGCGCGCAGCCCCGAAACCTTGTTCTTGACGTCAATATAGGGTACCCCCCTATGCTATGAGCCATACGCACAAACATCAGGCCAAGCTGCTTGCCCGCGTCCGCCGGATGAAGGGGCAGTTGGAAGCGATCGAAACCGCCTTGCTGGCAAAGGCGCCTTGCACCCAGATCCTCAATCAGGTCGCATCGGTGCGCGGCGCGATTGCCGGTCTCACGGCCGAATTGATCGAGGATCACATCCGCGAACATCTCGTCGATCCGGATCACGATCCCGATGCCGAGAAGGCCAAAAATGCAGCAGAACTCATCGATGTCGTCAGGAGTTATCTCAAGTGACCGGACATGATCATCCCCATCCGCACGCCCATCCGCAAACAGCCGTGCCGCCGGGCGTAAACCGGCTCGCCAGCCGCCACGCGCATATTTTTCTCGGCGCCGATCATGATCGCAACGCGCGACGAACCTGGATCGTGATTGCTATCACCGCGACAATGATGGTGGCGGAAATCGCCGCCGGCATTCTCTTCGGTTCGATGGCGCTTTTGGCCGATGGCTGGCACATGGCGACCCACGCCGGCGCGATCCTGATCGCCGCGCTCGCCTATGGTTATGCACGCCGCAATGCCGAAAACAGCCGCTTCAGCTTCGGAACCGGCAAGGTCGGCGACCTCGCGGGCTTCGCCAGCGCCATTGTCCTGGCCATGGTGGCGCTGCTGATCGGCTGGGAAAGCCTGTTGCGGTTTACCGCTCCGGTGCCGATCAACTTTTCCGAAGCCATAATCGTTGCATCGGTCGGCCTTGGCGTGAACCTGGTCTGCGCCGTCCTGTTGCATGGCAACGGACATCATGCCGACCATTCCCATTCCCATTCCCATTCCCATTCCCATAGCCACAAGGCTCACGGAAGCCATGCGCTTGATCACGGGCCTGATCATGCGTCGGAACAGGGGCATGGTCACGGTCATGCGCATGGTGAGCACGCTGCGTCTCACCCTGCCGACACTCATCAAGGCCACACGCATCACACGGGCGAAAGGGCCCAGGACAGCAATCTTCGCGCAGCCTATATGCATGTTCTGGCCGATGCCCTGACGTCGGTTCTGGCGATCGCGGCGCTGATCTTCGGCAGCGTCTACAACTGGCTCTGGCTCGATCCGGCCATTGGCCTGGTCGGCACGATCATCATTGGCCGCTGGGCCCTTGATCTGATGCGTCAGTCGGGTTCGGTTTTGCTGGACTATGTTCCACGCGACGAGCCGCTGCCGAACGAGATCCGCAAGATCATCGAGGCCGAGGGTGCCGACATTGCCGACTTGCATGTCTGGCAATTGGGGCCGGGCCATCACGGCGCGATCGTGTCGCTCACCTCGGATGCGCCGAAACCGCCGTCTCACTACCGTGAAAAGCTGGCAAGGCTGACGGCATTGTCGCATGTGACGGTCGAAGTCGAGTGGCACGGATCGGCACGACCGGCCTGAAACCGGACGCAAAAAAACAGCCCGGAAGTCGCCTTCCGGGCCGCTTAATGTCTCGTCTTGGGACGAAATCAGCTGCGGGCGATGATTTCCTTGCCGGAAATCTTCATGGTTACGCCAAGTGAACCGGTCGTGCGGCGCACCAGGAAGCGCGGGCGGCGCTCGGCGAAATAGGAGTGGCGGCGACGCGGTTGCGTGTCGCGGGTGCGCACCTCGCCGATATGATCTTCCAGCGGACGGGCAACGCCATCGGCCTCGACCATCAGCATGGGGATGCGGAAGGCATCTGCCCAGCCGCGCCAGTCGGCAGCGATATCGCAGAGATCATGGGCGACGAGCAGTGGGATGCACAGATCCGGATCGTCGTGATGCAGTTCGAGTGTGACGGTCACTTCGCCGTCGCCATGGTCGATCGCCCGGGCCGCAACGCCTTTGAAGGCGCGGGCAGGCAGAGCGAAGGAGAGGGGGAGACCGCTACCAGGAAGGATTTTACGCAGCACGGCGCCGCGTTCGTCGATGGTGATTGTCACATCGCCTAAGGAGCCGTGCAGTGCGTAGGAGACCTGCTGTGGGAACCGCGAGGGATCCAGTCGCAGAGTGGCTCCTGCCCAATCGGGCTTCATAACCGTGTTCGTCATCTTCATGCTACCCTTGTTTTACCCGAGAGCGCGTCATGTGCTCGTCTGTTTGGGACTTCTCGTCCTCTGTGGGGGCAACATAGCCAGCGGCTGTTCGAGACAGCTTAAAAATCGCGGTAAAAAAAACCTTGCAGTCTCAAATGGTTAGTTTTGTCGTACTGCGCAGGGTTGCTGAAAAGTGAAAATCGGCCACGATCTATTCCAGATCGATACAGATGTCGGATCGCCGGGATGTGGGAAGGCGAGCCCGTATGCCGCCTGCTTCATGCGGCAGTTTCAAAAAGCGCATTCGCAGCGTTTCTTCATAAAGATATAAAGCTCCGAGCAAGGATTAAGGCGCATGATGCGATTCGTATAAATCGATTTTTCTGCCGAGGACGCGATGGTCTCCACATATCTGAGCTATGATCTTGCGACGCGAGATATGAAGTCGAGCCTGAACCGCGTCGCCTCTGACAGCCAGGTTGCGCGCGAAACCGCGTATTTCGAGGAGAATATCGGCAACGTCACGTCCGTGGATGAATTCCTCGACGACTACCGGCTCTATTCCTTTGCAATGAAGGCCCACGGTCTCGAGGAGATGACCTATGCCAAGGCCTATATGAAAAAGGTCCTGGAAAGCGATCTCAGCGAAAGCTCCAGCTTTGCCAACGTGCTGTCCGACGATCGATATCGCAATTTCGCCGCCGCTTTCCAGTTCACCGGCCAGACCAAGGATTCCCAGACGTCGGCGCAGGAAACCAAGCTGCTGGCACTTCTGGATGAGCAGCTCGTTGCGGAAAATGACGCGATCGAGACGGAAACCTACTACTACGAGTCGGTGATCGACACCGTCACCTCGGCCGACAGCCTGGTCAAGAACACCCGCCTGTTCAACTATGTTCTCGATGCCTATGGCATTGACGGTACCTATTACACCAAGGAACATTTCACCAAGATCCTGACCAGCGATCTCAGTGACAGCGCAAGCTACGTCAACCAGTTGGTGGAAAACGACGCGTCGAATTCGGCGGCTTTCCTCAAGCTGGCCCAGGCTTTCAGCTTCAACACCGATGGCTCCCTTTCCGGCACGACGGCCCAGACCGCCGACCAGAAGGAAAGCACCGTTGGTCTCTATATCGAGGAAGAGCAGACCTACGCCTCCGAATATTATCTTCAGCGCGAAAAAGCCTACTACACCGCGCAGATCGCCAATGTGACCACCGTCGAGGACATCACTGGCGACGAGCGGCTGTTCAACTACGTCAAGACCGCTCTGGAGCTTGACGGAACGGTGACCGCTTCGGTGTTCAAGTCGATCGTGACCAGTGACGTGAGTGCTTCGGGCAACTACGCCATTACCAACGGCGGCAGCGCTTGGGTCGCCGTTGCACAAAAGTTCAATTTTGGCACGGACGGCAACGTCAAGACGGGCTACTCGGCGCAGGGCAGTGCCCAGCTTGCGTCAACCAATACCGGCTTTGCCGAATTCTACGACGACGAGAGCGAGGAGCTCAAGGCGTCGTCAACCAGTTACTTCACTGAAAAAATGGCCGAGATCACCAGCGTCGACGATATTCTCGACAACAGCTCCCTGCGCCTGATGTTGCAGCGTGCATTTGGCTTTGAAGCGAATGAGTTCAGCAATTCCGAGCTGCGCAAGGCGCTGACCAGCGACATCACCGATCCGAACAGCTATGCCAACAAGTCGCGGGATTCGCGCTTGATCGAGATGGCGACGCTGTTCAACTTCGATAGCGAAGGTGATGCGAAGGCACCGTTGCAGGCGCAAAACCAAGCGACGGCGACCAATGTCGCCAAGGACTACATCGTCAAGAAGATCCTCTACCTGGAGGGCGACGAGCAGACGACGGCAAAGGAAGCGGCCACCAAGGAGTCCGAATATTACCAGGAGCAGATCGCCAGCATCCGCACCGTTGACGAACTTCTGGCCGACCGCCGTGTCGTCGATGTCGTGCTCGGCGCATTCGGCTTCGATGGCGATGAGGTAACGGACGACTTCCTCAAGCAGCTTTTTGCATCGGATCTCGATGATCCCAAGAGCTTCGCGAACCAGCAGGCCAATACCAAATGGGCGGAAATGCTCGCCTCGTTCAATTTCGATAGCAAGGGCAACCTGACCGATGATACCGTCGGAACGGTGCAGCAACGCGGCGAAACGCTCGAAACCATCAATCTCTACCTGCGCCAGACGTTTGAAGAGAGCGAAGGCGAAAGCAATCAGGGTGTTCGCCTGGCGCTGTATTTCGAGCGCACGGCGCCGACATTGACCGATGCCTATGACCTGATCGCCGATGAGGCGCTGCTGGAAGTCTTCCGCACGACCTTCGGTTATTCCGAGGATTTTTCCAACATGGACGTCGACATGCAGGCGAGGATCGTCGAGGACAACATCACGCTGTCGGATTTCCAGGAGCCGGCCAAGATGGAGCGCTTCCTGCAGCGTTACACGGCCATGTATGACACCGAAAACGCCAGCTACGACACGTCCGCACTGTCCATTCTCCAGGGCAGCGGCGGGGGGATTTCCGCCGACCTCCTGACCAGCTTGGCCGGTTTGAAATATTAGTCCCTGCGAGGGCTGGCGCCATGTGATTTGATCGTCGCTAAAAACCTGCCGCAACTTGCCGGCAGGTTTTTTTTGATCTATCGATGTATCTCGCTGAATATATCGGATTAGAGGTTTTTCGATGCGCGAATTCTGGAAACGTATTGCTTTCGGCAGCCGCGTCGTCATTGCCGCAGCGGCCATCATATTCGTGCCCATGGCCGCCGTCGCCGCCGAGCCGGTCACCGTATTCGCGGCAGCAAGCTTAAAAGAAAGCGCCGACAAGATCGCGGCCGATTGGAAGGCGGAGACTGGCAATGATGTCCGGCTGTCCTTTGCCGGCAGCTCGGCGCTCGCCAGGCAGATCGAGGAAGGCGCGCCGGCCGACCTGTTCATTTCGGCAGACCTGAAATGGATGGACCATCTCGACAAGGCAGGCATGATCAAGTCGGATAGCCGGGTTGATCTGCTCGGCAACCGTATCGTGCTTGTCGCGCCGAAAGAGTCCACGCAGACCACAACCATTACCCAAGGCTTCCCGCTGGCGGCGCTTCTCGGGGACGGCCATCTCGCCATGGCCAATGTCGATGCCGTGCCGGCCGGTACCTATGGCAAGGCCGCGTTGGAGAAACTCGGCGTCTGGGACGCGGTGAAGGACAAGGTGGCACAGGCTGAGAATGTCCGCGCCGCCTTGCTCCTGGTATCGCGTGGCGAAGCGCCGCTTGGCATCGTTTATGAAACCGATGCCAAGGTGGATCCAACCGTTCGCATTCTCGATCGCTTCCCCGAAGACAGCCATCAGGCCATTGTCTACCCGGCTTCTCTGACCGCTGACAGCACCAATGCCGCCGCCCCCGCCTTCCTCGCCTATCTGCAGGGGGCAAAGGCCCACGCCGTCTTCACCGAGGCTGGTTTTACTGTGCTCGCCAAAACGAACTGATCAAGACCGTGTGGTCGAAACTCTTTGACCGGCGTTGAAAGATTGTAACCAGGATGACCGCGTGACGCTGACAGCCGAGGAATGGACCGCAATGCTGCTCAGCCTGAAGGTCTCGGCCGTTGCCGTGGTCTTTTCGCTGCCTGTCGGCATCGCCGTCGCCTGGCTGCTGTCGCGCCGGGAGTTCTGGGGCAAGACGCTTGTGAATGGCATTGTGCATCTGCCGCTGATCATGCCGCCGGTGGTGACCGGCTATCTGCTGCTCATCACCTTCGGGCGCAAGGGCAGCGTCGGCGCCTTTCTGGAAAGCTGGTTCGGCCTCGTCTTTTCCTTCCGCTGGACCGGGGCAGCGCTCGCTGCCGCCGTCATGGGTTTTCCGCTTCTCGTCCGTTCCATCCGCCTGTCCATGGACGCCGTCGATCGCCGGCTGGAAGCCGCAGCCGCAACCCTTGGTGCGCCGCCGCCCTATGTCTTCGTAACGGTGACCCTGCCGCTGATCCTGCCGGGCATTGCCGCCGGCGCCATCCTCGCGTTTGCCAAGGCGATGGGCGAATTTGGCGCGACGATCACCTTCGTCTCCAACATTCCGGGCGAAACCCAGACCCTGGCAAGCGCCATCTACACCTATACCCAGGTGCCGGGCGGCGATGTGGCCGCCATGCGGCTAACCCTGATCTCGATTGCGATTTCCTTCGCCGCGCTGATTGCGTCCGAAGTTCTCGCCCGCCGCCTGGCCGCACGCATGGGAGAGGGCTGATGCTGGACATCGCCATCCGCCATCAGCAGGGGGGCTTCTCGCTTGAGGCCGAGCTTCAGATCGGGGAAGGTCTGACGGCGCTGTTCGGCCCCTCGGGGTCCGGCAAGACGACGCTGATCAACATGATTGCCGGCCTTGTTCGGCCGAGCGAAGGGCAGATCCGGTTTTCGGACGAAACCTGGAGCGATAGCGATCATGGTCTTTTCCTGCCGCCCCATCGCCGCCGCATCGGCTATGTCTTTCAGGAGCCGCGGCTCTTTCCGCATATGACGGTGCGCCAGAACCTTGCCTATGGCGAACGCCTGTTGCCGCGCACCGAGCGCCGCGAGAGCCTCGCACGTGTTGCCGATCTGTTGCGGCTCTCCGCCTTGCTGGACCGGCGTCCGCAAAACCTGTCGGGCGGCGAAAAGCAGCGCGTCGCGCTGGGCCGTGCCTTGATGGCAAGCCCGAGATTGCTGCTGATGGATGAGCCGCTGTCGGCCCTCGACAGCGAGCTGAAGCAGCAGATCCTGCCGGATATCGAGCGTATCCGCGACGAGGTCGGCATACCGATCGTCTATGTCAGCCATTCGATCGAGGAAGTCGCGCGGCTCGCGACCCGTGTCGTGGTCCTGGAGCGTGGCAGGACCATTGCCATCGGCGCGCCGGATGCGGTGCTGTCCAATGTGCCGCGTGGCGCCGGCGCCCTGCCGGCCGGCAACTTCATCTGCGCGACCATCACCGCCCGCCATGAGGATGACGGGCTGACCGAAGCGCAATCCGCAGCCGGTCCCCTGTTTCTGCGGGCGGTCGATTTGCCTCCCGGCACGGAGATCCGCGTCTTTGTCCCAGTCGCCGATATCGTGCTGGCCACCGCCGATGTCGGCGGTCTGTCGGCCCTCAATCGTCTGGCCGGAGAGATCACGGATATTCAACGCGAAAATGGCGCAGCCGTCGCGATCGTTGTCGATTGCGGTGGCGAACACATGGTCGTCGAGGTCACCCGCCGTTCGGCGACCCAGCTTGAACTCGCCATCGGCAAGCCGGTCCATCTGCTGTTCAAGACGGTGTCGATCGCGCCGGAAGGCCTATTTCGACGCGCCTGAGCTAATCGCGCTCCGGCTTTTCCGACTTGCCCGTTTCGAACGCGCGGTTCATCGCCTCATCGAGCCAGTCAAGATCCGCCGCCAAAGCCTTCCGGCTCTCGCTGTCCATCCGTTGGCAGCAGGCGAGCAGCCTTTCGCCAAACGGCGTCAGTCCGGCGCCGCCACCGCTCTTGCCGCCATGGCGGGTGAAGATCGACGGTTCGGTGAACATCCGGTTGATCTCGTCGGCAAGCAGCCACGCCCGGCGGTAGGACATGCCGATCGCAGCCCCCGCCGCCCGGATCGAGCCGTGTTCGACGATCAGCGCCAGAAGCTCCGCCTTGCCCGGACCAAGACGCGCGCCATTGGCAAGGTCGATCCTGAGTGTCAGGCGCGTCTCCTTGGTCATGGTCAGTCGATGACCTTGCCGGGGTTCATGATGCCCTTCGGGTCGAAAGCCTGCTTGATCCGCCGCATCAATTCGGTCTCGATCGCCGGCCGGCTGGCGGCAAGCTCGTCCCGCTTCAATTGTCCGACACCGTGTTCGGCGGAAATCGAGCCGTTATGCGCATGCACGATCCCGTGCACCACGGCATTCATCTCGCGCCAGCGGCCGATGAACTCTGCCTTGTCGGCGCCCACCGGCTGGCTGATATTGTAGTGGATATTGCCGTCGCCGAGATGGCCGAAGGCGCAGATGCGGGCATCCGGCATCACACGGCGCACGGCCGCGTCCGCTTCGCTGAGAAAAGCCGGAATGCGCGACACCGGCACGGACACATCATGCTTGATCGAGCCACCCTCCGGCCGCTGCGCCTCCGACATGCTCTCGCGCAAATGCCAGAAGGCCTCCTGCTGGGCAAGCGAGCTGGCAATCGCCGCGTCTTCGATCAGGCCGGCCTCGAAGGCGTCCTCGAGCAGCGCCTGGATCATCGTGTCCGCCGTCTCGGCAGAATCGGAGGTGGAAATGTCGATCAGCACATACCAGGCATGGGCCGAGGGCAAGGGGTCTCGCACGCCGGGGATATGTTTCGTGGTGAATTCGATTCCGAGGCGCGGCATCAGTTCGAACCCGGTCAGCGCCGTGCCGCAGTGCTGCGATGCCTTCTCGAACAGCGCCAGTGCCTGTGTCGGAGACGTCAGGCCGGCAAAGGCCACCTGCTTGCCGCGTGGCCGCGGATACATCTTCAACACGGCGCCCGTGATGATGCCAAGCGTGCCTTCCGCGCCGATGAACAGGTCGCGCAGGTCATAGCCGCTATTGTCCTTCTTCAGCCGCCGCAGACCGTCCCAGATCTCGCCGGTCGGCAGGACCACTTCCAGCCCGAGGCAAAGCTGGCGCATGTTTCCATAGGCAAGCACGGCCGTGCCGCCGGCATTGGTCGAGAGGTTGCCACCGATCCGGCAGGAGCCTTCGGACCCGAGCGACAGCGGAAACAGCCGGTCATGCGCTTCGGCCGCCTTCTGCACCTCGGCCAGGATGCAGCCGCCATCGACGACGATCACGTCGGCGAGCGGATCGATTTCACGGATCTTGTTCATCCGCTCCAGGGACAGCAGAATGTCCTCGCTGCCCTCGCGCGGCACTTGGCCACCGACCAACCCGGTACCGCCGCTGACCGGGACGATCGGCATTCCAGTCTCGCTGGCGAGTTTCAGAATGGCGGAAACCTCTGCCGTGCTTGCCGGCTTCAGCACCAGTGGCGATGAACCGTGATAGAGCCCGCGGTTCTCGGTGAGGTACGGTTTGATGTCGTCCTGCAGGACCAGCGCATGGGCTTCCCCCACGATGTCGATGAATGCCCGCAGCGTTTCGGCCCGCGTCAATGTCATGGTCAGCGTCATGGTCATTCCACGGGTCCTTCCGCATCACGCGGTGCAGCGGCGCGCACCAGTCTGTCATTGATCGCTTCGCCAAGGCCGGTGTCGGGCACGGGCGCTACGGCAATGGCGACGGCACCGGTCGCATCGGCCTGTTTGAGATAGTCGAACAGATTGGCGGCCGCCTCGGCCAGATCGCCGGCGGGGCTCAGGTTCAACACCATTCTGGAGTCGTCCTGACCGGCGACGGCTGTGTTGCCAAAGTTCAGAAGCGCTTCGAGCCTGCCAACCGAAGTGGCATTCAGGCGCACCCCGGCATTCGGCGCGTAATGCGAGGCCAGCATGCCGGGGGCCTCGATGATCGCCGCGCCGGCAATCTTGGGGCGCTGCACCGGCACACCGGCGAATGCCTCGATATCCTCGACGGACACGCCGCCAGGGCGCAGCAGGTGGATTTCACCGTCCTCGATTTTGAGAATTGTGGATTCGACGCCGACTTCGCAGGCGCCGCCATCGATCACCAGATTGATCCTGTCGCCGAGATCGCCATCGACATGGGCTGCCGTGGTCGGGCTGATCTTGCCGGATGAATTCGCGCTTGGCGCGGCAAGCGGCCGCCCGAAATGCCGGATCAGGTCGCCGGTGAAGCCGACAGGCACGCGGATGCCAACACTGTCCAGCCCGGCGGTCGCCAGCGGATGGATGTCGCTTTCCGGCTTGAGCGGCAGCACCAATGTCAGAGGCCCGGGCCAGAAATGCTTGGCCAGTCTGCGCGAAAGCGGATCGAACTCGGCATGCTGCTCGGCCATGTCCAGGTCGGCCATGTGGCAGATCAGCGGGTTGAACCGCGGTCGGCCCTTCGTCTCGTAGATGCTGGTGATGGCGGCCGGATTGGTGGCGTCGGCAGCAAGGCCGTAGACCGTTTCGGTCGGGATCGCCACCGGACGGCCGAGCGCAAGGATCACCGATGCGGCGTTGATCGCCTCATCCATGCCGTCGCCGATTGCGATGATCCGGGCCATGTGCCTGCCTTGCTAGCTGTGTTCCCGCTGTCCTTAGCGTGTTCCCCTATGCGCGATCAAATGCCTTTTTGCAGAAGCGCAGCCGACAGTGTTCCACAGTATAATTTGAGGGATTCGGCAAAGATAAAACTTTATATATCGATGTAACCGAAAGAAAGAATTCTTCTGCCTATAGTCGCCGACAACGAGACAAACGCCGCCTCAAGCCGGGAAGCCACAGATGCAGCAAGTCAAGAATCCCGCCTCCAGCATAGCGCTTCGTGTGGCAACTGCCATGCACCAGATGGGCATTGACGGACTTCCGCGCAACTACGAGCTTGTCTACGAGGCCTATGCCGGCAGCAATCCGGAATTGGTGCGGGAATTCATCGCGCTCGGCAAGGTGAAGAGCCAGGAGGCGCTGGACGAGCTGGGCCGCAAATACCTGCCCCATCACCATGAAGATGGTCTGCTCAGCCGCCAGAGTGGCCAGGTCCGCGCGGAAATGAGCAATTTCATCAATCTGCTCAACGAGGAAAAGATTTCCCTCTCCGACTATGGGCGTGCCATCGGCAATGCCTCGAAAACCATCCTGACAGAGGCCGATCTCGAGGGAACGCCGCTTGGTCAGTCGATCAAGGCGCTCAAGGCCGCGACCGAAAAACGCGCCCACCAGAACAGCAATGTCGTGCGCGCCGTGGTCGACAAGACGGCATCGCTGGCCGACATGCAACGCGAGGCCGAGGAAGCCGAACAGGCCAAATTTGTCGATCCGCTCACCCGTCTTGCCAGCCGCCGCGCCTTCAACAAGGCCGTGGCAAAGATCTATGCCAATCCGGAAATGCCGGTTCTTTGCGGCGTTGCCGTCGGGGAAATCGACGATTTCACCCGCATCCAGGAACAGATGGGGCCGGCTGTCGCGGAACGTTTCCTGATGCAGGTTGCCAAGGTGCTCGAGGCCGCATCCGGTGGCGGCGACCTTGCCTGCCGCTTCGATGCCGGCCGCTTCGGTCTGTTGCTCTATACGTCCGACGCGGATGAAATCAGCCGTGTCATCGAGCTGGTGCGCGCCAAGCTCAAGGCAACGGCCTTTGTTGGCTCGTCCAGCGGGCGCACTCCGGGTCAGATGGCCATGTCCTTCGGCGTCTGCTTCTCCGAACAGGCTCCGAATGCGTTCGATTTCACCAATTTTGCCGAGAAGGCGCTTGCCACCTCGAAGGCCAATGGCGGCGACACCGTCACGATTTATGGCGCCAACGACTATACGTCCAAGGATTGGCTTATCTACAAGAAGAAGCCGGTGGGTGGCTTCGGCGTCTGAGCCGGTCCTGAGCCCCGTAAAGCAGGCCTGGCGTCAGAGCTTGGCGATGATCTTGCGGATTTCCGTGTCGCGGGCGCCCAGCATCAACACATTGCGCAAGGCTTCCCGTGGGTCGTGGGTGCGAAACAGCAGCCCGTTGTCGCGGATCGACCGGTCAACGACCATGGCCTTCTGCTCGGTTTCCGGCTTGATTGCCACGGCAAAATACATCCGGGTGTAGCTCTGTCGGATCTGTTCGAAGAATTGCTCGCTGCCGCCGATTTCGGCGAAGAAGTTGGCAATGTAGAAGGCCCATTTCACGTCGGCATATTGGGCAAAATTGGTGCGTGCCGCCGTGACGTGACAGTAGCCGAGATGCGGGCTGTCATCGAGCGTCTTGTGAAAGATAATTTTCGGAAACTGGATCGAGCGATGAAATCCGTTGATCCGGCTATGGGTGGTCTCCGCCGCCGTTTCCAGACGCCGCCCGGTACGCACGGCCACCTCCGCATAGGTGAGGTAGCGCTTTTCCTCCGAAAGCCAGTCGTCGCGATGGCGCGAGATGCGCCCGGTGCGCAGGAATTCGGTATGCGCGGCCTTCGTCGCAGTCGCACTTTTGTCCGGGACTTTCGGGGCCGCGTAATATCGAAGTTTTTGCATGTCGAGGCTCTGACGGTTACTGGCTCGGTACGCCGATCTTACAGCGACATGGTTAATCATGATTTGCGTCTACTGTGGCCCCTTGAGGTTTCGCGAGGCTTGCCGCAATGCACTTCTTGCTGCGACATGCACAGATTTGTCATTTTGCGCCATCGCAATAGTCACAGACGTCACTGAAACGACCTATCCCCAAGAAAAGACACATCATTTTTGAGGAGCTGCTTTTGGCGCATTTGCATGGGCATGTCGCAAACATTCCCGGACGTGTCGTTTCGCAATGCAGCACCCGACGGCTGGCTGTGTTTAGATATCGGCAAGCTCGAGGTGCTGCCCCGTAGGGAGGGTGGGAAATCGGGAAGCCGGTCAAAATCCGGCGCTGCCCCCGCAACGGTGGTGGAGATTCGCGTGACGGCAAAAGGCCACTGGGAAGATCCTGGGAAGGCGCCCACGTAGTCTGGCAACAGACGTCTCCAGAGCCCGGAAACCAGCCTTGATGCAAGGATATATGAGGTCGCGGTGGGCGGCCGGAGATAGCCGTGATCGCCCGTTTCGGGTCGATTGGTGCTGCGCTCCTGTTCCATCGCCGGTGAAACGAACGAGGACGACATGGATCTGCACAGCACCGTATTGCGGCAGTTGAAGAACCGCCGGGAAGGCTTCAGCCTGGAGCAGCCTTTCTACATCGATCAGGATTATTTCAAGCTCGACATGGAGCAGATCTGGTACCGCGACTGGCTCTTTATCGGCCATGACTGCGAGATCCCGCGCGCCGGCAACTATTTCACCGCCCAGGTCGGCGACTATCCGATTGTCATGGTCCGCGGCAAGGATCAGGTGATCCGCGCCTTCCACAACACCTGCCGTCACCGCGGCCACCGAGTCTGCACCTCGGATCGTGGCGCGTCCGCCAAGCTCGTCTGTCCCTATCACAACTGGACCTATGATCTCGATGGTTCGCTGGTCTTCGCCCGCCAGATGGGCGAAACTTTCGACAAGAGTGAATTCGGCCTGAAGCCCGTTCATTGCGAAAGCGTCGCCGGCTATATCTTCATCTGCCTGGCCAATGAGCCGGCCGATTTCGCCCCGGTCCGCGCGTCGATCGAACCCTACATGAAGCCGCATCGGCTTGCCGAAGCCAAGGTCGCCCATCGCAGCACCATCATCGAGAAGGGCAACTGGAAGCTCGTCTGGGAAAATAACCGCGAATGTTATCACTGCGCCAGCAATCACCCGGAGCTCTGCCGCACCTATCCGGAAGCCCCAACTGCGACTGGCGTGCAGGGCGCCGGCGATGATCCTGTCATCGCTGAACACTGGGCCCGCTGCGAAGCCGCCGGTCTGCCGAGCACCTTCAATATTGATCCGTCCGGCCAGTTCCGCACCGCCCGCATGCCGCTAATCCAGGAAGCCGAAAGCTACACGATGTCCGGCAAGCGCGCCGTCAGGCGTCCGCTCTCCGACGATGTCTCGACCTCGCATATCGGCACCATGCTTCTCTTCCACTATCCCTCGACCTGGAACCACATTCTCGTCGATCACGCGATCTCCTTCCGCGTTACCCCTCTGTCGGCCGAGGAAACGGCGGTCACCACCACCTGGCTGGTGCACAAGGATGCGGTCGAAGGTGTGGATTACGACCTCAAGGAACTGACCCATGTCTGGGAAATGACAAATGACCAGGACCGCTCGATCGTCGAGGAAAATGCCTTTGGCATCCGTTCGCCGGCCTATGAGCCAGGCCCCTATTCGGTCGAGCACGAAGGTGGCGTCATGCAGTTCGTCGACTGGTACACGACCTTCATGATCAACAGGCTGCAGGGCGACAAGGCCCGCCTGTCTGCGGTGGCCTGAGATGAATATCGCTGTCACCCAGTATCGCCATGTCGATGAGATGCGTCCCTGGTCAGACCGGGAGCACATGCTCGAATGCGTTGCCGTCACGCCGGAAGCCCCCGACGTGATGACCTTCACCTTCCGGCCGAACAAGCCGGGCTTGTGGTTCCGCTACCAGCCCGGCCAGTTCGTCACGCTGGAGATCCCGGCCTCGCCGGAACCGGTGATGCGCACCTATACGCTGTCGTCAAGCCCGTCACGGCCGTATACGATCGCGATCACCGTCAAGGCGCAGAAGGACTCGATCGGCACCCGCTGGATGTTCGACAACCTGAAGCCCGGCATGGCACTGAAGGCGATCGGCCCGCTCGGCGATTTCTCCTATGCCCGCCATCCGGGCAAGAAATACCTGTTCATCTCGGCCGGCTCCGGCATCACCCCGATGATGTCGATGAGCCGCGACATGGGCGATCGCTCGCCCGACAGCGATATCGCCTTCCTGCATTGTGCCCGTTCGCCCGACGACATCATCTTCCGCTGGGAGCTTGAGGCCAAGGCGCGCGACATGCCGCATTTCACGCTCGGCTTCATCATCGAGCAATTGGGTCGCGGCCAGCTCTGGTCGGGATTGAAAGGCCGCATCGACAAGGCGAAGATCGCGCTTCTGGCCTCTGATTTCCTTGAGCGCACTGTCTTCTGTTGTGGACCGGAGCCGTTCATGGCCACGGTTCGCGAGGCTTTGTCCGGCGCCGGCTTCGACATGAACCAGTATCACGAAGAGACCTTCCAGCCGGCCAAGCCGCAACTGCCGATCGTCGTCGCCGACCATTCGGATGGCGAGCAGCCGACTATGGTGACATTCGCCATGTCCGGCAAGGACGGCCTTTGTGCGCCGGGCCATACCGTTCTGCAGGCGGCCCGTTCGGCCGGCGTGCGCATCGGAGCCGCCTGCGAATCCGGTCTCTGCGGCACCTGCAAGGTGCTCAAGATTTCCGGCGAGGTCGAGATGGAGCACAATGGCGGCATCCTCGACGAGGAAATCGACGAGGGCTACATTCTGGCCTGCTGTTCGCGCCCGAAAGGCGATATCGAAATCGAGGCCTGAAGGTCGCAGGTCTGTTTTCAAAAGGCGTGCCGCATTGCCGGCACGCCTTTTGCGTTTCATCCGGGATTTGCGCCCGGCGCATGGCCTTCGTCATCACCTTGTTACGATGGAACAATTTCCTCTCAGCCCCGTTAACAGGCAATCGCGGTCGCTTGGTCGCGGCCATCGAAACAGGCGGCGGCATCAGTTTTAGAATAAAACCAATGTTAATGCTGGGTTCAGGATGAAGCCGTTAATTTTCGTTTCAGGATCAGCAGTCTCAAGGCATGGGCCGGGACACAAAGCTGGTCGCGGAAAACGCAGGGAGAAAGTCGCATGAAGACTGCATTCAAACGTATGGCCGGTCTCGTACTGGCTGCCGCCGTCGGCTTTACCGGCATCGTGCCGGCACAGGCCATGAGCCTGCCGCGTGCACCCGTCGAGGCAAGCTCCGACGTCGCCGAGGTTCAGTACCGTCGTCGTGAATATCGCCGTCACTATAACCGCGATCATTATCACAACGGTCACCGTGGTTACTCGCATCGTCGCCCGGGCTATCGCTATCACAATGGCGCCTGGTTCCCGCTTGCGGCGTTTGCAGCCGGCGCGATCATTGGCGGTGCTGTGGCCTCGCAGCCGCCGCGCGCCAGCGCCGGTGGTATCAATCCGAGCCACTACCAGTGGTGCGCCAACCGCTACCGCTCGTATGACAGCCGCAGCAATACGTTCCAGCCCTACAACGGTCCGCGTCAGCGCTGCCTGTCGCCCTACTATTGAGCCAATACCTCTCTGATCGGCGTGCCCGAACAGCTCGCCCCGTCAGCGCTTCAATACCCGGCCTCGTGCCGGGTATTGTCGTTTTGGCCCATGCTGGTCTTGCCACATGCTGGTTTGGGCCAGACGCAGACGCGCATTTACTTAGAGAATGCCCGCCCGCCTGAGCAGATACCAGGCAGCGGCGATCGAGATCGCGATGAAGCCGATGGCAAAGATCGTCCCGTCGGCCTCCGCGGCGAACGGCAGGTTGGACGTGTTCATGCCGAAAAAGCCGGTAACCAAGGAAGGCGGCAGCAGGAACGCGGTCATCAGCGACAGGATGTAGAGGTGTCGATTGGTTTCGGACGACAGTTTCGAATCGATTTCTTCATGCAGCAGCCGGGCGCGTTCCTGCAGCGCATGAACGTCGTGATCGACGGATTCGAGCCTGGCTGTCAGCCGCTGTGCCACTTCGTCGAAGCCGAAGGGCATGTCCTCGTCGTCGCTGGCTGCCGCACGCCGCATCAGCGACAGCATGGTGCGCAAATGCCGGTAGAGCCGGACAACCACACGCCGCACCGGCGCCAGCCTGCGCCGCTCGTCACGCAATTCGCTGTCATAGACGACATCCTCGATCGCGTTCAGCTCCTCGGTCAGTTCGATCACCACAGAGATGATGCCACGCTGGAATTCGGCCACCAGCGTTTCGAACAGATGCATCGGGCTGCGATATTTCGTGGAATTCTTCTCGACTGCGGCCCGCACCCGGTCGAGCGAGCGGATCGGTTGCAGCCTGGTGGTGATGATGTACCGTTCCCCCAGGGCAAAGTGCAGCCAGCCGAGATCGCGTGTCTCCTTGTCGAACTCGCGCTGAAAATCCACCAGCGTGCCGAACACCATCTGGTCGTCCACCGTCAAGGCGGCGTGCGTGTCGTGTGTGGTCAGCACGGAACGCGCCTGCTCCGTCAGCCATTCGAAACCGTCGAGCAGGGCGCCGACGCGCGCATCCGCGATGTTCAGATGCAACCAGAGAAATCCGGGACCTTCGGCCAGCATCGCAGGCGTGACCTCGGCTGAAAGCCGTGTTGCCTGGCCCGAGACCGGATCGATCCGGTAACCCCAGACAAGGCCCGGCAGGGCATGGATTGCATTGAGCATGGGCGGCTGTCCTTCGAAGCTGTATGCGGCGGCGAGACCCATGCGGGCGGAGAACGCAAAAAGCGCGCCGGTTTGCCGGCGCGCTCCATGATGGTTCATGTCGAGGGCTTAGCCAATCCTGGCATTGTCCTCTCGCTTGACGGCAACGATGGTCGAACGCGGCAGCTTGCCTTCGCCATCCGGGAAGGGCGCGCCCGGATGCTGGATGCCGACAAACATCGTCCGCTTGTCGCCCGTCCAGGTCATGCCGGTCACTTCGCCGCCTTTCGGGCCGGTGAGGAAGCGTTCGATGCGGCCGGTTGCCGGATCGCCGGCAAGCATCTGGTTGTTCCCCTGGCCGACGAAATCGCCTTCGTTCGAATCCTCGCCATCCGTCTGGATCCACAGCAGTCCGGTCGAATCGAACATCATGCCGTCCGGCGAGTTGAACATGTTGCCGGAATTGATGTTCGACGAACCCGCATAGGCATCGCCCTTGTGCACGTCCGGATTGCCGGCCATGACGAACAGGTCCCACTTGAACTTGCCGTCTGCGTGGTCGTCGTTTTCCGGATACCAGCGTACGATCTGGCCGAACTCGTTGCTTTCGCGCGGGTTGACGGCACTGATTTCCATCACGTCGCCACCAGCATTGGTGCGCATCTTGCCGTCCTTCAGGACGCCGCGATGGCTGTTGTTGGTCAGCGCGCAATAGGCTTCGATGGCGACCGGATTGACCGCGACCCATTCCGGACGGTCCATCGTGGTCGCGCCGACCTTGGAGGCGGCCTGGCGGGTAAAGACGGCGATCTCGTCTGCCTTCATGCCGGTGGTCTCCGGCGTCAGCGCCAGCCATTCGCCGGTGCCTTCGTCGGAGAATTTCGCAACAAAGAGCGTTCCTTCGTCGAGCAGCTTCGACGTGTCGCCGCCCGGGACATAGATGCCGGCGGAGACGAACTTGTAGAGGAACTCGCCACGCTCGTCGTCGCCCATATAGACGACCACACGGCCGTCGCGGGCAATCACCACGGCGGCGTTTTCATGCTTGATGCGGCCAAGCGCGGTGCGCTTGATCGGGGTCGAGGATGCATCCGTCGGATCGATCTCGACGACATAACCGGCACGGCGCGGTTCGTTCGGATTTTTCGACACGTCGAAACGCTCGTCGAAGAGTTCGTAGCCGTAACGCGTCTCGGCAACGATGCCGTAACGCTTGTAATCGTCAGGCATTTTGAAGTCGGCGACGGTCGAGCCGAAGTAACCGTTGAAGTTTTCTTCGCAGGTGAGATACGTGCCCCAGGGCGTCTTGCCGGCGCCGCAGTTGTTGAAGGTCCCGAGACAGTCGACACCGTTCGGATCGGCAGCCGTCTTGACGAGGTCCGAGCCGACAGCCGGACCCGAGAGCTTCATCGGCGTGTTGTGATGGATGCGGCGATTGAACGGGCTGTCGACGACGATCTGCCAGCCGTCGGAACCTTCAGCCACTTCCATCACGGTCACGCCCTGCATGTTCTGCAGGATCTTCACGTCGTCGAGACTTTTCGGCATGCCCTTTTCGTTGTTGGGCAGGTTGGTCTCGTTGTTCACATATTCGTGGTTGACGGCAATCACCTGATGGGTGCCGATGACGAAGCTCTCCATGCCGTCGGTATTCTCGCCGAACACCTTGTCGGAGGCTTCCAGCGAAACGCCGTTGACCGGATCGATATCGGCGACATTGGAAAACAGCGGCTGGCCCCACTTGGCGAGCGGCTTCCAGCTATAGCCTTCCGGCACATGCACGGTGGCGTCGGTGGCAATGGCGATCGGCTTGAACGGGAAGCGCGATGCGGCTTCCTGGGCCTGTGCGGATGTCGAGGACATCAGGTTGCCGACCGAGCCCATGGCAACAGCAGCCGAACCCATGGCGAGCACACCGAGAAAGCCGCGGCGCGAGACGGCGCGCTCGACGACGCGGTCGAAATCGGTCACTGCCGGCGGCGGGTTGTGCAGTTCGTCCCATTCATCCCAGGACAGATGGTTCGTGTTCGTGTCGCTCATGGTTGACCTCCGAGGTTGGATTGGAATGGTTCCAGCATTTGGGTTAGTCAGTGGCGATGACAGACATGTGACGAATGGGCGACGCGCCGCTACATCGCGCATGCCTGAAACACCGATGGCGCAGCGCTTATGCCATGGTTTGCAAGGCCCTAGGCAGCAGATGCGACCACAAATGATGATCGCGAAGAGGCGTGACGGGTGCGGCCTCAAGGTCTGCGTTCATGCAAATAGTTTGACGTTTACGTAAAAATCAATTAGCCAAAGTGGGAAGCTTCGCACATCCCGGGTGGGGGATGATTGCGGGCAGTTGCACATGAGATGTGGAGGAGAATGCCATGTACAAGGCGCCCGTGGAGGAGATTGCGTTCACCTTGAAGCATGTGGCCGGTCTGGCCAAGGCAATTGACGAGGGCAAGCTCGGCGATCTGAGCGACGACCTCGTCGATGCCATTCTGTCGGAGGCCGGACGCTTCGCCTCCGACGAAGTCGCACCGCTTGCCGAAATCGGCGACACGCAAGGCGCCCGCATGGTCGACGGCGAGGTCATCGTTCCCGACGGCTGGGCCGATCTCTATCGCCACTGGGCCGAAGGCGGCTGGAACTCGCTGACCGCTGCGGAAGAATTCGGCGGCCAGGCCTTGCCGCACATGCTCAATGTCGCAGCGCTTGAAATGTGGAATTCCGGCTCGATGGCCTTTGCCCTCGGCCCGACGCTGACCATGGGCGCTGTCGATGCGGTCACGGTCCACGGTGCAGACAGCCTCAAGCAGACCTACCTTCCGAAAATGGTGTCCGGCGAATGGACCGGCACGATGAACCTGACCGAGCCGCATGCCGGCTCCGATCTCGGTGTGATGAAATCCCGCGCAGAGCGCCGCGACGACGGCACTTACCGGATCTTCGGCCAGAAGATCTTCATCACCTGGGGTGAGCACGAGATCACCGAGAACATCATCCATCTGGTTCTTGCGCGCCTGCCCGATGCCCCCGCCGGCACCCGCGGCATTTCCCTCTTCCTCGTGCCGAAATTCCTCGTCAATGACGACGGTTCGCTCGGTGCCCGAAATGACCTCCATTGCCATTCGCTCGAACACAAGCTCGGCATCCACGGCTCCCCGACCTGCACCATGATTTACGGCGACGGCAAGTTCGGCGATGAACCGGGCGCCATTGGTTACTTGATCGGCGAGGAGAACAAGGGCCTCAACTGCATGTTCACGATGATGAACAATGCCCGTCTCGCCGTCGGCATGCAGGGCGTCGCGATCTGCGAGGCCGCCACCCAGAAGGCTGTCGCATACGCAAAGGACCGCACCCAGGGCAAAGCCCCGGGCTGGACCGGTTCCGGCCAGACCGGCGGCATGAGCCCGATCATCGAGCATCCCGACGTCGCCCGCATGCTGGTGACGATGAAGGCTTTGACGCAAGGCGCGCGTGCCATCTGCTACACCTGCGCCCACGCCACCGACATGAGCCACCATGCGGACGGCGACGAAGACCGTCACTGGGCCGAGCGCGCAGCCTTGCTCACCCCGATCGCCAAGTCCTTCGCCACCGATGCCGGCGTCGAAGTGGCCTCGCTCGGCATCCAGACCCATGGCGGCATGGGTTTCATCGAGGAGACCGGTGCTGCCCGCTTCTGGCGCGACAGCCGCATCGCCCCGATTTATGAAGGCACCAACGGCATCCAGGCCGCCGACCTCGTCACCCGCAAACTGCCGCTATCGAACGGCGCCCAGGTGCGCGGCTTCATCGATGAGTTGCGAGATATTGTGGCGGCGGTCCGAGCCTCCAACCTCGACGGCTTCGGCGAAACCGCAGACCGCCTGGACGCAAGCCTCGCCGATCTGGAAGAGACGACGGATTGGCTGCTCTCGCAGCTGGCTGCAGGCAACGCAAGTGCTGCACTCGCCGGTGCCACGCCTTACCAGCGTCTCTTCGGCCTGGCGCTCACCGGCGTCTATCTCGCCAAGGGTGCACTCGCCGACGAGGAGCACGGCCGCGACCATCGCCTGGCGCTCTGCCGCTTTGCCGCCGAAAACATCATCGCAGAAACCGCAGCCCTCAAGGACCGCGTCATCAATGGCGCGGCGAGCCTGGAGGCGGCACGGGCTTTATTCGCTTAATCTTTGGCGTCGCGCGAAACGCGGCCCCTCATCCGCCTGCCGGCACCTTCTCCCCGCAAGCGGGGAGAAGAGCGAAGGCCGCAGCGCCTCCGGTCCCCCTCGCCCCGTTCACGGGGAGAGGGAGCGCCGAGCGAAGCGGAGGCGGGGTGAGGGGCTTTTCGCAGCGACGGATCTATTTGAAGAGGGACAAGCATGACCGACCACATCCAGATCACCCGCCCAGACACCCATCCCGGCGTCCTCGTCCTGCGCTTCAACCGCCCGGACAAGAAGAATGCCATTACCCAGGCCATGTACCAGAAGCTCACCGCCGGTCTGCTCGAAGGCGAAGCCGACGATCAGGTCCGCTCCATCGTCTTCCTTGGTAGCGAAGGCTGTTTCTCGGCCGGCAACGACATGGCCGATTTCCTCGGCTTCGCCATGGCCGGTGCCGTGGGTGAACCCGCCGCCTTCGGCCTTTTGAAGGCGCTGACCGAGGTCACCAAGCCGCTGGTCTCCGGCGTCGACGGCCTCGCCATCGGCATCGGCACCACGCTGCACATGCATTGCGACCTCACCGTCGCCTCCGACCGCAGCCTGTTCAAGACCCCCTTCGTCGATCTCGCTTTGGTGCCGGAAGCCGCCTCCAGCCTGATCGCGCCGCGCATCATGGGCCATCAGCGTGCCTTTGCCATGCTGGCCGCAAGCGAAGGGTTTTCAGCCGAGCACGCGCGAGAGGCCGGCCTGATCTGGAAGGTGGTCGCGCCCGCAGACGTCGAGGCCGAAACCCTGAAGATAGCCGCCGCGCTCGCCGCAAAGCCGCCGGCCGCAATGAAGATCGCCCGTGCCCTGGTTCGGGGCAATCCGGACGAGGTGCGTCAACGCATGCAGGAAGAGCTGGTGCATTTTGTCGCCCAGCTGAAGAGCACGGAAGCCCGCGCCGCCTTCGAGGCCTTCATGAAAGGACGCTAGGCTCGGGTCGCACTGCGGAAATAAATGACGTTCGTCAGTTTATTTGCCAGCGTGAGCTTTTGCTTAAATTCCTCTTAATTCTCTCGACCTATTCATGGGTGAATGGCGATCCAAAAGAATCGCGGCATCGACATGAGGTTGCATGCTTGTCACACCATGACCCAATGGCAGTGTCCGGCCCGGCTGCATCTGCATGCCGAAATGTCGGATGAGAATTTCAGGAATTCCCGTGAGCGCCCGTTCCAATCTGATGACCAAAATCCTGCTGGTCGCGTCCCTTGTGGTCGTGGCCGCTCTGACCGGTTTCTCGGTCTATATCGATAGCCTGCAACGCCGGGCCGCCACCGATGCGGTGGAAAGCGAGATCAACTCCTCCGGCCTTCAGGCATCGCAGAGCATCGCCAACTGGCTGGGTGCCCGGGTCATGCTGACCGAGCTGGCCGGCAATGCCGCAGCCAAGGCGAGCGACGCCGCCGGCATCACGGCGGCCTTCGACAATCCCGTGCTGATCCGTGAGTTCATGTCGACCTATGTCGGCGACGAGCAGGGCGTGTTCACCTCCGTTCCGAACCAGCCGCTGCCGGAAGGCTACGATCCGCGCAAGCGCCCGTGGTACCAGGATGCCGTCAAGGCCGACAAGATGGTCCTGACCGACCCCTATGCCGATGCATCGACCGGCAACCTGATCATCAGCGCCGCCATGCCGGTCAAGCGTGACGGCAAGCTCTTCGGCGTCGCCGCCAGCGACTTCTCGTTGACCTCCCTGGTCGACATGGTCAAATCCGTCGACATGGGCGGCAAGGGCTCGGCCTTTCTCGTCAAGGCTGACGGAACCATCCTGGTTCATGCCGACAATGCGCTGGTGACCAAGAAGCTGGCTGATGCCTTCCCGGCCAACACGCCGGTGATCGGCAGCGGCATCAGCGAAAGTACATTTGCCGACAAGTCCGTCCTGGTCAGTTTCCTGCCGATCAAGGGCCTGCCGATGGGCGACTGGTATCTCGGCGTCACCGTCGACAGCGATCTGGCCTACGCCAGCATCGGCCAGTTCCGCGTGGCCGCCACCATCGCCACCATCGTCGGCGTTATCGCCATGACAGCGGTGCTTGCAGCACTGCTCTCGCGTCTCGTCGTACGTCCGGTGGTCGATATGACCGGGGTCATGGGCAAGCTCGCCGGTGGCGATGTCTCGGGCGACATTCCGGGCACCGACCGCGTAGACGAAATCGGCCAGATGGCCGCAGCCGTTGCCGTCTTCCGCGACAATATCATCGAGCGCGGGCGCCTGGCCCGCGAGGCGGATGAAACCCGCACGATGACCGAACAGGAGCGCCGCGAGCGCGAAACGATCAAGGCCCGCGAGGCCGAGCAGGTGTCCTTCGCCGTGCAGGCTCTGGCCGATGGCCTCGGTCGCCTTGCCAATGGCGATCTCGTCCACCGCATCGAGACGCCGTTCGCCGGTGATCTCGATCGCCTGCGCGCCGACTTCAACAACTCCGTCACCAAGCTGCATGACGCACTGGCCATGGTCGGCCGCAATGCCCGCGCCATCGACAGCGGCGCCACCGAGATCCGGTCGTCGGCCGACAACCTCGCCCGCCGCACCGAGCAGCAGGCGGCCTCTGTCGAAGAAACGGCCGCCGCCCTCGAGGAAATCACCACCACGGTCAAGGACAGTGCCCATCGTGCCGAGGAAGTCGGCCAGCTGGTCACCCGTGCCCGGGGCGGCGCGGAAAAGTCCGGCGAGATCGTGCAGCGCGCGGTTGGCGCCATGCAGGGGATCGAGAAGTCGTCCGGTGAGATCTCCAACATCATCGGCGTGATCGACGAGATTGCCTTCCAGACCAATCTGCTGGCGCTGAATGCCGGCGTGGAAGCCGCCCGCGCCGGTGAGGCCGGCAAGGGTTTTGCCGTCGTCGCCCAGGAAGTGCGGGAACTCGCCCAGCGCTCGGCCAATGCGGCGAAGGAGATCAAGACGCTGATCAGTGCATCGGGAGACCAGGTGCGTGCCGGTGTCGAACTGGTCAACCAGACCGGCCAGGCGCTGGACGTCATCGTTCGCGAGGTTCAGGAGATCAACGGCCATGTCAACGCGATCGTGACCGCGTCGCGCGAACAGTCGACCGGCCTGTCCGAGATCAACACCGCCGTCAACACCATGGACCAAGGCACCCAGCAGAATGCCGCCATGGTCGAGGAACAGACGGCGGCAAGCCATGGTCTGGCCACCGAAGCCGCAGCCCTGACCGGTCTTCTCGCCCAGTTCCGCATCGATGAGCGGGCAAACACGCAGGAGCCGCGTCGTCGCTACGCGGCCTGATCCCGGTTTTCACCCTGAAACGCAGAAACGGCACCCATCGTGGTGCCGTTTTTTTGCCCGGAGTTTGTTCGTCGGTTCAGTTTCTGTTCACCGGTTCTGCCGATAGTGATCGCACAAACGTTCGTCTCATGCGTTTATCGAGATGAAGAGCGAAGTATTAGAGGTCGCCATGTTGCGTGCATTTTGCGTTTTCCTTTGCCTGGCCGTCTTGAACCTGCCGACAGTTTCCGGCTCCGCGATGGCAGGCAGCCGATCCAAGGCCGATTTCCAGTTGGTGAACGACAATCAGGATGTAATCATCCAGAGCCAGTCGAGACGCCAGAGGCAGCCGGGCGTCCGGCCACAGCGCTACTACTGCGTCATTCCCCCGTCAGGCACCCGCAACGGCGGTGCAGAAGCATCCTGCCCGGCCAGCTCCGGTCGTGTCGGCGAGCGCTGCCGCTGCGCCAATACGACCGGCACAGGCACGCTCTTCACCTATTGAGCCGCTCTCGTGACGTCAGCCGGCGCCGACCGGGTTGATGTCATCGACGAAGCGCACGAGGTCGGCCATGGTGAAATGGCCCGGCGTCTCGCCGGGCAGTTCCGGCACCCAGTTTGATCGCTGCCATAGGAAGGATCTGTCGTCCCCATGCACCAGGCCGAGAAAGGTCTCGGCGATGATCGTCGAGCCGACAGGCCCGAGCCGCTCGCCATGGTGCAGCTGTTCCGCTTCCTTCAGGATGTAATACCAGAGCGGCGTGCGCTTGTGAAAACCATGGGTTGCCGCCACCACACCATCTTCGCCGTCCGACAAGTTGGCTTGGCTGAGTGGGGCAAAGCCCATCGCAAGACAGACATCCTGGCCGGACGGCAGACCGATTTGGGCGCCGCGCCGGAGATTGCGGAATGGCAGGACGAATTCACGCGCCTGCGGTGTCGTCATGTCCGGCGGATGGCCGGGCAGTGCGTGCAGTTCCGGCACGATGAACGGGTCGAGCCGCCGAGACAGGTTGAGCGTGAAAGTCGGATCCGTCTGCGCCAGCGTGCCAAGTTCGAAGAACCGGCGCCAGTCGATCACCCAATTGGAGGGCAGGCTGCGCAGCGGCCCGAGCGGTGTCGGCGGCACGTCCGGCGCGAGGTCTCCGACGATCTGACCGGATTTACCGGTGAAGTTGAACATCAGGTTGAGTGTGCCTTCGGTGATGCCTCCCGTCCGGAACACAGCATTGTGGCTGTAGGACTGGCGAACCATGGAATGGCCGAGCCGATAGGCAGCGGCAGCAAATTCCGCCGGCATGTAGGGCTTGGCGCGAAAACGGTAGAAGCGGCGACCTTCCTGCTTGATCCTGCGGATCAGCCCGGGTTCGGTCAGCTTCTCGACGAAATCGAACAGCACGATCCACTGGTAGTGCCAGGTCACGACCCGCCGCGCCTCGTGGAAGAGATCGAGGCCGGTCAGCCCCGGTTTGCTCGCCGCGATCCGGTCGACCACCTTGTTGTGGAATTTCAGCATCAGCAGGTGGAACTGCGCGACCAGCAGGTTCTCGTCATTGCGCTCGTCGAAGATCAGCGCATGGCCATGGCTGTTGCGCGGCAGGTCGTTGGGACGTTCGGGAATGCGTTGCGCAACGAGGCCATCGGATTCATGCGCCTTGCCGATCAGGAAGCGCGGCCCCGGCGGCGAGGATATGCTGTCCTTCGCATAGAGATAAGGGTGGATGCCCGGTCCGTCACCATAGAGCGAATCGAGATCGAGCGCCGGCGAGCGGAAATTGGTGGTCGCCAGCGGGTCGGCCTTCTGCTGCTTCAGCGGCGTCGTGTCGAGCGTGATGTCATGGTCGACGAACTGCCCCAGATAGGTATAGCCGGCCGGAATTTTCGGATTGTCTCCGTCGTCGCCCTTGGTGTCCTTCATCGCCAATGCCAGCTGGAACAGCGCATCCTCGTTGGCAACCAGCGGCGGCAGATGTGGAAACATCAGGCCGAACTTTCCCGGATCGGCATTTCCGGCCAGCGCCATTAAGGAGGCGCGTTTCATCCCGCGGACACCGTGTCCGTGCATGGCAATTTCCGACATGACAGTCTCCTGGTTCCCTGGCTCCCGGCTCCCTGGATTGTGCTCGAAGAGCGATACAATCATCGGATGAAATCAGGAATTGCGCAAGCAACCAAAATACACGCAAAAGAAGTATCTGCGTGTATCGAAAAATCTGGCGATTGACGGACGCTGAACCGCGGTTCAGCCCTTCGACAGCGTCACGACCGCTTCCACATGCGGCGACCAGAGGAACTGGTCGATCGGTGTCACCTGGTCGATTCTGTAGCCGCCGGCAATCAGGATCGACAGGTCGCGGGCCAGCGTCAGCGGATTGCAGCTGATCGCCACGACCTTTTTCACCTGCGATCTTGCCAGCTCGGCGCATTGCGCTTCGGCGCCGGCGCGTGGCGGGTCGAAGACGACGGCATCGAAATGCTTGAATTCCGAGGTCATCAGCGGCCGCCGGAACAGGTCGCGGCGTTCGACACTGAAGGTCTTCAGGCCCTGTGTATTGCGGGCACCGTGATCCAGTGCCTTGATCGCCTTCTCGTCGCCCTCGACCGCATGCACCTGCGCCTTGCGGGCAATGCGCAGGCCGAATGTGCCGATCCCGGCAAACAGGTCTGCGACGCGCTTGGCCTTGCCGATATGGGCAATGGCGATCTCCGCCATCGTTTCCTCGGCCTCGAACGTCGCCTGGGTGAAACCACCCGGCGGCAGCGAGACGCGTGCGCCGCCGAAATCCAGCATCGGCTTGACCGGCTCGATGACGATTTCGCCATTCGCAGACACGCGGGCAATGCCGCGCAGCTTGATCACCGCGTCGCTGACGGCGCGGCGTTCGCGATCGCCAAGCCCACCACGCAAGCCGTCGAGGGAAATGTCGAGGCCGGTCAGCGTTTCGGTCACGGTCATCCGGAAGGCGTCCGATCCCGCAGCTCTGGCGATGACCTTCAGAGCGTCGAGCCGGGAAATGATCCCGTTCGACGCGATGGGACATTCCTCGATCGGCACGACATGATGCGTTTCGGCCTGGTTGATGCCGATGACCAGATCCTTTTCACGCCGGCGCACGGTAAACACGATCCGGCGCCGCTGATGGGCATGTGCTTCGACCATGTCAGCGACCGGCGCTTCGATGCCCTTCGATTTCAGCGCCGCAATCAGGATCTGTCGCTTGAAGGCATTATAGGCGGGTTTTGCCAGATGCTGCATCGAACAGCCGCCGCAGGTGCCGCCGACGCCGTCGGGGCCGAAATGTTTGCATACCGGTTCGATCCGGTCCGGCGAGGTCGTGGCGAAGGACATGATCGTGCCTTCACCCTTGACCCGCGCAATCGACACGGTTTCGCCCGGCAGGGCGAAAGGCACGAAGATCGGTCCGCTTTCGTCATGCGCGACGCCGTCACCCTTGGCGCCGAGGCTGGAGATGGTCACGGTCTCGGCGCTCATTCGGCGTCCTCGCCCGTTTCGTCATCTGCGTCTTCATCAGCGTCGTCGAGCGGCTTTTGGCCGGCGAGCAAAAACTCCACATTGCCGTCGCCGCCGGCGATGGGGGAGGGGATCATTCCAAGGCTGGTCCAGCCCATGTCTTCGGTCAGCCAGCGTTCGAGCTCGGCTGCCACCAGAGGCGCCGTTTCAGGTTCCTTCAGCAGCCCGGCCTTGCTGATCGCGTCGCGACCGGCTTCGAACTGCGGCTTGACCAGGAGCAGGCAGTAAGCCCCCGGCTCGGCAAGATCGAGTGCCGGCACCAGTGCCAGCTTGAGCGAGATGAACGAGACGTCCGAGACGATGAAATCGATCGGCCGGTCGTCGATATCGTCCGGCTCCATGTAGCGGGCGTTAAGGCCCTCGATATTGGTCACACGCGGATCGGACGCCAGGCGCGGATGAAACTGGTCGTGTCCGACATCCACGGAGGTCACATGGGCGGCCCCGCGCTTCAGCAGCACTTCAGTGAAGCCGCCGGTCGAGGCGCCGACATCGAGGCAGTCGCAGCCCTCGGGCGACAGGCCGAAATGATCGAGACCGGCAACCAGTTTCAGCGCCGCGCGCGAGACATAGTCCTGCGCCGGATCGTCGATGGTGAAGGTATGCGTGGCGGCAAACACCAGACTCGGTTTGCTCACCACCCGGCCGTCGACCTTGACGGTTCCGCGCTGGATGGCATCGCGCGCGCGCGAGCGGCTGGCAAAAAGGTCGAGGGCGACCAGCAACTGGTCGAGGCGTTGGGGCTCTGGAAGATCTGTCATGCCCCGTCAATGATCCGAGAGGGCCTTCGGCGCAAGTCTTTTGTGCCGCGCACGCCAGCGGCCGCCGCATTTATGCCCTGCCGGCGCTTGATACTTGTCAAAAATGCGGACTTCTGGTTAATTAGCAATTAATTAATAAAAGTCAGCTAATGTTTATATGAGCCTGCAAAGCCGGATCTCCTCCATCCGCCCGCGGCTTTCGTGCTCTATCTAGGCTGCGGATACCTCCTCCTCCCGGACCGCAGACAAGCAGAAGCCCTCCGGTTTCGGGCCCGGAGGGCTTCGGCGTTTCTGGACTGCGCTTCAAGTCTTGGCGACAAAGATGGCGGCCCCTCTGCATGACACTCTCGATTCCCGCATGACTTTGGAAAATAAGGGAAAAATACAGAAGGTAACCCTAAATTAAGCAAAGTGTATTTTATTGGGTCCGAAGTTACGGGGCCGATGCATGGCCACAGGAGGGACATGACATCCCGTTTCCCTATCGGAGTGTCGAGAATGAAGCGCCCAAGCATCAAAGTGGCTATTGTTGCCATGTTGTCTCTCATTGCAATCCTGATCGCCACCCTGTCCTTTGTGTCGCTGAGGGGCATCGGCACCTTGAACGGCAACACCCGCGAGATCAGCGGTTACTGGATCGAGCGGCTCGTTGTAGCCCGTACCATCAAGGGTGACTTCAACCTTTTGCGTCTTGCCTTTGCTAAGGAACTTCTGGCTGCGTCACCGGATGAACTGAAAGCAGACACCAACGCCATCAGCGCAGTGCAAGCCGAACTTGCCGGCGCCATCAAGGAATACGAAGGCGGCGTTCGCACGGAACGCGGCCGTCAGCTGATCACGCAGTTCAAGCAGTCCCTGGCTGTTTACGACAAGCTTGGCGAGGAACTGCATGCATTGAAGGAAGCTGGCAAGGAACAGGAAGCCGTCATGCTCCTGAAGACGGGGATGGCCGACGCCGCCAACAAGGCCAATGCCGACGTCGACACGCTGGTCGCATTCGTCGTTGAACGGGTCAGGGACTTTGCCGCACAGAGCGAAAGCGCCTACCAATCCGTTCTGGTCTGGACCATTGCTGTTGCCGCATTGGCATTCGCCGTCGCGATTGCTGGCGTACTGTTTGCCGTGACCGGTATCGCCAACCCGATCCGCCGCATCGCCGCCGCCATGCGCACGCTCGCCAGCGGTGATCTCGCAGCCGAAATCCCCTTTGGTGGTCGTGCGGATGAAATTGGAGACATGGCGTCGGCCGTCGAAGTCTTCCGCCAGGCCGGCCTGGCGAACAGAGAACTTGAGCGTAAGGCCGAGGAAGCCCGTGCTCGGGAAGGCGTGCTGGATGCCGAGAGCCGTCGCCGCGCCGCCGATGAGGCCGAAAAGCTGCGTTTTGCCACAGCAACACTCGGCAACGGCTTGAAGCGTCTCGCAGACGGTGACATTTCTTTCCAGCTCACCGAGGCATTTGCCCCCGAATACGAACCGCTTCGCCAGGATTTCAACGGTTCGCTCAAACAGCTCGGCACGACGATCTCCTCCGTCCTCGACACCGTGCACAGCATCGACAACGGCACCCGCGAAATCGCCTCGGGCGCAAATGACCTATCGAAGCGCACCGAACAGCAGGCTGCTGCCTTGGAAGAGACAGCCGCAGCCCTGGACCAGATTACCGTCAACGTGTCGAATTCGTCCAAGCGCACGGAGGAGGCCCGCTCGGTCGCCATCCTGGCCAATGAAAACACGACGAAGTCTGCGGAAGTGGTGTCCAACGCGGTCGATGCCATGCAGCGTATCGAACAGGCTTCCAGCCAGATCGCCAACATTATCGGCGTCATCGACGAGATCGCCTTCCAGACCAACCTGCTTGCCCTGAATGCGGGCGTTGAAGCGGCCCGTGCCGGTGAAGCGGGCAAGGGTTTTGCCGTCGTCGCCCAGGAAGTCCGCGAACTCGCCCAGCGCTCGGCCAATGCCGCCAAGGAAATCAAGGGTCTGATCCAGAACTCCTCCGCCGAGGTTGACAACGGCGTCAAGCTTGTGCGCGACACCGGCGTCGCGCTGAAGGCGATCGGCGATTATGTGTCGCAGATCAATCACCTGATGGATGCTATCGCCACCTCCGCCCGCGAGCAGTCGACGGGCCTGGCCGAGGTCAACACAGCCGTCAACCAAATGGATCAGACCACCCAGCAGAATGCCGCCATGGTCGAGCAATCGACGGCCGCGTCTGCCACATTGGCCCAGGAAGCCGGACGTCTGCGCAGTCTCGTCGGTCAGTTCAAGCTGGCGGGACAGGCCTCGGCGGCGCCGGCTATGGCCGATCGCGGCTACGCGTCTTCAACGGCTGTTCGGGCACCGTCGGCGCCGGTCCGTCGCGGGCCTGCCGTCCAGGGCAACCTGGCTGTCAAGGAAGAGTGGAGCGAGTTCTGATCGCACCCACGACGGTTGCTTTTATATGCGATCGCCCCCGGTATCCGGGGGCGATTTGCGTTTCGCCCTGTGACGCTTGACGAAGGTCCGACCGTTCGGGTTGCGTTTCAAAACCACCAACCTGACGCAGGATCTGGGACTTTTGCAGTTTGTCCCCAGCCAGCCTTGACAGTCGTCAAGTCGGAGCCGGAGCGGTAACGCCTTGTAAAGTGGTTTGAGCAACTATCCGGCCGATCGAACAGAACCGGCGGTCCCTGACGCGCGTCATGATGGTCGCGCACGCCCGGATCGGATCATGGACCCGCATTGCTGGCGCACGTTTTGTGTCGCCTGTGCCCCTCTCCCACGGGGTCGGAAAGTCGTCACTATGTCATTGAAAAATCTATCATTGAGCAAGAAACTCATTTTGACGTTCTGCGCCATCATGACGGGCTGCTTCATCGCTTCGCTGGTGGTTTTGCTGCAGGCCTATGGCGCAAAGCTCGCCGCACGCGACCAGGATCGCTCGCAGCATATCGGCAGTCTCGTCGACGCGTCGGTGGCGGCGATGCTCGAACAGGCGGTCAACCAGCGCGGCTTCCTGCTCATGCGCAGCGACAGCACGCTTGGCGCGGTCACGGCAGAACGTCAGGCGCTGAACACGGCGATCGACGCGGCCAAGACAATGGCTGCCGGTGAACCGGATATCTTGCGTTCGCTCGACGCGATGCGCATGTCGGCCGACAGTTATGCCAGCGAAGTTGTGGATCCGCAGATCCTTGCGGCCAAGGGCGATGCACCGCTGGCCGAGATCGTCGCAATCGGCCACATATCGAGCGGCGGTCAGTTGGACCAGTTCCGTCAGGCCGCAGCCGATATCAAGGCGTCGCTTGCCGCCCGCACGGCGAAGACCCGTGACGCGCTCGAAGCCGCCCATCGTCAGCTTGAGCTTGCCCTGTTCCTTGGCGCGGCGGTCGCCGGCGTCTTTGCCATTGGCCTCATCTATCTTCTCGCCCGATCGATCGTCACGCCGATCACCGGCATGACGGAAGCCATGACCAGCCTTGCTGCCGGCAACCACGCCATCGACGTTCCGGCCGTCGATCGCGGCGACGAGGTTGGCAAAATGGCCAAGGCCGTTCTGGTCTTCAAGGATGCGGCGATCGAAAGTGCCCGCATGGCCGAGGAGCGCCAGTCGATGCGCCAGCAGGCGGAAACGGAACGGCAGAAGAGTGAAGCCGAAAAGGCCCGCGAGGCCGAGGAAGTTGGGTTTGCCATGGGGCAACTGGCCGAAGGCCTCTCGGCGCTGGCCAATGGCGATGTCGTCTTCCGGCTGGACAAGCCTTTTGCCGCGCGCCTCGACAGCCTGCGCGGCAATTTCAACGACTCGCTCGACAAGCTTCAGGCCGCCCTGCATTCGGTCGGCGCCAATGCCCAGGCGATCAACGCCGGTGCAGCCGAGATCCGCGCTTCGGCCGATGATCTCTCCAGGCGCACGGAGCAGCAGGCAGCCTCCGTCGAGGAAACGGCGGCGGCCCTCGAACAGGTGACGACCACGGTCAAGGATACCGCAAGGCGCGCCGAGAATGTCGGTGAGCTGGTGGCGCGTACCCGTACCGGCGCCGAGCGCTCCGGCACTGTCGTCCGCAATGCGGTCCAGGCGATGACCGAGATCGAGAAATCGTCCGGGGCGATCGGCAACATCATCGGCGTGATCGAGGACATTGCCTTCCAGACCAATCTGCTGGCACTGAATGCCGGTGTCGAGGCGGCCCGTGCTGGCGAAGCCGGCAAGGGCTTTGCCGTGGTTGCCCAGGAAGTCCGCGAACTGGCCCAGCGATCGGCCAATGCGGCCAAGGAGATCAAGGGACTGATCTCCAATTCCACCACTCATGTCGGCAACGGCGTGTCTCTGGTCGGCGAAACCGGTATCGAGCTGGAAAAGATTGTCGCGGCCGTGCAGGAAATCAGCCAGCACGTCAATGCGATCGTGACGGCGGCCCGCGAACAGTCGACCGGCCTGCAGGAAATCAACACCGCCGTCAACGCGATGGATCAGGGCACCCAGCAGAACGCCGCCATGGTCGAACAGCAGACGGCAGCCTCGCATTCGCTGGCCGCAGAGGCAGGTTCGTTGAATACGCTGCTTGCCCAGTTCCGATTGGGCCAGGGGCAGCATGTGGCTGCACGACAGCCGGCCGCCGCCTTGCGCCAGTCCACCGCTACACCCACGGCAGCTCGCAAAGGTACGCCTCAGGTTGCATCGGCGTCGCATTCCGCAGCGCCATCGCCGGCCAGGGCATTGGCCAGCAAGCTCGGTCGCGCCTTCGGCGGCGCCGCAGCCCCGGCAAAGTCGGAACAGGAATGGTCGGAATTCTGATCTGGCGACCATCTCGCTCTGTCACAACGCAAAAGACCCGGCGCGCAAGCGGCCGGGTCTTTTTTCATCGGACCAGATGTGATCCGCTACACGTCGTCAACGACATCCGTCTGCGGCCGGTCGGCGCCATCGGCATGCTCGTGATGCCAGTTGCCGGCCTCATCCTGCCAGCTGATCTCGGCATCACCATCGGCCAATTGCTGTGCACCGGCCGCGTGCCGTGCAGCACGTACGGCTTCGGCATGTGTCGCAAAGGCCTCGGAATAGACCGCGCCGAGCCGATAGGCATAGCCTTCGTCATGGGCGACGACGTGGTACGTTACCTTGGCCATGCCGACGATCCTCAGTGCCACGACCAGCGGCTGTCGCGCGGCGCCGGTGTGGAGGTGGCGACCAGATAACCGATGAGGCCACCGATAATGCCGATGGTGAGCAGGGCGGTCGAGGTCGCGGTCGGATGGCGTCGCACGACACCGGCAACGCTGTCTGCGCCATCACGGGCGTAATCGACAACGGCGCTGGCCGTCCGGGTCGCGCTCTGCGCTGCGGTCTGCGCGACATCCGACGCCTTGTTGCGCAGGTCGATACCCTTGCGGCTTGCCTGCTGTGCAATGACGTCCTGGAGTTCGCTCATCTGATCGCGCAGTTCGCGCAGTTCTGCCTGAAGGGCTGAATTCGTGGCCACGGTGGATCCTTTCACGTTGTTTCTGACTTCGAGAGACAAACGCCAGCACCGTGAAATTGTTCCATCGCCGCGACCGCCGATCTGGGAAAGACATGGAGATCTGGGAAAGACACAGAAAAGCCCGACACGTTTCCGCGCCGGGCTTTTCTGTCAGAACAAAAGTCTGCCGAATTACTTCGAGGCAGCTTCGTACATTTCCAGCACGTAATCCCAGTTGATCAGGCTGTCGACGAAGGCTTCGAGATACTTCGGACGGGCGTTGCGGTAGTCGATGTAGTAGGAATGTTCCCAGACGTCGACGCCGAGGATCGGCGAGGCACCGTGAACCAGCGGGTTCTCGCCGTTCGGGGTCTTGGAGATTTCCAGCTTGCCGTCCTTGACCGAGAGCCAGGCCCAGCCGGAACCGAACTGCGTCGTGCCAGCGGCGATGAAATCGGCCTTGAACTTGTCATAGCCACCAAGGTCGCTGTCGATTGCGGCCTGCAGCTTGCCAGGCAGGGTCTTGCCGCCGCCGTCCTTCTTCATCCAGTTCCAGAAGTGGATGTGGTTGTAGTGCTGGCCGGCATTGTTGAACAGGCCGGCATTCTTGCCATAGGACTGCTTGACAACCTCTTCCAGCGACAGGCCTTCGAGGCCCGAATCCTTCAGCAGGTTGTTGCCGTTGGTGACATAGGCCTGATGGTGCTTGTCGTGGTGAAACTCGAGGGTTTCAGCCGACATGAACGGGCCGAGCGAGTCGTAGGCATAGGGAAGGGCGGGCAATTCGAAGGCCATGGTGGTATCTCCTCTTGGCAAAAGATTGCGTTTTGGCAGGTGACGGGAACATAGGTGCGGAACAGGGGTGAGGCAACCGCAGATCCGCTAAAATCGGTACGCGAGCGGAAAGATTTGTCTCGGCCTTGCCATGTTTTGCGGCAATGGTTTAGCCGGAGTCATACGGCTCGAGTTTTCATCCGAAGGAATATGAAATGTCTCGCTTCACGCTTGTTTTCGCAATGGCTTTTGCAACATCCGCCGCGGCTTATGCGTCATCCGACACCGCCTGGGCGGACTTCGCCAAGGACGTCTCCACCAAGTGCCTCGAGGCTGCCAAAGGCAGTCTTGAAAAGCCGTCGATTGTCGTCGATCCCTTCGGCACCGAGAGTTATGGCGTGGCGATCCTGAATGGCAAGGCAGTTGGTGCGGACGCCAGGGTCAGCTATCTCTGCGTCTACAACAAGCAGGACAAGACAGCCCAGATCGGCAGCGAATTGCCTGCCGACAAACTCGGCGTCACCATCCCCTGACAGGCCTTATTTGAAGTAGACCTCCGGTTCCGGCAGCCCGTTCAGGCTGAAGCCGAACTCGGCCCGGGCGATCTTGCATTCCTCGTCGCCCGGCATGCAGGTCCGACAGACATGCGGCCTGACCGCGTAGACCGAACAGCCGACATGCTTGCCGACTTCGCCGGTCAGCGCCGAGCAGCGGCCGTTCTCGAACTTCATCCCGCTTTCGTCCTTGGCGATCATTGCCTCGGGAATGGCGGCAAGCTCCTCGTCGCTTTCAAGCGAAAAGCGCGGCCAGTCCGCCGAATAGGCGCAGCAGGCACCGCAGCTTTGACAGTCGAAGATCTCCGGGGGCGAGGTTTCCAGCATTAGCCCCGCCTCAGGTCCGCTGCCGGATGTGCAGCAGGTTGACCGCAAAAACGAAGGTGAAGACCAGCATCAAAAGACCGGTAAACACCGGCCCGGCATCGACCGAGACGAGATCCATGCTGGCCCCCGTGGCGCCCGAGCCGAAGGCGCTGCCGATCGCATAGGACAGGGCAAAGACGGCGCTGCCCGACACCAGCAGTCCGCCACGGAAGCGCTCACCCAGCAGCGTCAGGCTGGCGGTATAAAGCGAGAAGCTGGCGGCCCCGAGAATGGAGACGGCAATGAGCAGGCCTGCCTGCGATGTCATCAGCGGCAGGGCCAGGAAGGCGAGTGCGGCAATCAGCGAACCGGAGACCGCCACCACCGGCCGCGACACGCGGTCGAGCAGCCAGCCGACGAACGGCTGCGCGATCGCCGTCGGCAGGGCGACCATGGTGACGACGAAGGCGGCGAAATTGGTCGAATAGCCACGCTCGACGAAATAGAGCGGGATCATCGAGATCGCGGCGATGTCCGAAAAACCGAAGGCAAGAACCATCAGCGTCAGGATCGGCGCAAGCTTGACGAAGGTCACGAGCCCGCCCGCCTGCGACGCTTCCGGCTTGGTCTTGGCGTAGCGTCCAAGCATGACCGAGGCAAAGGCGACCAAAGCGACATAGGCCGCCGTCAGCGCAAAAGCGAAACCGCCTTCGATGCCGATCAGCGGAATGGCGAGTGGGCCAGCGGCAAAACCGGCACACATGCCGGCGCTATAGGCTCCGGAAACCCGCCCGCGTATCCGGTCGGGACAGGCCGTGTTCAGCCAGGCTTCGCTCACCGTGTAGATGATGCTGGTGCAGAAGCCGAGCAGGAAACGTGCAGCGAACCACACCCACAGCTGGTCGAAAGCGGAAAAGGTCGCGAGCGCTACCGAGACGCCGCACAGGGCGGCGAGGATCAACCGGTCGCCGCGCATCCTGCGCGTCAGGGTGCCGATCATCAATGTCGATGAGGCAAGCCCGAGCGCAAACACCGACGCGTTCAGTCCAGACATCGTCGAAGACACGCCACGGCTTTCAAGGATCAGCGCAATCAGCGGATAAGTCAGTCCCTGGCCGACGGCAAAGGCAGTAACCCCCAGGATGACGACGCCGATCGCGGCCCAATCGGGCGCGAAGTCCTCCGCGGTCGTCACACTGTGCATGGGGACCTCCTAGCGCTGTTCAGCACCCGCTTATCTTGGCTTCCTCTATCGGGACAGGGCTGGGAAGTCCAGCAGGATCAACTTTATCGTGGCGACCGGCAGGTATAATCGACGAGGATTCGATGGCAGCGGCTGGAAGCCATAGCGGATGTAAAGCGCACTCCGGCGCTCGACAAGGTCGGCATTTCCATCGTCGAGAACATCGAGAATGACGACAGAAATGCCGATCCTCTCGGCTGCATGCATGACGCGCAAAAGGGCGTCGATCAGCAGGTCGCCACCATATCCTTGTCCTGCATGACGTCTATCGACCCCGATCATCGAGATAAAGGCTGCGGGGATCGATCCGTTCGATGGCCGCGTCTTGGAGAAACGCGCTGGAAGATCCTGATAATCGACAGCATGCGCATTGAGCGCGTAGAAGCCGATCACATCGCTATCTTGCGAGACCATGACAAAGACACGGGTATTGCCGGCTTTTGAAAGTTTGTTGGCCGTCTTTCTGAAATAGTTGTCAACCGCAGCGACACCACAGGAAAACCCGTCGCGATCGTGCCGTGCCGGATCCAGTGGCTCTATGGCAACCGTGTGCGGCGCCCGTCTGCTCATTTTGCAGTGACACGTTTCTGATAGCTGTCGAAAGCCGCGCGCAAAGCCGCCGTCGGGGCCGGCACTTCGTCCAGGGCTTCGAAAAACACTGCGTGATCCAGTGGCGCCAGTCGCGTGCGATCATGCGCTTCAATGGTTTCCAGCGCTGAAGCATAGGCAGCGTTCATGGTGAAGACCGAGTCATCAAGGCCGCGCAGCGCTGCCGCGCGTTGGATCGCTTTTTTGATATGCGGCTTGGTGCGGAAATTCATCCGTTCGCTGGCACGCTCAGTCGTCGTGTCGATACTGTCCTTGCCTGCGCCCATGGCTGCCGCCTCCGATAGAGTGAAAGCACATATTGTACGCCGAACCGGCGTACGCTTCAATGTCTGCTGATCGTCGGTGCCAGCAACAGGCCATCACGGAGATTACCCCGCCGCATTCACCCCGGCATGACTGTCGCCGAGCGCTGCAAACACGGTCTTGAGAATGCCGGCGGCATCGAGGCCGGCCTTGGCATACATCACCTCAGGCTTGGCCTGGTCCATCCAGTAGTCCGGCAGGACCAGCGAACGCATCTTCAGGCCACCGTCGAGCAGGCCTTCATTCACCAGAAGATGCACGACCTGGCTACCGAAGCCGCCGACGGCGCCTTCCTCGACGGTGACCAGCACCGCATGGTCGCGGGCGAGACGTCGGATCAGGTCGACATCGAGCGGCTTGGCAAAACGCGCGTCAGCAACCGTCGTCGACAGGCCCGCCGCGTCGAGATCCTCGGCGGCCAGCAGGCAGTCGGCCAGACGTGTACCGAAGGACAAAAGCGCCACCTTGGTACCTTCCTTGACGATCCGGCCCTTGCCGATTTCAAGAATTTCGCCGCGCTCGGGAAGCGCCACGCCGACGCCTTCGCCGCGCGGGTAGCGGAACGAGATCGGGCCGTCGTCGTAAGCGGCGGCCGTGCGCACCATGTGTTTCAGCTCCGCTTCGTCCGCGGCTGCCATGACCACGAAGCCGGGCAGGGAGGCGAGGAAACCGGTGTCGAAGGATCCGGCATGGGTCGGCCCGTCGGCGCCAACGAAGCCGGCACGGTCGATCGGGAAACGGACAGGCAGGCCCTGGATCGCCACGTCATGCACGACCTGGTCATAGCCGCGCTGCAGGAAGGTCGAATAGAGCGCACAGAACGGCTTGAAACCTTCGGATGCGAGGCCTGCAGCAAAGGTCACGGCATGCTGTTCGGCTATGCCGACATCGAAGGTGCGCTTCGGGAAGAGTTCCTGCAGCTTGTCGAGACCGGTGCCGGACGGCATGGCCGCGGTAATGCCGACTATCTTCTCGTCAAGCGTTGCCTCCTGAACCAGCGCATCGCCGAACACGGCGGTATAGCTCGGCGCATTCGGCTTGGCTTTCGCCTGGGTGCCGGTGATCACGTCGAACTTGTTAACGCCGTGATATTTGTCGGCGGCGGCTTCCGCCGGCGCATAGCCCTTGCCCTTCTGCGTCACCACATGGATCAGCACAGGTCCCTGCTGGTTGTCGCGCACATTGCGCAGCACCGGCAGCAGATGCTCGAAGGAATGCCCGTCGATCGGTCCGATGTGATAGAAGCCCATCTCTTCGAACATGGTGCCGCCGGTCACATAGCCGCGCGCATGTTCGACGGCGCGGGTGATCGCCCGGTCGATATTCTTGCCGAGATAGGCCGTCAGCTTCTTGCCGATATCGCGGATGCCCATATAGGTGCGGCCCGAGGCGAGACGCGCCAGATAGGCACTCATTGCCCCGGTCGGCGGCGCGATCGACATGTCGTTGTCGTTGAGGATGACGATCAGCCGGGCATCGAGCGCGCCGGCATTGTTCAGCGCCTCATAGGCCATGCCAGCCGACATCGCGCCGTCGCCGATCACAGCGATCACCTTGCGGTCGGACGTCGACAGCTCGGCCGCGACCGCCATGCCGAGGCCGGCGGAAATCGACGTCGACGAATGGGCCGCGCCAAAGGGATCGTATTCGCTCTCGGCGCGCTTGGTGAAGCCGGAAAGCCCGTCTTCCTGGCGCAGTGTGCGGATACGGTCGCGACGACCGGTGAGGATCTTGTGCGGATAACACTGATGCCCGACATCGAAGATCAGCCGGTCGTCCGGCGTGTTGAACACCTTGTGGATGGCGATGGTCAGCTCGACCACGCCAAGGCCCGCACCCAGATGGCCACCGGTCTTGGAGACGGCGTCGATCATCTCGTCGCGCAGCTCGCGGGCGAGCTGCGGCAGATCACGATCATCGATGGTCCGCAAATCGGCAGGCAGCTTGACCGTGTCGAGAAGGGGTGTGTCGGGCAGGGATGTCACGGGCTCATGCCTCTTCTAGTCGTCGTTGGATGCGCGATATCATTCCCGCAAGAAGAGGGCAAATCGCTGGCATCAAGTCCTTATATAGACATCAACGACCTTCCGGCAAAGGCACAAACTCCTCTTCGTCGCCAGGAACGATATCGAAGCGGCCGGTTCTCCACTCCTCCTTGGCCTGTTCGATGCGTTCCTTCGACGAGGAAACGAAATTCCACCAGATGAATTTCTGCGAATCCATCGCAGCACCTCCGAACAGCATGACGTGACAGCCCTGGGCGCCACCGATCAGCGTGATCGCGTCTCCGGCCCGGAAAACCAGCAACTGATCGGCGGCAAACCGGTCGCCGGCGATCTCGATTTCGCCTTCAAGCACATAAAGTGCCCGCTCTTCCTGCGTCGCATCGAAGGGGAACCGGGCATGGGGCTGCAGGGAGAGGTCGACATACATCGTCTCGGAAAACGACTTGACCGGCGACGTTATGCCGCCCATCGAGCCGATCACCACGCGCCCGGACGCACCTCCCGCATTAAACAGAGGCAACTCGGTCTTTGCCGTATGGGCAAAGGCCGGATCGATCTCCTCCATCCGCTCCGGCAGCGCCAGCCACGTCTGCAGGCCGGAAATCGACAGAGGGTGGCCGCGCAGGTTTTCCGGCGTGCGCTCCGAATGCACGATGCCACGGCCCGCCGTCATCAGGTTGATATCGCCTGGTGCGATCACCAGTTCGGTGCCGAGGCTGTCACGATGCTTGATCTCGCCGTCGAACAGATAGGTGACCGTCGACAGTCCGATATGCGGATGCGGCCTGACATCCATCGCTTCGCCCGCCTTCAGCACGGCCGGACCCATGCGATCGAAAAAGATGAACGGCCCGACCAGCCGCCGCTTGGCCGAAGGCAGCGCCCGCCGCACCGAAAAATTGCCGATATCGCTGGAGCGCGGAATGATCAGATGCTCGATCGCATCGCAGGCAAACGCATCGCCGGGCACGGGGTCATTGCCGGGGAAGAAGGACATGGGTGCGGTCTCCGGTTTTTCGTGGCGCCACTGTAATCCGGGATTGAGGCCACGCACAGTGCGCTGGGCGGACGGAAGCTGTGACGCAGCGTTCAAATTTCAGGGAACTTGCGGTGTCTACGATTGATTGACGCCTATGGCGTTGAATGCCATATTGGCGATATGAAGGCCGAGCTGCTCTTTCGTGAACGTATCATCTACAACGATGGGGCCATTCTCGAGATGACCGTCTGGCGGGTTCCCATGCCTGTCCCGCCATCGCGGCATTTCCTGAAATACTCGCTGTTCTATGGTCGGCCCGGCGAGCGCATCGTCTTGTACGATAACGAGCGCGGTAAAGGTGACCATAGACATTATGGACCGCGTGGGGAGGCATACCGATTTGTCTCCGTGGAGCAATTGCTCACAGACTTCAGAAGCGATGTCGAACTGGCCAGAGGTGAAACAATATGAGCAAGGATATCAATATCCACGTCGGAGGCTCCTTCGACCAGGCTGCTAGTCGTTTTATCGACGCATGGCATCGCTCCGAGGCGGGAGATCCGGTTTCGGAAGAGCACCTGACCTTCGTCGACTGGGAGGCCTTTGCCCGTACCATGACGGGCAAGCGCCTTGAGTTGTTGCGCTATCTTCACCGTCATCCCCAGGATAGCGTTGCGGCCTTGGCCCGTAGCCTCAAGCGCGATTACCGCCGGGTACATGAGGACGTCGAGATTCTGACCGCGGCCGGTCTGATCAATCGTGACGGGCTGGCGCTGACTGCGGGATACGATGAAATCCGCACAGTGATCGCGCTTTGACAAAATATGTTAGGCAACGGTTGTCGGCTTCAGAAGGAGCCGTGAGATAAGCTCACTGCCCGTCGAGCGGTTCCACGCCGGCCGGCTTGCCGGCGCGGTCGAGGCGGATCTTCTCGATGCGGTTTTCGGCGGCCGAGAGCAGCGTCTCGCAATGTTTCTTCAGAAGTTCGCCGCGCTCGTAGATGGCGATGGATTCGTCCAGCGCCACATCGCCGCGTTCCAGCCGCGCCACGATGCTTTCGAGTTCGGCCACGGCCTTTTCGAAGGAATAGCCGGTCAGGTCGGCGGGGGCAGCGGTGTCGGACATACTCAACCCTTCATCAGTCTAGCGATATGCAGACCGGCCGATTCGGCCAGTCCCTCCAGATCATAGCCGCCTTCCAGCAGGCTGACGACCCGGTTCTTGGCAAAGCGATCGGCAACCTCGAGCAGGCGTCCGGTCGCCCAGTCGAAATCCTCGCCGACCAGGTTGATCTGCGCCAGGGGATCGCGGTGATGGGCGTCGAAGCCGGCCGAGATCAGGATCAGGTCGGGCGAAAAATCATGCAGCGCCGTCAGCACGCGTGATTTGAACGCTTCGCGAAAATGGTCGGAGCCGACATTCGGCGAGAGCGGTGCATTGACGATATTGTTCCTGATGCCCGTCTCATCCTTGGCGCCGGTGCCGGGATAAAGCGGCATCTGGTGTGTCGAGCAGAACAGCACGGACGGATCATCCCAGAAGATGTCCTGCGTGCCATTGCCGTGATGCACGTCCCAGTCGACGATCGCGACACGTTCGACGCCATAGGTCTTCTGGGCGTGGCGCGCGGCAATCGCCACCGTATTGAACAGGCAAAAGCCCATCGCCTTAGACTTTTCGGCATGATGCCCCGGCGGGCGGCCCGCCACGAACGCATTGTCGGCCTTGCCCGTCATCACGTCATCGACCGCCGAAAGAGCGCCGCCGATTGCGGTCAGCGCCACCTGCAGGCTTTTCGGCGAGGCATAGGTATCGGCCTCGATCTGGTTGATCTCGCCCTCTTCCTCGGGGATCTGTCGCATCACGGCGAACAGATGCTCCTCCGGATGCGCCAGCGTCACCGCGTCCTCGTTTGCCTGCTTTGCCTCGATGCGCACCAGCCGTTCGAAATTCGGATGCTCCAAGGCGATGTTCAGCGAGCGCAGCCGGTCGGCGCGCTCCGGGTGGCCGGGCGGCGTATTGTGCTCGAGAAACAGCGGGTTCTCATAGAGATGTGTGGTCATGGCATATTTCCTCGATCGCCGCTGTACATAACGCGCCCGTGGGTCATCTTCCACCACAAGACGACGTTTTTACCGTATTCGGTATGCGCTTGGCGGTTTACCCTGTTTCGCGACGGTGGCCGACCGGCCTTGTTATCTTTTAGCCAATGCCGTTAAATGCGCCAAAGCCATGGAAAGACAGGCCTTCTTCATGAATGAGATCGAACGGGTCGAGGTGAGCCCACTCACCATTCCCTATCGCGACATTGGCATGTCCGGCGAGATGCAGGCGGCCGCCTATGTGACACATGCCGAGGCCGCCCTGACGCATTTCTGGCGCTATCGCCCGCCGCTGGAGGACGAGCCGCATTTTGCCGTCTCCAAGCTCGAACTGCGGCTTTTCTTTCCCTTGCGTTTTGAAGACAAGGTTACCCTGACCGTCAAGATCGACAAGATCGGCGGCAAGTCGCTCGGTTTCGAGGTCATGTTCGACAAGAACGGCCAGGCGGCGGCCGAGGTCGACGTGATCTGGACGGCCCGCGATCCCGACACCAACGAACCGGTGGCGCTCCCGGAAGACACGCGCGACTGGCTCTATCGGTATCTGCGCTAGAGAGCCACATCCAGGATAAGCGTCAGAAGCCGACGCTGGTCGTTAAGTGCCGGTGAACCGTTGCGGCGCATGTCGACCGTTGTGACCAGCGCCTTCCACAGAGCCCAGCCTCTTGCACGCTGCCATGTCGCGGCATCAAGTGGCAGGGCGGTGTGAAATCGTGTTCTTGCCTCGCCATCGAGGAAAGTCCAGGCAATGACCAGATCGCAGGCGGGGTCGCCGATGGCGGCCGTCCCGAAGTCGATCACGGCGGCAAGATGCCCGTCCGCCACCAACAGATTGCCCGGCGCGATGTCGCCGTGAACCCAGACCGGTGGTCGCGCCCACCGGCTTGAAAGGGCTTCCTTCCAGATCGCGGTCGCGCCATCGCTATCGATTTCGTCGGAAAGTTCGGCAAGCGCCGCGACAGTCTCGGCGCTGTAGATGTTGAGTTCGCCGCCGCGGTGGAAACTGTGCGGACCGGCCGGTGGGCCGCCTGCCGTCTCGGCGCGATGCAGCGATTGCAGGAAGCCGGCAAGGTTGTCGGCAAATCCGCTCATGTCCGCAATCGCTGCCGTCATGGCCGGCTCGCCGGCGATCCAGCTATAAACGCCGAAGGGGAAGGGATAACGTGACGAAGCCTGTCCCCGTGCCAGTAGGGTCGGGATCGGCAGGGAAAGCTTCGGCGCCAGCACGGGAAGGATCCGTTGTTCCTTCGCTCCCTGCGCCGCATAGCGTTGCGCACTGGGTAGCCGCACCGACATCGTCTCGCCGAGCCGGAAGGTCTGGTTGTCCCAGCCGCCGGGCACCACCTTGCGAACCGGCAGTGCCGCCCAATGTGGAAACTGCTCGGCGATCAGTGCGCGCACCAAGGGCTCGCTGATGTCCAGCCGGTCACTCAATTCAAGCGCTCCATCTGTGCCGATGCCGTAGCGCTGGCATTCTGGCCCGTCTGATCAGGCGCTCCGCTGCAGGATCGGATAACCGACCATCACGGCGCGTCCCGCAAGGCCTGCCACGACGGCCTTCAAAAGGTCGCCCGGGATGAAGGCGAGCGAGCCGTAGAAGGCCTTTTCGAAGCCGAGACCGGCGCCGAAGGCGAGATAGCCTATGCCGAAAAGGTAAAGCACCACGACGCCGCCGATCGCCGCCGCAGCGATGAAGCCGAGCGTCTGCTTGGTTGCGGCGAACGTATAACCGGCAAAACCTTCGGCGATCCGGCCGGTAACATAGGCGGCCGGCAGCCAGCCGATCAGGAAGCCGACGGTCGGGCCGGCGAAGACACCGAGGCCACCGCGCCCGCCCGACAGCACCGGCAGGCCGATCGCAACAAGCAGGATGACCAGCGCCACCGCAAGAACACCGCGTTTGGCGCCGAGGACCACGCCGGCCAGCATGACGCCAAGCGACTGCGCGGTGATCGGTACCGGAATGAAGCCGAGCGTGATCGGCGGCACGGCGCCGAGCGCGACGATGATGGCGGCAAACAAGGCGATGAGTACGAGGTCGCGTGTCTTCATGACATCCTCCTGAAAAACCTGATCCTGCTTCACTGCCCGCGAATGCCGCGGGCGTCAATGGCGGCGGCGATGCTGTCCGCATCCTTGAGTGTGGCGATGATCAGCGGCGCAATCACCGTGCCGGCCTTCGGCTTCAACCCGCGGGCGCGGTGGGCCTCGCGGATCGCGTCGTAGCGTGTCAGGATTTCCGGGATGAAGCGCACGACCAGCCCGACTGCAAGGCCGATATCGGCAGCCTTCAGCAGCCCCAGCCGTTCCAGCGGAATGGCCGCGCGGGTGATCACCGCGATGAAATCCGAAATGCTGGTTGTCACCGTGACGCTTGCCGCCAGCAGCATCAGGGCCGTCAGCCGCAGCCCCGTGACGCTTGCTTCCTCGATGCCGTTGAACACCAGATGCAGGCCGACGACGGCGAGGATGGTGACAAGGATCGGGATCAGCGGCCGGATGGCCACCCGCAGCGGCTGGCCGAGGCCGAGATAGATCGTGCCGGTTGCCAGCATGGCAAGCGCCAGCAGCGGGATCGACCGCGTCAGAAACAGCAGCACGGCAAAGACCATCAGCCCGGCAAGCTTAGCGCTGGCCGGCAGGCGGTGCATGACTGTCTGGCCGTCGTGAAAGAGGCTCCTCATGCGCCGGCGATCTCCGCAGCGATCTCGATATAGCGCTGAACGGCCGCATGGCCTTGCCCGTCAAAGGCGAGCGCCCCTTCGTGGAACACCAGCACACGCGGATAGTCCCGGATCAGGTCGAGGTCATGGGTGATGACGATCGCCTGCTGGGCAAGCCCCACGATCGCCGCCTTGACCATCGCCCGGTTTTTCAGGTCGAGCTGGTTGGTCGGTTCGTCGAACAGGATCAGCCCCGGCTCGGTGACCACGACCGCGGCAAGTGCCGCCAGTTGCAGTTCGCCGCCCGACAGTTCATGCGGGCGACGACTGGCCAGATGGGTGATGCCGAAACGCTCCAGAACGCGGTCGACAGCAGCCTCGAGCGCCGGCCCTTTCAGTCCGCGGCTTTTCGGCCCCATCGCGATGTCGTCGCGGATGATCGGCAGGATGATCTGGTTCGCCGGGTTCTGGAAGATGAAGCCGGTCCGGCTCAGCACGGCCCTCTCGTCCTTCGCCGTGTCGAGCCCGTCTAGGGTCACCGTCCCCGATGTCGGTTTGGCAAGGCCGTTGATCAGCCGGGCAAAACTCGTCTTGCCCGAGCCATTGAGCCCGATCACGCCGATCCGCTGCTCGGATAGCGCAAGCGTGAGCGGCTTCAGCGCTGAATGTTCGCCGTAGCGGAGTTCGGTCTGGTCGAAACGGATATGCAAGGGTGGACGTCTCCTGAAGCCTGCCGGTTCTATAGACCCTCGGTGCGATGAGGGGAATGGGGCCGCGTAGGCGACAACGGCCTCTGCTTCGTTGACAAAATCGCCTCTTCGCTCCATATTCTGCATAGAAGTTTCGAGGTGGGAACGGCCTACCCACGCACCCGCAAGGGTTAGTAGCCGCAAGGCGAAGAGATCCGGGATTTGGCACCCCGGCGGAAATGGAAGCCCCGCTCGCGCGGGGTTTTTCATTAGGTACGGATCAGGTGACCCTTCCGCAATCGGTTGGCGAGTTTGTCCCGGTCTATGGGATAGGTGGACTTTACCATGTAGATGCCCTGTCCCGTGGGCTTGATCAGCACGGCCACCAGAACGATGAGACCAGCCTGATTGACTTCCCTGACGAGTTCGAACCCGTGGCCGACATGCTTCGGGGACTGGCCCACATGGGTTGGATCCGTGACGGTCTGTGAGAGATATGGCACGCATGACATAAAGCTGTCCGGGTGCGACCTGAATGCGTGCTTTTGGTCCGGGATGGAGAAGGTCACGAAGCCTTTGGTCAAGTGGAGGCCAAAGCTCTTCAACTGGTGGACCGGAAGTTCCCCTAGGATCAAAGGTCGGAAACGGGGCCAGTCTCTGGGATCGCTCAATCTGCGTTCCTTCGTGTCGTCCGTCGCGTGTCTTAATCCTCCGGTTGTATCGCTTTGCCGTGCCAGTTGAAAATAGAGAAAATTCGTCGATTGAACAAACCGCGAACATCCGCTAGCCTCAGTCTCATGGCGATTCCAATTTCAAATCCGCAGGCCCGGCGCATCTTCCTCGAACGGCAGGGCCTGTCGCGCCCGCCGCACAAGGCGCTCGGCCGCGAGGGCCTCTATGGCTTGATCCATGATCTCGGTTTCGTCCAGGTCGACAGCATCCAGGTGGTCGAGCGCGCCCATCACCAGATCCTGTTTTCCCGCAGCCAGACCTATCGGCGCGAGGACCTGTCGCATCTGCTTGAAAAGGACCGCTCCCTTTTCGAACACTGGACGCATGATGCCTCGATCATCCCTTCGGCCTTCTTCCCCTATTGGAAACACCGCTTTCGCCGCCGCGAGGCGAAGATCCTCGAAAACTGGCGCAAATGGCAGGGCGAGGGTTTCGACCAGGCTTTCGTGGAGACCTATGAGCGGATCCGGTCCGGCGGGCCGATCCTGTCGCGCGACGTCAAGGCCGAGGACCACAAGTCGGGCGGCTGGTGGAACTGGCATCCCAACAAGACGGCGCTGGAATTCCTCTGGCACACCGGCAAGCTGTCGATCGCAAGGCGGGAAAATTTCCAGAAGGTCTATGACCTGTCCGAGCGAGTGATCCCAGGCGAACACCATGCCGGCGAAGTCGATCATGACAGTTTCGTCGACTGGGCTTGCCGGTCAGCACTGACACGCCTGGGTTTTGCCACGTCCGGCGAGATCGCCGCCTTTTTCGATATCGTCACGCCCGACGAGGCGAAGGCCTGGGTGACCGCACATCGCGGGGAACTGGAGGAGGTGCTGATCGGGACGATGGACGGCAAGTCGCGTTTGTCCTTCGCGTTCATGGAGGGGCTTCAAACTCTGCTGGATGCGCCGGAACCGCCGGCCCGCATCCGCGTGCTCTCGCCCTTCGATCCGCTGATCCGCGACCGCAACCGCACCGAACGCCTGTTCGGCTTCTTCTACCGCATCGAGGTCTTCGTGCCCGAAGCGAAGCGCCAATACGGCTATTATGTCTTTCCGCTGCTCGAAGGCGATCGCCTGATCGGACGCATCGACATGAAGGCCGACCGCAAGGCGGGCGTGCTCGACGTCAAGCGCCTGTGGCTGGAGCCGGGCGTGCGCCCCTCTGCCGGACGGCTCGAGAAACTGGAAGCCGAACTGGCGCGCCTCGCCCGCTTTTCCGGCGTCGAGCAGGTCACCTTGCGCGACGGCTGGCTCGGCTGACCTTTCCGCGCTGGCTGTCTCGATGGCCTGCGTCCACCAAACTACCCCATCGCAAGCAGGAAAATTTGCCGAAATGTCCGCCACATCTGACGCCTATCGCATCGAACCCGTCACGCCTGCCGTCAAAGATTATCTCCGCCTGCGCCAGCAGGCCGGCCTCAGCCCGTTTTCCGAGGAAGCCGCAACCCGCGGACTGGCGGGCTCGATCTTCGGCATCTCGTTGATGCAGGGCGCAGAGATCGTCGGCATGGGCCGCATCATCGGCGATGGCGGCTGCTTCTATCAGGTGACCGATATCGCGGTCCTGCCCGAGCATCAGGGCAGGGGGCTCGGCAAGCGCATCATGGCGGCCCTCGGCGACTACATGCAGGCGCATTTGCCGGCCACCGCCTATGTCAGCCTGATCGCCGATGTTCCGGCCAACAGGCTTTATCAGCAGTTCGGTTTTGTCGAGACCGCGCCACGCTCGCTCGGCATGGCGATGAAGATCGGTTCGCCGGAATCCTTGTAAAAACCATCAGATGACATATAATGCGTCAATCATTTGATGGAGATTGGTTCCATGCTGGAAATGCTCGACCGAACACAGGCCAACATAGCCGCAAGGCCGCAGGGATTTGCGGCGGAGGTCGATCGCGATCGGCTGTCGAAGACGGCGCTGAAAGCCTATCGCCGCATCGTAGCCCAGTGGGACCTGACCAGCCAGCAGGCGGCGGCATTGCTCGGCGTCTCGGTGAGCACCTGGGAAAGGTTGAAGCCGGAAACGGCGATCAAGACCCTTAGCCAGGACCAGATGACCCGCATTTCCGCTTTAACCGGCATCTACAAGGGCCTGCATCTGCTGTTTGCCGACAGCATGGCCGACCGCTGGCTGTCGCTGGAAAATTCCGGTCCGCTGTTTGATCGTCGCTCGCCGATCGCCGCCATGATCGACGGCGGCATACCCCACATGCTCGAGGTCCGCCGCTATGTGGACGCCGTGCGCGGGGGCCTCTGATTGCGGGTCGACGGCGCACCGATCGTCACGATCGCCTATCCAAGGACCGTGCGGCTTGTCTCGACGGCGCGTCTGCGCCAGGCGGTTCTGGCTGCGCTTGTCGACACTGCCGATGAACTCGCCGAACTGGCCGAGATCGAGGCCGCCACCAGCAACAGGATCATCGCCGAGACGCGCGGTATTTCCGGGCTCGCCGCCAATGAACTGGTCTATGACGTGCCGCACGCCCATTTCATCAATGCCTGTTTTGCCTATGCCAAGCCGCGCGAGCCGAACCGTTTCAACGGTTCTGACCGGGGCGCCTGGTACTCGGCGCTGGCAGTCGAAACCTGCCTCGCCGAAATCGCCTTCCACATGACCGAGTTCCTTAGCAAGGCCGGCGATTTCAACGCCGTGGTCGACTATGCTGAGATGTTTTGCAGCCTGTCGGGTGATTTCGTCGATCTGCGTGCCGCGCCGGCTCATGCCGCGCTCGATCCCGACAAGACGTTTGGCTATCCGCTCGGCAACGCGCTCGCCGAATCAGCCCGCAGGGCAGGGACAAACGGTATCGTCTATCCCTCGGTCCGGCATGTGGGCGGCACTTGTTTTGCCGTCCTGCGGCCCGCCGCCGTGCAGTCCGTCCGCCAGGGCGATGTCTACCGGCTGGTCTGGTCAGGCAAACCGGCACCGACCACGGAAGGCCCGATAACTTCTCCACCCTCTCCTTGAGGGGGAGGGGCGGACCGCAGGTCCGGGGTGGGGTAACGCCTCAGACGATCTCCGTCGCCGAGATCTTGATGCCGAAGCCTTCGAGGCCGACATAGTGGCGCTCACGTGACGACATCAGCCTGATCGAGGTGACGCCGAGATCCTTCAGGATCTGCGCGCCCAGCCCGATTTCAAGCCACTCGTTCTCGCGCGCCTGCGCTTCCTGATGGGCTTCGCGGTCATGCTTGCCGGTGCGCGCCGTGGTCGATACGCCGACGCCGACCGAGCCTTCGCGCAAGTATACGATCACGCCGCGGCCCTTTTCGGCGATCTTCTTCATAATGCCGTCGATCTGCCGGTTGGCGCCGAAAACGTCGGCGCCGACATGTTCGAGATGCAGGCGCACCGGAATGTCCTCGCCGTCACGGATATCGCCGAACACCACGGCCAGATGCTGCATCGGGTCCCAGGGCAGGGAATAGCTGTGGCCCTTGGCCGTGCCATAGGGCGTCTGGATGTCGAAGCTCGAATGCAGCTGGATCAGCGTTTCCTTGCGCTGGCGATAGGCGATCAGGTCGGCGACCGACACCTGCTTGAGGCCATGCTGGTCGGCAAATGAGGCGACCTGTGGCCCGCGCATCACGGTGCCGTCGTCATTGACCAGTTCGGATATCACGCCGATCAGCGGCAGCGATGCCAGCCGGCAGAGATCGACGGCCGCTTCCGTATGGCCGGAGCGCATCAGAACGCCGCCTTCGCGCGCGACCAGCGGGAAGATGTGGCCGGGCCGGACGAAATCGGCAGCGCCGACATTCGGATTGGCGAGATTGCGCACCGTGAGCGTCCGGTCGTCGGCCGAGATGCCGGTCGATGTGCCATGCTTGAAATCGACAGAGACGGTAAACGCCGTCGTATGGGCGCTGTCATTGTCGGCGACCATGGCCGACAGGTTCAGCCGCTTGGCCTCTTCCTTCGGCATCGGCGCACAGACGATGCCCGATGTGTGGCGCACGATGAAGGCCATCTTTTCCGGCGTGCAATGCACGGCCGCCACGATCAGATCGCCCTCGTTCTCGCGGCCGTCATCATCCATGACGACGACGATCTCGCCGGCTTCGAAGGCACGGATGGCGTCAACGACGCGCTTCTGGTCATAGCTCATGGGTCGGACCTCACTTCAGGCGGCCGGTCTGGCCGCGATCCCTCAGAATATGATCGAGAATGGTGCAGGCGAGCATCGCCTCGCCGACAGGCACGGCGCGAATTCCGACACAGGGGTCATGACGCCCCTTGGTGCGCACATCGACTTCCTGGCCGTCGGAATCGATCGAGCGACGCTCGGTCAGGATGGAGGAGGTCGGCTTGATGGCAAAACGGGCCACCAGCGGCTCGCCGGTGGCGATCCCGCCCAGCACGCCGCCGGCATGGTTGGAGAGGAAGACCGGCTTGCCATCCGGTCCGATCCGCATCTCGTCGGCATTTTCCTCGCCGGTGATTTCGGCGGCCCCGAAGCCGTTACCGATCTCGACACCCTTGACCGCATTGATCGACATCAGGCCTGCGGCTATCTCCTGGTCGAGCTTGCCATAGACCGGCGCGCCGATCCCGGCCGGAACACCCTCGGCCACGACTTCGATGACCGCGCCGACAGAGGAGCCTGACTTGCGGATCTCGTCGAGATAGCGTTCCCAGACAGGCACGATCTCGGCGTCTGGCGCGAAGAACGGGTTCTGGTCGACCTGGGCCCAGTCCCAGTTGGCCCGGTTGATCTTGTGTTTGCCTATCTGCACCAGCGCGCCGCGAATGGTGACTTCAGGCATGGCGAGCCGCGCCAGCGCACCGGCGGCAACACGGGCCGCCGTCTCGCGGGCAGACGAGCGTCCGCCGCCGCGATAGTCGCGAATGCCGTATTTCAGGTCATAGGTGAAGTCGGCATGGCCCGGACGATAACGCTTGGCGATATCGCCATAATCCTTCGAGCGCTGGTCGGTATTCTCGATGAACAATGACACGGGCGTGCCCGTCGTGATCATCGAACCGTCTTCCTGCGGCATCACGCCGGACAGCACCTTGACGATATCGTCCTCTCGCCGCTGCGTGACGAAGCGCGACTGGCCGGGTTTGCGCTTGTCCATGAACATCTGCAGGTCTTCCTGGCGAAAACGCACGCCGGGCGGGCAGCCGTCGACGACGGCGCCGAGCGCCGGCCCATGGCTTTCGCCCCAGGTGATGACGCGGAAAAGATGACCGAAGGTGTTATGCGACATGGGTGACGAACCGCTCCATTCTGGCCGGCGAGGCATGCTCGTCGGCTGGGGCCTTGGATGGCGTCACTCATAGAGCAAATTCGGGAGGGGTGTGAAGCGCTTTTCGACCTGCCATCAGCCAAAAAGCGGACAGACATTTCCTTGTTTGGCGAAAACAGGCGCAATCCGATTGCCTAGGCAATCCGCCGGACACTCGCGTATCCGGCAGTTGTCGATACGGCCAATGTCGTCAGGACGCCTTTCTCTGCGGCAACCGAGTGACGAAACGGCTGAAATCCTCGAAGGACAGCGGCTTGGCAAAGGCATAACCCTGCAGGTAATCGCAGCCGAGCTGGCGCAGCAATGCGGCATGTTCGTGGGTTTCCACCCCTTCTGCCACGGTCTCGATACCGAGCGAGCCGGCGATCTCGACGATCGAGCGCACCAGACTGCGTTCCTGCGGCTGGGTGGTGATCGGCATGACCAGCTGCCGGTCGATCTTCAGCCGTTTCGGCTTGAGTTTCAAAAGGCTGACGATCGATGTGTGGCCGGTGCCGAAATCGTCGATCTCGATATCGATGCCGAGCGCCTTGATGCGGTCGATATTGCTGGTCGCGATCGTGTCGCTGTCATCGAGGAAGATGGATTCCACCAGCTCGAAACAGATCGAGCCCTGGGGCACGTTCAGCCCTTCGAGCTGCTCGATCAGGTTTTCGTCATGTAGACGCTTGGACGAGACATTCACCGAAATACGCGGCACCTGCAATCCGAGCGCCGTCCAGCGCATCTGGTCCTTCAGGGCCGTCTGCAGTACCAGCTGGTCGATCCGCGCCATGACGTTCAGGTCTTCGGCCACTTTCAGGAATGCGCCGGAGGCAAGCACGCCGCGATCGGGATGGCGCCAGCGCACCAGGGCCTCGGCGCCGCATAGCTGCATGCTGTTGGTTTCGAATTGCGGCTGGTACCAGACGATGAACTCGTCCCGATCAAGCCCCGCCAGGATATCGTCGGCCATACGCTTCTTGGCGATGATGTTCGCCTGCAGGTCAGGCGTGAAGAATTCGTAGCAGTTGCGGCCCTTTTCCTTCGCCTGGTAGAGCGCGATATCGGCGTTGATCAGCACCTTGCGGGCATCCGGCGCCATGCCGACGGACTGGGCAATGCCGATCGAAACGCCGCAACGGCATTCGAAGCCTTCGAAATCGATCGGCAGGCGCATCTCCTCGATGATCCGGTTCGACAGATCGGTCAGCTCATCCATCGTCGTTGCGCGCCGGGCCAGAATGACGAATTCGTCGCCGCCGATGCGCGCGACAAGATCGCCGCGCGGCACATGCCGCATCAGGACACGGGAGGCATGTACCAGCATGGCGTCGCCGGCCGCATGACCGAGGGTGTCGTTGATTTCCTTGAAGCGGTCGAGATCGAGATGCAGGATGGCGAACTTATGCCGCTGGTTCTCACCCTTGCGGGTCAGTGAATCCAGCTCCAGGTCGAGCTTGCGCCGATTGGCAAGCGACGTCAGAGGATCATGCAGCGCATTGAACTCGATGCGGTTCTTGGCCAGTTCCAGCTCGATATTGCGCATGTCGGCTTCGGCCTTTGCCGAACGCAATTGCTCCGCCAACAGTGAATCTGCCGTCACGTCGAAAGCGATACCGATCAGCTTTTTCTTGCCGTCGCGGCCGAAATGCGCCTGTCCGACCGAGCGGATATAGCGGACCTCGTTGTTCGGCAAGATAACCCGCTGGATGGTATTGAGCGTCTGTTCGTTGGTGGTGGCCCGCTTCGTGGTGATCAGGATGTCGCCACGCTCGTCCGGGTGCAGGCAGGCCATCCATTGGTGTTCCGTTACAGGCTGATCGCTATAGGGCAGGCCGTAGAGCTGGTGCATGCGTTCGTCCCAGACGGCGGTGCGGCTGACCGGGTCGCCTTCCCAGATCCCGCAACTATAGGACGCCAGCGCCAGATCCAGCCTGTGCGACAGTTCCGCCAGCTGATGTTCGCGGCTGGACAGCTCGTCGAGGGCAAGTTCCAGCTCGGCATTCTTGATGTCGCTGTTTTCCTTGGCCTGGCTCAACGATTGCGTCACCAGCGTATCGGTGGTGACGTCGCAGACGATGCCTGTCAGGCGCTTGCGGCCGCGTTCGTTGACCGAGCAGGCGCCGGCGGAACGCAGATAGCGATAGGTCCCGTCGGATAGCGCGATACGGTATGTGACGTCCCAGACAGTCTCCGTACCGGCGACGACACAGTCGAAATACTGTTGCTCGGCCTTCGGCACGTCGTCCGGATGGATGGTCGCATACCAATCCGCCAGACGATCCTCGTTGTCCGTAAGGCTGACCGGCATGCCGTGCAGTCCGGCGCTACGCTCGTCCCAGTGCAGTGCATGGCTCTCGTCGTCTATGTCCCAGATGCCGATATTTGATGTTTCCATGGCCAGCTGGAAGCGATGCGAGAGGTCGATCAGTCGCTCCTCTCGACGCTGCAATTGGCTGATGTTGCGATTGCGCTCTCGTAGCAGAAACAGTGCAAGAAGCATCGGCACCATCATCGCGGCCACCGTCGCAAGCACGATCATCCTGGTCGGCATCAGGCGGCTCATGGCCGCGTCCCAGCCTTCTGCCGGTGCGCCATACAGGACGAAGGAGAGATCGTAATGGCTGAAATTCTGTGCGATTGGCTGCTTGTCGTGGATGCCAGCTGAGCCGAACAGCATCCGCGCCTGCGGGCCGTCGGTCGCGATCGACAGGTGCAGCCGATCGATGTTGTGATCGAAATCGCCTGCATGATCAGGTCCATTGGCATCGGGCTGACCGGACAGGCCCGCGGCATCAAACACCTTGGAAATGTCCATTGAGACGACCATCAGCTTCCATGCGGTCGTCGTTTCCCAGCCCGGCGGCGGCACGGGAATGCTGAGATGCACCACATTGCCTTCGAGCGACAGCTTCGGCTGAAACGCCATCCGGTGAATGTCGCTCAGTGGTTGGAATGTAACAGTGGTGAGATGCGGGTCTCGCGCGACGATCTTGTTGATCGTCCGGTTCAGCTCCGCCGGCGATAGCATCGGATCGTCGGCAATGTCGTCGGCTATGGCCAGCGCATTGGCAACATCGATGTTCAGTCGGTTGCGCAGGGATACTTGCGCGTGCTGCAGGGCATCTGCGACTTCATGTTCGACGCGCTGCTGTTCATAGTGTGCGGAGCTGCGGTCGATCAACACGCCGGCGCCGATGATCACGGTGCTAATCAGAACGCCAAGCGCGAGCCATACAACGCCTCTGCTCCACCCTTCGCCATCGTGTCTCTGTCCTGCATCGAAGATACGCAACTGTAAAATTCCCGTCACCCCAAGTTACGGGAAGTCTAGAGGTCGCCGGTTAATTTAGCATTGCCCCAAGATACAGCGGCGCATCTAAGCCTTGGTTCTGCTTGACCATTTTTGACTTTTTCGACGCCACCTCCGAAATCTTGTGTGAGATTGCGGGTCAGCCGGGAATAACAACGGCGGGTGGGTTGATCCTTGCCCTCGTTACGGTCCACAATCTTTGCGAAAAGGACACATCTGCGGGCGAATTTCGCCACATTCAGGAGGCTATTTTGCATCATATTTATTTAGTCGTTTGGTCGAGGGTGGTCCGTATGCGCATCGTCATTTCTGTTCTGCTGGCAACAGCCAGCTTCCTGTCCCCCATCTCTGCCTTTGCCGGCAGCGACGATGTCGAGGCGACCATCGAGGCTGTCAATGTCGATAGCATGAGCCTGGTGCTGGACGACGGCAAGACTTACACCGTGCCTGCAGAGTTCAATTTCGAAGGTCTGGAAAGTGGACAGAAGGTTATCGTGTTCTACACGGAAGTGGACGGCAAGCGCGTCGTCGATGATCTCGAAGTCATCCAGTAGCAGACACCTGGAGATAGTTTGACGGCAGTGATCCCGGACCGATTTCTGCCCATTTCCTTCAAATGACTTAACGTTTTTTACATCCAGCCGATAATGCCGGCGTCACGATCTATTTTCAGGATCCTGTCCTGCGGGATATTGATATCGCAGGCCTCGTCCTCGTCCATCCCGCCGATCAGGCGGAAGCAACTGCGAATGACGCCGCCATGGCTGACGCAGACAGTCTGCCGTTCCACCGAATTCAGCCATGCACCGATTCGCCAGGACAGGATTTCGTAGCTTTCGGCATCCTGGCCGGGTGGAATGAAGCCCCATTTTCGCTCCGCGCGGGCCGCCACCCGCTCTGGCGACGTTTTCGCCAATTCGGCAAGCGTAAACCCCTCCCAGTCGCCGAACGACAATTCCTTCAGGCGGTCGTCCAACCGGTAGGCGAGGGGATCCAGTCCCATTTCGGCGCGAAGGCGCTCCATGGTTTCGCGCGTGCGCCTGAGCGGCGAGGCGACGAAATCAAACTGGGTAACGCTGTCGCCGAGCACATGCGCCAGCGTTTCGCCGTTGCGCATTGCTTGGCCGCGGCCGGTCGCATTGAGGTCGATGTCTTTCTGACCCTGCATCCGGCCTTCGGCGTTCCAGTCGGTCTGGCCGTGACGGATCATGTAAATCAGCACGGCGTCAGACCCCTGGCTTCAGTCCTTGGCGACCGAGATATCCGGCGCATCGACAGCTTTCATGCCGACCGTGTGATAACCACAGTCGACGTGATGGACTTCGCCGGAGACGCCCGATGACAGGTCCGACAGAAGATACATGCCGGATGTACCGACTTCGTCGGTCGTGACGTTGCGCTTCAGCGGCGAGTTGTACTCGTTCCACTTGAGGATATAGCGGAAATCGCCGATGCCGGAGGCGGCGAGCGTCTTGATCGGGCCGGCCGAGATCGCATTGACGCGGATACCGCGACCGCCCATGTCGACGGCGAGATAACGCACGGAGGCTTCGAGCGCTGCCTTGGCGACACCCATGACGTTGTAATGCGGCATGACCTTTTCGGCGCCATAATAGGTGAGCGTCAGAAGCGAACCGCCGTCGTTCATGATCTTCTCGGCACGGGCAGCAACGGCTGTGAACGAGTAGACGGAAATGTCCATCGTCTTGGTGAAATTCTCGCGCGTCGTCTCGATGTAGCGGCCGGTCAGTTCGTCCTTGTCGGAGAACGCGATGGCGTGAACGACGAAGTCGATCTTGCCCCACTTGGCTTCGAGATTGTTGAAGACGGCGTCGATGCTGTCGAGATTGGTAACGTCGCAGTCGCCGGCCAGAAAGGCGTCGAGTTCCTGCGCAAGTGGCTCGACGCGCTTCTTCAGCGCGTCGCCTTGCCAAGTGAAGGCAATCTCAGCGCCCTGGTCGTGACAGGCTTTGGCAATGCCCCATGCGATGGAGCGATTGTTTGCAACGCCCATGATGACGCCGCGCTTGCCTGCCATAAGGCCGGAACCTTGAGCCATGATGTGATCCCCTGATACTTTCGATGGACTGCCTATGGCATAGGCCGTTCCGGCGTACAAGATTGAACCGGATCATCTACTGTAAGGCAGCGTAACAAAGGGTGTGTTCATCAAAAAACCACCATAAATCAGCGGGAAGGCTGTACTTATGGTGAAAAGGGACCGGGATTTAACTGTCGCCTGCCTTCTGGCCTGCGCGACAATCAGTGTTGCGGTTTTCCGAAGGGATGCCGGGTCGGCGTTCCTGGGAGGGGTCAAGCCTTGCGTCAGAGATAGAGCCCTTCTCGCATCAGTCGCATCAGGTCGGTGACCTTCTCGTCCGGCTTTTCCCAGAGCATCACCCGCAATTCGACCAGAAGTGCGCCGCGTCCGCCGGCACCGTCCGGCAAGCCGAGCTCGTCGATGCGGATCACCTGATCTGAATTCGACCACGCAGGAACGGTGACCTTCACCATGCCTTCAGGTCCCTCGACCTCGACCTCGCAGCCGAGAACGGCGTTCTCCAGGGTGATCGGCAAAACGGTGCGGATGTCATAGGCGTCGACGAGGAATTTCTCGGTCCGCACCACCTTGATGGTGACGGCGACGTCGCCTCGCTGCATGCCCTGGAATTTCAGCCCTTGCGCCTTCAGGCGCACGACATGGCCTTCGGTCACGCCGTCCAGCGGCACACGCACTTCGCGGCCATCGTTGAGGGTGATCGGCACGGACTTCTGTTCCAGCAGGTCGCTGATCGCGACCACGGCTTCGGAAAAGACATCCGGCGCCTTTTCCGGCGGTGGTGGTGGAACGCCGCGGATGCGACGGACCAGCGAGCTGATCAGTTCGATTGGCGCCAGAAGCGGCGAGCTTGGAGCACGCAGCGGCGTGCCCTCGGCGAGTTCGGCGGCCTCGGCGTCGCGCCTGAGATTTTCGGCTGCGGCCGCCGCTTCCGGGCTTTCGCCGAAAATGCGGCTGACCAGGTCCTCGGGACCCTGCGGTCTGCCGGATTGTGCGCTGGCCGCGTCGGTCTTCTTGTCCTGTTGGCCCGCCGCCTGGCTTTGCTGCCCCGGCTGCGAGGGCTGGGTATCAGCCTGTTCGGCCTGGGCTTGAGCCTGCGCATGTGCAGATTGTGCCTGCGCCGATTGAGCCTGCGCCTTCTGGGCGTGTGCCTGCGCGGCTTTGGCAGCCTGCACCGCATGAGCGGCAGCCGTGTCGGCCTTGGCTTTGGCAGCCTCCGCCTGGGCTAGCTCTGCCAGGATGCGCTCTGCATTGGCCTTGGCCTGTTTTGCCTTTTCGGCAGCTTCGCGCGCCGACTGGCGCTGCTGCATGATCGTCTGCTCGCGTTCCATCGCCTCGACCTTCACGCGTTGCTGGTCATACCGGTTGCGTTTTGCCGGATCTTTCAGGACTTCGTAGGCGCGGCCGATCTCGGCAAAGCGGTTATTGGCCAGCGGATCGTCGCGATTCTGATCAGGATGCACGCTTTTCGCCTTGGAGCGCCAAGCCGCCTTGATTTCGTCTGCGCCCGCATCGCGCTTAACGCCGAGGACTGAATAAAAATCTCGCATCAACGTCACCAACATCCGTCGACCAGTCGCGCATCCGTGTCATGGAGCGGCTCCCAGCGAATACTCAAAGCCGTCCCGCGGAGTTTCATGCGGTCTCGGCACTTACAATGTTGGCGAGGTTTGCACGCAAGGCGCTAATTGAATCTTACGCAGGATGAGCGGCGAAGAGTTGTTTCTTCTCGTTTGCTTAAGCAAACGTTTCAAATGCGAACGAAATCAGGACCGGCGATCAAAACTCAACAGCTGCCAGTTGCCGGACCCGGACGTGCAGGTCTTGCCGGAGAAATAGGCGATGCCCTCATAGGAGTGGCGGGTCGTCGAAAAGTTGCGGCAGATGACGCCCTGGCCCTTTTCCTCCTGGATTGCCGTCACGACACCGGCGCTGCCGGTCGTGGCATTGGCCCAGGGGAGGGGCTTGCCCTCGGTCTTGGAAAGATCCGCAGACGATACCGCGCTTTGTACGGTCAGTTCGTCGGAGCCGTTTCCGGAATTGCCAGTCTTGGAAATGGTATTGGTCGAGATGGAACTGTCGACGTTATCGGAACCGAAGAGGTCCATGCTGCCGCCGAAGCATCCGCTGAGCGGAAGTGTCGCAGCAAGAGCGAGAAGGATCTTGCGTTTGCCCATGCACCTACCCTTTGTACGCTCGACCGACTTTGCTATGTCTACTTCCAAATGGGGCCCCGTCCAATATCGCGTTCTGGACACCCATCATGAAGGTCAGGAGCATTTGAGGCAATATGTCGGATATCGGGTTAACAAGTGGTGACTTTACCGAAGAGAACGAACCCTTCGCCCTGTTTGGCGCGTGGTTGCAGGATGCCCAGGCGTCAGAGCTCAACGATCCCAACGCGGTAGCGCTGGCAACCGTGGACGCCGATGGTCTTCCGAATGTCAGGATGGTTCTGCTCAAAGGTTTTGATAGCCGCGGTTTTGTATTTTACACCAATTTTGAGAGCCAGAAAGGACAGGAAATTCTCGGCCAGAAAAAGGCGGCAATGTGTTTTCATTGGAAATCCTTGCGCCGTCAGGTCCGCCTGCGCGGTGCGGTCGAGATCGTCACCGATGCCGAGGCCGACGAATATTACGCCTCCCGCCCGCTCGGCAGCCGCATCGGCGCCTGGGCCTCCAAGCAGTCGCGCCCGCTGGAAGGCCGGTTTGCACTGGAAAAATCGGTTGCCGAATACACCGCCCGCTACGCGCTCGGAAACGTCCCGCGGCCACCGCATTGGTCGGGTTTTCGCATCGTGCCGCAATCGATCGAATTCTGGCACGACCGCAAGTTCCGCCTGCATGATCGCATCGAATTCCGTCGCGAGACACCCACAGGCGCCTGGTCGAAGGTGCGCATGTATCCGTGACCCGTGCCCTGCACTAATGGCGTGGATGCTCAGCCACAGCCATAGGCGAGCTTGGAGGGAATGCCCGAGACCAGCGCCGTGACATAGCGGGGCTTCTGGTAGAAGCCATTGAGTGACAGGCGCGGCAGGCTTTGCGGCGCCGACATCGCCTTGGGGCAGAGCGTGGCCGGCTTTGTCGTGACGGACAGCTTGAAGCCGGCCCAATCGGCAAGCGCTGCCGTTTTCGGCGTGACGCTGCGCGTGTCGCCATACGGATAGGCAAAGGTGGTGGGTCTGGTTCCCGAGAGCGAGGCGACATAGTCGGCGCTATGGTTGAGTTCTTCAAGGACAACCTCGTCTGGCAGGAAGCCAAGGCCGCGATGGCTGACGGTATGGGCACCAAGCGTGACCAGCGGATGATTGTTGACCAGTGCACGCAGTTCGTCCGCATTCATCACGGCGTCGGCCACGATCGCGTGCGGGTCGATCCCGGCGCTATAGGCCGTCGCATTCAGCCGTTCGATCGCAGGGGTTTCATCGCGCACGAAGATCTGCTTGCAGACATGGTCGAAGGCGCCGAGCTTCCCCGAAAGCGTGCGTGTGTCGAAGCCGCTCTCGCCATCGCCGAAATCGAACGCAACCCGGTCGTTCGCGCCGATCAATGCGGCGGCGGTCTCCCACCACATCGTGTGGCTGCGCTCGGACAGGCCCTTGCAGACGAAGATCGTGCAGGGCACACCGTGGCGCTCGAAAATCGGCACGGCGTGTTCGGCATTGTTGCGAAAGCCATCATCGAGCGTAAAGACGACAAATGGTGCGGCTGTGTCGTCAGCCATCAGCGTCGGCACGTCCTCGAGCCGCGCAAAGCGAAACCCTGCGGCTTTCAGCTGCAGGATTGTGTTTTCCAGGAAGTCCGGTGTGATCTCCAGGTGGCGGTTGGGCGCAAACGCCGCTGGTCTGAACGGCTGGACATGGTGCAGCGTCAGGATCATGCCGCGCCCACGCGCAGATGCCAGAATGCCAAGCTTCGCCAGGCCGTGCGCAACCTCCAGCCCGCCGGTGATCGCCAGCCGCCGCACCAGCCTTTTGAAATCCGCCTTTGTCATATCACCCGCGCGGGATTTCCATGGCCCGCTCTCCCCAAAGCGCCAACCTAGCCGGGCACAGGTTAAGCTTCGCTCAATGAGGCATTGAAACATGTATCAATCGGGCATCATCGCGATGGCTTCACCGAACCTGCCAGGGCGGCGGAGCCATCGCGATTGCCTTGCGCGCGGCGAGAACGGCCGGGATCGCCCAGGCCAGCGGCAGCGCAAAGGTGACCGTCAGCGCACCGCGCACCGCATCGGGACCGGTGGCCGTGGCGAAACCGGCGCTGTTGGCGGCCAGCCCCGCGACGGCAGCCCCCAGCGCAAATCCGGCCGACTGCAGTGTCGGCAGCAATGCCGAGGTCTTGTCCCGCTCATGGTCGGGCGCGACATCCATCAGCATCTGGCTGAGATAGCCCCAGCTTGCGCCGAAGGCAGCGCCGATCACAATCTGGCCGATGATGACCAGTTCGATCCGCCCGCCGGCGATCGCCAGCATGAGGAGCCCGATCCCGACGACCTGCAGCACCGGTCCCAGCCGGATCGCCACGCGCCGGGCAGACAGCGAATGCAGGTTGGCAATGGCAATGGCGACCAAGCTCCAGCTCATCGCCATCACCGCACCGAGCGCGCCGGCGGCCGTCGGCCCATAGCCGAACAGATGCTGCAGGCTGAAGACCAGATAGACACTGCTCGTCGCCTGGGCGAGCGGCATCAGCAGAACCACCCAGAGACCTAGCCCGAGCGTCGAACCGCGCGAAAAGGCCTGCTTCGGTAACAGTCCGTTTGCCGCGTTGCGATCAAGCCGGAAAGACGTCAGCACCAGAAGCATGGCCGCGAGAACGCCGATGCTGGCCGAAAGGAAATTCTCGGCAAGACTGGCAATCAGCATCGACAGCAGTCCGAGCGACAACACGATCAGCCGGGGCAGGGGAACCGCCTCCGCAGTCGCCTTGCTGGTTTTCGACGGTGCGATCACCAGCGCGAGTGCCAGGAAGATCGCGATCAGCGGCGCATTCACCAGGAAGGCTGCGCGCCATGACACGGTTTCCGTGATGTAGCCTGCGCCGACCGGTCCGCCGAACGAAGCCACGGCCCAGACTGTCGCTTCCGCGCCGAAGACCTTGGGAACCAGCCGCGACGGAAACATGTCGGGGATCAGCGCGTAACAAAGTGCCGCGACCACACCTTCGCCGAGACCCTGCGCGACACGTCCGACAAGCACCTGGCTCATCGAACCGGCAAAGGCTGCGATCAGCGTGCCCGCCAGGAAGACCAGGGCCGCGGCGACCAGCACGGTGCGCGCGCCGTAGCGCGCCTTCAGCAAGGCAGCACTGGCGCCGGCGGCAATCGAGGCGACCAGATAAAGCGTCAGTGACCACGACAGCAATGCGCCACCGCCGATATCAGCGACCGCCGTCGGCAGGACAGTCGTCACGAGAAATCCGTTGAAGGCAAACAGTGCGACACCCATGCACAGCATCAATGTCGTGGCGAGATAGCGCGGTGCAATGAGTTCGGCCCAGCGTCCGGCTTCATGTGCCGGATCGGCTGCGACGGCCTCTGCAGCTTGTGGATTGTTTTGATCGGTCTTTGTGTCCGGTTCGTCTTGCCCGCGTCGTTCCATGCTGTCCATCATGCACTGCTTTCTTGTGACCGTCATTGAAGATGGTCGGACGCTACAACCTCAAGATAGGTTGAGGTAAACAGGGCACCGGACATTTTTTTCAGCGTCATCTTTTTTGCGCCGCATCGGCTGATTTCAGCGCCAAGTCCCGGAAAACCGGGTGAGGGGGCATCTTCTAGCCCTGTGACATTAACATGACGGTAACCATAAAAGTTGCAACTCTTGGGGATGATTGGTTACACATGAGCCCGCTTGGCTGATTGTCGCCCCATTCTTGCCCTAAGCGCACTCCCGCATCCGGTGCGTTGCGGGAATCAGTTTTGCGGGGTCTCTCATCCAGATCCAGGCAGCAATTGGAGTTTTCATGAGCAAGTTAATGATCGTACTGTCGTTTTGCGTGGCGGTCTTTTCACTTTCGACGTCAGCTCATGCAGGCAGTGCGCAGTTTCTGCTTGATGCACGCACCGGTGAGGTGCTGGCTTCGGAAAATCCGGATACCCTCAATCATCCCGCATCGCTGACCAAGATGATGACCATCTATATGGCGCTCGATGCGATCCGCGCCGGCAAGCTCTCCTGGGACAGCCCGGTCCCCTTTTCGAAATATGCCGCTGCCCGCCCGCCGACCAAGCTGCGCGTCAAGGCCGGAGACAAGATCACCGTCAAGGAAGCCGTCCTGTCGCTAATCATCGTTTCCGCCAATGATTCCGCTGCAGCCCTGGCTGAAAAAATCGGCGGTTCCGAAGAAGCCTTTGCCGCCATGATGACCCGCAAGGCCTGGGCGCTCGGCATGATGAACACCACTTTCTTCAATGCCTCCGGCCTGCCGCACGACCAGCAGTTCACCACGGCGCGCGACATGTCGACGCTTGGCATTGCCCTGATGCGCGACTTTCCGGAAGACTATAAGCTGTTTGCCACCAAGAGCTTCGCCTTCCGCGGCCGCACGATCAACGGCCACAACAACCTGATGTATCGTTACAAGGGCATGGACGGCATCAAGACGGGCTATACCAATGCCTCCGGGTTCAATCTGGTCAGCGCCGTCGAAGATGATGGCCGCCGCGTCATCGGCGTAGTCATGGGGGGCCGCACCGCTGCCAGCCGCGACAAGGTCATGGAAAAGCTGATCACCGCCAATATCCGCAAGGCCTCGACCGGCAGCAAGCTGCTGGTCAGCCGCTCGACCGGTGTGCAGATGGATATCGCCCGTCTCGATGGCGCCGTGCCTGTGCCGGCTCCGCGGGCTTCGGCTGTCGCCGCCCTCGAGAGCATGGCTGGCACATCCGCAGCCGCGGCATCCACCGCGACCGCCTATGCTGCCGGCAGCCTGTCCGATGCAAGCCAGCCGCTGGCAGTCCCCGCGCCGCGCGCAACGGTTGGTCCCAATGATGCGCCACGCCAGGCGTCGTCCCAGGCCCGGACACAGTCGATGACCGGCAAGGATCGCAAATGGCAGATCCAGATCGCCGCCGCGACCAGCGCCCAGGCCGCCATGGACATGCTGTCGGACGCCCGCTCCAAGATCGGCCAGCCGCTCCAGGGCCTCGACACCTATACCGAAATGGTCACCCGCAACGGCACGACCTTCTACCGCGCCCGCTTCACCGGCTTCGTCACCAAGGACGAAGCCCGCACCGCCTGCGACATGCTGGTGCAGAACCGCTACGATTGCGTGCTGATGCCGGCGCGGGGGTGAGAGTTATCAGGCACGGAATGTGATTGCCAACTGCCCGGCAACTCTTCGAAGCAGAGGCTCTTAAGAGAAGCGATCCGGCCACTTTCGTGCAGAATGCAGTATCGTGACGATTTCGATGCATGTTCGCAAACGATAGACGACGATGTAGGGTGTACCGGTCACGACCAACTCACGTGTCGTTTCATCACGACCGATCCGACCGATTAGAGGATGGTAGGCGAGAAACGCGGTCGACTCGACCAATCTTCTGACTATGTTTTCCGCCGAACGCGGACTGTCTTGAGAAATATACGAACCGATATCGTGAAGATCCTGGAGCGCTGTCTCGGTCCAACGGATTTCATCCATTCGGGACGAATTTCCGGATTACCGCTTTTACCGCATCGGGCGTTGCAAACCGACCTTCATCGGCATCCTTTAATCCCGCCTTGATCTTCGCTTTCTGCCACGCCTCCAGTTCCGCGTTGGGGTTGTCCGCGGCGGGGAAAGTCAGATCATCGAAGGGCGGGGACTTCGGTTTCTCGTTCATGGCTTCATCATCGCAGATTTCCGACGGTCTGAAAATCGCAATTTTGCGTGCTAAGCGTTGGCAGTGAGCCGGTTGACCTCCAGCAACCCCATACATTCCAGCAGGCTCTCCGCCACATGCGCGCAGAGCCCGACAATCTCCTCCGTCGGCGCCAATAGGTCCGGCACCATCACGGCCATCATGCCGGCGGACGATGCCGAGCGGATGCCATTGTGCGAATCCTCCAGCGCCAGACAATCGGCAGCCGCGATGCCAAGCCTGTCCGCGGCCACCAGATAGGGATCCGGCGCCGGTTTTCCGCGCTTGTAGTCGCCTTGCGCCACCACCGTGTCGAAGCGGCGGATCAGGTCGAAACCGGCCAGATGGTGCTCGACCTGGTGATGGGCCGAGGACGTGGCGATGGCGCGCGGGAGAGCGAGCCGATCGAGCAGGTCCAGCAGTTCGACTACGCCGGGTTTCAGGCGCAGGTCCTGCTCCATCAGGCGATTGAAGTGCGAAAGCCAGATGTGGCGGAAACTCTCTGCATCGAAATCAGCCCCATAATGCGCGATCAGCAGTTGCGCATTGCCGGACCAGGGTTGCCCCAGCATGCCATCGTAAATCGAGGTGGTCATTGGCAGGCCGCGTTCCGCCCCGGCCGCCATCAACGAATTGCGATAGTGGATCTCACTGTCGATCAGCAGCCCGTCCATGTCGAAGATCACGGCTTTTGGCGGACGTGGCAGCATGATGTGCGCATCACTTTCGGACAGGCGGAGAGACGGGGACGGCGGTGCAGGGGCAAAGGCAAGATGCCGCCGAGGCTCGCGCTTCAGCGGCACATGTTCAGGTCTTCGTCCCACCCACCGTGATCTGGTCCATCCTGAGATGCGGCTGGCCGACGCCGACTGGAACCCATTGCCCGGCCTTGCCGCAATTGCCGATGCCGGTATCGAGCTTGGTGTCATTGCCGATCATCGAGATCCGCTTCATGGCGTCGGGACCATTGCCGATCAGCATCGCGCCCTTGACCGGTGCGCCGATCTTACCGTTTTCGATCAGATAGGCCTCGGTGCAGCCGAAGACGAACTTGCCCGAGGTGATGTCAACCTGGCCGCCGCCGAAGGAGACGGCATAGATGCCCTTCTTCACCGAAGCGATGATCTCGTCCGGGCTCTTGTCGCCGGACAGCATGAATGTGTTGGTCATGCGCGGCATTGGCTGGTGCGCATAGCCCTGGCGCCGGCCGTTGCCGGTCGCCTTCATGCCCATCAGCCGGGCATTCTGCCGGTCCTGCATATAGCCGACCAGGCGTCCGTCCTCGATCAGCACATTGTAGGCGGATGGCGTGCCCTCGTCGTCCACCGTGATCGAGCCACGCCGGTCATGGATCGTGCCGTCGTCGACGACGGTGACGCCGGGGGCAGCGACCATCTCGCCCATAAGGCCGGCAAAGGCCGAGGTCTTCTTGCGGTTGAAGTCGCCTTCCAGTCCATGGCCGACCGCTTCATGCAGCATGACGCCCGGCCAGCCATTGCCAAGCACGATGTCCATCGTGCCGGCCGGCGCCTCCTGCGCCTCGAGATTGACCAGCGCCTGGCGCAGTGCCTCGTCGGCACCGTGCTGCCAGCTTTCCGCGCTCAGGAATTCGTCGAAACCCATGCGGCCGCCGACGCCGAAGGAGCCGCTTTCCTGGCGCTCGCCCTGGCCGGTGATGACGGAAATGTTGATCCGGGTCATCGGTCGTATGTCGCGTACCCGGTGGCCGTCGGCACGGAGAATCTCCACCACCTGCCAGCTGGCGGCGATCGAGGCGGTCACCTGGCGCACCTTGTTGTCCTTGTCGCGCAGATAGGCGTCGATCTCGGACAGCAGCTTGACCTTCTCCTCGAAGGTCGGCGAACCGATCGGATTGCCGTCGCCGTAAAGCTTGGCATTGGTCCTTTGCGGTGCCGCCGCATAGGAACCCGAATGCCCATGGGTGACGGCTCCGACCGCATCGGCTGCACGCGACAGGGCGGCAAGCGACAACTCGCCGGCATGCGCATAACCCACCGCCTCGCCGGCGACTGCGCGCAGGCCAAAACCCTGGTCGGTATTGAAGGAGCCGCCCTTCAGCCGGCCATTGTCGAAGGTCAGCGATTCCGCCTGGGCGTGCTCTATGTACAGTTCACCATCATCGGCGCCGGCCAGGGCATCCGAGACGCGCTTCGTCAAGGTTGCCTCGTCGCAATCGAAGAGGGAGAGAAGGTCCTGGGTCATGCTGGTCTCCTTGGCCGTGGCCCCTGCATGTAGGCGCACATAAGAAAAGGGGCAAGCCTGCAGGGCCTGCCCGTCTCATTCCAGTCTTCACGAAAAGCGGAGCGACTGCGGGCAGGGCCTCGCACTTCATATATTATGGCAGCTTGTCATAGCCTTCGCCGAAGCCGGCGAGTTCGATCGGGATACCGACGCGGTCCTGATCGGCGGATTCGCGCAGCGCGAAAACGGCGGCCTTGCCGGCCCGCAGGATCTTCATCAGCTCTTCGTCGATCTCGACCTCGACATAACAGCCCTCGGAGAAGCAGCGGGTGAAATAGGCACGGCCGATGTTGTTGCCGTCGACGAACAGCTCCATGCCGTCCTTGAGCAGCACGCCGAGCGGCGCCAGGATGCGAAGGATGCGGGCCTTGCGGTCGGCGGTCTTCAGCACCACGACGGACAGGCCGACCTCCGGTCGGTCGTCGGCAATGACGTTCTGCATCAGTGCACATTGTTCGACCGTCGCGCCGGCCGGTTTGTCGCAGATCACCGACCACGCCCCATGATTGGAGCGGATCGTGCCGGGCGGTTGTTGTGGCTGTTGGCTCTGGGCCGGCATGGAAAGCGCGCCAAGGAAAAGGGCGCCTGCGGTCAAGCCGGACCAAAGAAGTCTTGGGAGACCCATGGATACCTCTGGAAAACGAATCATCCCGCACATTGTCGTCGTGGGGGTTGGGAAATGAAAGCCCCGCCGCTTGTTTTAAGGTTGAGTGCGGCATAATTGGGACCGCGTTTCGCCTTGCGGGAGCAAGATTGCCGCCTTGGCCAACCGCAACGGGCGAAAGCCATGCAATTGAGAGCATTGGCAATTGATGATGCGCAAAATGCCGCACGGGCTTTGCCTGAGGCGTATTGCGAATGCGGCCAATCTATGATTTGAAACGACGACACTAGCATGATTTTTGCGCTATGGTTTGATGTGGATCAAGCGCTTGTGGGAGACCTAACCGTGATGAAGAGAACCTATGCAGCATTGGCCGCGCTGGCCTGTCTGCTTTTCGCTTCTGTAAGCTTCGCCGACCAGCCCAGGCCCTGGCAGATGACGCTACAGGATGCGGCAACGCCAGTGATGTCGCAGATCAGATGGTTTGAGCAGTATACGCTCTGGTTCATCGTGCCGGTCACGATTTTCGTTCTGATCCTTCTCATCGTGGTGGGCGTCAAGTTTCGCGCCAAGGCGAACCCGGTTCCCTCGAAGACCAGCCACAACACGATGATCGAGATTGTCTGGACGGTTGCGCCGGTACTCATTCTCTTCGCGATTGCCATTCCGTCCTTCAACCTGCTGACCTATCAGCTGAAGATGCCGGAAAACCCCGACCTGACGATCAAGGCGACCGCCACCCAGTGGCTGTGGAGCTATGAATATCAGGGCGAACAGGCCGTTTCCTTCGACAGCTATCTGCTCAAGGATACCGACCGCGCCGCCGCAGGCAAGGAAGACATGGCCCGTTATCCGCGTCTGCTCGCCGTCGACAACGAAGTGGTCGTTCCGATCGGCAAGACGGTGCGCATGCTGATCACCGCTGCTCCGACCGACGTCATCCACGCCTTTGCCATGCCGGCCTTCGGCATCAAGATCGATGCGATCCCCGGTCGTCTGAACGAGACCTGGTTCACAGCCGAGCGCGAAGGTCTCTACTACGGCCAGTGTTCGGAGCTGTGCGGCAAGGACCATGCGTTCATGCCGATCGCCATCCGCGTGGTCTCGGAAGACAAATATGCTGCCTGGGCTCAGGCGGCAACGAGCGACCTCGCTGGCGCAAACAAGGCGCTCATGGCAGCTGTCGACGGTGCTCCGGCTGCCGTCCAGACCGCCGCAAACGTTTCGAACTAATAAGGAGTGCGGACAATGGCTGGACCTGTTGCCCACGACGATCACGCCCATGGCGCGCATCATGACCATCACCACGATCACAAGCCGAGCTTCTTCGCTCGCTGGTTCCTGTCGACGAACCACAAGGACATCGGCACGCTCTACCTGATCTTCGCGATCATCGCCGGCATCATCGGCGGTGCGCTGTCGGTTGCCATGCGCATGGAGCTTCAGGAGCCTGGCATCCAGATCTTCCACGGTCTGGCGTCCATGGTCTACGGCTTCGAGGGCGACGCTGCCATCGACGGCGGCAAGCACATGTTCAACGTCTTCACCACGGCGCATGCGCTCGTGATGATCTTCTTCATGGTCATGCCGGCCCTGATCGGCGGTTTTGCCAACTGGATGATCCCGATCATGATCGGCGCGCCGGACATGGCCTTCCCGCGTCTGAACAACATCTCCTTCTGGCTGATCGTGCCGGCCTTCCTGCTGCTGATCCTGTCGATGTTCGTCGAAGGCCCGGCAGGCGCCTATGGCGTCGGTGGTGGCTGGACGCTCTATCCGCCGCTCGCGACCTCGGGCCAGCCAGGCCCTGCGGTTGACCTTGCGATCTTCGCGCTCCACGTTTCGGGTGCCTCGTCGATCCTTGGTGCGATCAACTTCATCACCACGATCCTCAACATGCGCGCTCCGGGCATGACGATCCACAAGATGCCGCTGTTTGCCTGGGCCGTTCTGGTCACCGCATTCCTGCTGCTTCTGTCGTTGCCCGTTCTCGCCGGCGGCATCACCATGCTGCTGACGGACCGCAACTTCGGCACGACCTTCTTCGCGCCGGAAGGCGGCGGCGACCCGATCCTCTATCAGCACCTTTTCTGGTTCTTCGGTCACCCGGAAGTCTACATCCTGATCCTGCCCGGTTTCGGCATCGTCAGCCACATCGTCTCGACCTTCTCCAAGAAGCCGGTCTTCGGTTATCTCGGCATGGCCTATGCCATGGTCGGTATCGGCGCTGTCGGCTTCGTCGTCTGGGCGCACCACATGTACACGGTCGGCCTGTCGCTGCAGGCACAGCGTTACTTCCTCTTCGCAACCATGGTCATCGCGGTGCCGACCGGCATCAAGATCTTCTCCTGGATCGCGACGATGTGGGGTGGCTCGCTGACCTTCCGCACTCCGATGGTCTGGGCGATCGGCTTCATCTTCCTGTTCACCGTCGGCGGCGTGACGGGCGTGCAGCTCGCCAATGCCGGCCTCGACCGTTCGCTGCATGACACCTATTACGTCGTGGCCCACTTCCACTACGTTCTGTCGCTCGGCGCCGTCTTCGCCATCTTCGCGGGCTGGTATTACTGGTTCCCCAAGATGTCCGGCTACATGTACAACGAGTTCGTCGGCAAGCTGCATTTCTGGGTCATGTTCATTGGCGTGAACATGGTATTCTTCCCGCAGCACTTCCTCGGCCTCGCCGGCATGCCGCGCCGTTACATCGACTATCCGGATGCCTTTGCCGGCTGGAATCTCGTGTCGTCGATCGGCTCCTACATCTCGGCCTTCGCGGTCCTGATCTTCCTCTACGGCGTTTTCGAAGCCTTCGCCAAGAAGCGCGTCGCCGGCGACAATCCGTGGGGTGAAGGTGCGACCACGCTGGAATGGCAGCTGTCGTCGCCGCCGCCGTTCCACCAGTGGGAACAGCTGCCGCGCATCAAGTAAGCGCCGGTTCAGCCGACAGACAGAAACCGGGCGCCGCGACCTTCAAGATCGCGGCGCCCGTCAAGACCTTGGAAGGCGAGTTTAAGATTATGACAGTCATCGACAATCGCGACGTATTCGGCATGGAAGGCGAAGTCCGCCTGTCCGAGGCCGGCCCGCGCGATTATTTCGAACTGCTGAAGCCGCGCGTCATGTCGCTTGTGGTTTTCACCGCCTTTGCCGGCCTGGTGCTCGCGCCGGGTTCGATCAATCCTTTTCTCGGCGCCATCGCGATCCTCTGCATCGCCGTCGGTGCCGGCGCCTCTGGCGCGCTCAACATGTGGTACGATGCCGATATCGATGCCATTATGACGCGTACTGCGACCCGCCCCATTCCCGCTGGCCGCATCCAGCCGACCGAGGCGCTCGCCTTCGGCCTCGTGCTTTCGGTGTTCTCGGTCGTCATTCTCGGTCTCGCAGTCAATTGGTTCTCGGCCGGGATCCTGGCATTCACCATCTTCTTCTACGCCGTCGTCTACACGATGTGGCTCAAGCGCTCGACGCCGCAAAACATCGTCATCGGCGGTGCCGCCGGCGCTTTCCCGCCCATGGTCGGCTGGGCCTGCGTCACCGGTGGCGTCTCGCTCGACAGCGTCGTTCTGTTCATGATCATCTTCCTCTGGACGCCTGCCCATTTCTGGGCACTGGCGCTGTTCAAGATGAAGGACTACGGTGCAGTCGGCGTACCGATGATGCCGAATGTTGCCGGCATCCCCTCGACCAAGCGCCAGATCGCTGCCTATGCGGTTCTGACCGCAGTGACCGGCGTCATCCCGACCGTGACCGGACTTGCCTCGATCGGCTACGGCCTGTTTGCAGGCGGTCTCGGCATTGTCTTCGTCCTCTGTTCCATCGCCGTCTGGCGCATGCCCGACGGCGACGAAAAGATGGTGCCGGCCAAGAAGCTCTTCGCCTATTCGATCTTTTATCTCTTCGCGATCTTCTCGGCCCTTCTGGTTGACCATTACATCGCGTCGTTTGCCCAGTTCTTCGGAGGTGCTGCCTGATGGAAACCGTCAAGCTGAACGAGGCCCAGAAGAAATCGCGTCGCGGCCGCAATGTTGCGCTCGGCGTCCTGCTGGCAGCGCTCGTTGTGATCTTCTACATCGTCACGATCGTCAAGATCGGCAGCGTCGGGCATTAAGGAGCAGCGGGCGTGAGCGAACTCATCCGGAAAGACAAGACCGCCAAGCGCCGCGACCTCGGGGTTGCGACGGCCTGTTTCGTCTTCGTCGGCGCGATGGTCGGCGCGGCCTATGCCGCGGTGCCGCTCTATCAGTTGTTTTGCCAGGTAACTGGCTATGGCGGCACGACCAAGCGGGTCGAGCAGGCATCCGACGTCATTCTCGATCGTACGATCGATGTTACCTTCGACGCCAATGTCTCGAATGGTCTGAACTGGGAGTTCCGCCCGGTCGACAAAGAGATCAGCCCGCGTATCGGTGAGACTGTCGAAATTCGCTATGTCGCGACGAATCATTCGTCGCGTCCGGTCACTGGCGAGGCGATCTTCAACGTCACGCCGGGCGAAGCCGGCGCCTACTTCAACAAGGTCCAGTGCTTCTGTTTCACCGAGACCACGTTGCAGCCGGGCGAGACCATGGAAATGCCGGTCGTGTTTTTTGTCGATCCCGCGATTGTTGACGCGGAAGAGACAAAGGGCCTCGGCACGATTACCCTGTCCTACACCTTCTATCCGCGCGAGGATCAGAAGCCGGTGGCCGCTCTGTCGGCCGGGGAAGAGGTCGGACAGCCGAAACTGTGAGAGAGGGGTCCGGTTCGCCGGGTCTCGTTATGAAATTGACATTCGGGGATTGCTGAGATGGCCGAAGCGCACACCAAGAACCACGACTACCACATCATCGATCCGAGCCCCTGGCCGCTTTTGGCATCGATCGGTGCATTCATCATCACCTTTGGCGGCGTAGCCTATATGCGCTTCCTGTCGGGTGGCTCGTTCAAGCTGTTCGGCCTGGAAATGGCGAGCCCGTGGCTGTTCTTCATCGGCCTGGCGATCATCCTGTTCACCATGTTCGCCTGGTGGGCCGACACGATCAAGGAAGCCCATGCCGGTCATCATACCCGGGTGGTGTCGCTGCATCTGCGCTATGGCATGATCATGTTCATCGCGTCGGAAGTGATGTTCTTCGTCGCCTGGTTCTGGGCCTTCTTCGACGCCAGCCTCTTCCCGCACGAAGCGATCCAGGCAAGCCGCGTCGAGTTCACCGGCGGTCAGTGGCCGCCTGTTGGCATCGAGGTTGTCGATCCGTGGCATCTGCCGCTCTACAACACCATCATCCTGCTGCTGTCCGGCACCTGTGTCACCTGGGCGCACCACGCCATGCTGCACAACGACCGCAAGGGCCTGATCTCCGGCCTGACCCTGACGGTCCTGCTCGGTATCCTGTTCTCCTTCGTTCAGGCCTACGAGTACATGCACTCGCCATTCGACTTCAAGAATTCGATCTATGGCGCGACATTCTTCATGGCGACCGGTTTCCACGGCTTCCACGTTCTGGTCGGCACGATCTTCCTGATCGTCTGCCTGTTCCGCGCGTTGGCCGGCCACTTCACCCCGCAGCAGCATTTCGGCTTCGAAGCCGCTGCCTGGTACTGGCATTTCGTCGACGTGGTCTGGCTGTTCCTCTTCTTCGCCATCTATATCTGGGGCGATTGGGGCGCACCGCTGGCGCATTGAGCGCCGCGCGTCGAAAACCGGATCAAGGGCGGCCCGTGTGCCGCCCTTTTTCTTGCCGAATTTTCTTGGTGCCTGCGACCATCGGGCCAATAGAGTGCAGCGGCGCATTGGTCTAATGCTTGGCAAAAGCCAAATGCACGCCCTATGGGAGAAAACTATGACCGAAGATACAGCCCAGTTTCCGCCCGTCGATCCGGTCAAGGCGGCATTGTCCGCCTCCTGCCCACGCTGCGGCAATGGCCGCCTGTTCGATGGCCTGACCAAGCCGAAGACCCAGTGTTCGAGCTGTGGTCTCGACTATTCCTTTATCGATGCCGGCGATGGTCCGGCGATCTTTGTCATCCTGCTCGTCGACTTCCTCGTCGTCGGTCTCGCTGTCTGGGTGGAGATCAACTACCAGCCGTCGATCTGGCTGCATCTGCTGGTCTTTGCGCCGCTCGCCGTCGCCCTCTCGCTGTGGCTGATGCGCACCCTGAAGGCCTGGCTGATTGCCATGCAGTACAAGCACAATGCCTCCGAAGGGGCGATCGACCGTGGCTGATCAGCCGACAGAACCTGTCGAGCCGCCAGCACCGCCGCGCCGCTGGCGCTTCTGGACCGGCCTCGTTCTGGTGCCCGTGGCGCTGGCGATCCTCATGTCGCTCGGCACCTGGCAGGTCCAGCGTCTCTACTGGAAGGAAGCCCTGATCGCCTCGATCGAGGAACGTCGCCATGCGCCGCCACTGGACATGGCCGGTATCGAAGCATTGCTGGCTGCGGGCGATGATGTCGATTACAGGGCAGCGACCGCGGAGGGCCGCTTCCTGCATGACAAGGAGCGCCATTTCCTCGCCACCTTCCAGGGTCAGTCGGGCTTTTATCTCTACACGCCGCTGCAACTGGCCGACGGGCGCTATCTCTTCGTCAATCGCGGCTTCGTGCCCTACGACCGCAAACAGGCATCCACCCGTCCGCAAAGCCTCATCGAAGGGCCAGTGAAGGTGACCGGTCTTGCCCGCGCGCGTCTGGGCGAAAAGCCGTCCTCAATGGTTCCCGACAATGACGAAGGCCGCAATATCTTCTTCTGGAAGGATCTGACCCGCATGGCAGCCACGACCGGCCTGCCGGATGACAAGGTGCTGCCGTTTTTCCTCGACGCCGATGCGACCCCTCTGCCGGGCGGTCTGCCCATGGGCGGCGTGACCCAGATCGACCTGCCCAACAGCCATCTGCAATATGCCGTGACCTGGTACGGCCTTGCCGTTGCCTTGCTCGCCGTGTCGATTGCCGGCGTGTTCGGTCGCAGGAAGCAGCCGGGCGCCTCCCACTCGTGACAGGCGTCAAATTCCGCTAGAACAGACGCCAGGCCGGATTCGCACTGGCGCAGGGGGGACACTGACACAATGGGTTTTCTGGCTTCGACACTGGTAGCGCTCGTCGCGCTCGAGCATATCTACATCCTGATCCTCGAAATGTTTCTCTGGACCACGCCCTATGGCCGCAAGGCCTTCGGCATGAAGCCGGAGCAGGCCGAGGCAACCAAGGTGCTGGCTGCCAACCAGGGGCTCTACAACGGCTTCCTCGCCATCGGCCTGATCTGGGGCCTGCTGCATCCCGATCTGTCGGTCGGTTATCAGATACAGCTGTTTTTCCTTGGCTGTGTGCTGGTCGCTGGCCTATATGGGGGGATGACGGCGTCGCGGAAGATCCTTTTTATACAGGCATTGCCCGCCGCCATCGCCATCCTTGCTGTCCTGATCGCTGGCTGAACTGAATGAACATGCATATCGACCGACCACCCCTGACGATCAGGCTTTGCGGCCCGCGCGGCTTCTGCGCCGGCGTCGACCGTGCCATCCAGATCGTCGTACTTGCCCTCAAGCGCTATGGGGCGCCGGTCTATGTGCGCCACGAGATCGTCCACAATCGTTATGTCGTCGAGGGCCTGGAGGCCAAGGGCGCGATCTTTGTCGAGGAACTGGACGAGATCCCGGCCGAGCATCGCCAGCAGCCGGTCGTCTTTTCCGCCCATGGCGTGCCGAAATCGGTGCCGGAGGATGCCCAGAGCCGCAACCTCTTCTATCTCGACGCCACATGCCCGCTGGTCTCCAAGGTCCACAAGCAGGCCATGCGCCACGAGCGCCTTGGCCGCCATGTCATCCTGATCGGTCATGCCGGTCATCCGGAAGTGGTCGGCACCATGGGCCAGCTGCCGCCGGGCACAGTCTCGCTTGTCGAGACCGTCGAGGATGCCGAGGCCTATCAGCCCGTCGATCCCGACAATCTCGGCTTTGTCACCCAGACCACGCTCTCGGTCGATGACACCGCCGGCGTCATCGCCAAGCTGCACGAACGCTTCCCCAATCTGACCGCGCCGTCTGCCGACAGCATCTGCTATGCGACGACCAACCGCCAGGAGGCGGTCAAGCAGGCCGCTCCCGGCTGCGACCTGTTCATCGTCGTCGGTGCCCCCAACTCGTCCAATTCCAAGCGCCTTGTCGAGGTGGCGCTGAGGGCAGGGGCCACCCGCTCCCTGCTCGTCCAGCGCGCCGCCGAAATCGACTGGGACGATGTCGGCACGATCGGCACACTCGGCATTTCCGCCGGAGCCTCGGCCCCGGAGGTCATCGTCGACGAAATCATCGAAGCTTTCCGCACCCGCTTCGACGCCAAGGTCGAACTGGCGATCACCACGGAAGAAAACGAACACTTCCTGGTCAATCGCGAACTGCGCGAGGTCGAACTGACCCGCGACGACATGGCCTGGGTCAACGGCTGAGGCACGACAAGTGAAGTAGGCGTCTTGCCTTCCACCCCGGCCATCATGTAGATTTGTTACTGCGCTTTAAAGAAAGGAGGGATCCCGTGCACAGTCATTATTTCCGGTTCAACCGGCAACGTGGTCCCGTCCAGGCCCTGCAAATGCGTTTGCAGGGCTGATCAGAGACCGTTTCTCAGCGACACCTTCTCCTGGTCTGCCCTTCGTGGCCCGCAGCGCCAAGCAATTCCGGCTTGCGCTCTGCATTTTTTCCGACCGCAGCGACATTCCTTGAGCAAGGCGAAAGGCCTGTCCGGATCGTCGCGCGGCAAGACCAGAGAACGACCATGTCCCTGATCAATATCCGCAACCTTGGCATCACCTTGTCGAGCCCGCTGTTTTCCAACCTCAACCTTGTCGTCAATGCCGGCGATCGCATCGGCCTTGCCGCCGCCAATGGCCGGGGCAAGTCGACCCTGTTCCGCTGCATCGCCGGCACGCTCGATCCGAGCGAGGGCGAGATCACCAAGGCGCGTGGCCTGACCATCGGCTATGTCGAGCAGAATGTGCCGCCGCACCTTCTCGATCTCACTTTCTATGACGCTGTGCTGGATGCGCTTTCGCCCGAACAGGCCGAAAGCGAGAGCTGGCGCGTCGATGTGGTGCTCGGTGAACTCGACGTGCCGATGGAATTCCACCAGCGGCCGCTGAAGGCGCTGAGCGGCGGCTGGCAGCGCATGGCGCTGATTGCCCGCGTCTGGGTCACCGAGCCGGATGTGCTTCTGATGGACGAGCCCACCAACCATCTCGACCTCGGCAAGATCGCCGCGCTTGAGGCATGGCTGAACGCGCTGCCGCGCGACGTGCCGGTGATCCTTGCCTGCCACGACCGCGCCTTCCTCGATGCCGTCACCAACCGCACCGTTTTCCTCAGGGCCGAGCAGTCGCAGGCCTTCGCGCTGCCCTATTCGCGCGCGCGTCTGGCGCTGGAGGAGGCGGATGCGGCCGATGCACGTCGCTACGAGCGCGACATGAAAACGGCCGATCAGTTGCGCAAGCAGGCCGCCAAACTCAACAATATCGGCATCAATTCCGGCAGCGACCTGCTGGTGGTCAAGACCAAGCAGCTCCGCGAGCGGGCCGAAAGGCTGGAAGACGCGGCCAAGCCGGCTCATCTCGAACGCTCGGCAGGTGCCATCAGGCTTGCCAATCGCGGCACCCATGCCAAGGTTCTGGTGACGCTGGACGATGCCGAGGTGATGACGCCTGACGGTACCCCCCTATTTCGCACCGGCAAGCAGTTCATCTGCCAGGGCGACAGGATTGTCCTGCTCGGCGCCAATGGCGTCGGCAAGACCCGCCTGATCGCCATGCTGCGCAAGGCGATCGACAAGCCCGACATCACGCAGGACGGCATCAAGGCGACGCCGTCGCTGGTCTTGGGCTACGGCGACCAGGCGCTTGCCGATCTGCGTGACACCGACACGCCGATGGAGGCGATCATCCACCGCTTCGATATCGGCGACCAGCGGGCACGGGCGCTCTTGGCTGGTGCCGGCATGAGCATCGACATGCAGGCGCGCCCGATCGGCCGCCTGTCCGGCGGCCAGAAGGCACGGCTCGGCATACTGGTTCTGAGGCTCACGGAACCGAATTTCTACCTGCTTGACGAACCGACCAACCATCTCGACATCGAGGGGCAGGAGGCGCTGGAAAGCGAACTGATGAAGCACCAGGCAAGCTGCCTGCTGGTCTCGCACGACCGCAGTTTCGTCCGCGCCATCGGCAACCGCTTCTGGCAGATCGAACGAAAGCGCCTGGTTGAGGTCGATGGGCCGGAGGAGTTCTTTGCCGCAGCGGCACTGGCAAGGTAGTCGTCGATATCGCCAGGGGGCTGCGCCGCGGCAGACCCCTGGTACATGGCTCAAGCGAGACCGGCACCCGGCATATGTGTGCGAGGCGAGGTCCCGTCCTCTCTTCCCCCATTTCCTGTGCCGGATGTCGCTTGAGGACTGGCACTTGCCGGTCGCGCGCGCTATGCGTTCAGCTTCAATTCAAGCAGCACGGGAAAATCGCTGTGGCAGTCTATACCGACATTTCCGAAGGCGATCTCAAGGCCTTTCTCGAGCAATATGATGCGGGCGAGTTGACCTCCTACAAGGGCATTGCCGAAGGCGTGGAAAACACCAATTTCCTGCTGCACACGACCAAAGATCCGTTGATCCTGACCCTCTATGAAAAGCGCGTCGAGAAGAACGATCTGCCCTTTTTCCTCGGCCTGATGCACCATCTTTCCGAGCGTGGGCTGTCCTGCCCGCTGCCGCTGCCGCGCAAGGATGGCGCGCTTCTCGGCGAGCTGTCCGGCCGTCCGGCGGCGCTGATCTCCTTCCTGGAAGGCATGTGGCTGAGAAAGCCCGAGGCGCAGCATTGCCGCGAGGTCGGCAAGGCGCTGGCGCAGATGCATATCGGCGGCGAGGGCTTCGAGATTGCGCGTCCGAATGCGCTCTCGCTCGACGGATGGCAGACGCTCTGGGCGAGGTCGAAGGATCGCGCCGATGAGGTCGAGGCAGGACTGGAAGACGAGATCGGCGCGGAGCTTGCCTATCTTGCCGCCCATTGGCCGAAGGACTTGCCGTCGGGGGTCATCCATGCCGATCTCTTTCCCGACAATGTCTTCTTCCTCGGTGACACTCTCTCGGGCCTGATCGACTTCTATTTCGCCTGCAACGACTATCTCGTCTACGACCTGTCAATCTGCCTGAATGCCTGGTGCTTCGAGAAGGATGGCGCCTACAATATCACCAAGGGCAAGGCGATGATCGAGGGTTACCTGTCGGTGCGCCCGCTGTCGAATGACGAGATCCTGGCCCTGCCGATTCTCGCGCGCGGTTCCGCCCTGCGATTTTTCCTCACCCGCCTCTACGACTGGCTGATGACGCCGGAAGGCGCGCTGGTGGTGAAGAAGGATCCGCTGGAATATCTGAAGAAACTGCGCTTCCACCGGGCGGTGGACAGTGCTGCCGAATATGGGCTGCTGTCATGAAACATGTCGAGATCTATACCGATGGCGCCTGCTCGGGAAATCCCGGCCCCGGCGGCTGGGGCGCGGTCCTGCGCTACGGCGAGGTCGAAAAGGAACTGTTCGGCGGCGAAGCCGATACCACCAACAACCGCATGGAGCTGATGGCGGCGATTTCGGCGCTCAACGCCCTGAAGACGCCCTGCGAGATCGATCTGCACACCGACAGCAAATATGTCATGGACGGCATTTCGAAATGGATCTTCGGCTGGAAGAAGAACGGTTGGAAGACCGCCGACAAGAAGCCGGTGAAGAATGGCGAGCTCTGGCAGCAACTCGATGCCGCAAACCAGGCCCACAAGGTCAAGTGGCACTGGGTCAAGGGCCATGCCGGCCACCCGGAAAACGAACGCGCCGACGAACTGGCCCGCCGCGGCATGGAGCCGTTCAAGACCTCGACATTCGGCAAGTCGCTGCTGGTGAAGTGAGGCCCAGCCTCCAAAGCCTGTCTTCTGTCGACGACGGAAATGCGGTCACGCGGTGACCTTGCCCTTTCCCCCATTCTCCCTATGCTCCGACAAAACACGTCAAGGGAGATATCGATGATCCAGCACTGCGTATTTTTGCGCTTCAAGGCCGCTGTCCAGGAACCCGAGAAAAAGGCGATCTATGCAGCGATCGCCGAGCTGAAGGATGTCGTGCCGGGCATGCTGGATGTGAAGGCAGGGCCGAACACATCGCCGGAAGGCCTGAGCAGCGGCTACAATGACGGCTTCATCGTCACCTTCGAGGATGCGATGGTGCGTGATTATTACCTGAAACACCCCGCCCATGTCGCGGTCGGCGAGCGCATCGTGCATGCAACCGACGGCGGCCTCGCCGGCATCCTGGTATTCGATCTCGAAACCTGAAACCTGCTTGAAAAAACGAAGGCCCGGCTTCACGAGAAGCCGGGCCTTCGCATCAGAATCGATTGACGATCAGAGCTGCTCGATCATCGTGGCCGCCGACGAGACGGTCGCCTGGCCGGGATTTTCCTCGACATTCAGGCTCTTGAGCACGCCATCCTCGACCAGCATCGAATAGCGCTTGGAGCGCACGCCGAGTGCTCCGGCAGACAGGTCGGCGTCGAGGCCGAGCGCCTTGGTGAACGAGGCATCCCAGTCGGCGAGGAAGTGGATCTTGCCAAGGCCGCCGGTATGCTGCGCCCAGGCGCCCATCACATGCCAGTCATTGACGGCGATCACGGCGATATCATCGACGCCGCGGGCAAGGATCTGGTCGCGGTTTTCCAGATAGCCGGGCAGGTGGTTGAGCGTGCAGGTCGGCGTGAAGGCACCCGGAACGGCAAAGACAACGACCTTCTTGCCGGCAAACAGCTGTTCGGTGGTGGTTTCCACCGGGCCGTCGGCCGTCTTTTCCTTGAACGTCGCCGTGGGCAGCTTTTCGCCAATCGCAATCGTCATGTAAGTCTCCTCGCTTTAGGGTTTGCCCAGCGGCACAGGGGTGCTGTGGACGTCGCTGGCGAATATAGAAGCGGGTCAATCAAAGGCAAGTGCGGTTTCCATCGCCCGCCCACCGGCCAGCACCAGGATGCCCCAGCGTTTGCCGCTCATCGTGTAGGTTTTCGGCAGCTTGCCGATCGGCACGGACACCTGAACCTTGCCGTCTTCCAGAATTTCCGCCTTGCCATCGAGAAACACGTGGCCGCTCGGGCCGCTGACGAAGACTTGCGGGCCGGTCGTTCCGGCCGGCAATCGCAGCGTCAGGTCGAGCTGCTTGAGATCGGCGCGCATCGCATAATGGGTTACGGCGAAATCGTCGGAAGGGACTTCCGGCAAACTCTGTTTGGCGGTCGCGATTAGCTGGGCCTCATCCGTTGCAACAGCATCGTCATGGCTGAGTGCGACGCTCAGATCGGCCTGAAACGGGATGCAGATATTCTTGCAGACGCCGACGAAGGCGTTGACAGTCAGCGTATCGGTGTCTGCACCGAGACCCGCAATCATAAGCGGCAAAGTCACTGCATGATCGTAGCCGACATCGCGCATGCCGCTGTTGTCGAGCACCTTGGGCACCGGAAAGCCGATGCTTTCGATCACCGCCGTGCTGCCCGGTGCAAGCGTCAGCGCCGGCGGAATGCCGACATCGCCGGGTTCCTTCCAATAGGTGATCCAGCCGGGGTTTGGCTCGATCACCAGGGCACCCTCGCGCCGACCGTCCGGATCGGCGGGCAGAAGAACGAGGCGCATGCGTCCACCCTCATTGACGGCCCAGTCGCTGCTCGCCGCGTGAGCATGGCCCAAAGCAAGCGCAAGGGTTGCAAACCCAAGCATGAGCCCAAAGATGAGCCCAAGTGTGCGCCGGTGAAGCGCAAGGTTCGAGCTGTGGCGGATCGTGTTCATCATGGCCATCGGCTCTAGAGGATCGCTCGGCGGGCTGCCAGTCACGGTTATGAAATTGTCATCATTTTCGGTTGATCGCAAAGCCCTTCTGCCCCATCTTGATGGAGAGGGCCTTTTAAACCACGCATCCGGTCCATTGCCCATGGGCAAGTTGAGGGAGGCAGGCATGGCTTTGTCGTCGATCAAAGGTGAACGGGAACGCGGCTTTCTGGATGGCCAGTTCCTGATTGCGATGCCCGGAATGCCTGATGGTAATTTCGCCCGCTCGGTCGTCTATATCTGCGCCCATTCGCCGGCCGGTGCCATGGGTTTCATCATCAATCGCGCCCAGGCGGTGACATTCGCCGACATCCTGCTGCATCTGGAACTGATCGATCGCAACGATGCGATCATGCTGCCAGACCATGCGCGCCATTTCCCCATCCAGTGCGGCGGCCCGGTCGAACAAGGCCGTGGTTTCGTGCTGCATTCCGACGATTATCTCTCCGACAGCAGCATCCCTGTCAGCGATGATATCTCGCTCACCGCCACGCTCGATATCGTCCGCGCGATCTCCGACGGTCGTGGCCCGGTCCGCGCCACCATGCTGCTCGGTTATGCCGGCTGGGGTGCCGGTCAGCTCGAACTCGAGATCGCCAACAACGGCTGGCTCAATTGTCCCGCCAGCGAAGAGCTGATCTTCGACCGCTCGCTCGACAACAAATACGAGCGCGCTTTGTCCCTGATGGGCATCAACCCGGCCATGCTGTCGATGGATGCGGGCCACGCGTGAAGATCAGAATGCTCAGTGTGACAATGGCTGTTCTTGCAATGCCAGCGGTCGCATTTTCTGAGAATGCGGATAGAGTGCAGACCTTCGGCGACGCGGAAGCGGGATATGTCGTTGCGCTTCTGGAAAAGAAGCAATGTGACGCGGCATGGGACATTCTGTGGAAACATGCCTTGGGCGGTTCGTCAGATGCGGCTGCGATGATCATCGATGAAGCCGCTTTCGGACGTATTTTACCGCCTTTCGCTCCATTGACGGGGCCTGAGGGGGAAATGGATCCTCGATGGGTGAAGTACCTGGGATTTTTGACCGATCTTGCTTTCTCCGTGCGTATCGAAATCTCTTCGGCCGACGAAGTCTACACAAAGGCGTCGATGGACATGAAGCGTCAATTTCTCAAAGAGGCCTGGAGCAAGTCTGACTTTGAACGTTATGAAAATGCGGGATGCTTGGACACGCAGCACGTAGCCTCATGTACCGATCCGGGTGCCTGGCCTAGTATGGCCCGCAGTCTTTCCTACTGGAACGAACAGCTGAACCAACACAGGGCGCCGAGAGCGATGGCGGAGTGCAAAGACGCATGGCATTCATGGCTGGATCAACAGACATTGGATTCGGCGCCACTTCGTTGAAGTGATGAAGCTCACCGATCAATCAGGGGCTTCGCTTGCATGCCGTGGGTAGTTCAGTCAGTGTCGTGCGCTTCGGCTGATGGTGCCGACACTGTGAGAAAGTTATATGCCCTCGATCGATATCCTGCTTGCCTTCTTGCTGACCACCGCGGTCTTCGCCTTCATCCCGGGGCCCGCCATGCTTTATGTCGCCGCCCGCACGCTGGCAGCTGATCGGCGGGCCGGGCTTATGGCCACCTTGGGTATCCACATCGGTTGTTATGTGCATGTGATCGCAGCCGCGGGCGGCCTGTCGATCCTGTTTCATCTGGTGCCGACGCTGTATCTCGCGGTCAAGCTCGCCGGTGCAGCCTACCTGATCTTTCTCGGCATCCGCATGTTCCGCGCCAGCCGTCAGGCAGCCGGCAACACCGTGCCCGCATTCGAGAAGAAATCGGCCGCGCAGGCCTTTGCCGAAAGTATCCTGGTCGAGGTCTTGAACCCGAAGACGGCGATCTTTTTCCTCGCCTTCCTGCCGCAATTTGTCGACGCGGGTGCAAGCTTCCCCGTCTGGCTGCAGTTCCTGATCCTCGGAACGGTGGTCAACCTGATGTTCTCGTTTGCCGACGTGATCTGCGTCCTCGCCGCCGGTCTCGTGACCAAGCGGCTGGCGCGGATTTCCTCGCTGCAGCGCAATCTGCAAAGGGCAGGTGGCGCCGTGCTGGTCGGCCTTGGCCTGCACGTCGCCTTCCAGCGCAGCTGATCCTCGAAGGACGAGAAAGCGGCTAAGCCCGCTTCATCAGCGGAAAGCGTTCCTTCAACAGCCGCAGCACCGATTCCGATCCGAGCGGCGGTCCGAACAGGAAGCTCTGGCCGAAATCGCAGCCCATCTTGGCAAGTTCTGCGGCATCCTGGTCGGTCTCGATACCTTCTGCCACCACCTGCATCTCCAGCCCGCGCGCCATGGCGACGACCGATTTGAGCAGGATCGAGCGTTTCTCCGACTGGTCGCAGACCAGCGCCTTGTCGAGCTTGATCGTGTCGAAGGGGAAGCGGGTCAGGTAGGCAAGCGAGGAATAGCCGGTGCCGAAGTCGTCGAGCGCCAGGCTGATGCCGGTCTCCTTCAGCTTTTCCAGCATCAGGCGCGCCTGTTCCGGGTTTTCCATCACGACGGATTCGGTCAGTTCCAGCTTGATCCGCTTCGGCTCGCATTGGGTCTTGGCGAGCATTGCCCGCACGTCGTTGTAGATTTCGCTCGAGATCAGCTGCGCCGAGGACAGGTTGACCGACAGGAAGATCGGCAGCTCACCGGTCTGCCTTTCCCAGTCCATCAGGTCTGTCGTCGAGCGCTCCAGGGCAAACATTCCGAGCGGTTCGATCAGGTCCGACATTTCCGCGATCGGGATGAATTCCGACGGCGGAATGCTGCCGCGCTTGGGGTGATCCCAACGCATCAGCGCTTCGAAACCGGCGATCTCGCCATTGGCCAGCTTGACGATCGGCTGATAGGCCATCGTCAGCTCCTTGCGCTCGATGGCCCGGCGCAGATCGGTTTCGAGCTGCAGCCGGTCGGTGCTGACACTGCGGAAAGCGGGGCGGAACGGCTCGACCTTGTTGCCGCCACCACGCTTGGCCCGGTACATCGCGAGCTCCGCATCCGACAGAAGGCTGGCCGCACTTTCCTGCTGGTCGACCCAGGAGACGAGGCCGATCGAGGCGGTCAGCACGATTTCGCGATTGGCGAAATTGAGCGGCACCATGATCGCCTTGGAGACCGCGTCGGCAAAATCGGCGACCTTGGCCGGATCGCGCTCGGAGACCAGGATCAGGCCGAACTCGTCGCCGGAGAGCCGCGCCAGCGTGTCCTGCGGCTTCAACAGGCGGCGCAGGCGGCGGGTAATGGCAATCAGGATATTGTCGCCGGCAGCAATGCCGAGGCTGTCATTGACCTGCTTGTAACGGTCGATGTCGATGGCCAGAACCGTTGGTCGCACCGTTTCCGATGTCCCCGCCAGCGACAGCACGCTCTGCAGCCGGTCGAGGAAGACCTCGCGGTTGGGAAGCCCCGTCAGGTTGTCATGCATCGCATCGGTCAGCAGGCGGTCGATCGAGTTCTTCTGCTCGGTCACGTCGATGATCGTGCCGACGCAACGGATCACTTCGCCGTTCGAGCCGAGCACCGGCCGGGCGCGGATCTTCAGCCAGTGGAAATGGCCGTCTTCGGCGCGGATGCGGAATTCGTGGCTGAGGCGTCCCTTGCGGTGTTCGAGCAGCACGTCGAGCGTCGCGCGGAAACGATCGCGGTCGTCGGGATGCAGCCGCGGCAGCCAGTTGCGCGCCGGTCCATGCATCGTGCCGGGAGACAGGCCGAGGCGCACCGAGACATCGGGGCTGGTGACGACGCGGTCGCGCGCCACGTCCCAGTCCCAGACGGTATCGCCGGATCCCGTCAGCGCCAAGGACTGGCGTTCGAGATCGGAAAACAGCCCTTGTTGATAGGCGCCACCGGCAAAGGCATGCTGCATGACCGTGAAGCCGATCAGAAGCACGATCAGAACCAGGCCGCCGCCGAGCGCCGGCTGGATGATGTCGTTGTCGAGTCGGCCCGTCACCGTCAGCCAGCCGCCGAACAACCAGACCATGATCAACGCCCAGGTCGGCACCAGCAGGATGGCCCGGTCATAGCGGTTGATGCCGAGATAGATGATCAGCCCGATTCCGGCGGTCGCGGTCAGCGCGAAGGAAAGACGCGCGATGCCGGATGCGATCGACGGATCGTAGATCGCCACGCCGAACAGCAGGGCAAGGCCCATGATCCAGGCAAAGGTCGCATAGCCGAGATGCACATGCCAGCGATTGAGATTGAGATAGGTGAATAGGAAGATCACCAGCGATGAGGCAAGCGCCACTTCCGCGCTCGCGCGCCATATTCGCGTGTCGCCCGAGGTGATGCTGATCAGCTTTTCGAGGAAGCCGAAGTCGACGCATATGTAAGCGAGCACCGCCCATGCGAGTGCCGCCGCCGCTGGCAGCATCGACGTTCCCTTGACCACGAACAGGATGGTCAGGAACACCGCAAGCAGGCCGGCGATGCCGAGCACGATGCCGCGGTAAAGCGTGAACGCGTTGACCGTATCCTTGTAGGCATCCGGTTCCCAAAGATAGATCTGCGGCAGGTTCGGTGTCGCCAGCTCGGCCACGAAGGTGATCACGGCACCCGGGTTGAGCGTGATGCGAAAGACGTCGGCATCGGGGCTTGCCACGCGGTCGAGCGCAAAGCCTTCCGACGGCGTGATCGCCATGATGCGCTGCGAGCCGAGATCCGGCCAGAACATTCGCGAGCCGGCCAGGCGGAAATGCGGCGCGACGATAACGCGCTCCAGCTGTTCCTCCGAGACATTGGCGAGCGCAAACACGGCCCAGTCGCCCTGGTGCTCGGGGATGCTGGAGCGGACCTCGATGCGCCGTCGGATGCCGTCGGTGCCGGCGGCGGTCGAAACCTGGAAGGCTTCGCCCTGGTTGGTGTAAATTTCCGTTGTGGCGGTCAGGTCGAGCGCAGTGTCGTCACGGGCGATCTTCACCGGCTCGACGGCATGGGCCAGGGGTGCAAAGAGCGATGCAAACAGGGATGCAAGCAACAGAGTGACGAGGAACGGCAATTGCGAACGGCCGGCCTTCGGGGTGTTATTCCAGAAACGCGTCATGAAGCTGCTTTGCCGTTCCGTGTCTTCTGGTCTCTTATTTTGGAAAACAGCATGTGATCGCGCCACTGTCCGTTGATTTTCAGATATTCGCGCAAGAGACCTTCTCGCTCAAATCCCGATTTTTCGAGTAGCCGTATGCTGCTGACATTGTCCGGAATACAGGCTGCTTCAATTCGGTGCAACTCAAGAGGCCCGAAGATGTAGGGAATAGCCAATTGAAGTGCGGCAAACATATGGCCTTTTCCCGCATGCCGCTCGCCCATCCAGTATCCGATCATGCAACTTTGCGCGGCACCCCGGCGGATCAGGCCGATCGTCAGTCCGCCGATCAGGGTCTCGTCATCGCGAGAAAACAGCAGGAACGGCACAGCCAGTCCGGAGTGAAATTCCTGTTCGTTGCGGATCACTCGCTGCCGGAAGGATCGTTCGGTCAGCTCGTCCGAGCGCCAGCTCGGTTCCCATGGCTGCAGGAAGGCGCGGCTGTCGCGGCGGAGTTCATGCCACTGGTCGAAGTCGCGGTAGCGGGGCAGGCGCAGCAGATGCCGTTCGCTGGTCAGCTCCGGTGGCTCCGGCTGCCGGGACAGAAACCGAAAGACCGAGCGCGTCATTTGCCGTCCCCAAAAAGAAAGCGCCGGCGGTTTTATACCGCCGGCAGATCAAGTTTCGTGCTCGTTTCAGCCCGCCGCCTTCAGCGAGGTGGTGTTGCGTGCGGACAGTGCGCCGGCGATTTCGTCCAGCGACACCAGTTGCTCGACCGGGCCGATCGCCGAAAGCGTCGGCACGGTGTCGAAGAACAGGCGTCCGGCAAGATCGGTCAGCCGCTGCGTCGTGATGCCGGCAAGCCGTTCCATCATTTCCGCGTTCGGAATGGTCCGGCCGTAGAGCATCATCTGGCGGGCAATCTGTCCGGCTCGGGCTGCAGGGCTTTCCTGGCCCATCAGCAGCTGCGCACGGATCTGCGCCCGCGACCGTTCGATTTCCTGCTGGTCGATCGACTGCGACGCCTTGCGCAACTCGTCGATGATCACAGGCACAAGCTCAGGCAGGTTCTCGCCGCCGGTGGCAGCATGAATGCCGAAGATGCCGGTGTCGGAAAAGCCCCAGTGGAAGGCATAGACCGAGTAGCACAAGCCACGGATCTCGCGCACTTCCTGGAACAGCCGCGACGACATGCCGCCGCCGAGGATATTGGCGAGAATCTGCGAACAGTAGAAGTCGCGCATATGATAGGCCTTGCCCTCGAAGCCGAGCAGCACCTGCGTATCCATCAGGTCGCGCTCCTCGCGCGCCTCGCCGCCGGTGTAATGCGCGACATCCATCACCGGTGCCGCCGATGGCTGGGTCGGCAGGCCGGCAAACCGCTGTTCGACCTGCTTGACGAAGGCGTCGTGATCGACAGCACCTGCTGCCACGACGAACATCCGGTCGGTGGTGTAATTGCGCGAAAGATAGCCACGGATCTCGTCGCTGCTGAACGACAGCACCGATTCCGGTGTGCCGAGAATGCTGCGGCCGAGCGTCTGGTTCTGGAAGGCGCGCTCGGAGAAGCGGTCGAACACGACATCGTCCGGCGTATCGTCGGCAGCGCCGATTTCCTGCAGGATGACATGCTTTTCGCGGGCCAGTTCCTCTTCGTCGAACACCGATTCCGTCAGGATGTCGGCGAGGATATCGACGGCAAGCGGCACGTCGTCCTTGAGCACGCGGGCATAATAGGAGGTCGTCTCGGTGGAGGTGGCGGCGTTCAGTTCGCCGCCGACATTCTCGATTTCCTCGGCGATCTGCCGGGCGCCGCGTCGGCTTGTGCCCTTGAATGCCATGTGCTCGAGAAGATGCGCGATACCGTGTTCGGCCTCCGTCTCGTTGCGTGAACCGGACTTGATCCAGGTTCCGAGCGCCACGCTTTCGAGATGCGGCATATTCTCTGTTACGACCGTCAACCCCGAAGGCAGCCGGGTGCACTCAACATTCATGGTCCGTCTTTCTGCGTTTCTTATTTATCCGCCCGGGCATGTAAGCCGACAAAGCTTTCGACGGCTTTAAGTTCCGCGGGCAGGATATCGAAACGCTCCTCCCTGTCCATCAGATCAGCAAGCCACGATGGAAGCGCGGGGTCAATACCAGATGCCGATTTTACTGCGGCCGGAAACTTCGCCGGATGGGCTGTTGCCAGCACCACCATGGGGCTTTGCGGCTTTTCGAATTTCTTCGCCACATGCACGCCAACGGCCGTATGCGGGTCGAGAAGATAGCCGGTATCGTCCAGTACCGCCTTGATTGTCTTGGCAACTTCCTTCTGCGTCGCACGGCCGGCGCGGAAATCCTTGCGGATGAATTTCAGCGCCTCGTCTTTGATTTCGAAGGCGCCGGACTGCTTCAGGCTTTCCATCGAGGAGCGGATCGACGACGCGTCGCGTCCGTAAGCTTCAAACAGCAGACGTTCGAAATTCGACGAGATCTGGATGTCCATCGACGGCGAGGTCGTCGCCGAAACACCCTTCATCTCGTAGCGGCCGGTCTTCATCGTCCGCGCCAGGATGTCGTTGTCGTTCGTCGCGATCACCAGCTTGTCGATCGGCAGGCCCATCTTCTTGGCGACGTATCCGGCGAAGATGTCGCCGAAATTGCCGGTCGGCACGGTGAAGGAAATCTTCCGGTCCGGTGCACCGAGTGAGACGGCAGCGGTGAAATAATAGACCACCTGCGCCATGATGCGCGCCCAGTTGATCGAGTTGACGCCCGACAGCTTGATCCGGTCGCGAAACGCAATGTCGTTGAACATCGCTTTGACCAGGTTCTGGCAGTCGTCGAAATTGCCCTCGATCGCGATGGCGCGCACATTGTCGGCGGTCGACGAGGTCATCTGGCGCTGCTGCACCGGCGACACCTTGCCATGCGGGAAGAGGATGAAGATATCGGTGCGCGACCGGCCGGCAAAGGCGTCGATCGCAGCCCCGCCGGTATCGCCCGAGGTGGCACCGACGATGGTGGCGCGCTCGCCGCGCTTCTCCAGAACATGGTCCATCAGACGCGCAATCAGCTGCATCGCCACGTCCTTGAAGGCCAGCGTCGTGCCGTGGAAGAGCTCGAGCACATAGGTGTTCGGCCCGGTCTGCACCAGCGGCGCCACGGCCGGATGGCGGAACGTCGCATAGGCGTCGTCGATCATCTTGCGAAATACATCCGGCTCGATCTCGCCATCGACAAAGGGCGACAGAACCTCAAAGGCGACATCCTGATAGCTCTTGCCGCGCAAGCCGCGGATGGCTTTTTTCGACATCTGCGGAAAGGTGCGTGGCACATAGAGACCGCCGTCGCGGGCAAGGCCAGCGAGCAATGCGTCACAGAAACCGAGGCTTTCGGCCTCGCCGCGGGTCGAGATATATTCCACGAGCATTATCCTTGATCAGTAGAAGCGGGGAGTGCTTGCCCCGGAGACTATGGCGTTTTCGATAAAGAGGTTTGCCAGTTTGCGCCAGACTCGGCGGCTCGATTTCGCAGGCTCGGCAGTGCCGCAAGGTTTGAGGATTCGCGTCGTGTACGGCCAACGCTGGAGATGCGGTGAAATTTGAATCAAAACGCCGGCTACCCAATCGATTTTTATCAGCGCCGCTGGTATAGACCATCCGCAAGGGCGCTGAAAAGCCTCAAGTTCGACAGTTTTGCGGCTCTTTGAGCCGAGCATGCGGAAGGTGGAGTCTCGTGTCTGTATTGGTGTCGCGCGGTGTAGTGGCCGTTTCGCTTATGATGCTTCTCGCTGGGTGCAATTCCAGCGATCCCGGTGGCGATCTTGTCGTGTCGACGGTCAATACGGACCCTATGAAGGCGACCGGAGACCCGGCCACGCGCTACAGAAGGGTCTCGACCACAGCCACAGCGGAAACCGGCGCCGTCGTCCAGGGCTTCTGCCCGACGGTGATCCTGCGCGACGGCACGGCTTTTCATCGCAGCTACGCCGGCGGCAAACAGGACGATCCCCAGCAGGTCGTCTATCAGGCCTCGCTGGCCGATAGCACGCGTGCCTGCGCCCGCACCGACACCTCGCTGACCATCACGGCCGTGCTGCAGGGCCGCCTTGTTGCCGGGCCGCAGGGCAAGGCGGGAACCTTCAACCTGCCGATCCGTGTGACCGTGCTCGATGGTGACAATGAAGTCAGCTCGCAAGTGGTGCAGCAGGCAGTGACGTTGACCGATGTGAACCAGCCGACGCAATTCGTCTTCAGCAATCAGGTCACTGTTCCGGGCGACGTGTCCGGTGCGACCCGCGTCTATGTCGGCTTCGAAAACAACAAGAAAAAGTAACGCCTGCTGGTTTAGTGTCATCCCCTTGACGGAGCACGCCCTCATCGCAAGGCGCGCCCGGGATTTGTCGAGCCGGTTTTCGTCGGCTAGGGCAGACAGCTTGGATAGGGCAGGGGATACGGCCGCGTGAAAATCGCCATCATCAGGAATCCGGCCGCAGGCGGCGGCAGGAACGCCAAGTTCTGGAATCCGGCCCGTGATGCCTTTGTCGGGCGTTTCCCCGATATCGACATCCGCGAGAGCCGGTCCCAAGGTGACGTCGCCCGCCTGGCCGGCGAACTGGCCGACGCGGGTTATGATCTGATCATCGCTGCAGGCGGAGACGGCACGATCAACGAAGTGGTTGATGGCGTGCTGAAATCGACACGGCCGCAGACGGCGATTTCGTTGATGCCGCTCGGCACCGGCTGCGATTTTGTCCGCAACTTCGTCCTGCCCAAGGATCCGGCAGCGCTTGCCGAGCGCATTGCCAATGCCTCCAGCCGCCGCATCGATGCCGGCCGGGTGACCAGCCGCACCAGGAGCGGCGAAACGGTGACGCGCTACTTCGCCAATATCACCAGCGTCGGCATTTCAGGTGAGATTGTCGATGCGGTCAACGCGCCGGGCAAACGCAAGCTGCTCGCCGGCCCGGCCCGCTTTCTCTATCATTCCATTCGTTCGATCCTGAAATTCCGCCCCTATCTGTTCTCGATCCGGATCGATGGCGTCCTGGTCTATGAAGGGCCGCTGGCGATAGCGGCAATCGCCAATGGCGGCTGGTTCGGCGGCGGCATGCATTGCGTGCCGCAGGCGGATCTGTCCGATGGTCTGTTTGATGTCGCCGTCATGCGCCAGGATACGGTTCTGGGACTGCTCGACCTGATCGGCAGGCTGTATTCGGCAAGCCATATCGGCCATCCGAAACTGAGCTTCCACCGTGGCCGCAAGGTCGAGATCCAGCCGCTCGTGCCGAAGCGCTTTCCGGTGGAGGTCGATGGCGAAACGCTCGTCGAGGGTGGGTTCATTGCCGAAATCCAGCCATGCGCCCTGACGATACGGATATGACCAGAAGCATCTGACCAGGCACCTTCGATCAGCCCGTCGAGATGAGCCGATGCGCGTGACCGATGCGGCGCCTCAGAGGGCGCCGACCCAGTTTTCCATCGCGGCAATCACCGCCGGCAGGTCGACCATGCGGGCGATCACCGTTTCCGCGCCGGCATCGGTCAGCCGGTCGGCATGCGACGGATAGGTATGCGAGGCGCCGGTAAAGCCGATCACCCGCATGCCGGCTGCGCGTGCGGCGTGCACGCCATGCACGGAATCCTCGATCACCACGCAGCGGGCCGGCGCAACGCCGAACTGGGCAGCGCCATGCAGGAAGATATCCGGCTTCGGCTTGACCCGGTCGGCACCGAGATCCTTGGCGGAATAGATATGCGGGGCGAACTGCTCCTTCAGGCCGACCTTGCTCAGCATCATGTCGAGCCGGGCCGACGAGGAGTTGGAGCAGATGCAGCGCGGGCCTTTCAGCCGTGCCAGCGCAAAGGCAACGCCCTCGATCGCCTTGACTTCGCGTGCGAGCCGCTGGTCCAGCAGCGCTTCCGACTTGTCGATCAGGCTGGCCGAAAGAGGAATATCGATTTCCTTCTCGATCGACAGCAGGATGTTCTTCCAGGTCATGCCGGCAAAACGTTCGCCCATCTCTTCGGTGGAGATCGGATAGCCGGCTTCGGTCAGAAGCTTCGATTCGACCTTGGCGGCGATGATTTCGGAATCGACCAGAACGCCGTCGCAGTCGAAAAGGATGAGGTCGAAACCGCTCATGTGGGGAAATCCGTTTGTCGTCAGGGAGGCGGCCTGACTACACCAATAACCGGGCAAGGACAATCCGCACCGACGCATGGCAGCCGGTCACCCTGCGTCTGGCGCTTCCGGTCGGTCAGCCACCGCTTTTCGACACTGTTGCGATGGCCAGGAGCTGCGCCTCCAATTCCTGGGGGTAGCGCTGCAGACCCGCCTCTTTTTCCAGCATGTCGGCGAGCCAGACGCCGTCGGCGGCAAGCCGCGCGATCATCAGTGTCGGCGTGTTGTCGGTCGCGTGGTGACGCGCCAGCCGGGCGTCCAGCCAAGCCGACCAGAGGGCACGCAGGTCGGGCTCCGACAGCGTGGCGACCGAAAGCGCCGCCCAGAGGTTCTGCGTGCCATGTGTCCGGTCTGCAAAGCAGGCGCGAATATAGCCGCGGGTGAAGCTTCCCCGCGGCTCCGGATCGACCTCGATCGCCTGGTCGATCTGCCGATCGAGTTTTTCCAGCAGATCGGCAAACACCGCTTCGATCAGCGCCTGCTTGCTGTCGAAATGATGCAGCAATCCGCCCTTGGTCACCCCGGCACGTTCGGCGACGGCCTGAATGGTCAGGGCGCCAAGTCCTTGTTCAATGGCAATCTGGGCGACGCAGTCGAGCAGCGCGCGCCTGACCTGTTCCGGCTGTTTCTTGCGCTGATGGGCCTTTGCCATCTCAGTGCGACACCGAAGTGGAAAACACGTTCATTACCACGACACCGGCAATGATCAGACCCATGCCGATCAGCGCCGGCATGTCCAGCGACTGCTTGAACACCAGCAGACCGACGGCCGCCGTCAGCACGATCCCAAGCCCGCTCCACATGGCATAGGCGATGCCGAGCGGCAGTCCCTTCAAGGCCTGTGACAGGAGGTAGAAGGATGCCACGTAGAACAGGACCATCGCCGCTGTCGGCACCAGTTTGCTGAACTGCTCCGACTTCTGCAGGAAGGTCGTGCCGATCACTTCGAAGACGATGGCGGCGGCAAGGGAACCATAGACGAGCACGGTGGGGTTCATTGCAGGCACTTTCGGAAGGGGATGCTTTCAGCAAAGATACCGTCTGGACGGTTTCTTGGCAAGAGACGAAAATACAATACCATCGGCTCTGGACGACAGCGCGCATGACCCTGGACGTCCGCCGCGACAGGGGAGGCTAATGAATGGTTCAGCCGGCTGTCGGAAACATCTGCTGGAAACGCCGGTCGCCTTCCGGAGAAAACTGAATAACGCGGCTGCCCTCGATCCTGCGGGCATGGCCCGTGTCGGTGAAATGGCACAGCAGCGCCTTACCGAGCGAACCGGCCATATGGGCCCGCCGCTCGCTCCAGTCGAGGCAGGAGCGGCAGAGAGGACGGCGCAATGCGCGCATCGGGGCAAGGGCGATCCCGTATCGGTCGAACAGGCGTTCGCCGGAGGACGTGACCCGCAGTGCATCATCCTCGGCTTCGATGGCGCCCTGAGCAATCAGGCTGTCGAGCATGCGCACGCCATAGTCGCCGGCCAGGTGGTCGTAGCAGATCCGCGCCTTGCGCAGCGCGGGCTCCTTCGGTCCAATCCGGTGGCGCAAGTGCCCCCGGCTGGCGGCAAAGCCCATCAGGTTTTCGATCATCGTACCGACGGTGGCATCGGCCAGCGCGAAATAACGATGGCGCCCCTGTTTGCGCAACGTCAGCAGGCCGCCGTCTTCGAGCTTGGAGAGATGCGAACTCGCGGTCTGCAGCGTCACGCCGGCAGCGCCCGCCAGTTCGGTGGCCGTCAGTGCCTTGCCGCCGAGCAGGGCGAGCAGCATGTTGGAGCGGGCAGGATCGCCGATCAGGGAGGCGATGCGGGCAATGTCGGGGCCTTCTGCCATGGTCTTGCTCTCTGTTTCAGGGTCTCTGTTCGGCGCCGTGCCAAGGTCGTCCGCCGTGTTTTTCTAGCCTGCCAATGTAGCAGATACTTCGATCCAGGTCGAACTGTCGTCCCGGATGTTTCAGGGCCGACACTTCGATCCCGAACGAAGCAAGGAGCATTCCTGCCGTGTCACACCGGGCCTCCCGAAACACGAGGACCACCCATGATCACCTGCATCATCCGCTACCAGATCGACCCGTTTGCCAAGGACGCCTTCACCACCTACGCCCGCAACTGGGGCGAGGCGATCCCGCGTTGCGGTGCCGATCTCGTCGGCTATTTCGCCCCGCATGAGGGCTCCGCCACCACCGCCTACGGCATCTATCACGTCCAGGATCTGGCGGCCTACGAGGCCTATCGCAAAAGGCTGGCTGCCGATCCGCTCGGCAAGGCCAATTATGATTTTGCCGCCAGCGAGCGCTTCATCCTCAAGGAGGATCGTCTCTTCCTGAAGAATGTCTCCGACCTGCCGTCTGATCGGGCGCAGCCATGATTGCCGTGATTTTCGAAGTGACGCCGTTTCTCGGCGAGCGCCACCGCTATCTCGATCTCGCCGGCGATTTGCGCGGCAAGCTGGAAAAGATCGACGGCTTCATTTCCGTCGAGCGTTTCGAGAGCCTCACCCTCCGCGGCAAGCTTCTGTCTTTGTCCTTCTGGCGCGACGAGGAATCCGTCCGCCGCTGGCGTGAGACGGACGCCCATCGCGCGGCGCAATCGGCAGGCCGTGGCGGCGTCTTTGCCGACTACCGCCTGCGCGTCGCCCATGTGCTGCGCGATTATGGTCTCGAGGCGCGCGACGAGGCGCCGGCAGACAGTCGTGCGCTGTATGGTTGAGATCGCCTGACCATGATGCTCAGGCTTGGGGAGCCTGCGATCCTGATGCGGGCACGGCGGCGCCTGGCGTGGCATGCCTGTCGCCATGCTCGACAAGCGCCGGTTGGCTGACTATGCAAGGTTCCATGGAAAAGGATCGGGACGATACCCTTGCAAGCCGCATCAGCCGCGCCCTGGCGGAGCGCATCATCCATGGCGAACTGATCCCTGGCTCACGTCTCGGCCAGGATCACATCGCCGAGGAATTCGGCGCAAGCCATGTGCCGGTGCGCGAGGCCTTTCGACGGCTGGAGGCGCAAGGGCTGGTCGTCAGCATTCCCCGCCGCGGCGTGCGTGTCGCCTCGTTTGATCTGAAACAGGTCCGCGAAGTGGCTGAAATGCGCGCCGCGCTGGAGGTTCTGGCGCTCCGCCATGCCGCGCCGAACCTGACGCCGGACGTGCTGGATGCGGCAGAGCAGGCGGCAAGCGACGCCGATAACGCCAAGGATGTGCGCAGCTGGGAAGAGGCCAATCGCCGCTTCCACCGGCTGATCGTCTCGACCTGCGACATGCCGCGCCTGCTGACGGTCATAGATGATCTGCATGCCGTCAGCGCCCGCTTTCTCTTCATCGCCTGGCGCGCCGCCTGGGAGGCGCGCACCGACCACGACCATCGCGCCATTCTCGGCGCCCTGCGCGCGGGCGATACCAACGAAGCCTGCCGCATTCTGGAGCGCCATGTGCAGTGGATCGGCCGCGCGCCGATGCCGCAGTCCGGTGCCCGTGACGATGAAGGTTTTGCCATCGTCGGCTGAGTTTCAAAATTATAGATAAAAATTCGCAGCCTGTGGACAGTGTCTCCGCGGCGTCTGCGTTCGCGTTGATTTTACGGGGTAAATACCCATGTAACGACATCTGTCCCGGTGATCTCCGCCCGGTCTTCCGCTGCCGCAGGGCAGCGTTTTGTGGTCGGCCCGCTTGTCGGACGCATAGATTATAGATAAAAATAAACCTGTAGAGAAAATTATCTATAAAATGGAGATCTTGATGACTTACATCTCTTCTGCGCCCGCTCATCGCTTCGATCCGCTCGGCATCGAGCGCCGCTCTCTCGCCGTCCAGGCGGTGCTTCTCCTGATTGGCACCGGCGTTCTCGCCATTGCCTCGCAGATCAGCGTGCCCATGGTCCCGGTGCCGATCACCATGCAGACCTTCGCCATCACCATGATCGGCGTGCTCTACGGCTGGCGTCTTGGCGCCCTGACCGTGCTCGCCTGGCTGGGCGAAGCGATGCTCGGTTTGCCGGTGCTGGCCAATGGCGGCGCGGGTCTGGCGCCCTTTGTCGGCCCGACGGCGGGTTATCTCGTGTCCTTTCCGCTGATCGCTGCCCTTGCCGGTTTCCTGGCGGAGAAGGGCTGGACCGGCGAGCGCGTGGTTCTGAGTTTCGCCGCCCATTTCTCGGCCAACATCCTGTGCCTTGCCATCGGCGGTGCCTGGCTGTCCGCGTTGATCGGGCTGGAAAAGGGCCTCGCGCTCGGCGTCACCCCCTTCATCCTCGGTGCGGTGCTGAAATCCGCGCTCGCTGCCGCCGTGCTGATGGCGCTTGGCCGCCGCGTATCCCGCCGCATCGATATCTGAACCGCCCATGACGATCAGGCTCCGCACCCATCACCTGCTCTGCATGCTGACCTATGTCGGCAAGGGCTATTCGCCGGCTTTCGTAGACAATTACGAGGCGATCGCCGCGCGTCTGTCGGCCGGCGAGGAGATTGTGATCGTCGATGGACCTGACGACATCTGCGCGCCGCTGCTCTGCGGCGCGCAACCCCATTGCCTGGGCGATGGCGTGGCAGAGCGCGACAGGAAGGCGGCCGAGGCTGTGGCCACGCTTCTGGCCATGCCGGTGATGGCCGGCACCCGGCTCACACCAAGCGCGTCGCTTCTTCTGCGCCTGCGTCGGACCTTTGCCGAAGGCGATATCCGTGCCGCCTGTTCGGGCTGCGAATGGTCGGGCCTCTGCGATACCGTTGCTGCCGAAGGGTATGCCAAGGCCCGTATCGCGATTGCCACAGCCGACGTGCCGACGCGACGTCAGGGCGTTCTGCACCGCTGCTGCCAGACGTGACGAAGGCACATGTCTCTGGCAGACTGACGGCCGGAGGATTGCCCCTATGCTGACGCTCGACGACCTGCGCACGATCATCCTGGCCTTTCCCGAAACCGAGGAGACCCGCTCCTGGGGCGCGGTCTCCTTCAAGGTCAACAACAAGGCGATCCTGTTCTGGAACCCGACCCACGACTGCCCGGTCTTCAAGGTCCCCTTCGAGGAGCGCGATCATCTGATCGAGGTCGAGCCGCAAACCTTCTTCACCACCGACCATCACCGGTCGTCGCCCCTGGTGCTGGCGCGTCCCGACAGCGTCGACATCGAATGGGCGAGGGCCAATATCGCCCGCGTTTGGCGCGCCCAGGCGAAGAAGGCGGTGGTGAAGGCGTTTGATGCAGGAGGGTGATTGGGCCGTCCATCCGTGGTCCGCTCGGATCAGCCGTCAGCCTGCACTCCCTTGCGAAGATGAAGCGAGGCCGCATCCTGGCTGGGCGCCGATCCGAACTGGCGACGGTATTCGCGGCTGAACTGGGAAGCGCTTTCGTAGCCGACGCGGAAACCGGCGCCGGTGACATCGCCCGGATATGCCGCCAGAAGCAGTCGCGCTTGCTGCAGCCTGATCTGCTTCTGGAACTGGATCGGGCTCATCGCGGTCGCCGCCTGGAAATTCCGGTAGAAGGTCGAGACGCTCATGCCGACAAATGCCGCGACATCCTCGACCCGGAACGCCTCGGTATAATGATCGCGGATCCAGCGCACGGCGCGGGCAACGTGGTTGAGATGGCTGTCGGCAAGACCGAGCTGCCGCACGGCCGCCCCCTGTTCGCCGACGATCAGCCACCACAGGATCTCGCGCTTGATCATCGGCGCGAGAACGGCAATGTCGCGTGGCTGGTCGAGCAGGCGCAAAAGCCGCGTGATCGCATCGAGCAACTGCCGTGAAGCATTGGCGACGATCATGCTGGTGCCGCTATATCCGCCGGCAGCCGGCAGGCTTGCCGCTGGTGCCTGGAGCAATAGTTCGGCAATGCGGGTCGGCTCCAATGTCAGGCCGAAGCCGAGAGCCGGGTGATCGCGGCTGACATCCAGATACTGGCCGGTGATCGGCAGGTCGATGGAGGCAACCAGATACTGTCCCGCCCGGTATTCGTAGACGCGTTTTCCCAGGGCTATGCGTTTGCCGCCCTGCACGATCAGCGCCATCACGGCGCCCGACATCGAGGGCTGGCTTTCAACGTCTTCCTGGCTCGCAATCATGACGCCGTCGATCGGCGTGCTCATGTCGGGCCTGACATGGCGTGCGATCAGCATCCGCAGTTCATCGAGTTCCATCCGGCGACCCTCCATGAGCAATTCTCTCAGCAATGATAGAATTAGGCAAGTGATCGATAGCGTATTGATACCGCTGCGAGCGGGAAAGCTGCTTTGGTGTTTCCACGGCGATCGAGGTGATCGCCACGAACTGAAGGAAATCTCGATGAAGACCATCATGATCACTGGCTGCTCCTCCGGCTACGGGCTCGAAACCGCGCGGCGCTTCCTCTCTGAAGGCTGGAATGTGATCGCGACAATGCGAACGCCGCGCGAAGACGTCCTGCCACCTGACCCGCGCCTTCGCCTCGTGCCGCTCGACGTGACGGATCCCGCCAGCATTTCCGCCGCCTTGGCCGACAGCGGCCCGATCGATGTGCTGGTCAACAATGCCGGCATCGGCGTCGTCGGCGCATTCGAGGCAACCCCGATGGATCAAGTCCGCAAGGTTTTCGAGACCAATACCTTCGGTGTCATGGCGATGACACAGGCGATAGTGCCGCGTTTTCGCAACCAGAAATCCGGCGTCCTGGTCAACGTCACGTCCAGCGTCACGCTGGCGCCCATGCCACTGGCAGCAGCGTACACCGCCAGCAAGATGGCGATTGAAGGCTTCACCGGCTCGCTTGCCCACGAACTCGGCATCTTTGACGTGCGCGTCAAGCTGGTAGAGCCTGGATACGGGCCGACAACCCGCTTCGCCGAGAATACGGATATCGATCTGGATGCCCTGATCCCCGAGCCATATCGGGCATTTGCCGCGCCAATTTTCGCGGCCTTCGCCAATCCGCCGCTGGTGACGAAGGAAACGGATGTCGCCGATGCGGTCTGGCGTGCCGTTCATGACCTGTCGGGCCGACTCAGGTTCCCGGCTGGCCCCGATGCGGTGGCGCTCGCGCAGGCAAGCTGACGATGACCGGAGCGGGCTGTGTGGTAAACGCATCCCGCTGGCGGCTTGAAAGCGTCATGTCGCGCCAGGAATTTCGATCCGTGATTCACCATGTTTCGCACCGTTTCGACGCGAACCCTCCGGAACCAATGGATTTTTTCCAGGTCCATTCAGTGTTTGGTAACCAAGATCAGTAACCATAGGCCTCTATTCCCGTGCTGCGTCAGCGTAAGAGTGAGTAACCGATGGCCTCTGTATTCCCGCTTGCCGAACTCCGCCGTTCTTCGGACCCCTTGTCCTGGGTCGACAGCATCATCAAGGGCGATTGCGTTGCCGCCCTCGAAGCCCTTCCCGACAAATCCGTCGACGTGATCTTCGCTGACCCACCCTACAACCTGCAGCTCGGTGGTGCTCTGCATCGCCCCGACCAGAGTGTCGTCGATGCCTGCGACGACGAGTGGGACCAGTTCGCCTCATTCGCCGCCTATGATGCCTTCACCCGCGCCTGGCTTTTGGCCTGCCGCCGCGTGCTGAAGCCGAGCGGCACCCTCTGGGTGATCGGTTCCTACCACAACATTTTCCGCGTCGGCGCCACCCTGCAGGACCTGAATTTCTGGATCCTCAACGACATCGTCTGGCGCAAGACCAATCCGATGCCAAACTTCAAGGGCCGTCGCTTCCAGAACGCCCATGAGACGATGATCTGGGCCTCGCCCGATCCGAAGGCCAAGGGCTACACGTTCAACTACGATGCACTGAAGGCGTCGAACGACGACGTGCAGATGCGCTCCGACTGGCTGTTCCCGATCTGCTCGGGCGGCGAGCGCCTGAAGGGCGATGACGGCAAGAAGGTCCATCCGACCCAGAAGCCGGAAGCTTTGCTCGCCCGCATCATCATGGCCTCGACCAAGCCCGGCGATATCGTGCTCGACCCGTTCTTCGGCTCCGGCACGACCGGTGCCGTCGCCAAGCGTCTCGGCCGTCATTTCGTCGGCATCGAGCGCGAGCAGGATTATATCGACGCGGCCTCTGCCCGCATTGCTGCCGTCGAACCGCTTGGCAAGACAGAACTGACCGTGCTGACCGGCAAAAAGGCCGAGCCGCGCGTTGCCTTCAACACGCTGGTCGAAAGCGGCCTGGTCAAGCCCGGCCAGGTTCTGTTCGACCTCAAGCGCCGGCATTCTGCCATCATTCGTGCCGATGGTACGCTGGTGTCAGGTGGCGAGGCCGGCTCCATCCATCGTCTCGGCGCCAAGGTTCAGAGCCTTGATGCCTGCAACGGCTGGACCTTCTGGCACTATGAAGAGGGATCGACCCTGCGCCCGATCGACGAATTGCGCACGGTCATCCGCAATGGCATGGCCAAGCTGGACTAACGATCCATCCGGCTTGGTTTTATGACGAACTTTCCCGGGCGGTTTTGTACCTCTAGTCCTGCCGGGGAGAGCCTGACGCCCGGTGTTCGCGCACCGGGCGTCTTTTGTTTTGCAGGCGCCGTGATCGCGCTGCCGCAGCGCAGTCGATCAGACCTTGTAGTCGGTGACGTCGACCGAAACGATCTTGCCGTCGTCGTTGAAGGTGATCGTCTCTTCGCCGAAGCGCACCAGCGGCTCGCCGGTCTCTGAATGTGTCGCCTTCAGCCGCCAGACGGCGCGTGCCGCCATCGGCGAAACCGCCTCCGTCAGCTCATCGACCGCCACCTGGTCCGGATAGGTATCGAAATAGCGGCGAAACGCCGCCATGATCTCCGCCTTGCCGCTGAGCTGACCGACTTTCACCGAGCCGTAGACGGCATCGTCGGCAAAGAAATCATCGATGACGGCAAAATCCAGGTCATTGATCGCATGGTGAAAACGCTGGGCAGCAGTCACGGGATCGAAGGGCATGCAGGCTCCGGGGCAATGGGTGTGGCATTGGTGGTGCCTAGGCCGAAACGCCGTAGGCCTTCCTGCTCATCTTTGCGCGCGCGCCAGTTTCGGACAAGCCGGTCCGCGTATTCAGGATAGCGAAACATGGGGATGATCGCGCATATTGTCGTCTCCCCAAGGCTTTGGTCGCTCGCGACCGAACTGGCGCGGGCCGGGGTCCGCCAACTCCACCCGCGCCAGAATCTGCCTCCGCCGTTTACACAGCAATCCCGGCAGCGAGAAGATCCGCCTTCAGCGTCTCAGCGCCGGTAAAATGCACCGCTTGCCAGCCGGCAGCACGGGCGCCCTCGACATTGGGATAGCTGTCGTCGATGAAGATCGTATGCGCAGGCTCTAGCCCGAAATCCCTGGCATGTCGCTGATAGATCGCCACATCCGGCTTGATCAGGCCGATCTCGCCGGACACGGTGACGCCGCGGGGGATGTTGAGGAACGGATACATCTGGCGCGCCTCGCTGAACGTATCGGCGGCGAAGTTGGTCAGCATGGTGACGTCATGCCCGGCGTCGATCAACCCGGTCATGATCGCCACGCTGTCGTCATAGGCATGCGGCACCATTTCCGCCCAATGCTTCCGGAATGCGCGGATTTGCGTTTCGCGCTCGGGATATTGCGCGATCAGCAGCGCCTCGGCCTGCGCCCAGTCGCGGCCGCGATCCTGCTCGATATTCCAGTCATGGGTGCAGACATTGGCGAAGAACCACTGGCGCTCCTCGGCATCTGGAATGATGCGGGAATAAGGCAGGTTCGGATCGTAATGGATCAGCACCTTGCCGATGTCGAACACGATATGGCGGATGTCTGCAGGCATGTTTTATCCCTTGGTGTTTGCAAAGGCGGTTGGAATAGCCGCCGCAATTGCTTTTTTCATGACAGTGGGCAGCGCTTGCCCATCAAGTTCGGTGACGGGTACCCAGAATCCGTGATCGCCAGGTGGTACCACGATCGGCCCGACCCGGAAGATCGAAAGGCGGAGTTCGAAATGAGTAAACACATGCGCGATGCTGCCTGCCGCCTGCCAGTCGGCCGGGAAGGGTGCAGCCTCCGTTCCGGTCAGGCCGTCGATGCGCGAGGTCCATGCCGTGGTCGGCACTTCGGTCATGCCGCCGAGCAGGCCGCTGTCGCTACGCTTGCGCAACAACAGCCGGCCATCGCGATCGACCGCGATGAAGGCGGCCCCCAGTCGAACAGGCTTTTCTTTTTTCGCCGCCTTGACCGGAAACCGTTCGGGCTCGTCGGTGGCAAGCGCCAGACAGGCGTCGTTGAACGGACAGAGCGCGCAGGCCGGCCGCTTCGGCGTGCAGATCGTCGCGCCGAGATCCATCATTGCCTGGGCAAAATCGCCCGGCCGGTCGGCTGGCGTCATCTGGGCGACCCGCGCCTTCATCTGCGGCTTGGAGCCGGGCAGGGGGGCATCGATGGCAAAAAGCCGCGAGATCACCCGCTCGACATTGCCGTCCATCACTGCCGCCTGCCGGTTGAAGGCGATCGCCGCAACGGCCGCCGACGTATAGTCGCCGATGCCCGGCAGTGCCCTGAGGACCACTTCGGTATCGGGGAAGGTGCCGCCATGGTCAAAGGCGACGGCCTCGGCGCATTTCTTCAGGTTGCGTGCCCGGGCATAATAACCAAGCCCGGCCCAGGCGGTCATCACATCCTCTGTCGGGGCATGGGCCAGATCCTCGACCGTCGGCCATTTTTCAATGAACTTGGCGAAATAGGCCTTCACCGCCGCCACCGTTGTCTGCTGCAGCATCACCTCCGACATCCAGATGTGATACGGATTGGGCAAGACGCCCCGCTTGGCCATCGCTGGCGAAATGCGCCACGGCAATTCGCGGTGATGGCGGTCATACCAACCGAGCAAGGTCTCGGCGGTCGCTTGTGTTTTTGGAAATTTGGGCAGTGTCACGCGCTTCATTTGCCGGAATGGGGGTCAATGACGTATATCTGTTCAAATCGCCCCCATGTTCAAGTCTGTTGAAGGGGGTAAGCGAAGGGATTCCCATTCTCCATGGCACCACGCAAGGGTGTTACCCAGATCGCTGAGATCGCCAATGGCATCATCGACCCGGTGCTCGCCCGCCGCGCCGGCATCAATACGGCTTTGCTCGGCTCATGGGATGAAATCGCCGGCGACAGCTTTGCCGACTGTACGCGGCCGGAAAAGATCGCCTGGCCGCGCCGCGGCGATCTGCCGGAAGAGGGCGGTCATCGCCCGGGCGTGCTGACCATTGCCTGCGAAGGCGCGCGCGCGCTGTTTCTCTCCCATGCCCAGGGCGAACTGATCGCCCGCATCAACGGCTTCTTCGGCTATCCGGCCATCGGCCAGATCCGCATCGTCCAGAAGCCGGTTTCCAATGCCAGCCTGAGACCCAGCCGCCCGCGCAAGCTGGAAGGTGAAAAGGCCCGCCGGCTCGAGGGCATGATGGAGGGGATCGAAAACGAAAACCTGCGCCGCGCCATCGAGCGGCTCGGCACCGGCGTGTTTTCCGCCAAACGCAAATGAACCGCTCAATTGAGCGCCGCCATCGATCCAGGTTCGAACGAACATGGACAAAGTTTAATTGGCGCGGCACCTAAATGTCACGGAACTTTGATATTTCCGCTTGTCTGGTGCCTTGTTTGCCACCCTTTCGCGTTATATCGGTTGGCCACGTTCAATTCATTCCTAACGGGTAAGAGACATGTCGATTTCTGAACTTTCGATCACCAAGCGTCGTCTTCTGGGCGGTATTGCCGTGGCTGCTGCAGGCATGACTTTCGCCGCCCCGACGGCTTTTGCAGTCGACATGCCGACGGCCGACCGTGATGTCGACATGGAAGCCGCGCTCAAGCCGGGCGCGCTGAAGGAAATGGCGCTGGGTGAACCGAATGCACCGGTCAAGATCATCGAATACATGTCGATGACCTGCCCGCATTGTGCCCATTTCCACGAAACCACCTTCGACACGATCAAGACCAAGTATGTCGACACCGGCAAGGTCTACTTCGTTCTGCGCGAATTCCCGTTCCCGCAGGACACCGCATCGCTCGCCGCCTTCATGCTGGCTCGCTGCACCACCGAAGACCGCTACTTCCCGTTTGTCTCGATGTTCCTCAAGCAGCAGCGCACCTGGGCGGCCCCGGCTGACAACGATGTGCGCTCGGCCATGCTGCAATTGTCGAAACTCGGTGGTTTTACACAGGAGACCTTCGATGCCTGCTTGACGAACGCGAAGCTTGCCGGTGATGTGTCGGCAGTCCGCGACCGCGGCGCTGAGGAATTCGGGGTCCAGTCCACTCCGACCTTCCTGATCAATGGCAAGGCCTATTCGGGGGACATGTCGGTTGACTCCATGTCGGCCCTCATCGACAGCCTGCTCTGACCCACGTTTCGTCATCATGACGGGCGGCGGCGGAAGCTGCGCGCCCGCTTCTGATCTTTCGAATTTGCCCCTCACCCTGACCCTCTCCCCGCAAGCGGGGAGAAGGTGCCGGCAGGCGGATGAGGGGTGTTGGGCACTGTGGGTCACCCCCCTCTGTCCTGCCGGACATCTCCCCCACACGGGGGGAGATCGGCAGAACGCCGACCTCCGCTTTGTCGGCCAGCGTTTCTGAATTTGCATCCGCACGACATCTGATGATGTCCGGCAACATCGCTCCCTTCCGATCTCCCCCCTTGAGGGGGAGATGCCCGGCAGGGCAGAGGGGGGCGAGCTTGCCCGACACCAGATGCCTGAACACGGCGGTGATGGCATGAAGTTCAACCGCCTGCGCCTGCTCGGTTTCAAGTCCTTCGTCGAACCCTCCGAATTCATCATCGAGCGCGGCCTGACCGGCGTCGTCGGCCCGAACGGCTGCGGCAAGTCGAACCTCGTCGAGGCCCTGCGCTGGGTCATGGGCGAGAATTCCTACAAGAACATGCGTGCGTCCGGCATGGACGACGTCATCTTCTCCGGCTCCGGCAATCGCCCGGCGCGCAACACGGCCGAGGTCGGCCTCTATCTCGACAATTCCGACCGCACGGCACCGGCCGCCTTCAACGATGCCGACGAGATCCAGATCACCCGCCGCATCGAGCGCGGCCAGGGCTCGGTCTACCGGATCAATGGCAAGGAAGCCCGCGCCAAGGATGTGCAGCTGCTGTTTGCCGATGCCTCGACCGGCGCCCGCTCGCCCTCGATGGTTGGCCAGGGCCGCATCGGCGAACTGATCTCGGCCAAGCCTCAGGCCCGGCGCCAGCTGCTGGAAGAAGCCGCCGGCATTTCCGGCCTGCATTCGCGCCGCCACGAGGCCGAGCTTCGCCTGCGCGCTGCCGAAACCAATCTGGAGCGGCTGGAAGACATCACCGCCCAGCTCGAGACCCAGATCGAAAGCCTGAAGCGCCAGGCCCGCCAGGCCAATCGCTTCAAGATGCTGTCGGCCGAAATCCGCAGCCACGAGGCGATGCTGCTGCATATCCGCTGGGCCCAGGCCAAACAGGCCGAAGGCGAAGCGGAAAGCGCGCTCAATCAGGCGATGTCGATCGTCGCCGAAAAAGCCAATGCCCAGATGGAGGCGGCCAAGACCCAGGCCATATCCAGCCTCAAGCTGCCGGAACTGCGCGAGGAGGAGGCGAAATGTGCAGCCGCCCTCCAGCGCCTGCAGATCGCCCGCTCGCAACTGGACGAGGAAGCCTCCCGCCTGCTGCGCCGCCGCGACGAACTGACCCGCCGTCTCGCCCAACTCGACGAGGACATTCGCCGTGAGGAACGCCTTGTCTCGGAAAATGCCGAGGTCATCGAGCGCCTGACGAGCGAAGAAGCCGAACTCGAAGACATGCTCGCCGATTCCGGCCGTTTTGGCGAAGAGGCGAAGGAAGCCTTCGATACGGCCGCGGCCGCCCTTGCCGACAGCGAACGTGCCTTTACAGCACTCACCGCCGAGCGCGCCGCTGCCGCTGCCGGTCGCAACCAGTTCGAACGTCTGATCCGCGATCTCGCCGATCGCCGCGGCCGCCTCGAGCGCCAGATCGGCGACGCGTCTCGCGAACTCGACGATGTCGCCGCAAAGATTGCCGCACTGCCGGATCCGGACGAAAAGCGCGAAATGGTCGAGATGGCCGAGCAGGCGCTATCCGATGCGGAATCTGCCGCCATGGAAGCGGAAGCGGCCCTCAACGAGGCGCGCCGCACAGAGGCCATGCTGCGCGGCCCGCTCGAGGCCGCCCGCGCCAGGGTCAACGGTCTTGAAACCGAAGCCCGCACCATCACCCGCATGCTGGCCTCGGCGACCACCGGTGATTTTCCGCCGGTTGCCGACGAACTCTCCGTCGATCGCGGCTTCGAGACCGCACTGGGGGCCGCCCTCGGCGACGATCTCGAAAGCGCGCTTGATCCGGCAGCCCCCGCCCATTGGCATGGCAATGGCGACGGCGCCTCCGATCCCGCTTTGCCGTCCGGCTGCGATCCTTTGCTTGCCCATGTGCGCGCACCGTCGTCGCTCAACCGCGCATTGCGCCAAATCGGCATCGTCGATGATGCCGAGGCTCTTGCCCTGATGGCGAAGCTTCAGCCCGGCCAGCGGCTCGTTACCCGCGAGGGCGCCGTCTATCGCTGGGATGGCCATGTCACCGGCTCGGAAGCGCCGAGTGCCGCCGCCCTCAGGCTTGCCCAGCGCAACCGCCTGGCCGAGATCGAGCGCGAGGCCGATGAAGCCCGCGATGCAATGATCGAGGCCGAGGACCGGCTGGCAGAAGCCGCCGACACCATCCGCGCCGAGGAAAGCCGCCTGGCCGACGCCCGCGATCGCCAGCGCTTGACGGTCCGCCAACTGGCCGAAGCGCGTGATGCGCTGGCCCAGGCCGAGCGAGCCTCAGGTGACCTGATCCGCCGCCGCGAAGTGGTCGCCGAAGCCGTCAATGGCCTGAAGGCGCAGATCGAGGAAGCGCTGGAGCAGGAAGAAAACGCCCGCATCGAGATGGAGGAGACGCCGGACCTTTCCGAACTCGATGCCCGCCTCAAGGATGCCGAAACCACCGTCGCCCGCGACCGCGGTCTGGCAGCCGAAGCCCGCGCCCGTTTCGAGGGGCTCGCCCGCGAAGACGACATGCGCCGCCGCCGCGTGCTTGCCATCCAGCAGGAGCGCGCCAGCTGGCAGACCCGCGCCAGGAGCGCCGAGGACCATATCGCCACGCTGCGCGACCGCGAGGCGGAAGCCCGTGACGAGGTCATGTCGCTGGAAATGGCGCCCGACGAATTCGAGGACAAGCGCCGTCAGTTGATGTCGGCGCTGGAAAAGGCCGAGAAGGAACGCCGCGACGCCGCCGATCGCCTGGTCGAGGCCGAAACCCGCCAGCGCGAGGCCGACCAGAAGGCGGCATCCGCCTTGGCGGAACTTGCCGAGACCCGCGAAAAGCGCGGCCGCGCCGAAGAGCGCCTCGTCTCCGCCAGGGAATGGCGCAAGGACGCCGAGGCCCGCATTGCCGAGGCGCTGAACGTCGCCCCGCATGAGGCCTTCCGTCTGACTGGCCTGAAGGATGCCTCCGAGATCACCGACCTGCGTGAAGTCGAGCGCAATCTCGACCGGCTGAAGATGGAGCGCGAGCGGCTTGGCGCCGTCAACCTGCGCGCCGAGGAAGAGCAGAAGGAACTGTCGGAAAAACTCGCCGCCTTGATCAAGGAGCGCGACGACATCATCGATGCGATCCGCAAGCTGCGCGGCGCGATCCAGAGCCTCAACCGCGAGGGCCGCGAGCGGCTGATCGCCGCCTTCGACGTGGTCAACGCCCAGTTCCAGCGCCTTTTCACCCATCTGTTCAATGGCGGCACGGCCGAACTGCAGCTGATCGAAAGCGACGACCCGCTCGAAGCCGGTCTCGAAATCCTCGCCCGCCCGCCAGGCAAGAAGCCGCAGACCATGACGCTTCTCTCGGGCGGCGAGCAGGCGCTGACGGCGATGGCGCTGATCTTCGCCGTCTTCCTCACCAATCCGGCGCCGATCTGCGTGCTCGACGAAGTCGACGCGCCGCTCGACGACCACAATGTCGAGCGCTACTGCAACCTGATGGACGAAATGGCCGCCTCCACCGAGACCCGTTTCGTCATCATCACCCACAATCCGATTACCATGGCCCGCATGAACCGCCTCTTCGGCGTCACCATGGCCGAGCAGGGCGTGAGCCAACTGGTCTCGGTCGATCTTCAGACGGCGGAACAACTGCGCGAGCGGGATCTCGTGTGATGAAATCGACCCTCACAGCGATGCTTATGGCCATGCTTGTGGCCACGTCTGCCGGTGCGCAGGCGCCTGACGCTTCGCTGTCGGGCAATTTCCTGCCCGCCGTTCTGGCAGCCTCCGAACCGCATCGCGAAAGCCTTCAGGCCTTGATCAAGGGCAAGCCCGGCATTCCATTCTGGTTGCGCAACATGGTGCGGCAGCCGCGTTACGTGGCGCTGGCTTCGAAGAAGGTCGATGTCGCGGGAAAACCGATGCAATTGTTCGAGGCCTGTGAGGCAAAACGCTGCGACGACAGCCGGGTGCGGGTGCTCTATTCCGCCGACGGCAAGCGGGCGGTTCTGCGGATTTCGGATACCAAGCTTGGCGACAAGCTGTTCGGCGAGCCCTCGGTCGGTGAGTTGCGGGCTCTGGGTCTCTAGACCGATGCGCGGAACGCGCGGAACCCTCAGGCCACCACCACTTCGCCCCTGACCGGTGCCTTGGTCGCCAGCGCGCGGCTGGCAAAGATCGAGCCGAGGATCAGCGGCAGGCAGACGAGATAGGCGTTGCGCATGCCCCAGGCCTCCGCCACGAAGCCGAGCAGCGGCGGCGCCAGAAAGAACACGACGAAGGCCATCTGCCCCAGCGCCGCGACATTGACGACGGCCGGACGGTCCGTGCGCTGTGCCGCGGCCGTCACCGCCATCGGATAGACCGCGCTGCAGCCGCCGCCCATCAGCGCAAAACCCGCCAGTGCGACATACGGATGCGGCGCAAGCCACACCATGGTTATGCCAAGGGCTGCCGTCGCCAGCAGGACCAGCGCGACGCGCCTTGGCCCGTAGCGGTCGACAACGGGATCGACCGAAAGCCGTGCCAGCGCCATGAAAAAGGCAAACAGCGTCAGCCCCGAGCCACCGACCAGCGGCGAAACATCAAAGACATCGTCCATGTAGATCGCCGACCAGTCGATGCCCGCACCTTCGATCAGGAATGCGGACGTGCCGATCAGGCAGAGTGGCAAAAGCGCCAGCGTCGGCAGGGCGAAATGCGGTGCTTTCTCGCCGTCGGCCATGGCGATGACCGGCGCATTTTTCATGCCGGCGATGACGATCGCGGCGATGACAAAAACCAGTCCGAGCACCAGATGCAGATGCAACTGCATGGACATGCCGGCTTGGCGGATCACCGATGCGGTGATGGCGGTGATGAAGAAGCCGAGGCTCCAGCAGCCATGCGCACGGTTCATGATGCCAAAGCCGATCTGCGCCTCGATCCGGCCGATCTCGACATTCAGCGTGATCTCCAGTGCCCCGGCCAAAAGCCCGATGCAAAACAGCGTAGAGAACACCGCCTGCGCGCTAGGCATCAGCGGAATGAGCGACAGCAGCGCCACGATGCCGAGCAGGGAGATGGCCAGCGACACTTTCGTGCCGAGCCTGACGATCACCTGCGACGACAATGTCAGCGAAATCAGCGTGCCGATCGCCATGCCGATCAGCGTCAGCCCGAGTTCGGCCTTGTTCAGCCCGAGGCTTGCCTGCAGGTCCGGCATGCGGGCAAACAAAGCCCCGGTCGACATGGCAAACAGGAAGAAGGCGAGATAGACGCGAAACTGCGGTGGCATCGGCATGATGGGACTCAAGGTGGTTTGAAACGGACGTCATGGCAGTGACATCATGCGTCTGCGGTGTCCAGCCGCGATCACGGCCGGACAGTCTTGATCTGCCGGCAATGTGAGCCCACGCACAGTGTCCGGACCCACTTTCCGCGACTGAGGGGACAGGGGTTTCTGCGCTATGCCTTGACCAGCCTTACCCGCGTGCCCCAGGGATCCAGCGCCTCGAAGCCGCCGTCTATGTCGCTGACGGCAAAGCCCTTGGCGGCAAGTGCCGTCTTGCGGGCGGCAAGGATTGCATCGTCGTTCGTCTGCAAGGAAAACCAGTCGAGGCCGGCCATCATCTCCTGGCGCGGACCGGCATCCGGGCTCTCCCAGATATTGGCGCCGACATGGTGATGGTAGCGGCCGGACGACAGGAAGGTCGCGCCGCGCTGGTCGTCCCCCGCCACCACGTCAAGCCCGAGGCCTGCGTTGTAGAACCCACGTGTCGCTTCCAGAGCCCCGACTTTCAGATGGATATGGCCGATCCGCAAACCGGCCGGAACCGTCTTGTAGTCGTCGCGGTCGGTGCGTGTCTTCGTCTTGATGAAGATATCGTCGATATCGAGTTCCCTGGTGCCCATCGACACCCGGTCGCCGGCCCAGAGCCAACGCTCCACCGGCCGGTCGCTATAGACCTCGACGCCATTGCCCTCCGGGTCGGCAAGATAGACGGCTTCCGACACGCTGTGATCGGCAAAGCCGACCAGCGGAAACTGGCTGCGCGCCACATGCACCAGCCAGCGGGCAAGATCGCTGCGCGAAGGCATCAGGAAAGCGGTATGATAAAGGCCCGCCTGGCCGCTGGCCTCGGGGGTGGCATCCGGCCGGCTGAGGATATGCAGCAGGGCGGTTCCGCCGGCACCCAGCGTCACCTCGTCCTTGTCTTCGCGCAGAACCTCCAGCCCCAGCATGCCGGTGTAATAAGCCTTCAGCGCGCCCATGTCGCGCGCCCGCAGGCAGACGGCGCCGACATGCATCGGGCGCGTCAGCGCAAACGGCAGGGTGCTTGGCGACGAGCGCATCACCGTCTGGATCTCGATTCCCTCGGCCCTGAGCGCACCGGCCATGGCGCCGGATAGCGTCGCCGTGCCCGCCAAAGCCAAAAGCCGCCGTCTCGTCAGGTCTGTCCGCATCCCGTGCCCCCGCAAATCCTGTGTCCCACTGCTTTCGCCTTACACCCCAGGCCCTCGTTTTGCCCGTCACGACCGTCTCGGCAAACTCACTTTGGCGTGACCCGGATCACGCAGCCTGCCTCATTTATGATGCATTGCAGCATAAACATCGGCGCTTGGCGTTTTCATTCCGTCACATTTGCTGTAAACGATGGAAAAACAAGCCTGTTTGGGTGGAGAGGGCGATGAGGAAGTGGGTTTACACCTTCGGCGGAGGAGCGGCCGAGGGGCGTATGGCCGATGTCGACCATTTGGGCGGCAAGGGGGCCAATCTCGCCGAGATGGCAAGCCTCGGCCTGCCTGTGCCGCCCGGCCTGACCATTATCTCCGATGCCTGCGGCTTTTATTACAGCAATGCCAAGACCCTGCCCGATGATCTGAAGGCCGAAGTGCTGGCCGGCATCAAGGGCATCGAGGCGATCAGCGGTCGCGGCTTCGGCGATACCAGCCATCCGCTGCTGCTCTCCGTGCGCTCGGGCTCGCGCTCCTCCATGCCCGGCATGATGGATACGGTGCTCAATCTCGGGCTGAACGACTATACCGTCGAGGCGCTTGGCCATCATTCCGGCGATGCGCGGTTCGCCTGGGACAGCTACCGTCGTTTCATCCAGATGTATGGCGATGTCGTCATGGGCCTCGATCACGAGGTTTTCGAGGAGATCCTCGAAGACGAGAAGGGCCGCCTCGGCCACGAACTCGATACCGATCTGTCGGCCGTCGAATGGCAGCATGTCGTCTCGCTCTACAAGGAAACGATCGAGCAGGAGCTGGGCCAGCCCTTTCCGCAGGACCCGCATGTGCAGCTCTGGGGCGCCATCGGCGCGGTCTTTTCCTCCTGGATGAACCCGCGCGCCGTGACCTATCGCATGCTGCACAATATTCCCCAGGAATGGGGCACGGCCGTCACCGTACAGGCCATGGTCTTCGGCAATCTCGGCTCGACGTCTGCCACCGGCGTTGCCTTCACCCGCAATCCGTCGACCGGCGCCAAGGAGCTTTACGGCGAGTTCCTCGTCAATGCGCAAGGCGAGGACGTGGTCGCCGGCATTCGCACGCCGCAGTCGATCACCGAGGAAGCCCGCATCGATTCCGGCTCCGACAAGCCGTCGCTGGAAAAGCTGATGCCGGAGGCCTTTGCCGAATTCGGCCGCATCTGCGACCGGCTCGAAGCCCATTACCGCGACATGCAGGATCTCGAATTCACCATCGAGCGCGGCAAGCTGTGGATGCTGCAGGCCCGCTCGGGCAAGCGCACCACCAAGGCGGCGATGAAGATCGCCGTCGACATGGTCGAAGAGGGCGTGATCACCAAGGAGGAGGCCGTGCTGCGCATCGACCCCTCGTCGCTCGACCAGCTGCTGCACCCGACCATCGATCCGCGCGTTGAGCGCCATATCATCGGCTCCGGTCTGCCCGCATCGCCGGGCGCCGCCACCGGCGCGATCGTCTTTACCGCCGAAGAGGCGGTCGAGGCCGACAGCGAAGGCCGCAAGGTCATCCTCGTGCGCGTCGAGACCAGCCCGGAGGACATTCATGGCATGCATGCCGCCGAAGGCATCCTGACGACACGCGGCGGCATGACCAGCCATGCGGCCGTCGTTGCCCGGGGCATGGGCATACCCTGCGTCTCCGGCGCCGGCACCATGCGCGTCGACCTGCGCAACGAACAGCTGATCGGCATGGGCGTCACCCTCAGGAAGGGCGACATCGTCACCATTGACGGATCCGCCGGACAGGTGCTGAAGGGCGAGGTGCCGATGCTGCAGCCCGAACTGTCGGGCGATTTCGCCCAGCTGATGTTATGGGCCGACGCCACGCGGCGCATGACGGTGCGCACCAATGCAGATACGCCGACCGATGCGCGCGCCGCCCGCTCCTTCGGCGCGGAAGGCATCGGCCTCTGCCGCACCGAACACATGTTCTTCGAGGGCGACCGCATTCACGTCATGCGCGAGATGATCCTCGCCGAAGACGAGACCGGGCGAAGGGCAGCACTGGAAAAGCTGCTGCCGATGCAGCGTTCGGATTTCACCGAACTCTTCACCATCATGCACGGCCTGCCGGTGACCATCCGCATGCTCGATCCGCCGCTGCATGAATTCCTGCCCAAGACCGACGAGGAAATCGACGAGGTCGCCGATGCCATGGGCATCGAGCCCGGTTTCATGCGCCGCCGCATCGACGCCCTGCACGAGTTCAACCCGATGCTCGGCCATCGCGGCTGCCGGCTTGCCATTTCCTATCCGGAAATCGCCGAAATGCAGGCCCGCGCCATTTTCGAGGCCGCCGTCACGGCTGCCCGCGACACCGGCGCCCCGGTCGTGCCTGAGATCATGGTGCCGCTGGTCGGCCTGCGCTCCGAACTCGATTATGTGAAGGCCGTCATCGACCGCGTCGCCCGCGAGGTGATGACCGAGGCCAAGCTCGAGATCTCCTATCTCGTCGGCACGATGATCGAACTGCCGCGCGCCGCCATCCGCGCCCATATCATCGCGGAAGCCGCCGAATTCTTCTCCTTCGGTACAAACGACCTGACCCAGACCACGTTTGGCATGTCGCGCGACGATGCCGCCGCCTTCATCCCGACATACCAGCGCAAGGGCATCATCGTGCATGACCCCTTCATCTCGCTGGATTTCGACGGCGTCGGCGAACTGATCCGCATCGCCGCCGAACGCGGCCGCAAGACGCGCCCCGACATGAAACTCGGCATCTGCGGCGAACACGGCGGCGACCCGGCCTCGATCCACTTCTGCGAGGATGTCGGGCTGGATTATGTGTCGTGTTCACCGTTTCGTGTGCCGATTGCGCGGCTGTCGGCGGCGCAGGCGGCGATCAAGGCGCGGGGGTGAGGGGCGGGCAGCAAAGCTGGTTGAACATACTTGAGACCTATCAACTGGCTGCATGCTGAGCGGCGTGACGTTAGCTATTCGGTTAAGCCGTAAAAAATGTCCCACAGGCGGTTTTCGCGTGGTTCGACTGTTTCAAGACAGTTTGCGTCCAAACCCAGAATACTCTGGTCACGGCACATTCCGACGAGCAGCGCATACCGTTCGCGCTCGACGTCTCCAATACGCGAAAGCGAAAAAGCGGAAATTCCAATTAACGTGACTAAAACCAAGTTGCGCATTCTTGCCAGACCCATCGATTTTGAAGAAGGTAGCCACTGTCTGCAGAGCTGAAAAGTCGTTGATGATGTCCGAACGCGCGGTTCGCATTCCGCCTGTTGGCAAACGAACTAAAGTTATGCCCCATCAACAGCGTCCTCAATTCTTTCCCTGCGGTGGAGATAATGGAACACAGGTCTGCGAAATCAAAGCATCGAAGCGTCCGGCCAGGAACTGGAGTGACACAGATAACTGAGGATTTCACCGACTACGATCCGGCCGAAGACCTGGATACCCCCGAAGCGATTTCCGTCTTCGTCAACGAGGCGCTGAAAACGGATGATGCCGCCTATATCGCCCATGCGCTCGGCGTCGTGGCTCGTGCAAAAGGCATGGCCGGGATTGCGCGGCAGGCAGGGCTTTCGCGGGAGCAGTTGTATCGGACGCTCAGCAGTGAGGGCAATCCGACGTTAAAGACCACGCTTGCGGTGATGAAGGCGCTGGGGATTTCTCTGACGGCGGATGTGGTGGGGTGAAGGTCGCTCAAGTTAAACGCGAAACGTGAAATGGGGGCCGCTTTGCGCCGTCATTTCGGCCTTTGAAGCCTACCTTGCATCTGCCGGAAAGCAGACATTGTCTGGCTTCACGGTAACGGCATCTTTGCCCCGCCGACAGCGGAAGTCAGCGTCGTCGCCTTCAAGTCTCGGCAAAGCTGCTCAACTGTTTTGCAAAGCATTCTGTCGCGCTTGTCTCAACCCGCTGTCACATCTCCGGCAGGCCGGCCTTCCGGAAGCCGTCAACAAAGTGGTCTCGTACAGATGCATCGCGCAGCGGCTGGGAGTTGAGCCAGTGGTTGATCGTGAAATGAGGGTGAGCGATCAGGAACAAGTCTGCTTCTCGCCGTGCCTCCTCACGGCGGTCCAACTGCGCAAGCGCAGCAGCCAGAAACTTGCGTGAGTTGGTACGATACGTGTCTTCCCTGCGCAGGGTAGCGGTTGCCGCATGATAGTCACGCGCGGCGTATTGCGCTTGCCCAAGATGACAAAGATACCAGCAGGTTGGATAGGGATTGAGCCGCAGAGCTTTTTCGATCTGCGCAAGTCCGTCGGTAATCCTGCCGTCCAGCACGGAAATGTCCGACATGGCGGCCCAGGTGTCGGCGTGGTTGGGGTCCAGCTCCAGGGCCTTGGCGAAGGCGGCCTCCGATTCCTCCCATCGCCGCTCATAAGCCAAAATCGTCCCCAGAATGTAACGGCAGCCGGCATCGTTGGGATCCAGGCCGACCGCCTTCTGTGCAAACGTCGTCGCCATCCGACGGTTAGGATCTTCGGGCTCGCCGAAATGAGTCCAGGCAAGCCAACGGTTATAGGCGAGCAGACCGAGCGCCTCGGCATATGATGGTTCGAGCTCAACCGCACGTTGGAGCAGCATATAGGCCTCACGTCCGGTTTGCGGCGACTCTTCCGTCAGGCGGCGCGCGCGCACACACAGATCGTACGCCTCAAAGTTCTTCGGCCGATTGCGCGGCTTCGGGATGGTCAGCCGGCCGATGAGGGCTTCAACAATCTTGGCGTTCACTTCATCCTGTAATTCGAAAACATCTTCCACCGTCCTGTCAAACCGGTCGGCCCACAAGTGCTGACCATCAAGCGCGTCGACCAATTGGGCATTGATGCGGACACGGCCCATGGCGCGTCTGGCGCTCCCCTCCAGGACATAGCGGACGCCCAGTTCCTGGGCGACCAGCCGCACGTCGACCGGCTTGGCCTTGTAGCCGGACACGGAATTGCGCGCGATGACGAACAGGCCAGCCGTACGGGAAAGGTCGGTGATCAGGTCTTCGGTCAAGCCGTCGACGAAAGGCGCATCCGCTTCATCCCCACTCATATTCGTGAACGGCAATACGGCGATCGAGGGACATTCGGGCAGCGGCAATATGCTCTGCAGCGCATCTGGCCAATGCCACACGTGGACAGGGCGAGTGAGGTTCTTCAGGTAGCGTTCGCCTGCATCAAAGAACCGGTCGCCGATCTTGCCGACGATCTCGCCGTGAACTTTGTCTGAAATGCAGATACCTCCCGGTGCTGCCTGCGTCTGGAGGCGCGCCGCAACATTGACGCCGTCGCCGAGGACGTCTGAACCGTCGTCAATGACATCTCCCATATTGACGCCTACACGCAAAAGTAGACGCTGGTCTCCGGAAGCCTCCACAGCAGTGGTGGCCCGTTGCATTTCCAACGCTGCTGTGACTGCATCCACCGCACTACCGAATTCGATTAAGAATCCGTCGCCCATGACCTTGAAGATACGACCGTGGTGGCGCATCACAACAGGCTCGATGACCCCAGAACGGAGTTCCCTGAGGTTCGCCAGCGTTGCAACTTCATCAGCCTCCATCAGGCGCGAATATCCCACCACATCGGCTACGACGATGGCAGCAAGGCGACGATGAAGAGATTGATCCGTCATGTGAGGACAAGCCTAACGACCGAATTAGCAAGATATTGTTCAACCGCGGGTGAGTCAACAAGTGGCAGGAGGTGGCATCACAGGCGATCTCCACCACCTTGAGCCGTCATCCTCCTTTGTGACCCACGGCGTTGAGGTGGACGGCACGTGAATGAGGACCCACGAAAAGCGGTCGGCCCTGCAACGCCTCCTCCGCCTTGCCGCCAGTACCTCCTCAATACGCCACATGCCTCACCTTGGAAACGCTTCCACATGCGTCTCGGCCGTGCGTCCGAAATACACCACGCGCCTCCCGAGGAAGGACACGATATACCCCGCACAACCCGCCGCCTTGGCCTCGGCGCTGAAGGCCCGGTAGCTATAGTCATCCGCACCCGATTGCGCCCAGCGCACCAGCCGTTCGATTGCGTTGGCGTCGAACGCCGCGCCGATCGTCCCGGCATGCGCAGGCATGGCCAGCGCCGTGCTGTCGCCGTCTGCCAGGTAAAAGGTCTGGCTGTCGCGCCGGTAGTCGACAGCATAACCCTCGAAGCCGGCGGCGATCAGCCGGCCGACGATCTCGGGAAAGCTGAGGCTGCCGTCATGGGCGGCATCCAGGCAGGTCTGGGCAATGGAAATGCGTTCCGCGTCCATGGCGGTTCTCCTTGTGTTTGAAAGATTGGCTGTGGCCGGCGAGGGTCAGTCGGCGTTCAGTCGACCGGGATGGTCCTGATCCCGCGCCGTTCGGCGAGGGCTCTCAATGTCTGGCTGAGAGCCGTGTGTTCCTCCGGCGTCAGCACGCCGAAATAGTCGGCATCGGTGGCATCTGCCAGCGCCGCGAGAACCGGCACTTTCGCCCGCCCGTCTTCGGTCAGGAACAGGCGGTGGGCGCGCCCGTCACGCTCGTTTTCGGCACGTCCGACCAGCCGCTTTTCCGTCAGCCGGTCGGCCAGCTTGCTGATCGCGCCCTTGGTCATGCCCATTTTCTCGGCCAGCGCCGATGGCGCCATGTCGTCCTGGTCGTAGAGCGCGCGCATGAAGGCCCATTCCGCAACCGTGACGCCTTCGCCGGCAACCTTCCGGGCAAATTCCTGCGACACGGCATTCGACACCATGCGCATCCAGTAGCCGGTATGGGTGGTAAGGTCGGAAACGGTCGTCATCGAGGGGTTCCATTTTGATTGACTAGGAAACTATATCGAATTGGTTTCCTAGTCAAGTTGTTTTGCGCATCTGTGCCGGCCACGCGCCCTTCACGGACCGCTGTGTCGCTTCAATTGCTGATTGCGGCCCCAGCACGCCCGCGATAACCTCGGCCCCAACCTTGGCGGAACCACGTCTCATCGTGATCCGCCCAGATGCCACCCACGGAGACTTTCATGCCCGGCTATTCCGCCCGCCCACCTGCCATCCCGACAACAGTGCTCGACGATGCCGTCACCCGCATCACCCGCTGGGATTTCGAGCCGGGTGCCGCGACCGGTCACCACACGCATGGGCTCGGTTATGTCGTTGTGCCGATCACCGATTGCCATTTCCTCATCGAGGACGAGGCCGGCGAGCGCCGGGTGACCAGCAAGGCTGGCGAAGCCTATCGCCGCGATGCCGGCGTCGAGCACAATGTCATCAATGGCGGCGACGGTCCGATGAGTTTCATCGAGATCGAGTACAAATGAGCGGCGACAGCGACGAAGCCGCAGCGGATATGCCGCCCGATTTTGTCACGGCTTTTGAGCCGGCGCATGGAATGCTGGTGCCGCTGGCAGAGGGCGTTGCGCGCATCACCGTCAACAATCCGAGCCCGTTTACCTTTCACGGCACCAATACCTATGTCGTCGGCGACCGCTCGGTCTGCGTCATCGATCCGGGCCCCGACGACGAGGCGCATTTCCAGGCGTTGAAGTCCGCCCTTGCGGGCAGGGAGGTGACCCATATCGCCGTCAGCCACACCCATCGCGATCACTCGCCGCTGGCGGCCCGCCTGAAGGCAGAGACCGGCGCGATCATCGTCGCCGAAGGCCCGCATCGCCCGTCGCGGGTGCTGCATGAAGGTGAGGCCAATCCGTTTGCCGAAAGCGCCGATGCCGATTTTCGCCCCGATATCGCGCTTGCCCATGGCGAAGCCTTCGAAGGCGACGGTTGGCGCCTGACGGCCCTGCACACACCCGGCCACACCGCCAATCACTGCGCCTTTGCGCTCGATGATCGCGGCATCGTCTTTTCCGCCGATCATGTCATGGCCTGGGCGACCTCGATCGTCGCCCCGCCCGATGGCGCCATGGCCGATTACATGGCCTCGCTGGATATGCTGCTGGAGCGAAAGGACCGGATCTATTTCCCCGGCCATGGCGGCCCGGTCACCGATCCGCCCGCCTTCCTGCGCGGCCTGCGCACCCATCGCCGCATGCGCGAGCGCGCCGTGCTGGAGCGCATCCGCCTGGGCGACCGGCTGATCCCGGACATGGTCAAGGTGATCTATGCGAGCACCGATCCAAGGCTGCATGGGGCGGCCGCACTCTCCGTGCTCGCCCATCTGGAGGATCTGGTGGAAAAAGGCCTAGTCGCGACCGACGGACCGGCCCGGCTTCTCGGAGCCTACCGGATCGCCTGAACATCAGGCATGAATGCCTCAGTTGCCGGCGATACCCAGCAGTTCCGCATCCAGCGCATGCAGGAAATCCTCGGCGATCTGGTCGCCGATGCCGAGATCATGCGGCCCGAAGCGGCTGGCGACGCGCATGTCGACCAGCGTCATTTCCGCCTCTTCGCGCAGCCGGATGATCGCATCGAAAGGCAGGCCGAGAATGAGCGTGCGTGTTGTCAGCTGCAGCCGCACGGTTCCCGGCGGTTCGCTCGGTTCCGGCGGCATGCTGACCACCACGTCGCTCGGCCGTGATGCGGGCAGGGGCCCCGTCTCCGGCAGGGCTTCGTCGGCGGCCGGCAGGCCAGACTGGGCCGGTTGATTGGGGTTGATGATCTCTTCCGTTGTTGGCCGCAGGGCAAAATCCGGCATCGCATATTCCTGGCCGCGGCTCGCCGTCACCACCAGCCGGTTGGCCTCGGCCACCTTGCGCACCGCTTCATAGACGCGGTCGAGCGCGCCTTCGTAGCGGCGGCCGGTGAGGCCCGGATAGGCAAAACTCTGCGCGGTCATCGCATCGGAGGGAAGGGGAGGCCGCGGCAGCAAATGCTGGGGCGCATCCGGTGTCGACAGCCATTCCGGCCGCTCCGTCAGATCGCTCGATACGTCGTAAAGCACGGGCCGGGTGAGATAGCGATAGGCTCCGTAACCCGGCAGCGCCAGCGGCAGGGCGGCATAGATCAGCGCCCAGGTTGCCGCGACGCCGCCCAGCGCCCCGATATGCCAGAGGCGGACAAGACCGAGCAGCGCCAAAGGCACCGCAAGCATGGCCGGGATGGCCGCAATCAGCACCAGCGCCACGAAATCCGGCGTCTTCAGCGGCCCGAACCGATGTGCCAGCAGCACCAGCACCAGCATGCCCAGAGCAAACAGCCCGAGACGGCGCGCCAGGAAGGCGGAGCGGGAGACGGGACGGTCATAGCGGACGATCATGCGGAAACACCGGAATCAAAGCGGTTGGTCTGTCCTGTGTAGCCGCTCCCTGCCGGGGCGTCGACCGCAAAGCGTATCACGGCGCCGGCCCGGATTCCGGCGCCAGATCAGGCAGGATGTCTGCCCCAGGCTCTGGCTGCAGATCGGGCAGCGCATCCAGCCGCGTGCCGTTGAGCAGCGGATTGGAGCCGTCCGCGGGGATCGTCAGCTCGAAGCCGCTGTCGGGTGCATCCTCAAGCCCTTCCTCGACGGCCGGATCGAGTGGCGGCAAGGCCGGCGCATCCATCTGACCATTGTCGGGCGTGCTCGGATCGGCAAGCGCTGGCGCATCATTGCCGAGCGGAACGTAAAGCGAGACCAGAACGATGATGCCGATCACCACCAGCCAGGAGCCGACGATGCGCGCCGGGATCGTCAGCCAGGGCCCGCGGAAATTGCGCAACATCAGGCCCGGTGCGAGCAGGATCCACAGGGCCCCGATCACCGCTGTCAGGGTGAACTCCTTGATGCCGATGCCGAAGTCGTCCAGCCCGATGAACAGCGACAGCGAAAAGCCGATCACGCCGGCAGCAACCGGTGCGCCGATGCGCCGTATCTTGGCTGGCAGCCAGAGCACGACACCGGCCAGCATCACCGCAATCGGGGCGATCAGGAACAGTTCGCCGCCGAGCGGGCTTTGCAGGATGGCATGGAAGATCGGGTCGAATGCCAGCAGCATCGGCGCCATGACGGCAAGAAAGCAGGCGACGATCGTATAGATCTCGGCGCGATGGACCGCCATGCCGATGGCAACAGAAATGCCCAGCATCGCGAGAACCAGATCGTAGATCGACAGGGTGAACAGGAAACCCAGTTCGAAAAAGGCAAACTCGTGCGGGATCGATAGTGCCAGCGCCACGGTCACCACGCCGGCGAGAAACAGCGCCAGCGACCAGCGGAAGCTTGCGGTTGCGGCAATACGGGTAAAATGTGCCCGCGCCGTCCGGTCCTCGGTATGATCGGTACCCGGTTGATGATGGGCGGCGGTCAACGGGCCGGTCGCACCGGTTTTGCTAAGATTGCCGGCTCCCGTGGATCCGGCGTTCGCCGTGCCAGAGGCCCCGCCGGACGACGCCTCCGTGCGCTTCTGCCGGTTTTTCTGGTTTGCCCTCTGCTGAAGACGTCGCTGGCTCATGCTTCATTCCGCCGCTCGGGGTCCGTGATCTTCCGGCTATTTCACAATCGGCCCATTTTGTCACCGCCAAGAAAGAAGACCAAGACGCAAGACCAAGACGGAAGCCGCCCCGCAGAGGAACACCTGCGAGGCGAGGGGAGGACGCTGGCCGCCGGTCGATGCCGATACCACGAACAAGCCGTGTCACGAAAAAGCCGGGGCCGCGAAAAAAAGGGGCTAGGATGGGCCATCCGGCTTCTTCGGCTCGCCCCTTTCCTTAAAACGGGACGCATCAATCTCCGGAAGACCGGTGCATCAGGCGGCGCGGCGCTGGTGCGGCCCTTCTTCGACCTCTTCGATGATCTTGGCGACAAAAGCGTCGAGATCGCCGGGCTGGCGCGAGGTGATGATACCATGATCGACCACGACGGCCTCGTCGCGCCAGTTGGCCCCGGCATTTTTCAGGTCGGTCTTGATCGACGCATAGGAGGTTGCGTTGCGACCGCGAAGCGCATCCGCCTCGACCAGCAGCCACGGGCCGTGGCAGACGGCGGCGATCGTCCGGCCGGACTTGACGAAGCCGCGCACCAGTTCGACTGCCGTCTGGTCATTGCGCAGGATATCCGGATTGATCTGGCCGCCCGGGATCACCAGCGCATCGTAATCCTCGATCTTGACGGCATCGACCGTCAGATCGACATCGACGGTGTCGCCCCAGTTCTTTTCGTCCCAGCTCTTGATCGGCGCGGGCGACAGCGAGGCGATCGAAACCTTGGCCCCCCGGGCCTTGAGCTGTTCCAGCGGTTTGCGCAATTCCGAGCGTTCATAACCGTCGGTGGCGAGGATCAGGATATGAGCGGATTGAATGGAAGGCATGGATCTGTCCTTTCGGTTCTTTTTGCGTGGGATCTATAAGAAACCCGGGAGGCAGGGGATCGTTCCGGTAAAAAACAGCCCGGATGCGGGCAAGGGGTGTTGCCGCTGGCCCTGCGCTTTGCTAATCAGGCGCCACCGCGATTTGGGAGGACTACCTTCCGGATCCTATTGGGGCGTCGCCAAGCGGTAAGGCACCGGTTTTTGGTACCGGCATTCCCAGGTTCGAATCCTGGCGCCCCAGCCATTTCCTCTTTTGTCCACATGGAAGCAAAAGCATTTGCGCCGTGAGGCGCAGGTGCCGGGATCAGGCGCTCGGCGGCCATTGTGCACGCATCGCATGTACCGTTGTTTTGGCGAAGCGGGGGGGGCATGACATCACCCTGCCTATAGGCTGTCCTTTATTTCAGACTGTTGAGGTACCGTAAAGATATTGCGCGCTAGGTAATTGAAAATTAATTATAAATTGCATTTTTATAAGGTAATCGTTAACCCTGTTTCGCTTATAAAAATGCGCTTCCACAAGGTCACGCGTTGCGAAGTTTTCGGATTTTTTGTTCTGCGTAGGGGAGGGCGTCATCCACGGTGCCCTCCCGCCGCCGTTTGGGGCAGCCTCGATCCCGGCAGGTGTGCCGGCCCGATGGGATCCTTTCTCCGCCACGCATTGAAAAAAATACCCCCGGCGCGCGCGCGACCGGAGGCATGTTCTGGTCCCGTGTGGACGCAGCCCTTACGCGCCGCCGAGGAATTCCTCGCAATAGCTCTGGCCGCCATTGATGCCGGGACGGTCGACCACGGTGCGCACGCTGCGGATGATATAGTCGGGCGATACCGTCAGCTGGACTTCACAGCGCAGGTATTCCGTGCGCGCCTTGCTGATGATCTTTCCCTTCTTGCCGTCAACCTGTTCGTAGACCGCGGGCACGACACGGGTTTTGTGACCGCCGCGCCAGGTATAGATCGTCGACCTGCCGGCCGCGGTATCGCTCACCGGTGGGCCGAACTTGGCGAAGAACATGCCGGCCTGCTGGCCGTTCCAGCGCGTCTCGACATCATTTTTGGCGATACCCGTCGTCGTGCAGCCGGCCAATGCGACCGCAAGGCCGAGTGTGGCGCAAGTCTTGATTATACCGCGGAAATTCATTCTTCTGTCCCTCAAGCCCATGTCTTCAAGCCCATGTCTTCCGGTAACGCCCGGTGCCCAGCCCCTGCTGGCTCCTCAAAAGGCATTGATCCCCGCTGTAGGCTTTATCCTCAAATTGCCGCTTGGGAAATCGGTCTTGGCCCGCTGAACACGCTATTTTTGCCGTGATGATGCGAGGTTGCAACGCGGCCTGGGGCAAACACCCTAGCTGCCCGTTACAACGATCTCGATGCGGCCCGACTTTCGCATTCCGGGTTGCGCATTTTCACCCCGCATGCGCGGCAGGCGGCGGACGCCAGTCTAGCAAACCTCCAGGAAAAGCGTTGCGTTTCAGATGTTTGCTGCCCTCGTTCGTGAAATTTCCATCTTTCCTGCGGGTTTTTTGGTTCCCCCGACTTGTGCAACAAAATTCGCTGGTCTATAGAGGCGCCGCTGGTCACGGAGTGTAGCGCAGTCTGGTAGCGCACCACGTTCGGGACGTGGGGGTCGCAAGTTCGAATCTTGCCACTCCGACCAGTCGAACATGTCGCTCGCCCGAGATGCGCAAAATTCACCATGATCGTTTGATGTCAACCGCGCGTTGCGTGCGACGGTTTCATGCAGATTGCAGTGCAGGTCAATGGCTACGCGGCCCTCCCGAATGTGCCTGAAACTGGGTTGTCGTCCGCAGAGGGCGCATCATATCGCATGCACTGCAAAGATGTGGCTTTGCGTGTATAATGCGCTAACCAATTGCAACCGCTGTTATGTTCGGGCACTCTTGGATACGCACTATGCGTGTCGGGATGTGACACGATACGGCGCATGCGGTGTGAGGCTGCGAATTCGAGCCGGGTGAAAGCCGATGAATTTTGGTAAACGAAGACGGCGGCAGCGAAGCGAGAAAGTGACCCTGTCCGATGTCGCTCAGGCGGCGGGCGTGAGCGCAATCACGGTGTCGCGGGCCTTGCGCGATCCCGACAAGGTGTCACCCACCTTGCGCGACATGATCCTCAAGACCGTGGAAGACATGGGTTATGTGCCGGATCTTGCCGCCCGCGCTTTGGCCAGCAAGAACAGCGGCATCATTGGCGTCATGTCGCCGTCGCTGACCAACTACGCCTTCATCGCGGTCATGCGCGGCATCGAGGACCGGGTCCGCGCCACCGATCTGCGTATCCAGTATGCCAATCCCAATTATGACAAGCAGGATGAAGTGCAGCAGCTGCGGCTCTTCCTGACGCAGAATCCGGCGGGCATAATCTATGCCGGCCTGTCGAAAAACGACGAATTGAACGAGATGCTGCGCGCAGCACCCTGTCCCGTCGTCGAGATCATGGATGTCAGCGGCGACCCGCTCGAAATGGCCATCGGCGTCGATCATCGCGCTGCAGCCGAAGTCGCCACCCGGCATCTGCTTCATAAGGGCTATCGGCGCATCGCCCTGCTGGGCGGGCGTTGGGACCTGCGGTCGCGCCGCCGCCTGGATGGTTACCGCGCGGTGCTGGAAGAGGCCGGCATCTATGATGCCTCACTCAGTCTCTCGGTCGATGGACATACCAGCGTCGCCCTTGGCGCGCATCTGCTCGAACGCCTGATCAACGAACATGCCGATGCCGATGCTGCGCTGTGCCACAACGACGACGTGGCGCTCGGCGTCCTGTTCGAATGTCAGCGGCGCGGCATCGTCGTTCCCGATGCCTTTGGTCTCTGTGGCTTCAACGACCTGGATTATGCCGGCATTGCCTGCCCGTCGATCACCTCGGTCCGCATCCCGCGCTACGAGATCGGCTACCGCGCCGTCGATATGCTGCTCAGAGCCACGGGCGAGGGCGCCCCGCCGCCGAGCCTCGTCGATCTCGGTTTCAATCTGATCGAGCGCCAGTCGACGGCCCGTTCAGTGATCGCCGGTTGACCACGCGACCGCATTCGTCCGGCGGTTTCGCCTGAATTCGGCCGAGCGCCGACCACAGTCTTCCTGGTCATGCCATGCGCAACGGCAATCGCCGCAAACATCGCCCCTGTCGGGTGCATGTCTGCGGCGATTGTCATATCCGGTAGCTTCAGGTTGAAGCGCCTGTGCCTGTTGCCGCGCTCATCCGTCGATATCGTCGAACAGGTCGCGCGCCTCTGCCGTGGTCAGCCGGCGGGTTTCCACTTCGTCGCGGCGATTGGAGAGCAGCTCGGTCGCCAGCAGCTGTTCGGCCAGATCGGCCGGCAGCGACAGGATCACCCGGCCTTCATGGGCGTGCAGCCCGCCGAGCTCGGTGCGCTTGCCTGTGATCATGCCGCCGGCCACCGTGTTGTTGGTGTCGGGATCGATCAGGATGAAGGCGCCGGTGGCCCGGTTCAACTCATAGGGGTCGAAGATCGCCATTTCGTCGAAGGACAGATGCACCTTGCCGATGGCATTCATCTGCAACATGTCGCTTGCAACCCATTTGCCGCTTTTCAGATCGAGCTGCGACACCGGTTCGACCTGCACGCGCTGGCGGCGCGAACCGGCCTTCAGCCAATAACGCTTGCCGGGCACGATGCCGTCCGGCTGCAGGGCCACCATCTGCGCGTCGAAGGCAAGGCCGGTCTGCGGCTGGGCATCGAGCGAAACGATCATGTCGCCGCGCGCCACATCCACCTGGCGGTCGAGCACCAGCGTGATCGCGTCGCCGGCAACGGCGGCGTTGCGCACCAGGTCGAAGGTGACGATCTGCTTGACATTGGCCAACTGGCCCGACGGCAGGATCGCCACGCTGTCGCCAGGCTTCACGGCGCCGCCGGCAACCGTACCCTGATAGCCGCGGAAGCTTTCGCCCGGCCGCGACACGCGCTGCACCGGCAGTCGGAACCCGGTCGACTGGCCGGAGCGCAGAGTGGCCAGTTCCAGCGTTTCGACCAGCGTCGGCCCTTCGTACCACGGCATCACGGCATCAGCGGCGTAGACGACGTTTTCGCCCTTCAGCGCCGACATCGGGATTGCGGTCACCTGGCGCACCCCGAGCGATAGTGCCAGCGCCTTGAAGTCGTGGTGGATCTGTTCGAACACAGCCTTGTCGTAGCCGACCAGATCGAACTTGTTGACCGCCAGCACGAACTGCTTGATGCCCATCAGCGAAGCGATGGTCGCGTGCCGCCGGGTCTGTTCGAGCAGGCCGGTGCGTGCATCGACGAGCAGCACGGCAAGGTCCGCTGTCGAGGCGCCGGTCGCCATGTTGCGGGTATATTGCTCGTGGCCGGGTGTGTCGGCGACGATGAACGAGCGCCGGTCGGTGGCGAAATAGCGATAGGCGACATCGATGGTGATGCCCTGTTCGCGCTCCGCCTGCAGGCCATCCAACAACAGAGCGAAGTCCGGCAGGCCGAGATCGTTCTGCTTGCCTGAGTCGCGGTTGAGGGCTGCGGCCTGGTCTTCCTTGACCGCCTTGGTGTCCCACAGCAGGCGGCCGATCAGCGTCGACTTGCCGTCATCGACGGAGCCGCAGGTAATCAGGCGCAGCGGGCGCGAATCGCGGCTGATGGCGGCCGGCTCTGCCTGCGGTGCGATAGGCTGGGCCACGGTAGAGGCGAGGGCGGTGTTGGCTTGAGCGGTCATCTCAGAAATATCCTTCGCGTTTCTTCTTTTCCATCGACCCGGCCTGGTCGCGGTCGATGGCCCGGCCCTGGCGCTCGGACACGGTGGCAATCTCGAGCTCGGCGATCACTTCGCCGAGCGTGGTGGCGTCGGACTTGATCGCGCCGGTCAGCGGCCAGCAACCGAGCGTGCGGAAGCGGATCATGCCCTCCTGCACCTCTTCGTCCGGCAGCGCTTCGAAGCGCGGATCCTCGGCCCAGAGCAGCATGCCGTCGCGCTCGACGAACTTGCGGTTCTTGGCGTAGTAGAGCGGCGGCAGCGGGATGTTCTCCGCCTGGATGTAGCGCCAGATATCGACTTCGGTCCAGTTCGACAGCGGGAAGGCGCGCACGCTTTCGCCACGGCGCACCATGCCGTTATAGATGTTCCACAGTTCCGGGCGCTGGTTGCGCGGGTCCCATTTGTGGTCCGGCGTGCGGAACGAATAGATGCGTTCCTTGGCGCGGGACGCTTCTTCGTCGCGCCGCGCACCACCGAAGGCCGCATCATATTTGCCGGCATCGAGCGCCTGGCGCAGCGATTCCGTTTTCATCACGTCGGTATGGTAGGACGAGCCGTGGGTGAACGGCGAGATATTCTCGGCCGCACCGCGCGGATTGGTGTGCACGATCAGGTCGAGATCGAACTTTTCCGCCATCTCGTCGCGAAACGCGATCATTTCCGGAAACTTCCAGCCGGTATCGACATGCAGCAGCGGGAAGGGCACGCGGCCGGGGAAGAAGGCCTTGCGCGCTAAGTGAAGCAACACGGACGAATCCTTGCCGATCGAATAGAGCATGACCGGACGCTCGAATTCCGCCGCCACTTCGCGAAAGATATGGATCGCTTCGTTTTCCAGCGCCTTCAGATGTGGATCAAGCGGCGGCTTGCTTGCGGCATCCTTGGAATGCGGATCGAATTCGGATGTGTGTACGTGCATCTGTCTATCTGCCTTGATGGCCATCAGCGATGGCATTTCGTGGGCCCCCCTCTGCCCTGCCGGGCATCTCCCCCACAAGGAGGGAGATCACGTCCCGCTACCGTCTCGTGCTGGAGACTTGGTGAGGCAGTGTCTGTCTGGCACTTCGATCTCCCCCCTTGTGGGGGAGATGTCGCGAAGCGACAGAGGGGGGTAAAATCTGGCTTTGCTAGGCCGGCGTCGGTATCGCCGAGGCCGCAGCCTCCGGCACATGCAATCCGCATTCGCGCTTTTCGTCATTTTCCCACCACCAGCGGCCGGCCCGTTCCGGTTCGCCCGGCTTGATGGCGCGGGTGCAGGGCTCGCAGCCGATCGACGGATAGCCCCGGGCATGCAGCGGATTGATCGGAACGCTTTCCGTCTCGACATAGGCGTTGATCGCCTCGATCGACCAGTCGGCCAGCGGGTTGATCTTGATCAGGTCGCGCTCGGCATCATATTCGGCGAATGGCGTGGTGGCGCGGTTGCCGGACTGTCCGCGGCGCAAGCCCGTCACCCAGTAGCGGGCGCCGACAAGCGCCTCGGCCAGGGGAACCAGCTTGCGCACATGACAGCAGGCATGGCGCGCTTCGACGCTCTCGTAAAAGCCGTTCAGGCCATATTTCGCCGCATAGGCGTCGACATCGTCCTGCTTCGGGGTGAAGCGCTGGATGGCGATGCCGAAGCGTTCCTCGGTCTCGGCGATCAGGTCCACGGTCTCCTTGAACAGGCGGCCGGTCTCGAGCGTCGACACATCGATCGGCAGTCGGGCAAGGCCGATCGCAGCCGTGATCACCTGATCCTCGATGCCGAGGCTGGTGGTGAACACGGCGCGACCCTCATGCGCTGCGACAATGCGAAGACGCTCGGTCAGATCTGCATGTTCCAGAGTTGTATTCAGGAGGCTGGCAAGTTCGGTGTTGCTTGGAAGGTTCATCTGTTTGTCCCTGCTACAGGTGCGCATTATCCCGCAAACGGGCGGGCACGGACAGGAATTGCCTTTCAAGCCAGTGCACAGAATGAGCAAATATCTCTCCCCAGTGATGCAAACTCGGGATTTCGTCCCGCCCAACCCGCGCTGTCGTTTCCCGAGACGCCGCAAATTCCAGCGCCTTTCCCGTCTTTGCGACGGCAAAAAACCAGGTTTGCACATGGAAACACCGCAGGCCGCAAATCGACATTTGAACCCATGGCGGATTTCGGCTATTGCGACATCGTGCGGACGCCGGTCCGCATGAGCCGGTGTTTCCTGATGATTTCCCAACGAGCCAAATATGCGCTGCGGGCGCTGAATGTCCTGGCACGTGCCACGCCGGGCGAGCCGGTGCCGATTCCCGACATTGCCGAACAGCAGCGCATCCCGAAGAAGTTTCTCGAGCAGATCCTCCTCGAGCTGAAGCGAGCCGGCATCGTCGAAAGCAGGCGCGGCAAGCAGGGCGGCTATCTTCTATTGCGGGCTGCTACCGACGTCACATATGGCGAGGTCCTGCGCCTGATTGACGGTCCTGTCGCGCCCTTGCCCTGCCTGTCACTCTCGGCCTATCGCCGCTGTGAGGATTGCGCCGGCGAACAGGATTGCGAAGTCCGTCACGTCTTTTCCCGAGTTGCCGACGAGACGCGTGCCGTGCTCTTTTCGACCAGTCTCGCCGATGCGGTCTCCACGCGACATCCGGAATTGGCCTGAGCCCAGCATCGGCTTTGACCGCCTGCACCGGTGTCCGGGTCGGCCCGTTTCCCCTCCCATTTGCCCGACAGCATTTTGCAGCGAAGCTTTTTCGCAGTATTTTCCACCCGTATCGACGGCTCCCGGCGCAAGCCTGTTCTGCCAAGGCGGCTCGACCGGGGTACGGTTTTGTTATTTTTCGCCTTGCGTTGACTAACACTACCCGTCCGGTAGTCTTAATTTCATCGAAACGAGATGAGGAGGAAGACGTATGAAAAGCATCCTGAAACGGCTGAGCGCTCTCGTGATTGGCCTGGGTCTGACGACGGGCTTGACCGCCGGTCTCGTCACGCCGGCCTTCGCTGACGCCGAGTTGCTCAATGTCTCCTATGATCCGACGCGGGAATTCTACAAGGAATATAACGAGGCATTTGCGAAGCACTGGCAGGAAACAGCGGGCGAAGCGGTGTCGATCCGCCAGTCGCATGGCGGCTCCGGCAAGCAGGCCCGCGCCGTGATCGATGGTCTCGACGCCGACGTGGTGACGCTGGCGCTTCAGGGCGACATCGATGCCATTGTCGAAAACACCGGCAAGATCGCCAAGGACTGGCGCGGCCGCCTGGAAAACAACTCTTCTCCTTATACCTCGACCATCGTCTTCCTCGTGCGCAAGGGCAATCCGAAGGGCATCAAGGATTGGGGCGATCTGGTGAAGGGTGACGTGCAGATCGTCACGCCGAATCCGAAAACCTCCGGCGGTGCGCGCTGGAACTATCTCGCCGCCTGGGCCTGGGCGCACAAGGAGTTCGGCGGCGACGAGACGAAGATTAAGGAGTATATCACCGAGATCTTCCGCCGCGCCCCCGTGCTTGACACCGGCGCCCGTGGCTCGCTGACCAGCTTTGCCCAGCGCGAGATCGGCGACGTGCTGCTGTCGTGGGAAAACGAGGCGCATCTCGCCGGCCAGGAATTCGGCGCCGATGCCTTCGAGATCATCACCCCGTCGCAGTCGATCCTCGCAGAGCCGCCGGTGGCCGTCGTCGATGCCAATGTCGATGCCAAGGGCACGCGCAAGCAGGCGGAAGCCTATCTCGCCTATCTCTATTCGGAAGAGGGTCAGCGCCTTGCCGCCAAGCATTTCTACCGTCCGTCCAAGCCCGAGCTTGTTGCAGCCGACGCGCTGACAGCCCTTCCCAAGGTCGATCTGGTTACCATCGACGACCCGATCTTCGGCGGTTGGGCCAAGGCGCAGCCGACCCATTTCGGCGACGGCGGCATCTTCGACCAGATCTACAAGCCGGCACGCTGAACAAGACGTCCTCCCAGGGACAACAAGCCCCGACCTCGTTTGCGAGGCCGGGGCTTGAATGCGGCACGGGATAAGGCATCATCAATGCGGAATATGGAATGACGGGACAGCTCATGAAGAACTGGCGCCAGCCGAGCATCTTGCCAGGGTTTGGCCTGACGCTTGGCTATACGATCACCTATCTTACCCTGATCATCCTGATCCCGCTGGCGGCCCTGGTGCTCCGCACGGCATCCCTCGGCTGGACCGATTTCTTTGCGGTCGTCATGGATGAGCGCACCCAGCTTGCGCTGCGCATCTCCTTTGGCGCCGCCCTGATCGCGGCGCTGGTCAATGTCGTCTTCGGCGTCATCGTCGCCTGGGTTCTGGTCCGCTATCAGTTTCCCGGCCGCCGCCTGCTCGATGCGGTGGTCGACCTGCCGTTTGCTTTGCCGACGGCCGTTGCCGGTATCGCGCTCGCCGCCCTCTATGCCAAGAACGGCTGGATCGGCGGCCTGCTCGATCCGCTCGGCATCAAGGTTGCCTTCACGCCGCTCGGCATTGTCGTTGCGCTGATCTTCATCGGCCTGCCCTTTGTCGTGCGCACGGTGCAGCCGGTGATGGAGGAGCTCGACCGCGAGGTCGAGGAGGCGGCAGCGACGCTCGGCGCCAGCCGATTCCAGACCATCCGCCGGGTCGTGCTGCCCAGCCTGACGCCCGCCATCCTGACCGGCTTTGCGCTCGCCTTTGCCCGGGCCGTTGGTGAATACGGCTCGGTCATCTTCATCGCCGGCAATATCCCCTATGTGTCGGAAATCGCACCGCTCCTCATCGTCATCCGGCTGGAAGAGTTCAATTATGCCGGCGCGACGGCCATAGCCTCGATCATGCTGCTCATCTCGTTTGCCATGCTGCTGTTCATCAACCTGCTGCAGATGTGGAGCCGCCGGAGATATGCCAATGTCCGCTGAAACAAGCACATCCCGCCGTTTCCGCGATGCGGCGACGGAAACGCCGCTGGCACGTTACATTCTGGTTGCGATTGCCGTCGGCTTCATGGCGTTGATCCTGCTGATGCCGCTGCTGCTGGTCTTCATCGAGGCGTTCCGCCAGGGCATTCCGGCTTTTTTCGAGGCGCTTGGCGACGTCGATGCGCTGGCCGCCATTCGCCTGACGCTGTTGGTGGCCGCGATTGCCGTGCCCCTCAATCTGGTCTTCGGCGTCTCGGCCGCCTGGGCGATCGCCAAGTTCGAATTCAAGGGCAAGACCTTCCTGACCACCCTGATCGACCTGCCGTTCTCGATCTCGCCGGTCATATCCGGCTTGGTCTATGTCCTGCTTTTCGGTGCCAACAGCTATCTCGGCCCGATCCTCAAAGGCTGGGGCATCGAGATCCTGTTTGCCGTGCCCGGCATCGTGCTCGCCACGGTCTTCGTCACCTTTCCCTTTGTCGCCCGCGAATTGATCCCGCTGATGCAGGAACAGGGCACCGGCGACGAGGAAGCGGCCCTGTCGCTCGGTGCCAGTGGCTGGCAGACCTTCTGGTATGTCACGCTGCCCAATATCAAATGGGGTCTGCTTTACGGCGTCCTGCTCTGCAATGCCCGCGCCATGGGCGAGTTCGGCGCGGTGTCCGTCGTCTCCGGCCATATCCGTGGCCTGACCGAAACCATGCCGCTGCATGTCGAGGTCCTCTACAACGAATATAATTTCGTCGCGGCCTTCGCGGTCTCGACGCTGCTCGCTCTCCTTGCCCTGGTCACGCTCGCGCTGAAGACGATCCTCGAGATCCGTTACGGCGAACAGCTGTCGGCAAGCCGTAAACATTGAAAGGTCAGTCCCGATGGATGTCACGATCAACAATATCCGCAAGGATTTCGGCCAGTTTCCGGCACTGCACGATGTTTCGCTCTCGGTCGGCACCGGCGAGCTGATCGCGCTGCTCGGGCCCTCCGGCTCCGGCAAGACCACGCTATTGCGGCTGATTGCCGGCCTCGAACAGCCGACCGAAGGCCGGATCTTTTTCGGCGGCGAGGATGCCTCGCACAAGAGCGTGCAGGAGCGCCATGTCGGCTTCGTTTTCCAGCACTACGCCCTGTTTCGCCACATGACCGTGGCCGACAACATTGCGTTTGGCCTCAAGGTGCGCCCCAAGGCCACGCGCCCGCCGGCCCATGAGATCAAGACGCGCGTGGCCGACCTGATCGACATGGTCCAGCTGAATGGCCTCGAAAAGCGCTATCCGGCCCAGCTCTCCGGTGGCCAGCGTCAGCGCGTGGCACTGGCCCGCGCCATGGCGATCGAACCCTCCGTCCTGCTGCTCGACGAACCCTTCGGCGCGCTCGACGCCAAGGTCCGCAAGGACCTGCGCCGCTGGCTGCGCGAATTTCACGACCGCACCGGCCACACCACCTTCTTCGTTACCCACGACCAGGACGAGGCGCTGGAACTTGCCGACCGCGTCGTCGTCATGAGCCAGGGCAAGGTCGAGCAGATCGGCACCGCAGACGATGTCTACGACCGTCCGAACTCGCCCTTCGTCTTCTCCTTCATCGGCGAGAGCTCGCATGTGCCTGTCACGCTGAAATCCGGCGAGATCTTCTTCCAGGGCCAGTCCATCGGCCTGTCCGAACAGGGTGGTGACTGCGATGGCATGCTGTTCTTCCGTCCGCAGGATGTGGTCCTCACCGATCATTCCAACGCGCTCTCCGGCAAGGTCACCGCCAGCCGCCGCCTCGCCGGCACCCGCATTGCCGAGATCGACATTTCCGGCAGCGGCGAGGCCCATCACATCGAGATCGAGGTCCCGCTCGAAGCCAATGTCGTCGTCGGCGGCGAACTCAAATTCCGTCCGACCAGCTGGAAGATCTTTCGCGATGCTGCGTAAGTATCAAATGATCAGATACTGAGGAACGTCAGTTCCTTTTCAGCAAATACACGCGGTGGTATAGTTCCCCTGTTCGAAAGGGGGAACACGCACATGCCTATGCTTTCTATCTGGTATTTCCGCACCGCAATCCTGTTTCTGATCGCCGGGATCTGTCTCGGCCTCTATATGTCGATCACCCATGAATTCGCGGCGACCGGCGCGCATGCGCATATCAACCTGCTCGGCTGGGTGACGATGGCGATCTTCGGGATCTACTACGCACTCAATCCCGTCCAGGCCACAAGCCGCATCGCGCGGCTCCAGTATTTCGTCTACACGCTCGGCATTCTGGTCATGGCGCCGTCGCTGTTTCTGTTTCTCACTGGCAACACGGCGATGGAGCCGCTGGTGGCGATCTCGTCGCTGGTGACCTTCTCCGGCGTCCTGCTGTTTGCCTTCATTCTGTTTACCCGCAAAGCCTGAAATCAGGATCCGGCTCTGTCCGCAATAAACAGCCAGCGCCTCGTCGAGACGCTGGCTGGTCGTGTTCACACCAGAAAGATCGAGATGATCGGAAAGGCCGTCAGAAGAATGATGCGCAGCAGGTCGGCGGTGACGAAGGGCGTTATGCCCTTGTAGGTCTCGCGCATCGGCACATCGCGCGCCATCGCCGATATGATGAACAGGTTGAGCCCGACGGGTGGCGTGATCATGCCGATCTCTGCCACCATCAGCACCAGGATGCCGAACCAGATGGCGAAGTGTTCGGGGCTGAGGCCAAAATCCATGGCAGTCACGATCGGGAAGAAGATCGGGATGGTCAGGATGATCATCGACAGCGAATCCATGATGCAGCCGAAGATGATGTAGAGGACCAAGATGATGATCAGCACGGTCATCGGGGCGTATCCCTGCGCCGTTACCCATTCCGCGCCCAGTTGCGGCAGCCGCGAGAAGGCGAGGAACGAGTTGAACACCGAGGCGCCGAGCACGATGAAGAAGATCATGCCGGTCGAGACTGCGGTTTCCTTGAAGCAGTCGAACAGCGCGCCTTTGCTTAGCCCTCCGGCCTGCCAGGCCACCAGTCCGGCACCGGCAGCCCCGATCGCCGCGGCCTGTGTGGGGGTGAACCAGCCGAGATAGATGCCGCCGACGACGAGGAAGAAGATAGCCACGACCGGCCAGACCGCAATCAGCGCCGGCACCCTTTCGGCCCAGGGGATGCGCTTTGCCTGACCGGCACTTTCCGGCTTGAGGCGTACATAGATGGCGATCACCAGCAGATAGGATGCGGCTGCGATCAGACCCGGCACGAAGGCCGCGAGAAACAGCTTGGCGATGTTCTGCTCGGCAAGGATCGCATAGATGACCAGTACGACCGAGGGCGGGATCAGGATGCCGAGCGTGCCGCCGGCGGCAAGCGTCGCTGTGGCTAGTCCGCCGGCATAGCCGTTGCGCTTCAGTTCGGGCAGGGCGACCTGCGCCATCGTGGCAGCCGTTGCCAGCGACGAGCCGCAGATCGAACCGAACCCGGCACAGGCCCCGACGGCGGCCATGGCCACGCCACCCTTGCGATGGCCGAGAAAGGCAGCGGCCGCGTTGAACAGCGCCTGACTCATGCCGCCGCGCGCCGCAAACTGCCCCATCAGCAGGAAAAGTGGGATGATCGACAGCGAATAATTGGCATTGGTCGACCAGGGCAGGGCCTTCAGCTGCGACAGGATCGGCGTCCATTTGCCGAGCACCAGATAGGTGCCGATCACGCCGGTGCCGAGCATGGCGGCGGCAATCGGGACGCGCAGGAATATCAGAAGAATGAGGACCGGAAACGACCAGAGCCCGATTTCAACACTGCTCATCAATGGGCTCCAAGCGATGCGACGATGGTCCGTCCGCTTCTGATCTCGCGGATGTCGGACAGGATGATGAAGAGGCAGACGAAAAGGTTTGCGATCATCAGGACAAGCGCGATCGCAAAGCCCCACCAGACCGGCAGCAGCAGCAGCGCCGTCGTCTCGCCGTTTTCGAATTTGTCGAAGGTGCCGATCGCATGACGCCAGGTCAAAAGGCCGATCAGCGCTGCGATGATGACGTCGCCGATCAGCTGGGTCCAGTTCATCGCCTTCGCGCCGAAGGCAGAAATCAGGATGTCGACGCCGACATGACCACGCTTCAGCTGGCAGAATGGCAGGAAGGCAAACACGGCGAGACCACACAATGCCTCGACCAGTTCGATCTCACCGGGCAGCGGCTTGAAGGTGAGGCCGCCGATGATCGACAGACCGGTCAGGATGCAGGCAGCGACGAGGCAGAAGCCACCGAAGGCAACCAGAAGGCTGGCAAGCCGCTCGCAGGCCCGTTGCAGGCGTTCAAAGCTGTTTTGGGAGAAGGTGGCCATACGGCATCCTCGACATGATGTGAAAATCCGGGCGCCGTGCAGACAGCGCCCGGAAATCGGTTGTGGGAATTACTTGCTATACTGCTCGATCAGCGCGACGGCATCCTTGTGCAGCGTGGTGCCGTCCAGGCCCTTGCCGTCCATGTCGGCGATCCACGCCTTGGTCACCGTTTCGCCGGCGGTCTTCCATCGGGACGTTTCGGTCTCGTCGAGCGTGATCGTGGTATTGCCGGCCTTGTCGGCAATATCCTTGCCGCGCACGTCGCCTTCATCCATCGCCACGCCGAACTGCCGTGCCAGCTCCTTGCCGGAATTGGCGTCGATGACCTTTTTCAGGTCGTCGGGCAGGGCGTCATAGCTGTCCTTGTTCATCGCAAACAGGAACGTGCCGGTATAGAGACCGTTCTTGCCGGAGAACGCGGTGTGGTTCGGCGCGAGCTCTGCGATCTTGATCGCCGGCGTCACTTCCCAGGGCACGACCGTTCCGTCGATCACGCTTTTCGACAGGCTTTCCGGCACCGCCGTCACCGGCATGCCGACAGGGGCAGCGCCCATGGCTTCCAGCATCTGGTTGACCACTTTCGACGTGCCGCGCAGCTTCAGGCCGTTCATGTCTTCCAGCGCCTTGACCGGCTTGGACGCGATCGTGTGGATCAGCCCCGGGCCATGGGTGTGCACGGCGAGCACGTGGTAGTCCTTCAGCTCGTCGGTCAGGTGCTTTTCATAATAGTCGTAAAACGCCTGCGACGTCGCTTCGCCGCTGGTCATCACGAAGGGCAGCTCGAAGGCTTCGGACTTCGGGAAGCGCCCCGGCGTATAGCCGAACAGCGTCCAGGTGATATCGACGACACCGTCCTTGACCTGATCGACCAGATCGGCAGGCTTGCCGCCGAGCTGCATGGCCGGATAAAGCTCGACCTCGATGCGTCCGCCGGAATCGGCCTTGATTTTCTCGGCCCAGGGCGCCAGCACCTTGGCGGGGATTGTCGCCTGCGGTGGCAGGAACTGGTGCAGCTTCAGCGTCACCTCGGCCGCAACGGCCGATGTGGACATGGCCGCCAATGCGGCTCCGGACATTCCGGCAAAAAGGAATTTACGCAACATGATCTCCTCCAGACGTGCGCGTGACATAGATCGGGGAGATCGGTTGCGCAGCCATGCCGCAACGCCGGATGAAAGGACGGGTGCAATTCCGGTCATTTCGCCTCCGGAGATGACGATCCTCCATGATCGCAACGCCTCCCCTAATATGGTTATGTTTGCAGAAGTGCCGGACGCCCGCAAATAATAATCTCGGCATAATCCATAACGGTACGGATATGTTTCTGCCCGGCGCTCTCCGGGTAAAAGCGCTTCCGGTCTATCTTTCGCTCGCTCGCCACAGGGTTCGGCTTGGCGAATGATAGGCGGCACAGTATAGGTGCCGCCGGCCCGACCATGATGGTTCGATGCGGGCGGCGAAGGTCAAGGACAGGTTTGGCATGAGTGTTTCCCGCGTGACGATGCGCAATGTGCGACCAACCATGGCGCTGGCGGTCTGTCTGGCTATCGGTTTGTCATCCTGCGCTGGCCGACCCGGTCCCGAAACACTGGCGACGATCGGCGATCTTGATTTCAAACCTGCCAAGGTGGAAACCCTTTTTGCCGTCACCACGCGAGACCGGGCAGAACCAGGCAAGAATGTCTTCACCGCCGGCAAGGCGCGCACCGTCAACTATGCCAGCTTCGACGTGTCGATCCCGCCAACCCACAAGGCTGCCAACATCGAATGGCCGAAGGGTTCCAAGGTTGATCCCGAAAAGGATTTCGCCGTCATCGATCAATCGGTGCTGCAGCGCGAGCAATTGCTCGATGCCGTGGCGCGACGCACCGCAAAGGGCGCTGCCCCGACCGTCTTCGTGCATGGTTACAACTACAATTTCCAGGAAGCGCTGTATCGTCTGGCCCAGTTGAAGACCGACAGCGACATCGACGGGTCGCCGATCCTCTTCTCCTGGCCTTCGCATGCCGCCATCCCGGCCTATGTCGCCGACAAGGAATCGGCCACCTATTCGCGCGATGCGCTGGCACAATTGCTCGCCGATCTCACCGCTCGAACCAAAGGCACGGATGTCGAGGTCTTTGCCCATTCGATGGGCGGCTGGCTGACGGTCGAGGCGCTGCGCCAGTTGAAGCTGCAGGGACGCAGCGACGTCTTGGACCGGCTGCGGGTGATCTTGGCGGCCCCCGATATCGATCGGGACGTCTTCGTCTCCCAGCTGGATGTCATCGGCCTGATGCGCCGTCCGATCACCATTCTTGTCTCGCCGGACGACCGTGCACTGAAGGTGTCCAGCATTCTCGGCGCCGGCTCGCCGCGTGTCGGGGCGGTCGATGTCACCGATCCCAGGGTCGCCGACGCGGCAAAGGCGGCCGGCGTCAACATTATCGATATATCGTCGCTGGAATCGCTCGATCCCTCCAATCACAATCGTTATGTCGAGGCGGTGGCCCTGGCAAAGACGTTGAGCAGGCCGACGGCCAATGCCGGTCTTGGCGATGCCGGTGCCTTCATCTTCGATGCCGCCGCCCAGACCATTTCCAGTCCCTTTTCGTTGGCGGCCACAGTCCTGCGGGGCAACTGAGCCCCGCCAACCGCAAACCGCCAGCCACCAACCGGCATCTGGCCTACGCGCACCATCGTGCTGCGTCACGATGCGCCCACGACACATTGGGGATAGGGTCCGGCCATTTCGGATTTGCTCACCTCCAGGGTTGACCGGCGACGGGATCCGGTGTCTTGCGCAAGGCAAAGGGTGGATGTCCGTTCGCCAAACGGCGTGACGCAAGCTCCGCTCCATGCATGGACGCTAATGGGCGTTCTATCTCAACGAATTAGTGGTCTCCCGCATGGCGCAGTTCGCCGTTGAAACCGAGATAACAGCGCCGGCCGTGCCGGCCGCTCGGGCAATCCCCGTGATTGCCGCACTGCTGGCTGCATCGCTGCGCGGACTGGCCCGTTCCAGACCCGTCAATGCAGTGTTTCTGGCTGTCCTTTCTCTCGCCATGGCCGTGCCGCTGTTTTTCGAGGAAAGCCTGCTGCAGATCGCCTGGCGCCTCTGGCTGTCGCGTCATTTGACCGATCCGGCGGAAAGCACGCTCGGCGTCACCATGATGATCGGCGCCATCGCCTCGCGCGGGCTCGTCCGCCTGCCGCGCCGCCTTGCCGAGCAGCCGTCGCCGGAGGACGTCGCCCGTGCGGTCGAAATCCTCGCCAGCCAGCCCAATGCCAGCGCCGGCCTTGTCCGCCTCGGCGACAAGAAGCTGCTGTTTTCCGACTGCGGCCAGGCTTTCATCATGTATGCCCGCCGCGGCCGCTCGATGGTGGCGCTGTTCGACCCGGTCGGCCCCAAAGCCCTCTGGGCGCCGCTGGCGCTGAAATTCATTGCCGAGGCGAAGAGCCGCCGCTGCCGTCCGGTCTTCTACCAGGTCTCGGCCGACTTTCTCCCGGTCACCGTCGAGGCCCGGCTCAACGCACTGAAGCTTGGCGAACAGGCGGTGGTCGATCTGTCGCGTTTCAGCCTGGCCGGCGGCGACTGGTTGAAGCTGCGCCGCTCGATCAACCGCGCCGAACGCGACGGCCTTGAATTCCAGCTGCTGGCGCCAGCCGACGTGCCTGCGGTATTCGACGAACTGTCGGCCGTTTCCGATGCCTGGCTTGCCGCACACAAGGCCGGCGAGAAGGGTTTTTCGCTCGGCACGTTCAAACCGCATTATGTCATGTCCGAGCCGGTCGCCGTCATCCGCCTCGAAGGCCGCATCGTCGCCTTCGCCAATATCCTGACGACAGCTACCGGCGGCGATGCCTTCATCGACCTGATGCGCCATCTGCCCGGCGCGCATCGCGGCATGATGGACCTGCTGTTTGTCCGGATCATGGAACACCTGAAGGCCGAGGGTTTCCGCAGCCTCAATCTCGGCATGGCACCGCTCGCCGGCCTGTCGACCCACAAGCGCGCGCCGATCTGGAACCATGTCGGCCGCCAGCTCTATGAAAACGGCGAGCGCTTCTACAATTTCCGCGGCGTGCACGCGTTCAAGTCTAAATTCGACCCAGACTGGCAGCCGCGTTATCTCGCCGTTGCCGGCGCCGGCTTCCCGATCGCCTCGCTGGTCGATGTCACCATGCTGATCGGCGGCGGCCTCAAGGGCGTGTTGCGCCGATGAGACGCCTGAAGGCGATCGCGATATCGATGGTCGTGACGCCGGCGCTTGCGAGCCTCGGGCCGATGGCGCTGGTCGTGGTGTTTGCCCTTGCAGCGTCATTTTCGGTTCCGGCCCGGGCCGCAGATTTCGCCACCGTCAGCCTGCCGACCGACCGGATCGTCATGCCCGAAGGCGAACCTTCCGGCCTCGTCGTCCTGTTGTCCGACGCCGATGGCTGGGCCGAAGACGAGGACCGCATCCAACGCAGGCTGGTCGACAAAGGCGCCATCGTTGTCGGCGTCGATCTGCCAGCCTATCTGGCGGCGCTCGGTCGCGAAACGCGCGATTGCCTCTATCTGGTCTCCGATATCGAAAAGCTCGGCCGCCAGATCCATCGCGCCCATGGCATCGAGACGTTCCATCCGCCGATCGTCGCCGGCTGGGGCGAGGGCGCAACGCTGGCGCTGGCGATCCTTGCCCAGACGCCCAACTCGACCATTGCCGAGACTGTCGCGGTCGACCCCGAAGCCGTCCTTCCGCTGGCAAAGCCGCTCTGCACGCCGGCCGAGAAGAAACCGGAGGGCAATGGCTTCGTCTATGGCCTGAAACCCGCGCCGCTGCCCGATCCGCTCAGCCTGATCCTGTCGCCGGCGGCAAGTGAAAGCGGCCGCAGCCACGCATTGGCACTGAAAGCCTTCAAGCCGGACATCCGGGTGGAAGACAACGCAGACACGGCTGCCTTCCTGTTCGAACGCGAAACCCTGGCCGCACTTGAACGTGGGATGGAGAGCCGCGCGCCGCTCGACCTGCCGATTGTCGAATTGCCGGCCGAGCCGCGTTTCGACACGCTCGCGATCATCTATTCCGGCGACGGCGGCTGGCGCGACATCGACCAGAAACTCGGCGGTTTTCTCCAGGCCGAAGGCGTCCCGGTCATCGGTCTCGACGCGCTGCGCTATTTCTGGCAGGAGCGCAGCCCGGAGCAGACCGCAGAAGACCTGTCGCGCATCATCGCCACCTATCGCCAGCGCTTCGGCGTCCGGAATGTCGTGTTGATTGGCTATTCCTTCGGCGCCGACATCCTGCCCGCCACCTACAACCGCCTGCCGCCGGCCGACAAGGCCGTGGTCAGCCAGCTCTCCCTGCTGGCGCTGTCGCACAAGGCCGATTTCGAGATCGCCGTCACTGGCTGGCTCGGCATGAGTGGCACCGGCAAGCACGGCGATCCGGTCGAGCACCTGAAGACGGTCGAAGCGGCCAAGATCCAGTGCATCTACGGTATTGCGGAAACGGCGAGCGCCTGTCCGGCTGTCGCTGCCATCAGCGGCGCCCAGGTGATAGCCCGCCCCGGCGGCCATCATTTCGACGGCAATTACAAGCTGCTCAGCGATCTGGTCCTGAAGCGTCTCGGCTCGACCTGAGCAGAGACGTTGGGGGTAGCGCCGGAAAACCTTTGCCCGCGGTAGCAAACCTCATGCCTTATCAGCTCTTGCATTCTGCGCTATATTGACGGGCAGTTCCAACCGGACCATCGCCGATGACCTCGAATGCCAAACCCCAAGCCAAGCCGAGCGTGTTGCAGGACGAGGAATTCCAGGCCGCTGCCAAAAGCGTGCTGCGCGAGGGAGAAACCGTCTCTGACCTAATCGACCGATCCGCCCGCGCCGAGGTCGAATATCGCAAGGCCCAGGCCGCTTTCATCGCAAGAGGGCTGGCGTCGCTGAAAGAGATGGAAGAGACCGGCGTATATTATACCGCTGAGGAGGTGCATGCCGAGTTGCGTGCCATGCTTGACGCCAAGAAGGCCGAGCTGGCGAAGTGAGGTGGCGGATCCACTACACCCCGAATGCGCGTGCGGACTTGACGCGACTCTATCGGTTTCTGCTGGATAAAGATCTGGTTGCCGCAGAGCATGCTCTGGCGTCAATTATCAAGACCGTAAATACGCTGGCAGATTTTCCGCTTGCGGGCCGGAAATCGTCCGGTTCAGATGAAAATCTGCGCCAGTTGGTCATTCCATTTGGACGCTCCGGCTATCTGGCTCTGTACCATCTTCAAACGGGAAACACCGTCGTCATTCTTGCGATCCGCCACCAGCGCGAGGATGACTACCGTTGACCTTTCGGCCTCACCGGTCACTCGTCTCCCACCGCGGATTGATCCACGGTTCCTGGTTGCTGCGGGGCAGGGGCTGCTTGCCGAGAATATGGTCGGCAGCCTTTTCGCCGGTCATGATCGACGGGCCGTTGAGATTGCCATAGGTCAGGCGCGGGAAGATCGAGCTATCGGCGACGCGCAGGCCCTCGACGCCGATCACCCGGCATTCCGGATCGACGACGGCCATCGGGTCGTCTTTTGAGCCCATCTTGCAGGTGCCGCTCGGGTGATAGGCGCTTTCCAGGTGTTCACGCAGGAAGGCATCGATCTGATCGTCGCTCTGCACGCCTTCGCCGGGCTGGATTTCCGGTCCGCGAAACGCGTCGAAAGCCTTCTGGCCGAAGATCTCGCGGGTGAGGCGCACGCAGTGGCGGAATTTCACCCAGTCTTCCTCATGGCTCATATAGTTGAAGTTGATCAGCGGGTCGGCCATCGGGTCGGCCGAGGCGAGCGTCACCGCACCGCGCGACTTCGAATGGTTGTAGCCGACATGCACCTGGAAGCCGTGGCTTTTCGCCGCCGCCTTGCCGTCATAGGAAATCGCCACCGGCAGGAAGTGGAACTGGATATCCGGCTGCTTGACGCCGGGCGCCGAGCGCACGAAGGCGCAGCTCTCGAACTGGTTCGAGCCGCCCAGTCCCGTGCCGGAAAACAGCCACTGCGCGCCGGCAACCCCCTGCCAGAACCAGGGCAGCCAGGAATAGAGCGACACAGGCTTCGTTGATACCTGCTGGAAGTAGAATTCCATGTGGTCCATCAGGTTAGCGCCGACGCCCGGCCGGTCGACCTTGACCTCGATGCCCTTGTCCTTCAGATGCGCCGCCGGCCCGATGCCCGACAGCATCAGAAGCTTCGGCGAGTTGAACGACGATGCCGAGACGATCACCTCGCGATTGGCCCTTACGATCTCGATCTTGCCGCCACGCTCGATCTCGACGCCGACGGCCCGGCCGTTCTCGATGACGATTCTGCGGGCAAAGCAGCGCACCAGCTCGACATTCGGCCGCTTCATCGCCGGCTTCAGATAGGCATTGGCGGCAGACCAGCGGCGCGAGCGCCAGATCGTCTGCTCCATCAGGCCGAAGCCCTCCTGCTTTTCGCCGTTATAGTCTTGGGTGGTCTCGAAACCCGCCTCGCGGCCGGCCTCGACAAAGGCACGCACCAGCGGGTTCTTCGCCGGTCCGCGCTGCACATGCAGCGGCCCGTCCGTGCCGCGCCAGCCGTCCTGGCCGCCATGCGAATTTTCCATGCGCTTGAAATAGGGCAGCACATCCGCATAGGCCCAGCCGGTGGCACCCAGTTCCTGCCAGCTGTCGAAATCGTCCGCCGAACCGCGCACATAGACCATGCCGTTGATCGACGACGACCCGCCGATCACTTTTCCCCGCGGCGCGGTGATCCGGCGATTGTTGAGGTTCGGCTCCGGTTCCGACAGATAACCCCAGTTGTAGCGCTTCATGCTCATCGGCCAGGCGAGTGCCGCCGGCATCTGGATGAACGGCCCGATATCCGAACCGCCATATTCGAGCACCATGACGCTATGCTTGCCGTCTTCGGAGAGGCGATAGGCCATGGCCGAACCGGCCGAGCCCGAGCCGATGATGATGAAGTCTGCTTGATGGGTCATGGAGAGGTCCAACGGATTAGTGGAAAGGGTGACAGGATCATCGCGCTGCGCTATAATCTGGTGCATCGGTATCGCTGAGAGCGACGGTGGCGGGATGAAGGAAGTCGTGGTTTCCCAGCGCGCCGACAAGGCGCTGCAGAGCATGCAACTGAAGCGCCGGCTCGCGATCATCGCAAAGGTGAAAGCCTATGCTCGCTGCGAGAGGGTTGACATCAACAAGATGAAGGACATGGAACTCTGGCGTATCAGAGTTGGCGACGACCGGGTCATCATCGACGATCAGGGCCGGATTGTTTTGATCGTGGCGGCCGGACCGCGTGGCAGCATCTACAAGGAAAAGGAAGCTATGGGACGGATCCAGAGGATCGAAATCGAGGGCAAGGCCTATGTCCTGCTGAGCGAAGAAGACTACGAGGACCTTGTCGATGGTCTCGAAGCCAGTGCTGTGCTGGCTGAAATTGCGGGCGGCCAGGAGGTGTGGCCACTGGACATCGTCGAAGCTCGCGTCAATGGTGAAAACCCTGTTCGTGTTTTCCGCACCTACCGCAAGATGACCGTCTCCGACCTCGCCGCCGCCGCCGGCATTTCCCAGCCTTACCTGTCCGAAATCGAGAGTGGCAAGAAGACCGGTTCCGTCGACGTGCTGAAGCGCATTGCGGCCGCCCTGAAGGTCGATCTCGACGATATTGTCGTGTGAGCCGAAACGCAGGCTGGCCGCCTGAATGGAGTGTCGCGCCAGCCCCTCTCTGGACTGCCCCTCTCTGGACTGCCCCCCTCTGGCCTGCCGGCCATCTCCCCCACAAGGGGGGAGATCGGCAAGACGCGCCGGCCTTGCCCGCAGGGGCGCTGTGCTGAATAGTCGAGCGGTATTGGAGGCGGAAGCCTGTGCCGCGCGTGATCTCCCCCCGTGTGGGGGAGATGCCCGGCAGGGCAGAGGGGGGCGAGCTTGCGCGACAGCCGCGTTCATCTCAATACGGCGCCTCGCACTTGCCCATGCCGACATAAACCGTCTTCAGCTCGCTGTAATGCTCCAGCGCCGCTGCCGAATTCTCGCGGCCGAAGCCCGACTGCTTCGAGCCGCCGAACGGGATTTCGACCGGGCAGAGATTGTAGGTATTGATCCACAGCGTACCTGCCTCGAGCTGGTCGACCACTCGGTGCGCGCGGGAAAAATCCGCCGTGAACACGCCGGCCGAAAGGCCGAATTCCGTCGCATTGGCGCGGCCGATCACCTCGGCCTCGTCGTCGAAGTCGAGCACGCACATGACAGGCCCGAAGATTTCCTCGCGGGCGATGGTCATGTCGTCGGTGACATCGGCAAACACCGTCGGCTGGATGTAATAGCCTTCGCCGGCGCCCTTGCTCGGCGAGACATTGTTGGGAATGCCGCCGCCGGTCACAAGCGTGGCGCCCTCGGCCTTGCCCTTTTCGATATAGCCGAGCACCTTTTCGCGCTGCGCCCAGGAGACCATCGGCCCCATCTGCGTCGCTTCGTCCTGCGGGTCGCCGATGATGATCGCCTCGGTCCGCTCTTTCAGCCGGGCGAGGAACCTGTCCTTCATCGCCTTGTGCACGAAGACGCGCGTGCCGTTCGAGCAGACCTGGCCGGTGGAATAGAAATTGCCGAGCATGGCGCCGGAAATGGCGCTTTCCATATCGGCATCGTCGAACACGATCAGCGGCGACTTGCCGCCGAGTTCCATGGTGACGTGCTTGAGCGAGCCGGCTGCTGCGGCGGCCACCTTGCGGCCGGTCGGCACCGAGCCGGTCAGCGACACCTTGGCGACATCAGCGTGGTTGACCAAAAGCGGACCGGTGTCGCGGTCGCCCTGGATGACATTGTAGACGCCCTTCGGCACACCCGCCTCGATCAGGATCTCGGCGATCTTCAATGCGCCCAGCGGTGTCATTTCCGATGGCTTGAACACCATGGCATTGCCGGCGGCGAGCGCCGGCGCGCCCTTCCAGCAGGCGATCTGCTGCGGATAGTTCCAGGCTCCGATGCCGACGACCACACCGAGCGGCACGCGCTTGGTATAGGCCCAGTCGCCACCCAGCGGGATCTGGCTGCCGTTCAGCGCAGTAGCAATGATGCCGCCGAAGAATTCGAAACTGTCGGCGCCCGACGTCGCATCGGCGACGATGGTTTCCTGGATCGGCTTGCCGGTATCGAGCGTCTCGAGTTCCGAAAGCTCGCGGTTGCGCTCCCGCATGATCTCGGCCGCCTTCTTCAGGATCCGGCCGCGGGCCGTAGGGCTCATCGCGCCCCATTCCTTCTGGGCGCATTTGGCAGAAGCGATTGCCTTTTCGACGATCGCAGGCGTTGCCGCATGCAGCTTGGCGATCACTTCGCCGGTCGCCGGATAGATGCTTTCGATCACGGTGCCGGCGGTATCTTCGACATATTCTCCGTCGATGAAGTGGGAAGCTTTCGGTTGGGCTTTCATGATGTCTCTCCGGACGGGTGTTCGTGTCAGTCTTGTCATCGGGTCTATGCCCCTCATCCCCGGCGCAACGTGTTGCGCCTGACCCTGCCGGGCACCTTCTTCCCGCAGGCGGGGAGAAGGAGGCGCGAGGCTAGCGTTCGGCTTTCCCTCTCCCCGCCTGCGGGCAGAGGGCAATCTGTTCGGCGGTCACCGCGTGCAGCTGCCCAGTGACATAGTCCTCGACCAGCGCCACCGAGGCCTCGATCCCGAGCGGGACCGAGCGCAGACTCTGGCGGATATAGAGCCCGTCGATCATCGCCGCCGCGCCGTCGGCGATGCGGCTTGCGTCATCGCGCGCGCAAAGCGGCGTAAGGCCCGACATCAGGTTGGAATGCAGCCGCCGCGCATAGAGCGCCAGCAATCGCCGCGTTTCTTCCGAACGCTGCGCCTCGGAATAGAAGGCAAGCCAGGCCGCGACGACATCCGGGGCAAACTGTCCGGCCTGGAAATTCACCCGGATCACCGCGGAGACGCGCGCGCGCGGCGTCTGCGCCGTTGCAAGCGCTGCCACGACATCCGTCTTCAATTGCCGGAGCAGTGAGCGGATGGTCTCGATCAGCAATTGCTCCTTGGAGCCGAAATAGTGATGCGCCAAGGCAGGCGAAACGCCAGCCTCGCGGGCAATCTCGGACATCGTCACCGACAGCGAGCCATGGTGGCCGATCGCTTTCAGCGCTGCATCGACAAGCGCCTTGCGGCGCACGGGTTCCATTCCGATTTTCGGCATCGAGCAATCCTCTCGAGGGGTAATATATTTTTGATTGACTGATCAATCAATGAAAATCTTGCCGTCAACATCGTTGATCGCAACAGACTTCGCCACGCTGTCGACGGATCGTTTACGGTAAATCCAGACACCGGAACTGGTCATGGCGCAACCGGTGGTTCGCCGCAGGGTAATGCGGCCGAAGCCGCAGACACGACAAAAGCGCTTCTGCGCCGGACGGTCACGATGCAAGACAGGTTGTGACGCGCGTGCCCGAATGCCGAGACGCTTCGCGCACAGGTAGGGCCGTCATCAAATGTTCATACGGCTGTCACATCCCGGAAAGGTTTTCTTGACGAATTGCAGGCCAAGTTTCGTCCTATAAAAACAAATGCATACTGGAGATAGTCATGGCTTTGGGCGTTGTTGAGGATGGCGGCGTATTGCGTCGCTTCGCCAATGACCAGTTGCTCACCCTGGCCAAGCTGGTGGTCGAGAACGCACTTCAGCCGATTGTCGAAGTCGGGACGGGCGCTGTCTTCGGCTACGAAAGCCTGATGCGCGGTCACGACCGCATCGGTTTCAATTCGCCGCTTGACCTCCTCGATCAGGCTTCAGCCAGCGGCGAATTGCTGGCGCTGGAACAGATGGTCTCGAGCCGGGCGCTCGCCAAGTTCGCCACCCTGCCGGATTGCGCCGCTGCCACCTTGTTCCTCAATCTCGATGTCCGTCTGATCCGCGATGGCGACGCCTTGGTCGACACGCTGCTCGACCAGCTACGCAAGGCCAATATCCCGCCGTCCTCCGTCTGTTTTGAACTGTCGGAACGCTTCGACAATACCGAGGTGCCGGAATTTGCCGGCCTGGTCGCGCGTCTCCGTCGCTCCGGCTTCAAGCTCGCCATCGACGATTTCGGCGTCGGCCATGGCGAGATGAAGCTGCTCTGTGATTACCCTGTCGACTACGTCAAGATCGACCGCCATTTCATCTCGGGCCTCGACAGCAATCCGCGCAAGCGCCACCTCGTTAAGAACATCGTCAATTTCTGCCATGTCCTCGGCGTGCGCGTCATTGCCGAGGGTATTGAGACGGAGGCTGAATTCATCGCCTGCCGCGAATTCGGCGTCGATCTCGTCCAGGGCTGGTTCATTGCCCGGCCGACCACGATGATCACCGAGCTGAAAAGCGCCTTTCCGCATCTGCAGGAGATCGGCAAGGTTCGTCGCAGCACCCAGTCGCTGGACGAAGTGCTGATCCGCAAGCAGATCGAACTGATGCCGACCGTCTACGAGCACGAGAACATCGACCATGTCTTCGATCTCTTCCGCCGCAATCCCGGCCAGACCTTCTTTCCGGTGCTCAACGCCAATGGCGAGCCGCGCGGCATCATCAACGAGATCCACCTGAAGGAATATATCTACCAGCCCTTCGGCCGCGACCTGTTGAAGAACAAGGTCTATGAACGCTCCATTTCGCATTTTGTCGATCGCGCCCCGATCGTCGGCCTGGATGCCGATGCCGAGCGGCTGATGACCATCTTTGCCAATATGGAAGGCTCCGACTGCGTCATCCTCACCGAGAACATGCGGTATGCCGGTGTCGTCTCGGCCGCATCGCTGATCCGTGTGATGAACGAGAAGCGTCTGAAGACCGCCCAGGACCAGAACCCGCTGACCAGCCTGCCTGGCAATCGCGCCATCCGCGACTACATGCGCGATATCGCCCTCGACAGCGATGAGACACGCTTCTTCTGCTACTGCGATTTTGACAATTTCAAGCCGTTCAACGACCATTACGGCTTTCATCTCGGCGACCATGCGATCAGCCTGTTTGCAGCGCTCCTCCGCCGCTATTTCTTCTCCGACGGTGATTTCCTCGGCCATGTCGGCGGCGATGATTTTTTCATCGGCGTCAGCGACTGGAGCCGCGAGGAACTGACCGAGATCCTCGACCGACTGCTGTCGGATTTCCATGACGATGTCGTCGAACTCTATTCCGAAAAGGACCGCCACGCCGGCCTGATCAAGGGCTTGGACCGGCATGGCCAGGAACGCGATTTCGCCCTGATGCGCTGCTCGATCGGTGTGCTCGAACTGCCAAAGGGCCGCGTCATCGATGACGTCAACCGCATCAGTGCCGAAATCGCCGATCTGAAGAAGGCTGCCAAGGACAGTGATGCCGGTCTGGTCCTGGGCACGTTCGGCGGCGCCTGAGCGCGATCCACCGAACGCGATGTTTCAGCGGCCGTCGTTGCTCACGACCGGAACAGCTGCAGCATGGTGTCGGCACTGGTATTGGCGATCTGCAGCGCCTGAATGGCGAGCTGCTCCTGCGTTTGCAAGGCTTTCAGCCGCGTCGAGACCTCATTGAGGTCGGCATCGACGAGACGACCGATCCCCGTCTCGATACTGTCGGAAAGCTTCTCGGCAAAGTCAGCCTGCATGTCGATCCGCGTCTGAAATGAGCCGAGTTTGCTTGCACTGCTGATGGCGAGCTTCTCCATATGGTCAACACCCTTGAGATATTGGTCGAGGGTGCGCAGGTTCTGGACGATGTCCACCTCGGCAAGGTCGAAGTCCGGCGCATAGGGCGGGTTGGAGCGCACATTGCCGACATAGACACGGGCGGCACGATTGCCGGCCTCGGGATAGACGGTCTGGTCGGCGGCAAACGTAATGCTGTTGCCGCTGGCGGTCACCGAAAGGGCGCTGCCGCCTGCCGCCTGGGCGATCACCGCGGCGAGGTCGTTGGCGCTGCCGATATAGCCGTCGCTGGTGCCGAGGGCTGCGTCGACCACGCCGCGATCGATCGTATAGGTCTGGCGTCCGCCCGGGCCGACCTCGACGTCGAAATAGACCTCCGCCAGGGCCGACACCGTGAACGGCGTGGTGAAGCCAATCGAAGCCATCGGATACATGTTGTCGTGCTTGGCGCTCGGGGCATTCTCAAGGCCCATGGCGAAATTCGCCGGATAGGCGCCGCCGAAATCCGAATTGACCGCCGAGATCGAGATGCTCGACCCGGCATGTCCTGATGTCTCCAGTGAGCCGATCTCGAATTCGGTTGTCGATGACACGCTGGTAAACATGCTCTCATACGCAGTGGCCGGCACCCCGTTATCCTGGAACACCCGCTCCAGCACGGAGCGCAGCTGCATGGCTGTGTTGATCCGGCCATCGGTCGTGCCGAGCGCCGCATCGACCACTGCCTTGTCGATCGTCAGTGCATAGGCGTTGCCTGCCGAATGCGTGCCGGCATCGACGGTAAGGGTGAAATTGATGTAGTCGGTTGCGGCAAATGTGCTGCTGCCGGTGAACGCATAACTTTCATGCCCTTCATGCGCGACGGAGTTGACGCCGGTGTCGCGGAAGCCGCCGATGTCGCCGACGCTGTGCAACTGCTTCTGCAGGATACCGCCGCCGCCAAGGTTCAGCATGCTGGTCTGCTTCAGATCGACATTGATCGTCTTCACCTGCACATTGTTGTTGGCATCGCGGACGAAGGACGAGACCAGCGAGGTGTTCAGCTGAGCGGTTTCGCTGAGATGCGTCGCCGCATTCGTCTTCAGCCAGTTCTCGCCGCTGAAACCGGACGAGGCGACGACGCTTTCTGCCTGCGCGTTGAACTGGTCGAGTTCCTCCTGGATCTTGGCCCGATCGACGCCCTGTTCTTTCGCCGCGACGAGCTTGGCCTTGTATTCGCCAAGCAACTCCACGACCGCTTCCGTGCCCGTGGAGGCGGTATCGACCGTTGCCGCCCCAAGACCCAGCGCATCGCTGACGGCCGAAATGGCCATCTTGTCGGAGCGCATGGTTGTGGCAATCGACCAGTATGCCGCATTGTCGCTCGCATCCACGACACGCAGACCCGACGCGGTCTGTCCCTGTGTCATTTGCAGATTGGAGGCAATAGAGCGCAAGGTCTGGAGCGCAGTGATGGCGCCCAGATTCGTCAGAATACTGGCCATGAAGATCTCAAGTGTTTTGATTTTTTGTGGCCCGTCATGGGCGAAGTCTTATCGCACAATACAACCGTTTTATGGTTAGCAATCGGTTAATGACGGATGCTAAGAAACGGGACGAACGTGGTGTTCACGGAACTTTTCTGTCCTTCATCTCGTTGATTTCGTGAAGATATATCTTAGTATTCACGTATTCTAACCAAAGAGATGCGCGCCGCAGGTGATGTGAACGTAGCGATCGGTCCGATACTCGGGGTTGCACGCTGAATTTTTGACGGTCGACACCCGGTGCTGCGAACGGCAGGGTTTCGTCCGCTTTGCCCACGCCATTTGTCGCGCGTGGCAAAGAGCCTCCTTTTCATCGCAATTGCGCTGCTCTATGCCGGTCAGCAATCAAACCCAGGGAGCCTGCCGATGTCACTTCCCGACACCATGCGCTATGTCGATCTGCCCACCCATGGTCCAGCCGAGGTCATGCGGCTGGCAACCGGGTCTGTGCCGAGACCACGTCCCGGCGAAATCCTCATCCGCGTCGAGGCAGCCGGGGTCAACAGGCCGGATGTCGCCCAGCGCCAGGGAAGCTATCCGGCCCCCAAGGACGCAAGCCCGATCCTCGGCCTCGAAGTGGCCGGCGAGGTCGTGGAACTTGGCGAGGGCGTGTCCGGCTTTGCCCTTGGCGACAAGGTCTGTGCGCTCGCCAATGGCGGCGGCTACGCCGATTATTGCGCGGTTCCCGCGACCCAGGCCCTGTTCTGGCCGCGCGGTTATGATGCGGTCAAGGCGGCGGCGCTGCCGGAAACCTTCTTCACCGTCTGGGCCAATCTCTTCCAGATGGCCGGCTTGACGGAAGGCGAAACCGTGCTGATCCATGGCGGCTCGTCCGGCATCGGCACCACCGCCATCCAGCTGGCTCGGGCCTTTGGCGCGACAGTCTATACGACCGCCGGCTCGGCGGAAAAATGCGCCGCCTGCATGGATCTCGGCGCGTCGCGCGCGATCAACTACAAAGTCGAGGATTTCGTCGAGCTGGTCAGGGAAGAGACCGCCGGCAAGGGCGTCGATGTCGTGCTCGACATGATCGGCGCCGCCTATTTCGACCGCAACCTGCAGGTTCTCGCCAAGGATGGCTGTTTGTCGATCATTGCCTTTCTCGGCGGTGCCGTGGCCGACAAGGTCAACCTGCAGCCGATCATGGTCAAGCGCCTGACGGTCACCGGCTCGACCATGAGGCCGCGCTCAGCGGAAGAAAAACGCGCCATCCGCGACGATTTGCAGCTCCAGGTCTGGCCGTTGATCGAAGCGGGGGAGGTGGCCCCGGTCATTCATCGCGTGCTGCCGATCGAGGATGTGGTCGAGGCCCATCGCCTGATGGAAAGCTCCAGCCATATCGGCAAGATCGTGCTGACACTGGGATGATTTTGACGGGAGACGGGAAGGGGATTGCCCGGTCTGTTAACCAGCTGACGATCTCCAGCGCGCGAATGATCGTGATTCTGGGGGCAAATGTCCAATAAAGTATTTTCCACGCCTGTCATATAACGTGCCTTGCAGAAACGCTGCAACGCACCTACCTTTTAGTCATCGACAACGTAACGAAAGGAAGGTGATCCAATGTCTAATGAGATTTCGGTCTGCGTTTGGGGCTTTGGCAAGGTGATGGTTTTGACGGGGCAGCCCTCGGCCTGACACCACCTTCCTTCGGCCGCTGCCTGGCAGCGTCCGGGTCCAGCTTAGGGACCAAAACTCATGGAGAGCCGCCTTGTGCGGCTCTTTTTGATTCCGGGCGGTGGTTTTGTGCCGGGCGGTTGTCCAGCGCAGCTTACCAGCCGATCAAGCCGAAGCCCGGAACCTTGAGGGCAGGGCGGTTGAAATCGAGACCCGCCACCAGGCCGAGGAAGTTCACCTCGAGACCACTGCGCGCACCGACCGACATGCCGGCCAATCCGCCGAGGCTGAGATGCAGGTCGCGGCCGTCATCATCCAGCGCATAGAATCCGCCTTCCGGCAGATAGTCGCGTCCCACCGCATCCGGCGGCAGCACGGCACCGAGGTCCGGCACGCTGCGCAACACATGCGCGACGAAAGTATTGGAATTCGGCCCCGGATAGATCCGATAGCCGCCCGGCTCGCCATGCACATAGGCGGTAATCGCGGCTTCAACCTGGGGGATCAGCCGCTCTGCCTCTGCTCCCTTGATCTCGACTACCAGCCGCGGCGGATTGGAATACCAGAAACCGTCCGGCGCCCGGTGGTTGCGGCGGATCGGCGTTCCCCAGCCAACCTTGTCATAGCGCTGATAGGCGCCGCCCTTTTCCTTGGTCACAATCCACGCATGGCTGGCGACAGCCCCCTTCAATCCACCGGTCATTGCGGAAAACACATAGATTGCCGCTGGCGGGCTGTCCTCCGCCCTGGGCAGGATGCCGGCCGATCCCCAGTTTGCCTCGTTCCATCGCCCCGGCCTGTCCGCCGTTGCCCATAGCCCAGCTGACACAAGGGTCGGCAGGATGAAGACCAGCAGCAGGACCGTCAGCAGGCGGATGATGATTTTCAAGTCTGGACCTCGTGCATAAAGCGGTGGATTGCGCTAAGAGCCGGAAACAATCCGGGAATTTTGAGGCAAGGCATGAACAATCCGATCACGGTCGAAGTCACGCGCGGTCAACTCGTCGAGAGCCGCCATCGCGGCATGGCCGTGGTGGTCGACGGCGACGGTGGAGTTGTCTTTTCCGCCGGCGATGTTGATGCCGCGGTCTTTCCCCGTTCGGCCTGCAAGGCGATGCAGGCATTGCCCCTGATCGAGACCGGTGCCGCCGACGCCTATCGCTTCGGCAACCGTGAACTGGCGCTCGCCTGTTCGTCGCATTCCGGCGAACCGGAGCATGTCGCGACCGCTTCCGCCATGCTGAAGGCCGCCGGCCGTGACCTGTCCGCACTGGAGTGTGGCGCGCATTGGTCCTTCGATCAGGCAACGATCATCAACCAGGCCCGCAGCCTCGACAAACCGACCGCCCTGCACAACAATTGCTCGGGCAAACATTCGGGCTTTATCTGCGCCTGCTGCCATTCCGGCGAGGATCCGACAGGCTATTCCGGGTATGACCATCCTTTGCAGCAGCAGATCCGTGGCATCATGGAAAGCCTGACCGGGGCTGCACTTGGACCCGACAATTGCGGCACCGATGGCTGCTCGATCCCGGCCTACGCCGTTCCGCTGACAGGCCTTGCTTTTGGATTTGCCAGGATGGCCACCGGCCGGGGGCTGGCGCCGATCCGCGCCCGCGCCGCCCGGCGCCTGATCGACGCCTGCATGGCCGAGCCCTTCTATGTCGCCGGCACCAGGCGCTTCTGCACCCGCCTGATGCAGGCGGCCCCCGGCCGGATCTTTGCCAAGACCGGGGCCGAAGGCGTGTTCTGCGCCGTCCTGCCGGAAAAGGGCCTGTCGTTTGCGGTCAAATGCGAGGACGGCACCACCCGCGCCGCCGAAACCATGATCGCCGCCCTTCTCGCCCGCCATTTCGACAAGGACAGCGCCGAGCAACAGGCGCTGATCGCCATGGCCAGTCACACGATGAAGAACTGGAACGGCATCGAGGTCGGCACGGTGCGCGTCACCGATGCACTGTTTGGCTGAGTGGCTGTTTGGCGGAAGAATTGCGGCACAGACGTCTCCCTCACCAAGAAATTCTACGATTTAGCTGACGCTAATATCGTGATTTTCTATCCTCTCCCTCCTGGGGAGAGGCAGGACGTCGCGCCAGCCGCATTCTTTCTTCTCCCCTTGAGGGAGAAGAAGCGAAATCGAGGGCTTAGCCGCAGGCTAAACCTCAGATTTCGCAGATGAGGGGGGCATTTTTCCTGGGCCTAAGCCACCACAATTTCGACACCCGCCTCCCGGTAACCGCCGAGCCCGCGCGGCTTATCCTCCTGCACTACGATCAGCCCGGTGATCTCGGACATCTGTGCCACCAGGCACGGCGACACCGCATCCAGCTTCTCCAACGTCAATGGCACATAGGTGGCGGCGCTGCGCTCGACGATGCGCCGCTTGATCGCCGCTTCTTCGAAGTCTCCTGTCGTCAGTCCCTCGACCGGATGGGCGGCGGTGACGCCGAGAAAGAAGAGGTCCGGCCGCAGCCGGTCGATCGCGGCAATTGCCGCGGCTCCCACCGCGACCATCGAATGTTTGTACAGCCGACCGCCGATCAGGATCACCTCGATCTCCAGGTGATGCTCGAATTCGGCAGCTAAGGTCGGCGCATGGGTGACCACGGTCAGCGCCATGGCCCGCGGGATCTGCCGGGCGATTTCCACCGTCGTCGTGCCGCCGTCGAGAAACACCATCTGGCCGGGTGAGATCAGCCGGATCGCGGCTGCCGCCAGCCTCTGCTTTTCCTCGGTCGCCACACCCCGCCGGGTGGTGAAATCCGGCAGCACCGGTGCCATCGGCATCGCCCCGCCATGCACCCGCTTCAACAGCCCGTCCGCCGCCATCTCCCGCATGTCGCGCCGGATCGTGTCTTCCGAGACGTTCCAGTCGCGCGCCAGCTGGCCCGCAAGCGCACGTCCCTCGCGTTTCAGGATGTCGAGGATCATCTGGCGTCTCTGCTCGGTCAGCATGGCTTCACCTGCTTGTTCACGAATATGCACGATAATAACAAATACGAGTCGACATTCCAGCAGAATCATGCGGAAATACGCAAATTCCCGCATGAGGCGGGAGATGAAGGAGATGACGATGTTGATTTTGATTGCCGGGCCCTATCGCTCTGGCACCGGTGACGACCCGGTCAAGATGGCGGCCAACCTGCAGGTGCTCGAGGCGCCGTCGCATGCTTTGTTCGAGGCCGGCCATGTGCCGATGATCGGCGAATGGGTGGCGCTGCCGGTCTGGCATTCAGCCGGCGGCAAGGCGATCGGCGACGACCTCTATGAAGGGATCTTCCATCCTGTCGCGCACCGGCTTCTCCAGCTGTGCGACGGCGTCCTGCGCCTTCCCGGCGCATCCAAGGGGGCAGACAACGATGTGCGCATCGCCACCGAGCGCGGCATTCCTGTCTGGTATAGACTGGAGGACGTGCCGGGCGTGGCATGACCTGACTTCGACCCTCCCCTTGAGGGGGAGGGTCGGACCGAAGGTCCGGGGTGGGGTGATCTTTAGGTCCGGCGAAGCCTCAGAATAACGACGTCCTCACTCCACTTCCGCCAGCCGCTTCTGCCACATCGCCTTGAACCCCGGGCGATCCTGGATGCGCTTCAGCCATGCACCGGTCTTCGGATGTGCGTCGAACAAAGGCTGGTAGGCCTGCGCATAGCGCACGATTTCGCCCAGGTTGATATCGGCCACGGTAAAGCGGTCGCCGACGGCATAGTCATGCGCGGCAAAATGCTGCTCGAGCACGCCGAACGGCCGCGCCAGGATGCGTGCGACGACCTTCGCCTCCGCTTGGCCCGCGTCACAGGAAAGGCGGCCTTCGTTGTTGGCCTGGGAGATTTTCAGTGCCTCGGTTTCGATCGAGGTCGCGCCGAACAGCGTCCATTGCTGCATCAGTGCCTCTTCGGCGATGTCCTTCGGTGCCAGCGGCCCGCCATGTTTCTTGGCCAGATAAAGGGTCTGCGCCAGCGATTCGTTCAGCACAAGGCCGTCGTCGTCGATCGTCGGAATGCTGCCCATCGGATTGACCTTGAGGAAATCCGGCGAGCGTGTGTTGAGCCTTGCGTCCGGCGCCATCGGATCGGCAAGCTTGTAGGCCTGCAGCACCGGCACGAGTTCGAACGAAAGTCCGAGCTCCTCGGCCAGCCAGAGAATGCGCGTCGCGCGCGACTTGTAGACGCCGTAGATCTTCAGCATGGATATCTCCTTGTTCCGCAGCGGACGCTATCTGCTGGCCGCTGCCGAGAAAAGCCGTGTCGTGTTGATCCGCCCATGAAATTCGCTGATGCGGCAGCCGATTGACAGAGGGCCCGGCTCAACTTATCCAGGAGAACAAGGGTCCGCAGTTCACCCAGGCGTCACCGTCCCGCGCAGGGAAGCTAAACCTGTCCATTTTCGTCTTCGACGTCAGCTCGTTTTTCCGTGCCGCGTCGGAAGTCGGTGACCACCGGCCATTCTGGATATCCAGGGCACGATATCGAGGACAATGACGATGTCGCGTATCATTCAAGCCTATGAGGCGCCCGATCTGTCGGCGCTGGCTCGCATCCTGAAACGGGAACTGGACGCTCGGGACGAAAAGCCCGGCCATGTCGAGATCCTCAACATGCTGGCGAAAGCTGCGGGTTTTCGCAATTACCAGCATTTGAAGGCGAGCCGCGCCGCGAAGGAGCGTCTCTCCAATCCGGTCCTGCCCGAACCCGAGCCGGCGGTCGATTTCCGCCGCGTCGAACTTGCCGCCCGCTGCTTTGCCGGCACCGACTGCCTGGTCCGCTGGCCGGGCAAGCTCAGCCTGCAGCAACTGGCGTTATGGGTGCTCTGGTCGTTTATCCCGGCCGGCGGGGACATGCCGGAAAAATCGGTCAACGACGTTCTCAAGCGTCACAATGGTTTCGGCGATCACGTTCTTTTACGTCGGGAACTGGTCAATATGGGCCTGATGACCCGCACCCGCGATTGCCGGCTTTACCGCCGGGTGGAAAAGAAGCCGCCACCCGATGCGCGGCAGCTGATCCGGCTGGTGACGGCCAATGGCCGCAGGGATTGAGTAATCACGGCGGCAGAACTGGGCTCGCATCGATCCGGTGCGAATAGAGGCCGATACCCGGGAGGTGACGGCCGTTGAGCGGTACATTCTATCCCGCGAGGTTGAGGCGGTCATTTCCCGCCTCGGCCAGAAGCGCGTGGTCCTCGGTGATGTAGCCGCGGCCCGCGCGCATCAGGCTCGACGCGGCGGTGCGGTCGAGCGCCTTGGCATACAGATAGCCCTGGCCGCTCTTGCAGCCCATGGCGGTCAGCCTGGCTGCCTGTTCGCTATCCTCGATCCCTTCGGCAACGACTCCCATTCCGAGCCCATGGGCAATGTCGAGCAGCCCCTTGATGATGACCCCACCCGCGCGGTCGTGAACCATGCGATGCACGAAACATTTGTCGATCTTGATGATATCGACCGGAACGGTCAGAAGATGAGTGAGCGAGGCAAAACCGGTGCCGAAATCATCCAGCGCGACTTTCATGCCGGCGGCGCGCATGGCTTGGATTTCGGTGGCGACCATCTGGTCGCGCTGCCCCAGATAGACCGATTCCGTCACCTCAGCGACCACGGCGGACAAGGGAACGCCGAGCCGCTCGAAAGCCTTGGCGATCCGCTCGGTCAATCCACCCCGATAAAAGTCGGCGGCGGAAAGGTTGATGCCGACGCGACCGAAATTCAGGCCGGCATCGATCCAGCGCCGGCAATCGACGGCCGTCTTTTCCAGCATGCAGTCGGTCAGTTCCAGCGCGACATGCGCGTCCTTCATCGCCTCCTGGAAATGCCCGGCCGCAACCACTTCGCCGTCCGGCATGCGCATCCGGCACAAGGCTTCGAAGCCCATCAACCGTCCCGTCGCGATCTCGACCAGCGGCTGGTAATAGGCATCGATCCGCTGCTCTCTGAGTGCGTCATCGACATCGTGAATGGCGCGGAAGCGCTTGACGATGGCCGTTCCGAGACCGGGTACATATTCGATATAGCGCCCGCGGGCACGCTCCTTGGCATGGTAGAGCGCATAGTCGGCATTCTGCCGCACAGGCCCCGGATTTTCTCCGGCGGCCGCGCGCGCGCCGCCGATCGTGATCGACGGATAGAGCAGGTGGCCATCGCATTCGCAGGGCATCTTGATCGAGGCAAGCAGGTCGGCGGCGAGCGTCTTCGGGTCAAGGTCTTCAAGGCAGGGAATGATGATGGCAAACTCGTCGCCGCCAAGACGAAACGCCATGCCCGGCTCGGCGTGCTCCGTCAGGCGCCGCGCCACCATGCGGATCAGGTCGTCGCCGGCCTGATGGCCGAATGTGTCATTGACCATCTTGAGGTTGTCGACATCCGTCAGCAGCAGTCCCCATTGGCGACCGCTGCCTGCCTGGATCTGCACCACGTCGTTGAAGCGGGCGCGGTTCGGCAATTGCGTCAGGGCGTCCGTTTCACCCAGCCGACGCCGTTCGGCAATGCGCCGGTCGCGCTCGATGGCAATGGCACACAGGTGCACGCAAGCCGCAACCAGGTCGCGCTCCAGTGCGGATGGCCCGCGTGGCGTGCGGTAATAAAAGGCAAAGGTACCGACCACCTCACCCGAGACGAGCATCGGCGTCGACCAGCACGCCATCAGCCCGTGCACGAGCGCAAGGTGCTTGAAGTCCTGCCAGTAGGGATGGGTCTCGATATCCTCGACGACGACGGGTTTGCCGGTATAGGCGGCGCTGCCGCAGGAGCCGATGCCGGCTCCTATCGATACTCCGTCGATTGCCGCCGCATAGGCCTTTGGCAGGGAGGGACCGGCGAGATGGCGTATGCGGTTGTCTTCGTCGAGCAGAAGCACCGAACAGACGATGTCGGGCGCTGTCTTTTCCGCTTCCCGGCACAGAAAATCCACGGTTTCCGCCAGCGGCAGGCCCGTGGCGATCTTTTCGAGAATGATATTCTGTAGCTTGAGCAGCATTGGTCGACTTCACTGGAATGAGGCGTTCGGCAACTTAAGCATTGCAGGGCTTAAACAGGGATTACGATTTTGCGCTTGCGCTAATATTAGTGACTGTAAACTTAAGTCTATTGCTAATACTTGATGAAATTGCCGGCGATGGAGCAGCGTACGCACAGGCTGACCAGTTCACGCAGTGAGACGAGGCCAGGTCTAGCCCCGCCGGTTGCCCTCGACGGTCAGTGTTTCCGTGTCATGTGCACCATCGACGAGATCCTGCGTGACCTTCTCGGCCCATCGATAGCCGAGGACGGCACCCGTCAGTGTCTCCGAAAACAGGTTGTGGCTGACCACGACGCTGCCGGTGCCTTCGACGACGCTGATCATCACGCCGACCGGCGCCTTGCGGATGATGTTGTCGGAGACGATGACATTGCGCAGATAGGGGCCCCAACCCAGCATCAGGCCGGCCTTGGCGGCTTGCTCGATCACATTGCCGGTCACGGTGGTCTCGGCTTCGACGGCGATGCCATAGCCGAAGCCTGCGCCGTCATGCACGTAGGGGCCCTCGGCAGTGATGTTGCGCACGATATTGCCGCTGACCGATGACAGTCGGCCGCCCTGGTCGAAATTGACCACCGAAATGCCGTTGGCGGCCCCGTCGACCAGATTGCCGTCGATCAAGGCGCCTTCGAAGTCAAACTCGGCATAGATCGCCGTTTCGCCGGAGCGCAAAGCCTGGTTGCCGCTGATGATGACATTGGAGGCCGAATTCGCCCGGATCGCGGAAAAGGCGCAGTCCGATACATGGTTGCCTTCGATCATCACGCCATCGGTGCGAAACAGGTTGATGCCGTTGCCGTGCTGGCCGGTGCCGCCATCGGTTGCGGCGATCCGGCTGATCCTATTGCCGGTAATCATCGTGTTGTCGGCGCCCTTGGTCCAGCGATGCACCAGGATGCCGCCATTGCCGCAGTCGCTGATCTCGTTGTCGCGGATGCTCATCGCCCGGCCCTCGACCGACCAGATCGCCGCCTTCGCCGCACCGGTGATCCGGCTTGCAGAAATCCGCCCGCCGCAGCGTTCCATCTGCACGCCGTATTTGCGGCTGCCGGTGATCTCGCAATTGTCGATGACCACGTCCTCGACGCTGCGGAAGGCGAGGAGCCCTTCGGTATAGTCGGCAAGCCAGCGATTGGCGCCGTCGAAGGTGATGCCGGACAGGCTGATTTGGCGCACGTCGCGCGCCGCGATCAGATGGCCGTCGCCGCGATAGGCGAGCCGGGTTGCACCGGCAACACCGGACAGGCGCGTCCCCTCCGGAAGGTCGAGGTTGGAGACCTCGTAGGTGCCCGCTGGCAGGAAAACCGGCTGCCCGACCTTGGCGGCTGCGTTGATCAGCGCCTGCAGCTTGCGGCTCTGGTCGTCGTCTGCTCCCGGCATGACGCCAGCCTCTGCGGCATCGAATCCGCCGCGCAACTCGATTTGGCTCAGCGATTGTGCCGCCGCATCGGGTGCGCGCAGGCCGGCAAAGCCCCCGGTCGCGCCGGTTACAACAAGGCCGCCAAGGCCGGATAGGATGCTGCGTCTGGTCTGCATGGGTTTTCCGGGGCGTCGGCGTCGTCCGGCAAGCCTTCGCCGGATCGCTTCAAATCTGGCTGATGCGCCAGGGCAGGGCAAGGGCGGAGCAAGGCATGCACGCGATCGGCTGCGATCATGGTGAATCCCGCGACCGATCAGACTGCCCTGGCGGTGATTTCAGGTGAAGATGTGGCGTTTCATCCAGCGGTTTTGATCGCTGCGAATGGTGGAAACCGTTTGCGCCAGATCAATGACTTCGTTCGGGCCTGTCGTAGTTTGGCCGCAAGCAACAATCCTGAGGGGCGAACATGCTTGGTCTGACTGCAGTCCTCTACATCCTCGTCGCCAGTGCCCTCGGCGGCGCTGCGGTGATTACCGTGCTGTCGCTGGATCTGGTCCAGGGATGGCATATCGCCGGTGCCTTCCTGGGTGGCTGTCTGGTTGCGCTGCCGGTTGCGATCCTGCTCGGCCGCAGGATCTACAACGCGCTCCAGGGGCCGAAAGCGATCTGAATTTTCTTTCGACGCGTGGACGAAGGGGGTGTCAACGGTTTTTGGCGGAGCCACGACACTCGCGGTGGAACAGCCCGCGTCGACCGGCCGGCATTGTCTCGGGGGAGGGAATGCCGGCCGGGCTGTTTTCCGCTCCCGTCAAGCCCCTATTCGGCTTGCTCGAACTGGTCGAGCTGCGCTTCGAGGCCGGCCGTGAACCGGTCGTAGAGCGTTGCGAATTTCACGATGTCGTCCTGCGGCCACCCCGCCGTGGCCTCGATGATCAGTTCCCGCTTGATCTCCTCGATCTGCTCCAGCACCTGCTTGCCGGCCGCCGTCATGCGCACGATGCTGCGCCGTCCGTCCTCCTGCGAGGCTGCCCGTTCGAGCAGTCCCTGCCGGACCAGGTCGGCCACGATCCGGCTGCCGCGCGACGGATCGATCCGCATCTGCTCGGCAATCGCCCCGACCGTCACCTCCTGATGCGGCGCCACGCGCTTGATCACGCCGATCGCATCGATATCGGACAATTCCAGCCCGGTGCCGATGCGTTTCAGCGCCATGCGGCCGATGAACCGCCTGCCGATCAGCAGGCGCATGCGCGTCATCGCCTGGCCGATGCCGGCAAGGGCGGGATCACCGCCCTGTTCCGGTGTTGCGGTGCTCGCTTGCGGCCGCGTGTCGGTCTTGTTCCGTGTCTCTGTCATCGTGGCAGAATAGCAGCTTCATTCGGACCGCGAAAGCAAAATAAGTGACTTTCGCATTTATATGCTGTTGACATATAAATGCTTGAGGCACATTTTGGAGGCAACAGGAGCCCCACCATGGACAATTCCGTTTCGAATGCCTCAAACCGCCCCGTGCCGGCCGCCGGTGCAACACAGGTTCCGCCGCCGGTCTCCATTTCGCCATCGCTTTCCCCGGCACCGCCTTCCCTTGTTACCCTTCCGCCACTCGTCACCGATCCCAAACTGCGCCTCGTTGTCTATCTGCTCCTGCTCACCGCCATGTTCATGGCGACACTGGACAATCAGATCGTCTCGACGGCGCTGCCGACCATCGTCGGCGAGTTCGGCGAACTGGAGCGTTTCGGCTGGGTCGGCTCGGCCTATCTCCTGACCACCAGCGCGGTCATGCCGCTCTATGGCAAGCTCGGTGATCTGTTCGGCCGCAAATATGTCATCATCGCCGCCGTCACCATCTTCACCCTCGGCTCGCTGGTTTGCGGCCTGGCCGTCTCGATGAACACGCTGATCGCCGCGCGTGTGCTGCAGGCGCTCGGCGGCGGCGGCATCATGGTGTCGATCTTCGCCATCAACGCCGACCTCTTCGAGCCGCGCGAACGCGCCCGATACCAGAGTTATACCAGTCTCGTGCTGATGGCCTCCGGCGCCACGGGCCCGGTCCTCGGCGGCACGCTCAGCGATCTTTTCGGCTGGCGTTCGATCTTCCTGGTCAACCTGCCGATCGGCATCCTCGTGCTGGCTGGTCTTGCCCTTCTGCTGCCCTATCGCAAGCCGCAGCGCCGGCCGAAGATCGACTATGCCGGTGCGGTGCTGCTCGCCGGCGCGGTGGCGAGCATCGTGTTCTGGGCCGACAGCGGCCAGATCTTCGGCTCGCTGATTGCGCCCGAAAGCCTCGGCGTCGTCGCCTTCGGCCTGCTGTGCCTCGCCGGCTGGATCTTCGTCGAACGCCGCGTGCCCGAACCGGTCGTGCCGCTGTCGCTGTTTTCCAGCCGCACCGTCAATCTGCTGCTCTGCATCTCGGCCGTCTCCGGCGCGATCGGCATCGGCTCGGTCAACTATGTCGCGCTCTTCCTGCAGACCACCACCGGCCTGTCGCCGTCGATGGCCGGCCTGCTATTCATCGCCACCACCGGCGGCATCGCGATCGGTTCCCTGTCTGCCGGCCGGATCATTTCCAAGCATGGCCGCTACAAGCCCTTCGCCATCGCCTCGACGGCCACCGGCATCGTCAGCCTTGCCGTGTTCAGCCAGATGCATGCCGGAACCCCGATCGCCCTGCTCGGTCTCGTCATGCTATTGCAGGGCATCGGCATCGGCATCGGCCAGCAGGTGCCGGTGATCGGCGTGCAGAACGCCGCGTCCGGCGCCGATGTCGGTGCTGCCACCGGCACGGTGACGCTGACCCGCATGGGCGGCGCCGCGATCGCCATCTCGATCTACGGCGCGATCATCAGTGCCGGTCTTGCCCGTGTCTCGATCGCACTGCCGGACGGCGGCGATTTCCGCAATCTGACGCCGCAGATGCTGTCGCACCTGCCGCAGACGGTCCAGACCACCATCGCCAACGCCTATTCCGATGCCTTCCTGCCGCTGTTTCTCACCGCATCGGGCATGATGGCGCTCGGTCTTGTCGCCGCCGTGATGTTGCCCAATGTCCGCCTGCCGGTTGCCAAGGGCAGGGGCGCCTGACAGGCGTGCAGCCGACGCATCATGTCGGCGCAGGCCGAGGTCACCCCCACCCACCGCTCCGCATCGACCTCCCCCCTCAAGGGGGGGCGCCGTCTACCCTCCCCATTGAGGGGGGCGGACCGAAGGTCCGGGGTGGGGTGACCTGGCACGCACCGCAGCAGAAGACGGCGGGACATCTACCCCGGCACGCTGCGAAACTGTCCAAAGCACCAGCCTCGCGCCAGCCGCGACTGCCATGGTGTCACCGTCGACGTCAGTCTGAATCGGTGGAAAATGGTGTCTAAGTTCTTCTCGTCCGGCATGTCCCTCAGCCAGCCCATGCTCGCCCATGCCCTCGGCCTTGCCGCATCCGGCCTGATGCTGTCGGCCCTGTCCGGCTGCATCCTGGTCACCGATACCAGCCGGATGAACATCGACGTCTTCCAGGACGAGGTCGCCCCCGTCTGGCATGATCCGGCCCGCACGCCGCCGGCGGCCACCCAGCCGGTGCCGCAGCGCCGCGAACTCTACCAGACCCAGTTCCACCAGACCTATGGCCTGCCGGTCACCAACCCGCTGCACCGGGCGATGTATGGCGTGATCCGCGACAATGATCACACGCTGCCGGCTATTCCGCTCGACCGGGTTAACCGTGACATGCTGCGCCAGGAGGTTGAGTACCAGACCACCGAGGCGCCCGGCACCATCGTCGTCGATACCAAGGCGCATTATCTCTATCACGTGCAAGCCGGCGGCAAGGCCGTGCGCTACGGCGTCGGCCTTGGTCGTGACGGCTTCGCCTGGTCGGGCAGGGGCGTGATCGAGCGCAAGGCCAAGTGGCCACACTGGACCCCGTCGGAGGAGATGGTCGCCCGCCAGCCTAATCTCCGGCCCGTGTCTGCATCCGAGGGTGGCATGGTCGCCGGCCTGAAGAACCCGCTCGGTGCCCGTGCGCTCTATATCTACCAGGACGGCAAGGACACGCTTTACCGCGTCCACGGCACGCCAGATTGGCAATCCGTCGGCAAGGCGACGTCGTCGGGCTGCGTGCGCATGTTCAACCAGGACGTCATCGATCTCTTCGACCGCGTGCCGAACAAGACGCCGATTGTTGTCATTTAGAGACAGGCTCGAACCGCGAGGGCCCCTCTCGCAAAGTTGAAAGGCCTGCGCGGTTGCCTTTGTGACCGCTTTCCTGTTTGCATCGCCCTGGGGCGGAACAAAGCGCCGGCTGAGACGTCTTGAGATGTCTCGCTGCATTCTACAGGAAATCAGTATCTCAATGTCATCTTCGAATAACCTGACCCGACGCTCCCTTCTGTCGCTGACAGGTCTTGGCGCCGCGAGCCTGCTCGCCAGTTGCGCCTCTTCCCGCCCCATTTCGCCGAGCCTGCGGCTTGACGGTCCCGTCGCGCGTCCGATGGTCGCTGCGCCGCCAACCGGCCGCTCACCGGAACTCGATGCCATGTATGGCGAAATCTTCGATGGCGGCTATGTCATCCCGGCCGTGCCGTATTGGAAGATCCCCGAGCGCTTCTATCGGCAGCAGGTCATCGACCCGACCGGCCAGCCGGCCGGCTCGATCGTCGTCGATACGCCCAATCGTTTCCTCTATCTCGTTGAACCGGGTGGTACTGCCATGCGCTACGGCGTCGGCATCGGCCGCGAGGGTTTTGCCTGGCAGGGCACCGGCGTCATCCAGTGGCGGCAGAAATGGCCGAAATGGACCCCGCCGGATGAAATGGTCGCCCGCCAGCCCGAACTCGTCCAATATTCGATCGCCAATGGCGGCATGCCGCCCGGCCTGAAAAATCCGCTCGGTGCCCGCGCGCTCTACATTTTCCAAAACGGCGAAGACACGCTCTACCGCCTGCACGGAAACCCCGACTGGAGCTCCATCGGCAAGGCCGTCTCGTCCGGCTGCGTGCGCCTGATGAACCAGGACATCATCGACCTCTACGAGCGCGTGCCCAACAAGGCGAAGATCCAGGTCTGGCAGTAAGCGCAACCACCCTCCCCTTGAGGGGGAGGGGCAACTTTACCCATCCCCCAATTGCGCCTGCAGCCGCTTGAGGCTGTCGCGCAGGGTCTCGACTTCGGCGAGCGAACAGCCGGTCTGCTCGCCGATGGCCCGGAACACGCCGACGGCCTGTTTCTTCAGCGCCCGACCCTGGTCGGTGACCGTGATGAACACCTGCCGCTCGTCGGCTGCGTCGCGTCGGCGGCCGACATAGCCGGCCTGCTCGAGGCGCTTCAACAGCGGCGACAGCGTGCCGGAATCCAGCCCGACCATCTCGCCGAGCCCCTTCACCGGCACATCATCCTTTTCCCACAGCGCCATCATCACCAGATACTGCGGATAGGTCAGTCCAAGCGGCGCCAGCAGCGGCTTGTAGGCACGGGTGAACGCGTGCGCCGCGCCGTAGAGTGCAAAGCAGAGCTGCTTGTCGAGCGTCAGCTCTTTTTCCAATGTCTCGTCGTCCATGGTGTGATCGAACCTCCTGCGCTGCGGATCTGATTTCTGATTCTGTCGGAATAATTATTTCTATGCAATGCGCAAAAAACAATTGCGCACAAATCAATTGTACGGTACATAGTGCCTATCGCCTCACAAGACAACCCCGGACAAGGACATACACCATGGCTATTCTCTACACCGCACATGCATCCGCCACCGGTGGCCGCACCGGCCACGCCGTCAGCGACAATGGCGTTCTCGACGTCGCTCTGACCACGCCGAAGGAGCTGGGCGGCGACGGCGCCACCGGCACCAATCCCGAACAGCTGTTTGCCGCCGGTTATTCCGCCTGCTTTCTCGGCGCGCTGAAATTCGTCGCCGGCAAGGAAAAGCTGAAGCTCTCGGAAGACACCAAGGTCTATGCGGACGTCGGCATCGGCCCGCGCGCAGACGGCGGCGGTTTCGAAATCGAGGTGAAGATCTCGGCTGAAATCCCCGGTGTCGAGCGCGAACTGGCCGAAAAGCTGGTCGCTGCAGCCCACATCGTCTGCCCCTACAGCCATGCCATGCGCACGTCGGTCGAAGTGCCGGTGTCCGTCCGCTGACCTTCGACACAAAGACGACGATCCACCGCGAAAGGCCGGCACTTTGCCGGCCTTTTTGCGTGCTGGTAGTTCAATGTCCGGATCGGCGCTGCGTCGGTGGATAGGATCAAGGAGCCACTTCGGACACGCGCTGATGCCGCCGGTGGCGCCCGCATCGAAGCGATCCGTTGTGGCTCGGTTGCGGCCCCTGTTGGATTTTCTGCTGACGCGCAGCTTAAAGCGCACGCAAGCGCTGGACCGTTCACCCTCCTCTCAAGGAAGGGTCTTGTACAAAAATCGGTCACATCGAAAATTGTGCCGTTTCCGAGAGATAATCGTCGCAAGCGGAGCTGAGATAACGCGCATACTCTCCGCTGCTCTGATAAATAAAGGTCATCCAGGCAACAAGATTTTCCCAGCTCAAGGCGGTTAGGCCATCGTGCCACTCTTGTAGCACTTTGCATTCGTTCTGAATTCGTCTCATGAGCATTTCGTAGCTGAATCTGTCCGGCGCAGCGATTTCGTCCTCTACCCTCAAGAAATCCGCACGGTCGATATAGCTTTCGAGAATACGATATTCGTCAATTACGCCCTTGATGAAATCAGGCGAGACCTCTCCCATCTGCATTTTATCGTGCCATGTGAGCTCCCCGAAAAGTTCGTTCTCTTCGAGAAATCTTGCTTGGCGTTTCACCCGCTGCGCTAAAGTCCTGCTTCTGCGGAGGTTAATTGCGGCATTCTGGCGGTGGAAGAGACTGGCGTCTTCAACTTGCTTGGAAAGATACAAAATCGTGGGAACCGCTGCCAAAACCGCGGCCCATCCAGCTGACGCAGAAATCCACTCGCGAACGCAGTGCTCTTCCGCTGCCGTCGCGCAGAACGCATCGCGTCCGAATATGATTCGGGCCACGAAGATTCCGATGCCAAGTCCAGCAAGCAGCCAGCCAAAATCATCCCACCACTTGCTCCAATTCATCAATTTAGCCCCCACGATGCTTCGATAGGCTAATCAGTCGCTACGCCAAATTGCAAGGTGGCCATTTTGAGCGCTCAAAACCGGATAGGCAGGCGCTGGCTTTGGTCACAGGAATAGCCAGAATTTCCGCCTGCTGCGCCGTGGGGATGCCTCAAGCTGACACCAAATCACGGCGCGCACCAAGGCTACAGGCCCTTAACCGCTCACCTCCAGCATGCCCAGCCGCAGCACATCCGCATCGACCGTCATCGCCGCCTCGATATCGGCATGCACCGCACGCCAGATGGGCACGGCCGCCGACAGAACGGCGGTGCCGTCCGGTGTCAGCTTGAGCCGCCGTCCGCGCTTGTCCTTCGGATCCGGCTCGACCGTGATCCAGCCGCGCCGCTCCAGCGGCTTGAGCGCCGCCGTCAGCGTCGTCCGGTCCATGGCGAGTAGCCGCGCGACAGGCCCCATCGGGGGTGGTTCCGGCCGGTTCAGTGCCATCATCAGGGAAAATTGCTGGTTGGTCAGGCCCAGCGCCTTCAAGGCGGTATCGAAGCGCCGGGCCAGCGCCCGGGCGGCGCGCTGTGCGTGCAGGCACAGGCAGGCGTCACGAATATGCAGGGTGGTCGAATAGGGAATCATGGGGGCATTTGACATAAGCCATATATGTTGATATCAACGTAAAAGTCAAGAGGAGGACGAGGAAATGGAACATTCGATCGTATCGCATGACGAGTGGCTCGAGGCACGAAAGGCGCTGTTGGCTAGCGAGAAGGAACTGACCCGCCTGCGCGACAAGGTGAATGCCGAGCGCCTCGCTTTGCCCTGGGTCAAGGTCGACAAGGATTATGCCTTCGACACGCCGACCGGCCGCAAGAGCCTCGCGGACCTGTTTGACGGTCGCAGCCAGCTGGAGGTCTATCACTTCATGTTCGGCCCGGACTGGGATGCCGGCTGCCCCGGCTGCTCGTTTTATGCCGACCATATCGATGGCATGCTGCCGCATCTCAACAATCACGATGTCACGCTGGTCTGCGTTTCGCGCGCGCCGCTCGACAAGATCGAGGCCTACAAACGCCGGATGAACTGGCAGTTCCCCTGGGTCTCGTCCTTCGGCAGCGATTTCAATTTCGACTTCCATGTCTCGTTCACGCCGCAACAGCTGGAATCCGGCAGCGTCTATTACAACTTCCGCGAGACGCCGCGCGAAGATGCCCATGACGAGCTTCCCGGCCTGTCGAGTTTCTACCGCAATGAAAAGGGCGAGATCTTCCACACCTATTCGCAATATGCGCGCGGTGGCGAAGAGGCGCTCGGCGCGCTGATGATGCTCGATCACGCGCCGCTCGGCCGCAACGAAACGTCGACGCTGAGCTTCGTCAAGCGCAAGGACGAATACGAACAGAAGCCGCTCGCCGCTGCCAGCTGCCACTGACGCGTCCAGGCAAGGCTGCGTGTGTGAATCTGCATCTCGATCGCCATCAACCGCAAACGCAAAGTGCATCACCGATGAACGCGTTTCATTGGTGATGCACTTTCCGCAATGGGAGGAAATCATCATGGAATTTGCAAAGCCCCGCGAAGAACATCGCTTTCTCGACAGGCTGCTTGGCGACTGGATCTACACCAGTTCCACCGGCCACAAGGATTATGACGTTAACGATCCGGACAAGGTGTGGACCGAGACCGTACGCTCGATCGGCGGCCTCTGGGTGCTCTCGGAAGGCGAGGGCGGCATGGGTGATGGCAGCCGGTCTTCGATGATCATGACACTTGGCTATGATCCACGTCTCGGGCACTATGTTGGAACCTGGATCGGGTCTATGATGGACAAGCTCTGGGTCTACAAGGGCTGGGTCGAGGACGATGGTCAGACGCTCGTGCTGGAAGCGGAGGGCCCGTCGTTCGAAGATCCGTCAAGGACGGAGGTCTATCGCGATGTCATTCATTTCCACGATGATGATCACCGGTCGTTCTCCGGCAGCGTCCGCAAGCCGGATGGCAGTTTCCATGTTTTCATGACCAGCGAAAGCAAGCGCCGCGCCTGAAGCGGCCAACAGGGAGAACACCATGCACAGCATGCACGGCAAGTTTATCTGGTATGAACTGATGACCAGCGATACCGCTGGGGCGGCGAAATTCTATGGCGAGGTTGCCGGTTGGACCGCCAAGGACAGCGGCATGCCGGATATGGACTACACCATCCTGTCGATTGCCGGCTCCGAAATGGGTGTCGCCGGCATGCTGGCCCTGACCGACGAGGTCAAGGCGCGCGGCGTTCCCTCGAATTGGACCGGCTATGTCGCCGTCGACAATGTCGACCGGGTGGCTGATCACTTCGTCAGCGATGGCGGCAAGGTGATGCATGGCCCGATCGACATCCATGGTGTCGGCCGCTTTGCCGTGCTTGCCGATCCCCAGGGTGCCGTCCTTGCCGTGATGACACCGATCATTCCGGCCGGCGGCGTGCCGCCCGAACCGGCCCCCGATACGCCCGGCACCTTTGGCTGGCGCGAACTGATGGCCCGCAACGGCGCGGAAGCCTTCGATTTTTATGCCGGCATCTTCGGCTGGCAGAAGGATACCAGCGTCGACATGGGCCCGATGGGCGTCTACCAGCTGTTTCGCAAGGACGATCAGGTGATCGGCGGCATGATGACCAAGCCGGCCGAGGTGCCGCTTCCCTGCTGGGGTTATTACATCAATGTCGATGCGATCGACGCGGCCGTCGCGCGCGTGACGAACGCCGGCGGCACGGTGATCCAGGAACCGATGGAAGTCCCCGGTCCTGCTTGGATCATCCAGGCCATCGACCCCCAGGGTGCCTATTTCGCCCTCGTCGCGCCCAAGCGCTAACGGCTTTTGCCGGGCAGCTTGTCGCTCGTGCCACATTGACGCGCGCGCCGCGCCTTGGCCCCTCACCCTGACCCTCTCCCCGCAGGCGGGGAGAGGGGAAAGATACGTTTGTACCGGTACGCCGGCCAAGCCCGTCCTTCTCGCCGCCTGCGGGGAGAAGGTGGCGGCAGCCGGATGAGGGGCAGCCGCGCAGACAGCCTGATGAGAGGCAAGGCGCGACATTCGGACGAGGGGCACACCGGCAAGGAACAAGGCGCAAACAACGGCTTGCCCGACAGGCGAGACGCAGCTGTCGGCGGGATCGAACACGATCGGGTATCTGGAAAACGCGCCCGATGCGAAAGGCGCAGTCCGACGGCAGGACCGCAAATGGGCCGGTCGGTATTATGCTTTTGTGGCGGCGGTCTTGCGCGGCGCGCGTGTCTTCTTCGGTGCCGGCGGTGTCACGGTCTGCTCGGCTTCGCGCTGCATGCGCAGGGCCCTCAGCGCTTCGGTCTTGCGATCGCGCTGCTTGACTTCCTGCTCGATGATCGCGCGCGCGGCGCTGTCGGTCGTCGTCGCCTTGTCCTGGGCGGCAACCTTCTCAGGCTTGAAAAATTTGTCCTTGGTCGCTGTCATATCCGTCCTTCCTCCACGGTATGGGCCTGAAGCTTCAGGCATCCACGGTATCGGTCATCGTTGTTTGATGGGGTCGCTCGGGTGGCCGGCGACCTGAGAGGCAGGCAGCGGCGGGCGCGCCAGAGGCGCGCGCCCGAACCCATGGCCCTTAGCGGGCGGGGCGCAGCACCTTCTTCGGTGCCGGCAGCAGGCCTTCGCGCTGCAGCTTCTTGCGCTGGAGCTTGCGCTGGCGACGAATGGCTTCAGCCTTTTCGCGTGTGCGCTTTTCCGAAGGCTTCTCATAAGCGCTGCGGGTCTTCATTTCACGGAACAGGCCTTCGCGCTGCATCTTCTTCTTGAGAACGCGCAGGGCTTGGTCGACATTGTTATCTCGGACGAGGACTTGCAAATTCGCTTCCTTTCCGGGCTGTGGGCCCGCGAGTTTGAATGGACGGACAATGGGGATGAACAGCAAATGCGCCATTCCCCTCGAAAGATCCCGGAAAAGAGCCGAAATCGCTAAAATTGGCCTCTCGGCCGAAAACAATAAAAAGGCCGGGAAAACCCGACCTCTTCCTGTCACTCAGCCGACCGTTCCGGAAAATCCGTGGCCGGCAGGGCGAGCGACAAAATCAAGCGGCGCGAAGGTTGTCGGCAGAGCTCTTGCCCGTGCGCTTGTCCTTGACGATTTCGTATTCGACCTTCTGACCTTCGGTCAGTTCGCGCATGCCCGAACGCTCGACGGCAGAGATATGAACGAAAACGTCAGCAGAACCTTCGTCAGGCTGAATGAAGCCGAAGCCCTTGGTGCTGTTGAACCACTTAACGGTACCTGTGCTCATAACGATTCCCTTTCAATCGTTGGACTAACCGGAGAGATATTCGACCGGCCTATCGATCTTGAGAGGAAATCTGGCGTGCGCCGCTGGCGCGTAGACAAAGGTCACTAGCAATCTTCGATGGGCGCAATATAGACTGCCAGCGGTCAAACACAAGAAAAAAGGCCGATGCCCCCTTGGCGGCGCTTCCCCATACAGAGAATGCGCCGGGCGATCAGGCTGTTTTTACAGGTGTAACCAGCGGTTTGCAGAGGATGATTTCGTCCGGCGCGGATTGCGAGGTGGGCAAGGGCGGAGGCATCGATGCTCCGGATTTGGCGCGACACCGGATTTCTCCGTCGACCATGCGTCCTCTGCAAAAACAGTACGACGAATCTGCGGGCTTCCTGCTACACGAAAGCGCTCGCCTCGCCGAGTTCGCCCGCCGAGATGGCGTGCGCTGACCCATTCAACGCTACCGACAGGCCCATCCGATGCAGAAGTTCCTTTCCGCAGCAGTCATCCTGCTGCTCTCCGCCACCACGTCGCTCGCCGGCGAATTTGCGTTCCCGTCCGACGCGCCGGTGGCAACCGTGACCATTCCCGATAGCTGGCAACCGTCCGAGACCGAATACGGCGTCGAAGGCACGTCCGATGACGGCGGCACCTATATCTCGCTCGACATCGCCGGCGACAGCGACATGGACGCGGTGATGACGCAGGTCTTCGCCTTCCTGTCCGAAAACGGCGTCGAGCCGGATCCGGCAACCCAGAAGGACAGCAAGGACACGCTGAACGGCATGCCGTTCGAGGCGATCGACTGGCAGGGCAAGGACAAGGACGGCCCGGTTTCCATCGGCGTCGGCATTATCGGCCTGTCGGCCGAAAAGATCGCCATCGTCACCTATTGGGCATCGGTCGAAACCGAAGACAAGAATTTGCCGGAGGTCGGCAAGATTCTCGCGACTGTCAAGCCGGTCAAGTAAGCCGGGCACCAAAGCCGGCAACAACAGGTGGCGGGAGCCGCCGCCACCTGTTTTCGACCAAGGTTCGGCATTTAAAGGCCGGGTTGAGCGCCCCTGGTTTTTCCGGCTGCGTCTATTTGCGGCAGCGGAATTGGTTTCTTTTACCGCCAAAAAAGGCTAGGGGAGCTTAACCCCGCGCTGATGACCGTCCGGGGAACCATGTTTCGGGATGATCTGAAAGCACTATGACGATGGACACTGCTGCCCACAATTCGTGCGTCTACCGCGCTGCTCTTGCAGTCACGTCGGCTTCGGCCGCCGCCTCTGCGCCTCTTGCGAGCCAAGAGATCGGAGGGCGTTCATGAGCGCGGCTCTGGAATTTTCCGCCGAGGCGGCCGATGTGGACGACAGCCGCGACGCCAAGGCGTGGTTGAAGATCATCAACGCCTATCGCCAGCCGAATCTCAAGCGCAGCACGTTTGAGCTCGGCGTGACCTGCCTTGCCTTCGTGCTGCTCTGGGTCGCCAGCTGGGCGCTTCTGCACTACGGCTACTGGGCGGGCCTGCTCCTGACCATCCCGGCTGCGGCCTTCCTGCTGCGCCTGTTCATCATCCAGCATGATTGCGGCCACGGCGCGTTTTTTGCCCGCCGCCGTTTCGACGATTGGACCGGCCGCATTCTCGGCGTGTTCACGCTGACCCCCTATGACTACTGGCGTCGCGCCCATGCCGAGCATCATGCCTCGGCCGGCAATCTCGACGAACGCGGCATTGGCGACATCACCACGCTGACGGTTGCCGAATACAAGGCGCTGTCGGCCCGTGGCCGTCTCCTCTATCGCCTCTATCGCCATCCGCTGGTTCTGTTCGGCATCGGCCCGGCCTGGGTCTTCCTGCTCAAGCAGCGCCTGCCATTCGGCATGATGCGCTCGGGCGCACTGCCCTGGATCTCGACCATGGCCACCAATGTCGGCATGGTGGTGCTTGCCGCGATCCTGATCTGGGCCGTCGGCCTTGGTCCCTTCCTCGCCGTGCATCTGCCGATCGTGCTGATGGCGGGAGCCGCCGGCATCTGGCTGTTCTATGTCCAGCACCAGTTTGAGGACACCCATTGGTCGAACCCTCCGGCATGGCAGTTCCAGCACGCGGCTTTGCATGGCGCCTCGCACTATGACCTGCCCTGGGGCCTGCGTTGGCTGACCGGCTATATCGGCGTGCATCACGTGCATCACCTGTCGAGCAAGGTTCCCTATTACCGCCTGCCGGAAGTCCTGCGCGATCATCCCGAGCTGCGCGGCATCAGCCGCATCACCCTGCGCGAAAGCTTCGCCTGCGTGAAGCTGGTCCTCTGGGACGAAAAGCTCGGCCGCCTGGTGTCCTTTCGCGAAGCCAATCGCAAGCCCGTCGCGGTGTGATCGACCAGTCAGTTGACTGAAACGAGGGGAGGGCGGATCGCTCTCCCCTTTTTTGTCAGAGCCCCACGGCCTTGCGCAGCGCTTCGTTCATCCGCGATTGCCAGCCATCGCCGGTAGCCCTGAAGCGCGCGATTACCTCGGCATCGAGCCGGATGCTGATCGCCTGTTTCGGCGTCTCCGATTTCGGTCGTCCGGCAAGCTTGCGGTCGATCGCTTCGGCGATATCGGGATATACCTCGCGAAACGGCCGGAATTCCTTCAGCTCGTCGTCGGTCGCTTCCGGATTGTCGTCCACTTCATCCCAATCGCTGCGTGAATAGCCGCGGCCTTCTGCAAAGGCTTTCAAAGTCTTTTGGCGCTTCATAGGATCAGTCTCCTTTCCTGCACGTTTGCCGGGCGCATTGAGATAACGGATAGACCTTGTGAGCCGAGCAAAAGAAAGATCACCGCGATCGTTCCGTCTTCGAGCCGTCCGATTGCCTGTTGTCGTCCGCGCTTGGCTGGCCGGATGACGGCCGTCGAGAAAAAGTCCAGCGACAGGTCGGCGAAATCGAGCCCGTGCTTGTCGAGATTGGCGAGCCGTTTCGTTTCATCCCAGACGATCATCATAATTTATGTATATACGGAAATTTCGCAAGCCGGTATTCCGGCTTTTGAGGGGGAATCGCCCTGAAACGACCCAGATGACGGCCAGCCAAAACCCTCAGCCGCGCTGCGGCAACAGGATTACCATGGCGCCCACCAGGCAAATGGCCGCCCCCGCCAGATCGAACCGATCCGGCCGCTGCCCCTCGATCAGCCACAGCCAGGCGAGCGAGGCGGCTATGTAGACGCCGCCATAGGCCGCATAGGCACGGCCGGCCGCGTCAGACGGCACGAGCGTCAGCAGGAAGGCAAACAGCGCCAGCGACAGAAGGCCAGGCGCCAGCCATATTGGCGAATGGCCGAGGCGCCACCAGGCCCAGAAGGCAAAACAACCGGCAATTTCGGCAAGGGCGGCGCTGGCATAGATCAGAAAAAGCATGCCCGACCCTGCCACGTGTGTTCCCGCACGTCCAGTATGCCCGCAGGTCGAGGAACGATACGCAGGCCGAGACTATCAGCCGCTACGGCCCTGCAGGTTCAGCACATGGCAGACCCGCGGCACCATCTCGGCCTCTTTCGGGAAGCAGACGAAATAGCCCTGGATGCTGTCGACCCCGAGATGCAGGGCGGCCTCCATCTGTGCCTCGCTTTCGACGCCGGATGCGGTGATCGTGATGCCGAGATCATGGCCAAGGCCGATCACATGGCGGATGATCGCCCGGTCGACCGTATTGGTCAGCGCATTGCGGATCAGGCTTCGGTCGATCTTCAGTCGGCTGAACGGATAGCGGCGCAGCGCCGACAGGCCGGCATAGGTGGCGCCGAAATTGTCGAGTGCCAGCGAAAAGCCGGAATAGCGCAACATTTCGATGGCAAGGCCCACCTCGACGGCATGCGATCCGTAAAGCGAATTCTCCGGCACTTCGATCTCGATCATGTCCGGCGACAGCCGGTACATGTCGAGCATCGCGTTCAACCGGCCGGCCAGATCGCCGGAACAGAGGTCGAAGGCGGTGGTGTTGATGCTCAATCGCCCGAAATGATGGCCGTCGTCCTGCCACGCGGCCGCTTGGCGAATGGTGTTTTCGAGCACGAAGTTGCGGATCGACAGCGACATCGACGGGTCGCGGAAGATGCCGCGGAATTCCTGTGCCGCCGCCAGCTTGCCGGGCTCCGTGCGCCAGCGCAGCAAAGTCTCGAGACTGTCCACCTCCCGATGGCCGACCGAATAGATCGGCTGGTAGATCAGCTCGAAGCGACCCTTCTCGAGGGCCCGTCTGGCATTGTTCACCAGCACGACATGGTTCAGGCCGCTATCCACGCTACACCTCACACAGGACCGGCAAAATGCCCGCCACCGATAATCTGCCGCTTATAACCCAGTATCCGTTGCGCTTCGGTGAATCACCAGCCCCATTTCACGCTGAGGTTTAACGGGTCAAATATTGTGGTTCCGTTGCACTGTGCTGGTCTGGAACAGCCGAAGCTTTCATCGGTGTAAATGCGCCCGTTGCCATATTGAATAAAAACAGAGACTTTCGGCCCTCGCAATTCATCTTGCCCGGGGGGGCGCCTTGAACAGGCGGGCGGCAAGACACGTGCCTCACAAGACAGGAGACCATCAACAAGACAACAGGATGCAACCCTGTCGCCTTTGTTGTCGTCCTCGATCGTGTCAACGGGGATTCTGGCTTAGCGCCTGAGGCTTCCCAGGATGCCGCGCACCAGTGCCCGGCCGACGGAGGTGGCGACCGAACGCGCCGCACTCTTCATCGCCGCCTCGATCACCGTTTCGCGCTGGTAGCCAGACGACTTGCGTGTCGGCTTGCGGGCGCCATCGTCGTCTGCCGTGTCGTCGTCGCCGAAGCCCGGCAGCGTCCAGCGGCCGGATGCGCTGTCTTCCGCCTCGCCGTTTTTCGCCCGTTCCTCCGCCGCTTTCTTGGCAGCGGCGGCCTCGGCCGCCTTGGCGGCGCGGGCATTGAGAATCTCATAGGCCGATTCCGCATCGAGGTCCTGGTCATACTGGCCGACGACAGGGCTGAGGCTCATCACCTTCTGCCGTTCCTGGTCGGTCAGTGGTCCGACCCGGCCGGACGGCGGGCGCACCAGCGTACGCTCGACGATCGACGGCGCGCCCTTGGCTTCCAGCGTCGAGACCAGCGCCTCGCCGATGCCGAGCGTGGTGATCGCGGTGGCGCAATCAAACGCCGGGTTCGGCCGGAACGTGTCGGCCGCCGTCTTCACCGCCTTCTGCTCGCGCGGCGTATAGGCTCTGAGCGCATGCTGCACCCGGTTGCCGAGCTGGGCGAGCACCGTTTCCGGCACGTCGAGCGGGTTCTGCGTGACGAAATAGACGCCGACGCCCTTGGAGCGGATCAGCCGCACCACCTGCTCGACCCGTTCGGTCAGAACCTTCGGCGCGTCGTTGAACAAGAGATGCGCCTCATCGAAGAAGAACACCAGCTTCGGCTTGTCGAGATCGCCGACTTCCGGCAGTTCCTCGAACAGTTCCGACAGCAGCCAGAGCAGGAAGGTCGCGTAAAGACGCGGGTTCATCATCAGCTTGTCGGCAGCCAGCACCGAGATCGCGCCGCGGCCGTCATTGGTGGTGCGCATGATGTCGGTGATCTTCAGCGCTGGTTCGCCGAAGAAATTCTGCGCGCCCTGCTGTTCGAGCACCAGCAGCCCGCGCTGCAGCGTGCCGATCGAGGCCTTGGAGATCAGGCCGAACTGGCTGGAAAGCTCGCTGGCATTCTCCGCCATATAGGTCAGAAGCGATTGCAGGTCCTTCAGGTCGAGCAGCGGCAATCCGCCCTGGTCGGCAATCTTGAAGGCGATGTTGAGCGCGCCTTCCTGGGCTTCCGACGCATTCATCAGCCGCGACAAAAGCAGCGGCCCCATCTCGGCGACCGTGGTGCGCACCCTGTGGCCCTTTTCGCCGTAGAGGTCCCAGAAGATCACCGGAAATTCGGCGGGCGCATAGTCGGTGAAGCCGATCTGTGCTGCCCGCTCTGTGATCCAGTCCTTCGGCTCGCCCATGGCGGCAATGCCCGAAAGGTCGCCCTTGATATCGGCGGCAAACACCGGAACGCCGGCCTCGGAGAAGCTTTCGGCCAGCACCTGCAGCGTCACGGTCTTGCCGGTGCCGGTGGCGCCGGTGACGATCCCATGGCGGTTGCCATATTTCAGCGCCAGATATTCGCCCTTGTTCAGGCTGTCGTCCGGATTGCGGCTGGTGCCGATATAGAGTTCGCCGTCTTTCAGCATATGCACTCATCTCCCTGGCGCGTCATGCAATCGTCTGCTTGCTCTTATAAGGATAGTGTGGAACATCGACAACGTCCGGTAACGGTCATTCTGGCCCGTCAACTGAACTGTTGTTGGGACTGGCAACTGGCCTGTCATGTGCACGGCATCCGGAAGGCGTCGGAACGGTTGCCAAGGCAGGCGCCGCAAGGCACAAGCAGGGCAGAAGCCGGCGCACAGGCTGGGGCAGGGCGCGCGACAGTGCGGCCCGTCGGTTTTGCACCGATTATCGGGTCGCACCGCAAGCTTCCGCCTAAGTCCACTTGAGTTCAGTGAAAACATCGATTACGTTGACGTGAACGTCAATATTTTACGGGCAGGAGGCCTCCAAACCATGAGCGAAATCGTCACCCGCATCGCCGACAATGTCGGCATTTCCCCGGACCTCGCCGAAAAGGCGCTCGGCATGATGCTCGGCTTCCTGCAGCGCGAAGCAGCCGACGGCCCGGTCGCGAAGATGATCGAAGCCATTCCAGGCGCTGCCGAACTGGTTGCCGCCCACAACGGCGAAGGTGCGGGCGGCGGCGGCCTTCTCGGCGGCCTGATGAGCGCCATCGGCGGCGGCGGCATCATGGGCCTCGGCCAGCAGCTGATGGCCCAGGGCCTCGGCATGGGCGAGATCTCGACGCTCGCCAAGGAAACCATGGCCGTTGCCCGCGAATACGCCGGCGCCGAAACCGTCGACGAAGTCATCGCCTCGGTCCCGGGCCTGAGCCAGTTCGTCTGATCGTTCCGCAAGGTTGAAATGCAAAGCCGTCGGGGCAACCCGGCGGCTTTTTTTGTGAACTCGGCTCATTCTGGGAGCGGAGGGATACACAAAAGGTTGGTGGACCTCCTCGCGTCTGCGTTGCGGCTTGCATGCCGCACAGCTAGTCTCCCAATGACCAGACACTTGGGGCCGTCATGCAAATCCGAACCTATGCCGACATCGAAAAGCTGGACGGTGACAATAGCCTCAGCGAAGCCGAAAAGACCCTTGTCGAGAACTGCAAAGTTGGAGAGTTGACGGTTCTCGGAGATGGCTCTCGTCCCAATGTATCGAGCGTCGGACGCACGATCCGCGCGGAATTATTGCGATACTTGATGTTGGGTGGTTGCGCTGAGTGTCGTGTTCATCAGCGCGGAGTTAGTTTGGCTGGCGCATGGGTCGACGGAGAGTTGGACCTGAGGTACTCCCAGACAAATGGAGCGGTCAACTTAACCCAGTGCCGTTTCACGTCACCAATCGACGCCCGACAAGCCAACTTCCACTTCCTGCAACTCAAAGGGAGCATGTTGCCCGGCCTCGATCTCGAACGCGCAATCGTAACCGGTAGCGTAGTGCTCAATCGGCTTGAAAGCAGCGCGACAGTTTCATTCTCCGGCGCTCGGATCGGTAGCCAACTGTCGTGTGTTGGGGCCGTTATTGATGGCGGTAGGGAATTGGCATTCGATGCGCAGAATGCGACGGTTGGTGACAGTATCATCCTCGATTGTTCGAGAATGTATGGAGGAGTACTGCTGGCAGGCGTTCAAATCGGCGGTCAACTCAGTTGCAAGCAGACAACGCTTGACGGTCGACGGGGTAAGGCTCTGAATGCTCAACATGCGAATGTCAGAGCGAGCGTATTCGTGAATGGTGTCGTCACCATCGGAGAACTGTCATTTACGAGTGCTAGAATCAATGGTGACATCAATTGCCAAGATGCAGCATTGAATGGCGGAGATGGCCGAGCGCTTGATGTTGAAGGAATCAATGTCACCGGTTCAATAATTCTGGACCGCTCGCGCTGTCTTGGTACAGTCAGCTTTAGCGCTGCGAAAGTCGCTAAGAATTGTTCGTTCCAAGGGACGGATCTGAGCGCTTCAGCGGGAAATGCGCTCAATGCGCAAGATCTCGTAGTCGAAGGCGGTTTGTATTGGAGAAGACTGTCGTCCGTTGAGGGGGGCGTGGAATTTGCTTCCGCTCACGTTCGCCAACTCGTTGATGATCAAGGCAGTTGGCAACTGGCTGTGCATACGAGTCTCGTTGGCGCAACCTATGACAACATATTTGGTCCACTTGAGTTAAGCTTCAGAACGACGTGGCTGCGAAACGCTAGGACGCCAAACGGCGAATTTCACCCCCAACCCTACCAGCAACTCGCCAAATTCTACCGCGAAACCGGCCACCGCTACGAGGCCCGCGAAATCCTCGTTGCCAAGGAGATCGAGCAGCGCAAGGCGACACGGAAGGCCATTCGAGATGGCAAGGCACGCACCGAAAGCTGGCTCGTTCCGGGTGCTTTGGGATTCCTGAACTTCCTCTGGGACTGGACCACCCGCCTCATCGCCGGCTACGGCTACAAACCCTGGCTCAGCCTATGGTGGCTCGGTGGCCTCGTTGCCCTGATGATGCTTGCCGCTCAAGTAACCTGGAACGCCGGCGATTTCGCCCCCAACTCCGCCGTCATCCTCACATCCCCAGACTGGAAATCCATCGCGGACGGCCCCTCCGATAACCCCGCCGCCGACTGGACGGCATCCGACGCCCCCGGCAAGGACTACGAAACCTTCTATTCCCTCGCCTACGCCCTCGATGTCGTCGTCCCCGTCCTCGATCTCGGCCAGACCGACGCCTGGGCGCCGTCCCCGGCGCGCGGCGACTGGGGCTACCGGATGTTCTACCTCCAGAAGATGTTCATTGTCCTCGGTTGGGTCGTCACAGCCATAGCGGCCGCGGCCATTTCCGGGATGATTCGCCGCGACGACTGAGCTTGACAGTTCACCGCCGGAGACGCCAAGCGATCCACTTGCCAGCAACCTTATCATTCAGGCATGAAACGCCAAGCACGAACCTACCGTTGGCGCTTCTTGCAGCATCATGCCTGGACCCCGCCTTTATGCACGATCGTTCATTCAATCGTGATAATGCGCGTTCGCCCGGCTGCTCGTTTGACGTTTATCAAATTTAGGCATGCGTTATTCAACAATTTAGTAACTCTTAACGTAAGGGTGCTTTTATCGTGCTCGGTCAATCTGGGGACGAAGCAATGGCACTGAGTAACTATCTGAATGCAAACCGAATGGCGGAAGACCTGGCGGCGCTGGCCAACTCCCAGGCGATGATCTGGTTCTCTCCCGATGGTTTGGTCCTCGATGCCAATGCGAATTTCTGCAAGGCACTCGGTTATGACGTCAAGGAGATCATCGGCAAGCATCACCGGATCTTCTGCGAAGATGCGATCGTCAAGTCCCCTGACTATGGCCGCTTCTGGTCGGATCTTTCCGCTGGAAAATTCCAGAGTGGCCAGTTTCGCCGTCAGAGCAAGGCGGGTGCCGACGTCTGGATCGAAGCGAGCTACAACCCGGTCTTTCATGGCGGGCGGGTGGTCCGCATCCTGAAGATCGCTTCCGACATCACAACAAGCAAGATCACCGCGCTGCATGACGGCAACCGCATTCGCGCCATCGATCATTCCCAGGCGATCATCGAATTCGAGCCGGATGGCAAGATTGTCCAGGCCAATCAAAACTTCCTGACCACCATGGGCTACGATGCCCAGGAGATCGTCGGAAACCAGCATGCGATGTTCTGCGACAAGGCCTATGCGCAGACGTCCGAATATCGCGAATTCTGGACGCGTCTGCGCGCCGGCGAATTCATCGCCAGCAATTTCGTCCGCTACGGCAAGGGCGGCAGGCAGGTCTGGATTCAGGCGGCTTACACGCCGGTGTTCAATTCGCGTGGTGCCGTGTACCGCGTCATCAAGGTCGCAACCGACATCACGCCACGCATGGTCGCCGTCCGCACCATAGGTGCCGCCATCAAGCGGCTGGCCGATGGCGACTTGACGGTGGAAATCGTCGACAAGCTCGATCCGGTTCTCGAAGAAACGCGCGTCGATTTCAACACGGCGGCCCGCGCGCTGGAAAACACCGTCGCCTCGATCGTCGAATCGGCCCAGGCGCTGGCGCAGAATGCCCGCGTCATCAACGAGATTTCGGCCGGCATTGCGTCGAACGGCGAAAGACAGGCGGCAACCGTCGAGGAAACGGCGGCTGCCCTCGAAGAGATCACCACGACCGTGCGCGACACCTCGGCCCGCACCGCCGAGACCACCCGCCTCGTCGGCGCGACACGCAGCGATGCCGAAGCCTCGGGCGGCGTGGTGCGCCAGGCGACCTCGGCCATGGGCGAGATCGAAAGCTCCTCGCGCGAGATCGAAAACATCATCGGGGTGATCGATGAGATTGCCTTCCAGACCAACCTTCTGGCGCTGAATGCCGGCGTCGAGGCGGCCCGTGCCGGTGAAGCCGGCAAGGGTTTTGCCGTCGTCGCCCAGGAGGTGCGTGAACTGGCCCAGCGCTCCGCAAGTGCTGCCAAGGACATCAAGAGCCTGATCGCAAAATCCGCCGAAGCGGTCCGTCAGGGCGTGGCCCTGGTCGACAAGACCGGCGTCGCTTTGCAGTCGATCGTCAACCAGGTCCAGGAGATCGACGCCAATGTCGATGCCATCGCGACCGCTGCCCGCGAACAGACGATCGGCATCAACGAGATCAACGCCTCGATCAACAGTCTCGACAAGGTCACGCAACAAAGCGCTGCAACCGTCGAGGAGGCAAATGCCACCGCCGCGACGCTCTCCGAGGAGGCAAATGCGCTGTATGTGCTGATCTCGCAGTTCAAGACCAGCCAGTCCCTGACCGCTGAAAGGCCGCGCCGCGCGGCCTGATCTTCTCCCCGCCCGCGGGGAGAAGATACCGGCAGGCGGATACGGAACAAGCCCGGGGGCTTGGCGATCCGAGCGCTTACGCTGAGGTTCCAGCGGGGTGCACACCCGCCGCCGGCCATGTCGACAGGGCTTGTTCGGCAACAGCTTCCAGCGTGTCGCGGCTGAAACCCGCTTTCGCCTGTACCGCCATGCCATGCAGCACAGCCATGAGGAAAGCCGCCAGCGCCTCGGGCTTGGCTGTCACGGGCAGGTCGCCCTCTGCTTTCGCCCTTTCGAAACGGGCGCGCAATTGCGCCTCAGCCGTTGCGCGCGCCTCGATCAGGATCTGCCGAACCGGCTCCGCATCATCCGATCCTGCCAGAACGCCGTTGATACCCAGGCAGCCCGTATGCTCGGGATACCGTGTGTTCAGGTCAATCGCATTGTGCAGAATATGCGCGGCAACCTCCCGCGATGTCTCAAGGTTCAATGCCGCCGGAACATAGTCGAGGAAGCGTTCGTAGTAGCGCGCGAGGACCTGGCGAAACAGCATCTCCTTGTTGCCGAATGCGGAGTAGAGGGCGGGCCTCTCGACACCGGCTGCCGCTGTCAGGTCGGCATAGGACGCGCCCTCATAGCCCTTGCGCCAGAACACGCACAACACGGCGTCGAGGACTTTCTCCACGTCAAACTCGCGATGGCGTCCCATCAGGTGGTCTCGGGTGATTTCATAATGACCATTATTAATCCTCTTGACGCCTTTCGTCAAATTTCATACCGATCGTTACAGTAACAAGCGTTACGAAAATCTGCCGTTGGGTGGATGGCATCAAATTCAACATTGAAGGAATGAGGATATGTCGGAGACATTCAAAGGCAAGGTCGTGCTCATCACCGGCGGTTCACGAGGGCTGGGAGCGGCCACGGCGGAAGCGTTCGCCAATCATGGCGCAGACGTGGCGATCAGCTACGCCTCATCCGCAGACAAAGCCGAAACCGTCGTGGCAAAGCTGAAGGCAAAGGGCGTCCGCGCCATCGCGGTCAAGAGCGACCAGTCAGACCTCAACTCAGCGAAGCCACTGATCGATCGGGTCATGGCCGAATTCGGCCGGCTCGACATCCTCGTCAACAACGCCGGCATCGCGATCCAGGGGCAGCTTGTCGATGATCCGGAACTCGACGGCGAAAACTACAATCGCCAGTGGCAGGTCAATGTCATGGGTACGATCGCCAACACGCGCGCGGCAGCCTCCAAGCTGACGGACGGTGGCCGGATCATTTTTGTCGGTTCGCTGCTCGGCGCTGCTGTGCCCTTCCCAGGGGTCGCCGACTATGCCGGAACGAAATGGGCGCTGGCCGGATATGCCAAGGGCATTGCCCGCGACCTTGGCCCGCGCAATATCACCGTGAACGTGGTGCAGCCGGGCATAATGCCGACGGACATGGCAGCCGACGTTGCCGGCGAGCTTCCCAATCGTGACGCCATTCTGGACATGCATCCGATTCGTCGCATCGCAACGCTTGAGGAAGTCGCGGAAACCATCTGCTTCCTTGCCGGACCCAACGCCGGCTACATCAATGGCGAGACCGTGAATATCGCCGGCGGCCTCGCAATCTGATCACGCGCGCGTATGGCTGAGCGTCGACCGAGGCTCGGCCATACGGCTGCGGAAGGCCAGGAAAGGCCAGGAAAGGCGAGGGAAGGCCAGAGGCAGGTGTAGGAAAGCTGGGCAGAACGGGTCGACGTTGGGGCTGAGACGGATCTTTACGCCTCTCTTGTCTTGTGTTTCGGCTGGTGATGCGCCGGCCGCAGCAGGCGGTGGATCATCGTGCCGATCCGCCGTCTCATGTTGCGCAACACGCGGCTCCACACCAAAGTCTGCTCGTCGAGAAAGATCACATTGACCGGCAGCGATGACATCGTCCGCTCGTCGGGGCGCAGCGGTCCGTCCGGATCTGTCACTTCATAGAAGCATTCATAATCCGGCCATGTATAGCCGTCTTCCCATGTCCAGCAATTATGCGCCTGATAGTGCTGCATCAGCCGGGCGCCGAGCGCCTTGTCGGTCGGCATGAATGCCGATGGCGCACCGAGGCGAGGGGTGTTGCGCTCCATGAAGTTGAGCACCCTGTCGCTGACATAGCTGCTGACGAACAACCGGAAATCGCGCTGGCGCTTGATGTGCGAGACGGCCCGAAACACCTGCACATGCTCTTCATGGCCATATTCACCCCAGGGATTGTGGGTGACGACGATATCTCCCGGCGCAAGATGCGCCTCCAGCGCCGCCGTCAGCAGATCGAAATTCTTCGCATAGGCATCGCTGTTGCGATCGCAACGGATGCCATAGACGGTCTCCTCGGGCTTGCGCCAATTGGTCGTCTGGTAGGTGTTGGATTCGGTGATGGCGAGATCGACCACTGTTTTCAGCGGAAAGTCCTGAAACACCGTCCGGCGACCATGGCTGATATCGCCGCTATTGGGCGCCTCGTTATAGCAGATGATGATCTTCTTGGCGGATGCCAGGATCGAGCTCGCCCAGAGAACCTCGTCATCCGGATGTGCCATGACAACCACGGCGCCGTTGAAATCATCCAATGTCATCATCAGGAAATATCTCTGTCTTGCGGCATGATCGCCGGGCCGGGTCCACGTCCAATCTGTCCGGCGCTCCCGTATCGACCAGCATCCGCAACAAAGCCGGCGTCAAAAAGCCGGGCCCCGTTTGCACGCGTCGCATCCATCGTCCCGCACCAACCGCCGCATCGTCTGCTACCCTGGTGATGCGCCATCAGGGCGCTGCGGTTTCAAGGCTTGGCCGGCGATGGACCGGCGCAAGTGGCAAGTAGAAAAGGCTGATTGTATTGAGATCAGGTTATCATGGCGGTTGTATCGACCATGTTTCTGCCCGGATCGCGAATATTTGATCGGATAGGGTGGCAGCGCAGCCGTATTTTGCCATTCTCTGCCAGCCTGACCGGCCGCGACGGCACCATAGGGATGAGGCTCCGGATACTCGGCGCCGGCTGTTGTGCCAAGCTGCTCGGAGGCACCGGCCGGGGCCGACGCTCGCTCCACAGCGATCCGGCAACCGCCTTCGCGCGTCAGGCGATGCCCCTGTAGAACAGATGCCGCCCGATCTTCCGTTCCATGATGGCCTGTGGGGATTTGCGCACCCAGCTCGGGCTGCCGATCGATGTGGAATGATAATGCAGCACCGCGTCGCTGAGGTGATCGATCTTGCCTGCCAGGGCGTCGCCGGCGACGATGAGGCATTGATCGAAGTTGCGGTCCGCGCCCGGTTGAAGATGGATGATCTTTGCCCGGTTCGGATCGCTGGCGTTCCAGCAGGAAAATTGAAAGGGCTGCAGGCAGACCTCGATGATGCTGTCCGGATAGCGCGGCGATGCTCGGCGGTTCAGGACAACCTCCGCCACGGCCTGGCGCCCCATCTCGCTTTCGCTGCGTGCCTCGCCATAGATCGTCCGCGCCAGGATCAATTGCTCGTCGCCGGTGGGCATGTCCACCGGCGTCAGGGCGCGGATCGATGCCACCCGACTGAGGTCGAAGGGCTCTGTGCGCACCGTGTCGCCCTGGTTGCCGCCGATACAGGTCAGCTTGCGCGAATTTTCCATGCGCCTGAGGGCGAAGCACGCATGGCCCGTGGTCCCCGTTCCCTTGCCGGGGTGTAGCACAACCACGGCGCCTTCCAGTGCCGCCTGTACCTTGGGGTCGGTCAGTCCGCCCTTGCGCAACTCGACGGTGCCCCAGGTTTTCCAGCTTTTTGCCGTGGCGGCCTGTTCGACGACTGGTGCGCCCGCCTGTGTCAGGCACCAGGCGACGAACGCACCACACCACGGCTCCACGGTAGGAGGACGATAGGACGTCGCGCTGAAATAGTCCTTCACCCGGGCCTTGCCGGCCGGCGTGGTTTCGCTGACCGATGCCTGCTTCCAGAAGGCTTCCTCCGCCTTGGCAATGTCCATCCAAGGCGCGCCGACCGGTGCCGGTGGAATGGCGAATTCCGGATAGTGTTGTTTCAGCTTGGAAAACGCGATCTTGAAGGATTCCGCCAGCACATCGGAGGTCTTTTCGACAAACTCGTCCACCGTCGTCGCATCGCCGGCCGGTCCCTGCTTGAGGAAACGCCGCCGCCGGCTGATCAGCGCCTCAAGCTCCGTGGCCTGCGGATAGAAAGGTTTGAGCGCCTCGGCGACCGGTGTCTGCGCCTCGCCGGTCGCATGGATCCTGTCGATGGCGAATGCCGCCTTAACCCCGACAATCCGTGCCTGGAACAGCAGCAGGAAACTCGGCACATAGCTCTGCTCGGGCTCCGCTATGCCGGCCGTCTTCGCCTCGACCTCAAGCGCCTCCCAGTCCCGCTGGGTGAGGAACTGCGCGCCGGTCACCTGGGCCAACGCCTGGAAGCGCTGGAACGCGCCATAGTCGGCATCCGGATTGGCGGTGAGGAATTCCGCCCATTCCTCCTCGGTAACCTGGAAAGGTCCCACGGCCGAGGTGCCGGACAGGCGGTTGCCGAACTTGCTGAGTTCACTTTCGATCCAGGCCAGCGCGATCAGATAATCTGCGAGGATCGCGGGCGCACCATCGCTGGCGCTGCCACTCGCCTTCAGTTCCGCGCGACCGCAAGCCTGCACGAACTCCTCTTCCGATATCGGGGGCACCTGGAACTGGTGCGCCGGGCCGATATATTTCACCTCAAGCCAGCCGGGGTCGCCCTTGGCCGTTGGCGTGGGCCGGAACTCCACATGTTTCCACCCCTTCGGCGCGTCGCGGTTTTCGTCCGAACCATCAACGATATAGACGAGATTTCCCTTGACGAGCCCGACCACGAAGTCGGCACCATCGCGCGGCTCCGCAAGAATGACGGGGATGGCAGCACTATCGGGCTGTATGACGACGAAGGCTTGTTCCACCGGTTTTCTCCTCACCGTAGTTTGTGGGCCTCTGCTGCGATCTTGTCCTTGAGTTTGCGCGACATGCGGGTGTCGTTGACAGGGTCGCCGGTCCCCAACTGGTATAGCGCCCGGGCCTCGGCAATTTTCGCGCGTAGCGCATCCGATTTCAGCGTACTGTCGACGGGGAGAGGCGTGGGCTGCAGGATAAGGTTGAGGTTTGCGATCAGCTGTTTCAACTCTTCGCCATTTTCCCGATAGGTGACGGCCTCGAAGAAGTTCTGCAGCCCCTTATCGAGGTCGCCCTCCTTGCAGCCCAACGATAGGAGATCAGAATATTCCGGCTCCGTAATCAGGCCCGTTCGTTCCCAGCCCTGGGTATCGCGAAAATTTGCGACGGCCGAAAGGGTGGATCTCCCTGGATTCCCGTCGCTTTTCACGCAGAGCGCCGTCTGCGCCGCCTTGATCCGTGCCAGCGTATAGCCCTTGTCGGCAAACAGCTTGTCGCAGGCGTCGCACACTACCGTGCCCCGTTTGATGCCAGTTCCGGCCGATGTCCCCGGCGTTACAGGCGCCTGGCCTGCGCTGATCGCATCCACTTCCTGCTGCACGCTCTTCGCCAGCGATTGCGGCGCGATCCCGGAGGCGGCGGCGAGTGCATAGGTATTGGCGTCGAGCACGATCGTCTGAGGCGTGCAGATCCGCAGATAGCCGCGCAGCGCAAAGACCATTTCCGGACTTTTCGAAAATTTCACCTGCATGAACTGGCGGCGGAACTCCAGCCGCCGCTCATAGACGATCCGCTTGATCGTGCTGCTTTCCAGCCCCATCAGCATGGAATTGTTGAAAGCGTCATAGAGCGAGCCGGTCAGCCCCAGTGCCTGGGCGACATAGGCAATCGTGTCGGTGCTGGCGCTGGCGATCGTCAGCACGCTGGTTGCCGCGCTGCCGATCGCCACCAGCGAGGACTGCACGCGACCGGCCTCGATCCGCTTGGCGTCGATCCACGCCAGATAGTGGTCGCATCGCGCGTCGATATCGTTGAAACCGGCCTGCACCAGCATCGAATAGTCGCTGCAATGGGCCGAGGTGCCGCTGCGCTGCAGATTGGCCTGGTTGCAGAGTTCGCCGATGTAAGCGGCAATATTGTTGGTCGTCTGCGATGTCTGGCTGGAATAAAGATCCTGCCCGACGCCTCTGTCGCCAAGCGCCGGAGTGCAGCCGGCGAGCAGGCCCAGCGCGATGAGAAAGAGTATGTGCCGCAGTATCACGATCATGCCCCTTCAATTAAGACATGTCGGAAAATCTGCGCTCGCGTTTAACGAGCGTCAAATAATTTTTATTATAAGTTGATCTACTTTATTAACTTGTCCACAAGTTGAGTAAATTCTGTTGTAGTATGTCGCAGTAGACACAAATGAAATCATAGTACTTCATAATTTATTACCGGAAATCGGTTCGGTGCGGTCCGTCTGTAGTTCGCGAAACAGGTGCAGTAGGTTGCACCGGAGCCGCGATTTCAGGCGCGGGCCGTTCGGCTTCACCCCTTGATCGCAATCCCGGCTTCGATCGCCGCTGCGATGAAGGCCTTGCGGGCATCCTCGTCGGTCTTCTTGCCGGCATCGACGGCCGCGCAGACCAGCAGGGCCGTGTCGAGCGCTTTGCCGTCTTCCGCCGGCCAGTCCTCGATCAGCGCCCAGCAGGCGGCCATGGTGCTGTCGATGGTGACGTCTGCGCCCTCTTCTCCGATGGCGAGGATCACGGGCTGGGTCCAGGTCTTGTGCATGGTTTCGGGCTTTCGAACAGGCGCTTGGCAGCAGGGAGGGCCGCCAGGCAGCCCCGTTTCGTTCTCTATAGAGCCACGCGCGCCATCCCGTCACTACACTATCTGTACTGGACGGCCGGGTGTCACAGGCTCATAGTTTCCTCTGACAGGGATCTGCGCGGAGGATCGGCAATGTCGAATGACGGCTATCACCAGTTTTGCCCCGTGGCCAAGGCCTGCGAATTGCTGGAACCGCGCTGGACCATGCTGCTGCTGTGCGAAATGTGGTCCGGCTCGACCCGCTTCAACGAGATTCAGCGCGGCGTGCCCGGCATCTCGCCGACGCTGCTCTCCAAGCGCCTGCGCGAGATGGAGGAGCGGGGCCTCGTCGAGCGCCGGGAAAGCCTGAACGGCAGCGAGATCCACTACCGCACGACGACCATGGCCAACGAACTGGAGCCGATCGTGCATGCGCTCGGCGAATGGGCCCATCGCAATGTTGATTCCGAAGTGTCGCTGGAGCATCTCGATGCCCGGCTTTTGATGTGGAACATCCGTCGCAAGGTCGATGCCGCTTTCCTGCCGCCGGACAGGCGGTCGGTGATCCAGTTCACCTTTCCCGACCTGCCACGCGACGAACAGAGTTATTGGCTGGTCGCCAAGCCCGGCGAAATCGTCGATCTCTGCTCGATCGATCCGCGCTACAATGTCGATCTCTTCATCCGCGCCGATCTCTACGCCATGACCGCCGCCTGGATGGGCCATTCGACATACCACGCCGAGATCGCCCGCGAACGCATCGCCCTGATCGGCGACCGCACGCTGGCCGCCACCATCGACCGCTGGCTGGTCCGCAGTTCCTATGCCGCGGTCTGTCCCAGCAATTCGAGGAAAAGTGCATAAGCGCTTTTCTGTCGGCAATTGCAGCGCCATTTTCCAGCAAATCCGACAAAATGAGACGATCGTCATGCTCGGCCTTGTGCCGAGCATCTGCCAAGGCCGGCCCAAGCCCGTAGTCAGCAGATAATACAATGCCAACAGCAAGACACAGCAGACCCTCGGGACGAGCCCGAGGGTGACGTTCGCGAGCGCTGACGCAACGTCGGAAACGAGGCCCCCCGCCCATCCCCTTCACTACAGTTTCTGTATCGCCCGCTACACTTCCTGCACTGGCCGCAACCACGGTCCGGGGCGCATCCTTGGCATCAACAGGCAAGCGTTCTGAAACCTGCCTGTGACCCGATCCATCCATCCAGGGAGAAATGCCATGCCATCCCCCCAATCCTCAGTCCACCTGTCGCCATCTTCAGCCCCCATGCCGCCCGGATCTGCCGCTCCGATGGCCGATCTTGCCGCCGTCAAGGCGCGCCAGCAGGGCGCCTGGTCGTCCGGCGATTATGCCGTGATCGGCACGACACTGCAGATCGTCGGCGAAAACCTGTGCGAGGCGCTCGATCTGCATGCCGGCAGCCGCGTGCTCGATGTCGCCGCCGGCAATGGCAATGCGACGCTCGCCGCCGCCCGCCGCTGGTGCGACGTCACCTCGACGGATTATGTGCCGGCACTCCTGGAAAAGGCCAGGGCACGGGCGAAAACCGAAGGTCTCGACGTGACCTTCCAGACGGCCGATGCCGAGGCGCTGCCCTTTGCCGACAAGAGCTTCGATGCGGTTCTGTCGACCTTCGGGGTGATGTTCACGCCGGATCAGGGCAAGGCGGCGGCCGAGATGCTGCGCGTGCTCAAGCCCGGTGGCCGCATCGGCCTTGCCAACTGGACACCGGAAAGTGTCATCGGCCAGCTGTTTGCCACCCTCGGCCGGCATCTGCCGCCACCGGCCGGCGTCAAGTCACCGGCGCTCTGGGGCACGCGGGCAAGGCTGTCGGAACTGTTCGAGGATGCGGCCGCGATCGAAACCACAAAGCGCAGCTACACCTTCCGCTATCGCTCGCCGGCCCATTGGCTGGATATCTTCCGCACCTGGTACGGCCCGGTGCACAAGGCCTTTGCCAGCCTGCCGGATGACGCAGCCCGGGCCGCCCTCGAGCGTGACATCCTCGCCGTGATTAACCGCTCCAACCGCGCCGAAGACGGCACCCTGGTCATGCCGAGCGATTATCTCGAGGTCATCGTCACCGCCCGCTGAGGCGACCGGCTCGCCCACATCGATCTGAACAGGATAAAAGCCGTCGGAGCCTTCCGGCGGCTTCTTGCGTCGCGCCCATCCGTTGCCGCGAGCTGATGCGATATCCATCTTGACTTGACGTCCATCAAGGTCCATTTGCCCCTGATGGGTGCGCCGCAATAAATGCCACCCGAACCGAGGACAGGAAGATGAACCCCGACAGTCGAAGTTCGACGTCTGATAGCCCGCGAACAACGGTCATCTAGCCCTCGTCGAGGCGCCCGGTGACCGCAAGGTCGCCAAGGAGTGCCCCATGCTGCGCAATTTTTCGCGTCAAGCCGATCACATCGTGTCTGCAGATCCCGCGGCTCTCGAGCCGACCCCCGTCATCTGGTTCGACCTGCTCAACCCGTCGATGGCCGAAAGCCGCTCGGTCGAGGCCGCTCTCGATATCGCCATCCCGACCCGTGACGAGATGGAAGAGATCGAGCTGTCCGCCCGTCTCTACCAAGAGGACGGCGCCGAGTTCATGACGATGACGGCACTTGCCGGCCTTGATGGCGACGATCCGGTCAAGACGCCGGTCACCTTCATCCTCAAGGGCGAAAGCCTGGTCACCGTGCGTTATGCCGATCCCAGGCCCTTCGAGACCTTCATCATCCGTGCCAAGCGATCCAATGGTCTGGTCTGCACCAATGGCGAAACGGTCATGCTCGGCCTGCTCGAATCGGTCATCGACCGTCTTGCCGACGTGCTCGAGCGCGTCGGCAACGAGATCGACGGCGTCTCGCGCGAGGTGTTCCGCTCCAAGGCCGCCAAGGTCAACAAGAAGACGCGTGATTTGCAGTCGCTGATCGAGCAGATCGGTCGCAAGGGCGACCTCTTGACCGGCGCCCGCGAAAGCCTGGTGTCGATCTCGCGTCTCGTCGCCTATCATGCAGCGCTGGAAACGCCCGCCCGCAAGGTGGCCAAGGAAACCCGCCAGCGCATCAAGCTGCTGCAGCGCGATGCCGTCTCGCTCGGCGATCACGCCCAGTTCCTCCAGGGCAAGATCAATTTCCTGCTCGATGCGACACTCGGCCTGATCAATCTCGAGCAGAACCAGATCATCAAGATCTTCTCGGTCGCCTCCGTCGCCTTCCTGCCGCCGACGCTGGTCGCGTCGATCTACGGCATGAATTTCGAGACCATGCCGGAACTGCAATGGCAGATCGGCTACCCGATGGCGATCGGCTTGATGGTTCTCTCGGCAGCACTGCCCTATCTCTATTTCCGCCGTCGCGGCTGGCTTTAGCATAGGAAAAAGACCAGGGGACCGTTGCGCGTCAGCGACGGTCCTCTTCTTCACACTAGGCCCTGACCGCGACCACGAACAGCCGCGGAAAACGCAACAGCCGCCGCCCGTCGGCAAGCGGTGCATAGGCGCTGTCGATCCGCGCCGTATAGTCGGCCAGGAACGCCGCTTCGTGCGCCGCGCCGGCCGCTGCCAGATACGGCCGAAGGCCGGTGCCGCGAACCCATTCGACGATCGCCTGCGCATCGGCCATCGGGTGATTGTAGATCGTGTGCCAGACATCGACGCGGCTGCAGAGCGGCGACAGCGCATCGAGATAGCGTGACGGCTGCGGCAACGCCGTCCGGCGCAGGCGCGAGCCTTCAAAACGTGCGGCCCACGGCCCGGCAGCGCCGCTCTCCTCCATCAGCAGATGTGTCGGCTCGCCGAGATTGTCGGGCATCTGCACGGCGAGAACCGCGCCGGGGCGAAGCGCCGCCAGCCATTGCTGCATCCGCGCCAGATGATCCGGGATCCATTGCAGCACCGCATTGGCATAGAGCAGGTCGGCGTTGGCAGGCGGTTGCCATTGGCTGAGATCGGCCGCGTCAAAGCGGGTGTCCGGCAGTCGTGCCCGCGCCTTGTCCAGCATGTCGCCGTCGCTGTCGAGGCCGCTCACCGCATCCACACCGAAGCGTTCGACCAGCAATTCGGTCGAATTGCCCGGCCCGCAGCCGAGGTCGATCACGCTTGCGGCCGAGGCCAGCGGCACCTGCGCCAGCAGGTCACGCGCCGGGCGGGTGCGCTCATTCTCGAATTTCAGATATTGTTCAGCCGACCAGGCCATGGCGATACTCCCTTTGCCGACACTATAGCGTGGTGATTGCGTCGTGACATGACAGGCGCGAGATCCGTTGCCGTGAGCCGTCCTGTTATCCCCCGAGATCCTGGTCGATCTCCGTCAGCGCCCGGTCGACATGGCCCTCGAAGACCAGCGTTTCTTCCTCGGTGATGATCAGGATTTCCGGTGCGCCATGCACCCTTACATGCTGCGATTGGCCAAGCCCCTCGGTCAGCCCGCGCATCAGGAGGTCCATGAACCGCGTGCCCGGCCCGGTAATCGCGATCGGCATGGTTTCCTCGGCAAGGCTGAGCATGCGCGACAGGCTCTGGCCGAGTGCCAGCCCCGCCTGGCGGAAGGCATATTCCGAAACCCGGTGGCCCTGGCGGGCGCGGCTGGCGATCTTTTCCATTTCGCCAAGCGGCACGAATTTCGCCGGGATCGTATCCGGCGGCACTTCGAAGGCGGCACGCAGGATGCCGTAGAAGCCGGCAGAGGCCTCGACGCAGCCATAGGCGCCGCAGCGGCAGAGCTTGCCGTCGGCTGCATGCAGCATATGGCCGAAATTCGGCGCCACCACGCGCACCAGTCCGCTGCGGTCGCGCAGCGCCACGCCGAGCCCGATCGAATGGCCAAGCGACAGCGTCGCCAGCGCGGGCAGGGGTGTTTGCCGGCTCTTCTCCAGCCTGAGCAGCAGCGCATGCGTGACCAGCAGGCTCTCGTTGAACAGCCGGATGTTGCCTCTGTCCGATACACCAGGGTGCGAAAGCCCGGACAATGCACTTTCGAAATCGAGCGATTCGTAGCCGAAGATCGGCGACCACAGCAGTTTGGCCCCATCGCGGTCGGCAATGCCCTTGCTGCTGATCGAAATCGTCATCACCGCGTCGTCTGGCAGTCGCGAGCGCCGGATCAGCCTTTCGATCGCGTCGCGAAAGCCGGCGAGAAAGGCTGAGGCCGTTGTCGCGCCATGGTCGCGTGGCTCTTCGATCCGGTCGATCAGTGTGCCGCGGTAGTCGGCCAGCGAATACTGTACGGCATGCGAGGAGATGCGCACGGCAATCACATGGGCGGCGTCACGCCGCCGGTTGAACAGCACGCGTGGCCGGCCGCGATGGCCGACATTGGCGACTTCCCGCCGCTCGATCAGGCCGAGTTTCTCCAGCTCTGCAGTAATTGCCGACACGGTTGCCGACGACAGCCCGGTCGATGCCGAAAGGTCGGTATGGGCCAGCGCGCCGTCGCGGCGAAGCGCCTCGAGCACCAGCCCGCTGTTTTGCTGGCGCACGTTCTCGTTGCTGGTCTTCTGGCTGGACTTCAGCATGGGCCGTGTGGCCGGTTTTTGTGTATCCACCGCATGCTCCTCCCAAAGCATTTGGTCGGCTGCATTGCAAGCCGTGGCGGGCCTGAGTTGACAGCACGGGAATCTTCTGCCAGTTATTTTCTCGACTGTCGAGAAAAACCATTGGACGGGGGTCCATGGGGTAGGGGCAGTTTTGCAGCGGGTCGTTTGGTTGGGAGGTCTTCCAGCGGTCCGCTATCACCTTGGGAGGTTTAAAATGAAATCCGTATTGAAGCTGATGGCGTGCACCGCCGTCATCGTGAGCCTGCATTCCGTCGCAAGCGCCAAGGACATGATCGTTGGCGTTTCCTGGTCGAACTTCCAGGAAGAGCGTTGGAAGACCGACGAGGCCGCGATCAAGGCTGCACTCGAAGCCAGTGGCGACAAGTATATTTCGGCTGACGCCCAGACGTCTGCCGCCAAGCAGCTGACCGACATCGAAAGCCTGATCTCGCAGGGCGCAAACGCCCTGATCGTTCTCGCCCAGGATTCGGAAGCCATCGGCCCGGCCATCGAAAAGGCAGTTGCCGAAGGTATCCCGGTCGTCGGTTATGACCGCCTGATCGAGAACCAGAACGCCTTCTACATCACCTTCGACAACAAGGAAGTCGGCCGCATGCAGGCGCGCGAAGTCATGAAGGTCAAGCCGGAAGGCAACTACGTCTTCATCAAGGGCGCATCCACCGACCCGAACTCCGACTTCCTCTATTCCGGCCAGATCGAAGTGCTGAAGGAAGCCATCGACGCAGGCAAGATCAAGAATGTCGGCGAAGCCTACACGGACGGCTGGAAGCCGGAAGCTGCCCAGAAGAACATGGAGCAGTTCCTGACCGCCAACAACAACGCGGTTGACGCCGTTGTATCGTCCAACGACGGCATGGCCGGCGGTGTGGTTGCAGCGCTCGAAGCCCAGGGTCTCGCCGGTTCTGTTCCGGTTTCGGGTCAGGACGGCGACAAGGCTGCGCTGAACCGCGTCGCTCTCGGCACCCAGACCGTGTCTGTCTGGAAGGACAGCCGCGAACTCGGCAAGAAGGCCGGCGAAATCGCCTCGGCACTCGCAGCCGGTACCGCGATGGATGCCGTTGAAGGCGCCGTGAAGTTCGCTGGTGGCCCGAAGGGTCTCGAGATGAACTCCTACTTCATCGCCCCGCAGCCGATCACCAAGGACAACCTCAACGTCGTCATCGACGCTGGCTGGATCTCCAAGGAAGAAGCTTGCCAGAGCGTTGCTGCCGGTTCTGTCGCAGCCTGCAACTGAGTGCTTTGGTTTAACTGACCACCGAGCTTGAGCCGCAAACGCCGCAGCCAGTTGCTGCGGCGTTTCGGCTGATCGGGAACTTCAAGCGGCCGGGCTGTGTCCGCGACACTAGGCATCGGGAAGCGTCCGTCTTGTCGGGGCGCCTTTCGGGCAAACGCGTCCAATGTCCGCTGCAGGAAGTTCGCGATCCGCATCGCCGGCCAAGGGTCGGCGCCGCATGAAACGATGCGGACAGGCAGCAAGCCGTAAAACGACTGGGGAGATATCTGTATGGCGGATCAAAGCCTTGCCACGCCTGCGCCCGCAGCCCGGGCATCCAATTCATCTGCGGTCAAACGCTTCTTTCAAGCCACCGAAATCGACACGCGCCTGCTCGGCATGGTGATTGCGCTCGGCATCATTTGGATCGGCTTCGACGTGCTGTCGAACGGCCTCTTCCTCACCTCGCGAAACCTCTGGAACCTGTCGGTCCAGGCGGCGTCCGTCTCGGTCATGGCAACCGGCATGGTGCTGGTCATCGTCACCCGCAACATCGACCTCTCGGTCGGCTCGATCCTCGGCTTCGTCGGCATGATCATGGCCGTGCTGCAGGCCCGTATCCTGCCGCCGATCATCGGTTTTGAACATCCGCTGATGTGGGTGATAGCACTTGCCGCCGGCATTGCGGTTGGCACGGCGATCGGCGCCTTCCAGGGCGCGATCATCGCCTTCCTCGGCGTCCCGGCCTTCATCGTCACGCTCGGCGGCCTGCTGGTCTGGCGCGGTGCCGCCTGGATGGTCACATCAGGTGCGACCGTTGCCCCGATGGACACCACCTACCGCCTGATGGGCGGTGGCGCGGATGGCTCGATCGGGGTTACCGCCAGTTGGATCGTCGGCATCGTCGCCTGCGTGCTGATCGTGCTGTCAATCCTCAACACCCGCAAGCAGCGCCGCCGCTTCGGCTTTCCGCTCCGCCCGCTCTGGGCTGAATACTTTCTCGTCGCCTCCGGCTGCGCCGCCATCCTTGGTGCCGTCTGGGTCGCCAACAGCTATTACATGCCGGTCAATCTGGCGAAGAAATATGCCGCGGCCCATGGTATCGCCTGGCCGGATGGTGGCCTGCAGATCGGTCTCGGCATTGCCATCCCGGTCCTGATCGCCATCGGCATCGCCATGTTCATGGCCTTCATCACCAACCGTACGCGTTTTGGCCGTTATGTCTTCGCCATCGGCGGCAACCCGGAAGCCGCCGAACTCGCCGGCATCAAGGTCAAATGGGTGACCGTCAAGATGTTCGCCCTGATGGGTGCACTTTGCGCCATCGCCGCCGCCATCTCGACCGCCCGCCTGAATGCCGCGACCAATGCGCAAGGCACGCTCGACGAACTCTACACCATCGCCGCGGCCGTCATCGGCGGCACCTCGCTTGCCGGCGGCGTCGGCACCATTGCCGGTGCCATGCTCGGCGCCGTCGTCATGCAATCCTTGAATTCGGGCATGGTCCTGCTCGGTCTCGACACTCCGCTCCAGAGCATTGTCATCGGCATTGTTCTCGTCGTCGCGGTCTGGCTCGACACCGTCTACCGCGCCCGCGCCAAGTAAGGGGAGTAGAACCAATGACAGAAGAACGCACCCCACTGGTGGAAATGCGCAATGTTTCCATTTCCTTCGGCGGCATTCATGCCGTGGACGATGCCTCCGTCGACCTCTTCCCGGGTGAAGTCGTGGCGCTGCTCGGCCACAACGGCGCCGGCAAGTCGACCCTGATCAAGATCCTGTCCGGCGCCTACAAGCGCGACAACGGCGACATCCTGATCAATGGCGACTTCGCCGACATCGGCAATCCGCGCGATGCCAAGAAATACGGCATTGAAACGATCTACCAAACGCTCGCCGTCGCCGACAATGTCGACGCCGCCGCCAACCTCTATCTCGGCCGCGAACTGCGCACCGCCTGGGGCACGCTGGATGACGTCGCGATGGAAGCCAAGGCCCGCGAAGTCATGGGCCGCCTGAACCCCAACTTCCAGCGCTTCAAGGAGCCGGTCAAAGCCCTGTCCGGCGGCCAGCGCCAGTCGGTCGCCATTGCCCGCGCCATCCTGTTTGACGCCCGCATCCTGATCATGGACGAGCCGACGGCCGCCTTGGGGCCGCAGGAAACCGCCCAGGTCGGCGAACTGATCCTGCAGCTGAAGAAGGAAGGCATCGGCATCTTCCTGATCAGCCACGACATCCACGACGTCTTCGACCTCGCCGACCGCGTCTTCGTCATGAAGAACGGCCGCGTGGTGGGCCATGCCCGCACTGAGGATGTCACCAAGGACGAAGTGCTCGGCATGATCATCCTCGGCAAATGCCCCCCCGGCGCTGTGCCCGGACCGGGCGCCATGCAGACGGCGTGAACATCGAAAATTGACGCAAGGCGAGGGGGCTTCGGCCCCCTCGTTGCGTTTGGGCGGGCGAAGACGCTGGCCTGTGGGGCATCCCCGTGAACCTTCGAAACCAATTTCCCCCTCGACGCTGCGCCGCCGCTCGGGCATAGGATCGCTTGAATGAAGTCCCGGCCGGACGAAGCACGCCAAACAGGCGACGCCCCGCGCCGCAAGCATCCCGATGGAGGCGAAAATTATCAAGATCATGGTATTGCTGCACAGCGCCGATGGCATGGGCTGGCAGTCTCCGCCCAAGGGCACCAGCCTGAAGACGCTGAGCGAAGCCGAGGAACAGGGCTTCATCCAGATCCGCGGCGAGTTTCAGAAACGCCAGTTCTGCCTGACCAAGCTCGGCCTCGACCACGTCACCCGCGACAAGCGAAGGTTGGAAGCACGCAAAAGCTGAACTGAAGCGGTGGGCGCTGAGGCGCCTCCATCGCGCCAAGCCTTGGGCCGTTCCTCAGGCCGACCGGAGCTCCGGCTCTTCAGCGCAAATATCAGCTAGGAAATCTATGAATTGCCGCACCCGGGAAGGCATGCGGCGACCTCCAGCGATGATTGCGTTGATCGGAAGAAGGGGCGGCGTGTGCTTGTCGAGAATCCGCACCACTTCGCCGGAGGCCAGTACATCCGTGAACAACCAACTCGCATGATGGGCGATGCCGAGACCCGCGAGGACCGCGCCCCGGACATGTTCAGCATCATTCGTGCGGAACGCGCCGCCGCCCTCAAGGGTATGCTGCTGGCCGTCAACCGTAAAATCCCACCCGACCGTGTGGCCCTGATGGACGTAGCCGATCCGCTGGTGCGCCTGCAACGCGTCGAGCGTTTGCGGCGTGCCGTGCCGGGCGAGATAGCTGGCGGAAGCCAAAGTGATCATGCGCATGTCGCCTATCCGTCGGGCAACCAGCGCGGAGTCTGAGAGCCGACCAATGCGGATCGCGATATCGATCCCCTCCTCGACTAGGTCGACGTGACGGCCGGAGACCTCGATTTCGATGGAAACGTCTGGAAATCGATCTCTGAAGGCAAGTAGCTTCGGAATAACATACATCCTCCCGAAGGCGGGCGAGAGGGTTATCCGGACCAGACCCGATGGTGATGACTGCCCCTCGAGAACTCTTTCTTCGACCGACTCGATATCCTCAAGAATCCGGACCGTGGCTTCATAATATTCTTGTCCGGCCAGTGTCACGGTGAGCGCGCGCGAATTTCTGGCGAGAAGCTGCGTCCCAAGCCGCGCTTCGAGTGCGGCGAGTTGTTTGCTGACGGTCGGTTGGCTCACGTTCAGGTCTCGCGCTGCCTGCGAGAAGCTTCCACTCTCGACGACACGCACAAATGTCCGCATTGCATCCAGTTTGTCCATCTTTGCACCCTCCGCTGATCAAAGGCATCGGCGTTTCCCAACGCAATAGTGCATTGGTTTGCACATATCCATTCGTATATCGAATAGATTCTATGCATACTGTCTCAATTTCATTCAAAAAGAGAATATGGGAAGGGTGTTTCCGTTGGGCCGCAGCGGTCCTGAACCCAAAAGGAAGAGTTATGACAATCAAGATTTATGGCGACCCAGGCTCGGGCAGCTTACGGCGTGTGACCACGGCGGCAAAAGTCATGGGTATCGAAATCGAACACGTCATGGTCGATCTTTTCAAGGGCGAAAGCCAGACCGACGAATTCAAATCACGCCTTAACCCCCACGGTCTGACGCCCGTTCTGGAAGACGGGAATGTCATTCTCTATGAGGCGGCTGCAATCAACCTGTATCTGGCGGCTAAGGCAAACTCGCCATTGGTCGGAGCGAACGCGGAAGAACGTTTTCAGGTTCTCCAATGGATGTTCTGGTCGGGTGAGCAGTGGCGCGTCTTTGCAACGGCACTGTTTGACGAAAGAGTGGGCAAGACGGTCATGGGCCTGCCAAAGAATGAGCCCGTCATCGAGTTCGCAGAGGGCAAGCTTCGTGCCGCGGCGAAAGTGCTTGACCAGCACCTGGAAGGTCGCAAATTTATCGTTGGCGAGACTCTTACCCTAGCTGATATCGATATTGCGGGTCCGTTTTCGCAGATTGACCGTTCGAAGCCTCCTCTTCGGGATTACCCCAGTCTCATGGCGTGGCATGACAACCTGCTGGAATCTGTTCCCGCTTGGGCTGAGACGAAAGTCGAGGTCGATCGTCGCATCGACAGCTTCTTGTCCAGCGCCGGCGTGACCCTTTGAGCCAACCAATTTTGTGAGTTCTCTTTGATGGATGAGGTGGCAGACATCGTGTTTTCCACCTCATCTCTCGCGTTGCACGATTGAGCTCTATCTCTGACCCCGCTTTCCCGCGTGACGTCGTCTGACGTGGCCACGTCCGCTTCGAACCGTCTCTCTCTCCCAATCACCCCATCTTCACCAGCGCCCCGATCGTGCCTGAACACAGCCGCGGCCGAACTGAACGGCAAACTGGCATGGGCCGACTGTATCCCGCTCCCCCCCAATCATCCTAACCGCGCCCATCACCCGAATGGCGAATGGCCGCCTCGACGGTCGCGGGCAGTCGAAAGCGCCGGCGATAGTCGCCGGGCGTCAGTCCGGCAATCTTTCGAAACAGCCGGCGAAACGACGCAAGGTCCGAATATCCGACATCGCAGGCGATCTCCTCGATCGGCCGATCCTCGAGTTCGAGCATCTGCTTGGCTTCCTCGATCCGCAGGCATTGGATATATTCCAGCGGTGAAAAGCCCGTCGCCTTCTTGAACCGTCGATCGAACGACCGCTTCGGCAGGCCGGACAACTGCAGCAACTCGGCCAGGATGCTTGCGGACTGATAATGGTCGGGCGCATAGGCCTGGCATTTCTCGATGACGGCGTCGCCATGGCTGATATTGGCGATCATCGAGGCATAGGGAAGCTGGCCGTCGCGATGCCACTGGTAGAGGAACAGTTTGGAAATCCGGATCGCTTCCGCCGTGCCGGCATGCCTTGCAATCAGATAGAGCGTCAGATCCTGCCAGGACGACGCGCCGCCGGAGCAGACGATCGAGTGTCCGACCCCGGACTGGACCAGGATGCGCTCCTCCTTGAGGTCCACCTTCGGATATTCTTGGCGAAACAGCGGCGCATACATCCAGTGCGTCGTCGCCGACTGCCCGTCCAAGAGGCCCGCCTCGGCCAGCACGATCGATCCGCCACAGGCCGCCAGCAGCCGGGCGCCCTTACGATGCATCCTGGCGATCCACTCCAGCAACCGACGATCCAGCGCCCGGATCGTGTCGGGCGTATCGACGACGACATTCGGAACGAGCACATAATCGGTGTCGTCAACCTCATCCAGAGTGACATGCGGCATGATCGTCACCCCGGTGATCAGCGTCAAAGGGCCGGGCTCGGCCGCCACCAGGCGCGGCGCAAACAGCACCTCGCTGGTCGGCTCGTTCGAATTGCTCTTCCAGTGCGCGCCGGCGATCCAGAGCGTATCAAAAATGCCGTAGAGGATGGACGGATCACATTCGCGGAAGGTCACGATGCTGACCCGCAAGGGAGGTTTTATGCTCTTGGGCTCTGGCTCGATCGGCTCCATAGCGGCCATTCTGCCTCTGTTGAGGGGCAGAGGCAACGCCTAAAACCCCTGCCGAACGGGCGGCATTTCGCGGTCCGAGAGAGCAGGATGCAACGACAATGGAAATGAATTTTGACAAGCTGAACGCCCTGTTGGGCGTCATGGTGAATGAGCTTGGCGCGGCGCAGAATGCTGCTTTGGTGACGATTGGCGACGAACTGGGCCTCTACCGGGCGATGGCCGGCAAGGGACAGCTCTCGGCAGCAGACCTCGCGGCGGCAACCGAGACGAAGGAACGCTATGTGCAGGAATGGCTGTCGGCGCAGGCGGCGTCCGGCTTCGTCACCTACGATGCGGCCACGGCCAAGTTTGCCCTCTCGCCGGAACAGGCCGCGGTCTTTGCCGTCGATGACAGCCCGGTCAACATGATCGGCGGCTTCCAGGCGCTGGAAGCCGTCTATGCGGATCGCCCCAAGCTCGCGCATGCATTTCGTCATGGCGGCGGCGTGTCGTGGACGGATCGCTGCAATTGCATGTTCTGCGGCACCGACCGCTTCTTCCGGCCGGGCTACAAGGCCAATCTCGTGGCCAACTGGCTGCCCGCGCTTGATGGCGTCGTCGACAAGCTGGAGCGCGGAGCGCTGGTGGCGGATGTCGGTTGCGGCTTTGGCTCATCGACCCTGATCATGGCCGAAGCCTTCCCGAACTCGCACTTTGTCGGCATCGACTTCCACGCCCCGTCCATCGACCATGCGAAGCGACACGCCAAAGAAACTGGCGGCAAAGCATTGGCCAATGTGCAGTTCGAGACTGCACGCGCACAGGACTTTGACGGCTCGGGCTTCGACCTTGTCACCCTGTTCGACGCGCTTCACGACATGGGCGACCCCGTCGGTGCCGCCCGCCATATCGCCAAGTCCTTGAAACCGGACGGTGTCCTGATGCTGGTCGAGCCGATGGCCGGCGACACCCTTGCCGATAACCTCAATCCGATCGGACGGATCTTCTATGCCGCATCGGCCAATACCTGCGTCCCGGCATCCCTGGGCCAGGAAGTGGGGGCGGCATTGGGGGCACAGGCCGGTGAGCGACGCCTGACCCAGGCGCTGAACGAAGGTGGCTTTTCCAGGGTCCGGCGCGCGGCCGAAACGCCGTTCAACATGGTCCTGGAAGCCCGTCTTTGAGGGCGGGTGAAAGCGCAAGGCAAGCGAAAGCGCAGGGCAAGTGAAAGCGGAGGGGCGGGTGGTTCGGCGACCACCTGCCCGAAGCCTGGCGTTGCGAAGTTCAGCCATCGAGAGAGGACAGGTTTCAACCCATCACCCCATCTTCACCAGCGCGCCGATCGTGCCGCCGACCAAAAGCACCAGGCCGATCAGCGTCGTCAGCGCCGCCCCCGGTCCGCGTTTCTTTGCATCGGCATAATATTCCGCCGCATAGAGCGCCCGCGCTGACGTCCAGCCGAGGCCGAGCAGCCCGGCGAGCTCGTCCGAGACATAGGTGCCGAAGATCCACAGCGCCGGCAGGAACAGCACCAGCTGCTCGACCGTGTTCTGCTGCACCCGGAAGATCCGCTCGAAATTTTGGTTGCCGGAAGTCTTGGGCGCTTCCACGCCGAATTGCTGGCGCGCCCGCGCCACTTTGACCATGAACCAGCAATAGGTCATCAGCGCCGCAAATGTCGCCAGAATGGTGAAACGCATCGAGATCTGCTCCAAAATCATCCTGAAATTGACCATGAAATCGTCATTGAGTAGCCACCAACTGGTAGGAGAAAGGCCTGGGCCGCGCAAGCGCCATGCTGCGGCCGCACCGCATCGAAGCTTGCGCAAAACGACGAATTCCGCCATCATTCCAGGAGTTGCGTTGCAGCCAGTGCGAGCAAGAAAGACCGCGTTGATGACCTCCGAGACGATGAGCGAAACGATCCGTGAAACGACCACGGCGGCAACCGGCGAAAACTTCAAGTTCGGCCGGCCTTACGACCTGCACGAGCTGGTCGCCGATGGCATCATCCATGGCATCGGTGTCGTCTTTGCCCTGGTCGGCGCCACCGCGCTGATCTTCTACGCGACGGTCTATTCCGACTATCCCGATATCGCCGCCTCGTGGATCTACGGCCTCGGCCTGATCATCGCGCTCGGCGTCTCCTTCACCTACAACATGTGGCCGCATTCGCGCATCAAGTGGATCCTGCGCCGCTTCGACCATTCCGCCATCTTCATCCTGATCGCCTCGACCTATACGCCCTTTCTCGTCCAGGGCGCCGACCAGCCGATGATCCTGGCACTGCTGATCGGAATCTGGCTGACGGCCGCCCTCGGCATCTGGCTGAAATTCCGCTATCCCGGCCGTTACGACCGGCTCGCCATCCTGCTCTATCTCGCCATGGGCTGGAGCGGCGCGCTCGCCATGGGCCCGATCTCCGAGATCATTCCGGGCATCACGCTGACCCTGATCATCATCGGCGGCTGCATCTATTCCGCCGGCGTCATCTTCCACGTCTGGGAACGCCTGCGCTTCCAGAACGCCATCTGGCACGGCTTCGTCGTCACGGCCGCCGTGGTGCATTATTCGGCGGTTTTCACGGCGATCGCCTGAACCATCCTTGAGAGGCGGGGCGGATCGGACCGACGTCAGGCCTTCTTCAGTCTCGGTACCTGTTTGGATCCAATGCGGAAAAACAACGCCGTCGGTATCCAGCAGATCGCCAGGCCAAAGGCGGCAAGCGCGAGCAGCGACAGCATGGTCATCTCGGTGAAGAAGCCGACAAGACTGGCAAGCGGAATACCGCCCAATGCTGTGAACGCGCCGAACAGCAGAACTGTCAGCAGCGTCTGCACCACGGTCAGGATGCCGGCGAACCGCCAACTCTCGCCCCAGCTTGCGACGCGCCCATGCTTTTTGCGGAAATATGTCCCGGCCCAGGTGCCACTGCCTGCCAGAATGCCGGCATTGCCGCTGGCGCCGATACCGTCGACCACGCCGTAATGGACCAGAAGAAAAGTGATGATCACCAGGGCGATGGTCATTGCCAGGGCGACGAAAAAATAGCGTATGCACAGGGCATTGATGAAACCGGGCAAATGCAAACTCCTCATGCCTTGACGGAACGCCCGGCAAGGATCAGACGATAGTTACCGACGCCTTCGCCGCCATGGCAAGCCCGTCGGCGTCTCGCCCGTCCGGCATCCCCAGAGAGCACACCCAAGAGCCTCCCATGACCGACCTCATCATACGCGACGCCACCGAAGCCGACCTGCCGACAATCCGCGATATCTACAATCACGCCGTCGAACACACGACCGCGATCTGGAACGAGGTTCTGATCGACGTCGACAACCGCCGCGTCTGGCTCGAACTGCGCCGCGCCAAGGGTTTTCCGGTGCTGGTCGCCGAACGTGACGGCAAGGTGGCAGGCTACGCCTCCTACGGCGACTGGCGCGCTTTCGACGGCTATCGCCACACGGTCGAGCATTCGGTCTATGTCGACAAGGACTGCCGCGGCGGCGGCATCGGCAGGCAGTTGATGGCAGCTTTGGTCGACAGGGCAAGAACGGGCAATGTCCATGTCATGATCGCCGCCATCGAAGCCGAAAACCAGGCCTCCATCGCGCTCCACGAACGCATGGGCTTCACCCTCGTCGGCATCCACCGCGAAGTCGGCACGAAGTTCGGCCGCTGGCTCGATCTGGCGATGATGGAGCTCAGGGTCTGAGCGACTGATCGAGGCTAGAGCTCTATTGGCTCAATGTAGGGGTCGATGATTGCCGTATAGTCCGACACTGTCAGCAGATCCGCAGACAGATCGGCGAACTGAGCGGCAAGATACTGATGGAGATGCTTGGGAGCGCGGAGTTCGTATCCGTTCTGGTGAAGAAAGAGCATGCCGGCTTGAAACGCCGCACGTTTGTTGCCTTGCTCAAAGGCATGGGCCTTTGACACTGCGTACATGCAGTGAACTGCCAGAAGAAAAAGGTCTTCAAGTCCCGCATAGCGAAACTGGTTTTTTGCGCGTTCTACGGCGCTCTGCAGACGATCAGGGAAAAGCAGAGCGTAGTTTTCGCCAGTAATTTGCACTGCATGGCGATTGAGCGCCATGACGTCGTCGGCAGTCACCCATACTGGCTCGCTACTTGGCAAGTTCGGCCATCAGATCGGGATGGTCCTCATGGAATTTCCTGGCAAATTCCGTCGCATCGATTTTACCAGCATTTGGTCGCGCCAAAACCACAGGCCGCCGGGCCAGCACCTTTTTCATGTCATCGCTGGCGATCTTGTCGTCGTGTTGCATGCCCTTTGACGGATTGCTCATCACCGTGTTCCTTGCCGAGCATGGGCGGACGCGCCCGTTTGCACTCCAAATGTAATGTTTTATCGCCGTTCCGGCAAGTAAACCCGCCGTCGGCCTCAGGTCGGGAACCCAAGAACCGTCCGGTGCCCACTCACCCCGCTGCCGTCTCCTGCCAGCGCACGCCTGAAATCACCACGCCGTCCTTCGGCCGGCAGGGCATGTCGGCAAGCGAAACGGACATGTCCTGTTCGCGCGGCATGTCGTAGTCGATCGCGGTGGTCAAAAGCCGCACGCCTTCCTTGATGATCGAAAGCGTTGCCTCTTCGCCGGGACAGCGATGGCCGTCCTTCACCGATCCGGCCCCTTGCGCAACGAAGCTGTAGTCGTCCGGCCCGTGCCGCAGTTCGCGCAGCGGCCGGAACTCGCCGGCATTGTGAAAGTGCGCCTCGTCATGGCAGGTGCCGTAGAGGTCGAAAAGCAGCCATTGTCCGCACCGGATCTGGTGGCCGTTCCAGTCGAAGCCGGTGCGGGCCACGGCGCCGACAAACGGATAAAACGGCACGCTGCGCCGTACTTCTTCGGAAAAATCGGTGAGCAGCCGGTCGTCCGGCACACGCAGGATCTCGCGCCACTCTGGATGCCGCTCCAGTTCGACCGCGGCAAACAGGATATAGCGCCCGAGCGAGGCGATCGGCCCGAGCAGATTGATTAGCTCGCCGGCGGCGACCGTCGGCGAAAGCGGCCGTCCCTTGGGGTCGAGATAGCCGGCGATCATCGCCATTGGGGTTCCCGGCAGCGGCGCCTGGCGGCCCCGGCGGATCTGGCGAAAGGCGGTCTTCAACCGCCGCTCCAGCGCCGAGCGCCAGCCCGGCAGACCCGGCGCCAGACCGAGTGACAGGGTCAGGCGGCGGCGCCCGAAATGGCCGGCCTGCTCGGCCAGCGCCGCCAGCAGCGCGTCGTCCCGGTCGATCTCGTCTGCATCGATCGGCGCATGGGTCCAGGCGAGCGCCGTGCGGATCAGGATCAGGTCGAGCTCGGCGCCGAGCGGCACGGCCCCCCAGCGGATCCAGTCCGGCACGCGTTCGATGAAATTGCGCCGGAAGATCGCCACCAGCCGGTCGATGCCGGTGCGGTCCTCGACCAGCATGCGCACGAACATCGCCTTGCGGTGCCGGTGCGCGGCGCCGTCGAGCTGCTGCACGCTGCCTTTGCCCGCGATCAGCCGCAACACCATCTGCGGCATGGCGCCGACCCGGGTCAGCCGGTCGTCGTCATAGATCAGCCGGGCGGCATCCGGCCCGGTCAGGCAGATGACGTCGCGCAGCATCAGCCGCGTCCGGAAGATCGGGCTGTCCATCGACCGGAAGCGCTGCGACAGGAATCCATAGCCTTCCCGGGCCAGATTGAACGTGTCGTCGAAGCTAGGGCTGCGCGGGATCGCCGGCATGCGCGCGGGATTGAGGGCGGCCTCGGAGGAGCCTGCGGGCAGGAGGCCGTTCAGTTCCCCGGAGAACGTCTGAGAGAGGGAGGCTGGCGGCTCGGCCAGCGGATGGGCACTTGCATGGGCCGATGCATGAGACGCTGCGTGGGTCGACGTTGGGGCAGGCGTGTCCGGCTGGCGGTGAAACTCGCTCTGGTTCATGCCGTCCCCTCCCTGACGCGCCCGGTTTGGGCAGACAATACCCCGAAATCCCGGCGCGCTCCATGCGCTTTGTTCCCGCCTCCCTCTCTCACCGTCCGTTCGCCCCGATCGCGGTCAAGCGAGCCCTTTATTCGATCCGCACCCGCGCCATCTCGCCGCGAATGGTGATCGACGGCCGTGCGCCAGGCGTATTCGGCAGCGCGCTGTCGACATAGGAGGCGACCGTCTCGACCACGTAGCTGATCGGCGTCGGCTGCAGGAAGCGCACGGTCGCATCGAGCATCGTGCCGGAAATCGCGATCGCCTCGTTCTGCATCACCCGTTCGAAGGTCAGCCGTGCCCGGAGCGCCGAGCCCGAAACCGCGATCGAGGCCGCGTGGCCGGTAAAGGCGATATCGCCGGCATCGCTGCGGATATCGAGCGCACCGAACTCGCCATCCAGCTGCGTTCGCGCCGCCCGCTGGTCGATGACAACAGTGGCGCCGGGTTGAAGATTGGCCGTGAGTGTCATGGTGCAGTCGCTCCAGTCGAAGAAACGGCCGCCGCGGCCGACATCGACCGTCAGGGTGTCGCCGTCCCTCTGCATCGTGCCCTCGGCCGGGCAGGAATTGGAAAACCAGCTCGAATGCCACAGCGCACCCCAGCCATGCCGTTCGCCGGACAATTCGGCGACCTGCGGCATGTCGGCATGGGCGTTGATGCTGATCTCGCTCGCCGTGCCCGTCACGCGGACCTTCGATACGCCGGCAAGGTCGAGCGGGCCGGACCGGCTGTCGCTGGCGCTGATCAGCGACACGCCGCCGTCGATGGCAAGCATGGCGACGATCACGCCGGCAACGGAGAGAAGAATGATTCTGCGTTTCATCGGGCAGGGCTCCTGGTTGGGCCGCGACGGGCCGTGGTTTGAGCCCCGACCGTGCCGGCCCGCGTTCTCCATCGCGACCTTGATCGCGTTTCAGGTCGAAGCGCATCGCGTTTGAGGTCATCATGTGCCATGCATCGGGCATAACCCTGCATCGGGCCGCGTTCCGCCATGGATCCCGGTCCGCCCAGTCCAAACCCTTTTTCTTGCAAGACGCCGATGATCCTCGTTCCGCTCTCCTTTCTCGTCTCGCTCTATCTGACGGTGTTTCTCGTCCGGCTGCTGCTGCGCGGCCGCGATACCTTTGCCGCCAATGGCCTCTTTCTGCTGCTGATTGCCGTCTATATCGTCCAGACCGTGCTGGTCGGCCTGCGCTGGGGTTATGGCATCGTGACAATCCTGCCGCTGCTGTCGACGCTCGCCAGTCTCGTGCCGCCGCTGTCTTATCTCGCCTTCCGCGATCTCGCCCGCGAACAGCGTGGCCTGTCGGCGCGCGACTGGCCGCATCTCCTGCCGGTCGCAGCTTTGGTCGCCATGATGCTGGTCTGGCGCGATCTGATCGACCTGCTGATCATCACGGAATTTCTCGCCTATGGCCTGGCGCTGCTCTGGATCGCCCGGCTTGGCCCCGATGGCCTTGTCGCAGCCAGGCTCGACGGCACGCTGCGCTCCTATCGCTCGCTGCAACTGACCGGCCTTGCCCTGGTGGGCTCCGCCTTGACCGATATAGCCATCAGCCTCGACATGCTGTGGAGCGGCGGCCAGTATTCCGCTCTGCTCGTCTCGGCCGCAACGACCGCCATTCTTCTGCTGCTCGGCATCGCCGCCGTCGCCGTCGGCTCGGAAGAAGGCGAGGACGATGCGCCGAACGATGCGCCGGACGATGGGCACGACGACCCGGCAGCATTGGATGCGGGACGAGAGGAAGGCCGCTCACCTGAACGAATCCAGGGATCCGAAAGACCATCGAACGCTACCGCCGCCTCGCCCGAGGACCGGCAGGTCGCCGCCGACCTCGACCGCCTGATGTCGGAACGCCGCCTTTATGCCGATACCGGCCTGAATCTCGCGAGGATCGCCCGGCGTTTGAGCCTTCCGGCCCGCAGCGTCTCCCAGGCGGTCAACCGGGTGCATGGCATCAGCGTCTCGCATTATGTCAACAATCACCGCATCGCGGACGCCTGCCGGCTGCTGTCTGAAACCGACCTGCCGGTGACCCGCATCGTCTTTGATGCCGGCTTCATGACCAAGTCCAATTTCAACCGCGAATTCCTCCGCGTTACCGGCATGAGCCCGAGCGACTGGCGCCGGCAGAAACAGGCGGCGTGACACGCGCGCCGCAGGGGACTGCCACATCACCACACAAGATGTGCACAGCAACATTCGCAACGCATAACCGCCTTGCCTTTCGCCGGGCGGCGCTGTTCCCTTGGCGCATCATTTGATCACCCAAGGATTTAAGATGCCTTTGAAGCTCTATCTCGCCGGCCCCGAAGTCTTCCTGCCCGATGCCCGCAAGGTGCTCGACGAAAAGGCCGCCTTGACTCGGGCCTATGGCTTCGAGCCGATCTGCCCCGGCGATATCGAGATCGAGCCGGCCCCGACCCGCCATGAATTCGGCCTGAAGATCAGCGCCGTCGACGAGGGTTTCATGAACGCCGCCGACGGCGTGATCGCCAATCTCACCCCGTTTCGCGGCATCGCGGCGGATCCCGGCACGGTGTTCGAACTCGGCTATATGTGTGCGTCCGGCAAGCTGGTTGCCGCCTATACCAATGTCACCGATAGCCATTTCGCCCGCACCAAAGCCTGGTATGGCGGCGAACTGACCATCGACGAACACGGCCGCAAGCGCGGCGCGGACGGCCATTCGCTGGAGGATTTCGAAATGATCGAGAACCTCATGCTGCACGGTGGCGTCACCCGCCGCGGCGGCCCCATCTCCATCCACGCCGCCAGCCCCGACCGCCTCTATCACGACCTGACCGCCTTCGAACAATGCCTGAAGGCGCTGGCCGAACGCGGCTAGAGCTGCACGGGGGACTTGCCGGGGACCTGGCGGAGTCTTGCCCCTCATCCCCCTGCCGGGACCTTCTCCCCCCAGGTGGGGCGAAGGGAGCAGAACGGCGGCCGCATTGGCCTTCTCCCCGTTCACGGGGAGAAGGTGGCGGCAGCCGGATGAGGGGCGGTGCCGGACGGATGGATACGGACGATGAGCGGCCAATGACAGCCCGGGCCGCCCGAGCTGCTGGGCCTTCATCAGCCCAATATTCAAAGTTCCGGCCCCTGATGCGGTTGGCGATCCTCACGGATCTTATCGCTCAGGTCGAAATCGAGGCCTGTCTCGGCGCTGACCCGGCGATAGAAATCGCCGGCCGGCTCGCGTCCGGTATGCTGCATCTCATAGGCCTCCAGCGCCCGTACGACGATATCGGCAATTGAACAATTTTCCCGCCGCTGCAGCCGGTGGGCAATGTCGCGCGCCCGGGCGCTGCGAACGGACAGTTGTGGTTCTGCCATGCTGGATCTCCTTCAGCGCCCAATCTGGGTGTTTTCTCGTCAGTCATCAAGCAACTGATGGCTTGCCAACCACCCGCCAATCCCGATTCCCCCTGCCTTTTCATGGCTTGCCAAGCCGCATCGCCAATGCTCCGTTGCGGTTGCAAAAGGAATCGTCATGAACCAGCACGTCACGCCGCAACCGAAGCTCGGCGCCAGCTTTTACCGCCTCTGGCTGTCGAGTGGCCTTGCCAATCTCGCCGATGGCGTCGGCATCGTCGCGTGGCCCTGGCTTGCCTCGCTGATCACCCGCGACCCGCTGGCCATCTCAATGGTGGCGGCCGCCCAGAAACTGCCCTGGTTCCTCTTCGCCCTGCCGTCCGGCGTGATCACCGACCGGCTCGACCGCCGCAAGCTGGTGGTCGCCATGGATCTCGTGCGCTTCGTGGTCCTGATGACGCTGGCCGCAGCGCTTCTGGTCCCCGGCCTGCTGCCGCAAGACCCGATAGCCGACTTTCCGACCGCCACGCTCTACTGGCTGCTGCTCGCAGCCGCGCTGATGGTTGGTTTCGCCGAAGTGCTGCGCGACAATTCCGCTGTCACCCTGATGCCGGCGATCGTGCCGCTGGAACGGCTGGAAACAGCAAACGGCCGCATGGGCAGCCTGGAAACCGTGATGAACATGATGATCGGCCCGCCGCTTGCCGGTCTGATGATCGGCTTGGCCTTGCCGCTTGCCTTCGGCCTCTATGGCCTCGCCTTTGCATTTGCCGGACTGCTGGTCCTGTCCATCCCCGGCCGGTTTCGCACAATCCGACCGGATGAGCGCCATTGGGTCGCCGAGATCCGCGAAGGTGCGGTCTATCTCTTCCAGCGGCCGCTGTTGCGCGATCTGGCCATCGGGCTTGGAGCCCTGAATGCCATCGATGTGATGCTGCTGATGGGACTGGTGCTGTATGCCCAGGAGGTGATGGGCCTCAACTCGGCGCACTACGGCCTGCTGCTCACCGGTCTTGCCACCGGAGGACTGCTGGGTGGTCTGCTCGGCGAACGTGTCATCCGCCGTCTTGGACCCTCCGTCTGTCTGCGGCTGACCATCGGCGGCTGCTGTGCGATGGCGCTGGTCATCCTGCTCATGCCGTTTTCGGTCGCCGTCTGGTTCGCCCTGATGCTCGCCAGCTTCACCGGCATGATCTGGAACATCATCACCGTGTCGCTGCGCCAGCGCATGATCCCGCCGCATCTGCTCGGCCGGGTCAACAGCGTCTACCGCTTCTTCGGCCTCGGCACCATGCCGCTCGGCCTTCTCGTCTCCGGCCTGAGCGTCACCATTGCCGAAGGCTTCATGCCGCGCAGCCAGGCGCTGGCCGCCCCTTTCGCGCTGGGTGCCGTCCTGTCGCTGCTCTTGCTGGTCGGCATATGGAAACGCGTGTCGCCGAAAGCGCTGAAGGATTTCGCCGGTCAGTGATCAAGCCCGTCGCGGCGGCGGCCGGGTAGCGACGGCACAGAGCGAAGCAGCGAGCGCAACACGCATTTGAAGGCGGTTAAAAACCATGCAGCTTTGCACACATTTGGTTAGGCCGGATATTCTATCAATCATTGGTTGATAGCTCTGCGCCTTTGCGAGGTTTTGCCGATGAAGTTTGGTTTCATCCTCTGCTGGTTCATCTTGTGCGGCATTTGCCTCGTGGGAGCCCTGGTTCCGCTTGTCGGCGCCGTCTTCATCTTGTTCATGCCATTCATCCTTGGCTCTTTGGCTGCACTGGGACTGCTCGCCATCTTCCTCGATGTTCTCATCCGACGGTTGCATGTTGCTTTTGTCGTTTTGCCGGTCGGTGCGCTTGTCTGGTATTATGGTCTGGTGGTTTTCGACCAACTGGATCTTCGACGCATTCGCGACGAGATCGCCGCGCAAAATCCAATCACAATCGGCGCGTTTGACCCGAGCCTGTATGACCTTGTGTTGCCGGACGCACAGCGTTTCGTCCGCTTGAATGCAATTGCAACAGCCTATGATGACAAGCAAAGCCTGTTCGAAAAGGAGTTTGCCCAGATCAGCGCCTTGAGTGACAACGACTGCAGCATCGTTGCCGATTTTATCAAGACTATGCCGGGTAGCTGGGCCGATGTTTCGCCGGGCATATTCGGCGCCGTCTGTGTCGTGACAGTTCCCGGAAAACCGGCCAGGCAGAGCGTCCGTATCACCAGACAGCACACGCTGTACAAGGACAGCCCGCAACTTCGAGCAAGCGGCATTCAGTTAAGTGGTGCCGATGGGCCGGTGACGACGTTGATTGACCGGGTGTCGGTGGATGCCTATCCCCCGATCCCGGTTCTTCTTCTGGGCTGCATGCTGATGACCGAAGGTCAGCCGCAATGCTATTTCGGCCCGAAGAAACGGCCTCGGATACTCGAAGTGATCAACCCGTCGATCGATCGCGATCTCTATCCCGAGCCGGAGAATATCCTGCTTGGCATCCCCGCCAGGAAGAGCGGCGAGGGACCGTTTGCCGACCGGGAAAGCGTGATGGCCGCGATCCGTACCGCGGCCGCCGGGAGCCATCCCCCACCCCTCACGCCAGCGGTTCAAACACCATCGAGTGACCGTTGATGCAGTAGCGCAATCCGGTTGGCTTCGGGCCGTCGGGGAAGACGTGGCCGAGATGGCCGCCGCAATTGGCGCAGCGGATTTCGGTGCGCACCATGCCATAGGCGGTGTCGCGATGTTCGGTGACGGCATCGGCCTTGACCGGCTCGAAATAGCTCGGCCAGCCGCAGCCGGCGTCGAATTTGGTATCGGAAACGAACAGCGGTTCGTTGCAGGCGGCGCAGCGATAGAGCCCCTTGTCGGTCATGTCCCAATAGGGGCCGCTGAAGGCGCGTTCGGTGCCGTGCTCGCGCAGGATCCGGTATTGCTCGGGCGTCAGCTGCTCGCGCCATTCCTCCTCGCTCTTGGTGATCTTCGGTGCGATTGTCGTGTCGCTCATCTTGCGCTCTCCGGCTGGAATTTCGGACTGGAATTTCGAATGGGCGGCCGGCGAACCGGCCTCCGTTGTCCTATAGATAGGATGCCGATGCGGTTGCGGCAAATCCTCTTGCGCGCGGTTTTTGTCGTGCGGCGCCGGAAACTTTGCCTTTGCCGGCCCCGTCAACGCACGGCACAAAAGGCAGTTTGACCTGAGGAAACCGGGGGTTGACACCTCCGTGATTGGATTTTGGTCCGTTTTTGCTTGAGACGACGGCCCCCATGTCCTAACACGGAACCTCCTTGCATCGCAGCCAAGTTCACCATCGAACGACCGCCCGGGGAGGTGGAATGCCTGTTTTGACCGGCGATCTGACCTGGATCGCAATGTTGCTACCCTTTGCCGGTGCGCTTGTGGCGCCATGGTTGACATCAAGGCTTGGCGCGTCCGCTGCCTGGCTGCTGGCGCTGTTTCCGGCCCTTGCCTTCCTGCATTTCATCGGCTTCATGCCAGAAATCGCAGCGGGCGAAGTGGTGACCGGCGGTTATGCCTGGGTGCCGAGCCTCAACCTGTCCTTTTCCTGGTTCCTCGACGGCCTGTCGCTGACCTTTGCCCTATTGATCACCGGCATCGGCGCACTGATCGTGCTTTACGCCGGCGGCTACATGAAGGGCCATGTCCAGCAGGGCCGTTTCTTCGCCTATATCCTGCTGTTCATGGGCGCCATGCTCGGCGTCGTCGTCTCCGACAGCCTGCTGATGCTCTTCGTCTTCTGGGAGCTGACTTCGATCACCTCCTTCTTGCTGATCGGTTTCGACCACAGCCGCGAGGCCGCCCGTCGCGCCGCCCTGCAGGCGCTGGTCGTCACCGGTGGCGGTGGCCTGCTGCTGCTCGCCGGCCTGATCCTGATCTGGAACATCACTGGCGTCAGCCAGCTGTCCCTGCTCTTGCACATGGGGGACAACCTGCGCGCCAGCCCGTTTTATCTGGCGGCGCTGTTCCTGGTGCTTGGCGGCGCCTTCACCAAGTCGGCGCAGTTTCCGTTCCATTTCTGGCTGCCCAATGCCATGGAGGCGCCGACACCCGTCTCGGCCTATCTGCATTCCGCCACCATGGTCAAAGCCGGTGTCTACCTGCTGATGCGGCTCAATCCGGCCATGGGCGGCACGCCCGCATGGGAAATCCTCTTGCCCTTCTTCGGCGGCATCACCCTGATCGTCGGCGCGGTGCTCGCCATCCGCCAGACGGATCTGAAGCTGATGCTCGCCTATACGACCGTTGCCTCGCTAGGCCTGCTGGTCATGCTGACCGGTTTCGACACGCCCTATGCGGTCGAGGCGGCGGTGCTGTATCTGGTTGCCCATTCGCTGTTCAAGGGCGCGCTGTTCATGGTCGCCGGCATCATCGACCATGAAACCGGCACCCGCGACGTTCGAAAGCTGAGTGGCCTGCGCAAGGCCATGCCGATCACCTTTGCCGCAGCCCTGATCGCCGCCCTGTCGATGGCCGGCCTGCCGCCGCTGTTCGGCTTTCTCGCCAAGGAAGAGATCTACACGGCCCTTGCCGGCACCAATCCGCGAGCCGTGGTCTTCACCGCAGTTGCCGTCTTCGGCAATGCGCTGATGTTCGCCATTGCCTTTGCCGTCGGCCTGAAACCCTTCATCGGCCCGCTGTCAAAGACCCCGAAACACGCCCATGAGGGACCCGCGCTGCTCTGGCTCGGGCCGCTGAAACTGGCTGCCCTCGGCCTGGTCCTCGCCGTTTTCGCCCCGATCACCCATTGGCTGATCTCGTCACCGATGGCGAGTGCTATCGATGGCGAGGCCAAGACGGTGTCGATCAGCCTGATCCCGCATCTCGGTGTGCCGCTCGTCCTGTCGCTGCTGACGATCGCGCTCGGCGTGCTGATCTACCGCAATCTCGACCGCGCCCGCGCTCTGGTTGCCGAGCTGGTCGATGCCATCGGCACCGGCCCCGATCGCGGCTTTGATCATGCGATCAGCGGTCTGGTCAAACTGTCCTTCCACGTCACCCGCCGGCTGCAGGGCGGGCGGCTCGAAGTCTACATCACCAGCACATTCATCCTTCTCGCCGTTGTCCTGCTCCTGCCGCCGCTGGTCTATGGCGAGTTTCCGGGCCTGCCCGCATGGCCGGTGAACCTGCGCTTCCACGAACTGGCGATCTTCGCCATCGCCGTCATCGGCGTGCTCGCGGTGCTCACCGCCAAGGACCGCCTGACCGCGATCGTCTGCCTCGGCATTCAGGGCTTTGCCATCGCCGTGATCTTCCTGCTGTTCGGCGCGCCGGATCTGTCCTTTACCCAGTTCATGGTCGAAACGCTGTCCGTCGTCATCCTCGCGCTGGTCATGTCGCGCCTCAGGCTGTCACCCTCCGATCACCGCCCGCTCTGGGCGACCTTCGGTGACGGCGCCGTGGCACTCGCTTGCGGAACGGGTTTTGCACTGCTGTTGATGGCTTCAACCGAAATGCCCTTCGACACCACGCTCACCGAATTCTTCAACACCTATTCCAAAGTGATTGCCCACGGCGCCAACGTCGTCAACGTGATCATCGTCGACTTCCGCGGTGTCGACACGCTGGGCGAGATCTCGGTGGTGATGATCACCGGCCTGTCGATCCTCGCCCTGATCCGCGTGCGCGCCCGCCCGGCGGCTTTGGCTGTCCCGATAGCTTCCACGGTTCCGGACGCCCCCGCTCCGTCGGCGCGCAAGAAGAAGGGGGCGAAGAAATGAACACCCTGATCTTCCGCACCGTCGCGCCATTCCTCACCGCGCTGATGCTGCTGTTTTCGATTTTCGTCCTGCTGCGCGGCCACAACGAGCCCGGCGGCGGCTTCATCGGCGGCCTGATCGCAGCCTCGGCCTTTGCCATTTACGGCATCGCCTTCGGCGTGCAGGCCGTGCGCCGGGCGCTGTATTTCCACCCGATGTCGATCGCCGGCTGTGGCCTTTTCCTCTCGACTCTGTCCGGCTTCGTGTCCGCGCCGCTCGGCCTGCCGTTCATGACCGGGGTGTGGATCTATCCGACGCTGTTTGGCGTCGAGGTGCCGCTTGCCACCGTCGTCTCCTTTGATGTCGGCGTCTATCTGGTCGTGCTCGGCGCCTTCACCTCGATCGCGCTTGCGCTCGAAGAAAGGGATGACGGCTGATGGAAGCGCTGTTTGCAATCCTGGTCGGCATCTTCTTTGCCGCCGCCCTCTATCTGATGATGTCCAAGCATATCATCCGCGTCCTGCTCGGCGTGGTGCTGCTCGGCAATGCCGTCAACCTGCTGCTGTTCACCGCCGGCCGGCTGACCGCCGAAGTCCCGCCGATCATTCCGGCCGGCAGCGATACGCTGGCCATGGATGCTGCCAATCCGCTGCCGCAGGCGCTGATTCTGACGGCGATCGTCATCTCGTTTTCCTTCTTCTGCTTCCTGCTGGTGCTGACCTACCGCGCCTATCAGGACCTCGGCACCGACGACACCGACGACATGCGTGTCGCCGAGCCGAAGGACGAACCCATGCCTCCGATGGGATATTGAGAATGGCCGTGCCCGTGACCTCGACCCCGATCGACCTGTCCGCCGCCCTGGTCATGGATCCGGCAACCGCTGGCCAGTGGCTCGCCATCCTGCCGATGGGCCTGTGCCTTGCCACCGGTGCGTTGCTGATGATGATCCGCCACCGCATCACCTGGCATTCGAAGGTGACGCTTGCCGCGCTCGCCCTGCTGGTGCTTGTCGATGTCCTGCTGCTGTCGAAGGTTCTCGCCGATGGCCCGCTGACCATGATGATGGGCCGCTGGCGTCCGCCGTTCGGCATTGCCATCACCGTCGATCTCACCGGCGCGCTTCTGGCGCTGGCTGCCGCCATCGTCGCCTTTGCCGCCGCCCTCTATGCCGAGGTCGATATCGACAATAGCGGCCGCCGCTATGGCTTCTATCCGCTGCTGATGGTGCTGATGGCCGGTGTTTCCGGCGCGTTTCTGACCGGCGACATCTTCAACCTCTATGTCTGGTTCGAGGTTCTGCTGATCTCGTCCTTCGGCCTGTTGATCCTCGGCTCCGAGCGTGAGCAGATCGACGGCGCGCTGAAATATGCGGTGCTCAACCTGATCGCCACGACGCTGTTCCTGATCGCGGTCGGTTATCTCTATGCGATCTTCGGCACGCTCAACATGGCCGATATCGCGCTCAAGGCGCCGGAACTCTCGGGCTCCGCGCCGCTGATGACGCTGTCGGCGCTGTTCATTCTCGCCTTCTCGATGAAGGCGGCGGCCTTTCCGGTCAATTTCTGGCTGCCGGCCTCCTATCACACCCCGCGTGTCGTCGTGTCGGCGCTCTTTGCCGGCCTGCTGACCAAGGTCGGCGTCTATGCGCTGCTGCGTGTCATGGTCATGCTGCTGCCGATCGAGCGCGAGGCGCTGAGCCTTGTCATCGCCATTGTCGCCGCCCTCACCATGATCCTCGGCGCCATGGGCGCGCTGGCCCAGACCGACATCCGCCGCTTCATGGGTTACGTCGTCATCGCCGGCATCGGCAACATGATGGCCGGCATCGCCATTGGCGGCGATATGGCCGTCGGGGCTGCGATCTTTTACGCGCTGCATTCGATCCTGCTGATGACGGCACTCTATCTGGTCATGGGCGAGGCAGCCCGCATCGGCGGCAGTTTCAGCCTGTCGAAACTGGCCGGCCTGTGGACGGCGGCGCCGGTCTTTGCCGCGCTGTCGCTCGCCCTGTTTTTTGCAGCCAGCGGCCTGCCGCCGTTTTCCGGCTTCTGGCCCAAGGCGCTGCTGGTCAAGGCCTCGCTCGATATCGGCGCCTGGTGGCTGGCCGGCGCCGTCCTGCTCTCGGGCTTCTTGACCACCATCGGCTTCGGCCGGCTGTTCCTGCTCGCCTATTGGCGTCCAGTCCTGACCGAGGCACCCGCAACGACATCTGCAACAGCGCAGGCCATCGGCAGCCCCGCCTTCGTGCCACCGCCACCGACGCCCCGCCCGAGCCTGTGGCGCACGGCACCGATCCTGCTGCTGTCCGTCTTCGTCGTCTGGTTCGGCCTGTTTCCCGATCCGCTGATCGTTGTCAGCCAGCAGGCGGCGGCTGGTCTCTCCGATCCGGCGGCCTACATCCTCTCTGTCTTCCCGGAGAAAGCTGCGCCATGAGTGTGTTTGCCATCAGCATCATCATGACCGCCATCTGGGCGGCCGTCAGCGAAAGTGCCGCCCTGCACAATCTCCTGCTCGGCTTCGTGCTCTCGCTGGTCATCCTCAGCCTGCTGCGCGAACAGTTGCTCGGCGACGCCAGACCCAATCGCACCTTGCGCATCCTGTCGCTGGTCTGGCTGTTCCTGATCGAATTGGCCAAATCCGCCTGGAAGGTCGCCGTGATGGTCACCCGGCCGAAGCTCGACGTGAAGCCCGGCATCTTTGCCTATCCGCTGACCGTGACCAGCGATCTCGAGATCACCCTGCTGGCCAACCTGATCACGCTTACCCCCGGCACGCTGTCGGTCGACGTCTCGGACGATCGCAAGACGCTTTATGTCCATGCCATCGACTGTGCCGACCCGGACGCTGCCCGGCTCGACATCGCCAATGGCTTCGAGCGCAAGATCCGCGAGGCCTTTGCATGATGACACCCAACATGATCACGCCCGACATGATCGTCGACTATGCGTCGGTCTTTGCCTTGCTTGTCCTCGGCATCGCCTTTCTCTTGACTGTCTACCGCGCCGTCGTCGGCCCCACTTTGCCGGACCGGATCATCGCCCTCGACATGCTGGTCGGCATCGTCATCGGCTTCATCGCGGTGATCGCGCTACGCTCCGGCTACACGCTCTATATCGACATCGCGATTTCGCTCGGCCTCGTCGGCTTCTTGGCAACGGTCGCCTTTGCCCGTTTCATCCTCGCCCGCGGCAAGGTCGGCGACGGCGAGGCGCATGATTTCCGCTCCATTCGCGCCGAGCCGGTCACGCAACCTGAGCTAGAAAAGCCGCCACGCCAGGCCAAGGCGCCGAAGCCGGCGAAACCCCGCGCCAGCCGCCGCAAGGAGGCCAAATGATCGATTTTCTCGTCGCAATCCTGATTGCCGCCATCATCATTGTCGGTGCGCTGTTTTCCCTGGTTGCCGCCATCGGCCTCAATCGCCTGCCGGATCTTTATACGCGCATGCATGCCGCCTCGAAGGCCGGCACGGTCGGCTCCGGCCTGTTGCTGCTCGCCGTCGGTCTCAATTCCGGTGAATTTGCGATTTTTTTCCGTGCCTTGGCCGGCTTCGTGTTTTTCATTCTGACGGCGCCTGTCTCGGCGCATCTGCTTGCCCGCGCCGCCCACAAGGTTGGCTATAGGCTATCGCCTGTATCATTGCAGGACGACATGAACAAAAAACCGTCATAAATGCCCTGCAGGTTAATTTAGCAGACCCTCTACAATCTGTAGGCGGTTAAATCGGCAGTGTTCAAAGCAAAATGACAATAAAGCCGGTTTATACCCGTGACATCTAGTAGAAATATCGGGTGGACATTTGCGTTGAGAGTGCTAATCCACTGATACGTTGATTTTCACCTGTATTCGTTGATTGATGGCTGGTCTGAACCAATGATTACCACTTGGTAATATTCAGGGCGATGACCGCATTGACTGCGGCGCAGGCGAGGGACGGTTTGGGGCCGGACCGAAGATAAGCGGGTTGAGGGGTAGTTACGCGTTCCGGGACTGGTTGATTGGCGACCGGTAGGAGCGGATATAATTGACTCAGGCTGGGTGCGGCGGCGACCAGCGACGAGATGAACAGGAGAATGAAATGATGGAAATACAACAGGGCCCCGGCCAGCAGTTGCTGGTCGAGCTGACAGCCGATATTGTTGCGGCCTATGTCAGCCACCACGTGGTGCCGGTTGGCGATCTGACCAATCTGATTGCCGATATTCACCAGGCCTTGAGCAATACTTCGTCGCCCGCGCCCGTGGTGGCCGTGGTCGAAAAGCCGAAGCCGGCTGTCGCCGTGCGCAAGTCCGTCCAGGACGATCATATCGTCTGCCTGGAATGCGGCGGTTCGTTCAAGTCGCTGAAGCGTCATTTGATGACCCATCATTCGCTCGGCCCGGAAGAATACCGCGAGAAGTGGGATCTGGCTGCCGACTATCCGATGGTCGCCCCGGCCTATGCCGAGGCGCGCTCGCGTCTCGCCAAGGAAATGGGTCTCGGTCAGCGCCGCAAGCGCGGCAAGTAAGCTTTCAAGTTACTTCAAAACAGATCCGGCACATCAAGCCGAACAGGAACCGGGCCACAAGGCCCGGTTTTTTGTTGTCAACACGAAAGAAAAAAATCCTATTTACGCTGATTTCCTTGCCCGAAACGACGTCAATCTCACGATCGGGACCGACTGCCGCTGAACCGAAAACGTCGGATGCAGGTTGAAATAGTTGTTGAAATAAGCCAGATCCATTAGCGGTCTATCCGCGAAGCGCGGCATAAGGGGAAATTTTAGGACTATCTTTCGTCTCGAACTCTGCTATCAATATAGGAATATCATCCTATATTGGAGCTTCAGATGTCGATTGTATCCGAGCCCGACCCCATCCATCTGCCGGACGACGAGCCGGACTGCCTAGCCCAGGCGCTGCCGCTCACCCCGGAACGCCGGCTGCTGTGCATGGTTGTGCGCCAGCTGGCGATCGAGCTTCTCACCGCCGTCGGCTTCGATGCCGAGCGTGACAGCCGGCGGCGCGCCACCAATCATGTGCGCCAGATCGCCATGTATGTCTGTCATGTCGCCTATTCCATGCCGATGATCGAGGTCGCCGAGGCCTTTGGCCGCGACCGCACCACCGTGCGCCACGCCTGCCGCATGGTCGAGGATCGCCGGGATGACCCGGCCTATGACGGTTTCGTTGCCATCGTCGAACGCATGGCCTGCGCGGTTGTCCTTCTCGCCGGTCCGCGGCCGTGATCCGCAGGCCGGCACGGGCCTGCTGTAGGATCCGGCACAGAACAAACGCCGAAGACACCAGCCGAACACGGACAAACAACGCCAGCGAGGAGATCCGATGACCAGAATACCGCCGACCGCCATCAGCCAAGCAACGGCCAGCCACTTCTGCTCAAGGTCCGGAACCGGCACTGGTGACGCCACCAGAACCGGTACAAGTGATGCAACCAGAAACAGAGCCGGCACCAGCACCAGCACTGACACTGACACCGGCGTCACGAAAGGTATCGGCACTGCCCTTAATGCGCAGGACCGCAAGCTGGTCCGGCGCCTGCTGCGCCTGGCGCTCGATGGTCCGCTCACCGTCACGACCACAGGCGATGCGCGCCCGGTGATCGAGGCCGGCGGCCGGACGCTGTCGGATATCGACCCGGCCCTCCTGCGCCGATTGGTGGCCGACGGCCTGCTGGCCGCCGTGCCGCAGGGTTTTGCCGCCAGCGCAGAGACGGCAAGCTTCCTCCGCCGTGCCATCACCGACGCGGCGTCCGAGCCGTTCCTCGACCAGCACCGCGTGCTGGAGACCGTGACGCTGAAGGAGCCGGAGGGTCGCCGCAGCGTGCGCCGCAATCTCGCCGAATCGCCGCTCTTTCCCTTGCTGCGCCTGAAGGATCGGCAGGGTCTGCCGTTCCTCTCGGACGTTGCGGTTCAAGCCGGCGAAAGGCTGGCCGAAGATTTCGAACGCGGCGGCCTGCAGCCGCGCATCACCGCCTCCTGGGAGCCGCGCCTGGCCAGCCGGACGCGCGGGCAGGCGGCGACAACCGCCGATCTCGCAGATGTGGCCCAATCCGCCCGTCGCCGCCTGGCATCCGCCATCACCGCCATGGGCCCGGAACTGTCCGGCGTGGCGCTCGACGTCTGCTGCTTCGGCAAGGGGCTGGAAACGGTCGAGCGCGAACGCCAGTGGCCGGCCCGCTCCGCCAAGCTCATGCTGCGCGCAGCCTTGCTGGCACTTGCCCGCCACTATGCCCCGCCGCCCCGACAAGGCCAGCGCCTGCCGCGGCACTGGGGCGAGGAGGGTTACCGGCCGGAAATAGGATGAGGTCGGCCCCGCTCACACCAGCCGGCGGGCCGCTTCCTCGCGGATCCGCTGGATCATCGAGCGCAGGCCGTTGGCGCGCTGGGCGGTGAGATGTTCGAGCAGGCCGATCTGTTTGAACAACTCGATCGCGTCGAAGGCGACGACCTTGGAGGCCTGCTTGCCGGAATAGGCGGCAAGCACGATGGCGACGAGCCCGCGCACGATGAAAGCGTCGCTGTCGCCGCGGTATGACATCAACGGATCGGCACCTTCGCTGGCCGTAGTCGCAAGCCAGACCTGGCTGGCGCAGCCCTGCACCTTGTTGTCGGCGGTCTTGTCGCCGTCCGGCAGATCCGGCAGCGCCTTGCCCAGTTCGATGACAAACCGCATCCGGTCCTCCCAGTCGTCGAGGAAGGCAAAATCGTCGATCATCTGTTCAAGCGTCGCCATGGCACACCGGGTCTGTTCCTGTTGCATGCCATATAGGCCAAGCGCCGCCCATTTTGAACCGCCTCTGTCGCGTAAAAAAAGAAAGCCGCGAGGCGGTTAACCTCGCGGCCCGGCAAAATGCCAAAGGGACAGTTTAGGACAGGCAGACAGGCATCCGCACAACCGTCATAAGCACGGTCGCTCTGATGCAAGAAGGGTGGGGCGGGGCCCCGAATTGAATGGCGTTCGAAACGATCTGCTGCGGGATGGGCCGCGCTGTCGATCCGGACGGTCGAATGATCAGGCCGGTTTCAAAGCTTCGGCGGCGTATAGGGTTTCGGCAGGTTCTTGTTGTCCGGCCGCGGTGTCGGGACCACCGTGCCGGTCACGATCGCTGCCGTGTCGAGGTTTTCCGACAGGTCGACCGGCATCGGATCGAGCGTCCGGGCGGTTGCGGTCTCAACTGCGGGCTTGAGGATCTCGACGCGGCCTTTGGCCGGCAATGCAACGTCACTTGCGCCGTCATCGGTAAACTGCTGGTCGAGCAGCTGGAAGGCAACCAGTGCGCCTTCGCGGGCCCGCTGGCCGAGAGCCTGGAAGGTCTCCTTGCCTTTTTCGCAGACCTCCGGCTTCTCGACGCAGATTGCCGAGACATACTGGTAGGCATCCGTTGCTGCCGCAATCGCATCGCCCATGACGAGCCGCGGTCCGCCGGCGGTTTCCTCCTGCGGCGGATTGCCGAAGAACGACAGCACCACCAGCGCCATGGAGCAATAGAAAGTTCCCTTGATCAGAAACCACATTGTCGTCACCAAATCCCTGTTGCCGGTCGTTGCCGGACCTCTCGGGTTGCGTCCCGAATTCGTGATTTGAACCTATCGCTGAGTCGCAAAGATGGCTTTTCAGAACCTGTTCGGCTTTGAGGCAAATTTGATTAAAATGCTGCCTAAATCGCCTTTCGATGGCCTTTGTCTCGAATTGTAACGGTTGCTGTTAAACATAATTGTGGCACGCCCTCGGCAATCCCGCGGCTTTTGCCCGCTGCCGCCGACACAGAAGTTAACGCAACTGTGAAAACGCATGGAAATCCAGCGCTTACGCCCGATTAACCATAAATTCGAAAGCCCGGTCCGGCTGTTTCGTTTCGGGCCAGATGGGCCGTTTCCGGGCCTTCCGGAGGGCTCGCCTTATCTTTTCCTTAAGCGCGTGAAGCCTATGGTCGGGCTCGAAATGACGAAAATGAGTCTCGGATTTCCCGCGTGTTTGTATTGCGTAAAAATGTGGATGGACTGACGGCGATCATCGATCGCCTGGCCGCGCGTTGCCTGCCGCGCCAGTCCCATGGACGTATGGCGGATGCCGCGGAAATCCGGCTGATGCGCAAGCTGACGCTCGCTTTCCTGCCGGCCTTGCCGATCGTTCCGGCCACGGTCTCGTTTTTCTTCGGTGCCGCCATCGGTCTTCCGCTCGGCTTTAGCTTGATCGTTGCCCTCTATATGATGACGGCCGTGGCGTTGATCGCCGGCCGCCGCGTTGGTGCCGAAACGGTCGACAATCTTGCCGCCGCCGCGCAGTCGGCAGAAGCCGGCTCGCCTTATGATCTCTGCCCCGGCCTCTTCCTCGGCCTCGATGCGGCCGGACTGGTGCGCACGGCCGGTGGCCGCGACCGCCAGATGTTCGTCTCCTTCCTGCGCGAGCCGCTGTCGCGCCCCTTCGTCGAACAGGTGCATGTGTCCGACCGCCTGTCCTTCATCCAGGCGCTCGATGCGCTGCGCCAGGGCGCCGATGCCGTTGTCATCGATCTCCGCCTCGATCGCCCGGTCCTCGGTCTCGACCACACCCAGTTCCTCAATGTCCGCATGGACATGACCGCTGTTCGCTGCGCCGACGGCGCGCTGACCGGCGTCCAGGCGCAGATCCTCGATATCGAGGGCGAGATGCAGATCCGCGATACCGTCAGCGTCAAGGAAAACGAAGCCGTTGCCGCGCATGAGGCAAAGAGCCGGTTCCTCGCCGCCGTCAGCCACGAACTGCGCACGCCGCTCAACGCCATTCTCGGTTTCTCCGACATTCTCGCCGGCGAATATTTCGGCAAACTCGCCAATGACCGCCAGCGCGAATATGTCCAGCTGATCCGCCAGTCGGGTGCCCATCTCCTGTCGGTGGTCAACACCATGCTCGACATGTCGAAGATCGAGGCCGGCCGCTATGAGCTGCAGATCGAGCCCTTCGATGTCGCCGCAACCATCACCGAATGCGAACGCATGCTGTCGCTGCAGGCCGCCTCCAAGGGCGTCAAGCTGACCAGCCGGCTGCCGCGTGGCCTGGGCGAGGCGGTCGCCGACAGCCGCGCGCTTCGCCAGGTGATCATCAATCTCGTCGGCAACGCGATCAAGTTCACCGACAATGGCGGCGCCGTGATCATCGATGCCAATCGCACAGGCACCGACCTGGTGATCAGCGTCAGCGATACCGGCATCGGCATGGCGCCGGAAAAGCTGAGCATGCTCGGCCGGCCGTTTACCCAGGTGCATGACGATCTCAACCGCAATTATGAAGGCACCGGCCTTGGCCTCTCGCTGGTCAAGGGACTGATCGCACTGCATGGCGGCGCATTCGCGATTTCCAGCCGTCCGGGCGAAGGGACTGTGGTTACCGTCACTCTGCCGGTTGACGGCTCGGGCGCTGTCGCGCAGGCTGAGAATGAAGATAATATGGTCGAGTTTCCGCCGCGCCTGACCGCGCAGCCGGTTTCTCACGGAAGGGAAAGCAAAGAGATCGCGTATGAGCAAGCGAACGCGAAAATCGCCTGAGAAGAAGAAAAAGCCGGCGCTGCGTGCGCTCGGTCTTCTGTCTGCCGGCGTGGCCGTGCTTGCGCGGCTTGCCGGGCGCCATCCGCGCCTGGTCGGCGGCTTGGCGACGTTCGGCGTGATCTTCGGCACGATTGCCGCCAATGCCCTCTGGTACCAGCCGGGTCAGCATCCGTCGCCCTTGCTGCGGACCCGTGACGCCGCCGATTTCACCGCCCTTGCCGGTGTCGGCCGCGCCCCGCATCTGTCCGACGAAGCGCAGACCAATGTCACCACATTCAAGATCGCCCGCGAGGGTGAGGTCCCGGCCGTCGACGCACCAGCAGCAGCAGCACCATCACCAGTCCAGGCGACCGGCGATGTGGCCACCACCACGCCGGCCGTTGCCAACCCGGCGCCCGCGACACCGGCCGAGGCACCGGCACCCGCCGCCGACTGGCCGGTTGCAACCGCGGAAACGGCAGTTCTTATCCGCGACGTCCAGGCCGAACTGTCGCGTCGTGGCCTCTATGACGGCGAGGCCGATGGTGTCATCGGTCCGCGCACCGAAACCGCCATCGCCGTCTTCCAGAAATCGGTCGGCATGGAGCCGAATGGCCTGGTCAGCGCCGAACTGGTCGCAGCACTCCGGGTCGACCGCAGCGTCACCGCCGCCGTTCCCGCCCAGCGCCCGACGCAGGATCTGGTCCGCGAGGGTGCCGCCGTTGATCCCGTCGCCGCCGCGATCCGCCGTGCAGAGACACAGGTGGTGACAGCGCCGCGTCGCGAGGTGGCCAAGCCATCGGCGCCGATGCCGGTACCGCCCGGCGAGATCCGCGCCACGCAAGCAAGGCCGGACACGCAACTGCCCGTCCAGCAGGCAAGCTTCGATCCAGGCCTTGTCATGGAGATCCAGCGCGGCCTGTCCAACATGGCCTATGCCGATGTCACCATCGATGGCGTGCCCGGCGAACAGACCCGCAATGCCATCCGCCGCTTCGAGCGTCACTACAGGATGCAGGAAACCGGCGAGCCGAGTGCTGCCGTTCTGAAGAAGCTGAAGTCGATCGGCGCGCTCTGAACCAACCCTTGACGCTTCTGACCGTGAGCCTTTCCTTGCCTGCGGGAAGACGGGATAGACATGCGCGCCATGCATTGGCCGCCCCACCTTCCCATCTGCCCGCGCATCGCCTACACCCTTGCCATGCGCATCCGCTCCGATATCTTCGTCTCTGCTCTCACCCGCCGCGTCTTTTCCGCCGGCGGATTTGCCGCCGTGGTCGAAAAGGGCTCTGACGCGTCCGGCGCAATCTTCATCCGCCAGCGCTTCCGCGACGGCCTGGAAACGCTCTATGGCCCGGCGCCGCAATCGATGGTGATGGTCGAGGATCGCGATGACCGGCAGTTCGAGATCCGCCTGGCGCGGGCCGAACCGGAGACCGTCAGCGACCTGATCGCCCGCGAACAGCGCTTCGATAGCGATCTCTGGCTGGTGGAAATCGAGGTCGACGAGATCGGCGACTATGTGCCGCTTGCCGCAGACAAAGACTGAAATGTGGGCAAGACTGAAAAGTCCGCAAGGCTGAAACCTGTCTGCCCCGGCTGTCCGGCCCTATGAAATCCCCGGGATTCAGGAGAGGATGATCCGATCTGGTCTGGGGGAGAACGCTGATGGAAAACCACAAGCCCTATCTGCGCGAAGCGATTGCGCTGTCGAAATCGGCAGTGGAACACGGCAACGAACCGTTTGGCGCGCTATTGGCCAGGGATGGCGAGGTCATCCTGCGCGCCGAAAACAGCGTCTTCACCGGCCGTGATATGACCAACCATGCCGAGATGAACCTGATCAAGCTGGCCGCAAAGCATTACGACACCGCTTTTCTCGCCAGCTGCACGGTCTATACCAGCACCGAGCCCTGCGCGATGTGCTCGGGTGCCATCTACTGGTCGGGCGTCGGGCGCATGATATTCGCCTGCTCGGAAGTCCGGCTTGGCGAGATTGCCGGGATCGGCTTGAACGTGCCGAGCCGGGCAATATTGCAGACCGGCGCCCGCGTCGTCACGGTGCTTGGCCCTGATCTTGAAGAGGAAGCCGCCGAAGTCCATCGGGACTTCTGGCCAAGGCATCTCGGCAAGGCTTAGAGCCCGGTGTTTACGAGCTTGGAGCAGAGAACGTCGAACTTGGAGCCTAGCGCTTGCGTGCCCTGAGCAGCTGGCGGCCAAGCTCGTCGCCGACCGGCTTGCGCGCCGCGGCCGGCGGGCTGGGCGCGACGGCCACCCTTTGGCCGTTGCTGGCCGCCGGCACCCGCGTTTCGTCGCCACCCGTGTCGCCATCTCTGCCGAATGTATAACTGTCGGCCCGCTGCCAGCTGTCGATGCGCGCTTCGCAATCATGCGCATCGAGGCTGGAAACCAGCCGGTCGGCGCGACTGACGCCGCCTTCGGCCCGCGCCAGATGCGGATAGATATGTTCGAGCACGAAGACGATCTCGGCGAGCGGCATGGCAACGCCGACCAGCGTCGTGGCCAGCTGGCGGCCGGAAATGTCGAGCAGGATACGTTCCGCAAGCCAGCGGCTTGACGACAGCAGGTCGGCAAGCGTCGTGGCGAAATTTCCGCCCTCGTGACTGCGGGCAAAACGCACCAGAAGCGCTGCCTGCATCTGGCTGACGGTCCGCCGGCCCAGCCGGTCGCTGTCGGGCGGATTGAGGTGATGGGCGAGCCGCTTGATCTGCTGGCGCAGCTCTTCCTCGCGCGCCAGGCGCTCAACGTCGGTCGGCGGCGGCGCAATCTGCATTTCCGTCCGCCGCACATTCGGCATGGCGGTGGCAACGGCGCCAGACCCAGACCCCGTAGCCGTTTCGGCCACACCCGTATCGACAGTGACATCGGCAGTCACGGCCGGTCTCGTGGCGGCCGGTTCGCGTGCAGGCTCGCTATGGCGCAGGCCGACCAGCGCATCGATCACCGTCGGCGACAGGCGCTCGCGCTTGACGATCGCGCGCGCATGGTCAACACCTTGCGTGCGGGCGATCATCACCAGCATCTCGTCGGTCAGCGCCGGCGAGGCGGCGAGAAACGGTGCGGCGATCGCGATCGGCTGGGTGGCGATAAAAACGGTGATCGCCATCGGCAGGTTCGGGCTTTGCGACAGCGCCGCCACGGCCTCGCGCCGCGCCTCGAGCGTCGAATTGGCAAACAGTGGCTGGAACAGCTCGGCAAATTGTCGAAGCTCCGACTTGCCGGGAAAGGAAAGCGCCTGAAAACTCGTGACCGTGGCCATCAGAACAACGTCCTTTTTACGCACGCTGATGGGCTTTTCCAGCTCCCGAAACCGATCGTTCACGACAAACCCACCCCAACGCAATACAACTATGGCTCAGTTTAGAACGAATTTGTTAGCAAGCTGTTAACTAACCTATGGCTTGATCACCATACACGGATGGCACTGGACGGCGATTCGCGTACTGTTTAAGATATTAGGAATATGCGTGCCCCTGAGTAGAGTGGGCCAGATCCACGACAGAAGGGGCGCGTCAGAGAAAGGCGCAGATGACCCCGGATTGTGCGAAATCTTCCGCGACACGACCCGGATTGTGCCAGCCCTCCTAACCGGGGGCAGGGTGAAATCGATCTTTTCATCCGTCTCGACTGCGAATGGAGACGAGGCATGGCGGAAATCATCAAGATGACGGACCGGCTGGATCTGTCTCGAACCCGTGAACAGACCGAGGGCCGCAAGGCGGAAATCCTGCTGTTCACCGGCATTCGCTACGAGCGCCGCGAAACGGCGCAGATCCCGACGACACGCAAGAACAAGCCGCGCGTGCCGGCTTTGCCCAAGCCGCTCGAACAGAGCGTCAGCCCGGATGTGATGCCGTTCTAACAATTCCAGCAAACTGGGAACCGGTTTTGCGTCGGCAATTGCGAATGCAATCACACCGCTGAAGGACCGCAGTCGCAACGATTGATGGCCTCAGGGCAAACGCGGCCGTGTCGAAAAAATCACCGCCCGGTAAACGGCAGGCACTCCGCCTCGGCCAGAAACTCCCGCGCTTCCGCCTCGAAACTCGGCTGCGCCACCATGCTGCGCAACACCGCATAGCCGGTCGTGCCGCGATGCTCGACCAGGATCGTCTGGGCCAGCGCTGCAATCGGCGCCTTGCGCAATTGTGCGATCTGCACCGGCGTCGCCAGCAGCACATCGACATCGCCGGCAACCGAGGTCCGGTCGTTCATCGAAAACACCTCGTTGGCATCCTTGTCATAGAGCGAGATCGACCAGAAACTGCCGCTGCCGAGCGCGACCAGCGACAAAGGCTGCCGGCTGATGTCGAAATGGCAGACGGCGACCCGCATATAGGGATCGAGGCTCGACAGCCCCGTTGCGTCCGGCTTGACCTCCAGCCGGTGGAACAGGAACGGCGCCCCTTCCGCCACCACCCGCGTATAGGCATCCTTACCGGTGAAATGCGGAATGCCGAGAATGATGATGATATGCAGCAGCACCGCGCCGAAGATCCCGGTGATAACGGCGTAAAGCAGTCTACTCATTGCCGCACCCGAGCGTTTCGATGCCCGGCATGTCGAGGCCGATCAGCCCGGTCGAGCCGGCAGCCGGCGTATCGAGCAGCGTCAGAACCAGCGAAAACGCCCCGGTATCGGGCAGCGCCAGCCAGTTGCCGGCCTTGGCATTGCGCGAGATCGTCACTGAAAACGTGCCGTCGCGCTGGCGCAGCACCGTCTGCGAATTGAGCGCGGTTGGAAGGTCCGCACTGGCGACCAGCGGCAGCCCGTCGCTGTCGGCGGCATAAAGTGTCCACAGCCGCGCCGTCGGCGTGCGGCCGGACAGCCGGTAGGTGCAGGTGCCGGTCAGGTGAAAATCCTTGTCGTCGGACGAAGCGGTAAAGGTCAGCCCCTCGGCCGAACCATAGAGCAGCCGCCCGGCCTTTGCCCGATGCGCCTTGGCATAGGGATCGGCCTCGGCGGTCTGTGCCGCCGGAAACGCCGACCACACGCCGATGCGGATCGCCCCGAAGCCGACAGAGGCGTTCAGCGCCGAAAGCGCCGACAGGATGCCGCCGCCGAAAGTGATGATCAGCGCAAGCGCAATGAGCAGGGGAACACGAAACACGTCTCGTCAGATACCTTGTTGGACTTGCGGTCGGGGTTGGACTTGTCGTCGGGGTTGGACTTGCGGTCGGCGTTCGACTTGCCGGCAGGCTGCCGGAGATCGGCTAGCGGTATCACTGATTCGCCATCGGGAAAAGGCAAGTGCCGCGCGGTAGGACCGATCCGGCCCCGGCCGTTCGACGCGAACGCGCCAGCCCCGCTCCACCCATCACCCCCAGCCCTCGACCCCACAATCGAGCAGCACGCATCACCTCTTCCATGCACCCTCGGCCGCCGCCGCCGATGGAACCGAAGCCGGCGCGAACCGTTGTTGAGCCAGAGACAATCGATGACAAACACGCGGAAACGCATTGTAACCCGAGGAGAACCACCATGCGCAACAGGCTCATTCTTTCTGCCGCCGCCACGCTCCTGACGCTGTCGGCATCCGCCTATGCCCAGGAAACCGTGATCATCCAGCAGGCGCCGGCGCCGGCAATGGTCCCGCAGACCGTCGTCATTCCCGGCGAGGTCCGCACCTATGTGATGCAGCAGGAGGTGCAGTCCGTGCCTTACGAAGGCGACGTGCTGATCGGCCGCGTCATCGATGGCCCGGTCGAACTCTACCCGGTCGATGGTTATGACGGCTATTCCTACACGGTCGTCAACGAACGCCGCGTCATCGTCGACCCGCAGACCCGCGCCGTCGTCCAGATCCTCGACTGACCGCCATTACTCGACTGACTGGACGCCTGAAAGGGTGGCCACGAGGACGATCTGCCAGAAGCCCGGTGCCACGCGCCGGGCTTTTGCTTGGGCAAGACTCGCCGTCCTCACGGCAGCGGCTGATGATCACGGGTCATCAGCACCGATGATCGAGACCCGTGGCGACCGCCGCTCACCAACTGCCCGACAGTGCATTGCCGATCAGCGGGATCTCCTTCATCTTGCCATGCGCATCCTTCGACGAGATTGCGCCGGCCATCTGTTTCGGCGAGCGGCGAAACCATTGCGCCGCGACCGTTGCGAGATCGCCGATGAGCGCGTGTTTCTGCCAGGCGGCAAAGCGCCGGGCGCTCGCCTCCGGCTCGGACTGGTAGAAGAAATCGCCCGACTGGCTGAGCGCATTGATATCCGACGCCATCGCTGAAAGCGGCTTCTGGAACATCTTCGACGGCAGCGCCAATTCCCGCGCACTCTCGGAAAACGCCGGCGCCATGAAATCGATCGCCCAGCCGTTCGCCTCGACCCAGCAATGGAAATTCTCGCCCGCCCCCGTCACATGCCCGTCGTCGCGGTGATCGGCAAACAGGATCAGCGTGCCCCCGAGATTATAGGCCGCAAGCCCGCTCTTCGGCACGGCATTGACCTTGTAATGCTGCTTGAGAATGAAGGCGCCGAACGTGGCAAAATACATCCCCGCCACCGCCGGATTGGCATTTTCATTGACCAGCAGGCTGTTGATGACGCGGTAGATCCGCTGGTAGTCGCTCTGCTTGATCAACATGGGAGGCACCTGTGCATGGGGGGGTGCGCTGTCTGTAGGCGAGGGAGGGGCGGATGTAAACGGAGGGGAGCGTTGGCC
>UBZT01000012.1 GCA_900470155.1 Hyphomicrobiales bacterium
AAATTATTCAACAGGTTGCTACTGGCGCCCTGTCCGAGACTGCCATCAACCCCGGAGGAGGAATGTCCGACCGGTGTATTGGCGTGGGATTTTTGAAGGTTTGAAGGATGCGAGTGGTGAATGGAAGTCGAAGCGTGGGCGTAGTTTTACCCGCAGCCGTCAGTGCCAGTTCACCCCCCTCTGTCGGCTCCGCCGACATCTCCCCCTCACGGGGGGAGATCACCGAGACCTCGGCGCAGGGGAGAGGATGGTGACCTTGGTGCAAGGGCAAAGACAACGGACGAATAGTTCTCCTCGTTGTACCGGCCTCAATTGCCCAGGGTATCCGGTTGGACGAGCGGCCAGCCCCTTGCCGATCTCCCTCCTTGAGGGGGAGATGCCCGGCAGGGCAGAGGGGGGTATTGCCGAGCGCGAGGGGTTTTGCCGAAGGGGCAAACGATCCAGAGAATCATCTGCCGCGACGAACGAACGGCAGGGCAGAAGGGGGATTGCGAGGCAGAGTTCATCGTCCGTGGGACAACTGACCGTCGAATACAACCTTCTACCGGTTCTTCCCCGGCACCCACAACACATCCGCCTTGCCGTCGTCATTGGCGTGGCGGGCGGCGACGAAGAGGAAGTCGGAGAGCCGGTTGATGTATTTCAGCGCTGGCGCGTCGACCAGTTCGCCCTCGATATGCGACAGGTCGACCATGATGCGCTCGGCCCGGCGGGCGATGGTGCGGGCGAGATGCAGGTGGGCGGCGGCCGGCGTTCCTCCGGGCAGGATGAAGGATTTCAGCGGGTCGAGGCGGGCATTGATCGTGTCGATCTCCTGCTCGATGCGATCAACCTGCCGCTGGATGATGCGCAGCGGCTCGTAACTCAGCGCCTCGCCTGTGTCGGGGGCGGCGAGATCTGCACCGAGATCGAACAGGTCGTTCTGGATGCGCATCAGCATCGCGTCGAGGTCGGCGAGACCGGCCGTGTAGAGGCGGGCGATGCCGATCGCCGAATTGGTCTCGTCGATCGTGCCGTAGGCATCGACGCGCAGGTCGTGTTTCAGGCGGCGTGGACCCGATACCAGGGCCGTGGTGCCGTCGTCGCCGGTGCGGGTATAGATCTTGTTGAGCTTGACCATCGGCTTCAGCGCCCGCCGCCGGTCAGCCACAGCGTCAGCATGATCAGCGCGATCGCGACGGCCTGCAGCACGATGCGCGCCTGCATCAGCTTGTTCGAGGTATTGCCGCTGCCGCCCTTGAGCATGGTGAACAGCCCGCGAATGAGAACGAGCACGACCAGGCCCATGACGATCAGGGTAAGCGTAGTAAGGAAGGCTGACATGGCGTGTTTATGCCCTTGTTGGTGCTGGTCAGTCCAGCGATCGCATCAATCTGTAGAAGAGGTCTGCCGGCAGCAGGCGCTTGAGCAGTGCACCCTGTTTTGCCGGCTTGGTCACGAGGTAATGTGGGCGCGCCCGCGACGCGGTCAAGGCATGAACCAGGACTTTGTAGACGGCGTCCGGGCCGAGCTTGTGGCGGTTGACCGGGCCGGTGCCGTCGAGCCGCGCCAGTTGCTTGCTGTAGTCTGCGGCGTGGGGCGAGTTCACAAGATCGATATTCTCGCGGATTTTTGCGAGCGCATTGGCGGTGAAGCGGCTTTCGATCGGCCCGGGTTCGATCAGGCTGACCTGGATGCCGCTGCCTTCGAGCTCCATGCGCAGGGTCAGGCTCAGCCCCTCCAGCGCGTATTTCGACGCGGTATAGGCGCCGCGCCAGCGATAGGGCAGGAGGCCGAGGATCGACGAGCATTGGACGATGCGGCCGTGGCCCTGAGCGCGCATGAAAGGGATGACACGCCGCGTCAATTCGTGCCAGCCGAAGACATTGGTCTCGAACTGGCGGCGCAAAACCTCGGTCGTTAGGTCCTCGACGGCGCCCGGCTGGCCATAGGCGCCGTTGTTGAACAGCGCGTCGATCCGGCCGTTCGTGCGCTCGGCGACGATCTCGACCAGCCTTGCGATGCTGTCGGCGTCGGTATAGTCCATAACGACTGCTTCGATGCCTCTTGCTTCGAGTGCTTGCATCTGGTCCGGGTTGCGGACCGTGGCGAAAACCCGCCAGCCATCGCGTTTGAGGGCTTCGGCGCAATAGGCGCCGATGCCGGACGAACAACCGGTGACGATGATGCTGGGCAAACGAGACCTCGTTGTTCCTGTACAAACGGGAACGGGTTTCCCATATTCGTCGGCGCGTGACAATCGGCGCGCCGCAACCAAGGAGACGGGATGCCGGCTTTTTTCCGCATGCTCTACAAGGTCAGCTACGATGCCCTCTACCACTTCACCGAGGACGACGGCTGGGCCATGGCGAGCCATGTCTCGCTGTCGGCGCTGCTTGCGGTCTTTCCCTTCCTGATTTTCGGCACGGCACTGGCAAGCTTTCTCGGCGCAGACATGTTTGCCGAAACGGCCGTGCACATCATTTTCGACACCTGGCCGGAGACCATCGCCAAGCCGCTGTCGGATCAGGTGGTCGAGGTGCTGACCATTCCGCGTGGCGGCCTGTTGACGGTGTCGGTGCTGGCCGCGGCCTATTTCGCCTCCAATGGGGTCGAGGCGCTGCGGGTGTCGCTCAACCGTGCCTACCGCGTGCCCGAGACGCGTCCGTGGTACATCACGCGCCTGGTCTCCTTCGGTTTCGTGCTCGGTGCGGTCGTGGTGCTGGCCGCCATCAGCGCGCTCCTGGTCGCGGTGCCCGTGGCGCTCGCCTTTGCCGAGACCTGGTTTCCGCTGTTGAAGGAATTCCTGCTGACGGTCGCCAACTGGCGCGTCTATGGCACGATCGGGCTCCTGGTGATCGGCCTGATGGTCTTTCACCTCGGCCTTCCAGCCGGGCACCGGCATATCCTCGACGTGTTGCCCGGCGTGCTTCTGACCCTGGTCCTCTGGCTGATCGGCGCTCTGGTCTTTGCTTCCTATCTCGCCAGTTTCGCCAATTATGCCGCGACCTATGCCGGTCTTGCCTCGGTGATGATCGTGCTGGTCTTTCTCTACATGGTCGGGGCGATCTTCATCATCGGTGCCGAATTCAATGCCGCGCTGATGAAGTTTCGCGTCATGCCGTCGCGGCGCCGCAAGCCGCCGGTGCGTTCAGAGGCCGACCAGCCGGCGGATATCGGCTGAGGACCTGCCCTGCTGCCGAAGTGCTGCCAGTGCGGTGTCGCCCTGGCTTTTCGACAGTTTTCGCCCATCCGGACCGAGCGCCAGCCGATGATGATGGTAAGTCGGGACCGGCAGGTCGAGGAGCACCTGCAGCAGCCGGTGCACCGACGTTGCGTGAAACAGGTCCAGCCCGCGCACGACATGGGTAATGCCCTGCGCGGCGTCGTCGAGGGTCACCGAAAGGTGATAGCTCGACGGCGCATCGGAGCGCCACAGCACGACGTCGCCCCAGGCGGCCGGATCGGCGGCGATCAGACCTTTTTCGCCATCGCCCGTCTCCTCCCAGGCAAGTGGCGCCACACATGCCTGTCGGGCTTCGGCCAGAGCCCTGTCCATATCGAGCCGCCAGGCATAGCGGTCGGCGGTGGCGATCTTTTGCCGACGGATCGATGCATCGAGATGCCGCTCGTCCGTCGGATAAAGCGGCGCTCCGTCGGGGTCGCGGGGCCAGATATCGCCACGGTCCTCGACTGCTGCAACCTTCGCCTTGACCTCGCCGCGGGTCAGAAAGGCGGGATAGACGAGGCCGCGTGCAATCAGGTCGTCGAGAGCTGCGCGGTAGAACGCGAAATGCTCCGACTGGCGCCGGACCGGTTGTTGCCAGTCGATGCCGAGCCACCGAAGATCCTCAAGGATCGATCGTTCGAATTCGGGGGTACAGCGCAGAACGTCGATGTCTTCCAGGCGCAGCAGCAGGCGGCCGTGCATCGCCTTGGCCATATCGGCATTGGTGAGGGCCGACAGCGCGTGGCCGAGATGCAGCCGGCCGTTGGGGCTCGGGGCAAAACGCAGGATAGGCTCTTGGCGGACAATCGGGATCATGGTCCTACTTGGCACGAAACGGGTTGCGCCGAAAAGTTGCTCCGGCAAAAGATCGCGTGAGGTGAGGCCGCTGCGAATCGGCAGAAGATACAGGATGGGAAATCTCTGGTGATCATCCGGAACGATGCGGATCTCAAATTCGGGCTTGAGGCACTTCTGGCGCTCGACCCCAGCCTTCGGACGATTGCCGAGGGCTGCGGCCAATTGCCGCTCAGGCTGTCGTCCGCCGATTTTGCCGGGCTGGCGTCGATCATCGTCTCGCAGGTGGTGTCGCGAGCCAGCGCCGATGCGATCTGGCGGCGGATGACATCGGTACTCGGCGAGCGGCCGACCGCCGCCGGCTATCTCGCACTGGATGCGGCCACCATCGCCGGATTCGGGCTGTCGCGCGGCAAGGCGGAGACACTGCGCACCGTGGCGAGCGCCGAGGCCGAGGGCCGGCTCGTGCTTGCCGAGATTGCCGGATTGGAGGCAACTGAGGCCATGCGGGCGCTGACGCAGCTGAAGGGCATCGGCCCGTGGACAGCGGAGGTCTATCTGATGTTCTGCGGCGGCCATGCCGATATTTTTCCGGCCGGCGACGTGGCGCTCCGGATCGCCGTCGGCCATGTGCTGCTGGACGGACGGCGACCGGAGATCGCCGAGGTCCGGGCGATTGCCGAGGTGTGGTCGCCGTGGCGATCAGTCGCCGCGCGGTTGTTCTGGGCGCATTATGCCGGCCTCACCGGCCGGGTCGCGGTGCCCGCCTGAGCGCAACATCGGGCATGGAAATTATTTGGGCTTCACAATGCTGTAACAACAGACCTAATATAGAAATGCAGATGCCGAATCGATCAGGAGAACGCCTTGACGATCGCAGTTTCGCCCCAGGCCCTGCCGGCGCTCGTCCTGAACGCCGACTACCGGCCACTGAGTTACTATCCCTTGTCGCTGTGGTCCTGGCAGGACGCGATCAAGGCGGTCTTTCTCGACCGTGTGAACATTATCGCCGAATATGATCAATCGGTCTGCTCACCGAGCTTTTCGATGCGGTTGCCGAGTGTCGTCAGCCTCAAGACCTATGTGCAGCCGACACGCAATCCGGCCTTCACCCGCTTCAATGTCTTCCTGCGCGACAGGTTCGAATGCCAGTATTGCGGCTCGGAAGACGATCTGACCTTCGACCATGTCATTCCGCGCGCCCATGGCGGCGAGACGACCTGGGAAAATGTCGTGGCGGCCTGTTCGCCCTGCAATCTGCGCAAGGGCTCGAAACTGCCGAGACAGGCGAGCATGTTCCCGCATCAAAAGCCGTTCCGGCCGACGGTGCAGGACCTGCACAACAATGGCCGGCGCTTTCCGCCCAACTACCTGCACGACAGCTGGGTCGACTATCTCTACTGGGATTCGGAACTGCAGCCGTAAGCGATCAGCGACGCTTTCAAGGCCGCCGTCAACCGCGCTTGCGCACGGTCGCCCAGATCGCGATTGCAGCAAGAGCTGCACTGGTCAGGACATTCCAGCCGGCAAAGGACAGGCCAAGCACCCGAAGCGTGGCTTCGGTACAGGACGGTGCCTTGGTGCTGTTGAGGGCTTCGAGCACATTGGTCGGGGTTGCGCCGCCGGTCGCGCCGATGCTGCAGCTGGCCGGGCCGTCCCAGAACTTCCACTCGACGCCGGAATGGTAGATGCCAAGCCCCATGCCGACCAGCATCAGCACGGCGATGACGAGGAACAGACCGCGCGTGACGACCGGCGGCAGGCGCAGCTCCGAAGAGGCAAGCGCTGCAATGCCGACGCCCAGGCCGATATAATAGGGATTGCGCTGCATCAGGCAGAGCGCGCAGGGCACATAGCCGCCGAGATGTTCGAAGCCGAGCGCCGATCCGACAATGACCGCCATGCCCAAAGTGAGAAGGCAAGCTGCGGCGAGGTCGGAATTTGCAAGCGTGGCGGGAAGGCGCATCGGATTTCCTTCGAATGACGGGTTTGACCGGTGGATGCTGTTGCGCATTGCGGTCAGGGCATGGCGTTTGCTGCGCCGGGCATCGGGCAGGAGGGTCTGTGTTGCCAAGGCGGCGCGGCATGTGCCGTTTCCGATTTCAGCAGGCCGTTTCTAGTCAAGCGACCGAGGACTGTAAATGGCCAGCCCCATGGCCGCGTCATCCTGCAACGGAACTTTCATGTGATCGCCGCGCATGGCAAAAAGGTGGTTGACCAGCTCGGCCTCCTTCGTATAGTCCGGCGCTGTCCACCCGGCGTTTGACGCTTTGTGCCCCATTGGCGGAACTGGTAGACGCGCTCGACTCAAAATCGAGTTCCGAAAGGAGTGCTGGTTCGATTCCGGCATGGGGCACCACCATTCTCTTGAGAGAGCACGATCATGGCAGACGAGATCAAGGCAGCGGGCAAAATCAAGGCAGCAGGCAAGAAAATTCGTCTGGGACAGGCTGTGCGTCAGGTCACCGTCGATGCCGGGCTTTTGCCGAAGGCGGCGGGCGCTGCCGGTAGCAGTGCCAGTGCCAGTGCCGGTGCCAAGCCTGCAGAGGGCACGGCCCGGATCAATGTCGTGTCGCCGGTCACGCCCTCGGTGCTGGCCATGCGCAAGTCGATGAAGCTGCAGACAGCGAAGGCCCAGGTCGCCAAGGTTACCGCTGCGATCGATGCCGGCAGCGTTCCGGCGGACGAAGCCAAGGCGCTGGTGCTGGCCCATCTGGCCAAGATCGCCGGGACTTCGACCGCTGCCGAAAAACTGTATCGCAGCCAGCATCTGGACGCCTTCGGCGGCCGCACGCCGGCCCAGCTCGTGCGTGCCGGTGAGCTCAGGGCGCTGCTCGTGCATCTGAGCGCCGCCATGCCTGCAGCCAAGGCTTAACCGCAGGTCCTCGCCTTTCCGGCTCCTGACCGCAATCCGGTGCGGTGGCTTGGCGGCGGCTTGCTGCCAGCCGTCTCCAGGGGGCAATGTCTGCTTCGCATGTGCGCTGCAACCGCTTGGCGATTGTGCAAGTGCGAGATGGATGTTAGCAATTCTGCGATGAACACCTGGAAAAAACGGCATGTTGCTAGAGCCTAGCGCCTCCTTCGAGGCGTTGCAGCGCGATTTTCGCTGGGAGATTCCGGCTGATTTCAACATTGGCCGGGCCGTCTGCGACGATTGGGCCCTGCGGGATCCCGATCGGATCTGCCTCGAACATTTCAGTCCCGACGGCCGGCATCTCTGCCTGACCTACGGCGCGCTTGCGGCGCAATCGTCGGCCTTTGCCCATGCGCTGGTGTCACTCGGTGTCAAACCGGGCGACCGGGTGGCGCTGCTCCTGCCGCAATGTTTCGAGACAGTGATCGCGCATCTGGCGATCTACAAGATGGGCGCGATTGCCCTGCCGCTGGCGCTCCTGTTCGGCGAGGAGGCGCTGGAATACCGGCTGAGCAATGCCGGCGCCATGGTCGTGGTGACAAACGCGTTCGGGCTGTCGCGGCTGGCGCCGATCCGCGCCCGGCTGGATGGCCTGCAGCATGTCGTGTCGATCGATCCGGCGGATGCGCCGGTGCTGTCATTCGCGACCCTGGTCGGGCAGCATCCGGTCAGTTTCGACATCGTCGCCTCCGTCCCGGACGACCCGGCACTGATGATCTATACCTCGGGCACGACAGGGGCACCGAAGGGCGCGCTGCATGGCCATCGCGTGCTGGCCGGGCATATGCCGGGTTTCCAGCTGGCGCATGATTTTCCCCCACAGCCCGGTGACAAGATGTGGACGCCGTCGGACTGGGCCTGGGCGGGTGGCCTCTTGAATGCGTTGCTGCCCTCGCTGCTGCTCGGCATACCGGTGGTTTCGTCGCCGGCGCAGAAATTCGATCCGCATATGGCCTTCCGGATCATGGCGGAGATGAAGGTGCGCAATGCCTTCATTCCGCCGACGGCGCTCCGGCTGCTGGCGGCGGTCGAGAAGCCGCGTGAACAGTTCGACCTGGTTCTGCGCAGCATCGGTTCGGCCGGGGAATCGCTCGGGCGCGAGACCTATGAATGGGTGAAGACGGCGCTCGGCATCGTGCCGAACGAGTTCTACGGCCAGACCGAATGCAATTTCGTGCTGTCGTCGGCTGCCCGTCTCGGTGTCACGAAGGCAGGCTTCATCGGCAAGAGCGTGCCCGGCCACCGGGTGGCGATCATCGACGAGGCAGGTCATGAACTGCCGGCCGGCGAGACCGGGCAGGTGGCGATCGCCAGACCCGACCCGGTGATGTTTCTCGGTTACTGGCAGAACCCGGAGGCGACCGCTGCCAAGTTCGTCGGCGACTGGATGAAGACAGGCGATCTCGGCCGGCAGGACGAAGACGGCTATGTGCAGTTCTTCGGCCGTGACGACGACGTGATCACGTCCTCGGGCTACCGGATCGGGCCGGCGGAAATCGAGGATTGCCTGATCAGCCATCCGGCCGTGCGGCTGGCGGCGGTGATCGGCAAGCCGGATGCGCTGAGGACCGAGATCGTCAAGGCTTTCGTCGTGCTGCAGGCCGGTTTTTCCGGCAGCGAGGCGCTGGCGGCAGAGGTGCGCGACTGGGTGAAGCATCGGCTGTCGATGCATGAATATCCGCGCGAAGTGGCTTTTGTCGCGGAACTGCCGCTGACCACCAGCGGCAAGGTCATCCGGCGCTTGCTGCGCGACCAGGAGGTTGCAAAGGCGTCCGGTTGAGGCCCATGCCTGGCCGTGATCAGTTGCCGAAGCGGCGACTGAGGATCTTGTCGCGCAACAGGCGGGCGATGTTGCGGGTGTTGCGATACATGTGCAGCTGGGCGCCGACCTGGCGCACATCGCGGTCGGCATTCTGCCTGAGGCCGATCACCAGCGTTCCCATTGATTCACGTTCCTGCCAGAAGCGGCTCATGATCGGATGATCCGGCACGGCGCAGCTGTCGGTGCGCTCGATATTGGCGTCGTCGAGATGCCATTCGGTCAGGTCGGCCATCAACAGCTTGCCGGGCGAGAAACGCGCATAGGTCTCGTCATAGGCGGTCTTCCAGGTATAGGCCTCGCCGGCCATGATGAAGACGACCATGGACGCGACCGCACTGCCGTTGAGGTCGAGCGTGTGGATACGCACCTGGTCTGCCTCGGCCAGATTGGTAATGGCCTCGCGGGCAAAGGCTGCACGCAGGCGGTCTGTGATCATGGCGGAGCGCTTGCGGCCCTTCCAGCCGCTGGCCTCGAGCGCTAGAAATTCCTCCATGCGCAGGCGGATCTCTTCCGGCTGGCGGGCGACATTGTAGCTAACCGGTCCGAGCTCGCTGAGCAGGCGGAACTGGCGGCGCATCTCGCGCAGATGGTTTTTGGAAAGGCTGTTCTGCAGGTAGCTCTGGCCATCCTCGATGCTGTGCAGCATCGGACGCTGATAGGGGCTGGTGATGGTCAGCGGCAGTTCGCGGCTCAGTGCTACAGCCTTGGCCAGATGGGCAAAGCGGCCGTTCAGCCGAAGGTCCGGAAGAACCAGGACGCCGGGCAATCGGGCTTCGGGGCGGCTGATCGCCTCGAGCAGATTGTCGATGGTCTCGGCCGCACCCTCGGCATCGACCAGCGGCGTGCCGAGCGGGCCGAAGGGATTGGCCCAGACGCGGATGATCGACGGGCCGACGGAGAAGCCGGGCTTTTCGACGGAAAAGGGAAACAGCATGCGCAGGCGCGAGCGGCGCTCGTCCTCATCGCGGATCACCGCGAGGCGCACCTGGCGTTCCTCGAGCCGCGGCATGGCCGGGGCGAGGAAACGCGGCGCGAAGAAGACATTGGCCTCCATGACGCGGTAGGTCAGGTGGTCGAGCTCGTCCTGCAGGTCGTAGCCCATCTGGCCGGGATAGATGCTGAGATGGCGGCCCGGGCGGCCGACGGCAATCTCGGTATCGGCGCCGATGCGCATCTCGCCGCGGTTGGCGAGGCTGCCGATCAGGCGATTGGCGTCGCTGTTCATGCTCTCGTTGTAGATGGGCTTTTCCGGCATGGTCAGACAGCCCCTTTCGTCTTGTTCATCAGCGACAGCGGGTCGGCGAAGGCAAACACCACGATGCCCAGGGCATAACGCACGGTGATGTGCAAAAGCACGGCTTCGACCATGGTGGCAACCGCCGTTGCGGTGGCAGCGCCGGCCAGGCCGTAGATCGGTATCAGGGTCACGTTCAATCCGATATTCGTCGACAGTGCTGCGACATACAGCAGGACGCAGAGTTTTTGCCGGCCGGCCATGGTCAGCAGCATTTCGGCGGGGCCGACCAGCGCCTTGGCCATGTTGCCGATGAAGAGGATCACCATCAGATGGTAGCCGGCGGTGAAGGCCGCGCCGAACAGCGAGAGCAGGAAATTGCCGAGGAGGAGCACAAGGCCGCCCACGGCCAGCGATGGCCAGAAACTCCAGCGGGCCGCGGTGCCGGCAAAGCTTGCCAGCGACGCCTTGTCGCCGGCTGCCATCATTGCGGAAAACTGTGGCGTGGCGCCGGCCTTGACGGCAAAATAGACGAATTGCACCAGAGCCATGGTCTTGGCAGCGGCGAAATAGATGCCGACCTGGTCGGGCGGCAGATAGAGACCGACGACGACGACATCGGAATTGGTCAGCAGGAAGCCGAAGCCCTCGATCAGGAAGATCGGCAGGGCGACCCTGAACCAGGCGAAAAAATCGATCTTGCGGGCGCCCTTGTCGAAGCGCTGGACCATGCGGTGGTCGATGGTGAGGAACTGGCCGATCGTCGTGACATAGGTGGCGGCCAAAGCTGCCTGCATGGCGGTGGTGGCCGTCGGCGGCGCGCCCAGTGCGACGGCTGCGAGCATGAAGGCGAGGATCAGCGTCGGGCGGATGATATAGGTCGGGCTCATCGCCGTGACCGGCCAGCTGTTGGCGCGGGCCGTGCCGTCGAGCACGTCGCCGAGCGCAATCATCGGCAGGGCGAAGAAGGCGAGGAACAGCGGCACCATGTAATAGTGGTCGATCATCGCACCGAAGACATGCAGCCCGGCAAGACCGACCAGTGCGATCAGGCTGGCGCAGCTCATGGCGAAGACGCGGGCGGTCATGGTCAGGCCGCGGATTTCGTCATGGGCGTTGGCCACCCGGTAGTGCGGCAGGAAGCGGATGATCGCGGTGTGGAAGCCGAGGCAGGAAAGATTGCCGAACAGAACCACGAGCACCCAGACGAAGACGAAGATGCCGTATTCGAACTCGCCCATCAGGCGGGCCTGGATGATCTGCGAGGCAAAGGCGATGCCGGCGCTGGCGACACGGATGGCGAAGGCGATCAGGGCCATGCGCTGGGCGCGGCCGGTGTCGTCGTTACGAGTGAGGATGCCGCAGAGTTTGCGGACGAGCGGATGCAGGCCCGAAGGCAGCCATTTTTCCGCTGTCTGGAGAACCGCCATCACTGATACGCACAACTCGTTGCAGGGCTTTCGATGCGGCCGAAGATCGCAGCGGGGAGCCTGAATGATTGGTCTGACGGGAAAAACAGCGAGACGGATCAGGCCGCAGGCCGTCAGACGCGACGTCCGCAGACTGGCAGAACACGGTTAAGAAACGGTTCAAGGAATGGGTGGGGACTGTAAACAAAAGAGGCGGCCCGAAAGCCGCCTCGTTAAAACTTTCCGTCCTGCGTCCGGCTGATTGCCAGGGCAGTCTGCTCGCCGATCAGGCGCTTTCGAAGGCGCCGTGGCAATGCTTGTACTTCTTGCCGGAACCGCAGGGGCAGGCTTCGTTGCGGCCGATCCGGCCCCAGGTCGAAGGCTGATCCGGATCGCGGTTTTCCGGTGCGACGAAACCGGCGGTGCTTTCGTCGGAACCTTCGCCGAAGTCATCCTCGCCGGTGGTCGCGTCGATGTGATGGCCTTCCATGACCGGCGTGGTCGGTACCGGCGGGGCATCACGAACCAGCTCGACACGCGACATCTGCATGGTGGCTGCATCGCGCAGGTTGGCGAGCAGGGCCTGGAAAAGCTCGAAGGCTTCGGCCTTGTATTCCTGCAGCGGATCGCGCTGGGCATAACCGCGGAAGCCGACGACCGAGCGCAGGTGGTCGAGGTTGACGATGTGCTCACGCCACAGGTTGTCGATCGTCTGCAGGATGACCGAACGCTCTACATAGGCCATCAGCTCACCGCCGAAACGCTCTGCCTTGTCGGCGGCGGCCTTGTCGGCGGCCTCGGTGATGCGGGTCAGGATATCGTCTTCGGCGATGCCTTCCTCGGCTGCCCATTCCTCGATCGGCAGATCGAGATTGAGGGTCATGGCGACTTTCTGCTTCAGGCCCTGGACATCCCACTGCTCGACATAGGCGTGTTCGGGAATGTGGATCGCCACCATGGTCTCGATGACTTCGTGGCGCATGTCGGCGATTGTCGATGAGACGTCGGCAGCATCCATCAGTTCGAGGCGCTGCTCGAAGATGACCTTGCGTTGATCGTTGAGCACGTCGTCATACTTGAGCAGGTTCTTGCGGATGTCGAAGTTGCGGGCTTCGACCTTCTTCTGGGCGCGCTCGAGCGCCTTGTTAATCCACGGATGCACGATCGCTTCGCCGTCTTTCAGGCCGAGCTTGGTCAGCATCGAATCCATGCGGTCCGAGCCGAAGATGCGCATCAGGTCGTCCTGGAGCGACAGGTAGAACTTGGAACGGCCCGGGTCGCCCTGACGGCCGGAGCGGCCACGCAGCTGGTTGTCGATACGCCGGCTTTCGTGGCGCTCGGTGGCGATGACGTAAAGGCCGCCGGCTTCCAGCGCCTTCTGCTTGAGGGCAGCGATTTCCGCCTTGATCGTTTCGGTCTTGGCATCGCGCTCCGGACCCGGCTCGATGTCTGCCAGTTCATGCTCGAGACGCATGTCGAGATTACCGCCGAGCTGGATGTCGGTACCGCGACCGGCCATGTTGGTGGCGATGGTGACCGCACCGGGAACACCGGCTTGGCTGACGATATAGGCTTCCTGCTCGTGGTAGCGGGCGTTCAGGACCTTGAAGTCCTTGAAGCCGCTGTCGCTCAGCATGGTCGCGAGCAGTTCGGACTTCTCGATCGAGGTGGTGCCGACCAGGACGGGCTGGTTGCGCTCGCTGGCGGCCTTGATTTCGGTGATGATCGCCTTGAACTTTTCCTCGAAGGTCCGGTAGACCTCGTCGTCTTCGTCGATGCGCTGGATCGGCAGGTTGGTCGGGACCTCGATGACTTCGAGACCGTAGATATTGCCGAATTCCTCGGCTTCGGTCGAGGCGGTGCCCGTCATGCCGGCCAGCTTGCCGTACATGCGGAAGTAGTTCTGGAAGGTGATCGAGGCGAGCGTCTGGTTTTCCGGCTGGATCTTGACCTTTTCCTTGGCTTCGAGCGCCTGGTGCTGGCCTTCGGAATAGCGACGGCCCGGCATCATGCGGCCGGTGAATTCGTCGATGATGACGATTTCGTCGCCGCGGACGATGTAGTCCTTGTCGCGGCTGAACAGCTTGTGGGCCTTCAGCGCGTTGTTGATGTGGTGAACGATGGCGACATTCTCGACGTCGTAGAGCGATTCACCCTTGAGCAGGCCGGCTTCACGCAGGAGGTTCTCGAGCTTCTCCGTGCCGACTTCGGAGAAATTGGCCGAGCGCTGCTTTTCGTCGATTTCGTAGTCTTCGGCGCTGAGCAGCGGGATGTAGGCGTCGATGGTGTTGTAGAGATCAGAGCGGTCATCGAGCGGGCCCGAAATGATCAGCGGCGTGCGGGCCTCATCGACGAGGATCGAGTCGACTTCGTCGACGATCGCGTAGTTGTGGCCGCGCTGGACCATCTGGCCGCGCTCATACTTCATGTTGTCGCGCAGATAGTCGAAGCCGAGCTCGTTGTTGGTGGCGTAGGTAATGTCGCAGGCATAGGCCGCGCGGCGTTCGTCGTCGGTGATGCCGTGCACGATGACGCCGGTCGACAGGCCGAGGAAGCCGTAGAGCTTGGCCATGGTCTGGCTGTCGCGCTTGGCGAGGTAGTCGTTGACGGTGACGACATGCACGCCCTTGCCGGCGAGCGCGTTGAGGTAGACGGCGAGCGTTGCCACCAGCGTCTTGCCTTCGCCGGTCTTCATTTCGGCAATGGAATTGTCGTTGAGGATCATCGCACCGACAAGCTGTACGTCGAATGGTCGCATGCCAAGGGCACGGCGCGAGCCTTCACGGGCCACGGCAAAGGCAGGGACGAGAATGTCGTCGAGCGTCTTGCCGGATGCCAGCATCTGGCGGAACTCATCGGTCTTGCCGGCCAGTTCACTGTCGGAAAGTGCCTTCATGCTCTCTTCAAGCGCGGCGATCTGGGCAATGCGCGGCTGATAGGAACGGACACGTCGCTCGTTGGACGAGCCGAAAATTTTGCGCGCAATTCCACCAAGACTGACCATATCGATGGTCCTTTCTGACCTTCGTCATATCGTTAACACGCCCAAGTGCTGTGCTTTTGCTCAGTCAAATAGGCGCCGTGCCTCCAGAAACTACTCTGGACGCGAGGTTGCGTGACAGATAAGAGGGGGGTCGAATGATGTCAACGGCGCAGGCACGTGCCAAAGGCCTGCGAATTACGGGCATCGGACAATTTTTTGCCCGATTCGAGCGGTCTTCAAACGGTTCACCATCCGAAAGGTCTTTCATGCTTCGCGTTAATAAGTTTCTGCTTGCCGCCTGTGTCTCCCTCGTTGCCCTCCACGGCCCGGTATTTGCCGAGGACGCCGTGGTCGCCAAGGTCGGCACGCTCGAGATCACCCAGTCCGAACTGGACCTGGCCATTGCCAACCTTGATCCGCAGCTGTCCCAGCTGCCGGACGAACAGAAGAAGGTTGCCGCTCTCTCCGGCGCGATCGACGTCAAGCTTCTGGCCGGCAATGCCGAAGCCGCCGGTCTCAAGACCGATCCGGAATATGTCCGCCGCATGCAGTTCATCGCCGACCGCGAGCTGCACAACATCTATTTCAAGAAGAACGTCGTCGACGCCGTGACCGAAGACGAAGTCAAGGCGCGCTACGAGAAGGAAATCGCAGCGCTGCCGAAGCAGGACGAGATCCGCGCCCGTCACATCCTGGTGAAGACCGAGGAAGAAGCCAAGGCGATCATCGCCGATCTCGATGCCGGCAAGGACTTCATCGAGCTGGCCAAGGAAAAGTCGACCGATCCGAACAAGTCGGAAGGCGGCGATCTCGGCTATTTCGTCAAGGGCCGCATGGTTCCGGAATTCGAAGAAGCCGCGTTCGGCATGGAAAAGGGCAGCTATTCCAAGACCCCGGTTAAGACGCAGTTCGGCTTCCACGTGATCAAGCTGGAAGACAAGCGTGAAGCTGCGCCGCCGAAATACGAGGAAGTGGCCCAGCAGGTTCGCCAGCTGGTGATGCGCGACAAGTATCTCGAAGTGATCGAGAAGGCCAAGGCCGACCAGAAGATCGAGATCGTCGACGAGACCCTGCGCAAGGGTTATGAAGACGCGAACAAGCAGCAGGCCCAGCCGCAGCCGTAACGCATCGTTTGTTTCCCAGACAAAGGCCCGCAGATTGCGGGCCTTCCATTACAGGCCATGATCATGTCTTCCAGCATTTCCCCGCTTGCTCCGAAATCCTATGCCGACATGCCGGCCATCCGCGGTGTGCGCATGGCCACGGCCGCTGCCGGTATCAAGTATAAAAATCGCACCGACGTGCTGTTGATGGCGTTCGACAAACCGGCCAGCGTGGCCGGCGTGTTCACAAGGTCGAAATGCCCGTCTGCGCCGGTGGATTTCTGCCGCAAGAACCTGGCGACCGGCGTGGCGCGCGGCGTCGTGGTCAATTCCGGCAATGCCAATGCTTTTACCGGCATCAAGGGCCGGGCCGCGACTGAACTGACCGCAAAATCGGCGGCAGCGGCGCTTGGCTGCGACGAGAGCGAAATTTTCCTGGCTTCGACCGGGGTCATCGGCGAGCCGCTCGATGCGAGCAAGTTTTCCGGCGTGCTGGGCCAGATGGCCAAGGACGGGACCGGCGACTTCTGGTTCGAGGCTGCCAAGGCGATCATGACGACGGATACCTATCCGAAGGTTGCCACCCGCACCGCGGAGATCGGCGGGGTCACCGTGACGATCAACGGCATCGCCAAGGGTGCAGGCATGATCGCGCCCGACATGGCGACGATGCTGTCCTTCGTGGTGACCGATGCCGATATTGCAGCGCCTGTGCTGCAGAGCCTGCTGTCGGCCGGTGTCGAGCCGAGCTTCAATTCAATGACCGTCGACAGCGATACCTCGACCTCCGATACGCTGATGCTGTTTGCCACGGGGGCTGCTGCCGAAGACGGCCAGCGCCGGATCGAGACCGCAGACGACGCCGCTCTCGACGGCTTTCGCGATGCGCTGAACGCGCTGCTCAAGGATCTGGCGATCCAGGTGGCGCGCGATGGCGAAGGTGCGACCAAGATGCTGGAAATCACCGTGACCGGTGCGACAAGCGATGCGGCTGCCAAGACGATCGCGCTGTCGATCGCCAATTCGCCGCTGGTCAAGACGGCGGCTGCCGGCGAAGACGCCAATTGGGGCCGTATCGTCATGGCGGTCGGCAAGGCCGGCGAAGAGGCCGACCGCGACCGGCTGGCGATCTGGTTCGGCGATGTGCGCGTTGCGGTCAATGGCGAGCGCGATGCCGGCTATTCGGAAGAAGCGGCCTCGAATGTGATGAAGGGACAGGACATTCCGGTACGGGTCGATCTTGGCCTCGGCCATGGCTCGGCGACCGTGTGGACCTGCGACCTGACCAAGGAATATGTGGCCATCAACGGCGATTACCGGAGCTGATCGCCGGCATGCTTGCAACTGTACCAGACCAGAATCTGCCCCTCGTTCGCCGCCTCGAAGCGGTCGGTTTTCGCGCATGGCCGGCGACCAGCGTCGTCTATGACGGCAGCTGGCAGATCCGCCTGACCGGCAGCCATCCGTCCAAGCGGCTGAACTGCATCGTCGCGCTCGACCCGTCCGACAGCCGCGATATCGGCCTGCGCATCGAGAAGGCCGCACGCCGCTTCGAAGCGCATGGCCGCCCGTTGCTGATCCGCCAGACGCCATTGTCGCCGAAACCGATGATCGACTTCCTCGAGGCCGATGGCTGGGAGCGTTTCGAGGAAGTGCTGACGATGACCTGCGACCTGTCGCGGATCGATCTGCCGGATACGCTCGATCATCTCCCGACCCATGACATCGGACGCTATGTCGATGCCGATATCTCCGTGCACGGGGAAGACCCGGCGCTGAAGCCATCGCTGGCCGAAATCATCAGCGCGATCAAGCCGCCGGCCGGCATGTTCGTCATCGAGGATCCGCAGGACGGACCGATCGCGACAACGCTCTGCGTGCAGGACAATGACCTTGCCGGGATCATGTCGCTTGCGGTTCGACCAGATCGGCGTGGCCAGGGGCTCGGCATCGAGGTTCTGACCTCTGCGCTGCGCTGGGCGCGCATCGGCGGTGCCCGCACCGCCTGGCTGCAGGTGGTCGCCAACAATGCGCCGGCGCTCGCGCTCTATGCCAAGATGGGGTTCGAGGAAGCCTATCGATATTATTACTGGCGAAAGGTCGAGGCATGAGCGAGACGCCGAGACCGATCCTCCTGGTTGCTGCCTGCGCGCTGGTGGATACCGACAACCGAATCCTGCTCGCCCAGCGCCCCGAGGGCAAATCGCTGGCCGGTCTGTGGGAGTTTCCCGGCGGCAAGGTCGAGACCGGCGAGACGCCGGAAGAGACGCTGGTGCGCGAACTCGACGAGGAACTGGGCATTCGGACCAAGGTTGCGTGTCTTGCGCCCCTGACCTTTGCCAGCCACACCTATGAAACATTCCATCTGCTGATGCCGCTCTATATCTGCCGTCGCTATGAGGGCATTCCGCATGGACGCGAGGGGCAGGCGATCAAATGGGTGCGGGCCAAGGCGCTGCGCGATTATCCCATGCCGCCGGCCGACGAGCCGCTGATCCCATTCCTTCAGGATCTGTTGTGAGCGCGGGATATTTTCTCAAGCGTTCTTAATACAAAGTTTATAACCCTCGGGCAAAACTGATCGCTGTTCATGCGTCATGCGTGTGTGGAGCGTCCTATGGCAAACGAAGATTTCTGGCGGGCTGCCCGATCCAGGGAACGGTCTTCGGTGAAAACCGGAAGAACCGGAGTTCTCAATATCGCCCTGCTGTTCGGTACGGCTGCGATTGCGCTGTCGCTTGTTGTCACGCCGATGCTTGCCGACAAGACCGAGAAGAAGACGCTGGCCTTTCAGCCGGACGAATACGACATGATGAGCACCGGTTCGATTCCAAAGGCTGATGGCGGGAAGCGTTATACGATCCGCCGCAGCGTGCTGCAGGAAACGCCGGGTTCGGTCTGCATCATCGATGGCTTCGGCCAGCGCTGTTAAGGCAAATAGGTTCAAGCAAGCTCGCCTTGGTGGCCGAGTTCCGCGTTCTACTGGAGCGAAGATGCGTTTGATCAGCAGGTTTATCTCGGATCGCCAAGGCGCCACCGCGATCGAGTATGGATTGATTGCGGCGATCATGAGCGTCGCGCTGATCAGCGGCTACGGGGCCTTCACCAACTCGCTGCAGAATACGTTCGGCGTCGTTGAGGACAGCGTCACCAACGCTGGCAATTAGACCATTTTCATGCCTGCCAGACTTGCCAAGGGCTTCTAGCCGCGTTCACCGGTGCCGGATGTGTTTGCCTTGCGATTCGGATCCAGCGCTTCGGCGAGGCGCATCTTTGCCGATCCCGGCTTGAGCGGCTTCTGCTGGCTTTCATGGGGCGCCCAGCCCGAGACGAAGATCATCGAAAACGTCGCCCGAATGCGCCCGTCCGGATCAGCGTAGCGCTCGGCATAGATTTCGGCAGCTCTCAGGAAGAAACGCCGCGAGAGCGGCTTGCGGCTGCGACCGATCAGCGGGTTGGCCATGCCCATCGCGCGCAGGTCGCGCATCAAGGCAAAGAGATTGTCATAGCGAACGGTGAAGCTTTCCTCGTCGATGACAGGCAAGGCGAAACCTGCGCGCTGCAGCAGCGAGCCGACGTCGCGGATATCGGGAAACGGGATGACCCTCGGGCTTGCGCCGCCGTAGAGCTCGGTTTCTGCGCTCAGCAGCACATCGCGCAGTTCGGCCAGTGTGCCGGCGCCGGGAATGGCGGCGAGCAGGAGACCGTCGGGCTTCAGGGCACGGCGCATCTGGATCAGCATGCCCGGCGTGTCGTTGGTCAGGTGTAGCGACAGCGGCGAGAGGATCAGGTTGACGGATTCAGGAGCCAGTGGAACACTTTCGAAGCGGGCTGCCGACAGGTGCTCTTTCGGTTCAGCGAAGACGGCGCCGGTTTCCACCCGTTCCAGCGCGTCGATCTTGCCCGTGGTCATTGCCGACCTTGCCGCGACGCCGGTTGCGCCGAACAGTTCGACCGCGCGTTCAAAATGACGTTCGACCAGGGCCAACCGGTCCGCCAGTTCGCGCCCTGCCAATGCCAGCAGAAAATCGCTGCCCTCGATGTTGCGGGTCCTGGCCTTTTCGCGATTGGCTGTGATCAGGCCTTCGTCGAAGAGCGGGTTCATGCGGCATTTCCCTGTAAGCATGGGGTCTGGCTAAGGCGACATATCGCGCCTAAAGTCATGTCATGCTGGCTCACATAGTGCAGAAAACGCTCGCCGTCAGCCGGGAAACACCCCGGGCGCTGGCGTTTGGCCTGTTTGCGCTGTTTTATCCGCCGTCCTGTGCCCATTGCCATGCCCGCACGGCGCGCCATGCGGCCCTGTGTCCGTCTTGCTGGAGCCGGTTGCCGTTCATCGAGCGGCCGTACTGCGAGGTGCTCGGAACGCCGTTTGCCCATGATCCCGGTGACGGCATGGTGTCGGGGGAGGCGATCGCCAACCCGCCGGTGTTCGACCGGTTGCGTTCGGTGGCCCTGCATGAGGGGGTCGCGCGCGATCTGGTGCATGACCTGAAATATCGCGATCGCGGCGATCTGGCGCCGATGATGGCCGGCTGGATGGCGCGGGCTGCGGCGGCAGAACTGGCGCAGGCAGATGGCATCGTGCCAGTACCCTTGCATCGGACCCGGCTCTTTCGCCGCATGTTCAACCAGTCGGCCGAACTGGGCCGCCATCTGGCCGCAAGCGCAGGCGTACCCTTTCTGCCGCAGGTTCTGGTGCGCCGCAAACGGACCGAGCAGCAGGTGGGGCTGACGGCGAATGCGCGGGCGCTCAATGTGCGCGGGGCGTTTATTGTCCCCAAGGAGCGGCAGGACATGGTGTTCGGCCGCCGCCTGATCCTGATCGATGACGTCTATACAACCGGTGCGACGGTGAGTGCGGCCACCACTGCCCTGAAAAAGGCAGGTGCTGCGGATGTCACTGTTTTGACCTTTGCAAGGGCCGTGTCCGGTCCTATATGAAGGCAGCATTTTTTAACGTCCTACCCTCGTGACGGAGTTTTGAATGGCAGGTGTTACGATCTATACGCGCCAGGGCTGCGGTTATTGTTCGCGGGCCAAGGCATTGCTGGCCTCGAAGGGCGTCGATTTTGTCGAGCATGACGCGACTGGCAGAGCCGAACTGCGCAACGAGATGATTTCCAGGTCCAATGGCGGAACGACCTTTCCGCAGATCTTCATCAATGACATGCATGTCGGCGGCTGCGACGATCTGCATGCGCTCGATCGTGCCGGCAGGCTCGATCCGCTGCTCGCTCAGTAAAGGACGTATCCAATGGTATTCAAGGCTGCTGCCGTCCAGATGTGCTCCGGTGTCGATCCGGAGAAAAACGCGGCTTCGATGGCACGTCTCGTGCGCGAGGCTGCGGCCGAAGGTGCTGTCTATGTGCAGACGCCGGAAATGACCGGCGCGGTGCAGAAGGATCGCCCCGGCCTGATGGCGATCCTGCGTGACGAGGATACCGATATCATCGTCAAGACGGCGTCGGATCTGGCGCGGGAGCTTGGCATCCATCTGCATGTCGGCTCGACCGCGATCAAGCTGGGCGACGGCAAGATTGCCAACCGCGCCTTCCTGTTCGGTCCCGATGGCCACAAGATCACCTCCTATGACAAGATCCACATGTTCGACGTGGATCTCGACAATGGCGAGAGCTGGCGCGAAAGCTCGGTCTACCGGCCGGGTACCCGGGCGGTGGTCGCCGACCTGCCGTTTGCCAAGATCGGCTTCGGCGTCTGTTACGACGTGCGGTTCCCGCATCTGTTCCGGGCCGAGGCGATGGCCGGGGCGGAGATCCTGACGACGCCTGCCGCCTTCACCAAGCAGACCGGCGAGGCGCATTGGGAAATCCTACTGCGCGCTCGGGCAATCGAGAATGGTGCCTATGTGATCTCGGCCGCCCAGGCGGGCGTGCATGAGGATGGCCGCGAGACCTTCGGTCATTCGATGATCGTCGATCCCTGGGGCAAGGTGCTGGCATCGGCGGGTGGCAGCGGCGAGGCCGTGGTGATCGCCGAGATCGATACCGATGCCGTGAAAGCGGCGCGGGCAAAGATCCCGAACCTGAAGAACGGCCGCGATTTCGAACTCGATTTTGCGCCGGTCCTGGCGAAGGGAGGCGTGACAGTTTGATCCGCTATTCGTTGTGCTGTGATAGCGCTCACGAATTCGAGGGCTGGTTTTCCGAGAGCGCAGATTTCGAACGTCAGAAGGCGAACGGCTTTCTGACCTGTCCGGTGTGTGGCTCATCGGAGATCTCCAAGGTGCTGATGGCACCGTCTGTTTCGACGGCGCGGCACAAGGAGACGATGCAGGCGCTGGCCATTTCGGGCGCGCAGAAACAGGCCGTGGTCAAGCTGAAGGAAGCGATCCAGGAGATCCGCGCCAATAGCGAGGATGTCGGCGCGCGGTTTTCCGAGGAAGCGCGCAAGATCCATTACGGCGAGGCGGAAGCGCGCGGGATCATCGGCCAGGCGTCACCGGTCGAGGTGAGATCCATGCTCGAAGAAGGCATCGAGATCGCGCCCTTGCCGGTCCTGCCGGACGATGCGAATTGAGCGGGCCGGCTCATCATATCGCGCTCTACAATTTCGGTCTTCATGTTGCCGACCATGACGATCCGGCGGTTGCCGGCTTCGTGCGCCGCGAGCCGTTCAATTTCGAGGCGGCGCGCCGCGCTCAGGGCTTTGTCGGCCGCTCAGGCTATGACGGAGAACCGGACCCCGAAAGCTGGGGCGAGCAGGTTTTTCCCAGGTTCATCAACGGAAGCGGTCGCGAGAGCGGCCCGTCCTCGCTGTCGCTCTGGCGCGATATCGAGAGCCTGATGGCGTTTTCCTATTCCGGCTTGCACGCAGAGGCGCTGAAGAATGCGCGCCAGTGGAACGTGGTGCAGACATGGCCGCCGCTCGTCTTGTTCTGGGTGGAGGAAGGGCGCAGGCCGGATTGGGCGGAGGGCGTGGCACGGCTCGAAGCGCTGGCCGACAGGGGCGCCTCGGCTGATGGCTTCACTTTCAAACAGTCGTTCGACCCGCATGGCGCGCCCTATCGCATCGACAGGGACCGGGTGAAGCGGATTGCCGCCGAAAACCTGGCCGGCCAGCACGACCTTCTGGATATGGTCAAGGCACTGCCGGCCTGATCCGGGTCAGCCCTTGAAGCCGCCATCGTCCAGGTAGGCCAGTTCTTCTGCCGTCGATTCACGTCCGAGCGCCGCATTGCGATGCGGGAAGCGGCTGAAGCGAGTGATGATCTCCTGGTGGACGACCGCGTAGCGAAGGCATTCCTCGTCGTCGACCCGTTCATGATGGGCGGTGAACAGATCCATGCTGGTCTGCTGGTCGGCCAGATCTTCGGAATGTTCGAAGGGCAGGTAGAAGAAGATCGCCATCGGCGGGTCGACCTCTTTGTCGAAGCCTTTGCCGACGGCCTGCCGGGCAATGGACAATGCCAACGGATCGGTGGCGAAGGCATGGCCGCTGGCGCGGAACATGTTGCGCGGGAACTGGTCGAGCAGGATCAAAAGGGCGAGCGTGCCGTCCGGCGTGTCGCACCAGTCGCTGCATTCGTTACGGGCGGCGGCGAAATGCAGGTCGGTGAAGCGTGCCTTGAGCTCGGCGTCGAGCGCCTCATCCTTGACGAACCACTTTTCGCGTCCGGCGTCGCGCCAGAAGGCGATGACTTCCTGTGCGGCACTCATGCGGCGGGCCGTCTGGCGAGGACCATGTAGTTCACGTCGATATCGGACGAGAGGTTCCACTGGTTCTGCAGCGGATTGAAAAAGACGCCCTTCATCTCGACGATCTGCATGCCGCTCGTCGTCAGCGGCGCCTCGATTTCCTCGGGACGGACCAGCTTTTCGTATTGATGCGTGCCGCGCGGCAGCCAGCGCAGGACATATTCGGCGCCGACGATGGCAAGCGCTGCGGCCTTGAACGTGCGGTTGATCGTCGAGACCAGCATCATGCCGCCGGGGCGGACCATGGAGGCGCAGGTCGAGAGGAAGAAATCGACATCGGCGACATGTTCAACGACTTCCATGTTGAGCACGATGTCGAAGGTCTCGCCGGCTTCTGCCAAGGCTTCGGCGGTGACGGCGCGGTAGTCGACCGGCACACCGCTCTGGCCGGCATGGGTCATGGCGATCTTGATGTTCTTTTCGGAGGCATCGGCGCCCAGGACGTCGGCACCCATGCGGGCAACCGGTTCCGACAACAGGCCGCCGCCGCAGCCGATATCGAGGATGCGCAGGCCCTCCAACGGACGATGGGCCTTGGGGTCACGGCCGTAGTGGGCGCATACCATGTCGCGGATATAGGCGAGGCGGACGGGATTGATCTTGTGCAGCGGGCGGAACTTGCCGGTCGGGTCCCACCATTCCGCCGCCATGGCGGAAAAGCGATCGACTTCGGACTGATCGATGGTGGTGCGTGCCTCTGCGGTCATGATGCTGCCCTCTTAAGGTGGTTGCGCTTCAAGTCGGATGATCGGCCCGCAAAGTCAAGGGTAGCATGGTCGCAGGCTCTGGTGACAGCCCAGGCGGAACCTTGGCCGATGGTTCGACGTTTCGCTCACACGATTCGCACATACAGGCGGCTTTGCCGTAATGAGTTCAAGGAGATCTACGATGCACAAGTTCTGGGTTTTGGCGGCTGCAGCGGTGTCGGCCACAATGGTTCCCGCCATCGCCGAGGCCGCGCCGGCTTTTTCGACCGCCAATGTCAACATGCGGTCCGGCCCGAGCACCCGCTACCCTGCCGTGGTGGTTGTGCCGGTCGGGACACGCGTCAACATCATCGGCTGCATGTCATCGGCCAACTGGTGCGACGTGTCCTTCGCCGGCTACCGCGGCTGGGTTTCCGGCTCGTATCTGCAGGCAAGCGTTTCGCAGCGCCGGGTTTACGTTGGACCGGAATATTACCGACCGCTCGGCATTCCTTCGGTCACGTTCAGCATAGGGCGCTACTGGGACGACAATTATCGCGGCCGTGACTTCTACCGGGATCGTGACCGCTGGCGCGATGGCAACTACCGCCCGGGCGTCGACAGGCGCGACGACCGTCCGCGGTTCGACAGGGACCATCAGCGCAACGAAGATCGCGCCCGCGACATCCGACGCGACAGCGACCAGCGGGCGCAGGAGCTGCAGCGCGACCGCGACCGCCGCGAGGATCAGCGCCGCGCAGGTGGCCCGCGCGACAATCGCGATCCGAACGCATTCCAGCTGTTCTGCGGGCAGGATCCGAATTGCCGGGCTCGCCAGGGTAACTGACGCGATACAAAAAGAGCCGGATAACACGATGCGAAAAGGGCGCCGGTCGGCGCCCTTTTCTGTTGTCGTCAGTTCGGGATGCGTTTTGCCAGACCGTCGGTGATGCGTTTGGCCAGGGCCTCGTAATCGCCATCAAAGTGATGGCCTCCGGCAATCTCCTGCGTTTCGATCTTCGAACCGACGAGGTCGCGGCAGGCATCGTCGTCTTCTTCCGACCCGTAGAAGCACTGGATCAGCGACGGGGAGATCTTGCGGATATCGTCCAGCGGGTCGTGGCCGGTGCTGGCTGCCTGACCGAGCCAGCCCGAGACCGAGACTTCATAATCCACCTGATGGGACAGAGCGAGCAGGCTGATCTGCGGCACGCGCGCCTTCAGCTTGTCCGGCAGGCCGTCGAATGCCGCAGGCAGAATGTCGGCGCCGAAGGAATAACCGACCAGCAGCACATGGTGGACGTTCCAGCGCTTGCCGTAGGTGTGGATAATCTTGGCCAGATCGCTGCTTGTCTCCTCGGGCGTGCGCTCGGTCCAGAAATAGCGCAGCGAATCGACGCCGACGATCGGGATGCCGGACGCCTGGAGCTGGTTGGCCACTTCGCTATCGAGGTCGCGCCAGCCGCCATCTCCGGAATAGATCACCGCCATCGTATCGCTGGACGGGGTCGCATCGAGGATCGTCAGCGGCATTCCCAGAGGACTGTCGGTCTGGCTCTGGACGGCGATCAGTTCGTCGAGGGTGGCTGAAAATGTCGTGTCGGCAGCATCGGTGACATCCCTGAGGTCGATGTCGGGATGACTGGCAATCAGCGACTGGACATGCTCCAGGCCGTCCTTGGGTGCCTTGTCGGTGACCAGGATCGTTGCCGGATCGGGCAGGTCGCCGTCGGTCAGGGCATATTGCATGCGGTCGCCCGCCTTGGTCTTTTCCGCCGGAGTGCACAATTGCTTTGCCAGCGGGATGCCCGCTTCGGGGTCGAGCGCCAATGTCTGGCCGATCGTCGCCTTGGGGGTCTGGGCGAGGATGGCCAGTGCCAGTGCGCCGCCTTCGCCGCTTCCGGCGATGATCGGCGGCAGGAAGGCGGCGTTGCCGGCCTTGCGCTGCAGTTGGTGGCTGAGTGCCTCGATGTCGGACACCGTGTAGATGCAGTCGCCCTGGTCGGCAGAAAGCGAGGCCAGGTATTTGGGCGTATCGATGCCGATGACGATCGCGCCATTGCCCTGCAACCGTTCGGCTTCCGCCTGGTCGCCCGTCTGCCAGCCGGCGCCATCCGACAGCAGGACGACGAGTGCCTTGGCGTCGTCGTCGGGCAGAAGCGTGACCGGTGCCGGAATCATGCCGGTATCAAGGGGCGGCTCCTGTGCCAGCGCGGGCACGGTCGACAGAAGCGGGAGGGCAAGCAGAGATGCCTTGAGGATGGGGTTCATTTCTTCACCACGCCTTTCAGGCCGCCGCCGATCAGAAGCGTCGCATCGACGAGGGCAAGGATTGGGTTGAGACCGCCGGAGACGGCCAGATATCGCGGCTGCCAGTCGGGATGGAATTTTGCCTTGAAGGCACGCAGGCCCTTGAAGTTGTAGAAGCGCTCGCCGTGTTCGTAGAATGTATTGGCAATACGGTCCCATACCGGTGCCACCTGGCGGCGCGACAGGCCAGATAGCGGCGCCATGCCGAGATTGAAATGCTGGAAACCCTGGTTGCGCAGGTGGGTGAGAAGGCTGACGAACAGATAGTCCATCGCGCCTTTGGGCGCATCGGGCGAAAAGCGCATCAGGTCTATGGAGGCTTCCTCCTTCGTTTCCGTCAGCAGAATATTGGCAAAGGCGACAATGCGACCTTCGAAACGCAGGATGGCGACCGGTTGCGACAGCATGTAGGCGTCGGTAAACGCGCCGAGCGAAAAGCCCTTTTCCTTGGCGCGATGATGGGCAAGCCAGGCATCCGAGATCGCTTTCAGATCGGCAAGCGCGGCCGGGACGTCGGCGGTCTCGACGATTTCGAATGTCAGACCGTCGCGTTCGGCGCGGGTGGACGACTGGCGCGGGCCTGCCCATTTGCTGCCCTTGAGATCGAATTGCGCAAGATCGACCACGGCGAGTTCGCCGAGCTTGAAGGCTTTCATGCCGGCATCGGCAATCGCCGGCAGAAGTACCGGCGATGCCTGGTAGAACACGGCCCGGCAGCCGGCGGCGCGGGCGGTTTCGACGAACAGCCAGACGAGTTCGTTGCGCGATGCCTTGGGACCAACGGGATCGAGAAAGGCGATAAACGAGCGGCCCTGCTTGCCATACATCAGGAAAGCCTTGCCGTCGGGTGAAAACATCACGGTCTTGTCGCCGGTGCGGACCAGATTGGCGTCGGCAATGCCATTGCGGTCGAGGATCTCGACGGCCGTGGCAAGCTCATGCGCGCTCGATGGCAGAACTGCGGGGGTCGCCGGCCGCATCAGGCTGAACAGGGCAATGGTGCTCGAGGCGATGGCGAGGCCGAGAACTGCGCGCAGTGAACGGGGGGCCTCGGCGGAAAACTCGAATTGCCACCAGAGTTGGTGGCTGTAGTCTACGTCGCGGTAGACAAAGAGCAGGATGACAACCGCGCCGATGACCAGCACGGCCATGGCGAGGAGCCAGGATGTGGTCAAGGCCTGGCGCAGCGAGGCGGGGCGGACGAATGCCCCGCGGCTCGACAGCAGGCCAAGGAGAAGCACGGCCAGCATGGCGGCTTCGAGAAGTGCGATTGCCTTGGCGATCGACAGAACCAGGGCGAGAAGCGTGAGAGCGACAGCCGCCCACCATGCGCCATCGAGACGCTGAGACAAGCCGCGGGCGGTGACGATCAGCAGCAGGCCGGTCAAGCTCGCCAGGAAATGTGCGCCTTCGACAAGCGGCAGGGGCAGGTAGCTGGCCAGAATATCCAGATTGGTGTCCGGTGTCGGCGTGACACTCGAGACGACCAGCATGGCGCCGAGGACCAGGGCCAGGGTTGCCAGAAGTGCCGGCGCAAGCCGGCCGGCCGTGCGGGCAATACCGGCCGAAAGGGGGCTTGCCGCGACATGGCGCAGTTCGCTGGCGGTGACGAGCAGAATGGCGATCAGGAGCGGCAGGACATAGTAGATCAGGCGATAGGCGACGAGGGCTGCGAGCACGGCGTCGGTGCCGATACGGCTGCCCAGCGTTGCGATCATCACCGTTTCGAAAACGCCGATGCCAGCGGGGACATGGCTGACGATGCCGATGCCGATGGCGACGGAATAGATCGTGAAAAAGGCCGGCCAGCTGATGGCGGCCTCGGGCGGCAGAAGCACGTAGAGCACGGTGGCGGAGAATGCGATGTCGAGCACGGTGACGAGAAACTGGCGCGACAGGGTTCGACTGTCAGCCAGCCGCAAGGTCATCTTGCCGATCGTCAGGCCATCGCGGCTGGCGATCACCAAAAGGGTGGCGATGGCGATCAAGACGATGACGGCGCCGCCGAGCAGCCATGCGGGGTCGAGGCCAATCAACGGGGCGATTTCGCCCGACATGGGGATCAGGGCAAGCGAGGTGATGACGGCGAGGCCAAGCGAGAAGGACAGGGTGACGAAGCCGATGATGCGGCCGATCTCATCCGGCATGAGGCCGGTCCGGGAATAGGCCCGGTAACGGATCGCCCCGCCCGACAACGCGCCGAAGCCCGCGACATTGCCAACGGCGTAAGCGCTGAAGGCGGTCAGGGCCACGAGAGCGATCGGCCGCCGTCGGCCGATATAAGCCAGTGCGTTAAGATCATAGAGGCAGAGCGTGGCAAAACTCAACGCGGTGAACAGGACGGCAAGGACGATCGAGGTCGAACCGGTCGCTGCCAGGCCGCGGACCACATCCGCATAGCTGACCTCCTCGGTCAACCGGTAGATGGCGAAGGCCACCATTGAGAAGACGGCCAGTGTCAGGACCGCTGCGATCGGCTTTGCATGGCGGCTGAACGGGGAAGGAAGGGGGAGGGCGACGTCTTCGGGCGGAATTACGGTGTCCTGGTCCAGGCTGGCATTCATGATGGCGTTCCGATTTCGTCTCAACGCATGTTGCAAGGCCGGCGCGGCCCGCAGGTGATGGTTGGCGCTCGAATTCGTGCCAAATTATGGCAAGCAAAAAACGGCGGCGGGACAAGGGAAAAGGCGCGCAAGGCGTACCGATACGGGCCCAAGTGGCCGTTGCGTGTGCCGCGCTTATTCGCTAAAAGCGCCGCAACCTGCCGGCTTTCGAAAAGGGTCGGTTTTCCTCCGCCGGGATTCCGGCGTTTCTCAAGGGCATACGGTTAAGTCTATGGCTCGCATTGTCATGAAGTTCGGCGGTACATCCGTCGCCAATCTCGAACGCATCCACAATGTCGCGCGCCATGTCAAACGTGAGGTGGATGCCGGCCACGAAGTGGCTGTGGTCGTCTCGGCGATGTCGGGCAAGACCAATGAACTGGTCGGCTGGGTCGAGAACATGCCGAAGGTCGCCGGTGCCGACTCGCCGTTCTACGATGCGCGCGAATACGATGCGATCGTCGCCTCCGGCGAGCAGGTGACGTCGGGGCTTCTTGCGATCGCGCTGCAGTCGATGGGTATCAATGCCCGCTCCTGGCAGGGTTGGCAGATCGCCATCAAGACGGACAATGCGCATGGCGCCGCCCGCATTCAGGAAATCGACGGTTCCGACATCGTGCGCCGCATGGGCGAGGGCCAGGTGGCCGTGGTCGCCGGCTTCCAGGGTATCGGCCCGGACAATCGGATCGCGACGCTCGGCCGTGGTGGCTCGGATACGTCCGCGGTTGCGATCGCGGCCGGGTTGAAGGCTGACCGCTGCGACATCTATACCGATGTGGACGGCGTCTACACGACGGATCCGCGCATCGAGCCGAAGGCGCGCCGCCTGAAGAAGGTGGCGTTCGAGGAAATGCTGGAAATGGCATCGCTCGGCGCCAAGGTTCTGCAGGTCCGTTCGGTGGAGCTGGCCATGGTTCACAAGGTTCGCACCTTCGTGCGTTCCAGTTTTGAAGATCCCGATGCGCCGGGCATGGGCGATCTGCTCAACCCGCCCGGCACGCTGATTTGTGATGAGGATGAGATCGTGGAACAGGAAGTCGTAACCGGTATTGCCTATGCCAAGGATGAAGCGCAGATCTCGCTGCGCCGGCTTGCCGACCGTCCGGGCGTTTCGGCGGCCATCTTCGGGCCGCTGGCCGAATCCCATATCAATGTCGACATGATCGTCCAGAACATTTCGGAAGACGGTACGCGCACGGACATGACCTTCACGGTTCCGTCCGGCGATGTCGACAAGGCGCTGAAGGTGCTGTCCGACAACAAGGACAAGATCGGCTATGACGTGGTCCAGAGCGAAAAGGGCCTGGTCAAGGTTTCGGTCATCGGCATCGGCATGCGCAGCCACGCCGGCGTTGCCGCAACAGCCTTCCAGGCGCTGGCGGAGAAGGGCATCAACATCAAGGCGATCACCACGTCCGAGATCAAGATTTCCATCCTGATCGACGGTCCCTACGCCGAGCTTGCCGTTCGCACTTTGCATTCCTGCTACGGTCTGGATAAGAATTGATTCCATAGAGCGGTCGTTGATCCTGGGTGTCTGAAATACCCGGGGCGGCCAGGCCGCAGACCAACCGGAAGTGGAGCCAATCCGCGATGAGAGACCTTTCAGCGGGTCCCCGCGTCCTGCTCAAGCGGCTGCGCGAATTGATGGCGGAGCCGCTCGAGCCGCAAGAGCGTCTTGACCAGATCGTTCGCCAGATCGCGAGCAACATGGTCGCGGAAGTGTGTTCCGTTTACGTGCTGCGTTCCGATAGCGTTCTCGAGCTTTACGCGACGGAAGGTCTGAACAAGGACGCGGTCCATCTGGCCCAGCTGAAAATGGGGCAGGGCCTGGTCGGCACGATTGCGGCGTCTGCCCAGTCGCTCAACCTTTCCGATGCCCAGGCGCATCCCGCGTTTCGTTACTTGCCCGAGACCGGCGAAGAGATCTATCATTCCTTCCTCGGCGTGCCGATCCTGCGCGCGGGCCGAAGCCTCGGTGTTCTCGTCGTCCAGAACAAGGCGCAGCGCAACTATCGTGAGGACGAGCTCGAAGCGCTCGAAACCACGGCCATGGTGCTTGCCGAAATGATCGCCACCGGTGAACTGAAGAAGATTACCCGTCCGGGCCTCGAACTCGACCTGACGCGACCTGTGACCATCGATGGCGACAGCTATTCGGAAGGCATCGGGCTTGGTTATGTCGTGCTGCACGAGCCGCGCATCGTCGTCACCAATCTGCTCAACGAAGACACCGAGACGGAAATCCGCCGGCTGGCGGATGCGCTCGGCTCCTTGCGCATTTCGATCGACGACATGCTGTCGCGGCGGGAAATTTCCATGGAAGGCGAGCATCGCGACGTGCTCGAGACATATCGCATGTTCGCCCATGACCAGGGCTGGGTGCGGCGCATGGAAGAGGCGATCCACAACGGCCTGACGGCGGAAGCGGCGGTCGAAAAGGTCCAGAGCGACACGAAGGCGCGGATGATCCGGCTGACGGATCCCTATCTGCGCGAACGCATGCATGATTTCGACGACCTGGCGAACCGGCTGCTGCGCCAGTTGACCGGTTTTTCGCCGCGCAGTGCTGCCGAAGGCTTCCCGGCCGATGCGGTGATCTTTGCCCGTGCGATGGGCGCTGCCGAACTTCTCGACTACCCCCGCGCCAATCTGCGCGGCCTGGTTCTCGAAGAAGGCGCCGTGACCAGCCATGTGGTGATCGTTGCCCGCGCCATGGGCATTGCCGTAGTGGGACAAGCGGCCGGTGCCGTGGCCCTGGCCGAAAACGGCGATCCTGTCATCATCGACGGCGTCGATGCCAAGGTGCATATCCGCCCGGTGGCCGATCTGCAGAAGGCTTACGAGGAAAAGGTGCGGCTGCGCGCCCGGCGCCAGGAGCAGTTCCGCGCGCTGCGCGACGTTGAGCCTTTGACCAAGGACGGCCAGCGCATCAAGCTGCAGATGAATGCCGGGCTGCTGGTCGACCTGCCGCAACTGGCTGAATCCGGCGCCGACGGGATCGGCCTGTTTCGCACCGAACTGCAGTTCATGATCTCTTCGACCATGCCGAAGGGCGACGAACAGGAGACTTTTTACCGCAGTGTGTTGAAGCAGGCGAATGGCCGACCGGTGACCTTTCGGACTCTCGATATCGGCGGGGACAAGGTCGTTTCCTATTTCCGTTCCCAGGAGGAAGAAAACCCGGCGCTGGGCTGGCGCGCGATCCGGCTTTCGCTGGACAGACCCGGACTGCTGCGCATCCAGCTGCGTGCGCTGTTGAAGGCTGCCGCCGGTGCCGAGCTGAAGATGATGCTGCCGATGGTGACCGAAGTTGCGGAAATCCGCGCGGTGCGCGAACTGATGCAGAAGGAGGTCCAGTATATTTCGAAGTTCGGCCATCCGCTGCCGAAGAAGCTGCAGTTCGGGGCCATGCTCGAAGTGCCGGCCCTGCTGTGGCAGCTCGACGAATTGATGGAAGAGGTGGATTTCGTCTCCGTCGGGTCGAACGATCTCTTCCAGTTTTCGATGGCGGTGGATCGCGGCAATGCGCGCGTGGCCGATCGCTTCGATGTTCTGGGACGGCCTTTCCTGCGCATCCTGCGCGATATCGTCCGCGGTGCTGATCGCAACAATACGCCGGTGACGCTGTGCGGGGAGATGGCCGGCAAGCCGCTTTCGGCCATGGCGCTGCTCGGGATCGGCTTCCGTTCGATCTCGATGTCGCCGACGGCGATCGGACCGGTCAAGGCGATGCTGCTCGGGCTTGACGTGTCGAAGCTGTCTGTGGAACTTGAGGCGGCGCTTGACGACCACCGTTCGCTTGTGCCACTGCGCGACCTGCTGGTCCGCTTTGCGGAAGACAATAATATTCCCGTCTAAAGCAATAAAAAAACTGGAGTGAAGGGTGGCGAAGCTTCCTGTCGAGAAAATGCGCGAGCTCGAGCGCCGGTTTGGCGAGATCGAAGCGCGAATGTCGGCAGGACCGGCAGCCGACGTCTACGTCAAGCTTGCCTCGGAATATTCCGAACTCGAGCCGGTGGTGAAGAAGATCCGCGAATACCAGGCGGCGACGGCTGAAGAGGCCGATCTTCGCTCCATGCTGAGCGACAAGGGCACGGATCGCGAGATGCGCGACCTGGCCGAAATGGAACTGCCCGACGTGCAGGCGCGGCTTGAGGCGCTCGGTACCGAGATGCAGATCCTGCTTCTGCCGAAGGATGCCGCCGACGAAAAAAGCGCGATCCTCGAAATCCGCGCCGGGACCGGCGGCTCGGAAGCCGCCTTGTTCGCCGGCGACCTGTTTCGCATGTACGAGCGCTTTGCCAGCACCAAGGGCTGGAAAGTCGAGGTGCTGTCCTCCAGCGAAGGCGATGCCGGTGGTTTCAAGGAAATCATCGCGACGGTCACCGGACGGGGTGTGTTCTCCAAGCTGAAATTCGAGTCCGGCGTTCACCGCGTGCAGCGCGTGCCCGATACCGAAACGCAGGGGCGTATCCATACTTCAGCGGCGACCGTTGCCGTTCTGCCCGAGGCGGAAGACATCGACATCGAGGTGCGCGCAGAAGACATCCGCATCGACACGATGCGCTCGTCAGGCGCCGGCGGCCAGCACGTCAACACGACCGACTCGGCCGTGCGTATCACCCATCTGCCGACCGGGCTCGTGGTGACGTCGTCGGAAAAATCGCAGCACCAGAACCGGGCAAAAGCCATGCAGGTCCTGCGTTCGAGGCTCTATGACATGGAGCGCCAGAAGATCGACAATGAACGCTCTGCCGACCGCAAGAGCCAGGTCGGTTCCGGCGACCGCTCGGAGCGAATCCGCACCTACAATTTCCCGCAGGGACGCGTCACCGATCATCGCATCAACCTTACGCTCTACAAGCTGGACCGGATGATGGAGGGCGATATCGACGAAGTGGTCGATGCGCTGATCAATGACTATCAGGCCGGGCAGCTGGCGCAGCTGGGCGAAAGCCTGTGACGGACCCGGCGGCGACTTTCCAGAGCCTGATCCTGGAAGCCCGCCGCCGTTTCGAGGCCGGGGGCATTGCCGACCCGGCCACCGACGCAAGGATCCTCGTGATGAGCCTTCTCGGCCTCGGCCAGACGGATCTGGTGCTGCGGGGCGATCAGCCGGTCGATGGCGCGTTGCTTCCGGTGGTCGAGCAGGGGATCGTGCGGCGCCTGGCGCGGGAGCCGGTGCACCGCATCCTCGGCCAGCGCGACTTTTACGGACTGGCGCTGATGCTTTCTCCGGGGACGCTGGAGCCTCGCCCGGATACGGAAGTGCTGGTCGATGCCGTTCTGCCGCATCTTCGTCATGTCGTTGCGGCAAAAGGATCGGCATCGATCGTGGATCTGGGTACCGGTACGGGCGCGATCGCGCTGGCGCTTCTTGCCGAATGTCCTGGGGCACGGGCGGTCGGAGTCGATATTTCGACAGACGCGTTGGCGACCGCAGCGCGCAACGCCGAACGCCACGGATTGGCGCAGCGCTTCGAAGCGCGAGAGAGTATCTGGTTTGAAAATCTGCCGGACAAGTTCGATATGATCGTCTCCAATCCGCCCTATATCCGCAGTGATGTGGTGCAAACGCTTGATCCGGAAGTTCAGAATTTCGATCCCGCGGCGGCGCTCGATGGTGGAAAAGATGGACTTGAGGCCTATCTGGCGATTGCCGAGCAAGCATCGGCGCATTTGCAGAAGGACGGGCTGATCGGCCTGGAGATCGGTTGGGATCAGCGCGAAGACGTGACGCAAATATTTGAGAAAAAAGGTTTTTCTCTTGTTGAGTGGCGCAAGGACTTCGGTGGAAATGATCGCGTTCTGGTGTTTGCGAGCCGCGATTGCTGAGTTTTTTGCTGCGCTTGCTAAGGATAATTCCGCCGAACAAAGAAAAATGCTTGGTTTTCCGAATGAAGCGAGATAGCTTGCGGGCACGCAACGGGTGACGGAGAAAGAACGAAAGATTCGTTCCTGTCTGGGTCGGCTTCGACAATGGTTCGCTCGATGAACCTCACGAAGCGAAAAAGACCGATGCGTGAATCAGTTAACTTGACTCTCACCAGCGGCGAGCAAGCCGACGGCGCAGTCTGCGGACAGCGCGCGGAGACTTGGTCCGGTTTGACCAGAGCCGATGGCGTAGCCTTTTATCAGCACAACAAAGACATTCAGGTGATTCTTCTATGAGGCCAGGACAGCAGAACAAGCGTGGTCGAGGGCGTAACAATAGCGGCGGCGGTGGAAGCGGCGGCGGTAGTGGCGGCGGCGGTGGCGGCGGTGGCAATTTCAACCGCAAGGGCCAGAACCCGTTGACCCGGTCCTATGACAGCTCCGGCCCTGACGTGAAGATCCGCGGCACAGCCCAGCACATCGCCGAGAAGTATCAGAATCTCGCGCGCGATTCCCAAAGTGCCGGCGACCGCGTTATGGCGGAGAACTATCTTCAGCACGCTGAACACTACAATCGCATCATTGCCGCCGCCCAGGCGCAGATGCAGGAACGGTTCCAGCGCGAAGAACGCAACGACTTCAGTGACCGTGACGGCGATGATGGCGATGGCATGGATGACGGCGGCTCGCAGGGCCACCAGAGCCACCAGCAGCAGGAATTTGCCGGGAGCGGTCCGCAGCCCGTGCTGGAAGAGATGCCAGCCGAAGCGGCTGCAGCGGCGGCCGAAAGTGCTGCCGAGGCAACCGGCGGCGAGCGCAACCAGCCGCGCCGCCGCAATGCCACCAATCGTCCCCGTCGCCAGCCGCGCCGCGCTGCCGGTTCGGAAGACGGTGGTGAAAACGGCGATGCTGGCGAGGCCGGCGAAGCACCAGCCCTGGCCGACGTCACCGAATAAGCTGCGCATTCGCCTCGCGCCCAATTGACACTGAATTGACGAATGCAAAACTCCGGGACATGTCCCGGAGTTTTTCGTTGAAATGCCTCTTTAAACGGCAAAAAACACCCCCCATATCTCGGTCAACGGAGCGGTCATACGCTTCAGGGCTTGCCTATCTGGGAGCCCGATCCTCAACAGCCGGGTTGTGCCGAATGCGGGCAGCACGGGAAACGGAGAGTGGCAAATGAACATCGAAAAATATTCCGAGCGGGTGCGCGGTTTCCTGCAGTCGGCGCAGACTTATGCGCTGTCGGAAGGTCACCAGCAATTCACCCCTGAACATGTGCTGAAGGTTCTGCTCGACGACGACCAAGGCATGGCGTCGTCGCTGATTTCGCGCGCCGGCGGTGAGCCGAAGGCCGTGCGGATGGCAAATGATGCAGCCCTTGCCAAGCTGCCGAAAGTGTCCGGCGGCGATGGACAGGTCTATCTGGCAGCGCCCCTGGCCAAGGTCTTCACCACCGCCGAGGATGCCGCCAAGAAAGCCGGCGACAGCTTCGTGACAGTCGAAAGGTTGTTGCTGGCGCTCGCGATCGAATCCTCGGCGTCGACCTCCGCCAGCCTGAAGAAGGGCGGCGTCACCGCCAATGGTCTGAACCAGGTGATCAACGAGGTGCGCAAGGGCCGAACGGCCGACGGCGCCAACGCGGAAGCGGGGTTCGACGCGCTGAAGAAATATGCCCGCGACCTGACAGCGGAAGCGCGCGACGGAAAGCTTGACCCGGTGATCGGCCGCGATGACGAGATCCGCCGGACGATCCAGGTCTTGTCGCGCCGGACCAAGAACAATCCGGTGCTGATCGGCGAACCCGGCGTCGGCAAGACGGCGATTGCCGAGGGCCTTGCTCTCCGCATCGTCAATGGCGACGTGCCGGAAAGCTTGAAAGAGAAAAAGCTGATGGCGCTCGACATGGGCTCGCTGATTGCGGGTGCCAAGTATCGCGGCGAGTTCGAAGAGCGGCTGAAGGCGGTGCTGAACGAGGTCCAGGCCGAAAACGGCGAGATCATCCTGTTCATCGACGAGATGCATACGCTGGTCGGTGCCGGCAAGGCCGATGGCGCGATGGATGCATCGAACCTGTTGAAGCCGGCTTTGGCACGCGGCGAGTTGCACTGCGTCGGCGCGACCACGCTCGACGAATATCGCAAGCATGTCGAGAAAGATGCAGCCCTTGCCCGGCGTTTCCAGCCGGTCATGGTCGACGAGCCGACGGTTGAGGATACGATCTCGATTCTGCGCGGGCTGAAGGAGAAATACGAGCAGCATCACAAGGTGCGGATCTCGGATTCGGCGCTGGTGGCGGCGGCGACGCTGTCGAACCGCTACATCACCGACCGCTTCCTGCCCGACAAGGCGATCGACCTGATGGACGAGGCGGCGTCGCGCCTCAGGATGCAGGTGGATTCGAAGCCCGAAGAGCTTGACGAGCTCGATCGCCGGATCATGCAGCTGAAGATCGAGCGGGAAGCCCTGAAGAAGGAAACCGACACGGCCTCCGTCGACCGTCTGAAGCGTCTCGAGACCGAACTGACCTCGATCGAGGAACAGGCGGATGCGCTGACCGCCCGCTGGCAGTCGGAAAAGCAGAAGCTTGGCCTGGCCGCAGATCTGAAGGGCAAGCTCGAGGAGGCGCGCAACGAACTGGCCATTGCCCAGCGCAAGGGTGAGTTCCAGCGGGCCGGCGAACTGACCTATGGGGTCATTCCGGATCTCGAAAAGGCGCTGGCGACCGCCGAAACGCAGGACGCTTCGAGCAATGCCATGGTGCAGGAAGTGGTGAACCCGGATGCGATTGCCCATGTGGTGTCGCGCTGGACCGGCATTCCCGTCGACAAGATGCTCGAAGGCGAACGCGACAAGCTGCTTCGCATGGAGGACGAGCTGGCGAAGTCCGTCGTCGGCCAGGGCGATGCGGTGCAGGCCGTTTCGCGGGCGGTGCGCCGCGCGCGCGCCGGTTTGCAGGATCCGAACCGACCGATCGGCTCGTTCATCTTCCTCGGGCCGACCGGCGTCGGCAAGACGGAGCTGACCAAGTCACTCGCCCGCTTCCTGTTCGACGACGAAACCGCGATGGTGCGGCTCGACATGTCGGAATACATGGAGAAACATTCGGTCTCGCGGCTGATCGGTGCGCCTCCCGGTTATGTCGGGTATGACGAAGGCGGTGCGCTGACGGAGGCCGTTCGGCGCAAGCCCTATCAGGTGGTGCTGTTCGACGAGATCGAAAAGGCGCATCCGGATGTGTTCAACGTGCTGTTGCAGGTGCTCGACGACGGCCGTCTGACCGATGGCCAGGGCCGCACCGTCGACTTCAAGCACACGATCATCATCATGACTTCCAATCTCGGTGCCGATTACCTTACCGGGCTTGGCGAGAACGAGGATGTCGATAGCGTCCGCGATCAGGTGATGGATGTGGTGAAGGCCTCGTTCCGACCGGAATTCCTCAACCGTGTCGACGAGATCATCCTGTTCCACCGGCTGAAACGCAACGAAATGGGCGCGATCGTCGATATCCAGATGAAACGGCTGCTGTCGCTTCTGGCGGAACGCAAGATCGATATCGACCTTGCACCCGATGCGCGGAGCTGGCTCGCCGACAAGGGCTACGATCCGGTCTATGGGGCACGGCCGCTGAAGCGGGTGATCCAGAAATATCTCCAGGATCCGCTGGCCGAGCAGATCCTGTCTGGTCAGGTGCTGGACGGGGCAAAGGTCACGATTGCTGCCGGCTCCGACCGGCTGCTGATCGCGCCGGAAAAACCGGTCAGTGAAGCCGCCTGATCAGTTCGGGTGATATGCAACGCGAAACGGCGGCCATTGGCCGCCGTTTTTGTATATACGACACATTGCTTTCTTCAGTTGCTGGCGACCTGAGCCGGTTTGCCGCCGACCAGCAGCAGGGCATCGATGCGCTGGCGCTCGATGTCGAAACGGGCAAGAGGCTCGCCGTCCAGCGCCTTGCCGCCGGGCAGGCGCACCTTCATCGCATCGACCTTGGTGCCATTGACGATCAGTTCGTAATGCAGATGCGAGCCGGTCGATGAACCGGTCGAGCCGACAAAGCCGATGACCTGGCCCTGGGTGACCTTGGCACCGGGCACGACGCCCTTGGCAATGCCGCTCTGGTGGTTGTAGGAGGAGACATAACCATTGGCGTGGCGCACAAGGGTCTGGTTGCCATAGCCGGACGCCCAGCCGGCCTTTTCCACGACACCATTGCCGGATGCGATGATCGGCGTGCCGCGGGGTGCTGCCCAGTCGACGCCGGTATGCATGCGCGAATAGCCGAGGATCGGGTGGCGGCGCATGCCGAAGCCCGAGGTGAAGCGGCCGTTGGGCACCGGGTTGCGCAAGAGGAACTGGCGGATACTCTTGCCGTTTTCATCGAAATAATCGATCGAGCCGTCTTCCGGGTTCTGGAAGCGGTAGAAGGTGGTGATTGTGTCGCCGAAGCGGGCGCGGACAAAAAGCAGTTCGGATTCCGCCGTTGCCCGGCCTTCGTCATCGGTGACGGAGAAGAAGGCTTCCAACGTGTCGGTCGGTTTCAGCTGCGCCTGGAAGTCGACATTGGCGGCAAGAAGGCGGACGATCAGGGCTGTCAGCTCCTGGCTCATGCCGTAGGACAGGGACGCCCGATAGATGCCATCATAGACGCGCGGCAGATCGCGGCCGGCCAAGGCTGCCGGGGCATTGTCGTCAAAGGCGTTGGCAATGGCCGACAGTTCCGGCGGCTCGTTGCCACGGACCATGCGGCCGCCATCATTGACGGCGAGCGTCACGACATGCTCGGACTTGCGATAAAGCGAGATGCGCACCAGGCGGACCTCTTCGCCGCGCTGGATCAGGCCGATGCGCAGGACGTCGCCCTCGACAAGCGTCGGCGGACCGGTAAAAGGCGCAAGTTCCCGGGCCACGTCCTCCGCCTTGGCTGTGGGATAGCCGGAGGCGGTCATCAGGGCAACCACCGTTTGCTGGCGGCGCACCGGCAGGACGTCGTCGGCAAATTCCGGTGTGAGCGGCGTGAGCATTTCCGGCTCGGCCACGCTCATGTTCTCTTCGACGACGCGGGCCGAAATGCCAACGCCGAGATTGAGCTCATCGTCATCGGCGTCGAAGCGGCGCGGATCGATATAGGACAGGGCGGCGACCTGGCTATTGCCATCGGTCAGCACCGAACCGTTCGAGCGCACGTTTTCCTCGACCTCGTCAAAGCTCATTTCTCCCGCAAGCGGGACGCTCGGCGCCGCGGGGAAGGGTGTCGACTTCAGCACCACTTCCGATTCCACATCGGATCCATAGAGCGTGCCGGTGCGGTTGGCGACAGGCGGGTTCTTCTGGTCGGTGGCAAAGATCGACAGTGGATCGAAGGGGGGGTAACGCTCCTGAACCTGGTAGTCGGCGGCGAGCGCCATTTTTACATGGGCAAAGGGTTGCTTGCGGACGACTTCGCGCTCGCCGTCGAGAATGACGGTCGGGACCTCGAGAATGGCCTTGTCGACCGGACGGGCGGCGATCTTCGGTCCGAACAGCCGGGCGCCGCGGCTGACATCCTGCACTTCGTCGGCCGCATCACCGTCGGGCGGCATGACCGCAAAGGCTTCGGCCGGGATGGCAAGCTGTTGGCGGCCATCGAGGGCGGCAAACAGCGCAACGCCCATCAGGATGCAGGACGTGATGCCGGTGAGGAAGGTCCCGGACAGCCAGCGCAGCGAAATTTCACGGCGGTCCGGCGCACGAAAACCGTCCGCAAGAATTGGCGGTTCACTTCCGAGCGACCGGATCATGGCGCGATCGTTCGTCATGCCTTCAGCTTACCCAATTCTTGCAATCCTCGGTGATCGGTGTTCTTGCCGCTGTTGCCCCCCGTAGAATGGGGTGCAGACACATCTCATGTTTCCGCAGGTCAGGTCAAATTCGACGCGTATGCGCCGTGACGTCGATCTTCCTGATCATGCAAATAAGGAATTAACGCGGCAGGCGCGCGCCCGCGTATAGATACACGAGGTCCCCCGGCAGTTGATCGCCTCTGCCCTGGTGTTGTCGCGGCTTTCCAGGGGTTGGATTTCCAGCGTTTTTGCCAGACGGTTTCACCGGGAACTATCATACGATCGAATTTATCCTTTAAAAACAGTGATCTATT
>UBZT01000038.1 GCA_900470155.1 Hyphomicrobiales bacterium
CCACCTTTCGAAAGCAATGTAGCCAGTCACTGTCAATTCGTCAAGTTCGTTAACCTGGTAAAGATAGTCAACCGACGTATCCAGACCAGTGTGTTTCACACAGAGCCTACCGCCTTGAAATGGATACGGACCGGCGACCCCGCTATTATCACCAGAGCCTAACGGCCATCTTCTTCAAACAATTAGACAAAGTTCTTGCACCAATACCGAGGAAGTTCGGGCCTATGGTGGGCCGGCCGCCAATCACTCCACGGTCGGAGGCCTCGTTCCCTCCGATTTGCAACGATTGGGAACAACGCATGCGTCGATTTCTGCATGCATTTTACTGACCAATATTTAGATATAAAAATTGGTCAGTAGGGCGGCGCCGATTGCCACTGACCAAAGTTTGTATATAATCTTCGGTCAGAAGGTAGGACACCCATGCCGGATCCCACATCGGACACTCTTGAGCGCATTCACGATCGCATAGCTGCCGCGTCCCCCGGAGGCGTATGGTCGCGTGACGACTTCCTCGATATCGGAACACCCCATGCCGTCGAAAAGGCGCTGCAGAGGCTCACCACCCGCGGAGATATCCGGCGCCCATATCGGGGCTTCTACGATAAGCCGGGCATCAGCCAGTTGACTGGGAAAATGGTGTTCCCGCCGCGCGCCGCGTTCGTCGACGCGATTGCGCGGCGTGACAAGTTGCGGGTTCTGGTTGACGGCATGACAGCTGCTAACGACCTTGGCTTGACTACAGCTGTCCCCGCTCGTTCGACGATCTATGCGGATACCTACCCCCGCACGATAGAGATCGAAGCCAACTCCGGCGATCCGAACGCAACGAAGCCGGTGATCTACCGGCTTGATTTCAAGAGAATAGCGGCAAAGACGGCCTTTTGGGCTGGGCGACCCGCCATGCGGATCGTCCAGGCCCTGAGCTGGTTTCGGGATGAACGGTCTAATTTCGAAACCATCGTCGACGGCGTGGTCCGTCATCTAGCGCAAAGCTCGCAAAAGCGATCAATCGTCGAAGATCTGCGCGAGAACATTCGCGCACTTCCTGCATGGATGTATCCCGTGGTGGAGACAATAACGCGCGACACTCGCGTCACAGAGGAAGAAAATGCGCCAGGGCTTCATTAATGTGCTTCGCAGTAGCGCGGATGAGCGCCGGGCCTTGTTCGAAACGGTGGCTTCCGACCTACAAACGCGCGCCGAGAATATCGAAAAGGATCTCTACGTCTGCTGGGTTCTCGACTTCCTGTTCAATGGGCGCACCGACGATCCGATCGGCCTCTACTTCAAGGGTGGCACCAGCCTCAGCAAGGCCTATGGCCTGATCAATCGCTTTTCCGAGGATATCGATATCGGCATTTACAAAGCCGATCTGAAAGTGCCGACTGAGCCTGAGATTGCGGCTCTCTCCTCGGTGACCAGGCAGCAAAAGGCGCTGGCGGAAGAGGTCGACGAGGCCGCGCGCCAATATATGTCCGGCCCCCTGAAGGAAAGCCTTAGCCAGGAAATTGATGCGGTCGAGGCCGAGATCGGCCAAGCCGGGCATTTCTCTCTCAATTTCGGTTACGATGCCTACCGGAAGAAAGATGCCCTCGACGTTCTCGTGGTCGGATACAAAAGCGTTTTCGATACAAGCGCGGGCTATGTTGAGGCAGCAGTGCGTATTGAAGGCGGAGCGCGTCCAGACCCGTTACCGGCGGAGGTGCGGACGATTCTGGCCTATGTCGCCAAGCAAATGGGGGAAAGCGATTTCACTGTTCCCAACGTCACGACCGTCAAGCCGGAGAGGACGTTTTGGGAAAAGGTTCTCATTCTGCACGCGATGACGGAAACGACCGAAAAGCGCAGCGCTGAGGAAGACCCGGAAAGAAGGATCCCGGACCTCAATCGATATTCACGTCACTATTACGACGTCCACCAGATTTGGACACATCAGGACTATGGTCTGGCAACGGCTTCAATGCGTGAACTCGCAGAGGCATGCCGACAGCATAAGGAACTCATGTTCCGATCTCCGGACCACCGATATGATCGGGCCGTGCCCGGCACATATCGCCTCGTGCCGACACCAACCATGCGCAAGAAACTCGCCGCTGACTACGAAAGAATGTCGGCAATGATCTTTGCAACGCCACCCGGCTTCGAAGCGGTGATGAAAAGTATTGAGGAGCTCGAGGCAGCGGTCAACACGACCAAATAGCCCATCCCCTCTAAAAATAGGCCTCGATGCCGCTATCGCCCTGTTGGCGGTTGTTGAGCAAGCAAACGCGTTATAAAAAGCCTGTCGCAGAGTCAAATGGTTGCGGGATTTGAAGAGGAACTGTCATGCCCACCGGTACTGTTAAATTTTTCAATGCTAGCGGCTGACTCCCGAGAGCCCCGCATGCCTTCCCATTTTGCATCGAAAAGAGAATGACAATGACTTGGCAGGACATCGCTACCTTTGCTTTCGCGACCTTCCTTCTCGTATCCTCGCCAGGTCCAAACGGCGCTTTGATTGTGAAAACGGTCTCGACATCTGGCGTCCCAGCCGGATTCGCTAACATCGCAGGGTTTTTCAGTGCTTTTTGGATCCACGGAACGTTTTCGATCCTCGGCCTTTCGGTCATTGTCATGCAATCGGCCATGGCATTCGCCGTGGTCAAATATATCGGCGCGGCATACCTTTTGTGGCTTGGTTTAAAGGCTCTTTATGAAGCTGCCTTTTATCGCGAAAGACAGGGTGGAGGGACTTCCCAGCCACGGCCGAAATCGTTGAGGCACGCTTATCTCGAAGGACTCCTGACGAACGGACTAAACCCAAAGGTGTCGATGTTTTATCTGGCCGTCTTCCCCCAATTCATGTCTCACGATGGGGGGCATGTTTTAGTCGCCGCTTACATGCTGGTTGCGATACATTCCATCATCAACATTGCCTGGTTCAGCTTAGTGATCCTGTTGTTATCGCGTCTCAAGACGATCGCCCTAGCTGGCGGGCTCCGCCGCGGCCTGAAGGCCATTACCGGAGCCGTATTTATTGGATTCAGCGCAAAACTGGCTGCCGCACAGTCTCCACCATAATCCGTCGACCGACGGTAAAAAGCCCCAAGCTGATACCCCACGCGGCTGGTAGAAGGCTGGTGATAAAACCGCAAATCTTATCGCCTCGATGATAGCCGCGCTGGCGATCGAGTCGCCCGCATCTGAGTGAGCATCGCGGTGTCCTTCAGGGGGACGGGCATGGTGCCTACGAGCCGTTCCGCTAGCCAGGCTATGTTTACGTCCGCGAAGGTCCTTCTGTTTACGGACCGGCTCGGGAAGATCATCGTACTACGCGCCGAGGAAGCTTCCCAGGCAGAGGCGGTTGCCATTCTCCAGCGACATCCGCACCGTCTCCGGATACTTTCGGAGAGCAGCCGTTGCATCGCCTTCCGCGTTGGCGACGTCCTTTAGCCACGCCTTTGTGTCCTGCCAGTAGCGCCCGGTGATCGCGGCTGCGAGATCGACCTTGCTCGGGAAGTGGTGGTAAATGCTGGCAGCCTTGATGCCGACCTCGGCGGCAAGCTCGCGCATGTTGAGGCCGCCATAGCCGTGTGCTTGCGCGCTCAGCCGTCCACCCCCCTTGGCTCCACACAACGAAGAAGCTTCATGCCATTGGTTGCGAGCGGACTTCCCGCCAGATCCCTTCCGGACAGCATCGACGAAACATAGATGAGTGGCGAAAGTGTCGAAGGTCTGAACGTGCCCGATATCATGACGCAACCAGCGTGGAACGTCACCTCAAAATTCAGGCTGTTCGGAGGTTGTGCAGTTGACGGCGCCGAAGATTTAAGCGGCTGACCTCACTCCGACCGGAGGAATCCCAAACTGGGCCTTGAACGCTCGACTGAAAGCCGCATCAGAATCATAGCCCACTTGTCTGGCAACATCGCTGACACGCGCATTTGCTTGCCGAAGGAGCCCATGTGCAAGAGTGAGCCGCCACCGGTTCTGGTAAGACAAGGGGGCTTCCTTCACCAACGAAGTGAACCGTTCCGCAAAACTGGACCTGGACAT
>UBZT01000025.1 GCA_900470155.1 Hyphomicrobiales bacterium
CCCGCAACCAAAATTACACAAATACAAACCGCCCCCAAATCGGGGGCGGTTTTTGCGTTTGGGGGGGTGCGTTTCGACCTCTCTCGAGGGCCGGATCTCATCGTCTGACAAATATCGGTCACATCAAGCGATGCAGCGCATCGCGGTGATGTATCATTTCCCTCAGAAGGGCATGGTCCCGGGTCAAACCATTCTTTCGCGCTGTATCGGGCGCGATTTCCGTCATGCGGACGGCCATCGCCTGCCCCGCTGTCCAGAAATCAGGATAGCGGCCGGCAGCAACCGCCGTGTGCAGCGCCGTGCCGAGCAGAACTGCGTCACAGCCATCAGCCTTGCGGACTGTGCATCCCGTTGCGTCAGCATAGAGTTGTGACAGGAGCGGATGATGGGCGAGACCTCCGGCCAGCAGCAGTGTCTTGATCGGCACAAGCTCCGGTGGCAGGCGGTCGATGATATATTTGACCCCGCAAGCCAGCGCCACGCAGCTTCGCCAATAGATCTGGCAGAGGCCGTCAAAGCTCCGGTCGAGGCTCAGGCCTGCCATGGTTCCCGTCAGGCGGGGATCGGACGTGGGGGAGCGGGTTCCATGAAAGTCGGGCAGCACGGTGATCGGCAGGCCGTAGTCGGCGCCGTGCTGTTGAAGTTGCAGGGCAATATGGTCCAGGATCGACCTGTGCCGTGCCTGGGTCGGCTCGCCACCCTTCGGATGAGTGCTGACAATGTGGTCGAGCAGCGCGCCGGATGCAGACTGTCCGGCCTCCAGCAGCCAGAGATCGGGGACCGCAACATCACGAAAGGTTCCCCAGCATCCTTCTCCGGAAACCGGCCTGCCAAGCAGACGCACGATGCAGCTCGACGTGCCGGCGATCAGCACCGCCTGGCTTTCCAGCGTATCGGGCGTCGAACGATCCGTTGCGCAAAACAGCGACACTGTTCCGGCATAGGCGTCGATGAGGCCGGGCGCGACGAGGCAGTCTGGGGCAAGACCGAGCGCATCGGCCGCTTCTGTTGTCAAATGCCCGACAGGCAGCGTCGGCAGGCCTGACTTGTCCGGAAGCGCCGATTTCTCACTGAGATCTTCAAGCCCGACACGGCGATAGAAGGCATCCGGGCGGTCGCCAGGCGCAATCGCGCCATAACCCCATTTTGCCGCCAGCGGCGAGTGTCCGCGACTGTTGATGCCCGTCGCTCGCCATGTCAGATAATCCGCAAGGTCGAAGATCATTCCGGCTTGCCGCCAGGTTTCGGGCAAATGCCGCTTCAGCCACAGCAGCTTCGGAACCTGCATTTCGACCGAGAGCCGGCCGCCGAAGCGTTGCAGCAGCGGATCGTTGGTGCTGTTGCATTCGTCGGTCTCGCGGATCGCCCGGTGATCCATCCACAAGATCGTATCCAGCTGGCTTTGACCGGACGTCGAAACGGTAAGCGGCTTGCCATGTGTGTCTCTGACCACCAGAGAGCAGGTTGCATCAAAGCCGATGGCGGCCACATCCGTTGCCGAAAGTCCGGCTTCCGACACGGCAGCCCTCACAGCGGTGCAAACGGCCGACCAGATCTCGTCGCTGTCTTGTTCGAGGTGAAGAGGTTGTGACTGAAACAGTGAAATCGCAGTGACATGCCGGGCAATCTGGCGACCGTGAAGGTCGAATACGCCAGCACGTGCACTGCCCGTGCCGACGTCCACGGCGATGATGTGGTCATGCATCCGGTTGGTCTTTCGGTCTCCCCACTGGAACGACAAAGTGGAGCAATTTCTCCATCGCGTCAAATGCTTGCAGCGGCATCAGCGCGGCAAGTCCATCGCGATATGCAGATAGACCGGTGTGCGAACCACCGGTAAACGCAAGCACGTCCATCCCGGCGGCGCGGGCGGCCAGGATACCGGCCGGACTGTCTTCTATGACCAGGCATTCCGACGGCGCCGCACCCATCTTGTCTGCCGCAAAGAGGAAGAGATCAGGCGCCGGCTTGCCATTTGCCACCATGCTCGCGCTGAAGATATGCGGCGAAAAGCGATCCAGCATGCCGGTTGCGGACAGGCACAAGGCGATCCGTTCGCTCTGGCTGGACGAGGCAACGCACCAGGTGATACCCGCCTCTTCGAGCCCATCCAGGGCGGCATGGATGCCGTGGATCGGGCGCAGTTCGCTTCGGAAGCGCGTATAGAGCATGTCTCGCATCCGGTTTAGAAACCGGTCGTCTATCTGAAGGCCGTATTCTTCCCTGACGAGGTTGCGCACGGTTGTCAGGCTGCGACCGAGATATCGTTTTGCCGCACCTTCTTCGTCGATGGTGATGCCGGACATACCCAGCGTTTCGGTCAAAACCGACAGTGCGATCGGCTCGCTGTCAACGAGCACGCCATCGCAATCGAATATGATCAGCCGTTTCGCATCCAAGGTTCTTGGCCCTCTATCGGCCCTCAATCAGCCAGATGGCCATCGATGTAGCGTTTCAGTGTTTCAGCGGTGCCAATGGCGCGCAGTGTCTCCAAGGCTTTGCCGAATCGCTGGATAAACAATGGATTGGCGCCGACGTTACCGAAGATGTCGGTCAGCGCAAGGAAGGCCCTCGGATCGTTGCGCGAGGCAATGGCGGCTGCCTGCAGCCGTTCGGCGCTGGCATCGTTGAAGACGATGGCCTTGCCGCTGTCCGAAGCTCCTTCGAAATACCGGCACCACAGGGCAGACACCAGAGCCAGGCCGACCACATCAAGCCCCTTGGCGAGACGATCTGCGGTCGATGGCAGGATAAATTTCGGTTGGCGGTTCGAGCCATCCTGCGCCAGACGCGGAATCGTGTCGCCGATCTTCGGATTGAGGAAACGGCTTTCGATCAGCTTGAAGTAGTCCTGGAGGCTGGTATTGGGCACCGGCGGAACGATCGGAATGATCTCGTCATTTTCGAGCTTGGCGAGATAACCCCGGATCAGCGGATTTTCCATGGATTCATGAACAAAATGAATGTCCATCAATGCTGCCGGATAGGCGATCGCCGCATGACCTCCGTTGAGGATCCGCAGCTTCATCAATTCGTAAGGGGCCACATCTTCGACGAAGGTGACGCCGACCTCTTCCAGAGCCGGGCGACCGAGCGGAAACTTGTCCTCCAGCACCCATTGCTTGAACTCCTCGCAGAACACCGGCCATTTGTCGTCAATGCCATAGGTATCGCGCGCAATGCCGATTTCGCGCTCGCCGGTCGCCGGCGTGATGCGGTCGACCATGGCGTTGGGAAAGGCGACATTCTCTTCGATCCAATGGGCAAAATCGGGATCCGATAGTTTGGCAAGCCCGGTCAGCGTGGCTTCCGTGACCTCGCCATTGCCGGGAATGTTGTCGCAGCACATCACCGTAAATGGCGCAATCCCCGCAGCTCGGCGCGCCTTGAGGCCGGCGATGATCAACCCGAAGACGCTTGTCGGATTGCTGGGATCACCGGCATCAGCAACCATCGCCGGGTGGGTCGGATCGAATTGACCGGTGGCGGGATCGATGAAATAGCCGCCCTCGGTGATTGTCATCGACACGATGCGGATCGCCGGGTCGGCCAGAGCCGCAATGATTTCGTCAAAGTCCGGCGCGGTCAGGATGCCTGTCATCGGTCCTGTCACGGTCGCGGCACTGCGATTGTTGTCCTGCTCGACCACCGTTGTCAGATAGTCCTGCGAGGCCAGCTTTTCCTTCATCATCCGGTCCGACGGCATAATGCCGGCACCGAGAATGGCCCAGTCGAGATCCCGGCCCTTGTTGAACAGTTCGTGCAGATAGATCGCCTGGTGGGCGCGGTGAAAATTGCCGACGCCGAAATGCAGGATGCCGGCCTTCAGCTGCTCGCGGCGATAGTTCGGCACAGCGGCGGTCGAGGCGATTTCGGCAAGATTGGCCAGAGATAAAGTATGTGTCATGTCACGGTCCTCGGGGTGCGAGACGCAAGTCTTTCGAGCGGGGCGCCTTGGGCGCTCAGCTCATCCAGTTGCCGCCATCGACATTGTATGTCTGGGCGACTATGTAATCGGCTTCCGGCAAGGCGAGGAAAATCGCCATGCCCGTCAGGTCCTCGGCCCGGCCCATGCGACCGAAGGGCACGGCTTCACCGACCAGCTTCTTCTTTTCGCCACGCGGCCGGTTCTCATGCTTTGCAAACAGCGCGTCGACGCCGTCCCAGTGTTCGCCGTCGACCACGCCAGGCGCGATGGCATTGACGTTGATGCCGTGCTTGATCAGATCGAGACCGGCCGATTGCGTGAGCGAGATGACGGCAGCCTTGGTGGCGCAATAGACAGCGACCAGCGCTTCGCCGCGGCGGCCCGCCTGGCTGGCCATGTTGATGATTTTCCCGCCTTTGCCGCGCGCAATCATCGATTTGGCTGCGGCCTGCAGCATGAACAATGAGCCCGCAACATTGATCGAAAACAGGCGATCATAGCTCGCGCGGCTGATCTCGACGATCGGGGCGAGGTCGAACAAGGCGGCATTGTTTATCAGGATGTCCAGCCCGCCCGCCCGTTCCTCGACAGCCCTGACCGCCGCCTCGATCGAAGACTGGTCGGTCACGTCGAGATGAACAGGATAGGCACGTGGGTCAATCTCCAAGGCCGTGTCGCTGGCCCGGGCAAAGTCGATATCGGCAATGGCAACTGTTGCGCCTTCGCGGACATAGGCTTCGGCAAACGCGCGGCCTATGCCGCGCGCCGATCCGGTGATCAGAGCCGACTTGCCTGTAAGCCTGCCAGTCATATCGCCAGTCCCTTATCATTGAACCGGTGAATGCGGTTCGGATCAGGCGTGATGAACACGGTATCACCGTGTTTCACGGTGAATTCGCCGCCAGCGCGGGTGGTAATATGGCCGATGCCCTCGACATCGACATGCAGGAACGTGTCGGAGCCCAGATGCTCTGCGACAACGACCTTGCCCTTCCACGTGCCTTCGGTTGTCGACAGCGTCACGTGTTCGGGGCGAACCCCGATCGTATGGGCGCTGTAGGTTCCGGCAAAAGCGCCCGAGATCAGGTTCATCTTCGGTGAGCCGATGAAACCGGCGACAAAGATGTTAGCCGGCTTGTGATAGAGATCGAGTGGCGAGCCAACCTGTTCGATACGCCCCTTGTTCAAGACGACGATCTTGTCGGCCATTGTCATGGCTTCGACCTGATCATGCGTCACATAGATCGAGGTCGCCTTCAGCTGCTGGTGCAACTGGGTGATTTCCAGCCGCATGTTGACGCGCAGCGCCGCATCGAGGTTCGACAAGGGTTCGTCGAACAGGAAGCATTCCGGCGAACGCACGATCGCGCGGCCGATGGCGACGCGCTGGCGCTGGCCACCCGACAGGTTGCGCGGCTTGCGCTCTAGGTAGTCAGTCAGGTTGAGGATCTTTGCCGCGTCATTGACCTTGCGGTCGATCTCTGCCTTGTCCATTCCGGCCATCTTCAAGGGGAAGCCGATATTGGAGCGCACGCTCATATGCGGATAAAGGGCATAGGACTGGAACACCATCGCCAGGCCGCGCTGCGAGGGAGCCTTGTCCGTGGCGTCGACCCCGTCGATCAGGATCTTGCCGCCCGAGACATCCTCGAGACCTGCAATCAGGCGAAGCAAGGTGGACTTTCCGCAGCCCGAGGGACCAACGAAGACTGCAAATTCGCCGTCGTTGATCTGCAGGTCGATCGAGGGGATGACCGAGACTTCGCCGAAGGTTTTCGACACGTTTTGAAGTGTGATGCTACCCATTATGGTCTTCCTTATTTGACGGCGCCGAAGGTCAAGCCGCGGACAAGCTGTTTCTGGCTGAACCAGCCAAGGATCACGATCGGGGCGATGGCCAGCGTCGAAGCGGCGGACAGCTTCGCCCAGAAGAGTCCCTGCGGTGAGGAGAAGGAGGCGATGAACGCCGTCAGCGGCGCTGCATTGGTCGTGGTCAGCCGGATCGTCCAGAAGGCTTCGTTCCAGGCGAGAATGATATTGAGCAACATGGTCGACGCGATGCCCGGGATCGCCATCGGCGTCAGGACATAGACGATCTCGCCCCAGAGCGATGCCCCGTCCATGCGGGCAGCTTCCAGGATTTCACCGGGAATCTCGCGGAAGTAGGTGTAGAGCATCCAGATGACGATCGGCAGGTTGATCAGCATCAGCATGATGGTCAGGCCGATACGGGTGTCGAGCAGTCCTGTATCGCGAAAGATCAGGTAGATCGGCACGAGTACGGCGACCGCGGGCATCATCTTGGTCGACAACATCCACATCAGGATGTCCTTGGTCCGCTTTGTCGGCGAAAACGCCATGGCCCAGGCAGACGGGATCGCGATGATCAGCGCCAGGATGGTGGAGCCGACCGAGATGATCACCGAGTTCATGAACGGCTTGAAATAGTCGCGCTGCGTCTGCACCGTGACATAGTTCTCCAGCGTGAACGACGGGATCAGCCGGAAGCCCTGGATCGCTTCGGTCTCGGTCTTGAGCGACGTGATGATCGTGTAGAGGATGGGGAAGAAGATCACCATCGCGAGGATCCATGCGACGACCGTAAAGGCGATCTTGCGCTGGGTGGAGACTGTTCGGGCCATGATCTCTTCTCCTTAGCGGTCGAGGTTCTTGCCGACGGCGCGCATCAGGAAGAAGGCGACGATGTTGGCGAGGATGACTGCGATGATGCCGCCTGCTGATGCGCCACCGACGTCGTAGCCGAGCAGGGCCGTGCGGTAGATCAGGAAGGGCAGGTTGGTAGAGGCATAGCCCGGCCCGCCATTGGTGGTGACGAGGATTTCCGCGTAGACGCCGAGCAGGAAGATTGTCTGGATCAGGATGACGACGGTGATCGCACGGGCCAGATGCGGCAGCGTGAGGTAGATGAACTGGCTGATAAAGCCGGCCCCGTCCATCTCGGCCGCTTCCTTCTGCTCGCCGTCCAGAGACTGCAATGCGGTCAGTAGGATTAGCGTCGCGAACGGCAGCCATTGCCATGCGACGATGACGATGATTGAAAATAGCGGATATTGCCCGAACCAGTCGACGGGCTGCAGACCGAGCGACCTGTTGATATCGGCGAGCACCCCGTAGCCCGGATGCATGATCATGTTCTTCCAAACCAGGGCAGCAACCGGTGGCATGACGAAGAAAGGCGAGATGATCAGGATACGGACTATGCCCTGGCCGAACATCGGCTGGTCGAGCAAGAGGGCAATGCCGATGCCGCCGACCACGGTGATCAACAGAACGCCGCCGACGATCAGCAGCGTGTTCCAGACCGACTGGAAGAAGGCCGGGTCGGTATAGAAGTATTTGTAGTTGAACAGTCCAGCGAAGCTGACATTGCCCGGATTGAGCAGATTGTAGTTCTGGAACGAGAACCACAGTGTCATCGCCAGCGGCACGATCATCCAGACGAGAAGAAGACCGACGGACGGCGCCATCATGAGACGCGACAGCGCCCGTGTGTTGTGCGTAGCCATGGAAGAACCCACCCTGATGGCCAACACGCGCGGCTGTGTCGGCCGGCTGCGTCAGCTCGTTTTCTTGTGTCGGCCAAAACGGCCCGAAGTATCCGCGCCGAACGGCAGGAGAGGCGCGTCAAACTTTTTGGTGTTGCCGCCCGGATCGCAATCCGGACGGCTTCATTTCCTTCGGGAGGAAATTACTTGATATAGCCGCCGCGGGTCATTTCGCGTTCGGTGACCTGCTGGGCCTGGGCAAGAGCATCGTCAACCGACATCTGGCCTGCAAGCGCTGCAGAGAACAACTGGCCGACGGTTGTTCCAAGACCCTGGAACTCCGGAATGGCGACAAACTGCACGCCGACATATGGCACCGGCTTGACAGTTGGGTTCTTCGGATCAGCAGCATTGATGCTGTCGAGCGTCATCTTTGCGAACGGAGCAGCCTTCTGGTACTCGGGATTTTCGTAAAGCGAGGTGCGCGTGCCTGGAGGAACGTTGGCCCAGCCTTCCTTGGAAGCGACGAGGTTGGCGTAGTCCTTGCCTGTTGCCCAGGCGATGAACTTCTCGGCCGAAGCAGTCTTCTGCGAGCCGGCCGGGATAGCGAGGTTCCAAGCCCAGAGCCAGTTGCCACGCTTGCCAAGGCCGGTATCCGGAGCCAGAGCAAAGCCGACCTTGTCGGCAACGGTCGAGTCCTTCGGGTTGGTTACGAAGGAAGCAGCAACCGTGGCATCGATCCACATGCCGCACTTGCCCTGCTGGAAGAGCGCCAGGTTCTCGTTGAAGCCGTTCGACGAAGCACCCTGCGGGCCAGCGTCGTTCATCAGCTTGACATACATGTCGAGCGTGTTCTTCCATTCAGGCTGATCGAACTGCGGCTTCCAGTTCTCATCGAACCAGCGGGCGCCGAAAGCATTCGACGTTGCCGTCAGGAACGCCATGTTCTCGCCCCAGCCAGCCTTGCCGCGCAGGCAGATGCCGTTGATGCCGGCCGCGCGGTCGGTCATCTTGCGTGCCGCTTCGCCGATGAATTCCCAGGTCGGAGCGTCAGGCATGGTCAAGCCAGCCTTCTCCATCAGGTCGCGACGGTACATGACCATCGAGCTTTCACCGTAGAACGGCGCGGCATAGAGCTTGCTGTCGTCGCCGGTGAGGCCCGAACGGATGGCCGGCAGCAGATCGTCGACGTCATAGTCGGCGCCGAGATTGTCGAGTGGCAGCAACCAGCCCTGCTTGGCCCAGATCGGAACTTCATAGGTGCCGATCGTCATGATGTCGTACTGGCCGCCCTTGGTCGCGATGTCGGTCGTGACACGCTCGCGTAGGACGTTTTCTTCCAGCGTAACCCATTCGACTTGGATGTCGGGGTTCTTGGCTGTGAATTCGGACGTCAGACCCTGCATGCGGATCATGTCGCCATTGTTCACGGTTGCGATGGTAAGGGTTTCGGCAGATGCCATGCCCGCAAGGGCGAGAGCTGAGCATGCGCCCAGCAGAATCGTCTTCAATGTCATGTCTTCCTCCCAGAAGAGAACTGAGCATTCGCTTTGCTCATGGGCAATTACTCAGTCTCCGGCTGTCGAAAGTCAATGGAGATTCCATGCTGCGATGCGGCAAAGAATACTCAGGACGTTGAATTTCAATGATTTATTTTAATGAAACATCAGCCCTTGAGCAGATATCGAGCACCGTCTTCGTCGGTAATCAGCCCGTTTATGTGCCCGCCGCGAACCGCAGCTCGAATGGCGGCATGTTTGCGCTGACCGCGGGCCATGCCGATCACGGTCGATGTTTCGCGCGAAGGTATGGCGAGACTTGCCACCCGATCATTGACCGGATCATCGAGCAGGCGGCCATCGGGACCAAAGATCCAGCCGCAGATTTCACCGGTCGCGCCCGCCGTCAGCAGCGCCTCCATCTCGTCTTGCTGCAGGAAACCATCGAGCAGAAGCGGGGCATTGAGTGTCATCTCGCCGATGCCGACGAATGCGGCGTCGGAGGATTTGCCAAGCTCGATCGTGGGAGCGACCAGCGGCTGGCGGTGCAGAAGATCCCGCTCCTCGCGTGACGACACGATGACGGGCAGAGGCATGGGAAAATGCCGCGCCTTGACCGCATCCGCCATCGAAAAGATGACGTTGAAATAGGCAGCCGAGCCGTCCGGGCTGATATTGCCGGTCAGCGAAACAATTTTATGCTGCGGACATTCCATCGGCGAGAGTTGATCGACCATGGCGCGCAAAGTGCGTCCCGTTCCCATGGCAATGACCAAGGGGTCGGGCTGCTTCAGCCATCGTTCCAGTTCCGCGGCGCCAGCCTCGGCCACGCCAACGGTGGCCGATTCGGAGGCCGGGTCGCTGGGGACGATTTCGACATGCTTGAGGCCGTATTTGTCTTTGACAGCTTCGCCGAGTTCGAGACAGGCGGCAATCGGATGGTCGAGCCGCACCTTGATCAGCTTTTCGGCAACCGACAGCGACACGAGCCTCTGGGCGCTTTGCCGCGAAATGCCCATCGCAACCGCAATCTCGTCCTGGGTCCGACCGGCGACATAATAGAGCCAGCCTGCTCTTGCCGCATCATCGAGCCGCGTTTGGCCTTCTGGTCGCTTTGCCATCAAGATTGGCCCACCCTTTCGAAACCAGTGCTGCCAATTTTCGCTCTGACTGTCAAATGACCGAGGCGTCTCCTCACATCTCCACAGGGTGCGCCAGCGTGTCCTGAGCGGTAAAATTGCACTGGACATTCGAATCGGCGATCTTTAATGTTACGATATTACATTACCAAATATCGGCGAGTGGATGAGGCATGAGCAGGCTTGACCGGAAGACCCGACAAGCCCTAAACATATGGCTGACGGTTCCCCAATTGGATGACTCCAAGGGGATTAATAGGGAACACGGTGCGGAATACCCAACAAGGGACCAAGACCGTGGCTGCCCCCGCAACTGTAAGCGGATTGCCGTCCATCCTCGTGGCGTGAAAGCGCCAGGCCACTGCGATCGTGATCGCGGGAAGGCAGATGGACAGCAGATATCCGCGAGCCAGGAGACCTGCCGTCGTCGAAGAGAAACCGCAACGGACGGGGTGTTCCGATGGAAAAGATCTGGCTTGAAGGCAGCGCTTCCGCGCGCTTTTACAATATTGCCATTTTGCCTCCGGAGATACCGACGGAGGACAATCATGGCACATGCGAAACGACACACGGTAACCGTTTGCACGGACTGCCGAATCACGGGGACGGCGTGCCGCCCCGGACTTCAGCTTCTCGATCACCTTAACGCCTGCCTGTCAAAGATCGGGGCCTCGGACAATCGCGACTTTGCGGTTGAGGGCACCGTATGCATGGCGGGCTGCAAGAGACCCTGCACCATCGCGTTCCAGGCAAGCGGGAAGGCCACCTATCTCTTTGGTGACATCAAGCCCGACGTGGACATCGAGGCGCTGGTCACATTTGCCAAGCTCTACGGCGAGCGCGCCGATGGCATGACCCGCGAAGCAGAACGTCCGCGCGGTCTTGGCGGCAAGATACTCGCCCGCATCCCGGCCTCCGTGCTGATTTCGGAACAATCCTCGGAGCGTCTCCAATGAGCCCGAACCGTGGGAGAGCCTCCCATGAGCTGTGATGCGAATGGCACGTCGATACGGGTGTCCGATCTCGGCTGGGGTCCGAAGCCGGACCTCCTCCTGGTGCGCGGGGTGAATTTCGAGCTGAACGCAGGCGAGCGGCTCGCGATCATCGGCCCCAATGGTGCCGGCAAGACGTCGCTCCTGCGTTGCCTTTACCGCGGTGTTGTTCCGCGCGAAGGCAGGGTCGAAGTCGGAGGAGAGGACATTTGGCAGATCGGATCGCGACAGGTTGCGCGCCGAATCGCCGTGGTCCTGCAGGAAATGCCGGCGGATTTCCCATTCAGTGTCCGTGATGTGGTGATGATGGGGCGCATTCCCTGGCGCGAGGGTCTGACCGGCTGGACGGATGAGGATCGCCGCGAAGTTGCCCATGCCCTTGAGCACCTGAACCTGGCGCATCTCGCCATGCGCCAGTTCTCCACGCTGTCGGGCGGGGAAAAGCAGCGTGTTCTGGTTGCCCGCGCGCTCACCCAGAAACCCGAGATCATCATTCTCGATGAGCCGACGAATCATCTCGATATCCGCCACCAGCTCGAGATCCTCAACCTGTTGCGCAGTCTCAAACTCACGATCATCACCACGCTACATGACATCAACCTGGCGGGCGACTTCGCCACCCATGTCGCACTGATGTGCGAGGGGTGCATGACGGCATTTGGAAGACCGGATGATGTCCTGACATCCGGCGCTGTCTCGACCACTTTTGGCGTCTCAGCCATGGCGCATCCGACCCCTGGCAGCAGCGTTTCACGCTTCTCGTTTTCACTTCAAACTGCTTGATTTAAAAGGATTCCACATGTCGCTTACACGTTTTTCCGCCGCGACCGCCAGCATTCTCGTCTCGGGTTTGCTGACCACCTCGGCGCTCGCTTATCCGGTCACCGTTAAGAGTTGCAATCGCGACGTTACCTTCGATGCGGCACCCAGTCGCGCCGTTTCCAACGACGTCAATCTGACCGAGATGATGCTGGCGCTGAAACTGCAGGATCACATGGTGGGCTACACCGGCGTTTCCGGCTGGAAAACCCTGGACGAAAAAATCAGGGAGGGCGTCAAGGAACTGCCGGAGCTGTCGCCCAAATATCCGACGAAGGAAGTCTTGCTCAACGCTGACGCTGATTTCTACTTTGCTGGCTGGAATTACGGCATGAAGGTCGGCGGTGAAGTCACACCGGAGACACTCGATGCGTTCAAGATCAAGGTCTACGAGTTGACGGAATCCTGCATTCACATCATGGCCAAGGGCAAGCCGACGATGAATGACATGTTTGTCGATCTCGTCAATCTCGGCAAGATCTTCGGCGTCGAAGAGCGCGCCAATGAACTTGTAGCCGGCTATGAAAAAGGACTGGCCGAGGTTCAAACCCGCATCGGCGCGGTGAAGGAACCGGTTCGTGTCTTTGTGTATGATTCGGGCACGGAGAAGCCGTTCACCTCGGGTCGCTACGGCATTCCGACGGCGATGATCGAAGCTGCAGGCGGCATCAACGTCATGGACGATGTCGAGAAAAGCTGGACTGAAGTGTCCTGGGAGCCGGTGATCGAGCGCAACCCTCAGGTCATCGTCATCGTCAACTACGGCGACGTGACGGCTGACCAGAAGATCGCCTTCATGAAGGAAAATCCCGCCTTCAAGAATCTCGATGCGGTGAAGCAGGACCGTTTTGTGGTTCTCGAATATGTCGAGGCGACCCCGGGACCACGCAATATTGATGCTATCGGCAGGCTGGCCGACGCTTTCCATCCTCGCAATATGTAGATCGCGAAACGCAAACAGGTCTTGTCACCGGGCGCCATGCGCCCGGTGAACCGAATTTTATCCAGCAGATAGGCATGTGATGACGAGCGGCAAGGTGTTGACGTGGGGGGCACTAGCGGCCGCCCTGATGGTGCTGTGCCTGACTGCAGGCGTTTCTTTCGGCGCCGCGCCGATCCCGTTCACCACGGTCTGGTCGATCATCGCCAACAAGCTTCATCCGGGCTTTAGCGAAGTGACATGGTCCGCCGGTCGTGAGAGCATTGTCTGGGACGTGCGCTTCCCGCGGGCGATCCTGGCAGGACTTGTCGGCTCAGGTCTCGCGGTTGTCGGTGCTGTCCTGCAGGCGGTCACGCGCAATCCGCTCGCCGATCCGCATCTGCTGGGCGTCTCTTCGGGTGGCGCGCTTGGCGCCATCATCGCGCTGCTGCACACGGGCCTGATCTTCGGCCTTGTCACGGTACCTCTGTTTGCCTTTGTCGGCGCACTTGCTGCAACGCTGGCTGTGATGGCGGTCACCCGCTATTCGGGCGCTGCTGCGGACCGGCTGGTCCTGTCCGGTGTCGCCGTTGCCTTTGTCGCCACCGCCCTCGGCAATCTTACCATCTTTCTCGGTGATCCGCGTGCGGCCCATACCGTTGTCTTCTGGATGCTCGGCGGATTGGGCCTCGCCCAGTGGTCGCACCTGCTTTATCCCGCCCTGGCACTGGCTCTATCGCTGATCTGGCTCCTGCTGCGCGCGCGCGAAATCAATGCGCTTGCCATGGGCGACGAGACGGCCGCGACACTGGGTGTTCCCGTCTCGCGCTTCCGCGCCCAGCTGTTTGTCGTCACGTCTCTGTTGACCGGCGTCATGGTCGCCTTTTCCGGTGCCATCGGATTTGTTGGTCTGTTGATCCCGCATATCGTGCGACTGGTCGGTGGCAGCGATAATGTCCGCGTCATCCCCTTGTCCGCCTTTCTTGGTGCGATCGTTCTGATCCTCGCCGACATTGCCGCGCGGGTTGTCATGGCGCCCGAAGACATGCCGATCGGTGTTGTCACCGGTCTGGTGGGTGGGGTTGCGTTCATCATCTTGCTTCGCCGCCGATGACCCTCACAAGTCGAGACAGCAGCAATTTGTGACGAGCTATTGCTCCATTTTCGTTTTGGCCTAGGATGAAGCAAAACGAAGAATGGGGAGGGGACAATGATTTTTTCCGCGCGTCAAGCCGAAATCATGGCCATCGCAAAGGAGCAGGGGCGTGTTCTGGTTGAAGAACTTGCCACGCGTTTCGCCGTCACGCCGCAAACCATCCGCAAGGACCTCAACGACCTCTGTGATACCAGGGCGCTGAACCGCATTCATGGCGGTGCCGTATTTCCGAACGGAAATGAAAACGTCAAATACGAAGCGCGCCGATCCATGGCGGCGGCCGAAAAACAGGCGATCGGTCGGGCAGCGGCCGCATTGATTCCGGACAACTCGTCGCTTTTCATCAATATCGGCACGACCACGGAAGCTGTCGGCGAAGCGCTTGTTGACCACAGGGAGCTGATGGTTATCACCAATAATATCAATGTCGCCAATCGCTTGCGTGTCTATCCCTCGATCGAGGTGGTGATTGCCGGCGGCGTTGTCCGTGGCGCTGACGGCGGTATCGTCGGTGAGGCTGCGGTCGATTTCATCCGCCAGTTCAAGGTTGATTTCGCGGTGATCGGCGTTTCGGCGATCGATGAGGATGGGGCACTGCTGGACTTCGATTTTCGAGAAGTGAAGGTGGCGCAGGCCATCATCGCCAATGCAAGGCACGTCGTGCTGGTTTCCGATGCCTCGAAGTTCGAGCGCACGGCACCTGTGCGTATTGGGCATATTTCCCAGGTTCATACCTTCATTACCGACCATTGTCCTTCGGCCAATGTCCGGGCGATCTGCCTGGACAAGGAGGTCCAGTTGCTTGAGACGACCCCTTCGGACATCGGCCAGGACAGATCGGCGTAACATTCGTTTGACATTCGTTTGCATTTCATTTTAGATGATGATGCTTTCGCTATCGCAATAAATGCTGCAGTGCGAAATACAGGGGAACAATGACGGACGAGCCTATCTACGATCTGTTTGTGATCGGTGGCGGCATCAACGGCTGCGGCATTGCCCGTGACGCCGCTGGCCGGGGCTATACCGTTGCGCTTGCCGAAATGAACGATTTTGCCTCGGGCACATCCTCAGGCGCGACCAAGCTGATCCACGGTGGTCTCCGTTATCTCGAACATTACGAATTTCGCCTCGTGCGCGAAGCGTTGATGGAGCGCGAAGTGCTGTGGGCCATGGCGCCGCATGTTATCTGGCCGCTGCGTTTTGTCCTGCCGTTCCAGAAGGGCGGCATCCGTCCGGCATGGCTGATCCGCCTTGGCCTGTTTCTCTACGATCATCTCGGCGGCAGAAAGCTGCTCCCGGCGACCAAGACCTTGGATCTCCGCCGGGATCAGGCCGGACAGCCGCTGAAGCCAATTTTTGCGAAGGCCTTTGAATATTCCGATGGCTGGGTCGATGATGCCCGCATGGTCGTGCTCAATGCGCGTGACGCGGAAATTCGCGGCGCCCGCATTTTCAGCCGCGCCAGGGTGATCTCGGCCCATCGCGAAAACGGCGTATGGGTCGTGACGACCAAGGCCAAGGGCAGCGGAGCGACAACCGTCCACCGCGCCCGAATGCTGGTCAATGCAGCCGGTCCCTGGGTCGATCAGGTGCTCGCTGGTGCTTTCGGCCGCAACAACGTTCACAATGTTCGCCTGGTTCAGGGCAGCCATATCATTGTCCGCAGGAAGTTTGCCGATAAACGTGCCTACTTCTTCCAGAATCCGGACAATCGCATCATCTTTGCCATTCCCTATGAAGGCGATTTCACCCTGATCGGCACAACGGATCGTGACTACACGGATGATCCGAAGGATGTGAAGATCAGTGCGGAGGAGGTAAACTACCTCTGCAATGCCGCGAGCGAGTATTTCAAGGAACCGGTCGTACCGGACGACATTGTCTGGAGCTATTCTGCCGTGCGTCCGCTGTTCGACGATGGCGCCTCCAAGGCGCAGGAAGCGACCCGCGACTACGTGCTGAAGGTCGAGGCAGCGGACGACGGAGCGCCGCTGTTGAATGTATTTGGCGGCAAGCTGACGACCTATCGTCGCCTGGCCGAGCATGCTCTCGAAAAGATCGGTGAAGCGATCGGTGTCAAGGGCATTGCGTGGACCGCAGGCAGTCGGCTTCCGGGCGGCGATTTTCTCGTGACCGGCTATGATGCCACGGTGCAGGAACTCATCGGCGTCTATCCGTTTCTGGAACGTCGCCATGCGGAACGTCTCATCCGCTGCTACGGGACGGATGCAAAAACCATTCTCGGAAATGCGGCGACGACCGAGGATCTAGGTCGGCATTTCGGCGGAAGTCTCTACGAGTGCGAATTGCGCTGGTTGATGGAAAAGGAATGGGCGGTCACGGCCGAGGATGTGCTGTGGCGCCGAACGAAACAAGGGTTGTTCCTGTCGCCTGAGGAGGCGCGGGGGCTGGAGGAATACTTGGGGACTGTCGCGGCGAGCTAGCCGCCTGATCCCGGATTGCCGAAGGTTTGGAGGAGGCCTGAGGAAACATGTTGGAATTGAAGAACATCTCGAAGATGGCGGGCGGTGAATACCACATTCACCCGACCGACCTGACGTTGCAGCGGGGTTCGCTGAATGTCCTGCTCGGGCCGACGCTTTCGGGCAAGACATCGCTGATGCGGCTGATGGCCGGGCTGGACAAGCCGACATCCGGCACGATCCATGTCGATGGCATCGATGTCACTGGAAAGCCGGTGCAGCAACGCAATGTCGCCATGGTCTACCAGCAATTCATCAATTATCCGGCCCTGACGGTGTATGAAAACATCGCCTCGCCGATGCGCATTGCCGGCAAGGACGCCGCCACCATCGATCGCGAGGTGCACAAGGCCTCGGACCTGTTGCGGCTGACGCCCTATCTTCAACGCACGCCACTCAGCCTCTCCGGTGGTCAGCAGCAGCGCACGGCGCTTGCCCGCGCGCTGGTGAAAAAGGCGACACTGGTCCTGCTGGACGAGCCACTGGCCAATCTCGACTACAAGCTGCGTGAGGAATTACGCGAGGAGCTGCCGAAGATTTTTGCCCAGTCCGGCGCTATCTTTGTTTACGCGACGACAGAACCGTCGGAGGCCTTGCTGCTTGGGGGCAACACAGCAACCCTGAGCGAAGGGCGTGTGACGCAGTTTGGCGAGACCATCGGCATCTATCGCCAGCCGGTCGATCTGTTGACGGCGAAAACCTTCGCAGACCCGCCATTGAACACCCTGGCACTGGTGAAATCCGGCCAGCAGTTCCTGCTGGCTGACCGCCATGTGCTTGACGTTCCGGCGCATCTTGCAGGCGTGGCGGATGGGCCGCTGACGGTCGCTTTCCATCCTCACCATCTGTCGCTGGCGGCAACATCCCATGCCGCTAAGCCGTTGCGAGTTCGTACGCTGGTGTCGGAAATCGCCGGCTCGGAAAGCTTCATCCACGTCGAATTTGCCGGTGCGCGCTGGGTTATCCTTGCGCACGGCATCCACGACATCGATCCGGACAAGGAAATCGACGTCTATATCGACACCCGTCACCTGATGGCATTTGACGTGCAGGGCCAGTCCCTGCTCGCCCATGCCAGCATGGCCGCTTGAAGGGAGGCGCGACATGGCACGTATCAATCTCGACCATATCCGCCACGCTTATTCCCCCGCTGCCCGCGCGGCGGGAGACTATGCGCTGAAGGAAGTCCATCACGAATGGGCTGACGGCGGCGCCTATGCCCTGCTCGGGCCTTCCGGCTGCGGCAAGACGACCCTGCTCAACATCATTTCCGGGCTGATCAACCCTTCTGACGGCAAGATCCTGTTCGACGGTGTCGACGTGACCAACCTCTCGACCCAGGCCCGCAACATCGCCCAGGTTTTCCAGTTTCCGGTCGTCTACGACACGATGAGCGTTTACGACAATCTCGCCTTTCCGTTGCGCAATCGCCATGTGCCGGAAGATCAGGTTCATCGCCGCGTCACCGAAATCCTCGAGATGACAGATCTCGCCGCGATGGCGAAGAAGACCGCACAAGGCCTGACAGCGGACCAGAAGCAGAAGATTTCGCTTGGCCGCGGCCTGGTTCGCGCCGATGTCAACGCGATCCTGTTCGATGAACCGCTGACGGTGATCGATCCGCATATGAAATGGGTGCTGCGCTCTCAGTTGAAGCGCCTGCATCGCCAATCCGGCTTCACCATGGTCTATGTCACGCACGATCAGACCGAGGCGCTGACCTTCGCCGACAAGGTTGTGGTGATGTATGACGGCCAGATCGTCCAGATTGGCACGCCGGCCGAACTGTTCGAGAAGCCCAGCCACACATTCGTCGGCTATTTCATCGGTTCGCCCGGCATGAATGTCCTGCCCGCTGCCGTGAATGGCGCGACCGCGACCGTCGGTGACCAGTCCATCGCCCTTCCCGGTGTGCCGAAACTGTCGGGCCAGTCCAAGATAGAGCTCGGCATTCGTCCCGAATTCGTCCGCCTTGGACGCGAGGGCATGCCTATCACGATTTCCAAGGTCGAGGATATCGGTCGCCAGAAGATCATCCGCACGCGGTTTTGCGATCAGCCGATGTCGATCGTCGTAGCAGAAGACACGGACATTCCATCGGATCCGAAAGTGACGTTCGCACCCCAGGCGATCGGGATTTACGCCGATAGCTGGCGCGTGGGCATGGAGGGCTGAGCGATGAACAAGACCTGGAACAACAAAGCCTGGTTCATGGTCATTCCGGTGTTGGTGCTGGTGGCCTTCTCCGCCGTCATCCCGCTGATGACCGTGGTCAACTACTCGGTCCAGGACACCTTCGGCAACAACGAGTTCTTCTGGGCCGGCACTGACTGGTTTACGGAAATCCTGTCCTCGGACCGGTTCTGGAATGCGCTTGGTCGCAACATGATCTTCTCAATGATCATCCTGGCGATCGAAGTGCCGCTCGGCATCCTGATCGCGCTCAACATGCCGAAAAAAGGTCTTGGCGTGCCTGTCTGCCTCGTCTTGATGGCACTGCCGCTGCTCATTCCGTGGAACGTTGTCGGTACGATCTGGCAGGTCTTCGGCCGCGTCGATATCGGCCTGCTCGGCTACACGCTGAATGCCATGGGCGTCGACTACAACCTGACCCAGGACCCGGTCGACGCCTGGATCACCGTCATTGCCATGGACGTCTGGCACTGGACCAGCCTCGTGGTGCTGCTGTGTTATGCCGGCCTCGTCTCGATCCCGGATGCCTATTACCAGGCCGCCAAGATTGATGGTGCCTCGCGCCTCTCGGTCTTCCGCTATATCCAGTTGCCGAAGATGAAGCGTGTGCTCCTGATCGCCGTCCTGCTCCGCTTCATGGATTCGTTCATGATCTACACCGAGCCTTTCGTCGTCACCGGCGGCGGGCCGGGCAATTCCACCACCTTCCTGTCGATCGACCTCGTCAAGATGGCCGTCGGCCAGTTCGACCTCGGTCCGGCAGCCGCCATGTCCATCATCTACTTCCTAATCATCCTGCTGCTGTCATGGGTCTTCTACACCGTGATGACCGTCAGCGACGCAAAGAGCCAGTAAGGAGGCGTATTCGATGAGCAATTCCGACGATCGTTCGCGCTTCGGCTTTCTGATCCCGACGGTCTATATCGTGTTCCTGCTCCTGCCGATCTATTGGCTGGTCAACATGAGCTTCAAGACCAACGCGGAAATCACCGGGGCGCTCTCGCTCTGGCCCGTAAATCCGACGCTTGGCAACTACATGGTGATCTTCACCGATCCGTCGTGGTACAAGGGCTATATCAACTCGATCATCTATGTCTGCCTGAACACGGTGATCTCCGTTGCCGCAGCCCTGCCGGCGGCTTACGCCTTCTCGCGCTACAGGTTCCTCGGCGACAAGCACCTGTTCTTCTGGCTCTTGACCAACCGCATGGCGCCGCCGGCCGTCTTTGCGCTGCCCTTCTTCCAGCTCTATTCGGCCTTCGGCCTCATCGACACGCATATCGCGGTCGCGCTTGCCCACTGCCTGTTCAATGTGCCGCTGGCGGTGTGGATCCTCGAAGGTTTCATGTCGGGCGTGCCGAAGGAAATCGACGAAACCGCCTATATCGACGGCTATTCCTTCCCGCGCTTCTTCGTGAAGATCTACATGCCGCTGATCGCCTCGGGCATCGGTGTCGCCGCCTTCTTCTGCTTCATGTTCTCCTGGGTCGAGCTCCTGATCGCCCGCACACTTACGACAACCGACGCCAAGCCGATCGCTGCCATCATGACGCGCACCGTCTCGGCCTCGGGCATGGACTGGGGCGTGCTGGCAGCCGCCGGCGTGCTCACCATCATCCCGGGCGCACTCGTGATCTATTTCGTCCGCAACTACATCGCCAAGGGCTTTGCCCTGGGCCGCGTCTGAGGAGGCGTCGATGAACTTCACATGGATGGCCTGGACGCTGCCGACGGCGCTCTTCTTCATCGCGATCTTCACGCTGATCGTCTCGATGGCGGTCTGGGAATACTTCTCGCCCGGCGGCAATCCGCGCGTCGGCGTGCTGCGCTTTGAAACCACGCGCGGCGACCGGCTCTTCGTGTCGCTGCTCGGATCAGCCTTTATTCATCTCGCTTGGCTCGGCCTTGTTGGGTCGAACCTGTGGTGGGCTCTCGCTCTCTCCGTGGTCTACGCCATCGGCGTATTTCGCTACGTATAGAGCAAGACAACGACGGATGGCGGCGGGAGGCTGCCATCCTCACGGACTGGAAACTCGGCAATCGCAACCTTAGGGAGGATACTATGCGAAAGCACCTTTTAACGACGACGGCGACAATGCTTCTCGCCATGACCGGCGTGGCATTCGCCGACATGGACGCGGCAAAGAAATTCCTGGACACCGAGATCGGCGACATGTCGTCTCTCGACCGCGCGTCCCAGGAAGCCGAACTGCAGTGGTTCATCGATGCGGCAAAGCCCTTTGCCGGCATGGATATCAAGGTGGTCTCCGAGACCATCACCACGCATGAATACGAATCCAAGGTTCTGGCGCCGGCATTTACCGCGATCACCGGCATCAAGATCACCCATGACCTGATCGGCGAAGGCGATGTTGTCGAAAAGCTGCAGACCCAGATGCAGTCGGGCGAGAACATCTATGACGCCTATGTCAACGACTCGGACCTGATCGGCACCCACTGGCGCTACCAGCAGGCCCGCTCGCTGACCGACTGGATGGCCAATGCCGGCAAGGACGTCACCAATCCCGGCCTCGACCTGAACGACTTCATCGGCCTGAAGTTCACCACGTCGCCGGACGGCAATCTCTACCAGTTGCCCGACCAGCAGTTCGCCAACCTCTACTGGTTCCGGTATGACTGGTTCAACGACGACAAGAACAAGGCCGACTTCAAGGCGAAGTATGGCTACGACCTCGGCGTACCCGTCAACTGGTCTGCCTATGAGGACATCGCCGAGTTCTTCACTGGCCGCGAAATCGACGGCAAGAAGGTCTTCGGCCACATGGACTACGGCAAGAAGGACCCGTCTCTCGGCTGGCGCTTCACCGATGCCTGGCTCTCCATGGCCGGCAACGGCGACAAGGGCCTGCCGAACGGCCTGCCGGTCGACGAATGGGGCATCAAGGTCAATGAAAAGTCCCAGCCGGTCGGCTCTTGCGTCGCCCGCGGTGGTGATACCAACGGCCCGGCCTCGGTCTACGCCATCCAGAAGTACCTCGACTGGTTGAAGGCCTATGCACCGCCGGAAGCGCAGGGCATGACCTTCGGTGAAGCCGGTCCGGTGCCTGCCCAGGGCAACGTCGCCCAGCAGATGTTCACCTACACCGCCTTCACCGCCGATTTCGTCAAGGAAGGCCTCGCCGTCGTCAATGCGGATGGTACGCCGAAATGGCGTTTTGCACCCAGCCCGCACGGCGTCTACTGGAAGGACGGCATGAAGCTCGGTTACCAGGATGTCGGTTCCTGGACCCTGATGAAGTCGACCCCTGACGACCGCGCCAAGGCCGCATGGCTCTATGCGCAGTTCGTCACCTCGAAGACCGTGGACGTGAAGAAGAGCCAGGTTGGCCTGACGCTCATCCGCGAATCGACGATCCAGCACAAGTCGTTCACCGACCGTGCGCCGAAGCTCGGTGGTCTGATCGAGTTCTACCGTTCGCCGGCCCGCGTCCAGTGGTCGCCGACCGGAACGAACATCCCTGACTATCCGAAGCTGGCACAGCTGTGGTGGCAGGCGATCGGCGATGCATCCTCGGGTGCAAAGACCGCGCAGGAAGCCATGGATTCGCTTTGCGCCGAGCAGGAAAAGGTCCTGCAGCGTCTTGAGCGTGCAGGCGTCCAGGGTGACATCGGTCCGGCACTCGCCGAGGAAAAGACCCTCGAAGAGTGGAATGCCGACGCTGTCGCCAAGGGCAACCTGGCACCGCAGCTGAAGATCGCCGAAGAAAAAGAAAAGCCGATGACGGTCAACTACGACGAACTCGTCAAGAGCTGGCAGAAGTAAGCCGGCCAGGGATCTGATCATTGACAATCGCCGGGGCGATATCTACGCCCCGGCTTCTTCTATAAGGGAGCTTGAAGCCTGATGAGCGGTTACATTCTGGCGATTGACCAGGGAACGACGTCGACGCGTTCGATGATCTTCGATCAAGACATGCACATTGTCGGTGTCGCGCAGCAGGAATTCACGCAGCATTTCCCCGATTCCGGCTGGGTCGAACATGATGCCGACGAGATCTGGCAGAGTGTCCTGAAGACCATAGACAGGGCAGTCGCCGCAGCGGGCATCAAGATCGGCGACGTGACTGCGATCGGAATCACCAATCAGCGTGAGACCGTCGTGGTCTGGGACCGCGAAACAGGCAAGCCCATGCATCATGCGATCGTCTGGCAGGACCGTCGCACGGCGCGTTTTTGCGATGAACTGAAGGCGAAGGGCCTGGAACCGCTGTTCACGGAGAAGACCGGCCTGCTGCTCGATCCGTATTTCTCCGGCACCAAGCTTTCCTGGCTGCTCAAGAATGTCGATGGTCTGAAGGCGCGTGCAGAAAGAGGCGAACTCTGCTTTGGCACGGTCGATAGCTGGCTCATCTACAAGCTGACCGGCGGCAAGGTCCACGCGACGGATGCCACGAATGCCTCGCGAACATTGATCTACGATATCGGCGAAAACCGGTTCGATGACGACCTGCTGCAGATTCTTGAGATCCCGCGGGCGATGCTACCGGAAGTCAAGGACTGCGCCGATGACTTCGGCATCACCGAAACCTCTGTTCTGGGCGCGGCCATCCCGATCCTCGGCGTGGCCGGCGACCAGCAGGCAGCCGTCATCGGCAACGCCTGCTTTGAGCCGGGCATGATGAAATCGACCTATGGAACGGGCTGTTTTGCACTGTTAAACACCGGATCGGATCGTGTCACCTCGTCGAACCGCCTGCTGACCACGATAGCGTACAGGATGAACGGCAAGACGACCTATGCCCTCGAGGGTTCGATCTTCATCGCCGGTGCCGCCGTACAGTGGCTTCGCGACGAACTGGGCTTCGTCAAGGTCGCGTCCGATACCGATGCGCTGGCCATGCGGGCCGATCCAAACCAGCGTGTCTATCTTGTGCCAGCCTTTACCGGTCTTGGTGCGCCACATTGGGATGCGGATGCGCGCGGTGCGATCTTCGGGCTGACCCGCAGTTCCGGCCCAGCCGAATTTGCCCGCGCCGTGTTGGAAAGCGTGGCCTATCAGACCAATGACCTGCTCGAAGCGATGAAGAAGGACTGGTCGGGTGCCAGCGAGCAAACCGTCCTGCGCGTCGATGGGGGCATGGTCGCGTCCGACTGGACGATGCAGCGCCTTGCCGACATTCTCGACGCACCCGTCGACCGTCCGATGATCCTGGAGACCACCGTGTTGGGCGCCGCTTGGCTTGCGGGCTCGCGTGCAGGACTTTGGCCGGATCAGGCAGGTTTTGCCGCGACCTGGAAACGCAACCGCCGTTTCGAACCGCAGATGCAATCTGCTGAAAGAGAGAAGGCGATCGCCGGCTGGCAGGATTGCGTCAGCCGCTGCCTGACCAAGCGATAGCCCCGAGTCTACGCAATCATCGCGACAAGGGTCTCCAGCCGGTCGGCATCCTTCGGCAGCTTGTCCTGGCGCAGGCGTGCTATCCGCGGGAAGCGCATAGCGACGCCTGACTTGTGCCGGTTGGAACGCGCAATGCCTTCAAAGGCCACTTCCACGACAAAGCCATGCTCCGGCTCTGCCCTGAGCGCCCGCACCGGGCCAAAGCGATCGACGGTATTGTTGCGCACGAAGCGATCGAGTACTTCGAGTTCCTGGTCGGTGAAACCGAAATAGGCCTTGCCGACAGGCACAAGAACATCGCCTTCGCCGGGAATGGCGGTCCAGACGCCAAAAGTGAAGTCCGAATAGTAGCTCGATCGCTTGCCATGCCCGCGCTGCGCATACATCAGCACCGCATCGGCATTCATCGGATCGCGCTTCCACTTGAACCACGGCCCCTTGGCGCGCCCAGCCTGATAGACGCTGTCGTGGCGCTTCAGCATCACGCCTTCGATCACCGGATCGGGCGGGCAAGACCGCAAACGCTCCAGTTCCTCCCAGCTTGTGAACGGCACCAGCGGCGACAGGTCGAAGCGGCTCGTCTCCTGCGTCTCTACAAGCCTGCCAAGTCTCTCGCGCCTTGCAGGAAAGACCTCGCCGCGAACGTCGTCTTTACCTTCGAAAAGAATGTCATAGGCGCGGATGAAGACCGGATAGTCCTCCATCATCCGCGAGGTCACCGTCTTGCGGTTCAGCCGCTGCTGCAGATCCGAAAACGTTCGGACCGGAACATTGCTGCGCGAGGTGCCGCCGACCAGCAGTTCGCCGTCGATCACGCCATCGAAACGTGCCGCTTCGACAATGTCCGGGAAAGCACCCGAAATGTCATCGCCGGACCGGGAGTAGAGGCGGTTTCGCCCGTCGGAGCAGGAAAGCTGCACGCGAATGCCGTCCCACTTCCATTCGGCGGCAAAATCCGAAGGGTCAAGCACCTCAAGATCGCGGTCCTCGATCGGCGTCGACAGCATGACCGAGTGGAAAATCGCAGGCGTCGCCAGAACGGGTTTTTCGGTGCGGTCCTCCAGCCAGTCGAAAAGCTGCAGATAGGGGGGCGTCAGTCCGTGCCAGAGGCTCTCGATATCGCCGATATCCTTGTTGCCGAAACCCGCCAATGCCTGTTTGGCAAGGCGCGCCGACACGCCGATGCGCATGCCGCCTGTGACCAGCTTGATCAGTGCGAAACGCTCGGAAGTGCCGAGGCTGTCGAGAAGGCTGCGCATGACGCCGCGTGTCTCGTTCCGCCCGAGACGTTGCAGTCTCTCGACAATCGTCGCCAGCTGCAATTCCGCGCCTTCGGCCGGTTGTGCGTCGCCCGCCGGCTCCCAGACCAGCGAGATTGTTTCGGCAAGGTCGCCGACATAGTCATACGAATAGCGGAACAGAACGTCGTCCATGCGTTCCAGAACCAGCTCCTTGAGCAGGGCCGGCTTGACGTTGCTGATCTCGAGATTGTCGGTCAGTGCCGCAAGTGCGTATCCCCGGTCAGGATCGGGCGTGGCATGGAAATAGTCATCGAGCAGCCTAAGCTTGCCGTTGCGGCTCGGTGTGAGCACCAGACGATCGAGAAGGGCCGCGAATGCCTTCATCGCTCAGTCTCCCTCGTCTTCGTAGCCAACCAGATGCAGCGGCCGCGCCTTGATGCCGGCAAGCTCGCACCAGCGCACAAGCGCCTCTTCACGGCCATGTGTGACCCAGACCTGCTGCGGGGCGATCTCGGTGATCGTTGCGATCAGTTCCGGCCAGTCGCAATGGTCGGAAATGACCAGCGGCAGTTCGACACCGCGTTGTTTTGCCCGCTGCCGCACCATCATCCATCCGGATGCAAAGATCGACAGCGGATCTTCGAAGCGGCGTGCCCAGCGATCACTGAACGCTGACGGTGGTCCCACGACAATGGCCCCTTTGAAGGCGCCGGATTTCGTGTCTTCGGTGGTTGCCTGCCGAAGATCGCCGAGATCGATGCCCTCGCTGCGATAATAGTCGCAGAGCCTGGTGAGAGCGCCATGAATATAGATCGGCTTGTCATAGCCGGAACGACGAATGAGCGAAATCACCCGCTGTGCCTTGCCCAGCGCATAGGCGCCGACCAGATGGCTGCGTTCGGGAAACTGGTTCAGTGAGGTGATCAGCTTGAGAATTTCAATCTTCGGATCGGGATGATGAAAGACCGGCAGTCCGAACGTCGCCTCGGTGATGAAGACGTCGCAAGGCACCGGTTCGAAAGCCGCGCAGGTCGGATCGGCACCGCGCTTGTAGTCACCGGACACGACAATTCTTGTGCCTTGATGCTCGATTTCGATCTGCGCCGAGCCCAGCACATGGCCGGCGGGATGAAAGCACACGGAGACGCCGTTGTGCTGGATCGTCTCGCCGAATTCTGCAGCCTGAGCGCTGTCGCAAAAGTTGTCCCCATAGCGGATGGCCATGATATCCAGTGTCTGACGTGTCGCCAGCACGTGGGTGTGTCCGGAGCGGGCATGATCGGAATGTCCGTGGGTCACCAGTGCCCGTCCAACGGGGCGAACCGGATCGACATAGAAGTCGCCGGGCGGGCAATAAAGCCCGTTGGGGGTAGGATGCAGCAGCTGCTCTGGTTTGATCATGCAATCAAGATAGGGCAGGCAGAACCACCCTGCCAGACGCTCAGGCCACGAAACGCGAAACGGCGAGATAGCCTGTTGCTGCAGCGGTTGCTGTCAGAAACGCCCCCCACGCCATGTCCACGACACTGACCGACAGCGACCAGCCTTTCAAGGTCGAAAGATTGGTCATGTCATAGGTGCCATAGGCCAACAGCCCGAGCAGGGCACCATTGATAATCGCGGTCGAAAGAGTGTTGGCGTTGACGGCGGGCAAAACGGCGAAATAGACGATGCCGGCAATATAGAGGAGATAAAACGCACCTGCTGCAGCCAGATTAGGGCTCGCCAGCATCAGGTCGCCGATATTCCGACGGTAGAATCCGATGGCAATTCGTGTCAGCCACAGGAAGTCGAGGCCGAAGAACACGACTGCCGTCGACAGATAGGCGACCAGATAGGTCATCTTGTCTTCTCCATGCGACGGCCTGCTACGACCGCGCTTTTTGCTAGATGCCGAGAACAGGCTGCAACAGCCTCAGAAGCCGGCTTTGGAATTTCAGCGGCGCATCCGTGACGGCAAGGCAGATACAGTCTTCCTCCGGCGTCGCGACGGGCTGGTGCGTCAGGCTCTCGTCGGCTTCCTCGAGGTCGCCGCGCTTGAACACACTAGCGCCATCGGTGAAAGCGCCTTTTAGCACCAGCGTCAGTTCACGACCGCCGTGCGAGTGCTCCGGAACAGGTTTGCCTGCAGGGATCTTCAACAGGCGCACCTGTGTCTGGCCATCCGCAGTCTTTATCGGGATATGATACGCGCCCCGCCCGAGTGCCTTCCATTTCAGGAGCCCGACGTCGCCGCCGAGATAGGATCGAAGCGGTTCCGGCAGAATGGGGGTATCGGTTTGCTCGGGCACAGTCTTGAGTTCGGATTTTTTCACAGGCCTGGACGCTGAAATCTTCGCTTTCATCTCGTCCCAGCTGCTCGACGCCATGTCGTCCGTGGTCTCGGGCATCGCCAGTTCCAGCAGTTCGCCACCAGCATGCTCCATGAAGGAAAGCCGGCTACGACAGCTTGGGCACAGAGCCAGATGCGTTGCGACCGCAAGGCTCCAGCCTTCCGCCAATTCTCCTGTGGCATAGGCGAGCAACAATTCGTCGCTGACGTGATGTTGGACCTGGAGCGTCATGCGCGTTGCTCCAGAGCTGCTCGCAACTTTGCAAAAGCAAGGCGAATACGGGATTTGACCGTGCCCATTGGCAAGCCGAGTTCGGCGGCGATGGCACTGTGCGAGGCTTCTTTGTAAAATGACATCTTCAGGAGTTCAAGTTGCTCGGGAGGGAGTGTTTCCATGGCGCGGCGGAGGCGATCTGCTTCCTGGCGTCCTTCATATTCGACGTCTGCAGCAGGCACATCGTCCGGCACGAAGGCTGGATCGGTAGGGTCGAAAGTCGGCCGGCGTTCCTTGCGAAAGGCATCGATTCGTTGATTGCGCGCAATCGTGAAGATCCAGCTCGAAACATTGCCCCTCAGGGGGTCGAATTGCGCGGCCTTGTTCCAGACGGCAAGCATGGTTTCTTGCATGAGTTCCTCGGCCATCTGTCCGTCGCGGGCAAGCTTGGCCATGTAGGCTTTTATCTTCGGGCTGTAATGCTTGAAAATCTGTTCGAACGCTTCGACGTCCCGGTCCCGGCCGACGGCGGCCAGAAGCTTTGAAAAATTACGCTGCGCAATATCGTCTGCAGAATCGGACATAGAAACGCTTGTCTTCCCCTTGTGGGGCTGTGCCACGGCAAGCTGCCGCACCAATAGCCGGGGGCCATTCTGGCATGCATCTGCCGATATGGGAATCGTGTTGACCATCATGGCAGCCATTACGGCGACCGTGCGTTGCTGGATCACCGTTGAGATTTTATTCCGCCGCGAACAATCCGTTCCCGAAACCGAACCGTAGTGATGACCAGACAAAAGCTGCGGTATGCGAATAAAGGGCAGGTGATGGACACGGATATTTCTAGGACTGTTGTCAGCGGCAAGCGCAGGATTGCGGTCATCGGATCTGGAATCTCTGGTCTATCTTCAGCTTGGCTTTTATCCAAAAGCGCAGACGTGGTGCTCTATGAGACCGAAGCCCGACCCGGCGGCCATTCCAATACGGTGATTGCACCGGCCGATGGCAGGAATATTCCGGTCGACACGGGCTTCATCGTTTACAACGACCGGAACTACCCGAATCTGGTCAAGCTGTTCGAGCATTTGAAGGTGCCGACCTTAGCATCGAACATGTCGTTTTCTGCGTCGATTGCGGGTGGAAAATTCGAATACTCCGGCTCCGGCTTGTTCGGCCTTCTGGGCCAGCGCACGAATCTCTTCAGTCCCCGTTTCTGGAAAATGGTATCGGACATCAGGCGCTTTTACCGCGAGGCACCCGGGTTGCTGAGCCGCCCGGAACTTGAGAGCGTCAGTCTTGGCGAGTACCTGAAGTCCGCCGGCTACAGCGCGTCCTTCATCGAAGATCATCTTCTGCCGATGGGTGCGGCTATCTGGTCGACCACGGCGCATGACATGCAACTCTATCCGTTGCATGCCTTTATCAGGTTTTTCGATAATCATGGTCTCTTGTCCCTGACTGATCGACCGCGTTGGCGCACGGTGGATGGTGGAAGTCGAGAATATGTGATGCGCATTCTCGCCGATTTCCCGGGCGAGCTGCGGCTGTCGACACCGGTGGCGCATGTTCGCCGTAGCGGCTCCGGCGTGGAAGTCGTCGATATACGCGGCCACAGAGATCAGTTTGACGATATTGTCATGGCAACGCATGCCAATCAGAGCCTCGACCTGCTGCAGGATGCAGACAGTGTTGAACGCCGTGTGCTTGAATCCTTTCAATACACCCCGAACCTTGCCGTACTGCATTCGGACGAGCGCCTGATGCCAAGCCGAAAATCGGTATGGTCGAGCTGGAATTACATCGCCGATGGTCACGATGCCGGCAGCAAAGCACCCTGTGTGACCTACTGGATGAACAAATTGCAGTCGCTGGATGCCGGCTGTCCACTGTTCGTCACCCTCAATCCGTGCCGCAAGATCGATCCGGCGAAGATCGTGCAGACATTCAACTACGAGCATCCGCTGTTCGATACTGCGGCCATTCGTGCGCAACGCGAACTCTGGCAGTTGCAGGGTCGCCGCAATACATGGTTCTGCGGAGCCTATTTTGGCAGCGGCTTTCATGAAGACGGGCTCCAGGCCGGACTGGCCGTGGCTGAAGCGCTGGGTGGCGTTCGCCGACCGTGGAGCGTTGCCAACGAATCCGGCCGCATCGTGCTCGGCCATCAACTTGAGGCGGCGGAATGAGCCTGACATCCGCCATTTATGCCGGCCATGTACTGCATGTTCGGCACCGACCCAAACAGCACAGGCTGCGCTATAGCGTATTCTCGCTTCTGGTCGATCTGGATGAATTGCCTTTACTCGACAGGTCACTGCGACTGTTTGCCCACAACCGTCGGGCTGTTTATTCGGTGCATGACGAAGATCACGGCGATGGTATTGTGGGCGGCCTGCGCGGGTGGGTCGAGCGGCAACTGGCTGCAGCGGGCATTGATCGACAGGGCATGAAAATCCACATGCTCTGCTATCCTCGCATACTGGGTTATGTGTTCAATCCGCTCACAGTCTATTTCTGCTACCGCGAAGCCGGTGACCTCGCCGCGGTTCTTTACGAAGTCAGCAACACCTTCAAAGAGCGTCATACATACGTGATCCCGGTCGCAGCAGGTGGCAAAATCCTGCGTCATCAATGCGCCAAGGAAATGTATGTCTCGCCGTTCATTCCCATGAACTGCCAGTACAGTTTCAGCATCCAGCCGCCGTCGGACGATGTCGTGATCAATATCGGAGAAACGGACGCCGACGGGTTGCTGCTTTTCGCGGGCTTTTCCGGGCGACGCCGGGTCTTGTCGGATGCAAGCTTGTTGCACATGTTAGTAACCTTCCCCTTGATGACCCTGAAGGTGATGGGTGGGATCCACTGGGAAGCGCTAAGGCTGTGGCTGAAAGGGACCCCGATTTACCGCCACAAACCCGCAGCGAAGCCGATCGCAACGACAATCGTTCTGCAGAATGGGATAGAAAAGTCATGAGCCATGCAGAGCAGGAAATGCAAAATGTGATCCATGCGCGTTCCATCTGGCAGCGTGTCCTGTGCGGCTGGGCCGACCGGATATCGGTGGGGCGCTTGACGTTGCAGTTTGACGGCGGCGCTGCTCACACCGCTGTCGGTCGCGAAGTGGGACCGAGCGCGGTCCTTCATATTCGCAACTCCAAAGCCGCATTTCGCATTCTCACCGGGGGAACGCTCGGCTTTGCGCAGTCGGTCATGGAGGGTGACCTTGATAGTCCCGATATCGGCGCCGTCCTCGAACTGGCGCTGGCTAACGAAGCGAGCCTGAAGAAAGTTCTCAATCCGTCGACCATTTTCGGAAGGCTGGCGCACTTGCGCCATAGACTGCGGCGCAACTCCAAGCAGGGCAGCCGTCGAAATATCGCCTTCCACTACGATCTCGGCAATGCATTCTATGGCCTGTGGCTGGATCGGACGATGACCTACTCATCGGCCTTGTATGCCCCCAGCAGCCTCTCGCTGGCTGAAGCACAGGAAGAGAAATACGCCCGCATTGTGCGCGAACTTGGCATCGGTCCAGACGACCATGTTTTGGAGATCGGCTGCGGTTGGGGAGGTTTTGCCGAATTTGCCGTGCGGGCCACCGGCTGTCGCGTCACCGGTTTGACGCTTTCCGTCGAGCAGGCTCGTTTTGCCGAGCACAGATTGCAGAAGGCCGGCATCGCCGACCGCGTCGATATCCGCCTGGAGGATTATCGCGATTGCAAGGGCGAGTTCGACAAGGTCGTGTCCATTGAGATGTTCGAGGCCGTGGGCGAGGAAAACTGGCCGGTCTATTTCAGGGCTGTTCACGAACGACTTACGTCGGGTGGCAAGGCCCTCATCCAGACGATCACCATCGACGAGCAGCGCTTCGAGGCCTACCGGCGCAATGCCGACTTCATTCAGACCTACATCTTCCCGGGCGGCATGCTGCCCTCCGTTTCCCGGTTCGTTGGCGACGCGCAGGAGACGGGGTTGCTAGTGTCGGACTGCTTCCGTTTCGGCAAGGATTATGACCGGACGCTTCTCGCCTGGGATGCGGCGTTTACGGCCAACTGGCAGAAGATCGAACCGCTGGGATTTGATCGCCGCTTCTACCGTATGTGGCGGCTGTACCTGCACTACTGCGCAGTCGGATTCCGCACCGGCCGCATCGATGTTGCGCAATTCAAGCTGGAAAAGCCCCGCGGATAGATGAGGCCTGCGTGTGCCATCAGAGACCGGAAGGACGCAGCATCCGGCGGGTGATGGCGAAACGCAGTTTATGCGGCAGCGCATGCAGCAGCCGAACTGCAATCGCCATTTTCCAGGGAAAGATGATCTCGAAACGATCCGTGTTCAGGCCGTCGGCAATGCTGTCGGCCGCTTCCTCGGCCGAGACGAGGAAGGGCATGGGAAAATCGTTCTTCTGCGTCAGAGGTGTATCGACGAAGCCCGGGTTGACGATAGTCAGCTTCACGCCATGGGCGGCGAGTTCAGGATAAAGCGCTTCGCACATCGCATTAAGCGCCGCCTTGGTAGCGCCGTAGCTTGCTGCGCCCGGCAGGCCGACATAACCGGACACTGACGCGACAACCGCAATATGTCCCCGTTTGCGCGCGATCATGCGTGGCATGATCGCTTCGAGGCATTGGGCGGTTCCCATCACGTTCAAGTCAAACATTTGGCGGGTTCGATCGCTGTCAAAGCCAGCCGCATAGTCTCGGGTATAGGAGCCGGCGGCGAAGACGCAGAGATCGATTGGACCCAATGACGCTTCGATCGTCTCCGTGACGGCCTGCACCGCCGCCTTGTCGGTGACGTCGAGTGGAAACGGCCTGATGTGTTGCGGCGCAGCTGTGGCAAGATCGGCCAATGCGTCAGTACCCCGTGCACTGACGGCGACGGTATAGCCGTCACGCACAAGCCTATAGACGAGTGAACGGCCGATGCCGGAGCTGGAACCGGTAACCCATGCGATCTTGGTCATGGCATCCTCTTGGTTTGTCATGCAACCAATACGCCGTAACCTGGCTTTCGGTTCAGCTTTGCCAGTTGTCCAAGAGCTGCAGGCCGCCCTTCAGCAGTGTCTTTGCGTCCTCAGCAGAGGGTGCTTCGACATAACATCGCATCTCGGGTGCGTTGCCGGAGGGGCGGAAGTGAACGACAGAGCCATCGTCAAGCGTGATGCGCAGGCCATCGATGTCGCTGACGGTTTTCACGTCACCGAGAGGCGCAAGGAAACGTGTCATGTTGTCGGTGGACTGGCGCAGATGCGCCATCAAGGCACTGCTGCGTTCGACGGCGAAATTCTCTAGCCGGTCGCTGAGCGCCATCGGCATGCGGAACGCATTGGCAAGCGCAGAGAGTGATTGCCCGGTCTGTCTGGCCGTCGCCAACACGGCAAGTGCCGGCAGGAAACTGTCGCGCGTCGGCAAAGACTTCAGCACAGCCGTTCCGGTATCGAAATCCGAACCGAGCATCAGGCCGCCATTGGCTTCGAAGCCGAGAACCCCTGTCTGACCGGCGGTGATGGCTTCATTCATCGCGGCGATGACAAATGGTGAGCCGACACGCGTGCGAACAACGGTAAAATGTCCGTCTGCCTCAAGTCCGGAATTGGAGGTCACCGGTGTTGCGACAAGCGAGGCCCGCAGGAAGCGTGCTGAAATCAGGCCGAGCAGATCGCCGCGTAGCGGCGTTCCACGCTCGTCCGACACCAGTGGGCGGTCTCCGTCGCCATCTGTTGAAACAATCGTGTCGAGCGCCAGTTCGTCCGTCCATCCGGCAAGCAATGCGACTGTCTCTTCCGACACGGCCTCGGTATCAACCGGTATGAATTGTTCGGAGCGGCCAAGCGGGAATACCGTTGCCCCGAAATGCTCGAATACCTTGACCATCATGTCGCGGGCGACGGTGCTATGCTGGTAGATGCCGACGCGCATGCCGGCGAGCGCTTGCTCGGGTAGCGTCGCGAAATTGCGTGCCAGGAACAGATCTGTCGCCTCCGCCTCATGGTTGGCGCCCGAGCCCCTTTCAACGCGATTGGCTTCAGCGTCCTCTGCAAGGCTCGCAGCCAATGCCACGATCGTCTGTTCGTCCTGCTTGTCGATCTCGCCGTCCGGTCGATAGAACTTGATGCCATTGCGGTCGGCGGGAATATGCGAGCCTGTAATCATGATGCCGCCAGCTTGGATGGCAGCACCGTAAAGCGCCAGCGCCGGTGTTGGGATTGTTCCGCAATCGATCGGGGTCAGTCCAGCGCGGGTGAGTGCGGCCATGACCGTTGCCGCAATTTCAGGGCTCGATTGGCGGAAATCACGCGCAACGACGACACAGCCGCCAGCGCTGACAAGGTTGCCTTCCAGCAGAAATCGGGCAAAAGCCGTCGCGTACAGGGCCGATACACTTCCGACCAGGTCGGAGGAAAGCCCGCGCAGCCCGCTTGTTCCGAATTTTACTGCCATAAGGTTCTCCTGTTCGTCAGACGCTTTGACCACAGGATATAGAGCCCGCTGGTCACAGGCTCAAGCAAACGCATGATTTTTGGATAAGGAATCCCATAAATGGAAAGAGCCTGGCGCGGGAGGAGGATGCGCCAGGCTCTTAAACTTGATCGGCAATTGGGAGGAGGAGGAGTTGCCGATCCAATCGGGCGGCACTGGGAGGAGGAGTGCGCCGCTTCGATGGTTTGTTTATACGAGCTTGAGTTTGACCTGCCAATCCTTGTTGGTGCAATGCAGCAGTGTGAAAAATGCATAGCTATCAGTGCGCCAGATCCACCTGAATGTATTTCTCTGCGAGTGAGGTTCATATCGACACGAAAAGTCTTCGAAAAACAGCTCATTGCATCAGTGAAGTCATGCAACTGAACATGTGTTGGACTGAGACCGGAGAACCTATGCAAAACACGGATAGCTGCAGCTGTTGCAAAAAGACTCAGGCCCGGACTTGCTTCAGAAATGCCCGAACTCCGGGCTTTTGCTCAGCGTCTACTCTGCATGCGAGGTACACGGTGGTGGGTTGGGGTAGTGCCAGCATGCGCTTTGGGATATAGCCAGCGGACCGGATTTTGACAGGAGATAGGCATGGCATCGACGATCCGCTTTCACGAAGGCGACATTCCCGCAGCCGATGCCGTACGCTACACCGGCGCGATCGCGATCGATACGGAAACGTTGGGACTTGTCCCACGACGGGATCGCCTGTGTGTCGTGCAATTGTCCCCCGGTGACGGCAGTGCCGACATCATTCGCATTGCCGCAGGGCAGAAGCATGCGCCCAATCTCGTGGCGATGCTGGCAGATCCCGCCCGCCAGAAGATCTTCCACTATGGCCGCTTTGATATCGCCGTTCTCTTCCACACGTTTGGGGTGACAACCACGACTGTTTTCTGCACCAAGATTGCGTCCCGCTTGAGCCGAACCTACACGGATCGCCACGGTCTGAAGGACAATCTGAAGGAAATGCTCGAGATCGACATTTCCAAGGTTCAGCAGTCGTCGGACTGGGCCGCCCAGACCCTGAGCAAGGCTCAGCTTGAATATGCGGCATCCGATGTCCTGCATCTGCACGCCTTGCGCGACCGACTGATGGAACGGTTGGTTCGCGATGGCCGCATGGAGCACGCCGGTGCCTGTTTCGAATTCCTGCCCACACGAGCCAAGCTCGATCTGCTGGGCTGGGATGAAACCGACATCTTTGCCCATAGCTGAGATCCTGTATTGCAGGAACTGTCGCCGCTGCTCTTGCATCCGGCTGCGCTTTCGCCGCACCGGCCGCGCCCGGCGGTGAAAAAACACGGGTGAATTCTTGTCCCCAACAGATCGTCCCGCCAAGCTTTTCTTAACCGCCGTAACCCATCATGGCTGCAAAGAATCGGAGGGACAGGGTTGGCTTTCGCGCTGATCATGTCTCCATAACGCGGTGAATTTCTGCGGACATGACGGAAGCATCCTATAGCCTGCTTGAGACGGTATCGCGTGATGTGACAATGTTTCGGGATAATCCCGATGAACGGCTTCAGTCCTCTTTTCCCGCTGGGGATAATGACGACGACCTGCCGCGCGATGAGGACCCTTCGCCGTCTTTGCCGAGCTACGCGCCGGCAAACTGGCTCGACGCTTTCACCGCTGACGAGCGCAGCCATACCGGCAAGATTGCACCGAGAATTGCGTCGCCCTCCGACGAGGCAGGGCTTTATCAGATGCACATGAAGGCGATCGACTGATCAGCGCGATGGAGTCGCGTCGGCAGCTCTCCTGCGGACATCGTCAAACATCCAGTCGCGCAGAAGCGCGCCATTCTCCCAGACCGGCTGCAGAATGTTGTCCCGGCGTCCAAGCTCGGTGAGCGGGACGCTGACGATATCCGTACCCTCCGTGATGACGGCCAGCCGCCCTGCCATAGGCGGTTTCTCCTGAGGATTGGTTGGCCGTCGGCCGATGTCGCGCCAGACACCCTTGTCATCGTGAAGTGCACTCGCTCGCATGGTGAATGACAGCGTGTCACGGTTGATCTTGTGCAGCAGCGCCGAACCCATGCCGAAGGAAATGTTTTCTGCCGAAAACCCCATGCCTTCCAGCCGACCAAGGATCATCTGGATGTCCTGCAGCGATATGCCGTCCGACTGAACAACCCGGACATTCGCGTCCAGCACCTTGAAGCCCTTGCTGTTCAGTCGGGTGCCGTAAGCGTAGGCCAGCTGTGCAACGACTTGGACTGGCGTTTCGATCGGATCGCCGCTGTCGGGTCGCACGACCAGAGTTGCTCCTGCGGCCCGAACCTTGGTTTGCAGCAGTTTGCCCCAGATCTCCGCGACAGCATTGTTGAGATCATAGCTGTCGGAAACGACGGAATAGGCGCCGAATTTTGCAAATGTCTCGATCATGTTTGCAAATGCATCCGCTTCGCGGGTCTGCCCCCATGCGGTGATGGTACTGTGTTCCGAGGCGGGTATCGATTTGCCGGCCATTTTTGCGCCGTAGTAGCGCCGAGCATGCAGGATACCTGGCAGCGAATCGGTGCTGTCGAAATGAACCAGATGGGCTGCCCCCCCCAATGCCGCCTGTTCCAGGCTGGACGTCCCGCGCGCGCCATAGTCGCTGATGCGGTTTCGCGCCAGGCCGTCGATATCGTCGGCCGTGCGATCGAGGTAGGGCTGGATGGCCAGTCGCAAGCGCCAGGCAGTGGTTGCCACCGTCGATGGATACCAGACCGCGCGCAGCAGGGCAGGCTCGATATGAGAGACGAGCCAGGGAACCTGCAGATCCGTATTGACGACTTGCACGACCGGCACGCCGCGACGGATGGCGATGCCTTCGGGCAAGGCCTCGATGCGCAGCGGCAGGTATCCGCCATGGGCATTGAGGATGTGTGTCCAGCCTGCCCGGTCGAACGGTTGTCCATGCAGGCCGGCGACCTCTTCAGCCTCATCGATGTCGGCAGCGGTGATTGCTTTCGACAGATACTCCTTCAGGAACATCTGTAGTCCGAAAAACATCACCTCCGGCCTGAAGGAATTGCCGCGAGTGGTGATGTAGGCACTGATGGCCCTGGTATCCGCTGGATACTGCAGGAAGTGCCCGAGCTTGTAGCTGTCCGTGTTCAAGATCGTATTGAGTGTCATGCTTGGCGCCCATCCGGATATCAGCCCGACAATACCGCATCGCCGAACGTGAATCACGCGTCACAGAGATGTATGCGAGCACCGGTGGAGCGGCAAGGATGGCCTTGGTTTTTATGGTTAGCGCTTTGTTAACCGTTTCTCGCCAATACTGCCCGTTGATACTCTGGCAGACCCTTATTGTATGCCCCCGTGCCGATCACGACCGCATGGAGACAGTGGACCGCATGAGCGGCCTGACTTTGCCCTTGTTGTTTCACTCGCACCGAGAGAGTTTGCAATGCTTCCTCCTGTGAGCACTGCGTCAAACGCCTATCCGGCATATCAGGATGCGCGCGTGCCCAGCGACAGTGCGGGCGCGACGGCCGCACTTGGTGCGAATGCCGCAGCGAAAACGCCCGGCGCGCTTGAGCAAAACAATGAAATTGCCGGTCGGCTCAACCTTCTGCTTTTGACGGGTCAGGAGCGCATGGCGCAAAATCTCACGGTCCTGGTCGATCTGCTGGGCAGCGCATTGAAGATGGAGCGTTTGCCCAACGAGCCACTCAGTGGCTATGCGGCGCGCTTGATCGAGGCGCTAACGGATCTGACGCCCCGCGAACGCGTCGCTTTGCAACGGCAACTCATGCAGGCATTCGCAGGTCTTCAATTGCGGACGCTGATAGAGGCTTTCCGCAATCCCGTTGGCCCGGAAGCGGCAACATTGTCGATCTATCTTGAGCTTTACCGCCAGAAGGATCGCGATCTTGCGACCCGGTCTGTCGTGACATCCTACAGGCAAAATTCTGCAGAGGGTCGGGTACCTTTGGACGTCTTGCCAAAATCCTCCGGGAGCGAGGCGACGACAGCCCCCAGGACGCCGCCCGGTGTGTCGCTGAGCGATAGCGGCACCCATGCTGCAGGTTCGATCGCAGTGGACAAGCGTCCTGCTGGACCGTCGGTCGAAACGAGGAATTTTGCACAGTTGGGGACGGCCACGCGGGCCCCCGAAGAGATGGTGGAAATCTCTCGGCAGCCCCCTCCTGTCATTACCGCTGCGGAAGACCTTCAGACGGTCAGAAACCAGTTGCGCAATCTCGAAATTGTCCCTCACGTACTGCAGGCGCAGCTGGATGAGACCTTCGCCGGAGCAAAAATGATCTCGGCGGTGAACGAGGGGCAGATTGCAGTCCCGCCTGAACAAGCGGCGCGCGATCTTCCTTGGGCAGATGCCAATGACGAGCAAGGCAATGCCACTCGGCTACAGACTGCCTTTCGGCAAGCGACAAGCGCGCAAGAGGCAGGGCTGTCGGGTACTGACCCGATCGAGCCAAACGCAAACATGTCCCGATCGCCATTGGTGATAACTTCGGCAGGCGCCAATGGGCAGCCGCCAGCAATGTTTCCGCCGATTCCGGCGACGTCCCTGATCGATGTGGTCGAAACCGATCTCGCGCGCGTCTTGCTCAATCTGCAAGTCGAGGAGGCGAGCCGTGACGGCGCGGCGACCGACATTGTCCAGATCCATGGCGAGGCTGAGGATTTGGCGCCAGCAAGGTCGGATCGTGGCCTGGCGCCCTTTGCGCCCGAACCGGAGGCGTTAACCCTCGCTTTGGCGCAACGCGGTCGCAGCGGAGGGTTCGAGGAACAAGTCGCCTACGCAATGTTCACGGCGCCGACCGATGCGCCGGTTGCCCTTCAGGCAATCGGCTTACGCGACGTCATCCCCGTTCCCTTCGTCAACTATCTGATTGTCGACGCGTTCGATCCGGATCTCGGCGAGGTCGAAGAACGCCGGCACGCCGAAGACGAGGAAGAACCAGGCGACGAAGGCCTGTCCGATGACGGTGCCGCCAGCGACGACCCGAACGAACAGGCGCAGGAACAGGTGCACGAAGACCATGCAGGGCAAGAGGCGAACTTGCTCACTCTCCAGGAAACGGCGCCCGTTTTCATCTTGGAAGATCTCAGCGCCGATCGCATCGTGTCAGAGCCTGCGGGGCAAGATGATCCCGCCCATGACCTCTATCTTCGGATGTCGGGGTTGATTTGAACCCGACCGACCGACTGAGCGACGCGAAACCGTCCGCATGCAACAAAAAACCCGCCGGACGTTGTCGTCCGGCGGGTTTTCCTATTCAGCAAAACCGCAACGATTAGTCGTTGGTGCGGTTCTTCAGGGCTGCGCCCAGGATGTCGCCCAGCGATGCGCCAGAGTCGGACGAACCGAACTGAGCAACCGCTTCCTTCTCTTCTGCGATCTCGAGAGCCTTGATCGACAGCATGACCTTGCGATCCTTCTTGGAGAAGTTCGTGACGCGAGCGTCAAAAACCTGGCCAACGGAGAAACGCTCAGGACGCTGGTCGTCACGGTCGCGAGCAAGGTCGGCACGACGGATGAAGGACGTGATGTCTTCGTGAGCAACGAGCTTCACTTCGACGCCACCGTCATTGATCGCGATGACTTCGCAAGAAACAACGGCGTTCTTGCGCAGATCGCCCGAGGTTGCTGCTTCGCCAACCGCATCACGGCCGAGCTGCTTGATGCCGAGCGAGATGCGTTCCTTCTCGACGTCAACGTCGAGAACGACGGCCTTGACCACGTCACCCTTGTTGAACTCCTCGATGACCTGTTCGCCCGGACGGTTCCAGTCGAGGTCGGAGAGGTGAACCATGCCGTCAACGTCGCCTTCGAGGCCGATGAACAGGCCGAATTCGGTCTTGTTCTTGACTTCGCCTTCGACCTCAGTGCCGGCCGGATGGCTGAAGGCAAATGCCTGCCACGGGTTCTCGAGGGTCTGCTTGAGACCGAGCGAGATACGGCGCTTGGACGGATCGACTTCGAGAACGACGACGTCGACGTCCTGCGTGGTCGAAAGGATCTTGCCGGGATGAACGTTCTTCTTCGTCCAGGACATTTCCGAGATGTGGATCAGGCCTTCGATGCCCGGCTCCAGCTCGACGAATGCACCGTAGTCGGTGATGTTCGTGACCGTACCGGAGATCTTCTTGCCAACCGGGTACTTGGCAGCGATGCCATCCCACGGATCCGACTCGAGCTGCTTCATGCCGAGCGAGATGCGGTGGGTTTCCTGGTTGATGCGGATGATCTGAACCTTGACCGACTGGCCGATGGACAGGATTTCCGAAGGATGGTTGACGCGGCGCCATGCCATGTCGGTCACGTGCAGCAGGCCGTCGATGCCGCCGAGGTCAACGAACGCACCGTAGTCGGTGATGTTCTTGACGACGCCGTCAACAACCTGGCCTTCTTCGAGGTTCTGGACGATTTCGGAACGCTGTTCAGCGCGGGACTCTTCGAGAACCGTACGACGCGATACAACGATGTTGCCGCGACGCTTGTCCATCTTGAGGATTTCGAAGGGCTGCGGGTTGTGCATCAGCGGGGTCACGTCGCGGATCGGACGGATGTCGACCTGCGAACGCGGAAGGAAGGCAACAGCGCCGTCGAGGTCGACCGTGAAGCCGCCCTTGACCTGGTTGAAGATGACGCCTTCAACGCGCTCGCCAGCTTCGAACTTGGCTTCGAGCTTGATCCAGCTTTCTTCGCGGCGAGCCTTTTCGCGCGAAAGAACAGCTTCGCCGAGAGCATTTTCGATGCGCTCGACATAAACTTCGACTTCGTCGCCAACCTTCAGCGTACCGTCCTTGGCGCGCGCACCGAATTCCTTCAGCGCGATGCGGCCTTCGACCTTCAGGCCGACGTCAACGATCGCGACGTCCTTTTCGATGGCGGTGATGATGCCCTTGGCAACATAGCCTTCGGCCAGATCGGTCTTGGCAAAGGATTCTTCGAGAAGGGCTGCAAAGTCCTCCCGCGACGGGGTAGAAACAGACATGAAATCTCCTAATCGCATCCATTTCGGATGCGGGCTGCGCCGGTGGTTCGTGTTGGTCGGGGCCAATTCCTTCGTCCGCTCTAAAGAGCTGTCCGGCGCGGGGACGGTGGGATTGGCCAACTGAAAAGGAAAACGGCTAGGCCGGTCCGGATCAGCTCATGCTTTATTCAAGGCAGCGTCAATCAAGTCCTTCGCTGCCCGAAACGCCGCCTCTATACTCATTTCCGAGGTATCTAGCAAGTGCGCGTCTTCGGCTGGCTTCAACGGGCTGTCGGCGCGGCCCATGTCGCGCTCGTCCCGCCGCTTCACATCCTCGAAAATAGCCTCGAAATCGGCAGCCCGGCCTTTGCCGACAATCTCGTCGAAGCGGCGCTTTGCCCGAACTTCCGGCGACGCCGTGACATAGAGCTTCACCGGCGCCTGCGGGCAGACCACGGTGCCGATATCGCGACCGTCGAGCACGGTTCCAGGTTCCCGGATCGAAAATGCACGCTGTGCGTCGACCAGTGCACGGCGCACCGATGGCATCACGGCGATCTTGGAGGCCGCTTCGCCGATCTCGTGCGCCGATAGAATGTCGCGGTCCAGACCGGCAAGTTCGACGGTCCCGGCGATCTTGGCTGCAATCCCTTCATCATCGAGCGGCAGGCCGGCATCCAATAGCGCCCTGGCTGTTGCCCGGTAGGTGAGGCCCGTATCGAGATGATGGAAGCCGTAGGCCTCTGCAATGCGGCGCGACAACGTTCCCTTGCCGGCAGCAGCGGGTCCATCAATGGCGATGATCATCGGCGTCCTCGTTCTGAAGAAGAAAAATCTGCGTTCCTGATAGCGATCCCGGCCATGAAAGCCAAGCATGTCGGCAGGTCTTGCGAAAGCCGAACCGGGCACGCCAGGCGACGTTCTCGCCAGCCTAACTGGCGGCCCAGGCCACCGCCATCCGGTCTTGATGCAGTTTGCCTTTGACAGACCGGAGCGCAACGATTAAGGGGACCGACTACAGTTTGGCCGGCTTTCCGCCGGGCGCTTGGCGCATTCCCTTATTCTTCACGACTTCATGAGGCTTTGACAGTGGCGAAGGCAGAACTTGGAACAAAACGCACTTGCCCTGATACCGGCAAGAAATTCTACGATCTGAACAAGGATCCGATCGTATCACCCTATACGGGCAAATCCTGGCCGCTCTCCTATTTCGAGGAGACTTCGGTTGCAGCCATCATGGAGAAGGCTGAAGAAGAGGAAGTCGCGGAAGTCGATACCGAGAATACGGATGTCGAACTGGTTTCGCTCGAGGATGCAGACGATGCAGCCGGCGGCGATGACATTCCGGACCTCGGCGACGATGACGTCGAAATCGACGGCGACGACGACGACACCTTCCTCGAAGCCGATGAAGACGATGACGACGATGACATGACCGGCATCATCGGCGTCTCAGGCGACGACGACGAAGTCTGATATTTCAATATTTTCGGACCCGGAGACGAAAAGTTTTCCGGGTCCGAAATTTTAGGCTTGCTATCTTCGGAAACCGAACGTATTAAGCCGCCACCCCGACGGAAGCGCTGCTTCACGGGGTTCCCGGAACCGGCATCGCCGGACCCTTGATGGGGCTATAGCTCAGCTGGGAGAGCGCTTGCATGGCATGCAAGAGGTCAGCGGTTCGATCCCGCTTAGCTCCACCAAACCTCCTTCTCGTTCTCGAAATGCTCGTCTTCTATAGAAGATTTGGCGCATGACGTGACCTTGAAATCCGGCCCCGGAAATCTCCGAGGCCGGTATGGTATCAATGCGATATGTTGACGCTTCAGCGCTGAAAAAGCTGTCCGCGTTCCCGGCTTTCGGGGCGATCGATCTGGAACCAGTCGACGATCCTGTCGATTGCGATCCTCATTTCTCCATCGCGGAGTTGGACGCACAGTTGGTCCTCGGCCATGCCAAGCGGGGTGCCGATGTAGATTCGGTTGTTTCCGGTTTCGTCGACGGTATCAATTGCAAAACGCATGAACACCCTCCCCATAAAAGAATCGAAATTTCGCAATGGCTCAGGGTGTATGAACGCCTGCTTGAGCGAAACTGACGTGTCTTGATGATTCGGCCCCAGGCGCCGCGCAGGATCCGAATCGAGACCGTGGCCGTGCTTGAAGCATGAATGAAGGAACCGCTATGTTTGTCATATCGAAACTGTTCTGGATGGCGGCACAGCCGCTGTCACTTGCTTTCCTGCTTACGACGATCGCCTTCGCAGCGCTGCTGTTTCACGGGCGCAGGGCAGCGATCGGCGCACTGGTTGCCAGTCTGCTCATTCTGTTTCTGACGCTCTATACGACCCTTGGCTCGTATGTCCTCCAGGGACTTGAGGCACGCTTTGCGCGCCCGACGGCCGATCCCGCATCGCTTTCCTGCATGATCGTGCTTGGCGGAGCCTTCGAGACAGAGGTGACGACTGCCCGCGGCGGGATCGAGTTCAACCAGGCGGCCGAGCGTTTCATTGAGGCACTGCGTCTTGCCGACCGTTTTCCCCAGTCGAAGATCTTCGTATCCGGCGGCGACGGCTCGCTCAGCGGCAGCTACGAAGGCGATGCCGTGGCATCCGAGCGCTTCTTTGCCACATTCGGCGTTTCGGCTGACCGGCTGATCGGCGAACGCGCCTCGCGCACCACGTTCGAGAATGTCGAAAACAGCGGTACGATCCTCGAACGGAGCGGATTGACCAATTGCCTGCTGATCACGTCGGCGTTTCACATGCCGCGCTCCATGGGCCTGTTTCGCAAGGCAGCCATTGATGTCGTGCCCTGGCCCGTCGATTTCCGCACCAGCGGCACCGTGAGCCTGGGCCTGGACTTCACGCAGCCGACGCTGAATGCACAGCAGATGGCGACTGCCACGCGGGAATGGATCGGTCTGCTCGCCTATTTTGTCCTGGGCCGGACAAGCGCGCTGTACCCCGCGCCCTAGCGCTAGGGCGCAGGAAGTCCGGTGGGGCAGTTACTTTTTGGAGATGGTCAGGAATTTCGTGCCGCGGACCCGCACCGTCATTTCGCAAGGGTCGGTGCCTTCCTCGCGCTCGCAATATTTGGGGTGCATTTTGAGCACGAAGACCATGTTGCCGAAGCGCTTGATGAAGTCATAGCTATACATCTGCGCAGTGGCGATCATGAAATATCCACCCTCCTTGACCTGGAGGTAGTAGTTGAACGGGCAACCTTCGTCGGAGCAATCCGGTCCGCGTGTGCCGTCGCACAGGATCTCGCTGCTGTTGGTCACGGCGTCGATCAGTCCGTCATTGTTGATGTCGATCCGATCGATGAAGTCGGCGCCGTATTGCACCAGCTTGCAGCGTTTGCCGTAATGCTCCTTCTCGTAGATCTCCGGATCGCTGAGAAGCTCCTGCTGCGCATGGGCGATCGGTGCTGCAAGGCCGAGCAGCAGGGCAAGTAACAGGCGAATAAAGGGCGTCAAGGCTGAACCTCCGGGATGCAGCGGCCAAACAACAGGAGGCGCCAATCTAGCGCAGGCGGCTTGCGTCACCCTTAACGGCGTGATTCAAATCCAGCCAGCCCAAGAGGAAAACGAGACATGTCGCTGCTATCGTATCTGGACTATGCCGGCATCGCGCTGTTTGCAGCCACAGGTGCGCTGGCCGCGTCGCGCAAGCAGCTCGACATGATCGGCTTCCTGTTTTTCGCCGTCATCACCGGCCTTGGTGGCGGCACGGTGCGCGACATCGTGCTCGGTCGCGTGCCGGTCTTCTGGGTGCTCAATCCGGACTATATCATTGTCTGCTGCGCCATCGGTGTGTTGGTCTTCTTTACCGCGCATCTGGTGGAATCCCGTTACAAGCTGCTGATCTGGCTGGATGCAATCGGCCTGTCGGCCTATTGTGTCATGGGCGCGGCGAAAGGCTTGGCTGCCACGGGCTCGCCAACGATCGCGATCGTTACGGGTACGTTGACGGCAAGCTTCGGCGGCGTGTTGCGCGATCTTCTCGCCAATGAGCCATCGGTTTTGCTGCGGCCGGAAATCTACATCACGGCTGCCCTTGTCGGCGCTGCCGTCTTCACCTTGGCCAATGAAATCGGTGTGCCGCTCTATGTTGCATCGATGATTGGCGCTCTTGCGGCGTTCGTGGTTCGCGGCGGCGCGCTCTATTTCGGCTGGACCTTCCCGACCTACAGGCACAAACCGGGACGGCATCCGGATGAGGTGATGTGAAGCTCAGCCCTGTTTGGCGCGCAGGCGGATGATCACGTCGACATGCGCGATTTCCATGCCTTCGGGCGCTTCCGGCAAGTTGTCGATCGTCAGGTGGTTGACCGGGATGTCGAGAACTTTGTTTTCCCCCTCCACGAAGAAGTGGTGGTGGTCGGAAACATTGGTGTCGAAATAGGTCTTAGCGCTTTCGACCGCGAGAACCCGGATCAGTCCGGCCTCGGTAAACTGGTGCAGCGTGTTGTAGACGGTTGCCAGGGACACTGGAAAATCAGCAGCAAGAGCTTCCTCATGCAGTTCTTCGACAGTGAGATGACGATCGCCCTTGGCGAACAGAAGATTGGCCAGCGCGATGCGTTGACGCGTCGGGCGCAGGCCCGATCGACGCAATTTCAGTTCGATGCCAGTCTGGCACATTGCCATCGTCAAAGAACGACCTCCGGTTCGGCGCGAGCAATGTGCATCGCATGAACTTCGGATATAGCTTTAAAATCAGGGCGTTTCAATAGTTGGGGTGGGTACAAGCCGGGGGGCAGGCGGGCAGGCCTCCTTTTTTCGCCGAAATGGGTCTGGTGGTGCGTTATTGCTTCCTGTATCGACCGTGAGTGAAATAGGTTCATCGTCCGGCCCGAATGCCGGTTCCGAATGCCGGCGATCACTGACCCGAGATTGCGGGGCTTCATTTTGCCTCTCTCTTGCTCTATTGGGTCCGGACATCTGTAGCCGAGGGGGGAAGAAGAAGAAAAATGGTAACGAGACAGTCTAGCTATAATTACGAAGAAATCCTCTCCTGCGGCCGTGGCGAATTGTTTGGCCCGGGCAACGCCCAACTGCCTTTGCCGCCGATGTTGATGGTACATCGCATTACCGACATTTCCGAAACCGGCGGTACCTTCGACAAGGGTTATATCCGCGCGGAATATGACGTTCGTCCCGATGACTGGTATTTTCCCTGCCATTTCCAGGGCAATCCGATCATGCCGGGCTGCCTTGGACTCGACGGTATGTGGCAGTTGACCGGCTTCTTTCTCGGCTGGCTCGGAGAGCCGGGTCGCGGCATGGCGCTCTCCACCGGCGAAGTGAAATTCAAGGGCATGGTTCGCCCGGACACGAAGCTGCTCGAATACGGCATCGACTTCAAGCGCGTCATGCGCGGTCGCCTGGTGCTGGGCACGGCGGACGGCTGGTTGAAGGCCGATGGAGAAACCATATATCAGGCATCCGACCTTCGTGTAGGTCTGTCGAAGGACAAGGTTGCCGAATAGGCGCCTGTCCCCCACCATAATTACTAGAAGGTCTGAGAGATGAGACGGGTTGTAGTAACGGGTCTTGGCATCGTGTCTTCGATTGGCGCTGACGCTGCAGAAGTCACCGCATCGCTGCGCAGTGCCAAGTCGGGCATTAGCTTTTCGCCGGATTTTGCCGAGCATGGCTTCAAATGCCAGGTATGGGGCAAGCCCAATATGGATCCGACCGATCTGGTCGATCGTCGCGCCATGCGCTTCCTGTCGCAGGGCGGTGCCTGGAACCATGTCGCGATGAAGCAGGCTCTGGCCGATTCCGGTCTTGAGGAAAAGGACTACGCCGCCAACGAGCGGACTGGCATCATCATGGGCTCTGGTGGCCCGTCGACCCGACAGATTGTCGAGGCAGCCGATATCACCCGCCAGAACAAGAGCCCGAAGCGCATCGGCCCGTTCGCCGTGCCGAAGGCGATGTCCTCGACCGCCTCGGCCACGCTTGCCACCTGGTTCAAGATCCACGGCGTCAACTATTCGATCTCGTCGGCCTGCTCGACCTCGGCCCATTGCATCGGCAATGCCGCGGAGATGATCCAGTGGGGCAAGCAGGACATCATGTTCGCCGGCGGCCACGAAGATCTCGACTGGTCCATGTCGAACCTTTTCGACGCCATGGGCGCCATGTCGTCGAAATACAACGACGTGCCGTCGACCGCATCACGGGCTTATGACGTCTCGCGCGACGGCTTCGTCATCGCCGGCGGTGCAGGCGTTCTGGTCCTCGAAGAACTGGAACATGCAAAGGCGCGCGGCGCAAAGATTTATGCCGAAATCACCGGATACGGTGCGACTTCCGACGGCTACGATATGGTTGCCCCGTCGGGCGAGGGCGCCATGCGCTGCATGCGCCAGGCCCTGTCCACTGTGAAGGGCGAAGTCGATTACATCAACACCCACGGCACATCGACCCCGGTGGGTGACTCGAAGGAAATCGGCGCGATCCGCGAAGTTTTCGGCGACAAGATCCCGCACATCCAGTCGACCAAGTCGTTGACCGGTCACTCCCTGGGTGCAGCCGGCGTGCAGGAATCGATCTACGGCCTGCTGATGATGCAGGAACGTTTCATCGGCGAAAGCGCCCATATTACCGAGCTTGATCCCGAATTCGACGGCGTGCCGATCGTGCGCAAGCGCATCGACGACGCCAAGATCGATACGGTCCTGTCGAACTCCTTCGGTTTTGGCGGTACGAACGCCACGCTGGTCTTCCAGCGTCACAACGGATGACCAACATGCTGGGATCAATGCAGGGCAAACGCGGCCTGATCATGGGCGTTGCCAACAACCACTCGATCGCTTGGGGTATCTCCAAGGCGCTTGCATCCGCCGGCGCCGAACTTGCCTTCACCTATCAGGGTGATGCGCTTGGCAAGCGCGTCAGGCCGTTGGCTGCAGAACTGGGCTCGGACCTCGTCCTGCCTTGCGACGTCGAGGATCTGGCCTCGCTTGACAGCGTTGTCGACGCCTTGCGCGAGCGCTGGGGCAAGGTCGACTTCATCGTTCATGCCATCGGTTTTTCCGACAAGAACGAGCTGAAGGGCCTCTATGCCGACACGTCCCGGGACAACTTCACCAAGACCATGGTGATCTCCTGTTTCTCGTTCACCGAGATTGCCAAGCGCGCAGCCGGCCTCATGACTGAAGGCGGCTCGATGCTGACGCTGACCTATGGCGGTTCCGTCCGGGTCATGCCGAACTACAATGTCATGGGCGTTGCCAAGGCGGCCCTTGAAGCATCCGTTCGTTATCTCGCGGCCGACTATGGTCCACGCGGTATTCGCGTCAATGCGATCTCCGCAGGTCCTATCCGTACCCTTGCCGGTGCCGGCATTGCGGACGCACGCGCTATGTTGTCGTGGCAGCAGAAGAATTCCCCGCTCCGCCGCAGCGTCACGATCGAGGATGTCGGAAGCTCGGCGCTCTATCTGCTTTCCGATATGTCGCGCGGCGTGACCGGTGAAATCCACTATGTGGATGCGGGCTATAACGTCACATCCATGCCGGCACTGGATGTGCTTGCCAGTGCGGACAGCGAATAAGGTATAAAAAAGCCTGGCGCGTCTCGTGTCGCGCCAGGCATTCAGTCGGAGGGTCCGCCAGCCGATGGGAGATCGACTACTCCGAGTGAGATTCATCCGAGTGATCGATCGCGCCGATCAACATTGCTATGCTCACGGCATGCATGAGATTGCTGGCATTCAGCTTGATCCGCGCCGAAGTGAGCGCCACATCGATTTCCGCGCGCGACAGCAAAAGGCTTGTTCCGGTGTCGCCGGGCTTCTTGCCTTCCGCAATCAGCGTCAGACACTGTATTTCACGATCTGTGAGCATCGGTGAAATCAACCGATCCCCGATCGCCACATGGGTATCGGTCATCATTTTCTTTTACGCCGGGAAGGTGAAGCAACAAAAGACGGAAGGGCTCACCCGCACGTCAACACTGCGCCCTTATAAACAAACCGGACGCAAAGTATTTATCCCGGCACGCCAAAGTCTTACCTTTGGGTGCAGGTGGAGATTACGTCACATCTTATGATCGGGATTGAAGATCTATTTCGCGGTATAATCATCAAATTGTCAAGGCGTCCAGCCTATGCCGATTTTCTTTCGCGCACTTCGGTGGGCGTGTGGCCGAACCACCGGGTCACCGAACGGGTGAAGGCGCTGGGTGCCGAATAGCCGAGCCGGTAGCAGATTTCGGAGATGGGCAATTCGCTTTCCGTGAGCAGATTGAAGCTCACGTCGCGGCGGATACTGTCACGGAGGTCGTTCATGCTGGTGCCGTGCTGGGCAAGTCGCCTCTGGAACGTACGCTCCGACAACCCGAAATAGGGAGCGATATCGGAAAGTGGATAGTCTCCGTCGCAGACATGCAGGAGCAGATAGTGACGCACCTGATCGAGGAAGTCGCCATCCATATTCAGAGTGGCGGGCCGCGCCGACCGGCACTGCATGTCCATCAACTCGTGCAGGCGCTTGTCTCCCGCCGGATTGGCCGTTTCCAGAAAACTGCCAGGAAACCGGATACAGTTCATCCGTTGGCCGAAGGTGACCTTTCGCGTGAGAAGCTCCCGAAACGGCTGGATGTTTCGCGGCCTGGGCCTTTCAAGTTCGATTTCGATCTGATCGGTCACCGACGCCGCCAGATCGCGTGCGCGTTGCATGACAAGCCCGACCGACATATCGACATACTGATCGCGTTTCACCACAATCGGCGCGAATGTCCAGGATAGCAGGGCGCCGCGTTCATCCATCGACAGGCGAGAATAACTGGTATGGGTAACGTACTGGATATGCGCATCCAGGAACCGCACGAAATCGAGACCCGTCGGTGCAGACATCAAACCATAGCCGAAAGCGCCGGTCGAGCCCGGCTCATAGGCACGTACGCTGGCAAGACCGAATGCCTCGTCATCCGACAGCAGCGCACACGCTTCCAGAAGCCTGCACAGACGATCGAGACTGATGCGGGCGGTCATGCTCTGGAAACAGTCTGGATTGATGTCCAGCGCCTTGCAAATCGGCACGATATCGATGCCGTAGCTCTGGGCGTGAACCACCACGGCTGAGGCAAGGCCTGCAACCGTGGTCAGTTCATCGGTCAGATTTTTTTGCGGCATTTTGAAGCCTGGCGCCGAAGGGAAAGAACTTGGCGTCCAAAGCTAAGAGAGGATGGCACACGAGTCGAGTGGCCCAATCACGGAGGATATCAATCTCCCGTGATTACATGCGAAAATATGGATTAGCGTTTCGCCCAGAGGATCTTGAATCGCGAATTCCGGCAGGTTTCGCCATGCTGCTTGAAGTTCGCCGCCAGGATGGGCTCGTAGGGCAGGCCGCGATTTGCCACCATCAGCAGCTCACCGCCGTTGCGCAGTGCCTCTGCCGCGGCCTTGATCATCGCCTCGCCAATGGAAGGCTCGGCGGCATGCCCTTCGTGGAATGGCGGGTTCATGATCACCAGATCGTATTTTTCCTTTGCCGGCTCGCTGCCCAGATCCTGCCAGAAGAAACGGGTCGTCAGCTTCGGGCAGTTGCTCGCAAGATTCTTGCGGGCATGCTCCAGAGCGTCGTGGCTCGCCTCGAAGAGGTCGATCCGGTTGGTGCGCGGTGATGTTTCGGCCAGCATGACGGAGAGATAACCCCAGCCCGCACCAAAGTCCGCGGCATTGCCGTCGAAGTTGGTTGGCAGACGGCTTGCGAGCAGTTCCGAACCATCGTCGACATGCGCGTGCGAAAACAGACCCACCTTGGTCTCAAAGCGGCCGTCGACGATCACCGGCTTGGCCTGCAGTTTCGCGATCGCGGAAGAGGGGTCCTGGGGAACGGTAAACCAGACGGCGATGCCATGATATTTCGGCATGGACTGAGGCTCGAAGCCCAGCCGATCGAGTTGCTTGCGCAAGGGCTGCACGCCATCCTCCTTGGCGCCGGCGATCATGACCAACCCACCGGCCTTGACGCGCGTCAGCGCTTCGGCAACCCGGTCTTCATTGATGCCTTTGTGCTTGTCGCACAAGATCAGGGCACCGTCGAAATCTTCGCCCTCGACCACAGGTACGGGACCGTGGTGCGCCGCTTCCAGTCGACGGAACTCGGGACGGAACCCCTGAACGACCGTCAGCTCTGCTGCGAAGCCTTCAGGCTTAGCAAAGCCGGCTTCGGCGCCGAGGAAGAGATAGCGTGTGCCTTCGCCCGGCAACGCGACGGTTTCCGTGACAAAGGGATGGAACAGGGTCTTCAGCGTATCGCGGCTCATCTCGAGGCCCCTCTAGAGCAGTTCAGGGAAGGGCGTCGGGCCTCTTCGGTTGAAGACTGCATCAAACAATTGGATAACAAAAAAGGCGCGGAAATTCTTCCGCGCCTCTGGATCAGTTGGAAGCGCGCTTATTCAGCGGCTTCGCCACCTTCGTTCTTCTTTTCGACGACTTCCTTGCCGGTCGTCTGGTCGACGGCCTTCATCGACAGGCGAACCTTGCCGCGTTCGTCGAAGCCCATCAGCTTGACCCAGACCTTGTCGCCTTCCTTGACGACATCAGAGGTCTTGGCAACGCGCTCGGAGGCGAGCTGCGAGATGTGCACGAGGCCGTCACGCGAACCGAAGAAGTTGACGAACGCGCCGAAGTCGGCGGTCTTCACAACGGTACCTTCGTAGACGACGCCGACTTCCGGCTCGGCAACGATGGAATGGATCCACTTGCGGGCTGCTTCGATTTCCTTGCCGGAGGCAGAGGCGATCTTCACGGTGCCATCGTCTTCGATGTTGATCTTGGCGCCGGTCTTTTCAACGATTTCGCGGATGACCTTGCCGCCCGAGCCGATGACTTCACGGATCTTGTCGACCGGGATGTTCATCACTTCGATGCGCGGTGCGAATTCGCCGAGCTGCGAACGGCCTTCGGTGATGGCGTTGGCCATCTCGCCGAGGATGTGCTTGCGACCGCCCTGAGCCTGCTCCAGAGCAACCTTCATGATCTCTTCGGTGATACCGGCGATCTTGATGTCCATCTGCAGCGAGGTGATGCCGTCGGCAGTACCAGCAACCTTGAAGTCCATGTCGCCGAGGTGATCTTCGTCACCCAGGATGTCGGAGAGAACCGCAAAGCGCTCACCTTCGAGGATCAGGCCCATGGCAATACCGGCAACCGGCTTGGCCAGCGGAACGCCGGCATCCATCAGTGCGAGCGAGGTGCCGCAAACGGTTGCCATCGAGGACGAGCCGTTCGACTCCGTGATCTCGGAGACGACGCGCAGCGTGTAGGGGAACTGCTCAGGCGAAGGCAGCATCGGACGGATAGCGCGCCATGCGAGCTTGCCGTGACCGATTTCGCGACGGCCCGGGGAGCCCATGCGGCCGGTTTCGCCAACCGAGTAGGGAGGGAAGTTGTAATGCAGAAGGAAGCGTTCCTTGTACATGCCGGTCAGGCTGTCCACGTACTGCTCGTCTTCGCCGGTGCCGAGTGTCGCGACAACGATCGCCTGGGTCTCGCCGCGGGTAAACAGGGCCGAACCGTGGGTGCGCGGCAGGATGCCAACTTCCGAGACGATAGCGCGAACGGTCGACAGGTCACGGCCGTCGATGCGGCTCTTGGTGTCGAGGATGTTCCAGCGAACGATCTTCGCCTGCAGGTGCTTGAATGTCGCGCCGATCACTTCAGCGGTGTACTTCGGCTCTGCGCCTTCCGGGAAGAAATGTGCCTTGACCTTCGCCTTGACGGCGTCGACGGCAGCGTAACGTTCAGCCTTCTGGGTGTTCTTGTAGGCGGTGCGCAGTTCGGCTTCGAAATGCTTGAGCATTTCGGCTTCGAGCTCGGAATGGTCTTCCGGCTGGAAATCGCGCGGCTCCTTGGCGGCGACTTCAGCGAGCTTGATGATCGCGTCGATGACCGGCTGGAAACCCTTGTGGCCGAACATGACGGCGCCGAGCATGATTTCTTCGTTGAGTTCCTTGGCTTCCGATTCCACCATCAGCACGGCGTCCTGGGTACCGGCAACGACGAGGTCGAGAACCGACTCGTCCATTTCGTCCAGATGCGGGTTCAGAACGTATTCGCCGTTGATGTAGCCGACGCGTGCGCCACCGACCGGGCCCATGAACGGAACGCCGGAAAGTGTAAGTGCTGCAGAAGCGGCAACCATCGACAGGACGTCCGGGTCGTTTTCAAGGTCGTGCTGGACGACGGTGACGACGACCTGGGTGTCGTTCTTGTAGCCTTCCGGGAACAGCGGGCGGATCGGACGGTCGATCAGGCGGGAAACCAGCGTTTCCTTTTCCGACGGACGACCTTCGCGCTTGAAATAGCCACCCGGGATCTTGCCGGCGGCATAGGTCTTTTCCTGGTAGTTGACGGTCAGCGGGAAGAAGTCCTGGCCCGGCTTCGGCGACTTGGCCGAAACAACGGTAGCGAGAACGACGGTTTCGCCGTAGGTGGCCAGAACGGCACCGTCAGCCTGACGGGCGATCTTGCCGGTTTCGAGCTTCAGCGGGCGGCCTGCCCACTCGATTTCAACGCTGTGAGTATCAAACATCTCTTGTCCTTCATCCGCGGAGTGCCCTTGCACAAAAAGACGAGCGCTCCAGAAGGAACCAACGTCTCCGCGGAAATTCTGACACATCACGGGCAAGACAGCGGGAGGCTTTCGGGTGTCGCGAACGGATCTCTTTCCAATCGCTCAGTCCATCTGACGCCAGTTTTCTGGCGAAAGCATCCGGCAATCCTGCCCCATGACAGGTCATCGGTTGGTATTTGCAGCACCGGTCATCCGGACTGCCTTTCATGCGCTTCGATCACGATGGTATCATGTCGAAGTCCAGGGACCTGTGTCCCAAAAGAGGCCGGCGGACCTTCTTGCGAAGATCCGCCGGAAACTGTTTTAGCGGCGGATGCCCAGAGCAGTGATGATCTTGCTGTAGCGGGCTTCATCCTTGTTCTTGACATAGTCAAGAAGCGAACGGCGCGTCGAAACCATCGTCAGGAGGCCACGGCGGGAGTGGTTGTCCTTCTTGTGACCTTTGAAGTGTTCCGTCAGGTTGTTGATCCGCTCGGTCAGGATCGCAACCTGGACTTCCGGAGAACCGGTATCGCCTTCGTTGATCGCGTATTCCTTGATGAGGGCAGCCTTGCGTTCTGCAGTAATCGACATCGTAAATCCTTTCTAGAATTTATGAGAAATAGGTCGCCAAAGGCCGAGATGTCGTTCAGCAATGGCCATGAATGCAGGCGCATCAGCGCCAGCTGGTGCCGCCTATACTCCATTCCCCCTGGAAAGGGAAGAGCGGACGTTTTCCGGCAAGTTCAGTTGAACACCCGCCGCGGATGAAACTCGCCGCCGGCAATCTCGCCGATTGCAACCAGCTTGCTTCCAGACAGGGCGACTGCCTCCGGCTCGGCAACGGGAGCGTCGCGGCCACGCACGATGATCGGATTGCCCATGCGCAGGCGATGGGCCTGATCCTCGGTGATGCGGATCTGCGGCAGGGCGGAAAGTGCCTCGCTCGTATCGACGATGAAAGCATCAAGTGCCTCGAGCCGGGCATCACGATCCTCGATGGCTTCAAGTGCCACGAGCTCTGCAAGCGGCACCATCGTCTCTTCGGCAAACGGTGCGACAAACGAGCGGCGCAGGCTCGAGATATGACCATAGCAGCCCAGGTCGCGTCCGAGATCCCGGGCGATCGACCGCACATAGGTGCCCTTGCCGCACTCCACTTCGAAATGCGCCTTGTCGGCTTCCACGTTCAGCAGGGTCAGGCGAAAAACTTCCACCTCGCGTGACGGGATTTCGACGGTCTCGCCTTCGCGGGCAAGGTCATAAGCCCGTTCGCCGGCGATCTTGATGGCGGAAAACTGCGGCGGGATCTGGTTGATCACACCGGTATAGTTCGGCAGCAAGGCCCGGATGTCGTCTTCGCTCGGCCGCTTGTCGGAGGTCTGCGTGGCCTCGCCTTCAAGGTCGTCCGTCGAGCGTTCCTCGCCCCAGGTCACGGTGAATTCGTAGATCTTGCGGCCGTCCATAACATAGGGAACGGTCTTGGTCGCATCGCCAAGCGCGATCGGCAGCATGCCGGAGGCGAGCGGATCGAGCGTACCGGCATGGCCGGCCTTCTGGGCGTTGAACAACCACTTGATCTTGCCGACGGCTTCGGTCGAGCCGAAATCCACGGGCTTGTCGAGAATGAGCCAGCCCGAAATCGGGCGGCCCTTGGGCTTTCTGGGTTTGGACATTGTCTCTTATTCTTGTTCGTCGTCTGCGCTGTTGGCGGCGAGGTCACGCTGGACTTCCGGCGAGCGCAGCAGGGCATCGATCTTCTGGTAATTGTCGAAGCTGGTGTCGTCGCGGAAACGCACTTCGGGCATGTGCTTCAACTGGCGAAGCTGGCTGCCGATCCGACCGCGGATATATTTGGCATGGCGGTTGAGCGCCTCGATGATCGCTGTGTGGTCGCTGACCCCGAGCGGGGCGACAAAGGCCGTCGCCACCCTCAGGTCGGTTGACATGCGCACTTCCGAAATGGAAATCACCGTCCGTTCGATGAGGTCGTCGCGGACATCGCCACGCTGCAGGACCTGGGTAATGGCGGCGCGCACCTGCTCGCCGACGCGCAGCATGCGCTGCGTGGGAGCTGAAGAGTTTGCTTTGCTCATGGTCGTTTGCCTTTTCGCATTCAATGGGGTCCGAAGGTCCGGTTTTCCCAGTCGCAATGCTTCAGTTGGGAGAAGATAAAATCGGCAGCAAAAGCTGTCGCAGACCAATGTCTGCATTCAAATAAAGCGAGCGCCGGAAACCCGGCGCTCGTTCTCTATTCCTGTCCGCAGGCTCTGGATCAGAGCGTACGGGTGATATGCTCCACGCGGAAGCACTCGATCGTGTCGCCGGCACGGATGTCTTCGTAGTTCTCGAAGGCCATACCGCATTCCTGGCCCATCGGGACTTCGGCAACTTCGTCCTTGAAGCGCTTGAGCGTCTTGAGCTTGCCTTCGTGGATGACGACGTTGTCGCGAACCAGTCGAACGCCTGCACCACGCTCCACCTTGCCTTCGATGACGCGGCAACCCGCGACCTTGCCGGTCTTGGTGATGTTGAACACTTCCAGAATTTCGGCATTGCCGAGGAAAGTTTCGCGGCGTTCCGGAGACAAGAGGCCCGACATCGCTGCCTTCACGTCATCCACCAGATCGTAGATGATGTTGTAGTAGCGGATTTCGGAGCCGGCACGCTCGGCGGCGGTCCGGGCCTGGGCATTCGCACGAACGTTGAAGCCGATGATGGCCGCATTCGACGCTTCGGCAAGCGCGATGTCGGACTCGGTGATACCACCGGCACCCGAATGCACGATCCGTGCCCGGACTTCGTCCGTGCCCAGCTTGTCGAGTGCGCCGATAATGGCTTCGATCGAGCCCTGCACGTCGCCCTTGATAACCAGCGGGAATTCCTTGTAGCCGGTGTTTTGCAGCTGGGTCATCATCTGTTCCAGCGAACCGCGCTGGCCAGACTGGCGAGCAGCGGCCTTGTCACGGGCCAGACGCTGACGATACTCGGAAATCTCGCGAGCACGTGCTTCGTTTTCGACCACGGCAAACTTGTCACCGGCAGCCGGCGTACCCGACAGGCCGAGAACCTCGACCGGCATGGCAGGCCCTGCTTCCTTGACATGAGCGCCCTGATCGTTGACCAGCGCACGAACACGGCCCCACTGATCGCCGGCCACGATGATCTGGCCCGGGCGAAGCGTGCCCTTCTGGACTAGGACCGTTGCCACCGAACCGCGACCACGGTCGAGCTGGGCTTCAATGACCGTACCTTCGGCAGTCCGGCTCGGATCGGCCTTCAGGTCGAGGATTTCGGCCTGCAGAAGCACGGCTTCGAGCAGTTTGTCGAGGTTGAGCTTGTTCTTCGCCGAAACTTCGACGTCGAGCACTTCACCACCCATGGATTCGACGAACACTTCATGTTGCAGAAGCTGCTGGCGGACCTTGTCCGGGTTGGCTTCGTGCTTGTCGATCTTGTTGATCGCCACGATGATCGGCACGCCGGCCGCCTTGGCGTGGTTGATCGACTCGATCGTCTGCGGCATCACGCTGTCGTCGGCCGCAACCACCAGAATGGCAATGTCGGTCGCCTGTGCGCCACGGGCACGCATTGCGGTAAACGCGGCGTGACCGGGTGTGTCGATGAAGGTGATCTTCTGGCCGTTCTGCTCGACCTGATAGGCACCGATATGCTGGGTGATGCCACCGGCTTCGCCCGATACGACCGAGGTCTTGCGGATGGCGTCGAGCAGCGAGGTCTTGCCGTGGTCGACGTGACCCATGATGGTGACGACCGGCGGACGGGAGACCATTTCGCCTGCATCGTCCTTGACGTTGAAGATACCTTCTTCGACGTCGGATTCCGATACGCGCTTGACGGTATGGCCGAATTCCGTGGCGATCAGTTCAGCGAGGTCGGCGTCGATGACGTCGCCCGGCTTCATCATCTGGCCTTCCTTCATCAGGTACTTGATGACATCGACGGCGCGTTCTGACATGCGCTGCGACAGTTCCTGGATGGTGATGGTTTCCGGCAGGACCACTTCGCGCATGACCTTCTCGCGCGTTTCCTGCATCTGGCTGCGGCGGAACTTTTCCTGGCGGCGACGCATGGCAGACAGCGAACGGCCACGGGCATTGCCGTCGTCGTCGGTGCCGACAGTGGTCACGGTCAGCTTGCCGCGGCGGCGGTCTTCCTCGGCCTTCGGACGGGCAGGAACCTTGGCCGGAGCCGGAGCCACAACCTTGCCGCGACCTGGAATGACGCGCGCCGGAGCACGATCTTCTTCTTCGTCGGAAGCCTTGCGACCACGTACGAAGCCGGCAGGCGCCGGGGCAGCCGGGCGCGTTTCACCGGCAGGACGTGCAGTGCTGGCCGGTTGGGCAACAGCGGCTGCCGCCACCTCGACAGGTGCTTCAGCCTGCGGCTCGGGCTGCGGTTCGGCGGCCCGGCGAGCCGCTTCTTCCGCGGCGACACGTGCGGCTTCTTCGGCTTCGCGCTGACGGCGAACCTCGTCTTCGGCACGACGCTTGGCGTCTTCGATATCACGGGCCTGCGCTTCAATCAGTGCGCGGCGACGTGCTTCCATCTCGCCGGCCGACAGGTCGTGCAACACGGCGCCGCGCGGACGTTCCGGCTGGCGGTTCTGCTGCTGCGGACGTTCCGGCTGACGGTTGTTGTTGTTCTGCTGCTGTGCCGGGCGGTGCTGTTGCGGAGCCGGCTGCTGCGCGCGCGGAGCAGGTGTCGGCGCGGGCGCGGGCGCAGGTGCTGCCGGACGCGGCGGTTGCGCGACTGCCACCGGAGCGACGGGCTCAGGCGCACGAATGGGGGTGATTGGCGGCTTTTCGTCCTGCGGGCGTGTAGGGCGTCGCTTCACAGTCTCGACGACGACCGACTTCGTGCGGCCGCGCCCCATGTCCTGGCGTACGGTGCCCTGGCTCATCCCCGATGGTTTCAGGGTGAGCGTCTTCTTCACGCCGATGGTCTTGTCGTCATTGTTGTCGGTCATTCCGTTCCCGTTCCTTCGAGCGAGGCCGGATGCCGAGCATCAGACCACGCCGTTCACATACTGTCCTAAACCACGGAGGTCGGCCTTGGCCGATGACCGTGTCATTGTGGTCTCGGGCCAGTGCTCAACCTGCGCGGCTCAAGGCCACGGTAGGTTTCGAGCAGAGTTGCGCGTTTCACTACACCTTCACCCGCCTGCCCTGCAAGCGCGCAAGCATGGATAAACGCATTCTGGCCCATCAGTTCGTCCATTTCGTTCCCGGATAAAAGCTGGAACGAAGGGATCTCCGCATCAGTTTCCATTCCGAGATGCCGGGCCTTTCGAGCCTGGTCAATCTTGCGAATGCCGTCCGCTGCCGCGTCCTTGGAATGGAACACCGCAAGGGCTTCCCCGCTGCGAACAGCGAGTTCGACCTTGGCAGACCCGATGATGAACTGCCCCGCCTTGCGGGCCAGGTTCATCATTCCGGTCAGTTGACTGGCAAGCAGCCTGTCAACCCGTTCGCCAAGGGCGGGATCCGCCTTAACGTCTTTCTTCAGCGCCCTGGCGAAGAGTTTCTTCGCCACAGCCTTTTCGACAGCCTCACGGCTTGGTGTGACCCAGCAGCCCCGACCGGGAAGCGTGCGCTTCAGGTCGGGAACGATCGAGCCGTCCGGCCCGGCAACGAAGCGAAGCAACGTTTCCGGGGAACCACTCTCACGCGTAACGATGCACATGCGTCCATTCACGTCGCTCAAGTCGAAGTCATCTTCGTCCTGCACCGTGTCCGGAGACTGGGCGGTCATCACGCTTCCTGCTCGGCTTCCGCCTCGCCTTCCACATCTGCTTCGGCTTCAACAGCCAAATCGTCTTCGGTGATCCATCCGGCGGAAAGTCGCGCCTGGACGATCATGTTTTCGGCTTCTGCACGCGAAACTTCGAACTTCGAGAACAGGCCCTCGAACTTCTTGGTTTCGCCATTCTTGCGTTCGCTCCAACCCACCAGGTCGTCAGCGGCGCAGCCCGCAAAGTCTTCGATCGTCTTGATGCCGTCTTCGCCGAGCGCGACCATCATCTGCGAGGTCATGCCGTTGATCTGGCGCAATTCGTCGGCAACGCCGAGCTCGCGGCGCTTGGCATCTCTCTCGGCTTCGATCTTTTCCAGATACTCGCGAGCGCGGGTCTGGATTTCTTCGGCGGTATCGTCATCGAAACCATCGATCGAGGCAATTTCGTCCAACTCGACGTAAGCCAGTTCCTCGACGGCTGCGAAGCCTTCCGAGGCCAGCACCTGACCAACCATTTCGTCGACGTCGAGCGCGTCCATGAACAGGTTGGTGCGGACGTTGAATTCCTTTTGGCGGCGTTCCGATTCCTCGGCTTCCGTCATGATGTCGATGTCCCAGCCGGTGAGCTGCGAGGCAAGGCGCACGTTCTGGCCGCGACGGCCGATGGCGAGCGACAGTTGCTCGTCCGGCACCACGACTTCGATGCGCTCGGCGTCCTCATCGAGAACGACCTTGGCGACTTCCGCCGGCTGCAAGGCGTTGACGATGAACGAAGCCGGATCCTGGCTCCACGGAATGATATCGATCTTTTCACCCTGCAATTCGCCGACGACGGCCTGAACACGGCTACCGCGCATACCGACGCAGGCGCCGACAGGATCGATCGAACTATCGTTCGAAATGACGGCGATCTTGGCGCGCGAACCGGGATCACGGGCCACCGACTTGATCTGGATGATGCCGTCGTAGATTTCAGGCACTTCCATGGTGAACAGCTTCACCATGAACTGCGGATGGGTACGCGACAGGAAGATCTGCGGGCCGCGCTGTTCGCGGCGCACGTCGTAGACATAGGCGCGCACGCGGTCGCCGTAACGGAAGGCTTCGCGCGGGATCATCTCGTCACGACGGATGATACCTTCGCCGCGGCCGAGATCGACGATCACGTTGCCGTATTCGACGCGCTTGACGGTGCCGTTGACGATTTCGCCCATGCGGTCCTTGAATTCGTCATACTGGCGGTCACGTTCGGCTTCGCGCACCTTCTGCACAATGACCTGCTTGGCCGACTGCGCGGCAATACGGCCAAAGTCCATCGGCGGTAGCGGATCGGCAATGTAGTCGCCCAGCTTGGCATCGACATTGCGGTCGCGCGCCAGTTCGAGAGCGATCTGCGTTGCGTAGTCCTCGACCTTCTCGACGACTTCCAGCAGGCGCTGCAGGCGAATTTCGCCGGTCTTCGAGTTGATGTCGGCGCGGATGTTGGTCTCGGTGCCGTAACGCGAACGGGCAGCCTTCTGGATCGCGTCGGCCATGGCGGCGAGGACGATTTCGCGGTCGATCACCTTTTCGCGGGCAACGGCATCTGCGATCTGCAGGAGCTCGAGCCGGTTAGCACTGACTGCCATGTCTTAGGTCTCCGTCTTCATGCCTGGGCGTCTGCCACAAGGCTATCTGTCAAACGTTATGCGTCTTCGCTGTCGTCTTCGTCGTTCTGGTTGGCGGCTTGCGCCTTGGCCAACTTGTCCGCGCGAAGCGCGTCACGGATCAGGTCATCGGTCAGAATCAGCTTGGCTTCGGCCAAGGTGCTGAACGGGATCGTCAGCCGCGGCTCTTCGCCATAAGCCAGCTGATCACGTTCTAAGGTAAAGCCATCTGCATCCACGGCAACGATCTTGCCGCGGAAGCGCTTGCGATTGTCGACAAGGATCGAAGTCTCGCATTTCACCAGATTGCCCTGCCAGCGGACAAAGTCCGACTTGCGTACCATCGGCCGGTCAATCCCTGGGGAGGAGACTTCCAGATGATATTCCCGGTCAACCGGGTCCTCGACGTCGAGCACCGGCGAGATCGCCATGGATGCGGCTTCGCAATCCTCGACGGTCATTGTCCCGTCGCTGCGTTCAGCCATGACTTGCAGCGTAAGCCCATTCTGGTTCATCATGCGAACGCGAACAAGTTTGAAATCCATCGCCACGAGCACAGGCTCGATGATCTCTGCGATCCGACGGTCAAGGCCCGTCTCAATGATAATCCGTGCTTCGCCTGCTTCAGGCTGCGGCATGTTATCGGACAATCGTCATACTCCCGATTGGATACGATCGCCAATAAAAAAGAGCGGGTCCTTGCGGTCCCACTCTCCATCGGTCGATCAAGAATTTGAATGCCGTATACGCTGCCTTGCCCCCAAATGCAAGCTTTTCACTTCAACTTCAAAACAAACTTGCCTTTCACGCCTTGACCGTTGCAAGGTGGAGGCGGCTGGCGTGCTTCGCCAATTCCGTTCCTGGACAAGCCAATCGACGAGTAAGCTCTGTGCCCGACAGCCGATCTCCGCTATCTCCGCTTGCAAACGAGTTCTATCGACGCATCTGGTTCGCCAGTATGGCGTCCAATCTTGGTGGCCTCATTCAAGGTGTCGGCGCGGCCTGGATGATGGCGTCCATCTCCAGTTCCGAAAACATGGTGGCGCTGGTCCAGGCGTCCAACACCGGACCAATCATGCTGTTCTCGCTGATCGCTGGCGCCATTGCCGACAGTTTCGATCGTCGGCGCGTGATGATCGCCTCGCAGATCTTCATGGTGACGATCTCGGCGCTTCTCGCCTTGTTTGCCTATCTCGATCTGATCACGCCCTGGGCGCTTCTCGCCTTTACCTTCCTGATCGGCTGTGGCACGGCACTCAACAATCCGTCCTGGCAGGCCTCGGTCGGCGATATGGTGCCGCGCGCCGATCTGCCGGCGGCTGTCTCACTCAACAGCATGGGCTTCAACATCACCCGAAGCGTCGGCCCCGCCATTGGCGGTCTGATCGTGGCCGCAGCCGGTGCGGCGGCGGCTTTTGCCGTCAACACACTGAGCTATTTCGCCATTCTGTATGCGCTTTTCCGTTGGAAACCGAATTTTCCGCAGAGCACGCTGCCGCGTGAGCAATTGGGCCCGGCGATCTCCGCCGGTCTTCGTTACGTTGCCATGTCGCCCAATCTCGGTAAGGTTCTGTTCCGCGGCTTTGTCTTCGGCCTGACCGCAACCTCCATCCTATCGCTTTTGCCGATCGTCGCCCGCGACCAGTTGGCCGGAGGACCGCTGGTCTATGGCGGTCTTCTGGGTGCCTTCGGCATCGGCGCGATCCTCGGCGCGCTCTACAATCAGCGCCTGCGCGACATCCTGTCCAGCGAGGATATCGTGCGTGCCTCCTTTGCCGGCTTTGCGCTGGCGACGGTTGTCACCGGGGTAAGCGACTCGATCTGGCTGGCGGGCGCCGCATTGATGGTCGCCGGCGCTTGCTGGGTCTTGGCGTTGTCGCTGTTCAATACGGTGGTGCAGCTTTCAACCCCGCGCTGGGTCGTCGGTCGGGCGCTGTCGCTGTACCAGACGGCCACCTTTGGCGGCATGGCGACAGGAAGCTGGTTGTGGGGCAGTATCGCTGAAAGCTATGGTTCCGGCCATGCGCTCGTTGCTTCTGGCGCGCTGATGATGGTCGGTGTCGCGATCGGGTTCTTTCTGCCGATGCCGGCTTTCTCCGCCCTTGATCTCGATCCCCTCAACCGCTTCAACGAGCCGGCGCTCAAGCTGGACATAAGGCCGCGGAGCGGGCCGATCGTCATCCAGATCGATTTCGAGATCGACGACGTCGACATGCCGGAATTTCTCCGCATCATGGTCGAGCGCCGTCGCATCCGCCTGCGCGATGGCGCCCGCAACTGGACGCTGATGCGCGATCTTGAAAAGCCGGAGATCTGGACGGAAACCTATCACGTCCCGACCTGGGTCGATTACGTTCGCCACAACCAGCGCCGCACCAAAGCCGACGCGGAGATCACCGATCGTCTGATCGAATTGCATCGCGGGCCGACCAAGCCGCATGTGCACCGGATGATCGAGCGACAGGCGATCCCGCCGGAGGATGATGTGTTCCACCAGTCACATCTGGACCCTCACTGACCACGAGTATCAGCGCAGCTTAGCTTTCAGGCTGGCGCTCGGATAGCAGGTCGGTTTCAGGCCGTTTTTTGCCTGCCATTCGCCGAGAGACCGCCGTGTCTTGAAACCAGGCAGCCCGTCCACCTTGCCGACATCATAGCCTTGCGCCACCAGTGCTTTTTGCATGGCCAGGACATCCGAGCGCAGCATCTTGCCGACATCGCCCCAGGCGGCTTTGAAAGCACCGGATCCGCTGCCGATCCTGTCGGCCAGATTGCCGATGAACAGTGCGTAGAGGTCCGAATTGTTGTATTCCTTGATGACGTAAAAATTCGGCGTCACCAGGAATTCAGGGCCGAAGGTACCGGCCGGAACCAACATCATCGCGGATTGGCTCATCTCGCTTGATGGGAAAGCCTTACCGGAAATGCGGGCGAGGCCTTCCGCCGACCAAGCCGTGGCAGGCTGTGCCCGGTCCGGCCCTTCCTGGGCGCAGGAGACACCATCGGGAATGCTGATCTCGAAGCCCCAGTCGCGACCGCGCTGCCAGCCGCTCTTGACCAGGTAATTGGCGATCGAGGCGAGCGTGTCCGGCACCGAATTCCAGATGTCGCGTTTACCGTCGCCATCGAAATCGACGGCATATTTCAGGAAACTCGTCGGCATGAACTGCGGCTGGCCCAGCGCCCCGGCCCAGGAGCCGCGCATCTGCTGCGCCGTCACGTCGCCGCCCTCGATCATGTGCAGCGCCGAGATCATCTCGCGCCGGAACATGTCCCTGCGCGTCGACATGAAGGCCTTGGTGGCCAGCACTTCCAGCGCCGGATAGGGCATCTTCGCCTTGCCGAAACCGGATTCCCGACCCCAGATGGCGACAAGGATCGAACCGGGGACGCCATAGGTCGCCTCGACCTTGCGCAGCGTGCCGGCATGTTGCGAGGCGAGCGACCGCCCGGTCGCGGCCAGTCCCTGCAGTCTTTTTTCGGAGAAATAGGACGCCGGAGAAGAAAACTCTGCCTGACTTTGGCTCTGTTCCTTCGGCGGCGCAGTACCCGGCGGCACGAGATCCGGCAGTTCCCAGTTGAGCGACAGGCCAGACACTGCGGTGTCGAAAGCCGGCTTTGAAATACCCGACGCCTTGGCTTCGGTCCACAGGTCGGTCGCGATCCACCGCTGGAATTGCGCTTCGACATTGGCGCGTGACGGCGCAGCCTGGGCCGTCGGCTGGCCGAACCCGAACACGATCGATAGCGCCAATGCCACCGCCGGCAGCGCACGATGTGAAAGGAAGTGGTGCGGTTTGCCCATGATGTTCTCTCCCGTAGGCGACCGTCAGATCACCGTGCGTGCTCGGAGCGCTGCAGACAGCGTGCCCTCATCGAGATAGTCGAGTTCGCCGCCGACAGGTACGCCATGCGCCAGCCGGGTGATCTTCACGTCCATCCCGACCAGATGATCGGTGATATAGTGGGCGGTTGTTTGTCCTTCGACGGTCGCGTTCACCGCGATGATGACTTCGCGAACGCCGCCTTTGGCCACGCGTTCGATCAGCCCCTTGATGTTGAGATCATCGGGTCCGACGCCATCCAGCGGCGACAGCGTGCCGCCGAGAACGTGATAGGCGGCGTTCATCGCGCCTGCCCGCTCCAGCGCCCAAAGGTCGGAAACGTCCTCGACGACGATGATCATCGACTGGTCGCGCCGATCGTCTGTGCACACAGTGCAGGGATCGATCGTATCGACATTGCCGCAGCACGAGCAGATCTTCACCTTGTCATAGGCCTCGCCCATGGCGTGGCCGAGTGGACCGAGAAGCTGGTCCTTCTTCTTGATCAGATGCAGTGCCGCGCGCCGGGCCGAACGCGGCCCGAGCCCCGGCACCTTTGCCAGAAGCTGGATGAGTTTTTCGATTTCAGGGCCGGTGACTCGCTTTGCCATGCGGCGTTTCTAGCCCATAACATCGGCAAACGGAATCGATGAACATGGGTCATGGATGAAAATACGCGCCGTATGCCGGGGTAACCCGGAAGTTCTGTCGGGCAAGAAATACAAGTCCGGCATCAACAAGACCGCGGTCAGCGGACCGATGATGGTCGATGCCGAGGGCCTTGTCGGCGACAGCATCTGCAATCGTAAACACCATGGCGGTGTCGATCAGGCGATCTATCTGGAAGGCAGCCTCGATCTCGCCTGGTGGGCGGAAGAACTTGGACGTGATCTGCCACCGGGCACCTTTGGCGAAAACCTGATCGTCGAGGGCCTAGACAATCGAACGCTGGCAGTCGGTGACCGCTTTGCCATTGGCGATGTGCTGTTGGAAGTGACGTCGCCACGCATGCCCTGTGCCACGTTTGCAGCCCGCATGGGCGAGCCCACATTGGTCAAGCGATACGCGCGCGCGGCGCGTGCTGGTGCTTATTGCAGGGTCCTGCAGGGCGGCATGATCGAAGCGGGTCAGGACGTGGTTTTTACCGCCTATCACGGCGTTCGGGTCACATTGCCGGAAATGATGGCCACCTATGGCAAGCCCCTGTCTCTGCAAGACCGTCAGCGCTATCTTGCTGCTCCGGTGAACGACAGGTGGACGCGGGAAATGTAGAAGACGCTGCCTTGTCGGTGTCGACGATAGTCGCATCCCGCGCAACTTTACCCGTCTGCCTGGCGCAGTCATCATGCAGCCGGACCACTGCGGGGGACTTTATGCAGGAAAAGCGGATCGAACTGCTCTGCGCCGACGGCGTGCGGCTTGCCGGCGACTGGTGGCTGCCACCGTCTGGCGTCGGGGCCGCGATTGTCGTGATCAATGCCGCCACCGGCGTGCTGGCGCGCTACTACCACCACTATGCCCGCTTCCTGGCAAGGCAGGGATTTGCGGTACTGACCTATGACTATCGCGGCATCGGTCAGTCGCGACCGGCCGATCTGCGCCGTGTCGCCTACACATGGCGTGAGTGGGGCGAGCAGGATTTCGACGCAGCGCTGCGGCATGCCCTGGATCACGATGAAACGGGTCGCCTATTGGTGGTTGGCCATAGTATCGGCGGATTTCTGCCCGGCTACGCGTCTGCGACGGGCAGAATTGCCGGCCTGCTTTCCGTTGGCGGACAGTTTGGCTATTGGGGCGACTATCAATTGCGCATGCGCGTGCCACTGGCGATCAAATGGCATCTCGCCATGCCGGCGATCACCGCGGTACTCGGTTATTTTCCCGGGAAGCGGCTGGGGTGGCTGGAGGACCTGCCCAAGGGCGTGGCGCTCGGTTGGGGCCTGCAGCAGGGCAGGGCGGAGCAAGGGCTGCCGCCTGAAAAGATCACCCGGATGCGCACGGGTTTTGCCGCGTTCACAGCACCGATTCTGGCCGTGGCAATGTCGGACGATGCGATTGCAACGCCGAAGGCCATCAACAGGGCCACGGGCTATTACAGCGCAGCGCCGATCACGAAAGTACTTCTGTCACCAGGCGATCTTGGCTTCGACACGGTCGGCCATTTCAACCTTTTCCACGCGCGCCATGAACATGGCTTCTGGAAAAGCAGTCTCGACTGGCTGCGCGAAGGCCGCAATCCATGGCCGCAGCGGATCTACTTTTAGCAGACCCGCCGAGGCGTGCCTTGGCTCAGAACGGGAACTTCATGCCCGGCGGCAGCGGGATGCCGGCCGTGATCGAGGCCATCTTTTCCTGGGCCTGGACCTCGCCCTTGTCCTTGGCATCCTTGTGAGCGGCGACGATCAGGTCTTCGAGGATTTCGGAATCCTCTTCCTTGAAAAGCGACGGGTCGATCTTGATGCTCTTCATCTCGCCTTTGCCGTTCAGCACGATTGTCACCAGGCCACCGCCGGATTTGCCCTCGATTTCAAGCGCGGCGATTTCCGCCTGCGTCTTTTCCATCTTGGCCTGCATTTCCTTGACCTTGCCCATCATGCCCATGATGTCGCGCATCGTCATCTCCTTGGATTGTTGTTTTTTCACCGGGCCTAATCTGTGTGCCCGTGCAACAGTAACGCTCTAGAACTCGATATCGTCGCCAGGCAAGATATCGCCTTCCTCGGTTTCGAGGATCGCCGGCGGCGGACGCAATTCTTCGTCTTCCTCGACACTGCCCGCCTTGATCCGAACGTCGGTGATCTTGGCGCCCGGAAAGCGCGCAAGGATGGCCGCTACGTCAGGATCCTGCCGCGCATCGCGCAGCCGCGTCTCGCGCGTCGTATTCTCCAGTTCGACCAGAGTAGGCGCGCCTTCTTCGCGGCTCAGAATGACCATCCAGCGGATTTCGGTCCATTCCTCCAGCCGCTTCTGCAAGTCGCCGACCAGTGTCTTCGGCGCGTCGGGCGGCAGATTGATTTCCAGTCGGCCCGGTTCCAGCCGGACAAGCCGGACGAAGCCACGCATCAACGCCTTCAGGCGCGGGTCGCGGTTCTTGCTGCAAAGCTCGGCAATGTCTTCCAGCGACTTGACCTGCACCTTGGGTGTCGGCGCTTCCTGCGGCTTCGGCTGCACCCGCTCCATGGCGGCTGGCAGCGAGTCACCGGCAGGCACGCTCTGCAGATGGGCAACAGGTTGGCTGGATGCAATCCGCGGCGCACTGTCGGTTGAAGGCTGGGCGACCGCCTGGACCCGCATCGCCATCGAGGCGCCACCACCGCCGCCGCCATTCGGGCGTGGCGCAGAGGGTCCGCGCTCGGCCGGTTGGCCATCGGACAGTTCGAGCAGGCGACGGGCTGCATCTTCCGGTGATGGCAGATGCGCTGCATGTGCCAGGCGGATGATGACCATTTCGGCAGCACCCGCCGGACGCGATGAACCTTCCGCTTCGGGAATGCCCTTCAGCAGCATCTGCCACATGCGCGAAAGCGTCGTCACGGCCACGCTTTCGGCGAGCGATGTGCCGCGCACACGCTCGACTTCGCTTAGCGAAGCATCCTGTGCGGCTGATGGGATATATTTGAGCCGGGTCACCAGATGGGTGAAGTCGGCCAGATCCGTCAGCACCACGGTCGGGTTGGCACCCGCCTCATACTGACCGCCGAACTCTTCCAAAGCGGCTGCGACATCGCCGCGCACAACGTGTTCGAACAGGTCGACGATGCGGGCGCGATCGGCAAGTCCGAGCATCGAGCGCACCGCGTCGGCATGCACGACCCCGCTGCCATGGGCAATGGCCTGGTCGAGCAGCGAAAGACCGTCGCGCGCCGAACCTTCGGCAGCCCGTGCGATCATCGCCAGCGCATCCTCGTCAGCCTGGATGCCCTCCTTCGACGCGATGGTCGAGAACAGCCCCACCAGATCGCTGGCACTGATCCGGCGCAAGTCAAAGCGCTGGCAGCGCGACAGGACGGTAATCGGCACCTTGCGGATTTCTGTCGTGGCAAAGATGAACTTCACATGCTCGGGTGGCTCTTCGAGCGTCTTCAACAGCCCGTTGAAGGCTGCCGTCGACAGCATGTGCACTTCGTCGATGATGTAGACTTTGTAGCGCGCCGAAACCGGGCGGTAGCGTACCTGCTCGATGATCTCGCGGATATCGTCGATACCGGTATGCGAGGCGGCGTCCATCTCGATCACGTCGACATGCCGGCCTTCCATGATTGCCTGGCAATGCTCGCCGGGAATGCGAAGGTCGATGGTCGGCTTATCGATCTCGGGTGTCTTGTAGTTGAGCGCACGCGCCAGAATACGGGCGGTGGTCGTCTTGCCGACCCCGCGCACGCCGGTCAGCATATAGGCCTGGGCAATGCGGCCGGTCTCGAACGCATTGGTCAGGGTGCGAACCATCGGCTCCTGGCCGACCATCAGGTCCGAGAAATCCTTGGGGCGATATTTGCGGGCAAGCACGCGGTACCCGCCGGGGGCGGTCTTGGCCTCTGCAGTGGGCTCCAAATCGCTCATCGCGTTGCCAGCTTCCCCTTGCCGCCCGGATCCGGGCATGGCGCGGCCCATGGTTTTGCATCACGGGCCGGAAATGAAGATGAGGTGGGAGGCTGGCACGATGACCCGTGCCGCGCTCGTTAGGGCTGCTTCCTTCCGGATCTGACCCGGTTGGCGAGTGGCTCGTCCACCACCAACCTCCCGAGGTGACATATCGGCAATAACGACGGCAAATGCAAGCCAAGCCCGTAAAAAACTGCTACAGCTTGGAAAAACAACAGCGGAGAAACACCTTGGAGCCATTCCTTCTTGATGAGCGTCTCGCGCGCGACAGCCAATCAATCCTGAAGCTGGGGCTTTGTGATCTCAGGCTTGCCCATGACAGCCGCTGGCCATGGATGATCCTTGTCCCACAAAGACCGGGCATGAGCGAGATTTTCGACCTGACGCCGCTCGATCAGGCCATGCTCACATTCGAGCAGGTGACAGTGGCTGCTGCGTTGAAGAAGGTGACCGGTGCAACCAAGATCAACACAGCCGCAATCGGCAACGTCGTGCGCCAGCTCCACGTACATGTCGTCGCCCGCTTCGAGGACGATCCGAATTGGCCGGGCCCGATATGGGGGCATGGAGCGGCCGTTCCTCATTCCGACGAAACATTCAATACGCTCAAGACCCGGATGCTCGAAGCGCTGCAATGACAAAACGATCCATTTTTGATACGTCCGCCCCCCATCCTGAGGCCAGTTCGCTCACCGCCTTCTCCGGCAATGGTCTTGATCGCAATGCCGAGCACCGCACGGAAGCAAGTCTGGCTGAAGCGCTGGCCGTTGAAGGCACGCACCTTCTGGCCTTTGCCGGCAACCGCCTGATATTCAAGCACGAGGGCCAGATCCTCGATCCGCTCTTTGCGCCCTACGAACTGGCCGGCCTTGAGCCAGATCTCGACAACGCCGTGTTGCTGGGCCACAAGCCGAATGGAGAGCCGCGCATCGCCGTGCCGGTGAATGCCGGCGAAGAACAGCTGGCTATGAATTACAAGGCGCTGACCGCGCGCGAACTGTTCCGTGAAGCGGGTGTGGATGAAGAACTCGTCGGCGAGGCAGCCCAGGGTTTCAGCCTGCTGCACTGGAATGGCGAGAACCGCTTCTGTGGCAGTTGCGGGCAAGCGATGGAATCGCGCATCGGCGGCTACAAGCGTGAATGTCTAGCCTGTGGCCGCGTCGCCTTTCCGCGCACGGATCCGGTCGTCATCATGATGACCATTGATGAACTGAATGACCGCTGTCTCCTCGGCCGCGGCGCGCATTTCCCGGAAGGCATGTATTCCTGTCTGGCCGGCTTTCTCGAGCCTGCGGAAACCATTGAGAATGCCGTGCGTCGGGAGACACTTGAGGAATCGGGCATCACCATCGGCAGGGTTCGCTACCATGCCACCCAGCCTTGGCCGATGCCGCACCAATTGATGATCGGCTGTTATGCCGAGGCCCTGTCGCTTGATGTGACGCGCGACGAGGCCGAACTGGTGGATTGTCGTTGGTTCACGCGCGAGGAGGTACAGTCGATGATCGACCTGACGAACGAAGCGGTGAAGGCACCGGTGAGGGGCACCATTGCCCATCGACTGATGAGCGATTGGCTGGACTGGGCGCGCTGAGCGCCCGGTCTTCCGCCGGCCTTACAGCTTGCCGCGCATCGCATGCGCCTTGTAGACGCCGAGAATGCGAACCTTTTCCGAGAAGAACCGCAGTTCTTCGAGAGCCCGCTTTACCGCTGCGTCGTCAGGATGCCCTTCGATGTCGGCATAGAACTGGGTGGCAATGAACTTGCCGCCGATCTGGTAGCTTTCCAGCTTCGTCATGTTGACGCCATTGGTGGCAAAACCGCCCATCGCCTTGTAGAGTGCCGCCGGCAGGTTACGGACATTGAACACGAAGGTGGTGATGAAGAGTTCATCGTCGCTTTTGCGCTTCGGCTCGTGTTCATCGCGCGACAGCACGACAAAACGTGTGACGTTGTTGTCGGAATCCTCGACATTCTCCGCGATGATATCAAGACCATAGAGTGAGGATGCCAGCTGCGGCGCGAGCGCCGCCATGCTGCGGTCGCCTTGCTGCGACACCTGCTTGGCGGCGCCGGCCGTATCGCCGGCGACGACGGCCTTCCAGCCATGGCTGCGGATGATCTTGCGGCACTGGCCCAGCGCATGGATATGGCTGTGCACGGTGCGGATCTCGTCGAGCTTCACCCCCGGCAGCACCATCAGCTGGAAACGGATCGGCATGAAATATTCGCCGATGATATGCAGTCGCGACAGCGGCAGCAGGTAGTGGATGTCTGCGACGCGCCCGGCAAGCGTGTTTTCGATCGGGATCATCGCCAGATCGACTTCGCCGGTTTCCAGCGCCACGAAGGCGTCCTCGAAGGTCGGGCAGGGCAGTGGCTCCATCGCTGGAAACATGTCCCGGCAGGCCATGTCGGAATTGGCGCCAAAGTCGCCCTGGAAGGAAATCTTGTTGGTCGGGGCCAAGGGTATGCGTCCTTAACTGGAGTGAGCCGAAAGAATGCGGCGGGCTTTTTCGAGGTCGGCCGGCGTGTCTACGCCGAGCGGAATGGTTTTGACGATCTCAACATCGATGCGCATCCCGGCTTCGAGGGCTCTGAGTTGCTCAAGCGACTCGCGCTTTTCCAGTGCCGAGGGTGGTAGCGAGACAAACCGTTCCAGAGCGCGCCGGCGATAGGCGTAGAGGCCGATATGATGGTAGAGCGGCCCGGCGCCATGCGGTGCCGTGGCACGGGTGAAATACAGGGCCCGCAGTCGCGTGTCGCTGAGCGGCGACCCAACCACCTTCACCACGTTGGGATTGGTCTTTTCGGCCTCGTCCTCGATTTCCACAGTCAGCGTTGCAATATCGACGGCCTGGTTGTCGAGCGGCCGCAGTGCGGCCCGGATGGTCTGCGGATCGATGGTCGGCAGATCGCCCTGCACATTGATGACGATCTCCGCCTTGCCATCGGGATCCATCTTGGTCAGCGCTTCAAAGATCCGGTCGGAGCCGGATTGATGATCGCCCCGCGTCATCACGACCTCGAAACCGGCGGCGACAACCGCATCGAATGTCCGCTGGTCGTCGACTGCGACGATGATTCGTCCGACATCGGCCTCCTGTGCCCGCTTGGCCACCTGAACGATCATCGGCAGGCCGCAAATGTCGGCCAAAGGCTTGCCGGGCAGGCGGGTAGAGGCCATGCGGGCGGGAATTAGCACCAGGGTTTTGCCGCTATCGTCTTTATTCATGCCTAACCCCTTCAAATCACCGCGCAGAAGTGTCAATAAGTCCCAGTTGCGGGACCATAATCGTGTTGCATGTGTTATGCAAAAGACATAGGTTCCGCGCGATTTCAAGATCGCTCGGTTGCTGATCGGCCGGCTGCATGGGGAGCTTTGCAGATGAATTCTTACGTGAATATGGGCGTGGGTGCCTTTCTGGGCACCGTCTTCGTCCTGATGTCTGTGTCCATCGCCTCGGAAGGGATTTTCCATTCGGAACATCCTGAGAAGGAAGGCTTTGCCATTGTGGCTGAAGCTGCTGAAGGCGAAGCTGCGCCGGAAGCCGCAGCGGCTGTGCCGATCGCGGTTCTGCTGGCCAGCGCCGATGCAACGGCTGGCGAAGGCGTCTTCAAGAAATGCGCGAGCTGTCACACCGATACCAAGGGCGGCGCCAACAAGGTTGGCCCGAATCTCTTTGGCCTTGTCGACCGTCCGATCGCAACCCATGAAGGCTTCAGCTATTCGGCTGCCATGAAGGACTTCTCCAAGGGTGGTACCGAACTCTGGACCTGGGATCACCTGAACGCCTTCCTGACCGCGCCGAAAAAGCATATCCCGGGCACCGCCATGGGCTTTGCCGGCATCAAGAAGGATGACGAGCGCGCCAACCTGATCCTGTATCTGCATACCATGGCAGATGCTCCGGTCGCTTTGCCGGCGCCGCCGGCGACCAACTGATCATTCAGATCGTGCAAATTTCCATGCCCGGCCGTTGTGCCGGGCATTTTCGTTTGTCCCGACAACGAACATGCTTCAGAGCAGAAAAAAGAGCCCAGAGCGAGACGCTGATCACGCCGATCGCCGTCGATTGGGTGATGATCGAGGCTGCCAGTCCCTGGCCCACGCCGAAGCGGCTGGCGATCAGCCAGGCATTGATCCCGGTCGGAACGGATGATGTGAGCACGAGCGCGGCGGTCCATTGTGGACTGAGGCCGAGCAGCGTCGATGCCAGCCAGACGGTTGCAGGCATGACGATCAGCTTGATCACGGTGATGACGCTTGCGATCCGCACATTGCCCGCCATGCCATATTTGGTCAGCGTCATGCCGAGCGAGATCAAAGCCGCTGGTGCTGCCATCCCGGCCACCTGACCGACGATGCCGTCGAGCATTACGGGCATCTTGATGCCGACGACCTGCAGCACCAGCCCGGCCATCAGGCCGATGATCAGCGGGTTGCGGATGAGATTGGCGCCAACCTGGCGCGACACGGCCAGAACGCCTTCCGAAGGCTTGCCCGTGGTTTTCTGCTCCGCACGTTCCATTGCCACCGTGCCGGCGATCATCATCAGCGGCAGATGCACGGCCAGCAGGATCGACATGGCGACAATTCCATCGGGACCAACGGTGCGATCGACCAGCGGAAGACCGATGAACACGTTGTTGGCGAAGGCGCCGGAAAGGCCGGCCAGAACGCCGATGCGCTGATCGCGACCGAAAAACCGCGTTGCAATAATATGACCCAGCGTCCAGGCGACGGCCACCCCGGCAAAATAGGCAATCCACAACCGGAATGGCGAGGCGCCATGGAAATCGGCATTGGCGATGGTGCGGAACATCAGCATCGGCACCGCCACTCTGAACACGAAGTCGCCCAGCCCGTCTCCGATGTCCGCCTTGAGGATTTTCAGCCTTACCAGCGACCAGCCGAACAGGATGAGAATGAAGATAGGCAGGACGTCTTGGGCAACGGATGACATGAAATTGGCGACTCACAGAAAAAGACAGACTTTTTCTTAGACCTTGAATCCACCGCCGACCAGTCATTGAAGGGGTGCTTCCTGACGACAAAAAGCAGGCAATGCCTGCTTTTACGCCCGGTCGAGCCGGGACCTGTATCCGCGCCGCCAGTACATCCGTGGTCGGCTTGGCCAGGTTGTGGAACCTGTCATGGTTCTTCGGATCGGCGCTGGGGAGCTATGCCGTCCGCACACGCATCCACTAGCCCGCCAAGGTAACAGCCGCATGACAACGAAGGTTTTCTGCGCCCCCTTTCAAACCCGGCAAAAAAGGCTATGACCGTCTTGCCTATTTAACGGAGCCCAAGACCATTATGAGCCGATTCGACGTCCTCACTGTCGGTAACGCAATCGTCGACATCATTTCCCGCTGCGATGATCGCTTTCTCATCGACAACGAGATCACCAAGGGTGCGATGAACCTGATTGATGCGGACCGTGCCGAGCGGCTTTACAGTCTGATGGGTCCTGCCGTCGAAGCGTCCGGCGGCAGCGCCGGCAATACCGCAGCCGGTATCGCCAATTTTGGTGGCAAGGCGGCCTATTTTGGCAAGGTAGCGGAAGATCAGCTCGGCGAGATCTTCACCCATGACATCCGCGCCCAGGGTGTGCATTTCGAGACAAAGCCGCGCGGTACCCAGCCTCCGACCGCGCGCAGCATGATCTTCGTCACCGAAGACGGCGAGCGCTCGATGAACACCTATCTCGGTGCCTGTGTTGAGCTTGGCCCGGAAGACGTCGAGCCAGAGGTTGTTGCCCAGTCCAAGGTCACCTATTTCGAAGGTTATCTCTGGGATCCGCCGCGCGCCAAGCAGGCGATCCTCGAATGTGCCCGCATTGCCCATGAGAATGGGCGCGAAATGTCGATGACATTGTCCGATAGCTTCTGCGTCGGCCGTTACCGCGAGGAATTCCTCGATCTGATGCGTTCCGGCACGGTCGATATCGTTTTTGCCAATGAGCAGGAAGCGCTGTCGCTCTACGAAACGGATGATTTCGCCGTTGCACTCGACAGGATTGCCGCCGACTGCAAGCTTGCGGCTGTCACCATGGGCGAAAATGGCGCCGTCGTGGTCAAGGGCGACCAGCGTATCCGCGTTCCGGCCACGCTCGTAACCAATCTTCTGGATACCACCGGTGCCGGCGATCTTTTTGCCTCAGGTTTCCTGTTCGGCTACACCAATGACCGGTCGCTTGAGGATTGCGCCCATCTGGGCTGTTATGCGGCTGGCGTTGTCATCCAGCAGATCGGCCCGCGTCCGATGAGTTCGCTGGACAAGGGCGCGCGCGCCGCAGGCCTGCTTTAAGGCAGGCCTTATTTGAAGGCTTCGCCGGGATAGGCGCCCCAGATTTCCGCCTGCGCCACCCAGCCGGCAACGCCCTTGGTTTCGGCCTTGCACCAGTTGCCGTTGCATTCTTCGATCTTGAGCACGACGCCGGGCTCGAGTTTCGCGATGACGGCGGCCGATGACATCGAATCGCGCCGCATCATCACATAGACATTGTCGCCGTTGGCGCGCATCCACGGTGCAGCGACGGCGGTGCGTTCGCCCGAAAGCAGCGTCTGGTTGACCCAGCCTTCGGTCCCGTCGGCGTCGCGGATCTGTCGCCAGTTTTCGTATTCGCGGATGATTTCGACCGGCAGCCCCGATTTGAGATAACGCCAGGAGACGGCGTAGTCCGTGCTCGGGCCGATCCGCAGGTTGACCTTTTCCGCCTTCAGGCTGACAAAGCGAGGCAGAGGAAGTCCGCTCGACCCCTTGGTCGTCGCCTGGGCAAGCGCGCTCTCCGACGCTGCCAGCGTCGAGAAGAGCAGGATACAGGATGCAAAACTGATTCGGAGCGCGTTCTGGTTCATACTGGATCCGACTATGCGATGATTGAAGGGCATTCCGCGACCCCTGAACCTGTTCCGGCAGGTATTGCGACAAATCCGGAACGGCGAGCGAGTTTTGTTTGTCTTCGCCGGTGGGTTTGCTAGAAATTGCTCTTTGGGGGAGTATCCCCCGTCTTGGTTAACGAGTTCTGAACAAGGCATTGATCCGTCCCATGACGAACAGGAAAAGACCCAAGGTCTATATTACCCGGAAATTGCCTGACGCTGTGGAAACGCGCATGCGCGAACTGTTCGACGCGGAGCTCAATATAGATGATGCACCGCGCAGCCGCGAGGAGCTGATCACTGCCATGCAAAGCGCCGACGTCCTGGTGCCGACCGTCACCGATCGCATTGATGCGGCTCTGATCGACGAAGCCGGTCCGCAACTCAAGCTGATCGCCAGTTTCTCCAACGGCACGGATCATATCGATATCGATGCGGCGGCCCGAAAGGGCATCACCGTCACCAACACGCCGAATGTCCTGACCGAAGACACGGCCGACATGACCATGGCGCTGATCCTTGCCGTGCCGCGCCGCCTGGTCCAGGGCGCTCGCGTCTTGATGGACAGACCGGGCGATTGGGCCGGCTGGTCGCCGACCTGGATGCTCGGCCGCCGGATCTCGGGCAAGCGCATCGGTATCATTGGCATGGGACGCATCGGCACGGCCGTCGCCCGCCGTGCAAAGGCTTTCGGCCTGTCGATCCACTATCACAACCGCAAGCGCGTCAGCCCGCAGACCGAGGACGAACTGGAAGCGACCTATTGGGACAGCCTCGATCAGATGCTGGCAAGGGTCGACATCGTTTCGGTCAATTGCCCCTCGACACCGGCCACCTTCCATCTGTTGTCGGCGCGTCGTCTGGCGCTGCTGCAGCCGACGAGCTACATCGTCAACACGGCGCGTGGCGATATCATCGATGAGGATGCGCTGATCCAGTGCCTGAAGACCGGCAAGATCGCGGGCGCCGGTCTGGATGTTTTCGAAAACGAGCCTGCCGTCAATCCGAAACTGGTCAAGCTCGCCAATGAAGGCAAAGTCGTGCTTCTGCCGCACACCGGATCGGCGACGATCGAGGGCCGGATAGACATGGGCGACAAGGTCATCATCAACATTCGCACCTATTTCGACGGTCACCGCCCGCCGAACAGGGTCCTGCCGAATCGCACCTGAACCGTCAGGCAAGCCTCTTGCACATCTCGATGGAGGTCGTCCGGGTGAAGCCCGGATGGCTGTTTTCGGCCGTCCTTACGAACCCCCACGCGGCAAAGCGCCGGTGATTGCTAGTGAGTTCGATACGGGTTTCGAGCCGCAGCATGTCGCGCCCGAGAGTCCTGGCGATCGTTTCGGCCTCAGTCAGCAGCCGGTAGCCTATTCCGTGACCTTGCATATCGGCGGCCACAGCAAGTTTGCCGACATAGAGTGCCCTGGCCTCCGGCTTGACGAACGCACAGCCGACCAGTCTGCCGTCGAGGAGCGCGGCCAGTCCGATCTCGTCCAGCGCCTTCTGCCTCAGTCCCTCCACGCTCAACCGATGTGCCGAAGACGGCGGATCGATCACGCCATCCATATAGGCAAACGATCCGATGATCAGGTCGAGCAGCGCTTCATAGTCACAATATCCGGCAGCGCCGACCCGCCGGATGTCGATGCTGCTGTCCTCGCTCCCGTTCCTGTTCAAGGACGCGTCTCCCGGCGGCGATAGCGGATCGTGTCGAATTTCGCCGTCAGCGCATCGTAGAGCAGCAGGCGCCCGATCAGCGGCTCGCCGGTGCCGGTTATCAGCTTGATCGCCTCCATCGCCATCAGCGTGCCGATGACGCCGGTCAGGGCGCCGATGATCCCGGCTTCGGCGCAGGACGGAATGAGGCCTTCCGGCGGTGCCTCGGGAAACAGATCGCGGTAGCGCGGGTTCGGCCGGCCTTCGGCATCGGTCAGGTGTGGAGCCAGTACGGTGACCGAGCCGTCGAAGCGGCCGACTGCCCCCGTCACCAGCGGAATGGTGCACATCTCGGCCGCGTCCGCTGCCGCATAGCGCGTCGCAAAATTGTCCGATCCGTCGATCAGCAGGTCGAAGCGCCCCAGATGGTCGTGGGCGAAGTGCGCGTCGAAGCGCGCTTCGTGTTGCACCACCCGGCAATGCGGATTGAGCCGGGCGATGGCGCGCGCAGCGCTTTCGGTTTTCTTCTCCCCGATCGTACCGGTGTCGTGGATCACCTGTCGTTGCAGGTTGGAGAGGGAGACACCGTCATCATCGACAATCCCGATCGTGCCGATACCCGCGGCGGCGAGATACTGCAGCACGGGCGCGCCCAGCCCGCCGGCACCGATGACCAGGACGCGGGCCGATTTCAGCAATTGCTGTCCATGGCCGCCGATTTCCGGCAGCAGGATATGGCGATGATAACGGGACAGTTCGTCGGGCAGCAGTGGATCCATCAGCCGATCATGCCATGTGAAAGAGGGGTGGGGAAGGGCGGTCAGGCATCCAGGCTGCCGTCCCGCACCGTGATGATATCGGCACGTTCGCCCAATGCTGCAAACATCGAACGATCCGTCCCTGTCATGAACGCCTGTCCGCCCAGCGCATCGATCCGGTCGAACAGGGCCGCCCGCCGACCCTCGTCCAGATGGGCGGCAATCTCGTCGAGCAGCAGAACCGGAGCAAAGCCGGTCATCGTTCCAACCAGTCTCGCATGCGCGAGCACCAATCCGATCAGAAGAGCCTTCTGTTCTCCGGTCGAGCAGCGTTCCGCGTTCATGTCTTTCTCGATATGCCGAATCTGCAGGTCGACGCGATGCGGACCGTCCAGTGTCCGTCCGGCCGCCGCATCCCTGTGGCGTGAGGATGCCAGCATCTGGATGTATCGATCCTCCAGCTCGTAAGCTGGCCTGTCCGCCTCGTCGTCCATGAAGCCGCTGAGCGCGAGATGGGCCGAGGGAAAACGCGATGTCTGCCGATCCCCTTCGATCAAGCCGGCCAACAATCCGAGCATCTCGCGTCGGGCAGCCGCCATGGCGACGCCGAGTGCTGCCATCTGCTGTTCGATGCCCGACAGCCAGGAGGGATCGAACCGGCCATCGGATAGAAGCTTGTTGCGGCTGCGCATCGCCCGTTCGAAATCGCTCGCGCGACGTCCATGCGCCGGATCCAGCGAAAGCACCAGCCGGTCGAGAAAACGTCGCCGGTCGGCGGATGGCCCGGTGAACAGCCCGTCCATGGCAGGCGTCAGCCACAGCACGCGCAGGTGGTCGGTGAGTTCGTCAACCGATTTGACCGGAGTTGCATTGATCCGCAGGCGACGAACGAGCGCCTCGTCTTCGCCGCCACCCTCAGTGCCTGTCCCGATCTCCACATCGCCTGCCATTCCTTCGATCTCGGCAAAGATCGAGAAACCTGCTTGCGCGCCGACCCGGGCGATATCGGAAAGCACGGCCCGCCTCAGCCCGCGTCCGGGCGATAGAAACGACACAGCCTCCATCAGATTGGTTTTGCCGGCCCCGTTTTCGCCGATCAGCACGACATGACGACCGCGGAGGCTCAGGGAAGCCTGCGCATAGTTGCGGAAGTCGGTCAGCTTGAGTCGTTCTATATGGGTCTTCTGGATCATCGGCCGGATTCGCTGTTGCCCTGAGCTAGGACGATCCAGACGGGATGGCAAGGGAGCCGTCATGGTTTATCTTGCGCATCAAGGATCTGCGACGTCATGTGCCTTGGGCAAGTTCTGGTTTTGCAATAGTGTGATCGGACTTGAAGGCGAGGAGCCCTCCGCCATGCAGCCGGATCCTGACGAATTGACGCCTGAAGAAGCCCGCCGCGATCATTGGGAGATGCTGCGCTTTCTGGCGATCAACGCAGCCTTTGGCGCAGTGCTTGGCCTTGTCACCGCGGGTGCGATCCTCTGGCTCGATCTGGGAGGCGTGGGCACGTCACTGGGACGCGCCAGTCACCCCATCCTGCCGGTCTTGATGATGATCATACCGTTCGCGCTCACCTTTGCAGCGGCCGTAACAGCGTCAGCCGTGATGCTGATGCCCTACAAGAAAAAGAAGCAAAGATGAGATCCGCGGTTTGACGCTCCGCCATTCTTTCTGCATGAAGCCCTGGGTATAAACAGTCAGCGGAGATGGCCATGAGCGAACAGGACGACCGCGTAATTCGGCTGGAGGAAATGCTGGCCTATCAGGCTCGGGTGATTGAAGATCTGTCCGATCAGATTGCCGAGCAATGGAAGGTGGTCGAGCAGACCCGCGCCAAGCTTGAACGGTTGTCGGAGCGATTCTCAAACCTAGAAGAACAATCGCTCGACGCCCCGGCCATTACCAAGCCACCACATTATTGAGGTTTGACTGCTGCTCGAGCGACACCAGCGGTAAGGCATAAAAAGCGGGCCGAAAAGGATCCGGCCCGCCTGAAAACATACGCGATCAACAGATGATCAGTCGCTGAGCGTGTCGAAGAAATCCTTCATCCGGGCAAAGAAGCCTGTCGATTCCGGATTGTTTTCCTTCGACGACAACTGCTCGAATTCCTGCAGCAATTCGCGCTGGCGCTTGGATAGCTTCTGCGGGGTCTCGATCTGGATCTGGATATAGAGATCACCCGTCTGCGTCGAGCGCAGCACCGGCATGCCCTTGCCCTTGAGCCGGAACTGCTTGCCGGGTTGCGTGCCTTCCGGCACGGTCACCCGCGACTTGGTCCCATCCAGCGTCGCGACGTCGAACGTGCCGCCAAGCGCTGCCGTCGTCATCGAGATCGGCACCGAGCAATAGAGATCGGCCCCGTCGCGCTGGAAGAATTCATGCGGCCTCACCGACAGGAATATGTAGAGGTCGCCTGACGGGCCACCTCTGAGGCCGGCTTCGCCTTCGCCTTGCAGGCGAATGCGCGTGCCGTCTTCGATGCCCGACGGAATGTTGACCGACAGCGAACGCTCTTCCGTCACGCGGCCCTGGCCGTTGCACTTGCCGCACGGGTCGGAAATGGTCTGGCCGCGTCCGTGACAGGTCGGGCAGGTGCGCTCGATCGAGAAGAAGCCCTGCGCCGCACGAATGCGGCCGGAACCCTGACAGGTTGCGCAGGTCGTCGGCTTGGTGCCGGGCTTGGCGCCACTGCCGGTACAGACTTCGCAGGTGATCGAGGTCGGAACCCGGATCTGCGCGGTCTTGCCGGTAAAGGCCTCTTCCAGCGAGATTTCCATGTTGTAGCGCAGGTCCGCACCGCGCTCGCGTCCATTGGTGGAGCGGGCGCGTCCACCGCGGGCACCACCCATCATCTCGCCGAAGATGTCCTCGAAAATATCCGAGAAACCACCACCGCCGGCAAAGCCCCCGCCGCCGGCGCCGGCGCCGCCATTTTCGAAAGCAGCATGGCCGAACCGATCATAGGCCGCGCGCTTCTGGGGATCCTTCAAGGTCTCGTAGGCCTCGTTGATCTCCTTGAACTTGCGCTCGGCGTCCTTGTCTTCAGGGTTCTTGTCGGGATGATAAACCATCGCAAGTTTGCGGAAGGCGCTTTTCAGCTCCTTCTCGTCTGCGGTCCGGCCGACCCCGAGGGTCTCGTAGAAATCTGCTTTTGCCATGATATTACAGAGCTCTCAAAGCTTTATCCACGCTGGTGTGGCTGCCAGTTTTCTGGCCTGCCTGCTTGTCGCAAGCCAGCATGTCTTTCCGGAAATCGGATGAAGCGGAAGCGGCGTCTTCCAGCAGGGCCTTGCGCGGTTCGCCCTTGCTGGCGAGCCCGTCGGATGCCGATACTGCGACGAAGGCCAGGGAATGTGCCGCCATCTCACAGGACGAAACCTCACCCCCGTTTTCGCGTCTCTCCAGGGCTGCCTCGATGATCCGTCCGAGCTCATTGCCGATGCGAAACAGGTTTTTGCTGTCGCTTGCAGATATGGCTTTTGCCACACTCACTTCGGCAGCGCTCACCTGACGATGAACGGCACTGAGCTGAGCCTTGTCCTGCGCCTGCACAACACCCGACGCGGCGATCAAAGAAAATGCGGCTGGCCCGAGGGCCAGCCACCTTGGAGAAAAACGCCGTGTCGAGGCCCGCATTAGGCGGACTTCTTCGCGTCTTCGTCCTTCACTTCTTCATAATCGGCATCAACGATATCGCTATCCGGGCCATTGTCGGCATTGCCGGCGCCACCTTCAGCCTGCTGGGCTTCATAGATGGCCTGGCCGAGCTTCATGGACACTTCCATGAGCGTCTGCGTCTTCGCCTGGATGTCGTCTGCCGATGGTTCAGAGACTTCGAGTGCGCCCTTCAGGGCAGCAATCGCATCCTCGATCGCCTTGCGATCGGTCTCGGAAACCTTGTCGCCAAACTCGCTGACCGACTTTTCGGTCGAGTGGATCAGGCTTTCGGCGCCGTTCTTGGCTTCGACGACGGCACGACGTTGCTTGTCTGCCTCGGCATTGGCTTCGGCATCCTTGACCATCTTTTCGATGTCGGCATCAGACAGACCACCAGACGCCTGGATGCGGATCTGCTGTTCCTTGCCGGTGCCCTTGTCCTTGGCGGATACCTGCACGATGCCGTTGGCATCGATGTCGAAGGTGACTTCGATCTGCGGAACGCCACGCGGTGCCGGCGGCAGGCCGACGAGGTCGAACTGGCCGAGCAGCTTGTTGTCCTGGGCCATTTCGCGCTCGCCCTGCGATACGCGGATGGTCACGGCAGACTGGCTGTCTTCGGCCGTCGAGAAGGTCTGGCTCTTCTTCGTCGGGATCGTCGTGTTGCGGTCGATCAGGCGGGTGAAGACACCACCGAGCGTTTCGATGCCGAGCGACAGCGGGGTTACGTCGAGCAGCAGGACGTCCTTGACGTCGCCCTGCAGAACGCCGGCCTGGATCGCGGCGCCCATGGCGACCACTTCATCCGGGTTGACGCCCTTGTGCGGCTCCTTGCCGAACAGCTGCTTGACGATTTCCTGGACCTTCGGCATGCGGCTCATGCCGCCGACGAGAACCACTTCCTCGATTTCAGCAGCCGTGACGCCGGCATCCTTGAGGGCTGCCTTGCACGGGGCAACAGTGCGCTGGATCAGGTCGTCGACCAGGTTTTCGAACTTGGCGCGGGTCAGCTTCATCGTCAGGTGCTTCGGGCCGGAAGCATCTGCCGTGATGAACGGCAGGTTGATTTCGGTCTGCTGCGACGAGGACAGCTCGATCTTGGCCTTCTCAGCGGCTTCCTTCAGGCGCTGCAGGGCCAGCTTGTCGCCCTTCAGGTCGATACCCTGGTCCTTCTTGAACTCGGCAGCCAGATATTCGACGAGACGCATGTCGAAGTCTTCACCACCGAGGAAGGTATCGCCATTGGTCGACTTCACTTCGAAGACGCCGTCGCCGATTTCGAGAACCGAGATATCGAAGGTACCACCACCCAGGTCATAGACGGCGATCGTCTTGCCTTCGCGCTTGTCCATGCCATAGGCAAGGGCAGCTGCGGTCGGCTCGTTAATGATGCGCAGCACTTCGAGACCCGCGATGCGGCCTGCATCCTTGGTGGCCTGACGCTGGGCGTCGTTAAAATAGGCAGGAACGGTGATGACGGCCTTTTCGACCTTCTCGCCGAGATAGGCTTCTGCCGTTTCCTTCATCTTCTGCAGGATCATGGCGGAGATCTGCGAAGGCGAATAACCCTTGCCCTGAGCTTCGACCCAGGCGTCGCCATTGTCACCCTTGATGATCGGGAACGGGACAAGATGCTTGTCCTTCTCAACCGTTGGGTCTTCGTAGCGGCGGCCGATCAGGCGCTTGACGGCAAAGAGGGTATTGGTCGGATTGGTGACAGCCTGACGCTTGGCCGGCTGGCCGACAAGGCGTTCACCATCGTCGGAAAATGCCACCATCGACGGCGTGGTGCGTGCGCCTTCGGAATTTTCGATGACCTTCGCATCCTTGCCGTCCATGACGGAGACGCAGGAGTTGGTCGTTCCAAGGTCGATACCGATTACTTTAGCCATATTATTCTCTCCTTGAAGCAGGCTGTCGGAACCCCAATCAGGCATTCCTTGACAGCCCCTCGACGTGGACGGTCTGTGTTGTTCGCAGCCACGCTGCGGTTATGTCGCGTATATAAGAAGCAGTTTTTCGGACTGCAAGGCTGGATTTCCGCTGTAATCCAGTAAAAAGAACAGATTGGCGCGATCCTCTCCACCAGAAATGGGATGGCGATCCCGCTTTGCCAAACAGATTTTTTAGAGAAGCGGGCTTGCGCCTGGCATGCCGGGCGATAACGGCGCTTGCGGCCGCTTTTTCTGCCCGCTCCGGTATCGAATTTACTGGCCCAGAATGAGGTCCAGCAGCGTGGTGCGCCGCGGCGCTCCGCCCTGAGGCGGTGTGGGCCCCACATCGCCTGGCGGGACCGGCGGACCGGGCGCATCGTTCATCGGAGGCAAACTGCCTTGCGGCGGCGACTGTGCCTCCGGTTGCGCAGGATACCGTTCCTCGCCGCCGCCCGTGAACACGTCTGAAATGATCGTACCGATCGTCATGTCGTCCTGTTGCGGCGCAGGCTCGTAATAGTCGCCGCCCGGCAGAGGCGCCGGAGACAGCCCCTGATGGGCGGCAGTCATGAAGTCATGCCAGGCGACAGCCGGAAGACCGCCGCCGGTGACTTTTTTCATCGACTGGCCATCGTCATTGCCGAACCAGACGCCGGTGGTCAGGTTGCTGGTATAGCCGACAAACAGCGCATCGCGGAAAGACTGCGTCGTGCCGCTCTTGCCGGCCGCCTCCCAGCCCTTGAGGCGCGCCTTGCGGCCCGTTCCATTGTTGATCACGCCCATCATCATCTTGTTCATCGACGATACGACGCCGTCACTGAGGACGCGCGGCGGCTCGAGATAGTTGTTCTCGTAGATCACCGTGCCGTCGGTCTTCAGGATCCGCCGGATCACATGCGGCGTCGCCTTGTAGCCGCCGTTCATGAACGGTGCATAGGCAGCGGTGAGTTCGAGCAGCGACACTTCCGACGTGCCGAGCGCGATCGAGGCGTTGTTCTGCAGATCCGAATCGATGCCCATCCGGTGCGCAAGCTTGATCACCTGGTCGGGGCCGACCTCCATCACCAGCTGTGCGGCAATGGTGTTGAGCGAATCCTCCATCGCCTGTGTCAGCGTCACGGGACCGCGAAATTTCTGATCGTAGTTTTCCGGCGTCCAGGCGCCGATCCGGATCGGTGCGTCATTGCGGATCGAATCCGGCCGCAAGCCGATTTCCATCGCGGCGGCGTAGACAAAGGGCTTGAACGCCGAACCCGGCTGGCGCTTGGCCTTGACCGCGCGGTTGAACTGGCTTTCGGCATAGTCGCGCCCGCCGACAAGCGCCCGGATCGCGCCGGTGCCGTCGATCGAGACCAGCGCTGCCTGGGAGGCATTCAGTTTCCCGCCTTCGGCCGCCAGCGATTCGGTCAGGGCCGCTTCCGCCTTCTTCTCCAGAGTCAGGTCGATCGTGGTCTCGACCACCAGATCTTCGGTCACGGTGCCGATCAGCCCCGTCACCTCGTCCTTGACCATGTCGGCGACATACTGGCCCGCGCCGCTCCAGTATCGCTTCGCCTGCGTCGGAGACTGCGACATTGCTGTCTTGATTTCGTCCTCGGTGACATAGCCCTCTTCGCGCATCGCACCGAGCACGACCTGCGCGCGCGCTTCCGCCGCCTCCGGGTCGCGCGCAGGCGACAGTCGCGATGGCGCCTTCAAAAGGCCGGCCAGAAGCGCTGCTTCCCCCAGGTTGACGTCGCGGGCCGACTTGTTGAAATAGCGCCTCGCCGCCGCCTCGACCCCGTAGGCGTTCGAACCGAAATAGACCCGGTTCAGATACATGGCGAGGATCTGGTCCTTGGTGAATTTCTGCTCCAGCCAGAAGGACAGGAGCACTTCCTGAACCTTGCGTTCGATCGTGCGTTCCGGCGACAGGAACAGGTTCTTGGCCAGCTGCTGGGTCAGCGTCGAGCCACCCTGCAGACTGCCGCTTCCGGTCAGGTTGTTGACCACGGCGCGCGCCAGGCCGAGCGGATCCACGCCGAAATGCGAATAGAAACGCCGATCCTCGATCGCCATCACCGCCTGCGGAATATAAGGCGACATTTCCTCAAGCGGCAGCGCCTCGCCGCCGGTTGCGCCGCGATTGGCGATGACCGTTCCCTCGACCGAAACGATCTTCATGTTTGGTGGGCGTTCGGGGATCGACCAGCTGCTCGCACTGGGCATCTGCATCCCGTAATAGAAGATGAGCCCGCCGACGGCGATCCCGCCCCAGATCGACAGAACGAAGCACCAGTAGATCAGCTTGCCAATGCCAAAGCCGCTTCTGGGCGCAGGCTTCGCCTTGCGGCCACGCGCCGACGGTTTCGCCTTCGTCTTCGTCTGGGATTTGGCGCCCTTGGTTCCCGTCTTCGCCTGACCGCTTCGCCCGCCGAGCCGATCGTTGGCGTCAAGGCGAAAATCCTCCTCCTCTCGATCTTCCTCGAAAGTCGGTTCGACACGGTCGCGGGATTTGCCTCTGGTCACCATCGAGGACGGTCTGCTCCGGATAGGTCTCGGACGCCGCGGCATGGGTGCCGCGCCTGCGTCAGGTTGATGTCGAGGGCAGGCTGCATTCGACGATGGTTAGCCTGCTTCCGATCTGAACACTAAATGCGGCGATTTAAGGGGTGGTTAAGAGGCCGTAAACAGGCCGTTTTCCCGATGTCTGCCGTTTGATCTATTGGCAGAGATCCGCCCATTCGGCGCCGGTCAATTCGGCCATCCGCTGCGGCGAGATCCGCACCGCGGCATTCGTCGCGCCAGCGGCCGGGACCACTTCATCGAAATCTTGCAGCGAGAGATCGCAATAGACCTTCAGCGGCCTCGGCAGGCCGAAAGGGCAGACGCCGCCGACCGGATGGCTCGTGGAAGCCACGACACCATCGGCATCGAGCATGCGCGGCTTGACCCCGAATAAATCCTTGAACTTGCGGTTGTCGAGCCGCTTCGTGCCGGCGGTCACCACCAGCACGACGTCCTCGCCGATCCTGAGGCAGATCGTCTTTGCGATCTGGTCGGGCTCGACGCCATGGGCTTCGGCGGCCAGTGGTACGGTTGCGGAACTGGCTTCCGTGACGATCACGGAAATCTCAGGCGCATTGGTGAGGAAGAAGCTGCGGACGGATTCAAGGCTCATGTGTCAAGGCTACGCTGAGGTCGGCAATCTGCGCAAGGCGCCACCGCAACGAAGCGCCACTCCTTGTAAAATGCGACTGAAATCCCATCTCCATGTCAGCCACGCGATCAGTCCGGCAAGTAGAACTCTTCGAGAGTTCTCGTCAGGATTAACCCGGCGTTAAGCATCAAGGGTCATTCTTGGCTCCAGGGTGCGAGCCTGCAGAGCGCAGGCAGACACTGGATATCGCATGGCACGTTTCCGTTTTTGACCACGGATGTACTGGCAGGGATGTTGAAACGTAAAGGAAAGGCCGGTTTTCACCGGCCTTTTTGCTTTTTTGTGTCAGTTCTTCGACAAGGCGTCGAGAATGCGGATCCACGAGCGGATGCCCTTGTGGAATGAATTCAGGTCATATTTCTCGTTCGGAGAATGGATGCGGTCATCCACCTGTCCGAAGCCGACCAGCAGCGAATCCATGCCGAGCATCTTCTGGAAATCGCCGACGATCGGGATCGAGCCACCCATGCCGATCACGACGGCAGCCTTTGGCCACTCGTCCGACAGCGCGTTCTTCGCCTTGGTCAGCACCGGCGAATCGTAGGACAACTGGATGGCCGGAGAACCGCCGTGCTCATGAAACTCAACCGAGCAATCGGCCGGAATGCGCGACTTCACATAGGTGCGGAAACTGTCGCGGATCTTCGCCGGATCCTGGTCGCCGACGAGGCGGAACGAGACCTTGGCGGAGGCCTTGGCCGCGATCACGGTCTTGAAGCCTTCGCCGGTATAGCCGCCGATGATGCCGTTGACCTCGGCCGTTGGCCGCGCCCATGTCAGTTCCAGCACCGAGCGGCCCTTTTCGCCGGACGGAACGGAGAGTCCGACCTCGCCGAGGAAACTTTCGGCCGTGCGGCCGAGGCTGTCCCACGACGCCTTGATGTTCGACGGTGTTTCCTCGACCCCATCGTAGAAGCCGGGCAGCGTCACCTTGCCGGTCTCGTCATGCAGGTCGGCAAGGATCTTTGTGAGGATATGCACCGGGTTGGCGGCTGCACCACCGAACAGGCCGGAATGCAGGTCGCGGTCGGCGGCAGTGATGGTGATTTCCTCGCCGACAAGGCCGCGCAGGGCGGCCGCAATCGCGGGTGTCTCGCGGTCCCACATGCTGGTGTCGCAGACCAGGGCGAAATCGGCCTTGAGTTCGGCTTCATTGGCAGTGAGGAAAGGCTTCAGCGACGGCGATCCGGATTCTTCCTCGCCTTCAAACAGGATGGTGATGCGCACCGGCAGGCTGCCATTCACCGCCTTGTAGGCGCGGCAGGCTTCGAGGAAGGTCAACAACTGACCCTTGTCGTCGGACGTGCCGCGACCGGTGATCACCTTGCGGCCGTCTTTTTCCTTGATCGACGGGGCAAACGGGTCGTCTTCCCAGAGGTTCAGCGGATCGACCGGCTGCACGTCATAGTGGCCGTAAAACAGCGCATGCGGCGCGTTATCGCTGGCCGCGGCATGATGGGCAACAACCATCGGATGGCCGGGCGTATCGCGCACCGAGGCGGTGAAGCCGAGATCGTTCAGTTCCTTGACCAGCCATTCGGCGGCCCGCTGGCAATCTGCCTTGAAGGCCGGATCGGTCGAGATCGAGGGGATGCGCACGAGCTCGAAAAGGCGCTCGAGGCTCTGCGGCAAGGTCTCGTCGGCCTTGGCGAGAAGAGGGGAAAGATCGGTCATGGCAATATCCTGCGCGATTGAAATCGGCGGGACGATAGAACAAAGCGTCGGCAGTTTCGAGCTTGCCGGGAGGTGATTTTTTCTCAAACCTCTTGCAGGCTCGCTTCACAACTTGCGCGCATTGGCGATCGCCCAGCGTATGTATTCCTTCAGCAATTCCTTCTCGAACCTGCGGAACCCGGCAAACACGGCCTGTTCGGCATCCTCTGCGGCAGCCAAGGCTTCGCCGCGCATCGCGCGCGCCCTGTCGGTCAGGAAAATCTGTTGAGCCCGTTTGTCCTTGGGGTGGATCCGCCGCTCGATCAGCCCGTCACGTTCCATCCGGGCCAGCGTATTGGCAATCGTCGCCTGCTCGACATCGACCCGGTCGAGCAATTGCCGCTGCGTCAGGCCTTCTTCTTCCCAGAGCTCCAGCAGGATGGGAAACTGGCCTGGTGAAAAGCCAAGCCGCGCCGCCCGGCTTTGCAGCGCACGGGTAAAGCCGCGGGCCAGCTGGGTCGCAAGGGACGTGGCCGATTCTGAGCGTTCATGGGCCATGGGACTGAACATGCCGCTGTTTGCCTTCACGGGAATATCGCATGCGATCCAATCCCGGGGCTGACCATTTTTGGATGAGGTATTCTGAATAAATGAAGCCGTCGTGGCGGGCGGGGGGATTGCCACGACGGCTTCAGAATATAGGGACAAAGGCCCGGAGAGGGGGATAAGGCCTTTGTCCAAGTCTGAAGCGGCGGGGGACGAGCCTCATTCAGACTACGACGTGATCAGGCGTCGATGAGTATCAAATGAGCGGCCGAATGTGGTTTTTCAAGGGAGGGCCGAATTACAAATCGGTAAGCTTTTCGTGATTGCCGCCCTCGCGCCTAACGTCTGCGATTTCGAGCAGGGCGTGACGCGCCCCAAAGCATCGAAATTGCCGTTCACCACCTCAAACCGCAATGGACCTTTTCGCCGCCTCGCGCTATCCATGCCGACATGAAAAAAGGCGATCATCTCTTTCTCGTTGACGGCTCCGGATTCATCTTCCGGGCGTTCCACGCCATTCCGCCGCTGAACCGCAAATCCGACGGCCTGCCCGTCAATGCGGTCTCCGGCTTCTGCAACATGCTGTGGAAACTGCTGCGCGATGCCCGCAATACCGATGTTGGCGTGACGCCCACCCATTTCGCGGTCATTTTCGACTATTCGTCGAAGACCTTCCGCAATGCGCTTTACGATCAGTACAAGGCCAACCGGTCTGCACCGCCGGAGGACCTGATTCCGCAATTCGGCCTGATCCGCCACGCCACGCGCGCCTTCAATCTGCCCTGCATCGAGACGGAAGGCTTTGAGGCCGACGATATCATCGCGACCTATGCCCGTGCAGCGGAAGCCATCGGCGCCGATGTCACGATCATCTCGTCCGACAAGGACCTGATGCAGCTCGTCACGGCGAACGTGCATATGTACGACGCGATGAAGGACAAGCAGATCGGTATCCCGGACGTCGTCGAGAAATGGGGCGTGCCGCCGGAAAAGATGATCGACCTGCAGGCGATGACCGGTGATTCCACCGACAACGTTCCGGGCATTCCCGGCATCGGACCGAAGACGGCGGCTCAATTGCTCGAGGAATTCGGCGATCTCGAAACGCTGCTCGCCCGTGCCGGCGAGATCAAGCAGCAGAAGCGCCGCGAAAACATCATCGCCAATGCCGATCTCGCCCGCATCTCGCGCCAGCTTGTCGAACTGCGCACCGACGTGCCGCTCGACATGGCGCTCGGAGACCTGACGCTGGAGCCGCAGGATGGCCCCAGGCTGATCGCATTCCTGAAAGCCATGGAATTCACCACGCTGACCCGCCGCGTCGCCGAGGCAACCGGTGCCGATGCCAGCGTCATCGATGCCGCCGACGTCCCGGTCGAGCGCGGTGGCCGAGCCCATGGCCCCGATCTCGACGCTCAGCCTGCAGCCCCTTTGGAGCCTACCTCTGCATCCGCCGAAGCGCCGGTCGCATCTGCCGGTGCCGCCGATCCGGATGGTTCAAGGCCGGCAACACTTGCCAAGGCGCGCGCCGATGCATTTGCATCGCTCCCGATTGATCGTTCCGGCTATGTGACAATCCGCGATCTGGCGTCGCTGCGCCAATGGGTTGCCGATGCCCGCGAAACCGGCCTTGTTGCCTTTGATACGGAAACTACCTCCATCGATCCGATGCAGGCGGATCTGGTCGGCCTGTCGCTGGCAATCCAGGACAATCGCACCACGCCGGGCTCTGCCAATATCCGCGCCTGCTATGTGCCGCTGGCGCACAAGACCGGCCGTGATGATCTGTTCAGCGATGGCGTCAAGCTCACCGAAGGCCAGATCCCGATGGCCGACGCGCTGGCTGCGCTGAAGGACATGCTGGAAGATCCGGCCGTTCTCAAGGTCGCGCAGAACCTGAAATACGACTACCTGGTGATGAAACGCCACGGCGTCGTCATCGACGGTTTCGATGACACGATGCTGATGTCCTATGTGCTGGATGCCGGAAGAGGCAATCACGGCATGGACACCCTGTCGGAAAAATGGCTTGGCCACACGCCGATCGCCTTCAAGGAGGTCGCCGGCTCCGGCAAGTCGCTGGTCACCTTCGACCAGGTCGATATCGACAAGGCGGCGGCCTATGCCGCCGAAGATGCGGACGTGACGCTACGCCTCTGGCTGGTGCTGAAGCCACGCCTCGCCGCCGAAGGCCTGACCCGCATCTATGAGCGGCTCGAACGACCGCTCGTGCCGGTGCTGGCGGACATGGAAGAGCGCGGCATCACGGTCGACCGCCAGATCCTGTCGCGTCTCTCCGGTGAACTCGCCCAGAAGGCGGCGGCCACCGAAGACGAGGTCTATGAACTCGCCGGCGAACGTTTCAACATCGGCTCGCCCAAGCAGCTCGGCGATATCCTGTTCGGCCGCATGGGCCTGCCCGGTGGCTCCAAGACCAAGACCGGACAGTGGTCGACCTCAGCGCAGGTGCTCGAAGATCTCGCCGCTGAAGGCGCGCCATTGCCGCGCAAGATCGTCGACTGGCGCCAGCTCACCAAGTTGAAATCGACCTATACCGATGCGCTTCCCGGCTATGTGCATCCGCAGACCAAACGCGTGCACACAAGCTATTCCCTGGCCTCGACCACGACGGGACGCCTGTCCTCGTCTGAGCCGAACCTGCAGAATATTCCGGTGCGCACCGCTGAAGGCCGCAAGATCCGCACCGCCTTCATCTCGACGCCGGGCCACAAGCTTCTGTCGGCCGACTACAGCCAGATCGAACTGCGCGTGCTCGCCCATGTCGCCGACATTCCGCAGCTGCGCCAGGCCTTTGCCGATGGCATCGACATTCATGCGATGACCGCGTCGGAAATGTTCGGCGTGCCGGTCGAGGGCATGCCGTCGGAAGTCCGCCGTCGTGCCAAGGCGATTAATTTCGGCATCATCTACGGCATTTCCGCCTTCGGCCTCGCCAACCAGCTGTCGATAGAACGCTCGGAGGCCGGCGACTATATCAAGAAATATTTCGAGCGTTTCCCGGGCATCAAGGACTATATGGAAAGCACCAAGGCCTTCGCCCGCGAAAACGGTTATGTCGAAACCATCTTCGGTCGCCGCGCCTACTATCCCGAAATCCGCTCATCCAATCCCTCGATGCGCGCCTTCAACGAACGCGCCGCGATCAACGCCCCGATCCAGGGCTCGGCCGCCGACGTCATCCGCCGCGCCATGATCAAGATCGAGCCGGTACTGTCCAAGGCCGGTCTTGGCGAACGCGCACGCATGCTTTTGCAGGTCCATGACGAACTGATTTTCGAAGTCGAGGACGATGCGATCGAGGCTGCCATGCCACTCATCGTCGATACGATGGAAAATGCCGCCATGCCGGCAGTCTCCATGCGGGTGCCGCTGAAGGTCGATGCCCGCGCAGCCCATAACTGGGACGAAGCGCACTGAGCGCCCGTTCCGATCACACAGGAGAACAGGGCTTTGGCCTTTAAAACAATCAACGGCAATGTCGTCCATTACGAACTGATCGGCGAAGCCAAGGCCAAGAACCTGATCGTCTTTTCCAACGGCCTCGGCACCGATTTCCGCATCTGGCTGCCCCTGTTCGATGAACTCGGCGAAGACGTTTCGGTCCTGCTCTATGACAGCCGCGGCCATGGCCTGTCCGGCGGTGCCGACCAGCCTTTCGGCATGGATGACCTTGTCTCGGATCTGGCAGCGCTCTGCGATGAGCTTGAGATCAAGAAGGCAACCTTCTGTGGCCTGTCGGTCGGTGGCCTGATCTGCCAGGGCCTGTGGAAGGCGCGGCCCGATCTCTTCCGCAAGCTCGTTCTCTGCGACACCGCCTCGAAGATCGGCACAGCGGACATCTGGGCCGAGCGTATCGAGGGCGTCCGCGCCAAGGGCCTCGATAGTGTGGCCGACAACGCCATGCAGCGTTGGTTCACGCCGGCTTTCCATCAAGACCGTGCCGATGAACTGGCAGGCTACAGATTGATGATGACGCGGCAATCAACACCCGGCTATCTTTCGACCTGCGAAGCTTTGCGCGATACCGATTTTTCCGATGTATTGCCGACCATAACTGTCCCGACGATGCTCATCGTTGGCGATCAGGATGGCTCGACGCCGCCGGAATTGGTCGAGGCTGCCGCTAGTCTTGTTCCGGGCGCCCGTTTTGAAGTCATCGAAGACTGCGCGCATATTCCGAGCGTCGAGCAGCCGGAGGCCTTGGCCGAACTGCTGCAGGGTTTTATGCGCAAATAACAGACTGGATTGGATCAGGACTGCTGCGCGGGTCTGCCCGCCAGCAGTGCTTCAAGCGTCTCGACAAGTTTCCGGCCGCCTTCTTCGAGAGGGCCACTATTGTCGATAGTCAGGCAATTGTATTGCGCGGGAATGGCAAGTGAGCCGCCACGCGTCAACCTTGCCTTGATCTCTGCCGCACTTTCACGTCCCCGCGCTTCCAGCCGTTTGGCCAGAACCTCCGGCCTCGCGGTCACGTTGACCACGAGCAGCGAGGGAAACGCCCGCTGGAAAAGGTCGAGCGCCGATCGTGAGCCATTGGCGATGACCAGATGCCCTTTGGCCAGTTGATCCTGAACATCCGATGGAATGCCATAGCGCAATCCATGGGCGTCCCAGTTCACCGCAAAACCACCCGCGGCCCGTTGCGCCTCGAACTCGGTGGCTGATGCTGCCTGATGGTCTTCCCCGCCAGCATCGGATGCGCGGGTAATGACCCGCTGCACGACATGGATGTCATCGCGTCCGGAAAAATGCCCCATCGCAAACTGGATCAGGCTGTCCTTGCCGGCACCGCTCGGTCCGACAACGGCGACCAGCGTTCCCGATGGCAGTGTCCGGGCTTGTCGTGCATTCTCCGCCATCACGCAACCCTTCGTCCTTCGCGCCAGACCGAGCGCACCACCGGCACACCTTCCGTGTGACGAACGCGAACGAGATCGGCGCGCAAACCTGCGGCGATCCGACCGCGATCGTCAAGGCCGACCGTCCTTGCTGGTGTCGAAGTCACCATGGCCAGCGCCTTTGGCAGAGACAGGCCATCCATTTCGTCGGCCAGAACGAAGGGCGCATGCAACAGGCTCAGCGGCACGTAATCGGAAGACAGAACATCGAGCACGCCCTGCGCTGCCAGGTCGCGTGCAGCAATGTTGCCCGAGTGCGACTTGCCGCGCACGACGTTCGGTGCGCCCATCAGCACGCTCATGCCCGCCGTGTGGGAGGCCTTGGCCGCCTCGAAGCTGGTCGGGAATTCCGCAAGCTTCACGCCGTGGCCTTTGGCTTCCTCGACATGCGCGAGCGTCGCATCGTCATGGCTGGCAACCGTGATCCCGCGCTCGGCACAGATCGCCGCAAGCGTGTCGCGGTGCACCGAGGAATAGCGTTCCGACATCTTCAAGCGCCCCTCGACGAAACGGGCGAAGGCTTCCTCGGAAAGGCCGCGCTTGGTTTTGTAGTAAAGCGTATACTGCTCCATCGTCTGGAACTGCCGCTGACCCGGGGAATGGTCCATCAGCGAGACGAGGCGGACATGCGGATCGGTGGCGAAATCGGAAAAATGGTCGAGCACGTTGTCGGATGCCACTTCGCAGCGCAGGTGGATCAGGTGCTCCGCGCGCAACCGGTCTTCGCGCTCGGCCGCCTGGATGGCGTCCGCCATTTCGCGCATCTCGCCCTTGGCAAAGCCGCCGTCTTCGTCCGAGCCCATGCGCAGGCAGTCGAACACCGTGGTGATGCCGGAGGTCGCGACTTGCGCGTCATGCGCCTGGATCGCCGACATCTTGTTCCAGCGCACACCCGGCCTCGGCGAATAATGCGCTTCGAGATGGTCGGTATGCAACTCGACCAGGCCGGCGACCAGATAGTCGCCACCAAAATCTTCGCCGGCCTGTGACGGACCTTGCGAGATATCGGCAATCTTTCCGTCGCGCACGAGAACCGAGCCGGAAACAACCTCGTCCTCCAACACGATACGGGCATTGTTGAGGGCAAATTCGATCGACATGGGCAGTCCCTGCTACTGTGTCAGGCCCCGATCAACGGGTGCCAGGAATGAACGGTAAACGGCGCACCGCGCTGGGTCTCGACGAAGAGACCCAGCCCCGAGATGGCCAGCGGTTTTTGGTTGAAAGCGGAAAAACGCCGATCGAGAACGTCAGCGATGGTGGCGCTGCGCTCGGGTGCGATCGGTCCGGTCAGCGTCATGTGAAAGCGAAAGGCATCGAAGACATGCGGATAGCCCCAGCGCAGGAGATTCTGCCGCAGCGTGGGATCAAGTCTGTCGGGATTGCGTCTCGCGATATCGGCCTCTGACAACGGCGCCCGGAATGGCTCGAACTCTTCGACGATGCGGGCGGCAAAATCCTGGAGCGGTGCATGCGTGCGACCGGGGATCATGGCAAAGAACGGCCCCAGCTGCCCGACGACAATGCTCGGTAATTCGAAACTGAATTCGCGGCCACAGAAGGCCTGCAATGCAACGACCAGATCGGATTCGTCCTGCCCCTCGGCCAGTTCGAACGGCGCCTTCAGTGTCGCATGAAAGCCATAGCGCCGCGGATCCTCGGTGATCCGGTGATGTTCGTCTTCATCCAGGCCCGTCAGATCGCCGAGGGCGGCGTCGCAATCCTTGAAAGCATCGCGCTTCAGCCAGGCGACCGCAGCCACGGTCAGCGGGTCATCGGCGGGAGGCGTGAAATAGATGGCGTATCGCAAGGATCTGTCCTGAAATTCGAAACTGTTGAAACGACTGCGACGCAGTCAGCGTTTGGTGCCGATCAGCCGTGATCGCAGGCTATTCGAGATTGCGTCAAACACGAAGACCACGATCAGGATCAACAACACCATATAGGCAACGTTTTCCCAGTCGGAATTGGTCCGCATCGCTTCCCACAGCTTGAGCCCGATGCCGCCGGCACCGACCGCGCCGATGATCGTTGCCGACCGCGTATTGCTTTCCCAGAAATAGAGCGCCTGCGAGGCAAACACCGGCAGCACCTGCGGCACCACGCCGAAACGCTGCACAGCGACCGCAGGAGCACCGACAGATTTCACCCCTTCGCGCTGCTTGTCGTCGATGTTTTCCAGCGCTTCCGCATAGAGCTTTCCGAGCGTACCGGTATCGGTGAAGAAGATCGCCGAGATGCCGGCGAGCGGCCCTGGACCGAAAGCGCGGGTGAAGAACAGCGCCCAGATCAGCATGTCGACGGAGCGAAGGAAATCGAACAGCCGCTTGGTCAACTGGTTGACGGGGCGATTGCGCGTGATGTTGCGGGCCGCGATGAAGGACAGTGGAAACGCCACCAGCATGGCAAACAGCGTGCCGACAAAAGCCATGACGATCGTCTGCAGAAGCTTGGTCCACACATCCAGATGCTGCCAGGAGGCATTGTAGAGGAAGTTGTTCCAGGCCAGTGCCAGATTGCTCATTTTCGGATCGATGCGCTCGCCCGACACGATCGTATCGGTCAACTGTGCGATCGGCATGTTGAAGAACGGTGAATTCGTGTCGAAGACGAAATTTTCCCAGCCAAGGAAACGCTTGCGGATGCGCACACGGTCAGCACTCACCTCGATCCAGCCGGCAAAGCCGAAATAGGCCACCACGCGGCCACCGGCACTGCGTTGGTCGAGCCAGTCAGGCTTGGCACCATTGATCGTCACGGTATCGCCCGCATGGTCGAGAGCGAGGTCGATGCTCTCGCCACCGCGCACGAGCGTGACCCGATCCGGAGTTATGTCGACATGAGCAGCGGAGCCGAGTGTGACGGTCGCCTGCGTGATCACGTCCTCAGTAACCGTCGTCGGGCCTGCCTGCGCCGCAACGGTTGCTGCGGGTGCATCCGCGGGCTTTGGCATGAAGCTGAACGCCGAAGGAGCTTTTGCCGCGGGCACTGCCGCCTGTGTTGTCGGTTCTGCAGCGATCGTGCGCGTCAGCGTTTGCCGCTGCGCATTGATCCAGTCCGGATTGGGATTGGGACCGATCGGGTCGAAGCGGGAATAGACGATGCTGATCGCCCCATCGGCGGCAATCTCGAAATCGGGCCGGATCTCGAAGGATACCCAGTCGGCGAGATAGTTGCCGGCGATACCCCAATTGGCTTCCGACAGCGTCTTGCCGAAGGCGAAGAACCACCAGCTAAAGCTGAGATAGAGCACGATCAATCCGACCGAGATCGGGACCCGGAAACGCTGCCAGAGTGAGCGCTCCAGCACATGCGGATAGCGTTCGGCAAGACGGTTCAGTTCGGCGGTATTGGTCATCGACATGGGATCTATCCTCACTGGACCGACTGGAAGGCCTGTTCGCCAACCAGCTTGCGCCTCAGGGTGGCGGACAACTGGTCTACGCCGATGATGGTGAGCAGCAGCAACAGCACGATGGCGAGCGTCTTCGCCTCGTGGCCCTGGCTGATCGACAGGCGCAGCAATTCACCGATACCGCCGCCGCCAACGGCGCCGATAATTGTGGATGCGCGGACATTGATCTCGAAGCGGAGCAGAAAGTAGCTGACGAAATTCGGCATCACTTGCGGTGTGATTCCGAACCACACCCGCTCGAACCAGTTGGCGCCGACGGCGCGCAGACCTTCGTCGGCCCGCATGTCGGCATTCTCGATGACCTCGAAGAACAGTTTTCCGAGTGCACCGATCGTGTGCAGCGATACCGCGGCAATCGCCGGGATCGGCCCGAGGGAGAGAATGGCGAGGAAGAAGCCCGCGATCACCACTTCCGGAAAGGCGCGCAGGATCTCCATCGTGCGGCGCACCGGCCAGCGGACCCAGGCGAGCGGCATCATGTTCTTGGCAGCGAGATACGCCAGGCAGAAGCCGAAAATCGCACCGATCACCGTGGAGAACAGCGCGATGTTGATGGTCTCGACCATCTTGTAGATATATTCCGGAATGTAGAGCGTATCGGTGATGTAGAGACGGCCTTCGGGATAATTGTATTTCAGGCTGCCGTCGTCATAGGGCGAGGCAAGGTCGAACATCGCGCGCCAGATTTCGGTGGCGTCGCGCGGCACCAGTTCCTCGACGAAATCGAAAAGATAGGGCAGGCGGTCGAAGAATTTGCCGGAATTGGTCTCGTTGGCAAACCACAGCGAACCACTGACGGCTAGAAGCAGAAGGACCAGGCCGAAAAGCGTGTACATCCGCCGGCGTGAGGCAAGCTCCTGCCAATGTCGCTCGACCAGAGCGCCACGTTCGCTGAGCTGCGGATGAGTTGCGGTCAGACGCATGAAACAATCCCCTCGAAAGCCGCGTGGCCGTCGTCTTCATGACAAACAAACCGCCGGTCGACAGATCGACCGGCGGCGTTGATGTCGGTGTGGCGTATCAGCCGCCGATGGTTGCCTTGCGGGCGTCGATGATCGGCTTGTAGAAGTCGACATTGACTTCGGCGAAGCCGGTGAAATCACCACCCTGTACGGCCGAGAAGCAGGCCGGGTCCGACTTCGGCAGGTCCATCATGAACTGCTTGAACTTCGTCTTCATGTCGTCGTTCATCGAGGTGCGGACAACGACCGGGCCGTTAGGGATGAGTGGCGACTTCCACAGTTCGACCAGGTCGTCCATGTTCAGGATGCCCTTGTCGACCATCTTGCGCAGGTTGCCGGAGGTATAGCCGTCCTTGAAATCGCCAACGCCGGAGCCGAAGGTCGTGCCGGCATCGAACGTGCCCTTGAGCACTTCGAGAACCAGGTTCTCGTGACCACCGCCGAAGCCGGTTTCAGCGACGAATTCCTTGACCGGGCCGCCGATGGCTTCCGGAAGCGTGACGGTGGGGATCAGGTAGCCCGATGTCGAATCCGGGTCAGCGAAGCCGAGCTTCTTGCCCTTGATGTCTTCGACCTTGGTCATGCCGCTGTCCTTGCGGGCAACCATGATCGAGTAGTAGCCCATTGCGCCGTCGGTCTGGACGGTGGTCAGGATCGGCTCGACGGCGTCAGCCTTGGCGAGGTAGATCTTGGCATAACCGGAGGCGCCGAGTTCGGCATAGTCGAGCGTGCCGCCGAGCAGGCCCTGGATAACGCCGTCATAGTCGGCAGCCGGGAACAGCGAGACTTTTTCAACGCCGAGAACGGCCGGCAGCTTGTCGGTCATGCACTGGTAGTTGCGCAGGCGGTCGGCTTCGTTTTCGCCACCAAGAATGCCGATGCGGAATTCCTTGAGGTCTTCGGCATGGACGGAGCCGGCGAGAGCGACGAGAGCTGCCGTGGCAAGCAAAGTCTTCTTCAACATGAGTTCATCTCCTGTTCGATAGGATGCGTGAGGTGGTTCTGGAACCGGTCGCCCTTGACGCGGGCTTGCGATCTTTGCGGGCGCTTAGGCCTCGGCGGTGACCAAGGGGCGAAGGCCGGCTGATGGGGTCTGCATCGCCGCATTGTTCTGATGGGCGGGAATATTGATGCTGGTCGAGGTCATCGTTTCGTCGATGCCGGCGCCATGCTGGTCCGAGCCGTAGATTTCCTGCACGGCCTCGGCGGTCAATTCGCCCGGCGTGCCGTCGAAGACGACGCGGCCGCGCGCCATGCCGATGATCCGTTCGCAATAATTGCGCGCCGTATCGAGCGTATGCAGGTTGGTGACGACGGTGATGCCATCCTGTTCGTTGATGTTTTTGAGGGCGTCCATGACGATTTTCGCGTTCAGCGGATCGAGCGAGGCGATCGGCTCATCGGCGAGAACCATCTTCGGCGATTGCATCAGCGCACGGGCAATCGCCACGCGCTGCTGCTGGCCACCCGAAAGCGTGCCGGCGGCCTGAAGTGCCGTCTGTTCGATGCCGAGGCGCTCGAGGGCTGCGATCGCCATCAAGCGCTCTTCGCGGGTGAAGATGTTCAGCAGGCTGAGCGTCGTGGAGCGATGGTTCAGACGGCCGAGCAGCACATTGGTCAACACGTCGAGGCGCGGCACGAGATTGAACTGCTGGAAGATCATCGCACAGTCGCGCTGCCAATTTCGCAAGGCCGCACCACGCAGTGTCGAGATTTCCGTATCGCCGAAACGGATGCTGCCGGAGGTTGGATCGACAAGCCGATTGATCATGCGCAGCAGTGTCGACTTGCCGGCCCCGGAGCGTCCGATCACGCCGACCATCTGGCCGGCCGGAATATCGAGCGTCACGGAATCGACGGCCTTGTTGCTGCCGAACTGGCGATTGAGGTTTTCCAACTTGAAACGCATCTTGGGTCCTTCGCCATCATGTCTACGGAACGTGCTCCGATCTAGTAGGTTTGCGTGAAGTCCGAATGTCAGTTTCATGTCGGTTTTGTAAAATGATCTAAAATACTGATTATTATCGATAATCACGAATATTTCTCGACAAATGCGTCTGCCTCGAGTGCACGAAAGTCCTCAAGTGCTGCAAAAAGCCGGTCATGCGCCCAGTCCCACCAGGCAAGCCGCTCCATGCCGTCCGCCACCGCCTTGGGAAACCGCTCGCGAATGAGCTTGGCCGGCACGCCGCCGACGATCGTATAGGGTGCGACATCCTTGGAAACGACGGCCCCGGCACCGATCACCGCGCCATTGCCGACCGTGACGCCGGGCAGCACGGTTGACCCGTGACCGATCCAGACATCGTGGCCGATGGTCACGCGGTTCCCGCGGCGCCACTCGAAGAAATCGTGGTCGTTTTCGGCGCCCTCGAAATAGTCCGCTGCCCGGTAGGTGAAGTGATGCAGCGTTGCCCGCCAGGTCGGATGATTGGTGGCGTTGATACGCACGCTGGCGGCGATGTTGGCGAACTTGCCGATCGTCGCGCACCAGACGGGCACCGTCATGCATGATGTAGGAATAATCGCCCATCTCGACTTCTTCGAGCCGGCAGCGTTCCGACACTTCGATATAGCGGCCGAGCGTGGAATTGTTCACCCGTGCTGTCTCGTGAATGTAGGGCTCAAGACCGAGTTGCTTGCTCATGCGGCCACTTTCCGAGGTGAAAATTGCGAAACGTCGAGAATGCGGTCGGCCACCAGTTCACGCACTTCCTCGTCGTGGAAGATGCCGAGAAGCGCGACGCCTTGCGCTTTCTTGGCGCGGATCATCTCGACCACGACGGCGCGGTTGGCCGCATCCAGCGATGCTGTCGGTTCGTCGAGCAAGAGGATCGTATGGTCGGTGATGAAACCGCGGGCGATGTTGACGCGCTGCTGCTCGCCACCGGAAAAGGTCGATGGTGGCAATTGCCAGAGATCGTGCGGCAGGTTGAGCTTTGCCAGCAATTCGGAGGCCCGGGCGCGGGCCTCTTCGGTCGAAACACCGCGGGCAACCAGCGGTTCGGCCACGACATCCAGTGTCGAGACCCGCGGTACGGTGCGCAGGAACTGGCTGACATAGCCGAGCGTGCCACGCCGGACCTCCAGCACCTGGCGCGGATCGGCGCTGGCGATGTCGATCATCTTGTCCTGGTGGTTGATCAGAATCTGCCCGGCATCGACGGCATAGTTGCCGTAGAGCATTTTCAGGATCGAGCTCTTGCCGATGCCCGACGGACCGCCGAGCACGACGCATTCGCCGGTGGCGACCGAAAACGAGACATTGGCGACGACGGGCAGCTTGAGGCCGCCGCGCAGATGCATGGTGAAGCTCTTCGAGACTTCGGAGACGACGAGGGGCGTTGCCATGGTTTTTCTCCGTCAGACCTGCAGGATCGAGGATACGAGCAGCTGGGTATAGGGTTCGCGGGGATCGTCGAGCACGCGGTCGGTGAGCCCTTGTTCGATGACATGGCCGTCCTTCATCACCATCATCCGGTGCGACAGCAGGCGGGCGACGGCAAGGTCGTGGGTGACGACGATGGCGGAAAGCCCGAGATCGTTGACCAGGCCGCGCACCAGGTCGAGCAGGCGCGCCTGCACGGAGACGTCGAGGCCGCCCGTCGGCTCGTCCATGAAGACGAGACGAGGCCCGGTCACCAGATTGCGGGCGATCTGCAGGCGCTGGCGCATGCCGCCGGAGAACGAGCGCGGCTGGTCGTCGATGCGGTCCGTTGAGATCTCCACGCGCTCAAGCCATTCGTTGGCTGTCTGGCGGATATTGCCATAATGGCGGTCGCCGATTGCCATCAGCCGTTCGCCGACATTGGCGCCGGCCGACACCGTCATGCGCAACCCGTCGGCGGGGTTCTGGTGCACGAAACCCCAGTCGGTGCGCATCAGGAACCGGCGTTCCGCCTCGCTCATATGGTAGAGCTCGCGGTACTGGCCGTCGCGCATGTGATAGTCGACGCTGCCGGTCGTCGGCATCAGCCGGGTCGACAGGCAGTTGAGTAGGGTGGTCTTGCCCGAGCCGCTTTCGCCGACGATTGCCAGCACTTCGCCGGGCCACAGATCGAAGGACACCGTATTGCAGCCGATCCGGGTGCCATAAAATTTCGACAGGTTGCGCACCTTGAGAAGCGGTTGGTCGCTCATTCCGCAGCCTCCTTGCTGGCGGCCAGCATCGCGCCGACATGGCCCTCCGCCTGGCGGGTTTCGCAGTGGTCGGTATCCGAGCAGACGAACATCCGGCCGCCCTTGTCGTCGAGCACCACTTCGTCGAGATAGACATGTTCTGCGCCACAGAGCGCGCAGGGTTTGTCGAAGGTCTGGATCTTGAAGGGGTGATCCTCGAAGTCCAGGCTGACGACCTCGGTAAACGGCGGCACCGCATAGATCCGCTTCTCGCGGCCGGCGCCGAACAGTTGCAAGGCCTCCGACATATGCATCTTCGGATTGTCGAACTTCGGCGTTGGCGACGGATCCATCACGTATCGTCCATGAACCTTGACCGGATAGGCATAGGTCGTGGCGATGCGGCCGTGCTTGGCGATGTCCTCATAGAGCTTCACATGCATCAGCCCGTATTCTTCCAGCGCATGCATCTTGCGCGTTTCGGTCTCGCGCGGCTCGAGGAAGCGCAAGGGTTCCGGGATCGGCACCTGATAGACCAGCACCTGGCCTTCCCGCAGCGTCTCTTCGGGAATGCGGTGGCGCGTCTGGATGATCGACGCCTCGCCGGTATGGGTGGTGACGGCAACTTCGGCGACCTTCTGGAAAAAGGCGCGGATGGAGACCGCATTGGTCGTGTCGTCGGCGCCCTGGTCGATGACCTTCAGCACGTCGTCGGGCCCGATGATCGAAGCCGTGACCTGCACGCCGCCGGTGCCCCAGCCATAGGGCATCGGCATTTCGCGGGAAGCAAACGGCACCTGGTATCCCGGAATGGCGATCGCCTTCAGGATGGCACGGCGGATCATCCGCTTGGTCTGTTCGTCGAGATAGGCAAAGTTATAGGTGGCGAGATCGCTCATTCCGCAGCCTCCTTGATGTCATTCTGTTCCTGGCGCGCGGCTTCATGCTTGGCCCGCATGCGGCGCACGAGATCGAGTTCGGCCTGGAAGTCGACATAGTGCGGCAGCTTCAGGTGCTCGACAAAGCCGGTCGCCTGCACGTTGTCGCAATGGGAAATGACGAATTCCTCGTCCTGGGCCGGGGCGACGACATCCTCGCCGAATTCCTGCGTGCGCAGCGCCCGGTCGACCAGTGACATCGACATCGCCTTGCGTTCGCTCTGGCCGAACACCAGCCCATAGCCACGGGTGAACTGCGGCGGCGCCTTGGCCGAGCCCTTGAACTGGTTGACCATTTGGCATTCGGTGACGCGGATTTCGCCGAGCGATACACAGAAGCCGAGTTCCGGCACATCGAATTCGATCTCGACCTGTCCCATGCGGATTTCGCCGACAAAGGGATGCGTGCGGCCATAGCCGCGCTGCGTCGAATAGCCGAGCGCCAGCAGAAAACCCTCGTCGCCGCGTGCCAATGCCTGCAGCCGAAGATCGCGCGGCATCGGAAATTCCATCGGCTCGCGGGTGATGTCGCCGGCCATATGGTCCTGCGGCATCTCGCCATCCGGCTCGATCAGGCCTTCGCCATCGAGAATGTCGGAGACGCGCATGACATATTCGCCGCCATCTTCCCGTATCATCGGCTCATCGACACTCTCGTCCTCAAGCAGCGACGGGTCGAGAAGGCGGTGGGTATAGTCGAAGGTCGGTCCGAGCAACTGGCCGCCGGGCAGGTCCTTGTAGGTCGCCGACACGCGCCGCTCAACGCGCATCGCACCCGTTTCAACCGGCAGCGATGTGCCGAAGCGCGGTAGTGTGGTGCGATAGGCACGCAGCAGGAAGATCGCCTCGATCATGTCGCCGCGCGCCTGTTTCAAGGCAAGGGCGGCCAGCGAACGATCGTAGAGTGAGGCTTCCGCCATCACCCGGTCGACCGACAGGCCAAGCTGTTCGATGATCTGGTCGATGGTGATGCTCGGCAGGGTCCGGTCGCCGCGACGTTTGTCGGCGAGCAGGCGATGCGCATTGGCAATGGCGGTTTCGCCACCTTTGACGGCTACATACATGGCTCAGGCCTCCAGAGCGGTGATCTTGCAGGTGCGGGGCAAGGCAATCAGTTGGCGCCCGGCGGTCAGCACGACATCGACGCCGCGCGGAAACAGCGCGCGATTGTCCGTCCATTGCCGGAGAAACATCTCCGGCAGACCCTTCGGCGCGATCTGCACCGTCTCGCGGATGCCGGGGCCGGACAGCTGCAGAAGCCTGCCGCCGTCCAGCGCCTCGACTTCAACGATGATGGTCGTCGAGCGGTCCGGATATTCCTGGCTGCCCAGGGCAAAATGCGTAAAGGAAGGCAGCATCGCCTTGACCTCGGCAAAGGCGAACCGCGCCTCGATCTTTTCCCGGGTCAAAGGCGCACCGGTGTGGAAGCCGATCCACTCGGGCAGGGCCGATTTGCTGAGGCCGGGCGTCAACCAAACGGGCGTGTCGTGATCGCAAAGCGTCAACAGCAGCGCACCCGCGGCAATGCCAAGCGGTGCCGGCGGCGCCACTGGCGGAAGCACGGCACCCAGCGTCCCTGGTCGCGCCATGCAGTCCATCAGCACCCGAAAGACGTTCTGCGCGTTGAAGACGGCATCCGGGAAGCCGCCGATCAGGCTTTCATTCTTGTTGTCCATCAGTCTTCTCCCCGTACCATGGTGAAGAAATCGACCTTCGTGGCGGCCGTTTCCTGCTCGGTTCGCATCTTTTCGTCGGCGATCCGTGCTGCGACCAGGGCCAGCAGGCCCGTCTCCAGCACTCGCCTTTGCGCGTCGTCCTGGGCGACGGCGTCGATTGCCGCGGCAAGCGTCACCGCAGCCCGGTCTGTGCCGAGCCGGTAGCCATGGCCGATTTCCCCGGTGGAGAGACGGACGCTGGCGCGGCTCACGGTCGCTTCGCCGAGATTGAAGGCAGCCCCGCCGCCGCCGATCCGTCCACGCACCATCACCAGTCCGGTCTCGGGGCCACGCAGCGGCGCAAAACTCGGTGCGGGGGAGAGGCTGTCGAAAGCGGCCTGTAGTTCCGCCTTTGTCGCGCGTGCGAGCAGATCGACGATATGCTTTCGACCGGAGTGTTGCTCTGTCATCGTTTGTTTCACAGCGTCCATTGCAATTCCTCATAATGTCTAGTAATATAGACAACCGTACAAGTTAATGTATGAGTAAACGCAAGGCATGACAAGCATATGACAGGAGCGGGCAGCCGGTGATCCAGAGACAGAAAGGCGTTGCCCTGTGGCGGCAGATTTCAGACCGGATCCGCGCCAATATCGCCAGTGGCGCCTATGACGCTTCCGGCATGGTGCCGGCCGAAACGGCTCTGGCGGAGGAATTCGGCGTCAATCGCCATACCGTCCGCGCAGCCCTGTCGGCCTTGGCGCAGGAAGGCATGGTCCGTGCGGTGCAGGGTCGCGGCACCATAATCGAACGGCGCGACAAGTTCGATTTCCCCATCGGCCGCCGCACCCGCTTCACCGAAGGCATTGGCGATCAGGCCCGCGACATCAAGGGATTGCTGTTGAGCGCCGCACGGGAGGGTGCAACGGCGGAACTCGCCCGCCATCTGAAGCTGCCGGCAGGTACGGAAGTCCTGCGCCTTGACGGCGTGCGCAAGGCCGATGGCCGTGCCGTTTCCTGCTCGACCATGTGGTTCCCGGCGGCCCGTTTCGAAGGCGTAGACGAGGCATTCCGCCGGACGGGTTCGATCACCCAGGCACTCGCTACCTGTGGCGTGCGTGATTATCTGCGCGAAGTGACGGAAATCTCGGCCGTGCATGCCGAGCCGGACGATGTCGCGACGCTGGAACTGACGCCGGGCGCCATCATTCTCATCACCCGCGCCCTGAATACGGATGTCGACGGCGTGCCGATCCAGTATGCCGTGACCCGCTTCCCCGCCGACCGGGTCCAGTTCACCATCCGCAGCTGAAACGCAAGAAGCCGCCTTGCGGCGGCTTCCGAAAGCTTTGTCCCAGACGCGCTTAGTGGGCGCCGGACATGTCGCCGAGCACTTCCTTGGACGCGACGGTCGAATCGGCGTTGAGCTTGTAGACCATCGGCACACCGGTCGCGAGATTGACGTTGAGGATCTGCTCCTTGGTCAGCTTGTCGAGCACCATGACCAGCGAGCGCAGCGAATTGCCGTGCGCCGCAACCAGAACTTTCTCGCCCCGCAGAACCCGCGGCAGAATCTCGGTCAGGTAATACGGCCAGACGCGCGCGCCGGTGTCGCGCAGGCTTTCGCCGCCCGGCGGCGGGATATCGTAGGAACGGCGCCAGATATGCACCTGCTCCTCGCCCCACTTGGCGCGGGCATCGTCCTTGTTGAGGCCCGACAGATCGCCGTAGTCGCGCTCGTTCAGCGCCTCGTCCTTGATTGTCTCAAGGCCCGTCTGGCCGACATTCTGCAGGATGATGTCGCAGGTCCTCTGCGCCCGGCTCAGCACCGAGGTGAACGCCACGTCGAACGTGATGCCGTAGTCGGCGAGCGCCTTGCCGCCGGCATTGGCTTCCTTGACGCCGAGTTCCGTCAGGTCCGGATCGCGCCAGCCGGTAAACAGGTTCTTCAGATTCCAGTCGCTCTGGCCATGGCGGACGAGCACGAGTGTACCGGTCATCGACAATTCCTCTCTTGACGATCAGTGGGTGGAAGAAAGCCCGAGAACATCGAGCATGGTATAACGGCCGGGTTTCTTGTCCCGGGCCCAGGTCGCGGCCTTGACGGCGCCACGGGCAAAGATCGAGCGGTCAAGCGCGCTGTGCGACAAAGTCACCAGTTCGCCTTCGCCGGCCAGAATGACGGAATGTTCGCCAACGACGGAGCCGCCGCGCAGCGTGGCAAAACCGATCGAGCCTTCTTCACGCGCGCCCGTATGCCCGTCGCGAACACGGACCGAAGCGTCGGCCAGGTCGACGCCACGACCGGCAGCGGCAGCCTCGCCCAACAGAAGGGCCGTGCCCGAAGGCGCGTCCACCTTGTGCTTGTGGTGCATTTCCAGCACCTCGATGTCCCAGTCCGCGGCTTCAAGCGCTTTCGCCGCCTGCTGGACCAGAACCGACAGAAGATTGAGCCCGAGGCTCATATTGCCCGACTTGACCACGCGGGCATGCCGCGCGGCCGCATCGATTTTCGCTTCATGCTCCGGGCCGCAACCGGTCGTGCCGATGATATGCACGATGCGCGCCTGGGCGGCGAGTGCCGCAAATTCCGTCGTCGTCTCTGGCGCGCTGAAGTCGATCACGCCATCGGCATGCAGGAAGGCAGCCAGCGGATCGTCGGTCACCGGTATGCCAAGGTGGCCACATCCTGCAATTTCACCGGCATCGCTGCCGATCGCGACTGAGCCGGGCCGGCCGAGGGCTGCATGCAGGACCACAGTGTCGGCATCGGCAATCACCTGGATCAAGGCCTTGCCCATCCGGCCGGCAGCACCGACAACGACAAGCTTCATCGGGGTGTCCATAATCATCCGTCCCTAGTGCGTTTCTGGCTCGGCTGGTGCCGATTGCAGGCTGTTGAGGCGAGCGTAGAGCCCGCCCGGCTGCTTCGCAAGGCTCTCATGCGTGCCTTCTTCGACCACAAGCCCGTCCTGCATCGCAATGATCTTGTCGGCATTCATCACGGTCGACAGCCGGTGCGCGATGACGACAACGGTACGGCCGTTCATCGCCTCGTCCAGCGCCTTCTGCACCGCGGCTTCCGATTCCGTATCGAGCGACGATGTCGCCTCGTCGAGCAGCAGGATTGGCGCATTGCGCACCAGGGCGCGGGCGATGGACAGCCGCTGGCGCTGGCCGCCCGACAGCGTCACGCCGTTTTCGCCGACCGGCGTATCATAGCCCTGCGGCTGCGCCAGAATGAAATCATGCGCATAGGCGAGCCGGGCTGCCTCTTCGATCTCCGCATCCGTGGCGTCGGGCCGTCCATAGCGGATATTGTCCCGGATCGTGCCTTCGAACAGATAGGGCTGCTGCGATACATAGGCGATGTGCTGGCGAAGCGATGCCTTGGTCACATTGGCAATGTCCTGGCCATCGATGAGGATCTGGCCCGCCATCGGGTCGTAGAACCGCGGAATGAGCGTGATCACGGTGGATTTCCCGGCACCCGACGGGCCGACCAGGGCGGTCGTCTTGCCGCCTTCGGCAGTGAAGCTCAGTCCCCTCAAGGTCTGTTCGTTCTGCCCATAGGCAAACTGCACGTCACGGAACTCGATTTTCGCCGCGCTGACCGACAGCGGCTTTGCCCCGTCCTTGTCGCGCTGGTGCGGCTGCATGTCGAGAATGTCGTAGATCATCCGCGCATTGACCACGGCGCGTTCCATATGCACCTGCAGGCGCGCCAGGCGCCGGGCGGGTTCATAGGCGAGCAGCAACGCCGTGACGAAGGAGAAGAAGGCGCCCGGCAGCATGCCGCCATAGATCGACTGATAGGCGGCATAGGCAAGCACGCTGGAGATGGCGACGCCGGCAAAGGTTTCCGTCAGCGGCGACGTGCGCTCGCTCAGGCGGGCAATCCGGTTGGAGCGATGTTCGGCAGCGTCGATCGTGCCTTGGATCTTGCGCGACAGCTCGGCTTCCATGGTGAAGGCCTTGACGATCGCGATCCCCTGGATCGTCTCCTGCATCGCGCCCATCACATGCGCATTGTAGAGCACGGATTCGCGCGTCGCGCTGCGCAGCCGCTTGGAGATATAGCGCAGCGCCAGCAGCAGCGGCGGCGCGATGACGAAGACGATCAGCGTCAGCAGCGCATCCTGGTAGATCATCACGCCGACCAGCGCGATCAGCGTCAGCAGGTCTCTCGCCAGAGAGGTAATCGTCAGGTTCAGCACATCGCGGATGCCGTCGATGTTTTGGCTGACCTGTGCTGCCAGGTGCGACGAGCGTGCATCGGAGAAGTAACCGATCGACAGCGTCATCAGATGGGCAAAAAGCCGGCGCTGATACCGCGCCACGATGTTGTTGCCGATCTTGGACAGCGTCACCGCCTGGCCATAGCCGGCAAAGCCGCGCAACACGAAGGAGGCGAGGATGGCGCCGCAGATCAGCCAGATGAGATCGGCGCGGCGGTTGGCAAAGGTTTCATTGATCACCGATTCCATGATCCAGGCGGTGAACGCCGTAGTCAGGGCCACGGTGATGAGACAGAGGACGGCAAACACATAGCCGCCGACATGGTCGCGGCCGTTTTCCGCCATGATGCGTTTCAGCATGGCAGTGACGCTGCCTGAATCCACGACTGTTTTGTTGGTGCCGCTGGCGTCCAAGAAAAGAATTCCTGTGCGATTTCGCTCACTACGCCCTTTTGAGCGCCGCCGCTCTATAGCCAGTCGCGCCGCGTTTGACCATAGCTGCCCACTTTTGGGCACATAAGCGCCGGTTTAGCGGCGCCAGTGCCGTCCCTCGGTGGCAAGCCCGAAGCCGCCGGGATTGCAGGCATAGGCCGCAAGACCGGAAAGCGCGGCCTGCGGATGGGTGACCACGAAGGTCGGAATGCTTGTCATCAGCATCGTATGTGGAGCCTTGTCCTCGAAGGCCGCACGAAACTCCGGCTTTTCCAGCGCCGGCAGGATCTTCGGCGAAATGCCGCCGGCAAGGAAAACGCCACCGCGCGCCATGAAGATCAGCGCCAGATCGCCGGCAACCCGGCCGAGATAGGTGGCAAACAGGCCGAGGGCTTCGGCCGCCAGAGCATCGGAACCATTGAGCCCGGCAAGCGAAATCTCTGCTGGCTCGCCGTAGCGCGGCGTGCGATCGCCCTCGGCCTGGCACAGCGCCTGATAGATGTTCATCAGGCCGCGGCCGGAAAGTAGCTCCTCCGCCGAAATACGGCCGAGCGTTGCGGTCGGATCCTTGACCGGTATCAGGAACGGCCAGATCTGCTGATCGCGTGCAGTACGCGGACCGACATCCACATGGCCACCTTCGCCCGGCACCGGGAACCAGGTGTCGCGGGCATGCACGAGACCGGCAACACCGAGACCGGTGCCGGGACCGAGAACAACACGGGATGCGATCGGCGCATCGCTGGCGGGTCCCAGCGGATGCCGGTATTGCGGCGCAAGCGTCGCGGCAGCCAGCGCCTGCGCCTCGAAATCGTTGAGCAGCAGCACCGACTCGAAGCCCAGTTCGGCCATCAGCACCTTCGGCTTCACCACCCAGGGATAATTGGTCAACGGCACTTCGTCGCCATCGATCGGGCCCGCCATGGCAATGATCAACGTGCGCGGCGTGTGCGTGGTCTTGTTGAGAACGCTCTGCCGGATCGCATCGTCGATCGTGGCGAAATCCTTGTTCACCACATTTGGAAACGGGATGGTTTCTCCGCTTTCATCGATCAGGATCGAAAAGCGCGCATTGGTGCCGCCGATATCGCCGATCAGGATCGGAAAGCTGAGCTGGTTGTCGCGAGATGTCTGGGCCATCGTCTATCCGTTTCGAGCCGCGTGAAGCGCGTGTTTCAGGCGACCGGAGTGGTCATCAGGATTTCGGCAGTCGCAAGATTGAGCGCCATGGGAATATCGTAAACCGTGGCCAGCCGCATCAATGCTTTCACATCGACATCATGCGGCATCGAAGTCAGCGGATCGACGAAAAACACCAGCACATCCACTTCGCCGGTCGCAATCAGCGCCCCGATCTGCTGGTCGCCGCCCAGCGGGCCGCTTTTCAGCGGCGTCACATCCAGATCCGGACAAGCGTCCTTGACCCGCCCGCCGGTTGTTCCGGTCGCGACGATCCGCCAGCCGGTGAGGCGGGCCTGATGACGACGGGCGAAGTCCGCCATGTCGTCTTTCTTCTGGTCATGGGCAATCAGGGCGATACATTTTGCGCGGGTCATGGCGAGGATCGGCGGCTCTTTTAAATCGATTTGACTTAGATCCTGTAGCTGAGGAATGGCGGCTTGAAAAGCCACTGCCCTCAAGCCGCGTTTCGCTCACTGATCCGCCGGCCGCGGCAGCGGAACGGGCACGTCGGCCGGCAATGCAAACATCGCCGCCCCGTCTGTCACAGGCGTGGCTGCGGGCGCAGAAAACGCCGATGCGGTGACCGGTATCTGCCCGTTGCCCCGATACGTTGCCTCAAGTTCGCTGTCCGGCGACGGTGCATTGAGGATCATCGCACAGGCCTTCGGCAAAGCCGACAGTTGCATTGGCCTGGGTTTCGGCGCCGGCTTGGCGTTCGGGTCCTTCTTCGGCGGCGCCCACGGCTCGTCGGTAAACCACCACGCCAGCGACTTGTCGCATCCGTCGCCGCGGCCGATCGGATCCTGCGACTTGCAGCCGACGGAATCCGCCGGGCACTTGATCCGCACATGGAAATGGTAGTCATGGCCGTAATAGGGACGCACCTTGCCGAGGTCGCTGCGGTCGCCGGTCCACGTCTCGCAGAGCTTCTTCTTGATCGCCGGATTGACGAAGATGCGCTCGACCTGCGGATAGCTGGCGGCCCGCATGATCACGGCGGCATGCGCCGGCGTCCACACCTTCGGATCGACAGTCAGGAACGCCTTCGGCTTCAGCATGGTCGTGGCGGAGATGTTCTCCCGCTCGCTCGGGGTCAATGTGCGAGAGGGCATCGGCGTCAGCCAGATATCGGCGTCGAGCCCGATCTGGTGCGAGGCATGGCCCGTCAGCATCGGGCCGCCGCGCGGCTGCGAAATGTCGCCGAGAAGAAGTCCCGGCCAGTTGTCGTAACGCGCCGCATCCTGCGACAGCTGTTCCAGCATCGCGATCATCTGCGGATGGCCCCAGCGCCGGTTGCGCGACAGCCGCATCGCCTGCCAGGTCGGCCCATCGGTCGGGATCGCCACGCCGCCGGCAAGGCAACCTTTGGAATAGAAGCCATAGGCGGTCGGTTCAGCGCGCGCGGGAAGTTTCATGCCGCCAAACAATTCCTTGGCCGGCGGTCCATCGGCGGCGATCGCCTCGGGTGCGGCAGCGCCGAATGCTGCCACCAGCATCAAGGCCTTGGCAATCCTGCCGGAGCGTTTCACCGATCTCATCGTCATCCATCCTCATTCATCACCGCATCCGGGATTGTGGTCCCGAACGATTCACCTTTCAGTCTATCCTGAATGGCGATTTTGGTGAATCTGCGAATGTGCACCCGCTCACTTCTGTGTCAGCCGTCTGTATTTTGCCGTCATTTGCCCTATTCTGCATCCAAGCGAAAACAAAAGGGGTTGGCGGATGGCATTGGCAAGGCGGATTGCGGCATCGGTTCTGGGGCTACTGCTCTATAGCCCGGCTCTGGGCGTTCAGGCCCAGGAACCGGAATGGCGTCATGCACTCGCCGTGATCGAGGCACCGAAATACCCCAAGGATTTCGAGCGTTTTTCCTATGTGAACCCGAATGCCCCCAAGGCGGGCAATATCAACCTCTCGGCATCCGGCACATTCGACAGCTTCAATCCGGTTCTCGACAAGGGTGAACTGGCAGCAGGCCTTGCACCACGACTGTCGCTGGTCACCGAAACACTGCTGAAACCGTCCATGGATGAAGTCGATGCCGTTTATGGTCTGCTGGCCGAAGCCGTCTACTATCCGGAGGACTATGCCTATGCCAGGTTCCGCCTGCGGCCGGAAGCCAAATGGGCCGATGGCGTGCCGGTGACACCCGAAGATGTCATTTTCAGCTTCGACAAGTTCAAGGAACTCAATCCGCTCTATTCGACCTACTACAATCACGTCGTGAAGGCGGAAAAGACCGGCGACCGCGAGGTCACCTTCACCTTCGACGAGAAGAACAATCGCGAACTGCCGGTGATTGTCGGCGAACTGGATATCGTCCCCAAGCACTGGTGGACGGCCAACGGGCCGGACGGGAAACCACGCGACATTTCCAAAACCACGCTGGAACCGATCCTGGGATCGGGACCTTACAAGATTGCCGCGTTCACCCCCGGCGCCAAGATCCAGTATGAACTGCGCGATGACTATTGGGGCAAGGATCTCAACGTCAACATCGGCTACAACAACTTCAAGAGCCAGACCTACACCTATTTCGCCGACCTGGACGTCGAGTTCGAAGCCTTCCGCTCCGGAAGCGTCGATTTCTGGGCCGAGAATTCGGCCATGCGATGGGCAAGATCATATGATTTCCCCGCCGTCGCCGATGGCCGGGTCAAGCGCCAGGTCCTCGACAACGAATACAAGACCTCGGGTGTTCTCGTCGGCTTCGTTCCGAATATGCGCCGTGAAATGTTCAAGGATGCCCGCGTGCGAAAGGCCCTGAACTACGCGTTTGATTTCGAGGAATTGAACAGGACAATCTTCTTCGATCAATACAAGCGCATCGACAGCTATTTCTACGGCTCCGAACTGGCCTCCAAGGGTCTGCCCGAAGGCAAGGAACTGGAGATCCTCAAAGGTCTGGGCAGCGACGTTGCGCCGGAAGTCCTCACGCAGGAATACAAGAACCCGGTCGGCGGCGATGGCGCAAAGCTGCGCGATAATCTGCGCCAGGCGCTGGCGCTGCTCAAGGAAGCCGGCTACGAATTGCGCAACGGCAAGATGGTGCTGGCCGCGACCGGTGCCCCGCTGCAGTTCGAGATCCTGTTGAATGGCCCGACCATCGAGCGCGTCGCTATCCCCTTCGCCGACAATCTTCGCAAAATCGGCATCCAGGCCAATGTCCGCACCGTCGATTCGGCCCAATATGCAAACCGCGTCCGCAGCTTCGACTATGACATGATCTATCTCGGCTGGGCGCAGAGCCTCAATCCGGGCAACGAGCAGCGCGATTACTGGGGCTCGAAGTCCGTCGATCAGCCGGGATCGCGCAACTATGCCGGTATTTCCGACCCCGGGATCGACAAGCTGATCAACCAGATCATTTTCGCCAAGGATCGCGACACCCTGATCCCGACGGTCAAGGCGCTCGACCGTGTATTGCTCGCCAGCAATTACACCTTGCCCACTTATACGCTGCGGTCCTCGCGCATTGCCTATTGGGACAAGTTCGATCACGCCGAATTGCCCACTTATGGCATCGGCTTTCCCTCCATCTGGTGGTCGAAGTCGCCATGATGTTAATCAGCGGGACTTGTGCGCCGAAGCTGGCTATCAAGGATGAATAGGGCGAATCGCTTTTGCAGGAGGGCCGACGGATTGGCTGACAGACAGGAACTGTGGTTTGACAGCGGCGCAAGATCCGCGATGAGGCGCGTTCCATGACAGCCTATATTTTCCGCCGCCTTCTGCTGATGATTCCGACGATCATCGGAATCATGGGCATTTCCTTCGCCGTCATCCAGTTCGCCCCGGGTGGCCCGGTCGAACAGGTGATTGCCCAGCTCAGCGGTCAGGGCGACAGCGCCGATGCTAGGCTATCAGGCGGCGGTGATATGCTCGGCCAGCAGATGGGCGGAGACGAGGGGGGTGCGCGCTATCGCGGCGCCCAGGGTCTCGATCCGGAACTGATCGCAAAGCTCGAAAAGCAGTTCGGTTTCGACAAGCCACCGCTCGAGCGTTTCCTTGAAATGATGTGGAACTACATTCGCTTCGATTTCGGCGAGAGCTTCTTCCGCAACACGTCGGTGATTGATCTGATCATCGAAAAGATGCCGGTGTCGATCTCGCTCGGCGTCTGGGTCCTGCTGATCTCCTATGCGATATCCATCCCGCTCGGCATCAAGAAGGCCGTTCAGGACGGCTCCACCTTCGACGTCTGGACCTCCGGCGTCATTGTCATCGGTTATGCCGTCCCAAGCTTCCTGTTCGGCATCCTGCTGATCGTCGTCTTTGCCGGCGGATCGTTCTTCGACTGGTTCCCGTTGCGCGGCCTGACCTCGGACAATTTCGCCGAACTCAGCTGGTGGCAGAAGATCCTCGACTACTTCTGGCATCTGACGTTGCCGCTGACCGCGCTGCTTCTGTCTGCCTTTGCCACGACGACGCTCTTGACCAAGAATTCCTTCATCGACGAAATCAAGAAGCAATATGTCGTCACCGCCCGCGCCAAGGGTCTCGGCGAACGCCAGGTGCTCTACGGCCATGTCTTCCGCAATGCCATGCTGATCGTCATTGCCGGCATCCCCGCCGCCTTCATCTCGGCCTTCTTCACTGGTTCGCTGCTGATCGAAAACATCTTCTCGCTCGATGGCCTCGGTCGCCTCGGTTACCTCGCCGTGGTCAATCGCGACTACCCGATCGTCTTTGCCACGCTCTACATCTTCTCGCTGATGGGCCTCGTCGTCGGCCTGATCTCCGACCTGATCTATACCTGGATCGATCCGCGCATCGATTTCGACCGGAGGGATGTCTGATGTCCGCCGTCGAACCCGCCATTTCCGGTGCCGTGCCGCCGCGCAAGCCCTTTCTGTCGCCGACCAATCGCCGCCGCCTGGAGAACTTCAAAGCCAATCGCCGCGGTCTCTGGTCGTTCTGGATCTTCATGATCTTGTTCCTGCTCAGTCTTTTCGCCGAGTTCATCGCCAACGACCGGCCAGTCATCGCCTCTTACAAGGGCGAGATCCTGTTTCCGGTGGTCGTCGATTATCCGGAGGAAAAGTTCGGCGGCTTCCTCGCCGTCACCGACTATCGCTCGCCCTTTATCGCCGACGAGATCAACGCCAATGGCTGGATGCTCTGGCCGCCGATCCGCTATTCCTACCGGACGGTCAATTCCGAGATCCCGCATTCGGCCCCAACGCCGCCCTTCTGGCTGATGGACAAGGAAACCCGTTGTGCGGCCTATCCGCTGAAGGCGGAGGATCCCGGTTGCGTGCTTGGCAACCTGAACTGGCTCGGCACCGACGACCAGGCGCGCGACGTCACGGCCCGGATGATCTACGGTTTCCGCATCTCGATCCTGTTCGGGCTGGCGCTGACGATTGCGTCGGCCATGATCGGGGTCACCGCCGGTGCCGTGCAGGGATATTTCGGCGGCTGGACCGACCTGTTGATGCAGCGCTTCATCGAGATCTGGTCGTCGATGCCGGTGCTCTACATCCTGCTGATCATCGCCGCCATCCTGCCACCGGGCTTCTTCGTCCTGCTCGGCATCATGCTGCTGTTTTCCTGGGTCGGCTTCGTCGGCATCGTCCGGGCCGAATTCCTGCGGGCGAGAAACTTCGAATATGTGAACGCGGCGCGCGCGCTCGGCGTCGGCAACTGGACCATCATGTTCCGCCACCTTTTGCCCAATGCCATGGTGGCAACCTTGACCTTCCTGCCTTTCATCCTGTCGGGCTCGATCACCACGCTGACCTCGCTCGACTTCCTCGGCTTCGGCATGCCGCCCGGCTCGCCCTCGCTCGGCGAACTGATCGCCCAGGGCAAGCGTAATCTCCAGGCGCCTTGGCTCGGGCTGACTGCCTTCTTCACCATGTCGATCATGCTGTCGCTGCTGATCTTCGTCGGCGAAGCTGTGCGCGACGCCTTCGATCCGCGAAAGACCTTCCGATGAGTGCAGGTTCGTCAAGGCAAAGCATTTGTGGCATGATGGTCGCAGGTCCGATCAGGAGCACGATGCCATGAACAAGATCGTCAGAGAGCATTATCCCGTTGAGAATCTCCCCGCCGATCTGCGAGAGGGATTGACCGACGGCAGCACCGTGCGCGTCGTGGTGGAGATCGAAAATCGATCGCCGAGCCCTGCCGAAATAAGCTTTGCCGAATTCATGACGCAGGTAGAGGCCTATCGTAATCAAGACGACCGCCGCGTCACATCCGCCGAGGCCGTGGCGCGGATCCGGGAACTTCGTGACGAATGGGACGACTGATGCCGCACCGGCACCAAATCTACCTCGACACGAATGCCGCGATTTTGCTCGTCGAAGGCGAGGGTGATCTACGTGAATTGTTGCGAAACTTGACCGGGAAGGCATCATCTCGATCGAGCGCGATCTTGGCGACAAGCGCTTTGACAGTCTCGGAACTCTTGGTGAAGCCTCTGCGCCACGGCGACAAGAGGCTCGTTGAAGTCTACAGGACTTGGGGCTCGGGTCTGCCGTGGCTGCAGATCGTTCCAGTATCGAGCGACATTCTGGATATGGCTGCACAATTGCGGGCGCGCCGGAACGGCCTGAAGCTTCCCGATGCCATCCATATCGCATCAGCTCTCGCTGTCGGCACGACGCATTTTTTGACTGAGGACCGAGATATCTCGCCTCCCTTCGACAATTCAACCGCGGACGCGGTTACTCCTTTCGAAGTCTGCCGTCTGAACGCAGCCTCCCTCACCGCCCTGATCGAAAGCCTGTCCGCATGACCGCTCCGCTTCTCTCCATTCGCGATCTTTCCGTCACCTTCCACCAGGGCGGTCAGCAGAGTCTCGCGGTCGACCATATCTCCTTTGACATCGGCAAGGGTGAAGTCGTCGCACTCGTCGGTGAATCCGGCTCGGGAAAGTCGGTTTCCGCCGCATCCGTGTTGAAACTCCTGCCTTATCCGTCTGCCAGCCATCCTTCGGGATCGATCCAGTTCGAGGGTCGCGATCTGATGACTGCGTCCGTGGCCGAGCTCAGGGCCGTGCGCGGTAATGATATCACCATGATTTTCCAGGAGCCGATGACCTCGCTCAATCCGCTGCACACGATCGAGCGGCAGATCGGCGAAATCCTGGAACTGCACCAGGCCATGACAGGGAGCGCGGCCCGTGCCCGCATTCTGGAATTGCTCCACCAGGTCGGCATCCGCGAGCCGGAAAAACGCCTGAATGCCTTTCCGCACGAACTGTCCGGCGGCCAGCGTCAGCGCGTGATGATTGCCATGGCTCTGGCCAACCGGCCGAAGCTGTTGATCGCCGACGAGCCGACAACGGCGCTCGATGTCACAGTGCAGGCGCAGATCCTGGAGCTTTTGGGACGGTTGAAGACGGAACATGGCATGTCCATGCTGTTCATCACCCATGATCTCGGCATCGTGCGCAAATTCGCCGATCGCGTCTGCGTCATGACCAAGGGGAAGATCGTCGAGACCGGCCCGGTCGAGGAAATCTTCGAACGGCCGCAGCACGACTACACGAAAAAGCTCCTGGGCTCCGAACCGCGCGGCGAACCGCCGGCGATCGATGCCGAAAAGCCGGTGATCATGCAGGGCGAGGACATCCGCGTCTGGTTCCCGATCAAGTCCGGCTTCCTGCGCAAGACCGTCGATCATGTGAAGGCCGTAGACGGCATTGATCTCACCCTGCGCGCCGGCCAGACCCTTGGCGTCGTCGGCGAATCCGGCTCCGGCAAGACCACGCTCGGTCTGGCTTTGGCGCGCCTCATCACGTCCAAGGGGCGCATCAGTTTTATCGGCCATGACATCGACGGCTTCTCCTACCGGGAGATGCGGCCGTTCAGGGATCGGCTCCAGGTCGTTTTTCAGGATCCGTTTGGCTCGCTCAGCCCGCGCATGTCGATCGGCGAAATCATTGCCGAGGGCCTGAAGGTGCATGAAAGCGCCCTGTCGGCCGACGAGCGCGATGCCCGTGTCTGCTGGGCGCTGGACGAGGTCGGACTCGATCCCGCAACCCGCTGGCGTTACCCGCACGAATTCTCCGGCGGCCAGCGCCAGCGCATCGCCATCGCCCGTGCCATGGTGCTGAAGCCCCGGTTTGTCATGCTCGACGAGCCGACATCGGCGCTCGACATGACGGTGCAGGCCCAGGTGGTCGATCTTCTGCGCGACTTGCAAAAGAAGCATGATCTCGCCTATCTCTTCATCAGCCACGATCTGCGGGTGGTGAAGGCGCTGGCCAATGAAATCATTGTCATGCGCGCCGGCAAGGTCGTCGAAAAGGGACCGGCCGCCGAGGTCTTTGCCGCGCCGAAGGCCGATTACACCAAGGCCCTGATGGCCGCAGCCTTCAATCTCGAAGCCGTCGAAATCGGCGGCATCCGCCAGTAGTGGGAATCGCATGTCTTCCAAGAGCCCCGTTTCTTCCAAGAGCCCTGTCATCATCGATCTGAAATTCCAGCGTGAAAGCGTCGTCAAGGCATTGCGCAACGCCTTTGCCGGTCGTGAGGTGATCGACATGGCCGATCCGGCCAATGCAGAGCGTGATCTGGCCGCCGCCGCCTATGCCGTGGTCTGGAAGCCGGATCCTGCCCTTTTCGAAAAGGCAAAGGGCCTGAAAGCCATCTTCTCCGGTGGTGCCGGCGTCGACCATATCCTGACCACCTATGAGCTGCCGGATTTGCCGATAGTCCGTTTCGTCGACCGCAGCTTAACCGACCGGATGAGCGAATGGGTCGTGTTGCAATGCCTCAGCCATCTTCGCCAGACATTGACCTATGCGCGCCAGCAGCGCGACCATCTTTGGCATGAACTCCCCGGCCAGCCGGAAGCCTGCGACGTCACCGTGGGCGTCATGGGGCTGGGCGTGCTCGGTCAGGATGCCGTCGCCAAGTTGAAGGTCATGGGCTTCAATGTCGTCGGCTGGTCGCGTCGGCCTAAGCAGATCGCCGGTGTCGAAACCTATGACGCTTACGGGCTGGATGCTTTTCTCGGACGCACCGATATCCTTGTCGGGCTTCTGCCGCTGACGGATGAGACCCGTGGGGTCTATGACCGCGCGCTGTTCTCGAAGCTCAATCGCCACGGTGCCCTCGGAGGGCCGGTGTTTCTCAACGCAGGTCGGGGCGGTAGCCAGGTCGAGGCGGATCTTGTGTCTTGTCTGGAGGACAGCACGCTGAAGGCGGCTTCCGTCGATGTCTTCGAGCAGGAACCCCTGGCGCTCGAAAGTCGGCTCTGGGACATGCACAATGTCATTATCACGCCCCATGCCGCCGCATCGTCCGAAGTCAGCGCGCTTTTCCGCCATGTCGACAGTCAGATCGCCCGGTTTGAAGACGGCTTGCCGCTGCAGAACGTTGTGGACCGGCTCACCGGTTACTGACCCGCCCCGCGCACTTTCGGAACCTTTAGGACATTCCCGCCGTTAGCTGATCAGAACCTGCGCGAAAGCGCTGCATCAGACGACAATGGAGAATGATCATGAGCAGCCGAACCGATCTGCCTGGCGACACTGATCGCAGGACACGCGGACTTCAGCCGGAAACCCTGACAGCAACCGAAGCGCGCCAGGGAAACCGCGGTTTTCCGGTGCTGATTGTGTTGCTCGGCGGGCTCATCCTTGCCATGCTGGTCTGGATCCCTGCAGAATGGTGGGGCAATTCCATCGAGTCCGAGGGCCAAAGCCCGGCCCAGACGGAGACTGCACCACAGCCGGCCGAAAGCAGTCAGGAGCAGAATATGCCGCTGTCCAATCCGACCCCGGGTCAGTAAACGGCGGCGCCACTGTCTGGACATTCCGGCGGAGTTTGCCGATAACTTGAAACGGAAACGGCCGAAGCGATTTTCGGCCGTTCAGCCGTGTCCGGAGCGTCGCGGTAAATAAGGCAGTGGCTTCCATGACGAAGACTGATATCGCAACCAGGGTTTTCAATCATGCCTGGAAGCTCGATCCGATCATCCGCAGCCTGATCGACACCGATTTCTACAAGTTGCTGATGCTCCAGATGATCTGGAAGCTCTATCCGACAGTCAATGCCACCTTCACCCTGATCAACCGCACCACCTCGGTCCGCCTCGCCGACGAGATCGACGAGCAGGAACTGCGCGATCAACTGGATCATGTGCGCTCGCTCAGGCTGACCAAGAAGGAAATGATCTGGCTCGCCGGCAACACCTTCTATGGTCGCGCCCAGATTTTCGAACCGGAATTCCTTGCATGGCTCGGCAACCTGCAACTGCCGGAATACGAACTGCACAAACGCGATGGCCAGTATGAGCTGACGTTTCACGGTTCCTGGATGGAAACGACGCTGTGGGAAATCCCGGCGCTCGCCATCATCAACGAGTTGCGCAGCCGCGCCGCCATGCGCTCGCTCGGTTATTTTACCCTCGACGTGCTCTATGCCCGTGCCAAGGCCAAAATGTGGGCCAAGGTCGAGCGATTGGGCGAACTTCCGGGCCTGCGCATTTCCGATTTCGGCACCCGCCGTCGCCACAGCTTCCTGTGGCAGCGCTGGTGTGTCGATGCCCTGAAGGAAGGCATTGGCCCAGCCTTTACCGGCACCAGCAACGTCCTGCTGGCGATGGATTCCGATCTCGAAGCCGTCGGAACCAATGCGCATGAACTGCCGATGGTGGTGGCAGCTCTGGCCAACACCGATCAACAGCTTGCCGCCGCCCCATATCAGGTTCTGAAAGACTGGAACCGGCTTTATGGCGGCAATCTTCTGATTGTCCTGCCGGATGCCTTCGGCACGGCGTCCTTCCTGCGCGACGCACCGGAATGGGTCGCCGATTGGACCGGCTTCCGCCCGGACAGCGCACCGCCGATCGAAGGTGGCGAAAAGATCATCGACTGGTGGAAGAAGATGGGCCGTGATCCGCGCAAGAAGCTGCTGATCTTCTCCGATGGCCTCGATGTCGATGCGATCATCGATACCTACCGCCATTTCGCCGGCCGCGTGCGCATGAGCTTCGGCTGGGGCACCAATCTCACGAACGACTTTGCCGGCTGCGCCCCGCACGAGATTGCCGGACTAAAGCCGATTTCCATCGTCTGCAAGGTCGCCGAAGCCAATGGCCGGCCCGCAGTCAAGCTGTCGGACAATCCCCGCAAAGCCACCGGCGATCCCGCCGAGGTCGAACGTTACCTGAAGTTTTTCGGCTCACAGGACCGGGTCGAGCAGGCCGTCCTGGTCTAGGAGATACCTTAAGATGCGGTGTCTGCCGTTTGGCCGGAATGTCCCGAACGGGATGTCGGGTGGCGTTTGTTAAATCTGCAGGTCAAGGCTGAAAGCCCTGCGCAAGCCACCTTGTTGATGTTCATCATGAGCCGAGATGATTCGGTGATATGGGGACATGTAAGATGATTGAGGGACCGGATCAGTATTTTGAGCAGCAGGACATGGCGATCAAGCTGATGCTGCTGGAAAACAAGGCTGACGAGTTGACCAACATTTTGGTTGCTGCCTTGCAGGATGCGTTGAAGCTTCTCGAAGACGAGATGGACACCGTTCACTGAGCCTGTCCGGCCGGGCTTAGAACCGGTCGGAAACCTGAATGCCGGCCGGTCCGAGAATGACCGCGACGAGTACCGGCAGGAAGAACAGGATCATCGGCACGGTCAGCTTCGGCGGCAATGCTGCGGCCTTCTTCTCGGCTTCGTTCATCCGTTCGTCGCGCCCTTCCTGGGCGAGTACCCGCAAAGCCTGGGCGATCGGCGTTCCGTATCGCTCGGCCTGGATCAGCGCCTGCATCACATTTTTCACGCCGTCGAGCTGTGTGCGGGTCCCGAGATTTTCCAGCGCCTGCCGGCGATCCGGCAGAAATGAAAGTTCCGCGGTCGTCAGGACCATTTCTTCGGCCAGTTCCGGAGACTGTTCACCGATTTCGTCCGCCACCCGCCGCATCGCTGCTTCGATGGAAATGCCGGATTCGACGCAGATCAGCATCAGGTCGAGTGCATCGGGCCATGCCCGGCGGATCGAGTGCTGACGTTTTCCGATCCGGTTCGAAACATAGATATTCGGCAGATAGAAACCGATATAGCCGCCGACTATGGTGGCGAATAGCCGGACCGGCAGTGGCCTCTCGGCAAGATTGCCGAGTGCGAAGATCCAGATTGCCGTGACGACGAGTGTCGCGAAAGGCAGCAGGAAACGTGCCAGCAGGAAGATGTTGAGGGCGTTTTGCGAGCGAAGGCCGGCCGCCTTCAGCTTGTCCATCGTCGTGTCGTCGACCAGCGCCTTGCGCAGGTTGAACCGTTCGACAAGCTGGCGCACAGACTGGTTGTTGTTGGCACGAAGCGACGCCTTGCCTTGCGCGTCGGCGTTCAGTCGCGCGCGTTCGCGTGCCCGGATCTGGTCGCGCTCGGTCGAGACGGCGCGCATGCGCTTGTTCAGGTCGCCTCGCTCCAGCATCGGCATGACAAGCGTGTACAGGGTTGCAAAAACCGCAAGTGCCACCAGCACTGCGATGATCAGGGTAGGGTCGGTAACGCGGGCGGCCCAGTCTTCGCTCATGCCTTGCCGCTCCTAGATATCGAAGTTGATCATGTTGCGCATGACCAACAGGCCGATGCTCATCCACACCGCGGATGCGCCGAGGATCATGTGTCCGCGCGAGTCGGTGAAAAGGATCATGATATAGGCGGGTGACGTCATGTAGACGAGGAAGGCGACGATGAATGGCAGGGCACCGATAATCGCCGCAGACGCCTTGGCTTCCATCGATAGCGCACTGACCTTTGCCCGCATTTTTTTGCGGTCACGCAGCACCCGTGACAGGTTGGCGAGCGCTTCGGAAAGGTTGCCGCCTGCTTGTCCCTGGATGGCGATGACAATGGCAAAGAAGCTGATCTCGGACAGCTGCATGGTCTGATACATGCGCGCGCAGGCTTCCGGCACGCTGAGACCCATCTGCTGCGCATCGACGACCCGCCGAAACTCGGTTTTCACCGGTTCCTGACCATCAGCCGCGATCATCCGGATTGCATCGTTGAGCGGCAGGCCGGAACGGATGGAGCGGGTCATCACGTCGAGCGAGTTGGGGAATTCGTTGATGAACTGCTTCTGCCGACGTTTGATCAGGAAACCGAGGATCCATCGAGGCAGGCCGACGGCGGTCACGAAGCCCAAGCCGCCAATGACCAGCGGCGGCAGGCCCATCACGAAGGTGCCGACAACGACGAAGATGCCGAGCAAGGCGCTCAGCAGGAAAAAATGCGTCGGCGTCAGGGGCAGGTTGGCCTGGGTCAATTTGCCTTTCAGGCTGGTTTGTTTGGCCTTTTTCGACTTTTCCTGCTTCTTTTCCAGCTCTTTCAGCGAGTCCTGCACTGATTTTCGACGCTTGGAGATCTCCAGCACCCTGTCGCGGGCTGCCTTGACCTGGGTGAGGTCGGTTTCCGCCGATTTCACCCGGCTGATCCGGGTCGCGGTCTTCTTGTCAGTTTCGATGCGGGTATACAGAACCCCATAGGCCACCGCGCCGGTCGAGATCGCGGCGAGCATGACGATGGCCAGTATGGTCGGATCGATACCGAACATTGCGATCAAATCCCCTTGGATTTCTGTTCCATGGCGTCGAGAGACGCAGCAAGTCTGCGATCTTCGTTGTAGTAGCGGGCGCGGTCCCAGAAATGCGGCTTGCCGATACCGGTCGACATGTGCCGGCCGATGATCTTGCCGTGCGCGTCTTCGCCTTCGATTTCGTAGCGCATCAGATCCTGGGTGATGATCACGTCGCCTTCCATGCCGATAACCTCGGTAATATGGGTGATGCGACGCGATCCGTCACGCAGTCGGGCGGCCTGGATGATGATGTCGATCGAACCGGAAATGATTTCACGCACCGTTTTGGCCGGCAGCGTGAAGCCGCCCATGGCAATCATCGATTCCATGCGGGAAAGGCATTCGCGCGGCGTATTGGCGTGGATCGTGCCCATCGAGCCGTCGTGGCCGGTGTTCATCGCCTGCAGCAGGTCGAAAACCTCGGGTCCGCGCACTTCGCCGACGATGATGCGTTCCGGGCGCATACGAAGGCAGTTCTTCACGAGATCGCGCATGGTGATCTCGCCTTCGCCTTCGATGTTCGGCGGACGTGTTTCCAGTCGCACCACATGCGGCTGCTGCAGTTGCAGTTCGGCCGTGTCCTCGCAGGTGATGATGCGTTCGTCGGTATCGATGAACGCGGTGAGGCAGTTCAGCAGCGTCGTCTTGCCTGAACCGGTGCCGCCGGAGATGACGACGTTGCAGCGAACGCGCCCGATAATTTGCAGCACCTCGGCGCCTTCCGGCGTGATGGCGCCGAATTTCACCAGCTGGGCAAGATTGAGCTTGTCCTTCTTGAACTTACGAATGGTCAGAGCCGGACCGTCGATCGCCAGCGGCGGTGCGATGACGTTGACGCGCGAGCCGTCGGGCAGGCGGGCGTCGCAGATCGGGCTCGATTCATCGACGCGGCGACCCACCTGGCTGACGATGCGCTGGCAGATCGACAACAGCTGGGCATTGTCGCGGAAACGGATTTCCGACTCGATCGTCTTGCCGCCGACTTCGATGAAGGTCTGGCCCGAGCCGTTGACCATAATGTCGGCGATGTCGTCGCGTGCCAGCAATGGCTCAAGCGGCCCGTAGCCCAGCACGTCATTGCAGATGTCTTCGAGCAGTTCTTCCTGCTCTGAGATCGACATCGCGAAATTCTTGATCGTGATGATGTCGTTGACGATGTCGCGGATTTCTTCGCGCGCGCTCTCGCCATCGAGCTTGGCCAGCTGCGACAGGTCGATCGTGTCGATCAGCGCCGAAAACACCTGGCTTTTGGTGTCGTAGTAGTCGTCCGCCCGGGGCGGGCGCTTGCGGCCGGGGGCCTGCAGCGGCGGCGGAGCCACCTGTTGGCGAGCCTCCGCATTGCCAGGCTCCAGCAGGCTGGTTGCGGACCGTCCTGCCGAACTGGCAGCCGGGGGCTGCGCCGGTATCGTGCCAACGCCCGATCCGCCTTTGCCAAAACCCTCGCCGCCGCGTTTGCCAAACATGAGCTCTACCCGTTCCCGTCTTGCGGTTTACTTCTTGCGAAGTTTGCCGATCAGCGAGCCGAGGCCCGCCTTCTTCGGCTTCTTCATCGTTGCACGGCCAGTCACCAGATGTGCCAGCTGCGAAAAGGTCTCCGCGGTCGGCGACTTGGCATCCATTTCGGAGATCATCCGACCGCTATTGGTCGCCGTGCCGAACAGCATCGCATCGAAGGGAATGATCGCAACCGGCTCGATTTCCAGCGGCTCGAAGAAATCCTGCGGCGAAATTTCTGGGCGCTTGGGCATTCCCACCTGGTTGAGTATCAGATGCGGTGCCTTGTCGTTCGGCCGCAGTTTCTTCAGCGCATCGACCATGTTTTTTGCATTGCGCAAATTGGCGAGATCCGGTGCGCAGGTGATGACGATCTCGTCGGCATCCGACAGAACGGTGCGGGTCCAGTCCGACCAGCTGTGCGGCAGGTCGAGGACGGTGATCGGGGCACTGCGTTGCAGCAGTTCGAGAATCGGCTGGAAGGCGCCGCTCTCGTAGTCATATCCGCGATCCAGCATCGAGGGCGCTGCCAGCAGTGACAGGTTGCGCGAGCAATTGGCCAGCAGGCGATCGAGGAAAACTTCATCGAGACGCTCGGGCGAGAAAACGGCCTCCGCCATGCCAAGTGCCGGGTCCTGGTCAAAATCGATATTGGCGGTTCCGAACGGCAAGTCGAGATCCGCAAGCACGGTCTCGGTCGAAAACAGTGTCGAGATGCCGAAGGCGCAATTGTGGGCGATCGTCGAGGAGCCGACGCCGCCCTTGGCACCGATAAAGGCGATGCTTTTGCCCAGCGGTTCCGCTTCCGGATCGACAAAGATCCCGGCGATGGCGCTCATGATATCGGCCATTGAAAATGGCGCGACGATGTATTCGGAAATGCCGCTGCGCATCAGTTCCCGGTAGAGCGCAATGTCGTTGTGCCGTCCGACGATGATCACCCGGGAGCTTGGGTCGCAGACCTCGGCAAGGGGCGCAAGCTCCGCCAGCAGGTGTGCCGGCGCAGCTTCGGTTTCCAGGATGATCAGGTTCGGTGTCGGCGTTGAGGCAAACATGTTGGCCGCAGCGCTGATATTGCCATGGGTGATGCGCAGGCTGACCCGTGCCAGGCGCCGATCGTTGGCGCATTGTTCCATCACCCGCTGCACGCTGTCGGTGAGGCAGAAGGCGTGCACGGAAATACGTGGCAACGGTCGCAGGGCTTCGACGTCGCCAGCGATCACCGGCTCCGCCGATCCGCGGCTGCCGCCAGGTCCTTCCTCGAATTCGTAATCGATCGCGCTCATGCTATCTTCCTGTCCTTGAGGGCATCAAGCCGCATCATTCCGTAGAGGTGTCGCTGCCTTCGCGATAAAGGCCGATGACATTCGACCGTCGCGTCGCATCGATCGGCGCCATGGCTCTCGGTGTCACCAGGTCCATCGGGTTGGCGATCTGGGCGGCAAGGTTGCTCTGCGTGGCACAACCGAAGTTGTGATAGTTTTGATTGCTGAACGTGTTGTTCTGCAGATCTTCCGGCCACTCGCCGCACTGGTTGGTGACCGCCGTGATCGCGACATAGCTCAGCCGCACGGGCGCCGCGTCGCCGGTGGGCGATGCCTGGTAGGATGTTTCGATGATCCGGTTGCTCTTCACGCCGCGTGCCGTCAGCACTTTCTTGATCTCTGCCCGGACGTTGGCCGCCGCACCCGAATTGGCGGACCCATGTGGCAGCATGATCTGGATCGTTCCCGAAGAGGTGGAGAGATAGTCCGAGGCAAAGCCGCCGATTGAATCCTGCACGCCGTTCGAAAGCTTGTGGTCGCCCGAGGCGATCGGAATGTCGAGCGTATGTTCGACTTCGTTCAGCGTTATGGGATGGCGCGTGCGATAATCATCGGGGATTGCGCCCGTCGACATATTGTCCTTGTTGGTCCCGCATCCGGCAAGCATGGCGGCGGAACCGATCATCAGGGCCGTCATCGCGATGCGATACAGGTTGCGGTTTTTGCGATCTGAGGCCATGGCTGGCTGGCTTTCCTTGGCGTGCAGCGTGGTGTTGCTCATTGCGATCTTGAAACCTCCGCTCACTTGTAAATAAACCCGACGGCACCGTGATACTGGCCGGCGGAACCAGCGGTTTCGCGGCGGCCATAGACCTTGTTCACCCGGTTAAGGAAGAAGGTTGCGCCATCGTTTTCAGGGTTGAAATTGTCATCGGGACGGGACAGCGCACCACGGGCCACCGGGCGCACCAGATAAGGCGTCGCGATGATCACCAGTTCGGTTTCGCTACGCTGGAAGTCCTTGCTGCGGAACAGTGTGCCGAGGATCGGTACCTTGGAAAGGCCCGGCAGTCCCGACATGGCCTGGCGGATGTTGTCCTGCACGAGACCGGCAATCACGATCGAACCGCCCGACGGCAACTCGACGGTCGTCGAGGCCTCGCGCTTGCGGATCGACAGATAGGTCGATCCTGGGATTGAATTCGAAGTGTTGCCGGTGACAACCGAGCCCTCCCAGGTCGGTTCAGACACATTCGTCTCGATTTTCAGGCTGATCCGCCCTGGCGCCAGCACGACGGGACGGAAATTCAGTTCGATGCCATAGTCGACCGTCTCGCTGGTACGGCTCAGCGTTGCCTGCCCCGTCTCGTTGTCGACGTCGATTTCCTGCTCGGCGGCCATGCGATATTCGCCGCCGACATAGAACTTGGCCTGCTCGCCGGAGATTGCCGTCAGGCTCGGTTCCGCCAGGGTGCGCATGACGCCGGCCTGTTCCATGGCATTGATATAGGTGGTGATGCCCAGGCCACCGATGCCGGCCGTGATGCTGGCCGTGCTTGTTGGGTCGATGGAATTGCCCAGGTTGGATGGGTTGGCATAGCTGATCCCCGTCGAACCATCGGAAATGCTGCCGGAGAAACCAAGCTGTTTCAGCACCTGCCGGCTGACTTCCGCAACGGTGACCTTCAGCGTCACCTGATCCTCGCCCTCGATCTGCAACAGGTTGACGATCTGCGATTCCTGTCGCGCTTCGGCATAGATCGCCACGTCACCGCCATTGTCCCCGCCCTCGGCTGTGAGGTTGCGCGTGGTGGCTTCACCGCCCTGCAGGAAAGCCTGTGCCAGGCTTTGTGCACGTGCCGCGTCCTGTGGTGTGCGTACACTTCCGGTCAGCACGATATTGTCGGACACGATCTCAATCTTGATATCGGATTCAGGAATGAAGCGGCGCAGATTGGCTTCGAGGCCGGCGATATCACGCTCGATCTCGATATCGAGGCTGATGATTTCCTGGCCGTCGGCGCCGAAGATGAAGATATTGGTTTGCCCGACGGTCTTGCCGAAGAGGTAGATTCGGCGCGACGAGCGCGTCACGGCATCCGCCATCGTCGGATCAGCCACCAGGATGTCATGCGCGTCGGCGGGCAGGTCGACCACAAGCGCCTTGTTGAGGCCGAGCTTGACGGTCTTGCGCCGGCCGGGACCCGCATCGGTGATCCGCAGCACGCTTTCCTGGGCAGCTTCCGCGGCGGGAAGCTTGAAGGCATATTGGGCAAAATGGTTTGGAATGCTGGTGAAGGCCAGAGCGAATGCAACGCTGCCGGCCAGGGAAACACGAATTCTTTCGCGGATGCTTTTCATTGTGTGTCCCCCACTCACTTCATGGAATCGGCGGCTGAGCTGGTGGATTTCACCACCGCGCCCGACTTGATGACCTGGATCGTCGGCTGACCGGAACTTCCGCTCAGCAGGTAATCGGCGGCGGTGGTATCTTCTTCCTGGGCGTCGGCAACCGAGCGCAGCGCCAGCGACAGCCGGTCGGCCATCTGCTGTGCGACGGCCATTACCTTTGTCTGGTCTGGCGTCAGTTCCAGTGTTGCCGTTGTCGCCAGCACGGATTTGGAGCCGTCCGGCTGTTCTTCGATCTGTTGGTCGACCGCAAGCACGCGCACGTTCGACAGCACCGTTTCCGTCAGATAATTGTTCTCATCACCCTTACGAACCATGATCACATCGACCCGGTCATTCGGCAGAATAAAACCGCCGGCACCCGTGGCAACCGAGATTTCCGTGGCGACGGCGCGCTTGCCCGATGGCAGCAGCGACGAGAGGATGCGGGAGGAGGGATCGGCGATTTTTTCGCGCCGCAGCGGCTCGCCCTCAAACAGCGGCAAGCGAACCACGACGCCGGTCAGTTCGGTGACGGCCTGCGGTCTGGTGGTTTCGGTAATGAAGCCATCGACGACGCTGCCTTCCGGCCAGGCCATCCAGCGCATGGCGCTTTCATCGAGCCTTGCACCGACAGGCAGGTTCTTGGCCGACACAAGCACATTGATCGTCGGTTCCCGCTCGACCACGGCATCGGCTTGCTGAATGGTGACGGATGTTCGCCCGCTGAGACGCATGGCCAGCAGACCGGCCATGCCGGCGGCCACGATGGCAACTGCGAGGATGATGATACGAGCGGGCTTCATGATCGATCCTTGGACGGCACGACAGATTCTGCCGACCAGATTGATCAGGAATTGGTGTACTTATAGTTAATGAGACGCTTACAATTGTGGTTAACGGGAAGTTTCTTCGCCGCGATCAGCCGAGGCTCTTGATCGTGGCAAGCACCAGGGGAGACTGCGGATAAGTCATCAGACCTGCCGCTCCGATCGCAATCCCGTAAGGCACCTTTTTCGCCTGCATCAGGGTCTGCGGCAGTTTCACCCCGATGATGGCCACTTTGTCCCAATTGGCTCGCAGCAGAATGATCAGCACCGTCAACGCGCCACCGAGATAGCCGGTATAGGCGAGAAAGGCGAAGAGCGACGGATTGAAACCGAACCAGATCGCCGCGGCGGTCAGCAGTTTGGCGTCGCCGCCACCCATGACGTTGATAGCAAAGAGACCGAAGCACACGGCAAAGACCATCGCGGCTGCCGCCAGATGCCAGCCGAACTCGACCAGGGTCAGGCCGCTGAAGGGAGTGATCACCAGGAACGTCGCGAGAAGAATGGCGGGAATCCTGTTGGGGATCGTCATCTCTAGGAAGTCCGTCAGCGCTGAAAGCGCCAGGCAGATGGGCGGCACTAGGAAAATGATGGACGCATACATCGCTGAACTCCCTGAATAGACGGAATTCTAAATTGAGTCTGTGAACACTTCGCAAATATAAAATCTACAAGCGTACCATGCTCAAACAGCAGGAGCCGCCTCGCGTAACGAGACGGCTCCTGAGCAAAGGCTTCCGCCTTGAGTTACTTCGTCACGTAGTCCAATTCGCCCGCAACGTTGGTGAACTGCGTGTTCAGCGCGTTGCCAAGGGTGCTGGCGCCGGTGATCAGGGCGACGGAAATCAGAGCGGCGATCAAGCCATACTCGATTGCGGTTGCGCCAGACTCGTCCTTCATGAAACGTGCAAAAATCTTGGTCATGTTACTCTCCTGCTCCGCAAGGGTTGATCAGCACTGCCGGCAACTGTTTTCCGCTGCTCGGATGACTGCAAACTAACGCCGGCCCCTTGCCATCGACTTAAGAAAGACAGTTACCGCTTGATGAATTCCGGGTTGCATGAATTGTAGTAAACAAAGAAAACCGAAAGTAGATCAAATACCGAGGATGGCGCGGTTGTCCGATAAAACTGTTTCAAAACAGTCGCTTGGAAATTTCGGTCCGCACCGCTGCCGGCGCATGGCGAACCTTGTTCGGTACCCGATCGCTCACATTCGAGCCTGCCGATCAGTAGATCTGTCCATTTTTGGTACGAACGGTTCTGAGCCCGGTCAGATTTCGTCGCCTTTGGATGAAATTGACCGGTTGAAGCACCGCCATTGCGGCGGAAAATGCACTTAACGCTTCATTCACCAAAACCGGCCATGCTTGGCCGGAGCTCCGTTCACGCGTGCAACCCAAGGCAGGCCCATGTTCAATCGTCGTCTTTCTGTCGCCGCCACCGGCCTGGTCAGTGCAGTCTTGGCGCTCGGGTCGGTTTGCCTGCCGGCACAGGCGGATGAGGACTTTCTGCGTGTCTATATGAATAGCGCGCGAATTCTGAAGCTCGATCGCCCTGTCAGCAAGGTGATTGTCGGCAATTCCGAAGTCGCCGATGCGACGGTGGCGGATTCCCAGACCATTGTTCTGACCGGCCGCTCTTTCGGCACCACCAATCTCGTGCTCCTGGATGCCGACGGCAATGCCATTGTCGATGAGCGCATCCTCGTGTCGATCGATGAATCCAGCACTGTGCGTGTCTTCCGGTCGACCGCGCGCACGGTCCTGTCTTGCACCCCCAATTGCGAAGAACATGCGCAAACCGGTGCGGCGGCGGCAAACTGAACGGCGCTGCGTTTGGCGACCTGAACGCCTTTGCGCCAAATGTAAAGATTTCGGAAACGGAAAATCAACACTTGACCCGTAGTTTTCGGGGAGTTTCCGAATTCGGATGAGGGCGATGATCGCGCAAGACCAAGACCTGCGAGACAGTGGCAAGGCAGCCAGGACGCGATGGCGTCTGTGGAAGAAACTGGCCCGCTCGCGCGATGGTGCGGCCGCCATCGAGTTTGCGATCCTGTCCATTCCCTATTTTCTGATCGTCTTCGCGATCATCGAAACCTTCGTCGCCTTTACCGCCGAACAATTGATCACCAACGCCGTCAACACGTTGGGCCGGCAGCTGCGCACGGGCGAGATCACCTACAACCTTAGCCGCGACAGCGACAAGGACAGGTCGGAATTTCGCACTGCCTTCTGTGACGAAATCAGCATCCTCATCAGTTGCTCGGCCGAGGAAATCGCCACGCCGAGCAAGCTCTATATCGACGCGCGCACCTTCGCGACCTTTGCCGCAATCCCGAATTACATCCCGCGTATGTCGGCGGATGCCCATGCCGACCTCAATCCCGCGAGCTTCGCCTTCACACCCGGCGGCCCCACGACGATCAACATGCTGCGCGCCTATTACCGGTGGCAGGTCATTACCGATCTCATTCGCCCTTACATCACCAATATTCGTCCGGCGGATGGCTCGATGCCGAGCGATTTCCTCATCGTTGCAACGACGGCCTTCCAGAACGAGAACTATCCGTGAGCAAGTTGGGAAACCACGCGATGAGACTGCTGACCGTCGCCCGGATATTGCGGCACCATCTTCGTGCGCTGCGTCACGACAGGGCTGGTGTCGGCGGTGTCGAATTTGCACTGATCGCGCCGATGTTGCTGGTGCTTTATCTCGGCGCCTTCGAGCTGACGATGGGGTTGAGTGTCGCAAAAAAGGTCTCCCTGGCAAGCAGCACCGTCGCGGATCTCGTTGCGCGCCAGGACAAGGTCACCAAGTCCAGCCTGACGGCCATGAGCAATGTTGCCCAGGCCATCTTTGTCCCCTATGCGTCAGACGATCTGCTGATCAAGATCAGTGCTATCCAGATTGATGCAAACCAGTCAGCGAAGGTCGTCTGGTCATGGTCGACCACGGGAACGGCGCCTTATGCCGCCAATGCGGTAACCGACGTTCCGTCGGGAATGCTGGTTGCCAATACCTTCCTCATCCGCAGTGAGCTCAGCGTGACGCATGAACTGCTGATGTATATGCCGAACTTCTCCGGCAGTGAGATCAAGCACCTGACGCTGGCGCGCGAATTCTTTTTCCGACAACGCCTTGGCGACGATATCTCCTGCACCGACTGCTGATCCCTGCCTCCATTTGCCAAGCCTTGGCCCAATCGTTATTGGTGATCCGGAAACGCCGGCAGCCATGAGGATAACCCTGCCGGCAACGGATTAGGCATGGCACGCGCATTTCTCTTTGTTCTCGATTCCTTCGGCATCGGCGGCGCGCCGGATGCGCTCAGCTATGGCGATGACGGGTCCGATACCCTTGGCCATATCGCCGAATTCTGTGCCGCCGGCGCCGGCGATCGCAAGGGCCTGCGCCATGGTCCCTTGAGCCTTCCCAACATGTCGGCGCTTGGCCTTGTCACCATCGCCAAGATGGCGTCCGGTTCGGCCCCGGCCGGAATGCCGATGCCCGATCGGGTCTTCGGGCTGCATGGTGCCGCAAGCGAGGTGTCCAAGGGCAAGGACACGCCGTCCGGACATTGGGAAATCGCCGGCACGCCTGTCATGTTCGACTGGGGATACTTCCCGCTGGGCGATGAGGCTTTCCCTGCCGATCTCGTCGAGGCGATCTGCCGGGAAGCCAATATCCCCGGCATTCTCGGCAATTGCCACGGCTCCGGCACCGATGTTCTTTTGCGCTTCGGCGAGGAGCATATCCGCACCGGCAAGCCGATCTGCTACACCTCGTCCGACTCGGTCTTCCAGATCGCGGCGCACGAGAAGCATTTCGGCCTCGAGCGCTTGCTTGAACTCTGCCAGATCGTCCGCAAGCTGCTCGACCCACTCAATATCGGCCGCGTCATCGCCCGTCCCTTCATCGGCGAAACCGCCTCGACCTTCGAGCGCACCGGCAATCGCCGTGATTACTCGGTGCTGCCGCCGGAAAAGACGCTGCTCGATCGTCTCGTCGCAGCCGACCGCAAGGTGCATGCCGTCGGCAAGATTGCCGATATCTTCGCCCATCAGGGCATCAGCCGGCTGATCAAGGCCAACGGCAATGCGGCCTTGATGGATGCGACGCTGAAAGCCATGGACGAGGCTGAGGACGGCGATCTGGTCTTCACCAATTTTGTCGATTTCGACATGCTCTATGGTCATCGCCGCGATGTGCCGGGTTATGCGGCGGCACTTGAAGCCTTCGACCGCCGCCTGCCCGAGGTGCACCGCAAGCTGAAACCGGGCGACCTCGTCCTGATGACTGCCGACCATGGCTGCGATCCGACCTGGCGCGGCACCGACCATACCCGCGAGCGTGTGCCGATCATGGCCTTCGGCCCCGGCATCAAGTCGCGCAATGTCGGCATCCGCAACACCTATGCCGATATCGGCGAAACCATTGCCGCGCATCTGGGCCTTGCCCCGGGGCGCCACGGACGGAGTTTTCTGTGACCACACATCTGATCAAGGCCGAAGTGCACTGCCATATCGAAGGTGCTGCACCGCCGGCGCTGGCATTGGCCCAGGCGCGCAAATATGGCGTCGATCCGGCCACCTTCATGCACGGCGACACCTATGCCTGGACCGATTTCGCCGAATTCATTCAGGCCTATGACAAGGTCGCCGCGCTTTTCCGCACCGAAGACGACTATGCAGTCCTGACTGAAAGTTACCTCCTGGAGCTTGCGGCGATCAACACGATCTACAGCGAGATTATCGTCTCCCCCGACCATGGCGACCGGATCGGCCTCGGGGCCGATGCCTATCTGGCGGGCATCACACGCGGCATTCATGAAGCCAAGGCAAAGACCGGTATCGAGGCGCGCATCATCGTCACCGGCGAGCGTCATTTCGGCCCCGAAAGCGTGATTGCCGCTGCCGAATATGCAGCCCGCAGCCACAATCCGCTGGTCACCGGCTTCAACATGGCCGGCGAGGAGCGCATGGGCCGGGTGGCCGATTATGCGCGCGCGTTCGATATCGCCCGCGATGCTGGCCTTGGCCTCACCATCCATGCCGGCGAAGTCTGCGGCGCCTTCAGCGTTACCGACGCCCTTGATCTGGTGAAACCGCAGCGGATCGGCCATGGCGTCCGGGCCGTCGAGGATCCGGCACTGCTGCAGCGTCTCGCCGACACCGGTGTCGTGCTCGAGGTCTGCCCAGGCTCGAACATCGCGCTCAACGTTTATCCCGATTTCGAAAGCCACCCGCTGCGCCGTCTGCGTGACGCCGGGGTGCGTGTCTGCATCAATTCCGACGATCCGCCCTTTTTCCGCACCTCGCTGGCGCGCGAATACCAGATCGCGTCCGAGATCATGGGCTTTACCGACGACGAGCTCAACGCCATGACCCGCACCGCAATCGAGGCCGCCTTTGTCGATGAGGACACACGCACGGCACTTCTGGCCCGTCTGTGAGGTCGCGGCTGGGGAAGACGGCGCAAAATGAACGCCTGCTCTTGCGGGTATTCGCTGGAATGTGAAAATAGACGGACAATCGCACAAGAAGAAAAGAAGGCTCGATCATGGACGGCGTCACAGTCATCAATCACCCCCTCGTGCAGCACAAGCTGACGATCATGCGCCGCAAGGAAACCTCCACGTCGAGCTTCCGCCGGCTGCTACGCGAAATCTCGACGCTGCTCTGCTACGAGGTCACCCGCGATCTCGAACTGACCATGGAAACCATCGAGACGCCGCTCACCGAAATGCAGTCGCCGATCCTCGAGGGCAAGAAGCTGGTTTTCGCCTCGATCCTGCGCGCCGGCAACGGCCTGCTCGAAGGCATGCTGGAGCTGGTTCCCGCAGCCCGCGTCGCCCATGTCGGCGTCTACCGCGACCACGAGACGCTGCAGGCGGTCGAATATTACTTCAAGGCGCCGGACGCGCTTTCGGAACGTCTGGTGATCGTCGTCGACCCGATGCTCGCCACTGGTAATTCCTCGATTGCCGCGATAGAGAAGCTGAAGGAGCGCGGCGCGAAGAACTTGCGCTTCCTCTGCCTTCTGGCCGCGCCCGAAGGCATCAAGAACTTCCAGGAAGCCCATCCGGACGTGCCGATCTTCACTGCCTCCATCGACAGCCACCTGAACGAGAAGGGCTATATCATGCCCGGCCTCGGCGATGCCGGCGACCGCATGTACGGCACGAAGTGAAGTCTTAACCACATCTTTGAAATTGACGGCCCGTTGCCTGGCTTCGGGCCGTTTTTGCGTCTGCGCTTATTTTCCGTCAGCACGGCGGTGTTAGGATCATCCGGTTGCAATTCTGGAGCGCCGATGTTCGTCCGCACCCTGATCACCGTGTCCTTCATCGCCTTGGCCGCAAGCCAGGTGCCGGCGGTGTTGCAAGTGTTGCATCCTCCCCAGGAGCCGGCGACAGCCACTCAGCCAGCGGCCACGACTCAGGCAGCGACACCGGCAAGCACTGCGCCACCCGGTCAAACCATGCTGAAAGCCGGCCCTGGCGGTCACTATGCCGGCAGCTTCAGGATGAACGGCAAGCAGGTCGACGGCATGATCGATACCGGCGCCTCGCTGGTCGCGATCAACGAGACGACGGCCCGGCGCCTCGGCTTTTCCGCCGCCACGCTCGATTTCAAATATCCGATCAACACCGCCAACGGCACCACCCAGGCAGCCCATGTCGTCGTCGATCGCATCGAGATCGGCAGCGTGCGCGTCAGGAATGTCGATGCTTTTGTGCTGAAGGACAAACAATTGTCCTCCAGCCTGATCGGCATGAGCTTCCTGAAGAAACTCAAATCCTACAGCGCTGGCGAAGGCACCCTGCGCCTCGTCCAGTAGCCAGCGTCTACTCCGCTGATATCCGCATGCCGATCACGGGGGCATCTGCTGGCTTACCGTCGCCGATCGTGTAGCAGTCTGCCACGGTCCTGGCCGCCTGCTCGGCGCTCGCCGGATCATTGGCCTGCACGAAGGCGATCGGCTCTCCCTTCGAAACCTTGCTTCCGAGAGGCCTGAAGCCGGAGATGCCGACGCCGTGGTCGATCGCATCGCTCGGCCGCTGCCGCCCGCCACCGAGCGCGACGACGGCAAGTCCGAGGCCCCGCGTATCGCAGGCAGCTAGATAGCCGTCCCGATCGGCGAGAACCGGCACTTCCACTTGTGCGCGCGGCAGATAGTGTGTCGCCTTGTCCATGAAGTCCGCCGGCCCACCGAGCTCCGTCACCATGCGACCGAAGATCTCGGCTGCCTCGCCCGAGGACAGGACCTTGCGGCAGCGCGCCAGCGCCACGCTGGCATCGATCTCGACACCGGCATTGATCAGCATTTCGGCCCCGAACGCCAGCGTAACCTCTTCGAGCCGGGTGCCAGCCTTCTGACCTTTCAGGAATTCGACCGCGTTCAGAACCTCGATCGCATTGCCGGCGCAATCGGCCAAGGGCTCGTTCATGTCGGTCAGCAGTGCCGTTGTCTTGACTCCTGCGCCATTCGCCACCCTCACCAGCGAGCGCGCCAGCGCTTCGGCATCCTTGGGTTTTGCCATGAAGGCGCCATTGCCGAACTTCACGTCGAGCACCAGGCTTTCGAGCCCCGCTGCGAGCTTCTTCGACAGGATCGAGGCGGTAATCAGCGGGATGGATTCGACCGTCGCCGTCACGTCGCGGATCGCATAGAGGCGCTTGTCGGCCGGTGCCAGGTCGCCGGTCTGGCCGATGATCGCGCAGCCTGCCGTGTCGACCGTCCGCCGGAAGATGGCGGGCGAAGGCATCACGTCATAGCCGGGGATCGACTGCAGCTTGTCCAGCGTGCCGCCGGTATGGCCAAGCCCGCGGCCGGAAATCATCGGCACGGCCAGCCCGCAGGCCGCCGCGATCGGTGCCAGCATCAGCGAAACATTGTCGCCCACGCCGCCGGTCGAATGTTTGTCGGCGATCGGCTTGCCGACGCCGGCCCAGGACAGGACCTCGCCGGAATCGCGCATCGCCAGTGTCAGTGCCACGATCTCATCCGGCGTCATGCCGCGGAAGAACACAGCCATGGCAAAGGCCGCCACCTGGCCTTCCGAAATCGTCTCGTTGGCGAGACCTTCGATGAAGCCGGTGATTTCCTCACGGGTCAGTGTGCCGCCATCGCGTTTGCGGCGAATGATTTCCTGCGGCAGCATGGTCTCAATACTCCCCTCAATACCCCGATGTGTTGGTGGCTGAGCGCTCACCGGAAAGAACGGCGACAATATCGTCCAGCAGGCCGGATGCACCGAAGCGGAACGTCGAGGGGATCGCCCAGTCTTCGCCCATGATCGTGTCGGCCAGCCGCAGGTAGAGGCTCGCATCCATGACATTGGCAATCCCGCCGGCCGGCTTGAAGCCAACCTTCTTGCGGCTGTCGCGGATCGCCTGCAGCATGATGTCGGCCGCTTCCAGCGTGGCGTTGACGCCAACCTTGCCGGTCGAGGTTTTGATGAAATCGGCGCCGGCTGCGATCGACAGGTCGGACGCCTTGCGGATCAGGCTCTTGTCCTTCAATTCCCCGGTCTCGAGAATGGTCTTCAGGATCGCCGATCCGCACGCCGCCTTCACCGCGGTCACCATGTCGGTCACAGCCTGTTCATTGCCCGCCATCAGCGCGCGGTAGGGAATGACCAGATCGATGTCGTCGGCGCCATCGGCTACCGCATCGCGCGTCTCGGCCAGTACATCCTCGATCTTGGCATCGCCGGCCGGGAAATTGACCACGGTGGCGATCCGGACCGGGCTGTTGGGGCCGAGCAGCGTGCGGGCCTGCATGACGAAGCGCGGCCAGATGCAGATCGCAGCTGTCGGGCCGAACGCCGTCTGCGCTTTTGCGCACAGGCTGACGATCTGTTCCGGCGTGCAATCGTCCTTCAGGTTGGTCAGGTCGAGCAGCGACAGGGCTCGTGTCGCGACGGCGCGCAATTCGTGATTATCCAAGGTCTGTTCCTCCGCCGGCGATCATCCGCTTCAGGATGGTGGCCAGCCGTTTGCCGCCGATCGGCGCCATGTCTTTTGTCTCTTCGTGGCTCAGTTCGCCGCCGGTCATGCCAGCACCGAAATTGGTGATCACCGATGCCGCCGCCACGCGCAGTCCGTAAAATCGCGCCAGGATCACTTCCGGAACGGTCGACATGCCCACCGCATCCGCCCCCAGAACCCGCGCCATGCGGATTTCCGCCGGCGTTTCGAAGCTTGGACCAGAAAACCACATATAGACGCCCTGCGATAGCGGCACGCCCTCGGTCGCCGCAGCATCGCGGATCGCCTGGGCGAGGGCCGCATCATAGGCCGAGGTCATGCCGACGAAACGGTTGTCGCTCGGCTCGCCGATCAGCGGGTTGCGGCCGGAAAAATTGATATGGTCGGTGATCTGCATCACCGAACCGGGCGGCATGTCTTCGCGCAGCGAGCCAGCGGCATTGGTCAGGATCAGCGATTTGACCCCCAAGCCCATTAGTGTCTCGATCGGCACCCGCATCGCGCCGGCATCGCCATGTTCATAAAAGTGTACGCGCCCGGCCAGCATGATCACCGGCTCCTGTCCGAGGTAGCCCGCAACCAGCGTTCCGGCATGGCCGGACACGGCGCTCACCGGAAAGCCGGGAAGCTCGCTATAGGGAATGCGGATCGCCTCGGTGACTTCCTCGACCAGCGAGCCGAGGCCCGAGCCGAGCACGATGGCGATACGCGGCATCAGCCCGTTCAGCCGCTCGACCAGCAGATCGACGGCGGCCTTCATCCGAGCAACTCGGTCTTGAAGCTGAACGGCAGCAACTCGTCCATGGTGATGGTCTTCTGCACGCCGACCTCGTCGCACAGATAGATCTTGGTGCTGGCGCTGGCGAATTCCGAGATCTTTTGCCGGCAGCCGCCGCAGGGCGGGCATAGTGCCAGCTTCTCGGCGATGACAGCCATTTCAACGATCTTTTTAGCCCCACCCATGATCATGCAGCCGATCGCCGTCGGTTCGGCACACCAGCCCTGCGGGAACGACAGGTTCTCGATATTGGCGCCGGTATAGATCCGGCCGTCATCGGCGCGGATTGCCGCGCCGACCGGGAATTTCGAATAGGGCGCATGCGCGAATTTCATCGCATCGCGTGCGGCCTCGAACAGGTCGTGAGCCATTCTAGCGCTCCTTCGTATAGGGCACGCCACCGGCCTTGGGCGGGTTGGCAGCGCCGATAAAGCCTGCAAGCAGGATGCAGGTCAGGATATAGGGCAGGGACTGGAAGATCTGTACCGGCACTTCGCCGATCAGCGGAACCTGCTTGCCCTGCATGAAGTTGGCCAGCGCATCGAGAAAGCCGAACAAAAGGCAGGCGAACATCACCGGCACCGGCTTCCACTTGGCAAAGATCAGCGCAGCGAGCGCGATAAAGCCCTTGCCGGCCGACATGTCCTTGATGAAGGCCGCCGATTGCGCGATCGCCAGATAGGTGCCGGCAAATCCGCAGAGCAGGCCGGCGACGATCACGGCACGGTAGCGCAGCCAGGTGACCGAGATGCCGGCGGTATCGACTGCACCCGGATTTTCACCCACGGCCCGCAGTCGCAAGCCAAAACGGGTGCGGTAGAGCACCCACCACGACAGCGGCACGGCAACGAAGGCGAGATAGGTCAGGATATTGTTGCCGGAAATGACATTGGCGTAGAGCGGCCCGATGAACGGCACATCGCGAACCGCATCCGCGCCCGGCAGCTTGATCGGACCGAACCGGCCGTCAGCCGGCAGCTGCGGCGTGCGTCCACCCTGGCTGAACCAGGCCTGGCCGAGCACAACGGTCAGGCCGGCGGCGACGAAGTTGATCGCCACACCCGAGACGATCTGGTTGCCGCGATTGGTGATCGAGGCAAAGCCGTGGATCAGAGAGAACCCGATCGAGACGCCGACGCCCGACGCAAGGCCGATCCATGGCGAACCGGTGACATAGGCAGCCGAGGCCGCGGCAAAGGCCGCCGCCAGCATCTTGCCTTCCAGGCCGATGTCGAAAATGCCGGAGCGTTCGGAAAACAGCCCGGCAAGGGCGGTGAAGATCAGCGGGATCGACAGGCGGATGGTCGAGCCGAGAATGCTGACGACGATATCGAAGAAATCCATCGGACGGCCCTCAACCCTTGGTGAACTGCTGATAGACCCGCACGAGCGCCGGCCTGAACATGTATTCGAGCGCGCCGGCAAACAAGACCACGAGGCCCTGGATCACGACGATCATTTCGCGGGTGATGTTCGGCATGTCGAACGACAGTTCGGCACCGCCCTGGTAGAGAACTCCGAACAGGATCGCGGCAATGATGATGCCGATCGGATGATTGCGACCCATCAGCGACACGGCGATGCCGACAAAGCCGGCGCCGCCGACAAATTCCACCTGCAGGCGCGCCGAGGCACCCAGGACCGGATTGAGCGCCATCATGCCGGCCAGACCGCCGGAAATCAGCATCGTGATGATGACGATCTTCGTATAGGGGATGCCGGCATAGGCCGCCGCCGAACGGCTGAGGCCGAGCGTGCGCATCTCGAAGCCGAGCTTGGTCCGCCAGATCAGCACCCAGACCAGGAAACACATCACCAGCGCGATCAGGAACGACACGTTGAACGGTGCCGGTCCGAGCTTCATGCCGAACATCGCCATCAGCCAGTCGAGCTTGGGCAACTGCCCGCCTTCGAGGAAGGTGCGGCTTTCCGGCGCCATCTTGCCTGGCACGATCATCACATTGACCAGCAGATAGACCATCAGCGCCGCGCCGATGAAGTTGAACATGATCGTGGTGATGACGATATGGCTGCCGCGCTTTGCCTGCAGCCAGGCCGGGATCAGTGCCCAGAGTCCACCGAAAGCGGCAGCACCCAGGATCGCGAACGGCATGGTCACATACCATGGCACATAGTGGTCGAGCGCCAGCGCGACCAGCGCTGCACCCAGGCCGCCGAGATAGGCCTGGCCCTCGGAGCCGATATTGAACAGGCCTGCGTGATAGGCGACCGCCACCGACAGGCCGGTGAAGATGAAGTTGGTCGCATAGAACAGGGTGAAGCCGATGCCTTCGCCGCGGCCGAGCGCCCCGTTCAGCATCAGTTTCAGTGCCTCGATCGGATTTTCACCGATGATCCAGACAACAAGGCCGGAAACCAGGAACGCCAGGATCAGGTTGAGCAACGGCAAGACGGCATAGTCGATCCATCTTGGAAGGGGAAAGGAAGCGGTACTCATGAATTCCTCACGCGGCGATGCCGGCCATCATCAGGCCGAGGGTCTGTTCTCCGGTATCCGGGGTCTTTTCCCCGACCACCTTGCCGGCAAACATCACCAGGATGCGGTCCGATAGCGAGCGTATTTCGTCGAGTTCGACGGAGACCAGCAGAACGGCCTTGCCCGCGTCGCGTGTTTCGACAATGCGCTTGTGGATGAATTCGATCGCGCCGATATCGACGCCACGCGTCGGCTGGCCGACGATCAGGAGCTTCGGATCGCGCTCGATCTCGCGTGCCACGACGATCTTCTGCTGGTTGCCACCGGAAAAGTTGGCGGTCTTCAGCCGGGGATTGGGCGGACGAATATCGTATTTTTCGATCTCGACGGCAGCTGCCTGGCGCATCAGGTCCGGCGAAAGGAACGGCCCTTTGCCATAGGCCTCGTCACGGTGATAGCCGAGAATGGCATTCTGGCTTTCCTCGAAACTGAGCACCAGACCCATGTGATGGCGGTCTTCCGGAATATGGGCGACGCCGATCGAGCGAAGCTTGGCCGGATCGTAGCCGGCGACCGGTTCGCCACAGATGAAGATCTCGCCGGATGTCGGCTTGCGGATGCCGGTGATGGCTTCGAGAAGCTCGCTCTGGCCGTTGCCGGCAACCCCGGCAATGCCGACGATTTCGCCGGCGCGCACGTCGAACGAGACATTGTCGACCATGGTCACGCCGCGGCTGTCCTTGACCGTCAGGTTGCGCACCGAGAGATAGACCTCGCCCGGATTGGCCACGCCCTTGTCGACCTGCAGCAGAACACGCCGACCGACCATCAGTTCGGCCAGCTCCTCGACTGTCGTGTCGGAGGTCTTGCGCGTTGCCACGATCTCGCCGCGGCGCATGACCGACACGGTGTCGGTGATCGCCATGATTTCCCGCAGCTTGTGCGTGATCAGAAGCACGGTCTTGCCCTGGTCGCGCAGCACGCCGAGGATCTTGAACAGATGGTCCGCCTCGGCCGGTGTCAGCACGCCGGTCGGCTCGTCGAGGATCAGGATTTCCGCGCCACGATACATGGCTTTCAGGATCTCCACCCGCTGCTGCAGGCCAACGGGGAGTTCTTCCACGACCGCGTCGGGATCGACCTCCAGTTCGTAGTCCTCTTCCAGCTTCTTCAGCGCCGCCCGAGCGGCATCCGTCCCCTTGGCGAGAAGCGCGCCACCCTCGGCACCGAGCATCAGGTTTTCCAGCACGGTGAAGTTCTCGACCAGCATGAAGTGCTGGTGCACCATCCCAATGCCGGCAGCAATCGCCGCCTGGCTGTCCTTGATGGTCATGGTTTCCCCGGCGATCCGGATCGTGCCTTGATCGGCTTGATAAAAACCGTAGAGGATCGACATCAACGTCGATTTGCCCGCACCGTTTTCGCCGATAACGCCGTGGATTGAGCCCTTGGCAACCGTAAGGTTGATGTTCTTGTTGGCGTGCACCGCACCGAACTTCTTGTCGATGCCGATCAGTTCGATCGCCGGTGCCTGGCTCTTGTCGTTCATTGCCTGTCCCCCAGACATGGAAAGGGCGCAAGGCGACTTTAAGCCACCTTGCGCCCGGTTCAAATCACTTCGGGCAGGAATTGTCCGACATGTAGTCGTGCACCTTGACCGTGCCGGCGATGATGTCGGCCTTCGCCTTTTCGACGGCGGCCTTCATGTCATCGGTGATCAGCTTGGAATTGTTGTCGTCGAGCGCGTAGGCAACGCCATCTTCGGCAACGCCGAGCGACTGCAGGCCAGGCGTGAACTTGTCACCCTTGGCATCGGCGAAGGCATTGTAGACCGCGAGGTCGACACGCTTGACCATCGAGGTCAAAACCGAACCCGGATGCAGGTGGTTCTGGTTCGAATCGACGCCGATCGACAGCTTGCCGTTGTCGGCTGCGGTCTGCAGCACGCCGAGACCGGTGGCACCGGCCGCTGCGTAGACAACGTCTGCGCCCTGGTCGATCTGGTTCTTGGTGAGTTCGCCGCCGCGGACTGGGTCGTTCCAGGCAGCGCCGGTGGTGCCGGTCATGTTCTGGAACACTTCGATATCAGCCTTGGCAGCGCGAGCGCCCTGCTCGTAGCCGCATTCGAACTTGCGGATCAGCGGAATGTCCATGCCGCCAACGAAACCGACCTTGCCGGTCTTCGATGCAAGACCTGCGAGCAGGCCGACGAGGTACGAGCCTTCGTGTTCCTTGTAGACGACCGAACGCACGTTCGGCAGTTCGACGACGCTGTCGACGATGACGAACTTGGTATCCGGGAATTCAGCGGCTACCTTTTCGACAGCCGAAGTCCAGGCGAAGGAAACCGCAACGACCGGGTTGAATCCCTTGGACGCAAAGTTGCGGATCGCCTGCTCGCCCTGGGTGTCGCCGGTCGGCTCGAAGTCGCGGAAGTCGATGCCGGTTTCGGCCTTGAACTTTTCGGCGCCCGCAAAGGCCGCCTCATTGAACGACTTGTCGAATTTGCCGCCCGTGCCGTAGACGAGCGCCGGCTTGATGTCGGCCGCAAGCGCGGTCGCCGACATCGCGGCCAAGGCAAAGAGACTCAAGAGGGTTTTTTTCATTGTGCAGCCCTGTTGTTGCTATTGATCTTGTTGGGTCCTCCCGCAAGCCTCCTGGAAAGAAGACATGTCTGCGGAACCGCCACCCCCTTTTCCAGAGGTCCTGGCTGGCGCGCATCCTTGCATGGCTCTGACAAAAATTCACCAGATTTTTTTCATCTGGTAAAGATTCACAGAGTTGCTGAATTTTCAGCGCGGGGCGCTGAAAATCTAGTCAGATCAATGGGATTTGTGCTACTGCCTTAGGCAATATCACGTCAGGCGGCGGGGGCAATCGGGCAGGACACACCCGTGCCGCGCAGGCCGCAATAGCCGTTGGGATTCTTCGCCAGATACTGCTGGTGATAATCCTCGGCATAGTAGAACGGGCCGGCCGCAGCGATTTCGGTGGTCACCCGGCTGCTGTGCCCGGCTTTCGTCAGTGCCTCCTGGAAGCGGTCGCGCACGTTGAGCGCCAGCGCCATGTCCGCCTCGTCCTCGACGTAGATGGCCGAGCGGTAGGTGCTGCCGATGTCGTTGCCCTGGCGCATGCCCTGGGTCGGATCATGCGCTTCGAAGAAGATTTTCAAAAGCGCGTCCAGCGTGATCGTCGCCGGATCGTAGACCACCTTGACCACTTCCGTGTGGCCCGTCAGCCCGGTGACGGTTTCCTGGTAAGTCGGATTGGGTGTAATCCCGCCCTGGTAGCCCGCCGCCGTCACATGTACGCCCGGCGTTTCCCAGAGCAGCCGTTCGGCGCCCCAGAAGCAGCCCATGCCAAGATAGACGGTTTTGCTCCCGGCGGGATAAGGCCCCTTCAGCGGCGCGCCCGAAATGAAATGTGCCGACGCCGTCGGGATCGCTTGCGCGCGTCCCGGCAATGCCGTCTCCGTCGTGGGCATGACCGTCTTCTTGTTGAACATGTCGATCAGAAACATCGTGACCTCCAATGGCCGGCGTCTCCGGCCTTGCTGAAACAGATGGGTAGCGGCTCAGGCGGCAAACCGTCCGGCGGGCGAGGGCTTCTTGTAGCCGACCATCCAGAACAGCAGCGACAGCAGCAGCAGGGCGGCAAAGGCGGGTTGTGGCAGCACGAGACCTGCGAATGCAGTCCACGCCGCCGTCCCGAGCTGGCTTTCGATCAATCCCTGCAAGGCTGAGAGGCTGGATGGACTGAGATCCGTCCATGCCGCCTCAACCGGGGTAAGCGAAACTTGCGAGGCCGAAACCGAAGCGATGGAATCGACACTAGCGGCAATCACGCCAAGGCACAGCGCCAGGAAACTCATAACTCTGAAGATAAGCCGCACTGTAAACTCCCCGGCCTGTGCGAAAGGTTGGGCTGAACGCCCGTCGACCTTAGAGACCTATAGATAGGTATTTGATTGCAGAAGTCAAAAAACTGTCAGATTTAGGTTGATCCGCTGAAATTCATCGGTATATATCGCGCCGTTCCAACGATTTGCGTCTGACGATGCAGGCCGACATAGGACAGGTGGCCGAGTGGTTTAAGGCGCACGCCTGGAACGCGTGTGTGCGTGAAAGCGTACCGTGGGTTCGAATCCCACCCTGTCCGCCATGTATCGGTATAGATTATTGTTTTTGTTCGTGTGCTTTTAAGCCGCAAGGCTATGCCTGGCGCTGTGTCAGTCAGATAGCCCGCCACGAAAATCCTGGCCGGCTTTTTAGCCGCCACGCCCAATCCAGCTCTGCGACAGGACGTCGACATTTGCGCTTACCTTCCGTCCATGTCTGCGAACAGTTGAGCGAAACCGTCAATCAGTTCTTCGTCACTGTAGATCAGCGGATCACCCAGGGATTCGACCATTCCCTTCATCGTCAGCAGACCGAGTGCTGAGACATAGGCAAGAAAGGCGAGCAACCTTGGCTCGATTTTCCCCCCATCGGTTTTCCCTTTTTCGATCAGCCCGTCCGCTCCGCCAAGGATCATTTCATTGAGCGGTCGGATCCGCGCGAACTGATCGGGCGACCATTGAACGCCGGCAGGTCCCGCCACCTGACCAAACATGAATGCAAGGCGGAAGTCGTCCATTTTCGAAGCGTAGGCCTGCACCGTTTCACGCACGATCGCACCAAGCGCCTCGCCCCCGTTTTCGGCCTTTGCGACAGCGGTCTGTACGGCCTTCGCGTGGCCCTCCAGCGTGCTGAACACAAGTTCAAAAACAAGCACGTCCTTGGAGCTGAAATAGTAATAGAGCCCCGTCTTCGAGATTCCCGCTTCGTTGGCGACGGCCTCAAGCGTCATCGCCGCAACACCACTCTTGAGCAGCACTTTTCGTGCCGCATCAAGGATTTCGCCTCTCGACCTCTCGCGCCGCCGTTGTTGGCGTGCCAGCCGGGAGGCGGCCTTGTCTTCAACGCTAGGGCTGTTTTCACTGCTGGGCACGAGTTGCTCCGATCGAAGTGCGATCGGAATAATATACCGGCAGAATATTTATTCGTCCAATGTTGACTTTTTAGACCAATGGTCTAAAAATCTCGTGGCACGCAAAATCCGGATCAAGATGCTGTCTGGGGGATCTTCACATGGACGACTTGAGTCTGAGCAACCCGGTGTTCGCGACCTATGCAACCGCCGCAGCATTGACGATCCTCAAGGGCGTCGCGATGTCGTGGCTGACCGTTATTCGCATGACAATCGAAAATGGCGGCTTCCGAAATCCCGAGGACTTGAAGAGGACGATGGCCAATCCGCGGCCGCATGACGGCCAGTTGGCACCCAACGAGCGCGTTGAACGTATTCGCCGCATTCAGCTCAACGATCTCGAAAACCTGCCCTATTTCCTTGTTGCAGGTCTCTTGTATGTGACGACAGAGCCGTCGCTGCTGCTGGCGCAATTCCTTTTCTATGGCTACGTCGTGACACGCCTGCTGCACTTCATTGCCTATTACACCGCTCAGATTCACGATATTCGCGCGGCACTCTGGACGCCCGGCTCATTCATCATCATCTTCATGGCGGGCAGCACGCTGGTGAGCGCGGTCTGGTAGGCCGGTTTTTCGGCGGCCGCACCGGCTTCGACGGGATCATCGTCGCGCTCAGCCGTGCGCCACGGCTGAAGGGCTCCGGGCTCGAAGACCTCGGCATGAAGGTCGATCAGGTGGTCGAGACCATGCGTAGCTCCAGGCGCTTCATCCCGACATTCTGGCCGCCCGCGATGGAGCCCGTGCGCGCCGTGACCTTTTCTCTGTCCCTGTCTGCGAGCAAACGGGCGTCTTGCGATATCCATCACGTTTTTTGGGCGTCCAGTCGCGCTCGCAATGTCGCATTCTCTTCTTCCAGTTGAGCCAGTCGTTCCCGCAACGGCAAGACGGCCTGCTCGACCTCCTTTTGTGTGTAGCGCGGCGTGATATGTTGCGGGCAATTCCAGTCATAGGCGTCAAGCCGGAGCTTGAAGATCCGCTCGGCCTTTGCCTTGTAGCCAGGATCCGAGAGCATGTCCGTCAGCGCAGGATCGGTATCGAGCGCCAGTCGTTCGACATGCACGTAGATCTTGAGCCTCGCCTGGCGCGGATAGTCCATCAGGAACAGGCAGGCCCGATCATTGACGGCAAAATTGCCCGTGCTGATATATTGCCGGTTGCCGCGATAGTCGGCAAAGGCCAATGTCTGATCGTCGACAACCTTGAGGAAACCCGGGGCGCCACCGCGATGCTGGACATAGGGCCAGCCTGTTTCCGACACCGAGGCGATGTAGAAGTTGTCGCGCTGTGCAATGAACGCGGCTTCCTGTTCGGTGAAGTGGGCGGATTGCCGATCGCCCTTGAAATTGGACCACAGGTGATCGGCGCCCATTTCGGCTTGCGCATCCCTTACGCTCTGCGTTCGGGCAATATCCATGAATCCGTAGGCCATAGGTTTCTCCAAGATCGCAACGGCGATAAAAGGCAGGCAGCGCAAGCCCTTGCTGTGCACGACAGCAACGGGTGGACGAATGTGATCCTGGATCAATCGCCGGCGCATAGGCTAGCCGAGCAGCCGGCTATGGCGCAAGCGCGGGCATGTCGTGTCTCATCGCGAGGGGAGGCGTTTCATGGCGTGTCTGAACGACAGTTTGGATTTGGCATCCAGGCTTTCGCAAACATAGCGGCCTTCCGCCTCGCTGAACGCGTAGCGCAATTTCGAGCCATTGCAGTCGACCAGCAAAACCCGGTGGTTTGATGCGATTTCGTCCAGCACTTCGAGTTCCTGCCCCCAGAGCCAGCCGGCATAGGACGTCCCGATATTCGACCGCAGCACCACTTCGAAGAAATGCCCGCCCCCGGCCTCCCGCATCTGGAAGATCAGGTCGAGATTGTCCTCGTCGCTTTCGTCGAAGGCGCCGTCCGACAGCCGCAGATAGGCAATCCTGGCGTCTGTCAGGGCGCCGACCGGATAGAATGGCCGACCATCGAACCACATGAATTCGGTTACGGCATATCCTACGTCGTCAGCGCGTTGATAAGGTTCGGTATACAATGCGAAGGTGATGTAATTGCGATTAAATATCAGAGTGTTTGCCATTTCCTTTTTTGCCCACCTGCTCCGCTGGCGAGCTCCTATGCTCTCTTTCTTTCCGCCGCATGCTATGTTTGATGGCGTCACAGCAACGTCAAAGGGCAAGCGAAAACACTTTCAATTTCTCATTGGTCATTGTTAGATGTGAAATCACGACGGGGTGAGACGTGTTCGGGGACACAGACAATATAGCGATCCGATTTTTTGGCGTGCCTCGGTTTGAGGCCGGGAAACAGGTGTTTTTCCCGCAGAAGGGATTTGTTCTTATTGCGGCGATCCTGCTGTCGCCTGGACAGATCCTGACGCGCCAGGCCGCGGCCTCGCTCCTGTGGGAAGATGTCGAGCAGAAACGATCCATGGGCAATCTGCGTCAGTTGCTGTCGCGGCTACAGTCGTTTTCCTCAGAAGAAGACCCCCTGATCGGGGTGTCTGCCACCGGTTTGACCGCGGGTTCGATGGCTGGCCGTTCCGATTTGGCGTTCTTCCTGTCTGCCGTGCAATCCGATGACAACGCCGTCCGCACCCAGGGCCTGCTCTTGGTCGAGGGCGAATTGCTGCATGGGGCGGAAACCGGCCAGGAGCAATTCTATTTGTGGCTCCTGTCCGAGCGCAACCGGATGAAGGATCTGTTCTTCGGGTCGCTCGGCCATTTGCTGGAGGACACGACCCGCTTCGGCGGCCGCCCGCCCGCCCACATTCCGGCGCTCGCCGAATGTGCCTTGCGGCTCGAGGAGGATCGGGAAGAAACCTATCGGATGATCATGGCAGCCTATGCCAGGGCCGGTGATATGGCCGCAAGCGAACGGGTCTACGACAGGTTGCTTCGGCAGTTGCGCATCGAGGGCAGGTCGCCGGAACCGGCAACGCTTGCCCTTCGCCGACGCGTTCAGGGTTATGCCGCGAGCCCGAGCGCCAAGGACAGTCCCGCGCCGACCCGGCCCGCCGGCAAGCGCCCGCGCGTCGCCTTCATCCGGCCAGCCGGGATAGACGGCATGTCGGCCAGTCCGATCGTTCAGGCCTTTGTCGAGGATATTGCCAACAGCCTGGTGCGGTTCCGTACCTTTGCCGTTCTGTCGCCACACAGCAGCTTTGCCGCGGGAAATCAGTCGGGTGACGACTACCGAGCCTTGCGCGCCGACTACCGCGTCGAGGCTACGGTGTTCGACCAGATGCGTGTTTCGTTCGCTTTGGTCGAGGAAGTGAGCGGCGAGATCAAATGGGCGCTGGAAGTCGTCTTGAACGACAGGCAGCTCCATGCCGCCTTCCGTCTTCTGTCCAAGCAGGTGGCGGCTGCCCTGGCCGAGCAGATCGAACGTTTGCAGATGGAGCCGGCGCGCCTGCATGATGCCGGCGCCTATCATCACCTTTTGTCCGGCCAACAGATGCTGAGCGGCAAATGCGATCTGCCGCTGCTGCGCCGCTCGCGCGGTGAATTCCGCAAGGCCGCCGATCTGGATCCTGGCATGTCCGTTGCCCGGGCGCGCATCGCCCAGACGCTGCAGCTCGAATGGCTGATGCTCGGCGGCAATGACCCGCATCTGCTGCATCGCGCCAAGGCCGAAGCCGAAGCCTCGATCGAAAGCGATCCGGCCTTGGGGATCGGTCACTGGATGTCTGCCGTTGTCGCCCTCTACCAGCGCGACTTCGAGACGTCGGCGCAGAAGTTTTTCGAAGCCGAGGCGCTGGCGCCCAATTCTGCCGATCTGCTTCTCCAGCATGCCGATGCCCTGGCGCATTTCGGCGAGCTTGGCCTTGCCTGGGAGCGTTTCCAGCAGGCGATCGATCTCAACCCATTCGCACCGGACATCTATTGGTGGGCCGGCGCGAGCATCGCGCTGAAGCGCGAGGAATACGACACCGCCCTGGAGCTTTGCGCAAACATGGAAGACGATGAACCCGCGCTCAGGGTTTTGACGGCAAGCCATGCGTTGAGCGGAAATCTGCTGGCGGCCAGGGAGACGGCGCGTCGTCTTCAGGAGAATTATCCCGGCATGACCGCCCGGGAAATCAGTGGTTTGTCGCCGGATCGCAACCCGGCGGCGAATGAGAAGCTTTTTCAGGCATTTCGATTGGCTGGTATCAAATAGGGGATAATGACTATGGCTGGTTCTCAGTTTTACGTGATTGGTAAGAAGGGCTTTGGCGTGCTGTTCCTGCGCACGTCGCCACTCCGGGTTGCCTCGGTGTCGCATGACGCGATCGTCGCCTATGAGGCGAGCCATCCCGGCGTGGATGGCTATGCGCGCATCGCGGCCGCGGCAAAGGCAATGATGGCCGGCCAGGACGGTCAGCCGGAGACGGCGCTCGACCAGATCCAGATTCAGGGCATCGAGGCGCTGATCGCTGGTGGCGCGTCGGTCTCCGAGGCCGATTTCGCGCTCGTCGGCGAGGTTGTCGATGCGGGCTGGGATTTCAACCGTGTCATCCAGATGCCGATCGAGAGCCCGCTTCAGGCGGTCGGCCCGAGCGGTCCGGTTGCCGGCAAGCTGTTTGAGGCTGTCCTCGCGGACAAGCCGAATTCCGCTCCCTGAGCGACCGCGCGACAACGCCGCTGATGTCCGCATCATCTGACGACCGCAGCCGGCTCATTTCTGTCGGATCTGCGGCGTTTGATTCCGTATTCCTGCGGCACTTCGGCATCACCCGCCTGGGTGATGTCACCGATCTCGATATCATCGGCATTCCGGTCTGGTTTGCCGCAAGGCCGAACTCGCGTGGTCTTTCGGTATCGCAGGGAAAGGGTCTGACGGTAGAGCAGGCCCGGATCTCGGCCGTCATGGAAGCGATCGAAGGCGCTGTTGCGGAGGATACGCAAAAGCATATCCATCAATATGGATCACTTCGATCTCTGGCCGGCCAGACTATGCGCCCCGTGCCGCTGGAAGATATGGCGCGGGTTGATTGGCAAAACCTCGACCCGGACCGCGAACGGGCCTGGGTAAGGGGATTTTCCGTCCGCCACCAGGAGGCTGTGCTTGCCCCTTACGAACTGATCGGCATGGACTATCGCGCGGATTTCCCCTGGGATCGTCAGGCATTCCAGATGAGTTCACAAGGTCTGGCCGCAGGCTTTGATCATGACCGCGCGGTCCTGCACGGACTTCTGGAACTGATCGAAAACGACGCCTGTTTGCTCGTCGATGCGCTGGCCACGCGCGCCCTTGGCCTGCGCCCCGTGACATTTCCGCCGGGTCAGTGTCTGCCGCTCGACCGGCTTGCCGCAGCTGTGCACGAGGCGGGTCTCTCGGCCCGGTTCTTCGACTTGACGGGTGCAAATGCCGTACCGGTCATCATGGCCAGCCTGCCGCGTTCCGTCTCAGGGCAGGACGGGCCGGGTACGCGCGTCGTCGCGGGCGTTGCCTGCCGCCTCGATTACGGCGAAGCCGCGGTTGCGGCCCTGCTTGAGGCAATTCAATCCCGGCTGACGGATATCAGTGGTGCGCGCGATGATCTGACGCCGCAACGCTATGTTGGAGATCGGGACGTGCAGGAGCGCGATGCGCCAACGAGGCTAGGCGGAGTGGGACAAGGTCCGCTTGGTCCATGGGCCCACGATGAAGACGGCGCCGTGTGGCAAAGGCTTGCCGTTCATCTGTTCACCACCGGCGTGGAGGACATCTACATCTTCCCGCTCGACACGGGCGCTCCTGACATTCACGTCGTCCGGGTGCTCGCCAAGGGTCTGTCGGTCGCCAGCGCCGGCATGAACCGGCTCTCCGCCGGCGCACTGAACGGATTGCTCGGATGAGGGAGAAGCCGATGCAGACTGTTGTGTTTGCCGGGCCGTCGATTCACGGGCTGGATCGCACGCCGTATTCTGCTGTGACTTTTAAGCCGCCTGCGGCTGCCGGCGATATGCTGGCCGCTGTCCGGTCAGGCGCCCATGTTGTCGGCCTTATCGATGGCCTCTACGGCGATTATGCCGCTGTCTGGCACAAGGAAATTCTTTACGCCTTGTCGCATGGCGTCACCGTGATCGGCGCCGCCAGCATGGGTGCTTTGCGGGCGGTGGAATGCGAGGCCTTCGGTATGATCGGTCTGGGACGCATCTTTGAACAATACCGCGCCGGCGATCGTGTTTCCGATGCCGATGTTGCGTTGAGCCATGGGCCGGCCGAGCTGGATTTCTGCCCGTTGACGGTTTCGCTGATTGATGCCGAGGCGACCATTGACGGCCTGGCTGGCACGCTCGACGAAATGCAACGGACACGCTTGCGTGCCGCAGCCCGGGCCTTGCATTTTTCCAAGCGGACCTGGAAGGCAACAGCCTTGCGCGCTGGCTATGGTGCCGACCTCGCTGCGCTCTGCGCTGGCAATCTGGTTGCGATGAAGAAAGCGGATGCTCTGCTGTTGCTGGAGGTGGTGCAGCACACACAGGTGGCCGGCACAGCCAAACCCGGCTGGACCTTGCAGGAAACGGTTTTCTTCCGAGCACTGCTGGCGCGCCAGACGGTCGGGGACATTGTGGTATGACGGCTGGAAAGTCGGCTCCGGCTCTGGTGGCCGATTGCGGCGGCCTTGTCCGCCAGATCGCGTTGGCGGTTCCGGCCGCCTTTTTCCAGCCGGCCGATGTGCTTGGCGGGTGCCGTCCGCTGGTTCCCCTCGGCAACCTGATCGAAGCCCTTCCGGCGGACATCGAGGCCTTCATCCTCCTTGATGATGTGAGTGTGCCAGCGTCGCGAGACTGGATCGCGACGCTGGATAAAGTGTGTTCGCTGCGGCTTGTCACGCTAGACGCGCCGATTGTCGGAGTTTCCGGGCCGTGGATCCAGGACATGTTCCATGTTCGGTTGTCCGGTGCCTGTCCGGCAGTGGACAGGCAACTGGTCTGTCAGCCGGGAAATGCGATAGCCCGTTGCCTTGCCAAAGTCCTAGACGCGGCCGTTGTCGAACTGTCCCTCGGCCTGGTCGGCGGAAACCAGCTCGTCGGGGCGGATTTTCGGCTGATCGGCCACGCCGACCTCGTGGGAGCCGACCGCAAGCCCATCGCCGGCTTCGACAATCTCCACCGGCTCGATCCTCGGCCGATCTCGGTCTTCGGCTACCGGCTGCAATACGCACCGGCAGCGACGGAAATCCTGTTGGATCACATGCACCAGTTCGGATTCCACATTGACCAGTATATATCTCTGACCGGGTTGCAACGGGAGGGTCGCCCGCTGCTGCTTGTCGCCGAGCCATCTCTGCCCGAGCCGGGCGGCAGTGTGCTTGTCGACGCTGCGCGCACCCTTCTGCAAGCCTCCGTTCGTTTGTTGACTGAACAGGGGTTTGCCGTCATCCGCAATGCCGTGCCGTTTGTCATCGTCCCCGATAGCGGCAAGCGTCTGCCAAGGCTCTACAACAATGTCATCGTCGAGAATGCCGTCCGTCCGGGACGGCTGAAACCGATCGTCTGGGTGCCCCAGTTCGGCGATGTCGAGCCATTGCAGGCTTATGACGCCATCAATTGCGGTATCTGGGAAGGGCTTGGCTTCGAGACCATTCCTGTGGCCGGCTGGAGCCATCTCGCCAGTCGAAACGGGGCTCTCCGCTGCGCTTCGAAGGTGCTCAGGCGCAGCATGGATTGATAGGCGGCTACCCCTCGATTTTTCACCGAGTGAAATAAATTAGCATTGGCTTCTTCATCGACAGATTGTGCTTTCTTCAAAGGCGCGACGAATATATGCTATTGCCCATGAAGCTAGACTGAGCCGCTGCTGGGGAAAATAAATGTCAATCAAAAGTGCCAATCCAATCGATATACAGGTGGGCCTGCAAATCAAACTTCGCCGCAAAACGGTGGGTATCAGCCAGTCCCTCCTCGCCGACAAGCTCGGGATCACCTTCCAGCAGGTCCAGAAATATGAGAAGGGCGTCAACCGCGTCGGCGCGTCCCGCTTGCAGGCGATTGCGGGTGTTCTCGGTGTATCTGTCGAGCATTTTTTCAACACGGTCGATGGTTCGGATCTGGCCCTGAAATCGCGGCCGAGCGACGAAGCCCAGGCTTTGCAATCCTTCCTGGCGTCAAGCGACGGGTTCGCCTTGAACCGCGCCTTCTTCAAGATCAAGGATGAGACCGTGCGTCGGCGTATCGTGGCGCTGGTCAAGGCTCTCGCCGATGGTGCCGACATCAGCGATCCGGCGCTGCGCGATTGAGATGAACTTCCCTTCTTGGTGTGCTGAATAGCGCGTGACGATGACGTGACGCCCTCTGTGGTTTCTTTCTATCTGGGCAGCGAAGCTGCGTTCAGGGGAAGTAAATCGGGGGCGGACATGCAAAATTCTATGGTCACACAACAGGATGTTGCACCAGAGGAAGAAATGGCTGAGATCTTGGCCATCAGCCGGATGTTGTCTTTCGCCTGCCAGCGTGCGCGATCGATGGAACTCGGCGTTTCGACATATTTTCTCGAAATGGCGCTGATGTCGCTGATGCAGGACATGTTGAACACCGGCATGGACGGCGCTGCAAATGAGCCGTTCAATCTGCCCAATACGGGCGCGGGATTTCACTGACAGCCAGTAGAGTTCCGGCGTTGGCATCAGACGAAATACATCGTCCCCATCGGCTTGGCGATCTCCAGTGTCGCCGGCGGGGATGCGGAAAGAGCGGTGGTCGTGGGGGCGCCGCTCTTTTTGCTGTTTATGGATTGAAAGCCGGGTAGGCCCGGCAGATCAAGCCGCGATTGTCGGACACGAAACAGGGCCGCACAGAATATTCTGGTTTCTGGCCAATCTGACAAATCCGATCATATCAGAAAGAGATCACGATGCTGCAGCGCCCGCCGCGCCTGCAAGCGTGGGGCTCAGGCCGCTTCCTCCAGGCGCATCGCAGATTTTCCCGACGCCGTCTGAATTGACCCCAATCATTGCACAGGCCCTGGCCGCCCACCCTCACCCTCACCCCCACCCCTGACCC
>UBZT01000002.1 GCA_900470155.1 Hyphomicrobiales bacterium
CATCATCATGAAATGCGCCAATCCCTCAAGCCATCCGCCGGTCTGGCCGCCAGACTTCTCAATATGGATCACCGCCGGCAGCGCCGAGACGACCCATGGCACGGATGCGCTCTCGAAATGAAATACGCCGCCGATAGTCTTGGTCTGCTCGCCATTGCCGCCATGGCGCAGTCCCAGCCGCTCGGCCGTGAATTGCTCCTGCATCAGGTTACCGGCATTCGCCGCAATCACATCGCTGCCATCGTGCAGGATATGCCCAACGCCGCGTGGCAGCATGATCAGGTCACCGGCAATCGCCTTAATTGAGGCTTCACCGGCCACCCGGACAGTCAGGCTGCCCTCCAGAACCACGAAGAAATAGGCTGATCCTGGTTCGAAGCGCAGCGCCCAGGGATGGTTCAGCTCCGCGGAGAATACCAGTTCGCCACGCAGTCTCACCAGGTCGAGCATCTGGGACAACAGATCGACGCGTGAGGCAAGCATGGGAGAAAACCCGGACGATGAGGCATGCCTTGCGGCGTTCCAGTCATGGTCTTCCATTTCAGCATTCCTTAAATTCGAGAGGTCTTCAGAACGAAATATGCAGTCAGGTCAACACCCTACCAACGGACACCAGATCGTCCATGTTCGACGGGGCGAGTGCCGAGAGCATTGCAGATTATCCGGACTGAAATCAACCGCGCCGACGCGCTACCAATGGAGCCCCACAATGAAAACCCTCCTCATGTCCGCCCTGATGCTTTCCACGACCATCCTGGGCGTTGCCCCGGTCTTCGCCCAAACCACTCTGCCCGCAACGACCATCAAGAACATCGTGCTGGTGCATGGCGCCTTCGTCGATGAGACCAGCTGGAATGGTGTCGCCGCCATCCTCACCGCCAAGGGCTACAAGGTCACGGCCGTCAAGAACCCCTTGACCTCGCTCGCCGACGATGTCGCCGCCACCAATGCAGTCCTTGATGCGCAGGACGGTCCGGCCGTGCTCGTCGGTCATTCCTGGGGCGGTGTTGTCATCGGGGAAGCCGGCAACAATTCGAAAGTGGCATCGCTGGTCTATGTTTCGGCGTTTGCGCCAGACAAGGGCGAGACGATTTCGGCGCTGGCAGCGAGTGGCCCCGCCACACCTGGCGTCAAGGCGATCCGGCCCGACGCCAAGGGCTATCTCACCATTGACCCCGCCGTGTTCCCGAGCGCCGTGGCCGGCGACCTGCCCAAGGAGATCGGCGAGCACCTGGCGGCACACCAGATGCCGATCAACCACACAGCCTTCGATGCTCCGGCTGAAGTCGCCGCCTGGCATGAAAAGCCGAGCTGGTACGTTCTGAGCGCGCAGGACCTCGTCCTTGATCCCCATGCCCAGGCCTTCTTCGCCGAGCGGATCAAGGCCAAGGTAACGAAGGTTGAAGGTAGCCACGCGTCGCTTGCCTCGCATGCCGCAGAAGTCGCCGCAGTCATCGAAGCTGCAGCAGGGGCCAAGTAATCGCGCGCTTCGACGCCGCCGCCAACTTTTTGGCAGCGCCGACATCGCAATATCGTGCGCCCCTGAACTTCTCTGAGGGCGGGGGTACACGAGGTTTGCGTGCGCTATTGATCTCGTCAGGATCTGGCCTTCGAAACAGCTTCGACAAAGTCGTGCTGCCGTTTAACAAATGAGAGGCGGGTTAAACCCGCCTCTTCTATTTCATTCCGCCGCGAGTTGCTTTGCGCTCAGCCGCAGGGCTGCAGCGCGGCGATGCCCCTCCAGCTGTTCGGTGGCGCTCTGGCGGACCGCTGCCGGAGCGACTGCTGCGACACCACGCTCGTCCAGCCATTGGTGAGTGGCGATCTTGACGTATGATCCGACCCAAAGGCCACCGGTGTAGCGACCGGCCGCCATGGTAGGCAGTGTGTGGTTCGTACCGCTGCACTTGTCTGAATAGACGACGCTTGCCAGTTCACCGATGAAGATCGAACCGTAGTTGCGAAGCTTCTTGGCCATAGCCATCGGATCGCGCGTGTGCACCTGTAGGTGTTCCGTTGCAATGAAATCCGAGTAGGCGATCATCGTCTCTTCGTCTTCAACGACCGTGACTTCGCCGTAGTCCCTCCATGCAACGCCGGCGACGGGAGCGGTCGACAAGGTCTCAAGCTGCTTTTCGACTTCCCGGATCGTATCTTGTGCAAGCTTGCGGTCGGTCGTGACCAGGCCGACGCGGGTACGGACATCATGCTCGGCCTGGGCCAGCATATCGGTCGCCAAGGTGGCCGGATTTGCTGTTTCGTCTGCAACGATAAAGATTTCGCTCGGCCCTGCCAGCTGGTCGATACCGACCTGACCGAAGACCTGTCGCTTGGCCTCATTCACAAAAGCATTGCCCGGACCAACAATCTTGTCGACTGCAGGAATGGTCTCGGTTCCGTAGGCCATTGCAGCAATTGCCTGGGCGCCACCGACGCGGAAAATGCGGTCCGCACCGGCCAGATGGCAGCCTGCAATCATTGCAGGGTGTGCATTGGGTGGAAGGCAGGCGATGACCTGGTCACATCCAGCAACCTTGGCGGGAACAATCGTCATGACAGGCGCCGAGAGCAGCGGGTAGCGCCCCCCCGGGACATAGCAGCCGACAATTTCAATCGGAATGACCCGGTGGCCAAGATGCAGGCCTGGAAGCGCCTCAATCTCCAATGGAAGGATGGTCGCCAGCTGCGCCTCGGCAAACCGGCGTACATTCGCTATGGCGAATTCGGTATCTTCGCGGGTCTGTGGATCGAGATCGGCGACAGCCTTGAGCTTCTCTTCCTGGCTGACCTCGAAACTGGTCACGTCAGCCTTGTCGAAGGCGACGGAATATTCGCGCACGGCGGCATCGCCGCGCTCACGGACATTTGCAATAATGTCCTTGACGGTCTTTTCGACTGGAGCCGTATCGGAGACGGCATCTCGTGTCGGTTGCTTGATCTGGATAAACTTGCCTTTCAGCGCATCGAGACGCGACGTCATCAAAACCTCCTGTGTGGGATGATCGGCGCCAACATCTGCCAAGGTGGGCGGCCCCGCAATTGCTCACAAACCATCTGTTCATTATATTCACCACTGGAGCTGGTCTTCGGCAGCGTTCGGTATCCCCATGGGATATCCGGTGTCATTTTCAGCCGCCAGATGAAATCAGGGAACTGACCGATGCCAAAAATTGGTAGCAAGCTTCGTGAACTTCGCCGCCGTCGCGATCTGGGCGTTCGAGAGCTCGCAGCCCGCTCTGGAATATCCCATTCCACGATTTCGCTAATCGAGCGTGACAAGATGAGCCCATCCGTCGATACGCTGGGAGCGGTCCTCGATGCCTTGGGAACAACTCTCCCTGGCTTCTTCTCCGATCTGCAATCAAGCCTGCCATATTCGCCATTTTACGCGTCAGCGGACCTCGTTGAGATTGGAAAGATTGATACAATCTCGTATCGCGTGGTCGGGCTCGATCATCCGAATAGACAACTTTTGATGCTGCATGAGCGTTACGCACCTGGAGCCGATACAGGGGAAGAGTTCACCCACGCAGCCCAGGAGGCCGGCATGGTGCTGTCCGGTGCGGTCGAGATCACCGTCGGCAATCAGAAGAAAGTGCTCAAACCCGGTGATGGCTATTATTTCGATAGCCGGTTGCCTCACCGTTTCCGCAACGTTCACGACGGGCAAAGTGAGATCCTTAGCGCCATAACACCGCCCACCTATTGAGGATGGCCAATCCACTCACCACTGGTGAGTATAGTGACCATGCCTGCCAATGCCGCTTCCCAAAGTTTTGAAACGTGCTTTGCTACTGGTCGGTCGACAACACAAAGGGGAGCGTCCTATGAAAATTTTGAAAGCTGCTGTCATTGCATCCACCGTCCTTGCGGCGGGTGGTTTCGGGGCGCAGGCCCGTGATCTCACTGTTGTGTCCTGGGGTGGAAATTTCCAGGATGCCCAGCGAAAAATCTTCTTTGAACCTTTTGCTGCTGAAACCAAAAAGCCCGTTCTCGATGAGAGCTGGGATGGTGGCTACGGTGTTCTTCAAGCGAAGGTGAAGGCAGGCGTCCCGAACTGGGATGTCGTTGAAGTCGAGGCGGAAGAACTGGCCCTTGGTTGCGCCGACGGCATTTACGAAAAGCTGGATTGGGACAAGCTGGGCGGCAAGGATACATACCTTCCTGCAGCCGTCAGTGAATGCGGCATTGGCAACATCGTCTGGTCGACAGGTCTGTCGTATGATGGCGAAAAGCTGGCCGAAGGCCCCAAGACATGGGCCGATTTCTGGGACACCGCGAAGTTTCCGGGAAAGCGTGGCCTTCGCAAAGGCCCCAAATATGCGCTCGAATTCGCCCTGATGGCTGACGGCGTTCCCGCGGAACAAGTCTATGAAGTCCTGAGCGGCGAAGGCGGCGTTGACCGTGCATTCAAGAAGCTCGACGAACTCAAGGCAGACATCATCTGGTGGGATGCCGGGGCACAACCACTCCAGCTCCTTTCATCCGGCCAGGTTGTCATGACGTCCGCCTACAACGGTCGCATCAGCGGAATCAATCGCTCGGAGGGCAAGAAGTTTGGCTTCGTTTTCCCGGGAAGCGTCTACGCTATCGACAGCTGGGTTATCCTGAAGGATAGCCCGAACAAAGACGCCGCGATGGACTTCATCGCTTACTCCAGCAAGGCCGAAAACCAGGCAAAGCTTCCTGAATTCATCGCTTACGGTCTACCGAACCTCGGTGCGACGAAGCTTGTGCCTGAACAGTTCCAGAAAGAACTTCCGACCACTGAGGAAAACATCAGCGGTGCGATTGCGCTTGATGTCGATTTCTGGACCGACAACTCGGAAGAGCTGACGCAGCGCTTCAACGCCTGGCTCGCTCAATAAGCGCCAGCGCACGCACGCCATGATATCCGTTGCCCATTGTGGGCAACGGAGCATTCCTCGGATGCGGGAGGGCAGGATGCGTTATCAAAACGAACGTAGGTCATTATGAGCGACGCATTTATTAAGTTCGATAAAGTCAGCAAAGCGTTCGGCATCATGACCGTCGTTGACAATCTTGACCTGTCTATCGGCAAGGGGGAGTTTGTCAGCATGCTGGGGCCGTCCGGGTCCGGCAAGACGACACTTCTCATGATGCTGGCCGGCTTCGAAAATCCCTCCAGTGGTGCGATTTCCGTCGGTGGAAAACGTGTCGACGCGTTGCCACCCCATAAGCGCAACATGGGCGTTGTCTTTCAAAACTATGCCTTGTTTCCGCATATGTCAGTGGTGGACAACGTCGCGTTTCCGCTCAAAATGCGCGGTATTTCCCGGCGTGAAATCGTGGAACGCGTGACAAGAGTTCTCGACATGGTTCAGCTCGGCGCTTTCCACGACCGTCGGCCGATCCAATTGTCGGGCGGCCAGCAGCAGCGCGTGGCGCTCGCTCGCGCTCTCGTATTCGAACCGGAAGTCGTCCTGATGGACGAGCCGTTGGGCGCTCTCGACAAGAAGCTGCGCGAACAGATGCAGATGGATATCCGCGATCTCCATCATCGCCTTGGCCTGACGATTGTGTTTGTCACCCACGACCAGTCTGAGGCCCTGACAATGTCGGACCGGATCGCGATCTTCAATCACGGCAAGATCGAGCAGATTGGCGGCCCGTCTGAAATCTACGATCGTCCAAAGACCCAGTTCGTCGCACAATTTATCGGCGAAACAAACCTCTTGAGCGGCAAGGTCACCGCGTCCACCAATGGTATTTTGAACGTTATTCTAGAAGGCGGCCACGCGATCAGGGTGTCGTCAGAAACCGCACCGGAAGCAGGTAAGCACGTGAAAGTTTCGGTTCGCCCGGAACGTATAGAGCTTGGGCGGTCCGGCGAGGGACACAACGAACTGAAGGTGAAGGTCACCGACATTGTATACCACGGGGACCACCTTCAGGTCCAAGTGGACGGCGGAAGCAGGCCGCTGGTTGTCAAGGCGAGGCGCCAGGCGATGACGCCCCAGATAGGGCAGGATACAATTGTGTCGTTCGCGCCAGAACACTGCTGGATTGTCTCATGAGCCAGGGTCTATGGTCCTCTAAACGCCTGAAATCCTTCGCGCTTATCGCGCCACTTGCTCTATTTCTGATCTTTTTCTTCGTCGCTCCTCTTTTGACCATGATGAAGACGGCGGTATCCGATCCCGTCGCGTCCAGGGCGCTGCCGACTGTTTCTGAAGCGTTGGCCAAATGGGATCGCGCAAGCGTGCCTCCCGCTGATGCACAACAAGCATTCGCCAATGACATCCGAAATATCACCGATGACGAGCTTTTCGGCGATCTGGTGCGTCGGCTGAACAGCGTAAAGTCCGGTTTTCGCACGCTGATGACAAAGACGCGCAACGCCGTCACCGTGAATGAGGATCTGACCGATCTCGTGTCCGTCGACAAGCGATGGGCGGACCCCGCTTTCTGGATCGCCATCCAAGACGCGGCAAGTGCCTCTCTCACGGATCGAAACCTGCTCGCGGCTGTCGATTTGCAGCGTGATGTCGATGGTCACATTGTCAATGCGCCGGTCGGCACATCGGCCAATCGGACGACGCTCTTCCGGACGATGATCATGGCCGGTGTCGTGACCCTCTGCTGTATAGCCGTCGGCCTTCCGTTTGCGATGGTTGCCGCGTCAACGAGCGGCTGGAAACGCCAGCTCCTCCTGGGCGCCGTACTTCTCCCGCTCTGGACGTCGCTCCTGGTGCGAACCGCTGCCTGGTACATCATCCTGCAGGACAATGGGCTGATCAACCTGACACTTCAGACGCTCGGTCTGACAGATGGCCCGGTCCCGTTGATCTTCAACCGGCTCGGCGTGGTGATCGCGATGACCCACGTGCTGCTTCCCTTCATGGTCCTGCCAATCTTCAGCGTCCTGATCGGCATTCCCAAGAACCTAATGCCTGCCGCAGCATCGCTTGGGGCGCCACCGGTCAGAGCATTCCTGCTTGTATTGCTTCCACTCAGCCTTCGCGGTGTGGTGTCAGGAGCCTTGCTCGTTTTCATGAGCGCTCTCGGCTACTACATCACCCCGGCACTTATCGGCGGAGCCAAAGACCAGATGATCAGCTCGGTGATCGCTTATTATGCAACAGGTGCTGCGAACTGGGGCATGGCCGGCGCTCTTGGTATCGTGCTTCTGGCGGCAACCATGATGCTTTATGTCGTCTACCTTCGTCTTTCTGCGGAGGAGGTGCGCACATGAAAGCGCTTCCCATCAGCAAAGCAGTCTTTGGAACCGCGGTCATCATTTTCCTGATGGCTCCCCTGTTCGCCATTCTTCCGCTTGCCTTCACCGACAGCGTCTTCCTGAATTACCCGATTCCCGGGTTTTCGCTTCGCTGGTTCCACGAATTGTTCACTGCCAACGCCTGGCGTCGGTCGATCGTCAACAGCCTGCTGATTGGAACGGGAACGACAGCGCTTGCGACCATTCTCGGGACAATTGCAGCACTCGGATTGCGCGGGAATTCAGTGTCGCTGCTGTTCAGCTTCTTCCGCACGGTATTTCTGCTGCCGATGGTCGTTCCTGCGGTCGTCCTCGGCGTCGGCATGCAATTGATGTTCGCTCAATATGGCCTCGCCAATACGTATCTGGGCGTCATCATTGCTCACACTGTCATCGCGATCCCATTCGTTGTCGTCAACGTGACTGCCGCGCTTCAGGGCATCGATCGTCGCCTGGAAAATGCCGCAGCAAGCCTTGGCGCGTCGCCCGCGGTTGTCTTGCAGCGCGTGACTTTACCCCTGGCCATGCCCGGCATTGTGTCCGGTGCAGTGTTCGCCTTCGCCACGTCCTTGGATGAAGTCGTCCTGACCTTGTTTGTCGCAGGACCAAACCAGCGGACTGTGGCGCGCCAGATGTTTTCGACAATCAGGGAGAATATCAGCCCGGCTATTGCTGCCGCCGCGTTCCTCTTCATCATTGGAACTGTCGTCATCGCTGGTCTGGCGCTGCTGGCTCAAAGGAGGACCCAGCGCGCATAGCGAAAAGGTTTGTTGAAAGCGTGATCCCAGGCCCGTACGCCAAGAGGCGGGCCCACCTGGCCGCGCCTCCGGGCGCGGCCTTCTTCTGTTGCGACCCGGTCTGTTCTTTTGTGACCGATCGCCTATCTGAACTACTCTAAAACAAGACTTTCCGTTGCGTGGAAAGGCTCAGAAATCGATTTCGAGCCCTTCCTCACAGAAGTCGAACTTGGCAGGTTCCGATTCACTGCCGTCTGCATAGGTAGCCTTCACCCACTGAGCGCAGCTATCGCTATTCGTGCTTTGGTCCCACACGAGATTTGCAGTCGCACCGGGCTTGATGCCGGCGCCAATGTCAAAATAGCCCCAGTCACTTTTGTTTTCGGACACCAGTACTTCGGTAATTGCCGAGGAGGTGGTGTTGGTGGCGGTAAATGAAAACTCTGCGGCATCGGAAACATTGGGGAGCAGTCCGCTCCACACGATGCTGAAAGCTGCAACAAAACCCAGGCGGGCGCGATTGAAATTCATGTTCTGTCCCCAAATACGTACGAGTTCGATGCGAACCTTCTTGCATTGTCCTTACGGGAAGTCGACGGAAATGAATGTCGCACACGCCTTTAAACGAAGGTTGGCTTTTGACGTTTGATTACGCAGCCTGGACCGGTGGCATTGGCGCGTTGCAGCCGGGCTTCATTGCCTCTCGACCAACAGCTAATCGATGAACTCGCAGCCCGCCTCCTTGAGGACTTTGTCGACCCATTCACGATTGACCACGCCAGCCTCGGTCTCCCCCATCTGTTTCGTCTCAGCTTCGTGTTTCTTCGTCGCCGCCTTGAAAATCGCGGCTGCATCCGCCTTCGGAACGCAGACAACGCCGTCGATATCGCCAAGGATCAAGTCGCCGGGTTCGATGACCGTGCCGTTGATCGCGATCGGCAAGCCAATTTCGCCGGGGCCTGTGCGATAAGGGCCGCGATGAGTCACGCCGCGCGCAAAGACGGGAATATTCCGTTCCAGAAAAGCCTCGGCATCGCGGATCGCACCGTCCAGCACGAAACCCTTGACGCCGCGCCGGATTGCATGGGCGAGCATCAGTTCCCCCATCAGGGAATTTGCCATGTCGCCAGCGGCATCGACCACGATAATGTCGCCGGGTTGCGCCATGTCTATCGCCTTGTGCAGCATCAGATTGTCGCCAGGCCGCGTTCTGACGGTCAAGGCCGCGCCTGCGAGATTGCCGGACCGGTGCATCGGCCGCATGCCCGTGCCAAGCCCGCATATACGTGACATGGAATCGCTGACATTTGCGACCGGAAGGGCCTTGAACGATTCGACAAGTGCCGGATCGATACGATCCCAGTTCAGTTTGATACGAAATCCGTAAGTCATGAGAGCCTCAGATGGAAAGTTCGGTGGGGCGGGCGACAGAACGCTCGTCCGGCTCATTGCCGTCGAGAATGCTGATGATGTGCTGGGCAGCAATCACGGCCATCGCGTCGGCGGAGCCGTAGGTGACGCCGCCGATATGCGGGGTGGCAATAAGTGTGCTCAAGGCCCAGAGCGGGCTATCGGCAGCCGGTGGTTCGGTGGCAAAGCTGTCGAGTGCGGCACCTGCAACCGTGCCTGCCGATAGCGCTTCAGCAAGCGCTGCCTCGTTGATGATGCCGCCGCGCGCGGTGTTGACCAGAACCGCGGTCTTCTTCATCAGGCCAAGCCGACGTGCGTCGATCAGGTCGCGGGTTGCAGCCGTCAGCGGGCAATGAATGCTGAGGATGTCCAGATCCGGCAACATGCGGTCGATATCGCTTGCCGAGGCGAAGCCGTCCGCTTCCGCGGCACCGGGAGCGAAGGGGTCGTGCACGACCACCTCCATGCCCAGCGCCTCCGCCATGCGCGCCGTTTCCCGCCCGATACCGCCGTAGCCGATCAGTCCGATTGTCGCTCCGAGAAAATCCTTGCCTATGAAGGTCGGCTTTGGCCATTCACCGCTTTTCACAGCCGTGTCGAGCGGCAAGATCTCCTTGATGAGGCTGAGCGCCAGCGCGATTGTATGTTCGGCAACGGCACGGGAGTTCGATCCCATCGCGCGCAGCACCGGGATCCCGAGCCGGGCGGCGGCGGCGATATCGACATTGTCGATACCCACGCCGTGCTTGGCGATGACCTTGAGATGGGGAGATGCGGCGATCACCTCCTCGGTAATGCGTCCCTGGCGCACCATCATACCGTCGATCCCCAGGTCTCCGGCTCGTTTTGCGACAATGTCGGATGCATCATAGGGCGGCGAGAAGTACACATCGATGTCGTGCTCGTTCAGCAGCCGGATTGCCTTTTCGGCAATCGTGTTGTGGGTGACGAGGATGCGCCGGCCACGTTGGCCGTGCCGTGCGCCCTGGAGGCTGTCCTGGGTCATGAGGTGGCCCGTCCTTTCTCAAATCGTAGAAGAAGATTTCGGGCACGTGTCACGATCGGCGCATCGATGAACCTGCCGTCCAGCATGAAGGCCCCTCGTCCCACGGCCGCCTCTTTTTCGTTGGCCGCAACGACTTTCTGGGCCCAGGCGATTTCTTCCGGGCTGGCCGCGAAACATTCGTTGAGGATCGGCACGACCGATGGGTGGATGCAGGTTGCGCCGTCGAAGCCGAACTGACGCGCCTCCGAGGCCGCCGCGCGAAGTGCCTCCTTGTCGGCGAAATCGACCGTGGTCCGAAGCATGCCGAAGGAGAGCACCCCCGCCTCCTTGGCCGCATAATGGATCATCAGCTTGGGATACCGCAGCACTTCGGGTGTCGGCTGAGCACCCATGGCCGTTGCCAGATCTTCGCCACCAGAAGTGATCGCCAGGACCCGTGGACCGTGGGCGATGGAGCGAACTTCGAACAGGCCCTTCATGTCTTCGATCAAGGGAACAAACTCGATCGGTGCCCGCCCCGTCTCATGTCGTTCAAGATGTTCCGTGAGACCCGTGAGAATGTCGACGCTACCGACCTTGGGAATATAAAGCGCATCGGCTCCCGCCAGCGTCGCCGCCACGGCATCGTCAACCAGGCGGTCGCCATTGTTGATACGCACAAAAACCTGGCAGCCCATGCGCTTGATATCCGGCACCCATTTGGTCAGGTTGTCGCGCGCCTCGGTCTTTGCCGCTTCCGGCACGGCATCCTCAAGATCGACGATAACGACATCGGCGCCACGTTGCCCGGCCTTTTCCAGAAATCGCGGGGCATTGCCCGGGACATAAAGAAGCGAGGCGATCATTCGTCCCCCTCCAGATCACCCAAGGTCATGCCGATTTCGGCCAAAATAGCCTCGGTCTGCTCGCCGACATCGGGCGCCGGGTGGCGAAAGACGCCGGGGGTCTGTGAAAACCGTGGGAATATGTTGTGCTGGGGAATGGTGCCGAGATCGGCATCCTCGACATTGACCACAATCTCGCGCTCGGCGAAATGCCGGTCGGTGCTGATATCGGCAATGTCATAGACGGGACCAACGGTGGCGCCCGCCTTGCGCATCTCCGACAGGGCTTCGTCGCGGGTTCGTGTGAGAAACCAGGCCGCAAGCGCCGCGTCGACCAGTTCGCGGTGCTTCACGCGCTGCGCATTGGTCGCAAAGCGGGGGTCGTCCTTCATGTCGGGCCGACCGACGATCTCGAAGATGCGCATCGCGATCGCTTGCGTCGAGCCGGAGAGCGCCACATACTTGCCGTCACTACACAGATACACGTTGCGCGGCGAAACCGTGTTGGAGCCCGAGCCCGACCGTTCCTTGACCTTACCGGTGACATGATAGATCGAAGCCTCCGGTCCGAGCGATGCGAAGATCGGCTCGAGCAGCGAGAGGTCGATGACCTGGCCTGCGGCATCGCCCCGTTCACGGGCAAACAGCGCCATCATCACCGCATTGGCTCCGGTCAAACCGGAAATCATGTCAGCCAGCGCCAGAGGCGGCAGAACCGGTTCACGGTCTGGGAACCCGGTGCGCATGGCAAAGCCGCTCATCGCTTCCACCAGCGTGCCAAAGCCGGGAAGCTTGGCATAGGGACCGGTCTGGCCGAAACCGGAAATCCGCACGATGACCAGCTTCGGGTTGAGTTCCAGCAGTGCGCTCGGAGACAATCCCATCTCCTCGAGCGTGCCCGGCCGAAAGTTCTCGATAAAGACGTCGGCCGTCTCGAGCAGCTTCTTCAGCGCTTCCAACGCCTTCGGCTGGCGCAGATTGAGCGCGATCGAGCGTTTGTTGCGCCCATAGGTCTTCCAGTGGAGGGAATGACCATCGTCGCGCCATTCCCGCAAGGCATCCCCCTGTGGGGGCTCGACCTTGACGACATCCGCACCGAAATCGCCGAGTTGGAGCGACAGCATATTGCCTGCCACGACACGACTGAGATCGATGACACGGATGCCGTGCAGCGGCCCCTTTCGATCGGGCTGGAATCGGACGGTCTTTGTATTTTCTGCCATCTTGACCTCAATTCTGGTCGCGCGTTCCGGGAAAAACGGCGCAATAGTCCTTGGGGATATGCACCAGAATGGACCCTTCCTTCAGTTCCAGCGGTGTCTGGATCCGAAACTCGATCGAACCCGAGCGCACCGCATATTGCCAGACGGACCCGAGATAGGTTCGCTGCTCGATCTTGACCCGCAAGGTGTTGGGGCCGGTTTCGTTGACGATTCCGATCTTCTCTGGCCGAACAGCGACAACGACTGCGCCTGTCGCATCCGCGGGGCCTGGTGGCGTCACGATCTCGCTGCCATCAACCAGGCGGACCCGGGCTGCGTCCGTTCCGCTCTCGATCATTGTGCCATCGAAGAAATTCGATGATCCAATGAAATCCGCAACAAAACTGTCGGCGGGCCGCTCGTAGATTTCGCGCGGCGTGCCGAGCTGGCGCATCCGACCCATGCTCATCACCGCAATCCGGTCTGAGACGGCAAGCGCTTCCGACTGGTCATGCGTGACGTATATGGTGGTGACCTTCAAGCGCTCCTGCAGTTCGCGAAGCCAGACGCGGGCGCGCTCGCGCAGTTTCGCATCGAGGTTCGACAGCGGTTCGTCGAGGAGCAGAAGAGGCGGCCGGTAGACCAGAGCACGTGCGAGCGCCACGCGCTGCTGCTGTCCGCCCGAAAGCTCGAAGGGATAACGGTTGGCGTAAGGCAGCATCTCGACGAGGCCCAGTGCCTCCTTGATGCGCTCGTCGCGTTCGGCCCTGCCGATCTTTCGAAGCGTCAGGGGGAAGGCAAGATTCTCCGCCACCGTCTTGTGCGGCCAAAGCGCATAAGACTGGAAAACAAGGCCGATATTGCGCTTTTCCGGCGGCACCGTGTTGTTCGGATTGCCGTCGAACAGCACCCGGTCGCCGATGCGGATGGTGCCGGATGTTGCGTGGTTGAGGCCGGCAACGGCAAACAGGGAGGTCGACTTGCCGCAGCCGGATGGTCCGAGCAGCGTCAGGAACTCGCCTGAAGCAACATGAATATTGAGATTGTCGACGGCCGTGACGGCGCCGTACTTGATGGTGAGGTTCTGAAGGACAAGATCAGCCATAGATTTTGGCTCCCATGACGCGGCGTGCGAGAATGACGAACGCGGCGGTAATGATGACTTGGATGGTTGCAAGGGCGGAGACCGGGCCATTGTCGCCCTGGGCGACGAGTTGCAGCATGGTGGTGCCGATAATCTCGGATCCGGGCTGGTAGAGAAAGGCCGCCGTCACATATTCCTTGAAGAAGTGGATGAAGAGCAGCGCATAGCAGCTGAACAGCGCCGGCTTCAGGATAGGCACGATGATGCGCGTCACCGTCGTCCACCAGTCCGCGCCGGAAATGCGCGCCCCTCGGTCGAGTTCCTCTCCGATCTGCGCAAGTGCCGGGGCGATGGCGCCGAAGCCGACAGGAATATAGCGGATCATGAAGGCAAGGATGAGCACGGCGATCGTGCCGCGTATGATATCGGCTCCCGGCAGCCAGATAATGGCGTAAAAGAAGCCGAGGCCGGCAATGATGCCCGGTAGCGCGCGCGGGAAGAGAGCGATGTATTCGAGCGCGCGATTGTGACGGAAGTCCGAACGACGCGCGACCAGAGCGATCACCAGGATGAAGAATGTGCCGATCGCCGCGCCGATCGTTGCGACAAGTACCGAGTTGACGATCGAGCGGACATAATTGGCCGATCCCATGACAAGCTCAAAATTGGCGGTTGTCAGCACTTTCCAGAATGGGATCAGCGGGGTGAGAAAACTCACCATCGAGCGCATGAAGATGCCGCCGAAAATCGAGATGATCGTCAGAAAGGCAAAGGCGAAGACAAAGATGAAGGCCGGCCAACGCCATGCGCCGAGATCAAGTGTCGAAGGACGACTTGCCTTGCCGCGCACGGTGACGAAGCGACCGGACGACTTCATCAGGAAGCCCTGGAGCCAGACGAGAAGGGCAACCACGATCAAAAGAATAACGGCAGCGGCGCCGACGATGCCGTATTCCGGGCGCACTGAGGCATTGATGCCAGCGTTGTAGAGGAAGGTGGTTACCGTCTGAATACCGGAAGGGCCGCCAAACAGCAGCGGGATGGCAAGCATCTCGATGCCAACGACAAAGTTCAACACGGCTGAATAAATGATCGCAGGGCGGATCATCGGAATGGTCACCGAAAACAGCGCCCGGAAAGGTCCCGCACCCGTCGAACGCGCGGCGTCTTCCAATAGCGGATCGGCCTTGGTGACGGCGGCCAGACACATGAGATAGGTGAGCGGTGCCTGACTCAGCCCCGCAACGACGCCCATGCCTGTGACACTGTAGAGGTTCCACGGCGCTCCGCCGAGATAGGTCTTGGCTGCAAGTGTCATGAAGCCCGACGGGCCGTACATGGTGAACCAGCCAAAGGCGATGACGAGGTTCGAGACGAACAACGGCCAGATGAAGATTTCACCGAGCCACTTGCGTCCCGGCAGATTGGTACGCCCGACCAGAACGGCCATGATCGCGCCGAAGACCTGCGCAATGACCATCGTCAAGGCACCGAAGTAAAGCGTGTTGAAAAAGACGCCGGCCATGCCGGGTTCGCTGAATAGGCGGCTGAAGTTGCCGACCGTCAGGACAGCCGTCTCGTCATAGAGGGGCTTGTCGAGGAAGGCCTGGAAGATGATCGGGGTGATTGGACCGAATACGAGGATCGTCGTCAGCGCCGCAACGCCCCAGTAGATCGCACGCGATCGGTCTATCCCCCTTCCGGCCTCGCCGGCGTGGCTGATATCCGTCATCGAATTTTCCTGTCAGGGTTGGTGGAGGGCCGCCACGAAACGTGGACGGCCCTCGGGCCGAGCCTTAGCGGCCAGCGATTGCCGCGTTCCACTTCTCGACGAAGGGGCCCGCTTCGGTGATCAGGCGCTGATCGAAACCTGCGATGATCATGTTGTCATTGCCGACCGTCTCGCCGATCTTCTGGAAGGTGTAGCGTACCTGGTCCTCAGCGACGTCTTCACGGTAGGGAACCAGCCCGCCCTTGCCGACGAGCGTCTGACCTTCCTGGCTCAGGGCATAGTCGACGAAGAGCTTGGCAGAGTTCGGATTGGCAGCGCCCTTGGGAATGCCCATGCCGCGCAGCATCATGATCGTGCCGTCGTCGGGAAAGGCAAAGCCGAGGATCTCGCCGCCCGGCTGTTCCAGTCGCGGAAAGATGGTGATCCCCGACACGGCAATGCCCATCAAATATTCGCCGGTCGCGATCTTTTCATTCATCGGACCGCCGGAGGTCTCACCGCGGATCATCGGTCCGATCTTGCGAAGGTCACTCCAGCCTTGCTCACCCTTCTTGTTCATATAGCTCCACCAGGCGCTCAGTCCAAAACTGTTGCGCGCAGCGTCGTAGGTGGTGATCTTGCCTTTGAAATTGTCCGGTGCGGCTGTCGCTGCGGCAACCAATGACGCAAAACCCTTCGGACGCTGGTCTTCTGGCAGCAGCGCTGCATTGTAGGTGATGACAAGCGGATCCGTCGAAAGGACATTCACGCCCGGATACGGATTTGCGAATTCCGGCAGCTTCGCCACTTCCGGACTTTTGTAGTCTTCCATCAGCCCGTCCTTGCCATAGGACGCCCAGCGGTCATTGGCACCGGACACCAGAAGATCGGCGGTGCGGGCGCTCGATCCCTTTTCAGCCTCCCAGCGAGAGTGCACCGTGCCGGAACCCAGGTCGATGGTCTCGACCTTCACCCAAGGATACTTGGCCTTAAAGCCTTCGAGGATCGGCTGCCAGTTATTGTCCGCCATGTTGGAATAGATCATCAGCCCGGCTTCGGAGCGCGACCCTTCGATGATCGTCGAATACTCGGCTGGATAGCCCTCAGGCACGTCCTGCGCTTGAGCCGTGCCGGCTATGCCGACGAGCAACCCTGCAACGGCCGAAAGTGTGGTCAATTTCATTGCTTACCTCCCTTTGGATATACGACGACGGCGACGCGTCAGCTCCTCACTGATCGCGACCGCGGTTTCCCTGACCACTTCACTTATGCGGCCGGAATTCGAGATGAATCTTGCCTGGGGACCGGAAATATTGAACGCGGCGATGACCTCGCCACTCGCTCCGAAGATGGGAGCGGCAGCGCCCGCCGCTCCTTCAACAATCCCCATCGGATTGACGTAGAAGCCTGCAGCCCTGGCGCTTGTGATCGCGTCTCGCAGCTTTTCCTCTTCCGCTTCGGAAAGACAAGCAGCGGCCACATAGCTGTCGATCGTTGCATCAGTTCCGGCCGCAAGTAGCACAACGCCGCTGGCGACCTTGTGCGCCGGGCGCGTTGGAACGATGTCGCGGTCGTAGAGTATCTCACGCTTCGGCAGGACCTTGTTGAGATATCGGATTGACTGCCCTTCGAGCACAGCAATGAAGCCGCTCTCCCCGGTCTGCTCCACCGCCGCGAGCAAATAGGGTGATATCAGCGCGATCAGCGCACCATAGTTCTGACCGTCGGAGGAAATTTCTCCAGGCAGGCGACGCAGTGCGTATTCCCCGCTTTCAAGCCGCTGCACATAGCCGCGCTCTGTCAGTGACTGCAGCATTTGCAATGCGCTCGACTTCGGCATGGCCAAGGCGGCAGCAATCTCTGACAGGCCGGCTGGACCCGTCGAAGCGGCAAACCACTCGATCATATCAAGAACGCGCTCGACACCACGACCACTCAAAAGAGACCCTCCCAGATCGTTCACTATATTGAACATCTTTATAATACTGAATGATATAGTCGTGGTCAATCGTGAATTCGGGTTTTCAGATCCTCACCTCGTTTCGGCAGGAATGCCAAAGCTTGGAGACGTGATGCGCGGCCGATTTTAAAGGGTGAAGTTCGGGTCAGTCGCCAATCCTCGCGTGAAGCAACCAGATCACGGATCCGCAGCCGTATTACGCTTACAGATCAGCATCCTGAGGAAGCTGATGAGCGCCAAGCCATCTTGTCTTGCCGGCGATAGCGGCGCTCCGGACACAGGAGTTCTGCCACGAAGAAAGGAAATGCAACCGCGCTCATTCTGCCGAACTGAGCCATTTCAAGGCGCTGATCTCATCTTCATCCATCCAGTCGAGCAAACGTCTGCTGCGCGTCTTTCGCATTTTGAAGATCGTCGGCAACGTACCGGCCTCGAAATCTTCAAACGCTCTTGGATGAATATAGGATGTCCGGCACACCGAACGGGTGTTGACCAGCCTTGCCGCGACCTGGTCCACGACAGAATTGACCTGAACTGACCTCTCGCGCCGGCTGTCTGCCGGGCTCAAATCTGCCAAAAGAAAAGCGGCCATGCAGGTCGCACCCCAGGTGCGAAACTGGCGGGAGGTGAAATCGGCGCCCGCCGCATCCCGGATGTAGGTATTTACGTCCTGTGAGGTCAGTTGCCGCGGCGATCCCTTATCGTCCAGATACTGAAACAGGGATTGGCCGGGCAATTCTTGAAGACGTTTCAGCGCAGCGGCAAGCCGCCTGTCTGTCTGGGAAATATTCCATTCTTTTCCCGATTTTCCACGGAACCGAAACTTCACCACCGAGCCATCTATCCGGATATGCCGGTTCCTGAGTGTGGTCAGTCCAAATGAGCCGTTTTCTCCCGCATAGCGTTGGTTGCCGATACGGATGTAAAGGTTGTCCAACGCATAAACCACTGTCGCCAGCGCTTTCTCCAGGGAAACGTTCCGCTTGCGCAGATTGCGATCCACTCTCTGCCTGATGTCAGGCAGGCTCTGTGCGAAACTCACCAGCTTGTCGAACTTCGCCTTTCCGCGCTCGGCGACCCAGTCCGGATGGTAGCGATACTGCTTCCTGCCGCGGGCATCCACGCCAACTGCCTGGAGGTGCGTGTTCCGGTCAGCGGAGATGAGGACATCGGTATAGGCTGGCGGGATGGCGAGCGCCGCGATGCGGCTAAGCTCGTCAGCATCGCGGATCCGTGCCCCGGTTTTATCGAAATACAAGAAGCCGTTTCGTCCTGTTTTGCGGACGACCCCGCCTTCAAGCGAACTCACATAAACCAAGCCAGCGCCATCGGCTGAGAGTTTGTCGTGCCGCGCCTCATGCCGAAGGTCCATTCTAGCTTTACCCCTCCCTAGCCTTGCCCCCGAAAGCGCTCGACCGCATGCCGCAGTTTCGTCTGCTTCGTCCCGGCGCAGCAACTACCTGAACCTTTGAGCTTGTAACGGTCGCAGACGCTGTAGCGCATGAAGAAGATCACCTGCGCTCTTGAAACACGTCAGAATTCCGTAGGTTCCAACACCTTGCCAGAGCCTTCGGCAAAATCGCCGAGGTGCCCCGCATCAGGAACATCCACAGGCTTCGGTTGCTCTTCTCCACCAAATGCAAGGCACCTCAAATTTCAGCCGCGAAACTCGCCCTCGTTGCTGTCTCGTTCGTCATAATTGAGGTCCCAGTCCTTCTTCCCCTTGTCGCCACCACCTAGCTGCTTGTGCCCGGTGGCGTCGTCGGAATGGGTGATGACCCGCGGCTTGGCGCTACTGACGCCGTTGTTAGTGCCTCCCGGGTGATTTGTCTCCGATTGCCCACGGGCGTCCGCCTCAATCTGCTCCTTGGACGACGGCTTTTTACTTTCCATGATGATGCTCCCTTCAGGTCCGAACACTGGATGTCTACGACGCCATGCTTCGATTGCATGTAGGACAAACCGCACAATGGCCGATCGGTTCCGCGCGGCGGCTATAATCTGCCCGGGTACCGACGTGGGGCTGCTACGGTGACATAGGCCGCTCGAACCTGGCTGGAAGATTCCGGTAGCTGTGCCGACTGGCTAGAATATCGGCGGCGGCACTGCCTGGCGCACAGGCTTGCTCAGGTAGGGCGAGCCTGCCACGGCAAAGCGCCAAGGTTGATCAACCGCCTTGGTGATGCCAATACGCGGCCCGTTGATGATGACAGGCTTTTGCGCCGGCATTTGAAGTGAAAACGGCTGAGCAAGCAGCGGCCATTCGTTCATGGTGCCTGTAACAGAAAGTGCCTGGCAAAGATTGCCCGGCCCCGCGCACAGGCGCCTCAGATCTCCGCTGCTCCATAACCTCGATAGCATCAGTGGGCTGCAGCGCGCGGATTAAAACTGCGCTGCCCTCCTCGCAAACAAAGTTCAGGCACCAGTGGAGACCATATGACCTGTAAATATATGCGCGCGCAGGTTCCGAGAACATCGCCGAATTCGCCTTTGTCATACCCCGGAAGCTGTGTGATGCCTCGTCATCCCTCCGATAGGCCTCCGTCTCGACGATGACCCCGCCGACGCCGTCAAGGATGAGACGCACGCCCAGCAGGTCGGCCGCAACAGACACCGCATCGCGTCGGAAGAATTCGACACTCATCCGCTCGCTCATCGTCATTTCCCCCTTCCCCCTGCGAACGGCAGCCGGCCTGTCGCTTCGGTCAGAGCTTGCGGTTCAGCTGTGCCACAACCAAAGGCACGGCAACCGCTCCAACGATCCCGAGTTTCATATGCGAGGCGATTCGGCCCAGCGCAATGGTGATTGTTGTCGTCAGAGCCGCGCGCAGCCAACCGCTCATCTCCGCCTCGGCATGCACGTCTTGCCGTTGCATTTCCGCGATCCGTCGGCGCAGAGCGTCAATCTGGCTCCGCAGTTCTTTCAACGCATCCTTCACGGACCGGTCTTCGGTGCCCAAGCCCCCGGCAATCAAGGCCTCGTCCACGTCCACTTCCTCAAGGTATTCGCGCATCTGCGCCGGACTGTCGAAACCCCTGGTTTTGATATTGGTCATGATACCTCTCCTGCGTTTGCCACCACGGGCACAGACATGCGTGTCCCGTCGCCCTTCGCAAAACCTGCGGCGCGATCAGATGTTCCACCTGGAAAGCAATCCGCGAGGTAGCCGGGCATCAGATCTCGACACAAAAGCCATGAAACGTTCGTGCGTCAGAAGATATCCGGAGCCCAACTGACATGTGCATCCTTCTTCAGAGCAAGCTGCGAAACATCGGTCGCGTCTAGCCCCCTGCACGATAGAGCTTGAAGCGCTGTTATTGCGCAGCGAAAACCATCGCGTCGCCTCTGACCAGAGTTGCACGTTTGGCAATCATCCGCCCACCGCCAGCTACGCAGTTGTGAATTTCCTTCCCAGCTCCTGCGAATTGTCACCGGCTACCGCTGCTGCCTTGCATCCTGCATTTATGAACAGACAGGCACCGGCGCTGGTTACGACATGCCGGCATGAAAGGATCAAGACGATGACTCTCAAGAATATTCTGCCGGGCCGGATCGGTTTTGGCGCTGCCCCGCTCGGAAATATGTTTCGCGACATTCCGGAAGCCGAAGCACTTTCGACGGTCGAGGCCGCATGGAAGGACGGTATCCGCTATTATGATAATGCGCCGTTTTATGGTGCCGGCCTCGCGGAAATCCGTATGGGTGAGGCGCTCGCTGGAAAGCCGCGCGATCAGTATGTCATAAGCACCAAGGTCGGCCGGGTCATCCTAGACGAGATTGAAGATATCAGCGCCCGCGATCTCGGCGAGAAGGGGGACGTCTTCAAATATGGCCGACCCAACAAGATCGTAAATGACTATTCCGAGGACGGCACCCTGCGCTCGATCGAGGATAGCCTCAAGCGGTTAGGGACCGATCACATCGATATCGCCTTCGTGCATGATGTCGCCCAGGATTTCTACGGTGACGAATGGCTTTCCGTCTTCGAAAACGCCCGGAAAGGCGCCTTCAAGGCACTGGACCGGCTGCGCGACGAAGGGGTTATCAAGGCGTGGGGCCTCGGCGTTAATCGGGTCGAGCCGATCGAATTGCTGCTCGGGCTGGAAGGTCCAAGGCCGGACGGATTTCTGCTTGCCGGGCGCTACACCCTGCTCGACCATGACCGTGCGCTTCAGCGTGTCATGCGGATGGTTGCAGATCGTGGCCTCGGTGTCGTCGTCGGTGGCCCCTACAGTTCAGGCGCGCTGGTTGGCGGGCCGAACTTCGAATACGCGCCCGCAACACCGGCGATCCTCGACAAGGTGGCACGCATCAAGGCGATCGCCGGACGCCACGGCGTCAGCATGAAAGCGGCGGGCCTGCAATTCTCACTCTCTCATCCCGCCGTGGCTGCCGTCATCCCCGGCGCCAGCAAGCCTGACCGAATTGCGGAGGACAGCGCAGCGCTGAACGAGACCATCCCTGCCGATTTCTGGCACGAAATGCGCCAGGAAGGTCTCGTCAATTCAAATGCGCCGCTGCCCATCGACCATTGAGCAATGCCTCCCCGACCGGACACCTCGTTCATCATCTGATGGAGGAGGTGTCCGTCGCCGGGTCGATCGCGAGGAATTTCTGCAGGCGCGGCACGGTGAAGTCCAGGAAGGCGCGGACACGCGCCGGCATGAGCTGCGTACCGCGATACAGGGCGTGAATGTCGTCGAATTCGATGACCGAGCTGTCGGCCAGCACTTCGATCAGCTCGCCCCGTGCTAGAGATCCGCGAACGTGATAGTCTGCGATGCGCCCGATGCCCACACCTGCGATTGCCATCCGGCGAATGGTATCCCCGTTGTTCACCAGCAATGATCCGCTCAGCATCCGTTCCACGATCCGCCCGCCTTCCCGCATCGGCCAGACGGGGTTGGCCCTGCGGAAATTGAACCCGATGCAGTTGTGCTTGAGCAGATCCTCAGGTGTCTGTGGCACACCCCATTTCTCGAGATATGCCGGCGAGGCAACGATGCGCCGCTGGGTCACGCCAATCTTGCGCGCAATGAGATTGGAATCTGGCAGCTTGCCCACCCTGATCGCCACATCGGTGCGGTCGAGATAGAGATCAATCGTTTCGTCAGACAGGGAAAGATCGATGACGATCCCGGGATAGGCCTCCCAGAAGGCGGGCAAAATCGGCTCAAGCGCAGCAACCCCAAAAGTCACCGAAGAGCTGACTCGGATCACACCTTCAGGCTCGGCGCCGCCTTGGGCGATCTGTTGTTCGGTTTCGTCGAGTTCGGCGAGGAGCTTCTGGCTGCGCTCGTAGTAAAACTCGCCCTCACGGGTCAGCACCAACCGCCGGGTCGAGCGTTCGACCAGTCGAATACCGAGCCTACTTTCGAGCCGTGCCACGAGCTTGGACACGGTCGAGGGGGTCATCAGAAGCGACCGCGCTGCTTCCGAAAAGCTGCCGGCTTCCACCACCTGCACGAAGACCATCATCTCACCCGCGCGATTGTCCATCAGGCTTTTCCGATCTCAATTCTTAAGAGAGCGACGACCTTAGGCGCGGTTCGCGCCACGGGGAAGATCCACCTGTGATTGGCTTTTTGAAATCCTGGGAAATCCGGCCATCTGCCGGGGGATCCGGCAGTAGTACCAATCAAACAGCCGATGAGCCTCGACACTGTGAACGTGACCGGAAAGGGATGCTTTAAAAAATCTTGGCGGCGGTAATCTCTACCTCAACCAGAAATTCCGGTCGAGTGAATCCGGAGACGATGATCAGCGTCGAAACCGGCTTCGGCTCCAACGTGTATCGGTCACGAACAGCCATATAGGCCGGGAAGTCCTCCCGTTTCGTGACGAAGCCGCTGATGCGGATAATGTCGGCAAAGCTCATCCCTGCCTGCGAAAGAATGGCGCCGATTGCCGCAAAGCAGAGTTCCGCCTGTGCCGTGACGCTTTCAGGAATGGTGTCGTCGACGGCTATGCCCAGTTGACCGGAGGTAACGAGCAGGCTCGCGCCCGGCGGAACCAGAAGGCCGTGATTGTAATTGCCGAAAGGGCGACGGACCGAAGGCGGATTGAAGGCGGTCTTTCCCGGCATCGGCTCAGAACCTTTCCATCTTCGTTTTCACCTTCGCCATGAAGCGTGCCCGCGTGTCTTGCGTGCAATTGTTCATGTCGTAGTGGGCGAGGAACGTCACCGGCGACCACGGATTGATCTGCGCGCGTAGCACGCGCTTGACGATCTTCTTCGGTGGATTGCCGGCGACAAATGCCCGAAATGGCGTCGCGCCGTAGGTCATCACGGCGCCAAGCTTGCGGATATGGCGCAAGCGCGACTGGACCTTGCCGTCCACCAGTTCGAAGGAGATGCCGGGCAGCCAGACGCGGTCGAAATAGCCTTTCAGGATCGCCGGAAAGCCGAAATTCCACACCGGCGTGACGATGACCAGACCTTCGGCCGCCAGCAGCCGGTCGCAATGCTCCTTCACCAGCGCCGTGTTGTCGGGGTAGTCATGATAGATCATCCGGTCGTGGCGCGACAGGACAGGATCGAAACCTTCGGCATAGAGATTGCAATCATCGACCTCGTGACCGGCCGTCTGGAGGCTTTCCCGGGTGAGACGATGGAGGGCACCGCCGAAGCTTTCCTCAACCGGATGGGAATGGAGCAGCAGGACGCGCATCAGACCCCCAGTGCCGCAAGGCCAGGGAAGAGATAGTTCTTGCCGGCGTTGAAATCAAAATCCGGATTATCCCAGGCGATCATCTTGCCCGGGTTAAGCAGCCCCTTGGGATCCGTCTGTTGTTTGAAGGCGAGCTGGGTCTTGTCCGTTTGTTTCATCCCGCCTTCTTCCAGCGTGTAGCGATGTGGGTTGAATATCGGGCAGCCATTGTCTTCATGAATGCGAATGATCTCCTCCAGCCGCGCTTCGGTGGTGTAGCGCACCAGCGGCAGGCCGGAGCACTGGATGGCTGCATCGAATTTGATGAACTCGAGATGCCCCGGCACCTCGTCGCCGAAGATTTCCACCAGTTTCCCGACCTTGGCCACGTGATCTGGGCTGGGATACTGAACCTGCAGATAGGTGAAGCTCGGATCGACCTTCAGCGCCCTCAGTGTCGTGTGGTTCCATGCCAGCTCATAGGCATGCGGAATGCCCTTCATGCTCTCGACCTTGTCGGAGCGAAACAGGATCTCGCCCTTCTGCTGGGCAACGAAGGCAGCAAACGGTTCCATCGCATGCGGCGCGATCATGATCACCACCACCGACTGGCCGCGATCACGAAGATAGGGCTTGTGGCGGGTGAAATAGTCGTAAGGGATCGGGGCTGCGATCGGCGCCACTTCCTTCAGCAGCAGGCCGTTCATATGGCTGAGCGCATCGGAAAAGCGCACCGCATCCATGAAGTCGTCATAGCCGACCAGCACGTCCACCCAGTCATAGGCGGGGGCAAGCGGCATTTCGACCTCGGTGATGATGCCGTTGGTGCCATAGGCGTGGCTGACCTTCTGCAGGTCCCAGCCAGTGAGGTCCAGCACCTTTGGTTCTGCTTCCATGGTGACGACGCGCAGGCGCAGGATATTGCCGAGATCACGAAGACCGCCCCAGGTGATCGAACCGACGCCGCCCGATCCGCCGGCGATGAAACCGCCGATGGTCGCGGTCTGGGCCGTCGAGGGATGGAAACGCAGTTCCTGGCCGGAATGGGCCTTTGTCGCCTTGTCGAGTTGCGCGATGATAACGCCGGGCTCGCAGACGACCTTTCCGGGCTGAATGGATTTGATTTTGTCCATGCCGGCAAGGTTGAGGATGATGCCGCCGGAGAGCGGCATGGCCTGGCCGTAATTGCCGGTGCCGGCGCCGCGCGGGGTCACAGGAGCTCCATGTGCATAGGCGACCTTCAGGACGCGGATGACCTCCTCTTCGGAGGTCGGAGACACGACGAGATCGCCGGTGACGTTTTCGAGTTGGGCCTTCAGGATCGGTGAATACCAGAAGAAGTCGCGGCTCTTCTGGCGCACCAGCGCCGCATTGTCCTCAACGGCAATGCCGTCGAGTTCCTTCTTGATCGCTGCATAGTCGGGCATGTCATGCTCCAAGGATCGGGTCGAGTTCGCGGTAGTCCGGCAGGCTGCGGTCGATGCCCATGCCTTTCCGCATGACGATGCGGTCGGCCTGCGGACGGGATAAAAATTCGCTCCAGCGACGGGCGCTGAACAGAACAAGATCGGCTGGGCCTCCGACGGCGATACGGCCAAGGTCCGGTCGGCCGAGAATGTCGGCAGGCGAGATCGTGACGACGCGGGCCGCATCCGTCAGCGGATGATCGAGATGCAGGATGCGCACCGCCTCGCGAAAGACTTCGACCGGGTCCATGTCGCCATAGGCATAGAAGGGATCGCGGGTATTGTCCGACGATACGGCCGTTGCCACCCCGGCTGCCGCCAGCTCATGAAACAGCGTTACCCCGCGCCAACGCGGTGTGCGGCCCGAATGCCTGTCCTGCAGATACATGTTGCACATCGGCAGGGAGACCACGGATATGCCGGCGCGCGCGACGAGGTCGATGGTTGCCTTTGCGACGTCTTCGTCCTGCCGTGCCAGCGAGCAGCAATGGCCAACGGTGACGGCGCCCTGGAACCCGTGGCGCAGCTTGGCCTCGGCGATGGTCTTCAGCGTCAGTACCTGTCGGTCCTCGGTCTCGTCGACATGCAGATCGATGTCGAAGCCGTTGTCCGCGGCGGTGCGAAACAGCAGGTCGAGGCGTTCCTCCAGATCCGGCATCAGATAGGTGACGCCCCCGAGGATCCCCTGGTTTTCCCGGATCACCGAGACGAGATCATCGAAAAACGGGGCCTCGAAGATCTTGTCGATCGGGAACAGCGCAACTGCCTGCAATGCGATCCGATCTTTCCATGCCTCCCGGAGCTCTGAGAAGACCTCGAAGGAAATGCGATGCTGGGGTGCGATGGAATCGAGATGGGTGCGGATCAGATGTGTGCCGTGGGCGTAGGCTGCGCGCAGCGAGAAATCCATCCGCGTCCTGACGTCGTCCGCCGTCCAGTTCGCCTCGCGATCAATGCCGACATTGTCCAGTGCACCCATGAAAGTGCCGTCCGGGTTGGGGCGGCGCGGCCAGATGTGGCCCTTGTCGAGATGGGTGTGCATGTCGGCAAAACAGGGCCAGACCATGCCCTGGCGCAGATCAGCTTTTGGCAAGTCCACCGGAGCAGTGCCCGCCGGCAAAACCGCATCGATCCTTCCATTGGAAATCACGATATCCACCGATGCCAGGCCTTCGACCGCGGGCCCGGTGGGTGCCGTCACGGAGATTGCTGGAACCGTGGCATTGCTGAGCACGAAATGCTGAGCGTCCGGCAGGGAAACGAATGGGTTCGACATCAGTTTTCCCTTTTCAGGCTGCTTTCGTGCCAGCGATGCAGGCTCAGCCAGGAGATCAAGGAGGTCAGCGCGAAGATCATCACGCCCAATAGCGACAAGAGGATCAGCGCCGCAAAGAGGCGCGGAATGTTCATCCGGTACTGGGCTTCGAGCAGACGGAAGGCAAGGCCGGATCCGGCACCAGCGGAACCGGCTGCAAATTCCGCAACGACGGCCGCGATCAACGCCAGGCCACCGCCGATGCGCAGACCGGTCATGAAATAGGGAAGTGACGCGGGAAGCTTTAGATAAAGCAAAGTCTGCCACCGCGAGGCGCCGTAGAGATCGAACAGATTGAGCAGATTGTGATCGACGCTTTTCAGCCCCTGCACCATGTTCGACAGGATCGGAAAGAAGGCGACAAGGAAGGCGCAGATCAGCAGGGCCACCTGGGTCGAAGGCGCATAGATCAGGATCAGCGGCGAGATCGCGACGATCGGGGTGACCTGCAGGATGACGGCGATCGGGTAGAAGGCAATCTCGACCCAGCGTGACTGAACCAGAAAAACCGCGAAACCCACCCCGCCGATGAGGGCGAGCAACAGCGACAGCAGCGTGATCTTGGTGGTCACCCAGAGTGCCGGCGCCAGCGTATGCCAATCTGTGAACAGTGCTGTGGCAACCGCGATCGGGCTCGGCAGGATATAGGGCGGTACGCCGGAAACGGTGACGCCGACATGCCAGATCAGCACCATGGTCGCCAGCACAAAAAACGGCACGAGAATGCGCAGCACGAGGTCGCGGTGCTTGTTGCGGTCCGAGGAGGAGATATTCGTGGAGCTATCCGCTGACTTGTCTTGTGTGCGCATCAGTGCTCCCCCGATCCGATGGCTTCGAGCAGCATGGTCGAGACCTTTTCGCAGGCCTGCCGATAGTCCTCCGAGGTTCGGTAGAGGGCGTCGCGCTCCAGGCTGGTGTGCAGCGGAAAATCGGCATGCACACGGCCCGGCCTTGCCTTCATCACTACGATGCGATTGGAGAGATAGGCGGATTCAAATACCGAATGGGTGACGAAGATCACGGTGATGCCGGTTTGCTTCCACAGGCGCAGCACGTCGTCGTTGAGCTTCTGGCGGGTGATTTCGTCAAGTGCGGCGAAAGGTTCGTCCATCAGCAGCAGCTTCGGCTTCGTCACCAGAGCCCGGGCGATCGAGACCCGCATCTTCATGCCGCCGGAAAGCTCGCGCGGATAGGCATCGGCGAAATCGTCGAGACCGACGGTCGCCAGTGCTTCGAGGATCTGCGGACGGGCCGCGGCTTGCGAGATGCCGCGCAGTTTTAGCGGAAGATGGACATTGCCGAATACCGTCTGCCAGGGCATGAGGGTCGGCTCCTGAAAGACGAAGCTGATGTCGCCGTCCGGCAAGCCGCGCGAATTGATCCGCGAACTCGGCCAGTCGATCATGCCCGACGAGGCGTCGCCGAGACCGGCTATGATGCGCAGTGCCGTGGATTTGCCGCAACCCGACGGCCCCAGCAGGCTAACGAACTCTCCGCTTTCCACGACGAGCGACATATCCGAGAGCGCCTGCGTACCGCTTGAAAAGCGCTTCGAGACCCTGTCCATGACAACCAGTGGCCGTTTGTGTCCTTCGGTGGACCGCTGCAGCCCGCGTGCTTCTTCCAAAATCATTGCTGTCCCGGTTGCTCGACAGTTTCTGCGTCCCGCCGCCCGACCGGCGGCAGGACGATCGGTGTGCCGTTACTTCTTCAGCGCCATGCCGACGCCCTTGCAGGTAAACTGGCCGGCGAAGGCTTTCTTGTAGTCGGTTTCGGCCTTGAAGAGCTTCATGGCAACGCCGTCATCAAAGAACTTTTTGTATTTTTCCTCGGTGATGCAACCGATCCCCTTTTCAAGCGCTGCGCCGGATTCGAGAATGCCATATTCCTTCATCTTGGCGATCGAATAGGCGATCTGGCCATCGGTCATTTCCGGATTGTCGGTCTTGATGAGGGCATTGGCCTTGGCATTGTCGCCGTATAGATAATTGTACCACCCCTCAATCGAGGCATCGACGAAACGCTGGACCAGATCCGGCTTGGTTTCGACGAGCGATGCCTGTGTGGTGATCATCGTCGAATAAGGCGAGTAGCCACTGTCGGCCAAGAGGAAGACCTTCGGCGTCCAGCCCGCCTGCTTCTCGATCTCGTAGGGCTCAGACGTCAGGTAACCCTGCTGGGCCGATTGTTTGTCGGCAAGAAAGGGGGCCGGGCTGAAATTATATGGCTTGTACTGTTCGTCCTTGAAGCCGGGAAAGTTCGCCTTCATCCACTCGAAATAGGTGAGGTAGCCGTCCTTGCCCATGAAGATCGTCGGCAGCTTGGCCAGATCCTCAAATTTCTCAATTCCCTGATCTGGATGTGCGATCAGGACCTGTGGGTCCTTCTGGAAAATAGCGGCGACATCGACGATTGGAATCCCCTGTTCCGTGGCGGAAATTTCGCTCTGCGGGCTGCCCATGTAAAAATCGATCTTGCCGGAAATCAGCAACGCGCTGTTGGCAGCGTTCGGCCCGCCCTGCACGATGGAGACATCGAGGCCGTATTTTTCATACGTGCCGTCGGCGACCGCCTGGTAAAAGCCGCCGTGCTCGGCCTGCGCCAGCCAGTTGGTGCCGTAGGTCACTTTGTCAGCAGCGACCGCCTGCGTGAATGAAGCGGCCATGGCTCCAAAGCCGATGATGACGGGAAAAGCGGTCGATTTCAGTAGAGTGCGCATTCTGCGTCGTTCCCCTTTGATGCAACAGGCGGTCGTCATTGGCCGCCCATTTTCTCCATTTGAGCGGTTGCCTTGCTCTTTGAAAAGCATCAAAATTCGTCCACATTGATGCTTTTTAGGCATCTGTCTGCGCGCTCTTCTCGGAGCCCCGCCCTGTCCTGCGAACGATGAAAGACCGGACCGATGCTGCATTCCCGAAAACTGGACTATATCAATGAAATCGCCCGTTGCGGATCCATTCGCAAGGCTGCCGCGCGCTTGAATGTCGCGTCCTCGGCGATCAATCGCCAGATCCTGGCACTGGAGGCGGAAATTGGCGTGCCGATCTTCGAGCGACTGCCGCGCGGCCTGCGGCTGACGGCCGCGGGCGAACTGTGCATCGAGCATATTCGCGACGTTCTGAAGAACTACGAGCGACTGGAATCGCGCATTCGCGGCCTAAAGATGCCGCAGGCGGGTAAAGTGTCGATGGTGACAACAGTCGGGCTTGCGGCAGGGCCTTTGCCGGAAATCATCGCCAAATTCGTCGGGCAACATCCCCGCGTGCGTATCCAGTTGCGCAACGATGGCGGTTCGACAACCCTTCACCCGGTCTTGACCGGCGAAGTCGATATTGGTCTCGGCTTCAACATTCCAGCGACGCCGGGCATCCGCACGCTGGCGAATTTCGATGTGCCGATCGGTGTCGTTCTTCCACCGGGACACAAGCTAGCGGGCAGCGGTCCGATCAGTCTGGTGGATGTTGTGCAGGAACGGCTGGTGCTGGCGCAAACAGGAACCAGCTTACGGGACGTTATCAATCTGGCCTTGGCACCACTGCCTGTCTCGGTGGAGCCGGTTGTCGAAACCAATGCGTCGGAGATGCTCAAACAGTTGGTCAGGTCGGGCACGGGCTTGACCTTGCTCAATCCGCTGGATGTCATTGTAGAATGCCGCCGCGGCGAACTGGTGTTCCGCCCAATCGTGGAAACGCATTCCCGTCAGCCTATGAAGCTGTTTGCGCGGGCGCGCGCGCCGCTCGACGCCCCCACCAGCCTGTTCGTCGAGTATCTGATGTCGGAACTGCTGGCGATGATGCAGGAACTGCAAGCCAAAGGCCATATTCTGGCGCCGGAAAAATGATGCCGGAGCCCGGCTATCTCGAATAGAGATTGGAAAGCGGGTAGTGCGTCAGATCGTCCAGAAGGTTGATGAAGCCCTTCGCCTGGTGGCTGGCGATCAACTCCCCCTTTTTCGCCGTGCCCAGCGATGCATTGCCAACAACGCCGTTGGGGTTCAGATCATGGGCGATCCATGCCAGCGAGTGCGGCGGCAATGGCTGTAAATGGTGCGTGTGTTCCTTCATCCATTCTGCTTTGGAGGCGAAATTCTCGGCTTTGTCCATATGAACCAGATCCGGGCGGAAATGCAGCATCATGGACGTTTCCATGTCGCCGCCGTGGATGCCGAACTTCTGCTCGTGTTCGCTGATCAAACCTTCGGGGCTGCCGAAACGTGACCACTGGGTGGCAACAACAGCCATCGAAAAACGCACCCTCAATTCGCGGGCGACGATGTTCATGATGTCGAGGTTGCCGCCGTGAGAGTTGACGATCACCATCTTTCGCACGCCTGCTTCGGCGACCTTTGCACCGATCGCTGTCCAGGTCGGAATGAGGAGTTCTGCGCCAAGCGACAGGGTCCCGGGTCCGTAGATATGCTCGTTGGCTTTGCCAATTTCCTGCGTCGGGAGGACAAGCACATCCAGGGTTTCAGGCAGTTTGTTTCGTACCTCTGCCAGCATGCCGTTGGCGATGGTGACGTCGGTGGAGATCGGCAGATGCGGACCGTGTTGCTCGGTCGAGGCGATCGGCAGGATGGCAATGGTTCGGTCGACCGGCAACTGGGCAAAGTCGGCAGTGTTCAACTCGTTCCAGAAAAAGGGTCTTCCCATGGCCTCGTCTCCTTTTTTTATCACCGTAGGCGAGGAATACGAGAATAGTATGCGCAACGAAAAGCATCAATTTGCGTCCGGCACGATGCCTTTTTGCGTTCGGATTTTATCGATGTCGGTGGCATCAGCATCGCGATGGCGGCAAGCAGGCACGCCAGGAATACGCGATATGCAAGGAAAGCCACGGAAAAATAACCGCGGGAGCCTCCGTCTCGCGAGCAGACGAGAGAAGCGCGAACGGATGCGCCAGACCGGGCGTGTGCCTTGATACGATCCAACCGGCGCAGGTGAAGTTACCTTCTCAAGATGAGGTTTCTTAACGGCTGTACATTGGCGCCTGGGATCCAGGAGTTCGCGTTGGGCGTGCCGAGGATACTGCCCATAAATTCGACGCACGCTACGCTCGCCCATTAAACGAAGCCGAGCTACTTGACCTTTGCTGAACTGGTGTAGTAGTGGTCATACCAGTGGAGGCCAGTTGTGAATTCAGTCGTAGTCAATGAAGAGACAGAAGTTGCAGGCACGGAAAAGGTGCTCGCGTTCTTTCGTGAGCAACTGCTGGCCGGAGTATTGAAAGAGGGAGATCGACTTCTCGGAGAACGGGAACTCTCACTTGCGCTGGGTGTGTCGCGACCTGTGCTGCGCGAGGCGCTACGCTCACTGGCAAACCTCGGTTTTCTCGACATCCGACATGGCAAGGGCGCATATGTACGCAAGGCGGATATGGCCGTTCTCGGCGACTTCCTGACTTTCTGTCTGGCTCAGCAGCCCGATATGATGGACGACATCATGCAGGCACGTATCGCCATCGAATGCCAGGCGATCCGACTTGCCTGCCTTCGCGCAACCGACGGTGATCTCTCTCGTATCGGAAGCCTGCTTGCGCAGCTGATGGATACGCTGGGCGACGCCGAAGAAGGAGGCGCGGCCGATTTTGCCTTCCATCTGGCACTCGTCGAAGCCAGCCGAAGTCCAGCCCTTATCACGATCTACCAGTCCATTGCGACATTGCTCAAACGCAGTCACGTCAATCGGCGCGTGGAGACACACGATACCAGTGGAATCCACGATTATCTCGTGGAGGCCCATCGCGAAATCTATCTCTGCCTTTTGTCGCGCAATCCCGATGCGTCGGAAGACAAGCTCAGACAGCATTTTGCCATCGGCGACGAGCTCCGACGCAAGAGCTACATCGCCGCATTCACGAAGAAGGATCTGCCGAAAGAGGAGTGACGCAGATCAGTCTTTTATCCAAGGAGGAGGAAGAACATGCTTAACTTACTGAAGCTCGGTGCCGCGACCCTGGTCGCGCTAGGGACATCGCTTGCGGCGGGCACTGTGTCAGCTGCCGATTTACGCTACGCGCATGTCGGCGCGGAAGGCGATATCCAGACTGTCTATGCCGCGCAAGCCGCAGAGGGGATTAAAACCGCGACCAACGGCAGCGTCGCGGTCACTGTCTATCCGGCCAGCCAGCTTGGCGGTGTGGCCGAGATGGTTGATGGCGTTCGCATGGGGTCGATCTCCATGGGGCATCATGACTTCGCCTCGCTTGCCCGCTTGGTCCCGGAGGTCGCAGTCTTTAACGCGCCGTTCATCTACCGCGACGGGGCACATGCACTGGCTGCAACCGATCCGCAAACATCGCCGGCCCTTCAGGCGGTCAATGAGAAATTGATCGCACAAGGTGTGCGCATCATCGGCCGCATCTATCGCGGCGACCGGCATATCTCGTCCAACTTCGCGGTGAAGACGCCAGCCGATCTCGCCGGCAAGCCGTTCCGTGCCGTGCCGCTCGAACTGTGGGTCTCCATGGTGAAGGGTTTTGGAGCCATTCCAACCCCCGTCGAAGTCGCTGAACTTCCCACCGCACTTATGACCGGCGTTGTCGTCGGCCAGGAAAACCCGTTGACGATGATCGCGTCCAACAACCTCAACGAGGTGCAGTCGCATCTGGCCATGACGGGTCACATGCGGGCGGTGCTTGCAGTCTTCGTCAATGAGGAAATCTGGCAGGGCATGAGCGAAGAACAGCGTTTGGCGATTACCAAGGTGCTTGATGACGAAGCCAAGAAATCGCTTCAGATGGCAACAGAGTCCGAAGCTAAGCTTGTTGAGGATCTCAAGGGCCGTGGAATGACTGTCATCACGGAGGCTGAGGGACTTGATATTGGCGCTTTCCGTGAAAAGGTAAGTGCTCAGGTGAAACAGGATTTTCCTGACTTCGATCCGCTGATGGCCCAGATCGAGGCCATTAAGTAACGATCGAAAATGCAGGGGCGGCATAACGGCGCCCCTGCGACAGATCCCTTTTCCCGTCAACGGAGTTTGCAAGATGCGTCTCCCTGAACGCGTCCTGACGGCAATCGTCGCCCTGTTTGTCGCCGGACTTGTACTCGTGCCTACTGCGCAGATCGTCATGCGCAACCTCTTTACCCTTCCGTTCATCGGCGCCGAGGAATTGACGCGCTTTTTGCTGATCTGTCTTGTGTTCTGCGCCTACCCTCTCGTCGTGCAGAACGGCGAAAATATTGTCATGGGAGAAATCAAGGCTGCCCTGCCCGCCCGCCTACGCGCCATCATCAATGTCAGCATTTCGCTATCCGGCATCGCTGTGACCGGCTTTATCGGATGGGTGACGGCAATGAACGTCTCCAGAAACCTTGCAAATGCCACGCCCACACTCGGCATTCCATTCTGGATCTTCCTGGGAGCGGCACTGTTCGGCTTCACCGGTGCTGCCGTTGTTCATCTGATCCATCTGCGCAAACCGCCGCAGGCGGATAAAAACATCGCAGTCTGAGGAGCACCCATGGGTTTTCTGGTCGTCATCGCCTTTCTAGGGCTTTTCATCCTCGGTTTTCCGGTCGTCTATGCCATCCTGTTGCCATCCATTGCCTATGTGCTGATAGAAGGCCTGCCCCTTGGATTGCTGGCGCAGCGGATTACCTACGCGCTGGATTCATTTCCCCTCGTTGCCGTGCCTCTGTTCATTTTCGTCGGCAACCTGATGAACCTTTCCGGCATCACGGACCGGATTTTCCGCTTCGCCTATACCCTGGTTGGCCGGATCCCCGGTGGCCTGGCGCAGGTAAACGTCTTTGGCAGCCTGGTATTTTCAGGCATGTCTGGGGCCGCGCTTGCCGATATCGGCGGCCTTGGTCGCATCGAGATCGACGCGATGAAGAAGCGTGGCTTCAACCCTGCCTTCGCGGGTGCCGTCACGGCAGCCTCGGCCACACTGGGGCCGATCTTTCCACCCTCAATTCCGCTGATCGTCTATGGATCGGTGACCAGCGTTTCGATCGTCCAGCTTCTGATCGCAGGCATCATGCCGGCCATTGTCTGCACAATCCTTTTGATGTTGACCGTCTTGATCGTGGCCATCCGGCACGGCCATCCACGCGCGGAGCGCTGGCCAACCCCCGGAGAAATCGCCGACACCTTCATGCCCGCCCTTCCCGCGATGGTGGCGCCGATCCTGATGGTCGGAGGAATGATCGCCGGCGCGTTCACTCCGACGGAAGCAGCTGCAATGACGGCCGTGTACGTTATCTTCATCAGCTCCGTCATCTACCGCGAGTTGACCCTCGCTCATCTTTGGCACTCAGCCGTGCTAACGGCCCGTAGTTCCAGCGCCATCCTCATCATCGTTGCGTCGGCGGCTCTGTTCGGATGGATTTTGGCGGTCGAGCAGGTGCCCCAGACCTTCGCATCAGCACTTCTGAGTCTGTCGGACGATCCATTGATGCTGCTGATCATCGCCAATTTGATCTTCTTCGTCGCAGGCATGTTTCTCGATTCGACAACTGCGACGCTGCTTCTGGTTCCAATCATCGCCCCGCCGCTGGTACTGGCCGGTGTCGATCCGGTTCAGCTCGGCATTGTCGCAGTTTTCAACCTGATGCTGGGTCTGTTGACGCCACCCATGGGACTGTCGCTCTTCCTAGTGTCTGACATTGCGAAAGTGTCCGTCCGCCAACTGCTAAGGGCCCTGCTTCCCTTCTACATCCCGCTTCTGTCCACACTGATGATCCTGACCTTTGCAAAGGATTTTACGCTGTGGCTGCCTCGCATGATTGCTCAATAACTGGAGAAACCAACAATGCGCATCGTCATCGGTTCTGACCACGCCGGCTTTCCGCTCAAGTCCACCATTGTGGACCATATCAAGTCACTGGGCCACGACGTGATAGATGTAGGCTCCTTCAATCCTGATCCCGTCGATTTTCCCGACGTCGCAAAAAATGTAACGGCTTCGATTATTGCTGGAACTGCTGAGCGCGGCTTGCTGGTCTGCGGTACTGGCGTCGGTGCATCGATCGCTGCAAACAAGGTCAAGGGCATCCGAGCGGCCGTTTGCCATGACGTTCATTCTGCCCATCAGTCGGTGGAACACGACGATGTTAACGTTATGTGCATCGGCGCTCAGATCGTCGGTGCATGGCTTGCAACCGATCTCGTCGATGCGTATCTCAAGGCGGAGTTTTCATCTGATGAAGACTTCCGGCGCCGTGTTCGCAAGCTCGCCGAGATGGACGATCAGCGCTAAATTGAGCCAGTTTGAGGCATGTCGCAACGCGTCTATGTCATGGGGTACGGGCGGATGGTCTTCACCGGCACACCGGCCGAGTTGATTGACAACGCCGCTGTTTGCCATGAGTGGTTGGAAGTATAGCCGCCCACAAGGGCACAATGCGCATCTGCGTCGATCTCAGTTGCAGCATACCGTGCCCGTTGACTGTCGACGTCATCTAGATCATGCGGGCGTCGCGCTGGCACGGGCGACCTACAACTAGCGTGTTGCTCTGCTTCGCGCGTCCGCATGTGAGATTTCGGCTGTTCTGTGTCCATCGAGGCGATCTGGCCTACAGAGAAACAGGTACTCATGACAGATCCTCCCATCGGTGAAGCGAAACAACGTCAAAGTGGGAAACCGCTTAATTGATGGGGACAGAACCTAGCCTTACCCGCGCGCTATAAATCCGGATGGCGGTTGACGTCTTTGTAGAGCAGGTAGCGGAAGCGTCCCGGGCCGCCGGCATAGCAGGCCTGGGGGCAGTAGGCGCGCAGCCACATATAGTCACCGGCCTCGACCTCGACCCAGTCCTCGTTCAACCGATAGACCGCCTTGCCCTCGAGCACATAGAGCCCATGCTCCATGATATGTGTTTCCATGAAGGGGATGATGGCGCCCGGTTCGAAGGTGACAATGTTGAGGTGCATATCGTAGCGCACATCCGACGGATCGATGAAACGGGTCGTCGCCCATCGGCCCTCGGTATCGGGCATGGCGTGCATCTTGCAGTCGTCTTCATGCGTGAAGATCGCCGGCGGCGGCTCCAGACCGTCCACGACCTTGAACGCCTTGCGGACCCAGTGAAAGCGGATCGGGGCAGCACTTTCGTTGCGGAAAGCCCATTTCGCCCCGGCCGGCAGATAGGCGAACGAACCGGGGCGCAGCGGATGGTCCTGGCCGTCACGGATGATCGTGCCCTCGCCTTCGACCACGAAGATCGCCGCCGATGCCCGTGCGTCCGGCTCCGGCCTGACACTGCCGCCACCGGGCTTCACCTCCATGATGTACTGGGCAAACGTCTCGGCAAAACCGCTCAGCGGCCGTGCGATGATCCAGGCCCTGGTTTCGTCCCAATGCGGCAAGACGCTGGTGACGATGTCGCTCATCACCGTCTTCGGGATCACCGCATAGGCTGTCTTGAAGACGGCCTTGCTGGAGAGGGTCTGGGTCTGCGGCGGAAGCCCGCCGACCTGCGAAAAATACGAATTGCTGCTCATTCTGCCACCAACGTCTCAACTGCCCTGCGATTCTCCCATTCCTGATGCGTCAGCGTCTTGATGTCAAACTGATCTCGCGGTCGTACATAGGTGCGCCCGCACGGCACCGCCGACATCATATCGATCAGGCTCCCGGATGCCGTCCTCAAATACCTGACCCTCGACGACCATAGCTGTTGGCGCCTCGCTCACAGCCCGCCGTCAGCGTTTTTTTGAGACTGCTACCCCTGATCGTCAAGGTGCCGACAGTATCGCGTTCCTGTCCAGGTAACCGACGAGCGTGCCGTCTTCGCTCTTCACATCCAGCCCACCGCAGTCGTGTTCCATGACGCGAGCGAGCGCCACGTGAAGGCTGGCGTCCGGCGAAACGGACGGACCGTCGGCCGATGCGCGTGCCTGCGTCATGACGCTCGCTACGCGAATGAGGCTCAGTCTCTTGATCGTTCTGTCCGGGCCGAGGAAGTTCTTGACGAACTCATCGGCAGGCTTTGCCAGAAGCGCCTCGGGGGTATCGTATTGCAACAGGCCGCCGTCGCGCATGATTGCGACCTTGTCGCCCATCTTGATGGCCTCGTCGATATCGTGGGTGACGATGACCACTGTCTTGCTGACCTTCTTCAGGATCTGGCGGAACTCGTCCTGCAGCTTGATGCGCGTGATGGGATCAATCGCCCCGAAGGGTTCGTCCATCAACATGATCTCGGGATCGGCCGCAAGCGCACGGGCGAAGCCGACACGCTGGCGCTGGCCACCCGACAATTCGTGCGGCAAGCGGTTGCGCATGACCGCCGGATCGAGGCTTACGAGCTCTAGGAGTTCGTCGATACGCTTGTCGGTCTTCGCCTTGTCCCAGCCGAGGAGACGCGGCACGGTGGCAATGTTGCGCGCGATCGTCATATGGGGAAACAGGCCGACCTGCTGGATGACATAGCCGATGCTGCGGCGAAGCTGGCGGGGATCGGTTTCAGCGACATCTCTACCCTGCACCAGAACGCGCCCGCTGGACGGCGTTTCCAGCCGGTTGATCATACGCATGGTCGTCGTCTTGCCGCAGCCCGACGGTCCAATCATCGCAACGGTCATTCCCGCCTCTATTTCGAGGTTGAGATTGTCGACGGCCACATGGTCGCTGCCGGGGAAGGTCTTGGTGACATGTTCAAGTTTGATCATCTTGTTGTCCTTTGTCTTGCGTCAGCGCCGATAGGAGAAGCTGCGTTGCAGCCAGCCAAAGGCGAACTCCGCAAAGATTGCGAGGACGGCGATCGGGATCGCCCCCACGAGAAGGCGGCTCATGTCCATCATGGCGATCCCGGCGTTGATGAAGTCGCCCAGACCGCCACCGCCGATGAAAGAGGCAAGGGCGGCACCGCCGATCACCTGGATGGCCGCAGTACGGATGCCTGAAAGGATGGACGGGACCGCAAGCGGCAGCTCGATTTGCCAGAGGATATCGCCTCGTCCCATGCCCATGCCGTTGGCGGCGTCGAGAACGGATTGGTCGACTTCTCGGATTCCGATCACTGTGTTGAGCAGCAGCGGCGGAACAGCGAGTACGACGAGCGCAATCAGCGAAGGGTAGAGACCAATCCCGAGCAACGGCATGGCGGCAGCGAGGATGGCCAGGCTCGGAATGGACCGGGCTGCACCGGCGATATTAATCGCAACAAACGAGGCACGCGGCGCTCTCGCGACGACAATGCCGACGGGTATCGAAACGAGCGCAGCTATACCCAGGGAGATCAGGCAGAGCATCAGATGTCTGTTGAATGCTCCGAAGAAGGAGGTTGGGTTGCCGAGGATCCACTCCAGGGCGTTGTAAATATTCGCCATCAGGATGCCCTCCCCACTTTGCGGCGCAGGAACTTTTCGACCGAGGCCAGAAGATAGTCGGCGGCCAGCGCCAGCGCCGAGGTGAGCAAGCCGCCTGCGATGATCTTTTCCGGGAATCGCTGGTCGATCCCCTGAAAGATGATTTCGCCAAGGCCACCCGCGTTGATATAGGCGGCGACCGTGGCGATACCGATGACAGTCACCATCGCAATACGGATGCCCCCGACGATGTATGGCATTGCTAGCGGCAACTCGACTTCCCAGATGCGGCGGAAAGGGCCGTATCCCATGCCATGGGCGGCTTCCATTACCTCATGCGGGATCGACTGGAAGCCGGTACCAATGTTGCGGATCAGGATCATCAGCGAATAGGCCGCGAGCCCGGTGATCGCTGGCGTAGTTCCAATACCCATCATCGGAATGAGCAGGGCGAAGAGCGCAAGACTTGGGATCGCGAATAGCACACCGGTGACCAGGATGATCGTGGCGAAGGCCCGCGGACGTCGCGCGGCCCATATGCCGAAGGTCAGTGATATCACCAGAGCTATGCCAACCGATGTAAACACCAGATGGAGATGCTCCAGCAAAGCCTCGAAAAGGCGTGGAATGTTATTGGGAACCCACTTCATCTTGTTGCTCCTAACCGGATGGCGTCACCTGTCTCGTGCGTCACCTTGACCAAACCTCCCGTTTTTCCTGCCCGTGTCCTCACCATTGCGGGATGCGCAGGTTGGTCGCGTCCGCGAGCTCCGGAAGAACGCGATAGTCCTCGGCATCCGGCAACTCGAACCGTGCCAGTGCCAGCGGATCGAGCACGGCGCGTCCTCCGGCACTTTCATGTGCCTGCAGCAGCGCTTCCCGGAGCGCCGAAACCTGTCTGGCTGGCGCGGCGCGCGCCGCAACCAACATGGGACAGGGCATCGGCTCTGTCGTCGCGATGATCTTCAATCCGGTCAGGACGTTGGGGTCATGCAGCGACAACAACTCGTAGGCATAGGCATCGATCGCTCCCACATCGATGCGTCCTGCATGCAGGGCTTCGAGAATGCCTGTGGGATTGACCAGCGGCCCGACTGTTCGCATCACCGCCGGATTCTTACGAGCCCTCCCGGCGAGGAAGGCGCGTGGAGCGTGATAACCTGACTGGGAATCCCTCACCGTCCAGCCCCAGACTGCCTTGTCGATATCCATCGACGAACAGGCCGGTCCGTCGGCCGTGACCACCACAATATGGCTTGCATATCGCGGCCGGTCACCGGACCACGAGGCCTTGCAGACGGGTGCAGCGAGAATGACCGGCCGTTCATCTTCCGGCAGACGCGAAAACGGGTAACCACACATGAAGACTGCGCCCATGTCCGGTCTTGCCCAGAGTTCAGGCAGAGGAGCGGGAACCGCATGGGCGATGATTTCCAGCGCCACCCCCGCCTGATCGCTCGCCCATGTAAACAGATCGTCCCAGCGGGCGCGTATGGCTGGACTGACATTGTACATGCGCGAGCATGCGATGAGTGGGGTGTCATTCATAGAGGATCACGCAAACCGAAGCTTCTGGCCGATATTGTTGCGTTTTGCCTTGTCCACGATCGCAGCCCCAAGTGCCACGTCGGTGCTGCTGAGGCCACGGTGCCAGAACAGGATAGTCTCATCATCATTTTCGCGACCCGGCTTCGCGCCACAGACGATATCACCCAGTTCAGCGTGCAGGTTTTCCCGCGTCACCTTGCCCTCGTCGACATGGCGGCGTAACGCGCCATAGGGGCGGCCTGGCCCACATTGGCCCCAGTCGTCGACGACGACCTTGCTCATGATGTCGGTAAGATCGAATTCGAGAGCGCTCATCGTGCCATAAGGCACCACAAATGCGCCCTTCTTCACCCAGCTCGTCTTGAACAGAGGCGTAGGTTCCGGCAGGCGGCTCGCCTCGACCATGATATCGGCATCCTTCAGGCAGTCTTCCCAATTGTCGGTGACGACGATTTTCTTGCCGAGATCCTCCGTCAAGCGGGCTGCGAATGCTTCGCGGCTTTCCGGGCGGCGGGAGTGGACACGAATTTCGTCGAAGTCGAAAAGGTGATCGAGCAGGCGGATGTTCCAGTAGGAGGTTCCCCGCGCGCCGATATGGCCGAGAACCTTGCTGTCCTTGCGCGCCAGATGGCGGGCGCCGATCGCGGTCATGGCACCAGTACGCATGTCGGTGATCGCGGTCGCGTCGATGATTGCCTTCGGCACGCCGGTACGCGGATCGAAAAGGTTCAGCACGGCGAGTTCGGAGGGAAGCCCGACCTTGTAGTTATCGACGAAGTCGCCGACTATCTTGACGCCGGCATAGCCGAGCGGCTTCACATAACCGCGCAGCACATTGAAGTGGCCCTTGTCGGAGCTTTCCGGGACGAGGTGGACACGTGGCTCGATCACGGTCTCGCCGCGCCCCTGGGCTTCCAGCGCGGTCGAAACCGCTGCCAGGATTTCCTCGTTTGTCAGGGCAAGCGCCTTGGTGTCCACGGCGTTCAGATAGTCGATCCAGATTTCTTGCATGTCATGTCTCTCCAGACTTCAGTTTGAATGGAACGCGGGTTCCTGTCCCCCCTTGTGGCTCTGGGGAGTTCGGTCAGATCAGTCGTGTTGGCGGGTGGAGAAAGGGAGGGCTAAGGTCCTGGCCCTCCCCTGCTTCCGGTGGCGGCATCGGGCCGAGATGGCTCCGGTCGGAACGTGGCGGCTGCTACTTCAGCAGCCCCTTTTCCTTCAGGAAGGAGACAGCAACGTCGGCCGCTTCCTCATGATCGTTCTCTACGCGGGCGTTGAGCGTACGCATCGTGGCATTGTCGAGATGGCTGCCGAGGCTTTCGAGAAGTTCGGCGACAGCAGGGTTAGCGTCGAGCACCTGCTGGCGAACAATCGGCGCCACATAGTAGGGCGGGAACAGACCCTTGTCGTCTTCGAGCGCGACGAGGTTCTGCAGTGCGATCTGCGAGTCTGTCGCCGCCCCGTTTACCACCTCGATCTCCTTCTGGATGAGCGCGTCGTAGCGAAGGGCAAGCTTCGGAAACTGCTTGAACTCCTTGAACTCCGCATCATAGACGCGCTTCAGGCCGGGCAGGCCGTCCTGGCGTTCCGGGAACTCCGGACCACCGCCGAATACCAGCGTATCGGAAACCTTGGCGAGGTCGGACAAGGTCTTGAGGCCGTGCTCCTCTGCCGTGTCGCCGCGCACGACAATGACATAGCCATTGTTGATGCCGGTCGGCTTGAGCCAGGTCAGGTTGAATTCCTTGGCGTAGAAGTCCTTGACCTCGTTGTAGACCTTGTCGGCGTCGGTCGACGGTGCGCCCTTGACCACGGCTGAAAGCGCCGTGCCCGTGTATTCCGGATAGAGGTCGATCTCACCGGCTTTCAGTGCCTCATGCGCAATCAGGGTGCCGCCGAGATTGATCTTGCGCTCAACCACGAGGCCAGCGTTTTCCAGCAGCGCTGCGTACATTTCGGCGAGGATATATTGCTCGGTGAAGTTCTTGCTTCCGACCTTGATCGGTTCGGCTGCGGCAGGCTGCAGCGTCGCGGCCGCCATGGTGATCATTGCGATGACAGTCTTGATGGTCCAGTTCTTCATATTTTATGTTCCCTTTTTATTTTTCAGGCTTATCTGTGTGTGCTTGTGGCTTGGCGTGGCTGGGGGATCACGTCTCCTTTTTCTAAACTCACGTCCTCCTCCCACCGCATGGCGATGGGTCTCCTTCAATCCTCCAGAACCGCGCCATCGATCGCGTTGGCCAGCCGCATGAAATCGGGGCCTTGGGCTCTATCCTCGGTCAGCGCTGCCACATGCTGGCGCACGAAGCCGTAGGTCGCATTCGTGCCTCGGCCGAGTTCACCAGAAACGCCGCGAAGGTCGACGGCCTGGGCCGAGGCAACAAGTTCGATTGCAACGAGGTAGCGAAGCCGACTGATGATGTCGGCTGTCTTGGCGAGCACGCGCGGCGCCATCGACGCCTGGTCCTCGACGCCGTCTGCGACCGGGATCGGTGTCAGCGAACACGGCGCCGCCAGATGACGGATGTCGCTCTCGAGCGCCGAGACTGTTTTCTGCACGGTGGCAAAACCGGTGCGGTTCTGGCCCATCGGAGTCAGAAAGCGCGGCAGATCGGACATGCCGGGCGACATGATCTTCATGGTGCGATAGGCGGTACCGGCAGCGCAATGCGCCATGGCCTGGCCGAGCCGCTCCCACGACAGCACGAAGGCCGTCAGGTCGAAATTGGCATGCGACAGGATCAGACCTTCCGAAGCCAGCACGACCGGATTGTCGCTGGAACTGTTCAGTTCTATCGATGTCGCTTCCTCGGCTTCGGCCATGGCATGCGACATCGCACCCCAGACCTGTGGCACGCAGCGGTAGCTCAGCGGATCCTGCAGGCGACGTGCCGCGCCGTCAGCGAACAGGGAGCTGCCTGACAAAATGGTCCGTAGCCGCTCCGCAACGCCGCGTTGACCGAAGGCAGGCCGCACTGCCAGTGCGCGGTCGTCAAGCGCCGTCACATTCGCGCGAAACGCTTCGAAGTTGAGCGCAACTGCCCGTAGCGACCAGTCGAATAGCCGCTTGAGGTCATAGACAAGCAGGCATGCCTGAGCAACGGACAAGCTGTTGGCGACGACCAGGGCGTGGCCATCCTTTGGGCCAAGTTCGAGGGGCAGAAGGCCTGCTGCACTCAACGCTTCATCGGCCGGCAGCACCTTGCCGCCGAATTCTGCCGTTCCAATACCAAGCAATGCAGTTCCCATCTGTGCCAAGGGCGCAAGGTCGGCCGCACCGATGGAGCCGAGCGCTGGTACGACGGGGTGGAAACCGGCATTGATGGCATCGATCAAACTCTTGAAGACACGGGGCGAGACACCGGAACCGCCTGCGGCCATGCCAGCCGCTCTCACCGCCATCATCGCCCTGACGATTTCGCGGGACAACGGTTCACCCACTCCAACCGCGCGGGCCTGGGGAACCCGGATCTGGAAAGCGACGAGATCATCGGCAGCAAGGCGTGTGTCCGCACCCGCGCCAAGCCCGGTGGTCAGGCCATAGGCGGGAATATCCTGCGCCGCGTAGCGATCGACGACGGCGCGCGCTGCGATGATACCCTGCTCGACAGCCGGCGAAACCTCGATTCGGGCGTCATGACGCGCTACCGCCACGATGTCCGCGATCGTCACGGAGGACGGCTGCAGCGTTACTGTTTGAGCAGAACCGGTCATGCAAACCTCCCCGAGCGGTTGTTCAGGATGGCTCCCTCACGTCGGGACGCGAAAGCGCGGAAGCGGCTGGTGATCGCAATGGCGTTCGAAAAGACGAAGCGGCAATATCTGGAAGCAGAAGTTGTCACCCCATTGCGCAGCCGAGCAACAGCCATCCTGGCGGTCAAAACGCTCATTTTTTCCCCTGTGCTTATTTTGTTATCAGCAGACAAACACACGCATCAGCCCTTTAGAAGGGCCTATGATGTTGGCTCCGGGTGTATATATTTTGGGATATCCCACATTTGCGGGCGCGTAATATTGTATGCGCGCCTCACACTCGGGAAGTAAATAAAACTTTCTAAATCAACACTTTAATGAGGATTGTCATTCGGGAAAAAGCGAATGACAACACGATTTCCTGCCGCAAGCCAGGTTTACTGCCAGGCTGGTCAAGCCTCGGACCGAGCGTTCTTTTCTCCGTAACCCAGCTTCTCAAGCACTGTCAGCACCGCCCTGGCGGTCTGCCGGCTCGCGTCGTTCTTTGGATGAACCAGCCAATGCGGCAGGTTGTATTCGGGCGGCAACGGGATTTGAGAGAGGCCGGAAGGCAGGTTGGCGACCGATTCCGACGGCATGATCGAAACGATGCCGTGTCGGAGCACGAGATTGAGAATGACCGGCATCGAATCCACATCGGTGATGTTCAGGCCGTCGCGGGCTTCCTCGTTCATCACCGCTTCCATCAGTCCGTTGATGACCTGGCGCAGGCCACTCTTGGGACTCGGAAACGCAACGGTATTTTCGCACAGCACGCGCACGATGCCGTCGATACCCCGGGCGGATCCGATAATGTCGGACCGGCCTATGAGAGACAGAGGTGACCGGGCGATCAGGTGCGACTCGAATTCAGCAGAAATGCGCACGCTGTTGAGCAGTACCGAGTTAAACTTGCCACTCTTCAGACCGGTAATAAGTTCCTCAGTGGTGTTGCTGGCTATAAACAGCGGTTGAAGCGGCTGGTCATCGATCCAGGCGGCGATCAGCGAGGCGAGCAGGGTCGCGACGAAGCTGTCGTGTCCCATCGGGATAATGGAGCCAAGCCGGATGGTTGCCGCTTCGCGACGTGAGCGTCCGGCTGCCGCATGGGCGAGCTCGTGCCACGACGTCTCCAGTTCACGAACGACCTCTGCCAGCCGGCGTCCGGCCGGCGTAACGGTAGAGCCGTTGACCGTGCGATTGAGCAGCTTGCAGCCGAGCGTGGTCTCGATGTGGATGACCTGGCGCGCCAACTGCGGCTGACCGATGCCGAGATGCATGGCAGCACGCCGGATGCTACCGATCTCAGCGACCTGGGTGAAGCGATGAAGCGCGGCAAGGCTGAGCGAGACATCTTGGCTTCGCTGGTTGCCGACCGCGACGATCCGCTCAACCTGCTCGGCTAGAAGTCCGATCGCGGGCGACAACCGTTCCGCCTCCAGCGTCAGCACGATGCCGTTACCTGCCTTGCGGATAAGAGGCACCGAAATCTCAGCTTCCATCCGCTCGACCGCCGCTGCGATGCTGGGGACGGGCTTTTCCATAAGACGCGCGGTGCCGCGTATGCTGCGGCCGGTCAGGACCTTGTGGGTGATCAGAAGTGTCGATGTATCCATCGTTGTCAGTCTAACACTTCACCGAGACGCGCCGCAAACACCGGGTGGCGGTCATCCGCACCACGTCACAGGGCGGGTATGAACAGCAATGCGATGGCGCTCAGGCAAGCCAGCGCCAGTATCGACAGGAAGCCAGCCGCCAGCACGCGGCCACCGGAGGCGAAGACCGTGCGCAGGTTCACCGATAGCCCGAGCGCGGCCATCGATATCCCGGTCAGGATCGTCGAGGCGTCCTTGGCGGCCTCGTGGAGGGTTTCCGGAACCAAGTCAAACGTGCGGGCAAGCATCAGGCAGAAGAAACCGGCGATGAACCACGGGATCATCTGCATGACGGAGAACCGGCTTCGGCGGCGCATGCCGCTCCTCAGGCTGAGCGTGAAGATGACGGGACCCAGCATCAGCACGCGCATCAGCTTGACGATCGTGCCTATCTGGGCGCTGACCACACCGATCGGCGCGGTGGCAACGAGGACCTGCGGTACCGCATAGACCGTCATGCCGGCAATCACGCCGTATTGCCATTGCGTCAGGTGAAAGGCTGTGAACGCCAGCGGCAGCATGAGCACGACCAGCACACCGAGCGCCGCCGTGAAAGCGATCGCGGATGCGACATCCTCCGGCTTCGCATCGATGACCGGGGCCGCGGCAACGATCGCTGAGTTGCCGCATATCGAATTGCCGCAGGCGACCAGCATGGCGAGCCGGTCGGTCAGACCGAGCGCTCTCGCAATGCCATAGCTGGCCAGCAAAGACAGCGGGACCGCGGCCGCAACAATGCCGATCATCGTCGTGCCGACGCTGGCGATGGTCGCCAGATTGATCGTCACGCCGAGCAGCACGATCGCCAATTCCAGGATGAACTTGGAAGAAAAATCTATACCGTCCTGGAGGATCGACGGCAATCCGAACAGGGTGTTTGCCAATGTGCCGAGTATGACCGCGAGCACGAGGCTGTCGAGCCAGACGAAGCCATTGGCTTTCATTTCCATGGCAGCGAGAACATGCGCGAGAACCGATATGGCGATGCTCGCGAGAAGTCCGGGCAAAATCCGCTTCAAAACGCTCAAGCAAAACATGAAATACTCCCGAATATCTAAATCAGGGAATATTCTTCCATTTAGTTCGAATCAATCGCATAATAATTGACATTTCATGCAGTTCAATTTCATGATTTGGCATGACCTTCGAACAGCTCTCCATTTTCATCGCCGTAGCCGAGCGCGAGCATCTCACCAAGGCGGCCGGCTTTCTCGGTCTCACGCCGTCCGCCGTCAGCGCCTCGATCAGGGCGCTGGAGGCGCATTACAACGTCAGGCTCTTCGACCGCGTCGGCAGGGGTATCGAACTGACCCGAGACGGGGAGGTATTTCTGCGCGAGGCCCGCGAGACCGTCGCACGGGCGAAAGCTGCCCAGTCTGTGCTTGCCGAACTCGGTGGCTTGAAGACCGGCAAGCTCGACGTTCAGGCGAGCCAGACGATCGCCAACTACTGGCTGCCCCAGCGTTTACTGAGCTTCAAGAACGAATATCCCGGCATCGACGTGCATCTGAAAGATGGAAACACGGCAACCGTCGCGGCGGCCGTGCTGGAAGGTGCCGCAGAACTCGGCTTCATAGAGGGCAATATCGATGAGCCTGCACTCAGCTCCGCCTCGGTCGCCATCGACAGGCTGGTCATCGCCGCCGCCACCGGATCAAAGGCGGCCATGGACCGGGATGCGTCCTCAGAGTTGGACCTCACCCGGCTGAAATGGATTCTTCGCGAGCCGGGCTCCGGCACCCGCGCGGTTTTCGAACGCGAACTCAGGTCGCGTTCGATCGATCCCGCCCGCTTGGATGTCCTGCTGATCCTGCCATCGAACGAAGGTGTTTTAAATGCGGTTCGCGGCAGCGAGGCGGTCACCGCGATTTCGGGATCTGTGGCAGCGCCGTTTGTGGAACAGGGACAACTCGTCCTGCTCGACGCTGAAGTGACTTCACGCCAGTTCACTATCCTTCGGCACAAGGAGCGCCGCCTCTCCGCAGCGGCCAAGGCGTTCGAGGTGCTGTGCCGGAGCCCTGCAGAGTAGCTTTCTTCGCCATAGTGCTTGGCTTGGAAGCGGACAAACATCCGCTGGCAAAATCGCGGCGACACTCAGCAGTCGAAGGTCTGGCGCTCGACGCTAAGCAGTCCAGTCTTCGACCCGCAAACCGGGCACCCGGTCAAATTCACGACGCTTATTTGTCACAACAATGAGCCCTCGCGAGCGAGCGTGTCCTGCGATCAACTGGTCACAGGGTCCGATCGGAGTTCCGCTGCGGGCCAATTCGGCACGCAATTGACCTGTATGGCTGGCTGCCATTTCTTCGTACGGCAGCACCTCGAGGCGCGCGGCTCGGCTTTAATCGCCGACGAAAGGACGTTTCAATTTGGAGCGACTCTGGCCGCGCACCGCCATCATCCATCGACGCCGGCAAAGCCGGAGCAAGTCTCTTTATGTTTGACTTTGAACAGTCAGAGATCGTTCAATTTTCCGAGACGCCGTTTTCGCCACCTTTACTTTTCTGTCTTTAACGACGCTTATTGACCCGAAGGCGCTCGGGTAGTGTGCACTTGGCGGAGTAAAAATGGGCTTCACATTCTTCGTTGCCGCAATCGGCTTCGGCCTGCGCATTCATGCGGATGGACTGTTTCTCGATCAGCTTCGGAGTTGCGATCCAGAGGCTCTTCGCCTTCTCGTCGAGCGTCACCATGCTGCCCTGGTCGGCCTGGCACAGACCATTGTCAAGAACCGGGCGACAGCTGAAGATGTGGCTCAGGAGACCTGGCTTTCGGTGATTGCGAACATCTCCAGGTTTGAAGGCAAGGCGGCCCTGTCGACCTGGATCATCGCTATTCTGCTCAACAAGGCCAAGACCTTTGCCAAGCGCGAAGGACGTTATGCCCCGCTCGCTCAGGAAGACGATCATGGCGACGAGAACGATGCTGTGTCGCCATCTCGTTTCGATGCGACAGGGCACTGGACGGACGCACCTCGATCTTTTGACGGCCTGAACCCAGAGCGGATTTTTGCCGGGCGACAGTTGTGGAACCATGTTCGCGAGATGATCGATCGGCTTCCGCCGGCGCAGAAGGCGGTTCTCCTCATGCGGGATGTCGAGGGTCACGATGCGGCGAAAACCTGCGAGCTTCTTGAGCTCAGCCCGGAGAACCAGCGCGTCATGCTCCACCGCGCCCGCACCCGTATCCGCAACGAGATCGAAACCTTGCTTCTGGGAAAGAATGCGGGGCATCACGCAAGCGTGAAAGGAATGCTGTAACGTTCCCGGCAAAGCCAAGTCTTACGGGCAGAACCCGACCGGGTTTAGACCAAGAGGTGAACGGCATTGCTAAGTTGCAGAGAAATTCCAGACATTGCCAGCGACTATATCAATCGCGAGGGTTCGAGGCGGACCCGGATGATGATGTCGCTTCATCTGGCGCAATGCAAAGACTGCAGGACCTATGTTCGCGGCCTGAAAATTACCAGGAGCCTGATCTCCGAGAGTATTCGGGAGCCCGTGGCCGACGAACTCCTGCAAAAGCTTGGTCTCACAAATCCGGATCGTGATGGTTCTTTCAAGGAGCCGAACGAATGAGATTAGCTGCCTATAATTTTTCGACGAGCACGGTGAGCTCTGAAGCTGAAACGGCTTTCGAGGCGGCGGTTCATGGTCTGGCCGCCCATAGCCCAAACACGGGGGTGGCACTCCAGTCGACCCTCTCGGCAGATCCCGACCACGTCGCGGCGCTGGCGCTCAAGGGCTTTGCGAACCTCATTCTCGCGCGGTCCGAACTGACAACACCGGCGGCGGAAGCACTGGCTGCGGCGCGAAGGGCCATGGCTTATCGCGACGGCGGAACTCGGGACGAGCAGGTCCTGGTGCATGCGCTGGCGGCGGCCGTGAACGGCTCGTTTGCGACAGCCGCCCACCGGCTCGACGAAGGCTTTGCCGAACGGCCGGCGACCTTCCTCCCGTTCAAGATATCGCATGCCCTGCGCTTCATGCTGGGGGATGCCAAGGGAATGCTCTCGGCGAGCAACCGGGTGATGGAAGTCTGGAGCGAAGAACTGCCGGCTGCCGGATTCCTGCTTGGTTGCCACGCGTTTGCACTGGAGGAGCACGGCTTTTACCAAGCTGCCGAAGCGGCCGGACAACGCGCCGTTCGCCTGCAGCCGGATGATGCCTGGGGCCTGCATGCCGTGTCGCATGTCCACGAGATGCGGGGCGATACCGCAGCCGGCATTACCTGGCTCGAAGAGGGCCGCAGTTCCTGGTCGCGCTGCAACAACTTTGCCTTCCACATGGCCTGGCATCTGGCGCTCCTCCATCTGGAGCGCGGCGATCACGAACAGGTCCTGAAGATCTACGACGAGGAAGTGCGCCCGCAGCAGACGGACGATTTCCGCGACATGGCGAACGCCGTCTCGCTCCTGTGGCGCCTCAACCAGACGGGTGTGGACGTGGGATCCCGATGGGCGGACCTTGCAGAGATTGCGCTGAAGAGGAGGCACGATACGACGCTGGTATTTGCCTCGCTGCATACACTGGCCGCTCTTGTTGCCATCGGCGAGTACACCGGGGTGCGTGATATCCTCAGCGGGCTGGAGCGCAAGGCCGCCGGCAACGGCGATCAAGCTCAGGTTGCCGCCCAGGTTGGACTGCCTCTTGCCCGCATCATCGCGGGCATGAGCACGGCGGCTGATCGGCAGATGCTGGATCAGCTCGTTCTCAACATCCCGATGATCGGTGGCAGCAATGCGCAGCGTGATTTCTTCCTTCTCGCGGTGGCCAAGGCTGCGGGCACGAATGGTGACAGCGCGGGGCTCTCTCGGATCCGCGCCGTGCGCGGCCGGCTACGGGCCGAAGATCGACTGCTCGGTTCGATCGAAATGCACAGCGCACTCTGATCTTTCCAATTTTCACCCTATCGACGTTCAACCAAGGGAACGACAATGACCATGATCGAGACACACCACGCGCCTCTCTTTCCGCCGATCTCGGGGCGACTTGTCGCCACCATCGTCATCGCGGGACTGGCTGCAGACATCACGTGGGAATTCTGGGCGAGAGCGATAACACCGCTCCTTGTCGGCGGAGCACTCGAACCGGCGGCACTCGTTCAAAGCGTCTTTGGTTTCCAGAACCGTCTTGCGGGTGAGATCATCCACGCCATCGTCGGAATCATTTTTTATCCGATCGGCTATCTGTTCATCGCGCGACCGCTCCAGCGGATGATTGTCCCCCGCCTGCCCCTTTTCCTGACCGGGCTCGGTTTCGGGACCGGCTTATGGATCTTCGCGCTTTATGTGATGGCGCACCTTATCGCAGGCCTGCCCGCCTTCCTCGGCTTCATTCCCTTAACCTGGGCGTCTCTCGTGGGCCATTGGCTCTTCGGTCTGGTCGTTGCCTATGTGGTCTGGTTTCGTGAGCGCTGAGCCTCGTGCAAGGGCAAGATCTTGAGACAGGAGATTTCGCACACCGTTTCGGCGGTGTGCCAAATTGCGCTTCAGAAGCCGATCTCCCGAAGAGCGGCGTCAAGATGGTGCGGACGAACCTGATGGCCTCCGTCATGGATGCACAGTGCGACTTCACCCCGATTACAGTCGGGTGTGACGTCGCAGGAAACACCGCCGATGACCTTCTGGACGACCGTCTCAGGCTTGCAGGTCTTTTGCTGGCGGATGATGGCGATACTCTTGAATGTATCACCCTGGTGGAAGTCCGAGCCAATGGCGCGGCCACTCAGGGGAAACGTCTTGTCCGCCGAGCCGTGGATCTGCACCATCGGCGGCATGTCCGCGACACAATCCTTTGGCTCCGGCAGCGGATTCCAGAATACACCAGAGAAGGTCACGGCACCTGCAAGGCGATTTCCCTGCTGGCAAAGCGTGTACCAGGCCATCGACGCGCCCTGGGAGAACCCGCCGACAAGCGTGTTTTTCGCGTTGAAACCGAAACGCGTCACGAGATCATCAAGCACGTGACCGACGAAGCGTTTCTCGTCGCGGTATCGTCCAGGCGCGTTGGGGTGCGACCAGGTTCCGTTGAGGCCATCCACGGCGGCAAAGGCCAGCCCGTGCGCATGCGCGACTTCAACGAGCGCCCGATGCTTCATCTGCAGTTCGGCCGAACTCTTGTATCCATGGAAGAACACCAGCACGCCTTTGGGCGTGCCCGACACCGGCATTTCTATCCGGTAGGAACCGTCTTCGACGACGCAAGGCACCTCCGCGCCGCAGTCATCGGCATGAGCCGCAGCAGGCGCCAGAAGACCAGCCGCGATCAGCAGAACCTTACGAAATGTCACCGTGTCGCCTCCTGCCCCAGATCTTCATTTCCACGTACAGTCTTTGGTGAAGTGCCGCAATTTAGCGGCACTTCACGATATTGAGAGAGGCTTTTGCCCAATGCCAGATGCCATCGAAACCACACCGGCCCGGGTTGTTGAAGCCGTTGCGGCCACGCTGCATGCCCACGGGGTCCGCCACGCCTTCGGCATGCCAGGCGGCGAGGTCGTGACCTTGATCGACGGTTTGGAAAAGGCCGGGATCGCCTTTCATCTTGCCCGCCACGAGACGGCGGCAGCCTCGATGGCGGCGGGTGCCAGCATCACCACCGGCACACCCGGCCTGCTCGTCACCACCGTCGGGCCAGGCCTCGCCAATGCCGTGAACGGCATTGCGGACGCCGCCCAGGAGCATGTGCCGCTCATCGTCATCTCCGGCATCGTCGACCGCGCCACGCGTGCCCGCTACACGCATCAGGTCATCGATCACGCCCAGCTCCTGCGGCCTGTGGTCAAGGCAAGTTTCGAGATCGAGTGCGAGAGCGCCGGACCCACCGTTGCCCGCGCGCTGGCGCTTGCCCTGACGGAACCGATGGGCCCGGTTCATCTCGATCTGTCTCCTGCCGTTGCCGCCATGATCGATCCCTATCCGAGGACAATCAGCCCGACCAATATCCTTGCGCCTGTAATCGGGGCGGCCGATCCGGCGATCCAGACCCTGGCGCAGCGCCTGTCAAAGGCCGAGCGGCCCCTGATCCTTGCCGGCTTCGAGGCCGCACGGGCGGACGCGGGGTCTCCCATCCTGCGTCTGGCCGAAGCGATCGGTGCTCCGGTTCTGACGACCTACAAGGGCAAGGGGGTGGTCCCCGAAACCCATCCCCTGTCTCTCGGCGGGGCAGGTCTTTCGCCGATGGCCGATGCCGTCATGCTAGGCCTGATACGCCGCTCCGACCTGATCCTGATGATCGGCTACGATCCCATCGAGATGCGTCTCGGCTGGCTGGATCCCGTCATGGAGCCGGAAAGGATTGTGGAGATCACCGCTGCAGCGCCTGATCACGCCATGCATCACGCGGCCACCCGGTTCGTTGCCAATACGGCTGACGCAACAGCCGCCCTGGCCGGTGCCGTCGAGGCCAAGACATCCTGGCCCGATGGCGAGCACGTCAGCGCCCGCCAAAAAGTCACTGAGATCTTTGCGAACCGCTCAGACTGGGGTCCCCATGTCATCATCGACCTCATCAACGAGGCCGCAGGCCCGGACGGCCTTGTGACCGTCGACAGCGGCGCACACCGGATCCTGCTGTCGCAGAAATGGATTGCGATACGCCCCTTGTCCCTCCTGCAATCCGCCGGCTTCTGCACCATGGCAGCCGCACTGCCTCTGGCGATCGGAGCGAAGGTCGCCGATCCCACACGCCGCGTCTTTGCCTTGATGGGCGATGGCGGGCTTGAGATGGGGATCGGCGAACTGGCGACGCTGCGTGATCTCGGCCATCCCGTCACCGTCGTCGTCTTCCAGGACCGCAGCCTTGCCCTGATCGCATTGAAGCAGGCCTCGGCCGGCCTGGCGCCGGCCGGTGTCGCGCTTGGCGAAACCGACTTTGCCACCATTGCGACCGGGTTTGGTGGCCATGGCGTTCGCGTGGAGACGGCCAACGATCTCCGCCGCGAGCTAGCAGCCGCCGAAGGCCGGGCAATTTTTACTCTGATCTCATGCAGCTTTGATGCCGATGCTTACAAAAACGCCTTCTGAACCGGCCGCGAGGTCCGACGTCCCCGTGCGTGTCAAACGCCCTCGCGATCCGCGCCTCGACGTGTTTCGCGGGATCGGGATGCTGATCATTCTTCTGGCGCATGTGCCGAACGACCACTGGGCCCTGTGGATTCCGGCGCGGTTCGGTTTCTCAGACGCCACCGAAATGTTCGTCTTCCTGTCGGGCATGGCATCGGCGATTGCCTTCGGTCGTCTCTTCGACCGCGAAGGGATCGTGATGCTGTCGGCACGGGTGGTGCAGCGCATCTGGCAGATCTACTGGTCACATATTTGCGTCTTCATCGTCATCGCAACGTTGATGGCCGTTGCCGGCAACAAGCCCGATGGGTCCCCCTATATCCAGAGCCTCAATCTCGTCCGGCTGTTCACCGAGCCCGCTCCGCTTCTCATCGGGCTGATGAGCCTCACCTATGTGCCGAACTATTTCGACATCCTGCCGATGTACATGGTGATCCTGGCTCTCATGCCGGTCATGTTGCTGGCCGAGCGCGTGCACCGTTCTTTGCCGATCCTGCTGATGACCGTGCTTTGGCTGTCCGCCCAGTTTGCCCTGGTGCATTTTCCAGCCGAGCCCTGGTCCAACCGCTCTTGGTTCTTCGATCCCTTCGGCTGGCAGTTGCTCTTCTTCCTCGGCTTCTTCCTGATGCGCGGTACGATCGTCTCGCCGCCGAATAAGCGCTGGCTGATGGCTCTCGCGGTCGCGGTCGTTCTCGCGACCGTGCCCTTCGCCTGGTACATGGTCCTCGACGCATCCGCCTTCTTCCGGGATGCGGCCAGTACCATCCGGCCTTTTACCGACAAGACCACGTTCGGCCTGTTGCGGCTCATCCACTTCGTCGCGCTCGCCTATATCGCTTTCCATGCCGTCGGCGTCGGGGGGCACCGACTGGTCCATCCGCGCATCTATCCCGCCACACGCGTGTTGATGAAAGTCGGGCAGCAATCCCTTGCCGTCTTCACCACCGGCATGGTCGTCGCGCAGATCATCGGCATCTGGCTCGATCACGTCGGGCGCACGCCCTTCTGGACGGCGCTTGCAAATCTCACCGGCTTCGCTCTGCTCATCGCGACCGCTTATCTGGTCGCCTGGTTCAAGGCCGCACCCTGGAAGGCATGAGACGACATGACGTCAGAGAAGAGTGAAGCAATGACCCAGGACGACAGGCAGATGGCAACCGGCAGCCTGGAGGGATTGCGCATCCTGGACCTGTCGCGGATTCTGGCAGGCCCGACGGCAACCCAGCTGATGGCCGATCTGGGCGCCGAGGTGATCAAGGTCGAAAAGCCTGAAAGCGGCGATGATACGCGCAGCTGGGGGCCTCCGTTTTTGCCCGATGCCGATGGTAATGACAGTGACCTGAGCGCCTATTTCCTCTGTGCTAACCGGAACAAGAGATCGATCGCCATCGATATTACCAGCGAGGATGGCGTTTCCTTGCTGCGCCGACTTGTCACCATTTCAGACGTCGTGGTCGAAAACTACAAACCCGGCGATCTCTCCCGCCGCGGCATCGGCTATGAGGACCTCAGACGCATCAAGCCGGATATTATCTGGTGCTCGATATCAGGTTTTGGCCAGACGGGTCCCTATTCCGACCGCACAGGCTATGATTTCCTGATCCAGGCCATGGGCGGGATTATGAGCATCACCGGGGAACCGGAGGCAGCCGGCGGCAAGCCGGTCAAGGTGGGCGTCGGAATCGCCGATGTTATGTGCGGCATGTATGCGACGGTCGGCGTGTTGGCAGCGCTCAGACATCGCGACCGCACGGGAGAGGGCCAGCATATCGACCTTGCTCTTTATGACAGCCAGGTTGCCTGGCTCATCAATGCTGCCACAAACCATCTGGTTTCAGGCCGGATGCCCAAGCCGCTCGGCAATGCACATCCCAATATCGCCCCTTACCAGACCTTTGCGGCATCCGACGAATATCTGGCCGTTGCGGTGGGGAATGACACACAATTCCAGCGCTTTGCCGAGGCGATTGGTGTTGTAGAACTCGCCCTCTATGACCGGTTCCGGAGAAACAGGGACAGGCTTGCCAATCTTGAAGACCTGCAGGCCCTGATCGAGGCGGAAATCATCAAGGACACCGCGCTATCCTGGGAAAAACGCCTGCTCGCCGCCGGTGTGCCGGCAGGCCGCGTTGCGACGATCGACACCGTCTTGAGCGACCCCCATACGCTGGCGCGCGGCATGGTGGTGGAACTGCCAGGCGATGAGATCGAGGGCCCGGTTCGTCTGCTCGGAAATCCGCTCAAGATGTCGGTGACGCCGGTTCAATACCGCAGCCGCCCGCCGCATCTCGACGCCGACCGCGAGGCGGTCCTCAGGCTTCTGGAACCTGACACGGATTGAGGCAAACAGGCCTGCCTCAGCGCTTCGTCCAAACGCTTGCGATCCGCTCGGCCAGTGTCAGAACACCGAAAGCGGCCACGACATAGGCGACCAAAGTGAGATCCTGGAAGATGGTTCCACGCAGGAACATCGGGCCTGATGACCACAGGACCGTAAGCGCCCAGACAAGGCACGCGGCAAAGACGAGCCCTGAGAGATGGCGCAGGCGTGAAGGGCGGGCGTCCTCGCTCATGAGCCCATCCCAGGTTTGGTAGGCGTTTCGACCTTGAAGATCAGCAAATCGTCGCGTTGCTCGACCTCGCCGTCAAGCTCGACCAACACGGCCGTGTGATCCAGCAGTTCGCGCGGCAAGGGGCCACCGTCTGCCCCGGCCATCAGCAGGAAATTTCGGCCTTCGACCGGCGCCGTCGTCACAAAAACGGGCGGCACGCCGCCGGTGATGCAGAGATTGGCGCAAGCCTTGTGCGAAAGCCCGGTTCCCGGCCTCATGGCGCCGGCGTAACACTTGCCATCGCAGATTTCCCCCGTCAGCCGCCAGCGCCCCAGGGACATTGCGGCTTGGGGCTGACTGGCGCCCGCTGGCGGTTCTGTGCCCACCAGACCGGGCCTGCCGCCCACCAGAAGCATGTCCAGCGCACCACGCTTGACGAAGATGCCGGAGACCGCCGCCCATTGTCCATTCAGGGGATCCGCTTGGTTTGCGACACCCGCCTTTCCCTGCCCGGACAGCATGATGGCGCGTGGGCCTTGGCCATCCTGTGCGCGCACGCGCAGGATCGGATAGGGCAGCATTTCCAGGACACCGGACAGCTGCCCGCCCTGCAATTCGTCGACATAACCACCCGAGCCTGGGTTCTGCGTTGACAGCGAAAAGGCCAGTGACGCCGAGACAAGGCCCAAAAACAAGAACACGCCGAAGAGAAGCGCACATTGCGCGATCACCGGCGGGACCTTCTTCGAATAGCCGATGAAGAAACCGGGATCTGGTGGTTGCGGCATCATGGCGACATCCTCGTCGGCGTTGGCGTTGACGGAGCAGAGGCAGACAGAGCCTCGGCAATCGTGAAAGGCTCGATCCTTGTTCCAAGCGGCACCGCGACAGGATCGACCAGAACACGCGATCCGGAAACCTTCACGCGGTATTTGCGCACCCTTTCCCTGAAGGGCGGCGGCGCGCATCCGTCTTCCAGGCGATACTGGTAGCCGTGCCAGGGGCAGGTCGCAAAACCCAGGACGACCTTGCCCTCCCCGATCGGACCGTTCTGGTGCGAACACAGGTTGGACAGCGCCGACAACCGGTTCTTGAACCGAAACACGGCAACCCGCTCCCCTTGCGGCAACACGCCGACGATGGCGCGTCCTTCCTGAATGGCATCCAGTGCCCCGATATCCACCCAGCCTGTCTCCGCTTCGATCCGGGACGCTTCGTTGTCGATTGCCTTCTCCCGGCGTCCGGCCAGCAGATGGAGGATCGACAAGGTGGCCAGGCTGGCACTCAGGGACATCGCCGTCACCGGGTTCGTGCCATCGACTGCCGCCCCCAGGCCGACATGCAGTACGACGGCGGCATAGGCCGCATATATGCTCATATGCATCGCCTTCCAGACGGGAGGCGACAGGAAGGACAGCCAGAAGTCATGGCTGGTTGCCGCCAGCACGATCAGGATCACCAGCGCGAAGATGCCGAACAATTCGAACGGAAAACCGGCGATGCTGCCAAAGCTCGTATTGCTGGTGAAAAGCGCCGTGAGCTTTGGCGTGGCGCTGAAGGCAAAGTACCAGTCGAGCACGAACATCGCATGAGTAAACGCGACCGCCGCAGTCATGACGCCGAAATGGCGTCGGTTGTACAGCAAGGGGAGGAACCGCGGATCGAGCCTGGCAAGCGGACCGATGGCCAGCACCACGGTCAGCAACAGAAAGGCCAACGAGCCGAAGGCGCGCATCCGCAAGATCGGTGTATCAATCGCGCGAACGGAGGGTGACAGATGCGGTGCGAGCTTGAGATAAAGAAGGATGTAGGCGACCACCCCGCACAAGAGGATGGCGTCGTAAATGAGCTTGTTGCGGTTCCAGCCGACGGGCTTGTATGCCGTGCTCATGGCTGATCCTGTCCGTCGCCGGCATCGAGCCGTATGGACGGCGCGTCACTCGAAAGCTTCGGTTTCGATACGAAGGCGATCGCCAGAGCAAGAGGCAGGACGATCGCGAGCACAGTCCATACCAACTCATGTGCCTTGCGGTGTGCGCGTTGCATCGGCTCACCTCTCCCTGTTTCGGGCGAGCACAGCCCAGCGGCACACCACCAAGGGCCATAGGAGGATGATGCCCGGTATCAACAGCGGACGAAACGCGTAGGCCCCCACGGCTGCATGATCGATCCGGTCGATGCCGACGGACAGGAATGCGATTGCAACAAGGGCACCTGGTGTGGCCCAGAGGAGAAGAAGAAACCAAACGGGGTCGGAAAGAACATCCATACCGTTCACCTCACTCCAGTCCTGTTGCGGGAATGGCAGCGCCGGTCACGACGACGGCCTCGGGCGATATGAGGAAGGCGATCAGTCGCGCAATGGACTCGGGCGAGACCCAATCGGACAACTTGGCATCCGGCATGGCTTCGCGATTTTGCGGCGTATCGATCGTGCCGGGCAGGATACAATTGGCGGTGATGCGATTGACGCGGTGTTCAGCAGCAATGCTCTCCGTCAGCCTTAGCACCGCAGCCTTGGATGCCGCATAGGCGGCCTGGTTGGCGCCAGCCTTCAAACCTGGAGCCGCCGCTATATGCACGATGCGACCATAGCGGGCCGCCTGCATGACAGGCAGAACGGCGATGCTGGTGACCAGCGCGACCTGGGCATTCAGTTTCATCATCAGGTCCCACTGGGTAAAGACGTCGCGGCCGACCGGCCCGGTCGCAAAACCGCCGACCGTATTGACGAGGGCATCGATCCCGCCGAAACGATCGACGGCCGCCTCCACCATGGCCTGCGCGGCCACAGGATCGCCAAGGTCAGCCCCGGCAAACGTCAGCACTTTTGCCTCCGGGGGAAGCGACTGAACCAGGGCATCCAGAGCCTCGGTCGTTCGATCCACGCAGACAAGGTTTACGCCCTCACTGGCAAGTCTCGCCGCTGTCGCACGGCCGAGATTGCCGGCCGCACCGATCACAATCACACATGTGGGTTTTCGCACGACATATACCTCCCATGAGAAAGGCAGAGCGACCGAGGGGGCCGCCGCAACTTTCAATGTTGGTTAGACGTTTTTCGCCTCGGGACGTTACACCGGCGCGAGATGGAATATTTCCTGTCGTTCATTCATTGCGATCACGCCGCGCGGCGTGGCCAGCGCAACAAGACGCCAGTCGCGGCCTTTGCTGGAACGGGAGTGCTAAATTGATACCAAGACACGCGGCGCATCCGTTGGCATCGAACCACCAGATTTGCGACAATCAATACCACTTGGTTAGTCAGACATGTCAGCCACGGCAGATTTTGCAGCCGCCTGGCGGCGGCGGTCACGAAAGGCAAGGAACTGACTGTCGGCAATCACGCCGACCAGGATCACGCCTCCCATGACCGCAAAGTTGAGCGACGACGGAATGCCCACCAGGTTGACGAGATTTTGCAGGACCTGCAGCAATACCACACCCAGCACCACACCCACGATGGAGCCTTCGCCGCCGCGCAACGAAAACCCACCCAGCACTGCGGCCGCTATTGCATAGAGTTCGTAGAAATTTCCGTGGGAAGATGGCTGAACCGACTTCGTGTACATGGCGAAAAAGACGGCAGAAATCGCCGTCAGAAACATGCACAACACATAGGCCAGAATGATCACCCGTTTGGTGTTGATTCCCGAATAGCGCGCGGCCTCCTCGTTCTTCCCTACGGCGAGAAGATGCCGACCGAATACGGTTCTGTGCAGAAGAAACCAGGCAAGGACCGCGAATACGGCAAAAGCGATGACGGAGTGGGGAATGCCTGCCGTTCGCCCGACAAACACGTATTCGAGCATCGGCAGGTCGGTTCCGAAGGTGAAGCCGGCCGTACCGTCCTTGGTGTAGAACCGTGCAATGCCCCTGTAGATCAGCAGGCCGCATAGCGTGACGACGAAGGGCTGCAGCTTGAGCTGCGTGATCAGCCACCCGTGCAGGAGACCGATCACGACCGACAGCGCCAAAACGATGGCAAAGGCAACAGGCCAGGGCACCCCATGGGAGGCGATCAGGTCGATGAAGATGACCCCGAGCAGCGCGATCACCGATCCGATCGAAAGCTCTATGCCCGCCGTCGCGATCACAAAGGCTTCGGCGATCGAAAAGAGCCCGAAGAGCCCGATCAGGTTGGCCGTATTGGCCAGATTGATCGGCGATACGAAACGCGGATTGACCAGCGTGACGATCGCACCGACGGTAATCACCAAGACGGCAAGGCCCAGGTCCTTCTTGTACATCCCGTTCTCCTATTCCACGGCCAGCCGCAGGATCGCTTCTTCAGACAGTTCGCTGCGGGACAGCACCCCGGCGATAGCGCCGCGACGCATCACGGCCACGCGGGTAGACACGCCGATCACCTCCTCCATGTCCGACGAGATCATCAGCACCGCCGCACCGGCCTCCGCCAGATCGCGCATCAGGCGATAGACCTCAGCCTTGGCCCCGACATCGATGCCCCGCGTCGGTTCGTCGAGAATGATGACCCGGGGCTTGAGCCCGAGCCACTTCGCCAGCACCACCTTCTGCTGATTGCCGCCGGACAGTTCCCCGACGGGTCGATTAAGGCGGAGGGCTCGGATCGAGAGGCGAGTGCGGAAGCGATCCGCCATAGCAAGCTCGGCCTTGCGATCCACAAAACCCGCCGTTGCGATCTCGGACAGACTTGGCAGGGCAATATTCTCTGCGAGCGAGAAATCAAGGAACAGCCCCTCGGACTTGCGATCTTCCGGAACGAGGCAGATGCCGGCCGCAATAGCTGCCGGCACCGATCCGGACGCGATCTGCCGGCCATCGACCTCGACATGCCCACCCGCGATCGGATCTATGCCGAATAGGGCGCGCGCGAGTTCCGTCCGCCCCGCACCGACCAATCCGGCGAGCCCGAGAACTTCTCCACTTCGCACTTCGAGATCGACGGTAACCGCGGGATAAGTGCGAGTCCGCAACTTCTCGGTTCTAAGGACCAAAGGCCCTTTCTTCACGGCGGGGGCGGTATAGAACTGCTTGACGTCGCGCCCGATCATCAGGCGCACCATGGCGTCCCTGGTAATGCCGCCCGTCGGAAGTTCACCCACATTCTGCCCGTCCCGAAGCCCGACGACCCGGTCGGCCACTTCTTCGACTTCCGCCAGACGATGGGTGATGAAGAGGATAGCGACACCATCCGCCCGCAGGCGTCGGATGACGTCCAGGAGCCTTCGGGTCTCCGCCAGGGTAAGGCTTGAGGTTGGCTCGTCCAGGATCAGCAGCCGGACATTCGTCGATAGGGCTTTGGCGATTTCCATCAATTGCTGATCCGCAAGCGACAGTTCTGAAGCAGGCGTAGATGGCTGGAAGCGGGCACCCAGCATGTCGAGCAGCGGTCGAACGCGATCCGCCATCGCGGCATGGTCGATGAAGCCGAAAGGCCGGCTGCGCAATTCACGGCCCAGAAGGACATTGCCCGCGACATCGAGATTGGAGAAGGGATTGAGTTCCTGGTGCACGAAGGCGATTCCGCGGCCAAGCGCTCCCGCAGGTGTCAGAGAGGCAGCGCTTTGGCCATCGATCACGATCTCGCCTTCGTCGGGCGCAATCGCACCACCCAGAACCTTCATCAGGGTAGATTTTCCAGCCCCGTTTTCGCCGATGAGCCCGACAACCTCTCCACCCCGGATGCCGAGGGACACGCGGTTCAGCGCCACGGCGCTCGGATAGACCTTGGTGATCCCGACGAGATCGAGGGATATGCGCGCAGCAGACATCAACATCGCACCTTGGCTAAGGTTGAGGCCTGCGCGGATCCGAAGCATCCGCGCAGGCCGCCGACCGGCAGACCTGTCAGCCGCCGACCCGCTCCTTGAGCTGCTTCTCGAAAGCATCGACATTCGCCTTGTCGATCACCTGCGTCGGCACAATGATCAATCCGTCTGCCGGGACCTGTGACTTGTCACCCTTGAGATAGGCCGCCATCAGCTTCATGCCCTGATAGCCCCACTGATAGGGGTCCTGGACCACGGTCCCCGCAAACGTGCCTTCGCGCACGGCACCGAGTGTAATCGGGTCTTCGTCGAAGGCGATCACGGTGATGGCGCCCAGCTTACCCGCCGCCTGCAGGGCTTCATAGATCTTCGGCGGATTATAGGAATAGAAGCCGACCATGCAGTCGATATCGGGATTGGCCGCAAGCACGTCGTCGACATTCGAACGCGCCCGGGCGAAATCCACGTCATCGCCGCGCACATCGACCAGCTCAATCGACTTGCCGTCGACCGCCTGGCGGAAGCCGTCGATGCGCTCCTTGGCATTGTCAGCGCCAAGGAAGCCGACAAAGCCCATGCATTTGCCACCGTTCGGCAGGGCCTTGACCGCAATCTCACCGGCCTGAATGCCCGCTTGGACATTGGACGATCCAAGATAGGCGATCCGTTTCGACTGCGGTGCATCGCTATCCGTGGTGAACAGCGGAACCTGCGCGGCGATACGATTGAAGGCGTCGATTGAGTTCTTCGGATCGGCCGAGGAAATCATGATCGCATCCGTGCCGGCCGCAACAAGGTCATCCATCAGCGCATTCTGAAGCGCCGCCGTCCCCTGTGCGGGATAGCGGAACTGCAGCTCGAAATCCGGAAGCTCGGCCTGTGCCGCCTTGACGCCGGCCTCCGCCAGCTTCCAGAAGTCGGAAGCCGCGTTGACGACGAATGCGAGTGCCTGCTTTTCCTGTGCGAGCACGGGCGTCGCCGCCAGGGTGAGTGCGGCCGCAAGGGCCGTGATCGATAGTGTCTTCTTCATGCTATCCTCCCGCAACCCTCTCCACTCGGGCTGCATCCTGTTGAACTGCAACATGCGAGAAGGCTCCTGCCGGGCCATCCGCATGCGGGACGAGGTCGGCGAGAGAGCGTCGCTCTCTCCTCCGGGTGCTAATTGTCCTTGCAGAATCCAGGATCTTCAGTGTTGCAGACATCGAGACCGGTAAACAACGGATCCTCGACGGCTTCGCCCTTGATCAGCTGGATCATCACGTCAGGCGCCTTGTAGCCCATCTCGAATGGCCGCTGGCCGACCTGGGCATGGCTACGCCCCTCGCGGAACGCCTGGGTCTGTGGCGGCAGCGTATCGCCCGCCACGATAACCAGTTCCTTGGACTTCAGCTTGTCCATCACCTGATCCGTCACCTGCGTGTAGGCCTGGGGTGCGAACTGCGCCCATCCACCGATCAGGATGAAGGCATCGAGATCCGGATGCGCGGTAAAGACATCGGACATCTGCTGGTTGGCGAGATCCGCCTGGTCATTGGTATAGACGGGGCAGCCCTCGATCTCGGACCAGCCGTTCTGGCCGGTCAGACGCTCGATATCCTTGGCCCCGGCAATCGTATCCCGGAAACCCTGGGCGCGGGCATTGATGTTGGCGGCTGCGACATTGCCGAGCTGCAGGCAGACGGTTCCACCTTCAGCCTTCAGCTTCTTCGCCTCCTCGGCCATCTTGACGCCCATCAGATAGTTGTCTGTGCCGAGATAGGTCTTGCGGAGATCGTGATCCTTCTCAAGGAAATCCGCATCGACCGTCATGACGGGCACGGTCGGGGCGATCTCTCGCACCCGGTTCGCCATAGCCGGCGCATTCGACGGCGAGATGGCGATGGCCGCGACGCCGCGCGTCAAGAGGTCGTCGACGATCTGGACCTCGCCGGCCTCGTCGGCCGAAGAAGCAGGCCCCGTATAGAGGCACTCATATTCGCTGTCGGGATTTTCCGAGAGCCATTTCTTGCAGCCGAGATTGATCTGCTCGAAGAACGGGTTATCGAGGCCCTTGACGACAATCGCCAAGGTCTTCTTCTCCTGTGCTGCGCTTTCGCCGGCCAGCAACATGAGAACAGGTATTGCAGTGAATGCCATAAATCGGATGTTCATTGCCTTTCTCCTCCTCCAAATCGCCGGCCAAGCCCTCCTGCTCAACCGGGATACCAAACGATGCGCGGATCATCCGCCGCCCGACGGTAGCTCCAGGCACGCTCGATGAGCCCCTTGAGGTCGATCTCGGGCTCCCATCCGAGGATCATCCTGGCTTTCGAGTTGTCGAGCCAATTGCTGTGAAACGGTGTCGGGATATCGTGGCGCTGCCGATTACCGACAACCACCAACCGGTCGGCCACATCGCCGTAGTCGACCGGGCGATCCATAGAGACGTTGAACAGCTCCCCAAAGGCGGCTGGATTGTCGAGCGCGGCAAGCATCGACGTCACAAGATCATCGATATGGATGAAACTGCGCTTGAGATAATTGCCCCTGACGTCCCGCATCGCCGGCATCCCGCGCTGCTCCCTGAGCGCAACCAGTTCCGCAGGCGCGATCAAACTGGACCATGGTGGCCCCCCGAACTGGTCGTCGCCGAGCTCGAAAACGTAGCGAAAGTCATCCTTCTCCATGATCCATGGCGTACGAAGCGTCGTCCAGTTCAAACCTTCCTGCACGCCAAACTGCTCGAGCATCGTCTCTTCCAGCACTTTCGTGAGCGCATAGACCCCGCGATAGGCCCGTCTCGGCGACTGCTCGGTGATTGGCGCGTCGTATCCATGGAAAATGTGGCCCACGACGCAGTCCCCGCTCAGCAACATGAACTGGCGCTTTGCAGGCGAGCGGCAGAAGGCGTCGAGCAGCAGGTAGAGCCCCTTCAAAGCCACATCGATCGCCTGATCCCGGTTCTCCTTCACCGCGGCCAGATGCAGGACATGGGTAACGCCTTCGAGCGCTTCGACCACTGCCTGCGGATCGGCTACGGATCCCTTGACGACGGAGACGCGGGTGGCCGGGGTAAGTGCCCGCCTGTTGCAGAGCGTTACCACGTCCCACGCAGCAAAACGCGGCTCTGCCAGGAAGGCTGGAAGGAATGCCTGCCCCACTTTTCCAGTGGCGCCAGTCACGAGCAACCGCATCAACGCCTCCCGTCAACTCGTTCCCTGATTGCATCGATTAATAATTAGTAATAATATTATGTCAAGCATCATTAATATCAATTTGCGATCTGCCGCAACGCAAGCTATGGTCCCAAGGAGTGTCTTCGTGGGATCGACCGAGGGAGGGCGGAGAATGTCACGACTATCATTGCATTCAATTTCAAAGAGTTATGGCGCAATACACGCGCTTTCTCGCGTCAGCTTGTCGATCGAACCGGGGGAGGTTCTGGGCTTGATGGGAGACAATGGGGCCGGAAAAAGCACGCTGGTTAAAATCATCGCGGGCAATTTTCCGCCATCGACAGGCGAAATCCGCATCGACGACCAGCCTGTAGCCTTTCACAACCCGCGCGATGCTCAGCGACAGGGAATTGAGGTCGTCTATCAAGACCTCGCACTGTGCGACAATCTCTCTGCCGCCTCCAATGTCTTCCTCGGTCGCGAGCCGATGCAGAGGCTCGGCCCCTTGCGCTATATCGATTATGCCCAGATGAACCGCGTTGCAGCGACCCTCTTTCGGCAGCTTAAATCGGAGACACGACCTCGCGATCTTGTCAGGCGGATGTCGGGCGGTCAGCGCCAGGCCGTGGCGATCGCACGGACCCTGCTGTCGGAACCCAAGATCGTGGTGATGGATGAGCCCACAGCCGCCATTTCCGTCCGACAGGTGGCCGAAGTCCTCGACGTCATCCGCAGGCTGCGGGACCACGGTATCAGCGTGATCCTGATCAGCCACAGGATGCCCGATGTCTTCGGAGTGTCGGATCGGATCGCCGTGCTGAGACGCGGGGAACTGGTTGCCAGCAAACGCGCCGACCGGTCTTCACCTGAAGAGGTAACGGGGCTCATCACTGGCGCAATCGAAGCTGCCTGAGAGGATATCGCCATGACCACATTGGAAGATGTGATTGCCCAAAGCGAGCACCGGAACTGGTTTGCCCGCGTTTCAAGCCAGCAGCTGTTCTGGGTCTTTTTGGCGGCCGTGCTGGCATGCCTGGCACTGAGCCTGCTGACCGACAGCTTCGCCACGGAACGCAATCTCTTCAATGTCGCCCGCAACTTTGCCTTCGTCGGCATCATCGCGATCGGGATGACAACCGTCATCGCCTCAGGAGGTATCGATCTTTCCGTCGGCTCCACTGTGGTGCTGAGCGCTATGGTGATCAGCGTGACGATGGAAGCGGGCACCCCCTTTCTGATCGCAGCGCCACTCGCCCTTCTGGCCGCCGTCCTTGTCGGTGTTTTGAACGGCCTTCTCGTCGCCTATGCCGGCATGCCGCCCTTCGTCGTCACACTCGGAACGCTGTCAGCCGCACGATCCCTCGCCATGGTTCTTTCCGACAACAAGATGATCTGGAACTTCGGCCCCGACCACGACCTGCTGATCTGGGTTGGCGGCGGCTCCACGCTCGGCGTGCCGCACCCTCTCTATGTGCTGGCCGCACTGACGCTCATAATGTCGCTCGTTTACAAGTGGACGCGCTGGGGACAACACCTCTTCGCCATTGGCAGCAATGAAAACGCAGCCTTGCTGACCGGCATTCCGGTTCGTCGAATGAAAGTCAGCATCTATGTGGTCTCCGCGCTGACTGCTGGCCTCACCGGCATCCTCATGGCTGGCTGGCTGGGCAGCGTCACCACCAATCTTGGACAGGGCATGGAACTGACCGTAATCGCCGCGGCGGTGATCGGCGGCGCCAATCTGGCCGGCGGGGAAGGAAACGCGCTGGGCGCCGTCTTCGGAGCACTGTTGATAGAAGTTATTCGCAACTCCCTGATCCTGCTCGGCATCTCGACATTCTGGCAAGGAATGTTCATAGGTACCTTTATTCTGGTCGCCGTTGCGTTCGACCGTGTTCGGCACTTCCGATCTTGAACACGGGCAATACTAAGAGAACCACGGCTCTTCATGGAGAATGCCTTGAAACCGACAATGATGGACGTGGCTGCACTGGCGCGCGTATCGCAGGCGACCGTTTCCCTCATTCTCAACGGAAGTTCCGGCGCGCGCTTCAGCGAGGCAACCCGCAAGAGAGTATTCGACGCGGCGGAGCAACTGGGATACCGGCTCTCCAACAAATCAGCGGCAAGCAACGGTTCCGGCAGCACACCGGCCAACAAGGTCATCGTCTTCGTCGTCGACGAACTAACCACCGACCCATGGATGTCCATGGCCTTCGAAGGCGCCCGTGAAAAGGCGCTGGAACTTGGGATTATCGTCACGCTGGGCGTGTTTCGAAAGGGCGAAGACCCGGACGGCGGCATTTTCTCGATCTGTGACGGTCAGGTCCTGGTCGGCTACGTCTTCGGCACGATCCTGACCCGCAAGATCGACCCGCCCGAGCCGCTGCTGAAAGTGCCCTCGGTTCTGGTCAACTGCTATGATCAGGAGCGCCGTCTGCCTTCTATCCTTCCCGGCGACGTCGCCGGAGGGCGTGCGGCAACAGAACGTCTGATCGCGGCCGACCGGAAGCGGGTTGCCCTGATCAACGGGCAGGAGGGGCTCGACAATCCGCGCGATCGCCTGCGGGGCTACAAACAGGCGCTGGCGAGCAACGACCTCGCCTATGATCCCGACCTCGTCCATTATGGCAATTGGGAACCCTCATCCGGCTATGAGAAGACACATGCCCTGATGAAGCTGAAAAATCCGCCGGATGGCATTTTCTGCGCCAACGACCTGATGGCGCTCGGCTGCATCGAGGCCCTGAAGGAACTCGGCAAGTCGGTCCCGAAAGACGTCTCGGTCGTCGGCTTTGACAATCGCGATATCGCCCAGTTCACCATGCCGCCGCTCACGACCTTCCACCTGCCGATGTTCGAAATGGGCGCGATGGCAGTCGAATTGATCGCCGATCTCGCCGGCGGCCTGACCAGTTCACACGACCAGTTGAAGGTGGAATGCCGCCTGGTGGAACGTCAGTCCGTCTAGTCTGCTGTCGCCGCGGATGCGGCCATGGGATCTTCGAACGCGGTTCAGCGGCGTGATGCCCGATCTTTAGGCAGCGCAGGAATGCTGAGCGCAAATCTCGGCCGCGGTGCCTGGATGGCATGGCGGGCAACTCACCCGCCCCCATAAGCAGATCTCGGGGCCGGCGTCATTATTGAGGCGGCCCTCCAGAAACTGACGCCTCTTTGACCTTTGCAATCACGTATTGCGACCTCTCCGCGTCCGTGAACACGGAAACATCGGCGAAGAGGTCATAAGACCGAAACGCCTGTGTCCAGAGCAAAACTTGAATTTAAAATTCATATTTTATCAAGTCGATGCTATTACCTAGTCGAGCGCCTGGGGATGCCGGCTTGAAATGTCGCATCCTTTCTTATCAATCACTTTGCTTGAGCCAATTATGGTCACTGTAAAAAAGGATGCCCGGTACGAGATGTACCTCAAGGCACGCAAGGCATTGCTTGACTATGCAACGCCGCTTACAGGCTCCCGTGATGACGCAGAAGATATCGTTCAGGATGCGTTTTTAAAGTTTGTGCCTGACGCTGCTGACGCTACTCCACCGCCCAAAGCCTATCTGTTTCGTATTGTTCGCAACCTGTCCTTCAACAAAAGACGCAGGCGGAAGCTGGAGGCAAAGGACGAACCTGACGACATACCCTGGTGGGCGTGGCCGCAAGCTCAGCCCTCGCCGGAAGCCGAATTTGTGCTGCAACAACAGGTAAGGCTGGTCGCGCAAGCGATCGAGCGGTTGCCCGTTCGCGAACGCGCGGTCATGGAAATGTATCGTTTCGAGAAAATGACGTTGCAGGAGATCGCCGAACGGCTGGCCGTTTCCGTTCCCACGGCCCATCGCCTGCTCAGCGCGGCGATGGTTCGTCTTCGCGACGAGACGAAAGATGTTTTTTGACGAAACAAATGCCACTTATTACGAACCCTCTGAAAGATTGATCCGGCTCGCGTGTCTATGCAGATAATGCATTTCAATTCACACAACCGCCAGGACGGACAAGGCCGGCCCCGATGAACTCCGAACCACACCACCAGCGATCTCTCCTGTTTGACGAAGCCAGCAACTGGCTGATCCGCATCCGGGACAATCCGCAGTCAACAGACACAAAGGCTGCTTTCGAGGCGTGGCGACGGACTTCGCCCGCCCATGAACGAGCATGGACCGATCTCTGTCGTTTATGGAGCGTGTCCGGAAAGGCTGAACCCTTTTACCGTCCACTTGCTTCAAGCGAGCAGAAGGCAACGCGGCGGCCCGCATTTTCCCTTCCCGGGATCGGGACGGGCATGGCGATTGCAAGCATCGCCACCCTGATAGTCTGGTTTGTTGCGCCTTCCCTGATGATCCGCCTGACCTCAGACCATCTTACGGCCACGGCGGAAATCCGAACCATTCCACTCGAGGATGGCAGCACGGTGCAGCTTGCGCCGGGCAGTGCGTTGCGCATCGAATTCCGCGACGATGTCCGACAGGTCGCACTTTTGCGCGGTGAGGCATTTTTCGATATTTCCAAAGATCCAAATCGCAAGTTCAAGGTGGTCACGGGCAGCACTGACATTGAAGTGCTTGGCACCGCCTTCGATGTCAGCGTTACAGAGGCAGCAACAACGGTTTCGGTTGCCCGTGGCTCAGTGTCGACGCATGCGCGCAACGCCCCGACAGAGGTTAAGCAGAACATACTCGCACCGGGTGATGCAGTATCGATCGATGACTTGAGCGGCGTCACGACCAAGACACGCGTTGCCGCCAATGATGTCGGCGCGTGGCGTCAGGGAAGACTGGTCGTGAACAATGCTACAATCGATTCCGTGATCGATATCATAAGACGCTACGACCCCGCATGGATCACGATGGCCGATCTTTCCCTTGGCGACCAGAAAGTGACGGGCATCTACGACCTGACGTCGCCGAAACTCGCCCTTGGAGCGCTGGTCGATCCGTTCGGCGGCAAGGTCAGAAGCCTCGGTGCCTCAATCACCGTCATCAGCCGCCGCTAAAAAATATGACAATAAAAATCAAGATTTAGCGGAATTGTAAAAACGGTTCTGAAAATATCGGTTTACCGATGTGTCTTTCTGTCAGCAAACCGGTCCGTCCGGGTGCCATGGCAGGAGAGGCAGTGGGTAAATGGTACAACGTGTAGCTTTGTGGCAACATTCTTCCCGAAAGGATGGCGTCAGGCAAATTGGGTTTCTTTTGAGTTCCGTCGCGGTGGCGACCGTTACGTTCTGTGGGCACGGTCTGGCGCAGACTGCCCCTCCTGCGGCAAACCTGCAGTCGCGACAGTCCGACCTTCGTGATTTTGATATAGCAGGCCAGCCATTGGCATCCGCGCTCGCCGCATTCAATCGCCAATCCGGCATTCAGGTCAGCCAGCAATCCAGCACCATGGTCAATGTCACGGTCAACGCCGTCAAGGGACGCATGAGCGCGCAGGCAGCCCTTTTGACGATGCTGTCGGGCACCGGCATTTCCTTTCGGTTTACCGGCAACCGCGCCGTCGTTGTCGACGCGGGCGGGAACGGAAACGACACTTCCGTCGCCCCGGATGACGGATCAACGGTGCTGGAGACGATCACGGTCGCCGGAGGCCGAGGTAATTCCACGACCGGCTCCGGCTATCAGGGCACACCCGACTGGGTCTACGACACACCGAGCAGTCTCAGCGTGGTCGGCCGCCAAGCAATACAGGCGGCAGGTATTCGCAATACCCGTGATGTCTTCAACCGCATTTCCGGCGTCTATGCCGGTGAAGCCAATGGCAGCTTCCCCACCGTTTCCCCGAATATCCGAGGCCTGCAGGATTCTGGCCGCGTCGTCGTATCGATCGACGGCGCACGTCAGAATGCCCAGCGCGGTGCCGGCTTCGGCGGCAGCAACTACGTCTCGAACTCAGGTCAGGCCTTCGTTGACAGCGCGTTCATCCGTGCCATCGAAGTCGAGAAGCGAACGTCCGCTGCGTCCGGTAGCGCCGGTTCGCTTGGCGGCAGGGTCGAATTTCAGACGGTCGGCGCAGATGACCTGATCACCGATGGCAGGAACTGGGGCGTCGAGACGAACACCTCGACTGGCACGAACAATTATCACTTCCAAGGTTCGGCGCTCGCGGCAACCCGTGTTGGCGAGACGCCGTTCTCGCTGACCGGCGGTTTCAGCAATTCCAATTTCGGTGAGTATGCGATCGGCCGCAATGGCGATTCAACCACCACCGAAACCAACATGAAGAGCCTTCTCGGCCGTAGCAGTTGGGGTTCGCTGTTCAAGCTCGAAGGAGACTTCGGCGACGTTGAGACCTCGCTATCGTGGATGCACCAGGACAATTCCTTCCTGTACGGCTCGTCCGGCGGAACGAGCCTCAACCATGAGGACGCGCGCAACGACAGCGTGACGGCCAAGTTCACCTGGGATCCGGAATCGTCGCTGATGGACATGAAGGGCTTGCTGTGGATCAACGATTCGATGACGGAAGAGGTTCGGGAAGCACGCACGAACGGCGCCCCCGAAACCTCGATCGACATGGGGACGACGAGTTTCGGTGCCTCGCTCGAAAACACTAGCGAACTGGACACGGCTGCAGGTCCGTTCACCCTCAACTATGGCGCAGAAGCCTTCCGAGATCTTGCCAGTTCATCTGCCTACAACGATGACATTGCCAACGAACCGGACTTGGCCAGCAGCTACACAGCGTTCAGCCCTCCGGGCCGCCGCGACATGGCAAGCCTTTTTATCAACGGCACGCTCGAGCCGACGGACTGGGTGAGCATTTCTGCAGGGCTGCGGTATGACTGGTCACGGCTGAAGGGTACGGCGCGTTACCAGGATCGCCGTACGACCACTGTGACCATTCCGGCCAGAACGGCTCAGGCGGTCACGACTTATGCGGCCTGGGCTCAGACATATCTTCCGACCACATACAATTCCAGAGTGTCTCTCTGCAATGGGATTAACCCGAATACCGGCCTGCCGGTCAGCGCAGCCGTGAAGGCCGCCAACTGCAACATCCTCAATCAGGTCGGCGAGATCTCGAATTTACTCTTTTACTCTGTGGGCATGTTGATACCAGGCAGCACATCGGCTCCCGTCACCGACTATCCCGAATACGAGTTCGACGTGGACCGCATCGACAGTGCGTGGCTGCCCTCTGCCACGGTGGAGTTCAACCCGATCGACTGGTTCCGCCCCTATGTCAGCTATTCGGAAAGCTACCGCCCGCCGACCATCCTCGAAGCATTCTTCACCGGAGGGCCACCAAGCGACGGTGTCGGCATTGCGTATGCCCCCAATGAGGACCTGCGCTCGGAAACGGCCAAAACCTATGAAATCGGCACCAATGTGAACCTCGATGATGTCTTCACCGCCGGTGACAGTGTCAGGCTGAAAGCCTCCGGCTTTTACCGGGAAATAGAAGACTTCATCGTGCTTGGATACATCTACACGGCTGATGTCTCGACGAGAACATACCAGAGTTTCGTCAATCTCGACGGCACGACCCGCATGAAGGGCATCGAGCTGGAAGGCAACTACGACACTGGCCGTTTCTGGCTCGGGGGAACGGCTTCGTTCCTCGAAACGGAGTGGCCTTCCAAGACCCAGATCTTTTCGAATGGTAGCCAGACCACCTCGGGGGACATCATCGCAACCTCTGGTATCGTACCGCCAAAAATGAAGCTGACCGTCGATGGCGGCATGCGGTTCCTCGATGACCGGCTGTCCCTCGGCGCGCGTCTCAACCATGTGACGGCGAGCCAGAGTTACAGGCTCGACACCGATACGGGTGATCTCATCAAGCTGACTGACGCCTATACGACGGTCGATCTCTACGGCTCCTTCGAGGTGACTGAAGCGGCGAGCCTGCGCTTTGCAGTCAACAATGTCACGGACCGCAACTACATCCCGGCTACCAGCGACTACACCGCGCCAGGACGCACCTTCATCGCGACCTTGAAAATGAAGTTCTAGCGAAACCCGTTTCGCGCCGGCACTAACCAGAAATTCCCCGGGCCAGGATGATGGCCTGACCCGGGGAAAGCATGTCCGGACAGACGTCCGGGCCACTTTTAACAGCCACTCAAGGAGAAACCCCATGGCTGCAGTCATCCAACTTAGCTCCGCCTCTTCCAATTTGGAAGGCTACCTCAATGGTTGGACGAGCGGTTACAGCTCGACCTACGGCGCATTTTGGGACGAGGGCAACGGCCTTGTCACCAATCCGCTCAGCACGACAGTCTATGAACAATGGGGCAATGGTGCCACCGGCGGCAACGGCATCTACATGGAAGGTGAATTCCAGTATTCCCGTGGCAACCTGACCGGTACGGTCGACAGCATCACGCTCGGCAGCGGCTTCAGCCAATCGGCTTCGACCGGGTTCAGCGTCTCTGCCGATCTCTTGATCACCCCGGACAGCACCTTCCCGAGCGCCAGCCAGGACGTCTTCGATTGGGCCATCTATGACCTGACCGTCAACAGCTCGCTGGATAGCCTCTACGACTATCTGGCAGCCGTCGGCACCGAGATCCATGACACCGCCGCCTCCGACACGCTGGTCGGCTTCGGTGGTGCAGACACCTTTGTTTTCTCCTCCGGCAATGACACCGTCAAGGCAGGCCCCACCGGCACTTATGGCTACCAGGACGGCGTAGACGCGTTGGACGTGTCTGCCTGGGGCGTCACCGATTTCAGCGAATTGCTGATTTCCGATCTGGGTGGCAACGCCTTCATTGAGAACTTCCTGTCGGGAGACACCATCACCCTGAACGGTATTTCGTCGAGTGTGCTCGACGCCTCCGACTTCCTGTTCGCCTAAGGTCAAAGGTCGCGCGCCGTGGTTGCGCGCGCGACCACCCTCCATCAACAAAGGAGCGCATGGGCGCAATGCAGATCATACATCGCAAGGAAGAGACGCTCTTGGGCAACAAGACGGGGATGGGCGGTGCACTGACCGCCATCGCCCTGCTCAGCGGCGTCACCAATATCCTGGCGTTGACCTCGCCGTTATTCATGCTGCAGGTCTATGACCGGGTCCTTTCCAGCGGCAGCATGCCCACGCTTATTGGCCTCGCCGTTCTGGCAGCTATCCTTTACGCCTTCCAGGCCTTGCTCGACATCATTCGGGCACGCGTGCTGCTCCGTATCGGTGAAAAATTCGATCACAGCCTGGCGCCCCGCGTCTACCATGCGGTGGTCCGGCTGCCGCTTCTCACACGGATGCCCGGCGACGGACTGCAGCCATTGCGCGATCTCGACAATGTGCGCGGCTTTCTCTGCGGCAGCGGCCCCACGGCCTTCTTCGATCTCCCCTGGATGCCGCTCTATCTCGGCATCAGCTTTCTCTTTCACTTCTGGATCGGAGCGACCGCTCTAGCTGGCACCATCATCCTGATCGGCCTTACGATCCTAAGCAATCTCCTGTCCGGGCCTCCAATCAGAGCGGCGACGGGTGCCAACATGTCGCGCAACGGACTTCTTGAGGCAACCCGTAGAAACGCTGAAGTGGTCCACGCCATGGGACTGGGCCAGCGCACGGCCCTGCGCTGGCACCAGGCCAATGCCGACTATCTCCACGCCAACCGGGAATCCGGCGATGTGCTCAGCCTACTCGGCAACCTGTCTCGTGCATTTCGCATGACGTTGCAGTCAGCGCTCTTGGGCGTCGGCGCATGGCTAGTGATCAACCAGGAGGCAACCGGCGGCGTCATGATCGCCAGCTCGATCATGATGGGACGGGCGCTTGCACCGGTGGATCAGGCGATCGCAGCGTGGAAGCCCTATCTGATGGCAAGACAAAGCTGGGCACGCCTCAAGGAACTTCTGGCACGGGTAACACCTGAGCCACATGTCATGTCCCTGCCCCGGCCGCAGACCGATCTGAAGGTAGAAGCGCTGGTCGTCGCACCGCCTGGCGAAAAAGCCCCCACTCTGACCGGGATCTCCTTTGCGATACAAGCCGGACAGGCGTTGGGTATCATCGGACCTTCCGGTTCCGGAAAATCGACATTGTCACGGGCTCTTGTTGGCGCATGGCCGCTCGCTGGCGGCAAGGTTCGACTAGACGGCGCAAGTTTTGACCAATGGAACCGGGCCGAACTCGGCCCGCATATCGGCTACCTCCCCCAAGGCGTCGAGCTTTTCGACGGAACCATCGCGGAAAACATTGCCCGGCTCGATGAACAGCCGGAGGCACAAGCCGTCGTTGCTGCGGCGCGGTCCGCCGGCGCACATGAGATGATCTTGCGAATGGAGCACGGCTATGACACCCGGATCGGCGAAGGCGGATCGGCACTGTCTGCCGGACAACGCCAAAGGATCGGCCTCGCACGCGCGCTCTACCGTGAACCCTTCCTGGTCGTGCTCGACGAACCAAATGCGAATTTGGATGCCGAAGGAGAAGCAGCCGTGGTGAATGCAATCGCCTCGGTACGCGTGCGCAACGGCATCGCCATCGTGATTGCCCACCGCCCCAGCGCGATCGGCGCCGTTGATTTCGTTCTGATGGTCGAAGCCGGACGGCAAAGGGCTTTCGGCCCGCGTGAAAAGGTGCTCGCAGAGGTTCTGCAGACACACCCGGCGCGTCAGGAGATCGTCCGCCCCTATCAGTCGGGCCCTTACGGGATTTCCCCGTTGCGGGTGATCACCACACCCAGCAGTGCGCTTGCTACGAACCAGGAGGATACCACCGATGTCGCTCCATGACATGGATGCCGCCGTCAGCCGATCGATACGCCGCCATACGAGCATCGGGCTACTGACCTGCACTCTGCTTGTCGGTGGCGCAGGCGCCTGGGCGGTTGCAACCAACCTGTCCGGTGCGGTGGTCGCGAGCGGCCACTTCGTGGTCGACAGTTATCTGAAGAAGGTCCAGCACCCAGCCGGCGGCGTGGTTGGGGAGATCCTTGTACGCGAAGGCGACACCGTCACCGCCGGGGACGTGGTGATGCGCCTTGATGCAACGCAGGCAAAGGCCAATCTCGACATGGTTCGCAAACGGCTCGACGAGCTACTGGCTCGGCAAGCGAGGCTTCAGGCAGAACGCGACGATCGCGCGGAGATCGTGTTTCCGGAAGTACTGCTGGACAAGAAACAGCTAGGGCATCAGGAAGCGACCGCCGCAGTCGACAGCGAAACCCGGCTGTTCGAATTCCGCAAAGCCTCCCGCGAAGGGCAGAAGGCGCAGCTCAGCGAACGCATTTTGCAGTATGGCCATGAGATCGAAGGTCTCCGCGCGCAGGAAACCGCGTATCGCGAGGGAAGCAAGGTATTGCTGAATGAAATCACCTCGCTTGCCGAACTGCGCAAGCAGGGTGCGGTCTCTGACCAGCGCCTCAATGGCCTGAAGACGGAGCTTGCCACATTCGGCGGCGAGCTTGGCGAGAAGATCGCTTATCAGGCGCAGATCGCCGGGCGGATTACCGAGACCAGACTGGCCATGATGCAGATCGACCAGGATCTGAAGACCGAAGTCGGTCGGGAGTTGCGCGAGGTTCAGGGCGATATCGGCGAATATGTCGAACGCAAGATTGCGTCGGAAGACCAGTTGAAGCGGATCGACATTATCGCGCCGCAGTCCGGCGTGGTGCACCAGCTTGATGTTCATACGATCGGTGGCGTGGTGACGCCGGCGGATCCTATTATGCTCATCGTCCCGAAGAGCGATACGCTGTCTCTGGAAGTCCGCATTTCCCCCAAAGACATTGATCAGGTGCAGCCAGAACAGAAAGCCATGATCCGCCTGTCAGCGTTCAATCAGCGAACGACACCTGAGTTGAGCGGCCATGTCAGCCGGGTGGCGGCAGATCTTTCCACCGACGAGAAAACCGGGCTTTCCTACTTTCTGGTCCGCCTCATGTTGGACGCTGGCGAATACCATAAGCTGTCCGGGATGACCGTGGTCCCGGGGATGCCCGCGGAAGCATTTATCCAGACGGGCGAAAGATCCGCCATTTCCTATCTGCTGAAACCGCTAACCGACCAGATCGCTCGCGCCTTTCGCGAACAGTAGAGTGCAATAGCGCCGGCACAAACTTCATAGAACACCGGCAATTCCAGCTGCACGCCTCGTGGGGCGACGGGCAATGCCTGGGAACTATCGCTTGCGACCGGCATTTCGCTTGTTTCCGTTGCCAATTCTTCATTCGAAGCGGCGCTGTTCAACTGATCGGAAGTCGATGGAAAGGCCGACGCAAGCAAAGCGGCTGGCGGCCCTCCACAGAAAGTGACAATGATGGCCGACACCATACAAAACCCTGAATCCGAAGGCCCGGCAGGTGGTTGGGGGTCGCTCAAATCCATCGCGCGTATCTATCGTGAGAACCATCCTCCAGCATCCGCGCTTCACACCCTGTTGCGGCAAAACAAGCCAGGCGGTGTCATGTGCGTCTCTTGCGCGTGGCCAAAACCTGCCAACTATCATCCCTTCGAATTTTGCGAAAATGGCGCGAAAGCAACGATGTCAGACCTGACGAGTGCGCGCTGCACCCCGGATTTCTGGAATGACCACACAGTTAGTGAGTTAAGAGAATGGAAGGACTACGATCTGGAGCAGACGGGGCGGCTGACGCATCCGATGCGCTATGACGCCAATGCCGATCGATATGTGGAAGTCACCTGGGACGAAGCATTCGAGGGGATTGGGCATGTGTTGAAGTCACTCCCCCGTGAGAGGGTCATCTTCTACGCGTCAGGTCACGCGGGACTCGAGGCATCTTATCTTTATGCTTTGCTGGCGCGTGCCTATGGCAACAACAACCTGCCGCAGAGTTCGAACATGTGCCACGAGACGACCTCGGTCGGCCTCACCAAGGTGATCGGCTCGCCTGTCGGAACCGTCATATGGGACGACCTCGAACAGGCAGATGCATTCTTCTTCTTTGGCCAGAACCCCGGTTCAAACAGTCCCCGCTTTCTGCATCCTCTTCAGGATGCCAAAAACCGCGGCGCCCGGATCGTAACCTTCAATCCGGTTGTCGAACAGGGCCTCGTTTCCTTCGTCAATCCGCAAAACCCTGTGGATATGATCACCGGCCACGAAACGAAGATATCGGATGAATACCTTCAGGTGCAGTCCGGTGGCGACATCGCGGCCATTCTGGGGCTCTGCAAGGTGGTCATCGAAGCCGACGACGCGGCAGTCGCCCGTGCAGACAAGCGGGTTCTGGATGTTGATTTCATCACAAAACATACCACGGGTTTTGACCGTTTCATCGAACTCGTCAGGGCGACGCCATGGAGCGAGATCGAGCGCGAGAGCGGCCTGGCGGAAGGCGCCCTTCGCCGCGCCGGAGAAATCTACGTCACCTAGGAGCGCGTGATCGCGGTCTACGGCATGGGGCTGACACAGCATGTTCAAGGCTCCCTCAATATTGGCATGCTCGTCAACCTGCTGCTTCTGCGCGGCAATATCGGCCGCGCAGGGGCCGGTTGCTGTCCCGTTCGTGGGCATTCGAACGTCCAGGGCCAGCGTACCGTTGGGATCGCCGAGAAGACGGAACTCGTTCCCCTGGACAAGCTCCGGCAACTGTTCGACTTCGATCCGCCCACGCAGGATGGCACGACAATTGTCGATGCGGTGAAAGGATTGATGAACGGCCGGATCAAAGCCACCATCTCGCTGGGCGGCAATCTGCTGCGCGCCGTTCCGGACCAGAAGGAGATGGAGCGCGTCTGGGCTGGGCAGGATCTGACGGTGCTGATTTCCACCAAGCTCAATCGCAGCCATCTTTTCCCCGGCAAACACGCCTATATCCTGCCCTGCCTGTCGCGGCTCGAGGAGGATGTCCAGGCATCGGGTGTGCAGGCGGTCACCTCGGAAGACAGCTTCTCCCATATCTCGGGTTCGATCGGAAAGCGCCGCCCTGCGTCCCCGCACCTGAAAAGCGAACTTGCCATCATTTCGGGCATAGCCATGGCAACGCTCGACCCAAATCCCAAGCTGCGATGGCAGGAATGGACGGCGGACTACCGCCTCGTTCGAGATCTGATCGAATACACCTATCCAGACGACTTCAAGGACTATAATGCCCGCATGTTCGAGCCGGGCGGTTTCTATCGCGGCAATGATGCCCGATGCCGCATCTGGAACACGCCAGAGAAAAAGGCCGTGTTCACCACGCCGTCCCAGTTGAACGCCCTGTCATTTGCCGATGCAGAAGGGCGATATCGATTGGTGACGCTGCGGTCCAACGACCAATTTAACACGACGATCTACGGCTATTCAGACCGCTTTCGAGGTATTGAGGGAACGCGCGACGTCGTGCTGATGAGCGAGACGGACATGCGCGCCGCGGGTCTTGAGGAAGGCCAGGTCGTCACCCTCGTCAGCGATTTCGGCGATGGTGTTCGACGTGCGCTGGCAGGCTTGGCGGTTCGGATGCACAACTTGCCCAGAGGTACGATCGGCGCCTACTATCCAGAAGCCAACGTTCTCAACGCCATCGATCACTTCGATGAACTGTCGAAAACGCCGGCATCGAAAGCCATTCCCGTCACGATCGAGACTTGACGATCCGAGCCCTCGTGTCCGCGGCAGGTGTCGCAGGCGGCTCTTCCACAAGGCGCTGCGCCAGCCACACCCCGCCGGCCAGATATACGATGGCGCCAACCAGCAGCATGATGATGCCACCAAGGTGCTGATCTTCCTGGGCGCCCAAAACCACCCCGAAGCAGGTCACTTCGCCCTCGCCGTAGAGCGGCCGCTGGCTGAGCGACAGGAGCGCGCCAAGCAGGGTCATGTGGATCGAGGTCAAGAGCAACGCGCCCGCGCCAATTGCGGCATGGATCTTGTTGCCAGGCTGCGCCAGACTGGTCCACCAAAGCAGAACGCCTGCCAGCAGAAAGCTCGCTTGCTCGATCACGGTCGCCGGCACAGACGCCTCCGCTATGCGTCGCATGGCCGGTGCATGCCAGCCCCAGACGGTGAAAAGCTCCAGGATGGATGCAGCCACCGGCAGCGCGACGGGCATGGGTGTCCGTGGCCTCCCGTTCCGAGCCAGACCTATGGCGATCAGCGGCGCGGCGATGCCGACAACCCCCATATGCGCCACCATATGCGCCGAAAACGAATCTCGCCATCTGTCCAGCAAGGGGCCGAGCCAGACAACGGCCAACAGCAGCAAGCCTGCCGGCAGCGCGATGCGGCTCATCTGATGCACTCCGTGATGAACAGCGCCGGCAATGCGGAGAAGGTCACTGCAACGAAGCTAAGCCCGGACAGCAAAAGCGTTGCATAGCCCTGGAACAGCAGCCGGTCCTTCCGGCTCGGGTCGTCATGCGGCGGATCATCGGTGCCAAAATTCCACTGGCGCCAGGCCAGTGCGGCTGAGACTACGATCAGGACGAGTGCAGCAACGGTCAAAACGCCGATGGCTATCCTGAGATTGTTGAAGTCCAGTCCGAGAAAATCGGGCTTCTCGCAGAAGATCGCGGCCCCGACATAGCAGAACAGGAAATGCAGCGCCCAGATGACGGGCGCCGTGAAGAGCGTCCAGAGGGATTCGACCTCGCGCGGCAGAAGATGCCACATCACAGCGCCTCCGGGAAAAGGCCGACGACGGCGAAGGTGGTGACGGCCGTGACAAGCATAAAATGCCAATAAAGCGCGACATTGCAAATTTCCATGTCGTGCCGGGATGTCATGCGGCCGGCGAGGCTTCGCGCAAGACAATAGAGCTGCATGATCACGCCGACCACACCATGAGCCACAGTCCAGATGACCAGGATCCAGACGATTGCCGGATAGACATGGTCGGTCGGGTCCATACCGGTCGTCCAGGGGCCTGCGAGCGCAGCAACGCAACCGACCGAGGCCAGCAGCGCCCCGATCACGATCAGCGCCCGCGCCAGCCCGACATGGCCACGCCGGTTGACCTCCCTTGCGCCGACCGTTGCTGCCCACGCCGTCGCGTAGAGGCCAAGTGCTGCCATCGGCCAAAACACACCGGGGCCGCTCAAGCCGCCGGTGAAATCCTGATTAATCGTCCAGAAAAAGAAGTAGCCGAAGATCAGGCTGGCGAAGGCGGTTCCGTCTCCGACCATGGTGATGAACATGCCCCACCAGCCGACCGACTTTACGCCGGACGCATAGAGTGGAAGGGTAAGCCCTCGGCCAACATTCTTTTCCGCCTTTTCAGGCATGTGGCCAGTGCCAGTCCAGAGCCACCAAAGTATCGCCGCCAGGAAGGCGACACCGGAAAAGGCTGAGAGAACCCACCACTTGAAAGTCAGCGCGACGAAGACTGTGCCCAAAGTGACCGCGCTGATGATGGTAATATACGATGTCCCGCCGACGCGAAGGACCTGTTCCGGTTCGGCATCGAGTACGGAGGTAACCAGCGTTTCTCGATGCCCTTCCTTGGCGTCCGGCAGATACCAGTCACCACGCTTGACTTCTTCGGCCAGACCTTTCTCGTCCCACAACGGATAACGGCTTTTGATCCGGGGGATGGAGCGCATGCCCCATTTTTCCTCGGGCTCGCTGATCCATTCGAGAGTGCCCGCGTTCCAAGGATTGACTTCACCACGCGGCTGGCGGCGACGATGCAGGGTGACGTCGACGACGACGGCGAACATGCCGATACCGAGCACCACCGCTCCCATCGTGGACATCAGGTTCAGCCAATCCCAGCCGAGGCCTTCGGGATATGTGAATACCCGCCGCGGCATGCCGCGCAGACCCGCTATGTGCATAGGGAAGAAAGTGATGTTGAAGCCGACGAACATCATCCAGAAGGCAAAGCGGCCCACCCGCTCCGACATGTGTTTTCCATCGATCAGCGGATAGTAATAATAGAGGCCGGCAAAGACCGGAAACAGCATGCCGCCGATCAGCACATAATGCAGGTGGGCGACGATGAAATAAGTGTCGTGCGCCTGCCAGTCAAAAGGCACCAGCGCGACCATCACGCCTGTCAGACCGCCCATGACGAAGATAGCGATGCCACCCATGGCAAAAAGCATGGGGATAGAAAAAATCACGCGGCCGGCCAGCATGGTGGCGATGAAGACGAAGATCTGCACGCCGGTTGGAATGGCGACCGCCTCGGATGCTGCTGAAAAGAAGGCGAGCGAAATCTGCGGCAGGCCCGTGGCAAACATATGGTGCACCCATAGTCCGAAGGAGAGAAAGCCGGTACCCACGGCGGCTAACACGATCCAGGAATAGCCTACAATGGGCCGGCCGGCAAAGGTCGGCACAATCATCGCCAGCAGCGCAATTGCTGGCAGGAAGATGATGTAGACTTCCGGATGCCCGAAAATCCAGAACAAATGCTGCCACAAGAGGGGGTCGCCACCGCGCTCGGGATCAAAGAACGGCCAATCGAACATGCGCTGCATTTCAAACAGGAGGTCGCCGGCGATCAGGGGTGGAAATGCAAACAGGATCATCCCACCGACGATCAACAGATACCAGGCAAACAGCGGCATGATGTTCACGCGCATGCCCGGCGCCCGGCACTTCATGATGCCGACGATCAGTTCGACTGCCGCCGCAAGCGAGGCGACCTCGATGAAGGAAAGTCCAAGCAGCCAGATATCAGCACCGATGCCCGCCTGCTCGCTGGTTGCGAGCGGCGGATACATGAACCAGCCGGCATTCGGCGCAGCGTTAAAGAAGATCGAACCGCAGACGAAGACGCCGCCGATCAGGAAGCTCCAGAAACCGAAGGCGCCGAGCCTTGGAAAGGGCAGTTCGCGCGCGCCCAGCATTGAGGGCAAAAGGAAGATCGCCACCGCCTCGAAGATCGGCACGGCGAACAGGAACATCATGACGGTTCCGTGCAACGTGTAGACCTGGTTGTAGAATTCAGCCGAAAGCAGGTCGTTTTCCGGTACAGCGAGCTGGGCGCGGACGAGCAAGCCAAGCAGCCCGGCAAACAGCATGAACGCAAAAGCGGTCGAGCCATACCAGAGGCCGACTTCGGTATTGTTGACCGACGTCCAGTAGCGCCATCCCGGCGGATTTGCCCATACCGCCCGGAGCTGTTTTTCCTCGGCGGATGCGTCATCCTCCTGGATCGGGTCGTCGCTCATTGCAATCCTTTCAGCCATTTGACCACCGCGGACAAATCCTCCTCAGATAGGTTTTGATAACCTGGCATCTGGCTACCCGGTTTGATCGACCCGGGATCAGCGATGAAGCGTGCCATGTTGGTTTCGCTATTTTCCATCCGGCCAGCGGCGAGAGTGAGACGTGATCCCACATGCGAAAGGTCGGGGCCGGCAGAACCTTTCGCCGCGGTGCCAGCGACGCTATGGCATTCGCCGCATTTTTCGCGAAAGAACACTGCATGGCCGGCATTCGTCGGGTCTGTTGCTGCCGGAACGCTTCGTTGTTCAAGCCATGCCTCGAACTCAACTGGCTCCATCACGACTGCGGGGAAAGCCATAAATGCATGAGAGGTGCCGCAGAACTCGGCACACTGGCCGCGATAGGTGCCCTTTCGCTGGGCCAGCAGCGACAGGCGGTTGATACGTCCTGGGATAAGGTCCATCTTTCCGCCAAGTGCGGGAATCCAGAAGGAATGGATCATGTCCGAGCTGGTGAGGGAAAACTCAACCCGCTCGCCGACAGGCAAACGGATCTCATTTGCCGAGACGACTTTGCTGCCGTCGGCGCGGAGATAAACGACATGCCACCAGAACTGGTTTCCGACGACCTCGATGCGCGTGCTTGCCTCTCCGGATTTCGCAAAGGGACGCAGAAATGGCATCAGCCAAAGGGCGTAAACCAGGAGCGCCGTCAGAACGACGATGGGGAAAACCACCCCGCCCAACAGGATGACCTGGCCGGCCGCCTTCTCTGATATGGTCCCACGCTTCCATCGTGCGGCATATTGAGAAATGGCGACAACGATGGCCCATATAATAAGGCCAACAATGGTCATTGCCCAAAATAGCGTTGCCACGCTTTTGGCCTCTTCCCCAGCGGGATCCAGTGCGGACTGCACGCCGGAGCATGATGCAATCGCGGGACATAGCCCCGCGCCAAATGCGATGCTACGCCATCGCGCCGACATCCTCACGCCAAAACTGTTGCGCCCACGTCCTATGACCAGCCCCTTTCACGACAATTATTCCCATCACTGCTCCGACCATTTAGCGCACCAAATGTCATGCTGTAGGGGCAAAGGTCGGAAGTTTTGCAGACCGTCGCCGGTTAATGCCGAACTGTGGAACCTCGCGCATCTGAAAACATTGTAGTTCTTTGAGCAGTACCCTGGAGCAGGCCTATGTCAGAAAAAGTATCTGGCTATTCTCGATTGCAAGTGAGCCTCCATTGGGCAGTCGTAATTCTGGTGGCCTTCCAGTTCCTCGCGCACAACGCAATTGAAGCCACCTGGAACGCCCATCTAGACGGAACTTTACCCTCTCAGGGCTCGGGCCTGCTGACCTATTTGCATATAGCCTCAGGAGTATTGATCCTGGCATTAGCGTTATGCCGGCTCTATCTGCGCTACCGCCGCGGCGTCCCTCAACCGCCTGGCGATGAGCCACGCATTTTGAAAATTTTGTCCGAATCCGTCCACGGGCTGATCTATGCCATGCTCCTGTCACTGCCTGTATCGGGTGTGATGGGGTGGTTTTTCGATTTTCGACTGGCGGTGGTTGTCCATGAATATCTGCAAGCCGTGCTTCTGGGGCTCATCACCGCCCACATCACCGGCGCCATATTCCAGCACCTTATCCGCCGCTCGGATGTCATGATGCGCATGTTTGCGCCGGAAAAGACATAAGGTCCTATCACACAGCGTGCCGCGCCGAGACCATTTGAGATGCTCATTTGGCGGTGTGGCTCCCAGCGAGATACCTTTTGTTTCCGAGCTGTGAATTGCTGTCGACCGGTCAAGAAGCGTAGCGGACAATTGCTGGCGCGATCGTTGTGTCGGTGGGCAGGCCAGGGGTGCCGCCGTTGGCATGCACCGCACAATTTAAGAGAGTATAAACGAAGAAGATACAAATTCCACAGCGCCCGGCATCGCAGGCTATTTCCTCAATACATGGCATGTAGATTATTTGCATTGGGCAAAAAATCGCTTTCCCGTGAGCTATGTTTAAATCTGGATGGAAACTTGACTGATGGTCGATGAAGCCTGCCAAGCGCAAGCCTCCGTTGCTGCCGGTAAAAGCCGAGGGCCATTGCGGATCTTTCGCTCCATGTTGGTGCTGGCCCTGGCCTGGAAAAGATCGCTTCTCTCCAAGGTCATTGTCGTTTTCCTTGGAGTGGCCCTTCTTTCGTACAGCTTAGGCGCTCTGGTCGGCTGGTCCATGTTCGTCGAAGCCGCCAAGGAGCAATGGAACAATCAGGCGCGGATAAATGTCCAGATCGCGAGTTCTACACTGCGCGGTGTCTACACCTATGTCATCATCAAGACCCACGCAGACGGTCAGGTGGAACGCATTGTAACCGCGCAGCCGATTGGCGATGACGATTCCATTCTTTTCACAGGGTTTACCCCGACCGACGTGCTCGCACTTGTGGCCGCCCAGACCAAGAACGACGCCTGGCTGTTCCGCCGCGAGCCAGAAACCGGACGATTTTTTGAGGTTGCAACATCATCCGGCGTTGTGCCAAGCGAAGAGTCGTGGATTTCGAGCGAGGGGCTCCTCTTTACGGGCGATGCCCCGGCCGGGCACGTTTCTACCGGCTTCGCCACAATCGCAGGTGGCAGCCATTTCGTCGGTGTCTTGCCAATCGTCAGTCCCGACAATGTACTTCTGGGTGCGGTCGCTGTCTCGATAGGAAAAGCCTCCATCCTGAAACGCGCGCAGCAGGAGCTGATCAGCAATTCGCTGTTTATGATGCTGACGCTGCTACTTCTTACAGGACTGCTCGCCACCATTTTCGCCAGGCGCCTCTTTCAGCCGGTTCCGGCGCTGGTTCAGGCGACACGACAAATTGCCCTGGAGGTGACAGACAAGGTCACCCCCTTCCAGCTTCGCACTGACGAAATCGGCGAAATGGCGCGGGCTATCGAGGCACTGCGCGAAGCGGTGGTCGAGCGCGCCGGGCTGCGCGAGATCCGCGACATGGCCATTGAACTTGAGCATATGGCTCATCACGACACCTTGACCGGATTGGCCAACCGGGCCCTCTTGATGAAGACGCTGGAAAAGGCGCTCGATGATGGCGGCAACACCGGCGGCTTCAACATCCTTCTGCTAGACCTCGACCGCTTCAAGGTGGTGAACGACACCCTGGGCCATGGTTGCGGCGACCAGTTGCTGATCACCTGCGCCCAGCGTATCCGCGAGGTACTTGATGACGGCGACCTTGCAGCTCGTCTCGGCGGCGACGAATTTGCCATTATCCAACTTGTGCACACTGACGCAACCAACGAAGCGCGCGCATTGGGTACGCGTCTACTCCAGACGATCGCCAATGGCTTCATCCTGGAGGGCCAGGAGATGGTCGTTGGCACAAGCATCGGCGTGGCCTGCGCACCGGCCCATGGGACAAGCGCAGGACAGTTGCTTCAGAATGCCGACCTCGCACTATACCGAGCAAAGGCTGCCGGACGGGGCAACCTTGTCGTCTTCGAACATGGCATGGACATGGTTGTGCAGGACCAGCATGCCCTGGAGATGGACCTCAGGCTTGCACTCCAGCGTGGCGAGTTTGAACTGCATTACCAGCCCTTCGTCAAAATCTCCACCGGGGAGGTTTGCGGCTTTGAAGCACTGGTGCGGTGGAGGCACCCCCAGCACGGGCTGATAGCGCCAGACCGCTTCATTCCACTCGCCGAGGAAACCGGCGGCATCGTTCCTCTCGGAGCCTGGGTGCTCGAACGCGCCTGCACAGACGCCGCAGCGTGGCCGGACGAGATGCGCCTTGCCGTTAACCTCTCGCCGGTGCAGCTACGCCATGGCGGAATTGTCGAGACGGTTCGAGCGGCCATCACTGCTTCCGGTCTGCCCGCCGGGCGGCTGGAACTCGAAGTTACCGAAACGGTGATGCTTGCCGGGGCCGAAAGCCGTGAGGCACTCCGGGCAATCGGCGCCATGGGCATTTCCGTCGTATTGGACGATTTCGGCACCGGCTATGCATCGCTGAGCTATCTCGCCGAAATGCCCTTCAGCAAAATCAAGATCGACCGCGGCTTCGTCGCTGACCTGCCAACCCAGCCGACATCCAGGGCGATCGTTGCCGCCATCACCAATCTGGCACGTGAGCTGGATATGGAAATCACGGCCGAGGGGGTGGAAACAGAAGAACAACTGCTGATCCTCAGGGCAGCAGGTTGCACCAATGCACAGGGCTATTATTTCGCCAGACCACGACCGATTGCCGAAATCGATCTTTGTCCGCAGACAGAAAATTCAAAAACGGCATTTGAATGATGCCTTCGGTTACCTGGGTGGAAGAAACCCGGCACCGCCAACGGGAGAAACGACATGCACAAATTGGCCATTGCAGTGCTTTCTCTGGCGTGGATCCCGCCATCGGTGCCGGCATTGGCACAAGAGACGAACAACACCCTGAAGAAGATTGCCGAAACCCACGTTATCTCCGTGGGTTATCGAGAGGCCGAACCGCCATTTTCCTATAAGACACCAGATGGCCAGATTATCGGCTTCTCGATGGACCTCTGCAACCACGTGGTGGAGGCCGTGAGGCAGTACCTGAAGCTCGACAAGTTGAGCATTGACTATGTCGCGGCAACATCTGCCACGCGCTTCGTACTTGTCAAAAGCGGCAAGATCGACATCGAATGCGCGGCCACCACCAACAATGCCGAGCGGCGAAAGATCGTCGGCTTTTCCTATCCGCATTTCACCACGGCCACCCAGTTCATGACAAGGCGTCAGGACGACATCATCAACCTTCAGGGCTTGGCCGGCCGCTCGGTTGCTGCCGCCTCCGGCACGGTCAATATCGACCAGTTGAACGCGATTAACCGCGTCAGACAGCTTAACATCGGCGTGATACCAACCAAAACCAACTCGGAGGCCTTCGATCTCGTAACCGATGGGCGTGCTTCCGCCTTCGTATGGGATGGCATCCTGCTTGCCGCCATGATCGCGCAAGCACCAGATCCGTCGAAATTCGCGCTGTCGGAAGAAATGTTGAGTCCTCCAGAACCCTACGGGCTTTTGATGCGACATGGCGACGAGGAGTTTCGAACGGTCGTCAACACGGCGCTGAAGCAAGTTTTTACAAGTTCCGAGATCGAGGCTATCTACAGCAAATGGTTTTTATCGCCGATTCCACCCGACGGCATGAACCTGAATTTGCCAATGTCTCCGACCCTAAAGGCGGCATTTGCCGTGCCCACGGACTATCTGGAATAGGGAGGGTGAACAGATGATACGGTCAATTTCCCGACACTTACAAAAGCCAAAACAGCTTCTGTGTGTCACCACCACGGTACTCTCCCTGCTCATGACGGTAGCCGCAGGGCATGCCGAAGAGCCATCGCCGACGCTCCGCAAAATTGCTGAAACTGGGTTGGTCCGGATCGGCTACAGCGCCGAGGACTTTCCCTTCTCCTATCGCCAACCCGACGGTACCGTCACGGGCTACTCGACCGAACTGTGTCTGGAAGTGGTCGCCACCATACGCGACAGCCTCAAGCTCGCTTCGGTGAAGGTCGAATATGTCGAACGAAACCCGCGCAACCGCGTCAGCATGCTGAGGAATGGCGACTTCGATATCGAATGCGTTGCCAGCACGAACAACGCCGAGCGGCGCAAGAGCGTCGGTTTCTCCTACCCGCATTTTGTCACCGGCACCCAATTTGTCTCGCTGAAAAAAAGCAACCTGAAGACCATTGCGGATCTCGCCGGCCACACGGTCGCCGCCACATCAGGGACTACCAATATCGGACAGCTCAACACAATGAATCGGGAGCGGGCTCTCAATATCGCCGTTGTACCGGTCGAGACCCACAAGGACGCCCTTCAGTTGGTGCGCGAAGGTCGGGCAGCTGCCTTTGTGATGGACGGCATATTGCTCGCTGCCATGGTGGCGAAATCGCCCGATCCAGAACAATTCTCGCTTTCGACCGAAGCGCTGGGATGGCCGGAACCCTACGGTCTTATGGTGCGACTGGACGATACCGGGTTCAGAAATTCCGTGAATTCCGCACTGAAGAAAATCTATGCCAGCGGCAAGATAGAAGAACTCTATGAGAAATGGTTCAACGCACCGGTTCCGCCAATGGGCATCAACATGCGCCTTCCGATGTCGGCTGAGATACGCGCGGCCTTTGCAAATCCCGTTGATCCCGCTGACTGACACAAGGTAATCGACGTAGCGACATTGGCAATAAGGCAACGGCGCGGATATCACGGCTAGCGCCCGATCAATTCCCGCCGGGAGTGCCGTCACGCAGAAAACCCCTATTGGCGTGCCGGATCAAATCGGCTGCCTTTTCGGCGATCATCACCACCGGCGAGGCGGTGTTGCCGGAGACGATGCGGGGCATGATGGAAGCGTCGACGACGCGCAGGCCCTGAAGGCCTTTTACGCGCAGCGAGGGGTCGACCACGGCATCTGGATCCGGCCCCATTCGGCAGGTCCCGACGGGGTGGAAAATGGTGGTCGCGATGTCGCCGGCCTTTCGCAGAAGGGCCTCGTTGTCCTCGAACTCACGGCCGGGCAGGATCTCCTCGGGCTGGAAGGGACGAAGGGCGGCAGCCGACATCACCTGTCTTGCCTGGCGGATAGCGGCGATCGCGACGGAACGATCCTGGTCAGTGGAGAGGTAATTCGGACGGATCTCCGGCTGCAGGGCCGGATCGGCCGACGTTATGTGGCAGGTACCGGCGCTGGTCGGGCGCAACTGGCAGACCGAGACCGTGATCGCCGGGAACGGGTGGAGCGGATCGCCGAGCTTGTCGGTGGAGAGCGGCTGGATGTGATATTCGATGTCGGGCCGGTCTTGGTCCGGGCTGGACCGGGTGAACATGCCGAACTGGCTGGGTGCCATCGACATCGGGCCGGACTGAAACAGCGCATACTCGGCGGCGATCTTCATCTTGCCGCGCCAGGAATTGGCAAGCTGGTTCAGCGTCACCGTGTTCTTCACCTTGAAGACCGTGCGGATCTGCAGATGATCCTGCAGATTTGCACCCACGCCCGGTTTCGGCAGGCTGACGTCGATGCCGAGCGGGCTGAGGCGTGCTGGATCGCCAATACCCGAGAGCTCCAGCAGCTTGGGAGAGTTGATAGCACCAGCGGCGAGGATCACTTCGCCTGATGCTTTCGCGGAAAATGAGCCTCCGGGCGTGCGATAGTTCACTCCAGTCACGCGTTTGTCCTCGAAGGTCAGGCGTTCGACCAGGGCATGCTGGACAAGGCGCAGGTTGGGGCGTTTTAGCGCCGGTCGCAGGAAGCCCCGCGCCGTGTTCCAGCGCACGCCCTTGTGCTGGTTGACGTCGAAGAAGCCGGATCCCTCGTTGTCACCGTCGTTGAAGTCGGCGCGCGGCTCGATGCCGAATTCGCGCGCGCCTTCCTGAACGGCCTTGAGGATATCCCATTTCAGGCGCTGGCGGCTGACTTTCCACGGACCACCAGTTGCATGCATCTCACCCGACGGCCCGTGATAGTCCTCGGACTTGCGAAAATAAGGCAGCACATCCGACCAGCCCCAGCCCGGATTGCCGAGGTCGCGCCAGCCATCGTAATCGGCCGCCTGGCCGCGCATGTAGATCATGCCGTTGACCGAGGTGCAGCCACCGAGCACCTTGCCGCGCGGATAGGCAAGGCTGCGGCCATTGAGACCCTCTTCGGGTGCCGTGCGCATCATCCAGTCGGTGCGCGGATTGCCGATGCAATAGAGGTAGCCGACCGGGATCTGCACCCAGTGATAAAGGTCGGAGCCGCCGGCCTCCAGCAGCAGCACGCGGATTGACGGATCCTCCGTGAGGCGGGCGGCGAGAACGCAGCCTGCGGTTCCTGCCCCAACGATGACATAGTCGTAGTCGCCATCGAGCCGTGTCTTGTCCAGCATGGTCTGTCCTTTTGCTGGCGATCGTGATCGCCGATATTCGACCGCGTTTAAAATTCGGCCTAGGGCTTCAGGCGGAGCGTGTTCCAGAAATCCCGCATCTGATCGGTCAGGGCCAGATAGATTTCGTATCGCCTGCGAAAATGCTCCGTCAATTCGACATTCGGCCGGAAATCGCTGGCCGACCGGGTCATAGCGGCAACGGCCTCTTCGTAGGAGGCATAGAGGCCGATCGCGACCGTCGCGCCGATCGCCGCCCCCAGAGCGCCGGTCTCGCGGGCCTCCGCGACGGTGAGCGGGATTTCCAGCACATCGGCCATCATCTGTGGCCAATGGGGACTGCGCGATCCGCCCCCGGACATGACTGCCCGGTCGACCGACAGTCCGGCATTGCGAAGCACTTCGATATGCCTGCGATGCTCGAAGCAGACACCTTCGAAAAGTGCCCTGAGCATGTGGCCCTCGCCATGCCAACCGGCGAGCCCATAGAAACCGCCGCGGAACTCGGCACCGAGGCGCGAGCCGAAGATGAAGGGATGGAAGAAGGGGTCGTCGGCACGGGCTAAGACCTTGCCAATCTCTTCATTGCAGCGATCGAAGGCCTTGCCGCCATGGTCGCCGCGCATGCGGTGCACATACCATTCGAGATTGGCAGCCGATGTCGCGCTCGACTCGATGTTGACGTATCGACCTTCCCCAAAGGTCGTGACCATGAAGACATCGGGGCTGATGACGGGCCGGTCGGCAAAAACCTGGTTGATGCTCCAGGTTCCCGCGATGACGGAGGCCTCGCCGGGATGGATGACCCCGGAGCCCATGGCACTCGACACGACATCGAAATAGCCACCTATCACAGGCGTGCCCTCTGCAAGACCCGTTGCCTTGGCGGCTGCAGCGGTGACCCGGCCGACGATGTCTGCCGACTGCACGCGCTCGGGAAAGAAGGCCAAGGCATCCTCAAGGTGGTAGAGGCCGAGCAAAGCCGCGTCGAGTTCGGAACCCGGCATGGCAAGGAGTCCAGCGCCACTAAGGTCGGAGATATCGTTGGCCAGCCGGTCCGTCAGGCGGAAGTTGATGAAGTCCTTGCAGAAAAGGACGGCGCCAATCTTGGCATAGGTCTCCGGTGCGTGGCGCTTGACCCAGGCCAGCAGGCTCGGTGTCTGCGATGGCCAGGGGCGCTGAAGACAGCGCGCCTGGAGCGCGTCCCCGTTCTCGCGGTCGAGTTCTGCGGCGATATCGGCCGCCCGGCTGTCGAGCGACTGGATGCCCTTCAACGGTTGGAGGGCACGATCCAGCAGGTAGAGGCCGTTGCCATGGCCCGCGCAACCGATACCAAGTATCCGCGTCGGATCGACACCGGAGGTGGCGATGACTTCACGGATCGCCGCGCAGCCGTTTTCCCAGAGTTCGGAGAGGTCACGCTCGACATGGCCGGGTTCGGGAAAGCTCGACTGCCCGTCGATGGCGCAGTGTGCGATCTGGTGGCCCTGTGTGTCGAAAAGCACGGCCTTGATGACCGTGTTTCCGACATCGACGCCCAAAATGTAGTTTTTCTCAGCCACGGTTATAGATGTCCCATGCTTCCTCGCCACTGGCGCGCTGGTGGATGATCGCCATCAGCGCCTTAACGACCGCCTTCGGATTGTCATGCTGATAGATGTTGCGTCCATAGACCATCCCGTTTGCGCCTTGAGCCATCATAGCCGCTGATTTGGCAAGCACGACGCGCAGATCTTCGCGGCCGCCACCACGGACCAGAACCGGGCAACGGGCGGCATCGATCACCTTGTGGAAGTCGGCGGGATCACTGGTCGGATCGGCCTTGATGATGTCGGCCCCCATTTCGGAGGCAAGGCGGACCAGCGTGACGATCTTTTCGGCATCGCCGTCTACCTGATAGCCGCCGCGTACGTCATTGGGCAGCATCACCAGCGGCTCGATCATCAGCGGCATGCCGTAGCGATGGCAATCGGCGCGCACGCGGCTGATGTTCTCGACACATTGCCGGAAGAGCTCCGGCTCGTCCGGCAGCATGAAGAGATTGACGACGACGCAGGCCGCGTCCATCTCCAGCGCGCCGATGATCGGTTCGTCATGGTTCTGCAGTTGCGACCACATGCTGCGGTGGCGCGTGGCGTTGTAGGGATTGCCCATGTCAATGCGCATGACGAGCGCCGGCTTGTCGCGCTCGGGCCTCGCCTGCAGCAGATCCGCCTGGCCATAGGCCATCTGGATGGCGTCAGGCCCGGCTTCGATAAGCTTGCCCACTACGCCCGCCATATCCTCCAGGCCGATGAGGAAGCTTGGCTCGTTGCAGACGCCGTGATCGATGGCGACGTCGAGGCAGCCGCCTTGACGAAACAACCTGTTCATTCGTGCCTTCTTGGAAACTCGTATCATGACGCCTTGTCCTTTTCCTTGCATCTGTCCTGAAGCATTGCGACCGAGACCCCGTAATAGGTCCCAAGTTCATCGATGAGTTGCCGCCGCTCCGCCAACATCTGTTCGCCCGTCCAGGCGAGCTCGCGGGCCATCACGGTCAGCAGGGTGTCGAGAATTTCGAGATCGATCCGACCGGTGATCGCGAGGCTTGTGCGCCTCAAAACGATGTCGGCTAGATGATGGACGTCTTCGCCCCGGACGAGCCAGATAATTTCTGCAAGCGTCATCGCACTGTACGGAGAGAGGGTCACATCGTCCGGGCGCCCCTGGCAGAAGGCCATGAGATCGAAGGCCCGTGATCCATAGGTCGATGCCAGATGATCGGCGCGGGCCTTGCCGATCGGAAACTCGCGGGAGAGCAGCGCCGACAGCCGCTCGCCATCCGCCGGATGGTTCCGGCCGCCACCGATCGGGCGGTCGGTCGTCGTCGCGATGCGGGGACGGCCGAGGAAGGCGAGAACCTCGTCGGTCACCTGCTCGCCGAAGGCGCGGAAGGTCGTCCACTTGCCACCGACCATGCAGAGCTGCGGCGGGTCGCTTTCGACCCGGTGAATGACATGGCTCCTAGAGATCTTACCCGTGAATTCCGCATCGCTGCGCGGCAGCGGACGGATGCCGCTGAAGCTGAAGACGATATCGGAGGCCAAGACTGCGAGATCCGGAAAGACGGTGCGGATGGCGGCGAGGATGTAGTCGCGCTCCTCCGGCTCGCATCGCGTCCGGCCCGGCTTGTCGACCTTGATATCCGTCGACCCGGCCAGCACGCGGCCGAGGTAGGGAAAGAGGACGCAGACGCGATTGTCGGTGTTTTCGAAGAAAATCATGTGGCCGTTGAGGGCCCGGTAAAGGGCCTCGTTTGCCAAGATGATATGCGAGCCCTTTGTACCGGTCACGGTCTTCTCGGTAGGTGCAGCGCCGTCGCCGAGCGCCGTGATCGTCTCGTCGATCCAGGCACCCGTGGCATTGACGACCATGCGAGGGCGGACGACGATGCGTTCGTTCGAGCCTTCCACCGAGAGCTGGTAGCCATCGCCGATCCGCAGCAGTTTCGCATAGTTTAGCGCGATCGCCTGGGGCGCGTCGCGGCGCGTATCGAGGACAAGTTCCAGCGCCAGGCGTTCCGGCTGACTGATCCAGGCGTCGTAATAGGTGGCCGAATAGCGAACTTGCGGCGTCAGGGCCGGCCAAAGCGCCCGGGTGCTGCGGGCATTGCGGAACTGGTGCCGCGGCAGAAGCCGGTTTTTGCGCGTGACAAGATCATAGAGCGAGAGGCCCGCCTTGATCGCCAGCGCCCCGCGGCTCGAAGGCTTGCCAGCCGAGCCGAAGAAGGTCGCAGCCGCGTTGAAGAGGCCGCTGAAAATCGAGTGGATAGGAATCGTCGTCGGCAGGGGGTGGACCATGTGGGGTGCGAGCCTCAGCAGGGCGTCACGCTCCGCCAGGGATTCCCGGACGAGATTGAATTCGCCATTCTCGAGATAACGCAGGCCACCATGGATCATGCGCGAGGGGGCAGCGCTGCAGCCCGAGGCAAAATCGGCGCGCTCGACCAGAAGCACGCGCAATCCCTGCAGCGCCAGGTCGCGATAGGCGGCAATGCCATTGATGCCGCCGCCGACCACGACGACATCAAAATCGCCGTCTTGCCGTATGCGCCTCAGCGCGTCCTCGCGGAATGTGGACATGGAAGTACCGTTCGCTGGTTTTGAAGCCAACGTCCCAATTCTCTGTTGTGGTGTTGATGCTTACCGGTCGAGGTCGACCAGATGCTCTCTTATGCCGGCCGTGATGGTCGACACGTCTTGTTCGGTGAGGTGCAGGCGCGCAGCACCCGCATTCTCGATTGCCTGGCCCGGGTCGCGTGCGCCGCAGAGCGAGAAAGTGATGCCCGGCTGGGACACCGTCCAGGCGATGACCACCTGGGCGACCGAGGCGTTGTGATGGTGCGCGATCGGGCGGATGACTTCCATCAGTCTCGCGACCTTCTCCCTATTCCCCATGCTGAAGCGCGCATTGCCATGCCGCTGGTCGTCGGCGGCAAAGACTCGGTCCGGACCGATCTTGCCGGAGAGCAGTCCAAGCGCCAGCGAGGAGTAGCTGAGAATGGAGACGTCGTTTGCGATACAGGTTGGAACGAAGCTCGTCTCGATGTCGCGCTTGACCATGGAGTATTCCTCCTGGATCGCATCGAGCGCACCGGTCGCGAGGTAAGCGGCCAGATCTGCCTCAGACACGTTGCTGGCGCCGATCGAGCGGATCTTGCCCTCGTCCTTCAGCCGAAGCAGTTCCCCGACCGTGTCGGCAATCGGCGTCGTTGCATCCTGCCAATGGGTGACATAGTGGTCGATGTAGTCGGTGCCGAGACGGCGCAGGCTCTCCTCAACCTCATGGCGGATGGAAGACGGGCCGAGGTAGCGATGAACCGGCTTGCCGTCCTGGTGGAAGAAATAAGTGCCCTCCGCTACATGCCAGACAAGACCACACTTGGAGACGAGGATGACCTTGTCGCGCTGGCCTGCAATCGCCTTGCCGACTATGGTTTCGGCAAGGCCCATGCCATAGGCGGGCGCCGTATCGATGAGCGAAATGCCGGCTTCCACCGAGGCCCTGATGGCGTCGATCGATTGCTTCTCGTCGGTGCCGCCCCACATCCAGCCGCCGATCGCCCAGGTTCCGAGCCCAACGGCTGATGCCTCTATGCCGCTTCGGCCGATGGGCCGGGTCAATATGTCCTTGTCCGTCACCGGATTATCCTTCCCCATGTGTAACAAGTGCCCGGGCGATTTCTTCATCGACCACGAGCGAGGTCAAAAACCGCCCGGCAAGGGTCGCTGCCACCGGACCTGCCTTCAGGCTGCCTGCCGCCACGCCGATGATGGTCGGGCAGTTGGCGAGGTCTGCCGGATCGAGTGCAACGACCCGCGAATTGAGATCGATCTCGGCGAGCGAACCGTCAGCCTTGATCAGATGCGCGAGGAACTCCCCGGCAATGCCTGCGTCGACCAGCGCCTGGCCGCCCCGTGCCGGATCCGGCAAAAGGTCGTAGTAGCCTGAACCCGGCGCCTGGACCGACCCGATGCCGACCAGCGCCACCGTCGCCTGGCGCGCCAGATCGAAGACCTCGCGGATCGAGGCGACATTCATCAACAGGTCGCGCTGCTGCCCGTCCTCGGCAAACAGAGGTGCGTGGACGAGTTGCGCCGTGCCACCGAGTTTGTCGGCCAGTTGCGTCGCCAGATGGTTGACGTCCGTATAGTGCTTGCCCTGCACGCCGCCGGTGAGCGGCACGACCCGGACATCGAAACGACGCTCGGCCTCGAGGTTTTCGACCACGGCACTCACCGCCTTGCCGCCGGTGATGGCGATGACGTCGCCATCGCGAAGGGTTTCGAGGAGATGGTTGGCCGCGACACGTCCGACCATCTGCAGCGTCGTCTCCGGATTGTCGGACACGGTGGGCGTCACCACCGACTGCTTCAGGCCGAAGCGCTGTGTGACGTCGTTTTCCAGATCCATCAGCCGCTGATAGGGGCTGGCGATGCTGATCTTGACCATGCCCGCCTTGCGGCCGGCGGCGATCATGCGGTTCACCTTCGTATGCGAGAGATTGAGCTTCTCGGCGATCTCCGACTGCTTCACCCCCTCGATGAAATGCAGGACGAGAACAGAATACATCTGGCGCTGCTGATCGAATTCATCCCTGTTGTCCACCATGACGGATCGTCTCCTCGTTGCTCTCGGGTGCTCAGCGGCGACGCTTGACCAGGTAATGGTCGAACAGCACGGCGGTGAGCAGAATGCTTCCCTTGATGATGTCCTGCCAGTAAACCGACACGTTGAGCAAGGCGAGCGAGCTTGAAACCACCGAAAGCAGGACCGCGCCGAGGATAGCACCGAAGATGGTGCCGGCACCGCCCGAGAGGCTGGCGCCGCCGATGACGGCCGCCGCGATCACGTTCAGTTCCATGCCGACGCCGAAGCTGGGTTGGGCGGAACCGAAGCGGGCCATGTAGATGACGCCGGCCACACCGCAGAGGGCGGAGCAGAGCGTGGTGGTGGCGAAGATGACACGGCCGACGCGGATGCCGGAATAGGCGGCGGCCTTGGGATTGCTGCCGGTGTAGAAGACCTTGCGGAAGGCCGTGGTCCGGCGCAGCAGGAAGTCGAAGGTAACCACGACGACCACGAAGATGATCAGGACGAGCGGGATGCCGTAGATCGCGCCCTGGCCGATGAACTTGAATTCCGGCGGCAGGGTAAAGAGCCCGAGCGGCCGCCCGCCCGTCGCCAGAAGGCAGACACCGCGGGCAATCACCATGACGCCGAGCGAGACGATGAAGTGGTGCAGGCCGACAACCGTGGTCAGAAAGCCCATGAACATGCCGATGCAGGTGGTGACGGCAATGGCGACGGCCGCCGCTGCCCAAGGATCGATGCCGTTCAGGAAGAGCCAGCCGGCGACCACCATGGCAAGCGCCGTGACGGAGCCGACCGACAGGTCGATGCCGCCCGATATCAAGAGGATTGTCATGCCGACGACGACAATGCTCTCGACGGCAAAGGCCATGGACATTGCCCTGAGATTGTCGACCGTGAGGAAGTAGGGCGAGATGAAGGACATTACCGTGAACAGCGTGAGGATGATCACGATCAGGCCCGTCTCGCGCGCCTTGATCGCGGGTGTCCACCATTGGGCCCGGCGCTCGGCGGCCGAGCCTGCGTGATGCTGTGTGTCGATCGTTACCATTATTCCCACTCCCTCATGCTTCACCCAGGGGCCAGGTATCGTCCTGGGGCAACTGACTGCTGATCGATGCAAGCTGCATGATCCGTTCTTCGGTCATCTCGGCGCCGGTTACCTCACCGGTGATGCGCCCCTCACGCACGACCAGCACCCGGTCGCTGACCCCGATCAGTTCGGGGAGCTCGGAGGAGATGACAATGACGCCGACGCCTTCATTGGCCAGATCCCGGATCTGGCGATGGATCTCTGCCTTGGCGCCGACATCGACCCCTCGGGTCGGCTCGTCGAGAAAGACGACCTCAGGTTCGACCGACAACATCTTCGCCAGCGCGACCTTCTGCTGGTTGCCGCCGCTCAAAGTATTCACGGCATCGCCCACCCCATTGGAGCGCAGCCTCAGTCGCGTTCCATACTGCTCGGCCCGCGCCGTCTCCTGTCGGCGGCTGATCAAGCCGAATGGATTGGCCACGCGCTTGAGATCGAGCGCCGAGACATTGCTGGCGATGGACATGTTGAGAAACAGGCCGTCGCCCTTGCGGTCCTCGGAGACATAGACCAGTCCCTCGCGAATGCTGTCGCGATAGTCCCGCAACGAGAGTTTGCGGCCTTTCAAGGCCACCTCCCCCTCGGCTTTGCCTTCCAGCCTGCAGATGGCGCGCACGATCTCGCTGCGCCCTGCCCCGATCAGGCCGGCCAGGCCCAGGATCTCGCCCTTGCGTAGGTCGAAACTGACATTGGAAACCCTCCGGCCCTCGTTCAGATTGCGCACGGAGAGGATGACGTCGTCCGACTTAGCCTCAGGCGCCTGCTTGGGCGGATAGAGCTTGTCGAGCACGCGCCCGACCATGCTGTTGACCACATCTTCAGGGGTGATCGACGCGATGTCTGCCGTCTTGATGTGGCAACCGTCGCGCATGATAGTGATCCGATCACAATGCTGGAAGATCTCCGCCATGCGGTGGGAAATGTAGATGATCGCGATGCCGCGATCGGCGAGGCGACGCATGATCTTGAACAGAGTCTGCGCTTCGGTTTCAGTGAGAGCCGCCGTCGGCTCGTCGAGGATCAGGATGCGGCAGTCGAGCGTCAGCGCCTTGGCAATCTCGACAATCTGCTGCTGCGAAATCGAGAGGTCACCGGCACGGCGTCTCGGATCGATATCGCCGATTTCTTTGAGGATCTCACCGGCGCGGACGACGAGCGCACGGTAGTCCATCAAAAGGGTACGGCTGCGGCCGGTTTCGGCCATGAACATGTTTTCGGCGACGGAAATCTCCGGGCAGAGTGCGATCTCCTGATGCACGAAGCCGATGCCAAGCCGGTTGGCGGCATTCGGCGATGCGATGCGAACGGGGGCACCGTCGAGACGGATCTCTCCGCGGTCGGGCTGCAGGATGCCGTCGATGATATGCATCAGCGTCGACTTGCCGGCACCGTTTTCACCGGCCAGCGCATGGATCTCGCCCCGGCGCAATTCAAGCTGAGCGCCGCGCAGGGCCTGAACCGGTCCGAACGACTTGTGCACGTCCGTCATGCTGAGGACGACCTCGGCCATGACACCCCTCCTTTCCATCGCTTCGACTTCCCCCGGCGCCGCGTGACGCGCCGCCGGGGTCATGCAGGTCGGCGCTCAGCGCCCCTTCATGTATTCGTTGAGATCGAAGGATGCGGCATTGGCCTTGGTGATGACCGCAAAGCCATTGTCCATCGACGGCACCTGCATCGGGTTGAAGCCCGATACCTTATAGTCGTTGAACGGATCGATCAGGTCGGGATGGGCGCCGAGGAAGGTATTCATGAAGCCCATGAAGCCTTGGACGCCCTGGTTGGGGTTGATCGACATGTGGATATTGCCCTGCTTGATGTGTTCGAGCGTGGTGGGCGTGATGTCTGCATGCAGGATCAGCACTTGCTTCTTTGCTTCGAGCACGGCTGCGACCGCACCTTCGGCCGAACCGGCTTCGGGGATCCAGAGCGCGCCGAGGTTCGGATTGGCCTGCAGCATGGCAGCGACCGCCTGGTAGGCCGCGTTGGAATCCTGGTTGGTTGCCTGGCGACCGACCAGCTTCATGTCCGGATGGGTGCGCTCCATGTAGTCGATGAGAGCGGTCACCCGCAGGTCGTGATTGCTCTGGCCCGGGTTTTCGAGAACCGCATATTCGCCCTTGCCGCCGAGCGCCTTTACGATCTCCTCGGCTGCGAACTTCGCCTCGGCGACATTGTCGGAAGTTATGTAGGCCGTACGCTTCGATTTCGGCGAGTCTGCCGCAAAGGTGGTGACCGAGATGCCGGAGTCGATGGCCCGGTTGATCGGCTCAATGAACGGATCCGACTGCATCGGATGCAGCAGGATGCCCTTCGGCTTTTTCACCACTTCCTGCTCGAAGGATGCGATCTGCTTGGTAATGTCATAGTCCGGCGTGCCGGTGAAGGCAGCTTCGCAGCCGAGAGCCTTGGCGGCTTGCTTGAAGCCCTCGAAGACGGGCACCCAGTAAGGATGGCCGGAGACCATCACGTTCATCACATAGGTTTCGCCCGGTTCGCAGGCGAATTTTCCTTCTGCATTCGCCGGCGCGACAGACCCGCCGGTGACGGCAGCTGCGACCAAACCGATGGCAGTCGCGGCCTTCAGAGACTTCAACATTTTCCCCTCCCAGAGATGACAACGATGCGCAATAAATATCTTCATACAGAATTTATTGCATGACGAGAGCTTTAATTGCTAAATCGACCAGCGTCAACTAGGCCGCATTATATTCTTGATGATGCAATTTATTTCATCTCGTTGCCGCTGGGAGACTTGCGGCGCGAAAAGCACGTAGGAAAGTCTCGATTGCAGCGACTGGGGCCTGCGCAGCGGTGATGCATCAGGGCTTTGCGGTAGCGCAGTACAGTCGTTCAAGCTTTGATCACGGTCCGTAAAAGCCGCTTTGATGAAGCCAGATCAGTCAGACCGGCGTAGTGGTGGCCACAGCCACGCTGCCAACTTGAGCACCAATGTCGCTGGCACCGACGTTGACTCTCCGGACCTCTGAAAGAGGTTCTCTTCAACCTTGCCGACCTGGCAAATCTGAGCTTTTGCCGAGAAGCGGTTTCACGCCGGATGCTGCTGCATGCTCAGGCCCCCGTCGATGGTCAGGCAGGTGGCGTTCATGAAGGGACATTCGTCCGAAACCATGAACACAGCTGCCATCGCAATCTCCTGGGGTGAGGCGATGCGGCCACCGGGATGGAGTTTCAAAGTGTCGACCTTGGCAGCCTCTGGGTCGGGAAAGCTGTTCCAGTAGTCGATGACCTTCTGGGTCGCGACGTAGCCCGGCGCAAGCGCATTCACACGAATGCCCTGTGCGGCATATTCCAGGCCAAGCGATTTGGTCATACCCAGCAGCGCATGCTTGGCCAGAGGATAGGGAAAGGTGTGCTTGATGATGGTGAAGGCATGGGTTGAGGCAATATTGACTATGACGCCGCCGCCGCCAGCTATCATGCCCGGCAGCACCGCGCGGCAGCAGTTCCAGGCGCCTTTCAGATTGATGTCGAAACAGCGTGCCCATTCCTCGTCGGTCGAAGCGAGCGGCTCGGCAAAGACATTGACGCCGGCATTGTTGACCAGCGCGTTGATCTGGCCGATCTCGTGTTTTGCCTGGGACACCGCCTCAGCAATGGCTGCCGCATCGGTAATGCTGGCAGTCGCGTGGCTGACCTTGGTTCCGGAGGCCTTCAACGCCTCGACCGCGGTCGACAGCAGCGCACCATCCAGATCGATCAGCAGCAGGGCCGCCCCTTCGCGCGCGAATGCTTCTGCCATCGCAAGGCCGATGCCCTGGGCCGCACCCGTTATCATGATCCGCTTGCCGTCGAGCCTGCCGCCCATGCCTAAAGTCTCCTGATATGTATGGTGATCTCGCCGCGCATGCTGTCTGCGCCGCCCAGCCGTTTCAAGCCACCATGGTCTGGCATGTGATGACCGTTTGGCAAATGGGTCATCGGCTCGAAACAGAAGAAGTCGCGCCGATCAGACGGCATGTAGAGCATGAAGATGTCATGGACCGGTGTCGCCTCGATATCGGCGGCGAGGCCAAGTTCCGGCCACTCGATCCCAGCAAATCCATCCCAGCCGGCAAAGGCATTGTTGACGAAGCGATCGGGCAGATGCGCGCCGCCTGAGAAATCCAGGCCATCGGGAACTGGCCCGCTATGACCCGGCAGATGGCCCGCACGCTCGTTCCAGAAGTTTGGCGCGCGCACCGTCAGCCGCGTCTGCGGCGTCCGCGCGAAGAAAGGATGCTGGCCAAGCCCGTAAGGCAGCGGCAAACCGCCTTGGTTGCTCACGGAAAGCTGCAGCCTCAGGGTCTCGCCGGCCAGTGACAGCGTCTGGCGCGCGCAGTAGTCATAGAGTGAGGTTTGGTCGGGCGGATGACGCAGCGACAGCACGACATGGGCCTGGCCGAACTCCTCGACATCCCATAGAGCCAACCAGCCATCGCCATGGAGATAGAGCGGATCCTGGCTGTTCGGCTGGAAATGGTACTGCGTGCCCTCAAAGGCAAAGCCGTTGTGTTCGACGCGATTGCCGAAGGGCACCAGCGGGAAACTGGCGATCGTGCCTTCAGGACCGCCGCCCGGCACTAGGAAGGGCACCCCGTCGAAGCTCGCTTCGAGGATCGCGCCACCCTGGCGGGCAACCCGGACGGCAAGGGCACCGTCCGAGAGATCGATGGTTTCCGACGCCGGTATCACCGGTGACGGCCTGCGGCGGAGGAGCGGAGATTGTCAAGCAGAACGGCGATCAACAGGATCAGGCCGCGAACGACATATTGGTAGAAGGCCTGGATGTTGAGCAGGTTCATGACGTTTTCGGCAATGCCCATGATCAGAACACCGACGATCACGCCGCTCATGGCCGCCCGACCACCGGCCAGCGACACACCGCCGAGAACGCAGGCGGAAATGACCGAGAGTTCAAGACCGGTGGCGGCATTGGGCTGGCCCGACGTGATGCGCGAGGCGAGCAGGATTCCGGCAATGGCGCAAACCAGGCCCTGCAGCGCGAAAATCCAGATCCGCATATTGACGACATTAACGCCGGCCAGCCGCGATGCTTCCGGATTGCCGCCGATCGCCAGCGTGTTTTTGCCGAACACCGTGCGGTTGAGAATGAAGCCGAAGACGATAAACAGCGCCACCATGATCCAGATCGGCGTCGGGATACCGAGAAAGCGCGACAGCGCCAGCTGGTAGAAGCCGGGATCGTTGATGCCGACTGCGCGGCCATCGGATGCGATCAGCGCGAAGCCGCGCACGATCTGCATGGTGGCGAGCGTGGTGATCAGCGCGTTGATGCGGAAGCGGGCAATGACCACACCATTGATCAGGCCGACAAAGGCGCCGGCGGCCAGCGCCGCGACTAGGCCGAGGATGATCGAGCCCGTCGCATTGGAGGCCATGACGGCAATCATGCCGGAAAAGGCCACCGTCGATCCAACCGACAGGTCGAAATCGCGCGAGGCCAGGCAAAACATCATGGTACAGGCGACGATGCCGATGGTGACGACCGATTGCAGCAGGCCGAGCATGTTGCGCTCGGTCATGAAATTGGGAACCGTCAGCGCCACAATGGCAAAGGCGATCGCGAAGATCACCACCAGGCCCTGTTCACCGAGAAGAAGTTTTTTGAGGGAAGTCATTGGCGTCGTTCCTTAAGAGGCTGCGGCGGTGCGGTCGGGCAAGGCAGATGTCAGGATGCGGCGTTCGTCGAAATCCGGCCGCTCCACATCGGCAACAACATGGCCTTGGCACATGACCATGATCCGGTCCGAGATGCCCATGACCTCGGGCAATTCGCTGGAGATGACAACGATCGCCATGCCCCCGGCGGCAAGCCCGTAGAGGATCTCGTAGATTTCCGCCTTGGCACCGATATCGATGCCGCGTGTCGGCTCATCGATGACCAGAACCTTGACACCCTGTTCGGACAGCCAGCGGCCGAGAATGACCTTCTGCTGGTTGCCGCCGGAGAGATTGATGATGTCCTGCTTGCGCGAAGGCGTCCGGACCCGAAGGCGCGCGATGAAGTCGTCGGCGACCGAGGCTTCCTTACCGAGGCTTAAGATACCGAAGGGCGAAAAATGCCGCCGTGAGGAAATGGTGATGTTTTCCTCTATCGAGCGGCCTTGGATGATGCCGTCATGCTTGCGGTCTTCCGGGCACAGCACGATGCCGGCGCGGATGGAGGCGCCGGGGTTGTCGGCGGCAACGGCCATGCCATCGATGGTGACTGTACCGCCGTGGCGATGGTCGGCGCCGTAGAGCAGGCGGGCCATTTCACTACGGCCGGCGCCGATCAGGCCGAAAAAGCCCAGGATTTCGCCCTGCCGGACGGAAAAGCTGATTGGCCGCGGCAGATGCGATCCGCTCAGATCCTTCACTTCGAGACGCGGAAGGCCAAAATCGCGGCCATGCCAGCCCCAGATATTGCTGATCTCGCGGCCAACCATTTCGGCGATGATCTGGTCGCGGCTGGTGTCGGCAATTCGGGGATGATGCGCCGCGAGCTTGCCATCGCGCAGCACCGTGAGACTGTCGCAGAGCCGGAAGATCTCGTCGAGCCGGTGGGACACGTAGAGGATGACGGTGCCCTTGGCCTTCAGCTTCTCGATCAGTGCAAACAGCACTTCGCTTTCGCGCGACGACAGTGAAGAGGTTGGTTCATCCAGCGCGATGACGCGGGCGTCGAGAATGACAGCCTTGGCAATCTCCACCATCTGGCGGGCGCCAATGGACAAAGAGGACACCTTGGCGGCGGGATCGATGTCGATACCGATATCCTGGAGCTTTGCAGCAACGCTGTCGATCAGCTTTCGCCGGCTGATGACGCCGCCGGAGGAGGGAAAGCGACCGAGCCAGAGGTTTTCCGCCACCGTCAGTTCTGGCACCAGCTGCAATTCCTGGTGAATGACGATGACCCCTGCGGCAAAGGCGTCGCGCACCGATTTATAGGATTGCGCTTCACCGTCGATGGCAATGGTGCCAGTATCGGCAGACTGGTCGCCGGAAAGCAGGCGGATCAGGGTCGATTTGCCAGCGCCGTTCTCGCCCATCAGGCCATGGACCGCACCCTTGGCGACTGAAAAGGACACGTCCGAAAGCGCCTGGACGCCGGGATAGCCCTTGCTGATATCTTTGAATTCGAGGAAGGCCATGGAAGCTCCGCGGAAAGGCCCGGCGGTCTGGTCCGCCGGGCGTGCTTGCCAAAAGGCAGGTTACTCGATTCCGAGTTCCTTGCGGACGGTTTCGTAGTCGCTGCGCAGTGCAAGTGCACCGGCTGTCAGCGTCAGCTTTTCCGGTTCCTTGCCGTTGGCGATCCACTCGTACATGTTGAGTGCGGTCTCGTAGCCATGACGTTTTGGCGAAATGATCACGGTGCCGAAGAAGCCGGTCGCAGTTGGCTTTTTGAACTCGTTGATGGCCGATTCAGCGCCGCCGATGCCGACACCGAGGACGTTTTCAGCGGGGATGCCGACCGATTCCGTGGCGCGGACTGCCCCAAGCACGGCTTCGTCGTTGAGACCGAAGGCGATCCAGTGCTTTACGTCGGCATGTTTGTTCAACACAGTTGTCGCCGCGTTCAGAGCGGCTTCGGTATCAGTCTTGGCCTGCGGGGCGTCGTAGATGTTTTCAGCCGGGAAGCCGGCAGCCTTCAGGGCCGCGATCGCGCCTTCGACGCGGTCGACGGCAGTCGGCAACTGGTCGTAGGAAACACGGATCGCGCCGACCTGCTTCATGTCCCAGCCGCGCTTCTTGATTTCTTCGGCAAGAGCCTGCCCCACGGTTTCGCCGATCTTCGCGGCCGAGATGCCCATGTGGACCACATCCTCAAGCGGATTGCCATCGGCACCGACGAGACGGTCGTCAACCGTCATGACTTTGAGGTCATTGGCCGCAGCCTTGGCGACAATCCCGGGACCGAGTTTCACATCGGGCGTGCAGATGATGAAGCCCTGGGCGCCCTGGGCGGCAAGGTTGTCAATTGCCGACTGCACCTTTTCGCCGTCCTCGGCGCCGATCTTCACCAGTGTGAAGCCCTTTTCCTTGGCGGCCTGGTCGGCGAATTTCCATTCGTCCTGGAACCAGGGCTCCTCCGGCTGCTTCACCAGAAAGCCGATCTTAACATCGGCTGCATAGGTCGAGCCGGCTGCCGCGAACGCGACGACGCCAGCCAGGATGGCTTTTTTCCATGAGCGCATGTGTTCTCTCCCAAATTCGAAAAAATGTGCAACTGCCTCCCCGGCAGTGTTCAAGAATTAGGTTAAATCATCATACCAGTCAATTGCCTTGGTATGATGATTGAGATAAACGTGTCCGCGTTGGTTTTTCAAGTGGCGGCGATATCGTAAGCCCTTGCGAATTCAGGTAGACGGGTAGAGGACGGCGCATATGGAGGCCAGGGTGGAAACGGGCGAGCAGCAGGACAAAGGGCAGCAACTGGCAACGGTTCGCCGACCGCGGGTCCGCCGCAATGTCACTGTGGCCATTGCCCAGGACATCTGCGCCGACCGCTATCCACCGGGCAGCCAGCTTCCGCGCGAAAACGACCTTTGTGATATCTATGGTGTCAGTCGCACGGTTATCCGTGAATCCCTGAAGATCCTCGAATCCAAAGGCCTGCTGCGCGGCAAGCCGCGGGTCGGCACTATCGTGTGCGACAAGGATGACTGGAATATCCTCGATGCCGACGTGCTGGAATGGATCGGCCCCTACATCAAGGATTTCGACCTCTTGGGCTGTATTCTGGAGGCGCGACGCACAATCGAACCGGTGGCCGCTGAACTCGCCGCGATGCGGGCCACGACCCAGCAGATCGCAGACCTTGAAAGTGCCTGGCGGCAAATGCGTGATTCGCGAGATGACCCGGAGCGGTTCACCGAAGCGGATGTGCTTTTTCATACGGTGCTTCTCGCTGCCAGCCACAATCAGGTCTTCCGCCGCCTCTCAAGCGCTATCCATGCAGCCCTGCGCTATGCGCTGCACGCCTCAAACATCGCGGTTGAAAACCGTGAAGGTGCAGTCGCCATCCATGGCGAACTGGTCGAGGCCCTGCGCATGCGCAATGGCGAAAAAGCAAAGCAAGTTGCCAACCGCATGCTTGATCTCGCCGTCCACGATCTGGCCGCTGCCGAACGGGCAATTGGCCGCAACAAGAATACGTAAGGCACGCACGGCCTGTAACAGCAGAGAAGATGAAGCGCATGAAAATCACCAAGCTCACAACCTATATCGTGCCGCCGCGCTGGTGTTTCCTCAAGATCGAGACCGACGAGGGCATTGTCGGCTGGGGCGAACCTGTGGTCGAAGGTCGTGCGCTGACGGTCGAGGCCGCCGTGCACGAGTTGTCGGATTATCTCATCGGCAAGGACCCTTTCCTGATCGAGGATCACTGGACAGTCATGTATCGCGGCGGCTTCTATCGCGGTGGCGCCGTGCATATGTCGGCAATCTCAGGCATCGACCAGGCGCTGTGGGACATCAAGGGCAAGGCGCTCGGTCAGCCGATTCATTCGCTGCTGGGCGGCCAGGTGCGCGACAAGATCAAGGTCTATAGTTGGATTGGCGGCGACCGGCCGTCCGACGTCGCCAACAATGCAAGGGAGGTCGTCGCCCGCGGCTTCCAGGCGATCAAACTCAATGGCTGCGAAGAACTGCAGATCGTCGACAGCAACGAGAAGCTCGACAAGGCGGTGGAGACGATCGGCCTGATCCGCGATGCCATCGGTCCTAATATCGGCATCGGAGTGGATTTCCACGGTCGCGTGCACAAGCCCATGGCCAAGGTTCTGGCCAAAGAACTCGACCAGTTCAAGCTGATGTTCATCGAGGAGCCGGTGCTGTCGGAAAACCGCGAGGCTCTGCGCGATATCGTCAATCACACGTCGACGCCGATTGCGCTTGGCGAGCGACTCTATTCTCGCTGGGATTTCAAACAGATCCTGTCGGACGGTTTTGTCGACATTATACAGCCGGATTTGTCCCATGCCGGCGGCATCACCGAATGCCGCAAGATCGCATCGATGGCGGAAGCCTATGACGTGGCGTTGGCGCCACATTGCCCGCTTGGACCGATCGCCTTGGCCGCTTGCCTGCAGGTTGATGCGATCAGCTACAATGCCTTCATCCAGGAGCAGAGCCTGGGCATTCACTACAACAAGTCGAATGATATCCTGGACTATATCGTCAACAAGGACGTGTTCCAATATGCCGATGGCTATGTCGCCATCCCACAGGGACCAGGCCTCGGCATCGAAGTGGATGAGGCCTATGTGATCGAGCGCGCCAAGGAAGGCCACCGCTGGCGCAACCCGATCTGGCGTCACGCAGACGGCAGCTTCGCGGAGTGGTGATGGAGGTGTCCACCACTGCAACGGATCATGGCTTCTCCCAAGCATCGCAGACAAATACCTTGGAACAGTTTGCCCTCCATGGGGTTTCCCTCACTTAACACGAACAGGAGGAACCGCAATGGATCACAGTAACCATGTCCGTCTCACCCCGACAGAACTTACCCCGGGCACGCTGGAGGGGGCGACAGTATACGGCGCCGACGATCATAAGGTTGGCAAGGTCGATCACATCCACGGTGCCGGCGCTGGAAGCCAGGCCATTATTGACGTCGGTGGCTTTCTTGGCATTGGCGCAAAGCCAGTCGCCGTGCCACTCACTGATCTCGACTTCATGCGCGACGAGGACGGTGACGTCCATGCGGTAACGACATGGACCAAGGATCAGCTCAAGGACATGCCTGAGCACCACCACTGAAACACCCATCCCACCGACAGCCCGGCCTTCGCGCCGGGCTTCTTTTTGCGCATAACCTTGTTTCATTACATCATGACACGGCCCCCATTCGGTCCTTGCCCGGTAGTGCCTGTGAAACCTGCGCGACGTCGGAGACTTTAGGCTCCATGACGGTGAAGTCGACGTCTTGAGGGCAGGGTCGCAGGGCGCGCAGCCCGCAGGCCCAGACCTCTGATCAAGCTTAAGCCTTCCGAAGGCGCTAAGTGGAGTGGACCATGTCTCCCCTGTCTGCTTTTCGCATCAGTGCCACGGCGAAGGCGGCCATCATGCACATGACACCAGCGATCTGCAGCGCAGGCATGTAAGTATCAAAATCACTTTTGAGATAGCCGGCCCCAAATGCAGCCGTGGCCGCGCCGATCTGGTGTCCGGCAAAGATCCAGCCAAAAACGAGGCCCGCCTTCTCCTTCCCGAAGTGTTCGGCGGCAAGCTTAACCGTCGGTGGCACCGTCGCCACCCAGTCGAGACCGTAAAAAATCGCAAACACCGACAATTCGACAAAGCTGAAGCCGGAGAAGGACAGGTAGATCAGCGACAGGCCGCGCAGGCCGTAAAACCAGAACAACAACAAGCGATTGTCGAACCGGTCCGAGAGCCAACCCGCAAAGATCGTGCCGACGAAGTCGAAAATCCCGATCATTGCCAAGGTACCAGCCGCTGTGACCGCCGCCATCCCGAAGTCACCACATATCGAAATCCAGTGCGTCTGGATCAGCCCGTTCGTGGACAAGCCGCAGACGAAAAAAGTCCCGAAAAGAATCCAGAAAACGGGATAGCTGGCAACACTCCTCAGGACAACAAGCGGCGAGACGAGCGTTGCAAGCAGGCTATGGTCCTTCTTCACCGGCTTCGAAACAATCGTGTCTCCAAAGGCCGGAAGACCGACATCTGCCGGGTGATCGGCCATCAGTAACAAGATCAACAGCAGGGCTGTGGCAATGACGCCAACGGTAAGGGCAAGAGCGACACGCCATCCATACGCTTCCGTCAGGCCCGCAAGGACAGGGAGAAAAACAAGTTGGCCAGTTGCGTTGCTCGCCGTCATCAGACCGATGACGAGACCGCGGCGCTTGGCAAACCAGCGTGCGGCGATGGTCGCACCGAGCACCAGCGCTGTCATGCCGGTGCCTATCCCGATGACAACGCCCCAGAGCAGCAGCAGTTGCCAGACCTCCGTCATAGCCAAAGATGCAAGGATGCCGAACATGATCAGCCCGAGCGCGGTTGAGACCACCTGACGGATGCCGAAATGATTCATGAAAGCGGCGGCGAAGGGACCAAGCAGGCCAAACAGGACCAGGCGCACGGCCATCGCTGAGGAAATGTCGGCAATGTCCCAACCGAACTCCTGATGCAGCGGCTGTATCATCACGCCGGCTGATCCCATGGCGCCGGCTGTTGCAAGCATTGTCAGGAAGGTGGTGGCAGCCACGACCCAGCCGTAGTGAATATTCCTTGCTGCCATCCAGGGAGCAAGCGTTGTCGAGAGCATTGCGGCATTTCCTTTTTCTAGCTGCTGCTGACTGTAAGATCTATCGGTATATACCCGCTTAATGGAAAGATCAGAGCGCTGAGAGCAGCGCGTGCAATTGCTCCAATTTGTCGGATCCCAGACGATCCTCCATGCTCTTCTGCGCAATCTCCCAAACCGGCATTGCCGATGCCAGAACATCAACGCCTTTTGGGGCTATGGTGAGCAAGGCTTCGCGCTGATCCTCTCCATGAACAGAGATCACCAGACCCATTCGTGCCAGGACCTTTGTATTGCGACCCAGTGTCGACCGGTCCAGTTCCACCCTGTGGGACAGGTCCGTCAACGAGACCGGTTGCAAACTGCCGATATTGCGCAGCAGGCTGAACTGCGCAACATTGATCCCAAGCGGTTCAAGGGCTTCGTCATAGTGCGCCGAAACTCTTCGAGACGCCTTGCGCAATTGGATACAGTGACATAGGTCGTGGGCCATAGACATCGGTATATACCCTTATTTTTAAGAATTCAACGCCGACGTGACGCTCATGGCTTCGGACTTCATTCCAGCTGGCTGCATGGCGCTTTCACGCCACGCAGTCTGCTCGCTCAGCTTCTACCAACGGCCAGCATTCTGCCCACCGTCAACGTGAAGGATCTCACCTGTGACAAAGGTTGCGCCTTCGAGGTAGATGACAGCATCGACGATGTCGCGGATGTCGCCCATATGGCCGACTGGATGGAGCGCCGACAGGAACTCATGCGTTTCTGGCGGATGCATCGGCGTCTTGATAATGCCAGGTGAAACGGCGTTCACACGCACGCCGCTCGTGGCGAACTCGATCGCAAGTCCTTTCGTGACCGCATTCAATCCACCCTTGGTGAGGGAAGCGAGAGCCGCAGGCACACTGGCGACCGGTTGATCAACGAGGCTCGTCGTGATGCTCACGATGTGGCCGGATCCTTGCTTGAGCATTGCCCGGGCGGCGCGCTGCGTGATGTGAAAGAACCCCGCGACGTTCACGCCGAAATTCAAATCATAGTCGGCCTGGGTGAAATCGATGAAGGGTTTGGCAGTGAAGACACCCGCATTGTTGACGAGTGTGTCAATACGACCAAAATGCTGGAGCGCTTCACGAACGACGCGTTCCGCCGTCTCTGCCTGGGCGATGTCTCCGGCGACTGTGTGCACGCGATCGTCCGAACTCGGACCGATCGACCGTGAGGTAGCAACGACATTGTAATCACGCTCGCGATAGGCGCGAACAAGTGCTTCACCGATGCCTTGTGATGCGCCAGTGACGATGGCAACCTTCTGACTGCTCATGACATAATCCTTTTCAGTTGCAGCGCGCCTTCATTGGCCCGCCTGCCGCCTCTTGGGCCGGTGCAACTAACTTAGGTAATTTCTCTTTTCGGGAGAATTGTCGTCGATCGGCGATCACTCAACCGTTTTTCGGCATATTGCGGGGCCGAACTGCAACGCCTCGCACGACACCCGGCCCATATCGGCTCGGTGACATGTTCATCGCGGTGGATTGGTGCGCCAGTCTGATTGCGCGCTTTCGAATTGCCACGACCAGCGTTTTCACGTCACACCGTCGTGGACGAAGAACAATGCCTCGATCGCAAGAACCATCGAATGGCGAGCGTTTCAAACTGATTTCTGGCTCAGGACATTGATGGCCGATTGGTACAGTTCTCGGGTAAGTTCCTCAGCACCCATCCTGGGTGCCAGTCTGGCCCCCTGTCCTGACCACAGACTGGTAAAATCGTCCCTGGAGGCTGCCTCGGCCTTTGCCCTGATTGGCGCAAGCGCGCCGCCGGCAGTCGGAAAGGCGGGAGCATCGACCGAAAGCGGGCCGATTTCGCGCATCAAGCGGTTGACCACACCCCTCGCCGGTCGGCCAGTAAACACGTTGGTGATCGCGGTGCTGTTATCTCGTGAGGCCTCGATTGCGCTTCTGTGGACGTCGGGAATTCTTGCCTCTGGACAGAACAGGTAGGCTGTTCCCACCTGAACGGCAGATGCACCGAGCATCAGTGCCGCAGCAACCCCTCTCCCATCGGCGATACCGCCCGCTGCAATGACCGGGACCCGGACGGCATCAACAACCTGTGGCACCAGTGCCATCGTGCCAACCTGCGTCGTCATATCGTCAGACAGGAAGTTGCCCCGATGTCCTCCCGCCTCAAAGCCCATGGCAATCACCGCATCGGCGCCGTTTGCTTCGAGCCAAATGGCCTCGGCCACAGTTGTCGCCGATGAGATGATTTTCGCACCCGTCGCCTTGACCCGCTGAACTAGTGCTTGCTCGGGCAGGCCAAAATGGAAACTTACAACTTCGGGGCGGAATTCTTCGACGACGTCGCAGAATGCAGCGTCAAAGGGCGCCCGACCGGCAATGGCGGCCGGGATTGCGGGATCGAGCCCTGCTTCGAGATAATATGACGCCAGCATGGCTCTCCAGCGTGCTTGGCTCGCAGCGTCGATAGGCGGCGAACGATGCGAGAAAAAGTTGACGTTGACAGGCGCCTTGGTTGAGCCACGGATCTCGACCAGGGCCTGACGCAATCCATCGACGTTCAACTGGGCACTGGGAAGAGAGCCGAGACCGCCGGCCCTGTTCGTTGCAATGACCATGTCGACCGTCGTCGCTCCAGCCATCGGTGCCTGGATTATCGGCAGATCAATTCCGAAAAGATCGAGAATGCGTTGATCCGGCCAGCTCGTCATATCTTCCTCCTCCAAAGTGCTGCAAACCCCGAAAATGGGATGCCCGCCCATTTGCCTAGCGATCGATCAATACAGGCCGTGGTAGCGTCAATACCTTTCAGACCAACCAAAGGCCGGCGCGCATGGTCCGACAGACCACGGGTGGATATCTATCTGTCCGGGGTCCGCGCGTTGGAAGCTGCGTCCGCGAGGAACTTCCGGTATTGCGCGGTCGGGACCCCGCCCCATCCCCAGTTATCGAGCCCGACTTCCTCGATGATCACGTAGGTGGATTCGAGCGGCTTATTGAGCACATCCAGCATGACCTGGCTTACGCCTGCTATGATGGCTGCCTTCTCCTCGGCGGTTGCACGAGACCGGTCGGCTGTGGATCCTTCACGGGTGATCTGGACGGTGACGATTGGCATCATTTTCCCTTTCAAGGTTTCCCTGGGCGCCCAAGACCATAGCCAGCCAAAAAACCGGCCTGTTTGCAGCCTCACAGGTTTTGGATTTCAATGCCTGCGATTTTAGTCCCATTCGAAACCTGGGAAAACTACCGATCCATGCACGGCACCCGACCGATATTCGGCACAATCAGCCCAGACTGCCGGCCTCCGCCGCGATGGCGGCAAGCTCCGATCGAAGTCGTGGAACAGCAAAATCGATGAAGGCCCGTACTTTCGGGACGCTGGCTCGACCCTGTGGTGTCAACATATGCACGGGAAGCGCCGGCGGCTCGTCCTGCGGAAGAACGATTTTCAAGCGACCGTCGCGGACGTATTTTGCCACGTGGTAGGAATAGAGCCTTGTAACCCCCATTCCCTCGGCGGCTGACGCTGCTGCCGCGCGGACGCTGTTGACGACATATCTTGGGGTGAAGTGGACGGTTCTGGGAATGGACGTACCCGCCTGTGGTGGAAAGCTCCAGGATTCAAGCCCGAAATTCGAGAACGCGATAAGTTGATGTTTCGAAAGATCGGAAGGCGCTTCAATCTCGGGATTGATTTCCAGATAGTGTGGGGCCGCGACCACGACACGGCGGACATCGCCCCCGATGCGCGTGGAGATGTGCGTCGAGTCATTCAGGTGTCCTATCCGCAGGACAGCGTCCACGCCCTCATCGACCAAATTGACGAAACGATCGAGCATCAAAAGCCGCACGGAGACGCTTGGATGGTCTTTAAGGAAGCGGTCGAGAATGGGCCGCAGCACCTCCTCCCCGAGAATGGGAGGAGCCGAAATAGTCAGGGTTCCGCGAGGAAATGATCGTTCGGAGCCGGCAATCAGGTCAGCCTCTTCGAGTTCGAACAGAACCCTCCGGCACGCCTCGACATAGCGCTGTCCAGCCTCACTGAGCCGCAGGCTTCGCGTCGTGCGGTGAAGCAGTTCGACGCCGACGTGCTGCTCAAGCAGGTTCAATGCACGGCTGATTGCGGTCGGAGACCGTTTAAGCCTGCGGGCCGCCCCCGCCAGGCTTCCTTCTTCGACGGCCGTGACAAAGACCTTCATTGCGTCGATGCGATCCACAATTCAACTCCTTGAGCCATGCACGCGATTGCGGCTGACCTGATGTCTGCTCATACACCATTGACAAAAGTGCTCTCACTTTCCGTCGACCAAATGACTGCCTCCCCGTCCATTGGGACAATCAGATAAATTCGAACGTAACACGTGTAGAATCGATCGCGCCTGCCGCTACGGATTAATGACCTTAGTCTAGCAACCTCAAGCGGGCGAGCGTCTCGGCATTCAATCGCGATTACCGAAAAGGGGAAACCGACGAATCGCGCTCATTGGATGCTGCGGTCGATATCCTCATTGCCAGTGTAGTCGGGCTTCGGATTGCATTGGGCGGGGGTGCCGCATTCGTTATAAAGTTGCACGTTGCCAAGACTACTTCCCATCACGAAACCGTGCCTTGTTTTGAGCACCGCCCAGATTGGTCAACCGACGAAAGGGCGCTAGTATATGCGCAGTCCATCAGGCGGGAAGGAAATCAGAATGTCTGAGATCAATTTCGAGCGCCGAACTCTGCTTGTCGGTGGCGGCGCCTTTGCGGCAGCCGGGTTTTCTGGCCTCGCAATGCCGGCACGCGCCTCAGGTGTGGCCGCCACTCCCTCGATGCGCGGGGGAGCCAACAACTATATGCCCGGCGCGCCGATAGTCGAGCGAATTGGCGGCGGCGGCTTCTGGATGACGGGCACGGTGCGCCGCGCCGGAGACGGTGCCCCTCTGCCAGGGCAGCGCATCCAGATCTGGGCTCATACAACGGAAGGCAGCGAGCGCGACGCGCACAGCCATGGCGCTACACTGACAGACGCCAATGGCACCTTCCGGCTCGAAATGCCGCAAATCGTGCCGGCACTTGGTCAAGCACATGCCCACCTCGCCTATGACAGCGGCGAATACGATACCGTATTCCTCCGCCCTTTGCTGGCGAGTGCGAAAGACGCAAGCCTCGAGGCGCATTTTATCCTGCAGCCGGTCTGACCCGGCTGATGCGCATGGCCCGCGCGTTTCTGATCTGGACCGGTCTGGCGCTTGCACTCTTCGTACCGCTGACCTTTGCCGCCACGAGCGAATACCTCGTTTGGCGTGACCCGGTCTACATAGCCGCCGGCTTGGCGGGCGTATTGGCCCTTTGCCTCGTGATGATGCAGCCCCTACTCGCGCGTGGGTGGCTGCCCGGCCTGCACCGACAGCGCGCCCGTCTTGTGCACCGTGCGGTGGGCCTGCTTTTGGTCGCGGCCGTTGTCGTTCACGTCACCGGCCTGTGGATCACCAGCCCTCCCGACATAATCGACGCGCTGCTGTTGCGTTCGCCGACCCCGTTTTCTGTATGGGGGGTAAGCGCTATGTGGGCGCTCTTCGCCGCAGCACTCCTATCTTTTGTGCGGCGTCACCTCTCGCTGCGCGCCTGGCGCGTTGGGCACACGAGCCTTGCCAGCATCGTCGTGCTCGGCAGCGTTATCCACGCCATGTTGATCGAAGGCACGATGGACACGACGTCGAAGGTCGTCCTTTGCGGTCTAGCCGTTACTGCAACCGTGGCCGCGGTCGTGACCCCATGGCTGCGTGCAAGACGGCGCGCTCCAGGCAAGCAATGAACTTCTGTCGGAGAGACGAATGCCGGCACCGGTCGCTCGGCTACACTTCTGGTAGCGCATTTGCCGACGGCCTCCGCCGCGCCCTCGGTCAATTTCCCGCGCGTTCCCGTCGTCTATCTCCCGGCAAACAACCGCGTCAGCCAGTCAACTCGTGTTCACCGTCTAAACGTCACAATAGTTAGAAAGGGCGGCCTAAGCCGCCCCACCTCCTGCACTTTCTATGCTGCGCCTGCACGATTGATTGTCAGGAAGTGACGCACGACAGGCTTCTCAGGACCGAGATGGTAGGTCAGAACCTTGCCCTGCAAATCCGCATCGGCATTGGAGACCCTCTTGTGCTGGCGCAGGTGTTCAGCCCAGGATTCCACCATAAACCACTCGACGATTTTCTCCGGGTCAGCTGAATCCTCGGTGACACCCCACCCATAGGCGCCGTCTCGGCGGCGTTCGTGCGAAAGGTTGTCGATGGCATGCAGGAAGGCTGCACGATGCTGCTTCTCGACCCTGTACTCGATCAGGATCAGAACTGGACCGCGGTCGTGGGCAATAGGCTCCGCAACAAGCGGCTCGGGCCAGTGGTTGGACGGCACCATGTCGGCATCGCCTGCGGGAAGCTTGACGCGGTGCATGATGACCCCAGCAAAAAGAAGGCCGACAGCGCCGATCAACAAGGTGGTTTGGATGCCGACCGCTTCACCGACGGCGCCCCAGCCCAGGCTACCAGCCGTCATCGCCCCGTTGAAGACCGTCAGATAGACAGCAAGGCCCCGACCACGAACCCAGTTGGGAAGGACGGCCTGGGCTGTACCATTCAGCGTGGTCAGGGCCGTAATCCACGCGCCGCCCAGGAAGAGAAGAGCGATCAGGGCGACGACCTTCGGCGGAGCAACCGACAGGACAGCCATAACGACTGCAGTGGTCAGCGCTGCACCGAGAAGCAGGCCGTCCGCACTCAAGCGCTCGCGCAACGTCGGCATGACCAGCGCTCCGCCGATTGCACCAGCGCCGACCGCGCCAAGCAGGATGCCATAGAAGCTCGCGTCACCACCGAGAAGCTGCCGGGCAACGAGCGGAAGAAGAGCCCACACGGCGCTGGCAAATGCGAAGAAGATTGCTGCGCGCAGAAGGACGACATGCAGCGGCCTGCTCGAGCGGGTGTAACGAAGGCCGGCACGGAAAGCGCCAAAGAAGTTCTCTTGCAACGCGTCGTTGGCATTCTTGGCCCGCGGCCACCAGACGAGCGCAGCGATCACGAAGATGTAACTGGCAACGTCGGCTCCGTAGGTGATCCCGGCGCCAAAGGCCGCGAGCAGCAGACCGCCAGCTGCCGGCCCAATGGAGCGCGCGATGTTGATGCCGAGCGAGTTCAGTGCAACGGCGCTTTTCACGTCTTCGCGCTTTACCAGTTCCGGCACAATAGCCTGCCAGGTTGGCCCCATCAGCGCGGCACCAATTCCGCCGAGGAAGGTCAGGCCTATCAGGGCGCTGACGGAAAGCATCCCCATATGAGCCAGAACCATTAGCGAGATACTCACCGATGCGAGCAGGAGCTGTACCGCGATCAGGAATTTGCGGCGATCCAGAATGTCGGTCAGAACGCCCGCCGGGATCGCCAGCAGGAAGATCGGCAAGGTTCCGGCCGCTTGCACCATGGCAACGGCCGCAGGCGATGCCGACAGATCCGTCATCAGCCAGGAGCTTGCGACATCGCGCATGAAGCTTCCGGTATTGCCAAGGACGGTCGCAATCCAGATTACCGCGAAGACGGGTTGCGCAAGAGGCGCGAATGTCCCTGCAGGAGATTTTGTACCGCTCATTTGCCTGCTCCCTTGGTGAGGTCGGACGATGCTACCAGGATGAATGCACCTGCAAGACCAATGTGCTCGAAGAAGGCGTTGGTCGCCATCATGCGATCCATGCCGGGCGCCATTTCCCAGAAACGAAGGGCGATGACGGTTGCCAGCAAAGTGAAGCCGGCAAGCGCGAGTGCGCCCGCCCAGCGCAGGAAGCCCAAGACTACCATCGAGGATGCCGTAAGCTCGAACACAATGACAGCAACGGCAAAGAAGGCCGCCGGGTGGAGCCCAAAATGCTCCATCTCTGCCAGAGCGCCATTGAAATCAAAGATCTTGGTGAGCGGACCCTGGATGTAAGCCGCGCAGAGAGCGATCAGGGACAAAGTACGTGTGATGGGAGAGCCAACGACACGTGCCAGTCCGTTGAGGGCTGAATTCAATACAGGGGATTGGTAGGTCATATCTGCTCCTTTTTGACCGCCGGCATGATTGAGCGGCCGCGTTGATGGAGCGATATTGACTGGCGATCGCCCAGCCAACAATTGCAGCAATAGTTTCGATTTAATTGCAAATATTGCAATTATGGGATGGGATCGCTTGGGTGAACAGGCCACCCAAGCGGAAGAAGGGATCAGACTGCCCAGCAGGAGCAGCCAAGAGCGCCGAAGAAGCCCTTCAGGTCAGCGATTGGAAGCTTCGAGGTCCATGCTCCTGCGTGGTCATGTCCGTGGACTCCGCAATCGCTTGTGCAGCCACAGGTCGAGATTGCCGTGCGCCGCAGAGAACGCGCGCCGGCACCCTCCGGCTCGCCCCATGCCGCATAACCACCAAATTTGCGCACAGGCGACCAATCGGGCATCGCCGGAGGTACGTCGTTTTCGTCGAGCGTTTTGAAGTCACCCGCTCCAAAGACGATCTTGCCACCGACCATGGTCAGTTGCGAGGTCAGAAAAGAGATTTCGTCTTCGGCGCAGGCGAAGAAGTCCTTGTCCGGCACGATGAGGTCGGCGAACTGGCCTTTCTCGATGCGGCCCTTCTTGCCTTCTTCATTCGAAAACCAGGTTACTTTCTCCGTCCACATGCGCAGCGCGGTCTCGCGGTCGAGGCAGTTGGCCCGCGGGTAGAGTTGCATGCCGCCGAGGGTTTTGCCGGTCACCATCCAGGACAGTGAGACCCAGGGATTGTAGGAGGCCACACGGGTCGCATCTGTGCCGGCTGACACGTTGACGCCCTTGTCCAGCATCTTGCGGATCGGCGGGGTGGCCTCGGCAACGCCTTGGCCATAACGCTCGACGAAATATTCGCCCTGATAGGCCATGCGATGCTGGGTGGCGATACCACCACCAAGAGCCGCGATGCGATCGATCGACCGATCCGAAATCGTTTCGGCATGGTCGAAGAACCAGTTCAGGCCCTCCAGCGGTATATCCTTGTTGACTTTCTCGAAGACGTCGAGCGCGCGGCTGATCGTCTCGTCATAGGTCGCATGCATACGCCACGGCCAGCGGTTCTCTGCCAGTACTCGCACGACCTCCTCAAGCTCACCTTCCATCTCTGGAGCCATCTCCGGCCGCGGCTGGCGAAAGTCCTCGAAGTCGGCCGCAGAGAAGACCAGCATCTCACCGGCACCATTGTGGCGAAAATAGTCGTTGCCTTGCTTGTATTTGACCGAGGACGTCCAGTTGAGAAAATCCTCTTTCTCTTCCTTGGGCTTTTGCGTGAAGAGGTTATAGGCGAGGCGCACCGTCATCTGATTTTCGTCTGACAGCTTCTGGATGACTTCGTAGTCGTCTGGATAGTTCTGGAATCCACCACCCGCATCGATGACACCGGTGACACCCAATCGGTTCAGTTCGCGCATGAAATGCCGGGTCGAGTTGACCTGGTAGTCCAGAGGCAGCTTCGGCCCCTTGGCAAGCGTCGAATAAAGAATACCTGCGTTCGGCTTGGCAAGCAGCATACCCGTTGGGTTGCCGTTGCCATCACGGGTGATCTCGCCGCCGGGTGGATTTGGCGTATCGCGTGAGTAACCCACGGCGCGAAGTGCCGCACCATTCAAGAGCGCGCGGTCATAGAGGTGCAATAGAAAGACCGGGGTGTCGGGGGCGATCGTATTGATCTCCTCAATCGTCGGCAGGCGCTTTTCGGCGAACTGGTGTTCGGTGAAACCACCGACGACGCGCACCCATTGCGGGGCCGGCGTGATCGCGACCTGCCGTTTGAGCATGTCCATCGCATCGGCAAGCGAGCGGACGCCATCCCAGCGCAGTTCCATATTGTAGTTCAGCCCACCGCGCACAACGTGAGTATGGTTGTCGATCAGGCCGGGCAGGACGCTTTTGCCCTTCAGATCAACGATTTTCGTCCCGGCTCCGGCGAGAGCCATGATCTCGCTATCGGAACCGACCTCCAGAAACAGTCCATCCTGGATGGCGACCGCGGTCGCGGTCGGATTACTGCGATCAAGTGTCGTGAAGCGCCCATTGTGGAGAATTAGGTCTGGATACATGGCATCTACTCCGGTCTTGTTAGGGTCGGCGGCACTGGCCGTTGAAAAGAGGTTCGAAAACGCCAGGCTCGATGCCCCTCCGAGAAAGGTTCGACGCGTCGTCATCAGCCCCGCTCCCCTACATTCGTTTCCGTGCGATCGGCAACCTCAACAGCATTCCCACCCTTCGGCATGTGCCCAAACATGTGTGGCTTCACCTGGTTGAGCCAGGAAACGGCTGCGGGCTCCTTGCCCCAAAGTGACTTGGCGAGCGGAATGATCTGCTCACCGACGAGAATGCCGAGAAGACCCACAAGGGCGATCACAGGAGGTGCGGGCGAACGGACGTTGAGCAGACTGTAGATGATGCCGACCAGCAGACCCGCGCCAAGTGAAAGAAGATAGATTTTCATGGGTAGTCCTCCAAAATGAGAGAAATGCCGCTCCGAGAGAAACTTCGGAGCGGCCTGCTCAAAGCTTTACTTGGCTGGGTTTGGGCCGATGCGCTTGCCATGCTTGACGCGTTCCTGACCGCCATGAACGTGCGTAACCGCGTAGTCGATACCCATGCCGTATGCGCCGGAATGCTCCTTCACCAGTGCGGTAACCGCATCGTAGGTTTCTTTGCGAGCCCAGTCGCGCTGCCATTCAAGCAAAACCTGCTGCCAGGTCACGGGGATGACGCCAGCCTGCACCATGCGGTCCATTGCATATTTGTGGGCATCGGATGAGGTGCCGCCGGAAGCATCGGCGACCATGTAGATCTCGTAGTCCGGAACGTCATGCAAAGCGGAGAGCGCAAAGGTCGTGTTGCAGACTTCCGTCCAGAGGCCGGATACGACAATCTTCTTGCGGCCGTTCGCTGCATTCTTTGCAAGCGCATCGCGGACGTTCTGATCGTCCCAGGAATTCATCGAGGTGCGTTCGAGGATGTCGTTCTCCGGATAGACTGCCAAAAGTTCCGGGAAGGTGTTGCCGGAGAAGCTCTCGGTTTCGACAGTGGTGATCGTCGTCGGAATGTTGAAGATCTTCGCCGCCTTGGCAAGACCGACGACATTGTTCTTCAAGGTCTGGCGATCAATCGACTGGACGCCGAATGCCATCTGCGGCTGCTGATCGATGAAAATGAGCTGGCTGTTGGCGGGGGTCAGGACTTCGAGCTTGGACATTGTCAGTTCCTCTTCGGTTGCTTGGACCGCGGATGCGGTTGGTTGGTTGGCGCAGCGCCTGCCAGTCGTGCACCTTGTCCTGGTGCTCGGCTTGGAAGCTCTGAGTGACTGGACCGCTGCGGGTCTGCCCTTCACTCTTTCGGCTGCTGAAATGAAATCTAACGTGTCTTTGTGAAGTATTGAATTGCAATATTAATTGCGAATGAATTGCGATTTTCGCAATTATCACCACCGCGAAGGTCTGTCTTTTCAACTGACCGTGAGCTGTCTGTCGTTCGCTTCGCTGCACAGACGCTCAGGACTTGAAACAAAGGCAATTGCACTTGGCGAAGATAAGCCTGCAGGCCGAGACTGCGAGATGAGCCGCCATTCGCTGACCAGAAGCGGTGCGTCGCATACCCGGCATCGATCCTAGCACATGAGTAGACATCCGCGTGAAATAGCGGTGGTCGAAAAGCCACAGGAAATCGGGATTTCGGACAACGGAACATCAGATCCGATTAGGCGTTTCCTGCGACCGAAGGACACATTGGCGACGCAGCCATTGGTGCAGTGTCGTCCCTGCTCGTTTCGTGGAACGCATGGATTTGACAATGTGCCCAAGCAGCCTCGCGAAACGCACTGAAGCGTCGCGATCCAGAGGATGCGACGCGTCGGTGTTCTCGGTACATGGGAATCCCCGCCGTATCAGGCGGCAAGCGGCTCGAGATTGGCCTGGATCTGGTCCCGGAATTCCTCGTAGCGGCTCGGGAGCTTCAACACCTCGCCCAGATGTGCGGTATCCTCGTCGCGGTTAAAGCCCGGTTCGTTCGTGGCAATCTCGAACAAAATGCCGCCTGGCGTACGGAAGTAGATGGCCCAGAAATAATCGCGGTCGATGACGGGCGTGACCTGATAACCGGTATCCATCAGCGCCTTTCGAACGTCTAGCTGCTTTTCGCGGTTCTCGACCGCGAAAGCGATATGGTGGACGGAACCGGCCCCCTGACGGGCAAACGGCGTTGTCGGCAATGATGCCACATCGATTGTATCGGCGCCGTTTCCATCGGGCATGATGAAGCGGGTCACCTCACCCTCCTTTCCGGCGCGCTGGTAGCCCATGAAGCCAAGGAGCTCTTCGGTCGCCGCCGTATCGTGTAAGTTGAAACGAGCGCCGGCAAAACCGCGGATCGCCGCATCGCTCGGGATGCCGTCCGCCAGCCACGGCGCGCGTGCGTCTTCAGCGGATTCAACCAATGCCAGGTTGTCGCCGTCCGGACCCGTAAACCGAAGCCTGCTCGCGCCAAAACTGGTGTCGCTTTCCAAGCCACCGATGCCTTGCGCGGTGAAACGGTCCTGCCAGAACGCCAAGGCGCCCTTCGGCACGGAAAACTGCGTTTCGCCAACCTCACCGACACCAGGGCGCCCAAGCATCATGTTTTTGAACGGGAAATAGGTCATGACGGTGCCGGCCGAACCGTTCTCGTCGCCGTAATACAGGTGGTAGATACTCGGGTCGTCAAAATTGACGGTTTGCTTGACGCGGCGCAGGCCCAGCGTGTCGCTAAAAAAGCGATTATTCTGACGAGCATCCGAAGCCATCGAGGTAACGTGATGTAGTCCTTTGATCTCGGTGATCATGGTCTTACCTTTAATTCTGCCGTCTGCGTTTAGCTGTTGAGGATTATCTAGGGCAATTGATCCCAGCGGAGAATTGCAATATTCATTTCGACTGTATTGTCATTTTCGAAACAATCCCGATGAACGATTACAAAGCTCTGCGCACTTTCCTCCTCGCTGCCGAAAAGCGAAATTTCGCCCAGGTCGCCCGCGAACTCGACATGACACCGGCCGCCGTCACCCGGGCTATTGCGGCACTTGAAGCCGAACTCGGCGTGCAACTATTTGTGCGCACGACCCGGCAGGTCTCGCTGACAACGGACGGTGCTATCTTCGCCGCCCAGATCCAACCGGCCGTGAAGACGCTGGAAGAAGCACGCCGTGACGTAATGAATGCTCACAAGGCCGACCAAGGACGCCTCAGGATCAGTGCGCCCACGTGGTTCGGGAAGGCGGTGCTTCCACCGATCCTCTCCGGCTTCAAAGAGCGCTACCCGAAAATGGGATTCGAGATCTCTCTGTCCGACGGTCTGGTCGACATAGTCGATGACGACTACGATCTGGCGATCCGAATCTCGTCTCAACCATCGGACAAGTTCACCATCTGGCGGAAAATCCGTGTCGTGCCGCGCATCCTGGTTGCCGCTCCGGGAAGTCGGTTTGTCGAGATGCCGCATCCCAACGCGCTGACACCAGACGACTGCCTGGCCTACAGTGGCGAAAGCCGACGGGAGAACTGGGTTCTCTCGGACGGCGGCTCGAGCATGACGATATCGGCAGGGCGAGCCTTCAGCGCTAACAATGGTGAAGTCCTGGCTGACATGGCAGCGGACGGAGCAGGCGTTGCCATGCTACCCAACTTTCACGTGTCAGAACATCTGAGGACCGGGCGTCTCGTCCATGTGTTCAAAGGTTGGGCACCAGCCGATCTGTGGTTGACCCTTTACTACCCACCCTATCAGGCATTGCCTCCCCGCATTGCCTCCTTCTCAAAGTTCTTCGAGGAGCAGGTGGCCGCGCAAATGGTTATGCTGGACTGATATCCCGCACTCTTCCCCCCGCGACGTCATTGCTGTGCGGAAATGGCTGCTATCAGTGCCTGTAGCCGTCAGAGGTTTCGATCGCGAGCGCCCTCTACCTGAAGATCGACGATCGTATCGTGCAGATACCGGCCGCGGGATCACCCACCCCGCAGTCGTTCACAAAAAACCTCGCGGCCCAACGCTGGCGTTAAGCCGTGGCTCTTTGCCTGCCCGCTGACTCGAACGCGGACGTCCGGAACAGGCATGCTTGAGCAGCCCGACCGGATCGCCTCGTTCTGAAACACCATTCGTGATGACCGTAGCGGGTATCCGCCACGGTCATCCGTTCGTGTCATGCCTGCACGAAGGCCAGCAGATCGGCATTCAGGACATCTGCGTTGACGGTCAGCATACCGTGCGAGAAACCGGGATAGGTCTTGAGCGTGCCATTCTTGAGGAGCTTAATCGCTTTCAGGGCCGCATCCGCAATTGGCACGATCTGGTCGTCTTCGCCGTGAAGTACCAGCGTCGGCACCTCGATCGACTTCAGGTCATCCGTCTGATCGGTTTCGGAGAAGGCCTTGATGCCATCATAGTGAGCCTTCGCACCACCCATCATGCCCTGGCGCCACCAATTCTGGATTACGCCTTCTTGAACCGTGGCACCGTCGCGGTTGAAACCGTAAAAAGGGCCCGCCGGTACGTCGCGGAAGAACTGCGCCCGGTTGGCAGCAAGCGCAGCACGGAAGCCGTCGAACACCTCGATCGGCAGGCCTTCGGGATTGGCTGCGGTCTTCAGCATCAACGGTGGTACTGCGGAAACAAGCACGGCCTTGGCAACACGGCCGGCTGGTTGCCCATGCTTTGCGACATAGCGAGCCACTTCGCCGCCACCCGTGGAGTGGCCGATATGAACGGCATTTTTCAGATCGAGATGCTCAGCGACCGCGAAGGCATCGGCAGCATAGTGGTCCATATCGTGCCCGTCCGAAACCTGGGCCGAGCGGCCATGGCCGCGGCGGTCATGGGCAATGACGCGGTAGCCGTTGGCAAGGAAGAACAGCATCTGCGCATCCCAGTCGTCAGAAGACAGCGGCCAGCCGTGATGGAAGACGATAGGTTGGGCATCCTTCGAGCCCCAGTCCTTGTAGAAAATTTCGACGCCGTCTCTGGTGGTGATGGTTCCCATAGTCTGGTTTTCCTCTGTTGATGTGTTGGCCGAGGCAGCTTGCGCTGCGATGGGGAACGCGGGTGAAATGGCGATCGTAGCTGCCGCTGCGCCGGCTGAAAGCAGTGCCTCACGGCGCGTTATGGAAAAAGAAGTCTTGGCCATATCAGATCCTGCAATTCAATAGTTTCGGTTTCAGTCGACGCTGTCCCTCGGCTGTGCATGAATATTGCTCCCAGGCTGCAGCCACAACAATTGAACTAATAGTTGATTATTTATTGCGTTATTTGAAATAAAATAAGGCGAGATGACGGAGCTGGCCGAACCCCAAGCTATCGCTACCCCACGGCCGCGGACCGAAACAGGGGGCTTCGGGTGCTCGCTCCTGCTGACCGCTATTGCCGTCCATGTTCACCAAGAAACTAAGCCGCGCATGGAAGCGCTCAAGTGGAGATGTAGTGGGTAAAGCGATAGTCCGGGATACGGCGGCGTCCTTTGTTCCAGGACGTGCTCGAGACTTCCGGCATCCAGGGCGAGCCCACCATCCAATTGGTCAATAGGCAAGCCCTGCGCTGTCGATCGCGACTGCTGGAATACGGTGGCAATGATCGAGGACCAGGCCGCCCCTTGTCTCGGTCGCAACAGCATCTGCCCGCCGCTCGAATTCAAGGCTGTCAACAGTTTTGCCATCAGTTGAGAGATAAGCCTGATTTAGAGGTATGCGCCACTCGGGCGCACCTGCCTCGCGCGGGGCCACTCTCAGGGGCAGAGCGATGACGACCTCAATGACCGAATAGAAAGCGCGAAGCTGCCGCCCGTATCAGTGGAGCGGCCGCATTCGACTTTGAACAACGCTCCCGCTTCCGATGACGGATGCGGGCGCATGCTGGCTGGGGGCGGAAAATTGCGTTCCCACATCTCCCCCGCACAACTATGACCCAAAACGTCTCCAGTCCTGACGGTCCAATGTAGTGAGCTTGACGGCAATTCAGCGGACTTGCACTCCTCAAGCCACCAATCGCGCTTCTTGAAGCCGCAAAACTGATACTGAATAAGGCATCAAACAAAAGAATCGATATGCCTTTTGACATCACATTGCATTCGTGCCAAGAGTATGATGTCTTAAACGACATCAAATAAACAAAACGATGCAGAAATAAACATCGATGAAATATGAAACCCAAGAGATCGCGGACCGACTGCGCCAAGCCAGGGAAGCCAAGCACCTCAGCCAACGCGAGTTGAGCCGGCTGGCTGGCGTCCCGCAAGCGCAGATTTCTCGGATCGAATCCAACAACGTTGATCTACGCCTATCGAGCCTCGTGGCGCTCGCCAGTGCGCTTGATCTGGAGATCGCCTTGGTACCACGCAAGGCGATGCCTGCGATCAAATCGATCACGCGCCAAACGACCGATCGCACCGTGATCCAACCGCCAGCGATCGGCAAAGAACTGAAGCAACTGCAAAAGGCAATCCGCGCCCTTCAGATCGAAGCGCCGACGCTTCCAGAGCTGGATGACCTACGCAAAGCCACAGCGTCCATCCAGCGCCTGCAAATCGATACGCGGTTCTTGGACAATCTCCGCTCCCTGCGGCATACCATTGAACGTGCTAATATCACGGAGCAGTGGAGGGGCATATTCGAAGCGGCCAACAGCATGAAAGTGCTCCGCAATCAGATAGCCCAATTCGGGCCGACAAGCGAACAACGCAGCGCCAACCGTCCAGCCTACTCCTTAGATGAGGAGGACGACGATGCCTGATGTCTCTATGCTCAACGTACGCCTCTATGGCGAAGAAATCGGTACGATCACCTATGTTGGAGCCGAAAAGACGCTTTTCGCCTTTAGCGATGCCTATGTGGAAAACCCGGAAAGGCCGACCCTCGGCCTTCAGTTCAAGGATGGCTTCGGCGAGCTGATCACGGATTTCCGGCCATACAAAATCAAGCTGATGCCCTACTTCTCGAACCTTCTGCCAGAGGGTCATCTGCGCCGATACTTGGCCGATAAAGCAGACATCCATATTGACCGCGAGTTCTCTCTCTTGTGGGTGCTCGGGCAGGACTTGCCCGGCGCTATCACCGTCGTCCCGGCATACGGCGAAGACTGGCCGGACGAGGCGCACAACGTCTTGGAAGGGAAAACTGCGAGAGAAGCCGCCGAAGATGCCATGCGCTTTTCATTGGCGGGCGTGCAGCTCAAATTCTCCGCAGCTCAAAGCGCCAGCGGCGGGTTGACTATTCCCACAACCGGCGTCGGCGGCAATCGGATTGTAAAACTGCCCTCTCGGGAATTCCCAAACGTCCCGGAAAACGAATTTTCGATGATGAGCCTTGCCAGGCTGGTAGGGATCAACGTGCCCGCAATCGGGCTGATTGATGTGCGATCGATCGGCAATCTGCCGGACGGGATCGAGAAGATCGGACAGCAGGCCTTCGTCATTGAACGCTTTGACCGTAACGATGATGGCAGCGTCACGCATATCGAGGATTTTGCGCAGGTCTTTAACGTCTACCCCGAGAACAAGTACAAGAAGGCCAGTTACCGCAATCTTTTATCGGTGATCGCGTCTGAATCCGATCAGGATGATGTGGCCGAATTCATCCGTCGCCTGACGTTCAATGTCCTGATCGGCAACGGCGACATGCATCTAAAAAACTGGTCGCTCATCTATCCTGATCGCCAAAACGCCCGCCTTGCTCCGGCCTATGACTTCGTATCCACGATCCCGTATATCGCGAACGACAAGTCCGCGCTGACCTTCAGCCGGACGAAAGAGTTCACCGGATTTACGTTGGACGAGCTGGCCCATCTATCTGCAAAAGCCAACCTGCCCAGAAAACTCGTGATCGACACAGCCAAGGAAACCGTCGCGCTATTCATGGAACGATGGGAGACCGAGAAGATAAATCTCCCCATGCACCAAGATGTTGTCGAGACCATCGACAAGCATCTTGCAACTTTATCGATTGTCACCGGCAGGGAGTGAAAGGATGCGGCCTAAGCCGCATCCTACTGGAAGGAAACACATCAGATAGCAGGCCGCCTCTTGCATGCCGACGGTAGATAGACCGAGCTTGAGCTGATTGCACGAGTGTCTCTGGCAAGGCCTTGAAATGATGGGGTTGTCTAATCGCAGCTAAGTACCTTCAACTTTAACAGTTGTGTTCAGCCGCCCTTCAAAGATTTCCGCTACCAGAACGCGATGTCTAAGGAAATTCTCGCATCGAGATCCGTCATGGTGAAGGGGCCGGCGACCAAGTTCGCCCCGTACCTTATGCTGCAAACCCTGCCATGGCTTCTGTTAGCGACCGTCTTGCGGTTGTATATGAAGGCCGCCCCAAATGTACTTGTGCTTCCAATGTTCGTCTTGGTCCAACTAAGCGTCTTCATCGCCTTCCTGGTTGCCAGCGAAAGAATGATCAAGCTCTCCGGCGGCTGGACGTCCCTCGCTGGCCTCACAATGGGCCAACGCACACGGTTTGCCTGGCAAGTGATCTGGAGGTTGCTGACTGTATTCCTTGTCACGGTTGTGTTGGCAGTGGCTATTGGGGCTAACAAACACGCGGCTGCAACCTTGTGGGTTGGCTTTGATGGGTTGGCATTTCCTTGGCGTCAGGGAGCGTTGCAAATATGGATTGCATTCATCTCGATAGTCACCTTCATTTTCGTCCTTGAAAAAGGGACTGGAAACGAGCCGAGTTTTAGATGCGTACTCAAACAGCTAAGAACCCATAGGCGTACACTCCTTTGCTCCTGGGTGTATCTGGGGCTGTTCCTTATGGCTATCACGTTTGTCCAATCCAATCTCGCCTTCGTGCTGGGACTTTTTCTGGACAATGGCGAAAACGGAACTGTCGGAGCATATCTGCTCATCGGCTTTATCGTCCTCTTTTCCTACCTGCGCATATGGACCATCGTCGCTATTCTGACCTACACGATCAGAGCCTCCTATCACCGCTTGGGAGCGCAGAAGGTGCAAACAGTTCCCAAGGCTTGCCACGCTGTGGCTGAGCGCCGAGGGGACTGAGATCACACATGCGAGCCGCAGCTCGAAATCCGTCGAACTGGGCAAACTGCGCTGTTGTATCATCACCTCGCAATTGGTGAACCGTGACATATCATCAGCCTTGTCGCTTCCAGCAGTTCACGGCCGATTGGGAAATCGGACGACGTCTCGTCATCGAATCGATGGCCCACGTGACCTGACCCTCGTGACCTCGCCTTCGCAATCGCCAGAGCGCACTTCAGGTCTGCAACGCCCAGTCCGCGACCTCCCAGCGCATCTGCCCGCGATCGGCGACGACACGGCCGAGCCCTGGGAAAGGCATGTGCGTGGCGGCGATGAGCGCACCTTCCGCAGCGGCTTGCGGAAAAAAGCGGTCGCGCATCGCCTTGGCCGCTGCCTGGTCCTGCTCGAACAGGAAGAACACATCGGTTGCGGCGGGATGCACGACCGGGAAGATCATGTCCGAAACCATGATCAGGCTCTTGCCGTCATCTTCGATCCGCACCCCGATATGGCCGGGTGTATGGCCGGTCAGGTCGACAATCGAAACGCCTCGCATGATCTCGCGCTCGCCATCAATCGCCTGGAGTTTCGGATAGAGGCGCACGACCTCATCTGCCATGGTAAAGCTGGTCTGCAAAAAATCGGGCGCGCCGCTGCGCTTGGCCGGATCGGTCCAATGCTTGACGTCACGACGATCGATATAGACTTCCGCATTGGGATAGTTGTTCTTGCCGCCCAGGATCAGGCCGCCCATGTGATCCTGATGCATATGCGTCACGATCACCGCGTCGATCTGGTCGGGTTGAAGGCCGAGTGTACCAAGCGCCTTGGGCAAATCGCCGGTCTGCCCGATCGAGCCCGCGGCACCTGCATCGATCAGGATGCGGCGCTCGCCATCCTCGACGAGATACTGGTTGAAGAGAAACCGCACGCCGCTTTGCCGGGCGGTGAACTGCGCGACGGCCGCCTTTTCCACCTCGTCGGCGGAACGTCCCGGAAAATAGTCGTAGGGCATGTCGGCATAGCCATCCGTCAGGGCTGTGATCGTAAAGCGGCCGATGCGGATCTGCGCCAGCGGCGTAACGCTGACCGGTGTCTTGGCGGCAGCCTGCGTCGTGGCAAGGGCCGGCGCGCCACCGATCAGTCCTCCCGCGAGGAGGCTTCCCCCCATGAGGCTGAGAGGAAGGGCGCTGGCAAAGGCGCGGCGTGACAGTTGAGGCATGATCTCTTCCTCCTGATCAATGGCAACACGGGGCAATACAGGGGCGACACAGTAACTGCCGGCGCCCCCTCGACGACATGAAAGCTATGATATGTACAACCAATAGGGTATCGTGCCTTTTTGAGAACTTTCCTTTCATTATCCGGAAGGATCCGATGGATCGGTTTGAAGCGCTGTCTGTGCTGCTAGCGGTGGTCGACGCTGGCAGCCTCTCGGCCGGGGCGCGGCGACTGGGCACTCCGCTCGCCACGGTCAGCCGCAAGGTCGCCGATCTTGAAAAGCACCTTGGCGTGCCCTTGGTCACGCGTACCCGACGCGGCCTCGCCTTGACGGAGGAGGGGCGCGCTTTCGTTGCCGCGTCCCGTCGTATTCTTGGTGAACTGGACGCAGCAGAGCGTCAGGCCAGCGGCGATTTCCGCGCGCTGCGCGGCGGGCTGCACGTGACCGCACCGATTGCCTTCGGCGAACGCCACCTGCTGCCACTTGCACTCGAGTTCCTCAAAGAACAACCCGACATCAACCTGCGTCTGACGCTTGCAGATCGGCAGCTCAGTCTGGTGGATGAGCATGTCGATGTGGCCCTCAGGATCGGCCATCTGACTGACAGCGCGCTGATCGCGACGCGGCTGGGCACCGTCCGCCGGGTGATCTGCGCGAGCCCCGACTATCTCGCCCGCAAAGGCATGCCGCTTCAGCCGGAAGACCTCGCCCAGCATGACGGCATAAGCTTCCAGGGCTTCGCGACCGCGCCGGAATGGCGCTATCGCCGCGACGGCGTCGCCTTCACCATCGAGCCGCGCGCCAGACTCGCGGTCAACACGACGGAGGCTGCCATTCAGGCGGCACTGGCCGGCATCGGCATTGTCCGCGTTTTGTCCTACCAGATCTCCGAACAGTTGCGCTCAGGCGCGCTGCAGGAATTGCTGACGGAGTTTTCACCGGAACCGCTACCGGTCAACGTTATCCACGGACCCGCCGATCCCCTGCCGCCGAAGGTGCGGTGCTTCCTCGATTGGATCGGGCCCCGCCTGCGCGCGCAAATCGCCAGCTAGCGCTCCCCGGGTGGGCTATCCATTGGTGGTGTCGGGCACGTCCCGCAACGGTCGGTCAGCTGACCTTCGTCCATTCAAGCGCCAAACCGCTGGCGATTGATCGAAGCGACATACTGAGTTTTGCCCGTGCGAGCATCGTGATATTCGGTGACAGAAGGCTCAAGCAATCAATGCACCGTCGGCGGCGACCGCGCTCGGAAAGAATATCGCCCGGCTCGGATCGAAGCCATAGTCGTTCTCGAAGGTCGTGGCGTCGACTGCAATCTGCGCCACGGAATCGAGAATGAACCGCACTTTTTCGTCCGGCAGAAGAACGCTGAAATTCAAGCGCACGAAACCGGGCTTTCTGATCTCGTCGCCCGAGAGGATCGCCTGCCTGATTTCCTCTGACTGATCATCGTCGATCGACAGCAGCCGATGGACGTATGGCCCGGCACAGGCACAGCCGCCGCGCGCCTGAATCCCGAACCGGTCGCTCAGCATTCGCGTGATCAGCTGCTGGTGAACGTAACCACCCTTCCCGTCCTTCACCCGGAAGGAAAATATCGGCAACCGGTTTGGTTCAAGGAGCCCGAGGATCTCCAGATTGGGAATGTCCCTCCAGGCGCGAAATGCCCGCTGCGCAAGCTCGCGATTGCGTGCGGCCATCTGATCGGCACCAATCGCATCCTTCACAATGAATGCAAGGGAGGCCCTGATGTCACCCACGACATTCGGTGTGCCAGCCTCTTCACGGGACTCGATATTGTCGCTGTAGTCGTGTGTGTACGGCGAAACAAACTTCACCGTCCCTCCGCCTGGCCAAGATGGCTTGCTGGTCGTCACCGCATCGCGACGCAGGATCAGGAGACCGGATGCGCCCGGACCGCCTATGAATTTGTGCGGCGAGACGACGATCGCATCGATTTCAGCATCCGAGGAGGGCGACATCGAAATCGGCACATACGGACCAGCACCCGCATAGTCCCATATCATCTTGGCGCCGGCCGCTTTCACCATCCTGGTGATCTTTGCGACATCGCTGGTGATGCCGGTAATGTTGGATGCCGCAGAAAGCGTGCAGATCGTCAGGTCCGGCGCATCCTGGCGCAGGGCTGCCTCGAGCAGTCCAAGGTCGGGCCCGCCGGAAGAATGTTCTGCGATTTCGACGACCTCGGCGCCACTTTCGCGCCAGGGCAGGATATTGGAATGATGCTCGTAGGGGCCGATGATGACGCGGACCCGCTCGCCTGCAGTAACAGAGCCGGTGACACCAAAGAGCGCAACGAGACGATTGATCCCCGACGTTGCGCCGGAACCGGTAAAGATCACCGCATGTTCGCGAGTGGCACCGCAGAACTCACCGATCAGCGCTCGCGCTTCCCGTCGCATGCGGGTCATCGCTCCGCCGCAGTAAGAGGCCTCTGTATGGCTGTTGGCGTAGTAAGGCAGCACGTTCTCAAGGACAAATCGCTCAATCTGATGCAATGCCCGGCCGGACGCCACATAGTCGGCATAGACCAAGGGTTTTTCGCCATAGGGTCCGGTCACCCTGGCCTTGGAGCCGACCAAGCCATCCCGAAGGACCGCAATCGTGTCCCCTTCGCCAAGCGTCCGACGGAATTCTGACAGCGGAGTCTCGATCGGCTTGATAGCTTGAAATTGGGCGTCCACGTCATTCTCCTTGCGGCACATGTTGACGAAGATTATATTCTGCCTCAGCCGGAAAGACCTCACCTATTTTTTGCCTTCTTTCATCAGGACCGTGTCATATGATCGCTGATAGTGCCAAAATCGACGATTTTGATATGAAGATTTTGACGGCGATGCAAATCGATGCTGGCCTCTCTCAACGAGACCTGGCCGAAAAGGTCGGCATGTCGCAAAATGCCTGCTGGCGGCGGTTGCAACGTCTTCATTCACTCGGGCTGATACGGGGTTCCCACAGCGAGATCGACCTGCAGGCACTGGGACTCGATCTCACCGTTTTCGTGATGATCCGCACGCGTCACCATTCTCGGGAATGGAGCGAGCAGTTTCGGGCTCATGTCGAAAAACTGCCAGAGGTCATTGATTTTTACCGCATTGGCGGTGAGTGGGATTACCTGATCAAGGTCGTAACCAAGGGAATGTCGGGCTATGACGCCTTCTATCAAAAACTGATCACCGACTTCGACCTTGCGACCGTTACGGGCTTCTTCTCAATGGAGGCGATCATCAACAACCGCCCGGTCGACCTTGGCAAACTGCGTTGATGGACCTCGCGACCGCCTGATACCGCTGTCCAGGATCATCGCTTCGCGCCGCAGTCCTCGCCCGGCGGACACTCCCGACCCGGTGCTAAGAACGACGGCAGAAAATCTTGACGGATATCGGGGCAAGCGATCCTGCAGCACATTGTTGGCCTTCCTGCCATATGCAGTTGTCTGGACCATCATCCAACGGGACAATCGTTCGGGACAGGTTGGCACGCATGTGTAAAACCATATCCCCGAGTACCCAGTCTATGAAGACACAGCCGTCCGGTGCATCAGAAACGGTTCCCGAATAGTGTTCCGTTGCCGCCAGATGAGGAACAATCATGTCTCGGCGCACGGCCAAAAGTGCTTGCAGCCAGGACGACCATTCCAGTGCCTTCTCGGTTTCGGACTGTGACCAGTCGAGTTTCGAATCCAGGAATGTCGACAGTGCGTGCGGATCCGGCATGTCGCTTGCCGATGCACCTTGCGGATATCCGCCAAAATTTTCCGCCTGCTGCGGTCTGTCGTTTCGGATGGCTTCTGCCACCTCGCCACGATAGTCCGCAAAATAGTGAAAAGGTCCACTTTCCCTGTAGCAGTCGCCCATGAACAGAAGCGGGACCTGCGGGGAAAGCAAGAGCATGCTGGTGAGGACGCGATGCAGCGTTTCATCAATGCTTGTATGCAACCGATCACCCAGAGCGCGGTTTCCCACCTGATCGTGGTTTTGCAGAAAATGTACGAAGGCAGTCGGGGCAAGACAGGCGCTGGGAGGCAGGAATTCGCTGACGATGGGTTCGCCGGGCTCCAGATATCCTTCAGACAAGATTTTGCGCAGTTTGTCGAAAGGCGCGTGCTTGAACTCTTCGTAAAGACCCGTGTCTTCGCCCGTCGCAATCACATGCACGACATGATGGAAACTGTCGTTCCAATCCGCGACAAACAATTCTTGTGACAGAAGATCGGTACCATTCGGAGGATTTTCAGTGATCAGATGAATGTGGCGATCCGCCAGCACCCCACGAACGGTTGTGGATAGTTCCTCAAGGATATGGGTGCTGCTCGGATCCTTGATTTCATTCACGGCGTCAAACCGCAATCCATCAAGCCGGAACTCCTCCAGCCAGTAGAGGGCATTGTCCACGAAAAACCGCCTGACCGGCTCGCGATCGAACGCGATTTCCGCACCCCATGGGTTGCTCTTGCCCTCACGGAAGAACTCCGGCGCATACCGGCTGAGAAAATTCCCTTCCGGGCCGAAGTGGTTGTAGACCACGTCGAGAAAGACCATCAGGCCAAGACCATGTGCCGTATCGATGAAGGCCTTGAAATCATCCGGCGTGCCGTAGGCATTGTGAGGCGCATAGTGCAATACGCCGTCATAACCCCAGCCTCGTTGTCCCGGGAAATGGGCGACCGGCATGACTTCGATGGCTGTAAAACCGAGATCGGCAAGGCGTTCCAATTTGCTCGTGGCTGCCTGGAACGTGCCTTCCGGCGTGAATGTGCCTATGTGAATCTCATAGACAACGGTCTCGTGCCACGGGCGGCCACGCCAAAGCGAATTTTTCCAGCGATATAGATGCGGATCTGGCAATAGCGACAGCCCGGAAACCTCTGAAACCTGCTGGCGAGACGCTGGATCGGCGACGATCGTGCCATCACCCAGAACGAAGGCATATGGCTCGTCGAACGGCTGTCGATCGATCACGACCTCGAACCAGCCGTCGTCGGATCGCATCATCGCGTGATCATCCGAAAGGCGAAGCGCAACGTGCTGTTCATTCGGCGCCCACAGCCGGAAGCGTGTACTGGTTCCGATGAAATCCGGTCCCCATGTCGAAGCAACCTTCGCCCGTAACTTGCGGGACTTGATCGCGAACGTATCGTGCATAGCGCAGTAATTCCTTTGATTTACACGTTCTAGCGGCGCTGGGCCTAAGGCTTCGTCACATCTCATGTCACGCTGTTGTCGTCGCAAGGAGAGCCACGGGCAGTTTGAATAGCTCTGAAACGGGCAGGTCCTCGCAGGCATGTGTTGTGCCATCCAACGCATTTCGCAAAACCCCTGAGGAGAGAGAGGAAAGGCGCACTGTCGTGCCCCCCCAGAACGAGGCGTCAACCTTCATCGTGGCCTGGTTGACGGCACCAAATACCTGCAGGGGAGCGATGGCGACGACCAGATCATTTGCGTGACGCCGGGCAAAGGCGAGCACATGATCGCGCTTTTGCCCCTCCACCGAGACAGCTATGTATTCGCCCCGCTCGAACAGCGTCGGCTTCTGCCGTCTCAGCCACAGGCCGCGTTTGATCAGATCAAGCTTGGTTGAGGCGAGGCTTTCCGTGTCCTGCAAATTTACCGCAGCACCGGCCCATGGCCGACGATTGTCGGGATCGACCAGCGACTGGTCGAGGCCCTCTGCGCCCTGGTAGAAGTCGGGAATGCCCGGCGCGACCAGTTTGACCAGGGTCTGCACGAGGCTGTTCACATTGCCACTCGCAACAAACGGCCGAGAGAAAGCGATAAAGTCGTTCACAAAGGCCATGTTTTCCGGCGACAGAACACCTTCGGCAAAGTGCTGAACGGCCTTCTCGTAGCTCTGGTCCGGAGCACTCCAGTTCGTATGCAGCTTCGCTTCCCGGACCGCTTTCAGTGCGTAGGCACTAAAGCGTTCGCGAAGAACCGGGAGATCACCGATGTCGACACGCGACGGGATGATACCGAGTAGCGCCTGGTAGAGCATCCATTCCAGATTGAGATCCGGAACCATGCCCGTGGGTGGGTGTGAAACCAGAGCGGCGTTGCTCAGTCGCCACCGGGGCAATGCCGTCATCCAGTCATCGACGCCCTCGCTGATCGCATAGAGGCGGGCGCGCGCATCCTCGCCGCGTTTGGTATCATGGGTCGACGTGGAGGACATGCCAAGTGGCTGTTCACGCATTCGGCGCTGCATATGCCGATGGAATCCGGCAATTCCCATGGGCTCGGCAATGGGATCGCCGCCCACTTCGTTGGCAGCCAGCAGACAATTGTATCGATAGAAGAAGGTGTCTTCCATCGCCTTTGCCATGACAGGGCCTGCGACCTGCTGAAACCGCCGCCTGAATTCGGTCGGATCCCGTGTCGGATCGGCTTGTCCGCGCAGGACATTGACCACAGCATCAAGGGCGGTTTGATCCAGAACGTGTTCCCGCGCAACAAGTGCCGCGCGATCGAGGACGTGGTCTTCCGCGGTCGTCAAAGCCTTGGTCGTATTGTAAAGCCTGTAGACCGGGAATGCGACCAGCAATTCCCGGATCGAAGCGGCTATCGACTGCAAATCGATGCCGGGCAGCAGGCCTGCGGCAAGTTTTACCAGCCGATCCACCTCGCCTGCAAAATTGACTGTCACCATCTGGAGTTTGGCCTGACGCAGCCCGGCTCCGGGATCTGCCAGATCAGGAACCAGGATACTGTAGTGCTGCTTCAGCTGCGCGACACCTTGCCTGCTGGTGAATATGTCACTGATGGCACTGATGAATTCGTAGCCCGTGGTGCCCTCGACAGGCCAGTCTGACGCAAGCGCCTCATCACGGGCGAGAATTTTCTCGACGTAAATCGGCACTTTGCTGCCGACTGCGCGACGCAGGCATTCAAGGTAACCTTTCGGATCGGCCAATCCGTCAACGTGGTCGATGCGCAACCCGTCGACCTGGCCTGACCTGACCAGTTCAAGAACCAAGGCATGCATTGCGTCGAACACCATTGGGTCTTCGACGCGAACGCCGACGAGACCGGTGACCTCGAAAAAACGGCGATAGGACAAGTGTTTCGACGCGGTGGTCCAGGCCACAAGCTGCCAGTGTTGGAGGCGATGTAACGCGCTCAGTTTTTCGGGTTGGCTCACAAATTTCCCGGGCTCACCACCGACTTCCTCCAGCTGCGCATCCAGCCAGTCGAGGCTTTCTGCGGACAGAGGATAGAGTGAATCTCCAAATTGAAGCCGAAAGGCCTCACCTCGGTCACGAACCAGATTGAACTTGCCACGGGCGACCGTGTCATCGAACGCGAGCTCCAGATGGGGCAACGTCAGCGGCTCTGCCCAATCGATGTCAAAATGGGAAGCGTAACGGCTGCTTTCCCCGTTCGCCAGGACGTCGTGCCACCACGGATTGTCCAGGGAAGCGGCCATGTGATTGGGAACGATGTCAAGGATCAGCCCCATTCCATGTGCCTTTAAATGGCGACTGAAATCATCGAAACCAGCGCGCGCACCCAGCGATGGGTCGATCTCATTTGCGTTGGTGACGTCGTATCCGTGGGTAGAACCTTGCGCAGCCGTGAAGATCGGGGAAGCGTAGATATGGCTGATTCCGAGACCCTGTAGATACGGCAGCTGTTCAATAGCCCGTTCAAAGGTCATGCCGTTGCGGAACTGAATGCGATAACTTGCGACCAGTTGCATATTTCCTCGCATATCGGACGCAGGAAAATGCCAGGCAGCAATCATGCCCAGGCAAAATCCATCAAAACGGAGCGGATGAGCGACGCGGCAATATACGCGCGCAGCAAGTGGCGAGTGCCTTCAGAGGCAGCTTGTCCTTTGACAACACGATGGCCATGACCCTAGTAGGTCCGGAACCGCTGTTCCCTGCGCGTATTGTGGCGCAACTCCGCAGCGGTCGCGAAGGCGCCAAAAAGAGCCACAAGCCGAGCTTGTTCGATCGCGTTGACGCCAACCCGTTTGCAGTAATCCTGAACGGACCAAACCTCGGTTGAACTGTCCGTGTCGAATTCGTGGGGCGTTCGCTTTTCCACTGCAACCTCTTATGAACGTGTGATCAACGCCAAACGCTCGGAGGGAGCAACAGTTCCAATCCCCCATGCGGTATACGCACAGAAATTCGCTGACAAGAAGAGCCTGGGGCCATACAAGTCAAGCTTCGTTCTGGAACTTTCCCGGCGAGATTGACTTTACACGTTTGGCCGCAATATCGCGGGAACCGATTGCGCCGGGTTGATGGCGTACAGCGGGCGCAAAATATGAAATATGAAACGTCAGTGTCTTTGACGGTCAACGGCAAAGACTGTGAAATTGAGGTCGACAACCGTACAAGCTTGCTGGATGCACTGCGGGAGCATTTGCACCTTACGGGCACCAAGAAAGGCTGCGACCATGGCCAGTGTGGTGCCTGTACCGTCTTGGTGGAGGGTCGCCGCATCAATGCCTGTCTGAGCCTGGCTGTCATGCATGCCGGCGATGAGATCCAGACAATCGAAGGCCTGGGCGAGCCGGGCAACCTGCATCCCATGCAGGCTGCATTTATCCAGCGGGACGGTTTCCAGTGTGGATACTGTACGCCGGGGCAGATCTGTTCGTCGATCGCCGTCCTGGAAGAGATCAAGGCCAATATTCCAAGCCATGTCACCGGCGACCTTGCTGCGCCAGGCAGTGTCACCGCTGCCGAAATCCGCGAGCGCATGAGTGGCAATATATGCCGATGCGGAGCCTATTCGAACATTGTCGATGCCATCATGGACGTTGCCGGAGCAGAAGCATGAGAGCGTTTACCTACGAGCGCGCGTCCACGGTGGACGCGGCAGTCAAGACTGCTGCGTCGAACCCGAATGCCCGATTTATCGCCGGCGGGACGAACCTGCTGGATCTGATGAAGCTGGAGATCGAAACCCCGACGCATCTCATCGACGTCAATGGACTTTCCCTGGACAAGATCGAGGTGACATCGGATGGCGGACTTCGCGTCGGTGCTTTGGTGCGCAACACGGATCTTGCCGCCCATCATGTGGTACGGCGTGACTACGGCTTGCTCTCTCGAGCTCTGCTATCCGGAGCGTCTGGCCAGTTGCGCAACAAGGCAACCACCGCCGGCAACCTTCTGCAGCGCACGCGCTGTCCTTATTTCTACGACTCTAATCAGCCGTGCAACAAGCGGTTGCCCGGTAGCGGCTGTTCGGCGATCGGTGGCTATTCTCGTCAGCACGCCGTCATCGGCGCAAGCAATGCCTGCATAGCCACGCATCCCAGCGACATGGCGATCGCATTGCGCGCGCTGGATGCCGTGGTCGAGACGGTCAAGGGGGATGGGGCTACGCGCTCGATACCCCTCGCGGATTTTCATCGTCTCCCCGGCGATACGCCGCATATCGAAACCGTCTTGGAGCAAGGTGAGTTTATTATGGCCGTTGTCTTGCCACCACCGATCGGCGGAAAACACATCTACCGGAAGGTACGCGACAGGGCATCCTACGCTTTCGCGCTCGTGTCGATCGGAGCAGTCATCCAACCGGATGGAACAGGTCGCTTCGCCGTAGGCGGCGTGGCCCATAAGCCCTGGCGGATCGAGGCTGCCGAGAATGAACTGCCCGGCGGTGCAAAGGCTGCGTTCGCGGCCGCCTTCGCAGACGCGCGCCCAACGGAGCAAAATCGCTTTAAACTCGATCTGGTGGAACGAACGCTTGGTTCGGTGGTCGCAGAAGCGGGAGGACTGAACAATGAAATTTGATCGGCCAGAGACCACCAATCCGATAGATCAGATGAAGGTTGTCGGTCAGCCTGTGCGCCGCATCGACGGCGAACTGAAAGTAACGGGCAACGCGACCTATGCCTACGAATGGCAAGATCCGGACGGCCCCTCCGCCTACGGTTACCCTGTCGGCTCCGCCATTGCCAAGGGTCGCATCACCGCCATGGATGTCGGCGCGGCCGAAGCATCGCCAGGTGTGTTGGCCGTTGTGACAACGCTTGCCGTGGGCGATCGCGAAAAAGGGCAATACAACACGGCCAAGCTTTTCGGTGGCGCTGAAATTCAGCACTATCATCAGGCCATCGCCGTGGTTGTTGCGGAAACTTTCGAACAGGCTCGCGCCGCCGCGGCTCTTGTCAAAGTGGAATATGCCGAAGTCCAGGGACAGTTCTCCCTTGCGGACGGCAGGGATACGGCACAAAAACCCAAGGATGTCGATGACACGCCGCCCGACACTGCCGTTGGCGATTTTGACAGCGCCTTCGCCTCCGCGCCGATGACCCTGGACGAAGAGTATACGACGCCGGACCACTCGCATTCGATGATGGAGCCACATGCATCCATTGCCGCGTGGAATGGGGAACAACTGACCCTGTGGACATCCAGCCAGATGATCGACTGGTGGCGTACGGATCTTGCCGCAACCCTCGGCATCGACAAGGACAATATCCAACTCAAGTCACCCTATATTGGCGGCGGCTTCGGCGGAAAGCTCTTCTTGCGTGTTGACGCGGTGCTGGCGGCTTTTGCCGCCAAGGCATCGGGTCGCACGGTTAAAGTCGCATTGCCGCGTCCATTCATGGCCAACAACACCACCCATCGGCCGGCGACCATCCAACGGATCCGTATCGGTACCGAGCAGGACGGCAAAATCACAGCAATCGCCCACGAAAGCTGGTCCGGGGATCTTCCCGGCGGCGGGCCTGAGCCTGCCGTGATGCAGACGCGCCTGTTATATGCCGGCGCAAACCGGATGACCTCAATGAGGCTTGCTGCGCTGGATCTACCTGAGGGCAATGCCATGCGGGCGCCGGGAGAAGCACCCGGACTGATGGCCCTGGAGGTCGCCATCGACGAGATGGCCGAAAAGCTCGCCATGGACCCGGTAGCTTTTCGTATCCTCAACGACACACAGGTGGATCCCGAAAATCCGAAGCGCCGCTTTACCCATCGCAATCTGATCGGCTGCCTGGAAACCGGCTCTGAACGTTTCGGCTGGAGCGAGCGTCGCCGACCGGGTGCCCGTCGCGACGGGAACTGGCTTGTCGGCATGGGCGTGGCCGCCGCTTTTCGAAACAATCTGCTGCTTCCGTCAGCTGCCAGGGTAAAGCTTGATCGCGAGGGCATCGTCACGGTCGAAACGGACATGACCGACATCGGAACCGGCAGCTACACAATCATTGCGCAAACCGCAGCCGAGATGCTCGGATTGTCGGTCGACAAGGTGGTGGTCAAGCTGGGAGATTCGCGCTTTCCCGTATCCGCCGGGTCCGGCGGACAATTCGGGGCGAACTGTTCCACCTCAGGCGTCTACGCCGCCTGTGTCAAACTGCGGGAAGCGGTCGCGTCGGCCCTTGGCTTCAATTCCGACGACGTCGTGTTCGAGAATGGCGAAGTTCGCAGCGGTAACAGATTTGCACCACTGGCCGCCGCCGCGGGTGTCGACGGTCTGGTTGCCGAAGATAAGATCGAGTGGGGCGATCTCTCCAAAACGCATCAACAATCGACATTCGGCGCGCATTTCGTTGAAGTGGGTGTCGATGTCGCGACAGGCGAGACGCGCGTACGCAGGATGCTTGCCGTCTGCTCCGCCGGGCGCATTCTCAATCCGGTGACAGCGAGAAGCCAGGTGATCGGGGCGATGACCATGGGCGTGGGTAGTGCATTGTCGGAGGAGCTCGCGGTCGATACCCGCCGTGGTTTCTTCGTCAATCACGATCTCGCCGGTTACGAAGTGCCCGTACACGCCGACATTCCCCATCAGGAGGTCATCTTTCTCGAGGAAGAGGACCCGTATTCATCGCCGATGAAGGCAAAGGGTGTCGGGGAATTGGGGTTGTGTGGCGTTTCCGCGGCCATTGCGAACGCCATCCACAATGCTACCGGCGTTCGGCTCAGGCACTATCCACTGACGCTGGATAAGTTGATCGGCGGTCTTCCGGAGGTCGCTTGAGGTGAAGGCGGCAGCTGAACAGGCTGCCGCCCTATGCAATATGAGCCGACATGCTGCCTCTAAATACCAAGGTCCGACCCGGTTTAAGTGGTTTGCGGTTGGCTCACAGAGCGTGGGACAAAGGATGCGGAACCTGAACTCAACATCCTGGGAGAGTGATGAGCCATGGTCGATACCCTTTCGAAATACCGTGCGAAACGCGACTTCAAGAAGACAAGCGAACCGAGCGGCGAAACCCATGTCAAACCATCGAACCGTCGGCGATTTGTTATTCAGAAGCACGACGCGACGCGCCTGCACTATGACCTGCGACTTGAACTTGATGGAGTATTCAAGTCATGGGCGGTGACCCGGGGGCCTTCGCTCGATCCACAGGACAAACGGCTTGCGGTGGAAGTCGAAGATCATCCTCTCGACTACGGTGATTTCGAAGGCACGATCGCCAAGGGTCAATACGGCGGCGGCACGGTCATGCTGTGGGATCGCGGTTATTGGGAGCCGGAGGGAAACCAAACGCCCGAGCAAGCGCTGGCAAAAGGTGACTTGAAGTTCACTCTGGAAGGCGAGCGGTTGCACGGCAGCTTTGTGCTTGTTCGCATGCGCCATGACAGGAATGGCGGGAAGCGGACCAATTGGCTGCTGATCAAGCATCGTGACGATTTTGCCGTTGAAAAAGATGGCGAAGCCGTGCTGGGAAAATACACGACGTCGGTTGCATCGGGTCGCTCGATGGACGCAATTGCCGCCGGCAAGGGGAAAAAGCCGAAGCCCTTCATGCTGGAAGGTGTGACAGTGACCGCAGACGCGGTGTGGAACAGCTGTGAAGGACTGGCGGCGGAAGAGCGCCGGGCAAGTGCCAAGGTGCCGAAGAAATCGAACGCCACGCTGGCAAAATCTCCCATGCCGGCGTTCATTGCTCCGCAGTTGTGCGAAACTCTGGTGCGTCCACCAACGGCCGATGGCTGGATTCATGAAATCAAATTTGACGGTTACCGCATCCAGATGCGCGTCGAGAACGGGTGCGTCACGCTGAAAACCCGCAAGGGCCTGGACTGGACCGCAAAATATCCCGCGATTGCAAAGTCATCCTCAGCACTGGCCGATTGCCTGATTGACGGCGAAATCTGTGCCCTCGACGAAAACGGCGCTCCCGATTTTGCCGCACTTCAGGCGGCAATGTCCGAGGGAAGGACCGACAATCTGGTCTTTTTCGCCTTCGATCTGCTCTATGCTGCAGGCAGAAACCTTCAAGCGCTTCCCCTGACCGACCGCAAGGAACAACTGGCGACGTTGCTGGCTGAATCCGGTGAAGACGCCCGCCTTCGTTTCGTTGAGCATTTCGAAACCGGCGGTGACGCCGTGCTGAAATCAGCCTGCCGCCTGTCGCTTGAGGGCATCGTTTCCAAAAAAGGCGATGCGCCCTATCAATCCGGCCGGTCCTCTACATGGGCCAAGTCAAAGTGTCGGACCGGTCATGAGGTGGTGATCGGCGCCTATGCGAAAACCAACGGCGAATTCCGTTCTTTGCTTGTCGGTGTCTATCGCGGGGACCATTTTGTCCATGTCGGACGCGTCGGCACGGGCTATGGTGCAAAGACCGTCGCAACGCTCTTGCCCAAACTGAAGGCCATGAAGGCGGAGAAATCGCCCTTCACGGGTATTGGCGCGCCAAAGAACTCCCCCGATATCGTCTGGCTCAAGCCCGAGCTCGTCGCCGAAATCCAGTTTGCCGGCTGGACGGCTGACGGCCAGGTGCGCCAGGCTTCGTTCAAGGGGCTGCGGGAGGACAAGCCGGCAGCGGAGGTCGAGGCCGAACAGCAGGCGCCGCCAGAGCAGGCCAAGGTGCCAGACCCGGATATGGCGAAACCCGTTCCGAAACGCTCTCGACGCGCTGGCGGGAAACAAGAGGTCATGGGCGTGATGATCTCCAGTCCGGACAAACAACTCTGGCCCGATGCCGGAGATGGCGAGCCGGTAACCAAGGCCGATCTGGCAGGCTATTATGAAGCTGTCGGTCCTTGGATGATCGAGCATATCAAAGGCAGGCCATGTTCGATCATTCGTGCACCGGATGGGATCGTCGGCGAACAGTTTTTCCAGCGCCATGCAATGCCGGGCACGTCGAACCTTGTAGAACTGGTGACCGTGTCGGGGGACAAAAAACCTTACCTGCAAATCGATCGTATCGAAGGTCTCGCCGCCATTGCCCAGATCGGCGGCGTCGAACTCCATCCATGGAACTGTGAACCGGGGCAACCGGAGGTGCCAGGCAGGCTGGTGTTCGATCTGGATCCGGGGCCGGGTGTGGAATTCGAGGCAGTGATCGAGGCAGCGCGCGAGATCCGTGACCGGTTGGAGGAATTGGGACTTGTCAGCTTCTGCAAAACCACCGGCGGCAAGGGGCTGCATGTTGTGACGCCAATCGCGGTCCCCAAACGTGAAAAACTAGATTGGGACGCGGCAAAGAGCTTTGCGCACGATGTCTGCGAAGCGATGGCGCGCGACAATCCGGACCTCTATCTCATCAAGATGGCCAAGAAGCAGCGCGAGGGGCGAATCTTCCTCGACTATCTGCGCAACGACCGAACGGCAACGGCCGTCGCTCCGCTATCGCCACGGGCACGCGCCGGGGCGACCGTTTCGATGCCGCTCAACTGGAGCCAGGTGAAAGCCGATCTCGATCCCAAGCGCTACACGATACGAACGGTGCCCGATATGCTCGCCAAATCGACCGCCTGGCAAGACTATGGGGATGCACGGAAGTCGCTCGGCCTGGCGATCAAGCGGTTGAAGAAGACCACGGCCACGTGATCATCTTGTTGTCGGTCCAGCAATCGACAAGGCAACCTCTGCCAGTTATCGAACTGGCTTGCCGCCGGTTCATTTCCTCGACCGCGTTTCCGCGGCAATGGACTTTTTCAAGGCATCCATGATGTTGATGACATTGCTCGGTGGCGATGACGGCGGGGCTGGTTTCGGCTGGCGCGTGGTCTTTCTCTGGGCCTTCTTCTTCGTGTCAATAATATCCAGCAGCCGATCCTGAACGGGGTCTACCACCATTTTCTCGGACCAGTCCTGCGTCTGCTTCTTGATCAGCTTTTGGATGAGCGGCATCATCGCAGCATCCGCTGTCGCCTCGCCAATGCCTTTGAAGTAGGTATCTTCATCGCGAACTTCGTCGCCGTAGCGCAGTGTCCAGAGCACAATGCCTTTGCCGCGTGGCTCTAGCATGACCGCGCGTTCGCGCCGGCTGATCACCAGGCGTGAGATGCCAACCATCTTCTTCGCCTGCATCGCTTCACGGATAACTGAAAACGCCTCGTGGCCCACGGCGCCGTTCGGCGCGAGATAATAGGGCGTATCAAGCCAGATCCACTCAATACTGTCGCGTGGGGCGAAGGTGGAGACGTCAATGGTTTTGGTGCTGTCGAGTGCAACGGTGTCGAGTTCCTCTTCCTCGAGCAGGACATAGTCGTCCTCACCCCGCTTGAAGCCTTTGACCCCGTCGTCCTGCTCGACCTCCTTGCCGGTGACGGAATCGACATACTGGCTGACAACGCGGTTCTTGGTCTGGCGGTTGAGCGTGTGAAACCGCACCTTTTCGCTTTCCGAGGTCGCCGGCATCATCTGCACCGAACACGTGACCAGCGAGAGCTTCAGATAGCCTTTCCAATAGGGGCGCACTGCCATTTTAATCTGTCCCTGTTAACCGGCGCGACGCGTTGGCGCTGCGGACTTTTTGGATTTTACAGATGACTTCGCCGGCGTTTTTTTACCCCCGGCGTTTTTGTTGGCGTTTGCGGCAGGGCGTTTCCCTCGGTTCGTCCCATCCTTGCCAGCGCTTTCGCGCAATGCCTGCAGCAGATCGGTTGGTTTAAACGCAGCCTCTGGTTTCCTTTTCGGCAAAGAGCGGCCTTCGATCTTGGCCTTGACCAGACCAGCGACGGCCTCTTCGTAGCGGTCATCGAAAGCGGAGACGTCAAATTTGCCTTTTTTGGTACCTATGATGTACTCGGCAAGCTCCAACATCTCGCCACCGATTTCGATGTCCGGGATATCGACGAATGCCTCCTCTGCCGATCGAACCTCGTAGTCGAAGTTGAGGGTAGAAGCGATCAGGCCGTTTCCATGGGGCCGGATAAGGACGGTTCGCATGCGCCGGAACAGCACTGTGCTGGCAATTGCCGCGACCTTTTCCTTCTTCATGCCGTCGCGCAAAAGCACAAACGCCTCCGTGCCCAGCTTGTCGGGCGCCAGATAATAAGGCTTGTCGAAATAGGTGGTGTCGATCTGCGCGCAGGGGACAAAGGCTTCGATCTTCAGTGTTTTGTCGCTGTCGGGCACGGCGCTGGCGATCTCATCCGGTTCAAGCACGATGAAATGACCGTCTTCCGTCTCGTAGCCCTTTACCTGATCGTCACGTTCAACCGGATCACCGGTTTCGCTATCAACAAACACCCGGTTGACGCGATTGCCGGTTCGGCGGTTGAGAGTGTTGAATGCAATGCGCTCCGATGAGGAGGCTGCTGTGTAAAGCGCAACGGCGCAGGAAACCTCCCCGAACTTGATGAAGCCTTTCCAATTCGCTCTTGCGGACACCATGGCGATCCGGCTCCTTTATCTTGTCGACCACACTCAACCAGCTGGATCGGCATTCGTTCCAGACTGACGTCAATAATCTGAAACCAGCATGCGCCCAGCTGGAGCGCATGCAGAAATGCGACCATGCAGGCGTCTGTTTGCCAGGAGCACACGAAGCCTTAAGCAAGCTGTGATGGATTGTCTCGGCGATTAGACGAACTCAAGAATTCGGAGTGCCAACCTGTGTCGAAACAGTGCGAAGGATGCCGCGACGGTCGCTTGGATGTGCCGTTCTCGATGGCGTTCCAGCCGATTGTCGACATCCGGACAGGCGCGATCTTCGCGCATGAGGCCCTTGTCCGCGGACCGACCGGAGAAAGTGCCGCGACGGTTCTTAACCAGATCGACGCCGAAAACCGCTATGCATTTGACCAGGAATGTCGGGTCAAGGCGATCGAACTGGCATCAACCCTTTACGACCCGGGCGACCAGGTGAAGTTATCAATCAACTTCATGCCAAATGCCGTCTACGAGCCACGCGCCTGTATTCGTCTGACGTTGGCGACCGCGACGAAAACCGGTTTCCCCCTGGACCGCATCATTTTCGAATTCACCGAGAATGAGAAGCTCGATACCAAGCATGTCCTTCATATCCTGCGCACCTACAGGGAGATGGGGTTCAAGACTGCGATCGATGATTTCGGCGCAGGCCATGCGGGGCTGGCGCTGCTGACACAGTTTCAGCCGGACATCGTCAAACTGGACATGGATATGGTCCGCGGGATCGACATCGATCCTGTCAGGCGTACGATCGTCAAGCACACCCTACGCATGCTCGAGGAACTTGACGTTGTGCCGCTCTGCGAGGGGGTAGAAAGCGCCGAGGAGCTGAAGGTTCTGAACGACCTCGGCGTTTTTCTCATCCAGGGCTATGTCTTGGCCAGGCCGAGTTTCCAAAGCCTCGCGGTGCCGGTAGACCCCCATACCCTGTTGACCGTGGTGCCGTAACAGGTCAGCCAGCCAATCGCTGGTCGATTGCGGAATCGACAGTCACTCGGTGATGCCTGCAGCGTGCTCGATGAAACAGCATTTTGCCCAGGGAGCCTGGTCCAGCAGATTGGACAAGAGATAGCGGGCTAACAATCGGCGGTAAACCGCGACTTTGTCGAGAGCCCTTCGCCTTCGCTTCCTGCAACCCTTCCGTTTCTGTCTGGGGCGAGCGAGCCATGCAGGCACGGAAACAGAAGGGTGCCAAACATGGGCGATGTGTCGCTGACCGTTGTGTGCAACAGTCAGTCTGCGAAAAACTTCGTAATTATTTGTTCTTCAGCAGCCAGATTTTCCCGGCCATGGTAATTTCCTGGTGCAATTGGTCCGCGGCGTCATCCGAACCGAGTTCGTTCAGAAGGCCGAAATCTCTCAGCTGGTTCACGGTCGTTGTCGTGGCGAACCGAATTTTGCGCGCCCGTTCCTTGAAGCGATCGGTCTTGGCATAGGTGATGGTGGCGTTCAAATGTGTCCACTTGTTGCCTTCTTGCGGATAGAGATCACCTTCCAGAGCAAGCTTTAAGCCCCGTAATTGTACGGGCGTCAACGTGATCGGCAGTATTTCAATCTTGTCGGGTGCTGTGGTCAAAATCAGGTCCTTGCATACTGGAATGAGAAAAATCTAAGGCGGCTCATGGCCATCTGGGTTTGATTTAGCACGATGTAACGGCTGGCGACAACGAGGTGTGTGGACTTGCCCGCGCTCCCCCACCCCAAGCCGGCCCAAAATCGCCCTCGAACCACGCTCAATCCGCCTTCAACCAGTCGGCAAGCTCCGCCTCGGCACGCTCGAGAGCCGCGTAATTCAACAGCTTCCGCAGCAATGCCACGGTGACCGCACGCGCGCGCAGGTTGAATCGGCCGTCATCATGGTCGTCGGCCGCCATCTGGTAGACGTCCAGCTTCTCATACAGATGCTGCAGCCGGTTCTGCACGCTGCGCAAAGACAGGCCGCGTCGCCTGGAAATCGCCCGATCGGTCAGGCCCAGCGCGATATCCACGAGGATCTCGTATTCGGTGTCGCTGAAACCGTTGACTTGGCCGAGGCTTTTCTGCTGCATGCCGCGCACCTCGCGGTCGATCACACATTGCGCCTCGACGAAGATGCTGCGCAGGGCCAGACGCAGCCGTTCGTCGGACGCCGATTTCAACACATAGCCATAGGCCGCCCCATCGGGTACGATACGCGAGACGCCGCGCACATAGGCCTCGTCCGAATAGTTGGACCAGAAAAGTATCCTCGTATCTGGCCGTTCTTTCCAGATGGTACGTGCCGCTTCGATGCCGTTGCGCGCCTGCATCTGGAGATCCATCACCACATGGGCCGATTTGTTGTCGCGCGCGAGTTTTTCGCCCTGCGTGCCGTTATCGGCCTCGATCACCGTGTCGCATTCGGGCAAAGCGGCACAGACCGCCTCGTGCAGATAGGACCGATGCAGCGGATCATCCTCGACGATCAAAACCTTCATGCTCGCTCTCCTGCCGATTTCGGGGTCGCCGGCTCGACGGGCAACTGTACACGCACGATTGTGCCCTTGCCCTCGCGGCACGGGCCGATGGTGAATTTTGCCGAGATCAGCCGCGCCCGCGTCATCATGTTGTCGATGCCTCCACCGCTGCGGCGCCGTGGTTTCGTCATGCCATGTCCGTCGTCAGATATCTCAATCACAACGCCCAAGGCCTGATTGCGCAGCCGCACCGTGATTTGGCCAGCCTGTGCGTGGCGGGCAGCGTTATTGATCGCCTCCTGGGCAATGCGAAAAAGGGCGATGCGGAGCGTCTTGTCCAAGGTGTCGATCAGGCCATCGGTTTCGTCCACGAGCTCCCAGCGGGTCTCACCTCCCGTGTCGCGCAACGATCTGTCCAGATGGTTTTCGACGGCCTGGGCAAAGCCGAAGAGTTGCAGCACAGAAGGCTTCGCTTCCTCGATGATCTCACGCAGGTCCTGCATGCAATGCTGCAGGCTGCGCGCAAGCGGTTCCAGCGCATCGCCGGGCACGTCCTGCTCGTTCGTTAACCGGTCGAGCCGGCGCGAAAGCCGCGTCAGATCGGCCAGCGTCTGGTCGTGCAGGTCCATGCCGATGCGCTGGCGCTCCCGCTCCAGCGCCTCTGTCAGGTTCAATGCGCCAAGGCGCAGACCTTCTTCGCGGGCGCGGGCTTCTGCTTCGACGATGGCAGATTGTTTGGCCTGATCGGCTGCGCGAAGGGCGAAGAAGTAGGGCGACAGTAGGTCGGCGACGGAGCGCGCATTGGCCACGTCCTCGGACGTGTAGAACGAAACCTGATGCGAGGAACATGACAGCGCGCCGATCACCTCACCCTCGACCTTCAAAGGTACATGGATACGGCTTCTCAGGTTGTGCTCGAAGATTGGCCGGGTGAACGCATCCTGGAAGTGGAAGCGCTGGTCAGCCTGAGCGTCGGGCGTGAGCATCTGGTCGACCTCGCCCCACAGCAACGAACGGATCGGGCTGTTGCAGACTGGTGCTGGCGCGTGCTCTCCCCACGCCGTATCGAGGCCCGTTTCATAGGCAGTGTGGTATTTGCCGTTGACCATCGTGATACAGACATCCAGGTGGTCATGGGGAATGATGTGTGACACCTCCGCACCCACGGCCTTGATGGCCGAGCGGAAGTCGAGCTGCCCCGCCAGCAGGCGCGATATGCCCAGGTAATGATCGAGCAGCGCCAGGGGCGCTATCTTCAGCATGTCGTTCCTCTCCTCCCACGACCGCCCACTCCCGACAGGCGCCGTGCACATTGCTCCTAGGATAGAAGCCTTGCTGGCAGCGTCTTGCTGGATCCCGCATCATCTTGCGTAGTTCCCGCACTCACCCTGCTGTCGCAAGCCTATACAAGCCGCGCATTCTATACCATCCTGCCCTTGTCGAGAGGAGGTGCTCGGCATGGGAGTTCAGTTTCGTCCGCTCTATCGCGGGACGATTGAAAAAGAGGAAACCGACCGCCTGAAGGTCGGACTAGAGGGAGAGAGACCATGAAGAAATCCAGAATGCTTCTGGCGACGGCAGCACTTTGCCTTGCCATGACACCCCTGGCCGCGCAGGCGGATACCTCGGGCAAGAAAATCGCGTTATCCAACAACTATGCCGGCAACTCCTGGCGACAGGCCATGCTGACGAGTTGGGAAAAAGTGACCGGCGCCGCCGTCAAGGACGGCAAGGTCGCCGCCGCCGATGCCTTCACCACGGCCGAAAACCAGGCGACCGAGCAGGCTGCACAGATCCAGAACATGATCCTGCAGGGCTATGATGCCATCGTCGTCAACGCAGCATCGCCGACAGCGCTCAATGGCGCCATCAAGGAAGCCTGCGACGCAGGCATCACCGTCGTCTCTTTCGACGGCATCGTCACCGAGCCCTGCGCCTGGCGCATCGCCGTCGATTTCAAGGAAATGGGCCGCAGCCAGGTCGAATATCTGGCGGGCAAGCTGAAGGACGGCGGCAACCTGCTCGAGATCCGCGGTCTGGCCGGCGTCTTTGTCGACGACGAGATTTCGGCCGGCATCCATGAAGGTGTGAAGCAGTTCCCGCAGTTCAAGATTGCCGGCTCGGTGCATGGCGACTGGGCGCAGGACGTGGCGCAGAAGGCCGTCGCCGGCATTCTGCCAAGCCTGCCGGACATCGTCGGCGTGGTCACTCAGGGCGGTGACGGCTACGGTGCGGCCCAGGCCATCGCCGCGGCCAATCGCAAGATGCCGATCATCGTGATGGGCAATCGTGAAGACGAACTGAAGTGGTGGAAGGAACAGAAGGACGCCAACAGCTATGAGACCATGTCGGTCTCCATCGCGCCCGGCGTCTCGACGCTCGCCTTCTGGGTTGCCCAGCAGATCCTGGACGGCAAGGAAGTGAAGAAAGACCTCGTCGTGCCATTCCTGCGCATCGATCAGGACAATCTCGAAGCCAATCTGGCCAATACCCAGGCCGGCGGCGTCGCCAATGTCGAATACGCCCTGGAAGATGCCCAGAAGGTCATCGAGGGCGCGAAGTAAGCCCTATCCGAACCCTCCCTGTTCCGTCCGGCGCCGCGCCGGGCGGGGCAGGCGGTCAGGCCGTCGCGAGCCTTTCGCCGACAGTCGCCATCTTCACATTGCAGTGGGATTGAATACATGACAGAGGCCCGTTTTTCGCAAACGGTGGTCAGCGTCTCCGACGCCAAGGTCGTTTTCGGCGCAGTCAAGGCATTGGACGGCGTAACGCTTGCCATTCGCTCAGGCGAATGTGTGGGACTAGTCGGCCACAACGGAGCGGGCAAATCGACGATCGTCAACGTCATCAATGGCGGGCTGTCGCCGCATGAAGGCACGGTTACCTATGCCGAAGATCCAGCACGCGGCCACGGCATCAGCGCCGCCCGCCAGAGCGGCATCCGGTGTGTCTTCCAGGAGCTTTCGCTCTGCCCCAACCTCACCGTGGTCGAAAACACCCGTGTCATGCACAAGCCGCTTTCCGGCTGGGGCTGGCGCCGGCGCGGGAGTGACATCATCGCGCGCAAACTGGACGAGATCTTCCCCGGCCACGGCATCGACAGCGGTGAGCATGTCGGCAATCTCTCGATCGCCGAACGCCAGATGGTGGAAATCGCCATCACCTTCTGCGAGATCGGTCATCCGGTGCGGCTGGTCATTCTCGATGAGCCAACATCATCGCTGGACTCGCGACTGGCCAGTCAACTGCTTGCCTATGTCCGCCGCTTCGTCGCGGCCGGCGGCTCGGTCATCTTCATTTCCCATATCCTTTCCGAAATACTCGGTATTGCCGACCGCATCATCGTAATGAAGGACGGCCGGGTCGTCACTGAGCGCGCCGCCTCGACCTTCTCCGAACACAGCCTGATCGAGGCGATGGGCAGCGTGGTCAAAGAACACCGTGCCGCGCGGGTCTTGGCGGACAGGGGAAGTAGCCCGCCTACCCTCTCTGCATCACCTGTGCACGGGCGCGGGCTAGCCTTTGAGGCCTTTCCGGGCGAGATCGTGGGGTTTGCCGGTCTCGGCGGCCACGGCCAGACCGACATGCTGGTCAAGCTCTACCTGTCCCTCAGCGGTGACTGGTTCGGCAGGCGCGATCCGGCCGCAATGTTCGTTGCCGGCGACCGTGCGATCAACGGCACCTTCCCCTTGTGGAGCATCCTGAAGAACATGAGCGTCGCGTTGCTGCCCGACCTTTCGCACCGTGGCCTGCTGGATGAAGACGCCGAACAGGCACTCGGCCGGTCCTGGCGAGAGCGGATCGAAATCCGCACGCCCGACATGGACAATAACATCCTGTCGCTGTCTGGCGGAAATCAGCAGAAGGTGTTGTTTGCCCGTGCTCTGGCGAGCCGCGCCCCGGTCGTTCTGATGGACGACCCCATGCGAGGCGTCGACATCGGCACCAAGCAGGAGGTCTACGGCATCCTCAGGACCGAAGCCGATCAGGGGCGTACCTTCATCTGGTATTCGACCGAAATGGACGAGGTCTGCCTATGCGACCGGGTCTATGTCTTCAACAATGGTGCGATCGTTGCCGAGCTCGCCGGCAAGGCGGTCACGGAAGAGAACATTCTGGCCGCCTCTTTCACCGAGGTTGCAGCGTGAAGAAAATCTTCTCACCCGATACGATCCGGCTCATCGTTCCTGCACTGTCGCTGACGGTGCTGCTGATCGCCGTCTTCTATCTTCAACCGCGTGCCATGAGCTACACCGGCCTCAACCTGCTCTTTAACCTCGCGGTTCCGATCGCGCTGGCCACGATCGCGCAAATGCTGATCATGACAGTCAACGACCTCGATCTTTCGATGGGCACCTTTGTCAGCTTTGTCGCCTGTGTCACCGCCACCTTTCTGCAGGCAACGCCGTTTCTCGGCATCGTCATCCTGCTCGCGGCCATCGCCACCTATGCCGCCATCGGCGTACTGATCCATATGCGCGACCTGCCCTCGATCGTCGTCACGCTCGGCATGAGTTTTGTCTGGGGTGGGCTAGCGGTGCTGATCCTGCCGGCACCGGGCGGCCAGGCGCCGGACTGGATACGCGCCATCATGACGTCCAAGCCTCCGATCTTGCCGATGGCGATCGTCGCCAGCATCTTGATCGCCGTGTTTTCACATTTGCTGATCATGCGCTCGTCATTCGGCGTGGTGCTGCGCGGCGTCGGCGGCAATGCCCGCTCTGTCGAGCGCGCAGGCTGGTCGATCATCCGGGCGCGGGCGGCAGTCTATGCGCTTGCCGCCTTCTTCGCGATCCTGGCCGGCATTGCACTGGTCGGGCTGACAACCGCAGCCGATGCCAATATCGCGTTGCGCTACACCTTGCTGTCGATTGCCGGCGTCATCCTTGGCGGCGGCGAGTTCGTCGGCGGCCGTGTTTCGCCGATCGGCGCCGTGATCGGCGCGCTGACGCTGACGCTTGCCGGCTCCTTCCTCTCCTTCCTTCGGATTTCGCCGGACTGGCAAATCGGCGCTCAAGGCGCGATCCTGATCATCGTGCTGGCGCTCAGGCTGCTGCTCAACCGCTTTGAAGCAAGGAGGGCGCGCCGATGACCGCCTTGATGCGCAAGCCCTGGATCTGGTCCTTCATTGCCACGGCCCTGGTGTTCCTGACGACCATCCTCGTCACCGGCGGCGCGAGCATGGCGGGCCTTGCCCAGGCGACGCTGACATTTGCCGCCTTCTCCGTCATTGTCGGCATCGGCCAGATGCTGGTGATCACGCTCGGTCCCGGCAATATCGATCTTTCCGTGCCTGCCACTATGACGCTGGCCGGCACGGTGGCGCTCAAGCTGATGAATGTCGAAGACAGCATGGTGGTGCCGGGCCTGCTTGTCGCCACCGGCATCGGTGTCTTGATTGGAACGGGCAACTATGCCCTGATCAAGCTGCTGCGCATTCCGCCGATCATCGCGACCTTGTCGATGAGCTTCGTTGTGCAATCCACCGCCATCTGGACCAATCGCGGGCTGCGCATCAAGCCGCCGCCGGTGCTGGCGGATTTTACCACATCGACTACGGCCGGCATCCCCAATGTCGCAATCATCGCAATCATCCTCTCCGCCATCGTCTGGGTGCTCCTGCAAAAAACCGTCTATGGGCGCTGGATCGCCGCCATCGGCCAGAGCATTCGCGCTGCCCGCATGGCCGGCATTCCCATCGACGGCATCCGGTTGATCACCTATGTGCTTTGCGCGGTGCTTGCCTCCATCTGCGGCTATCTGCTGGCGAGCTTCTCAGGCGGCGCGGCACTCAACATGGGATCGGAATACCTGTTGATGTCGATCGCCGTCGTGGTTATTGGCGGCACGGCGGTTGCCGGCGGCGATTCCAACGTCCCGGGTATCTGGGGCGCCTCGCTCTTCATGTTCCTGGTGGTCTCCATGCTCAATACCTATGGGTTTGGCGCGGGTGTCCGCCTCATTCTCACAGGTCTCATCATCATCGCCGTCATCATGCTCGCCGGCGGGCGAACGGTCGGAAAACGCTAGGCAGGACAGTATCATGTCGCAAAACCCCAACTATGAGATTTTCGACCCGCGTTTCCGCTCGCTGGTCATCAGCAGCGCCGATCTGGAGGAACTTCATTCCGATTGCCGTTGGGCCGAAGGCCCCGTCTGGTTCGACGATGGCGGATATCTGCTGTTCAGCGATATCCCAAACCAGCGGATGCTGCGTTATGTCGAGGGTGGCGGCATCTCGGTGTTTCGCACACCGTCAAATTTTACCAATGGCAATACCCGCGACCGGCAGGGCCGGCTTGTCTCCTGCGAACATGGTCTTCGCCGGGTCACTCGCACCGAGGTCGACGGCACGATCACGGTGCTGGCGGACAGCTTCAATGGCCGGCGTTTGAACTCGCCGAACGATGTCGTGGTGCGCTCGGACGGTTCCGTCTGGTTCACGGATCCGACCTACGGCATCCTGTCCGACTACGAAGGATACAAGGCAGACCCCGAACAGAAGACCCGCAACGTCTACCGACTGGAACCGGATACCGGCCTGATCGAGATCATGGTGGACGATTTCCTGCAGCCAAACGGGCTCGCCTTTTCACCCGATGAAAGCCTCCTTTATGTCGCCGATTCCGGCGCGAGCCATGTCGAGGGCGCGCCACGCCATATCCGCGTCTTCGACGTTGTCGATGGTCGCAAGCTCGCCAATGGCCGCGTCTTCGCCGAGATCGACAATGGCATACCCGATGGCATCCGCCTCGATATGGCCGGCAATCTCTGGTCCAGTGCCGCAGACGGAGTCCACTGCTTTGCGTCTGATAGCACTCTGCTCGGCAAGATCCTCGTGCCGCAGACCGTTGCCAATCTCACCTTCGGCGGCCCACGTCGCAACCGGCTATTCATCACCGCGACGAAATCGCTGTATTCGATCTATGTCACGGCGACAGGCGCTCAAACGCCGTAGGTTCACCGTCAGGTTTGGTGAGCAGACCGGTCGACTGTCGCGACAACGCAACGGTCAGTCCGTGCCCTCGGCCTCATGTCTTTCATCTTGGTTCTGAAAATCTCGGATCTGGCCGTCCTGCAACTGCGCAGACCGCCTTGCCACCGAGTCCTGACGCAGGAGGTCTAGAAATCTCCAGCGCATCTCCGGCATCGTGATCGAACCGTCAATCCACAGTTCGAGCAGATCGCGAAACTGCGGATGTGTATCGATAGGCCGACCGCGGTCCCTGCAGCGAGCGATGATGCGTTCCGCTATTTCCCGGCGCGAGTCCATGAGCGACATACTTCCTTATATTCGAATGGAGGCGGGTAGATATCAATGGTCGTCAGCCAGCGCCACCAACGAAAGAGATGTTTGATCGATTACCACAGTTTGTTTCACGCGCCTGTCAGCGGGCCTGTCCCATATCGTCGGACAGGTCGTCCGCTTCTCTCACCGGCGATCTCGCGTTCACAACAGGCGCCGGCTGGGTTGGTAGCACACGGCAACTGAGCACACATTTGTGTCATTTCATCCAGCGACGTTCAATGTCTCCAAACGGTCAAATTCGGCTCGTCACTCCGAGCGAGCTTCGGGCCGGATGTACAATACGCACTTGTGTTGCTTGAGCAACGACCATGCGGGTTGATCGAGGCCAAGCCACATTCCGCAGCCCCAAGGCCACGTTCAGAAGGACAGCTGCACTTTCATCGACCGTGTCCTATCTCCGGCTGTTTCGAAGGCCGTGACGGCGTCTGCAAGCGGGAACACGCCGGTCAGCAACGGCTTCAGGTCCACCCTGCGTTGATTGATCAGATCGACGGCCAGCGCAAATTCCTCATGGAAACGGAAGGTGCCCTTCATCTCGATCTCTTTTGCCACAACCATGTTTTGCGGGATGGCGACGTCACCGCCGAGCCCGAGCTGAACAAGGACCGAACGCGGCTTGAGCACGTCCAGACCGGAGCGCACTGCCCGCTCGTTTCCGGACGCCTCGAACTGGACGTCGAAATAGCCCTTGTTCGCCGCATAGGCCTGGAGTTGCTCTGGATTGGCGGCAACGTTGATGACGCGATCGGCACCGACCTCAAGCGCTTTTTCGAGAACCGCGTCCATCATGTCGGTCGCCACGATCTCGCGGGCGCCATGGGCGCGGGCAGCGATGATGGCCAGTGCGCCGATCGGGCCGCAGCCGGTGACCAACACCCGTTTGCCGATCAGCGAACCGGCACGAGCCACCGCATGCAGCGTCACCGCGAAGGGCTCGGCCATGGCGGCCTCGTGGATCGAGACACCTTCTGCCACCGTATGACACTGCCACTGCTCGGCCACGAGCCGCTGGCGGAAGGCGCCCTGGATATGCGGCATTGGCATGGCACTGCCGTAGAAGCGCATATTCAGGCAATGGTTCTGATGGCCGGCAAGACAATAGTCGCAGGCGCTGCAGGGACGACTCGGTGAAACCGCAACTCGGTCGCCGACCGCAAGTGTCGAGACACCCGCGCCCAGAGCCCTCACCGTTCCGGCCACTTCATGACCGAGGATCATCGGCTCGCGCAGCCGCACGGCGCCGAAGCCACCGTGATTGTAGTAGTGTAAATCGGAGCCGCAAATTCCGCCCGCCTCGATTGCCACCTCGACCTGGCCGGGCACGAGTGCTTCGACGTCCCTCTCTTCGATCCTCAGATCCCTGGCGGCGTGAATGACAACGGCTTTCATGGACATGACCTCAAACGACTGCAGTGAGAAGGGAAGCGCCGGCAAAATGTGCGGCAAGATTGTCGCGAACGAGTTTGCCCATCGCCTTGCGTGTTTCAATCGTGCCCGACGCGTGATGCGGCTGCAGCAGCACGTTGTCGAGTGCGAGAAACCGCGGATTGAGCTTTGGCTCGCCTTCGAACACGTCAAGTGCCGCCGATCCCAGCAAGCCGGTCTCCAACGCTGCGAGCAAGGCCTCCTCGTCAATATTGGACGCGCGCGAGATGTTGATCAGCATGCCGTCTGGACCAAGCGCTGCGATCACGTCGCTCGAGACGATATGGCGGGTGACGTCAGATGCCGCCAGCGTGACGAACAGGAAATCGGCATGGTCTGCCAGCGCGACGGGATCGGCGATGAAAGTCATGCCGTCCGCGTAAGGTTTGGCGGACACATCACTATAGGCGATGTCCATATCGAAGCCCTTGAGCCGCTTGGCCACTTCGAAGCCGATACGTCCTAGACCGAGCACGCCGGCCTTGCGCCCCCAGATCCGGCGCTTCAGCGGATAGAGCCCCTTGGCCGCCCAGCTTCCGTCCTGCACCCAGCGCTCGGCGCCGATCATACCGCGCGACTGGCACAGCATCATGGCCACGCCGAGATCGGCCACGTCATTGGTCAGCACATCGGGCGTATTGGTGACACGGATGCCACGCGCGCGGCAGGCCGCAAGATCGACGGCATCATAGCCGACTCCATAGACCGAGACGATCTCCAGCTTCGGCAGCTTGCCGATCAGATCCGCCGAAGCACCGAGTTCACCGCGGGTGGCAATCGCCCTGACAGTGGCTCCGTTGCGGTCGAGGAAAGCTTCGCGATCGGCTGCCTCATAGAGCTTGTGCACCACATAACGCTCTTCGAGATCGACCAGATCCCAATCCGGATAGGGGCCTGTCATCAGAATTTCTGGCTTGCTCATCGTGTCCTCCACATATCTGTCAGTTTGCTCAGTGCCGGCCCTTCGGGCGGACATGCAGGTCATAGCCATATCGACGATGGCCTCCAGCGGCTGGTTGATGTCTATGCTGATCACGTCTGCCTCTGCCACCGGCGGCTCCAGCGCGGCCAACTGGCTATCGAGCAACGAGAGCGGCATATAATGGTCGGTGCGCTCCGCCATGCGTGCGGCCAGCAGGGCCCTTTCTCCGCGCAGGAAGACAAAGGTCACCGGTCGGTCGGCAAGCCGCCGCAACCGATCCCGATAGGCCCGCTTCAAGGCCGAGCAGGAGATGACGATATCGCCGGCTGCGCCCAGCTCCCGTCCAAGTGCATCCAGCCACGGCCAGCGATCATCGTCGTCAAGCGCCAGACCGATGCGCATCTTGCCGACATTGGCGGGCGGATGAAGGCTATCGCCCTCCAGGAACCGACAGTTCAAGAGCTGCGACAGCCGCGCAGCGACCGAACTCTTGCCGCAACCGCAGACGCCCATCACGACGATCGGACCAAACGGATCCTTCCCGTCAGAGGCTGGTGGTGATGCCGCCATCAACATAGAGCGTGTGTCCGTTGACAAAAGAGGAAGCCCGGCTCGACAGGAAGACCGCAGCCCCGACCAGTTCGTCGACATTGCCCCAGCGGGCAGCGGGCGTGCGCTTCTCGAGCCATGAGGAGAACTCCGCACTCTCGACCAGTGCCTGGTTGAGCGGCGTCTTGAAATAGCCGGGCGCCAGCGCGTTGATCTGCAGGCCGTACTTGGCCCAGTCGGCGCACATGCCGCGGGTGAGGTTCTTCACGGCACCCTTGGTCGCCGTGTAGGGTGCGATGCCGGGACGCGCAAGTTCGCTCTGCACCGAGGCAATATTGACGATTTTGCCCCGCCCGCGGTCGATCATGTGCCGTGCTACCGCCTGCCCGACGTAAAACACGCTGGAGACATTGGTCTTCAGCAGCTGTTCCCAGCGATCGACGGGAAACGCCTCCAGCGGCGTGCGGAACTGCATGCCGGCATTGTTGATCAGGATGTCGATTGGCCCGACAGTCTGCTCGATCGTGTCGACGCCGCGCTTCACCGCATCGGCATCGGTCACGTCGAAATCGCTGACCGCAACCGCATGGCCCGCCTGCCGCAAACTGTTAGCCGCAGCCGCAAGCTTGCTTCCGTCGCGGCCATTCAGAACGACGGATGCTCCGTGTACGGCAAGCCCCTGTGCAAGAGCAAACCCGATCCCCTGCGACGAACCTGTCACCAAGGCACGATGACCGGAAAGATCAAAAAGTGGGAAGGTCATAAAACCTCCTTGCGATATGAGAAAACACTGACTCAATTCGGAAGCGGCGGACCGCATTCAGATATCGACGACCAGGCCCTTGGCTTTCAGAACCGCTTCGAGATTGCTGACCTCGATCACCGATTTGCCCTGCTTGTAGGCTTCGATAAAGCCGGTCTCGGCATCTTCCCTGGCCTGCGAAAGCTTGGCCGCATCCTGGGCGTCTTCGCGACGCACGACCACCAGTCCGTCGGCATCGCCGACGATGATGTCACCGGGATGGATGGTTTCTCCGCCGACGATGATGGAATCGTTCACCGCAGCGATGGTTTCCTTTACGGTCCCCTTGATGCAGACGCTGAGCGAAAAGACTGGGAAGCCTAGGTCACGTAGTTGCAGCGTATCGCGCACGCCGGTATCGGTCACCAAACCACCGATGCCTTTGGCAAGGCAGGCATTGGCGAGCACATCGCCGAAGGATCCGGCTTCTTCGTATTCGCCAGCCGACACAACGATGATATCGCCGGGCTTAGCATAGTTGATGGCAAGCTGAAGCATGATGTTGTCGCGCGGGGCGCATTTGACCGTGAAGGCCGGGCCACACAGCTTCATGCGGTAATCCACGGGCTTCAGGCGCGAGGATAGCGCGCCGCGACGCCCCTGGGCTTCATGGATCGTTGCCGGCGAGAATTTGGCAAGGGCGTCGATATCGGCCTGGGCTGGCCGTTCGGCGATGTCTTTAATGTGGATCACTGGATTCCTCCCATGGTTGGACCGGCGGCGGGCACGCCCCGCCGCCTTCTGTCACCATTGTTTTTCAGTTGAGCTGCCGGCGGGGCTGAAGGCCTGCGGTCTTAGGGGATCGGGTCGAACTTCAGTTCGGAGAGCGGCACGACCTTGTCGGCGCGTGTCATCTTGTATTCGGTGTCAGGGCCAAGCCACTTGTCCCAGATCTTGTTGATTTCGCCGGACGTATCCAGCTTGCGCAGTACTTCGTTGATCTTGGCAGTCAGGGCCGGATTGTCCTTGGCCATGCCGATGCCGATTGGCTGAAACAGCATCGGATCCTGGATCATCCGCATCTCTTTGCCCTTGGTCTTCGATTCGTTGACGAACTTTGTCGTCGTCATGGTATTGGCTACCATGCCGCGCGCCTTGCCCTGCTGTACGGCGAGATAGGCAGACGCGGTATCCTGGAAGGTCAGGGGCTCGGACTTGTTGAGCTTGATCGACATTTCAGAGGTCGAGCCCTTGGTTGATGCGATGCGCTGACCTTCGTAATCGGACTTCTTCTGGCCGGCGTCGTCGGCTGGAACGATCAGCATTTCTTTTGCGAGATAATAGGGATCGCTGAACTGGATCTGCTCCGCGCGGTTCAGCGTGTATGCAAGGTTGGCGACCGTGATATCAACACGACCGAGTTTGACCTCCGGCACACGGGCTTCGACCGAGACAGGCTTCACTTCGGCCTTGACGCCAAGTTCGGCGGCGATCGCATTGCATAGGTCAACGTCAAAGCCGGCCATTTCGCGGGTTGCCGGGTCAGGCGAGGCGAACGGAGGCACGTCGGCAAACGTGGCGCACCGCAGCGTCTTGTTCGACAAGATCGTGTCGAGCTGATCTGCCTTGGCCGGCGAGATGGCCGATGCGCCGGCCAGCACTGCCGTAAGCGTGAGTGATTTCCAGTTCATTGCTGTTCTCCATTGTTTTGGTTTTGTTTGAGGTTGCGGATGTCAGTGGCGCAGGTCGGCAAGGAACCGCTGTGCACGGGGGTGACTAGGTGCTTTGAAAAACTGTTCCGGCGGAGCCGTCTCAATGATTTCTCCGGCATCGATGAACCAGATCCGGTCGGCGACATCGCGGGCGAAGCCCATTTCGTGAGTGACGCACAGCATCGTCATGCCATCGGCTGCAAGGCTTTTCATGACCGCCAGAACCTCTCCGACCATCTCGGGGTCGAGCGCGCTAGTCGGTTCGTCGAACAGCATGACCGGCGGCTCCATGGCAAGCGCACGTGCGATCGCTACCCGCTGCTGCTGTCCACCGGAGAGTTGGGCTGGATAGGCATTCGCCTTGTCTGCAAGCCCTACTCGATCAAGCAGCTTCAACGCCTTGTCGTGGGCCTCCGCGGGAGCAACGCCTTTCACCCGGATGGGCGACATCGAAACATTCTCGACAACGGACAGATGCGGGAAAAGATTGAAGTTCTGGAAAACAAAGCCAATGCGGCTGCGCAGAAGATTGAGCTCCTTGGTCCGCATCGGAGCGTGGATATTCTGGCCGTCGAAGCTGATCGCGCCGCTGCTGATCTCTTCCAGGCGATTGATGGTTCGGATCAGCGTCGATTTTCCCGACCCCGACGGGCCGCAGATCACCACCACCTCGCCGCGGGCAACCTCGGCGTCGATATTCTTCAGAACAGGATGATCCCCGTAGCTCTTGTAGACATTTGCAATTCGAATAGCCTGGGGCTGTTGGGCTGATGTGTCTGACAGGGTCATGGCTGCTCCGATACGATTTTGGACATTGCCAGCGACACCGGCTTTGCGCGATCGGTCAAACCGGCCCGCCGGCGTGTGATCCGGCGCTCGATGACGTTGGCGACATGCGTCAGGCTCCAGCAGATTGCGTAGTAGACGACTGCCAGGATCAGGAAGACCTGGAATGGTTGGGTCAGCAGCTGATTGTTGACCTGGCTTGCCGCGAAGGTGAGATCCGGCACATTGATGACATAGCCGAGCGTCGTGTCCTTGATCGTCGAGACGAAGGTTGAGATGATGCTCGGGATCATGTTGTAGAGCGCCTGCGGCAGGATGACGAACCGCATGGCCCCGAGATAACTGTGGCCGAGTGCTTTGGCCGCCTCCATCTGGCCGTGACCGAGAGCCACAATACCGCCGCGAACGACCTCGCTGAGGAACGCGCCCTGATAGACCACAAGCGTCGTCAGCATCGTCACGAAGCTCGGAACGTCCGCGCCAGTCCAAAGAGGTACCAGGAAATAGCTCCACAGGATGAGCATCAGCAGAGGCACGCCGCGGGTTACATAGACCAGCCCTGTCACCGGCCACCGCAACAGCCGCCATTTCGAAAGCCGTGCCAGTGCAAACAGGATGCTGACCGGGAAGGCCAGTGCAATGCTGAGCGCAGACAGAATGAGCGTATTTGCCAGACCTCCAAGGGGGCCGTTGGGATATTGACCGATCAGTAGCAGCAGCCAGTAGTCGCTGATGATCGCGGTGATGTCGCTGATCATGCGCGTGCCCTCCAGGCTGGGTCAGCGCGCAGTGAGAGATAGGCGCCCGCCCCCATGATGAGAAGGGAGATGAAGAGGTAAAGCACCGTGCCGATCAGATAGATTTCAAAGGTTCGAAAGCTGAGATTTTCGATTTCCTTGACGGCATGCGTCAGTTCAGGCGCACCTATGACGATAGCGAGACTGCTATTCTTGAACAGGGAGACGCTATGATTGATGAGCGGTGGTAAGGAATTGCGGACGCCTTGCGGCATGACCACGAAACGCATTGCCGAGAGATAGCCGTGTCCGAGTGCCTTGGCAGCCTCCATCTGTCCAGGGCTCACCGATCGCAGACCTGAGCGCAAGTCTTCGCTGAAATAGGCCGCTTGGCATAAGCCGAGGCCGACGATGGCAAAGATCGTTTCGGCGTTGTGCTCCACCAGCCATGAGGTCAACCAATCCGGCAGCAACGTGAATATGCCGAAATACCACAGCATCAGTTGCACGAGTGTCGGGACGTTGCGGTGATAAGAGACATAGGCGGCAACAAATCTGTCGCCAAAACGGAACGGCGAGAAACGTATGCTGAGCAGGGTAAAAGCCAGCGTCATCGCCAGCATCCACGAGCCGAAGAAGATGACGAACGTCATTTCGATGCCGTGCAGCAGCATCTGGACATAGTCCGGGTTAGACAGGATTGCGGACAGATCGAATCCGGTCACGGCCGCTGCTCCTCGCCATTCACATCGCCCGCCGGAGCCGGCTGCGGCCGGGCCGTCTGCAGGCCGCCCATGACCTGAAGCGTCGGCGTGATCTCCATGTGCCCGATATTCATCGACACCGGTGCAGCGATAGCAAAGGCGATCGCTTCGGCAATGTCAGCAGCCTGTGGAAGTTCGTAACCGTCGATGAAGCGCTCGCGAATGCTGGGATCATTGCCGTGAACATGATTGAAGATATCGGTCGCCACGCGCCCGGGGCAGATTTCAGTGACGCGCACGCGTTTACCAAAGGCGTCAAGACGCAGCTGGTTCGACAGCATGGCGACGCCGGCCTTAACGGCATGATAGGTCGAGTTGCCACCGAAATTGTAATTCCCGGCGATGGACGAGATGTTGATGACGTGTCCTCGATCACGAGCAACCATACCGGGCACAATTAGGCGGCAGATATGCAGCACTGCACGCAGATTGACGTCCACGAGCAGGTCGATATCGCCTTCATCGGCTTCCAGGAATTTTTTCGGCCGATCGACGCCCGCATTGTTGACGAGAATATCGAACTGAACACGGATGGCGAGTTCGGCGATTGCCGCGCGGTCCGTGACGTCGATCACGTGGGCAATGCAGCCAGTGCGGGCGGCCAGGTCTTGAAGGGCATCGTGACTGCGGGCGATGGCGTGAACTTCGATGTTCTCGCGCCTAAACCGCTCCACGACGGCAGCGCCGATACCGGAAGATGCGCCGGTCACCAATGCGGTCTTGTAATCGGAGAAAGGCATTCTGATCCCCTTGTTGTTGCCAAAGACACTAGCGAAGCTTTAATTCCTTGCCTAAGACCGATTATCTCTGGAGCAATAAGCAACTTGTATGGAGGCGCAAAAACCCTGTCTTACAAGAGACTTGGGTTACCCGACGGATCGCGTTGCAAAAGGGCCTAGCGTCTGCAAACATGCATTTGCACAGCTCAAACAAAATGCGGTCCCAATGGACATCAGACGTCTCAAATCTTTTATCGTGATCGTGGATAGCGGCAGCATAACGCGCGCCGCCGATCTACTGCATATCGCCCAACCGGCGCTCAGCCAGCAACTGGCCGCGCTGGAAGAGCATTTCGGCCAGAAGCTTCTGATCCGCAGCCAGCAAGGCGTCAGCATGACGGATGCGGGTCTCGCTGTTTACCGCCACGCCCAGATCATTCTACGTCAGATGGAGCAGGCGCAGGCGGATGCATCTGCCGCCGGTAATTCACTGGCAGGGCGCGTGTCTGTCGGGCTTGTCCCGTTCAGCAGCGCCGCGACTTTGTCCGTCGAACTCCTCGCCGAAACTCGCCGACGCCATCCTGGCATCCTGCTCCACCTCACCGAAAGCGTCGGCCAGACCTACAGCCAGATGATCATGAACGGACGGCTGGAAATGGCGCTTATCCACGGCAATGGACCGATCAAGGGCGTTCGGTTCGATCCGATCCTCAGCGAGGAATTCTATCTCGTTGCCCATCGCGATCTTGGGATCGAAGGAGACAGCAAACCTGTCCCGCTGGCCGCGCTCGATGGCGTGCCGCTTCTGATGCCGCCGCCTTACAATTTCGTTCGCCGCGCCGTGGATACCGCCTTCACTCGGACACGCAATTCGATGAAAGTCGTGGCGGAAGTCGAGATCGTGCGGACCTTGGCCCGTGCGGTGGCGGCCGGTCTGGGCGCCACCATCATGCCGAAGGCAATTGCCGACCGCATTGTGACGGAGACAAGCGAACCGCTGATCTGCCGGATCATCTCCCCGCGAATCGAGGAGACGCTGTCACTTTGCGTCTCAGATCAGAACCCGCTGTCGGAACCTGCCCTTGCGGTCAGGGACATTCTTGTCGAGCTGACTGAAGGGTTGAAGTAATAAGTAGGCGGCTCGACCGATCAGAATTTCAGCGCATGTCGTGGCAAAACTGGGCGATGCGGGCGCAGCCTTCGGTCAGCATCTCTATGCTCGTCGCGTAGGAGATGCGGAAATAGGGGCTCATCCCATAGGCCGCACCTTGAACGGTCGCAACATGATGCTCGTCGACCAACGCCATGACAAAGTCGACATCGGTCTCGATTTTGCGGCCGCCCTTGCTGGTCTTACCGATCAGGCCGGACATGTTCGGATACAGGTAAAAGGCACCTTCGGGCTTGTGGCAGCGCAGGCCTTCCACTTTTGAGAGCTTTTCGATGACGAAATCGCGCCTCTCCCGATAGATCGCCGCACGCTCCTTGAGCAGGTCCTGCGGTCCGTCGAGCGCGGCGATGGCGGCAGCCTGGGTGAGCGTCGCAGTGCCGCCGCTGTTCTGGCCATTCACATTGCTGATCGCGGCCATCAGTTCCCTGGAACCACTGGCACAGAAGCCTAGCCGCCACCCGGTCATCGCATAGGCCTTGGAGACACCGTTCATCGTCAACACGCGATCATGTAGCCTAGGCTCGACCTCTGCAATCGTGCAGAACTCGAAATCGTCATAGACCAGATGTTCGTAGATATCGTCCGTCAGGATCAACACATGCGGATGGCGTAACATCACCTGGGCAATCTCAGCCATCTCGGTGCGAGAACACGCAGCTCCTGTCGGGTTGTTGGGGAAGTTCAAGAACAGCCATTTGGTCCGCGACGTGATCGCGGCCTCTAGATCCTCTGGCCTCAGCTTGAAACCGGCCTTTTCGTAACATTGGACGGCAACGGGCACACCGCCGGCGAATTTGACGATATCGGCGTAGCTGACCCAGGATGGCGTGGGGATCAGGATCTCGTCACCGGGATTGCAGGTGGCAAGCATCGCGTTGAATATCACCTGCTTGCCGCCGCCCGATACGACGATCTGGCTGGCGTCAAAGTCAAGATTGTTGTCACGCTTGAACTTCCTGCTGATTGCCGCCTTCAGTGCCGCCGTGCCGTCCATCGGGGGATATTTGGTATCACCCTTCAGCGCTGCCACATGGGCCGCCTCAACCACATGGGTCGGCGTTGGAAAGTCGGGCTCACCGGAAGAAAGGCTCACCACCTTTATCCCCTTGGCAGCCAGTTCCCTGGCACGCTGGGTCATCGCGGCGGAGGCGGAGATGGAAACATTTTTGAGACGGTCGGCAGTGATGGACATGAACGTGATCTTTCAGTGACAGATTGAAAAAGGAGCGCCCTGCAGGCGATCGATCTTGTCTAGCTTGCGAGTTGGCCAGCCGGTGCAAGAGTGGCGCCGGCAGCTTCGATCTCGCTTCGCACGATACGGGCGAGATCCAACGCGCCAGGGGTATCGCTATGGACAAGGATTGAGCGTGCCGGCATATCGATCTGCGTGCCAGCGATCGTCTCGACGGTGCCGTCGACAAGGAAACGGTGTACACGCGCGCGGACAGAGGCTTCGTCCTTGACGAGCGCACCTGGCAGACCCCGGGCAACCAGCGCCCCGCTGGAATCATAGGCCCGGTCGGCGAGAAACAGAGCCAGCGTCTTCAAGCCGGCCCGTTTCGCCGCCTTTTCGATCTCGCTTCCGGCCGTGACGAAAATGACAAGGTCGGCATCGACAGCAGCGATCGCATTCATCATCAAATCGGCAAGAACGGGGTCGCGATTGACCATATTGCCCATAGCTGCATGAAAGCTGAAATGCCCAACACGCACGCCTTCGCTCCGCGCAATCGCGATCAGGGCACCCAACTGGTAGAGCATCTGCTGGCGCAGCTCATCCGGCTGGAAAGGCATTTCGCGACGACCAAACCCCATACGGTCCGGCAGGCCGGGATGCGCTCCGACGGCGACGTCATTCTGCTTGGCCAGCCGCACCATGCGCGCCATCGTATCGGGATCGCCACCATGAAAGCCGCAGGCGATATTGGCCGACGATATCAACTTCATCATCGCCTCGTCATCGCACAAACGGTAGGGGCCAAACCCTTCGCCCATATCGGAATTCAGATCGATTTTCATTTCGTCCCCTTTTGACCCTCGTTCGCCTGCACGCTAGGCCATCACTTTCAGGGCTCGCTTAACCATCTCGGATGTAACCCTGACATCGTCGAGATACCGAGCGACGGCAAGTTCCACCGTCCGCGCCTCCGCGTGCGTTGACCGCACGAACCGTAACCGACTGCCAATTCGGGCTTGGCCGAGGCGCCACAAATCGCATTCCATTACGCCGGCGATCTTGGGATATCCCCCAGCTGTATTGGCGTCGCTCATCTGCACGATCGGTTCGCCGCCAGGCGGGACCTGAATAACCCCGGGCACGACGCCATGGGACCTCATCTCGACTGTCTCGACCGGTATGATCGGATCACCGGACAGACGGTAACCCGTGCGATCGCTGCGCGAAGAGATCCGCCAGGTCTGATCCCAGAAAGCCTTTGCGTCCTCGGCAAAAAGCCCATGCTCTCCGGCCGGCAAGGCGCGGATCAGCAAAACACCATCGGAAGATTGGGGGAACACACGATCTAAAGCAACGGCCGGCTCCACCACGGCGATGCCCGAATCTGGCACCGGAAGATTATCTCCACCGGCACCGATGGCGATCCTATCGCCCTTCTCCAATGTCCGGCCGGCATGACCACCAAAGCCCCCGCGGAGCGAGGTACTGCGCGATCCCATGATCGATGGAACGTCCAGACCGCCGGCGACGCAGACGTAGGCGCGCGCCAGTTTCGGCGGCTGCCTGATTTCAAGAACCTGACCTGCTTCGACACGATAGGCACACCAGGCAAGCAGTTCGACACCGTCCAAAAATGGATTGCCATCCGTGCCGGAGACGACGAAGACAGCGCGCTTGTCGAACCGTAAACGAAACGGAAAGGTCTGGATTTCCAGCGCCGCCGAACCTCCATGATTGCCAGCAAGGCAATTGCCAATCCTGACAGCAAGCGGATCCATCGCGCCACTGGCCGAGACACCGATATCGCGGTAGCCGGGACGCCCGAGGTCCTGGACAGCGTTGAACGGGCCGGTTTCGATAACCTCGATCATAGGTCGATCCTCGTGGGCACGAACCGAACAATATCGCCTGGTGCCATCAAGGCCGGCGTTGCCGACTGCGGGTCGAACATCTGCAATTCGGCAAAGCCTATGGAGTTCCAGCCGTTCGGGCCCGTCAACATGGCAACACCGGTCTGCATGCCGCCGATTGTCACGCATCCCTTGGCCATCTTGAGCGACGGAACGGTCTTGCGCGGCATGTAGATGCGCGGATCGAGACCGTGAAGATAGCCGAAGCCGGGTGCGCTCCCCAGAGCGAAGACCCGATAGATCGCTTCATGATGGATACGGATCACTTCCCGATCCGTAAGCCCGGAGAAATCGCACAGCGCCGCCAGATCCGTTGCGAACTCCCCGCCATACTGGACAGCGATCTCGATGGTCTTTCCGGCGAGATCGATGCTGGGGGCAACGTCCCAAGCTTCCGACAGCCGCAATACAACACCCTCTGGATCCTCGGGCGTTTCCGTGAGGATCACCAGCAAATTGGTCATACCGGGAATGATTTCCGCCAGATCCGGCCAACCTTTCAGCGTTTGCGACAGTGCCCAGATCCGGCGCTGGGACGCGAGGTCGAAATCGCCAGGTGCCTCCAGCAGGAAGGATCGGGTGCCGATCGACGAAATGCGAGGGCGGCCCTTGCTGGCGGGAATGATCTCGTTTGGTGACACATGGTGATTCAGCATGGCTGTCATGAATGGGGCTCGATCTCGAAAAGGGCATCGCCAAAACCGACCAATGCATTCGCCTCAACACGCAGTTTGGTCAAAAGCCCGGCTCGGCCGGCAGTCAGGGGCAGAAGAACGAGACCGATCCGTAGGAAACCCAATACCTCGGTCCCGGAAATCAATCTCGGCAACTCAGTTGACGTTCCGGAAATGCGGACATGCGAAAAGCACACCACCCCGGCCATGGGTGCCTTGACGATAAATGCCGGTGCGGTTGCCACGACTGTCGGGCGTACTTCGCCATCAGGAGCGATCATTAGGCGCAGGCTCCCCGACGCGGCGGAGATTTCGATACCGCCCACCCCGGCCGCCGTGAGCGCGTCGGTCAGGAATGCTATGGTTTTCGGATCGCTGAAATCGATCGCGCTCATAGCGTTCTCCGCAGCGTCAACCATTTTTCAAGATAGTGGATGTCCGTCTCGCCGTCCGCGAAGGAGCGATCCTCGAACAGGGCACGCAAGAAGGGGATATTTGTGGAGATCCCGTCCACCCGTGTCGCCGCAAGCGCCCCGCGCATTGTCTCCATCGCTTGCGCTCGCGTCGGAGCATGAACGATGATCTTAGCGATCAGCGAGTCGTAGTATGGCGAGACTTTATAACCCGCATGGATATGTGTATCGACGCGGACCCCCTCACCCATCGGCCAGTCAAGACCGGTGATCACGCCGGCCGACGACATGAAACTCTCGGGATCCTCGGCATTGATACGGCATTCGAAGGAATGCCCTTTGCAGTTGATATCCGCCTGGGTCAGTGCCAGCGGCAAACCCTGAGCGACCTTAATCTGTTCCTGGACGATATCGATACCGGCCGTCAGCTCGGTAACGGGATGCTCGACCTGAAGTCGCGTGTTCATTTCGATGAAATAGAACGCATTGTCCTCGTAGAGAAATTCGAAGGTCCCCACGCCGCGGTACCCGATCTGGCGGCAAGCCTGCACGCAGGCCTCGCCGACGGGTGCGATGATCTCCGGCGCCACGCCGGGTGCCGGGGCTTCCTCCACGACCTTCTGATGACGGCGCTGCATCGAGCAATCGCGATGTCCGAGCCAGACTGCATTGCCGTGGCTGTCGCACAGGACCTGGATTTCGATATGGCGTGGATGCTGGAGGAACTTCTCCACATAGAGAGCTGGGGAGCCGAAGGCCTGTCGTGCTTCTTCCCGCGTGAGCGCGATGGCGTCGTGCAGCAGTCCGGCCTCCGGAACGACGCGCATGCCGCGCCCGCCACCGCCACCGGCCGCCTTGATGATGACGGGGTAGCCGATGTCTAGCGCGATCTGCTCGACCGCCGCAGCTTCTTCGGGAAGCGCTGTATCGGGACCGGGAACGCAAGGCACACCGGCCGCGATCATCGCCCGCTTCGCTGAAATCTTATCACCCATAGTGGCGATCGATTTGGCATCAGGCCCGATAAAGACAAAACCTGCTTTTTCCGCTGCATCCGCGAAGGCAGAATTTTCCGATAGAAAACCGTAGCCAGGATGAATGGCCCCCGCCCCGGTGAGGCGTGCAGCCAGAAGGATGGCATCCATGTTCAGATAGCTCTTTGCTGCGCTGGATGGCCCAATGCAGAGGAAGCGGTCGGCCGCCTTGACATAGAGTGCTTCGCGGTCTGCTTCCGAGCAAACTGCCACCGTCTTCACACCGAGATCGCGGCACGCGCGCTGGATCCGAACCGCGATTTCGCCGCGGTTGGCAATAAGGACGCTATCGAAGCGCGGTCCTGTCGCTGAGTTCTTGTGTAACGGTTGGGACATCAGGCGATCTCCGCAAGCACGTCACCGGTCTCAACCTCTCCGCCGTCAATGTCGGTGAGGTAGGCAATGCGCCCAGAGCGCGGCGCGGCGATGCTATTGAACACCTTCATCGCCTCGATAACAAACAAGGTCTGGCCTTCTTCCACCTGTTCGCCCAAGCTGACGAACGGCGCTTGCCCCGGTGCCGGACTTCGATGCAAAATGCCAAAAACTGGCGCCCTAACCGATACTTCTTTGTTCTCTGGAGCGTCCGCAGCGTCGATCGGAGTGCCGGAGACGCCTTGAGGTTCACGAACACGGGCGCCCGGCGCGGTGAGGGACGCGGAGCGGCCGAAAATGCGCACCGTCAGGTCCTTTTCGGTCACTGACAGTTCGGTGATATTCGATCGTCCGACAAAGTCGATGAGGGTCTTTATCTTAGACAGGTCCATAAGCGTGCCCGACGTTTCAGGAAGGCTGCGACCGACCTCGGTTTGGCCGGGTCGGTTTCAACTGCCTTCTTCCGTAGCACGAGCTTTCTCTCGATGGGGTCAGACGAAGTTTTGATGGACCGGGTTCACCCGTCGCCAACACCCAGGAAATGTGGCGATCGCCGTCAGATGACTTTCGTCAGCTCCCATGTCCAATGATGGAAGTATCTTCGTCGGCAATTGGCCCAATGCAGCTGACTATACAAACGTTGCCGTCGTCATCGGAGCTGGGTGAAAATGCCCCGATGACGCAGCGTCTGTAACTACTTGGTCGCCGATACGTCCTTGGCAGCTTGGTCAATGGTATCCGCGATGGCCTTGGGCTGGGTCATGAACAAGGCGTGGCTTGCGGACACCTTGGTGATCTTGGCCTTGATGCGTTCGGCCATATGGATCAGCATGGCCTGGTCAAATGCCTTGTCTTCGGTGGCAATCACCGCCCAGCTGGGCTTGGTATGCCAGGCAGCATTTTCGAGCTTCGTGCCGAAAGCCGACATGTTGATCGGGACCTGCGAGTCCCTCATCAACGCAACCTCGGCATCGCTGACGTCATGCGCGAAACCAGCCTTGAATTTGTCCGGGCTGACATAACCAAAGCCGTCCTTCGTCGTCTCGATGACAAATTCGGATGCAGGTGCGAAGCCTTCATATTGTTGAGCCGTTGTCTCGCCGGCATCCGGGGAGAGAGCAGAGACATAGACGAGGCCCGCAACCTTGGGATCGACACCAGCTTCCGTGATGACCGTGCCGCCCCAGGAGTGCCCGACCAGAATCGCCGGACCATCCTGCCGTTCGAGCGCACGTTTTGTAGCCGCGACATCGTCTTCGAGAGAGGTCAGGGGGTTCTGGACAATGGTGACGCGATAGCCGCGCGCCGTCAGGTTGTCGTAGACACCTTTCCAGCCGGAGCCGTCGGCAAAAGCGCCATGGACGAGGACCACATTTTTTACGGTCTGGTTCTGGGGGACTGTGTCGGCCGCGTGCACCGGCAGTGCTGCGGACATTGCGGCTGCGGCAAGCGCGGAAGCGACGGTTGTGGTCTTGCGTGTCATGGCTTTCTCCTCTGTGTTTTGCGATAATTATTATCGCGATATATATAGATAGTCAGATTGCAATTCATCCGTCAAGATAATTCTTATCGCGATATTGGTTTCGGCGATGCCATTGGGTATATTGACGCCGTACAGGAGATCAAAATGACAAAGCCACACAACGATCCGCCCCCCCTGCAAGAGCAACTATGCTACGCAATCTACACGACAGGCATCGCCATCCAGCGTGCCTACAAGCCCCTCCTCGATGCGTTGGGCCTGACCTACCCGCAGTATCTCGTGCTCAACGTGTTGTGGGCCGAAGATGGGCAAACCGTGGGGGCGATTGCCAACGCCCTTGCGCTCGAATCCAGTACACTGACGCCGCTCCTGAAGCGCCTTGAGACAGCCGGCTTGCTGCGCAGGACCCGAAATCTCAGCAACGAGCGGCAGGTGGTCATTTCGCTGACCGAAGAGGGCCGCGGATTGCAGCACGGCGCAGGCTGCCTCAGCGACACCTTGCTCGCAGCCTCGACCCAGACGCCGCAAGAATTGGCGAAACTGAACCGCGACATGCGCTATCTCCGCAACGCGATCTATTCGCAAGTCGGCGGGTGGGACGCACCCGCCTGACTTGCAGAGACATATTTGTTACTCATGCCGTGGGGACCGTTCCTCCATCAATCGTGTATTCGGTACCGGTAATCGAAGCAGCCCGGTCGGAGGCGAGGAATGCAATCAGGTTTGCGACCTCTTCCGGCTTTGCCGGACGACCGAGCGGAATGCCGCCCAGTCCGTCCATGATGATCTTCTTCCCACCCTCGAGGTCTGTCCCCGCCTGCTTGGCCAGGCGCTCGGCGAGATGAACCGAGGCTTCCGTTTCAATCCAACCGGGCGACACCCGAACCACCCGGACACCCTTCGGTGAGACCTCCTTGGACATCGCCTTGCTATAGGTCGAGAGAGCGGCCTTGGCTGCAGCATAGGCGGTCGTCGATTCCGGGAGCGGCAATACTCTCTGAATGGATGTGACATGCACGACCACACCGCTTCCTCTGGCGACCATATCCGGAACCAGTGTCCGATCCAGTCGCACAGCTGGAAACAGATTGAGCGACAACTCTTTCGACCAGTCGTCATCCGACAGTGCCGAGAATCCGCCCCCGGCTGCGGAGGAGCCCCCCAGCATATGGACAATGACATCGACGCCGCCGAGGCGTTGGCGGGCTGTTTCTGCGACCATTGCGCATCCCTCTTCGGTGGTCAGGTCCGCCTCGACGAAGAGGTCTTCCGGCAGATTTTCCGGACGCGCCCGCGCCGTCGTCAGCACTTGCACGCCGAGTTCGCGAAACAGGCTGACAGTTGCGGCGCCGGCTCCTTTCGTTCCGGCAGTCACGAGCGCGCGTTTGCCTTTCAGGTTGAGAAAATCGGTCATGACCGGATCTCCAGCCTGATGATCTTTTCGTCCTTGATCGTGAAGGCGTGGGTGAGCACTACAGGGCTACCGGTAAACTGGCCGCTGACACTCGCGTGGACGAATGCCTTGTCGCCATCGACGGTGGATTCGAGCGGTTCGGCGATGTATTGGGTCGCCTTCTTCGCGGACAACCACCATTGACGGATTGCGACGGATCCCTGATGGCGGGCGTTCTCATCCTCGACCACCGCATCGGCGGCAAGCGTGTTCAACAGCGCCTCGGCATCATTGCGCCTGTCGGCATCAAAATACATGGTCACAATATCTGGCATCATCTCACGTCTCTCCTTGTGGACTGACCTGAGAGTTAGCCCTCGACCATTGATTATATAAGTGGGATAGATCGGCATGCGGAAATGAACAGATCGGGACAATGGAACAGGCCAATCTAAAGGAGCTGGAAGCGGTCATCGCGATTGCCCGGCGCGGGACATTCCGAGCAGCGGCGATCGACCTCGGCATGTCATCGACTGCGCTCAGCCACACGATCGGCCGGCTTGAGGCGGACCTGGGCGTGCGATTATTCAACCGAACCACACGCAGTGTCTCGCTAACGGATGCTGGCAGGCTCTTCATGCGGCAGGTCGCACCTTCGCTGCAGGATCTCCACGCGGCGCTGGAAACGGTGCGTTCGCAACGCGAGACACCTTCGGGAACGATACGCATCAACGCGGCACCTTTTGCAGCACGCGCCATTATCTCACCGCTGGTGCTTGAGTTCCTGCGCCGCCATCCGGACATGAATGTCGATATCGTGACAGAAGGCAAGATGGTCGATATCGTCAGGGACGGGTTCGATCTCGGTGTGCGGGTTGCTGGCCTCATTCCCACCGACATGATTGCTGTGTCACTCGGTCGACCTCAGCGCCACGCCGTGGTCGGTTCGCCGGAATATTTCGAGCAACACGGTAAACCTCTCGTACCCCCGGACCTTCTTCATCACAGGTGCATTCGCGTTCGGCTACCGGATGGCTCCCTGTTTCGATGGCGGTTTGAAAAAGATGGAGAAGCGGTCCAAATCGATGTGCAGGGTCAAGCCACCCTCGATGAGGCCAGCCTCGTGAAGATCGCCGTGCTCGAAAGCACGGGGTTGGGCTACACGATGGAACAGGAAGTTCTCAACGACATTGAGGCGGGGCGTCTTGTCCGAGTTCTGGAAGATTGGACCCCGCCCTATCCGGGGCTTTGCTTGTATTATCCTGGGCGCCGAAATCTATCGGCTGGGGTCAGAGCGTTCCTCGAACTGGCTCGCGATCACTCGCGACGAGCAGGTCATTCACCCGCTCTGGAAACGAGTCCATAGGGCAATGGCTTCGCTTGCCGCATGATCGCGGCAGAGCCTGATGTTCGCTTCCGCGCGTCAGGCCCAATGTGGCGAGCGCTCGTGGTGACGCTGGCTGTGTGCCAATCAGGAAAGCGCAGGCCCGCAGCGTTACACAGTGAACAGTTCAAACGATCACAACAACGTCTCAACCTGGCATTTGCGCCGGCACGGAACGTGCCTGACCGACACAGTGGCGCCACGGCCAAATCCGCCCCTCCCAAAGCAAAAAACCGCGATCGGCTTGGCGGATGGGACAATTCATAACAGATTGAAATTATTGGGGACAAGCGCCACTACGAAATCGAATCGGCACTTTGGTTTCATCACTGCCGATAGCCGGATGGTTAACTAAATCTGACCGGAACTGCATCTCTCAGTGAAAAGACCCGCAGCGCGACATTACCGCTCCTGCAACACAGTCATATTGCCACATCGACCTGCTGATTCCAAGAGCGCAGCGACAACTAACGAAAAAAATACGTAAGTTCGATGCTGAGCGTAGCTTCCAGCAAATGCAGAAGCCAGCAGATAGTGCGTCATCCGTTGCACATCCCGCACGCCGCGGGAGAGGGGCTTGTAATTTCACAGACGGCGCATTTGAGAAGACATACCGGCGCGGTTGCAGTCTGCCGGCGCCGACGCCGTGGCGGCGCTTTCATCCGCGGCGATTGCGGTTACTGTGGTCAACCACGCTCATGTCCGCGCCTATGTCCATGCGATCCGTGGACGGGTCAAGGCCCACCCGATCGATAGGCGGTAATCGCCGCCGTCCCACCCGGCGGCAGATCACATCGCTTGCCGGCCTTCGCCCATCGGACCCGGAACCCTGGCAGATGGAATGACATGCGCTTCATCGGCCGGCCGAGGCAAGGTGCCCGCCTTGCTGTTCATGGCAGGCTCATCGCCAGCCCTCACAACCCTGCGCTCAATGCCCTCAGAAGCCGTCTTGTCGCAACAGGTGAACCCAGGCGTCGCTATCTTCGCCACCACAGAAAAACTGCTGACCTCCTCAACGCCATCCTCCGGGAAGAGAAGCCATGGCACAAGCCTGACTGCTATGACGGTCGCCCCTCTGGCATTGGCCATAGGCCCGCCGATGTGCGCCCCGCGCGTCACATCGCGATGCAGGCGAGCCGGGTATCTCAAGCAGCCCCAGGAGAATTTCGGCAGGAACGAGAAAAGCCGCAGTTGCGAAACAGTGCTCCAACTCAAACAGTCAGACACTCGACCGGTCGCGTTCCGCCGGCCCACACCTCTACCCTCGCCCCACATTTTGCGTCATCCGAACAAATCGGCGATCCGTCGAACCGGAGCCCGCTGTCCTGCGTCGATCTGGCGCGACCCTGGGATCGTCTTCGTTGGTGGAAACCCGGTCCGCTCTCGACTCACTTATCGAGTCATGCCTGTTGACAGCTGTCAACACCTCGACCGCTAGGCCAAACATTCTCGAACAGCCCCTGCCCTCCCTTGGATCCTCAGACCAGTTCAACCAATTCAGCAAGGCGCTCAACATAAACTCAGATGGTCGGCACTAGCGGCGTGTGCACTTTTTTACGGTCGCAGGCCATAGTGCGCCACAACCCTGGTGAGATGTCTTTCAGCGTTTTCTTTGATGCGATATATTGACAAATGCGGACTGAGATTTTACTCCTGACGAAATTCGATATTCATCATTCCTCAGGACAGCCTATGCCACAAACCCTCGAAGCCGATCAGGAACAGGTCCGCATTGACAATGTCGCGCGCATTCTAGCCGCCGCCGAGCGTCTGTTCCGGCATTACGGATATGCAAAGACAACGGTCGCCGACATCGCCAAGGATCTCGGCATGTCGCCCGCCAACATCTACCGCTTCTTCGCATCGAAGGTCGAGATCCACCAAGCCCTCTGCGCCCGTATGCTGAATGAGAGCCTGGAACTCGCAAAGGCATGCGCGGACCTCCCGCTTAGTGCCGAGGAACGGCTGCGCCGCTATTCCATGGGCCACTATCAGTATACGGTTGAGACCATGCTTGATGCCGAGAAGGTGCATGAGATGGTGATTGTTGCCATCGAGCGAGACTGGCATGTCGTTGATGAACATATCGACCAACTCCAGGCCATCGTGCGCGGCATCATCGCCGACGGAATGACAAGGGGCGAATTTGCAGAGGGGGATGCGGAACTCGCTACGCGCTGCTTTGGGGCCGCGACGTCAGCACTGCATCACCCACAACTCGTCGCCCAATGTATTGGCAAGGCCAATAGAGCCACCGCCGCAGAACTGACCGAGTTTGCCATCCAGGCCCTGAAGGCCTGACCCGAGCGGGCGACAAGCGCTCAAGCCGGTATTTTTTGTGTTTTAGGAGAGTATATTCATGACATCGCGTTCATTCGAATTGCCGAAGACCAGCCGCAGCATTGGTTCGGCGCTCGCCCATGTGCTCGGACCACTTATCGTCACACTCGCCTTGGTCTCCTGCTCGGACGAGAAGGCGGAGGTCAGCGAACCGCCAGCGCTGCGCCCCGTCAAGATCGTCGAGGTCAACGCCACCTCACCTGCCCGGGAAATGCGCTATTCCGGCGCCGTGAAGGCGCGCAGCGAGGCCGCAGCCGGCTTCCGCGTCGCCGGCAAGATCATCGAGCGCAATGTAGATATCGGCGACAGGGTCAACCCGGGTGACGTTCTGGCACGGATCGATGCGACGGATTATGAATTGCAGCTGCGTAGCGCCGAAGCAAGCCTTGCGTCGGCCCAACGTCAGGTCGAGACCACCGAATTTGCCCTGACGCGCGCCGAGGCGCTTTACAAGCAACAGGTAACCACAAAGGCGCAGCTCGAACAGGCACAGCTTTCCTACAACCAGGCGACGGCCACCCGCGACAGTGCCCGCTCGACCCTTGAGCAAGCCCGCAACCAGGTTGGCTACGGCGAACTCAAGGCTGACAAGCCGGGCATCGTAACCGCGATCAACGCGGATGCAGGGCAGGTCGTGTCAGCTGGCAGCCCCGTTGTCACGGTGGCCGCCGACGGTGAGAAGGAAGTGCTGATTGCCGTTCCCGAGAACGAGATTTTTGCATTTTCCAACGGCAAGATCGTTGACGTGACATTCTGGTCGAATGCCGGCGTCACGCTCAAGGGCACAGTCCGCGAGGTTGCCGGCTCTGCCGACGCCAGCTCCAGGACATTCGCCGTTCGCATCGCACTTCCCGAAGACGCGCGCGTGCTGCTCGGCATGACCGCCGGCGTGATCGCGACAACGCCAGCCGCCGACAATCATTTTAGCCTGCCGCTCTCGGCTTTGGCGCGCGATCCCGCCCAGCAGACAATCGTCTGGACCGTAGAGCGCCTCGATGGCACGGTGCATGCCCGGCCGGTTAAGGTCGCCGAATTCACCGATCTCGGCATCAAGATCTCCGATGGCATCCGTCCGGGCGATCTCGTGGTCGCGGCGGGTACGCAGTTCATGACAGAGGACATGAAGGTTAAGCTTCCAGAAGGCGTCATGACACATTCGGCCGAAGTCGCGGAGCCTGCCATCACCGGCAGCACCAGCGAAACGCCCTGATAGCTTCCTTTCCCTTTCCCGTTCCTCCCGCGCGGACCATTACCATGAACACCCCACCCGTCGACCACGGCTCTTTCAATTTGTCGCGTTGGGCGATCGGCCATCCCAGCATGGCTCGCTTCCTCTTTGGTCTCATTCTGATTGCCGGCCTGTTCGGGCTGATGCGCATGGGCCAGAAGGAAGACCCTGACTTTACCTTCCGCGTTATGGTCGTGCAGGCCTTCTGGCCGGGCGCGTCGATCACCGACATGCAGGATCAGGTGGTCAACAAGATAGAACGCAAGCTGCAGGAAACGCCCTATCTCGACTGGGTGAAATCCTACACGCGCGCCGGATCGGCAATCATCACCCTTCAGGTCAAGGGAAATACCGACGCACAGGACGTGGCGGATGCCTTCTATCAGGTTCGCAAGAAGGTCAGCGACATCGAAAACGAGCTGCCGGAAGGCTTGCTAGGTCCCTATTTCAATGACGAATTCGGCGACACCTATATCACCCTCTATTCGCTGACCGGCGACGGCTACAGCTATCCGGAGCTGAAGAAATACGCGATCCAGGCCCGTGACGTGCTTCTGTCCACTGCCGGTGTCGAGAAGGCCGTGATCCTCGGGGATCAGCCGCAGAAGATCTTTATCGAGGTCTCCTCGAAAGCGCTGGCCGAACGTGGCCTGACGTTCACCAATCTGCAGGAGGCACTGGCCGGCCAGAACGCGATCGACGCCACCGGCTCGATCGACACGGGCGAACGCTCCGTGCGTATTGCCGTCGATGGCGGCTTCAGTGCCGCGGAAGACATCCGCGAACTCCGCCTCAAGGCGGGAGACCAGATCACGCGCCTTGGCGACATAGCCACCGTCACCGAAGGCCTCGAGGACCCTTATCAGCGCAAGTTCCGTTTCAACGGTCAGGATTCCGTCCAGGTCGGCGTCGTCATGAGCAAAGGTTTCAAGGTTACCGATGTCGGCAAGGCAGTGGAAGAAACGCTTTCGCGCTTTGAAGTGAGCCTGCCCCTCGGCGTCGAAGTCTCGCAGATCTCGAACCAGCCTGAAGTTGTCGAGGAAGCCGTCGGTGAATTCATGAAGGCGCTCGGCGAGGCACTGTTGATTGTGCTTGTCGTGTCGTTCATCTCGATCGGCTGGCGCTCCGGCCTGGTCATCGCCATAGCCATCCCGCTGGTCCTCGCGGCGACGTTTGCCGTCATGTATCAGGTCGGCCTCGACCTGCAGCGTATCTCGCTCGGCGCGCTGATCATCGCCCTCGGACTGCTGGTCGACGATGCAATGATCGTCGTCGAACTGATGGAGCGAAAGCTGGAGGAGGGAATGAACAAGCTCGATGCGGCGAGTTTCGCCTATACATCGACCGCCTTCCCGATGCTGACCGGCACCCTGATTACCATTGCCGGTTTCATCCCAGTCGGCTTTGCCGAATCCACCGCTGGAGAATATGTCCGCTCGCTGTTCTACGTTGTCGGCATATCACTTGTGATTTCCTGGTTCGTGGCTGTCTATTTCACACCCTGGCTGGGCTACATGATTCTTAAGCAGAGACACCATGTCGGCAGCCATCACGACGCCTTCGACACACCTTTCTACCATCGCCTGCGCGCCACCGTCAGCTGGGCCGTCACGCACCGGATCATCGTGATCCTTGTCACGCTGGGGGCATTCGTCACCAGCCTCTGGGCCTTCCAATTCATTCCGCAGAACTTTTTCCCACAGTCGTCGCGCCCGGAAATCCTTGTTGATCTCTGGCTTCCGGAGGGAACCTCGATTTCCGAAGTGGAACGCCAGGCGACGATCCTTGAAGACCGGATCCTGAAGGAAGATGGTCAACGTTTCGTGGCGACTTATATCGGTGAGGGGGCACCGCGTTTCTTCCTGCCTTTGGATCAGCAACTGCGCAATCCGAATTACGCCCAGCTTCTCGTCATGGCCAAGGATGAAGACAGCCGCGAACAACTGATCACCAAGATCCGCGCCATGCTCGCCACCGACTTCCCCGACATCCGCGGCAAAGTCGACCGTCTGTTCCTCGGCCCTCCGACAGGCTGGCCTGTTCAGATGCGCGTATCGGGACCTGACCGTGCAGAGGTCCGCCGGATTGCCGACGAGGTCAAGAAGACCTTCAATGCCAATCCGGTGCTGGAGGCTGTTCACGATGACTGGCTTGAGCCGGTCCCGGCGATGAAGCTGGTGGTCGATCAGGATCGCGCACGCGCACTCGGCGTCACTTCGCAGCGGCTTCGTCAGATGCTGCAGGCAACAATGAGCGGCGCGCCGCTCGCCGATGTGCGGGCAGGGGAGGAGACAATTTCGATTGTTGCCCGCGAACCAGAGGAAAGTCGCAAGCTGTTGACAGCTGTCAACTCGATCTACATTCCGACCGACAACGGCGCATTCGTGCCCTTGTCCCAAGTCGCCAAAGTCATGCCGACAATGGAACAGGGCATCGAATGGCGCCGCAATCGCCTGCCAACGATTACGGTCCGCGCCACCCTTCCCGACGGCGTTCAGTCGAACGACGTGACGATGAAGATGTTTGCCGAGCTTCAGCCCCTGCGCGATCGCCTTCCACCCGGCTACCAGGTGGAAATCCAGGGCGGGGCTGAAGACAGCGCCGAAAGCCAGAATTCGATTGCCGCCAAAGCACCGATCATGCTGTTCGTCATCGTCGTTCTCCTGATGATCCAGCTCCAGCATTTCGGCAAGGCAATGCTGGTGCTGGCAACCGGGCCACTCGGCATCATCGGGGCATCCGCCGCACTGCTCATCTCCGGAGCACCTTTCGGGTTCGTGGCTATCCTGGGCGTTATCGCTCTTCTCGGGATCATCATCCGCAATTCGATCATCCTGATCGACCAGATCGACCAGGACATCGCGGCCGGCATGGAACGGTCCGAAGCGATCATCGGCTCCGCTGTCCGGCGCTTCCGCCCGATCATGCTGACAGCCCTGACGGCCGTCCTTGCTCTGATCCCGATCTCGCGCGGAATTTTCTGGGGACCGCTCGCCTATGCAATGATGGGCGGCATCCTGGTGGCCACTGTCTTAACCATTCTGGTTTTGCCGGCCGCCTACTCCCTGTTTTTCGGTCGCGCTTCCCCAAAGCCCGCGACCGAATAGGGGCGGGAGGGGACCCCAAGCCCCTCCCGACTTCTCATTTTCTTGACCAGTTGATCAAACCGCGAGACATGGTAAAATCGCTGCCAAAACGAGCCTTGGCGGGTTTCCATTTTGCGACGCCATCTCGCGAAGCCCTTGGAAACAAATGCTTCTATCATATCACTAAAACGAATTTCGTTTGCCTAGCATACAAAATAAATATGCAAATTTTGCGCTGTCGTTGGCGAATTCCGCCAAATTCCAGCCTAAAATGAAGTGATATTGCGGCAGAATCTCTCTTTACAACGTTTTTTAAGCCGATATGACGTTGATCATGCGGGCCTTAACGTCGGGCACATGCGCTGGCCTCTTTACGACAGCCATCGCGTTATCGCCGTTTGGGTGCGCCGGAACGAGGATCAACACCTCGTACTGCAAAACACTGGGTGTGAAACACGCACCACGGAACCAAAAGAACCGGCGACCGGACAGTCATGGTCCAACGCCACTGGGAGACTGCTCATGAAATACAAGTTTGGCTTTGCCGCCGCAGCGCTGCTCGCGGCTACGTTCCTTTCCAGCGCCGCCAGCGCCAAGACCTTTGTCTATTGCTCGGAAGGTTCGCCGGAAGGCTTCGACCCGGGCATGTACACCGCGGGCACGACATTCGATGCATCCGCCCATCCGGTCTACAGCCGCCTGATGGAATTCAAGCCGGGCACGACCGAAGCGGAAGCCGGACTGGCTGAGAGCTACACCGTCAACGCCGAAGGTACCGAATACACCTTCAAGCTGCGTCCAGGCGTCAAGTTCCACACCACCGAATTCTTCACGCCGACCCGCGAATTCAACGCAGACGACGTGATCTTCTCGCTGGACCGTCAGCTAAAGGCTGATCATCCGTGGAACCAGTATGTTGCCGGCACATCCTGGGAATATGCCGCCGGCATGGGCTTCCCGGAACTGATCAAGTCGATCGAAAAGGTCGATGACCTGACGGTCAAGATCACGCTCAACAAGCCAGAAGCACCGTTCCTCGCCAACCTGGCGATGCCATTCGCCTCGATCCTGTCGAAGGAATATGCCGACAAGCTCGAAGCTGACGGCAAGAAGGAACAGCTGAACCAGATGCCGATCGGCACTGGACCGTTCTCCTTCGTCGGTTACCAGCAGGATGCAGTCATCCGCTTCAAGAAGAACGCTGACTATTGGGGCGGCGCACCGAAGATCGACGACCTCGTCTTCGCAATCACCACCGATGCTGCCGTTCGCTACCAGAAGCTCAAGGCTGGCGAATGCCACCTGATGCCGTTCCCGAATGCTGCTGACGTCGCCGCGATGAAGACCGACGACACCCTGACCGTCATGGAACAGGAAGGCCTCAACGTCGCCTACCTGGCCTACAACACGACCCAGGCTCCGTTCGACAAGCCGGAAGTCCGCAAGGCACTGAACCAGGCGATCAACAAGCCGGCCATCGTCGATGCCGTCTTCCAGGGCATGGCAACGCCTGCCAAGAACCCGATCCCGCCGACAATGTGGTCCTACAACGAAGCCACGCAGGATGATGCCTACGATCTCGACGCCGCCAAGAAGGCGCTCGAAGCTGCCGGCGTCAAGGATCTGTCGATGAAGATCTGGGCGATGCCGGTATCGCGTCCCTACATGCTGAACGCCCGTCGTGCGGCCGAAATCATGCAGGACGACTTTGCCAAGATCGGCGTCAAGGTCGAGATCGTTTCCTACGAATGGGCCGAATATCTCGACCGTTCGAAGGCCAAGGATCGTGACGGCGCCGTCATGCTCGGCTGGACCGGCGACAATGGTGACCCGGACAACTTCCTTGACACCCTGCTCGGCTGCGAAGCCGTGGGCGGCAACAACCGCGCTCAGTGGTGCAACGAAGAGTTCAACGCTCTGGTGAAGAAGGCCAAGGTCACGTCCGATCAGGCTGAACGCACCAAGCTTTACGAAGAAGCCCAGCTGGTCTTCAAGCGCGAAGCACCATGGGCCACCATCGACCACTCCCTGTCCGTCGTACCGATGCGCAAGGAAGTCTCTGGCTTCGTTCAGAGCCCTCTTGGCGACTTCACCTTCGAAAACGTCGACATCGCCGAGTAATCGGATCCGAGACGCATTCGCCGCGGGTTTAAAGCCCGCGGCGTTTCTCGTTAAGCGCCACCGGACAAAATCCGGCGATCTCCACGGTTCGAAACCCGATACGGCTTTTCGAGGGACCGAAGAGGCGACAAGCCCACGGTCCGACTTTCATAAGAAAAACAACAGGTCTCCTACATGTTTGGCTTTCTCTTGCGGCGGCTTGCCGTCTTGATCCCGACCTTCATCGGGGTATCGATCATAGCCTTCGCCTTCATCCGGCTTTTGCCGGGCGATCCCGTCGCGCTGCTGTCCGGCGAACGCGTCATGTCGCCCGAGCGGCATGCGGAAATCAGCGCCAATCTCGGCCTCGACCGGCCGATTGTCGTGCAGTATTTCGACTATATCACCGGCGTTCTCACGGGTGATTTCGGCACGTCGATCGTCTCGAAGAGCCCGATCATCGATCAATTCTTCGCTCTCTTCCCGGCGACCGTCGAACTATCCTTCTGTGCGATCATGATTGCCATTGCCATCGGCGTACCGGCCGGCATCATTGCCGCGATCAAACGCGGCTCGGCCTTCGACCAGACGATGATGGGCATCGCACTTGTCGGCTATTCGATGCCGATCTTCTGGTGGGGCCTGCTGTTGATCATCCTGTTTTCCGGCATCCTTCAATGGACACCGGTTTCAGGCCGTATCTCGCTGATGTTCTTCTTCCCGCCCGTTACCGGTTTCATGCTGATCGACAGTCTGCTGTCGGGGCAAAAGGGCGCCTTTACCTCGGCACTCAGCCACCTGATCCTGCCGTCCATCGTGCTCGCCACCATTCCGCTGGCCGTCATCGCGCGCCAGACGCGGTCTGCCATGCTGGAAGTGCTGTCGGAAGACTATATCCGCACAGCCCGCGCCAAGGGACTTTCGCCGTTCCGCGTGGTCGGTCTGCATGCGCTTCGCAATGCGATGATCCCGGTCATCACCACGATCGGCCTGCAGATCGGCGTCATGCTTGCCGGCGCCATTCTGACCGAAACGATCTTCTCCTGGCCGGGTATCGGCAAATGGATGGTCGACAGCGTTTTCCGACGCGATTATCCGGTGATCCAGGGCGGTCTGCTTCTCATTGCCGGCATCATCATGGTCGTCAACCTGATTGTTGATCTGCTGTATGGCCTGATCAATCCGCGCATCCGCCACTAGAAGGATAAAATCCCATGGCTGAGACAACTCAAAGCCAGCCGGTCACCACAGCGGCGATGCGCCGCCAGATGCTGGCCGAGTTCTGGTTCTACTTCTCCGAAAACCGTGGCGCCGTCATAGGCCTCGTCGTTTTCATCGCCCTTGTGCTGATCGCGGTCTTTGCGCCGCTGGTCGCGCCGCATTCGCCGTTCGAACAGTATCGCGAGGCCATCCTCCTGCCACCGGCATGGCTGGAAGGCGGAAGCTGGAGCTACCCTCTCGGGACCGATCCGGTCGGTCGCGATATCCTGTCGCGCCTGATCTACGGATCACAGTATTCGCTGTTCATCGGCGTCTTCGTCACCACGCTTTCACTAACCACCGGCATCGCAATCGGCGTGATCGCCGGCTACTACGGTGGCTGGCTCGACACGACGATCATGCGCCTGATGGACATCGTCCTGGCTTTTCCGTCGCTGCTTCTGGCGCTGGTGCTGGTGGCAATCCTCGGACCCGGCCTGACCAATGGCATGATCGCCATTGCGCTGACGCTGCAGCCGCATTTCGTTCGCCTGACGCGCGCCGCCGTGATGTCGGAAAAGACCCGAGACTATGTGACGGCAGCACGGCTTGCCGGGGCAGGGCCATTCCGCCTGATGTTCCGCACCATTTTGCCGAACTGCATGGCGCCGCTGATCGTTCAGGCGACGCTGTCGTTCTCGAACGCGATCCTCGATGCCGCAGCTCTCGGCTTTCTCGGCATGGGCGCCCAGCCGCCAGCACCGGAATGGGGGACGATGCTTGCTGAAGCGCGCGAATTCATCCTGCGTGCCTGGTGGGTCGTCACTTTCCCGGGCCTTGCCATCCTGATCACGGTTCTGGCCATCAACCTGATGGGCGATGGCCTGCGCGACGCGCTTGACCCCAAGCTGAAGAGGTCCTGACATGGCACTTCTCGATATCCAAAACCTCACCGTCGAGTTCGAAACAGCATCCGGCTGGTTCAAGGCGGTGGATGGCGTCTCGCTGTCGGTCGACGCTGGCGAAGTACTTGCTATCGTTGGCGAAAGCGGCTCTGGCAAGTCGGTCGCCATGCTTGCCGTCATGGGCCTTTTGCCCTGGACAGCAAAGATCACCGCTGATCGCATGTTGTTTCTCGGCCGCGACATCCAGGGCATGTCACCGTCGGATCGGCGCAAGCTGATCGGCAAGGATGTGGCGATGATCTTCCAGGAACCGGTCGCCAGCCTCAATCCGTGCTTCACGGTCGGCTTCCAGATCGAGGAAGTGCTGAAACTGCATATGGGCATGGGCGCCAAGGAACGCCGCGCGCGTGCCATCGAGCTCTTCAAGCTCGTCGGCCTGCCGGATCCGGCAGAACGCCTCAACCACTTCCCCCACCAGATGTCGGGGGGACAATGCCAGCGCGTGATGATCGCCATGGCAATCGCCTGCAATCCGAAGCTCCTGATCGCCGACGAACCGACGACGGCACTTGATGTGACGATCCAGAAGCAGATCCTCGATCTCCTGATGAAGCTGCAGGTCGAGACCGGCATGGGCTTGATCATGATCACCCATGACATGGCGGTGGTGGCCGAAACGGCCGACCGCGTCATCGTCCAGTACAAGGGCAAGAAGATGGAGGAGGCCGACGTGCTGTCCCTGTTCGAGGCACCGAAGAACGCCTATACAAAGGCGCTTCTGTCAGCCCTTCCTGAGAATGCCACCGGCGACCGGCTGACCACGGTGTCCGACTTCATGGCGGCCGCCCAGACGACGGGAGGTGCAGCATGAGCATCGCAAGCGAAACAACCGGCGCTACACCCATGCTGGAAATCCGCGACATCAAGCGCGACTATCATGTACCGCAGGGCTTCCTGAAGGCAGACAAAACCGTGCACGCGGTCAAGGGCGTGTCGTTCAAGCTCGAAACCGGCAAGACGCTGGCAATCGTCGGTGAAAGCGGCTGCGGCAAGTCGACCCTTGCCCGCATCCTGACCTTCATCGATGAACCAACCGGCGGCGAACTGCTGATCGAAGGCAAGAAAGTCGATACCCGTCCGGGCTATCTAACAGCCGAGATGCGCCAGAAGGTGCAGATCGTCTTCCAGAACCCGTATGGATCGCTCAACCCGCGCCAGAAGATCGGCGACGTGCTAGGCGAACCGCTGCTGATCAACACTAAAATGACGGCATCGGAGCGCCGCGACCGTGCCAACGAGATGTTGGTCAAGGTCGGCCTCGGTCCCGAGCACTACAACCGCTATCCACACATGTTCTCCGGCGGACAGCGCCAGCGCATCGCAATTGCCCGCGCGCTGATGCTCAACCCGAAGCTTCTGGTGCTCGACGAGCCTGTCTCCGCACTCGACCTGTCCGTTCAGGCACAGGTGCTGAACCTGCTTGCCGACCTGCAGGAAGAGTTCGGCCTGACTTACGTCTTCATCAGCCATGACCTCTCGGTCGTGCGCTACATCGCCGATGAAGTGATGGTGATGTACTATGGCGAGGCGGTCGAATACGGCACGCGCGATGCGGTTTTCAACGATCCGCAGCACGACTATACCCGCACCCTGTTTGCCGCGACCCCGCGCGCCGATGTCGACTCGATCCGCGCGCGTATGGCGAAACGCGGCAAGCTTGTCAGCGCTGGCTAACCGATCAACGCAGAACAATCAGGGGAAGGGCGCCGGTGGCGCCCTTTTCTATTCCGGCAGATGACCGTAGGACATCTTCGGGCTGTCGAAGACCATGGTCGATCGGATCGTCTTGATTTCTGCCAGATGATCGAATTCCTGCCAGATTAACCGTTTGTAATCGGCCATGTCACGCACCGAGATCTTGAGCAGGAAATCGAAATCTCCAGCCACCGCGTGGATCTCGACCACTTCCGGCAAACGCCCAACCATCTGGATGAAGCGATCACCCACCTGTGGCGTGGTCCGGTCCAGCGTGATTTCCACATAAGCCTGCAGACCAAGACCGACACGGGCCGCGTCGATGATCACTGCCTGACGGATAATGCCGCTATTGTAGAGGCGCGCCAGCCTGCGCGACAAAGGCGCGGCCGTCAGGCCAACTCGATCGGCAAGCTCGGCATTGCTGAGGCTTGCATTGTCCAGCAGGCATTGGATAATCCGCCGATCCGTGCGATCGAGGTCTATGGGATGATCAACTGTCATGGCGCATAGTTGACCATATTCGAGCAATTTCCTAGCTCCATTAGAGTTAACCGCGCAATTTTATACAATTCCATGACTATGGCCATTAAAAATCGTGGGGGACTTTGCGCCTGCGAATCGTTATGATTTGCCCAACCATAGATCCAGCGGCAAAGGCCCTCCATGTTCGACAAGCTCGCCTCCCAACCGAACGATCCCTTGCTCGCCTTGATCGGGCTCTACAATGCAGATACGCGGACAGACAAGATCGATCTCGGAGTCGGCGTCTACCGAGATGACCTTGGACGCACGCCGGTGCTGCGCGCCGTCAAGGCCGCCGAAAAGCAGTTGCTCGAAACCCAGGACAGCAAGTCCTATGTGGCGCCGGAAGGCGACCGCATCTTCCTTGACCTGCTGTGGGATCTGGTCGGCGGCACGGGAACCGGCAAATTCGCGGCCGGCGTTCAGACCCCCGGAGGCTCCGGCGCACTCCGTCTAGCGTCCGACCTATTTACCCGCGCCGGAACCCGCCGGCTCTGGCTCGGCTTGCCAAGCTGGCCGAACCATGCGGGCATATTCGGTGCAACCGGGCTTACGGTTGAAACCTATCCCTATTTTGACGTGCCGAGCCAGGCGGTGCGCTTTGCCAGCATGATGAAGGCAATGACCGGCGCCCAGGCAGGTGATGCCGTGCTGATCCATGCGAGCTGCCACAACCCAACAGGCGCTGGTCTCACCGCCGCGCAATGGCAGGAACTGGCCGCCATCATTGCCGAGCGCCGACTCATCCCACTGATCGATTCCGCTTACCAAGGTTTCGGCAAAGGCATCGAGGAGGACGTGGCCGGCCTGCGTGAGGTGATTGCCGCTGCGCCCGAAGCGCTGGTCGCCGTCTCCTGCTCGAAATCCTTCGGCATCTACCGCGAACGCACCGGCGCCATTTTTGCGGTGGCCGAAACCCAGACTGCCGCCGATATCGCCCGCTCCAATCTCGTCACCATGGCTCGCACCAGCTATTCCATGCCGCCGGATCACGGTGCTGCCGTCGTTCGCACCATTCTCGCCTCCGAAACGCTGCGCCAAGACTGGACCGATGAACTGAATTCAATGCGCGACCGGCTCAATGGTCTGCGCCGGGAACTGGCCAATGCGTTATCTGACGGCTGGCAGCTTGCGCCGCAGATTGCCGAGCAGCAGGGCATGTTTTCGCTGCTGCCGCTGAGCGAGAGCGACGTGCTGGATCTGCGCAAGGATCACGGCATCTACATGCCGACATCGGGCCGCATCAACATCGCTGGCTTAAAAAGTGCCGACATCGCGCGGGTTGCCTCGATCCTCAAGCCATTGCTCGGATAACAGTCCATGACCACCGCAACCGTCAACCCGATGGCGCCCGCCGAGCGTCACCGGCTCTATGAAGACGTTCTGGCAATGCTGTCCGGCACGCTTTTCGTCTCGCTGGGCACGCTGATCTACACCAAGACCATGCTGACGGTCGGCTCCACCGCCGGCCTGGCGCTGCTGATGTCCTACGCCTCAGGCTGGGGTTTCGGGCTGATCTTCTTCCTGGTCAACCTGCCGTTCTATGTGCTGGCGGTCAAACGCATGGGCTGGGGTTTCACCATCCGCACGTTCACCGCCGTGGCGCTGGTTTCGATCCTGTCAAAGCTCAACGGGGCGTGGATCGATTTCTCCCATCTCGACCCGCTCTATGCGACGATCATCGGTGGCGGATTGATTGGCACAGGCCTGTTGATGCTGTTTCGCCATCGCACGGGCCTTGGCGGCATCAACATCCTCGCGCTCTACCTGCAGGAAAAATTCGGAATTCGGGCCGGATACGTCCAGCTCGGCGTCGATCTGGCAATCCTCGCCGCGGCCTTTTTCATCCTGCCGGCAGACCGCCTGGCCTATTCGGTGCTGGGCGCTGCGATCGCGAACCTGATCATCGCCATCAACCACAAGCCTGGTCGATATATGGGCTTGAGCTGAGCAAGGCTCTTGCCGAAAACAGCAAGAACGTCGTCTTCGATCAGGCCAGCGCCGCATCCACGATCACCATCGGGCGACCTTGCGTACAGTTCTCGATCCGCGCATCCACGCGGTAAACCTGCCGGAGCAGGGCAGGGGTGATGACTTCGGCAGTCGGGCCATTGGCAACCAGACGGCCGTCGGCCACGACCAGGGAATGCTCGCAGTAGCGCATCGCATGGTTGAGATCATGCAGGGCAATCAGGACGGCCATGTCTGTCTGGCGGGCAAGCTGGTGCATGTGTTGCAGCACCTCGATCTGCCGGAAGAGATCAAGCGCCGACGTCGGCTCGTCCATCAGCAGAATTTGTGGCTTGCGCACCAGCGCCTGGGCAATCGCGACGAGCTGCCGCTGGCCACCCGACAATTCGCCCAGATCGCGGAAGGCAAGATCGGTAATGCGCAGTGACGAGAGGATGCGGTCGATATCGACCAATTCCTGATCAGCCACCTTCCAGCCGGAGCCCTGCTTGGAGGCGAGCAGAACGCTTTCATAGACAGTGAGCACGGCATTGGCGCCGGTATCCTGCGGCATATAGCAGATCGGCCGCAGGCTTTCCTCGCCACTGACATGCACGATGCCGGCGCCCTTCAACAGGCCGGCGATGCGTTTGAACAGCGTCGATTTTCCTGCAGCATTCGGGCCGATCACCGCTGTCAACATGCCACCGACGATATCACCGGTGGTGATATCGGTGAAAATGCGGTTGCGGCCATAGTGGGCGCCAAGCGCCTCGAGCTTCAGGGCTACCATGCGCGCCTCCGATGGGTGAAAATCAGCGAGAAGAAGAAGGGCACACCGACAAGCGCGGTGATGACCCCGATCGGCAGAATGGCACCCGGGATCAGCATTTTCGACACGACCGAAGTTACCGACAGCAGCAATGCACCACAGATCACCGAACCCGGCAGGAAAAAGCGCTGATCTTCGCCAACCAGCATGCGGGCGATATGCGGACCGACCAAGCCGATAAAGCCGATCGTGCCGACGAAAGAGACGGGGATTGCAGCCAGCAGGCTGACCAGCATCATCGTCTCCAGCCGCAAAGCCTTGACGTTCACGCCGAAGGACGCTGCTTTGTCATCACCGAGACGCAACGCGGTCAATGCCCATGCCTTGCGGGCAAAAAGCGGAACGCAAAACACCAGCACCGCCGCTGTCACGCCGACCTTGGCCCATGTGGCCTTGGTGAGCGAACCCATGGTCCAGAAAACGACGGCGGCAAGCGCCTGTTCGGATGCCAGATATTCCAGCAGCGACAGCAGCGCATTGAAGGTGAAAACCAGGGCAATACCGAGCAGGACGATCGTCTCGACCGTTACGCCACGCAGGGTCGAAACGCTGTAGATGAACAGCGAGGCAAGCATCGCCATCAGGAATGCATTGATCGGCACCATATATTGCACGGCCGCCGGAAAGACGGCCACACCGCCGACCAGTGCCAGCGCTGCACCAAAACCGGCAGCGGCTGAAATCCCGAGCGTGAACGGGCTTGCCAGCGGATTGGCCAGAATTGTCTGCATCTGCGCACCGGCAAGCGACAGGCTGGCGCCGACGGTCACCGCCATCAGCGCGATCGGCATGCGGATATCCCAGATGACGACCCGCAGCTGGTTATTGGCTTCGCTTGGAGACAAGATCGTCGAAACGACCTGAGCCAGCGTATAACGCGCCGGTCCGAGTGCCATGTCCACGGCAACACTGACAATCAGTGCGATGAGCAAAGCGCTCAGGATCACGACGCGACGCGCGGTCAAGGCACGGTAGCGACCGCGCCCCTCAACCCCGGCTACGTCTTCAGTCACGACGGCCATCCAATGTTATCCTTTTCAAACAAAGCAAAATCGCCGGGCTTGGCAGCCTGCGGCGAGCGTTTCTGGTGGACCTGTGGGACCGCGAAGGATGGCGCCGACAAAACGACAATTGGACAAGATCTGCCCGGTTACTTGCGACCAACACGAGAACCGATCCCGTAAACAAAGGCCGGCGGGTTTCCCCGCCGGCAAGAACCATCAAAGGCCAGCCTTCATCGAAGCGAAATAGCCCGGCTGATAGTCGACCGGGAGGAAACGCTCATGCATTTCCTTGAAGGTCGCATCCGCATCGACATCCTTGAACAGGTCCGGATGCAGCCACTTGGCGATCTGCTGGACAGCGACGAACTGGTAGGGGCTGTTGTAGAACTGGTGCCAGATGGCGTGCACATTGCCATCCTTGACCGCCTTCACATCGGTAAAGCCGGGGCGCTTCATCAGATCGGACAGCTTCTGCGCCGCGACCGCCTTGTCAGCCCCCGGACCGACGCCAACCCATTTGCCACCTGGAACATAGAGCTCCCAGTTGGACCCGGTGACGATGACCTGGTCCGGGTTGGAAGCGATGATCTGTTCGGGATTGACGGTACCGAACGTGCCGGGGATGATGTCCTTGGCCATGTTCACGCCGCCGGCGAGTTCGACCATCTTGCCGAAATTCTCGTTGCCGAAAGACATGCAGCAATCGTCGGAATAGCCGCCGGCACGCTCGATGAACACGAGAGGCTTCTTCAAGTCGGTAGCCTTGGCCAGCGTGTCGGTGACACGGGCGATCTGCTCGTCGTGGAACTTGACGAATTCTTCGGCGCGCTCTTCCTTACCGAACAGCTTGCCAATGATGCGCATGGAATCATCCGTGTGTTCCATCGGCTTTTCGCGGAAGTCGATATAGACAAGCGGGATGCCGACGGCAGCCAGCTTTTCGATATAGCCGCTTTCCTCGGTGGCAGACTTTGCCTCGGTATTCATGATGATCACGTCAGGCTTCAGGACGACGGCCTGCTCGATATCGAAAGTACCATCCTTCATGCCGCCGAAGGTCGGGATCTTCTCCATCTCGGGGAATTTCTTCAGATAGATGTTGTAGCCGTCGAGGTCGGCCTTCTTGAAATCATCGCGCCAGCCGACAACACGGCCAAACGGGTTTTCGGTATCGAGCGCTGCGGTGAAATAGATCTGGCGGCCTTCGCCGAGGATGACGCGCTCGACAGGCACGTTGACCTCGACTTCACGACCCGTGATATCCTTGATCTTCACGGTCTCGCCAGCATAGGCGGCCGTGGAAAAAAGAACGAGCGAAATCGCGGCGGCGGATGCCACCCTGTCGAGATAAAACACTGTCGCGTCTCCTGTTTGAGATTATGCGGTGATTTATGTTTTTATGACTTTCGCAGTCAAGAATTATCTTTTAGAAGTGTTCCAACCTCTCCATCACTTCCGGAAGATCCAGCCAATGCAAGCTGTTAGCTCTCTATCGAACCATGACCTGCGCGACGAGATAAAGGCTTATTGGTCACAAAGGGCCGAGACATTCGACAGCCAACCCGGTCACGAGATATTTTCGGAAGACGAGCGGGCGGCCTGGCAGGCGCTATTTGCCAAGCATCTTGGAGTAGGGCAGGGCAGGGCCGCGCTGGATCTGGCCTGTGGTACAGCCGTCATCTCGCATATCCTCGACGATCTGGGCTTCAAGGTCACCGGCCTCGACTGGGCCGAGCCCATGCTGGAACGGGCGCGGGCGAAGGCGGAAAAACGTGGCCGGCAGATCCGCTTCCTGATGGGGGATGCCGAAAACACCATGGAAAATGACCAGTCCTATGATGTAATCACCAATCGCCACCTTGTTTGGACGCTGGTCGACCCGCTTGCCTGCTTTCGCGAATGGCACCGGGTGCTGAAGCCCGGCGGGCGCGTGCTCATCATCGATGGCGACTTCGTCAATGTATCGCCCCTGACCCGGTTGATGAAACGGTTGACGCAGTGGGCGGCCCGTATCGGGTTTGCCAAGGATGCGACGCATGGCGCGCCAAATGCCGACATGGCGGAAACACACAATCGTATCCTCTCGCGCGTGCATTTTTCCCGGGGCGCCCATGCTGATGCCGTGGCGGAACTGCTGAAACAAGCAGGCTTCACCAAGATCACCATCGATACAGATCTTGGCGCAATCCACCGCGCACAACGCCAGAATTTTTCCTTCCTGAAGGGACTGGAGCGGGCAACACAGCATCGCTACGCCATCTGCGCCGAGAAATAGGCACGCGCCTGCATCTTGCATCGCATGCCCGGAAGTAATACCTTCGCTCAATCAGGTATTACCGAGGGCGCCATGGCGACAACAGTCACATCAAAGGGACAGGTCACAATCCCAAAGCCGGTGCGCGACCTGCTTGGCATTATGCCAGGCACGGAGGTCGAGTTTCGCCGCGCCGCCGATGGCAGCGTGGTACTGACCCGTTCCGACCGGAAGGCCGAGCCAAGCCGTTTTGCCGCCTTGCGCGGACATGCAGGCGTAGGCATGAGCACCGACGCGATCATGGCCCTGACGCGGGGCGACGAGGCTTGATCCTCGTTGATACCAATGTTTTGCTCGATCTGGTCACCGACGATCCCGTATGGGCATCATGGTCCATAGAGCGACTGGAGGCTGCGGCACTTGAAGGTCCGCTCCTGATCAATGATGTGGTCTATGCCGAACTTGCCGTGCGCTATGCGCAGATCGAGCGGCTGGACGAATTTGTCGAAGCGGCAGGACTAACTCATACTCCAATGCCCAAGGCCGCCCTTTTTTGGCCGGTAAGGCCTTCACCGCCTATCGCAAGGCCGGAGGTTCACGCACCGGCGTGCTGCCGGATTTCTTCATCGGAGCGCATGCTGCCATCGGCGGTTTCCCCGTTTTGACCCGCGACAGCGGACGCTATCACAGTTGTTTTCCCAAGCTGGACCTGATCACACCTGAAACATGAGCGGGGTAAGAGCCAATCCCTTGGCCAACAGCCTCCCAGGGGCGCAAGCGTCGCATTCGCGCATAGAATGTCCGGCATTTGGGATATGCCATGCATGCCAAGGCCTGTACTATCTCTTGCATGATGCGTCGCGACGACTGTTCCCCTGCGCCGCACTTTGGAGAAATCCCCCCCGTGTCCGGCATCGTCCTTGATTCCCAGTCTCTCACCTTCGCCACCCTCGATGCCATAGGCTCGGGTCGCGTTTCCGTCAGTTTAAGTCCCGCCGGCATGGCACGCGTGCGCAAAGGCCGCGAGGGCGTCGAGACAGCCATTGCCCGCGGCGAAACCATCTACGGTGCCAATACCGGCGTCGGCGCGATGAAGGATACCGACTGGAGCGAGGACGAAATCGGCACCTTCAATCTCGGCCTGGTGCATGCCCATCACTTCGGCACAGGTGCACCATTCCCGGTTCCCACCGTCCGCAAGGCCATTGCCATACGCATCAATACGGCACTGACCGGCTATGCCGGGTGCTCGCCAGAACTGGTGGAGGCATTTCTGGCCTTGCTGAACAAGGACGTTATCCCGGTTGTGCGCCGGACAGGATCCATCGGCTGCGCCGATATCGGTCTGATGGGGCAGATCGGCTCGGTCCTGACCGGCGTCGGCGAAGTGTATTACCAAGGCCTGCGCCGCAAGACTTCGGATGTTTTTCCCGAAGTCGGCATCAATCCACTCAGGCTCGCACCACGAGACGCACTCGCCTCTCTGTCCGTTAATGGTGTCGGTTATGCAGCCAGCGCGGTGGCACTTCGCGATGCGGCTAAGGTGCTGCGGGTGTTGATGGGAACGGCGCTGATGTCCTCGGCCACACTTGGTGCGGCCCGCGCACCCTGGCGGTCGGCGATCACGGTCGGCTGCGCCATGCAATCCGAGATCGGCCGATGGCTGACAGAAACATCGAGCGATTGGGACTGGAAGGACGCATCGCATGTGCAGGACCCCTTGAGCCTGCGCATGCTGCCGCAGATCTTTGGTGTCGCGGTTGCCGAAATCGCGCGTATCGGTGCCGTCGTCTTGAAGGCCACAGGGCGCAGCGATGACAATCCTGTCGTGGTCGAAGGTGAAGTCCTGACCTCTGGCGGTTCGCTGCCGTTGGAAGTGGCGATTGCCATTCAGGCGGGCCAGCTGGTTCTTGCCCATGTCGCACGCAATATCTTCAACCGCTGCGTCTTGCTCGCCAATGGTGGCAGACGAGGTTTGCCGGTCAATCTCGTACCATCCGGAGCGGTCGCAACCGGCTTCGGCCCGGCCCTCAAACTCGTCGGTGATCTCTATATCCGCGTATTGTCAATGACCTCTGCCCTGTCGCCTCAGTCGCTGGTTGTGGCAGACGGCATCGAGGACGAAGCGGCATTCCTACCGCTGATCGTCGAGCGGCTCGAGCGACAGGTCGAGGCCTTGAAGCGCATGGCAGCACTGGAGGCTCTATTTGCAGCGCAGGGCACGGATATCCTCGGCGATCGGCCGGAGGGTGTCGCCGCCTTGCTGCATGAGATCACCCGCAGTCACTCCGGCTTCTACCGCTCTGACCGGCCCTTGTCTTCGGAGGTGGAGGCGCTGGAAGAGGATCTGGCCGCCACCGGCACGCTGTCACGGCTCGTCGCGGCGGCGCCGCTGCCCGTCTTCGACAGCTTTTTCGCCCTTTGATCCAATAGTCTTACATTGGGCTCCAGCGGCAATTCGCTCAAGATATCCAGTGCGACCTTCATCGCTCCGTCGGTCGCAGGCGAGGGCCTGCGTACCAGTGTCAGTCCGATATCGTAATGCTCGGACAGCGCTATGGCATCCATACCGGCCTCCAGGCCCGCAAGGGCGGAAACCGGCATCACTGTCAGATAACCGTGATCGACGACGAGATTGGCAATCACCGGAATCATGTCAATCTCGGTCACCGACAGGCGGTCGCGCAGGTCACGCGGCAGTTCCTCAGCGATCAGCTGGGTGATCTTCTGGCGCAAGCCAGTGCGTGAAGACGGTGCCGCTAGCTTGTTGGCCATCAGGATTTCCGGCAGATCCGCCAGTGTTTTGCCGGCAAAACTGCCGGTCGGCCCAACCAGCGCCAATCGGGACTGCCAGACGCGGCGCCCCAGGAGCCCATCCGGTATCTGGTCACAATCAACCAGAACCAGATCATAAAGTCCGCCGCTCAAACCAGCGAGCAGGTCATCGGCGCTGGCCGATGTCACAAACAGCGGCGCGCGGGCGCGTCGTCTCGGCCAGGCGGCAACGAGAGCTGCGATGATCCGGGCGACCCGGCTACCGGATCCAAGCGGGGATACCGCACCCAGCCGTGTTGTCACCCCAATGCGATGAAAGCGATCATCCGAGCCTTCATTGAGCCGGCCCCAGACCTGGTCGAGGTCTTCGGCCAGCGTCATCAGGCGGCGGCCGAATTCCGTAAGGGCCACACCGGCCTGGCCGCGTTGCATCAACGTGACACCCAGTTCGCTCTCCAGCCGCTGCATCTGGCGGGTCAGCTGTGGCTGACCCATGCCGATTTCCAGGGAAGCCCTGCGTATGCTGCCCGCGCGGGCAATCACCAGGAAACGCTGCAGCGTGGCAAGCGAAATCGACAGACGTGTTGCCTGGCGGAGATCAGGCGGGGCAGAGGGCAGGGGAAGGGGAAAGGGACTTTCCGATATCGCGCCATCGATTGGATCAATGCCGAGCCTGGCTATCGCCAATGATAGCTCTGCCGCACGCGACAATGAACTTTCTAGCCGACGGCCTTCCAGCGTCAGCAGGTTGCGACTGCCCGACGGTGCGAACAGCGGCGTGGCTACTGCCGCCTGAAATCGGCCCAGTGCCGCCGACACGCTGGATACCGGACGTTCAAGGCGGGCGGCGGCCTTGCGTACCCCGCCATCGATCAAAACGTGATGCACCGTCATCAGTGTCGCGATATCCAATCTGGCGCCTTTCCCACTTTCCTTGCCCCAATTCCGTTGGCCCAATTCCGGCGGCCTATGTCAGTGGCAAGCATAACTTGTCCATGAATTGGGATATGCCACAAAACTGCGCGCATGCCTAATCTCCCGTTCAGCGCCGGATCAACCGGCAGGTGGAGTGATGCTAATGGCTGATTTCGATCTGGTGCTGTCCGGCGCGGTGGTCCTGCCCGAACGTATCCTTGACAATGGCTTCGTTGCGGTGCGCGATGGTGTGGTTGCGCTCGTCGGCCAGGGAACGGCGCCAGCGGCACGGGACCGTCATGTCCTTCCGGACGCCCTGATCTTTCCCGGTGCCATCGATGCCCAGGTGCATTCCCTATCCCAGAAAGGCCAGGAGGATTTCATCTGGTCGACACGCTCGGCCGCGGCAGGCGGCATTACCACGATTGTCGACATGCCCTATGACGAGGGACACCTTGTCTGTTCGGCACAAGCAGTTGCGGAAAAAGTTGCCCATGCCAGTACCCAGGCCCGCGTCGACTTCGCGCTTTACGGCACCGTCGATCCTGAGGAGGGGGCCGCCCGTATCGCTGAACAAGCGGCAGCCGGCGTCGCCGCCTTCAAGTTCTCGACATTCGGAACAGATGCCAAGCGTTTCCCGCGCATCATAACGCCACTTCTGGCCGAATGTTTTGCCGAAGTCGCCAAGACAGGCCTTACGGCCGGTGTGCATAATGAAAACGAGGAATATGTCCGCTTCGCAATGGAGCAGGTCAAGGCGGCCGGGATTACCGACTACACCGCCCACGGGCTGTCGCGCCCGCCACTGACCGAACTTCTGGCGATGCTGGAGATTTACGAGACCGGCGCCCTGACCGGTTGTCCGGCCCATGTCGTGCATTGTTCACTGGCGCGCGGCTACGAGATCGCCGCCGGCTACCGGGCCCAGGGCCATCAGGCGACGGTCGAGTGCCTGATCCACTATCTGACACTGGATGAAGAAGTCGACGCCAAGCGCCTGGGCGGGAGATCGAAATGCAATCCGCCGATCCGGCCACGCGCGGAAGTCGAGGCGCTCTGGCGCCAGTTGACTGCTGGCAACGTGACACTTTTGGCCACCGACCATGTCAGTTGGTCGCTCGACCGCAAGACCCGGCCCGACATGCTGGACAATGCCTCGGGCCTGCCGGGACTCGAGATGATGATGCCGCTTTTCGTCAAAGGCGCCCTCCAGCGCGGTGTTCCGCTGACCTGGGGCGCCAGATTGATGGCCGATAACCCCGCGCGGCACTTCCGCATTGATCATCAAAAGGGTGCACTCGCCGTCGGTCGCGACGCCGATATCGCCGTGCTGACACCAGAAGCCTTCATCTATGATGCCTCAAAGACCGGCAACAATGTTGCCGGCTGGTCACCCTATGACGGGATGAGTCTGCCTTATCGGGTCTCCGCCACCTACAATCGCGGCGAACTTGTCTATGACGGCCAGACCGTCATTGGCCAACCCGGCCGCGGCCGTTTCATCCGCCCGCCGGCCGCCAACCCCTATCGGGCAACAGCCGCATGAACCGGCGCAACTTTCCCGCCTCGGCCGAACGTATCGCGGCTGACATCAACGCTCTTGCCGGCCTGACGGAGCCAGGGAGGCCCTATACGCGCCGGGCCTTTACACCCCTGCATCTGGAAGGCCGGTCTTTTCTTGCTGAACAGTTCCGCAAGGCTGGCCTCGCTGTGCATGTCGATGCCGGCGGCAATCTGGTCGGACGCCGGGCAGGCAACAACCCCGGTCTCGGTACGCTCATGCTTGGCTCGCATTCCGACACTGTGCCGGATGGTGGTCGCTTCGATGGCATCGCTGGGGTGATTGCTGCGCTCGAAGTCGCCCGCACGTTGACCGAGCAAGGTATTGACCTGGAGCACGATCTCGAGATCGTCGATTTCCTCGCCGAGGAAGTCTCCATCTTTGGCGTCTCTTGTATCGGCAGCCGGTCGATGGCCGGCATCCGCCCGTCCGAATGGCTGTCGCGCGAGGTGGACGGACAGACCTTGGCCCAAGGCATCGCAAATGCCGGCGGCGATCCAGAAAGGCACGAGATCAGATCCGATATTCGCGTCTTTCTGGAACTGCATATCGAGCAGGGACCCATTTTGGAAGCCGAGCGTCTGTCGATCGGCGTCGTCACGGCGATTGCCGGCATTACGCGGATAGAAGTCAAGATCGAAGGTCGCGCCGATCACGCTGGCACGACGCCGATGGACCGACGGGCCGATGCGCTGGTTGCCGCGTCGCGCATGGTGCTGGATATCGAGGCATTGGCGACGACCATGGCCAGCGGCAGGGCGCATTTTGCCGCAACGGTCGGTGAATTCTTCCTGCTTCCCAATGCCGCAAACGTCATTCCATCGCATGTCAGAATGTTGATCGACATCCGCGCAGAAAAACCAGAGGACGCAAAACTCTTCGCCCGCGCCCTGCAGAAGACCGCGGACGAGATTGGCTCCGCGAGCGGCACCACCATCAGCCTCAATCCGATCTCCGAAGCTGCCGCCGTTCCGATGAACTCCTATCTGCAGGAGGTACTTTCGGACATCGCCGGCGTGATCGGCCAAGGGCACCGGCGGCTCGCATCCGGCGCGGGCCATGATGCCGCCTTCATTGCCAGGGTGGCGCCGGCAGGTATGATCTTCATTCCCTGCCGGGACGGGCGCAGCCATGCGGCGGAAGAATTTGCCGAGACCAACGACATCGCACTCGGTGCAATGGTTCTGCTCGAAGCGGTCAAGCGACTGGACAATGAGATGAGCACGACAACGGACGCAGAAAGGCACTGACCATGGGACGCATTCTGACCGAAAAGGACATTGAGCCCGCAGTGCGTGGCGGATCCGTCTATGCGGCGGGTGGCGGCGGATGGGCCGATCATGGCCGCATGCTCGGTCGCGCCGCCGTCAATGCCGGCCAGCCGGAACTGATCTCGATCGACGAACTCACAGCCACGGACTGGGTGGCCACGGCTGCGGCCATCGGCGCACCGGCCTCGACGACACCCTGGGAGATGCGCGGCGTCGACTATATCAAGGCCGTGCAACTGCTGCAGAAAGCGCTGGGTGAGCCGCTCGCCGCCCTGATGGTTGGGCAGAACGGCAAATCCTCGACACTGAACGCCTGGCTACCATCGGCCATACTGGGTACCAAGGTGCTCGACGCCGTGGGCGACATTCGTGCGCACCCGACCGGCGACATGGGCTCGATCGGCATGGCGGGTTCACCGGAGCCGATGATCCAGACGGCGGTGGGCGGCAACCGTACAGACAATCGCTATATCGAGCTGGTTGTGCGCGGCGCCACCGCCAAGGTTTCACCGGTGCTGCGCACCGCGGCCGACCAGTCCGGCGGCTTCATTGCCTCGTGCCGCAATCCGCTCAAGGCATCCTATGTGCGCGACAACGCAGCGCTTGGCGGCATCAGCATGGCACTTGCGCTTGGCGAAGCGATGATTGCGGCAGAAGCCAAGGGTTCGCACGCGGTGATCGATGCAATCGTGGACACAACCAATGGCGCCATTCTCGCGGAAGCGGAGGTGACGGCTAAGAACGTCGTCTACACAGCCGAAGCATTCGACATCGGCACAGTTACGCTCGGCACCGGCGAGAGGGCCGTGACCCTGCACATCATGAACGAATACATGGCGGTGGACGACGCGGCAGGAAACCGCATCGCGACCTTCCCGGATGTCATCACAACACTGTCGGCCGAGGCCGAAGCCATGAGCGTCGGGCAATTGCAGGTCGGCATGAAGATCTTCCTCCTGCATGTGCCCAAGACGGTCATCCCGCTCGCCTCCAGCGTCAAGGATCCGGCCGTCTATCCTCCTGTCGAAAAAGCCATGGGCATCGAGATCGCCCGCTATGCCCTGAGTTGATCTGAACCAGTCTGGCCTGCCTGCCGTCACTGCACCCGCAGCGAATTCGAACAAGAGAGTGAGAGCCATGCCGAAGCCCAACCCCCGCCATCCGCGATTTCCGATCCCCGGCGGGCCTCTGCTGCGTGCCAAGGGCTGGCGGCAGGAAGGACTTCTGCGCCTGCTCGAAAACGTACTCTCGGTCGGCGAAGACCCGGACAATCTTGTGGTCTATGCCGCCCTCGGCAAAGCAGCCCGCAACTGGTCTGCCCATGCAGCCATCGTCGAGACGCTGAAGACGATGGAGGAAGACCAGACACTGATCATCCAGTCGGGCAAGCCGGTCGGCCTGCTCAAGACGCATTCGCGCGCGCCTTTGGTCCTGATGGCCAATTGCAACATTGTCGGTCAGTGGGCAAAGGCGGAAAACTTCTATGACCTGCAGCGCAAGGGACTGATCTGCTGGGGCGGGCTGACCGCCGGCGCATGGCAATACATCGGCAGCCAGGGCGTCATCCAGGGGACCTATGAAATCTTCATGCGCATCGCCGAGAAACGCTTCGGCGGCTCGCTGGCCGGCCGTTTCATTCTGACAGCAGGGCTTGGCGGCATGGGCGGCGCGCAGCCGTTGGCCGGTCGCCTGGCAGGTGCTGCCATCCTTGTGGTCGACATCGACCCCGAGCGGGTAAAGAAGCGCAAGGAAATCGGTTTCCTCGACGAGGCGGCTACCTCGCTGGACGATGCGTTGGCGATGATCGAGCGAGCCGTGTCGGAGAAGAAGGCCATTTCTGTCGGCCTCGTCGGCAATGCGGCCGAAATATACCCCGCGATTGCCGCCCGTGGCATCACACCAGACATCGTCTCGGACCAGACTTCGGCGCACGACCTCGTCTATGGATACGTGCCGAACGGCATGACGCTGGAACAGGCGCGATCCTTGCGCGAAGACGGGCAGGGCCAGTTGATGGCCGCCAGCCGCGCCTCGATCGTCACGCATGTCCGCGCCATGCTCGATTTCCAGAAAAAGGGGGCGGAGGTCTTTGACAATGGCAATCTCATCCGCACGCAAGCCTTCCAGGGCGGCGTGCAGGATGCTTTCGACATTCCAATTTTTACCGAGGCCTATCTGCGTCCGCTGTTTTGCAAAGCGATCGGACCGTTTCGCTGGATGGCCCTATCGGGTGAGGAAGACGATATTGCCACGATCGACGATCTGGTGCTGGAGATGTTCCCTGACAACCAGATCGTCACCAACTGGATCCGGCTTGCGCGGGCAAACGTGCCCTTCGAAGGCCTTCCCGCGCGTATCGCCTGGCTTGGCCACGGCGAACGCACCCGACTGGCGCTCGCAGTAAACGCACTCGTGCGCGACGGCAAGCTCGCCGGGCCGATCGCCTTTTCCCGCGACCATCTCGATGCCGGAGCAATGGCGCATCCCAATATCATGACGGAAAAGATGAAGGATGGCTCGGACGCCATTGCCGACTGGCCGTTGATCAACGCGATGACACTGGCCTCGTCGATGGCTGACCTGGTGGTGATCCATTCCGGTGGCGGCGGCTATGCAGGCTATATGACCAGTTCCGGCGTGACGCTCGTTGCGGATGGAACGACAGAGGCCGACTTACGCCTCGATCACGCGATTACCAATGACACATCGCTCGGCATCATCCGCTATGCCGACGCGGGTTACGATGAAGCGCTGGAGGCGGCAGAGGCACATGCGGTCGGTCATATCAAAACGTGATTTTGCATTGTCCAGTTTAGCGAAAGCTACTTGAGCTTATATGCCATTTCTCAATCAGGGGAAGTGGCATGACACCGGCACAAGTGGAACGCGTTCAAGACAGCTACAGCTTCATCTTCGCTGTTGGTACGCCGTTCATTCTCTCATTCTACGACAAGCTCTTTGCAATCGATCCGGCTTTGAGACCTTTGTTTCGCACGGAATTGACAGCGCAGTCGGAAAAATTGCTGATGGCGCTGACCTATGTGGTGAAAAACCTGCACGATGCGGACCGGCTTCTTCCGGTGGCCGAAGTCATCGCCAGGCGACATGTTGGCTACGGCGTCAAGCGCGAAGACTATCTCAAGGTCGGGCAGGCCCTGATCGAAGCCTTGGACGATACGCTGGACATGCATTTTACGCCTGAAACACATCATGCATGGCTGGCCGCCTATACGCTCCTGGCCGGCATCATGTGCGACGCCGCCTATGGTTCTCCCGCTGAGGAGCATATGCAACAGCACTGACATATGAATAGCGTGTGCTGGATTTCCATTCGGCGATTGATTGCGCCGCCGCGTTGCCGCGGCGTATGAGCAAACCAGCGGCCAGGCGCTAAGTGACCGCCAGCACTGATCCGGTATCGTACTGACGCACGAAATCGACGCGCGCCATTCCAATGCGCGTATTTCCCGTGTCTCTCACAAAATACTAGTATATCAATTTGTCAGGATAGGGAGTGAAGCGGGAGGCTTCAGCAATGGTCGAAGCCGAAAATCCAGGACGATCGGGCACGTCGCGCGCCACTGACATGGTTGTCTCCAGAGGGCGCAGCGCGCGGGCCGCCAACCAGATACATGCAGCCCTACGCGCTGACATTGTAGAGATGCGCCTGAAGCCGCTCGATATCCTGAACGAAAAACACCTGGGAGAACGTTTCGGCGTGAGCAGGACACCGGTGCGAGAAGCGCTGTTGAGACTGTCCGACGAAGGCCTCGTTGACATTTATCCCCAATCAGGAACGTTTGTTGCCCTGATCCCCCGGCGCGCTCTGTTCGAGGCGATCCTGATCCGCAAGGCATTGGAAGCGACCACGGTCACACTCGCCATCGCCGGCGACACACCAGGCGGGCTTGCCGAACTTGAGGAAAAACAGGCGCAATTGATCGCCAGTGCGGAGCAGGGCGATATTCTTGCCTTTCACCGCATCGACAGCGAATTCCATCAACACATCGCCGAGCTCGCAGGTTATCCAGGCATCTGGAACGTAATCCGGCAGGTTCAAGTCCAGATCGATCGCTACCGCTACATCACACTCCCACGATCGGGGCGGCTTGATGTGGTCATAGAGGAGCATGCCGCGATCATCGACGGTATGCGTCGCCGCGATGACTGCGCAGCCGTCGCTGCCATGGAAATCCATATTGGCCGGATGATCGAGGAACTCGAAGACATCCAATATCTCGATCCGACCATTTTTATCGATGATCGGCAGTCGTAGCTGCCTTATGGAGCCGGCCAGCGCGCCGTTTAGGAGGTTTTTCTATGTCCGTTTCCTTTGATCTCACCGGCCGCACTGCCATCGTCACCGGCGCAAACACCGGCATCGGCCAGGCACTGGCTATAGCCCTTTCGGGGGCTGGCGCCGCGGTATTGGGTGTTGGCCGGTCGAGCATGGACGAAACGGCAAGCCTGATCGAAAGACAGGGAGGACGTTTTGCCGCCTTCACTGCCGATCTCAGCGCGATCGCGCCGGTCAACGACATCGTCGATGCGGCACTGGATCAGTTCGGCTCGGCCGATATCCTGGTCAATAATGCCGGCGTCATCCGCCGCGCCGATGCCATCGACTTCACCGAAGCCGATTGGGATGCTGTCATGGATATCAATCTGAAAAGTGCATTCTTCCTGTCGCAGGCTGTGGCCAAGCGCATGATCCCAAAAGCTTACGGCAAGATCATCAACATTGCGTCCGTGCTGTCCTTCCAGGGCGGAATACGTATTCCCTCCTATACAGCATCGAAAAGCGGCCTTGCCGGCCTCACCCGGCTTCTTGCCTGCGAATGGGCGAGCAAAGGCATCAATGTCAATGCGATAGCGCCTGGATACTTTGTCACCAACAACACGACCGCTCTTCGAGAAGATCAGAATCGTTCGGCCGAGATTCTCGGCCGTATTCCGGCGGCGCGCTGGGGCAATCCATCCGAACTGGGCGGCGCGGCCGTCTTTCTAGCCTCCGATGCAGCAGCCTATGTGCAGGGCACGATTTTACCGGTTGACGGCGGCTGGCTGGCGCGTTGAACAGATATAAAAAGGGTAGGGCAGGGTGATGAAACGTATCGTATCCATCGGCGAGTGCATGGGCGAATTGTCGGAAACGGGCGTGCCGGGGCAACTCTCAATGGGATTTGCCGGGGACACCCTCAATACGGCCTGGTACCTGCGTCGCAGACTGCCGGTCGACTGGACGGTGGACTATGTCACCGCAGTGGGTACTGACGGCCTATCCAACCGCATGGTCGACTTCCTCAACGGCGAGGGCATTGGAACGGACCACATCCGGCGGCTTTCCGACAAGACGATCGGCCTCTATTACATCGAATTGAAAGATGGCGAGCGCAGCTTCGCCTATTGGCGTTCCGATAGCGCGGCCAAGCAACTGGCAAGAGATGTTGAAAAGCTTGAGCTCGCGCTCACCGGCGCATCAATTGCCTATTGGTCGGGTATTACCCTGGCAATCCTTGCTCCGGCCGACCGCATCACGCTGATCGACGCCTTGCGAGGCTTTTCAGCACGGGGTGGAAAGGTCATCTTCGATTCCAATCTTCGCCCTCGCCTTTGGGAGAGCCCGGACGACATGCGGGAATGGATCACGCGGGCAGCCAGCATTGCCGATCTCTGCCTGCCCTCACATGAAGACGAAGCGTCCTGGTTTGGAGACATCGATGCGGAAGCCACCGCCAGACGCTATCAGCGGGCCGGCGCCGGGCGCGTCGCTGTCAAGAATGGCGCCGGTGAAATCAGCCTGCTCGATGCCGACGGCCAATTGATTGTCGTTCCGGTCGAGCCGGCAGCAGAGGTTGTCGACACGACGGCCGCGGGCGACAGCTTCAATGCCGGTTTCATTGCCGAAGAACTTGCCGGTGGTACAATGGTCAAGGCGGCACGTGCCGGGGCTGCCCTTGCCGGCAGGGTAATCGGCGCCCGTGGTGCGCTGGTCCGCCAGGCGACTGGGGCCTAGGGCCATGGCAGCAGAGACCGGCTAGCCACCCGTGACCGAGAAATAGCCCCAGGCAGCCGCGATCGCCGCGAGCACGCCGACCCAAATCAGCGCCTTGCGGGCTGACGGTGTAAGCGACCTTTTTGGCTTCGGTGCCTTGGGTTCCGGCGGACGCTCGAATTTGATGACATTCGACATGGTATTCTCTCGTTTCTCCGATTGATCCTTATAGATGCTACGGGTTTCAAAAGTCCTGACAGTCTAACATCTCCAACGGCCGCAAAGTGGCCGAAGGAGACATCGGATCTGGATTTTTCCAGCGTCATGCCAGCGCCATGCGGCCAATGAGTGATTCGGCCCTTGCCGCGGACGAGATAAACTTGCGCTGAACCGGATTTTCCGTGCGTTGCAACTGGGGACGCTGTGCGTTCACTTGTGATCGTCGTTACACCCGCGACAGGTGTAAAAGATCATTAACCAGTCATGACGAACCCTGAAATTTTCAGTCCATTCATTCGAATGTTCGAAAGTTTTTTCTGAACCTGCAAAGGTCTTGAAGTGTATATTTGTGCGCGCTAGCGTCCGCAAATGCAGGAAAACCGGGCTTTTCGGGGCGATGCACGTTCGAGCTTGCTTGTGGCAAAAACCTCGAGCCAGATCAGATAGTCAACCGGTGAACGGGACGAATGCAGGAAAAATCGGCGGTCGGAAGCAAGTCGGATACGGAACTGAGCTCGGAGCAATTCGAGGCAGCGGTGCGCAAGATGTCCGGCATCTCCTCGGCGCATTTTCTCAAGCTGGTTGAGGATCGCGGGACAATCGGATTCTGGTCCAGCGACATCGTGACGGGGGATTGCTCGGCAACCCTTGGCCTGCTTCGGGTGCTGGGACTGGATCACGGCGCGCAATTCCGTATCAGCGATTTTTCCCGATTCATTCACCCGGACGATCGCGGATACGGCGAGGATATCTGGACCACGATCCGCCATGGCATTCCGGTCAACCGGAATTTTCGCATTATCCGGTCCGATCGAACGGTCCGCTGGGTGGAATTCAAGAGCGAGGTGGTTCTGGACGGACAGCAAAAACCCTCAAAGGCCATCGGACTGATCATCGATGTCACCGACCAGCAAGAAGGCCGACAGGCGCTCGAGGATGCACTCGACCGGTACCGAGCACTGGTTGGCTCTCTGGCAAAAATGGAATGGCGGTCAACGGCGGATGGCAACCCGATCTTTTCCCATGGTTGGACTGCGCTTACAGGACAGAACGAAATGGATGCGGCCAATAGCGGCTGGATCCAGACCATTCATCCCGATGACCGCGAAATGGTGCGCCGCAAATGGCAGGAGTCGGTCTCAACGCTCGTTCCCTACGCGGTCAATCACCGTATCCTGCTGGTTAACGGCCACTACGAATGGTTTCACGCCCGCGCCGTTCCGATCATCAAGCGGGGAGGGAGGAGCCATGAATGGCTCGGCATCATCATGCGCCAGGCCGATCTCAATCGCGAAGTGCCAGCGCATCCACCGTCCATGAACATGCTGATGCCCGTTCAGGTCAGGGCCGCCCGCGCCATGCTGCAATGGACACTGGACGAGTTGTCGCGCTTTTCAGGCGTCTCTGTATCTTCCATCCGCCGGATCGAGGGCGAGGGCGACCGGGCAACCAGGCCGGCCTCGCTGCAGGCCATTCGCGCCGCATTCGAAGAACACGGCATCGAGTTTGCGATCAATCCCGCTGGAACGGTCACCGTCGCTTTCCACAGCCCGAGATAGGCGCCACCAGCGCCAATCAACTTGTCAGGCGCGGCATGCTGACGATTTTCTTGAACAGGGCATTCATCGCGTTCGTGATGCCCTCGCTGGGGCTTACCTCGAAATAGAGGCCCGGCGACGCGCAGGCTTCCATGCGCTTGGGAATCTCCGCCTGGAACGGCTTTATCCAGTCATTGTACCAGTTGTTGGTCGGAAGAGGCAGATAGGTCGTGTAGAGCACCGCAATTCGATAGCCCTTGGCCTTCAGCGCGGTGCATTCAACGATGTCGATCGGCTCCTGGCATCGACCACCCGTCGTCCTTTTCGTACAGCTACTGGGCTTGTAGGCATCGCCGACACCATCGGAAACGAAGAAGACAACCTTTTCGGGACTTCCAGCCGATACTCCTGTTCCCGCGGCACCGACCAGAGTGCCTATATTTTTCAATGCCCGGTCAAAATCGGTTTGCTGGTCATTGTCATAGCCCTGCTTCGGGATGGACATGAGACCAATCTTGGCCGCCTTGGTTTGCACGGCATCGAGGTTTTCGGTCAGTGAAGCCACTTCGAGAAGTTTGGTGTCCTCTGCCTTTTCGCCAAAGGTATAGACCGCCATGCGATATTGGTTCGCACTTTTGCGCATGCTTTTAGCCGTATCCATCAAGGCGGCGGTTGCCTTGGCCACAACATCGATACGAATGGTGACGCCGAGCCTCTTGGCGAGATTGTAGTAGCTGTTCTTGTCTTCAATGCCATCCTTGACAATATGGCATGCAAACGCGCACTGATCCGACGTGTTGTTCACCATCCTCGCGACATCGGCGGGCGTTGCGCCAACGCCCATCGACGGCGTGTTGTCGAGCAAGAGATAGAAATCCCGAAAGGTCTGTGTCTGAAACACGGCTTCGGCTGTGCCGGACACCGTGACCGCATCCTGACCCAGGACCCGTGCCAGTGTTGTCGGGACCTTTGCCTTGTAGCTGAAGACTGCCTTGAGTTCACTGCCCGTCTTGACGACCTGCACATCGGTGCTGACGAGCTCGTAGCCCATGCCGCTGCCGGCCTGTGCGACGAATATCTTGGTCGCGTCGGCAATCGCGGCCGTCAGCGGCCCGTCGGAACTCATCTGCATGGCTTCAGAGACCCCGGCGGAATTCTCCGCCACAGCGGCAATTGCCGCGGCATCTGCTGCGCCCTGAAGCGTGGTCTTGACCAACAAGGCATCGCTGATGTCCAGCGCAAGCCCTGCCGTTCCGATAATCGGCACAAGCAGCAGCGCAGTCATCATCCCGAAATTGCCAGATCGATCACCCAAAATACGCTTAAACATAAAACACCCCGAATCCCTTGGGGCATCTTTTACGCCTCGATCGTGAGGAAATCGTTGGCTCGAATGGTTTATGATTTCCTGCTGTTGGATGCGACAGCGCCCGCCCATTTCAACAGGATCAGAGGTCATACCGGCAGCTGCCGACCGCTCGGCATGTAACGTGCCACCCACCCGGTCCATGCTTCGCATCGTCCGGGCTGGCCTTCTTGCGGGAGATCAAACCGTTGCGTTCTCTTGGAACATAGTAACGGTCAAAAGGGTTGATGCTGAGCTGAACGACACATTCGGCCACACTGCCGGCGCTATGCCGGCCAACCGTGGAGACCAAGATGCATCTTCCCCAGAACACCGTGATCGCTGTTGCCGACGGCGAAAAGCTTAGCCTGTTTCAGAATGAGGGTGACGCAGCCAACGTCAAGCTCAAGGCAATGTCCGAACCTGAGATGGACAGCTCAAAAATCGCATCCGGCGCCCGCCATTCCAGCAGCGCGGCCAACCCCGATGACAGTCAGCAGGAAGAAGATGGTTTCGGCAGGGGTGTCGCGGATATGCTGAACAAGCAGGTCCTGGACGGCAAGATAGCCAATCTGGTGATCATCGCAGCGCCGCGCACCTTGGGAGAGTTGCGCAAGGGCTACCACAAGGCTTTGTCCGAAGTGCTGCTCGGCGAACTCGACAAGGATCTGACCGGTCATTCGATCCAGGAAATTGAAAAGGCACTCGCCGCAGCCTGACGCGAGCGAATACCACCTTCCGCCGATCTCCTTCGGCGGAAGAATTTGCATATGTTGAAAACGCCCCGGGCCTGAGAATGCCCGGTAGCGTAGATCAGCTCCTAGGCTGCAGGATTGCCAGCACAACCGTCGATGCGGCGAGGATAGCAGTCAGCGTCAACGGTCCCGTCGCGCCATACGTATCGACGATATAACCTCCGACAACCGCGCCAATCGTGATTGCCACTTGGAATGAGGTCACCATCAGGCTGCCAGCAGCCTCAAGCGCGTCGGGCGCGGCGCGGGACAGGTTGGTCGGAAGAACGACCGGGGCCATGCCGAAGGCGAAGCCCCACAACGCCGCGAAGCCGAAGGCAACACCGATGTGCACGCCCCAAAATACCAAAGCAAGCGCCGCAACCGCCATCAAAGCGGCCGTGACGACGAGGGCGATGCGGATATTGGCGTCGGCCATGCGACCACCCGCAATGTTCCCGATCACAGCGGCGATGCCAAATCCGAGCAGTGCAAGCGCAATCGGCCCCGTTGTAAGGAGCGTAACCTGTTCGAGGAAGGGGCGAACATAGACCGAACCCGCGAAATGACCCGTCATCAGCAAGAGGATAGCCAGCATGCCAATCTGGATGCCACGTCGCCGTGTCAGCCGGAAAACGTCGCCAAGGCTGTTACTTGTGGTCGCAGGCAAGGTCGGCAGACTGAGCCACTGCAGCAACATGGCAAGTGCGGCCAGACCCGCTGTCATGGCCATGGCGGTGCGCCAGCCCAACCAATCGCTGATCAATGCGCCCATCGACGGTGCGGCAATGGTGGCGAGCGAGACGCCAAGAGTGACGATCGCCATGCCGCGGCCCGTTGCATTGGCGCCAACCAGTCTTGCCACGACGGCAACTGAAAGCGCCCAAAAGGCGCTGAGGGCGATGCCCAACCCCGCTCGACCTAACAATAGCAGCCAAAAATCGGTCGCAGTCGCCGCTAGAATGTTGGAGCCGACAGCCAATGCGCTCAGACCAACCAGCACCGTCTTGCGGTTCAACCGGCCAATTAGGACATTACTCAAGATAGCCGTCACGGCACCGACAGACGCGGTGGCGGTCACGACCTGTCCGGCCATTCCCTCGCTGACGCCGAGATCGCGCGCCATTGGTGTCAACATGCCTGCCGGCATGAACTCCGCCGACACCAGAGCAAAGCTGGTGGCTGCCATTGAAAGGACTGCGAACCAAGTGGCCGAGCTCCACGCGGCTGGCGGAGCGGTATCGGGATCGTTTACTGCGTCTTCAAGCTGGAACGTCGTGTCTGCCATCGAGGTATCTCCAAGAGTTGGAGATCTTCATAGACGAGTTTTCTCGGATGTGATGTGTCTTAAAATCCGAAATCCATGTCTGTTCGTCCGGAAATTGTGCGGCGCACAACGCCCGGCGAAACACTTGTGATCCGCTTGAACGCGCGCGCGAAGGACGCCTCGGACTCATAGCCCAGCCGGCTAGCGACATCGGCAACCGACATGCCGCTTTGGCCCAACAACTCGCGGGCGTGCTGCATGCGCATGCGGGCAAGATAATGCACCGCGCCTTCTCCCAACACTGCGCTGAAACGCTCCGCGAAAACCGAGCGGGATTGACCCGCCACGGCAGCGAGTCTTTCGAGCGTCCAGATATGGCCCGGATCTCGGTGCATGGCTGCCAGGGCGCGGCCGATATTGGGGTCACGGATCGCAGCGAGCCAACCGACCGTCGGGGCGCCGGTGCAGTTGACCCAGCAGCGGATCAGCCTCGCTGTGAGCAGGTCCGCCATTCGTGATAGGATTGTGGCGCTGCCCATCTGCGGATGAGTTGCCTCCACCGTCATCGCGGCCAGCAACGGGCCAATGATGGGGTCATTGCCGGCGACATCACAGCCCTTGATGATGGGCGGCATCAAAGCGATCAAAGGATCAAGGGCACAAACGCCCAACGCCATCGAGCCACAGAAAAGGGTGCTTGTTGCGCCAGTCCCTTCTCGCACTACTTCGCAAATGTTGGTCCCCAACTTGGTCACCTGACATTCGTTGAGGGAGTCGTCGACAACGTCTGGCGCACTGGCTAGTCGATGGGCGATGCCTTGCGGCAGCAGCACCAGATCGCCATCGCGCAATTCCTGCCAACCTAGAGCCGTCGTATGGATCCAACATGGACCTTGGCTGACAAAGTGAAAACGAAGCAGCTGTTGTTGCGGAAAAGCGATGCTCCATGGGTGATGGAGTTCGCAGCGGCTATAGTTAACGCCGCTCAAGCGGAAGTCTTGCAGGACTTCGCTAAGCGGATCCATTGGAATATGCGGCGTAGACGGCTGGGACGAACGGTCAGGCATTTACCTGTTATAGATGCCAATTGTCCGAGAGGCAAATCGGAACATGCGCTCGTTGACACGTCATACCGATCGTTTCGAGCGCATAGGATGTGCTAGACGGCACGGAGGCTGACAACACAGCACGCCTTGTGGGCGCGCGTCTCCGTAGCCAGTTCATGGCCACATCTGTTTTTGAAGAGTTGATTGGCCTTGTTGGCGCAGGGCAAAGTCGGCAGATCATCTGCATGTCGGGATCAACTCGCCATTGCAAGCTGGCCCCGTATTGCGTTCTGACGCCGGCATCGATCGAATGACCGCCGTCCTACATCGGGCCATTTTCCGAGTGCTTCTTGAAGCCGTATTTTGGCGCTGCAATGACGCACTGACAAGAGCTGCATTGGACATGGTTCTAAAGAACGAAAACCATCCTTGTCGGAATATGCAATCCCGACAAGGATGAACCGGATTGGCACTCAATCGCCAACGGCAACTCCTTCGCGGCGAGGATCCGCGCTGCCTGCAAGGCCATCTGCTGTCAGCTCCACTGCGTGCAGACCGGAGGTCATTTCCGTCTCATTCACCTCATAGCCCAGCGACTTCAGCGGCTCTATGAAAGCCTCCGCCCGCGTGCCTGACTCAATGTCAAACTTGCCGAAGCGGTTGACAAGGTGCGGCTCTGCGACGATCCGCTCGACTGGCATGCCCCAGTCTATATATCCCAGGAGCGCTTGCACGACATAGCCAATGATCTGACTGCCGCCGGGCGATCCGATTGCGAGCACCGGCTTTCCCTCCTTCATCACAATGGTTGGCGCCATGGACGAGCGTGGCCGCTTGCCCGGTTCGACCCGGTTCGCAATCGGCAATCCGTCGCTATGTGTCTTGAAAGAGAAGTCGGTGAGTTCATTGTTAAGAAGAAAGCCACCTGTCATGAGGCGCGAACCGAAACCGTTTTCGATTGTGGTGGTCATGGAGACGACATTGCCTTCTCCATCAACGATGACAAAATGGCTGGTGGATGGCAATTCCAGCGAAACATCCTTCCCGAAAAGGAGCGCATGATCCCAGGTCGGCTGGCCAGCTTTTACCTGATCATCAGAAAGCGCTTTGTACCCATCGAGCAGTCGTGCTCTTTCCCCAAGATAATCCTTACTCAGCAGGCCCTTGACTGGTGCCGGTACGAAATCGGTATCGGCAAGATAACGTTCGCGGTCAGCAAAAGCGAGGCGCTCGGCGTCCCCAATCAGCCGCCAGCTTTGCACGTGGTCTGGACCGAGAGCCCTTATGTCGAAATTCTCAAGCATTCCGAGGATCTGCCCAACTGCCACAGCGCCGGACGAAGGCGGTCCCATGCCGCAAATGTCAAAACTGCGGTAGGCGAAACAGACCGGCTCACGCTCCTTGATCCGGTAACTGGATAGGTCAGTGAGCGACAATACGCCGGGATTACCTTCGGCGTCACGGACCGTCTTGACGATCGCTTCAGCGATCGGACCGGTGTAGAAGGCATCCGCGCCGGCTTCGGCTATTGCCCTGAGCGTCGTAGCATAGTCAGGGTTCTTCAACATCGCTCCTGTGGCGAGTGGTGAACCGTCTGGATTAAAGAAATAGGAGCGGGCTTCTTGATCGAGTTTCAGCTTGTCGCCTTCCCCCTTTACTAGATTTGAAAGCCGCGGAGAGACCTCGAATCCCTCGGCGGCAAGCTTTTCCGCCGGTGCGAAGAGCTGGGCCCAGGAAAGCTTGCCATAGCGCCTGTGTACTTCATCCATCAGACGAACGGTGCCGGGCGTGCCAACAGAGCGCCCCCCGACCACTGCATCCAAGAATTTCAGCGGCTGGCCGTCAGAATCGAGAAACAGCTTTGGCGTGGCCTCCATCGGTGCAGTTTCGCGACCGTCGAAAGTCATTATTTTTCCAGAGGCTGCATCAAAATAGACGAGAAATGCGCCACCACCGAGACCGGAACTTTGGGGCTCCACGAGGCCCAGTACGGTTTGCACTGCCACAAGGGCGTCGATGGCATTGCCACCCTTAACGAGAATCTCTCGGCCGGCCTGCGCCGCGAGCGGATTGGCAGCCGCCACCATGAAACGCTTCGCTTCCACCCGTTTTGCCGAGGTGACACTCGTCGCCTTCTCTGGAGCAATAATGTCGGATGCCTGCTGCGACAGTGCCAATTGCGGACACGAAAAGGAAAATACGAAAGCAAGAGCCAATGAAACTGCGCGCATAACCGCCTCCCTTTTGTTATTCGATTGTGCCGAACAGGGGAGAAAAGAACAAGATACGCTACGGGCGCCGTGCTGGTGGCAATCTTACAATCATGCGCTATCTATCGCACCTGCCTCAGCCCCAGCAAAACCCCGTCGAGGAACGACCTTCATATAGTCGATCCAAAATTTGCATGTCTTTCAGCGTCTTAACCGTGTTGGGAGCGACCAACGGCCAAGTCGCGCAAACTTACCTGCGCAATCATCCTGAATGATCGCCGCCATTCTCGCTGCCAGCGCAAGGCATTCCCCGCGCCGCGTGTCTCTTCTGCGGCCAACGCATTTGCTGGATGGCTCTTCGAGCATCTGCTCCCGGCTGCACTGTTCGCGCCGCACGTCTTTGCGCAGCAAGGGTCGCGATCGATCGCAGGTACAGATCTCGAATTGGGCTGACGTTGGCACCTCTTCAGCCGCCGTCGCTGTTTCATCCACGATCGGCCTGTTCGGAACGCTTTGCTGCTGGGCCAAGCTGTGGCTCAAACGCGTCAGCAAATCCGCCGCAGTCGCTTTCGTGAGCATTTCGTCATCGAAACGCTAACTGCCAAACCAATGCGAAACATCAAATCCAAAAACCGTATGTTTTCATATGTTTGCACTGGTTGGGAGCGACCAACAGCTAACCAGCCTGCAAACCTTCCTGCCCGTTCGCCTTGACTAGCGCCATGATCATCGGCCCGAGCGAAAACTCGCCGCGTGCCGCACGCTTTGTTAGGTCGCGAAGATATCCCCCGGCTGACGTGATCATGGTTGCACGTTCCAGGATACAGGCCACAGCTGAGGCCGCATTTTCCGGGCCCATGATTTCGCAGGCGTCCTGATAGGCCGATGGGCTGATGCCAAGCACTGAACGCACCACGACGGCCGCCTTCATCAAGCCGCGCCAGTTCTCAATCACGCCACCATCCCCGTAGTCCACGATCTGCGGGCAGGCTTTCAGCACTATGCCCAGCGGGAAGGCCTTCAGCAACTCGTTGCTCGGTTGACGGATCAGGTTCGGCTTCTCGCCCTTCTCATCTCCTGAGCAAGGTTCAAGTTCAGTTATGGATTTGGTATTTGAATTCTGTCTGTGCTGCTCGATATGAGCATCATTGGTGCTCGTTGTTGCTGAAACATCCTGAATTTCCAACCGATTGATGACTTCCTCGCGAAGCATCTCCATTTCATCGAGAATTTCTGCCGTGCGCTCCAATACGGCAACGCGAGGAATGCGCCCAACCAGGGCGACATACATGTCCTCAATCTCTTGCCAGTCCCCTTCGGCTCCTTCCTCCATTGCAGCAGTAATCAGCTTGCGGACGTCTCTGCGGCAGATCGTCAGGCTCTCTTTTACCTTCCTGAGTGCCGCTCTATCGGCCATGACCTGCTGTGCCAGGAGCGCCAACTCCTCCGAGCGCGCCAGAAGCGGTGACAGATCGAAGCCGTAGGCACATTCAATCTCTCCCTTGCCATCCTTCCTGGCGTAGCGCTTTCCGTTGGCGCTGTCCTTTCTTGCGATCAGACCGGCATCGACGAGCACCGCGAGATGGCGACGCAGCGTGGCGCCTGCCATTGAATGGGCCCGCAGGCAAAGCTGGGCATTCGAAGGGAATACGACCAACTGCGCGTCCTGCCGGAGCTCATTGTCCGGATGAAATGTCAGCAGCGCGTCGAGAACAGCCAGGCTGTTCGACTGGATGCCCAATAAGTCGATCGCGGCGGACGCGTCCCTAAAGACTTTCCACTTGTCGACAACCTTTCCGGGCTTGATATCGGCCGAGGCTGTCTGCCGCCGCACCAGCGCAAGCGTCATCGGCCGCCGCCCGAATGGCGTCGTTACACTTCCCGTATGCATCGTCTCTCACCTTTCAGCAGGCAAAAGAAAAACGCTCATCAAAACGATGCCAAAGACTCTTGACGATGATTCCAGGAAATGCGATTCTGCGTTTGCTTAGGACACAGAATGGGCTTCCGGAACGGCGACGTTTTGGGGGCCCTTTCTTTTTGCGGTTACGCTTCCTTCTTTTTTAGCTGCGTGGCCTGATGCTCCTCGAAGAGACCAGGCAATTGATCAAGCACGAACGCCGCAAACTCCGGCGTCATCTTCTTGTCGATCGAAATCTCCAGTTTACCACGGCCCTCTTTCACAACGGCCAAGCGCACTCCTGTTGGCGTTGACAAAACGCCTGGCGCGCCGCGCTCAACATGGCGTGGCTTGAGATGCGCAATCATCGCCTTGATACGCTCTGCCGACGGGAGGCTCTGGATCGCATCGGACATGGCGAATTTCGACCCCTCCAATGAAGTAGGGGCCTTCTCGAGCAACTCGGACAGTTGCTGCCAACTACCTCGGCCAACGCCCGGTGCCGGACCGATCGCATCGACCAGGTCGCTGGACAGAGATTCGATCAGGTTAAGCATCCTCGACAGGTCAGCTTTGTCGAGCGACATCGCAGATATGATTGTCTCTCGCGAGAACCGCTCTTTCAACCGTGCTGCAAACCGCGCCTTCTCGATAAAGGTCAGGTCCTCGCGTTCATTGTTCTCCTGGCCCTGAGCGATGACGAGCTGTTCATCGCTCAGTTCGCGGACAATGGCCTTGGCCGGAAGACCCAGTTCGGCAACAGCGCGCAGGCGACGGTGGCCGAAAGCGACCTGATAGCGGCCTGGCGTCTCGGGGTGCGGACGAACCAGGATTGGGACCTGCTGGCCCTGTTCGCGAATGGAGGCGAGCAAACCGTCGATATCACCCGGCATTCGATCCTGGACGAACGAGGGATCGATCGCGGCCGTGTCCAGCTCAATAATTACCTGGCCCTCAGCCAATTTCCGTTCGATCTCGTTGGCGCGACGGCTTCTTTCATTCAGATCGCCGATCGATTTGCTGACGGCCGCCATTGGCTTCGACTTGGCCGCATCAAGGAGCGGCCGCACGAATGGTGGTGATGCAGACACCGGGGTGGTCTTTGCATCGCCGTGCAGTGAGGAGAGAAGGTTCTTGCGGCTCATGATCTGCCCCATGTCGCCTTGATCAGTGTTTCGATCTCGGCGTTGACGTTGTTCATCGACTCAAGTGCCCGGTCGTAAGTGGACCGCGTAAACTGGCTGCGTTCGACCTCGAAAAGCGTCTGGTTGGTTATGCCTGCGTCGGAGATCGCCGTGCTCTTGAGCATGGGATTGACGAGTACGTCCTCGCCGAACATCGATCGAAGGAAGGCCACCATCTGGTTCTGCGGTCCGTCAGTCGGCTCGAAGCGCGTGATCAGGTAACGCATCCAGTTGTTGCGATCTTCCGCGCCGGCTTCAGCGATCTCATCAAGCAAGGCGCTTGTCATCGACAGAAACTGGTTCATCGACATGACGTCCAGCATTTGCGGGTGGATTGTGATCAACACCGATGTCGCTGCCGTCAATGCGGACAGAGTGAGGAAGCCCAACTGGGGAGGGCAGTCAATGACCACAACATCGTAATCGTCACGAATGTCTTGAATGGCAGCCTGTAGCCGCGCAAAAAACAGCACATCGTCGGGCTTGCGCTGCATCAGCGCCTTCGGCGTGTCGTGCTCGAATTCCATCAGCTCCAGATTGCCCGGGATAATGTGAAGATCCGGGATATAGGTCCCGCGAATGATCTCCTGTATCGGTCGCCGCTCCTCATCATACCGGATCGCACCGTAAATGGTCTCATTCGGGCCTACATCAAATTCGGGTTGATTCCCGAATAGGGCAGAAAGGCTGGCTTGCGGATCAAGATCGATAGCCAGCACCCGGTAGCCACGCAATGCAAGGTACTGCGCGAGATGAGCAGAGGTCGTCGTCTTACCCGATCCGCCCTTAAAATTCATGATCGAGAGAATCTGGAGATCTTCACCCTCACGCCGATGCGGCACGTAGCGACCGTTTGACCGCGCAGGCTTATCCAGATGAACCCTCATGGCCGAAATGTCCTGGACAGAATACATGCGCCGGCCGCCCGCGAGCGCTGGGCTGAATTCCTGCTCGCCGCCTTCGGCCGCTTTTCGCTCCAGCTCAACGGCCGCCGTGCGAAGATAGCCTTCGGCCACACCTAGCAGCTTAGCCGCTTCAGATGGCGTGAATGCCCGAATTCCCTTACGAGCATCGGGTGAGAATATGTTCGTTTGATGCTCTTGCAGCTTAGCCGAAAGCGAGGCCGCATGGCTCTTGATTTTAGAGCGAAGCGGATTGTTTTTGTAGGTTTCGGCCCTCGCGATTTTCGTCATCTTCTCGTCCATTCTGTCCCGTCTGCGGAACAAGGCCAGCAAACGCCCAAACTCCGCATGCGACGAATTAGACCCAATTCCATTCGCCGGGCAAGCTGTTGAAGGCAAATAAATCCCTAACGACATCGCATTGTCTTCAGACTAAGTAATTGTTTTTCAAATTAAAAAATAGTTTTCTCATCAGGCGTCCCCTTGGCTATGAGATGCGAAAAGGAGTGAAAAAAAGCATGGTTGTCGCTCCTCGCTTCAATTGAGCGCCACAAATGTCACCACGGATCCCGACTCAGTCAGACCGACTCGCAATACGGACTCGAAGCGATCCTGCCACTTTCGCCGGGAAGGAATCGCCGGCGACATGCTCGAAATGGTACGGCACGTCCCCTCCTGTAGCCCTGCAACAGCGGGCTTGGGAATTTGTGCAGCGATTCCCCCCTGCTGCAAGAGATTAAATAGGAACAACGCGTTAATCCGCGCATCGTGGATTCCGCGTTTAAGGTGAATCCCCAATAGGTTTCACATGCTTAGACTGACTTTCGCTTTTTCATGCAGCGCACCATAAATGCAGATCTGCAGAATTCTGCTGGTGTTACACAAACGCTGCGCATCGCTTTTGGGCATCCATAAGAAACGCCAGAACCACCGTCTGCAGATCTGCAGATGGTCACGCGCCGTTTCAAATGATCTTTCACGCATGTCCACATTATGCGGAGATCAAGATGCAGGTTTTCACCATTTCGCCAGATCGATATGTCAATCATGCCAATCATCTAAGTCAGATGCACCGCCTAAGAGCCGCAGTCTTCGGCGAGCGCTTGGAATGGAATGTCACAATCAGTGACACAGGCGAGCGGGACGAGTACGACCAGCTCAACCCCACTTACATCCTCGCAGTGACGGGCGAAGAGAGGGTCGTCGGTTGTGTGCGGCTATTGCCGGCAGTCGGCCCAACCATGCTTGAACGCACATTTCCAGATTTACTTTCAAGCGGTTCCCTCAATGCATCGGTCACGATGGTGGAGAGCTCCCGGTTCTGCGTCGACACATCGTTGCCCGCCCACAGGGGAGGGGGACAACTTCATCTTGCGACGCTTGTCATGTTTGCCGGGATCATCGAGTGGTCGATGGCAAACAAATACGACGAGATCGTCACCGCAACCGATCTACGCTTTGAGCGCATCCTGAACCGGGCCGGATGGCCGATGAAACGACTTGGCGACCCTGTGGCTATCGGCAACACCATGGCCGTCGCCGGGACCCTGCCCGCCAATCGGGACAGTTTTGAACGCGTTTGCCCGCATGGTTACCGCTCAATCAACGCCGAAGATCACAGCCGTCAGATCCGGAGCGCTGCATGACCCAGCTCCGCTCCCATCCTCGCTTGGTCCGCAAGCTCCAGGATGCACTCGGCGATCAACTCTGCATCGCGCTCGATGACGCCACCGTAGTCGAGATCATGCTCAATCCAGACGGCCGGCTCTTCATCGAACGGCTAGGGCACGGCGTGGCACCGGCCGGCGCAATGAGCACTGCCGCTGCCGAAGTTGTCATCGGAAGCGTTGCGCATGCCCTGCAATCGGTGGTCGACGACGAGCGACCCATCATTTCCGGCGAACTGCCGATTGGCGGACACCGGTTCGAGGGGCTGCTGCCACCGGTGGTCTCCGGACCGGCATTCGCGATCCGGCGTCGTGCCTCACGTCTCATTCCGCTGTCAGAGTATGTGAAGTCGAAGGTGATGACCGAAGCCCAAGCGTCCGCCATTCGAAGCGCGATCGACGCTCGGATGAACATCGTGATCTCGGGAGGCACGGGATCGGGCAAAACGACGCTCGCCAACGCCATCATCGCGGAGATCGTGACTGCTTCCCCGGAGGATCGGATGGTGATCCTCGAGGACACCGTCGAAATTCAATGCGCCGCCGAGAACGCCGTGTCGCTGCACACCAGCGATACGATCGACATGCCGCGCCTGCTGAAGAGCACGATGCGCCTGCGTCCTGATCGCATAATCGTCGGCGAGGTCCGCGACGGTGCGGCCCTGACGCTGCTCAAGGCCTGGAACACCGGCCACCCCGGCGGCGTCACCACGATCCATTCCAACACGGCGATGTCAGCCTTGCGCCGACTGGAGCAGCTGACGGCGGAGGCCAGCCAACAGCCGATGCAGGAGGTGATCGGCGAGGCCGTCGATCTCGTCGTCTCCATTGAAGGATCAGGCAAGGGGAGGCGGGTCCGTGAGGTGATCCACCTCGAAGGATACCGGAACGGCCGCTACCAGACCGAACATTATGCCCAGATCGACGAGGACAGCCATGTCGCATAGAATCTCAATTCTTCTCACCGGCGCGACCCTTGTCGTCATTTCTGTCGGCATTCCCGATTCCGCACTCGCATCCTCGGGAGGCGGCGGTCTTCCGTGGGAATCGCCACTGCAACAGATCCAGGAATCAATCACCGGACCTGTCGCCGGGTTTATTGCGCTGGCTGCGGTCGCCATTGCCGGTGCCATGTTGATCTTCGGCGGCGAACTCAACGATTTCGCGCGGCGGCTTTGCTTCATCGCCCTCGTCGGTGGGATCCTTCTCGGCTCCACCCAAATCGTCGCTCTCTTTGGCGCCACGGGCGCCTCAATTGGCGGTGGTCATACACAGGCCGAGCAAAGCACGCCCGAACCGCCGATAACGGCGGTCACAGCGGGGGAGGGGGCTCATGGCTGAGGCCGGCTCTTCTCTGGCACATTCGCGGGTACACCGGGCACTCTCCCGGCCAAACCTGTTGATGGGCGCCGACCGCGAGCTCGTGCTTCTGACGGCGCTGGCTGCCATCATCCTGATCTTCGTCGTCCTGACCTGGTACGCGGCACTGTTCGGCATTGCGATCTGGTTGGTGGTAGTCGCGGCGCTGCGCATGATGGCCAAAGCCGATCCCCTGATGCGGCGGGTCTACCTCCGGCATATTTCCTACAAGACCTTTTACCGCGCGACGTCGTCGCCTTGGCGCAAGTTCTGAGGGATTGAGATGGTCGCCCTCAAATCATTCCGACATTCCGGACCGTCCTTTGCCGATCTGGTGCCCTATGCCGGCCTCGTTGACAATGGCGTTATCCTGCTGAAAGACGGCTCGCTGATGGCCGGCTGGTATTTTGCCGGGCCAGATAGCGAAAGCTCGACCGACGCCGAGCGCAACGAAGTGTCGCGACAGATCAACGCGATCCTGTCGCGCCTGGGTTCCGGATGGATGATCCAGGTCGAGGCCATCCGGGTGCCGACCGGCGATTACCCGACCGAGACTGAATCTCACTTTCCCGATCCGGTCACACGCGCCATCGACGACGAGCGGCGGGCGCACTTTCAAGAGGAGAAGGGGCATTTCGAGAGCCGACACGCTCTGATCCTGACCTGGCGGCCACCCGAGCCGCGGCGCTCCGGGTTGACCCGCTATATCTATTCCGATGCGGCCAGCCGTTCCGCTACTTATGCTGATAACGTGCTCGATAGCTTCCGGACTTCGATCCGCGAGGTGGAGCAATATCTCGCCAATGTCGTGTCGATCCGCCGGATGATGACACGCGAGGCGCAGACAAGCGGCGGCTTCCGCGTTGCCCGCTATGACGAGCTCTTCCAGTTCATCCGCTTTTGCATTACCGGCGAGAGCCATCCGGTGCGCCTGCCCGAGATCCCGATGTATCTCGACTGGCTGGTAACGGCCGAATTGCAGCACGGCCTCACGCCTTTGGTCGAGAACCGTTTTCTCGGCATCGTGGCGATTGACGGCCTGCCGGCAGAAAGCTGGCCGGGGATCCTCAACACGCTCGACCGGATGCCGCTTACCTATCGCTGGTCGTCACGCTTCGTTTTCCTCGACGCCGAAGAAGCTCGGGCAAGGCTCGAACGCACCCGCAAGAAGTGGCAGCAGAAGGTGCGGCCGTTCTTTGACCAGTTGTTCCAGACGCAGTCGCGGTCGGTCGATCAGGACGCCATGCTGATGGTGGCGGAAACCGAGGACGCCCTCGCCGAAGCCTCCTCGCAGCTCGTTGCCTATGGCTATTACACGCCGGTCATCGTGATCTTTGAAGAAGATCCGACCCGGCTCCAGGAAAAGTGCGAGGCGATCCGCCGCCTGATCCAGGCGGAGGGTTTTGGCGCGCGCATCGAGACGTTGAACGCGACGGATGCGTTTCTCGGAAGCCTGCCAGGCGTCTCCTACGCCAACATTCGCGAGCCGCTGATCAACACCCGCAATCTCGCCGATCTTATTCCGCTGAACTCCGTCTGGTCGGGCAGTCCGGTAGCGCCTTGCCCATTTTATCCGCCGGCCTCGCCGCCCCTCATGCAGGTCGCATCCGGGTCGACGCCGTTCCGGCTCAACCTGCATGTCGACGACGTCGGACACACGCTGATCTTCGGTCCGACCGGCTCCGGCAAGTCGACGCTACTGGCGCTGATTGCCGCGCAGTTCCGGCGTTATGCGGATGCCCAGGTGTTCGCCTTCGATAAGGGCGGCTCAATGCTGCCGCTAACCCTCGGTCTCAACGGCGATCACTACCAGATCGGCGGCGATATCGGCCCGTCGGCTGGTTGTGAGGTGAAGGCGCTTTCCTTTTGCCCGCTCGCCGAACTGTCGACCGACGGCGACCGCGCCTGGGCCTCCGAGTGGATTGAGATGCTGGTGGCGCTGCAGGGTGTGACCATCACCCCAGACTATCGCAACGCCATTTCCAGGCAGTTGTCGCTGATGGCGGAATCCCGCCGCCGCTCGCTGTCGGACTTCGTTTCCGGCGTGCAGATGCGCGAGATCAAGGACGCGCTGCACCACTACACCGTCGACGGCCCGATGGGACAGCTGCTCGACGCCGAGCAGGACGGCCTGGCGCTCGGCGCCTTTCAGTGCTTCGAGATCGAGGAATTGATGAACATGGGCGAGCGCAATCTCGTCCCCGTTCTCACCTACCTGTTTCGGCGCATCGAGAAACGCCTGACCGGCGCACCCAGCCTGATCATTCTCGACGAGGCCTGGTTGATGCTCGGCCATCCGGTGTTTCGCGACAAGATCCGCGAATGGTTGAAGGTGCTGCGAAAGGCCAATTGTGCTGTCGTGCTCGCCACCCAGTCGATCTCGGATGCGGAGCGCTCCGGGATCATCGACGTGCTGAAGGAAAGCTGCCCGACGAAGATCTGCCTGCCGAACGGCGCAGCGCGCGAGCCTGGAACCCGTGAATTCTATGAGCGCATCGGCTTCAACGAACGGCAGATCGAGATCGTCGCAACCGCCATTCCCAAGCGCGAATATTACGTCGTCTCACCGGAGGGACGCCGCCTTTTCAATATGGCGCTTGGTCCACTGGCGCTTTCGTTTGTCGGGGCGACCGGCAGGCAAGACCTCAAGCACATCCGCAGCCTGCACTCCGAATACGGGGTCGCTTGGCCTCTCCACTGGCTCCAGCAAAGGGGGATCGCCGATGCCGAGACATATTTTCCGGTCGAATAACATTGCGCACGCCATGGCCATGGTTGCCATTGTTCTCCCCACCGTATTTCCGGCCTCAGCTGAGGCCGGGGGCGTGACGGGCCAGGCAACGGAATGGACGCAGCTTGCCAACAATACCGAACTGATCTCGCTGGTCGGCAAGTCGGCCGAGCAGGTCAACAACCAGATTACCCAGATTTCGCAGCTTGCCGAGCAGATCCAGAACCAGATCAACATCTACAACAATATGCTGCAGAACACAGCGCAATTGCCGAGCCACATCTGGGGTCAGGTCGAGAACGACCTGAAGAACCTGCAGAATGTCGTGGCGCAAGGTCAGGGCATCGCCTTCTCGATGGGCAATATCGACGATCTGCTCAAGCAGCGCTTCCAGAGCTTTGCCGAGATGAAGAGCAACCTGCCTGATGCAGCAAGTTTCTCATCGACATACCAGAACTGGTCCGACACCAACCGCGATACGATCGGAGGTACCCTGAAGGCCGCGAACCTGACGGCCGACCAGTTTTCGAGCGAAGAGAGCACGATGTCATCGCTGCGGTCGATGTCGGAATCGGCCGACGGGCAGATGAAGGCGTTGCAGGTTGGACACCAGATCGCGGCACAGCAGGTCGCGCAAATGCAAAAACTGCGTGGTCTCGTTTCTCAACAGATGACGATGATGGGTACGTGGTTTCATTCGGAGCAGGCGCAGAAGGATCTCGCCCAGGCGCGCCGTGAACAATTCTTCAGCGGAAGCGAGCGCGACATCCGGGGTGGGCAGACTATGGAACCGCGCTGGTGAGCCCGCGTCTTGTCGTCAAACTTGCTGTCGTGGGGATCATCGCGTCCGGTATCGGCGTCGTTAGGTGGATAGTCCAGCCGCCTGCGGCACGCCTTTCCGGAGCGGGCGAAGCGTCTCCGCAAGCTGCATCCGACGCAGATCGCCGCGCTCACCGGGAAAGGTTCTTCGGTGGCGACACCGAGCGCGACATTCGCAGTGGTCAGGAGATGAAGCCGACATGCTGATTGTTCGACCTTACCGGCTCCTCGAACTCGCCTTCACCGCGATCGGACTTTTCCTGATCGCGAGCACACCTGCTCTGGCGCAGCAAGGACAGGTGCTCACCACACTGGAGACCTCCGTCGTCGCCGCCGCCAAGGGCTGGGAGACGACGGTCATGAATGCGGCGCGGTCGTTGTTCTGGATTCTTGCGGGCATCGAGGTCGGCATCGCCGCCGTATGGCTGGCAATTAACGCCGCATCGCTCGACGGCTGGTTTGCAGAGCTGGTGAAGCGCATCATGTTCATCGGGCTCTTTGCTTTCATCCTCGATCACGGGCCGGCCTTCGCCAAGGCGGTCATCGATAGCCTCTACCAGATAGGCGCCGGCGATGGTTCGGCCTCGCCCGCCAACATTTTCGACGCCGGCATTCGTGTCGCGACAAAGATGTCGGAGCAAGCGACGTTTGGCCTCTTTGAGGATAACGCCCTGGCGATCGCCGCTGTCTTCGCCATGGTCGTGGTCGTCGTCTGCTTCTCGCTCGTTGCCGCGATCTTCGTCTCGGTCATGGTGGAGATGTATGTCGGACTTCTGGCCGGAATGATCATGCTCGGATTGGGTGGAACGTCCTATACCAAGGATTTCGCGATCAAATATCTGGTGTACGCCTTTTCCGTCGGCATGAAACTGATGGCGCTGGTGATGATCGCTAAGATCGGCTCGGACATCCTGCTGGGCTTGGCAGAAGCCCCGACAGCAACCTCCGAGCAGTTCATCACCACGCTCGCGATCGCCGGCATATCGGTCGTGGTCTTCGTCATCGCCATGTATGTGCCGCCGATCCTGCAGGGTGTGGTCCAGGGTGCTTCCGTGTCCGGAGGCATGGAGTCGATCCGCCATGGCGGACAGGCCGCTTCGGTTGCGGCGGGCGCCAGCTTTTTGGCCACGGCAGCAGCCAGCAGAGGTTTTCAGGCCGCAAGTGCGGCGAGGGCAGGGGGAGCGTCGCTCGGTAGTGCCGCGATGCGCGGCATGGAAGCTGGGATCGGCGGGGCAGCAGGTGCGCTCAGTTCGGCCGCGAAAGACAAGGCAATCGGTTCGCCCGGGGCATACGCCGGTTCTCTGCTCGGGCTTGCCAATGCCAAACTCGACCAACAGGCCAGCCGCCCCGGACCTCCTCCACCCCCGCCGATCAACGAGACCAAATAACTGGAGGCCGATCCGCCATGGCCGGACACAATCCGCTCGATAATCCCGATACTGCCAATCCCTATTTCGCCGCCCGCAACGAGTGGAATGAGCGATATGGCTCCTATGTCAGATCCGCCGCCGCCTGGCGGATCGTCGGCATCACCGGCATGACCATGGCGGTGATCGGTTTTGGCTACGCGCTGTACCAGAGCACTCAAGTGAAACTCGTTCCCTATATCGTCGAGGTCGACAAGCTCGGCACATCAGTCAACGCCGGATTTCCGCAGCAGATCGAATATGCCGATCCGCGTGTTGTGCGCGCCACCCTCGGCAGCTTCGTCTCGAACTTTCGGAGCGTCACGCCCGACGCAGTCGTGCAGAAGCAATATATCGACCGCACCTACGGGCTGCTCAGGACATCCGATCCGGCGACCGAGAAGGTCAATGCCTGGTTTCGCTCGAACTCACCCTTCGAGAAAGCGAAGAGCTCAACCGTTGCCATCGAGGTCAACAATATCGTCGCGCTGTCAAACCAGAGCTACCAGTTGGACTGGACCGAATTCGAGCGTGACCGGCGCGGCAAGGAAACCGCCGTCCGGCGTTTCCGCGGTATCGCCTCCGTAACCCTGACGCCACCGCACGACGAGGGTGTCATCCGCTTGAACCCCATCGGTCTCTATCTCCGCGACTTCGACTGGACCGCACAGCTTTGAAAGGCATGGCCCCAACATGATTATCCCACACACAAGAACACCGGCCACCCTGACGAGCGTTTTCGCCTCGGCGATGTTGGCGTCTTCAGTGGTCGCTCCTCCGCACGCATATGCTGCCGATGGCGTCACAGCCAACGAAGCAAAGGGCATGGGTATCTCCACCCAGTGGCGCGGCTCGCGCGGTCTCGTCACCAAGGGCCCTGACGGCAAGGTGATCTTTCTCTACGGCGAGGTGCAGCCCTCCGTCGTCTGCTCGCCGCTGCAGGTTTGCGACATTGAATTGCAAGGCGGCGAAGTCGTCCGCGACGTGTTGGTCGGTGACACGGTGCGATGGAAGGTAGAGCCCGCGACTTCGGGTGCTGCCGGCGGGCAAGCCATCCACCTGATCGTCAAACCGTCGGAGCCTGGTCTCGTGACCTCGATGGTGGTGACAACGTCACGTCGCACCTATCACATCCAGCTCAAGTCGCATCCGAGCCAGTATATGGCACGTGTCGGCTTTGAATATCCGGAGGATGTTTCGGCGAAACTCGCCGACGTCAATGCGCGGCTGGAAGCGAGCACCATCCCGGGTGCCGGCGTCCCGGCCGAACAATTGAATTTTTCCTATTCGGTTTCGGGCAGCGCCGGCTGGCGACCGACACGGGTCTATTCCGATGGGGAGAAGACTTACATCCAGTTTCCACAATCAATCTCCGGTCAGGATGCGCCGGTTTTGTTCGTCACGTCAGGCGGGCAGAACCGGATCGTCAACTACCGGATGAAGGGCGACATGATGGTCGTCGACTATCATGTCGATCGTGCGGTGCTTGTCTCCGGCGTTGGCTGGAAACAGGAGAAGATCGCGATCACAAGGGGAGGGAGATAATGAACATCCCTCTCTCCCATTCGCGCGCCTTGCAACCCCTCCGCAACTTTGCCGCAGCCTGCGCCATAACCGCCCTTCTTTCCGGATGCCAGTCGACCGGAACAAAAGGGCTCGTTTCCAGCACCGCGCCGCCGGAAATCTCCGGTCCTGCCGCCAGCGCAATTGCCGGCGATATGGTGAGCCGCCTTGCCGAACAGATCGGGCCGGGAAAGGCGACCGTTGTCCTGAAGACTGATGCCTCGCCCTTCGGCCAGGCGCTGGAGGCGGCGCTGAAGGGATGGGGCTATGCCGTCGTTACCGACCAGAAGACAGATAGCAGCGCGACGGTCATCCCGCTCGCCTATGTGATCCTGACTGTCGATGGTCAGGTGCTGGCCCGTCTATCGACAAATAGCGTCGAACTCGGACGTGCATATACGGTAACGGCGAACAGTGCGACGCCAGCGAGCGCCTTGTCGCTCATGCGGCGCGGGTGAGGGAGGATCATATGGTGCAGTCTCTCAATCTCGGCGCGGGGCAAAACAGCCGGGCCCCATCCACTATCCGCCGGATCAACCGTCTGCCGATCGTCGTCATCATAGTCCTGGCAGTCGCGTTTCTTGGTGTCATCTTCTACGGGCTTGCGTCCCGCGGATTGTACTTCAGCAAAGACAACGGTCCGGAGACGAGTTCGGGCAACCCGGCCTCAACCTATGCCGACCAGCTCAAACGCGGCGTCACCGACGGTATTATCGGCGAGCCGCAGCAGCAGATCACTTTCCAGCCGACGCCGGTCGAGACAAAGCGGGCGGAAGACAAGACCAACAATCCCTTCACGCCGCAGCCGGGGCAGCGCGAGGTGCAGCAGCGCGGTCAAGAGCCGGAAGCGGAAGCGGTCTGGCGGGCCCGTATTCAGCGGGAACAACAGGAACAGGTTCTTCGGGAGCAGCAGCGCCAGCGAATGGCCAGGCTGCAGGCGAACAACGCTGCCTATGATGCACCGCTTGCGATCGATCGCAGCAAGCTGGGGGCGCGTACGGAGACGAATGACGCGAGTGCGGACCCGGCAACAAGAGCCGCGACAGTTCCGACAAACACTGGACGTGCGCCCGATCTCTATGCAGCCGCGCTCCGCGCCGGGCTCGGCGGTCAAAACGCAGACCGCAATGCGCAAGGTGCCAAGGAGGACTTCTTCAACGCCGACCTGAAAGAGCTGGGCTACCTGCCGAACCGTGTCGTGTCTCAACAATCGCCATTCGAGCTTAAGCGAGGCTCGGTCATACCGGCAACGCTGATCACGGGCATCAATTCCGATCTACCGGGCAGGATCACCGCCCAGGTAAGCCAGAGCGTCTACGACAGCGCGACAGGGCATCGTCTGCTCATTCCGCAAGGAACGAAGCTGTTCGGTCGTTACGATAGCAAAGTGTCTTTTGGTCAGAAACGCGTTCTTGTCGTGTGGACCGACATCATTTTTCCGAACGGCTCTACACTGCAAATCGGCGGAATGTCGGGGACGGACGCACAAGGGAATAGTGGTTTCAGCGACAAGGTGAACAACCACTATTTAAAAACGTTCGGCTCGGCAGTGCTGATCGCCCTGATCGGGACCGGCATCGATATGGCCGTTCCGGAAAGCTCGACGCTCGCGACCCAGGACACGGCGTCCGATGCAGCACGGCGGAATTTCGCAGAAACGTTCGGGCGCGTTGCCGATCGAACCATCCAACGGAACATGGATGTTCAGCCTACGCTGGAAGTTCGCCCCGGCTACAAGTTCAACGTCCTTGTCGATCAGGACATTGTTTTTCCACGGTCGTATAAAGACTGATAAGGGTGCCTGAGTTCGGTCCCTGGTGAGGCGATGACTGCGGGAGGTCGTTCAATCGCGATAGAACATAGCGTCAAGCTATGACATGCAGGTGCACGCTGTGATCCGGCTTTCAAGTTTAACCCCTTTCGGCGCCGAAGGATGACCCCAGACGCGACGAAGTAACATGCTGATGTGTTTTCATTCTTTGCTGTCCAACAGGGGGCATCCTTCCGCGCCTATGACCGGGTCAAATGCCTCGCCGAAACACATTTTCAGTTCTACCGTCAGCTCAGCTTCGACAAAGCTCAGGAGTTCAATGTCAGCGCGTTAATTAAGCGCGCTTATCTAAGTCCGTCGATTAATTAAATGAAATGCGTCTTGCTTAAATAACGGGCGCGGCTTGAGCGCCTCAGCTTGGCTGAGCGCGCGCTAGGACACCTGGATGGTATCACAATGCTGCTGCCGAGACAGGAGCTGTTTCTGTATATGTATGTGAGAAAGGAAGCCGTTCTTTCCTCGCAGATTGAAGGCACACAGTCCACGCTTTCTGATCTCTTGCGGTTTGAGACCGAAGCTCAAGCCGGGCAGCCGGTTGATGATATCCGTGAAGTATCCAACTATGTTGACGCCATGATGTATGGTTTGGAGCGGCTGGAAACGTTGCCCATGTCGTTGCGTCTGATCCGTGAGATGCACGCCAGGCTCCTGCAGAGTGGACGAGGAGGCACCAAGGATCCTGGAGAGTTCCGCCGCTCGCAGAATTGGATTGGTGGGACACGGCCCGGTAACGCACTCTTTGTACCGCCACCCGTCACTGAAATGGCCGGTTGCATGGATGCGTTCGAGCGCTTCATGCATGACGACCAATCGCGGTTACCGGCGCTAATCAAAGCTGGCCGACTGCATGTGCAGTTTGAAACGATCCATCCGTTTCTCGATGGCAATGGTCGTATCGGCCGTCTGCTTGTAACCCTATATCTTTGCATGAACGGGGTTTTGCGAAAGCCGCTGCTCTACCTCAGCCTCTATCTAAAGTCCCATCGGAGAGAATATTATCGGTTATTGCAGGAGGTCCGCGAGCATGGAAATTGGGAAGCTTGGCTGGACTTTTTCTTGGCCGGCGTTGCCGACACTGCCAATCGAGCGTTTGAGGCAGCGACCCAGATCGTCGATCTTTTCAAGGAAGATCGGGAGCGGATCACGATGGAAAGCGATAGAGCAGGCTCGGCCCTTCGCATTCACGAGCTTTTCCAGCAGAATCTTTTTCACACAGCGAACCAGATTGTTCAAATCACGGGTCTTTCCGCGCCAACGGTCAATGCTGCACTTGTTGATCTGGAGCGTTTAGGCATCGTTGATGAGGTAACCGGCCGCAAACGCGGCCGCGTGTTCAGCTATCAGCGATATCTCGCAATTCTGAGCGAAGGCACGGATCCCTTGCCCCTCAGTTCATAAGAAATAGATGGGCCGAAGGTTCGATTTTCATCAAGGCTATCGATGATTTTAGAGTGCCTTACTCATCGACCAAGAGGTGCGCTCCGCGATGAATTCCGCGAACGGTTTGACGTTCATGTGGACGCTCGCCTGTTCAAGGCCGGCCAAATAAGTTGACCGATCCTCAACCCTAACCACTGCCCATGGAAACCCACCCGAGGCGAACATGGCGTTCATTAGGAAGCGCGCCATCCGTCCGTTGCCGTCAGGATAGGGATGAACATAGCCTATCAACCAGTGGCCAAGGACTGCCCTAACCGCTGGTTCGCTCTCCTTCTCCAGTAGATCGAACAGGGTCTCCATTCCATCCGGAACCGCTTCGGAACGCGGTGGTACATGCCATGATCCGCGAAGATAAACAGGGTGGTTTCGATAGCCCGCGAGGGCGCTGGGTTTCAGGATACCTGCGGCTACGGAGGGACCGAACAGTTCGCGGTACCAATCCCTATGTTGCTTACGGATAACGGCTCCAGCCGGTGCACCGCGGAGAATCTCCGCAACAGATTCCTTCACGCTCTGAAATGCCTGCCAATAACCGCGAGCTGCCAGGGCGTCCCGGTTTTGCCTATCCTGCTGATCCACATCCGGATCCCACGTACCAGCGCGCACGCGATCAATGAGTTCCGGAGTAACGCTGTACCCTTCGATCGAAAGTGAATGGTATGCGTCGTTCTTGTATATGTCCTCGACCGATTTCATGAAAGCGACGGTGTCCCAGGGAAGTCCGGGTGCAGCAGGAAAAACATCGAGGACCGTCTGACGCTGGCTTTCCCATATAGCATTGAGACGCGCCACGATGGGAGATCCGCCTACAGCTAAGGTGGAGACTTGCTGGTTTTGATCGAACGGGTCGGTCTCTCTAACGTCGTACATCGCGCCTTTCATCGTTTTCAAGATATCGTCGGCGAACTCGCCTTTTCCTATGCGCCGAAATGCCCCGGCCAGGCGGCCTGCCACGGCCGAATGCCCTCCGTCGAGTAATCGACCGAGGACACCCGACACATCGCGCATGGATTTCAGCACGATCTGGGCTTCGATAGGTGATCTTTGGAAAAACGCTTCAGCAACTTTTACCAGGGCGGCGTCCGCAGTATAGAACCTCAATCCGTTTTTCTCGACGAGATCCTCGCCCGGTGGCATTTGCTTGGTCTTGAGATCGTAGATGGATGTGCCAAAAAGCAGTGATAAATTGTTGCCCGTTGCCTTTGGACTGTTGACAATCACCTGGGGCGGAATCGCAGTTGCTTCAGCGTGGAGTAGCATCGATTGTTCCGGTGACAGATGCCATTCCCGTCCAAAGCGGTCGTTGAAGTAGAGGGAGCAGAACTCCCAGAATGAAGCGTACCAAAGGGTTGTGTCGCCGTCTTGGGACTGGGGTCCCGTTGACATTTGCCAACCGCGGATGACTTCTTGGAGAAATCCGCTCCGTGTAAGGCGCTCTCGGTGTAGTCGGCTGAACTCGTCGGACTTGAATATTCGACGCCCGCCATCCTGCAATGTTTTGAGGGCTTGCAGGGCGTCAGCCAACTTTTCATTTGGTGTAGCCATTTTGGTTCCCACGACCTCGTTGTTCTTGCGCGAACTCACAATGCCGCGTCTTATAAGGCAATGCCTGCATCATTACACGTTTTTGATGTCGTTTATATGCGCGTTTTTAACGCTGAGTTAATACACGTTCAAGGTGACGATTCAATAACGTTTTTGATGATGGGTCATAACGCGTCTTTGGTGTCGTGAGTCATCACAACATTTCGTGTCGACCTAAGCGTAAACCCCCGGTGCGGGCCGCCTTGCGAGGTCGAAGCGAACATCGGAAGTCCTAGTGGAAACACGAGGAGTAGTCCTATGACCAAGCTTGCTCGTGCTGCAGTCCTCGCTTTTGCTGCGCCAGCTCGACGGCTCCAGCAGGAAGCAGGTCGAGAGGGAACATTCGTCGAGCCGTGCGCTCCTCTTCTTACGAATAGGAAAACCGCGTTGCGCGCTTGAGGCGAAAGCGACCTTAGGGGTGCTCGGCTTCGTGATCCAGTACTATACGAATGCCACGTTGACGGACTTCAGGTAAAACCTGTTCGTTGTTTTGCGCATGATGGCTTCACTTTCTCAAAAATTGGAGCCTCCGGCAAAACCCGGTGCGTTCAACCCGCCCTCTTCCCAAATCATAGTTGGGTGGCAAAGTCGGCGGGCTTTCAACGGCTGGCTCGTGTCCGCTCGTGTTCAGCCCGCTATGGCTTCATATCCCACTTCGATGGCCGGAAAACAAAGCTCCACGCGCGTGCCTTCCCCTGGACGAGAGGTGATCCTGACTTCACCACCAGACTGACGGACAAACCCGTAGACCATTGCGAGCCCGAGACCCGAGCCACCGGTTTTCGAGCGCGTGGTAAAGTAAGGCTCCATAGCCTGATCGAGAACTTCAGGTGACATTCCCACACCTTCGTCGATAACGGCGATGACTACGGTTTCGGCAGTCCCTAGCGCTTCCACTCGGATCGTCCCACCGTCCGGCATGGCTGCTGAGGCGTTCAGACATAGGTTCAGGATGGATTGCTCGAGCAGCGCAGGATCGAGGCTGACGGTTGGCAGAGTAGCGGTAAGGTCCAGCTCTAGCCGATTGCGGGCGCCGATCGCCATTTCCAGCACATCAGCCATGCCGTGAAGGATCGTGGCGATCTCGATCGAGGCTGGACGTATCTGCTGCTGGCTGCCGACGGACAACATGCTGGAGGCGAGTGCCCGTCCGCGTTCCGCTGCCTTTCGTATGCGCCCCAAGTGTCGCTTTTGTCGCTCTGTGAAGCCAGGTTCGCGTTCCAGCAGACCAAGACTGCCGGTTATGATGCCAATCATATTGCCGACCTCGTGGCTTACCTGATGCGTCATGCGCATCACCACATCGAGGCGCTGGGCACGGGCCGCCTCCACCTCCTGCCGATCCATGGCCGTTACGTCACGAGCAAGCAAGACCACACCGCCGTCCGGTTGCCGTGAAGCGGAGATCTCCACGACCTGGTCATCGGGAAACCGATGACGGAGCACATTTCGCTCCTGGAGTGAGCCGGTTTCGTCTTCGGTGGGCATCAGCCACGGATCAATCTCGGGCACCGTCCCGACAAAACGGCGCAGAGGCATTTTTCGCGACGAGCCCGTCTGCCTCATCAGTTCTACGATGCGACGGTTCATGGTGATGGGTCGGCCCGCCGGATCGAACAGGGCAATGCCTTCGTTCATGGTGCGAAACGTTGAACGGATTGTGCGCGCGGCCGCTTCTGCGGTTCTCCTCAAGCGGGACACCCGATCCACGCTCTCCTTGAAGGCGCGAAAGGCATCGAGCAACCGGATCAACTCGGTTTCGGTCCCGGCGTAGACAGGCGGACCTACATTTTCTTCTCCGCGTGCCAGCGCATTCATGCCCCGCGAGAGATCTCCGATCCCGTGCGAGACCCGAATTACCGAGCGGATGGAGAGGATTGCCAGGATAACGACGGCGAGAGATGCCAGCACGATCATGACGAGCAACTGGCGCAAGGCGCTGGACGTCGATTCGAGGTTCCGGTTCAGCGCGCTGGCAACCACCTCCGACTGGGTTTCCGTCGCGTGCGAGAGATCCCGCGATACGGTATGCAGGCGCGAGACGGATGCGCGGATCGTGAACATTTCCAGGAGGTAGCGTGTCTGTGCCTCGAAGATCCTCCGATAGGGGTCAAGCTGTGCGGGCGAGACCCGCAGATTGGGGCCCGGCACCAGCATGCGTGCGGAGGTTTCGGCGACGAAGCGTCGTTGAAGTTCACCTAGCTGGAAGAGGCTGTCCGACGTGGAGGCTGATTGTGCGATGTCATTAAGACGCTGCCGTAGTTCCTGATCCTGAATGGCGCGAGCGGTCGCTATCTCTCCGAGAGCGACGGCCGCTTCAGCCTTGTGCATTTGTGCGGCATCGGCATTTGCCGCAAGTGCCAGTGTCTGGGACTTAATGCTCTCAAGCAGTTCGATGATCCGGTGCGCGCCGGTGCCCTGCATGGCTGAGCCTGGCTTATCCGGCGCCATGGTTTGAAGAAGTGTCTCCACCTGGGCGACGACGGCGCGACTTTCGCTCGAAACGCGATAGGGGGACGTGGCATTCATCAGGAACGGTGCGCTTGAAACGAGGTCCGAGACCTGTCTCGATACGAGCGAGACCTTGGCGAGACTGGAGAAGGCTTGCACGCTGTAGGCTGACATTTCACTGCGCGCCCTCTGCAGACCATAGATGGCGACGGTCGATAGGAGCAGAACAGAAACGCAGATGAAGGCGATTGCGAAGGGCAATCGAAAGGCGATGGAGGAGAAGAAGGCGCGGTTGATCAAGGCAATGATCCGGCGTCGTCTGTGTGGAGCACATAGCCTTTGCCGCGTCGCGTCTGAATATGGCGGGGAAGATCGGGGTTTCGCTCGATCTTGCGCCTGAGGCGCAGGACCAGAACATCGACGTTTCGATCGACGAAACGATCGGAGTCGGCTCCCATCCGGTCGAGAATCTGGGCGCGGCTGACGGGGTTGTTCGGCGTTTCGGCAAGAATCTCGAGCAGGGCAAACTCTGCTGACGTCAGCGTCTTTGTCGGATCGGTGAGGCAAACGGCCCGGCGTTGACCGAGATCGACGGCCCATTCGCCGAGCCTGAGCGCTGTCTGCGTCTGTTCGCGTTCGCCCTCCCTGTCTTGGCGCAGTTGCGGATGGGTGCGACGGAGAACCGCCTTGATCCGTGCGGTAAGCTCATTCGGTTCGAACGGTTTAACGACATAGTCGTCCGCTGCCGTCTCCAGTCCCAGCACCCGATCGGTCGCGCTGCCTGCTGCCGTTACCATAACGATGCCGACATCGGTCTGAGCTCTCAGACGCTGCGCGAAGGCGCGTCCGGACAGGCCGGGCAGATTGTGATCAACCAGAACAAGTTGAACAGTCTCATGTTGCAAGCGCTCTTGTGCGGCCTCGGCGGATGGTGCCGTCAGCGGGATCCAGCCTTCTGCCTCCACCAGGTCACAGATAAGCTCCGCCATATCCGGATCGTCCTCGACGATCAGAATTTTTACCTTCTGGTTCAACACGTTGCAGTCCTCCCATCGGCATCATAACCGGGCAGGGCGAAAACGCAAAAGACTTGGTGGTTATCGGCAAACGTCACAATTGTAACATTTGCAATCTCTGCAACGGGTGACGACGTCGCGGTGAAAGATCGGTAACCATTCTCCGGGTTGCCAGCCCGAACAGATACGGACATGCTTCATTCATTGGAACGGGGAGGTTCCAGGGGAGGACGACGTGAAGTTATTGAACGCCATCGGCGCCGGGTTACTTGTGACCTTCGCCACGGCTCCGGGCTCCCGGGCAGCAGACACGCTGAACATTCTCTGCGGTGTCGACGAAGTCTGGTGCGCGGTCATGGAGAAGACCTACGAGGCCAAAACCGGCCTTGCGGTCAACATGCCGCGGATGAGCACCGGAGAGATACTCGACTATGTACGGGCCGAGAAGGATGCGCCGACCGTCGATGTCTGGTTGGGTGGCACCGGTGTCACGCACCTGCAGGCTGCCTATGAAGGCCTCCTTGAGCCCCATCGTCCCAAACAGGAAGCTGACCTTCTGCCATGGGCGCGAAACTTCTTCTCTCTGTCTGGCGGCACATCCGTCGGCCTCTATGCCGGCGCGCTCGGCTTCGCCTACAATGCGGATCTTCTCTCGGCTGCAGGGTTACCGGCACCCAACTGCTGGAAGGATCTCGCCAAACCGATCTATCGCGGGCATATCCTGTCCGGAAACCCGCATTCCTCGGGCACTGCCTTCACGACGCTTGTGACACTCGTGCAATTGCTCGGCGAGGATGAAGCCTTCGCCTATATGCGCGAGCTCGGCCGGAATATTACCGAGTACACCAAGGCCGGCGCCGAGCCGGTCAAGGCCGCGGGCAGGGGAGAGATCACGATCGGCATCTCCTTCATGCATGATGCCGTCACCCAGAAGGAGGCGGGCGCTCCCCTCATGATCGTGGCGCCTTGCGAGGGCACCGGCTACGAGATCGGAGCTGTCAGCATCGTCAAGGGCAGCCGCAATCTGGAAGAGGCGCGCCGCTTCGTCGATTTTGCGCTGAGCCCCGAAGGGCAGGCGACCGGTGCAGCGGCCGGCCAGAACCAGGTCCCATCCAACGCAAAGGCCATGCTGCCGCCTGCCGCTCCCGACATCTCGATGATCAAGATGGTGGACTATGATTTTGCCACCTTTGGTTCACCCGAACAGCGAAGTCGGCTGCTGAGCCGTTTCGATAGCGAGATCAACCCGACCAACTGATTTTTAACATCCGGACCGCCGCTGAAACGGTGCCTTCTCGGCACCGCCGCCGAAGGCTTGTCCATCATACTCGACTTCCATCAGACGCAAGCAACAGGAGGATACCCATGCGACTGACACTACTGTCCACACTACTCTTCGCCGGCACGAGCTTGTCTGCCGGCTCGGCCCTGGCCGCCGGTGAGCTCAACCTCATTTGCGCGGCCGACGTCGTCATCTGCGAACAGATGCAGGGCGATTTCGAAAAGGCCCACGACATCAAGGTCAACATGGTCCGCATGTCCTCGGGCGAAGCTTATGCCAAGATCCGTGCCGAAGCGCGCAACCCCAAGACCGACCTGTGGTGGGCCGGCACTGGCGACCCCCATCTCCAGGCCGCTTCCGAAGGGCTGACGGAAGAGTACAAGTCGCCGATGTTGGACCAGTTGCAGGATTGGGCAAAGAGCCAGGCCGAAAGCTCGGGCTTCAAGACCGTCGGCGTCTATGCCGGTGCGCTCGGCTGGGGCTACAACACCGAGATCTTCAAGCAGAAGGGCTACAAGGAACCTGTCTGCTGGGCCGATCTCCTGGCACCCGAGCTGAAGGGAGAGATCCAGGTGGCCAATCCCAATTCGTCCGGGACAGCCTACACGGCTCTCGCATCGCTCGTACAGATCATGGGTGAAGACAAGGCCTTCGAATACCTGAAGGCGCTCAATGCGAACATCGCGCAATACACCAAGTCCGGATCCGCACCGGTCAAGGCTGCTGCCCGTGGAGAGACCGGTCTCGGCATCGTCTTCATGCATGACGCTGTCGCCCAGACGGCCGAGGGTTTCCCGGTCAAGTCGATCGCACCTTGCGAAGGCACCGGTTACGAGATCGGCTCGATGTCGATCGTCAAGGGCGCCCGGAACATGGAGAATGCCAAGACCTGGTACGACTGGTCACTGAAGCCGGATGTCCAGTCGCGCATGAAGGATGCCAAGTCCTTCCAGCTCCCGTCGAACAAGAGCGCCGAAATCCCCAAAGAGGCTCCTCGCTTCGAGGACATCAAGCTCATCGATTATGACTTCAAGACCTACGGCGACCCGGAAAAACGCAAGGCATTGCTCGAGCGCTGGGATCGTGAGATCGGCGCCGTCGCCAACTGACGCTTGTCCCTTTCCGCCGGCGGTCTCCGGATCGCCGGTCCATCTCTCTTCCTGCGAATCTACGAATGAGGTCGACCATGAGACATGGCAACCGCAGACTGGACCTGTTGCTGGCCTTTGGAGCCGCGACCTTCATTCTGCTTCCCTGGTACAGGCTGGAAACGGGCTTCTTCGGCCTTGGCTGGCTCGGTGATTTTCCCTCCACAGAGGACACCGCGCCGGGCTTTCTGCAGCTTTTGGGTCACGGCCGCCTCTGGCTCCTCGGGATCGTCCTCTTCTTCAGTCTTGGTGTTGCAGCACGTTTCATTGCCGACCCAATGCGCCGTGGAGCTTTCTTTTCAGCCGCCGGTGCCGCCGGCCTCGTCTATCTCTGCCTGCAGGGGCTTGCGGTCGGGTTTTCCGGCTGGACCTGGGGGATCAGCGAAACCCTCTTCGGGCCGCTCTCGGACGGCCAACCATCCATGGGTGCCGGCGCCGTGACCATGGCGATCGTCTTTGTCCTCATGTTCGCCTTCGGTCTGGTCGAGCGGGGCGTCATGAAGGGCGATGCCTTCGTCGTCGGTTCGATCTCGCTGCTTGTGTTCCTCGTTTTCGTTTTCGTCTTTTACCCAATCGGCAGCATGCTCGTCGCTGCGGTCCAGGATTTCGATGGCTCCTTCAAGCCAGATGATTTCATCCGTAATATGCAGGATCCCGGCATCTGGAGCCTGAGCTGTTTGGTGGGTGACGGACGCTGTGGTGTCGCCTGGCGCACTTTCACGCTCGCCATCATGACAGCGTCCGCCTCCACATTGCTGGGCCTTTCCTTCGCTCTTGTGGCAACACGTACCCGCTTTCCTTTCAAGAAGGGCCTGCGCCTTCTCACTGTCCTGCCGATTATCACGCCGCCCTTCGTCATCGGGCTTGCGCTCGTTCTTCTCTTCGGTCGCGCCGGCGTGGTCACCGAAAGTCTATCAAGCCTCTTCGGCATCGAGCCTGGCCGCTGGCTCTATGGCTTGACCGGCATCTGGATTGCACAGGTCCTATCTTTCACGCCAATTTCTTTTCTCGTCCTGATCGGTGTCGTCGAAGGTGTCAGCCCGTCGATGGAAGAGGCGTCGCAGACGCTGAGGGCCAACCGCTGGCGCACCTTCTGGCGGGTATCCCTGCCTCTGATGAAGCCCGGTCTTGCCAATGCATTTCTAATTGGCTTCATCGAGAGCATGGCCGACTTCGGCAATCCACTGGTACTCGGCGGCAGCAATGGTGTGCTCTCGACAGAGATTTTCTTCGCCGTGGTCGGCTCGCAAAATGATCCATCACGGGCAGCCGTGCTGGCGCTGGTCCTCCTCTTCTTCACGCTGTCGGCCTTTCTTGCCCAGCGCCTCTGGCTATCCGGCAAGAACTTTGCAACCGTCACCGGTAAGGGAGACAGCGGCGCTCATATTGCCCTGCCGCGTGGCATCTCGATCGGCGTGCATGCTCTTGTCATCCCGTGGATGATCTTCACGGTCGTCGTCTACGGTATGATCCTCGTCGGTGGCTTCGTGACCACCTGGGGCCTGGACAACACGCTGACGCTCGAACACTACGCACGCGCGTTCTCCGTCAGCATCCAGAATGGCTCGATCGCCTGGACGGGCGTTGCCTGGAATTCCTTCTGGACGACCATGGAGATCGCGCTGATCTCCGCCCCGCTCACTGCCGCCGTCGGACTTCTGACTGCCTACATCATCGTGCGCCAGAAGTTCGCTGGCCGGAACCTCTTCGAGTTCGCCCTGATGATGAGCTTCGCCATCCCGGGCACGGTTATTGGCGTCAGCTACATCATGGCCTTCAATCTGCCGCCGCTCGAAATGACCGGCTCAGCCTTGATCCTGATCGCCTGCTTCGTCTTCCGCAACATGCCCGTTGGCGTGCGCGGCGGGATCGCAGCGATGAGCCAGCTCGACAAGAGCCTGGACGAGGCCTCGCTGACGCTTCGAGCCGACAGCTTCCGCACGGTGCGCAAGATCATCCTTCCGCTCCTGCGGCCCGCCATCACGGCAGCACTCGTCTATTCGTTCGTGCGAGCCATCACCTCGATCAGCGCCGTCATCTTCCTCGTCAGCGCCGAGCACAATATGGCAACCTCCTACATTGTCGGCCTTGTCGAGAATGGCGAATACGGCGTGGCGATTGCCTATTCCTCGATGCTGATCGTCGTGATGATCACGGTCATCGGTGGTTTCCAGCTCCTTGTCGGCGAACGCAAACTGCGCCGCGAAAATCGTGTTGCCGGTCTCGGCGATACTCGTTCCGTTCCTCTCGGTCAGGAGAAAACCGCATGATCACCGTCAAAGCCGGATCCGTTACCTTTCAGAATGTCCGCAAGACCTTCGGCGCCTTCACCGCCATCCACGATCTTTCCCTCACCATCGAGCCCGGCACTTTAGTGACCCTGCTCGGCCCCTCCGGCTGTGGAAAGACCACGACACTGCGTATGCTGGCGGGGCTGGAGCACCCGTCCTCCGGAAAGATCCTGATCGGCGGCAAGGATGTGACCATGCTGCCAGCCAACGAGCGCGATGTCTCCATGGTATTCCAGTCCTATGCTCTCTTTCCGCATATGACCTCGCTCGAAAACGTCGCCTATGGCCTACAGTCATCCGGCTTGGGCAAGAAGGAAGCGCGCGAGAAGGCCGAGGAGGGCCTCAAGCTGGTCGGGCTTGCCGGCATGGGCCATCGTCTGCCGGCAGAACTGTCAGGCGGTCAGCAGCAGCGTGTCGCTGTTGCCCGCGCCCTGGTGCTGGAGCCGCAAGTGCTTCTGCTGGACGAGCCGCTCTCTAATCTCGATGCGCGCTTGAGGCGGCGTGTCCGGACCGAGATCCGCGACCTCCAGCAACGTCTCGGTTTCACCGCCGTCTATGTGACCCATGACCAGGACGAGGCGCTTGCCGTTTCCGACCGGATCATCGTGATGAAGGACGGCGAGATCGCTCAGTCTGGTGCACCGCGTGAACTCTACGAAGCGCCGGCCTCGCCTTTCATCGCCGACTTCATGGGGGAGGCGAATGTGCTGCCTTGCGAGGTCGTGCAGTCCGATGGCGGGGAAGTCCTGGTGCGCGTCAGTAATCTCGATCATCGCCTGCGGTCCACAGCTAGCCAGGGCCCAGCCAAACTCGCAGTCCGCCCCGGTGCCATTCGGATAGGCTCTGCCGGCACAGAGGGCCTGAAGGGACGCGTCCTTCACTCGGCCTACCTCGGCGGTCACGTCGAATATGAGGTTGAGACCGATGTCGGGACACTCTTCGTCATCGATCACGACGTCGACCATGCCCATGCTGCTACAAGCGACGTCACACTAACGTTCAAGAACCGTGGCATTGCCGTCATCAGCGGCTGATTAATTTCAAGAAGATCAAGGATCCAGAGAATGACTGTGAATGATACGGCACTCGCGGCGCGTTTTGCGCTGGCCAAGACGCTGGCAGCGCAAGCGGGAGCCATCGCGCTTGACTATTTCAATCGCCGCGACACGCTGGTGATCGAAACGAAGCGCGACCTGCAGGACGTGGTTTCGATCGCTGACCGAAACGTGGAGACTTTTCTGAAGGAGCAAGTGGCCGACGCCTACGCCAATGACGGGTTTCTGGGCGAGGAATTCGGACACGACGAAGGCTCCTCCGGCTTCACCTGGGTCGTTGATCCGATCGATGGCACCGCGCCTTTTGTGAACGGCATGCCGACCTGGTGTATCTCGGTTGCGGTCATGCGAGACGGAGAGCCGGTTGTTGGCGTCATTCATGTGCCTTGCTCGGACGAGCTCTACGCCTCCGCGCATGGCTTCGGCGCGACGCTGAATGACAAGCCACTTCGCCTCGATCCGTCCCGCAACCTGCAGAATGCGATGACGGGGATCGGTTGCAACAGCTATGTCACGCCGGAACGCGTCGGCGCGATCATCGCAGGTCTGATGGAACGAGGTGGTAACTTCATCCGCAACGGTTCGGGTGCCTTGATGCTGGCCTATGTGGCAGCCGGCAGACTGGTTGGATATTACGAGCCCCATATGCGCGCCTGGGACTGCATGGCCGGCTTCTGCCTTGTCCGCGAGGCCGGGGGCAAGAACCTGGATTTCCCGGGAAGTGGTGCTGAGTTCTTGAATGGGCATCCGGTTCTTGCCGCGAACCCGACCTGCTATGACGAACTCTTGCAGCTTCACATGGACAATCTTTGACGCCCATGCGATCCCGCTGACGAATTGCGGCTGGGAGCGCCAAGACCCTTGAGGGAGTAATTTCCGCCGTGAGCGGATTGAAGCGGGGCCGAGGACGGCTCCGCTTAACTTCATTTGAGACAGCATAAATCGAGCCGGCGCACTATTCGCATCGAAGAAGGCCAAATTTGGTGACTTCGCGGAGATCGGCACCCTCTCGTCTATCTCGATCCGCGAGCGACCTGTGAAGCGGGATATGATGTCTTTGCCATCGGCAAGTGTCCCATGGACATAGCTCTCAGCCTCGACCAGTTCGACCGCGGCGGCCTTCATTCTGCGATATAGATCTCGTCCCCGGGCGGGCCCAAGCAAGGTCGCTAAAAGAGGTCGAGCGTAGGAGGTCCCCAGCCGTTTTTCCTATTCCCGTTAGCTTGAGTTTTAGTGCCGGTGTTCCATTTGATGCTGTTATACGCCGAACATCACGGAGGAGGTGATCGAATGACACGGAGTATCGTGGCGCTGGTCTTTGCGGCCGTAGTGGGAATGTGCAATGCGGGAGTGACTCATGCCGAGCAGTCCGCAGAGAGATCAAGTACAAGATCCATTTAAGAATGGCTTGCAATGAATGAACACGCGTGCATTAATGCACGCGTGTTCAATTTAATTCGACGGTGATCCGGTGGAAAACTTGCACTATGCCGATACGCTTCAGGCTCGCGCGGACATGTGTAGAGCGGTCATCCGCTCTGCCGGGGAACTGGTGCTGAAGGGTTTTCACGGCGAAGCGGAGCGCAGTGTGTCCATGAAAGGCCCGCAGGATTTTCTCACCGTGACGGACGCGGCTTCCGAAGCACATATACGCACCATGATTGGATACCATTTTCCGCAGGACACGTTCTTCGGGGAAGAGGGTGGCGGTGACATCGGCGCCAAGGTCTGGGTCGTCGATCCGGTGGACGGCACGGCAAATTTCGCGCGAGGAATCCCGCATTTCTGCATCTCGATCGCCTATGTCGAAAATGGCCGGACGGAAATTGGCGCGATCTACAATCCGGCCCTCGACGAACTCTATTTTGCTCGCCGCGGCGAGGGCGCGACGTTGAACGGTAAGCCGATCCTGGCTGCCGGAACGCAGCGCTTCGATGCCGCGTCCATCGAGATGGGCTGGTCGACACGGGTCGCGAACGAAACCTATCTCGGCGTCGTCAAAAATCTGCTCGATATGGGCACCAATGTGCGCCGCGCGGGCTCCGGCGCGCTGGCGCTTGCCTATGTCGCCGATGGCCGTTCGGATGGCTACATTGAGCTGCACATGAATTCCTGGGACTGCCTGGCCGGCCTGCTGCTAGTCAGCGAAGCCGGGGGCAATGTCTGCCCGTTCTTCGAGATCGGCAGTCTGCGGGACGGTGGAGCAGTTCTGGCGGCCGCCCCTGGGGTTGCGGCCGGCGTGAGCAAGGCGTCTGCTATTCCCCTGGCGATCCTCGACAGGGCAAGCGAACGGAAGACCTCTTCGGTCGCCTAGTCGGAATTTACAGGGACACGAATGACGGCACGCTGTTGCCGTGTGGAGGAATGCATAATGGACGGACCGGTTTACGCACGACCTGCAATCAGCAAGATTGCCGAGGGTCTCGGACCGCATGACGCAACGCTTTATATCGGTGGCAGCGACGGAGCCCGGGACATTGGGCTGCTGCGCCGACATGGCATCACCACGGTCGTTAACTGCGCCGTCAATCTCGACATCAATCTGGTGCGGGATGCAGTGGAGGAGGGCGATCTCTGCCCAACGGGTTATGCTGATATCCGTTATTACAAGCTCGGCCTGATCGATGGTGAGGGTAGTCCCGATACGATGATGCTGGGGGCCTATTACATTCTGGATGGAGCGCTTCGGCAAACCATGCCGAAGCGCGCGACCTACCCGTTCCCGGATGGCGGCAATGTCCTGGTCAATTGTCGCAGCGGCCGCAGCCGCTCGGTTTCGCTGGTGGCCCTGTTCCTGCACAAGCAGCGGCCCGACCGTTATCCGACGCTCGATGAAGCCGTCGCGGTCATCCGCGAAAAGCGGGAATTGCGTGCCGACGAGTGGTTCGAGACCCCCAAGCCAAGCCTCTACGAAGCTGCTCGGCGCGCCTCCGACTGGATCGATATGATCGAAGGTCGGAAGAAGCCTTGATCATGTTGCCGCAAAGCTATCCATCAATTGCCGTTATCGCTGACGCCCACTTTCACGATACCGGAGCCGATTTCGGCTTTGCCGGCATCGAAGTGGGCGGGCAGCACATCACGATGCGCAGTTGGTCCGATACGCGCCAGTCGACTCGCGTTTTCAACGAGAGCGCCGACGCGCTGCGTGCCGCGCTGGATAAGGTGGCAATGCGCGGAATCCGCCATGTGGTGCTGCTTGGGGATTACACCGACGATGGTCAGCGCGCGACGACGGAAACGCTGAGGAGCCTGCTGCAAACCCATTCGGACAGCTATGGAACTGCGTTTTACGCGCTGCCCGGCAATCATGATATTTTTGGCCCGATAGGCCGCCATCATACGAAGGAATTTTTGGGCGAGGGAGCGATCGGCCTCTCGGTCTCCAGCGACGCCACAATGGCCGCTGAAAACGTCTTTTTCAGCGAAAACATGTATTGCGAGGGCTATCCAAACGGGCTGAACCCGATGGCGGCTTTCGGTTATTTTCGCAGGCCGGAATACAGGCACTGGGAAACGCCCTTCGGCGCAAGCGATGCTGTCGAGGACCGCATCTACACGGTCACCTCGCCCGATGGTCGCAATACCTACCACCTGATGGACGCCTCCTATCTCGTCGAGCCGGAACCGGGTTTATGGCTGTTGATGCTCGATGCCAATGTCTTCGAGCCACGTGTCGGTAGCTTCGAATTGGGCGAGGAGGCGGCCTTCATCGACAGCACAGCCGCCGGCTGGAATGCCATGTTGCGCATGAAGCCGTTCATCTTCGACTGGATCGCCGATGTCAGCCGGCGGGCTCGGGAAGAGGGAAAGACGCTGCTTGCTTTTTCCCATTACCCGGCGCTCGATCCGTTCGATGGAGCGACCGGTGCCGAGGGCATGCTCTTCGGCGAGACCAATGTCGTGCGCCGGACCCCGGTCAAGGCGGTCGAGGATGCCTTGATTGCGGCCGGCGTGACCGTTCATTTCAGCGGCCATCTGCATGTCGAGGGCGTGACGCGGCGAGGACCGGTCGGCCGCTCCTTGACCAATATCGCGGTTCCCTCACTCGTCGCCTTCCCGCCCGCATTTAAGGTGATCCAGGCGTCGCAGCATGAAATCAGGATCGGAACCGTCGCGATGTCCGCCTTGCCGGTCAATGATCGGCTGTGCGAAGGCTACAGTATTGAAGCCGAGATCCGACGGGAAGACGCCGATCCGGCTTTCTCTGCCGGCGATTATGGTTCCTTCCTGCGGCAGCACAAGCGAGCGCTCGTTCGCCACCGCTATTTCGTCAAGGAGTGGCCGGTGCAGATCGTCAAGGCGATTGACGGCAGGAACGTGCTCGAGGTGATTGCGCCGCTCGTTGGTTTGAACGGGGCAGCGGTAGCTGAGTTTGCCGACGCGGCTGATATGCCTATGTCTGAATTGATCACAGATTGGTACTGCCTGCGACAGGGTGCGTCCCTGGCTTTGGCGCATATCGAACCGGAAAGATTGATCCTCTACCGTTTGCTGGCCTTGAGGCTTGGGCAAGAACCGAGGGCACATGATGGTTCGCTTCCAAGCTTTCTCGGGATATTCTTTGGTGCACTCGGACTGTTTCTCGATCGTGCCGAAGACGGTTCAGATTGCCTGACGCTTCCCTTGCCAGTGCTTGGTGATCTTGTGCCTGCATAATTGTCGATGTGAGGTAAGTGCATGCAATCGGCCATCGTAAGCATCAATCTGTTCGGCGCAGTTGCCCTGCTGCTTTTCGGCCTGCGTCAGATCAAGGACGGCATGTCACGTGCGCTCGGTGCCAGGCTACGGACCGGCCTTGCTGCTGGAACGCGCAGTGGGCCTCGCTCATTTGCCGCTGGATTCCTCGCCACCGTCGCTTTGCAAAGCTCGACCGCCACCGCCCTGATGGTTGCCTCCTTCGTCGAAAAGGACATGATCGTGCCGGCCATGGCCCAGGTCGTCATGCTCGGCGCCAATATCGGCACCGCTACCACGGCCTGGATTGTTGCGTTGGGGCTCGGCTGGCTGTCGCCGCTTCTGATCCTTGCTGGCGTGGTTTTGATGCGCATGGCCTCGGCTGCAAAGCAGGGAGCCGGCACCGCCCTGGTCGGTGTCGGTCTCATGCTTCTGTCGCTGCATCTCCTGTCTGCGGCAACCGATCCGATCCGCCAGTCGCCCGCACTCAATCTGTTCATCACCATGCTCGGAAATGCCTGGCCGGTTGCCTTGCTGTTTTCCGCAGCGCTCGCCGTCCTTGCGTCCTCCAGCCTTGCAGTCGTCGTGCTGATCCTGTCGCTGGCGGCAAGCGGAGGCATCGAATCAAGCCTGGTGATCGTGCTGGTGCTGGGCGCCAATCTTGGCGGCGCTGTGCCACCGGTTCTGGCCACGATGAAGGCCACCCCTGCGGCGCGGCGCGTCACGCTCGGCAATCTCATCATCCGGGCGATCGGATGCGCCGCTGCCATGCCGCTTGCTGGCTACGCTGCGCAGTTCCTCGATCTTCCCTATTTCTCGCATCAGCAACTGGCCGTCGATGCGCATCTGATCTTCAACATTGCGGTGGCGCTGATCGCCTGGCCTCTGTCGCCCTTCGTTCTCAGGCTGACGACGGCAATCCTGCCCGAGCAAAAATCGGCGGATGACCAGCGAAGTTTCCTCGATGGCCACGACTTCGACCAGCCAGTGGCCGCCCTTGCTGGCGCCAGCCGGGAAGTCCTGCTGGTCGGTGACCTGATTGAGCGCATGTTGCATCAGGCATCCGAGGCCATGCGGCGCGATGATCTGTCACAGCTGAGCGAGATCAGCGCGCTGGAAGGTCGCGTCGATCGCATCCAGCATGAAATCAAGGTCTTCGTTTCCAGGGTTGGCCAGGGGCAACTCAGCGACCAGGACTATCGGCGTTCGATGGATATCGTTGAATATGCGATCAATCTCGAGCATATCGGCGACATCATCGAGAAAGGTATCCGCCCCGAGATCGCCAAGAAGGTCAGCCTCGGCCTGAGGTTTTCGGATGATGGCCAGGAGGAACTGGCGCGTCTGTTCACCATCACGCTCGACAATCTGCGCATGGCGCAGACGGTCTTTTCCACCAAGAATCCCGAGCTTGCCCGTCGTCTGGTCGAGGTGAAGGAAGAGGTGCGCCGGCTGGAGAAGCAATCATCGGCGCGGCACCTTCAGCGCTTGCGCGATGGCCTCACCGACAGCATCCAGACGAGTTCGCTGCATCTCGACATGCTTCGCGACCTGAAGCGGATCAATGCCCATATCGTCTCAGTAGCGTTGCCTATCCTTGACGAAAGCGGCCTTCTCAACGAAAGCCGCATTCGCCAGGCTGGCTAACGAGCTGTGGTCCGCTCGACCATCGTGACCGGCACGACCTGCAAGCGGGTTTCCGGTTCATCGCTATCGAGCGCGATCAGCACCTTTTCGGTCAGTGCCTCGAACGATTGGGCGATCGTGGTCAGTTGATAGCTTTTCCAGCCGGCCTGCGGAATGTCATCGAAGCCGACGATGGAAAGATCCTGCGGCACGCGGCGCTTCATTTCCAGCCGCGCGGCATCGAGAAAGCCAAGCGCCAGAAGATCGGTAACGCAGAAAGCGCCGTCAATATCCTTGTCCTGCAACAGCTCGCAGCCGGCCTGGTATCCGCTCTCATAGCTCGTCGTTCCATTGGACCAAGCGACCACCTCAATGCCTTCCGTATTCATGCGACTGGTGAACGCATTGGCGCGGCGCAGCTGTGCCGGAGTCCGGCTCCCACTTGTGACAACGGCGACCTTCTTGCATTTTGCCGCCCGCAGCCTGAGCGCAGCGAGGTCGGCGCCGTGGGAATCGTCGCTGAGGACGACATTGGTGTCGGTTCGATCCACGCTCTGGTTGATCAGGATCAGGCGCACGCCATTGGCAATGCATTCGTCGACGATCGAGGCCGGGGGCTCGCCCGACAGGACGACGATCGCCTGGGCCCGGAACTCGAACAGAAGCTCGATCAACGGCGCAATATCCTTGCGCGCATCGGCGGCATTGAGCAGAAGACATTGGGAGCCGCGCCGCAGCAGGCCAAGACTGAGCACATCAAGCTGCTTGGCAATGAAAGGCGAACCCAGATTGGCGCCGACCACACCGATCAGGTTGGAGCGGTCGTTGTTCAATCCCTGCGCCAGCCGATTGACGCGGTAGCCCAGTTCCTGCGCCGCCTTCAATACCTTTTTGCGCACCGCCTTCGAAACGCTGCCGCCGGCGGTGAAAGTGCGGGATACGGCCGAACGCGACACGCCGGCACGTTTTGCCACCTCTTCCGCCGTTACAAACCCTCGGGCCATCAACTCCCCCTTCCAATTCGTGCTCCATCACTGGCCACAAAGCTTGGATTTTTCCAATCCCCAAAATGCCGAAACAGGGCTGGGGCCGGTGAAAAATTTTGCAGGCGGCAGGTGACATCCGTGCGTGGCGTGCCGCCTGCCGCGTTGCTCTGCCCGCTGGTCTGGCGGCAATTTGACACGGCGTAAGAACAGACTGACCACGCGTGCAACAAAAATGCAAATAGCTGCAGAAATAAATCATATAAAACATATGGTTATAATATTGACCGCGTGTGCAATTTTGTGATTGACAAAACCATCCTCACGATTGATCATCCATGCCATAGCCGGGTGAGATCGGGGCCACAGCGCCATCGAATTCGGTATTCGCAAGCGCCCTGACTGGCGTTTGTCAAGGCCGACGGGTCGGGAGTCCCGTCGGGAGGATTGAAGACATTGCTGGTGCCTGATGGCGCTCGAGGCCGCTTTTTCGCGGCCTGGGCATCCGGCATTCGTGCGCCCTCGATCGAGTGCGTTCGGCGCGGCAATGGATGGCCTGGGGAGGAATGATGGCTCTTCTAAGTGAAACGACCAATGCCGACGCGCCTGCGCGTGGTGTTTCGAACGCGCCATCGGCGTGGCAGTCCTGGCGATACCGGGTGAAAATCGCGCTACGCGAGCCGACGACATTGATCGGCGTCCTGACGGCCGTGCTGTTCACCTATCTGATCGTGGTGCCGATCATCTCGATCGTACTGGATTCGGTTCGGGTGCAGTTCGGCCATGAGCGCCGTCTTGGTAAGGGCGTCGGCGATCTCACCATGTACTATCTCGACAGGGCCTTCTTCTCCCCAGTCGCGACGGATCTCTTCTGGCGACCGCTGCTCAACACCCTTACTGTTGCGCTCGGCGCAATTTCGCTGTCCCTGGTGATCGGCACCATTCTGGCCTGGCTGATCAGCCGAACCGACATGTTCGGGCGCCGCTGGTTCGCGACCGCGCTGATCGTGCCCTATATGCTGCCGGCCTGGACGTTTGCGCTCGCCTGGACAACGCTGTTCAAGAACCGCACCGTCGGTGGACAGCCCGGTTGGTTCGAGGCCATCGGCCTTACGCCGCCCGATTGGGTCGCCTATGGGCGTTTCCCGATAACGATCATCCTGGCCTTGCATTACACGCCCTTCGTCATCCTGCTCTTCGGTTCCGCATTGCGCCGGTTCGATTCGCAGCTGGAGGACTCGGCCCGCATTCTTGGTGCACGCCGTTATCAGGTTGCCATCCAGATCATCATGCCGTTGATGCGCCCGGCGCTTCTGTCGTCCATGGTGCTGATCTTCGCAAAATGCCTGGGTGAATTCGGGGTTCCCTATGTTCTGGGCCTGCCGGTGAAGTTCGAGGTGCTCTCGACCTCGCTGTTCCGCAGCATCGCGTCCCGCCAGACGGGTGTCGCAGGTGTCGTGGCGGCCTCGATCATGCTGATCGGCATCATCACACTGATGATCGATGCGAGATTGGTTCGCGAAGCGCGCCGGTTCGTGACGATTGGGTCAAAGGGTTCGATGAACCGGCAGAACCGTCTCGGCAAGTTGCGCCTTCCAGCAACCGGCTTTGCCGCTGCGGTCTTCATCCTCAGCGTCGGCATGCCTCTGCTGACCCTCGTCCTGTCGACGGTCATGAAGGTGCCCGCGCGCTTCACGCTCGACAATTTCACCCTGGACTACTGGATCGGCACAAACCTGCACACGGTTGCCTTGCAGACCGGTATCCTGCTTAGCCCCGATCTCTGGGCTGCGGCCAAGAACACGATGATGATCGTCGGACTGGCGTCTCTGGTGTCGGGGGTCCTCGGGCTTCTCGTCGGCTATGTGGTTATCCGCACGCCGGTCCGCAGCCTGTCGGTCTATCTCCGCCAGGTGACGTTTTTGCCTTATCTCGTGCCGGGCATCGCCTTTGCGGCCGCCTATCTCTCGCTGTTTGCGGTTCCGCGCGGCCCGATGCCAGCACTCTACGGTACGGTAACGATCCTGATATTGGCGCTGATTGCCGACCAGATGCCCTATGCGTCGCGGGCCGGCATTTCCGCCATGACCCAGCTCGGCAAGGATCCGGAGGAAGCGGCCCAGATCGCCGGCGCCGGCTGGTTCCGCCGGATGATCTCCATCGTGATCCCGATCCAGAAGGGCTCTCTGGTCACCGGTGTACTGCTGCCGTTCATCTCCGGCATCAAGGGGCTTAGCCTCTTCGTGATCCTGGCGGTCCCGAGCACCGACGTACTGACAACCTTTTCCCTGCGACTGGTCGACTACCACTACACCCAGGCGGCCAACGCCGTGGTGCTGATCATCGCCGCCATTGCCTATTTCGGCACGCTGTTGGCCCAGAAGCTGACACGCACAAATCTTGCAGAAGGACTTGGAAGCTGATGCCTACGATCAATCTACGCGGTGCACAGAAGAACTATGGCGTGAATGCTGCCAATGCGGTTGCCGATCTCAACCTGGAAATCCTCGATGGCGAGTTCATGTGCCTGCTCGGCCCCTCCGGCTGCGGCAAGACCACGACGCTGCGCATGATCGCCGGTCTGGAAAATCTGTCCGGCGGCGAGATCCAGGTCGGTGAGCGGGTTGTCGATTCGGTCCAGCAGGGTATTTTCGTGCCGCCCGAAAAGCGGGAGATGGGTCTGGTCTTCCAGAGTTATGCGCTCTGGCCGCATCTGACTATCGAGCGCAACACCGATTTCGGTCTGCGTTTGCGCAATCTGCCCAAGGCGGAGCGCGAGGCACGGGTCGAGCGCGTGATGCAGGCGCTCGACATTGCCAAGTATCGCGACCGCTATCCCTCGCAGTTGTCCGGCGGCCAGCAGCAGCGCGTGGCGCTTGCCCGCATGCTGGCGGTCAATCCTGGCGTGCTTCTGCTTGACGAACCACTGTCCAACCTCGATGCGCGGCTGCGTCTGGAAATGCGCGCCGAACTCAAGCGTCTGCACAACGAGTTCAAGACGACGATCGTCTTCGTCACCCACGACCAGTGGGAGGCGATGACGCTGGCAACCACGATTGCCGTGATGAACGAAGGCACGTTGCAGCAGATGGGCACACCCAACGATATCTACGATCGTCCGGCCAACCGCTTCGTCGCCGAATTCGTCGGTAGCCCGCCGATCAACATCCTGACGTTTGGCAAGCCGGGCATTTCCGACATTGCCGATAAGGCAGAAGCCTATATTTCGAAGAACTACCCGAAATTGCGCGGTATCGGCTCGGTCGGTCTGCGCCCGGAAGCCATGGGTTACGCGACCAAACAGAAGTCCGTGCCTGAAAACAGCTTCAGCGCCGAGATGACGGTCACCGGCGTGCTGCCGACCGGTGGAAGCTGGATCCTGGAACTGAGGAGTAAGAACCATACGCTCTTCCTGACCACCCACGCATTGCCGCGCATCGACAGCGGCGAGCGGGTCTTCGTGCACGCGCCTCCGGAAGCCATGCATGTCTTTGACGCGCAGGGTCGGCGGATCAGCGAGGCCGACACGGTCCTGAGGAAGGCCATCTACAACTGAAATCGATGTGAGTTCTGGACGCTTGCTGAAGGAGGAGCAGTATGACGCGTGAAATGAAGGGTTGCATCGGCCGACTTTTGATGACGGCCGCGGTTCTAACGACGCTTGCAGGCGCGGCAAAGGCGCAGGAGGCCTTCAATCTCGATGCACTGGTCGAGGCCGCCAAGAAGGAAAAGCCGATCACTGTCTATGACAGCACCGGCAAGATCGTCGAAATGGCGCAGAACTTTGCCAAGAAATACGGATTGTCTGCCGAGGGTTCGAAGGTCAAGGCGACGGCACAGCTCGAGATGATCATCCGCGAGGCGCGCGCCAACAACATCCAGGGAGACGTGTCGATCATCAGCGATGCGCCGGCTGCCATGGCCCAGTTGATCCCGCAGGGCTTTGCTGAAAGCTGGCTACCGCCGGATCTCGCCGACAAGATCCCGGCTGAATATCAGGCGCCGCTGACGGTGGTGAACAGCGCCAATGTTTGGGCCTATAATACCGAGCTTTTCGACAAATGCCCGGTCGGCAACATCTGGGAACTGACCGAGCCGAAGTGGAAGGGCAAGGTCGCCATGCAGGATCCGCTCGGCAAGGCGTCTTACGTCGACTGGTTCAACCAGATGGCCAAGCACGGCGACGAGAAAGTCGCTGCCGCCTACAAGGATTTTTACGGCAAGGATCTTGAGACCGGCGAGCAGAGTGCCACAGCAGCCTGGATCAAGGCGCTGGCGGCAAATGCGCCTCTTTTGACCGATGCCGACGCGGCCGCTGCCGAAGCCGTCGGCGCGCCCGGCCAGTCCGAGCCATTCATGGGGCTGATCAGTTCGGCCAAGTTTCGCGACAATGCCGACAAGGGCATGAAGCTTGGTCTCTGCAAGGAACTCAAGCCCTGGCTTGGCTGGCTCTATCCCGGCGTCGGGCTGATCACCAGGGGCACCGACAGCCCGAATGCGGCCAGGCTTTTCATCCATTACGTGATGACGCAGGAGGGCATCGCGCCGCAGGCCGCCGACGGCAAGATGTCCACCAACGGCGATGTCAGCTTGCCGACGGACGAGCCCTCCGGAATCGGTTCTGCCCTCGATCAGGTCCTGCCCTACAGCATGGCGACCGCTCTCGAAGACTGGGATGCGCGCGAAGACTGGCAGGATTTTTGGCGGATGAATTATCAAAAATGAATGATGTATCTGGAGCAAAAACCATGACCGAAACCAAGCTGACACAAGCGAACCGGCACAAAACAGCCGTTTGCGCCCTTGCCTTGATCGTCTCGACGGCGCTGGGCGGCGGCGTCCATGCCGAAGAAGCATTCGATCTCGATGCCTTGATCGAGGCGGCGAAGAAGGAGCCACCGATTACCGTCTATGCCGTTACCGGCAAGATCGTCGATACCGCCCAAGCCTTTACGGCAAAATACGGTGTGCAAGCCAGCGGCAAGAAGGTGAACGAGGCGACCCAGGTCGAATTGATGATCCGCGAACACCAGGCCGGCAATATCGTCGGCGACGTCAGCGTCGCGACCGACGTGGCGTCCGCCATGGGCGAACTGTTGCCGCAGGGCATCGTCACCAACTGGACCCCGACGGATATCGCAGGTGACATTCCCGAAAAGCTGCGTGATCCGCTAGTCGTCGTCTCGGATCCGCATGTCTGGACCTACAATACCGAGAAATACGACAAGTGCCCGGTCACCAATATCTGGCAGCTGACTGAACCGCAGTGGAAGGGCAAGCTTGCGATGCTCGACCTGTTTGACAAGCCGCTTTATGCCGATTGGTTTAATCAGATCGAGACCCATCACGATGCGGAGGTCGCGAAGGCCTATGAAACGCTTTATGGCAAGCCGCTCGATACCACCAACCAGACGGCGACCGCAGCTTGGGTGAAGGCATTTGCCGAAAATGCACCTTTGCTGTCGGATTCCTCGACCGTTGCCGAAGCAGCCGGTGCGCCGGGCCAAGCCGATCCTTTCTTCGTCATCACCTCGACGGCGAAATACCGTGACAACGAATCCAAGGGCCTGAAGCTCGGGCTCTGCGCGGGCGTTCAGCCTTTCACCGGCTTCCTTTATCCGGGGTTCGGCCTGATTGCCGGCCAGACCAAGAGCCCCAATGCCGCAAAGCTCTTCGTTCGCTACCTGATGACCGAAGAGGGCATCGCACCGCAGACTGCGGACGGCAAGATTTCGGGCAATTCCAAGATCGGCCTGCCTGCGGACGAACCGTCCGGCATTTCAAAACATCTCGAAGAACTGATGGCGTTCGATGCGTCTACCGCTGCCGAGGACCTCGACAAGCGTGAGAGCTGGCAGGATTTCTGGCGGGTTAACTACAAGAAGTGAAGCCAGGGGCAGGTGGAGGCCTGCCCCGTTTTTTCCTTGGGAGGGGAAGTCATGAACAGTGGAAAACATCTGGTGACGGCGCTGATGGTCGCCGGTCTTCTGGCCGGCGTATCGACCGGTTCCTTGCGGGCGGAAGAGGCCTTCGATCTCGACGCACTGGTTGCGGCGGCAAAGCAGGAAAAGCCGATCGACATCTATGACAGCACCGGCAAGATCGTTGAAATGGCCGAAAACTTCAGCGCGAAATACGGGCTGAAGGCAACGGGAATGAAAGTTTCGGCCAACAGTCAGCTCGAAATGATCATTCGCGAAAGCCAGTCGAACAATGTGCAGGGCGATGTCGTTCTGATCACCGACGCCCCGGCCGCCTTGGCTCAGCTTCTGCCGGAGGGATTCGTCGAGAATTATCTGCCCGGCGACATGGCCGCGAAGATCCCGGCCGAACTCCAAAATCCGCTGGCGATTTCGACCAATGCCAATGTCTGGGCCTATAATACCGAGGCCTATGACAAATGCCCTGTCAGCAACATCTGGGAGCTGACCGAGCCGAAGTGGAAGGGCAAGGTCGCGCTGGTCGATCCGCTGACCAAGGGCAGCTACACCGACTGGTTCAACCAGCTCGAAACGCATGGCAATGACAAGGTCGCGGCCGCCTACAAGGCGTATTTCGGCAAGGATATCGAGACAGCGGAGAAAAGTGCCGCTGCCGCCTGGATCAAAGCGCTGGCGCAGAACGCGCCGCTGGCCACGGATGGTGACGATCCAATCTCTGAGGCGGTGGGCGTCGCAGGCCAGAAAGAACCCTTCTTCGGCCTGCTGAGTTCGGCCAAGTTCCGCGACAATGAGGACAAGGGATACAAGCTCGGCATCTGCACCGATCTCAATCCCTGGGTCGGCTGGACCTATATCAAGCTGGGTCTGATCGCGTCGAAGACGCAGAGCCCGAATACGGCGAAGCTCTTCGTCCATTATATTCTGACGGAAGAGGGGATCGCGCCGCAGATGAAGGATGGCAAGGTACCAACCAATACCGACATCAAGATGCCGGAAGATGAACCATCGGGTCTTGCCAAGGTCTCCGACAGGCTTCTCGGTTACAACGCGGCAACCGGCCTTGACGATTTCGATCGACGTGAAGAGTGGCAGGATTTCTGGCGCGTCAACTATTCCAAGTAATACTTTCCGGCGCGGTTTCGGTCGCGCCGGTTTTCATCGTTGAAAGGAAATCAGCCCCATGCCGAACGAAAATGCCCTGACCAGTTCACATTCCGTGTCGGAGAACGCGCTCGGCCGCTCCCAACGGTTGATGGATCTGGCTAAATCCGCCGCACTAGCCGTTCGCGAGCCGCTGCTGGATGCCTTTCGCTCCGCCATGGCTGTGGACTACAAGGTGGACCTACATGATATCGTGACCGTCCATGACAAGCGTGCCGAGGCCACCATCCGGGCGTTCATTCTCGAGCGTGAATCCAATTCGGCGATCATGGGTGAGGAGGGCGGCCAGATCGGTGCTGGCGACATCCAATGGTATGTCGACCCAATCGACGGAACAGCTAACTTTGCCCGCGGCATTGCTTTCTGGTGCGTATCGATTGCGGCCGTCATCGACGGAGAGGTTGTTGCAGGCGCGATCTACGACCCCGTCGCGGACCTGATGTTTTCGGCGGATCTCGATGCGGCTTATCTCAACGGCAAGCCGATACGTTCACACGCAGTTTCGGATGAAGCAAGAGCGACCCTGATTACCGGATATCCGGTCTCGCGAGACTTTCGCCTCGATGGACGAGAGGCGGCACTTGCCAATATGGGAGTGCTGGTCGAGACCTTCTCGACTTTGCGCCGGCCCGGCAGTGCTGCGCTCAGCATCGCGCATGTGGCGGCTGGCTGGGCCGACGCGGCAGCGGGTTTCGGCGTCAATGCCTGGGACGTGGCGGCGGCCATCCTGATCCTCAAGAAAGCCGGCGGGCGCTATGAAGCCCTGACATTGGGCAAGGTCCCTCCGGGCTCCCTGGATTTTCTCTGCCCCGGCTATATCGCCACGGCTGAAGGTAGCCGTTATCCGACGCTTGAACGGGTTGCTCGTTCGATTTCGGAGGCGCGCATCGCCAAGGCGGCCTTGACGCAAACGACCGGGCGAACCGGATAATCAAACCTCAAGACACATAGAACCCGGCATTCGCGAGGACACATATGCAGCACCAGGAACAGAAGACTCCGCAGGTTCTGGAAAACAGTGAGTTGCCCAAGCTCAGCCTGATCTATGAGCGTCACCCTGACTACGGGGTCGACCTGTTTATCTCGGGCAAGGAAGGTGCCAGCGACCTCGGCCTACTTCGCCGTCACGGCATCACCACCGTGGTCAACTGCGCCGTCAATCTCGATTTCAACTACGTCCGCCAGTCCCAGGTGGTCTCTGACCACGAGGGCAGCGTCTATGGCCCTGGTGAGGTCCGCTATTATAAGATCGGCTTGATAGATGGTGCCGGCAATCCCGAAACACAGATGGTCGCAGCGCATTATATCCTGCGCGCGGCGCTTGAGCAGATCCTGCCGAACAAGCCCTCTTATCCGCGCCGGGAGCGCGGAAACGTCCTGATCAATTGCCGCGGTGGCCGTTCTCGCTCGGTTGCGGTGGTTGCGCTGTTTCTGCATTTGACGCTGCCGGACGAGTTTCCAACGCTCGATGCAGCAATTGCTCATGTTCGCACCCATCGTGAATTGCCGGAGAACGAATGGTACAAGGCGCCGAAACCCGTGCTGGCCGATGCTGCGCGTCGCGCGTCAGGTTGGATCAAAGCGATCGAGACCGATCAGTCGTGATTGTTGCCACGGTTTAGGGGGAGGCGGAGAAGCATTGCTCCGATGGGAGTGACAGGGCGGGCCTCTTTGCATCTAAGCCATTTTTCCATTGCGCTGTTGTCCGGACAGGCAGCGAAATGGTGTTTGCAGAAAACTGATTGCAACGAGTTTGTTGGCTTAATCCGAAATGGAAAATGGGCCAAATTCTGCTGAAACTCAACATCCTAGTTTCTCGCCACGCAAACGATCGCGATAGCGTCCAATGCCTTATCAACAAGACCGGAAGAGCTATCGTGCCGGCAGGTGTTCACGAACGACCGTATCCCCAATTTCTTAGATGGCACCGCGAGAATACCTTCAAACAATGGCACGTCGCCGATTCTGATCCTTTCAGGGCGCCCTCTTTCCGACGGGCCTGACACCCCTTTATCAGGAAAGACCATACCAGGCGCCGCGGCCGGCACCGTGCAGGACGAGGTGCCCTTGATCCACGAGTGCCTTGAGATGGTCCTTAATGGCGTGACGGCTTGCATCGGTGATCCGTGTAGCCTCCGCGACAGTGATCCGGCCGTGCTCGCGCGCCAACTCGAGCAATGTTACGGATAATTCCGGCATGTCGGCGAGGATTATTCGCTCGCGCTCCATTTTCTTCTCAAGCCGCGTCTTCTGCCGATGCAGGGCTCTCAAAAAGAACTCGATCCAGGGATTCCAGTCGGGCTCGGCACTGCGGATCGTTCCCTGCGTGCGCCGAAGCGAGATGTAGTAGCTCTCCTTGCTTTGCTCGATGATGCTTTCGAGCGAGCTGTAGGGGACGTAAGCGTAGCCGGGACTGGGGTTGCTAAGTCTTGACGCCTCTAAAAACTCGGATGAGATTGACACGGAACAACAGCGGGGTCGTAAGTTCGACCCCGCTCAAGACCGGGCATCAAGCACGTTCCGGTACACAAGGCCCGCCAGAGTGGTAAGAGTGGTAGGCTTACGCAAAGATGGGCGGGATCTCGATCAGCGTGCTGGTGTCATGGCTACCCCTCTCGACAACGTCAAAGGCAGCCGTGAGCATTCCCGGCACATCCTGACGCGCCATCTCGATATCGTGTCCGAGAAGTGCGACAAACGGATCCCAGTCGAAGCAGCCGATGATGGGTGGTGCTACGTCGATCTGCGGCGCTGATTTGACCCAGCGCATGACACCTTCCAGCGAAATGGTGGAATTGACAAACATGCCGCGCGGCACGCTGCCTTCCGTCGCTGCCATGGCACTGAGCGCATGCCCGGCCTTCTCAGGCGCGTAGCCACAGGCGAGAATGTGGTGTTCTTCGATGGGAACGCCGAGATCTTTATGCGCCATCCGAAAACCGCGGATACGCTCTGCTGTGTTGTGATCGGAGCCGCGCCCGCCAATGAAAAGGAGCGGCGACATGTTGCCCGTCTTGCGCTGATGGTTGAGGAGGGTACGCCTCGTCAGTTCGCGCGCGCCGGCGAAATTGTCGGAGATGATCGATGTGGCCTTGGTTCCCGGAAGATCGAGATTGAGGCTGTGCGCGCCGGCTGCATGGCAGATGTCGGTGATCCGGTCGGGGTCCGTGGCGCCCGTCGAGATCAACCATTCGACCTGATAGGACAGCATGGTGCGGGCCGCCTCCACCTCGAGATCTGGATCGCGCAGCGTGCAGGTGATGATCGGAAAGAGCCCGCGTTCGCGCGCCATGATTTCAAATGTCTCAACGATCGACCCGAAATAACGATTGTCGTATTTCGGCACGATCATCCCAATGATTTTTGACTTGTCGCGGCGCAGTAGGCTCGCCTGCATGTTCACGGCATAGCCCTGTTCCTCGGCGATACGAGTGATCTTTTCGGCGAGCTGGGTGCTGATCCGACGTTTCTTCCAGTTGCCGTTCAGCACGGCACTGACGGCGCTGGCGGACGTTCCGGCGAGCTCCGCCAGATCGTAGATCGTTGTCTTTTTCTGCGGACGTTGCTGATTCACGAAATCCTCCTGCTAAACCCAACTTGACATTAAACGGGGAAGGTGGCAATTCTTGCTTCATCGATTGAGCAAAGGTGCTCCATCGATGATACAGGTTGGCTGTGGAGGGTCGACCGGGAGGCGTTCAGCCACTACCCATGTCTTGCGGCGCCGATCAGTTCGGCGACGGACGATCAACTGCGTCCTGAAGTCAGGCGACGCGGGATGGGGGTGGCAGGCGAAAAACCGGGGTAGTCTCTCGACGCAGGCTGTTCCATTCAAGGAGGAGAATGAGACATGAAAATTCGTTCCATGCTGCTGACAACCGTCGGTCTCGCCGCAATGGTTTCCGGTTCTGCTCTCGCGCAGGAAGGGGCGACCGTCGCTTTCCTGATGCCGGACCAGGCATCGACGCGCTATGAAGAGCACGACTATCCGGGCTTCAAGGCGGAGATGGAAAAGCTGTGCGCATCCTGCACCGTCATCTATCAAAACGCCAATGGAGACGTCGCGCTTCAGCAACAGCAGTTCAACTCGGTAGTCGCCCAAGGCGCCAAGGTTATCGTCCTGGATCCGGTCGACTCCGCTGCCGCTGCCGCGCTCGTTGAAATAGCCCAGTCCCAGGACGTCAAGGTCATCGCCTATGACCGTCCAATCCCGGACAAGGCCGCCGATTATTACGTGTCCTTCGACAACGAGGGCATCGGCCATGCGATCGCCAAGTCACTTGTCGATCATCTGAAGGCAAGTGGCGTAGCCGAAGGTGCAGGCGTCCTGCAGATCAATGGTTCTCCGACCGATGCGGCTGCCGGCCTCATCCGTGACGGCATCCATCGCGGCCTGAAGGATTCAGGCTACAAGACGCTCGCCGAATTCGACACACCGGAATGGGCGCCGCCCAAGGCACAGGAATGGGCGGCCGGCCAGATCACCCGCTTTGGCGCGGACATCAAGGGCGTGGTTGCTGCCAATGACGGCACCGGCGGTGGCGCAATCGCCGCGCTCAAGGCAGCGGGCGTGAACCCGGTTCCGCCAGTCACCGGCAACGACGCAACGATCGCGGCTCTCCAGCTCATTATCTCGGGCGACCAGTACAACACGATCTCCAAGCCATCGGAAATCGTGGCAGCCGCTGCGGCCAACGTTGCCGTCAAGCTGCTCAAGGGCGAGACTGTCGAAGCCAAGACGACGCTCTACAACACGCCGTCCGAACTCTTCGTGCCGGCCGTTGTCACAGCCGAAAACATCAAGGCGGAAATCTTCGACAAGGGCATCCAGAAGCCCGAAGATGTCTGCACCGGTGAATATGCCGAGGGTTGCAAGAAGCTCGGTATTACCCAGTAATAACCTCCCAAGGTGCTCGGTCGGGGCTTGCTCCGGCCGGGTGTATCCCTTGTCCCAATGAAGAGCGCCTCGTCATGCAACGAAACGACATCGGTCTGCCGCCCAAGGGCACGACCATCTTGAAGCTGAGCAATGTCTCGAAGAACTTCGGTGCGGTATCCGCCCTGACGGACATCGATCTGGAAGTGAAGGCTGGCGAAGTGGTCGCTCTCGTCGGCGACAATGGTGCTGGCAAATCGACGCTGATCAAGGTCCTTGCCGGTGTTCACCAGCCGAGCGCCGGCCGGATCGAATATTGCGGCCAGGAGGTTTCGCTCGACAGCCCGAGCCGCGCGCTCGAACTTGGCATTGCGACGGTCTTTCAGGATCTGGCGCTCTGCGAAAACCTCGATGTCGTCGCCAATCTCTTTCTGGGTCATGAGATGTCGCCCTGGAACCTCGACGAAGTGTCGATGGAAGTGCGCGCCTGGACGCTGATGCGCGAGCTAGCTGCCCGCATCCCCTCGGTCCGGGAACCGGTCGCCTCGCTTTCCGGAGGTCAGCGGCAGACGGTCGCGATCGCGCGTTCCCTGCTGCTGGATCCCAAGATCATCATGCTTGACGAGCCGACGGCAGCGCTCGGCGTCGCCCAGACGGCAGAAGTCCTGAACCTCATCGAGCGGGTGCGCGAACGCGGCCTCGGCGTGATCATCATCAGCCACAACATGGAAGACGTGCGGGCGGTTGCCGACCGCATCGTGGTTTTACGCCTCGGTCGCAACAATGGCGTCTTTACTCCCGACGCCTCCAACCACGAACTGGTGGCCTCAATCACCGGTGCCACGGAAAACTCTGTCTCGCGCCGTGCCGGCCGCAAGGCCGTCGAGCATGCCGAAATCGGTGGGAGCCCCGCATGAGCACTCAAATGTCGAACGAAAATAATCCTACCCCGCTTGCCCTCGATCGCAGCGACGAGCGTGTCAGTCATTCCGACGGTGTGTCGGGCATGGTCCGCGCCTTCCTATCGCGTGTTCGCTCCGGCGATCTCGGCATGCTCCCCGTCGCGATCGGGCTGATCGTCATCTCGACGGTCTTCAGCATTCTCAATCCGATCTTCCTCGCGCCGAACAATCTGGTGAACCTTCTGTTCGATTGCGCTACCGTCGGCATCATCTCGCTCGGTATCGTCTGCGTCCTCATCCTCGGTGAAATCGACCTGTCTGTCGGCTCGATGAGTGGATTGTCCTCGGCGATCATCGGTGTTCTCTGGGTGAATTCCGGAATGCCCCTGCCGCTCGCCATCTTTGCCGCTCTGGTCACCGGCGCAGTAGTGGGTGCGCTCTACGCCATGCTCTATAATCGCCTCGGCATGCCAAGCTTCGTTGCAACATTGGCAGGTCTCCTCGCGCTGCTCGGCTTGCAGCTCTACATCCTCGGTCCAACAGGCAGCATCAATCTGCCGTATGCGTCGCCGCTGGTGCGCTTCGGCCAGATCTTGGTCATGCCGGACTGGTTGTCTTATTTGCTCGCCCTGGTCCCGGGTGCCGTTCTGGTTGCGGCCGGTCTGGTAATCAGAAAGCGCAGGCAAGTCGTCAATCTTTCCTCGCAACCGCTGAGCAGCCTCGTGGCCAAGGCCGTCGTGCTGACCGTCGTGCTGGAAACCGCGGTCTATTACCTGAACCTCGGTCGCGGCGTGCCGTGGATGTTCGGTCTGTTCGTCGCCCTCGTCGTCATCCTCAACTATGCACTGACAAAGACCAAGTGGGGTCGCTCGATGTTTGCCGTCGGTGGCAATCGTGAAGCCGCCCGCCGCTCCGGCATCAATGTCCGCCGTATTTACATGAGCGCCTTCATGCTCTGCTCGACCCTCGCGGCCTTGGGCGGCACGCTGTCGGCCTCGCGCCTCGCCTCGTCGAGTCAGCAGGCCGGCACGGGCGACGTCAACCTCAACGCCATTGCCGCGGCGGTCATCGGTGGTACCAGCCTGTTTGGCGGTCGTGGCAGCGCTTATTCGGCCCTGCTCGGCATCATCGTCATCCAGGCAATCTCGAACGGATTGACGCTTCTCAACCTGAGTTCGTCGCTGCGTTACATGATTACCGGGGCGGTTCTCGCCATCGCCGTCATCGTCGACTCGCTCGCTCGCCGTTCGCGCGTCAGCCACGGCCGCGCCTGATACAAAGACTGGAGACTTATCATGACTGAACTGATGAAGGGCAAGGTCGCTGCGATCACCGGCGCCGCCTCGGGTATTGGGCTTGAATGCGCACGCACGCTGATTGCAGAAGGGGCGACGGTCGTGCTGATCGACCGCGCCAAGGACAAACTCGAGACGCTGTGCGGGGAACTCGGCGAGCGGGCAAAGCCGCTGGTGGTCGACCTGTTCGACGGTCCTGCGGTTTCCAGCATGCTGCCGCGTATTCTCGAACTGGCGGGCGGTCTCGACATCTTCCACGCCAATGCCGGCGCCTATATCGGTGGCCCGGTGGCGGAAGGCGATCCGGATGCCTGGGATCGCATGCTGAATCTCAACATCAATGCGGCTTTCCGATCGGTTCATGCGGTTTTGCCGCACATGATCGCCCAGAAGTCAGGTGACATCCTGTTCACCAGCTCGATCGCAGGCGTTGTGCCGGTCGTCTGGGAGCCGATCTACACCGCATCGAAATTTGCGGTCCAGGCCTTCGTGCATTCGACCCGCCGCCAGGTGGCTCAGCACGGTGTGCGCGTCGGTGCTGTCCTGCCAGGCCCGGTCGTCACGGCACTACTCGACGACTGGCCGAAGGCCAAGATGGAGGAGGCACTTGCCAATGGCAGCCTGATGCAGCCAAAGGAAGTGGCCGATGCCGTGCTCTTCATGCTGTCGCGGCCGCGCAACGTCACCATCCGCGATCTCGTGATCTTGCCCAACAGCGTCGATCTCTGACGCCGGCTAGGTTCCAGGCATACCGAAACAAATCCGATAGCAGAGCAAGCGACCATGACCCAGACACCAATCCCGCCCGAGGGAGCCCCGCGTTACGTCATCGGCGTCGATGTCGGGACCGGCAGCGCGCGTGCGGGTCTGTTCGACCTCAAGGGCCATATGCTGTCGGTCGCCAAGCGCGACATCACGCTGTTTCGAGAAAGCGGCTCGATCGTCGAGCAGT
>UBZT01000011.1 GCA_900470155.1 Hyphomicrobiales bacterium
CTGCTCGGCTTCCAGCCGCTGGCGAAAGGCCGCCGCACCGCGCCGAAAATTGCAGGCTACGTGCCGCAGCACGGCGCCTCCCAGGCCAAGCTCTCCGGCTTGGACGTGGTGATCATGGGCCGCGCAGCCAGGCTCGGCCTGTTCGGCCAGCCCTCGGGAGACGATCGCGCGGCGGCCGAGGCGGCTCTGGACGAGGTCGGCGCCGGCCATCTGGCTGAGTTTCGCTACGACCGCATGTCCGGCGGCCAGAGGCAGATGGTGCTGATCGCGCGCGCCATCGCCACCGGATCACCAGCTCTCGTCTTCGACGAGCCGACATCGGCGCTCGACCTCGGCAACCAGTCGCGCACCCTGGAGCTCCTGAACACGCTCAGGCTTCGCCGCGACAAGGCGATCCTGTTCACCACCCACGACCCCAATCATGCGCTGGCGGCGGCCGATGATGTGTTGCTGATGATGCCCGGCGGCCGTGAAACGCACGGCACCGTCGCCGAGATGATCCAGCCCGAACTTCTCTCCGAACTCTACGGCGTGTCGATGCGCTGGGTCGAGGTGACCGGACCGACGGGCGAGACACGCCGGGCGATCCTGCCGGCCTTCGCCGGAATAGAGGCCGCATGAGTGCGATCTATCTGAAATCGACCTATGAGGCCCCGTCCGAGGTGGTGAAGGCGGCGGCGGCCAAGGGAACTGTGACGATCATCGAGCAGTCGGCGCTTAATGCCGACATGCTTCTGGCTCACAAGGGCCTGATCACCGACAACCAGCTCGACCAGAACGCCATGGTGCTGATGCGCGAGGCGCTCGCTGCCTTCCTCGACGCCGGCGGCCGCTGGTTCTTCAATGGCCACATGGTGCGGCCACTGGTCGCCGGCATGGCCCAGTACCGGCCGATCGAGGCGCCAAAACGCACCGATTTGGATTTGTCCTCGGTCAATCCCCATCCGTTGTTCTCCGGCATCGACCTTTTAAAGCTTGAGACAAACAAGGGCGTGGCGGGCTTTTACGGCCGGGGCTGCAATCCGCTGCCCGAAGGTGCTGTGGCGGTCAATGGTCTGGGTCCGGCGCAGGTGCCGGTCGACTGGGTCTGGGTGCGACCAAGGGGCGGGCGGATATTTTCACATGCGGGCAATGATCTCGGCTCGCTGGGGCTAGAATGGAACCTTTCAGGCGAACTGACGCGGCGCATCATCGAATGGACGCTCGGCAGCCCGTGCTTTGACCCGTGGCCCTCAGCGCCGTCGTCGCCGGCCGCTGATCTGCCGCTCGCCATATCCGAAGCCTATGGCGGCATGCGCCTGTCGAGCCGGCAGGAACGGCGTATCGTTGCGCCATCGTCCGGGACCTATTACCACATCCGCAGTCTTGAAGGACCGCGCTATACTTCGATCTTCGACGTCATCTGCACGCCCGAACAGCTTGCCGGGATCCTGCGTCCCAGCGACATTCTGTGGGTTCCGTGCCGCACGCCGGCGCAACGCATGATCGCCCAGAAGGAAGCGGTTGCCCGCCATCTTGCGGCCGGCGGGACTGTGGTGGCGCTCGGCGAGAGCCGCTCCGACCTCTGGTTGCCGCATGTCGAGTTCACCGGCACGCCGACGAACTGGTGGTGGTGGCTCGACCCGTCCGCCGATCTCGGCGTGCGCGTGACCAAGGCCGCGGCCCGCCATCCGCTGATGGCCGGCATCGGCGACAGGCAGGCGACCTGGCACCTGCACGGCTGGTTCGTCCCGCCGGACGGGGCCACGGTGCTGGCCCGTGACGGCGAAGGCCGGGCGATCCTCTACGAGGACAGGGTCTCGACGCCCGGGACGATGATCCTCTCCTCGCTCGATCCGATGTTCCACCACGGCTCCCACTTCATGCCGGCCACGACCCTTTTCCTCGACCGCTTCGTTCCCAACCTGAAAGCCTTCGCAGATGTCTAATGCCATTACCGTGCTCGACAACGGCCACCCGATCAGCTTCACCTTCGACGGCATCAACGCCTATCACGGCGGCGGTTTTCCCGGCGGCGTCGCGCATGCGCTCAAAGCCATGCAGGCGGCGTTTCCGCTGCTGTCCGACACACCGCTGGAACGGCGCGAGGTGACGATCGTGACCGCCTTTTCCGGACCTGGCGGCCGCGACGCGCTGGAAATGGTGACCCGGGCGCTGACCGAGGGACAGCTGACTGTCGACAAGTCGATCGGCGGCAAGGACATCATCACCGATCCGCCCGGACCTTACGTATTCCGCTTCAGCTATCGCGGCCGCACCGCCGAAGCGGTGATCAAGCCGGGACATGTGAAGGAGGAGTTCGTCACGCTGGGCGCCAAGAAGGACAAGACGCCAGATGAGATCGCCCGCCATGAAGAGCTGAAGGCGGAAATGGCTTACCGCCTGCTGCCTATCCCTGCACATGAAGTGTATGGCGTCGGGATCCTTTGATCCAGACCTGACCGAAGATCCAACATATCGGGTGTGAAGAGCTGCAGTCAAAATTTGTAAGCTTCGCCTGAATACTGTTCTGCATTGACCGTCGGGACAAGGCGTTCGCCAAATGGTCGCCGGCGAGCGTCCTTTGGTCGCTCGATGAACCAACTTGCTTATAGTGAAGTTGTTTAAGTTCAATATTGCGTGACTGGATGGCTTCACATGGGTTCGAATTGGTTCAAGACCTGACGGATCGCTGGCCTTCCTTTAGAAGGATGGCAAGCTCCTTAGCAAAGCTCTCAAGATCTACCGGATATGGCGAACTACGCCGCCAAAGAGCGAAGATTTGCCTACGAACGGGCTTTCCCTTAATTTCTGCCAACGCAAATTGCGTCCCGTTGATGGATTGCCCACACGCGATGGACGGAACTAGGCAAGAGTATCCCTGCTCCCTGACGAGGCGTATTCGGGTTTCGATGCTAAGCCCGTAAGAGCGCAAGATCGGTCCATTCGAGCGGTCGGCAAACCGTAGAGTGGAATCCTCCGTGCTCATGGGAAAGTCGTCTTCGCTCAAGGGCAATAGATCGAGTTTGGCGAGATCAGCTGGTTCGATCTGATCACGTTGGATGACCGGATTGTCCACGCTGGTGAGGAGGTGAAACGGCTCGTTGAGAAGCTCGACCTGTTGGAACGCCTCATCGAGTACAGGGCACGCCGTGATCACGAGATCGATCTCGCCTTCTTTAAGTCGCCGGCTGAGGCCTTCGTGCTTCCCTTCCATGAACGCGAGTTCAAGACGCGGATAGCGCTTGTGAACGAACCCGACCGTTTGAGGAATGAGGAATGGGCCGACTGTCGAGATCATCCCGACGCGGAGGCGCCCGCCGAATGCCCCCGTCCTTCGGCTGGTCTCATGACCCAGCGCAGCAACTTGCTGGAGGAGCATGCCGATACGCCGAAGGATGTCGCCACCGGCGTCAGTCGGAGTGACCTTGCGGGCGCCGCGCTCGAATACAGTTGTGCCCAACACTGTCTCGGCTTTGCGCACTTGATGCGATAGCCCTGAGGCGCTGATACCCATCTCCTCGGCAGCCGCGCGAAAACCTCCGCACCGATGCACGGCCAAAACCAACATCAGATCACGGATGGAAAGGGAGGCAAGTCTGTTCGATATTTCTTCTCGCATTGTCCGATTTGTTCGACTTGATAAGACGCTTCTCCCTATATACGAAAAACATGACTGCAACACTCATATTCTGAGGTGCCTGATGTTTTCGAAGTTTCTTCTCTCCTCCGCAGCAATGATTCTGGCTCTGGCGCCGGCGCCCTTGCTTGCGGACCCCATCACATTCAAGGATGTGACTGGCGCTGAAGTCACTCTTCCGAAGCCCGCGACGCGTATCGTAACGTTGCCGCAGCCGGGTGCTGCGACAGTGATCGCGGTTGATGGGACGTCGGAACATCTCGTCGGCATGAACCCCGGCTCACGCAAAGCATTCGAAACCGGCCTACTCAAGAAGATGTTTCCAGATGCCGCGTCCATTGAAAGCGGTATCGTCGCGGAGGGCGGCAATGGCTGGATGCCGAATGTCGAAGCAATCGCGGCGCTCAGGCCCGATCTCGTCATCCAATGGGGCGGTCGAGGAGACGAACTCGTGGCGCCACTGCGGAACGCCGGTATTCCGGTCGCGCTGATGGTCGGAGGCGGCAATGGCGGTACGGAAGAGCTCGCCCGCGAAAACATCAGCCTCGTGGCAAACATTCTTGGCAAACCGGAAAAGGCGAGGGCTCTGTTTGCGTGGCGTGACGAAGTCATTGCAGACGTCAAATCCACGCTTGCGGCACACCCAGCGGAACGCAAGCCGAAGATCCTTCACCTGCGCTCCTCCAAAGGCAAATTCACTGCGACGGGGGAAAAGAGCTACCAGAACTTCTTCATCACGCTGGTTGACGGCGACAATGTTGGCAAGGGCCTGGGTGTTCAGGCAGAAGTCAACGCAGAACAAATTGCAGCGTGGAACCCCGACCTTATCATGCTGACAGCTGCGGAAACTGACGCCGGACGCGAAACGATACTCGAGAACGAAGTTTTGTCGCAGACTACCGCCGCCAAGACCGGGCGTGTCTACAAGACACCGAATGGTGGATATGTATGGGATAGCGCCAGCCACGAAAGCCCGTTTACCTGGATGTGGCTTGCAAACCTTGCTCATCCGAACCTCTTCCATTTCGATCTGCGCGCCGAGGTGAAAAAGGGATTTGAACGGCTCTACAACTATTCTCCTACGGAAGACGAAATCGACGCTGTCTTGAAGCTCGATCTCAACGCCAGCGCTTCGAACTATCAACAGTTCGCTCGCAAATGACACTGGCCCCTGCCGGAACCGATCATCCGGATCAGTCGACCGCACGCGCGGTCATACATTGGTCGGCATTGCTCTTGCTTCTTGTAGTGGCGATCGTTGTCTCGGCATCAGTTGGCCGGTTCAGCATACCGCTTGCTGATGTCCTGAACATCGCGGCTCGTTGGCTTTCTGGCGCGCTTGCGCCAGAAACTATGGAGGAGCGCATTCTCATCAACGTTCGTGTGCCACGCATCTTGCTGGCGGCGATCGTTGGTGCAGGACTTGCTCTATGCGGTGCAGCACTTCAGGCTCTGTTCCGCAATCCACTCGTGTCGCCGCGTGTGCTAGGTGTTTCATCGGGGGCGGCGCTCGGTGGGGCGCTGACGCTGCTGGTCGGCGGTGGCGCTACCGTGTTGTTTGCCGCTACCTTCAGCTCGGCTCTTTTCGCGCTTGTGCTGGTTGCGGTCATCTCACGTGTAGCAGGGCGCACGATCCTTTCGATCGTGCTGGCAGGTATCGTCATTGATGCGTTGTTTTCAGCGATGATCTCGCTGACGCAATACGTGGCTGATCCGGAAACTTCGCTTCCTGCGATCGTCTTCTGGCTGATGGGCAGTTTCTCATCGGCAAGCTGGAGGAAGGTCGGCGAACATGGCCCGGTGATCCTGCTTGCCATCATCATTCTTTATCGTTTGCGCTTTCGGATTGCGGTCCTGTCGATGGGTGACGAAGAAGCGCGTTCATTCGGTGTGAATGTCGGCTTTTCGCGTTGGCTCGTCTTTTCCGTAATCTCGGTGATCATTGGCGGTTCTGTAGCCGTGGCCGGTGTCATCGGTTGGGTGGGGCTCGTCATTCCGCACGCGGCGCGCCTCCTTGTCGGGGAAGGGCATCGGCGCTTTCATGGCACGGCCGCATTGCTTGGGGCGAGTTTTATGGTGGTGATCGACACGCTTGCACGAGCAATTATCAGCGCCGAGCTGCCGCTTGGCATTCTTACGGCTGTCATTGGTGCACCGGTCTTCATCTACCTCCTCTGCACAAGGCAGGCGCGGATTGGGGCGACCCAATGATCGCACTCTCAAATGCAGGAATGAGGCGGGGTCAGCGCTGGATTTTTCGCGATGTCAGCTTTGATCTGCCGCATGGTGAGGTGTTGGCGATCCTGGGCTGTAATGGCCGCGGTAAAACCACGCTTCTGCGCACCTTGCTAGGATCCCTGGAGCTGAGTGAAGGCACCCGAACGATGCCTGCCGTTGTCGGTTATGTACCGCAGTCACAAGGTGGCGGAGATCAGCATCGTTGCCTTGACATCGTGATGATGGGGCGAGCCGGGCGCCTGGGGCTCTTCGGGCTGCCGGGAAAGGCTGACGAGATCGCTGCCTTGTCCGCGTTGGCCACAGTCGGCGCCTCTCAATTTGCAGGACGCTCTTTCGGTCACCTTTCCGGCGGCGAGCGACAGATCGTCCTGCTTGCGCGGGCATTGGCGACAGAGGCCAAAGTTCTCGTGCTCGATGAACCCGCAGCTTCCCTTGATCTTGCCAATCAAAACCTGCTGCTCGGTGTCCTGATGCGGCTGAGGCAGGCTCGCAGCCACACGATCGTTTTCACCACCCATCATCCACAGCATGGTTTGATCCTCGCCGATCGGGCTTTGATGATGCATGCCGGAGACGAGGTTCTCTATGGCCCCACGGCCGACATGATGACGGATGGCGAGCTCGCCCGCCTCTACGGGGTGCCTTTCGTGCGGCACACCGGCGCTGTTGGCCGACCTGATATCGTTTCCCCGATCTTTGGGGCAACCGTCTTTTCATCCTAAACCAAGAACAGGAGCCTACATTGGACACGATTACCTATCTTGAGAATGGCGAAGCCTTCACCGTGAGCTTTGCCGAACTCCTCAAATACCATGGTCCCGGTTTTCCCGGTGGCGTTGCGCACGGCCTCAAGGTCATGCAGCGGGCGTTTCCGCTACTGGATGAAGGACGTCCCGTCGAACGGCGTGAAATCCGTATCGATACGGCGTTTCCGGGTCCTGGTGGACGTGATGCCTTCGAATTTGTTACCAGAGGGCTGACCGACGGTCGGTACGTGGTCGACCGTTCGCTGGGTTGGGACGGCATCGAGGAAAGCCCGAAGGGACGGTATTATTTCCGTTTTACATACCGCGGTACGGTAGTCGAGGTTACGATCCGCCCAGGTCATGTGCGGCCCGAATTCCTTGAGCTTGCTCGCAAGGAAAATCGCACCGCCGACGATGAAGTGCGCCTTGCCGCACTGAAGCGCGAAATGGGCGATCGCCTCGTTCCGCTCGCTCCGGAAGATGTTTATGACGCCAAAGTCAGCCGCGCCTGATCCCGATTGCGTCCAGAGCGAGCGTCGCCATTGGATGGCTGTGCTCGCCCGCGCGCCCATTGATCTGCTGCGGGCATCTTTTGAAGACTGTCCGCAGTGCGCTGATGTACGTCGGCTTGTGGGGCCAGAGATTGGTCTGATCCAGCTGCGTGCGAAAACACCCGTGACGAAAACCGCATTTCATCTCGGCGAAGCGACCGTATCGCGCTGCGTTGTAGAGCTGGCCGGTCGGCGTGGTTATGGCGTGGTCCTGGGCAGCGATCTTGAAAGGGCTGAGCTTGTGGCGGTTTTCGATGCGCTGCTCCAGGATCCTCAGATGTATGGCGAACTCAGGCCGAAATTGCTGCAGCCGGCCGAGTCCGCCATCTCGGTGAGCCGGCAGCGCCGGGCAAATACGGCTCAAGCGACAGCGGCACATTTTTTCACTGCCGCGCGAGGGGGTAAAACGCCGTGAAAATTGCGATCGATCAGCGTGGACCCCAGAAAGCTTACGAGGACCGAAAGGCCTATCGAAACCTCCTTCAGGCATTCGCCTATCCGGGCAAGATGATGAGTGTGCGCGGAGGACACCTCGCCCATGCCGCTATCCTCATGACACTCGCGGATACGACGACGCCGGTCTGGATTGATGAAGGCTTCGCCGAAATCAAGGCGAATGCGACCAAGGCACAGTTGCCGAGTGCGAGTCGGGTAAACTGTGTTTTCGCACTCTGTAGCGGAGAACGCTTTAACGGCTTCGATGGCTTTCCCGTCGGAACGCTTGTCGACCCGCACCTTTCCACGACCATGCTCATAGAAGTCGTTTCACTCACCGGTGGTGAGCCATGGCGGCTTGCTGGCCCGGGAGTAGGGCCAAACGGCGCTAGCCTGGCGCCGATTGGATTGCCGAAAATGTTTCCTGCCGCATGGGCGCAGAATAACGCGCTCTACCCGCTCGGAATCGATGTGATCTTTACGGCGGGTGAACTGTGCGCATGTCTCCCCCGAAGCGTCAGATTGGAGATCGCCGATGTATGTGCCGGCTAAGGGGGGAGAAGTTGCCATTGCCAGGAGCCTCGAAGCCTTAGCGCGTGCCCGGCGTGGCGATCCCGATGTGCCGGAATTGACCGTCGCCCAGATAAGGGAGCAGATGCGGGGTGCAGTGGACCGGGTGATGACGGAAGGCGCCCTTTACGATCGAGACCTCGCGGCTCTCGCTCTGAAGCAGGCGCAAGGCGATCTGTCGGAGGCGACCTTCCTATTGCGGGCTCACCGCGCCACGCTTCGGCGCATGGGCCATTGCGAGCCCATAGAATTCACGGATATTTGCCTCGATCGGCATATCTCCGCGACCACGAAAGAGCTCGCCGGCGGCCAGATCCTTGGAGCGACCTACGACTACACCCATAGGCTTCTCGATTTTTCCTTGCTAGAGGCGCGCTCCTGCGCTGATCGCGCGATGGTTGACGATGAGTTGCAGGATGAAAGAGGTTTCGTCCAAGATTCTGCCGCGCTAGCACTGCATACATCACCCTATCAGGACTTGCTTGTTTCCCCAGACTGCGAGCCGAGCGGGAACCGGGATTATGAACCAGTCGATATCACTCGTGTCCCGGTCCGCCCGCCTTACGGACCATCCGAGACGCTCGGCCATCTGGTTCGTGGAGAAGAGGGGTTTCTGACTGGTCTTGCCTACACACGGCTGCGCACTGCCGGCGCGTCCCATCCCTATGTGGAAGAGCTGTCGGCAGGTCAGGTTGAGATCCTGGTCGAGCTGGAGGATCTGGGGCTTACCGTTTCGATCGGGGATATAGACATCACTATCTGCCGTATGGTGGCGCCGGTTCTGGACGGCAAGCAATCCCATCTCTCGCCAGGCTTCGGTGTTGCGTTCGGGACGAACGAGAGGAAAGCTGTCGCTATGGCCACCGTGGATCAGGCACTGAAAGCAGGGCTTGATCCTGAGCTGGTGCTTTCCCATAGCGACGGCGTGGAAGCAGCCGGCTACGTATCGCACCTTAAATTGCCTCACTATTCCGACTTTCAATCCGATCTGGAGCTGATCCGGCGTGCGAGGTCTACGCATGAATGAAACGTTCGGCTACCTCGATGAGGACAGCAAAAGATCTGTGAGACGAACAATCCTGAAGGCCCTGGCCATCCCGGGCTATCAGGTGCCGTTCGTCGCACCGGAAATGCCGATAGCCTACGGTTGGGGGGTAGGGGGCATGGTGGTCACGGCAAGCCTGATCAATGAGGAGGACTTGCTGAAGGTTACCGACCATGGCTCAGACGACACGGTGAATGCGGTCAACATTCGGTCCTTCTTCACGAGGACGGCTTTCGTAACCACCACGACCCGCACGCCTGAGGCAACACTCATACAGGTCCGCCAGCGTGTCCCCGAGGCAAAGCTCCAGGAGGGGCAGATCGTCGTTTATCAGGTGCCGAGACCAGACCCTTTGCGCGCCTTCGTCAACTCGGCCAAGGAGGCCTCTCGCATGCACGCACACGCGGATTACGGCCGTGTGTACGCTCGGCTGTTCGAGGAAAGAACCGGTAGTCGTGGTGCAGTCCAGCCAGGGTATGACTACCCGGTTATGGTCGAAGGGCGATATTTGATGTCTCCGTCACCGATACCGAAGCGAGATAACGCTAGTCTCCACCGTTCGCCGGCAATTCAGATATTCGGCGCGGCGCGAGAGCGTCGGCTCTATGCATTGCCACCCTACACCCATGTCGAAAGCCTTGCATTCGACGATATACCTTTTGACCCCGGCTATCCTGATGACGGACGGCAGTGTGTCATTTGCGGATGCGCAACCAGTCATCTCGACCACCTTCTCCAGAAGGATGATGGGACAAGCGAATGGGTATGCTCCGATACCGAATGTTGCGAACAAAGATCAAAGGAGGTTGCCGGTGCTTAGGCTACCTTCTCCCGTCCTGACGCTTGGTCGCGTTTCATATGATAGGCGGATTGCGCCGGACACGTCGTTCGTCCTCTATCCTGGAGAGGTGCTTTGTCTCGTCGGGAAATCCGGAGCGGGAAAGTCGACGCTGCTGCGCATGGCGGGCGGGCTTTTGCGTCCGCACGAGGGGAGGGTGCTACACCAATCCGCCGATGGCCCGATCTCGATCTATGAGCTTCCCGAGCAGGCTTTGGTTTCACAGCGACGTCGGAACGTCGGGATAGTCGCTCAGAATGCTCGTGACACCCTCGATATGGCACAAAGTGCCGCCGCGAACATCGTTCAGCCTCTGTTCGACAATGGCGAGCGCAATTTTGGCCGAGCGATGGCGTCAGCGCAGCACTGGTTCGCTGCACTCGATCTCGATGTCGCAAGGATGGGCGACCTGCCGAGTTTGTTTTCCGGTGGCATGCAGCAGCGCTTGCAGATTGCGCGAGCGCTGGTCCACGGACCGAAGGTTCTCTGTCTGGACGAGCCGACGACTGGTTTGGATACCTCGGTGCAGGTCCGTCTTCTTTCATTGCTTTCGGGGCTTCAGCGCCAAACGGGCGTCGCCATGTTGCTTGTGACACATGATCTCCGGATTGCCCGGCTGATCGCCCACCGCGTGATCGTGCTCGACGAAGGCAGGATCGTCGAGGAGGCTCCACCAGACCGGCTCATCGCTGATCCTTGTCATCCTGCGGCCCGCGACCTCGTCGCGGCAATGATTTGAGGACGGCTATGGACATCTTGCGTGTCGAGAACCTGGAAAAGGACTACGAAGCACGAGCCGTCGGTCCGGTGAGCTTTAGATTGAGGGCCGGTGAAATAGGATTGATCGTCGGCGGTTCAGGGTCGGGAAAATCGACGGTGCTCGATGTGCTGTATGGGACAAAAAGAGCGAGCCGAGGAAGTGCCTTCTTGTGTGTTGGTGACGGGCAGCGAGATCTCTTCGACATATCGGTCGCGGAACTCGTTTCAATTCGAAGCGTGGCCATTGGTTACTGTACCCAATTTTTGCCGGCGATCCCCGGAAAATTGGCAGCAGACCTCGCAAATGAAGCTGCTTGCGCAGAAACAAGTTCGGCCGATATCACCGAGCTGTTGGATCGATTGGCCTTGCCGCAACGACTCTGGACCCTGCCGGTGTCTTCATGGTCTGGCGGCGAGAAACAGCGCCTGAACATAGCGCTCGCTGCCCTTCGCAAGCCAAAACTAATTTTGCTCGACGAGCCATTCTCCGCGCTGGATGAAGCACTGCACCCTGTCGTTTGGTCGGTTCTATCGGCGTTGGCTGATGGTGGCTCCGCAATATTGCTTGGGGTCCATAAGGCAAGCTCCTCTACAGCAGGGGCAGAAACACTGGTTGTCCTTGATTGATCAGGCATGTCTTGTGAGTTTTCGACGGATTAGCCTGATTTCCGGCAATTGGGGAGCGGGCCCGATACAATTAGGGATCTTGCGCATCGACACGTTGAGAGTTGGGGCGCTGAAGTTTCTGTAGGTTGCGGTTCGAAAACTACGCGTCAAGGGTTCGATACCCTTCAAGAGCAAGGAGAAACAGGATGATGTTCTCTCCACGCCGATATTCATCAATGCGTCATTTCCAGTTTATCCGATGCGTTTCTGGTTCCCGCTGAACATGCCGCCACGAAATACCTCGGGTTCAGGATCGAACACGAACAGAACGACATCTGAACCCGCCCTGGCAGTGAGCTGATGATCCAGCGAGCGCGAGAACGCGCTCTCGCCGGTTGCGATCATGACATCGCCAAAATCTATCGCCCCGTCGAAGACATAGAGCAGAAATGCCGTCCGGGGATCGGCCGCGGCGGGCAGGCTCAGCTGGGTACCATTCGTGATGCGCGCATCGAACACGCGGACATCGGATCGCACGGTCAGCGGCGCCTCCTGGGGCCCGGCAATCAATCGCCACTCGTTGTCACTGTTCGCGTCAACGAAATCACGAAACTGCACCATCGGCTCAAGATCGGGAGCGTTGGGCCGCAGGAAGATTTGCAGCGCTCGAACCGGGCTGTTCCCGAGCATCAGCTCTTCGTGCTGGAAGGTATGGCCGGCATTCATCATCATGAAGTGCGTCTTGTCGAGCTTCTTCTCGTTTCCGACCGTATCGCGGTGAAGCATCTCGCCGCCGCGGATGTAGGTCAGGATCTCGTCGTCCTTGTGCGGGTGCATGCCAATGAGGTGACCGGGTTGCACCTGGGCGCGATCGATCCTGCCGATCGGACCGATCCCGCTATCATCGGCCGTTAGGGTGAGACCCGGATACAGGATTTCGACGCCGAAGCCTTGGCTTATGTTCCCGCGCATCCGGCCTGCCGAGATTTTGGTGATCGTCATTGGAGTTTTTCCTTCCATCTCGGGCGCGGGCGATTGTCGCCCGCGCCGATGAACTCAATATCGTTCCGACATCAGTGATAGTTCAGGATGCCGACCAGCTTCTGGCCAAGCGGGCTTGTCCAGTCGACGGCAAGCTCGGAGATGATCTGGTCGACGGTGGTGATGATGGCTCCGGCCTTTTCCATGCGGCGCAGAGCCAGGTCGTCGCCGTACTTGGTGTAGGAGGCGGAAGCGTCCGCCGAGACCTGCACCTCGTAGCCTTCGTCGAGCATCTGCAGGACCGGGAAGGTGACGCAGATTTCCGTCGTCACGCCGGCGACAAACAGCTTCTTGCGGCCGGTCGCCTTGACCGCCTGGTTGAAGCCGTCATGGTGCATTGCGTTGACAATACCGGGGCGCTTGATCCGGGCGTCAAAGGCCTCGGGCAGGATTTCCTTGAGTTCTGGCAGCAGCGGCCCCTGGATCTGGTCTTCCATGCTGGATGTCAGGATGGTCGGGATGTTGGCGGCCTTGGCGATGCGGGCGAGCTTCAGCGCGTTCTGCTTGACCAGGTTGATATCGTGCGAGTGGGTCCAGGCCATCGTGCCGATCTGATGGTCGATCAGCAGCATTGCGGAATTTTCGGGGGTGAATACTTGGCTGTGCATTGTCGTGTTCCTTTTTTTGTCGGCGGCGGGTTGGTGAAGTTCGTTTCGATCCGCTCGATGACTGGAATTTAGCGTTGCGATGAATGGCACGGTAGCTCTATGGTTTGCCACTCTGTAGAACGGAAAATGGAACGCAAGAATGATCAGCTTCGAGGACATGCAGATCTTCGTTGAGGTCGCAGACGGCGGCGGGATTACCGTTGCGGCACGGCGTCTGGGGCTACCGAAATCGATCGTCAGCCGGCGGCTCGTCCGCCTCGAGAGCGAGCTCGGCGTTCAGCTTCTGGCGCGGACGACCAGAGGGGCATCACTCACAGAAGCCGGTGTTTCCTTCCGCGAGCATGCTGCCCGCATGTGCCTGGAAATGGACGTCGCTCGCGAAGAAATGCTGCCGACCGGAGAGCTGCGGGGACGATTGCGCGTGGCGGTTCCTTCGTCCTTCGGTCCCGGACACTTCGCGCCGGCGCTGGCCGAGCTTGCCCGCCTCCATCCGCTCCTGCAGCTCCACGCGCACTACAGCGACCGGTACGTTGATCTGGTCGCGGAAGGGTTCGATTGCGGGATACGGGTCGGTTACCTGCAGGACTCGAACCTGACGGCGCGCAAGATCGGCGCCTTTGCGGCGGGGCTGTTCGCCAATCCGGACTACCTGAGTGCCCACGGCGTCCCGAAGAAGCCCTCGGACCTGCTCGAACATCAGGCCATCCTTCAAGGGACCGAAAGCTGGAAGGTGTCGGACGGCAGTAGGACGGTTGTCGTCAACGGGCAGGGAAGGTTCAAGGCAGACAGCGCCGTGGGCATCGCCGAAGGGACGGCGGCCGGGCTGGGCGTTGCGGCCCTTCCTGTCGTGATCGCGCAAAGCTACGTGACAGCGGGCACGCTCGTGCCGATCATGGCGGAATACAGTCTGCCGGAGATCGGCGTTTACATCGTGCGGCCGCCGGGATCGCACGTCTCGCGGAAGGTCAGGGTGCTGATCGATTTCTTTGTAGAGCGCTTCTCGGCGAGCGCCAGACGAGACGCGACCTAGCGCTGCGCCTCGCTCCTCCGCTCCTGAAACGCGACGCCCCAGTCTCGCATGGCGATCAACACAGGCGCGAGTGTCTGGCCGAACGGTGTAAGCGAATACTCCACGCGCGGCGGGACTTCAGCGAAGACTTCGCGGGCGACAATCCCGTCGGCCTCAAGCTCCCGGAGCTGCATCGTCAACGATCGCTGGCTCGGATCGCCGACCAGGCGACGCAGTTCCCCGAACCGGCGCGGCCCGTCCAACAGCCGGTAGATGATCATCGGCTTCCACTTGCCGCCCGTCACATCGACGGTGGTCTCGACGGGACACTTCTGGCGGAGGCTCATCCTGGTCTCCAATGGTGTACTTTCTATCCCTATAGGCAGAACTGTTGCCTACTTGCAAGATCGCCTGTGGCGCGCGTAGTTGGAACGAGTTGATTGGAGGTGTGTCATGCGCGCTGCGTTTTACGAGAAACAAGGAGCTGCGAGAGAGGTGCTTGTTGTCGGTGACCTGCCCTATCCACAGCCGGGCGCCGGTGAGGTCCGGGTGAGGGTGATCGCCTCGGGTATCAATCCTTCCGACATCAAGACGAGAACCGGCTTCGGCGGCAAGGCCATGCCATTCCCACGGATCGTGCCACATCAGGACGGCGCGGGCGTGATTGATGCCGTCGGCGCGGGCATTCGCGAGACGCGCATCGGCGAGAGGGTCTGGATCTACATGGCGCAATGGGGCCGTGCGTTCGGGACTGCGGCGGAATACGTTGTCGTACCTTCCGTGCAGGCCGTCACGCTTGCCGACAACGTGTCCTTTGAGATCGGAGCATCGCTCGGCGTTCCGGCGATGACGGCGCATCGCTGCCTGTTCGCCGATGGAGACCTGCGCGGCAAGCGGGTTCTGGTGCAGGGTGGTGCCGGCGCGGTCGGCAATGCGGCGATCCTGCTTGCAAAATGGGCAGGCGCGTGGGTGGCGGCGACAGTCAGCCGCGAGGAGCAGGCGGAGGTCGCGCGAGTGGCTGGAGCCGATCGTGTCATCAACAGGCGCCAGGAGGACGTCCCGCAGGCCATACGATCGGCGACGGGCGGCCGTGGTGTCGATCGTATCGTGGATGTCGATATCTCCGCCAACATCGAAGTGGCGCTCGCCTGTCTCGCTCGCGACGGCGTCGTCTCGGCCTATTCGACGGAATCACCGGAGGCTAAGCTCACAATCCCGTTCTTCCCGGCGCTGCTTGGAGGCTTCTCATTCCGTTTCGTCTACGTGTACACCATGCCGGAAGCGGCGATGCGTCAGGCAACCGAGGAGATTTCAGCCTGCGCCGCGTCGGGGGCATACGTTCCGCAGATTGCGAAAACATATGCCCTTGATGCAGTGGCCGATGCGCACGAGTTCCAGGAGAGCGGCAAGGCTGTCGGCAAGATGCTGGTCCGCTTGTGAAGCGCGTGACGCGCGAAGTTCACGCTCCGCTCGTCACGCCTATCATTACGCGATTATAGCCTTTGGTTCCAGAAATGCCTCGAGGCCAAACACGCCGTATTCACGACCAATCCCTGACTGCTTGAAGCCACCAAAGGGCGCGAGCGGCTCATGCGGTGCGCCGTTTATCACCACGCGACCGCTCTCCAGTCGATCCGCAACCGCCTGCATGTGTGCGGCGTCGGAGCCATGCAGATAGGCCTGAAGGCCATACGGGGTGTCGTTTGCGATGGAGATGGCCTCATCCTCGTCGCGGTAGGCGATGACCGACAGGACCGGTCCGAAGATCTCCTCGCGCGCGATCCGCATCTGGTTGTCCACGCCTAAAAAGATTGTCGGCTTTGTAAACCAGCCACGATCCAGACCGGCGGGCCGCCCCCGGCCCCCCGTCAGGAGACGGGCGCCTTCCTGCGTTCCCAGTTCGATGTAGGACTGGACACGATCGTACTGCTTGCGGCTGACCATTGGTCCGATCATCGCGTCCGGATCGTCGGGGGCGCCGACCTTGAATGTCTCGATCTCCTGCTTCAGTCGGACCAGGACGTCATCGAGCAACTGATTCGGAACCAGAATACGGGTACCGGCAATGCAGGCCTGGCCACTGTTGATGAAACCCATCCGCAAGACGGCGGGGATAACCAGATCTAGATCGGCATCGTCGAGAATGATGTTTGGACCCTTGCCGCCAAGTTCCAGGGTTACGCGCTTGAAGGTATCCGCCGCGTTGCGCAGGATTTCGCGGCCGACCGCGGTGGAGCCCGTGAAGGTCACTTTCGCGATATCCGGATGCCGGCTGAGTTCTGCGCCGACGACATTGCCATAGCCATTGATGATGTTGAACACGCCATTCGGCAGGCCCGCCTCATGCAGGCACTCCGTCAGGATCTGCGTCTGGATCGCGCTCATCTCGCTTGGCTTGATGACGATGGTCGAACCGGCGGCGATGGTGGTTGCGAGCTTCGAGGTGATGAAGCCGATATTGCTGTTCCAGGGCGTGATGGCCGCGGCGACGCCAGACGGCTGCATGATGACGCGGGCGCGGCCCATTTGGCGCTCGAATTCGTAGTCCTCCAGAACAGACGCCATGGTGAGAAAGCTCGAAGCAGCATGAGGAATAGCAAAGCGCGTGAAGGTCTGCGGAGCGCCATATTCGAGCGACATCGCTTCGGTGAGATCGGTAACGCGCGCGGCGACCGCGGCGTTTAATCGCTTCAGCATATCGATGCGCTCGGCCTTCGACGTGCGTGAGAACGCGGGGAAGGCGCGCTTCGCAGCGGCGACAGCGTCCCGCGCATCGTCGACGCCGGCAAGCCGGACCGTACCGATCCTCTCTTCAGTGGACGGATTATGAAGATCGCCCGTTTCGGTGCCCTTCGGTGTGACGAACTGACCGTCGATATAGATCTTGTCGATGTTGCGCATGTCTAACTCCTTTCGACTGTCAGGCTTATCTGGCATTTCAGGACTGTCCTGATAAGCTGGCCAAAATCGTTCAGCCTGATAAGGGATTACGGACAATGATGCGTGGCTCGCTCGCCGAACTCGAAGCAGTTCTCGCGGTGTCTTCCAGAGGCGGGTTTCGGGCCGCAGCGCGAGAGCTTGGGATCTCGTCCTCCTCGCTCAGCCAGCAGATCGCTACGCTGGAAGCGCGCATGGGCGTCAGATTGTTCAATCGCTCCACACGGAGCGTCGTCCTTTCCGCCGCCGGCGAGCAATTCGTGGCGAGCGTCGGCCCGGCGCTGGAGGCCATTCGCAACGCCGTTGAGCATGTCGACGAGCATCGTGTGGAAGCCACCGGTACCCTGCGCATCAACACGTCGGTCGGCGCAACCCGCATGATCCTGACGCCGCTGATCCTGGAATACATGCGAAGGAACCCGCAGATGGCGGTGGAGATTGTCACGGAGGGGGCACTCGTCGACGTCAATGCCAAGGGTTTCGACGCCGGGATCAGAATCCGAGAGGCTGTTCCCCCCGACATGGTTGTCGTCCCGATCGGCGACAGCGTCCGTCCGGCCATCGTCGGTTCGGTCGAGTATTTCCGGCAGCATGGAAAGCCGCAGGTCCCGGCAGACCTTCAGAACCACGAGTGCATTCGGGCCAGAATGGCGAGCGGCACGCTCTATCGCTGGGAGTTCGAAAAGCGAGGGGAGAGCTTCACGCTCGACGTTCCCGGCAAGCTCACGCTCGACGACAGCGACCTGATGCTCCGGGCGGCCAGGGACGGAGCCGGACTCGCCTATCTGAATGAATGGCAGGTATCAGACGACGTCGCCGCCGGAAGGCTGGAGCAGGTCCTCGCCGACTGGACGCCGCCCTATCCGGGTCTCTGCCTTTATTATCCCGGAAGACGAAATATCCCCGCCAAATTGCGGCGGTTCGTCGATCTCATCAAGGACGTTCGGCACGGCAGCCACGTTGAGAGCCCGCCTCAAGATTAGGGAATGTCTCGCCAGGGTGTAGGTAACGCAGAGGCCTGAGCAAGGCCCAGCCGTCTATGCGTTGCTTTCAGGAATGAACTCACCGCGCGGAGCGGTTCCAAGCACTGTTGCGTCCAGCGTAACGATGCACTGTCAAACATGAGTATTCAACGCGCTGATCGCCTGTTGCATCCTTTGCGCATGGATCGGGAACGGACCCGGCCTTCAATCAGGAGCGATCACATGAAACTTTATCACCATCCGCTGTCGGGCCACGCGCATCGTGCCCGGCTCTTTCTCTCGCTGATCGGGCTCCCCCACGAGCTGGTCGAAGTCGATCTGAAGGCAGGCGCTCACAAGCAGCCAGATTTCCTCAAAATGAACCCGTTCGGGCAAGTCCCGGTGCTCGCGGATGGCGATGTCTTCATTTCCGATTCCAATGCAATCCTGGTTTACCTTGCCAAGAAATCCGGTCAGACCGAATGGCTGCCGGAAGACGCAAAAGGGGCGGCTGAGGTCCAGCGCTGGCTTTCGGTTGCGGCAGGTGAGATCGCTTACGGACCGGCGGCTGCCCGTCTGGTGACAGTCTTCGGCGCCAAGTTCAATCCGGAAGAGGTCATTGGCCGTGCACACACCATCCTTGGCCGGATCGAGAGCCAGCTGCAAGGGCGGGAATGGCTTGTGGGCAATCACCCGACGATTGCCGATGTCGCTATCTACAGCTACGTCGCGCGCGCTCCGGAAGGCAATGTCGATCTGAGCGCCTATCCATCCGTGAATGCTCTCTTGCGTCGGGTCGAACAACTTCCAGGCTTCGTCGACTTCGTCAAGACGCCGGTCGGCCTTGCTGCCTGACCCTCGACAGGGTGTGCGATACGTCGCGCGCCCTTCGCCTCTTTCCCCTGGAGAACGCAGATGTCCATGACCCTCACAAAACTGCCGACGTGGCATGAAGGCGAGACCTTTATCCAGGAAAAGCTCGGCGTAAAGGAACGCATGGCCGCAGTCGGTCAGCGTGTCGTTCGCGATTTCATGCCGGACCAGCATCGCGACTTTTATGCGCAACTGCCGTTCATCGTCCTTAGCAGCGTCGATCAAGCCGGTGATGCCTGGGCTACCTTTGTCGAAGGCCAGCCAGGGTTTATGTCGTCGCCTTCGCCTGTCGTCCTGAACATTCTCGCAAACCGCGATCCGAGCGATCCGGCGAGCGAAGGAATGGCCGACGGCTTGCCGATCGGCCTCCTCGGCATCGAGATGCAAACACGTCGCCGCAACCGCATGAACGGTTTTGTCTCGACGATAGAGGGCGGTTTCCGCGTCGATGTGGACCAGAGTTTCGGAAACTGCCCGCGTTACATTCAGCTGCGAGACTTCGCGTTCGAGCGGCAGCCGGGAAGACCGTTCCAGGGTAAGGTGGAAGAACTGCCTGTGCTCGATGATCAGGCACGCACGATCATCCAGGAAGCCGATGCGTTCTTCGTTGCGTCTTACGTCGATCGCGAGGACCGGCGCCAAGTGGACGTATCCCACCGCGGCGGGAACGCAGGATTCGTCCGCATCGGTGACGACGGCGTCCTGACGATCCCCGACTTTGATGGGAATCTCTTCTTCGCGACGCTTGGCAACATCCTGCTGAACGGAAAGGCAGGACTTCTGTTCGTGGATTTCGCAACGGGCGACGTGCTGCAGATGACGGGGAAGGCCGAAATCATATTCGACTCCCCCGAGATCGCCGCCTTCCAGGGCGCGGAGCGGTTCTGGACATTCAAGCCGACACGTATCATTCGTCGCCGCAATGCTCTGGCTCTGAGATGGGCGTTTCAGAAGGACGGCTGGTCGCCGAGCTCCCTGATGACAGGCAGCTGGAGCCAAGCGGTCGACCGTCTCCGTGCGACAGAGCTTGCCACAAGCTGGCGGCCAATGACCGTCACCGCGATTGTCGATGAAAGCGCGACGATCAAGTCTTTCCATCTGCAGCCCGGCGATGGCGCCGGGCTGCTCCCCCATAGGGCGGGTCAGCATCTCCCTATACGCATAAAGCTGCCCGATGAAGAAAAGCCGGTCATCCGCACCTACACACTCTCGGTCGCACCCTCCGACGCTATCTACCGCATCAGCGTCAAGCGAGACGGTCGGGTATCGCAGTTCTTGCATGATAATGCTGCCGTCGGCGATGTCATCGAGGCGCGCGCGCCTGCCGGCGGCTTCGGCATTGACGCCCACGCCACACGTCCGGCGGTTCTTCTTGCAGGTGGCATCGGCATCACGCCGCTGCTGGCGATGCTCCGTCATGTTGTTTATGAAGGGCTACGCAAGCAGCGGGTCCGTTCCGTCACGCTGTTATACGCATCCCGCACCAAAGCTGAGCGGCCGTTCGACAAAGAGATTGCCGACCTTATTGGTGCTACCAAGGGCGCCGTGCGCTTGATCAGGGTCCTTAGCGACACCACGGATGCTGAAGAGGGCAGGGATTACGACGCCGCAGGTCGGATCGATATGGCGATGCTGACGCGGTTCCTCCCCTTCAACGACTATGATTTCTATCTCTGTGGCCCCGCACAATTCACGCAAGACCTCTACGACGGGCTGCGGGCCCTCAACATTGCTGATGATCGCATCCAGGCTGAAGCCTTCGGTCCGTCGTCGCTGATCCGCACGGGGCAACCCACACCAGCAGTCGTGCCTTCTGCCTTGCAGCCGTCCGAAAAACCCGTGCCCGTCGTGTTCACGAATTCCCTGAAAGAAGCACGGTGGACATCTGGCTCCGGCACTCTCCTGGAACTCGCAGAAGCACGCGGCCTCGAGCCCGAATTCAGTTGCCGCGAAGGCAATTGCGGGACGTGCCGGACGAAGCTCGTCAAAGGTGCCGTCGCTTATGTCAAGCAGCCCACCGCGAAGATCGACGCCGACGAAGTGCTGCTCTGCTGCGCCGTTCCAGCCGAACAGGAAGGCGGCCTGCAGCTTGCTGTGTAAGCGGCGATTGCTGCGTCCAGCGCAACAGTCCCTTGTTTCCTTTCGATCTTCAGCAAATTACGCCACCCGATCATATTCAATCTCAAGAGAGCAACGTCTCTCTCAACCGAAAAAGGAGATTACAATGTCACGCATTCCTACCCCGGCCACCATCGAAGAAGCTCCGGAAGCGTCCCGTCCGATCCTCGAGACCATCCAGAAGCAGATCGGCTCCGTTCCGAACATCTTCCGGCTGGTGTCCAATAGCCCCGCCGCGTTGACGGGCCTGACCTCGCTCCAGGGCGCACTCGGCAAGGGCAAGCTGCCGCCGGCCACCCGCGAACGCATCGCGCTCGCCATGGCTGAAGCCAACGGTTGTGACTACTGCCTCTCGGCGCACACCTTCACGGGCACAAAGTTCGCCAAACTTGACGAAAGCGAAATTGCTGCCAACCGAAACGGCACGTCTAACGATCCCAAGGCGGCGGCTGCCGTCGAATTTACCCGGGCACTGACAATGGCTCGCGGGTCCGTTGCGCCAGCGGAAATCGCCAAGGTTCGCGATGCAGGCTACAGCGACGCGGAAATCGTCGAGATCATTGCCCATGTCGCCCTCAACACCTTCACGAACTATGTGAATGAGGCCCTCGACACAGAGATCGATTTTCCCCGCATCGATCGCGCGGCTGCGTGATGCCTGGCCTGGAGGCGGTGCTGGACGTACCGCCTCCCCCCTACGATTGACCATCAACCTCAGAGGAATTTTTCCATGTCTCGTCCGCCGCTTCCCCCATTCACCAGAGAGAGTGCCATCGAAAAGGTCCGCCTTGCCGAAGATGGCTGGAATAGTCGCGATGCTGCAAAGGTCGCGCTTGCCTACACGCTCGATACGCGCTGGCGCAACCGCGCCGAGTTCGCGAAGAGCCGCGCCGAGGCAGAGGCCTTCCTGACCCGCAAGTGGAACAAGGAGCTCGACTATCGCCTCATCAAGGAACTCTGGGCTTTCACCGGCAATCGTATCGCCGTCCGGTATGCCTATGAATATCGCGATGACAGCGGCCAGTGGTTCCGCGCCTATGGCAACGAGAACTGGGAATTCGCCGAGGATGGCCTGATGCGGGAACGTCATGCCAGCATCAACGAACACCCGATTGCTGAAGCCGATCGCAAGTTCCGTTGGCCGCTGGGCCGCCGGCCCGACGACCACCCCGGCCTCAGCGACTTCGGCTTTTAAGGCCTAACCCGAGGAGATGAACAATGGTCGGCTCGTCAATGGATCCACGGGCAAGACTTTCAATAGAACTGGCCCTCACAGGAACGAATGCGAACAAGCGTCTACTTGCCAAACAAGAAGAAGCCGGTCGTGCCCTCGGGATGACCGGCGCCGAGATGGATGTGGCAAGGCGCGGTTCAAGCTTCGACTTCAATACATCGATCGCCGTATCACTTGCTTTGAATGCCTGTCGCGAAACGCGCCAGCGCGCAATACGCGCTGGCATTTCCGAGGAAACCTGCGAGGAAATAGAACGCCTCGCGCTTTCTCTTCGTGCGCAGGCCGCCTGAACATGCGTTGCCTCTTGAGGCTTCGGTTCCAAGCACTTAAGGTGCTGGAAACAAACGTGATTGGGGACGCGGATGGACCGGTGGCAGGCAATGAGGATCTTTGTGAAGGTCGCCGAAACAGAGAGCTTCGCAGACACCGCTCGCCAGATGTTCATGAGCGCCCCGGCCGTCACGAGAGCGGTTGCTTCGCTCGAAGACCTGATTGGCGCGCGACTTCTTGTGCGAACCACCCGCTCGGTGAAGATGACCGAAGCGGGCGTTCGTTATTTCGAAGACTGCCGCCGGATTTTGGCCGATATCGCTGAAGCAGAGGCCGCCGCCGGCGGCTCCTATGCTACGCCGACGGGAACTCTCTCCATAACCGCGTCAGCGCTGTTCGGGCAGATGTACGTCCTCCCGATCGTGACGAGCTATCTCGACACACATTCGACGATGAAAGCCAAGACGCTTTTCATTGATCGACCGGTAAACATCGTGGAGGAAGGGATCGATGTCGCTGTGCGTATCGGCCATCTCCCGGATTCAAATCTCTCTGCCGTCAAGGTCGGAAGTGTCCGGCGCGTCATGTGCGGTTCGCCAAAGTATTTCGAGCGCTACGGCGTTCCGAAATCGCCAGACGATCTCAAAGACCACCGCATCGCTGCATCGACAGCGGCATGGGCTTCACCTGAATGGAAGTTTGCCAGCGATCTGCGGGTATCCGTGGATGCGGCTCTGCAATGCAATACCAACGAAGCAGCGATACAGTCCGCGCGTGAGGGATGGGGTCTGACCAGGGTTCTCAATTACCAGATCGGCCCAGCCCTCGTCGCTGGAGAACTCCAGATCGTTCTCAGCGAGTTCGAGGAACCAGCTTTGCCAATTCATATACTCCATCCTGAAGGACGGCATGCTCCAGCAAAGGTCCGTGCCTTCGTCGATATGGCTGCATCCAGACTACGCGAGAACCGGCTTTTGAATTGATAGTTGGCTTTCCAGAGTCAAATAGTCGGCGATCAGGTTGCTTTTGGCATGTCCATTCCATCGCATTTATATCACCTGATGAAATAATCCCTTGTCGAGTACGAGCATTCTCCCTCCAGGCCGAAAGAGCGATGGTGGCTGCAGGCAACAAGCCGCCCGCAATCACTCCTGAGGAGAACCACAATGTCTCGTACTCTCGCCGCACTGCTTCTCGCATCCGCCAGCATCTCTGCTTCCGCTCCAGCCGCGACAGCCTTCGCCGAAACAACGGTGATCACTCAGCAGGCGCCTGCAACGGTCCATTATCGCTCCATGAAAATCGATGGGGTCAACGTTTTCTATCGTGAAGCCGGCCCGGCCGACGGCCCCGTCCTCGTGCTGCTTCACGGCTTTCCGACATCGTCCCACATGTTTCGCAACCTGATCCCGTTGCTCGCAGACCGCTACCGCGTCATCGCCCCTGACTATCCGGGCTTCGGCCAGAGCGATGCGCCCGAGCACACCAAATTCGAATATTCCTTCAGCCACTATACCGATATCGTTGATACGCTGCTGTCCAAGCTCGGCGCCGCCAAATATTCGATGTATGTCATGGATTATGGCGCACCTGTCGGCTACCGGCTGGCGCTCAAGTACCCGGACCGCGTCACCGGCCTCATCGTCCAGAACGGCAATGCCTATGACGAAGGCATTCGCGATTTCTGGAATCCGATCCGCGCCTACTGGAAGTCGGGCGCGACAAAGGACCGGGAAGCGCTCTCGGTACTCGTGGCACCCGAAACGACCAAGTTCCAGTATACCGATGGTGTCAAGGACTTGACGCGCATCAGCCCCGACAACTGGGTCCATGATCAGGCTTTGCTCGATCGGCCTGGCAACAAGGATATCCAGCTCGACCTGTTCTACGACTACCGCACCAACCTGCCTCTTTATCCGCAGTTCCAGGCCTTCTTCCGCGACCGCAAGCCGCCGACGCTGATCGTCTGGGGCAAGAACGACCAGATCTTCCCTGAAGAAGGCGCGCATCCCTATCTGCGCGATCTTCCTGAGGCTGAGTTCCATCTTGTGGACACGGGACATTTCGCGCTCGAAGACAAGCTGGATGAGATGGCGCCGCTCATTCGAAGCTTCCTTGATCGCAAGGTCGCGAAGTAAAACGCCGCTGGCTTCCTGCAACTGCCGTACTGGTTGCGGGAAGCCTCACCCGTTAGTAGCCTTCGATGTTGCAGGCGTTGAGTTGTTTTTTGAACGCCTGCTGCGTCTGGTCGGGAAACCGTTGCAGACTGGATGCCATCACTAGATGCTTATGTCGGGTAGCATTATTTAAAATCAGAGGCTTAGCTGGATTGGTCGAAGCCCAGCTGTTCGATTCCTATCAAGGCGCCCATTGTCACCACAAATCGGACGGTGATGCGGCAGGTAGAAACAGTGGTTGATTTCAATCCCCATCTCCTGAAATACGCTGCAAATCGGCGTCCTCATGCATAAGGCGGCCTGGCTCCCGTCTTTCCACAAGCTTAACGATGGCGTCGGAAACGAGCTTGGCAGGTATGACGCCGTATCGGGAAAGGCGAAGTGGCAGTATTGGCGAGAGCGTGGCCAGGACGTGCTGTGCAACCGTTCCCAAACCGTCGTCTCGCTACGTTGACCGCGCAGAAAGCCTGGGCGGATGACGTCGATCCGCTCGAAGCCAAGCCGGGTGGCCGCCCGTTCAATAGCGCCCTTGGTGACCTGAGATCCACTTTCCCTCCATTTTTCGGGAGAGTCTTGGGTCTACATGCCGAATAATGCAGGTAGACCCACTTAAATCATTTCGATGCAGTGATTTCGGTCACGACACTTGAGACGCGCGGCAGGTCTGCGCCGAGGTCACGGAAGGTTTCGAACTTCGAGAGTTCGTCGGGTGTGAGCGCCAGATTGGGAAACTTCTTGATATGGTCTTGCGACACGGTTTCCATCGAGACGCGATTGGGTACCTTGAATGTGAGGGTGTCGACCACCCATTTCTGGTTTTCAGGCTGGAGTACGAAGTTGATGAACTTTTGGGCCGCTTCCTTGTGTTCGGTGGCAGACGGAATGACCATCACGTCGATGTAGAAGTCGGAGCCTTCCTTGGGAACGACAAACTTGACATTGGGGTTCTCGGCGATCGCAAAGTTGCACCAGCCGTCCCAGGCATGGGCCATCACTGCCTCGCCCGAAACGAGCTTCGAGAACATGGTGTTGTTGTCGTAGGCTAGCAGCGTCTTCTTCGCGTTGATCAGGTCGGCCTTGACCTCTTCAAGATGCGCAGCATCGACGTCGTTGACGGAATATCCGTTCGCCAATTGGCCTGCTGCGAGAAGCCAGCGGTCCGTGGAGATCATGGTGATCTTGCCCTTGATCTCGTCCTTCGGGTTCAGCAAGTCCTGCCAGCTGTCCGGCGCGAAGGACATCAGATCAGATCGGTAGCAAAGTCCCGTCGTGCCCCACGAATACGGTATGGAATAGACATTCCCCGGATCGTATTGCAGCTTCGTGGCGACATCGTAGAGATTGGACAGGTTCGGAAGTTTGGAGTGATCGATTTCGCTGATCAGGTTTAGCTTCTGCAGGGCTTCGGCAAAGGGCGACGAAACGAAGACGACGTCGAATCCGGTCCCGTTGCCGGCGACGATCTTGCCCATAGATTCTTCGTTGGTGCTGGTCGTGACCAGCTCAACGTCGATGCCCGTCTCAGCCTTGAAACGGGTCAAAATGTCTTCCGGCATATAGTTCGCGAAATTCATCACGGTGATCTGTTCGGCATTGGCGCCGGTGCTCATAGCGACAGTCGCCATTGCACCCCACAAGAGGGTAGAGACCAAAGATTTCTTCATGTTAATTCCCCGCTCCGTTGATTGTGTTTGTTGCAGTCCTACTCAGTTCCCTATTCGAGCTTAGAACCGAGATTACGTTCGCCCCAGTTGGACAGCGGTTGTCAGAAGACGCTGACGACCTGATCTGCCTCCACATAGACGCTCTTGATTTGCGTGTAGTGATCGAGCGCTGCAGTCGCGCATTCCCGGCCCACGCCCGACGATTTCACGCCGCCGAAAGGAACTTCCACGGGTGCCAGATTGTAGTTGTTGATCCAGACCATGCCGGCCTCCAGGCGTTTTGCGACGCGATGGCCCCGGGCGATATCCTGTGTGAACACGCCTCCAGCCAAACCGAATTCAGTGTCGTTTGCGCGCGCGATGACCTCTTCTTCCGTGTCGAATGCAAGGATCGACATGACCGGGCCGAAGATCTCCTCACGCGCCAGCCGCATGTTGTCGGTCACCTGGGTGAATATGGTGGGTTCGATCCAGAAGCCGCCTTCCATGCCCTGCATGTTGGGAATGCCGCCACCATAATGCAGGACCGCACCTTCCTCTTTGCCGATGTCGATGTAGCTGCGAACCTTGGACTGCTGAGCTTGGCTGACCAAAGGCCCCATGGTCACGGAGGGATCGAAGGGGTCGCCAATCTTGATGTTGCGCGTGCGTTCCGTAATCTTCTCGACCATCTGGTCATGGATTGCGCGCTGGAGGAAAACACGTGTACCGTTTGTGCAGATCTGGCCTGTCGAATAGAAGTTTGCCATCAGAACACCGCTTGCGGCGTTGTCGATGCTGGCGTCGTCAAACACGATGATCGGCGATTTTCCGCCCAGTTCCATCGTGCCATGCTTCATCATGGAACCCGCGAGGCCGAGTACCTTTTTCCCGGTCGGGACCGAACCTGTCAGGGACACCTTGGCTGTGTCAGGGTGAGCAACGAGCGCATGGCCGACGTTTCCAAAGCCCTGCAGGACATTGAAAAGGCCATTTGGCAAACCGGCGTCGCGGTAGATCTCCGCCAGGAGCAGGGCTGAGAGCGGTGAGTTCTCGGAGGGCTTGAAAACCATGGCGTTTCCGGCCGCCAGGGCGGGCGCCGATTTCCAGCCGGCGCCTTGGAATGGGTAATTCCAGGCGCCGATGCCGACGCAGACCCCCAAAGGCTCACGCTGGGTATAGGCAAAGGAGCTGCCAAGCGAAATCGACTGTCCGTTGTAGCTGGCGATCACGCCGCTGTAGAATTCCAGCGCTTCGGCAACCGATACCGCATCGACATACATCGTCTCCGAGACGGCCCGGCCGGTATCGAGCGATTCAATTCGAGCGATCTCGTCGTTGCGCTCGCGCACCAGATCGTGAGCACGTCTCAGGATGCGAGCGCGTTCGATCGGCCGCAATGCGCCCCATTCGCCTTGCGCGCGTTTGGCAGCGGCGACTGCGCGTTCGATAAGAGCTGGTGTGGCCGCATGAAGCGTTGCGATGACCTCTCCGGTCGCGGGATACACGACCTGGAGTGTGGCGCCCGCTTCGTCCTCGACATACTCACCGTCAATATAGTGCGATGCAGTCGGCTGAGCTCTCATTTTTCTACCCCTTCAGAAGCAATACGGATCTTCAGTCTCGATTGGTTGGCGGGTTGCGATAGGCGGGAGCATCCGATGGCGCGAGCAGCGCATTTCCCAGGATCATGTCTGCCGCTCGCTCGGCGATCATGATCGTGGGTGCGTTGGTGTTGCCGTTCGTCGGACGCGGCATGACCGAAGCATCGACAACCCGAAGCCCCTGGATGCCATGCACCTTCAGCTGCCCGTCAACGACAGCGCCTGATCCTTCGCCCATTCTGCAGGTGCCTGCATAATGATAGCCGGTCTCGGCATGCGCGCGGATGTAGCTGTCCAGATAGGTATCGTCGTCCAATGCGCGACCCGGATGGATCATTTCGCCGCGATATTCCGACAGTGCGGGCATTTCCAGAATCTCAAAAGACTTCCGGATCGAGGACCGCGCATCGATCCAATCCCGTTCGGTTGCGAGGTAGTTTGGCTGGATCACCGGGTGATCTTCGGCGCGAGACGATTTGAGTTTGATCCAGCCCCTGCTTTCAGGCAGTCCTGGGCTCAGATGAACCTGAAAACTATGGCCGGGAGCCGATACCCGCCCACTGTATTCCGCGGCCAGCGCAACGAAATGCAAATGGGTGTCAACATAGGGCTTGTCGTCGCTCGACTTTAGAAAACCGCCGGCTTCGAAGAAGTTCGATGCGCCGAGGCCGCTTTGTGTCGTGAACCACTTGGCGCCGATCATGGCCTGGTTCAGCGGTTTCGTCGCGCTGAAGTAGGACACAGGCTTCTTGCATGTGTAGGACACAATCCATTCCAGGTGGTCGCCGAGGTTCTTGCCCACACCTTCCAGATCGACGATCGGTTCGATCCCATGCTTTCCAAGCTCGTCGGCATCTCCGATGCCGGACAGCATCAGGAGCTGGGGCGACTGGATTGCCCCTGCGCACAAGATGACCTCACGCTCGACTTTTGCCGTGTGCGTCTTGCCTTCACTTTTATAGGTTATGCTGTCCGTGCGTCGGTTCAGGCACTTGATCTGCCCCACCATCGCGCCGGTTATGACGGTGAGGTTGGGACGGTGCTTCATCACGGAGTGAAGGTATGCCCGAGACGCGCTTTCACGAACGCCGTTGTGGATCGTCGCGTCGAAGTAGCCGAAGCCTTCCTGACGGTAGCCGTTTACGTCTTCTGCCTTTTGGTGGCCGGCCTCGTAGGCCGCTTCCAGAAACACCTGATAGAGCGGGCTCTCGGGCTTGCCCCGGCTCACATGCAAGGGGCCACTATCTCCACGATACTCGTTGCCGCCTTCGGCATAGGTCTCGGACCGTTTGAAATAGGGAAGGCAATCGGCGTAGGTCCAATGATCGAGTCCCGGCTCCGAAGCCCAGGTGTCAAAATCCATTGCATTGCCGCGCACATAGACCATCCCGTTGATGGTAGATGATCCGCCAAGGCCCTTGCCGCGGAAAAATGCAAACTCCCTGTTGTTCAGCTGCTCAACGGGTTCGCTCTTGAACTGCCAGTTATAGGTTGTCCCATTGAGCGGATAGACCAGGGCTGCAGGCATCGTGATCCTGAAGTCCCAGCGACGATCCGGCCCGCCGGCTTCGAGGACCAGTACCTTTATCTTGGGATCTGCGCTCAATCGGTTGGCCAGCACGCTTCCCGCGGAGCCTGCGCCGACGACAATGTAGTCGAATCGTTCGGTATCTTGCATCGAAGGTGGTTCCATCTCTCCGTCCACTTAGGCGCTGAGAACACGCGCATCCGCGTCATTCCAGCCGAGCCATACGGATGTGTTGATACTGATTTTGTCGGTTAGATTGCTGGAGGCCGGCACTTTTGCGACGACGAGATCAAGGTCCCTGGCAAGCCGGACATGAAGATTGATGTCCTGACCGTGATAGGCGACCTCTTCGACGACCCCAACAAAACCGTTCTCATGGAGTGGTGAACGTTCCATGGAGACGTGAATGCGCTCTGGCCTCAGGGAATAGGTGATGCTGCCATTGACGTCGTTACGGGAGCCAATTTTTCCGAGGAATGGCACTTCCAGCTGGCCGCCGTTTGCCGAGGCGGGAAGGAAGTTGGTCGTACCAATGAAATCGGCGACAAATTTGTTTGCCGGCCATTCGTAAAGTTCGGCCGCAGTGCCAATCTGCTCGATCTTGCCGGCGCGCATCAGGGCGATGCGATCGGCCATAACAAGGGCTTCTTCCTGATCGTGGGTGACGACGATGAAGGTGATCCCCATCTCGTGTTGGAGCCGCTTCAGTTCCAGCTGCATCGTGCCTCGCAATTTCTTGTCGAGGGCACCCAGTGGCTCGTCGAGCAACAGGACCCTTGGCCGCATGACGAGCGCGCGCGCAAGAGCGACACGCTGGCGCTGGCCACCGGACAGCTGGTTTGGCCGGCGTTTGGCGAAGTTGGTCAGATGCGTTGCGGAGAGAATATCGTCCACGCGTGACGTTATTTCACGCTTGGCAACGCCCGATACTTCCAGGCCATACCTAACGTTTTCTTCCACGCTCATGTGCGGGAAGAGGGCGTAGGACTGAAACATCATGTTGATCGGGCGTTTGCGCGCGGGCACATCGATCAAATCGACGTCGTCGAGCAACATTTTGCCACTGAACGGAGCCTCGAACCCTGCAATGGTGCGAAGAAGGGTACTTTTGCCGCAACCGGATGGACCCAGCAGGGCGAAGAATTCGCCTTCGCGAAAGTCAATGGAGACATTGTCGACCGCAGTGAATACTCCATATCTCACAGAGAGGTTGCGGATCTGGATGGAGGGTTTGGTGGTCATTGTTCTGTCAAAACCTCTCGATTAAGCCGCTGTGCAATCAGCACCAGGCAGAAGCTCACGCCGATGATCACGGTCGCGATGGCGTTGATCTCCGGCGTAATGCCGAACCGGATCATAGAGTAGATATGCATGGGAAGGGTTTGTGATGCGCTGGTGGGACCGGCGGTGAAAAACGCGATTACGAATTCGTCGAAAGAGAGGGTGAACGAGAGCAGTGCTCCTGCAACGACGCCTGGCAAGATGATAGGTAACGTCACACGCCAGAATGTTGTCCAGCGCGATGCACCCAGATCAATCGATGCTTCGATCAGCGCGTGATCAAAGCCGTTGAGACGTGTTCTCACGATTGCACAGACGAACGCTATGTTGAACACGGCGTGTGATAGTACAATCGAGTGCAATCCGAGCGAGAATTTCAGTGCCGTGTAGAAAGAGAGAAGCGATATTGCAAGGACGATGTCCGGGATAACCATTGGAACGAAGAGGAAAGCATCAAGTTTGGCTGATGGCCTCATCCGTTCAATTCCCATCGCCAGCAGCGTACCGAGTGCGGTGGCGATGGCGGTTGAGGTGAGCGCAACGATCATTGTGTTGAGGGTGGGGCGCCACATTTTCTGATCTTGGAAGAGGACGCCGTACCACTTCAGGGAGAAGCCGCCCCAGGATGTTGGCAAGCCGGAAGCATTGAAGCTCAGAACGATGAGGACGAGGATCGGGCCGTACAGAAAAAGGAATGTCAGCCACAGATGTATATTTAATGCTTGCGAACGCCTACGCATTGGTGGTGCCCTTCTCCATCTTCTGCAGGCGTCCTGCCAAATATGTCTGCACAAGAAGCAGGGCCATCATCACGGTGATCAGGGTGAGGGCCAAGGCAGAGCCGAAAGGCCAGTCACGGGCGGACATGAACTGGTCGTAGATGGCGTTGCCGACCATCTTGATCTGTCCACCGCCCAACAGATCTGGGGTGATGAAGTTGCCGATCGAAAGCACGAAAACGAAAACGCCGCCGGCTGCAATGCCGGGAATAGTCATCGGGAGCGTGATGCGACGGAATGTGGTGAACCCTGACGCGCCGAGGTCCTCGCTTGCTTCCAAAATCTCATGGTTGAGGCGCTGTATGGAGGAGTAGACGGCCAACACAACGAACGGCAGATAGTTGTAGACGAGGCCGAGAATGATGGCGGACTCGTTGTACAAGAGAGGAAGTGGCTCTGTGATGATGCCGGCGCCCTGCAATGCGCCATTCACCAACCCGGTTCGGTTGAGAAGAACCAGCCAAGCGTAGGTCCTGATGAGATAGTTGCTCCAAAACGGCAGGATCACCATGAAAAGAGCTGGCATTTGCCACCGTCTGCCAAGTCTGGAAATCGCATAGGCGGCTGGATAACCGATCAGGAGCGAAATGACGGCAGCAGCCAATGCAATGCGTGCTGACGTCAGGAATATGTCGACATAGATGTCGTCGGCGACGCGCTGTAGCGTGGCAAGTGTGAAACCTGGCACCACGCCGCCATAGACGCCGCGCGTCATAAACGCATAGGCGAGTACGAGCGATGTCGGGATAATCAAAAATATAGTCAGCCATGCAGCTCCCGGCAGGAGCAGCAAAGCGGTTGTCAACCTCTTGCCCATGTGACTTTCCCAGTCATGCGGATATGCAGGGTAGACGTGACCATTTCTGGCGAACAACGATGCCCTATGGCCCCTGCATATACGGCTTATGAAATTCCCCGGGTTTCGGTCGATTAAATGCTGACCGAGCGATTGTATTTTTGTACCCGTGGGTCAGAATATGGCGAATATTGACATCCTGGTCAAGTGACCAGATGTCATGTCGGATATTTTCTAGAGGATCACTGAGGCGGCTCGGGCTGTGTGACGTTCAGTGCTCTGCGGGTGGGAGGTTTCCGGCTAAAGCCGGTTCGCAATTCCGCTAGGTCGGTATTTGAAACAGGCGCGGACGCATTTACCGAGCTGCTGACCAGAGTGCATGACAGACTATGGATCAGGCGAAGGATTACTATGCTGAAGAATTCTGGTGAAAGGCATCGTGCCAAACTCATTGATGCCGCCGCGAAAATTATCCGTGAGGAAGGTGTCGCCGTTGCGACCACGAGACGTATCTCGGTTGAGGCGGGGGTCTCGCTTGGCAGCCTTCACTACCATTTTGACACCAAGCAGCAGCTTTTTGAGGCGGTTTCCGAGACGTTCGGTGCGACTGGCAAAGAGTGGGTTGCCAGGCACATTCAACCAAAAATGGGGGTTGCAACTGCGGCTGGCGTGATCGGGCGTGCATTCGCCACTTGGGCAGCCCGTACGCCTGAAGACCAGCTGACCGAATTTGAACTCGGCATCTGGGCGCTGCGCACGGACATCCAGTTTAAGCTGCCCCAGGACGCCTATCAGGACTGGTTGTGCACCTACATGGAGCTGCTCAGCGCAGCTACACAGGACGATGAGCCACCCCGTGACTTGGATGCAATTGCCAGATCACTCGTTGCGCTTGTGGATGGCTTTATCATTCAAGATCACTTTCTGCGGGAGACCGCACTTCCGACCTCTGCCGACCGGTTGATCGATGCGCTTGTCAGGGCGATTGAGGGCGGCTTTTACGACCTCTAGCGAAGGCGCGGCTGTGCTGTCGGCTCAGGTCGGCGGAGGACACAAGCGGTTCATCGTCGCGAAGATCCTAATTGACCCCTCGGACAAAATAAAATACTCAATGGTCTAATTCTGTTTGACTTCTCTGGAGAGCGACAATGGCAAGACGGATCAACTTCATCAACCCCTTTGGAACAACGGCTTATGACGACCTCATCAAGGAGACGTTGTCGCATTATGCGATGGATGACACGACGCTCGAGGTGACGCATCTTGAGGGTTGCCCGTCCGATATGGATTACTTCTACCCCAAGCATATCGTTGAGGCGGCTCTGTTCGAGGCCGTGAAAAAGTCCGAGGAAGACGGCTTTGACGCCGTTATCAGTGGATGTTGCTATGATCCAGGCGTTATGGTCGCACGCGAGCTGGTCAACATACCCGTCGTTGGACCGTTCGAAGCGTCACTCAGCATGCTGTCTTATTACGGGCGCACGGCAGTTATCGTCACGGACCATGTCAAGGCAGGCGCCCAGATGAAGGACAACGTCAAGCTCTATGGCGCTTCTGACCGGATCCTCGGGCTCGACGTTATAAATTGGTATGTCAAGGACATGGTCAAGGACACCGCGTCCGTGGCGCAAGATGTCGTCGAGGTCACAGCCAAGTCGATTGAGAAATCTGGTGCAGAAGTTGTTATTCTCAACTGCACGATCATTGCCGCGTCGTATCAGCGCTATCTGATGAACGGTGGCACGCCCGCCCCATTCCCGATCCTCAATCCGAATCTGATGGCGCTCAGCATGGCTGAGAACCTTGCGAACCTCCATCAGAAGGGCAGCTACCAGGTTTCACGTCTGGGCTACTATGCTCAGCCGCAGCAGGAGCACTTCCAGAAGGTTAGCGAGCAAACCCGCCAGGCATGGCGCGACGCGCAGCCTTCGCTCGCAAAGAGCTTCGCTTAAGGCCAAATCAAGAGGCGCCCCAAATCAATGGTTTGGGCTGCCCTTTTCGTTGGCGGCGGGGTAGATACGGGCACCAGCCAGCTGTCGTCGATTCTCTGCAATCGTCGATCTGATGCCGTCGTGCCAGACCAATCATTGCGGGGTTTGGTGAGAAGCCACTTCGTGGTGGGGCAAAGCAAGCCTGCAACTGCATTTTCAATTCAAAAGTCTACAGCGTGCATTGACCGGGCATTTCCGCTGGTTGGCACTGTCGAAGATGCTGTCAAAACCTCTTCCCTGAGTGCGAAAGTGCGGCCAAAGAGGCGACGGGCCTTAGCCTATGAGGTGGTTCAGCGGGGCGCGTACTCGCGCAAATCTATCCAAACGAGACCGCCTCCGGCGTGTCGTCAATGCCAATACGGCGAACGGAATTTGCCATAACCGACAATCGACATGGCAAGTTCCACCCATATGCTTCAGTGAGAAATGTCGGTCGCAGAGCGGCGAAACATCAGCGCTGAACGCATTGGTCAGCGCGCAACTCAGTTCGGGCGCGTTTCCCATCCAGCTGCAGACATATCGTCAGCCAGACTCTTGCGCTCGCGTGCATAGTCAACGGCGTCGTCCGGAATTGTGCGAATGCGTGTCTTCGACTGAAGTTCTTCCGAGATATGCGCAACGACCCCAGGGAAGGTGGAAAGCAGCGCCAGGCCCGTCATTTCGTCCGGGGTGAAGCCCATTTCCGTCAGGATTGCCGCCATCATTCCAACTTCATTGATAGCCATCTCGGGCTTGTTCACCCGCTTGATGAAGGCGCGGTGGACCGCTTCATACCATTCGCACACGTCACCCCAAACGCCCGCATCCATGGCAATTGACTTCAATTTCTGGGCGCGAGGGTCGCTGTATTTGAAGTTGGGATGACCAAAACCACCAACCCGCATTTTCTTGGCGCGGATCTCGTCAACGGCAGCCTCCGCACATTCGTCGATCGACATGTCGGCCTTGCGATGGGTCTCGTATGTGCTGCGGATGAAGAGGCCGGCACTATCTGGCGCCAGTGTATATTCACCGGCCGATAGCATCGCGGTTGCCAGACCTGCAACCATAGACGGATTGCCGGATACGCAGTAGCGCGCGGCAACCGTGCCGGGCTTCTTGAGCGAGTAGTCCAGCACAGAGCAGAGGATCGCCTCGATCACTTTCGCCTGACCTGGGGTGGGGAGCTGGCCGCGAATGAGCAGATAGGTCGCGGCGGAGAATGTTACGTTGCCGATGAGGTCGCCCAGGCTGTAGCCACGGATGAAAACGTCTGCTTCTTCCACGTCGCTGACGCTGGTTGTCCACGATTTCCGTGCCTCAGTGCTCATATGGTCATTCCTTGCTAATGATCTGTTTGCAGCTCTACGCCTTGTTCTCAGAGAAACGTTACCAACGATCGAAATATTTGTCTAGGCGGTATGTTTTTTGGATTGTAAGGTACGCTTCACAATTCACGGGCAACTGCCGGGGTCGGCTGCTGACGGATGAAAGAAAGGATATCGACTTGAGAACGCATTCAGGTGTGGTGTATCCCGCCAATTGTGACGCAATGGGCCATATGAACGTGCAGTATTATGTCGCGGCTTTCGACCAGGCGATGTGGCATCTCGTGCATGGCCTGGGCTATCAAGCCGCGTGGCAGACGGAACGGGAACACGGCTGGGCCGACGTCCAGCACTTTGTCTCGTTCAGCAAGGAGCTAAAGGTCGGAAGCCTTTTCTATGTCGAGAGTGGCGTTGTAGCCATCGGAGAGAAATCGCTCACCAGTGTCCATAAAATGTTCAATATGGATGGAGAGCTGTGCGCGCGCGATGAGATCAAATCTGTCTATTTCGATCTGCGGCAACGTCGCGGCATACCCTTGCCACAGACGCTCCGCGACAAGGCCGAGCAGTTGATGAACCCGGAAAGCGCCACGTAAGCTCGGCGGCAACCGCTGGAATTTCCAGAAATCGGCGCCTCCGGCAGAGCGGAAACGACCTTTCGATCGGCAGGGGAAGAGTGGCCTCTGCTGACCGCCGCGGATTGCAGCGATCGGCGTTAGTCGTCATTCTCACATGTTCGGATAGACCGGCCCCTCGCCGCCTTGAGGCGGCACCCAGGTTATGTTCTGGTTCGGGTCCTTGATGTCGCAGGTCTTGCAGTGGACGCAGTTTTGCGCGTTGATGACGAAGGTCTCCTCGCCATCCTTCTCCACCCATTCATAGACGCCGGCCGGACAGTAACGCGTCGACGGGCCGGCATAGATGCCGAGTTCGGACCGCTTCTGCAGGTCCATGTCCTTGACCTTGAGGTGAACCGGCTGGTCTTCCTCGTGGTTGGTGTTGGACAGGAAGACCGAGGACAGGCGGTCGAAGGTCAGCACGCCATCGGGCTTCGGATAGGC
>UBZT01000008.1 GCA_900470155.1 Hyphomicrobiales bacterium
AGTTCAGGGTCTCAGGTCACTTGAGCCAGCGGTCGACCTCGACTGAGACATTGGCGTTGATAGCTTTTTCGGGCATGCAGTCGACGTTGCCATTTGGTAAAGAGGTTAGAGCCATGCTCGGTATCTCGTCCATCCTTCCCTGCGGTGGATAGGGGCATCTCCTCAATCGATTATTCGGTTCCCTGCTACTTCTACACCCACCGCTGATCGATCTACATTTCGTCGTGGTCAATCAGCGGCACGACAGCCTCTGCGTCCTCGGTGACTTCGTATGCGGACAACAGCGGATTTTCCATGGAATCCTGCACCATTTCTGGTGCGGACACGACAGACGAACGCGACATCCGTGCCGATGCCTATTCGTCAGCGCGATCACGTGGTCCTTGTCGCAGTCCCCACCGGCACAGAGCCGCATCGACCTCCTTCTCGATCGCCTCCTTGTCCGCGCCTGCTAAGGCATCCTCGGCAGCTTTCCGAAGCCACGATGGATCGCGGGCGTCGTAACCCAATGGGTCGTCAGTAAAGGTAACGGGCTTGTCCTCCGTCGGCGACGCCGCTCCCGCTTGCAAGGTAGTCTTTTCCCGCTCGCCTTGCGCGTGCCGGCTGGGTATCAGAATGCGCCGTCCCAGTGGACGAAACCCAATCTCGTCGAGACCCGAACCGAAGGAGCGATCGTCAATACGTCTCTCTGCTCCCGTTTTGGACTTTATCGACCGTGATCCTCGCTTCTTCCGCGATCGGCGTTTCCCCGGCATGTCTACGCACCCATGTTGCGAGGTATCTTCGCAAGGCTGACTGCTGGCCGACGGTGCCTTTCGACGATCTCCCGCACTTCGTCGCCAGACAGTGACCTCGCCTGGATCAACCGGACGGTGATTTCATCCAGGGCGGGACGTCTACTCCTCAGGATATTCTTTGCACGTTCGAACTCGTTGGCAATTGTGTCGTGCACTCTCTTCTTCAAATCGGGGTCGCTCGCGCGAAGGGCGTCCAGACGGGTGGGAGCGTTGTCTGCCACGATCAGCGTGTGTCCCATGCCAAGACCAACCTCCAAGAGGGTTGCGGTTCTGGTCACGGTATTCAGGTCGGCCGTGTGGGAACCGGCCGCGCCGTCGAAGAACGCGTCGAACACCAGCGTCTCGGCTGCGATACCTCCCAACGACACAGCGATATCGTCGAGGTAGGCAGCTCTGGTCCTACGTAAATGCTGCGGCATGGCGTAGGTTGCCCCGCCAACCTGGTTGCCGTTCCCAGGGATGGCGTAGCTTGCGATCTTAACGCTCACAAGTTCACCGAACCCAAGTTCAACGGCGACAACAGCATGCCCCGCCTCGTGTACCGCGACCGAATGAACGTAATTGGCCGGAAGCTCTACGGCCGGCGGCAACTCTCGCACAATGTGATCGCCGGCTAAGTCTTCTTTTCTTCGGCGCGCCGATCTCTTAGCAAGCCTAACAAGTTGCGCGATATCGGCTCCGGAGTACCCTTGGGTCGAAAGCGTGAACTGCTCAACCTGCTTCGGATCGAGATCGATACCGCTGTGATACTTCAGGATTGAGTATCGGGCACTTTCGTCAGGCAGCGTAACTTCGAAATGCTGACCGAGCCTGCCGGCCCGACGGATTGCCGGGTCAAGCTGCTCTGGATTGTTACAGGCTGAGATGACGATCACCCCTTTTCGGCGGTTGAACCCGTCCAACAATTCAAGAAAACCCGCAATCACGGCCCGCATGTAGCCACGGTTCCGGTCCGTCTCACTTCGATCCCCGAATGTATCGACCTCATCGACAAACAATATCGCGGGAGCTTTGGCCTTAGCCTCTTCGAAAGAGGCACGCATCGCCTTCAAATGATCGTCTAGAGCACCTGCCGTTTGCCAGCTCGAAACTCAACCGTAAACTAGAGGAACACCGCAGGTTCGCGCCAAAGCACCAGCAAACATCGTTTTCCCTGAACCCGGCGGCCCCGAAATCAAGACCCCGCTGTCGACTTCCTCCCACTGGATTCGTCCAGCCTTGAATTCCTCTAGGTCGAAGGCAAGATCGCACCCCCACTCGAACAACGCTCCGAACCCGTACATTTTTTCAAGCGTTTGTCCTTCGGGTTCGTTGTCCGCTGCAATGGGTGGGTCTCGGGGGTATTGCCGAAGCCGATCCAACGCGGCAGTCGGCGTCCGACGGGTCTGAAAAGCCTGTTGCAATCGAGACCATGTCTCCGAAATCAGGATTTCGACGTCTCTCTCCGTTACGGGAATCCCGAAACGCCGTAACGCCGCCTCCGCGTGCCTTCTGGTCGGAGGCGCAACGCTGACTACGGCATCCGCAAGAAGCCACGCCTCGGTGTCGAGCGGCTGCTCTGGCCCTGCAAAGAAAATCGCCTGGTCCTTGTTAAGGGCGGCGACTTGGTCCCTATGGTGCTTTTTGTCCCAAGCGCCAATGCACGGATTGTAGTCCCGCTCCTCCCGAAGCGCCATCAGAAAGACCTCGGCAGCCTGGGAGTAAATCGGCAAGAAACAGTCGCGTTGAATCTGCAGGATAGCGATGAACTTGGAATTTTTCCGGTTACGAGATCGAAGTGCCGCCGCGATTCCGCAATATGCAAGGTAGACGGGCAGGGTCACATAGGGATCATCGCTCGGTTTTGACAGCTTCCACGGGCAACGCAATCGCTTCTCAGAACGTCTAGCCAACAGACTAATCTCCCAGGCGGATTACAAGACTCGGATCGAAATCAGGAACTGGTTCGTCGGGGTAGCCTCGCGGGTTGCAGATCACTCGGGTGTCAACGATTGTGTAGTCGCTACGATTGTGCAGATGACCGTGAAGCCAGGCGATCGGTTGGTACATGGCGATGTCCGGCTCGAGGTCTGAGACGAAGCTTGACGTCAGGGGAGCGCCAACAAATTCCGGAGCGAGAGAAAGAACACTGGGTGCGTGATGCGTTACGACCACTGTCGAGCCAACATATGGCTCTTCAAGGGTGGTCCTGATAAAGTGCTTGTCCATGCTGTTAAATCGGCTCGCATAGCCAGACGTGAACCGCTGAAACGGCTCCTTTGAAACCTTGATTTTTCGATAATCGTTGAGCTCCGTCTGCGCACTACGCATCGCCCAGGACATATTGCCGTAAAGGTTGAAGTCTCCCCACAGCGTCGCGCCAACGAACCGATAGCCGCCAAGCGTGACCACACGGCGGCTCAACACGTGAACGTTTGGATACCGCTCAGCAGCGATTTCCAGCGCTTCCTTCAGTCCCTCTACGATCGAGGCGCGGTAGTATTCGTGATTTCCGGGGACCAGGATTACTGGCATCGACCGCGAAACGTGTTCGCCGAGATAGCGGACCGTCCTACCAGGACCCCCATCGCAAACATCGCCGGCACAAATGCAGACGTCAGCCTCGGGAACCTTCAACGAACCGGGCTTTTCGTCGAACTCTGTGTGAAGGTCTGAAAAAATCCAAGCCTTCATGACCAGCCCCTATTTCGATCATCGAATTGTGCAGTTTCGACCGGCGTCCCAAGTCTGTACCAGCGAGAGAACGTCCTCGCGAGACCGGCTTGCGGGTCGAGGTAGTAGAGCTCACTTGAAAAGCACGGCCTCCCGTCGTTAATCCTCGGGTGTCCGGTTGTTGTGCCAATCAGACAGGGGACCGTCCGACTTGCCAATGCCCATCGGTCAAGCCGAACTGTGGGCAGGGGGGCTGCAGTCCCCTCGCCAATAACGGCCAGATCGTCGGCTAAGGACCTTAAACTGAGAACAAGGTCAGTTCGGCTAACTCCGAACCAGTTATCGGAAAAATTGCCTTGCATCGAATACCTCGCCCTGAGGCCACGCCGGGCACCGCAACCCGCACGGCTGGAAACTGCACCGACCGCAGCGGTCGGCCCCCTGATTCGTTGATCTCGGTATCCTTCTATAGGTGTTTTTTACCATTTTTCAGAGTCTTTTTTTCGTACTGTACGTATAATTTGACAAAGGTGTGGGATGCCGGTCTCTCAGCGCAATGGCGACGGTATTGACGGCTGATTTGATACGTGCGGCTCGAGCCCTACTCGGGTGGAGCCAGCTTGAGCTTGCGCATAAGTCAGGAGTGACGCAGAAGGCACTCAGCGACTTTGAGCTCGAGAAGAAGCCTCTGACCGCCAAGGCCAGCGAGAAACTGCGGACTGCACTTGAGGACCATAAGGTCCAATTCATAGCCGTGAACTCAGAAACGAGCGGCGAGATTGTGGGAGGGGGCGTTCGCTGGCGTCCCGACCCTCCTCGTATGGATATCAAAATCCTCTAGTCGCACCCAGTATAGGTGAGGCGTGGGCTGTTGCCGGAACCGTGAATTATCCTAGCGCATGCTCGTGTGTTTTAGGACGTCTGCCCAAGTCGACAGTTCCGCGATCGCCGACCATGCTTGGTTCGTACTTTCTCCCGTTAAGTGCACCAGGAGTTCGACACGCATATCCATTCGGTGCGGATCTATCGGACCCTGACAAATTTCTGCTCCATCACCGCATTTCCCCATTGCCGGCCGGGATACTCGTCGGCCAGCACAAAGCCGTGCGCCTCGTAGAGGGTGCGGGCTGCATCAAGGCCGCGGAAGGTCCATAGATGGGTCTCGGCGAAATCCCGGGCATCGACGAAGGCGAGAGCAGCGGTCAGCAGGCGTCGTCCGAGGCCGCTGCCGCGCTGGCCGTCGTCGACGATGAACCAGCGCAGATGGGCGATGCGGCGTGGGTCTCCGGGGCCCGCCCGCCCGTTCAGGTCCTCGCCGTCGATGGCGATCGTGCCGACGATCTTTTCGTCCGCGATGGCGGTCCAGATTTCATTGTCCGGATGATCGATGCGGCCGCAGAATTCCGACAGGCCCGTGGCGACGATGGCTTCGAAGGCGCAGCCGAAGTCGGCAGTGCGGGCATAGTATCGCGCATGCATGTCGGTGCAGCGTCCGATCATGCCCGGTCGGTAGCCGGTGGCGATGTCTGCCAGCGGCAGGGGCAAGGACGAGGTGGGAGAAAGGGATGAGGTCCGATCCTCCGCCTCCTGCGACAGGGCGTCGGCATAGAGTTGCAGCCCTTGCACAACGGTCTTGCCCTGTGGCGGCGTCAGCCGGGCGAGGGCGGTTTCGACCTGCAGGCGGGCAAAGGCATCGATCTGCGCCAGTTTGGCCGCACCGGACGGTGTCAGCGAAATCTGCTTGGCGCGCGCATCCTCGATGTCCGGCTGTTCCTGCAACAGTCCGGCCTCGACCAGCTTGCGCAACATCCGGCTGACGCTGGATTTTTCAAGGTTGAGCAGGCCACGCAGGTCCTTCGCCGTGAGGCGGCGTGCCTGGCGCTGTGCTGCGCCAATCTCGATCAGGGCGTGAACGGCCGATGCTGGCAGGCCACTTTCGGCCAGGTCGTCGCCGAGAAAGCCGAGCCGGCGCACCAGTGCACGCGCAGCCGAACGCACGGTTTCCACGGTCGAGGGGGTCGCGATTGTCATGCCGAACGTCCAAATTGGTTGACTGATGCAACCATATTGCCAGGGACCCCGTCGAAATTCAAGCCCGTTCGATGCCGGTTGCGGCAGGATTGCGCTCTCGGCCAGGCGCGGGCGGGATCTTGACGGCACCTTGCCAGCATCCGTGAATTGATCAAAAAACAATCAGTCCAAAACTTGACGAAAGTTTGAGCAATCTTTGCTTGCGCTGCAGCACAAACTTGTTTTTGATGGGCAGAACACCAAAAACGGGGAGCATGGGTTGATGATCAAGAGACGCACTTTCGCAGCGACGGTTCTGTCCGCTGCCCTGTCCACTGTCAGGTCCACTGCCATGTCGGTCGGTATCTCCGCCGCAATGGGCCTTGCGGCCGGACTGGTCCTGCCGGTGACGGCAGCCCATGCCGAAACGGCGGTCAAGTTCACCCTCGACTGGAAGTTCGAAGGGCCGGCGGCCGGCTTCCTGCTGGCGCTCGACAAGGGGTATTTCAAGGCCGAGGGCCTCGATGTGACGATCGATAGCGGCAATGGCTCGGTCGAGGCCATCCCGCGCGTGGCGACCGGTGCTTACCAGATGGGCTTCGGCGACATCAATTCGCTGATCAAGTTCCTCGACGAGGATCCGGCCCAGAAGATCAAGGCCGTGATGATGGTCTATGAGCGCCCGACCTTTGCGGTCGTCGGCCGCAAGGCGCTCGGCGTCACCGAAGACCCGAAGTCGCTGGAAGGCAAGAAGCTCGGCGCCCCGCCGCCGGATGGCGCCTTTGCCCAGTGGAAGGCCTTCAAGGACGTCGCCAAGATCGACGACAGCAAGATCACCATCGAATCGATCGGTTTTCCGGTGCGCGAACCGATGCTTGCCAAGGGCGACGTCGATGCCGTCTTCGGCTTCGCCTTCTCGGTGATCCTGAACCTCAAGGCGCAGGGCGTGCCGGCAGACGATATCGCCACCATCCTGATGGCCGAACATGGCCTCAATCTTTATGGCAACAGCGTTCTGGTCAACACCGACTTCGCCACCGAGAACCCGGACGCGGTCAAGGGCTTCCTGAAGGCGCTCGCCAAGGGTTTTGCCGATGCGGTCGCCAATCCGGAAGAGGGCGTTGCTGCCGTCCTGAAACGCAACGAGACGCTCAATCCGGAGATCGAGAAGGAACGTCTTGAAATGGCCAATGCCATGAACATCAAGACGCCCTACGTGATCGAGAACGGTTTCGGCGGCGTCGATCCGGCAAGGCTTGCCGCCTCGATCGAGACGCTGAAAGTGTCAATGGGGCTGAAGGGCGCGGTCAAGGCCGAACAGGTCTTCGATGCCGCGTTCCTGCCGGCCAAGGAAGAGCGCATGCTGCCGTAAGGCAGGTTCCCCTCCCCAACCCCTCCCCACAAGGGGGAGGGGCTTAACCTGCCGACGCACCAGCGTTTCACTAGCAGCATTTCAATAGGTGAGTGGATTTGGCGAGGCCGTGCTGCGCGTGGTCTCCCCCCCTTGTGGGGGGAGATGGCCGGCAGGCCAGAGGGGGTCTTGGGATCCTCTCCAATACGGACGGAGAGAATATGTCCCACCTCGTTTCCATCGACAATGTCGACATGCGTTATGGCGGCGCGGATGGCACATTGGCCGTCTCCGGCCTGACGATGCGCGTCGCCAAGGGCGAGTTTGCCGCCGTGGTCGGGCCAAGCGGTTGCGGCAAGTCGACCCTGATGAAGCTGGTGACCGGCCTGCATATTCCACAGGCCGGTGTCGTGATCGTCGGCGGCCAGCAGGTGACGAAGCCGGTGTCGATCGTCGGTATGGCGTTTCAAAACCCGACCATGCTGCCCTGGCGCACGACGCTGGAAAACATCCTCCTGCCGCTGGAGATCGTCGAGCGGCATCGCCACCGGCTTAGGGCGAACAAAAAGGAATACATCGAGAAGGCGGAGAACCTGCTCGAGATCGTCGGGTTGAAAGGTGTCGGTCCGAAATTCCCTTGGCAATTGTCGGGCGGCATGCAGCAGCGCGCCAATCTCTGCCGGGCGCTGATCCACGAGCCGGAACTCTTGATGCTCGACGAGCCCTTCGGCGCGCTCGATGCCTTTACCCGCGAGGAACTCTGGTGCGTGATCCGTGACCTGCATGCGGCGCAAGGCGTGACCATCGTGCTCGTCACCCATGACCTGCGCGAGGCGGTGTTTCTCGCCGACCGGATCTTTGTCATGAGCGCAAGACCCGGCCGCGTCGTCAAGGAACATACCGTGCCCTTTGCCCGGCCGCGTGACATCGACCTGATGTATGACGGGGCCTTCAACGACATGGTGCATCTACTGCATGGGGAAATTGCCAAGGCGAGGGTGGTGGCATGAGCGTGACAATCGAAACGATCCCGACGCGGCCAGTGGTCAAGCCGCTTCGCGAGCGGATCAACTGGGTGCGGGCGGCACCCTTCCTTTACACGCTCGGCCTGTTTGTCATCTGGGAGCTTGCAGTCATCGTCTTTGCCCTGCCGCAGACGCTGCTGCCGGCGCCATCAAGGGTGTTCGAGGCGATCGTGCAATACTGGTCGCCGATCTGGAAGAACTCGCTGCAGACGCTTTACACCACGACGCTCGGTTTCCTGATCGCCGTTGTTGCCGGCCTCGGGCTCGGCCTCTTCATCGGCTGGTCGAAGACCATCTATGCCGGGCTCTATCCCCTGATGATCGGCTTCAACGCCATCCCCAAGGTGGCGCTGGTGCCGATCCTGGTCATCTGGTTCGGCATCGGCACGGTGCCGGCGGTGCTGACTGCCTTCCTGATCTCCTTCTTCCCGATCGTCGTCAACGTGGCGACGGGGCTTGCCACGATCGAGCCGGAGACCGAGGACGTGCTGCGGGCACTCGGGGCACGCAAGATCGACATCATGCTGAAGGTCGGCATTCCGCGTTCGATGCCCTATTTCTTCGGCTCGCTGAAGATTGCCGTGACGCTGGCCTTTGTCGGTTCGGTTGTCTCGGAAACGGTCGCCTCGAATTACGGGCTCGGCAACATGATGAGTTCCGCCCAGAGCCAGTTCAACGTGCCGCTGGTCTTTGCCGGCCTGATGATGCTCGCGATCGAGGGTATCGCCATGTATGCGCTGATGGCCTGGATCGAGCGCCGCATGACCGGCTGGGCGCATCGCTCAACCATGGCCAACTGAGGGCTGGCGCGCGGGATCTGCGCGGCTGCCCGGTTGCGCGGAAGGGGCGCGGCGCTATTTCTTGTCGCTGACGGTGAAGTGCTGCTCGAAGGGCGTCGAACGCTCGGCGATGATGTCGTTGACGGTGTAGCGCAGGATATAGGCGCCGGGGGCCGCCCCCGCGACATCGAGCGTCAGGTGGGTGTAGATCTCCTGCGCCTCGACATGGCCGGTGAAGGTGAAGCTGCCGAAATCCTTCTTCAACGCCAGCGTCTTGCCCTTGTCGTCGCTCAGCTCCAGATCGACGCTGAAATTCGACTGCTTGCGGCCATCCTCGAGCGTGCGCCATTTGAGCCCGACCACCTCGAGATAGGTGATCAGCGCTTCGCCGCTGTCAAAGATCGGTTCCTTTTTCGGTGTGTAGGCGCCGTAACCGGTCGGCTTTTCACTGACGAAAAGCGCGCGGGGTACGCTAAGCGGCAGGCTCGCCGAAAACTTTGCCATGCTTTGATGCAGGCCGATAAAGGCGCCGCGCGCATCGCCCGCAGCCGCCTTGCGCTCGGCCTCGCTGGCGCCGTCGAGCAGCGGGCCTGCCTCGACTGTCGCCGCCAGCATCAGGGCGATCATCTGCGCAGCCGTCACTTGGGACAGACGGGCGAGTTTCGAGACGGTCATGTGATTCTCCTGCAGCTGGCGCATCGGCCGAGTTTGGAAAGATCCAGGCTCAGCCGTCAAGTTTGCGGTACGATCGATGGCGGTTTTCCGCCGCCGGACCGGTCAATGTACCGGCAAGTTGGCCGACACCAAGGCAGCGATCAGGACCGCCAGAAGATCGGCACGAGAAGCACGAGCATGGTCAGGACCTCGAGGCGGCCCAGCAGCATGGCCAGCGACAGGACGTAGAGTTCCGGGTCGTTCATCATGGCGAAATTGCCAACCGGGCCGATCAACGGCCCGATGCCGGGTCCGACATTCGACAGCGCCGTGATCACCGACGATGTCGCCGTGGCGAAGTCATAGCCGAGCAACGCCATGGCCATGCTGCCGATCACCCAGATGAATATGTAGGCGGAAAAGAACAGGAAAACCGCGCGCTGGGTTTCCGCATCGACCGTCTGCTTGCCGTAGCGCACCGAATAGACGGCATTCGGATAGATCAGCTTTTTCAGGCCCGTGACGATCAGGTTGAACAGGATGATGAAGCGGTAGGCTTTGATGCCGCCGGCAGTCGAGCCCGAGCAGCCGCCCATGAAGGTGGCGAAGAAGGCGGCAGTGACGGCAAACGGCCCCCACAGCGTGTAGTCCTCGCTGGCGAAGCCGGTGGTCGACAGGATCGAGGTGAAGTTGAAGAAGGAATGCGTCAGCGCGGTCGGCAGATCGATGCCGTTGCGCAAATGGTTGTAGATGCCGCCGGCCAGAGCGAAAGCGACCACATAGGCGAGGAAGATAAAGATCTGTGGATCGCGCAGCGCATCCAGGCGCCCGCGGATGACAAACACGATCAGGATCGAGAACGGCAGGCTGCAGACCGTCATGAAGAAGGTCGAGATCCACAGGATGGCATTGCTGTCGAAGAAGGCGAAGGAATTGTCGTAATTGCCGAAACCGGCCGTGGCGACGGTCGAGAAGGAATGCGTGATCGCATCGAAATGGCTCATGCCGGCAAAGTCATAGGCAATGATGCAGGCGAGCGTGATACCGACATAGACCGCCATGAAGGCACGGGTGAAGGTGGCGAGCCGGGCGAAGGGCTTATCGCCGGTATCAGACGATTCCATCTTGAAGAAGGACATGCCGCCGACGCGCAGGAACGGCAGGACGAAGAGCCCGAGCGCGACGATGCCGATACCGCCGAGCCAGGCGAGCAGCGAGCGCCACATCAGGATTCCCGGCGCCATCCTGTCGAGCCCGCTGAGCACGGTCGAGCCGGTCGTCGTGATGCCGGAAATCGATTCGAACAGCGCCTGGGCAAAACTGAGGTCGAGGTCGGCGAAATAGAGCGGGATTGCGCCGACAACGGAAAACACCGCCCAGAGCACGTTGACCAGCAAAAAGCCCATGCGCTTTGAGAATACCGGCGGCGGACCGCGTGTCGCCATGGCCGCCGTCAGCGAGATGCCGCCGACCATGGCCGCCGATACGGTGAACACCGACCAGTTGTCGTCGCCAAAGTAGAGATCGACCATCGCCGGCACGAGCATGGCCGTCGACAGATAGAGGCCGCAGAGAGCGGCGATGTAGACCAGGGTGCGCAGGAGATTGGTATTCAAGGAATTTCTTCCGTTTGGTTGCACTGCAAAGAAGCTTTGTCAGTGCCTGTTGTCTATGCCATAGCGGGAGGCAGATCAAAATTCAACGGATGGACCTCGTGACGCCAAAGGAAGTCGAGACCGCGCTGGAAGCCATGCGTGGCCTTTTCCCCGAAACACCCCTGCAGCTCAACGATCACCTGAGCGCACGTTACGGGGCCAATATCTATCTCAAGCGCGAAGACCTGACCCCGGTCCGCTCCTACAAGATTCGCGGCGCGTTCAATTTTCTGCGCAAGATCGTCGGCGAAAGTCCGGCGAGCACGACCTTTGTCTGCGCCTCTGCCGGCAATCACGCCCAGGGCTTTGCCTTCGTCTGCCGCCATTTCGGCGTGCAGGGCGTTGTCTTCATGCCGGTGACGACACCGCAGCAGAAGATCGACAAGACCCGTACCTTCGGCGGCGAATTCATCACCATCCGCCTGTTCGGCGATATTTTCGACCAGTGCTATGCGGCGGCCCGCGAGCATGTCGAAGCGATCGGCGGCTATATGGTGCCGCCCTTCGACCATGACGACATCATCGAGGGCCAGGCGACCGTGGCGGTCGAGATGGTCCAGCAATTGCCGGACGGCGTGACGCCGGATCTGGTTGTCATGCCGGTCGGCGGTGGTGGTCTTTCCTCGGGCATGACCGGCTATCTGGCGGATCGCGTGGCCGTGGACAACATGGTCTTTTGTGAACCCGCCGGCGCGCCCAGCCTGCGCCGCAGCCTCGAAGCCGGCGCAGTGGTGACGCTGCCCAAGGTCGACAATTTTGTTGACGGTGCAGCCGTCGCGCGCATTGGTGACCACAATTTTGCGGCACTCAGGCATTTTCACCCCGACCAGGTGGTGATCGTGCCGGAAAATGCCATCTGCGTGACCATGACCGAGATGCTCAATGTCGAAGGCGTGGTGCTCGAACCGGCCGGCGCCCTGTCGATCGCGGCGCTTGATCTGCTGCCGCCGGAACGCATTGCCGGCAAGACCATTGTCGCCATCGTCTCGGGTGGCAATTTCGATTTCGATCGCCTGCCGGACGTCAAGGAACGCGCGATGCGCCATGCGGGCCTGAAGAAATATTTCATCCTGCGCCTGCCGCAGCGCCCGGGCGCCTTGCGTGATTTCCTCAACTTGCTCGGTCCGGAAGACGATATCGCCCGCTTCGAATATCTGAAGAAGTCGGCCCGCAATTTCGGCTCGATCCTGATCGGCATCGAAACCGGCAAACGCGAGAATTTCGCCGACCTCTTTGCCCGTTTCGATCAGGCCGGCCTCGGTTTCGAGGATATCACCGAAAACGAGATCCTGGCGAACCTGATCATCTGACGCCCGGCAAGGTCGTCAGCCAGGCGATGATATGGTCGGCGACCGGCTGGGTGGTCTGCGGCGAATAGCTGTCGCCGGCGATCACGTGGTTGTTTGCATCGCCGGTCGGCCCCGGATCGTAGGTTGCATGCGGTCCGCCCCAGCGGGCGGCAACGGCGGCCGTGGCATCGGGACTGACCACCTTGTCCTGCGGCGAATAGACGAACAACGCCGGCACCTTGATCGCGTTGACGTCGGTATGCTGCGCCAATCTCACGGCCTGCGCCATCGGAATCAGCGCATCGACCGGATAGTCGGTCGTCCAGTTGAAGGCGTTCTGCTCATTGACAGGCTCGAAACCGCGCCTTGCGCCGATCAAGAGATGGGCAAGCGGCCCCGCGAAGGGACCGGTGAGCAGGAAGCTGCCGAAGGTCCGCAGACCGTAATTGGGCGAGATGAACACCGTGGCCGCGATATCCCGGCCAAGGGCAGGGCGGGCCAGCGCCCAGGTGACCAGCGAACTGCCGGTCGAGGTCGAGATCACCACGACCTTGTCGCCCAGCACGCGACCGATCGCCAGAGCCTCGGCCATGTCGGCGGTCCAGTCACTCAGTGTCGCCTGTCCCAGGCCATCCGGGTCGTCGAGCCCGTGGCCGGCAAGGCGCGCGTAGAAGAGATTGGCACCGAGCGCCCTGGCGACGAGATCGGGCAGGGGGCGAAGTTCGCCGGACGAGGCGGAAAAGCCGTGGATATAGATCACCGACAGGGCGGTCTTCGCTTTGACCGCCGGATCGGCCCAGATCACCTGTTTGCCGAGACCCTTGCGAAGACGGGGAAAACGCGATTCGGCCGCGGTCAGATAGGCTTCGACCTCATCAATGCCTTGATCATTCAGGCCTTGGCCGGCGGCAAAAGCCGCCTCGCGTTCGAGATCGAGCCGTGGCGGCAGCCGGTAGACGATGAAAAGGATGGCGACGATGACCAGTAAGCCAGCCAGAAAACCCATGAACAGTCTCATCGATAGTGTCCTCCGCACCAGCCTCTCCCATGCCGGGACGGAAGTCTAGCGGGGTTAGATCCGGATGGGCATGTGGTCGCTTCGTATCATCGCCCAGGCCTTGCGCAATTCGCCACATCGGCTTTCTCATTGGCGCGAGCTGTGATATCGAGCGGACATGACATCGATTATCGCACGCATCCTTTCGATCTTCACCGGCGGTTCCACGCAAGGCGCCGCTCAGGCCCCCGTTGCCGAGCCGCAGGTCTATAAGGACTGCCTCATCCATGCCGAGCCGATCCGCGAAGGTGGCCAGTATCGACTGGCCGGCCGCATCGTGAAGGAGGTTTCCGGCCGCATGCTGGAGCGTACATTCATTCGTGCCGACGTTTTCAGCTCCCTGGATGATGCGCTCGAATGCACCTTCCGCAAGGCGCACCAGATCGTGGATCAGAACGGCGCGGCGCTGTTTTCCGATGGCGAAGAAAAGCGCAGCGCCTGAGGAAAAAATCCTTCCTTTGGTGAAAAAAGGCTTACTCTCCTCACGCATTCTTAAATCCTCTGACATCAAATGGACCTGGCTCAATTTTCCGGGTTCGCTAAGTGTTTCCCCATTTTTTGATTAATAAGTCAGGTCTTTTTGCCCTTTGCATCGCAGCAGTGCTTGCCGCTGTTGCCGCGACGCCGTCGCTTGCCAGCGAAGCCGACCCGGCCACGGTCTACAACGCGGCGGATCTGTCCTGGTTGATGGCGGCGTCCGGCATGGTCATGATGATGCAGGTCGGCTTCCTGCTGCTCGAAGCCGGCATGGTCCGCTCGAAAAATTCGATCAACGTCGCTCAGAAGAACCTGCTTGATTTCGTTTTCGGCGTGGTGGCCTTTGCCGCCATCGGCTTCATGCTCGCCTTCGGCGACAGCGGCTGGCTGCCGGTCGGGATCGATGGCGACCTGTTTTTCCTGCAGAAAACCGACAGCTGGGTTGCCGGCTTTTTCGTCTTCCAGGTGATGTTCTGCGGCACGGCCGCGACGATCGTCTCGGGCGCCGTTGCCGAACGCATGAAACTCGTTGCCTATGTCTTCGGTTCGATCGTCCTGTCGGCGCTGATCTATCCGATCTTTGTCCACTGGGCCTGGGGTACGGCGCTGGGTCCCAATTCCGGCGCGTTTCTCGCCAATCTTGGCTTCGTCGATTTTGCCGGTTCGACCGTGGTCCATGCCACGGGCGGCTGGATCTCGCTCGCCGCCTGCATGGTGCTCGGGCCGAGGCTTGGTCGGTTTGACGCCAATGGCCGGCCGGTGCGCATTGCCGGCCACAATCCTGTTCTGTCGACAAGCGGCGCGCTGATTCTGTTCTTCGGCTGGATCGGCTTCAATGGCGGCTCGACGCTGAAGGCGTCGCTCGACGTGGCGCCGATCATCATGAACACGGTTCTCGCCGGCGGCATGGGTACCTGCGTCGGTTACCTCCTGGGCTTCAAGCAGGACGGCGTGGTCCTGCCGGAAAAATCGCTATGCGGCATGCTGGGTGCGCTGGTGGCAGTGACGGCGGGCTGTCATATTCTGGAGCCGGGCGGTGCGTTGCTGGTGGGCGCGCTGGGCGCAGCCGTTGCTGTCTACGGCAACCAGTTCGTCGAAGAGTATCTGAAGGTTGATGACGCCGTCGGGGCGATTGGCGTGCATGCTTTTGCCGGCGTTGCCGGCACCTTGGCGCTGGCGCTTCTGGCGCCGGTCGAGCATCTGCCAGCCGGCAGCCGGTTCGGCCAGCTCTATGTGCAGGTCTTCGGTTCGGCGCTGAATTTCTACTGGTCCTTCGGTCTGGGCTATGCGTTCTTCTATGCGCTCGACCGGATGATCCATATCCGCGTCTCGGCTCCCGTCGAGGAGCTCGGGCTCAATATTGCCGAACATGGAACACGCCTTGGCGTCGGCCATGTCGAGGATGCCCTGTCCGAACTCGTCAGAGGCACCTCCGATCTCAGCCATCGGCTGACGGTCGATCCGGGCGACGAGGCCGAAAAGCTGACGCGCTTGTTCAACAGCCTGATGGACAATATCCAGCAGGAAGAACACAGCCGCAACGCGTTGCAGTCGATGATCCGCGACCAGGAGGAATCCGACCGGGTGGCGGCGCTCGCCAATGCCACCTTCGAGGCCATCGTCATGCATGAGAATGGCCTGATCATCGATGGCAACGAACAGCTCGAGCATCTGATCGGTCTGCCTCTGGACCAGATGATTGGCCGTTCGATCGGCGACCTGGTCGATGAAGAGGGACGAAGGCGCCTGACGGAGGACCCTGATCCGGACCATGATGTGCTGCGGGAATTCACCGTCGTGCGTGAGGACGGCCAGCAGATCCCGATCGAGGCGCGCGGCCGCAATATCGAATATCGCGGACGCAAGATCCGCATCAGCTGCCTTGTCGATCTGCGCGAGCGCAAGGCCGTCGAACAGCGCATCCGGCATCTGGGCCAGCACGATCCGCTGACAGGACTTGCCAATCGCACGCTGTTTACCGAGACGCTTGCCCGACATGTCGAGCGCGCCACCAGTCATTGGGGTTGCGCCGTGGTCCTTGTCGACCTCGATCACTTCAAGGACGTCAACGATCTGCATGGTCATCCAGCCGGCGACGAAGTGATCCGCGAGGCGGCGCGCCGTTTGAGCCAAGCGCTCGGTCCGCGCGATCTGGCGGCACGCCTGGGCGGTGACGAGTTTGCCATCATTCTCGCCAACACGCACTTCAAGACGCAGGTCGAGGACTTCGGCCGGCGTCTGGTCGCAGCTTTCCGCCAACCCTTCGACACAGGGCAGGGCCAGTTGATCAAATGCAGCGTCAGCGTCGGTGGTGCCTTGTGCCCCGAGCATGCGGCCACGCTGGAGGAACTGATCGGTCGCGCCGACGTGGCATTGTATCACGCGAAGAAATCCGGCCGCAGCACGTTCAGGATTTTCCGGGACGGCATGGACGAACTGATCGAGAAGCGCCGCGCCCTGGAAGCCGATATCGAACGCGGACTGGCCAATGGCGAATTCGAGCTTTATCTCCAGCCACGGGTCAAGGCCGCCACGGCCCAGATTTCGGGTTATGAGGCGCTGGTGCGCTGGAACCATCCGGAACGCGGCATGGTCCAGCCGAACGACTTCATCCCCGTGGCGGAGGTCTCGGGCAAGATCGTCGCACTCGGAGCCTGGGTTCTGGCCGAGGCCTGCCGCCTGCTGGCAGCGCTGCCGGCGGACCTGCATGTCAGCGTCAACGTCTCGCCGGTCCAGTTCCGCCATCCCGATTTCCTCGCCGAACTGAGCCACAGCGTGGCGCGCCACGGCGTCAGCCCGCAGATGCTCGAGCTCGAAATCACCGAAAGCGTGCTGATCGATGACGACGACCGGGCGCTGTCGATCCTCAGCCACCTGAAACATCTCGGCTTCCGGATCGCACTCGATGATTTCGGGACCGGATATTCCTCCCTCAGCTACCTGAGCCGTTATCCCTTCGACGTGATCAAGATCGACCGCAGCTTCGTCACCGCACTTGGCACGGAAGAGACGGCCAATGCCATCGTTCGCTCGGTTATCGACCTCGGGAGCGGTCTGGGTATGAGTGTGGTGGCGGAAGGTGTCGAGACACTGGACCAGGCGCTCTATCTGGCGGCGGCCGGATGCGAGGAACTGCAGGGCTATCTGCTCGGTCGCCCGGTCCCGGTCGCTCAAGCACCAAAAATAGTGTCGCCTGACATTGCGGCTGAACTGCAAAAGGTTGCAAGCTTCGCTATGCGTACCGGCACGGGCACGGAGCGGAGATTCGCGAACGGATCTCAGACCTCTAAGCTGATCCGGCCGTTGTCCCTTGGGGCGTGACGACGACATCGTGGCATCCGACGGATCAGCGATGCGGGAAATGACATGGGAAGCCGACTTGGCTTTCAAAGCGTGACGCAGGGCATGGCCATGGAAATGTGGAATCTGGTTCTTTTTGTTGCCGAGGCGGTGTTGTATTTCGCCCTGATGACGGCATTGCTGCACCTGCGCACCCAGATCGGGCTCGGTGTCTTCCTGACCGCACTTGGCGTCATGCATTTTGTCGAAACCTACCTGGCCGCAGTCTTCTACGTCTCCCTGCCGTTCGGCATCGTTTCGCCCGGCTCCTCGATCTTCTTTGCCGGCAAGCTGATGATGATCCTGATGCTTTACATCAAGGAGGATGCATCGACGGTTCGCCAGCCGATCTATGGCCTTTTTCTCGGCAATCTCGTGACCTTGGCGATCGCCCAGTTGCTGCTGCTGCATTACAGCATCGAACCGACGGCAAACCAGAGAGCCGATTTCAGTTTCCTGCAGAACATGGGTGCCCTGATGGTCTGGGGTACGACGCTGCTCTATCTCGATTCGATCGGCATCATCCTGCTGTACGAGCGGCTTGGCCGTTGGCTGCCGCGGCGCACCGTGCTGCGGTTTGCCATATGCGGCACGGTGATCCTGGCCTTTGACCAGGTTGGCTTTTTTGTATTGCTGAACCTTTTGTATGACGCGCCGGCCGATGTGTTCTGGGGCGGTCTGAAGGCGAAGATGGTCGCCGTGTTGATCTATTCGGCGCTGTTCGCACTCTATCAGGTCTATTTCAGCCAGGGCCGCTTGGCGGGCCGCCAGCGCAAGGTTCGCGATGTCTTCCACGACCTGACCTTTCGCGAGCGTTATGAGGATCTGCTGGCGCGCACCGGACGCGATGGTCTGACCGGCCTTTTGGATCGCAGCCGCATGGAGATCGAGGCGCCGCGGCTGCTCGCCCTGGCGCTGAGCCAGAACAAACCCACAAGCATCGTGATCATCGACATTGACCACTTCAAGCAGATCAACGACCGCTTCGGTCACCTGGTTGGCGACGATCTGCTGAAACAAATTGCCGAAGCCATGACCAAGGCCGTTCGGCCGCAGGACTTCGTTTTCCGCTATGGCGGCGAGGAATTCGTTCTCGTCCTGCCGGACCTTGGGCACGAGGAAGCGATGCGGATCGCAGACCGGTTGCGGAAGCGTGTTGCCGACGTGATCCGCAATCCGGATAGCGAGACGATCACGATCAGCATGGGTGTGGCAACCGCGCCGGCCGACGGCACAAGCCTGCATGCCGTCCTGTCCGTGGCCGATGTCAGGCTCTATCGCGCAAAGAGCGACGGCCGCAATCGCGTCATCGGCCATCAAGAGGCATAAAAAATCCGGCGAACCTGTCGCCGGATCTTCATTTCGAACGCAACTGCGGACGATCAGGCGGCCAGCGCCAGCTCTGCGGCCTTGGCATGGGCTGCGGCAACGGCCTTTTCGGCGGCTTCCGGACCATAGGCCAGGCCTTCGACATAGATCGTCTCGACCAGTTCGATGCCCATGAAGCCGAGGACGGTCTTCAGGTAGGGCTCGGCATGGTTCATCGGTGCGCCCGGGCCCGACGAGTAGACGCCGCCGGAGGCCAGAACCAGGTAGGCTTTTTTGCCGGTGGCAAGGCCGACAGGACCGTTTTCCGTGTAGGTGAAGGTGAGGCCGGCGCGGGCGACATGGTCGATCCAGGTCTTCAGCGAGGAATAGATGTTGAAGTTGATCAGGCCGGTGCCGATGACGATCGTGTCGGCGGCAAGCAGTTCGCCGACCAGTGCGTCGGAAACGGCGGCGGCCTTGGCTTCGGCGGCATTGCGGTCTGCGGCTGGCTTGCGGATCGCGGCGGTGAAGGTGCCATCGACGTGATCAAGCGAATTCGTTGCCAGATCGCGCTTGACGACAGGGGCACCGGTCTGGGCGCTCAGCTTGTTCGCAAGGTCGGTGGCAACCGTGTTCGAAAGCGAGTCCGCACCGCGCGGGCTGGAGGTGATGAGAAGAATGGAAGACATGGGAATGTTCCTTGATCGTTGCGTTCGGCGTCTGGAGGACACGCCGCCGTGACCATCAGATAGTTACGTTTGGTCATCGATAAAACTGTGATAATGTCGATCGATAGTATCGAATAATTGGATGGCCCATGGACGCGAATCCCACACTCGACCAATTGCAGGTTTTCCTCGCTGTTGCCGATGCCGGCAGCTTCTCCGCCGCTGCCCGGCAGCTCAACCGGGCGCAGTCGGTGATCAGCTACACGATCGGCAATCTCGAGACGCAACTCGGTGTCAGCCTGTTCGAGCGCAACGGCGCCCGTCAGCCGAAACTGTCGGAAGCGGGCACGGCGATGCTGGCCGATGCGCGTCGCATCGTCAGCGACCTGCGGGTCATGCGCGCACGCGCAACCAGCATGAAACAGGGGCTCGAGGCCGAAGTTTCCGTGGCCATCAGCGTCATGGTCCCGACCGAAGTCATGGTTTCGGTGCTGAAGGAATTTCGCGACACATTTCCGTCCGTATCGCTGCGGCTGGAAGTCGGCGAGCTCGGCCGGATCATGGAGCAGGTGATGAACGGCCGTTCGACGATCGGCATCGGCGGCGCGCTGCTCAGGCAGGACGATTCGCTGCTGGTCGAACGCATCGGCCACAATTATCTGTTGCCGGTCGCCACAGCCGACCATCCGCTGGCCTTGTTGAACCGGCCGCTGACCTTGGCCGATGTGCGTGAGGAGGTGCAACTGGTGGTCAGCGATGCCTCCGAACTGACCGTCGGGAGAGACTTCAACGTCCTGTCCTACAAGACCTGGCGGGTCAGTGACATCGCGACCAAGCACCAGTTGCTTCGAAGGGGGCTCGGCTGGGGAGGCTTGCCGGCCTCGGTGATCCGCGACGATCTGATCAGCGGTCAGTTGGTGCAGCTCGATCTGGAAGCTTATGAGCAGGGCTCCTACAATCTTTATGCGATCCGCAAGACCGCCAATCCGCCGGGGCCGGCCGCAAGCTGGATGATCGGCGCCTTTCGCGAACGGCTGTCCAACTGCCCCTCCGACCTGACTGCCATTCTGCCGGATGTGCGACACGAGCCTTTGGCTATATCAGCCTGAATTCACTCGGTTACAGGCCTGCTGCGCCCACAAAGGACGGCCCGCGATCACGAAGACCGCGGGCCTTGATCTGTCGCCGTTCGACGCCGTCAGAGTGTCAGGCGGAACCTGGCGAAACCATCGGCCCCTTCGCCGGCATCCTCGATCTTGGCGCCCTTGATGGCGGCGAGATAGTCGCGTGCCTTGGGGCCGGTCTCGAAGGTGACGGTGGTGTCGGCGAGCGGTGCAAACGACCAGTTGCCGTCGGCCTGCGGGTCGATCGTGCCCTGTTCGACGATGTAGCGCACGATGATGTCGCGATTGGTGTCCGGGCCGACAAAGACGACCTTGTCGCCGGCGATCTCCGGGAACTTGCCGCCGCCACCGGCGCGGTAGTTGTTGGTCGCCACGACGAAGCGCTGGCCGGGATCGATCGGATGGCCTGCAAACTGCAGATTGACGATGCGGCTTGATTCCGGATGGATCGTCTTGCCGTCCTTGTCGTAGCGTGGCGGCTTGCTCAGATCGATCTGATAGGTGACGCCGTCGATGACATCGTAATTGTAGGACGGGAAGTCCGGATTGATCAGGGCCGCGTCCTTGGAACCCGGCGTTACCTGGTTGAAAATGCCGGCCGACATTTCCAGCCAGTTTTTCACCTGCTCGCCGGTGATGGCAACGGCCTGGATCGTGTTCGGGTAGAGGTAGAGATCGGCAACGTTGCGAATGGCGATGTCACCGGCCGGAACGTCGGTGAAATAGTCGGCCCCGCCGCGACCGCCAACCTTGAAGGGGGCGGCGGCCGACAGCACCGGCAGGTCCTTCAGGTCGCCATCTTTCAGCATGTCCTTGATATAGGCTGTCTGGGCGATCGAGACGATCTGCACCGACGGGTCGTCGGCGACCAGGGCGAAATAGGAATAGAGCGGTGCCGCGGTCTTGCCGACCGGGGTGCGAACGTAATCGAGCGTCGCCTGATGTTCGGGGGAAACCGCTGCGACCACCTCAGGCTTGTCCTCGACGTCAGCGACGATCTTCTTGTTTTCGTCGCGATGCGAGATCGGCCGGGCTTCGCAGGTGAAGTCGACGATCTTCCAGCTCTTGCCGTCTTTTTCCAGCAAGAGGTCGATCAGGCCCATGTGAGAGCCCCAGAAGCCGGCCATGACGGCGGGCTTGCCGAGCAGCGTGCCCTTGACCGGATCGGCACCGGGCACATCGACGAAATCCTTCGGTCCGGGGAAGACCAGATGCTGGTGGCCGGTGAAGATCGCATCGATGCCTTCGACGCCGGCGAGATAGAGCGAGGCATTTTCCATGCGCTCGCCCTGGCCATGGCCATCGATGCCGGAATGCGACAGCGCGATCACGAGATCGGCGCCTTCTTCCTTCATCCGCGGCACCCAGGCGCGTGCCGCCTCGACGATGTCGCGTGTCTGTGCACTGCCTTCAAGGTTTTTCGCGTCCCAGACCATGACCTGTGGCGGGACGAAGCCGATGAAGCCGACCTTGATCGGGCTTTCCGCGCCGGATCCGTCGCGGATCATCTTGTCCAGAATGACATAGGGCTTGAAATGCAACGCATCCAGCTTGGGATCGGCCGCCAGCGCGCCCTTGGTCAGGTTGGCGCAGACGATCGGGAAATTGGCCTCGCCCAGCGTATTGAACATGAAGTCGAGGCCGTAGTTGAATTCGTGATTGCCGAGCGTGCCGCAATCATAGCCGAGCACGTTCATCGCCTTGATCACCGGATGCAGGTCGCCGGCCTTCATGCCCTTCTTGTAGGCCATGTAATCGCCCATCGGATTGCCCTGCAGCAGATCGCCATTGTCGATCAGCAGCGAATTTCCGGCCTCGGCACGGATCTGGTCGATGATCGAGGCGGTGCGGGCCAGACCCATCGTGTCGTTCGGCTTGTCGGCATAATAGTCGTAGGGCATCACGTTGACATGGATATCCGTGGTTTCCATCAGCCGCAGATGCGCCTGGCTGCCATTCGCCCGGGCGGCAAAGGGATGCAGGGTGACCAGAGCGGCCGTGGCGGCAAGGCCGCCGAGCAATGAACGGCGCGAGATCGGATGCAGGTCGATCAATGATGACATGGGGGCTCCTTCAGAAATACCGTCTTGAAAGTCGAGGAGTTTAGGTCGGTTTCAGAACAGTTGCACCCCGAAAATGACAGGGGTGTGATCTCCCCAAGCCTTTGCCTAACAGCCTACCGCCCGGGTGTGTTCGCCGGGTCCCGGTGAAAATGCCGGAAATAGGCGGAGATCTGCGCAAGGGTATTGCTGGTCTGTGCGAATTCCAGCCCCATCTTGCCGGCCCGGTACCAGCGCACCGTGCCTTCGATCAGGCCCAGTTCCGTAGTCCTGACGGCGACCGTGCTACCGCGCTTGGCCTCGATCCAGCCTTCCAGTTGCAGCGCCATGCCGGTGCGGGAAATGTCGATGACGCGGATGTCGATCTGCTGGCTGAGATAGTCCAGCGTGCCCTTGAATCGACAGCGGATGCGCTGGGTCTGACGTCCGTCCTGGCTGGCGCTGAAACTGTCCTGACGTGTGGCAGCAAGCATGTCTAATCGCTCCATGAAAAGGAATGAAAGAAATGCGGCCAAGGTTGGTGATGCGGATGAACAGGATCTGGGTAATCTCGTTAAAATGCGAGATTTTTACCTAGCAAAAATCAGGTATTCGGCCTCCGAGAGGGTGATTTTACCGTAAACTGACAGGGGTTTTCGCTGAATCGCAAAAAAGATGGATAGCGACGCATCCATCTTTTCGACGCTGACATGTGGTGGCGTCTGGCGCGATCAGCGCGTCAAGACCGGCCGGACTTCCTTGTGGAAATTGCGGAAATAGGCTGCCAGCTTGGCCAGGGAATTGCTGTTCTGCTTGATCTGGATGCCCAGCCTTCCGCCCCGGTTCCAGCGCACGGTGCCTTCGATCAGACCGATATCATCGCTCTCGATGACCACCGAACTGCCCGTTGCGGCATGGAACTGGCTGTAGAGTTCGAGTGCAAGTCCGGTCCGGGAAATATTGATCATCCGGCCATCTGCTTCCTGCTTCAGATGGCGTACGCGACTGTCGACGCGACACCGGCTTCTCTGGGATTTGCGCACATCCATGTCGAGAGAATTGCTCATTCGAGTGTTCCAGCCATTGATACCGGATCCACCGTAACGACGAATCTTAAGAACCGATTGAATCCAATCGTTAGGATTTTTCGCAACCTTTGATTTTACAGTCCCACATTGGGACGATCGATGATTTCGCGCAGCGCAAAACTCGAATTGATCTTCACGACATGCGGAAGGGCGGACAGCCAGTCCCTGTGGATATGCTCATAGTCTTCGAGATCCTTGGCGGCGACCCGCAGGATATAGTCGTATTCGCCCGACATCAGGTAACAGACCAGAACATTCGGACAGCGCTTCACTGCGGCTTCGAATTCGGTGAGCGTCTTGGCGAACTGGCCCGACAGCGAGATATGCACGATGACCATCATCTTGTACTCGATCGCCTTGTGCGACAGGCGGGCATGGTAACCGCTGATCACGCCGGATTTTTCCAGCATGTCGTGGCGCCGCGAACAGGCGGATGCCGACAGGCCGACTTTTTCGGCCAGGTCAGCATTGGTCATCCGTCCGTTCTCCTGCAGAGCCTTCAGGATGGCAAGATCGATGCTGTCGAGGGATGACATTCGAAGGATTCCTCAAGATGGGTCGATATGGTGCAATTATCTGCGAAAATTGGCCGACTGGCAAACCCATTTTGCAAGGACATTCGTCGGCAAGAATGGTTCAATTCAACCCTTGTTGAAGGCGCGGCTCAGCCGCCGAAATGGAGAGGAACGCTGTATGCGTGTCGGTTGCCCGAAGGAAATCAAAAACCATGAATATCGTGTGGGGCTGACGCCCGGAGCGGTGCGCGAATATGTGGCGCATGGTCATGACGTTCTGATTGAGACGGGTGCTGGCGCCGGCATTGGCGCAGACGACCATGCCTATATCGCAGCCGGCGCAAGGATTGCCGCCTCCGCCAAGGACGTGTTCGAAAAATCCGACATGATCGTCAAGGTCAAGGAACCGCAGCCATCCGAATGGGTGCAACTGCGCGAGGGCCAGATCCTCTATACCTATCTGCATCTGGCGCCGGATCCGGAACAGACCAAGGGTCTGCTCGCATCGGGCGTCACCGCAATTGCCTATGAGACCGTGACCGACGAGCGGGGCGGCCTACCGCTCCTGGCACCGATGTCGGAAGTTGCCGGACGTCTGGCCATTCAGGCCGGTGCCACCGCGCTGCAGAAGGCCCATGGCGGTCGCGGCATCCTGCTGGGCGGTGTGCCGGGCGTGCTGCCGGCCAAGGTCACCGTCATCGGCGGCGGCGTCGTCGGCCTGCATGCCGCACGCATGGCTGTCGGCCTTGGTGCCGATGTGACCATCCTCGACCGTTCGCTGCCGCGGCTGCGCCAGCTCGATGACCTCTTTGCTGGTCGCATTCACACCGTTTATTCGACGATCGATGCGCTCGAGCAGGAAGTGTTTTCCGCCGATCTCGTCATTGGCGCCGTGTTGATCCCGGGCGCTGCGGCACCCAAGCTGGTTACCCGCGAAATGCTCACCGGTATGAAGAAGGGTGCTGTCATCGTCGACGTCGCCATCGATCAGGGCGGCTGTTTCGAGACATCGCATGCCACGACCCATTCCGACCCGACCTATGAGGTTGACGGTATCGTGCACTACTGCGTCGCCAACATGCCGGGTGCGGTTCCTGTCACCTCCGCTCATGCGCTGAACAATGCGACGCTGGTGCATGGTCTGGCGCTGGCCGATCGCGGCATGCGGGCGATTGCCGAAGACCGTCATCTGCGCAATGGCCTGAATGTGCACAAGGGTCGCATTACCAACAAGCCGGTGGCCGACGCGCTCGGCTATCCGGCAGTCGCCGCAGAATCCCTGCTGAACGTTGCGTAAGGGCTAGGATCTCTCCAGTCACCTTACCCAGCGTGACGTCTGCAGCGTTTGATTGAACGCGGCCAATTGGGCCGGCCAGCACGCTGGCCGGCCTTTTCTTCGTCCTGTGTTACGGGTTGCCCGGTCCGCCGCGCTCGATCCGGCATTGATAGCAATTGTTGCGCGCCGAGCGCACATGCACATAGGCAATCGCAGGGTCGGCCAGCAATGCCTGCGCACGATCGGCAATCGCCGGGGTTGGCGTCACCGCGCCGGTTCCGTAGACAATACGGTCGTCGGCACCATAACCGCGCACGATATAGTCCGGGCTTTCCAGCATCGGTGGCAGGACCTCACTTGCGACATACCGCGGGCAGGGTTTTGCATGCAGAAAGATCGGCCCGGTTTCGGCATAGGGCTGCAGGCTCGGGAATGGGCGATAGGCAAGCGTCAGATAGGGCTGACCTTCCTCGATGAAGCCGAGGCAATGGCGGCATGGATAGCCGCCACCCGGCGACAGCCGTGTTTCCGGCGCAAGGCCGTAGGCATCAGGCGCGCCGGCCTGATAGGCGATGAATTCGTCGGTCGGAATGGCGGTGAAGCGCAGGGTCATGATCGGATCTCGCTGATGGCTGTGATGATGAGTGAGGCCATCATGCGAAGTTCGCCCAGCCGCTCCACCCGTTTCTTGCCAGCCGATGCGACATTCACCAAAAATGGAGGTTCTCTCGCCTATGCTGTTTCGGCTAGCGTCGGGCCAGCAGAACGGGGTCGGGGATTCCATGAGACACATTACCACTGCGCTGATCGCGCTCGGCGGCGCCTGCGCCGCATTTTTCGCCATGCCGGCAGGTCCGGCAAAGGCCGATCTGACCCCGGAAGAGATCACCGAGGGCCGCAAATATGTGGTCAACAACGCGATCTTCATCCTCTTCCACGAGGGCGGCCATATGCTGGTCTCGGAACTCGGCCTGCCGGTTCTCGGGCGCGAAGAGGATGCCGTTGACGGTCTGTCCTCCGTCATGCTGCTGGAGAGCGAGGACGAGGAATTGCGGGCAGCGATGCAGGATGCGGCCGATGGCTGGTTCCTGATCGATGCAAACAATGCGCAGGGTGTCCAAGAGGCGGATTTCCAGGGCACCCATGGCCTGAACAAGCAGCGTGCCTATGCGCTGGTCTGCATGATGTCCGGCAAGGATCCCGAGTATTTCAAGGCGTTCATCGATTCGCTCGAATTTCCGCAGGATCGCCGGGAGGAATGCATTGCGGAATACGAACAGACGCGCGACAGCTGGTGGGGCGTGCTCGATCCTTATGTCGACGACACGAAGACCTCGAATTTCACCGTCAGCTATGAGCCGGCCGGCGACGATCTGCAATATGTCGAGGACATGCTGAAAGAGGGCCAGGTGCTCGAAGCGATTTCAGCGACCTTTGGCGAGGGATACAACATTCCCGATGGCATCAAGGTCACGGCCAAGACCTGCGGCGTGATCAATGCATTCTGGGATCCCGCGGCCCGCGAGATCACCTTCTGCTACGAGTTCGCCGCGCATCACGCCGATCTCGTCAGCCAGTATTTCGAGGAAAACCGTGCGCCGTCTTCATCGGACGGCGAGCCGCAGGCGCAGGCTGAGGTAAAACGCGGCATGGTGTCCGCGCTCAAGGCTGCGGCCTCCGATCCGTAACGGCAGATCGCCCGCTTCGCCGGTCGCGACGAAGCGGGTGGATCTGCCAATGTCAGAACGTCGCGCCGTCACGCTTCATCAATTGCAGCAGTTCCTGCTCGGTCATCGGCTCGACCAGCGCGTTGAAGGTCTCGACCGGAGAGAAACCGAACTGCTGGTAGAGTTGCAGGGCGCGCGGATGGTCGAGCGAATTGGTCGTGACCGTGACCTTGTCCGGATTGCTGGTCCAGGCGGCATAGAGCGCCTGCAGCAGGAACCACTTGCCGATGCCGAGACCCAGGCCGTATTCGAACAGGCCGAAATAGGACAATTCGACCAGTTTCTCGCTTTCCTGCGACAGTTCGTAAAAGCCGGCCGGAGCGCCGTTCACGTATAGGACCGAAATCGAGACCTTCGGATCGTGGATGATCGCCTTCAATGCGTCGTCGGTCATGCGCAGGCGCTCATACCAGTGCCAGCGCGCGCCGACCTGGCGGTGCAGGAAGCGGTAGAAGGCGAGCGGAATTTCCTGGGTGCGCATGATCGCTGTCTGGATATTGACCGGCACCGGCAGGCTCGACTTCGGCGGCGCCGTCATTTCGAGACGGGTGACATGGGCGGTCAGCGGTCCTTCGGTCTTCGACGTCAAGGGTTCGGCCGAACCCGTCGTCACCGGTGTGTCAGTCTTTGACCCCCATTCCGACCAGGAGCCGTCATAGAGCGAATTGTCGGTATGGCCGAGGGATTCCAGCGCCAGCGTCACGACCGCTGCCGTAACGCCGGATCCACAGCTGGTGACGACCGGCTGGGACAGGTCGATGCCGGCATTGGTGAAGATCGAGCGCAGGGTGGCGAGATCCTTCAGGCGACCATTTTCAGACAGCAGCGACGCCGGAACGCTGCGTGCACCCGGCATGTGGCCGGAGCGCATGCCCTCGCGAGGTTCCGGCTCTTCCCCGGTGAAGCGGCCGGCCGGCCGGGCATCGGCAACCTGCCTGTCGCCAGTGTCGGCGATCGCCGACATCTGGTCGAAGGAGGTGATGCGGGCGCGGTCGAAATGGGTTTCGAAATTGACCGGCTCCGGCTCCGGCAGATCGGTTTCCAGCTTGCGGCCACTGGCCTTCCAGCCGTCGAGCCCACCGTCGAGCACATAGACGCGTCTGGCGCCCATGACGCGGAACATCCACCAGACGCGCGGCGCGGAAAAGAAGCCTGGGCCGTCATAGACGACGATGGTATCGGTCGCGGAAATCCCGAGCTGGCCGACCGCATCGGCAAAGAAGGCCGGCGAGGGCAGGGAGTGCGGAAGACCGGTCGACTTGTCGGCGATCACGTCCTGATCGAAGAACACGGCGCCGGGAATATGACCGCTCGCATATTCGGCAGCGCCATTGCGGTTATGCGCCGGCAGATACCAGGATGCGTCGACAAGCTTGAATTCGGGAGCCCCGAGATGCTTTTCGACCCAGTCTGCTGAGACGACGAAACGGCTTCTTTCCCCGGACATGCTGTTCTCCCGTACCTTGTTTCAGGCGGAGACCTCCGGAACACCAAAGCGGATGCGGAACCGGCGGTTCTCCTTGCCCTTTTTCTCGATTTTGGCGATATGAATCGCGCCGACCTCTTGGGTCTCCGAAACATGTGTGCCGCCGCAGGGCTGGCTGTCAACGGCGGAGTTCTCGCCGATCGCGACAAGGCTGACCCGGCCAAGCCCGACAGGCGGGCGGACATTCTTCGACTTGACGATGCCGGGATTGGCGACGAGCTCCGCATCGGTGATCCACTGCAGATAAACCGGATGGTTTTCCGCAATCAGCTTCATCAGGTCGGCCGTGACCTGGTCCTTGTTGATCGTCTCCGACATGTCGAAATCGACCCGGCTTTCCTCTTCGCCAACCGCAGCACCGGTGATCGGAAAGGGACAGACGACCGAGAGCAGGTGGCAGGCGGTGTGCATGCGCATCAGCTTGTAGCGTCGCGGCCAGTCGATATGCAGAACCAGGGTTTCGCCAACCGCCGGTGACGGCTGGCCCTCGGCCGGCTGGTGCAGAATGATGTCCTTCGTCTCGCCATGGCGCGTCAGCGCGATCTCGATGCGCGAACCGTCCTGCCGTTCCAGAAAACCCAGATCGCCGGGCTGGCCGCCCGAGGTGGCGTAGAAGCAGGTCTGGTCGAGTTCGATGCCGCCATCGTCATGGATAGCCGTGACCACCGCTTCGCATGTCGAGAGATAGAAATCGTCGCGATAAAGAGCGGTGGTCGGCATGCTATTCCTCAGGCAGTTTCAAAAGGCAGGTCGAAATCGGCGCGCTTTTCCATCCAGCCCGGCACCGGCAGTTCCTTGGAGCGCAGGAAGTCCGGATTGAACAGCTTCGACTGATAGCGATTGCCATAGTCGCACAGGATTGTCACGATCGTATGGCCGGGGCCGAGATCTTTCGCAAGCCTGATGGCGCCGGCAATATTGATGCCCGACGAGCCGCCCAGGCACAGGCCCTCGTTTTCAACCAGATCAAAAACGATGTCGAGCGCTTCGGAATCCGGGATCTGATAGGCATGGTCGGGTGTGAAACCTTCGAGATTGGCGGTGATACGGCCCTGGCCGATGCCCTCGGTGATCGATGAGCCCGAGGACTTCAGCTCGCCGTTCTTGTAGAATTCATAAAGCGCTGCACCATGCGGATCGGCAAGGCCGATCTTCACTTCGGGCTTGAGGTTGCGCAGGCCGATCCCCGTGCCGGCCAGCGTACCGCCCGAGCCAACGGCGCAGATGAAGCCATCGACGGCACCGCCGGTCTGGTCGAAGATCTCGCGCGCGGTTGTTGCGATATGGGCATCGCGATTGACGGTGTTGTCGAACTGGTTGGCCCAGATCGCGCCATTCGGCTCGCTCTTGGCAAGCTGGGCTGCCAGCCGGCCGGAAATCTTCACGTAGTTGTTCGGGTTCTTGTAGGGAACGGCAGGCACCTCGACCAGCTCGGCACCGAGCAGCCTGAGCGCATCCTTCTTTTCCTGGCTCTGGGTCTCGGGAATGACGATGACGGTGCGGTAGCCGAGCGCCTTGGCCACCAGCGTCAGGCCGATGCCGGTATTGCCGGCGGTGCCCTCGACGATCACGCCGCCGGGCCGCAGCAGGCCACGCTTCTCAGCGTCGCGGATGATGAACAGGGCGGCGCGATCCTTGACCGATTGGCCGGGGTTCAAGAATTCGGCCTTGCCGAGAATGGTGCAGCCGGTCGCCTGTGAGGCGCCCTTCAGCCGGATCAGCGGCGTATTGCCGATCGCCTCGAGGACGGAGGGATGAAATGCCATGAATATCTGCCTTTTCGTCTTGTGCGAACACTAGAACCAAATGCGCGGGGAAGAAAACCACACGCCCATGCATTTTTGTCCTTCTGGACAAGATTATGCGGGCGAAGCGGTCTGCGCGGGACTGAAACGCTCTTTTCCGCTTGGGGACCGGCAAAGGCAAGGAATAGCATTTCGCGCCGGGGTGGGGGCAGGGAAAATGCGTTCGGAGTGGGCGACATTCGCAAGGCTGTCGAACCGGCTGCTTTCATGCGTCGCAAAGTCGATCAGTAGTGATGGCGGCATTGCGCGATTAGTAGGCCATCTTCTGTCGGGCGATAGACGAGCCGATGCTCCGGGTCGATGCGCCGCGACCACCAGCCGCGCAGATCACCCCTCAGCGGCTCCGGTTTACCGATGCCCTGAAACGGTAACCGGCTGGTTTCCTTGATCAGGTAATTGACGCGCGCCAGCATTTTTGGATCCGTGGACTGCCAATACAGATAGTCCTCCCAGGCACGCTCATGAAAGATGAGCTTCACTCCGAAAGCTCACGCACGTCGCCTTTGCCTTCATCAAGTTCACGGACCGCTTCGAGCAGGCGTTCGGCGTTGCGGGGGCTTTTTAGCAAATGCTGCGTTTCCTCATAGGACGCAAAGTCCTCCACCGACATCAGAACGGCGGCAGGCTTGCCGCGATCACGGGTGATCAGCACGGGCGTGCGGTCCTCCGTCACGCTGTCGAGCAGGGAGGCGAGGTTTTTACGCAGGTCGCTGTAGGATGTAGTTCTCATGGGTTTATTGTACCTGATTGAGTACAGCAGGCAAGGGCTGTCGCGGTCGGACGCACGCGCGGTGAACGCCGACTTCCATCTCCGCTCTCGATGGATGCAGTGAACTGGACACATCAGGATCGCTCCCTCACTCCCCCTTCAGCCCCTGCAAGGCCGCCAGCGCTTCGTCTCTCGCCTGCTTGTGATCGACGATCGGGCTGGGATAGCTCTTCCCAAGCGTCACGCCGGCCTCCTTGAGCACCGTAAGCGGTGCCTCGAACGGCCGGTGGATATAGGTGTCGGGCATAGCCTTCAACTCGGGCACGAAGGTCCGGATATAGCGCCCTTCGATGTCGAATTTCTCGCCCTGGGTGATCGGGTTGAAGATGCGGAAGAACGGCGATGCGTCGGCGCCGGAGCCGGCGACCCATTGCCAACTGGCGGCGTTCGACGCCGGATCGGCATCAACCAGCGTGTCGCGAAACCAGCGCTCGCCGCAGCGCCAGTCGATCATCAGGTCCTTGATCAGGAAGGAGGCGGCGATCATCCGCACCCGGTTGTGCATGTAACCGTGGCGCCAGAGCTGGCGCATGCCGGCATCGACGATCGGATAGCCGGTCTGGCCACGCTGCCATTTTTCCAGGAGATCCGGTGCCGAACGCCACGGGAAGGCGTCGAACTTGGAGTTCCAGTTCTTCGATTTCAGATCGGGGAAGTGAAACAGCAGGTGGTAGGAGAAGTCACGCCAGACCACTTCCTTGCGGAAATGGATGATGTCCTCGGAGGCGAAGCGCCCGGCAAGTCCGCGTGTCGCGTGCCAGATCCGGGCCGGCGAGATTTCACCCATCGCCAGATGCGGCGATAGCATCGACGTGTTCGGCCGGGCAGGGAAGTCGCGCAGGCTCCGATAGCCGGCAAGGCCGTTTTCGATAAAGTCGCCGAGCCGTTCCTGCGCGCCGGCTTCGCCTGGCTGCCATATCTCGGAAAATTCGGAAGCCCAGTTGGGTTTGCTAGGAAGCAGGGCCCAGCTGTCGAGCGGTTCGCAGTCCGGCCAGAACGGCGGTGCGTTGACGCATGTCGGTGCGGGTGCCGGCTCGCGTGGTTCACCGGAGCTTTCCAGCGCTTTCCAGAACGGCGTGTAGACACGGAAATTGGTGCCGGCGCCGGTTGTCAGCCGGGTGGGCTCGTGCAGGATCTGACCGGCAAATGTGCGAATGACAAGGCCGTCCTCGGTCTGTCGCGCCTTGATCGCCTTGTCGATTGCGATGCCGGGCGGATCATAGCGCCGGTTCCAATAGACGCTGCCGGCGCCGGTCTCGTCGATCAACTGATCGAGCACCTGTCCGGCCGGACCGCTGCGCAAAATCAGCCGGCTGCCGATCGCCTCGAGCGACTTGGCAAGCGCGACGAGGGAATGATGCAGCCACCAGGTCTGCGCCGCCCCAAGCGGACCTGTCTCCGCAGAGGCAGGCTCTCTGATATAGACGGGAATGACACGTCGCCCCTCATCCGCTGCCGTAGCCAGAGCTGCATGGTCGTCGAGACGCAGATCCTTGCGGAACCACAAAATCAGGGGTTTGGTCGAGGGCATTCCGGATACTCATCTGCTGTTTAACCCCTTGTTACGAAGGAACAGCGCCGGAGGATCATACTGGAGTGGGAATTAGCAGGGAAAAAGGTTCGAAATCGCGTTCAGGCGGCCGTCAGCACGGCGGGGGAACGGTGACGTTGCTCGGCATGAATCAATGCCATGATTTCCGTCGCATTTTCACGAACATAGAGGCGATGGAGCTTTTCCGCGACCGGCGCATTTGTCAGCAGGCAGGTGTATTTCTCCCGATCGTACCAGCGGAAATCCACCACATTGTCCATGTTCACGAAGAGGGGAAAGCCGTCCCCGTCATGAAGCTGGATCCACATCTGCAATTCTCCCATACGTCATTTCGCAATGATCGACGGATAGCAAGCAAAGATGAAGACGGAGTTGCCGAACGGGCAAAAGGCGAGCGGCAGGGAGGGGAAATGCGGTGGCCTCTGTGGATGAGACAGGCATGGCCTGAAAGAGAAAAGGCCCGCGCTTGTTCAGCGCAGGCCTTTAGAATGAGATGGCTCCCCGGGCCGGATTCGAACCGGCGACCTGTCGATTAACAGTCGAATGCTCTACCGCTGAGCTACCAGGGAACAGCCGCTTGCCGCGGTGTGAGTGGGCTAATACAAATGCTGGTTCGATTTGCCAAGCGGTTTTTCAAAAAAAATGCATTCGGCTTGTTTTATTCTGTGGGCTACCCATCTCTTGGGCAGAGATAAAACACTGGAAAACGCCGGAATTGCAGGGAGTTTGACGATTGGCAGAGCGTAGATACCGGATAGATGCGGAACGGGGCCGACTTTGTCTCGGCAGCTTCGAAATCCCTTTTCCGCGGTCGCGCGGCGGTCGTATTGCCGCCGGATCGGCTCTGATCGGCGGCGGTTTCCTCGGCTTCTTGCCGATCCTCGGTTTCTGGATGGTCCCGGCAGGCCTGATCGTGCTCTCGCATGATCTGCCGTTTGTCCGCCGCAAGCGTCGACGCATGGCGATCTGGTGGCGCAAGCGTCATCCGGACGTCAAGCGCGCCGGGACGAAGTGAAGCCGGAACCGCGTATGGGGCAGAATGCGGCGGTGCGGCCGTCGAACATTCCTCTCATCCAGAATTCGACAGACCGTATGTCAAATGCAAAGGCGCCGCCAAGGTGACCCTGTTAGGATGAGGTTTCATCACGAAACAGCCTGACGATAAACGGACGATCTGTCCGATGTCAGGGCAGGAGGTGCGATGAGCGAACCAGCGGAACATTCGGTGTCGGGAATCATGTCGCCCGTCGATCTTCGCGTGATGCAAGCGGCGATGCTCATGGCACGCGATGCGGGCGAGGGCGCGCGCACCGTCGATGACGTCGAGATCCTCGGCAGAGTGGTCATCAGGCTCTATGCGGCCGGTCTTGTCGATCCGGAAAAGCTTGCCGATGCGGCAGGCACGATGACCGGCGTCGGGCTCATCAAGACTTTGCGGCAAGCGGTCTGAAATTTCCGGGTGTCGGGGTTTTCGAAAATTCCCCTTGCGCTCAATCTCGATCCGTTCTAAACGCCGCCCACCACTCGCTTTTACGCAAAACGGACGGCCTCGTGGCGGAGTGGTTACGCAGAGGACTGCAAATCCTTGCACCCCGGTTCGATTCCGGGCGAGGCCTCCAACTCTCTTCAGCTTTGATCTTGCGCATCCATTGCGCAGTGAAATCGCCATTTGTCTGTGGCTTGGACCGTTTTCCGGTTGCCTCTCCTTTGCCATCATACCCAGCCTTCCCGACCAGCTGTGATATTCTGCGGCTAACGGTCCGGTGTGTCTTGAAAGCCGGACGGCCTGCAATTAAGACACTGGGTCATGACACCGGCCGATATGGGGCGACAGACATGATGGACTACACAGCAGCACGCACCAAGATGGTCGACAATCAGATTCGCACGACGGACGTGACGTCCCACTCCGTGCTGAGCGCCTGTCTGGCCGTTCCGCGCGAGGCGTTCGTTCCGCCGCAGCTAAAGCCATTGGCCTATATCGACGAGGATCTTCTGGTTGCGGCTGCGGAAAATGGTGTTCCCGGCCGCTACCTCATGGAGGCGTCGCCTCTCGCCAAGCTGCTGCAGCTTGCCGCGATCACCAAGGACGATCTGGTTCTGGAGATCGGTTGCGCAACGGGCTATGTCTCGGCGCTGCTGTCGTCGCTGGCCGGCTCGGTTGTCGCGGTCGAATCGGATGAGGCTCTGGCGAGCCGGGCAACGGAAACCCTGGCCAACCTTGGCTATGACAATGTCGCCGTCGTGACCGGTCCGCTCGAGCAGGGATATGCCGCCGAAGCGCCTTATGACGTGATCTTCGTCAACGGTTCGATCGAATTGCTGCCGGAGGCATTGCTGTCGCAGTTGCGCGAAGGCGGCCGCCTCGTGGCTGTCGTCGGTTACGGCAATGCCGCGCGTGCCCGTCTTTACGTCAAAGCGGACGGTGTCACGTCCTACACGGAATACTTCAATGCCTCGGTCAAGCCGCTGCCGGGTTTCCGCAAGCATGCCGAATTCGTGTTCTGATCTGGCGATCGAATTCCGGCATTCGGGTATTGGCAACTGGGCCTGCTTCGCGCAGGCCCTTTTTGTTTGCCGCAGGGCAACAAACCTGTGCATCACGCCAATTCGTTGCACTGCCGTGATTTTTTTCTGCGAAAGCGTATCCTAGGGTGGAGCGAATCGGCCGGGATGCGACTGGACGGCCGAGCATTCTAGGACAACGGGGATTAGTATGGCTCAGCCAAGCGTAGCGCGTGAACCGTCCATGGAGGAAATCCTGGCCTCGATCCGCCGGATCATCGAAAGCAATGATCCTGGAACTGCCAAGGATATGTCCGATGACATGCCGTCCATCTATGATGAAGAGCATGGCGAAATTGAAGCCGGCATGCATGGCGCCGGTGACGATCGCGGCTATGAGCCTGTCGAATTCACGCCCGCAAACGATCCCGGCCCGATACAGGCCGGCATTGGCATGAGCGGCAGCTATCGCTCCGAAGTGCAGCCCGAAACGCGGCAGGAACAGCCGGAGGCCCCCAAAAGCATGTCGCTGGCGGATCTGGCCGCGCGCGTGCGTTCCGCCTCCGAGCGTGCCGATCGCTACATGGTGCAGCAGACGGCAGTCGAGCCGGAGCCGCGCGGCGAAAACCCGCTGATGAGCAGCCGGCTCGCCGAACTGCGCGCACCGCAGGCGCGCCAGGCGGAACCGGAATTGCACGCGGTTGAAGTGCGCAGCCATGCGACGATCGATTCGGTCGAAGTGCAGATGCGGCGCGAACCTCACCTGTCCTTCGAGCAGCCGGCCGACGTGCCGATGCAAGAGGTCGACTTGATCGAAGAGGACGTGGTGGAAGTCGAGATGGAAACGGCTGCGGCGCCCAGCGTCGAGCCGCCCGCTGACTTGCGCCCCCAGGACAACGCCGGCCAGAGCCTGAACGCGCTGGTGTCGGCTGCAACCGTGGAGCAGGTGTCACGCTCGTTTGGCGAACTGGCAGCCGCCATCGACGGCCAGCAGCGCCGCTCGCTCGATGAAATGGCCGAAGACATGCTGCGCCCGATGCTGCGCGACTGGCTCGACGACAACCTGCCGACGCTGGTGGAGCGCCTGGTGCGCGAGGAGATCGAACGCGTCGCCCGCGGTCCGCGTCGCTAAATAAGACAAAGTCCGGGTTTAGGCCGCTCCGGGTTCCGGGGCGGCTTTTTTATTGACTTGGATTTCCCAGTCCTGTTTACCAATCCCACAACAAGAACTCCAAAATCTGGTCGGAAAATGCTCGAAAAGACATACGATTCAGCCGCCGTCGAACCGAAGATCGCCAAGGCCTGGGAAGATGCGGATGCCTTCCGCGCCGGCGCCAATGCGAAGCCGGGCGAGGACACCTTCACCATTGTCATCCCGCCGCCGAATGTGACGGGTTCGCTGCATATGGGCCATGCGCTGAACAACACGCTGCAGGACATCATGATCCGCTTCGAGCGCATGCGCGGCAAGGACGTGTTGTGGCAGCCGGGCATGGACCATGCCGGTATCGCGACCCAGATGGTTGTCGAGCGCAAGCTGATGGAACAGCAGCTGCCGGGCCGCCGCGCCATGGGCCGCGATGCCTTCATCGAGAAGGTCTGGGAGTGGAAGGACGAATCCGGCGGGTTGATCTTCAACCAGCTGAAGCGCCTCGGCGCCTCCTGTGACTGGTCGCGCGAACGCTTCACCATGGACGAGGGCCTGTCGGCCGCCGTTCTGGAAGTCTTCGTCTCGCTCTACAAGGAAGGTCTGATCTACCGCGGCAAGCGGCTGGTCAACTGGGATCCGAAATTCGAGACCGCCATTTCCGACATCGAGGTCGAGAACCGCGAAGTTGATGGCCACATGTGGCACTTCAAATATCCGCTCGCCGGTGGCGAGACGTATACCTATGTCGAGAAGGATGCCGACGGCAACGTCACCCTCTCGGAAGAGCGCAACTACATCGCGATCGCCACCACCCGTCCCGAGACGATGCTGGGCGACGGTGCCGTTGCCGTTCATCCGTCCGACGCGCGTTATGCCTCGATTGTCGGCAAGCTCTGTGAAATCCCGGTCGGGCCGAAAGAGCATCGCCGCCTGATCCCGATCATCACCGACGAATATCCGGATCCGACCTTCGGTTCCGGCGCGGTCAAGATCACCGGTGCGCATGATTTCAACGACTATCAGGTCGCGCGCCGCAACAACATTCCGCTCTATCGCCTGATGGACACGACTGCATCGATGCGCGACGACGGCGAGGTCTATGCCGACTACGCCGCCCAGGCGCTGGAGATTGCCAAGTCCGGCCATGTGCCGAGCGAAGAGGAAGTCGACGGCATCAACCTCGTTCCCGACGAATATCGCGGTCTCGACCGGTACGTTGCCCGCAAGCTGATCGTCGATGCGATCAATGCCGAGGGTCTTGCCGTCACCGTCAAGGATGCCGAAGGCAACGACATTCCCTATGTCGAAGCGAAGAAGATCATGCAGCCCTTTGGCGACCGCTCCAACGTCGTCATCGAGCCGATGCTGACCGACCAGTGGTTCGTCGATGCCAAGACGCTGGCAGAGCCAGCGATCGCTTCCGTGCGCGAGGGCCGCACCCAGTTCGTTCCGAAGAACTGGGACAAGACCTATTATGAATGGATGGAGAACATTCAGCCCTGGTGCATCTCGCGCCAGCTCTGGTGGGGCCATCAGATCCCGGCCTGGTATGGTCCGGACGGCCAGGTCTTCGTCGAAAAGACCGAGGAAGAGGCGCTGCACGCCGCCATCCAGCACTACATCGCCCACGAAGGTCCGTGGAAGGCCTGGGTCGAGGAAAAGCTCGAGAACTTCCAGCCGGGCGAGATCCTGACCCGCGACGAGGACGTGCTCGACACCTGGTTCTCGTCTGCGCTCTGGCCGTTCTCGACGCTCGGCTGGCCGGATGAGACGCCGGAACTGGAGAAGTATTACCAGACCGACGTGCTGGTCACCGGTTTCGACATCATCTTCTTCTGGGTCGCCCGCATGATGATGATGGGCCTGCATTTCATGAAGGACGAGGACGGCAATCCGGTCGAGCCGTTCCACACGGTCTATGTGCATGCGCTGGTCCGCGACAAGAACGGCCAGAAGATGTCGAAGTCCAAGGGCAATGTCATCGATCCGCTGGAACTGATCGACGAATACGGCGCCGACGCGCTGCGTTTCACCCTGGCGATCATGGCAGCGCAAGGCCGCGACGTGAAGCTCGATCCGGCCCGCATCGCCGGCTATCGCAATTTTGGCACCAAGCTGTGGAACGCCACGCGTTTCGCCGAGATGAACGGCGTCAAGGCGGATCCGAAATTCCTGCCGGAAACGACGACGCTTGCGATCAATCGCTGGATCCTGACGGAACTGGCGCGCACCGAAAGCGAAGTCACCGAGGCGATCGCCGGCTTCCGTTTCAACGATGCGGCCGGCTCGCTCTACCGCTTCGTCTGGAACAACTTCTGCGACTGGTATCTCGAGCTGCTGAAGCCGGTCTTTGCCGGCGAGGACGCGCTTGCCAAGGCGGAAGCGCAGGCTTGCGCCGCCTATGTGCTGGAGCAGACCTACAAGCTGCTGCATCCGTTCATGCCGTTCATGACGGAAGAGCTTTGGGCCCATACGGCAGGTGAGGGCAAGTCGCGCGACACTTTGCTCTGCCATGCCGACTGGCCGGCACCGGAATTTGCCGACGAGGCGGCGGCTGCCGACATCAACTGGCTGATCGATCTGGTCACCGGAATCCGCTCGGTTCGTGCCGAGATGAACGTGCCGCCGGGCGCGATCGCGCCGCTGGTCGTCGTGGGTGCCAATGGCGTCACGCAGGAGCGTCTCGTGCATCACGAGGCCGCAATCAAGCGCCTTGCCCGCGTCGAGACAATCTCGCTGGCCAGTGTCGCACCGAAGGGGGCAGCCCAGATCATCGTCGGCGAGGCCACGGCCTGCCTGCCGCTCGGCACGCTGGTCGACCTGTCGGCTGAAAAGACGCGCCTTGAAAAGGCAATCACCAAGGTCGATCAGGAAATGGCCCGCATTGCCGGCAAGCTGAACAACGAGAAGTTTGTCGCCAATGCCAATCCGGAGGTCGTGGCCGCCGAGCGGGAGCGATTCCAGGAGCTTGAAGGGCAGAAGGCGAGCCTGGAAACTGCATTGAAGCGGGTTCTCGAGGCGGGCTGAATACTCGACGTGAAAAGAATGGTTTTCCAAACGCCAGGCCGAAATGCCTGGCGTTTGTGATTCTGGCCAACGATCTGCAAAATGCACGCAATTGCTGCATTGCGCGAAGAATCGCCCTTAATGCGGGGATTTTATGCTGCAACACAGCAACAGTTGCAAAATGGACGAAGTTTTCCCCTCTCTTTGACGTATGACGGTGCTGTGACGCTGGCGACACAGGTCGTGTTATTGTTGGAAAAAAATACCAAAACATCGCTGACGTGTGCGGATGTGAGCAATATTCATCCAAATCAGGTTATTAATGACGTGCACGTCAAATTAATTACGTAAAAATTTCTCCGTCGGAACAAATTGTCCACCTTTTGCGTGCGATTGTTATTCACACGGACGTGACTAAGATCCCAACTCACAGTTTTGCCAAAATTGGGGAGAGATATGGCGATACATTTGACCAAGAAACTGAGCCTGGCTTTGTTGAGCGCTTGCGCGTTTGCCGGTGCAGCCCATGCTGGCGGTTTTACCCGCGGCGATGCGGATACGGATATCATTTATGAAGACGGCAATGCCGTTTTCCGGGGTGGCTACACCTATGTGATGCCGGATCGTGCTTATGACACGGTACGCGGTGCTGCCGGTACCGATGATGCATTCACGGACAACTACGGTGTTCCGTCTTTTGCCGCGAAGTTTCGGATTTCGGAGAACTTCTCCTGTGCGCTGACCTACACGCAGCCCTTTGGCGCATCTTCGACCTACGGCACGCAGGCGCAAGCCGCTGACCGTGCTTCGGATATTGCCGCAGGCCCAAGCGTCACTGCGACGCTGGGCGGCAATGCCGTCAAGGAAGCGAGCTTCGACACCAATGAATATGGTGGCACGTGCGCGGTCAACTTTGCCGCCGGTCCGGGCAATATCTACTTTATCGGCGGTGTGTTCTCGCAGTCGTTCGACTACACCGAAGTCAAGACCTTCGGCACGCTGGAGATGGACGATTCCAGCGCGATCGGATATCGCCTCGGTGCAGCTTATGAAATCACCGAATATGCTCTTCGTGGCGAGTTGATGTATCGCTCGCAGATCGACCACGAAGCCGACGGTATTTTTACCGCCAACGCACCGTTCTCGACGGCTCTTGGCATTCCTGCCGGAACAAAGTTGACGGCATCTGGTTATGGATCCCTGCCGCAATCGCTGGAACTGAACCTGCAAAGCGGGATCGCGCCCGGCTGGCTGGCATTCGGTTCGGTCAAGTGGACTGACTGGAGCGTGCTTCAGACGCTGAATTACAACATTAAGGGTGTCGGCAACCTTCAGAAGAACTTCTTCTGGGAGGACGGCTGGACGATCACCGGTGGTATTGGTCATACCTTTACAGACACCGTTTCTGGCGCGCTGAGCCTGACCTGGGACAGCGGCGTCGGCACGGGTGCTGACATCGTCACCGATACATGGACCGTTGGTGCCGGCACGCTGATCAAGGCTGGCCCCGGTGTTCTGCGCCTCGGTGGTGCGGTGTCCTATCTCACGTCCGGCGATCAGACTGTTGCCGAGGGTGCGGACTTCAACGCCACGGCCGATGGCGACTGGGCCTACGCCGTGACCGCTTCCTACAAGATTGCGTTCTAAGCTTTACGCCTGAACGGAAGAAAGAAGCCCGGCTTGTCCGGGCTTCTTTTATGGCGGGAAGGGTGCTGGCGGTGCTCCAAAATGTGACGTTTATGCAACATGGCGTTTATCCTTCGAACGCCGCCTCCGAACGGCCGAATTTGTCCACATCCCGCCACAAACAGAGAGCACCGATACTTTCAAGAAACGTGCAGGGGCCGTTTCGAGTGTGTGGTGCGTGAGTTTTTACATGGGCCTTTCGGTCGCAGTTCACTTTCGAATTCAAGACGTTTTGACCGTAAGTGATCGGGGGTATGCCCGATCTTTTCGTCGAAACAGAGCGCAGTTCATCGCTGTCCCAGTCTTGCCGGAAAGCTGGCCTAACCTTTGGCCCATGAGAACAAGTGCAAGCGTCCGGCGTAAAAATGGCGCCGTTGCAGTATCCGTCCGTGAACCAGATGTTCATCGGTTATTGAGTATCAAAAGATCAGACGCAGTTGGACTCGTCATGGTGACGGGGAGGGTGCGCTGATGTCTGTTTTGTCCTGGAAGAATTACGCAGCCATGCAAGTTCGCGATTGGAAATCCTCGGCTATTCTGCTGCTGTCGACGGCGCTGCTGTTCTCTTCGAGCCCGGCTGCCTATGCCTTTGACATCAATGGCAGCGTCAGCAAGGAATCCGGTCCCTTCGATCTCTTCAAGTTTGGCTTCAACGCCTACAAGAAAGGCCAGAAGGAGGAAGCCGTCGAAGCCTATCGTTATGCCGCGGAAAAAGGACATACCGGCTCGCGCTGGGCGCTGGCCAATATGTACGCGGCCGGCGATGGCGTGGTGCGCAACGATTTCGAGGCCTTCAAGATCTACTCCGAGATCGCCAGCCAGGGCGTCGAGCCGGGTTCTGACGATACCGGCTTCTTCGTCAACGCGCTTCTGTCGCTGGCCCGCTACTATCGCCAGGGCATTCCCGGCAGTCCTGTGAACACGGACCTCTCGCAGGCCCGCCAGCTGTATTTCCAGGCCGCGTCGACATTCGGCATTCCCGAAGCGCAGTTCCGCCTGGCCCAGATGATCCTGGCCGGCGAGGGCGGTAGCGCCAATGTCCAGCAGGCGAAGAAATGGCTCAATCTTGCCCGCAAGAGCGGCCATGCCGGCGCCATGTCTGTCTTCGGCAATGTCCTGTTCGAGGAAGGTCAGACCGTGCGCGGGCTCGCATTCCTCACGGCTGCCCTCGACCGCTGCAATGCCAAGGATTGTCCCTGGATGCAGGATCTGCAGGAACGGGCGTTTTCCATGGCGAGCGAAGACGACCGCCGCGTTGCCGTGGCGCTTGCCCCGGAAGTCTATCAGGAACAGTAACCACGCCGGCGTGCCTCGCCTGTGATGATCACGCGGTCTTGGTGGCCGTGCTCCATGTCAAATAGACATAGGTGTCTTCGACAAGCACGAAGCTGGCGCTGTTGCCTGTCGACTTGTCGATATGGGCGCCGCTCTCGGTGAGTGCGTAGCCGCCTGCGCTCTCCCGTTTCAGCTCCGACCGGAGAAAGCTCGACCAGTCGCGTGTTGTGACGGATGTCGCGGTTTTGTCGCCGTCGACTGTGCTGCTGTCCCAGGCCGTGATCTGCTTGCCTTTTTCCGCGTCCGTGACCGTCAGGGTCCCGGCGTCGAGCGCGGCCAGCATCTCCTTCGCTTTCAGGGCGCCGTCTCCCGACCGCGACAGTTCCGTCAGCTTCGATTTCAGGCTGTCCATGAACGTGCCGGTCTGGATGTCGTCCGATGTTTCCGTGAGCGCGGAGAGGCTGTCGTCCACGCTGTCGCTGGCATTGAGCGCCTGCAACAGGCCGGTGCTATAGGTATCGTCAGTGCTGTCGTCTTCCTGGCCGTAGGTTCGCATCAGGTTGGCAAGCGACGAATTGTAATAGTCGTCGTTGCTGCTGGCCTCGCTGTCGCTGGCCTGCTGGTTTTCCTTCTGCACTTTCAGAAAGATCTGCGTGATGCTCTGGCTTGCGGAATTGATCGATGAAACCATTTTGAATATAGCGCTCCCGTTCTATCGCCCTGCAAAGCTGGCGCGGGGTTCCGCAAAAGACCGCGGCCGAAAATGGCCCCCGATGCCTGCCTGACAAGCCTGCACATGGGTCTAGCGTGCCGTCCTTGTCCGAGGCTGGCGCGAATGGCGGCGGAAGGGTGCGGATGGCGTGAGCGGCTGCTCCGGCTTAAAAGCCGAAGATACCGGTCACCGGAACGTGGTCGGAGGGCTTTTCCCAGGCGCGCACGTGTTTTTCGATCGACGTCGTGCGCAGCCGGTCGGAGGCTTCGGGCGACAGCATCAGGTGATCGATGCGGATGCCATTATTTTTCTGCCAGGCGCCGGCCTGATAGTCCCAGAAGGAATAGAGCTTGTCGTCGTCGGTCGTCGCGCGCACCGCATCGATGAAACCGAGATTTTCCAGACGTCGGAATGCCGCGCGGGTCTGCGGCAGGAAGAGGGCGTCATTCTCCCATTGTTTCGGATCGCGGCAGTCGAACGGTTCCGGGATGACATTGTAGTCGCCGGCCAGAATCAGCGGCTCCTCAAGCGCCATGCGGTCGCGGGCAAATGCCTCGAGGCGCGCCATCCAGCGCAGCTTGTAAGGATATTTGACCGGGTCATCGGACGGGTTGCCGTTCGGCAGATAGAGCGAGCAGACGCGCAGCACGCCGCCTTCGACCGAAAACACGCCTTCGATGAAACGGGCCTGTTCGTCCGTGTCGTCGCCCGGCAGACCGCGATTGACCTCGTCCGGCTTCATCTTCGACAGCAGTGCCACCCCATTGAAGCCCTTCTGGCCATGGGTTTCGACATGATAGCCGAGCGCTTCGATCTCAAGCCGCGGAAAGCCCTCGTCGACCGACTTGATTTCCTGCAGGCAGACGATGTCCGGTTGCGAATCTTGAAGCCACTGGCACAGGCTTTCGATCCGGGCCTTGACGCCGTTGATGTTCCAGGTGGCTATTTTCATCATGCACTCACACGGAGAAGCTGGTGCCACAGCCGCAGCTGGCAACCGCATTCGGATTCTTGATCTGGAACGACTGGCCGAGAAGATTGTCGACGAAGTCGATCTCGGAGCCGGCCATGTAGATCAGCGAGACCGGATCGATCAGAACCGTCGCGCCATCGCGGGTAATCACGATGTCGTCGGCCATCTTTTCCTTGTCCAGGTCGAATTTGTAGGAAAAGCCGGAACAGCCGCCGCCTTCGACGGCGACGCGCAGGGCGTTCTTGTCGGTGTCGGCTGCGACAATCGCTGCGATTCGTTTCGCTGCGGCCTGGGAAATTGTCACGTTCTGCGTCGTCATGTTGCCTCCTGACGGGTTCAAGGCCCGTGGAAAACCGGATTTATCGGCAAGGATCATCGCCTTGTCACGAATTGTACCAAAAGTCGCAAGCTTCGCGTTTGCTATACCTGCATGATAGGCCTTGATCGGCCAACAGCCTTGCGACTTCGTTCGCTATAGGTATGAAGGCTGAGGTAGCGCGTCAATGGGGAGCGGACAGCAGGCGAATGACGATTGACAAATCTGCACTGGGTTTCGGGTCTGGCGACAGGGCGGTTTTTGCCACCAATCCGTGGAAAAGCCGTGGACGCCTCTTTCCCGAAGACGGCAGCCTGACGCGTTCGGATTTCCAGCGCGACCGCGACCGTATCGTGCACACCACCGCGTTCCGCCGGCTGAAGCATAAGACGCAGGTCTTTATCGGCCCCGACGGCGACCATTACCGGACACGCCTGACCCATACGATCGAGGTGGCGCAGATCGGCCGGGCGCTGGCGCGTGCACTGAAGCTCGACGAAGATCTGGCCGAAGGCGTGGCACTTGTCCACGATTTCGGCCACACGCCGTTTGGCCATACCGGCGAGGATGCCCTGCATGAGGTCCTGGAGCCCTACGGCGGCTTCGATCACAATGCCCAGTCGCTGCGCATCGTCACCAAGCTCGAGCGGCGCTATGCCGATTTCGACGGTTTGAACCTGACCTGGGAAATGCTGGAAGGCCTGGTCAAGCACAATGGCCCTTTGTTGACCAAGGCAGGCGAGGGCACCCGCGGTTCCGTGCCGCAGCCGATCCTCGACTACTGCGAGATCCACGATCTTGAGCTCGCAAGCTACGCCGGTCTCGAAGCCCAGGTTGCAGCCATCGCCGACGATATCGCCTATAATACCCATGATATCGACGACGGCTTGCGCTCCGGCTATCTGACATTCGAGATGCTGGAGGATGTTCCCTTTCTCGCCGGCCTGATGAAGGAGGTGCGCGATCGTTATCCCCACCTCGACGACGACCGCTTTACCCATGAAATCATGCGCCGCCAGATCACCCGCATGGTCGAGGACGTGATCGGCGTGGCGCAGGACCGGTTGAATATGGTCAAGCCGCAAAGCGTCGAGGATGTGCGGGCAGCCTCGATGACCATCGCCACCTTCTCCGACGCCATGGCCGAGACCGACAAGCAGATCAAGAAGCTGCTGTTCAGCCGCATCTATCGCCATCCGGACATCATGCGCATTCGCGCCGCCGCCGCCGAGATCGTCACCGATCTGTTCAATGCCTATATGGCCGATCCGACGCTGATGAAGAGCCACTACTGGGTCAATCACATTTCCGGCTTGAACGATGGCGCAAAGGCCCGCCATGTCGGCGACTATCTCGCCGGCATGACCGACACCTATGCAGTGCGTGTCCACCGCGAGCTGTTTGACCGGACTCCCGAATTGCGATAGGCAGCGCTCAAATTTCAATAAGAGACGCAGGCATCAGGCGCCTGCGGGCAGGTACAAGTCATGAACCTTTTTGCCGATTTCGAAACCAGAATTAAGGCCGCGCTGGAGCAGATCGACAGCATTCGTGAAAAGCGCGAAAGCCTGGATTTCAGCCGCATTGTCGTCGAGCCGCCGCGTGATCCGAGCCACGGTGATGCCGCGACCAATGCAGCCATGGTGCTGGCGAAGGCGCTGGGTACCAATCCGCGTGCGCTGGCCGACATTATCGGCGAAAAACTGAAGCAGGACCCGGATATCGCAGAGGTTGGCGTTGCCGGTCCGGGCTTTATCAACATCCGGCTCTCGACCGCCTATTGGCAGCGCCTGCTGGCGACCATCATCACCGAAGGAACGGATTTCGGACGCTCGAAGCTCGGCCGGGACCGCAAGGTCAATGTTGAATATGTTTCGGCCAATCCGACCGGTCCGATGCATGTCGGCCATTGCCGTGGTGCCGTGGTCGGCGACGCGCTGGCCAACCTGCTCGGCTTTGCCGGCTATGACGTGACCAAGGAATATTACATCAACGACGCCGGTGCGCAGATCGATGTGCTCGCCCGTTCGGTGTTTCTGCGCTACCGCGAGGCGCTCGGTGAAAACATCGGCGAGATCCCTGCCGGTCTTTATCCCGGCGACTATCTCGTCCCGGTCGGCAAGGCGCTTGCCGAAGAGTATGGCGTCAAGCTGCACCAGATGCCGGAAGATGACTGGATGGCGATCGTCAAGGAGCGTGCCATCGAGGCGATGATGGCGATGATCCGCGCGGACCTCGCGCAGCTCAACGTCCATCATGACGTCTTCTTCTCCGAGCGCTCGCTGCATGCCAATGGCGCCGCTCGCATCCGTACCGCGATCAACGACCTGACCTTCAAGGGCCATGTCTATCGCGGTGCGCTGCCGCCGCCCAAGGGCCAGGTGCCGGAAGATTGGGAAGATCGCGAGCAGACGCTGTTCCGCTCGACGGAAGTCGGCGACGACATCGACCGTCCCCTGGTCAAGTCGGACGGCTCCTACACCTATTTTGCCGCCGACGTGGCCTATTTCAAGGACAAGTTCGACCGCGGTTATTCCGAGATGATCTATGTGCTCGGCGCCGACCACGGCGGCTACGTCAAGCGCCTGGAGGCGGTCAACCGTGCCGTCTCCGAAGGCAAGAGCAAGCTGACGGTGCTGCTGTGCCAGCTCGTCAAGCTGTTTCGCGATGGCGAGCCGGTCAAGATGTCCAAGCGGTCGGGCGATTTCGTCACACTGCGCGAAGTGGTCGAGGAAGTCGGTCGCGATTCGGTGCGTTTCATGATGCTCTACAGAAAGAGCTCCGAGCCGCTTGATTTCGACTTTGCCAAGGTCACCGAACAGTCGAAGGACAATCCGGTGTTCTACGTGCAATACGCCCATGCCCGCTGCATGTCGGTCTTCCGTCAGGCGAAGGAAGCATTCCCGGACCTGGAAATTGCCAGTGTCGACCTGTCAAAGGCCGTGGCTGGGCAGATCTCCGACCCGACAGAGCTTCAGCTGATCGGAAAACTGGCCGAATACCCAAGAATTGTGGAGGCTGCGGCACAGTCGCAGGAGCCGCATCGGCTTGCTTTTTATCTCTATGATCTGGCAAGCTCCTTCCATGCTCACTGGAATAAGGGCAAGGATTTGCCCGAATTACGCTTTGTTAACGATAAACATAGAGAATTAACCATCGCCAGGCTTGGGCTGGTGCATGCTGTCGCCTCCGTGTTGAAGTCGGGACTGGCCATTACTGGCACCGAAGCTCCGGTAGAAATGCGATAGTACTGTCACCATTTCCCCGCATTGCTCTGGCAGGCGTATTGTCGCGTGAGTGAGTGGATTTAGGTAATGGTACAGAAGCAAGCCGCAAACAGCATACGATCGCAGGGCGATAGCTTCGCGGATGATGATCCGTTGGCGGAGCTTGCCCGCATCGTCGGTTTCGATCAGCCGTTGAAGCGGGACCCTGTTGTCCAGCTGCCGGCGATGCCGGATACGTCTGAGCAGGACTTCAATCTCGAGGACGAGCTTCTTCGCGAGTTCTCGGATTATGAGGCCCCTGTATCGAGGCAGTCCCCGGACGAACAGCGCCTGCCTGCGCCGGAGCCAGTTGTTCACTATCATGAACCGGCGCATCAGGCCTATGAAGCGCCGCGTGCCGAGGCCGACTTCCGGCAATTCAACGCTTTCGACGATGCGCCCTTTGGCTTCGAGCCCGAGCTGGCTGCCGCACCGGACGAGGCTGCTGTGCAGCTCGAGCCGACTTTCTCGGCGGATCTGGCCGACGAACTGGAAATGGCTGTGGCCGAAATCGAGGCGCCGCGCGCGCCGACGCGTGTCGAGGAGCCGCCACGTTTGCGTTTGCCATTGGCCAATTTTGCGCCGACGCCGCGGATCGAGCCTGTCTTGCAGCCTGTTGCGGCTCCGTCGCCGGTCGCCGTGCCGGATGCTGCGTTGGATGACGTCGAGCTCGCACCTGTCGCGACCCGCCAGGCGTCGGTTCAGGTCTCCTTTGACAAGCCGGCTTTTGACTGGTCGTCCATCTCTGTCGAATCTTCCGTCTCTGTCGAACCTGAAGCGCAGCAAGTCGAGGCTGACGAGATTGCCGTACCGGAGCTTGGCGACTTCTCCTTTGATTTCTCCGAGCAGTCGGACGATGTCGAACCGGTATCGGCGGCGCCGTCACGCCAGGTGGGGCGCAGCGAGCCCGATTTTGGCTTCGATTTTGCCAATACTATGCCGCGCGGCGAGGTCGTCGATATCCATCCAGCAAGCCCCGGGCCTGTTGTCGAGCCGGTTGAGGTTGCGCCTCCTTTGGCATCGGCCCGTCCCGCCTTGGCGGCGGATGAGGATTTCGACCCCTTCGTCGACCACGATTTCGAGCTTCAACTGGACGAGATCGATCTCGATCTCTCCGACATCGAACCGGTTGTCGAACGTCCGGCCGTTCAGGTATCGGTCGCGCCCATTGCCTCCACTCAGGCATTCGTCTCGGCGGTGAGCGTCAATTCGGTCAAGGCCGAGCCGTTGGCTGCGATTGTCGCGGCACCGACGCAGCCGGTTCCGGTCGCAGCGCAGCCCATCGTCAGTTTCGCGCCGACTGTAACGGCGCAATCGCCAGTTCAGGCGCCAGTTCAGGCGCCACTACAACCGCAATTTCAGCCGCAGGCGCGTGCGCCGGAGCCCGTTTCGCCGGTCGTGCCCGATTTCGAAGACAATCTAGGCTTTGATCCATCGGAGATTGCTGAGCAGGACGAACAGATCGAGAGTTTTTCGGGCATGGACGTGCCGGAAGTGCCGGTGGCCGAGGCGCTCCCGCAGCCAGCCCCGCAGGCCGACTATGATCTCGACATTGATGCCGAACTGGCCTCGCTGTTCAATGAGCCGGCAGCGACGCCGCCGCCGGCAGCCCCGCTGACCACCACGGGCCGCGTTGCCGTCGAGCCCCCCAAGCCTTCGGCAGCCAAGCCGCCGATGGACGAGTTCGAAGCCTTCGAACGCGCGCTTGAGGAAGACTTCCGCACGTCGTTGAATTCGACCCAGACGTTTGAACGCGAGACCCGCGGCCATATCACCATTGCCGGCGAAGCGCGTGGCTTCCGCCGTATCAAGCCTTATCTGATGGCGGGAACTGCTGCTGTCGTGCTGTTGCTGGGCGCTGGCGGTCTCTATGCCTGGCTCGGCACCGGTTCGGTCGGCTCCATCTCCAGCGGCGAACCGCAGGTCATTGCCGCCGACAAGGATCCGGTGAAGATCGTTCCGGAAAATCCGGGTGGCAAGTCCGTGCCGAACCAGGACAAGGCGGTCTATGATCGCGTGGCCGGCAACGGGGTGGAAGACCCCAAGCAGACAAGCCTGATTTCGTCTGAAGAAGAGCCGATGGATGTTGTCCAGCGCACGCTCATTCCCGAAAGCCTGCCACTGGAAGGCGAGAGCCAGGATGGCGTGATTGCCACCCCGGTCGGCGAGACGGAGGACCCGCGTCTGCTGCCGGATGGCCAGCCACAGGAAACCGCTGCAGCCGCCGAAGATCCCGGCACCATCACCCCGCGCAAGGTCCGCACGATGATCGTTCGTCCGGATGGCACGCTGGTCGCCCAGGACGTTCCGGAAGTGGCGACCACGACACAGACAGCCGCCGCAACGCAGACAGCGCCCGACACGGCAATTCCTGTCCTTGCTGCGCCGAGCCAACCGGTCAACGCGACGGATGTCGTCAAGCCAATCGAAACCAGCGTTGTCCCGCCGACTGCTACACCGGCCGCGTCTGCTCCGGTTGAAACGACAGCGGTCGCTCCTGTCGAAACGCCGTCCACGGACATGACCGGTACCCCGGCGCCGACTGCGCCGATTCCGACAAGCCGCCCGGCCCAGCAGCCGGTCAATGTCGTCGGCACAGTGACGGATCAGGGCAACGTGCGTCCGGCTCCGGCCGCAGCGCCGCCACAGGCTGCCCAGACTGAAACGGCAGCGGTGACACCAGCCGCAACCGCGCCAGCCGCGCCTTCGACACCGGCAGCGTCCGGCAGCTATGCCATCCAGATTGCCTCGCTGCCGTCTGAAGCCGACGCACAGAAGAGCTACCGCAACCTGTCGGGCAAGTTTGCCGGCGTTCTCGGCGGTCAGCCTTACGAGATCCGCAAGGCCGACATCCCGGGCAAGGGCACGTTTTACCGCGTCCGTGTCGGTGCCGGCAGCAAGGCTGAAGCCGTGGCGCTGTGCGAGAAATATCGCGCTGCTGGTGGCAGTTGCCTGGTTTCGCGATGAACTTGCGACCTTCGATTGGATAATTTGGGAGGCGGGACCATGGGTTCCGCCTTTTTTCTGTGTATGAGGCATGTCCTACCACGCCCCGCCGCTTCGGCTTTTGTCCCTCCGGAACTATGATTCAGGCCATGAACCAGAAAAGCATCCCTTCAAAATCCATGATTCTCGGTTGTCTTGGTCAGCGCCTGACAGCGGATGAAAAGGCCTTCTATCGCGATGAGCAGCCCTGGGGCTTCATCCTGTTCGGCCGCAATATCGGCGAAGCGGCGCAGATCCAGGATCTGGTTGCCGAAATGCGCGAGACGGTTGGCGGGCGCAATGCCCCGGTGCTGATCGACCAGGAAGGTGGACGCGTGCAGAGGATCCGAGACCCGATCGCGCCGCGTTATCCATCCGGCGCCATGATCGGCGAATACTATCGTGCCGATGCTGAGAAGGGGCTTCGGGCCGCCTGGCTGCTGTCGCGGCTTCATGCTTTCGATCTCTACCGCCTCGGTATCAATGTCGACTGCCTGCCGGTTCTCGACGTGCCGGTCGAGGGTGCCAGCAATGTGATCGGCGACCGGGCCTATGCGACGGACCCGCAGATCGTTGCCGCCATCGGTCAGGCGGCGGCCGATGGCTTGAAAGCCGGCGGCGTGCTGCCGGTGATGAAGCATATTCCGGGCCATGGCCGCGGCATGGCCGACAGCCATCACGACCTGCCGGTCGTGACAGTGCCGCGCGCCGATCTCGAGGCGCATGATTTCCTGCCGTTCAGGGCGCTGCGCAACGAGTTGATGGCTATGAGCTGCCATGTGGTATATTCCGATATCGATCCGGACCACCCGGCATCGACGTCGCGGATCGTCACCGACGAGATCATTCGCGGGTCTATCGGTTTTGAAGGGCTGCTGATGTCGGACGATATTTCGATGAATGCCCTGAAGGGTACGATCGGCGAGCGGGCCGAGCGCATTGCCGGCGTCCTCGACATCATCCTGCACTGCCATGGTCATATGGACGAAATGCAGGCGGTTGCTGCCGCCGCCTCCGAACTGTCGGGTGCCGCGCGGACAAGGGCTGATGCCGTCGAGGCGGCCTTCGGGCTGCCGGATGACAGCGACGAGCAGGCCTTGCGCGACGAGTTCGCTTCGCTTCTGGCCGTTGCCTGATGGTGCGCGGCCCGGTCCAGCCGACGATCGTCAATCGTCCGTCGAACGCCGAGACCCCGGCGCCGATGCCGATGGACAGTCTGTGGCAGGACAATGCCGAGGACCGCGCCGTCACCGATCCGGCCCTTTTGATCGATGTCGCCGGTTTCGAAGGACCGCTCGATCTGCTGCTGTTCCTCGCGCGCAACCAGAAGGTCGACCTTTCTCGTATCTCGGTGCTGGCGCTGGCCGAGCAATATCTGCAGTTTGTCGAAAGCGCGCGGCGCATCCGTCTTGAACTGGCGGCCGACTATCTGGTGATGGCCGCCTGGCTCGCCTATCTGAAGTCGCGGCTGCTGATCCCACAACAGGCCAAGGACGACGGACCTTCCGGCGAAGAAATGGCCGCGACGCTGGCCTTCCGGCTGAAGCGACTGGAGGCGATGCGCGATGCAGCGACGCGCCTGATCAACCGCAACAGGCTTGGTCGCGACGTCTTTGCGCGCGGTGCGCCGGAGCATGTGCCGCGTCGGAGCGAAAGCGCCTATGAGGCGACGCTCTATGACCTCCTGACCGCCTATGCGTCGCTGCGCCAGCGCCAGGCCGTCACCCAGGTGACCATCGAGCGCCGCAAGGTCTGGTCTCTGGTCGATGCGCGCGGCATGTTGACCCGCATGATCGGCGAGATCGACGACTGGACTGCCCTGGAACACTATCTGTTGCGTTACCTGCCGAGCGAGGAAGAGCGGGTGACGGCGATTGCCAGCTCGTTTGCCGCCTCGCTGGAACTGGTGCGCGAGGGACGGCTGGAGATCCGCCAGGAGGGGGCGTTCCAGCCGATCTTCATGCGCAGCGGCCCAAAGGCGCAAGCACTGAAGTCGGTGGAGTGAGGCGCGCATGAGCGGCAGTGATCAAAACGACGTCATCGACGACCAGGATGTAGAGACCGGCAAGGCGATGACCGATCCGCAGCAGGCTTTCGACGAGCGCGAGGCGTTTCGGATTGCCGAAGCGCTGGTGTTTGCCTCTGCCGAGCCGGTGTCCACGCATTTCATTGCCGAGCGCCTGCCGCGCGATATCGACGCATCAACGATCCTCCATCGCCTGAAGGACGAATATGCCAGTCGCGGCGTCAATCTGGTTCAGGTGGATGACTACTGGGCCTTCCGCACGGCGGCCGACCTTTCCTTTGCCATTCGCAATGAAGAGACAGAGGTCAAGAAACTGTCGCGCGCGGCATTGGAAGTGCTGTCGATCATCGCCTATCACCAGCCGGTAACACGGGCAGAAATCGAGGATATCCGCGGCGTCCAGACATCCAGGGGCACGCTCGACGTTCTGATGGAGGCCGGCTGGGTGCGGTTTCGCGGCCGCCGCCGCTCGCCGGGGCGCCCGGTGACGCTCGGCACGACGCGTGATTTTCTCGATCATTTCGGTCTGGAGGAGTTGCGCGACCTGCCGGGGCTGGAGGAACTCAAGGGCGCCGGGCTCTTGTCCGGGCGCATCCCGGCGAATTTCAATATTCCGCTTCCCTTCGGCAGTGATGACCTGACAGAAGACGAGGATCCGATCACCCAGCTTGATCTCGAGGAACTCGGCCTCTTGACTCCGGGCGGTGAAGCAGAGGAATAGGGTCAGCTTTTGAACGGTAACCGGCAGTTCCCCCGGATGCCCGGTGGGAACTCAGTCCCGGCGGTGACATCCTGCGGGCAAGAGGCCGCGCGGACGACGGAATGAACCCAGCGAGAAGCCAGCATGGAGACGGACAGCGCACCGCCGGCGTGACCTTTGCCGCGCGCCTGACCTTCGACGATATCCGCCACCGCTATCATGGCAAGGACACGATCCGCGGCGTCAGCCTGACCGCCGAACCGGGTGAGGTCCTCTGCCTGCTTGGGCCTTCGGGCTCGGGCAAGACGACGCTGCTGCGCATTGCGGCCGGGATTGAGGTGCAGACCAGTGGACGGCTACTGATCAACGACAGCGAAGTGGCTGGCCCTGCCGGTTTCGTGCCACCGGAAAAGCGCGGCATTGGCCTGATGTTTCAGGACTTTGCCCTGTTTCCCCATATGAGCGTGCTGGACAATGTCCGCTTCGGCCTGACCGCCATGCCGTCGAAGAACGCCGTGGCGGAGGCGATGCTAGCACTGGAGCGGGTAGGGCTGTCGCATTATGCCGACAAATATCCGCATTCGTTGTCGGGCGGCGAGCAGCAGCGTGTGGCATTGGCCCGGGCGCTTGCTCCGCGTCCGAGCGTGCTCCTCATGGATGAACCTTTTTCCGGTCTCGACTCGCGGCTGAAGGACACAATTCGCGCCGACACGTTGGATATTCTGCGGGAAAGCCGCGCTACCGCCGTGGTTGTGACCCATGATGCCGAGGAGGCCATGCGCATGGCGGACCGGATTGCGCTGTTGCGCGACGGCCAGTTGGTGCAGGTCGGCACGGCGGATGATCTCTATCGGCGACCGCGCGACCTGTTTGCCGCCGCCTTTTTCTCGGAAATCAACGAATTTTCAGGGACCGTCACGGGTGGCAGGGTCGAGACGCCACTTGGAACAGCGCCGGCCAATGGCTTTGCCGAGGGGTGCGAGGTCTCGATCGCTGTGCGGCTGTCGGGGCTCTCCGTCCGCGAAAGCGGCGGCGCCATCCCGGCGCGCATCCTTGCCCGGAGGTTCCTCGGCGTGGTCGAACTCCTTGACCTTGCCATACCGGGCACCGAACGTCCCGTGCGTGCCCGCATCCGCGCTGATCTGTTATCCCCAGCTATCCGGGATGTGACCATCACGGTCGATCCGCGTGACATTTTGGTGTTTGAAAAACCGATAGAAAACCCCTACATCGGGGAAACGCAAATCTAAGGAGTGGCAGGTAATGGGTTCTTTCAGCTTGTGGCACTGGATCATCGTTCTGGCGATTGTCCTTCTGCTGTTCGGTCGTGGCAAGATTCCGGAACTCATGGGCGACGTTGCCAAGGGCATCAAGAGCTTCAAGAAGGGCATCAGCGACGAGGACGAGCAGGATACGGCATCCTCGACCTCGACCACGCCGGGTGCAACCACCGCGAAGACTGTCGACCACAAGGCCGACGAGACCAAGTAACAACCCTGATCCCGTTTCCGTATCCGGCGGCCCATGCCGCCGGGACAGCTTTGTGCATGGATGCGGGATCGAATGGCGCTATATCGTCGCGCCGCCGGACTATGGCATCAGGAGCCGTTGAATGCTGGATATTGGCTGGACCGAGCTGCTTGTGATCGCGGTAGTCCTGATCGTGGTGGTCGGTCCGAAGGATTTGCCGCCGATGATCCGCGCATTTGGCAAGATGACCAAGCGTCTCCGCCAGACTGCGGGTGAATTCCGCTCGCAGTTCGACGAAGCCCTGCGCGAAGCGGAACTCGATGACCTGAAGAAGTCGGTCGACGATATCCGCTCGCTCAATCCGGCCAATTCGTTGCGCGAAGCCATCAATCCGCTCCGCCAGATGGGCCAGGACATCAAGTCCGACCTGCAGAAGGCGAGCCGGGTGGATGCGCCGGCGGCGTCGTCGCCTGTCGTTGCCAGCAGCCCTGTGGTCTCTGCGCCGGTTGCCGAAAATTCCATTCTGCCCGATCTGGTCGCACCGACCGCGCCGCCGTCCGATCTCGTGTCGGCTGCACCGGCTGTGGCCGCAGCCGCTCCGGCCACATCGTCGCCCGCTGGCATCGATCAGCCGGTCACAAAGACGGCGAGCCGCAGCAAGGCCAAGGCGGCCGATCTCGAAGCTGGCGCAACGGAAGCAAAGTCCCCTAAGGTGAAGCCGGCAGCCAAGGCCGTTTCAACGCCAAAGGCGGCGTCAAAGAAGCCTTATGCTGAGCCGAAAGCGCCCTCCAAGGTGGCTGCGCCGGGCAAGGCCAAACCTGCAACGGTCGCTGCCACAGTCGAGGCGGCCGCAGTCGCCGCCGCACCGCGCAAGCCACGCAAGACCACGAATGAGGACAAGGCATGAGCGGCGAAACCGATGACAAGCCGCAGCCGCTGATCGAACACCTGATCGAGTTGCGGTCGCGGCTGATCTGGGCGATCGGCGCGTTTTTTCTCGCCTTCATCGTCTGCTTCTTCTTCGCCAAGCAGCTTTTCAACCTGCTGGTCATTCCGTACAAATGGGCTGTGCTCTGGGCGGGCCTCGATCTGTCCAAGGCGGAACTGATCTATACGGCACCGCAGGAATTCTTCTTCACCCAGGTCAAGGTCGCAGCCTTCGGCGCCATGGTCATCGCCTTTCCGGTGATCGCCTCCCAGGTCTACAAGTTTGTCGCGCCCGGTCTCTACAAGAACGAGCGTCAGGCTTTCCTGCCCTTCCTTGTTGCTTCACCTGTGCTGTTTCTGCTGGGCGCCTCGTTGGTCTACTTCTTCTTCACGCCGATGGTGATGTGGTTCTTCCTCGCCATGCAGCAGGCGCCGGGTGAGGGCGAGGTGGCGATCTCGTTGATGCCCAAGGTCTCGGAATATCTGAGCCTGATCATGACGCTGGTCTTTTCCTTCGGCCTGGTGTTCCAGTTGCCGGTGGTGACCACGCTTCTGGCGCGTGTCGGCATCATCGAAAGCCAGTGGCTGGCCGAGAAGCGCAAGTACTTCATCGTCATCGCTTTTGTCGTGGCAGCAGTGCTCACGCCGCCGGATCCGCTCTCCCAGATCGGTCTTGCACTCCCGACGATCCTTCTCTACGAGATTTCCATCTATGCGGCGCGAATCGTCGAGCGCAATCGGGCCAAGACAAAAGCCGTCGAGGCTGCCTTGAACGAGACGGAATAGGCGGTTCACTCGCCATTCCCGCCGCCGGTTTAACCCATGCCGACATGGGGCCGGACGAGGCCGCCGGCCAGATCCGATCCCGGTCCAAATCAAGACCTGGAACGACGATGCTCGATATCAAGTGGATCCGCGACAATCCCGAGGCTCTCGATGCTGCGCTGGCCAAGCGCGGCGCAGAACCGCTGTCCGCCAGCCTGATCGCCCTGGATGAAAAGCGCCGCTCGGTGGTCCAGGCGCTGCAGGACATGCAGTCGCGCCGCAATGCCGCCTCCAAGGAAATCGGTGCGGCCATGGGTCAGAAGGACATGGCGCTGGCCGACAAGCTGAAGGCCGAAGTGGCCCATCTGAAGGACACGATGCCGGCCGCCGAAGAAGACGAGCGCCGGCTCAACGCCGAGCTTTCGGATACCCTGTCGCGCATTCCCAACATTCCCCACGACGACGTGCCGGTCGGCCGGGACGAAAACGACAATGTCGTGACCCGCGTCACCGGTCAGAAGCCCGGCTGGAACCATCCGGCCAAGGAACATTACGAGATCGGCGAAGCGCTCGGCTACATGGATTTCGAGCGCGCGACCAAGCTGTCGGGCTCGCGTTTCACCGTATTGACCGGTCCGCTGGCAAGACTGGAACGCGCACTCGGCCAGTTCATGATCGACCTGCACACCAGCGAGCATGGCTACACGGAAGTGTCGTCGCCGCTGATGGTGCGCGCCGAAACGCTCTACGGCACAGGCAATCTGCCGAAGTTCGAGGAAGATCTGTTCAAGACCACCGACGGTCGCTACCTGATCCCGACGGCCGAAGTGACGCTGACCAACCTCGTCGCCGGTGACATTCTCGATCAGGAAAAGCTGCCGCTGCGTTTCACCGCACTGACCCCGTCTTTCCGGTCGGAAGCCGGCTCTGCCGGTCGCGATACCCGTGGCATGCTGCGCCAGCACCAGTTCTGGAAATGCGAACTCGTCTCGATCACCGACGCGGAAAGTTCGATCGCCGAGCATGAGCGCATGACGGCCTGCGCCGAGGAGGTGCTGAAGCGTCTCGGCCTGCATTTCCGCACGCTGACGCTGTGCACCGGCGACATGGGTTTTGGCTCGCGCAAGACCTACGACCTGGAAGTCTGGCTACCTGGCCAGAACACCTACCGCGAAATTTCGTCCTGCTCGGTCTGCGGCGATTTCCAGGCGCGGCGCATGAACGCCCGCTATCGCGGCAAGGACGGCAAGGGCACGACCTTCGTGCACACGCTGAACGGCTCGGGCACGGCGGTCGGTCGCTGCCTGATCGCAGTCATGGAAAACTATCTGAATGAAGATGGCTCGATCACTATTCCTGACGTCCTGCTGCCCTACATGGGCGGTCTGACGAAAATCGAAAAGGCCAATTGAGCCGCAAGAGGAAACGGGCGATGCGCATTCTGCTGACCAATGACGACGGGATCCATGCCGAGGGTCTGGCCGTTCTCGAGCGGATCGCCCGCAAGCTCTCCGATGACGTCTGGGTTGTCGCCCCCGAAACCGACCAGAGCGGCCTTGCCCATTCTTTGACGTTGTCGGAGCCTCTCCGGTTGCGCGAGGTCGGCGAAAAGCGCTTTGCCCTGCGCGGCACGCCGACCGATTGCGTCATCATGGCGATCCGCAAGGTGCTCGATCGCAAGCCTGATCTGGTTTTGTCTGGCGTCAATGCCGGAGGCAATATTGCCGATGACGTCACCTATTCCGGCACCGTGGCCGGCGCGATAGAGGGCACCGTGCACGGCGTGCGTTCCTTCGCGCTGTCCCAGGTCTATGACTATGTCGCCCGCACGCCGGTTCCGTGGGACGTGGCCGAAGCCTATGCACCGGACCTGATCCGCAAATTGTCGACCGTCGACCTGCCGCCGGGCACCTTTCTCAACCTGAATTTTCCTTGCGCCACGCCGAGCGAAGTTCAGGGTGTCGAGGTGACGGGGCAGGGCAAGCTGGATTTCGGCCTGAGCGTCGAGGAACGGCATGACAATCGTGGCGTTCCCTATTTCTGGCTGCAGTTCGGCGACCGCAAGGGTGACTTCCGCGCCGGCACCGATCTGCAGGCCATGCGGGAGAAGAAGATCTCCGTGACCCCGCTGAAGCTCGATATGACCGACTATGCGGTTCAAGACCGCGTCGCCGCCGCCCTTGGCTTCGGGAGCGGCGCGTGAAATCTGCCCTGCTCGAAAAGGAAGGATTTGCCGCGCTGGTCCTGCGTCTACGGGCCGAGGGCTTGAGCAATATCGATCTGCTGACCGCCGTCGAACAGACCCCGCGCTCCCAGTTCGTCTCTCCCGACTACGCGGACAACGCGTATTCCAGCCGTTCGATCCCGATCGAATGCGGACAGTTCATGGAAGGAGCCGATCTTTCCGTAAGGCTTCTGGCTCTGCTGCAGGTCAAGCCGGGCCAGCGCGTGCTGGAAATCGGCACGGGAAGTGGCTTCGTCACCGCCGTCCTGGCGCGTCTGGCAGAACGGGTCATCTCGATCGAGCGCTATCGCACATTGGTCGGCAACGCCCAGCGTCGCCTGGACACTCTTGGTTTGCGCAACGTGATCCTGCGGCAGGCCGACGGCAGCAATGGTCTGCCGGGCGAGGGCACATTCGATCGGATCTTCGCAACCGCCGCCTATCCCTCGATGCCGCGGTTTTTTGCCGAACAGCTGGTGTCCGGCGGTATGCTGCTGGCGCCGATCATGATCGATGAGGAGCGCTGCGCCATGGTGCGTCTGACCAAGACCGGCAGTCGTTTCGAGCGCGAGGACCTGTTTGAGGTGCCGTTCCTGCCGATGCAGCCGAAAATCGCATTGCATATCTAGCCGCCTGCATGCCCGGACAATCCTCCAAAATCGCCTGACAGGCAGCGTGTTTCGACCTATTGCGGTGTGTATCCGGGCGTGTGTTACGCTGCCCTGTTCCATGCGTTATGTCGAAATAGTTCACAACGATTCCGAGCGGTTAACCGGCCGGTAACACTAACGCGCTTTAATAAAACCCATAGTTCGTTGCGTCATATGTGGGTCGAGTCATGCGTAAAAGTGTATCGCCAAAAGCCGGATTGCCCTTTGCCCGTCTCTGCGGCGCCATTCTTCTGGCCAGTACCGCGGCCGGGTGCAGTTCGGATGCGACCCGTTTCAGCTCGCTGTTTCCGACGGATAACATCACCACGGCCTCCGTCCCGCGCCAGCAGGCCGGGATGAACGGACAGGCGCCGATGCCCGCCGAGAATATCGGCTCTGGTTCCGTCGCCTCGTCGCAGCCGACCTATGATTACAGCAATCAGCAGCAGGCGATGGCGCAGCCCATGCCGACCGGTGGTACCTATCAGCCGGCCTCCGCCCGTGCCGCCAGCACGCCGGTTGCGGTTCAGCGTACCGAACTTGCCGCGCCAACTGGCGCCGCATCGGCCGCCGGCAACAATCGCAGTACCGCCCGAGCCGAAGCCCTGGCGCAGCCGTTCCCGGGCACGCCGACACAAAGCAGCAACGAGACCGTCGCGCTGGCTGCTCCGGCACGGAATCTTGCCGAGCCGCAGACGACAGGCACCACGCCAAAGGCAAGCGGCTGGAGTGCGACCAACGGCGCACGCGTCACCTTGAAGCCGGGCGAAACCATCGCCACGCTTTCGGATCGTTATGGCGTGCCGCAGAAGGAAATCCTCAGGGTCAACGGCCTGACCAAGTCCAGCGACGCGGCGAGCGGTCAGATGGTTATCATCCCGACCTTCGGTGGTGGTACGAATGCAGCCCGCGCAGCCTCGGATTCGTCCGCAGTGCCGCTCGATGGCAAGAAGCCGATCCTGCCCGATCAGCAGCAGAACGTCGCCGTTCTGCCGACCTCGCTGAATTCGCGGGACAAGCAGCAGCAGGCCTCGGCCAGCGCCAATGCCAAGGCTCTCGCTGGTGCCGGCGAAGGTGATGCACCTGGCAGCTACGTGGTAAAGCCGGGCGATTCGCTTGCCCGCATTGCCAAGGCAACCGGCACGCCGGTCGACCAGTTGAAAAAGGCCAATGGCCTGACAACGGCCAATATTCGTATCGGTCAGAGCCTGAAGATCCCGGCGAATGGTGCTGTCGCAAAGGCGGCGCCCGCAGCCGACCTGGTGCAGACGGCTTCCGTTCCGGCGGCATCGGCCACCAACAATCAGCCGGCCGGCTACAAGGCGCCGACCGCCACCAAATCGGTCAGCGAAGTCGCCTCCGTCGATACCGAATCGGCAGCACCGGAAGCAACTGGCATCGGCAAGTATCGCTGGCCCGCCCGCGGTGCCGTGGTTGCCGGCTTCGGCGCCAATGTCGATGGCAAGCGCAGCGATGGCATCTCGATCTCGGTCCCGACGGGCACGCCGGTCAAGGCTGCGGAGAACGGCGTTGTCATCTATGCCGGCAATGGTCTGAAGGAACTCGGCAATACGGTCCTGGTCCGTCACGACGACGGTACGGTCACAGTCTACGGCCATGCCGATGCCCTGAGCGTTCAGCGCGGCCAGAAGGTTCAGCGCGGCCAGACGATCGCCACGTCCGGCATGAGCGGCAACGTCAAGCGGCCGATGCTGCATTTCGAAGTGCGCAAGAACGCGTCGCCGGTCAATCCAATGACTTTCCTGGAATAGGTATTGCGTACCAGGTAGCGAGAAAGGCCCGGAGAAATCCGGGCCTTTTTGCGTTCATGCTTGTGGGCGATCGATCGAGATTCGCAGCCGGCCGGCGAGATCCTGGATATATTGCCAGGCAACGCGACCCGAGCGCCCGCCACGCGTGGTCGCCCATTCCAGCGCTTCCTGATGCAATTGTACCTGTTCGAGCGGTAGCTGGAAATGCTCGGCATAGCCATCGATCATCGTCAGATAGTCGTCCTGGCTGCATTTATGGAAGCCGAGCCAAAGGCCGAAGCGGTCCGACAGCGACACCTTTTCCTCGACCGCTTCCGACGGGTTGATCGCCGTCGACTGCTCGTTTTCCATCATGTGGCGCGGCAGCAGATGGCGACGGTTTGAGGTTGCGTAAAACAGCACATTGTCCGGCCGTCCCTCGATACCGCCGTCGAGCGCCGCCTTCAGCGACTTGTAGGCGGTATCATCATGGTCGAAAGACAGGTCGTCGCAGAAAACAATGATCCGGTGATCGGCCACTTTCAGGATGTCGAGCAGGCCCGGCAGGCTGGAAATATCCTCGCGATGCACCTCGACCAGCTTCAGCGAAACGCCGGTGGTCTTGCGGATATCGGCATGCACCGCCTTGACCAGCGATGATTTACCCATGCCGCGGGCACCCCAGAGCAGGACATTGTTGGCCGGAAAACCTTCGGCAAAGCGCAACGTGTTGTCCTGCAGGATGTCGCGCACGTGATCGACGCCGCGGATCAGTTGCAGTTCGACACGGTTCGGCCGGATGACGGGCTGGAGATGATGACGCGCGGCGTTCCAGACAAAACAGTCGGCCGCAGTCCAGTCGTTGACCACGGGCGGCGGTCCGGCCAGCCGCTCCATGGCGTCCGCCAGCCGTTTGACTTCACCCAGCAAAGCAAGCGTCGTGTCATCGCTCATGGCAATCTCCTCGCAATCCGCATTCGTCCGGCCTCGAAGGCCTCTTGTCCGGCGGGTATCACGGCGATTTTTCCACCGAAAGGGTAAGAGCCGGGAAAATGGTACGCGGCCGCGCTGTTTTTGTTGCATTCGCAGGCTTGGTCACTATATTCCGGCGACCTGAACGCGGGGGCCGTGAAGCCTGCCGCTTGTCTTCATAGGAGTTTTTCATGTTTATCACGCAGGCCTTTGCCCAGGGAACGACCGCAGCTCCGAGCGCGATGGGTTCCGGGTTCGAAATGCTGCTGCTGTTCGCACCGCTGATGGTAGTCTGGTATTTCTTCCTGATCCGCCCGCAGCGTGCCCAGCTGAAGAAGCGCCAGGAATCCCTGTCGTCCATTCGTCGTGGCGATCAGGTTGTTCTCGGCGGCGGCCTCGTCGGCAAGGTGACCAAGGTGATCGACGACAACGAGCTCGAAGTTGAGATCGCCGACGGCGTCAAGGTTCGTGCCATGCGCACCTATATCGCCGAAGTCCGCGTCAAGGGCGAGCCCGTCAAGACGGACGCTGCCTCCTAATCATCGCCAGGCCGGCCTTGCGCCGGCCTTTGCGTTTTGTTCGACGCCTCATTTCTGAGAGTGCCATGTTATACGTTTCTCGCTGGAAGACAGTGTTTATCTGGCTGACCGTCCTGGTCAGCGTCTTGTTGGCTTTGCCCAACGCCTTCAGCGATGAAGAATTGTCAGCCTTCCCGTCCTGGTTCCCGACCAACAAGGTCACGCTTGGTCTCGACCTTCAGGGCGGATCGCATATCATGCTCAAGCTTGAGCGTGCGGACATCGTCAAGGAACGGCTGGAGACTGTGGTTGGCGATATTCGCGCGCAATTGCGTGACGCGAGCATTCGCTATACCGGTCTGTCCGGCGTCGGCCAGCAAGTCCAGGTTCGCATCACGGATGCGGACAAGGTCGAAGCTGCTGTTGAAGCGCTGCGCACGCTGACCGATCCGGTGAGCGCCGGCGGCCTGACCGGCGGCTCGATCACGGAAGTGACTCTGGACCAACAGGATGGCGGCCTCCTGCGGCTGAACCTGACGGATGCTGGCATCGACTATCGTGTATCGTCGGCACTGACTCAGTCGATGGAAGTGGTTCGCCGCCGCGTCGACGAACTCGGCACGACCGAGCCGCTGATCCAGCGACAGGGCGACGATCGCATCATCGTCCAGGTTCCGGGCCTGACGGATCCGCAGCGCCTGAAATCGCTGCTCAACCAGACCGCCAAGCTGTCGTTCCACATGGTCGATACCTCGATGCCGGTGACCGAGGCGATGAACAATCGTCCGCCACCGTCGTCTGAAATTCTCTACTCCACCGACGATCCGGCCGTTCCCTATCTGATTGAAAAGCGAGCGCTGGTCTCCGGCGAAAATCTCGTCGATTCCCAGGCGTCCTTCGATCAGCGCAGCAATGAACCCGTTGTCAGCTTCCGTTTCGACAGCCGTGGTGCCCAGCGCTTTGCCCAGGCAACCCAGCAGAATGTCGGCCGCCCCTTCGCGATCGTGCTCGACCAGCAGGTGATTTCTGCCCCGGTCATTCGCGAACCGATCCTCGGCGGCTCCGGCCAGATCTCCGGCAATTTCACAGTTGAAGGCGCAAACGATCTCGCTGTCTTGCTGCGCGCTGGTGCATTGCCGGCCACGTTGACGGTCGTCGAAGAACGCACCGTCGGTCCGGGCCTCGGCGCCGACTCGATCAATGCCGGCGTCGTCGCCAGCGGCATCGGCGCAATCTTCGTCGTCTTCTTCATGCTCGCCTTCTACGGCTCCTGGGGTGTCATGGCCAATATCGCCCTGGCTGCCAACGTTGCCATGATCCTGGCGGTCCTCAGCCTGATCGGATCGACGCTGACCCTGCCGGGTATTGCCGGTATCGTTCTGACCATGGGCATGGCAGTCGACTCCAACGTTCTGGTGTATGAGCGTATTCGCGAAGAGGCCAAGGCCGGCCGGCCCTTGCATCAGGCGATCGATACGGGCTTCACCAAGGCCTTCGCCACGATCGTTGACGCCAACCTGACAACGTTGATCGCAGCCGTGGTCCTCTTCTTCCTCGGATCCGGTCCGGTGCGCGGCTTTGCCGTGACACTTGCTGTCGGTATCGTGACGACCGTATTCACCGCCTTCACCATGACCCAGTGGCTGATGGCCATGTGGTTCCGCTGGAAGCGTCCGAAGCATATCCCGAAGGGCGTGCGCACAGGCATGTTCGATGCGCAGAACATTCGCTTCATGGCGGTTCGCAACTACACCTTTGCGCTTGCCGGTGCCTTGGCTTTCATATCACTGGCGGGCTTTGCCACGCTTGGCATGAACCTCGGCATCGACTTCAAGGGTGGTTCGATCATCGAGGCGAAGGCCCGCAGTGGTCCGGCAGACATATCCGATATCCGCGACCGGCTCAGCCAGCTCAATCTTGGCGAGGTCCAGGCCCAGGGCTTCGGCGACGAGTCGAGTGTGCTCATCCGCTTGCAGGCGCAAGAGGGCGGCGAGAACGCGGAGCAGTCCGCGCTCAGCAAGGTGCGTGGCGAACTGGAGAGTGAATACGAGTTTCGCCGCGTCGAAGTGGTCGGCCCGTCGGTGTCGAGCGATCTGACCTTCACGGCCACGCTCGGCGTAGCCGTCTCGCTGCTCTTTATCCTGATCTACATCTGGTTCCGCTTCGAGTGGCAGTTCGCCGTCGGCGCGATCATCGCGACCATGCATGACGTGATCCTGACGATCGGGCTGTTTGTCTTCCTCGGGCTGGAATTCAACCTGACCAGTATTGCCGCGATCCTGACGATCATCGGCTATTCGCTCAATGACACGGTTGTCGTCTATGACCGAATGCGCGAGAACCTGCGGCGTTACAAGAAGATGCCGCTCAATGTGCTGATCGATATCTCGATCAACCAGACGCTGTCGCGTACCGTGTTGACCGGCTCGACAACGCTGCTGGCTCTGCTTGCGCTCTATATGTTCGGCGGCGAGGTCATCTCGTCCTTCACGCTGGCCATGCTGTTCGGCGTACTGATCGGGACCTTCTCGTCGATCTATATCGCAGCACCGGTTCTGATTGCTTTCAAGCTGCGCCCGGAAAGCTTCCAGCAGGATGACGACAAGGGCGACAAGTCTGTGAAGACAGCCGCCAAGGCGGGAGCCTGATCGAATGGCGTTCGGCTTTGGAGACAAGGGCATCGTTATCCGCGAGGCCCATTTCCCCGGCCGGGCGCCGATCGATGCCTATGGCAATGGTGGTTTCCGCTTCGCCGACATGTCGCATCGCGGCTCGCTGCTGCTGCTGCCGTCCGGTGTCTATGGCTGGGATGTGAGCGAAGGTGACGAACTGACGCTTGCTGTCTTCGAGCGCGTGCTGGCGGAGACCGGCATCGAGTTTCTGCTGCTCGGCACGGGCATGCAAATGCGTCTTGTCGATCCGGAAATCAGGGTGGCGCTCAAGCAGCGCGGCATCGCCACCGATCCGATGGGAACCGGGGCTGCCGTGCGCACTTACAACATCATGCTGGCCGAGCAACGGCCGGTCGCCGCCGCGCTGATTGCGGTCTGACCCAGATAGGTACGCCGTGAGCGAAACGAAACCGGCCAACGAGGCGCTCTGCCTCGCAGCATTGCGCGATCATGATCGTGATCGCTATCTGGCTGCACTGTTGACGCCTGCCGACCGCCGTGCGGGTGTCGCGGCTCTCTATGCTTACAATGCGGAACTTGCCCGCGTGCGCGAACTCGTGCGCGAGCCGCTTCCGGGCGAAGTGCGGCTGCAATACTGGCGGGATCTGCTGCAGGGTGCTGGCCACGGGGCAACGCAGGCCAATCCAGTTGCCGCAGAACTGCTGAAGGCGGTGCACGACTGGAGGCTGCCGGTCGCGCCGCTGGCCACCATGGCCGATGCCCGCATCTTCGACCTCTACGACGATCCCATGGAAACGGTCGCGATGTTTGAGGGTTATGCCGGCGAGACCGCGGCGTCCCTGGTCCAGTTGGCGAGCCTGGTTCTCGACCCAGCGGCGGCAGCTTCCGCGGCGCAAACGGCCGGCCATGCGGGTGTCGCGCAGGCGGTGGCTGGTTGCATATTGCTTCTTCCTATCCATCGTGCGCGTGGACAGGTTTATCTGCCGCTCGAAATCCTGCGTGCGGTTGGTCTCGAAGGTGCTGATCTGCTCAAGGGATCCGACACGGCGCGGTTGTCAGCCGCGATCGAAGCCTTTGCCGGTCTTGGTCTCGATCATCTGGACAAGGCCCGGCGATCCGGTACGCCCTCTCGCAGCATTCTGCCGGCCTATCTGCCGGCAACGCTGGCCCGGCGTGTCTTGCTGTCCGCGCGCAAAAGGGGAGCTTCGATCCTCGATCAGGATATCCGTCCGCCGCAATGGCGCCGCCAGTTGCGGATGATGGCAACGCTTGTCTCCGGGCGGATCTGATCTATCTTTCCCGTCATCCGGTCTCAGCCGGCGCGCGACACGTTCACGCAAGGCTCGGCTGCTAGATCAGCAACGATGAAGCAATTGCCTCGACGGGAGACATAAGGTGAGCGTGGTAACTTGGGCGGTCCTGTTGGGAATAGTGGTTGCGCTCGCATTCTATTCCACCCGTATGGCAAGGCATAAGGAAGAGGATGGATTGCAGGACACAGGTCTGGCGATCCTCGAATTTGGCCGGGCCTTTCCCCAGGAAGCCATTCGCAGCCTTCACACGACGGCAGACGGCAAGGCCGTCTTTGTCCGCCTGCATGACAACAAGGCCGGCATCATGCGCACGCTGCGCAATCACTATGCCTGCCATCTGATCGAACCGGGCACCGTGCGGGTCAGGAACCTGGCCGATGGCAGGGGCTTTGCGGTCGAGTTCCTTGATTCGCCGGCCCATAACGGCGAATTCACCTTCGCTTCGGCGGCCGATGCGGCGGAAGTGTCACTCTGGCTGCTGGGAAACTATGTCGGCCCGGCCGATCTCGATCCGGCCCCGAACGGGCTGCCAACCACCTGATCGGCAGCAGCCCTGTTTGAACGGGCTTTTTATGCGAGACCGAGCCATGCCTTGCAGTCGGCAAGTGCGCGCAGCGCCACGAGCTGCCGCTTCATCACCGTCTTGTCCTTGCCACGAAAGCGCTTGACGCCCTCCGGCTTGACGATCGAGCCCGGTTCCAGTTCGGGAAACAGGCCGAAATTGATGTTCATCGGCTGGAACGACCGCTTGCCCGGCTCATCATGCGAAACGAGATGGCCGCCGGTGATGTGGTTGAGCAGGGAGCCGAGCGCCGTGGTTGCCGGCGGCAGGCTGATTTCTTCACCCTTGCGTTCCGCCGCAGCGAAACGTCCAGCGAGAAGACCGATCGATGCACTCTCGACATAACCCTCGCAACCGGTGATCTGCCCGGCAAAGCGTAGGCCCGGACGGTTCTTCAACTGCAAGGTCGGATCGAGCAATGTCGGCGAATGGATGTAGGTATTGCGGTGAAGCCCGCCGAGGCGGGCAAATTCCGCATTTTCGAGGCCGGGGATCATCCGGAAGATCTCCGCCTGGGCACCATATTTCAGCTTGGTCTGGAAACCGACCATATTGTAGAGCGTGCCCAGCGCGTTGTCCTGGCGCAACTGCACGACGGCATAGGCCTTGACGGTCGGATTGTGCTCGTTGGTCAGGCCCATCGGCTTCATCGGCCCGTGCCTGAGCGTTTCCCGGCCGCGCTCGGCCATCACTTCGATCGGCAGGCAGCCGTCGAAATAAGGCGTGCCTTCCCATTCCTTGAAGCCGACCGCATCGCCGGCGATCAGCGCGTCGAGGAAGGCATTGTACTGCTCTTCGTCCATCGGGCAGTTGATATAGTCCTTGCCCGTGCCGCCCGGTCCGACCTTGTCGTAGCGCGACTGGTACCAGCAGATGTCCATGTTGATGCTGTCGCGATGCACGATCGGCGCAATCGCGTCGAAGAAGGCGAGCGCATCTTCGCCGGTCTTGGCGCGGATCGCCTCGGCCAGATCGGGAGAGGTGAGGGGTCCGGTGGCGATGATCGCCTGGTCCCAGTCTTCCGGTGGCAGGCCGGCGACTTCCTCGCGCACGACGGTGATCAGCGGATGCCGGGCAATCTCGGCGGTTACCGCTTCGGCAAATCCGTCGCGGTCGACGGCAAGCGCACCACCTGCCGGCACCTGGTGGCGATCGGCACAGGCCATGATCAGCGATCCGGCAAGCCGCATCTCCGCATGGATGACGCCGACGGCATTGGCCGTCGCATCGTCGGAGCGGAACGAATTGGAGCAGACCAGTTCAGCCAGGCTGTCGGTCTTATGGGCATCGGTGCCGCGAACACCGCGCATTTCGTGCAGAACGACCGGAACGCCGGCTTGCGCTGCCTGCCAGGCGGCTTCCGATCCGGCAAGACCGCCGCCGATGATGTGAATGGGGGAAAGGGTGCTGTGTGTCATGGGCGGCTCCATATCATGGCGCGGCTTGGCAGGTCCATGCTCTGCGGCACATCCAGAGATCAAAAAGGCTCGGGGATCACGGTGTGCAAACACCAGATGCGATTCAGGCTGAACGGGAGCCAAGAATCAAAAACGGCACCCAAGGTGCCGTCTGACAGTCGTCGCTTTGTGCTGCCTCCGCAAAGGCGGGCTTCCGATTAACGGAAGGAGCGCGAAGCGATATTGCGGATTTCGTAGCGGGTGATGCCGATGTCGCTGAGGGTCTGGTTCGACAGGTTGCCGAGTTCAGCGAGAGTGCGGCGATAGCTCATCCAGTTTTTTGCAATGCGAAGCGGGTTCATGGTCGTTTTCCTAGGTGGGATCTTGGTTGCTGATCTGGCGGTTTGTTTCCGCCTCAGCGATTGACCCTCTTATACGCCCGTAAAATAAGATTGTGCAGTGCAAATTCTAGGCGACTGCTATGCATTTGTGCATGATGATGACGATATTAGCAGCAGAGCGCAGAAATTAGGCAGAAGGTTTTCCGCCGCTATGACCTGTGATTTCATTGAGAAAAATGGGCTTGGTGCAAACGCAGAAGGCCTCCCGCAAGCGGGAGGCCTTCGTGTTTCGTTCCAGTCTGCAGCGCGTTGGCGCCGCGACGGAATTAGCTGTTGACGGCGTGGCGGGCGACGCGACGGATGTCTTCGCGGCCAATGCCGAGGTCACGCAGTTCGCGGTCCGACATGCGGCCGAGTTCGGTGATGGTCTGACGATACTTGCGCCAGTTGTTGAGCGAGCGAGCGATGTTCATGGCCTTGCCTCATGGGTTGGGCGCAACTGTCGGCGCCGTGTTCAAATTCGATGACTGGAATATATGCTGCATTGCGAAACGATTGAAGACATAAAGCCTCACACCACCCATGCATAAATTGCATAACAGCACGGTTAATCGACTGTAAACTGATGCTTTTTTGGGCTTTTGCCTCCTGGATTGCACAGCGGCATTACCGGGCATGGGTCGCCGGAGGGCATGCGCGTCGCGGTCAGGCCGCGTGGGCCGAAAGCGTCTTGCAGTATGCGGGGGAACGGCTTAGCCAAAACGAATAACGCTCACCGGGGGAGGATCCGGTGAGCGTCATTTTGACAGACCAACAACTGGGAGGAGGAGTGTCGCTGGTCATTCGATCCCGCATCGGGAGGAGGATAACGCGGGGCCGAAGGTGGTATGACCGTTTCCGGTCAGTCAGGGCTGGTGAAACGTTCTTCATCTGCCCTTTGTTGATTGTGAATATACGCCTGAGTCGGCGTCTTGTGCAGTGCAATATTGTCATGGAAGCCATGCGCATTTCGCATAGAATACGGGCTGCGCACAAACCGCCGAATGCCCCTAACTATTTGAGGGGATTTTGCCTTTTTATCGGATGCCGCTGATCTGCGATTGAGTTTCTCGTCCGGCCGTTCCAGACTTCGGGCAAATCCTGTAATTTTGCCTCTGGCGAGGCAATGGGATCTGGTGCGGGGGACGCATGTATCGCGGTCATTTGAAACGGGACTTGCAGGAATGGACCCGCAAGGGGCTGATCGACGAGGCGACGGCCGGCCGCTTGCTCGCCGATGTCGATGCGAGGCGCTCGGCCTTCAGCGTCGGCACCGTGCTGGTCATGCTGGCGGCGGTGCTGGTTGCCGCCTCGGTGCTGATGCTGGTCGCGTCGAATTGGCAGGCGATCCCGCGCCTGACCAAGGTCATCGGCATTGTCGCCCTGATCTGGGCCTTCCATTTGGCGGCGCTGTTTGCCCGGTCGCGGGATGCGGACAGGCTGACGGCGGCCTGCCTTGTGCTTGGAGCCGCCAGTTTCGGCGGCGCGATTTCCCTGATCGGCCAACTCTATCATCTGTCGGGCGACACATTCTCCGCCATGCTGCTGTGGTTCGTCGTCACCGCCATCTCCGCAGCACTCTTCCGCTCGGGCGCGCTGACCGTGATGGCCGGCATTCTGTCCTTCGTCGTCTTCTGGACGGTGATCGATCGATTCGACTATGATTTCCGCTGGCATGAACTGGCATCCTACTGGCCACCGGCAGCCGCCGCCGTGCTGGCCGCGCTCACGGTCTGGACCAGGACCGATCAGGCCAAGCATTTTGCCTATCTGTTGCTGCTGAGCTGGTGCATCTGGTTCTATGTGCTCGGCGATGAAGTGCTCTGGGCCACCCTGATGACTGGCGTGGGCACCTTGGTCTTCTTTGCGTTTACGCTTCCGGCATCACCTTTGGCGCACTTGCGCGGCAAGCTCGGCGCCTCGATCACCTTTTATCCGCTGCTGCTCGCCTTTATCGGTCTCGGCTATTGGCATGGCAACGCCGTCGATGGCCAGACGAACGCAATCCTGGGCGTCCTGGTGATCGCGCTGTGCCTTGCGGCGCTGGCGTTGGAGGGGCGAGACAATGGCGCGGTGCGTTTCCTCGCCTATGTCGTCTTTGCGCTGGAGGTTCTCTACCTCTCCTATGAGACCATCGACAGTATCCTCGGAACCTCGGCCTTCTTCCTGCTCGCCGGCCTGGTGGTGGCGGTTCTCGCATTTGTGGTCATCCGACTTGAGAAACATTTCGGCCGACGTCCGACGGAGGTGCAACCATGATCGCAACCCGACGCTTCGCTCTCGCAGCCCTTCTCGTTTGCCTCGGTCAGACGGCAATCCTCGGCTACATGGTCGAAAGCCGGGCAGGCATCCTGCGCACCGGTGCGGAAGTCCTGTTGAAGACGGCGCCGGTTGATCCGCGCGACCTGCTGCGTGGCGACTATGTCATCCTGAGCTATGATATCTCCACGATCGCAACCGCGTTGATCACAGGAGAAAGACCGGCCGGCGACGAAAAAATGCCGCTGCAGGTGCGATTGAAGTCGGCCACGGATGGTTTCTGGACCGTTACCGAAGCCTCCTTCCAGCCATTGCCGGCAATCGCCGGCAGCGTGATTGTCAACACCTTGCCCGTGCGTGGCTATGATGTGCCAAGCGGCACCGATGGCACAGTCTGGGTCACCTACGGGATCGAGAGCTACTATGTGCCGGAAGGCGAGGGGCGCCCGATCGAGGACGGGCGCAATACCGGTCGCGTCTCCGTCGCCGTGCGGGTGTCCGAAGACGGCCAGCCACAGATTCGCGCCCTGATGCTCGATGGCGTGCCGCTTTATCAGGAACCGCTCTACTGATTGTCATCACGTTTGCGCCAGACCGGTGCCAACGCCGGTGCCAAGCCGGGAATGCCGGCATTGTTTGGCCGGGGACGGGTGTCATTTTTCCTTTGCGTGGCGGAAAACGGGTGATATAGAGACGCGCGCTCCGGAGGGGCCATGCGCTCACGCAGCATGCGCTTTTGGACGCGGGTATGGTGAAATTGGTAGACACGCCAGATTTAGGTTCTGGTGCCGCAAGGCGTGGGAGTTCAAGTCTCTCTACCCGCACCAGCTTAGCCGCGCGGGATTGATGTGAGAGGCAGCCTTTGCTGATCCCGTCTGTCCGGCGCCGTTTTGCTTGGCATATGTTTGACGTTAGCGACGCAGCCACGTCCGGGAAAAGAAATTCCGGCGTCGTGCTCAGTGAAACCACCGGCTGTCCGAGCACGGCCGCCACGACATGAAGGTAAGAACATGCAGATTATCGAAACGCTCGCTGAAGGGCTGAAGCGCGAAATCAAGGTCATCATCCCGGCCAAGGATATGGAACAGCAGATGAACGAACGCCTGGCGGATGCCAAGGACAAGGTTCGCATCAACGGTTTCCGTCCGGGCAAGGTTCCGACCGCGCATCTGAAGAAGATGTACGGCAAGTCGATCATGGCTGAACTCGTCAACGAGATTATCCGCGACCGTCCGAGCGCGATCCTGTCGGAGCGCGGCGAAAAGTCGGCGACCCAGCCGGAAATCGTCATGACCGAGGACGAAGCCGAAGCCGAAAAGATCCTGTCCGCACAGGCCGACCTCGAATTCACGCTGTCCTACGAAATCATCCCGCCGATCGAACTGAAGTCGGTCGACGGCATCAAGATCGTGCGCGAAGTGGTCGAAGTCTCGGAAGACGAGATCAACGAGCAGATCCTCAAGATCGCTGAAAACGCCCGCACGTTCGAGACCAAGAAGGGCAAGGCCGCTGATGGCGACCGCGTCACCATGGACTACCTCGGCAAGGTCGACGGGGTTGCCTTCGACGGTGGCAAGGACGAAGACGCTGAACTGGTCATCGGTTCGAACCGCTTCATCCCGGGCTTCGAAGCCCAGCTCGTAGGCCTCAAGGCAGGCGACGAAAAGGTCATCAACGTCACGTTCCCGGCTGAATATCCGGCTGCCGAACTGGCTGGCAAGGACGCGACCTTCGACATCACCGTCAAGGAAGTTGCAGGCCCGGCCGCAATCGAAATCAACGACGAACTGGCCACCAAGCTCGGCGTCGAATCGGTCGACAAGCTGAAGGAAGTCGTGCGCGGCCAGATCGAAAGCCAGTACGGCAACGTCACCCGCCAGAAGGTCAAGCGTCAGATCCTCGACCAGCTCGACACGCTCTACAAGTTCGACGCTCCGTCGAAGCTGATCGACGCCGAGTTCGACAACATCTGGCGCCAGATCAACACCGACCTCGCACAGTCGGGCAAGACCTTTGCTGACGAAGACACGACCGAAGAAGCAGCTCGCGAAGAATACCGCGCGCTTGCCGAGCGTCGCGTCCGTCTCGGTCTCGTTCTCTCCGAAATCGGCGAAAAGGCCGGCATCGAAGTGACCGACGAAGAAATGCAGCGTTCGCTGTTTGCCCAGCTGCAGCAATTCCCGGGTCAGGAAAAGCAGATCCTCGACTTCTTCCGCAACACGCCGGGCGCCTCGGCTTCGCTGCGCGCGCCGATCTTCGAAGAGAAGGTCATCGACAAGCTGCTCGCCGACGTTTCGGTCACCGACAAGACCGTCACCAAGGAAGAGCTGATGGCGGAAGACGAGTCTGAAGACGGCGACAAGCCGGCCAAGAAGACTGCCAAGAAGAAGGCTGCTGCCAAGGCTGACGACGCTGCCGAAGGCGAAGAAGCCGCTCCGAAGAAGAAGGCAGCCCCGAAGAAGAAGGCTGCTGAAGGCGACGCCGAATAAGCTTCGGCATCCTTTCAAGACAATTGTGAAGGCCGCCCCTGAGGGCGGCCTTTTTGCATATCTGGGGTTGAAAAACGACGTGGGAACTTGCGCTGGGGAAACATGCGCTGGGAGAATGCGCACTGGAAACGGTGTGCTGAGCGTCCGGGCGATGCCGACGACACGACGCAGACATGCTGGCTGCTGGCGGATCGTCGGCAGCGTCACCAAACGCGCTGTCTTTCTATTTTCGGCCTGTCAGCGCCAGCCAAGTGCCGGCGCGACATGGGTCAGGATCGCCTGGAGAACGTGGGCGTTGTAGTCGACCCCGAGCTGGTTCGGCACGGTCAACAGCAGCGTATCGGCTTCGGCGATCGCTTCATCGCGCTTCAGTTCCTCGATCAGCTTGTCGGGCTCCGCCGCATACGACCGGCCGAAGATCGCACGCGTGTTCTCGTCGATATAGCCGATCGAATCCTGGTCCTTGTTCTGACCGAAATAGGCGCGGTCCATGTCGTTGACGATGGCGAAGATCGACCGGCTGACGGAGACGCGCGGTGTGCGTGTGTGGCCGGCTTCCGTCCAGGCCTCGCGATAGGCGCGGATCTGCTTCGCTTGCTGGATGTGGAAGGGTTCGCCCGTTTCGTCATCCTTGAGCGTGGAACTCTGCAGGTTCATGCCGAGCTTTGCAGCCCATATGGCCGTGGCATTCGAGCCGGCGCCCCACCAGATTCGCTCACGCAAACCTTCCGAATGCGGCTCCAGCCGCAGCAGGCCCGGCGGGTTGGGAAACATCGGCCGCGGGTTGGGTTTGGCGAAACCTTCGCCCTTCAACACATCGAGGAAGACCTCGGCATGGCGGCGGCCCATTTCGGCATCGCTCTGGCCCTCTTCCGGCTGGTAGCCGAAATAGCGCCAGCCCTCGATCACCTGTTCCGGCGAGCCGCGGCTGATGCCGAGCTGCAGGCGGCCGCGCGAGATCAGGTCGGCGGAGCCGGCATCTTCCGCCATATAGAGCGGGTTCTCGTAGCGCATGTCGATGACGCCGGTGCCGATCTCGATCCTCGATGTACGCGCGCCAACGGCGGCCAGTAACGGGAAGGGCGAGGCGAGCTGGCGGGCGAAGTGATGGACACGAAAATAGGCGCCGTCAGCACCGAGTTCCTCGGCCGCGACCGCAAGGTCGATGGACTGAAGCAAGGTGTCCTGGGCCGAACGCGTGCCGGACTGGGGCGAGGGCGACCAATGGCCGAAGGAGAGAAAACCAATGTTCTTCATGATGATATGCTTTCGTGATGACGATTGAAACCTAGATGGCATCAAGGAGCCACGTCTCATAGGGGCAACGAGGTGACAGACTGTTTCTGGATCAGAAACAGGACCGCCTTCCGCTGATCTCAGGCGATATCAAGGATGAGAGGGCGGTGATCCGAGACCTCCGGTTCTGCGACGACCTCGAATGTGTTCACGCGAACATTCGGCGTGACCAGCATGTAATCGGCAAAGCGGCCGTCTTTCCGGTAATGCGATGTGCGCGTGTCGGAAAACCCGCGGCCGGTTACCAGGTCGCTGAGGCCGAGCTGGCCCAGTGCTGCAAAGGTAGCGCTGTCGGGCAGCACATTGAAATCACCGCAGACCACCAGCGGTTCACCTGTGTGCCAGATACGCTTGATCAGGCAAATCAGTGCCTCGGTCTGTCGCTCGCGCGCCGGCGTGTCATGCTTGCCGGCAGGGTCGCGCAGGCCATGCAGTTGGACGACCGTGATCGGCGCGCCGGCGTGATGGTTGAAGATCCTGATGCCATGCGCATTGCGGGCGCGCGGATGGGCGCCAAATCCGTTGGCTGAGAAGCTGCCGTGGATGAAATCGAGTGCCTGGCCGATGATTGGAATCTCCTTGCGCACGAAGGTCGCAATCCCGAACTCCTGCCAGCAGGTTTCGTCGCCATCCTGAAGCTCGCCCCGTGCTGTCGGGCAGAAGATCCCGTCATGGGCCGGCAGAACCGCTGCGATCTCATCGAACAGATGCGCGCGCTGCTGCAGTTCGACCGATCCGTCGCGATAGGTCAGCCAGTCGTGCCGTGCACCAGGTGCCCGTGCGACTTCCTGCAGGCAGAGCACATCGGCGTCGATGTTCTCCAGATAGCGCATCAGCGGCTCATGGAGCATTCCGCCCCAGATATTGAGAGAAGCAATCTTCATTGTATCCAGCAGCGTGGCCAAGATGTGGAGCCGGCAGGATAGTTGCACCGTTGCAGCACTTCAAGCGCGCCGGAACCGTCTATTATCCTCGTTGTCGCTCGACGAAAAGCAGCATCGACACACCGGTTACGGCAAGCGCGACACCGAGCAGGCCCGTTTCCGAATAGCCGAGATAGTGTGAGCCGGCAGCGAAGGTGGCGGCTGTGATCGCATTGCCGAGGAAGGAGTTGATCGGCATGAACGCGGTACCGAGCCCAGGGCGTCCTGGAAACAGATCCTGGAAATAGTTCAGCGGCAGGGCCAGCAACGCGGCGGCAAAGGCAGCGCCCGGCAGAGCGAGTCCATAGATGTGCCAAGGCGCTGTCGCGAAACTCAACGCCACCATGTAGCCGCCATAGCCGAGCGCCGCCGTGACGATAATGCCGATGATGCTGAAGCGTTTCAGCGAGCCTGCCCACATCAGCATGAAGGGGATCTCGATCAGCGCCGTCATGCCGGCAATCAGCCCGACATCGGCGGTCTTGCCGCCGAGCTGCAGGGTCAGGATCAGTGGCCAGATGGTGCCGCTCAGGCGCAGGGTCGACGTGATCGCCGCAATCGCGATCAACCGGATCAGCATGTCTGGCGCAGCCAGTTCCTTGAGTGCCGAGAAAAAGCCGGGCGCCGCCGTGTCTCGGGCAGGCCGGGATGGTGGCGACTTCAGCACAAGGGCCGCACAGAAGAGGATGAACAGGCAAAAGAGCGAGGCAAGCCCCCAGGCCCCAAGCATGCTGCCGGATGCCCCAAGCGCCAACCCCAGGCCGGCCGGCGTCACCACCCACGCAGCCGAGATGACGGCGCGCAAGGTCGCATTGACCGAAGCGGCATCCACCGGCTCGAGCTCGCCCGTCTCCAGCCGAGCGCTGGCAAACAGCAGCGAACTGGTGGCGTAGAAGAAAGGGATGACGAGCGAGGTCGCGCCGAGGAAGACGGGCACCGATGGATAAAGATAGATGGCGCCATAGCCGAGCACGCCCAAGGCCGACATGGCAATCAGCATGTGTCGCCGGTCACCCAGCATGTCCGACAGGATGCCGAGCGAGACGCTGATGACGACGGCCGAGATCGAAGAGACGAAGACCAGCAGCGAATAGGTCTGGTCGCTCATGCCGAGCGTGCCGATTGCGGTCACCGAAAGATAGGGTATCGTCGCCCCGAACGCAGACCCTTGGGCAAAGATCATCAGTGCGAGGACGAGCAATTGCGGGCGGCCGGCAATCTGGCCGAAGGATGAAGGCATGAAACTGGCTTTGTGCTGATGGAGGCGGGAACATCTGCAAGATGTGGGTGTTTGAAACACCACCATTGCATGAGTCGCAACCGCCGTCAGCCCGTCGCTGGAAAGCATGAAACGGACGCAGGGCTTTTCACACTGCGCCGTCCCAGTCCTATTCCGCAGCCTTGCGCTCGACCTTCTCCACCTTCAGTTCACCCATGCGGTTCCATGCGTCGAGGCCGGCGATCTTGTAGGCTTCGGCGAGCGTCGGATAGTTGAACGTGTTCTCGACGAAATATTCGACCGTGCCTTTGAGGTTGAGAACCGCCTGGCCGATATGCACCAGTTCGGTCGCACCTTCGCCGACGATATGCACGCCGAGCAGGCGGCGGGTCTTCAGCGAGAAGATCATCTTCAGCATGCCGCTGTCGAGGCCCATGATGTGGCCGCGCGAGGTTTCGCGGAAATGGGCTATGCCGCATTCGTAGGGAATGTTGCGCTGGATCACTTCCTCTTCGGTCAGGCCGCAGGTGGAAATTTCCGGCACGGCATAGATGCCATAGGGGAAGAACTGTGGCGGCTCGTGCGAAGGAGCGCCGACGGCATGGCGCGCCGCAATCCGGCCCTGTTCCATCGACGTCGAGGCAAGGCTTGGGAAACCGACCACGTCGCCCGCGGCATAGATGTTGGGAACGGCGGTCTGGAAGGTTTCGGGATTGACCTTCAACCGGCCGCGATTGTCCGCCTCGAGACCGCAGGCAGACAGGTTCAGCGTATCGGTGGCGCCGACGCGACCGGCAGCAAACAGCACCATCTCGGCGATCAGCACGCGGCCGTTCTTCAGCGTGACACGGCATTTGCCGTCGATCTTTTCGACCGTCTCGACCGTCTGGCCGAAGATCAGCTTCATGTTGCGGTCGCGCAGCTGGTAGGTGAAGTCCTCGACGATTTCCTTGTCGATGAAGTCGAGCATCGTGTCGCGCGGCTCGACCACGGTGACGGCCGTGTCCAGCGCCGAAAAGATCGTCGCATATTCGATGCCGATGACGCCGGCGCCGATGACCACCATCGAGCGCGGCAGTTCCTTGATTTCCAGGATGTCGTCGCTGTCGAGAATGCTGACGTTATCGAAGGGCACATGCGCGGGCCGGAACGGCCTTGTACCGACGGCGAGCAGCACGGATTTGGTCTGCACTCGGAGGATTTCGCCGTCTTCCTTGGCGACCTCGATGGTGTTGGCATCGACGAATGTCGCCGTGCCGCGCATCTGCTGTACGCGATTGCGGGCGAACTGATGCTCCAGCACCTCGACTTCGTGGTCGAGCGTGATCAGGAGGCGGCGGCGAAGGTCGTCGGCATTGATCTCCTGCTTGACCCGGTAGCTGCGGCCGTAGAAGCCGCGCTCGCGCCAGCCGGTCAGGTTCAGCGCGGTTTCGCGCAGCGTCTTGGATGGAATGGTGCCGGTATGCACGGAAACACCGCCGACGCGCGTTCCCTTCTCGATCACCAGAACCTTCTTCTCCAGCTTGGCGGCCTGGATGGCGGCGCGGCGCCCGGCAGGCCCGCTGCCGATGACGACAAAGTCGTATTGGTTCATGATATTCGTCCCTGATTCGCGTGTCGGGATGTTGCACTGCAATGTGTCCCATAGTGAAACTAGCAGGGCAATCTAACCGTTTCGTTATCGATAATGATTTGTGTCTGTAAACGACGGAAATTTGCGTGCAAACGGCAGTTCTGAAGCTGCATGCTTTCCGCCAGATGCTGTCGCGATCTGATCAGCATCAGATCAGGCGCAGGCCCTTGAGGCTCGCATGACCGTCCTTGCCGATGATGATGTGGTCATGCACGGTGATGCCGAGCGGCTTGGCCGTATCGACGATCGTGCGCGTCATGTCGATATCGGCGCGCGAGGGGGTCGGGTCGCCGCTCGGGTGGTTGTGCACAAGGATAATCGCTGTGGCCGAAAGTTCAAGCGCGCGCTTGACCACCTCGCGCGGATAGACCGGCGTGTGGTCGACGGTGCCGCGTCCCTGGATCTCGTCGGCGATCAGCACATTGCGCTTGTCGAGAAAAAGGATGCGGAACTGCTCGGTGGTTTCATAGGCCATGGCGGCGTGGCAGTAGTCGATCACCGACGACCAGGACGACAGAACCTGTTTGCCGCGCAACTCGCTTTTCAGCATGCGCTGCGCAACGCTGGCGATCAGCTTGAGATCCAGTGACACCGTGTCACCGACGCCCTTGACCTCTTGCAGCAGGGCCGGCGGTGCGCCGAAGACGCCCGCAAGTGTCCCGAACCGTGCGATCAACGCCTTGGCGATCGGCTTGGTGTCGCGGCGCGGGATCAGCCGGAACAGCAGCAATTCAAGGATCTCGTAATCGGCCAGGGCGCTCTCGCCGCCGTCGCGAAAGCGCGCCCGCAGCCGGTCGCGGTGTCCGTGATAGTGAGCATCGGCGGTCTGGGGGCTGTTGTCGATGGCAGGGGAAGGCTTCAGCCGGTCGGTCCGGGGCGTCTGTTCGGCAAAGAAGTGGCGTTCGTCGTGATCCGAGTTTCTGGAAACATCCTGACCCAGATCGACAATGGTGTCGCCGAACAGGGAGCCGTTTTCGGAATGGGGAAGCTTCGCCATCGTCAAACCCTTGCATGGACCATCATAGTCACGCGGCGAGGGCGAACATGCCGTCTTGATCACCGTCGCAGGGATATAGTGACATCCCTGCTGTATCGCGCAAGATGCTACAGCATAGTTCTGCGTCGATTGGTTGCAGGCCTGTGCTCGAAGATTACGAGAGACCCGGCCGATCGAGCCCGGCTGGCGACAGCGTGAAGATCTCGCAACCGGTCGCCGTCACGCCAACGGCGTGTTCGTACTGTGCGGTCAGCGAACGATCGCGCGTCACGGCAGTCCAGCCATCGGACAGGACTTTCACATGCGGCTTGCCGAGATTGATCATCGGCTCGATGGTGAAGATCATGCCCTCGCGCAGTTCCGGGCCTTCATCGGCCCGACCATAATGCAGGATATTCGGGCTGTCGTGGAACAGACGGCCGACCCCGTGGCCGCAGAAATCGCGCACCACGGTGCAGCGTTCGGCCTCCGCATAGGTCTGGATCGCCTCGCCGATGGCACCGGTGCGGGCACCCGGGCGCACGGCGGCAATGCCGCGCATCAGGCATTCATACGTCACTTCCATCAGCCGTTCGGCGGCCCGCTTGATCTGGCCGACGGGATACATCCGGCTGGAATCGCCGTGCCAGCCGTCCAGGATATAGGTGACGTCGATATTGACGATGTCGCCCTCGCGCAGCGGCTTGTCGTCCGGCATGCCGTGACAGACCACATGATTGATCGAGGTGCAGACGGAATATTTGTAGCCACGGTAGTTCAGCGTCGCGGGCAGGGCACCATTGTCCATGCCGAATTCGAAGACGAAGCGATCGATCGCATTCGTCGTGACGCCCGGCTTGATCATTGGCACGAGCGCATCGAGGCAGCGGGCGGTCAATTGGCTGGCGCGGCGCATGCCGTCGAAGTCTTGCGCGCTATAGAGGCGAATTGCGCCGGTATTCTTGAGCGGTGCCGATGCCGCGTCGATATAGGTGACCATTGAGCCGCTTCCGGATCCCTGAGAATGACAGTGTTTTCCCGTTCATAAAGCAGCAGGACCCGACAAGTCTATCGGGATCAGCCGCATGGGTGCGATTTTGCAAGGCGTGATGTCGCAGGCGATCGCATAGGTCTCGACACCGCGCGCTATTGCCCGGACAAAGGCGCGGCCATAGGCGGGGTCGAGATCGGCGCAGATTTGAAACCGGCTGCAATCGGTCCGCTGGATCAGGAACAGCATCGCCGCCCGCCTGCCGGTCTCGACCAGATCGCCCATTTCCTCCAGATGTTTGGCCCCACGCGTCGTCACGCTGTCGGGAAATTCGGCAAGGCCCGGCTCGCGGATGAAATGCACATTCTTCACCTCGACATGCACGCTGCCCTTGTCTGCATCCTCCAGCAGGATGTCGATACGCGAGTTGCGCCCGTAGCGCTGCTCGCGCTTCAATGTGGCAAAACCGTCGAGCTGCGGTATCAAGCCGGCGAGAATGGCTTCTTCGGCCAGACGGTTGGGCAGGGCGGTGTTGACGCCGACCACCGTGCCGTCCGCCTCCACCAGTTCCATGGCATGGCGATATTTGCGGTTTGGCGCATCGTGGACAGAGAGCCAGATCGGTGACCCCGGATCCGTCAATCCGCGCATCGAGCCGGTATTCGGGCAAAATCCGGTGATTTCGTCGCCGCTGTCCAGCACTGCATCGAACAGGAAGCGCTTGTAGCGGCGGATCAACCGGGCAGGGATCAGTGGCGGTTCGAAGATCAACGGCCGGTCCCACATGCGCTGTGGGGCGTCATACGCGTTCCAGCACGTTTCTGCCCGGTGCGTCGGCGATCGCATTCAGGGCGTCGCCGCCGGGTTTACGGGCCGGAACCTGCTTGTGGTCGAGCTTTTCGATCCAGGCCTGCCAATGCGGCCACCAGGAACCTTCGGTTTCTTCGGCGCTGGCAAGCCAATCCTCATAGGTGCCCTCGGCCTTTCCATGGGTCCAGTATTGGTATTTCTTCTTGTCCGGCGGATTGACGACACCGGCGATATGTCCCGATCCGGTGACGACAAATTCGACGGGCCCGCCAAACAGCGCGCTGCCGACGTAGACCGATTTTGCCGGGGCGATATGGTCTTCGCGGGTGGCGAGGTTGTAGATCGGGATCTTCACCTTCTTCAGCGACAGCGTCTTGCCGGCGAGCTGCATCTTGCCTTGGCTGAGCGTGTTGTTGAGATAGCAGTTGCGCAGATAGAAGGAATGATTGGCCGCCGCCATCCGGGTCGAATCGGAATTCCAGTAGAGCAGGTCGAATGGCATCGGATCCTGGCCCTTCAGGTAATTGTTGACGAAATAGGGCCAGATAAGTTCGGAGGCGCGCAGCATGCTGAATGCCGTCGCCATTTTCGAGCCGTCGAGATAGCCGGTTTCCCGCATCCGTTCCTCGACACTCTGAAGCTGCTCCTCATCGACAAACACCTTGAGGTCGCCGGCATAGGTGAAATCCACCTGCGTCGTGAACAAGGTGGCGCTGGCGATGCGGCTGTCCTTTTCCTGCGCATGCAGGGCAAGCGCTGCGGCAAGCAGCGTGCCGCCGACGCAGTAGCCGATGGCATTGACCTTTTTCTCGCCGGTCGCCTTCTCGATCGTATCCAGCGCAAAATCGATGCCCTCGCGGATATAGGCCTCCCAATCCTTGTCCGCATGGCGCTCGTCGGGATTGACCCAGGAGATGACAAAGACGGTGTGTCCCTGTTCGACGCACCACTTGATGAAGCTTTTCTGCGGGTTGAGGTCGAGAATGTAGAACTTGTTGATCCATGGCGGGCAGATCAAAAGCGGCCGCTTCAACACGCTATCGGTTGCCGGCGCATACTGGATGACCTCGCATATATCACTCTGCGCGACCACCTTTCCTGGGGTGATGGCCATGTTTTCGCCGACGGCGAATTTGCTGGTGTCTGTCTGGCGAATGCGCAGTTCGCCTTTGCCGGCGGCGATATCCTCGGCCAGCATCTGCATGCCCTTGACCAGATTGGCGCCACTGCTGGCGACCGTTTCCCGGTAGAGCTGCGGATTCGTGGCGACGAAATTTGCCGGCGAAAGGGCGGCCGTGATCTGGCGGACGTAGAAGGCGGCCTTGTGGCGCGTATGCTCGTCGAGCCCTTCGGCGTCATTGACCATCTTGTCGGCCCAATCGGACAGAACCAGATAGGTCTGGCGGAGGAAATCGAAGAACGGATTGCGCTGCCAGTCCTCGTCGGCGAATCGTTTGTCCTTCGGCAAGGGCTCATTGACGGGCGCATCCGGCGGTGCGGAGAGGCGGGTCAGCGAGCGCGCCCAGATGCCGAAGACGGCATTCAGCAGGTGGGTTTGCGCTTCCATCGTCCGCTTCGGGTCGGACATCCAGTATTCGGCCAGTTTGGACATCGTCTTGACAAGCTCGGACATCGGTTCGGAGACGGGATCGACAATCTCGCCCCGTTCGCGCGGCGCGAGCCAGCTTGAAGCAGCCTTGCCCAGATTTTCAAGCGCCTTTGCCGCATTGACAGCCAGCGCCTGCGGGTCCTTGACGATATAGGGTTCGAGCAGTTTTGCATCGAATGCCGGACCGGACTGTGCAGTCTCTTCCCGTTTGTTGTCCACGGCATCCTCCCCAGGATTGTATCTGGCGTCTTTTGTATTTGCGCATCCTGCATGAAAATGACTACAAGTTCCAGCGATTGGCGCATAGTCTTTCGCAGGTAGCGGGAAAATGCACCCTCTGAATTTGCTGGATTTCCAGCAGGCATGCGGATTGTTGAGACCATGGCACAGACAACCTTTAGCCTCGAAAACCTGACCCGACCGGCCATTCTGGCCGCCCTTGTCGGGATGCTCGCCGCAAGCGGATGCCAGTCATCCGCAGAAACGGCAACAGTCACGCAGACCCCTTCGGCGCTGCAGGTGACGGTGGATGATGTGGATGCGCCCGATCAACCGGCGAAGCGTCCGACATCAAAGGATGGCTTCCCGAATTTCGGTGGCTCATTGAACGCCGCCAATGTCCAGATGAACAACGAAGAAGCAGCAGCACTGCAACAGCAGCTCACGGCCCTGTCCAGCGCGCGCCAGTCCGGAACCATTACCGAAGCCGAATACCAGCGAAAGCTCGCCGAACTGCGCACGCTCGCAACCCAACATGGCCCGGAGACGCAGGCGTTGATCGCCAAATAGCACTTGCCTTTCGGCGGGATTTTCCGCAAAGCAACGAGAGGCTTTCGGCAGGTATTTCAGCGTGACTCGTCGCGCGGGTCGGATTTGCGACAAAATTTGCTGCCAGCGCTTGTGTTGAGATACTATCGTCCGGCTCCGGTTTTGCGGTTCGTTGCGGGGCTGGCGATCACTGGGACAAACGAACCCGCCTGCCGCGGACAATGCCCGCGCGGTTTCAGGGGTTGAAGATGGAAGAATTTCACAAAGTCCGGCGCTTGCCGCCCTACGTTTTCGAACAGGTCAATCGTTTGAAGGCGAGCGCGCGAGCCGGTGGCGCCGACATCATCGACCTTGGCATGGGCAACCCCGATCTTCCGACCCCGCAGGCGATCGTCGACAAGCTGTGCGAAGCGGTCCAGGACCCGCGCACGCACCGTTATTCTTCGTCCAAGGGCATTCCCGGTCTGCGCCGTGCCCAGGCGGCCTATTATGCGCGCCGTTTTAATGTGAAGCTCAACCCGGATACCCAGGTGGTCGCGACACTCGGCTCCAAGGAGGGCTTTGCCAACATGGCCCAGGCGATCACCGCCCCCGGTGACGTCATCCTGTGCCCCAATCCGACCTATCCGATCCATGCCTTCGGCTTCCTGATGACCGGTGGCGTCATCCGTTCGATCCCGGTCGAGCCGGACGAGACCTTCTTCCCGCCGCTCGAACGAGCCGTTCGTCACTCGATCCCGAAGCCGCTGGCCTTGATCATCAACTATCCGTCGAACCCGACGGCGCGCGTGGCGACGCTTGATTTCTACAAGGACGTGATCGCCTTTGCGAAGAAGCACGACATCATCGTTCTGTCCGACCTTGCCTATTCCGAAATCTATTTCGACGACACGCCGCCGCCGTCCGTTCTGGAAGTCCCGGGCGCGATGGATGTTGCCGTCGAGTTCACCTCGATGTCGAAGACCTTCTCCATGCCGGGCTGGCGCATGGGCTTTGCCGTCGGCAACGAGCGCCTGATCTCGGCGCTGACCCGGGTGAAATCCTATCTCGACTACGGCGCGTTCACGCCGATCCAGGTGGCTGCGACGCACGCGCTAAACGGCGACGGCTCCGACATTGCCGAAGTCCGCTCGATCTACAAGCGCCGCCGCGATGTCATGGTCGAAAGCTTCGGCAAGGCCGGCTTCGAAGTGCCGCCGCCGGCAGCGACAATGTTTGCCTGGGCCAAGATCCCGGAAAAATTCCGTCATCTCGGTTCGCTGGAATTCTCCAAGCTGTTGGTCGAAAAGGCCGATGTCGCCGTGGCGCCCGGGATCGGCTTCGGTGAAATGGGCGACGAATATGTTCGCCTGGCGCTGGTCGAGAACGAGCACCGCATCCGCCAGGCCGCCCGCAGCATTAAGAAGTTCCTGTCGACTGCCGACGAGACGATGCACAACGTCATTTCGCTCAACGCCCATCGCTGAGAGCGATCTTCGGCGCCATCTTCGAGTTTCTGGGGCGGCCCGTTCGCGGCCGCCACCTTCCATAATCTGATTAGGTCAGGACTGATCCATGGCTGATGCCCTTAAAATTGGCGTGGCGGGTCTTGGTACCGTTGGTGCCTCGCTCGTTCGTATCCTCCAGCAGCGTTCGAATGCGCTGACCGTTGCCTGTGGCCGTCCGATCATCGTCACGGCGGTCTCGGCGCGCGACAAGGCCAAGGATCGCGGCATCGACATGTCCGGCATGCAGTGGTTCTCTGATCCGGTGGACATGGCCAACAACGCCGATATCGACGTTTTCGTCGAACTCGTTGGCGGCTCTGAAGGTGCCGCTGACCTGTCGGTGCGTGCCGCACTCGGCCGTGGCCTGCATGTCGTCACCGCCAACAAGGCACTGCTGGCCCGTTGCGGCGTCGAGCTCGCCAAACTGGCCGAGGAGAAAGGCCTGCTGCTCAACTACGAAGCCGCGGTTGCCGGTGGCATTCCGGTCATCAAGACGCTGCGTGAGTCCCTGACCGGCAACAATTTCTCCCGCATCTACGGGATCATGAACGGCACCTGCAATTACATCCTCACCAAGATGGAGAAGGAAGGGCTTTCTTTTGCCGATTGCCTGAAGGAAGCCCAGCGCCTCGGTTATGCGGAGGCCGATCCGGCCTTCGACATCGAAGGCAATGACACCGCCCACAAGCTGTCGATCCTGACCACGCTGGCCTTCGGGTCGGAAATTGCAGCCGACAAGATCTATCTGGAAGGCATCACCAATATCTCAATCGAGGACATTCATGCGGCCGCCGATCTGGGCTATCGCATCAAGCTGCTGGGTGTCGCGCAGAAGACGGAAAGCGGCATCGAACAACGCGTGCATCCTACCATGGTGCCGCTCGATTCGGTCATTGCCCAGGTTGATGGCGTGACCAATGCGGTGGCGCTCGAATCCGACATTCTCGGTGAACTGCTGATGGTCGGCCCCGGCGCCGGCGGCAATGCAACCGCCTCGGCGGTACTCGGCGATATCACCGACATTGCCAAGAGCCGTCCGGGTGCGCAGGACGTTCCGGTGCTCGGTCGCCCGGCGCATCTGCTCGAACCGTATCGCCAGGCCGAAATGCAGAGCCACGAAGGCGGTTATTTCATCCGTCTGACGGTGCAGGATCGCACCGGCGTGTTCGCCAGCATCGCGACCAAGATGGCGGAAAACAGCATTTCGCTGGAATCCATCGTCCAGCATTCGAAACAGCCGGTTGTTGCCGGCAAGCCGCAGACGATCATCCTCGTCACCCATGCAACCATGGAAAGCGCTGTGCGCCGCGCCGTCGAAGCGATCAAGCATGAGGGTTATCTGGTTGGCGAGCCGCAGATGATTCGCATCGAACGGCCGAAGACCTAAGTCTATTGCAGTGCAGCGGTTTCGGGAAATTCGCCCGATTTCGCTGCTGCGTCTGCGAAGCAGTTGATCCAATTGGCGCGAAAAATACGCGCCACGTACAAAAAATCGACCTCCACTCTCGCCATGCTGGTGCCCGCGCGGTAGATTGTCGCTGTCTGTCAGGTTCTTGGGGAGGAGCCTTAGCGATGAGTGTGGGAAAGACATGGGTCTCTCCGGCGGATTTCGCCGGATGCGACACATTCGAGCACAACCAGCCTGATGCCCAACGACGGTCAATCTCCGCGTCACATGCTGACGGCTGGGATGCCTCGGCCGATGGCATGTCGGACTGGGTGGTGCTCTTGGCCTTCTTGTGTGCCATGGTCGTGCCATTCGCCTTCGTGGCCTGGGTGATGGCGTAATCTGCAAAAGCATGGTTGGCGTGCTTGCATCTGAGGCCGGCTTGCCTCTGGTCATTTTTGTCAGGACCGCTAGAACAGCGGACGGATGATGGTTCGAGCTTCCAGCTGGGACATTGTCCATCCCGTCGTCACGACGCGGCGCCTTTAGGTGCTGTCCGGTCGTGTTGCAAAGCGAGTCCCATGTCCGAACCGGTAGATCCCGTCCAGCGCGCTTTTCTTGGTGTCGAGCAATCCGTCAGTGGTCAGCGCTGGATGAACCGCGCCGATCAGGCGGCGCAGAACAGGGCGCTTGCCATGAGCCAGGTGCACGGCATCCCGGAACTGGTGGCCCGCGTACTCGCGGGCAGGGGCGTCGGCGTCGACGAGGCGCCGGCCTTTCTCGATCCGACCATCCGAAACCTGATGCCGGATCCATCGCGCCTGACCGATTGCGACGCCGCGGCAGAACGTATCTGTGCTGCCGTCAACCGCAGTGAGCGCGTCGCCATTTTCGGCGACTATGACGTGGATGGCGCGGCGTCCTCGGCGCTGATGTACCGATTTCTGCATCATTTCGGCATCGACGCCGAAATCTACATCCCGGACCGGATCTTCGAAGGTTACGGACCGAATGCTGCGGCCATCGATCAATTGATCGATCGCGGCGCGCAGCTGATCATCACGGTCGACTGTGGTTCGACAAGCATCGAGGCGCTGGGCGCCGCCGAACGCCGCAACATCGATGTGGTCGTGATCGATCATCACCAGATGAGCCACGAGATGCCGCCCTGTCATGCACTGGTCAATCCCAATCGCGAGGACGATCTGTCGGGGCAGGGGCATCTTTGTGCAGCCGGTGTTGTCTTCATGGTTCTGGTGGCCTGCCTGAGGCGTCTGCGCGAGGAAGGGCATGCCTATGCCCGCTCGCTCGACCTGCTCGCCTGGCTCGATCTTGTGGCTCTGGCCACGGTCTGTGACGTGGTGCCGTTGAAGGGCCTGAACCGTGCCTATGTCACCAAGGGGCTGATTGCCGCCCGCCACCAGAACAATGCGGGTCTTGCGTCGCTGCTGCGCATCGCCGGCATCGGCGGCCCCGTCACGCCCTATCATTTCGGCTTTCTTGTCGGGCCGCGAATCAATGCCGGCGGACGGATCGGCGATGCGGCTCTGGGCAGTCGCCTGCTGACGCTGGAGGAGCCTGCCGAAGCCGACAAGATTGCCACCCAGTTGGATGAACTCAACCGCGAACGTCAGGCCATGGAAGCCATCATGCTGGCCGAGGCGGAGGCCGAAGCCATGGCCGAATATGGTACAGGCGAGACGGCCGCGGTCATCGTCACGGCACGGGAAAACTGGCATCCAGGCATCGTCGGCCTGCTGGCGGCCCGCCTGAAGGAGCGCTTCAAGCGGCCGGCCTTCGCCATCGCATTCGACCCATCCGGCAAGGGTGCGGGCTCAGGCCGCTCAATCAACGGTTTTGACATCGGAAAAATGGTGCGGGCAGCCGTCGACAATGGCCTGCTGGTCAAGGGCGGCGGCCATGCGATGGCGGCGGGCCTGACGGTGGAGCGGGGTAATCTTGGCCGATTGCGCGCCTTTTTCGACGAGCAGGCGGCGACCCAGGTCGCAGCCCTTGCGTCCAATCAGACACTGAAGATCGACGGCGCGATCGGCGCGTCGGGTGCCACGCTGGCGCTGATCGACCAGCTCGAGGCCGCCGGTCCGTACGGTTCGGGTCATGCACAGCCGATCTTTGCCGTGCCGATGCACCGGCTGCGCGATGTGCGCCCGGTCGGCACGACGCATGTGAAAATCACGCTGGAGGCACCGGACGGCAGCAAGCTTGATGGGATTGCCTTCCGTGCCGCCGAAACCGACCTCGGCCATTTCCTGATGAACAATCGCGGCAATCAGGTTCATGTCGCCGGCACGCTTGGCGCCGATCATTGGCAGGGCAATCGCCGCATACAGTTGCGCGTGCTCGATGCCGCAAAGGCGCCGTGACTTACGTTACGTAACAAAGGTATCTCAAGGGGAGGTGGCACGCCCTAGGGGAGTCGAACCCCTCTTCCCAGAATGAAAATCTGGTGTCCTAACCGATAGACGAAGGGCGCCTGCGCTTCGTGGCGCCCTTATGGCCGGGCGACGTGATTCATGCAAGTCTATTTTTCGCGCCACGGCCGGTTTTTCCACAGCCGCAGACGAAAATACGGAACTGGAAAAAACAATGCGCAGTGAAGGGGTTAGCGGAAAGCTTTCCCATGGTTATCCACAGCTTGTGCAGGGTGATGAAGTGGCACGCCCTAGGGGAGTCGAACCCCTCTTCCCAGAATGAAAATCTGGTGTCCTAACCGATAGACGAAGGGCGCGTACGCTTCGTGGCGCCCTTATAGTCAGGGTGATTTGATCCGGCAAGTGGAAACTTGCGGTTCGGCACGAGAAAATTCGACGCCTTGCCGGAGGCGATAATTGCATGAAATGACGCATCATCTCCGGCGTTTAGCACATCTCTGATTTTGACGAGGAGGATGGAGTGGCACGCCCTAGGGGAGTCGAACCCCTCTTCCCAGAATGAAAATCTGGTGTCCTAACCGATAGACGAAGGGCGCGTGCGCTCCGTGGCGCCCTTATAGTCAGGGGCATGCAAAGCCGCAAGCGCCATTTGCCGATTTTTTCAAAAAAATGACAGCCGCATCCGGCCTGTGGAAAACCTTGAAAGCTGAATGATTCAGCAGTCTTGGCCGACGGGGCCGCTTAGCATCTGCGATCGCGCAGATTGTTCTGGGCGTCAGAGCTTTGGTGACTCGGTCTTTTTCTTGCCGGTCAGCATTCGGCGCAGCGACGACATGAATTTGTTCTTTTTCTGCTGTTCGGCAGGTGTCGCTTCGTTCGCATCCATACCGACCGGTATCGCGGCTTGGCCGGGATCGACGGCTGGCATCGGGCCATTCGCATTGCCTTGGTTCGCGCCTGCCGAGGCAGGAGCCGGCGCGCGGACCACCATCTTGCGCTTGGGTCGCGGATCGGAGAGACGCTTGAGCACGGGTGCCCCTTCTTCCTCGGCGACCGGCAGGGCTGCAACGGAGGCGACGGTGCCGGAGGCGTCCGCTTCGGTCAGCGGCAGGGCATTTTCCGGAATGTCGATAATGCCCTGCTGTTGCTGTGCCGATGGGCTGAACAGGCTCTTGCTCATGGCATTGATCTTCATGGTCGGCATATCGGAAGGCACGATGCTGGAAGAGCTTGCAACGGCCGCAGGCGTCCCGGCCGTTTGTGTCGCATCCGTGACCTGGGGTGGCGCGGCGGTTGCGGAGAACAGGCTGTTATTGCCCGCATCGACGCGGGCGGGCTGCATGATGATCTCGCCGAGATCGGCCGCAGCATGCTGCTGCGTCACGGCCATGACTTCAGGCGGCGGCTCGGCAATATCGGCATAGGCCGCCGCCATGGTGGAGGATTTTGCCGCCGTCGGTTCATAAAGCGGTAATTCGCCGTTTGTGGCGGGGGCCGGCACCCTGGTATTGCCGCTGCCGGCTGTGACCACCAGCGGATCGACATAGCCCCTGGTCTTGGCAACGGTCTTGCCTTTCGCCGTAGCCGGCTGTTCGGCCGTTGCCAGAGACATCACCTCATCGGCGCTGGTCTGGCACGACGCCAGCAAAAGTGCCGACATGATCGTCGCCGCGCGCAAGGGCGTGGTGCGGGAAGCAAGGAAATTGCGCATCATGGCCTCTATCCTGTCGGAAAGCCCTAGTCAGGGCTGGAGGCGCCGCAAAGCGCGGCGCTCCGTCGAGGTCCAATTACGCGCGCAAACTTGCGCGAGGCGGGCTTACCAGGCGCCGGTGTTCGGCATCGACAGCCACGGCTCGGCAGGTGCAAGGCTTTCGCCCTTCTGCAGAATCTCGATGGAGATGCCGTCGGGCGAGCGAACGAAGGCCATATGGCCGCAACGGGGCGGACGATTGATCGTCACGCCGGCATCCATCAGCTTCTGGCAGATCGCATAGATGTCATCGACTTCATAGGCGAGATGGCCGAAATTGCGTCCGCCGGCATAATCCTCGGTATCCCAGTTATAGGTGAGTTCAAGGCACGGCGCCGAGCTGGCTTTTGCCTGGTCGACATCTTCGTCGGCGACCAGAAAGACCAGCGTAAACCGTCCCTTGTCGTTTTCATAACGGCGGATTTCTTTCAGGCCGAAAATGTTACAATAGAAGTCGAGCGAGGCATCCAGGTCTTTGACCCGGACCATTGTGTGCAAGTAGCGCATGTGTGTTCTCCCTGATGCTTGAGGTGATATGGAACAGTGGACAGGTTCGAGCAAGGCTAAGTCTGCAAAAGCTTCTGGGTAAATATCAAACTAGGGCTTGCGCTAGTCCGTTAACGGAATGTTAATCTGATCGACAAGAATCGGTTAACCCTACAATGTGACGCGTTTTCGAGGGGCTTGGGGAAATGGCGGACAAGATATCATCGAAAGGGCTCGCTGGTTTCGAGGAGCTGTCTGGCGATGCCGTAGACCTTATTGAGATCACCGGCGTCGTGAAGTGGTTCGACGTTGCCAAAGGGTTCGGCTTTATCATTCCGGATAACGGCATGCAGGACGTTCTCCTGCACGTGACCTGCCTGCGACGCGATGGTTATCAGACCATCTTGGAAGGCACGCGTATCGTTGCGCTGATCCAGAAGCGCGACCGTGGCTATCAGGCCTTCCGCATTCTCTCCATGGACCAGTCGACGGCGATACATCCATCGCAGCTGCCGCCGGTTCGCACGCATGTTCAGGTCACCGCGACCAGCGGGCTTGAACGCGTACTGGTGAAGTGGTTCAACCGGACAAAGGGTTTCGGCTTCCTGACCCGCGGCGAGGGCACGGAAGACATCTTCGTGCACATGGAAACGCTGCGCCGCTTCGGCCTGACGGAGCTTCGCCCCGGCCAAACCGTGCTGGTGCGCTTCGGACCGGGCGACAAGGGTTTGATGGCGGCAGAAATTCATCCGGACAATCCTGGTCCGGCGACCATGGCGCACTGAGCCGATGGCTTCGTACTTTCATCACCTGAGAAGCGCCGTCGTGGCGCTTTTTTTGTTGCTCGGTTTCGTAGTGCCGGCCAGTGCCGAGGTTACCTTTGCCACGGGCAAGTTGACCATCGTGACTGCGAAGGGCGAGGCACGCGAATTCGAAGTCGAATGGGCGGTGAACATGCAGCAGCGCGCCAGAGGGCTGATGCAGCGCGAACAGCTCGATGACAATGCCGGCATGATCTTCGATTTTGGCGAAAGCCGCATGGTGACGATGTGGATGGCCGACACGCCGTTGTCGCTCGATATGGTGTTCATCAACGAGACAGGTCGAATCGTTCGTGTCGCCGAGCGCACCACGCCGTTTTCCGAAGCCATCATCGGCTCTGGTCAGCCGGTGCGCTACGTCCTCGAGATAAAAGGCGGACGAGCGGCGGAACTTGGCATCGCTGCCGGTGATCGTCTGAGTCTGCCGCTCGCCGTTCCAGACGGGCCGCAGCCGTAAGGTTTTGCATTTTGTGCAAATACCTGCCGGGAAACCGCTTTTTTACTGTTGCGGCGCACAGGTGAACCGTGTATTCCGGCAAACATTGCTGGAACGGAGTGTAGCGCAGCCTGGTAGCGCATCTGGTTTGGGACCAGAGGGTCGGGAGTTCGAATCTCTCCACTCCGACCATCGACCCCCTTGAAAGGGTTGGATAAATCGGTAGACCCAATTTACTTCCCAAAATGACCGCCAACAGTACCGCCAACAAAACGATTTTCCGCCAACGCGGATCGGTGGCGGTGGCGGCAAGAAAAAGCCCTCCGAAGAGAGCTCAATCTCCAACTCCATTGACAGTCACCTGCTCAAGCATGTCGCGCAGCTGTTCATAGATTTGCTCGGCACCATGAAGACGACCATCGGCGTAGGCTTGGTTGGGCGATCCACCCCAGCATCCTTCTGGCCATCCTTTTATCTGCGACTGTAGAATAGCGGCGACCCTGTTTCGCAGGTCATCGTCCTCGCGATGCTCAAGGCCGAAGTGATTCAGGCAATCGGTCCATGCGCGAATCAGCGACTTCTTAGCTTGGGCCTTTGATCCGACTTCGCCCCGGCCTTTTGTGATCCACTTCGTGTAGAAGGCATCGAGCTGGTAAAACCATTTCCCGCTGGGTTTCTGACCTATGAAGCCGATGATGCGACCGTTGCGCTTAGCGAAGGCTCCATCGTCCCCCTGCGGCTTCCAGACGATGCCGCTCATACCGTCGCCTTGCGCTGCTCGGCCCGCCCGCCACGCCATTTGACGAAAAGGTGAGCCAGCGAGTATCCGACATAGATATTCAGCAGGTCATCGAGCCACTCGGGCATGACAGCCAGATCAGCGAACTGTGCGAAAATGAGGACAAAGGCCGTCACGGCGACGAGCAATCCGAGCAGGTTATAGAATGTTTTCATGGAAATCCTCCGTGCGCCACCATCGGCGCTCAGGGGATATTTTGCCCTGGATATCCGAGCCGCAAATTTGGCCGACGAGAAAAATGGTTGGGATGATGCCAGCGGACGTTAAACGATTCCGCGACCCTTCTCTTTTCAGAGACCGCTCTGCCACTGAGCTACCGCTGGCATCTCCACGCTCCACCCTTAGGTGGTACGACGCTAGGGCCGAAGCCCGCCGCGACCGCAGTCGCAAGAGAGTGTCGTTGGCATGACACCCGGTAATCAGCGCTAGAAAACCCGCTGATTACCGGGCTGCATGCCCCGAGGTTTCGGCTGCTAGGCTCCACGCGCTCACCTGACCTCGACCAGCTCACAAGTGGAGAAGCTGGGACGACACGATCACTGTGCCGGACATCCGCGCAAGAGGAAATAGCCGACGGAAAATCTCCATGCTACGTTGCCAACAATCAATGAGGGTTGCGGGGCGAATGCGAGAATCGGACTGGAAAGATTTGCTGACCTGGGATATTTCGCTCCAGGTAGCCTACTGGATATTTTGGATCGCTGTCTTCTCTCTCGCGATCAACGAGCTGATCTACCAGTTCCAAGGGTACGGCGACTTCGCCAAGGCTATCCCTGCCGGAGCTGTGATGGCAGTGGGCAAGTACTTCATCGGCACGATGGACACCCGCGAGGCCGATCTACGCAAGCAGGTGCAGGCCTACCGCAAGTTCACCAGGAACGCATTGATGTGGTCGGGTCCGCAGGTCCACGAAGTCAGCGATCTCCGTCAGTTGGACGAAGGCCTGGCATACGGTGTGGTCGTTGAGGCCGCTGTCGGCTTCCAGGACTACAACGCCGAGCCAAGAAGCGACTACAACCGCGATCTGGTCCGCGACCTCCTGCCTTCCGAGGTCCACGGATATCTGGACCACGTAAAACAGCTCGAGCGGATCGATCGGTATATGAAGTACGTCGCCGAGCGGATCGAACAGACAGCTCAGGACAACGCGCTGCATGACATCCGCGTGATCGTCTTGCGCGAGGTGTTCGATCTGACAAGCGGCACGAAGGACCTGTCAGAGCATCTTTTCGCCGAAGCGCTCGAGAAGCTGAAATTCCGTGCGGCCGGCACGCCGCCGCTTCTGGAATTTCTGAGGGCCGTCAAGATGGAGTACGGCGGTCACGACAGTCGCCGTGTGCAGATCGGGAGCTGGAAAATCGTGGAGAGCTGGTTCGCCACAAAGCCGCCGAAGACATTCGAGGACCTTCTCGGCGCCAAGGGTCTCCCGATGCCGCCAGCGCCTGAACCGTCCAAGGGGAAGACGTACTACAGCTAGGAATGGACACCCTTGGGAGGTCCGACCTCGTCGTCTAGCTCGCTTCTATTCCCCCGTGTCCTCATCACCGTACGACTCCATCTTCGCCATAACCTCGGCGACCTGCTTCAGGCGCCCATCCGTCGACTCGAGGCAATACTGATAGGCCCGAGCTAGGACAACGTTGGCATCCCGTACAAGGGTCTGGTCGCGTGCGAAGAGCTTCCCCTTCGTCCCGTGCATGAGGTTCTTCCGCAGGGTCCAGATCGCCCAGATGATCGATTTCGTGTCCGTCAGCGGCCCAGGCGCCTCCAGAAACCTGGCAATGCCGTCGACACGTTTGAATTGCCGCGGCGGGGCGGTGAAAAGCTCCGTACCCTTCAAATCGGCGCACTTTTCGTCGAAACCCGGGAACGCGTCAGGGACATGATCCTGCCAGTCGATATCGGGGTTGGGTCCTTCCGTGCGAGTGAAGAATCCGCCGACCATCTTGAAAGCGTAGTCGAACCGCGAAATCCCGATGATGAACGCGACAACGTCCTCATTCATTCCGTGCCGCAGGTTGTTGATCAGCTGCTCGTATTCCATATTTTCTCCAACCCTTTTTCCCCGAGCGGATAGTGACCGAAAACGAAACCAAAGAACACCGCAGTTGGACGATGTCTCGGGTCAAGTCGAAGGACACCGCGCCAGAGATGGTCGTCCGCCGTCTGGTCCATAGTCTCGGATATCGGTACCGCCTGCACGGCGCCGCGCTACCTGGTAAGCCCGACCTTGTTTTCGCGGGCCGACGAAAGGTCATCTTCGTCCACGGTTGCTATTGGCACGGCCATGACTGCAAGCGCGGCGCCCGCATTCCCGCCACCCGTCAGGACTACTGGCTCAAGAAAATCGGGCGCAATCGGGAGCGCGATGCTGTGAACGTCTCCAGTTTGGAGCAACTTGGGTGGGATGTCCTTGTCGTATGGGAATGCGAGATGAAGGATCGAGTCGCGCTGACCGATCAGCTGAAAGCATTTCTTGGGGAACCACCGCAGACAGCGTGACGACAATCCACTTTCGGGTTGCCGGAACAGCCCGTCTCCGGCAGGAGTTCATGAATTAATCCATGGAAAGAGAACGAAACGTAAACGTTTAGTGTTCTATTTTTTGCATCCTGTGGATAAGGTGTGGATAAGAATCGGGAGCGACCAATGTCCAAGCCGACATTTTACGAGTTTTTCGCGGGCGCCGGGATGGCGCGTGCTGGTCTGGGCGCTGACTGGAAATGTGCGTTTGCCAATGACTTCGACCGCAAGAAGGGTCTGACTTACCAGCACAACTGGGGTGCAAACGAGATCGTCGTTGACGACATCCGTCGCGTCGAGATCGACCAGCTCCCTGGTGTCGCCGATCTCGCATGGGGTTCTTTCCCGTGCCAGGACCTCAGCCTGGCGGGTGGTGGAGCTGGACTCAAGGGCGAGCGTTCGGGGACGTTTTACCCTTTCTGGGATATCATGCGTGATCTTGGCGAGGACGGCCGCGCTCCAAAAATCATTGCCTTGGAAAACGTCACGGGTGCGCTGACATCGCATGGCGGTAGCGACTTCCGCGCGATCTGTTCGACTTTCCACGCCCACGGCTACAGATATGGCGCCCTAGTGATTGACGCGGCCCTGTTCGTCCCACAGTCGCGCCCCCGACTGTTTGTCGTCGGTGTCAGGGATGACGTTGAGATTGATCCTGCCTTGCTGTCTCCAGGGCCGACAATGCCGTTCCACAGCCGTGGGCTTCGTAACGCCGTGGAGAAGCTTGATGCCGCAGAGGCCGAGAGCTGGCTTTGGTGGAACTTGCCAACGGCGCCGATGCGCACGAAGACGTTCGCCGATATCCTCGAGGAGAATCCGACTTCCGTGGAATGGCACACCGCCGATGAGACGGCAAAGCTTCTCGCGTCGATGTCGGCCATTAATGTCGCTAAGGTCGAGGCGGCTAAACGAGCTGGGCGCCGCATGGTCGGTGGCGTATACAAGCGCACCCGCCCCGATGCCGACGGCCGTTCCGTGAAGGCGGAAGTCCGTTTCGACGATATCGCAGGCTGCCTCCGCACGCCCGCGGGCGGCTCGTCAAGACAGACCATCATTGTCGTTGACGGAAACAGCGTGCGCAGCCGCCTGATTTCTGCACGCGAGACAGCCCGTTTGATGGGCATGCCCGAGGGCTATCACCTGCCGAAAGGCTACAACGAAAGCTATCATCTGATGGGTGACGGCGTTGCTGTGCCTGTCGTCCGTTTTCTCGCTCGCCATTTGCTCGAACCGTTGGCGGGTGTACAACTCTCTTCAGAAGAATCATCTGAAGAGATACACGCGGCATGACAGCAGACTCGCCGATCCCTTGCGTCGCAAATGCAGAGCTGGTGAAGCAAATCCAAGTATTCGCCGAGGTGCTCAAAACTCAGGCGCACTTGCTCGGCGAGCACGGATTGGACGAAAAGGATTTCTACAACAGCGGTCTCTTTCGCGGCGCCATCGAACGTATTCGCGGCCAGTTCTCGGCAACCATGGCGCCTAAGCGCGAGTTTGTACGGCACGTTCTAAACTACATGCAAGATCAGGGTGCTATCCGAAACTGGTCGTCTGCGGGAGAGGCCAATCGGCACGACTACGTTGTCGAGCTTCTCGACGGCAGGCTGTCGGCGATCGAGCTTAAAGGCGCGATGGACGGCAATAACACCAACATTTTTGAGCGACCGCCCCACGTGCACGAGTTCATCATGTGGTCGATATCGACGAACCTGGGTGGCTCTCCACCGCATAACGCCTGGTCCGGAATACATACGCGGCTGTCGGCGGATATCATCTCCAGAAGCCAGCAGTTGGACGGTCTGATAATTTGGGATTGGGTCTGCGGCACCGCTGGTCGGCCTTGCCCCAAGGTAACAGCTGGAGGGGCACCTACGACCGTTGTGGGACCTTACGAGCTTCCGCCGCCATGCATCTACCTTTTTCCTGCGACGATACCAGCGCCCCGCAATAATCCCAATCCGGCGCCGCAAACGATCGAGCAGGTCGGCATTCTCAAAGCATTTCATCAATGCTTCGGTGGCTCTGACCATCACCTGCATTCGGTCGATTTCGCCGTGGAGTACAAGGGTGTTGAAACCCTTCGGACGACGACCATCCGCCGTGACGGCATCGTCGTGAAGCAGTCCTTGCCCACCCCGATCCAGCGCACCTGACGATCTTCCAGAATCCGGCTTGACTCTCCTGACGATGAGAACAAAATAGGAACAAAATCCGTTGACGCGGATTGGATTCCTAACTTTCGGAGATCGTCATGTCTATCCAGCTATCGCTCGATGTCGCCGTTGAGACTACCACCGATACGTCAGAAACGGTCGACCTCGCGCAGTCCGTTCTCAGGGCCTGCGGGGGCGATCCCCTTGTCGCGATCCGCGAGCTACTCGCCGACGCGGATTTCCTCAGAGACCAGCTCTACACCGCATCTTGCATCATGTCTCAGGGAATGGCCCGGGGGTGGAAACCCAAGTACGAGCGCGTCTGACGCGCTATGAAACATCGCCGGGGGGTTGATCTCCAGAAGGGCCGTGGCTCTCCGATATATCTCGGCGAGCTCGATGACGTGATGAAAGACCTCAGGTCGATGATGGACTGGGAGTGCGTCGGAGGGCGGTGCGCCAGGTGCGAGCGAGAAGCTTGGCTAGATCGTTGGGATATCCAACGCGGTCGTAGCAGTATCATTCTCAGCGAACTGGCGACCAAGCTCCGGTGTCGGCAATGCGGCAACAAGGTCGGAAATCGGATCATTCTTGGCAGGCTTCCACGAGACTGATATCCGTAATGAGGAACAGGAGCTACTCATGAACTACAAACCGCGCGAAAGGCCGAAGCTCACGACCGAGGATTTCCAGGCGTTCTTTGGATCACCAAAGATGGGACCGCTCGCGCAGATCATTTATCCGTTATACTTCTGGTGGATGAGCGACGAGATCAAAAAAGTGAAGTCACCTGAGGACTGTGCACTCATACATGCAACCCCGAGAGCGCAGACGTTTTGGACGGTGTGCGGGTTTGTTCTGGCGATCCCCTTCGTCCTGGTCATCATGTGGCTGCTGCACGACGGCCTTTAACGATCCGATCGCTATATCTCATACGTCGACTTGCCGGAGTCACGTGAGCCCGGCATACCTGTCCGCCGAGAGCAACAGTCACGGAGACGAGAAGATGAGCGCACCAGCACACCAAGCCGCGATCGGAAATCTCGCGGGCATGATGGTCATCGGTGCGGGGGCTGTCTCGCTCGCGCAGGGTATCTTCGACGGCCTGGATGCAGCCCGCGACGCTCGCTTTAACCGCGCCTATACCGATGCCCTTCAGGGCGCGCGTGCGCATGCGTCAGAAATGGAAAGCATGGCACTGGTTGCTGTCCGCCAGATCGCCGAACTCGAAGCCGAAGTCCTCGCGCTACGCAAGGCATGCCAGCAGCGTCAGGATGTCATCAACGTCTTGAAGGCGCGTCGCTAATGATCAGCGATAAGGATTGGTTCCTATTGCGCAAGGTCTACGGCGATATGGCATATGAGTGTGCCGACCAACATGAGGCGATGTTGGCGCTCATCAAGCGCCCTCGGCTTAGGCTAGTCGTAGACAACACAAAAAAGTAAGCCCGCCATCAAGGCGGGCTTTGTCGTTATGGGCGTGGGTACGAGAAACCTTTGCTTTCCGTCCGCCTCCGGTATTGCGCCGTGGCTTTCCACAGGTCACGTTCCTGAACGCTCATGGTCGCGGGCTCGTCGTTAGCGGCTTTCGGTGGGGCCTTAACGACACAAGGAACGCCGTGGACGCTCGGCTTGCCTTCCACGAAATTCCGCACGGCCGACAGGCCGCCGTTCTTCAGGGCGGTAAGCTCGTGGTCGTCCATGGTCGCGAGCGTGACCTGGACATCCTTGGAGACCCCGCTCAGGTCCATGGTCGGACGGGCCTGCGGCATTGCCCTGACGTATCGCAGGACGGTGTCCACGCCGTCGCGATCGAGCGTATGCACGGCGGCCAGACGTTTCTGGGTGTCGTTGTACTCGTCAAGAAGATCGACACCTGAGACCTGTGGCTCGTACGGCGGCGGTGAAGGCGAACCTCCTAGAAGTTCGAAAGGCAGTCTGACGACACCGCGGGCGAACTGAAATCCCCACCTGCCCACGCTCCCCATCGTAGAAAAAGCGGCCGCCACTCCCGCCGCCAAGGCCGCGCTTATTTTTGCTAACATGTCTATCTCCTCTGTAGCCTACCTTGAATGTAGTTCTGTCGGCCGAAAGCAACAAAGTCGGTCGGCGGGCTTGTATATGTCTACGTATAGAGACAGCATAGTTAAGCGAAATGATCGCATAATGGGAGATAGAACATGAATGCCGAGAATAGAGCTTACGATGTATTCTGTGGGCTGATGAAGAACTGCTTTTTCTATGACTCGAACGCCATCGCATATGTCGCCAAGAGCATAGGGAGAAGTCAGCAGACCATCCGTCAATACAAGGCGGCGCCTGGGAGCAAATCGCACAGAACTCCGACCATGGAAGTCATCGAAGCGATCCGGGGACTCGTCATGCACCGCGACGTGCAGGTGCGGAACGTCGTATTCACGGGTGCCGGCGGCGGCTACAAGGTCAACGGGATGCCCGAAGCGATCGCGTTCCGGGACTATCTCATCGCCCTGGATTTCGCCGACAGCCGCGGCGGCGTTGTCAGCACCGACGAGGAAATCCCGACGCTGGACGATGGTGCGCGTCTCCGTCACCAATGGCGCCAGGTGGCATTCGGCAAGATCATCCCCGTTGACATGCTCGCCGATATCGCTGGTGTCGATGTCTACACGGTGGGATGGGTCGGCCGAGAGCATCCGACCGAAGGCATCCAGCCGTCGTCGGGCATGGTCGCCGCCGCGATGGCGGCCGAGGCGCTGACCGAACTTCGAGGAGCCGCGGCATGACACAGTCTTTCGGAGACTTCATTCGCGCCAAGCAGAAGCAGGAAGCCCATCGGGCGCCTGCGAGCCGCGCCGCTTACGAGAGCCAGGTGTACATCCTGAGGATCGGCGCCGACGGCAAGCTCGAGGACAGGCCAGCGGCGCCCGCATTCATGAGAAAGGACCCCAAGGCTCTGGTCGCCAAGCATATCCTGCCAAAGGATTACTACTGGAAAAACTCACAGGAATACCGCTCTCGGAAGGCGGAACTAGAGAGCGGAAAGGGAGCCTAGATGGCTCCCTTTTTCGTGGACAAAAAAAGACCGGGGAAGGAAGCCCCGGTCTTTTCCAACACAGCAACAGTTCCAGCTGACGGGGTGGTCTGGGGAGACCTGAGCCTCGTCCGCTGGATAGATGATGTCGTCGGCAGGGACAGGACACAAGCGCCGCCGGCGCGAATCTCAAGGCTTCCAGCAGCCGTTGGCCTCGCCCCAAAGGTTGTTTTCGACCAGGTTGCGCTTCGTCTGATCGGACATTGAAGCGACATCCGTGGCCGTCGGGCGGATCGCCTGCCAGCCCGTGCAGATGCTGTTAGTCGCGCACCCACCGAGCAAGCTCGCGATCGAGATCAGCGCTATCCATCTTACGGACCTTGTCATTGAGGTCTTCCTTTTTCCTGAGTGCGTTGAGATCGTCGGCGATCCGCTTGGCTTCAACGTCTGCCTTGGCCGAGGCGTAGATGCGCCAATAGCCCGCGACGAGTAGCGCGGCGACGGTGCCCCATTTCAGGAGCGCCTTGCCGACCGTCGTGGCCGTGAACCATCCCAAGATCGCCGTCATTTCGGCTCCTTGTCGCGCTTGTCGTACATTGACCACGCCACGCCGATGACGGCGACGACGGCGCCCGCGAGGGTCTCGACCTGGTCGGGTTCAAAGCCTCTGGACGCGAGGAGGACACCGCCAGCGACGGTCAGAAAGTGACGCAGCAGTCCGAGAAGGGCGGCCTTAGGCATGTGAAGTCTCCTGAGCGACGGCGGCATAGGCCTCGGCACGATCGCGGTTGATGGAAGATTTACGGATGAGGTAGACGACCCCTACGACGAGGACGGCGGCAACGACGCACAGGGCGGCGACCGTGAAAGCGTTGATGTCGGTCCCGACCGCGCTGCCCGCCGAGGTGACTGCGGGGATGGCCGTAGAGCCTGCGGCCGCTTTCTGGGCCTTCGAGTTCGCGGAGGCGACATCGGATTCGGCTTTGGCGACGGCGGCGATTCCACGCGTGGACATGCCACCAGCGGAGAGTGCCATAGCAACGGCGTTGGCTTCCACGCCTGCGATACGGCGACCCCAGCCCCGTCCGAACACGGACCAGGTCTTCAGGGACTGGACGAACGCAAGACGCTTCCCGCAGATCGCCTTGACGGTCTTTACCGGATCGGCACCCTTTGCCTTTGTCACCGTCTGGGGACCGACGATACCGTCGGCGGAGACACCGAGCGATGACTGAAGCCATTTCGCGCCACGGCTGACACCCGAGTTCACCGCAGCGTCAAGAGTTGCGTAGTCCACGCCCGCCGGGAGATCGTCGTAGCGGACCTTATCTGCGTACTGAGTGCGGTAGATCGACTCCACCTCGGCCTCAACGATCTCGCGGACGGAGCGTGTCTTCAGGCCGAGGCGCTTGCGATAGCTGTCGTAGACCGCCTGCGTGATTCCGAAATTCGTGGCGCCACCCGGATCGGAAGGGTGGTTGACGTAACCGCCTTCATCGCGGCGCAACAGTGTCATGGCGGGCTTGTAAGTCGAGGCGGCCATCGTGAGGTACTCCTTGGAATACCCGCATGGTCGGCTTTAGGTAGCGCGTGAGACCCGGCTGAACGAGAAAAGGCGGCCCCGAGGACCGCCCGTCTCGGATTGTGGTTACGTGGCCGACAGTGCTTCCAAGCGTCCGATTGCCCGGTCTAGTCCATCCTGGAAATGTGCTCCGATCAGCTCGTATGCGGTCAGCAGCGCATCGTCGGCCTCTGGCGAATACTCGTCGTCCTCGTCGTCCGCGGTCTCGGCTTCAGCCTCTTCGTCGTGAAGGCAGTCGAGATCGGAGGCCAGTTCGACGCAGAGAGGCGTTCTGGAGTCATGCGAGTGGTCCTTTTGCGTTGATGACACTCCCCACGTAATCCGGAAAAACCCGATTCCAAGCGATTGTCCCCATGAGCCGAAAATAATTAGGTGTCTGAATTGATTTGTGATTTTTCATTGTCTTATAAGGCAATAAAAATTCACATGTTCGGAGGGCGTGGGGGGGGCTATGCAGCCAGGCACCTCTCTTGAGCGTCTCCGATAGCGCGGTATCTACCATCGGGCGACATCAGAAGCATGGCGCGGATGCTTGTCATGTAGAGCATGACGCTTGCCGGACCCCACGTCGTCGGTCCTAGATTATAGCCTTGCTTCTGCTTTGCGCAGAGCCCGGTGACGAACGAGTTGTCAGCGATCCGTGGGGTATGAGTATGGCCGGATGTTACCTTCGTACCGAACCGTCGATACTGAAGTGGCGAGCCGCGACTTCCACCGATGCCGAGGTCGCCATGGAGAGAATGCTCAACACCCTGGATGACGCAGGAACCGCCAGCTGGAAGAAACACGACATTGGAAGAGAGACCCATCGATCTGAAACTGTGTTCGGTTGGATTGAAATTGTCGTCCAGGCGCCGAACTGCGTCATGCCAGTCGGCATTCAGCCTGTGCCACAGATAGGCGTTCTCAGGGTCGTAGCGGCCGTCATCGGCCAGTAGCCATTTCGCGACAGCGGAATCATGGTTGGATTCGACGATGAGGGTTTCGCACCAGTCGCGCCTAAGGCCGTTCGCGAAGGCCATGGCTTCGGTTATCTCCCTTTCCACCGACACGGTACCGCGAGCCGCCATTTTCGACATCGAGATCGGGTCGTGGATATTGTGATGATTGCGCCAGCGGAAATCCAACGTGTCGTGAAGAAACGAGTAGTATGGCTTCAGGCGATCAAGGATATTCGGGCGGTCAATGAACTGAAGACGTTCTCTGTCGTATCCGAAGCAGGCGAGAGCAATGCTTTGATCGAGCTGATCGTGATGGATATCGCCCCATGCAATCGAGGCGACACGGTAGCCGTGATTTACAACGCCGTCTTCGACGAAGATGTCGAGGTCTTGAAAGGCCCCGGTTTCGTCGGCGATAAGCTGACCGAAAAACACTTCGCCATCCGTGTCGATCTCGACGAGCAACGCGCCGTATGTGTGGTGCTGGATCGCTTTCCGGCCTGCGGCGCGAGGAGCGTATGACGGCACGGTGCAGCAGCCAGTAGTGATTGCGTAGCGGGGAGCCTGGTCGACCATCCGAGGAATACTCTCGAGTGCAATCCTGGCGTGAGGAACGATGACGTGTCGGCCACCGTTTGATGTTTGCCATCCGTTAAGGGGATTGGCGGCGGTCGGGAGAACGTTTGCGTCGGACACGAACAGCAGGTTGGGGCCGAACCGCGCGCGATCGTAGACCATGTATTCCCTGATTTCAGAGGCAAAGACACCGGACGCGGCCGCGTGGTCCTCGAACAGACCCTTTTGATAGGTGCAGCCCCCAACGGCGATGTGAGCGCCGAGGTAGTCGGCGTAGGCTTCCAAATTACGGAGAAAAGGTTTGTGGACGGGCGTGTCGTCCTGAGCGGATGTCAGGATCACCCGGAAGACTTTGCCCGGTTGAATGTCTGCGCTTATCTCGGCAATTGATGAAATTCGGGCTGGCTTGGGCTTTTCTGGCTTCTCGGGTTTTTCCTGTTCCGCCTTGGGCGCCTTCGACGACGGCGACGGTGGCTTTAACTTCTCGAGCGCCCGCCGAGCTTCCTGTTCGGTGCATCCGAGAGCCTTGGCAACCGCCGAACGGCTCTGGCTTTCAATTCCCAGTTCTTTGATTTTTGCGATTCTTTTGGTGATCGCACTGCTGTCAGTTTTCATTTTTGGCCTCCCCAGGTTCTAAGGAGGTGTGTTCGGCGGATTGCTCATTGCAAATTTCGCCGGCGGCGGAACTCATGGTCAGACGATGCTCAGCAACGCCGAGGCCCAGCGGCTCATAATAGACACGACGATGGCGGAAACGGTCGCGGCTACGGCGGCGATGACCGCGAGGCTACCCGCGCGCTTGGCGTTGATCTTTTCGAGGGCCTCGAGCCGCATACGGATGTCGGGATAGTGCGCCAGATCGGCCTGAATCTTCGCGAGCTTCTCTACGATATCAAGCTGGGTTTTCTGTTGCGCGACCCTAAGTTCGCGCAGTTCCTGCATGATGTAGCTGTTGTCGTTTGGCGTGGTCATATTCGTCCGGCTCACAGATTCGGGGTTTTCCCGAGGAGAGCATCAAGCCGCTGCGTGAGACCCTGCCGAATGAGAAATCGCGGATTTATCGGTGTCGAGGGCGTAATCCTCCAGCGCCTGGACCGCGTCGCCAATGCGCTTAATTGCGTATTTCACCGACGGCGCGGCACCCGTTACGCGCTGGAGCATTTCCACGGTGGATCGGAGCTGTGAACAGAATCCCGGCACTTCACGCCGAGCGAAGACCTGAGAGCGGCGGATCGCGTCGATGGCGAGGTAGCATGTAAGACCCGCCGTCTGGCACGACACGGCCGCCAGGGGATAGCTCCTCGTGCCGATGTTCGGGGCCGCCGTCTCGCAGGCCTTGCCCGCCGAATGCAGGATTTTGAACAGCTGGCCGAACTCGCCGTCGTACGTCAGATCGGCGGACGGGATGAAATGACAGACGGGCGTGACATCTAGCTTTTCGCAGGCGAACAGAAGACTCTGGAAACCGAATTCCTCCGTGCGGAGGCCACGGATACCTGCAAGGTGCGAACTGCGCCAGCCTTTGTGGACCTTGGAGATATCGGCGATTTGGAGGTCCCGGAGATGGACCGTGCGGTTAAGCGCTTCGGCCATGGAAAGCTTGATCTTCTGTTCCAGTTCGGGGAGCGGACGGTTTGGCTTCTCGCCGATCCTGCGCCCGTCAACCGTTCGTCTGCTACTTGTGTCGTCCATGCCATTCCGCCGCTCGCTGATAAAATATCTTTGGGCGCCGGCGGAAATGGAACAAGTCGCAGGATGGCTAAATCGGTATGAAATATCCCCTTAGATCGCTGGTTGGAGCGTATGTAGTGCCAAGCGACGCCCAGGTCGTCCCGCCGTCTTTCGACTGCCAGAATATCGTCTGGGCCTGGTTCCACGCGAGCAGGATTCCTTCCTTCGGAAACGAGACAAGCCCGAATATGCCGGAAGGAATTGAAGACACCGATGTGTTACCTTGCGTGCCGATCTTGAGTTTGAGCAATACCGCGCTCCCGCCCGACGTGTTCGTTGTCAGCACGTATGCGTACTCGCCGAGCCGAGCGACAGATCGGACTATGCGCGTCGGCCACTGCACCGAGTTCGCCGAGTTCGTGATGTCGCCTGGCTCGTGGTAATACGGTGTCGCAGGATCGGATATGGACCTGCGAACGATTATCCGTGGTGTGCCGGGTGCCGGGCTGTCAACGCCTTGCGTGTAGTAGACACCCCAACCGAAAACATCGGAGTCCTGGAACAGAATGTTTTCAAGGGTGATCGTGCCGTTCTTGTCTATCTTGTAGAGACCTGTCGCGCGCTTAACGCCCAGAGCCATGAAGGTCCTGTCGTACGTCGCACCGGATATCACCTGCGTGCCGTCGTTTGCGCCTTTCCAGATTTTTCGGGTGATCACGCCGCCGATAGCAAACAACTCGTCTTTTCCTTGGAAGGCCACAGAGAGTGGGCCGTACGGGTTCGACGAGTAGGCCCAAACAGGAGCAAGCTCGGCACCTGCGGGGACCAGAGGATCAAGTCGGGCATCTGAAGGCGTGGACACGAGGCTACTCGACAGGTCCGATGACTCCAGTCGCATGTAGTACGGAACGTTTTCGGCGAGGACGGTGTCGGTGAAATCCAATGTGAACGAGGCGACACTGTATGAGCTGCCGTTAGGATCGAAGTTCGCGAACGAGACATCCCGTCCTGTTCGACGGCGGGGACCTGTCCGAAGCGCGTAGCCTGCTTCGGACGAGCAAAGGAGCCAGCGGCCGTCTACGGACAGAGGTGTCGCGACATAGGGCGTAGGCAGGGTCAATGCTCCGATTTCGGCACCTGACCAGTCGTAGGAGCGCAGGACACGGGCGGAACCCTCCCATCGAACAATGCGATCCCGAAGTGCCTGGATGAATGACCAGGTCGATCCGGAGTTTATGGTCGAGCTGGTCAAAACCGCTGCTGGTGTTGCTGGATCAAAGCCAGGCGTGAGCCACCGTCTTGCGATGAACGTGAAGCTGGGCGAGCGGAAGGGGATGACGGTCTCGTCTGACGAGACGTAGCCGTAAGCATTCCGATGGAGTTCCTCTCCAACGGACGCAAAGGGATATGAGAATTTGATGTAGCCGTCTGGCTGGAGAACGGTGGATGCGAGCCATCCCTCGCGATAGGAGTAGTAGCTATTCCCGAGGATCAACGACGGGCGTGCCGCGCCGGGGGACAGGAGCCTGCGCGCCAGCATCAGAAACGGCTCCCTGATTCAAATCCCAGAACCTCGTTGTAGATAGGATCGTACATGAACGTGAAGACGTAGACCCCGCCGAGGTTGGCAGGAGTGGTGCCGTCCGCCGACTTGATATTCGGCTGCGTCGATCCTTCCGCCCATTTCGGGCCGCTGAACGTCGGCATCTTGCCCCCCGACGGGACGGAGACGATGACGACGCATGACCAGGTTCTCCGCCGCTCGGGGGCATCGCGTCGCTCGGTCGCAGGTGCGGGAAATACCGCTCGTGGAACGACGACCGTCGTTTCCCCGGACACAGAAAGCCGCCAGAGCTGGCACCTGGTGGGGTCGATGGTGACTGCCTCTCCGTTCATGAGCGTCAGGGCAACAAGAGTCTCCGTGTACGCTCTCACCTCAACGTCTGACAGCTCGTGCCAGCCCATCGTCTTGTGCGCGCCGTCGGCCTTGGGAAAAGACGCTGCACTGCCGCCGACGGCACTGGACGGTGTCGGCGCCTGCAAGACCGGATCGCCGCCGTTGGACCCGGCCGTCGAGGGGACGGTCGGCCCTTTGGCTCTCTCGGGAGCCGCCGCGCGGCGAATGCCTGCTGTCAGGTCGGTCATGTAGCGCCTCCAAGGTCAATTTGCTTAGGCCCCGAGAATGGGATCGCCGCGGTTATTTCCGCTCCGAGAAGCATCTCGTCATCCGATGCGAGAGACACGAGGTCGAGGACGAGATTCGTCGGCGCGTCCGAGAGAAGCTTGGTCGGGTCCGTCGCGTCGTCGTCCGTCCGGCCAGCCGTAGGGTCGTAATCCCGCGCTTCGATATAGGCGATCTGCTCGGAGAGCGTGTTCTCGACGCGGGCGCGGACGATCCCGCCGACGGCCATCAGCGTCGGGACAAGGTGCGAGATGGTCGGCAGCGCAAGGACATCCCACGCTTCACCAGTCAGTGACCCCCAGACCGTGCCGACGGGCGCGGTGGCCTCGATGCCGGACCCGAGCGCGCAGGCGATGGTTATCGAGCAGGTGTGGTCGCTGTCGTCGGCGGACACGATCATATTGTAGCTGATGACCTTGCCCTGCACGTGGTCGCCCTCGATCGCCAGGCGGCCGGGAGGGATTTCGAACTGGGCGACCTTGCCTACCCAGAGTCCGTTTGCGATAGCGACCTCAAGCGGCACCTCGACAGTGACCCTTACGTTGCGCTCGCTGTCGGCTAGGAAAGCACGGCCTTTGAAGGCGGCCGCCAACAGGGTCCGGTGTCCGCGAACGGTCGGCAGGTAGCGATCCTTGTTCACCCCGCCGATCGGCGACTGGTCCGCGGCTTCGCGCTCCCAGTTCTGGATGATCGTCGGGGGGAACGTCGACATATCCAAAGTCGTGAAATCATCGGACCATGAAGTCTTGGAGACCCCCGCGATCACGCGCCTCCAGTTGACACCTCCGTGGCGCACGACGGCGCCGACGGCGTAGTTGAGGGAAGCGCCCCAATCCGGCGTGGTCTCGTCTATCGTGACATCCTGGCAGTCCAGGCTGATCTTCTGTCGGCCGCCGTTTCCGAGCGACGTGTCTTGGGCGCCCGAGCGGATGACGATCTTCACGATCTCGCGCCGCGCCTGTTCGGCCTCCCAGACCAGGCTGAGATCGTGGTCGTAATAGGTGATGTCCAGCTCGACGGGGCGCGGCTGTTTGGCCGTCAGGTTCGCGTCGGTGATGTACTGGTAATTGTCCGAGGACCCCTGGAAAGGTCCTGCTTTCGCAGGCGACCCGACGGGGTACTTCCGAATCAGCGATGACGTTCTGACCGAGTAGCCGTTGGCGTTGGCAATTCCGTCGCCGACGCGCGGCCAGCGGTTCTGGAAGTCCTCGGCGGTCAGGGTGGACGGAACGCCGCCGAACGCCGACTGGATGGCGGCGGTCGCGAACACGGTCCCGCGCAGCGCCTGCTTCCAGCCGACGTTGACTTCGACTTCAACTTCCTTGATCGCGGGTCCGGTCAACTCGGCAGACAGGCTGTCGTCATACCATTCGAGACCGAAATCGATGACTTCCAGGCCGTGACCGAAGATGTCGTGAAGCTCCACCTCGTGCGACGCGGGATGAAACGCGATCACGCGGCTCTGGCCGTCGAGGATTTCCGTCGGGTCGTCGCGGTTCTCGGGCGCGACAAGAACCGGGTCCCAGTGCGGTTCCGACTTCGTCATCTGAAGGCAGGCGAGCTGCAAGGCTTCCCAGTCCGACGGCGCGCATTTGAAGACGAGCGTGGCGCTGTCAGCGTCGCTACCGATGGGAAACCCGTCGACCTTGCCTTTCGCCAGGAGGTAGAGCGAGCCGTTCTCGTGGGGATAGGACACGTAGGCCCAGACCTTCTTGCCGGGCGCATAGGCGCCGCCCTCGGGCGGTTTCACGTCGAGGGTGACGGTGGCGAATTCGTCTTCACTGTCCACGCCCAGTTCCATGCGCTCAACTTCGAGGTCGAAGCGGCAATGCACGGCGGGATCGAACACTTCGTCCTCATCTACTAGGGCAACCCAGATATCTCCCCAAGCCATGGTCAAACCTCACGGAGATTGAGGGTCGAACTGCCGACGGCGCCCCATTCGTCGGTGTCGAGGTCCCAGGCTTCAACCATGAAGACTACGATGGGACGGAAGGTGTAGTTGGTCGCTCCGACAGGCGCGGATGCCTCGTTGGCACCGGATGCGACGACATCGCCGACGGCGTTACGCCAGATGACCGATCCGGGGACATGAGGACGCACGAAGGCGCTCCCGACTTTCCCCGAGATTTCGGCGGCGCAATGGACGGTGACGATATCCCCGGCCCAGAGGCCGTTGAACGCTGGCGGATAGGTGTCCGAGAACGATATCGTCGACTTGAACTTCTGAAGGCTCGGACGCATCCGCGCCTTCAGAACGCCGTTCGCGAGGCGGCGGATCGACCCCGCCGTGTCGAGCGTCAGGGTCTGGCCGAGCTGACGGGACGACTGTGGGATGATGCCGAGTTCGACGAGATCGAGGACCGTTTCTGTCGGGAAATACATGTCAGGTTCTCCAGCGTGGCACGGCGCCACGCGACGCGGCGGCCGAGCGGGTCAATGTGCGGTTGACGGCGCGCACCACGTCGCGCTCGGCGTAGACCTGGCCGACGCGGTTGCCGCCGACGGCGAGGTTCCAGTTGCCGAGGTTGCCAAGGCCGGAGGACGCAGGCACGGTCTGGCCGACGATGCCTCCGGTCGCGAAATGGTCTCGGGGGACGAGGAGGTTGTTCATCGCGTGAATGAAGTTCTCGCCGTAATGACCGACGGCGCGCGCGTTCACCACGCCTTCGCCGTTCGACAGCCAGGCGCGGATGCTGTCGGAAACAGACGATCCCGCACCCCTTATTATCCCGCCAGTTGCGAGGCGGGGAGACTTGTCATCGGAACCTAAAAGGCTTCCGCTACCAAACGCAGGGATGGTTTCCGTGATGCGTGAAACCGTGTCGGACGCGCCCGAGGTGACGACGTTCCAAAGCGCGCGGAAACGGTCGCCGATCTGGGTAGCGAGGTCGTCAAAATAGGGGAACAGGTTGGTGAAGCTGTCGGTGACATCGGCGTAGGCAAGACCCGGTGCAACGTCGAACGACCGCCACAGCCCGTGGAAAATGACCCTGACCGAGTCTACCTTTTCGCGGAAGAAGTCGGACATCCGCGTCCAGGTGGACTTGGTCTTCTCGAAAGCCATCTCCTGGTATTCGGCGTTCGAGTCCCACATCGATTTCATAGACGCGACGGCTGCCGCCGTCTGGGTCTCGACGTAGTCAGCGGCCGTGCCGGCCTTTTCCATGCCGTCGGACAGAGCCGCACGGGCGCCTTCGCCGAAAGTCTGGAATGTGCCTGGGATATCCGAGAGTGCCTTTTTGGTGCCGTCCACCGCATCGACTGTCGCGGCTTTGACATCGCCGAAGGTGGTATTGAGCTGGTCACCCACTCCGTCTCCGACCGATGCGCCCGACTTCTTCAGTTCGTCCAGACGGCGCTTTGCTTCGTCGAGCGCGTCCGTGCCGAGCGAGGCGGGCGCGCTCATGACGGGCATGTCCGGCATAGATATATCCAGCGACGAAAGACGGTCTTGCGCGGCCTTCAGCGCGGCGACCTGCGTCTCGTCCATGACACCGACGGTGTCGGATATCGCCGCGCTCATCTGGTCGCCAGTGAGGCCGTATTCCTCGCGCAGGCGGGAAAGCTCGGCGGACACCGACGAAGTCGTGTCCTTGGCCGAGGTCTTCAACTGGTCGCCAGTCAGGCCATATTCCTGCTGGAGCTTACGGAGCTGGTCGCCCATGGATGCGGTGGCACCTGAGGCCGCGTCCGTACCGCTGGAGAACATCTTGTCCCAGTTCGCGGAGCTTTCCTTGGCGGCGACGGCGACTTCGTCTTTCAGGTCCGTGACGCTTTCGGCCACGCCACCGAAGGCTTGCTTGCCCTTGTCCTGAATAGTCCCGAAAGCTTTCTCCATTTCGGCGCGGCTGTCGGCGGCCGCTTTCTCCATGGCGGCATGGTCTTTCTCCACGCCGTCGGCGGTTTTGCCCGACGCGTCGAGAATACGGTCTCCGGCTTCTTCGAAGGGCTTGGCGATCGCGACAGGATCGATAAGTCCGAACCACTCGGCGACTGACCTGATTGCGCTCTTGAACGTTTCTACCGGATGCAGGATCGTGTTGACGATGCCCTTGGCGGTCGCCCATAGCGTGTTTCCGACCCATTTCAGGACTGCCCACACCTGATCGCGGAACTGCCAGAGGACATAGCCGATCCCGACGATGGCGACACCGATGGCGGTGGCGGCGCCGACCATGACCCACATCGGTGCCGTGGCGCCCACGAACAGCGTGGTGAGCCAGGTCAGCGCCGGGATAAGCCCACTGAAGATCGCCGTGGTTACGTATTTCACCAAGCCAGCGAACCCGTTGAGAATGAACAGGGTTGTGCTGACGGCCGTGCCGATCGTCTGGAAGATCGCGCTCGCGCGGGTGATGTGGAGGATAAGGAAGACCAGGCCAAGCTGGACACCACTATCTAGCCCAAGCGCCTTGGCGACCCAATCGATAGCCTCGTAGACGGCGACAAAAATGTTCTTCACCGCGACGAACGCGACACCGATATCGCGGGGGAGATCGGTGAAGACCTTCACGATCACATCTTTATGCTGCTTGACCCACTCGGCCACGGGACCGAGGAAAGCGAAAGGGTTCTCCTTGGGAATCGCATTGCCGTTGAGCAGGATGGCGACGGCGACTACGAGGTCGCTGAACGCGCTGGCGATGAAAGCGACGGCGGTCGCGATCTTATCCCTGTGGTTGATGATTACACCCGCCACGGCGCCGACGGCAACGCCGAGGCTGCGGATCGTTTCACCGATCTTGCCCGCCCAAGGCATGGAGTATTCGCCGCCTTCGCCGGAAATGCCCTGACGCAGGTTTTCAAACGCAACGGCTACCGTCGCCGCGATCGTAGCGAGCGTCGGGAATTTGGTTTCGCCGTATCCGGCGGCGGCGACGATCGCCTGCCCGAGGGACCAGGCGGCGGTCGATGCCAAGTCCAGTGTCTTCCACACGTCGTTGAGCCAGGTGGCTCGCGAGGCCTTGCCGCCGCCCAGCATATCCAGAAGGTCGGCAAGCACGTTCTTGGCCGTGTTCAGCGCGGGGACAAGCCGTCTGACCCAGCCCCGTTCGATTTTGCCGATGTCGCCGAGGAATGCGCGGGCGATGTCGGCAGACAGGCTGCTGATGTTCTTCGCGGCCTTTCCGACCATCTCGGCAATCTTGTCGCCGGACTTGGCGAGGAAGGCCGCCGTCCGCTCGGAGTTTTTCGTTAGTTCCGGCAGTAGCTGGTCGCCGACCTTGTACGAGATACCGATAAGGGCCTCGCGGACCTTGCGGGATTTCGCCAGAAGTTCGGTTGCCTGCTTGGACTGCGCTTCGGTGACGGTCGTGCCGTACTGGTCGGCCTGAGACGAGTACTTCCGCAGACCTTCGGCGCCGTCCTCGAGAATCGGCAACAGCTTAGTCGCCGACGTGCCGAACAGGTCGAGGGCGGCAGAGGCTCTCAGGTTGTCTTTAGGAATCGCGCGAAGGCCGTCGGCGACCTCGTCCAAGATGGTATCCGTGGATTTGATCTCGCCGTTCAGGTCTCGGACGTTGACACCGATCTGCTTGAAATAAGCATCGCTGGCACCGCCCTTGGCGGCATCCGTAATGCGATCCGACAGTGACTGAAGTCCAGTGGTGATGTCGGTGACGGAGCCACCTGCCAGACGGGTTGCTGACGCAAGGCGGCTGAAAGTCTCCACCGACACGCCCGCCGCCCTGGCGAGCTTTCCCATTTCCGAAACGGACGAACCGACCTTGAGGCCGAAGCCGTTGACGGCCGCGACGGCGCCCACTCCGAGGGTAATGATCTTCCCGGACGCGTTCACCGCGGCCTTACCGAGGTCGGCTACGAGGCCGGACGAGGTTTTTATGACGGTAGCCAGTCCGCCCGCCGCAGTCTTCATCAACCCGAACGAACGGACCCCGACGGTTCCGGTCGTGCGGATCGTGGTGTTCGCGACACCGACGGACTTCGACAGGCCGTCGCCGACCTTTTTGCCTGCGGCGTTCATGCGATCGGCAGCGCGTTCGAAATTGGCCTCGATCTGTGCGAACGAAGCCTTGAGTTCCTCAAGGCCCTTGAACTGGATTTTCGCGTTGATAATCGGTGTCGTCATCTACTCATCCACGGCAGGGTTTTGTGCTGCTCCTCCAGCCGCTCGGCGACCGCCTTCGACGCAGGGCGTGTTTCCTGAGTAGGTTGCGCTGGCTCGTTCGCGTGAGACCCTGTCAATTTGCCCCGTAGGTCCTTGATGGCCTTTTCCTCGCCACGGGCTCCGAGGACGGCGACATCGAGCTGGCGAAGCGTCTCGGCGTTCTGGAGCTGGCGATGGACGGAAAGGCGGTGGAAAATCTGGCGTGGTGTCCAAGACCAGGGGTCGGGGTAGCCCGCCTCGCACAGCGCCGCGCAGGCGTAGTCCAAGGTTTCCCAGAGGCCCATTTCGGGAGCCTCCGGTTGCGCCTCAGCCTGAGAGGGGTGGCTTACGCGGCGGCTAGAATGCCCAGGCGGCCGCCCAGTGCCAGCAGCTTTTTTTTGGCAGCCTCCGCATCCGGCACGACCACGGCTACGATACCGTCGATCAGGTCGAACAGCTCGTCGGGAGTGAGGCTCAGAACGAAGTCCTGAATGTCCGTGACATCCTCGTCACGGGCGTTTCCCGTGAGGGCGCGGATCGCGAGCCAGGACGCGAGCTTCGGCACCTTGCGGAGGATCGTGGCGACATCGACCTGGCCTTCGGCGAAGGCTTTGACGTCTTCTTGGCTCACCTCGATCTCGACGCGGTCGATGATCTCTAGAAGACCCGGAGGCGAGATTTCGAGCTGTGCTTCGCCGACGGTGACGACGTGTGTGCGCTTCATCGCCTTAAAAGCGGCGGCATTGCGTTGTGCGATCGTGGTCATTTTCTCTCCCTTTTGCCCGTATCAACAGGCTTCAGGAGAGCGCGGGGTCAGCGCGTGAGACCCTGCGGTAGCGTCAGGGAAGCTTGATACCAGCGTTCTTGAGTTCGGCGCGGATGACGTCGAGCTTCTTCTGGCCTATGTTTCCTTGAAAGCGCTTCTTTTTGTCGTAGAGGGCGCCCGTCTTCAGATGCAGTTTCAGGTTCGCATCGTAGTTATGAGCATGGGGATCGGACGGAAACGGATCGGCATCGTAGCGATGAATTTCCCAAACTTCGCCTTTCACCTTGACTATCTTCTCCGTCAGCATGCGCGGAACGTCGTCGGGAATAATGCCGTCGTCCTCTGAAAGTGTGAGTGTGTGGAGGACGATAGGTTGACCCTTGTTGAAGTCGAAATCCTTCAGGAGCCCGACGATCTTGTCCTTGGTCAGACTATGGTCGAGGACATCCGCGGAATGCGCGTCGTCGATATCGAGGGCTTTGCGGATCGCGGCTTGAACGTCGTCTGAGCTTAGGTCCTGGACATGGAGAGCTGAAAGCTCGGGAATGGCGGCATTGAGTGCGGCAATATAAGCATTGATCTTGTGGCTGGGGTCGTCAGGTTCTGTCACGCGGGCCTCCATTTGTTTGCCCTCGTGTATAGCAAACGGCCCCGATATCGCTACCGGGGCCGCAAGAATTTACTCATCGTCGCCCTTGAGCGCCCAAGTGTATCCGAAGCCTTCCGACGTATCGAGGATAGAACCCGAGAACTGGACGCTCGCGAAGTCGTCTTCGGAGATGAGGGCGATGTCGCCGTTCGGGGAAACCTCGACTTCCAGCAGATGGTAGGCCTGCGGGTTCGAGTTCGCGCCGACATCGCGAATGAGTACTTCCAAGGTTTCGGAAGCCTTCGCGCCGATTTTCGCCTTAGTGCGGTTTCCCTCGGCAATCGAGGCTGCGGTGCCCGCGATCGTGTATTCGGTGGCCTCGGTTACGCCTACGGGAAGGCTGAAGACTTCGACCATACCCAGATCAGGGTCGACGACCCTGTAGTGCTCCAGGGCGAAAGCTTCTTCGCCGACCTTGATAGTGACGGCGCTGATATCCTGCTTTCCTACGTAGTGCGGACCGATGCCGATCGCGGCGCACTCGAACGGCCCAGTTGTCTGCGCGTAGGCGACCTTCTGCCCGAGAACCGACATCATCTTGATGAAGGGCGTGAACTGGAAGCAGGTGAAGTTGAACGTGGAGTCGGTCGAAATGACGACTTCGATCGCTTTGGTGCGGACCCTGGCGTTCTTCCTGAAGCGCGATGCCTTAGTGGGCGTGAAGCCCATGGTGATCGCGTCCACGTCGCCGATCTGAATCCACGCCGTGCTGGCAAGCATACCGTTCACTTTGGGGCGGACGAACATTTCCGCTCTACGGAGTTCGTAAAGCCCGGAATCGAGAACTGAATAAGAAGCGGCCATTGCGGTCTCCTGTTACGCGTGCAGTGGCACGCCTGGATGATTTTCTCTGGTGCGCCAGGTGACGGACAGCATGAGCTGACGCACGGCGACCACTGCGCCACGATTGCTGACGGGGTCTGCGTGAGACCCTGCGGTTCGGAGGTCGGAGGCTCGGGGCTTGCCGTCGGGACCTGTCAGCAGGGGATCGGCGAGCAAGGCCGTCTCGATGCGCTCGGCGATATCTCGCTGCACGCGATCGACGTCGTCATAGCGGCCGTCGTGGATGACGGAGACGACGACCACGCCGGAGCGGGCCTGCGGGCGTGTTCCTGGACGGCCGCCGTCCGGTGTCGTCACGGAGACATCGGGCATCCGGACACGGGCGCACGGCCACTCCGAGGGCACCGTCGGAAACTGCGACGACTGCGCCACGCGTCCGACGAACTCGGGTATCGCCGCAATGACGCGGGCCTGGACGATGTCGAGGATATCTTGTTCGATGCTCATCTCGGAGTGGTCTCCAGATCGACGGCCACCAGGGCGACTCCGTCGGGACGGACACCACGGGGGTCCACATGGTATGTCATTGCCCGAACCGTAAAACGGGAGCCTTCGACGACGTGGACGGCATCCGACGGCGCGATCCGCAACGTGTTGATGTCCGCCTTGGCACTGTTGCCGCCGTAAGCGGAAAAGGTCTGTGTCTTCTGGCGGACGATGGCGCGCATCGGCCTGTCGTCTTGTCCCTCGGCGTGCAAGACGACATCCTCGGCGTTGCCCGTGGAAAGCAGGGTCCTGGCGAAGTCTTCAAATGCAGGCGCCGTCGAGATGATCATCGGTTACAGCTCCGAGGCAGCGCGCCAGAATGCATCCAGCGCGGCTGTGTCCATGCCAACGGCCGCCGCGAAAACCTCGACGAGCTGGTGATTACGCTCGAACCGGGTCGCACCCGAGAGGACCATCCGCGCGGCGAACTGCGCATTGACGGGAATACCGGAGACAATGGCCTCGATCGCCGCTGGCAAGGCACCCGTCGCCACGGCGGCCAAGGCCTCAGCATGGGTGACGTAGCCGTCGATCGCGAGCTGCTGGAAGAACTGCCTGTCCGAAATTTCGGGTAGCGGACGGCGGAAGCCAGCGACGGTCACATCGGCGACGACGTGGTCTTCGAAAGTCTTGGTTTTGACGTTGTAGCGGCGAAGAATTGCCATTTCACTTGCTCCAGCTGAGGCTTGCGAACCCGAGATCGCCGAGGAAACCGTTGTCGTCTGTCCAGTAGATGCGGACACCCGACACGTCGGACGCGTTAACGGTCGCGTATCCCGCCATGTCGATGCCGCGGCCCGGGTCATGGATGAGGGAAGTGACTTCGAAGCCGATGCCAGCGCGGGTGATCTGGAGGCGACCGCTGAGCTTGTCGCTCGGCATAGCCCCAACGGTAAGCAGCATGCCGTCCTTGTTCGATGAAGGCATGTCGATCGGGTAAGGACTCAGGTTGTGGTAATATCCGTCGTACCCGGCGACAGGCTCGCCCGTGCTGTCCAAGAGCTGAACGTACAGATCGCACAGGTTCGTTGGGCTCAGGTTCGCGAAATGCACTAGGACGAGGTTCACCTCGGGACCAGCGCCGACCAGTTCAAGCAACTGCGCGCCGTTGGCACCAACAAATGACGTTTCCGTCAGGCCGTTGTACCCGAACATCGAGTCTTCGGATCGGGCCTGGTCGATTAGGCCGCGGACCCTGCTTGCCGTAATGCCCCCGCCGATCGTGTAGCCGTTGTACATTTTAAGCCTCCAAGACCTGGACGGCCATTGCGGCCTCCGGGTGTACGGTCATCTCCGGCAAATAAAATGTCAGCGTCCGAGGTTCGCCGTCTTCCGACTGCGGGACGGTGTAGGTCGTTTTGCCAGGAGGCAGGTAAATGCCGACGGGGTCCGCGTAGGGTTCGGGGGCGATGTTGTTGACGTAGCAAAATACACTCGACGAGTATTCGTACGGGGGTACCGTGAACTCGACGGTCTCGGTTTCAGGCCGTAGGGACAGCGCTTGCACGAGTGCGTAAGCGGTGAGCTTGATCGTGGTGATCTTCTCGAAGTCGAGCGGCATCGCCTGGACGAGGTGATACTCGCCGAAAACCTGTTTTGTCAGAAAATTGCCCATAGTCGTCTCCGGATATTTCGAACACCCTGCGACACTACGAGCGCGTGAGACCCTGCAAAACAAATCGGCCCCCGGGTCGAAACCCGAGGGCCTACACGTGACGGCGGGGAGATTTCGCCGTTACGCGATCTCGGGTGCGGCGGGTTCGTCCGCGACTTCGGCGCCGACATGGACCGTGATTTCGGCGGCATCAGCAGCCTGTAGCTCGGCGGCGAAGTCTAGGTGGATGCCAACGAAGGTGGTTCCCGGCCAATGGAATTCGCCGTCGCGCTTGACGGTCCGCGTCAGCACGGCATCGTAGAGTTGTTCGACGACGACGGCTTCGATAGGCTGTTCATCGGCGGCGGTTTCGGCTTTCTTGGCCATGGTCCTGTTCTCCCGTGGAATGAACGAAGACCCCGACGGTCGGGGTCTTCAATTTTGTCAGCCGAAGACCTTCATCGAGAAGGACCCGTTCGGGCGCTTCGGGAAGACTAGCGGTGCGGACTGGGTCATGACGAAACGGACCGACGGGTCGGGGTTCAGCCAGGACTTGTGGAACAGCGGCATCGCCTGCATTCCGGCCTCTTCGTCGTGGATCGCACCGAAGGCGCGAATGCCCTCGATAGCCTGCGAACCACCGATGACGGTGCCCGGCGCCAGGACAGGTGTCGATTCACCCGTGACGGGGTGCTCGTAGTAGTCGCTGTATACCCAGACGTTGAACGAGCCGAAGTTCCCGAGGAACTTCATGCCCTTCGGCGCGCCAGCAAGATTCAGGCCACCGAGTTCGGCAGTCGGGTTTCCGGCCGCGCGACGAATGTCGAGCAGTTCCTTCACCTGCTTGTTGCGCCTGAAGTACTTCGCCGCGACCTTGTCCATGACGATGTCGGTGATCTCGGCGCCTTCGACCTCGTGTACGCGCTCGGAAGCCGCTTCCAGGTCGTCGATAGGCGTGGAGTCCGCTTCGCTCCAACGAGCGGCACCCGAGAGAACGATGGACAGGGACGCGTCGCGGCCGAAATTGACGACCTTGGTCTGGTATCCCGCACCCGAGACGGTGACCCTGCCATCAACCAGGCTTTCGATCGCCATGAGGTTCAGGCGGCGGTACACGAAGTCCTTGTGGTCGAACAGGACCTTGGCGAGCGAAGCCTGGCGCCGCTGGAGGTTGCTGAACACCGGGGTTAGGCCTTCGCCGATTGCACGCGTCATCGAATCCTTGGGACGCAACGGGGTCTTCGGCTTGATGTAGGCGGGTCGGAACGTCGCGGTGTCGAAGCCGTCGTTTTCGATAATTTGACCCTGAGAGGTCGGCGCAACGAAAGCGGCGACCTTACGGCGCTTGATTTCGATATCGAAGTGAATCTCTTCGCTTTCCTCGGTCTGCTCCTGCAGGAACCACATATCGAGGATGCCGAGCTTGGGAACGATGAGAGACGTGGAGGTCTCGAGCATCGCGTTAGTCGAGTAGATGTCGATAGTCTTGGCCATGGTGTCTGTCCCTCCGCCGATTAGATGTGAATGCCCAGCCCGCGGAGCGTGTCGCGCGTGCTGTCGGCGGTGTGTCCCGTGCCGAACGTCAAGTTCGGAGCGAAGTAATGGCCCGTGACGTAGTAGGTGATGCCGATGTCGCCTGCGGTCGCGTCGGCTTCATCGTCGGCCAGGATGGCGAACACGCCCTGTGAGCCGTCGCTTGAGGCGGAGGCGGAGAGGACGAGCTTCCCGGAGGCGGTGATGCGACCGAGGACGGCGCCGCGCGTCAGGTTCTGACCAGCGGCTAGGGTTCCCGACCTGGTAACTTGCGGAAAGTCACCGCCTTCGATTGCCTTCGGGCGGTAGCTCTGCTTCGAAAAATGAGCGGACATTGCGATCTCCTGTTACTTTCTGACCGGGAGGCCGATCATCTTCGCGACAGCGAGAGTCTGAGCAGCGGCTTCGGAATCTGGGTTTCTCTTCGCGGCGCCGGCGGCGGCACCGATCTTGGCGTTGCCCTGGGCGCGCATTCGGGAATCGAAGCTATTGCCCTTGGCGGCCGTGGACGGCGTGGCCTTCGCCGAGGCGCGGAGCATGTTGGCGGCGGCCTTGACGGACAGGTTCGTGTTCAGCGCGATGTGCTCGGCGAGCTTCCTACGGCCCTTGGCCTGGGCGTGACCGAGGATCGCCGCGATGCGGGTCTTCTCAGCGGTAGCCTTTGCGCGGTTTTTGGACGCGGGAGCAGGCTCCTCGTCTTCGGCTTCGGGGTCTTCGTCCTCGGCATCGACATCGTCTTCGCCTTCGGCCGTGGTGTCGTCCTCTTCGTCCTCGGCGGTCTGGTCCTCATCTTCGCCTTCGGCCGTGGACTCATCCTCGTCTTCAGCGTCGAGGTCCTCGTCTTCGGCTTCCTGATCCTGCTCCTCGGCTTTCGCCTTGGCCTGAATCTTGAGAGAGTTCAGGGACTTCGCCGCCGTTACTTTCTTGAGCAAAGAGCCCATCGCTATTTCTCCTGTCGCCGTCGGGGCGGCGCTTGAATCTTCGGTTGCAAGCTCGGAAATCAGTTCTTCGAGACTGCCAACCGCGTCCGCCAATCCGGCATCCACGGCTGATTTCCCGACGAAGGTTCCGCCTTGTCCGAACTCTTTCAGGACGGTGTCGCGTGAGACCCCGCGGTTGGTCGCGACGGCATCGACGAAGACATCGGCGAGCGCGTCGACCGTGGCCTGGATGGCCTTGTCGCCGTCTTCGGTGCCGGGTTCGGAATTCTTGAGGGGAGACTGGGAGCTGATGAACTTGAAGGTTTTCACGCCGTTACGCTTGAGCGCGGCGGAATAGTCCTGGATGGTCGCCATGCAGCCGATGCTGCCGAGCGTCGCAGTTTCGGCGACGACGATCTCGCGGCAGGCTGATGCGATCCAGTATGCGGCGGATGTCGCGTAGCCGGTGACGTAGGCGTAAAGCGGAAAGTCCTTCGACATCGCCCGGAGAGCGTTGGCAAGTTCGGCGCAGCCCGTCACTTCGCCGCCGACGGAGTCCAGGTTGAGGATGGCGGCCTTGGCGCCTTGTTTACGAGCGGCCCAGATGTCTTTGATCAGGACTTCGTATGCGCTGGAATCCGAGAACCACGACCAGAACGACATCTGACGCATCAGCACACCGTTCACGGGGATGACGGCGATGCCATCAATGATCTCGCCTGTCCACGCGCCTTCGACAGGGGTGCCGTACTCACGTGCGATAGCGGTGAACGAACGCTCTTCCTCTTCCATGCGGGCCAGGATGGCGCGCATGGCTGATTCCTGGATCGCCCAGGGCTGTCCGAGATATGAAGTCGAGCGGGAAAGTTTGAGGCGCATGCGGCTCTCCGAGGTTTTTCCAAGGAAAGCCGAGGGGCGGCGCGTGAGACCCTGCGAAAATCTGTTGACAGAATGTCCGGTCAGAAATACCAGTCAAAACAACTGGTCATAATGACCAGTCAATTTACCCATGGAGGTTCTGATGGCACTGCCTGTCAAGAAGACGCCGACTTTGAAAATGCGCGTACCCAGACGGCCAACGGTCGCGGCGAAGACAATCAAGAAGACAAGTAAACTGACCGGAACCAAGATCGACAGGAAAGTCGCCAAGTCGGGTTTCCTCGGCTATTGCCGCCAGGTGCTGGACGAAGAGAGGCTGTTCTACGTCGCCGATGCCGACGGCGTTCCGTTCATGGCTCTGGACTTCGAGGAGCGGCACCTGCACGGCCCGCTGGTCGATATCTCCGTGCAGTTCTTCAAGGACAATTTTAGCCGCTGCTCGTCGGCTATTCGTGACGGCGTATGCTTCAGGCTGACGTTGAAAGGTCGTAACTCTGGTGTCATCGCCCGGCGACATACGCAGTATAAAGACCCGCTGGACGATGTCTTCGCTCAATGGCAGGAGAAAGTCGTAGACGCGGCGCTTCAAACGAAGGGCAATTCCGGTGACGTTTCGAAAGCGATCCGCAAGCTGGAAGTGGCCCAGAATATTTCGAAGGAAGAACTGCAACAGCAAATCAAAGCGCTAGCGAAGGGCATCGCACGGCTGGCGATCGGACACCGTCCGTTCGACGAGGGTGAGATGTCCCCGGGAGTCATGAAGCTGTACAGGGACCCCGAGAGCCTGAACTGATCGGCGCCGCTAACGACGGTCCTCGTTGTCCGGCGCCTGTGGGGCGATGGACACCGAGGTCTGGAGCGGTGCGGTCTTCCTCTTCCATCCGCGCGAGGATAGCGCGCATGGCGGACTCCTGGATCGCCCAGGGCTGTTCAAGGTATGAGGTCGAACGGGATAGTTTGAGGCGCATGCGGCTCTCTGATATTTCCATCAGGAGAGCCGTCGGGTAGCGCGTGAGACCCTGCGGTCATTGCGGAATTTGTGGAGGCCGCTTATCTGCTAGGCGGGACAACGGGGGAAATCACATGGACCAGTTCTGGCTTTATTTCTGGTGGACTTGGGAGTGGGCCAAATCGGCACTGGCGATCATCAGCGTTTTGGGTATCTCCCTGACTGCTGTCGTGGCGGCGGCCTACGCTCTGTTCAAATTTCTCGGGGAAAAGTGGATAACCCAGAAATTCGCCAAACAGCTCGAAGCTTATAAATCGGAGCAAGGTCGTGAACTAGAACGCCTCCGGCACAAGATCAACGGAGTCTTCGACCGCACAAAGCGCCTTCACGATAGGGAGTTCGAGATTGTCCCCGATCTATGGGGACAGCTTGTAGAGGCGCATGCCTGGGCATGGAGCTATATATCTCCGCTTCAGAATTACCCGGATGTCGACCGGATGGACCCTGAGGAGCTGGAAGAGTTTCTTGAAGACAAGCCGTTTTCGAAAGCTCAAAAGCGGGACATCAGCAACGCGTCAAAGCGACTGGACACATACCGAGAGATAAGCGAGCGCTACAAATACTCTGATGCCATGGGCAAATTTCGTGACTTCAACCTGGCGTTCAGAAAGCAGGGCATCTTCCTGCAGCCCGACATCAAAAAGGACATGAGCGATCTCGCCAATATGATCAGGGGCGCGATGATCGAGCATCAGATCAATCAAGAAGATAAACCACGGCCCCGCATGCGCGATGAGTACAAGAAGCTCGATACAGAGGGGAAGGCGTTGTTCGACAAGATCGAGCAGGCCATAGTGGACCGCCTGTGGGACTCCACTAAAACAGAAGTCTAACGGCGGTCCTCGTTGTCGGGTGCTTGTGGAGCGATGGACACCGAGGTCTGTAGCGTCGCCATGTCCAGACCGAGGACGCGCATACGGGCCTGTTCGGCCGCGCGCTGCTCGAGGACTTCCTCCCAGTCGCGCCCCTGTTCACCGCATTCGTCCTGAAGCGTCGAGATACCGATAGCCATGCGCAGCTGGGCCGCCTGGGCTTCACGGACAGGATCGAGCCAGCCGGCGCCGTCGTAAATCCAGTTGCAACGCGACCACGCGCGGCGGAACTGATAGAAGTTGGGGGCCTCGATAAACCCGCGTCCCACGGCCTCCTCGAGGATCATTTCGTAGAAGACATCAAGGACGTGGCTTTTCAACCACTGGCGGGCCGTGGCGACCGTGCGCCATGCCGTGTTGAACGCCAGCTTCAGGCTGACGTAGGAGCCGCCGTCGAAATCACGCAGCACGAAGTTCTTGGGTAGCTCGAATCCTCCAGCGGCGATGTGGCGGGTGACCGAGTCCATGAATGCCGGGAACGCCGTGTTCGGGCGTGCGGGATTATGGGACGAGAACTTGTCGCCAGGGAACAACGGGATCACCGCGCCGCCCTGTAGCGGCGCGCGGTACTCGCCGCGTTCCTTGAGCAGGGCGCCAGCGTCGTTCCCGAACATTTCCATCAACGTACCCATGTCCATGGATGACTCGGTGAAAGCGGCAACCATGGCATTCGCGAGCGCGGCCTGCAGCTCGGCGGCCTTGTAGTCGGAGGCGACCTTGAACTCGGGCATGGCGGCCGCGAGGAGCGATACGCCGCGATGTTGGTCGGCGCGCTCACGCTCGAAGGCGAGGATGAAGCGCGGTCTTCCGGTCTCGTCGTAGGCGGGGATTTCCTCCCACTGATACTGGTCGGGCGAAAATCCGAAGACTGCGTCGGCTTCGTGCGCCTTCCGGACCTGGTAAGACACCGCGCCGCCAAACTCATCGATCCGAACTCCAGACCTTAGATCGTAGGTGTCTGGCATGTCCATGTCGTTGCTGATGCGGTCGGGATCGACGGCCTGAAACGCGGTCCCGAACGTGGCGCCGGGACGGTCAGGAAGATAGTGGGGAAGGATCGCCAACTCGCCCTGGATGAGGCGTGTCCTGAACAGTAGGCGCAGGAGGTCCATCAGGTTGCCATGACCGGATGCGTCGATGAACCTCGAGTCCAGATGCTCGTGAACCAGGTTCTTCACGACGGAAGACCATTCGTCAGCCTGTTCCTTTGTGATCCCGAGCGCGCGGTGATCGGGCATCGGCTGAAGCGTGACTCCGGTGCCGATCGCCATATCCAGCCAAATGCCCACGCCAGAACGGGCGATAGGCTCGTTCCTGACCATATCGCGGGAACGGGCATCGATGATGTCCTTATCTCCACCCGCGATGAGATCGCTGTCGGCAGAGCCACGTGGCGGCATGAAGTTGCGGACGGATACGTGTTCGCGGGAGGCGGCGCGATAGGCGCTGTCCTGCGCGGTCATGGAGACGCGCTGCATCGGGGTGCCGTCGGTGCCGAGGATGACGGGAGTCGGCTGGGGCGGGGTCGTGGTGATCGTGACGGCCATTGCTGTCACCTCACGAGAAATAGATCGGGCGACGGCGACCGACCCCGGTCATACGCGCGAGGTCGGCCTCTAGCTGGGCGATGTGCCGTTCGAGCGCCGGGATGCTGGCAGGCGACCATTGCTGTGTATTGGAACCCTCGGCGCTGTAGCTGAGTGTGATCAGCTGTTTGCCCATCGCCAGCTGATGCTTCGCGAGCTTAGCTTCCGCGATCTGGGACTGAAGGGCTAGAATGGCTTCCGTGGACATCAATAGTCTCCCGCCGGGGTCGGCATGCGTGGCAGCGGGACGACACGGCGCTGGGTGTCGCCGCCTGTCTTTAAGTTCGGCAGCGGAACAATCCTACGCGGGGCGGCCTCGCCAGTTATGGTTACACCCTTGCTTTCAGACGGCGCGTGAGACCCTGCGGCGTTCGGCGCCGAGACCCTCGGTGGGATGATGCCGGGCTTCTGCTGAAGTGGCGGAGAGACGGGCGCGCCACGATCGATGGCCGCCTTTGCCTCGTTGATGATGGCGGCCGCCTCCGACAGTTCGCGCTCGAGCCGTTCGAAATAGGCTTCGATGCCACGGTCCCAACCACGTAGTCGGGCGCCGCCACGGGCATAGTTATGGCAGTCGAGGACTTCCGCGCGGCGGCCGTCTATGCGGTCCCAGCTGATCTTCTTGATCTCGCCGTTCTTGTCGCGGTGTATGACCTTCTGCTCGCTGACCAGCTGTTGGGCGATCTCCTTGGTGAAACTTCCGCCGTGAAGGGGCATGTGGACCCAGTCCATGGGAGCGTCGTTGTGCGCCTCTGGCTCGGGGATCGACAGGGCGCCCATGAGCTCCGACTTGAAATACGAAACGTCGAGAAAGATCATCTTCAATCCGCCGACGACGGACTTCTTCTGGGCACCGTGGGGTGTCGGATCAGCCTGTGTGTCGATACGCACCGGGTTGGGCTTGTCGGCCATGGGGTCCACGCCCATAACAATAAGCTGGTTCTGCGAGCGTATCCACGGCTTCACTTTTTCAGGGATATACGAGGTGTCGATCAGGTATGGCCGCACCTGCATCTCCACGCCCCGGTAGTTGGTGTAAAGGTGGCGCACATGGATGCTTAGCTCGTCCCAGGTCGCCTGTAGTTGGGTGTTCCCGTCGATGCGGTAATGGTCGATCATCCACCGTTGTCGATTCCTGCCGAAACCCCAGACTCCGACTTCGATATGGTTGCTACCAACATCGATGCCGCCTGACAGGAACAGCACGCCCTTGGGGACGACGGTGCCTCCGTTCGGCAGCATCGTATACGGCATCTCGCCGACGGTGCCGCGATGGTAGACGGTTTCCCAATCGACCTTCTCTGTCGCCTCGCGAACGGGTAGAGCGCACTTGGTATTCAAGAAGTCCCGCCATTTCGACGGCGACCGATAGGAGGCTTCGTACTCATATGCCAGATCGACCCAGCTGATCCAGTCGGGAGGGTTATACAGCGAGTTGATACGGCGGCTGATGACACCTTCCTGGACGTTCTCCAGGTCTTTCCTCGTCGGCTTCCAGCGACCCTGCCTGGTCATGGCGGTCTTCTGGTGCTCGTAGATAGGCTTGGCGCACTCACTGCATTCGTAGTGAACGGTCTCCTCGATCTTCGAGAGGTTCTCGCGATCCCACTTCAGGCCCTCGATTTCAAAGACGATATCCTGCTGGCAATGAGGACACGGGACGAAGAACAACTCCATTGTCCCAGCGAGATATTCCTTCCAGATCGCCGAGGTCGTTTCCTCCGTCGGTGTGGACGTGAGGAAGATTTTGCGTTTGGCCTTAAAGGTGTTCGTGCGATTTATTGCTAGCGAGATCGGCGACCCTTCGCCCTTGATCTCATGGGGCATGCCGTCGATCTCGTCCATGTACAGGTTCTTGATCGGCTTCGACCTCAGGTCGTTGCCGCTCTCGGCCGAGGCCATGTAGATCGCGCCGCCGAGAAAGACCTTGTAGCGCTGGAGGTCCTTCAGGAGGGTCTTGCGCAGGCTTCTGGTCGTGCGGATCAAAGGACCTAGACGCTGCTCGCCGAACTCCTTTGCAATCGTGCCGTTGGGCAGGACGATGAGGGTCGGCGCTGGTGACTGGGCCATCCAGGCGCCGATGACGTTCAGGCCCGCCGAGGTCTTGCCGTTCTGGGCGCCGGATACGAACGTCTGTTTCCATACGGGTGAGCCGTCCGACATGTCGTCCATGACATCGACGAGCCAAGGTGTCTTGTCGTTCTGCCACTTGCCGGGAGCCGAGGAGTCGTCAGTGGTAAGGGTACGGTTCTTCGCCGCCCATTGGCTCGTCGGCAACACCCGGCGCGGACGATACGCGGACCGGACGATGCGTCGGATCACGTCGCGCGGTCGGGCGATGTTCGGGAGCGATCCGTCATGGAGACGCGTCAGGTCCGCGGACATGGCGGTGACGTTGCGGATGAGATGTGTGCCGAGGTTCGAGGAGGGCATCAGTCCTCGCTCTCGTCGTCATCGTCGTCCTGCTCGGCTTGCATGGCTTTGACGTACGCCGCGATCTGACCGCCCACGTGTTTCTCGAGACAGATGCGGAGCTTGCGCTGATTGATCCCGAGTTCCTGAGCCATCTCGCCGCAGACGACGGACGGCCAGTTTTCCCAGCTCTGCCGGATATCGGAGAGAACCTTTGAGAACTCGGCCTCGATCGCTGCGCGGTCGACGAGTTTTTCCGCGTCCTTCTCGTAGATCAGACGGATGCGGAGCGCGTAAAAGTACCGCTCGAGCCGTTCAGATTCCGAATACGATAGAAGGCCCGCGACTTTGAAATCGCTGACCGCCTTCGCGAGTTCGCCGATAATCTGGTCGGCTTCCTCTTCGGAGCTAGGTAACGGCGCGGGCGCCGAGGTAACATTAGGCTCGACCGAATCCTCCGAGGTGTTACCATCTTTCACGTCGGAAAAGTTTCCGAGGCCGCGTTCCATCAGCGTGATCATCGACGGCTGCGTGTCGACCAATCCGGCTTTGGTAAAATCGAGATAACCTTTGGTTTTCCAGATGCTTGCCTGTTTCGCGGAAACGCCCGCGAATTTCGCGAACGCGTTCTGCGACATTGGCTTGAGTTTTTCGAAGTCAACTGATTTTGTCACGCGCTCTCCCTGAGGTTGTGGCGCGTCTGTTACCTGTTACCCCGTTTGAAATGCCCGGAGAGAGAGAGGTTTGACGAGCGCGAAACCTGTTGGCGATTAGGCCCAGAGAGAACCTACCCCGGGGGGTAGGCGTGAGACCCTGCGGTTATGAGCCGCCGAAGACCTGGGCGAACGCCTTGGTGGCCGCGTCAGGGAAGGCCTCGGCGACGATGTCGGTGATCTCGCTCTCGAAGTCCAAGCGCTTGTCGTAGTCCGTGTCGAGCATAAGAGCGACGGCCCTGCCATCGGTATCGAACAGCCCGCGGATGCCGCGCCTGGTGGTCAGCCAGAAGCCACCAGCGGCCACGACGGCTTGGGTGTAGCCAAGAGGGATATTGCCACGGCCGTCGAGGTCAGCATCAAGTGTGGGTGTCAGAGCGTCCTCCCGATGGCCCCCGCGGTATGCATACTTTAGATAGGCAGCCTGGCTGTCCTTAACGCCGACAAGGACCTCGGGCGTGGCTGAGGTGGTGCCAACAACGTAGAGGGAATTCTCCGTGTAGGTCGTTGGCTGGTCGAGGTTGTCGCGGAGATAGGTGCGGTGGCCATCACGGAGATCAGCGGAAAGGTTGCGCAGCGCGAGCCTGCCGGCTCGGCGAAGATCGCCATCGAGTGTGCCGAGGTCCGAGGTCACGTCGATTGATAGGCCTGCCATGTGTCGCGCTCCTTTTCGGGGGGATGACGCATGACGGGCGGCGCGTGAGGCTATGTCATATGGAAAACAAAAGACCCCGGGAATTGCTCCCCGAGGTCTTGGTTTGTCGAAACGACTAGCGAGCTAGCGAGTCAGGTAGTCATCGATCATCGCGCGCAACTCCGGCAGAAAGCCGTTGTTGATCGCGGCCGTGATCGCCTCCATCGTCAGGTCATCCACGTCATCCTGCTCCGAAAGGCGGAGCATCATGACCATGGTGACCATGATCTCGTACACGCGATCCATGTGCTGCATGAAGAATGCAGTCATGACATCGAGGTGCGACACGTCCTTGACGGCGTTCAGCACGATGTACGCATGCGTCGAGCACGGCGCCTGCGTGGCCTCCATCATCTTGGCGACCTCCTCGCGAGAGCCGACATGGATGGACTTCGTGCCGATGACCATCATGGCATCGGGGATGTGGCGGAACGGCGCCTTGACCTCCGCGACAGTCTCGACAACGAAAGCTTCGAAGATCGAGGAAGCGGAAGCGATCTCCACCTTCGAAAAGGAGAAGCGGACATTCTGGTCGCCGTTCTTGGTGATCTTGGCCATGGGTAGTCCTCCAGCCCAGACGAAGAGGTGCGTATGCAACGCCTGGGTCTTTACGAGCTAGGGTGCACCTATCTCGTGGAGGAGTTCGTGAGCCATGTAAGTCGTGGCCTTGTCTCCTGTTGTTTCCGACACTCACAGACCTAGCGAGCAGGGATCAAGGGGGAGTTAAAACAACAGGTTAAATATCGACTTGACTCAATCCCACAGTTTTATCGATCTTCAGGAGGTAGGTCGACCTCCGTCCCGGCCGCGTTCCGCCGATCCGATTTTGGTGTCTACCGTTCCAGGTGATCCATGAGCAACTTCGACTCTACGCTCGCGCGGAATTGGTGCAGCGCCTGCTCGAGGAAATTCTTGACCCCCATGATGGTGAAGATCACGAAACTGAACAGGACCATGTGCGCTATGGTGCCATAAGCCCAGTAAGCCAAGGAGGCGCCGAGGATGACGGAGATGACGGTGTTGATGAACTGATCGCGGGCCTTGGTTTTCGTCTCGGCCGCGAGCCTCCGCTTGAAGTCTTCCATTGGGTCCATCTCGGCGCCTTCCTCGTTTCGGTGCCGGACCCTACACCGAGTCGTCGTTATGTCTTCGGCGGGATGAGCTGAAACGGAAACGCAGCGTGCATCTCGACGTTCGCGTTTATCGCCTCGGACGGCCAATATTTCTCGCCATCCGCAATCGCTTCCGCTCGCTCCTCAGGCGACACGTGCGGGACGAGGAGAAACCCGGGGATCGACAGGCTGGAGCCGTCGAGGGTTGATAGCATGGAGAACAACAATCCCGTCAGGCGCTCCTGCGTGACATTGCCGTCGGCATTGCCAGCCAGGAGCTGTTGCTCGGGGAGATCGCGCCAGTATGCGACTAGGGCGCCCAGGTGCCCGAAAAGCTTGGCGCGGCATTCGGCTGGAAGAAGTTGGCGGGCGGGCATGAGACGGTCTCCATGGCTCGGGGCGCTGTTGTAGCGGGCCCCGAGCTGCCTGTCCGGGCCCTAAATCAAACCGGAGCGGTGACCGTCGTGACCAGGACGCACGCGGCGGAAAGGACAAGGGCTATCCAGGCGATTACCAATAGCAACCGACTACGCCAACGATCCTTCGGGAACGCCACGTCCCACTCTTCTTCCGATGCGACCACCGCCGTCTTGCCCTCATACCCGGCATCGAAACCCTTGTGCCAAGCCTCGTCCCTGTATTTCTCGACCGCGAGCCAGGTCGCTTCGGCGATCCCTGCGACAACGGCAGGGTTTGCGTATCCGGCCTCGACTGCGGCGGCATGGTCCCCATCGGCGAGGCCGTCGGTGTTGTTGATGGCGAGTGCGAAGGCGCCCTTGATTGCGGCGATCCGCTTGTCGGTCGCGGGCATCGTGTCTGAAAGTTCGGCGGCGGCGATGACGGCGACGCTGTCGAAAGTAAGCTTGAGCAGCGCGTTTTCAGCCTTTTTTTCTGACATCCATCCATCTCCCTTGTTTTGGCGCCTGGATTCATGATGTGCTCGGACTCGCAGTGTGACGGCTCCGCCGGCACGATTTCGTTTTGACGGCAGGATGGATTCATGTGGGACTGGACCAGCAAGGAGGGCAACATCGTCCTGGGTGCCGCACTCGGTATTGCGGGGACGATATTAGCCCAAGGCGTGTCGGGCCTCATCGGCCTTTTGAAAGAGACTTGGTTTACACGTCAGAAGCGAAGATGGGATGCCAGGCACCTCGCACTGCGTACGATCTTGGCGCTCGATGAATATGTAGGTCAATGCTACACGGCCGCGTTTGATAGCCCTGAATTTGATCCGCGCGACTATACGAAATACCAGTTCCGCGACGGCACGGTCCCCAACCTGAAGCTTCCCGAAGACGCTGACTGGCGCCTTCTAGAACCGCGCCTCATGGAAGAAGTCATGTGGCTACCAAGCCATGATCAGAACAACACTGACGGATTGAATTCACTCGACGTGTTTCCACCGGACTGGGACGACTATTTCGAACGTCGGGCCGAAGGATACGCAAAACTTGGAAAACGTGCGTTAGAACTCATCGGAAGGCTATGCCGCGAGTACGGCATCAGGGCACCAGAGCGGGCCGAATACTACAATCCCGAGGAAGGATTTCAGCGGAAACTCGACGAGATCGCCGCGTTCTGGCGAAGGCAGCAGGAGAGCCAAGCGAAGATGTTTGCCGACTTATCCCCGGCACCGCCGCCTGTCGCGTCAGCAGCGCATACGGCGTAGGACTGCTTCCAGCTTCTCGATGTCGTCCAGCGTATCCCGACGCTCGCGACCGAACTCAAAGCGCAGGCGGTCGCGGAGATCGCGAACCTGGGCTTCGAGGCGGTTGGCGAGATGACGGTCGTCGAAGCGGAAGTCAGGCGATGTCGTCATGCTCGGGCCATCCAAAATCGTCTATGTAAGACTGGACGACAATCTTCGCGTCTGCAATCTGATTGTTGCGGCCTTCGGCGATCGCTTTGTGAACCCGGCGTACGAGGAGCTGGTCCTGGAAATCGATGACGTTGGACTTCGGCGCCTCCTCGTACACGATGGTCGCTAGAACGGACTTGATGCCACGGTGAAACCGTAGAGCTTCATGCCGGGCACCTTCGTCCATGACGAAGGGCAGGCCGATTTCAAGGCATTGGTCGAGGGTGCGGAAAAGGCGGTGGACGGTCATGTCTATCTCCCAATGTTGACTGGCCTGAAATCATTGTGTCGTTACGTGATGTTCACCGCAAATTTCGGCCGACGAGGAAGGCCCTAGCGAGGTCTTCGTCGGTTGCCATCTCCGGCGCCGAAGACTTAGTCCGCGGGCCGTCGATCCAACGCATCGCGGTCTTGATGCCGCCGACCAAGTCCACGACGTGCGCCTCAGGGTCGGCGTTGCGACGACCGCGGAACTGCTTGATGTGTCCGTAAAGATTACCGTCCACCTCGCGGCCGACGATTTCGAGCGTCGCGCGGGGTGCGCCGTCCTGGTCTCGGACGGAGTAGAAAGCGCTGGTACCGAAAGTCAGGTCCTCGTCATATGATCCGTGTCCGAGGCAATGGTGCATGCGGTCGCTCTCCACGTCGAGCGCGTCAGGTGACAGCATGCGCACTAGCGTGTACCCGGCGCCAAGGTCGCGCTCGTAGCGCTCGTCCTTCGAAGACAGGGACAGGAAATGGGGCGACTGCTGCTGGTGGTGGTTCATGGCCTTGTCGGCTTCGTGGACGAGACCCGCCAGATCGCCCGATTTCATGAGCTTCTTGGGACGGCCGAGGTTGTCGAGGTTCGACAGCCAGGCCGATCCTTCGCGGAGCGACGTGGAGAGCCAGTCGACGATGTGTACGAGGTCGTCTTCATGTTCCAGAAAATACCAAGTTCCCTCGGCGACGGGGTCGCGTGGCTCGGAAAATGACGCTGAGCGCAAATGCTTGATAAAGACACGGACTGGGCCGACCGTGAACAGGCGCCGCAACTCTGGATCGCCAGTCAGGAAGTTGAGCATGGTCGCGGCGGCAAGGCGTTCGTGTTCGGTGATCTTCATCGTGCGTCTCCCGTTCTCCCGTCGACTATCCTGGTGGACCCATGATGTCCGGGGGCCATGCATGAAAAAAGCCGCCCGAAAGGCGGCTCTGTGAAGTCCTGGTTAATGCGGTGCTCAGGCGACATCAGCGAAATATTGCGGGTTGACGACCTGCTCGTAAGCAAGGGCGTTTTTCTGCCGTCGCTCGATCTGCGCATCGGTGCCCTTAGGGCCGTATATGATGATCGCCGCTAGATCGCGGGCGACGGTGGCTGCCCTCTCGCAGAAGTAATTGCGGGAGGTCTTGTCTTCGATGTAGCGACCCAGCTCTGTGAGTTCTTTCGCGGCACCCGCACTCTGGACGAAAATGAAGTCGTAGATACCCGTAAGCGCCCGGTTGAACTCGATGATGAAGAATGCGGCGACCTGATCGTGGAATTCGAGTTTGTCGATGTCCGACGGGGTCGAGATGTTGATCCTCGCACTCAGCTCGTTCTGCGCCTTGTGAACCTCCGCGAAGATGATGTGCGGGCGGGTTTCGTTGATAAGGATGTCGGTCAGTGTTTTCATGATTCATGCTCCCTGGAGACTGTTGCCGATGTCTCTCAAGAATTAGGGTTGCTCCATCGGCCGATTGAAGCAACCCCTTTGTATAGATTTATGTATATTACAATGTATATTTCTTCGGAGGGTCAGAAACACGGCTTGTAGACAGGGACGGTTGCCACTGCGGCGCTGACGATATTGTCAACTTTACTTGGACTAGGCGCCGATCGGTTGAGGTCTTTGACAACCGCTCGGGTCAGCGCTCGGTGCGTCTCCGACCAGTAAGTGCGGATGTCCATCGCGGCATAGCCGAAGGTGAGGTCGATGCCGCGCTCGGCGCAGAGCCGCTTCCACTCCTCGGCACGGTGCCTCATCTTAGGCCACGTCAGAGCTTTGGGCGACGGAGCGCAGACCGACAGCGGAATGCCGCGGTGGCGGGCGACGCGGATGATTTCGTCGGCGACGCGGTTCACGTCGAGTTCCATGGCATCGAAGCACAGGAGGTCCGCGAGGTGCTTCACGCGTAGATCGCTCTCGGGCTGCATGATCACCGCGAGCCACTTTTCCGCCGCCGCCGTCTCGAACGGCTGTACGCGGGCGCGCAGGACAGGCCATTTGCCGTGGCGCTCGTTCTCGAAAAGCTTCGGCAGGTCCTGAAGCGGTACCTGCGAGGGGAAGGCATCGGGGCCGACGGCGGTGGCGATATCGAGGTCAAACGTGGCGCGCAGCGTGCCGACCATGGCTTCGATCTTGTAGCGGGCGACTGGATCGTGTCCGGTGTCTATCTCCTTGGCCTCGCGCGAAAACGATTTCACGGTGATGCCTTCCGCCTCCAGAAGACGGGCTATGATCCTGAAGCCCCGCTGAATTTCGAGGTTGGTGTAGCGACGGACGGAGACGATATCGGCATCCTTCGTCGGACGCATCGACTGCGGACACATCAGGCCGCCCTTGATCATAATCGGAGCAGGACCCATTCCAGCAGGCCAATGGGCGAGAAAGCGCTCGGCGGCGAAACGCGGCGCCGCGATCTGTACGTCGAGCTTGTTGTTGACGCACTGCTGCTTGAAGCTGGCGCCGATGGCTATCGCGGTGGTGGAAAGGTTTCGCATGGTGTGTCTCCCCAGACTGGTTGTGAGGAGACGATGGCCGCAGGCGATGCAAGGAACGAATTATCACTACGCGATCACTACGTATTTTTTTAATTCGATTCTTGACGATGGAGTAATGGGGGGAAACGGACCGATCGGACAATCTGAAACCATAGCCGTAAGGTTATCTGGATGGCGTGCCAGGGGTCATGGCGCCGTCGGACTTTGAGGCGGACTTGCCACCCAAGGAGGGGCCGTTGACCAGGGGAACGAGCAGGTCAGCGTCAAAACGACGGACACGCCGCAGGACGCGACGCTCGGCTTGCTCACGGTCATACCCTCGGGACACCAGGTAGTTCACCGCCATGGCTTCCATGCCTTCCACTTTAAGCACGTTGCGCTCCGATTTCGCGCGCTCAGCCTCGTACCGAAATACCGTCAGCGCGGCCGCCAGCGCGGTGTCCACGGCATCCGTCTCCGGGCGCCGTTGTGCCTTCACGGTCTCGCGCCATTCTCTCGTTGCCTCCGCTCCCGTTGCGTTTCCAGGCTCTGCTTGTCTCGGCATCGCTCTCACTCCGTCGTCACTACGTAATCACTACCCAGAGATTGAGAGGGGAGCATGCAAGCCACAAACAGGAACGGCGGCCGTGGGAGCACCGCCGTTGCTACGAAAATTGGAAGATGGGACTTCTACGTCCCATGCTCACTTTAAGATGCCTTGCCCGCGATGTGCAGGAGACGCGGCTTGAGTTCGCCGGACTTGGCCCGGGCCTTGACGGTGAACGGCGCGCCGACCTGGTCGTGGAAAACCTTGCCGAGATACGCCATGACCGCGTCAGAGCCGTCGGCACCCGAAGCGAGGATCAGGAGTGCCGCATCCGCCAGAGCCTCGCGCGTCGTCTCCATGTCGAACTTGACGCTTCCGGTCTTCTCGCGTTCCTTTAGCGCTGCACGACGTTCCGCCTGCTTCGCCGCCTTGTACGCCTTGCGTTCATCGTCGGGCAGGTCGCGCACCGGAGTCTTCGCCGACGCAACCTTCACGAACAACGGGCTGTCGTCGCGGATCATTTCCTCGAGCAGCTTGACGGTCAGGGACTTCGCCATTTCAATACTCCGTTCTACAAGTAGCAAACACACTCGTGTTCTACATGTAGAACAGTGCCTGTCGGCCATTCCTTGCACAAGCCCTTTTTCTGCATTCATGTTCTACAGGTAGAACGCGATTTATTTCGGGGCTGTCTGAAACGCCGGGGCTTCGCCCCATCACGATCCAAGGGCTTCCGAAGAGCCTTCGGCCCGAAACCCGGCACATGAGAAATCACGAACCCTCTGGGCCACCGCCATCACGCTATCCCATCCGCTGCGCGTTCTTCTACGAGGACTCGGATTTAAAGGGTTGCTCGATGCTCCGCCAGGATGCACCATCCTAATCCTGAACAAGCGTAGCGCCCCGTTCTCTTTCGCGGCCGAAACCCTGATCCTCGGACCCGAGAACCCCGGTTTCCTATAATAAGAGCTATCACGCTGTCAGTCTAAATCCGAGAAATCAAAGTCTAAGAAACATGGTTTTCCATCATATAGGTATTACCCCGCTAGCATTTTCAGAAACGCTGGCCGAATTATGGAGAATATCCCTTAGATGCCTTGATGTTTAGTTAGGAAGCCAGTTGATGGAAGAAGTTATTTTCCGTGACAAACAGCTTGCATCATTCTCGGCCGACGGCAACACTTGATACATGAGAGCTGAAACCTTCACATCCGTCCTGGTCACAAAGAAGCGGACCTACATCAACAAGCGCCCGCCGTCGCTTATTGTGACGGGTTCTGCGCGCAAGGGGATAGCCGCCAAGGACTGGACATCCGAAGTAGTTTTCACGAACGATTACAATAGCCCAAGGATTGAGATTCCCGCGGTCATTGTCCGCACGATGCGGTTGGTCAACGGCGAGCACCTAAACGGCCGTGACCTGGCGGTCTATTGGTTTCTCTTTGCCACTGCGCGTCAGCAAGGTATCCACCGCGAGCGTCATAGCGTGACTTACAGCGCCGTCGCGAAGTACCTCGGTATCCGCGACCTGAAGCGCATCCGTGACGTTCTCGATCGACTGAACGTCACGGATGTCCGATACGACTGCAATCAAGACGGCACCCGCCGCCAATCCGGCAGGCTGATTGATATCGCCGAGTTCGACCCCAACGAGCGCTTCTGCGGAAAAACCGAAATCTTTTTCTCTTTGCCCGCAGTTCTGAGAAGGGCCGTCCAGAGGTCGAAAGACTACGCTATGGTCGACATCAACGCTCTGTCGCGGCTCAAGTCGCGCTACGCCGTCACCCTCTACATCAGGCTTTGCTACCTGTCGGGCATGTATCACTTGGCGCGCCCCATCTGGAACCTGAGTGTCGCCAACATGGCGCAGATCATTTCCTACTCGATGAAGGCGTATAGGAAGTCGCACATGCTGTCTTTTGTCCGCTCGGCGATCGCGGAAATCAGCGGACTTTCGAAGCTTCACCGTCGTTTCGAATTCGATGCCGTCGAGCCGAACGAGTTTTCTGATGAATACCAGATCATCGTCGGATCGTCCGCCAAGCGCGTCGCCGAAGCTACCCCGGCCGAATTGACCGACGACGAGTACGAAGTCGTCTACGCTCGGAATGTCCTGCCACTCGAGGCGCACCAGTATCCTTCCGTTATGCGCCTCCGCCAGGCCGCGACGATCGTGAAAAACAAGAACTTGACCCGCATCGTTTCGACCCGGATCGTCTCTCACGAATGGCGCTATGACGTTTGGGGCGCCACGCACTACGGTGCCCCCGTCGCTGGCATGGAAGCGGAAGACTTCCTACGAGAGCTTCGCTACGGCGCGATAGAGAAAGTTTTCGATTGGTGGGTCGACCGCCTGGAATTCCTGCCGAACGGCCTGAGAATTAGGTCGACTGAAATTGTCCCTGACTTCGTTGCGGCGGAGCCGGCCGCCAAGGCACCTGTCGTCCGCGAGCCGATTGAAGAACGTGTCATCGAGCCTGAGGTCGTCCCCGAAGACGACACCCGCGTCGGCGAGGAACTCGGGGTCTACGAATATGGCGAACCCGATGGCCCGCCGACGCTTGTAGAAGCCGAAGACATCGACGACAGCGAAATCCCCGACTGATCGTCGATCGCACTCCGTTAACCGGAACCGCGGCGGCCGAGTTGACGTCGGAATTCGAGCCCGGCATACGTAGCTTGAGAACGGAGACAACCGAGATGAACAGCACCTTGCGAATAGCCTGACAGCCCCCATCGCCCGCCACATCGGCGCGGCGAAAGCTGTCCATGCATTCACAAGGGAGACATCTCATGTCGCACTTCCGACGCAAGTTCTACACGGCCGATTCCCACTACGGCCACGCCCTGATGCTGACCTCATGCAATCGTCCGTACAAGTCCGCCGACCAGATGGACGAGGCGCTTATCCGCGCCTGGAACGATGTCGTCCGTCCCGAGGACATCGTCTATCACCTCGGCGACTTCGCGATGGACCTTGGCAACGAGGACCGTGTCCGCTCGATTTTCAGCCGTCTCATGGGTTCTAAAGTCTTGGTTCTCGGCAACCACGACTACAAGAAGCCTAACGTCCTTCACCCGACCTTGGCGCGTCTCGACTGGTTGACGACCCCGACGACCTCGCTCGAAACGACCGACGAAGGCCACCGCGTCTACCTTTCTCACTATTCCCACCGTGTCTGGCCGGGCTCACACAAGGGCAGCGTCCATTTCTACGGCCACTCCCATGGAAAATTGCCCGGTGTCGGCCGTAGCCGCGACGTGGGCGTTGACGCGTTCGGGACGGGCTACGCGCCGCAGACCTTCAAGCAACTCACGCGCGACATGGACCTGGAGGACGCACGATGAATGCTGACGAACTCAACGCCACCTACGGCGCCATGATCAGCCCTGATGCAGTCGTCTCGGTCCCCGAGGAGTGGATGCCCGTCGTCCACACCGCAATGAAGGCCTTTGTCGACCTGCCGTCTGAAGTTCGCGCGTTCATCATTGTGATCGCTATCGATCAGGACGTGGAGGGCGAGATTCGCTTCAGCGTTGCGGGCGCCGTGGAATTCCTGACCTCGCAGGGTCTCGGCCTGGTGCGCCAGATCACCGACAACGCCGTCGCCGCCACGCGCCAGATCACGGGAGTGCAACACTGATGGATGGTCTCATGTCACGCGTCCTCGTAAACAAACATGCTCTGATGTTCATGTCGGCACCCACTGTCGATGTCGCCGTCGGTCATGTCTCAGTCGCCGAACGTGCGCTCAAGGCCCTCAAGGAACTCCATCCGCGTCTTCGCGTGTCGGCGATCTTCCGCGACCACCTCGGCATGATGGTCATCGACGTGGCTTACGACCTGCCCCGTATCGTGGACGCGCACGACATCATCTCCGCGCTAGTCGACGGTTTCCCCGAAGACCTCACCGATAAGATCATGGCGATCTGCCAGGACGCACGTACGCTGTCGGCCTGGACGTGCCAACACGACGGCCGTCCTGGCTGGCTTGTGGACACGCCCACCGGTGCCACCGTCCTTTGCCCTGCCTGCCAACGTTCCAAGGGTCTGGAGGTCAAGCGCTATGAAGCATGAAGACATCGAGCTGTTGCGCCAAGACTTCGCTGACCTGCTGTCCGAGACGGCGGGTGTGGAGGAGACGATCCCCGATGTGTGGGTTCCCTGTGTCCGCTTCGCGCTGGCGCAACTGCGCCGCGTCCGTGACGGCGTGCTGTATGTCGATGCTGACGCGGTCGATCTGGTTGTCCGTGGGGTCAAAGTCGTCAAGCGCCGCTACTCCGTGAAAGACCGTCCGACGGTCGGCTTCGAGGTCGTCGCGCCGACGGCACGGGGACGTACGCACCAGGCGATCCTGTCGGTCTTGGCGACCGCCCAGCACTCGGTCGAGGCGGCGGAAAAGGAAGTACTGGGACGCGAGCGCGCCGCCGATATCCAACGCGATATCGCCCGTTATGTCGGGGAATGCCTTACGGGTCGCCGCGTGGTGGAATATCGTCATGTGGTATTTTCGGGTGTCGATGACCCTGAGTGGACGCAAGCCGCCTATGTGGACCTTGTCGTGTCGGGCGTTCGTGGCTTCGCAAAAGGCCTGGAGGTCAAAGGATTGGACGAGGCCGACCGCTCCCGCTTTCTGGGCATCTACAAGCGCGAGATGTAGCTATGACGGCTAAACTACAAGACTCGGATATGACTGAGGCGGCCGCAGAATACCTATGGTCGTGCGCCGAGCAGGGCAAGCTGGCGCCGCTCTCGGTCGTCCGCCGCCGCGATTTCGGGGACGAGGACAACGAGGCCCTTGTCTCCGGTGTTCGTCGGCGGCTGGCGGCTTTCCGTCTGGGCGCTCGGCTGACCGAACATCGGTCGGGCGACGGCTACGAAGCCTATCGGGAGCCATATCGGAAGCTGTTGCATGATCTCGTGGATGAATGGCAGCGGGGCGATATCCCGGGTGGCACGGCACGTCTAATGTCCGGATCGGTGTCGTACGGTGCCCTGTACGGCCTCGCTCGTGAGCTTGGCGTTGAAATCCAGTTCTGGCCCAAGGATATCGCGCAGCGGGTCGCCTCTGGTGACCTGACCCCGGACGAGGGTCAGCGCATGCTTGGAATTCAAGACTCCGAGATCGGCGCCTTCGTGGAGGCTTGGACCCTCTAACAGCGCGGCCGGCTCCAAATTCAAGACCTCGAAACACACGCGGCATAGTTGAGCTGTCGACAATCCCTAACGAGCCCTTTACGGTGTCAATAGAATTGAAGACTTCGCAATTAAGGGACTGAAAACTAGGAATTAAAGACATCATGAAGGATATCCCAAAACGAACCACCAGGTTGCACCTGGCGGTTGACAATGGAACTCGCGTCCCGTTTTCTACCGCCAACAGAAAAGGGGACAGCATGGATAAGTTGGCGGAGCTGACGGGCGAGCTCGCAAGGCTAATGAAGCGGTCCGACGACAGCGAAAGGGCTATCTTCAAGGGGATCGCGAACTACGACCCGACTATCCCACAGAGGGTTCCAGACTGGCCCGTGGATGTGGCGCCTGAAGACCCAACGGCAAATGAAATTTACGATCCGTTGGACCATGCGCCATTGAACTTGGAGCAAGCAGTGTGCCTGCCGGAGCTTGGCGGGGTTCTCAGGCGGTCCGCATCCAGGTCAACGCCGAGCCAGGTATTTGCCGTCAAGACGCTGCGCAAGGCTATCGCCGACGGCGCGCTTGGGGCGATCCGCCCAAACACAAAGAATCTTTACGTTTCTAAAAAGCTGATCCGGGAGTGGCTCGAAGCATGTCAAGAAAGAAGCTCAACCAAGGCCCCGTCCTCCGTGAACGCAAGCCGCGTTATGACGCATCAGGCAAGCTCACGCACCGCGGCACATTCTTCATTGACGACATCCACGCACAGCCAAGACAAACTCAGACAGGATGCAGTTTCGCAGATGATCACGAGTATGCGGAAGCCCTAGAGGCTGCAAAGCTGAAACTCCATGAATATGGGGTGGCGAAGTACGTCGTCGAAAAGGTGGCTGAAACACCTATCAGCATCGAGCCGCAGGACGTGATGATCGGCGACTTGATCCTGTACTATCTGACGAAGAAGGCGAAGAAGATCGAGGAGATGAAGACGCACCGTCGTCGAGAGCATCTCTCTCAGGTCGAGTGCCTTCAAGGCTTCTGGGGTGACAAGCGCGTCATCGACATTAACGAGGACAACTCGCTTGAGTACCAAGTCGGGAAAAAGCCGAGCGTTGTCCGAAACAAGATCATCCTGCTGAAAAGCATCATCACGTTCGCGGCGAAACAGAGCCGGGTTCGGCTCGGCGCCGACCAGCTCGATTACGCGCAGCCCGAACGGAACCATGACCGTATCGATTATTATGAGATGCACGAGCTGATCACACTCTACAAGGCCGCCAGGCGAAAGCGGACCACGTGGTTCGAGAATCGGCCAGAGCGTCTCAACGCCATGTTCGATGCGGGTAAGAGCATCGAGAATTTGCCCGTGGTGAAAGCTCAAAGGGTTTCAAAGCATATCGCCAAGTTCATCTTAGTCGCGGCCTGGACTGGCACGCGAGCGGAGAAGATCGGGACGGCCTCGTTCGTGCAGGAAGTTGGCAGGCCGTGGATCGACCTCAAAAATGGGATTTTCTACCGGAAGCCGCTGAAGAAGGGCGTACCGCCGAACAAGAGGGCCGACCCTGTCCTGCTTCCTGATCGTCTGGTGATCTTGATGACGAAGTGGCACCACGTCGACGGTTGCCGATATTTGATCGAGTATCAAGGACGTGCAGTGGATTGCCGCAAGGGCTTCTACACACTCGTGAAGCAGACGTTGCCCTTCGAGCGGGCTAAGGTCCTGAACCGCCACAGCCTCAAGCACACCGCCGTCACGCTTCTGCTGAAAGAGGGCGTTTCCATCGAATCAGTCGCGCACTACGTCTCGACGACACCCGAGGTGATCAGGACGACGTATTCCCAATTGATTCCCGGGGAGTTCTCTGAGGTCCACAAAGTCCTCAATCGCAAGGGGCCGCGCAAGCCACGGCCGGGTGAAAAACCAGTTGAGCGAGAAGCGGCTTGACTCTCGAGAGACATCCGGCCATGTGTCGGATGTCTTTGTTTTCGGGCATTGGTTACCGCCAACAGACCGCCAACAAAACAACGAATTTCACCGGGAACGAACGGGCATTAACGGTCGTTTCCAAGTATCAACAAGCCTTTGTGCGCTGGTAGTGTCCCTGCTTTGGGACCAGAGGGTCGGGAGTTCGAATCTCTCCACTCCGACCAAGCAATAACAAGCCGATCGACGGTGGTCGGCTGGATCGAGGCGGCGGGACGGCTCGCCGCATATGTCCTGGAGATGGATGCGACCATGTCTGCGAAGATCTACCGCCCCGCAAAGACGGCCATGCAGTCCGGCAAGGCAAAGACCCAGTTCTGGATTCTCGAATTCGACCAGTCTAGCCCGCGCAAGATCGATCCTGTCATGGGCTACACGACCTCCGCAGATACCCGCCAGCAGGTCAAGCTGACCTTCGAGACGCTCGAGCAGGCCGAAGCCTATGCGCAGCGTGAGGGCGTCGAGTACCGCGTGATCCTGCCGAAGGAAGCCAAGCGGCAGGTTGTCTCCTATACCGATAATTTCCGCTTCAGCCGCCTTCAGCCCTGGACTCACTGAGTTCGGTAAAGGCATAAAAGTGGTATGCTAGGCCTTTGAGCCGGCGGACGGCCCCTTAGCTCAGCTGGATAGAGCACCTGCCTTCTAAGCAGGTTGTCGCAGGTTCGATTCCTGCAGGGGTCGCCAAACATCTGAAATATAAATGTAAATTCGAAGTTCAAGACTTTTTAGCAAAAGCTGTGGATGGCACGTTTATCAAGCCGTCGCCAACCTTTCGGAAACCCTTGACCGCCATAATGCGTGCACGAGAGGTTAACCATGTCGACATCCGCTGCCAATCGCCGCGCGCCGCGCAAGCGTCGTAAATCGCCCCGCGCCTCGTCCCGCCAGGGCCTGACACCATGGCTCGTGCTGCTGGCCATCGTCGCGGGTGGCATTGCCACTTACGACAATCGCGTCACGATCATGAAGGAAGTCTCGCCCTATTTGCTCGACCGTCCGTCGGAACGACAGACCGCGAGCGCCAGCAGCGCGCGGGCCTCAAAGCCGGAAAAGAAGATTGCGGCTCCACAACGCCGGGATGGAGATCTGCCAAAGGCGCCGGTGCCGACTGTTGCAGTCGGCCAGACCGGGAAGTTGCCGGTGCCGGATGCAAAGCCGACGGAGCTTGCCGCCAACCTGCCGCTGGCCGGCCAGAATTTTAGCGGGACGTTCTATTATTGCGGAACTTCCGGTCTGGATAACTGCATCGCAAGCGGCGATACCTTCTGGTACCGCAAGACCAAGATCGTCCTCTCGGATATCGTGGCGCCCGCGACCGACAATGCTGGCTGCCGGCAGGAACGTGATCGCGGTTTTGCCGCCAAGGTGCGTCTGCGCGCGCTGCTGAACGAAGGAAGGTTCGACCTGGAGCTGCTGAAGGCGCAGGCCGCAGGCGACACCGGGCTCGTCAGTCGTGTGGTGACCCGCAATGGACGCTCACTGGGCTCCATCCTGGTGTCGGAAGGCCTGGCACAGCCGCGCATGGGGCGTCGCCAGTCCTGGTGCCCCTGAGGCCCTCCAGTCGAAATCGCACAAGCAAAAAAAAGCCCGCTCCGGAATTGTCCGGGGCGGGCTTTTCACGCGATCGGGTGGTTCAGCCGATCAATGCAGAATCTGGCTGAGGAAAAGCTTGGTGCGCTCGTGCTGCGGGTTGTCGAAGAATTCGGCCGGTGAATTCTGTTCGACGATCTGGCCCTGGTCCATGAAGATGACCCGGTTGGCCACCTGGCGGGCAAAGCCCATTTCGTGGGTGACGCAGAGCATGGTCATGCCTTCTTCGGCAAGGCCGACCATGGTGTCGAGCACTTCCTTGACCATTTCCGGGTCGAGCGCCGAGGTCGGCTCGTCAAACAGCATGATCTTCGGCTTCATGCACAGCGCCCGGGCAATCGCCACACGCTGCTGCTGGCCGCCTGAGAGCTGGCCCGGATACTTATGCGCCTGTTCCGGGATCTTGACGCGCTTGAGAAAGTGCATCGCGACTTCTTCCGCTTCCTTCTTCGGCATTTTGCGCACCCAGATCGGCGCCAGCGTGCAGTTTTCCAGGATTGTCAGATGCGGGAAGAGGTTGAAGTGCTGGAACACCATGCCGACTTCGCGGCGCACTTCGTCGATCTTCTTCAGGTCGTTGGTCAGTTCGATATTGTCGACGAGAATATTGCCCGACTGGTGTTCTTCCAGCCGGTTGATGCAACGGATCATCGTCGATTTGCCCGAACCCGAAGGGCCGGCGATAACGATGCGCTCGCCCTTCATCACCTTGAGGTTGATGTCACGCAGAACGTGGAAGTCGCCATACCACTTGTTCATGTTGATCAGTTCGACGGCGACGTCGGTGTCGGAAACCGTGGCGGTCTTGAGTTGAGCTTCAGCCATGAGAGCGTTCCTGTTTAGCGTTTATGCCCGGTGTCGAGATGCCGTTCCATAAAGGCGGAATAGCGCGACATGCCGAAGCAGAAGATCCAGAAGATGAAGCCTGCAAAGATCAGGCCGGTCAACGGTGTTACGGGCGTCGCCCAACTGGCGTCGGTGAAGTTGAGGCGGACGATGCCAAGAAGGTCGAACATGCCGATGATCGACACGAGCGAGGTATCCTTGAACAGGCCGATGAAGGTGTTGACGATGCCGGGAATGACCAGCTTGATCGCCTGTGGCAGGATGATCAGCTGAGTCTTCTGCCAATAGCCGAGACCGAGCGAATCGGCGCCCTCATACTGACCCTTCGGGATAGCCTGCAGGCCCCCGCGCACCACTTCGGCCATATAGGCCGAGGCAAAGAGCGAGACGCCAACCAGTGCGCGCAGGAAGTTGTCGATCGTCCAGCCGGTCGGCATGAAGAGCGGCAGCATAACATTCGCCATGAACAGCACCGTGATCAGCGGAACCCCACGCACGACTTCGATGAAGGTGACGCAGATGGTTTTGATCACCGGCATTTCCGACCGCCGCCCAAGCGCCAGCAGAATACCGAGAGGAAGCGATACGGCGATCCCGACAAAGGACAGGATCAGCGTGACCATCAGGCCGCCCCAGAGCGGTGTTTCGACCTTTGCAAGGCCGAAGCCGCCATGCAGCAGAAAGAAGGCGACAATCGGGAAGATGACGAACAGCACAAGGGCGTTGAGACCCTTGCGCGGCGCCTTCGGAATCAGCATCGGCACGAGAAGCGCCACGAACATGACGCCGACCAATACGACGCGCCAGCGTTCGTCCATGGGGTAGCGACCAAAGATGAACTGCGAGAAGCGGCTTTCGACAAAAGCCCAGCAGGCGCCGGACCAGCCGTCAGGCTGGTTTCCGCCCTGCGCCACGGTAGCGCAGACCGAACGGTCGGCACCGACCCAGCTGGCCTGGATGAACAGCCAGTTAATCGCGCCGGGCACGACCATCAACAGAACGCCGAGCGCCAGAACGGTGAGCACGACATCCTTCGGCGTGGCCAGCAGGTTCGTGCGGATCCAGCCGGCAACAGTCCCGACGGACGTGGGTGCGGGCAGGGGTGCCAGCATCTCCTCGCGGACATAGGTGATTTTGGGTGCCATGCTCATCTCTCCACCAGGGCCATTTTAGCGTTGAACCAGTTCATGAAGAGCGAGGTCACAATGCTGATGGACAGATAGACGACGAGCCAGATCGACACGATCTCGATCGCCTGACCGGTCTGGTTCATGGTCGTACCGCCGGTCGAAACCAGTTCGGGGAAGCCGACAGCCACGCCGAGCGACGAATTTTTCGTCAGGTTCAGGTATTGGCTCGTCAGGGGCGGGATGATGATGCGCATCGCCTGCGGCACAACGACAAGACGTGTGGTGGTGGAAGGCTGCAGGCCAAGGGCAGATGCGGCCTCGGTCTGTCCCTTTGATACGCCCTTGATCCCGGCACGGATGATTTCGGCGATAAAGGCCGCGGTGTAGAAGGACAGGGCCAGGTAAAGCGCCACGAATTCCGGCGCGATGACCGAGCCGCCGCTCATGTTGAAGCGGCTGGCGACGGGATAGTCGAATGTCAGCGGCGCGCCGATAGCCAGGAAGGCGACAAGCGGAAGACCGATGATGAGGCCGCCTGTGACCCAGCCGGTCGGAAAAATCTGGCCGGTGCGCATCTGGCGGGCCTTCGCCCAGCGTGCGACGACGACGGAGGCGATGATGCCAATCACGATTGCGATCGGCAGGATGCTTGCGCCGTCACCCCAGATCGGCCTCGGGAAGGCCAGGCCGCGATTGTTCAGAAATGTCGAAAACGGCAGTTCCAGCGAATCGCGAGGCTGCGGCAGCGCCGACAAGACGCCCGAATACCAGAAGAAGATAACGAGAAGCGGGGGAATGTTGCGGAACACCTCGACATAGACGGTGCACAGCTTGGCGATCAGCCAGTTCTTCGACAGGCGGCCGATGCCGATGATGAAGCCGAGGATCGTGGCGGTAATGATGCCGGTGACGGCGACCAGGATCGTATTGAGCAGGCCGACGAGAATGGCGCGGCCATAGGTCGAATCGCTGGTATAGGCGATCAGGCTCTGACCGATGTCGAAGCCCGCGCGGCCGTTGAGAAACTGATAGCCCGAGGCCGTGTTGCTTCGAGCGAGGTTTTCGATGGTGTTGTTCGCGATGGTCCAGACGATAAACGTCAAGATGGCGATCGTAGCGACCTGAAAGAAGATGGATCTTGCTTTCGGATCGTAGATCAGCGAGCCCAAGCTCTGCCTCCCGGCAGGTAAACTGGTGGCGTGATCTGTCATTCTGTGCCAAGTCCCCGAGGCTTCTTTGAGCCTTAAATTGTGACTGGCCTTCGCGTCCACCCGCTGTTTTTTGTTATGCAGTTGCTGACCGCAACAGGTTCGCTCAGTGGAATGCGTGGCCACTTAAGTGCGAGGCGGCTTTCGCCACCTCGCTGTATTTTATCCGGATCTTAGCGGATCGGCGGAGCGTACTGCAGGCCACCCTTGGTCCACAGGGCGTTGACGCCGCGCTCGATCTTCAGCGGCGTGTTGGCGCCGATATTGCGTTCGAACACTTCACCGTAGTTACCAACACCCTTGATGATGTTGTAGGCCCAGTCGTTGGTCAGGCCGAGGTCGGTGCCGATCTTGGAATCAGCTTCGGCGCCGAGGAAGCGCTTGATGTCCGGGTTCGCAGTCGAGCCCTTGATCTCATCGACATTGGCCTGGGTCACACCGAATTCTTCGGCCTGTACCAGTGCGTAATGCGTCCACGATACGATGTCGAACCACTGGTCGTCACCCTGACGAACGGCCGGTCCGAGTGGCTCCTTCGAGATGATTTCCGGCAGAACGATGTGATCGTCCGGATTGCTGAGCGTAAGGCGGATCGAATAGAGGCCCGACTGGTCGGTCGTGTAGACATCGCAACGGCCGGCGGCATAGGCGGCGTTCACTTCTTCGAGCTTTTCGAAAACGACCGGCTTGTACTCGAGGTTGTTGGCCTTGAAGTAGTCGGCGAGGTTGAGTTCGGTGGTTGTACCGGACTGGACGCAAACGGCGGCGCCGGACAGTTCAAGCGCCGACTTGACGTTCAGGGCCTTGGTGACCATGAAGCCCTGGCCGTCATAATAGTTGACGGTGCGGAAGTTGAAACCGAGCGCGGTGTCGCGGCTGATGGTCCAGGTAGTGTTACGGGCGAGCACGTCGACTTCGCCGGACTGCAGGGCCGTGAAGCGGCTCTGAGCGGTCGTCGGCGTGTACTTGACCTTGGTTGCATCCCCGAAGACTGCAGCGGCGACGGCCTTGCAATAGTCGACGTCGAAGCCCGTCCAGTTGCCGGCAGCGTCCGGCGAAGCGAAGCCGGCGAGACCGGTGTTCACGCCGCATTGGACAAAGCCCTTCGCCTTGACGTCATCAAGGGTAGCAGCCTGAGCGGCGGCCGCGCCTAAGCCAACGGCTGCGACGCCAATCGCTGCTGACAGAAGTGTCTTTTTCATTTTTCCCAACCTTTATTCTCTTGTTTTTCTCTTCGACGGCACCCGGCCAAACGAGTTCGGCGGCGCTCATCGGCTTGCGGCCTCCCGGAGCAAGCAAGACTATCTCAGTCGGAAATGGTTGCACGGTCAAGTCTTTAAGCCGTGATTTGCGGACAAAAGCGGCATTTTGCTGGAATCGCTTCATAAACAGGCAGAAATACAGAATCTGAGCGCTTTGGTGATGAAATTTGTGTCTTTTTGCTTGCTGTCACATGCGCCGGGTGCATGGCAGATGGTGTTTTAAGATCTTGTGGGAATGGCTTGACCTTCATTCCGATGAGGGCAAGAACTAGCGCTTTCAGGCATGCAGGAAGGTCTTTTATGAGCGGAAAGAAAGAGTGGCTGGCCACGGCTGGCGTGGACACACGGTTGGCCCATATCGGTTATGATCCAAGTTCCTATCACGGGTTCGTCAATCCGCCGGTGGTCCACGCTTCGACGGTGTTGTTTCCAAACGCGAAGGCGATGGAGACGCGCGACCAGCCCTACACCTACGGCACGCGTGGCACGCCGACCACGGATGCGCTCTGCCATGCGATCGACGAACTGGAAGGCTCTGCAGGGACGATTCTCGTGCCGTCCGGATTGGCCGCCATCACCGTGCCATTCCTGGCCTTTCTCTCGGCGGGTGATCATGCGCTGATCGTTGATTCCGTCTATTCGCCCTGCCGCCATTTCTGCGACACGATGCTTGCCCGGCTGGGTGTCACGGTCGAATATTACGATCCGGAAATCGGTGCGGGGATCGAAACCCTGATCAAGCCGAATACCAAGCTTGTTCATACCGAGGCACCCGGATCAAACACATTCGAGATGCAGGATATCCGTGTCATTTCCGATATCGCCCACCGCCACGGCTGTGTCGTGACGATGGACAACACCTGGGCAACGCCGCTGTATTTCAAGCCGCTGGATTTCGGTGTGGACATTTCCATCCATGCGGCGACCAAATATCCGTCCGGCCATTCGGACATCCTGATGGGGACGGTATCGGCCAACGCCAAATTCTGGCCGCAGCTGCATGAAGCCAATATCACGCTCGGCATTTGCGGTGCCCCGAACGACAGCTACCAGATCCTGCGCGGCCTGCGCACGATGGGGATCCGCCTGGAGCATCACGGTCGCAGCGCGCTGCGCATGGCGCAATGGCTGGAAGGGCGCGACGATGTCGCCCGCGTGCTGCATCCGGCGCTGCCGAGCTTTCCCGGCCACGATCTCTGGAAACGCGACTTCAAGGGCGCAAGTGGCATATTCTCGTTTGTGCTGACGGCAGGCGCGCCGGAAAAGGCCAAGCCGAAGGCCCGAGCTTTTCTCGATAGCCTGAACATTTTCGGCCTGGGTTGGTCCTGGGGCGGCTATGAGAGCTTGGCGATCATGGTCAACCTTGATGACCGCACGATCCGCAAGGCGCCGGAAGAGGGCGCCTTGATCCGCTTGCAGATAGGCCTCGAAAATGTCGAAGACTTGATCGCTGATCTCGAAGCCGGTTTCCGCGCGGCCGCAGAGATCTGACGGCCACGATGCCTGCCTCAGCCGCCGGCGCGATGGCCATAGAGCCAGTCGAGGTCGGCGGCGAGGCTTTCCGGCGACCGCAGTGACAGGACGAGATCCCTGGCCATGCGCACCGGCCCGCGAGCATGATAGGCAAAGCGGTTGAAATCGCCGCGCGCCTTGACCTTGGCGGCCCTGGCCTTGCGCTCCGTCTCAAAGGTGGCGAGTGCCTCGGCCAAGGGTGCTGCCGACACATGCCGGGCGAGCGCGAAGCCGTCCTCGATTGCCATAGCAGCCCCCTGTGCGGCAAACGGCATCATGGCATGGGCCGCATCGCCGATCAGGACAGTGTCGCGACCGTTCTGCCAGCGGCCCTCGGAGGCCTGATAGAGCGGCCAGAAATTGGCGTTTTTTGCCCCGGCGAGCAGGGCCCGGATCGACAGGTGCCATCCGGAAAACTGTTCCAGCAGCATCGCGCATCGGGCAGCATCGGCTGCAATGGCCCAATGCTCGTCAGCGTCGGCACCGCTGGCAATGGCGACGAGATTAAAGCCGTTCGTTTCTTTCAGCGGATAGGAAATCAGATGGCTGCGACTGCCGAGATGCGCGACGACGCCATCTCGGGACAGGAAGTCTGGTGCAGTGTCGCCATCGACGGTGAAACGCCAGGCGATATTGCCGGAAAAACTGACGCTCGGGCTCTCTGGTATGGCATCACGCGCCACGGACCAGACGCCATCGGCGCCGATCACGAAGTCCGGCTTGCGACCCGTGACATAGGCGAGACTATCGATGCCGACGCCTGCAACCCGCCGTCCGAGGTGAAGCTTGCACAGCGGTTCGGACAGCACCGCGCGGAGCAGTGCCTGCTGCAGGGTGGAGCGATGCAGAACGCCGTAAGGCTGGCCCCAGCGCCGGCGCGCAAAATCGCCAGCGGGGACTTCGGCCAGCGTTTTTAGGCTCCTGCCCGAAGCGAGCCGAACCGACTTCGGCTCAAGCCAGTGCTGCTCGATCTCGGCAAGTATACCGAGTGCGGCCAGCACCGATGTCGCATTGGGGGAAAGCTGCAGGCCCGCGCCCACTTCGCCAAGCTGCGGCGCCTGTTCGATGATGTCGGATGAGATGCCCTTTTGCGCCAGCGATAGTGCGGCAGTGAGGCCAGCTATGCCGGCTCCGACGATGGCGGCGTGCTTGATGGCCATGTTGAATGCCGATCGCGACCTCGCGCTTTACGCCGCCTTGACGTGATAGACGCAGCCGGGAGGATTGGTCTGTTCGGCCTTGAGGCTCGGATTGTAGCGATAGAGCGTCGAGCAGTAGGAGCAGACCTTCTCGCTGTCATGGCCGAGGTCGATGAAGATATGCGGATGATCGAAGGGCGAGGATGCGCCGGTGCACATGAATTCCTTCACGCCGATTTCAATCACGCTATGACCGCCGTCGTTCTGGAAATGGGGAATCGTGTGGCCAGCCATGTCAGTCTCCGAAAATGCTGTTTGTCTGGCGCGGACCTTAGCGTCGTCCGGCTGAAAAGTGTAGAGCCAAAGCGCTCGCAAACCCACAGAAAATCGGCCTGCGGCAATTGATGTCAGATCATCAATCAATATGGTGGCGAGCCTGACGACCTGCCCCAAGACCCCGAAGGCCCTCACAGCCCGAAGGCCCAAGATCCCCGAAGGACTGTTCATGAATCTCGACGCCCCCGCATTTTCCCGCTTTCGCCATGGCGGTCTCGAATTCGCCTTTTTCGACGAAGGCGATCCGAGTGGCGCGCCGGTCCTGATGATCCACGGCTTTGCGTCGTCGGCGAACGTCAACTGGGTTTATCCGGGCTGGCTGAAAACCCTGGGTGAAGCCGGCTACCGGGTGATTGCGCTGGACAATCGCGGTCATGGAGCGACCGACAAGCCGCACGATCCGCAAGCCTACCGTCCGAGCCTGATGGCGGGCGACGCCGCCGCCCTGCTGACCCATCTCGGCCTCGATACCGCGCATGTCTTTGGTTATTCCATGGGAGCCCGCATTTCGGCTTTCCTGGCCGTGGAGCATCCGGAACGCGTCCGCTCTCTGGTATTCGGCGGCCTCGGCATCGGCATGTGCGATGGCGTGGGCGATTGGGACCCGATCGCCGACGCGCTGCTTGCGCCATCGCTGGATGATGTCACCCATGAGCGCGGCCGCATGTTTCGCGCCTTCGCCGACCAGACGAAATCCGATCGGCTGGCGCTCGCCGCCTGCATCATGACCTCGCGCGATCTGATCAGCCGCCGCGATATCGCCAAGGTCGATGTGCCGACCTTGATCGGGGTCGGCACCAAGGATGATATCGCGGGGTCCGCGCAGGAACTGGCGCAATTGATGCCGCACGCGACGGCACTGGATATTCCCGGCCGCGACCACATGCTGGCGGTCGGCGATCGTGTGTTCAAGAAGGCCGTCCTCGAGTTCTACGCGGCTCTGTCCTGATCTCGTCCCCGGCACCGGCACCGGCACCGGCACTGGCTCCAGGCCAAGATTGTTGGTCAAGGGTTTCGGGCCGAGGTTCCTCGTTATCGCCCCGTAAATTGCGGTCGCCGTCGTTCGGCAAAAGCGGCGCGCCCTTCCGCATAGTCGGCGCTTTCGAAGGTCTGGGCGCCGATGATCTCGGCTTCGCGCAGCAAGTTTTCGTCAGCCTGTTCAACGGCGCGCAGCGCCAGTTTTGACGCGCGCACCGACAGCGGCGCATTGGCCGCAATCGTCTGGGCCAATGCCAGCGTCTGCTGCTCAAGACTGTCCGCTTCGATCACCTGCGCGAGGAATCCGCATTCCTTCAGTTCCGTCGTCTTCAGGCTCGCTCCGGTAAACAAGGCCCTGCGCGCTAGCTGCGAACCGAGGCCGCGGACAAAGTCCTGGATTGCGTCGGCCGGGTAGGCGAGGCCAAGGCGTGCCGCGGGTACGGCAAAGATGGCGTCAGGCGAGGCCAACCGCAGGTCGGCCGCAGCGGCAAGTCCGAAGCCGCCGCCATAACAAATGCCGCGGATCGATGCGATGACCGGAACCGGCGCTTCCCGGATCGCCGAAAAGGCGCGGCTGTTGGCGTCCTCGTAGATCCGCGCGGTGCTGGCGTCCCTGCGGACCGTGGCGAATTCCGAAATATCGGCGCCAGCGCTGAAATCGCCGTTGCCGCCGCCTTGCATCACGATGACGCGGGCATCTGCCTTGGCGTGAAGCCAGCGGAGGGCATCCGGTATCGCTTGCCACATGGCCTCGGAAATCGCGTTCTTGCGGGCCGGATTGTCGATTAGCAGAAAACCGGTTCCGGCTTCGCAGGACGCCTTGATCTGACCGTTGGCAAATTCGCTGATGCGTTTCATTTTAGAAGTCCATTTGAGTTCGGTGCGGGTTCGATTATATACTTCGCTCTGAGACAAACGAGGAGACCGGAAATGGTCGCACAGAACGACGCCCTCAAGGTGGATGTGGTCAAGTCGATGGACCCGATCTGGGACAGCCTTCGGCACGAAGCCCGCACCGCGGCCGACCGAGATTCCATGCTCGCGGCATTTTTCCATTCGACGGTACTCAGCCATCGCTCCCTGGAAGACTGCGTCATCTACCGTATCTGTGAACGCCTCGATCATACAGACCTGCCGGCGATCGTGTTGCGCCAGGCGTTTGATGAAATGCTGATTGACTGGCCGGAATGGGGCGCGATCCTGCGTGTCGATATCCAGGCGGTCTACGACCGTGACCCGGCCTGCACGCGTTTCATCGAGCCGGTTCTCTATTTCAAGGGTTTCCATTCGATCCAGACCCATCGTCTGGCCCATTGGCTTTGGAACCGCGGTCGGCGCGATTTCGCGCTCTATCTGCAGAGCCGGTCTTCGAATATCTTCCAGACGGATATCAATCCGGCGGCACGGATCGGTAAGGGCATATTCCTCGATCATGCCACGGGGCTCGTTGTCGGTGAAACGGCACGCATCGGCGACAACGTTTCCATCCTCCATGGTGTGACGCTTGGCGGCACGGGCAAGGAGGGCGCAGACCGTCATCCGAAGATCGGCGACGGCGTGATGATCGGCGCCGGTGCCAAGGTGCTTGGCAATATCGAGATCGGCTGCTGCTCGCGCATTGCTGCCGGTTCCGTCGTCTTGAAGCCGGTACCTTCGGCCGTCACCGTCGCTGGCGTGCCGGCGCGGATAGTGGGGGAGGCGGGCTGCGCAGAACCGTCGCGCTCGATGGACCAGATGATTGTTTCGGACGACTGAGCACGATGTGCCGTCGGATGCGCGACTGCGCGCATTGATGGGGCAAACTATCCTTTGCGTCTTTACATCGGCGGAATGCCCATGCGACAAGCGGCGCAAATCAAAGACAGCCGATGGAGACCCAGCGTGAAACCAGACGAAATCAAGAAGCTCGACGCCTATTTCAAGCGCACCTTCAACCCTTCCATGGTCGTCAAGGCACGTCCCCGCAAGGATGACTCGGCCGAGGTCTATGTGGGCGACGAGTTTCTCGGCGTCGTGTTCAAGGACGAGGAAGACGGCGATCTGTCCTACAATTTCTCGATGGCGATCCTAGACGTCGACCTGTGATTTTTGCCTAAAGCCTTAGGTTGAAGGCAGGCTAATATATCTCTTGTCATTCAATGATGTGGGGCCGTCTCTTTATGGGGCGGCCCTTTTTTCGATGGCGAAATGCAACCTTAGATATTTGTGCGCTGCACAATTCTACTTGACGTCTTTTGTGCGGCTGCTATGTTTTGATCCTCTGAAATAAAGCGCTGATGGAGGACGCTCGAATGATCAATTTTGATGAGGCAAACAAGAAGGGCAAGGAAGCCATGGAGGGCATGTTGAAGAACTATTCGGAAGTGACGAAGGGTTTTCAGGCCATTGCCACCGAGGCAACCGATTATTCCAAGAAGTCCTTCCAGGATGCGGCAACTTTCGTGGAATCGCTGACAGGCGTGAAGAGCATGGAAGCAGCCTTCGAATTGCAGACCAGCTTCATGAAGTCATCCTACGAGAGCTTCATCGCCGAGGCGACCAAGATGGGCGAGATGTATTCGGAACTCGCGAAAACCGTCTACAAGCCCTATGAGGCGCCGCTGGGTAAATCGATCGTGCCTTTTTCCACCGCCGCTTGATCGAACCTTGCGCGTAGCATGCGAGACCGGTTGTGCCCAGCACGGCCGGTCTTGCCATTTGTGGCCTCTGGTATAACCTGTAATTTCATTTTGTTGAGCTTTCCGACCCTCGTGACAAATTGTCATCGACATCGATTGGGGGGCTTAAAATCACCGAATTAAGAACTACCTTACTGTGCTGAATGTTCGTCCGCCTTTGCTGCGTAACGGCAAACAGGCCGGACAACGGAGAATGAACTGAAATGATCGCTATGCCGGTCTTCATGCAAAGCCAACGCGACGGGGACAATGCCAACCGCGGCACCTCGGTCATCACGCGCACTAAGCCGAAGACAAAGAAGCCGAATTTGTACCGCGTCCTGCTTCTCAACGACGACTACACCCCGATGGAATTTGTCATCCACATTCTGGAGCGCTTTTTTCAAAAGGATAGGGAAGCCGCCACACGCATCATGTTGCAGGTCCACAATCACGGTGTGGGCGAGTGTGGGGTCTTTACCTACGAAGTTGCCGAGACCAAGGTGAGCCAGGTGATGGATTTCGCAAGGCAGCATGAGCATCCGCTTCAGTGTGTCATGGAAAAAAAGTGAGGACCAGACGTGCCAACATTTTCTCCCAGCCTCGAAAAAGCGCTGCATCAGGCACTGACCTACGCCAACGAGCGCCATCATGAATATGCGACGCTCGAACATCTGCTGCTCGCGCTGATCGACGATGCCGATGCCGCGGCGGTGATGGGGGCGTGCAATGTCAACCTCGACGCGTTGCGCAAGAATGTCTCCGACTATGTCGACAACGATCTTTCCAACCTGATCACCGGCTATGACGAGGATTCCAAGCCGACCTCCGGCTTCCAGCGCGTCATTCAGCGGGCAGTGATCCATGTCCAATCCTCCGGTCGCGAAGAAGTGACCGGCGCCAATGTGCTCGTCGCGATCTTCGCCGAACGCGAGAGCCACGCCGCATACTTCCTGCAGGAGCAGGAAATGACACGCTACGACGCCGTCAACTATATCTCCCACGGCATCGGCAAGCGCCCGGGCGCCTCCCAGGTTCGCAGCCCGCGTGGCGCCGAGGAAGGCGAGGCCGAGGCCAAGCCGGGTCGTGAGCAGGAAGAGGGAACTGCGGCCAAGGGCAAGCAGGAGGCTCTGAAGGCCTATTGCGTCAACCTCAATGAAAAGGCCAAGACCGGCAAGATCGATCCGCTGATCGGTCGCCATTCCGAGGTTAACCGCACGATCCAGGTCCTTTGCCGTCGATCGAAGAACAATCCGCTCTATGTCGGTGATCCCGGCGTCGGCAAGACGGCGATCGCCGAAGGTCTTGCCAAGCGCATCGTCGAAGGCAAGGTGCCGGAAGCACTCGCGGACGCGACGATTTTCTCGCTCGACATGGGCACGCTGCTTGCCGGCACCCGTTACCGCGGTGATTTCGAGGAACGGTTGAAGCAGGTCGTCAAGGAACTGGAAGACTATCCCGGTGCCGTACTGTTTATCGACGAAATCCACACCGTCATCGGTGCGGGCGCTACGTCGGGCGGTGCCATGGATGCGTCCAACCTGCTGAAGCCGGCACTGTCGTCGGGTGCGATCCGTTGCATCGGCTCGACGACCTACAAGGAATATCGCCAGTTCTTCGAAAAGGACCGGGCCCTGGTTCGCCGCTTCCAGAAGATCGACGTCAACGAGCCGTCGATCGACGATGCGATCGAGATCATGAAGGGCCTGAAGCCCTATTTCGAGGACTATCACAAGCTGCGTTACACCAACGAGGCGATCAAGTCGGCTGTTGAGCTTTCGGCCCGCTACATCTCCGATCGCAAGCTGCCGGACAAGGCGATCGACGTGATCGACGAGACCGGCGCGGCCCAGATGCTGCTGCCGGCGTCGAAGCGCCGCAAGCTGATTACCGAAAAGGAGATCGAGGTCACCATCGCCACCATGGCCCGCATTCCGCCGAAGACGGTCTCCAAGGATGACGAGATGGTTCTCGCCAATCTCGAGAAGGAACTGCGTTCCGTCGTCTACGGCCAGGATACCGCTATTGAAGCGCTGTCGACCGCGATCAAGCTGGCTCGTGCCGGCCTGCGCGAACCGAATAAGCCGATCGGCTCCTACGTGTTTTCCGGCCCGACAGGCGTCGGCAAGACGGAAGTGGCCAAGCAGCTTGCCGCCTCGCTCGGCGTCGAGATGCTGCGCTTCGACATGTCGGAATACATGGAGCGGCACACGGTTTCGCGGCTGCTCGGTGCCCCTCCCGGCTATGTTGGCTTCGACCAGGGTGGCCTGCTGACCGATGGTGTCGACCAGCATCCGCACAGCGTGGTTCTGCTTGATGAAATCGAGAAGGCGCATCCGGATATCTACAATATCCTGCTGCAGGTCATGGACCACGGTTCGCTGACAGACCATAACGGCAAGAAGATCGACTTCCGCAACGTCATCCTGATCATGACGACCAATGCGGGCGCGTCCGAGATGGCGAAGTCGGCGATCGGTTTCGGTTCGTCCAAGCGCACCGGCGAGGATGAAGAGGCGATCAACCGCCTGTTCACTCCCGAATTCCGCAACCGTCTCGATGCGATCATTCCGTTCGCACCGCTGCCGAGCGAGGTCATTCACAAGGTTGTGCAGAAGTTCGTCATGCAGCTCGAAGCGCAGCTTTCGGAACGCGGCGTGACCTTCGATCTGTCGGAACCGGCCATCGCCTGGCTTGCCACCCGTGGCTATGATGAAAAGATGGGCGCGCGTCCGCTCGGCCGCGTCATCCAGGAATACATCAAGAAGCCGCTCGCCAACGAGATCCTGTTCGGCAAGCTGAAGAAGGGCGGCCTCGTCAAGGTCGGCGTAAAGAAGGATGACGCTGGCGAAGACGTGCTCGATCTTGAGGCCATTTCCGAGGTAGCGCCGGTCAAGCCGAAGCCGGAAGCCGAGGTCGTGGCCGACAAGTCTATCAAGGCCAAGAAGAAGCCGTCGAGCAAAGCGGCGGTTGCACAGGATGATGGTGACACCGCCGTGATCGAAGCGCCGAAGCCGGCCAAGCGCAGTGCCGTGCCAAAGGTGCCGAAGAAGAAATAAGCGTCACGTTACGCTGGAAAAACCGGTGCCGGGCAATGCCCGGCACTTCTTTTTGCCGCATCGGAATAGTGCATGTCTTCGGTATCTTCGGATTTTTCCCAGACCCGCTGGTTCCTGGCCGGAATGCGCGGTCTTTTCAGCCTTCCAGCCATAATCCTGATGGTCTCGTTCGTCGGTTTTTCTGCCTTTGCGCTCGAATCCGGCGTCAGCCGGTCCGAGGCGATGTTCATGACGGCCATGGTCTGGGCGCTGCCGGCGAAGATGATCCTGATCGGAACCGTCACCAGCGGCGCCAATCTGCTGGCCGTGTTTCTGGCGGTCTCCCTGTCCTCCATCCGGCTGATGCCGATGGTCGCCTCTCTGGTGCCGGAGATGCGCACGTCACGGACGCCGACATGGTTGTTGCTGGTGCTGGCGCATTTCGTCGCGATCACCGCCTGGGTTTTTGCCATGGGCAATTTCAAGTCGGTGCCACGCGAGGGACGCGTCGCTTTCTTCGCCGGTTTCGGCATTACGCTGGTCACCGTCAACACCGTGCTGGTCGGCGTCTGTTATGGGCTGGTTGCAGCCTTTCCGCCGGTGGTGGCCGCAGTCCTGTTTTTCCTGACGCCCGTTTATTTCATTGCCTCGATCTGGGCCACGGGCCACCAGTCCGTCGTCAAGATCGCCTTCGTCATTGGCCTGGTCTCTGGGCCATTGCTGGCGCTGGCAGTGCCCGGTTTCGATATTGTGATCGCCGGGCTGGGTGGCGGCACGGTGGCCTATCTGATCGATCGTTATCTGGTCCGCGGCGCGCGGCCCGAGCCGATGCCGACTGTCGAGACGGATGAGGTTCTGTGATGGCAGATTACTGGCTGTATATCGTCATCGTCGTTGCCGGATGGCTTGCGACCGACATGTGGCGCTGGCTCGGTGTGATCGCCGGCAACCGTCTGCAGGAAGGGTCGGAAGCGCTGGCCTGGGTGAGGGCGGTGGCAACCGCGCTCGTCATGGCGGTGACGGCGAAACTGATCGTCTTTCCGGCCGGAACGCTTGAGGGCTCGCCACTCTGGCTGCGGCTGACCGCTGCCGGTCTTGGATTTGCGGCATTTCTGCTTTTCGGACAGCGCGTCATCGTCGGCGTGCTCGTGCCGCTTGTCATCCTCGCGGCAGGGCTAGTCTGGCTATAGGGCATCGCCCGACCTGATCCCGGAAATGCAATGCCCCGGCTGCGGGGCACTCGGTGCAGATTAACTGCAAGGGACTCAGAGAGCCGCCTTGATCTTCTCGGCATTGGCCTTCAGCACTTCGATATCCTCCATGCCGCCGGTATGCGGCTTCAACGGCAAGCCGTCATGGCGGGGAATGACGTGGAAATGCAGATGGAAGACGGTCTGGCCGGCGGCAGGCTCATTGAACTGCGCGACATAGACGCCGTCTGCATCAAACGCTTCCTTGGCCGCGCTGGCAAGTTTCTGCACGACGGGCATCAGCTTGACCAGAACGGCCGGATCGGCGTCGAGCAGGTTGCGCGAACCCTGTTTCGGAATGACCAGAAGATGACCTGGCGCCTGCGGCATCACATCCATGAAGGCGAGCGTGTCGTCGTCCTCGTAGAGTTTCACCGAAGGGATGTCGCCCTTCAGGATCTTGGCGAAGATGTTGTTCGGGTCGTAGGCTGAAATACTCATCGTCTGTCTCCTCGATTGTGAAGGCCATTAAAGGCAAGTCGCGCGCCGGATCAAGCAGGGCGATATTTGCTTAGCCATCGAATTCCTCGCCGTCGCGCGGCTGTCGTTCACCCTTGCGGAAGGGGGTATGGTCGTCGAGATAGTCGCCCATCTGTTCCACCTCGCGTCGCTCGTGTTCGAGATAGTCGCCCACGGCGCGCCTCAGGCCGGCATGGGCAATGAAATGGGCCGAATGGGTGACGATCGGCTGGTACCCTCGCGCCAGCTTGTGCTCTCCCTGTGCGCCCGCCTCAACACGAGCCAGGCCCTTTGCAAGGGCAAAATCGATCGCCTGATGATAGCAGACCTCGAAATGCAGGTAGGGATGATCTTCGATACAGCCCCAGTGCCGGCCGTAGAGCGCATCTGAACCGATGAAGTTGATTGCCCCGGCGATATAGCGGCCATTGCGCCTGGCCATCACAAGCAACACGTCGTCGGCCATGCGTTCGCCGATCAGCGAGTAGAAGTCGCGAGTCAGGTAGGGGCGACCCCATTTGCGGCTGCCGGTATCCATGTAGAAAGTGAAGAACTGATCCCAGATCTCCTCGGTCAGGTCCTTGCCCGTCAGCCAGTCGATCGTGATGCCGTTTGCCAGCGCGTTGCGGCGTTCCTTGCGCAGGTTCTTGCGCTTCGACGAGGACAGTTCGGCCAGGAAGGCCTCATGGTCGGCATAACCTTTGTTGAGGAAGTGGAACTGCTGATCCATGCGATGCAGGAATCCGCATTCCGTAAGGGAAGACAGCTCACCTTGCGGAAGGAACGTCACGTGTGCCGAGGACAGTCCAAGCTCGGCCGTGACCTGCCGCAGCCCTTGCGCCAAGAGGCCGGAGACACGGCCGGGGTCTTCGCCATCGCGTACCAGAAGCCGCGGTCCGGTGGCGGGCGTAAAAGGGGTGCAGGCCTGCAGCTTGGGATAATAATGGCCGCCGGCGCGCTGGAATGCGTCGGCCCAGCTGTGGTCGAAGACATATTCGCCCTGGCTGTGGCTCTTCAGATAACAGGGGATCGCCCCGATCAGTTCGCCGTCTTCCTCAAGCAGCAGGTGATGGCCAAGCCAGCCGGTTTCGGCGGTCGCCGAGCCGGACTCCTCGAGTGATGACAGGAAGGCATGTGAACAGAAGGGATTGTAGTTCGGTCCGGAGCGCGAGGCCCCGGACAGTTTGGCCCAGATGGCCGGATCGATTTCCGAAAAGGAACGGACTATGCGGATCGTTACCTCGTCTGCCATGGATCTCCCGTCAGGCAATCGCCGGCGAGGTCCGCGGGTCGAAGCCTTCGAATGTCATCTGATCAGCATATGTATAGGTCTGCGCCCGCATGATTTCATCCCTGACGGTCCAGGTAATCACCGGTGTGCCGTTTTCACGCAGGCCGGTGATGAAGCTGTTGGGCAGATGCGCGACCGCATAGGAGACAAAATCGAGACCGAGCGCCATTGCCTCTTCATGCGCTTCGAATTGCTCCGGCCGTGCCCCTTCGGCCGTCAGACCAACCGGGTAGGGGCAATCGACAGATTTCAGGGCGCGCAGCAGGTGATAGTCGAAGCTCATCAGCGCCACTTTGCCCTGATAGCCCTCGAGGACCTCGAGAACGCCTTCGACGAAGCCATCGTCCTGCTCGGCATCAATGCCCTTCAGTTCGATGACCAGCGGCACTTGGCCCTTCACCAGGTCCAGCATCTTCTTCAATGTCGGGATACGGTCGGATGTGCCGCCGATTGACATCATGCCCAGTTCGCCCGCCGTGCGCTCGCGAACCTCGCCCGCCAGGCTGCATAGCCGCTGCAGGTCGTGGTCGTGAAACACCATCGGCACACTGTCGGATGAAAGCTGGATGTCGCATTCAATGGCAAAGCCTGCATCGATGGCGCGGGCAAACGCCGAGAGCGTATTCTCCCAGACAGTCTTGTTCATGTCGTGAAAGCCGCGATGGGCGACCGGCACGTCCTTGATCCAGTCAATGCTGCTCAAAGCTTGATCTCCAGGATGGCGTCGATCTCGACGGCGGCATTGAGCGGCAACGAGGCCATGCCGACGGCGGCGCGCGCGTGTTTGCCTGCCTCGCCGAGGACCTTGGCAATCAGGTTCGATGCGCCGTTGATCACCAGATGCTGTTCGACAAAACCCGGTGCCGAGGCGACGAAGCCGTTGAGCTTGATGACACGGGTGATGCGCGACAGGTCTCCGGCGAGGGCAGCGTTTGCCTGAGCCAGGATGTTGATGGCGCAGAGTTCGGCCGCGCGCTGCGCTTCTTCCAGCATGACATCGGCGCCGACAAGGCCGGTGACCGCAATTTTGCCGCCTTCGATGGGTAGTTGGCCCGACAGATAAAGCAGATTGCCGCTGATCACATAAGGCACATAATTGGCCGCTGGTGCTGCTGCTTCGGGTAGGGTGATTCCCAATGCCTGGAGGCGGCTGTCGATAGTATCGGACATGTGAATTTCCCGGTCTTGTTGATAAACAGTGCGAAAGAGAACGCGGACAAAAGCATGTCTCGCTTTTGCCGAATGTGTTCTTATAACATCGATGGCGAGTCCAACAGGAGGTGATCGATGTTTCGTTCCCGCATGGCCCTTGTCGCCACAGCCACCCTTGCGTCATGCATGGGGCTTGGTTCCGTGCAAGCCGCAGGCGTGATCGGCTTGGCGCCCCACCGTGCCGTCTACGACGTCGTTCTCAAGGAAGCCTCCGACCGCTCCGGCATTGAAAGCGTGCGCGGTCGCATGGTCTACGAATTCAACGGATCGACCTGCAAGGGCTACAACACCCAGTTTCGTTTCGTCACCCGCATCGATGTCGGCGACGGCGTTCGCGTGACCGACCAGCGCAGCTCGACCTTCGAGGATGTCGCGGGCGGCAAGTTCCGCTTCGACAACAAGTCCTTCACCGATGACCAGCTCGACAAGGATGTCACGGGCGCCGCTGCCGAGGCAGGCGGCAAGGTCCAGATCGAGCTCACCGGGCCGGACAAGCGCGCTGTTGAGCTGGCCGACAGTCGTTTCCCCGCCGAGCACATGCTTGAAGTGATCGCCTTGGCCCGCAAGGGTGAGCGTGTCTTCGAATCGCGTATCTTCGACGGTTCGGAAGACGGCGATCAGACGTTCCTGACGACCACGGTCGTCGGTGCGCCGCAAAAGGCGACCGGTGCCGATCCCGAAGTCAAGGCAGTCGAACCGTTGGCCGGTGCCGACTACTGGCCGGTCTCGATTGCCTATTTCGACGAAAAGGCGAAGGGCGACCAGCTGCCGATCTATAGCCAGTCCTTCAAGCTGTACGAGAACGGTGTCACCCGCGACCTGACCTTGGACTATGGTGATTTCATCCTCTCGGGAAAGCTGACCAAGCTGGAACTGCTTGGCAAGACCGACGGTGAATGCAAATAGTGTATCAGACAGCGTGTTCGCGCGCTTTCTGCTTATAGTGCTTGATTTCTCGTGCGCGTCGCTGTATGGGCGGCATCATTCCACACGTAAGGCTTGGGATTGTCCGGGAGAAATCCGGATCGTTCCGCCCGGTGGCATTCTCGAAGAGGGTGCTGTTCGCCTTGCGGAGGTTCAACCGGAAAAGGATAACTAGGCATGGCATTGCCCGATTTCTCTATGCGTCAGCTTCTCGAAGCTGGCATTCACTTCGGCCACCAGACTCATCGCTGGAACCCGAAGATGAAGCCGTACATCTTCGGCGACCGTAACAACATCCACATCATCGACCTGGCTCAGACCGTTCCGATGCTGTCGCGCGCCCTGCAGGTCGTGTCTGACACCGTTGCTCGCGGCGGTCGCGTTCTGTTCGTCGGCACCAAGCGCCAGGCGTCGGAAATCATCGCTGACAGCGCCAAGCGTTCGGCCCAGTACTACGTCAACTCCCGTTGGCTCGGCGGCATGATGACCAACTGGAAGACTATTTCGAACTCGATCCAGCGCCTGCGCAAGCTCGATGAAATTCTCGCTTCGGACGCTTCCGGCTATTCCAAGAAGGAACGCCTGAACCTTGAGCGCGAACGCGAAAAGCTCGACAAGGCTCTCGGCGGTATCAAGGACATGGGCGGCACGCCGGACCTGATGTTCATCATTGACACCAACAAGGAAAAGATCGCGATCGACGAAGCCAAGCGCCTCGGCATCCCGGTTGTAGCCGTGATCGACTCGAACTGCGATCCGGACCTGATCGACTACGCGATCCCGGGCAATGACGACGCTTCGCGCGCCATCGCTCTCTACTGCGACCTGATCGCACGCGCTGCCATCGACGGCATCGCTCGCCAGCAGGGCGCTTCCGGTCGTGATATCGGCGCATCTGCCGAAACCCCGATCGAGCCGGCTCTCGAAGCTGAATCCGAAGCCTGATGCTTCACGCGGCGGCTTGAATTCCGCCGCGACTTCCCGAACAGGGAACGGCCGCCCGCAAGCTCGTTGAGCGACGGGCGGCTTCCGTTCTTCCGGCCTCTGCTTTCTGCGTGAGAGCGGGCCATCGAAGACGGGTGATTGTTTCCGTGGTGACCCGCTTCATCACGTTGTCACACTTCCGGGTACATTTCGTCCCCCAAACAGGGTGCAGTCCATGAGTCCCGCGGATGATTGGTGCACCGCCTGAACAGACAAGAGGCACACAATGGCTGAAATCACTGCAGCACTGGTAAAGGAACTGCGCGAGAAGTCCGGCGCAGGCATGATGGATTGCAAGAAGGCTCTGATCGAGAACAACGGCGACGTCGAAGCCTCGATCGACTGGCTGCGCGCCAAGGGCATCTCCAAGGCCGACAAGAAGTCCGGCCGTACCGCCGCTGAAGGCCTGATCGCCATTGCCGGCGCCGGCCACAAGGCCGTGATCGTCGAGCTCAATTCGGAAACCGACTTCGTTGCCCGTAACGATGCCTTCCAGGAGCTCGTCCGCGGCATTGCCAACGTTGCCCTGTCGACCGATGGTTCGGTTGAAGCCATTTCGGCCGCAACCTACCCGGCATCCGGCAAGCCGGTTGCCGATACGATCAAGGATGCAATCGCAACCATCGGCGAGAACATGACGCTCCGTCGCGCTGCCAAGCTCGAAGTCGCGCATGGTGTTGTTGCGACTTACGTGCACAACGCTGCCGGCGATGGCATCGGCAAGCTCGGTGTTCTGGTTGCCCTGAAGTCGGAAGGCGACAAGGCCGTCCTGACCTCGATCGGCCGCCAAGTTGCCATGCACATTGCTGCGACCAACCCGCTCGCCATCCGCGCCGAGGAAGTCGACGCTGCTGTCGCCGAGCGCGAACGCAACGTTTTCATCGAGCAGGCGCGCGAATCCGGCAAGCCGGAAGCGATCATCGAAAAGATGGTCGAAGGCCGCATGCGCAAGTTCTTCGAGGAAGTCGCTCTTCTGTCGCAGGCGTTCGTGATCAATCCTGACGTAACGGTCGGCGATGCGATCAAGGCTGCCGAAAAGGAAGCCGGCGCGTCGATCGAAGTTACCGGCATGGCACGTCTTCTCCTCGGCGAAGGCGTCGAGAAGGAAGAAAGCGACTTCGCAGCCGAAGTTGCGGCTGTCGCCAAGGGCTGATCGCAAACGGCATCCTTCTTTAGGGAAAACATCGGGCATCGCGTGACAACGCGGTGCCCTTCGTGTATCCGGCTCAGAGTTGAATTCGGGAGCTTCCATGACTGCCAAACCATTGTTCAAACGCGTTCTCCTGAAGTGCTCCGGCGAGGCCCTGATGGGCAGCCAGGGATTCGGGATCGATGTCGCGGTTGCCGACAGGATTGCGAGCGACATTGCCGAAGCGCGCGCCATGGGCGTCGAAGTGGGTGTCGTTGTTGGCGGCGGCAATATTTTCCGCGGTGTGGCCGTTGCGTCGAAGGGTGGCGACCGCGTCACCGGTGACCACATGGGCATGCTGGCCACCGTCATCAATGCGCTGGCGCTGGCAACGTCGCTGCGCAAGCTCGACATCGATACCGTCGTGCTGTCGGCCATCGCCATGCCGGAAATCTGCGAGAGTTTTTCACAGCGCGTCGCCATCCATCATCTGTCGCAGGGCAGGGTGGTGATCTTCGCCGGTGGCACCGGCAATCCGTTCTTCACCACCGATTCCGCCGCAGCACTTCGCGCCGCCGAAATGGGTGCGCAGGCGATCTTCAAGGGCACCCAGGTCGACGGCATCTATTCTGCCGATCCGAAGAAAGACCCGGCAGCAACCCGCTTCGATCGCCTGACTCATGATGAAGTCCTGCAGAAGGGACTGGCTGTCATGGACGTGGCCGCCGTTGCGCTGGCCCGTGAAAATCACATTCCGATTATCGTCTTTTCCATCCACGAAAAGGGCGGTTTCGGCGAGATCCTCTCGGGTCGTGGTCTGATGACCATCGTCACCGACAATTGAAATGGCAATGGCGTGCTCTTGGAAGCCGCCAGCCGCAAGACCAGTGGGAGAACCATGATGACTGCAGGGGTTGATCTCAACGATCTGAAGCGCCGCATGGACGGCGCCATCAATGCCTTCAAGCACGATATTGCATCGCTGCGCACGGGCCGTGCTTCGGCCAATATTCTCGATCCGGTCACCGTCGATGCCTATGGCTCGCGCGTACCGCTGAACCAGGTTGCCAACGTGACGGTGCCTGAGCCGCGCATGCTCGGCATTTCGGTCTGGGACAAGTCGATGGTCAACGCTGTTGACCGCGCGATCCGTGAAGCCAATCTCGGCCTCAACCCGATCATGGATGGTCAGAACCTGCGTATTCCTCTGCCGGAACTGAACGAAGAGCGCCGCAAGTCGCTGGTCAAGGTTGCGCATGACTATGCCGAAAAGGCCAAGGTCGCCATCCGCCACGTTCGCCGCGACGGCATGGAAGGCCTGAAGAAAGCCGAAAAAGATGGTACGATCGGCCAGGACGAAAGTCGTTCCAAGTCCGAAAAGGTGCAAAAGATGACCGACGACACGATTGTTGACGTCGACCGCTTGCTCGCCGAGAAGGAAAAGGAAATCATGCAGGTTTAGGATGCATTTGCGTATCTGGATCTGTATTGCCGCTTGGACCTGAAGCACATGTCGACAGCACAAAATCGCGCCGCTCCGGAGCATGTTGCGATCATCATGGATGGCAACGGTCGCTGGGCCAATGCGCGAGGCCTGCCGCGAGCTCTGGGGCACCGCAAGGGTGTCGAAGCCGTGCGCGACACTGTGCGCGCGGCGCGCGATGCAGGCATCGGCTTCCTGACTTTGTTCGCTTTTTCTTCCGAGAATTGGCGTCGTCCCGAGGCAGAGGTCAACGAGCTTTTCGGCTTGCTGAAAGCATTCATCCGTCGCGACCTTGCCGAACTGAACCGTGGCGATGTCCGCATTCGGGTGATTGGTGATCGCATCCGGCTACGCGACGACATCCGCGATCTTCTGCTGGAGGCTGAAGACACAACCGCCTCCAATACCGGCCTCACGCTGGTCATCGCCTTCAACTATGGCGCGCGCGACGAGATTGCGCGTGCCGCGGCCCACTTAGCGTCCGAAGTGCAGGCAGGGCGTTTGAAGCCGGAGCAAATAGACGCGCAAAAGCTAAACGACAGTCTCGATACGGCTGGCATCCCCGATCCGGACCTCATCATCCGGACCAGCGGCGAGGAGCGGTTGTCGAATTTTCTGCTCTGGCAGGCTGCCTATGCCGAATTGATGTTCGTACCGGAATATTGGCCGGATTTCACCGCTGAACTCTTTCATGCTGCGCTCGAACGGTTTGCGGCACGCGACCGGCGTTTCGGCGGGCTTGCACCAACCGCCGTGGCGATCGGTTCGTGATGGCCCGAATGTCCCGAGAACTGACGCTTCGCATCTATTCCGCCATCGTGCTGATCCTCGTCGTTCTGGCGGCGACATGGATCGGCGGCATCGCATTCCGTGTTCTGGCGGCTGTCATCGGGCTGCTCGTGTACTACGAGTGGTCCAAAATGACACAGCTCGCCGAGCATAACCTGCGTGGTCATGCATTCGGCTGGTTCTCGATGGCGCTGATTGCTCTGAACCTTGTCTTCGGCCCGGCGGATCTGACTGTCCCGCTGTTTGCCGGTCTTGTCGTCACCGCAGCGCTCCTGTCCATTTTCGGCCGCTGGAGCTGGTGGCAGGTGGGCGGCATCTTCTATTCCGGCTTGAGCGCGATTGCGCTGTCGGCGATCCGCGGTGAGGATTCACTCGGTTTCGTCGCCATGCTTTTTGTCTTCGTCGTTGTCTGGTCGACCGACATTCTCGCTTATTTCGTCGGTCGCGCGATTGGTGGACCCAAACTTGCGCCACGGATCTCGCCGGGCAAGACCTGGTCGGGTGCGATCGGCGGAACAGTCGCGGGTGTTGCAGGCGGAATGATTGTCGCGCTGATGCATTTTCAGGATGTCGGCATCTGGATCCCGACCGTAGCGCTGGCCCTGTCGGTGTCGAGCCAGATCGGCGATCTTTTCGAGTCCTTCATCAAACGTCGGTTTGGTGTCAAAGACTCGAGCAATTTGATTCCAGGACACGGTGGCGTCATGGATCGTGTTGACGGCCTTGTATTTGCCTGCTTTGCGGCATTCTTTCTAGCTGTTGGCTTTTCTGCCAGTGGCAGCGGCTCGGTAGTCTCTCTGGGAGCCTTCCTGTTCGGCATCTGAATGATGGCCGACCGCGGCGGGACTGACGTTTAACCTTTCGCGGCCTTGTGCCGTTTGGAAACGGATCATGGATCACATCACCACAGTCTTCGGCTTTCTCGGCGGGTATATCCTTCCCTATATCGTCATTCTCTCGCTTCTCGTCTTCATCCATGAGCTTGGCCACTACCTGGCGGGGCGCTGGTCTGGCATTCGTGTCCTGGCTTTTTCCGTCGGGTTCGGACCGGAGTTGGTCGGCTTCACGGACAAGCACGGAACCCGTTGGAAGATCTCGGCTATTCCGCTTGGCGGCTATGTCCGGTTCTTTGGCGATGCCGATGCGGCCAGCCGGCCGGACAGCGAAGAACTCCGCGAATTGACCGATGAAGAGAAGGCGCAGACGCTGAGCGGTGCAGCCCTGTGGAAGCGCGCGATCACGGTCGCCGCCGGTCCGATCGCCAATTTCATTCTCGCCATATTCATTTTCGCCGTCATGTTCGCAACCATGGGCAAATCGGTTGCAGACCCAGTCGTTGCCGAACTGAAGCCAGGCAGCGTTGCCGAAGCGGCCGGCGTCAAGCCGGGTGATGTTCTGGTCGCCCTGGATGGTCGGCGCATCGAAACCTTCGACGAAGTCGTGCGCTATATCAGCATGCGGCCCGAACTGCCCGTCAAGGTGACGGTCCGCCGGGCGGAAAACGAAGTCGTTTTCGACATGGTGCCGCGCCGCGCGGTGATCTCCGACAGTTTTGGCAATGAGATGGAAGTCGGCCAGATCGGCATTGTCACCAATCAAAGTTCCGGCAACTTCCGCACCATCGAGCTGTCGCCGCTTCAGGCCGTCTGGGAGGGTTTCCGCCAGACCGGTCACATCATCACCGGCACATTCGATTACATCGGCAACATGATTGCCGGCCGTATGAATGCTGATCAACTGGGCGGTCCGGTCCGGGTTGTCCAGGCGTCCGGTGAAATGGCGACGCTGGGTGTTATCGCTCTGTTAAATCTAGCCGCCGTTCTCTCTGTTTCCTTGGGGCTTTTGAATTTGATGCCAGTTCCGGTCCTTGACGGCGGGCATCTGGTTCTCTACGCGATTGAGGCAGTGCGCGGCAGACCAGTCGGCCCCGGCGCCCAGGAAATCGCCTTTCGTATCGGATTGGCAATGATCCTGTCGCTGATGGTTTTTGCGACCTGGAATGACATTAGCCGGTTGATCGGATGAGGCCTGAACTGTATGGCGAGAAACCATTTGTTTACGCTGTTTCAAACTCGTAGTGGCGATTAGGCCACTGATTGAAATGAAGTAAACAGAAATTAACGTCCGCACTTGCTTGTAGGGTAAAACCCGTTAAAACCACACACGGGCCGGAGTCGGGGTACGGCTGCGGGACAATTGAAGAAGGTAAAGTATACACATGAAGGCTGGTTCAAGATTTTTGAACGCAGTATCGGCGGTCGCGCTGTCTGCTGGTATCGTGTCTTCGGGAGCGGGTGTTGCCGTACTTGTATCGGCTGTAGCAGCCGAGGCCGCAGTGGTTCGCAATATCGATGTGCGTGGCGCCCAGCGCGTTGGTGCCGAGGCTGTTCGCTCAAACCTGTCGATCAAGACGGGTCAGAGTTTCTCGAACGCCGACATCGATGAATCGGTCAAGCAGCTTTATGCGACCGGTTTCTTCTCCGATGTCCGTATTTCTGTTTCCGGCGGCACACTGGTGGTGACGGTGGTGGAAAACCAGCTGATCAATCAGGTCGTGTTCAACGGCAACCGTAAGATCAAGGACGACAAGTTGGTCGGCCTGGTTCAGACGCAGCCGATGGGTCCTTACAGCGATGGACTGATCAGCTCTGACATCCAGCGCATCAAGGAAGCTTATGCCGCGATCGGTCGCAGCGATATCGATGTGACCACGCAGGTGGTTCCGGTCGCCGAAGGTCGCGTGAACCTTGCTTTCGTGATCAACGAAGGTGAGCGCACGAAGATCAGCCAGATCAATTTCGTGGGCAACAATGCTTATTCCGATGGTCGTCTGGCATCCGTGCTGAACACCAAGGAATCGGGCATGCTGTCCTTCCTGACCCGCAAGGATGTCTACAACGAGGACAAGCTGCGCGCCGATGAAGAGGTGCTGCGCCAGTTCTACTACAACCATGGTTATGCTGACTTCCGTGTCATTTCGTCGGAAGCGACGCTGAACGAAGCCGGCAACGAATATGTCATCAACATCACCGTTGATGAAGGTGCGCGCTACAAGTTCGGCAACGTTGCGGTGGAATCCACGGTTGACGGCATTGATGGCAAGGATCTCGAGGTCCTGCTGGAGACCAATCCGGGCAGCACCTACAGCGCTCGCGATGTGCAGAAGTCGATGGAAGCCATCTCGCGCCGGGTCTCGGCTGCCGGCTATCCGTTCGCCCGCGTTGTTCCGCGCGGTGACCGCAACTTCGAGACGAATACCATCGGTGTGACCTATCTGGTTGACCAGGGTGAGCGCGCCTATGTCGAGCGCATCGAGGTTCGCGGCAACACCCGTACCCGTGACTTCGTCATCCGTCGCGAATTCGATATTTCCGAAGGCGATGCCTTCAATCAGGAAACCATTTCGCGTGCCAAGCGTCGTCTGGAAGCGCTCGGCTTCTTCTCGTCGGTCAACATCTCGACCCAGGCCGGCAGCGCATCTGACCGCGTCATCGTGATTGTCGATGTGCAGGATCAGCCGACCGGTTCGTTCGGTGTTGGTGCCGGCTATTCCGTTGGCGATGGTGGTCTGGTTCTGGAAGCCTCTGTTGAGGAAAAGAACTTCCTCGGTCGTGGTCAGTTCATCCGCGTCGCTGCCGGTGGCGGCTTCGACGATACCCAGACCTACAATTTCTCGTTCACCGAGCCTTATTTCCTCGGTTATCGTCTGGCCGCCGGTTTCGATCTCTTCAAGAGCTCGACCAGCAGCAATTCGAACTACGATTACGAAGAGCAGGGCGGAACCATCCGCGTGACCGCGCCGATCACCGAAGATCTGGCGACCACGATCCGCTATACCTACAAGGAACTCGAGTACATCAATGATGGCGCTTACGGTGCCGATGGTGTTTCGGGTGGCGGCGACGACCAACTTGCTGCGCCCTACATCGACCTGATCGATGGCAGCCCGTGGAAGCAGTCGATCCTCGGCAACACGTTTGTCTACAACACCGTGGACGACCGTCAGAACCCGCATGATGGCCTGTTTGTCAGCGTCACGCAGGAATATGCCGGCCTCGGTGGCGACTCCGACTTCTACAAGCTCTACGGCCGTGCCCGCATGTATCACACGCTGTCTGACGAATACGACCTGGTCGGTTCGATTGCAGCCTCGGCGGGTCATGTGATGCCGACCAATGGTGATCTGAACGTCTTCGACCAGTTCAAGATCGGCGGCAAGGAAATCCGCGGCTTCGAGAATGACGGTATCGGTCCGCGCATCGGGGGTGACTCGATCGGTGGCACGACCTATTTCTCAGCCTCCGCTGAAGCGACCTTCCCGATGCCGCTGATCCCGCAGGATCTGAATTTCCGCGGTGCAGTCTTCGCAGACGCCGGTACCCTCTACGGTAACGATGTCTCGAACAGTGCAGGGGTCGTCGGCACGGATCTTACCATCCGCGCATCGGTCGGTGCTGGTATCCTGTGGAATTCGCCTTTTGGTGCCCTGCGCCTCGATTACGCGGTTCCGGTTGCTAAGGAAGACTTCGACGAAGTACAGGAATTCCGCTTCAGCATGGCGAACCAGTTCTAAGACTGGCGGTCCAGAACTGCTGACAGGTTGACGTTCTGGAGCGTTTTCTGATGGAACATAATCATTTCTTTCCGCCCCATACCGGGGTGACGCTTGCAATGCTTGCGGCACACACGGGGGCGGAGTTGCAGAATGCAGAGGCTGGTGAGCGGATCGTCGGATCCGTTTCACCGGTATCTCGCGCCAAGGCAGGTGATGTTTGTTACATCCTGTCGCGGCGTAGCAAGGAAGAGTTGAAGACCTGCGAGGCTTCGGCGATCTTCTGCGACAAGGCGCTGTTATCGCTGATCCCTGACCACATTCCCGTCCTGCTGACCAAGACACCGGCCATGGCCTTTGCTCTCGCTGGGGCATTGTTTCATCCGCCGGCGATGCGTCCGTCGCGCATGACAAGCGAAACCATGGCGATTTCGCCGGCAGCTTTTGTCGATGTGACCGCGCGTCTGGAGCCCGGTGTCGAAGTGGAGCCGATGGCTGTCATCGGTGCCGACGTCGAGATCGGCGAGGGAAGCCGGATCGGCGCTGGTGCAGTGATCGGCGCTGGCGTTCGCATCGGCCGTGATTGCACCATTGCAGCCGGTGCCACCGTTCAGGTCGCCCTGATCGGCAACAATGTCATCATCCACAACGGCGCGCGCATCGGGCAGGACGGTTTTGGCTATGCGCCTGGACCGCGTGGCATGATCAAGATTGTTCAGGTCGGACGCGTAATCATCCAGGACCATGTTGAGATTGGCGCCAACACGACCATCGACCGTGGCACGATGGACGACACGGTGATCGGTGAAGGCACCAAGATCGACAATTTGGTGCAGATCGGTCACAACGTTCGCATCGGTCGCCACTGCGGCATCGTTAGCCAGGTCGGCATCGCCGGCAGCACGCGCATCGGGGACGGGGTGATGATTGGCGGCGCCTGTGGCGTCAATGGACATATCACGATCGGTGACGGTGCCCAGATCGCGGCGATGAGCGGTGTTCTGTCGGATGTCCCGCCCGGTGAGCGTTATGGCGGTGTTCCGGCCCGCCCGATGAAGGATTATCTGCGTGAGGTGGCCGATACGCTGAGCCGGTACGACGCCCGCGCCAAGGAAAAAGGAACCAGCAATGACTGACATCGCGACCAGCGAATTGGGATCGGCTGATATCCTCGAGATCATGAAGCTTCTGCCCCACCGCTATCCGTTCCTGCTGGTGGACAAGATCATCGAGATCAACGGTGATGATTCCGCCATCGGGATCAAGAACGTGACCGCGAACGAGCCGCATTTCACCGGCCACTTCCCGGATTCGCCCATCATGCCCGGTGTTCTGCTGGTTGAAGGCATGGCCCAGACCGCTGGTGCCATTTGCGCGCGCAAGCAGGGAGAGGGCGGCAACCTCGTCTATTTCATGACCATCGACAATGCCCGCTTCCGCAGACCCGTTGTTCCTGGCGACCGCGTTGAGTTCCATGTCGTCAAGCAGAAGCAGCGTGGCAATATCTGGAAATTCCATTGTGAAGCCAAGGTTGATGGCGCCCTTGCAGCGGAAGCCGATATCGGCGCGATGATCATGCGCAAGGATGCGAAATGAGCCACATTGCAGCAAGTGCCGTGATTCACCCGATGGCCGTCGTCGAAAATGGCGCCCAGATCGGTGAAAATGTGCGCATTGGGCCTTTCTGCTATGTCGGTCCGAACGTCATCCTCGGCGATGGCTGTGAACTGCAATCGAACGCTGTGGTCAACGGTCGAACGACGATCGGGAAAAATGCGCGGATCTTTTCCTGCGCGGTGATTGGTGGCGAGCCACAGAGCATTCATCACACGGGCGGGGAAACCACGCTCAGTATCGGTGACAACTGCACCATGCGCGAAGGCGTGACGATGAATGCCGGCACGGTCGATGGCGGCGGCAAGACGGTGGTTGGCAGCAACAACCTGTTTCTGGCCAATTCGCATGTTGCGCATGACTGTATACTTGGTGATCACATCATCATGTCCAACAATGTCATGCTTGCCGGTCATGTGAAGATTGAGGATCGCGTCATTCTCGGCGGTGGGGCCGCCGTCCACCAGTTTACCCGCATTGGCCGCCAGGCCTTTATCGGCGGACTGTCGGCGGTTGCCTACGACGTCATTCCTTATGGCATGCTGAATGGCAATCCGGGCATCCTTGGTGGACTGAACGTTGTCGGCATGACCCGGGCAGGCATCGAACGGGCGACAATTCACGTCGTGCGCCGTGCCTTCAAGCAGATTTTCGAAGGCGAGGGCTCTGCGCGCAAGAATGCCGAGGCAATCCGCGACGAGTATCTCGATTGCCCGCAGGCGATTGAAATTCTCGACTTTATCGCGGCGGAAAGCGACCGGGCATTGTCGTCCCCGTTCCGCGGCAAGAGCTGAGGCATGGCACTGGCCGGGGCAACCGAAGGCCGTCTGGCGATCATTGCGGGCAGCGGCAAGCTGCCGCTCTTTCTTGCCGAAGCGGCGCGCGAGGCTGGCGAAAATCCCTTTATTCTGCGGCTGAAGAACGAAGCTGACCCCATCTGGGACGATTTCGATTCGGCAGTCGTCGGTGTTGGCGACATGTCAGGACTGTCGGCTCTCTTCCAGAAACACAAGATCAGCCGCGTCGTGATGTCCGGAGCGGTGAAGAAGCGTCCGTCGCTTGGCGAAATCCATGTGAACTGGAAATCGATCCTGAAGTTGCCGATGGCACTCAGGACGCTCCTGGCCGGTGGCGATGATGCGGTGCTGAAGATGGTCATCTCGCTGATCGAGGCACAAGGTTGCCATGTCATCGGTGCGCACGAGATCTTGCCCGACCTTCTGGCAACGACCGGGCCGATCGGCGGCATCGTACCTTCCAGCGATGACTGGCGCGACATCGAACGCGCAGCGGATGCCGCAGAGACGCTGGGCCGGCTCGATGTCGGCCAGGGTGCGGTTTGTGTCGGTGGACGGATTGTTGCACTCGAAGGCGTGGAAGGCACGGATGCCATGCTGGCCCGCGTCGCGCGTTTGCGCGGCGAGGGGCGCATCTCGCAACGCCGCAAGGGTGTGCTGGTCAAGCTGTGCAAACCGCAGCAGGATGTGCGTGCGGATCTGCCGGCCGTCGGTATATCGACAGTGGAGAATGCCCGCGCTGCCGGCCTTGCCGGCATAGCGGTCGAGGCCGGCAGGGCGCTGGTCATCGAACGCGAGGCCATGGTCGCCGCAGCCAATGCGGCTGGCATGTTTGTCATTGGTATCGATCGGGGTCTCAAGGGAGCAGGAGAATGACACCCGTGCCCTTGAAGGTCGCTGTGATTGCGGGGGAGGTTTCCGGGGATCTGCTCGGCGGTGACCTGGTCGCGGCGCTCAAGGCGCGCCACGCCGGACCGATCGAATTGATCGGCGTCGGTGGCGAGGCGCTGGAGGCCGAGGGCCTGAAATCGCTGTTCGATTTTTCCGAACTGTCGATCATGGGCATCACGCAGGTGCTGGCCAAGCTGCCGCGATTGATCGGCCTGATTTCGAAGACCGCGGATGCCATCGTGGCCGTGCGGCCCGATATTCTGCTGATCATCGACAGCCCCGATTTTACTCATCGGGTGGCCAAGAAGGTGCGGCAAAAGCTTCCCGACCTGCCGGTGGTGAATTATGTCTGCCCCAGTGTCTGGGCGTGGAAGGAATATCGCGCCACGGCGATGCTGGCTTATGTGGACGCGGTTCTTGCTGTGCTGCCATTCGAGCCGGATGTCATGCGCCGCCTCGGTGGTCCGCCCACCCATTTCGTTGGCCATCGGCTGAGCAGCCATCCGGACATCGTCAAGGTGCGCAATGCCCGCAAGCTCAAGCGGCCAACCGCCAAGGGCGATCCGCATACGATCCTGCTGCTTCCCGGATCGCGCGGCAGCGAAATTGCCAGCATGCTGCCGGTCTTTGGCGAGGCCATGCAGGAATTCACTCGTCGCAACGGGCCGACCCGGTTGCTCCTGCCCACCGTCGCCCGTCAGGAGGCGAGGGTGCGCGACATGGTGGCTGGCTGGACCATCAAACCGGAAGTCCTCATCGGAGATGCCGCCAAATGGCGGGCTTTTGCCGAGGCGGATGCCGCGATTGCCACGTCTGGCACGGTGATCCTCGAACTGGCTCTCGCCTATGTGCCTGTCATGTCGACCTACAAGACCGACTGGATCATCAAGATGATCAGCCACCGGATCAAGACCTGGACGGGTGCGCTTCCCAATCTGATTGCCGACTATGCCATCGTGCCGGAATATCTGAACGAGGTCGTGCGTCCGGCCAGCATGGTGCGCTGGGCCGAGCGCCTGTCCGCCGATACGCCGCAGCGCGCAGCGATGCTTGCAGGCTATGACGAGGTCTGGTCCCGCCTGAGCACAGAAACACCGGCCGGCGAGGCCGGTGCTGAAATCCTGATGCAAGTGTTGCAGCAGAAAGGCCGGTCGTAACCGGCCAGTCTCGCTCAGTTCCAGGCGGCAAAAGGATCGGCGATGTTTTCCCAGGCCATCGGGGTAAAACGGCTCGCAGAGACAAGGCAGGCGTCGAGTTCGGCGCGCAGCCGCACCTCATCCATGGGGTCGGCGCCGATGAAGACGATTTCCTGGCGGCGATCGCCCCATTCCTTGTCGAGATAGGGGGCCATGGCCTTGTGGAAACCCGGATCATCCGGCCAGTTCTGTATCGGCACCGATGCCCACCAGCGGCCCATGCGGCTGGTGCGCACCAGTGGCCCTGCCTGACTGAGTTCGCCGACATAGTGCGGTCGTGTAGCCAGCCAGAAAAATCCCTTGGCGCGAATGACGCCCGGCCAGGGTCGATTGAGGAAATCCTGCAGCCGGCCGGGGTCGAAAGGTGCCCGGGCATGATAGACAAAGGAGCGAATACCGTATTCCTCTGTTTCCGGCACATGATCGCGAAAACCGTGCAATTCCTTGAACCACAGCGGATGCGTCTCTGCCTTGGCCAGATCGAACAGTCCGGTCCCGAGAATGTCCTTCGGCAGAACTTCGGCGAAATCGGTCTCGATCACCCGTGCATCGGCATTCAATCCGGCGATGATCTTTCGCGCTGCGTCGAGTTGATCCGGGGTTGCTGTCCCGACCTTGTTGAGGATGATGACATCGGCAAACTCGATCTGCTCTACCAGCAGATCCACCAGGGTCCGGTTGTCGCCGTCACCTGCGGTCTCGCCCCGGTCGGCGAGGAAGTCGCTGGACGAATAGTCACGCACGAGATTGGCGGCATCGACCACAGTCACCATCGTGTCCAACTGGGCGATATCGGATAGACTGCGGTCGTTCTCGTCGCGGAAGTCGAAGGTGGTGGCGATCGGCAGCGGTTCGGCAATCCCGGTTGCCTCGATCAGCAGGTGATCGAAACGTCCCTGTTCGGCCAGTGCCCGGACCTCGTTCAAAAGGTCGTCCCGCAGCGTGCAACAGATGCATCCATTGCTCATCTCGACGAGTTGCTCTTCGGTACGCGACAACGCCGCATTACCGCCGCGCACCAGCGCCGCATCGATATTCACTTCGCTCATGTCGTTGACGATGACCGCCACGCGCAGGCCGTCGCGATTGGCCAGGACATGGTTGAGCAGGGTTGTCTTGCCGGCACCGAGAAAGCCGGACAGGACCGTGACGGGAAGCTTTTGCATATTTTGCTCCGATTAATGTAATAACATTACATATGGTGATGTGAAAAAGGCGGAACCTCAGCCCCGCCTTTGCCGACCTGGGAGGATCGTCTTATTTCGACAGGCAATCTGCCATTGACGTTGCAAGATTGCGCATCAATTTCGGATAGAGTTCGGGACCCTCGGTGAGCGCCCCTCCTTCCGGATCCAGCGTGCCGCTCTTGGCATCGGTGCCTTCGGTGACGACAGCGATCAGCTTGGATTCGAACTGCGGTTCGGCGAACACGCAACCGGCCTTCAGTTCAACGATCTTTGCATGGATCTGCGACAGACGCTCGGCGCCCGGCATGGTCTCCGGGCTCACTGTGACAGAGCCCGCAACCCGCACCTTGTAGCGCTTCTCGAAATACTGGTAGGCATCGTGGAAGACCACGAAAGGTTTGTCGGCGACGGGTGCCACAGTCGCGGCAATTTCGGCATCCAGCGCATCGATCTCGCTGTCCAGCGCCTTGGCATTCGCCTCATAGAGTGCCTTGTTGTCCGGATCGACCTCAATCAGCGTGCTGGCGATTTCTGCCGCCATTGCCTTGGCATTGGCCGGATCAAGCCACAGATGCATGTCGGTGCCGCCATGCTCGTGATCATGCTCTTCTGCGGCGTGTTCTTCCCCGGTATGCCCGGCTTCCTCTTCGTGGTCATGACCTTCCTCGGCATGCTCGTGACCTTCTTCGGAATGCGCATGCTCGTCGTGCTCGCCATGGTCATGGGCCTCGAAGGCGCCGCCCTCGCGGAAGGGCAGTTTCACCAGACCCGGCGCATCTTCGAGCTCAACGACTTTCGCCTTGGCGGGCAATGCCTCGAGGGGCTTTTCCAGAAAGGCTTCAAGTCCATGACCTACCCAGAACACCACATCGGCATTCTCTAGGGCACGCGCATTCGACGGCTTGAGATTGTAGGTATGCGGAGATGCGGCCCCCTCGACGATCAGCGTCGGTTCGCCGACGCCTTTCATGATCGACGCAACAAGTGAGTGGACAGGTTTGATCGACACCACCACTTGCGGTGCGGCCATCGCCAGTGCCGGCGAAAACAGGAGGGCTGCAGTTGTGCAAGCCAAGGCAATGCGGGTGCGTTTCATGCGGATGCTCCGATTGTATTCGTTATGTAATAATATTACATTGATTGCGTAATGCTATAACGTGTGGCATAGCTTCACGCAACAGCAAATTTCTGGGAATGTGATGTCCGCATTAGAAAATCATCAGGCTTCGACGCTTGTTTCGCTCGACGGCGCGGGTGTCTATCGCAATGGCCGCTGGCTGGTCAGGGGCGTGGATTTTTCCGTTCGTGCCGGTGAGATCGTCACGTTGATCGGCCCGAACGGCTCGGGAAAGTCGACCAGCGCCAAGCTCGCCATCGGCATTCTCCGTGCCGACGAGGGCAGGGTGGAGCGCAAGCCCGGCCTGCGCGTTGGTTATGTCCCGCAGAAGCTCGCGGTTGACTGGACCATGCCTTTGTCCGTGCGCCGGCTGATGACCCTGACCGGCCCACTGGCTGCGGCAGATATCGAGGCGGCGCTGGATGCTGTCGGCATTGCCCATTTGGCCAAAGCAGAAGTGCAGCATCTCTCGGGTGGAGAGTTTCAGCGCGCGCTGCTGGCCCGCGCCATCGCCCGCAAGCCCGACATCCTGGTGCTTGACGAACCGGTCCAGGGCGTTGATTTTTCCGGCGAGATCGCGCTTTACGATCTGATCACCTCGATCCGCAATTCGACCGGCTGCGGCATTCTTCTCATTTCTCATGATCTGCACGTGGTCATGGCCGCAACGGACACGGTCATATGCCTTAACGGTCATGTCTGCTGCCGCGGCACGCCGGCGGCTGTCAGCAGCAGCCCTGAATATATGCGGCTCTTCGGCGCCAGAGCGGGAGGCACCTTGGCGGTCTATAGTCACGATCATGATCATACACATCTGCCGGATGGCAGGGTGCTGCATGGCGACGGTTCGGTCACGGATCATTGCCATCCTGGCGACGGACATCATCACGGGCATGCAGATGAGGGCCACGATCATCACGGTGACCATGACCATGTGCACGAGCACGAGCATGAGCATGAGCCCGTGAAGGAAGACGGCAAGCCCGGCCATGAGGAGCACGCCCATGTTCGATGATTTTTTCATCCGCGCCATGTTGGCCGGCATCGGTCTGGCGCTGACCACGGGACCGCTCGGCTGCTTCGTGGTCTGGCGCCGCATGGCCTATTTCGGCGATACGATGGCGCATTCGGCTCTGCTCGGGGTGGCGCTGTCGCTGTTTTTTTCGCTGAACCTGATGCTCAGCGTTTTCGTCGTCGCGGCACTGGTGTCCTTGATCCTGATCGTGCTGCAAAAGCGCCAGGGCCTATCCGCCGATGCGCTGCTCGGCATCCTCAGCCACGCGACACTTGCGATCGGCCTCGTCATGGTCGCTTTCATGACCTGGGTCCGCTTCGATCTGATCGCCTTTCTCTTTGGCGATATCCTGGCTGTCACGCCAACTGACGTTGCATTCGTCTGGATCGGCGGCGCGATCGTTGTCGCGATAATCGCCTATCTGTGGCGCCCGTTGTTGGCTGCCACCGTCAACGCGGAACTGGCCGAGGCCGAGGGGCTGCAGCCCGAACGGGCGCGGGTGATCTTCATGCTGCTGATGGCGCTGGTGATCGCTATCGCCATGAAGATTGTCGGTATCATGCTGATCACGTCGCTGTTGATCATACCGGCTGCTGCAGCCCGGCGTTTCGCGTCCACGCCGGAATGGATGGCCGTCATGGCCTCGGTGATCGGCGCGTTTGCCGTCATCATCGGCCTCTTGGGCTCCTTGACCTACGACACACCGTCTGGCCCGTCCATCGTCGTGGCCTCTCTGCTGCTTTTTCTGATCAGTCTCCTGCCCCGTCCGGGCGCCAGAGCGACAGATGCCAATTCGCGAGGATGACCATGGCCAAAACCGATCTGACCAAGAACCAGTCGCTGGTATTTGATGCTCTGTCGGCGTCCGATGGTCCCTTGTCGGCCTACACGCTGCTCGATCGCTTGCGCGATCACGGTTTCCGCGCCCCGCTGCAGGTCTATCGCGCACTCGAGAAACTGGTTGAATTCGGCATGGTGCATCGTCTGGAAAGCATCAATGCTTTCGTGGCCTGTGCCCATCCTCATGACGGCTGCACCGGTCATGGCACGGTCGCCTTCGTGATCTGCCACAAATGCAGCCGCGTGAACGAATTCCACGATCACGCGATCGACCACCGCCTGGATGAGATCACAAGGGGCTTGAAGTTCAAGGCGGAAAAAACCACGATCGAAATTCGCGGCCTGTGCGCGGAATGCGCCTGACGGCCAGACAGGCATGGGGGCCAGACAGGCCTGGGGCCTAGATGAGCTTCAGGTCGCGCGCAAAGCGTTGCCAATTGCGCACATAATTTTCAGCAGAGCGCCGAAGCCCGGCGATGGCGGTCTCATCCAGCGTGCGGACAACCCGTGCGGGTGAACCGACGATCAGGCTGTTATCGGCAAATTCCTTGCCCTCGGTCACCAGTGCATTGGCACCCACCAGACAATTGTTGCCAATCCGGGCACCGTTCAAGATCGTGGCACCCATTCCGATCAGCGAGTTGCTGCCTATCGTGCAGCCATGGATGATTGCATGATGCCCGATGGTGCAGCCTTCTCCGATACGGGCCGGAAAGCCGATATCCGTGTGCACCATCGTGCCTTCCTGGATATTGCTGCCGGCGCCAATCACGATCGGGTCATTGTCGCCGCGAAGTACGGCCCCGAACCAGACGCCGACATCCTCACCCAAGGTCACGTCGCCGATGACATGCGCATCAGGCGCTACCCAGAAACGGCCGGGAGAGGGAAGGCGCGGCATACGGGCGCCAAGCGAGTAGATCGGCATGATTAGGCCTTTCGCTAATTAGCGCAGGCGCAGGATAATGGGGAAGCGACCGCTTTGCGAGGAGACATGAAGATGGATCTTCGCCTCTGGCTGCGAATAGCGCCAAGCCCGTGCGCCATGGCATAGCAGCAGACCGATGAGATCTTTCGTCTTCGACCGCTTCGGCTTCAAGCCCAGTTCCGCCAGGCCGAACGCAGCCTGGTGCAGTGGATGCAGGCCGTGATTTGCAGCCAGATCGCCCTGGTTATCCTGGTCGCCAGTGCGACCGAAGTGGGTTTCGTTCAACGCCATAGTCACTACCTCGTACACGATACAAATCGAGGATACCGGCGGGAGTGAGTTACTGGGCAGCCGCCCAGCAACCAATTCCCTGTTTCTTCAAAGCCTTGCATGCATTGACCGCTGTCTTTTGGTCATCAAAGCCGCCAAACCGGGCACGGTACAGCTGCTGCGATCCTGCATTGTAAGCGATCGTAAAAGGGGTGGCGGAACGCAATACCTTTCCGCCTTTTTCCTGCGCATTGCGCAGAAGGGTCATGGCCATGTCCTTGTCCGGAGAAGTGCCGATCTGGACGACCCAGCCAGAGGAGGGGGCTGTTGATGCCGTGGTGGTCGTATCGATGCCCTGTGGCGTGGCAGCAGCTTCGGCAATGGATTGGGTCGGCGCTGCTGGTGCAATCGACGCACCACTGTCCGGCATATAGGCAGGGGCGGGCTGCGGAACAGGCACGACCTTTCCGGCTGCTTTCGCCTGAGGTGTCGTGGCGGTGACCAGGGCTGCGCTGGCGGCATTTCCGGCAGAAGGCGCGGCAAAAGCGGACTCGGACGCCGTTCCATACCGTGTTTCTGGCAAAGGTCCAGTGGACGGCAGACTTGGAGCCGATGTCGCGAGCGACGCTGTGGCAGACGCGCCCGGCGCAACGGAAGTGTTGGTCTCGGCAATCAGATTGCTGTTGCCGCGGGATCCTGATGCTTTCGGCAGATAGGCAGCAACCAGTTTGCGCATCGTTGCATCACGGCTGGCGCCGGATTTGCCGCCGAGGACGACGGCCACGATCGAGCGCCCGTCAGCTTCGGCTGACGTTGCCAGATTGAAGCCGGCAGCGCGCGTATAGCCGGTCTTGATACCGTCGACGCCGCGCACATTGCCGAGCAGGCGATTGTGATTGCCGATCACCTGCTTGCCAAACTTGAAGCTGCGGGTCGAAAAGTATCCGTAATACTGTGGAAAGTGCTGGCGAAGGGCGATGCCGAGGCGTGCCTGATCGCGTGCCGTCGTCATCTGTGCCGTATTCGGCAACCCATGGGCATTGCGATAGGTCGTCTTGGTCATGCCGAGGTTGCGTGCCTTGGCAGTCATCATCTGGCCGAAGCGCTGTTCCGAACCACCGAGAAATTCGCCAAGTGCCGTCGCGACGTCATTGGCAGACCGGGTGACTAGCGCCTGAATGGCCTGCTCAACCGTGAGACTGCGACCCGCACCGACACCGAGTTTTGACGGCGGCTCCGCAGCTGCATTTTTGGACATCGGCACCTTTGTGCTCAGCGATATCCGGCCAGCTTCGAGGGCCTCGAAAACCATGTAGAGGGTCATCATCTTGGTCAGCGATGCAGGATAGCGCAGGCTGTCGGCGTCCTCGCTGTAAAGCACTTTGCCCGACTTGGCATCGATGACCACGCCCGCATATTTCGGCGCCGCTTGCGCGACGGAGACGCTGAAGCTCGTCATCATCACAAGCGTCAGGGCGGCAACTGCCAGCCTACGAATACGAGAGGCGAAATAGAGGTTTCCGTTAAATTTATGCACCACGAGACTCTTCAAGCTATGACCGTTGCGGACCGGACGCTCCCCCATCGCGACCACTTCCGGACAGGGTAGGGACTTAGCCTTACCAAGAGGTTTATGATGAACCTTTAGTTGACGGGTTCTGTCGCATTTTATGCGAGGTCTCGTTCGGCAATGGTGTAGCCCGCGTGCTGACATAGCTGCGAACGGCTTGATCGATGGCAGCCCAGTCACCCAGCATGCGGCTTGAAAAGCGATACAGTACGGTCAAATCTTCGCCGACATGGATATCCCGCTGGCAGTCGCCATCGGTCACTTGCGCAGCATCCGCTGGCAGCAGGCAGCGCACGGCATAATCGTCACCGCCTACGTGACTGGCGGTGAGAAGCGCCTCGCCGTCATATCCCGCGCCGGGCTCGAAACGCCGCATACTGAGCCCGCCTGGACCCCGTTCCGAGGTGGAACTGAGGAGGTGCGCGTAAATGGGATCGGCACGACCCGACATGTCGCGAGACATCGTACTTTGGGAAATCTGTAGGAAAATCAGTGACTGCTCCTGGCTGAGGTCGTCGAAACGCCGCCGCAGGCCCTGCTCGTAGCCGGTCATTTCCGGCCAGAGAAGATAGAGGTCGACTTGTTCGGCAGGGCCACCGATGCGCTGCTGCTCGAACCGGATCGCATTGGCGGGAAGCGCCAGTCGGTCTCGGCCGATTGTTATGGTGACGATTTCGCGACTTTCACTATGGCCGCCAAGGGACAGCCGCTCGCCNNGGCGAGCGAGGCAAGTGCAAGCAACAGCACAAGGCCGGCAGCAACGAGCAGAAGTCGGGTCGAGATCAGCGGCGCGTGGTCGGATGCGCCGGTTTCGGCTGTTTCGCTCTGCATGGCAGGCCTCGTCTTCGGCGGCTCACGACACGGGGGAAGGCGCCGATTCTGCACAGTGATGTGCAGAGGTTCTGCGATTGTGGTTAACGTTCTGTAAAAATCGTCTCGCGTCGCGGGATATGAAAGAAGAGCCGGTCCCGGTTGGACGGGACCGGCTCAGTGGCTCCGGTCGGGGGACGGGTATGCGGGGGACAGACCGGGCCAAACTCATGCAATTGATGGCGTTTGCTAGTTGGACGAGACGCTGCCGACAACGCTGGCGCGACCGTCCTGAAGCTTGACCCAGCGGGCAGGATCTTCGGACGATTGGCGCTTCAGGTACGTATATTCGGTGTCTGACCAGAGCAGGACCTTGTTGCGCATGTTGTCCAGCACGAAATCGCCATGGTCGGTGCGAACTGTCAGGACGGCGTGCCCTTCGCCATTTGGTTGAAGCACGACGGTCAGAAGCAGGTCGGATGCGTCGACCCCTTTGTCCATCAGCATCTTGCGTTTCAAAAGTGCGTAGTCTTCGCAGTCGCCGACCGTGCGGGGATAGGCCCAGCGCTCTTCAACGCCGTAGATCTCCATGTCGGTCAAAGGTGTGATCTGACTGTTCGCGGTGTAATTGATCTCAAGGATCTCTTTCCACAGCGGCTCTGTCAGGGCCATTGGGCCTCTGTCACTGCCGGTCTTCGAGCACTCTCCGCTGTAGGTCTTGCAGAATTCATAGTGGCCGATCGGCGGATTGGCTTTGCCGATGACGCGCATGTTCGCCGATGTGGCCGCAGCCGGGATTGCCAGGCAACCGACGATCGCGGCGGTCAGAAGTCCAATACCCAGATTTTTCTTTGTTGTCATTGGTTGTCTCCCCGTAATGGAGGCAACATGACATCGAGAATTTGATCTCTCGCGAAATTCTGCAGTACAAATCGAAGCAAAGTTGATGATAAGACGAATTTATATTTAGGTGTATTTGATTATTATTTGAGTATTGTTTGAATAAAACAAGAATAAAGTTTTCGTCAAATTTGAACGATCTGCCTTTTGTCGATGGTCGGCAATTCGGGGAATGTGCTGATAACAATCTGAAATTATTGTATTTATCAGGATTAGCTTGTCGGTCTTGCAGGTGTGATCTGTTGGCGATCCCATGTCGCGCCTGGGTCTCATCGCGTTATGCCATCAGTGCCGATCGCGTTTGAGGTGCATTCGGGCGACGAGAGCGAAGCAATGTTCTATTTTGGCGCACAAAATTATTTTTTAGGCCGGGCGAAATATTTGCAACGGTGTCGTGGTCGAGCGCCTTGCGGAGTGGATCGGCCGGATCATGCGCAAAACGCAAATCGGCACCAGCGGATGGACCACTGGTGCCGACGAAAGCGATAACGGAATTAAATCAGAGAAATTCGGTAAGGGCTTCGCGCGACTGTAGCGTCAAGAACTCGATCGCCACGCCCTCTGCGAAATGACGAACCACGCGGCCGCGCATATTGCCAAGCCGAACCGCCGTGCCGAGCGGTGGACGGATGTCGATATCGACGGCGGCCCCCGAGAGCGAAAGGTCCATGAGGCGGCACGGATAGCGCATGCCGTCCTCGAGTGTCAGTTCCGTCCGCGTGTTGCGCGGTGTCAGGCGATCGTGGCGACGATCTTCCGGCAGGCCGAGTTCATGCTTGTTGGCAATCCATGTCAACTGGGCCGCGAGTTTTTCGCGCTTGCGCACGGTTGCATTGATCGAGATGACAAATCCGTCCTCGGTCAGCTTGACCACAGTGCCTTCGATGCGGCCGAGATGGTCGATATAGGCAATGATGCGCTCGTTCGGCCGTGGTCTTCCGGCGCAGGCAAAACGCACGTCGCCCGGCGACATGTCGATTACCTTGCACACATATTCTTCGTAGTCGGCCATCATCAGGCGGCCCTGCAGGCTGACGGCGACGCGCTGGAAGGCGCGCTGCTGTCCCGGCGAAGCGATCCTGTTGCTCTGGCTGGTCTGCGATGAATACATCATGGGCGATCTGTCTATTTCGCGGTTACGAAATGATTATCGGCAAGCTGTTAACATAACGTTTGCTGTGCGCTTCGGTTTTGTTCCGTCCGTTCGCGCGGGAGCGCCAGCCGTTAAGGTTAAGAATCGGTTGAGATTGCGGCTGCCGGGCGGCTGTGGCAGAAATCAGCCATCACTTCTCGAAGGCGCGCCTTCGGCACCAACTCAAGGATGCGCGGAAGTTCCGCAGCTTGCCTAAGCCACTCGGTTTCTCCGGGTGGCTTTTTTTTGGCCGCCGTCTGGGCTAACAGGATGGTCATACATGCGGCAAGGATCAGCAGATGCAGGACAGTTCAAGGCCGCCCGAAGAGCCAGAAATCGAGCCGGCGCGTGGCGCGCATCGGCCGGACAATGCTCCGATCTTCAATCTGCCAGGCGGCGTGCTGTTGGCGCTTGCGTTGCTGGCCGGGATTTACGCCTTGCAGGCCCTGGTCCTGAATGATGCGAGCAATGCCTGGCTCACGTTCGAATTTGCCTTCTCGCCTCTGCGCTACGTCTATCCACTTTCCGATCAGACATTGGCCTGGCTCTGGACGCCGGTCACCTATTCTCTGCTTCACGGCAGTTTTGAGCATCTGGCTTTCAATGGGCTGTGGTTGGCAGCGTTCGGCACGCCGGTCTATCGCCGCATTGGTCCCATTCGCTTTCTGGTCTTCTGGCTCATTTCTTCGGTGGCGGGCGCTGGCCTGCATGCCGCCGTCAACTGGGGCGAGGCTTCCCTTATGGTCGGGGCGTCCGGCGTAATCTCGGCGCTGATGGGGGCGGCCTGCCGGTTCGCCTTCGGTGGGCGCCAGCGCGGCTATCTGGAAGCCTTCGGCATCGAACCGCCGTTGCTCTCGGTTCCGGCTGCACTGGCAGACCGCACGGTTCGGGTCTTCATCATCGTCTGGTTTCTGGGAAACGTGGCCGTCGCCTTCGGCCTGCCGCTCTTTGGTGATTATGCCGGAATGATTGCCTGGGATGCGCATATCGGCGGTTTCCTGTTCGGTTTCCTCTGCTTCCAGTTTTTTGATCCCCACAGCCGATCGGCACGAAGCCACTAGGGTTATCCACATATTGCATTCCTCTTGAATAACATGCACCTTCAATGGGTCGCCGCCGTGCAGGGACGTTGGTGATCAGGACGTGATGAAATGCTAGGAGGAAAGCATGACAGCATCTGCCAGAAGCATACTCGAACAGAAGGGCCGTGACGTCGTAACAGTCGGTCCGAGCGTCACACTGGGTGAAGCCGCCCATATCCTGGAAGAAAACAAGATCGGTGCAGTCGTGGTTGTCGGCATGGAGAACCGCATCGTCGGCATTTTCACGGAACGCGATGTCGTGCGTGCGATCGGTCAGAACGGCCGTGATGCCTTTGATCAGCAGATTTCAACCTTGATGACCGCGAACGTCTATCGTTGCCGCGAGGACACCAGCGTCAACGAACTGATGGAAATGATGTCGGCCCGTCGTTTTCGCCACGTTCCGGTTGAGGACAATGGCAAATTGTCAGGGATTATATCGATCGGCGACGTGGTGAAGTCTCGCATTCGCGAGATCGAGACCGAGGCCGAACAGATCAAGGCCTATATCGCCGGATAATGCCCATGCAACGCTGGGCCGGGTGCTTGTGCGCTCTTGCGCAAATGCCGGAAGGTGAGACCGTTTCCCGCTGTTCCGATCATCGGGTTAGCGGGAGACCGCCTCTTGCATGCGTCGAATTTCGGTGATCCGGGACTTGGCTTCCGCATAACCGCGCTCGATAGCTTCGCCGGCCCGGTGGAATTCAGACAGTCCGATATCGTTGACGCGAGGATGCAGCGCAAGGTCCGGCGGGTCGCCGGCAAGCCGCGCGCGCGAGATCCGGTCCTGTATGATGTTGAAAGCCTGGACCATGACCCCTGTCAGGCCCATGCGGTTCGGATCTCGAGGGAGTTCGGTGGTTGTCTCCACCAACTCGCCTGCACGATGCTTGACGACGGCCGATCGGCCGAACAGGTCGTAGTTGAGGTTCACCGCCATGACGATCGGTTGCTCGAGCGCCCGGCACACCGAAACCGGCACCGGATTGACCAGCGCGCCATCGATTAGCGTGCGATTGTTGCAGCGTACCGGCTCGAAGATGCCGGGCAGGGCATAGGATGCCCGCAATGCGGTGATCAGGTGCCCGCCGTCGATCCACACTTCATGGCCGCTGTTGAGTTCCGACGCCACCGCCACGAACGGCTTGGGCAGATCCTCGATCATCAAGCCCTGCAGATGCTCCTGCATGCGCTTGGTCAGGCGCATGCCGCCAAGCAGACCGCCGCCGCCGATTGTCAGGTCGAGCAGGGAGGCGATGCGGCGCATGGTGAGCGAGCGGGCGAAGACTTCAAGCTCATCCAGCTTGCCGGCGAGATAGCAGCCGCCGACCAGCGCGCCGATAGATGTGCCGGCGATCATCCCGACTTCGATGCCTTCTTCGTCAAGTGCACGCAAGACACCGATATGGGCCCATCCGCGTGCAGCACCGCCACCAAGCGCCAAGGCGACCTTGGGCTTCTTGGGTGGTTGGGGTTGGGTGGGAAGACCTGATCCCAGGCCACTCGCTTCCCCGACCGAAGGCGCTTCGCGCCCGGCTCCGCTGGATCTCAAACTCCAGTTCAGCATCTCCGTATTCCTCACAAGCTGAACACTCCGGCTCGTATTAGGACACTCTATGCTTACGATTTCGTTTAGTTCAAGGTGACCGGACTAAGCCTTGTAGACAGAATCCGGATCAAAGTGCCGGTGATCGTCGGCGATCGTGAGCGTAGGCGCTCCATCGACGATCAGTGCCTGCCGATAGAAGCAGGAACGTCGTCCGGTGTGGCATGTGGCGTCGTGTCCGGCGACCTCAACCTTCAGCCAGAGTGCATCCTGGTCGCAGTCGACGCGGATTTCCTTGACCGACTGCAGATTTCCCGAACTTTCGCCCTTTTTCCAGATCTTGCCCCGAGAGCGGCTGTAATAATGGCCAATCCCCGTCTGGAGCGTCAGCGCGATCGCCTCTGCGTTCATGTGCGCGACCATCAGCAGGACGCCATCACGCGCATCGGTGACAACGGCTGTCACCAATCCATGGGCATCGAATTTCGGAGTGAAGGCCAATCCCTCCTCAAGAACTGATTTGTCGGAGGAGGGCGCGGCGAAGGCGAAGTTGGTCATCGGCGGGTGAAACCTTCAGAGGCTCACCGGCTCCGCACCATGGACATGAAGCGTGCCTGCTCGGCCGCATTGTCCTTGAAGACGCCGGTGAAGGTTGTGGTCAGCGTCGTGGAGCCCGATTTCTGCACGCCCCGCATCGCCATGCACATATGCTCGGCCTCGATGAAAACCGCAACCCCGCGCGGCATCAGCGTATCATCGATGGCATGAGCGACCTGCGCCGTCATGTTTTCCTGCGTCTGCAGGCGGTGGGCAAAGACGTCTACGACGCGGGCGATCTTCGAAAGGCCGAGCACGCGCCCCTTCGGCAGGTAGGCGACATGTGCCTTGCCCATGACCGGAAGCATGTGATGTTCGCAGTGGGAGAAGAACGGAATATCGCGCACCAGCACCATGTCTTCATATCCGCCGACCTCTTCGAACGTGCGTCCCAGCACTTCCTCGATATCGGCGTCATAACCTGAAAAAAGCTCACCATAGGCTTTTGCCACACGTGCCGGCGTGTCCAGCAATCCCTCGCGGTTCGGATCGTCGCCAGCCCACAACAACAGGGTGCGAACCGCCTGTTCGGCTTCCTCGCGCGTCGGGCGCGGTGATTCCGTGGTCAGCTTCTTGACGATGGCATCCATGCCTTTGATCTCCCGGTCCTGACTGTCGCCGACCGCCTGTTTTGCTTTTTCAGATTGTAAATGCGCAATGCGGCTCATATTGCAAGTCCGTTCTGGAAATTATCGTCTGCGACACATCAGCCCCGGCACTCACCCTTGTAACATTTGGCACCGCGACACACATGCAATATAGTTTCAACTCTGCCCCTGAAAAGGGAATGGATTGCGCCAAGCTGTAGAGAGTTGGCGGAAGCCTGATAGAAAACTCACGGCCGCTTATAAGACGTGTACGCTGGCATGGATGGACAATGGACGACATCTACAACACCAAAATCCTCGAGTTTGCCGGCAATATCAGCCATGTCGGCGTGTTGACGGATGCGCAGGCGACCGCCGAGAAACACTCGAAGCTTTGCGGATCCCGTGTGCGTGTCCATCTGTCGCTGGACAACGGCGCGGTTAGCGCTTTTTCCCATGAGGTCAAAGCCTGCGCACTCGGTCAGGCTTCATCCGGGATCATGGCACGACATGTCATCGGCGCGACGGCAGAGGAAATCCGCCAGGCTCGTATCGATATGCTGGCCATGCTCAAGGACGGCGGCGAGGGTCCGGGCGGTCGTTTCGAAGACATGCGTTTCCTCAAGCCGGTCCGTGACTATAAGGCGCGCCATGCCTCGACCATGTTGACCTTTGATGCCGTTGTCGACTGTCTCGATCAAATCGAGCGCGCAGCCTTGCCAGCGCAGGCCAGTTGACCATGTGCGACAGTCCTGATTGTGGCCATCGGCCGCCGGATGGGCCATCGTCCAAGGGTCGCAACTGGTCCGGCCCGTTCCGCAAGACGCCGGGTCGGCTTTTCGGTATGGCAATAATCCGGACATACCAGATCAGCCTTTCCAGCCTGATCGGCAGTTCCTGCCGCCATATGCCGACCTGCTCCGAATATGGTTATGAGGCGATTGCGCGGCATGGGCTTTGGAATGGCGGTTGGCTGACCTTGTTTCGCGTATCCCGTTGCGGACCGGGCGGCACCTGGGGTGTAGACACCGTGCCGGAAACAATGCCGCCATTCGTTCGCTGGTACGCGCCCTGGACCTATTGGCCCGTCGGCCGCCAGAGCCACGGCTGAGGCCGGTGCGCGCGCAGTAAATTCCTTTACTCAAATCGCCTTTCGGCTTATCAAGCCGGCGTTCATTGGCCGGGCAAATCACCCGGCATCTTTCACCACCCGCATTCGTTGGCGGGACTGGATAAGGAGACTACCATGTCTGATACCGTTTCCCTGAAATTCCCCGATGGTTCCGTCCGCGAATATGCCGCTGGCACGACCGGCCGCGAGGTCGCCGAAGCCATTTCCAAGTCGCTTGCAAAGAAGGCTGTCGCGATAACGCTGGACGGTACCTTGCGCGACCTGTCCGATCCGGTCGTCGATGGCCTGATCGAAATCGTCACCCGCACCGATCCCCGCGCTCTCGAGTTGATCCGTCATGACGCCGCTCACGTTATGGCCGAGGCCGTGCAGGAGCTGTGGCCCGGTACCCAGGTGACCATCGGCCCGGTCATCGAGAACGGCTTCTATTACGATTTCGCCAAGAACGAGCCCTTCACGCCGGAAGATCTGCCGAAGATCGAAAAGCGGATGAAGGAGATCATCCAGCGCAACAAGCCTTTCACCAAGGAGATCTGGCCGCGCAACAAGGCCAAGGACGTTTTTGCCGCCAAGGGCGAGGCCTACAAGGTCGAATTGGTCGACGCGATCCCGGAAGACCAGGATCTGAAGATCTATTATCAGGGCGACTGGTTCGATCTCTGCCGTGGCCCGCACATGGCCTCCACCGGCCAGATCGGCACAGCATTCAAGCTGATGAAGGTCGCCGGTGCCTATTGGCGCGGCGACAGCAACAATCCGATGCTGACCCGCATCTACGGCACAGCCTTTGCCGAGCAGGAACAGCTCGACAGCTACCTGCACATTCTCGCCGAAGCCGAAAAGCGCGATCACCGCAAGCTTGGCCGCGAAATGGACCTGTTCCATTTCCAGGAAGAGGGACCGGGCGTCGTGTTCTGGCATGGCAAGGGGTGGCGCATGTTCCAGACCCTGACATCCTATATGCGCCGTCGTCTTGAAGGTACCTACCAGGAAGTCAACGCACCGCAGATCCTCGACAAGTCGCTCTGGGAAACCTCAGGTCACTGGGGCTGGTACCAGGAGAACATGTTTGCCGTAAAATCGGCCCATGCCTTCACCCATCCCGACGACAAGGAAGCCGATCAGAAGATCTTCGCGCTGAAGCCGATGAACTGCCCGGGTCATGTGCAGATCTTCAAGCATGGCCTGAAGTCCTATCGCGAGTTGCCGGTGCGGCTCGCCGAATTCGGCAATGTGCACCGCTATGAGGCTTCCGGCGCGCTGCACGGCCTGATGCGCGTGCGCGGCTTTACCCAGGACGATGCCCACGTCTTCTGCACGGAAGAGCAGATGGCGGCCGAATGCCTGCGTATCAACGACCTGATTCTTTCAGTCTACGAGGACTTCGGGTTCCAGGAAGTGGTGGTGAAGTTGTCCACCCGCCCGGACAAGCGCGTCGGCTCGGACGACCTCTGGGATCGCGCCGAAAGCGTGATGATGGATGTTCTGAAGACCATCGAAGAACAGTCGGGTGGCAAAATCAAGACCGGGATCATGCCGGGCGAGGGTGCTTTCTACGGTCCGAAGTTCGAATATACGCTGCGTGATGCCATCGGCCGCGAATGGCAGTGCGGCACGACCCAGGTCGACTTCAACCTGCCGGAACGTTTTGGTGCCTTCTACATCGACGACAAGTCGGAAAAGAAGCAGCCGGTGATGATCCACCGCGCCATCTGCGGTTCGATGGAGCGTTTCCTCGGCATCCTGATCGAAAACTTCGCCGGTCATATGCCGCTGTGGTTTGCACCGCTGCAGGTCGTGGTCGCGACTATCACTTCGGATGCCGACGACTACGGTCGTGAAGTGGCCGAACAGCTGCGCGATGCCGGCCTCCAGGTCGAGACCGATTTCCGCAACGAGAAGATCAACTACAAGGTCCGCGAGCATTCGGTGACCAAGGTTCCAGTGATCATCGTCTGCGGCAAGCGCGAGGCGGAAGAGCAGACGGTCAACATTCGCCGCCTCGGGTCGCAGGAGCAGGTTTCCATGAGCCTGGCCGAAGCCGTTGCAGTGCTTGCCGGCGAGGCAACGCCACCAGACGTCAAGCGCAAGCTTGCGGCGCGGGCAGCGCGTTGACATGACAATCTCTGACAGGGCCGGGACAAATCCGACCCTGTCAGAATTCCGTCATCGAAATGCTATATGCCGACAGTTCATATAGTCAGGTGGTCGATTGGGGTGGCCAGTGCAGTTCAAAGAACTCTCCTATGCCAATGAACGCGACCCGCGCCTGAAGCGCTGGTTTATCCGATCGATCGAAGGTCTTTCCGGACGCGATCGTTACACCCGCCTGTATGATATCTGGCGCAATGATATTGTCGGCAAGACCGATCGTGTCTTCGGCAAGATGCTGGATCTGATCAATGTCGAGATGAAGGTGCAGGGCGAATGGCCGCCGGCGCATATTCCTGAAGGCCCGATCGTGATCGTCGCCAACCATCCCTTCGGCATCGGCGACGGCATCGCTGTGCTGGCACTTGCCGAACAGCTCGGCCGTCCATTCCGCGTGCTGATCAATGATGAACTGCTGAAAGTGCCGGAAATGGCGCCGTATTCGCTGCCGGTCTCTTTTGAGGAAACCAAGGAAGCTTTGGCCATCAACATGCAGACCCGCCATGAAGCCGTGCGGCTTTTGAAGGAAGGCGTGACTGTCGTGATTTTTCCGGCCGGTGGCGTGGCCACGGCGAAGAAGGGCTTCGGCAAAGCAGAAGACCTGCCATGGAAGATCTTTCCAGCCAAATTGATCCAGGCCGCCAAGGCCAATGTCGTCCCGGTCTTTTTCGAAGGGCAGAACGGCCGTCTTTTCCATCTGGCCAGCAAGCTGTCATTGACCCTTCGCGTTTCGCTCTTGATTCGCGAATTTCGCCGCCTGTCCGGCTCGACGATCAGGGCGCGGGTGGGACAGATGATGCCATGGGAAGAATTGAGTGCGTCGCCGGATCGCAAGGATTTGTTGTCGAAGCTTTTTGGTGCTGTCTTCAGCATGGCACCGGCGCCGCGACGGGCATTTCGCAAGGCAGGCTAGCGCCTACTTGGTCAGTTGCAGCTCAACGTCACTGTTGCGACCTGCCACGACCTTGAAATCTCGCTGGTAGATCTTGTCCTTGTTGCGGGCGATGGCGGTGTAGTCGCCCTCCGACAGGACCATGACTGGAAATGCACTGACGCTTTCGGCCACCACGTCGCCACCGGATGTTAGAACCGACCAGGCGGTATCCGCAATCGCCTCGCCGCCTTCGTCGGAAACCAGCTTGAAGCCGATCTGTGATGCGCGATGCTGGATCGTCGCTTCGGTCAACTTGCCGGCTTCGACCTTGATGTCTGCGCGCACGGCAGCGTTGATTGTCCCGTATTCCGACACGACGTGATACGTACCGGCATTCAGCCTGATGATCGTATGCGGTTTCACATCGGCCAGAACCAGGCCCCGCTCGCCGTCCGTCTTCACCTCGGTCGAGTAGATATCAAAGCTCAGATCCTTGTCCGGAATCTGGGTGTCCGGGCCGGAAATCGCACTGAGCAGCAGCCCGCCCGCATCCAGGACCATCACCTGATCCTCGACATTACCTTGATTCGGTATGGAGAGCTTTTTGGTGGCACCTGCACGGCCAAAGGAGACGTTGACGAAATAGTCTCCCGGAGCCAGCTGGAAATCGGCAGATCCACCTTCGGCACTCGCCAGCAGCGGCAGTTTACCGTCTGGACCGGGAATCGGGCTGAAGACGCGCCAGGAGAGGCCATGCAGCATGGGGGCGCCATCATTCGTCAGCTTGGCTTCAAGCTTGATGTTGCGGCTCTGGATCGCCGGCGCAAGCTCCGTTGCAAGGGGGGCCGAGAACGCCTTCAGTTTCGGCATCTTCGTCGAACCGTTTAACTGCTTGAAAGTCTCGAAGGCTTCCTGTCCATAACTGGAGCCCGCGACCGCAAGGGTCACGCAAAGCCCGAGCGCGAGCCGGGTCACAATTCGATGGCCTGTCATGCAATGCACTGTTGGTTGACTTCCTGTCCAATGCCAGCAAGTTCAATCCGAACGTGGTGGCAATTTCAAGACAAGTTTGCCATTCGAAGGCTTTCTAAGGTGTTGCAAGATGAAAAATGATATCAAATTAGTGGATTATTTGCGTGTTCGTCGTTCCGTCCCCGCATTTCAGATGTGTGAACCGGGCCCGAGTCGCGACGAAATCGAAGCGATCCTGACCCTCGCAGTGCGCGTGCCAGACCACGGAAAGATCGCGCCCTGGCGTTTCGTGGTCTATCGCGGAGCCGAGCGCGCGCGCCTCGGCGATGAGCTTCTGGCGATGGCGTTGAAGAAGAATCCCGAGCTGTCGGCGGAAATGATCGAGGTCGAGCGCAACCGGTTTACCCGCGCGCCGGTGGTCATCGGCGTCATTTCGACGGCCGGCCCGCATATCAAGATCCCGGAATGGGAGCAGATCATGTCGGCCGGTGCCGTATGCCTCAATCTGCTGATGGCTGCCAATGCGCATGGCTATGTCTCCAATTGGCTGAGTGAATGGTTCGCCTTCGATCAGCAGGCCTATCCCATGTTGGGGGTGAAACCGGGTGAAAAGGTCGCCGGCTTTATTCATATCGGTTCCACGACATTCCCGATCGTCGAGCGTCCGCGCCCGGCATTGGCGGATGTGGTAACCTGGCAGGGTGGGGATGATTGATGTTCTACGACACGGCAAGCAATGCTCATGGCATGGCCCACGATCCCTTCAAGGCGATCGTGGCGCCGCGTCCGATTGGCTGGATAGGTTCCAGGGGAAGGGACGGCAGCCGCAACCTGTCGCCTTATTCTTTCTTCAACGCCGTCAGTGACCGGCCGAAGATGGTCATGTTTTCATCGAGCGGTCGCAAGGATTCACTGCGCAATGCCGAAGAGACCGGCGTCTTCACCGCAAATTTCGTCTCCGCTGCGTTGATTGATGCGATGAATGCGTCTTCGGTGGCTGTGCCCTATGGCGCGGACGAATTTGCGATTGCCGGCTTGACGCCGGTCGACGGCCGCCTGGTCGATGCGCCCTATGTGGCGGAAGCCGTAGCGGTCCTGGAGTGCCGGGTAGCTTCAATCGCGACCTTGAAGGACATGAACGGTCGCGACACGGACAGCCATGCCGTGTTCGGCCAGGTGGTCGGCATACACATCCATGAAAGTGTCATTCGTGAGGGTCGTTTTGATCTGGCTGCTGCGCAGCCGGTCATGCGGCTCGGCTATATGGACTATGCCGGAATTGGCCCGATCTTTGAGCTCGGACGTCCCAAGCCGCCGGAATCGGTCTGAAGACCGGTCTGCGACTCACCTTCGATGTCCCTGCCACAGCAAAGCCCGAAGCCGGATTTCTGGCGCCGTGATCGTTTCAATTTTGAGCGACCTCGCAGTGGCCATTTGATTTCGAGCGGATGACGCTGGTTAATGAACGTGGTGAACAATTCTTAAAGACTTTGCCGCTAGCGTCGGAATCCGGGCCTTAGGGCCGCGTGTGGGATTTCTCGTAGCGAGTGGGTTTGACAGTGATCGTGGCAACTTTTCTTCGTTGGGTTGAAACGGCAAGGACTCAGGACCGAGCCCGAGCAGCCAATACGTTGGCGAGAGCCTATCTGCGCACCGAGATTACCGCCGGCGAGCGGCAGGCGGCGCAGGTTGCCATGACCTATCTTCTGGACGATCCATCGCCGCAGGTTCGCCTGGCACTGGCGGACGTTCTCGCATCTGAACCCAAGGCGCCGCGTGCAATTATGATGTCGCTCGCCGAAGATCAGCCGGAAATTGCCTCGTCCGTTATTCTCCTGTCACCGGTCCTGACGGATGCTGATCTGGTCGATATCGCCGGACGCGGTACGATGGAGATCCGCGCGCTGGTTGCGGCGCGTCGGACTGTCAGTGTCGGCGTGGCCGCGGCTCTTGCCGAAATCGGTGACGCTGCCGAGATCGAGGTTCTTCTGGAAAATTCCGGTGTCTGCGTCACCCGTTTCACGCTACGCCGCATCGCCGAACGTCACGGCCGCAACGAACATATCCGGGCGCTTCTGCTCGATCGCGACGACCTGCCTGCCGGGGTACGCCAGTTGCTGGTCCAGTTTGTCGCAGAAGCCCTTGCCGGTTCGGATCTGGTCCGCGGCGCGGTCGGGATGCGCCGCATTGAGCGGGTCGCACGCGAAGCCGGTGACACAGCCACCATGGCGATCCTTGGCACGGTTCATGGAGATGAACTGGCACCGCTTGTCGAGCAATTGCGCGAAGCAGGTCGCTTGACGCCAGCCTTCCTGATGCACGCTCTCTGTGCGGGCCGCACCGACTTTTTCGCCTCGGCGATCGTATCGATCTCCGGTCTCGAAGAGCGCCGGGTTCGATCCATTCTGGCCACGGGGCGGTTTCACGCGGTCCGGGCTCTGCTGGAAGCTGCAGGCCTTGGCCGTGATCTGAGCACGCTGTTCGTCGATGCCATCATGCAATGGCGAGATCTGATTCAATCGACCCATGGTCTCGATCTTGACCACATCGCCGATCGCCTGATTCGCCGCTATCGCGACCAGTCAGACTTGAGCGATGCGGCGAGGGGCCTTCTCGACGTTGTGGAGCGTCTGGCGATCGCCGAAGAGCGTCGTCTCGCCCGCGACTACGCGTCCGGCATCGCGCTTGCTGCAGCCTGATCCGCTACCGGACAAGCTTCTTCGCCACCCAGGAGTAGCTGTCTGACACCACATGGATGGGCGTCTCGAAAATCATCTTGATCTGCGCCGTACCCGGGAGCACTTCTCGGACTGTTTCCATGGCGCGGGCGGCCAGAGTTTTCTTTTCGGTCTCGGGTGGTTCCTCCGCCAATACATCCGCAGCGGTTGGCGCGGCGGGCGAGGCGGCTACGCTGCCGTCCTGGGCAGGTTCCTGGCACACGGCAACCGCGGTCGGATAGCTGATATTGGAATAGCGCTCCAGCACCGTCTCCGCCGCCGCGTCGCAGAGCGAGATCGATATGAAACGTTCCGGCGCGGTCTCCACATATTCGCACTCGTTGACACCGTCGTCACAGCCCAGGATCGTCATCAGGATCAAAGCAGTCTTCATTGCGAAATGGGCCCCTTGCGCGGTGTCGGATCAAACTCAGGCTTGACGAAATAGCAGGATTGCAGCCAAAGCAAGACGCAACATCGCAAGCGCGAAGATGGAGCAAGGCTTGACCGTAACGATCGCAATCGAACCTGTTCGTCAGCCGGATGTGGTGCGGTTACTGGCTCTATCCGACGCCTATATGGCGGCTCTTTATCCCGCCGAGAGCAACCATATGGTTGACATTGATGATCTTGAAATACGCGGGACCTCCTTCTTCGTTGCACGGGTCGACGGCGAGATCATGGGGTGCTGTGCCTTGACCCGCGCCCCGGACGGCACCGGTGAGATCAAACGTTTGTTCGTTGCCGCGCAGGCGCGCGGCCTATCGATTGGCAGGCGCCTGATGGAGGCCGTCGAGCATGAGGCGCGGCGTTCGAACCTCTTGGCGATCCGGCTTGAAACAGGAACGCTTCAGCCCGAAGCGATCGCACTTTATCGCAGGCTCGGCTACGCGGATATTCCACCATTCGGCGACTACCAGGACGATCCACTCAGCGTGTTCATGGAAAAGCGGCTCTGACAGAGATCGCAGGTTCGCCGTTGGTGAAGTGGCCAATACTGCGTTTCTGGTTCAAATCTGGTATTCTTCGAACGGGGTTCGGTAAAAATCCGGTGTCGGGTGCTGACCGCACTTGGCCATGTCATGAAAATATGAGATCAGCGCGCAGGTTTTGGGCCGTGCGTGGTCCGTTATGTCTTACCAGTTGCAGTGGATCATCATGCTCCAGAAATTTTTCGCTTTTTATCGGCCATATCGCGGGCTTTTTCTGATCGACTTCGGCTGCGCGATCATCTCCGGCCTGCTGGAGCTCGGTTTCCCGATGGCTGTGAAGTTGTTTGTCGATATCCTGCTGCCGAGCGCGCAATGGGGTATCATCCTGGCCGCCTCGATCGGATTGCTTGTCATCTATGTGATCAATACCGGCCTTATGGCGGTGGTCACCTATTGGGGCCACATGCTTGGCATAAATATCGAGACCGACATGCGCCGGCTCGCCTTCAGCCACATTCAGAAGCTGTCGTTCCGCTATTTCGACAACCAGAAGACCGGTCATCTCGTCGGGCGCCTGACCAAAGACCTGGAGGAGATCGGCGAGGTCGCCCATCATGGGCCGGAAGATCTGTTCATCGCTGTCATGACATTCCTCGGCGCCTTCGCGCTAATGCTGTCGATCAATGTGCAACTGGCGCTCCTGACCGCCGTTGTCGTGCCGCTGACCGCTTTTGTCACCAGCCGTTTCGGCAGCCGCATGACTGACAATTTCCGTTCGCTTTTCGGTCGTGTCGGCGATTTCAACGCCCGCATCGAAGAGAATGTCGGCGGCATCCGTGTCGTGCAGGCTTTCGCCAACGAGGCCCATGAGCGCGCTTTGTTCGAACGTGACAATCAGAACTATCGGACCACCAAGCTGGAAGCCTACCGGATCATGGCAGCCAGCACCTCGATGTCCTACATGAGCATGCGGCTGATCCAGATGATCGTGATGATCGTCGGCGCCTATCTGGTGCTTCGTGGCGAGCTGACAAACGGCGGTTTCGTCAGTTTCCTGCTGTTGGTCGGGGTCTTCTTCCGTCCGGTCGAAAAGATCAATTCGGTCATCGAGACCTATCCCAAGGGCATTGCCGGCTTTCGCCGCTTCACGGAACTCATGGAAACCGAGCCGGATATCGAAGACGCACCGGACGCGATCGAGGCGCCGGCGCTGAAGGGCGATATCGTATTCGACAATGTGTCCTTCGCTTATTCTGCCGACAAGTCCGTGCTGCGTGATATTGATCTCACGATCCGCGCCGGTGAGACGGTTGCCTTTGTCGGACCGTCAGGCGCGGGCAAGACAACACTCTGTTCGCTTCTGCCGCGCTTTTACGAGGTGTCAGGTGGCACCATCACCGTGGATGGTCTCGATATCCGCAAGCTCTCGCTCGCCTCCCTGCGTGGCCAGATCGGCATCGTCCAGCAGGATGTTTTCCTTTTCGGCGGTAGCGTTCGTGAAAACATCGCCTATGGCCGGCTGGATGCGTCCGACTTCGATATCATGGAAGCGGCCCGTCGGGCCAAGCTCGACGGTGTTATCGCCGCCATGCCCGACGGTCTGGATACGGTGATCGGCGAACGGGGCGTCAAGCTTTCCGGTGGCCAGAAGCAGCGCCTCGCGATCGCCCGCATGTTCCTCAAGAATCCGCCGATCCTGATCCTCGACGAGGCGACCTCGGCGCTCGACACCGAAACCGAGCGGGCAATCCAGCAATCGCTGTCGGAGCTGTCCGAAGGCCGGACCACGCTGGTGATCGCCCATCGTCTCGCCACCATTCGCGATGCAGCACGCATTGTCGTGGTCGACCAGACAGGGATCGCGGAAACCGGCACGCATGATGAACTTCTGTCACGCCGCGGCGCCTATGCGCGCCTCTATCAGGCGCAGTTCGGCGCAGAAGCCGCCGAATAAGGCAATCTTTGATCGGCGTCGGAGCCTGGTATCCACTCAACAATGTCGGCCCGGCGGTCTGCCGGGTCCGGTGCAAGCTGATCAAACAGTGGTGGTCTGCTTCGCCACGATCACGTCCGGCGCCTTTGGCGTCACCTGCGGTTCGACAGCCGCCACGGGATCCGGAATGTCGGAAAGTTCAACCTCCCGCATCCATTCGCGCCAGATCGAGACGATCAGAGCCATCAGCACCGGGCCGATGAACAATCCGAGAAAGCCCATCGTCTTCACGCCGCCGATCAGGCCGAAAAACGTCGGCAGGAAGGGCAGTTTGATCGGCCCGCCGACGAGCTTCGGCCGCACTGTCTTGTCGACGATGAACAGTTCCACCGTTCCCCAGATGAACAGGGCGATGCCTGCGAAGACCGAGCCACTTGCGACCAGATAGACGCTGACCAGCGTAAACGACAGCGGCGCACCGCCGGGGATCAGTGCCATCACGCCTGTGATCACGCCAAGGGTCACGGGCGAGGGCACACCGGCGAGCCAGTAGGCTACACCTAGAACGATGCCTTCGCCGATCGCGATCAGCGTCATGCCGGTAACGGTCGAGCTTATCGTGGCGGGTACCACCCGCGAAATACGCTCCCACCGCGCAGGCAGGATGCGTTCGCCAAGCAGATCAAGTTGTCGGGTGAAAGACGCTCCATCCCTGAATACGAAGAACAGCGCGATCAGCATGAACAGCATGGTGAGCAGCAGGTGGAACGCGCCGTCCCCCAATGCAATCACGGCCCGGTAGATATTGCCGATATTGGCGCCACTGACGATCTGGACCAGTTCGCCGATCGCGCCGGGTGAGCCGACGCGATGTACCCATTGATCCGCGAGCCACTCGCCGACACCCGGCAATGCCAGGATCCAGTGCGGCGGAGGCGCGCCGTGCTTGTTGACTTCAAGCGCCCAGCCGATCCAGTCGCGCAATTCGCCGACAGCATAGGTGGCGGCAATGCCGATCGGTATGATCAGGAAGGCGAGGATCAGAATGATCGCGATCGTCGCGCCGATCGTTGTATTGCCTCCGACGCGATCGAGGATCTTGCGGTAGACCGGCCAGCTGGCGAAGGCGATGACGAGCGAGGCCAGAACCGGCACTATAAAGCCGTGGAAGAAGTAGATGGCAGCAATCGCAATCAAGACGAGAAGCCAGCGGGCTGCCGAAAGGGGCGTAACGAGTGCCGTCCTGCTTGGCGCCACCGGTCCAAGCCAGCGTGGCGCATCCTGCAGCTTGCGATCCTCTTTCTTACGCACAGTCACACTTTCCAGTTTAATCGGTCTCACATTATGAGCGATTGTGGAGACGCCATGCAAGCATGGCCTTGAGAGACATCAGATAGTGTCTCTGGCATATCGGCGCAATCGCACCGTAGTGCTTGAAAATGTCGCGGCTATGTCACCGGATGCCAAAACTGGCAGCCGGTGACAGAGAAAGCGATAAATACAGCCCGAGCGCGGCTGAGCCGACGTGGCGCGCGTCAGATATCCAGATTTTCTGCAAAGGCTGCACGATCCTGGATAAACCGGAAACGTGCTTCCGGCCTGGTTCCCATCAGGGCATCGACCGCGTCGCGCGTGCCTTCGAAATCCACGTCATCGATCTCGACCTTGAGCAGGGTGCGCTGGGCAGGGTCCATCGTGGTTTCCTTGAGCTGCGCCGGCATCATTTCGCCGAGGCCTTTGAAGCGCCCGATCTCGACCTTTTTGCCTTTGAACACGGTCTCCATCAGTTCTGCCCGATGCGCATCGTCGCGCGCATAGACGGTCTTGGCACCCTGGCGAATGACATAGAGCGGCGGCACCGCCAGATAGAGATGGTTGCCACGGATCAGCTCCGGCATTTCCTGATAGAAGAAAGTGATCAGCAGGGAAGCGATATGGGCACCATCCACATCGGCATCGGTCATCACGACGATGCGTTCATAACGCAGGTCTTCTTCGCGATATTTCGTCCGCGTCCCGCAGCCGAGCGCCTGGATCAGGTCAGCGATCTGCTGGTTGGCCATCAGTTTTTCACGGCTGGCCGAGCCGACGTTGAGGATTTTCCCGCGCAACGGCAGAATTGCCTGGTTCTTGCGATTGCGGGCTTGCTTGGCCGACCCGCCAGCCGAGTCGCCTTCGACGATGAACAGTTCGGCCCCTTCGGCGGTGTTTTGCGCACAGTCGGCCAGCTTGCCCGGCAGTCGCAGCTTGCGCACCGCGGTCTTGCGATTGACTTCCTTTTCCTTGCGCCGGCGAAGACGTTCCTCGCAGCGCTCGATGACCCAGTCCAGCAGCTTGGCCGCCTCGTTGGGATTGTCGGCAAGATAATGATCGAACGGGTCGCGCAGCGCATTTTCAACGAGACGCTGCGCCTCGACCGTTGCCAGCTTGTCCTTCGTTTGGCCGACGAATTCGGGCTCGCGAATGAACACAGACAGCATGCCCACGGCCGAGATCATCACATCGTCGGTCGTGACTTCGCGGGCCCGCTTGTTCTGCGTCAGCTCCGCATAATTCTTCAAGCCCTTGGTCAGCGCGATGCGGAGGCCGGCCTCATGCGTCCCGCCCTCAGGCGTCGGGATGGTGTTGCAGTACGAATGCAGGGCCGGGTCGCCGCCATACCAGGTGACCGCCCATTCCATGGCGCCATGGCCGCCGGTCTTTTCCGTCTTGCCGGAAAAGATCTCACGGGTGACGGTAAACTCCTTGCCGAGGGTCGCGGCCAGATAGTCCTTCAGGCCGCCCGGAAAGTGAAAGACCGCCTTTTCCGGAATGTCGCCGCCTTCGGGTACCATGCCTGGATCGCAGGACCAGCGGATTTCGACGCCGCCGAACAGATAGGCCTTGGAGCGGGCCATGCGGAAGATCCGGCCCGGATCGAACTTTGCATGGTCACCGAAGATCTGCGGATCGGGATGGAAGCGCACGCGCGTTCCGCGGCGATTGTGCACTTCGCCGAGTTCCTCGAGTCCGCCTTGCGGCACGCCGCGCGAAAAGGTCTGGCGGTAGAGCTTGCGGTTGCGGGCAACTTCCACCTCAAGCAGGTCCGACAGAGCATTGACCACCGACACGCCGACACCGTGCAGACCGCCGGACGTCTCATAAGCCTTGCCATCGAACTTGCCGCCGGCATGCAGCTTGGTCATGATCACTTCAAGCGTCGACTTGCCGGGGACCTGCGGATGCAGTTCGACCGGAATGCCGCGACCGTTGTCCGTGACGGTCAGGAAGCCCTCTGTGTCGAGATGCACGTCGATGAAGTTGGCATGTCCTGCCACTGCTTCGTCCATCGAATTGTCGATGACTTCGGCAAACAGGTGGTGCAGCGCTTTTTCGTCGGTGCCGCCGATATACATGCCGGGACGCATGCGCACCGGCTCAAGCCCTTCCAGGACGCGGATGGACGAGGCGCCGTATTCGTCGCCGCCACCCGTCTGCGGTGCACCTGGCGTGGTGGCTGGAGCCTGTGCGGCAACCGGGCGAGGCTTTGCCGCGGCAACTGGGGCAGGGGCCGTTTCGGCCTCAACTTTCTGCGCCGTCGGCATGGCGGAAAAGAGATCGTTGTCGTCCATGGCTTCGTTCGTTACTTTGTTTGTCTGTGCCGGATCGGCCTGCTCGCTTCGGACCGCTTCATCTGACTGCCCGATCGCTCATGCGAATCACAGGGATTTTGCCAGAAAAGCAGGGCAGGTGCGAAGGGCTTGGCAGCCGGTACATAGTGAATTCGGTCAAGCTTTGCGTGCCTGACTTGTCGATGGCAAGGCGCGAGCCAAAGGGAAGCTCTTCTTCGATGCAGATGTCCACAGCTCATTTCCGCACTGCGGCGATTTCGTGCGTTCTCTTTCCGTTTCTGTTGGCGCCAGCATTCGCGACTGACGCGCTCAAGCCTTTCAAGGATGAGCTGTTTTCGAGCCAGATTGTGCTGGAAAGCCGCGATGGCGGTGATTTTACCAAGGTTGATTACCAGGAACTGCGTGACATCAACGGGCGAGACAGCATTCCCGAACGCCGTGTCAAGGATCGCTACGTGTCGCTCGCCGTCCGCCGGGCACAGGACAATCAGACGCTGCAATTGCCGAGTGGCCCGCTGGAGGTCGCACGCGTCGGCAAGGACAGTGGCCAGGCTTTTACCGTGATTTTTATCCATGGGCGGGGTGGTGATCGTCGGCTCGGCATCAACGACATCACCTTCGGCGGCAATTTCAATCGGCTGAAGAACCTCGTATTCGCCAATGGCGGGACCTATTACGCGCCCTCCGTAAAGAGCTTCGACGAGAGCGGCGTGTCTGCCGTGGCCGCATTGATCGACCACGCTTCAGTATCATCCGGTGGCCGCCCGGTCGTGCTCGCCTGCGCCTCGATGGGCAGTTTCATCTGCTGGGGTGTCGCCCGCGACCAGCTGGCGGCATCACGCTTGTCCGGCATGGCAATTCTTGGCGGCGCAACCGATCCCGATTTTGGCAAGAGCGTCGCGGCCAAGCGCAAATTGCCGGTCTGGTTCACCCACGGTAGCCGCGACAGTGTCTATGCAGCCGGCGACCAGATTGCCCTGTATGATCGCTTGCACCAGTCAGGCTATCCAACACGGTTCACCCTGTTCGAGACCGGTGCGCATGGCACGCCCGTGCGCATGAGCGATTGGCGCGCACTCCTGTCATGGCTTGTCCGCTAAATGGATGCTGCGCTCAGGCGCTTTGCAATTCGCTGTCCAGCAAGGCAACCCGGTTGCGACCTAGGTGCTTGGCCTCGTAGAGCGCTGCATCCGCCAGCTTCAGCAGTCCCTCCAGAGAAACATGGCGTGTCAGGCCGCCCGCAACACCAAGGCTGGCCGTGACCACGCCCGAGGTCCCGCTATGGGGTATTTTCTGTGCTTCAATCGCGTGCCTGATCCGTTCGGCGAGTGCCATCGCCTCTTCCTTTTCGATGCGCGAAACCAGAACGAGAATTTCCTCGCCGCCAAAGCGGAACGTTGTTCCCTGGTTTGCGACGGTGCGCTCTATGCATTGACTGACGGCACGAATGCAGGTGTCGCCCTCGATATGGCCATGCACGTCGTTGAACAGCTTGAAACTGTCGATGTCGAGCATGATCGCATACACAGACGTGTCGCTGTCTGCTTTCGTCCACATTGCGCCCGCGATACGGGCGAGCGATCGCCGGTTCAAAAGCCCGGTCAACTCGTCCTGTTCGGAATGCTGTTCCAACTGCTGATGGAGCAGAGTACCGCGGAGCCGATTGAGGAAATTCAGCCGTTCCGAATGTTCCTGAAAGTAGGCGCCGAGCGCCAGGAAGATCGACACAGTGCCATAGAACGAGATCAATGCCTGATAGGTGACGGCATCCAGCGTTCCATTCAGCTTTGTCGTGGTCAATTGAATGCCGACGAGCAGCGCCAGACCCAGCAGTGTAGCGAAAAAACGTGGCCTGAGGCCGATAACCAGAAACAGAAAAACCAGCACATTGCCATTTTGATAGACGAACAGATGCGGGCTGGTGCTGAAGACGGCAACGGCCATCGGCAGCAATGCGCCAAGCACGACAACGCAAAGCGACAGGATGTCGTAATTTCGAGGCGACGGCCACTTGCGAATTGCCAGCGTCGCCAACAGGGCAAACGGCGTGAAAATCGCAAACCGCGCGACGATCAGGTGCGGTAGCACATCTGGGACCATGGTTGCATCGCCGACCCAGACCATGTCGTAGATCAGGGTGCCAACGATTGCCCATACATGAACGATCCGCACGCGGGCTGCGGCAAATTCCTTGAGATATACCGCTTCAATCGCGGGGTAAAAGCGCAACCAGCGGAATCCGGACATCAGTTGCCGATCCACCTGCTCGAGCATTGCGTCACGCATTGGGGCTCTCCGCTTTGGCGATGAGCGATACCGTTAGCGCACAAGTCTGAACGTAAGTTAAAAATTCATCAACTTGCGCATATAAGCGGATGCTACTTGTCGACTAACTAAATTCGAAAACGCTTGCCGCCAAATCTTGCATTTGCGGTTCACATTTTCACCATATAGCCTGATAATCGGGCCAAATGCGAAGCCCAACCTTTCTTTTGAGCCGGCAATTTGCTAGTTCGGCATGGATGAATAGAGGTGGGTGAAGAAATGACGCCAGATGTTCGGCCGCTGGTCGCAGGCAATTGGAAAATGAACGGGACGAGGGATTCCCTCGACCAGATCAAGGCGATTGCCGAGGGCGTGCAAGGCCCGCTGTCGCAAAAGGTCGAAACGCTCATTTGCCCTCCTGCCACCCTGCTTTACGTGGCGACCGCACTGTGCACCGACAGTCCGCTTCAGATCGGGGCTCAGGATTGCCATCAGAATGCCTCAGGCGCGCATACCGGCGACATTGCCGCCGAAATGATTGCCGATTGCTTCGGCACCCATGTGATCGTCGGCCATTCGGAGCGTCGTACGGATCATGCCGAAACCGATCATCTGGTACGTGCCAAGGCGGAAGCCGCCTATGCTGCCGACCTGACGGCCGTCATTTGCATCGGGGAAACGGCCAACGAACGCAAGGCTGGCCAGACGCTTGATATTCTCAAGCGCCAGCTCGGTGCTTCGGTACCGGATGGCGCCAAGGCAGACCGTACGGTTATCGCCTACGAGCCCGTATGGGCCATTGGCACAGGTCTGACGCCGACATCGGCGGACGTGGCCGAGGCGCATGCGTTCATGCGTGCCGAACTCGTCAAGCGTTTTGGTGCCGAAGGCAAAAGCATGCGGCTCCTCTATGGCGGATCGGTCAAACCGTCGAACGCCAAGGAATTGATGGGGGTCACCAATGTCGATGGCGCGCTGATTGGCGGTGCGAGCTTGAAGGCCAGCGACTTCCTTGCCATATACCGGGTCTATGACGAGCTGACCGCCTGAAAGCCGGCCGGAAAAGCAGGCAAGGGGGTTTCTTTGCCTGCATCTCTCATGTAAAGAGCCGCCAACCTTATTGATTTTGCCTTTTCGGGCAGGATGGACATTCCATGCAGACCGTATTGCTTGTTATCTACCTCATGGTCGTCGTCGCATTGATCGGCGTCGTTCTGATTCAGCGTTCTGAAGGCGGTGGTCTCGGCGTGGGCGGCGGCTCCGGCTTTATGTCGGCGCGCGGCACGGCCAATGCGCTGACCCGCACGACAGCGATCCTGGCGACTTTGTTCTTTGTTATCTCCCTGGCGCTCGGCATTCTTGCCCGTTACGAGGCAAAGCCGACCGACATTCTCGACCGGATCCCAACGGGTAACGGTACGACCCAGGGCGGCAGCGTACTTGACCAGCTTCCGGGTGCCGCGCCTGCGACCCCGGCGCCGGCAACGACACCTGCTGTTCCGGCACCTGCACCAGTTGATCCGAACGCTGTTCCGAACAACTGATCGAACGCATCTCATCGCTCCGGCGGGCTCTCGAGTCCGCCGGTTTTATTTTGTCTGAATTCTGCCGATCTCATAAAAAATGTGGGACAGGGTCACAAAGGACTGGCGGAATCGATTTTGAAACGGTATCCGGTGAAGCCCATGGCGCGATATGTATTCATCACTGGCGGCGTGGTTTCCTCTCTTGGTAAAGGAATTGCGGCCGCAGCTCTCGGGGCATTGTTGCAGGCACGTGGTTACCGTGTGCGGCTGCGCAAGCTGGACCCTTATCTCAACGTTGACCCGGGCACCATGAGCCCGACTCAGCATGGCGAAGTCTTCGTCACCGATGACGGTGCCGAAACGGACCTCGACCTCGGCCACTACGAGCGGTTTACCGGTCGTTCGGCAACCAAGACCGACAACATCACCACCGGCCGGATCTACAAGAACATCATCGACAAGGAACGTCGTGGTGACTATCTCGGCGCGACCGTACAGGTCATTCCGCACGTCACCAACGAGATCAAGGACTTCGTTACCGAAGGCAATGACGACTATGATTTCGTCATCTGCGAGATCGGTGGCACGGTCGGCGATATCGAGGCGATGCCGTTCATGGAGGCGATCCGCCAGCTCGGCAACGATCTGCCGCGTGGGGCTGCCGTCTACGTCCATTTGACGCTGATGCCGTATATTCCGGCAGCGGGTGAGTTGAAGACCAAGCCGACCCAGCATTCGGTCAAGGAACTGCAGGCGCTCGGGATCCATCCGGACATTCTTTTGGTGCGTGCTGATCGGGAAATCCCCGAAGCCGAACGCCGCAAGCTGTCGCTGTTCTGCAATGTCCGTGAAACTGCGGTCATTCAGGCACTCGACGTCGCGAACATTTATGACGTGCCGATTGCCTATCACAAGGAAGGTCTCGACAACGAGGTCCTGGCCGCTTTCGGCATCGAGCCCGCGCCCAAGCCGCGTCTCGACCAGTGGGAAGAGGTCTGTAACCGCATCCACACGCCGGAAGGCGAAGTCACGATCGCGATCGTCGGCAAATATACCGGCCTGAAGGATGCATACAAATCCCTGATCGAGGCACTTTACCACGGTGGCTTCGCCAACCGTGTGAAGGTCAAGCTCGAATGGATCGAGTCGGAAATCTTCGAAAAGGAAGATCCGGCGCCGTGGCTCGAAAAGGTCAACGGCATTCTCGTTCCCGGTGGTTTCGGCGAGCGTGGCTCCGAAGGCAAGATCCTGGCGGCCCAGTTTGCTCGCGAACGCAAGGTGCCGTATTTCGGCATCTGCTTCGGCATGCAGATGGCGGTCGTCGAGGCGGCACGTCATCTGGCGGGCATTGAAAAGGCCTCGTCGACCGAGTTCGGCAAGACCGACGAGCCGGTCGTCGGCCTGATGACCGAATGGATGAAGGGCAACCAGCTCGAGAAGCGTGCCTCATCCGGCGATCTCGGTGGCACCATGCGTCTCGGCGCATACAAGGCGGCCCTGAAGAAGGGCACCAAGATTGCCGAAATCTACGGCTCGACCGACATCTCCGAGCGTCACCGCCACCGCTACGAAGTCAACGTTGACTACAAGGACCGGCTGGAAGACTGTGGCCTGGTCTTCTCCGGCATGTCGCCGGACGGCCTGCTGCCGGAAACGGTGGAATACCCGGATCACCCATGGTTCATCGGCGTCCAGTACCACCCGGAACTGAAGTCGCGGCCGCTTGACCCGCATCCATTGTTTGCCAGCTTCATCGGCGCGGCGGTCGATCAGAGCCGCCTCGTCTGAGACGCAGCGAATACGAATTCAAAAAACCCGGCCTTTGTGCCGGTTTTTTTGTTGCCCAGTCCAAGCTCCGCACAAGTTATCCAATGCAATCTCCGCGGATATTCAAGGAGATTGCCATGCGAATCGGTGAAAATTCGATCTATTCCAGCAGCTACAGCATCCAGTCGAAAAGTAATTCTGGCGATATGAGCGCCCAAACCCGCGCACCGTTGGCAACGACATCGCCATCGGTCGGCGTCGAGGCCGATACCTCCGCCAAAGGGTTATCGAGCAATCTCTGGCTGCTCCAGACAGATGTATACTATTCGAAGGAGGCAGAAGAGACCGCCGCGCGCAAGGACGCGCTGAAGGCTGAATTCCGAGAACTCAACAGCCAATCCCCCGCCGAACGGATCCGCGATCAGTATCTTGAGAGCCACGGAATGACGGAGGAGGATTTGGCGGCTTTGTCGGACGAAGAGCGCCAAGCCATCGAGGACGAGATCGAGCAACTGATCAAGCAGCAACTGGGGCTCGATGAGGATGCCGCATCCGAGGATAGCCAAGCCAGTGCCTGAGGATCGGGAGACGTTGGCGTTTTATGCCCGTGAAGCCGAAACCTACAGCCAATGGTCAAAAGATCACCGGAACCCGCGTCTTGAGACGTTTCTTTCAAAGCTTTCACCGGGCGCACGGGTTCTGGAACTCGGCTGCGGTTCCGGGCGGGACAGTGCGACCATGCTCGCGCACGGCTTCGACGTCGTGGCCACGGATGCGTCTCCGGAGATGGCGGCGCAGGCCTCTCGCCACCTTGGTCGCGCGGTTGCGGTCCTGCCCGCTGGAGAGCTGTCGGCCCTGGCGGAATTCGACGCCATCTGGGCCAATGCCTGCCTCTTGCATATACCCATGCAAGAACTGGTGGATGTGATTGCCCGGATCAATGCGGCCTTGAAGCCGCAGGGTTGTTTCTATGCAAGCTACAAGGGCGGCGAAGGTAAGGGGCGCGACCGGTTCGGGCGCTACTATAATTATCCGTCGATCGCCGTGCTTGAACAACTCTACCAAACATTGCCCTGGACCAGCCTGAAGATCAGTCAGGACATTGGGGGTGGATATGATGGCGAAAAGACCACGTGGCTGCATGTGACAGCCGTTGGGTGCTGAAAGGGCCTCAGCCGATAAATGGCCGCAGCATCAGGATCGGGCACAGAGCGCCGATGCCCATTTCCGGCGCATGCGGCGGCCGCACGATCAGGCAGTCGGACTGGGCGAAGATATTCATCATCGACGAATCCTGTTTGCCGAAACTTTCGACTTCTAGCTCTCCCGCAGAGTTTCGGCTCAGCCTTGCGCGCAGATAGTCCTGTCTCCGGTCGTTCGCCGCCAGAGGCGCAGCAAGTCGGGCCGCCGTCATGCGGTTGGGGGAAGGTCGATGGCCGAGCTTGGCCAGAAGCGGTTCGAGGAACAGCAGACCGCAGACCATGCTCGACACCGGATTGCCGGGAAGCCCGAGCACATGGGTCGAACCCAAACTGCCGACCATCAGCGGTTTGCCCGGCCGCATGGCGATTTTCCAGAAATCGAGCGTCATCCCGAGGGAAAGGAAGGTGGATTGCACCAGATCATGATCGCCGACCGAAGCACCGCCAAGCGTGACCACGATGTCGGCATGGGCAGCCTGCGCTTGTTTGATAGCATCCGCAATTGCGCTCCGGTGATCGGGGACAATGCCGAGATCGACGACGTCAGCACCGCTCGCCCGGGCAAGTGCGGCAATACCAAAGGTATTCGAGCCGATAATCTGGCTCGGGCCGGGCTGGTCTCCCGGCGAGACCAACTCATCACCCGTTGCAATGATGGCCACGCGTGGTCGACGGTAGACCGGCAGCGAAGCATGGTTCATCGCAGCCACCAGCGTGAGCCGGGTGTAATCGATCGGTGTTCCGGCCTTCAGCGCGGTTTCGCCTTGGCGAAAATCCTGGCCCCGTGGGCGGATATGCTGTCCGAGGATGACCGGAAATGTGGTCCGGATCAGATTGCCGTCCAGCTTTTCCGCATCTTCCTGCAGGAGTACTGAATCCGCACCGGCGGGGACCGGTGCGCCGGTGAAGATGCGTACCGCTTCGCCCTCGGTTACCGAACCGGAAAAGCTATGGCCAGCGGCCGATTCGCCGATGACGCGCAGCACAGCACCGGGATCTGCCGCATCCGCGGCTTTCAGCGCATAGCCGTCCATCGCCGAGGCGTCGAAGGGAGGTTGTGTCAACCGGGCGTCCAGATCGGTAGCCAATATACGATCGTCGCAGGCATGCAGCGGCAGTTGCTCGATTTCTGTGATCGGACGGGCTGTGGACAGCAGGCGAGTTTGGGCCTGCTCGACGGGAAGCAGGGTCATCTACGCGGTTCCCGGATGGTGGAATGGTCCGGACTTTCCTCCGGTCTTTTCCAGCACGCGAATGCTGCCGATTTCCATTGTCTTGTCGACGGCCTTGGCCATGTCGTAGATCGTCAGGCAGGCCACGGAAACCGCTGTGAGCGCTTCCATCTCGACCCCGGTCTTGCCGGTCAGCTTGACGGTGGCTTCGACCCGAAAACCGGGCAGTTCGGGCAGTTCGGTGATGTCGAGCGTAATCTTCGACAGCATCAGTGGATGGCACAGAGGAATGAGGTTCGACGTCTGCTTTGCGGCCATGATGCCGGCGATGCGGGCTGTGGCGATCACGTCGCCCTTCTTGGCATTGCCGCTGCGGATGATCTGCAACGTCTCGGCCGCCATGCGGATCTGACCCTCGGCCACCGCGATGCGCACCGTTTCAGCCTTGTCTCCGACATCGACCATATGCGCTTCGCCGGACGCGCCGATATGCGTAAGACCTGGACGATCGCTGCTCATTCGGCGGCCATGACCCCGGACTTGCCGGTGAGCAACAGACGTGTCGCTTCGGCTACATCGTCCTTGCGCATCAGGCTCTCGCCAACGAGGAAGGTGCTGATACCCGCCGTCTGCAATCGCTGGCAGTCGGCGTGGGTGAATATGCCGCTCTCGCCGACCAGAAGCCTGTCCGCCGGAACCATCGGTGCCAGTTGCTCACTGACGGCCAGGCTGACCTCAAAGGTACGAAGATCGCGATTGTTGATCCCGATGAGCGGCGAGGTGAGTTTGAGCGCGCGCCCCATCTCGTTCGCATCATGGACTTCGACCAGAACGTCCATGCCCAGTGCCAGCGCTTCGCTTTCAAGCTCGGCTGCTTGATCGTCCGACAGCGATGCCATGATCAGCAGGATGCAGTCGGCGCCCCAGGCACGAGCCTCGTAGACCTGATAGGTCTCGAACATGAAATCCTTGCGCAGCGCCGGCAATGAGCAGGCATCGCGGGCTGCACCGAGAAACTCTGGCGCGCCCTGGAAGCTCGGCGCGTCGGTCAGCACCGACAGGCAGGCAGCACCTCCGGCCTCATAGGCCGCAGCCAGAGACGGCGGATCGAAATCCGGGCGGATCAGTCCCTTCGACGGGCTTGCCTTCTTGATCTCCGCAATCAGGCCATAACGTCCTTCGGTCTGTGCCCTGACCAGCGCCTTGTGAAAGCCGCGCGGAATGCTCTGCGTCTCGATCGCCGCCTTCAGCCTATCAAGCGGGCGTGCAGCCTTGGCTGCGGCGATTTCTTCGCGCTTGTAGATTTCGATGCGTTTGAGAATGTCTGTCATGAGGGAAGCTTAGCTCGACACGGCGGAATTGGAAATGGCGATCAGTTTTTCCAGCGCGGCGCGAGCACTGCCGCTGTCGAGCGAGCGGCTGGCGAGGTGCATGCCTTCGGGGATGTCGGCAGCCTTGCCGGCCACGATCAGTGAGGCCGCAGCATTGCACAGCGCCACGTCGCGATAGGCGGTCTTGGCACCATTCAGTACATCGAGCAGAGCCCTGGCGTTAACGGCACCGTCGCCGCCGCGAATGGCGTCCAGTTCGACCGTCGGTACACCGAAGTCGTCCGGCGTTAGCCCGAACGTGGTGATCTCGCCATCTTTCAGCGCCGCGACCTGTGATGGTCCCGTGGTGGTGATTTCGTCGAGGCCACTGCCATGGACGACCCAGGCGCTCGTCAGCCCGAGATCGCGCAGAGCTTCCGCACCCGGGATCAGCCATTCCGGCGAATAGACGCCGAACAATTGGCGCTTGACATTGGCCGGGCTCGACAGGGGGCCGATGATATTGAAAATCGTCCGCGTTCCAAGCTCCACCCGGGTCGGGCTGACATGGCGCATGGCTGGATGGTGCAACTGCGCGAACATGAACCCGATGCCCGCTTCACGGATGCAGCGGGCGATCATATCGGGATCGATATCCAGCTTGACGCCGAGCTGGGACAGCGCATCGGCCGTACCCGACTTCGAACTCAGCGCCCTGTTGCCATGCTTGGCGACGGGCACACCCGCACCCGCGACGATGAGGGCGGCCAGCGTCGAGATATTGTAGGTATTGGTGCCGTCGCCGCCGGTTCCGACAATGTCGATGGCATCTGCCGGTGCTTCGACGGTGATCATCTTCTGGCGCATGATCGAGATGGCACCGGCAATTTCGTCAACGGTTTCGCCGCGCACCCGTAGGCCCATCAGGAAGCCGCCGATTTGGGCGGCGCTGGCTTCGCCCGACATCAGGATCTCGAACGCGTCGCTCGCTTCCTGACGCGTCAGGGACTGACGCGTGGCAATCTTTGCGATGAAAGGCTTCAAGCCGGACATATCTAACTCCCCCCGGAATTGCCGTCAGCGGACCATGGACTGCTGGGCCAGCGCCTGATTGAAGGTTACGCCGTAGTCCGCTTGCAGTTGGGTCACCATCTGGTCGAGGATGTCGTCGCCAGCGGCATTCGCCATGGTGACGATCTGCTCGTCCTCATTGTTGAGCACGCTGCCGCTCGGCTGATCGCGCACGGCTGTGACCGTCAGCAGGATCTGCGTCGTCGGGTCAGCGCCGGCAGCGCTCGCAACCGTACCGGCCGGGCCACTGAAGGCGGCAACGATCGCCGCCGTTCCAAGAACGGCGTCTTCGCTTCGGCGGGTCAGTCCAGCCTTGCTTTCAACTGCAATGCCCAACTCGGCTGCGACATCCTCCAGCTTGCCACCGTCGGCGATGCGCTTGCGCAGGCTTTCGGTCTTGGCGCCAAGCGCAATCTTCTGCTGTTCGGCGGTCCAGCCGGCAACTGCCTTTTCGCGGACTTCCGCCAGTTCGCGATCACGTTCCGGCTTGATGTCGGTCACGTCGAACCAGATGTAGCCGCTGTTGCCGACATTGATCGGCAGTGCCTCGACGCCGATGTCGGTGCGGAACACTTCGGCGAGAACGGCATCCCGTTCAGGGATACCCGCCACCTCGGTCTCGCGGGCATCCAGGCCACGGCGGTCGATCATATCCACGGTAACGGGCTTGAGCTTCAGCTGTTCGGCAGCATCCTTGAGCGCTGTGCCGCCGGCGCGAAGGTCCTCGAACTGATCATGCACCGTGGTAATATCGGCGATGGCCGCGGATTCTGCCAGCGCTTCCCGGATTTCTTCCTTCACCTCATCGAGCGACCTTGTGCGGCCTTCCTTGATGTTGGTGACGCGCAGGATCACGGGGCCGAGTGCGCCTTCCACCACTGGCGTGGTGCCGCCTTCCGTGGCGACAGCGAATGCGGCATCGGCCAGCACGGCATCAGGCAGTTTTTCACGAGAGAAGTCGCCGAGCAGGACGTCGCCGGCAGTCTTGCCCTGGTCGGAGACGAGCTGGTCGAACGCTGTGCCGGAGGCCAGTTCGGCCGCCGCTGCGTCCGCCAGTTCGCGGGTCTCGAACGTCAGCTGCTCGATCGTGCGTGTACCGGCAATTTCATAGCTTGCCTTGCGCTTCTCATAGTCAGCGCGGATTTCTTCGTCCGAAATAGCAGCCTTGTCGGCAATGTCAGCCGGTTCCAGCTTCACATACGTGAAGCTGCGGTATTCGGGCGCGCGAAAGCCGGTTTTGGCTGTCTCGAACCATGCTGCCAGCGTTGCGTCGTCCGGAGCCTTGACCGGATCGATATTGGCATTGGTCAAAAGCACGTAGTTGATGTCGCGATTTTCGTAGCGATAGGCTTTCAGCGCATCGACGAGAACTTTCGGTGCCGTGAAACCGTCAGCCGTCGCATCGACGATCTGGCTGCGGATCGCCACCTTCGAGCGCTCTTCGATATAGTCGTCTTGGCGCAGGCCGGCATTGGCGAGCCGCGAGGCGAAAAGCTGGCGGTCGAAAGCACCGGCTGCATTCTTGAAGGCGGGGTCTTCCGCGATCAGTTGTGCCAGGCGATCCTGCGACAAACCGAGATTCATGTCGGATGCAAGCTGATCAAGGGCGGCGCCGGCAGCGAGCTGCGAGAACACCTGCGACTCGATCCCGAGGGCGCGGGCCTGTTCCGTCGTGAGCTGCGTGCCGAAGCGACGGCTGAGATCGGTCACCTGTCGCTGGTAGGCAAATGCGAAATCGCTCGCCGACACAGTCTGGTCGCCGACAGTGACAACAGAGTTCGAGTTGTTGCTGAACAACGAGGCGGAGACGCCCCAGACTGCGAACGAGATGACAAGCATCGACATAAGCACTTTGGCGACCAGGGTTTGGGAAGCTTTTCTCAAAATGACGAGCATCGGAACGCAATTACCTCATGACAAGCCTTCGCATCGGGCGAAGCGGGTGGACTTCCTTAAATCAAACTGTCGCGGAAATGAAGGCTCGTTTGGCGAAAAGCCTGCAACCGGTGGCGAAGGCGATATGAGCTCGCCTTCGAGGCGGTGAAAACCGCCGAGTTTCAATCATTTGACATCGCGCAAAGCAGCGAGGCTCCAAGGCTTTCATACTGCATCACAGGATGGCTGAACGACGGATGACAATGCTGTGATAGACACACTCATGCGCGAGCCCGCTCTGCGCGTCCTACACGGCCTGAAGTCCGACGAGGTGCGGGATGCGCGAGACAGATGGGGTGAGAACCGGCTCCCGACCGCTTCGGCGCCTTCGTTTCTCAAGACATTGCTCGGTCAATTTCTCAGTCCTCTGATCTACATTTTGTTTGCCGCCGCTGGCCTGTCTATGGTTCTCGGTGAGACGATGGATGCCGGCTTTATTGCAATTGTTCTTGTAATCAACGGCATAATCGGCGCGTTCCAGGAGCATTCTGCCGGAAAATCGGCCGAGGCTTTGCGCGCACTGGAGCAGCCGCAGGCAACGGTTGTTCGCGATGACGTCAGGCAGCGGCTGGACGCGGTCGAACTTGTACCGGGCGATATTGTTCTGATGGAAAGTGGCGAAAGGATCCCGGCTGATATCGATCTGATTGAGGTCGAGGGTTTGCAATGCGACGAGGCCGCCCATACCGGCGAATCGAAGCCGGTGGCAAAATCCCCTGGCCAACTGGCTTTCGCCGGGACGATGGTTACGCGTGGGCGGGCAACCGGCAAGGTCGCGGCAACCGGCCGCCGGACCGAGTTGGGTCGCATTGCCGGAGCCATTGAGGCGCCTTCCAGTGCCAAGCCGCCGCTGATGATCCGCATGGAGCAGTTTACCCGCCAGATAGCCTATGCGGTTGGTATCGCCATTGTGGTTCTTTTCGTCATCGGCCTGTGGCGGGATATGCCGTTGGTCGAGCTACTGACCATGTCTGTTGGTCTGGCCGTCAGTGCCATCCCGGAAGGGTTGCCGATCGCCATCACCGTCGCGCTCGCCATCAGCATGCGTCGCATGGCGAAAGCTCATGTCATCGTCCGCCATCTGCCGGCCGTAGAGGCACTCGGGTCCTGCACAATGATCGCGACCGATAAGACCGGGACATTGACGCTCAACGAACTGACGGTCACCGACATTCGACTGCCGGATGAGACCCATTGGTTGATCGATGCCGGCGGTCAATCGGCGGATACCGCAATCCGCAGCCGGGATGGCAAACACGCTGAGGCGAGCGAAGCGGTCAACCTGCTGCTGCGGGCCGCGAGCCTGCCTAACGAGGCCGAACTTTCAGGCCGTGACGGGGTGTGGGAGCCGAGCGGCGACACGGTCGATATCGCCCTGCTGGCTGCGGCTCATAAGGCGGGCATGTCGAAATTCCGGCTGCTGGAAGAGTTTCCTCTGCATCGCCGTCTGCCTTACGAGCCGGAGCTGAAATATGCTGCTTCCTTCCATCATTCTCGCGACCGGCTGCGGATATTCGCCAAGGGCGCGCCAGAGCGCCTGATTGCCATGTGCACGAACATGCAGCTCGCAGACCGGGTTGTCGCCCTTGATCCCAATCTGCTGGAGCGCCAGATTGCAGACATGGCCTCCGACGGCCAGCGTGTACTGGCCTTTGCCGAAGGTGAGATGGAACATGTCGGCCAGGATGGCCTCGGCGGTCATCTGCTGGTGGATCTGACATTCCTCGGACTGGCCGGCATGCAGGATCCGATCCGGCCGGAAGTTCCGGCCGCCATCGCTGCCTGCAATGCAGCGGGCATCGGTGTCGTCGTGGTCACCGGCGACGATCCGCGCACCGCGAGGGTGATCGCCGGCAAGGCCGGCATAGTCGCAGACGATGACGCGGTGGCAACCGGCGACGAGGTGGCCAACGCCTTGGCACAAGGCGAGGAGTGGCTGGATCAGTTGACGGGTCGCATCCGCGTGTTTGCACGGGTAAAGCCCGAGCAGAAGCTCTCCATCGTCCGGTCACTGGCGCGCAATGGCCATTTCGTCGCGGTCACCGGAGACGGGGTCAACGATGCCCCGGCGCTCAAGCATGCGCATGTGGGCGTTGCCATGGGGTTGAAGGGCACGGATGTCGCCAAGGAAAGCGCCGACATCATCCTGACGGACGACAATTTCGCTTCGATCGTTGCCGGTATTGTCGAGGGCAGGGTGGCCTATGGCAACATCCGCAAGGTCGTCTTCATGCTCGGCGCCACCGGAGCGGCAGAAGTCCTGCTGTTCCTGCTGGCCATGGTCCTTGGGACGCCGATGCCGCTGAGTGCGGTGCAGCTTCTGTGGCTGAACCTTGTCACCAACGGCGTTCAGGACGTGGCACTGGTAACCGAACCCGCGGAAGGCGATGAGCTCGCCCGCCCGGTCCGACGGCCGGATGAGGCGCTCTTCGACCGGCTGATGCTGCGCCGTCTTGTCGTGGCGACATTGGCCATGGGGTTGGGTGGTTTCGTCCTGTTTTACGCCCTGCTGAATACGGGCATGGCACCGATCCAGGCGAGCAATCTTCTGCTGGTGCTGTTTATCCTGTTCGAGAATGTCCAGTGCCTGGCCAGCCGATCCGAGCGGCGCTCGGTCTTTAGCCAGTCGCCCTTCTCCAATCCGTATTTGCTGCTCGGCATCCTCGGCTCGCAGGCGCTGCATATCGCGGCCATGTATATGCCGGGCCTGAGCGACGTGCTCGGTATTGCCCCGATTGCGGCAACCGACTGGCTCCTGCTTCTTGCCATCGCCCTGCTGGTCTTGGCCGTCAGTGAGATCGACAAGGCCCTTGAACGCCGCCGCATCCGCGTCTGAGGATCGCACCAGATCACAAACAATGGGGCCGGCGAATTGCTCCGCCGGCCCCATTCTATGTCATCTGTCCAGGATTGCGGACGATCAGCGCTTCGGCACCGGCAGGTAATCGCGCTGCGGCGAGCCGGTGTAGAGCTGGCGCGGGCGACCGATGCGCTGCTGCGGGTCCTCGATCATTTCGTTCCACTGCGCGATCCAGCCAACGGTGCGGGCAAGCGCGAACAGCACGGTGAACATGGTTGTGGGGAAGCCGAGCGCGCGCAGCGTGATGCCGGAATAGAAGTCGACATTCGGGTAAAGCTTCTTTTCCTTGAAATACGGATCGCTGAGCGCGATCTTTTCAAGCTCAAGAGCGACCTGCATCAACGGATCGTCGCCATGACCTGTCGCTTCCAGTACTTCGTACATGGTCTTCTGCATGATCTTGGCGCGCGGATCGTAGTTCTTGTAGACGCGGTGGCCGAAGCCCATCAGGCGGAACGGATCGTTCTTGTCCTTGGCGCGGGCGATGTATTCCGGAATACGGTCAACAGTGCCGATTTCCATCAGCATGTTGAGCGCGGCTTCATTGGCGCCGCCATGCGCCGGGCCCCAGAGGCAGGCGATGCCGGCTGCGATGCAGGCAAACGGATTGGCGCCCGACGAGCCGGCAAGACGAACGGTCGAGGTCGAGGCGTTCTGCTCGTGATCGGCATGCAGGATGAAGATCCGGTCCATGGCGCGCGCCAGAACCGGGTTTACCTGGTATTCCTCGCACGGAACCGCAAAGCACATGCGCAGGAAGTTCGACGCATAGTCGAGGTCGTTCTTCGGATACACGAACGGCTGGCCGATATGGTACTTGTACGCCATGGCGGCGATCGTCGGCATCTTGGCGATCATGCGCAGGGAAGCGACCATGCGTTGGTGCGGATCGGTGATGTCAGTCGAGTCGTGGTAGAAGGCCGAGAGCGCACCGACCGTGCCGACCATGACAGCCATCGGATGGGCGTCGCGACGGAATCCGGTGAAGAAGCGGCTCATCTGCTCATGCACCATGGTGTGATGCGTGACGCGATGGTCGAAGTCCTTCTTCTGCGCAGCCGTCGGCAGTTCGCCGTACAGCAGCAGATAGCAGACTTCGAGGAAGTCGCCCTTTTCAGCCAGCTGCTCGATCGGGTAACCGCGATGCAGCAGAACGCCTTCATCGCCGTCGATATAGGTGATCTTGGATTCGCACGACGCCGTCGACGTGAAGCCGGGGTCGTAGGTGAAGGCGCCGGTGTGCTTGTACAGGGCAGCGATATCGATCACGTCAGGGCCGATGGTTCCGCCCTTGACTGTCAGGTCAACCGTCTGTTCCCCGAGTTTCAAAGAAGCGCTCTTGTCCGTCATGCTAATCCTCCGGAATTGGCGGGACGGCGTCTCTTGAGAAGGCGCCATCGGTTAAGCGTGTTTGATGTAGCTATATGATACGGAAGTTAATGCCAAGCTATCCAAAGGGCAAATTGTGCATCGCGAAATCGGCAACAATCGAACCGATCGGTTCTAATCGATTGAAGTTGCAAAGGCTTTGTAAAGCCTCCGCTCTGCACGCATTGATTGTTGATGGAAAACCTTTAATCTCCGGGTATTGCTCGGGCTTTCTCCCGGCTTCGGCGAAGGACGGTGCGTGTGTCGGACATGGCGCATGGAGAGACCGATTCACTCAAGATTGCGGCAACGACCGAGGTTGCATTGCCGGATATCGCGGTGCCGACACGTCGTCCGCCAGCGGTTGCAAGACGAACGGAGAAACCTCTCGCCTTCTTGCGCGAACGCGTTGCACGACTTCCGATCAGCAACACCGCCGATATGGCCGTGGAGGCTCGCCACGGCCATCTTTTCCATTTCGTCCCGGTCTGTATCGGTGCAGGTGCAGCCTTCTGGTTTCTCCTGCCGGCGTCACCGCCCTTTGCTGTTCTTACTGGCGTTCTGATCGCAGCTACGGCCGGAATTTGGCTCCTGGGCAAGCCGGGCACAGTCAGGCATGTCATGATTTGCGCCGTGGCTCTGTTTTGCGCCGGCATGCTGCTCGCCGATTGGGAGACGCGCAGGACAGCAACCATCGTGCTCGATCAGCCGGTTGTGACGATCGTCACGGGGGTGATCGAGCGACGTGAGGCAGGAGCGGCTGGCGAATGGCGGTATGTGCTGCGTTTGACAGGTACGGCCGAGCCGACGTTGCGCCGTGCCCCGGAGCGCATATCCGTCCTCGCGCGCAGTCGCCATGAACCGCTTGTGATTGGCGCAAAGGTGTCCGGCCGCGCGCGCCTGTCACCGCCTTCCGGCCCGGCGTTGCCCGGTATGAATGATTTCGCCTTTGCCAGCTATTTCTCTGGCATCGGAGCCGTCGGCTTCTTCCTCGGGCCACCTGCCGCGGTCGATGTGTCGCAGCGCGCGTCTTCTGGTGATCGGCAAGATTTCTGGCCCGGCTTCTCGCCTGGCTTTCTGCCCGGCATCGTGCAGTCAGCCGACCAGGCGCTTTTTTCTTTGAGAGACCAGATTTCCACCCGCATACGCACCGTCTTGCCGGGTGATCCCGGCGCATTTGCCGCGTCGATCATCACCGGCGAAAGGCGTTCGATGTCAAAGGCGGCGACCGAGGCACTTCGCCTTTCCGGCCTCGCGCATATCACGGCGATCTCGGGCCTCAACATGGCGCTCGCCGCCGGTATTTTTTTCGTCGGCCTGCGGGCGGGCCTCAGTCTCTTCCCGGTGGTGGCCCAGGCCTATCCCGTCAAGAAGATCGCAGCCGTGGGAGCGTTGATAGCAGTTACGGGCTATGTGCTGATTTCCGGCTACCAGGTCTCAGCGGTCAGGGCCTATTTGATGACCTCGATCATGCTGGTCGCAGTCCTTGTCGATAGGCCCGCCATCAGCCTGCGCAACCTTGCACTGGCTGCGACCATCATCCTGTTGGTCCAGCCTTCCGCCGTGATGGGCCCCAGTTTCCAGATGTCTTTTGCCGCGACCGCCGCTTTGATCGCCGGCTACGCCGGTTGGCGCAAAAGGCCCAGAGACTTTCTGCCGCGTTTTCGCGGGCGCAAGGTTTTGTTGCTTGCCGCCTTCGCTCGCTTCTTCGGCGGAACTCTGGCCACGTCGATCATCGGCGGACTGGCCACGGCGATCTTTGCCATTAGCCACTTTCACCGCCTCGCGACCCACAGTCTGGAGGCGAATCTCATTGCCATGCCATTGATTTCGCTTGTCGTCATGCCGGCAGGCTTCATTGCGATGATCCTGATGCCGCTTGGGCTCGATGCTCCATTTCTCATCGTCATGGGCTATGGCCTGGAATGGGTGCTGATCGTCGCGCACGAAATCGCCGGCTGGGGAGACGGCTACACGTTCTCCCGCCAGCCAGCATGGCTCCTGCCGACAACGGTTGCGGGTTTTCTGTTGCTCACGCTGCTGCGCACGCGTCTGCGCCATATCGGCACGTTTCTGATTGCCTCCGCGCTGCTCACGGCATGCCTTTCGCCAAGAACACCAAGGGCTGATCTGGCCATCAGCGAAGATGGACGTCTCGTCGGTTTCTGGCCCGCCTCCCACACGCCCATCTTCGACGGTCAGTTTGCCACCAACCGCCAACGTCCGCCGAGCTTCATTTTCGACCAATGGCAGCCCGCGCTACGCATTGCCGGGACGATCCCGTCGGAAGAAATGTCCGGCACCGCCGCGCTTCTGTCGCCAGACCGGCCAAAGCGCACACCTTTGTCGGGGACCGAAATATCAACAGCCCGCCAAAAACTCGAAGATCTCCTGAAGGTCGCCGATGAGAAGAATTTTATCTGCATCCAGGACGCTTGCGCCGCGATGCACCACGGCTGGCGCATCATAACGCTCGAACGCCACGAGGTAACCGGCATTGCCTGTGATCTCGCCGACATTGTCATCGTCGCTCAACGCCCGGGATTTGCACACTGTCGCTCCGGTGCTCGCCTGATTTCAGCCGAAACCTTGCGTGCCACCGGCAGCCTGGAAGTCTTTCTTCGGGATCGCTCCAGCAGGACAATGACGATCGTCCCGTCATTTGACGGCCCTGCACGCGCCTGGACCCGTCACCGCCTCTACGACTGGCGAAGCGGCTCACAGGCCGAGAGCCACACATCGCACGAGCAAGCCAAAGGCAACTCTCCTATCACAGGAGAACTAAGTCGTTTGCCGCCGACCGACGGGCCAGCGTAACAGGGCGGGCCGGTTTAGTGATAGCGGCGGATCAGCCCGACGAGCTTGCCCTGGATCTTCACCCGATCCGGTCCGAAGATGCGGGTCTCATAGGCGGGGTTGGCGGCCTCGAGCGCAATGGATGCGCCGCGCCGGCGGAAGCGCTTCAGTGTTGCCTCTTCATCGTCGACGAGCGCGACAACGATGTCACCGGGATTGGCGTTGGACGCATTGCGAATGATCACGGTGTCGCCGTCGAGAATGCCGGCATCGATCATCGAATCGCCCTTGACCTCAAGCGCGTAATGTTCGCCCGAACCGATCATTTCGGCGGGCACGGTGATGTCATGCGTGTTGTTCTGGATGGCCGAAATCGGCACGCCAGCGGCGATCCGGCCCATGACGGGCACACTGACAGACGAAGAATTGCTATCATTGGCTGAGCGGCTCGCCGCAGAGGGAGCGGGAGGCGCCTTGCCAAGGCTGCCTTCGATCACGCTCGGCGCAAAGCCCCGGCGCGGTTGCAGGCTCGGCGTATAGGCCTCCGGCAGCTTGATGACCTCGAGCGCGCGGGCGCGATTGGGCAGGCGGCGAATGAAACCGCGTTCCTCGAGCGCAGTGATCAAGCGATGAATGCCTGATTTCGAGGCGAGGTCGAGCGCGTCCTTCATTTCGTCGAAAGAGGGAGGCACACCGGATTCCTTCATCCGTTCGTGGATGAAAAGAAGCAGTTCCTGTTGCTTGCGCGTCAGCATATGCGATGCCCCAATTGGTGAAACAAATACAGAACAGACACTATATGTTCCATATGTGTTCCGCAAGTGGATAAATTTCCGTGAACATTGCATGCGTTTGGCTGACGTATCACAAAAAATGCGCGCCAATAAGGGTGTGCGTCAAGGCGGATGTTTCGAAATGTTCATGCAGCGATTTTCATGCAATCCTGATGCATTGCCTCGCATGGTGAAGCCATGGCGACGACACAGCGAACTCGGTTCAGCCTTTGCGGAAGCGACCGAGTTACGCGCAATGCTCGCTATTCTGGCATGGGATCATTGTTCGGAAAATGCCCGTGACATGCTGTCGGTAATCGGCTTGGCGAGATAGTTGAAAAATGTCCGTTTGTTGGTCTGGATCATCACCTCTGCCGGCATGCCGGGTGTCGGCGTGAAGCCCTGGACACGTGCAATCTCCGTCGGTGGTATATTGATCCGGGCGAGATAGACATCATGGGGCGCGGTAGACGTGTTTCCCGATTGCTGGAGCGCATCTGCCGACAGGTAAAAGACGTCTCCTTCGAGAACCGGCGTCGTCCGCTGGTTCAGCCCCACCAGGCGGATGGTGGCGGGTTGGCCGAGCTTCACGCTGTCGATATCGTTTCTGGGTATCTGCGCTTCGATGATCAGGGGCACACCTGCGGGCAGGATTTCGAGAATTGCCTTGCCGCTCTCAATCACGCCGCCATTGGTATGATAGTGGATTCGCACGACAGTCCCTGAGACTGGCGCATTGATCGTTGCACGCTCCAGGATGTTTGCGGCTTCCCGCAACTGCTCTCGCACCATGTCGCGCTCGCCCTGGATGGCCTGCAGCCGTTCGAGCGCGTCTTCGCGATAAGCGCTTTCTGCGCGCAGCACTTCCTGCTCCCCCTTGGTCCGCTGTGCCTGGGTCTCGGCGATTTCCGCCTCAAGCCGCCCGATCTGGCCTTCCGCCTCGGCGATCGCGCGGAGAATGGCCTTGACCTCGTTTGCACGCGCGACACCCTTTTCCAGCAGGATTTGTTTTGCGGCGTATTCATCCTTGAGCAAATCGAGTTGGCGGATGGATGAGTCGCGTTGTCTCGTGTAGCCGATTTCGCGAAATTCGAGGGCCCTGATGTTCTGTTGCAGCAGCGCGATCTCGCTTGAGAGCTTTTGTCGCTGTGCTCTGAAATTGAGTTGCTGGCTGACCAGGATCGCCCAGACGTCGGGATCGCCGCGGTGCTCCTTCAGCAGCGACGTAAGGTCGAGCTTTTCAACCGTCTCAAACTGCGCCGTCAATCGGGCGGCCGTTACATCCAGTCGCATGCGGCGCAGGAAAAGCTCGCGCATTTTTGCTTGCGCCGCGGTCTCATCAAGCTGCACGAGCGCTTGTCCCTCGACGACCTGGTCGCCTTCGCTGACGAGGATCTGCTCGATGATCCCGCCTTCGAGATGCTGGAGGATCTTGTTCTGGCCGGTGGCGACGAAGCTGCCTTGAGCAATCACCGCTGCCGCCAGCGGAGCGGTTGATGCCCAGGTTCCGAAGCCGCCGAATGCGATGGCCATAAGCGCGAGGCCGACGACCGTTTGCTTGCCGATCGACCGCGGCACCTCTGAGTACCACTCGATATCATGGACTTTGGCGATGTCTGCCATATGCGTCGCTCCTATTGCAACTGATGACCGAATGAGCCGCCTTCGATATCGATGCCGCGCGCTTGCAACGCCTTCAGCACATCCATACGCATGCCGAACAGGGCGACGGTGCCATTGACCAGCAAAAGGATCTTATCGACGTTGCTGAGCAGGGCAGGGCGCTGGGTTATGGTGATCATGGTGATCTTCTGCTCTTTCGCATGTTGCAGCGCCCGCATCAGCGCCACGTCACCGGCACTGTCGAGGTTAGAATTGGGCTCGTCGAGCACCACAAGATGGGGGTCGCCGAAGAAGGCACGCGCCAGCGCGATCCGTTGCTTCTGTCCGCCGGACAGCGGCGATCCATCGGCGGCGACCATGGTTTCGTAGCCGTGTGGAAGGCTTGCAATCATCTCGTGCACATCGGCCAGCATTGCGGCGCGGTAGATCTGCTCATCATCCGCGTCGCTCCGCATGCGGGCAATATTCGCCTTGATCGTTCCGGGAAACAGCTGGACGTCCTGTGGCAGATAGCCGATGTTTTCGCCGAATTGCCGCTGATCCCAGTTGCGCAAATCCATCAGGTCCAATCGGACATTTCCCGAGGTCGGCAGGATGGACCCGACCAGCATCTTGCCCAGGGTCGTCTTTCCAGCGCCGGAATTTCCGATGACAGCCAGAGAATCGCCGGGTTGAAGCGCGAAGGAAATGCCGTTCAACACGACCCTCTTTGTGCCTTGCGGCACATAAAGCAGCCGCTCGACGTCAAGCCGTCCCTCAGGTTTCGGCAGGTTGAGCCGCTCGAAATTGAGCGGAGAGGCTTTGAGCAGCGCAGTGATCCGTCCATAGGCGGCGCGCGACTGGCTGAACTGGTTCCATCCTTCGATCGCGCCCTCGATTGGCGCCAGCGCACGTCCGGCAATGATGGAGGACGCAATGACCATGCCTCCGGTGAGTTCGCCCTTGATCGCAAGATATGCCCCCCAACCGAGCATGGTCACTTGCGTCAGAAGGCGCACACCTTTCGAGATTGCGGCAATGGCGATATTCCTGTCTTGCGCGATCACCTGTGCCTTCAGCGAAGCTGCCGTGTCCTTGCCCCAGATCTGCACCGCCTCCGGTATCATCGCCAATGCATTGATGATCTGGGAGTTGCGGGTCATCGAATCCAGATGCAGGTTGGCTTTGACCTGCGCCGCGTTCGCGTCGGCAAAGGGTGTGGCCGTTACCCGCTGGTTTATCTGGGTGAAGATCAGGAGAAGGATGGCGGTAACCACAACGATAAAGCCGAGATGCGGATGGATGAGAAAAACCGCGATCAGGAATACCGGCGCGATCGGCGCATCGAGAAAGGCAAGCAATGTCCGCGAGACGAGGAATGTGCGGACTTGCTGGAGGTCACCGAGTGTCTGGTATTCTCGACCGTTGCCCTGCAGGGACGCGCGGGCCGCGGCGCTCAGGATCGGCGCTCCAAGTTGCGCCGCGACCTCCACAGCGGTGCGCATCAGGATGAAGCGACGCAAGGCGTCAAAGGCGGATTGCAGAATGATGGCGCCGATGATGACGATCGTCAGCATGATCAGAGTGTCTGTCGATCTGCTGGTCAAAACACGGTCCGAGATCTGGAACAGATAGATCGGTATGGCGAGCACCAGCAGATTGCTGGCAATTGTGAAGATCATCACAATGAACAGGTTGCGCTTGACCGCGTGCACGCCGGCCTTCAGGCTTGCGTTGAAGTCGACCTGGCCCAGTCTTTTGTGAAACGTGCCATCACCTCCCGATCCCCTGCCGCCTCGGGTTGCTACCGGCTTGTCTGTCGTCACCACTTCGGCCTTCACCGGACCGCAATCCCCGTCGATCACCTTCATGCCGTCCGGGGCTCGGGACTCATGCGGGCGGCTCGGTTGTGCGTCCGGTTCGAGCGGTGGTTCTTGTCGGGTTTCGCCTGAAGGTTCCGGAGCAGGTGTCTCAGGGGTGTCGGGCTGGCTGTAGGCGACCCGCAGGTTTTGCGGCGGACGCACGGGCTGGGCTGACGTAGCCGATTGCGGCCTGGAGTTGCTGACCTCGGCTTTCAGATAGTCTTCGACGGCTCGTTCAAGTCGGGCATACGTGCCGTCCGAATCGTTCGATACTTCCAACCGTGGCGTTCTCGGCTCTGCCTTTCTCTCTGCGGGCTCGATCGGTGTCTCAAGGCGCTTGCGGGTTTCCGACATACATATCCCCTTTAATGGCCAATCATGCTGTTAACCCCGTCGCCCGAATGCCCGTCATAGTCGGACGGCAGGCACGAGTGATCCGATGCCGTCGAGTGATCGTCCGGATCGAGCATGGAATCGTCGAGAAAAAGCACGGCCTCGTTGACCAGCGCATCGGGATCCGGATTGCCAAAGTCCGGTTGCCCGGAAATAAGCTCGGCTTGAAACAGCGTTTCCTGCGAATATTGCTGTCCCCCCACATATGTCTTTCCCACGGAATCGAGATCGATGATCGTGGCATTGTTCAACAGCGCGTTTGAGCCGGTCTCGATTGTCCAGCCGGCATCGAGATTGGGCGCAATCGCATCCATCGCCAGCGCGATCTGATCGCTGTCGCCAAGGATGTTCGTCTGGCGGATGTATTGCAGGTTGATCAGGTCGCCGCTGACATAGAGAACCCGCAAGCCTTGCAGGCCTGCAAAAGCCTCGTCGGACAGCAATTCCGGCGCGATGCTGCCTTGCCCGTTTGCAAACGAAGCCAGTGTGGTGAGTTGGTCCTGCGACAGAGAGTCGAAGCGATCCGAATCGCCGATGGTGGCGATTCGGGCCTGATTCCAGAGCAGGTTTTCCGAGGATGAAACAGAGCCTTCTCCCGAAGTCTGAAAATCCGCCGTCGCGCCGATAAAGTCGTTGTCGAACAGCACATTCATCTGGTGAATGATGTTCGCGTCGAAGATCGAGCCGCCGATAATGATCAGGTCGTAGGAAAAACCCAGCTCGAACACTGATGCATGGTTGACGCCGTAATTGTCGCCGGCGACCACGCTCGTGGTCACGCCAGACGAGGAGAGGATGCCGACATCGTCGTCGCTCATGAAAATGATCTGTTCGAGCCAGTTGACGATCATCAGGTCGCCATGGATCTCGGTGACCGCCCAGAACGCCGGATAGCCATCGTTGGCTGCCGCATCTGAGGTTGCGCCCGCAGACGTGTCGAGATGATCGAATGTTGCGATGTTGAACATCTCGTTCGCCGCCGCATCATGGGTCCAGTCGCTGACCGCAGACGTGATCGCGTCTGTATCCCACAACGCATTGATTTGAATGATGGCATTGGCTTCGATGTGGTCGCCGGCGACGATGGTGACAGTCGCGCCCGTCCAGAAGTTCTGCAGCACAACGTTGTTGATGAGCGTGTTGCCGCCAGTATGAACCTCCACGGAGACCTCAATGGCGACGGTACCGTCATCCATGGTCCAGGTGTTGGAGTTTTCGCCTGCGCCGCTCTCTTCGACCTCGCTGTCGTCCGCCTCATCTGCCTCGCCCTCGTCTTTGGCGAAGGCGTGATGATCCTCCAGGGCAGGTGCCTCCTCAACGAGTTCACCATTCACATAGATGCCGTCGATGTTAGATGCGCTGATATGAACCTGAACAGCATCTTCGCCGCCGGGGGCTTCCTCCTCCAACTGCTCGATGATCGTCTTGATGACGCCGACCATCTCATCGCTCGATCCGGGACGAGCCAGATCGCCAAGAGGTGAAAGCGCTGCCGCCTCTTCGAAGCCCTTGAGCACCGCGCCGTCATCGATCGGCTCCGGACTGAAGGTGAGCCCATGACCGCCGACGCTGAAATAGTCATCGTCGGACAGTGAGATGGCTTGATTGAAGTGATTGACGACCGAACCCGGCGCCTGAATCTCCGGCGCAACGAAATGCGCGGTGCTGCTCTGCGCGGTATTGAAGCCGTAGTTCGGCGTGTCCGGAAGCACCCGATCATCGCTGTGATGGCCAACCGTCCGAGCAACGGAGATGAACTGCGGCTCAACAGGCTTGGTCAGTACATACCAATGGTCTGGAGCCGGAGAACGATAGCCGAAACCCGGCTCGAAGCCGAGCAGTTCGAAGGGGGCCGCGAAATCGCTGGTATGTACCGGTAGCTTTTCCACATCCACGTCGACCTTGGTGAAGGAAAATTCGTTATAAGCTTCCCGAGCCCGCGCATTCTCCAGGGTAATGTGGAAGAAGCCGATAAAGTGACTGATTTCTTCGGTGAATTTGTCCGCCATCGTCAAGGCCGTAACTCCTTGTTCCTGAGGTGCCGCCAAGACCGAGCGTCATGAGGCACAAACGAGCTGCGCAGGAAGCCTGCGCAGCCCCGTGATGTTTGCTATATTTGGCTAAATGCGATCCCAGCCCTTACACCCCGTCGTCGCCGTCCTCGCCAACAACCGTGCTGGTCAGGCTGCCACCGACGACTGTCATGTCGATTGCATTCTGCTGCAGGTTGGCACCCATCACGATTTCCTGGTTGAAGGCACTGGTGTCGATGCCAGCGTCAGCACTTGCCGAGCTGGTGCCGGTGACATAACCGTCATCGGAATTGCCCGATCCCCAAGAGCCGCCGTCGCCTGCGCCGCCATAACCGGTGGTCGCAGTGCCACCCGCGCCGCCAAGAGCGCCGTCACCGCCGAGAGCCCAACCGCCAACAGCACCGCCCCCGGTACCGGCTGTCCAGGCACCGCTGAGCGCCCCGCCACCATCACCACCTTCAGCCCAGGCATCCCCGCCCCAAGCTTCACCGCTGGTCGCACTGCCAGAGGTCCCGCCGCCGCCGGTACCAGCTGCACCGGCACCGCCGTCACCGCCAACACCGAGGCCTGCACCGGTACCGGCACCAAGGCCGAGGCCCAGTCCGCCGGCATCGCCGCCATCGCCGCCATTGCCGGAATTGGTTGCTGCACCGCTGCCGCCACCGGCACCGCCGACACCACCGTCGTTCGCGTTGCCCCCGGTATTGCTGCCGCCAGTACCGCCGCCGCCAGCATTGCCACCTTCATTGTCGATGAGGATTGGATTGATCAGGCCCAACGAGATACCGAGGCCGTTGCCGCCATCGCCGCCTGTGGCTTCGCTGTCGCCAGCGTCGTCGGCGTCGCCGCCTTCGGAATCACCGCCGTTGCCGCCTTCGCCACCTTCGCCCGTGCTGTTGCTGCCGCCAGCGCCTTCGCCTGCCAGAGCCAGGCCGGCGCCGAGACCAAGACCGAGGCCTAGACCGACACCGACGCCTGCTGCGCCGTTGCCACCCTGACCGCCAATACCGATGCCGCCGAGTGCCGCACCTGAGTCTGCGCTGCCGGAATCGCCTTCGCCGCCATCGGCTTCGCCGCCGTCGCCTTCGCCGCCTTCAGCATTGCTGGCCGCCAGACCGCCAAATCCGGTGCCGCCGAGGGCGCCGCCGCCGAAAGCAAGGCCGCCATTGCCGCCATCGCCACCGTCAGCGTCGGCATTGCCGCCGCCGTTGCCGCCTTCGCCGCCGCCATTGATGCCTTCTTCAGCCTTGGCAAATCCGCCATTGGCTTTGGCGTCTACCGTGAAGGTCGCATCATTCTTGACTTCGGCACTCTCCAGTTTGTCGTTGTCCTGGAGATTGGCGATCTGGTTGAAGACGTTGCCGCTGTCATTGCCAGCGCCATCAAGGGCATCATTCATGATATCCTTGAACTGGACATTGAACAGGCCTTCGACCGATGAGCCCTTGGACACATCGATATCGGCGAAATCATCGTCCGTGGGGAGATAGCCCTCGAGCCCCGGATCAACAGTGACGCCGACGGTGACCGTCGTGGTGCTCACGTTCTCATTGAAGTTGAGGTTGGCATTCAGGTTGCCGTTACCGTTCAGGTTACCGTTGCCATTCAGGTTGCCATTGCCATTGAGGTTTTCGGACTCGCTGGACTGGTACTGACCTTGCCCCTGACCCTGGCCTTGGCCCTGCAACTGTGCTTGGGCTTCAAGCTGCGCCTGGGCCTGTGCCTGCGCTTCGGATTGTTCCTGATCCTGACTGTTGTCGTCATGATCGTAATAGTTATTCTTTGGCTTACCCATAGTCGTATCCTCCGTCATCGGATTCCGCGACAGTTTGACCGTTATTCATCTTCTATACGGTCTTCACATGCGAATTCCGGATCGCTCTGCGGTTGAAAGACAATTTGCCTCACGAGGCCACTTTTACGATCGCCAGTCTGGCGATTGTCATTGCCTGAAAAGTATTCCTCCTGAATGCGGTTAAGAGGTATTGATCCTGTTCGGGCTGTGTCCGAGAGACACGTGCCCAACGCGAACAACCAGATCGCTGCCTCAACCCAAGTCTCTGCCTGTTGGCGACAGAAGATAAGCTGATAGATGGAGCTAGTAATGTGCATTGCAGCAAGTGGGAGCGAAGGTCTAGACTGCCGAGGTACAGGATAGTTGCTGGAACGTGACGCATTCAATCCGATGCAACCTCGAGAGTGGTTCGGATTGAAACAGCTTTGGACGCCTGTTCTTCTCAAAGTTGATTTTTGCGGCGTGTACCCGTTAAGAAAGTCTTTCCTTTGCAGAAAAGAGCCTCGACAGAGAGCGCCGCGCCGCCCCGGAATTCGGCCGCATAAAGGTATCAAAAGGGGTAGAATATCGGCACATGCTCCCTCGTATTGTGTAGATGATCTAGATTTGTGCTTGCCGCCGCGATGGGAAATGCACTTCGTTTGCAATGAGCTGCAATATTGTTGTCGCTCATGATGTCTAGTGGCGGGCCCTTTAGATCGTTCGGACTATTCCCAACCGCTGCCGTTTGGTTTACCGTTTTCTAAAGGAGCAGGGGCGGCGCTTGCGGGCGCACTCTTTGGTTGTATTTTGGGGAGGCATGCCGCATGAAACAACTTGCGCCTCACGTCGGAAGCGGTGGCGCGGATTTGGTGGCTTCGCTTGAGGCCATGCCAAATCTTCGAACACTTCTGTATGTCGGTCCGCCGGATGTCATTTCCGGAGCGATGGCTGCGGCCATCCAGCGCGAATTTCCCTTTCTCAGGGTATCCCACAGCGTCAGCATGCTTTCAGCTCTGGGAGAGTTTGATATTCCGCTCCGCCTTGTGCTTGTCGATTTGCTGCATGCACACGAACTGAGTGATTGCGTCTCTGAACTGCTGGCCCAACATCCGTCTGCCGCCATTGCCATCGTCACCGATAGTGATCTGCGCGGCAGCGTCGAGCGGTTCCATCTGGTCGATACAAGCCACGTCCAAGGCGTTCTCCCGCTCAATGTCAGTCTCGACGTGCTGCTTTCAATGCTGCGGATTATCCTGAGAGGAGGGACATACTTCCCTTCAATCGCCTTTCGCAATCAAGACAGAATCAGTTGGCGAAACGAAGGAAGCGCTGAAGACGATGTGAAGCCGCATCAAACCCAAGAAATCCAGGGCAAGACCATGCACCAGTTGACCAAACGCGAAAACGAGATCCTGGCGAGGATAGCCCTGGGCAATCAGAACAAGATTATCGCGGCCGCACTGGGTTTGTCCGAGCACACGGTCAAGATTCACATCCACAACATCATCACCAAACTCGGTGTTCACAATCGTACCGAAGCAGTCGCGCTTTATTTCGAAAACAGGGACAGGGAGGCGGGCAACGCGGTGAACGGCGATCTCCACAGGCCGGGCAGCAACCCGGTGTCCGGCAGCGATGCCTAGATTTCAGGATGTCCTGCTGCTGATCGGACAGTTGAACTACACCTGGACCAATACCGAAAGCCTCCTGATCCATATGATCGCCGGCCTTGCCCAGTCGGACAAGGAGACGGCGATCGTCATTTTCCTGACGCTCAATACCCCGCGCGCGCGTATCGATCTGGTCGAGCGCCTTGCCAAGATGCAGAAGACCTCGGCCGACTGCCGTGCCGACGTGCTGGATGCAACACGGCGGTTGACGGAAGAGGCCAAGCTCCGCAACAAATACAATCACTGCATCTATTCGTTCGACCCCGACAGCGGTCGCGGATTGACGCAGTCCATGCGCATATTTGAAGGCAGGGACGACATCAAATACGGCAAGATCGAAGAACTTGACGACCAGGAAATCGAGCGGATCCGCGAAAGCATCCGCTCCCTGATCAGGATCAATCAGTCGTTTTGGACCATCACCGAAAAATACGGCTTTCCCAAATAGTCCATTGCTTTGTCTGACAGGCCCCGTCTGACAGGCCCTGGCCCCGGATCACTGCCTGAACCATGCCGTACCCCTTCCATGTTTGACGATTGGCTGTGTGTGACAGTGTCGCCCATTGTTTTTGCCGCATATTGGCGCAAACACTGGGTGCAAATCAAAACGGAGATCGTGACGGATGTCGGTGGACACGGAAAAGACGCTGCTCGGCAAGGCCCTGCATGAATTGAACCCGGCGGAGAAGAAAGTTCTGCGCCATGCGCGCGAACAACGCACGCTGTCGACCGATGCCGGACAGGATTTTTTGGCCGGGTCGACCAGAGGTCAGCGACTGGCCGATGCGATCGCCCGTGTCGGCGGATCGTGGAACTTCATCATCGGCTTTCTCGTGTTCCTGGTGGCCTGGGTCGTTTTCAACACTGCGGTGCTGACCACCGGTTCGCTGGATCCCTATCCGTTCATTTTCCTCAATCTGATCCTCTCCATGCTTGCGGCCATCCAAGCGCCAATCATCATGATGAGCCAGAACCGCCAGGCAGAGCGGGATCGCTTCATGGCCGCCAAGGACTATGAGATCAACCTGAAGGCGGAGATCGAGGTTCTCGGGCTGCACCGCAAGATCGATCTGCATGTTCTGAAAGAGTTGCAGGCAACCCGTCAGGAGATCGCTGAGCTGAAAGCGAGCATAGATACCCTTTCGCAGGCACGCGACAAGCACTAGGTAAGGCGAACGACAGATGTCCGCTGCAGGAGGGATCGCCATGGAGACGCAAAGCCAGACGCCGAGGGCGATCGATCACCTCGTTCTGCCGGTTGCCTCGCTGGACATTGCCCGGTCGCGGCTGTCGGCGATTGGCTTCACGGTTGCCGGTGATGCGCTGCATCCGTTCGGGACGGAGAATGCCTGTGTCTTTTTTGCGGATGATACCTATCTGGAACCGCTTGCCATCGCCAGTCGTGAAGACTGCGAGGCGGCGGCCAAGGCCGGCAATGTCTTTGTCGCCCGCGACCAGGCTTTCCGCTTTCGGCGCGGCGAGGGCTTGTCCGCCATCGTTGTGAAAACCGATGATGCACCGGCCGATGACGCACGCTTTCGCGTGCAAGGATTTGGCGCCGGCGAAATGCTGGAATTTTCCCGGTTGATGCGCTTTCCCGATGGCCGCGAGATCAATGCTGCCTTCAAGCTTGCTTTTGCCGCTGATCTTCGTTCACCCGATTTCTTCCTGTTTGCCTGCGAGCGGATCAACGCTCTGCCGACCGACCGTGGCGCTCTGCTGGTGCATGACAACGGCGTTATCGGCATCGCGCGCATTGTTCTGGTCGAGGACAATCCCAGCGACTTCCAGTATCTGCTCGAACTCGGCCTTGGTCAGCGAGATGTCACGGCCCATTCCTTCGGCATATCGGTCGCGGCCGCGAATGTAAGCGTCGATGCGCTGACACCGGACGGTTTCAACGCGCATTTCGCTGTGACCCCGAGCCGACAGGGTCGAGGCCTTGAAGGTGCGGCCATCGTCTTCCGCAGCCGTGATATCGGCGTGACAGAAACCTGTCTCGCTGCTAATGCCATCGCCTACCAGAGACTGGGCACGCGCCTTGTCGTCGCGCCGGCCCCAGGCCAAGGCGTTCTATTTGTCTTCGAGGAGCAAGCATGAGCAATCCGACCAATTCCGAAGTCACCGTCGGCGAAGGTGCCGGCAAAGTCGTGTTCTCGCAGAAGGCCCGTTTTTCGCTCATCGCCGGCCCCTGCCAGATGGAAAGTCGCGACCATGCGTTCATGATTGCTGGAAAGCTCGTCGAACTCTGCCGTGAACTGGGAATCGGTTTGGTCTATAAGTCGTCCTTCGACAAGGCGAACCGCACATCGCTGTCCGCCGAGCGCGGCATCGGCCTGGAAACGGCCATGGAAGTCTTTGCCGACATCAAGAAGGAATACGGCATACCGGTCCTGACCGATATCCACACCGAGGAACAATGCGCGGCGGTTGCGCCGACCGTTGACGTGCTGCAGATCCCGGCATTCCTGTGCCGCCAGACAGATCTGCTGGTCGCTGCCGCCAAGACCGGCCGGGTGGTCAACGTCAAGAAGGGCCAGTTTTTGGCACCTTGGGACATGAAGAATGTCCTGAACAAGCTCAATGCCACCGGCAATCCGAATGTGCTGCTTTGCGAGCGCGGCGCCTCATTTGGTTACAACACGCTGGTCTCCGACATGCGATCGCTGCCGATCATGGCCGCCATGGGCGCGCCGGTCGTCTTCGATGCGACGCATTCCGTGCAGCAACCGGGCGGGCAGGGCGGTTCCTCCGGCGGCCAGCGCGAATTCGTCGAGACGCTGGCACGCGCAGCCGTTGCTGTTGGCGTCGGCGGGCTGTTCATCGAGACCCATCAGGATCCCGACAATGCGCCGTCCGATGGCCCGAACATGGTTCGCATCGATCACATGCGCCGCCTGTTGGAAAAGCTGATCGCCTTCGACGATATCGCCAAGGCCGGTTGAGCCCGCTTAAACCGATTTATGGTCGGCAATCGAGCCGTTCAATTCTTTTAAATCGATTAGGTTTTCAGAATTGTCGGCCTGAGCCTGTCATTGTATTTTCTGGATCATAGGCTAAGAGAGGAAGACTCACAGGCTGGGCCGGGCGCAACAAGTGCTCGAGCGTCTGCCCCGGAGCCTTGTCCTTTCATTCTACAGGGAGCGAACATGACCGCCATTACCGACATCATCGGCCGCGAGATTCTCGACAGCCGCGGCAACCCGACTGTCGAAGTCGACGTCCATCTCGAAGACGGCAGCATGGGCCGTGCGGCTGTCCCGTCGGGCGCCTCCACCGGCGCCCACGAAGCCGTCGAGCTGCGCGATGGCGGCAAGCGTTACCTCGGCAAGGGCGTCGAGAAGGCTGTCGAGGCCGTCAACGGCGAAATCTACGACGCGATCGGCGGCCATGATGCCGAGAACCAGATCCAGATCGACAACCTGATGATCGAGCTTGATGGCACGGCCAACAAGTCGCGCCTCGGTGCCAACGCCATTCTCGGCGTTTCGCTGGCCGTCGCCAAGGCGGCAGCCCAGGCATCCGGCCTGCCGCTCTACCGTTACATCGGCGGCCCGAACGCCCATGTTCTCCCCGTTCCGATGATGAACATCATCAACGGCGGCGCCCATGCCGACAACCCGATCGACTTCCAGGAATTCATGATCGTGCCGGTTGGCGCCGAAACCATCCGCGACGCCGTTCGCATGGGCTCGGAAGTCTTCCACACGCTGAAGAAGCAGCTCGCCGCCGACGGCCACAACACCAATGTCGGTGACGAAGGTGGCTTTGCGCCGGGTCTCGCATCGGCTCCTGCCGCACTCGACTTCATCATGAAGTCGATCGAAAAGGCTGGTTACCGTCCGGGTGAAGACATGCATATCGCGCTCGACTGCGCCTCGACCGAATTCTTCAAGGACGGCAAATACGTTCTGGAAGGTGAAGGCCGCACGCTTGAGCCGGAAGCCATGGCCGACTACCTGGCCGAACTCGCCGGCAAATACCCGATCTTCTCGATCGAAGACGGCATGGCGGAAGACGACTGGGAAGGCTGGAAGTCGCTGACCGACAAGATCGGCGCCAAGGTGCAGCTCGTCGGCGACGATCTCTTCGTCACCAATTCCTCGCGCCTGCGCGACGGCATCAAGATGGGCGTTGCCAACTCCATCCTGGTCAAGGTCAACCAGATCGGCTCGCTGTCGGAAACGCTCGATGCGGTCTCGACCGCAAACCGCGCCGCCTACACCGCTGTCATGTCGCATCGCTCGGGTGAAACCGAAGACTCCACCATTGCCGATCTCGCGGTTGCCACCAACTGCGGCCAGATCAAGACCGGCTCGCTCGCCCGCTCGGATCGGACCGCAAAGTACAACCAGTTGATCCGCATCGAGGAAGCGCTCGGCCCGCAGGCATGTTACGCAGGCACGTCTATCCTGCGCGGCTGATCTTCATTTTCAACGCCTGTTACCAAACCTGCGCCACACCTGTGGCGCAGGTTTTTTGTTGCCCGCCAATCGCGGTCAATGATCGGTTAAGACATCAGCGCTAACTTGGCGAAAAGTTTTGCGTATCAGGGCGTTGTCGGCATGTGGACCAGGCATCATAAAAAGAAGAAATTCGGTCGTCTCATTCTCCCTGCCGTGGCCATCGCATTCCTCTCCTACTTCGGTTATCATTCCCTTCATGGTGATTATGGTCTGCGTGCAGCGCAGGAGTTCGAGCGACAGCGCTTCGCGCGCAGTTCGGAGCTTGCTGTTCTTGTTGCCCAGCGTACGAGCCTTGAGAAGGAAGTCGGCTTGTTGAGCGACGGTTCGCTGGATGAAGACATCATCGACGAGAAGGCGCGCTATCAGCTGAATATGTCGCGACCGGACGAAATCGTCATCTTCAATACCTATTTCTAATTAACTGAAATCAAGTTAACTGAAAATTTGCAAGAAAATACAATAGCTTGTGTGGAATGCAAGCTATGCATTTCTAGCATTGCCGCCGCGCCTTTTCTTGCTTATCCTGCATCCAACGATAGAGCATGCATAACCCATGGGAGGGATGAATGGCGCCGCGAAAATCCGCGACTGCTTCTAGCCGGAAAACGACTGCAAAAGTTGCCGGCAAGGAATTCACCGGAAAAAATATGCCTGAATTTGGTGCGGACGAAGAGCTTCACGCGTATCGTGAAATGCTTCTCATTCGCCGATTCGAAGAAAAGGCCGGCCAGCTTTACGGCATGGGCTTCATCGGCGGGTTCTGTCACCTCTACATCGGCCAGGAAGCCGTCGTAGTGGGCATGCAAATGGCGCAGAAGGAAGGTGACCAGGTCATCACCGCCTATCGCGACCATGGTCACATGCTGGCGGCTGGCCTCAGTGCCCGTGGCGTCATGGCCGAATTGACCGGTCGCCGTAGCGGCCTGTCGAAGGGCAAGGGCGGCTCCATGCACATGTTCTCCAAAGAGAAGCATTTTTATGGTGGCCACGGCATCGTCGGTGCCCAGGTTTCGCTCGGCACCGGTCTCGCCTTCGCCAACAAGTATCGCGGCAATGACAATGTGGCCGTTGCCTATTTCGGCGATGGCGCTGCCAACCAGGGCCAGGTCTACGAGAGCTTCAACATGGCGGCGCTCTGGAAGCTGCCGATCATCTACATCGTCGAGAACAACCGTTACGCCATGGGCACGTCGACTGCCCGTGCGACGGCGCAGTCGAACTACTCGCTGCGCGGTTCCGGCTTCGGCATCCCGGGCGTCCAGGTCGATGGCATGGATGTGCGCGCCGTCAAGGCGGCTGCCGACGAGGCGCTTGAGCACTGCCGTTCCGGCAAGGGCCCGATCATCCTCGAAATGCTGACCTATCGCTATCGTGGTCACTCGATGTCCGACCCGGCTAAGTATCGTTCGAAGGAAGAAGTGCAGAAGATGCGCTCGGAACAGGATCCGATCGAGCAGGTGAAGGCTCGCCTTCTCGAAAAGGGCTGGGCCAATGAGGATCAGCTGAAGGCAATCGACAAGGACGTTCGCGACATCGTCGCCGACAGTGCCGATTTCGCCCAGGCCGATCCGGAGCCGGATGTTTCCGAGCTCTACACCGACATTCTTCTGTAATCGGGGAGGGAACCCATGCCGATCGAAATTTTGATGCCCGCCCTTTCTCCGACCATGGAAGAAGGCACGCTTTCCAAGTGGATCAAGCAGGAAGGCGACACCGTTAAGTCTGGCGATGTGATCGCCGAGATCGAGACCGACAAGGCGACCATGGAAGTGGAAGCCGTCGATGAAGGTATCCTCGGCAAGCTTCTGGTTGCCGCCGGCACCGAAGGCGTCAAGGTGAATACGCCGATTGCTGTCCTGCTGCAGGATGGTGAAAGCGCCGACGCTGCTCCGGCTGCGAAGGCTGCTGCGCCGCAGGTGGCCCAGGAAGAAAAGCCGACCGAGACCGGCTCGGCTTCCGCACCTGTACCGGCTGCGCCGGTGGCGCCGACCGCCGCCGATCCGGATATTCCGGCTGGCACCGAAATGGTAACGATGACGGTGCGTGAAGCGCTGCGCGAAGCCATGGCGGAAGAAATGCGCGCCAACCCGGATGTCTTCATCATGGGTGAGGAAGTCGCCGAATATCAGGGCGCCTACAAGATCACGCAGGGCCTGCTCGCCGAGTTCGGCGCCAAGCGCGTCGTTGACACCCCGATCACCGAGCACGGCTTTGCCGGCGTCGGCGTCGGTGCGGCAATGACCGGTCTGCGTCCGATCGTCGAGTTCATGACATTCAACTTCGCCATGCAGGCGATCGACCAGATCATCAACTCGGCTGCCAAGACGCTCTATATGTCGGGTGGCCAGATGGGCGCGCCGATCGTCTTCCGTGGTCCCAATGGTGCGGCGGCCCGCGTCGGCGCCCAGCACAGCCAGGACTATGCGGCCTGGTACAGCCAGATCCCGGGCCTGAAAGTCATCATGCCGTATACGGCGGCTGACGCGAAGGGCCTGCTGAAGGCCGCCATCCGCGATCCGAACCCGATCATCTTCCTCGAGAACGAAATCCTCTATGGTCACTCGTTCGAAGTGCCGAAGATGGATGATTTCGTCCTGCCGATCGGCAAGGCGCGCATCCACAAGACCGGCAAGGATGTGACCATCGTCTCCTTCGGTATCGGCATGACTTACGCCACCAAGGCGGTTGCCGAGCTGGAAAAGGAAGGCATCGACGTCGAACTGATCGACCTGCGCACCATCCGCCCGATGGATCTTCCGACCGTGATCGAATCGGTCAAGAAGACCGGCCGTCTGGTCACCGTCGAGGAAGGTTACCCGCAGGGTTCCGTCGGCACAGAAATTGCCACCCGCGTCATGCAGCAGGCCTTCGACTATCTCGATGCGCCGATCCTGACGATCGCCGGCAAGGACGTACCGATGCCTTACGCGGCCAATCTCGAAAAGCTCGCTCTGCCGAATGTCGGCGAAGTGGTTCAGGCCGTCAAAACCGTCTGCTACAAGTAAGGGGAGGCTAGGGTCATGCCGATCAATATCACCATGCCGGCGCTCTCTCCGACGATGGAAGAGGGCAATCTGGCCAAGTGGCTGGTCAAGGAAGGCGACACCGTCAAGTCCGGCGATGTCATCGCCGAGATTGAGACCGACAAGGCGACCATGGAAGTGGAAGCCGTCGATGAAGGCGTCGTTGCCAAGCTGGTCGTTCCAGCCGGCACCGAAGCCGTCAAGGTCAATGCCGTGATCGCCATCCTCGCCGCCGATGGCGAGGATGTTGCGGCCGCAGCGGCTGGCGGCGGTTCCGCTGCGCCGGCCAAGGCTGAGGCACCGGCTGCCGCTCCGGCACCCGCAGCATCGCCGGCTCCGGCTGCAGCGGCCCCCGTTGCTGCAGCTCCGGCTGTTGCCCAGTCCGGCGACCGCGTTTTTGCCTCGCCGCTGGCCCGTCGCCTGGCCAAGGAAGCCGGTCTCGATCTGTCGGCTGTTGCCGGTTCCGGTCCGAAGGGTCGCGTCGTCAAGAGCGATGTCGAAAAGGCCGTGACCACCGGCGGCACCAAGGCGGCACCTGCTGCTGCCGCACCGTCGGCTGCTCCCGCTCCAGTCTTGGCAAAGGGCGCTTCGGACGAAGCGGTTCTCAAGAACTTCGCCGAAGGCTCCTACGAGCTCGTGCCACATGACGGCATGCGCAAGACGATCGCCAAGCGCCTGGTCGAATCCAAGCAGACGATTCCGCATTTCTACGTCTCCGTCGATTGCGAACTGGACACGCTGCTGGCGCTGCGCGCCCAGTTGAACGATGCGGCACCCCGCAAGGACAGTGCGCCGGCCTACAAGCTCTCGGTCAACGACATGGTCATCAAGGCCCTGGCGCTTGCCCTGCGCGATGTTCCGGATGCCAACGTTTCCTGGACCGAAAGCGCCATGGTCAAGCACAAGCACGCCGATGTCGGCGTTGCCGTGTCGATCCCGGGCGGCCTGATCACCCCGATCATCCGCAGCGCTGAGTTGAAGACACTGTCGGCGATCTCGACAGAAATGAAGGATCTCGGCAAGCGGGCCAAGGATCGCAAGCTGAAGCCCGAGGAATACCAGGGCGGCACGACTGCCGTGTCCAACATGGGCATGATGGGCGTGAAAAGCTTCTCCGCCGTCGTCAACCCGCCGCATGCCACCATCCTGGCGGTCGGCGCGGGCGAAGAGCGGGTCGTGGTCAAGAATGGCGAAATGAAGATCGCCAATGTCATGACCGTGACGCTGTCGACCGACCATCGCTGCGTCGATGGCGCGCTCGGTGCCGAACTGCTCGGCGCCTTCAAGCGCTACATCGAAAATCCGATGGGCATGCTGGTCTGACGAGGGAGCGGGTGCATGAAAACCGTTCTCTGCTACGGCGATAGCCTGACCTGGGGATACGATCCGGTTAATCCGGGTCGTCATGCCTATGAGGACCGCTGGACGAGCGTCTTGCAAAAGGCGCTCGGGCACGGTGTCAGGGTGATCGCCGAAGGGTTGAACGGCCGCACCACCGCCTATGACGATCATCTCGCTGATTGCGAGCGCAATGGCGTCAAGCTGCTGCCGACTGTGTTGGAAACCCACAAGCCGCTGGACCTGGTCATCCTGCTGCTCGGCACCAACGACATGAAGCGCGGCATTGGCGGGTCGGCGATTGCCGCAACCAAGGGCGTTGATCGGCTGATCAAGCAGATCCGGCATCATGACTGGGGCTTCGGCTATGAAGGTCCCGACATTCTGCTCGTTTCGCCACCAGTGATTTGCCATACGGCGAATGTGCATTTCGCCGCGATGTTCAGGGGTGGGCTGGAGGAATCGCAGATGCTCGCGAGCCTCTACCGCGATCTCGCGGACGAGGCGGGTTGCGGCTTCTTCGATGCGGGTTCGGTGGCGAAGACCTCGCCGCTGGATGGTATCCATCTTGACGCCGAAAATACCCGTGCGATCGGCCGTGGTCTGGAGCCGATCGCACGCATGATGCTCGGGATATAGACTGGCTTATTCCAATGGAGGTCGGGGCGACAAAGGCCGGCGCCATTGATCAAAATCAAGGAGTGAATGTGCCCTGTGCTTAGGGTGTTGCCGTGGACCTTCAAAGAGGAGACGGAAACATGTCGAACACACCGCACGAACTGGCCGCTGAATTTCCGGAACACGTCGCGCTGATACGCCATCTGAAGGAAACGGATGGACATTTTGCCAGACTGTTCGAGACCTATCACGAGGTCAACGGGACGATCCATCGCGCCGAAACCGATATCGAGCCTGCAGACGACTTCCGCATAGTCGAACTTCGCAAGAAGCGGATGCAGCTCAAGGACGAAATCTACGGGATGCTGGTTCGTCATGAACCGGAAGCCGAAACGCCCGCCGCTTGAGGCGGGTTGCGCTTCCAGTCCCGTTTGAACCTCCGGCGCCAGGCGATCGGAGGCTCTGATAACCGAGGAGTGGAAGCACCCATGTCGAATGCCTATGACGTCATCATTATCGGTTCCGGCCCTGGTGGCTACATTGCTGCGATCCGTGCCGCCCAGCTCGGCATGAAGGTCGCCGTGGTCGAGCGCGAGCATCTGGCCGGCATCTGCTCCAACTGGGGCTGCATCCCGACCAAGGCTTTGCTGCGTTCGGCTGACGTCCTGCATGCCGCCCAGCATGCCAAGAGCTTCGGCCTGACCCTGGAAGGCTCAATCAATCCGGACCTGAAGGCAATCGTCGCCCGGTCGCGCGGCATTGCCGAGCGCATGAATGCCGGCGTCGGCTTCCTCTTCAAGAAGAACAAGGTCGATATCATCTGGGGCGAGGCGAAGCTGAGCAAGCCGGGCGAGGTTGTCGTATCCAAGACCGCAAAGCCGATCGTCCAGCCGCAGGCGCCGCTTCCGAAGAACACGCTGGGCGAAGGCACCTATACCGCCAAGCACATCATCATTGCCACCGGTGCGCGTCCGCGCGCGCTGCCCGGCATCGAGCCGGACGGCAAGCTGATCTGGACCTATTTCGACGCGATGAAGCCGGAAGCCATGCCGAAGTCGTTGCTGGTCATGGGCTCGGGCGCGATCGGCATCGAATTCGCGTCCTTCTACCGCACCATGGGCGTCGACGTGACCGTCGTCGAACTGATGAGCCAGGTCATGCCGGTGGAAGACATCGAGATCTCGAACTTCGCCAAGAAGCAGTTCGACAAGCAGGGCATGAAGATCATTCTCGACGCCAAGGTGTCCAAGGTTGAGAAGGGCGCCGACAGCATCACCGCGCATGTCGAGAAGAAGGACGGCTCGGTTGAGAAGATCACCGCTGACCGGATGATCTCGGCCGTCGGTGTTCAGGGCAATATCGAAAACCTCGGCCTTGAAACGCTGGGCATAAAGACCGATCGCGGCTGCATCGTCATCGACGGTTATGGCAAGACCAATGTGCCGGGCGTCTATGCCATCGGTGACGTTGCCGGCCCGCCGATGCTCGCCCACAAGGCCGAGCATGAAGCCGTGATCTGCATCGAGAAGATCGCCGGCCTGCCGAACGTGCATCCGATGGACAAGCTGAAAATCCCCGGCTGCACCTATTGCAACCCGCAGGTCGCCTCTGTCGGTTTGACCGAAGCGAAAGCCAAGGCCGAGGGCCGCGACATCCGCGTTGGTCGCTTCCCCTTTGCCGGCAACGGCAAGGCGATCGCGCTCGGCGAGGACCAGGGCCTGGTCAAGACCATCTTCGATAAGAAGACCGGCGAACTGATCGGCGCACACATGGTCGGCGCCGAAGTGACCGAACTGATCCAGGGTTTCGTGGTGGCAATGAACCTCGAAACCACCGAGGAAGAGCTGATGCACACCATCTTCCCGCATCCGACCATTTCGGAGACGATGAAGGAAAGCGTGCTCGACGCCTATGGCAAGGTCTTGAACGCCTGAGCCGGTTGTGACCACAAATCCTGACGCCTATATAGGCGTCAGGTTTCAACAGAATGATCGAAAAGGATTACGCCGTGGCAGGCTTTGAAGTCGGTATTCTCGCGACGATCTTTTTTGGCGGTCTCGCCGGATGGCTCGCGGGCAAGCTCATGGATATGCGCTTCGGCGTGTTCATGAACATCGTCATCGGTATCGTCGGTGCGGCGATCGCAGCCGCCATTTTCCGCCGGCTGGGCATTTTTGTCGAAGGCGATTGGCTCGGCTATCTGATCACCAGCTTCGTCGGCGCGAGCATTCTGCTCTTCATTGCCAGGCTTGTCCGGCGGTAAACAAAAAGGCCGCAGGCGCGGCACAGGGACTTCATCATGGTCACCATTCTCGACAGGATCAATCTCGCGCCCGCAACGGCGGACGAAAAGCGCGTGCGTCATCCGGAAAAGGCCCACAAGCCGGACACGGAAGTGTTGCGCAAGCCGGAATGGATCCGCGTCAAGGCCCCGACATCCAAGGGTTATCACGAGACGCGTGAACTCGTGCGCAGCCACAAGCTGGTCACCGTCTGCGAGGAGGCTGGATGCCCGAATATCGGCGAGTGCTGGGAAAAGAAGCACGCGACCTTCATGATCATGGGCGAGATCTGTACGCGGGCCTGTGCCTTTTGCAATGTCGCGACGGGAAAGCCGAATGCGCTCGATTTGGCCGAGCCTGAAAACGTGGCCAAAGCCGTCAAGCAAATGGGTCTGTCCCATGTTGTCATCACCTCGGTGGACCGTGACGACCTCGAAGACGGTGGCGCCGAACATTTCGAAAAGGTGATCTGGGCCATCCGCGCCGCTTCGCCGGAAACGACGATCGAGATCCTGACCCCGGACTTCCTGAAGAAACCCGGCGCGCTGGAACGCGTCGTTGCCGCCAAGCCGGACGTCTTCAACCACAACATGGAAACCGTTCCGGGCAACTATCTGACCGTTCGTCCCGGCGCCCGTTATTTCCACTCGGTGCGTCTGCTGCAGCGGGTCAAGGAACTCGACCCGACGATGTTCACCAAGTCGGGAATCATGGTCGGCCTTGGCGAAGAGCGCAACGAAGTGCTGCAACTGATGGACGACCTGCGCACTGCCGATGTCGATTTCCTCACCATCGGCCAGTACCTGCAGCCGACCCGTAAGCACCACGCGGTGATGAGTTTCGTCACGCCGGACGAATTCAAGTCCTATGAGACGGTGGCCTATGCCAAGGGCTTCCTGATGGTTTCGTCGAGCCCACTGACCCGCTCGTCGCATCATGCCGGCGACGACTTCGCCCGGCTCAAGGCAAATCGCGAAAAGGCACAGGCGGCGCGGGGCTGATCAATCCCGTCTTGCCTGCCAATCTTCGTTGCCATGGCATATGCGGATCACGAGAATGTCTTGATCCGCCAAGTCATGATAGATGACCAAGTGTGCCCAAAAGGATGAACCCGCACTGGCGGCATGATTTCCAACCGTTGCCTGGCGAGTTTTGGGTTGCTCGCCAGCAGATCCAGTGTCCGTTCCAGATTGATATGGTAGGCTTCGGCCTGTCGTTGTCCGAAACGCGTTTCACCCGACCGATAGATCCGCCGGATATCCTCGGCCGCTATGCGGGTGAGGCGATAGCTCAAGCGCTGCGGAGCCTTTCGTTCTTTAGCGACGAAAGGATGTCGGACATGCTCTCGTCAGTGATGCCGCTCGCCAATCCGTCATCGACAAGGCTTTGAAACTCCAAATCCGCGGCGGCTCGCTTCTGATCCTTGCGGATCAGGTCGCGAACGTAATCCTCCGCGTCCGTGTAGAGCCCGTTTGCGGCCTGAGCCTCCACCCAGTCATTTAATGCAGCGGGCAGTGCGATTGTGAGTTTCGCCATGTTCAGTCTCCTTGCATCAAGTATGGCACCAAGGGTCCAGCTGTGTCAAAAAAGCTCGCATGAGATTGACGTGCGGGGATTTTTTAATGCCACACTACATCCCCGCTGATACAGCCGCCGCGGACCTTCTGAAAGCTGCGGACCGGATCATGGTCATCGGCTGCTCAGGCGGCGGCAAGAGCACTTTGTCGCAAAAGCTCTGCGCCTATCTCGATGTACCCTATATTTCGATGGATAGGGATTACCGCTGGCTGCCCGGCTGGATCAAGCGCGCCCAGCCCGAGGCGCGTGAACTGCTTGCCGAGGCTGTCGCCAGACCTCGTTGGCTGATGGATGGTTCCGGCCCGTCCACATTCGATCTGCGGGTGCCGCGCACCCATCTCGTCCTTTGGGTCAAGCGGTCGCGTTGGGCATGCCTGTGGGGTGTCGCAAAGCGCGGGATCCGCTATATCGGCCGCACCCGCCCCGACATGGCACCGGGATGCTTCGAGCGCTTTCCCGATATCGAGTTCCTGCGCTATATCTGGACCTTCGACAGGACTTTCGCCCCGCGCATCGCTGGCGAACTGGAGCTGCACGGGCCGGACATCCCGGTTCTTGTGCTGAAATCCCGCAAAGACATGCAGCGCCTGCTTGATCTTGTCGGCGTGCCTGCTTAAGTCGGCGCTATGCCACAGTTTGAAACCCGCCGCCTTGTCACGCATTCTCCCGATCGGATGTACGATCTCGTCGCCGATGTGGAGCGCTATCCTGACTTTCTGCCGCTCTGCGAAGCGCTTGTCATTCGTTCACGCCGCGAGCGCGACGGCAAGGAACTGCTGGTCGCCGACATGACGATTGGCTACAAGGCGATCCGCGAAACGTTTACGACGCAGGTCTTGCTCAATCCGGCCGAGCATATAATCGATGTCAAATACATCGAGGGGCCGTTCAAGTATCTCGACAATCGCTGGCGCTTCGAAAACGCGGGCGAGGGCGGTTGTGCGGTCAATTTCTTCATCGATTACGAGTTCAAGAACCGCATTCTCGGCGCCCTCATGGGCTCGATGTTCGATCGCGCCTTCCGCATGTTCGCCGAAGCCTTCGAGGCGCGTGCCGACAAGATCTATGCCGCCGTTTGAACGGCTTTCATCAACAGTTCCAACGCTGTCTGCACGGTTGCGAGCCTGACACCGTCACGGCCGATCTCGCCATAGTGCATGTCCCGATGCAGAACCAAGCCAGATCGGCTCTTTAGCGCCAGATGAACCAGTCCGACCGGCTTGTCCGCCGTTCCGCCACCGGGGCCGGCGATGCCGGTCACGGCGACGGCGACATCGGCCTTCGACCGGTAAAGCGCGCCGTGGGCCATCTGCATGGCGGTTTCGCGCGACACCGCGCCAAAGCTCGCAAGTGTGGCCGGCGCAACGCCGATCAGATCCGTCTTCGCCCCGTTCGTATAGGTGACAAAGCCACGGTCGATGACTGCGGACGAACCGGACACATCGGTCAGTGCGCCGGCAATCAGCCCACCGGTACAGGATTCGGCCGTCGCCACCATCCAGCCGCGCGTTCGGTAGAGCGCAATGATCTGCTCGGCAAGTCTGGTGGTTTCGGCAGGAAACAGGCTCATGCCGACCTGCCGTGAAACACCACGGTCGCCGTTGCAATGGCGGCGATGCCTTCGCGCCGCCCGACAAAGCCGATCGTCTCGTTGGTCGTTGCCTTGACCGAGCAGCGATCGAGCGAGATCCCCAGCATAGACGACAGGTTTTCGCGCATGTCCTGCCGGCGCGGCCCGACCTTAGGCGCTTCGGCAATTAGCGAAATATCTGCATTCATGATCGTGCCGCCCGCATCGCGGACGATCCGGACGGCGTATTCGACGAATATGCGCGAGGCGGCACCCCGCCATTGCGGATCAGATGGCGGAAAATGGTCGCCGATATCGCCCGCACCGCATGTCGCGAGCAAGGCGTCCGTCAAGGCGTGTAGCGCGACATCGGCGTCGGAATGCCCCTTCAGGCGTTGATCATGCGGCAGGAAGATGCCGCACAAGGTCACGCCATCGCCGGGTTCCAGCTGGTGCACATCGTAGCCATTGCCGGTGCGCACGTCGGGAAGGGGGGCTGCCGTCAGTTTCTGGTCGGCCATGGCGATGTCCTTTTGCACGGTGAGTTTGACATTGTCGGCGGAGCCTTCGACCAACGTCACCTTAAGGCCGGCCCATTCGGCAATCGAGGCATCGTCGGTAAAATCAACATGATCCGCTTCTGCTGCGCGGTTGTGCGCATCCAGAATGTCGGAAAACTGGAATGCCTGCGGAGTCTGGGCCGCATAGAGGCCGTTGCGCGAAATGGTATCCGTCACCAGGCCGTCCACGGCCCGCTTCACGGTGTCGGCAATCGGCAGCGCCGGCAGCAGTGCCGGGGAATCATGGCTCAGACCGGCGTCGATTCGATCGAGCAGCATTCGATCGAGAAAGGGGCGTACGCCGTCATGGATGAGCACATGGCTGATGCCGTGCGGCTCCAGCGCCTTCAAGCCCTTCCGCACCGAAATCTGTCGTGTGGCGCCGCCCGATACGCAGAACACCGGAGCGTCGGCTGGGAGCTGGGCGCGCACAGCGTCAAAAAGGGATTGATCATCGGGATGGATGACCACGACGATCGGGCCAGTTCTGGGCCAATCCAACAGGTGGCGAAGGGTATGCCAGAGCACCGGCCGGCCGCCAATCCTGCGGTATTGCTTGGGCCCTTCGACCGAAGCGCCGGCGCGTTCGCCTCTGCCGGCAGCCACCACGACGATACCGATTGTGCGCGTCAACTCTTGCTCCATCGCCTCGCCTGGTCCATGACACATTTTCTTCGCACCCGTGCTCTATCGGCTCGTTATCGTCTTTTCCAGCATTTGCCCGAAATTTTGTCGATGAGTCCGCAATGCCTCTTGGCAAGCGACGGAACACTGGCTAAAAATAGTGCAAAACTCATGGATGCCCGAAAGATAATCAGTTGATTTCAGTTGCGTTAGATACGCCTTTCAGCATCGGCCCGGTGTCCATACGCAATCGTGTGGCGCTCGCGCCCATGTCTGGCGTTACCGATCTTCCGTTCCGCCAACTCGCCTTCGGTTTCGGCGCAGGCCTTGTGGTGACGGAGATGGTCGCGAGCCGCGAGTTGGTTTTCAATGCCGCAGAAAGCTGGAGCCGGTTGAAGGGCGCAGGCCTGACGCCGCACATGGTGCAGCTGGCCGGACGCGAGGCGTATTGGCTGGCCGAAGCGGCGAAGATTGCCGAGGCCAATGGTGCCGATATCGTCGACATCAACATGGGTTGCCCGGCGAAAAAGGTCATTGGCGGTTATGCCGGCTCGGCCCTGATGCGCGAGCCGGATCACGCATTGTCGCTGATCGAGGCGACGGTGAAGGCCGTAAAGATTCCCGTGACGGTCAAGATGCGCCTCGGCTGGGATGAGAATTCGATCAATGCGCCGCAGATCGCAGCGAGGGCGGAAGCGGCGGGGGTACAGCTCATCACCATTCATGGCCGCACGCGCATGCAGTTCTACGAGGGGCGCGCGGACTGGGACGCAATCGCCGCCGTTGGCGATGCGATCAAGGTGCCGTTGATTGCCAATGGCGATGTGGAAAGCCGCGAGGATGCGGCCGAGATCCTGCGCCGGTCCGGTGCGGATGCCGTGATGGTTGGACGTGCCTGCCAAGGGCGGCCCTGGCATGCCGGCTGGCTTGCCGGAGCGGCCGCGCCCACAGTCTCGGAAATCCCGGCACTTGCTGTCGAACATTACCGCATGATGCTGGCCCACTACGGTGCCGAGGTCGGCATTCGCCATGCGCGCAAGCACCTCGGGTGGTATCTCGGCCATCACGCACCGGCGCTTCCTGCGGAGGCCAAGGTCGCGATCATGACCTCGAAAGATCCGGATTTCGTCATGAACGCCATGTCGGCCGCACTTTCTGCCGGGCTTGACCCGCAATCAAGACAGGAGGCCGCATGACGGCGAACACAACAGGCAACGGCTTGGCGATGGCAGTCTTGAACGCCATCCAGAATCCCGTGGTCATGGTCGATGCCAATGGCCATATCGCCTTTGCCAACTGGGAGGCCGAGGCGTTTTTCGGCGCGAGCGCGAGCCATCTGGCGCGCTACCGCCTCTCGACCTTCATTCCGTTCGGAAGCCCGCTTTTATCCCTGATCGAACAGGTGCGCGAGCGCCTGGCGCCGGTCAACGAGTACCGTGTTGACCTCAGTTCGCCGCGCCTTGGTCAGGAGAAGCTTGTCGACATCTATGTCGCGCCGGTCGTCAGCCAGCCGGGCAATGTCGTCATCGTCTTCCAGGAACGCTCGATGGCAGACAAGATCGACCGTCAGCTCACCCACCGCGCAGCGGCCCGATCGGTAACCGGCCTAGCCTCGATGCTGGCGCATGAGATCAAGAACCCTCTGTCCGGTATTCGCGGCGCTGCTCAGCTTCTGGAAACGGCAGTTACGGACGAAGACCGTGCGTTGACCCGGCTGATCTGCGATGAAACCGATCGTATCGTCTCGCTTGTCGACCGCATGGAAGTGTTTTCCGACGAACGTCCTGTCGATCGCCAGTCGATCAATATTCACTCCGTTCTTGATCAGGTGAAGGCTGTCGCCAAGGCAGGCTTTGCCCGCAACATCCGCATCACCGAGAGTTATGACCCGTCATTGCCATCGGTTTTCGCCAACCGCGATCAACTGGTGCAAGTGTTTCTCAATCTGGTGAAGAACGCGTCCGAGGCGATCGGCGATCGCTCCGACGGCGAGATCCAGTTGACCACGGCCTATCGTCCTGGAATTCGGTTGTCGGTCGCCGGTTCGCGGGAAAAGATCTCGCTGCCGCTTGAATTCTGCGTGCATGACAACGGACCGGGTGTGCCTTCCGATCTGCTGCCACATCTCTTCGACCCTTTCATCACCACCAAGACCAACGGTTCGGGCCTCGGTCTCGCTTTGGTTGCCAAGATCATCGGTGCCCATGGCGGGATTGTCGAATGCGACAGTCAGGCCAACCGAACGACATTCCGGGTGCTCATGCCGATGTCCAAAGAGATCGCGCTTGATGATGCGCCTCTCGCGAAATCCACAGGAACAAATTGATGACAGCCACGATCCTTGTTGCTGACGACGATGCAGCGATCCGCACAGTCTTGAACCAGGCCCTGACGCGGGCCGGTTACGATGTGCGTATCACCTCCAACGCCGCCACGCTTTGGCGCTGGATTTCCGCCGGTGAGGGTGATCTGGTCGTGACCGACGTCATCATGCCGGACGAAAATGCCTTCGACCTTCTGCCCCGCATCAAGAAGGCGCGGCCGGATCTGCCGGTTCTCGTCATGAGCGCGCAAAACACCTTCATGACCGCCATCAAGGCATCCGAAAAGGGCGCCTATGATTACCTGCCAAAGCCTTTCGACCTGACGGAGTTGATCGCCATCATCGGCCGGGCTCTCGCCGAGCCGAAGAAGAAGCCGGCGCGTCTCGACGACGATATGCAGGACGGCATGCCGCTGGTCGGTCGCTCGGCCGCGATGCAGGAAATTTACCGCGTGCTTGCCCGACTGATGCAGACAGACCTGACGCTGATGATCACAGGTGAGTCGGGCACCGGCAAGGAACTGGTCGCCAAGGCGCTGCACGACTATGGCAAGCGCCGCAACGGTCCTTTCGTCGCCATCAACATGGCCGCAATTCCGCGCGATCTGATTGAATCGGAACTGTTCGGTCACGAGAAGGGCGCCTTTACCGGCGCGCAGAACCGCTCGACCGGCCGTTTTGAACAGGCAGAAGGCGGAACACTGTTCCTCGACGAAATCGGCGACATGCCGATGGATGCGCAGACCCGGCTGCTCCGCGTCCTGCAGCAAGGCGAATACACGACGGTTGGTGGCCGGACTCCAATTCGCACCGATGTCCGTATCGTCGCTGCCACCAACAAGGACCTGAAACACTCGATCAACCAGGGCCTTTTCCGCGAAGACCTCTATTACCGCCTGAACGTGGTGCCGCTGCGCCTGCCGCCGCTGCGCGACCGTGCCGAGGATATTCCCGATCTGGTCCGCCACTTCATCCAGCAGGGCGAAAAGGAAGGCCTCGATTCCAAGCGTTTCGAACATGAAGCGCTGGAAGTGATGAAGGCCTATGCCTGGCCGGGCAACGTGCGCGAACTCGAGAATGTCGTGCGCCGCCTGATGGCACTTTACCCACAGGACGTCATCGCGCGCGAAGTTGTGGAACAGGAACTGCGGGCCGATATTGCAGACAGTCCGATCACCAAGGCCGGCATGCCGACCGGTTCGATGACCATTTCCCAGGCCGTCGAAGAGAACATGCGCACGTATTTTGCCGGCTTCGGCGATGCGCTTCCACCGTCCGGTCTTTACGATCGCGTTCTGACGGAAATGGAGTATCCGCTGATCCTTGCCGCCCTGACCGCCACCCGTGGCAATCAGATCAAGGCGGCTGATCTTCTCGGCTTGAACCGCAATACGCTGCGTAAAAAGATCCGTGAACTGGGTGTCTCGGTGTACAGAAGCTCGCGTTCGGCTTGACAAGCCGAAAGCCCCCGTTGCAATTTCGCCACATTGCGTTGCTCAAAAGCCACGTTGCCGTTGCTCCTTGCAATCCGATCCGGATTCCTGGCCCGGCACCACGCCTTTGCAAATGACAATTCAGCGATCTGGAGCTTTGCCCGGGTCGTCGCGAGAACGGCCCTGAACGGGCCTGGGGGAAACAGATGGTGAGCTTGAGAAGAGCGTCGGTTGCGGACGCCGACGCTGCGTTGGCTCAGGATCGGCGTGCCTCGTTTGCTCTCCCGGGCCTTTTGGTGGCAAGCGGCGCTCTGATCTGTGCCATCTTTACATTGCCTATTCTCCTCGGCCTGACGCCGATCGAACCGACATCGCAGGTGCTGGTCGCATCGGCTGCGGTCAACTCGCTTTTCATCGTCGGTCTGATGTTCCTGATCGGCCGGGAGGTCACGCGCCTGTTCCGCGCCCGCAGCCGTGGTCGCGCCGCCGCGCGTTTGCATGTCCGCATCGTTGCGCTGTTTTCGATCATTGCGATTACACCGGCGATCCTGGTGGCAATCTTTGCCTCGATCACCCTGAATGTCGGTTTGGATCGCTGGTTCTCGCTGCGCACGCAATCGATCGTCTCGTCGTCGATGAACGTGGCGCAGGCCTATATGATGGAGAATGCCAGCTATCTTCAGGGCCAGACCATCTCCATGGCCAATGACCTGGAGCGCAACCGGTCGCTGTTTTATCTGGACCGCACCGGCTTCGTCGAACTCCTGACCCGCCAAGCACGCGGCCGCGGCATGCTCGGCGCCTTTCTGGTCCGTGAAGACGGATCGGCAATCACACAGGCCGATATCCAGACGGAAAAGCCGCTGCCAGCCATTCCGCGCGATGCCCTGCAGAGCGCCTCCGCCGGCCAGCCGACGCTGATACCGCCCGGCGTGACCAACCTTGTTGGGGCCATTATTCAGCTCGATTCGATATCGGGAACCTTCCTCTATACGATCCGGGCGGTGGACCCGAAGGTCATGGCCGCCATGCGGCTGATGGAAGAGAACACGGCCGAATACAAGGCGATGGAAGACGGTCGGACGACCTTGCAGATCGCTTTTGCCATTCTCTATCTCGGCTTTGCGCTGATCGTGCTGCTTGCCGCCATCTGGACCGCGATCGCCGTCGCAGACCGCATCGTGCGGCCGATCCGGTTGTTGATTGGCGCCGCCGACAGCATTGCCTCCGGCAATCTCAATGTGATCGTGCCGGTACGCGCCGCCGACGGCGATGTCGGCAGCCTTTCGCGAACCTTCAACAAGATGATCACCCAGATCCGCACCCAGCGCGACGAGATCCTGGAGGCCAAGGACGAGGTCGATGACCGACGCCGGTTCATCGAGGCGGTTCTCTCGGGGGTTACGGCGGCCGTTATCGGCGTCGAGGACGACGGCGTCATAACGATCGTCAATCCGTCGGCCGAATTCTTCCTTGGCCTGTCTGCCGACCAACTGATCGGCCAGAAAATAGCTCTGGTCGCACCGGAGGTCGACCGCGTGCTCGCCGAAGCGGCGGTTCGCCATCGCGGTGAATATCGCGAGCAGATCAACCTGATCCGCGGCGGCAAGGAGCGGACGCTGAACGTGCAGGTGACGCGCGAGGAAACGCGGGGCTCCGCCGACAGCTACGTGATCACGCTCGACGATTTCACTGATCTGGTCATCGCCCAGCGCTCGTCGGCCTGGGCCGACGTTGCCCGGCGCATTGCCCATGAGATCAAGAATCCCCTGACCCCGATCCAGCTGTCGGCCGAGCGCTTGAAGCGACGCTATGGCAAGCAGATCGCCGAGGACGACAAGGCGGTGTTCAACCAGTGCACCGACACCATCGTCCGTCAGGTCGAGGATATCGGCCGCATGGTCGACGAATTCTCCGCATTCGCTCGCATGCCCAAACCGACAAAGCAGCGGGCGGATCTGCGTGAAATCCTCAAAGATGCCGTCTTCCTGCGCGAGATGGGCAGCACCGAGATCGAGTTTCAGCGCGACTTCGGCGACGAGGCGCTCGAAGGCAGTTTCGACGCACGCATGCTGTCGCAGGCTGTCGGCAACATCGTCAAGAATGCCGTCGAAGCGATTGAGGCGGTGCCGGCCGAGGATCTCGGTAGTGGTGGCAAGATCCTGGTGCGCTCGTATTTTGATCGCGACCTTGATCGTTTCGCCGTCGATGTGATCGACAACGGTCGCGGCCTGCCGGTGGAAAACCGGCATCGTATTCTCGAACCCTATATGACGATGCGCGACAAAGGCACTGGCCTCGGTCTCGCGATCGTCAAAAAGATCATTGAAGAGCATGGCGGGCAGCTCGAGTTGCATGACGCACCGGCCGATTTTGACCGGGGCAGGGGCGCGATGATCCGCATCATCCTGCCGCGCATCGACGCTGCCGCCATGGAAAGCGATAACGACAAGGAAAAGGTCTATGGCCTCTGATATTCTGGTAGTCGATGACGAAGAAGACATTCGCGAGATTGTCTCCGGCATCCTCAGTGACGAAGGTCACGAGACGCGCACCGCCCACGATGCCGACAGTGCACTTGCGGCCATTTCGGACCGTGCTCCGCGCCTGATTTTCCTTGATATCTGGATGCAGGGCAGCCGCCTCGACGGCCTGGCATTGCTTGACGAGATCAAGGTGCGTCATCCTGACCTGCCGGTGGTGATGATCTCCGGTCACGGCAATATCGAGACGGCTGTTTCAGCGATCAAGCGCGGGGCGTTCGATTTTATCGAAAAGCCGTTCAAGGCCGACCGGTTGATTCTGATCGCAGAGCGGGCGCTGGAAAATTCCAAGCTCAAGCGCGAAGTCTCCGATCTCAAGCGCCGCACCGGTGATGCCGTCGAACTGATCGGCACATCGGTTGCCGTCTCGCAACTGCGCCAGACGATCGAGAAGGTCGCGCCGACCAACAGCCGCATCATGATTTTCGGCCCCTCCGGCTGCGGCAAGGAACTTGTCGCCCGGATGATCCACAAGCGCTCGACGCGCAACGGCGGCCCTTTCGTGTCGCTGAATGCTGCCGCCATCACGCCGGATCGTATGGAAATGGCATTGTTCGGGACCGAGGGCACGCCCGGACAACCCCGCCGGATTGGCGCATTGGAAGAAGCCCATCGCGGCATTCTCTACCTGGACGAAATCGGTGAAATGCCGCGCGAAACTCAGAACAAGATCTTGCGCGTGCTGGTCGACCAGCAGTTCGAACGCGTTGGCGGTTCCAAACGCGTCAAGGTCGACGTGCGGATCATTTCGTCAAGCGCCTACAATCTTGAAAGCATGATCGCCGAGGGACGGTTCCGCGAGGATCTGTTCCACCGCCTTGCCGTGGTTCCGATCAAGGTGCCGGCGCTCGCCGAGCGACGCGAGGATATCCCCTTCCTCGTCGACATGTTCATGCGCCAGATTTCCGAGCAGGCCGGTATTCGCCAACGCAAGATTGGCGAAGATGCCATGGCCGTGCTGCAGGCGAACGATTGGCCGGGCAATATCCGCCAGCTGCGCAACAATATCGAGCGCTTGATGATCCTCGCCCGCGGCGACGCACCGGAGACCGCGATCTCGGCAGAGATGTTGCCGCAGGACCTGTCTGACATGCTGCCGAAAGTCTCGGCCAGTAACGACACCCACATCATGACCCTGCCTTTGCGCGAGGCGCGTGAAATGTTCGAACGCGACTATCTGATAGCCCAGATCAATCGCTTCGGCGGCAACATCTCGCGCACCGCGGAATTCGTCGGCATGGAGCGCTCGGCACTCCATCGCAAACTGAAATCCCTTGGCGTATAACTGAGTCTGCAGTGCCGGACGATTGAGCCGGCCGGCCGGGAAAGGCATTCATGAAGGTCATCATTTGTGGCGCGGGGCAGGTGGGCTACGGCATCGCCGAGCGCCTGTCTCAGGAAGACAATGATGTGTCGGTCATCGATACGTCGGCATCACTTGTCAGCCACATTACCGAGACGCTGGACGTGCGCGGCTATGTCGGGCACGGCGCGCATCCCGATGTCCTGGCCAAGGCGGGCGCCGATCAGGCGGATATGCTGATTGCAGTGACGCTTTACGATGAAATCAACATGACCGCCTGCCAGGTGGCGCATTCCCTGTTCAATGTGCCGACCAAGATTGCCCGTATTCGGTCGCAGAATTACCTGCGTCCGGAATATTCCGATCTCTTCAGTCGCGACAATCTTCCGATCGATGTGACCATTTCGCCCGAGATCGAAGTCGGCAAGATGGTGCTTCGTCGTATTTCCTTCCCCGGGGCGACAGATGTCGTACGTTTTGCCGACGACAACATCGCCATGCTGGCGATTGAATGCATGGAAGACTGCCCGGTTGTCGATACGCCCTTGCAGCAGCTGAGCGAACTTTTTCCCGACCTGATGGCGACCGTCGCGGCCATTTATCGCAATGGCAAATTGATGATCGCCCGTTCGGAGGATCATCTGCTGGTCGGCGACCTGGCATATGTCATCTGCCAGCGCGAACATGTTCGACGCACGCTCGGCCTGTTCGGCCATGAAGAGCAGGAAGCTGCGCGCATCGTGATCGCCGGAGGCGGCAATATCGGCTACTACGTTGCCAGAACGATCGAAGAGATGCAGCCAAAGACCCGGATCAAGATCATCGAGAATGATCGTGATCGCGCCGTCTATGTCTCCGATCAGCTGCGCGAAGGCATCGTTCTGCATGGTTCGGCGCTTGACCAGCACATCCTGCAGCAGGCGGACATTCAGGACGCCGACCTGATGATCACGCTGACCAACAATGACCAGACCAATATCCTCAGTGCGGCTATGGCCAAGCGCCTCGGTTGCAAATCGGGCATGGCGCTGATCAACAGCCCGTCCTTCCACGACCTGGCTGCATCGATCGGCATCGACGCCTACATCAATCCACGCGCAGTGACGATTTCCCGTGTTTTGCAACATGTGCGCAAGGGCCGTATTCTTGCGGTTTATGCGGTTCAAAAGGGCATGGCGGAAGTGATCGAGGCGGAAGCGCTGGAGACCTCGCCTTTGGTCGGACGTCCTTTCCGCGATCTCGAGCTTCCCGCTGGTCTGCGCATCGGTGCGATCTACCGCGACAAGACGGTGATCCGTCCGAATGGCGACACCAAGATCAAGGCGAAGGACCGCGTCGTGATTTTCGCGTCGGCAGCTGCCGTGCGCCATGTCGAGCAGATGTTCCGCGTTTCGATCCAGTATTTCTAACCGACAGGCCCATTGTCCATGCCGAGAATTGCTTATGTGAATGGTCGCTATGTGGCGCATGACGATGCCGCCGTTCATATCGAGGATCGTGGCTATCAGTTCGCCGACGGCGTATACGAAGTCTGCGAGATCCGCCATGGAATGATCGTCGACCTGACCCGGCATCTGGATCGGCTTGATCGGTCCCTGGGCGAACTCCGGATGAAAAGCCCGATGAGCCGCAGGGCCCTTACCCAGATCATTCGTGAGGTCGCCCGCCGCAACCGGGTGAATAACGGCTTGTTCTATCTGCAAGTCACCCGTGGCATCGCCCGCCGCGATCATGTCTTCCCTTCGGCGGACACCACGCCTTCGCTGGTCATCACCGCCAAGATTACCGATCCAGGCGTGCTTGCTGCCAAGAACGAAAAGGGTCTGAAGGCCATCACCCTGCCGGACAATCGCTGGGATCGCGTCGATATCAAGACGGTCGGCTTGCTTCCCAATGTCATGGCGCGGCAGGCAGCCAAGGAGGCCGGCGCTCAGGAGGCGATCTATATCGATGCGCGTGGCATGGTGACCGAAGGAGCTGCCACCAATGTCTGGATCGTTGATGCAAACGGTATTTTGACGACAAGGCCCGCCGAACACGGCATTTTGCGTGGCATTACCCGTACGGGTCTGTTGGATGTGACCAAGCTGCTCGGCATCCAGGTTGCAGAGCGTGAGTTTTCCCGCGAGGAAATGCTGTCGGCCCGCGAGGTCTTCATCACCGCTGCTACCAGCATTTGTTTCCCGATCGTCGAAATTGACGGCCAGACAATCGGAAACGGTCATCCAGGCTCGGTTTCCGACAAGATCCGATCCGCCTTTTTCGACGTTGCGGAGAAGACGGCGATTTGATACCAAGTTTTGCTGGTGAAGGGGCGAGGGGGCCATTTCCTGCAGCCTGACCAGCGACAACAATAATCACACCGGCCAAAAGGCCGGCAAGAAAGAAAGAAGCGGCGCCATGGCGGAACGTTCTCAGAATCTGCAGGATCTTTTCCTCAACACAGTCCGTAAGCAGAAAATCTCGCTGACCATCTTCCTGATCAACGGCGTGAAGCTCACGGGTGTTGTGACATCCTTCGACAATTTCTGCGTTCTCCTGCGTCGCGACGGGCATTCCCAGCTCGTCTACAAACACGCCATCTCGACCATCATGCCAGGCCAGCCGATGCAGATGTTCGAGAGCGAAGACAACGCTTCCGGACAGGACTGAGATCATCACAAACCGCGACACCAAGAACGAATCGATCATCCCGGAAGGCGAAAAGCGTCGGGATGACATGCGGGCGGTTGTGCTCGTGCCTGTCCTGAAGCAGGGCCGCCAGCCGGTCCTGCCGGAAGGCGCGCCACCCGCTCCCAGTCGTTCGAACGAAGCCCGCCTCGAAGAGGCGATGGGCCTTGCACGCGCCATCGACCTGACGATTGCCGCCGGTATGATCATTCCGGTCAATCAGCCCCGCCCGGCAACGTTGCTTGGCTCCGGCAAGATCGAAGAAGTCACCGCCATGCTCGACGAGCGTGATGCCGGTCTGGTCATCGTCGATCATCCGCTGACACCGGTCCAGCAGCGCAATCTCGAAAAGGAATGGAACGCCAAGGTCATCGACCGCACGGGTCTCATTCTCGAAATCTTCGGCCGCCGTGCCTCCACCAAGGAAGGCACGCTGCAGGTCGAACTTGCACATCTGAACTACCAGAAGGGCCGCCTGGTTCGCAGCTGGACCCACTTGGAACGCCAGCGCGGTGGTGCGGGCTTCATGGGTGGTCCGGGCGAAACCCAGATCGAAGCCGACCGTCGCATGCTGCAGGACCGCATCGTAAAGCTCGAGAAGGAGCTGGAACAGGTCGTGCGCACCCGTCAGCTTCACCGGGCCAAGCGTCGCAAAGTGCCGCATCCGATTGTCGCCTTGGTCGGCTATACCAATGCCGGCAAGTCGACCTTGTTCAATCGCATCACCGGCGCCGGCGTGCGTGCCGAAGACATGCTGTTTGCCACGCTTGATCCGACCCTGCGCCGGATGAAGCTGCCGCATGGCCGCACGGTCATTCTCTCCGACACCGTCGGTTTCATTTCCAATCTGCCGACCCATCTTGTTGCCGCCTTCCGTGCGACGCTGGAGGAGGTACTGGAAGCTGATCTGATCCTGCATGTGCGCGACATGGCCGACCCGGACAATGGTGCCCAGTCGGCCGACGTGTTGCGCATTCTCGACGATCTCGGCATCGACGAAAAGGAGCGCTCCGAGCGCATCATCGAAATCTGGAACAAGATCGACCGGCTCGATCCGGAAACCCATGACGCCATCATGCAGAAGGCCGAAGGCCGTGAGAATGTCATGTCCGTCTCGGCGATCACCGGCGAAGGTGTCGACAAGCTGCTGGACGTGATATCGGAACGTCTCTCGGGCGTCCTGACGGAAGCAACGATCACTATTCCCGCCGACAAACACGCTCTGATCTCCTGGGCCTATGAAAATGCCGTCGTCACCGGCCGCGAAGACCATGAGGACGGTTCCGTCAGCCTAGACGTGCGCCTGACCGAACGGCAGGCCGACGAGATGGAGCGCAAGCTGGGAAGCGGCCAGAAGCCGGACAAGGAAGACTGGGAGCGGTAGCGCTTCCGGTCCTCTGCCTTTGCCCCTGGGGACAAAGCCAGAGCCGAGCCTGCGATCTCGGCCGTAGCCAAACACGCCAAGGGCTTCGCCCTCAAGAGAGCCGGCGCTCGATCTGTTTTGCCGCTTGCCAGAGTTCTTCCATCCGCTCCAGCGTTGCCGCCTTCAGATCTTCACCATTTACATGAAGTTCTGTTTCTATGTGATTGAAGCGACGGCGAAATTTTGAATTCGTTCCACGCAGTGCCTGCTCCGGCTCCGCGCCGACATGCCGGCCGATATTGACCAGCGCGAAGATCAGGTCGCCAAGCTCGTCCGAGATCCTGTCCTGCTGGCCGGCCTTGAGCGCTTCGCGCAATTCGCCGATTTCCTCTTCGATCTTGTCGAGGATAGGTTCGGCCTCGGACCAGTCGAATCCCACTTTGGCCGCCTGTTCCTGCAGCTTCAGTGCTTCGGTCAATGCCGGAAAGCTTCGCTGCACACCGCCGAGATGGCCTTGCTTGAAATCGTCGCTGCCGCCGTTCTTGGCACGCCGTTCGGCGCGCTCCTGCTTCTCTTGCCGCTTGATCGCGTCCCATTGCAGCTTCACGGTTTCCGGCGTATCGGCATCGGAACGGGCAAACACATGTGGATGCCGCCGGATCATCTTGGTGGTGATCGCGGTGACCACGTCGCCGAAGTTGAACAGCCCTGCCTCTTCGGCAATCCGGGCATGGAACACCACCTGCAGCAGCAGATCGCCGAGTTCGTCGCATAGATCGTCCGGATCATTGCGTTCGATCGCGTCGGCCACTTCATAGGCCTCCTCGATCGTATAAGGTTTGATCGTTTCGAAGGTCTGGACGATGTCCCAGGGGCAGCCGGTCTCGGGATTGCGCAGTGCCGCCATGATGTCGAGCAGGCGGGTTATGTCGGTCGAAGCTTCCATGATCTGTTCTGTGTCTCTTTGGCTCAGTTGAGCGGAATTTCGTTGTCGCCCTTGGTGGCCTGGTAGGTGCCAGACAGCCGGTCATAGGCGGCGCGTATCCGGCTCACCTGCTCGAACAGGGCCGGGCGCTCGGAATCGTCTGCGGACGCCACCATCTCGATCATTGCATGGCTGAGCCAGAAGGCGTTCTGCCGGCGGTAGCCGCCAGGCTCCAATCCGAACACCTCCTTAAGGATCTTGAGGTCGTGCGGAATCGCAAACGCATCGCGGCTGTCTTCATGGCTGAAGAAGTAATAGAAATTGTCGAACCCGGCCCAGGTGATCGCCGACATGCACATGGTGCAGGGTTCGTGCGTCGACAGGAAGATCAGATCCTTGGTGTTTGGCCGCTCGCCCAACTCGTAGAAGCGCTTGAGCGTGTGAACCTCTCCGTGCCAGAGCGGGTTCTCCAACTCGTTGTTCGTCTCGGCGATGACCAGCGACAGATCGGATTTGCGCAGGACCGCAGCGCCAAACACCTTGTTGCCCAAGGCAACGCCTTTGCCCGTCAGCGGCAGGATGTCATTCTCGATCACATCGAGAAGGCGTTTGGTGATGGCGAGTGTCGTCAAAGTCGTGCCCCCGTTCTATCTTGTCCCATTATATCGGCAATCTTATCGACCCAAACGGCGACGCCGAAAGCAAAATCATTGTTCGTCTCCAGTTTTCTGCGATCGGATTCGATGATTGTCCATGGAAATCGTGGTTTCCACCGCTTCTGGTGAGTTTTGCTCGCAATGGCGAAAAGCCTAGTAAAGAAATACCCGCGGGCTGCGGGGAACGGATTTATCTTTCTTCAAATGCTGGTCGCAAAAGGTGATAGTGCAGCCCACTGGAATTGGGTTGACCATGGCAGAGAACGATTCACAGCTTTCGGTTTTTCCGGCCTTCTTCAAGGTCGAGAATGCGGTCGCCGCCGTTTTCGGCGACGGCGCGGAAGCCTATGCCAAGGCGCGTTTGCTGAAGAACACGAAAGCCCGGATCGTAGCCTATACGACCGCGCCGGAAGCCGATTATGCGGCCTTTCTTGCCCAGCATGACATTGCCCAGATCGCCGGCCCTTTTGCCGCTGAACAGGTTGGCGGCGCAAAGCTGGTCTTTGCTGCCACCGGCAATGCAGCGCTCGACCGTGATATCGTTGCGGCCGCGCGAGATGCGCGCATCCCTGCCAATGCCGTCGATCAGCCGGATTTTTGCGATTTCTACACACCCGCTCTGGTCAATCGCGCGCCGATCGCGGTCGCGATCGGTACGGAAGGCGTTGGTCCCGTGCTCGCACAGATGATCCGTGCCGATATTGACCGGCTGTTGCCCCGTTCGCTGGGCAAGCTCGGCCGTCTTGCCAACGCCTACCGCGGTGCGGTCGATCGACTGGTGCCGCGCGGCGCTTCGCGTCGTCTTTTCTGGCGCGATTTCTTCAAGGGCAAGGTCGCCGACGCCGTCGAGGCGGGTGACTTGAGCCAAGCTCGACGCCAGGCAACGCGGCTGTTGCGCGACACGGCTGCGTCCAAGTTCGAGGGGCGCGTGTTCCTGGTCGGCGCCGGTCCTGGTGCCGAGGATCTGCTGACGCTGCGTGCGCACCGCTTGATGATGGAATGCGATGTCATCGTCTATGACGCCCTGGTGCCGCGCGAAGTGGTCGATATGGGCCGGCGTGATGCCGACCGTATCCCTGTCGGCAAGCGCAAGGGCTGTCATTCCAAGTCGCAGGGCGAAATCAACGATCTGCTCGTCGAACTCGGTCGCGAAGGAAAGCGCGTTGTGCGCCTGAAATCCGGTGATCCGCTGATCTTTGGCCGGGCAGGGGAAGAAATGGCTGCTCTGCGCCATGCTGGAATTCCTTATGAAATTGTCCCGGGTGTCACCTCTGCATTCGCCGCGGCCGCCGATTTTGAGCTGCCGCTGACCCTGCGTGGCGTATCATCCTCGCTGGTCTTCACCACCGGTCATGATCTCACCGGCGAGATTCTGCCGGATTGGGCGCGTCTTGCGCTGTCGGGCACGACGGTTGCCGTCTATATGGGCCGGACGGTCGCGGCCTCTGTCGCAGAACGGCTGATGGCCGCAGGCCTTGCAGAGGATACGACGGTCGCCGTCGTCGAGAATGCTGGCCGTCGTGATAGTCGGCGGCTGCACGGCACCTTGAAGGAATTGCCCGGACTGGAAGCTCGCACGGAGCTGACCGGGCCGGTAATGGTAATCATCGGCGACGCTGTTGCCGGCGCCGACTTTAGTCGTTCCGAACCGCTCGGAGCGCGCCAGTCGGCTGAACTTGAAAGCGTGAGGAACTGACCATGGCTGACAAAGTCTTGACCGCCAACCGGCTGACCGACGGGATCGCTGTCTGGCTTGATGCCAGCGGCCAGTGGACCGAGCGTCTGCAGGATGCTTTTGTCGCGCGCCATGCGGAAGCCATCGACGCACTGGAAGTCGCCGGCAAGCAGGCGTTCGCCAGCAATATCGTTGTCGATGTCAACGTCATCGATATCGAGGAAAAAGACGGTCTTCTCCGTCCGCTGCGCCTTCGCGAACGCATCCGCGCCGAGGGTCCCACCATTGCTTATGCCGAGGGTCATGGTTATGCCGACCCCGCATTCATCGCCGCCTGAGGCCTGAGGTAAGACATGTATCGTTACGATGAATTCGACCACGCTTTCGTTTCGGCGCGCGTAGAGCAGTTTCGCGACCAGGTGAACCGCCGCCTGACGGGGGAACTGGCCGAGGACGCCTTCAAGCCGCTTCGGCTGATGAACGGCGTCTATCTGCAACTGCACGCCTACATGCTACGCGTCGCCATTCCCTACGGCACGCTGAATTCCAGGCAGATGCGCATGCTGGCCCATGTCGCCCGCAAATATGACCGCGGCTACGGACATTTCACCACCCGCCAGAACATCCAGTATAACTGGCCGAAGCTGTCCGACACGCCGGATATCCTGAGCGAGTTGGCAAGCGTCGAAATGCACGCCATCCAGACATCGGGCAACTGCATTCGCAACGTCACGGCCGACCATTTTGCCGGTGCTGCCGCTGACGAGGTTGCTGATCCGCGCCCCTACGCCGAGATCCTGCGCCAGTGGTCGTCGCTGCATCCGGAATTCTCCTTCCTGCCGCGCAAGTTCAAGATTGCCGTCACCGGCGCGCCGAGCGACCGTGCGGCCATCCAGGTGCATGACATCGGCCTGCACCTGAAGAAGAACGAAGCGGGCGAACTCGGCTTTGCCGTCTATGTCGGCGGTGGCCAGGGCCGTACGCCGCTGATCGCCAAGAAGATCCGCGACTTCCTGCCGGAAGCCGATCTCCTGACCTATGTCACGGCGATTGTCCGCGTCTACAACCTCAATGGCCGCCGCGACAACAAGTACAAGGCCCGCATCAAGATCCTCGTGCATGAAACCGGCGCCGAGGAACTGACGCGTCAGGTCGAGGCCGAGTTCGACCAGATCCGCGACAGCGAACTGAAGCTGCCGGAAGCCGATATCCGGTCGATCGAAGCCTATTTCGCACCACCGGCCCTCGCCGATCGTGCCGAAGGCTGGGAGGCTCTCGCCCGCGCCAAGAAGGCTGACGCAGCCTTTGCTGTGTGGGTTGGCCAGAATGTCCAGCCGCACACTCATCCCGATTACGGCATGGTCACGATCTCGCTGAAGCCGATCGGCGGCACGCCGGGAGATGCATCGGATGCCCAGATGGATCTGGTCGCCGATATCGCCGAACGTTATGCCTTTGACGAGATCCGTGTCAGCCATGAGCAGAACCTGATCCTGCCGCATGTTGCAATGGGCGATCTCTACGCGGTCTATCAGGCGCTGGAAAAGTCAGGTCTGGCCACCGCCAACGCCGGCTTGATCACCGACATGATTGCCTGTCCGGGCCTGGACTACTGCGCTTTGGCCAATGCTCGGTCGATCCCGGTGGCCCAGGAAATTTCCCTGCGCTTCGGCTCGCAGGCCCGCCAGGCCGAAATCGGCGAACTGAAGATCAAGATTTCCGGCTGCATCAACGCCTGCGGTCACCACCATGTCGGCCATATCGGCCTGCTGGGGGTCGAGAAGAAGGGCGCTGAACTGTACCAGATTACGCTTGGCGGCTCGGGCGACGAGAATTCGTCGATCGGCGAGATCATCGGCCGCGGCTTTGAGCCGGAAAAGGTCACTGACGCCATCGAGACCATCGTCGACACCTATCTCGGCCTGCGGCTTGATCCGAAGGAAACCTTCCTTCTGGCCTATCGTCGCGTCGGCCCCAAGCCGTTCAAGGATGCCCTCTACAGTGCGACGGCGGAAGCCGCGTAAGGATGACTGAGACTATGACCAAGATTTGGAAAGAAACCGGTTTCGTCGCCAAGGATGGCTGGGTCATCGAAACCGACGAGGTGAAGGCCGGCGAGGGCGAAACGCCGATTTATGCCCTCGACGCCTTTCTTGCATCGGCGGTCGAGACAAATGAGTGTGGCTTCGGTGTTCTGGTCGCGCCGGCCGATGATGTGCGTAAGCTTGAACCTTATCTCGACCGTATCGCCCTGATTGCCATTGCCTTCCCGGCGTTCAGTGATGGTCGTGGTTTCAGCCATGCCGCATTGCTGCGCGAACGCCTTGATTATCAGGGCGAATTGCGTGCCGTCGGCGACGTGTTGATCGACCAGGTCCCCTTGATGCTGCGCACCGGTTTCGACAGTTTTGCCGTCACCAACGAAACCGCGCTGAAACGGCTGGACGAACACTGTCTGATGGGCGTTGCCCAGCAATATCAGCCAACGGCGCGGTCTTCCAAGACGGCTGCCGGCTTTAGCTGGCGTCGGATCGGCTCGACCGGCGCTTGAAACAGAATAAACAGCCTATGTGACGGCGGCGCTTTGACCGGGGTCAAGGACGCTGCCTTTGCTTTCAGGCATCCCTTGGCTGCAAAAACTGCATGCCGGCTGAATTGTGGAATGGCGAAGTCTGCTTTATAGGCTGCCCCACGCGACCGAACGATAGGACCGACAGCCTATGAATGCTCTTGTGAAGACCGACAATGCCGAAATGATCGTGCCGGACGGCGTCTATGCCGAAACGGTCCTGAGCGTGACGCATTACACCGACCACCTGTTCCGCTTCCGCATGACCCGTCCGGCAGGCTTCCGCTTCCGCTCGGGCGAATTCGCCATGATCGGACTGATGGTCGAAGGCAAGCCGATCTACCGCGCCTATTCGATTGCCAGCCCATCCTGGGACGAAGAACTCGAATTCTTTTCGATCAAGGTTCAGGAAGGTCCACTGACCCAGCACCTGCAGCGCATTCAACCGGGTGACAAGGTCCTGATGCGCAAGAAGTCCACCGGCACCCTGGTGCTGGATGCGTTGACCCCCGGCAAGCGGCTGTACATGTTTTCCACCGGCACGGGCATTGCGCCTTTCGCCAGCCTGATCCGCGACCCGGAAACCTATGAGAAGTTTGAGGAAGTCATCCTCACCCACACCTGCCGTGACATCGCCGAACTGAAATACGGCTTCGATCTGGTCGAGGAAATCAGGAACCATGAGTTCCTTGCCGAAGTTGTTGGCGACAAACTGAAGCACTATGCCACAGTGACCCGCGAGAATTATCCGTTCATGGGCCGCATCACCGACCTGATGGAAAGCGGCAAGATGTTTGCCGACCTCGGTGTGCCGGCGCTTGATCCGGCAATCGACCGCGGCATGATCTGCGGTTCAACCGCGATGCTGAAGGATACCAAGGCGATCCTTGAAAAGGCAGGTTTGACCGAAGGCGCCAACAACAAACCCGCCGAATTCGTCATCGAGCGCGCCTTCGTCGGCTGAGATTTTTACCATATCGACAGCATGAAACGCCCGGCTTGTCCGGGCGTTTTGCATACAAGGGTCAGTGTTCGCTGAGATAACCAATCAGGTTCGCCGTCGCGCGTTCCGCCTCGACGCTTTTGTCCTGTTGGATTGCGTCGATGACCGCGACATGCAGCGCCACGGACCGCTCCATCTTGTCCAACGTCGCCGTGCTGTACCACAGGCGCCTCGAATGGGTCTGAAGCGGTGCCAGTGCCGTAGTCAGGAAGCAGTTCGGGCAGGCAGTCTCGATCAGGACGTCGAAAGCCTTGTCCGCTCTGAGGAAGCCATCGAAATCGCCGGATGCTGCCGCATCTGTCATTTTGGCGGCACAGCCCGCGAGCTCGGCCTTGATCTCGGCGCTGGCCGCTTCGGCAGCAAGCCGGACGGCATAGGGTTCGAGACGAACACGCACTGCCATGATCGAGCGATGGTCGTAAGGCTTGATTTCGGAGATCTGCAACCCGACGCGTGGACGAACCACCGTCAGCCCCTGCCATTCAAGCTTTTGAATTGCCTCTCTGACCGGCGTTCGCCCGAAACCGGAAGCCTCGATTAGTTCCCTTTCGCTGACCGTTGCACCGGGCTTGAGCGTCAACATGACGATCTGTCGTTCAAGTTCAAGATAGGCAAGGTGGCTTTGCGAGGGGCTTTTGTTCTGCATGCACGCTCCACTGATATACTAGAATGTTGCACGCAGCAGATGGTATGGCAAGCCGAGCCAGCTCGCCGCTATTCATGGCGCAGAGCCTCGATCGGGTTCAATTGCGCCGCACGCCGTGCCGGAAAATAGCCGAAGACCATGCCGATAATCGCCGAAAAAGCGAAGGCAAGCAGCACGATCGACGGGCTGACAACAAAGGGTACCGACATCAGGGAAACGGCCGTGTAGGCGATCGTGAGCCCAAGCGCGATACCAACGACACCGCCAAACACCGACAGTGTCACCGCCTCGACGAGAAATTGCATTAGAACCTGGCTTTCCACAGCGCCGATCGCCAGACGGATGCCGATCTCCCGGGTTCGTTCCGTGACAGATACCAGCATGATGTTCATGATGCCGATGCCGCCGACCAGGAGCGAGACGGCCGCCACCGCCCCCAGCAGGCCGGTCATCAGGGTGGTGGTGCCAGTGAGCGTTGCGGCCATCTGGGTCATGTCGTTGACGCTGAAGTCGTCGTCGCGTCCGGCAACGATCTTGCGACGTTCCCGCAGCAACAGTTCGACATTGGCCTGGACCTTGGAGGTCGAGACGCCGTCCTCAGCCGACAACATGATGCTGGAAACGTCCTGCGATCCACCGATCCGCCGCTGGAAGACCTTGAGCGGCATCATCACAACGTCGTCCTGGTCGCTGCCCATGCCGCTCTGGCCCTTTTTCGCCAGTGTACCGATGATTTCGCAGGCGACATTATCGACTCGGATCGTCTGTTCAAGTGCGGGTGTCGATCCGAACAGCTTGGAACGCACGGTTTCGCCGATCAGGCAGACCGCCTGTCCGCCGCGTTCCTCGGAGGCGAGAAAGGTACGACCGCTGGCCAAGGCCCAGTCTTGTGCGACGAGATAGTCGCCGACGGTGCCGATGATCGTCGTCGCGCGGCTCTCCCCGCCGAAGATGACCGTCTGGCTGGATTGATTGACGCCGGCGACCGCTCGCAATCCACCAACCTGGTCTCGGATGGCTTCGACATCCCGTTCCGAGAATTTCTTCGCATCGGCGCTGGCGCGGCCGGGACCGAACTGCCCGGGGCGGACAAACAGCAGATTGGTCCCGAGTTTGGAGATCTCCGACGTCACCTGTGCGGTCGTACCATTGCCGATCGTTACCATGGCGATGACCGCCGCAACGCCAATCACGACGCCGAGCACGGTCAGGAACGAGCGCAGCAGGTTGCGGGTAATTGCTCGAAGCGCAAGTTTGATCGTTTCAGTAAACATCAGCCGCCGCCTCCGTCGATTTGCTGTCGGATTGAAGTCGCCCGTCGATGAAGCGTAAGGTGCGCTTGGCATAGGCCGCTATGTCGTCTTCATGGGTCACCATGATCACGGTAATCCCGCGGTCCCGGTTCAACGATGTGATCAGGTCCATGATTTCGCGGCTGGTCTTCGTGTCGAGATTGCCCGTTGGTTCGTCCGCCAAAAGGATTGCCGGCTTGGTGACGATGGCGCGGGCGATCGCAACGCGCTGCTGCTGGCCGCCGGAAAGCTCCTGTGTCGTGTGGTTTTCGCGTCCGGCAAGACCGACCTGGGCCAAGGCCTCGAGTGCCTGGCTGCGCCTTTGGCGCGCATCCATGCCGCGATAGATCAACGGCAGTTCGACATTTTCCACCGCCGAGGTGCGCGCCAGAAGGTTGAACCCCTGGAAGACGAAGCCGAGCATGTGCCGGCGCAGCAGCGTATATTGTGATCGGTCGAACCCGGTCGTTTCCAGGCCCTGGAACAGATACTGTCCCGAGCTTGGCACATCGAGGAAGCCGAGGATGTTCATCGCCGTGGACTTGCCCGACCCCGATGGTCCCATAATGGCGACGAATTCATGCGCCTCGATCGTCAGGTCGATGCAGTCCAAGGCACGAATGGTGGCTTCGCCGCGCCCATAGAGTTTGGAAATCTGGCGAAACTGGATCAGAGGGGCAGGGGCCATGTGGGCGTCCTCAGCTCTTCTTTTCGGTGGAGTCGGTCACCAGCGGATCGCCTTCGGCAATATCGCCCTTCACCAGGACGGTGTTCTGGCCATCACTGGCACCGATCTCGACATTGACCGCGGCAGGCACGCCATTGCGCAGCACCCAGACCGTGCGTTCGCTGCCTGTCGGCTGGGGCGTCGTCAGCGAGCCCATGCGTGGTGGCCGGAACAGGCTGAAAATTCCCCTGCCACCGCCTCCGCTGGCGGTGGTGACAGGCGGCGAATAGCGCAGCGCTGCATTGGGAATCAGCAGCGCGCCGGCAATCGACTGCGTCACGATATCCGCGGTTGCCGTCATGCCCTGGCGCAGCACCATGTCGTCATTGCGCACCGACAGGATGCCCTTGTAGGTCACGACATCGTTGACGGTCTCCGAAGCGTAGCGGACCGAGGTGATTTCCGCCGGGAACCGCTTGTCGGGAAAGGCATCGACGGTGAAGGTGGCCGTCTGACCGACAGCAACCTGCCCGACGTCCGCTTCGTCGATCGAAACCTGCAGTTCCATCTCGCGGAGATCGCCGGCCAATGTAAAGAGTGTCGGGGCTTCCAGCGAGGCGGCGACGGTCGCGCCGGGATCGACATCGCGCGCCAGCACGATGCCGTCGATCGGCGAGACGATGGTCGCCTTGCTCAGCGAAAGTTTCGACTGTTCAAGCGTGGCTTCGGCAGCCAGAACATTGGCCTCGGCACTCGCTTTGGTCGCCACAGACGCTTCATAGGTGAACGCGGCCGAATCGAGGTCCTGCTGGCTGGATACGCGGCTGGATACCAGCGCCTTCAGCCGGTCGTAACTTGCCTTGGCAGACAGGCGGTCGGCTTCGGCCTTTGAAACGCTGGCCTTCGCCGCCGCCAATGCTGCTTCTGAACCCTTGAGTTCCGCGGTCAGCTTGGCGGTGTCGAGACGCGCGAGCACTTCGCCCTTTTTGACCTGCGTATTTTCGGCGACAAGCACTTCGCGAACGGTGCCGGACTGCTCGCTCGACACATCGACCTGCACGGTTGGTTCGACGGATCCCGTGGCCGTCACCATCACGGTGAGATCGCCCTTCTTCACCTCGGCCGTCGCATAGGTATAGGACGAAGTGCGTGTTGTCAGCGTGAAGATGCCGTAGGCAGCACCAACAGCCAGCACCAGCAGGGCGATCCGCAAAGCCCAACGCGGTCTGTTGCCACGTGGGGCGCCGATCAGTGCCCTGAGTTCGTCGCGAGCCTGGGTTGCGTCTTGCGAATTGCTGTCTGTATCGATCGTCACGAAGGCACCATTGTTATGTTGTTGCACAGAGGATGCCGCCTCCCGCAGTTTCTGTCTTGATCGGAATCAAATGCCGGGAGTGGCCGCCGCCTATGTTTGCGGTCTTTCCATGGAAAACCGCAAAACCCCAGTGAATATTTGGTAAGGATCGACAGTGCGCGGGTTGTCCGGTCCGATTGTGTTCAAACGAACAGACGCAGGAGGAATGTCGCCATGAGCGCTATGCCGACAATGCCGAAAAAGGCGATCACGCCGATTTCCGCGAGCGTCGGATCCTTGCGCATGCGTCGCAACGTGCCCTCGACCCGGGCATCTTCCTGACGCAGCACCATTTGCGTATCGGCAAGCTCGATCACCGCAGAGATCACCTGTTCGACACCCCAGCCTGCCTTTACACCGCGATTGACCAGCTCCAGAAACGCGTCCTCCATCGCTTCCTGGCACTCGATCGGGTGCTCGGGATCGGATGTTTGCGTTTTAGGCGAGCGGATTTGAGCCATGGCGATAGAATACCGGATTAAAAGGGCAGCCTGGGAGTTCCGGAAACAAGTGTCACGACCGACGTACACGCAGCCCGTACTCGGGTCCAGTGTTGATGATCGGGGCCGCCTTGGGACATGCCAGCGTCATCGGCCAATGGCCTTCACCAAGATAAATCAACATAAGCTATTGATTTTATGGTGAGAGCGCAGGGATTCGAACCCTGGACCTACTGATTAAAAGTCAGTTGCTCTACCGGCTGAGCTACGCTCTCCCACCCGGGGTTTTGGCCCCGCCTTTGGAAGTGCGCGGAACATAGGCAGGCGACCCCATCCGGTCAACCGGTAAAATGCGTTCGGCGCAAGGAAAAAGTCCTTTTGTCGCAACGAACGCAAAGGTGATTGGCAAGCGACCATGCGGCCGGATAGGAAGAGCGCCAATTCGTTTGCCGATCTCGTTCAATGTGGAGCCGTGTGTGTCGATCGCCGATATTTCGTTCGTCAGCGCGCTTCTGGCGGGTGCGCTGTCCTTCCTCTCGCCTTGCGTTCTGCCTCTCGTTCCGCCTTATCTCTGCTACATGGCGGGAATTTCGGTCGACCAGTTCCGCGCGGGTGAAGAGACGCAGAACGCCGCAGCCCGTCGCACGGTTTTTCTGACATCGCTGGTCTTTACGCTCGGTTTTGCCACGGTTTTCATCGCGCTGGGGGCCGGTGCCTCGACGATTGGCGGGCTTCTGCGTCAGCATCTCGATCTGCTGGCCAAGATCGGTGGCGCCATCATCATCGTCATGGGCCTGAATTTCCTCGGGGTCTTCCGGCTTGGCATTCTGTCGTCGGAAATGCGGTTTGCCGGCGGCGGCAAGCCGGCAACGCTGTCGGGCGCCTATGTCATGGGGCTCGCGTTTGCCTTTGGCTGGACGCCCTGCATCGGTCCGGTCCTCGGCGCCATTCTCGGCGTTGCCGCCTCCAAGCAGACGGTGGGCGACGGCGCTTTGCTGCTTGCGATCTATTCGCTGGGCCTCGCCGTGCCCTTCTGGATCGCCGCCGGTTTCTCCGGCGCCTTCATGCGCTTCCTCGGGCGCTTCCGACGGCATCTCGGCCTAGTCGAAAAGATCATGGGCGGCTTGTTGGTGCTGACCGGCCTTGCCTTCGTCTTCGGCTATATTTCCGACATGGCAATCTGGTTCCAGCAGACCTTTCCAATTCTCTCGCAAATCGGCTAAGTCCCGATCAGGCGCATGCGATGCGCGTTGAAGGGAGAATCGCCCGATGGCTGACATCGTCGCGTTGGTGCTGCCGTTCTTCGGCCTGATCCTGATCGGTTATGTTTCCGGCCGGATCGCCGGTCACCCTGCTGATGCCCTCGGCTGGCTGAATTTTTTCGTGATCTACGTCACATTGCCGGCGCTGTTCTTCAAGCTCGTCTCGCGCACGCCGATCGAGCAATTGACCCGAATCGATTTCATCGCCGCCGCCCTTGCCTCGACCTATACGATCTTCGTCCTGGTCTTTGTCATCGGACGCTATATTCGCGGCAACACGATCGCCGAATGCACCGTTCAGGCCCTGGCCGGCTCTTACGGTAATATCGGCTATATGGGCCCGGGTCTTGCACTTCTCGCTTTCGGCGAGAAGGCCGCCGTACCGGTGGCATTGGTCTTCTGCTTTGAAAACGCTGCGCATTTCATCGCGGCCCCGGCGCTGATGGCCTTTGCCGGCGGCGACAGGAGACCGCCCTTGCAACTGGCGCTCGATGTGGCGCGCAAGATCGTCACGCACCCGTTCATCATTGCAACCTTGATCGGCTTTGTTGCGGCAGCCTTTGCCTTCGAGCCGCCCATCGCGTTGCAACGGCTGATCGACTACCTGGCCCAAGCCGCCGCCCCATGTGCGCTGTTTGCCATGGGCGTGACGCTGGCGTTGCGGCCGCTGAAGCGCATCCCGGTCGAGATCGGCTATATCGTGCCGATCAAGCTCGTCCTGCACCCGGTGCTGGTCTATGTCGTCCTGAGCTTTGTCGGTAATTTCGATCCGCTCTGGCTCTATACGGCGATCCTGCTCGCCTCGTTGCCGACCGCCACCAATGTCTTCGTTATCGGCCAGCAATATGGCGTCTGGCAGGAGCGCGCCTCCGCAACGATCCTGATCACCACGGTGATTTCGGTATTTTCCGTTTCTGCCCTGCTGTTTGCGATCAAGGGTGGCGTTTTACCGCCGGATCTTTTCCCGTAACATTTGCGGCAGGCTTTTCAGTCCGCGACCGGGTGCGACCCCTTCCTGCATGACCAGATTGCGCAGCGGCGCAAAACTTGCCAGCACCTGCAGACCCGCCGCCCGCATCATCTGCACCGGCAGCAGGCCAGAGAGAAGCGAGCGGTTCAACAGGTCGACGCTGACGGTACGGCTGGAAATATCGAGGCGCCGCTTGCGGTCGAAACGATCGCCGGCCGTGGCCTTGATCTGATCGCCGTTGCGGTCAATCAGGATGTCTTCGAGCGCTGCAATATCACGAAGGCTGAGGTTAAGCCCCTGCGCTCCGATCGGTGGGAAGGCATGGCCGGCCTCGCCGATAAACGCTGCGCGACCACGACCATAATGATTGGCCGTCATTCCGGACAGTGGCCAGGCTTGTGCGCCGTCCTCGACCGTGACCTTGCCGAGCAGCGACTGCATCCGGCTTTCCACTTCTCCCGACAGGCTCGCCGTATCAAGCGCGAGCAGGCGCTCGGCTTCTGCGGGCGTGACGACCCAGACAAGGCTGGAGCGCAGGCCGGGCAGGGGCACTTGTGTAAACGGCCCTGATTCGGTGTGGAATTCCGTCGATGTGTTCTGGTGCGGCAGCGTGTGGGCAAGATTCAGCACCACGGCCGTCTGCGGATAGGACCAGGTCTTGACCCCGACGCCGGCGCTGTCGCGGGTTTTCGACTTCCGGCCATCAGCGCCGATGACGAAGTCCGCCGTGATGATCTCGTCCGGCGGCAGGCGAACGGTCACAGAATCGTCAGCGATCTCGATCGCCTCCGCCGCGACGGAAAGGCGCTCGATCAGCGGTTCCGTCGAAACGGCCCGCGAGAGTTCTGCGACCAGTGCGGAATTCGGAATATTGAACCCGAAAGCCGGAAGGTCTATTTCAGCGCTGCGGAAAGCAATCGTCGGCGCGCGCAGCAAGCGCTTGGTCCCGTCGATGATCTGCATTGTCGACAGCGCGGCCGCCTTGGCGCGCAGCCCATCCCAGAGGCCGAGGCGCTCCATCATCGTCAGCGATTGATGCATCAGGGCGGTGGTGCGCCGGTCGGAGCCATCCGTCTCAGGCCCGATCAGCGCCACGCGCCGGCCGCCGCGCGCCATGGCGATGGCCGCGATCTGGCCGGCAGGCCCCGCTCCAATAACGGCAATGTCGTAGTGTTTCATGGTATCTGCGTCCAATCAGGCAAATGCATCTCGCTATTTAGAGCGCTTGCGCGGCGAAATCCATGGGCCGTTTTGGCGCAGTGGGTCGGTTGGCGACCGTCTTGGTCCCTTTGTTGTTTTTGCGGTAAAACCGGTCATGCATCCGCTCCTCTGTTGCAAATGACAGGATTTCATCGGATACCGAGGTCACCGGACGGCTTATAGCTTGGAGCAGGGATGAAGATCTTCAATTACAAACGGGTTCCCTATGCGGAAATCCGCGCGTTTTCGGTCCATATCCTGACCGCATCCGGATCTTTTCTGGCATTTTTGGGTGTTGTTGCCGCAGCCGAACATCGCTTCGTCGATATGTTCTGGTGGCTTGGGCTGGCGCTTCTGGTCGATGGCATTGACGGCCCGATCGCCCGCAAGGTTCGCGTCAAGGAAGTGCTGCCCAACTGGTCGGGAGATACGCTCGACAATATCATCGACTACGTCACCTATGTGCTGCTGCCCGCCTTTGCGCTCTATCAGAGCGGCATGATCGGTGAACCCTGGTCCTTCGTCGCCGCCGGCCTGATCGTGGTTTCCAGCGCGATCTATTATGCCGACATGGGCATGAAGACGGATGAATATTTCTTCTCGGGCTTTCCCGTGGTCTGGAACATGTTGGTCTTTACGCTTTTTGTCATCGATGCGAGCGCGACAACGGCGTTTGTCGTCGTTCTGGTCTCCGTCGTCCTGACCTTCCTGCCGATCCATTTTCTTCATCCGGTGCGGGTCAAGCGCCTGCGTGGACTTAACATGGCGGTGTTTCTGCTCTGGTGCGCTTTTGGCGGATATGCGCTTCTGCTGCATTTCGATACCCCGTCCTGGGTGGTTGCTGGCACGGTTATCTCGGGCCTCTATCTATACCTGATCGGCGGAATCCTGCAGTTTTTCCCGAGCCTTGGCCGCACCGCAGACTAGTGCTGCAACCTTGCCTGCGCAAAACCAAAAAAAACTCCTGCCTATATATTGTGCGGCGCGGCAAACCGGTTATGAATTGAGCTGCGGACCGGGCGCAAGACCCGGCCTGGGAGCTTGGTAGTGCAAGGGGGACATGTGGCGAACGACCAATCGACAGGCGAATTGCCGCTTCTGTCCGTGCGCGGCCTCAGTAAGCTGTTCGGCAGCTTCAAGGCTTGCGCCGGCATCGATCTCGATATCGGCCACGGCGAGATTCACGCACTTCTCGGTGAAAATGGTGCGGGAAAATCCACCCTCGTCAAGATGCTGTTCGGCATCCTCGCCCCATCGGCGGGATCGATTTCCTGGCAGGGAGCCGAGACCTTTGTCGCCAATCCGGCAGCGGCCCGCCGTCTTGGCATCGGCATGGTGTTTCAACATTTTTCGCTGTTCGAGGCGCTGACGGTCGCCGAAAATATCGCGCTGTCGCTCGATGAGAAGATCTCGATTGCGGACCTGTCCAAGAAGGCGGCCGAACTCTCGATCGCCTATGGTCTGCCGCTCGATCCCGACGCCCACGTTGCCGATCTGTCGGTCGGTGAACGCCAACGCATCGAGATCGTCCGCGCCCTCCTGCAAAATCCCAGGCTGATCATTCTTGATGAGCCGACATCGGTTCTGACGCCGCAGGAAGGCGATCGCCTGTTCGAGACCTTGTTCAAGCTCAGGGCCGAAGGCCGCTCGGTTCTCTATATCAGCCACAGATTGGAAGAGGTTCAGCGCATTTGCGACCGGGCGACCGTCCTGCGTCATGGCAAGGTTACCGGCGTCTGCGATCCGCGCAAGGAAACGCCGGCGTCGCTCGCCCGCATGATGGTCGGCGCCGAGGTTGCCGGCGTCGAAAAAGTCGAGCCGCCGGCCGACGGTGTGCTGCAGCTCGAAGTCACAAGCCTGTCGGTAAGCCCGCGCTCACCCTTTGCCATGCCGCTCAAATCGGTATCGATGCAGGTGCGTGCCGGCGAAGTTCTGGCGATCGCCGGTGTTGCCGGCAATGGACAGAGTGAATTGTTTGATGCGCTGTCAGGCGAATATCCGGTCGAGAGCGCCGATGCGATCCGCATTCGCGGCCGGCCGGTCGGTCGGCTCGGCATCAACGAGCGCCGCTTGTTGGGCGCCGGCTTCGTTCCAGAGGAGCGCCATGGCCATGCCGCCGTGCCGGCGATGAGCCTTTCGGAGAACCTGTTCCTGTCGCGCAATGCCTCCGATCGCAAGGCCTATCTGGCCGGCGGCAAGCTCGGACTGATCCGCCACGGCCTCGTACAACAAGCGGCACGCCGCATTTCGGAAATGATGGATGTGCGCAAGAGCGGCGATGATCCAGCCGCAGGCTCGCTGTCCGGCGGTAATCTGCAGAAATTCATCGTCGGGCGCGAACTCGACCGCCAGCCGTCCGTGCTGGTCGTCAACCAGCCGACCTGGGGCGTCGACGCTGGCGCCGCAAGCCGCATCCGTCAGGCGCTGGTCGATCTTGCCAAAAGCGGTTCGGCCGTGGTGGTGATCAGCCAGGATCTCGACGAAATCTTTGAAGTGGCAACCAGCATTGCCGCGATCTCCGAGGGAAAACTGTCTGCTGTCCATCCGGCCGGCAGCATGAACCGCGAGAAAATCGGCATCCTCATGGGTGGCATGCATGGTTTGGAGACAACGCATGCGCATTGAACTTGAACGCCGCCCGCGCCAGTCGGCGCTGTTTGCCATTGTGTCGCCCTTGCTGGCACTGGCGCTTACGGTCGTCTTTGGCGGCATCATGTTCGCGCTGCTCGGCAAGGATCCTGTTTCTGCGCTCTACAGCTTCTTCATCGAGCCGCTTCTCGAGGTCTGGTCGCTGCACGAACTGGCGATCAAGGCCGGTCCGCTGATCCTGATCGCCGTCGGCCTGTCGGTCTGTTATCGCTCGAACAACTGGAACATCGGCGCCGAGGGCCAGTTCACCATCGGCGCGATCACCGGCTCGATCCTGCCGATCATCTTCTACGAATGGCATTCGCCCTTCCTGCTGCCGCTGATGATGGTCATGGGCGCGCTGGGTGGCGCCGCCTATGCCGGCATTCCGGCCCTGCTCAAGACCCGGTTCAACACCAACGAGATCCTGACCAGCCTGATGCTGGTCTATATCGCCCAGCTTTTCCTCGACTGGCTGGTGCGCGGCGCCTGGCGCGATCCCGGCGGCTACAATTTCCCGCAGAGCCGCAGCTTTGTCGGCGAAGCCGTGTTGCCGGAAATCCTCTCCTCGTCCGGCCGCGCCCATTGGGGTTTTGCCTTCGCGCTGATTGCCGCGGTCGCCGTCTGGTTCATGATGCGCTACACGCTGAAGGGCTTCCAGATCGTCGTCCTCGGTCAGTCCGAGCGGGCAGGGCGCTTCGCCGGCTTCTCGACACGCGGCATGGTGTGGTTCTCGATGCTGTTTTCCGGCGCACTCGCCGGTCTCGCCGGTATTTCCGAAGTCTCCGGCTCCATCGGCCACCTCCAGCCGTCGATCTCGCCCGGCTATGGCTTCACCGCGATCATCGTCGCCTTTCTCGGCCGTCTCAATCCGCTCGGCATCGTCGCCGCGGGCCTCGTGCTGGCACTGACCTATCTTGGTGGTGAAGGCGCGCAGCTGTCGATCGGCGTCTCCGACAAGGTGACCCGCGTCTTCCAGGGGCTATTGCTGTTCTTCGTGCTCTCCTGCGATACGCTCATTCTCTACAAGGTCCGCATCGTTTTCGACCGGGGTCGCAAGCTTGTCGGCGGGAGCGCGTCATGATTATCGAAGCGATCCTGCTGACCGTCATCACCGCCTCGACGCCGCTGGTCATCGCAGCCCTCGGCGAGCTGGTCACCGAGCGCTCGGGTGTGCTCAATCTCGGCGTCGAAGGCATGATGATCATCGGGGCCGTCTGCGCCTTTGCCGCGGCTCAGGCTTCCGGATCTCCCTTTATCGGCGTTCTGGCCGGCATCCTGGCCGGGGCGGCCTTTTCGCTGCTCTTCGGCTTCCTGACATTGACGCTGGTCGCCAACCAGGTTGCAACCGGTCTCGCACTGACCATTCTCGGCCTCGGCGTATCCGGCATGGTCGGCGAGAGCCTCGTCGGCGTACCCGGCGTCAAGCTGGCACCGATCGCCATTCCCGTGCTGGCGGATATCCCGATCGTCGGGCCGCTGTTTTTCAAGCAGGACATCATCTTCTATCTGTCGATCGCCTTGGTGGTCGGGGTCAACTGGTTCCTGTTCAAGAGCCGTGCCGGCCTGAAACTGCGTGCCATCGGCGACAGCCATGGTTCGGCCCATACACTCGGCCTGCCGGTCATCCGCACACGTTATCTCGCGGTGATGTTCGGCGGTGCCTGTGCCGGTCTTGCCGGTGCACAGCTGTCGCTGGTCTACACGCCGCAATGGGTGGAAAACATGTCGGCCGGCCGCGGCTGGATTGCGCTGGCGCTGGTCGTATTTGCCGCCTGGCGACCCTGGCGCCTGCTGGCCGGCGGCTATCTGTTCGGCGCGGTGACCATCGGCCAGCTGCATGCCCAGGCCTTCGGGATCGGTCTGCCGTCTCAGTTTCTGTCGGCGCTGCCCTATGCAGCGACCATTGTCGTCCTGATCATTATCTCCCATAATCGGCGCACGACGCTGATCAACACACCGGCGTCCTTGGGCAAGCCCTTTGTGCCGGATCGTTAAACGAAAACAAAAGCTTCAATCTAACCAGACAGGGGTACATCATGAAGAAATTCCTCCTCGCGCTTGCCGCCTCGGCAGCAGCGCTTGCTGCGGTCGCAGCACCGGCTTCGGCTCAGGACAAGACGAAGATCTGCTTCGTCTATGTCGGCACCAAGACTGACGGTGGTTGGACCCAGGCGCATGACATCGGCCGCCAGGAATTGCAGGCGCATTTCGGCGACAAGATCGAGACCCCGTTCCTCGAAAGCGTTCCGGAAGGTCCGGACGCCGAGCGCGCCATCGAGCGCATGGCCCGTTCCGGCTGCGCCATGGTCTTCTCCACTTCGTTCGGCTTCATGGATGCGACGCTGAAGGTTGCCGAGAAGTTTCCGGACGTGAAGTTCGAACATGCGACCGGCTACAAGACCGCGGCCAATGTCGCCACATACAATTCGCGCTTCTATGAAGGGCGTTTCATCAACGGCCAGATCGCCGGCAAGATGTCGAAGAAGGGTGTAGCCGGCTACATCGCCTCGTTCCCGATCCCGGAAGTGGTTGGCGGCATCAATGCCTTCCTGCACGGTGCGCGCACGGTAAACCCTGAATTCAAGTTGAAGGTCATCTGGGTCAACACCTGGTTCGACCCCGGCAAGGAAGCCGATGCCGCCAAGGCGCTGATCGATCAGGGCGTTGACATCCTGACCCAGCATACCGACACCACGGCACCGATGCAGGTTGCCCAGGAACGCGGCATTCAGGCCTTCGGTCAGGCTTCCGACATGATCGCTGCCGGTCCGACCTCCCAGCTGAGCGCCATTGTCGATACCTGGGGTGCCTATTACATCAAGCGCACCCAGGCGTTGATCGATGGCACTTGGACCAGCCAGCAGACCTTTGACGGCCTGAAGGACGGGATCCTCACCATGGCGCCGTTCACCAACATGCCTGATGATGTGAAGGCGATGGCGACAGAAACCACGAACAAGATCAAAGCGGGCGAACTGAAGCCGTTCACCGGTCCGATCAACAAGCAGGACGGTACACCTTGGTTGATGGAAGGTGAGTCGGCCGACGATGGCACCATTCTCGGCATGAACTTCTACATCGAAGGTGTCGACGACAAGCTGCCGCAATAATCGGCCGGCCATAGCAGTTGCGATCACGGGAAAGGGCGCTTCGGCGCCCTTTCTTTGTTGTGGATATACAAAAATACGGAAATGCTAAGATACAGCCCTTGCAGATGGTGTGCATTGCTACGAGAAGCCTTCGGAACGTAGCGAATCGCAAAGACACAAGGGAGCACAGGCATGCGCAAGGAAGCGATTGCCGGCTGGTTATTGGCCTCAAAGCCACGGACGAACCACGCCCGGGTTGTCGAGCAGCTTGGCCTTGCGATCGTCGCAGGTGAATTTTCCGTCGGCGATGTTCTGCCTGGTGACCCGGAACTGCAGCAGCGTTTTGAGGTTTCGCGGTCCGTCTTGCGCGAAGCGATGAAGACGCTGGCAGCCAAGGGCCTCGTCGTGGCGAAATCGCGCATCGGCACCCGCGTGACGGACCAGTGCTTCTGGAACCTGCTGGATGAGGACGTCCTGCGCTGGCATTTCAGCGGTGGCGTATCGGCGGCGTTCATCGACCATCTCTATGACATTCGCCTGTTGCTGGAGCCTGCGGCGGCGGCCTATGCGGCGCAGCGGGCGACGGCTGATGATTGCGCCCAGTTGCGCCGTTTCGCCGCCAAGCTCGGCGCCCCGGAGTTTGATTGGCAGTCTCAGGTGGAGGCCGATCTCTGTTTTCATCTGCTTCTGCTGCTCGCCGGGGGCAATCCGTTCATGGAAAGCATGGTCGGCTTCATCCGCGCGGCGCTCGAGGGGGCATTTACCTTGGCACTGAAGCCGCCTGTGCCCAATCGGGATGCCGAATTGCGCGATACCCATATGGCAATCGTGGAAGCGGTCGAGCGCGGCGATCCCGACGCTGCGCGCGCGGCGACGGAAAATGTGGTGCAGCTTGGCCGACGCAGCGCAATTTACGCCGTGCAACGAGCAGGTCAGCCCTGACCGGCATTGCTTTTCAGCTTGCGGCCAAGACAGCGGCTCGCTAGTGAAATTTCACCAGAGCAACGCCCGGAGTTTTTCATGGCACGCAGATGTCTCGCCGTCATTCTCGCCGCTGGCGACAGCACCCGGATGAAATCATCCATGTCCAAGGTGCTGCATCCCGTGGCCGGACGACCGATGATCGCCCACGTGATGGCTTCCATTGCCGCGTCCGGTATCACCGACGTCGCCCTGGTGGTCGGGCGTGACGCCGAGCGCGTCACCAAGGCTGGCAGCCTCGATGGCATGGCAGTCGAAAGTGTTCTGCAGGTCGAGCGGCTCGGCACCGGCCATGCCGTTCTCATGGCGCGAGAAGCGATTGCGCGCGGCTATGACGAGATCCTCGTGGCTTACGGCGATGTGCCGCTGATCACGCCGGCTCCGCTCATGGCCGCACGCGAAGCGCTCGCCGATGGTGCAGACGTTGCCGTCATTGGCTTCCACACGAAGAACCCCAGCGGCTACGGACGCCTGCTGGTTGAAGACGGTGAGCTGGTAGCGATCCGCGAAGAAAAGGATGCAACCGAAGCCGAACGCGCTGTCACTTGGTGCAACAGCGGCCTGATGGCGATCAACGGCCGCAAGGCACTCGACCTCCTGTCGCGCATTGGCAATACCAACGCCAAGGGCGAATACTATCTGACCGATCTTATCGAGATCGCGCGCGCCCAGGGCGGACGGGCAGTTGCCGTCGATGCGCCGGAAAGCGAGCTGACCGGCTGCAACAACCGCGCCGAACTGGCGGTCATCGAAGGCCTCTGGCAAGAGCGCCGCCGTCACGAACTGATGCTCTCCGGCGTGACCATGATCGCCCCGGAAACCGTCTTCCTCAGCCATGACACGCAGATTGGTCAGGATGCACTGATCGAGCCGAATGTCGTATTCGGCCCGGGCGTGACCGTCGAGGGTGGAGCCGTCATCCATGCCTTCTCGCATCTCGAAGGTGCCCATGTCTCGACCGGGGCGACAGTCGGTCCCTATGCTCGCCTGCGTCCGGGTGCAAATCTGGCCGAAGGCTCGAAGGTCGGCAATTTCTGCGAGGTCAAGAAGGCCGAGATCGGCAAGGGCGCCAAGGTCAACCATCTGACCTATATCGGCGACGCCTTCATCGGTGCCGACACCAATATCGGTGCCGGCACGATCACCTGCAACTACGATGGCGTCAACAAGCACGAGACCCACATCGGCGCCGGCGCCTTCATCGGCTCCAACTCGTCTCTCGTTGCCCCGGTATCCATCGGCGACGGCGCCCTGATCGCATCCGGTAGCGTCATCACCAAGGATGTGCCGTCCGATGCTCTCGCCTTCGGTCGTGCTCGCCAGGAGATGAAGACGGGTCGTGCGAAGCAGATCCGCGAGAAGAACCTGGGGATCAAGGCAGCAAAGAAGGCGGGCAGCTAGTCTTGCAGGGCAATGCGTTCACCATTGCTGCATTGCGTTACGAAGCGAAATGCAATTTGACCTCGCCCAAGATTGCGCATTCCGGCAAAACCGGTAGGACTGACGCAACTTATTGACGCCAGACGGAGATTTTCATGTGCGGTATTGTTGGTATTGTCGGTAACCAGCCGGTTGCGGCGCGCCTCGTCGATGCATTGAAGCGGCTTGAATATCGTGGCTATGATTCTGCCGGCGTGGCGACGATCCATGACGGCAAGCTGGAGCGCCGTCGTGCCGAGGGCAAGCTGTTCAATCTGGAGACCAGATTGGTCGCCGAGCCGCTGGCCGGCAATATCGGCATTGCCCATACCCGTTGGGCAACCCATGGCGTACCCAACGAAACCAACGCCCATCCGCACTTCGTCGATGGCGTCGCCGTGGTCCACAACGGCATCATCGAGAACTTCTCCGAAATCAAGGACGAACTCTCGGCCGAAGGTGCAACCTTTGTAACGCAGACCGACACCGAAGTTGTGGCACAACTGCTGGCCAAGTACATCCGCGACGGCCTCGGTCGCCGCGAAGCCATGCATAAGATGCTGCGCCAGGTGACCGGCGCCTATGCGCTGGCGGTGATTTTCCAGGATGATCCCTCGACCATCATGGCCGCCCGTTCCGGTCCGCCGCTCGCGATCGGCTTCGGCGACGGCGAGATGTTCCTCGGCTCCGACGCGATTGCCTTGTCGCCGTTCACCAACCGCATTGCCTATCTGCAGGATGGCGACTGGGCGGTCATCGGCACGCGCGGCGCCCATATCTTCGATCTCGACGGCAATCCCATCGAGCGTCAAGTCCAGATATCGTCGGCCAGCGCCTACATGATCGACAAGGGCAACCACCGCCATTTCATGGAAAAGGAAATCTACGAGCAGCCGGAGGTGATTTCGCACGCCCTGTCGCATTACGTCGATTTCGCCGCCAACCGGATCAAGCCTTTCGAAGGCGAAATGGATTTTGCCAGCCTCCGTGGTCTGGCCATGTCCGCCTGCGGCACGGCCTATCTGTCGGGTCTGGTCGGCAAGTACTGGTTCGAGCGTTATGCCCGCCTGCCGGTTGAAATCGATGTGGCGTCGGAATTCCGCTACCGCGAAATGCCGCTGGCCAAGGATCAGGCCGCCTTCTTCATCTCGCAGTCGGGTGAAACCGCCGATACGCTGGCCTCGCTGCGTTACTGCCGCGAAAACGGCCTGAAGATCGGCGCCATCGTCAACGTCAAGGAATCGACGATCGCCCGCGAGGCCGATGCCGTCTTCCCGATCCTGGCGGGTCCTGAAATCGGCGTTGCATCGACCAAGGCCTTCACCTGCCAGCTCGCCGTTCTCGCCTCCCTGTCGATCGCCGCAGGCCGTGCCCGCGGCACGCTGACGGAGGCCGAAGAAAAGCAGCTGGTCAGGCATCTCGCCGAAATGCCGCGCATCATGAGCCAGGTGCTGAACAGCATCCAGCCGCAGATCGAGGCCCTGTCGCGCGACCTCGCGAAGTTCAAGGATGTGCTCTATCTCGGCCGTGGAACCAGCTATCCGCTGGCCATGGAAGGCGCGCTGAAGCTCAAGGAGATCTCCTACATCCACGCCGAGGGTTACGCCGCCGGCGAGTTGAAACACGGCCCGATCGCGCTGATCGACGAGAACATGCCGGTCATCGTCATTGCCCCGCATGACCGCTTCTTCGAAAAGACCGTGTCGAACATGCAGGAAGTCGCCGCCCGCGGCGGTCGGATCATCTTCATCACCGATGAAAAGGGTGCTGCCGCCTCCAAGCTCGAGACCATGGCGACCATCGTCCTGCCGAACGTCGCCGAGATCATCTCGCCGATGGTCTTTTCGCTGCCGATCCAGTTGCTCGCCTATCACACGGCCGTCTTCATGGGCACCGATGTCGACCAGCCGCGCAATCTGGCCAAGTCGGTGACGGTGGAATGATCATCCGGCCCGAGCAAAGCGGCGACGAGGCGTCCATTGGTCTGGTGACGGCCGCCGCTTTCGAGGGCCATCCGTACAGCGACCAGAGCGAGCCCCAGATCATCGAACGGTTGCGCGAAGCCGGTGCGCTGACCTTGTCCCTGGTTGCCGACGAGGCCGGAGAGATCCTCGGCCATGTCGCATTTTCGCCCGTATCCATCTCGGGCGGCGACGAAGGCTGGTATGGCCTCGGCCCGATCAGCGTCGCGCCGGCGCATCAAGGCAAGGGAATCGGCTCGCGTCTTGTATCCGAGGGACTGGATCGGCTGCGGACACTCGGGGCCGCCGGCTGCGTGCTTCTCGGCGATCCGGCCTACTATGGTCGTTTCGGCTTCCGTCTGGATCACGGTCTTGTGCTTCCAGATGTTCCTCCCGGACATTTCCAGGCTTTGCTCTTGCATGGCCCGGACGCCTTGGGCATTGTCGCCTTCCATCCAGGTTTTTATGGCAGTGCACAATAGCGGCGGTGAATGACGGAAACTTCTGATACGATTTCGGTTGCCACACGGCTCAGGAACAATTTCCTGACGGGTCTGATCATCTGCGCACCGGTCACGATCACCATCTGGCTGACCTGGACCTTCATCCGCTGGGCCGACAGCTGGGTAAAGCCTTACATTCCGGACCGCTACAACCCGGAAAACTACATTCAGTTCGCCATTCCCGGAACGGGACTGCTGCTGGCGCTGATCGCCATCACGCTGATCGGCTTTCTCGGCAAGAACCTGATCGGCCGCTCGATCGTCGCCTATGGCGAATCGGTGCTGCATCGCATGCCGCTGGTCCGCACCGTCTATAAAAGCACCAAGCAGATCTTCGAGACGGTGCTCAAGGAACAGTCGAGCTCCTTCAAGAAGGTCGGATTGATCGAGTTTCCCGGACCGGGCAGCTGGGCTTTGGTCTTCATCTCGACCGACGCCAAGGGTGAGATCGCTGCCAGGCTCAACGAGGAAGGCGAGGAAATGATCGCGGTCTTCATGGCGCCGACCCCGGTCCCGACCGCCGGCTTCCTGATTTTTGTGCCGCGCAGCAAGGTCAAGCTGCTCGACATGTCGCCGGAAGAGGGCATCAAGCTGCTGATCTCGGCGGGCCTGGTGACGCCCAACTGGACGCCGCAGCCGGTAGGGCCGCCGCTCGTTTGATCGGCGATACCACACTCTGTCGGCCACGCTGACATTTCCCCTCAAGGGGAGCGTCTTGCTGATCTCCCCCCTTGAGGGGGAGATGCCCGGCAGGACAGAGGGGGGGGCGGACCCCGTCACCCGGCCCTGAGAAAGCGAATCGCTTCATCCCGCCGGTGTAGATAGAGCAGCGTGCGCACCGCTTCGCCGCGCGCTGACGTCAGTTCCGGATCACGCTCCAGCAGATAGCTTGCGTCCTTGCGGGCGATCTCCAGAAGATCACCATGCGCCTCGAGACTGGCGATCTTGAACCCCGGCGTGCCGGATTGCCGTGTGCCGAGCAATTCGCCTTCGCCGCGCAGCTTCAGGTCTTCCTCGGCGATTAGGAACCCGTCCTCGCTGTCGCGCAGGATCGACAGCCGCGCCTTGCCGTTTTCCCCGAGCGGCCCCTTGTACATCAGGATGCAGCTCGACGCCTCGTCGCCGCGCCCGACCCGGCCACGCAACTGGTGGAGCTGGGCCAGACCGAACCGTTCGGCATGTTCGATCACCATGATCGTTGCGTCGGGCACGTCTACACCAACCTCGACCACGGTTGTCGCGACCAGCAGCCGCGTTTCACCGTTCTTGAATGCCAGCATGGCGGCATCCTTCTCCGGGCCGCTCATGCGTCCATGCACCAGCCCGAGCGGCGCCTTGATCATCATCGACAATACCGAATGGCGCTCCTCCACCGACATCAGTTCGCTTTCTTCGGTCTCCTCGACCAGCGGGCAGATCCAGTAGGCCTTCTTGCCCTCGGCGATGGCAGCCCGCAGTCGTTCGATCACATCCTCAAGCCGTTCCGTCGGCACGGTCACCGTCTGGATCGGCTTGCGCCCGGCCGGCTTTTCGGTGAGCTTCGAGACATCCATGTCGCCGAAGGCCGCCAGCACCAGCGTGCGCGGGATCGGTGTCGCCGTCATCACCAACATATGCGGCGTGATGCCCTTGGCGGTCAGCCTGAGGCGTTGGTGCACGCCGAAACGATGCTGCTCGTCGACGACGGCCAGTGTCAGGTTTTTGTAGGACACGGCATCCTGGAACAGCGCATGGGTACCGATGACGATCTGCGCTTCGCCCGACGCGATCCGCTCCAGAATGGCCTCGCGCTCCTTGCCCTTGGTCCGCCCGGTCAGGACCTCGATCCGCAATCCGGCTGATGCCCCGAGCTTCGACAGTGTCGCGTGATGCTGCCGTGCCAGGATTTCGGTCGGCGCCATCAGCACGGTCTGGCCGCCGCTTTCGACAGCCGCCGCCATGGCAAACAGCGCCACCAGTGTCTTGCCCGCGCCGACATCGCCCTGCAGCAGCCGCAGCATGCGGGTATCCGAGCTCATATCGTTCAGGATATCGGCAATCGCCGCGACCTGGCTCTTGGTCGGCGAAAACGGCAGGGTGGCGCGGATCTGGTCGCTGATGACCCCTGTTGGCTTGATCGGCACGCCCGGGATCCGCCGCAGCTTTTGCCGGACCAGCGCCAGCGACACCTGACCGGCAAGGAATTCGTCATAGGCAAGCCGGCGCCGCGCCGGCGCCTGCGGATCGATATCCTTCTCGTCACGCGGATGGTGCAGCGCGACCAGCGCATCCTTGGCGCCGGCAAATCCCTGTTTCTGCACCAGTGGCGGATCGATCCATTCGGCAAGTTCCGGCATGCGCTCAACCGCAGCCTCGATCGATTTGCGCAACACTTTCGGTGAAAGCCCCGCCGTCAGCGGATAGACGGGCTCGACCAGTGGCAGGTTTTCCGCCTCGCTCGCTCTGACCATGAAATCCGGATGCACCATCGAGGCGCGGCCGTTGAACCAGTCGATCTTGCCCGACACCATGACGATCTCGTCGATCGGCAGCGCCTTGTCCAGCCAGTTGCCCTTGGCGCGGAAGAAGGTCAGCGCCAGTTCGCCCGTCTCGTCGTGCAGGAAAACACGGTAGGGCAGGTTGCTCTTGCCTGGCGGTGGCGGCTGATGCCGGTCGACGCGTCCGGTGACAGTCACCAGCGCACCGGGCTGCGCCAGCGCAATGCCGGGCTGGTGGCGCCGGTCGATCAGCCGATGCGGCGCCAGGAACAGCAGATCGACGACCCGCGTATCCTCCGCATCCTCGCGCCCCATCAGGGTTGCGAGAAGTTTGGCGAGCTTGGGGCCAACGCCGGCAAGCGAGGCTACGGAGGCGAACAGGGGATCAAGAAGGGTAGGGCGCATGATGCCGGCAAAATGCCCAGCAAATTGCCGCCTTGGCAAGCTGACAATTGCTCCGCTTAGTTCTATAGAGGCCCATCAACAGGAAGGAATGTGCCGATGACCGGTTTGATCATGAGCAGTGCCGAGCTTGATCCGCGCCGCCGGCGGATTCTGTTCCGCTGCTGGCATCGCGGCATCCGCGAAATGGACCTGATGCTCGGCCAGTTCTGCGAAGCCGAAATCGCCACCTTGCCGGATGCGGATCTCGACGAGCTGGAACTGATCATGGCCGAGGAGGATAATGATCTGGTCAAGTGGGTCACGGGCGCCGAGCCCATTCCGGAACGCTTCCGGACGCCGCTGTTCATGCGCATAGCCGCTCTTCGCCCCGATTTTTCGCCGGTAAATGCCGAAACGCTTGCAAAGTAGTCCAAGATGTCCCTGATCGATGTGAAGCGGATCGCCAAGGCGCAATCTGCCCTGACCCTGTCGCATGTGCCCGATGGCATGGATGCCTTCATCCTGGCCGAGCTTGCCCGCGAAGGCAAACCGGTCGCCTATGTCGTCTCCGATGGCCAGCGCCTGCAGAATATCGAGCAGATCCTCAGCTTTGCCGCACCGGAAATCCCGGTGCTGACATTGCCCGCCTGGGATTGCCTGCCCTATGACCGTGTCTCACCCTCGGCCGATGTCTCGGCCCGCCGTCTCTCGGCACTGACCGGTCTGATTTCGCTCTATCTGAAGCCGCATCCGGCGATCGTGTTGATCACCGTCAATGCGATGCTGCAGAAGGTGGCGCCCGCCGATATCATCGATAGCCTCGGCTTTTCCGCCAAGCCCGGCAACACACTGAAGATGGACGACATCGCCGCGCGCCTCGAGCGCAACGGCTTCGACCGCGTCGCGACCGTGCGTGAAGTCGGCGAATTTGCCGTGCGTGGTGGTATCCTCGACGTGTTCGTCCCCGGCTCCGAGGAACCGGTGCGGCTCGACTTCTTTGGCGACACGCTCGAGAGTATCCGCTCCTTCGACCCTGCCTCCCAGCGCACCATCGGCCAGGTCCGCTCGCTCGATCTTAACCCGATGAGCGAAGTGACGCTGACGCCGGAGGTGATCGGCCGCTTCCGCAAGAACTATCTGTCGCTGTTCGGCGCCGCCACCCGTGACGATGCGCTCTATGCCGCCGTCTCGGAGGGCCGCCGCTATGCCGGCATGGAACACTGGCTGCCACTGTTTCATGATCATCTGGAAACCACCTTCGATTATCTCAAGGGTTTCCGGATGGTCACCGACCATACCGTACGTGAGGCTGCCGAAGAACGCGCCAAGCTGATCCGCGACTATTACGAGGCCCGCCTCAACAGCGCCACACCCGGCAAGGGTCACTTGTCGCAGGGCACGCCCTACAAGCCCGTGCCGCCCGAGCGCCTTTATCTCGGCGCCGCCGAATTCGGCCGCAACCTCGACGCCTTCGATCCGATCCGCATCACGCCCTTTGCCGAACATGGCGGCGAGAGCCGCACGGTGATCGAGGTCGAAGCCCGGCCGTCACCGCGTTGGGCCAAGGCCGCCGCCGCGACCGAAGACGGCGAGGACGCAAAGCGCGTCAACGTCTTCACCCAGGCCGTCAAATATATCGCCGACAAACGGGCGGCGGGCGCCAAGGTGCTGATATCCGGCTGGTCGGAAGGCTCGCTCGATCGCCTGTTGCAGGTGATGAACGAACACGGCCTAGAAAAGCTCAAGCCCGTGGCCGCCCTCAAGGACATGGCGACCCTCAAGAAGGGCGAAGCCGGCACCACCGTGCTCAGCCTGGAAGGTGGCTTCGAATCCGGCGATTTCGTTGTCGTTGGCGAACAGGACATTCTCGGCGACCGCATGGTCCGCCGTTCAAAGCGCCGCAAGCGGGGTGCCGATTTCATTTCTGAAGTCGCCAGCATCGATGAGGGCTCTATCGTCGTCCATGCCGAACATGGCATAGGCCGCTTCATCGGTCTGCGCACGATCGAGGCTGCCGGCGCGCCACATGCCTGCCTTGAGCTGCAATATGCCGACGAGGCCAAGCTCTTCCTGCCGGTCGAAAACATCGATCTTTTGTCGCGTTTCGGCGGCGAAGGCACCGAAGTTCCGCTCGACAAGCTCGGCGGTGGCGCGTGGCAGATGCGCAAGGCCAAGCTGAAGAAGCGCCTGCTCGACATGGCCGGCGCCCTGATCCGCATTGCCGCCGAACGCATGACCCGCACGGCGCCGGTCCTGACCACCCAGGAAGGCCTCTACGACGAATTCGCCGCCCGTTTCCCCTATGACGAGACCGAAGACCAGATGAACGCCATCGAGGCGGTCCGCTCCGATCTCGGCGAAGGTCGTCCGATGGACCGGCTGATCTGCGGCGATGTCGGCTTCGGCAAGACGGAAGTGGCGCTGCGCGCCGCCTTTGTCGCGGCGATGAACGGCATCCAGGTCGCTGTCGTTGTGCCGACAACGCTCTTGGCACGCCAGCATTTCAAGACCTTCACCGAGCGATTCCGCGGCCTGCCGATCCGCATCCAGCAGGCCTCGCGCCTTGTCGGCACCAAAGAACTCAACCTGGTCAAGAAGGAAGTGGCGGAAGGCAAGACGGACATCGTCGTCGGTACCCATGCGCTGCTCGGGGCTGGCGTCAATTTCGCCAATCTAGGTCTTCTCATCATCGATGAGGAGCAGCATTTCGGCGTCAAGCACAAGGAGCGGCTGAAGGAGCTGAAGTCGGACGTGCATGTGCTGACGCTCTCGGCCACGCCGATCCCGCGCACCCTGCAGCTCGCCATGACCGGCGTGCGCGAACTGTCGCTGATCACCACGCCGCCGGTCGACCGCATGGCGGTGCGCACCTTCATCTCGCCGTTTGATCCGCTGGTCATCCGCGAAACCCTGATGCGTGAACACTATCGCGGCGGCCAGAGCTTTTACGTCTGCCCGCGTCTTGCCGATCTTGCCGACATCAAGGCCTTCCTTGATTCGGACGTTCCGGAATTGAAGGTGGCGATCGCCCATGGCCAGATGGCCGCCGGCGAACTCGAAGACATCATGAACGCCTTCTATGATGGCCGCTACGATGTGCTGCTGTCGACCACGATCGTCGAATCCGGCCTTGACGTGCCGACCGCCAATACCCTGATCGTGCATCGCGCCGACATGTTCGGCCTGGCGCAGCTCTACCAGATCCGCGGCCGCGTCGGCCGCTCCAAGGTCCGCGCCTTCGCGCTTTTGACGCTTCCGGTCAACAAGGTTCTGACCACAAGCGCCGAACGCCGCCTCAAGGTGCTGCAATCGCTCGACACCCTCGGCGCCGGCTTTCAACTCGCCAGCCACGACCTCGACATCCGCGGCGCCGGCAATCTTCTCGGCGAAGAACAGTCCGGCCATATCAAGGAAGTCGGCTTCGAGCTCTACCAGCAGATGCTGGAGGAGGCGGTCGCCGAAGTGAAGGGTGTCGACGAGGTCCACGACACCGGCTGGTCACCGCAGATCCAGGTCGGCACCTCGGTGATGATCCCGGACGACTATGTGCCGGACCTGCATCTGCGCCTCGGCCTCTATCGTCGTCTCGGCGAAATCACAGAACTGAACGACATCGACGGCTTCGGCGCCGAGATGATCGACCGCTTCGGCCCCATGCCGGTCGAGGTCCAGCATCTGCTGAAGGTCGTCTACATCAAGGCGCTTTGCCGCAAGGCCAATGTCGAAAAGCTGGAAGCGGGCCCCAAGGGCGTCGTCGTCCAGTTCCGCGGCAAGCAGTTCCCCAACCCGGCGGCACTGGTCGGTTATATCGCCAAGCAGGGCACGATGGCCAAGATCCGGCCCGATCACAGCGTCTTCCTCACCCGCGACCTGCCGACGCCGGAGAAGCGGCTGGCCGGTGCGGCCGTGGTGATGACGCAACTGGCGGAACTGGCGAAGAGCTGAGCGAGCTGCGTCTGCGCAGGTCAGTCGCGGCGTGCTGCAATCCGACGCATCTGGAAGCCGGTCTTGTTCTGTTCGAGGCCGGCAGACCGGTAGAAATTATGCGTCTCTGGCCTGTTGGACCCCGTCAGCAGCATGACCTTGTAACATCCGTGATCCCAGGCCGTGGCGACCGCCTGCAACAGCGTTTTCCGGCCATAGCCTCGTCCGCGTCTGGCCGTGGCCGTCACGACATTCTCGATCAGTCCGTAAGGTTGGCCGGCGCGCGTCAGGTTGGGAACAACGACCAGCGTTACTGTGCTGACGATCTCCTCATCCAGTAGGCCGATAAAGATGGCGCTGCCGGTGATCCGCAGGAGCGAGCCAAGCCGGGATTCGGCTTCGGGCAGCGCGAGCTCAGGATCGTCGGGGTTGAGATCGCGATAAAGCAGCAGAAGCTTCGGCAGATCGTTGAAATCCGCAGGTCGCACGACAAACGCTGCCTCACCCTCGACTGGCCACTCCATTGCGCCCTCCGTTCAATCACCCTCTTCCGGCTTGATCGCCAGCGCCGCGTCGCTTTTCCCGGCAACGGACGGGGGCAGGGCGACCCCGCGTTTGCGCTCGCGTGTCAGCGTCAGAAGTCCGGACCCGACGATCAGCGCGATGCCGACCGCCATGAAACCATCGACCTTGTCGCCGAACACTAGGTAGCCGAGCAGGATCGCCCAGAGCATCTGGCTGTACTGGATCGGCCCGACAATGGCGGGCGGCGCGTAAAACGAGGCCAGCATCATCAGCACGTTGCCGATTGCCCCGAGAATGCCAAACGCGGCGAGCAAGGCGAAGTCGCCGGACGACGGCATTTGGAAACTCGGCACGGCAACGACGGCGCAGATCAGCACGCTGCCGAGCAGGCCTGCGCCATAGAGCGAGATGTTCTTTTCCTTGGGTCCCATCGCCCGGAAAATGATAATGGTCACGGCGCCGGCAAAGCCGGAGGCAAGCGCTGCCAGATGGCCGGTCTGCAATTCGCGAAATCCGGGTCGCAGCACCACCAGAACGCCGAGAAAGCCGATCAGCACGGCGCCCCAGCGCTTCATGCCGACCTGATCTTTCAGAAAGATCACCGACATGATCGTCGCAAACGACGGCAGCAGGAAGATCAGGCAGAAGGCTTCGGCCATGCTCAGCTGGGTAAAGGCGATGATGCTGCCGATCGTGCCGACCGCCGAGCAGACGAAACGCAACGACCAGAGCGGCCAGTTGGTGGTGCGCACCAGATCCAGCCAATGGTCGCCGCGTTTCATCAGGAAGGGAATGGCGAAAACGCCGAAGCTTGATCCGATGAAGCCTGCCAGGAAGGGCGAAACCCGCCCATCGACCAGCTTGATCGAGCCGTCACTGAATGCGTAAGCGGCAAAGCAGATGAAGGCGAGGACGACGCCTTTGAAAGTTGTATCGGAAGACAAGGTGAAAATCCCGGGGAGGAAGAGCTTCCCCCGGGATAAGTTGCTTCGCTTCCTGCGTCAATTCAGATTGCGCAGGGCCTCCGCCTTGGCCTTTGCGATTTCTCGCATGGCATTGGCCAGTTCGGCCGCAGGTTGTGCGCCGCTGACCGCATATTGCTGGTCGAAGATGAAGAACGGCACGCCGTTGACGCCCATCTGCTTGGCCGCCTCGACTTCGCTCAGCACGTGCTGCACGTCGGCATCACCGGAGAGCAGCGTCTCGACCACCGAGCGCATCATGCCCGCTTCCTCGGCAATATCGGCCAGCACTTTCGCATCGCCGATATTGCGACCCTGTTCGAAATTGGCGCGAAACAGCCCATCGACGATCCGGCCCTGAACCTCGCGGCTTTCCTGGCTCGCCCAGTGGATTAGGCGATGCGCATCCAGCGTATTCGGCCCGACCTTGATGGCGTCGAAGTTGAATGGGATCCCGACCTCGGCACCGAGCGCCTTCAGTTCGGCATGGGCCGAATCCATGCGTTCCTTGCCGCCGAGCTTCTTGGCCAGCTCGACTTGATGATCGACGCCTTCCGGCGGATAGTCGGGATTGAGCTGGTAGGGCCGCCAATTGATGTCGATGCTGACTTCGTCCTGCACCTCGGCGATCGCCAATTCGAGCCGCGCCTTGCCGAGGAAACACCAGGGGCAGACGACGTCGGAAACGAGGTCGATGGTGATCCGGTCCATGATGTATGTCCTTTCGGGAAGAAGCGGTCGAAAAATTCAGTGTCCGCAATAGACAAACGCCAGCCCAGGTCAAGCCGGGACCGGCGGTTTCCAATGCACGTCCGCGTGAGATTACTGCGCCCGCGCGTCGAACCAGACCGAACGCTGGTAGCCATAGAGCGGTGTCACCTCCGGTCGGCCGATATGCTTCCACCGGGCAACCCACTGTTCGCCGATATGATAGAGCGGCACGACATAGTGCCCGGCGACCAGCAGCCGGTCATAGGCCCTGACGGCAGCCTTGAAATCGTCGGGGTCACGCGCCTGCAGCAGCGCCTCTATCATCCGGTCGATATCGGCATCAGCGACGCCGGCATAATTGAAGCTTCCGGCCGCATCCCTCGAGGGCGAACCCCAGCGGTTCGGCTGTTCCGCGCCCGGAGACAGCGAGGATGTGTAGGCCTTGATGATCATGTCATAGTCGAAATTGTTCGACCGCGCCTGGTACTGCGCGTCGTCCACGGTGCGGATCGCCATGTCGATGCCGATCAGCTTCAAGGTGCGCTGATAGGCAATTGCCATTTTCTCCTGGCCTTCGTTCTGGGTCATCACCTCGAAGGCAAGCGGCTTGCCGCTGGCATCCAGCATCTTGCCGCCCTGGATCTTGTAACCCGCCTCGGCAAACAGCTTGACCGCCTGGCCAAGCGCCTTGCGGTCGCCGCCCGACGCATCGGTCTTCGGCAGGGTATAGGTGCCGGCAAGGATATCTGCCGGGATCCTGTCCTTTGCCGCTCCCAGCAGCGCAAGCTCGCGGTCGTCCGCCGCATTGCCATAGGCGCCAAGCGTCGAATTCTGCCAATAGCTCTGCGTGCGGGTAAAGGCGCCGCTGAACAGTGTCTTGTTCAACCATTCGAAATCGAAGGCCACCGACAGCGCCTCGCGGACCTTCGCGTCGGCAAAGATCGGCCGGCGGGTGTTGAACACGAATCCGAGCATGCCGGATGGCAATCCCGGTTTGAACGCTTCCTTGACGACATCGCCCTTCTCTACCGCCGGGAAGTCATAGGCGCGCAGCCAGTGATTGGCATCACCCTCGGGATAGACATCGATCTCGCCTTTCTTGAAGGCTTCGAACAGCGTCGATTCCTGCAGGAAATAGCTGACACTGATCTCGTCGTAATTGTCGAAGCCGATCTTCGAGGAGATATCCTTGCCCCAGTAATTCGGGTCGCGCCCCCAAGTGATCTTCTCGCCGGCGCGGATATCCTTGATCTTGTAGGGACCGGAACCGACCGGAACGGTGAGGGACGTCTGCTCGAATGTCGCGGCATCGACGGCATGTTTCGGCAGGATCGGTGTCGACGATGCAAAGATCAGCGCCGTTTCGCGATTGGCCTTGTCGTTGAAGGTGAATTTGACGCCGTGTTCGCCGACCTTCTCCATCGTCTCGACGACCGCAAGCCGCGAGTTGAACGGCGGGCGACCCTTGTCGCGCAGCAGTTCGAAGGTGAACATCACATCCTCCGGCGTGACCGGCTTGCCATCGGACCAATGTGCCTTGGGATTGAGGTTGAACTGGACGAAGCTGCGCGCCTCGTCCCATTCCACAGTCTCGGCAAGCAGGCCATACAGGGTGAACGGCTCGTCGGATGAGCGGGTCATCAGCGGTTCGTAAAGCAGGTTGCCGAATTCCGGATCCCAGACCCCGCGCGCCGATGTGCGCATGCCCTTGAGCACGAAAGGGTTGAGCGCATCGAAGGTACCGACGACCCCGTAATTGACCTTGCCGCCCTTTTTAGCCTCGGCGTTGACGTAGGGAAAATGCCGGTAGTCGGCGCTCAGCATCGGTTCCCCGTGCATGGCGATCCCATGCAATGGTTCGGCCTGGGCAAGCGAGCAGAACGGCAGAAACAGCAGGCAAAGGGCGAGGCGACGCAATGTATAGTCCTCCGGCAAGAATCTGGAAACGCCGGGAAGCTAGCACAATCACCACAAATCCAACACATCACGGTGCGATTAACCCGAAAGGTCATACTGTAGCGGCAAAGAAAAGCTGGATATTCCAGCCGTCGCGATGTAACAGGTGTGCCAGATCACTGGGTCATGTATTTGCCTCATTTGGAGGACAGGTGACGGCGACTACGACCGGTGAACGACGCGGCGAAAAGTCCGCGCGACAGGGGTTTTCAGGAGACGGAATACGGATGATGTTCAATTTTAACAAAGCAACCCGGACGGCTGTGTCCGCCCTCGCTCTGACGCTCGGCGCCGCCGCCATGCCTGCAGTTGGCCAGGCCCAGGAAGCAGCACCGGCTGCAGCCCCTGCAAAGTGGTTCAAGACCTGCGCCAAGCAGGAAGAGTCCGACGTCTGCGTGGTTCAGAACCAGCAGGTCGCGGCGAACGGCCAGTTGATCACCGCCGTCGGCCTGATCTCGGTCGAAGGCAAGGTCAACCGCAAGCTGATGCAGGTAACGGTTCCGACCGCACGTCTGATCCCGCCGGGCATTCTCATGCAGATCGATGGCGGCAAGGGCGTCAAGCTCGACTACACCGTCTGCCTGCCGGACCGTTGCACGGCTGAAATGCCGTTGACCGACGCGCTCATTGCCAGCCTGAAGAAGGGCAACGAAGTCGTTCTGACGTCGATCAACTTCCGCCGCGCACCGAACCCGATCAAGATTCCGCTGGAAGGTTTCACCGGTGCTTTCGACGGCGAGGCGATGTCCCAGTCGCAGGCTGACGAACGTCAGCGCCTGCTGCAGGAAGCCATGCAGAAGAAGCAGGAAGAGCGTAACAAGGCGATCACCGACGCCCAGAACGCTGCCAAGCAGGGTAACTGATACCGGTTATCGATGCCGCTTCTGGTGTCTTGGCGAAAAAAATCAGCCCGCGTCGTTGGACGCGGGCTTTTTCGTGCTGGGTTGGTGATCGTAGATGCCTGGAAGGCTCAATGCGCGAAGTTGACCTTCGGCTTGTAGTGCCCGGCGTTCTTCTTGTCGAAGATCTGCTGGATATGCGGATTGCGCAGGGGCTCTTCACTTCCGTCCGACTCCAGGTTCTGCTCGGAAACATAGGCGACATATTCCGTCTCCGAGTTCTCCGCGAGCAAATGGTAGAAGGGCTGGTCCTTGCTCGGACGAACCTCTGCCGGGATCGCATTCCACCATTCCTCGGAATTGGAAAATTCCGGGTCAACGTCGAAGATCACGCCACGGAACGGGAAGACCTTGTGCCGTACGACATCTCCTATACCAAATTTAGCGCTTCGTTGTTTCATGGTTTCACTTCCTTTCCCTTCTATATTTGGGACGGAAACACACATAATCAAGGGTTCTCGCCTTTGCCGCCTGTCACGCCACTCGGATTGCGGGCCAATGCCGTTGCCAGAATCAGCCCGCCCATGACCAGGACGATGCCGAGCGCATGATAGCTTTCGAAGCTTTCGCCGAGAAAGACGACCGCCATGATGATTGAGGTCGGCGGCATCAGGTAGAGCGTCATGCCGGCAATGCCCGGACCGAAAACCTGCACGGCATGCTGGAAACAATAGAAGGCGGCCAGCGAGGCAAACAGGATGATGCCGGCAAGTTTGGCAAAGTCGAGAGGTGTGTCCGGCAACAGTCCGCCGGAAAACATCTCGTAAAGCCCCGCCGGCACCAGCACGATCGCCCCGGAGAGCGCCAGCAGCCCGAACAACGGCAGCGGCGGCATGAGACGGACAGCCGGACTGCGCAGCAGCAGCGAATAGAGCGCAAAGGCAATGGCTGCCGCCAGGATGGCAAGGTCGCCAATATTGAAGCTGAGGTGCAGCAGGGCTGCCACATCGCCCTTCAGCACGATCACCGCAACGCCGGCAAAGGCGATCATCATGCCGGAAAGCTCGATCAGGCTGATCCTGCGGCCCTGGAACAGCCATTGGAAGACAATGATGAACAGCGATGACGTCGTGTAGATCAACGTCGCGTTCGAGGCGGTCGTCAATGTCAGAGCCCAATAGACGACGCCGCCACAGATCCCCATGCCCAGGATGCCGAGCACCAGCCACAGCAGCGTATGGTGGCGGATAAATTGAAGGCAGAGCGTGCGCTCGCGCCAGACAAAGGGAAACATGATCAGCGCTGAGCCAGCCCAACGCAGCAGGGCTGTGGTGAACGGGGCAATGTCGCCGGTAATGCCCCGACCGAAGATCAGGTTCGACGAAAAGAAGACCGGCGCCAGCAGGAAAAGCGTCCAGTCGATCATGCGCGGCGGCGGCGAAGCGGAATGAGGCATGGAACGTCGGTCTTTGCTGTTTGGCGCAGGGCGTAGAAAATGGCTCACCATGCGTGATGTAACTAACGTAACGTCAGTAATACATCAAAGCCCGGTGTCTCGGGCTCTGCAATGAAAAACGCCGGCGAAACATCGCCGGCGTCTTTAAATCAGCACGCTTTGATGCGCTGCAGACCAATCAGGCCGAATAGTACATGTCGAATTCGACCGGATGCGGCGTCATTTCGAAGCGCATGACTTCATGCATCTTCAATTCGATGAACGAATCGATCTGATCGTCATCGAACACGCCGCCGGCGGTCAGGTACTTGCGATCCTTGTCGAGGTTTTCCAGCGCTTCGCGCAGGGAACCGCAGACGGTCGGGATCTTCTTCAGTTCCTTCGGCGGCAGGTCGTACAGATCCTTGTCCATGGCCTTGCCAGGATGGATCTTGTTCTTGATGCCGTCGAGGCCCGCCATCAGCATCGCTGCAAAGGCGAGGTACGGGTTTGCCATCGGGTCCGGGAAGCGGACTTCGACGCGCTTGGCCTTCGGGTTCGAGCCGAATGGAATACGGCACGAAGCCGAACGGTTGCGGGCCGAGTAAGCCAACAGAACCGGTGCTTCATAGCCGGGGACAAGACGCTTGTAGGAATTGGTCGACGGGTTGGTGAATGCGTTGATCGACTTGGCATGCTTGATGATGCCGCCGATGAAGTAGAGGCACGATTCAGACAGGCCGGCATACTCGTCGCCGGCAAACGTCGGCTTGCCGTCCTTCCAGATCGACATATGCACATGCATGCCCGAACCGTTGTCGCCGAAGATCGGCTTCGGCATGAAGGTTGCTGTCTTGCCATAGGCATTGGCGACCTGGTGCACGACGTATTTGTAGATCTGCATCTTGTCGGCATTGCGCACCAGCGCGTCGAACTTGATGCCGAGTTCGTGCTGGGCAGCGGCCACTTCATGGTGGTGCTTTTCCACGACCACGCCCATTTCGCCGAGAACCGTCAGCATTTCGGAACGCATGTCCTGCAGGCTGTCGATCGGCGGAACCGGGAAATAGCCGCCCTTGACGCGCGGACGGTGGCCGAGGTTGCCGGTCTCGTAGTCGGTGTCGTCGTTCGACGGCAGTTCGCTCGAATCGAGCTTGAAACCGGTGTTGTAAGGGTCGGCCTTGTACTTGACGTCGTCGAATACGAAGAATTCGGCTTCCGGACCAACGAACACGGTGTCGCCGATACCCGATGCCTTGAGATAGGCCTCGGCCTTCTTGGCGGTGCCGCGCGGATCGCGGTTATAGGCTTCGCCCGAGACCGGGTCGAGAATGTCGCAGATGATGACCATGGTGGACTGCGCAAAGAACGGATCCATGTGGACCGTGTCCGGGTCCGGCATCAGCACCATGTCGGATTCGTTGATCGCCTTCCAGCCGCCGATCGAGGAGCCGTCGAACATGACGCCGTCGGCAAACATGTCTTCGTCCACGCAGACAACGTCCATCGTCACGTGCTGCAGCTTGCCCTTGGGGTCGGTGAAGCGCAGGTCGACGAATTTCACGTCATTGTCTTTGATCTGCTTGAGAATATCGCTTGCAGTCGTCATTTTATTGTTTTCCTCGCGTGAGATGACGATTTAAGCCCGGCCTCCCTAGGTGCCGGGCCTGACTTAGATGGCGTCGACGCCGGTCTCGCCGGTGCGGATACGCACGACTTCTTCGACGTTCGAAACGAAGATTTTTCCGTCCCCGATCCGGCCCGTCTGTGCGGCATTGCGGATTGCGTCGATGACGGCTTCCACATTTTCGTCCGCCAGAACCACCTCGACCTTCACCTTAGGCAGGAAGTCCACCACGTATTCGGCGCCGCGATAGAGCTCTGTATGGCCCTTTTGGCGACCAAAGCCCTTGGCTTCCGTCACGGTGATGCCTTGCAGGCCGACTTCCTGAAGGGCTTCCTTCACTTCATCGAGCTTGAAAGGCTTTATGATCGCTTCGATCTTTTTCATGAGAAAATTTCTCTCCGCTTCCCTCATTGCGGCAGGATTAGTCCCGCCCGCCAGGTAGAATGCACGGAACGTGCCAGTTCTTCGCCAGAAATTCGCAGAATTTGCTGCTTCCTCCACCCGGCCGGGCAAATCTCCCGCAAATTCACCGGAAAAGCCAGCCCAATTCGTCCCCGATGTGGATTTTGTCTCGATTTTTTCTTTTTTGTCGATTTCGCTAACATGCCGACGTCATTGCGGAATTCGAAGTTTCCATGATCAAGAAAGGTGCAAATGCACAATATATGAACTTTACGCCTTGCCTATTTTTGCGCCGCTAGGTTTGCGCTGAAAAGTCTGCTTTAACGGCATGCATGACAGTGCAATCGGCAGAAATCCTTTTGAGCCCCTCGGCCATGACCCGCGTCGATGCGGCAGCGGCATTAGGCATGGATAGCTATGGGCTGATGCTGCGCGCCGGCGAGGCGGTCGCGGCAGCCGCCTTGCGGCTCTTCCCGGGCGCCTTGCGCTTCGTCGTCTTGTGTGGCCCCGGCAACAATGGCGGTGATGGTTATGTCGCGGCCGCCGCCCTCGCGCGTGCGGGCGCATCCGTCACTGTCCACCATCTCGGCGATCCGTCTTTGCTCACGGGTGATGCCGCGCATGCGCATGCCGACGCATCCTTGTCCTCGACGCCTTTGCAGGCCTACATGCCGCATCCCGGTGATGTCGTCATCGACGCCCTGTTCGGTGCGGGCCTTGCCCGTGACGTGTCCAGGGATGTGAGCGACAGCGTCGAACGCGTGGCGGCGGCAGGCTTGCCGGTCTTGGCCATTGATCTGCCGTCCGGTCTCGACGGGATGACGGGTTTGGTTCGCGGTGCGGCTTTCCAGGCGACCAACACGGTTACCTTCATGACCCGCAAGCCAGGGCATCTGCTGCTGCCCGGCCGTACATTGTGTGGTGCGATCGAGGTCTTCGATATCGGCATTCCCCACCGGCTGATTGCCGCTGAAGCCGAGCGCCTCTGGGTCAATGGCCCGCCGCTCTGGCAAAACCACCAGGTGCCGCCGGCCGCCGGCGACCACAAATACCGACGCGGTCATCTCACCGTCTTTTCCGGTGGCGCAACGGCGACCGGTGCGGCGCGGCTGTCGGCCACGGCAGGTTTGAAAGCCGGGGCAGGGCTCGTCACCATCGCGTCGCCGAAAGATGCACTGTCTATCAATGCCACCCATCTGACGGCGATCATGCTGCAGGACATCAACGGCAAAGCCGATCTTGAACGTTACCTGGAGGACACGCGCCGCGCGACATTCGTGCTTGGACCGAGTTTCGGCGACTTGGCCACTGCCCAAACCTATGCGCTTTGCCTCGGTGCACATGGCCGAACTGTCGTCCTTGATGCCGATGGCATAACCGCGTTCCGCAACGATGTACGCAGTCTCCGCACCGCCTTTTCGGATGGCGGTCCACGCCTCGTCGTCACCCCGCATGAGGGGGAGTTTGCCCGGCTATTTCCCGAGATTTACGAAATGCCTGCCGGCAAGGTCGAGAAAGCCCGAGCGGCCGCCAGCGAACTGGGCGGGATCGTCGTCTACAAGGGCGCCGACACTGTGATCGCCGCTCCGGACGGCCGTGCCGCGATCAACGAAACTGCGCCGCCGCAACTGGCAACGGCCGGGTCCGGCGACGTGCTGGCCGGCATCATTGCTGCACTCATCGGGCAGGGCCTGCCGGCCTTCGAGGCGGCCTGCGCCGGCGTGTATCTGCATGGCGAGGCGGCGTCTCGAGCCGGGTCAGGGATGACTGCGGAAGATCTGGCCGCCGCTGTTGGCCCCCTAGAGTAGCCGGCTGCCGCGCAACAGGCCTTCGCCTTCCAGCAACGGGTAGCCGATCGATATGAACAGCGAATTGATCTCCTTCAGGTCCCGCATCGTGTCGATATGCAGCGAACTGGATTCGAAACTCGCCGCATTGCCCTGACGCAGGCGCTGCAGATGTTGCTCCTCGCTGGCCTTGACCAGTTGCCGAACGACCTCCTTGCGCGCCACGAGCTGGCGGGCATATTCGACATTGCGGTTGACCAGCAGGTTGAACGCCAGATGGGCGTTCTGCACCACTTCGTGATGCATGGCACACAACTCAGCCCAGCCTTCGGCCGAAAATGCCGCGTTGCGCTCGTGTTTCTTGCGTGCCCGGGTCAGCATGTTCTGCGAAATGATGTCGGCCGCTTGCTCGATCTTGATCGTCGCGCCAAGCAGGTTCTGACATTGCTCGGCCGAATGTTCGTCCAATGCCGTTTGCGATATGCGCGCCAGATAGAACTTGATGTCGCGGTGGATCGTGTCGATCCGGTCGTCGAGCGCCTCGATCCGCTGGGTCTTTTTTGCATCCCAATGCTCGTAGAGCTCGAAAATGCTGTTCAGCATGATCTCCGTCTTGTCGCAGACGGTCAGCACTTCACGCGTGGCATTGCTGATCGCCTGCTGCGGATGCACAAGGTCGGCAGAGTTCAGCGCGGACAGTCGGTCGTCATTGGCTGGTTGTCCGGCAGTCGGCGCCAGAAACCGTTCCAGCAGCCGGGCCACGACCGCGGCAAAGGGCAGTCCGAGCACGAGAACGGCGCCATTCATCGCCAGATGCGCCATGACGACGGCATCACCCGGCTGGCTGGCCAGCATATCAGGGCTGATTTGGAAGATGAACTGCAGGGCGAGCGCCATCAGCGTCATCAGGCCGCGAATAACCACATTGCCGAGCGGCACGACACGGGCACTGGCCTCTGCGTTCTTGGTCAGCAGTGCTGCAATCACCGCCGCGCCAAAATTGATCCCCAGCACCAGCGGGATGATCAAGGCGTCCGGCAGCAGATGTTTGTCGGCCAGCGACGCGACAAGCAGCACCGCCGCAACGCTCGAATGGAATGACCAGGCCAGCAATGCGGCGAGCAGGAAGGCGCTGATCCAGTCGCTTGCCAGATAATTGAACAGAACGGGCAGGATCTGGCTGCTGCGCAGCGGATCCGATGCCTGGCCGATCAGTTTCAGCGACAGCAGCAAAAGGCCAAGCCCGAACAGGATCCGGCCCAGTTGCCGCCAGTGGCGTTCTTCCGAGGCGCGAAAGGCGATCGTGCCGAGCAGCAACAAAATCGGGACCAGCAGCGATAGGTCATAGCGCAGGATGCGCACGACAAAGGCCGAACCGAAATCGGCACCCAGCAAGGTCGCAATGCCGATTGCCGACGTCACATAACCTGCTGCGGTGAACGAGGCGATGATCAGGGCGACGGCGGTTGCACTCTGCAACGCCACGGCAAACAGGAAGCCGGCAAAGGCTGCCGAAAACCGGTTGCCGACCGCCAGCCGCAGCTTGTCCTTCAACACGCCGCCATAGGCTCGCTCGATGCCGGTCCGCACCATGCGCGTCGCCCAGAGCAGGAGCGCGACCGCGCCCGCCAGATTGATGAAGACTGCTATGCCTGACATGCAAACGCCCCGTGACCGGATCGGAATCATGAGGCGCGGTCCGCATATCCCCATGGCCATACACTGTCGACCATTTCCTGACGGATGACGGCGACTCTGCGACCGAGCCTAGTCCAGATTCGCCAATGTCACAATTTGCATATGAATACGGGCATTGTGTATCTATACGACCAATGATTGCATCTTGCGCGCCGCATTGGGCGCATTGACCTTGCCGCCGGTGATGAAGAAGGCAAAGACCTCGCGTAGCTCCGCCTTGATCTTGCGCTCGGGTGCAATTTTCGGCAGGTCATTCGGCATGCCGCCGGCCGCATAGATCTTCAATCGCTCAGCCCAGGCATCAAGCTCTTCCGGTGGGTAGCAGGTCGCCATGTCATCGCTGCCTTTCTGCAGGCGCGCATAGACGAAACCCGCCGTGGGATCGGCAAACATCGGATAATCGTGATGGTCGGCACAGACAGCCGCAACATCGTATTTGCCCAGCAATTCGATGAATCCCGGCACCTGGAACGACGCGTGCCGTGGCTCGACGACATGGCGCAGCGGCAATCCGTCCAGGGTCTTCGGCAGCAATGTCAGGAACGCTTCGAAATCCTCCGGCTCGAATTTCTTCGTGCCCATGAACTGCCAGAGGATCGGCCCGAGATGGGGCCCAAGCTCTGCAATCCCTTGGTTGAGAAACTTGCCCACCGATTCACCGGCCTCGGCCAATACCTTGCGATTGGTGCAGAACCGGCTCGCCTTCAGCGAGAAGACAAAATTCTCCGGCACGTCCGACGCCCATTTGGCAAATGTCGCCGGCTTCTGGCTGGAATAATAGGTGCCGTTCAACTCGATCGCCGTCAGTTCGCGGCTGGCAAATTCCAGTTGCCTCTTCTTGGCAAGTTTTTCGGGATAGAACGTGCCCTCCCAGGGCTCGAACGTCCAGCCGCCGATTCCGGTGCGGATTGTGCCGGTTTTGGTCATGAAATGCCTCCCATTGAAGTTAGCTAAGCAATTAGCTAATCTAAAGATGTTGCCATGGAGCGAGCGATGACGGTTGTCACCATTCACAAGGCCAAGACGGAACTTTCAAAACTCCTTGCCCGCGTTGAGGCCGGAGAGGAAATTGTCATTGCACGCGGTGATGAGCCGGTTGCGAAACTGGTGCCCCTGACAGCGGCCGACAGGAAAAATCCGCCACGCAAGGCCGGTGCATTGGCACATTTGAGGGGCAAGATCCCCTCGGACCTGTTTCTTGAGCCGATGTCGGATGACGAGTTGGCCGCCTGGGAAGGCAAATATTCGTTCCCCGGCGACAACGGCAAATGAAATATCTGCTCGACACACACGCACTGGTCTGGTGGCTTATGGATGATCCTCGTCTGAGCGCTGCGGCACGCACGGCTGTCACCAACGGCGACAATGAGATCGCCGCCAGCGCAGTCTCCGCTTTCGAAATCGCAACCAAGCATCGCCTCGGCAAGTGGCCAGAAGTGGGCACGCTCTGCGCCGATTTCGTCACATATGTCATGGCTGAACGTTTCGTCCTGCTACCGGTTGAACCATCCCACGCTCTCTTGGCCGGCCAACTGACCGGAGATCATAAAGATCCCTTCGATCGCCTGCTCGCCGCACAGTCGAAGCTCGAAAGCCTCACGCTTGTCACCGCCGACAAGGCATTCAACGTCTTCGACGTCGAATGCCTCTGGTAAGCGCCGCCTTCACTCCGCCGCCTGCACCTTTTTCATTGGCCGCCGCTCCAGCAATTCCTTCAGGAACTGCCCGGTATACGACTTGTCGACCTTCACCACCTCTTCCGGCGTGCCTTGGGCGACGATTTCACCGCCGCCGTCACCACCTTCCGGGCCAAAGTCGATGATATAGTCCGCGGTCTTGATCACCTCGAGATTGTGCTCGATGACCACGACCGAATTGCCTTGGTTGACCAGTTCCTGCAGCATTTCCAGAAGTTTGGCGACATCGTGGAAATGCAGGCCGGTGGTCGGCTCGTCGAGAATGTAAAGCGTGCGCCCGGTCGATTTCTTCGACAGTTCCTTGGCCAGCTTGACGCGCTGCGCCTCGCCGCCCGACAGCGTGTTCGCCTGCTGGCCGACTTTGATATAACCCAGCCCAACATCGAACAGCGCCTGCAGCTTGTCGCGCACCGCCGGCACCGCCTGGAAGAATTCGACGCCTTCCTCGACCGTCATGTCGAGCACGTCGGCAATCGACTTGGTCTTGAAATGCACGTCGAGCGTTTCGCGATTGTAGCGCTTGCCGTGGCAGACGTCGCAGGTCACATAGACGTCCGGCAGGAAGTGCATCTCGATCTTGATCACGCCGTCGCCCTGGCAGGCCTCGCAGCGGCCGCCCTTGACGTTGAACGAGAAACGGCCCGGCTGATAGCCGCGCGCCTTCGCCTCCGGCAGGCCGGCAAACCAGTCGCGGATCGGCGTGAACGCGCCGGTATAGGTCGCAGGGTTCGAACGCGGCGTACGCCCGATCGGCGATTGGTCGATGTCGATCACCTTGTCGATGAATTCGAAGCCGTCGATCCGCTCGTGTTCGGCCGGATTCTCGCGCGCCCCCATGACGCGACGGGCCGCCGCCTTGTAAAGCGTCTCGATCAAGAAGGTCGATTTACCGCCGCCCGACACACCGGTGACGGCGGTAAAGACGCCGAGCGGGATCGCAGCCGTCACGTTTTTCAGGTTGTTGCCCTTGGCGCCGACCACCTTGATCTGCTGGCCCTTCTTCGGCTTGCGCCGCTGTTCGGGCACCTTCACCCCGAGCTCGCCGGTCAGGTATTTGCCGGTCAGCGATTTGGGGCTCGCCATGATATCCTTCGGCGAACCTTTCGCGATCACCTGGCCGCCGTGAATGCCGGCAGCCGGTCCGATATCGACGACATAATCGGCGGTCAGGATCGCATCCTCGTCATGCTCGACCACGATCACCGTGTTGCCGATATCGCGCAGATGTTTCAGCGTCTCGAGCAGGCGAGCATTGTCGCGCTGGTGCAGGCCGATCGACGGCTCGTCGAGCACGTAAAGCACGCCGGTCAGGCCGGACCCGATCTGCGAGGCCAGACGAATGCGCTGGCTTTCGCCACCCGACAATGTGCCGGAATTGCGCGACAGGCTCAAATAGTCGAGACCGACATCGTTGAGGAAGCGCAGACGCTCGCGGATCTCTTTCAGGATGCGCACCGCGATCTCGTTCTGCTTGTCGGTCAGCTTGCCCGGCAGAACTTCGAACCAGGCGCCGGCATTGCGGATCGCCATGTCGGTGACCTGGCCAATATGCAACCCGTTGATCTTGACCGCCAGCGCCTCCGGCTTCAAACGGAAGCCTTTGCATGCCGGGCAGGGGGCTGCCGACATGTAACGCTCGATCTCTTCGCGCGCCCAGGCGCTGTCGGTTTCCTTCCAGCGCCGTTCGAGATTGGGCACGATGCCTTCGAAGGTCTTGGTCGTGGTGTAGGAACGGGCGCCATCGGCATAATGGAAATCGATCTTGTCCTCGGTGCCGTGCAGGATCGCCTTCTGTGCCGCTTCCGGCAGGTCGGCCCATTTGGCGGTCAGCTTGAAACCGAAGGCCTTGCCCAGCGCTTCCAGCGTCTGGTTGTAATAGGGCGAGGCGGATTTGGCCCAGGGTGCGATCGCGCCGTCGTTCAGCTTGCGCTGCGTCTCGGGAATGATCAGCGCTTCATCGATCTTCTGCTGGCTGCCCAGGCCGTCACAGGTCGGGCAGGCGCCGAACGGGTTGTTGAATGAGAACAGGCGCGGTTCGATCTCCGGAATGGTGAAGCCGGACACCGGGCAGGCGAACTTTTCCGAAAACAGCACCCGTTCATGGGTTTCGTTCAGCGACTTGTTCGCCGAGCCGCCCGCAGACGTCTCTCCCGGCGGCAGCGGCTTGTCGGCAAATTCGGCAACCGCCAGGCCATCGGCAAGCCTGAGGCAGGTCTCCAGACTGTCGGCCAGACGGCTGGCAATGTCCGGCCGCACCACGACGCGGTCGACGACGACATCGATGTCATGCTTGTATTTCTTGTCCAGCACCGGTGCGTCGGCGATTTCGTAAAACTGACCATCGATCTTGACGCGCTGGAAGCCCTTCTTCATCAGTTCGGCGAGTTCCTTCTTATACTCGCCCTTTCGTCCGCGGATCATCGGCGCCAGGATGAACAGACGCGTGCCTTCCTCATAGGCCAGCACCCGGTCGACCATCTGGCTGACCGTCTGGCTTTCGATCGGCAGGCCGGTCGCCGGCGAATAGGGCACGCCGACGCGGGCAAACAGCAGGCGCATATAGTCATAGATCTCGGTGACCGTGCCGACCGTCGAGCGCGGATTGCGCGAGGTCGTCTTCTGCTCGATCGAGATCGCCGGGGAAAGACCCTCGATCTGGTCGACATCCGGTTTCTGCATCATCTCGAGGAACTGGCGGGCATAGGCGGACAGGCTCTCGACATAACGCCGTTGCCCTTCCGCATAGATCGTGTCGAAGGCGAGCGACGACTTGCCGGAGCCCGACAGACCGGTCATCACGATCAGGCTGTTGCGCGGCAGGTCGAGGTCGATGCCCTTGAGATTGTGCTCGCGGGCGCCGCGGATGGAGATGGTCTTCAGTTCGGACATGGCAAATGGCTCGGATCGGACGGTGGACAGGAGATCCCGGGAGGAGGACTGTCCTTATGTAGTCTAACAACGGCGCGTGTCGAGCACTTGCCGTCATTGCGGGATGACAATTCGATTCTGTTGACAGTATCCTAGCGAAAGAATAGAACAAATAAAGAACATTTTTCCTTGTGGATGACGGTTCCTCCACGCCCCATCGTCCCCGAAGAATGGGATATGGTGGAATTTGATTGGATTTTGAACGCCGCGGCGGCGCGGCAGTAAGGTGAGTGTCATGGCTGGTAGCGTCAACAAGGTCATCCTGATCGGCAATCTCGGTGCCGACCCTGAAATCCGCCGGACCCAGGACGGCCGGCCGATTGCCAACCTGAGAATTGCCACGTCGGAAACCTGGCGCGACAAGAACAGCGGCGAGCGCAAGGAGAAGACCGAATGGCACACGGTCGTCATCTTCAACGAGGGCCTGTGCAAGGTTGCCGAGCAGTATCTGAAGAAGGGTTCGACGGTTTACATCGAGGGCGCGTTGCAGACTCGCAAATGGCAGGACCAAAGCGGCCAGGACCGTTATTCGACCGAGGTTGTCTTGCAGGGCTTCAACTCGACTCTGACCATGATCGGCGGTCGCGGCGACAACGCCGGCGGCGGTGCATCGCGCGGCGGCGATTTTGGTGGTTCAGGCGGTGGTTATGACGATTACGGTTCGGCCCCGGCGCCTTCGGCGCCGCGTGGCGGCGGCTCGGCCGGTCGTGGTTCCAGTGCCCCGTCGGGAGGCTTTTCGCGCGACCTGGATGACGACATCCCGTTCTGATGCCCGTCAACGCTGTGCATTGCGAGACAGTCTGAAGTCTCATGGGCGATGAATGATAAGTGCCACCCGCAATTGCTTGCGGGTGGCTTTGTGTTTTCGACCGCAGGGTTTCGTTGTCCTGCGTCAGGCGGCGAGCCCGGCGGACGGCGTGCAGGCCTCGCAGATCGCCTCGATATGGCGATGGTCCGTGCCGCAGCAGCCACCGAGGATCCGGAAGCCCGGAAAATTCCGCCGCAATGCCCGGTAACGACGCCCGAGATCGGCCGGATCGCCGATATCGAGTGTCTCGCTTTCATCCAGCTCGGCATGGCTCTTGGCCGAGGCATTGGCCCTGAGGCCATAGATGCGCCGGACCCAGGATGCGCTGGAGGCCAGCGCTTGCTCGAAATGAGTCGGGTGGGCGCAATTGACCATGTAGTAGACCGGCCCGCCATTGGTGGCTTCGTCGGTCCGCTCGATCGCTTCCTGCAGGCTGGTGCCGTTCAACAGATGCCCGTCGGTTTCGACTGTGAACGACATCACACACGGGATCCCGTGCTCCAAAGCTGCAAGCGCGATGCCGCTTGCCTCTTCCACCGTGTTGATCGTCATCGCAGAGACCATGTCGGCCGCGGATTGCGCAAAGGTGGCGACCTGATCGGCATGATAGTCATGCGCCTCCGTCACGCTGGTCTGGCCGTTCTTGTAGGCATCGCCCCGTGGCCCGATGATGCCGCTGATCACCACCGGCGTGGCGCGCGTCTCCCACCGGTTCCGGCAGGCTGCGGCGAAGTCCACGGCGCGCAGGTTGAGGGCGTGCAAGGCCTTGCGGTCATAGCCGAGCTTCCGGCCCCAGTCTGCATTGGCCCGCCATGTCGGTGTGTCGAGGATGAAGCCTACGCCGCGCTGTTGTGCCAGCAGGACATAGGGCTCGATATAGCTGAGCAGTTCGCTACGGCCGTCGTCGCTGTCGAGCAGCGGGAAGGCGGCGAAATGCGGCAGTTCCATGCCGCGGTGAAAGACGAAGGTGGTCTCCATGCCGCCATCCGTCAGGAAGTCGCCGCCGACAAGCTGCGGCAGTTGCTGTCTGTACTTTGCCATGATCTGTCTCCGATGATAAAATCAATCCGCGACGGCACGATTTGGCACCGTCGATGACGTCAATTCTCGCAAATCAATGCCTTTGCATTCCAGTGAGCTTGCGGTGCTGCAAAGCGTTGAGCCGGTAAACAACGTTGTTTCAACCGCTTGCCTTGTTGAGCGTATCTGGCAGTCGGTTGCTGGCGCTGCTTGTCGTGAGGAAAACCAGACCATAGGTACAGATCTTGGACAGGCAGGAGAGCCGAAAGGGCGCCGCGACACGCGAGCGCATTCTGGAGATCGCGCAGCACGCCGTGCTGTCGAAAGGGTTTGCCGCGACCTCGATCGAGGAGGTGATCGCCGAAGCGGGCATCACCAAGAGCGGTTTCTTCTATCACTTCAGGGACAAGAACGAACTCGCCCATGAGATGCTGCGCCGCTACAGTGCCGAGAACGAGCAGATCTTTAACGACATATTCGCACGCGGCGCGGAATTGAGCGACGATCCGCTCGAAGCATTCCTGATCGGTTTGAAACTCCTGGCCGAACTGATGAAGGATCTGCCAAGCGTGCATCCGGGATGCCTGATTTCCGCGATCTGCTATCAGGAACGCCTGTTCGACCGGGAGGTCCGCGACCTCAGCGCCCAGACCGTGATGTCGTGGAATGCCCGCTTCCTCGGTTATCTGGAGCGGATCTCGACGCTACACCCGCTCAGTGCCAATGTCGAGTTGGCCGACCTTGCCGCCATGCTTTCCTGCATCATCGACGGGGGCATCATCATGTCGAAGGTTCTCCACCAGCCGGACGTGCTGGAGCGTCAGGTGCTCGCCTACCGCGCCTTCGTCAAGGCGGCGTTCAGCCGCCCGTGAATGTGCCTGTCAGGTGCCAAACGCCGACTTCACCCCATCGACGACGAATTGCACCGACAGCGCCGCCAGAAGCACCCCGAGAAGCCGTGTCAGCAGTGCCCGTCCGGTCACGCCGAGGAAGCGGTTCAGCCGCTCGGCAACGCTGAGCGCCAGATAGACGAGGCCGAGAACTACGGCGATCACGCCGATCAATTGCGCCTTGCCCATCAGGTCGTTCATCGTGCCGGCGATCAGCACGGTCGCCGAAATCGCGCCAGGCCCGGCGATCAGCGGGATGGCCAGCGGAAACACCGCCAGATTATGGATATGATCCTTGGTGATCGCGTCGTCGGTGGTCTTTTCCTTGCGCTCGTTGCGGCGCTCGAAGATCATCTCAAAGGCGATCGCAAACAACATCAACCCGCCGGCGATGCGAAATGCCCCCATCGAGATGCCGAGCGCGCCAAGAATAGTGGCGCCGAACAGCGCAAAGACGGTCAGGATGGCAAAACCCATCACGGAGCCGCGCACCGCAACCTGCCGGCGCTGGGCCTTGTTCATGCCGACGGTGAGGCCAAGGAACAGCGGTGCCAGACCCGGCGGATCGACGGTGACGAGCAGCGTCGTAAAGGCGGCAATCATCGCGTCGGCGCTGGCCATATCGTGGATCTCCCTCTGTCAGCCTGCATTTAGAAGCAAGCGGCACAGTGTTGGCAAGGCAAGCATCAAGATATTGGCGTAATTGCCTTTCCAGCGGCGCAAAAGCCTGTTTATAACGCTGTTGGAAATTGGCGCTTTCGCGCCTGTTCCGCTATAAAATCCCCAGTGATTCCGAAAAAAGATCGTGACCTGATTTGACTGAGCAAAGCACTCCCGGCGGCGGCAAGTTCCCGCAAGGCATCGAGCCTATTTCCATCATGGAGGAAATGCAGCGGTCCTATCTCGATTACGCGATGAGCGTGATCGTGAGCCGCGCGCTTCCCGATGTTCGTGACGGGCTCAAGCCCGTGCATCGGCGCATCCTGTTTGGCATGAACGAACTCGGCCTCGACTGGAACAAGAAATACGTCAAGAGCGCCCGCGTTACCGGTGACGTGATGGGTAAGTACCATCCGCACGGCGACTCGGCGATCTATGATGCGCTCGCCCGCATGGCGCAGGACTGGTCTCTGCGCATGCCGCTGATCGATGGTCAGGGCAATTTCGGCTCGATCGACGGCGATCCACCGGCAGCCCAGCGTTACACCGAGTGCCGGCTGCAGAAAGTGGCGCATGCGCTGCTCGACGACCTCGACAAGGAAACGGTCGACTTCCGTGACAATTACGACGGCACCATGTCGGAGCCGGTTGTCGTGCCGGCAAAATTCCCCAACCTGCTGGTCAATGGCGCCGGCGGCATCGCGGTCGGCATGGCAACCAATATTCCGCCGCACAACCTGGTCGAAGTGATCGACGGCTGCATTGCGCTGATCGAAAACCCTGCCATCGAACTGCCGGAACTGATGCAGATCATCCCTGGACCGGATTTTCCGACCGGTGCCCTGATCCTCGGTCGTTCCGGCATCCGGTCGGCCTATGAGACCGGCCGCGGCTCGGTGATCATGCGTGGCGTTGCCCGTGTCGAGCCGATGCGTGGCGACCGCGAGCAGATCATCATTACCGAGGTTCCCTATCAGGTGAACAAGTCGACGATGATCGAGAAGATGGCCGAACTGGTGCGCGAAAAGCGCATCGAAGGCATCTCCGACCTGCGCGACGAATCCGACCGCCAGGGTTACCGCGTGGTCATCGAGCTGAAGCGCGACGCCAATGCCGACGTCATCCTCAATCAGCTCTATCGCTATACCCCGCTGCAGACCTCTTTTGGCTGTAATATGGTGGCGCTGAATGGCGGCAAGCCGGAACAGTTGACGCTGCTCGACATGCTGCGCGCCTTCGTCGCATTCCGCGAAGACGTCGTCAGCCGCCGCACCAAGTTCCTCCTGCGCAAGGCGCGTGACCGTGCGCATGTCTTGGTCGGCCTGGCGATTGCTGTTGCCAATATCGACGAGGTCATCGCGCTAATTCGCAGGGCACCCGATCCGGCAACCGCGCGTGAACAGCTGATGACGCGCCGCTGGCCCGCCAAGGACGTCGAATCGCTGATCCGACTGATCGACGATCCGCGTCACCGGATCAACGAGGACTTGACCTACAACCTGTCCGAAGAGCAGGCGCGCGCCATTCTCGAGCTGCGTCTGGCCCGCCTGACCGCTCTCGGCCGCGATGAAATCGATGAGGAACTCAACAAGATCGGCACGGAAATCGCCGATTATCTCGACATCCTGTCATCGCGCATCCGCATCCAGACGATCGTCAAGGACGAGCTGGCTGCCGTGCGCGACGAATTTGGCACCCCGCGTCGCAGCGTCATCATGGACGGCGGTCCGGATATGGACGACGAGGACCTGATTGCCCGTGAGGACATGGTCGTCACCGTATCGCATGCCGGCTATATCAAGCGGGTTCCGCTGGCCACCTATCGCGCCCAGCGCCGCGGCGGCAAGGGCCGTTCCGGCATGGCGATGAAGGACGAGGATTTCGCCACCCGCCTGTTCGTCGCCAATACCCATACGCCGGTGCTGTTCTTCTCCTCGCGCGGTATCGTCTACAAGGAAAAGGTCTGGCGCCTGCCGATCGGCACGCCGACCTCGCGCGGCAAGGCGATGATCAACATGTTCCCGCTGGAGCCAGGCGAGCGCATCACCTCGATCATGCCGTTGCCCGAGGACGAGACGAGCTGGGAAAACCTCGACGTCATGTTCTCGACGACGCGCGGCACGGTTCGCCGCAACAAGCTCTCCGACTTCATCCAGGTCAACCGCAACGGCAAGATCGCGATGAAGCTCGAGGAAGAGGGCGACGAGATCCTCTCGGTCGAAACCTGTACCGAACTTGACGACGTACTGATGACCACGGCGCTTGGCCAGGCCATCCGCTTCTCGGTCGATGACGTGCGTGTCTTTGCCGGCCGCAACTCGATCGGTGTCCGTGGTATTTCACTTGCATCCGGCGACCGGATCATCTCGATGACCATTCTCGGCCATGTCGACGTCGAGCCGTGGCAGCGTGCAGCCTATCTCAAGCGTTCGGCGGTCGAGCGTCGCGCCATGGGCGTTGATGAAGACGATATCGCGCTCGTTGGCGAAGAGGTCGTTGAAGAAGGCGAACTTCAGGAAGCCGACTATCAGATGATGAAGGCGCGCGAGCAGTTCGTCCTGACCGTGTCGCAAAAAGGGTATGGCAAGCGTTCGTCGTCCTACGACTTCCGCATTTCCGGCCGTGGCGGCAAGGGGATCCGTGCCACCGACACCTCGAAGACCAGTGAGATCGGCGAACTCGTTGCTGCCTTCCCGGTCGAAGACAAGGACCAGCTGATGCTGGTCTCGGACGGAGGGCAGCTGATCCGCGTGCCGGTCGACGGTATCCGCATCGCCAGCCGCGCCACCAAGGGCGTGACCATCTTCTCGACCGCCAAGGATGAGAAGGTTGTCTCCGTCGAGCGCATCAGCGAGCCGGAAGGTGACGACGATGCAGTCGAAGGCACCGGAGAAAGCGCCGGAGAAGGCGTTGCTGGCGAAGAAGTAGCCGGCGTGAACGAGGCCAATGAGGCCGAGATCAAGGCAGGCCCGGACACCTCTGAGCCGACAGCCGACTAGGCTCGCCTGTCCGGCCCCGTTCAGCGGGGTCGGAAATCTGCGCAGCGCCAATAGCCTGACATGAAAAAGCCCGCCGGACGATTGTCCGGCGGGCTTTTTGACTGGAGGTCTGGCATCAAGTTTTTGCGGCTTCTGATGCCCGCGTGTGGATCCACGGGCTGGCCGTTCATATTGAGCTTAGAAGGCCTTGCGGCGCTCCATCATGGCCCGGAAATCTTCGTTTTCGCGCTTCAGCGCCGTGACTGTCGAAGCCACGGAGGCAACGAACATACCACTGATAAGAGCGGCAAGAACCGTGAGGGTGGCGAACATGGTCTTCCTTTCTGTTTCAGCGACGTTTCGTATTTAGCGGCGAAGTTTTGATGTCCGATTAATGACCGAAGCTATGGTAACGGGCAGTCATCGGCGGGCCGTAAAACTTGGCGTCCTTGCTATCGTTGACATAGAAGGTTGCGGAAGTCGCAACCATGGCAGTCATCATCATCATCCAAACCAGGTTGATCAGGGTAACTTTGTCATGCATGGCTTTCGTCCTTCGTATTCCGTAATAATGTTCACGATCAGGAATGGTTCCTGCGCAGTGTAGAAAAGTGTTTAACGAACCGCGCCTGAAGTGCGCTTGAACGTGCTGTTCATCTGGCGTTCATCTTCATGTTCATCCGGAACGGTCTCCAGATGGGTCCGTGCGACGGCAATGCCGATTTCCACCATGAGCGAAGCAAGTACGGCGGAGGTGACAAGTACGGCGAGCATCGGTTGACCTTTATCTGCCAGGTGCTGTTTGACGATGATGCAGTTTTACCAAGCCTGACCTGACCCGGCCTTGAATAAGCCATTCATCCGCCATTCACCTGTCCAGCGGGGACAGCATTGAGCAGACTGCGTCTTGGCGGTCGGCACGGGAGATCGACTTGCCTTCGGCGTGGCAAATCGCTTGCGGTGAACCGCCTTCCATGACAAAAGGCGGTCGAAAACAATGATCGGGATGTCATGACAACGGCATTTTATCCAGGCTCATTCGACCCAATGACCAATGGTCATCTCGATGTGCTCGTCCAGGCGCTCAATGTCGCCGGCAAAGTTATCGTCGCCATCGGCATCCATCCCGGCAAGACGCCGCTCTTTACCTATGAGGAGCGCGCAGACTTGATCCGGCAGGCGCTGATGCAAGCCTTGCCGGGCCGGGCAGGGGATATCGATGTCGTTGCTTTTGACGGTCTCGCTGTCGATGCCGCCCGCAGCCACGGTGCGCGCCTTTTGGTGCGTGGCCTGCGTGACGGCACCGATTTCGACTATGAGATGCAGCTCGCCGGTATGAATGGCCATATGGCACCCGAGTTGCAGACCGTTTTCCTGCCCGCCGGAACGGCGTCGCGGCCCATTACCGCCACATTGGTCCGGCAGATCGCCGCCATGGGTGGCGATGTGAGCGCCTTTGTGCCGGCCGCTGTTCTTGCAGCCCTCAAATCCAGACACGGGCGTTAAGCCCCAGACATGACCGGAGTGACCATGAAGCTCGTCCATCTCGCAACCGCATTTTTCCTCGCCGTCGCCGGTTTCGGCACCGCACAGGCCCAGTCGAACGACGATTTCCTCACCATCCAGCTGAAGGATGGCCCGGTCGTGATCCAGCTGATGCCGGACGTTGCGCCCAAGCATGTCGCGCAGATCAAGGAACTGGCCAAGAAGGGCGAATATGACAATGTCGCCTTCCACCGCGTCATCGAGGGCTTCATGGCCCAGACCGGTGACGTGCAGTTCGGCGACATGGAAAACGGTTTTGACGGTTCGCGCGCCGGCACCGGCGGCTCCAGCATGCCTGACCTGCCGGCCGAATTTTCCAGCGTGCCGTTCGAGCGCGGCACGATCGGCATGGCCCGCAGCCAGGATCCGAATTCCGCCAACTCGCAGTTCTTCATCATGTTTGCCGAAGGTGGCTTCCTCAACGGCCAGTACACCGTCGTCGGCAAGGTTGTCGCCGGCATGGATGCCGTTGACAAGATCAAGCGCGGCGAAGGCGGCAATGGCGAAGTCTCGAACCCCGACCGCATGGTGAAGGTCACCGTCGGTCGCAACTGATAATCGGGCAATCGCCCCACAATAAGGAGAAAGCCTATGGCCGAGATCAAGGATCCGGAAAACACCATCATCATGGAAACGACCAAGGGTAAGGTCGTGATCTCGCTGTTCCCGGACCTGGCGCCAGGTCACGTTGCCCGGATCAAGGAACTGTCGCGCGAAGGCGCCTATGACGGCGTGGTTTTCCACCGCGTCATCGAGGACTTCATGGCTCAGACCGGCGACGTCCAGTACGGCAAGCAGGGCGGTGCGGACTTCAACCCGGGTCGTGCCGGCATGGGCGGCTCGTCCAAGCCCGACCTAAAGGCTGAATTCTCGGCCACCAACCACACCCGCGGCACCTGCTCGATGGCCCGTTCGCAGAACCCGAACTCCGCCAACTCGCAGTTCTTCATCTGCTTCACCGACGCACCGTGGCTGAACAAGCAATATACTGCCTGGGGCCAGGTCATCGAGGGCATGGACGTCGTCGACACGATCAAGCGCGGCGAGCCGGTTCGCGATCCGGACTCGATCGTCTCGATGAAGGTCGCTGCCGACGCCTGAGGCATCGTCTCGCAGGAACCCGCCTCGGCGCCTTGCGCCCGGGCGGGTTTTCGCATTTTAAGACGCATGGCAAAGCGAGGTGGCAGGGATAGCCCGACACCGCAAGACAACAGATAGACCGATCAGTATGCGTGTAGACCTTTTCGACTTCGATCTGCCGGACGACAATATCGCGCTGCGGCCGGCAAGCCCGCGTGACCATGCCCGTTTCCTCATCGTCAGGCCGGAAGCCGAACCCTTGCTGGAAGACCGTCAGGTTTTCGATCTGCCATCGTATCTCCAGCCGGGCGATGCGCTGGTCTTCAACGACACCAAGGTCATTCCAGCCCAGCTCGAGGGCATCCGGTTTCGCGAAGGCGCCGAGGAGATCGCCGTCTCCTGCACGTTGCATATGCGCGTCGGCGCCAGTCGCTGGAAGGCCTTTGCCAAGCCGGGTAAACGCATCAAGGTCGGAGATCGCATCCGCTTCGGTCATCCGGGAAATGCTGCGGGGGAGGGCAGCGCCTGCCTGCTCAGCACGCTGGATGCGACCGTCGCTGAAAAAGGCGAGGCCGGCGAAATCGAACTCGCCTTCGACCTGTCCGGCCCCGATCTAGACCAGGCGATCGCCACCGTCGGCCATATCCCGCTTCCGCCCTATATCGCCGCCAAGCGGCCGGAAGACGAAAAGGACCGGGCTGACTACCAGACGATCTACGCGCGGGAGGAGGGTGCCGTCGCTGCCCCCACCGCCGGTCTCCACTTCACGCCAGACCTGTTTGCAAGATTGGACGCCGCCGGGATCGAACGCCATTTCGTCACCCTGCATGTCGGCGCTGGCACCTTCCTGCCGGTCAAGGCGGACGACACCTCGGAACACAAGATGCACCAGGAGATCGGCCATGTCTCGGCCGAGACGGCCGCAGCCCTCAACGCGGTGCGCGCGCGCGGCAACCGCATCGTCTGCGTCGGCACGACCTCCCTGCGCCTGATCGAGAGTGCGGCGCGTGACGACGGTCACATCCCCGCATGGTCCGGTGCCACCGGCATCTTCATCACGCCCGGCTACCGGTTCAAGGCGGTCGACATGCTGATGACCAATTTCCACCTGCCGAAATCGACCCTGTTCATGCTGGTCTCGGCCTTTGCCGGCTTCGAGACCATGCATGCGGCCTATGCCCATGCGATCGAAAATGGCTACCGTTTCTACTCTTATGGCGACTCCAGCCTGCTATTCCGGAAAGACCAATAATTCCATGTCCGATGAAATGTCCGAAAGCGCGCCCGAAACCACGTCCGAGAACTTCACCTTCACCCTGAAGGCGACCAGCGGCAAGGCTCGTCTTGGCGAGATCACCATGCCGCGCGGCACGATCCGCACACCGGCCTTCATGCCGGTCGGCACAGTCGGTACGGTCAAGGCCATGTATCTCGACCAGGTCAAGGACGGCGGAGCCGACATCATTCTCGGCAATACCTACCACCTGATGCTCCGCCCCGGCCCGGAACGTGTCGCCCGCCTCGGCGGCCTGCATGAGCTGATCCGCTGGCCCGGCCCGATCCTGACCGATAGCGGTGGCTTCCAGGTCATGTCGCTGTCGGGCCTGCGCAAGCTCGACGAGCAGGGCGTTACCTTCAAGAGCCATGTCGACGGTTCTCTGCATCATATGTCGCCCGAGCGCTCGATCGAGATCCAGGGCCTGCTCGACAGCGATATCCAGATGCAGCTCGACGAATGTGTGGCGCTGCCCAATGAGCCACGCGAGATCGAACGCGCCATGGAACTGTCGCTGCGCTGGGCCGAGCGCTGCCGTGTCGCCTTCGGCAATCAGCCGGGCAAGGCCATGTTCGGTATCGTCCAGGGCGGCGACCAGCCGGCTTTGCGCATCCGCTCCGCCGAGGGCTTGAAACAGCTCGGCCTGAAGGGCTATGCCGTCGGCGGTCTCGCGGTCGGCGAGCCGCAAGCCGTCATGCTGGAGATGCTCGGCATCACGCTGCCGGTCCTGCCGGTCGAAAAGCCGCGTTACCTGATGGGCGTCGGCACGCCGGACGACATGCTGAAATCGGTCGGCGAGGGCATCGATATGTTCGACTGCGTCATGCCGACCCGCTCCGGTCGCCATGGTCTGGCCTTCACCCGCCGCGGCAAGGTCAATATCCGCAACGCCCGCCACGCCGAAGACATCCGCCCGCTCGACGACCAGTCGTCCTGCCCGGCCGCCCGCGATTATTCGCGCGCCTATCTGCACCATCTGGTGCGCTCCAATGAAGCCCTCGGTGGCATGCTGCTATCGTGGAACAACCTGTCCTACTACCAGGAACTGATGCAGGGCATCCGCAAGGCGATCACCGAGAACCGGTTCGAGGACTTCAAGGCCGAAACCATCGAGATGTGGAACTGGGGTGACATCGACAAGCTCTGACGGTCGGTGGACCGAACGCTGAGCTGATCGCCAGACAGAAGAATGGATCGGGCAGGGCACGCGCGCTGTCCGATCACAGCGTCGCTGCCGGAGCGAGAATCCGGTAGCGGGCCGGCAAACTCGCCGCCTAGATTCCCTGGCTACTGGTCTCGCGCATCATGCGCACGCCATTGATGGCAAAATTGCCGCCACGTTGGCGCTTGAGTTCGTAAAACACCGCCCAGTCCTTGCCGTCCGGGGCAGAAATCAGCACTTCCTGCAAGGCAACCGTACCATCCGGCGAAATCTGATTGCGACCAAAGGCAAAGTTTCCGGGTCGATAGACCGGTTCATAACTCTTCTTCACCATCTCGAAAAACCGTTCGGCGTTGGGAAAGGCCGACTTGATTTCCGGCGACGCAAAGGAATAGGCCGCCGGGATGTCGTTGTTCAAAAACGCGGTGATCTGCTGCGTGATCACCTGCCGCGCCTGATCGGCCGGGTCGCCGGCCGCGAGATCGTTGGTATAAGCCAGTCCGGGGTAAAACCCGGCCAGAACAACAAGGGCCACTGCAAATCGACTGCGCATCGTGCTTCCCCTTTTTTAGTCGCCGCGAAGGTAGAGGATAGGACGATTTTTCAATTCGAAAAGGGCCTTTGTCATTTATTCGCGCGGCCAAGGGCCGAGGAATGCCACGTTTCCCGCGAAAGTCGTCGTTTGACTGGCCCGCCAAAGCTTAGGCCAATCGGCGCGCCGGCTGGCGGCCATGTGCAAATAAAAACGAATATAGTAACAAAACAATGGCTTGATAGTATTTGTTCATGCTGAACTATAAGCCATGGCGCGCGCAGATGCCAGGGTACTGCTTCGTTGCCTCGGTGGCGGCACCTAAGCATTCATCAATGCCATCATGATGCCGATGAAGGGCGACAACAAGCGAGCAGGGTGCCTTTCAAGCCAAAGAGATGTCCCGCTGCCATCGTGTCAGTGCGTCTGATGTCATACTGGGTTTGAGCCTAGCCGGCACCAGATCGATACTGTCGCCCGGCGCCTCGGCCTCGGATGCTAGAACGATCGGCATGGCACAGGTCGTCAACAATGCACGGATCGAACTGAATTGCTGATTGACGAGCGTATTTGACAAGAAGCGATGTCCAGCTTCCGTTGCCAAAGGCCAGTCGAGCAGGACATCGATGACAACGCCGGCGGACCCGTCCGAGAATGGTATCCTGATATCGTGATCGCTCTCGTGAGCCATGTGCATCAACAGGTTGAGAACGCCAAGGAACTCGTCGAAATTTGCCAGCGACGGTCGCCCGAACGGCGTGATCGGCGCTTGCGCATATGCGTCGGCGAACATCCTTTCAGCTTGACTGCAGAGGCCCGGATCCTTGTACACCATGTCACGAAATGCGGTGACCGGAGCAGCGAACTCCGTCGGTGTCTCTCGGACGAGGGCCCGTATCCGCTGGATCCAGCCGGCAGTGACAATTGCCTCCTTGGAAAACCCGCCATCGACCTGCGCGTTCACCGTTGCCTGACTTCCATCCATGACATGCGACCTCTGCATCCGTGCTGAGATTGAACCGATTTTCATCCGGGCAAGCAACACCCGGATAGACAATCGCAGCCTAGTGCGGCGCGGCAAAAAATACATCCCTGGATTGAGAGGGGTATCGATGATTTGCCTAGGTCATGGATAATGATCGGCAAACCGCGATGCGGCAATCGGACCAAAATGGGACAGAACCCAAAAGTGAACAGACATCGTGGCGATAAGGGTCGCGGCACTGGAGGCAACGGGGGCAGACGCGCTGGAAGTCGTTCGACAGAAGAGACTGCCGCACTTTCATCCTTGAACCCACCCCCGCGCATATAGTGTGGCAGCAAG
>UBZT01000019.1 GCA_900470155.1 Hyphomicrobiales bacterium
AATAGATCACTGTTTTTAAACGATAAATTCGATCGTATGATAGTTCCCGGTGAAACTGTGGGGTGAGCCGCGGGATTCAGATGGCCTGAACCGTCGCATGCCAGCCGTTTGGTATGCCCTCAACAGCCCGCCGCTGTGTCAGCCCTCCCCTGCCCTCCATTCTGCCGAAACAAATATGATACGGTCGCGTCTGTCTCCAAGGGTATTCACACCGGACAAAAGTCTTTTGACACCGCGGTCAAAGGCCCCGGAGATCTGAGATACTCAGATCAAGGGGGGGGGGCACACTCTCAAGGAACAACCGGAGCCTTATAGACATAGAGGTTAAACTGGCCGCTGGCGGCGGATTACATAGATGCCTCCGCCACACATGATGGCCAGGAGATACCATGTGGCGGCATAGGCGAGATGGCTGTTTCGAAAACTGACCACGGTCAGCCCGCCAATCGGCAATCCACCCCGGTTGGGCGTTGCATCTGCATCCACGAAATATGGTGCGACATTGTGCAATCCCTGGGCATCCGCGATGGCGGCCACGTCGCGCGAATACCAACGGCCGGCTGCCGGATCATTGTCGCGCAAAAAAGCACCGCCGGGTTCTGGCATCCGCAGAAGTCCAGTCACATTGGCAACAGGGATGCGATCGTGCGCTATGTGCGCTGCTGCGGCCCGCCGATCACCAGGCACGAAACCGCGATTGATCATGACGATGGTCCGATGGGGCAGGAACATCGGAGTTATCACCCAAAAACCTGGCCCAAGTTCCGTCACCGCCTGAACCAGCACCTGGTGATTGTGCATAAATTCGCCGGTCGCGGTCACGCGCCGATATTCATCCTTTTCTGCGGACAGACCATTCCATTCCGTTCTCGATGGCACAGCAACCGGCTTCGCGTGGATGCGCGCCTCTACGCGGGCGATCAAGTCGATCTTCCAGAAAAGGCGCTGCACCTGCCAGCTACCAAGGGTGACGAAAACGACGGCAAGGGCGAGTAGAAGGCCGCAAAACGCAGTGGTCGGGGGCGATTGCCTATCCCTCGCGCGGCCTCGCGGACCAACATCCATTTTTCCGGCCTTTGCTACCGTCAGGGCATGTTCTTCATCATCTCATGCGTCATGGGCATCATGTTGGCGTTCAGATGGTGCATGACCCATAGCGAGCCGGAAAGCGCGATACCGACGATGATCAACGTGAAGATCAGCGCCATCATCGTCCAGCCGCCTTCAGACCGTGGGTTCATATGCAGGAAGAACACCATATGCACGACGATCTGGACAACACACAGCGCCATGACCAGAAATCCGGTCAAAGCCTTGCTGTCGAACACGTCGCCCATGACCAGACCGAATGGGATTGCGGTCAGGATAATGGACAGCACAAAACCGATAAGATAGCCCTTGAGCGACCCATGGCCCGCATCATGTCCATGACTATGGCCGTGATGGGTGTTTGCGGCGTCTTCATGCGCCGGGCTTTTTGGCTGTGGGCTCATCCGAGCACTCCCATCAGGTAGACGAAGGAGAAGACGCCGATCCAGATGACGTCGAGAAAATGCCAGAACATCGACAGGCACATCAGGCGACGGCGGTTTTCCGGGATCAGGCCATGCATCTTGACCTGGACCATCATTGTCACAAGCCAGATGATGCCGAAGGTGACATGCAGGCCGTGCGTGCCGACCAATGTGAAGAAGGACGACAGGAAGGCACTGCGACCAGGCCCCGCCCCTTCCTGAATCAGGTGATAGAATTCGTAGAGCTCCAGCCCGAGGAAGGTCAGGCCGAACAGGCCTGTCACACCGAGCCAGAAGATCGTCTCCATCTTGGCATTGCGCTCCATCTGCAGCATGGCAAGACCATAGGTGATCGACGACAGGAGCAGCATCGCGGTGTTGATCGCCACAAGCGGCAGGTCGAACAGGTCCGCGGGCGACGGGCCAGCCGCATAATTGCGCCCAAGCACGGCGTGGGTGGCGAACAGGACCGCGAAGATCAGGCAGTCACTCATCAGATAGAGCCAGAAGCCCAGCATGGTGCTGCCTTCCGGGTGGTGATCGTCCTCGAGATAGAACTGGTTTTCGTTCCATTCGCCTGTGTGTGTCTTTTCACTCATCTCAGGTCCGCTCCGCCAGCAGTTGTGAACGCGCATCCTCGGTTGCGGTCACAGTCTCGGCGGGAATGTAGAAATCCCGCTTGTAATTGAAGGTATGTCCGATCGCGACCGCGATCACGGCGACGAGGGACAGGACCGCCAGCCACCAGATGTACCAGATCAAGGCAAAGGCGAGCACGACGCTCAATGCAGCCAGGATCACGCCGGTTCCGGTATTCTTTGGCATGTGGATCGGCTTGAAGCCGGCCAGCGGACGCTCGTAGCCGCGGTTCTTCATGTCGTACCAGCTGTCATGATCATGCACGACCGGCGTGAAGGCGAAGTTGTAGTCCGGCGGCGGCGAAGACGTCGACCATTCCAGCGTTCTGCCATTCCAGGCGTCACCACTGGTTTCTCGCAACTGGTCGCGACGGCGATAGCTGACGACAATCTGGATGACGAAGGAGGCAATGCCAATGGCGATCAGGAATGCACCGAAGGCCGCGATAATGAACCAGATCTGCAGGGACGGGTCCTCGAATTGCGAGACACGGCGGGTAACGCCCATAAGGCCGAGCACGTAGAGCGGCATGAAAGCGAAGAAGAAGCCGATCTGCCAGAACCAGAAACTCATCTTGCCCCAGAACGGATCGAGCTTGTAGCCGAAGGCCTTGGGCCACCAGTAGACGACGCCGGCCATCAGTCCGAACACGACACCGCCGATGATGACATTGTGGAAATGAGCAATCAGGAACAGCGAATTGTGCAGGACAAAGTCTGCCGGCGGGATTGCCAGCATGACGCCGGTCATGCCGCCGATGACAAAGGTGACCATAAAGCCGATCGTCCACAACATCGGCACCTCGTAGCGGATCCGGCCGCGATACATGGTGAAGAGCCAATTGAACATCTTGGCGCCCGTCGGGATCGAGATGATCATCGTGGTGATGCCGAAAAAGGCGTTAACCGATGCGCCAGACCCCATGGTGAAGAAGTGGTGCAGCCAGACCAGATAGGAGAGGATCATGATCACGCAGGTTGCGTAGACCATGGACGCATAACCGAACAGGCGCTTGCTGCTGAAGGTGGCCACGACTTCGGAAAAAATGCCGAAGGCCGGCAGGATGAGAATGTAGACCTCGGGATGCCCCCAGATCCAGATGAGGTTCACATACATCATCGGATTGCCACCAAGGTCATTGGTGAAGAAGTTCGTTCCGGCGTAGCGGTCGAGGGACAGAAGCGCCAGCGTCGCGGTCAGAATCGGAAAGGTGGCAACGATCAGGATATTGGTGCAGAGCGATGTCCAGGTGAACACAGGCATTTTCATGAAGGTCATGCCCGGAGCCCGCATCTTGACGATCGTCGCGATCAGGTTGATGCCGGACAGCGTCGTTCCGACGCCTGCGACCTGCAGTCCCCATATGTAGTAGTCAACGCCGACGCCTGGACTGTAGTCGGCACCGGACAGCGGCGGATAGGCGAGCCAGCCGGTGCGGGCAAATTCTCCGACAAACAGCGACATCATGATGATGATGGCACCGGCCGTCGTCATCCAGAATGAAAAATTATTGAGGAAGGGGAAGGATACGTCGCGCGCGCCGATCTGCAGCGGCACGACATAGTTCATCAGTCCGGTGACGAAAGGCATGGCCATGAAAAAGATCATGATCACGCCGTGGGCGGTAAAGATCTGGTCGTAGTGATGCGGGTTAAGATAGCCTTCATTGCCGTTGAAGGCGATCGCCTGCTGAATGCGCATCATGATCGCGTCGGCAAAGCCGCGCATCAGCATGATCAGCGCCAGGATCACATACATGATGCCGATCTTCTTGTGATCGACGCTGGTGAACCATTCATGCCAGAGGTAACCCCAGAGCTTGTATTTCGTGACGAGCGCAAATAGCGCGAGACCGCCCAGAGCCACCACAGCAAAGGTCACCACGAGGATCGGCTCGTGATAGGGAATGGCCTCCCACGACAGACGCCCGAAGATGAATTGCGTCAAACTGGTATTATCGAACATAGCACTGTCCAAATTCTCGTGAAATGCGACGTCAGGGGGTTGTCGAGCCGCTGTTGTTCAACTGTGAAGGTGCCGGACCATCCTCGCCATCCATACCCGACGGTTCAGCATGCCCATTGTGCATGTTGTGCATGTCATGGTTCATCTGCCCCGGTTCGGACGATTGTTCGTCGATCCCTTCCGCCGGTTCTTCGCTGCGCGACGGATTTCCGGTTGCCGGGAAGGTTGCACCGGGTGCGGCATCGCCTTCGTGGCCGCCTTCAGCCGCGTGGCGGTTGTCATGTTCGAGCTTAGACCGGTTCTCGTGGCTCTCCACGCCTGCGCCGCCCATCATGTCGATATGCATCATCTCGTTCATGCACATCTGGCCCGGGCGTACACACATGTTCAGCACCGCTTGGTAAAGTCCGTCCTCGACACCGGCGAAAAAGCGTACCGGATCCTTGATGCTCGGCTTTTCGAGCTTCAGATAGGTATCGCGATTGAGCATGGTTCCGGTCTGCTTTACCCGCGCGACCCAGTCGTCGAAACCGGTCTGATCAAGCCCATGAAACTTGAAGCGCATGTGAGAGAAGCCGTCACCGCTGTAGTTCGATGACAGGCCTTCGTATTCCCCGGGCTTGTTCATCACGGCGTGCAATCGGGTCTGCATGCCGGGCATGGCGTATATCATGCCGGCAAGTGCCGGCACGTAGAACGAATTCATCACCGACGAAGCCGTGATCTTGAAGTTGATCGGCACATCCACGGGGGCCGCCATCTCGTTGACTGTGGCAATCCCGTAATCCGGATAGAAAAACAGCCATTTCCAATCAAGTGCCACGACTTCCACCGTCAACGGCTTTACATCAGCCGGAACAGCGCGCTCGGCATCAATACGGTCGAGCGGTCGATACGGGTCAAGCTTGTGGGTGCTGATCCAGGTGATGGCGCCGAGCGCAATGATGATGGCCAGTGGCGCAGACCAGATGATAACCTCAAGGCCGGTCGAATGATGCCATTCCGGGTCATATTTGGCCGCCGTATTCGACTGGCGGTAGTGCCAGGCAAAATAAAGCGTCAGGCAGAGAACCGGCACAATGATGATTAGCATCAGAATCGTCGAAATGACGATCAGATCCCTTTGCTGAGCGGCAATGTCGCCCGACGGCGACATGACGACCATCTCGCACCCTGCGAGGCCAAGGGCCATAGACACAAAAACAATCCATCGTCCGACGACTTTAAACTGACTGGGCATTTTTAGCTCAACTTGCGTTTCGTCTAGTTGGCAATAATCGCGACCCGGCATAAAAGGGAATGAGGCCGTTCGTCGCAGCGCAGCATAATGTCGCAGTGCAGGAATTCAATGGAACCGACCGGACTTGCTCCCTACAAAGCAGAATTGATTATTGCCAATTGTCCGCCATTTGCCAATCCATTCCGTCCGACAGACGATGGGCTCAACGGAAACGCCCGCATTTGGCAAAAGGGTGTAAGGTTTTTTTCTTCGCTTGCTTGATCTCGTACGTTGATTGTTCGACATTTGAGCAAGGCGCAATCGCCGGGAGGTAGTCATGAGCGCAGCCGTCAATCCTACGTCATCGGGCCTCGAGCAAGACGCCCGTCGCATGCATGATGACGACAAACCGTTGTCGCCCGGTAACATCGCAATCGGCGTCGTGATCGGCCGCATGTCGGAGTTCTTCGACTTTTTCGTTTACGGGCTTGGCTCGATTCTCGTCTTTCCCAAGCTGATCTTTCCGTTCGCATCCAGCCCGGTCGCGGCAACCCTGATGTCATTCTCGATTTTTCCACTCGCCTTTCTGGCACGTCCCGTCGGATCGTTCGCCTTCATGTGGATCGATCGCAACTACGGCCGTGGCACAAAACTGACGATCGCCCTGGTGCTTCTCGGCGGCTCGACAGCATCCATCGCCTTCCTGCCGGGATATGCGACGATCGGTTACTGGGCCGTGGCGCTCCTCGCGCTGTTCAGGCTCGGTCAAGGATTTGCGCTTGGCGGCGCGTGGGACGGCCTGGCATCGCTTCTCAACCTCAACGCTCCACCCAAACATCGCGGCTGGTATGCGATGATCCCGCAGCTTGGTGCGCCCATTGGATTTGCAATCGCCAGCATTCTGTTTTTCTATCTCATCACCAATCTGTCCGAAGCGGACTTTCTCGAATGGGGATGGCGCTATCCGTTCTTCGTCGCATTTGCGATCAATGTCGTCGCGCTGTTCGCCCGCCTGCGCATCGTTGCCAGCAAGGAATTCGGTGCAGCGATGGCGGCGCAGGAACTGCAGGCTCGCCCGGTTTTCGAAATGTTGAGCAAACATGGCGGAGATGTCGTCATTGGCGCCTTTGCACCCCTGGCAAGCTTTGCCATGTTCCATCTTGTGACGATCTTCCCGCTGAGCTGGGTGATCCTGACCGGTGGCCAGTCGGCGGCAGAGTTCCTCCTGGTGCAGGTTGCAGGCGCCGGTGTCTGCACGATCGGGATTGTCCTGTCCGGCGTGATCGCCGACCGTATCGGACGGCGCCGGCAGTTGATGATAGGGGCAAGCCTGATTGCGGTCTTCAGCTTTTCCGCACCCTTTCTGCTCGATGCCGGTGGCAAGGGGCAGGACGCATTCATCCTCATCGGGTTCGCAATACTCGGCCTGACGTTTGGCCAGGCATCCGGTGCTGTATCCTCGCGCTTCACCCAGTATTATCGCTACACGGGTGCTGCTCTGACATCGGATCTGGCGTGGCTGGTGGGTGCGGCTTTTGCTCCACTCGTGGCACTCGGTCTTGCCACCAATTTCGGCATCATCTTCATCGGCGGCTATCTGATTTCTGGCGCGATCTGCACGCTGGTGGCACTTGGTCTTACTCGCGCACTCGACCAGAACGAAAACCCGCAAGGCGTTTAGCAGACGGTATGTGCCATTTTGGCGAGATCGACGCAGGCACGGTTATCCTACCTCGATCTCGCCAAAATCTAAAAATCTGCCCGATATTCTGCTGTGCTAGCTGGAAGGCGGGGCCGTGGGTGTTGGAGGAGGTGCAGGCGGCGGAAGCTCCGCGGGCAGGTTGTCGACGTCTTCAGCCTCGATGTCAGGTGCATCGTCTCCCAATGCGAGTTTTATCAGGTCGGTCACGGTGAACCGTCCCGGATGCGCGGAAGGAAGGGTCGGCGTCCAGTTTCGATCCTGCCACAGGAACGAAGCCTTGTCCGCCAGCAGGATATCGACAAACGTCTGGGCCACGATATGTGCTCCGACGCCCCCCATGTGCTGGCCATCATGCAGGAATTCGGCCTCGCGCAGAATGTAGAACCAGAGGGGAGCAAGCCCTGCGCCGCCAGGCACATCGGTCCAGACTACGCTGTCTGGCAATCGCTCCGGTAACGCCAGAAAGTTGGCAATTGTCTGTCCGGCGGGAAGGCGCAGGTCGACACCCCGTTTCAGGTTGCGAACTGCCAGCGAGCGGTCGGCAGCACTGGTATCGGGCGGTACGACACCATTTGGAAGCTTAAGCAATTGAGGTGCCAGTTTGGTATCGATTAGCTTTCCGCGGGTCGCAGCGACGCCAAAGAACCGTGACCAATCGATGCGAAGGATCTCTGGCAAGGGGCGTCCGCCACGCAAATCGTTGTCGGCTGGTGGCGCCGTCGGATCGGTCGGAAAAATCGCTGCACCGCCTTGTGCATTGATCGGATAAAAGGCGCGGATCTGGCTATGTCCAAATCGATAGGCCGCGCCGCTGAATTCAACCGGCATATAGGGAGCGCAAACCTTGGCGCGATCGGTTGAACCCAGCACCGCATCGACAGCGGCCCTGCCGACCGTGCGCACCAGGAATTCATTGAGGACGATCCATTGATAGTGCCAGCGCACTATGGTCTGGGCATCCTCGAACCGAGACCGCCCGCCCGTATCACTGGTAAAATCGCGCATGACCCTGTTGTGGAACTTCAAAAACAGCACATGCAACTGACCGATGATGCGGTTCTCATCATTACGATGGTCGCCGATGATCGCGGTGCCCTGGCGGTTTCGCGGCAGATCGAACCCGTCCTCCGACAGAAGAAAGCAACCGGGACAGTTGCGATCATAGAGTGCCGGGCTGGCACCAGGTCCGCGGCCATAGAGAGAATCGAGCTCGAAGGCGGGTGTGCGAAAATTCGTCGTTGCGTTGAGGTCAATCTGCTGCTCCAGAATGGAGGTCGCATCCAGGGTCAGATCATGATCGATGAACTGCCCGAGAAACGTATATCCGGCCTTGATCCGTGGATTGTCCACGCCGCCGCCGGGGCCCTCCATTGGACCAGGAGGGCCGCCATCGGGACCCGCACCACCCAGCACATCTGCCGGTGGCACCATCGTCTTCAGCGAACGCAGTTCTGGAAACATCCGGCCAAACCGACCCGTATCGGTGAAGCGCCCCTGTGGGACACTCAATCCACGATTCTCAAATCCATGCATGTCTTCCTCCATCCAATAGGGGGCTGCAGATCAGCGATAGCAAATGCTCCACACGCGACCATGATCCGACGCTATCGATCAGCGTCGGTCCGGCAGTTTTTTGATCCATGCTTGCATCAGGTTGCGCGGACCATCATCGGCAGAAGACAGTCGGGCCAGTTGGCCGATGGCGCACAATAATTGCGGTGACACGCCGAACCCTAACCCAGATTAGACAGGATTTCGATGACCAGCCATCTCCATACTTAATGATATTCTCATTTACAGGCCGACTGAATGTTACGCCATCAAGCCTCTGTGCCAAAATCGCTGGTGAGATCATCCAGTTAGGAAAGAGTGAAATATGAGGGATTGTCGCCAATTGACACAAGCAGCGGCCAGACCATCGGCGTCAATGCCGACGTCGGACGGCCGTGCGGATGAACAGGGAACTCATTCTCGGCATAGGCTCGCAGATGTTCACCCGCTATGGCGCATGCCAATCAAACCGTCTCGACACCCGATTGATCCCGCAACAGGCTGATGATGCCGGAGAAATCCCGCTCGCCGTTCCCACGTTGATTGAAGAGGTCGTAGAGTTCAGATGCTCTGGCGCCAAGCGGTGTCGCGGATCCTGTCGCCTGCGCCGCAGCCTGCGCCAGATTCAGATCCTTCAGCATCAAGGCGGCGGCAAATCCCGGACGATAGTCGGAATTGGCGGGAGACGTGGCAACGGGGCCAGGCACGGGGCAATAGGTCGTCAGCGACCAGCACTGCCCCGAAGACACTGACGCGACATCGAAGAGTGCCTGATGCGAAAGACCCAATTTTTCGCCGAGAACGAAGGCCTCGCAGACAGCAATCATGCTGATGCCGAGGATCATATTGTTGCAGATCTTGGCGGCCTGCCCCGAACTCGCGCCACCGCAGAGAATGATGCGTTTTCCCATTGCCTCAAAGATGGGTTGGGTACGAGAAAACACATCGGGATCGCCCCCGACCATAAAGGTGAGCGTAGCCGCGGCGGCGCCACCCGTTCCCCCCGATACTGGTGCATCCAGCGACGGGCATGCGGCCCCGGCTGCCAGTGCATGCGCCTTGCGGGCGCTTTCGATATCGATGGTCGAGCAATCGATCAGCAGGGTTCCCGCCGGCAACGCCGCCACAAGGTCCTGCCAGACGGACAGCACATGTTTGCCGGCGGGCAACATGGTGATCACTACGTCTGCACCCTCCAGCGCCTGGGCGAGTGTTGCGCAGGGGAAAACTCCAGCGGCCTTGGCGGCATTCACCAGCGCTGGCGAAAGATCAAACCCCCTGACCGAAAACCCGTTCTTGACGAGATTGGCTGCCATGGGGCCACCCATGTGGCCCAGACCGATAAATGCAATCGTTGTCATGTCCGTTATGCTCCTGAACAATGGTTTTGCTGATCCGCATCTTGCTCAATGCGCATCCGGAATTGGATCAAATGCGGCAACGGTTCAGATATGAAGAGCATGGCCGAGCGCCTTCATGGAGGCTTCCTGAAATCCTTCACTGCGCGTCGGGTGCACATGGATCGTGGATGCTACATCTTCCAGCCGCGCCCCCATTTCGATCGCCAGTGAAAATGCCGCCGATAGTTCCGAGACCGCAATCCCGACTGCCTGCATACCGAGAACGACATTGGAATCGGAACGCGCCACCACGCGAACAAAACCATCGTCGCGGCCCACCGTCATTGCTCGGCCATTGGCGCTGAATGGAAACTGCCCGACACGGATATCGAACCCTTGGGCGCGCGCCTCGTCAGGTGAAAGCCCGACCACGACGATCTCGGGATCGGTAAAACAAACCGCCGGAATGCAGCGCTTGTCCCATGCGCGCCTCTTGCCTGCGACAATTTCCGCCACCAGTTCCCCTTGCGCCATGGCGCGATGCGCCAACATCGGCTCGCCGGTGATGTCGCCAATGGCAAAGACGCCACGCATCGATGTCCGGCAATGCTCGTCGATGCGCAGGAAGGGACCCGCTTTATCCAGGTCGAGTTCGCCCAGGCCTAAGCCATCGACGTGCGGCCTGCGGCCCACCGCGACAAGAACCTTGTCTGCGGCGAGGCGCTGCTGCGCTCCCTGAGCATCCTCGACCAACAGTCCGCCATCTGAGGGACCCTTTGCCTTGACGTTCGTCAACACCCGCACACCAAGCGTCGTCAAGCGTCTGGCAACAGGCGCGACCAGATCGGCATCATATTGCGGCAGGATCCGGCCCCGTGCCTCGACGAATGTCACGTTTGATCCCAACTTGGCAAACGCAGTCCCGAGTTCCAAGCCGATGTAGCCGGCGCCAATAACGACGAGATTCTGCGGTATGGCTTGGAGCGACAGGGCTTCGGTCGAGGAGATGACCGGCCCACCAAAGACGAGCCCTGGCAACTCGACCGGCTGGGAGCCGGTTGCGATCACCACCGCTTGCGCGCGGATGGTCTGGACACCGGTTTCGGTCACGACATCGACCGTCTTTCCGTCGCGAAACCGCGCCTTGCCATGCACGATCTTGACCTTGGCCTTTGCCAGAAGCGCGAGCACGCCGCCGTTCAGGCGGGCAACGATACCGTCCTTCCAGCCGACCGTCTTGGCAAGATCAAGTTCAGGGTTCTCGATCCTCATGCCGAAAGGACTTTCTTGCCCTGCCATATGGCGGAGGTCGTGGTAAGTGTCTGCGGCGTGGATCAGTGCCTTGGACGGAATGCAGCCGACATTGAGGCAGGTTCCGCCCGGCTTATCAGCCTCAACAATGACCGTGTCGACCCCCAATTGCCCGGCCCGGATTGCGCAGGTGTAGCCACCTGGTCCGGCACCGATGACGAGAAGCTTGCAGGTAATCTCTTTCATGGTTCAGCCCTCGATGAAAATAAGCGCAGGGGTCTCCATCATCGTTTTGATACGCTGGATAAAGGTCGCCGCATCAAAGCCGTCGATCACGCGGTGATCGAAGCTCGACGAGAGGTTCATCATCTTGCGCGCGATGAACTGGCTGCCATCCCAGACAGGCCGTATCATGATCTTGTTGACGCCGATAATCGCGACTTCGGGGTGATTGATGATCGGAGTCGTTGCAATCCCGCCGAGAGCCCCAAGCGATGTGATGGTGATCGTTGATCCGGACAGTTCTTCACGCAGTGCAGCGCCTGATCTTGCTGCCTCTGCGACCCGCATCAGTTCGGCGGCACAATCCCAGATGCTAAGGACTTCCGCATGACGCACCACCGGAACGGTAAGACCGGCAGGCGTCTGCGTTGCGACGCCGATATGCACGCCAGCGTGCCTTGTAATGATGCCCGCATCATCGTTGAACGTCGCATTGATCCCCGGCTGTTCGCTGCAGGCCCTGACCAGCGCGCGCATCAGGAATGGCAGCACGGTGAGCTTGGTCTGATCCGGCGCACGGTTGCCGTTCAATCTCTCCCGCAGGACCTCGAGATCCGTGACATCGATTTCCTCGACATAGGTGATATGCGGGATGCGTGCGGTTGCGCGGGCCATTTTTTCGGCGATACGGCGGCGCAGGCCGGTGATCTTGATCTCCTCGACACCGGTCTTGCGGATCAACGTTTTTCCAGATTGCGGAAGAGCGGCACCCCGCGCGACAAATTGGTCGAGATCGTCATGCGAAATGCGGCCGGCAGGCCCCGTTCCCTCGACCTGGCGCAGATCGATACCGCTCTCCAATGCCCTTAGTCGAACCGCGGGTGACGCGAGCGGCTTTAGCATCGCGGAAGGTGTTGCATGCAGCGCGACCGACACCGTCTGGCCGGCACTCTTCCCCTGCGTCGCAGCTCCCCTCTCCGGCGTCCCGGCACCCGGATCATTTTCGCCGGCATCCACGGGCGGCGCCTCGTCAACCGCCGGCACGGATGCATTTGTGCCAGTTCCGACCGCGTCTCCTGTCACCTCCCAGTCACCCACCACTTCAATACGGATAAGGGGTGCCTTTACTGCCACCGTGTCGCCGATCGCGGCACCGAGCCAGCGCACGACACCGTTGACCGGTGAGGGTATCTCGACTGTTGCCTTATCCGTCATAACGGCCGCAAGCACCATGTCTTCACGCACTGGGTCACCGGGTTTGACATGCCATTCGACAAGCTCCGCCTCAGCGACACCTTCGCCGACATCGGGCATCTTGATGATGAATTCTGCCATGTTCACGCCCCCATCACGTCAACAAGTGCACGCCCGACTCGGGCAGGGCCTGGAAAATAGTCCCATTCCTGAGCATGCGGATAAGGCGTATCCCAGCCGGTCACACGAACGATCGGCGCTTCCAGATGATAAAAGCAGTATTCCTGGACCAGAGCCGCCAGTTCAGCGCCAAAGCCGGATGTCAGGGTTGCCTCATGCACAATGACGCAACGACCCGTCTTGCTCACCGATTGAACGATTGTGTCGAGGTCGAGCGGCAGCAGGCTGCGGAGGTCGATCACCTCGGCGTCTATGCCCGTTTCTCCCGCGGCCGCCAACGCAACGTGAACCATGGTGCCATAGGCGATGACTGTCACGGCTCCACCGGTTTTGCGAATTTCGGCCTTGCCGATCGGAATGCCGTAATGCCCATCCGGCACCTCACCCAGATCGTGCTTTGACCAAGGCGTGACCGGCCTTTCGTAATGACCGTCGAAGGGGCCATTGTAGAGCCGCTTCGGTTCGAGAAAGATCACCGGATCGGGATCTTCGATCGAGGCGATCAGCAGCCCCTTGGCATCATAAGGGTTGGAGGGAACAACAACTTTCAGGCCGCAGACATGGGTAAACAGCGCTTCCGGGCTTTGGCTGTGTGTCTGTCCGCCAAAGATGCCGCCGCCTGTCGGCATGCGCAGGACGATCGGGCAGGTAAAATCGCCGTTCGAGCGATACCGGATGCGAGCTGCTTCCTGGGTGATCTGGTCATAAGCGGGATACATATAGTCGGCGAACTGGATCTCGACGCAGGGCTTTAGTCCATAGGCCGCCATCCCAATTGCCGTCCCGACGATGCCGCTTTCACTGATCGGAGCATCAAAGCAGCGAGTCCTGCCATATTTTGCCTGCAGGCCCTGCGTGCAGCGAAAGACGCCACCGAAATAGCCCACATCCTCGCCGAAGACCACCACATCGTCATCGCGCGCCACCGACACATCCATCGCGCTGCGTACGGCCTCGATCATTGTCATTCTGGCCATGTCAGTATCCAGCCTTCTGTCTCTGGCGACGGATATGCGGCGGCATGTCGGCATAGACTCCATCGAAGATGTCGCGCACCGAAGGCTTTCCGCCGGCGTGCAAGGTGCCATGAGCTTCTGCCCGCTTCTGCGCATCGATCACTTCATCCAGGATTTCCGCTTCCGCTTGCACATGGCGGCTTTCTGACCACGCTCCCTTCAAGATCAGGTGCTTTTTCAGGCGCAGCACCGGATCTCCCAGCGGCCAGGCCTCGGATTCGGTCTTGGGACGATAGGCACTTGGGTCATCCGAGGTCGAATGGGCACCGACCCGGTAGGTCACGTATTCGATCAATGTCGGCCCGAGATTGCGCCGGGCGCGCTCGGCCGCCCAGAGCGAAACCGCGTGAACCGCCAAATAATCATTGCCGTCAACACGGAGTGCAGGAATTCCAAAGCCCAGGCCACGGGCGGCAAAGGTCCCCGAACCACCTCTGGCGATGCCTTGAAATGTCGAAATCGCCCATTGATTGTTAACGATATTGAGGATCACAGGCGCCTTGTAGGTCGAGGCAAAGACCAGTGCCGAATGAAAGTCCGATTCCGCCGTCGATCCGTCGCCGATCCAGGCCGCGGCTATCTTGGTGTCGTTCTTGATGGCCGACGCCATGGCCCAACCAACTGCCTGCACATATTGGGTGGAGAGGTTGCCGGAAATCGTGAAGAAGCCGTGCTCTTTCGACGAATACATGACAGGCAATTGCCGGCCGCGCAGGGGATCGCTTTCGTTGGAAAAGATCTGGTTCATCATCTCCTCCATCGGGTAGCCGTCGGCAATCAGCAGACCGGCCTGCCGGTAGGTTGGAAAATTCATGTCACCTTGCCTCAGCGCCTTGCGAAAGGCGCAGCTGACCGCCTCCTCGCCCAGATGCTGCATGTAGAACGAGGTCTTGCCCTGTCGCTGTGCCATCAACATGCGCGCGTCGAAGGCGCGCAGCTTCATCATGTTGCGAAGGCCGGTTAAAAGCGCTTCGTCGGACAGCAGCCCCGCCCATGGACCGACAGCCTCACCTTCGCGGTTGAGTATGCGAATGATCGAATAGGCAAGATCACGGATGTCTTCGGGGGCCGCGTCGACATCGGGGCGCGCAACGGCGCCCGCCTTGGCAATCGTGACATTGGAAAAATCCGGTTGGCCTCCTGGGCGAACCGCTGGCTCTGGAACATGCAGACTCAATTGCGCGAACTCGGTCATGCCGTGTTCTTCCTCCCATTTTGCACGCGCTGGCCTTCCAGTCTCCTCCCGGAAAGCATGGCACGTTAGACTTGCAGACTACGCGCAATCACGATGCGCTGCACGTCACTTGTTCCTTCATAGATCTGACAGATGCGCACATCGCGATAGATGCGCTCGACCGGATAGTCGGCCATATATCCATAGCCACCGTGGATCTGGATCGCATCCGAGCAGACCTTCTCAGCCATTTCGGAGGCAAACAGCTTTGCCATCGAGGCTTCCGTCAGGCAGGGGGCACCGCTGTCCTTCAGGGCCGCGGCATGCAAGACCATCTGCCGTGCAACTGCGATGCTGGTTGCCATGTCGGCAAGGCGAAAAGCGACGGCTTGATGGTCGATGATCGCTTTGCCGAAGGTTATGCGTTCGCTCGCATAATCTCGTGCGGCTTCAAAAGCCGCGCGTGCCATGCCGACTGACTGTGCCGCGATACCGATGCGACCACCTTCAAGGTTCGCCAGCGCTATTCTGTAACCCTCTCCTTCTTCGCCAAGGCGCGATTCAACCGGGATCCTCATCCCGGTGAACGCGATCTGGCAGGTATCGGAGGAATGCAGCCCGAGCTTCTGCTCGACCCGTATCACTTCATAGCCTGGCGTATCCGTCGGCACGATGAACGCCGAAATGCCCTTCTTTCCAGCCGCGGGTTCAGTCACGGCAAAGACGATGATCAAGTCGCCGTTTTTGCCTGACGTGATGAACTGCTTGGCGCCGTCGATGACATAGTGGTCACCATCCAAGACGGCCCGGCTACGCAGATTGGATGCGTCAGATCCCGCTTGCGGTTCGGTCAGGGCGAAGCCACCGATCCATTCGCCGGAGGCAAGCTTTGGCAGGAACCGCCGTCTTTGGGCCTCCGTGCCGAATTTGAGGATCGGCACGCAGCCGACCGAATTGTGCACGCTCATGATTGTGGAACAGGACCCATCGCCGGCGGCAATTTCTTCAAGGGCCAAAGCATAGGCAACGGTACCGGTGTCCGAGCCACCATAGTCGTCCGGCACCAGCATGCCGAGAAAGCCAAGTTCACCCATCTGACGCAATTCATCCTGCGGGAAAGCGTGCGACATGTCGCGGGCAGAAGCACCTGGCAAGAGGCATTCTTGGGCGAAATCGTGCGCCATATCGCGGATCTGGCATTGCTGGTCAGACAGGATCATTCCAGGACCTCCTCCACAAGAGAACTCAAGCCCGCTCTATCGCAATGGCTGTCGCTTCACCGCCGCCAATGCAAAGCGTGGCCATGCCGCGTTTCAGGTCGTAGCGCTCGAGTGCCGCCAGAAGTGTAACAATGATGCGGGCACCGGACGCGCCAATCGGATGGCCCAATGCGCAGGCACCACCATGCACGTTTACCTTGTCATGCGGCAGGTCGAGATCCCGCATCGCTGCCATGGTCACGACGGCAAAAGCCTCGTTGATTTCGAAGAGATCGACATCCTCCAGCCGCCAATCAGTTCGTTCACTCAGTTTTTTGAGTGCACCGATAGGCGCCGTTGCAAAAAGGTTGGGAGCCTGTGCATGGGTCGCATGACCAATGATCGTGGCAAGCGGCGTCAGACCTCTCTCCTCCGCTTGCCGAAGGCGCATCACGACCAAAGCTGCCGCGCCATCGGAAATCGAACTCGAATTGGCGGCTGTCACCGTTCCACCGTCACGAAAGGCAGGCTTGAGGGTCGCGATCTTTTCAAGCCTCGCCTTTCCGGGCTGCTCATCGCATGTGACATTCGTTTGGTTTTTCCTGGCCTTCACAGTCACCTGCGCGATCTCCTTCTCGAAGAGACCGTTACCAATTGCTTCTTGTGCCCGCGTCAGTGATGAAACAGCAAATTCATCCTGCGCCTCTCGCGTAAACTGATAGGCTTCAGCACAGTCTTCCGCGAAGGTTCCCATCAGCCGGCCTTTGTCATAGGCGTCTTCCAGCCCATCGAGAAACATATGGTCTGCGAGACGCCCGTGGCCGAGGCGATAACCTGCGCGGGCACGATCGAGCAGATAGGGCGCATTGCTCATGCTCTCCATGCCTCCCGCGACCACAACTTCCGCGCTTGCGGCCAAAAGCATGTCATGGGCCAGCATTACCGCCTTCATGCCCGAGCCGCACATCTTGTTGACGGTGGTCGCGCCAACGGTGAAGGGAAGCCCGGCACCAATCCCCGCCTGGCGCGCCGGTGCCTGGCCAAGACCTGCAGAAAGCACGCATCCAAAGACAAGTTCCTGCACCGCATCGACCGGAAGCTGACTGCGCTGCAAGGCGGCACGAATTGCTATCGCGCCCAACTCCGGAGCACCGATATCTTTCAAATCACCCAGAAACCCTCCAAGTGCGGTGCGGGCGAAGCCGACGATGACCACCGGATCATGCGGCTTCATGCAACCCTCATCGAGCCATTGTTCCGTAGAGCGACCACACCGCGGCCGTGCGCTTTGGCTGATGATCTGACATGCATCGTTGACATCAAATCTGAGCCCTTTGTGCCCTGTCTCATGAAACACTCCTCCCACGCTGCGGCATCGACAATCACCTCCCCGTTGACTGCCTTGCCGGATCCTACGCTCACGCGTTATTGTAAGCGATGACAGAACTGCGCTTCATTTTTCGGCCAGTTTTGCCATATGGGAGGATCGTCAGTGGCTGAATTCGACCGGCGCATGATTTCGCCCTCGTTCGTTGATGAGGCCCTCGACTGCCTTAACCGGGCAGGCAAGCCGACAGCACCTGTACTTTCCCGCCTGGGACTGCCTTTGATCATTGACCAGCCGATTTCGGCAGAGCGCTACGGTGCTCTTTGGCTGGCCATAGCCGCGGAGGTGGACGACGAATTCTTCGGCATGGCCGGTAGAGCTATGCCGCATGGCAGCTTCACATTGCTGTGTCACAGCGTGCTGCATGCCAAAACTCTTGAACAGGCACTTCGACGGGCGCTTCGTTTTTTGACCATCGTGATTGACGATCCGAGCGGCGAACTCATCGTGCGCAACGGGCTCGCCGAAATCATCTTGACCGACAAGGGAGCACCACGCTCGGCCTTTGCCTACCGGACATACTGGATCCTTCTGCATGGCATTGCCTGCTGGCTGGTCGGCCGGCGCATTGCGATACGCGCGGTCGATTTCCGCTGTGCCGAACCAAAACAAGGAACGGACTACCGGCTGTTCTTTGGTGCGCCTGTGCATTTTTCGCGGCCGGTCAGTCGAATCGCCTTTGATGCTACGCTGCTGAAACTGCCGATCGCCCGGACGGAACAGGCCCTGAAACAGTTTCTACGCGGGGCTCCTGCCAATATACTCGTGCGTTACAGATATGATGCCGGTCTTGGCGCTGCCATGCGGCGTCACCTGCGCAAGACACCGCCGTCGAGCTGGGGACGTTTTGAAGAAATTGCACTTCAGATGCGCATGTCGCCGTCGACCCTTCGCCATCGGCTCCATGCAGAAGCCCAGAGCTTTGCGGCAATCAAAGAGGAAATCCGCCGGGAAATGGCGATTGACATGCTCGCTGCGGGCGACATGCGTGTCGGCGATGTGGCAAACGCATTGGGTTTCGCCGAACCAAGCGCCTTTCACCGCGCCTTCAAGACGTGGACGGGCAAAACGCCGACGCAGTTCAGGCAATCGATGTCTGCGTCCCAGTAGCGGGACAATATAAAATCCATCTATCAAGCGGACAGCGACACGCGGCCACAATAAGAGAAAAGCGAAAACCGATGCTGATAAACTGCCTGTTGCCGAGCCTGGCGTTGAGACGCACATAGCTCTTTTGCGTCTGCAGGCTGCGTGAATATCAGCTGAACGAGACCCTGTCCTGTGCTGTCCTGCTGTCCTGTCCTGCCCTGCCCTGTCCTGTCCTGTGCTGTGCTGTGCTGTCCTGCCCAGATCAAAGGGACAACACTGTGAACGACAAGAGCCCCCTTCAGTCGCGTCCAGATCAGTCAAATCTGCGAAGCATGGCCAAAAGCTGCAAGTTTTGCCGTCTGAGCTCTGCTGCCAGTGTTTGTTTCAAACGCCGATTTTCGGCTTCAAGCCTATCCAATTCTTCGCCCGGTCCATCAACCGACTTAAACGATGATCCCAAATCGGTTTCTACGGTCGCCGTCTTGGTTTCCTTGGTTCCGACGGATCTACGTATAGCATCCCGCGTCTTGTGGCTCTGCAGCTCTGCCGTTTTTTCTTCGTGCTGAGCGCCACTGTCCGCGTCTTGATCGAGATTTCCGACGAGGCCTTGGTTCTGATCAGCCGTCACCATGGTGATGGCTTCGACAGGCTTGTTGCCGAATGAGACCACAGGGCCTGTCTGATGGGTATTCAGCTTCACCGATGGAGCATCAGCAGGCTCGGCCTCAACACCAATTTGCAGGCCCTCGGTCGCATGTCCGGTCATTGGATCGAATAGATGCGGCGCATCTGCTTCTGCCGCACGCACCAGCGCCTTGAGATCCGTGTTGCCCCAGATCGAGCCGGAGCGCGTATCATTGCGTCGCCGTCCCGATTTGAATTCGACGACGAAGTTCTGTGGTCTTTTCATATGTCCAGTCTTCGCAAAGATAACGGCGTCAGGCGCGATCGAAGCGCTTGAGCAACTTTCTGAGGTGTTCGTTTTGCAGTTTGAGCTTATCGCCCAACACGATTCTCAGATTTTGCACGTCTGCGTCAAGTCTTTCCATCTCGGCAAGCATTGGATCGCGTGAGGATGATGAGCGAGATGCGCGGTCAATCTCCCCGACCGCAGGCTTCTTCCCAATTGCAGCATCGGCCTTTTTTGTTGCGACCGACTGTCGTTTGCTCTTGCCCACAATCTGCAAAGAAGTATCGGGGCCAGGCACAATCGTCATCTTCCCGTCAGGTAGCGATGCCTTAGCCGCATCCTTTTGTGCCGGGGTCTTGCTTGCATTCGACCGTTCCGGTTTGGATCGCGCCGATTTCTGCCCACCTTGCCTGCTGGTTGGGGCGACCAACTCAGGTGATGCACCGATGGGGCTCACCTCGTTCGACGGTTCAGCATCCGTTTCGTCAAGCGGCGTCGCTTCTGCTGCGGCCGTTGCGCGAACCGGATCAACCACTTTCTCTGCAGCACGCGGAGCGGGTTCGTCCAGTGAAGGTTTGGTAACTGCTTTCGCTGGTGTGACTTCGCGCTCAACCTCTGGCTCGCTTGTCGGCGCAGAACTCGGCACTATCTTTGGCGCTTCTTCCGGCGCTTGGTCTTTAGGCTGGCGGGATGCCAGATCGGCAAGAAATCTCCAAGGGGATCTCATTAGCTTAGTCCTCCAGCAATCTGCACTGCGATTTCGCGGCAGGGTTCATATCCGGGTCTGCGGCACAAACCCGTCTATGCCGTTTGAAAATGATCTAGGGGGCGAGCGCGGTCTAACAACCGCCCCGCGCCACCTTGATCTTTTGCGCTTATCGAAACTCAGGCGGACCCCAACCGTTTACGGAGGTCGGCATTTTCCTGACGCAGCTTGTCGGCAAGCGCCTTGCGCAGTGTCTTGTTTTCTTCTTCAAGCTTGATGAGGTCTGCAAATTCATCGCCAGTGGATGCTGGTGACTTGGCAACTGATGTCTTGGCCAGAGCTGGCTTGCTCTGAGCAGGCTTGGCAACCTTTTTCGGCGCCGACGCCTTGATTGTATCTTTCGCTGTCGTCGAGGCAACAGCTTCCGTTTCGCCGCGTTTGCGACGCTGGACCGGAGCAGCCTTTGCCGGCGCGACCTCGGCCTTCACAGGCGCAGCTTTTGCAGGTTCGGCGGTTGCCTTCGGCTTGTTCGGCCCGCGCTTCTTTTTAACCTTGACCGGCGTCTCTGTCACCGCAACCTCGGCAACGGCGCCTGCATTGTTCTCATCAGCCATAAATGTCTCCTTTTGTTGCGATAGATCTTTTTCACTGAGGTACCGTGTCTGTCAACAAAAACGCTGCGACGCGGCGAATTTTGGCACTTTCTCCGCTCAAAATGTCACCGCAAGACACTTGCAGCGATACTGCCAATGCAACGGGACAAATTCATCTCATCATCCAGCAGATCCAGTTGCCCGAAATGTTCGTAGCCGCAAGCAGTGACAACAAACCTGATGCCATGCACATTGACCTCCATCCGAAATCTAATCTTCATACTCGGTGACCAGTTGTCGCCAACGTTGTCCAGCCTGGAAGGCGCCGATCCGGATCGGGACGTCGTACTGATGTGCGAGGTAATGGAAGAGGCAAGCTATGTGCAGCATCACAAACTCAAGATTGCCCTGATCTTTTCTGCCATGCGGCATTTCGGCGAAGAGCTCAGAAGTCATGGCTTTGGCGTCCGGTACATCAAGCTCGACCATCCCGATAATTCTGGTTCGTTCTCCGGCGAACTGAAGCGCGCCGTCAACGCAATTTCACCTGAACGCGTGGTCGCCACTGAAGGCTCAGAGTGGCGCGTTCTGGAGGCGATGAATACATGGCAGAGCGATCTTGGCCTACCGGTCGACATCCGCATCGACAGCCGGTTCCTGTGCTCGAAGGTAGAGTTTCGCAAATGGAGCGCGGGGCGCCGATCGCTGACGATGGAATATTTCTACCGCGACATGCGGCGCCGTACGGGCTTGTTGATGAACGGCACGGATCCCGAAGGGCATCGCTGGAATTTTGATGCGGACAATCGTCAACCGGCAAAGCCCGATCTGTTTCGCCCGAAACATAAGGGCTTTCCGCCGGATGCATTGACAAAGGATGTGCTTGCGCTCGTCGAACGCATATTTCCGAAAAATATAGGTTCGACAGCCGGCTTCTCATTTGCGGTGACCAGATCCGATGCGCAGAGTGCTGCAGACGCATTCATGCGGGATTTTCTGCCGGCATTTGGCGAAACCCAGGACGCCATGCTGAGCGAAGAGCCCTTCCTCAACCACGCTCTCCTGTCCTTTTACATCAACATTGGCTTGCTGGATCCTCTCTCCCTGTGCAAGGCGGCCGAGCGGGCCTATCTCGAGGGACACGCGCCCATCGCCAGCGTCGAGGGCTTCATTCGCCAGATCATCGGATGGCGCGAGTAAATTCGCGGGATCTACTGGTTGACGATGCCGGGGTATGAAATGAGCAATGCCCTCGATGCGCATCGTCCCCTGCCAGATTTCTTTTGGACCGGCGACACCGGCATGGCGTGTCTGTCCACGGTGATTACCCAGACAATCACCATGCCTACGCGCATCACATCCAGCGCCTCATGGTGGTCGGCAATTTTTCCATGCTTGCCGGCCTTGATCCGCATGCTGTTCATCAGTGGTATCTCGCCGTCTATGCGGATGCATTCGAATGGGTGGAGCTGCCCAATGTGATCGGCATGAGCCAGTTTGCCGACGGCGGCCTGATGTCTTCAAAGCCCTATGCCGCCAGTGGCGCCTACATCGCGCGCATGTCCAACTATTGCGATGGCTGCCGCTATGATGTTGCCAAGAAGGTCGGCGCGGACGCCTGCCCGCTGAATGTTCTCTACTGGCATTTCATCGACCGCAATGCGGCAAAACTGGCAAAGAACCATCGCCTCGCACAGACTTATGCAACGTGGCATCGCATGGATGACGGGAAAAAACACGAGTACCGGAACAGTGCTGAAAGCTTCCTGGATAAACTCGATCGGGGCGCGCCCGTATAAGGGGGAATGCCAGCAGCGGTCCTATGGAGACGAAGCTTTGGCAAAAATGGTGAGGAAGACAGATTTGCCGACGAAGACTTGCCGCAGCTGTGGCCTGCCTTTCACGTGGCGACGTAAATGGTCGAGAACATGGGACGAGGTAAAGCTCTGCTCGGAGCGATGCCGGCGCACAAAGCCGAAATCAGGCTGACAACTGTGCAAGCCGGCTTCGCGCCGTGTTCGCACGCAGCCAATTTTGCAAAGGCTCATCGACGAGCCGATAGGTGACTATGCCACCCAGCAGACTAGCGAGAAGTGTCAGGATACTGAACACGGCAAGTGACAGTCCACCACTTCCGAACGGCAGTCGCAACCACAGTTGCCCCATGGCCGACAGCACGATCCCATGCGTGAGATACAACGCATAGGACGAGTCTCCGAGCAATTTCGGCAAAGGCCAGATTGGCAGCGCACGCGCCTTCTCCAACAGGAGTGCCCCCGACACAATCATGGCCGCTGGCACGCCAAGCAGGATGAAGCGCAATAGGTCAACATGTTGGGCGATAAACGGCGACGCCATAAACAACATCATGCCGGCAAACAAAAGTGACGCCCCGGCTTTGCGCGAACCGGCGCGTTTTGAAAGCACCCACGCGATCCCCACGCCGAACAGGAATTCGAGGAGGATACTCGATGTGAGGAAAATCGCAGGCGGCCAGTCCGGACGAACCAGTATACCAAGCAGAGGCAGCGCAATCAGCACCGCGCTGACTGCAAGCACGCGCCAACGGGGCAAGAGAAAGAGGCAAAGGCCGAACGCCGCATAAAACAGCATTTCATAGTTCAGCGTCCAGCCAGGTACCAGGATGGGATAAAGCGATCCGTCGGCAGGCGAGGGATATGGCAGGAAGGCATAGGATGCAGCGACATGCATGGCGTCGAATCGAATGCTTTTGAGAAACTGCGGCGTGAATATCGCCACCACTCGCGGCCATGTGAAGCGCTGCCCGAATTCAGCCACACCGGTGACATCTGAGCGTTGCATGACCGTGTTATTCCGCAGCCAAAGGAGGAGTACGGCCATGCACGACCTGTCGATTTCAGAAGCTTTGAGTGATCCGTTGATCCGGCAAATGCTGCGCGCGGACAAGATTAGCCTCGACACATTCGCCCAGCTGCTCGACAAGGCTGCCAGAGAGCGGAAACGCCGGCTTGCGCCTATTGACAGGAGTGCAGGCAAGATCGAGGCTGGATTTTTCCGACAAGGCCCTCCACCGGCAGCGTAACGCCGCGAGAGCAATGATTTTCGGTGCGGCTTTGACCGACCAACTACATGTTCCGATCTGGCCAACCGCAACTCTTAGGAAGGCCGTGCGGCGCGCAGAATAATTTGTGGGGTGACCAAGATCCTTATCCCACTCCAAGGGTTGACGATCGTCGCGCCCGGCACGGATCATTAAAGAACGGCGCCCAATTGGGCAGATCCCGGCGATCGGGTCGATACGGCGGTGAGATCCTTGCGCCTGTCGGTCGGAACAACTGCCCTGTGCGGCTGCAGCCCCCCTCCCTGACCCTGTCATTTTCTAGAACATGCGCATTTGTGCCGCAAGTCCGGGCTTGCTATGGATGTTGCGGTGGAGGAGAGAATGAACACTTTGCAGAAAGCTGCGCAGAAAGAGGCTATGTCGAACATCGCGGCGCCTGTGCGTGACCGGGAATTCGGACCTCTGCTCGCCCAAGCTTCCATCCTGATTGTCGATGACGAACCGGGCATGCGCAATTTTCTCGTGCGCACGCTTGGTCCACGCTGCCGGCTGGTCGAAGAGGCCGCCGATACAGACGAAGCATCCCGCAAACTCGACCAGCAGCATTTCGATCTTGTTATCCTCGACAATATCATGCCGGGAAAAAACGGCGTTGACTGGCTCGCCGAGCAGCGCACCATCGGACTGTTTGCCGAGGCTATCCTGATCACCGCCTTTGCCGATCTAGACACGGCAATCCAGGCGCTGCGTGCCGGCGCGGTCGACTTCGTGCTCAAACCGTTCCGTTCCAACCAGATCCTGAACTCGGTTGCCCGCTGTCTGGAGCGCATGCGGCTGCAGCGTGAGAATTTCGTGCTGCGCTACGAGTTAAAGGCGGCGTCCGAACACATATTGTTGCGCGACAGACTGATTGGCGGATCGACAGTGATCGGAGATCTGCGCACCACCATCGCCAAGCTTGCACCGCTGCCGACATCGGTGTTGCTCACCGGCGAATCCGGCACCGGAAAAGAGGTTGCAGCCCGCTCGCTGCATACGTTATCCGACCGGGCGGAGAAACCGTTCGTGCCCGTCAATTGCGCCGCCATTCCCGCCGACATGATCGAGACTGAACTGTTTGGCCACATCAAGGGCGCCTTCACCGGTGCCGGTCATGGCCGAGAGGGCCTGTTCACTCACGCCCAGGGCGGCACGCTCTTCCTCGACGAAATCGCCGAAATGCCCCTTGCGACCCAGAGCAAACTGCTCCGGGTGATCGAGGACCGCCGTGTGCGGCCGGTCGGATCGGAGCGCGAAGTGCCCGTCGACCTGCGCTTCGTCTTCGCCACCAATGCCAACCTGCAGAGGGAGGTCGAACAGGGGCGGTTCCGTGCCGATCTTTTTTATCGCATCAACGTGATGCAACTGCATCTGCCGCCGCTTCGCGACCGAGGCAATGACGTACAGGAACTTGCCGATCTGTTTATGACCAAACTGTCTCAACAGCTCGGCATGCCTCCGGTCGCAATCGACCCACCGGTCCGTGCCGCACTTGGCCGCTATGGCTGGCCAGGCAATGTGCGGGAATTGCGCAACCTGATCGAACGGACACTGATCCTTGGAAAATTCCCCGGCGAATTTCGCGATGGGCCTCGAAGTGCGGCAGCAGGTACGCGCAGCATTCACGATAATTTCGCCGACAGCAAGCCGATGGATAAACCCTCTGCCTACGCCGCATCCTGTCCCTCAGGCATCCTTGTGAACGATACAGGCAAGGCTGGATCGGACGATACGCTGGAGGATGTCGAGAGGCGCCATATTCTCGCCGTTCTGGAAAACTGTGCTGGAAATCGCGACGAAGCCGCGCGCCGGCTCGGCGTTTCGCGCAAGACCATCGACCGAAAATGTGCCGCCTGGAATGGCTGAGGCAGGTGATATGTCCACCCCGGCACGTGCCGTCCGGCCGGTGCGATCGATCCGGTTCCGGCTGCTGGCAATTGCGCTTCTGCCGACGCTGGTCATTTTGCCGCTGCTGCTCGGCATCACCATTGCGCGCTGGAACTCAAAGTTCGACGCCCTTCTGATTGCCAAGGTCAATGGCGATCTCACCATCGCACACCAGTATCTGTCTCGCATTCTGGAAAACACCGGCGAACAAATCCAGGCGCTGGCGGTTTCTGTGGCCTTTCAGGATGCGGCCTCCTCTGGCGTGCCTGCAGATCTGACTACATTTCTCGAGCAAAGCCGCCAGAAGCTGGGGCTTGATTTCCTGGTGCTGGTCGAAGGTGGGACCGAACCGGTGGTCGAAGGGCAATCGCTTGCAGCCTTTCCCGTCGTTGCCTCAGCGCTCAAGGGCACGTCCTCAACGGCAATCGACATCGTCTCCAACCGGCAGCTGGCCGAAATTGCGCCGGCACTGGCTGAGCGTGCCCTGATCGATCTCGTCGATACACCCAACGCGGTTGAAACCGATCGGAAAAGTGAAACACGCGGGATGGTGGTTCAGTCAGCCAGCCCGATCAGTCTTCCAGACAATCGGATACCAGCAGGCAATCGGGCGGCACTGGTCGGCGGCATCCTTCTCAACCAGAACCTGGTTTTCATCGATACTATCAACGATCTTGTCTACCGCGAAGCAAGCCTGCCGGAGGGAAGCAAGGGTACAGCGACACTCTTTCTCGAAGATGTGCGCATTAGTACCAATGTGCGGCTTTTCGAGGATCGCCGCGCACTTGGAACCCGTGTATCGGCCGCGGTGCGCACCGCGGTGCTGGATGAAGGCCAGACCTGGCTCGACAGCGCCTTTGTCGTCAACGATTGGTATATTTCGGCCTATGAGCCGATCACAGACAGCTTCGGCAACCGCGTCGGCATGCTCTATGTCGGATTTCTCGAGACGCCATTTCGCGAGGCTAAACAGACCACCCTCATCACAATCATACTGGCCTTTCTGGCCGTTGCCGTCGTCAGCGTCCCGATCTTCCTGCGCTGGGCGCGATCGATCTTCAAGCCTCTGGAGCGCATGAGCGACACGATTACGCGCGTTGAGGCCGGCAACATGGGCGCGCGCACGGAGTTGATGGTCGCCAGCGACGAGATCGGCCGCGTTGCGCTGCATCTTGATGGCCTGCTGGACCAGTTGCAGCAGCGGGACCGAGACCTGCGCCTTTGGAATGACGAACTGAACGACCGCGTTGCGGAACGCACCAGCGAACTGGAGCAAGCCAACCGCCGGATCGAAGCGGCGACCAAACAATTGATCATGTCTGAAAAACTCGCAGCCATTGGCGAGATCACCGCCGGTGTTGCCCACGAGATCAACAATCCGATCGCGGTCATCCAGGGAAATCTCGACGTTGTGCGCAGCGTCCTTGGGCAAAAGGCGGAAGAGGCCAAGGTCGAGTTCCGGCTGATCGATGAGCAGATCCACAGGATCAGCCAGATCGTCACCAAGCTCTTGCAATTTGCCAAGCCTGAGGAATATGCCGGTTATGTCGAACGCCACGCAATAAATGCGGTGATCCTGGATTGCCTGCCCCTCGTCCAGCACCTGCTGAACAAAGCCGATATCAGTCTCGTTCTGGAGGACCGAGCCACGCGACTGGTGCTGATGAACCGCACGGAACTGCAGCAAGTCGCGATCAACCTGATCGTCAACGCCCTGCATGCCATGCCGGCTGGCGGAACGTTGACGATCCGCACATTCGATCACGATATGGAAAACAAAGCGGGTGTCGCGCTGGAAGTGGAAGATACCGGTGTTGGCATGTCGGCCGACCTGATCGGCCGTATCTTCGATCCATTCTTTTCCACCAAGAAGCGGGAGGGAACCGGTCTTGGTCTCTCCATCAGCCAGGGCCTGATCGACCGGCAGGGCGGTCGGATCTCGGTGGAGAGCGAACCTGACAAAGGGACCTGCTTTAGCATCTGGCTACCTGAAGCCCGCTGACGGACAACTTGTCTTTAAGAGCCAGGACAATTTGTCCAGAACGCTGAAGGATTCCCCCTTCACCCTCCCTAAACCCTTGATAAATCGCAAAGTCGCATCTGGCACGCCGGTTGCTAGGTTTTACATGGAGCGACAAGGTCTCACGCGCGCTGGGCTCCAAGCAGCGCAGCAAGCCTTCGTCGGTCTAGGGACAGACTGAAACTGGGAGGCGCCTGATGAGGGCGCAAGGGAGGACAAATTCATGACGGCAACAACCGACACCTATCCAGGCGGAGGCACGATCGGGTTACTCGACCGTGAGCGCATTATCGCCAAACCGGGTTTCAACCGCTGGCTCGTGCCACCGGCAGCCCTTGCCATCCACCTCTGTATTGGCATGGCTTACGGCTTTAGCGTCTTCTGGCTACCGCTGTCCAAATCGATCGGCATCAGCGCCGCCGCTACCTGTAGCGACATGACGTTTGTGTCGGCATTGTTCACCACCAGCTGTGACTGGCGCGTCAGCGACCTCGGCTGGATCTATACGTTGTTTTTTGTTCTTCTCGGTTCATCGGCAGCAATCTGGGGTGGCTGGCTGGAGCGGGCCGGGCCGCGCAAGGCTGGCTTCGTTTCGGCCTGTTGCTGGTGCGGCGGTATTCTAGTGGCAGCACTCGGTGTGTATACCCACCAACTCTGGTTGATGTGGCTGGGCGCTGGTGTCATCGGCGGCATCGGCCTTGGCCTCGGCTATATCTCACCAGTCTCGACACTGATCAAATGGTTTCCTGACCGCCGCGGTATGGCGACCGGCATGGCAATCATGGGCTTTGGCGGTGGTGCGATGATCGGGGCGCCGCTGGCCAACCTGCTGATGACCTCTTTCCGCTCCGATACCTCTGTCGGTGTCTGGCAGACCTTTGTCGTGATGGCACTCGTCTATTTTGTCTTCATGATGGGTGGCGCATTCGGCTACCGAATTCCGCCGGCTGGCTGGCGCCCGGAAGGCTGGACTGCACCCGCCGCCAAGAGCACGATGATCACGACCCGGCATGTGCATCTGCGCGATGCCCATAAGACACGCCAGTTTTGGCTGATCTGGGCCGTCCTCTGCCTCAATGTCTCCGCAGGCATCGGCGTGATCGGCATGGCGTCTCCCATGCTGCAGGAGATCTTCGCAGGCTCGCTGATCGGCCAGCCAGGCGTTGCCTTTGTCGACATGAAACCTGAGCAGCTTGCGGCGATTGCAGCAATTGCCGCAGGATTTGCCGGACTTCTGTCACTGTTCAACATCGGCGGTCGCTTTTTCTGGGCGTCGCTGTCGGACAAGATCGGCCGCAAGAACACCTACTTCTGCTTCTTTGTCCTCGGCATCGTGCTCTATGCACTGGCGCCCTGGGCGGCCGGTATCCAGAGCAAGATCCTGTTCGTCGGCATGTTCTGCATCATCCTGTCAATGTATGGCGGCGGATTTGCCACCATTCCGGCCTATCTTGCCGATATCTTCGGTACCCAGTTCGTCGGGGCCATTCATGGCCGCCTGCTGACGGCCTGGGCAACGGCAGGCATCATCGGCCCGGTCGTGGTCAACTACATCCGCGAGGCACAGATTGCCGCCGGCGTGCCGAGAGATCAGGTCTATAACTTCACCATGTACATCCTCGCCGGCATGCTGTTGCTCGGTCTGATCGCCAATGCCTTTGTACGCCCGCTCGCTGACAAATGGTTCATGTCCGACACCGAGGTTGCAGCGCTGCAGGCCAAAAGTGCGCAGGCGAATGCCGGCCCCAGCGGCTCGTTCGGCATTGGTCGGGGCGGTCTCGACGGCAAGGCCGTGATCGCCTGGACCGTCGTTGGTGTTCCAATGCTATGGGGCGTGTGGAACACCTTGAAGGCCACATTCGCGCTCTTCGGATAAAAGGCGATTGTAAACAGCAGGCCGCATTGTCTTCGACAATGCGGCCTGCCCGGGTAAAGCGAATGTCCGGTCTCGGGCCAAACCGTCCCCCATAAAGCGCGTTTAGCGTCACAAAGTGAAAGCCACCTCGCGCTTTTGCCCCTCGCTACTCCAAACCTTGTGATGATCCGGGAATAGGCCAGCGTACCAGCGCTTCGCGACCTGAATCACTCAACCCGTAGATGCCTTTTTCCACCCTGATGAACCAGCCATAATAATTGGCGAGCAGAATCTGGCCGGCCGTCGGCGCAACGGATCTGAGGTCGCGCGGACGCAATGGACCTTCAGCAAGGGCAGCCGCGCAGGCAAGAGCCTGCTGCCGGTAGGCCGTCATGATCGGCACTTTCGTCGATCCCCCGAGGGCCGGATCGCCCTGTCGCTTCCGATGCTCCTTGACCAGTCGGGTGCGGCGCTTGGGATTGCTGCGAGGCATCGGAGACACCGAGCTGACGATCACGCTGACCTGACCGGCATCGGAGACGCCCAGCATGCCGATACCCAGTCTCCGGCAGAGGTCACGATAGCGCCGGTCGGCCTCACGGCCCTTGCCGCGCGCAGAAATACGCGCCGCGATCCAGACCTCGTCGCTGGCTGACGCTCGATCGACCGCCTGCAGGATCAGTTCCAGATTGAAACTCAGCTTCAGTTCGCAGATGACGACAAGCGGTGTTTCCCCTTCCGCAAGGCCGACGATATCACAGCCGCCAATCTCTCCTTTGACCTCATATCCAGCAGTTTCGAGAAACATCTTCACGGGCAGATAGAGCGAGGTTTCCAAGGCACGGCTTTCATGATGGTCTATCGTCTTCAGGGACGTGAGACATCATAGCAGAAGTCGAGCGATCAATGCGCACCGCTTGCTGTGATAATTCCCAGGTTTCCGAGCCCGCTGACGATCAACTGGACGGCAACAGCGGTCAAGAGAATGCCGAAAACAACTTCGGAGACCACCATGGTGGCCGGCTTCATCCGTTTGGCAAGCGTGTCGATATTTGTGAACACGATATAGTCGAGGAGGCCGACGATGAGGATCAGCGCTGCGACCATGGCTGCACTGGCCACAGACAGAATCTCCCCGGAGGCAATGATGATCACCGTGATGCCGACGGGATTGAGCAGATAAGGGACCGCAAGCGGAAACACCGCGAGCTTATCGGGGTCGATCGGAGTGGAGAGTTCGTCATGGGGTTTCTCCGTTGGTCCGGCGGCCATTTTGATCGCGATCAAAGCCAGGATAATGCCGCCGGCAACGGCCACGGCCCCTCCGGTAATGTGCAAGAGCCGCATGAGCAGAGCTCCCGTCGCGAGAAGAACCAAAGCCGTGACCAGAGCGGTCAGGACCATTTTGCGCCCGATGCGAACCTTGGTCTCTGCGTCGAATGCGTGCGTCTTTTCCAAGAAGGGCACAAGCGCAATCTTCGGTCCCATGCCGATCAAAAGCATGAGCAGAAGCTTGCCCACCAGGGCCGCGTTGATAACGGTGAAGTCCATGAGTAAGTCCCTCTAGATTAAAAGTGCACCGGTTTCAGACCTGACTAAAAGATCGACACTTCCTCACATTGCGGACATCAGCGTACGCACGCCCTCTGCCCTCTTTCCGCTTTTTCACCGGGCTCGCAATTTGACCCGCTATTCTGCGACGCCGCGGAACCGATCAGACCGCTGACATTTCCGGCGTAGTTGTCGCGGGTGTCCGCATCGATGACGGCAACCGGGGCAGCCAGGATCAGGCCCGCTACATTGCCGGCAGCTGCCGCCGTCCCCGTTGTCACCGCAACAAGCGTGTCACCCAGACCCACCTTGCTGTCCGTCAGCGCCTGCCCGTCGGATATCCGCGCTCCGATAAGGCGTACGACTTCCGGCGATTCGGCGAACTTGCCGTGGTGGAGCCTGTCCCCTGCCTTGACCTTGGTCAGATCGATGACGGTGATCTTGTTGTCGGACAGTTCTTGTTTGAACGGCGCCTGCTCGGGATCGATGGCCCCCAGCCGGGCAACATCGCCCCAGACCCTGCGCGATACGGCAAGCGCCCTGTCGTCGCGTGAGACGAACAAGGTAAAATGAGGACGAGGCTGCCCCATGTCGGCAATCTGCTGGCGGAAGACGTCGACGTCCACATCCGGTGCGGCCAGCATCACGTTCTCAAACTTGGCCGGCAGCCGTCCGTTGCGAATGGCCATCTGGCGGAGTGCCTCCAGCGCCAGCCAGTTTCCCATGGAATGGGCAAGGATGGAAACTTCCTTCACTTCAGGATCCTGAGCGAGATATTGAAACAGCGTTTCGAGCGCGTTTCTCGTATAGTTGGTGCTTTCCCGATCATAACCGTAGGCGAGCAGACTGCCGCGGGACGGCCAGGTCACCAGGAGCGGCGCGCTGCGCACACCGGAATCCTGGACTATCTGAGCGAAGCGATAGACCGAATCCTCGAAGCGGTTGTTAAATCCGTGGATGAAGACGAGCACGCTGCCATCGCCCGTCTTTCGGACAGTGGCACTGAGCCAGCTTTTGGCCTCGTCACGGGTGATTTCATCGGCCTTCAAGGTGGCAAAATCGGTTGCAGGGTTGGGTGGAAGCTTCTGCGGCCAAGCGACTTCGCCGACCTTCCGGGCGCTCTCGGGTGGTATGGACACGGTGATATCGGCAAAGGTCGGTTCCGCCGCACGCTCGCCGGTAAACATCTCGCCCTCGATTTTCGAACGGCTGCGTGTTGTTGTCACCAACAGGTTCACCCGTGTGGCCTCGGGCGCACTATCTGCAACAGGGGTAAGGACGTTTTTGGGACGCCCACCACATCCAACGAGAATCACCAGCAGCACACAGACAAACATCCGCGCCAAGCCGTGGGACCCCTGGCCGCACATGCGCGCGGTGGACTGCATACATTTCACCATTGTCACTCACCAGTGTCGCTGTCATGCGGCTTGCCAGGCGCCTCGTTGCGCAAGCGCGGCAGCGGGCGGCCAACCTCAAACATGTCTAGTACAAGGTCGGAAGGCCTGCCCGTAACATCGGGTATGTTACGGGCAACTTATACGGACACTCCTGATAGCAAAGGCACCGAATGCGGCGAATTCCCTCGGCCGGTGGAGCCAACCAAGCTGTAAATGCCCGCGATGGCCCACTCAGCCCGCCGCGCGGACATCGTAAGCTACGGTAACATACTGCACGATGGTCCAATCGTGACCGAACATCGTGTCGCGACCAGACCTTCTGGTGCTGTCTCGCGTCCGAAGGGAAGCAACCATGGATGAAGATATCGCAGCGGCCAGGCGACATTTTCCCGCAAAAGCCGAGGCCATCTCCGAGCGTGCATCAAGGGACACTGTCTTTGGGGAGATCTGCAGGGATTTTGCCGAAGCGAAGACCGAGCTAGCCAAATGGGAAGCCTCCATGGATCCGCAAGGGGCAAAACGATGCACAGAATACAGGGAACTGATCGCAGCGCTCGCGAACGAAATAGAAACGGCATTGGACAGCGCCGAAGTGATCTTGCTTCACCGCCCGCCGTCGAAGGGCTCCAGATAGACTGAGTTGTTCGCGCTCGGCAAAGAACGATGAAAAGCCTTGCGCAACACTTATGACGGCTGAGCGACAGACCCAGAAAATCGGAAGGGGGACAACACAGTGGTTCAAGAGAGATCCGACCAGCCGGAAGTGGCGCCACCGCCCGCCAACCCCTTGCGTAGGATTGCCTTGATCATCGCCTGTCTGGCGCTGGCTCTGTTTATCCTGTCCGTGTTCATGGAACGTCGCACGCCATCGACCTCGCAAGCGCATGTTCAGGCCTATGTCGTCGGCATTGCGGCTGAAGTCACCGGACGCATCGTAGAAGTCGGCATTTCCGACAATGCAAGGGTCGAGGCGGGTCAGCTTCTGTTCCGTATCGATCCGCAACGCTATGAGCTAGCCGTCAGCGAAGCCGAGGCCGCCCTTGCAAGTGCAGGCCAGTCAATCGGGGCATCCACCGCCACGGTCGATTCGGCCCAGGCCAAGCTTGTCCAGATCCGGGCTGACCGTGACAATCTGCGCGATCAATACGCGAGAGCCTCGGAACTGGTGAAACGCGGGGTCTACTCAAGGGCACGTTTCGACGCCGCCAAATCCGCCTATGATCAGGCAGAAGCATCGGTTTCTGCGGCCGAGGCCGAACTTGCCAAGGCCAAGGAACTGCTTGGGCCATCCGGCGATGACAATCCGCAGCTACGGGCAGCGCTGGCCGGCCTGGAGAAAGCGCGTCTTGACCTTGTGCGCACAACCGTCAGGGCACCCTCGTCTGGGGTCGTTACCAACCTGCAGCTCTCAATCGGCAAGGTCGTCTCGATTGGCCAGCCGGCCATGACATTCATCGATGCCGGTACGATCTGGATCGCCGCAGCGTTTAAGGAAAACAGTCTTGAACGGGTCGCGGCCGGAAACAGGGCGGAGATCCTCTTCGATGCGCTGCCCGGGCGCGTGTTCCCGGCAACTGTCGAAAGCGTCGGCTTCGGCATTTCGCAAGGCAACACAGATCCCAACACCGGCCTGCCCATGATCCGGAACGACAGCGGCTGGGTCAGGGAAGCGCAACGGTTCCCGGTTCGCCTCATTATGGACGAGACGCAAAGACCGGAGCGCGGCATTCGTTATGGTTCGCAGACCACCGTTGTCATCTTTACCGGCGACAACCCTTTTACCAACGCATGGGGATCTCTGTGGATCCGCATCATGTCGGTCCTGTCCTATGTCAACTGACCGGTCTTCCCCCTGGCATGCACAACGGCGCTGCGGATTGCGAGTTGCGTTCGCGGTGTCTATCGGCTTCACGGCCGCCGTTCATGCAGGGGCGGTGCTGCCCTTCCTTGCGCCCATGTTTGCCGCCCAGTTCCTCCTCGCAAGCGCCAGACCGCTACCGCCTGCCAAAACTCTCGGCGCGGCCTTGGTGATCCTCGCCGCCGGGGTCGTCATGATGGAATTGACGCGTGTTCTGGGCGATCGGCCGGCACCTTTTTTACTTCTGTTGGGACTGGTCTATTTCATCTGCTTCGTCATGCAGTCGACAGGAAGGGGCGGGCCTGCAACTTTTCTTGTCCTCGTCGTTGCCATCCTCGCGCCGCTTTTCGGCATATTGAACAACGATCTGGCCACATCGATCCTGTCCATCCTTGTGACCGGCATCTTGTCCGGCACGGCGCTGATGTGGCTTGCCCATGCGGTCTTTCCAGAGCCGCACGGACCGGATGAAGACGACGTGAAGGCCATCGAGCGACCGCCGGCTATGCTGCATGCACTGGCGAACACCGCAATTCTGCTTGCCTCCGTGGTGATCTGCCTGACAAGCGACAATCTGACTGCGGCGGCCGTCATTCCGATCACTGTGGCCTCGCTGCTGAAGCAACTCGACATTGCTAACAGCGCGCGGTCAGCCTTCGGTCTGGTGCTCGTCAACCTTTTCGGCGGCATCTTGGCTTCCGTCGCCTATACGCTGCTCATGTTTCGCCCCAATCTTCTGTCGATCTTTCTCATCGTGCTGGTGACTGCGCTTGCGCTCGGCGGAAGGGCGGCCGCGCGCTCAAAAGACTCGGCGATGTTTGCCGGCGCCTTGACCACATTCCTGATCATTTTTGGGCTTGGGGTCTCACCGCTGCCCGGAAGTTCGGCCGAAACATTCGCCACGCGCATTGTCTATGTCGCGAGCGCCCTCGTGTACGCTTTGCTGCTGGCTGCATTTTTGTGGCCACGAGCATCCGCGCCAAAAGCACTGTCGCACACAGGCGTACTCGCCGAATAGGCAGCCACCCAGTCATCACATGACTTTGCCGGATTGGCGGTCAAGATCCCGAGTGTTGCGGCTCTTCGAGCGCTTTGGCGAGACGGTCAAGATCCTGCGAATAGCAAAAGAGCGCAAACAGGACTGTCGCAATTTCGAACAGGTTGAGCGCGAGCCTGCCGAAAGAAGGCAATGCCTCGAGCTCAGGCAAGTGCCGGAAGAACAGGGTCGAAAACAGTGCACCGCCAAAAAAGAAACTTACCCGGCTGGCAAACGAGCAAAGATGCGCCAGAACGACATTCTGACAGGGTGCAACGACCGGCACCCACCGCAATCTCGCCCAATAGAAACCATGCAGGAGCGCGGCAAAGGTCATGATGGCAAGGTGTTGCGACAGCGTCAGTTGGTTTTCTTCGCCGATATGCGTGACGACGTAGCGAAACCATGGAAAGACGATCCAGAACAGGGCAGACGCGGCCACCGTCTGTCCTGCAAGCAGCATAGCATAAATGGCCCCGCCAGACTTCATCCATCGGCCTCCGCATGCACCGGGATGAGCTCTACAAACGCGGTCCAAACCGACCGCCGTCTCGTTTTGCGCCGAACAAATCTCAAGGCAGTCAGCATCAGCGTGGCTGTAGATTGGACGTGTCGAGAGCGACAGCCGCCTCCTGGAGCAGCGGCAGGCCGGCCTTGCGCAATCCGGCGATCAAGCGCTGCCGATCAGCCCGCTGGATATTTCTCGCTTCAAGCTCCGCCTCGATATTGGCAACGAAATCCGGTTGCATCTGTGCGAAGATCTGAGCATGACGGCGTCCCTCTTCTTCAAGACCCGCCTGGGTGTAGGTCACCGCCGCGACAGCATGAAAGAGGGGAGAAATCGTCATGTCCGTTTTCCGGATTTCGGAGACTGCAGTCTCGATATCATCGAGCATATAGGCAGCAAGGGCACGCATGCCGTGATAGTAGCCGCCGCCGGCCGGATGAAGAGCGATTGCCTGGTCAAGCAGAGTGGCGCCGCGGCCCCACCGTCCACTCAGCGCCATCCCAGTACCAAATTCGCCGATCAATTCCGTGTCATTCGGGTTGGTGGCAAGGGCCTGTTCACCGACACGCATCGACTCGCTCACCTCGCGTTCGACAAACAAAGCCATCATCAAGGCCTGCAGCCCTCTGGTGTCGTTGGGGTCGAGCTGTATTGCGTTTCGGGCGGCAATAAGCGCTCGTTGCGTTGGCTGTGGCGAACCAATTTTAGGCTCGAGTTTGAACCGGGCTTCATCAAGGTAGGTGATCGACAGCATTGCCCATGCGGTGGCATAGGCGGGATACTCGGCAACGGTGGTCTCCAGGCATTGGCGCGTGGCGGCGTGAGCCTCGACGCTCGGTTGCGCACGATAGGCATAAAACTGCCATGCGCAGTCATAGGAACCCGCGGCGGCAGAAATCTCCCTGTCGACCTGGGCCATGACGCCGTAGGGTTGAGCGATCGTCGCGGCAACCCGGCGTGCAACGTCTTTCTGGATAGCGAGGGGATCCCCTATGGCAAGGTTCTCATCATAGTCCTTCGACCAGAAGATTTCCCCGCTAGTGGGAGAGACAAGTCGGGCCGTGACGCGCAAGCGACCGGAAGACGCTCTTACGCCGCCGGTGAGGAGGAACCGCGCACCAAGATCCTTGCTGACCTGGAATGCGTCTATTTCCGCTGGGGAAATTGTCGAGGTTTCTCGGCCGAACACCTTGATTTCGTTGAAGCGAGGAAGGGCGGTCAACAGTTCTTCTGTCAAAGCGACGGAATAGAGCTTCGCATCGGACCCTCCGTCGATGTTGGAAAACGGAACGACATAAACCGCCGGCAAACGAATGCTATTGGGCAATACGCGCGTCCCCGGACCGTCTAAGTTGCCCGTCAATTCGGCCGTGATCGGTGATCCATCTATGCCCTTTGCGTGCTGGTTTGCGGTGCCATTCGGATCGTTGGAAACCACCCAGTACATAACCGCTGCCAGCATCATCATTGTTGCGCCGGCCAAGACAGGTCCGTACCACCACCGGGACTTCGTATCTGCACTCGCCACCAAAGGTGCCAACTGAGGCCCCACCCTTTCCGCAGCAGCCGTAGCACTCCATGAAAACGACGGCGTATACCCGCCCTTGGGGATCTCGATCCGGACCATATCCCGATCGCCTTCAACCAGGTAATATCGCTCGAGCGAACGCCGCAGGCGTCCGGCTTCTATCCGGACGACAGGATCGTCCTGTGTGAAATTCTCATCACGGCCAAACACCTCGATCGCGATGCTGTAGCCTTTGATGCGACTGGCACGCCCTGCAAGCGTCTCGTCCACAACGTAGCGCAGAAATGCGGCCGCCCGCCCGGTGCCGGGAAACTCAGGGCTCGAAAGTATCCGTTCAAGCTGCGCTCGGATCTCGTCGATACCTGGCAAGCTTGCCTCATGTCCCAAATCGTCGGGTCTCGTCTTTAGCATGGCAGTCCCCAATTCCCGGAGTACCAACAGTCAGCATGCATATGAGAGGCAAGTTATATGCATGAAGCGTACTCGTCCATTGCCACGCGACGGATCTTTGTGCGGAAAAATGGGCAAGGACTGCATGCAAAGAACTGTCCAGAGCCAAATTGCGCGGAGCATTCAGTGCTGGACAGCCGGCGATGCCGCTACACGGCTCATCTCACATGCAAGAACACGGGCATCAGCGAGATGAGCTAGCCGTGACAAAAGTGAATTTCTCGAGTGTGGAAGCAGGTCAGTCCACCCGACCCTAGGCAGCAACACGATAGCGACGAGAGATCGGCGGCGCCACAAAATCCCCCTGGTCTGGTTGGGCGAGTTCTTCACAAAACCTGAAATCCTCGATCGCGAAATGCTGATCCGTCCCGAAGCGCGCTACGCTCCAATATTCGCGCTCTGCGCCAAAAACATCCGAAATCTGGACGAGAACAAGTTCGTTTCCATCCAGTTGTTCGGCCCAATAGATGCGGCCAGGCTGAAGTTCGTCAACATTAATGGTCATTGCGCTATCCGTGAATCATTCATAGACGCGGTAACAATCCGTCAGATTCCGTGTCTGGGTAAATACCCCAAATTGGATGGTATCATTTGCAACGTTTTGCAGGCTGACGACGAATCGCCACTCTCGCCCAGCCGGGCAATCCAGCCAAATCGCGCAGACACTGTTTTCACGTTCTTAGGCCATGCACAGATAGTTGCGCGTTTAAATGCCAACCGGTTCGACCACACATTCGAACGCAGTGATCGGCGTGGAGAAACCCTTCAGTGTCAGCCTTGCCGTCTCCGCAAAGGGCGTGCTGCTACGCTGATCCCGAAACACATTTTCGGATACGAGAATTTGGTCCGTGGAGGCCGCAGAGCATAACCGGGCAGCGAGTTGTACCGTCGTGCCAAAAAGGTCTTTGCTGTCCTCGACGGGTTCGCCGCAGTCAAGACCAATGCGAATGTGTATCGGCTCTGGATTGCCCCGGTTAAAATGGCGGAAGCCCTGAAGGATGTCAGTGGCGCATTCAACTGCCCGCGTCGTCGAGATGAATGACGCCATTATCCCATCGCCCGTGTGTTTCACTTCACATCCGCTTTTGTCGTTCAAGCACCGTCGCACGATGGAGTCGTGAGCCCTGACCAGCTCTGCACCCATACGGTCGCCGAGGCGAGCGGTCATTTCCGTCGAACCCACGATGTCCGTAAACATGATCGCGCGGTGGGCAAAGCCGATGTTGGGCAATGGCTCGGCAAGCGGTTCGGGATCAGAGATCCGGCCAAGAAAAGCCTCGACGGCTGACAACGCAACCTCGACCACGTCGCCGGCCACGTGGCCGTGGGCCACCCGGTGGACGCATTGAGCCGTTTCCTTGTCTGGTGCGTCGATCAGGCAAAATGCAGTGCCCCGATGATGGTCGAACCAGTATGTCAGAAACTTAACGCCAAATGCGTCCTGGATTTCGAGATCCTTGCGATGAGCCTCTGCGACGTCTGCAGCGCTGTATCCTTTGAGATCATGACGATCCATGAAAATGGCCATCGTCTTTCTCCTCCCCAGGTCAAAGCTCCGAGCCAAGTATAGTGTATTCCCAATCGGATTGCTGGGCAAACGATCCCTTATTTTCGGCTTGATGATGGGTGGTCGGGCTGATGAGGATCTGCAGCTGACCAGAGATCAGCCAACGCCCGCCTCGGTTATGGTTCACGTTTTGCAATGCTTTGTCACGCAAAATGAGTTTCTTTCCCAAGCCAGAGCGGTCATGAGAGGGTCAGTGATTTTCTGATCGCATCGTTGATGCCCCCTCAATGAAGAATATACCGCATGAAAGAGCCGATCGCATTGCAGGAGATTCCCCGAAACAGCGTGTTCCGCGAGGGTGACGTTTTTGTTCTTTTCGGCGAATTGTTCGGACGCGGCTACGCTACCGGCCTTCTGGAAGAAGCGCGAAATGCCGGGATGCAGATCATCGGGATTACGGTCGGGCGGCGCAATGATGACAACACGCTGCGGCCACTCAACGCCGACGAGCTGTCGGAAGCTGAATCCCGGCTCGGCGGCAAGATCATCAATATTCCCCTCATGGCAGGCTTTGATCTTGATGCACCTGCGGGTCACCCGACACCGACGGATCTTCTAGCGGGCATGACGCTTGCCGGCTGGGAAAGCGATAGGCTGGACTGGGACTACATCGAGAAGTGTCGCCAGATCGCCACCATGCGTTTCACCCAAGCCCTGTCTGAGGTGATGGCCGTTCTCGACAGCATGATCGGTGACGGTCGGAATGTATTTTTCGCCCATACAATGGCGGGCGGCATTCCCAAAGCGAAAGTTTTCCTTGCTCTTGCCAACCGCATTTACAAGGGCACGGCCACCCGTCATATGTCGTCGCAAGCCCTGCTCGACAGCGATCTGGGAAAGTTGATCCTTCAGAATTTCGACGAGGTGTCTGCCAATACGTTCGGCCACCTGATCGACTTCAGTTCGGCGATTCGCCAGCGCGTCGAAGCATCGGGTGCGCAGGTCAGGTATACGGCCTACGGATATCACGGGACCGGAATCCTGATCGATAGCGAATACCGTTGGCAAACCTACACCAATTACACCCAGGGTTACGCCAAGATGCGGCTCGAGAGCTTTGCCGAGAAGGCATGGAAAGCCGGCATCAAGGCGACGGTCTACAATTGCCCGGAAATCCGCACCAACTCGTCTGACGTTTTCACCGGCATTGAATTGCCTTTGATCCCCCTCCTTCTCGCATTGAAGAAAGAAGGCGGCGGAGAATGGGCCGAGCAACAGTGGCAGGCGTGCGAGGCACTCCTGACCGACGGCTATACACTAGACGACGCTATTGCGAAGATCAGGACGCTACAGGCCAGCGACGTGATGATTCCATTTTACGATTTCATGGCATGGCCCATGCCCAACAGCCAGGCACAGGCCGATCTTACAATCGGCACATCGCACGAGATTACGAAGATGCACCGCGACGGCAAAGCGCTGATTAGTGATCATCTGAGCGCGCTTGTGGTCGAAGCGACCGGACAACTTATTTTCGCCGCCTCTTCCGCTCCCATTGGCCCCGTCCTTTGGCTTAACCATGACGTCGTCGCAAAGCGCCTCAACACGTCGCATGCAAGAGCCACCACACCGACAACCATCCGGCAGGACGACAGGCAAAACACATCGCAGTTGGAAGTGGTTTGATCGTCAAGGCCGCGCAAAGCCGGCCTGACCCCAAAGCGGTATGTGATCTTCGACAGCGACAACCGCCCCGCAGCCCGGGATTGGATTGTGAAGACCGCGCCATCATCCAGGCGCCACCTTTGATTTTTTAGAGCCTCATTGCGTCGGTCCGCGTGACAGTGTGACTGTGTGAAGCTGACAATTGGCGTTCCGCCGCTCTACACAATCTGGCAGACCGCTGGTCCCCGCGATGGCGATACGGGCGATCATCTGACGCTTGTCCGGACGGTGGATCCCGGGCCAGGTTAAGCCTGCCGGCGTTTCCGCGCGCGAGCCGATATCCTACTCAAGCAAATCCTAACAACCTATCCGGCAATTCCCGATAGTCGGGTGGGCTCGTAGCTTCAGGATAACGAGGCGGGCTATCAGGATTTTATAGCCGAAGCGCGAGGCGACGGCCTCATTGCATACGGCAGCCAGGAGCGAGCCGGCATTCGCGCAGAGCAGGAACGGACCTGCCCGAAGCCCTCGGGGAAGTGCCCTATAATTATGCAACTCCAATTATGCCTTAAAAAACGCCTTGACCTTGATTGAAATTCGGCATTCACTGAACCAATCAACAATTGGTACGAACCAATCATGCCAGCATCCTCACCGCAGGACAATTCAAACTACGCTCTGGAAAAGCTGCGTGATCTTCTTCGCCAGGGAGACGTGGCGAGCGACGGCAAATTGCCGACGGAGCGCATGTTGTGCGAGAAGCTCGGCTTGGGCCGCCGGGCGATCCGCAGGGCCCTGGAGGTTCTGGAGGCCGAAGGCGCTATCTGGCGCAAGCAAGGCTCAGGCACCTATGTCGGGCAGAAGCCGGACGAGTGGAGCGGTCAGCTCGAGACTATCGTGGCTGGAACCAATGTCATGGAAATCATGGAGGTGCGCCTTCGCATCGAGCCGCAGCTTGCCCAATTGGCCGCCCTTCGCGCCAAGGGCAGCGACATCGACCGAATGCGCGAACTTGCGCAGAAAATCCTGGGCAGCGAGGATGCCGATGCCAAGGAGCTGTGGGACGGCGCACTGCACCGGCAGATCGCCCAGGCAGCCGGCAACCAGCTTTTCCTATCTATCTTCGATGTCATCAACCGGGTTCGCCAGGATGATGCTTGGCAATCGATTCGCGAACGGGCCCGCAGCAGCGCCAATACAATGGGCATTTCCAATGCCCAGCATGCAGCCATTATCGATGCCATCGCCGCACGCGACCCGGCCAAGGCCGGCGAAGCGATGCGCCAACATCTGCTGATGCTGCAGGAGCGGCTGATCCGCCAGACATCCATGGACCATCTGGAGGGCGAACCGCTCGACCAGGTGTCATGAGACCGGAATACCGGCTGATGCCGGACACTACCAACGTCGGGGAAACAACCGACGAAAGCCATGAGAACAGAAAACCAGACCAGAGGATTTTTCGACCATGAAGATACTGTCCCGTTTATCGACCCTACTCCTGGCGAGCGCCATGCTTGCCGGCCCCGCACTGTCCGCCGAACTGCGCATCGGCCTGCAGGATGATGCCGACGTGCTGGACCCTGCCCAGTCCCGTACCTTTGTCGGCCGCATCGTCTACACCGCTATGTGCGACAAGCTGGTGGATGTTTCGCCCGATCTGAAGATCGTGCCGCAGCTGGCCACCGAATGGGCCTGGTCTACCGATGGCAAGGAACTGACCATGAAACTGCGCGAAGGTGTCAAGTTCCACGACGGTACGCCCTTCAATGCAGCCGCCGTCGTTGCGACCATCGAACGCAACAAGACCCTGCCGGAATCCCGCCGCAAGAGCGAGCTGACCTCGGTGGAAAAGGTCGAAGCCACAGGCGACTACGACGTGAAGTTCACGCTCAAGGCGCCGGATGTCACGCTGCTGGCTCAATTGTCCGACCGTGCGGGCATGATCGTTTCGCCGAAGGCGGCCGCTGAACTCGGCGCCAATTTCGGCTCCGCGCCGGTCTGCGCCGGGCCGTTCAAGTTCGTCGAGCGCGTTCAGCAGGACCGCATCGTCCTCGAAAAATTCGCCGACTACTGGGACAAGGACAAGGTCTTCATTGACAAGGTCACCTATCTGCCGATCCCCGACACGACCGTGCGCCTTGCCAACCTGCGCTCCGGCGAACTCGACATGATCGAGCGACTGGCGGCAACCGATGCGACATCCGTCAAGGCAGACGAGAGCCTCACCTATTCCGACGTCGTCAATATCGGCTACATGGCGCTTTATGTGAACATCGCCAATGGCGCCCGCGCCGACAATCCGTTCGGCAAGGACAAGCGCCTGCGCCAGGCCTTCTCGCTCGCCATCGACCGGGAAGCGCTGAACCAGGTCGTCTATGAGGGCACGGCCGTGGGCGGCAACCAGCCCTTCCCGCCGAACAGCCCCTGGTTCAACAAGGACCTGCCGGTTCCGGCCCGCGACCTCGAAAAGGCCAAGGCCCTGATCAAGGAAGCCGGCTTCGAGCGGGTGCCGATCGAGATGCAGATCCCCAACAATCCGGTTGCGGCCCAGATGATGCAGATCGTCCAGGCGATGGTGGCCGAGGCCGGCTTCGATGTCAGCCTGAAGACGACGGAGTTTGCGACCTTGCTCAGCGAGCAGACCGCCGGCAATTATCAGCTCAGCCGCTCCGATTGGTCCGGCCGCGTCGATCCTGACGGCAACCTGCACCAGTTCGTCACCTGCGAGGGCGGCATCAACGACACGAAATACTGCAATCCGGAAGTCGACACACTTCTCAACGAAGCCCGCGCTTCGACCGACGATGCCGTGCGCAAGCAGAAATACGATGCCGCCGGCAAGATCCTCAACGAGGATCTGCCCGTCATCTATCTCGGCCACCAGTCATGGATCTGGGCGACCAAGAAAGAGGTTACCGGCTTCGTTCCGTCGCCCGATGGCATGATCCGTCTGCTCGGCGTCAAGAAGGGCTGATCCGCCCCGATCTCTCCTGCGGAGCGCCAGATGCTCCGCAGGAATCTCCCAAAATCAGGACCGGATGTTCATGCATATCTACATCGGAAAACGGCTGCTGGTCGCCATACCGACGCTTTTGATCGTGTCGATCTTCGTCTTCTCGCTGCAGAAGCTGCTGCCGGGCGATCCGATCCTCGCCATGGCCGGCGAAGAGCGTGACCCGCAGGTCATCGAATTTTTGCGGGAGAAATATCGCCTGAACGATCCCGTCATCTATCAATACGGCTACTGGATTGCCAACGTGCTGCAGGGCGATTTTGGCATCTCGCTGCGCACCAACCAGCCGGTGCTGGAACTGATCGGCGAGAAACTGCCCGTCACGATCCAGCTGGCGATCATGTCGATGATCTTCGCCTTTGTCATCGGCGTTCCCATGGGCATCCTAGCTGCCGTCAAGAAGAACACCGTCATCGACTACATCGCCAACATAGTCGCGCTGTCCGGCCTCTCCATCCCGAATTTCTGGCTGGGCATCATGCTGATCCTGCTGGTTTCGGTAAAGCTCGGCTGGCTGCCAGCGTCGGGTTATGAATCGATCTTCGTCGATCCGGTGCGCTCGATTGAAACCATGATCATGCCGGCCTTCGTGCTGGGTACAGCACTCGCCGCCACCTTGATGCGCCACACGCGCTCGGCCATGCTGAGCGTGATGAAGGCCGATTATATTCGAACGGCCCGCGCCAAGGGCCTGTCGGAACGGGTCGTCATTCTCAGCCACACCTTCCGCAATGCGCTGCTGCCAATCGTGACGCTCAGCGCCCTTCTGTTCGGCGAGCTTCTCGCCGGTGCGGTGCTGACCGAACAGATCTTCACTATTCCGGGTTTTGGCAAGCTGATCGTCGATGCCGTGTTCAACCGCGATTACGCCGTGGTGCAGGGTGTCGTGCTGTGCACCGCCGTCGGCTTCATCCTGATGAACCTCGTTGCCGATGTCCTCTATGTCATCCTCAATCCGCGCATGAGGGCAAGCCTATGAAGCTTGATCCATCTGTGACTGTGAACATTCCAGCCAAAAGCGGCAATCGTGCGTGGCGCAAGCTGAAAGCCAATCGCAGCGCCCTTGTCGGGCTTTGCATCATCCTCTTCTTCGCGATCCTGGCATTGTCGGCACCGCTGTTGCCGATCGCCGATCCGCTCGCCACGAGCTGGACCGCCATTCGTAAGGCACCATCAGCCGCGCACTGGATGGGCACCGACGATATCGGCCGCGATATCCTGTCAAGGATGATCTGGGGGGCGCAGGCCTCGTTAATGGCCGGCATCTTTTCGGTCGCGATCTCGATCGTCATCGGCGTGCCCTTCGGCCTGATCGCCGGTTATTTCGGCGGCTGGATCGATCAGGTCATCTCGCGCATCACCGAGGCCTTCCTCGCCCTGCCCTTCCTGATCATGGCGATCGCGCTCGCAGCCTTTCTCGGCCCCAGCCTGACCAATGCAATGATCGCCATCGGCCTGTCGGCAATGCCGGTTTTCGTGCGGCTGACGCGCGGCCAGGTGCTGGCCGTCAAGACGGAAGACTATGTTGAAGGCGCCCGCTCGATCGGCCTTGGCCATCTCGACATCATGCTGCGTTACATCCTGCCCAACATCACAGCGCCGATCATCGTGCAGGCGGCGCTGACGGTGGCGACCGCGATCATCGCCGAAGCGAGCCTTTCCTTCCTTGGGCTTGGCCAGCAGCCTCCCGCTCCAAGCTGGGGTTCGATGCTCAATGTCGCGAAGAACTTCCTCGATCAGGCGCCCTGGATGGCCATGTGGCCGGGGGCGGCGATCTTCCTGGTCGTGATCGGGTTCAATCTGCTCGGCGATGGCCTGCGCGATGCGCTCGACCCCCGGGAATCCTAAGAAGTATTTGCGAAGGAATAGTCGATGACTGATTTTACCACCCGCCCGGAGATCCTCGGCACATTCGGCGTTGTGACCTCGACCCATTGGATCGCCTCTGCCGTCGGCATGAGCATTCTGGAAAAGGGCGGCAATGCTTTCGATGCAGCAGTCGCGACCGGCTTCGTTCTGCAGATCCTAGAGCCTCATCTGGTCGGCCCCGGCGGCGACATGCCGGCGCTGATCTATTCGGCGAAGACAGGCAAGGTCGAGGTAATCTGTGCGCAGGGACCTGCCCCAGCTGGCGCGACGATCGACCACTACACTGACGAAGGCCTGTCGATCATCCCCGGCGACGGTCTGCTCGCCACCGTCATTCCCGGCGCCTTCGACGGCTGGATGCTGATGCTGCGCGATTACGGCACGATGACGGTCCGCGACGTGCTTGAGCCCGCCATCCACTATGCCGAACACGGCCACCCGATGCTGCCGCGCGTCTCGGCTACCATCAAGGGGCTGGCCGATTTCTTCGAGAAGGAATGGCCGACATCCCATGAGACCTGGCTGCCGGGCGGCGTCGCGCCAGAACCGCATGCACTGTTTCGCAATCCGGTTCTCGCCGCCACCTATACTCGCATCGTCAGGGAAGCGGAAAGCGCCACCGGACGCGAAAAACAGATCGAAGCGGCCCGCGATGCCTTCTACCGCGGCTTTGTTGCCGAGGCGATCGAGGATTATCTGAAGACTGCCGAAGTGCTGGATGCCAGCGGCAGCCGCCACAAGGGCGTTCTGACCGCAGCCGACATGGCCGGATGGTCTGCCACGATTGAAGCACCGCAGACCTATGACTATCACGGTTGGACGGTTGCCAAGACAGGACCATGGGGCCAGGGTCCTGTCCTGCTGCAATCGCTGGCGCTTCTGAAGGGCGTGGATGTCGCGGCGATGGACCCGCTCGGTGCCGATTTCGTGCACACCGTTGTCGAGACGATGAAGCTCGCCTATGCCGACCGCGAGGTCTATTACGGCGACCCGGCCTTTGCTGCCTTGCCGATGGAGCAGTTGTTGTCCGATGCCTACAATGACCAGCGCCGCAAGCTGATCACGCCGCAGGCCTCAATGTTGCTTCGTCCCGGCAAGCTACCGGGTTTCGAAACCCAGCACGATCTGACGTTGGAAATGCTGGCATCCATGTCCGGCACCGGCGCCGTCTACGAACCAACCATGTCGCATCTGACCGAAAAACGCGGCGACACGGTGCATATCGACGTCATCGACCGCGAGGGCAACATGGTCTCCGTCACGCCGTCCGGCGGCTGGCTGCAATCCTCGCCGATCGTGCCGGGCCTCGGCTTCTGCCTCAATTCCCGCGCCCAGATGTTCTGGCTGAAGTCCGGCCTGCCGACCTCGCTGGCGCCGGGCAAGCGGCCGCGCACCACGCTGACGCCGTCGATCGCCCTTTACGAAGGCCGCCCGACGCTCGCCTTCGGCACGCCCGGCGGTGACCAGCAGGACCAGTGGCAGCTGTCCTTCTTCCTGCGCTATGTACACCACAAGCAGAACCTGCAGGCGGCGATCGACATGCCGCTATTTCACACCGCACATTTCCCAGGCTCCTTCTATCCGCGCACCAGCCAGCCGGGCAATGTGATGATCGAAAGCAGCATCGGCGCAGATACGATCAAGGCGCTGAGAGCCATGGGCCACGACATCACCGAGGCCGATCCCTGGAGCGTCGGTCGTCTGACCGCCGCACGCCGCGATGCCGACGGTCTGCTGCGGGCCGCAGCCACGCCGCGGCTGATGCAAGCCTATGCGATCGGGAGATAATCGATGACCTGGTCCATTGTCGCGCGCGATCCCGACACCGGCCATTTCGGCATTGCCGTCGCCAGCCGCTTCTTCGCGGTCGGCGCCGCCGTGCCCCATATGCGCGGCCGGATCGGCGCGATTGCCACGCAGGCCTTCGTCAGCCCACTTTACGGAACCGACGGCATAGCGCTTTTGTCCGAGGGCCATTCTCCCGACGATATCATCGCGATCCTGACCGGTCGCGACGACGGCGCTCAGCAGCGGCAGATGCACCTGATAGACGCGGAGGGCCGCAACGCCGCCTTTACCGGCGCAAAATGCATCGACTGGGCCGGGCATCTGGTCGACGACAATGTCTCGGTCGCCGGCAACATGCTGACGGGACCCGAGGTCATTGCCGAGTCCCTGCGGGTCTACAAGGAGACATCAGGCGCGCCTCTGGCCGAGCGCTTGCTGGCTGCCATGGATACCGGTGAGGCGGCCGGTGGCGACAAGCGCGGCCGGCAATCGGCAGCACTGAAGATCTACCGAGACCAGGACTATGCCTGGCTCGATATCCGTGCCGACGACCATACCGATCCGCTTGGGGAATTGCGAAGGCTCTACGCCGTGGCGCAGGAACGTTTCCTTCATGTCGCGGAGACCATGCCGACCCGTGACAATCCGCATGGCCTGACCGACCGCCGGCTGATCGACGAGAAGATCACCGCCCTCGAGGCCGCCAGAATCGCCGAAGGTCGCCCCTCGCCCTCCTTCGCCACGCCGCTGAAGCCCACATGATCACCCCCAGGATCGGACCCGCAAAGCCATGAGCCCCATGACCACAGCTGCCGCTCAAACCGAGACACCCGCCGTCCTCTCCGTCCAGGGACTGACGACCTCCTTCCTGGTCGATGGCCAGTGGCGGACCGTGGTGCGCAATATTTCCTTCGATGTGAAGCCGGGGGAGACAGTGGCGATCGTCGGCGAATCCGGGTCGGGCAAGAGTGTCACCTCTTTGTCGATCATGCGGCTTCTGGCCCGCGACCAGAGCCGCGTAGAGGGCCGGGTGTGGCTGAACGGCCGGGATATCCTGGCGCTGTCGGAAAAGGACATGCAGAAGGTCCGCGGCAACGAGGCCGCGATGATCTTCCAAGAGCCGATGACCAGCCTCAACCCGATCTTCACCATCGGCCGGCAGATCTCCGAAGTGCTGACCCGGCACAAGGGCCTGTCGAAGGCGGAGGCGCGCGGCGAGACGATCCGGCTGTTGGAAAAGGTTCGCATTCCCAATGCCGGCGATCGTTTCGACGAATATCCGCACCAGTTTTCCGGCGGCATGCGGCAGCGCGTGATGATCGCCATGGCGCTCGCCTCGCGGCCGAAACTGCTGATCGCCGACGAGCCGACCACGGCGCTCGACGTGACGATCCAGGGCCAGATCCTCGACCTGATTAAGGTGCTGCAGGAAGAAGAAGGCATGTCCGTTCTCTTCATCACCCATGACATGGGCGTGGTGGCTGAGATCGCCGACCGCACCATCGTCATGCTGCGCGGTGATGTGGTCGAACAGGGACCGACGGCTGACGTCTTCCATTGCGGCCAGCATCCTTATACCCGCGCGCTTCTGGCCGCGGTGCCGAAGCTCGGCTCGATGCACGGCCAGGCCTGGCCGCTGCGTTTCCCGATTGTCGATATCGGCTCCGGCGTCGCGAGCGAGCCCACCGAAGTGGCAAATACTGTCGACACACGCAAGACGCCGGTTCTCTCAGTCAAGAACCTGATCACACGCTTCCCGATCCGCAGCGGCCTGTTCAGCCGTCAGACTGGGGCCGTGCATGCCGTAGAGGATGTCTCGTTCGAGCTTTTCCAAGGCGAGACGCTGTCGATCGTCGGCGAGAGCGGCTGCGGCAAATCCACCACCGGGCGCTCGATCATCCGCCTGATCGAACCTGACAGCGGCGAGGTGCATCTTGACGGCTATAATGTGCGGACGCTGGACCAGCCGAGCCTGCGCGCCATGCGCCGCAGCGTACAGATGATTTTTCAAGACCCGTTCTCAAGCCTCAATCCGCGCATGACGGTCGGTGCGGCCATCGCCGAACCCTATCTGAAACACCGGCTCGGCTCGCGGCAGGAAGCCCAGGACAAGGTCGCCGATCTCTTGCGCAAGGTCGGCCTCGACCCACAGATGATGGACCGTTATCCGCATGAATTTTCCGGCGGCCAGCGCCAGCGCATCGCCATCGCCCGCGCACTGTCGCTCAATCCCAAGGTGATTGTCGCTGATGAAAGCGTCTCTGCGCTCGACGTCTCGATCAAGGCGCAGGTCTGTAATCTCCTGATGGACTTGCAGGAAGAGTTCAATCTCGCCTTCCTTTTCATCAGCCATGACATGGCGGTGGTCGAGCGGATAAGCCACCGCGTTGCAGTCATGTATCTTGGCGAAATCGTCGAAATCGGCCCACGTGCCGCGATCTTCGACAATCCGCAGCATGACTATACGAAAAAGCTTATCGCCGCCGTGCCCGTGCCGGACCCGGCCCGTCGTGGAATCAAGCGCAATGCTGCCATCGAGGAACTGAAAAGCCCTGTACGGCCGAGTGGCTATGTGCCACCGCAACGACGATACCGCGAAGTCTCACCAGGTCATTTAGTCCAGATCTGATATGGCCTATTTGCGCAGTTGCCGCGCGTTATACAGGCGCTCAGCGTTGGTGCAGCGTTACAGATCAAGACGGACAAAAGATGCGATTGTCGGCAGACCTCAAGCATGAATGCGAGGCACCAGCAAGTCATCCTGGCATTTGACGGTGTATCAGCTGTCAATATGGCGGCCTTTTGCCAATACTCGCGACTTCACGGCAGAAAATCCAAAACACCGCCCAAAAGAGGGTCGAACAATCTCAATCTCTGCCCTTTCAAGTTTGGAACATAATCCGAAGCGGACTGTTAGTGCTGTATCCTTCACCACGAACCGAACATCCTTTCGAGATGTTCCGCGCTCAGGAAGTCTGACCATGAAACAGGTTGTTGCGAATGTCGCGGCAGTGGCAATCGTTGCCATGACTATGGCAAACACTGCATATGCCGATGAAGCCGTTTTTCTGAAGACGCTGGCAGGAAGCTGGAGCGGCGAAGGCATGGTCAAAGTGCGGGCCAATGCGCCGTCGATCAACGTTACCTGCGACTTTGAGTCCAATGCGATGGGCAGTTCACTGGCACTCGACGGCCGTTGCACTAGCTTGGCTGTTTTCTCTCGCGCCATCAGCGCAGACCTCAAATCTGAGGGCGCCACCTATACGGGATCTTATGTCGGTGCCGGCACGGGGACCGCTGGCCTCGGCGGACAGCGTGCGGGCGATGCGATCGACCTGAACATCCTCTGGGCAAAAAACGTCAATGGCGATCGCAAGGCAAAATTGACGATACAAAAGCGCGGCAAATCCGGAATGAGTCTGATCACCAGCGATACCGATCCGACAACGGGCGAGACGATTGTAACAAGCCGTATTGAACTCCGTCGGAGCTAATTGCGCAACGCCGACGGACGGTACGCACAGATCAATTGGATCCATTGCTCCTGAGTAGCATGACCAGCGTGTTTGCACGGCGCAGTGCTGTGAATGCGGCACCAATCGCGACGGCGGACAGGCCGATCGTCAGCATTTGATTGTATCCTCCCCAAAGCGGCTCCAAAACTGTTGCCAGTGTCGCAGCCGTTATCGTTGCCATGCGATGTTGCTTGGCCATCGGACCGCCGAAGTCGCTCGGATAGCCATTCCCGCGGCCAAGTTCGCGGATATAAGCCGTTAGCACAGCAAAGGCACCGGCAGCCCAGCCAAGGGCCGGCAAGCCGAGGCCATAACCGAGGCCGACAAAGATCATGAGATCGGCGACGCGGTCCGGAAACTCGTTCCAGAAGGGACCGTCCGGCTCTCCCTTTCCGCCTTCAATGGCAACCATGCCGTCGAAGAGATTGCAAAGCAGCCGGACCTGGCAAAAAAGAGCCGCGAGCAACAGAAAGCTGACACGTGGCCAGCCAACGGCAGCACCTGCGAAATAGAAAGCCCCACCGGCAATCGCTGCCGCCGCCATACTCGCCATGGATATCTGATTGGGCGTGATGCTCCGTGCAGCCAGCCAACGGGCAATCGCGGCGGCCCAGCGGGTGTTGCGACTGTCCAGCGGTCGTCGATCGCCTGTATCGGTCCCTGTATCGGTCATGGTCCTTACCTTGCTGAGATCGAGTAGTTATAAAACGCGGCGTAACTGGTCGACACCAGAAGCGGAACGGCGATGGTCTTCCATATTTCCGGTGTGCCACTTGCGACGTGGATTGCAACGAGGAGGCTGGCTGATCCCAGGCAGGCGATGACGGGCGGGACCCAAAGCCGCATCGGGTAAGCGATGCGGCGCGAAAGCCCCTCGACCACCGATTTCAGGAAAAGCGTCAGGCCAGCCGACATCGTGCCCTGCACCAGGCCGGCATATACAGGTCGTGGCATGTCATGGCCGCGATTGACGAAGACTGCCCAGCCTCCCATTGCAATGAAGGCGAAGAGGAGATGTACCCATCCATTGCGGACAAACCGTCGCAGTGGCCCCGCTGTCACAGCGACCACCAGTAGCGGACGATATGGAAAAAGATAGGCGCGGAGAAGACGACGGAATCGAGTCGGTCGATCAGCCCCCCATGACCCTCGATCAAATTGCCCCAGTCCTTTACGCCGCGGTCGCGCTTGATAGCCGACATGACCAGTCCACCGAAGAAGCCCATCAGCGTGATAATGAAGGCGAGAACACCGGCCTGGAAGGGCGTGAAGGGCGTGATCCACCACAGGGCAGCCCCGATCAGCGTGGCGCTGATCACGCCCCCGACAAAGCCTTCGACGGTTTTTGAAGGCGACAGATTGGGCGCGACCTTGGTGCGGCCGAACATCTTGCCCCAGACATATTGCAGGACGTCGCTGAGTTGGACCACGATCACCAGGAAGGCGATCAAAAGAACATTCCGGCCCTCGTAGCCAGGAATATGCAGGGTCAGCAAGGCCGGCACGTGTGAGGCGCAAAAAACACAGATCATCAATGCCCATTGCACTTCCGCGATGCGGATCAGGAAGCGTTCGGTGTCGCCCCGAAGCACGGAAACGATCGGCATCAGGAGGAAGGCGTAGACCGGAATGAAGATCGAAAAGATACCATATTCTTCGGCCCAGAGCAGATAGTACTGAATCGGAACGACCAGGAAGAAGGCTGCGGCAAGCGACCAATGATCGGCCCTGCGCGTGTTAATCAGCGTCACGAATTCGCGCAATGCGGCGAAAGAGCAGAAGCCGAAAAGCACGAGTACGCCGATCCGGCCCGCGACGAAGGCAAGGCCGATCAAGACGACCATCACCCACCAGGCCTTGATGCGCGCGTTGAGGTTTTCGATCGATGCGTTCGAACCGGCTGGCGAATAGCGCTGTTGCAGAACGTAGCCGATGGTTGATGCAAAGATCAGCACACCGAAGATGCCGGTCACCAGCACCAGGAGATCTGAATTCGCGGCACTCATTCGCCACCCCCTGCCGGTCTGGGAGAGAGAGCCAGAAGGGCAATCTTCAGTCGTTCGAGAAACGCGTCCTTGTCTTCGTCAGGCGTGATACGCAAAGGATCGCCGAAGGTGACGGTGCATATCAATGGGATCGGCACAAACTCACCCTTCGGCATCACCCGGTTCAAATTGTTGATCCAGACCGGTACGATCTCGGTCTCGGGACGGGCAGCGATCAGATGGAAAATTCCGCTTTTGAAAGGCAGAACCGGCGCATCTGTCTGGTTACGCGTGCCCTCGGGGAAAAGAATGAGGGACGAACCGGCGTCGATTGCTTCGGCCATCTGCTCGATGGGATTCTGTGTGCGCTGGTCGCGCTCTCTCGCGATGAGAACCGCGTTGAACACGTCGCGGCCAATGAAGCGCGTGAGCCTTGATTTCAGCCAGTACTCGGCGCCCGCGACAGGACGGGTCTGCTGCCGCCGTCTTGGTGGCAAAACAGCCCAGATAAGCACGAAGTCGCCGTGGCTTGAGTGATTGGCAAAATATATGCATGGCCGGGCCGGCAGCCCTTGCTCGGGCCATATGGCGCGAACTGCGGTTACCGCGCGGGCAAACAGCACGATCACCGTCGCTGCGACGGTTGTCAGCAATGGCTTCATTTATCCCCCGACCTAACGCCGTGATTGCGTCAGTCGAACTCTATCATCTGCACGGGCAGAAGAAAGGTCAGTTGCCGCATCTTGAGTGACCGGGAGAGGGACCACGCCAGACCGCCGTCCTCACGCGCACACGTCGCCGAGGCGAACAGCAATTCGGTCCACTATGGTGAAAGTCCCGCACATCTTGCCGTGTTGCGGATGTGATTTTCCATCTCAATGCGAGCAGTCGGACCGTCATTGGCCCTGAGGGCTGCTATAATCTTGCGATGCTCAGCAATGGAGTCACGCATGCGCTCCGGATCCGTGATCGGGATAGGCTGGCGTTGCGTTTCCGTCACCTGGTCGCGCACTGTCTGATAGAGGGCCTTCAACATGGCGTTGGAGCATGCCGATACGATCGTGGCATGAAAGACGAGATCGGCCTCGACATTGGCGAGCAGGTCTTGTGTCGCCCAGCATTCCTCCATGGTCCGCGTCGCCCTTTCCATCTTTTCTAGCTGCAACTCGGTCAAGCGACCGGCAGACAACCGCGCGATCTCGCCTTCCATCAGGATGCGGGTCTGGAAGACATCAAAGACCGAGTAGCTGTCGGAATAGCGCCAGGGCGCCATGTGTCCGCCGGGGCTGCCTGCGCCGTCAGAAGGGACTGTCACAAAAGTGCCCCGTCCGGCTTCAGTTTTCAGCAGGCCAAGTGTCTCCAGAGTGAGAAGCGCTTCGCGCAGTGATGCACGGCTGATGCCGAATTTCAGCGAAAACTCCCGCTGCGACGGAATCTTCTCGCCGGGCTTCAGGGTGCCGGCATGAATCATCGTCTGGATCTCTCGCGCAACCGATTGCGGAACAAGCGTCTTGTTGAACATGCGATCCCTTCTCGAAACCTGAGCCTTGCGGCATGGCTAATCTATTTTTTTGCGCGCCATCTTGCAAAGCCGAAAGCGACATGCTTGTTTGGTCTAACTGGTCTGACCAGTTAGACCAATGTAGATTGAGTTATGTTCAAATAACAAGGGGAACCCTCATGACACGCAGTTCAAAATTTAAGGTCACGCTTCTGTCCGGCCTCATCGCCGCATTCGCGTCTTCTGGTGCGCATGCCGCCGACCTGACCGTCGGCGCCAATATCGGCAACGTGCCGTGGGAATTCGAAGATGCGAGTGGAACGGTCACCGGCTTCGAAGTCGATCTGGTCAACGAGATCGCCAAACGTCTGGGCAAATCGGTGGAATTCGTCAACACGCCATTCAATGGTCTGTTCCCCGCCGTGCAATCGGGTCGCATCAACATGGCGGTTTCGTCGATCACCATTACAGAAAAGCGCCTCGAATCCGTGACCTTTGCCCAGCCCTATTACGACAGCGATCAGTCCCTGACGGTCACGGCCGCGTCCGGCATTACTGGCCTCAAGGACATGGGCGACAAGGTTGTCGGCGTTGACACGGGCTCGACCGGTGATATGTGGGCCGACGCCAATAAGGGTGAATACAAGCTCGGCGAAATCCGCCGCTTCGAGGGCCTGCAGCCGGCCATGCTCGACCTCGTCGCCGGCCGCGTCGATGGCTACATCTCCGACATTCCAGCCCTTCTCTACTATGTCAAGGACAAGCCGGAACTGAAGGTGGTCGAGCGCATCCCGACCGGCGAGAAATACTCGATCATGTTCAACAAGAACGATCCGCTTGCAACCGAGGTCAATGCCGTGATCACCACGCTCAAGCAGGAAGGCTTTGTCGCCAAGCTGCACGAAACCTGGTTTGGCGCTAAGGCCGAGGATACGACTTCGACCGTCACTGTTCTCGACATGCCTAAGGCCAAGTAAGGCTGACACTGAGACCGGCGGGGCAGTTACGCTCCTCCGGTCGGCCAAGGGAGCCGCTGCGGCATGACACTAATCAATACTTTCTTCAATCTGCAGGTGATGATCGACAGCCTGCCGCAGCTCCTCTGGGGGTTGATCGTCACGCTGCAGATCGGCGTGACGAGCATTCTGTGCGGACTGGCCGGCGGCTTGTTTCTGGCGGTCGCCCGCCTTTATGCGCCGTCTTTCGTCAAGCTGTTGATTCGCGTCTATATCGACATATTCCGCTCGATCCCGCTGCTCGTGCTTTTGATCATCGTTTACTACGCGCTACCCTTTATCGGGATCCGGTTATCGCCCTTCTTTTCGGCTGTGACCGCGCTTTCTCTCGTTTCGGCAGCTTACACGGCGGAAATTTTCCGCGCCGGCATCGAGGCCATTCCGCATGGCCAGTTCGAGGCATCGGCAGCACTTGGACTGTCGAACAAGGACACCATGATCGACGTCATCCTGCCGCAGGCAATTCGCATCGTCATCCCGCCCCTGACCAACAACTGCATCAATGTCATGAAGGATACCGCTCTCGCCTCTGTCGTCGCCATGCCGGATCTCTTGAAGCAGGCGACCCAGGCACAGGCGCTGTCTGCCAATCCGACGCCACTGATCGGAGCGGCACTCATCTATATCGCACTTCTCTGGCCGATGGTGGCGATCGTCGCACGGCTTGAGAAGCATTACAGCCGGGGCAAACGCTGATGGAAAAACCCGCAACTCCCCTCATTTCGATCAAGGGCCTGACCAAGGCCTACGGCACCTTCACTGTACTGCATGGGATCGATCTCGACATCGCAGAAGGCGAAGTGGTCTGTGTCATCGGCCCCTCCGGATCCGGAAAATCAACTCTGATCCGCTGCATCAACCACCTGGAGGCATTCGGCGAAGACAGCCGCATCACCGTCGACGGCATCCGCGTCGAGCCGGGACCAGCCCTGGCCAAGGTGCGCGCCGAGGTCGGCATGGTGTTTCAGTCGTTCAACCTCTTCCCCCATATGACTGTCTTGAAGAACGTCATGCTGGCGCCGATGCGGGTGCGCAAGACGTCGGCAGGAGATGCCGAACGAAAGGCCCGCGAGCTGCTTGCACGGGTCGGCATTGGCGAACAGGCGGAGAAATACCCCGGCCAGCTTTCCGGTGGTCAGCAGCAGCGTGTGGCCATCGCGCGGGCGCTCGCCATGGAGCCGCGCGTTCTGCTCTTCGACGAGCCGACTTCTTCGCTCGACCCGGAAATGGTTGGCGAAGTGTTGGACGTGATGCGCAAACTCGCCGGTACCGGGGTCACCATGATCGTCGTCACCCATGAAATGGGTTTTGCCCGCCAGGTGGCCGACCGGGTGATCTTCATGGACAGCGGCCGTCTGGTGGAGGCCGGCACGCCAGAAGCCATTTTCGATGATCCGAAAGAAGAACGGACGCGCGGTTTCCTGCGCGCCGTCCTCAATCACTGAGCACAATAATAAATCTGGAGGACAATAAGGATGGCCACCACTTCGCCGCTTAATCTTGAATACGTGCGCAGCCAATTTCCAGGGCTCGACCGCGGATGGACATTTTTCGACAATGCCGGCGGCTCGCAGATCCTCAAAGGCGCTGTCGAACGCATCAACACGTTCCTGATCGAGAAGAACGTCCAGATCGGCGGCTCCTATGAGGTGTCGCAGGCGGCAGCGGCAGCGCTTTACGAGGCTCGCACGGCGGCAATGCATCTGGTCAATGCCAGTCGCCCGGAAGAGATCATCTTTGGCAATTCGACCACAGCCTTGCTGCAGAACCTCGCGCGCGCGATGCACAGCCAGCTTTCCCCCGGCGACGAAATCATCGTCACCATCGCCGATCATGAATCCAATATCGGTCCCTGGGACCGGTTGCAGGAGCGCGGCGTCATCTTGAAAACATGGCCCCTCAATAAGGACAGCCTGACGCTTGACCTTGCCGATCTCGCCCCCCTGATGAGCGAGCGTACCAGGCTCGTCTGCGTCACCCATTGTTCGAACCTCCTTGGTTCAATCAATCCGATCCGCGCGATCTCAGATTTTGTCCATGCCAAGGGAGCAAAGATCTGCGTCGATGCCGTCGCCTTTGCCCCACACCGTGCGGTCGATGTGCAGGCCTTCGACGTCGACTATTACGTGTTCAGTCTCTACAAGACCTATGGGCCCCATTATGCACTGATGTACGGAAAGCATGATCTGCTGCTCGAGCTCGACCCGCTCTATCACTACTTCTACGGCCGAGACAAAGTGCCCGCCAAACTTGAACCGGGCAATCCAAACTACGAGCTTGCCTTCTCCACCTGCGGAATTGTCGATTATCTGGTGGCGCTGGGCGAACAGGCTGGCGAAACCGGCAGCGTGCGTCAAAAGATCGAAGCCGCCTATCGCGCAATCACCGAGCAGGAAAACCAGTTGACCGAGCGGTTGCTCAGCTACCTGCGCTCGCGAAATGATTGCCAAATTGTTGGTCATTCATTCAATCGCGATGCTCAGCGTGTGCCGACAATTGCCTTTCGTTTCGATGGACGCAACGCAGCTGACCTGTGCAAGGCGATGGACAGTGAAAAGATCGCCATGCGTTTCGGCGATTTCCATTCCCGCCGACTTGCCGAATATCTCGGACTGACCGACCATGGCGGCATGTTGCGGGTGTCGATGGTGCATTACAACACGCTGGAGGAAGTCGATCGTTTTACGACGGCGCTTGACCGGATCCTCTCGACACCAGAGGGCTTGGCGCAGGCGAGCTAAGCCGCCCGGCACGCGATAAATCACAACGAGGAAAACCGACATATGCGTTTCGATACGGTGATCAGGCACGGAACGGTGGTAACCGCGAGCGACACTTTTGTGAGTGACGTCGGCATCAAGGATGGGCGCATCGCAGCTCTTGCCGCGGAACTCGATGACGCGGACGAGATCATCGACGCGCGGGGCCTGTTCGTCCTGCCCGGCGGTATCGATAGCCATGTGCATCTCGACCAGCCCTCCGGCGATGGCATCGTGATGGCCGACGATTTCGACAGCGGCACGCGGTCTGCCGCAATCGGCGGCAACAGCACCGTGCTTGCCTTTTGCATGCAGGAAAAAGGCCAGTCGCTGCGGGAGGCACTCAAAGTCTATCACGCCAAGGCAGATGGCCAATGTCATGTCGACGTGTCCTTCCATCTTGTCATTACCGATCCGACAGCCGACGTGCTCGGCCAGGAACTGCCGGCCCTGGTCGAGGATGGCTACACATCGCTGAAGATTTTCATGACTTATGAGGGTCTGCGCCTGCGCGACGACGAAATCCTCGCGACCCTCGACGCTGCGAGGCGCACCGGCGCGCTGGTCATGGTCCATTGCGAAAACGAAGATGCGATCCGCTACCTGATCGGGCGACATGAGGAAGAAGGCAAGCTCGCAGCCAAGTTTCACGCGACGACCCGACCCATCGCAGCCGAGCGAGAGGCAACGCACAGGGCTCTGTCGCTGGCGGAAATTGTCGATGTGCCTGTTGTCATCGTGCATGTCTCCAACCGCGAGGCGATGGAGGAAATCCGCCATGCCCGTCGGCGTGGGCAGAAGATCGCTGGTGAGACCTGCCCGCAATACCTGATGCTGACGGCGGACGATCTCGATCAGGAAGCACTCGAAGGGGCCAAATATGTCTGCTCGCCGCCGCCGCGTGACAAGGCAAGCCAGGACGCCTGCTGGGAAGGGCTTGAACAGGGCGTCTTCGACCTCTTCTCGTCGGATCACTGTCCCTTCCGCTTCGACGACCCGGAAGGAAAGTTGAATGAAAAGGGCAAGCGGCATTTCCGCTGGATACCGAACGGCATCCCGGGGGTCGCCACACGCCTGCCTATCCTGTTTTCCGAAGGCGTCATGAAGGGGCGCATTGACATAAACCAGTTCGTCGCCCTGACATCGACCAATCACGCCAAACTCTATGGTCTCTATCCAAGGAAGGGGACCATATCGATCGGCGCAGACGCCGATATCGCGCTTTGGGACCCGGAAAGACGCGTCACACTGACCAATCAGATGCTGCAGCATGGTGCTGATTATACGCCGTATGAGGGCCTTGAGATCCGCGGTTGGCCGGTGCGCCTGCTCCTGCGCGGAAAAACCATCGTCAGCGACAGCGCATTGACGCCGCGGGCCGATAGGCAGGGGGCGTATCTCGCCCGCGGACGCTCATCCATGGTCGGATGAAAGCCAAATGCAGACGAGCAGACTGGATAGAAGGCGAAAAATGACAAATCATGCGTTTACAAGTGTCGACGTTTCGACTCGATTGCACTAGAAGTGCATTAGACCGTTGATAAGCACGCACCAGAACGATAGGTTCTGCGCGCGAGTCAAACGGCTGCACAATTAAAGAGGAACTATCATGGCGACCGGTACGGTTAAATTTTTCGCTGAAGACAAGGGCTTTGGCTTCATCACGCCTGACAATGGCGGTCCAGACGTTTTCGTTCACGTTTCTGCCTTGCAGCAGGGCGGCTCGCTGCGTGACGGTGACAAGGTCAGCTTCGAAGTTGGCCAGGATCGCAAGACAGGCAAGTCGAAGGCCGAAAGCGTCAGCGTTCTCTGATCGCATCAGCGCAAGGATCCAGCCTGCCTTGATTTAGGCAGGCTGGCTCTGCAAAGACGAGCGTCACCGGCTGGTGCCGGTGTTAGGCGCTGCAGTATAGACGAATGTCTGCGAGCCCATCCAGTAAGAGGCCGTAATCAGTAGGCAGGCAAAGATCACCTGTTTGCACGTCTGAGACGTGAGCATCCGCTAAATTCGGAATTTTCTGCGGCTGATCCGCATTTCCACATCCCCCAAGTTATCTCCCGCGCCCGTCGCGCTTTTCTCTGTTCGTTAAAGTGACCGGCGCTCACGTTGCATGAGGCGAGGCACAAGCTTCATTCTGCAGGCCGCACCATCCGCATTACAGTCTCCTCAATTGCGGATTGACGAGAACCGGCGCTGATTGCAAAGATGATCACAAGTACGGTCCAAGCTCGGGCGGGGAGACTTTGTGATGGACACGTCGTGGATGCATGTATCTGTAACGCCAAGGCTTCAGGCCGCGCTCCTGATGGTGTTTCTCTGCTTCTCATCACTCCCAGCGGCTGCGCAACAAGCTCAACCCAGTTCATCGCCGCCGGAAAACGTCCAGCGTTTCGTTGAGCTTATTGCCGACCCGGACGTGCAGAAATGGCTTCTGCAGCAAGCAGATGCCGCGCCGACTGCCGAACGGCCTATCGCGCCGCACTCCGAACCCGATATTTCCTTTGCTGATTTCACCATGCGGTTCCGATCGCATATGGCGGGCCTGTTTGAAGCGAGCCGATCGTTTCCGTCGCAAACGATGCAGGCAGCAGATTTCCTGGACCAGGAGATCGAGGAAAGTCGCGGCATACGGCCAATCTTTCTAGTCAGTGCGTTCCTGGCAGCAGGGTTCCTCCTACAATGGATCTTCCGCGCTCTGACCTCCCGGTGGCGGCATTGGATGGCGCAGGCTCCGTTCACGACCGTCCACGAGCGGACGCTTGCCGTCGGTACCAGACTGCTGTGGGCAGCCTGTTATCTTGCGTCCTTCGCCATTGGAAGTATCGGATTTTTCCTTCTATTCGAATGGCCGCCGCTGATCCGGGAGATCGTTGTCGGTTATCTGCTCGCCATTGTCGTGTTCCGGCTGGCCAGCGCCATCGTCACTGTGCTTCTGGCGCCGCCGGGTTTGACCGACGCAACATCCCATTTGCACCGCGTCATTCCCGTCAGCGATGCAGCGGCCGCGCACTGGTCAAAGCGCGCCGTCTATCTGATTGGATGGTACGCCTTCGGCTGGGTCACCATAAGATTGCTGGGCACTATGGGTTTTTCCATTCCTGCTCGACAGCTCGTCGCTTACGCGCTTGGCCTGGTACTGCTGGCGATCGCCATCGAAGCCGTGTGGCGGCGACCGCATCCAACGTCTTTGGCGGAGCACAAGCCCCGCATCAACTGGCGCGCCAAGAACACTCTCTGGACGCTTTACTTTATTGCGATCTGGCTGTTGTGGGTCGCAGGTGCCATGAAGTTGTTCTGGATTGCCGTGGTTGTTGCGGCACTGCCCGGCGCGATCGTTCTGGCCAAGGCTTCCGTCAACAATCTCCTGGGCACGCCTGCCGCTCATGGGGATGACGGCTCCGGTATGACACTGCTCTCCGTCATCGTGGAGCGCGGCATTCGCGCTGCCCTCATTATCGGCACTCTTATTTTCCTTGCAGATGTGCTGGAAATCGAGCTCACCGAAATGACAATGCAGGATTCACCGACCCTGCGTCTCGTCCGCGGTCTCCTCAGCGCAGGGATCATTTTCCTCGCCGTCGATCTGATCTGGAATGTCGCAAAGGTGTTGATTGATCGCAAGCTCGGACAGACGCAAGCGACATTCGAAATCGGCAGCGAACAGGAACGGCGCCGCGCCCGCATTCGTACGCTTCTGCCGATCTTCAAGAACATTTTGATGATTCTTCTGGTCGCCATTGCCGTGATGATGGGTCTTTCGTCTCTGGGCGTCGAAATCGGGCCCCTGATCGCCGGTGCTGGCGTTGTTGGCGTGGCTATCGGTTTTGGCGCGCAAACCGTGGTCAAGGACGTGATCAGCGGCATGTTCTACCTGCTCGACGATGCATTCCGCGTCGGCGAATATATCCAGAGCGGCAGCTATAAGGGCACGGTCGAATCCTTCAGTCTGCGCTCAATCAAGCTGCGCCATCATCGCGGCCCGATCTATATCGTGCCGTTCAGCGAACTTGGCGCAGTTCAGAACATGAGCCGCGACTGGTCGGTGGTGAAATTCATGCTGACGGTGTCCTACGAGGCCGATATTGCCAAAGTCAAATCAATCACCAAGACAGTGGGCAAAACCCTGCGCGATGATGAGGAGTTCCAGCCGTTCATCATAGAAAACCTCAAGATGAAAGGCGTCGAAGAGTTTACCGACTACGGCATAAAGCTCAGTTTCGGAATGACACTGAAGCCCACGCAATTGCAGTCGGCGATCCGCAGACGCGCCTATGCCATGCTGCGCGAAGCCTTCAAGCAGAATGGCATTGAGTTTGCGCAACCGACCGTGCAGATCGGGGGGGATGACAAGAATTCCGCAGCGGCGGCAGCCCAGGTTCAACTGCAGGCCCATCAACGGGAGGCCGCTCTCAACGCAGCAGCAAAATAGGCGAGCTGTTTCACCGAGAAGGGCATGATACGAACGATGCAGTGTGGAACAATGTCGCCAGTCCGGCTTTAATCAGTGACGTCACCGCGATTATGCACGTATGTCCCTGTCTGATGGATGCTCTGGAACCGAAGCATCAGCTTCAAATCGTTGGAACAATGATCATGAAGAAGTTCGCGCCAATCACGCTTGTTGCTATGGTCTTGTCGGCTTGCACCGCCACCGCCGTAGAACCCATCCCCGGCAGCATAACCTATCGCGGTCAGCCGCAGACCCGGCTGACCAAGGCTCCGGTCGGCAGTACGTTCACCCATCGCTTGATCGACCAATATGGTCGAAGAGCCGAAGAAACCTACGTCATACTGCCCGATCGTTCGGTGAAGCTCATCCGCAGACGTTCCATCGAATTCGATTTGTTTCGAGACAGGTAGAGTTGCCGATCCATCCCGAACATGATCGCCACTCCCGGGCGGGTGTCATTGGCTGATTTTAGCGATCGGACGCCGGACCTGAGGACAGAAAAGCCTTAACCTGTGGACGAATGCATGTTGCAAGGCAATGTTTTACCTCCGCAAAACCTGGGCACAGAGTATGCTGGTGGGCATAGGGCACAAACCAGTCCCATAGAGGAACCGGTTTGCGCCGATGCCGCCCGCCGCATTTACGCCAAGGTGCGGATGTCAGGTTCGCGATCCCAGTAGCGCATGCCGGCAGCGGCGATGAAATCGTCATCGAGACCGACAATTCCTTCGCCGTCTTCAACCCCGCCTTTTTCAGAAGTGGCTTTGCATCGCCATTGGCGCCGATCGCCTTGAGGTGACCGAATGCATCCATGACAAACTGGACCGCGGCGGCCTCTTTCAGCAGACGCGTGCATCCCTCCGCCGAAAGCACGATCGCCACAGCATCGAAGATCTGCGATGGAGATCCCGCCAGCTGGCCGTCAGCCTTAATCGCCTTGCCGTCGGACAGTACGATTTTGGCGACTTTCGGCGCGACAACAAAGTGGCTCCAGCTTTTTCAATGCTCGCGACAAGGGTCCTCAAAGCCTTTGCATCGCTGCCATCGGCAATCAGAATGCCAATCTTGCGTCCCTCTATCGTGTTTTTCATGTTCTTGTGAATCGAAAGCGCCGACGATGGATCCATGTCAAAGGGGGCGCGTGCGGCAGGATTTTTCTTCGGCACAGTGATGCCCAGACCGTCGGCAACGCGTCTTGCCAGATCCGGATCAACATTCAAGAGATTTGCCACCATGCGCGGTGCGACTTGCTCCAAAGCCACTTTGGAAAGCTCGAAGACAAAAGATGAAGCGATATGGGCCTGCTCGGACGGCGTTTGAGACAGCCAAAACAATCGAGCCTGGCTATAATGGTCGGCGAAGAGCTCCAGGCGGATCCGCAACTTGTTACCTTCCTCATCAATTCCGGTGCTGCGTTCGAGTGTGCGGAAACCGGTGACAGGACATTCACGCGGCCCACCGTCTTCGCCATGCGCCGAGAGGCTGTTGGGTTCATAGTTGGCGCGGCCTTTCGGCATGTTCATCTGCATCTGCCCATCCCGCTGAAAATTCATCACGGGGCATTTGGCGGCATTGATCGGCAACTGGTGGAAATTCGCCGTACCCAGCCGCGACTTCTGGGTATCAAGATAGCTGAACAGGCGGCCCTGAAGCAGAGGATCGTTGGAAAAATCGACACCGGGCACGATGTTGGCAGGGCAATATGCCACCTGCTCGGTTTCGGCGAAAAAGTTATCCGGATTGCGATCCAGCACCAGGCGTCCCACGATGCGGACAGGCACCATCTCTTCGGGAATGAGCTTGGTGGCATCAAGCACATCAAAGGGTAGACTATTGGCGAAATCTTCGTCGAAGATCTGCAGCCCCAGCTCCCATTCCGGAAAATTTCCAGCAGCAATCGACTCGTAGAGATCGCGACGATGGTAGTCATTTATCAGCTGCCTGCAGTTTCAGCGCTTCGTCCCAGACAACGGACTGAAGACCCAATTTCGGCTTCCAGTGAAATTTGACGAAGCTCGATTTACCTGACGCATTGATTAAGCGGAATGTGTGTACACCAAAGCCTTCCATCATTCGAAACGAGCGCGGAATGGCGCGATCGGACATAGCCCATGTCAGCATATGGGCCGGCATGAGGGATGCCCAATCCCAAAATGTGTCGTGGGCGCTGCCCGCCTGCGGATAGGCACGGTCAGCCTCCATCTTAACGGCATGCACAAGGTCGGGAAACTTCATTGCATCCTGGATGAAGAAAACCGGGATGTTGTTCCCGACCAGGTCCCAATTGCCCTCCTTCGTGTAAAACTTGACCGCAAAACCACGCACGTCGCGAGGCGTATCTACCGAGCCGGCACCACCGGCAACTGTCGAAAACCGAACGAAGACTGGCGTCTTTTCGCCCGGTCGCTGGAAAAGATCTGCCTTGGTCAATTCTGCAAGGGATTCGTAGACCTCAAAGAAGCCATGTGCACCCGAACCCCGCGCATGCACGATACGCTCGGGAATACGCTCGTGATCGAAGTGGAAGATCTTCTCCCGCAGGACGAAGTCTTCCAACAATGTTGGTCCTCGACTACCCGATTTCAGGCTGTTCTGATTGTCGGAAACACGGATCCCCTGATTGGTCGTCAGGTGCCCTCGTGAGCACCTTTGCTGGGAATGTGCTGGTGCGTTTCTCCACCATTGCCAATATCCGTGAGGATATTTTTGTCCACCATTGTCGCCTTGCCTCCCTGTTTGGCGAGCGTCATTATTGTCGCTCGGTCCGGCTACGGATTTTTTGAAATATCCAGCCGTATCGTTTTTCTTATTTGCACCCGCCTGCGCCTGGAATGATCCCCAAACCGAGCGCTCAATTCCGAGGGCAAATCATGCAGCGATGCCAGATTGATCTGTGTGACCACGCCAATGCGTAACCCCGGCGGACCCTGTTGGTTCCGTGAGATTAAAGCGGTGCGCAGCAAAGTTTGGGACGCATACTTGCAACGGCACAGGGCGGAAAAAATCCGCCGCTCCACCGAAAGTCGCACATCGCTTTCACGGTTCAAGTTGGGGAACCTATTCGTATCCGCGGAGTTTTGCTGCCACGGCAACCGTGAACACATGCCGGTAAGATGAGGAAATAACATGAAAAAGATTGTTTTCGTGGCTGCACTTCTTGGCGCATCAGCCTTTGGCGCCCATGCTCAGACCAGCACTGCTCCCTCCGCCGACGGCGAGACGCCGGCGATCGCCACGCCTGATCAGACCAATCCGACAGCCCCGGTCGCAGGTCAAAACAGCTTCACCGAAGCACAGGCCAAAGAGCGCCTTGAAGAGGCTGGTTATTCGAACGTGACCGATCTGAAGCTTTCAGAACAGGGCGTATGGCAGGCCTCCGCCAGCAAGGACGGCAAGCCCGTCAAGGCCAGCATGGATTATCAGGGCAACATTGTTGCTGAGTAATCGCGCTTAAAAAAGACAACGAGGAAACACCAAGATGAAAACCATTACCGGACTTTTTGACGATTATGCGGATGGCCGTGCCGCGGTTACGGCGCTGGAGGCTGCTGGCATCCCTTCGAACGACATCAGCATCGTGTCCAACAACGCCACCGGGCAGCAGGTTGACGATAGCTCTGACGTTGGCGAAAAAGCCGGCGCGGGTGCAGGTATCGGCGCCGTCGTCGGTGGCGCTGGCGGCCTGCTCACCGGTCTTGGCCTGATGGCAATCCCGGGCGTTGGCCCGGTCGTTGCCGCAGGCTGGCTCGCCGCAACGGCTGCTGGCGCGCTTGCAGGTGCAGTCGCCGGTGGCGCTGCTGGCGGCCTGATCGGCGCATTGACGGATTCGGGCGTTCCGGAAGAGCACGCTCACGTCTATGCCGAAGGCGTGCGCCGTGGTGGCACTCTGGTGACCGCCAAGGTTGACGACACGAAGGTGGACGAGGCAAACGCTATCCTGAAGCGCTCGAGTTGGGTTGATCCCGTCGAACGCCGCCGCGCCTATACCGAGCAGGGCTGGTCGACGTTCGACGACAAGCTGGCGCCGTACGATTCGGCAGCGGTGCAGCAGGAGCGCGACCGCTACCGGCGCACGGGCCTCTGACTGAAACCGGCTCGCCATCACGGCGAGCCGGTTTTTTCTATGCCAGCCCTTGCCGGTTGAAACCACCTTGCCGAGCGTTTTAGCCATCGGTGATGTCGGAACTGGATCGCCAAAACGGGTTGGCAGTGGCGGGCGAAGGTGCAAATCTCTTCTCTCAGATCAACGCAGCGCTAAGCTCCATGAAGCCAAAGCGCCGAGATTTGGCTCATTGCCTGATCATGGATCCGGCTGAGCAGTTGGCTTGGCCGACAGTTCTAGAACGCATGAGAACCTGCTTTTCGACGCGAACCGTGATCGCCGAGGTGGCTTCTCAACCTTTCTCGATCAGCATTTCTATGGCTTTCACGGCAATGGGATAACCCTTGGCGCCCAGACCGGCCATAACCGAGGTTGCCGTCATCGAGACATAGGAACGATGATAAATCGGCTCCCGCTTGTGCACATTTGAAATGTGAAACTCGATGATCGGTCCCTTGAACATCTTCAATGCGTCGAGCAGGGCGATCGAGGTGAAGGTGAAAGCGGCCGGATTGATGATGATCGCCGAGCCTTCATCGATGGCCTCATGCACCCATTCGATCAGGCGCTCTTCGCTATTGGTCTGGCGAAATTCGACGGGTCGGGTCCCGGCGGCCTCGCGGCACCAGCCTTCGATTTCCGCGAGCGTGGTATGGCCATAGATTTCCGGTTCGCGTTTGCCCAACCGGTTCAAGTTCGGGCCATTGAGAATATAGAGCGGTTTCAGGTCGGTCATAATTTTCTCGTTTCTCAGCCCTGGTATCCGAATTGCCTCGGCAACCACAGGACCATGTCGGGGACGAATGTGATGATCATCAGGCAGACTACCATCCAGAACAGGAAGGGCAGCGCATCGCGGATGATGTCCTTGACCGGAGCACCGGAGATGTTGGTCATGATGAAGAGCAGCAAGCCATAAGGCGGCGTGACGAGGCCGAGCATGATGTTGACGACGACCATGACCCCGAAATGCACCATGTCGATGCCGAGCGCCTGCGCAGTCGGGATAAAGACCGGCACAATGATCAGCAGGATCGCGGTGCCTTCCAGCACGCAGCCGAGCAGCAGCAGGATGACGTTGACCAGGATCAGAAAGCCGATCGGCGAGAGGTCCCACCCTTGGAGGATGACGCGCAAACTGTCGGGGATATTCTCGACGGTGACCACATAATTAAAGACCAGCGAACCGGCAATTAGCATGCCGATCGACGCCGTCGTCTTAGAACTGACCTTCAATGCGTCATAAAAGGCGGCAAACGATATGCTGCGATAGATGACGATGGAGATCACCAAGGCATAGGCGGCGGCAAGAGCTGCGGCCTCTGTAGGCGTCGTGATGCCGCTGTAGATACAGCCGAGCAGGACAACAGGCATCATTAGCGCCGGAAATGCCCGCCAGGTGATCATCGGGATGTCTCGCAGTGGAACAGCTTCCTCGACGGGAAAGTTCTTGCGGCGTGCGGTAATTGCCACCTGCATCATCTGAAGGGCTGCCATGAGCAGACCGGGCACCATGCCGGCGAGAAAGAGATAACCGATCGAGGCGTCGGAAACGAGGGCATAGATGACCATCGGGATTGACGGCGGAATAATCGGGCCGATGACAGAGGTAACCGCCGTGAGCGCCGCCGCGTAGCTTGGCGTATAGCGATTGTCCTTGGTCATCATGTTCTGCATCATCTTGCCGCTGCCGGCCGCGTCGGCAATCGCCGACCCGGACATACCGGCAAAGACAATGCTTTGTACGATGTTGACCTGCGCAAGCCCCCCGCGAAAACGGCCGACGAGCACATTGCAGAATGTCAGCAGACGCTCTGTCATCGAGCCGATATTCATGAACTCGGCCGCCAGCACGAAAAGTGGCACGGCAAGGATGATGTAGTTCGAATACATGCCGTTCAGAAACTGTTCGGCAACGGTCCCCATGTCGGCGCCGATCATGAACAGGTACAGAATGGAGCCAACCATCATCGACAGCCCAATAGGCAGGCCTAGAAATGCCAACGCCGTGATGGCGACGATGGCAAGGGAAAAGGGGCTTGTGAGGTTCATACGCCGGAGCTCGCCTTGGTGGGATCGAAGGCTTCGGGGGCCTTGCCGCGAATGGATTGAATGCCGAGCCACATGTAGCGGATGATCATCGCCACGGCGAAAACGACATAGATGGAATAAAGATAGTCGAAGCGGATTTTCAAATAGGCCGTCTTCTCCACCTTCATGAATGAGACATAGTCGATGACCGCTGGAAGAGAGACCCCAAAGGCGATGATCAGCGCGGCAGCCATGATGATCGTCATCACTCGACGCGCCCGGTCGGAGGCGCTTGCCCAGAAGAAGTCGAAGCGTATTTCTTCGCTTTCCCGCACCACAAAGGCAGAGCCGAAAAGCACGATCCATATCCACAGCGCGACGCTGACTTCATGGGTCCAGCCGATGGACAGGTTCAGTCCATAGCGAAAGACGATCTGCAGAAGAAAGACCGCAAACATCCCAAACAGCATGAGGCAAAGGATGTTCTCCGCCCGCTGACGCAGCCATGCACCGAGCGTACCGTATTTTCCAGACATGGGGTTTTCTCCTAATCGCACAGGTCCCGGCCGACCGGGCTTTCGGTCGGCCTGAACCCCGTGGCATGCGCTGCTTCTCCCCGAAACAGCGTTGTGTTCAGCCTAAAGGCCAGCAACTTTTTCAAGAATGCCTTCGGGCCAAGACTTGGCAAGATCGGAGGCCAGGTATTTTTCCTGGGCGAACTTGCGGAAGGAAGCAAGATCTGGCTCGTAGATCTCCAGACCGCCAGCCTTGAACTCATCCATCAACGCCTTTTCCTGCGCCAGGTGCTTCTCCTGGCTAAAGGCCATCGCCTTGTCGGCTGCAGCTTGGAATGCGGTTTGCTGTTCTGGCGTCATCTCGTTCCAGACCTTGCTGGAAATCGTCAACAGGTCATAGCCGATCAGATGCGATGTCAGCACAATCTGCGACATGACTTCATAGAACTTCATGTTCTTGACGTTCGGAAGCGGGTTGTCCTGCCCATCGATCGCACCGGTCTGAAGGCCGGTATAAACTTCGGCATAGGCCATTGGCGTCGGATTTGCACCGAGCGCCGTTCCGAGGAACTGCCAGGCGTCGCCACCTGGCATGCGCAGCTTGATACCGGCCATGTCTGCGGGCGTGCTGATCTTCTTGTCTGTCTTCAGACCCACCTGACGGGCACCGAAATAGGTTGGCCCGAGAATGTGCACGCCAAGCTGGTCTTCAGCCATCTTCTTGAACTGCGCGCCGGTCTCGCTTTCGAAAAAGGCGGTCACATGGGCAGCATCACGGAAGAGATAGGCAGATGTCAGGACAGACCATTCCGGAATCTGGTTGGAAATGTCCTGCGGGGCGATATTGCCCATCTGCAGGTTGCCACGCTGGAGTGCTACGAGCTCCGTGCCCTGCTTGAAGAGTGTACCGCCATAATACGGCTCAAGGGTAAAGCTGTCCTTGATCGCCTCGGCAAAGGACTTCGTCATCTCCGCGCGAATGTCCTGCTCCGAAAAGACGGCCGAGAACTTGAGAACCGGCTTATCCTGCGAGAAGGCCGGCAGGCCCATGGCCACCGATGCAGCGATGGTTGCGCCAAGAAGGTAGCGCCGTGTGAGTTTGAACGTCATGATATGATCCTCCACTGGCCGACCGGCCCTGCCGTCGGCTCTCCTCCAAAGACCGATTTCCCTCCCGGAACTCGGCATCTCCAATATTGTACGAAATGGTTCGTTTATGTCAAACGCCGACCAGTTCGCCTATCCCTGTTTGAATGTCCCCCTTCCATTATCTCCTGTCAAATAACTTTTGTCATAGATTTTGTTGAGTATCGGATATACTTCAAGACTAAGGAGGCGTCATGACCCGATACGACAAAGACCGTTTGGAGACAGCCAGCGAAATGGCTTTTCGCCTTATTCGCAAGGACATCATTGCTGGCAAACTGGCTCCTGGCCAGAAACTCAGGCTTGAGCAGTTGAAGGACAGCTATGCGGTCAGCGTCTCGACATTGCGCGAAACCCTGTCGCGCCTCGCGTCCGACAATCTTGTGCTTGCCGAGGGTCAGCGGGGATTTGAAGTCGCGCCGGTTTCGATCACCGAACTGGAGAACCTCGGCGACCTGCGTCTTCTTCTGGAAAGCCACGCCATTGGACTTTCTTTCAACGCAGGCGACCTTGATTGGGAGGCACGCGTCGTGGCGGCACACCACAAGCTCGCCGCGATCGAGCGCCAATTGCTGCGGGGCGATCTCGCGCGAACCGTCGATTGGGTGCGGTTTGACTGGGAGTTTCATCAGGCGCTTGCCTCGGCCTGCGGCTCCGCCGTACTGATGGATGCCCTGTCCTCCACGTTCGACCGCTTCCTCCGTTACCATCTTCTGGCCAAGAGCTTTCGCGGCAAGCCGGTGACGGACGATCACCGACACCTGCTTGATCTGGCCATGGGTCGCGATGTGGACGGTGCGCGTGCCATGCTGACGCAGCACGTGAGAAGCGGCATAGACCACGTTATCAAGAGTGGTCTCATTGCCTGATACGGCAAACGAGGCCGTTCGATCAGAGCGCATTGATCCGCTCCAGCATACCGTCCGGCCAGGACGCCGAAAGGGGGGATTTCAGATAGGCTTCCTGCGCATAGGCACGGAAGGCCGCGACATCCGGTTGATAGATATCAAGCCCCTGATCCTTGAAGAAACCGACAAGGTCTGCCTCCTGCTTCAGATATTCCTGGGTGCTCCAGGCAAAGCCTTTGCTTGCGGCATTGCGCATGGTCTGCTGCGCTTCCTTCGATAGCCCGTCAAAGACCTTTGAACTGATCAGAAGCAGGCCGAAGCCGATATTGTGACCGGTCAACACAATCTGGTCTGTGACCTCGTGGAACTTCATCAGCTTGTTGTTGGGCAACGGGTTATCCTGCGCGTCGATCGCGCCGGTCTGAAGGCCGGTATAGGTTTCCGCATAGTCCATCGCGATCGGGTTTGCGCCGATCGCCTGGCCGAGGAACTGCCAGCTCTCGCCGCCGGGCATGCGCAGTTTCACTCCCGCCAGATCTTCCGGCTTCATGATCTTGCGATCGCCCTTGAGATTGACGTGACGCGCGCCGTAGTAGGCTGGCGCCAGGATTTCGACGCCGAGCTTCTCACGGGCAATCTTGCGGAAATCCTCACCGATATCGCTATCAAAGATCGCGGTAAGATGGGCAGCGTCCCGCACGACATAGGCGGCACCCAGAATGTCGAATTCCGGTGCCTGCTTGGCAAAATCCGAAGGTGGCAACATTGCCATTTCCAGATTGCCGCGCTGGACAGCAACCAGTTCCGTGCCCTGTTTGAACAAGGTCGAATTGAAATAGGGCTGGAATTCGAATTCCGGGCCGATTTCCTTGGCGAAAATATCGACCAGTGCCAGGGAACGCGGAGCATCGGCAGTTGTCACATCGGCAAACCGGAGCCGCGTTGCGGCGAATGCCGGCAAAGGCAATGCGCCAATCGCCAAGGCGGCGGCCGAGCCTGCCAGAAATTTCCGTCGTGTTATCAGCATGATCATCCTCCCAGATGGCGCGTCTCGCGCTTTTTATTAAGTCGTCTCAGATCGCGAAGCGGTTCTCCGCAAACCCTTGTGCAATGCCTTCCACCGCGAACAGACCGCCCGCAAGCGGTTGTGCCAAGCGCTGTTCGGGCGTCAGGAATTTCGCCGCGGTGGTGATGTAGAGGGTGCGGAGATCTGCCCCGCCGAAACACACGCAAGTCGGGTTGCTCACCGGCAGCGAGATGATGGTGTCGATGCGCCCATCCGGCGCATAGCGCACCACGCGGCTGCCGGCGAAGAACGCAGTCCATAGTCCACCATCCACGTCGAAGCAGGCGCCATCCGGCCGTTCGCCAGTCATCGCATAGTCGGCAAAGAGGCGCCTGTTGCTGATCGTCCCGTCCACGGGATCCATATCGAAGACAAAGCTTTGGTGGCGACGGGTATCGGTAAAATGGAAGCGCCGCCGATCCGGCGAAAAAGCCATGCCATTGCTGACGATGACGTCACCGAAGATGCGCGACACGGATCGATCCGGATCGACGCGGTAGAGTGCGCCGCTTGGCCGGTGCAACTGGTTGTCCATCGTGCCGATCCACATACGCCCCCAGGGATCGACCCGGCCGTCATTCAGTCGATTGTCCAGATCGTTCTCGACGTCGACAAAATGGGCCAGCGAGCCATCCGGCGCACGCACCAGCAGTGAAAGATCGCGCGCAAGGAGGTGGCCGCCCGAGGCGGTCAGCGCCTGACTGCCAAGATAGACCGCCTCGCGATCGGGGAAGATCTCGTGAAAACGCAGGGCCGGATCGAAGCTTTGAAGTTTGGGCTTCTCGATATCGAGCCACCAGAGCTTTTGCGTCCGATCACACCACAAGGGCGTCTCGCCAAGCTGGTCAACAGGTCGAAGTACGCATTCGACCTGACCAGCACCAATTGTCCTTGTGATGCCACTGTCCATCGCTCAGCTCCTTGGCACGCCGGCTGGGCGAAGGTTTTTTTTCAGCGCTGCGATACGGAAGATCGCGTTTGCTGCGCCATAACCGCGATAGCCACGCCGCTCAACGATTTCGAGGAAGAAGCCTTCACCATAGGTCGGACTGTAGAGCTGGAAGTATTCGCCGTGGTCGTCGCGGTCGTACAGGATGTTGTCCGCCTTCAGCCGTTCGGTCAGTTCCGGATCAAGTCCGAAACGCGCCTCGACATCGTCATAATAATTCGGGGAGATCTGAAGCGGCTGAAAGCCATTCGCCTTCAGCGTTGCGGCGGTCGCAAAGATATCATCGGTCGAAAAGGCGATGTGCTGGACGCCGGAGCCAAAATTTTCCGCAATAAAGTGGCCGGCAAGCGTGCGGCGGTTCTCCGCTCCGTTCATCGTGACACGAAGCGAACCGTCGCTGTTCTGGATCACCTGACTTCGCACGACCCCGGATGGGTCGATGATGTCGACGACCGGCGACTTCTCCACATCGAAAATCGAGCTGTAGAAAAGCAACCAGGTCAGCATCTCCTCATAGGCAACCGTCTGTGCAATGTGGTCGACACGCAAGAGACCCGCCGGCACGATCTTGCCGCCGTCGTCTAAAGGCTCGAAATCGATTTCCCAGATGCGGCCGAGATCGGCCTTGCCGTCGAGAAGGTAAATGAGCCCGCCGCCGACACCGCGGACGGCAGGGATCTCGACTTCGCCCTGTCCGACAGCTTGACTAAAAGGTTCAGCACCAAGCGCCACTGCCCGCGCCATGGCCAGAGGGGCGTCGTCCACCAACAGGCCAACAGCATAGGCCGAGGTACCGCGCACCGCATGGGCGGCACTGGCAAAGCCGACTTCCTCCGTGTTGACGACAATTCGAATCTCGCCCTGTTCGTAAAGATCAACGCATTTAGAACGGTGCCGCGCCGTCCGGGAAAAACCCAGCGTCTGTAGAATGGTGGTCAGCGCTGCCGCGTCGTCGGCATCGGCTGAAAATTCGATAAAGCCGATGCCTCTGACAGGAACACGTTCCGGCATGGGGGCGAGCGTCAGGCCTGATGACGCAGGCCGTCGACGAACCTTGTCGCCCAGATAAACCAGTGAACGGTGCCCGTCGGCCGCAATCGCCGTGGCCGAGCCGCCGCGGAACTGGTCATTGAAGATCTCAAGGGAAAAATAGCCGTCATAGCCCGTTTCGGCGATTGCTGCGGTGAAGTCGGCAACGGCCAGGTCGCCTTCGCCCGGCATGTTGCGGAAGTGCCGGCTCCAGTAGAGCAGATCCATGTCGATCAGTGGCGCGTCCGCAAGTTGGACAATAAAGATGCTTTCCTTTGGGATCGAGCGGATTGAATTGATATCGATCTTTCGGGCCAGTGAATGGAAGCTGTCCAGAATTATGCCAATGTTCGGATGTTGGGCCCGGCGTACGATCTCCCAGGCGTCGCGATGATCGTATATGTGGCGACCCCAGGCCAGGGCCTCGTAACCAACCCTCAGTCCACGTTTGGCCGCACGCTCGCCCAGTTCATGAAAGTCAGCCGCGGCCCTGTCGATACCACCGAGCGAGACCGGCGAGACGTTCGAACACACCAGCACCAAATCTGTCCCGAGTTGCTGCATGATGTCGAATTTGCGCTCGGCCCGGTCGAAGGTGCGGGAGCGATGTGGCTCCGGCATGCCCTCGAAATCGCGGAAGGGCTGAAAAAGGGTAATCTCCAGCCCATGGTCGCGCACCATTCTGCCGACATCGGCCGGGCTTCCGTCAAAGGCCAGGAAATCATTCTCGAAAATTTCGACGCCGTCGAAGCCTGCGGCAGCGATGGCCGCCAGTTTGTCCGGCAGTTCGCCGCTGATCGAAACGGTGGCGATCGACGTCTTCATCCCAGCACCTCCGGACGAATTTCCGCTGCATCACCCGTGCCGGTCAGTTCCCTGAAATGGCGCATCATGCGGTCAGCATCCGCTTGGCGTCCGGTGAACAGACCAAATGCACCCACCGCCTGAAACACGGCCATGCCGCCGCCGTCAATGACACGGCAACCGCGCCGACGCGCCTCGACAAGGAGCGCCGTTTCAAGCGGGAAATAGACCACTTCGGCAACCCACTGGCGGGCATCCAGCAAGGCGGCGTCGAGCGGCAGGCCGGGATAACTTGCCATGCCGGTGGGCGTCGAATGGATCAGACCCGAAGCGTCTGCCATGCTGGCGGCCAGATCGGTGCCAGCGCGAATCCGGGCAGCTGGGAACCGCGTCTGCATGGCAGCCACCAACGCTGAAACACGCTGGTGATCTGGATCAAATATGGTCACGGCATCCGCGCCGAGTGTCAGGATAGCATAGACGGTCGCTGCCCCCGCCCCGCCTGCGCCGAGCTGAACGACATGTGCAAGCTCAGCATCCGGCAGCCGCCGGCGGAAGGCCTCGGCGAAACCCCACCAATCGGTATTGTGGCCATGACGCTTTCCATCGCGCAAGACGACGGTATTGACGGCACCCAGTGCCGCTGCATCGTCGGAGAGGCTGTCCAGAAGAGGAATGACCGACTGCTTGCAGGGATGGGTGATGTTGAGACCGGCAAAATGATCACGTTCCGCCTGATCGATCAGCCCGGCAAGGCGCTCGACGCCACCGCCGCCGGCATCAAGGTGCTTGAGATCGAAGAGGTCGTAGCGATAGGCAAATCCCTGGGCTCGCGCCTCCGCCATATGCATGGCCGGTGTCAGGGACGCCTGGATGCCGGCGCCAATGAGCCCGGCACGCATGATTGTATCCGACTTGTCCATCCCACACCCGCTATCCACCCAGTGCTGTCGCTCCAGCGGATATTGCGGCCTCTATGTCCTTTCCGGCCGAAACCGGATCCTCACTCCGACCTCAGGAATAATGTACGAACTAGTTCGTGTCAATTGAGTGCAGTTGAAACGCCGCGTCGTCCCGCCTATGAACGGTGGATAGGTTCGCGCGCGCTTCAGGGACAGCATGCGGCCACCGAACGACGCCCGACCTGGATGCTGTTGAGATGCCGAAGCTAGAGCGCAGTACGCGCAAGAACGACCCCGAAAAGACCAAAGAGGATATTCTGAACGTCGCGACAGAGGAGTTTGCCTCCCATGGGCTGTCCGGCGGCCGGGTGGATGCGATCGCCGAGCGCACGCGCACGTCCAAGCGCATGATCTATTACTACTTCGGCAGCAAGGAGGATCTATACCTCGCCGTGCTCGAGAAGGCCTATCGCAAGATCCGCTCTCTCGAAGCCGACCTGGAACTCTCCGGCATGCCGCCGATCGCGGCTTTGCGCACCCTTGTCGCCAGCACGTTCGACCATGACGAGCATAATCCCGATTTCGTCCGTCTCGTCAGTATCGAGAACATTCACCAGGCAGCCCATATGCAACGCTCGAGTGAGATCAAGGATCTCAACATCTCGATCATTCGCACGCTTCAAGAAATTCTCGAGCGCGGCAAGGGCGACGGGAGTTTTCGGCGCGACATAGATCCCATCGACCTGCACATGCTGATCAGCGCCTTCTGTTTCTTCCGAGTGTCCAACCGCCATACGTTTGGTACGATATTTCGCCGCGATCTTTCGGAACCGGCACTTTACGACCGGCACAAGCAGCTCATTTCCGATGCAGTCATCAGCTACTTGTGCAGTTCATAGAAAGGGTTGTTCGGCAACCGTGTCGAGCAATGTCCTGAACAGGTCGGCATTCCCGTCACCATGTCGCGGCAAGATGCGGCGAGGCCACGAAGCTCCCAGGCAAACTCGATACGGGCGGCGGCGTACAAACGCTTTCCTGCAGGTAAATCAGGGCGTTCATGAAACCATGCCGCGAAAACGGCTTCGGTATCACGCCGTGTGCGCCGGCAAAGTCGTCGGGGATCTTCTTGGGGTTTGCTGTCACGAATACAATGATTGTGTTCGCCCAACGCTGCCGAATATGGGCACAAACTTCCAAGCCGGTGCTATTATCTGCAAGCTGCATATCGACAAACGCGATATCCGGCGCGCCGCCCGGTGCCAGGGATTTGACGTCGTGAAGTGATCTGGCTTCCCCGATGACAGTATGGCCAGCATCTTCAACCATCATTTCCACGTCCATGGCGAGCAAAGGTTCATCTTCGACAATCAGCACCCTCAACGGTGGTTTCGGCCGTTCCATCCATCAATTCCGATCATGCAATACGAGGGTGACGCGGGTCCCAGGATGACGACTTGACCATGCGACTGTCGCGCCGGTTTGTTTTGCCAGTCGATTGATCAGCGTTTGCCCAAGCCCCGATGACGGCTCGGAGACCATGCCGACACCATCATCATCAATTACAATCGATGCGTCACCGCCATGGCACTGCCCCGTGATTTTAATGGTGCCGGGCCTGCCGTCCGCCAGTCCATGCTTGATGGCATTGGTGAGGATCTCGTTCAGGACCAAGCCCAGGGATGAGGCCTCGCCAGCTTCAACCAAGATCGGCTCTACCTCGGTGTCCAAGTCAATGTCACCTCTTCCGCTTGATCCGATAATGTCTGTGGCAAGTCTGACAGCAAACTCGGCAACATCAAACTTGGTCACGTCATCAGACTGATATAGCGTCCGGTGAACGGTCGCCAAGGCATCGATGCGATCCATCATCGCGTCGAGCTTCGATGCGAGAACGGGATCGCCTATTCTTCGCGACTGAAGACGCAGGAGCGATCCGATCATCGTCAGGTTGTTTTTGACACGGTGATCGACCTCATGAAGCAGCAATGTCTTCGCTTCCAGCGCTGCCTGCAACTCGGCCGTCCGCAACTTCACCTCATTCTCGATCTCGTCCCTCTGTTCGCTTACTCTTTCCTTGGCCGCGACATGCTTGGTCACGTCGAGTTGCGAGGCGAAGAAGAACTGGATTTCGCCGTCATCATTTCTGACCGGGCTCAGATAGAGCGCATTCCAGAATGTCGATCCATCCTTGCGGTAATTCAGGATTTCGACCGAAACGCTTTCTCCATCCGCGATCGCCATCCGGATTTTCTCGACCTCGGCGGCATCAGTATCCGTTCCTTGGAGGAAACGGCAGTTGCGACCGATCACCTCGGAATGATCATAACCGGTCAGGGACTGGAAAGCCTCATTGCAAAAGACAATCGGATTGTCAGGTTGCGACGGGTCGGTAATGACCATCGGCATCCTTGTGGCGCGCACGGCGGCAGCGAATGGATCGCCCCTGCCGTGGGAATAGTGCAGCCTGTCTGTCAGGTGCCAATCGTCTCTCTGATCCAAGGGTACTCCACCTGCTTTGATGAATCTTGATTTTCAGTCGCTCGAAACGCCGCGGATGAAGCGTTTGTTCCAAACCACTTGGTTCCAAAGCAGAGATGTTGACGTTTATTGACAGTGCAACACGCAAGTGGCAGTGACAATTATGATCGATCGTCAGCCACGCCATGTCCCGCTCACTCCCGAATTCGAGGAGTTCATCACGAATAGCCTGGCGTCCGGCGACTACGTCGATGCCAGCGATGTCGTGCGCGCCTCGCTTCATGCTCTTCGTGATTCGACTTCCGCCTCGCGGCCCGTGGCATTGCCCGGCTGGCCAATCGGCGGGGGTGAATGCGGCGCGTTGATCCGGGAGAAAAACTGGGCCGCCATCAGTCTGGGGCCCGTCGAAACCTGGTCGCATGAGTTGCGGGCGACCGTCGCCAACATCGTCAACTCTCCCGTTGCCAAAGTGCTGATGTGGGGGCCAGACCACATCATGCTCTATAACGACGCTTACAGGGAGATCGCCGGAGAACGGCACCCGATGGCGCTGGGTACACCGGTAGCGCAGGCATTTCCTGAGGTCTGGGACTGGAACCGCCCCATTCTTGAAGCGGGCTTAAGGGGCGACACCACATTTCATCGCGATCAACCGATTGTCTTCCAGCGTTCGGGCGGTCCGCAGACGATGTATCTCGATCTGTTCTACACGCCCGTCTATGATGTGGATGGCAGTGTCGGTGGCGTGATGTGCACGATCATCGACAACAGTGCCCGTATCTCGGTGGAAACCCGGCTCGCTGCCCGCGAAGCGGAATTGCGGCGTGTCACCGACGCAGTGCCCATGCTGATCTCCTATGTCGATCGCGAACATATTTACCGCTTCGCGAATGCTGCCTACTGGGACTGGTTCGGCGTCGACCCCGCAACTATGGTTGGCCGGCATGTGCGCGAAATGATCGGAGAGGCCGCCTATAGCGACAGACAGCCGTCGATCGACCGCGGACTGGCTGGTGAAACCTTTTCATCCGAAACCGATATGCCGCGAGGAGACGGTTCGGTTCGACGGCTTGAGGTGCGCTATGTGCCACATATCGAGCCGGACGGATCCATTCCGGGCGTTCATATTCTGGGGATCGACGTCCAGGAGCGGGCGCTTCGTCAGGCCGCGCTGGAAATCAGCAATGGCCGTTTTCGCACGGCGATGGATGCTGTGCATGGGATTCTCTGGACCAACAGCGCCGATGGGCAGATGGTTGGCGAGCAAGCGGGCTGGGCTTCGCTCACAGGGCAGACGCCGGACGAATACCGCGGCTACGGCTGGTCAAACGCTGTCCATCCGGATGACGCTGCAGCCAGCGTCGTCGCCTGGAACACGGCAGTTGCCAACAGAACCATGTTTGTCCACGAGCACCGGGTTCGCCGCTATGACGGTGCCTGGCGGCAGTTTGCAATCAGGGCGCTTCCCATTTCGAACGCATCCGGCGAAATCGTCGAATGGGTTGGCGTTCACACAGACATCACCCATCAGCGCGCCGCTGAGGCCGCATTGCGCCAACAGGCCGAAGCGTTGGCACGGCAGGTGCAACACCGCGAGCGTGCAGAAGAGCAGTTGCGTCAGCTCAATGAGACCCTCGAGGCGCGCGTTGTTGCAGAGATCGACGAGCGCCGACAGGCGGAAGCGAAGCTCGCACAGTCACAGAAGCTTGAAACCGTCGGCAAACTGACCGGCGGCATCGCCCATGACTTCAACAACCTCTTGCAGGTCGTCTCGGGCAATCTTGCCCTCTTGGCGAAAGATGTTGAAGGAAACGAGCGGGCTGAAAAACGCGTCGTGAACGCGATGGCCGGCGTCAGCCGCGGTGCCAAACTTGCCAGCCAGCTTCTTGCATTTGGCCGTCGCCAGGCCCTTGAACCGAAAGTCGTCAATGTGAGCCGCTTCGTCCAAGGCATGGACGATATGCTGAGACGCGCGATCGGTGAGGCCGTCGAAGTGGAAACCGTGGTTTCGGGTGGCTTGTGGAATACGTTCATCGACCCAGCCCAGATCGAAAATGCGCTTCTCAACCTGGCGATCAACGCCCGTGACGCCATGGAAGGCCGCGGCAAACTGACGATCGAACTGTCAAATGCGCACCTGGACGATACCTATGCGCGAACGCATGACGAAGTGACCCCAGGCCAATATGTGCTGCTCGCAGTCACAGACACCGGATCCGGCATGCCGCCAGAGATCATCGAGAAGGTCTTCGAGCCATTCTTTTCGACAAAGGCCGAGGGCAAAGGGTCCGGACTTGGATTGTCGATGGTCTATGGCTTCGTCAAACAATCCGGCGGCCATGTGAAGATCTATTCCGAAGTCGGCCATGGAACCACGATCAAACTTTATCTGCCCCGTGCCCACAAGGCGGAAGACGTGGAGGTGACTGTTGACCATGGCCCGATCGCCGGCGGCACGGAAACGGTGCTCGTCGTTGAGGACGATGATCAGGTGCGGGAGACCGTGGTGGCACTGCTGGTGGATCTTGGCTACCGCGTGCTGAAAGCCGTCGATGCCGGGAGCGCGCTCAATGTCATCGATAGCGGCATCCCGATCGACATTCTATTTACCGACGTCGTCATGCCCGGCACCCTCAAAAGTCCCGAACTGGCGCGCAAAGCCCGTGAGCGATTGCCAGACATCGCGGTGCTTTTTACGTCCGGCTACACCGAAAATTCGATCGTACATGGCGGCAAACTCGACGCCGGCGTCGAACTGCTGTCGAAGCCTTATACCCGCGACGCCCTGGCCCGGAAATTCAGACACGTTCTCAGCAACCAGCGTCAGCGTAGTCGATCAAAGCCATCCGAGCTCCAACCCAGCCATGAAAAGCCGGCCGAAAGCCGTGAAATGCCCACGCAGCTGACCATCGTTCTGGTTGAGGATGACGCACTCATCCGCATGAACACCGCTGATATACTGCAGGAGGCAGGGCATATCGTTGTCGACGCAGGCAGTGCTGAAGAAGCCATGACCGCACTTGAGACCGTCGCGTTCAACGTATTGGTGACGGATGTGAACTTGCCGGGTCTATCGGGCAAAGAACTTGCGGAACGTGCTCGCGCCCTGCGTCCCTCCTCTGCGATCGTGTTCGCGACAGGGGATACGTCTCAGGTCAGTGCGCAAGGCGGCGCCATGGTTCTCGGCAAGCCTTATAGCGCAGCCCAATTGCTGGCTGCGGTTCGCTCCGGGTGGCTGCAGAACGCTTGAGCCTGACCATTTGGGAAGACTGATCCCTGCAACGGACCGGTCACGCTCCCATTCTCCAGTCGAGCATTGTGCTCTTGCGGCAACAGAACGGCACGCTGCTTGATCGAATTGTCATATGCCTTGCCGGTCGCAAGCCGACTGCCCTATAAGGCGCGATGACTTCTGATTCAAAGATTTTCGTCGGCCTGAGGTCGACCCGTAAAAAACCGGCGCCGCATCGCGAGACGAGTGGACCGAAATGCCAATGGGACGGCTGTGACAAAAGTGGCAGCCATCGCGCACCCGTGGGTCGGGATGCGGAAGGGCAATACATCCTGTTCTGTTCCGAGCACGTCAAGGAATATAACAAGGGTTATAATTTCGCCACGAACCTGTCAGACCCGGTGACGGCCCGCTATCAGCGGGAAGCTGCAAGCGGCAGCCGACCGACCACTGGTACGAGCAAAAAACCGCCTTCTGAAATGCCCCTTCCTTCGACCGCCCGCTCCGGGTCAGCCAAGGCGATCAACGCTCGTAAAACTGCGGCTCAACGTCAAGCGGCAACCGCCGAACTTCAGCGGCGCACACTCAAGGTGCTGGAAGCAAAGGCTTTCGAAGCGCTCGGACTTTCGCAGGATGCTACGCCAGCGGAAATCACGGCCCGCTATAAACAGAACCTCAAGCTGCACCATCCGGACGTCAATCTTGGCGATCGCAATTCGGAGGACAAACTGCAGGAATCGATCAACGCCTACAAGATCCTGAAGCTGAACGGCTTTTGCTAGACGGGCGACGCCAGTCCGCACAGCTTCCGGTGACGATCCGTCTAAGGCGTGATCGCCACCAGGACCTGCCGCAATAGATCGTTGACGCCGCGTGGCAAATCCTTGCCAGCCGGCATCAGGCCAAGATCCCTCAGACCTTGCGCCACCTGATGGATGATGGGTTTGCGCAAGCCGCTACGCTCGCAGAAATTCTCGGTGCCGAACACCTGGTCTGGTGTGCCGTCCATCACGATCTTGCCCGTCGCGAAGACGGCAACCCTGTCCGCCCATGCATGCGCCATATCCATGTCGTGGGTTGCCACCACCACCGCGACCCCATTTGCGGCCAGCACGTGCAGGGTTTCGGTGAGTTCCTCAACGCCCTTTGGATCAAGCCCGGCGGTCGGCTCGTCGAGCAGCAAAACCGAGGGAGACATGGCAAGGACACCGGCGATTGCGACCCGCTTGCGCTGACCAAAGCTGAGTAGATGCGTCGGGCGATGCGACAGCGCATCAATTCCCAACGCATCCAGTGCATGTGTCACGCGATCCCTAGCGTCACCGGGGGAAAGGCCGAGGTTGAGAGGCCCGAAGGAGACGTCCTCGAACACCGTCGCTGCAAACAGCTGATCATCTGGATCCTGAAGGACAAGGCCAACTCGAGACCGAAGTTCTGTCAGATCTCTGCGGCCGTAGCGAACGGGCTTTCCGTCCAGCAGCACATCTCCGGCGGAAGGCCTGAGAGATCCGTTGAGAAGCGACAGCAGGGTCGATTTACCGGCACCGTTGGCGCCCAAGATCGCCAGCTTCTCTTGCCCCCGGATTGCGAGGGAAACCTCATCGAGAGCAATAGTCCCATCTTCATAGGCGAAATGAACCCTATGCGCTTCCAGGATCATCCGAGCCACCACGTCATTGCAGATACGCCGATCAAGCCTGCGCCAATCAGCAGCAACCGCGGACCCGACGCCGGCCTTTCGACGGAGATGAAATTCAAGCGTCCCGTGTAACCGCGCGCAGCAAGGCCGGCATCCATCCGCCTGGCCCGGTCAAACACACGCGGCAGTAGCGACGCAAGCAAAAGACCGTTGGATCTCAACATACGGCGGCGGCTGCTATAGCCTAGCCGGGCGCCAAGCGACTGCTGGCCAGCATCAAGACAATCGAGCAGCAGCCAGATCATCCGGAACATTACCATGGCGATATCCGATATTTCGACACTGAGCCCTATCCGCTGAAGCAGCTGAAGAATGCTTGACAAGGGTGTGGTCAATGCCAGGAACAACAAGGCTGAGACGCAGACACTGCTTCTCAGCGCGACAAAGAGCGCTTTCTCTATGCCTTCGCCCGGGACGACAGATACGATCGGCACGAAATCGACCGCCGTGACGGAGATCAGTTGAGCCACCGTGCCCGTCGTAATGAACAGAAACGGTATGCGCGCCGCTCGCAGAATGTCGCGCCATGCGATACGCGCACCAACCCTCATAGTGGCCAGCATAACAACGAGGAACATCAATTGGCCTGTCCATCCTGCCGATAGGAGTGACGCAGCCATCACCCCGCCGGCGAAAAGGAGCTTTTCACCGGCGGCGTGATGACGCCACCGGTTAGTCTGGGCACAGCGATCGATGGCGCGCATCGGTTACAGTGTATCCGCGGTTTTCTTTGGCGACGTCCTGCGGCCGAAATAGAAACCGACAAGTCCAGCACCCAGCGCTGCCTGCAGGGCAAACAGCAGGCTCTCAATCTCCCCGCTCGGCGGTTCCCAGAGCGGTGCCGCCCAAGGCTGGTAATCGGGTTGGATTTCGGTGATTGCAGCTTCGGCCTCACCGTCAGCACCACCGAATTCGGCATCGCCGCCGTGATGAATGACGAGCGGAAGGATTGCCAAGGCAATGACGGCGAACAGCATCCAGAGATTACGTTTCAGCATGATCAGGCCTTTGCGGAGAAGATGTTGAGCGCGTTCAGTTCGCCGCGGCTGTAGCGCTGCAGCAGATTGAACACGATGACGGTCAGCAGGCCCTCGCTGATGGCCAGCGGAACTTGCGTAAATGCAAAAATCCCCAGGAATTTGGCAGCGGCACCCGTCATTCCCGATACCGGATCAGGGAAGGCCAGCGCCAGTTGCAGCGAAGTGGTGACATAGGTTGCAAGATCGCCGATCGTGGCCGCGAAAAAGATCGCCACCGCTCCGCTGAAACCTGCCCCGGTGATCCCCTTGAACAAGCCGTAGGCGACGAAGGGCCCGACGATGGCCATCGAGAAGATATTCGCACCCAGGGTCGTCAATCCACCATGCGCGAGAAGCAGTGCCTGGAACAAGAGAACAATCGTTCCCAGCACGGTGGTCACCGTGGGTCCGAACAGCGATGCGGCCAGACCCGTGCCCGTTGGATGGGAACAACTTCCGGTCACTGATGGAATCTTCAAAGCGGAGAGCACAAAAACATAGGCGCCGGATGCCGCCATCAGCAGTTTGACCTCTGGTTTTTCTCGTACCAGCGTCACGATGCGCCGGGCACCGTAAATCACGAATGGCGCGGAAACCGCGCCCCAGCCAACCGCATGCGCGGCCGGCAGATAGCCTTCCATAATATGCATATAACACCCTCAACCACGCCCGCCGCGTGGCCCGAAAAAGTCACCACGGATGTCGTGGCCCAGCGATGGCAGGTCTCCTGGCTCGCGGGTCATAGCTCGGTCCGCCTTATCAGCCGATCACTTGGCCAATGGCATTCTGGACGTCGCTCACCGCTTACAGTTGCGGGGGCAGCCACGGTCTTGGCCCCTGATGGGTAATCCTCACCGTGTTCCCTTTTCATCCGCCATCCCTTGGTCAGGCGGAACCATCTGGTGAAATTCATAGGCGTGCGGCGGGAAAATGACAATGGAACGAAACAGAAAAATCGATCGTCAGGCGAAACCTGAAGACGACGGAAATTCCCTGCGCGAAAGTGAAAATGGGGCAAGCCGCCAAGCCATAGAGGTGCTATGGTCGCCTGATAAACATTCAGAGCTCCCAGTCAGGCAACGTCCCGGCGCATGCTCATCATTGGAGCGCAAGGCCAAAATTCCAATATGACGATTTTCTCCGTAAGGCATGTTACCGAATATCGCTACAAACGACCGGTGCATTTCGGCGAGCATCGGCTGATGTTTCGGCCGCGCGACAGCTACGACCAACGCCTTCTCGACGCGACGCTCCTCTGCGATCCACATCCACAGCAGATACGCTGGATTCAGGACGTGTTTGGCAATTGCGTCGCGATTGTCGATATCACCCGGCCATCAACAAGCCTGCGTTTCGAAACCTGGATCACTGTCGACCACACGCCGCAGGTCGCACTCGATCTCGAGATTGACGAGGCAGCCGCAACCTATCCATTCTCGTATGACCCTGAGGAGCAACCGGACCTTGAGCGGGTCATTCAACGGCATTATCCGGACCAGAGTGATGAAGTCGCCAAATGGGCCAGCCAGTTTGTCGCACTTGGAATGGCCACGCCAACGGGTCAGCTGTTGATGACCATGTGTTGCGCGATCCAGGAAAGCTTCAGTTATGCCCGGCGACATGAACCCGGCACACAGACACCGCAGACGACACTCTCGTCCCGCAAGGGCACCTGTCGCGATTTCGCCCTGTTGATGGTCGAGGCCTGTCGTGCGCTTGGCATGGCTGCCCGTTTCGTCACGGGCTATGTCTATGTCCCGGATCGCGACGGTTCGACGACCCGTGGCGGCGGCTCCACACATGCCTGGTGCCAAGTCTATATTCCGGGTGCCGGCTGGGTCGAATTCGACCCAACAAATGGCATTGTCGGCAACCGTGACTTGATCCGCGTCGGCGTTGCGCGCGACCCACGCCAGGCCGTGCCGCTTTATGGAAGTTACGACGGTGGGCCAACTGACTTTGCGGGCATGTCGGTACAGGTCAACGTGACGACGAAACCTGCTGACGATAGAAGGCATTTGCCTGGGCATGTGACGGAACACTCGTCCCTGCTGAGCGTTCACTCATGACCCAGCGCCGACCGGCGATTTGTACGGGCACCGAACCGAGGAATTCATGAAGATAAGAGCTGGCTTCAATCTGGGCTATGAATGCACCCAACCAACACCAATGCTACTGGCGTTGAACATTCATCCCTCCCGCCGCGTCGACCTCTTATCAGAACAAGTTTTGACCTTCGATCGAGACATTGAAGCCTGGAATTACATGGATGGGTTCGGAAACGCCTGCTCGCGTATCCTCGCTCCGCCGGGTCTGACCACAATATCAACGTCGTTCGATATCTATGACGACGGTCAGCCCGATATCATCCCCGAACATGCCGTCCAGCACGCGATCAAGGATCTGCCGGATGATGTCCTGGTTTATCTGCTGGGCAGTCGCTATTGCGACACCGATCGCCTGGCCGATTTCGCCTGGCAGAACTTCGGCACCACCCCAACAGGTTGGGCGCGCGTCAAGTCCATCCTCGATTTCACCCATGACCGCATCGTATTCGACTACAACAGAGCCGATTCGACCCGATCCGCCTATGGCGGCTTCATGGACCAAACGGGTGTGTGCCGCGATTTCGCGCATCTGGCAATTACGCTTTGCCGCTGCATGAACATTCCTGCCCGCTACTGCACGGGCTATCTGGGCGACATCGGCGTGCCGCAGGATCCGAACCCGATGGATTTTAGTGCTTGGTTTCAGGTCTATCTTGGCGGCTGCTGGCACACGGTCGATGCCCGTCACAACAAGCCGCGTATCGGGCGGATCTTGATGGCGACAGGGCGCGATGCCATTGACGTGGCCTTGACCACCAATTTCGGCCCAGCACAGTTGGTTCGTTTCGAGGTTATCACCGACGAGATCGTCGATGCCTGACCAGCCTACCAGTTTGTGAACGAGCCGTCGGTCCGGCGCAGATGCGGCGGCTCGGCGTATTCGAACGGCATTTTCTGCAATTCCGCCTCGTTAATATCCACTCCCAGGCCCGGCGCGTCAGGAACGACATAAAACGCGCCATCCATCTGAATCTGGCCGGGAAACAGGGTGGAATTGTCGAAGCCCCAGTGTCGCTCCGCCGGGCTCTGGCGGCATTCCAGCCAGCTGAAATTGGCGACAGCCGCGCCAAGATGCACGGATGCCGCCGTACAGATCGGGCCCAGCGGATTGTGCGGCATCAGATCGATATAATGGGCTTCACACAAGCCCGCGACCTTCATCGCTTCGGTGAAGCCGCCGACATTGCAGATATCGATCCGGCAGAACTGCAAGATGTCGCGCTCGACATAGGGCAGGAACTGCCACTTCGATGAAAACTCCTCGCCGATTGCGAATGGCACATTCGTCATCTGGCGCAAGGCTTCGTAGGCGGTTGGTGCCTCGTCACGGATGGCCTCCTCGATGAAGTCGATCGTGCCACTCGGCATTTTCTGGCAGAAGGAAGCAGCTTCCGCGACGCTCAGCCGATGATGATATTCAACGCCCAGCGTCATCGCGTGGCCGACTTCCGCACGAGCGCGGGTCACCCATTCTGCGGTCACGGCAATGGATTCCCTCGGCTCAAAACGCTCGGGGTTTTCCTGGCCGGCGGCAATAAAACGCACGCAGTTCCATCCGGCCTCCTTCAGCAGAACAGTCTGCTCGATCATGGCCTCGCCCGGCTCTGCGGATGTCGTTGCAAATGCCGGTACTAGATCGCGCTGCTTTCCTCCCAGCAATTGATAGACGGGCACGCCGAGTGCCTTGCCCTTGATGTCATGGAAAGCAATATCAAGGGCGGCGATCGCCGCCGTCAGAACACGGCCACCTTCGAAATACTGGCTCCTATACATTTCCTGCCATAGAGCCCCGCAGCGCATCGGATCCTGTCCCAGCAGGAACTGGGCGTAGTGGTCGATGGCACCCGCCACCGCTTTTTCACGGTAAGACAGCCCGGATTCGCCCCAGCCATAAATACCACTGTCCGTCTCGACTTTGACGACCAGTTGGTTTCTGACGCCAACCCTTGCGATATATGGCTTGATCGCAGTAATTTTCATGTAAAATTCCAGACGTTTGGCAAAGGTTTAGCTAAGGTGTGTCGCATGAGATATGATGCGTCTGCGCGGTTCAGCGAATGAATCAGCGGTCACAAGATGAGGTGATCGCTGAGCGCACCCTGTTGAATCAAAGCGACAGTCCGCTTTGCTGATCGAAAACGTGCACCTGATCTGCGTCAATTGCGGCCTCGAAAGGCGTGCCATGACGAGCCGGGAATGCGCCGTCGACGACAGCCGTCGCAGGCTCACCGGCAAGGCTGAAAAGAACATGTGTCTGGGCACCGGTCGGCTCGACGACCAGCGTCTCGCCACGCACGATGCTGTCGCCCGACTGGCCTGCTTGGAGATGTTCTGGCCGGATGCCCAGCTTGACCGTCTGTCCGCGGCTGACCTTGCGCGCGGCGGCAAGCCTGATGCTGGTACCGTCGGCGAGACGCGCGCTTGGTCCGCCATCTTGCGCATCCACCACAGCATCGAGAAAATTCATCGCCGGTGAGCCGATAAAGCCCGCCACGAACAGATTTGCGGGGGTGCGATAAAGTTCTAGCGGCGTTCCCACCTGCTCGATGTGGCCACCATTCAGAACGACGATCCGATCGGCAAGTGTCATGGCCTCGATCTGGTCATGCGTAACATAGACGGAAGTTGTGCCGACCTTCTGATGCAGGGTCTTGATCTCGGTGCGCATCTGGACGCGCAACTTGGCATCAAGATTGGAGAGTGGTTCGTCGAACAGGAAAACCGCAGGGTCACGCACGATGGCGCGCCCCATGGCGACGCGCTGGCGCTGCCCGCCGGACAACTGGCTCGGCTTGCGGTCAAGGAGTTCACCAAGCGCCAGCATTCGCGCCGCTTCGTTGACCTTTTTGTCGATATCCGGCTTGGACACGCCCGACAGCTTCAGGTTAAAGCCCATGTTCTGCGCCACCGTCATGTGCGGGTAGAGCGCATAGGATTGGAAGACCATGGCGATGTTGCGTTCGCGCGGCGTCAATGCATTGACCACGCTGTCACCGATCAGCACCTCGCCGTCGCTGATCTCCTCAAGTCCTGCGATCATCCGCAACAGCGTTGACTTGCCGCAACCGGAGGGGCCGACCAGGGCAATGAATTCTCCGTCCTCGATCGTGAGCGAAACGCCGTGGATAACCTCCAGCATGCCATAGGCCTTGCGGATACCCCTCAATTCGACAGATGCCATTTTGCTCTCCGTATTTACGACTTGACCGCGCCAGCCGTCAGGCCCGCGATGATGTGCTTTTGTGCCAGGAAGAAGACGATGACGGTCGGCAGGATGGTCAGCGTGATGAACGCCAGAACCAATTGCCATTCGGTGCCGAACTCGCCGCGATAGACCATGATCCCAAGCGGCCAGGGATATTTGTTTTCGGTGTTCAACATGATCAGGGGCAGGATGTAGCTGTTCCAGCTATTGACGAATGTGACGATGCTGACCGTCGCGACGATCGGCCGCGACAGCGGTAGCGAGACATACCAGAAGAAACGAATGTAGCCGCAGCCATCGACAAACGCCGCCTGAAACAGTTCGTCGGGCAGATTGCGGAAGTAGTTGCGGAACAACAGGATGCTCATGCCGAGGCCAAATGCGACCTGCGGCAGGATGACCCCCCAATAGGAATCGAGCAGCCCCAGATCGCGGATCCTGATGAACAGCGGCAAGATCGCCGTTGCAACGGGGAACATCAGGCCGATGAGGAAATAATTCATCAAATGGCTTGATCCGAAAAACCTGACATGAGCGAAGGTAAAGGCTGCCATGGCGGAAATCACGACCGTCAAGAACACGGTCATCGTGGCGATGAAGAGGGAATTCGTCATCTGCCGCCAATAGCGCTCGCCGAAAAGGATATCGGTATAGTTCGACCAGATCCAATCCGTCGGCAGGCCAAAGGGGCTGGTACGCAGATCACCAAGTGTCTTGAAGCCACCAAGCGCCGTCGTCACCAGAGGGATCAACACAAGCGCGGCGACGAGAGAGAGAGAAACATAGAGGTAGACCCTCGTTCCGGCCGCTATTCTGACGTCTGTTTTCGTATCAGTCATGGCGCATGAATATCCGTTTGTAGCCGAATGCGAGGGTGATGCAGATGACAAACAGCACCACGCCAACCGCACTGCCGAGACCAACCTGCATCCGCGTCACACCATAGGTGAACAGGAATGTGACCATGGTCTGCGTCGAATTGGATGGTCCGCCGCCCGTCAGCGGCATGATCAGATCGAAAAGCTGTAACGAGCCGATAATGGCGAAGAAGACTGACAGCCTGACCGTCGATGATAGAAGCGGCAGGGTCACATAGCGGAATTTCTGCCATCCGGTCGCGCCGTCGATTTCGGCGGCTTCCAGGACGCTTTTGTCGATCGCCTGCAATCCGGCAATGTACAGCATCATGTGAAACCCGAAATATTTCCAGATGATCACCACGAGCACGGCGTAGATCGCGTAGTCACGATCCGCCAGCACATACGGCGTCTCGACTCCAAGAAAGCCGGCAATCGCAGCCAGCAGCCCATAATCTCCGTCATAGACGAAGCGCCAGATCAGGCCGGCCGCGACATCGGCCAGAACATAGGGCAGGAAAAAGACCAGCCGAAAAGCAACCACGCCCGGCAGCTTGTGCGCCAACATCATTGCCAGCCAGATGGCCAGCGGAATCTGTGCCAGCAGCGAGACCACGATGATCAATCCGTTGTTGATCAGAGCCTGCGAAAATGCAGCATTGTTGAACAGGACGGTAAAGTTGCGCAGACCGACAAACTCGGTCGGCGTGCCGTAGCCGTTCCAGCGGTAAAGGCTGTACCATGCCGCCTCGCCCATCGGCAAAATGACGAAAAGTGTGAACAACAAGATCGCCGGCGGCAGGAATAGAACCAGGACGGGCAACCGCCCACGAGCTGTCGGGCTTTTGTATTTGACCTTGCTGACCGGCGCGACCGGTGAAGCACCTGCCAAGGCGGTGGTTGTTGTCATGCTGGCTCCTCCCTGCACGTCGGCCGCTTGAATGTCGCCGGCCAGTCTGGCCGGCGACATTGCGTCAAAGCTTTAGTCCAGCTCGCGTGCGTCCTGGATCATCTGCGCACCCTCCTCGGGCGACATCTGCCCAGCCAGGATCTCGACCGAAACGTCATTGACGACCCGACCGACGGAAGGTCCAAGGTCCTGGTCAAAGAAATTCTGGTGCCACGTCGATGCTGCCAACTGGTCGGCCGCTTCACGCATCAGGGGGTTCTTCAATCCGTCCTCGGCACCGGTTGCCGCCGGAATGATCATGCCGGCTGCAGCCATTTTTTTCTCCTGTTCAGGGCTTGTCATGAACCGGAGGAAATCAACGGCTGCGGGCGATGCGTTTTTAGACACTGCCCAACCATTCAAGCCACCCAGGGTATCGGTCACCTTGCCGGGGCCACCTTCAACGACCGGGAACGGGAACCGCCCGATGTTTTCAGGCGCCAGACCTTTACCATCGCCGGCGTTATTTCGCTGGTTCGGCTCGGTGTGCTCGAAGCCTAACAGGATGGCAGCCTTGCCGTCGCCGAACACGCCGAGTGTCTGCGGCCAACTCGCTCCCAGGTAACCACCCTGGAACGGCTCCAGCTTGCCTAGTTCGGCCAGTTGCGCGCCCGCCTTGATGATCGTCGGATCCAGGAAGCCGTCGCCCTCATTGTTCTTTGCCTTGTCGAAGACCTCCTGGCCACCGTTGCGCATGACCAGATAGCTCCAGTAGAAATGCAGCGGCCACTTGTCGCCACCACCCCCGGCGATGGGGGTGATACCCGCATCCTTCAGTGTCTTCACCGCCTGCAGGAAGTCATCCCAGGTCTTGATATCTCCTGCCTTGAGACCGGCTTTTTCAAACAGCGCCTTGTTGTAGTAGAAGCTGATCGTGCCCATGCGATACGGCACCGCAAAGACCTTGCCATCGAAGGTCAGGCCGTTGACGGCCGCCGGCTTGTAGCTCTTTGCCCATGCACCATTGTCGGCGTTCATCGCCTCCGTCAGATCCATCAGTGCACCGGTCTGAGATTGTTGGCGCAAGACACCGCCACCCCAGCTGTAAAAGAAGTCGGGTGCGGCGTCCGACTGCAAGAGTGTCGGCAGTTTTGCCTTGAATGCCTCGTTTTCCAAAAACTGCAGCTGCACATCGACATCCGGGTGCTGACCCTCGTAATCGGCTGCAATCTCCTCCCAGACCTGGATATAGGCCGGGACTGTCTCGACATGCATCCATTTGACGACCGTCTGGGCCGATGCAAGTCCTGCTCCGCCCAGCAGTGCGACAGCCGTTGCGGCTGCCAGACCCACGAGACGTTTGGCGCCAGCAGGCGCCATTCCACCATGATGCGTCATCCTGTTCTCCTCCCAAGGTGCGCATTTATTCCTCAACACGTACAAAATCAGGCCAAGGACCAGACAATGTCAACTGACAAAGTGCAAATTTCTGCGAAATCTATTGACAACCCCGGCTCCATGTCGCCTATTTTTGTCCCGATACCGAATATAATCATCGAGATGCGAGCGCCATCCAGCTATGAAAACCGCCGACCCGGAATTGATGCGCGCCATCAATCGCTTTACCGTGCTGGATACGATCCGGCGCTTTGGTCCCATATCCCGGGTGGAGATCAGTGAGCGCTCGCAACTGTCGACCACCACAGTATCGGCCATTACCGGTTCGCTTCTCGACGATGGCCTCATCCTGACGCGACACGAAGGCGATATTCGCAATGCCGCCGCGCGAGGCAGACCCCGGGTGATGCTGGAGTTGAACCCGGATGCAGCCCGCGTGGTTGGCGCCAAGATTGCTGCCAACCAGATGATTTTTGTCGTGACCAATTTCTGTGGCGAGGTCATTTCTCATCTATCGCTCCCCGTCAGGATCACCCGGCAGCCGATCAGCGTGATCGCGGACCTGATCGAAGACGGCATCCGGCGGTGTGTCGTTGACGCCGGCCTGGCACTCGACGATATCGATTCTGTTTGCGTCGGCTTTCCGGGCGTTGTCGAACATCGCACAGGGCTGGTCCGTTCGAGCCCGATCCTGAGCGAAGCAGACGTCGACTTTTCCACCGAGATGACCAACCGGCTGAATGTGGCGACGATCGTCGAAAGCGATTCCCATGCCATCACGCTCGCCCATCACTGGTTCGGCAAGGGGCGCGATCTGGATGACATGGTACTCGTGTCGCTCGAACATTCGCTGGGTCTGGGAGTGCTGCATGGCGGGCAGCTTTTTCGCGGCGCCGGCGGCCTCAGCCACAATCTTGGCGACCTGATGATGGGAAGCGGCCTCGCTGAAAGCGTTCGGCTTGCCTCTGTTGCCGGCGAGGCTGCCATCCTTGGTGACCAAGCCCAGTTTGGACGGTTCGCCGATGCCGTGCGCCTGGGGCGCGGAATGACGCTGGCCCAGACGCTGATTGCCGCGGAGGACAATACGCTGATCCTGGCAGCAACCCGCGCCGGCGAAGCCATCGGCATTGCCGTTGCCAATATCGTGACGCTGTTTGGTCCACCACGCGTCATCATCGTCGGCGCGAGCCTGTCGCTAGGCCCCTTGTTCAGCAAGGCACTGTCAGACTCCTACAGATCAGCGATCCCCTCCTCCATCAAGGAGATCGCCGAGCTGGTCTTTGACGAATCGGCCGAGGAAATGTGGGCGCAAGGCGCGGCTGTCGTTGCCCTTTGCGAACTCTACGAATCGCCTTGGGGCACTACGGGACCGGCACCGGCACCGCAATCAGCAAAAGTCTGACACAATAAAACAACTCTGGGAGGAAATATGCAAAAGGTGGGTATTGGTGTCATTGGCTGCGGAAACATTTCGTCAGCCTATTTGAAGGCGATGGCCTCGTTCCCGATCCTGGATGTGCGGGGTATCGCGGATCTCAACCATGATCTCGCCAGCCAGCGTGCAGCAGAATTCAGCCTCACCGCGCGAACGGTTGAAGAGCTTCTTGCCGACCCGGCGATCGAGATCGTCGTCAACCTGACCATCCCGAAGGCGCATGTCGCGGTTGCGATGCAGGTTCTGGATGCCGGTAAGCACACCTATTCGGAAAAGCCGCTCGGCATCAACTTCAAAGAGGGGGAGGCCTTGTCTGCAGCAGCCCGCTCAAAAGGACTGCGCATCGGGGCAGCACCCGACACATTCCTCGGCGGCGCGCACCAGACGGCACGCGCGCTGGTTGATTCAAGCGCGCTCGGCATTCCTGTCGGGGGAACCGCGACATTCATGTGCCCCGGCCATGAACGCTGGCACCCGAACCCGGATTTCTACTATGAGACTGGTGGCGGACCGATGCTCGACATGGGTCCCTACTACATCACCGACCTCGTCAATCTGCTCGGGCCGGTTTCACAGGTTGCCGGCTTTGCCATCGCGCCGCGCAAGGAGCGCCTGATCACCAGCGAACCGCGCAAGGGCGAGCTTATACCGGTTCACGTTGCGACCCATGTCGCCGGCGTCATGGCGTTTGAATGCGGCGCTCTGATACAGATCGGCATGAGCTTTGACGTGGCCGGGCACAAGCATGTTCCCCTCGAGCTCTACGGTACCGAAGGCACTCTCATCGTTCCCGATCCGAACCACTTTGGTGGGCAGGTCGAGCTTTTGAAGAAGGGCGGCGCCTTCGAGCTGCAGGAAACCACGCAACCTTATGCGGATGGCAATTATCGTTCGATCGGCGTAGCCGATATGGCCCACGCGATCAGGTCCAACAGGCCGCACCGCGCCAATGGCGATCTGGCGCTACACGTGCTGGAGGTGATGGAAGCCTTCCAGAAAGCAGCCGAGGGCGGCGCGACCATCAAGATCAACACCAAGACCGAGCGCCCGGCACCCCTGTCGGATTCGCTGGACGATGGCCGACTGGCCCGCTGACACTGGAGGAAATGAAACATGCGTGAAGCTCTGATCGTCTGGGGTGGCTGGAGCGGCCACGAACCGGAACAATGCGCCGAGATCATCCGAGACATCCTGCAGGAGGATGGCTTCAAGGTCTATGTCGAGCGCAGTACGGAAGCCTTCGCAGACCCATCGATCCATGACCTTTCGTTGATCGTGCCGATCATGACAATGTCGAAGATCGAGAAGGAAGAGGCCAAGAACCTGGCTACGGCCATTGAGAATGGCGTCGGTTTTGCCGGCTACCACGGAGGGGCAGGCGATGCATTCCGCGAATGCGTCGAGTACCAGTTCATTGTCGGCGGGCAATGGGTCGCCCATCCCGGCAACATCATAGACTACACGGTCAATGTCACACGGCCGGACGATCCGCTGATGCATGGCATCACCGATTTTCCCTACCGGTCAGAGCAGTATTACATGCATGTTGACCCGTCCAACGAGGTGCTTGCCACGACAACCTTTACCGGCGATCACGCCTGGTGGATCGATGGTGTCGTAATGCCGGTGGTCTGGAAACGGCAGTATGGCAAGGGCCGCGTGTTTTATTCCGCGCTGGGACATGTCGCTGCGGAATTTCAGGTTGCGCAGATGCGCGAAATCTTCCGCCGCGGAGCCGATTGGGCGGCGCGTTGATGATACTGACCTGAGGCCAGCACCGGCATATCAATGACGTCCTCCCCAACGTTCTAAATCGATCGAAATACGATCGCCGAACCTTGGGGAGGACGTTATTGGCTCGGCGCGTCGAATGCGAACGATGGCGAAATGGGCACCTTCCTACCCTCTCTGTCTTCCTTTAAAGCCACGTTCGCCTGCCGCTGGCGAATATCTTGTCTTTGCCCCCTATACTCCTGGTGCTTTAAACGCACGCGAGAGGCAGGGATCACTCCGCAACAACTGGCGAAACTGTATCGCGCGCCTTCAGCTGTCGTTCGCGAAAGAAGATGAACAGACCAGACGCCACGATCAGGCCAGCGCCGACAAGCATGCCCAGACGCGGCACATCGCCGAAGAACATCCAGCCAAACACCACCGCCCAGAGAAGCAGCGTGTACTGCAGCGGTGCCACCGTGGCCGCATTCGAAATCTTCAGGGCGCGATTGACCAGCATGTGCGCGGCCATCGCGACGATGCCCAGCAATCCCAAAAGCGTCAGGTCGACACCCGACGAGATGGGCGCCCAGTCGAAAGGCGCAAAAGCCAGCCCGGCAAGTCCTGCGCCCGCGACCTGGAAGAAGACCAGGGTCTTGTCGGGCGTGTTGCGCAGGCTGCGGCCCGACAGGAGCATGAAGGCGAAGGCGCCGCTGCCGACGATCGATATCAGGGCCGGTAGGGTGAACATTGCCGAGGACGGTTCAAGCGTGATGATGACGCCAATGAAGCCGGCGGCGATCGCGCACCAACGTCGCCAACCGACCTTTTCACCAAGCAACAGGGGGGAAGCCGCCGCCACATAGATCGGCGCTGCAAGCCAGTAGGTCATGACGTCCGCCAAGGGCAGATACATCACCGCATAGTAGAAGCAAAACACTTCCAGGGTCGACAACGCCACGCGGGCAAACTGCATCCACGGCTGTTCAACCGAAAGCACGGAGCGCAAGCCCGCCTTCCACAGGAAGGGCGCCAGAATGACGAGTGCCGCCAGGCTGCGGATCAGGATGACCTGTCCAAGCCCATAATTTGCCACCAGCCATTTGCCCATCGCGTCATTGAGCGCAAACATCAGCATGCCGAGCAGCATGATCAGCGGCCCCGTGATCGCTGACGCTCCAGATGCGGCCGCACGGGTTTCTATTGTTGTCACGCAAATCCTCCCAAATTTCCTTTTTATTCAAGCGTTAGAGGCTGGCCGTATCCGACAGGCGGCGGCTGACCGTAAAGGCCCGATCCAGTTCAGGATTGAGTTCCATGCCAAGCCCCGGGCCTGGCGGCACGGTGATCATGCCGTTTTTCACTTCGGGCAATGCCGTGACCAGATCGCGATACCATGTGCGGTAGAACGCCCGGACACTTTCCTGGACCAGTGCGTTCGGTGCATTGAGCGACAGGTGGGTCGAGGCGCACAGTACCACCGGGCCGGTGCAGTCATGCGGCGCGACCGGCAGATGCCACGCCTCTGCCATCGAGGCAATCTTGCGAGCCTCCGACAGTCCGCCGCACCAGGAAATGTCGAGCATCATCACGCCGGCGGCACCGGTTTCCAGAAGATCGCGGAATGCCCAGCGCGAGCCGAGGGTTTCCGATGCGGAAATAGGTGCCGGCGAAACGGCTGCATAGCGTGCAAGGCTGGACAGGCTGTCCATCTTGATCGGGTCTTCATGCCAGAACGTGTTAAAGGGCGTCAGTGCCTTGGCAATCTGCATGGCCGGCAACAACTGCCACATCGAGTGAAACTCGACCATGATATCCATCTTGTCGCCGACAGCCGCGCGGATCTTTTCAAATGGCTGAAGCGCCTGTTTCAGGTCCGGCATCGAGATATACTGGCCGCGTGTCTTTTCGGCGGCCGCATCAAACGGCCAGATTTTCATCGCGGTGATGCCTTCCTCTAGCAGCGAATGGGCCAACTCATCGGCATTGTGCAGGAAGCCGTTCAGATCGTCATAGTCGCGACCTTCCGACAGTCCGTAGTTGGCAGTTGTCTGCCCTGTCGCCTTCTTGATGTATTCGGTGCCGGCGCATGTATTGTAGGTGCGGATCTCGCGGCGGGTGAAGCCGCCCAGCAGTTGAGCAATCGGCATACCCGTCGCCTTGCCGAAAATGTCCCAGAGCGCGATGTCGAAGGCTGAATTGCCGCGCACCTCGGCACCGGACGAGCGAAACCCCAGATAGCCCACCAGGTCGGCGGCGAGCAGATCAATCTGCAACGGATCACGACCGATGACCCGTGGCGCGATATATTCATGCACGTAGGCCTCGACCGTTTGGGCGCCGAAAAAGGTTTCGCCGAGACCGGTAATGCCCTCATCGGTATGCACAAGCAGCCACAGGAGATTGGCGCGTTCGGCAACGCGCACCGTTTCAAGGCCGGTTATCTTCATGGAACTCCTCCTCCGCGATCAAGAGGGCCTGCGGTCGGCACTGCCTTTAAGCCTTGATCAATATTTTTGTCATCGCGGCGCTGGCTGAGAAATTGCCGCCGCCATTTGCAGATACGGTGCATCGATCACCCACCATTCATCGCCCGGCGATCACTGCGTGTCACCCGAAAATGAACTACCATAGAAAGGGGACCGGAGCTCATCGCCTCGGTCCCCTATCTTCTCAGTCAAAGTCGTTCAGACGATTACTTACGGATCTCAGCCAGTTCGGCAATGATCGCGTCGACCACGTCGGCACCGATTTCAGCCTTGTGCTTTTCGTAGACAACCATCGACTTCTCGCGGATACGAGCCTGTTCTTCCGGCGACAGGGTGTTGACCTGCAGGCCCGCAGCCTTGATCTTTTCGAGGGAGGTCTTGTTCAGTTCCTGGATGACCTTGCGCTCCTCATCGCGACCGACAATGGCACATTCACGAAGGGCTGCCTGCTCTTCGGCTGTGTAGGTGTCGAAGATCGCCTTGGAGAACAGCAGCAGGAACGGCGTATAGGCATGGTTGGTTTCGGTGATGAACTTCTGAACCTCGTAGAACTTCGAGGTGTCGATCGTCACATAAGGATTTTCCTGGGCGTCGATCGCATTGGTTTCGAGCGCCGAAAACACTTCGCCGAATGCCATCGGCGTGGCGTTAGCACCCAGGTTCTGGAAGGTGTCGAGGAAGATGTTGTTCTGCATGACGCGAACCTTCATCCCCGAGAAGTCTTCCCACTTGGTGACCGGGCGAACCGAGTTCGACAGGTTGCGGAACCCGTTCTCCCAATAGGCGAGATTGACCAGGCCGGCGGCTTCCAGCTTCTCGTTCATCATGTCGCCGAACTTGCCGTCAAGCACGGTATAGGCTTCCTGCGGCGTGCCGAACAGGAACGGCAGGTCGAATACGCCGAGTGCAGGAATAATGCCGACCAGCGGCGAAGACGAGGTGACAACGCCTTCCTGGACGCCCGAGCGCAGTGCCTGGGTTGCCTGAAGGTCGCCGCCGAGTGCGCCGCCCCAGAATGCCGTGATCTTCAGCTTGCCGCCCGACTTTTCATCGAGGCAGGCCTGCATGGCCTTGATGCCGTTGCCGACCGGATGATCGGCATTGATGCCGTTCGAGATGCGGATGTTGCGGTCGTTGAACTCTGCGAAAGCAGGAGCGGCAGCCGACAGACCGAAAGCGATTGCGGTGGTGGCCAGAAGCAGTTTTCTCATAATATCCTCCCAGGATGGTTGAGTGAGATTGGAGTTGCCGATGGCTGCTAGTGCAGCCAGCGTGCAGGCACGAGAACAAGGTCCGGAAAAAGGACCAAGAGGAACAGCACGATTGTCTGCGCCAGAAGGAATGGCCAGACGCCAGCGGTGACTTTGCCGAGCGGTATGCGACCGACGCCGCTGACGACGTTCAGCACAACACCCACAGGCGGTGTAATCAGGCCGATACAGTTGTTCATGATGAACATGACACCAAAATAGACCGGGTCGATGCCCGCCTGCTTGATGATCGGCATCAGAACGGGAGTCAGGATCAGGATGGTTGGCGTCAAGTCGAGCGCAGTGCCGACGACAAGGACCAGGATCATGATGACAAACATCAAAAGCATGGGTCGATCGATCAGCGGCTCTATGTAGCCGGCGATTTCAGCCGGAATATTGGCGGCTGTGATCAGCCATGCAGAGACAAGTGCGGCGCAGACCAGGAACATGATGATCGACGTCGTCTTGGCAGCCTGCAGGATAACACGCGGCAGGTCTCTCGGCTTGAGTTCACGATAGATGACCATGCCGACAAACATGGCATATGCCGCGGCAATCACGGCCGCTTCTGTCGGAGTCATGATACCGGCCTTGATACCACCGAGAATAATCACCGGCATGCCAAGTGCCCAGAGTGCACGACCGGTCGCGGTCATACGCTCAGACATAGGGGCCTTTGGAAGCGGTTGCACATTGTCCTTGCGCACGACGATCAGCCAGGCGATGACAAGCGAAAGGCCCATCATGATGCCCGGCACGATGCCGGCCATGAACAACTGGGTAATGGAGACGTTTGCGGCTACACCGAAGACGATGAAGGCCATAGACGGCGGGATAACCGGCGCAATGATACCACCGGCAGCAATCAAACCACCGGCGCGCGGCACATTGTATCCGGCCTTCGCCATCATAGGCAGCAGGATGGCCGCAAGCGCTGCGGTATCGGCAGCAGCAGAGCCGGAAATGCTTGCCATTATGATCGCGGCCATGATGGCCACGATACCAAGGCCACCGCGGATATGTCCGACACAGGCGATTGCAAAATCAATAATGCGGCGCGACAGACCGCCGGAGTTCATCAGTTCGCCGGCAAGAATGAAGAACGGAATGGCGAGAAGCGTGAAGGTGTCGGCACCGGCAATCATGTTCTGTGCAATGATCTGGGTATTGAACATGCCCATGAACCACATGAGAATGACACCACAGAACATCAGCGCAAAGGCAACCGGAACCCCGATTGCCATGGCGCCAAGTAGCGACCCGATAAAAACGAGTAGTGTCATCAGGTGCGCTCCGCCAGCTGTTCAATTGTAAGATTTTCGCCGGCAAAGGCGGAGATTTCCTCATCCGTCACACGGCCGGTCAGCAAACGGATCAGGCGCTCCAGCGCGATGATCGTCATACCAGCGCCCGTGAAGAGGCCAACGCCATAGACCCAGATCATCGACATGCCGGTGACGGGCGCCGACATGCTGGCATTGATCGGAAACTGCTTCCATGTACCCCAGAAGAAGATACCCGAGCAGACGATAACCACCAGGTTTGAAAGACTCATGCAGATGATGCGGCCGCGACGCGAAAGGAACATCACAAGGGTCTCGATGCCGAGATGACCATGTTCGCGGAACGCCACGACAGCACCGATAAAGGTAAGCCAGACGAAGAAGTAGCGAGACAATTCCTCGGATACGTTGATGCCGGAGTTGAAGCCGTAGCGCATGATAACGTTGATGAAAACCATGATCGCCATGCCAGAGAGCAGGAGGATCAGCAGAAGCTCAAGGAAGCGGTAGAAGAGGTCTATTGCTTTTTGCATGGTGTCCTCACGCCTTTTCCAGAAGACCACGACCGGCCAGATTGCGAATGAGCGCGCTGACGCCGAATGTCCATTCCGGACACGCATCGCTTCGCTCGACCCAGTTCACCAGGCGGCCGAGCTTGCTTGTCGATATTTCCACACGGTCGCCGACCTCATGGGTGAAGCCGAGACCCGCGCCGCGCCGATCTTTGACCGGGGCAAACATGGTACCAAGAAACAGCGCCGCCCCGTCCGGATACTGATGATTGCGGTTCATCAATTGCGATGCAAGATTTTCCGGCGAGCGGCTGATAGCTTCCATCGGGCTCTCGCCGGTCATCTCGAAACCGTCATCACCGGTGACCCTGAGCGCGACCCTGACATGACGCAGCTCTTCCATGGTGAAAGCATCATCGAAGAGCCGAATGAACGGGCCGATCGAACACGATGCATTGTTGTCCTTCGCCTTGCCGAGCAGAAGCGCCGATCGGCCTTCCACATCACGCAGATTCACGTCGTTGCCAAGCGTCGCGCCGACGATCGTGCCGTCAGAGCGCAATGCCAGAACAACCTCGGGCTCCGGGTTGTTCCATTGCGAAATAGGATGAATGCCGACCAGCGCGCCGCAACCGACAGACGACATAGGCTGGGACTTGGTGAAGATCTCGGCGTCAGGGCCGATACCCACTTCCAGATATTGCGACCACAGGCCCATGTCCTGCAGCAAAGCCTTGACCTTGGCCGCCTGTTCGGAGCCCGCAACTAGGCCGCGCAGACTATCACCGAGAACGGGGGCAAGCTTGCCGCGGATCGCCTGGGCACGGAGCGGATCGCCCTTGGCCTGTTCTTCGATCACCCGCTCCAGCATGCTGTCGGCAAAGGTCACGCCGGCTGCCTTGACCGCCTGCAGGTCAATGGGGGCCAGAACCGTGCCCTTTTCGCCGGAGAGGAAATCATCGAGACTGCCGAGGTCGGAAAGACCGGAGGCACTGCGCAGCAGATCGGTCAGATTTTCCATCTCGAGAAGGGCCGACATGGTTGCGGCAATGCTCGTCAGATCCAGAACGCGACCGCCTGCGACCATGACCGTGCATGGTCCAGCACTTGCCTCCGACCAGACCCGTCCGACCAGAAGCGCAGCGTTCGCATCATCCGGCAAAACAGAACCTGCGCGCAATACACGTTCGGAAATCAAATCTCGTCCTCCACTCCATCCGGTCAAACGTGCCCTCCAGCAACGCTTGCCCTATTGTCAGGATGTCTGACAACGCTCCAGCTCTCTATTAGTCTGACTCAGTTTCCATGTCCAGTACGCAAGCCGACAAGCGGCCAAAAACCTATCGCGGCGCCCCGCGCGCCAGAGCCATCAGCCCCCAAACAGGCCGATCAGCCCTCAAAACGTCTCTAGCGTCAGGTCAAGCCGTCCCGCCGCACCCATGAGGTGGCGGCGCATGGCGGCCCTGGCCGTCGAAGGATCGCGCGTTGCCACCGCATCCCGGATCGCCACATGTTCGGCGATCGTGGTCTCGACAATTTCCTCAAGAATGGCGGCCGCGCGCGCTGCATTGATTGCAACACTGATGCGCTCGGCGATGAAGCCAATGAAAAGGGGGAAATACTCGTTATGGGTCGCCGCCGCCAGCGCCCGGTGAAACACCAGATCGGCTACGATGCCCTGATCTGTCCATTTCTCTGCACCCGTCATCTGGGCCAGTGAATCGTCCAGCTTCTTCATGTCGTTTTTGTCATGGTGGATAGCGGCCAGACCGGCGGCTTCGATCTCCAGCGGGATGCGCAACTGGAAGAGGCTGCGGAAGCTGTCACGATCGTGCAAATCGTTTTGCTCGATACGAATGGAGCCTCGCCCGAAACCCTCGGTGACGAAAGCACCGACGCCCTGGCGGGTATCGACCAGGCCCTCATTGCGCAACTGGGCGATTGCCTCGCGCACGACGGAACGGCTCACACCAAAGGTCTTCGCCAGAATATGCTCGGTCGGAAGCTTCTCGCCTGGCAAAATCCGGCCTTCGGCAATTTCCTTGCCGATATGACCGGCAATGCGTGCCGGGAGATGTTCGCTCCGCTTGATCTGGCTAAAGTCCGCCGCCATTCTGTAATCCATCCCTGATGATGCCAGACTATTCTATGATAAGTTCGGGAAATTCAATTGGCAGCCAGGGTTCATCACCAGAGATGGATCGATTGCCTGTTTGAGCGCGGTCAACAGCGCCCGCCTAGTCGGGTCCAGTCTCGCATCGAAATCGGCACGCTTCAGGCGACCGATGCCGTGTTCGGCACTGATGCTGCCGTGGTAATCGTCAACCACCTGGTTGACCACCGTCTTTGCCTTGTAAATCCTGGCAGCTATCTCCTCGGCCACGATGCCAGCCGGTGGCAGGACATTCAGATGCACATTTCCGTCGCCCACATGGCCATAGGAGACGCAAACGCAGTCAGGAAGCGCATCCAGTACCGCCTGTTCGGCGTCGCGGACAAAATCGGCAAGGCGTGACAGTTGCACGGAAATGTCAGTGCGCATATGCGGACCGCGCTTGGCCTGCCCCTCATTCATGCCTTCGCGGAAGAGCCAGAGATTGCGTGCCTGTGCCTGGGACGCGGCAATCACCCCATCCACAACCAATCCATCCTCCATGACACCGGTGAGAAAGCGTTCCATCAGGTCGGCAATATCCACCAGACCGGAACCGGAAATCTCCATCAGCACATAGGCCGGATAGTCGCCGGCGATCGGCATGGCGAGGTCTGGAATGGCTTCCCTCGCCAGCACGAAGGCGAGCGGCGGCATGAATTCGAACGCCGACATCAGGTCGCAGCAATCGCGTCGCGCACGCCGATAGAGCTTGATTGCATCATCGAGCGAATTGAGCCCGAGCAATGCGGTTGCGACCTGCTCCGGATAAGGCGTGAGCTTGATCGAAACGGCCGTGATGATGCCGAGGGTGCCCTCGGCACCAATAAACAATTGCTTCAGGTCGATACCGCGATTGTCCTTGCGAAGCGTCGACAGGCCATTGAAGATCGTGCCATCGGGCAACACGACCTCCAGGCCCAGCACCAGTTCGCGCGTCATACCGTAGCGCAGGACATTGATCCCGCCGGCATTGGTCGAGACATTGCCGCCGATGCGGCAGGAGCCTTGGGTACCGAGTGCGAGGGGAAAATACATACCCCGGGCAGCAACGTCATCCTTGATTTCTGACAGGATGCAGCCAGCCTCGACGACGGCCGAGAAGTCATCGGCATCGACATTGCGAATGGCATTCATGCGCTCCAGGCTGATCACGACCTGCGTGTCCGGCTGGTCGGGTATGCCACCCAGCACAAGTCCGGTATTGCCGCCTTGAGGAACGATCGTCAGCTGCAGATCCCGGCAGGCCCGCACGGCATTGGCCACATCAACGGTTGAGCGTGGACGCAACACCGCAACGGCGCCGCTGGTGACGTCGCCATGCCAGTCGCGACAAAAGCGCAGCATTTCGGCCGGATCCGTGAGAACCATGTCACTGGAGAGGGCTGCACGCAGGGACGCCTGCAGATCCGCGGTTTTACTGATCCCATCCAAGTTCATATGTCTCGCCTTTTCGCGGGCCGCTGCAACCTCCTGGCCGCTCAGTGCAAGACCGGAGTTTTTGGAGCGCATCCCAATTATTCTGTTTTCAAGCAGATCATATAAGGTTATCAGACAACCTTACAATAGAAATTTCTGACCGCCTTTCGTTGAGGTGTTTCGACGAGATGGCAGGCGGTCATATCCTTGGGAGGAGAGACCCGATGCATATCCTGATCATTGGTGCGGCCGGCATGGTTGGTCGCAAGCTGGCAGCCAAACTGACGACCGACGGAGCGCTCGGCGGTAAGCCGATCACAGAGATGACTCTGGTGGATGTCGTGACGCCCGAGGGGCCAAACGGTTTTACCGGCAAGGTCCACGCCAAGGAGGCCGACCTTTCTGCCCCGGGCGAAGCTGAATCGCTGATCGCGGCGCGGCCCGACGCCATTTTTCATCTGGCCGCCATCGTCTCTGGCGAAGCAGAACTCGATTTCGAAAAGGGCTACCGGATCAATCTTGATTGCACGCGCTACCTGTTCGACGCTATTCGTCTGGCAAACGGCGTTGACGGCTACAAGCCACGCGTTGTCTTCACGTCGTCGATCGCGGTTGTCGGTGCACCCCTGCCCTATCCGATCCCCGACGACTATCACACGACACCGCTGACCAGCTACGGCACCCAGAAGGCGATCTGCGAACTGCTTCTGTCCGACTACAGCCGCCGTGGCTTCTTCGACGGCATCGCCATCCGCCTGCCGACGATCTGCATTCGTCCAGGCACGCCGAACAAGGCAGCCTCCGGCTTCTTCTCCAATATTTTGCGCGAGCCGCTGGTCGGCAAGGAAGCCATCCTCCCGGTGTCCGACGATGTTCGTCACTGGCACACATCGCCACGCTCGGCGGTGGGTTTTCTCATTCACGGTGCAACGATCGATCTGGATACGGTCGGCCCACGTCGGGCTCTTTCCATGCCGGGGCTCAGCGCCACGGTCGGCGAACAGATCGAGGCGCTGCGCCGCGTGGCCGGCGACAAGGCGGTCGCTTTGATCCGCCGCGAGCCGGACGAGATGATCATCAAGATGGTCGCGGGCTGGGCTCCGGGATTTGAAGCGACCCGCGCGAAAGCGCTTGGCTTTACCGCCGAAACCTCCTTTGATGAGATTATCCGCGTGCATATCGAGGATGAGCTGGGAGGAAAGCTGTGACCGATAACGATCTGGCCAAGACGTCACCGCGCCGGATTGCCTTTCTCGGCACCGGGCTGATGGGCGCACCGATGGTGCGGCGCCTGCTTTCCGCCGGCCATCAGGTAAAAGTGTGGAACCGTGACCGTTCCAAGGCCGAGGCTCTCCGATCGCAAGGCGCTAATGTCGCCGAGACGGCTGCCGCGGCAGCCAGGGATTGCGAGATCGTCTTCACCATGCTGAGCGATGGCAAGGCCGTGGATGCGGTGCTGTTTGAATCTGGCGTAGCCGAGGCTTTGGCGCGTGGCGCTGTTGTGGTCGACAGCAGCTCGATCGCGCCACCGATCGCCAAGGATCACGCAAACCGTCTACTGCAACGCGGCATTGCTCATGTTGACGCGCCGGTGTCGGGCGGTGTGGTCGGGGCAGAGGCCGGAACGCTCGCGATCATGGCCGGCGGTACGGCAGACGTGATCGACGGGCTCTCGGACGTATTTGCAGCACTCGGTCGGGTAACCCATGTCGGACCTTCTGGCGCGGGTCAGATCTGCAAGCTCGCCAACCAGCAGATCGTCGCCATCACCATTGGTGCTGTTGCCGAAGCAATGGTCCTGGTCGAAGCCGGAGGGGCAAGCCGCGAAAAATTCCGCGATGCCATTCGAGGCGGGTTTGCCGAAAGCCGAATCCTGGAACTGCATGGTGCGCGCATGGTCAAGCGTGACTTCACACCCGGCGGACCGTCGAAGCTGCAGTTGAAGGACCTTGAAGCGGTCAAGGCCATGGCTGATCGGTTTGCACTGGATCTGCCCTTGACCGAACAGGTGCGTCGCGAGTTTTCCGACTTTGTCACAGGGGGTGGCGGCGACACGGATCACAGCGGCCTGTTGCTGCATCTGGAAGCAATGAATGCCGCCAAGGGCGGGGAGGAAAACAATGACTGAGGACAACAAGACGTCACGCCGCCTGCGCTCGCAGGACTGGTTCGACAATCCCGATCATCTCGACATGACCGCGCTCTATCTCGAGCGTTTCATGAACTACGGCACGACACCGGAAGAACTGCGTTCCGGCAAGCCGATCATCGGCATCGCCCAGTCGGGCAGCGACATCAATCCCTGCAATCGTCACCATATCGAGCTTGCCAAGCGCATCCGCGACGGCATTCGCGATGCCGGCGGCATTCCGATCGAGTTTCCGACCCATCCGCTGTTTGAAAACTGCAAGCGACCGACAGCCGCCCTCGACCGAAACCTTGCCTATCTCGGCCTGGTCGAGATCCTCTATGGCTATCCACTCGACGGCGTCGTTCTGACCACCGGCTGCGACAAGACCACGCCGTCGGCGCTGATGGCAGCCTCAACCGTCGATATTCCGGCCATCGTCTTTTCCGGCGGCCCGATGCTCGACGGCTGGCACGATGGCGACCTGGTTGGTTCCGGGACGGTGATCTGGCGGTCGCGTCGCAAATATGCGGCCGGTGAGATCACGCGCGAAGAGTTCCTCCAGTCGGCGCTCGATTCCGCACCTTCGATCGGCCATTGCAATACCATGGGCACGGCCTCGACGATGAACGCCATGGCCGAAGCGCTCGGCATGTCGCTGACCGGCTGCGCCGCAATTCCGGCCGCCTATCGCGAACGGGGCCAGATGGCCTACCGCACCGGGCGTCGCGCCGTCGAACTGGTGCAGCAGAATATCAAGCCATCGGATATTCTGACGCGCGAGGCCTTCCTCAATGCAATCCGGGTCAATTCGGCGATCGGCGGCTCCACCAATGCGCAGCCGCATCTGGCGGCCATGGCCAAGCATGCCGGCGTCGACCTCTATCCGGACGACTGGCAGACGCATGGCTTCGATATTCCGCTTCTCGCCAATGTCCAGCCAGCGGGCGCCTATCTCGGCGAGCGCTTCCACCGGGCTGGTGGCGTACCCGCGATTATGTGGGAGCTTTTACAGGTCGGCAAACTCGAGGGCAACTGTCCGACGGTGACGGGAAAGACAATGGCCGAAAACCTGGAAGGCCGGAAATCGACCGACCGCGAGGTTATCCTGCCTTTCGACGCGCCCCTCAAAGAACGCGCCGGGTTCCTCGTGCTGAAGGGCAATCTTTTCGATTTCGCCATCATGAAGATGAGCGTCATCTCAGCCGGTTTCCGCGAGCGTTACCTGAGCGAGCCGGGCAAGGAAGGCGTGTTCGACGGCAAGGCCGTGGTCTTCGACGGTTCCGAGGACTACCACAAGCGGATCAACGATCAGGACCTGAATATCGATGAGCGCACGATCCTGGTGATCCGTGGCGCCGGCCCGCTTGGCTGGCCGGGTTCGGCGGAAGTGGTCAACATGCAACCCCCGGATCACCTGATCAAAAAGGGCATTCTCAGCCTGCCGACGATCGGCGACGGTCGCCAGTCCGGCACGGCCGACAGCCCGTCGATCCTCAATGCCTCGCCGGAAAGTGCAGCCGGAGGCGGTCTTGCCTATATCCGCACCGGCGACGTCATCCGCATCGACTTCAACCAGGGTCGTTGCGACATGCTGGTCGAGGTCGACGAGATCGAACGGCGCAAGGCGGACGGGATCCCGGCGGTTCCTGCTGATGCAACGCCGTGGCAGATGCTCTATCGGCGCACCGTCACGCAACTGGCCGATGGCGCCGTCATCGAGGGCGCTCCCGAGTTCCGCAAGCTCGCCGAAAAGCTTCCGCGCCACAATCACTGAACATGCAATCCCCTGTCGCAAGGCCAGTATAAGGACTAGCCTTGCGACATGGCCGATTTGAAGCGGGCAGGAATAGTCAGCGAGGAAACGCCGGGGAGGCATTCAACGACCCGGCCTCCCCCTGGACAGGACCTGCTTCCGAGATGTTCCAGCCTTCAGGGCAAGTGATGGATTTGCACGTCCGGGACAGCGGTCTTCGCCAGTTCACAAAGGTGCCAATGGTGCGTGAGATAGATCACCTGGCCGATATTCGACATCTCACCCAGCAGACGGAACACTTCCAGAGACCGCGGGTTGTCGAAGCTCTCCATAATGTCGTCGGCAATGAAGGGGACGGCAGGACGCACGGCAGCAAACTCCTCGTAGCCTGCCAGCCTGAGCGCTAGAAAAAGCTGGAACTGCGTGCCTGTCGACATGGCCTCGGCCAGTTTCGATGCTCCGTCCGCTGTCATTCCGATCAGGATTTCCTTGTCCCGGTCGAACTGCGTGGCAAGGCCTGAATAATTGCCGCCGGTGATCAGGCGGAAAGCTTCGGACGCACGGTTCATCATCGAACTGCGATGCTTTTCGCGATATGTGTGCAAGGCCTGTTCGGCGGTGAGAATGCCCGCCTTCAATGTCAGATAGCGCGCTGCCAGCTCTTCAATTTCAACGAGGATCGTCCGGCGCTTCGTCTCGATCCTCGCTACGGCGTCGTCTCCACCGACGGCATCCAATTTATCCTTTGCCCGGGTCGCATCGGCATAGAGGTCTCTCGCCCGGACCGCCAGATCCTCGATGAGAGTCGAAAGCTCCATCGCCTCACGTTCAACATCGTGGGGGTCGATATCCGTCAGGCGTTGTTCTGCTTGCGCAAAACTTGATGCTCTCAAGGTCTGAGCGATCTGCTCCTTGAGCGCAACCATGCGCGTTTCGATCCTTTCGCGTTCCTTGGCCTGATCGAGGTACTCAGCAACCGCTGCCAACGTATCCGTGCCGAAATAGGCCGTCAGCTCCGCCTTCCGCGCATTGTGCACGGCAAGGTCGGTCGCCAATGCCGAGCGCTCCGCTTTCAATCTTGCCAGTTCAGCCTGCTTGTCATCGACGATTTGCTTGTTTCGCAGCGCTGATTTTTGCAGGTCGAGCAATCGGCTGGCGGCGGCAAGCGGATCATCTGTCGCTTCGCCATCATCAAACTGGGCAAGCAATGCAGCCATATCGATTCGAAACTGCGATTGATCGCGTTCCATGGCGCTGACACGTTGCGCCATTTCCTGACGTTCCTTCAAGATACCCGGCAACTTAGCGAGGACATGCAGAATTTCCCGGATCGTGGCGACTGTGCCGGCATGATCCACCAGCCAGGTTTTCCCAAGCGCGTCTTGCCAAGCTTTCTGCCATGCGTCTGCGCGTGCCTGTGCCTCACCCAGCTCACGCTCACGCACGTGTATTTCGCGCGAGAGTTCCACCACGGATTTCTCATGGATGGCCAAGGCTTCAGACTCTGCCCGATATTTCGACACAAGATCTCGCGCCTCCTGCACCAGTGCATCGAGCGGCTGGGCAAAGAGGTCTTCCAACTGCGCCCTCCCGTTCTTGGCCTCAGTCCTTAGAAACTGGGTCAACCCGTCCTCAAGTTCGGCGCGATATCGATCGAGCTCCTTTTCGATATCGGCCATAATAATGTCGGCCTGTTGCAGATCGGCATGCGCTGACAAGGCGTCGAAGCGCCTGCCTGACCAAGTTTCCAGCGTTGCCAGCCGCTCCAGCGCATCATCCTGACGAACCAGAACCTCCGGCAGGCAGGTAGCGATTTTCTGCGCGATCGCCGCATAGTCCGCCTCTGCTTCGACCAGCAATTGGCCATGTCTATCGATGGCAGCCGCGTTTTCCGCTGATCGTTGTTGCATTTGGCGCAGTTCAGCCAGGTCATGCGCATGGGCCAGGCGGCTCGCGGAAGCCGAATCGTCCCGGCGCAGCAACTCTTCAAACGTATTCGCCGTCTTGATGTCGAGCGCTTCGATATGGACCTGCCAGGCGATGTCTCGCTCAGCCCGCAGCGCTAGTGCCGTCGCGTCATCGATCGTGCCACTGGCGTTAAAGGACGCCAGACGGGCGTCGATTGCGACCTGCTCCGTCACGAGGTCCCGCTGACGCGTGCGGTGGTCAGCCACACGACGGTCGATGGCAGTCGCCTGAGATCTCCACAGTTCGATCTGGCGAGCGTCCACTGCAGCCGTCGCCGCCAGATCCTCCATGTCCCCCGTCCAGGGCGAAAGCAGCGCCAGACGACTGTCGAAGGTCCGCTGCAGCTGACGCCTTGTACGTTGCTCGACGACGAACCGGCCCACAAGATCGGACCCGGCGAGGCGGGCAAGTGCCAGTTCGAGCTTGGCCAAGGACTGGCTGTCGCCGGAACCCATCGTTTCAGTTGTATTCGCCGCGTCTGCGCGGAGCCGATCCAGAGTACTGCGGGTCCGTTTCAGCTCGCGCTCAGCGGCAATAAGCTCCGCATCAACGCCAGAACGCCGTTCGATGAGATCGCGAATGATCGCCGTGTTGGCTGCGGACAACAACAACACTTCCGGATTTTCCTCGCCTGCCCGATCGAGATCGGCAAGAAGCCGCACCAGCATGCCTTCTTGCTCGGCATATGCCTGTCGGCGTTTGGGGAGGTCTGCCTGTGCAGAACGAAAACGCGCGCTTCCATCGGCCAGCATTTCAAGGTGGGCGGCAATACCGAGGCTCTTTTCATCGACCGCTATTGCGTCGATTTCACACACGAGCTGCTCAATCGCGCGGTCCTTCTCCTGCAGGAGTGCCTGGAGCCGGGTTTCATCGCGCGACAACTGTGGCAGCAGAGCAAACCATTCGACGGGCGGCCGCGGCAAGTCCGCCAGCGTGGCAGCGTCCTGGACAAGACGCGCAAGTTCCGATGCAAGCGGCACCGCCGTCAGCACCCGCTCCAGCTCGACATGCCGGGTCCGCGTCTCTGCAAGCTCCGCCGCCGCCGCATCATAGGCAACCTGTGCCTGTTTATAGGTCACCGTCAGCGCTGCATGGGCCGCCGCGAACGTGTCCGTCGCGTTGCGTTCAGCCTTGAGGGCCTCCAGCGAACGCTTCAGTTCGGCAAGCCTGGTGGTGGACGATCGCTTCTTGTAAAATGAGCTCGCCTCTTCCGCCGCCGACGAAAGGACCTTGCTTAGCCCGGCAAGTCCCGAACTGGCTGAAAACAGGAGCTCACCCAGTTCGCCCTTGCTTTGCATGATGGCGTTTCCGCCGTCCTTCAGCGACTGGTCGTCGAGGGAGAACATCGTCCGATAGGTCTCGCGGGAGATGCCGCCGAGGGCTCGTGCCAGGAGGGCATCGTTGACAATTGCGCCTTGCTCATTGGTCAGGCTGCCGGTTCGTTGTTTCAAGCGAACCAGCTCGTGCGTGGCGCCATCGATGTCCAGCTGCGCACCGATGCGCATTGCACTATAGGGATGGAGGAAATTGTAGGGTGTTTGCGAATGCATACCGAACAGCAAATCCAGATATGCGGTCAGCGTTGTGGACTTGCCGGCCTCGTTGAGGCCGTAGACAATGTGGAAGTCAGGACGCCCGGGCGTAGCCTTGCCAAAATCGATGACGCAATCGGTGAACTTTCCATAGCGTGTCAGGTCGAGCCGGTTGAGGCGCATCAGTCGTCATCCCGGTCGGCAGCACTCATGCGGGCGGCAATATCTTCACTTCCCTTGACCAGCAGATCGTCGAGGAAACGATCAAAGCCGGCTTCATCGTCGCCCGCGAAGTGCCGGCTCTCTGGCGGAAGGTCCGCCAGGAGATCGCGGACCATATCACCGATTTGATCACGAAACCCGGAACGGGCGAGCACGTCATCGCGCATCAGCTGCCGCAGTTCGCTGACGGGGTCAGCCGTTGCGCGCTTGATTTCACCAGGCGGCTGCACGGCCAGTTCGATCTTTTCAACCCATGTATTGCCAAGCCGCTCGCCGCGCTGTTCGGCTTCCGCCTGCATCAGGTCGATGTCGCGACGGATCTTCCAGGCAAGAGGCGTTTCACCCACCAGGCGCAACCGCGTGACCAGCTGAGGCGAGGCCGTGCGCTCCCGCAGGCCTGATAGCGCGATTTCAATTGCCGTGGCCGCATCGCGCCATTCGGTGAGGCCACCCAAGTCGACGTTCAGCCGCTCGAACTGCGCTACGCTGGTCAGACGTTCTTCAATGGTGATGGAACGATCGTCCGCGATGGTGACCAGCGACACGGTCTTGGCACCGGCCTCGTTGATGTCGCGTCCCTGCGGCATGCCCGGCATGACGACCGAGCGCGTACCCTGGTGATGCCTGCGTTGATGGATATGACCAAGGGCCCAGTAGTCGAAGCCGGAAGCATGCAGATCGGCGACATTGCACGGCGCATAGACATCGTGACCCGGTGCGCCGGCAAGGCTGGTGTGCATCAGTCCGATATTCACCGCATCAGGCACAGGGGCCATGTATTTCGGCAAAAGTCCCTCCGGCGCCTGTGGCTTGGAAAAACTCATTCCGTGGATCGCGACAGAAAGGCCCTTGCCGCCACACGCGACGACCTCGGCGCGCGCACCGAAGAGTTTCACCGACGGCGGGAGCACCAATTCCTGCGTGATCCTTGACAGCGCGTCATGATTGCCGCGGATGACATAGGCGGCGATACCGCCCTGGTGCAGGCGCTCCAATTGACTGGCGAGGAAGCGCGCAGTTTTCATCGATGTCTGATCGCCATCATAAAGATCGCCCGCAATCACCAGGGCATCGACCTGTTCCTCCAGGCAGAGATCGACGACAGAGACAAGCGCCTGACGCGTCGCGCCACCGATCAGATCCGCCAACTCACCGTTGCGGAGCGCCAGGGAGCGGAGGGGTGAATCGAGATGGATGTCTGCAGTATGGACGAATCGAAATGGCATGAAGGAATCCGGAAGCGATTTCCGCCACTATAGGACAAAGCAGTTGCCTGCCGCTACCGCCATGCTCGACGGGACATGCGCATATCAACCTTTGCAAGCCGCGTCTCAGAAAGGAACGTGGCACGCGAGCACCCTGGCGATTTACTTCATTTGCAAATTAGGCGAGAACCGCGTGTCGAAATTCCCCAACCTCAGTGATCGCTGTTGCGGCGTGACAAAGGGTGAGCCGGTGGTTTGGTTGACACTGGCTGCATCGTTTACCGACGCGCATGGACCTGGGCAGACCGCATGATCGAACATACCTCGCTAATAGTCACAATAGCCCTCGTGTGTGCATTTCTTGTCGGGCTTTCCAAGGGAGGCCTGCCGTCGGTCGGCACCCTCGCTGTCCCGTTGCTTGCGCTCGTCATCTCGCCGGTGACCGCAGCCGCGCTGTTACTGCCGATCTACATTGCCAGCGACATGGTCGGCCTCTACCTCTATCGCCGCAGTTATTCCGGTCGAAACCTTGCCATACTCGTTCCGGCATCCTTGCTCGGCGTCGCCATCGGATGGATGTTCAGTGCCTATCTGTCGAGCTTATTCATCGGCATGATCGTTGGAATCGTCGGCGTCATGTTCTGTCTCAATGCATGGTTGGGCGCCCGCTACCGGAAGGTGGCGAAAGAAGCTGGCGTCCCGGCAGGAATGTTCTGGGGAACACTCACCGGCTTGACCAGTTTCGTCTCGCACTCGGGCGGACCGCCTTACCAAATGTACGTGCTGCCGCAGCGTCTTGAGAAGATGACATTCGCCGGAACCTCGACAATCCTGTTTGCCATCATCAACGCCGCCAAGGTGATACCGTATTGGGAACTGCAACAGTTTTCCAATTTTGACAGCACCCTGGTTCTCTGGCTGATGCCGGCGGCGATCATTGGCACGGTGGTCGGTAAGAGACTGACCCAAGTCCTGCCAGAAAGCCTTTTCTTCCGTATCGTCGAGATCGGCCTGCTTTTCCTGTCGCTGAAGCTGATAGCGGATTTCGTCTTCAGTATTTAGACAGACAGTAACCGATCATGTTTGCATCGAGCGCGCGCAGCTTCACAAGCTTGAGGCAAGCAGGCCACTTATAAATGACCCCTGATAATTGGGGAACTGAAGTTGAATTGGCATCCGATTGAGGCGCTTGAGCCTGGGCGATTGGCCGTTTTGTTTTTCCTGGACGAGGCAGCCCCGCGGTGCCTTGGCTATGTCGAGCAGAATGGCATCTGCGGCTGGCCAGACCATGTCTCAGGCCGCAGACCCCATGGCTGGCTTGATCTATCCGCCATGTTCGGGGGATGCCTGAAACCGTCAGGTGCGTGATGCCACGAGCGTAACCCTCCCTCCAAGACGACCATTTCTGCCTTCAGATGCTGACTTCGCATCATTTTCTTCGTGTTTTGACCCACCTAAATTTTTGCTTGCCGAAAGTGGGACATTCCTGTGGGCCACATAGGTTTTGCGTCGTTCAAAACCGGCTTCGATAATCCGATTGGACTGTGCCGCCTTCGTGTAGAGCTGGGCCATTTTCGAATCAGACGAGCCGAAGATTGCCATCAATAGGTGTTCGGTTGCACCTGCTTCGGCGAGGATCGTCGCAGACGCCTTTCGCAGCCCGTGAGAACTGCAATCCGGCAGTCCCACGTCATTGCACCACCGGCGCATCTTGTTGCCAAAACCGTTGAACGAGAACGGCTTTCCATACTCAGTGATCGGGAACGTGGGCTGGTCATGCTCAATTGCAGAGAGCGCATTCTGGAGGTCGTAGGTAATCGGCAGACTGAGCGACTGTGCGCAACGGCTCGATCCTTTTTCAGGAACGAACTCGATCCGCCCCTCAACACGGTTTTTCCAAGCAAGCTTGACAAGATCTGAACGCCTGACGCCCAGCTTGACCATGAGCTCGAAAGCAAGACGCGCAGTGGTGCCAATAACCTGCCGGACCTGCTAAATCTCTACAAATACCTGGAGGCCTATATCGACAAGCATCGCGGCGTGCTGCTCGGGAGCGCAAAGGATCCCGGTACCTTCTTCGTCAAGACGGTGAAAAAGACGAGCCTCGACGCGGCCTATGACACGACGAAATTCTATGAGGCTTGGAGAACGGTGATCCAGCGATACGGCATCTACAATCCCTATATTGGTTGTGGCGCCACTACAGGTCTGCTGCCGCATGGACCACATAATCTGCGGGATATTCTCGCGACCCATATCCTGAAGCAAATAGGGTCATATGAGCAGGCGAGCTATACCATTCAGGACACACTGGATGTCGTGCAGCAGCACTATGGCCGCTTCCTGCCACAGGGTAAGGCGGCGCTGACGGCTAAGATCCTCAACCAAGTATGGGAAGCGGCGTAAAAAACTAGAAAACTCTGCTCGATAAGCTAGATTCGAGTAACATCGGTGGTGCCATTCTCGCGACCCAGCCAATCTGCGAGTGAGTCGTGCAGCATCTGAGGAGATGGCGCACTTAGAGTGTCAGTAGCGTCTGCAAGTGACGTGCGCGTGGCGGAGACGGAAGAAGTTGACACAGTCGAGAGCGTGGTCACTTCGCTCGTCAGGAGGAGTGGCCCGGCAATGCATAGCCGTGCTTGCCGGATTTAACCGTGCGCATCGCCAGATCCTCCAGCGACGGAAGCCCACGCCGGCGTAGCCAGTCACGCCACTCCGCGACCTGGCTCGCTCGGGCACAGTTCAGAAAGTCACGGAACTCGCACTTCTGCGAGTCAGTCTAGCTTTTGACCACCGCGCTGACGCACTTTCGAGGTCACATCGATAGAATTCGAGCAGCAAAGCCAGACAAAATCGAACGACAACGCATTGCTTTGACGAGGCAAATTGTCTGTCGCCACGTCTCGTCATGTGCAAGTACCACATGGCAAAATCGGCCTTGACGGGAATCGAACCGCCATCCCATATTTCCGGTGACAGAAAAGTCCAAAGCGACGATCGTCAAAGTCACAATTTAGATTCTGCAAAGAAATGGCCGGAGATCAGCGTCATCAATCCACATCACGCGCCGCAGAGTGGCGCCATCTGGCCGCAGGCGGCCTCTTCAGCCTGGCTCTAAATCCATTGCAACGAGTCAGATTGCGAGGCCGGGCAGAAAGGATCGACCCCTCGTTGGACGAGGTGGGCGACTTGATCCCGATTCACACCAGCAGAATACGCAACCATTCAAGGCTATCGGGTATGGCCCGGACTGACTAGGATTTGCCCCCGCACGAGATTTAGGCGTCAGCACGGCGTGTTCGTTCTAATTCCTTGTTTCATCTGAAATTTCGTCTGTTATACAAATTCGATCTTTCGTCAGCATTGTTAATCCGCAACCGAATGGACGCGCTTCTTTGGGAAACGACCGCCGCAAGCCATCCAGAATAGAGGCGCCGACGTGTTCTCCGGGCTCCGTCGTTGCAGTTGCGGACATCCTGCCGTGGCTCGTGTTCACGGGGCCAGCGAAGTGACTGCAAGGCTGACCGACATCTTTCTGAGCAAACGCAGATCGCTCATCTGGAGCGTCATGCGAATCGTGCGCGATCCACAAACGGCAGAGGATGTAGCGCAGGAGACATATGTCCGGGCGAGAAAGGCGATCGAGAACGGCCCGATCGAGCACATCGAGGCGTTCCTCTATCAAACGGCCCGCAATCTCGCTATCAACCACAAGCGGCACCAGGACATGCGCGGCAGCGTGGAACGCAACGACCTGTACGACACCGATGTCGAGAATATTGCTTCGCCATTGCCTTCTCAGGAAGCCGATTTGATTCATCGCCAACGGCTGGAACTCCTGACTGAAGCGATTGCGAAACTGCCGCAACGTGCACAGACTGTCTGGACGCTAAGTCGCATTGAGAAATGGTCGTATCCGCGGATCGCCGAACACCTCGGCGTGTCCCCCAATACGGTATTCAATGATCTGAAGCTCGCCCATGCCCATTGCCTCGACGCCCTGGAAAAGATCGACCGTGGCTGAAGTCGCCTCATCACCCGGCTGGTTACCAATGGGAAGGGGTAGCGCTGCCATATCACCTCCGGCGAAGAGGATTTTTGGGAGATTCCGGTTTGTGAAGTGTCTCAGGTATAAGGCGGCCCGATCTGGCGACTGCCGGATAGGGATGGGCTGAGTGGAACGCGACACGCATAGGCGCGACAATGAAGAGCAGCAATTCGTGCATCCGGATCCAGTAATGGACGCCGCACTGAACTGGCTATTCACGCTGCAAGCCTCTCCTGACGATGCCAACCTTCGCGCCAGGTTAGACGACTGGCTCCATGCTGATCCTTCACATTCACAAGCCTTCGAGCTCGCCGTCGGCACATGGGAACTTCCCGATATGGACATGGTGGCCAACGAGATCGCGGCCCGATCCGAACACGCAATTGCTTTGCGCGAGGCTGTTGTCCATTCCGGATCAAGGCGAAGAGTGTGGCCCCGGATCGCCATGGCGGCAGCGGCGGCGGCGGCGGTGCTTCTGACCATAGGCATTCAGCAATATCCTGATTTCATGCTGCGCTGGCGGGCTGACTATGCGACGCCCACAGGTCCGCATGAAGAGGTCTCGCTGCCCGACGGATCACGGATGATCCTGAACACCGCATCGGCGGTGTCGGTGAATTTCCAGGGGGCGAAGCGTTCGGTGACCCTTCTTAGGGGCGAAGCATATTTCGATGTGGTTCATGACGCGGCCCGGCCGTTTACTGTGGCGGCCAATTTCTCGGAAGTGGAAGTCAAAGGCACGGCGTTTTCAGTCCGCACCGACAATGCGGAAGACACTGTGGTGTTGGAAAGGGGCCATATCGATGTTTCGCTTCTTCAGAACCGCAAAGATGTGGCATCACTCGAACCGGGGGAAAGCATCACTGCCTCCTCCAATAATCTGTCTGTTGTCAGGAAATCAGACACCTCGACCTCTCTTGCATGGCTTCAGGGACGGCTCGTCTTCACGGACCAACCGTTCGGTCAGGTTCTGGATGAAGTGGAAAGATACTACGGCCAGTCAATACTGGTGGCGAATGCCAGACTCTCAAGCATGATGGTCAATGGTAGCTACCGCCTCGATAATCCCGAGCGGATCATCCACTCGCTGGCTGCCGCTGCGGGCGCAACTGTGACACGGCTTCCAGGCGGGATTCTAATCCTTCGTTAAATAATCAACTTTTTTTGTGAGATTTGCCGAGCCCGATTGTCTCGTGTGTATGGGCCGGAAAAGCATGATGCGTATCGGCCCTTGGATCAGGAATAAGAGGGACGACGATGGGGCTGATTGCGCGGGCTAAAGCAAGGGGTGAAACTGGCAGGAACGGGCCGCTTTGCGGCAGGCGCCATCTGACAGTCCTGTTTTTCACATCGAGTGTTCTTGGTGGTGTAAGTCTCATTCTTCCCACGGTCGCGAAAGCGCAGCAGCAGATCACCGGACAGTTCGTCAGCTTCAATATCCCGGCACAGCCCCTTTCCTCGGCGATCAACGCATTCATCCGTGCAAGTAGCTGGGAAGTCGGCTTTGCCTCACAAGCGGTTGCCGGAAAGCAGTCGTCGTCAGTTAACGGCTCCATGACACCAGCCCAAGCACTGCAAGTTCTGTTGGCCGGCACCGGCGTCGGTGCCCAGATCTCCGGCCCATCGACGGCTGCTCTGGTAACGGCGCCTGTCACCGACAGCGCGATCACGACTGACGGCTCAACCGTCTTGCAAACAATTACCGTCGCTGGCGAGGGCATGGATTCCTGGGAAGCCCCGCCTAGCTACGCAGGCGGCCAGGTCGCATCGGGTGCAAAGCTCGGCCTTCTGGGCAATACAAGCATCATGGATGCACCCTTCAATGTGGCCAGCTACACATCGAAGACGATCCAGGATCAACAGGCTGTTACCATCGCCGATGTGGTAGCCAACGATCCCTCCGTCCGGGTCTATACAAGTGGCATGGGATCGTCCGCCGGTGTCGGTGACAGTTTCTACATTCGCGGCTTTTCAGTTGGCACATATAGCGTCCTGATCGACGGCTACGGCGGCATTGCACCCGACCGCATCATTCCAGTCGAAACCATGGAAAGCGTCGAAATCCTCAAGGGGCCGAATGCCCTTCTGAACGGATATTCCCAGTATGGTTCTCTTGGAGGATCGATAAACGTCGTCCCGAAAAGGGCCACCGATGAGCCCGTTACACGCGTCACGACAAGCTACGCGTCGGACAGCCAGTTCGGAACACATCTCGATATCGGGCGACGGTTCGGCGAAAAAGAGGAATGGGGCGTCCGAGCCAACGGCATCTTTCGAGGCGGCAATACCGCAATCGACGGGCAATCCGCTCAGCTCGGCGTCGGCACCCTCGCACTGGACTATCGTGGCGATGACTTCAGGGCTAATCTCGACACTGGCTATGTCGATCAGCAAACGGATGTACCGACCGGCGCTGCCGGCTTCGGATTTTCTTCCGACATACGCAATCCTGCTGCACCTGATCTAAGCAAGCGGATCTATCAGGATTGGGAATACTCCAACACCAAGAGTGCCTACGTGCTTGGAAAATTCGAATATGACCTGAATTCGTCATGGACCTTCTATGGCGGCGCCGGCTACCGAGACTTTTCCCAGGAATCTCTTTCCACCGACATCTTCGTCAACGACACCTTGGGCAATTCGACGGCGACGGCATATTTCAGCCCGATCCACGGACATTCGGCCTCTGCTCAGGCCGGGATAAAAGGTGAATTCGACACCGGCCCGATCAGCCACAACGTCAACCTGAACGGCTCTTATCTTTTTCAGGCGCTCAATCAGCAAAGCAATTATTACGGCTTCGCGGCATTCGATACGAACATATACAACGCGCCGACCGTCGCTCGCCCCTCGACCGCTGGTTTCAGCGATAGTCCGCCGAGATACTGGAACGTCAACGCTCCGGCCGTCACGCTTGCCGACACCATGGCATTCCTGGACGATCATGTGCTGTTGACCGCGGGCGTGCGCCACCAGCAGATCGCCGTTGATGTGTTCAATCCGGATGGCAGCATGTCCCAGGCATATGACAAGCACGCGCTGACGCCAGCCTTCGGTCTGGTCGTGAAGCCGATAGACAACCTGTCGATCTATGCGAACTATATCGAGGGTCTCCAGCAGGGACCGACGGCCTGGGCCGGGACATCGAACGCGGGCCAGATCTTCCCTCCCATCCTGACGCAGCAATACGAAGCCGGGTTCAAATATGATTTCGGGACGTTCACCGCGACCGCCAGTGTCTTTCAGATTACCAAGCCGGGCAGCATCATCACCACCGATGTCTTCAGCAACTCGGTGTTCAGCGTCAATGGAGAACAACGGAACCGCGGCGTCGAGCTCAATGTCTTCGGCGAGGCCGCAGAAAATCTGCGCCTGCTGGGGGGCGTTGCCTATACGCAAGGCACGCTGACCAACACGGATGATGGCCTCTATGACGGAAATACCGCCATCGGCGTACCCCGCTGGCAATCCAATCTGGGTATAGAATGGGATCCGCAGTTCGCGGAAGGCCTCACACTGTCCGGCCGAATGATATCGACCAGTTCTCAATTCATCGATCAGGCTAACACCCAGAAACTGTCAAGTTGGACCAGGTTCGATATCGGCGCTCAGTACAAGATGGATTCATTCGGCAACCCGCTCGTCTTGCGCGCGTCGGTGGAGAACGTGTTCGACAAAAACTACTGGGCCGGGGTAGACGGTGGCTGGGCAACGACGGGCACGCCCCGCACTTTCAAGCTGTCGGCGACTGTGGATTTCTGAACATGAGGGTGGGGCCAACGGTCCTTCGACCGACACGCCGACATGTGCTGCAAACCGGTATCGCTACCGGTTTGAGCCTCATGCCGGGCTTTCAAGGGCGCACTGCGCGAGCAGCGCCCTCCCATCCTCTTGTCGTGCTGGATTTCGCCCACGCGCAGTCGCTTCTGGCGCTTGGCATCGAGAGGTTCGGCATGGCGGAGCGCTGGCGTTACGAACAGTATGTCGAGGAGCCCCGCCTTCCAGCCTCGGTCTTCGACATTGGTACATTGCACCAACCAAACCTTGAGCTTCTGGCCAGGGTCCAACCTCAGCGGATCATTCATTCGCGGGAGTGGCCGACCGATACCGAACAGCTCGCGCGGATCGCGTCCTTGACGGAGCTATCGATCTATACCGGCACACCGGCGCCTCTCGATCGTGCACGGCAATCATTCTTGCAAATCGCGGAGATCGCCGATGTCACGCAGCGCGCAGCAGATTATATGACCGGCTTCGAAGATCACATGAATGCCTACCGCTCCCGTCTAAGACCATTCGAAGGCAAAAGAGTGATGGAGCTATGGGCAGCGACGCCGCGCGACTTCTGGACGCTTGGTAGTGCCAGCCTCGTCCACGATGTCCAAGAGCATTTGGGGCTGAGAAATGCTGTGCAGGAGAGCGGCGACACCTGGGGTTGGCTGCCGGTCACGATGCGAGAACTGGGCGCTCTGGACGACACGATTATCATCCATTTTGGCCCGGTGCCTGCCCCGTTAAGCAACAACCCGCTCTGGAACAGTTTCGGCTTCGTTCGACGCCGGCAACTCGTCGTCTTACCCCGTAGCTGGCTGTTCGGCGGACTTCCCGAAGCGGATAGAATTGCCCGGCTCCTCACGCAGGCATTGGAGGGACGACATCATCTCTCCGCAATCTGAAACGCGACGCAAAAGGCGTTCTATCTTTGTCTTTCCATTGTTATGCATTCCCGGAGCCTTGGCCGCCCTTCTGAGCCTCTATCACATTTGGCTGGACATTCCTCTGTCGACGTGGTGGCAAGCGCTACTAGCGCCGGATTTCGAAATTCCTGGCCAGATGATCGTGCATTTCATCACCCTTCCGCGCATAGCCGCAAGCCTGCTGGCCGGTGCATCCTTGTCGCTCTCCGGCCTGATTTTCCAGCAAGTCCTGCGCAATCCACTGGCCGAGCCGTCGACAACCGGTGTGTCGGCGGGTGCGGCACTCGCCCTGAAAGCCTCGGCCTTGCTCGTTCCTTCGTTGGCCTTGCCGCCTGTGCCGGTTGCGTGCGCAGGCGCGGCTGCGGCTATGTGCCTGACGCTTGCGCTGGCATCGCGCAACCTCGCCTCACCGCTGCGGCTGATCCTGGCCGGCCTTGTCGTCGGCCTGTTCTGTGGCGGGATCAATTCTGTGTTGGCGCTGTTCTTCCACGAAGAACTGCGGAGCGTCTTTCTCTGGAATACCGGCTCGCTGCTTAATCTCGGTTGGGACGCGTCAGCCTACATGGCACCTGTGCTGTTGATATGCGCTTTACTGACCGTTCTGTTGATCCGTCCACTGGAATTGCTTGCACTGGAAGAGCACGGGGGCCGCAGTCTGGGCGTACCGGTGGTCGCGGTTCGGTTAACCGGACTGCTGCTTGCGGTCGTGCTGGCTTCCGTCACCATCGCTTCGGTAGGCGTGATCGGGTTTGTTGGCATAGCGGCACCGGCGATCGCGCGGCTCGCAGGCGCCAGGACATTCAGGCAACGGGTGGTCGCGACGCCCCTCCTGGGGAGCATTCTTCTCTGGCTCGCCGATCAGATCACGCAGATCAATCCACTGTTAAGCAACGAGCTGCCGACCGGTGTCTTGACGGCCATATTCGGTGGCGCCCTCCTGCTCTGGATGCTGCCGCGACTCCGTGGCGCGAACCTTGGTGACGCTGGCGCCTCCCTTGCAAGCCGCAACGTCACCAAGGCTCCGTGCATCGCATTCGCCTTTTGGGCCGTCCTGCTGGTCATTATAATATGGGCGTCGCTTTTATCCGCGCAGAGCCTTGATGGCTGGCTCTGGCAGGGTGTTTCCGATGGAAATGCCGCTTTTGAATGGCGCTGGCCTCGTGTCGCTGCCTCCGCAATGGCAGGAGCGATGCTGGCTGTGGCGGGCGCTATCATCCAGAGGATCACCGGAAATGCGATGGCCAGTCCGGAAATTCTCGGGATAAGTTCTGGCGCTGGCTTGGGAGTGGCCTTGTTGTTTCTGGTTGATCCAGCTTCGGGCCATGCGCTGAAAGTGTCTGCAGCCAGCGGCGGGGCCTTCCTGACCCTGGCCCTGAGCTTCGCGCTTGTGAGAAATGCATCGGCGTCTCCGGAACGGATGTTGCTGACTGGCGTGGCCCTTGCGACAGTATTCGGCGCGCTGTTGTCGGCCATCACGGTGCGATTTGATCCGCGAGTCGCCGGCCTGCTGTCATGGCTTACCGGCTCAACCTATTCGGTCACGATTTTCGACATCCTCGCCCTGGCAAGCGTCGCCCTTGGCGTCACAGCGATCCTCCCTCTTACCCTGCGCTGGCTTGTGATATTGCCGTTGGGAGACGTATCGGCGCGCCAGATCGGGGTCAATGTGGGTGCAAGCCGCCTGACGCTGCTGCTCATTGCATCGCTGCTTACCGGAACAGCAGTACTCACCGTAGGGCCTTTGAGTTTCGTCGGTTTGATAGCACCTCATCTCGCTAGGATGACCGGCGGCAGAACCGCACTTTCTCAACTCACTATCTCGGCAATTCTCGGAGCAATAGTCATGGTTTCAGCTGATTGGCTCGGCCGAAATCTTCTGTTCCCGTATGAGATACCCGCCGGCACACTGGCTGCACTCGTCGGTACACCCTACTTTTTCTGGCTGATGTGGCACCAATCGCAATGAACGATGGCCTGTTGCCGAACTCGCACTGGAAGGCCCGCGTCCAGATGGCTTCCTGCTCGCCGGCCGTTATACGCTGCTTGACCATAACCGCGCCCTGCAGCGCGTCATGCCGCAGGTAGCAGAACGCGGCCTCGGCATCGTCGTTAGCGGCCCCTATAACTCCGGCGCCCTCGTTGGTGGTCCGAATTTCGAATACGCCCCGGCAACGCCGGCCATTCTCGACAAGGTCGCACGGATCAAGGCGATCGCCGATCGTTATGGCATCAGTATGAAGGCGGCCGGCCTGCAATTCTCGCTCGCCCATCCCGCTGTCGCCGCCGTCATCCCCGGCGCCAGCCAGCCGAGCCGTATCGCCGAGGATGGTGCAGCTCTCCGCGAAACGATCACCGCCGATTTCTGGCGGGAGCTGCGAGCCGCAAATCTGGTCAACCCGGAAGCACCACTTCCCATCACGCACTGATGAAAGTGCACTAAAACCTGCCTCGCTCACATCTGTGTGGGCGAGGCATTCTTTGTCGGGTCATCCGCGAGGAATTTCTGCATGCGTGGCACGGTGAAATCTAGAAACGCCCTCACGCGTGCGGGCATTAGCTGGGCTCCGCGATAGAGCGCGTGGATATCGTCGAAATCAGAAACGGTACTGTCCGCGAGCAACTCGACCAATTCACCACGGGCGATCGCGCCGCGAACGTGATAATCGGCAATGCGCCCGATCCCGACACCGGCAATTGCCATGCGGCGGATCGTTTCGCCATTGTTGACGAGCATCGAGCCACTGAACATTCGTTCGACGATGCTCCCTCCCTCGCGCATCGGCCAGACGGGATTGGCCCGGCGAAAATTGAACCCGAGGCAATTGTGCTTGAGCAAATCCTCGGGCGTCTCCGCCTTGCCCCACTTTTCAAGATAGGCTGGCGAGGCAACGATCCGGCGTTGGGTGGTGCCGATCTTGCGTGCCATCAGATTAGAGTCGGCGAGCTTTCCCACCCGGATCGCGACATCGGTGCGGTCGAGGTAGAGATCTACCGTTTCGTCGGACAGTGAGAGATCGATAACGATGCCCGGATAGGCTTCCCAGAATGCGGGCAGAATCGGCTCCAGCGCGGCCACGCCGAAAGTAACCGACGAGCTTACCCGGATCAGCCCCTCGGGTTCCGCACCGCCCTGGGCGATCTGCTGCTCGGTCTCATCGAGCGAGGTCAGGAGCTGTTGGCTTCGCTCGTAGTAGAACTCGCCCTCCTTGGTCAAAGCCAGCCGGCGTGTCGAGCGCTCGATGAGCCGGATGCCCAGCCGGTTCTCAAGCCGCGCCACAAGCTTGGACACCGTTGATGGGGTCATCATCATTAGCCGGGCAGCTTCGGAAAAACTGCCGGCCTCGACGACCTGAACAAAAACCATCATCTCGCCGGCCCTGTTGTCCATGCCCGTCCCCGTTCCGGTTCAAAAGTGGGTCGAGCATAGTCGCTGAAATGCGCGCTGTCGCCCGACGAACGGGCGTGTGTAGGTCTATCTGTGAATTTTCTTCTCAAATCGTGAGAACGCGGCCCGGCTACTGCTGCCGGGTCGTCCGTGAGATCTATGTCCTCAAGCAACACGCTGGTTTTGAGTTTCGCCAAACGACCAAATCTCCGTTCTCGAAAGGATCGCTCCCATGTCCATCACCTCTGAAACCCAGGCCTTCGTATCCGCTCCCGCCGATACTGGCGCCCGCTCCCGGAAGCTGACGCTGCTGGCGCTGGCGCTCGGCAGCTTTGCGATCGGCACGTCCGAATTTGCCAGCATGGGCATCATTCAGCTTTTCTCCGAAAGCCTCGGCATCAGCGTCCCCGATGCCACCCACGCCATCGAGGCTTATGCTTTCGGTGTTGTCCTCGGCGCTCCCCTGGTGACACTGGTCGCCGCCCGGTTCAACCGCCGTACGCTGCTTCTTGGCCTCATGGCTCTCTTCGTCGCCGGCAACGTGCTCTCGGCGTTTGCGTCCAACCTCGGCTTCCTGATGCTCGCCCGCTTCATCAGCGGTCTGCCGCAAGGCGCTTATTTTGGCGCCGGTGCAGTGGTCGCTTCTTACATCGTCGGCTCTGGCCAGGCCGGCAAGGCCTTCGCCATCGTCATGACCGGCCTGACCGTCGCCACCATCGTCGGCTCGCCGCTCGCCACCTTCCTTGGTCAGACCGTCGGCTGGCGCGAAACCTATCTCGCGGTCGCCGCCTTTTCGCTGCTGTCCTTCGGCGCGATCTGGCAGTGGGTTCCGCGCACCAAAGCACTTGACGGGGTCCCGGTCATCCAGGAACTCTCGTCGCTGCGCAAGGCTTCTGTCTGGGGTGTGATGCTCGTTGCCGCCCTCGGTGTCGCCAGCATCTTTGCCGTCTACACCTTCATCGCTCCCATGGTCACCGACACTGTGCGCCTCGCCCCGGAAATGATCCCGGTTGCACTCACCCTGTTTGGTATCGGCATGACAGCGGGCAATATCTATGGTGGCAAGCTTGCTGACCGCTATCCGGCCCGCGGCATCGTCATCGGCTTCGGCAGCGCCCTGGTGATCATGGCCACCCTCGCCGTCGGCGGCTCCAACCCGATCGTCTTTTTCTCTGCCATGTTCGGTGTCGGCGCCGCGATGATGGCTGCAATCCCGACCATCCAGGTTCGCCTCACCAACTTTGCCCCCGAAGCCCCAAGCCTGATGGGCGCAATGAACCTCGCCTCGCTCAATGTCGCCAATGCTGTCGGCGCCGCAGCCGGTGGCGCCACCATCGCCGCAGGTTACGGTCTGCTCTCCGCTGTCTGGGCCGGTTTTGCGCTGACCTTGATCGGCCTCGTGATCTTCGGCCTCACCCTTCGAAGCAAGGAAAAGGCCACCGCATGAACAACCTACTCAATTCTTGATCTTTCGGCGCCCTACTCCGTCGGTGGGGCGCTGACAACTGTTTCAGACTTCGGCAATGCTGTCCGTCGCTAAGCTATTGAAGGGATACGAAACGCCGGCCCGTTGGTCGAAGGACAAAGCGCTGGATATCCGAGACCATTCAACTGCTTAATACACCTGCTCCGCGGCTCTCTGTAGCAAACGAGCCCGACTTGATATCACCTTGCAAATGGCGCTCAGGATAGGATGCCTGATCCCCTCGTCTGCCAACTCTGCAGCAAGTGCATCGGCCTCAATCACAATCCTTTCCGCCATTTGGGCAAGATCGCGAAGAAGTACGCGCTGAGAAGATTTGGTTTCGGGCACCAATGTCGTCCAATGCTTCAGCTGGATCGTGTCGGGCACATCGCGGCCGCCAATCTTCATTGCGAGCCTCTTTGACAAGCGGGGATAAACGGCCGTGCAAACGACATCATAGATCGGTGCCAGATCCGGTGCATCGGAGCCGTAAAGCAGGGCGTAGTTCTTGCCGTGAGCATCGGCGTTGCCCACGAGATAATGGAAGATCAGCATTCGGATGAACTGTAACCGATCCGCGACAGGTCTCGAGCAGGCCTGGTCGATAAGTGCGAGGGACCGCTCCGTTCCCGGTCCGCCCTCGGCCTCATACTTCAGCTCCGGCGGTACGCTAAGGGCCTGGCAAAAGTCTTCCTGGTGTAAGCGCTCAATGATGCCGCCTGCAGCCTTCGTCCGATCATAACGTTCAACCAGGAGAAAGGCAGTCGCCCCGTCTAGGCGTATCTCGACATGGGGTACCGGCAGCTTGAGGCGGGCAGCCAGCCGCATACAGAAATACTCGTTCTCCACTGTGCCTTCCAGCGCCTGGATGACCGGTTTCAAGATATGGGTCGTTGGTCGACCATCTCTCGCCAAGGCAATGGAATCTCCATCGACAATGACCGCCAGTTTATCCTGCGCGCCGGCGAGCGATAGGCGAATGCCCTCGTCTCCACCAAGCAAAGGCCGGGTCCGCAGCCTGCTTAGAATTTCATCAAGACGTTCCGAAGTGAGAATTTCGGCTTGGGACTGGCCAGAAGGTGGGGGCGCCGTGCCGGTAGGATAGAGTGACAAGGCACCTGCGCACTCGCCCCCGATAACTTCCAGTAGCCCGAAGGCATTGCCTGCCGATAAGCCTAACGCCCCAGCGAGGCGTTGCCGCGCGCCATCGTCCGGCAAGAGACCGGAGAAAAACGGTCGCACCACATGATCACCAAATGGCTCTTCTCGCAGAGGCATTGAGAACGAGATTGCCCGCGACTTCTGGTCCAGAAGATACGCGTCGTCATAGGTGAAGGTGAGCAGGCCGTCGTCCAGCCGGCCGAGTACGCCAGCCTTGGTGTCGCGAAAATAGACGTCCAATACGCGGGTCATGATCGCGAGCCCTGGCGACGCCCGACCGAAACAACGAGGCCAAGACCGGCCAAGACTTGCATCGCACGGCCAATCTGGCAGCTCTCTTTGCCGGCCTCGAGTTCACGCAGGAAACGGACGCCTACACCAATCAGCCCGGCGAGTTGCTCCTGGGTTAAACCTTGCTGTTTGCGCTCCTGACGGATCAGCATGCCGAGGCTTTTCGTATCTTTGATCTTTTCCATAATCACCCCTATCGGGATGATTATATCACCAGACGGCATAAAGGGAAGTCAAAAGAACCGATCGGGATGATGTCAGGATTATCGGCACCAACGGACCGAAATAGACCCGCTCAGGATGAAACTGCAGCGCAAGACTTACCCTGGTGCTCACTGGGCGGGAATAGGAGTGGACGTTTAACAAATGGTATTGCCGCAGCGGCGAGCTTTTGGGGCTAGGCTTAGGTCCCCAGATTTCAAATGAAGCATCAAGACATGCTGATGGTGGCCCAAGCTCTCACGCGGGCAGAGGTGGGCTGGATCCGCCAGCATCCCGAGCTCCTGAAGAAGGTTCAGCCAATCGAAGGGCTGATCGCGCCGGAGCAGATAGACTTTGCGGCGCGTGACTGGCACGGCGCCTGCGACGCATTCCACCGGCATGCTGCCAATCGCTCGAAGGAAATCCAGCGTGTCCTGCGTGTCCATCGCGATCCGTTCGAGCCGATCATGGTGGTCCTCGACGCAGACAGCCCACTGTCGGAATACCGCAAGATCACAGATGAGATCCTGAAGCGCATGCCGGATGAACATCGTTATCCTCGGGCAGCAGCCGAAGCGGTCCGCTCTTTCCTTTTGCTGCGCCTCGGCCTGCATCTTGGGCTTCGACAAAAGAACCTTCGACAGCTTCGCTTGTGCCCGCGCGGGCATTTTCCGACATCGGAGCGGCGGCACCCTGTTCGCCAAGACGGTGAAGACAACCAGTCTGGACGCGGCATACGATTCCACCAAATTCTATGAAGCTTGGCGAAGCGTGATCCAACGCTATGGAATCTACAACCCTTACACCGGCCGCGGCGCGATCAAACTCCCGCACGGACCGCATAATCTGCGGGATATTCTGGCAACGCGTATCCTCAAGCAGACCGGATCCTACGAGCAGGCCAGTTATGCCATCCAGGACACACCGGATGTCGTTCAGCAGCACTACGGCCGATTCCTGCCGCAGGACAAGGCGGCGCTTGCGGCGAAAATCCTCAATCAGGTTTGGGAAGCCGCATAGCCACTCGATGAATGGCTGATCCACATCGCCCATGCAGATGCAAACCAAGCCCCGCATTTGCATGGGCCGTGCCGGTCGTCTCCGCCTTGACGGGACTCGAACCAGCGACCCGGAATTCTAAAGGCTTAGGCGACCCAAGGGTTGAGCACTTTCAATCCGGCGGCCTCAAATGGGCTTGTATCTCGCGTGGCGACAGTGAGATGGTTCTCTGCTGCCGTGGCAGCAATGTATCCATCAGCCTTGCCGATCGCCTTTCCGGATATTCTGCCGCCGGCCATCAGCTCTGCGTAGAATTGCGAGGTACCTACATTAAAAGGCAGAATGCGCCCGTCAAAGATCGGAAGAACTTCACCTTCAAGGCGATCGCTGAGAATTGTTTGGCGCTTCCCTGCAGGCATTGAGGCAATTCCGAAACGAAGTTCGGCAATTGAAATTGCGGAAATAAATAGTGTTTCGACGGCTTGTGCATCAAGCCAAGTCAGCACACAAGTATCAGGTGCCGGCTTCCAAGGCTCAGATATTACATTAGTATCTAGCAAGATCATTCGAAAGTCATCGGTTCTGCCGGTGTCCCGTCACGCTTTTGTTGCAGCGCTTCCACGTCACTGTTTGACAATTCGGCGTCACGGCCAATGGCCGCGAGCAATGATCCGAGTTTCACGCGTCCAGATGGACGAACAGCGGCTTCAAGAATGTCACGAATTTCGGCTTCGGTACTACGGCCGTGGTGAGCTGCTCTTGCGCGTAACGCCCGATGAGTTTCGTCAGAGATGTTGCGAATTGTCACCGCTGCCATTGACCCGATCCAATCTATATTTTGCAGTGATATCACGTTAACAGAAATGATAGCATTTTTCAAGTCGTGCTGTGAGAAAGAAATGTGGCCTTGTAACGCGTTCTTCGCCTTGATGGGAACAGAACCGAAGACCCTTAGATTGCAGGCACCTCAATTGCTCAGTCACGCCTCTGCCTCCAACCCCATCCCATCCAATTGATGAAGCTATTTGGCGACAAACCGTCGTCGCCATTTCGCGCAACCAGCGATGTGCCGGGTCGGCATCCAGGCAAGGAGGCCATATCGCCGATTTCACGATCTGCGCTTTGCGGACGGGAAGGTGGATCGAAGTTGGCAATACCCATTTCAGTTCTCCTTCGGCCACTGTTGGCCGTTCGGAAAACGCGTGGGCTCAAGGAATGACCGGCTCCCCATCGGCTCATGCGCCCGGTATGCAACACCACTCATGCGACGCGGCAAGAATGCACCCCGCGCTACGTCACCGCGATTCGTTGAACAAAATCCAGGAAAGCCCGCACCTTGGCCGGCGGCATGTGGCGTGATGGATGATAGGCATAAAGTGGAAACCGCTCGCCGGACCATTCCGTCAGGATCGTCGTGAGCGCCCCGCTCTCAAGCCACTCGTCGAGACCGATGGCAAAGCTCTGGAATATGCCTTGCCCCGCGAGACAGGCCGCGACGGCAGCGGAGGGATCGTCCATGACCAACCGCCCTGCCACCTTGATCTCGATGGCGCCGTTATCCCCGTGGAATTCCCAGGGGAACGGCCGCCCGGTCTGCGGGTCGCGAAAGAGGATGCAATCGTGGTGCATCAGGTCGTGGGGCGTGGCTGGAACGCCGTGACGGTCGAGATAGCCTGGGGCGGCACAGGTCAGCACCGGTACGTCCAGCAGTTTGCGTGCGATCAGCGACGATTCGTCCGGCGGACCGAAACGCACGGCGACATCCGCGCCGCTCATCATCTCTTCGCGATAGTTGCTGGTGGCCAGATCGAGCGTCAGGGCGGGATAGCGCGCCAGAAATTCACCGATCCTCGGCGCCAGCACCATGCGCGCGAACCAGGGATCGATCGAAACCCTAAGCCGCCCGCCGACGAATGCCGCCGAACCGGCGGCTTCGGAGGCCGCTTCCTCCAGCCCGGCCAGCAACGGCATGATCCTGGCATGGAAGCGGGCGCCCTCTTCCGTCAGCGTAACCTCACGCGGATTGCGGTCGAACAATCTGACGCCGACGCGTTGTTCGAGCCGCGCTACCGCACGACTGACCCCCGATGGCGTGAGGCCGAGAACATCCGCGGCCCGCACGAAATTGCCCGCTTCCGTCACCGCCCCGAAAACGCCGACCCCGGTCAGCAGCCGCGTGTCGAAACTCATGCCCTCTCTCCGTCGCAAGATCGGTCTTCGCCGCCTGTCTCGTCATGATGATTTGAAGTCATCTTATCTTTGATTTTAATGCGCGTGAATCATCTTTCTTCGTCCCGTAGGTACTTCCTCAGCGCCGCCGGCGCCAGCGGCGTGCCGGAACCGCAGAAATCTCCGGCCTTGCAGAGCTCTACAGCACATTCGGGCGCGGCCTCTACGACGGCCTCGCCTGATCCATTCCCGACCTCAACACCAGGAGACATATCATGTATGCGATTGCAGGAATTACCGGCAAGGTCGGCGGCGCGCTGGCGAAAGCTCTGATCGAAGCTGGCGAGCCGGTCCGTGCGGTGCTGCGCGATCCCGCCAAGGCGGAAATCTGGCGCAAGCGCGGTTGCGAAATCGCCTTTGCCGACATGGGCGACGCGACGCAGCTTGCCACCGCGTTCAAGGGCGCCAAGGGCGTCTTCATCCTGCCGCCGTCGGAATTCGATCCGGCGCCCGGCTATCCGGAAGCGGCAAAACAGAATGAGGTTCTGACGACCGCTCTACTTGCCGCCCGCCCCGAAAGGGTCGTCTGCCTCTCCACCGTCGGCGCCGACGCGGAAGTCGACAATCTCTTGAGCCAGCGGACGATGCTGGAAGAAGCCCTCGGCGAGCTCGATCTTCCCGTGACCTTCCTGCGGCCTGGCTGGTTCATGGAAAATGCGGCCTGGGACGTGGCCTCGGCGCGCGACGAAGGCGTGCTGCACAGCTTCCTCCAACCTGCCGACAAGACCTTCGCCATGGTGTCGACACAGGATATCGGCCGGCTTGCCGCAGATCTGATCCGCGAGCAATGGATCGGCAAACGGGTGGTGGAACTGGAAGGCCCGGCTCGGGTCTCACCCAATGATCTCGCAGAGGCTTTCGCGTCGGTGCTCGGGCATCCGGTGCGGGTTGAGATCGTCCCTCGTGCAAGCTGGGAGGACCTGTTCCGTGCCCAGGGTACGCGTCACCCGCAGCCGCGCATGCGTATGCTCGACGGTTTCAACGAAGGCTGGATCGACTTCAAAGCCGGCGGCAGAAACCGTGTCTGGGGCACGACGTCACTTGAGCAGGTGATCGAAGCGCTGGTCCGGCAGGCGGCGGCGAGCGAGACTGCCTGAGCCCGCCGGGAGACCGGGCGGCGGAGGGCGTCTGCCTCAACCGCCGCGTCCCTCGCAACTCGAAAGGAATGATCATGGAAACGATTGAGACTCACGGTGTCGCGATCCCCCGGCTAGGACTGGGGACTTTCCGGATGCCGGGCGATGTCACCAGACCTGTGGTCGAAAGCGGGCTTGAACTCGGCTTTCGCCACATCGATACCGCCGCCATGTACGACAATGAAGCCGCCGTCGGCTCAGCGCTCGCGGCCTCCGGCATAAACCGCGCGGACCTCTTCGTCACCACTAAGGTCTGGCACGATAAGCTCTCCCCCGATGCCTTGCGCCGGTCCTTCGACACGAGCCTCGGCAAGCTTCGCCTCGACCATATCGATCTCTTCCTCGTGCATTGGCCATCGGCGAACATGAACATGAGCGCAACGCTGGACGCGATCACCGAACTGAAAGAGGAAGGGTTGGCGCGCGCCATCGGCGTCTGCAACTTCAACCTGCCCATGATCCAGCACGCGATCGAGGATATCGGCGCGCCCATCGCCGTTCATCAAGTGGAATATCATCCGTTTCTGTCGCAGACGCCGATGCTGGACTACCTTCGCCGCAAGGGAATTGCGATGACCGCCTATGCGCCGCTTGCGCAGGGCCGGGCGGCACAGGATCCCGTTCTCGCCAGGATCGGCGAGAAGCACCGCGCCACCGCAGCCCAGATCGCCATAGCCTGGCTTCTGGATCAGGAAAACGTGATCGCTATCCCCAAAACCGCTCGCCCCTCGAGCCAGCGAGCCAATCTCGATGCGCTCAACATTCACCTCGACGACGAGGACCGCGCGGCTATCGCGGCCCTGCCGAAGACTCTGCGCTACGTTGACCCGCCTTTTGCTCCAGACTGGGAGGCTGCAACGCTCTGAAATGCAGGTCTTTAATTTCGGGATAGGTTCGAGGATACCCCTCGATTTGGCCAAGCGACGTCCGCATGTTGGAGCCGAAGCTATTGGTGGAACGACCGAAATACCGGCGCGAATGCGTCGTCGAGCATGGGCCTCCGTGTTCATCGAGCACAATACCCAACCGACATCATCGCCGTGAAGGGATCTGAACCTGCGACCCTGTCCCTTGCAGTGCTATTCTTACTGGCTATCAGCTATCTCGCACAGCGTGCTCACGGATCAGGTCTATCAACGCCCGCAGTTTGGAGGGCATATGCCGCCGTTGTGAGAAGTAGAGACTGAGACCCGGATACGACGGGGACCAATCTTCGAGAACTGGAATGAGGTCGCCCGAAGCGATTTGCGTGCCGAGTGCATGTTCCCCCAAATAGGAGAGGCCGAAGCCGGCAAGGGTTGCCTCGAGTATCAGGTCCGACGCATCGAATATCAGGTGACCCGAGACATCGATAAGAAAGGTCTCTCCGCGCTTTTCGAATTCCCAGCGATAAAGCCTTCCGCCCGTCATGCGCATCTGGATACAACGATGCCGGGACAGGTCACCGGGCACCACAGGCTTGTCACGACCTTCGAAATAGCGCGGCGATCCGACGACGAAGGAGCGCATTTTCGATATGATGGGCACCGCGACCATGTCGGGGGAAATCGCCTCGGTGAGACGAATGCCGGCATCGAACCCCTTGCCGATCACGTCGACCAACGCATTCTCGGTGACAACTTCAAGCTCCACTTCCGGATAACGCCGGGCATATTCCAGCAGAAGCGGTTGGAGCAGGATGCGCGCCGCACCCGGCGCCATGTTCAGCCTCAACCTTCCTGAGGGCCGATCCGCATGTTCCCCGACATTCTCGATAGCTTTTTCCAGCGTCTGCAAGGCCGGCACGATTTCGGACAGGAACTGCTCCCCCGCTGCGGAAAGGGCTACGCTGCGCGTAGTGCGATTGAACAGCCTGACGGCAATGCGCTCTTCCAATGCGGCGATCGCATGGCTCAATGCCGATGAGGACATGCCGAGCTCCCGCGCGGCAGCTCGGAATCCGCCATGACGAGCCACCGCAGCAACCGCCTCCAGTTCGACGAGGCTTGCTCTCATTGCGCGATCCAGTTCATCAGCTTGTCCAATTTTGTCCTACTACTCGCAACACATAACGCATGCCATTTTCCCCGTGAAGTCATTGTAGGAGAAACGACATGCATATCATCGATCGCATTTACATTGACGGCGCGTTCGTCGAACCCCATGGCGACCAATGGGCGCCACTCTTCAATCCGGCAACCGAGGAACAAATCGGCACCGTGCGTCTCGCCGATGCGCACGATGCCGATCGCGCAGTTGCGGCCGCCAAGTGCGCATTTCTGGCCTTTTCCAACACCACCAAGGAAGAACGAATCGATATGCTGCACCGGCTGCATGCCGCCGTGGCCGCCCGTGGAGCCGATCTCATTGACGCCATGCGCGAGGAATATGGCGCACCGTCGAACTTCATCGACTTCTCAGCGCCAAGAGCGGGCAACGTCTTCCTGGCAATGGCAAAGACGCTTGAAGGCTATGAATTCCGACGCCGTATCGGGACTGCCGAGGTTGAGATGCGGCCCTCCGGTGTCACGGTGGCCATTACCCCCTGGAACAGCAACTATGGCTTTATCTGCGGAAAGCTGTCCGCTGCCATTGCTGCGGGCGCCACCATGGTGATCAAACCTTCGGAGATGAGCGCCGTCCAGACCCAGGTGATCACGGAATGCCTGCATGCGGGCGGTCTGCCCAAAGGGGTCCTCAACATCGTCACCGGCGACGGAGCCGTCGTCGGCTCCGCGCTCACCGCCCACCGCGATGTATCGAAGATCACCTTCACCGGATCCACGGCTACCGGCCGGACCATCGTGCGCACGGCAGCCGAAACCCTGAAGCGCGTGACAATGGAGCTTGGCGGCAAGAGCCCCAGCATCATTCTCCAAGATGCCGATTTTGATGTCGCAGTCCCTCAAGTGTTGGCAGCAGGCTTCCTCAACAGCGGGCAGGCCTGCATAGCCGGAACCCGCATTCTTGCGCCCGAGAGCAGATTCAAGGAAATCGAAGCCCGCCTCAGAGAGGCGGTCAAGGATTTCAAGGCGGGCGACCCCAAAGACAAAAGCGTCCGCATCGGCCCCATGGTCAGCCACAAGCAATGGGAGCGCGTGCAGTCCTATATCAGGCTTGGCCAGGAAGAAGGTGCAAGCCTGCTCGCCGGTGGCGAGGGCCGGCCGGAAGGGCTTACGCGAGGCTGGTTCGTGCGTCCCACCATCTTTACCGGGGTGAACAACGACATGCGCATCGCCCGCGAAGAGATCTTCGGACCGGTCCTCTCCCTCATTCCTTACCGCGATGAGGAAGAGGCCATCGCGATCGCAAACGACACCGACTACGGCCTGCAGGCCCAGGTTTTCTCATCCGACATCACCCGAGCACGGCGTGTGGCGGACCGGATCGAAGCCGGCCGCGTCATTCTCAATGGTGCCCCTCATGAACCGCTGGCACCGTTCGGCGGCTTCAAGCAATCCGGTTTCGGACGGGAATTCGGCGTCTTCGGGCTCGAGGCCTTTCTTGAACCCTGCGCAGTCCTTGGCTGAGGAGCGAACCCATGACGTAGAAGCCGATTGCGCTGATTACCGGCGCCAACAAGGGACTTGGCAAAGAGGTTGCCCGCCAGCTCGGCAGGCTCGGAATGCGGGTCTATCTTGGCAGCCGTGATGTCGAGCGCGGACAGGTCGCAGCGGACGAGCTAACGAGAGAAGGAGCGGAGGTGGTGGCGATCGCGCTCGACGTCACCGATGACGCAAGCATCGTGGCCGCGGCACGACACATCGAAGACCGGGAAGGACTGCTCGACGTCCTAGTCAGCAATGCAGGCGTCCTCCATCGTGTGCCTGCGTTGGAGACGGACGCGGCCAACATGCTTGCAACCTACGACGTCAACGTCTTTGGCACAGTGCGCACCATCCACGCATTCCTGCCGCTGCTCCAAAGATCGCCGCATCCGAGGATCATCAATATCACCAGTACCAGCGCCTCCATGACGCTCACTAGCGATCCGGCAACGCCCTTCGGTCAGTCGGACACCATCGTCGCCTACGCCTCGTCCAAAGCCGCCGTGACGATGATAAGCCTGCAATATGCAATGCCTTCCGGCGTCACGCCTCGCAATCCCATATTAAGATCAATGCGGCGACGCCGGGCCATATCGCAACCGATCTCAACGGCCATGCCAGCACGCGCACGGTGAAACAGGGTGCGAAAATCGTCGTGGACCTGGCGACACTTCCCGACAGTGGCTCCAGCGGGGGCTATTTTAACGAAAATGGCCCATTGCCCTGGTGACGATTATTCTTGACTGATCATTCCAGAATAGCTATGTCAACACTCATGGCAAGGATCAAGGAATTCGACAGGGACAAGGCGCTGGAATCAGCAGTGGGTGTATTCCGGGAGCACGGCTTCGACGGGACGTCGACGGAGATGCTGGTTAAGGCCATGAAGATCGGCCGGCAGAGCCTGTACGATACGTTCGGCGACAAATGGGCGCTCTATCGCCTCGCGGTGGAGCGCTATGCATCCGCAGAGACCGAAGCGCACATTCGCGAATTGCGCGGCAGTGGGCGCGCAATTGATGGCATTGCCGCAATGATGGATCGGGTTGTGGCGGAAGCCGACCGGGCATGCCTCGGCGTCAACTCGATCTGCGAATTCGGCCAAAGCCGCCCGGACCTGACAGAGGTGCATCTTGCGGCCGATCATCGGTTGAGACAGGCGGCAAGGGAATGCATCACGCAGGCTCAGGACGCCGGGGATCTGGACCAATCGGCGTCGCCAGATGCGGTGATTGATTTTCTTATCGCCAGCATCGCCGGCGTCCGAATTGCTGCGCGCGGGGGTGCCGGGCCAGAGGTGCTTCAGTCTCTCTCGTGCTTGGCGCTCCGCGCACTCATGCCACGGTAAAAAAATTTACTCATTTCTGGAACGAGCAGTCAAGAAAGGGCTGAAAATGAAAGCAGTCGTCATGAACGGCATCGGGAACACCGATGTCATGGAAGTCGTCGAACATCCGGAGCCCGTCGCAGCACCGGGCCATGTTCTCGTCGAGATTGCCGCGGCAGGCGTGAATTTCATGGACATTGGTGTTCGCCAAGGCATGGCCTGGACCGACATTCCAAATCCCAAAATACTTGGCGTCGAAGGCGCAGGGCGCGTTCTCACAGTTGGCGACGGGGTGACGGATTTCTCCGTGGGCGACCGCGTTGCATGGGTCTACGCTCCAGGAAGCTACGCGGAGCGGATCTCGATACCCGTCAGTTCGCTGGTTCGTCTGCCTGATTTCATCGATGACCGGACAGCGGCGGCAATCATGATGCAGGGATTGACGGCCAGTCACTTCGCCACCGATTTCTACCCGGTTCAGCCGGGCGACATTGCACTGGTCCACGCTGCCGCCGGAGGCGTCGGCCTGCTCCTGACGCAGATCATCCGGCTGCGAGGCGGCCGCGTCATCGGGCGCGTTTCTTCCGAAGACAAAGTCGCCATCGCCAAGCAGGCAGGCGCCGAGCATGTCATTGTCGATCGCCAGGGAGACTTCGCGCAGCACGTCCTGAATTTGACGAACGACAGGGGTGTCGACGTTGTCTATGACGGTTCTGGCCCCACGACCTTTCAGGGTTCTCTCGATAGCCTGCGCCGTGCGGGCACCTTTTGCTGGTACGGCCCCGTTCTGGGCGGGCCGGGTCTCTTCGACATCATGAGCCTGCCGAGAAGCATCAAGATCGGCTACGCGGTCTTCTCCGATCATGTTTATGCACCGGAACGCCTTCGCGCCCGCACCGCCCAGCTTTTCGACTGGATTCGGGACGGCTTCCTGAAGATCAACATCGGAGGAAGCTATCCTCTTGAAGACGCTGCTTTGGCCCACGCGGACATGGCAAGTCGACGCACGACCGGCAAGTTGCTGCTCGTACCCAAAGGATAACGTGATGACTCCTATATCTCCCAAGAAAACAGCGCTCATCTTCGGCGGGTCACGCGGGATCGGCGCTGCCATCGCCAGACAGTTGGCTCAGGACGGGTTCTGGGTCGCGATAACCTATGTCTCGCAATCGGGAAAAGCGCGCCAGGTCGTGACCGGTATCGAAGCCTCTGGCGGTCGCGCGATCGCGATCCAGGCCGATAGCGCCGACCCTGATGCAATACGCCGAGCTGTCAGAGACACGGTGGACCGATTTGGTAATCTGGATGCGGCAATCGTCAATGCCGGAGTGCTGAAACTAGCCAACATCGAAAATGTCACCCTGGACGACCTCGACATTTCGCTTGCCATTAATGTTCGCGGCGTGTTTCTCGCCATCCAGGCAGCAGCGCTGAACATGAAGGTTGGAGGTCGAATCGTAACGATCGGCAGCAACACTGCGGTGCGGACAGGTTCTTCTGGCGGGAGCGTCTATGCGATGACGAAAGCCGCGGTCGCTGCGATGGTCAAGGGCGTGGCCCTAGACCTCGCGCCGCGCAGCATTACTGTGAACAACATTCAACCCGGACCAACTGAAACGGACATGACGGCCAGCATGGTGGCCGGACTGGTAAATGTCATACCTCTCAAGCGTGTTGGTCAGCCCGACGAAATCGCGGCTCTTGCCTCCTATTTGGTGAGCGATAAGGCAGGGTATATGACGGGTTCGAGCCTCACGATAGATGGCGGGCTCGTACTTTAGATCGGTAGCTCATTGACAACCCGCATCGTTGTCACATTTGCGGGCGGGTTGCTCAACGTAGGTGTCTATCCCGATATTGTCGAGGAAGGCGTCATCGTGGCTGACGATCAAAAGCGCGCCGTCATAGGCCCTCAGCACGGCTTCCACCGTCTCGATGGACTCGATGTCGAGATGATTGGTCGGTTCATCGAGGATCAGCAGCGACGGCGGGCTGGAGCCGCCAAGCACGCAGGCGAGGCCGACGCGCAAGATCTGCCCTCCACTTAAAGTCTCCACGCGCTGGAGGGCGGCATCCGCACGAAAACGAAAACTGGCCAAAGTGGCCCGGCAGGTGTTTTCGGTTGCGCCGGGGTTCAGTCGCTTGAAATTGTCGAGGATGCTTTTGCCGCGATCGAGAAGGCTGACACTCTGGTCCAGCATCGAGGCAGGGACAGAAACCGTGACCTTGCCGCTGATAGGCGCGATCTCTCCTGCGATCACTTTCAGCAGTGTCGTTTTGCCGGACCCATTTGGACCGGAAACCGCTACACGCTGAGGCCCGACGATCGAAAAGGACAAATTCCGAATAGCGGGATGTTCGTGATCATAGCCCGCCGTAACGTGATCAAACGACAGTACCGCCTTGCCGGCTGGCAGGTTTGTCGCCGGAAGTTGTACGGAGAATGGCTGAAGCACCTCGATCCGAGCCTTGGCGGAAGCAACCGTGTGCAGCGCATCGGCGCGCTGCCGCTCGGCAAGTTCCGTCACCTTGCCTCGGCTGGCCTCCGCCTTGCTCTTGCGCCGACCGAGGAGAATTTTTGGCATGTCTCCCTTGGCTGCTCTGCGTGTCCCGGATGCACTCCGCCTGTCCTGTCGTTCCGCAAGGAAATGCGCCTTGCGGTCGACTTCCTCTGCTGTCTTTTCGGCATGCGCCAGGCTCTGTTCGGCGGCCTTCAACTCGATTGCTTTCGTTGTCTGAAAGGCACTCCAGTTGCCGCCGTAGCGTTTCGCCCCAAGCGTGGTCAATTCGACGATAGCATCCATATGTTCAAGCAGTTCGCGATCATGACTGATGACGATGGCTCCTCCTTTCCATCTGCCGAGGAGGTCGATGACTGCTTGCCGACCGGCTCTGTCCAAGTTGTTGGTCGGTTCATCGAGAAGAAGAAAATCCGGCGTTTGGAAGAGGGCCGCCGCGAGCGCAGCCCGCGTGCGCTGTCCGCCGGATAAATGGTTGAGCAGAGTATCCGGCTCGGCAGCCAGCCCAAATCGGACAAGGGACGAGACTATCCGTTCCCTAACTGTCCAATCGGCCTCCGCAAGGTCTTCCAGGCTGGCGGTACCGCTTTCTGCCCGGGCGAGCAACTCGATAGCCTGCCGTGCACCGAAAAGATCGGCCACCGTTTCATGTAGATTCGCATGCAGCATCTGCCGGACGAGCACGACCTTGCCCTCGATGGACAGGGACCCTGTGGATGGTGGAAGGACACCGGCAATTATGTTCAGGAGGGTCGTTTTGCCCACGCCGTTTCGGCCGATCAAACCGGTCCTCTCCGGTCCCAACGACAGGTCGAGGCCGTGAAATACCTGACCACCGTCCGGTTTGGTCCAGGAAAGTCCTGAAAGCACGATCGAAGACATGTGAAACCCGTTGCATCATAATTAACGACACGATACCGTGCTGTTATCAAACAATTCAGGTACGGACAATGGTCATCATCAGGATCCTCTCCATTCAACGCTACGAGGCAGCATGAAGTTAGCGCAGCAGCGTCCTGGCGGACGACCGACACGCGAGGGGGCGGTGAACCTCACCAGGCAAATTCTGGACGACGCCCGCGCCGCCTTTGCCAAAAAGGGTGTTGCCAATGCTTCGATGGAAGAAATTGCAGCAAGACAGGCGATCTCCAAACATACCCTTTATCGGCGATACCCGAACAAGCAGGCGCTCCTGGAGGCCGTGGTTGAGCGCGATCTCACCCGATTTCGGGTAGCACTCGCACAAGCGGCAAAGCAGCACGACGAGCCCCTGCTCGCCCTCCATGCCGTCGCGTTCCGCTATTTTCTGTTCGGCACGGACAGGGACTATTCGGCCTTCTACCTGTCAGTCACCGCAGAGGCCGTGCTGTATGCGTCCCTTCGGGAAAGGCTGGCAATCTGGTCGAGCACTGCGTTGGAACCCATGGTCGGCACGATAATTGCTGCCCAAGCTTCAGGCGCCATCGTCCCGGGTGATGCATCGGAAATATGCGGTGTCCTCGTCGATCTGCTGGAGGGCGCCAACAACCGCATACGCCTTGGTCTGTGCGACGCGCCCGATGATGCCGATTGCCGCCGCGTCTTCGATAGCCGATGGACCATTTTCCAGACTGCCATGACACCGAAATCAAACTGAACGGAGATAAGAAATCGTGACGACAATCAACAATGCCAGCCCCCTGTCGCAGATGCTCAACAATGCGTTTGGAAAATTCGACAAGGACGGAGACGGAAAACTCAACTCTGATGAATTCAAGACTTTCAACGAGATCCTGAAACCCGGTATCGCCACCGATGAGCAGGGAAAGCCAACGGTCGACTACAGCGAACGTATGGACCACGACAGTGACGGATTGGTCAGCCAGGATGAAATGAATTCGACAGGCCTTTTAATGCCGGCCGACCTTTGCGATCCGAGCCTGAAATCGATGCTGGACTACCTTCTTCTCAAGGCCGATCCGTTGGCGGTCGAAGCCGCAAGCCTGCTAAAGGAAGAAGCCGACGAATCCTGACGGCACAAGGGAGCGACTCACCTAAAGCCGCTCCCTCCCCTTTTCCCGGGAAGGCTACCCTTGAAAACCAACCGCCAGAGCAACAGCAGCAAGGGGCGACGGTTCCGGCGACAACACATCATAGATGCAGGGTGCTGCAAAAACGGCAAGCACCAATAAACCGATGATCAGACGCTTCATGATAAAATCCATGACGTTGCTATAGTGATCAGGCAAGCCTCAGCTCGACCGCGATATTGCCACGCGTGGCCTTCGAATAGGGGCAGGTACCATGGGCTTCATCGACCAGCACATGCGCCAGTTCGGGATCTAAGCCCGGCAGGCTGATGTTCAAGCGCGCCTGCAGGCCATATGCGTCTCCTGCCATACCGAGATCAACTTCCGCGTCAATGGCGGTCTCTGCCGGCAATCGGATCTTGCGCTTGGCAGCGGCAATGCCCAGGGCGCCGATGAAGCAGGCTGACCAGCCAGCCGCGAACAACTGCTCGGGATTCGTACCGGGCTTGCCGCTGCCCGGAGGCGAAAGCTTTACATTGAGCTGCGCATCGTCACTCAATGCCGCACCGTCGCGTCCGCCGGTGGTATGGGTCTTGGCAGTGTAGAGAACTTTTTCGATCTTGGTCATGGAACACTCCTTCGTTCGTTCGGTCGCAGAGCGCGACGTGATTGACGGATGTGTTTTGCCGCATCCACGTATCCGGCATGTTTTCGAAAATGGTGGATTTGTATCGCAGCGTAGAGGCTGCGCCCCTGTCCTCTTCAGGGCAGCGCTATTTCCGCGGCAAGCCCGCCACCGGAACAATTGTAGATCCGCACCGCCCCACCAAGCGAGACGGCCAACTGCTGGGCGATGGCAAGTCCGAGTCCCGTTCCCCCCGTCTCCCGGTTACGGGACGTCTCAACGCGGTAGAACGGTTGCATGGCGGACTCCAGCTTGTCGTCGGGGATGCCCGGTCCATGATCCTTGACCACAATGACAACATTCCCCTCACCCGATCTTTCGACGCTGATCTCCGCAGAACCTGCAAACTTGAGGGCGTTGTCGATAAAATTGGTCAGGATACGCCGCAATGCGTGCGGCTTGGTCATGGCAGTTCCTTGAACGATGCCGGTTACCGAAACCGTCTTTCCGACGTCCTGGTAGTCGTAAGCGATGCTATCGATGAACGACGCAAGGTCGATGCGCGCGTTTTTTTCGCCATTGCCGTGCGAACTGCGCGCATATGCAATTCCGTCCTGCACCAGCCGCTCGATTTCGCGCAGATCGCTCACCAGCTTGTCCTTTTCGGGACTATCGTCCGCCATGTCGGCGCGCAACCGCATGCGCGTGATCGGCGTCTGCAGATCATGTGAGATTGCCGCAAGGATCTGCACACGTTCTTCCAGGTAGTGTGCGATACGATCACGCATGGCGTTGAAGGCCCGCGCCGCGTGGGCAACCTCGCTCGGACCGTCTTCGTTCAGGGGAGAACCTTGTCTGCTGGGCTCAAGTGCATCAGCAGCGGCGGCGAGAGCGCCCAGCGGACGAATTGCCAAACGCACCGCAAACCAGGTGCAGAGGATGAGCAGAAGCATCTGTGCCGCGAAGACATACGGCAGCCATTCGGCCAGGGGCATTACCCCGCGCGGGGTCACATCGATGGTCAGCGGCGAACCGTCCGACAGCGTCAGATGCCCCTGTAGCCGCATGTGGTCGCCCGGAATGGCTTCGACGCGGATCGGAAACCTGTTGCCAGCCGCCTGCCCTATCCGGTCAGCAATCTCCGCACCGCGCCCCGACAAATCCGGAACGCCGGGAAGCCCGGGGCCAAGAACAAGACGGTAACTGCCGCGGCTCAGGCGATCCAGCCAATCGGTCCGCTCTTTGGCGGGAAGACGGTCGAGAACAGCGATCGACGTTGCCAGATCGCTTTCCAATGTCCCGAGCATGACGGCCTTTGCCGACATGTAGCGCTCGGCAAAAAGAATGCTGAAGGACAAGCCATACGCGACCGCCAGTCCGCCAAAAAGGATCAGGAACAAACGCGAACGCAATGTCCTTGGCCACCAGCCGAAGCGGGACGTGCCGCCAATACTCATGTCCTGGGCACCGAGATTTCGACCGGGACAGAAAACACATAGCCTTCGGCCCGCACCGTCTTGATGTAGGTCGGTTCGCGCGCATCATCACCAAGCCGTTGGCGCAGACGGCTCACCAAAAGGTCGATCGAGCGGTCGAAGAGCTCGGCATCGCGGCCCTGCGTCAGGTTCAGGATCTGGTCACGATTGAGCACGCGTTGCGGATGATCTATGAACACCCTAAGCAGCCGGTATTCGGCGCCACTCAAGGCTATTTCCGTTCCGTCCCGGTCAAGAAGATGCCGACCGACGGTGTCGAGCCGCCAGTCACCGAAGGTCAGCAATTGGCCGGCCTCGCTGATCTGCAGATTGGGCGGCAACATACGCGTGCGCCGCAGCACCGCCTTAATGCGAGCAAGCAGTTCTCGCGCCGCAAACGGCTTCGGCAGATAATCGTCGGCGCCCATTTCGAGCCCGATGATGCGGTCCATCTCGTCGTCGCGCGCCGTCAGCATGATGACCGGTGTTGCCTTGTGCTTGCCAGCGCGCAGTTCCCGGCACAACACGAGGCCATCATCGCCCGGCATCATCACATCGAGCACGATCAGATCGACTGTGTTGCCTTCGAGAAAGCTGCGCATCTGGCGACCGTCGGCGGCAACCGCCGTCCGAAGGCCGTTCTTCTTCAGATAACTCGAGACCAACTCGCGAATTTCGCGGTCGTCATCGACAATCAGAATGTGGTCGACATGCTCCATATCTGGCCTTTCAAACATTCGCACCTACGCGACATTAGTTCCGTGTGGGCCGCCGCGAGTAAAGCGGTTTCTCGCGACGGGCCCCATCATCAGAATTTCGCGACATCGATGATGGCTTGAGCGAATGCCTCCGGCGCTTCCTGCGGCAGATTATGCCCGATGCCCGCAACATCTCGGTGCTCATATCTTCCCGAGAATTTCTTTGCATAGGCCGATGGCTGCGGATGGGGCGCACCATTGGCATCGCCTTCCATGGTGATCGTCGGGATACCAATCACCGGCCCCATCGCGAGTTGCTTCTCGAAGGCGTTGTATTTCTCCTCGCCTTCGGCAAGGCCGAGCCGCCAGCGATAATTATGGATGGTTATGTCCACGTGATCAGGATTGTCGAGGGCGGCGGCCGATCGATTGAAGGTCGCATCGTCGAATGTCCAGGTGGGCGATGCTGTCCGCCAGATAAGCTTTGCAAACTCGTGCGTGTTAGCGGCATAGCCGAGCCGACCCCGCTCGGTGGCGAAGTAGAACTGGTACCACCAGGAGAGTTCCGCGGCGGGCGGAAGCGGCTTGCTGTTTGCAGCCTGGCTGCCGATGAGATAGCCACTGACGGACACCATCGCCTGGCAGCTATCCGGCCAGAGAGCCGCCATGATGTTGACTGTGCGCGCGCGCCAGTCATATCCGCCAAGAATCGCCTTTTCGACGCCCAGTGCATCCATGAAGGCGATCATGTCGGCAGCTAGTGCCGCCTGCTGGCCGTTTCGCGGGGTCTCGTCCGAAAGGAATCGCGTCGTGCCGTAGCCACGCAGATAGGGAATGAGCACGCGGTAACCTGCATCGGCCAGGATCGGTGCCACATCGACATAGCTGTAGATGTCGTACGGCCAGCCGTGAACAAGCAGAACAACAGGGCCATCGGCCGGGCCGGCTTCCGCATATCCGACATCCAGCACGCCTGCCCTGATTTGCTTGAGTGCTGCAAACGCAGTGTGCCCTCCTGCCTTGACCGAGGCCGGGGACGCGGCGCTCGTCTGGGCATGGGCGATCGTACCCATACCCAATTGGGTGGCAGCCACGGTCATGGCGGCGATACCGAAGAAGCGGCGGCGCTGATGGTTAAATTGAGGGGACATCGTTCTCTCCATATCGATTGATCTTGATGTAAAGAAAGCCGGCCGCACGTATCTCGCCTGTGTCCCGTCAAGCCCGGAATTGAATGCGGATGTAGCCTCCGGCGCCTTCGATACAGTCTGATACAATTCGCACCACCCGCCGACCGGGCTTGCCACCGATTTGTATCATTCTGTGGTGGATAGCCCGCGTCCTACACTGCGGTACACTTCCGATGGAAGCCCGACACATCCGGGACACGTCTCTCCGAGCAGATTGGCCCTGTTGCTGGTCGCGGCCCATCGCCGTCCAGAACCCGACTAACCGGTTTCAAGGAAACGACGATGACACTTCTCATCATTGCCTATCTCGGAGGGGCGCTGACCATCCTCAGCCCGTGCATCCTTCCCATTCTTCCCTTCGTCTTTGCCCGCGCGGGGCAGCCTTTTCTGCGGAGCACGCTGCCCATGCTAATTGGCATGGGCGTCACCTTTGCATTGGTTGCAACGCTTGCAGCGGTCGGCGGGAGTTGGGCGATCCACGCCAATGAATACGGTCGTCTCGCCGCGATCCTGCTGCTCGCCGTCTTCGGGGTCAGCTTGTTGTCACCACGCGTTGCGAGCATCATCACGCAGCCCGTCGTCGATTTCGGCAACAGGCTGCTAAACGCGCCGGGCAGGCCAGGCTCTGTGCCGACCGCCGCAAGTTCCTTCATCCTCGGCGTTGCAACGGGGCTACTTTGGGCGCCATGCGCCGGGCCAATCCTTGGCCTTCTGCTGACGGGCGCGGCGTTGAATGGCGCCAACTTCCAGACGACGTTTCTTCTCGTCGCCTATGCTGCTGGTGCAGCGACATCGCTTGCCATTGCCCTTCTTGTCGGGGGTAAGATCTTCGCTGGCATGAAGCGGTCGCTCGGCATCAGCGAACGTATTCGGCAGGTACTGGGAGCCGCGGTTCTGGCTGGCGTTGCAGTCATTGCCCTTGGCCTCGACACCGGCCTCCTCGCGCGGCTTTCCTATGCCAGCACGACCGCATTCGAGCAGGTCGTCCTTGACCAACTGCACGAGATGCCGGCCGCTGAAATGGTGAGAAACGAACTGTCGGCTGCCGTAATCGATCCAGATCGGCCGTTCCGGAGCAACCTTCCCGTGGAGGGTCGCGCGCCGTCGTTGAATGGCGCCGTCGAATGGCTGAACTCGTCGCCGCTGACGACGGAACAGCTTCGCGGCAAGGTCGTTCTCGTCGATTTCTGGACCTATTCCTGCATTAACTGCATCCGAACCGTCCCCTACGTCCGCGCCTGGGCCGAAAAATATAGGGATCAGGGCCTCGTCGTTATCGGCGTGCATGCCCCGGAATTCGCCTTCGAGAAGAAAATCGACAATGTCAGAAAGGCGATCGAAGACTTCAAGATCGGTTATCCGGTTGCGATCGACAATGACTACAAGATCTGGCGCGCCTTCGAGAACAGCTATTGGCCAGCGCAGTACCTGATCGATGCCAGGGGCCAGATCCGCTACCACCATTTCGGCGAAGGTAACTACCGCCAGTCCGAACAGGCAATCCAGGAGCTGTTGCGCGAAGCAGGCAGCGAGATGGCGACGACCACAACGGTGACGCCCGATGCCAAGGGCGCCGAGGCCAGCCCCGACCTCAGGAACATCCGCTCCGGCGAGAGCTATCTCGGCTACAAGCGCGTCGTGGGCTTCGTCTCTCCGGAAGGCCTGCGTGCCGACACCGCCAACGCATATTCTATCTCGCAACCGGGCCTGAATGAATGGGGCCTCTCCGGAACCTGGACGGTTGGTGCCGAACGCGCCGTGCTGGACCAGCCGGACGGCAGCATTGTCTACCGCTTCAGCGCCCGCGACCTGCATCTGGTCCTCGGACCCGGCGCTGCCGGCAAACCTGTTCGCTTCCAGGTGACGATCAATGGAAAGGCACCCGGGTCCAATCATGGCGCGGATACTGATGCTGACGGCCACGGCACCATAACCTCCACAAAGCTCTACCAACTCGTTCGCCAGTCCGGCGACGTGGAGGAACGGACATTTGAGATCCGCTTCCTCGATTCAGGCGTCGAAGCCTACGCCTTCACCTTCGGCTGAGCCCCTCTCTTCTCACCCCCCATGACAACAGGAGTAAAACGCATGAACCGACATACAATCTCGATCCTCGCGCTCGCCTTGACCACCAGTATCATCGCTTTCTCGGCACAGGCCGCCGAGGTCAAGAACATCGTCATCGTCCATGGCGCACTTGCCGACGGTTCCGGCTGGCGCAAGGCATCCGACATTCTCGTCAAGCGCGGTTTCAATGTCACGATCGTGCAGCAGCCGATGACGTCGCTCGCCGACGACATCGCCACCACCAACCGGGTGCTCGATTTGCAGGATGGCCCGACGCTTCTCGTCGGTCACAGCTATGGCGGAATGGTGATCACCGAGGCTGGCCACAGCCCGGTTGTCGCTGGTCTAGTCTACGTCGCAGCGTTCCAACCGGACAAGGGCGAAAGCCTGCTCAGCCTTGCGAATTCAAAGCCTGCTGGCGGCATGAACATCCGCGAGACGAAGGACGGAAAGTATCTCTATCTCGACCCCGCCGCCTTCGCGAACGACTTCGCCGCGGACCTGCCGAAAGACGACGCCGCGTTTCTGGCAAGGTCGCAGGTCTTCGCCTCGAAAGAAGCGTTCTCAGCCAAGACAGAGGATCCCGCTTGGAAGACGAAACGCAGCTGGTCCATTGTTGCGACCGAAGACCGATCCATTAATCCTGAACTGGAACGTGAGATGTCGAAGCGCGCCGGCAGCAGCGTGACCGAGATCAAATCCAGCCACGCCGTCTTCGCCTCGCATCCCGAAGAGGTTGCGGACGTGATTGAGAAGGCGGCGAAGGCGCTCTAGCGCTGGCAATATGTGGCCATCCGGCAACCCGGATCGCCACTGAATTCTTTGCCTTGAAAGGATTAGAACCAACGACCCGGCAGTTTCGCTATTAAGCAAACGGCGGCAGACGTCAATTGAACCTTGACGAACCAGCATGGTTCAAAGATAGTTCAAGGTGAACAAGAGGCGAGGTTTTCATGACCGCATTCACCATCCGCGTCCCGGACGAAGTGGCCGACCGGCTGAACCAGATTGCTCAAAAGCTCGACCGTTCCCGCTCTTACATGGCAGCTCAAGCCATTGAAGACTTCGTGTCACGCGAAGAATGGCAGCTAGCGGAAATTGAAGCCGGAATTACCGAGGCGGACCGCGGCGAATTCGCCAGTGACGACGACGTGGCACGCGTGGTCGGTAAATATGTCAAGATGACATCTCGGTCATGACGCAGAGGCGCCTCCGCTGGACCGTGCGAGCGTTGCGGCGGCTTGATGAAATTGGTGCATACATTGAAAAAGACGACCCGGATGCCGCTGCAAGGGTGGTTGCCCGGCTCGTAGCGTCTGTCGACATGTTGGCAGAGCTGCCGACCGCCGGGCGCATCGGTCGCATCGCTGGCACGCGCGAAGTTGTATTGTCCGACATTCCTTACATCATCCCCTATCGCGTTCGCCACGACATCGAAGTCATCACTGTGATGCACGCCTCTCAGAAATGGCCGAAAAGGCTATAAAAGCAACGTGTCTCCTGGGCAGGGCTCCAGCAGCAATCAAAGCTGCAATCGCCCGAGCGGACCACCGCGAGACAGTCTGACTTCATTAAATTCAATAGCTTAGTGACGATTTGAAGCGTATCCTCGATTATGGAACTTAGCCTTTTCCTCGTCCATGTGATTAATTCGTATATGGCGGCGCGCGAGCGCTCGGACCGGTAAACCATCATTTTCAGGGAGGCGTAAAAAAGAAGCGGCTTTAAGTACCGTAGGCTCATAGCAAACGTGCATGCCAGCCAAAGGCTTTCCCTTCAAGAAAAGGACATCATACTCGATGTCCTCGGAAGGGCGGGCCATCCCATAATCAACACACTGCTATTCAGGCGTAAAAACCACCTGCCGATCGAGCTACCAATGTCGTACGTCGCCACCAAACTCACTGAAAATTCCGGCTTTTCACCTTCAACGTATCGATGTGCAGGTCAGGTATGTAAATTTCCCGCGCCTTGACGCCTATCGACGGCCGCTCGCGACTGTCCGGGCTCCCCGGTGAACCATGGGCAAACTCGTCGCCCCGGCCTGTCGGCACCCGGAATGTATCCCGCTCGCCAAGGCTTGCCAGATCGCTGGTCAGATCGAACATCCGTTGCGCCACCAGATGCACGACGCCGCCTTCGCGCTGGATCTTGCCGTTGATCGCCATCATTGAGGATCCGAGCACGACGCGACGCTGTTTTTCAAAGAGGCTTGGCCAGACGACGACATTGGCAACGCCTGTCTCATCCTCGATGGTCATGAACATGACGCCCTTTGCGCTACCCGGCTTCTGACGGACGAGAACCAGGCCAGCGGTCATCAGCCAGCGACCATCGCGTGCCGATGCCGCCTCGGCGCAGGTGACGATGTTTCGGCGGGTGAGATCCTCTCGCAGGAAGCTGACCGGATGGGCACGCAGCGTCACACTGGTATGGCCATAGTCCTCGACAACATTGGCACCCTCGGTCATTTGCCGAAGTGCCACATCCGGTTCCTGCTGTTCAGCGATCACCTCCCGCTCGCGATCGGCGGCCGCAGCAAACAAAGGGAGGGGTTCGTCACGCAAGGCTTTGATCGCCCAGAGCGCATCGCGTCTTTCAAGTTTCAAGTCCGGTCGAAAGGCGTCGGCCTCGGCGAGCTTAACCAGGGTAGCCGACGGCACGCCGCCGCGCCGCCACATATCGTCGATGGAAACGAAGGGCTCGTTGCCACGTGCCACTGCAATCTTTGCCGCATCCTGTTCGGGCAGCCCCTTCACCAGACGCATCCCGAGGCGCACGGCATGGCTGTCGGTTTCCTCGATCTCTTCGAGCGTGCAATCCCACCGCGAGTGATTGATGCAGATTGGCCGGATCGCTACCCCGTGGGCCCGGGCATCCGTGACGATCTGCGCTGGCGCATAGAAACCCATTGGTTGCGCATTGATGAGGGCGGCACAGAACACGTCCGGATAATGGCACTTCAGATAAGATGAGGCGTAGGCGATCAGAGCAAAGGACGCGGCATGGCTCTCGGGAAAGCCGTAGGAGCCAAAGCCCTCGAGCTGCGAGAAGGTCTTTTCGGCAAACTCTTCCGTGTAGCCATTCTTCACCATCCCCTGGACCAACTTGTCCATGAACTTTGAGACCCCGCCGGTGAACTTGAATGTCGCCATTGAGCGCCTGAGCGCATCGGCCTCGCCGGCGGTAAAACCGGCACAGACGATTGCGACTTTCATGGCGCTTTCCTGAAACAAAGGCACGCCCAGTGTTTTGCCGAGCACGGCCTCCAGTTCCGGCTTCGGATAGACGACCGCCTCTTTGCCTTCGCGCCGTCTCAGATAAGGATGCACCATGTCACCCTGGATCGGCCCGGGGCGAACGATCGCCACCTGGATCACCAGGTCATAATAGGTCTGGGGTTTCAGCCGCGGCAACATCGACATCTGCGCGCGGGACTCAATTTGGAAGGTGCCGAGCGTGTCGGCCTTGCGGATCATGGCGTAAGTGGCCGGGTCCTCCTGCTCGATAGTGGCGAGATCAAGTTTCACGCCCTTGTGCTCTTCCAGCAATGCAAAGCCCTTGGCCATGCAGGTAAGCATGCCCAAGGCCAGCACATCCACCTTCATGAACTTGAGCGCCTCGATATCGTCCTTGTCCCATTCGATCGTTTGCCGATCTTCCATCCGGGCCTGCTCGATCGGCACCAGTTCGTCGAGGCGGTCATTGGTCAGGACAAAACCGCCAGGATGCTGGCCAAGATGGCGGGGTGCGCCCATCAGCTGCTGCGCGAGCTCCAGTGTCAGCCGCAGGCGGCGGTCGGACATGTTCATGTTCAGCTCGTTGACCTGCTTTTCACCGACGCCCTCCTTGCTCCAGCCCCAGACGCCGGCCGACAGAGCTGTGATCATGTCTTCAGGCAGGCCGAGCACCTTGCCGACATCACGAAGCGCGCCTTTGGCGCGGTAGCGGGTGACGGTGGCGCAAAGGGCGGCCTTCTGCCGACCATAGGTCTTGTAGATCCACTGGATCACCTCTTCGCGTCTGGCATGTTCGAAATCGACGTCAATGTCGGGCGGCTCGTTGCGCTCTTCCGAGATAAAGCGCTCGAACAAGAGATCGTTTGCGGCCGGATCGATCGCAGTAATCCCCAGCACGTAACAGACGGCGGAATTGGCGGCACTTCCGCGACCCTGGCAAAGAATATCCTGAGATCGCGCAAAGCGGACGATGCTGTAAACCGTCAGGAAATACGGCGCGTAATCGAGTTTGCGGATCAGCTCGAGTTCGTGATTGAGGGTCTTCACCACGTCGTCAGGCACCCCCTCGGGGTAGCGGTCGCGAACGCCCTCCCGGGTGAATTTTTCCAACGTCTGCTGCGCCGTCAGCCCGGGGATGATTGCTTCCTCCGGATATTGGTAGGTGAGCTCGTTCATGTCGAAACGACAGCGGTCGACAATCTCGCGGGTGCGGGCGAGAGCTTCTGGATAGCGGCTGAACAGCCGGTGCATTTCCTCCGGCGGCTTGAGAAAACGATCGGCATGCCGTTCGCGCAGGAAGCCGGCCCGGTCGATGGTGGTGCGATGGCGAATGCAGGTGACGACATCCTGCAGCTGCCGCCTGCCCGGCTCGTGAAACAGCACGTCATTAGTGACGACCGGTCGGACCTTGTGCCGGACCGCCAGCGTGTTGAGGTCGTGCAAGCGCAGTTGGTCGTTCGGCCGCCGGCGCAGCGTCAGCGCCATATAGGCGCGGTTGCCGAATATCTCCTTTATCTTACGCAGCTGGACGGCACATGCGTCATCGGCCTCGTCAGGGATCAGGACGGCGAGCAAACCGTCCGCATAAAGGCCCACATCCGTCAAATCGAGGATGCACTTGCCCTTGCCGCCCCGCTCCTTGCCGAGCGACAGAAGCCGGCAAAGCCTCGAATAGGCCACCCGGTCCGTCGGATAGACCAGCATCGACATGCCGTCTGTCAGATCGAGCCTGCAGCCAACGACCAGCCGGACACCGGTTTCCTTGGCCGCCTCCCAAGCACGCACGATCCCAGCCAGGCTGTTGCGATCGACGATGCCAAGCGCCTCGATACCCAGTGCCTTGGCAGTCGTGAACAGTTCATCGCAGCCTGACGCGCCGCGAAGGAAGGAGAAATGACTGGTGACCTGGAGTTCGGCGTAGCGCATCAGCCATAGATCCCGTGCAGGAACCATTTTGCCGTTCCAGTCGCGGGATCCACACCGTCGCCGGAGCGATAAACCCAGAAGCGATTGCCGTCCTCGTCCTCGACCGCATAGTAGTCCCTGACTGCCTCCATCTCGGAGGAACGGACCCACCACTCGCCGAATACCCGTTCCGGCCCGTCACCACGTTTGATGCGCCGGCGTTTTCCCCGCCAGGTCATGGATGCCGGCGGATGGTCGGGCGTGAGCGCAATGACCTCGATCCGTTCCGGGTGCGCCAGCATCCGGCTCGGCCGGGGCCAGCGGGTCGGCCAGGCCTGACCGAGTTTTTCGGAAACGGGGGAGACGCGACCGACATTGCGCTCGGGAACGTCGCTTTCGACCGGCGCCAGCCGATACATGCGCTGACCGCGATTTCCAAGACTGTCGAGCAGCGGCGTGACGTCGACGATCATCTCTTCGACCAGCGAGGAGATCGACTGCTTTTCCTCGAATGGCTCGATCATGGTAGCAGTGAGAGACAGTTTTTCGATACCGAAACCGGGATCGATCTTCTCGATGCTGGAACAGAGAAGCTTTGTCAGACGGGGGACATCGCGCACCGGCTTTGCCGTGCCGGCGCGCAGGGACTGCAATGTGTTGTCGACGCGGTAGATGATCAGATCGGCTCGGCGAACACCCTGCCCGCGCGTCTCCAATGCGGCGCAGAGTTCGACCACGAGCTTGCCGATATATTTGGCGATGGTCTCGGCTGCCCCGATCGGTTCAGAAAAGGATCTGATCACTTCGATCAGGTCTGCTGTGCGAATGGGGTCGATCGGTTCGGCGAGACGTCCAAACATCTGATCGAGCTTGCGGCCGAGCTCTGGCCCGAAACGCAGTGCCAAAGGCGCCCGCGGCGTTGCGGAAAGCTCGCCGACGGTTCGGAACCCAAGCACGGTCAAGCCGCTGACGATGTCGGGCGACAGGCGAAGGCTGGAAATCGGCAGGTTGACGACTGCCTTTGCTGTCTCGCCAACCGGGACCACGATCACCTCTCGCCGCGTGGCGCGGGCAATAGCGTGGGCGCTGCCCCAGGTGTCGGCGATGGCGGCGCGGGCATGAAGGCCGCGGCCGCGCAAGGCGTTAACCAGACCGGTCAGCATCGGCAACTCGCCGCCACGCAGGTGGTCGGCACCCTCGGTTTCCATGACGATTCCGTCCGGAGCATCTATCGCCACCACCGGCGTATATTGGCGCAGCATCCACAGCGCCAGGCGCTCGATCGCCAAGGCGTCGCCGGCCGGATCGGCATCGATCAGATGCAAGCCGGATATCATTGCCTGTGCTTTGGCGGCGGCCATGCCGATTCGGACGCCCGCCTTGAAGGCCGCAGCGTCGATTGCGGTCACGGTGCGTTTCGATCCACTGCGGGAGACGACCACAACAGGTGTTTCAGGCAAAATTCCGGGATCCGCGCGCCTGATCCTGTCCGTCGCGAGCGTGGGGAGAAAGACTGATACGACCCGTGGCATCGCAGGCACCTATTTCAAATTCCGCGGCTTCTCCCGCTCTTGCTCTGATCAATTCCGCCAGCCACCGTGCACGCCCTATGCCCGGCACGGGAAGCGGTTCGGAAGGCAGGACGCTGATGCGCCAGCGCGTGGTGGCTGCCGTGGGTTGACCGAAATCGACCGCCTCCGTCGGGCGACGCCATCGGCGCAGCGCGATACCGATCGTTCCTGACGCCTCCGCCGCCAGTTGCAGGCGCCGCGAGGCGGTCATAGGCAGGCGCACGAGTTCGGCAACGACAGCGCCAAGCCCACCGAAACGAAGGCCTTCTTCAAAATTGGTAAGCACATCCTCTTCCCGATCGGCTTCAGCATAGATCACCCGGTCATGATGGAGACCTGCCTGCGCCAAGGCCGGTGCAAACAGATCGGGCCGCGTCAGGCACCACAGCACGTCGCCCTTGGTGCGCGCGACGATGCCAGCGACAAACAGGGCGGCCGCGGCCCCATGCACCGCATCGGCCCCACCACCGGCCACCTCATGTAGGGCACCGAAAGCGAGCCCGCCGCCCGGAAGCCTGGCATCGATATCGGCAAGACCGAATGACAGAACTTCGCCCTTACGCACAGCTCTGCCTTCGAGGCGCTGGATGCGCTCGCGAAGGTCGGCAATGGTCGGATTGATGGCGGAGTTAAGCATAGGCTGCGGATATCTCGTCGATGCTGTTCAGGGCTTTTCAGCGGTCGTCGCGGCTGATATGTTCATTATTTGTTCTTATCCTTCAAATGAGTCAATGCTGATTCTCATGGTAGGGATGGCGGGGATGGCGGAACGCGGCGCACGAGCGACAGGCATCCAAGCCAAAACAGCCAGAACAGACAGGTACTTATCGGGGATCACGGCATGACGGTTGCCTATCTGGAAAAACTGAACGAGCAGCAGCGGCAGGCTGTGGAGCACGGTATCGGACTGCCGGACGGCCAGACGGTCGGACCATTGCTGATTATCGCAGGTGCCGGATCCGGCAAGACCAACACGCTGGCGCATCGGGTCGCGCATCTGATCGTCAATGGCGCCGACCCGCGGCGCATGCTGCTGATGACATTTTCAAGGCGGGCAGCATCCGAAATGGCGCGCCGTGTCGAGCGGATCTGCAAACAGGTGCTTGGCGCCAATTCCGGGATCCTCACCGACGCACTTTCCTGGTCTGGAACGTTTCACGGGATCGGCGCGCGGTTGCTGCGGATCTATGCCGAGCAGATCGGGCTCAATGTGGATTTCACCATCCATGATCGCGAAGACAGCGCCGACTTGATGAACCTTGCCCGTCACGAGCTTGGTTTCTCCAAGACGGAAAACCGCTTTCCAACCAAGGGCACGTGTCTCTCGATCTATTCGCGTGCGGTCAATTCGCAGGCGCCGCTGAACGAGATCCTGCGTCAGCACTATCCCTGGGTGGCGACCTGGGAAGAGCAACTGAAGCAATTGTTTGCGGCTTATGTCGAGGCCAAGCAGGCCCAGAACGTGCTCGATTACGATGATCTGCTGCTCTACTGGGCGCAGATGGTCAGCGATCCGGACCTGGCCGACGATATCGGCAATCGCTTCGATCATGTGATGGTCGACGAATACCAGGATACCAACAGGCTGCAGGCGTCGGTGTTGATGGCACTCAAACCTGGGGGACGTGGTCTGACGGTTGTCGGTGACGATGCGCAGTCGATCTATTCATTTCGGGCTGCAACCGTCCGCAACATCCTCGATTTCCCCTCTTCCTTCAGTCCGGCCGCCGACATCATCACGCTCGATCGCAATTACCGCTCGACACAGCCCATCCTGGCTGCGGCCAATGGCGTCATCGATCTGGCGCGCGAGCGCTTCACCAAGAACCTGTGGACCGACCGGCAATCGTTGGAGCGACCGAAACTGGTCACCGTAAAGGACGAGACCGAACAGGCGAACTTTATCGTCGACCAGGTGCTTGCCAATCGCGAGACCGGGATGACACTGAAGAACCAGGCGGTCCTGTTTCGTACATCCAGCCATAGCGGTCCGCTCGAGGTCGAGCTTACCCGCCGCAACATTCCCTTCGTCAAATTCGGTGGCCTGAAATTTCTCGACAGCGCCCATGTGAAGGACATGCTGGCCGTTCTGCGGTTTGCACAGAACCCGCGCGACCGCGTTGCCGGTTTCCGGCTGCTGCAGATGCTGCCGGGCGTCGGTCCAAAGACGGCCGGCAACATTCTTGAGACGATCGCAACCGATCCTGAACCGCTGCTTGCCCTTGCCGAAATCTCAGCCCCACCCAAGACCGGCGAGGCTTGGACAGGTTTCGTCCAGTTGCTGGCCAGCCTTGCAAAGAACAAAGACGGTTGGCCGTCCGATATCGGGCAGGCGCGCCACTGGTACGAGCCGCATCTCGACCGCATCCACGAGGATGCCGAGACCCGCAAGGCCGACCTGTTGCAACTCGAACAGATCGCCAGCGGATATCCCTCGCGCGAGCGCTTCCTCACCGAACTGACACTCGATCCCCCGGATGCCACCAGCGACCAGGCAGGGGTACCGCTGCTCGACGAGGACTATCTGATCCTGTCGACCATTCATTCTGCCAAGGGCCGGGAATGGCGTGCGGTCTTTATGCTCAATGTGGTCGACGGCTGCATACCCTCAGATCTCGGCACCGGCACCACCCAGGAACTGGAGGAAGAGCGCCGTCTGCTTTATGTCGCGATGACCCGCGCCAGGGATCACCTGGCACTGATCACGCCACAACGATTCTTTACTCATGGGCAGAACACGCAGGGCGATCGGCACGTCTATGCCGCAAGAACCAGATTCATCCCGGCAATGCTGCTGCAATTCTTCGAAGTAACGACCTGGCCACAGGTTTCAACCGCCAGGTCAGAGCGAAGCGCCCAGCAGATCCGCATCGATGTCGCGGAGCGCATGCGCGCCATGTGGAAGTAGGAGGATGGGACGTGCAATCTCTACAATGTGACCACCACCCGTGAGGCGGTGCTTCAATTCACAAAGGCGATCAGGGATCACGCAGGCTGGAATGAGGCCAGCTTCGACGTCTATCCAGGTTATCAGGCGCCTGTTGTGCGCGTCGGCGATGACGGGAGCCGGGAGATTGCCCGCGCCACTTGGGGCATGCCGTCGCCACCGGCCTATGTGAAGAACTACGATCCCGGCGTGACCAACATTCGCAATGTGGCCTCGCCGCACTGGCGCCGCTGGCTTGGGCCTCCGAGCCGCTGTGTCGTACCATTCACGTCTTTTGCCGAGCCTGACCCAGCCAGCAAGGTTGACGGTGGCCGGGTGCCGAACGCCTGGTTCGCTGGAAATGAAGATCGGCCGTTGATGTTTTTCGCAGGCTTCTGGACGCCATGGAAGGGTATCCGCAAAGTAAGGGATGGCGAGCAGGAATACGAACTTTTTGGCTTCCTCACGACGCCGCCGAACGAGATCGTCTCTCCCATCCATGAAAAGGCCATGCCGACAATTCTCACCACGCCGGAGGAAGTCGATACCTGGCTGACAGCACCCTGGGAGGAGGCCCGCCATCTGCAACATCCCCTCCCCGCCACTATGCTGGTGATCGTGCCACCCCAGCCCAAACCCAATTTGGACGATGAAGGTTGGTTGCTTTGAGCATCACCCATCGCCACAACCGGGGCAGCGAACAACCCGAACAAGATGCCACCGCCGGACACCTTGCGAGACGCAGCGGTGGATAGCGCCCCTATGCGCAAAATCATCCATGTCGACATGGATGCCTTCTATGCCTCGGTCGAGCAGCGCGACAATCCGGAACTGCGCGGGCGACCATTGGCCGTCGGCGGATCGGCGGCACGCGGCGTCGTTGCCGCTGCCAGTTACGAGGCAAGGACTTTCGGCGTGCATTCAGCCATGCCTTCGGTCACGGCAAAACGGAAATGCCCTGATCTGATATTTGTGCCGCCGCGCTTTGACGTCTACCGGCAGGTCTCGCAGCAAATCCGGGAAATCTTTGCAGAATACACGCCGTTGATCGAACCACTGTCGCTCGACGAGGCCTATCTCGACGTAACCGAAAACCTGAAGGGCATGGAAATCGCCACTGAGATTGCGCTGGAGATCAGAGCGAAGATCAAGGCGGTCACGGGCCTCAATGCATCCGCCGGCATCTCTTATAACAAGTTTCTGGCCAAGTTGGCGAGCGACCTTAACAAACCCAATGGACAGGCTGTCATCACGCCGAAGAACGGACCGAGCTTTGTCGAAGCCCTCCCCGTCAAGAAATTCCATGGAGTGGGGCCAGCGACCGCCGAGCGGATGAGACGGCATGGCATCGAAACCGGGCTCGATCTCAAATCGAAATCGCTCACGTTCCTTCAGCAGAATTTCGGCAAGTCCGGTCCGTATTTCTACTGCATTGCCCGTGGGACCGACGAACGGCAGGTTAGACCTGATCGGATCCGCAAGTCGGTCGGCGCGGAAGACACCTTCGTCGAGGACATTGATGATCTCGATCTGGCCAAAGCCGAGCTGCGGCCCTTGGCCGAGAAAGTCTGGCGCTATTGCGAGGCGCACGACATCACGGGGAAGACCGTGACCGTCAAAATCAAATATTCGGATTTCAGCCAGGCGACCCGTAGCAGGACCGTGTCCGGATCCATTTCGGACATCGAGATGATCCTGGAGATTGCAGAGACCCTGCTCGCCTCGGTGTTTCCGTTTAAACGTCCGGTCCGGCTCTTAGGGGTCACCCTTTCATCGCTCAACACCGAAGAGAGCGGGCAAGAACCGCAACTCGATCTCGGGCTCTGACGCAGCCGGCCCTGAAACGAAAAAGCCTGCCGCGGGAGGAGGTGCGGCAGGCTTTTCGAAAAGAACCGAACAACGGCTGGGAGGAGGAGTGCCGCTGTTCCGACAGACGCCCCTTGGGAGGAGGAGTGGGCCGTCTGAATTCGAAGCTCTGCGGGAGGAGGTGCATTGCTTCGATGAAACCAAGATACCCGTTCTTACCGCACATTAAACAGACATTGCTGCAGTGCAGCTATGCGAAAAAAGCAGAGCCCCAATTCCGAAGAAAGACATCTCCAGCACAGCGCCGTTCTATGCGGCAGACACAAAAACGCCCGCGTCATCAGCGGGCGTAGTGTCATTCAGGATAGGCAGGAAAAAATCCGATTAGCGAGCGACCGACTGGCGAGCGACGCTGTGGATGTCGGCGCGATTGATACCGAGGTCCTGCAGTTCGCGCGAGCTCATGCGGCCGAGTTCGGTAAAGGTCTGACGATACTTGCGCCAGTTGTTGAAGGAGCGTGCTACGTTCATCATGATCCCCTTTCGTGAGCTCTCTCGACGCCAGCAACCTTGCCTTGGTTCCAACGTCGTTTCGATGACTGGAATATAGGCTCTTGGACGCTCATCGATAAGACACAAGGTCTCAGGTCGGCCATGCGCTTAAAGCATGGGTCCAATCAGAGATGAGCCGAAGGGGGCTATCAGGCTCGGAACCGGTCGAACGCAGTGAGGCGTTTGATTGGAGGGTCGGCGTCTGGATAACGGTAGATTTCGGCTCTTAGATAGCGGAGCTCATCATCGAGCGCTTCTTCACCCACTTCAATCCACCAGGATTTGGGACGACCGTCGCTTCCGTCGGACCAGCGATAGCCTCGCGCCTTCAGGTGGTCCTTCATGTCGAAGGGGCTGTTCTCCGCGAAAATTCGGACACGCGACCTCTGGCTTGCCTCGTAAAGTTCGGCAAAAGCGGACAACGCAGACCCATCGTCTTGCCGGGCGAGAACTTCCAGGAGCGCGAAACAATCATCAACAGCGCGATGACCATCATGGAAGTAGCCCGCCTGCCCGATCAGGTAGCCGAGCTTGGTGCCTTCATATCCCCGCGACGACCAGTCAATCTCGGAGTTGGAGCAAGCCCAGGCCTTTCCGGAAAATAATTGAGAAAATGACTCGCAGAATGGCCGGTCGAAACCGGCATTGTGGGCGATCAACAGATCCGCTGGTTCGATCAGCGCCTGCAACGCCGCCGTTTCGATTGACTGCCCGGCGACCATATCATCTGTGATCCCGGTGAGCCTGATGATTTCGGTGGGAATGGAAACGCTCGGCTGTTGCAGTCCACCATAGATCCCGGTCACGTCACCGATGTTTCCTGTCGCATCGAAGGTGAAAGCGATCACGCCGATCTCGATGATCTCATCCTTGCGAGCATTAAGGCCCGTGGTCTCGGTATCGAGAATGATGCCCTTGAGCGGGTATTCTGGACGCGGGAATGGCGCAATCGTCCGCGGCACAAGTTTCGTGAGGATGCGGTAGCGGCCCGTCTGTGAGAGATGCTGGACCATCTCTTCGTCACTCATGGAGGCGGTAGGTTGTTCGGGCTTGGCGTGTTTGGAAATGTCACGCTTGAGCACCCGGTCGCGCGAAACCTCTTCCGATAACATATCGAACTGTTCTGCCATTCTTGCTGTCATCATCCTGCCGCCGGTTCCCACCCTTCAAAACACGGCAGGATTGCTAGATCAACCATGTTGGTACCAGACATCATCAGTAAGCCGGGCGATCATTGGCGATACGGCGCAGTTCGCTGTGAGTGCCCCCCGATGTCACGAAAGCGCCCAAACTGGAAATGGGCATACCAGCTGTAGCAGGAACTGCGAATGCCGTTCGCCTCCCGCAAGACCGGTTAAAAGGGTTGCCGCAGGAGGTTTAGCATAGCGACGGCAACGCCGGAAACCGGGACCGACAGCCCCCGGCGCGCGGGTCCGCTTGCAGAGGTCTGCCGCACGATGTTCGCAGATATGCTGTTCGCGCTGTTGAGAACGAACGTTCGATGCCTCCCTCCATTCACACACGCAGCGCATCGATGACGGCGCGCAGGCCGGCCGACAGGTATTTCCGCGTCGGATAATAGAGATAAAGCCAGTCCTCGGGCGCACTCCAGGATGCCAGGCATTCTACCAGGCTGCCATTCTGGATATAGGGGCGCGCCCGCTCCTCCCAGACATAAGCCAGCCCCACGCCCGAAAGCGCTGCCTCGACCATCAGTTCATGGTCATCGAGCGACAGAGAGCCGGTCGGCTCGAATTCGATAATCTTGCCTGCGCGACTGAACTCCCAGGCATAGGGCTTGCCGCTTGGATAGATATTGCGGATGCAGACATGCTGACGCAGATCATCCGGGGTTTTGGGAAGCGGATGACGCTCGAAATAGCTTGTTGAGCCCACGACGGCAAACCGCAGTCGTGGCTTGATCTTCACAGCCGTCATGCCATCACGCAGGCTTTCGCCGAGACGGATGCCAGCATCGAACCCCTCCTCGACAATATCGACAAGCCGGTCGGTGGCGACGATTTCCAACTGGAGACCCGGATTTTCTGCGATGAGCGGACCAATCACCGATCTGAACACGAATGGTGCGACCGAATTGGGCGCATTGATGCGCACCTTGCCGAACGGCGTGTCACGAAACTGGTTAAGGGCATCGAGCGCCGAGCCGATTTCCCCGAAGGCCGGCGACAGTTGCGCAAGCAACATCGCGCCGGCATCGGTCAACGACACGCTGCGGGTCGTCCGGTTGAGCAGACGAATGCCGACGCGTGCCTCGAGATTGCCCACCGCATGGCTGATCGCCGAGGCCGTCACGCCGCGCTCTTCGCCGGCGCGGCGAAAGTTGCGGTGACGGGCAACCGCATCGAAGGCCGCCAGTTCCGAGAGATCCGTGCTGCGCATTGTCAAATCTCACTCATCATTGACAGGAAGATTATCTCTCTAATTCTTATCGCCGAAAAGGTCCAGATTTCTCCTCGCAAACCGGCGCTGGTGCCGGACCACACAGGAGACAAGACAATGGCCGACTTCATTCCTCCCGCACGCAACGCTGCATCGCCCTTCGCTGACATGCGCGGTCATCACGTTGCCGTCCGCACGCCGGACCTCGAGACCGCCAAGCGCTGGTATGTCGAGAAGCTCGACTTTCGTGTCGTTGCCGAGTGGGACTATGCCGACGAACACCTCGCCTATCTGGCACCCGCCGCTGACGACCATTTCTATGTGGAAATCCTTGGCGGCGGAGATCCGTCGCCAACAGACGTCCGTCCCTATACCGATCTTGGCGACAGCCTCAAATATGCCGGCTACCACCATTTCTGCCTGAATGTCGCAAGCGTCGATGCGACTGTCGAGGAACTGCGCGCACGCGGGGTCACCATCGTCACCGAGCCGTTCGAGCTTCTGGCAATCAGCCGCCGCCTCGCCTTCTTCTGCGACCCCTTCGGCAACCTGATCGAACTCGCCGAAGTCCTGCCGTGAGCCTTTCCCACCCGGTTGGCCATCCCGACATCGCGGTGGCCAGCCGCCCCTCCCCTATCTCATCGAAAATCAAGGAATATCCTCATGAAAATCTGGTTCATCACCGGCGCCTCGCGCGGCTTTGGCGCCCTCATCACTACGCGTGCTCTTGCACAAGGCGACGGTGTCGTCGCCACCGCCCGCAATCCAAAGGCGATCACCGAGCGGTTCGGCGAACATCCCAACCTGCTTCCGGTCGCCCTCGATGTGACCGACGAAAGCCAGGCGATCGCAGCAGTGAAAGCCGCCTTCGAGCACTTCGGCCGCATCGATATCCTGCTCAACAATGCTGGGTTCGGATTGATGGGTGCCGTCGAAGAAGCAACCGTGGCTGAGGTCGAGGCTGTCTACCGCACCAACGTTTTTGGTCTCCTCAACGTGACCCGCGCCGTCCTGCCGTTCATGCGGCAGGCGCGCTCCGGCCGCATCCTGAATATCTCATCGATCGGCGGCTATCGCGGCGCGGCCGGCTTCGGCGTCTACTCCTCGACGAAATTTGCCGTCGAGGGGCTGAGCGAAGCCCTGTATGACGAACTGGCGCCGCTTGGTATCCACGTCACCGTTGTAGAGCCGGGCTATTTCCGCACCGACTTCCTCGACAGCTCGTCCTTGTCGGTCAGCGGCAACATCATCGGCGATTATGCAGAAACAGTGGGCAAGGTGCGCATCGTAGCTGCCAGTCTCAGCCATAACCAACCCGGCGACCCTCAAAAGCTGGCAGAGGTGCTGCTCGCCTTCACAGATGCCCCCAATCCCCCGGTGCGTCTGCCGCTCGGTAGCGACACGGTCGCAGCAATCGAGAAGAAGCATGCGCATGACGCTGCCATTCTCTCCGAATGGCGCACGGTCTCGGTGTCGACCGACTTCGCCGTTGAGTAATGACGACGGTCGTCCGGTAAAACTGTCGTCCGATAGGAGACCGCTTTTCGGACTCCTATCGCCTTGATAGGAATCGAACCGGCGACAAGTTGGTCAGATAGCTTAAGTGTCTGAAAAGACATACTTGTCAAAGCTAGTTAAAGGCGCGTGCTCGCCAGCCAGTTAGAAACGCGACACTGGCGCTGCCGATCAGCCCCGATCTGAGCGGCAGACCCGCTTGCAAGATCAGATCGGGGCGGGTGGGCGCACCTCTTCGGCTTTAGCTTTGAGGCTGGCTAACGTCATTCTGCGGCCTCCATGCGCGCCAAAGCCCTCTTCCTTTTAGCGATGACTTCCGGATCGTTCATGAAGTCCGCCCGACGGCCGGGCTTGCGGCCGCGCTTCTGGTAACCGTTTCCAATGCTGCCGTCCCGAATGCCAAACATATGATCTTTCTGGCCCGTCCGGGATGGGCCGCTTTTGCTACGCTCAAGTTCGCGCCCGGCCTGCATCTCAGCAACGATTGACAGCATGTCATCCAGCCGCTTGTTGTCGACGACCTCCGCTCGATGGCCTGCTCCCGACTTGCCTCCGGCACGACTGCCAGGACCTGGCCATTGGTTGGATTGATAACTTCGCGGCTACCGGCCCGACCTGTCTCCCATTTTCCGTTGATGAGCATGAGGTTGCTATTGTTTGACATCGGAACTTTTTTGCAGAATGAAATCTTGCTCAAGCGATCGAATCGGCGATGCCAGCTTGAATCTCTTCCGTACGCCTCAATAGCCTATCTTCTCGATCCTCGGACGGACGGAAGCTGATGTCAGTTCCTGCTGTTGTAGCGTGAACAGAGACCACGCGGAGATGAAGAGTGCTGCGATCAGAGGGCCGATGACGAAGCCACTGAGGCCGAAGAGGGAGATCCCGCCGACGGTCGAAATGAGGACGACGTAATCCGGCAGTCTGGCCCCCTGTCCCACCAGCGGAGGACGAAGGAGGTTGTCGATCAACCCGATCACGAAGGCGCCGATCACCACCATCAGGATGCCCTTGATCCACGCGCCGATGAGGAAGAGCCAGATGGCCGCCGGCACCCAGACGATCGCGGCACCGATGGCAGGCAGCATGGACAGGAATGTCATGACGACGCCCCAGAGCAGCGCGGCCTCGATGCCCAGGGCCCAGAAGCTCACGCCGCCGATCACGCCCTGTGTGATCGCGATGATCACATTGCCCCGAACCGTGGCGCGCACGACGGCGGCAAACTTATCGACGAACTGGCGGGTATAGTCGTCACTGAGCGGAATGGAGTGACGCAGGGTCCTACCCAATGACGCACCGTCGCGGAACAGGAAGAACAGCAGATAGAGCATCAGTCCCATGCCGATGAAGAACTGCAGCGTGTTCTGTCCGAAGCTCAAAACACTGCCGGCGATCGACTGGCCGGCCTCCATGAAGCCGGACGAGAGCTTCGTCCACATTTCGGCAAAGCCCTCGGTCTTGATTGAGGTCAGCCAGTTGTCGAGGAATGCAGGCAGGATGGATTGAATATGCAGGAGATGTGCGTTCAGGTCGATTTCATTGCTGCTGATGCGCTGGTAGAGGCTCGAACCCTCCTGGATGAGGGATGCCAGAATGGCGAGCGCTGGCAGGATGACGAGGCAGACACACAGAAGCAGGGTCAGTAGTGCCGCGATCGTGGAACGGCCACCCACCATTCGTTCGAGCCGTCTGTGAACGGGAAAGAACAGGATTGCCAGGATCACGGCCCAGAGGACTGCAGTGTAATAGGGAATGAGGAGCCACACGAAGGCAATCGTCACGATGACCAGGAGCACGTAAAAACTGGCTCTTTGGATGGACATTCTAGTGTGTTCCTTCTGTCACGGCTCTGGAGTGCGAGGCGGCAATCTTCGAGGTCTGGTGTCGCCATGACGCAGGTCTCGACTGCGGCCCGCCAATTCGATGCGTCATGACATCGGATGCTCGCGTGATCAGCCACATCCGGTCGGGTTATCTTACATATGTCTCCAACGTGAAAGCGTAACAAGCGAGGCGCATGATCTCAATTTCCACAAGCGGAACTCCGGTGGCAGATTTTCCGCCGCTTCGGACGGGTCACCCGCCGGCGCCGAAAGGCCCGTTCGTGGCCATTTCCGGATACTGCACGGTCTGTTGCTCGTCGATGTCGACAGAGGCCAAGGGCACCGCGAGCCGCACGCCGACGCCACCTGCAGCGCTGGTGGCACGTTCCTCGATGAAGTTTATCCCAGCATCTTCGAGCGCTGCCCTGACCGCGGTGGCGGCATTTTCCTTATCATCGGTGCGACCCGACCCCGCCTCGAGCGCCTGTATGGCAGGAACGGTCAGCTGAGCGCGGTCGGCCAGTTCCTCTTGTGTGAGACCGAGCAGGGCACGCGCGGCTGTGATTTGTCTCGGGTCAATCAAGGACGGTTCCTCCAGAATAAATCAGCGCGAATGCGGGAACCGACGGGCCTGGTGGTCGACACTCAGAAGTCTGCAGTGAGACCACTGAGCCTTCTCAGAGCTCTTCCAGGAGCTGAACTCGAGACCTTGCCGAAGCTACAACGCAGCCATCAGATCTTGATGACCGACTGCAGGGATACCACCGCGACAAGATCACCGCCGGCAGACATGACTTCGAGCTGGCGGCCGTCTATCTTCGTGTCGCAAACGACTGCCTCCACGACCATTTCCTTCGCAGCGCATATGGCTCCGACCCGGGCGGCAGCATCGTCTGCAAACTCGATGCCTTCGACATCAAGCTCCAGGTCGTCGCGCTCGCGGATGTGGAAAAAATATCTTTGCATTCCGTTCAACGGGATCGCAGGTGGAAGGTTCCGGTCCGATCGCGGGATACATTGGATACATTGGATACATGCGGCCGTTGAGCTTGCCCGAGGGCAACTGCCCTAGTCCCCCAAAGCGGGGGATCGACTCCACCACGCAAGGAACCCCGGCGTTGGGACATCGCTCGGGCTTGCAAGTTGACGGACGAGGCTAGATGGATTACCTCAACCGCGACGCAAATCGATACGGCTGGTGACTATCGATTCGCCGGTCTCGGGATCCGTATCGACCGTTGTCAGCCGCATCCCGGTGTCGCCGACCTTTTCGATCGTCATCTGCGCGCGACGATCGCCGTTGACTTCTTTGGCCCAGGTGATGCCGAGATTGATGGTATCTCCGTCACGCTGACCATCCAGTCCGGCAGTGCCGGTGCCGGCCCCGACGTAGGAACCCGCATATTGCGATCCTGTGGCCTTGAGATCAGCGCTGATATTCCGAGAAAATATGGCGAGGCTCGTGCATTTTCCGCCAAGCGACAGCGACTGCGGCGTGGTGTCGGAGGTGAATTGGCAGGTCACGTTGATTGTCGGCGAGTTGGCCCGAACCTTGACCGTGCCCTCGCCGTTCCAGCTACCGGCTATGGATTTCAAAAAGGCCGTTTCGTCGGCATAGGCGAAGCTTCCAGACGCGAAGACGAGCGCCGAAGCGGCCACCATGGACCAGGCAAAAAATCTCATCATGGACTTGTCTTTCTATGGCGGACGACCGGCGCCAGGCGCTGGCAAGTCTCGCAGGATGTTTATTGTGGGCAACCTGTGGGAGGCCAGGAAGTTCCGGGAACACGGCAATTAATGCGGTCGGCCGCGTTCATCGGCTGCGGAATTCATTTCATCAGCCCTGCGGCCCGCAATGCATTCTCGATGACCTCCTGAACTCCATCAGGCGTCTGCGGGCGGAGAGGCTGCGGAGGAGCACCTAGACCGACCGAAGATGCAACAGGTGCTGCTTTCCGCTCGAAGGAGGGGGTTAGCCCCCAGCCGCGTGCGATGTGCACGGTCGAGGAAATCCCTGCATCGAGCATATGCGCGGCCGGTCGACCATATCCGGACGCCGCGTCGACGGGCGTTCCATGGCCCATTCCCACGATCCGGTAGTGCTCGATGGCATCTCTACCCGAGGCATCTTTCCAGGTCTCCAGCGCATGGCCGCCATCGAGAAGCTGAGCCTCGCTCGATCCAGCATCTGCCCCGTGGACACCCCGCCACTGATCGATGATCGCCCGGGAATTGGCGTCCGAGACCGTATTGTCGGTGGTCCCATGCCAGACAGAGACGGTCGGCCAGGGCCCCTCGTGTCCAGATGCATCCCTGAGTTTGGCGTCGAGCGTCGTCAAGGATGGAATTCCGTGCCCCCGCATGCGGTCGAATGCTTCAGGGACCGAGGAGGCAACGCCAAAGGGTAGGCCAGCGATTATCGCACCGCCGGCAAATACCTCGGGATAGGAGGCGAGAAGCGCATTGGCCATAGCGCCACCGGCCGACAGCCCGGTGACAAACACACGGCGCGGATCGACACCGTGATCCTCAATCATGCTCGCGATCATCTCGCGGATCGACAGGGCCTCGCCCTTGTTGCGAGTGACGTCTTCGCTCTGGAACCAGTTGAAACAGAGATTGGCGTTGTTCTGGCGGGACTGTTCCGGGAACAGGACCGCGAAACCATAGTCTTCGGCGAGCCGCGACCAGCCGGAACCATGATCATAGGCGGCTGCCGTCTGTGTGCAGCCATGCAGGACGACCACGAGGGCGGGAGGGGACGCTGGACTATCCGGGCACTGATACCAGCCCGTAAGCTGGCCGGGGTTTTGCGCAGGGTCGGCCAGTCTGGTCAGCTTGTTCGGCTGGTCGACGGCGCCTCGCGCTTGCGCGCGGGCGCGAGCCAGCCGCTCGATGGTATCGGAAATGCTTCGCATGGATGACTTTCTGTGTTCCGGAAAGCCAACCGACATCCCTGGTGATGGTTGATTTTCTAAAATGAATTCGAGGACCGGCCTGAGCCGATCCTCGCTGTTCACTCGTTAGAGAGTGCGGACCTTATAGCGTTCGCGCTCCTGCTCGATTTCAGCCGGGCCATAGGGATCGGCGGAATGATCGAACTTCGTCCAGCCCTGCTCCGAATAGGCCTCACGGCGCGCCATTGGATCGACGCGATTGGACTGCTTGAGGATCGCTTCCGCCTCGGCTTCCATGCCGTCATCCACGCGAGCGGTGACCAGCGTGCCACCACGGCGAACACCTTCCGCGTAGACATGAGCCTCATCTTCGGAGACGCCGGAATCCATCAATGCGCCAATCAGGCCACCAGCCGCACCGCCAGCAACCGCGCCGGCAATGGCGCCTGCAGCGGTTGCCGCGAGCCAACCGGCAGCGACAACCGGGCCGACACCAGGAATGGCCATGATGCCGAGGCCTGTCAGAAGACCGCCCGCGCCACCAACCACGGCGCCAATACCAGCACCAGTGCCGGCACCTTCTGCGGCGCCATTGTCGTTGTCTTCATGTCTGTGGCGGTTGTCGGCATTGTTGGAAACGATGCTGATGTCGTCGGACGGGACGCCACGGGCTTCCAATGCACTGACGACTGCGCTTGCATCATTGTAGGTGTCAAAAAGTCCGGTAACGGTTTTCATGGGAATGACCTTTCTCTGCGTTTCCGCAAAATTATTTCGAGACGACGTTGCCCTGGTAATCCATCGCCACCGACATGGACTTGCCGTCCTTCATTGCCGTGGCCTGCCAGACGCCCTGGTCGTCGAGCTTGAGGTCGGCAATGCCGGTGTAGCCGGCAGCTTCAATGCGCTGCCGCGCCTGCTCTTCAGTGAAGGAGTTAGCACCTTCCACAGGGGCTGCAGCGTTCGGTGTGTCTGGCGTGGCAACCGCTGGAGTATCGCCGTCCGTCGCGGGAACCGTGGTGGTCTGGGCATAGGCAGACACGGCCGAGGCGCACACGAGCGCCGCCGCGAAAATCATCTTTTTCGTGGGTTTTCCTCTTTGCAGACCTGGATGTGAGGTCTTGGAGCAAGAACACGACGGCGTGATTAAAGTTCCGCACTTGGGCCACTTTGCATGCTGTTTACCTACCCGACCGGCATTCTTCCTGGAAGCTGCACGGGCGGCGCAAGACTCCAACCAAGGAACTCGCTGGCCACTGGCCGCCTTTTGGCTGTAAGGTCATCTACGGATTGTGGATTGATGAGCTGCACCGTTGAACGGGAGAGCTTCTATGAAAGACCGTGGTCCAATTCACACAGACTGGAATGTGCAAGAACTCCGCAGTGCGATCGATTCAGCCGGGGTCGCGCTCTGGACGTGGATTGTCGAACATGACGAATTTGTCATGGATGCCAAAGGCTTCGAACTTTGGAGCCTTTCTGCGGATACCGTGCTGACTTTCGAACATGTATCCGCCCAGATCCACCCTGCCGACAGGGACCGCGTGAGGACAGCCTTCGTCGCCACGCGCGTGGTCGAAGGTCAGTTCGAAATCGACTTCAGAATATTGACGAGCACATCCGACGTGCGCTGGATTTCTGCACGGGGGCAAGGGAGTAACGGAGAGCCCGCCGCCGAGAAGATGACGGGTATCTTTCTCGATGTCACGGGGCGCAAGCAAGCAGAAGAAGGCCACGAGCTGCTTGCCGGTGAAATGAGCCACCGGGTTAAAAACCTGCTCGCTCTGGCATCCGGCCTGACGTCAATCACCTCGCGCACGACCGAGACCAAGGAAGAGATGGCGAAACAACTGACCCAGCGGTTGGCCGCGCTGGGGCGGGCCCATGATTTGGTCAGGCCTCTGCCAAACGGCCAGGGGAGCGCTGCTCTGCTTGGCGATTTGTTCTCGGTGCTTTTGGCACCCTATGATGACCTTGGCGCATTCGCAGGCCGTATCCGTGTCGCCGTACCTCGTATGGGCATAGGGGAGAAGGCCGCGACCAGCCTTGCTCTTGTGATCCATGAACTGGCGACCAACTCGCTGAAATACGGTGCGCTGTCAGCCGAGCAAGGCTTGCTCGATATCTCCGGCGCGACGGTCGAAGACGATGTTGAAATCCTGTGGAGTGAGCAAGGTTGTGCGGATGTCCCAAAAAATCTAACCGAAGGATATGGCAGCAAGCTGCTCCAACGCACGGTGGGTGGTCACCTCGGTGGCTCAATTGCGCATGACTGGACCACCGGAGGGGTCGTCGTGACCTTGAGAATGCGGGTGAGCGATCTGGTGCATTAGTCGTCTCTGGGTGTAACAAGGAGCAATCACCGAAGCGATGGCACCTTGATTTTCGATCGAGAATCCGCGGGCCCGGTTGCTGTGAATCAGAGAGGATGGTGGGCCCCCATAAGCCGGGGGCCGAACCGGTTACTTGGGCGCGGAAGCCTTGCCCAGCTTCACTGAAGGCTCTCTTCCCCAGACCCGCAGTTTGCCAAGGGATGATACGAACCCATCAAGACCTTCATCGCCGGGCAAGGCTATTACCCCCTCGTCGAGAGCATCGGCAATACCTGCCTTCTCCAGCAGCGGCATGGCCGACGGATCATAGCCGATGAACTTGCAATGCTGGAATGCATCGGCCACGAAATCGCGCGCGGTCGCTTCCTTGACGAGATCGTCCATGGCCTCAGGAGAGGTCAGCAGCGCGACGGCATCGAAGAGGACCGATGGCCCGCCATCGATCATGTGGTGGACCTCGATCCAGGACCCATCGGACGCCTTGACGCCGCCGACCTTCGGCGCGATCAGCTCGAAGACAGCCTTCTCCTTGGTGATCGCCGCCGTCAGCCCCTTCAGCAGCTTCGCATCGACACCATCTGTGATCAGGATGCCGAGCTTTCGGCCTTCGAAACGTTTCGGGCCGCGCTCCACAATGCTGAGAGACGGTGCCGGCTCCAGATCCTGGCGCGTCGGCATCGCGGCATCTGCCGGTTTCGGCATCGACTGGAAACCGAGCTTCTGGGCCACGGTATTGGCCAGTGTCTCATCGATGTTCAAGAGATGAGAGACCATGCGCTCGCGGATCACGGCCGTTTCCACCTTGCTGAGCTCGAAGGTCAGGGCAGCCGCGATATGCCGCTGCTCCGGCGGTGTCTGGCTGATATAGAACTGCCGGGCCTGGCTGTAATGGTCGGCGAAGCTTGCGGGGCGCAGACGGGCCTTGCTTCCCTGCTCTTCCGCAGGGAAATGGCGATAGCCGCGCGTAGGCGATTCCCGTGGGCCAACGCCGAAGGAGTTCGGCTGGTAGTTCACCTTGCCGACGGGATTGCGCATCGCCATGTGGCCGTCCTGCTGGAAGGTCGCGAAGGGACATTTGGGCGCATTGATCGGCAGATGGGTGAAGTTGGGTCCGCCCAGACGTTTCAGCTGCGTGTCGAGATAGGAGAAGTTGCGGCCCTGCAGCAGCGGATCATTGCTGAAATCGATGCCCGGCGGCACGTTCTGCGTCATGAAGGCGACCTGCTCGGTCTCAGCGAAGAAGTTGTCGGGCATGCGGTCGAGCACCAGCCTGCCGATGGCGACAGGGGCCAGGATTTCCTCGGGGATGATCTTCGTCGGGTCGAGCACGTCGAAATCGAAGCTGTCGGCAAATTCCTGATCGAACAGCTGAACCTGCAACTCCCATTCCGGAAAATTGCCGGACTGGATCGATTGCCAGAGATCGCGGCGATGGAAGTCCGGATCGGCGCCGTTGATCTTGACGGCCTCGTTCCAGGCCACCGACTGCAGACCTAGCTTCGGCTTCCAGTGGAACTTGACGAAGGTGGATTCGTCCTTTGCGTTGACAAAACGGAAGGTATGAACGCCAAACCCCTCCATGAAGCGGAAGGAGCGCGGGATTGTCCGATCAGACATGATCCACATGACCATGTTCATGCTTTCAGGCGTCAGGCTGATGAAATCCCAGAACGTGTCATGGGCGGTCTGGGCCTGAGGGAAGGCCCGATCCGGCTCCTGCTTGGCGGCATGGATCAGGTCTGGGAACTTGATGGCATCCTGAATGAAGAAGACCGGGATATTGTTTCCGACCAGATCCCAGTTGCCCTCCTGGGTATAGAGCTTGACCGCGAAGCCGCGGACATCGCGGGCAAGGTCGGCGGATCCTTTGTTGCCGGCAACGGTGGAGAAACGAACGAAGGCTTCCGTTCTTTCTCCAGGACGCTGGAAGAGATCGGCCTTGGTATAGGCAGCGAGGGATTCATAGGTTTCGAAATAGCCGTGTGCGCCATAACCGCGGGCATGGACGACACGCTCGGGAATGCGCTCGTGGTCGAAGTGGAACATCTTCTCGCGAAAATGAAAGTCGTCCATGACCAGCGGACCACGCGGGCCAACGCGCAGAGAATTCTGGTCGTCGGAGACAGGGCCGCCCTGGGCCGTCGTAAGCAAAGGCACGTCTCCCTCGGCGACCTGATGCAGCTCGCCCCCTTCGCCGCGCTGCATCGTCTGGTCGTGGATCTTGGCAGTCGCAGTTTTGGGCCCAGTGGACCCACGGGTTGATGTCTTAGCCATGAAGAACTCCTGGAGCACATGCTCGGATTGGTGAGAGCTGCTTGAAATGCAAAAGACCGCCTCAAACGGGCGGTCTCGCGGATCGGAGGCAGCTCAGCTGGCCTTTTTCACGCTCTTGGCGTTAGCCGAAGCCTCGCCCAGAGCCGTCAGCTTCTGGTCGGTGGCAATCTCTTCCTGGAGATTGGCATCCAGCAACGGGATCGCGTCCTTTAGGCCGAGCTGCTTTGCCCAGGACTTGAGCGTGCCGTAACGGGCGATTTCATAATGCTCGACAGCCTGTGCCGATGAAATCAGACCCGCATCAAGGGCAGCCGTGCCCTTGTATTCTTCCATGATCTCTTCGCCTTCGGCGAGGATACCCTGGATGGCCTCGCAGGTCTTGCCGCGAGCCGGCTTGCCCAGCAATTCGAACACCTGCTCCAGACGCTCGATCTGGCCCTGGGTCTCTTCGCGGTGCTGCAGGAAGCTCGCCTTACCCTCATCCGACTGCGCTGCGCGCGCCATCTTCGGAAGAGCCTTCAGTATCTGCTTTTCGGCGAAGTAGATGTCCTTGAGCGTATCAAGGAATAGATCGGACAAGGTTTTTTCCGTAGACATTGGGAATCCATTCAAATTTTGTGAAGTATCCGGTGCCCAACCTTTCAATGCCTCAATAGTTCCCGTGTTTCACCAGGGGAGGAGAAAAAGCGTCTGGCGGCAACGCGGGAAGATCAAAGAATGTCGTTTTCGACTGCGCCGATGGGCTTGGTTCTGTTGCCGCCGCGCAGGCGCATAGCGGAAATGATTCCGCAGGGGGTAGCCTTCAGCGCCGACCTTTGTTCAAGCTGCACCATCACAAACTTAGATGCCATGCCGTCTCTGAACTTTCACCGTGTTGCAGCGTTCACTTGGAGTGACTTTATGAACGGAGAGGTTCTTATGGCTTGCTCGTCGATTATCGCAATAGGAGCATCCGCCGGAGGTGTTGGAGCTTTACGTTCCCTCACTGGTCTTCCGAGGGTTGCTCGGAATGGCCGAACCGATCCTCATCACAGGAGGCCAGCCGTGGCAGATTATAGAGAAGCTTTTGTCGGAATCGATGTCGCCAAGCTGAAGAATGCGAATACTGCTGCCGTATGGCCGAGACGGAGAGGTTGATGCATCCGATTGTCGAGTTTCAGCAGGATTTGAACCACTTTTCCATTCGTAAAGGCAGCAGTCTCGTTGTAACGAATTGTCTGCAAACACCTTTTCGATGCCTGACCGGATTACAGATAAATGGAAATGTGGGGGACCAGTTTCACGCAAAAGCCAACAACAGTGAAATACAAACGGATAGCCAGTTCGATCTCGGAGGTCGGAATTGTCGAACCCATCGTCATTTCCAGATTGGAGGAGAATGGGGATACGTTCATGCTGCTGGATGGCCACGTCCGATCTACAATCGCACGTGACCGTGGCGCAACCACCATACGCTACCTGATCTCGAATGACGGCGAGGGCTTCACATACAACAAGCGTGTGAACCGGCTGGCCACGGTCCAGGAACATTAAGAGAAGCTGGCAAAAACCTTCGACCTGGATGTTGCAATGATCAAGCGACGCAGGACGCTACTCGACGGCATCTGCCCGGAGGTGATTGAGCTTCTCAAAGACATGTCGGTCAACCCGGTGACATTCGACGTGCTGAGACAAATGAGACCGATGCGGCAGATCGAATCCGCAGAATTGATGCTAACCGTGCACAATTGGACCTCCAGTTATGCCAAGGCGCTATTGGCAGCGACAAAGCAGGAAGATCGAGCCAAACCAGATCGCCCGAAAAAAATCGGTGGCCTGACCAGACAGCAAATGGCACGCATGGAGCGAGAAATGGCTTCACTCCATCAGGACTTCAAGCAGATCGGGGAATCCTATGGCGATGATATTCTGCACTTGGTCGTGGCTTCGGGATATCTCAACAAACTCGTCGGGAATTCAGAAATCGAACGTTTTTCTCGCGCAGCGCTACCCGGAGTTTCTGGAAGAATTCCGCGCCATGATTGTCGCCTCAATCGAACCCTCCCTCGACAAGTTGTGGGAGCTTTGATTTCATTAGCTTTGATTTGCCGGCCGTTGCTATTCCCCACTGCCACCCCACCGCGGCGGTGCGCCGATATAGGCCCTGAGTGCTTCCGTAAACGCCCTGACCTTGGCGGACGGCACTTGGAGGGCACGCAGGAGATAGATGCCTGACGATCGCTCGTTCCATCGCTCGCCGCGGAGCTTCAGCCGGATGAGATCACCTGCATGCGTGGAGGGGCCCGAAACCCAGCTTGGCAAAAAGGCCACTCCCATTCCGGAGATCGCGGCGCTGTTTAACGCTTCAAAATCATCGGACCGGAAAGCCACCTGCTTGCAGGCTTCGCCGGCGGGGCTTCCGAGAATGTCAGACCATCCGAGCAGATCATTGCCGTGGAGCTTGTCGAGAAGGCGATGATGGCGGAGCGCATTCTCGTCTTCCGGCTCGCCATGCTGTTCGACATAGCCACGGCTTGCAACCAGGATGCGGTCAAGCGGAGCCAGCTTGGTGGCAATCAGGGAGCTGTCCGCAAGCGCGCCCATCCTCACCACTAGGTCGAGCCGTTCCGCGACGGGGTCAGCCAGCCGCTCGGTAAGATCCAGCTCGACTTGCAGGCCCGGGTGTTCCCGCGCTAACGATGCGAGCACAGGAATAACATAGCGTTTTCCGAAAGTCGGGAAACAAGCGATCCGCAGCGTGCCGCTGACCGCACTATCGAAGGCGGCAACCTCGGCATGGGTATCGGCAAGATCATCGAGCAGGCTCTGGGCGCGTTCAAACAGGTGACGCCCCGCATCCGTTAAAGCCAATGCCCGTGTCGAACGAACAAGAAGTGTAACGCCCAGGTCCTGCTCGAGCGCATCGATCTGTCGAACGACAGCCGAAGGCGTGACAGCCCTACGCCGAGAGGCAGCTGAGAAGCTCCCAGTGCGGACAACGTCGACGTAAACAGCGAGATGTTCAGCGAACCGTGGGTCTCTCATCTTTGTCTACAGCGCAAAACCGTTTCGACCATTCAGTTCGTTATCATCTGCGGGCATCCGGAGCACTTTCCTTCTCGTCAACGGGCGATCGCCCAACAAACAGAAGGAACACTCCAATGGTCAAGGTCCTAGATACAATTCTCTCCCAGTCCGCCTATTCCGCACAGATCGACGTCCCGCTCGAAAAGATCGACATCGCCGACTGGCTCTTCACCCTGCCGGAAGCCGAGTATCTGCGCTGCTGCCCGCCTGATCACATTGCAGCCGGCATCACATGGACCGACGACGGTCGTCGCATGTCGATCAATGTTGAGCAGATCGGCTCGGGCCTCGTCGTGCAGCATTATGTAGCCGAGGTCGCCGAGCCTGCCTATTGCCGCATGAACTCGATCTCCGATGTCTTCACCGCCAGTGGCCGGACCCAGGTCAATGTCGTCTGGGAACTGATTGCCGAGAAGATCGACGAAAGCCGCACACGCTACACGAACCGCGTCACAGCCCATCCGACGGATGCATTCATGGCCTTTCTCGAAGACCATGCCATCAAATTCGAAGATGCCGCAGCGGCCCGCCAGGCAGCGGGCGGTGACCACAATAGCCGTGAGACACCTCTCTTCGCTGCAAGCATCGCCCGCCGGGCACTGTCCAAGTAAGGAGCTCTTCGAATGAAAGCGATCGTCTTCGACGACTTCGGAAGCGCGGATGTCCTGCGACTTGCCGATGTCCCGATACCCGAAGTGCGCCCTGACGACCTTTTGGTGAAGGTTATGGCGGCCGGTGTCAATCGCGCCGACCTTCTTCAACGTGAGGGCGTCTATGGCGCTCAGACTTACGGCGACAGTGACATCCTCGGCCTCGAGGTCGCTGGAGAAGTGACAGCCGTCGGAAACGAAGTAACCGGCTTTGCCGTCGGCGACCGTGTCATGGGGATTGTCGGTGGCGGGGCCTATGCCCAGTACGCCCGTGTCGATGGCGGAATGGCGATAGCCATCCCGGCCGGCATGTCGTTCACGGACGCAGCCGCAGTCATGGAGAGCTTTGTGACAGCCTGGGAGGCGCTGGCACATCTCGGGCGGGTCGTGGAGGGAGAGATCGTTCTCATCCATGCCGCTGCAGGCGGCATCGGATCGGCTGCTGTCCAACTTGCAAAAGCCGTCGGAGCCACAGTGCTGGCCACCGCTTCGGCGGGCAATATCGGGAACGTGCTCTCGCTGGGTGCCGAAGCCGTCTTCGATTATCAGAGGTCAGACTTCCAGGCGGAGGTCGTCGATGCGACGGCATCTCGTGGGGTCGATCTTATCATCGACTTTGTTGGTGGGTCCTATCTCGCCCGTAACATTCGTAGTCTTGCCCCTGGTGGTCGGCTTGTCCAAGTGGGCCTGTTGGGGCGGGATGACAACGCCATCATTCCGCTCGGGACTGTTCTTCACAATCACTTGCAATTGCTTGGCACGGTCATGAAATCCAGATCGCGCTCAGAGAAGAGAGCAATGATCCGCCGGTTCAGGGACAATGTGCTGCCAATGATGGGCAAAGAACTTCAGCCCATTGTCGGGGCACTGTATCCGCTCTCAGCGACTTCGGATGCACATCGCCGGATGGAAGCCGGCGGAGTGTTCGGCAAGATCGTTCTCGGCGATTTTCATGAGTGATGTCGGAAACTTGGTTCATGCTCTTGAAACGAATCGAACTTGCGGTCCAGCTTCCGTCGGCCTACTTCCAATAATGCTGGGATGTGGAGCCCCAATCGAATCCCCTGTCAACGCCACAACGCGGAGATTGGGACAGCGGATAAGCGCTCTCCGAACGGGATAGCCTTGTCATGGTCGTACAAGACTATGCCTGAGACAAACCGCTCTTTAGTTGCTTCAGCCAAAATTCGCAGGCCGGAAAAATCGGAGGTTGTGACGGATGCCGCCGCTTTGATCTCGATACCGACAATCCTGCCCCGCCTATCTTCGATAACGATATCGACTTCATTCTGCTGCTTGTCACGAAAATGCGAAAACTCAAATCGGGTCTCCGCGGCGCTGGCGAGTTTCAGGATCTCCCCGAAAACGAAAGTTTCCAGCAACGCACCAAATTGCCCCCTGTCGTGTCGGAGTCGATCAAGAGAGAGGTCGCGCAGAGATGCGAGAAGGCCAGAATCGAGGAAATGGATTTTGGGGGTCTTGGTCAAACGCTTCAGTTTGTTGGAAAACCAGGGTTGAACTGTCCGGGCGAGGAAAAGGCTCTCAAATATGCCGACGTATTTCTGCGTTGTGACGTGGTTCATCCCAATAGCAGCGCCGATCCCGGAATAGTTCACGAGTTGTCCCGAATGCTCTGCCAGGATGCGCAGCAGGCGTGGCATTTGTGCAATCTGTTCAATCTGCGCAACATCGCGAACGTCTCGTTGGACGATCGCCTGGACATAGTCCTCGTACCAATCCTGTCTGCGGCTCAGGTTTCTACGGCCCAGCGCCTCAGGATATCCACCGGCCAAAACCGAGGCCATCAGATCATCGCCGACGATGGCTTCTCCGCCCTTGGCTTCATTGCGAAAGGCGTCGCGCAGAAAGCTGCTGCCGGCAGTTCTGATTTCGCTTTGCGCAAGCGGAAGCAATCGAACCACCTCCATCCGCCCTGCGAGCGAGTCCGACACCCGCGGTAAGGTCATGAGATTGGCCGAACCAGTCAGAAGGAAGCGTCCCGGACGTTGGTCAGTATCGACGCTCTCCTTAATGGCCAACAGTAGCTCGGGAGCGCGCTGAATTTCATCGATGACAGCGCGATCTATACGTCTGACAAAGCCAACAGGATCCTGCCGCGCTGCGTCCAAGGTGGTCGCATTATCGAGAGTGTAATACTCCATGGCCTGGTTGGCGATCTTCTTCGCCAGCGTCGTCTTTCCTGATTGTCGGGGCCCAACGATCAGCACAACTCGCGTGTCCGACATGGCGTCGGCTACGCGTTGCTCAACAAGCCTTGGATATAGCGCCACAGCCAGACTCCCTCGATGACCATTCGCAATTACGGCAATGACCAAATGAAAGTCAATCCATGACCATTTGAAATTTTGACGGTGCCCGATTGTAATTAGAGATCATGCGCTGGCAGAATGACGGATGCCAACGCAAACCACTGCTGGTTCCAGACTGAATGCAACGCCGGTTGGAAATCTATATGATCTGGCCCTCCATAGCCAATAAGTGCTGGCCAAAGATCTCAGTCGGCGTCTGAAACCCCAAGCACTTCCGAGGCGTGGCATTGAGACGTTCGCACAAGGAACGAACCTCCTGATTGCTCACATCCAGCACGACGGTCTCACGTGGTAGGTAACCACGAACCCGTTTGTTGGTATTCTCAACGGTGCCTTTTTGCCATGGTGCTCGCGGATCGCAGAACCATGCTGCCGTTCCCATGCCCTTTTCCAGCTCCCGCCATGAAACAAATTCGAGGCCTCGGTCGAACGTCAGGCTTTGCCGAGCTCGCGCGGTAGGGGCGCTAGGTGGCTGATCAATTGGTTCATGATCGGCTTTGAGCGCCTGTCATTGTTGCGAATGGTAACCGGCTCTTGCGCTAAACGACGGTCGCGACACAGCAATATTCGTGTGACCGTTCAGGCGAGATGGATAGATGATGCCGTCGGGAAGCGCCTGGTGCTCGTGGAAAGCCAGCGCCCAGGAGCGCGCCAGGTTTTGACGCGAGGATTTCGCCACGTCCGTTGGAACTCCCATCCTGATGGCGTGATCGTCGCGCAGGTCAACAAGGCTGAGGTCTGCGATCGTCTCGACCTCAGCGTATCGCCGCGCATAGATCTCTTTTTCTTCAATCGGAAGATCGCCGACAAGACCGTCGCGGCGATCACGCAGAACCGCCTCGAGGAAGCAGACCTTGAGCGTTTCGCCGAGATAAAGAACGCCGAAGCGCTTCGTTGCATCACGTCGGCGGGGATCGCTGAAACGGCTCGCCGCTTTTCCAAATCCCAGCGGGTTCGGATAGGCGCTTGCGTAGATCCGGCTAAAGCGACGCCCTGAAGGAATCCTTTCGATATCGAGCGGCTGACGCTCGAAACCGGCTGGCGGTTTGATACCAGCCATTTAGCGGAAGTCACCGCGGGCAATGCCCTCGGCTGCGGCGATCACGTCGCTATCCTGGCCCCGCTTCAGGCCGTCGAGCCCGGTGCGACCGTCAAGCGCACCGTGGGGCGAAACAAGAAAGCGGTAAACGGTCCAGGCACCCGCCAGGATCTCGTGCAATTTTGGAAGCACTGCATAGGGCCGGCCGTCTCGGTCGAGCTGCCAGGCCGGGAAACGGAACCCTCGCTTGGCGCC
>UBZT01000039.1 GCA_900470155.1 Hyphomicrobiales bacterium
AAATTGGGTCTCAGGTCACCGGCTTTGCTAGGTGACTGCATGCGGGAAATCGGCATGGACGCAAGCTGCCAGGCTATTCGTGCCCCCCTGGTAGAGGGCCATCGCATCGCAAACATCGTCCGGCACGGAGATGGCAAGGCGAGCGCTGAACTCAAACACGCAGCGGCTCGGCTCTGGGACCAGGATCCGACCGCCTACGTCGACATCAACCCCGGCCCCTCCCCCGATAGCGCCCTGCTCTTGATCCCTGACGACTACTTGAAAGATTACGCGCGCGCCTGTCTTCGTTTCTGGGGACGCGCCGATCGGATGCCCGGAGCGGTCGAATATCCACCGTTCTAACATAACGGGCCGGTTTCACCCATCCAGACCGCCATCATCGCTATCGGATTCGACCGGAATTTGCGGTGAACCGGCGCTTTCTTCCCAGTCGGTGAAGATGGCCTCAAGCTCATCTTCATCTGCATTGTTGTTAGCGAGAAACGAGCGGATAATGTCGTCTGCCTGCTGGTTGCCATTGCGAGCCAGTGAATAAACCTGGCGGACGACATCGGCCGGAGACGCGAAGAATGTTTCCATCGCCCCGCGCGACAGCGTAGACCTTGGACCATATAGTGATTGAAGGAATTTGAGGAGCCAGGTCTCGTTCGACGCACGCGCGGCAACCTTCTGCATCACATCGCCCCGTGCTCCGCCCTGAGACCAGGCATAGAGCATTAACGAGGCATATGGGCTTGGCTCGATACCGTCCAGGTCGAGCTCGGAATATCGCTTCAACATGACAATGCGAGCAACCTCGTAGCCCTCGGCCGTCGTCAGCCGATCATGAGGGGTCGCCCTGTCACCATAATATCCATGACCGAACGTTTCCTGCCGGAAAATCTCGGTAAGAAAGCCCATCGACGCACCCGTTTCGAAAGCGGATGCGAGCGCCGCTTCGTATCGTGCAGGCGTCGCAGCCTGTATCTGCCTGAGGAGCTTTTCCATGAGGAACCAGATCTGCGGCCGGCCCCATTCTCGCCCCCCTTTGTCCTTGGCGAGCTCGTCCGCCGCATCGACCATGCCTTCGATCAGGATTTCGACAGGCCAGGTCTTCAGCGTCTCGTGCGGGGTGAAGCGGAGCTGATCGAACAAGCGTTCTGCCTTGGAGGCACCCGCATCCCCCCTATGGCGATCGATTTCGGCAAGATATGCCGCGATGGCATCCCTTCCTTTCGCCGCCGCCTCGATCAGCCGGGCGATATCGAGTTCGGAAATGCCATCGGCCGGTGCGACCAGTGTAAAGTAGATACGCGCATGGCTTGGGCTGGCAAGCCGCTTTTCTTTGGCGGCCTGTGCCAGCGCACGGCGATCCCCTTGCGAGAAGATCCGGCTATCCTTCTCTGTCCCCAGATTATAGAGGTCAATTCCGGGAAGGTGCCGATCCAGCTCGTATTGCAGCGTGTCCCACGTCAAGCCATCCTTTTCCAGTGCCGCATCCAGTGCTCGCGTATGCGCGACTTGATCTTCGTCCGAAACACTACTGCGACCGCTGCTTAAAGCGGCGTACTCGACCAGGTACTCCTCGACCCAGCGGTAGAAGTTGGGCGACCCGATCGCAATGAGCCGAAGCCAGACCAAATCCGGTGTGTCGACGCGATCGGCCAGACTCGGCCAAAAGACCCTGAGGCTGTCGAGAACGCGAATAACTGCGCGCGGGTTCTTGAAAACACGGCCACCCGTCTCGTCGATCACCTGCTGAAGCTCCGAGACCCGCGTTTCATCGCAGGTCATGAAGGACTCAAGTTCCTTGGTGAACCAGCGTCTGAGCGCGAAGGATTCCGGCCTCGGCACGGCCACTTCAGTCTGGACGATTTTCTCCAGGTAGGCGGTCCCGCTTGAAACGCCCGTACCAGTCTCGATCGCATGCGCAAGTGTGAGCCCATCATAGCAGAGGAGGTAAGAGACATTGGGAAAGTCGGCAACAGAACGGACAAGACGCAGCAATTCAGCGACTTCCGCCGGCTCAAGACGATCGACATCGTCGATCGCAACCACGATCCGACAATCGAGATCGATCAGCGCCGCAGCCAGCTTTTCCTTTTGCGCGACCAAGGTAGGCCCCTCGGTCTGCTCGGATGCTGCGGCGGCAATCTTCTCGATTACATCGCTGGCCAAGGACACTCCGGGAACCAGGACGCCGGCCAGTCCCGCAAGCTTGCCCACCGGACCAAGGTGCCGGGCGAAACTACGCACCTGCTCAACGACATTGCCGGCAGCACGTTTGTTTTTGCCGCTCGCATCTCCTCGTGCGGCTTGAACCTCGGTGATGGCCTTGGCCAGGTCTTCAAATAATGCCGCCAAGAGTTGATCACGATCACCGATCAACCACGGCCTGAACTCGACGGCTGCGACCCTGGTCCAATCCATCTCGCGTAACCTCGCCAATATCAGCGCGAGCAAGCTGGACTTGCCGGACCCCCATTTTCCTTCAAGGCCGAATACGAAGCCCTTGTTTGCGGCTTGTGAGGTCAGGGATGCGGCGATGCGCTCGGCGAGCGCCGCAAATCCGAACAGGTCGTCATACTGAGATTGAATCGGCCGATCGCCGTTAAACGTTGGTTCGCTCATGACGCCACAATGGATGGTTTATTATATGTAGCCAAGCGGCATCAGGACAGCAGGGTCGAGCTCGGATCCGCTAGCCAGGAATCGATCATTCTCAGCGCTGAAATGTGGCGACCATGGACCTCGACATTCCCGCAAGGGCATTCTTGGGGATGGTTGACTTTGATCCAGTTGCCGGATGCATCCGGTCGATAATACCATCCGACGTTCAACCCGGCGCTCATAAGTTCCAAGCCCTGATGTTCAACCAGAAGAGCACCGACTTCGATTAAATCATCGGCCTTCTTCGCCACTGTCAGACCCTTGGAATAGAGGTGATGACCTTGGTGCGGCGCGTGCTGCATCAGATCGTCTATCTCGAAAATGATGCAGTTATATTCTCCAAGCAACTTATGAATTTCTCGAAACTTCGTGTCGACTACATCTGCTTGGCCGAGCATCGTGGAAATCGGAACCCGCATTGAGATCGTGTTTTCCGGGGTGCCGTCTGGGGATTTGGGAAGATCCTCGATCGACGTCCCATGGAAGAGCGCCACCCTATTCGGAAGAATTTTCGTCCAACTATTCGAGTATTCTGGAAACTCGACAGCGCGTCGAAAAAATTTCAACCCATTGAGCGCGTTCTTTGCAGCTTGGATTTCGTTCCATGGAAGATCCAGCAAGGCCGACAGAACCGGGTCCAGACCACGACCGGGGAAGAGGTCGCCCTGAGACTTGAAGCCTCTCTCAAGCGAATACTGCTGCAGAATCGAACGGTCGACCGTAAGGTGCGCGTGGTAACATTCTCGTGGCAAAGGGCGACCTTGAAGTGGCCCAACCATTACAGCACTTTGTGCAGCGAAACGCGGTTGCCACCCCTCAAGGTAAATCGCCGTGAGGTCAAAGGCTCCGACCGTCGCTTCTACAATGTCATGGTTCAAAATGTATAGATGACCGGGTCCGGGCTCGAAAGAATAGGTCGCGTATCGCTTGCGCAGCATCACTCCGCGCTCGAAACAGTCCTCACAAAGCTCCATTGCTGTCGCTTCGCTGAATTTGTGCGAGGCAAACCATGCGGCGACGCCTGCGTCCGTCGATGCGTCCAGGTACCACGAACGCCAGCCATAGTGTTGCAGCAACCCTTCAACGAACGGTAAGCTGTGGCCTTTCTCGCCAATAAGCGCCGCGAGGATATCCGAGGTGTAGTTCCACCATCTGAACATTTCAGGTGGGATGCAGCCGTGACGATCAAACGACGTCGTTGCCGAAGGAGAAGCCAAAGAGCCGAAATGACTGATTTGGCCGCGATAGAGTGGCCGAATGGACAGCGACCTCAGATATTCTTCAAGTTCAGTCTTCGAGTGTACAGTCAGGCTGCGCATTGATATATCTCCTAAATTCGCACCTGCTTCACGCTGACCAGATCAAGCCACGGGTTCGCTTCCATGAAGGACTCTGGAGGCTCTGCGTTGATGACGTCGCCCTGCCCGGCGAAGAGGACATAGTTTGTCCCTTTCTCACCGGTTGCACTCCGATAGCGAAGGCCGTCGATTTTGCCGCCAGCGAACTCGAAGTCTCGGATGAATTCGGTGAAAACTTGTGTCGGGATGTAGTCGACATTCACGCGGTCGGTCCGATCAACCGGCTCAATGATGATGTCCGCGAAGTCCGCCAGGAAGGAGAGCACTAGGCGATCCATCCGATAAGCGGTCGAAAAGAATCCCGGAATTTCCGGAAGATGCGCGAGATCGAGTATCCGAATGGGGCGGCGGGTGGCAAAACAGCCGACCGACGCCATGGAATTTCGAATCTCTGCGACAGCGAGGCCTTGTCGGTCGGCGCCATAGAACATCGAGATACCGGGCGGGTTCATCCGGTTGGATTGCGTCGCCAGATGGTCCGGAGGCGGGCCGAGATCCTTTGGGCTCGTCAGGGGATGCCGAGGCTTCCTCGACCTAGCGCGAAAAAGCTTCAGTCCCTCAGGGATCGTGAGCACGAGACCGGCATCTTCAGCATGGTGGCAAACATTGCCTAGGAGCTGGAAGGGTGATCGGGAGTCGGGATCCCGGCCTTCTGACTTGCCGATGTCGTGAAAGAAAAACCGCCTGCTGTGTTTGACAATTTGGCAGAAACGATCCCAAGAGAACCGAAGGCTATCGTCTGGCTCCAATGTAAGCCAGTCATATGCACACCAGACTTCGTCGCCAATGCCATCGACTATCGCTCTGAATAGATCATCACTGGCATCACGAGGTAGGTCGAGTTCGATCTCATCCCGGATTACATCATAACTATCGATGTGCCAGGCCTGATAGCCGCCTTCTCGCGATTCGTATGGAAGCTGGTCACCTGCTCTTCCGTAAAAGGTCTCTATGCGTTCAAGGATAAACGCGACAACGTCATCGAAAGGCATTGTGGGAGCATCGCGGCGCTCGCAAAAATGACATCCCCGCGGGCCAGCATGGTCGCGGATCATCTTAATGAGATCGCGGTCAGAAAAACAGCGCGCACATACATTCGTAAATCCGGTCATTTAACACCTCGAAACACTACCCTTCGCAGCAAGTCACCCAACGAACATAATGATTAATTTGCATGTTGCAAGTTGCTATTTGCATTTTAAGATGTTTGCCTTTAGAGTAGAGCTTGTCGAGTTTCACTATGAGGCATATTTGGTGAGCAATGATTTTCCCCGACCGATCGTGACTGTCGATATTGCTATGCTAACACCTAGGCAGGGGGAACTTTGCGTCGCACTTCTGCGACGATCTGCTGAGCCATTCGCGAGCGCAGATGCGCTAATAGGTGGCTATATCCACACGGACGAAGATGCCGACGCGGAGGCCGCGGTTCGACGAATCCTTCTCGCGAAGTCCGGAGTCGAAGGGATCTTCTTTGAACAGTTACGTACATTCGCATCCGCCACACGCGATCCGCGCGACTGGTCAGTGTCGATCGCGTACTTTGCACTGCTCCCCGAGGGCCAGCTTGAGTCTTCTGACAAACTGTCGCTCAAGCCCGCAACAGCACCAGGGCAGCTTCCCTTCGACCACAATGATATCATCAAAGAGGCCCTCAACCGACTTCGGAGCAAAGGGGCGTATTCGACCATTCCTGCACGGCTGTTGCCGGAGGTTTTCACCATGTCCGAGCTATTGTCTATCTACCAGATAGTCATGGGTGAGCGTCTGGACCAGAGCGCGTTTCGCCGCAAAGTCCGTGAACTCGATCTGCTTGAGGAAATAGAAGGCGAAAAGCGGCAAACGGAAAGCGCTCGCCGGCCGACGACGCTGTATCGACTTAAAGGGCCTGTGTCGGTCTTCGACCGAAGATTGTAAGTCCGGGCACCGCTGTTTTTCGATGACAAGTCATCGGGCGAGGCCAGCGAGCACGGCCGCGCTGCGCGACGAGCGGGACGGATCAGAACAGTTGGAAAGTCATTGCCATAGCGCCGTCTTGCTGGACGGCGGCCCTGCCATGCGCAGGTGACGTTTGCGGGGAGCAAGCGGTAAGAACCCCTTGGCGTCCCCCCACGATTTGGCAAGGCGTGGACCGCAGCCGACCAGGACAAAGCGGGCGAAGCTCTCCTTGTGTTCATCGGAGAGTGCGGGATTATGACCTGGGAAGAACTCTGAGCCGGTCGGGAGGAGGAAGAACGCAAAATAATTCTACGCGCAGGGGGATTCGCTCGCCGCAAAATTCAAGTATTCTTACGCCGGTGCCCTCTGTTTCCGCCGCACGATCTGCGATCGAATGCGCGCCGGGCCGACAAGGCACCGTGGACTACGCTGGAGGTCGCTGACATGCCCGCGATTTCGCATTCAAATCTGCCGGTTGCCGGCCCAGTCTTTGCCCGGAGCGGAATGGTCCGTTCAAGGGCGAGGATTGTGTTGTGGCGAAACGGAAAGGAACAGCGGCAAACAGCGTCCGGGTCGTTCTCGCACCCGCCGACGACATGCCGGTCTACGACCCTTCAAAGCCTGATCCCCGCCTCCGGGAACTTGTCCGCTTGCTGGCACGACAGGCAGCCCGTAAATTCGTCGAAGCCGAACAGGAGCGCGCCACCCGCGAACGCCTCCTCAGATAGGGAGGCCATCTCATGAAGGTTGCTCTTTACGCCCGCTATTCCTCCGACAACCAGCGTGATGCCTCGATCGAGGACCAGCTTCGCATTTGCCGCACACGGGCCGAGCGCGAAGGCTGGACAATCGTCGACAGCTACACTGATCGCGCCATTTCTGGGGCCTCGCTGATCCGGCCCGGTATTCAGGAACTGATCGCCGACGGACTGAAGCGACGCTTCGACGTCATCCTGACGGAATCTCTCGACCGCCTTTCGCGCGACCAGGAAGATATTGCCGGGCTCTACAAGCGTATGCGCTTTGCCGGCGTCAGCATCGTTACCCTATCCGAAGGTGAAGTCAGCGAATTGCATATCGGCCTCAAGGGCACCATGGGCGCCCTTTACCTCAAAGACCTTGCCGATAAGACCCGGCGTGGCCTGCGCGGCCGGGTCGAAGAAGGCAAATCGGGCGGTGGCCTCTGCTACGGCTACGACGTCGTGCGCCACGTCGAACCATCAGGTCAAACCAGCCGCGGCGAGCGCACCATCAACGAGGCGGAAGCCAATATCATCCGGCGGATTTTTACAGAGTATCTGGCGGGCAAGTCGTCGCGCACGATCGCCATGGTGCTGAACAGCGAAGGCGTGCCAGGTCCGCAAGGCAGCGAATGGGGGCCGTCGACCATCCACGGCAATCCCAAGCGCGGAACCGGCATTCTCAACAATGAACTGTATATCGGGAAACTGGTCTGGAACCGCCTGCGTTACCTGAAGGATCCTGATACGGGCAAACGCGTATCCCGTCCCAATCCGGAAGCGGATTGGGTTATTCAAGACGTGCCGGATCTGCGCATCGTCGATCAGAACCTGTGGGATGCGGTGAAGGCGCGGCAGGACCAGATGGCTCTGGAGCCCGGTACCCAGCGAGGCGACAACCGTATTCTGAATGAACGTCGCCGGCCAAAGCATCTATTCACCGGCCTCATCAAATGCGGCTGCTGCGGTGGCGGTTATTCAATGATCTCGAAGGACATGCTCGGCTGCACCAACGCCCGGACCAAGGGAACTTGTGACAACCGGCTGAACATCCGCCGCGACACACTCGAACGCTCCGTTCTGAACGGGCTCGACAAACATCTGATGCAACCGGAGCTCTACAAGGAGTTTTGCGAGGATTTCACGCGTGAAGTGAACAAGGCGCGAATGGAGGCTCGCGCCTCACTGGATTCATCGGCCGCCGAGATCAAGCGGATCGATCGCGAACTCGACACGCTTCTCGACCTTATTCTGAAGGGTGGTGCTGCCGACAGGATCAACGCGAAGATGGTGGCGCTTGAAGCCCGCCGGAAGGAACTGGCCGGCTTCCTCGATGGGGCGGATGAGCCGCCGCCCCTGCTCCACCCCAATCTGGCCAAGTATTATCACGAAGAGATTGCGGCACTCCACGACCAGCTGGGCAACGAGAAGACTCGCGCACTGGCGGCGGACAAGCTCCGCACGTTGGTCAGCCGCATCGATCTCGTGCCCGATGGCGCGGAACTGGTGATCGTACTGCGCGGCGATCTGGCGGCGATCCTAACGTTTGCATCTGGCAAGAAGAAGCCCGGGTTTCTCAACGAGCGGGCAGTTCTTGAAGATCTTTTAGGCCGTACCGCAACTGAAGCCCAAAAACGCAAAAAGCCCCACGAGGGGGCTTTATTGGTATCGCAGGGATCGTTGGTTGCGGGGGCAGGATT
>UBZT01000037.1 GCA_900470155.1 Hyphomicrobiales bacterium
GGAAATTGGGTCTCAGGTCAACAACAGCAAGCCCTCGCTAGCCTTGTCCAGGCGGCCGACCGGTGAAATAAAGGGAATGTCCTGAGGCTTGAGGCAGTCGAATACCGTAGCACGGCCGGCGGGATCATCACGCGTGGTAACCACACCGCGGGGCTTATTCATCATGATGTAAAGCTTGGCTGATGCCGAAACACTTCGCCCATCGACTGCGATCTGAGCCGATATCAGATCGACCCATATCGAGGGATCCATGGCACGACGGCCATTGAGTTTAACCCGGCCCTCTGCAATCAGCCGTTCGGCCTGAGTTCGCGAACAGTGGCCAAGTTTGGACAGCGCTCGCGGAAGCGTTACCCGCATACCGCAGGGTGCTAGGGGTTCTCTGGTCAAGATATTGAAGCCGGAAAAATTTAGCGAGAGGCGCCAACCACTGCTATCGTCTAGGGAACTGCATGATCCTGGCCCCCCGAACGCAAACCAGGATTTACCTGCGTTCGGGCCAAGGGCCGTTTTTCGAGCGTTGAGGCTCTCTGGGGAGTTGGATCAAAAACGTTGCCATTGGGCGTTTCTGCGCCCGTGGATGCCAGAAGTCAAACCTGTCGGCGCAATTTGGCGCCGACAGCTGCCCTGACGAGTGGTCAGATAATGCCCAGCGCATCCATCGCCTCAGCTACGCGGACGAAGCCGCCGATATTGGCGCCAAGCACGTAGTCGCCCGGCGCGCCGTATTCTTCGGCGGTCGCAGCGCAGGTATCATGAATATTGTGCATGATGGTTGCCAGGCGCTTTTCTGTTTGCTCGAAAGTCCAGCTATCCCGCGACGCATTCTGTTGCATTTCCAACGCCGACGTTGCGACGCCCCCTGCATTGGCGGCCTTGCCCGGCGCAAACAATACCCCTGCTTCCTGAAAAAGTCGCACCGCTTCCGGCGTGGTTGGCATGTTGGCACCTTCGCCAACCGCAATGACCTTGTTCCGGATCAGTGCCTTGGCATCGCGTCCGGTCAGTTCGTTCTGGGTCGCGCACGGCATTGCGACATCACAAGCCACGTCCCAGATGGAACTACCCTCGACGAAACGGCTGCCAGCGCCCCTTAGACCAACATATTCTGCTATCCGACCGCGGCGCTCTGAATAACAGGCGGTCGTCTGGGTGGTAGCTCAAAACTTATGCAAAATAAATGAGATTTACAAACGAGACTAGTTCTTCGAGGCTCCTATTGTTGGTGCTTATAAAATAGATCGGTGTGTCCCGCCCGGATTAAGTCGCCAGCAACCTCAAGTTGAGAATGCTTTGCTTGACTTCCACGCCTTGCAAGCCCATGTTCAATTCATGTTGATCGAGTGCCCCCAAAATAATCTCAAGCGAGTATGCCTCATCGCAGGCATATGACCCCCGGCCCGGTCGTGTCGCACCCCGGTCGAGGGGCATAGGCAGCTTTCCGCAAGACGGTCAAAGCAGCCCACAGAGGCGACAGTTATTTCCATAGTATATTCGATCGACTGCAGCGCGTTTGATGCGCCGCTGCTGCGCGTACGGGAAACCAAGCAATGGCTCCAAATCAGAAGACTCACCGCAAGCCGGGCATCGTCGTTACCCGTTACGATCAAGAGCGGCTTTCACGGCTTGCCGAGTCGCTTGCTGCACGCAATCCCAAGGTCTCCCAAGATCTCCTGGCCGAGCTCGACCGCGCCCGCATCGTCCAGGACGGCAATATCGGCGCCGACGTAGTCCGCATGGGTTCCACCCTACGTTTTACAAGCGATCTTGGCCAAGACCGCACCGTCACGCTCGTGTTCCCCGGCGAAGCTGATATCGCGGCCGGCAAGGTCTCGGTTCTTACCCCAATTGGCGCGGCACTCATTGGCCTTTCCGCAGGCCAGTCGATCGACTGGACCGCTCGCGACGGCCACGTCCATCGCCTCACCGTTGAAGCGGTTGAAGCTCCGGCTGCAAGCTCCGCAGCTGCCGCGGCCTCAGTGAAACTTCGGCCCGCATCATGATGCACTGTCCGTTGTCTTGCCGTCACTACGTCCGTGGAGGCTGTATTATCGCAGGATAATCGCCCCTGCACCGCCTCACGCGGGCAGGGGATCTCCGTTCATGATCATGTGCGTGCTCCAGTGCGGAGCAAAGGAGAACTGCGATATGCCGAATGATAATTTCATCCTTACAACGAAGGATTTCACCATTCTAGAGGCGTTGTGCGACCACTCGCTCGGCCGCCACGATCTGCTTGTGTCGCTAATCCAGCGCAAGATCGCGAGGGCAGTCGTCGTATTCCGCGAAGATCTGCCGGGCGGAATTGCTAGCATCAACAGCCGAGTTAGGTTTCGCGTCAATGGCAATGAAGGCGATACCCGCGTGCTTTCCACGGGCCAGGTGACTGCCCCGGTCGGTATGTTCCTGCCCATCACGACGCTGCGTGGTCTGGCTCTTCTTGGACTTGTCGAAGGTCAGGACATCGTGTTGACCAATGCAGACGGTGTCGATGAGCGGATCCTGCTCGAAAAGGTGGAATACCAGCCAGAGGCGTCGCGGCGCGAACGCCAGGCACTCGGTCAGGGCAGCATCTCCGCGCGGCGCCAGCCCGTGCTGCGTGTTGTATCCGGCGGTCCCAGCCAGACACGTTGTCCAGTTCCCGTCGCGCCGGATGATACCGATGATCCGGGTCCGTCGGCTGCTTGAGCTGCTCTAAGTTGCCGAGAAAGACGCGCGCACGATCCGCAGCGCGCGTCCGCAAAAGAACAGAAAGAAAACGAGCATGTCGAACAACTCTCACCCTACGCAGGACTTGCGCCGCACGGCGTTCGCGCAAGGGCTCTTCTGGATGGGGCTCAGCATGATCGCCTTCATCGGTATGTCGGTCGGCTCGCGTGAGCTTGCGGGCACGCTGTCCATCCAACAGGTGCTGTTTTTCCGTGCGCTTGTCGGCCTATTCGTTATCCTGACGCTGGGCCGATCGCTGGTGCTAGAATTACGCAACGGCACGCAGATCCCGCTGCATGTCATGCGAAATGTCGTGCATTTTTTTGCTCAGTATCTCTGGACAATCGGCATCGTGATGCTGCCGCTCGCGTCGGTCTTCGCGCTGGAATTCACCATGCCTATTTGGGTCGCCTTCTTCGCCTTCCTCTTCTTGAAGGAACAGCTGACGACGCCGCGGATCCTTGCAACGGTAGGCGGCTTCATCGGCGTCCTCATCATCGTCCGCCCTGGCATCGGCATGGTAGATCCGGCGGCCGGCCTGGTGCTAATTGCCGCCGCCGGCTATGGCGTATCGCTGATCTTCGTCAAGCAGTTGACGCGTGAAGTTTCGCCGGGCGCCATTGTCGTCTGGATGATCCTCATCCAGCTGCCGCTAGGCTTTCTCGCCTCGCTGACAGACTGGCGTCCGGTAAGCTTCACCGACATTCCCTGGATGCTGGTTGCCGGCCTCGGCGCGCTCGCCGCGCATTACTGCCAGGCCCAAGCCCTCAAACGCCTTGACGCATCCGTCGTCATGCCAATCGATTTCCTGCGCGTGCCGATGGCCGCCCTCGTCGGCTACTACGCCTATGCCGAAGCCATCGATGTTTGGGTCTTCCTCGGAGGTGGGATAATCCTGTTTTCTAACTATCGCGCGGTGATGGTGGAGCGGCGGAAAGCGACGCTGTGAAAGGGCGCAGCATCGTAGATATCTGGCTCAAGCACGCCGCATCGACTTCTGGGTCACTCTTTCCCTAATAGCTATGGCGAGTGGCTGACAAGCTGTATCTGCACGCGCCTCGGAGGCTCATGGGGGATCACCTGTTTCCGCGGACGCGGTTTGTACGGCTGGGGGACGTGGCAGATCAGCCGTGGTTATTGGCGTCATGCAGCAGCGAATTCTCGCCACGGTGTAAGGGAATCCCTAGGCGAAACGTATGGACGACGCGCATCACCCGGTCGAGGAACAATGCCGCGATGTCAGGCTGGCAGTTCTCCTCGACGGTATCGCGGAAAGGCGTGTGCTATGGCGAAAGTAACATTCTCCGAGCCCGGGAATGGACAGGTGCCCGCGCAGCGGACGCCCGTCCAATCTCACGGTACTTTTTGACACGTTCATTGACGGCCATTACATCGCTCCTTGTTAAAAGCAGATATAGGCTGGGGCAGAGGTCTTTTCAGGGTCTATGCTGGCCATACTGTGGATCATCGTCGTGACGTTTTTCACGTGGCAGAACGTGGCGACCCCCCTAATCGCTTGGGGCGTCTTCAAGATGGGCCAGGGAGGCCTTTCGAAGCTGTTTGGGCTGAGCCTCTATCGATCCTCAACCAGACGCGAACGCCACGGTCATAAGATTGCAAGGCCGCCGGCGAGCACCTGGCCGCCATGTTATCGGTGCTCGAAAGCCTAAGGCTGGCTAAATCAGCAAAGCCAATTTGGCCTTGCTGATTGTAACGCGGCAGCCAACTAGGCCGCGGTGCGAGAGAAGGCCCTGGCGATTTGGCCCGAAATTCGACCCACTTGCTACGGTGACTGATGCCGCCCGCCGGCCGTCGAGGTATTCGAACAAATGAGCTGATTAAGGTGCCAGCCTCGTCGGCAAGCGTAGCGCTTGCTCCAGTTGATTATCATCAAATTGCAGGGACGATAATTGAGTGACATCAGGTCAAAGCGCGGAAAACTTGCTCTGGCGGAGCGCGTTGCGCAGTCGGTAGAGTGTGGCGAGCGGCTCAGGAAAGGGCTTGCGCAGGAAGGCGACCTTTCGCACATAGGTGTCGACTCGCCAGGTCGACCATGTTCCGCCACGGAAATAGGCGATGTCGCCGACCGTCAGGAGGTGTGCTTTGCCTTGGTCATCTGTGACATGTACCTCGCCTTCCTGGATGACAACCGTTTCGTCCCAGCCAAAAAACCAGCGGAACTCGCCCGCCGTGCAATCCCACACGGCAGTGGAGCTCGCTTCATCTGTGCTGGTGGAGTGCTCGCCGATGCGTGCAATCGGTACTCCTCCAATGATCCAGTCGGAACTGATGGGGGCGGCCTTCATGGCTAGCTGCTCACCATGGACGGCGACTACTGGCGGCATCGCCTCTAGCCTATGGTGTGATATCGCCACCGTCCCAACGGCTATCCCGGCTACCAGCACACCGGCCATCCCGCCCACTAAAATTCTTAAATTCATGATGTCACGCCGTCATTCGCTACGGACTTGTCCTCCCAATGCTCTCGGGCTTCGAGAGCGCATGTGGTGAGGGCGTCGATATGTTGGCGTTCGTGGTCGGCCATGACTTGAACCCTCCAGAATGACTTTCCCCTCGCGACGGCCGGATACTCAACGAGGTTCACGATCGCGCCTCCCCGGATCATATGACGCGTCATGAGCCGAGCAGTCGCGCTATCGCCGACGATGACGGGCACAATTGCACTAGGTTCGCCTGGCGTGACGAAACCGTGTTCCAAGAAACGGGTACGGAGATATGAGATGTTTTCAGCGAGGCGCCTCCGGCGAACCGTCCCTTCGGGACCTGTAACAATGTTCAGGGCTTCCAGAACAACAGCGGCTTGGATCGGTGTCACCGCATTTGTGAAGGTCTGAGGTCCGCAGCAGGCGCGCATTGTTGTCCTCATGCCCGAGTGCTGGGTTGCGACGAAGCCTCCGATCGACGCAAACGTCTTAGAAAACGAACCCATTAATACATCAACCTTGCCGACCATCCCCTGCATTTCGAGGACTCCCCGTCCTGTGTCTCCCATGCAGCCTAGATCATGTGCGCAGTCCACCAGCAGCGTTGCGCCATACTGGGTACAAAGCGCCTGAAGATCGGCAATCCGGGGACTATCGCTGTCCATGGAGAAAAGTGTTTCGGTGACGACGAGGATACCTGTCTCTGGCTGTGCTGACCGAATTCTGGAAAGGCGCTTTTGAATAGCGCTGTTCGACAAATGGGGAAAACGGTGAACGCGTGCCCCTGAGCCATTCGCACCTTCTTGAAGACAGGCGTGAGCGAGGACATCAATGACGATATGATCGCCCGGTTGAGCAAGCATCTTGACGATGCCGTAGCCCGCTGTCCAGCCTGTCGGAAACAGTGTGACCTCTCGGTACCCGAGGAAACGCTCCAGAGCGGTTTCCAACCTCTGTGACATCGTGCATCCACCCATCAGGGCTGCCGAGCCAGCACTGTGCACACCAAATTCTTCTGCGGCCGCAGCGGAAGCGCTTATCAAACGCTCATGAGAGGCCAACGATAGGTAATCCTGGCTCGCGAAGTTGACACCCGTGAAAGCTCTACCATTGCGGAAGGATCCGACCACGGTTGGCAGTATGGGCCCTAAAGAGGCTTTCTGATATGGATCGAGTTCACTTTCACATCGGTCGTCAAACCATTTTGCAACTGGAAGCCAGCGGCGAATAAGATCTCTCTGGTTGGCGGCGTAGTGATCTTTGGCCACCCCGCGCAAAAGACGATTCGGGGCGTCGTCCTCAGCTACGGACGTCATCTGCGCATACAAATTCATAACTTTAACGACCCGATGCGAGTTCTTTGCGATCAGGCAGAAAGATCAGATAGATTTCAGGTTGTCTTCACCCGGAAGGGTGAGCCTTAACTGGTTAGGTTGCATTTCCGAGTTAAGTTTGCCGCGTTCGGAGGGCTGACGTTTGCCTTTTGGTCCAAGTAAGCGGCCTTACGGCCCTGCTAAATAGACAACCGCATTCTGAAAGGTGCGTCTGCAAATGGATGAACGCGACGAAGATCTTAGAAATCGCATCTATGAGGCGGCAATGATCCCAGAGATGTGGCCGGCAAATTGCGACATGATCAGTGCAGAAGTCGGCGCCTATTCGATGGCTTTGATGTCGATATCCTCGGATGGCAACTTTCGCGCAGTTTCGAGCCCCCATATCGCCGAACCGCTTGCGGCGTTCTTGCAGACCGACCTGCCTTCCCAGAACATCCGCGTCAAACGACAGATGGAAACAGGTGTGGGTTCCTTCCTGAGGGACGTTGACCTCATGACTGCAGGCGAAATTGACGCCGACCCGATATACGATGCCTTTTTGAGACCTATCGGCCTGGGGTGGACGGCAGGCGCCATCTTTCAGGAACCGTCAGGCAGTACGTTAATTTTCGATCTTCTGAGAAAACAAGAGTTCGGAGCCTTCACGTCTGCAGAAATAGCAAGGTTGAATCTTCTCAAGTCCGACCTTGCGCGCGCATCCTTGATGACGACGCGGCTGAGGTTCCAGGAGGCGAAGTCAGTAACCAGTACAATGGCTTCCCTAGGGCTGCCCGCGGCGGTGCTAGGAGAGAGCGGTAGGTGCGTCGCTATGAACGGGGAATTGGAGGCTTTGGCGCCTCGAATTTCCACCGGTTGGGGAGATCGTCTTCAGTTTCAGAATGCAGAGGCCAACAAGCTATTCCAATCGAGCCTCCAGCAGCTCAATGCCACTCGATCTCCAGAGGTGCTCTCTCTCCCAGTGGCCGCTGGAGAGCAAACGCTACCGCTCGTGATTCACTTGGTTCCCGTCAGAGGAAATGCGCGCGACATTTTTTCATCTGCGACTATCGTTATGATTGTAACCACCGTTGGAATGCCGGGCCCCACGAACCTATCCGTGCTATCGGGATTGTTCGATCTGACGATGGCGGAAGCGCGTATTGCTCGCGAGTTGGCATTTGGCCGCTCCGTTGATGAGGCGGCGAAAGCTCTGAATCTCAGCGTCAACACTGTGAAGACACACACCAAAGCGATCTTCCAGAAAACCGGCGTTAAACGGCAGAGCGAGCTGACGGCACTTCTTTCTGGTCTCTCACTGCCATCTCTTTAGAGGTCGCCTGCCTCAGCAGCATTTAATGCCCAGGTCCATCATTGACCGGAGTGGCAACTTGGTTTGTCTGAACAGTTTCGAGCGTTTCGCAAAGGGAATTTTGCGTCGGTTGAGCCGCGACCATAATTGGTGTCGGCACGTTAAATTAGGCCTGATCCGGCGTCGGCCGGTCAAGCGATGAATGCGAGCGTCGGTATTGTAAAATGTCAGATAACGGCCGATGCCAGCGCGAGCCGGACACCGTTTTGTAGGCGTGCTTTGTCGGAGCCGTTGCCTCGGCGGACCAGTCGTGTGGAGGCAGAACTCGTCGCAAGTGCCAAACGTGTCACCAAAGTCGGAAAGCTGATCGACGGGACAATCCTTGGAACCCGATGCGATGCCGATTATCATTGCCACTCTTCTCAAAGAGCTTTCCGCTTTTCCGCGGCTCTGAGCGAATGCAATGGCTGCGCGCTCAGTCGGTGGGGCGCCTAGGTCAGAGGGTAGTAAACCGCGCGTACACCAAACCTTTCGCGCTGGTGACAAGAATATTCAACAAATGCAAATTGAGAGTTAACGCGTGGCTCGCAATATTTGCAGCTTAACCGCTATCGAGATCAAGCGATTTCCCCCTCAATGACAGTGGCACATCTTTCGTGATCCCGCCCGTGCCGTCGGACACATTAGATAGTCGTTTGCTTCGGTGCGGCAAAGGCGCCTGCAGAAGATTGCCACCAATTCCTGAAACGATACAACTTGTCCCTCAGAATTCCAGCCGTCGGAGCAGAAAGGGAAGTCTTTGATGCGGCAACAAGCTCTCGAAGCCTTGCCTGTCCAAATGAGTCGCCTGCGTAAGATGGTGCCGGGCGTCGCTGGGCGTGTAGCTGAACTCTCGCTTGAAGGCGCGGCTAAAATCCGCGCCGTCACTGAAGCCGAGGCGTTCGGCAAGATCCTGAATACGGCAGGGATTCTGTGCGTCGACCAGACGCCTATGTGCCTCGCAAAGCCGTTGACGCTTGATATAGCGGTGAATGCCGCCCGCTGGCTCGAAGAGATTGTAGAGCTTCGTACGCGACATGCCCATTTCACGGGTCAACAGATCGGGATCAAGCGCGAGGTTATAAAGGTTCTTCATGACAAACTTGCGAGCGCGTTCAATCACCGTTGTGGTGAACTGGTCGCGGACAGCGGCTATTCTCTCGGCAGAAGGTGCAGCGCAGGCGAGGACCATGTCGCGGGTCGCATGGGCGAGTGCGCCCGTATCCGAAACAGATATATACGGCAACTGCGCGAGCAGGCATGTGATGTACGAAGAAAGCAACTGCCCGAAAGGGCCGCATATCGACTGAAACGCGATGCTGTCGAGGATATGCGCCGTGTCGTTGCAGTAGTCGCGCGACATCAAGACCATTATCAGATGGCTGTCGGTGGCGTAACCATGGAACGGGAGGCCAAGCGGGTGGGCCTGCACAAGTCTCAGGGAAGAGTCATAAATATCATCGCCTGAAACGGTGCGGCATGCACCGTCTAAAAACAGCGTCAGGCACCAGTGGTCCACACCAAGCTTCCTAGTCTGCATCGGCCCACTGGTGAACTCAATGCCCCCGGTGTGCACGTCCGCCACGATGAGATCGCCAAGGTCCCAAAGAGTCTGCTTGCCGGCGAAAGATCTGATGGGGGTATTTCTCTCGCGCAGATCCACCATCGGCGCAAAACTCTCGCGCCACAACGGGAACCGGTCGCGCCTTTCGAAATCATCCGTCGAAAAGGTGTACGGCTGGAGGCCCGACTCCAGGAGGTTTTGGTCATGGGCAACGGCTGCAGAAAATGAATCATTTACTTCAAAAACTGGCTGCGCAGATGAATCCACTACAAGCACCCCGCGGCTTACTACTCTTAACGCCAACAAGCTTGGATACTACAACACAATAAGCTCGTTTTCGAATGTACTAATTGTTGTGGGTGCAAACTTTGGTTGTACACAACGCCGACCCTGCCTCTGACAAACCACTTAGAAACCATAAATTTCGACGTTTAAGCGGCGCAACCGGCGTCCCCCACGGGTGCGCGCACTCTGTGCCTGCAACTCTAATGCAGCGAAGACGTCATTACTTGGCAACGTCAGCAGGGCTTTCTTCGCCGATCAATCCGACAGCGGCGGAGAAAAGGAGTATGCTTCTTCAGAAGCGCCCTCCTCGCGATCCTCGTGGAACCAAGATTACGGCGCAATCCAGACGACTTAGTCGACTTATGTCAGAAATGCACACTCTGTGAGTTGCTATCGTCCATTGTAAGTTGACCATATTGAGGGCGATCATTCCCGCCATGTCGAGTTTGACATGTCGGTCATGGACTCGTTCTGCCGTAAGCAAAAAAAGACCCCCAAAGGCGGGGGTCAGCTCGTGATGGGAGTTATGTCGGGGAAACATAACGCACTCGAACGCGCATTCCCCAAGGTTGGTTCCATGGTGACGTCAAGAATCTCAACTTACTCAGACCCGCAGCCCGGCGCTTGTCTTCCATAAGAGAACTTTCCACCAGGAAGATACTGCTTCCCTTCCGCCATGCGTGTGAGTTCGACAAGCTCCTCTATGTCGGTGACACCGGAACTGACGAACTCGATTATGAGTTCGCGAGCATTTTCCAACTGATCTGGGGCGAGCGGACTCTCGCGCTCAATGTGGGAAAGGGCACGAACGGCGAGATTGGTAGGGGACAAAGGAAGTTGTTCTGTTGACATGGCGACCTCCATCTTCTCCGTGAGTCGTACAACAGATTTCGGGCGGGTTGGAGTCTGAAATTTGACCTAGCCCATCTGAGCGTTGACCCGCTCACGTCGCGCCGTCTGGCAGCAGGACAAGTTTGTCATCGGAAAGCGGCCGCTGCAGAGCCCGTGCTTCTGACCAGGGCGCCGTCATCCACATTTCGACTTCGTCGGGTTCCGTCAGCAGGACCGGCATCGCCTTTTCGTGGATCGGGCCGACGACGCCGTTTGGCTCTGTCGTCAGGAAGGCGAAGAGGTCGATCGTTGTCAGTCCGTCCTTGATCTTTCTCACGCTGGTCCACTGCGGCACCCACACGCCGGCAAAGAACATGAGGCTCTGCTGCGCATCGCGCGCGAACCAGGCATTCGGCGTTCGTCCGTCGGCGGTCTTGTTGCCCGGGTTTGGCTCGGCGAACCTGGTGACGGGAACGACGCAACGATTTTCAACGCCGAGCCACCGCGTCCAGTGTTTACTGTCGGTCTTGCGCACATTGGTAGTGCCGCGATCTGGCTCCATCTTCAGCAGCTCGGCGAAATCGACCGGCCTTCCCTTTTCTTCGAGCTTGGCGGCGCGCTTCTTCGCGGCCTGCATCAATGCGAATTGCGATGACGGCAGGCCCCAGCGAACGGCGGCAAGCTCGCGGATGCCGGTATTATTCCTGACGATCGGCGCAGGGTAGTCAGGATGGACGTTAAGCGATGGCTCCATGTTGCCGATCAGATCGGACATGGTGCGGGCGATGGCTCGGATCGCCTCCTGGTTCGTCGTCACATTGTAGAGGTTGCACACATGTGTTCTCCGCCGTCGTCGAACTGTAAGGTCAAGAGATGTAGGTGACCAACTCTAAGACCATGGCACCCAACCAGAAAACTGCGAAAGCCAGCGCGCCGATTATCAAAATGGTTTCAAAGGTCCGCATGGGCGCCTGCCCGTCAGCTCTGCGAGAGCTTCATTCAATCGGTCGTTCTCGGACTTGGCAAGCATATGGTTCTTGGAAAGCTCAATTATCGCAGCGACAGATTCAGTCTCACTCCATCCCGCGATCACGGCCTCTTCAATGAGATCCTGAAATGCGCGCTGGATTGCGTCCTTGCATGTCAGTTGGCGATCGGCACGATCTTCCTGCGGTGGCGGCTCAATTCTCATCACACTGATATTGCGCCGGAGATTTGAACTTCAAGATCCGATCATCTCGCTACCGCTGGTGGGCAGCACCCTGCCGTCGTCACTACCTTATTTTTCGGAACTTGTGCTGTGCTTGACGGTTGGTAGCATTCGGGCATAAGCGGGGAGACTTCCATGCATAAGACAGAGGTCCCAGAATTCATCGATGCAATCCTTGCGACCGGCACGCCGATGATGGCTGTTGGTCATGATGTCTACGTGTTCGCAGAGGCGGATGTGCCAATTGAGGACTTCGACCGGGTCGTCAATGAGGTGCACGGGATTTGCGAACGGTATGGCGAGCGTGATCATCTGAGGTACGACATCGTTGCGTATCTAAGGCAGATCGGACGCTTCATCGATGATGATCATAGTGCTCAGCATTGAAGAGCCACAGAGTTTGACAGCCGGGTTTCTGGCAGAGCGAGTGCGATGGTCAATGAAGTATGCGGACGCGTCTCGAAAGCAGGCTGGCGAAATAGTGTTTAATGCGCGTTATTTGAGCCGCTTTGGCGCGGTCATGGTCGAGTGTCTTCGCTTGCGATCAGTATGTCGCGTGCAGCACGGAATGCGTCCTGCAGAGGCTTGTGGCGGTCAAGCCCGTCAAGGGCGTAGCTGTTGAGGAACTGACGACCGGCGAACAGTTTGCGGTCAACGGGGCTCAATTCAGCTTCCTCGCAGACCGTTTGCCAGTGCGCGGCGATGGTGGTGATCTGTCGTTCGATCAGCGCGGCGGCTTCCGGTTCTTTGATGTGATAATCCGGTGCTGCGGCAAGCAAGGTGGCGAGTGTGCTGGCGCGTCCCTCGCCCTTGATCAGCATGGCCTGCGTAGCCTCGCTACCCGTGCGGCCTTGCGGGCAGATGTCGTAGGCGGGTGTAAGGGTCAGCATCCGGCCGTCCCAGAACGCGGCATGGTTACGGGCATGGTCATCTGTGTTGCCGCATAGCACGTTGAAACAAATCCGGCCGTAGAGTTCCTTGAGCGTGTCCTTAGGCTCCGTGAAGCGGTGGCGGATCAGTTCCGCCAGGTCCTCATACGAAGCATAGCGGGCCATCATCTCGTCAAGGCCCAGCATGGTGAGGGCCGAGACCATCGCGCGCCGCGTCCAGCCCTCTTGTGTGGGCGTGCGGTCAAAGCGGTCGATCAGCAGCACATCCTTATGCGCGGCGCGGGACATCGACACGGGCGCCGCGTTGAGCCCGCAGGCGCTCGCCAGCCTCATCGCAATGAATTCAGCCTTCACGACGCTATATGTGTCGTTCGCCGCCGAGAATTTGGCGATCAACTTCTTGGTGCCGCCATCAATGAGCGCCTTGGGGCGCGCGCCGCCGATCGAGGTGCCGTGATTGAGCGCCTCGTCGAGCGCCGGGGTAAGAGGGACGCCTTTCTCGATAAGTTCGGAGGCTTCCATAAGCTCGTCCAGCGAGGCCTGCGCGGCAAGGCGGGGGACATATTCCGTGGCCGATGCCTGGAAATCGAGGGCGCCGATCCGGTCGGAGCCAGACTTGAGCAGAAAGGTCAGTTCGCCGATCTCCGGTACGCCGGCAGCGTCGGGTTTCTTGCCTGTCAGCCTGTTGATAATCACCCGGCGGCCCCAGGCATCGGGCGAGCCGTCGCGAATGCAACTCGCCATCTGCAGGCCGTTGATGGGCGCGATCACGCCTTCCTGAAGCGGCAATTCGGGCTCGTAGATGGAAATGGCGCTCTGACGGCGCCGGTAGCTCGCGCCATAAGTAAAGAGCAGGCGTTCACCTTCCTGGTCGAGGCGGCCCGCGACCACCGGTTTCGTTGCGCCGGGAAGCCAAATCCATACAAAGGCTTCGGTCTCGTCCTTAGAAGTCATCATCAACCTCCTTCACCGGATGGCGGACGCTCTTGGGCATCAGAGTCAGTTTTTCATCGAGGCGGGTGTTTTGCATTTGCAGCGTGCCCTCGTCGTAATCGAACAGGCGCACGCCGACGAGGGCGGCGACCTCAAAGACGCTTCCGATCTCGGGGCCTGGCGCGCCCTTTTCTATGCTGGATAGGGTCGTGCGGCTTATGCCGGCGCGGTCGGCTAGTTCCTGAGCCGTCAGGCCGCGCTCGGCCCGGCCGATGCGGATCAGCTTGCCGAGCATGGTGAGAGCTTCGCGGGTTACTCTTGAATAGCTTCTTTTACGCGGCATGGGTGACGCCTGCTTTGTTCATTTGATTGAACATTAATAATGCTTGTGTCCAGAATTGTGTACATCTTGCCATAGTGTATGGGCTTGATCAAGCTTTCGCCACAACATGGCTGACTGGCCTGCTTCACTGTTTCGGGCGCGCCGGATGAGTTAGCTTTCGAGCCCCGAGCGCTGGCGACATCAGAGGCTGAGCCACACCATGTAAGCCCCGCTTAAACTGCGCCGATCAAGCTGGATACTGCGATCTATCAGATATGGCTGCACCTGTGTGTTCAGGCCACGGCCTCAAAGGGGGCACGGTGCAAAACAAGATCGATAGCCAGCTTGAATTTCAGCGGCCGCGAGGTAAATTCGTCTCGCAATGACGGGGCAGATACCTGAAGTCGGTTCTCAATTCTCTATAGGGATCTACATGTTCAAGCCGTCCATGTTCAGCCCAGTTCTTGTTGCAGGACTGGTATCAGTTCTTGCCTCAAGCCGCGCCGACACTTCTACGATAGCGCCGGCCCCAGAGCCGTGCAATGCTGAAGCCGCTCAAAGCCTCGTCGGCAAGCCGAAACCCACAGACGCGCAGGCAATGCAACTGACCAACGCAAAGACCGTTCGCCAGATCGAGCCTGGCCAGATGGTGACACAGGACTTCCAAGAGGATCGCGTGACCATCGAGACCGATACTGTGTCCGGCCTGGTCATCGCGGCCAGGTGCGGCTGAGCGTGATGAAGCGTTGAAGTTTAAGCTCACTCGTGGCTCTCGTTGTCGCGCATGCTGAACAGGAAATGCGAATGCCGTCTTTTGCATCGACCCTCCTGAATGAGCTTTTGATTGCGCCCAATCTCGCCATCGCCGCCTTCCTTGGCATGCTGATCGGACTGGAGCGCCAGTGGCGACAGCGATACACGGGTCTCACCACTCACGCGCTGGTTTCGCTGGGTGCAGCGGCCTTTACCTCGCTTGGCATGTTGATCGACGGCGGCACGGATGTGCGCATGGGCGGGCAGGTGGTGACCGGGATCGGCTTTCTCGGGGCCGGCCTGATCATGCGGGATGGGCTGAGCGTTCGGGGTTTGAGCGGAGCGGCGACAGTCTGGTCTACCGGTGCGGTCGGTGTGCTTGCCGGCTATGGCTATTTGATTTCGGCAGCTGAGGCCTGCGCCTTCGTTCTCCTGATCAACCTCACCATGCCTCGCATCGGCGCGCTGATCGAGCGACATGCGCCGGAGAAGGAGAGCGTTGAGCGTTACTACATGATCGAGCTGAAATGCCTGGCCGAGGAAGAGGCCGTCGTCCGCTCAGCCTTGCTGCAGGCGATGGAGACGCGAAAGCTGCGGCTCCGGGGGCTTGAAAGTCACTCTGCGAGCGAGACCGGCATCGTCGCGGTCGAAGCCGTCGTCTACACCGCGAGCGAGCAGAACCAACTGGTCGAACAGGTCGTCGGCGATCTCAGCCTGTCGCCGCTCGTCCAGTCCGGCAAGTGGACATCGACGGCCGCACCCGAATAGATACTGCGGGCGTAGCGACAACGAATGCCGGCTCGTCTACTGGCGAGCACGCCGGTAGGTTTTGGCGCCAGTCCGACCGATATTGCCAAACAACCTTGCGAACGCTTGGCAATATCAGTGAGGAACACGGCGTCCGGACATCGTATCGCTATTTGACGGCTGAATTCCCGCCGTCTGCGAACAACGCAGATCCGGCAACGAAACTTGACATGGAGCTCGCAAGGAACAACGCGGCGCTCGCTATTTCTTCCGGTTGCGCAATTCGTTTCATGGCGTGCAAGCCTGCGGCCCATTCCTTCTGCGCTTGGTCGCCAGCCATCGCAGTATCAGAACCGCCGGGCATGAGCGCATTTGCCCTGATGCCCCTGCTGGCATAGTCGGCAGTGATCCCCTTTACGAGCCCCATCAATCCGGCCTTGGACGCTGCGTAAACCCCCATGCCCGGAAGACCGACGCTGGTCCCGACAAAACTGGATGTGAATATAATAGAGCCACCGCCTCTCTCGAGCATCGCGGGGATTTGGCTGCGGCTTGCCATGAAGGCTGAAGTCAAATTGGTTGCGAGCGTTTCGTGCCATTCTGACAGAGTCACTTCCGCGAGAGGCTTTATTGGTCCGACCATTGCTGCATTGTTGAAAGCAATATCCAGGCCGCCGAATAATCGCACGGCTTCAGCAGTAAGTTCGTCGTGCGTGTCCGGCTCACTTATATCACCCACCACGATATGGGCTCTGCCGCCTTTGCCCCGGATCGTGTCGGCGACTTTTTCCAAACCCGGCGTGCTTCTGGCATTCAGAATTACGGCAGCACCCTCGGCAGCAAACAGCAATGCTGCAGCGCGGCCTATCCCTGATGATGCGCCGGTGATGATAGCGACTTTCTCTTGCAACATTCCCATGATTGGCTCCTTGTGTGGGAGCCTTGGCATAGGTGATAGGGGACGTAAGCGACCACCCGTTTCTTGCCGCAAAATCCAATTGCCCCTTCATCCCGATACAAAGCTATGTTGATTGCCAACAACAACTACGGTTGGCGAGAATGGCCGAAAATGGCGCACGGCCGAAGGGTGTTGGTTTTTCAGCAGGATTTGGCTCATTTTTCGTTTTGCACTCAACCAGCAAATCCGTTGTAACCAATTGTCTGCAAACATCTTTTCGGTGCCTGACCGAATTACCGAGAATGGAAAATTATGTAGCAAATGCCACAGAGCGGCCAGCATCCAGTCATTTCAAGTGCAAATCTAGGCACCTATCCGCCTTTTGTCTCTAGGCCGGAGGCTTCGGACAAAACGATACTTGCAACTCCTTCACGAGGGCCAGTTTGTGCGTTCGCTCAATGACTTTTTTTGCGAGGCGTTCAGGCATTGGGAGGTCCTGAAGTTCCTTCGACCAAGTATCAGCGGCTTTTTGAACCGTATCGGTCACTACCTTACGGGCAACCTTGGCTGGAATATCGCAAAGTTCGGCTACTCGTTCGAACCGTTGCAGTTTGACGATGAAGGGATTCAGTGTTTCCCTGAATTTCAGCGCCAGATCGTCCTTGCCATCGTATAGAAAAGTGGGAACGATGTCGTAGACTGGTGTAAGACTACCAGTTGCGCCATCGACATATAGTAACGAATGGTTCTTCAGGTGCGCGTCGCCATTTCCTATCATTATATTGACAGTCAATCTCCGCACCATCTCGACAAACGCTCGTGATCCACCCCCGAAACGACGGGACATGTTGACGACGGTCTCCTCGTTCGCAGCCGCATACTTACGGTCTTTGTGAGCGCCGAGAACCTGGCAGAAATCCTCCATATGGATACGCCTACCGCCCGCGCGGTCAAATCTAGAGACGGCCAGAACATACGCACCGTGTTCAAGAATGTCTTCGCTGATATCAGACACCGAATCCGAGGCCACCAATTCGCAGTTCGGAATCGAAACGCCGGCAGACTCGGCGAGCTTCATCGAACTGAATTCGACTTCGGGCAGAAACTCGAACTTCGGACTCGGCAATTTGGCTATAATGTCGCCGTTGATTCCCGTAGCAGGAAATGTGAGGCGCTCGTCCCGTTTCATCATACTCATCTTGAGCTGCACACCTGCTAGAGAGAAGCGAATGGCCTTGGGTTGACCTGCTTCTTCGATCTCCTGATGCAGCGGCGTCGGATAACCCCCCTCAGCGCGAACGACAACAGCGCCCGGTAGATCGTGGCCAAGGTACGCAAGTACGTCGAAGTCTGACGTTCGCCCGCTGGGAAGCCCCTTGTTCACCAGATCGCGCAGGGCACCTTCGGGAAGCAGATTACTGAACCATGGATGTAAATCGCGGCCAGGCTGGGTTATGGGGCCGGATTGCAAAATTTTGACGGTGCGTTCTTCGTCTCCTAGAAATCGCACGGACGAACTTAGTATTGGTCGGCTTTCCCCAAGCTCGATGTATGAGCGTTCAACTTCGAAACTCATCATATCCGCTTCATCGCGTACAAGTGTACCGACACGAACTTCCTTTTCATTGGATACGATGCTTACACCAAGCGTATGGGTCATATATTCGATCCCCTTTGGCTTTCTTCATCATCGCCATCCGGAATAAAAATGTCATCCATGACGTTACCCGCGAACGGCCGCTTCGTTTGTGTGGGAGGGGACAGGTGTTCATCGATGATTGAATGCACCCGTCTCGCCAATTTCTTGGGAACGAAGATAATTTCAGCCTCCAGAGCTTCCGCGATCGCCTGAAGTGTTTCCGCCTGAGGGTTTTGTCTTCCCGTTTCGAGCCTGGAAACATAACCCTGATCGATCCCGATCAGCATACCCAGCTCACTCTGGGTCATTCGAAGGCTTTTCCTCAGCTTCTTCACGCCTACCATAAACTGAAAGAACATGTGCACTCCAAATAATATGTTATGTGATTCATTTTTAGAGAAAAATATGGGTTATAATTCATATTAGATCAATAGGGCACAAACGCATAGTATGAATTGAAAATCATAAACTGATTAAAAAATGTATCTAATATCATATTGCACTATACTCTGTATGCTTGGAAATCAAGCGAGACAGGAGCGGATTGAACACCTCCCCTAGTATCAATCGATTGATCTCCCAAAGCCGGCGGCTGCCGACCTCGCCAGAGTGCTTGAACCAGGTCCTTCTTGTAGAGACCGTCGAGGATGGCGGCGAAACGGCTGGTGAGGTCTTCGACCATATCGCCTAGCTTCTCCTGGGCCACGAAACGCTGCGCTAGTTCCGCCACCTTACCCTTCAACTCGTCCACCATGCCTGCCATTCCCACCCTCCGGTTTCACAACCAGAAGGTAGTTCTCATGGCACCCGGAATCTTGTGGAATTTGCTACATAATTTTGCAATTTCCTGAGTGTTGTTGGCGAGCGACCGCCCCTTTTTCACCCTGACTTACCTCCGGCCATCGTCCTGTCATATGGACCACAACTGTGTGCAAAAACTCTATTCCAGAGCGCGCGTCACATCGTCAAACAGTTCATCAACCGTAAGATCGCGGTCGATCAAACCCTGCTGCCGGCAATAGAGAATTATCGTTTCCAGCGTCTTGCGATTCGCATCGACACCGTATGGCCGCGTATCCAGCCGTCACGAGATCGAGATGGACGAACAACTGGGTCTGCTCGCTGTTTTGCCATGGGCGCCAAGCTTTCCGCCGGCGACAAAGGGCATCTCCATCCGGTCGAACTGGCTGCCGACACCGATTCAACATCAGTTCGTCGACATATTAAAAGAAAGCGTGCAGGCACCCGACAAGGGGTCATGATCACGCCTGTTCAGTACTCACAGAGGCCGGAGCCGTCGCCCCTTCCCACCTCATCACTGACGCCGCCAGCCAACAGGCAGACTGGAGGCTTTCAGCAATAATAGGGTTTCGGGAGAACGGCTACAATGAGGGTGCGAAGCCGTCGTAGAGCGTGGACTGCAGTTGGCATTTGAGCACGCTCTCGGACCAACTTCTTCGCCTTGAACCGCCGCCCCTTTACTCCGATTTTTCTAAGTCACTGAGTTCTATAATTTTTTGGCATAAAATCGTTATTTTGGAACATCCGCTGCTTCTGGTTCCGTCATTTGCTGCCGACCAAGATGGCTCAGCGCGCAAATTGCTGTATGTGATCTGCTCCTGCTCAAAGTCATGCCAGTCGCACCGAGACAATCAGCTTTTCTAACAAACCATCTCTCTGGAAATATTGTAATCTTCGTGCTACATATCCGGGCAATCTGTAGTGCGAAGGTGGCAAATGCCGACACCTCATAACCCTCCGGCCGCTGTGCGGCGCGCGCTGCGCAAACTGGGCGCAGACATCCACGACGCACGCCGACGTCGCCGCCTGCCTATGGCGGTAGTAGCCGAACGTGCGTTCACCTCACGCTCAACGCTTCAAAAGATCGAGGCTGGCGACACCAATGTCAGCATCGGCATCTACGCAGGCGTCCTTCAGGCACTCGGCCTGCTAGATGGGCTGAGCCAAGTCGCCGACATCAGTAACGACAGCGTCGGCCAGGCTCTGGCCAGTGCGGAGTTGCCCAAGCACGCTCACCCAAAGCGATCGCCGGGATCGTCACGCGATGGCTGATTTTGAAATTCATCTCGACCTTCACGGCCGCACACGTCCAATCGGTCTAGCGCGGAGCAATCGCGTCCGTGGTGCCGAAACGATCATGTTTGAGTATGATCGTGCCTGGCTTGAGGACCCCGACCGCTTCTCGCTGGAGCCCGCTCTAGCTCTGAGCCGGGGAGCGTTCGCCCCACCCGCCGGCCTCGCAACATTTGGCTCTATTGGCGACTCAGCACCCGACACTTGGGGCCGACGCCTCATGCAGCGCTCGGAAAGGCGCATGGCTGAGCGCGATGGCCGGGCCGTTCGCACGCTGGCCGAAAGCGACTATCTGCTTGGCGTCGCCGACGAGACACGGCTCGGCGCACTCCGGTTCCGCTGGGTTAGCGACGAGGAATTCCAGGCGCCGATCCGTGCCGGCGTCCCCGCCCTCATCGAGCTCGGCCGCCTGCTGCAGATCACCGAACGTATTCTGCGCGATGAGGAAACCGACGAAGACCTTCAACTTATCTTCGCGCCTGGCTCCTCGCTTGGTGGAGCGCGTCCGAAGTCTTCTGTTATCGATCAACATGGCCATCTCTCGATCGCCAAGTTTCCTAAGGAAACCGACGACTACAGCATGGAGACATGGGAAGAGGTCGCTCTGAAACTGGCTGAACAAGCCGGCATTGTCACGCCCCTCCACGAGCTCATCGACGTCGCCGGCAAGAAGGTCATGCTCTCGCGTCGCTTCGACCGCGATGGTGCTGTCCGGATCCCCTTCCTCTCCGCGATGGCGATGATGGGCGCAAAGGACGGCGAGCGTGGAAGCTATCCGGAGATCGTAGACGCCTTGGCCGAACACGGCGCGCAGGGAAAGACCGATGCGCGCGCGCTTTATCGCCGCGTCGCCTTCAATGTGCTGATTTCCAACGTCGATGACCACCTGAGAAATCACGGCTTTCTGTGGCTCGGCAAGGCCGGCTGGTCGTTGTCCCCTGCCTATGACCTCAATCCAGTGCCGACTGACGTCAAGGCGCGCGTCCTGACGACCAACATAGATCTTGATGAAGGCACCTGCTCCCTTGATCTGCTGGAAGAAACTGCCGGGTTTTTCGCCCTCACGCTCGCCCAGGCTCGCGCGATTATTAAGGAAGTCGCGACCTCCACCGCAACGTGGCGCGAGACCGCAAAGGCGGTCGGTGCGCGGTCAGCCGAAATCAACCGTATGGCCAGTGCATTCGAGCACGATGATTTGCAGCGAGCGCTGGCCCTATGACGAGAACCTTCCTACACAGTTTCGATCCGTCCTCGGCCAGCCCGATCACCGGCGCGACCGTCGACCTCGATGTCGCGGACATCGAGGATGCTGGCATTCGCGAAGTGCTTCAGACCCCGATGCGCTTCTTGCTCTAGCCGGCGTTGGGCGCGACACCAACCGACTGACAGGCAACCAAAGGGGCTGCGGTTCGCCTATCCCCGATCTCGGACCAGCTAATTGTCCGGGTCCCGTAGGCCCTGTCGGCAAAACCGCGCCATTTGCTCGACTGGCACCTAGCTGCCACATTCGCTATTCGATCGGACCGCTGCCTGGATGAATGCCACGCCTGCATTGCCTGCTTTCAGACCGGGATAAGTCGGGAGTTGGGCGGGATTTGGTGCGAACTTGGGAGCCTGCAAGGCCTAAACTTGGGAGCTTATAATATGCAAGGGGTGATCTCGCTCCATTGACGCAGTGCTGCTTGGCATCATGCTATTGAAAATCCCGAGCTCCGAACTGCCCGACGGGGCACTGCATTCGGCAGCGATTTCGGTGCCGTCATCCCATTTCAGAGATCGAGAGACGGCAGCAGACCGGACCTTCTTGCCATCTTAAACAACGGCGTCAGACAGCGCGCATCGTTTTCGAAACCGCCTGGAGTTTGACGAAGGCCTGATACCGTTGCTCATGGATTTGCGCCAGTTCGTTGCACGTCGGCTTATGGACAGCGCAAATCGTGGAGAGGGCTTCCATGGCTTGACGAACATTGGGGTAAACGCCCGCCGCAACGCTGCCAAGAATGGCCGAGCCGAGCAGGACTGGCTCTTCGGCCGC
>UBZT01000014.1 GCA_900470155.1 Hyphomicrobiales bacterium
AGAAACCGGCAGCAGGCCAAGGCGACCTCTTCGTGGCTAGCGATCAACTCGGATAGTGTCACCACTTTCAGCGCCTTTAACGCTCGATCCACTTGGTCCGGAACCCCTCCGGTAATTGGTAGCAACTGTGCTACTACCTCGGGCACTGCGAGCACATCTCCGCCATCGGGATGTCTGTAAATATATGACTTCAGGTCAGCCTCATCCAGTGCGCCTATCTCCACCGTATCGAACTGGTCGTTCAAAGGAACGGATCGTGTACGCAAGACGATGACTAGTGATGGACAGTAGTCGAGCATCACTTGAGCGAAGGTTTCAACGCTAATTTCTCGCGGTAACGCACCCGGAATTCGCTCTCCCAACGCAATGTCATCGAGAAGTAGTACCGCTTCCTGATGAGCTAAAGCCTCAGATAACTGTTGAACCTTAAATCCGAGCCGGGCCTCGATCTCCATGTCGAGATCGCCACCGTTGACGGGTACATCCCCAAGATCCAACCGGAAGATCGGTCGTTCCGCTATTGATTGTGATTCAAGAATAGATGAGACGAACTCGTCCGAACCGAGTCCCCAATCCGCTACAATCCAGATGCTCCGCTTCTTGAGTCCTCTGCAAGCTGCATCTTGCTCCACTTTTCGAACATACGAGTGTGGTCCTGAGGGAAGCAGATGATGTCGAAGGCGTGCTAGAAGATCTTGTGGTTCTGAGACAGATGTTGCAACGAAAGCTTGTGGTTTAGCCACGGCCTGCGCCGGATGACTGGACGGCACTGGCGGGCTTGAAGAGGGCGCGACTAATTTGTCCGGCAGCTGCGTTGTGGTGCTGATGTTGTCTGACAAAAGGAAATTGTAGTCCGGGGCAACTTTACCCTGTCCTGCCCGTGAAACCACGTAGGTTCGGGGCCAAATTCTAAGTTGACGCCTTTTTGCTGCGCTCGAAAGTGCGCCAGCACTGTATCCCTGTATTCGCTTCGACGATCCGTCTGCTAGATACTCGAGCCCAAAAAGCGAGGGCGACTGAAAAATCGTTATGGGCGAAGAGCCCATTATCGATAGGCTGCTGGACAGTGGTTCGTGCATGTGTCCAAACAGATGAAGGTCGAACCGCCCGGGTGGTGCAATCTCAGTTTTCCAGGTGCCCAGGGTCTCAACTCCTAGCCACTCAACTGGATGGTGGGTAATAAGAAGATTGAAGTCGTTGCTTCGGCACCAGCCTTCCGCGTCGGGCAGCATCGCTGATAGCTGCGCATGGTCGACGTGGAGCTCGCCCTCCTTGACGTCGTTGGTTAGCTGAAGCCAAGTGGAATTCAGTCCAACGATGCCGACATGTTTTCCGTCGATCGAAATCCGGCCAGCCTGATCTCCTGGCAGCAAGCCGTTAGCGGTTTCAAGAACCGGGACACCAGCCTCCGCTAACGCTTCGTACCAGCACCGATAGTTTTTAAGGGATGCTGCGACGGTCTCTCGATACGTACTCGCGGCATTATTCAGAAACTCGTGTCTTACCGCAGGTTTGTTTCGCCAATCTCCAAGGAGCATGACGGACATATCGTTTTCCGGGGGGCGAACGAGATCATGATTTCCCGGAACTGCGAGGAACTTCGGGGTGCAGCCGAGAGATGCCAGCTTACCGTAGAGCTCAACTATTGCACTGGTAGCACCGAGAAATTCCTCAGAGGCCCCTCGTTGGACGATATCCCCAGAGAAAACCAGTAGATCCCATGGCCCCGACTGCTCCAGAAGCAGTGGGAGATCATCATACAAGTGATGTTTGAAGCTCGACCAAAGCGGCGCCTGCCCTTTCATCCCAAAATGAAGATCAGAAAGATGCAGCCATCGGAAGGAAAAGTCGGACATGAATCACTTTCGAGTAGACATAGAGAAACAACCATAAGCATGGTTTGTCTGAAAAGAAACAACCATCGTTTCGGCTTCTAGACCTACATCAGCGCGCACCGTTGCTACACTCAATAAAATCTTATTTGTCATATGCTTAGATGAAAATCTACGCATGAGAATCTGTGCTGGATGCGTTGAGCAGGATAAAAGATGGAGAGATTGTCAAACGTAAACCAAGGTTAACGATGGAAACACATGACCGACTACGTTGCATATTACCGGGTCTCAACCAGACGCCAGGGTCGATCGGGTCTTGGCCTGGACGCACAGAGGGACGTCGTGAGCGCATTCGTTACTGAGAGCGATCGCATTGTCGGAGAGTTCACCGAAGTCGTGTCAGGCAATGCCGAACGAAGGGATGAGCTCCGTCGCGCAATCTGGCTCGCTAGGTCGACAGATGCGCGATTGCTCATTGCGAAGCTTGATAGATTCTCAAGGCGAGTTAGCTTCATCGCGTCTATCATGGAAAGTGGGATTAAGCTTACGGTAGCCGAGATGCCTCATGCGACCGACTTCCAACTTCATATCTTCGCTGCCTTGGCACAGGAGGAACGACGGCTCATCTCGGAAAGAACCCGGCTCGCGCTGCAAGCCGCGAAGAGACGTGGCACGTTGTTGGGCAGGAATGGTGCAGCTCTCGCCGCCGCCAACCGTGAAGCCGCAAACGAATATGCGAAGAAATTCACCACGTGGCTGCCGCCTGGATGGAAGGAAATGAGCATCTCAGCCCTCGCCCGGCATCTTAATAGTAACGGGCACCATGCGAGGAACGGAGGCCGCTTTCATCCTCAGTCGATAAAAAACGTCATCGCCCGACTGACAAGCGACGACGTAGCGTAAATCGTGCTTGCGGAAGAAGCCGTTTTCACAGCTATCTCTTCACGTTATGGTAGAAGAGGTGTAAGCATTCCATGTTATTGGTGCGCTCGGGAGAGGTTGAATGGATTTACGCGACGCAATGTTTCTATGGATGCCGGTCAACGCCGAGATTTACGGGGATAATCCACGGCAGGGACGTGTGATCGTCGTACCGAGAGGCCAAAACGTTTCAGAGTACCCTATGTCAGCAGGGGCGTGCGATAGCGATTGGAACGAAGCCGATACAGATACCGCTAGGATCGAGCTCCTTCAGGGCTACGTGTCGGTGATGGTCTGGGACGATGGCGTAGAAAGAGAGTCTATTTTGGTCGCACTCGGCCACATAGACGACATCGATCCGAACAAGATCGATCTAGACGCCAAGCCGGTTTGGAATAAAAACGACTGATCTGTAGGGGCTCAAGGGCTGCCTGTGCGGCCACGCTTTGAATGAATCTCGTGACGTTGATTGCTGTCACATTGTGGGGAAGTGATTGTGCGCAGTTCGATCGGACGATTTGAGATTGCGTTACTGTTCGTGCTTTCGGGTTGTTCCACCACGTCCGAGGGAGGCGTGGCTCTCGGAGTTAAAGGTAGCCCCGCATGGAACAAGTCGGCCCCGCCACAAGATGTCGTGGCTTTCTATGATGGGCTACCCACCTATGAACTTTGTTCGAGATGGGCAAGGGCGATGGAAAAGCCCGGGACTAATTTGGTACGACGAAACATTAGTGGCTCGCTTGTTCGCAGAGGCGAGCCAGAAGATCACTGCTATGATGCGACAGCTGATGCGCTCGCGAGCGTGCGGCCTGTTTCACGCAATACCTACGTACCTCCAGCCCAAAGTCGGATCGTCAACTGCTCTAGCACAAGCTTCGGGAATTTCACCAGTACATCGTGCTACTGAAGTCGTGCCTGACGCCAACCGTATCGACATGATGCGCCTGTCGAAGCATTTCATCCGACTGGATATGACCTTCGAATACATGGATGAGCCCAACGTTATCAGGGCACTTACCCTCTGCAAGAAGAAGGGCATTAAGTTCGAGATAATGCAGGCCTCGTTCTACCTCGGCGGCCGAAATCTGATTGCCGCCCAAACCAGGGGCTCCCGCGGTGGCCGGAGCATCTCTACATCGCCCTTTGCAGGCTTCGCGATCGATCCGTCACGCTACTTCAAGCTTCCACCGAACCGAGTTGTGGAGCTTGGTGAGTAAGTGACGATTTAGGCTTCGACGGAGCTAGGCGTCGCGGCCCGAAGGTCCGTTTTTTCAGTGGGCTGGCTGCGAGGAGACTGCATCCTGTTGGCCAGATCAGATATTGCACATCCGGAGGCGAATGTCCGCTTCTCGCGTCGGCGTCATCCGGCCCCAAGGCGTCATGGGAATTCGGCTCCAGAAGCACGCTCATCTCGTTCGTTTTGTGCTGTCGCTTTTTAACCCCAAAAGCTGCCGACCGTCGGATAGATGAGAAACCTCAAAAGCTCCTGCTGACTGCAATTATCCCGCCGTCTGTTCAGCAGGTTTGGCTTTGAAAGTGCGCGGCGTCCGCGCGGCCTTAGGTTTTTCAGCGTTCAGATAATCGGGCGCAATGGCATTGCGCTGGACAATCGCAAAAATCAGCTTTTCGAGGATATGATGTTTCTCTTTCCCGTCAGGAATGGAATCTGCCAAGCGTATGCCGAGCATAGTGTCCTGCATGAGCGCTAGACGTGCGAAGAAGAAATTCAGCTGGATGAGGCTCTTGGTGTATAGGAAGAAGAATGCGCCACCGATGAATTGCAGTACGATACCGGCCAGCACGCTGATGTACGCGGCAGTGTTGTCGCCGACATGAGCGTAGGCAAGCCAGACCCCTGCAATTATGGTCGCAAACCCGGTGCTGATGGCGATTATGCTTGAGCGAAAGCTGGTGGTCGCTTGGGCTTTGTTGATTATGTAGTAGTCAATGAGCTGGTCTAGGTTGCTTTGGATAACTTCGAGAATATCGAAAGCTTTGGCTTGCTGTTCCTGCAACGGCCCAATGTCTTGAACATTATAATTGGCTTCCCGTGTTTCACGGAGAAGCCTTTGCAGTGTGCTGTCCCTCACTTTTTCGAGGGATGCGAGAACCGCCAGCAACAAAAAGCCGGCGAAGAAGGACGGGATGAGAAGCAGCGGTAATATCGTCTCGAAATTCATCGAGCGGCCGAAAAACATTATCGGTCCCGCCTTAATATAAACCCCTGCCACCAATGCAAAAATTAGCCACAGGCTTGAGAGAATCCCGACAACCCATCGCGCTTTCGGCTTGTCACGGAAAAAGTCACCAAAACCGGCAAAAATACTCATCGTTACGCCACGCGTGGTCTCGGCCAGAACCTGAAGCGCAATATCGGTTGATGTTGTGAACCTCCCAGCACTCATCCTACTTCACCTTAAACAAGTCTCGTTTCGGTCAACATGCTTCGCATTCCACAAACAATTGGACGAGGTTCCGATGCCCGCCCATTCGTTGCCCTAAAACCAATGGCGTCCAAGTGTGTATTCGGAAATCAGGCACAACGGCGCTCCACACAATACCATTAACGAGTATCGACTTAAGGGAGAAGACTCAAGCTCTGAAAGCTTTTGGTTGCAGGCACTTTAGGCGCGACCGTAGTCGGCCAGGTAGGCCACCTCATCAACACGAAGCTAATGTCTCCTATTGGCTTCTGCGTCGTGGGCCGCTAGCCGAGGCATTGTGGAAATGGAATTTTGTGAAACTTCTTTACCTGTTATTGGCAATCGGCCACGCTTGCTGATCAACCGATTTTTCTGGGGACAATACCTCTGAATATTCGCTACCGCAGAATGCAATGGCGATAATTTTGCCACAGCGACTATAACTCGGCTGCGGGGGATTTCAAAATGTGGGTTGCGGTAAAGCGGCGCTTTAGTGGCTTTCACGAGAATCTGAGCCTAACGGCTGCTCAACAAGACGACGGCTTTCGAAAGCAGTTGGGCGTCAGAAAGTCTTTGCACGAAGCCTATTGGGAAGAAAAGACAGACACACCCCACGGCTTTATTGTCGGATCTTGGGGAAAGGGTACCGCGATAGGGCCTCCTAGTGATGTCGATATTTTCTTTGAGCTTCCAATCGAGATGTACGCTCGATTTGAAGGGTATCAGGGGAATAAGCAGTCAGCCCTTCTTCAAGATGTGCGTCAGGTGCTCGTGGATCGATACTACCAAACTGACGTTCGAGGGGATGGCCAGGTTGTGGTCGCAGGTTTTAACACAATCGCCGTCGAAGTCGTTCCTGTGTTCAAATACGATAATCATGGGCGCTTTGTGATGCCCGACACTAATAACGGTGGGCGATGGAAGGTTGTCGATCCTCAGGCGGAACTGCGATTCATAGAGACGGCTGACGTCCTCTCTTACCGAAACACGCGACCGATGGCTAGGATGATGAAGACTTGGAAAAGGAACTGCAACGTCCCCCTCAAGTCGTATCAGGTCGAAATGTTGACCGCCGAATTCATGTCAACCTATGCATATCGCAACCAGGACTTCTTTTACTACGATTGGTTTGTCCGCGACTTTCTGATTTTCCTGTGCGGCAAGGCAAATTCATATCTCATAATCCCTGGCACCCAAGAGGCCCTCAACCTTGGCGACGGCTGGCTTTCAAGAGCCCAAACTGCAAGGGATCGGGCGATCACCGCATGTGCCTATGAGCGAGACGATTTCACAACCTTGGCTGGGGAAGAATGGCAGAAGATATTCGGAAACCGAATCCTGATCTAGATGATCCAGAGGCGCGGCGGAGGGCTGTAATCGCTGAGTGCCGACGGCAGGAAGAATCCTGCCTATATACCTCGGCTACATTGTTCATATGGCTGCGCGCCGTCCGGCTTCAGAAGCAGGTTTTTGTTGCGGCTCCCATCGTTATCGGGGGTATTGCGGGTCTGTCGATTCTGAAGGATTGGGGCTATGACTGGCTGATCGCCATTCTGGCTCTCGTAGGAAGTTTGTTCCCCGCGTTGGCTGATGCGCTGAAGATTGAGACCAGCGTGGATGATATTTCTCGACTAGCGGCTGAGTTCAAGTCACTGCAAGACCGGTTCCGGCGCAATGCGACCATTACGGCGCTTGGTGACGTGCAAGCAGCCGAACAAGGGCTCGCTGAGCTGATGGACAGGATGGATATTGTCAGGAGCCACAGCATCACTCCTCCTGAGTGGGCGTTCAATAAAGCACAGACAAAAATTGAGGCGGGTCACTACAGCTTCGAAGCTGATAGGTCGCTTCATCCACGGCCATGACCGCCTTCGGCGCTTTGCGGGCTTCCGAGCATCTAGACCATCATGCTCTCGGGCCTGCCGGCGCGGCCGGTGGGAAAGCCCTACCCAAGGGTATAGCAGCTTACTTTGCGATAAGCCCATTGAGCGCTTCAAAGAGGGTTTCAGCGCGCTCAAGTGTCTTGAGGACCGGGTCTGTATCGCCAGCGAGCGTCTCAGGGTGCATCAACAACCATGAAGCCGGGGTGAAGTGGTTGTAGAGCGGTGTTGGCTCTGGAAGCAGGTTGAAATATTCCTCGGCTGCCTTTACCTGACGCTCAGTATTCTCGTCAGCGGCTTGTAATTTGACTGGGTCAAGTTTTTGCTCACCCTTCAGCCCGTACGTACCATTGACGATCGCACAGAACAGCTGCGGATCGAAGAGGTCCTCGATGTCGGCCTCCTCCTGGGTCACGAAGTCGGCGATCGAGAGCACACCGCCGTCCTTGATGACTTCGGACTTCCTGAGGTTCTCCAGCTTGGTCTTGTCCTTCTTGGTGTAGTCGCTGAGCGCTACCACATCGAGGCTGTTACCTGCGAAGAGGGAAACGAACGACTGGATTTTGTCGATGCCGCCAGCCGGACATATGACCCATTTTGGATCAAGACCGGTACGATTGCGGCGGAGTAGCTCAGCTGAGAGCGCCTGCAGATAGAGAATGTCACCTGGCCCTTCGACGAGAATCGTGTGCTTTCCGATGAACAGCGACTGGGTCAATGAGTAGCCCAGCGCTCCCTGGAGGGGAAACACAGAGTCCTTGTCGGCCTTGAGCACGTCTTCGCGAACCATCGTGCCGGTAGGCGTACGTCGTCCACGCCCGTCGACTACCACGAGGTCCTCAACGATGCGCGAGGCCATAATGTTGTCGTGTGGCACCATAAAGGGGGAGTGGGTCGAGTATATGATTTGGTGGTGTGGTTCGAGCTTCTCTGCGAAGTAGCGCAGCAGATCAGCTTGCGCGAGCCCGTGGAGCGTTAGGCCCGGCTCGTCGAGCAAAAGGAAGACCTTACCCGTAGCATCTTTTTTCACGCGATCGAACTTGATAAGGAATGAGAAGAACCACGTGAAGCCTGCGCTGCGCTCCGAGAAAGATGTGTCAGCTTTGTGAAGCAGGTTATAGATACGGGCGCGGCCTACCGCGCCCGAGTTGAAAGGCGCTAGATCGTCGGGAAGCCCCTCGGCAACGCTAACACGAATTTCAATGTCTTGATTCTGCGTCCAGTATTCGAGAATTTCCTCTGTCAAAACGTTCGATGCAGCCTGCAGTTTTGCATTGAAGCTTTCGAACGTCGTCGTTCCTAAAATATCAGAGAGGGGCACGCCAGAATATTCAAGAAACTCCCAAAAGAGCCGATCACCCCGGTATTGCTCGTCGCTGAAGAGCGTCTTGTTGTTCGCCCTCTCGTTGAGCGATGGCAGATGCACCATCGCATTCATCCGGTCGTAATTTGAGAAATACATGAATTGGGGAAAGTGGAGCTCGAGGATTGCTCGCGCCTTTGAGAGGACCGACTTGCTCGGGTAAGCGTTCACCAGGTCCAGCAGAGCTTTGTGCTTGGCATTCTCCTGAAGCTTCGTAAGCTTCGCGATGAGTTCGTTAGTCGTCGCCGGACTGCCAACTTGGCTCTTCTCTGCGGCTGAAAAGCCGCGCTGCGATATGAGGAAGGCGATAGCGCAGGCCTCGTTGATTGGAACAGTCCAACCCGTAACGATCGAGTTATACGAGCGAGATACAGTTATCGTCCTGCCGGTTACGGCTTCCGAACCAAACTGCCCCGTCAACTCATCGATCTCTTCCTGATTCAACTCCCAAACCGTGCTGATGACTTCTGCTTCCTTGCCGTCGTGCCGCTCCTTGTACCGAGCGAGATAACGTTTCGGATAGTCGCGTTCCAACTCATACACAAATGGTGTGGCAGGATGGGGATACAGACCAGCTATTGCCTGAAGAACGGCGGTCTTGCCTGCCTCATTCTTACCGACAAGGCAGGTGAGATGATCGACCGTGAACTCGCCAGAGTCCTCGACGGAACGGAAGTTCTGGATGCGCGCACTTTTTAATTCCACCGATTTCCCCCCAAGGCGTAGTAAACACCCGGGTTGTAATTACCATTGAGGACCGCGTAGTGCCAGTCATGCGTGTACAAAATCTTTATTGAGTGTCGGCGTTGCAGATCAGAACCCGCGGCTTAGCCCACACACTGACGACCGGATCAGCCGCTATGATCCCGGTGAGTAGAGCTTGGGGGGCCGCTTTTGGCGCGTACTTGCCCTCAAGGTCGTAGCGGCATTTTTTGCGATTGGCCAATCGAGCTTGGTCAATGTGCGGAGGAAAACGCCGCATACGACTAACTGTGCCGACTGTTGTTCAATCGGATGAGCGACAAAGACACCGGCAAATCTGCCCCAAGAGAGACACCAACAAGCGCAATTTCGGGCAATTTAATCCGCCTGCTCTCCAGCAAGACCGACAGGTTATTGCGACTAAAGCGCTGTATTTACGTGTTTATTTCAGCAACATTTGCTCAGCTCAGCTCAGCTCAGCTCAGTTGAGCGCAGTCGTCTCCTCGATCCAGTTGTCGCCACTGGCGTGGATGGCAAAGGAAAAATTGGCAGGGTCTGGTCCAATGCTTTCAACCATCCGAAAGAACCCTGACTCAAACAAAACCGAAAATTGCCGACGCTTGTCCTTTATAGGCTCATCTTGAATCTCGTCGATTCCATCGCTGAAAAGAAGCAGTTCCCGAACATTTGCACGAATCCAGTCTGCAATACGAACTCTTGCATCGTTACTTTTTTGGGTAAGAGGACTGATGCTCGACACAAGCTCCAACATGTCATTCGCCGCCATCAATTTTCGCTCGACCGGAACCGCCAGTTCAAGCTTCAACTGCGCTACTTCCGCTTTTATCGCCTTAATCCGCGCAGCATAGAAGCTGAGCTTGTCCTGCACGAAATTTGGATCCGTTTCTGCAATTGACAGCAACTCAAATGCCCTCGTTCGTAGCAGCTCATGTCCCCGCAGCTCTTCTTCAAGCGCGGAGACACGTGCTCTGGCAGTTCTAGCCTCTTCGATACGAGCAGGTTCGTTGATAATCGCTTGGACATCTAGCTCTTTCACAAAGGTTAGGAACACCTGTTCGAAGTGAGCCAACGGCCAATTTGAGGCCGTGCAATTTGTCCCGCGTCGAGCGTTATCGCATCGCAAATACAACCCGCCTTTAGGCTTAGCCCCTTTGTCGATCAGATAAACGCTGCCTCCGCAAACCCCGCATTTCGCAACCTGCGAAAACAGGTTTGTGTTCGCGATCCCCTTCCGACCAGACCCCCTGTTTTTTCGAACAAGGCGACCCATTCGAACCCTCTCAAATTGTTCTGTTGAAACAATCGCAGGAAAATAGTTTGCGACCGGATCGCCCTCTGGAACTCTCCTGTTATTGCTGTACCGGTGCGGTTGGAATTCGCCAATAACAGCTCGGTTGGTCAAAATTCTCGAGACGTAGGATTCGTGCCAGCTCTTACCGACCGTGAAGGCCGGTACCGAAGTTTGATTGAGTTGACGCGCGATCTGAAATGACCCTTTTCCTTGGTCAGCTTCTAGAAAAATATGACGAACTGTGGATGCGCGATCCTCATTCACTATGAAACTGGACCGATCTAGCGAGATGGACAACCAAGCAGGAACCATCGCTGTCAATATGTTGGACGCCGCATTGCGTCTCTTGTTCGACCATGCAGCTGAAACTCGTGAACTCTTGGTTTGCGATTCGTCGTGAGCTCGACTCATAACCACTACCGAGTAAATCAACTCAGCAAAATCGCCCTTTCCTGCCTCGTACAGGTGGCCGTCCATTAATGTTACGACGTTGATACCAGCCTGCAAGATTTGCAGAAACGCACTTGTCGCATCTCGCGGACTTTGTCTGGATAGACGGTCCAAGGATTCGACCAGCAGGAATGATCCGGAATCGATCTCTCCTGCCTGGACTTTCGCCAGAAACTTGCCGAGCGCCCCCTGCGAGATATTTTTGCCTTGAAAAGCGGACACACCGATATCTTGGAGGGACACGCCCTCGATTAGATCGAGATTGTTTTCTTCCGCATACTTCCGTGAAGCTTCGCGCTGACGTCGAAGGCTGTCACCCTTAAGCTGGAGATCGGTAGACATGCGTATGTAGGAATATGCTTTCGCGCTCAATTGCCACTCCAATGCCACCGGGTGATTGACGCGCCCGCGACTCATCACTTGCAAACGCTCACTACAGTGCATCACGACCGTAAATTAATCCACCTCACAATCCAGATTGTCGGCCTGCCAGACAAGGCTGTTGCAGAAAGCAGGGAGCGGGTTCAGGCAGCACTGCATGCCTCCGGCCTCGCGCTGCCGCCGAAGAAGGTGACCGTCAATTTGGCGCCCGCCGATCTGCCCAAGGAAGGCTCGCATTTCGACCTGCCCATTGCGCTTGGTCTGATGGCGGCGCTTGGGGCGATCCCGGGTGATGCCCTTTCGGGTTATCTCGTCATCGGCGAACTCAACCTCGACGGCACGATTGCCCCGATTGCCGGCGCCCTGCCGGCGGCAATCAGCGCCAACGCGCTGGGAAAAGGGCTGATCTGCCCGTCCGAAAGCGGCGGAGAGGCAGCCTGGGCCGGCAGCGAGATCGACATTCTTGCGCCGCGCAGCCTGATCGCACTTGCCAATCATTTTCGCGGCAACCAGATCCTCACACGGCCGGAACCTGCCGTCCGCAGCCTGCCGGCCAATCTGCCGGATCTCGCCGATATCAAGGGACAGGAAAGCGCCAAGCGTGCGCTCGAGGTCGCGGCCGCTGGCGGGCACAATCTCCTGATGGTGGGCCCACCCGGTTCCGGAAAATCCATGCTGGCAGCGCGTCTGCCCTCGATCCTGCCGCCGCTGTCGGCCGCGGAACTGCTGGAAGTCTCGATGATCCATTCGATCGCCGGCCAGCTTTCCGGCGGCAAGCTGTCGGACCGCCGGCCTTTCCGCACGCCGCATCATTCCGCCACCATGGCGGCCCTGGTCGGCGGCGGGATGCGTGCACGTCCGGGTGAGGCCTCGCTTGCCCATCATGGCGTGCTTTTTCTGGATGAACTGCCGGAGTTTACGCCGCCGGTCCTCGATGCCCTGCGCCAACCGCTGGAGACCGGCGAGTGCATCATCGCGCGTGCCAATCACCGGGTGACCTATCCGTCTGATTTCCAGCTGGTCGCGGCGATGAACCCGTGCCGCTGCGGCATGGCCGGCGAACCCGGTCACACTTGCGCCCGGGGACCGCGCTGCCAGAGTGATTATCAGGGCCGCATCTCCGGTCCCTTGATGGACCGCATCGATATTCGCATCGACGTACCGGCCGTGGCTGCCACCGACCTCATTCGCCCGCGTCCGGCCGAAAGCAGTGCCGATGTGGCCAAACGTGTGGCCGCTGCAAGAGATCGCCAGCGGCAACGTTTCGGGGATCTTGGCCTGCCGACCAGCACAAACGCCCGTTGTTCGACAGCCTTGATCGAAACGCTGGCCGAACCGGATCCGGCCGCCCTGCAATTGCTGCGGGATGCGGCTGACAAGTTCCGCTTTTCGGCCCGCGGCTATCACCGGGTCTTGAAAGTGGCGCGTACGCTGGCCGACCTCGATGGCGCAACCATGCTCGGCCGCATCCATCTCGCCGAGGCGATTTCCTATCGCATCGCGTCGGAGAGACTGGCGTCGTCGGCGGCGGCCTAGAAGGGTGCCGGTGGTGGGCGGGTTGTCCCGGCGCCTGATTGGGGCGCCGAGATATCAGGTCGCCATCACTCGCCGAGGCCGGCAAACAGTGCGGTGGAGAGATAACGTTCTGCGAAAGACGGGATGATCACCACGATCGTCTTGCCGGCATTTTCCGCACGGCTGCCGACCTTGATCGCAGCGGCCAATGCGGCGCCGGATGAAATGCCGACCGGAACGCCCTCGAGGCGGGCGACAAGACGGGCAGTCTCGAAGGACTCGTCATTGGTGATGGTGACGATCTCGTCATAGATTGTGGTGTCGAGGATGGCGGGTGCAAATCCGGCACCGATGCCCTGGATCTTGTGCGGACCGGGCGCGCCGCCGGAGAGCACGGGGCTGTCGGCCGGTTCGACCGCGATGACCTTCACGCCTGGCTTCCTTGCCTTCAGCACCTGGCCGGTGCCGGTGATTGTGCCGCCGGTGCCGATGCCGGATACCAGGATGTCGATGGCACCATCGGTGTCGTTCCAGATTTCCTCGGCGGTGGTCTTGCGGTGGATCTCGGGATTGGCCGGGTTTTCAAACTGTTGCGGAATGATCGAATCGGGCGTGGCCTCGGCCAGTTCCTGCGCCTTGGCGATGGCGCCCTTCATGCCCTTCGGCCCTTCGGTCAGGACCAGTTCGGCACCGAGCAGTGCCAGCATCTTGCGGCGTTCGATCGACATGGTCTCGGGCATGGTCAGGATCAGCCGATAACCCTTGGCGGCGGCGGCAAAGGCCAGCGCAATGCCGGTATTGCCAGACGTCGGCTCGATCAGGGTCGTCTTGCCGGGCGTGATCTTGCCTTGGGCTTCAAGGCTCTCGATCATCGCGACGCCGATACGGTCCTTGACCGAGGCGATCGGGTTGAAAAACTCAAGCTTGGCTAGAAGGTTGGCCTTGACGCCCTTCTCCCGGGCGAGCTTGTCGAGGCGGACGATCGGCGTGTCGCCGATCGTGTCGGTGATCGAATTGTAGATACGGCCGCGGCCGGGCTTCTTGGCATTCGTCATGTGTCGCTCCCTGCAGAAAATGCTTGTTGGAGAGAACGATAGGCCGAAACACGCAGAACTGCCAGAACGTCCGGTCTAAGTCTCGATCGATGTTGGAAAAAATGACCTGCCGCGGTTGCTGTTGCGCAATCCCCGTTTTAGGCGCTGCGCGTGGCGATGTAAGCGGCTGTACCGGCGAGAATGCCTGCCGCCGAGCGGTTGAGTGTCTTCAGCGCCGAGGGCCGCTTCAGCAGCGTGCGCGCCTGGGATGCGAGCAGGATATAGGGAATGAGAACGGCCATCAGCACGACGAAGGTCAGGCCGACCAGCAACGCGTAATCCGCGATCCCGATAGCAGCAAGCGGGAGCAGCGTCGGCACCAGGGCAATGTAGAACAGCATGGTTTTCGGGTTTCCGAGGGTGACCAGCAGCCCGGACAGGAAGGAGAGGCCAACATGGGTCGAGCGCTGTGCCTCGATGGACTGGGGCAGCAGACCCGCAGTCCAGAGCTTCCAGGCGATATAGACCAGATACATCGCGCCTGCGATCTTGATCACCAGAAATGCTGTGGCAAAAGTTTTGGCGACCAGCGCGAGCCCGAGGATCACGGCGGTCAGATAGACGAGATCGCCGAGGATCAGGCCGAGACCCATGAAAAAGGTCGGGCGAAAACCGGAGCCCAGCGCCCGCGCGACGATGGCGGTCATGCCAGGTCCAGGAATGGCTGCAGCGATAAACAGCGCGCCACAATAAGCCAGAACGGTCGTCAGCGTCATGGGCAGTCCTCCGTATTTTCAATCGTCCGCGCGGAGCAATTGATACCATCCGCGGCGAGGCCGTACCAAGCGGCCGGAACGTCGATCCAAACCCACTTCCGATCCATGTCGTTGCTCGGTCAGAATCTAGATTGTTGCTTCCCGAAACCGCGCCGGTTCCGAATGCATAAAACGGATCACTAGCGCTACCGATCGAGACTTGCAACGGTGACGCGATGCCCCGTTGCCGTGTCGGCGCAACCGGGCCTATATCGAATACGATGATCACGGAGCCGCATCATGCCGACTTTGCCGACGCTTCTTGCCTTCGCCTTGATTTGCCTCGGCATGGTGCTGACGCCAGGCCCGAACATGATCTACCTGGTCTCGCGCTCGATCTGCCAGGGGCCGGCAGCCGGTCTTGTCTCCCTCGGCGGCGTGGCCCTTGGTTTCCTGTTCTACATGCTGATGTCGGCGCTCGGCATCACCGTCCTCGTGATGGCCATTCCGTTTGCCTATGACGCGCTGAAACTGGCCGGTGCCGCCTATCTGGTCTGGATGGCCTGGCAGGCCGTGCGTCCTGGCGGCCGTTCGCCCTTCCAGGTGCGCGACCTGCCGAAGGATGGACCGCGCAAGCTGTTTGCCATGGGGCTCGTCACCAGCCTGCTCAACCCTAAAGTGGCGGTGCTGTATCTGTCCTTGCTGCCGCAGTTTATCGACCCGGCGCGCGGCAGCGTCTTTCTGCAGTCGGTCATGCTGGGCTCGACCCAGATCGTCATCAGCGTCTCGGTCAATGCGATGATCGCGGTAATGGCCGGTTCTATCGCCCTGTTTCTTGCCGGCCGTCCGCTCTGGATGATCGCCCAGCGCTGGCTGATGGGCACGGTGCTGGCCGGGCTCGCCATCCGCATGGCGACCGAGGCGCAGCGCTGACAGCCAGAAGATTTACACTCTGCTGCTGAGCCAAGTTTAGCAGCTTGCCCAGATTCTGAAATAATCCTGCCGGAATGTCAGAGTGCCCGGCACGGTCTTGTCCTCATACGCCGGTCGAGCCGAAGCCGCCGGAGCCACGCTGGGTGCCGGATGTCTCGCTGACTTCAGCAATTCGTGCCTGCGTGACCGGCGCGATCACCATCTGCGCAATGCGCATGCCGCGGCTGATGGTGAAATCCTCGTCGCCGAGATTGATCAGCAGCACCTTCACTTCGCCGCGATAATCGCTGTCGATCGTGCCGGGCGTGTTGAGGCAGGTGATGCCGTTCTTGAAGGCAAGGCCGGAGCGCGGGCGGATCTGCGCCTCGTAACCGTCAGGGATTTCGAAGACGAGGCCTGTGGGCACCAGGGCCCGCTTGCCGGGTGAAAGCACCATCGGCGCGTCTTCGGCAACTGCTGCACGCAGATCCATGCCGGCGGCGCCGCGTGTCTCATAGGCTGGCAGGTCGATGCCCTCCGCATGGGGCAGACGAAGCAGATTGAGCGTCGGGCGGATGTCGTGATGTGCTGTCATGCCCCACTAGTTTCCCCTAGCCGGGCCGAGGTCAATTGCAATGCGGGGGTTTAGACGCTAGATAGCGCCCAACTCCACAGGATTCACACCATGGCCGAAACGCTCGCAGAGGCGGTCTCCCGCCGCCGCACATTCGCGATTATCGCTCACCCGGACGCAGGTAAGACCACGCTCACCGAAAAGCTGCTGCTGTTCGGCGGCGCCATCCAGCTTGCGGGCGAGGTCAAGGCGAAGAAGGATCGTATCCAGACCCGATCGGACTGGATGAAGATCGAGCGCGAGCGCGGCATTTCGGTCGTGACCTCGGTGATGACCTTCGAATACAATGACAAGGTCTTCAATATTCTCGATACGCCGGGTCACGAAGACTTTGCCGACGATACCTATCGCACGCTGACCGCCGTCGACGCCGCCGTCATGGTCATCGACGCCGCCAAGGGCATCGAGCCGCGCACGCTCAAGCTGTTCGAGGTCTGCCGCATGCGCGACATCCCGATCATCACCTTCATCAACAAGATGGACCGAGAGAGCCGCGACCCCTTTGAGATCCTCGATGAGGTCGAGGAAAAGCTGGCGCTCGACACAGCACCGATCACCTGGCCTGTCGGCCGCTCCAAGACGTTCAGCGGTTCCTACAACTTGGTGGAAAACACCTTCCGCGGGTCCGACAAGCAGGTTGAAGGCCTGCCGGTCAACAGCCCGGCCAATGTTGCCGAGCAACTCCCGGAAAACGAGCGCGCCGCCTTCATCGAAGAGCTGGAGCTTGCCCAGGAAGCCTGCCGTCCGTTCGACAGGCAGGCTTTCCTCGAAGGTCACATGACCCCGGTCTTCTTCGGCTCGGCCTTGAAGAATTTCGGCGTGCGCGACCTGATCAATGCGCTCGGCGATTTTGCCCCGCCGCCGCGCGACCAGGTGGCTGACATACGCACCGTACATGCCGCCGAAGACAAGATGACGGCCTTCGTCTTCAAGATTCAGGCCAATATGGATCCGAACCACCGCGACCGTATCGCCTTTGCCCGTATCTGCTCCGGCAAGCTCGAGCGTGGCATGAAGGCGCGGCTGGCCCGCACCGGCAAGCAGATGGGCCTGACGGCGCCGCAGTTCTTCTTCGCCTCGCAGCGCCAGCTTGCCGATACCGCCTATGCCGGTGACGTGGTCGGCATTCCGAACCACGGGACCTTGCGCATCGGCGACACGCTGACCGAAGGCGAGAACCTTGTCTTCCAGGGCGTGCCGAATTTTTCGCCGGAAATCCTGCGCCGCGTGCGCCTCGAAGATGCGATGAAGGCGAAGAAGCTGAAGGAAGCCCTGCAGCAGATGGCCGAAGAAGGCGTCGTGCAGCTGTTTTCGCCGGAAGACGGCTCGCCGGCGATCGTTGGTGTCGTCGGCGCTCTACAGCTCGACGTTCTGAAGGAGCGACTGGCTGGCGAATACACGCTGCCGGTCTCCTTCGAGATGTCGCGTTTCTCGGTCTGCCGCTGGATCTCATCCGATCAGCCCGCCGAACTCGACAAGTTCATGACCCAGCGCCGTGGCGATATCTGCCGCGATCTGGACGGGGATCCGGTCTTCATGGCGCAGGACGCATTCTCTCTGCGCTACGAAGCTGAGCGTTATCCGGCGATCAAGATGGTCGCGATCAAGGAATATCACGTCGCCAAGGCGGCGTGATATTCCAGGAACTTCGGCGCGGGGCGCTTCCAGGCTTCCCGCTGATGCGCCCCGTCAGCCCGCCCGCACGATCTGCATGCCGCCATCGGCATCGACATAGACCCGCACGTTTTCGTAGCTGGCCAGGCTCGGATGCCTTGTTTCCATGGCATGACTGTGGGTCGCTGTGACCACCATGACATCTGACCCTGCAGCCTCGCCCGCCAAGACGCCGGCCATGACATCTTCAAACACCAGGCAGCGGGCAGGATCGACGCCGAGATGGCTTGCGCCGAGCAGATAGCCGGCGGGATTGGGCTTGCCGATCTTGACATCCTCGGCGGTGACGATCGTCGGCGGTTGCGGCAGGCCGGCGGCCTCGATGCGTGCCCGGGCCAGAAGGGCCGGGGCAGATGTGACGATCGCCCAGCGCGCAGGAGGCAGGCCGTTGAGGAAGTCGATTGCACCGGGGATGGCCACAACGCCTTCGACATCCTCGATTTCGCCGCGCTCGATTTCTAGGGCTTCCGCGACTGCATCGACACCGGGCAGGGCGAGCCCGCGGATCGTGTCGATGCCGCGCTTGCCATGCATTGTCGGCAGGAAGGCCGCAACGTTGAGTCCGTGCCGTGCCGCCCATTTCCCCCAGACTCGTTCGGCGGCCGCGATGGAGTTGAGCAACGTCCCGTCCATGTCGAACAGGAAGCCGTTGTAACGTTTGTCGAAGACGGTGTTCTGGGCGGAGGTCAATCGCGAAATCCTTGAGGTGTGGGAACAGGCAGATTAAGCACCTAGCTATTTTTGACTGTTGCCGCAAATGGTTCGGTTCGCTTCGCGGGGCATCTGGCGTTTCACATGACAGCAGCACGGCTTTGGTCTAGAACATCATAATTGAGAGACAGGGGCGTTCGTCGAGAGATGGACTGAGAAGCACCCTTTGAACCTGAACCAGATAATGCTGGCGGAGGGAGTTGCTCGGGACGATTTCAGGATTGACTTCGCGATCCGTCCCACCAACTGCCCCGCTTAAAAAGGGGTGTCCGTGAAAACCAGTTCCACTTCTATCGCAAACGTCCTGTCGATTGCCGGATCCGATCCGTCGGGAGGTGCCGGCATCCAGGCCGATCTGAAGACGTTTTCCGCGCGTGGCTGTTACGGCATGGCGGCGATCACGGCGTTGACGGCACAGAACACCCAAGGGGTTTCGGCTGTGCAGGCGCTGGATCCCGGTTTTGTCGCCGAGCAGATCCGGATGGTTTTTGCCGATGTCCGGGTCGATGCGGTGAAAATCGGCATGATTGCCAACGCGGGCATTGCCAGTGCAATTGCGGGCGCGCTCAGGCCGCATCGCGGAATTCCTGTCGTGCTGGATCCGGTGATGATCGCCAAGGGCGGCGCCTCACTGCTGGACCCAGAGGCTGTCTCGGTATTGCAGGATGAGCTTTTGCCGCTGGCAACGCTGCTCACTCCCAATCTGCCGGAAGCGGCGGCTTTGCTCGGTGAAGCCGAGGCCGAGAACCGCCGCGTGATGGAATCGCAGGCGGCGCGGCTGGCTGTGTGTGGCGCGGCAGCTGTGCTGTTGAAGGGTGGACATCTTGCCGCCGCCGACAGCCCCGATCTCCTGGTCCTGGGTGAGAGCGTCCGCTGGTTCGAAGCGCCACGCATTGAAACGAAGAACACCCACGGTACAGGCTGCTCGCTGTCGAGCGCGATTGCTGCCGAACTTGCCAAGGGGCTCTCGCCGTATGATGCCGTCGCGGTCGCTAAGGACTGGCTGGCTGAAGCTGTCCGTTTGTCGGGGACGTTGTCGGTCGGTTCTGGCCATGGCCCGGTTCACCACTTTCACGCGCTCTGGCAATAGCGCGATTGGACCCCTATTCCCCGGATGATGCGGGAATATCGCGGATGTCGCTCACCCATTGCAAAGCCGATCCTGTCCAGCTCTGATGGTTGGGAGTCAACCCCTGACGTTGATCGACCGTGCCGAGACGAATGGCGATACTGCTGCCGGTAGCGTCGACCCGCCAGAGGGGTGACCCACAGGTATCGCAGAAAAACTGGTCGCTCGGCCTGCCGCTATCCGCGACCTTGCGATACCGCCGTGCGGTACCGGCTAGGACGCGGAAATTATCCGGTTCGACGCCGACGCTGACCCGGTAGGCACCACCCGTCAGCCGCTGGCAATCGACGCAGTGACAGATGCCGACCTCTTGAGGATCGACGTCGGCTTCGTAGCGGATGGCGCCGCAGTGGCAACTGCCGGTGATGAGCATCGTCCATCTCCCACAAAAAGAAAACCCGGCGGAGGGGGCCGCCGGGCAAGGGGAACTTGACTACCTAAGCCTTGCGGCTGTGTGATTAATGATCGACCTTGATAAAAGTTCCATTCTGCAATTCCTGCATGGCCTGCATCAATTCCTCGCGCGTGTTCATCACGATCGGACCGTGCCAGGCGACAGGCTCCTTGATCGGCTTGCCGGTGACCAGAAGGAATCGGATGCCCTGTTCCCCGGCCTGGACCGTAATTTCGTCGCCGGTGTCGAACACCACCAATGTGCGATTGCCCGAGAGGTCTCTGATATTGAGCTCCTCGCCCATGTATTCCTTCTCGACCTTCACCCCGAATGGCGAGGACGCGTCGCGGAAACTGCCGGAGCCTGCAAAGATATAGGCGAAGGCTGAACGGTAGGTATCGACTGGGATGCTCTTGCGCTTGCCGGGCGGCACTGAAATGTCGAGATAGACCGGCTCGGCTGCAATCCCGTCGACGGGACCGGCCTTGCCCCAGAAGTCGCCGGAGATCACCCTGACCGCGGTGCCGTCATCATCGACCACGACGGGAATGTCGGCGGATTTGATGTCCTGGTAGCGTGGCGCGGTCATCTTCAGCGACGAGGGCAGATTGGCCCAGAGCTGGAAGCCGTGCATTCTGCCGGCAAAATCGCCCTTGGGCATTTCCTGATGCATGATGCCGCTGCCGGCGGTCATCCACTGCAGGTCGCCCGCGCCGAGCAGGCCGCGATTGCCCAGGCTGTCGCCATGCTCGACCGTACCGGCCAGCACATAGGTGATGGTTTCGATGCCGCGATGCGGGTGCCAGGGAAAGCCGCGGATATAGTCGGACGGACTATCGTTGCGGAAATCGTCCATCATCAGAAAGGGGTCGGTCATCGACGGATCGCCGAAGCCGAAGACGCGGTGCAACTTTACCCCGGCACCTTCCATGGTGGGCGTGGCGCGGCTTTCATGCTTGACGGGTCGTATCGACATCGGATGCTCCTTTGAGCGTGTACGCGGTTGACGCCAATATAGCCGAACTTCGCCAAAGCCGAAGGCGGGCACCGGGAACGCAGTGTTCACAATATTCGCCGAGGTTCGAAAAACAGGCGGCCGCTCACAAAACTCGATTGTGCAGTGCAGAAAGTGATTGCGACAATCGTCAAAATTCTGTCATCAATGTCGCGACGTTTACAAATCATTAGCCAATCGGTTGAACACTGACGGAAAGCGCGCCGACACCGGATCGGCAGCTTGCAGGAGTTGTGAAAACGCATGTGTCGTTGGGCAGCCTATCGCGGGGAAGCGATCTACCTTGAAGAACTGGTCACCTCACCGGCGCATTCGTTGATTGAGCAATCCCACTGTGCCACCCGCGCCAAGACAGCCACCAATGCGGATGGCTTCGGCATCGCCTGGTACGGCGACCGCCCGGAACCTGGCCGTTTCCGCGATGTGCTACCCGCCTGGTCCGATTGCAACCTGAAAAGCCTTGCCAGCCAGATCCGGTCGCCGCTGTTTCTGGCGCATGTCCGCGCAGCCACCCACGGCACGACCCGCCGCGACAACTGTCATCCTTTCGTCAACGGCAACTGGTCCTTCATGCACAATGGCCAGATCGATCACTTCGATCGCATCCGCCGGCCGATGGAAACCATGCTCGACGACGAACATTTCCATGCCCGTGTTGGCACCACCGATTCCGAGCTGCTTTTTCTGCTTGCCCTACAGTTCGGCCTCAAAGAAAGGCCGATTGCCGCCATGAGCGAGGCCGTGGGCTTTGTCGAGCGCATGAGCATGCACATGACCGGCGAAGCGCGTGTACGCTTCACGGCGGCCTTCTCCGACGGCCGGACGCTCTATGCCGTGCGTTATTCGACCGATGCTTTCGCGCCGACGCTCTATGCCGCCCCTATGGGCGACAAGGGCGGTTACTGTCTCGTCTCCGAGCCGCTCACCGACGAGACCGACAAATGGGTTGAGATTCCGGCCAGCAGCGCCGTGATCCTCAGCGAGAAAGGTCTCGATGCGGTCGAGTTCCGCCCGTCCGCCGACGACGCGCGTTTGCCTGAACCGGCACGGGTGCCGGCAATGGCGCTCTGATCGCGCCTCGAAAACAAAATCGCCTGCTCATTGCCAGTTAAAGGGGAATACCCAGTTCGATGCGCAGCTTGCGTGTCAGGCCCGCACTGACCAGGCCATAGGAACGACGCAGATATTCTGCGGCCTCCTCTGCGGTCAAAGCCGATACGGGTGAAACAGAGACCCATTTGCGCTTGGCGAAGTAGGGGGCCTGCTCGATTCCTTCCAGCGCAGTCAGGATCTCGAAGCTCTCTTCGGTGACTTTGAACGTCAGCCGGTTTTCCGCATCGGTGAGCAGGCCGAATACCTTGTCTCCAACCTTTGCGACGGACGATTCCCACTGATCGATCAGGGAGGTTCCGGGCAGGGTGTCGACGAATTGCCGAAATCCGGTGCGGCTGAAAAGGCTCATGGTTTTGCTCCGGCCAACTGCGTCGCGATCCACAGTGCGAGCCGCTCCGCAACCTCGTCCTTCGACAGGTCCGGCCAGGCCTCGACGCCGGTCTTCGAGATCAGCCGCACGCTGTTGCGATCTCCGCCCATGATGCCGGTTTCAGGTGAGACATCGTTGGCGACAATCAGATCGGCACCCTTGCGCTCAAGCTTGGCGCGACCGTTTTCCTCCACGTTCTGGGTTTCGGCCGCGAAGCCGACCACCAGTTGCGGTCTTTGCGCATGATGGCCGATCGTCTTGAGGATATCCGGGTTTTCGGCAAGCTGCAGGGGCGGCGGCGCCTCTCCAGGCTGCTTCTTGATTTTCTGGCCGTAGGAACTCACGACGCGCCAGTCGGCGACGGCGGCGACCATGACGGCGATATCGGCAGGAAGGCTTGCCAGCACGGCGTCACGCATTTCCTCGGCCCGCTCGACATGTTGGGTATTTACGCCAGCTGGGTCGGGAATGCTTACCGGTCCGGAGACGAGGGTGACATCCGCGCCGAGTCTCGCAAGGGCCGCCGCGATCGCATGACCCTGTTTGCCGGAAGAGCGATTGGCAATGTAGCGCACCGGATCGATGGGCTCATACGTCGGGCCTGATGTCACCACCGCCTTCAGGCCCGCGAGTGGCCTCGGTCGCGACAGAAGGTTTTCGACCGCAGCGACAATATCGAGCGGTTCGGCCATACGGCCAAGGCCACGCTCGCCGCTTTCCGCCATTTCGCCTTCGAGCGGACCGACCACATGCATGCCGTCATTTTTGAGCACTGCCAGATTGCGCTGGGTGGCGGCTGCGGCCCACATTTTAGGGTTCATTGCCGGCGCGATCAGGATTGGGCGGTCACTGGCCAGGAGCACGGTCGACGCGAGATCGTCGGCCATACCATGTGCCATCTTGGCCATCAGGTCGGCGGTCGCAGGTGCGACGAGCACAAGATCGCAGTCCCGCGCCAGTCGGATATGGCCGACATCCTGTTCGTCTTCTCGGGAAAACAGCTCCGTGTAGACATGGCCGGACGAGAGTGCGCCGACAGCCAGTGGCGTGACGAACTCCTGGGCGGCTCGGGTCATGACCGGCCGCACCACCGCGCCGCGTTCGCGCAGCCTGCGGATGAGATCCAGGCTCTTGTAGGCAGCAATGCCGCCGGCAATGATCAGGAGAATGCGCGTGCCGTCCAGGGTCATGCAAAGGGTCCCGTTTCTGTCGGCGCGACCCTATCGCAATTCACCGACGAGGCAAATGTCGGCAGATTATTGTGGTAAATACCGCGAGGATCAGCTCGTCGGATCCAGTTGAAGCGGCACCTCGGCCACCGTGCCTGTCACACCGTCCAGATAGTGCAGGCCGGCACCTAGTGTCGATGCCATGGACTTGACGATCCGGCTGCCGAGCCCGGTACCTGTGGGCGCGCAGGCTGGATCGATGCCGATTCCGTCATCTTCAACCCGCAGCAGCGCCTCCGTGTCGGACAGCCGTTTCAGATGCACGCGGATGTCGCCACCACCACCATGAGGATAGGCATATTTGAAGGCATTGGTGACAAGTTCCGTGACGATCATGCCGACCGAGACAGCCTTGTCCGCCGTCAGCGAAATCGGGTCGGCATCGAGCAGCAGCCGGACGGGTTTCTCAAGGCTATGCAGCGTGTTGAACAATTCGGCCGTCAGGCGGCCGAGGTATCGGTCGAGTTCGACCCGGCTGACGTCCTCGGAGGTGTAAAGGCTGCGATGCATGCCGGCGATTGCGGAGATTCGGGCCTGGGTTTCCGCTAGTTCCGCCTTCACCTCCTCGCTCTTGGCACTGGAAATCTGCAGCCGGAGCAGGCTTGCGACCAGCGCCAGGGAGTTTGCCACGCGATGGTTGACCTCCGCGAGCAGGGCCTCTGCCCGCTCCTTGCCGAGCCGGATTTCCTCATCGGCACGTTCCTTTGCTGCGCGCAACTGGGCATTCGACACCGATTGCTCAATGGCGCTGGCAAGCAGCGGCAGGAAATCGTCGCTCACCGACTTGATGACATAGTCGGCGGCGCCCGCCTTGATCGCCTCGATGGCGATCTGCGCCTCGTTCGATCCGGTCACATAGACGACCGGCATATGGAAACCCTGTGCGCGCAAATGCGCCATGACTTCATGGCCGGTGGTCTGGCGCAGATAGTGGTCGAGCACGATGGCGTCGAAATTGCCGTCTTGGAGCAGGGTCAGCGCGTCATCAGCCGTTTCGGCATGGGCCACTTCATGACCCAAGCGACCAAGCGACTTCTGCACCAGCCGGACGATGGCTGCGTCGTCGTCGATATAGAGGACGCGGAAGCTCATCGTCACAACACCAGGTTCAAGGGATCTGCATGACGGAGAAGAAAAGTCCGAGCTGACGGATGGCGTTGGCGAAATTGTCGTAATCGACAGGTTTGGTGATATAGACATTTGCCCCAAGGTCGTAGCACCGCTGTATTTCGCGTTCGTCATCCGTCGTGGTGAGGATGACAACGGGCAACCGTCGCGTATGCGGATTGGATTTTACTTTTTCCAGAATGTCTGTGCCGGACATATCAGGCAGGTTGAGGTCGAGAAGGATCAGCAGGTAACGGTCTTCCGAAACCTTGCCGCTACGATCTTTTCCCAGAATGAAATCGAGTGCATCGGTGCCATTGGTAAACGGCACGATGTCGTTGTTCACCCCGGCCCGTCGCACATTCTTTTCGATCAGACGGGCGTGACCCTCGTCATCTTCGACCATCACGATCGTGACTTCTTTACCCACCGCTTTCATCGTCAACTCCGTACCAAGCGTGAAAGATCAGATGGCAGTCGCAGAACAAAAGTCGACCCTTCACCCAGGCGCGAAGAAACAGTGATTTCCCCGCCAAGGTTCCGGGCCAGAGACCGGACATGGGCAAGACCGATGCCTTCGCCGGTCTTGTCCTGCTGGCCCGCGCGACGAAAAAGCTCGAACACACGTTCCTGATCCTGCTCTGCAATGCCGCGGCCGTTATCCTGAACCTCGATCCGCACCATGTGCCTGCCTTCCGGCGCGGTACGGACCGCAAGTTCAAGCGGCCGCTCCGGATGCTTATACTTGATGGCATTGTCGAAAAGGTTACCAAGGATCTGCTCGACAGACAGGCGGTCGGTCACCAGGTTTGCCGCTTTGACGTCAAGGGACACCTGCCCGTCGCCCTCGCTGATCTGGTGGTGAAGACTTGCCGCAATGGTTTCCAGCATGGTTTTCAGTTCGACTGGCTCCGGCTTCAACTGCCGCCGACCATCGCGCGAAATCTTCAGGATCGCGTTGATCAGTCCGTCCATCTTCTTGGTCGACGAACGAATGAAGCCGATTGCCTCCGGCAGATCCTCCGAGGCGGCCAGACGCGCATCGCGGATCATTTCCTCCGACACGGATGTTCCGTCGGCGAGCACATAGGCTTGCAGCGATTTGAGCGACGTATCCAGTTCGGCCGTGAAGCCCATGATGTTGACCAGAGGCGCCCTGAGGTCATGGGTGACAATATAGGCAAAGCGCTGGATTTCCTGGTTTGCCTGCATCAGGTCCTCGGTGCGCTCGGAAACGCGGGCCTCCAGACCGGCATTCAGGTGCTCAACTTCGCGCCGAGCTTTCAGAAGTTCGCGTACGTGCTGGTAGACGATCACCATTGCACCGCCCATCACGGCGAGAATGGCGATGCCACCACCCACGGTAATCCATTGCAACTGCGTTGTCGCTTCAACCTGATCGCGAACGCCCTGATCGACATTGCTGTCCGACTTCTGCTTGAATTCGTCAACAATGGCACGGATCTGGTCCATCACCTCTCGACCGACTTCCGTCTGCACCAGCCGGATGGCTGCATCACGCTGGCCTGACTTGACGAGCTCGATGGTCCGCGCCATTTCGCTGAGCTTGCTCTGCACCAGCCGTTCCAGTTCCGGCATTTGCTCTTGCTTGATAGGACGCCCGCGAACCCGTTGCGACAACAGTTCGAGATTGCTGTTCATCCCGCTCAAAGCCTGGTCGTAGGGTGCAAGAAAGCTTTCGTCCTGCGTCAGGATATAGCCGCGCTGGCCGGTTTCAGCATCGATCAGGTTCTGAATCAGATCGGCTGATGTCCGCCGGATATCGCGTTCGACAATAATGTAGTCGAACGTCGCGCTGGTTTTTTCAACCAAACCGAATGTGGCAAAAACGATGCCGAGAAGGATGCCGGTGCCGATCAGCATGAAAAGAACGGTGGACCGGACGAATCCGGCGTGAGTGGCGGACATGAAACTCCTGAGGAAACAAATGGGCATAATTATCGACTTAACGCGAAGCCCGGCCTCTTGTTCCACCGATTAAACAAAAAAACTTGATGGATCTATAAATGCCTCAGGAGAGCTGCACCGCAATGGCCACAAGCGATACCGCGATGACCCACAAGGCTAGCCGCCCGTAGCGCGTGTGCCGTGCCTCCGCTTTGCCGATCGCCTCTGCAGTCTGCGGATCAAAGCGCAGGCCTTCCTCACTCATGCGCATGATTTCGGCGTGGAATTTCTCGGTCTTCGTCGCAATCTCGGGCAGCGCTTCGGCCAGTCGCATGGCCGCCTTGGCGCCATCCTTCAGGTCGGTTGCAATGCGTTTCGGGCCAAGGTTGTCTCGAATCCACTGTGAAACCACCGGGTCTGCCGCCTTCCACATATTGAACTGCGGATTGAGGATGCGGGCCACACCTTCGACCACCACCATGGTTTTCTGCAGCATCACCAGTTCGGGGCGCGTTTCCATGTCGAAGATTTCGGTGATCTCGAACAGCAGCGTCAAAAGCTTGCCCATCGAAATGGTCTCGGCAGGCTGCCCGTGGATCGGCTCGCCGATCGCCCGGATCGCTTGGGCAAAGCTTGCGACATTGTGATGGGAGGGCACGTAGCCCGCCTCGAAATGCACCTCAGCCACGCGCAAGTAGTCGCGGGTGATGAAGCCGTAGAGGATTTCGGCGAGAAAACGCCTTTCCTTCTTTCCAAGCCGTCCGGCGATGCCCATGTCGACGGCGACAATCATCCCGTCCGCGTCGACGAACAGATTGCCGGGATGCATGTCGGCGTGGAAGAAGCCGTCGCGCAGTGTGTGGCGCAGGAAGGACTGGATCAGCGTATCGGCGAGAAGATTGAGGTCGAGCCCCGACGCCTGTAGCGCCGCCACGTCCGACATCTTGATGCCGTCGATCCACTCCATGGTGACGACGTCGCGGCCGGTCCGTTCCCAATCGACCTTTGGTACGCGGAAGCCCGGGTCTTTCTGGGTGTTTTCGGCAATTTCCGACAGCGCCGCCGCTTCAAGCCGAAGGTCCATTTCGACCTTGGTCGTCTGTTCCAGCGTGCGGGTCACCTCGACCGGGCGAAGACGCTTCGTATGCGGCAGAAATTGCTCCTGCAGACGGGCAACGAGATACATGGCCTCGAGATCGTCCGCAAAGCGTTTGCGTACGCCAGGCCGGATGACTTTCACGGCAACCTTGCGGGGCCCGTCTGGCGTCATGACCTCGGCTGGATGCACCTGCGCGATCGAGGCGGCAGCGATCGGCTCATCGAAGCGGATGTAGAGATCCCCGATCGTGCGACCGAGAGCCCCCTGGATCGTCGATTTGGCATCCGCGGTCGGAAAGAATTCCATCCGATCCTGCAGACCTGACAGATCCTCTGCAAACTCGGCCCCGACGACATCCGGTCGGGTCGCTAGAAACTGGCCGATCTTCACATAGGATGGTCCGAGACGTGCGACAGCACGGGCAAGCCTGTCGGAGCGCTCTGCCTGTTTGGCACGCCTCCGGGCAAGCGGCCCCAGCAGTGCCTTGCCGAAGCTGGCGAGTGGAGGCAGTCCTTCAGACGGAAGGGCGGCAACGACCCCCTCCCGAACAAGCACCCAGCCAACCCGCGCGAGGCGGAAATATGCGCCGATCGTGCTCATGAATGTCAGATTTTCCAGCCGGAATGCAGGGCGGCGATGCCGCCGGTGTAATTGGTGAACTTGACGTTCGAGAAGCCTGCCGTGCTGACCATCTTGGCGAAATCATTCTGGTTCGGGAACTTGCGGATCGACTCCACGAGATACTGATAGGGTTCCGCGTCTCCGGTGATCATCTTGCCGAATTTAGGGATCGCATTGAACGACCACGCATCATAGACCCGGTCGAGCAGCGGCAGGTCCACTTCGGAAAATTCCAGCACCAGCAGCCGTCCGCCGCGTTTCAGTACGCGGAAGGCTTCCGACAGGGCAACGTCGATGCGCGGAACATTGCGGATGCCGAATGCGATCGTATAGGCGTCGAACGTATTGTCGTCGAAAGGCAGGCTTTCGGCATTGGCCCCGACGAAGGTGAGCTTGTCGGAAAGCCCCTTCTTTTCAGCGCGTTCCGCGCCGACACCAAGCATCGAACCGTTGATGTCGAGCACAGTCGCATGCGCCAGCCGCTTCGATGCCTCGACGATGCGAAATGCGATATCGCCCGTGCCGCCGGCAACATCGAGCACCTTGTAGTCGGGATCCTTACGCGGATTGAGTGCTGCAATCATCGCGTCTTTCCAGACGCGGTGCAGCCCGGCCGACATCACGTCGTTCATGATGTCGTAGCGCTTGGCAACCTTGTGGAAGACATCGTTGACCAGGCCCTGCTTTTCCTGCTCGTCGACCTGGCGGAAACCGTAGGAGGTTTCCATGCCGCCATCGGCGGAAATGCGGCTTGCAGTCATCGGTTCACTCCACTTGGCGACAGGTCGCTGGACCATAGCGAAAACGGCCGGCACGCGCTATCTGCGCTATATCAGCCCCATAGGCTGGTCTATAGACCTTAAAGAATGCGGTTCAAACAGAAAGATGGGCGCTAATGCCGGAATTGCCAGAGGTAGAGACAGTTAGGCGTGGATTGAGCCCGACCATGGAAGGCGCGGTACTACAGCGCCTTGAGCTCAGAAGAGCCGATCTGCGCTTCCCCTTGCCGCGTGATTTCGCCGCAAGGGTCGAGGGCCGCCGTATTACCGCTCTGTCCCGCCGGGCGAAATATCTGCTGATCGACCTGGAGGACGGTACGACCGTGATCGCCCACCTCGGCATGTCGGGATCGTTCCGCGTTGAAACGGCGGTTGCTGAAGAGATGCCCGGCGACTTTCACCATCAAAGAAGCAAGGATGAAAAGCACGATCATGTCATCTTTCATCTGCAGCGCCCGGAAGGGACCGTGCGCGTCATCTATAATGACCCACGCCGGTTCGGCTTCATGGATCTCGCGTCCCGGGCGGATCTGGATGTTTATCCGGCTTTTCGCGACCTTGGTCCCGAGCCGGTCGGCAATCTTCTGTCTGCCGACTATCTGGCCAGCCGTTTCAATGGTCGCAGCCAGCCGCTGAAGAGCGCGCTGCTCGACCAGAAGGTGATCGCAGGTCTGGGAAACATCTATGTCTGCGAAGCTCTGTGGCGCTCTCACCTGTCGCCAACCCGCAAAGTGTCCACACTGGTCACCAAGGCGGGCAGGCCGAAGCCGGAACTCGGCCTTCTGGCCGACAGTATCCGCGAGGTCATCGCCGACGCCATCCTGGCTGGCGGGTCGTCCTTGCGTGACCATATCCAGACGGACGGCACGCTTGGCTATTTCCAGCACAGCTTCCGTGCATACGACCGCGAAGGCCATACCTGCCTCACGGACGGCTGCGGCGGTACCGTCGAAAGGATAGTACAATCCGGCCGCTCGACCTTCTATTGTCAGCGCTGCCAGAAATAACACCACGGAACATCATCAAGGGAGTGAGGAATGTCCTTCGAGACCATTTTGATCGAGCGGCGCGACCGCGTGGCGATCGTCACGTTGAACCGGCCGCAGGCACTGAATGCGCTCAACTCGACCGTGGCGCGCGAACTGCGGCAGGTCTTTGAGCAATTGCAGGCCGATGCCGAGATCGGTGCCGTCGTCTTGACCGGCTCCGAAAAGGCGTTTGCTGCCGGTGCCGATATCAAGGAGATGCAGTCACTCTCGTTCGTTGATGCCTACACGGGCGACTTCATCGGCACGTGGGACGATATTGCCGGCTTTCGCAAGCCGCTGATCGCGGCCGTCTCCGGCTTCGCTCTCGGCGGCGGCTGCGAGCTTGCCATGATGTGCGACTTCATCATCGCCTCGAAGACGGCGAAGTTCGGCCAGCCCGAAATTACGCTCGGCATCATCCCGGGCATGGGCGGCTCCCAGCGCCTGACCCGTGCTGTTGGAAAGGCCAAGGCGATGGACCTTTGCCTGACGGGTCGCATGATGGATGCGGTGGAAGCGGAGAGTGCCGGCCTCGTTGCCCGTGTCGTTGAGCCTGAGCGTCTTCTGAACGAGGCGATCGAGGCGGCGGCCAGGATCGCCTCCTTCTCGCTGCCGGCGGTCATGATGGCCAAGGAGGCGGTCAATCGGGCTTTCGAACAGACCCTCGGCGAGGGATTGCGCTTTGAACGACGCCTGTTTCATTCGCTCTTCGCCACCGAAGACCAGAAGGAAGGCATGGCCGCATTCGTCGAGAAGCGCAAACCGGGGTTCCGGAATCGCTAACAAGATGAAGGGCAGGCGCGATTCATTCAGAATCCGCGTTGACGCAATCGCGCTTTCCCGCTATATGCCCGCCCACGGTTGGGAAAGTCGCTGGGCTTTTCCGAAATAGCTCCCCATTTGCTGAATTGGCAGGTCGCAATGACCCGACGCGGCGAGGGTGGGGTTTGGTTTGAATTCGAAGAGAGGCATCATGGCCAATACAACTTCGGCGAAGAAGGCGACCCGCAAGATCGCTCGCCAAACTGCAGTCAACAAGGCTCGCCGTTCGCGGGTCCGTGGTTTCATCCGCAAGGTTGAAGAAGCGATCGCATCGGGCGACGCAACTCTGGCCAAGGATGCCCTTCAGGCGGCTCAGCCGGAACTGCAGCGCGCAGCCACCAAGGGCGTTGTTCACGCCAACACCGCATCGCGCAAGATCTCGCGTCTTGCCTCGCGTGTGAAGGCCATCTCGGCCTAATTTAAGACATAGTTTCGACGAATTTCGAAGAGCCTGGCATTGCGCCGGGCTTTTTGTGTTTTCCCATTGCGGTTACGGCGTCAGTTGATTTAGCGATTGCTGTTTGACGGGAGTGTATCAGTCGGGTGACAGAAAAAAAATAATAATTTCAAGTGCTTACTGGAGGTGCCCTATTGAGGTGACGCTTTACCCAAGGGCAGGTTCGGCTCAATCTGAGTCAAGCGAATTTTTATTTTTCCGCTCGTCAAACGCTCAAACGCACAGCCATTTTCGAATCCCCTTGATTCAAAAGCGATTCTTTTGCGGGGGAATGTGACGCAAAAACGATGGACGCAGAGTCAATGGCCGACGATCATTTTTGCGGAAAATTCACGGTTGATATTGCCATTTGATCCTGCCTTAATGAGGTCAAGCAAGGGGCTTGGGACGAGCCCGGAAGGGCGATCTGAACGGCAAAAGCTGCGATGATTTACCAGCCCTTGCTGGAGCGGGATGGATCTATTCCGTTATCCCATAAACTGATCGGTATTGCATCGGAAACGACATCGTTTCCGCGCCCTACCTTATTGCGTCTTGAGTGGCTTCGGGACGAGCGAATGCGGGCGGGCTTTTCATGTCGAGGATGGAAAGCAGGCCTGGAAACTGAAAACGCTGTTTGAGGGGGCGGCGTTTTGTCGGAGCACGGCCATTGGCTGAGTTTCCGGCTCGATCATGGGGATTGCCGAGACGATTGCGTCTTGGCGCGAGATAAAGCGGCTGCCGGGCGGAGATAAGACGCCCGACACCTGAAATGATTTTGGAAGGCGGCAAAATGCATATTAATTCAATGACGGCCGGTGCGTTGGTAAATGGGGACCACGCACATTCGGCGCTGAGTGCCGCGTGCTCCGATGGAGCAGGAGAGAATGCCGAAATGAAGCACAATGCTCTTTTCGAGCGTTTCAGCCTCCGCCTCAAGGCACAGGTTGGACCTGACGTCTACGCGAGCTGGTTTGGGCGCCTCAAACTCCATTCTGCATCGAAAAGCGTCGTGCGGTTGACCGTGCCGACAACATTTCTAAAGTCCTGGATCAACAACCGATATCTCGATCTGATCAGCTCGATCTTCCAGGCTGAAGATCCTAACATTCTCAAGGTGGAGATCATGGTGCGTAGCGCAAGTCGCGCTGTCCGTGGTCCGATCGTCGATGAACGTCAGGTTCCCGCTGATAACACCCAACCGGCGACAGGCCGCAAATCCGGCCCCCAGACCGCTGGTCAGATTGCCGCAACGCAGGCCCCGGCGACCAATTCGGCGCGCGTTGGGACCGCAACCCCGCTTTTCGGCTCACCGCTCGACTCGCGATATACCTTTGACGGCTTCGTCGAAGGTGCGTCGAACCGCGTCGCGCTTGCCGCTGCCAAGACGATTGCCGAAGCCGGCGCTGGCGCGGTGCGCTTCAACCCGCTCTTCATTCATTCCTCCGTTGGTCTCGGCAAGACACATCTGCTGCAGGCGATTGCCAATGCCGCCGTGCACAGCCCGCGTGCCCCGCGCGTCGTCTATCTGACCGCGGAGTATTTCATGTGGCGTTTCGCAACCGCCATCCGCGACAACGATGCCCTGACGCTGAAGGACTCGCTGCGCAACATCGATCTCCTGATCATCGACGACATGCAGTTCCTGCAGGGCAAGATGATCCAGCACGAATTCTGCCATCTGCTCAACATGCTGCTCGACAGCGCCAAGCAGGTCGTCGTGGCGGCAGACCGTGCACCATGGGAACTGGAATCGCTCGACCCGCGCGTGCGTTCGCGCCTTCAGGGTGGCGTCGCCATCGAGATGGAAGCGCCCGACTACGACATGCGCCTGGACATGCTGAAGAGCCGTCTGGACGCAGCCCGCAAGGATGATGGCGCGCTTGAAATTCCGGCAGACCTTCTGGAGCATGTTGCCCGCAACATCACCAGCAGCGGCCGCGATCTGGAAGGCGCCTTCAACCAGCTGGTGTTCCGCCGTTCCTTCGAGCCGAACCTGTCCATCGAACGTGTCGATGAACTGCTGGCCCATCTCGTTGGTGCCGGCGAGCAGAAGCGCGTCCGCATCGAAGACATCCAGCGCATTGTTGCGCGCCACTACAATGTCTCGCGCCAGGAACTGGTGTCGAACCGCCGGACGCGTGTCATCGTCAAGCCGCGCCAGATCGCCATGTATCTGTCGAAGACCCTGACGCCGCGGTCCTTCCCGGAAATCGGCCGTCGCTTCGGTGGTCGCGATCACACGACGGTGTTGCATGCCGTGCGCAAGATCGAGGATCTGGTCAGCGAGGATACCAAGCTGAGCCATGAGATCGAGCTGCTCAAGCGGCTCATCAATGAGAATAATGCATGAGGAACCAAGGCCGGCGCAAATGCCGGCCTCTTTTTTTGGCGGCTGTCAGCGGCTGGGAGTGAAGAATTTCAGCGCTACAGAGGGAATGCAGACCGATCCCCGGATTGAATTGTCTCGCCTGCAATCAACAGGCGAGATCAGCCACCACGGCATCGAGGATCAGCATGCCCGGCGGTGTGCAGCGCAGCCGCGAATTGCCGAGCCGTTCGATAAAGCCTTGTTCCAGTAAAAACTGCTCGCGTGCCGGATCGGGATCGCGGCCGGAGAGTTGCTGCCAGCGGGCGAGATCCACCCCTTCACGCAGACGCAGTCCCATCAGCAGAAGCTCGTCCGCCTGGGCCTCGTTGTCCAGCAGTTCCTGGTCGACCATGCCATGGCCACGCTGCTCGACGGCCGTGAGCCAGGTTTCCGGGTGTTTTTCGGTCGCCGTTGCAATCTTGGACCGTCCACGGGTCAAGCGGCCATGCGCGCCGGGGCCAATGCCGGCATAGTCGCCGTAGCGCCAATAGGTCAGGTTGTGGCGGCTTTCAGCGCCCGGACGGGCATGGTTCGACACTTCATAGGCGGGCATGCCTTCGCGTTCCGTGATCTCCTGCGTCGCCTCATAGAGGACGGCCGCATGTTCCTCGTCCGGAACGATCAGCTTGCCAGCCTTGTGCAGGCCGAAAAAGGCAGTGCCTTCCTCAATGGTCAGCTGGTAGAGCGACAGGTGATCGACGGCATAGGACATCGCTTCCTTCAACTCGCGCTCCCAGGCCTCGACCGTCTGCTTCGGACGGGCATAGATCAGGTCGAACGACATGCGCGGGAAGATCTCGCGCGCCAGACGAATGGCGCGCAGCGCATCCTCGACGTCATGCAGGCGGCCAAGGAATTTCAGGTCTGCATCATTGAGCGCCTGGACGCCGAGAGACACGCGATTGACGCCGGCCGCGCGATAACCGCGGAAACGTGTCGCTTCGACGCTAGACGGATTGGCTTCCATCGTCACTTCGATGCCGTTGGGCACATGCCAGGTGCCGGCAATGCCATCCAGGATCGCCGCAACCGTCGATGGCTCCATCAGCGACGGTGTGCCGCCACCCATGAAGATGCTGGTCACGGTCTTGGGGCCTGATAGCTCGCGCATCGCCTTCATCTCCTGCAGGAACGCAGAGACGAAACGGGCCTGATCCACCGGCTGATGCCGGACATGGCTGTTGAAGTCGCAATAAGGGCATTTGGCCGCGCAGAACGGCCAGTGCACATAGATGCCGAAGCCCGGTTCGCCGGTATCGGGCAGAAGCGTGAAGGCTTCGGTCATGAGCAGGTCAGGCCTCCAGGCAGGTTTCGACGAAAAGCTTGAAGGCGCGCGCACGGTGCGACAGCGCCTGCGGATCGCCGGGCTTCCAGCCGTGTTTTTCGTCAGACGACATCTCGCCGAAGGTCCGCGTGTGGCCTTCCGGCTGGAAGATCGGATCATAGCCGAAACCCGCGCTGCCGCGCGGTGGCCAGGCAACGACGCCCTCGATCTCGCCGCGGAAGAATTCGGTATGGCCATCGGGCCAGGCAAGGCAAAGCACGGAGACGAAGCGGGCGCTTCGCTGGGACGGCTCAGTGGCGCCACGTTCCGCAAGCGCGGTTTCGACTTTCTGCATAGCCATAGCAAAATCGCGGCTACCGTCCTCGCGCTCGGCCCAGTTGGCGGTGTAAACGCCGGGTGCCCCATCAAGCGCGTCGATGACAAGGCCGCTGTCATCCGACAGCGACGGCAGGCCGGAAGCCTTGGCCGAGGCCAGCGCCTTGATCGCGGCATTTTCCTCGAACGTCGTGCCGGTTTCGTCGGGTTCTGCAAATTTCAGTTCGGCCGCAGATTGGGCGGAAAAGCCGAAGGGGCCGATCAGATCGGCGATTTCCGCGATCTTGCCGGCATTGTGGCTGGCCACGACGATGGTGCGGGTGTCGAGCTTGCGCATAAATGTTCAGTCCAGATTCCAGAGTTTCGGTTCGGCGCATTCCAGGCTATTGCCCGCAGAATCGCGGAAATAGATTGAACGGGCGCCACTTGGCCAGCGAAAATCGGATTCGATCTTAACGCCGGCCTGATGCAATCGCGCCAAAACGACAGCAATCTCTTCCCCGGGCACTTTGAAGCACAGGTGACCTGCGCCGGTTGCGCCATGGCTTGGCACAGGCAAGGCGCCAGCAGGCGCTGGCTGGACCGTTTCCGTCGGATTGAAGATCAGCAGGATCGTCTGGCCACAGCGGAAGAAGATGTGTCGGTTGCCCTGGCGCGCGATTTTTTCGAGCCCCAGGATTGTTTCGTAGAAATGCTCGGCAGCGTCGAGGTCGCTGGCATAAAGCGCCGCTTCCAGCACGCCTTGCAAGGATTGAGACACCTGCCGAACCTTTCATGTCTTGTGGTTTAAGCGAGCGCCTGCTTCTGCAGCGCGACCAGTTCATCGATACCATTGCGGGCGAGGCCGAGCAGGGTGAGGAACTCGTCCTGGCTGAACGGCTTGCCTTCGGCCGTGCCCTGGATTTCGACGATACCGCCGGAACCGGTCATGACGAAGTTCGCATCCGTTTCGGCCGCCGAATCTTCCAGATAATCGAGATCGATAACCGGCTGGCTGGCAAAGATCCCGCATGAAATCGCTGCGATATGGTCCTTCAGCACCTTCTCGACCTTGATCATGTTGCGGGTTTCCATCCACTTCAGGCAGTCGTGGAGCGCGATGAAGGCACCGGTGATCGATGCGGTGCGTGTGCCGCCGTCAGCTTGGATGACATCACAGTCGATCGAGATCTGGCGTTCGCCCAGCGCTTCGAGATCGACGATGGCGCGCAGCGAGCGACCGATCAGGCGCTGGATTTCCTGCGTGCGGCCACTTTGCTTTCCAGAGGCGGCTTCGCGTTTCATCCGGTCACCGGTGGCGCGCGGCAGCATGCCGTATTCAGCGGTCACCCAGCCCTTGCCGGAATTGCGCAGCCATGGCGGCGTCTTTTCTTCAAGGCTTGCCGTGCACAACACATGGGTGTCGCCGAACTTGACGAGGCAGGAGCCTTCCGCATGCTTGGAAAAATTGCGCTCGAACGAAACCTTGCGCATTTGGTCGGTTTTTCTGCCTGATGGCCGCATTGCGATCTCCTAGATTGTCTGACGCCTTCTAGAGCTTTTCCCGATCAAATGGAAACAGTTCTGTCGTCCGGCATGTGGCGCAATCAGCTTTTGCAATGAAAAGCCTGGATCTCTGCGAAAAGCCGTATCCTCTTTCGGATTTGGCCTTTGTGATCGTTGTCATAGTGACTATATTTCGTTTCATGAAACACAGCAGACAGTGCTTGCTCTGAGAATGGGTGCACCGACGAATACAATCACCGACATGTCTGCCTCGCTGGACGATCGTTCCAGAGAGGTTTTTCGGCGTATTGTCGAAACCTATCTGGATTCCGGCGATCCGCTCGGATCGCGCAATTTGTCACGCCTGCTGCCCATGTCCCTCTCCCCGGCCTCGGTGCGCAACGTGATGAGCGATCTGGAGGGGCTTGGCCTGATTTATGCGCCGCATATCAGCGCAGGACGCCTGCCGACCCAGCTCGGATTGCGTTTCTTTGTCGATGCGTTCATGCAGGTTGGCGACCTGTCTGACGAAGAGCGTGGAACCATCGAGCGTCAGATCAGGCCACCCAGCGCCGATCAGCCGATGGAAAGCATGCTGACAGAGGCCAGCCGCATGCTTTCCGGACTGTCGCGTGGCGCCGGCTTGGTGATCTCATCCAAGAACGATCCGATCCTCAAGCATGTCGAATTCATCCGGCTGGAGCCGACCAAGGCGTTGGCTGTCCTGGTGGGTGAACACAATCAGGTTGAAAACCGCATCATTGAGCTTCCTGCGGGCATTACCGCATCCCAACTCACCGAAGCGGCCAATTTTCTAAATGCCAACCTTGCCGGCCAAACACTGACAGAATTGCGCGGTCAACTGGAAAAGCTGAAGACGCAGGTTGCAGGCGAACTGGATGCCCTGTCCCAGGATCTGGTCGAGCGTGGTCTGGCCGTCTGGTCGGGTGGTCTTGGCGACCAGAAGCCGACACGCTTGATCGTGCGCGGGCGTGCCAATCTGCTGGAAGGCCTTGCAGGATCCGAAGATGTCGATCGTCTTCGTCTGCTTTTTGATGATCTGGAACGCAAGGAAAGCCTGATCGAGATTCTCGACCTAGCCGAAACCGGACCGGGCGTGCGCATTTTCATCGGCTCGGAGAACAAGCTGTTCTCCCTGTCCGGTTCTTCGTTGATCGTTGCGCCCTACCGGGATGGCGAAGACCGGATTGTCGGGGCGGTTGGCGTAATTGGCCCAACGCGACTGAACTATTCCCGCATCGTGCCGATGGTGGACTACACCGCCCAACTCATGGCGCGCCTGGCGCGTTCTGGCCGATAAGCGCTTCTTTCCCTTCCACGCCTTGATTTTTTCACGACAAACCCTGATATCGGGCTCAACTTCGAAACCCAGAATTCGAACAAACACAATAATTCGGAGATCGTCATGACCGATGAGACCAACAAGAACGGACCTGACACAGTGGCTGAAGCATCCATGCCTGAGTCAGCGGAAGAGCAGATCGTGGTCGAAAACGAAGCGGAGGTAGATCCTCTGGATGCTCTGAAAGCAGAAAATGCGGATCTGCGGGATCGCTTCCTGCGATTGGCTGCAGAAATGGACAATCTTCGCCGCAGGACGGACCGCGAGATCAAGGACGCCAAGTCCTACGCTGTGACGGGCTTTGCCCGCGACATGCTGTCGGTCTCCGACAATCTGCGCCGCGCGATCGAAGTGCTGCCGGAAGAAGCGCGCACGACGGCGGACGCTGGTCTTGCTGCCTTGATCGAGGGGGTGGAAATGACCGAGCGTGGTATGCTCGCAACCATGGAACGCCACGGCATCCGCAAGATCGAGCCAGTCGGCCAGAAGTTCGACCCCAATTTCCACCAGGCAATGTTTGAAGTGCCGAACCCGGATGTGCCCAACAACACGGTGGTTCAGGTAGTCCAGGCGGGTTACGCCATCGGCGATCGCGTGTTGCGTCCGGCCATGGTTGGCGTTGCCAAGGGTGGGCCAAAGATCGACGCAACGGCTGATGTCGCCGGCAAGGCTTGAGGCTCACCAGCATCTTCAATGAAAAAAGCGCCCAATGGGCGCTTTTTTTATGACGTCGCTACTGTTTGTCTCAAGCGGCGTTTGACGCATGTTCCTGATTGAGGAAGGTGAAGATCGCCGACGCGGAATCGGTCGCGCGCAACTTTGCCACCAGATCCTGATCGCGCAGGACGCGGGCAATGCGTGACAAGGCCTTGAGATGGTCTGCACCGGCACCTTCCGGGGCGAGCAGAAGAAACACCAGATCGACCGGCTGATCATCCAGCGCCTCGAAATCCACCGGCGTGTCAAGCCGGGCGAAGACGCCGGTGATCTGCGTGATGCGGTTGAGCTTTCCGTGCGGAATGGCGATGCCATTTCCAACCCCGGTAGAGCCGAGGCGCTCTCGCTGCAAGATGACGTCGAATATTTCCCGTTCGGGAATATCGGTCAACTTCGAGGCTTTTGCCGCAAGTTCCTGAAGCAGTTGCTTCTTCGAGTTCACCCTGAGGGCGGGTACGACAGCATCCTGTTGCAGCAAATCTGCCAAGGCCATATCAACTTCCTTCATGCTGGAGATACGAGACGGCGGGCGAGTGCCTCACTGGCAAACCGCCCGCCGCTGTGCTTCTTCAGCCTTTGATGTTGGCGGAATCGATCCACCCAATATTACCATCATTGCGACGGTATACGATGTTTACTTCTGCGGTTCCCGGACTTCTGAACAGGAGAACTGGTTCGTCGGTCATGTCCAGCGCCATAACTGCCGAGGCGACCGACATGGTCCTCAGCTTCTTGGTGCTTTCGGCTACGATCGTGGGTGCATAATCTTCCGGCACCTCGTCTTCGTGATCGTCCGGAACCGAATCCATGACGGTGTATGCGACTTCGATGGACGTGCCCGCAACGCCGACGGCATGGTGATCCTTCAGCCTGCGCTTGTAGCGTCGCAGGCGCTTTTCAATACGCTCGAAAGCCGTATCGAAAGCCAACTGAGGATCGTTCGCCTCGCCTGCGGCATGAAGGTTGGCGCCTGCGTCGAGATGAACGAGGCAATCTGCGGCATACCGCGATTGCGACTTCGTCACGACGATCTGGCTTGAATAGCCTCCGTCGAAGTATTTGGTCACCGCATCTTCAATCCGCTCTTCGATCCGCTGACGGAACGACTCGCCGATTTCCATTTGCTTGCCGGATACACGCACACTCATGGAGTTTCCCTTCTTATCGTTGGTTTGCAAACCTATCGTTGGTTTGCGAAGACCATTTTACGCCAAGCCACGTCCGCGTCCAAGCTTTTCGAACGATCCGATGAATCTGTGCCACGTTCGATGGGCGTGTGTTGGTGATAAGTTTCAAGCAAGAGTATGCGCTACCGATTGCGGCGGGCTTCTAGCTTCCATCCCGTCGAAAGTCAATGCACCGTTAAGATTCAGGTAACTTTCGCCTTGTGAAACCCCTAGATTGCGGGGATTCTTGCCATTGCGCGCTTCTCTCTGCGTCGCTGCACGGAGGATGGGATATTCATGGACTCGCGATATTTTGCCACCGTTCTTCGGGCAAGATCGACGCCGCTCTTTTTCAACGTGTGCACAATATCGTCATCGGACAGGACGGCCTCCGTGCTTTCCTGTGCGATCATCATGCGAATGCGATGGCGAACCGCTTCGGCAGAGTGGGTGTCACCGCCCTCGGCGGATGCAATTGATACGCTGAAGAAATATTTCAGCTCGAAGAGCCCACGCGGCGTCATCATGTATTTGTTGGTCGTGACGCGGCTCACCGTCGATTCATGCATCTTGATCGCATCGGCGACGATCTTCAGGTTAAGCGGCCTGAGGTGGTCGACGCCTTGCTCGAGGAAGGCCGACTGCTGCCTGACGATCTCGACCGCCACCTTCATGATGGTTTTCGCGCGCTGGTCGAGGCTGCGTGTCAGCCAGTTGGCGCTCTGCATGCACTCGGACATGAAGGCATGGTCGCCGCTCTCCTTGTTGCCAGTCTGTCGTCCCACGGCTGCCATGTAATTCTGGTTGACCAGGACGCGGGGCAGGGCGTCGGGATTGAGTTCGACCTTCCAGCCACCAAGCGGATCGGGTCGCACCACGATATCAGGGGTCACCGATTCCGTCGCGCAATGCTCGAAATTGCTGCCCGGCTTCGGATTGAGTTTGCGGATCTCGGCCAGCATGTCGATGAGATCTTCCTCGTCGACGCCACAGATTTTTTTCAGTGTGCTGAAATCCCGTTTGGCCAGAAGTTCGAGATTTTCGACTAGGCCCGCCATTGCCGGGTCGTACCGATCCCGCTGGCGCAACTGTATGGCGAGGCATTCGCTGAGGGTTCGGGCGAACACACCGGCCGGCTCCAATGTCTGCAGTGTCTCCAGCACCTGTCCGATCGCATGCAGGTCGCGTCCCAGTCGCGACGCCACATCATCGAGGTCAGCGCGCAGATAGCCGGCTTCATCCAGATGATCGACCAGAACGGCGGCAACGAGGCGGTCGGCATCGTTGTTCAGCGCAAAGGGAATCTGCTGGTTGAGATGGTCGCGCAGACTGATCTGACCGGCCACGAAGTCGTCAAGGTCGAAGCCCTCGCCGGTCTCGCCGGAATTGCCGGGCATCGACTTCCACTGGCTGAGCAGTTCCGGCGCATCGGGCCTGACAGCCGATCCTTCGTCGGAATAGGCATTGTCGAAATTGGCATCGAGCCGATCGTTCAGGCTGGCATTGCCATTCTCCTCATACCAGTCGCTATCGAGGGACGGGGTGGCGGGCGCGTCGTCATGGGTATGATTGTTGTCTGCGGAGACCAGCGGGCGGTCTGTCGGATCGGCACTATCGCCGCCCAAATCGCCATCATCTGCCACCATTTCAAGCAGGGGGTTGCGCTCGATTTCCTGGGAGATGAACTGCATCAGTTCGATATGCGTCATTTGCAGCAGTTGGATGGACTGCATCAACTGCGGTGTCATCACCAGAGACTGGCTCTGTCGCAGGAAAAGATTGGCGGATAAGGCCATGGTCGACGCTAAACTCCCTACATCCCCCGATAATTCCCGTCTTTCATGACGGGCAAAATCCACTTGGCCCAAAAATTGCCTTTTATTTTAGTTTGGTCAAGTCGCGGGAGGGGATGCGGAGGAGTTTTATTGGATCTGGGCCTTAGAGGCTGAACTTGTCGCCCAGGTAAAGGCGACGGACATCGGCATTGTTGACGATATCGTTTGCCCGCCCATGGGTCAAAACCTCGCCAGCATGGATGATATAGGCCCGATCAATCAGCCCGAGCGTTTCGCGCACATTATGGTCCGTAATCAGAACGCCAATGCCGCGTGCCGTCAAGTGCCGGACAAGATTTTGAATGTCTGAGACCGAAATCGGATCGACGCCGGCAAACGGCTCGTCGAGCAGCATGAAGGTTGGGTCAGTTGCCAGAGCGCGCGCAATTTCGAGGCGACGCCGTTCGCCGCCGGAAAGGGCGACGGCTGCCGATTTGCGCAGCTTCTCGATATGGAATTCGTGCAACAGTTCGTCGAGTTTCGCCTCGCGCTTGCGGCGATCGCTTTCATGCACTTCAAGCACGGCCCGGATATTGTCCTCGACCGACAAGCCGCGGAAAATCGAGGCTTCCTGGGGAAGATAGCCGACACCCAGCCGCGCGCGTCGATACATCGGCATCGACGTGACGTCATTGCCATTGATCGTGATCGTGCCGGCATCAACCGGCACCAGCCCGGTAATCATGTAGAAACAGGTAGTCTTGCCGGCACCGTTGGGCCCGAGTAGACCGACGGCCTCGCCTCGGCGCACCACAAGGGATGCACCGTTCACGACGCGTCGGGTATTGTATGTCTTGGTCAATCCGTGGGCGATCAGTGTGCCCTCGTAGCGTGACTTGTCGCCCTTCAGTACAGGGCTACCCGGCGTGGCTTCCGTGGAACCGCCGGCTTTCTTGGAGAAAAATGGGATTTGCACGTTCAGACCGATCCCGTCACTGCTTTTTCTGCGATTTAGGGTCGAGCTGGATCTGTACACGTCCGCCGCAGCTGTCGAGCTTGGCCTGGCCGGACGTCATCTGCACGGTCAGCTTGCAGCCCACGAATACGTTCTGGCCTTCCGACAGGACCACGCGGTCGCCCTCGAGCACAAACACTTGCTTCGTCATGTCGAAAAAGCCCTTGTCCGCCGTGGCCTGCTGCGTGCCGGACGACAGGAATACCTTTTCCATGACATCGATCTTTTCGATGTCGGCATTGCCCTGGGTGACACTTGCACCTTCGCCGCGATAAAAAACCGTCATCGCGCCAGCCTGCAAGGTCGTTGCGCCCTGCACGACTTTGACATTGCCGGTGAAGAACGCCTTCTTCTCCTGCTCGCGGATTTCCAGCGCATCGCTTTCGATCTGGATCGGCTGATCGTTGGAAAGCTTCATGCCATCCATCTGGCTGCTCGTCGCCTGGCCAAAGGCGGAGGTCGATACGCCGGACATGAGGCCCAGCAGCATCAGATGGCCAGCGATGGAAAGCTTCGGGGAGCGGCTAGAAATCATGGTTTGGCGGCTTCCATTGACCCGTTGTTTCGAAGCGCTGACGGCTCGATATTGACCCGCACATCGCCTGCGAATGTGATTGTTCGCCCCTTATCCGTTATATTGAGCGACTTCGCAACAATCGAAGCGCCCTTGGTCTGGATTGCAACGGGATCGGAGGTTTGCATCGTGCCGCCTTTGATATCGAGGCGTGCCGATTGGAACTGGGCATCGAGGCCGCTGTTGAGATTGAGCGTGAATGGTTTGTCGAGATTGAGAAACTCGGATCCACGGTCAAAAATACCACCGATTGCCTGAACGCGTGCAATGATCTTGTCATTGACCGGCACGGCAGCGGCGATCGTTTCAAGAGCAATAATGTTCGGGTTCTTGATGTCCTGCAGTGCCCGCTCGGCGCGCATGGAATAACTGACGCCATCGGCGTTGCGCCCGGAAATTGCCGGTTTCTCCATCACGACCTTGCCATTCTCGATCTTGGCAGAGGCAATCTCGATGTTTTCCGGCAGATAGGCGCGAACAATGGATACACCGATGAAGATGAAGGAGATGAGGGCCGCTCCGACGGGCAGCAGTATCTTCAGTCTGCGCACTCTTCCGGAGTGGCTGACCGCGTTGCGATAGGCTTTCGCACCAGGCGAGTGCCCGGAGGCCTGCGCACTATCGTCTGTCCGTTGCAACATGAAGAAAACCCGTGTGATAGAGCGTACATCGCGTCGATGACTTCGCCCGAAGCCGACGTTTCGCATTTAAATCCGTGATTGCCAATATGGATTTTCGCACGCCAAATACAAGTTTGCATGGTGATGGGGCCAATTTGCGACCGCAAGAGGTCGAAGCCAAAATTGGCGGTAGCGGTTTGGCCGCATATGTGATTTCTGTCATAGCCTTCGCGATTGCTGCCATGTGCGGTTAAGTTGTTCCTTGACTAGGCTTTTTTGGTTTGGCAACGTTAGCGGCGATCAGAGCATTTGAGAAATTCAGGGGGAGCGCGCGTGATTAAATCGGAACTTGTGCAGATTGTCGCGGCCCGCAATCCGCATCTCTATCACAGGGATGTCGAAAATATCGTCAATGCCGTGCTGGATGAGATCACAGATGCGCTGGCAGGCGGCAACCGCGTTGAACTCCGCGGCTTCGGTGCATTTTCCGTCAAAAACCGTCCCTCGCGTTCCGGCCGCAACCCGCGCACGGGCGAAACTGTTTTCGTTGAGGAAAAATGGGTGCCTTTCTTCAAGACTGGCAAGGAGCTGCGCGAGCGCCTGAACCCCGGAATGGGCGACGAAGACGACGATTGATCAGGTTGCCGGATTGAAAACGCCGGCCCGGTGATTAACTTGGGTGGCTTAGGCGCCGTGTCCTGACACGGCGAACAAATCGCAGGGAGTGCCGCCATGATCCGGAAGCTGTTCAGTCTAGTGGTCTTCATCCCGCTTGGCATTCTGTTGATCGTTCTGGCCGTTGCCAACCGCCAGTCGGTCAGCCTGGCGCTGAACCCGTTCAATCCGGCAGATCAGGCGCTTTCCCTGTCTGCGCCCCTTTTCATGTTGCTGATCCTGGCTGTCATTTTCGGCGTCGTGATCGGTGCCGTCGTCACGTGGTTCTCGCAGGGCAAATATCGCAAGCGCGCCCGCAACGAGAGCCGGTCTGCGCAGCGCTGGCAGGCGGAAGCCGATCGCCACAAGACGCGCGCCGAGCAGATTGCCGGCAGTTCCTTGCCGTCAATCGCATCGAAGTAGGCGTTTCACGGCCAACTTCGCCCATTTCTCGGCAAAATCGCTTTCCGCTCCTCTGGTGGAATGATATGGGCAGCGCCACAAGAGCACGCACCCACGGATAGATGACGTGAAGAACAAGGAACGCCGCCCCGGTGGCAAACCGCCGTCAGGCACCAATCCCAAAGCAGATCAGGGGCAGAGCGCCAAACTGGGCGCCAAATCGAGCGCCAAGCCGGGTGTCAGGTCGAGCAGTCGACCTTTCAAGGCGCAGCCGTCAGCTGCTGACGCCGTTCGCCAACCGCTGCGCGAGGAACACCGGCCGGGCACGGCAAAACCGTCATCTCAGGCACATGGCGGACACAAGGCCCGCGATGCACAGGTCGAAACCGTTGCGACTGAACCGGCGCGCCCGTTGATGGTGCGCAGCGGTGACCGCCCTGCTGAACGCGTGCCGCTGATCCTGGAATCGGCTGGTGCCGGCGATTTTCATCTGATCGACAGCGGCGATGGCCTGAAGCTCGAGCAGTATGGCCCCTATCGCATCGTCCGCCCGGAAGCCCAGGCACTCTGGCCAAAGACGCTGCCTGCCCATGTCTGGGACAATGCAAGCGCCATCTTCACCGGGGATACGGACGAAGACGGCATGGGCCGCTGGCGGTTTCCGAGCGAGGCCCTGGGTGAAACCTGGCCAATGGCGCTGCTGGATGTCGATTTCCATGGCCGGTTCACCGCCTTCCGCCACGTCGGTGTCTTTCCCGAGCAGATTGCCCATTGGGCCTGGATGAAGAGCCAGGTCGAGCAGGCTGGACGTCCATTGAAGGTACTCAACCTGTTTGGCTATACTGGCGTTGCCTCGCTCGTCGCCGCGGCAGCCGGCGCCGAAGTCACCCATGTCGACGCATCGAAGAAGGCAATCGGCTGGGCGCGGGAAAACCAGTCACTCAGCCGCCTCGACAAGGCGCCGATCCGCTGGATCTGCGAGGACGCGATGAAGTTCATCCTGCGCGAGGAGCGGCGCGGCAACCAATACGACATCATTCTGACTGACCCGCCGAAGTTTGGCCGCGGGCCGAATGGCGAAGTCTGGCAGTTGTTCGAGCATCTGCCTGTCATGCTCGATATCTGCCGCGAGCTGCTGTCGCCAAAGGCGCATGGCCTCGTGCTGACCGCCTATTCGATCCGTGCCAGCTTTTATTCGATCCATGAACTGATGCGCGAGACCATGCGCGGTAAGCGTGGCTTGGTGGAATCCGGCGAACTGGTCATCCGCGAAGCCGGCCTCGACGGCAAGACCCCGGGGCGCGCGCTTTCAACCTCACTCTTTAGTCGCTGGGTGCCGAAATGACCGATGATTTCAGACAGGAAGGCGTGCGCCGCGTCGGCCAGGTGAAGGAAGTTACAAGCCTCGCCAATCCGATCGTCAAGGACATCAAGGCACTGTCGCAGAAGAAGAGCCGCGACGAGAGCCGGACGTTCCTGGCTGAGGGCTTGAAGCTGGTCATCGATGCGCTCGAACTCGGTTGGACGATCCGCACCTTGGTCTATGCCAAGGCCGGCAAGGGAAAGCCGCTGGTTGAAAAGGTGGCCGCCCGCACGATCGCCGCCGGCGGCCTTGTACTCGAAGTCAGCGAAAAGGTCATGTCGGCGATCACCCGGCGCGACAATCCGCAGATGGTATCGGCGGTCTTCGAGCAGCGTTGGGCCTCTCTGAGAGACGTTTCGCCTTCGGATGGCCAGACATGGGTTGCCCTCGACCGTGTCCGTGATCCCGGCAATCTCGGGACGATCATCCGCACGGCCGATGCCGCCGGCGCTTCCGGCGTCATCCTCGTTGGCGATTGCACCGATCCATTTTCGTTGGAAACCGTTCGCGCCACCATGGGCTCGCTGTTCGCCGTGCCGCTGATCAAGGCGACGCCGGCCGAATTCCTCAAATGGAAAAAGGGTTCCGGCGCCCGCCTCGTCGCCACCCACCTCGCTGGCGCCGTCGATTATCGCACGATCGATTATCGCTCGAAGCCGGTCATCCTGATGATGGGCAACGAGCAGTCCGGTCTGCCGGATGATCTTGCGGAAGCCGCCGATGCGCTCGCGCGCATCCCGCAGGTCGGCATGGCGGATTCGCTCAATCTGGCGGTTGCCACCGGCGTCATGCTGTTTGAGGTCCGCCGTCACCTGCTCAAGCTCGATGGGGCCAAATAAGCAATGCTGGCTGTATTCAATCGACCGCTACCGGTTGCGATTTTCATTGTCGTCGCTCTGATTCTCGATCAGGCGATCAAGTATGCGGTCGAGATCTATCTGCCGATGCACGAACTGGTGCCGGTGGTGCCTTATCTCGGGCTCTATCGCACCCACAATCTCGGCGTCGCCTTCTCCATGCTGTCGGACGCCGACGGCTGGTTCATCGTCGGGCTTCGCCTGCTGATCGTTGCCTTCGTGCTCTGGCTTTGGCGCAAGACTGGCCCCGATCAGCATTTCGCCCATCTCGGGTTTGCCATGATCATCGCTGGTGCGCTTGGCAATCTGGTCGATCGTTTCGTCTATGGCCACGTCGTTGACTACATCCTTTTCTACACCCAGACTTGGTCCTTCGCGGTCTTCAATCTGGCCGACAGCTTCATCACGCTTGGTGCGCTTTGCATCGTGGTCGACGAGATCATCACCCACCGCAGGGGCAAGCCAAGTCAGTCTTGAACGGGTCCGGTTGGCCTGCGGACCTGTCACTTTCCTGTCGCAGATTCGTGGTTTATGACGCGGGAAAAGAAGGCGGATTTTATCGCGATGAGCGTAGAACTAATCGATCACGGATCACTGCTTGAGCCGCAACGCGCGCCCGCCACTGGTCTGGCTACGCTGAATACTGGGCTCCTTGGGCGTATTGGTTCCCTGGAAACCCGCCTTGCGCGCTCAGAGCGTGAGATCGATGCGGCTCAGGCCGTCCGCTACCGTGTCTTTGTTGAGGAAATGAAGGCCCAGGTTAGTCCGGAAGGTGCGCGTAGAGGTCGCGAGATCGATGCGTGGGATGCGCTTTGCGATCACCTGCTGGTCCTGGACCGGTCGATCGAAGGCGATGCCGAGGATCAGATTGTCGGCACCTACCGTCTGCTACGCCATGAGGTGGCGCGCGCGCACGGCGGCTTCTATTCCGGAGCCGAATTTGCGGTCGGCGCATTGCTCGACCGCCATCCGGAAAAGCGCTTCATGGAGTTGGGTCGCTCCTGCGTTCTCCCCGAGTACCGTACCAAGCGCACGGTTGAACTTCTATGGCAGGGCTGCTGGGCCTACGCACTGCAGCACCGGGTTGACGGAATGTTCGGCTGCGGATCTTTCCCCGGCATCCGCCCGGAAGAGCATGCCCTGGCTTTGTCATTCCTGCATCAGAATGCTGTTGCAAAGGGCGAATGGGCAGTCAGCGCCCGTCCCGAGCTTTACCGCGAAATGGACCTCATGCCGTCCGAGGCCATCAATGCACGGCGCGCGCTCTCCGCTATGCCGCCCCTCATCAAAGGTTATCTTCGCCTGGGTGCCATGGTCAGCAACGGTGCCGTTGTCGACCACGCGTTCAACACCACGGACGTGCTGATCATCCTGCCGATCGCCAGCATATCCGGCCGCTACGTCAATTATTACGGCGCCGACGCCGGCCGTTTCGCCAGCTAGACATTGCGTCATCGCAGTTTAATTGCCTCTGTTGGAGGCGGCTCTGCTCTGCTTTTCGTGTTGTCCGGCGGCGAGATCTCGGGTGGAATTGGCAGATCGGCCAGTTCCCTCTCATGCATGGCGATGACTTGCGGATGACCCAATGGATTGTGGCGCCAAGGCGAACCGACCGGCGGCTGCGATCGCGCTCTCCCACTCCAGAAAAACTTGAACATCATATCGCCTTTCTGACCGAGCGTCAGGCCTTGAGAAAGTCTTAGTCCTTAATTTCCGCAAGATGGCGCTGTTTTCAATTGAGATTTCGAGCGTTCGGCTCTAGATTTTCTAAATGAAAAATCTCAATCAGGTTCACCTGAACGGTCTGCGCGCGGTGGAAGCTGTCAGCCGGTTGGGCTCTCTGCAGTCTGCGGCTCAGGAGCTTGGCGTTTCAATCGGTGCCGTCAGCCAGCAGGTGATCAAGACCGAACAGCAATTGGGGCGCCAGCTGTTCGAGCGCACACACCGCGGTATGGTGGCATTCGACACGGCCTCCGACATCCTTGCGCGCCTTTCAGAGGGATTGCGCCATCTGTCTGGTGCCGTGGCGCTGGCGCAGCGCAGCGATGACAAGGTTTTGACGATTTCAGTCGCGCCGGTCTTTGCCGCCCGATGGCTGGTTCACCGCATCAGTGACTTTTCCGACCATTTTCCCGATATCAGCCTCAGGATCGATGCGACGGATCGTTTGAAAGACCCGACATTCTCCGATGTCGATCTCTGTATCCGGGTGGGAAAAGGCAACTGGGTCGGCTGCCGCTCTGAGCTCATTCTGGAGCAGCGCATCTTTCCGGTCTGCACACCGGCCATGGCCGAAGGGCTGCTGACGCCCGCCGATCTGCTGGCGCGGCCGAAGATCATCGATGGCCGAGCCATGTTTACCTGGGACGTCTGGCTGTCTGCGGTGGGCCTTGCGGGATCGGAAGTTCATGCCCGTCATGTCTACAGCGAGGCCTCCTTGTGCCTTGACGCAGCAATGGCCGGCCAAGGCGTCATGCTGGCATGGCAGACGCTGGCCTCTCACCAACTACAGCATGGACAACTGGTCGCGCCATTCGGTCCCCCGGTCAAAACCGGGTTCGCCCATTACTTCGTCGTCGCGGAAACGGCGCGCCGCAGCGATAAGGTGGACAAGTTCAAGCGCTGGATGCGCGCGGAGCTGGATGAGGACATGGAGCGGCTGGCAGAGGCCGCTCCCGTTCTCGCTCAGGCGTCCGCATTGTAGGCGGCGATCGCTGCCATGTTGACAATGTCGCTGTCCTTTGCGCCGATCTGTGCGATCTGCACCGATTTCTCCAGCCCGACCAGCAGCGGACCCATCACGGTCAGGCCGCCCAGTTCCTGCAGCATCTTGGTTGAGATCGCCGCCGAATGAATGGCGGGCATCACCAGCACGTTCGCCGTGCCCGACAGGCGGCAGAACGGATACTGTTCCATCCTGTGGCTGTTGAGCGCCACGTCTGCGCCCATCTCGCCGTCGTATTCGAAGTCGACATGGCGGTTGTCGAGGATCTTGACCGCTTCGCGCAGGCGTTCGGAACGTTCGCCGGTCGGATGACCGAAGGTCGAATAGGCCAGCAGTGCAACGCGTGGCTCAAGCCCCAGGCGACGGGCAACACCGGCAGCCTCTTCGGCGATATCGGCCAGTTCCTCGGCGGTCGGCATGTCATGCACGGCCGTGTCGGCAACCAGGATCGTGCGCCCGCGCGCCAGCGCCAGAGAGATACCGATAACCCGGTGGCCCGCCGCTGTGTCGATGCAGCGGCGCACGTCTTCCAGAGCCGTCGAATAATTGCGCGTCGTACCCGTGACCATCGCATCCGCATCGCCAAGGGCCACCATGCAGGCGGCAAAGTGATTGCGGTCGGTGTTGACGAGGCGCTGGGCGTCACGGTGCAGGTAGCCCTTTCGCTGCAGGCGGGCGTAGAGATATTCGGTATACGCCTCGACCCTTGTCGAGACACGGGCATTGACCAGTTCGATGCCAGGACGGTCGAGATCGATGCCGGCCCGCTCGGCCGTTGCCTTCAGCGGTTCGTCGCGACCAAGGAGGATGGCGGTGCCCAGCCCCTGGTTGGCAAAGGCGATGGCCGCGCGCATCACCTGTTCTTCCTCGCCCTCGGCAAAGACGACGCGCTTGGGATGGCTGCGCACATGCTCGTAGATCCGCTGGGTGGCGGCCGCGATGGGGTCGCGGCGGGCAGACAGCTCATGCGCATAGGCGCCAAGATCCTCGATCGCCTTGCGGGCAACCCCGGATTCCATGGCAGCCCGCGCGACGGCCACCGGAATGGCCGAAATCAGTCGTGGATCAAAGGGCACTGGGATGATGTATTGCGGCCCGAATCGCGGTCGCTGCCCCTGATAGGCGGCGGCCACGTCGTCCGGCACATCTTCACGTGCCAGATCCGCAAGCGCCCGAACGGCGGCGATCTTCATCGCATCGTTGATCTGGCTGGCGCGCACGTCGAGCGCGCCGCGGAAGATATAGGGAAAGCCGAGAACATTGTTCACCTGGTTCGGATAGTCCGACCGGCCGGTGGCCATGATTGCATCGTCGCGGATTTCGGCGACCTCTTCCGGTGTGATTTCCGGATCGGGATTGGCCATGGCGAAAATGATCGGGTTCGGCGCCATCGAGGCGATCATGTCGGCCGAGAAGGCGCCTTTCTGCGACAGTCCGAGCACGACATCGGCACCTTCCATCGCTTCCCTCAGTGTCCGGCGATCGGTCCTGACCGCATGCGCCGATTTCCACTGGTTCATGCCCTCGATGCGACCCTGATAGATCACGCCCTTGGTATCGCAGAGGATGATGTTGTCGCTGTTGAAGCCCATCGCCTTGATCAGTTCGATACAGGCAATGGCTGCGGCACCTGCGCCATTGCAAACGAGCTTGGTGGTCTTGAAGTCGCGGCCGGTAAGCTCCAGCGCATTGATCAGGCCTGCCGCCGCAATGATTGCCGTGCCATGCTGGTCGTCATGGAAAACCGGGATGTCCATCAGTTCGCGCAGCCGGCTTTCGATGATGAAGCAGTCGGGTGCCTTGATGTCTTCAAGATTGATGCCGCCGAAGGACGGGCCGAGATACCGAACGCAGTTGATGAACTCGTCGACATTTTCCGTGTCGACCTCAAGGTCGATCGAATCGACGTCGGCAAAGCGCTTGAACAGCACGGCCTTGCCTTCCATCACCGGCTTGGAAGCCAGCGCGCCAAGATTGCCGAGCCCGAGGATCGCGGTGCCGTTCGAAATGACCGCGACCATGTTGCCACGCGTCGTGTAGTCATAGGCCGTTGCCGGATCTGCGGCGATCGCCTTGACCGGCACTGCAACCCCGGGGGAATAGGCCAGCGACAGGTCGCGCTGCGTGGCCATCGCCTTTGTCGGCGTGATTTCCAGCTTGCCGGGGCGGCCCTGCGAATGGAAATCCAGCGCTTCCTGTTCGGTGACCGAGACGCGCGTGCGAACTGTTTTCTTGTCGATCGGCATGTTTCCCCTCAGCTTGTTGTGGGCAGCTTCGTTGTCGTCGGCCCATCATGTTGTTTTTCTGCAGCGCAGGTCGTTAGTGTTGCACGACTTTATCATCAAGAAAACATTGGCCAGTGACGATCCATTCATCCACCCACAACGAGGTCCTGAACGTGGCAACGCTTGCCTCGGAGGAAAGCCGCGCGTCCGCCACGCCGATGATGGAGCAATATATCGAGATCAAGGCCGCCAATCCCGGCAGTCTGCTGTTCTATCGCATGGGCGATTTCTACGAGCTGTTCTTCGAGGATGCCGTCGACGCCTCCCGCGCACTCGGCATCACGCTGACCAAGCGCGGCCAGCATCTCGGCCATGACATCCCCATGTGCGGTGTGCCGGTACATGCAGCCGACGATTATCTGCAGAAGCTGATCATGCTCGGCTTCCGGGTTGCCGTCTGTGAGCAGATCGAGGATCCGGCCGAAGCCAAGAAGCGCGGCTCGAAATCCGTCGTCAAGCGCGATGTCGTGCGTCTGGTGACCCCCGGAACGATTACTGAAGAAAAGCTGCTGTCGCCATTCGAATCCAACTACCTGATGGCGCTGGCCCGCATTCGAGGTGGATCGGCTCCCCAGCTTGCGCTCGCCTGGATTGATATCTCGACCGGTATCTTTCGCTTGGCGGAAACGACGGAGACGCGTCTTCTCGCCGATATCCTGCGTATCGAGCCGCGCGAGCTGATCGTGCCGGATACGTTGTTCCATGACGAGGAGTTGAAACCCGCCTTCGACGTGCTTGGTCGTGTTGTCGTGCCGCAGCCCGGCGTGCTGTTCGACAGCGCCAGTGCCGAAGGCCGGATCGCCCGCTATTTCGGTGTAAGCACACTCGATGGCTTCGGCAGCTTCTCCCGCGCGGAGATTGCTGCGGCCGCCGCAGCCGTCGCCTATGTCGAAAAGACCCAGATTTCCGAGCGCCCTCCGCTCGGCCTGCCCGAACGGCAGAACGCCGCCTCGACCCTGTTCATCGATCCGGCCACCCGCGCCAATCTCGAGCTGGTGAAGACGCTGTCGGGCGAGCGCAACGGTTCGCTGCTGAAGGCGATTGATCGCACGGTGACCGGCGGCGGCGCTCGTCTGCTGGCCGAACGGTTGATGTCGCCGCTGACCGATCCCGAGGCGATTGCCGCACGGCAGGATTCGGTCACTTTCCTTCTGACTGAAAACCTGTTGATCGATCGGCTGCGCGATGCGCTGAAACGCGTGCCCGACATGCCGCGTGCCCTGTCGCGTCTGGCGCTCGACCGCGGCGGTCCGCGCGACCTCGGCGGCATCGTCAACGGTCTGGCTGCAGCTGCCGACGTTGCGGCCCTGCTGGCTCCGGCGCGCCTGCCGAAAGAATTGGCCGGCGCGATGGCCGATCTCAATGCCCTGCCGCAGGATCTCGGCCGTTCGTTGTCGGCGCTCCTTGCAGACGAACTGCCGCTTCTCAAGCGCGACGGCGGTTTTCTCCGCGAGGGGGCTGTTGCGGAACTCGACGAGATCCGAGCGCTGCGCGACCAGTCGCGCCGCGTCATTGCCGGCCTGCAGCTACAATATGCCGAGGAAACCGGTATCAAGTCGCTAAAGATCAAGCACAACAATGTGCTGGGTTACTTCATCGAGGTGACAGCCGGCAATGCCGGTCCTATGACCGATAACAATGAGGGCAAGGCCCGCTTCATCCATCGCCAGACCATGGCAAATGCCATGCGCTTCACGACGACGGAACTCGCCGATCTCGAAAGCCGCATCGCCAATGCTGCCGGCCAGGCGCTGGCGATTGAACTTGAAGCTTTCGGCCGCATGGTTGCCGATGTCGTGGCCGCTGCCGAGCCGATAAAGGCCGCCGCCCGCGCACTCGCCATCATCGATGTCGCGGCCGGCCTTGCATCCTTGGCCGAGGAGCAGGGCTATTGCCGCCCGATCGTCGATGACAGCCGCATGTTCCAGATCACCGCCGGCCGCCATCCGGTCGTCGAGCAGGCACTGCGCCGCCAGGCCGCCAGTCCCTTCATCGCCAATGATTGTGATCTTTCGCCGGAAAAATCCGGTGGCAATGGCGCGATCTGGCTGCTCACCGGCCCCAATATGGGCGGTAAATCGACTTTCCTGCGCCAGAATGCGCTGATTGCCATCATGGCCCAGATGGGCTCCTTCGTGCCGGCAGGGGCTGCCCATATCGGCGTGGTCGATCGATTGTTCTCGCGGGTCGGCGCATCCGACGACCTCGCCCGCGGCCGATCGACCTTCATGGTCGAAATGGTCGAAACGGCGGCGATCCTCAACCAGGCGACCGATCGCTCCCTGGTGATCCTCGACGAAATCGGTCGCGGCACGGCGACCTTCGATGGTCTCTCGATCGCCTGGGCGGCGGTCGAGCATCTGCATGAAGTCAATCTCTGCCGCTCGCTGTTTGCCACGCATTTCCATGAGCTGACGGCCCTATCGGAAAAGCTGGCACGCATGTCGAACGTGACGATGCGGGTCAAGGAATGGGACGGCGACGTCATCTTCCTGCATGAGGTTGGCCCGGGTGCTGCGGACCGCTCCTACGGCATTCAGGTCGCACGTCTCGCCGGTCTTCCGGCAGCCGTTGTCGCGCGTGCCCGCGACGTGCTGGCCAAGCTCGAAGATACCGACCGCAAGAACCCGGCAGCACAGCTAATCGATGACCTGCCGCTTTTCCAAGTGGCCGTGCGCCGCGAGGATGCCCGCAAGGCCGGTCCCTCCAAGGTAGAGGAAGCGTTGAAGTCACTTGATCTTGACGACCTCACACCTCGTCAGGCTCTGGATACGCTCTATGATCTCAAGAAACAACTTGGCAAGTCTTGAGAGGTAAGGTGCCTGTCAAACACGCCGGAAAGGCGTTATAGCGCCATCCGAAACCGGAGCCGATGATCCGGACAGCCAGAAAGCATGCCCGACACATGGCAAAAGCTGAAATTGCATTTGAAGATCTGCTCGACGTCAACGCCCTGATCGCGTCCTGTGAAGCTGTTGCCCGCTCGCAATCCGGAAATTTGCTCGAGGTCCGCGCCAAGCTGCTGCCGATCCTGAAAAAGGCGAGTGCCGACGCACGCGAAGTGGCAAGGCTCCAGCTGTTCGCCGATGGCAGCGGCATGAAATGCGCCAATAACATTTCCTGGATCCAGGACCAGTTGATCTCGGTGATTTTCAGGATCGCCGCGACCCATGTCTATCCCAATGATACGGATGGTGTCGCTGTTGCGGCTGTCGGCGGCTATGGCCGTGGCACACTGGCGCCGGGCTCCGATATCGATCTGCTGTTCCTGATGCCGGCCAAGACGACGCCGGCGATGCACAAGGCGGTCGAGTTCGTCCTCTATCTGCTCTGGGACATCGGCTTCAAGGTCGGCCATGCGACACGCACGGTCGAAGAAAGCATCCGGCTGTCGAAGTCCGACATGACCATCCGGACGGCCATCCTCGAAACCCGCTTCGTCTGCGGCAACGAGGCACTGGTCACCGAACTGCAGCAACGCTTCGACCAGGAGGTGACCACCAACACCGCCCCCGAATTCATTGCCGCCAAGCTGGCTGAACGAGACGAGCGCCACCGCAAGGCAGGCGACAGCCGTTATCTGGTCGAGCCGAACGTCAAGGAAGGCAAGGGCGGCCTTCGTGATCTCCAGACACTCTTCTGGATCGCCAAGTACAATTATCATGTGCGCGATACCGGCGAGCTCGTCCGTCTCGGTGTCCTGTCGCGCCACGAATGGCGCCTCTTTCAAAAGGCGGATGATTTCCTCTGGGCCGTGCGCTGCCACATGCATTACCTGACCGGCAAGCCCGAAGAGCGCCTCTATTTCGACATTCAGCCAGAAATTGCCAAAAGCCTAGGCTATCAGGCTCGGCCTGGCCTGTCTGCCGTCGAACGCTTCATGAAACACTACTTCCTCGTCGCCAAGGATGTCGGCGATCTGACGCGGATCTTCTCCGCAGCACTGGAGGATCAGCAGGCCAAGGCCATACCCGGCATCGGCGGCATGATCGGTCGTTTCGCCAACCGTCCGCGCAAGATCGCTGGCGCTGCCGAGTTCATCGATGATCGCGGCCGCATCGCTCTGGCCGATCCGGGCGTCTTCAAGCGTGACCCGATGTCGATCATGCGCCTATTCCATGTGGCCGATATCAATGGTCTCGAATTCCATCCGGATGCCTTGAAGGCAGTGACCCGGTCGCTATCGATGATCGACAATGAATTCCGCGAGAGCGAAGAGTCCAACCGGTTGTTTCTGGCGATACTGACGTCGCGTCGCGATCCGGGCTTCATCCTGCGCCGGATGAACGAGGCTGGCGTGCTCGGCCGCTTCATTCCGGAATTCGGCAAGATCGTCTCGATGATGCAGTTCAACATGTATCATCACTACACCGTCGACGAGCATCTGATCCGCACGCTGGAAGTCCTGTCGGAGATCGACAAGGGCAAGGCCGAGGAGATCCATCCGCTCGCCAACAAGCTGATGCCGGAGATCGAGGACCGCCAGACGCTCTATGTCGCGGTGCTGCTGCACGACATCGCCAAGGGCCGTCAGGAAGATCATTCCGTGGCCGGTGCCAAGGTGGCGCGCAAGCTCTGCCCGCGTCTCGGCCTGTCACCCAAGCAGACCGAAATGGTCGCCTGGCTAATCGACCAGCATCTGCTGATGTCCATGGTCGCCCAGACGCGCGACCTGCACGACCGCAAGACCATCACCGACTTTGCCGAAAAGGTACAGTCGCTCGACCGCCTGAAAATGCTGTTGGTCCTGACGATCTGCGATATCCGCGCCGTCGGCCCGGGCGTCTGGAACGGCTGGAAGGGCCAGTTGCTGCGCACGCTCTACTACGAGACCGAACTGCTGCTGTCCGGTGGCTTCAGCCAGGTCTCGCGCAAGGAGCGCGCCAAGCACGCCGCCGAACAGCTGACCAAGGCGCTCGAAGGCTGGAGCCAGAAGGACCTGAAGACCTACACCAAGCTCCACTACGAGCCTTATCTTCTGTCAGTGGATCTGGAGGACCAGGTCCGCCATACGCGGTTCATCCGCCAGGCAGACAAGGCAGGGCAGGCGCTCTCGACCATGGTGCGGACGCATTCTTTCCATGCCATCACCGAAATCACCGTGCTGTCGCCCGACCATCCGCGTTTGCTGTCGATCATCGCCGGCGCCTGTGCTGCGGCCGGCGCCAACATTGCCGACGCGCAGATCTTCACGACGTCCGACGGCCGCGCGCTCGATACCATCCTGATCAACCGGGAATTCCCAATCGACGAAGACGAGATGCGCCGTGCCGCGACCATCGGCAAGATGATCGAGGACGTGCTGTCGGGACGCAAGCGCCTGCCGGAAGTCATTGCCACCCGCTCGAAGGGCAAGAAGAAGAACAAGACCTTCCCGGTCCAGCCGGATGTGCGCATCTCCAACACCCTGTCGAACAAGTTCACCGTCGTCGAAGTGGAATGCCTCGATCGCATTGGCTTCCTGGCGGAAATCACCGCGGCTCTCGCCGACCTTTCGTTGGATATCCATTCGGCCCGCATCACCACCTTCGGTGAGAAAGTCATTGACACCTTCTATGTGATGGATCTGGTTGGCCAGAAGGTCACCAACGAAAATCGTCAGGCCAATATCGTCAACCGTTTGAAGGCGGTGATGATGGAAGGGGCGGAGGAGCCGCGTGACAAGGAAGCGCCACAGTCTTCGGCCAACGCTGTGCCGGCACAACCTAGCCCTGTGATCCAGAAGAAAGCCCGGGCCTGAATGAGCCTCGTCAAGAAATTCATGACCGTCGGCGGTGCGACGCTGGGAAGCCGTATCTTCGGTTTTGCCCGTGAAACGCTGATGGCGGCGGCGCTGGGCACCGGCCCGATCGCCGACGTGTTTTATGCCGCCTTTCGCTTTCCCAATCTGTTTCGCCGCCTCTTTGCCGAAGGCGCCTTCAACGCCGCCTTTGTGCCGCTGTTTGCCAAGGAGATCGAGGCCAACGGCATCGATGGCGCCAAGCGGTTCTCGGAAGAGGTGTTCGGCGTCCTGTTTTCGGTTCTGCTGGTCATCACCATCGGCATGCAACTGTCGATGCCGCTCTTGGTCGAATGGGTGATTGCGCCCGGCTTTGTCGGTGATGCCGACAAGTTCTCGCTGACGGTGCGCCTGGCGATCGTCATGTTCCCCTATCTCATGTGCATGTCGCTGACCGCCATGATGAGCGGCATGCTCAATTCGCTGCACCATTTCTTTGCAGCCGCCATCGCGCCGATCTTTCTCAACATCCTGATGATGGGAGCCCTTGGCTGGGCTCTCTGGACCGGGTCCAATCCGTCGCTGACTGCCTGGTATTTGTCCTGGTCCGTGCTGGCCGCAGGTCTCCTGCAGCTTGCCGTGGTCTATCTCGGTGTCCGCCATGCCGGGATCAAGATCGGCTTTCGCCGGCCGCGTTATACACCAAACGTCAAGCGCCTTCTGGTTCTGGCCATTCCGGCGGCCGTCACGGGCGGCATTACCCAGATCAACCAGTTGATCGGTCAAGCGATCGCCTCGGGCAAGGAAGGCGCGATTTCCGCCCTTCAATATGCCGACCGAATCTACCAGTTGCCGCTGGGGGTCGTGGGCGTCGCCGTCGGTATCGTGCTGCTGCCGGAACTCGCGCGTGCACTGAAAGGTGGCTTCATGAAAGAGGCCGGCAACCTGCAGAACCGCTCGATCGAATTCGTTCTCTTCCTGACGCTGCCGGCCGCTGCCGCGATCTGGGTTCTGTCCGACGAAATCATCCGCGTCCTGTACGAGCGTGGCGCCTTCACCGAGCAGAACACCGCAGTCGTCGCCGGCATCCTTGCCATCTATGGCATAGGCCTGCCGGGTTTCGTGCTGATCAAGGCGCTGCAGCCGGGTTATTATGCCCGCGAGGACACGAAGACACCGATGCGTTTCACCATGATCTCGGTGGCGCTGAATACCGGCCTAGCCATCACGCTTTTCCCCATTTTCGAGGAAAGCGGCATTGCGATTGCCGAAGCGGCTGCGGGCTGGACCAATACGGTCCTGCTGTTTTCGGTTTTGCTGTGGCGCGGCCATCTGGTCTTCGAATGGGCGCTGGTCACACGCATGCTGCGCCTGATCATGGCGTCCGGTGTGATGGCGGGCGTACTGGTCTATCTATCGGATCGCTGGAGCGCTTCGCTGATGCCGGCCAGTTCGCTGGTCGAGCAGGTCTCGACCTTGGCCTTGCTGATTTTCATTGCAATGCCGGTCTATTTCGCCACGGCCTTCCTGATCGGAGGTGCTGACTTCGGCATGATCCGGCGCAACATCAGGCGCAAGCCCAAGGCTTGAAATCGGGTGTCATCGAAGCCGGTGCCATCGAAGAATGAATGGCGCTAACAGTGCACCCATCGGCGTTTTGGGCCGATATCGACATGCACCATGCCATTGCAGTAACGCCCGATGCCGCCAATGCCGGGTGCGCTTGCGGCCGCCGCCAGTATTTTGCGCTCCGGCACGCCGGGCACACGGATATCAGCGGCATAGCAGCGACTGTGTTGAGATCGGCCCGACCGCGGCCGGTGTCCGGATGTGACCATCGGCTGCCCCCCCGTCTGTCTTGCGATATGGGCAAGGATAGCCCGCAGCTTGGTCGGAAAACAGCTCGCTCGGACGCTGATGCGTTGCAGAGTGTAAGTATTGCTATAGTCATTCTTCGGCATGAAGAAGTGCCGTTTTTTGGCATCCACTGCACTTGCCGTTGAATGCAGGGTGAACGTCAAAAAACAGCCAAAAACGAGGCAAGGAAACACGCGCATGATGACTCTCCAGAAAATAAGTTTCAAGTAAGACTATCAAGACTGTGCCGCTTGGTTTTTTATTTCTAAAATTGTGTCAAATTTGAAGCGCATTTGCCTTTACATGGTCGAAGGTGGTGATTCGCTTGGAGGGGCGGGATCTTGCGTTGAAGGCGCCCGCCAGCCTATGACGATCTGCGCATATGAACCGAGGAGTAGTCATGACCGCCCGTTCCCTGTTTTTGATCTCGCTTCTGGTTGATGATTACGACCGGGCGAAGGGCTTCTATTGCGACAGTCTCGGCTTTGATTGCCTGGAAGACAGCCTGCAGCCGGAAGGCAAACGCTGGCTCGTGGTTAAGCCGCCCGGCGGCGCTCGTGGCGGCGACGGGGCCGGCATTCTGTTGGCCAAGGCGGAGGGCGAGGCTCAGAAAGCGGCGATCGGCAATCAGGCCGGTGGCCGTGTGGGTTTCTTTCTGAGAACCGATGATTTTGCCCGCGACCATTCCCGCATGCTGGCGCATGGCGTTGAGTTCCGCGAGGAGCCGCGTCGTGAGGTCTATGGCACGGTTGCAGTCTTTGCCGATCTCTACGGCAATCTTTGGGATCTGATCGAGCTCGCCCCGCAAAAGTGAGAGCTTGCCCGCAAAAGTGAGAGCTTGATTGCCGGCCATCTGCCGTGCATAAGCCGATCAAACACGCGATCGAAAGATCGGGCCCTCCACCAGCCTGTTGAGGACAATCATGGGTGAGTTCAAGCCGCTGGTATTTTCCGGCGTTCAGCCGACCGGCAATCTCCATCTCGGCAACTATCTCGGCGCGATCCGCAAGTTCGTGGCGCTGCAGGAAAACAACGACTGCATGTACTGCGTCGTCGACCTGCATGCGCTGACCGCGCAACTCGTGCATGACGACATGCCGGCTCAGATCCGTTCGATCACCGCAGCCTTCCTGGCCGCCGGTATCGACCCGAAACAGCATATCGTCTTCAACCAGTCGCAGGTGCCGCAGCATGCTGAACTGGCCTGGATCTTCAATTGCGTCGCCCGCCTTGGCTGGATGAACCGCATGACGCAGTTCAAGGACAAGGCCGGCAAGGATCGCGAGCAGGCCTCGCTTGGTCTCTATGCCTATCCGAGCCTGATGGCGGCCGACATTCTCGTCTACCGCGCCACCCATGTGCCTGTCGGCGAAGACCAGAAGCAACATCTGGAACTGACCCGCGACATCGCCATGAAGTTCAACATCGACTTCATGGACAAGATCCGCCCGACCGGCCTCGGCATCGACATCACCGTCGGCGAAGAGCCGGTCCATGCCTATTTCCCCATGGTCGAGCCGCTGATCGATGGTCCGGCGCCGCGCGTCATGAGCTTTAAGGACGGCACCAAGAAGATGTCGAAGTCCGATCCGTCGGACCTGTCGCGCATCAACCTGATGGATGATGCGGACGCGATTTCGCGCAAAATCCGCAAGGCCAAGACCGATCCGGATGCGCTTCCGAGCGAAGTCGACGGCCTGAAGGGCCGTCCGGAAGCCGACAACCTGGTTGGCATATTTGCAGCGCTGGCCGACAAGACCAAGGCGGAGGTTCTGGGCGAATTCGGTGGCCAGCAGTTCTCGGTGTTCAAGCCGGCCCTGGTCGACCTCTCGATTGAGGTTCTGGCGCCGATCAGTGCCGAAATGCGTCGTCTGATGGCGGACCCTTCCTATATCGATTCGGTGCTGCGCGACGGCGGAGCAAGGGCGCGAGAGCGTGCCGAAAAGACGATGAACGAAGTCCGCGACATCATCGGTTTCGTGCGTTAAGGTCTGACGGAATTTCGGCTGGGTCGTCCGGAACCAGCCGTCATGTCCTTGAATGTTCATGATCCGGAGGCGGGGTTCTTTATGGTATCAACACGCCTGTCACGTCTTGAAGGTCACCGCCGCAAGTTCATGGCGGTGATTGATAATACCCCGGAATGCTCCCGCGCAGTCCATTATGCCGGAAGGCGCGCCAAAAATTCCAACGGCGGGCTTGTGCTGATCTATGTGATCCCGGAAGGCGATTTCCAGCAATGGCTGGGCGTCGAGGAAATCATGCGGGCAGAGGCTCGCGAAGAGGCCGAATCGATCATGGCCAAGTCGGCCCAGACGGTGCGCGAGACGATCGGCATCGAGCCGGAAATCGTCATTCGCGAAGGCGGTTCCTATACCGAGATCAACAGTCTGATCGACGAGGACCGCGATATCGCCATTCTCGTGCTGGCTGCGGGCTCGACGAAGGAAGGCCCCGGACCGCTGGTATCGATGATTGCAGGGCGCGGCGCCGCATTTCCGATCCCGGTCACGGTCCTGCCCGATTCGCTGACCGATGAAGAAATCGACGCATTGTGCTGATCTGACGTTGCCCTTGCCACTTGAATGGTGCGGGCAATGCGCTTATTTTCTTTTGAAGAATTCTAAACTTTAGCGGTGGTCGCACCGCGTGGAGACCATCATGTTCATCCAGACCGAAGCCACTCCCAATCCTGCAACGCTGAAGTTTTTGCCGGGCAAGGTTGTCATGGAAAGCGGTACGGCCGAGTTCCGCGATGCCGACAGCGCCGGCGTTTCGCCGCTTGCTGCCCGCATTTTCCAGATACCGGGCGTGACCGGCGTCTTCTTCGGCTACGACTTCGTCACCGTCAGCAAGGAAGGACCGGAATGGCAACACCTGAAGCCGGCGATCCTCGGCACCATCATGGAGCATTTCATGAGCGGCGCGCCGGTCATGGGCTCGGCGGCCGTTGCCAATGATGCCGATGGCGACGAAGAGTTCTTTGAAGCCGGTGATGAAACAATTGTCGCGACCATCAAGGAACTGCTCGAAACCCGTGTGCGTCCCGCGGTTGCCCAGGACGGTGGCGACATCACGTTCCGCGGCTTCAAGAACGGTACCGTGTTCCTCAACATGAAGGGTTCCTGCGCCGGGTGCCCATCGTCCACGGCGACCCTGAAACATGGCGTCCAGAACCTTCTGCGTCACTTCGTGCCGGAAGTGCAGGAAGTCGAGGCGGTCTGAGCCGCCTGTCCGGAGTGAGCATGATTGTTCTGGCGATCGACACGGCAGGCGTGGATTGCGCGGTCGCTGTCTATGATGGTGCCGCAGGCCGCGTGCTTGGCAGCGTTTCCGAGACGATCGGGCGCGGCCATGCCGAACGCCTGATCGCGATGATCGACGAGGCGCTGGACAAAGCCGGTCTGACGCTATCCGAAATAGAGCGTGTTGCGGTCACGGTTGGGCCGGGCTCTTTTACCGGAATCCGCGTAGGCGTGGCCGCCGCCCGCGGTCTGGCGCTGGCGCTTGGCATCGAATGTGTCGGTGTGTCTACGCTGTCGGTCCTTGGTAATCTGCCTGCACTGAAATCTTCATCGAAATCTTCCCGGACGGTATTGGCCGCGATGAATGCGCATAGGGAAGAAATCTATGCGCAGACATTCGAAAATGGCGAGCCAAGCGATGAGCCCCACGTGCTTGCGCTTGATGATTTCCTGGCTCAGGCGACACGCGACACGGTGACGGTGGTCGGTTCTGCGATGGCCCTGCTGGCTGACAGAGCGGCTCAAACCGAACCGGACCACTTTCCGATTGAGATCGTGGCAGCGCTCGGCGCAAAGGCGAAAGCTCAGGGCAAGCCGAAGCCGCTTTATTTGCGCGGACCCGATGCCAAGCCGCAGACCGGTTTTGCGGTCTCCAGGGCCTGACGCATATTGCCCGCACGAGGGTGACGGTCTGCGGATATGCATCGATACAACGAACATGGGTGCTCAGCATGAACGTGTTCATGTTGGTATGCCTCACAATGCAGAGCCTCGAGAATGCGCGATACACTGTTTTACCGTCAGCCTGAATTCGAACTCGTGCCCATGGCATCCGAGCATTGCGCGGCGGTGGCGGCGCTGCATTCTCAGCGCTTTGCAAAGGCTTGGGGAGATGGTGAATTCCTGAGCCTGCTGCTCCAGCCGAACTCCTTCGGCTTCGTGGCCTGGCAGACAAATACGCTGATTTTCAAGGCGCCACTGGCAGGTTTCGTACTGGCGCGCGAAGTGGCTGGGGAAGCCGAGATCCTGACGATAGCCGTTAATGACAAGATGGCGAGGTTCGGCCTGGGCTGGCGTCTGATGCAGGCCGCCCTGCGCGAAGCCCGCAATCGCGGTGGCGAGGCCATGTTTCTCGAGGTCGATGACGGCAATGCTGCGGCGCTTGGCCTTTACCGCAAGCTCGGCTTTGAAAAGGCCGGCGAACGGCCGGCATACTACACAGATGAATTCGGCCGTCGGTCCTCCGCGCTTGTCATGCGTCGCGATCTTCGGTAGTCCGTCGGATAGACCAACCGAACTTGCGGATATCCTGGGCTCATGACCGACGCCATCAAATCGCTGGAAGCGCTTTGTGCCGAACGTGGCATGCGCATGACCGAACAGCGTCGTGTGATTGCCCGGATCCTTGAGGAATCGGACGATCATCCGGACGTGGAGGAACTGTATCGTCGCTCCTCCAAGGTGGATGCCAAGATCTCCATCTCGACGGTTTATCGCACGGTCAAGCTGTTCGAGGATGCCGGCATTATCGAACGCCATGATTTCCGTGACGGCCGTTCGCGCTACGAAACCGTGCCGGACGAGCATCACGATCACCTGATCGACTTGAAGACAGGTGTGGTGGTCGAGTTTCATTCGCCGGAAATCGAGGCCCTGCAGGAGCGTATTGCCCGTGAACACGGCTTTCGCCTCGTCGGCCATCGTCTGGAACTCTACGGCATTCCGCTCGCGCAGGACGAGAAATAGGCCCATGCCCTCAGGCGAAATGTGGCTCGCATGATCAACTGGCTGCGTATCATCCTGGCATTCATCGTGCTGATTGCGGCCTCGTTGCTGGTGATCCCGATCCAGCTTCTGGCACTTCGTTTCAAATGGCGATTGCGCCGCAGCCTGCCAGGGTTATGGCACAGGGCAACATTGCGCGCGCTGGGCATTCGCGTTCATGTCCATGGGCAGCTCGATCCGAACCGGCCTCTGATGATCGCCGCCAATCATGCATCCTGGAAAGACATTCTCGTACTCGGCTCACTCGCCGACGTCACCTTCATCGCAAAGACGGAGGTCGCCTCCTGGCCGCTCTTCGGCGCCCTGGCAAAGCTACAGAACACGATCTTCATCGCGCGCGAGGAAAAGCGACGCACCGGCGATCAGGTCAACGAAATCGCCGGGCGCATGGCCGATGGCGAGATCGTTGTCTTGTTTCCCGAGGGCACGACGTCCGACGGCAATCGCGTTCTCAACGTGAAATCCTCGCTGTTTGGTGCAGCCGCCGCCGCCTTGCCCGAACAAGGGGAGGGCGGGGTTCATGTGCAGCCAGTGGCCATCGCCTATACGCGTGTTCAGGGCATGCCGATGGGCCGCTATCACCGCCCGATCGCCGGTTGGCCGGGCGATACGGGTCTTAGAGAATCGCTTCTCGGCGTCCTGAAAGCCGGCGCAATCGATGTCGATGTAACTTTTGGAGAGAGCGTGAAATTCGCCAGGGGCGATAGCCGCAAGCATCTCGCCGCGCAGATCGAGACGCGTCTGCGCGCCATGTTGCTCGCCCATCTGCGCGGCCGGCACAAGCGCTGACGGAGTATTTTGATTTTTCGGTTTAATCGCGCCGCGAAAACCACTAAATAGCGGCCATGACCCAGGACACAGCGATCATTCCCGCAAACCAGCAGCCCGGCGCCAATGCGCGCAAGGTCTTCATCAAGACCTATGGCTGTCAGATGAATGTCTATGACAGCGGGCGCATGGCGGATGCGCTTGCAGCCGACGGCTATGTCTCGACCGAGGTTATGGAAGACGCCGATCTCGTTCTGCTCAATACCTGTCATATCCGTGAAAAGGCAGCGGAAAAGGTCTATTCGGCCCTGGGCCGTCTGCGCGAAACGAAGAAGGCGCGTGCGGCCGAAGGTCGTGAGTTCATGATCGGCGTGGCCGGTTGTGTCGCCCAGGCCGAGGGCGAGGAGATCTCCCGTCGCGAGCCGTCCGTCGATGTCGTGATCGGCCCGCAAACCTACCACCGCCTGCCGCAGGCCCTGCACCGCGCCCGCGCCGGCGAGCGTGTGGTCGATACGGAATATGCGCTGGAGGACAAGTTTGAACACCTGCCGGCTCCCGTTAAAGTGCCCGGCAAGCCGCGCAATGTGACGGCGTTTCTGACCGTGCAGGAAGGCTGCGACAAGTTCTGTACCTTCTGTGTCGTGCCGTATACGCGCGGCTCTGAGGTCTCACGCCCACTTGCCCAGCTTCTCACCGAGGCCCGCAAGCTTGTCGATACCGGCGTGCGCGAACTGACCCTGCTTGGCCAGAACGTCAATGCCTGGCATGGTGAAGATGAACAGGGCAGGGCAATCGGCCTCGGTGATCTGCTGTACCGTCTGGCCGAAACCCCGGGTCTTGCGCGCCTGCGCTACACCACCAGCCATCCGCGCGACATGGATGATCGGCTGATCGATGCCCATCGCGACCTGCGCATGCTGATGCCCTATCTGCATCTGCCGGTTCAGGCGGGTTCGGACAGGATCCTGAAGGCGATGAACCGTCGCCACAAGGCGTCGGAATACATCGCGCTGATCGAGCGCATTCGCGCGGTGCGACCCGATATTGCACTGTCGGGCGATTTCATCGTCGGCTTTCCAGGCGAGACGGATCAGGATTTCGAAGACACGATGAACCTGGTACGGCAGGTGAATTATGCCCAGGCCTATTCGTTCAAGTATTCGACGCGGCCGGGCACGCCCGGTGCCGATTTGCCGGATCATGTCCCGGAAGACGTCAAGACGGAACGCCTCGCTCGGCTGCAGGAATTGCTGCTCGAACAGCAGCAGGCCTTTTCCCGATCGATGATCGGGCGTACCATGGATCTGCTGCTGGAAAAGCCGGGGCGCATGCCCGGACAATTAATCGGTCGCTCGCCATGGCTGCAGTCTGTGAATGTTGATGCAATGTCTTCGAAAATCGGTGACATTATACAGGTACGAATCACCGCAGCCGGCCCAAACAGCTTGTTTGCCGAGGTGGCAGAGGGTTAGAGTGAGGGCCTGAACCTGATCGACACAGGAGCCTGAACGCTTGAACGCAACAGAAGTGATTTCCTCACCCTCGCGCAATGTCCGTACTACTGCGACCGACGCCAATCACTTCATCTTGACGTTCGAGAACAACCGGCTTGCGAGTGAGCTCTTTGGTCAATTCGACCAGCATCTCAAACTTCTCGAACAGCGTCTGCAGATCGAAGCTCGTGCCCGCGGCAATTCAGTTTCGATTTCCGGTGACCTGCTCGCAACCAATCAGGCCCGCCGGGCGCTCGATTTCCTCTATGCCCGTCTGCAGAGTGGCGGCTCGGTCGAATTGTCCGACGTCGAAGGCGCCATCCGCATGGCGGTTGCCGCTGACGATCAGTTGAGCCTGCCGACACTGGAGCGCAAGGCCAAGCTGTCGATGGCGCAGATTTCGACACGCAAGAAGACCATCGCTGCCCGCACGCCAACCCAGGACGCCTATATGCGTGCGCTGGATCGCTCTGAAATGGTCTTCGGCGTCGGCCCGGCCGGCACCGGCAAGACCTATCTGGCTGTGGCGCATGCGGCCCAATTGCTTGAGCGCGGCCTCGTTGATCGCATTGTCCTTACCCGTCCGGCCGTCGAAGCCGGCGAACGCCTCGGTTTCCTCCCCGGCGATCTGAAGGAGAAGGTCGATCCCTATCTGCGGCCCCTCTACGATGCGCTGTACGACATGATCCCCGGCGACAAGGTTGAGCGCGCCATCACCGCTGGCGTCATCGAAATCGCCCCCCTTGCCTTCATGCGCGGCCGTACGCTTGCCAATGCCGCCATCATCCTCGATGAGGCGCAGAACACTACATCGATGCAGATGAAGATGTTCCTCACCCGCCTGGGTGAGAACGGACGCATGATCATCACCGGTGATCCGAGCCAGATCGACTTGCCGCGCGGCGTGACCTCAGGCCTGGTTGAAGCCTTGCAGATCCTCAAGGAAGTCGAGGGTGTCTCGATTGTTCGCTTCAAGGATACCGACGTCGTCCGCCATCCCCTGGTTGGCCGGATTGTTCGAGCCTATGACGCGAAGTATGTTGTTGCAGAAGAAAGCGAGTAGACCGGCCATTGAGGTCTGCCACACGGACGATGCAGCAATTGGATATACAGATCGCCATCGAGGCGGAGGGTTGGGCTGAAGAGGACGCGCTGGAGGCATTGGCCATGCGCGTTCTCGGGCTCGCAGGCACATATCTTCGCGACAAGGAAGGCCAGCCCTTCCCGCCGCAGCCAGCCGAGCTTTCGCTCGTGTTCGGTGATGACGCGATGATCCGCGAGATCAATGCAGAATGGCGCGGCAAGGACAAGCCGACCAATGTCCTGTCCTTTCCCGCTTTTCCGGTCACGCCGGGCAAATTGCCGGGCCCGATGCTGGGCGATATCATTATCGCCCGCGAGACCGTAGAGCGTGAAGCGGTCGAGCTGGAGAAGAGCTTCGAGGATCATTTGACCCATCTGATGATCCACGGATTCCTGCACCTCTTCGGCTACGATCACATCGAGACGAAAGACGCCGAACAAATGGAAGCGCTTGAGACTCGCATTTTGAACGAACTTGGCCTATCTGACCCCTATGCGGGACAAGACCCGATCTGATAGTTTGGAACAATGAGCGATTTTGCGACGAGAACGGCCCCAGAGGCCAATGAGGGTTCGGAGGGTTCTTCCTCCGATGACGGCAGTAGTCCTTCGCGAGCGGAAAGCTCGCCCCGACAATCCACCTCTTTTTGGACACGCATTGCCCGGCTGCTGAGGCCGTCGACTTCGACAAGCCTGCGCGAGGACCTGACCGACGCGCTGAAAGCAGATGCGACGTTGGGGGAAGCGTTCACCGCTGAAGAACGCGCGATGCTGCATAACATCCTCCGCTTCCGCGAGGTGCGTGTCGAAGATATCATGGTGCCGCGCGTCGACATCGAGGCGGTGGACCACAATGTCACCATTGGCGAGTTGATGACCATCTTCGAGGTTTCAGGTCGGTCGCGTATGCCGGTTTATGCCGACACGCTCGACGATCCTCGAGGCATGATCCACATCCGCGATCTTCTGTCCTACGTCACCAAGCAGGCGAGGAACCGTCGTCGCATTGCGGCTGCCCGTACCGCTGCCGGAAATGCCGACAAGGCGGAAAAGGCTGATAGCAGAAGCGACAAGGCAAAGCCGAAAGTCGATTTCGACTTGGCGCGTATCGATCTCAGCAAGACGGTTGCCGAAGCAGGCATCATCCGGTCGATCCTGTTCGTGCCGCCCTCGATGCTTGCCTCCGACCTGATGAGCCGTATGCAGGCGGCCCGCACCCAGATGGCGCTGGTCATCGACGAGTATGGTGGCACGGACGGCCTGGTCAGCCATGAGGACATTGTCGAAATGGTGATCGGCGACGTCGAGGACGAACACGACGATGAAGAAGTCATGTTCACCCGTATTTCCGACGACGTGCTGGTGACCGACGCCCGTGTCGAGCTGGAAGAGATCGCAGAGGCGATCGGGCCGGATTTTGATATTCGGGACCGGCTGGAAGACGTTGACACACTGGGTGGCCTCATATTTTCGGCCCTGGGGCGCATTCCGGCGCGCGGTGAAGTTGTTCAGGCCCTTGCCGGTTTCGAGTTCCATATTCTCGATGCCGATCCGCGCCGGATCAAGCGTGTACGCATCGTCCGCAAGCGAGCCGCCGCACGCCGCCGCACGGCCAAGGGGGAGGGGGAATCCGCTGTCGAGCCGAAGTCGGCGCGCGGCAGAAAGCCGGCAGACAATGCCGAACGCCCCGTCGCAGACAATAGCGCAGCGCCCTGATCACGCGCCGATCCGCGAAGGCCAAACTATGTCCCGCGGAATGCGGGACATTCCCTCCGAATTTTGGAACACTGCGCGACGATGATTCGCTCAGAGGGGATGCGCATGGAACGGCTAGCGGGTGGAGTCTTACTCCTGTGGGGCGTAAGGCGCGCGGCACTTGCTGTCCTTGCCGGTGCGATTGCCGCACTGGCTCTTCCGCCGATCGGCTTCTTTGCTGCGATGTTCGTGTCTTTCACGCTGCTGGTCTGGTTGATCGACGGCACCACCGGCAATCCGGAGCGCAACAATTCGCTCGGCCTGCGCTCCGCTTTCACGCTCGGCTGGCTTTTCGGTTTCGGCTATTTTGTCGCCGGCCTCTGGTGGCTTGGCAATGCGCTGCTTCTGGAGGCGGATGAGTTCGCCTGGGCTCTGCCTCTGGCGATCTTCGGCCTGCCGGCGGTGCTGGCGATCTTCTACGGTCTCGCAACCGTAATCGCACGTCTTCTCTGGTCCGATGGGGTCGGCCGCATTGCGGCCCTTGCAGCCGGCTTCGGCTTTGCCGAATGGCTGCGGAGCGTCGTTGCCACCGGCTTTCCCTGGAATGCCATCGGCTACGGTGCCATGCCAAACCCATTGATGATGCAATCGGTCCATGTACTTGGCACATTTGGCGTGTCGGCGCTTGCTGTCTTTGTCTTTGCCACACCCGCGCTGCTGGGAACGCGCAAGGGCCTTGTGCCCGGCATCGTTCTGGCTGTTGGCCTTGTCGGCGCGCATCTAGGGTTCGGGGCCTATCGTCTTTATCTGGCGCCGTCGCTGCCACTGATGGACAAGCCGGTGACAGTGCGCCTTGTGCAGCCGGCGATCGACCAGTCACAGAAGCTCGAAAACACCGATCGGGTTGAGATCTTTGAAAAACACCTGGCCCTCACTGCCGCCCCGCCCGCGGAGGGAAAGCCGCGGCCGGATGTGATCGTCTGGCCGGAGACCTCAGTGCCGTTCATCCTGACGGAGAATCCCGACGCCCTGGTGCGCATCGCCGATGTGTTGCAGGAGGGGCAGGTGTTGCTGGCCGGAGCCGTGCGCTCCGAAGTCCAGGGCGCTGGCCTGCCGCCGCGCTATTATAACTCGGTCTACATGATCGATGATAAGGGCCAGATCCTCGGTGCATCCGACAAGGTGCATCTGACACCGTTCGGAGAATACGTTCCGTTCGAGACATTGTTACGTCAGTTCGGCATCGAGGAATTGATCAGCCTACCCGGCGGCTTCTCGCCAGCCGTCAGCCGCACGGTTCTGACTTTGCCCTCCGGGCTCGGGCTCTATCCGCTGATCTGCTACGAGATCATTTTCCCGGGCGAGATCGCGCCGGGACTGGCGGGTGCCAAGGCGATATTGAACATCACCAATGATGCCTGGTTCGGAAAGACGCCGGGTCCCTATCAGCACTTTCTCCAGGCGCGAATCCGCGCGGTGGAAATGGGCGTTTCCGTGATCCGAGACGCCAACAACGGCATTTCAGCCATCATCGACCCCTTGGGGCAGATCGTCGACGGTCTTTCTCTCGGTGCCGAAGGTGCCATTGATGCAACCCTGAGTGTGGACAATGTGCCGATATCGGCATCGTGGCGCCACAACCTAAACTTTTGGTTGGTTTTCGGATTTCTTGCTTTGTGGGCCCTGATTTCTCGCATGGGTTTTATTAGGGGAAAGAATTGACCAAAAACCCCTAAAATTGCATAGTAGTCGTGACCGTAAGTCTGCAAGTATGCTGAATGCTCCTGGACGGCGAGTGCAACGTATCGTTTTGGGTACTTGGGGGTATGGGAATATGGTCGGATCGCCAACAATTGTCAGGACCACACTATGATCGAGAACAAGAAGAAGCCGAACCCGATCGACATCCATGTAGGAAGTCGGATCCGTCTTCGTCGAACGATGCTGGGTATGAGCCAGGAGAAGCTGGGTGAAAGCCTCGGCATCACTTTTCAGCAGATCCAGAAGTACGAAAAGGGCACCAATCGTGTTGGCGCCAGCCGTCTCCAGAACATCTCAAACATACTGAATGTGCCGGTTTCCTTCTTCTTCGAAGACGCACCGGGCGAAAACAGTGTGACGGCATCCGGCATGGCAGAGGCCTCCAGCTCGAATTATGTTGTCGATTTCCTCTCTTCGTCGGAAGGGCTGCAGCTTAACCGCGCTTTCGTGAAAATTGGCGACCCCAAGGTCCGTCGTAAGATCGTCGATCTGGTCAAGGCACTGGCGGCGGAAGCCGATACGGAGTGAACCGTCTGATTTCAGTCAAAGAGAGCGGCCGACGGGCCGCTTTTTTTTGCCCAAATTTAAAGAAAATTATGCCCACATAAAGATATATTTATGTGGTTGTGTTCTTGTTTTTGGAACTTGAACTGAGTAACGATGCCACCATCCATTCTTTGAGGGGAATCCCGATGCGCGCCAATTATCTCTTTACCAGCGAATCCGTATCCGAAGGTCATCCGGACAAGGTCTGTGACCGCATCTCTGACGAAATCGTCGATCTCGTATATCGGGAAGCGGCAAAGACGGGCGTCGATCCCTGGTCGGTGCGCATCGCCTGCGAAACGCTGGCGACCACCAATCGTGTTGTCATCGCCGGTGAAGTTCGCCTGCCGGACAGCCTGCTGAAGAAGGACAAGGACGGCAACATCGCCAAGGATGCCTATGGCGACCCGGCCGTGAATCCGTCGAAGTTCAAGAGTGCTGCGCGCAAGGCCATCAAGGACATTGGCTACGAGCAGGACCGTTTCCACTGGAAAAATGTCAAGATCGACGTGCTGCTCCATGCACAGTCGGCCGACATTGCCCAGGGCGTTGACAAGGCTGCCGACCAGCAGGGTGCCGAAGGCGCAGGCGACCAGGGCATCATGTTCGGCTATGCCTGCAAGGAAACACCGGATCTCATGCCGGCTCCGATCTATTATTCGCACAAGATCCTGCAGCTCCTCGCAACCGCCCGCAAGAAGGGCGAAGGCGATGCTGGCAAGCTTGGCCCGGACGCCAAGAGCCAGGTCACCGTTCGCTACGTCGACGGCAAGCCTTCGGAAGCCGTGTCGATCGTCCTGTCCACCCAGCATCTCGACGAGAGCTGGGATTCGAAGAAGGTTCGCGAGGTTGTCGAGCCTTACATCCGCGAAGCGCTCGGCGAACTGAAGATCGCGGACGATTGCAACTGGTACATCAACCCGACCGGCAAGTTCGTCATCGGTGGACCGGACGGTGACGCAGGCCTCACTGGGCGCAAGATCATTGTCGACACCTATGGCGGCGCGGCGCCTCATGGCGGCGGCGCTTTCTCCGGCAAGGACACGACCAAGGTTGACCGTTCTGCAGCCTATGCCGCTCGCTATCTCGCCAAGAACGTCGTTGCTGCCGGCATCGCCGACAACTGCACGATCCAGATCTCCTACGCGATCGGCGTTGCCCAGCCGCTGTCGATCTATGTCGACCTGCATGGCACCGGCAAGGATGTCACCGAGGATCAGGTGGAAGCCGCCATCCGCAAGGTCATGGATCTTTCTCCGACCGGCATCCGCCGCCATCTTGACCTGAACAAGCCTGTTTATGCTAAGACGTCCGCCTATGGCCATTTTGGCCGCAAGGCTGGCCGGGACGGCTCCTTCTCCTGGGAGAAGCTCGATCTGGTCAAGCCGCTCAAGGATGCTCTTAAGGCTTGATTGAATGACGGATGCGGAACGCAGGACACGGTCGACCGAAGCTTTTTTCGGTCGGCGCAAGGGCAAACCTCTGCGCGACCAGCAGGTCGAGCGCATGGGGACTCTCCTGCCGGCGCTGAAGGTCGATCTCGCATCCGTGGCGCCAGCCGATATCAAGTCCCTGTTCCCGCTTGCCGTCGACAGGGTTCGCCTTGAGATCGGTTTCGGCGGAGGCGAACATCTGGTTCACCGGGCGCGGACCAATCCAACGACCGGCTTCATCGGCGTCGAACCGTTCGTCAACTCCATGGCCAAGTTGTTGGCCGTGGTCGAGGCCGAAGACTTGAACAACATTCGCGTCCACGATGACGATGCGACCCAGTTGCTCGACTGGATGCCGGCGGAATGCGTCGACCAGATCGATCTGCTCTATCCCGACCCATGGCCGAAGAAGAAGCACTGGAAGCGGCGTTTCGTATCAGAGGTCAACCTGCAGCGTTTTCACAAGGTGCTGAAGCCGGGCGCAACGTTCTGCTTTGCCTCCGACATCGACACCTATGTCAACTGGACGCTGCAGCACTGCAAGGCGCATGGCGGCTTCGAGTGGACCGCACGCAATGCCACGGACTGGCTGACGCCTTATGATGGCTGGCCGGGAACGCGTTACGAGGCCAAAGCCCGCCGTGAAGGCCGCTCTTCGGCCTATCTGACTTTCAGGAAGATTTGAGCGCGTAGCGCTCGATTGGTATTTCTAGGGGGCCGACGCATCTGCTCGCGTCGGCGTCTCTGAGTCGTGCTGGTGTTGCGGTGCCGCAGACCAGCGTATCAGTGCAGCGAAACGGTCTTTAGATCGTCTTCTGCCGCCTTGAAAAACGTGCTGGAACGATTGTCGGTGAGCAGGATCGGCGTACCGTCTGCAGCAAAGAGTGCCCAGAGGTCAAGCGTAGGGTCGATGTCGGGGGCTTCTGGAAAGCAGCGCGAAACCTCGTCGGATTTCATCTTTCGGATATAACCCACTTCGCCAGCACCCAGATGGGCGAATTCTGACATGGTGATCCGGGCGTTGGCTTCTTTCAGTAACATTCCGAGGCTCCACGAATGAGGGAGATGCGGCAAATCAGGCCGATACCTCATAGTGATGCTGAAATGTTAATTTTTCTCACCACCTGCGCCGCCGCCGGCCGGATGAGTTCAATCGAAAGAAGCCCGTTGCGAAGGCTGGCCCCGATCACCTCCAGCCCGTCGTCAAGGGCAAAGATCCGCTGGAATTGTCGGGCTGCTATGCCTCGGAAAAGATAGGATGGCTCGTCTCGATCGCTCTGCTTGCCGCGCACGATCAACTGCTTTGCTTCGACGCTGACGTCCAGTTCCTCTTCGGAAAAACCGGCAACGGCCAGCGTAATTCGCAAGCGCTCAGGCCCGGATGCGGCCTGCAACCGCTCGATATCATAGGGAGGATAGCTGTCGCCCCCGCGAGGACGCCGCGCGAATCCGGCTTCGCTGAGGTCGAAGCTGACGATGAAACCTTCGCCCGGTAGTCTGCTCCTTGACATTCCATCCTCGATTGCGCTTTCGGCCAGGCGACCAGGCCCGGTATGACAGACATATGGGTGGCTCGGTGCGTCATCGCAAGGCGACCGGCGCTTGACAAAACCGGACAGCGGTTCCATCGCTCGGGCAGTCGTTATCAGGATTGCTTTTATATGATTCACCCCCGCAAGATCATCATCGATACTGACCCAGGTCAGGACGATGCCGCTGCCCTCATGCTCGCCTTTGCCAGCCCAGCCGAACTTGATGTGCTTGGCATCACCACCGTCGCCGGAAACGTGCCGCTCACCTTAACCAGCCGCAACGCCCGGATCGTCTGTGAACTCTGTGGTCGCCCGGATATGTCCGTCTTTGCCGGCGCCGACCGACCAATGGTGCGCAAGCTGGTGACGGCAGAGCATGTGCACGGCAAGACGGGCCTGGACGGCGCGGATTTGCCGGAGCCGACCATGCCGCTACAGGACCAGCACGCCGTCGACTTCATTATTGAGACGCTGCGCCGCGAAGAGGCCGGCACCGTGACGCTCTGTACCCTGGGCGCGCTGACCAATATCGGTCAGGCTTTGCAGAAGGCGCCGGACATAGCCCCGCGCATCCGCGAGCTTGTCATGATGGGTGGCGGCTTCTTCGAAGGCGGCAACATCACTCCGGCAGCCGAGTTCAATATCTATGTTGATCCCCATGCGGCGGCGGCCGTGTTTGCAGCCGGGATCCCCGTCGTGATGATGCCGCTTGATGTCACCCACCAGCTCCTGACCAGGAAGACCCGTGTGGCCCGTATTGCCGAGATCGGCACGCCGGTTGCCAAGGCCATGGTTGGCTGGCTGGAATTCTTCGAGCGCTTCGATGAGGAGAAATACGGGTCCGATGGTGGCCCGCTGCATGATCCGACTGTGATCGCTTACCTTCTCAAGCCGGAACTGTTCAGCGGCCGTCATTGCAATGTCGAGATCGAGGTCGAATCCGAGCTCACCATGGGAATGACGGTGGTCGATTGGTGGGGTGTGTCGGGGCGCACGCCCAATGCCCAGGTCATGCGCAATGTCGACGCGGATGGCTTCTTCGATCTGCTTGTCGAACGGTTCGCCCGCCTCTGAGCAGTTGTTATCTAGGAAAAAAAGAGGCCGCCGGGATACCGGCGGCCTTCGTCACATCTAGTCCTAGGCTTGCCTTCTCGGCTCAGAACTCTTCCCAGTCGTCGCCGCCACGCGAGCCGCCGGCCGCGGCCTTCTTCTGTGGCGGCTGGTAGCTTGCGACCGGTGTTCTGGCATGGGACGCCGTCGGACGGGCGGGCGCACGCATCGTCTGGGCGGCTGCCTGGAGGGCATGCACAGGGTTCCGCTGTCCGCCGACGGTAAACTTGGAAACCAGACCCTTGAGGTTTTCCGCCTCGCTGCGCAGGGTCATGCTGGCCGCTGTCGTTTCTTCGACCATGGCCGCGTTCTGCTGGGTCACCTGGTCCATCTGGTTGACCGCCGAGTTGACTTCCTTGAGGCCGGAGGCCTGCTCGCTGGCGGACGCCGAGATCTGCAGGATCAGGCCGTTGATCTGCATGACCTGATCGGAAATCTTCTGCAGCGTTTCGCCGGCCTGGCCGACCAGTTCGACACCGTCGCGGACCTGGGCACCGGAAGCATTGATCAGCGTCTTGATTTCCTTTGCCGCATTCGCCGAACGTTGTGCCAGTTCGCGCACTTCCTGGGCCACGACCGCAAAGCCCTTGCCGGCTTCGCCTGCACGGGCCGCTTCCACGCCGGCGTTGAGCGCCAGCAGGTTGGTCTGGAAGGCGATCTCGTCGATGACGCCGATGATGCGCGAGATCTCCTGCGACGACTGTGCGATGCCCTGCATCGAGGTCACCGCCCGCTGGACAACTTCACCCGACTTCTCAGCATCTTGCACGGCAACACTCACGGTGTTCGCAGCGATACCGGCATTGTCGGCGCTCGAATGGACCTGCTCGGTCAATTCGTTGAGTGCAGCTGCCGTTTCTTCAAGGCTGGCAGCCTGCTGCTCGGTTCGCTTGGAGAGGTCTGCGGCACTTTCCGAGATCTCGCTGCTGCCGGCGCCGATATTGACGACGCTGACATTGACCGAGGCAATCGCCTGCTCGAGGCTGGCGAGTGCGTCGTTGAAGTCGCGCTGGAGCGCTTCGTAGTCAGCGGGGAAGTCGTCCCCGATACGGTAGGTCAGGTTGCCCTGGGACAACTGTGCCAGACCGTTGCCGAGGGCAGAGACCACGTGCTGCTGCACGGAGGCCGACTGGTTGCGTTCTTGCTCGGAGCGCCGACGTTCGTCTTCTGCGTCATTGCGCTGCGCTTCGGCTTGTGCCGCCAGCGTATGGCTTTCGGCGAGCCGATGGCGGAAGCCTTCGAGCGCCTGTGCCACGAGGCCGATTTCGTCCTTGCTGTCCTGTCCGGAAACCGGTTCGGAATACTGACCGGCGCTCAACGTCTTGACGCTGGCAACAAGGCCGCCAAGCGGTGTCTGGACGAAGGCGCGAACCGCGCAGTAGAGGGCGAACATCACGGCACCGAGAACGATCAGTCCTCCGATGACCATCATGTAGGTCTGGGCCTCCAGCGGCGCGTTGATCGCGGCATGCGGTACGTCGACGAGAACGACCCAATTGGTGTTAACGTCCGGCAGTGCAAAGGGGTAGACGACCCGGTCGAACGTGCCATTGCCTTCATCCAGGCCCTTGATGACGCCACCGGTGAGCGACGTGATGGCGGATTTCACCAGGTCAGTACCCGCTCCGTCATAATCCTTCATCTGCAGATCCGGCGTCGGCGCGACAATCCATTTGCCGGCCTGCGAAAGCAGGGTGACACGGCCGGATCCGAACGGCTGCAACTTGTTCAGCTTGTCCGACATGGCCTTCAGCGAGATGTCCACGCCGCTGACGCCGATCAGCTTGCCGCCAACGGTGACAGGATAAGCAATCGAGGTCATTGCCGTATTTTCACCCGTCGTCGATTCGGCATAGGGCGGGGAGATCGCGCCCTTCAGGCTCTTGGCCGCCAGCGAATACCAGGGCGCGACATAATCGGAATCGAAGGTCGAGAAGGTGAAGCCGCCATCCTTGCTCTTCGTCCAGTACGGATTGAATGTGCCATCCTTTGATGAGCCGAATTCAGGCTTGCCCGCCATGCTGGGCGACTGTCCGTCAAAGGCATTGGGTTCTTCGGCAAACCAGCTTCCGAAGGCAAAAGCGTTCTGCTCGACATTGGCTTTCAGCATGTCGACCACGGCCTTTCGGTCGACATATTTGCCGTCCTGGCCGCGGCCGATGACACCGGCCATCGAACGGGCAGCGCCGGCAAGTTCGCCGACGGCGGCGCCAACGTCTGTCGCAATGGCTTTGGCTTCGGCATTGGCCTGATCCATCGTCAGCGTCTCGACGCGATTGCGGGTCTGCGAGATGAGGAACAGGTTCGATACAAATAGCACGACGGCAATGGCGACGCCGGTGACGAGAATAAGTTTGGCTGCCAGGGATTTCATTCTGAAAATGGACATTAGGTCCTCACGGTCACATGGAGGATTAATGCATCGGATGCGCATGATGCGCTCGCAAGGCAAGGAGATGCCCCGTCATGGAGCAGGAGGGGTTCAGTCTCCGGGCCATTTCGATCACGGCCCGGCGTCGTCCCGGAAGATGAATCCCAATCTCTAAACTTTGAGTAAAAACTTATCTGGAAACGCCCGGAAACCAGGAGGTTTCATGGTAAATTCTTGAAGGTTTGACGCCCAAGACATTTCATGTCCTGGCCGCGACATCCTCGGCCGTGGGAATGGAGGGCTGAGCACCCGCTTTCAGGCAGGCGAGCGAACCCGCGACGGCTGCACGACGCAAGGCAGCGTCAAAATCCAACCCCTGATCCAGGCTCGCGGCGAGATAGCCGCAGAATGTATCGCCAGCGCCGACAGTATCCACCGGCTCGATCTTCAATCCCTTCGCACGATGCAGTGCGCCCTCGTATGCGGCGACCACACCGTCACCGCCAAGCGTAACAATCAGCGTCTGTTTCGACTTGCGATGCATGTCGAGCATCAGTGCTTCTCGGGCATCCGCCGCCAGTTGCGCCGTGCCGGTCAACAATTCGAATTCCGTCTCGTTGGCAATGACGATATCGGCAAGCGCCGCCAGTGCTGCCGCTTCTGGTGTCAAAGGTGCGGTATTGAGAACGGTGCGCACGCCGCGTGCCCTAGCGGCCTTCAGCGCCGCTTCGACAGCGTCAGCCGGAACCTCGAGCTGCAGCATCAAAAGGTCCGTGGAGGAAAGAGCCGAAACGGCTGCTTCTGCCTGAGCAACGTCGACAAGACCGTTTGCACCGGCAACGACGGCAATCATGTTTTCCCCGTCGCCGCCTACCAGGATCAGCGCAGTACCGGTCGGGCCGGCTTCATGGCGCACGCCGGAAAGATCGGCTCCGGCCTTGTCGAGAAGGTCGAGTGCCGGACCGGCAAACTCATCCTTTCCGACCGCTCCGACCATGCGCACGCTGGCACCGGCGCGCTGTGCCGCAAGCGCCTGATTGGCTCCCTTGCCGCCGGCGGCTGTCGCAAAGCCATTGCCGGAAACCGTCTCGCCTGGCTTGGGCAGCCGCGGCGTGTTGGCAACCAGATCCATGTTGATGGAGCCGAAAACGGTGATCATGCGCATAGCCTCTCTTTTGCTACGCTCTTTTGAACCAGGCGATCAGTCCTCGTCAACAACCCTGAGCTTGAGCAGGCCGGTCCGGCTCTCGACCGCCTTGGCAGGCGTCTCCTCGTCTTCGATCCGCCCGCCTGGTATCTCGAATTCCATCGCTTCGATCTTCGCGCCGCGCCGGGCGAGTTTGTCCGAGGAGGTCAGGATCTGGTCGACATCCTTTTGTGCTGCAAGGAAATGGCCCTGAAGTTTCCTTGTCCGGTCATCAAGCCGGTTGAGGTCTTCCATCAGGCGGACCACTTCGCCCTGAATCAAGTGTGCCTGCTCGCGCATGCGCTGGTCCTTCAACACCGCCTGAATCACCTGAATCGACAACATCAGCAACGACGGCGAGACGATGACCACACGCTGCTTGTGGGCCTTCTGCACGACGTTCTCGAAATTCTCGTGAATTTCGGCAAATATCGATTCTGACGGTACAAACAGGAAGGCCATGTCCTGTGTCTCACCGGCGATCAGGTATTTTTCCGAAATGTCGCGGATATGCACCTCCAGATCGCGGCGGAACTGTTGGCTCGCGATCTTCTTCTGCTCCGGCGTCTCACCGTCGCGGATCGCATTCCAGGCCTCCAGGGGAAACTTGGCATCGATCACCAATGGCGGCGAATTGTTCGGCATGCGGATCGTGCAGTCCGGCCGCATACCATTCGATAGCGTCGCCTGGAAGGTAAACGCGCCCATTGGCAACCCGTCGGCAACGATGGTCTCCATGCGCGACTGGCCAAAGGCGCCGCGGGTCTGCTTGTTCGACAGGATAGCCTGCAGGCCGACCACGTCCTTGGCAAGCGACTGGATGTTGTTCTGCGCCGCATCGATCACGGCGAGCCGTTCCTGCAGGCTTCGCAGATTGTCATGCGTCGATTTCGTCTGCTCGGTGATTGTCGTGCCAAGACGATGCGTCATGCCATCCAGCCGCTGACTGATCGATTGATTGAGTTCTGCCTGGCGACTGCCGAACACGTCGGCCATGGTTGCCAACCGCCCTTGCATTTCGGCCTGCGCCTTGAGCAACTCGCCGAGCCGGGCTTCCGCCGCCTGCTCCCTGCGAAGGGCATCTGTCTGCTGTTCGACCCGTCTACGTCCGGAACGCCAGACAATCCACACAAGCAACACCACGGGAATGGCAATCAGCGCCAGCGCGAAGCCAGTCAGCACCATGGGCGAAAGGGTGACTGAGCCGATGGTCACCGCCGGAAACTGGAATGCATTCATCAGCCCAGTCTAGCAGATTCGTTCTGCCGGAATAGATCAAAGAGTGAACATTCGCCCAAACCCTGCCGTCTCGACAACCACGTCGAAAATAATTTTTGCAGCCAGATTTGATGAAGCGCAATTCGATAAAACCGAAATGGCTGTTTTCCGTTCATTTCAACAGGGCGCAACCGAAAAGCTCTAAAACAGCGTTTTCTCGGCAACCAAAAGTTTACCATTTAAGCATCTCTTGAAGTAAATACATCAGCACTCGCTGATGAAACCAAGACGAGAGCGCAGAAACATCATGACGTCGAACGAAGACAATGTAGTCCTGAAGGCACGTCTTAAATTCCTCGGTCTGGACGACAAGGCACGCGACACATTGCGTCGCCTTGGACCCGTGATCCGCAAGAATGTCGGTGCCGCCCTGGATGTGTTTTACGCTCAGGTTCGCAAGACGCCAGAGACGGCTGCCTTCTTCAAGGGCGAGGACCACATTCGCAGTGCAAAGGGACGTCAGGAGCAGCATTGGGGCATCGTCGCCAATGCCGACTATAACGAAACCTATGTGCAGGGCGTCACCATGGTCGGAAAGGCCCATGCACGCATCGGGCTGGAGCCGCGCTGGTATATCGGCGGCTATGCGCTTCTGCTCGAGCAACTGGTCCACGCCGTGGTGCGGGATCGCTGGCCAAGCCGCTTCGGCAGGCAGAATGCGCCGCAGATGGCCGACGAGATTTCGGTCATCGTCAAGGCAGCACTTCTCGACATGGATTATTCGATCTCCGTCTATCTCGATATTCTCGCCGCCGAGCGCAAGCAGGCGGAAGAAGCCCGGCTGAAGGCTGAGGCCGAGCAGGCCGTCGCCCTGGCGGCGCTTCGCAGCGTCTTGACCAAGCTCGCCTCGGGCGATCTGGCAGCACGCCTGAGCGATGATATGCCTGCAAACTTTGTCGAGATGGCCAAGGACTACAACAGCTCGGTCGCTTCGCTGCAGGCGACGATCAGCACGGTTCGCGGCGCGGCCGAAGAGATATCTCGTTCGACCTTCGCCATTTCTTCGGCCACCAATGATCTGGCGCAGCGAACCGAACAGCAGGCAGCCGGCCTCGAAGAGAGCACGGCAGCACTTCACGATCTGACCCAGAACGTCACTCTGACAGCGGATGGCGCCCAGAAGGCTTCAATGGTCGTCGGTGTTGCGCTGACGGAAGCGCGCGTATCCGAAGAAGTCGTGTCGCGTGCGGTCGAAGCCATGGGCGCGATCGAGAAGTCGTCCGATGGCATTTCCAAGATCATCGGCGTCATCGACGAGATTGCTTTCCAGACCAATCTCCTCGCCCTGAATGCGGGTGTAGAAGCGGCCCGCGCCGGCGAAGCCGGGCGTGGTTTTGCGGTCGTTGCCCAGGAAGTCCGTGAGCTTGCCCAGCGCTGCGCAAGTGCGGCCCGGGAAATCAAGGGTCTGATCTCGCAGAGCTCTAGCCAGGTGCAGACCGGCGTCGGCCTGGTCAACAATGCCGGCGAGGCTTTGGAGAAGATCATCATCCGCATCGGCGAGATCAACGACATCGTCTCCAAGATCGCATCGGCCGCAGCCGACCAGTCCGGCGGCCTGCGCGAGGTCAATACCTCAATCAGTTCGATGGACCAGATCACCCAGCGCAACGCGGCAATGGTCGAGGAAACCTCGGCCCAGACCGTGACGCTGAGCGACGAGGCGCAAAGACTGGTTGCCGCGCTTGAGGGCTTCAAGACGCACAGTGGCGGTCACGTTGGCAGCCGCGATCGTGCGGACCAGGTCGCATACCGGCGGGCGGGCTGAGGTCAAGTCTCTGAGCGGTCGTTTAGTCTCTGTTTAGGATAACCATGGCAGGTGTAACGACAATCCGGGACCACCGGCACATCCAACGCCTCCTGATGGAAACATGACCCAGAATCCAAATGCCGATCTGACCGAACGCCTCGACTTTCTCGAAATCGATGACAAGACCCGGGCGACGCTCAGCGAGTTGCGCCCGACCATCAACGACACCATCGGCGGCGCGCTGGATAAATTTTACGCCAAGATCGGGCGCACGGCGAAACTCTCCGGCTTCTTCAGCGGCAAGTCGCACATGGCTTCCGCCAAGAATGCCCAGATGGCCCATTGGGACAAGTTGGCCAAGGGTGGCTTCGACGCGGACTATGTCAAAGGCGTAACATCGGTCGGCAAGACACATGCGCGCATCGGCCTTGAGCCGCGCTGGTATATCGGTGGCTACTCCATGCTGGTCGGCGAACTCGCCGCCGGCATCCTGGTCAAGCACTGGCCTTTCCCGTTCGGCAAGCAGCATGCCCACGCCCTGGCCGACAAGCTCAAAGCTGTGGTCAAGGCAGCGATGCTGGACATGGACTATTCGATCTCCGTCTATCTGCAGGAACTGGATGCACGGCGCGTGCAGCTTGAGGAGGAACGGCAACGTTTCGAAGCAGACCAGGCCATCGCCATGGAACATTTGCGCAAAGGTCTGGAGGCTCTGGCACAGGGCGATTTCGAAGCCCGCATGACCAGCGACCTGCCGCAGAATTTCAAGGAAATGGCCGGCTTCTACAATGACACGGTCGACCGGCTGAACACGTCGTTTGCCGCGATCCGCCGCGCATCGGATGAGATCCTCGATGGCACCGAGACCATCGCCCATGCCTCGGGCGAATTGGCCAACCGGACAGCCAGACAGGCAACCGGCGTACAGCAAAGCTCGACGGCTCTGCAGCAGCTCTCGGTGAGCGTCAGCCAGACGGCCGCCAACGCGGAACGCGCTTCAATGACCGTTCGCGAAACCCAACACCAGGCACAATCTTCCGGAGACGTCGTTTCGCGTGCCGTGTCCGCCATGGGTGCGATCGAAAAATCCTCGACGGAAATCTCCAAGATCATTGGCGTCATCGACGAGATTGCCTTCCAGACCAACCTTCTGGCGCTGAATGCCGGCGTCGAGGCAGCCCGTGCCGGTGAAGCCGGCAAGGGTTTTGCTGTCGTGGCGCAGGAAGTCCGTCAGCTTGCCCAGCGCAGCGCCGATGCTGCCAAGGCCATCAAACAGCTGATCTCGCAGAGCTCCAATCAGGTCAAGGAGGGTGTCAGCCTCGTCTCGGGCACCGGTGATGCCTTGACCGACATCATCACCCGTATTGATGCGATCAATGCGTTTGTCTCCGACATTGCGACTGCCGCCAAGGACCAGGCCATGGGCCTGAACGAGGTCAATCAGGCGACCCGCAACATGGATCATCTGACCCATGAAAACAGCGATATGGTCGAGCAGACATCGGAAGAAACGCGCCGTCTTCGCGCCGAAGTGGCCGGGCTGGTCGAATTGCTGAGCCATATCCGCACCCGCTCGACCGAGCATTCTGCGGCAAAGCCCCGTGCTTCTTCCCTGCGATCTGGCCGCCGAGCCGCTTGAGACACAGAAAACGGAGCGAAATCGTGCGTTTTTCGATTTCCTCCGTTTCGATCTTGCGCTAAGGGAGGCCCATGACGATAAAGCCTCTCATCATCCTCCCCGATCCCCTGCTGCGTCAGGTGTCCCAGCCCATTGAACGGGTGGATGCCGATATCCGCAAGTTGGCCGAAGACATGCTTGAAACCATGTATGAGGCGCCAGGGATCGGCCTTGCCGCCATCCAGGTTGGCGTTGCTCGCCGCATGTTGGTCATCGATATCTCCAAGGAAGGCGACGAGCGCGAGCCTCTTGTTTTCATCAACCCGGAGATTGTCCGTTCATCCGACGAGTACTCGGTCTATGAAGAGGGTTGCCTCTCGATACCCGACTATTATGCCGAGGTTGAGCGACCTGCCTCAATCACGGTGAAGTCCCTCGACCGTGAGGGCCGCGAACATCTGACCGAAGCCGACGGCCTGCTGGCCACCTGCCTGCAGCATGAGATCGACCATCTCAACGGTGTGCTGTTCATCGACCACATCTCCCGCCTGAAGCGCGAGATGGTGATCAAGAAATTCACCAAGGCCTCCAAGTCGAAGCTTTGATCCCGCCGCGCCCTTTGTGGGCGCGCGCTTCTTCCGGTTATGAAGGCGAGACGCCATGTCACTTCGCATCATCTTCATGGGAACGCCGGATTTTTCCGTACCGACCCTCAAGGCATTGGCCGAAGCCGGCCATGAGATTGCGGCCGTCTATACCCAGCCGCCGCGTCCCGGTGGCCGCCGTGGCCTCGACCTGCAGAAATCTCCGGTCCACCAGGCGGCCGAGGAACTCGGTCTGCCGGTCTTCCATCCGGTCAATTTCCGCGACCCTGCCGACCGCGATCAATTCGTCGCCCTGAAGGCCGATGTCGCGGTGGTGGTTGCTTATGGCCTGCTGCTGCCGGAGGCAATTCTGAATGGCACGCGGCTCGGTGCCTACAATGGTCATGCTTCGCTTTTGCCGCGCTGGCGAGGGGCAGCTCCGATCCAGCGGGCAATCATGGCCGGCGATCGACAGACCGGCATGATGGTGATGAAGATGGACAAGGGGCTCGACACCGGCCCTGTCGCACGCACGGAAGTGGTCGACATCGAGCCGAATATGACGGCCGGTGAATTGCACGATCGCCTGAGTGCTGTTGGCGCCGCAACCATGGTCGATGCCATGGCGGCACTCGAAACCGGCACGTTGACAACAATCGCGCAGCCGGAAGAGGGCGTGCTTTACGCCGCCAAGATCGACAAGGGCGAAACCCGTGTCGATTTCTCGAGATCAGCGGCGGAGGTTCACAACCATATCCGCGGGCTCGCGCCGTTTCCCGGCGCCTGGACCGAGATTTTGATCAACGGCAAGCCGGAGCGCGTCAAGCTGCTTGCATCCCAAGTGTCTGACACCGGGAGCGCGGGTACTGCACCGGGCACAGTACTTGACGAACATCTGGCCGTCGCCTGCGGTTCGGGCGCCGTCCGTCTGGTCCGTCTGCAGAAGGCTGGCGGCAAACCGTTGTCAGTCGAGGATTTCCTGCGCGGAACGCCATTGCCGCCGGGCACGGTGATTGCCTGATGCCGCGTTTTCGCTTGTGTGTCGAATACGATGGCAGTCCCTATGTTGGCTGGCAGCGCCAGGACAATGGACCATCGGTTCAGGGCGCGTTGGAAAAAGCCATTCTTGCCTTGAGCGGCGAGGCGGTGGTGATCCGTGGCGCCGGCCGCACCGATTCCGGTGTCCATGCCATGGGCCAGGTCGTGCATGCCGATCTGTCGCGCGATTGGGTGCCAGACAAGCTGCGCAACGCGTTGAACGCTCATCTTGGAATGGCTGGAGAAAGCGTCGCCGTCATCGAGGTCCGGGCTGCTCCGGATGATTTCGATGCCCGTTTCTCGGCCCTGCGCCGTCATTATCTTTACCGCATCATTTCACGGCCCGCACGACTGGCCCTGGAAGCGCAGCGCGCCTGGTGGGTCCCCAAGCCACTCGACCATCTTGCCATGCACGAGGCGGCCCAGCAGTTGGTCGGCCATCACGACTTCACCACCTTTCGCTCGACCCATTGCCAGGCCAAGAGCCCGGTTCGGACGCTGGATCGGCTCGATGTAACCCGTACGGGCAATCTGATCGAGATCCGGGCAACGGCCCAGAGTTTCTTGCACAATCAGATCCGTTCCTTTGCCGGCACGCTCAAGCTTGCCGGCGAGGGCAAGATGTCGCCGGCTGACGTTCGGGCTGCATTGGATGCCCGTGATCGATCCGCCTGCGGACCAGTAGCCCCGCCCGACGGCTTGTTCTTCATGAAGGTCGACTATCCGGGCGACGAGTGATGCGTCTGCTTATCGCATTGCGTATCTCGGCCTTGTCATCCAGCGTCAAATAAAATATCCATATTTCTGTAATTCCGGAAATGTGGAGAGAATTATGCCGGTGACCAACGATCACAACCCTGCCTGCGGCACGTCGCGCAACACGCTGGATGGCAAAGTCGTTCAGTCTGTCGGTGTTGCCCGATGAGCGAGGAGACGCAGCGCGCGGGCCACGACACGCCTAGCATCGATGATGCACAATTCCGCCTGGTCGATGACCTTCGCTTGCATCAGCCGGAACGCATGACTCATCCGCCACGCATCCTCATTCTCTATGGCTCGCTGCGCAAGGTCTCTTATTCAAGGCTTCTGGCTGAGGAAGCGGGGCGCATCCTGAAGCGTTATGGCTGCGAGGTCAGGGTCTTCGATCCGAGCGGATTGCCGCTTGCCGATGCCGTTGAACCAGCACATCCCAAGGTGCAGGAACTGCGCGAACTGTCGCTTTGGTCGGAGGGACAGGTCTGGTCCTCGCCGGAGCGCCATGGCGCGATGACCGGCCTTATGAAGACCCAGATCGACTGGTTGCCGCTGTCCATGGGCGCGGTGCGTCCGACGCAGGGGCGTACGCTTGCCTTGATGCAGGTGAGCGGTGGATCTCAGAGTTTCAACAGTCTCAACCAGATGCGCGTGCTTGGCCGATGGATGCGCATGTTCACCATTCCGAACCAATCCTCTGTTCCGAAAGCTTTCACGGAATTTGATGCCGATGGCCGAATGAAGCCGTCCGCCTACTATGAGCGGGTTGTTGATGTGATGGAGGAACTGGTCAAGTTTACGCTGTTGTTGCGTGAGCGCTCCGACTATCTGGTCGAACGCTATTCGGAAAGGGTCGAAACGGCAGCCGAACTGTCGAAACGCGTCAACCAGACGTCGATCTGAGCCTCAGCCGGGATAGACCCCGAGATAACGTTCCAGCATCTCGGCAATCAGCATGGAGGGCACGAGAAGCACCATGGTCACCGTTGCCACGCTCAGAATGTGATCGCCGATGATCATCTGGAGGATGCGAAAAAGCACCACGATCAGGGTCAGCATCAGCAGGAACCACAGTAGGGCGATCAATCCGCTCAGGGCTGGAATCAGCATCATCACGAGGACAAGCACGGCATAGGAAAACGAAACCGGCAGTGAAAGCCAATTGGCCACCACCACGATGGGGGCGAATTTTTCCCCGATACCGATCATCCAGCACAATATGCCGACCAGGATGATGGGCAGGACCCAGTTCATCGCTTCAACCATCATCAGCCGGAAATAGAAGAGGCCGCCAACGCTTGCGCCTTCCGGCAGTGTGCCGGAAAACAACATCCGCCACCAGATGAACGACACAACGATGGCGGGCAGGGCCCAGCCGATCGCCCAAAAGGATCGCAGGGCGCCACGGTCCGAGAGATCGAGATAGGTGAAGCCGGCCGCGTCCCTCTTGAACAGCAACCAGAGCCCCATCAGATAGAACTCGACCTCTTTAAGTGTCGGCATGGGCGAACCATTGTTCAAGGAAAGTCTTGTAGATCACGGTCAGTGTCTCGAGATCGCCGACAGCGACACGCTCGTCGACCATGTGCATGGTCTGCCCGACAAGTCCGAATTCCACCACCGGGCAGTAGTCCTTGATAAAGCGGGCATCCGATGTCCCGCCGGTCGTCGACAGCGTCGGCGTGCGCCCGGTCACCGTTTCGATGGCGCTCGACAGCGAAGCGATCAGACTGTTGCTGCGTGTCAGAAAAACATGGCTCGGTCGCTCCGACCATGCCATTTCGTAAGCCATCGGCCCGCGACCCGGACGAAGTGTCGAATCTGTCGCTGCCGCATCCAGCCGGCGCAGGATTTCGGCCTGGACCGTTTCGGCCGTCCAGTGGTCGTTGAAGCGGATGTTGAACTTGAAACTTGCCGACGCCGGAATGACATTGGTTGCCGGATTGCCGACATCGATGGTTGTCACTTCCAGATTGGACGGCTGGAAATTGTCCGAGCCTTCGTCGAAGGCCGGCGTCATCAGGCTTTCGGCAAAGCGCAGCGCGCCGCGCACCGGATTGTCGGCGAGATGCGGATAGGCCGCATGTCCCTGCACGCCGCGCACGGTGACGGTGCCCGATACCGATCCGCGCCGGCCGATCTTGATCATCTCGCCCAACTGGTTCGGATTGGTCGGTTCGCCGACCAGGCAGGCATCCCAGCGCTCGCCGCGTTCAGACGCCCATTGCAACAGCTTTGTCGTCCCATTGACCGCCGGACCTTCCTCGTCACCGGTGATCAGCAGTGAGACCGAGCCCTGTGGCGCGCCGTTTTCTTCCAGCAGGCGGGCATAGGCCGCGATGAAGCAGGCAATGCCACCCTTCATATCCACGGCGCCGCGACCATAGAGCATGCCATCGGCAATATCGCCAGCGAAGGGACCATGCGACCAGTCGGCGGCCTGGCCGACCGGCACGACGTCGCTATGGCCGGCAAACATCAGATGCGGTCCGCTTGCGCCGGTCCGGGCATACAGATTTTCGATGTCGGGCGTGTCGGCATCCGAATGCACCATGCGATCCACATGAAAACCGAGCGGCTTCAGCAGTGTTTCGATGACGCCGAGCGCGCCACCCTCTGCAGGCGTGACAGACGGGCAGCGGATCAGGGCCTGCAGGACATCGACGGGATTCGTAGCGATCATGATGACCAATGAGTAATGGTGGCGCAACGGCGCGGGAAGAGCATGGCCTAGACTTAGCCCATGCATGAAACGCTGTCATCCGCCTCAGCGACGCGCAAGTGTCGCGGGCCGGTGGGAGGAAGACGCCGGGATTTGGCTACCCGGCGGATGATGGCGCTTAGTCGCGCAGCAGTTCGTTGATGCCGGTCTTGGAACGGGTCTGGGCATCGACACGCTTGACGATCACGGCGCAGTAGAGGTTCGGCGCCACTACGCCATTGGGCATCAGATTGCCGCTGCCCATCGAACCGGCGACCACGACCGAATACGGCGGCACTTCGCCATAGGTGACTTCGCCGGTGGCTCGGTCGACGATCTTCGTCGACTTGCCGATGAACACGCCCATGCCGAGCACCGAGCCTTCACGCACGATGCAGCCTTCAACAACTTCCGAACGGGCACCGATGAAGCAATTGTCCTCGATGATCGTCGGTCCTGCCTGCATCGGCTCCAGCACGCCGCCGATGCCGACGCCGCCGGACAGATGCACATGGCGGCCGATCTGGGCGCAGGAGCCGACGGTGGCCCAGGTGTCGACCATCGTGCCTTCGCCGACATAGGCGCCGAGATTGACGAAGGACGGCATCAGGATGGCGTTCGGCGCGATATAGGCCGAGCGGCGCACGACCGCGTTCGGAACGGCGCGGAAACCGGCAGTGCGGAATTCGCTCTCGCCCCAGCCTTCGAACTTCGATGGTACCTTGTCCCACCAGGTCGAGGCCCCCGGACCACCCTTGACCACATCCATGTCGTTAAGGCGGAAGGACAGGAGCACGGCCTTCTTCAGCCACTGGTGAACCGTCCAGTTGCCGTCCTCGCCACGGGTGGCGACGCGCGCCTTGCCGCTGTCGAGCAGGTTGAGCGCCTCGTCCACGGCGTCACGGATCTCGCCTTTGGTACCGGTCGATACGGTGTCGCGGTTGTCGAAAGCCGCGTCAATGACGTGTTCGAGACTGGTGAGATCGAGTGCGCTCATCTGAATTCCTTAAACTTCCTTGGCTAATCTTGGCGACGGAAACGATCGGGGTCGATCGGAAACTGGCGAATTGCTCTACCGCATTCAACGGCGGTTGGAAACAGCCGGAAACGCCCTACGTTTCTGCATGGAAGGATATGGAATGGCAAAGCTAAAGAATGGCCGGCATCGGCGCAACGATGGGGTCTGGGATCCGCTCAAGGACAGCACGACCGATCGTCGCAGCGCGGAGGTTGTGCCCCGCACCCCGCAATCGGAATCACCCTCCTACCGGCTCGCCTATGCCGACAATGATTTCCTCTGCCGCGAGGAACTTCGACCGATCCGACTGCAGCTGGAATTGCTGAAGACGGAGATGATCCTCACCGAGCGCAACATCAAGTCGACCGTTGTGATGTTCGGTGGCGCCCGTATTCCGGCACCCGGCCAAAGTGCCTGGGCGGCGCGCAACGAATTGCAGAAGCAGAACCTCGAAGCGGCTTCCGTATATTACGACGAAGCACGAAAGTTCGCTCGCCTGTGTTCGGAGCATTCCGCCCGCAGTGCCTATCAGGAATATGTCGTGGTCACCGGCGGTGGACCGGGTGTCATGGAAGCCGGCAATCGCGGCGCATCCGAAGTGGGCGCCCCGTCTGTCGGGCTGAACATCGTGCTGCCGCACGAGCAGGCTCCCAATCCCTATGTCACGCCGGAACTCAGCTTCAACTTCCACTATTTTGCCATCCGCAAGATGCACTTCCTCATGCGGGCAAAGGCGATTGCAATCTTTCCAGGTGGTTTCGGCACGTTGGACGAATTCTTCGAGGCTGTAACGCTGATCCAGACAAAGCGCATGGCGCCGATCCCGCTGATCCTGTTTTCCAAGAATTTCTGGCACAGCATGATCAATTTCGACGGGCTGGCAGAATTCGGCACCATTGCCCCGGAGGATTTGAACCTCCTGCAATTTGCCGAGACGGCGGAAGATGCCTGGCGCATCGTCGCGGATTTTTACGACCTGAACGAAGAAGCGGCCCCATAAGGGGCCGCCGGAGTTTCGCTATTTCTGCGGCTTAGCGCATCATCCACATCGGACGCTTCGGCATGTCGTCGACCGAAATGACGCCATCCTTGTTGCGGTCGGCCCGCTCGAACATCTTGTCGACCATCGTCATGGCCTCGGCTTGGTTGATCTGACCGTTCTCGTCGGTATCGGCAACACGGATCATCCGGCCCGGTCCGCGATCACCATGTCCGCGTGGTCCGTCACGGTCGGCCATGTCGCGACCGCCATGGCGCTTGCCGTCATGGTGTTTGCCGTGATGCGGCTTGCCGTCAGGCCCGCGGCTGTCGTCCTGGGCCTGTTCGTCGCCAGGTCCACCTGGCGGCGGCGGCGCAACCTCGTCGGCATCGTCTTCATCCGCCACGGCGCTTTCCTTGAGTTCGGCCTTGAGCTGTTCACGCATCGTTTCGCGGTGCTTGCGGAATTCGCCCGGCGTAATCGAACCATCCTTGTCGGCATCGATCGAGACAAACAGGGTTTCGCCTGAGGCTTTGGCCTCATCCTTGGTAATCTTGCCGTCCTTGTTGGTGTCGAACTGCTGCAACATCCGGACGAACATAACTTCACGGCCGCCCGGAGGTCCGCGACGACCATCGCGATCCTGTGCAAGTACGGCGCTGGCCGAGGTTCCGATCAGCAATGAGCCGGCGACGGCTGCTAAAGTGAAGAACTTACTTGTCATCTTGTGGTCCTTTCGGGGTCCTGTTTCAGTCAGGAAACCCTATCGGCGCGATGCAAGCCATCCTACTTAAACATCGGTAACATGGATGAAACTTTGGTAAGCTTCGACTTTCTTAGCCGGTGATCGGCTGCAGCCGCTCCAGGAAGCCGGCCAGATCGTCCGTGATATAGTCGACGCTGTCGGGATCGACATGCTCGACCCGTTCCCAGGTCTCCAATATTGCCGTACCGAGATTGCGCGGCACCAGAAGCACCGTTTTCATCCCCAAAGCCTTCGGCACCAGGAGATTGCGTGGCAGGTCCTCGAACATTGCCGCCTTTTGCGTATCGATGCGGTTCAGGCTGGCAAACTTGTCATAGGTCGCACCTGCGGGCTTCGGCTGGTAGTCCGCCGCCACGATGTCGAAGATGTCGTCGAAATGGTCGAGAATGCCGAGGGCCCGGGCGGCAGCCTGCGCATGCGCGACGGTTCCATTGGTGAAGATGAACTTGCGACCCGGCAATTGCTTGATGGCCTCGCCGAGTGCGACATCCGGCAGCAGCGCCGAATAATCGATCGCATGGGCGCGCTCCAGAAACGCGTTCGGGTCCACATTGTGATGCAGCATCAGGCCCGCCAGCGTCGTGCCATGCTCATGATAGTATCGCTTCTGCAGCAGCTTGGCCTCGGCCGGCTCCAGTTGCAGCAGTTCGGCGACAAACGCTGCCATGTTCCTGTCGATCTGCGCGAAGAGATCGACATGATGCGGATAGAGGGTGTTGTCGAGGTCGAAGACCCAGTCGCGGACATGGGCGAAATCAGCGGGCGAGGGGAGCTTTGCAGGTGTGTTCATGGCCTATCTCTGCCATGCAAGAGGCAGAAAGGAAACTACCCTTGAAGCAATAGCGCCGAGCCCTTGGCGTACCGTATGGGACTGTGTTAACGCCGCGTGATGGAATTCTGGGCAATCATCACCTTCGGCAGCGCCTTCCTGCAGAACATGCGGTCGGCACTTCAGAAACATCTCAAGGGCAAGATGGGCACGACGGGGGCAACTTTCGTGCGCTTCGGCTTTGGCCTGCCATTCGCGTTTCTCTATCTCGGCTTGCTGCATGTTGCCTTCGATCGTCCGATGCCGGCGCCGGACGGCCATTTCGCTGTCTGGGCCATGCTCGGAGCCTTGGCCCAGATCGCCGCGACTTTCCTGCTTGTTCATCTGTTTTCGTTCCGCAACTTCGCGGTGGGTACAGCCTATTCGCGCACCGAACCCGCCCAGGCAGCATTGATCGCGCTGATCCTGTTCGGCGAAACGGTCAGGCTTCCGGTGGTCGGCGCAATCGGCGTGTCGATCGTCGGCGTGATGCTGATTTCCGTCGCCCGTACCGAACTGACCTTGAAGTCGCTCGTCACCTCGCTCGGCAGCCGCACCGCGATCATCGGGCTGACATCCGGTTTCTTTTTTGGCATGTCCGGGATTTCCTACCGCGCCGCATCGCTTTCGCTCGAACCCAGCCTGCCGGCACCCGATTCGATCATGCAGGCAAGCTTCACGCTGGCGGTCGTCATTGTCATCCAGACATTGGCCATGCTGGCCTGGATGCTCTGGCGCGAGCCGCAGGAATTGTCGCGCATCCGCGCAGCCTGGAAAACCAGTGTTCTGGTCGGCTTTGTCGGTGCAACCGCATCATTCGGCTGGTTCATCGCCATGACCTTGCAGCAGGTCGCTGTCGTCAAGGCCGTCGCGCAGGTGGAATTGCTCTTCACCTTCGCGTCCTCGGTCCTGGTCTTCAAGGAGAAGATCAACCGTCTGGAGATCGCCGGCTGCGTTCTGATCGTCGCCGGCGTTCTCCTGCTTCTGGTCGCTTGAGACCTACGGAACGAGCAGTGTGCCGGCACCGGCTTCGGTGAACAGTTCGAGCAGCACGGAATGCGCCGTCTTGCCGTTCAGGATGACCACGCCCTGCACGCCGGCCTTGATCGCCTCGATGCAGGTCTCGACCTTGGGGATCATGCCACCGGAAACCGTGCCGTCCTTGATCAGCGCATGGGCCTGGGCGACCGACAGTTCCTTGATCAGGTTGCCGCCCTTGTCGAGCACGCCAGGGACGTCGGTCAGGAACAGCAGGCGCGAGGCATTCAGCGCACCGGCGATCGCACCGGCAAAAGTGTCGGCATTGATGTTATAGGTCGCGCCGTCACGACCCGGTGCCACCGGGGCGATGACCGGGATCATTTCCGAGCGGGCGAGCAGGTCGAGAAGCGTGCGGTCGACTTCGACCACTTCGCCGACGAAGCCGAGATCGAGGACGCGCTCGATATTGCTGTCGGGATCGCGAACCTTCTTCTGCGCCTTTTCGGCAAACACCATGTTGCCGTCCTTGCCGCAGAGGCCGATCGCCCATTCGCCGGTCTGGTTGATCAGAGCGACGATTTCCTTGTTGATCGAACCGGCAAGAACCATCTCGACGATTTCGACCGTCTTCTGGTCGGTCACGCGCAGGCCGTTCTCGAAGCGCGATTCGATGCCCATCTTGGCGAGCATGGCGCCGATCTGCGGGCCACCGCCATGCACGACGATCGGGTTGACCCCAGACTGCTTCAAAAGCGCGATATCGGCAGCAAAAGCCTTGCCCAGTTCCGGATTGCCCATGGCATGGCCGCCGTATTTGACGACGATCGTCTTGTTTTCATAACGCTGCATGAAGGGAAGGGCCTGCACCAGCAGTCTTGCCTGCATCTCACTCTCGGAAGCCGTCATCGGGAAAACCTCTTTTTGGATCGCGGCCTTTTAGCGCAAGTCGGGCCGGGATGGAATGATTGCCCTGCAATATAAGAGTGTGATGACACGCTTCTTTGTGGCTGCGCATTGCCGCGGCCGGTGCGCGCGCTATATGGCGCGTCGAAGTTGGGTGGGAAATTCATGGAACGCGATGATATCGCCGAATTGCTGGGTCGGGTGGCACTGCACGACCGGGCCGCATTTTCCTTGATTTACAAACGCTATGCGGCGAAACTTTTTGCAATCTGCATCCGTATCTTGAAAGATAGGAATGACGCTGAAGAGGCGTTGCAGGATGTCTTCGTTAAAGTTTGGCAGAAGGCTGGCAGCTACACCGGCGATGGCGCAAATGCATCGGCCTGGCTGGCTGCGGTCGCCAGGTACCATTGCATCGATCGGCTGCGCGCGCGAAAGCCGCGCGGCGATCGTCTGGATGCGGCGGCGGAATTGCCGGACCTCGGACTGGATCCCGAGAGCCATGCAGTCCTGCGTTCGGAAGGCGCACGCATTGACAGCTGTCTGGAAGCATTGGATCCTGACCGCGCGAAAGCCGTGCGCCAAGCCTATGTGGACGGAATGTCCTATCAGGAGCTTGCAGAAAGCTTTGCAGTTCCATTGAATACGATGCGTACGTGGCTGCGGCGCAGCCTGTTGAAACTGAGAGAGTGCATGGATGGCAACGCCCGACCAGAGCAAGGGTGACCGATCACGCGACGAAGTGCTCGCGGGGGAATATGTCCTGGGCGTCCTGAACCTGTCAGAGCGCCAGCAGGTGGAAGTGCGTCTGCGTCACGATCGGCCGTTCGCCGCCATCGTCCGCCGGTGGGAAGCCAACCTTGCGCATTTCAATGTCGACTACGATGAAGAGACGCCACCGGATGTGACGTTCTCGGAAATCGAACGGAGAATTTTCGGACCCGGTGCACCGCGCGCATCGAGCAACCTTCTTGAAGGCATCTGGAATTCATTGCCCGTGTGGCGGGCCCTGAGCGTCGCTGCGATCGGTACTCTTGCCTTTGTGTTCGGTCTGGATTGGGCAAGCGAACTACGACCAAGGCCGTCACAACAGATGACGGCTGAGCTCGCTGGCAAGGATAGTGCCATCAGCCTGATCGCCCACTATGACGGTGCGTCCGGTCACTTGGCCATGACACCGGTTGCCACTGGCGGAGCGAATGAGAAATCCCTTGAGCTCTGGCTGGTCGAAGGCGAACAGCCCCCAATTTCGCTGGGCGTCTTGCCGCAGACCGGCCAGGGCGAGATCCTGATTCCGGAAACGATGCGCACGCGTCTGGCGGATGGCGTCGTGCTTGCCGTCAGCCTTGAGCCCTTCGGTGGTTCGCCGACGGGCAAAGCGACCGGTCCGATCGTGGCTGCCGGCGAAATTTCGCAATAAAAACATTGGCCAATCAAATGGGTTGTTTCTGTTTTGCAAATTCTTCCCGGTTCGCTGAAACTAAAATCTGATCCCCTCCGTCCTTTGTTGTGTTCCCCAAGAGGGAAGAACAACGCCATCCGGCGGCAAGAACCGCCCGGATCGAGAACACCAGGACAGAGGAAACCGAAATGTTCAAGACCACTCTTCGCCCGCTCGCCGTCACCGTTGCCCTGCTTGCCGGCACGGCTGGCGCCTATGCTGCAAATCCGATGGTCGGTGGTGCGGCCATGTTTGAAGGCAAGAACATCGTTGAGAACGCCGTCAATTCCAAGGACCACACCACACTCGTCGCTGCGGTCAAGGCCGCAGGCCTGGTCGAGACGCTCTCGGGCGCCGGCCCGTTCACCGTGTTTGCCCCTACCAACGACGCCTTCGCCAAGCTGCCGGCCGGCACGGTTGACACACTTCTGAAGCCGGAGAACAAGGCGCAACTGACAAAGGTCCTGACCTGCCACGTCGTGGCAGCGAGTGCCATGTCGGATGCCATCGGCAAGATGATTGCCGATGATGGCGGCACCCACGACGTGAAGACGGTCGGTGGCTGCGTGCTCAAGGCCAAGGCAACCGATGGCAAGATCACGCTGACCGATGAAAACGGCGGCGTGGCGACCGTGACCATCGCCGACGTCAAGCAGTCAAACGGCGTGATTCACGTCGTCGACGCGGTTATCCTGCCGAAGATGTAACAAAAAGGAGCCGTTACCGGCCCCTTCTTACCTTTTGCCCGGGATCTTTGCGTCAGGATTTCCGGCCGACGGTCTCGGCGATTGCCGCGCGCAATTCGTCGAGACCGTTGCCTTTTTCCGATGAGGTCGACAGCACTTCCGGAAATGCGGCCGGATGTTTCTTGATTTTCTCGAGCGTCTCGGCAATCAGCCGCGGAACGCCGGCTTCCTTGATCTTGTCCGTCTTTGTCAGAACGATCTGATAGGATATCGCGGCCTTATCCAGCAGCGACAGAACCTCGTCGTCGTTCTTCTTGATGCCGTGGCGGGAATCGATCAGCACATAGACGCGTTTCAGCGTCGCGCGTCCGCGAAGATAGTCAAAGACCAGCCTGGTCCAGGCATCGACCTGTTCCTTCGGCGCCTGCGCGTAGCCGTAGCCTGGCATATCGACCAGCGCCATCGGCGGCATGTCGTCGGCAGCGCCGGAATAGCCGTCCGGCACGAAATAGTTCAGTTCCTGCGTACGGCCGGGGGTGTTGGATGTGCGAGCCAGTGCCTTCTGGCCGACCAGTGCATTGATCAGCGAAGACTTGCCGACATTCGAGCGGCCGGCAAAGGCCACTTCCAGCGGGCCTTCCGGCGGCAGGAATTTCATCGCAGGAACACCGCGGATGAAGATCCACGGGCGGCCAAACAGAGGCTGATCGGCTTTTTGATTGTTGTTTGTCATGGGATCGCCTTTCGTATGCCCTGTGAAATCCGGGTTTTGACTGGCAAAGTCAAGACGCAGTCGGCACGCGCGGCCCCGGTTCGCGGCGCATATGGCCGATTAGATAGGTGAAAAGGGCGGCAAGCACGATGCTTCCGCCGATCATCGTCCGCGCAGACGGCACTTCATTGTGCAGCAGCACCATCCAGACCGGCGCGAGGATCATTTCGGCAGTGCCGAGCAGCGCGGCAAGCGCGGACGGGATCAGCCGGGCGCCGGTCACATACATCGCCATGCCGAGGCCAAGATTGAGCGCGCCGAAGGCAAACAGCAGAGCAAGATCGGAGGTGCCGACGGCAAAACCGCCGACCTGCGGCACGGCTATCGCCGAGGCCAGGAAACATCCGAGGCAGGCTGCCGGCGTCATGCGAATACCCGGATGGCGGCGTGTCAGCACTGTCATGCAGGCAAAAATCACCGGGATCGAGGCTGCAAGGCCAAGGCCGAGCAGAGAGCCGCCTTCTCCGATCGAGGCCGAGACCATGATCGCCACGCCGACGATGACGGCGGCGATTGCCCCCCAGGTCACGGCCGTGATTGCTTCACCGAGCAAAACGCGGGCGAGCAGTGCGGCAAACAGAGGAATGGCCGCCATGAACAGCACGACATTGGCCACCGGCGTCATGCTCACAGCCAGCACGAAGCAGGTCGATACAGCGGCAAAACCGATCGCAATCATCAGGCCTGGCCATCCCATCGCCCGAAACAGCTGAACGGTTCCAGCGATTCTGTCACGGATCAGCATGAAGCTCAGCAGGAACAGTCCACCAAACAGGCAGCGCCAGAAGACGATAGCCCAGCTGTCGCTCACGCCGATGAAACGCTGGATAGCGCCGCCGTAGCTCCAAGCCGTGGCGGAGCCCAGCACCAGGGCAATACCGAGCCAGGGGCGGGCAGTGGAGAGGGAAGAAGAGCTTGCGGTCATTGGGGGCTCGCAGAGTGTCGGACATAAAAGAAAGCCCCGGAGCGACCGGGGCTTTCTATCGTCATTTGGTTTCGGCCGGCTTTCGCCTGAACACATTGCGGATCGTCTTGAACAGTTCGATCTCGACGCCGTGGCGCTTCATGATGATCGACTGCTGCAGGACCGAAAGTGTGTTGTTCCAGGCCCAGTAGATCACGAGACCGGCCGGGAAGCTGCCGAGCATGAACGTGAAGATCAGCGGCATCCAGTTGAACAGCATCGCCTGGGTTGGATCCGGAGGCGTCGGGTTCATGCGCATCTGTGCCCACATGGTAACGCCCATGATGATCGGCCAGATACCAAGATGCAGGAAGGTCGGTGCCTCGAAGGGAAGCAGGCCGAACAGGTTGACGAAACTCGTCGGGTCCGGCGCGGACAGGTCCTGGATCCAGCCAAAGAACGGCGCATGGCGCATTTCGATGGTCACGTAAATGACCTTGTAGAGCGCGAAGAACACCGGAATCTGCAGCAGCACCGGCCAGCAGCCGGCAACCGGGTTGATCTTCTCGGTCTTGTAGAGCTGCATCATCGCCTGCTGCAGCGCCATCTTGTCGTCGGCATGCTTGACCTTCAGCTCTTCGAGCTTCGGCTGCACGCGCTTCATGTTGGCCATCGATGCATATTGCTTGTTGGCCAGCGGGAAGAACAGCAGCTTGACGACGATGGTCGTCAGCAGGATGGCCACGCCGAAATTGCCGACGAGCTGATAGAAGTAGTCCATCAGTTTGAACATCGGCTTGGTGATGAAGTAGAACCAGCCCCAGTCGATCATCAGATTGAACTTCGGGATGTTGAGGTTCTGCTCGTAGCTCTCGATGACCGGGACCTGCTTGGCACCGGCAAACACCATCTGCTTGACGGTTGTGCTCTGGCCTGGCGGTACGCTGACGGCATCGCCCTTGTAGTCGGCCTGGAAGCGCGGCTGACCATCGGTGAAATGCGAGAAACGCGATTCGTAGGGGATGGTCTGCGCCGGGATCAGCGACGAGGCCCAATACTTGTCGGTGATGCCGAGCCAGCCGCCGGTCGCTTTTTCATTGGTGACGGCTTCTTCTTCGATATCGCTGTATTTGTGTTCCAGCAGGCTGCCTTCAGCGCCAAGAACGCCAAGGAAGCCTTCATGCAGAACGAAGACCGACGGCGTGGTCGGCTTGTTGTAGCGCGTCAGGCGCCCGTAGGGTGCCACGCTGGCCGCGGTCGTACCCGCATTGGCCACGGTATCCTCGATGGTGAACATGTAATGTTCGTCAACCGAGATCGTCCGGCTGAAGGTCAGGCCGGCTTCGTTCGTATAGGTCAGGGTGACCGGCGTTGCCTGGGTGAGTGTCGCGCCTTCAGGCGCAGTCCAGACGGTGGTCGGGCCAGGCGCACTGCCGACATTTTCGCCAGCGATATAGCCGAGTTCGGCAAAATAGGCGTCGGCGGTCTCGGCCGGGCTGAACAGTGTGACGATCGGGCTGCTGTTGTCGACGGTCTCGTGATACTGCTTCAGGCGCAGGTCATCGAGGCGTGCGCCTGTCAGGTTGATCGAGCCGATCAGGTCCGGCGTGTCGATGGCAACGCGCGCGGATTTTGCAATGGCGGCATCGCGGCTGGCTTCCGGAGAGACTGCGGCAGCACCTGCGGGCAGGGCGCCGTCAACCGAACCGGCGGCCGTGGTCGCTGCCGGAGATTGTGTCGCAGCCTGATTTTGCTCAATGGCGATGCGCGCTTCCTCGGCCTGCCGCTGCGCCTCGATCCGGGGGTTCATGTAGAAGAACTGCCAGGCCAGCACGATCACGACGGATAAGGCAATCGCGACAAAATAATTGCGGTTGTTTTGCATCATTCTTTCCTGGAACCGGCCTTCGGAGACCGTAAGTTAGTCGTCTGGCTGTTGGCTATGCGGTTGGTCAGTTGCGCTGCAAGCTGATCAAACGGCGCGTTCAGCACCTCGCGCCGGGCGACAATGACATAGTCGTGTCCCGGCTGCATTGCAAACGCTGCCTTCAGTCGCACGGCCTCTTTTAGCCTGCGGCGCATACGATTGCGCTCGACTGCATTGCCATGTTTCTTGGTGACGGTGAAGCCGACGCGGGCAGGTGCGCTGTCTTTTCGGTCGAGAACCTCCAGTAGGATGAGGCGACCCTTGCGCTTTTCGCCGTTTCTGGCGGCGAGGAACTGGGGGCGGCTTTTCAGCCGCCCGACAGTGTTCTTCTGTTCTGTGTCTGTCATGAGCCCGTCAATCTCGTCGGGCGTCTGGCCGTTAGGCCGACAGCTTGGCGCGACCGCGACCGCGGCGAGCGTTCAGAACTTTGCGGCCGCCTGCGGTGGCCATACGCGCACGGAAACCGTGGCGGCGCTTGCGAACAAGCTTGGAAGGCTGGTAAGTACGCTTCATTTATTTAATACCGCGGTGTGCGGCCCTTCTTGGATTTTGCATTGTCTGCAAAAGCGTTGGTGCAATCGCACGGCTAACCGCCGCCGGGGCGGGTTTCCGAACGTGCGCGGCTTATAATGTCGAAGGGCCACAGAGTCAATCGGGCTAAAGACCGGCACGCCGCCTCGTGAAGGCGATTGTCATGCCGGGGCGTTAGGGCCGAGCAGTGGTGGCAAAATGGTCGCGTCACTTGGTCCTTTTAGCCGCCAAGTCTTTCGCGCTGCACTAAAATGGCTTAAATCATGACCGGCAACCCCAACGGTGCGACCCGGCCGTGCCACAGGAGATGATACGGATGCTTGATCGGCAGGACAGCGATGCGCAGTCCGACCTTGGTGAGGTCTATCCGATGCCGCGCCGTATTCGGGGTCTTTCCGGCAAGCTGCTCTGGCTCACCATTGCCTTCGTCATGCTGGCGGAAATCCTGATCTTTGCCCCTTCCGTCGCCACCATGCGTCTGCGCTGGCTGCAGGACAGGTTAAACACGGCGGCTGCCGCCGGCGTCGTCATCGACGGTCTCCAGCCGCTTGAGCTTCCGCGTCAGGTGCAGGACGACACCCTGATGACCACGGGCACCAAGGCGATCGTTCTGCGTAAAGACGGCACATCGCGGCTGCTGGCCGTCACCGAGATGCCCAAGGAGGTCGACGCACAGTTCGATCTTGCCAATTACGGCGAGCTTCAATCGATCCGCGATGCCTTCTACACGCTGTTGCTGGGTGGCGATCGTTTGCTGCGTGTCTATGGTCCGGTCGGCGAAAGTGACATGGTCATCGAGTTGGTGATGGAGGAGAAGGCTTTGCGCAAGGCCATGCTTGCCTATGCGCACAACATCCTGATCGTCTCGCTGTTCATCTCCGTAATCACGGCCATCCTGATGTATCTGGCGATCAATCGCATGATGATCGTGCCGGTTCGTCGCCTGACCAGCAACATGCAATCCTTTGCCGAGAATCCGGAAGATCCGACCCGTGTCTGGTTTGCCGGCGATGGCAATGACGAGATTGCGGTCGCCGGTCGTCATTTGGCGCGCATGCAGGGTCAGCTGCAAAAGACACTGAAGCAGCAGAAGAATCTTGCCGACCTGGGCCTTGCTGTGTCGAAGATCAATCATGACATGCGCAATATTCTGGCGTCCGCACAGCTGATGTCCGACCGCCTCGTCGACGTCGATGACCCTCTGGTCAAGAGTTTCGCACCGAAATTGCTGCGTACCATCGATCGTGCCGTCGGCTATACGAACGAGGTGCTGGCCTACGGCCAGACCTCGGAGGCTGATCCGCGCCGACGCCTCTTCCGCCTCGCAGACCTGTGCCAGGAAGTGCGCGATCTTCTCAACATCGGCCCCGACAGCGGCATCGAATTCATCGAGGCGGTTGCGGCCGATATCGAAGTCGACGCCGACAGCGAGCAGTTGTTTCGAGTCATCCACAATATCTGCCGCAACGCTATCCAGGCGTTGGCAACCTATGTTCCGGAAGATCCGGACTATCCTCGCCGAATCACGGTCTCCGCGCAGCGCACGGGTGCGGTTGTCGCCATAACCGTAGACGATACCGGCCCTGGCATGCCACGCAAGGCGCGCGAGAATCTCTTTGCCGCGTTCCGTGGTTCGGCGCGATCGGGTGGTACGGGGCTCGGCCTTGCCATTGCCCGCGAACTGGTGATTGCCCACGGTGGAACAATCGCACTTGTGGAAAAGCCAGGTCCCGGCACGCTGTTTCGCGTCGAGATCCCCGACAGGCCAGTGTCTCTGAACGATTGGCGTGCCCGCGCCTGAACGCTTCGGTTTTCGTTCGTGACGGCAAAATGACTCTTTTTTCGCAAAGGCGCTTGCAATCCTCCGCAGTCCGCTTTAGAGGATCGCCACACGCCGACGAACAGTCGGTGAGGCAAGCACCCGTAGCTCAGCTGGATAGAGCACCAGACTACGAATCTGGGGGTCAGGAGTTCGAATCTCTTCGGGTGCGCCACTACTTAGCTTCATTTGAAGCACTCCATTTTGCAGAATTTTTCTGCAAAATCTGTTTCCAGAACACTCTCGAATTTCGCGATTGCGTTGCCCGTCATGATACTGGTGCGGGCGAGATATTTATCCGAAATGTGTCGCGCCGGGCATGGCTTAAGGTCCGTGCCGACACGATCCGTCAGGCGTTTGCTCCGGTCTTCGACCGTGGTTGTCTGAGGCTCGGATCGCGCGAGGCTCGGCGTCCCGGCACGAGACGTTGCCCATAAGATTTTCGTGTTGGGTCATGCTGTTGAACCGACCGCATACCGTGCGGCAGCATGCCTGAGAGAGAGATGGGGAGCGAGGTTTCCTCGGGCTTCGTTCAGCCTCTCCCAGAGGCGCACGTCGGCGAGGGAGGGAATTGTCACAAGCTCCCCCTGGTCGAAACCGGCAAGCGCTGCCTCCACCATCTCGGATGCTTCCATCATCATGTCCTGCGGGATCACCTCGATGTCGATCCCGGCGCGGTCGAAGATTTCCGTGCGGGTAAAGCCCGGTAGCACGGCCTGTATCTGGACGCCCTTGGGCTTGAGTTCGACCTCCAGAGCCTGCGTCAAAGCCAGTACGAAAGCCTTGCTGGCAACATAGGTCGCGTGAAAGTGTTCTGGCATCAGCGCGACGACTGAGGCGATGTTGATGATTGCGCCTTCGCCGCGGTCGGCGAAGACCTTGGCCGCCGTGATGGTCAAAGCGTGCAGGACATCGACGTTCAGGTGCACCATGTCCAAGAGGCCTTCGACCTCTGACGCCAGAACCGCGCCCTTTGGCCCTATCCCGGCGCAGTTGACCAGGAGACGGACAGAGCTGTTCTCTTGCAGGCTTGCCAGCACCCTGGAGAGGTCGACTGCTTTGGCGAGGTCGGCGGGTAGAGGTGTGATGGCGACCCCATGCGCCTGCGACAGCCGTTTCGACAGAGCGCTGAGCCTCTCTACGTCACGGGCAACAATCACGAGATCGTAGCCGCGTCCGGCCAGCTTTTCCGCGTAGACAGCGCCGATGCCCGACGACGCTCCGGTGATCAGTGCAGTACCCTTTGACATGTGCCTTCTCCTGTTGCGCCGCTTGCGCGACAATGATCTCTATGGTCGCTAAGACACCCTCACAGCGTCTGTTGCGGTTGCGCCGACATCAGTTTTCTTCTCCGCGGCCCTCTGTTTGCTTCGGTGGAGATGGTCGGACGGCAGACGTTGCCGTCCGCAAGCGTCAGGCCGCTTTCGCTGCCGATCCGAGATATTCGTCGGTCGACTGCATGCGCGCATAGGCGAAGCCGAGCGCCGCCATGAAGGCAGCGTGGGCAAGATGGGCAGGCACGGTCACGCCGTTGAATTCGAGGTCGCGGGAGGCGCATGCGTCGTGGACCACGGTGACGGGATAACCGAAGTGGCCTGCAGGACAAAACCGAGCCGGCAGGGGTACGGACTTCACTTTCCGGGTTCAGCTCAGGAGGCTGCTCGGAGGTCTCCGATAAGCGTGGGCACGAGTTCCGACACGGTCGGATGGATAGGCACCGACCATTGCAGGTGCGGATACGGCGTGCGCGCATTCATCGCGTCGATGATGCCGTGAATTGCCTCGTCGCCCTCGATACCGAGAAATGCCGCCCCGAGTATCTGCTGCGTTCCGGCATCCGCCACGATCTTCATGAACCCTTGCGTTTCGCCTTTTTCGATGGCGCGGCCGACACGGTTCATGGGTCTGGTAGAAACAAGGATCGGCCGTCCGGATGCTCTCGCCTGGCGCTCCGTCATGCCGACCCGCCCGAGCGGCGGGTCGATGTAGAGAGCGTAAGCAGGAATGCGATCGCTGAGCTTGCGGTCGGCTCCGTCAAGCAAGTTGGCGGCGACGATCTCGAAATCGTTGTAGGACGTGTGCGTGAATGCGCCGTGTCCGTTGCAGTCGCCCAGCGCCCAGATGCCGGGCACATTGGTGGAAAGACGGTCGTCGACGACGATGAAGCCTTTGTCATCCGTTTTTACGCCGGCTCTATCAAGTCCCAGATCATCGGTATTGGGTCGTCGGCCTGTGGCTACGAGAACGTGGCTGGCGATGATGGTCCCGTTGTTCGTCGTGACCTCTATGTCATCTGCGGCTTTGCGGAACGATAGTCCCGTTGCGCGCGTCTGCACGGTGATGCCTTCCGCATGCATGATGCCGGCAATCGCATCGGAAATGTCCTCGTCTTCACGGGAGGCAAGATAAGGCCCACGCTCGACGACCGTGACCTGCGCTCCGAAGCGCCGGTACATCTGTGCAAATTCCAGCCCGATATAGCTTCCGCCGATCACGACCAGATGGCGGGGGACTTCGGTCAGTTGGATGATCGACGTGCTTGTCAGATATGGAACGTCTGCAAGCCCTGGATAGTCGGGAATGGAGGGGCGTGCTCCGACATTGACGAATATCTGGGGTGCAACAAGCCGCTCACCGTTCGCCACGATCGTGTTGGGGTCCTCGAACCGCCCCTGTGCGTAGATCACCTTCATGGTGTCGAGGCCATCGAACCAGGTCTCAAGGCCATGCCGAGCATTGAGTGTGACCTTCTCGGCGCGCCCATGCACGATTGTCATGTCGATCGCGATCTCACCATTGATCATGACGCCATGGTCTGAAGCGCCGCGGGCGACATGTGCCGCTCTCGCACTGGCAATGAGCGTCTTCGTCGGCATGCATCCGGCATTGACGCAGGTGCCGCCGAGATATTTTCGCTCGACCAGCGCCACCTTGCGTCCGGCCGAAGCCATGCGGGCTGCGAGAAACGGTCCGGCCTGTCCTGCGCCGATGAAGATCGCGTCGAACTCGCTCATGACACGGCCATAACAATCAGGAGTGCTCCGCCGACAGCGGCTACGTCTTCGATGAGTGCCGCTGGAAGGTCACGTCCGAAGGAGGCCGCCAGTCTGGCACGGACTGCCGCACCGCCATAGGTGCCGATAACCGCGCCGACAACACCGGCGACCAGTCCCAGCACAAGCGATCCGCTCGTCGCTCCGATCGCCGCGCCCGACAGGCCGCCTGTGACAATGCGTGTGACGAACTGAACCGGCACCTTGCGCGACGGCGTGCTCGGCAGTTGGTCGGTGATCAACTCACCGATCGCCAGCACGCTCAATATCCAAGGTGCCCATCTGTATCCCATGAAGGCCAGCGGCGTCTGGGAGAGATCGAGCCATCCCAGGCTTGCGGCCCATGCGATGGCCGCCGGGCCTGTCATCGCGCGCAATCCTGCGACGACACCGATCAAAAGTGCAAAGACGATAATCATGTTGTTCCCCTGTGTTTTCCGGACGCGGCGCACCGTCTGCAATGCGCCACCGTTTTTGCAGATGAGCGACTAGCTCTTGATGAACGCGAGAAGATCGGGATTGACGATCTCGGGATGCGTCGTGCACAGCCCGTGGGGAAGCCCGGCATAGGTCTTGAGCGTACCATTTTTCAGAAGTTTCACCGACAGCGGGGCCGAGTCCGCATAAGGAACGATCTGGTCGTCGTCACCGTGCATCACGAGCGTCGGCACGGTTATGGCCTTCAGGTCGTCAGTGAAATCGGTTTCCGAGAAGGCCTTGATGCAGTCGTAATGCGCCTTCGCACCGCCTGCCATGCCCTGCCGCCACCAGTTTTCGATAACGCCCTGGCTGACTTTCGCACCGGGCCTGTTGTAGCCGTAGAACGGGCCGGCCGGGACGTCGAGGAAGAACTGCGCGCGGTTGGCAACCAATGCGGCGCGGAAACCGTCGAAGACTTCAATCGGCAGGCCGCCCGGATTCTTGTCCGACTTCACCATAATCGGCGGGACGGCGCCGATGAGAATGGCCTTGCTGACACGGCCAGGCTTTGCACGGGCAACATAGTGAGCCACTTCGCCGCCGCCTGTCGAATGGCCGATATGGACTGCGTCCTTGAGATCAAGCGCATCGGTCAGCACCGCGACGTCGGCGGCATAGGTGTCCATCTCGTTTCCAGTCCAGGTCTGGGTTGAGCGGCCGTGGCCTCGGCGGTCATGGGCGATGACGCGATAGCCTTTTTCCAGGAAATACATCATCTGCCCGTCCCAATCGTCGGCGCTGAGTGGCCAGCCATGGTGAAAGACGATCGGCTGCGCGTCCTTCGGACCCCAGTCCTTGTAGTAGATTTCCGTGCCGTCCTGCGTTTTGACGAATGACATGATCTGGTTCTCCGATGGATTGGTAGAAGAGTGTGTGGCGGCTGAGCCCTGTCTTGGAAGTGCCATGGCGGCGACCGCAATCCCCCCGGCCAGCATGACATCACGTCGGGTTATCCCCGATGCGAGGGCGAATGTGCGTTCAGTCATGGCATCCTCCTGGATTGGCGTTCGATGGCATGAGGTTGCCTGAGGCGCGTTCGGTTGGCGAGTAAAGCGTCGTAAATCGATGCAAACGGAGCCGCGGCTGGCAAATGCTCAAACAATCCGATTGCGGCGTTCTTTCACGATCGCCAGCAATGCATGCGCGGCCAGGATTGGTGCATCGTCAGACACGCCGAACATCAAGAGGCCGTCGCCTTCGGAATAGGGGGCCGCCGCGACACTGCTGCCAAATATGATGGCAACCGGCTTTCCGCTCTCCAGAAGTGAGATGAGGATGGCAGCCACGCCATCGCTGTCGCTCTCCCGCAACGTGCCGGCAAAGCCCAGACAAAGAGCCGCATCGAAGTCTTCGGAGACGATCTGGCTGGCAGCCAAAGTATCGGCGAGATCGTCTCGGGCTGCCCTGTCGAGAAGAAATCGGCGCACACTCGGTTCCTGTGGCTCCGCGTCTCTGAAGTCGGGAAGATTGGGATGACCGCCGGTCAACGTGGCCAGCACAACCTCTGCGCCGGCGTTCTTGAAAAGATAATAGGGTGACGCGATGCGTCCCAGTGTGACCGCGCCAGCCGATGGATCGCCCGTTTCGTCTGTCGAAAGAATGACCAGTAAACGGATCGGCTGGCTGCCTTCCATGACGCGCTCCTCTTCGCGCAGACGATGCCCTCTGGCAGGGCAGGAAGCGAGTTTAGAGTTGTAAATCTGTGTAAACGCGTTTTCCGGGCTGTGTGGCCACGATGCGAGGTCAAGCCAAGTCGCGTTCGACAAGCCGGGCCAATGCGATGGCCCCTGAGTCAACCGCCGTGCGCCCCGCCACGTCGAGGCTGAGTTTCGCACTCGCCAGGTCCAACATTTCGAGCTGTATGTTTGCCTTTGCCCGGTGAAGTTCGGGAAGGTACCACGCCTCTCCTGAGGCACTGCTCTTTTTCAGGGAGTGATCGAGTACCGCAATGGCCTCGGGATTGCGACCCAGTCCGGACAGCGCGCGCGCTTCCGTTGCAACGAACATCGTCTCGAACAGGATAAAGCCCGCTTTCCGCAGGGATTGCAGGCCGTGTCGAAGCTGACGCAGGCATGCCTGATTGTCGCCGTCCCGCCGCACAAGCTCTGCCTCGAAACATTCCGCATAGGTGCGCCAAACATCGAGCATGGTCGCCTTCGTGTGATTTCTGAGCATGGCGACATAGTGGGCCGCCAACGCATCGTTGCCGGACATAAGTGCAAGCGGGCAGGCCGCTTCCGCCAATGCATTGGTAAGGGAGGCGTAGTGTCCGATGCTCTCAGCATAGTCGAGCGTGGACACCACATCGGCCATGGCCTCCTGCTCGCGTCCGAGGAACCACTTGCACCGTGAAAGCACGATCCTCGCAGTTACCCGCTGGTCAAACTGAAAGCGGATCGCGTGTCCGGCCGATGGAAGCCCCTCGTATTCGAGAAGCATGGCGCTGAGGCAATCAGCGGCTTCGGCGTGGCGGCCCAGCCAATGAAGGGTCGCGCCCTTCATACGGTGGCCTATGACAATGTCGGCGGGATCCGGTGACCGGGCCGCCATCTCTGCGAATCGAAGTGTCAAACCGAATGCGGTATTCGGCTCCGCTCGGTTCAAGGCGTCGACCCAAAGCCCCCAGATGGATCGGAGCTGATGATCGACATCCCCAAGTTTCTCGGCGATGCGCGCCGACGCCGTCCAGGCCTCGACACCTCGACCAGGGGCATCGGCGGCGATCAGTTGCGGCCATCCCAGGGCCGCGTACAGTTTCATTCTGCTTGCCTCGTCGATGTCGGGATTTGCATCGAGAAAGGCGATCGATGACGTAACCGCAGCAATGCATTCGTCGAACAGGGATAGTTTGAAAAATAGCGGCAAGGCGGCGACTGTAACTCTCGCGCCCTGGAGCCTCTCACCATTGCCGAGAAGCGCCCAGTCGAGATAGTCTCGGAGACTGGGTAGGAGATAGCCAAAGTCGCACGTTACCTCGGCGGTGGCATTGGTATGCATCGCCGATGCGGATCCCTCGAAAAGCTCCCAAAGATAGGTCCCAAACCGGGCCATCACCTGATCGAAAGCGCCGGATTCGGCGAGCTTCATCGAGGCATAGATACGTGTGGTGTCGAGCAAACGATACGACTGATCGGTTGCGCCCATCTCAACGACGACCAGCGATTTGGCAACAAGCGCGGCCAGAAGATCGTCGGCATCGCCGGTGAGCACGGCTTCTGCTCCGCTGGTGGAAAAACGTCCTCTGAAGACAGAGAGTTCGGCCAGCGCGCGCTGTTCCATAGGGTTCAGCAGCATGTAGCTCCAGTCCAGAGCCGCGCGAAGCGTCTGGTGCCTGGGCAGCGCAGTCCGCCGTCCTCGGGTAAGAATCTTGAAGCAATCGTTGAGGGATTTGCCGAGCGACGCAACGCCCATCGATTCGAGACGGCCTGCAGCAAGTTCAATGGCGAGCGCAATCCCATCAAGCCGCGTGCAGATGTCGATGACGATGGGGGCATCTTCGTCGGTGAGCTTGTAGCCGCCCAGGCACGCATCGGCCCGCTCCACGAACAGTTGCACGGCCGGGAACCTGAGCGCCTCCTCGGGGCTGACGTCGCTTGTCGGCGTATCGAGGGACAGGAGACGGTGAACACGCTCGCCGCTTCCCCTGAGCGGTTCGCGGCTTGTGGCGAGGAACCTGACCGACGGCGTTCGCTGCAGGACCCCTTCGACGAATTTCGTCGCATCCTCGATCAGGTGTTCGCATCCGTCGAGAACGACCAGGGTCGGCATTGCTTCAAGCGTCTTGCATATCGTTTCCAGCATATCGTCGGCGCGCGATTTGACGCCGAGAGCGGATGCGACAACCGTCGGCAGGAGATCGCCTGACGCCACGTCGGAGAGTTCGACACGCACGACCTTCAGACTGTTGGACGATTTGCTGGCGACCGCTCTGGCGACAGTGGACTTTCCAATCCCGCCTGGGCCAGTGACAGTGACCAGTCGGCTTTTTTCCAACTGTGACAAGATCGTCTCGATGCTTTGATCGCGGCCAAATATCCGCAAGGCATCTCCGTCGCGTGGTCCCGGGGCAAGTGCAGGCTTGATTGGCGGAGGCTGTGATCGGCGCTCCATCGGCGCGATGAAGGTATAGCCGCGCCCCGGAATGTTGGCGATGAAGTGAGGTTCGGACTTCGTGTCTCCCAGAGCCTTCCTCAATGCAGACATGTGCACCCGCAGGTTGGCATCGTCGACGAAAGTGTCTGGCCAAACATGCTTTATGATTTCCTGGTTGGTCTTGAGCTCGCCCGGATGGGCGACCAGGAAAAGCAGGATGTCGATAGCACGGCTCCCCAGGGGCACGATTGTTGCGTCCCGCAACAGGCTTCGCCTGGCAGGCACGATCGAGAACGGTGCGAAATACAGTTCCTCTTCCAATCGCGCCACTCCAGCGACACCAATCCCAATGGTCTTTGTTCACGTCGCGCCACTACACGTCGGGGTAGTGTGCATCGCTCTTATGCTTCACTGTAAGACACACTTGGCAATTGCCAAATAAAATACCGGAAAATCCTACAAACGGATGAGACGTTTCTTGCTATTCGGGACGCCCAAGCGACGTTGCTCGCGCAATTCATTTCGGTGCAATACGGAAACCGGCATTGATGCCAACGCTGGAGACCTTTGAATTTTAAAATCAGCTAATGCAGCGGGCGCGACTATTTACGCAAAGTCGCATCAGCACTCTAACGCATGGAAATCAGATCTGCATCAGGTTTGTAGTTGAGTGTGGAGGGGCCGTGACAGTAAGGTCTCGATGACAGGGGCACGCGGGTCGGGACATTATGGATATTCTCAATATAGCTTCGATCGCATATTTCCTCGTCATCTGGATGACGATAGAACCCTTGATGGCAGCCGGGTGGCCGAAGAAGCTGGACAGTCTTCTCGTCGATATGGTGCGTATCCGGGCCGCATGGATGCGCGAGGTTCTGACCCGCGACAACAATTTCATCGGTGACGCCGCTATCCTCGGCCACACGATCAACTCCGCATCTTTTTTTGGATCGGCGAACCTCATTGTAATCGTTGGCATGAGCAGCGCGCTGTTCATGGAGCCCGATTACGGTACGGGTGCCGGCCTGATCGCCAAGTTTGCCGCGCAAGACCCGGTCTGGTTCTTTCAATGCAAGGTCCTGTTGATCATGGCGACCTTGATGCGAGGCCTGTCCGATTTCATTTGGGCTGTGCGTCAGATCAACTACTGCCTGGCCGCCATCGGAGCCAGCCCCTCCCGTGAGGAGGACAGGGACATCACGGCGTGGACAAACGCCCTGACGCTTGTGCTCAATCCGGCACTTCGTTCATTCAGCGTCGGGGTTCGGTCATACTACTTCACTGTGGCCGCAGCGTTCTGGTTTCTGGGGCCGATACCGTTCATGATCGCAACCACGTGTTCGGTCGGGCTTCTGATCTGGCGACAGACGTGGTCAGATACCGCCAAGGGCGTGACCGCCATAAGAAAGCTTCTCGATAGTTGCGGTCCCAAGCCGTAGCATTCAGTTCAGATCACCGGCGTCCACCGTAAAAGGCGCTCAGTCGTGATCCATTCACATTCGGATGCTGTGGTTTCTCGTGATCGTTTCGCCGATTTTTCCACGAGTGCTCCTGCGAGACGGACATTTCAGTATGCTTGGTGCGAAGTGGCGCGAATGCTTCCCGGGCGGCGGTTTTGTTGTATTCTACCTGGATCAGGGCAAGGCTCAGCGACAAGGCAGACGCCAGGAAGCCCGTCCTCAACTTTCGGTAGGATCCCAATGTTCAAGCCACCCGCGTTCAACCTGGTTCTTGCTGCGGGACTGATTTCAGCGCTAACGTCATGCAGCGCCGATACGCTCTCGACTGCGCCGACCAAAGGTCCGTGCAATGCGGAAGCCGCCCAGAGCCTCGTCGGCAAGCCGAAACCTTCAGACCCGGAGGCAATGCAACTGACGAACTCGAAGACCGTTCGCCAGATCGAGCCGGGCCAGATGGTGACGCAAGATTTCAGAGAAGATCGCGTGACGATCGAGACGGACCCCGCCAGCGGCATGGTTGTCACGGCCAGGTGTGGCTGACGACCGGCGCTGCACATTTGAGACGGATGTCGGTTGTCGTTGCCGCAAAATTTGATGCATCGATACGGTTCAAAATTTTCATGGTCTCATTTGACCATCTAATATATCAGTTTCCGGGAACGTTGCAGGGCGAGATTCGCGATCCGTCATACTGTGGAAAGTCTCGTGGCTGCACAGCGGAGAGCGTCTTGGGCCTTTGTTTGCGTTCGGCAGCATGCGGTGGCTTGGTATGCCGTTTCGATAAGGGGAAATGCAGATGAGATGGAAGCGGACGATACAGCTGCTCGACGTTCACGCCGAAGGTGAAATCGGCAAGGTGGCGATTGGTGGTGTGCCGAAGATTCCGGGTGAAACCGTAGCGGATCAGTTGGCATGGCTCAACTCTGACCCCAAGGGTGAAGAGCTGCGCCGCATGCTCGTCCTGGAACCACGCGGAGCGCCGATCGGCTCGGTCAATCTGCTTCTGCCGCCGAAAAATCCTGCCGCCGATGCCGCCTTTGTCATCCTGCAGCCGGATCAGGCGCATGCCAGTTCCGGTTCGAATTCGATCTGCGTGACCACGGCTCTGTTGGAGGCTGGTATCGTCGAGATGCAGGAGCCTGAGACCATCGTGATGCTGGAAACGGCGGCAGGCCTCGTCAAGGCGACGGCGACCTGCCGTGATGGCCGCTGCGAGCGCGTCAAGCTGACCATGGTGCCTTCCTTCGTCCACGAACTCGATGTCGCCCTCGAAACCGAGCAATGGGGCCGCATCACCTTTGACCTCAGCTATGGCGGCATATTCTATGCGCTGGTCGATGTCGGTCAGGTTGGCCTGACCATCGAAAAGGCCAATGCTCGCGCACTGGTCGAGGCGGGCATGATCCTGAAGGAAGAAATCAATCGCAAGATCCCGGTGGTGCATCCCGAGATCTCCGCCATTTCCGGCGTCGCCTATGTCATGTTCCGCGATGTCGATCCCGATGGTGCCATCCGCACCTGCACGACGATGTGGCCGGGACGTGTGGACCGCTCGCCCTGCGGAACCGGCAATTCGGCAAACCTGGCAACGCTTCACGCCCGCGGCCTTGCCAAGGTCGGCGACGTGATGACGTCACGCTCGATCATCGGATCCGAATTCGAGGTCGGCCTTGCGGGCGTGACAGAGGTTGCGGGCCGCTCTGCGGTCATCCCGACGATCAGCGGACGCGGTTTCACCTTTGGCCTGCATCAGGTTGCACTCGATCCCTTCGATCCTTTCGAGCGTGGATTTGCACTCACCGACGTCTGGGGGCCGTCTTCCGGTTCGATCGGTTGAGGCGCGGAGCGTTGAGAATTGGGGCTAATCACCATGGCATTGCTGATTTCGTTAAATTGCGATGCAAGTTGGTAGGCCAATCGTAAGGGTCTTGTTTTTCCCCATCTTGCTATCTGCCGATGCCAGCGAATATGTAGGATCGATATGTGTAAATCTCAGATTGGCAAGTAATTTCTAAATGAAAGAACGAGTTGCATTAGGATCAAGTCTGTTGCCATTTCCGGCAATGCCTTCGACACTTCGCGGAAGTGCCGTGTTTGCCGGCTTAACTCTTGAAGAAGATCGGGAGTGGCTGTCCCGGTGTCACACGCGCGCTCTTTGCGCCGGCGAAAGCCTCGTCGACTTCGAAGATGCGTCAAAGGATGTCTTCATCGTCCAGACGGGCGAAGTCCGGGCGGTTCTGCGCTTTTCGGTCGGCAAGGAAGCGATCCTTGGAACCTTCCGGCGCGGCGATATTCTCGGGGAATTGGCGGCCATCGACGATCTGAGCCGTTCGGCAAGCCTGATGGCCGTCAGCGAGGCGCTGGTCACCGTCATTCCCTATGCAGTGTTCCATGACATCCTGAGGCAGCGCCCGGACGTTGCGCTGTCGCTTCTGCAACTGCTGTCGAAGCGCGTTCGCTCGATGAACGAGCGTTTGTCGGAGCTGTCGTTCCTCGACACCAAGCATCGGCTCTACAACACGCTGCTGCGCCTGTCTCGCCTGCGAACCGATGGCGGGCGTGAGCGCATCATCTCGCCGCCGCTGGTCCATGCTGAACTGGCCGAGCATATCGGCGCCAGCCGCGAAACCGTGTCGCGGGAAATGTCACGCCTGGCCCGCGAGCAGCTTGTCGAGCGCACAAGTCGTGCCATCGTGCTGAAGAACCCGCTCGAACTGTCGAAGCGCATCTCCCGGGCGCTGGAAGGCTAAACCTTGAGCCCCGATCAGGGATAGATCACGCCCTTGCGCAGGATCACATTGGCATAGAGACGCGGTTCGCCGGTCTGTACAATTGTATGGGCCGCCTTAACCCGGTTGTAGAAGTCGGCGCCAACCAGCGGCGTGACCGCGATTTTTGCCTCGTGGCGGGCGCAGCAGGCGATGATTTCCTCGTGCACCGGATCGATCTGCTCGGGTTTGCCGCCAACGGTCGATCGGAATATCGCCTCGGGCACAAAGTCGTCGATCGGCATAACGCTCAACACCGCATTCAGCACCGGGACGATGTGGTGGCCGTCGAGTCGGACCAGCCGACGCCCATGTTCCAGCGCCGGATAGTTGCCATCGACAATGGCAATCTCGTCGCCATGGCCCATGGCGCGTAGCGTCGCCAGAAGCTCGGGGCTCAGAAGCGGATCAATTCCCTTCAGCATGTTCTATTTCCTTGAACAACACGGTTTGGTCGATGAGGTAGCGGGCAAAGATCGGCAGGCTGGCACCACCGATGGCGCGCGCCTGGGCGCCGACTGCGCCTTCGATGATCTCGGGGATGACGACGCCTTGCAGGTCGAGGCGGTTGACCGCTTCGACGGTTGCCGTCACCAGGCGGCTGCGCACCCAGTCCGGGAAACCGCCATCGATGATGGCGGCAGAAAAGTCGATGATCGAGACGGCAGCGATGACGGCCTGCGCCAGGGCTGCTGCCGTATCCTGGATCCAGATTTCCAGCGGTTCACCGAAATCGATCCATTCCTCGGCCGCATACCAGAGCGGCTGCGGATCGATCCCGCGCTCGCGCAGTAGGTTTTCCAGCACGAAGATCGAAGCAATGTCGAGTAGCTGTCGGGTTTGCCCGTGTTTGTCGCGCACGGGCAGGGGACCGATTGCGCCCGCAGTGCCGGTGCGCCCGACAAACAGCGAGGAATTGACCACGATGCCGCCGCCGATGAAGGAGCCGATGTAGAAATACACGAAATCCGGATGCTGGGAGCCTGCGCCGAAGACAAGCTCTGCTCCGCAGGCGCTGGTCGCATCGTTGCGCAGATAGACCGGATGGCTCATTCGGCTGGCCACCTCGGCCTGCAGGTCGACAGTGCGCCAGATCTCCATCGCCCCCTCCGGCGCGCCGACTTCTTCCGCCCAGTTCCACAATTCGAAGGGGGCCGCAATGCCGATGCCGGCGATCCGGCCCCGGTGTTCCGCGCTCATGGCCGCTTCCATCTCTGCGATGCCCTCGCAGATGAAGGGCAGCAGATGGTCGGGATGCGGATAGCGATAGGTGCGATGTTTCTGAATGCGAATCTGGCCAATGAAATCCATCAGCACCAGGTCCGCGCTGCGCCGACCGATCTTGACCCCGAACGAAAATACCGCTTCCGGATTGAGATACATGGGAATGGAAGGCTGGCCGACGCGGCCACGTACCGGTTCGCCGCGCAAAAGCAGCCTGTCATTTTCCAGCGAGCGCATGATGACCGACACGGTCTGGGCCGACAGTCCGGTCATCCGGGCGATATCAGCCTTGGAGTACCCGCGGTTCTGCCGCACGAGGGACAGCACCAGCCGCTCGTTGTAGGCGCGCACGCGCACCTGGTTCGAGCCGCCGCCGGCACTCACCCTGGGCGTCTGTTCCGCCAGCTGTGCTTGATCATTCTGTGACACTTGAGGCCGCTCCTCCCGACCGCTCCCTTAGTAAGGCAGCCTTGGCAGAATGTCACAGCGATTTAATAATTCAATTGGATTTATTTATTGACAGCGAAAATGTTCTGATGTTCTAAATAGCGGTGTGGAGGAGCGGTGCCGGGTGGCGCCGAACCGGGCTGGTAATCATCGGCCCGGCCGACATGCGACGACCAGAGGAGCTGGTCGAACACTTTCGGGAGGAAATTATGAAGAAATCTCTGCTTACTGCTGCTCTGTCGACCCTTGCTCTTGGCGTTGTATTCGCCATGCCGGTGCAGGCCGCAGATGTATCGGCATGCCTGATCACCAAGACGGATACCAATCCATTCTTCGTCAAGATGAAGGAAGGCGCGACCGCCAAGGCGACCGAACTCGGCGTGACCTTGAAGACCTATGCCGGCAAAATTGATGGTGACTCGGAAAGCCAGGTTGCAGCGATCGAAACCTGCATCGCCGACGGTGCCAAGGGCATCCTGCTGACCGCGTCCGATACGAAGGGCATCGTTCCGGCGGTCCAGAAGGCACGCGACGCCGGCCTGCTGGTCATCGCCCTTGATACGCCGCTCGAGCCGATCGATGCAGCCGACATGACCTTCGCGACCGACAACCTGCTCGCCGGCGAACTGATCGGCAAGTGGGCCGCCGCCACCCTCGGCGATGCCGCAAAGGACGCCAAGATCGCCTTCCTCAACCTGACACCGTCGCAGCCGTCGGTCGACGTCCTGCGCAATCAGGGCTTCATGAAGGGCTTTGGCATCGACACCGTCGACATCAACAAGATCGGCGATGAAACCGATGCGCGCATCGTTGGCCACGACATCACCAACGGCAATGAAGAAGGCGGCCGTACCGCCATGGAAAACCTTCTCCAGAAAGATCCGACCATCAATGTCGTGCACACCATCAACGAACCGGCAGCAGCCGGCGCCTATGAAGCGCTGAAGGCCGTCGGCAAGGAAAAGGACGTGCTGATCGTCTCCGTCGACGGTGGTTGCCCGGGCGTGAAGAATGTTGCCGAGGGCGTCATCGGTGCGACCTCGCAGCAGTATCCGCTGCTGATGGCATCGCTCGGCATCGAAGCGATCAAGAAGTTCGCCGACACCGGTGAAAAGCCTGCGGCCACCGAAGGCAAGAACTTCTTCGATACCGGCGTGGCATTGGTCACCGACAAGCCTGCAGCCGGCGTCGAGTCAATCGACACCAAGGCCGGCACGGACAAGTGCTGGGGCTGATCTCCAAAGACTGAGCCTGACGGCGAAGTCCTGACGGGAGAAAGCCTCCCGTCAGCCAAGGTGCGAAGCGCCCGGCCCACGCGGTGGCCCAACTCAGGCGACCGTAGGCCGGGCGTGTCCTTCGTGTAGAGAGAAATCCATAACGGCAGGGAGGATAACCCATGCAGCCGGCCAATCCCGAAACACGGACCGCCCAGGACTTCGAGAAGGTCCTGACCGAGAGTTCGACCAAGGTCGCCTCGTTCGAGCGCCAGGAACGCAGCGCTCTCGAGCATTTCCAGCACTTCTTGCATTCCAGCCCGGCAGCGGTTGCCTTGATCGTTCTGGTCCTGTCGCTTGCAGCCTTCGGCGCCATTCTCGGTGGAAAGTTCTTCTCAGCCTTCACGCTGACGCTGATCCTGCAGCAGGTCGCAATCGTCGGCATCGTTGGCGCGGCCCAGACCCTGGTAATCCTGACGGCGGGCATTGACCTGTCGGTGGGTGCGATCATGGTTCTGTCGTCAGTCGTTATGGGTCAGTTTGCATTTCGCTATGGCCTGCCGCCATCTCTTGCCGTGCTCTGTGGCTTTGCTGTCGGAGCCGCCTGCGGTTTCATCAATGGCGTGCTTGTAGCCCGCATGAAGCTGCCGCCTTTTATCGTCACGCTCGGCATGTGGCAGATCGTGCTGGCGACCAATTTTCTCTATTCCGCCAATGAAACGATCCGAGCCCAGGATATCGAGGCCAGCGCGCCGATCCTGAAATTCTTCGGCGAGAACGTCCGCATGGGCGGTGCAGTTCTGACCTACGGCGTCATCGCGATGGTCCTGCTCGTCGCCGTGCTCTGGTATGTGCTCAATCACACGGCCTGGGGCCGCCATGTCTACGCGGTCGGCGACGATCCGGAAGCCGCGGAACTAGCGGGCGTCAACGTCAAGCGTATGCTGGTTTCGGTCTACACCCTGTCGGGTCTGATCTGTGCGCTCGCCGGCTGGGCCCTGATCGGCCGCATTGGCTCGGTGTCGCCGACGGCTGGCCAGTTCGCCAACATCGAATCCATCACGGCTGTCGTGATCGGCGGCATCTCGCTCTTCGGCGGACGCGGCTCCATTCTCGGCATGCTCTTCGGCGCATTGATCGTGGGCGTCTTCCAGCTCGGCCTGCGCCTGATCGGCACCGACCCGCAATGGACATACTTCCTGATCGGCGTCCTGATTATCTCCGCCGTTGCAATCGACCAGTGGATCAGAAAGGTAGCAGGCTGATGACCCGGGAACCAATTCTCACCGCCCGCGGGCTTGTGAAGCGCTATGGTCGCGTGACGGCGCTCGACAATGCCGATTTTGACCTCTATCCGGGCGAAATCCTTGCCGTCATCGGCGATAACGGCGCCGGCAAATCGTCGCTGATCAAGGCGATATCCGGTGCCGTACATCCCGATGAAGGCGAGATCCGGCTGGATGGCACGCCGGTGCAGTTCCGCTCGCCGATCGAGGCGCGCAAGGCCGGCATCGAAACCGTCTACCAGAACCTCGCCTTGTCGCCGGCGCTGTCGATTGCTGACAACATGTTTCTCGGACGGGAGATCCGCAAACCGGGCATCATGGGCTCGGTCTTCCGTGCGCTTGACCGCACCGCGATGGAGAAGATCGCCCGCGAAAAGCTGTCCGAACTGGGGCTGATGACCATCCAGAACATCAACCAGGCGGTGGAAACCCTGTCGGGTGGCCAGCGTCAGGGCGTGGCGGTCGCGCGCGCTGCAGCCTTCGGTTCCAAGGTCATCATTCTCGATGAACCGACGGCTGCCCTCGGCGTCAAGGAGAGCCGCAAGGTGCTGGAGCTGATCCTCGACGTACGCTCCCGCGGCATGCCGATCGTTCTGATTTCGCACAACATGCCGCATGTCTTCGAGGTGGCGGACCGTATCCATGTCCATCGTCTCGGCAAGCGCCTCTGCGTGATCAATCCGAAGGACTACACGATGTCGGATGCCGTCGCCTTCATGACCGGTGCCCGCGAAGCGCCGGTGACGGGCATTGCCGCATGAGCCTGCAACTGGAGACCCTTGTTGCTGAAATCGAGAAACGGGCGCAGTCCAGCGCCCGTTTCATCGTCGCCATTGCCGGACCGCCGGGCGCCGGAAAATCGACGCTCGCCGATCGTCTCCACGAGCTGCTTGTCGCCCGCGGCCATGCCGCTACGATCCTGCCGATGGATGGCTTTCATCTCGACAATGCGATTTTGCAGGATCGAGGCCTGCTGTCCCGCAAAGGCGCACCGGAAACCTTCGATGTCCGCGGTCTGGGTGATATCCTGCACGCAGTCCGCGCCGGCGGCGAAGTGCTGGTTCCGGTCTTCGATCGCAGTCGGGAGCTTGCCATTGCCGCTGCCCGCTGCATTTCGCCGGACGATCGCATCATTTTGGCAGAAGGCAACTACCTCTTGCTGGATCAAAAACCCTGGAGCCTGCTCGCGCCACTGTTCGATTTCACCGTCATGGTATCGCCAACCATTAACGAATTAGAGCGGCGGCTCGTCGAGCGCTGGAAGGGTTTCGGCATGGCGCCCGACGAAATCGCCGTCAAGGTTGGCGGAAATGATCTTCCCAATGGACGCCTTGTCCTGCAGCATAGCCGGACCGCTGATTTCAATATCGATTTATTCTAGATATGACAACGACTTAGCTGGATTTTATCTGTGTAAATCCTTAAGTTCTAATTAAATCACCGATCGCTAAACTTGTATCTATTTGCTTCAGCGAATTTCAGCCTCCTCTTGATACAACTCCTCCATGAAAGATTAACGCTGACACCCATGTCGTGGCGGACATAGCCAACGGGATGGCTCGCTTTGAATCGGTGTCGGAAGGGGAGTGTGAAATGACAATACTGATCGTTGAAGACAACCCGACCAACGCGATGATCCTCAAGCATCTGGCGAAGAAGGTGACCGACGAGGAAATTCTGGTCGAACCGGACGGCGCGTCCGCATTGGCCCTGTGCCACAGTCATGCCTTTTCCATGCTGATCGTCGATCACATGCTCCCGGGTCTTTCGGGATTGCAGTTCGTCAAGGCTGTCCGCCTGATGGATCGCTACGCCGACGTGCCCGTGATCATGGTGACGGCTGACACGGAGCCGCGTCTGCGCGAAAGCGCCGAGGCCAACGGTGTGACCGATTTCCTGACCAAGCCTGTGGAAGCCGTAACCTTCCGCCAGCTCCTTGCCGACCATCTTGGCGCGAATACAGAACTCTCGAAATCGGCGTGAGCCGGGTCTGGATCTGAGGAAAGAGCCATGAAGCGCATTTTCGTCGCATTGCTGGCTACAGGCATGTCCGCCGCGGGTGCTCGCGCCCTGGACGCCCCCACGGGCCCGATCATCCTGACCATCACCGGGTCAGTCAGCAACACCAATATCGGTGACGTTGCAGCTTTTGACGCCGCCATGCTGGAAAAGCTGCAGAGCCGGAAGGCGATCGTAGAAACCCCATGGACGACGGGGCAGGTGACGTTCGAAGGTCCGTTGCTCAGTGCCGTGCTCGAGGAAGCCGGCGCGTCCGGTACCACATTGACGGTGCGCGCACTGAACAACTATTCGTCTGAAGTTCCGATGTTTGACGCGGAGATCGCGACCATCCTGGCGACGCATCTTGACGGGCAACGCATGTCGGTGCGCGAAAAAGGTCCGTTGATGCTGGTCTATCCGTTTGACCTCGATCCGGGCCTCTACAACGAGAAGTATTTCTCCCGCTCTGTCTGGCAGATCAAGGAAATAGAGGTCGCCAAGTGATCAACCAGGGCGCGATAGCCAAGCAGGTGGCAGGTGAGGGGGGCGTTGCCTTCATCCTGCAGATCCTGTGCGCTGTCTTGCTGTTTGTGCTGATCGTGCTTTTTGTCGATATCGCCCGCCAGTACCGGATCATGGAAGACGGTGTGCGCGAAAATGCCATGTGGTCTGTCTATCAGTTAGACCGCGAAATCAGAGCATTGGACGATAGCTTGGCCGACCTTCGCCGTCAGCCCGCGACCGACAAGGTCTATAATGAGCTCGCACTGCGCTATGACATCCTGTATTCGCGCGTCGCCGTTGTTCAGGAGGCCAATTTCGGCAGTTATTTTGCCGAGGATCAACAGATCCGCAGCCGGATTGCCGACATTGCCGATGCAGTGCGTGCCCAGCAGCCACTGCTCGATCGTTATGCTGCTGGCAGGCTCCCCACGTCGCAGGAGATCGACGAGCTTGCCAAGGCTCTTGCTGCTCTGGCACCGATGTCGGAAGAACTGCTGATTTATACCAATGCCCGCCTCAGCCATGAGCGTGCCGATAGCCGCGATCTTATTCTAGGCCTGGAGCGGACCTCGACAGTCATGCTCGGTCTGCTGATGGCGTCCGTCGTATTCCTGGTGGTGACGTTGAACCGCCAGCTGAGATCGGTGCGCGAAACCAGCCGAGACCTTGAGGCCATGGCCAGCCAGTTGTCTGAAGCCTATGAAGGGGCTGATGCCGGAAACCGTGCAAAATCGCAGTTCATGGCGACAATGGGCCATGAAATCCGCACGCCGCTGAATGCGATCCTCGGCATGTCCGAATTGCTGGAGCTTTCGGAATTGCCTGAAGACACGCTCGAGAGCATCAAGACCATTCGGTCCTCAGGCGAGGCTCTGTTGGAGGTCATCAACGAGATCCTCGATTTCTCCAAGATTGAACACGGCAAGCTCGAACTGGAGCAGCGGGCATTTGATGTCTGTGGTCTGGCCCAAAGCACCGTCAGTATCATTCGGGGGCGCGCCGAGGATCACAAGAACACCGTGATTCTCGACCTGCCGGAATCGCTCAACAGCCTGTTCGTCAGAACGGATCCGACGCGCCTACGCCAGGTGCTGCTCAATCTCTTGTCCAATGCGGTGAAATTCACCCATGACGGTACGGTCACGCTGCGCCTGCGCGAATTCTATCGTGATGGCAAGCTGATGATCCGTTTTGAAGTCGAGGATACCGGTATCGGCATCGACGAGTCTGGCCTCGACAAGCTGTTCAAACCTTTCTCGCAGGTCGATGCTTCGATCAGCCGTCGCTATGGGGGTACCGGCCTTGGTCTGACCATCTGCAAGCAGATTGTCGAAAAACTGGGTGGCGAGCTCGGCATGAGCAGCACAGTGGGTGTCGGCAGCATTTTCTGGTTCGAGTTGGCGGTCGTTCCCGTGAGCCGCGAAGACGTCAAGAAGCTGACGGCGGCACGCCACAGCGAGGACGAACTGCCACGCTTGAAAATTCTGCTCGTCGAAGACAACAGGGTCAATCAGATCGTCGCCACACGCTTTCTGGCAAGGCTCGGCCAGGACGTCGAGGTTGCCAATGACGGTGCGGAAGCGGTCGCCATCGCCCGCCAGCAGAAGTTCGACCTTGTGTTGATGGACATGCAGATGCCGGTCATGGACGGCATCGAAGCGACCCGACGGATCATCGCCGAGCGCGGTCCCTCTGTCGAGACGCCGATCATCGCGATGACCGCCAACGCTTCGGATGACGACCGTCGTCGGTGCCTGGATGCAGGCATGTCCGGTTTTGAATCGAAACCTGTCACCCTTGAAAGGTTGCGCAAGATGATTGCCGACGCAACGACCCCCGCCGAAGAAACGCAGCTTGGTGAAGCTCTCGACGTCGCGGCCGAGACGCCGGGTCTGCCCCAGCCGGACATTATTGAGGTTATGCCGCTGACGGCCATGCCCGGCCTCGGCATCGAAGGGCTCGACGAGGCACGCCATGCCGAACTGGTCGATGCTCTGGGCGAGGAAGTTTTCCAGGAATTGGTTGAATCCTTCTTTGATGATGCGACATCGCTTCTGGATGATCTGAACAAGGCTCTGCAGAAGCCGGATCCGGAAAAGATCGATCGTGTTCTGCACACGATCAAGGGCGCGGCAGTGAATGTCGGGCTGAATGAAATCGCGGTGAAGGCGAATGCCCTGCGGGGTCATCCGCCATCGCCAGCACAAGTCGAATTGCTGGGCGAAGAAATCCTCGCCCTAAAATTTAAATTGGTAGCCTGAAAGGCACGGAGGCGTTCATGCGTATTTTGTTGGTTGACGACAATGCAACAAACCTGAAGCTTCTGACGAAGCTCGTCGGCAAGCTCGATAATTGTGAGGCCTTGACCTATTCCAGCCCGGATGCCGTTCTCTCGGCTTTGCCGGAACTCGATTTCGACATCGCGATTATCGATTACCAGATGCCGGTCTACAACGGCGTGGAGCTTTATACCGAGATCGTGCGCTTCGAAAAATATGCCCAGGTGCCTGTCATTTTCGTCACCGGCGACAAGGACATGACCACCCGCATGGCGGCACTGAATGCCGGGGCGATCGATTTTTTGACTAAGCCGGTCAATCCTATCGAGTTCAATGCCCGGGTGCAGAACATCGTCAGCCTGGCTCGTGCCCGTCGCCAGCTTGCCGACCAGGCCGAATGGTTGCGCCGCGAGGTCGAGCGTGCTGTCGGCGAACTGCGCGAGCGCGAACAGGAAATCATCCACCGTCTGACGCTCGCAGCCGGCTACAAGGATCCGGATACCGCCCGCCACACCCTGCGCGTCGCCGCTTATTCCGAAGCGATCGCGGTCGAGCTGGGACTGCCACCACAGGTCTGCCACGACATCCGCCTGGCCGCCCCGATGCACGACATCGGCAAGGTTGCCATGCCCGATACCGTGCTCCTGAAGCAGGGTCGCCTAACCGAGGCGGAATACCGGCAGATGCAGGCACATGCCCAGATCGGCAGTGACATTCTCGGCCAGGCGCATTCGTCCCTCCTGCAGCTTGCCTCGGAAATTGCCGCCAGCCACCATGAACGCTGGGACGGCCAGGGCTATCCGAACCGGATCACCGGTTCGGCCATTCCGATCTCGGGCCGTATCGTCTGCATCGCCGACAATTTCGATGCGCTGACGACCGAGCGTCCGTACAAGCCAGCCTGGAGCTTCGAGCGTACTGCCGAGCACATTCTCGGCCGGGCCGGCACCCAGTTCGATCCGGATTGTGTTGCCGCCTTCGAGCGGGCGCTGCCGCGCATTCAGGCGATCATGGAACAGGACAGGCGGGAACAGGCCGAGGAGGCGGAACGCCTGGCACTCGCATCCGGCGATCATCGGGTGGCTTGAGAACCTTTGATCGTGTCTTCGAACGTGCTAAGGGCGGCAAGTTCTGCTCGTCCACGTTATCGATGCCGGAGGCACGTTCATGCGCTCACTGACTATCCGCCGCCCAGACGATTGGCACCTGCATCTGCGCGACGGCGCCATGATGGAAGGCGTGATCGGCGATACCAGCCGGCATTTTGCCCGTGCCATCATCATGCCCAATCTCGTGCCACCGGTTGTCACCACGGCAGATGCCCGCGCCTATCGCGAGCGTATCGTCAAGGCGATCCCGGCCGGAGACACCTTCGAACCGCTGATGACCCTTTATCTCACCGAGGGCACCAATCCGGATGATCTGGAAGAAGGCAAGACAAGCGGGCTGATCACGGCGGTCAAGCTCTATCCCGCCGGTGCCACGACCAATTCCCATGGCGGCGTGCGTGATTTCGAAAAGGCAATGCCGGCGCTCGAGCGCATGGCGAAGATCGGTCTGCCGCTCTGCGTTCATGGTGAAGTGACCACGCCGGAAGTTGATATCTTCGACCGCGAGAAGGTCTTCATCGACACCGTTCTCGATCCGCTGCGCAAGCGCCTGCCGGAACTCAAGGTGACGATGGAACATGTCACGACGTCCGACGGCATCGACTACATCAAGTCGGCCGACAAAAACCTCGCCGGCTCGATCACCACCCATCACCTGATCATCAATCGCAACGCCATCCTCGTTGGCGGCATCCGCCCGCATTATTACTGCCTGCCGGTCGCCAAGCGCGAGAGCCATCGCCTGGCGCTGCGCGCAGCGGCAACCTCCGGCGATCGCCGCTTCTTCCTCGGCACGGATTCGGCCCCGCACATCGATCCGCTGAAGGAATGCGGCTGCGGCTGCGCCGGCATCTACACCTCGATCAACACGATGAGCTGCCTGGCCCATGTCTTCGAACAGGACAATGCGCTCGACAGGCTGGAAGCCTTCGCCTCGCTCAATGGCCCCGCCTGGTATGGATTGCCCGCCAACGAGAAGACGATCACGCTCGTTCGTCGCGACGAGCCGGTCGATGTCCCAGCAAAAATCGAAACCGGTGCCGGCACGGTAACCGTGTTCGACCCCATGTTCCCGCTGCATTGGGACGTTGCCTGAGACGAGAACGGCGGCCCGGCGCTTGTCAGCCATGTCGTGCCCGGCTAGTTTGCGGTCGGGCCGGATGCAGCCTGCTGCCCGCAGCGGAAACGCCATGGTGAATGCATCCCAACCTGTCTCATCCGCCGGATCCCGGTAGCCAGATGACGAAGGGGTCAGCAATGCGGGCGCTGATAGCTCCATTCGTCTCTTGCAGAGGATGAAACATGCGTGATTTTCGCGATGCAAAGATCATGGCCAAATCGCTCCGTCAGCGTTTGACGGAACGCGGCCTGACAATCTCCCACAGTGAAGCGCTCGAACTCGTGGCCGAACAGTTCGGATTCGGCAACTGGAATATTCTGGCGGCAAAACTGGCCGTCGACGCAGAGCGGCCAACGTCCACCCCGTTGCAAATCGCGCCGCCCATTCCGATCTTCAGGATTTTCGATGTCGCCAAGGCGCGGGAGTTCTATTGCGACTATCTTGGGATGACGGTCGATTGGGAGCATCGTTTCGGGGAGGACTTTCCGCTCTACCTTCAGGTGTCACGGGACAGCCTCGTTCTGCATCTGAGCGAACATTCCGGCGACGCCAGTCCCGGTGCCCGCATTTTCGTCTGGGTGACGGACGTCGCGGCGATCCACAAGCAGATCACCGCACGAGCCTACCGCTTTCTCAAGCCCGGCCTGTCCGAGGCACCCTGGGGTCGCGAACTGCACCTGACCGACCCGTTCAGCAACCGCATCACCTTGTGCCAGAAGGCGGAAACCGCCGCAGAAGCCAAGTAGCGATGCAGATCCATCCCCCCGCTCCCCAATTGATGGTGGGGGGATTACACGTCAGAGTGTGACGAGCTGCGGCCAGAGGCCGGTAATGCCGACAAGGATCAGATAGATCGCCACGACATAGTTGAGCAGTCGCGGCATGACCAGGATCAGGATGCCTGCGATCAAGGCGATAATCGGCTGGATGGCGAGTGTGGCGTTCATTATGTCTTCGTCTCCTGGTTTTGAAGGTCTCGAACAGTAAATCCGAGACAATGTCGGTGGCGATTCTCGGCGCGACAATCCCCGCCGAAGATGGCGGTTGCCGCGCCAAAAAGGCCTGCGGCGGATTAACCCGACCGAGGCCGTATTGTTCCATCGGCGGAACGCTATCGATCGTTTTGAAGCAGACAGGCAAGGCAACCATCTGGCCTCGCCTGCCTCTTCCTGCTATGGGCGCAGGAACCGCATATCAAGGAGCGCCGGATGACCCAGACCACATTCACCGATCCTGCCGTCATGGCTGAACTCGTCGCGAAGATGCTTTGGGAAATCAAGGCGGTGCACTTCAACGCCAGCGATCCCTACAAGCTTTCCTCCGGCATGCGCAGCCCCGTCTACATCGATTGCCGCAAACTTCTGTCCTATCCGCGCGTGCGCTCCGCGGTAATGGATTTTGCCGCTGCCACCCTGATGCGCAATGCCGGCTTCGAGCAGTTCGACTGCATCGCCGGCGGCGAGACGGCCGGCATTCCCTTTGCCGCCCTCCTGGCTGATCGCCTCGGCCTGCCGATGATCTATGTGCGCAAAGCGCCGAAGGGCCATGGCCGCAATGCGCAGATCGAAGGCAACATGCCGGAAGGCTCGCGCGTCCTCGTCATCGAGGACCTGACGACCGCCGGCGGCAGCATGTTCAAGTTTATCGAGGCTGTGCGCGCCGCAGGTGGCATCGTCGACCACGGCATCGCGCTGTTCTTCTATGGCATCTTCCCGGAGGCCGAACAGCGCTTCGAAGACGGCAAGGTCAAGCTCCACTACATCGCCACGTGGCGCAACGTTCTGGCCGTCGCCCGCGAGCAGAAACTGTTCGATGAACAAACCCTCTCGGAAGTCGAGGCCTTTCTCGATGCGCCGCTGGCCTGGTCGGGCCGCAATGGTGGGGTTTCGTCGCTCGGCTGAGCAAATGCTCGCAATCGCACTGGAAATCGGACGCGACTTGGTTTAAATCGATTGAAACGGAAGTCTGGGAGGAACTCGAGATGATCCTGTGTTGCGGCGAAGCGCTGATCGACATGTTGCCACGCGAAACCACGCTCGGCGAGCGGGCGTTTTCGCCCTATGCCGGCGGCGCGATCTTCAACACGGCAATCGCGCTCGGCCGTCTCGGCATCGAGACGGGCTTCTTCACCGGCCTGTCCGACGATATGCTCGGTGACATCCTGCGCGACACGCTGAAATCCTCCGGCGTCGACTATAGCTACTGTGCCACGCTCTCGCGCCCCTGCACGATCGCCCTCGTCAAGCTGACCAACGGCCAGGCATCCTATGCCTTCTATGACGAGAACACCGCTGGCCGGATGATCACCGAAGCCGATCTGCCCAAGCTCGACGACAGCTGCGAGGCGCTGCATTTCGGCGCCATCAGCCTGATCCCGGAACCCTGCGGCTCGACCTACGAGGCGCTGATGATCCGCGAGCACAAGACCCGTATAATCTCGCTCGACCCGAACATCCGCCCCGGCTTCATCAAGGACAAGGCGGCCCACCAGACCCGCATCGCCCGCATGGCGGATATGTCCGACATCCTGAAATTCTCCGACGAAGACCTCGACTGGTTCGACCTGCCGGGCACCCAGGACGAACGCGCCGCCTACTGGCTGACGCGCGGCGCCAAGCTCGTGGTGCTGACCAAGGGCGCTGAAGGTGCCACCGGCTACACAGCGAACTTCAAGGTCTCGGTCCCGTCCAACAAGGTCGAGGTGGTCGATACCGTCGGTGCCGGCGATACGTTTGACGCCGGCATCCTCGCTTCGCTGAAGCGTCAGGGATTGCTGACCAAGGACAAGGTCGCGACGCTCTCGGAAGAGGCTGTGCGCGAGGCGCTGACCGTGGGGGCAAAGGCCGCCGCAGTGACGGTGTCGCGGGCCGGGGCCAACCCGCCGACGGCGGCCGAGATCGGGTTTTGAGGAAGTAGAGGCCCCTCTCCTGAAAGCGGAAACGCTCTAAGCAGCTTTCAGGATTCTCCGAACGGATTGACGATGCGCATGCGGTCATCGACGACGAGGCCGTCCTGCATGTCTTCGGAGAGCAAGGTGTCGCAGCCGGCCGTGAGCGCGGCTGAAACAATCATCGCATCATAGATGGAAAGCCCATAGCGCTCGGAGACCCGAAGTCCGGTTTCGTGTGTCGCCTGCGTGACCGGCTCGACTTGCAGCAAAGCTCGGATCGTGCCGAGAAACACATACGTCTCCGGCCATGACATCCGCATCTTCCGGCGCAGAACATTGGCAATTTCGTTGAGGACCTGAACGCTGATCGTGCCGCCTTGGGCAAGGACCGCCTCAGCCCGATCCGCTTTTCGATGATCACCCGAGGCGAGATAGAGCAGCACGTTCGTGTCAACGAACCTACCGCCCATTCGCCTCATCCCGATCGAACTTGAAGTCGGGCGGCAACCGGCCGCGGAACACCCTCAGCCGCTGAAGGAGATCCTCAGGCGTCGGCTTGCGCGCGACATCGAGTTCGCGCCAGTCCGACGCGCGAATTTCGATGTTATCGCCTTCCTTGAGATTCAGCGCTTCAACAACAGTTGCGGGAAGGCGCACCGCAAGACTGTTGCCCCACTTGGCAATCTGCATGGTGTTCTCCAATGATATACGCGCGCTCTAAGGTATATCAAAAGGAATGGCTCATCAAGCGTTAGGCCTCGTACCTTGCTCGACCAAAATCACCCCTGCCTCCGCTCAGCCAGCGCCGCCACCAACCCTTCCGTTGAGCTGTCGTGCCCGGTCGCCGCCACCTTGCCCTGCACGACCGGCAGCAACCCGGTCGCCAGTTCCTTGCCGAGCTCCACGCCCCACTGGTCGAAGGAGTTGATCCTAAACAGCACGCCCTCGACGAAGACGCGGTGTTCGTAGAGGGCGATCAGGCGGCCGAGCGCAAACGGCGTCAGTTGGTCATAGACAAAGGTGATCGACGGACGGTTGCCGGAAAACACCCGGTGCGGTGCGAGAAAATCGGCATCCGTGTCCGAAACACCCTTGGCGGTCAGCTGGCCCTTGGCCTCGGCCAGCGTCCGGCCCTTCATCAGCGCTTCCGATTGTGCCAGGCAATTGGCGATCAGCAGCTCGTGCTGGTGCCGTAGCTCCGGCTCGAAGCCGTTGGCGGCGATCATGAACTCGGCCGGGATCACGCTCGTGCCCTGGTGAATCAGCTGGTAGAAGGCGTGCTGGCCATTGGTGCCAGGCTCGCCCCAGACGACAGGACCGGACGCGCCGGCAACCGGCTTGCCGTCGATCGTGACGCTCTTGCCGTTCGATTCCATGTCGAGCTGCTGCAGATAGGCCGGAAAGCGCGACAGCCGCTGGTCATAGGGCAGGATCGCGCGGGTCTGGTAGCCCAGCACATTGCGATGAAACACGCCGAGCGCGCCGAGCAGCATCGGCAGGTTTTCGCGGAAGGGTGCTGTGCGGAAATGCTCGTCCATCGCATGGGCGCCGTCGAGGAACTTGCCGAAATTGTCAGAACCGATCGCGATCATCAGCGGTAGGCCGATCGCCGACCAGATCGAGTAGCGCCCGCCGACCCAGTCCCAGAATCCGAAGACGCGCGCCGCGTCGATGCCGAAGGCTGAAACCTTGTCGAGCGCCGTCGAGACGGCGGCAAAGTGATGCCCGACCGAGGCCTCGCCGAGCGCCTCGGCAATGAAGGCCCGCGCCGTCTGCGCATTGGTCATGGTTTCGATTGTCGTGAAGGTTTTCGAGGCGACGATGAACAGCGTCGTCTCCGCCGAAAGCTGCTTCAGCGTGTCGGCGATATGCGCGCCATCGATATTGGAAACGAAATGCAGTTTGGGGCCGTCATGGAACGGCGCAAGCGCAAGCGTCGCCATCACCGGACCGAGATCCGAACCGCCAATACCGATATTGACCACATCCGTGATCGCCTTGCCGGTCGCACCCTTGATCGTGCCTGCACGAACACCCTCGGCAAACGCGCCCATGGCCGCAAGCACGCCGTTGACGTCCGGCATGACATCCTGGCCGTCGACCAGGACCGGCCGGTTCGAGCGGTTGCGCAGCGCCGTGTGCAGGACCGCGCGGCCTTCGGTAAAGTTGATCGCCTCGCCGGAGAACATCGCCTCGCGCTTCTCGGCCACGCCGCCGTCGCTGCACAGCTGCTCGAGCAGCGCCATCACTTCGTCATTTACCGCGCATTTGGAATAGTCCATCAGCAGGTCGTCGGTCGCGATGCTAAACCGGCTGAAACGTGCGCTGTCGGCAGCGAATGCCGCTCTGAGGTCGTCTGCATGGGTTGCGGCGACGGTGCTGGTCAGCTGATCGATGATGGCTTGCATTGACGGGTCCCCGTTTCGAAAACGATGGCCGGACATTATGCGCAGCACACGACGGGATCAAGTCGGTGAAGACCCTGACCCCGCCGCATTTCAATCGATTTATTTCTGGTCGCGCAGCTCACGCCGCAGGATCTTGCCGACATTGGTCTTCGGCAGCTCGGTGCGGAATTCGATGAAGCGCGGCCGCTTGTAGTTGGTCAGGTTTGCGGCGCAATGGGCTTTCAGTTCGTCGATCGTCAGCGCCGGATCCTTTTTCACCACGAAGAGCTTCACCGCTTCGCCGGAATGTTCATCCGGCACGCCGACGGCGGCGCATTCCAGCACGCCCGCATGCATGGCCGCCACTTCTTCGATCTCGTTCGGATAGACGTTGAAGCCCGACACCAGGATCATGTCCTTCTTGCGGTCGACGATCTTCGAGTAGCCGCGCTCGTCCATGAAGCCCATGTCGCCGGAACGGAAGAAGCCGTCTGCGGTCATCACCTTGGCGGTTTCTTCCGGGCGCTGCCAGTAGCCGGCCATCACCTGCGGTCCGCGGATGCAGATCTCGCCGACTTCGCCGATCGGCAGCGTCTTGCCATCCTCGTCGCGGATCTCGATATCCGTCGAGGGCAGCGGCAGGCCGATCATGCCGCTGAATTCCTTGCTGTCCAGCCGGTTGACCGTTGCCACCGGCGACGTTTCCGACAGGCCGTAACCCTCGGTGATCGGTCGACCGGTCATCTGCAGCCAGCGCTCGGCCACCGGCCGCTGCACCGCCATGCCGCCGCCCAGAACCAGCATCAGCGATGAAAAATCGAGGTTCTTGAAATCCGGATTGTTCATCATCGCGTTGAACAGCGTATTCAGCCCGGGGAAAATATGCGCCTTGAAGCCCTGCAACTCCTTGACGAACCCGGGAATGTCGCGCGGATTGGCAATCAGCAGGTTGTGGCCGCCAAGCGCCACGCCCATCAGCGAATTTACCGTCAGCGCGAAGATGTGATAGAGCGGCAGCGCGCAAACGAAGTTGAGCACTTCCGGCCGCCCCTTGTCGGCGAAGGCCGCTTCCAGCCACAGGGCGATCTGCTGCTTGTTCGCCAGCAGATTGGCATGGGTCAGCGTCGCGCCCTTGGAAACCCCCGTTGTTCCGCCGGTATATTGCAGGAAGGCCACGTCGCTGGACACAACGTCCACCGGCTTCAATGTGTGTCGTGCACCCTCGGTCAGCATGGACTTGAAGCCCAGATGGCCGGGGATCGACCAGGCCGGCACCAGCTTTTTCACCTTGCGCACGACGAGGTTGACGATATGGCCCTTCAGTCCGAGCATGTCGCCCATGGCGCAGACGATCACATGTTTGACATCGGTGCGCGCGACGACCTGCTCGACGGTATGGGCGAAGTTTTCCAGCACCAGGATCGCCTTGGCGCCCGAATCCTTCAGCTGATGCTCCAGCTCGCGCGGCGTATAGAGCGGGTTCACGTTGACCACGATCATGCCGGCGCGCAGGATGCCATAGACCGTCACCGGGTTCTGCAGGATGTTCGGCGTCATCACGGCAACGCGGTCACCCTTTTGGAGCCCCTTGGACTGCAACCAGGCACCGACCTTGCGCGACTGCGCCTCGAGTTCCCGGAACGTCATGCCGCGACCCATGCTCGAAAATGCCAGCCGGTCGCTGTATTTGGCGCAGCTCGCTTCGAAAAGCGCGCCAAGCGAGGCATGGGCATGCGGGGCAATGTCGGCAGGCACCGACGACGGATAGGAGTCGAGCCAGATTTTCTCGGCGGCGCGACCGCTGTGGCGGCTCAAGGTTTCCGACATGTATTCCTCCCGAATGTCATTTTTGCCTGCGCGCCTGTTCCGGCACGAACTCCTCCTCAGGGTCCGTAAAGCTTATGCTTTCGCCGGATCAGTGCAAGCCCTGCGAACTTATATAACCTTGACGTAAACGTCAATAAATCTCCCGCGCGCTCGTCCGGGCGCCACGTGAGGCGGAACCATCCGCTTGACGAGCCGTTACATTGTCATCGACAATGACAATAGAGGTAACCCAATGTTGAATCAGAATCAGGCCGCGCAGGGCAGCGATCCCTATGTAAAGGATACGCCCACGCTGATCGCCAGCGACAAGGTCGAAGGCACCGCAGTCTACGGCGCCGATGGCAAACGCATCGGTTCGATCCAGCGCATCATCCTGGAAAAGCGCGGCGGCCGCGTCGCCTATGCCGTGCTGAGCTTCGGCGGTTTCTGGGGTATCGGTGACGATTATTATCCGCTGCCGTGGGAAAAGCTTCGCTATGACGACGAACTCGACGGCTACCGTCTGGACATGACCAAGGAGCAGGTCGAAGGCGCGCCGCGTTACCGCGACGACGATAGCGACTGGTACAAGAACAACGGCCGGTCGGTTTACGACTACTACGGCGTTCCGCCATACTGGATGTAATCAGCGCACGATCAGATCGACCAGAGGCCCCGTTCGCGGGGCCTTTTTTGTGCTTGGTCTCGGATGGCCAACGAGGGGGAAAGGGGGACAATGAACGGCAGCGTAATCTCGCTGCAGCGGGAGAGACGTCAATCAACCCACCCGAGCCCGTACTAGAATTACGGCACTCGCGCTCGCCGCGTCCACTGACACAAAATTCCGCCCGCGGCTAGAGCTTATTGAGTCCTCGTATTTTTGGGGTAGGTCGATTTTTTTAAAAATGGTGCCGCTTGCAGGACTCGAACCTGCGACCCCATCATTACGAATGATGTGCTCTACCACCTGAGCTAAAGCGGCACGCGGCGAAGAGGCAAGGCCCGTCCGCGTTTGGTGATGCGGCTGATACAGGCATTGCCCCATGATTTCAAGCCGGATTTCCGTCCGTTGTACAAAAAATGGCGATGCCAACGGCGAGTAGCTTGCGCATGTCTGAACACCGACTGCCCACGCCGGCACCATCGGGCCGGAGTTCCCCGATCTGCCGATATGGCTCGGTTGCGCTTCTTCGGTATATGGCGACGCGAGCAAAGGCGCTCACATTAAGTGCGGGCCGTTCGTCAAAGGATGCAGGGCGCCGCTCGCACCGGAACCGGCGCCACCGCAAATGCACGGCTCTCAGCCGCAAATCGCCTTTTTTGCACCCAAATACTCGCGTTCCAGCCGATCGACGAGCACGGCCACCGGTTCGATCGCCTTGACCGCGCCGATGCCCTGGCCGCAGCCCCAGATATCCTTCCAGGCCTTGGCGCCGGTGGTGGCCTTGTCGAAGTCCATCTTCGAGGGATCGGCTTCCGGCAGGTTGTCGGGATCGAGGCCGGCCGCGGCAATGGAGGGCTTCAGGTAGTTGCCGTGAATGCCGGTGAAGTAGTTGGAATAGACAATGTCATTGGCCTTGGCATCGACGATCGCCTGCTTGTAGGCGTCGGAGGCGCGGGCTTCGTTTGTCGCGATGAACGGCGAGCCGATATAGGCCATGTCGGCCCCCATCGCCTGGGCGGCCAGCACCGCGCCGCCATTGGCGATTGCGCCGGCAAGAAGCAGCGGACCGTCGAACCATTCGCGGATTTCCTGAACCAGGGCAAACGGCGAGAGCGTACCCGCGTGACCACCAGCGCCGGTGGCAACGGCAATCAGCCCGTCGGCACCCTTACGGATCGCCGAATTCGCATGCCGGTTGTTGATCACGTCGTGCAGCACGATGCCGCCATAGCTGTGCACGGCGGCGTTGACCTCCGGGACCGCGCCCAGCGAGGAAATGACGATCGGCACTTTGTATTTGACGCACATCGTCAGATCATGCTCGAGCCGCTTGTTCGACATGTGCACGATCTGGTTGACGGCAAACGGGGCCGCCTTACGGTCAGGGTTTTTCGCGTCATGGGCGGCCAACTCTTCGGTGATCTCGGCCAGCCATTCGTCGAGCTGCGCTTCGGGGCGTGCATTCAGCGCCGGAAAGGCGCCGACAATGCCGGCCTTGCACTGGGCAAGCGTCAATTGGGGGTTTGATATGATGAACAGCGGCGAGGCGACGACGGGAAGCCTCAGGTTGTCTTTCAGGATCGACGGCAGTGCCATCACTTCACCTCCCATGAAGTTACGTTTACGAAAACGTCAATTAATTAGCAGATGACCGAGGCCAAGGGAAGCGGACCGGCTGGGCAAGGAGCGGAATCCACGGCGTTCCGATCACAGTCCGCTGGCCACCGACATTCAACAATGCCGCGCTTGCCCCAGAGCGCCGCCCAGCCGAAAGTCTCGCATCGGTCGCATTCCTGTGTTTATTGTCGGCAAGTTCGGCTTTCTGGGCTTGCACAGCAAAAAGCCAGCGGTTACCGAATCGATACCGGTAAAAAGATGTGGCAGGGGCGATCCCCAGAGGAGTATGGCGGCCAGTGAACGGATTGGAAACAGCCATCAGGAGTGCCCTGGAACGTTCGGATCGAACAAGTGCCGAAACGCGGGCGCGCATCTACCAGTCTGCACGTCAGGCGCTGGAAAGCGGCTTGCGCAAGCAGAACATCAACGATGTTGAAACAGTCAACTATCAACGTCGCAAGCTGGAAACGCTGATCCATGAGATCGAGCTCGAGGAGCGTGCGCGTCTCGACATGACGGTGGCGCCGCCCGATGGCGTCTCGACGCCATCACGGTCCGCCGGCCAGCCGACCTACACGCAGACATCAACGCCGCCACAGGCCGCAGCCCCAGTGCAGACATCGACGGAAGCACAGACGTCGACGGCAGCGCAGGCAAGGCGTGCAGAGCCCGCGTTTGCGGCGGATGATCCGGTCGCCGATACCGGCCGTGCGAATGGAAACGGCATTGATCGTGATCCGGTGTTCGACGAAGATATTCATGCATCGCCCCGTGACGAGCGCGAGCAGTTGTCCGATGCCGATGGGCCGATGCCGGACATGCGCTCCGAAGTGCCGCTGCGCAAGCCGCGCCGCCGCCGCGGCTTTTTCTCGCGCCTGTTCATTCTTGTCATCCTGCTGTCCAGCGTCGGCATGGCGGCCTGGTGGGTCTATTCCTCCGATCTGCTTTTGACCGATGCCGAGCGCGACACCAGCGTGCCCAATCCACCGCCACGCGCCGAGGAAGAGGATTTCAACGGAACGGAAACCGCGCCGCAGGTCCCCCAGGGCCCACAGGCCATCGATACCCGCGGCGGCTTTTCCGATGACTGGATCGATGTATTCGAGCCGCAGCAGATTGCCGCCATCCGCCCGCGTGCCAATGGCATGGTCGATGTCGTGACGGCCAGCGACGGATCGGCGGTTCGCCTTGGCTCACGCAGCGGCGATGCGGATGGTGCGATCGAAATCACGGTCCCCACCGAAGTCCTGCGCGAACTGGCCGGGCGGACCTCGACGATCGCGCTCACGTTGCAGTCGGCAGACGACAAACCGGTGCAGATCTCCGTCGATTGCGATTTTTCGCGTCTGGGCACCTGCCCGCGCCACCGCTTCACCATCAATCCGCAAAAGCTCGACGCTCTGTTCCAGGTGAGCTTCGACAGTGGCATGGCACCTGCAAATGCCGGTCGGCTGATCGTCAATGCCGACCTGTCCGGCGGCGGCCGGGGTGTCAATCTCTACGCAGTGCGCATCCTTCCAGGCCAGTGACGCCGCGCGGATCGAGTCACGGCAGCGAGACGATTGCGACCGGATCGATCCAGATCGCATAATCCAGGGGTCATTTCAGAAAATCCGGCCCCTTGCCGATGATCTTTTTGTCGAGCTTGCCGATTTTCTCTTCATCCTTGCCCTCATAGTCGATCGACATCAACATATGGCGGATGATGTTCAGTCGGGCGCGCCGCTTGTCATTGGCATGCACGACCGTCCATGGTGAATGGTCGGAATGGGTCTCCTTCAGCATGCGGTTGCGCTTTGCGGTGTAGTCGTCCCACTTGTTCAGTGCCGCGATATCCATCGGCGACAGTTTCCACACCTTCAGCGGATCATGCCGGCGGTCATGGAAACGCTTCAACTGCATCTCACGGCCGATATCCAGCCAGAATTTGAAGAAGAAGATGCCCTCCTGGACGATCAGCTTTTCGAAGCGCGTCGCCTGTTTGAAGAAATCCTCGTATTGCTCAGGCGTACAAAAGCCCATGACCGGCTCCACGCCAGCGCGGTTATACCAGGAGCGGTCGAACAGCACATATTCGCCAGCCGTCGGGAAATGGTAGACATAACGCTGGAAATACCACTGGCCGCGCTCCGTCTCAGTCGGCTTGGTCAGCGCCACGACCCGGGCAGAGCGCGGGTTCATATAGGCAAGCGTCGAATGGATCGCACCACCCTTTCCAGCGGCATCGCGTCCTTCGAACAGCGCCATCACCCGTTTGCCGGTTTTCTGCATCCAGAACTGCACCTTGACCAGTTCGATCTGCAGCCGCTCCAGTTCCTTCTCGAACGTGTCCTCGTCCAGTTTCTTGTCATAGGGGAAGCCACCGGACTGTAGCGCATTGTCATCGATCCACTTGGGAAGCACCACGGCATCGATATCGAACACCCGCTCTGCGCCGCCGATTTTCAATGTTGTGGCGCGGCTTTCTGTCTGTGTGTCCATGGGGTCCTCTCCGGCTAACCGCGGCTATGGCCCCGCGTTCACCCATAGTGAGCCCATGGCGAGCGTGAATTCAAGCCTTTGCTGGTTGGACGGATGCGCGGGTGCGGGGATAAATCGAAAGCGCCGATAGCCGGGCACCGAAACTTCTGTCATGAATCATGGCTATCAGAATGGAATGATCGAATGGCGAGGCCTTCTGCGCGTGACTGAAGACGATGACACCGGTGGCCTGAGCCGCGCGATGCGGCATATCTTGTCCGGCTCGTTTTATATTCTAGCCTCGCTCGCGATCGCGCTGGCGGCCTATCTGGCCGGTGCCAATGCTGCCTTCGCAATTGTGCTCTTCATCGTGTTTTGTGTGATGCTGTTGCTGAGGCGCTCCTCTGGTGAGGACCTTGTCACGATCGCGGGGCCTGCTGAGGGCGAACGGTTGTCCACCGATCCCGCACCACAGATCGGCGCGACGATTGATGCCCTGGATTTGCCGATCTTTGTCATCGGCGCGGAGGCCGAACTTCTGGCGCAGAACCGGGCGGCGGAAAAGGTTTTTGGCATACTGGCGGCCGGCGCGCATATTTCTGCCCGCTGGAGATCGCCGGGCATTCTCGACATGATACGCGAAACCATCGCGACCGGCGAACCCAACCAGATCGAGCATTCCGAACGGCTGCCGTCTGAGCGGGTGTATGTTGTGCGTATCGCGCCGGTTGCCCCGTCCGGTATGGCAGCTGGCGATGCGGCGGCCAATGGACGTTTCTTTCTTCTGTCCTTCAAGGACATCTCGGATCTTCGCCGCCTGGATCAGATGCGCAGCGATTTCGTCGCCAATGCCAGCCATGAGTTGCGCACACCGCTTGCTTCCCTGCGAGGCTTCATCGAGACCATGCAGGGTCCGGCCAAGGATGATGCCAAGGCGAAGGAACGGTTTCTCTCGATCATGCTCGACCAGGCCAATCGCATGAGCCGTCTGGTCGATGATCTGCTGTCGCTGTCACGGCTCGAACTGAAGGCCCACCTTGCCCCTGATCACATGGTGGATCTCGTTCCCGTGCTCGGCCATGTCCGGGATTCGCTGGCGCCGCTCGCAAGTGACCTGAATGTCGAGATCAGGCTCGATGTGCCCGAGGGCAGGGTCGAGGTCCTCGGTGATCGCGATGAACTTGTTCAGGTGTTCGAGAACCTGATCGAGAATGCGTGCAAATATGGCCAGGACGGCCAGTTCATCGATGTTGCGGTTCGACGCGAGCCCGGCGGCTCAACCGAAGTCAGTGTCCGCGATCACGGACCGGGCATTCCCGCCGAGCACGTTCCGCGCCTGACCGAACGTTTTTACCGTGTCAGCGTGGAAGACAGTCGCTCCAAGAAGGGCACGGGTCTCGGGCTTGCAATCGTCAAGCATATCCTTACCCGTCACCGCGCGCGCCTCATCGTGAAGTCTGAATTGGGCAAGGGCACGGACTTTACCGTGCGCTTTTGACATAAAACCCCGCGCGGCTAAAGCCAAGTTGGAGAATATATATTATTTTCAATGGCTTATATTGTCACAAATGTTTCATCGATCTGACATAAAAGGATGAGGTTAGTCCGGCTAAGAACAGGGCGCCGTTTGGTTGTGGCAATGAACTTGGTTTGCGGCCGCACCTTTACACGAGCCCATCAACGGGAGAATCCATTATGAACGTTTTGAAAATTGCTGCAGCAGCACTCGTTGCTTCTGTTGCCTTCACCGGCGCCGCCGTTGCTCGCGACCAGATCCAGATCGCTGGTTCTTCGACCGTCCTTCCTTATGCTTCGATCGTCGCTGAAGCCTTTGGCGAAAATACCGATTTCGGTACTCCGGTCGTTGAATCTGGTGGTTCGGGCGCCGGCCGCAAGAAGCTCTGCGAAGGCGTGGGCGAGAACACCATCGACATTGCGAACTCCTCGTCGCGCATCAGCCAGAGCGATATCGACCTCTGCGCCACCAACGGCGTCAAGGATATCCAGGAAGTTCGTATCGGCTACGACGGCATCGTGTTCGCCTCGGACATCTCGGGCCCTGAATACGCCTTCACCCAGGCTGATTGGCACAACGCCCTCGCTGCTGAAGTCCTCAAGGACGGCAAGCTGATCGCCAACCCTTACAAGGCCTGGAACGAAATCCGCGCCGACCTGCCGGCTCAGCCGATCCTCGCTTTCATTCCGGGCACCAAGCACGGAACCCGCGAAGTGTTCAACGAGAAGGTCATCGTTGACGGCTGCAAGGAAGATGGCGCCTATGACGCCCATCTCGCTGCCAAGAACAACGACAAGGCTGAAGCTGCAAAGGCCTGCATGGCTCTCCGCACCGACGGCATTTCGACGGACATCGACGGCGACTACACCGAGACGCTGGCTCGCGTTGCCGCCAACAAGAACGCCATCGGCGTCTTTGGTCTGTCGTTCTACCAGAACAACACCGACAAGCTCCGCGTCGGCACCATGGCTGGCATCGTGCCTTCGGTTGAGACGATCGCCAAGGGCGAATATCCGGTTTCGCGTCCGCTCTACTTCTACGTCAAGAACGCACACCTTGACGTGATCCCGGGCCTGCAGGAATACGTCGAGTTCTTCGTATCCGACGACATGGCCGGCCCGAACGGCCCGCTGGCTGCCTATGGCCTGGTTTCTGACCCGGAACTGGCCAAGACCCAGGAAATGGTCAAGAACCGTACCCCGATGGGTCCGCTGACGAAGTAATTTCGGCCACGTCCGGCGGCGCAATATTTGCGCCGCCGGTTTTCATTGTTTTTTGACGATGTGAGATTTTCAGGGGATGTGGGCGAAATGAGTGTGGGCATCATTATCCTTGTTATACTGGGACTTGCGGCGCTTGGCTTTGTTGTCGGCAGGCAGCGCGCTTTGTCTCTTTGGGCGCCCGGCAGCGCCAAGCTGCACTCCCTTCCTGGCTATTACGGCCAGATGGTTGCGCTGTTCACTGCCGTACCAGCCCTGTTTCTGATGATCCTGTGGCTTTCGCTGCAGCCGACCTTCATCGAAGGGCGCATCAGCGACATGATCCCGCAAAGTGTGGTGCCGGAAGGTGGCGCGCACAGCCTCGTCATGTCCGATGTGCGCCGAATTGCCGGCGGATTGAATGCGGTCATCGCAAAGGGTGGGGTCGGCGAGAGTGAACTCGACGACGGACGTATCGATTTCAACAATATCCGCGCCCGTCTTGCGGAAGTCGGTGTCGCGCTGGGTGGCGATGTTCCGGTTGAGGTCTTCGAGGCCGCCAAGGCTTATCGGCAAAGCGCCAAGACCAGCAATATGGTCATGACCATCGCGGTCCTGGCGCTGGCCCTGATCATGGGCCCGCTTGCCTATCGCAGCATTCGCCCGGAACAGCGCGCCCGCAATCTGACCGAAGGTTTTGTCAAATGGGTGCTGATGGCGTCTTCCCTCGTCGCCATTCTGACCACGGTGGGCATCGTCGGCTCGCTGGTCTTCGAGACGATCAGCTTCTTCAAGATGTATCCATGGCAGGATTTCTTCTTCTCCACGGTCTGGAACCCGCAGTTCCGCGGCGGCTCCGATCTCGGGATTCTGCCCTTGCTGTGGGGTACGATGTATGTGTCGGTCATTTCGCTGATCGTCGCCGTGCCGCTCGGCCTGATGATTGCCGTCTTCCTCTCCGAATATGCAGGCCCGCGGACACGCAGCATCGTCAAGCCGGCCATCGAGGTTCTCGCCGGCATTCCGACCATCGTCTACGGTCTGTTCGCACTGGTTACGGTTGGCCCGTTCCTGCGCGATTGGTTTGCCGAGCCGCTCGGCCTTGGCACCTCCTCCTCCTCGGTTCTGACGGCCGGTCTGGTCATGGGTATCATGATCATCCCCTTCGTCAGTTCCCTGTCGGATGACATCATCAACGCTGTCCCGCAGGCCCTGCGCGACGGTTCCTACGGCCTCGGTGCGACGCAGTCGGAAACCATCAAGCTGGTCGTCCTGCCGGCGGCACTTCCCGGCATCGTCGGTGCCGTGCTGCTCGCCGCCAGCCGCGCGATCGGCGAAACCATGATCGTGGTGCTGGGTGCGGGTGCCGCTGCCAAACTCGATCTCAATCCATTCGAAGCCATGACGACTGTCACCGTGAAGATCGTCAGCCAGCTGACCGGCGACACGGAATTTTCAAGTCCTGAAACGCTGGTGGCCTTTGCTCTCGGCTTGACCCTCTTCGTGATCACGCTCGGGCTGAACGTGATGGCCCTCTATATCGTGCGCAAATACCGGGAGCAGTACGAATGACCGACATCTCCGTGTTCAGCAACACCGCCGTTCCGCCGCAAGGCAAGTCGCTGCTTGCCCCCGATGATCGCACCCGCCGCCGCAATGCTGCAGAGGTACGGTTCCGCCTGATGGGCAAGATCGCCGTATGCATCGGCATGCTGGCTCTTGTTGGCCTGCTTGTGTCGATCCTGTCGAATGGCGCATCGGCCTTCCGCCAGACCTACATCTCGCTCGATGTCTATCTGGACCCCGCTCGCCTGGACAAGGCCGGCGACCGGAACCCGGAAAACATCGCCAAGGCCTCGACATTCGCTTATGTGCCGCTGATCGAGCAGGCACTCAGCGAGGTGATGGCGGCCAAGGGCATCGCCGTCGACACCATGAATGCAAAGGCTGCTGCCGAGCTGATTTCCAAGGAGGCACCGGCCGATCTGCGTCGGTTTGTTCTGGCCGATCCTTCGGTCATCGGAGGCACGCACTCCTTCGACTTTCTGGCGGCCGGTCGCATCGACGGCTTCTACAAGGGGCGCGTGACCATGGAAAGCGCGGCCCTCGATCGCAATACCTCACCCGAACAGCTCATGCTGGCGGACAAGCTCAAGGAAGCCGGCATTCTGACGACACGCTTCAACTGGGCCTTCTTTACCGCACCGGATGCGTCCGATACGCGTCCGGAAGCGGCTGGCTTGGGCATTGCCATCATCGGCTCCGTCTACATGATGCTGATTGTCGTTTGCCTGTCGCTCCCTCTGGGCGTCGCGGCATCGATCTATCTCGAAGAATTCGCCCCGCAGAACCACTTTACCGACCTGATCGAGGTCAATATTGCCAACCTGGCTGCTGTACCTTCGATCGTGTTCGGTATCCTCGGTCTCGCGGTGCTGATCAATTTCTTCGGCCTTCCCCAGTCGGCTCCGATCGTGGGTGGTCTGGTGCTGACCCTGATGACGCTGCCGACGATCATCATCGCCACCCGCGCTGCCTTCAAGGCCGTGCCGCCGTCGATCCGCGACGCCGCCCTCGGCGTCGGCGCCTCCAAGATGCAGTCCATCTTCCACCACGTTCTGCCTCTGGCGATGCCCGGCATTCTGACCGGCACGATCATTGGCCTTGCCCGTGCACTCGGCGAAACCGCACCGCTGTTGCTCATCGGCATGGTGGCATTCGTCCGCGAGTTTCCTGCCGGTCCTCCGGAAGGTCTGTTCAACCCGGCCTCAGCCCTGCCTGTTCAGGTCTATAACTGGACCCAGCGCGGCGACCCGGCCTTTGTCGAGCGTGCATCCGGTGCGATCATCGTTCTGCTGGTTTTTCTGATCATGATGAACCTAATTGCAATCATTCTTCGCCGCCGCTTCGAGCGTCGTTGGTAAAAGGAGCGTAGAGATGAACAACATGTCCACGAGCAACATAACAACGACGCCGACGAAGGCTTCCACCATGAACGAAACCAAGATTTCCGCCCGCGACGTTCAGGTCTATTATGGCGACAAGCACGCCATCATCGATGTGAATATCGAAATCCGCCCGCGCACCGTGACCGCCTTCATCGGCCCGTCAGGCTGCGGCAAGTCGACTTTCCTGCGCTGCATCAACCGCATGAATGACACGATCGCGAGCTGCCGTGTCGAAGGGCATATCTCGATCGACGGCGAAAACATCTACGATCCCAAGGTTGACCCGGTGCAGTTGCGCGCCAAGGTCGGCATGGTGTTCCAGAAGCCGAACCCATTCCCGAAGTCGATCTATGAAAACGTTGCCTACGGCCCGCGTATCCACGGCCTGGCGCGTTCCAAGGCCGATCTTGACGAACTGGTGACGTCTGCCCTGCAGAAGGCCGGCCTCTGGAACGAGGTCAAGGATCGTCTCGACAGCCCAGGTACGGGCCTGTCCGGCGGCCAGCAGCAGCGCCTGTGCATTGCCCGTGCGGTGGCGGTCAGCCCCGAAGTCATCTTGATGGACGAGCCCTGTTCGGCGCTCGATCCGATCGCGACGGCCAAGGTTGAAGAACTCATCCACGAACTGCGGACCAACTTCACCATCGTCATCGTCACGCACTCGATGCAGCAGGCTGCCCGCGTCTCGCAGCGCACAGCCATGTTCCATCTGGGCAATCTGGTGGAAGAGAACGATACGGACAAGATGTTCACCAATCCAGACGATCAGCGCACGCAGGACTACATCATGGGTCGCTTCGGCTGATCCGCTGTTACCCTTGCAGTCGTTTCTCTTATTAGGAAGCTAAAACATGTCTTCTTCCCATATTTTGTCGGCCTTTGACGACGAGCTGAAATACTTGATGCGCCGCATCTCCGAGATGGGCGGCATGGCGGAACAGATGGTCGCCGAAAGCGTCCGTGCGCTGGTCAATACCGATGGCGCACTCGCCCAGAAGGTCATCTCCGACGACGTGATCATGGATGCCACCGAACGCGAAATCGGCGACAAGGCGATCGTCATGATTGCCCGCCGTCAGCCGGTCGCCGCCGACCTTCGCGAAATCATCGGCGCGCTGCGCATTGCCAGCGATCTCGAGCGTGTCGGCGATCTCGGCAAGAGCAATTGCAAGCGCGTCATGGCGGTTCAGAGCTCGGGCATCCCTCGCAAGCTCGCCCGCGGCATCGAACATCTCTCCGACCTGGCGCTCGCCCAGCTCAAGGAAGTGCTCGACGTCTACACGACCCGTTCGGCGGAAAAGGCTAAATCGATCCGCGACCGCGATGAAGAGATCGACTCCATGTACACCTCGCTGTTCCGCGAGCTCTTGACCTACATGATGGAAGATCCACGCAACATCACCAGCTGCACGCATCTTCTCTTCTGCGCCAAGAACATCGAACGTATCGGTGACCACGCGACTAACATCGCCGAGACAATCTACTACATGACGACTGGTGCCCAGCCCGAGGGCGAGCGTCCGAAGGAAGACCTGACGTCCTCCGTCGGCGCGATCAACGAGTAAGCCGTCACAAATGGGGTTTTGCCTTCCATGCTGCCGAAAATAGCTGTCGTAGAGGATGAGGAGGCGTTGAGCGTCCTCCTCCGCTACAATCTCGAAGCCGAAGGCTACGAGGTCGAGACCATTCTGCGTGGAGACGAAGCCGAGCTTCGTCTCCAGGAGCGCGTGCCGGACCTGCTGATCCTCGACTGGATGCTGCCGGGCGTTTCAGGCATCGAATTGTGCCGGCGCCTGCGCATGCGCCCTGAAACCGAGCGTCTGCCGATCATCATGCTGACGGCGCGTGGCGAAGAGAGCGAGCGCGTCCGGGGCCTGGCGACTGGTGCCGACGATTATGTCGTCAAGCCGTTCTCGACGCCGGAGCTGATGGCGCGTGTGAAGGCGATGTTGCGCCGTGCTAAGCCCGAGGTTCTGTCGAGCGTGCTGCGTTGCGGTGATATCGAACTGGATCGTGAGACCCACCGTGTCCATCGCAAGAGCCGCGAAGTGCGCCTCGGGCCGACGGAATTCCGGCTGCTCGAGTTTCTCATGGCTTCGCCCAGTCGCGTTTTTTCCCGCTCGCAGTTGCTCGACGGCGTCTGGGGCCATGACATCTATGTCGACGAACGCACGGTCGATGTGCATGTAGGGCGCCTGCGCAAGGCGTTGAACTTTTCCAACATGCAGGATGTCATCCGCACCGTCCGCGGTGCGGGCTATTCCATGGAAGTCTGAACCCTCGGCAGGATACAGCGCGCAATAAAAAACGGGCCCAGCGGCCCGTTTTTTTGTATCTGGCGTTTGCCGTCGGCCCTTAGCGGGCCGCCCGACGCCGCTCGCTCACCGGCTGGTAGGCCATCTTGGCATGGTAGCCGCAATACGGCGACGCATCGTTGATTTCGCAGCCGCAGAAGTGGAAATCGTCCTTCATCGGATCGCCGATCGGCCATTTGCATGTACGCTCGGTCAGTTCCGTCAGTGCCAGGCGACGTGAGATCGGCACCACGACATTCGACGGACGCGAGACTTCGACCTCTTCGAAGATATCGACTTCGACCTCTTCTTTCAGCATGTTGCCGCCAGCTGCGCGGGTCACCGTGCGGGTCGTCGTTGCGGTGCGGCCCTGGAATGCCGCTGGACGCTGGGTTGCCGGCGCCGGACGTTTCGCGGCGCGGGTTGCCGATGTGCTTCCGCCGGCCTTGGCGCGACCTGGCAGGTTCAGCCGGTGTACCTTGCCGATAACCGCATTGCGGCTTACGCCGCCCAGTTGTGCTGCGATCTGGCTCGCGCTCAAGCCTTCGGCCCAGAGGCGCTTTAGTCTCTCAACGCGTTCATCAGTCCAGTTCATGCTGTAATTCTCCGCCGCTCGCGTGTGTGATGGCAGAATCCCTCACCGTTGCTTCGAACGAATTCGAAACAAAAACCGCCTCGTTACTGTCGGTGACTATTTCCGCCGCATTGCTCAATTTATTGAATGTTAACCTACTGGTCGGGTGACTCTGTGACAAGAGTCGGGAGAATCATCTGGAATCGATTTCCCGGTTTTCCCCAACTTGCTTCCCGAGTGAGTCAAGTCTGCAACACTCATAATTGGACCCGGCGCCATGGCGTCCGGTGGTCGCGGCAAATGCCCGGAAGCCCTCATTTTCCAGTAAGTTTCGTTGACATTGCTGGGTTAAATGCCGATAGTGCCCCCGCCGCCGCAAGGCGGCATTTTTAATTTTTGACCTGCCCACGGTTGTTCTGTCGCCGCTGAACGCCGCCAATCAAGGATGATGACAGCCATGACCAAAGCGACGCCGCTTTATCAGACCTACAATCGGGCGCCACTGCGTTTCGAGCGAGGCGAGGGCGTCTGGCTTGTTACCGAGAGCGGAGAACGCTACCTGGATTTTGCCGCTGGCGTTGCCGTCAACTCTCTCGGTCATGCCCATCCGCATCTGGTCGAAGCGTTGAAGGCGCAAGCCGAAAAGCTCTGGCACGTCTCCAATCTCTATGATGTGCCTGGCCAGGAAACGCTCGGCCGGCGCCTGACCGAAGCCACCTTTGCCGATCGTGTCTTCTTCACCAATTCCGGTGCCGAAGCGCTGGAATGTGCGATCAAGACCGCGCGCCGCTATCATTTCACCAAGGGTCATCCGGAAAAATTCCACATCATCACCATGGAAGGCGCCTTCCACGGCCGCACCATCGCGACGATCGCTGCCGGCGGCCAGGAAAAATATCTTGAAGGTTTCGGCCCCAAGGCGCCGGGCTTCGATCAGGTGCCGTTCGGTGACATCGACGCCGTCAAGGCGACCATCTCGGATGCCACGGCTGCCATCCTTGTCGAGCCGGTTCAGGGCGAGGGCGGCATCCGCGCCATCCCCGTCGAGATGCTGCGCGAACTGCGCGCCATTTGTGACGAGCATGATCTGCTGCTGATCCTCGATGAAGTGCAGTCCGGCGTCGGCCGGACCGGAAAGTTCTTTGCCCATGAATGGGCGGGCATCACGCCGGACATCATGGCAGTTGCCAAGGGCATCGGCGGCGGCTTTCCGCTTGGCGCCTGCCTCGCCACAGAAGAGGCCTCCATTGGCATGAAGGCGGGCACCCATGGCTCGACCTATGGCGGCAATCCGCTCGCCATGGCGGTCGGAAATGCCGTACTCGATGTCGTGCTGGCCGATGGTTTCCTCGATCAGGTGCGTGATGTAGCACTCGTCTTCCGCCAGGGGCTTGCCTCGCTGCAGGATCGTTTCCCCGATGTCATCGCGGAAATCCGCGGCGAAGGCCTGATGCTCGGCATCAAGGCAAAGGGACCGAATACCGACCTGCTGATGGCGATGCGTGACCAGCATCTTCTCGGCGTGCCGGCAGGCGACAATGTCATCCGTCTTCTGCCACCGCTCGTCACGACGGCTGAGGAAGCACGCGACGGCCTGCGTCGCATCGAGCTTGCGGCAGAGAAGGTCCGCGAAAAGGCCGCAGCAATCGCTTAATATGCGCAGGGACAGGTAGACATTTATGGCATCTCCAAAGCATTTCCTCGATCTTTCCGCGGTCTCCGCCGTCGACCTTCGCTCCATGATGGACGATGCGCGCAGCCGCAAGCAGGCAACCAAGGCCGGCACGGCCGACAAGCCGCTGGCCGGCAAGATGCTGGCGATGATCTTCGAGAAGCCGTCCACCCGTACCCGCGTCTCCTTCGATGTCGGCATGCGCCAGCTCGGCGGCGAGACGCTGTTCCTCTCGGGCACCGAAATGCAGCTCGGCCGCGCCGAGACCATCGGCGACACCGCCAAGGTCCTGTCGCGTTACGTTGATGCGATCATGATCCGCACCACCGATCATTCCCGCCTGCTGGAAATGGCCGAACATGCCACTGTGCCTGTGATCAACGCACTGACGGATCTCACCCATCCTTGCCAGATCATGGCCGATATCCTGACCATCGAGGAACATCGCGGCCCGATCGCCGGCAAGACGCTCGCCTGGACCGGCGACGGCAACAATGTCCTTCACTCGCTGGTCGAAGGCGCTGCCCGTTTCGGCTACAAGATGAACATGGCCGTGCCGCTCGGCTCCGAGCCGGACGACAAGATCCTCAACTGGGCGCGCAACAATGGCGGCGAGATCATGCTGTGCCATGATGCCGATCGCGCCGTCGAAGGTGTCGATGCGGTCATCACCGACACCTGGATCTCGATGAACCAGGAACACAAGGCGCGTGGCCACAATGTCTTCCAGCCCTTCCAGGTGAATGCGGCACTGATGAAGAAGGCCAACAGCGAGGCTCTGTTCCTGCATTGCCTTCCCGCCCATCGCGGCGAAGAAGTGACGGACGAGGTCATCGACGGTCCGCAGTCGGTCGTCTTCGACGAGGCGGAAAACCGCCTGCATGCACAAAAGTCCATTCTCGCGTGGTGCCTCGGCGCCATCTAAGGCCCTTGAGACGGGGCCATGCTGCCCCGCTTGACCTTTGACGGCGGCGATACCATCTGAGCGCTTTCTCATAGGGCCGTATCGGCTCTGCTTTTTTGCGCCGCCGGGCGCCAGGAGACCATTCATGTCGAATAAACAAGCCGAGCTCGGCGAATTCGGTTTCGCCGGTGATGATCGTGTCGTGCCTTTCCAGGTCGAAGGTCTGGATGTGCGCGGCCGCGCCGTTCAGGTCGGTCCGCTGATCAATTCCATCCTTGATCGCCACTCCTATCCGCAGCCCGTTGCCCGCCTGCTGGCGGAGGCGATCGTGTTGACGGTGTTGATCGGTACATCGCTGAAGTTCGATGGCAAGTTCACCGTCCAGACCAAGGGAGACGGCCCGGTGGATCTGCTGGTCGCGGACTTCTCGACCCCGGAAAGCGTCCGCGCCTATGCGCGCTTCAACGAGGAAGCGCTGGCCGAGGCGGTGGCGGAGGGCCGGACCTCGCCGGAACAACTGCTCGGCAATGGTGTGCTCGCCTTCACCATTGATCAGGGCGCCTTCATGCAGCCCTATCAGGGCATCGTGCCGCTCGACGGCTCGTCGCTCGAAGATATCGCCGGTGTCTATTTCCGCCAGTCGGAACAGATCCCGACGCGCGTGCGCCTGGGCGCGGCCGAACTCTTCGACCGCGACGAGAACGGCAAGCCGCGCCGCACCTGGCGGGCAGGCGGCCTGATCGCGCAGTTCCTGCCCGAAGCGCCGGAACGTATGCGAATGCCGGATCTGCACGGAGGCGATGGCGACGAACGCGATTTCGAGATTTCGCATGACGACGCCTGGGAAGAAGCCCGCATGTTGGTCGATACGATCGATGCCGATGAACTCACCGACCCGCAGGTTGGCATCGAGCGCCTATTGTTCCGGCTCTTCCACGAGCGTGGCGTTCGCGCCTACGCCCCGCACGCCGTCTACGACCGCTGCAGCTGCTCGCGCGACAAAATCAAGGGCGTGTTGCAAGGCTTCTCAGCCGAGGAGATCGAAGCTAGCACCGAGGACGGCAAGATCACCGTTAGCTGCGAGTTCTGCTCGAGCAGCTATCACTATGAACCGGCGGAAGTCGCTGCCGCTTGATGGATGGGTGACGAATGGAAGAGAGGCCGGGGATGTCCCGGCCTCTGGTTTGGCTGTGTGTAAAGCGCGTCACGGACGGCTAACGTGAGCCCTGATGTTTCTCCGAGGCGGTGCGGTATGCGTTCAGCGCCCGGCTTCCAGGAATGCGCGCACCATGGTGGTCGTGGCAGAGGGGTTTTCCTCCATGATCCAGTGGCCTGAATCCGGTATCACCCCCTCGGTCACATCGGTTGCCGCGGCACGCATCACCGTCGCCATCATCGGACCGAAGGATTTTTCGCCACCGATCGCCAGAACCGGCATGGCAAGCTTGCCGTTCTTGGCAAGAATAGCCTTGTTGTCGATCGCATCCTGATCGAAGGCGGCAAACTGGGCGAAGCCGGAATGCATGGCGCCCGGCAACGCATAGAGCTTCGCATAATGTGCACGGGATTCTTCGGTAAAGCGATCCGGCGTTGCCGAAAACTCGTTCCAGAAACGGTCGAGATAAATGCGCTCGCGTCCGGCCACGAGCCTTTCCATATCCGGACCACCGAAGCGGAAATGCCACAGCAGCGGATTCTTCAGGACCTCTTCCCACGGGCCAACCCCCGGGACGGGAGCGTCAATCAGGACAAAACGTGTCACACGGTCCGGATGCCGGGCGGCAAACGCAAATCCGACCATGTTGCCGATGTCATGGGTGACCAGGTCGGCGCGGTCGATATCGAGCGCATCCAGCACGCCTGCGACGTCTTCGGCCTGGGTCATCTTGTCGAAGCCTGCCCCGGGTTTCGACGAGAGGCCGAGCCCGCGCAGATCCGGAACGATCACCGTATGGTCGCGCGCAAGATCGGCGGCCATCGGCGCCCACATGTCGCCGGTTTCACCATAGCCGTGCAGCAGTACGGCGGCAGGTCCCTTGCCGCCGACGCGGACGTGGATCGTGGCGCCATTCGTTGTAATGTCCTGGGTCTTGAACGATGCTGGAAAGTCCGGCATCTCGGCGAAAGAAGGCGTCGCAGACAGTATGGCTGCAAAAGCGGCAATCAATTTCAGCATGGCACTTCTCCTGTTTGTTGGGAGGACGGTTTGGCCGTCACTTTCTTCTCCCTTGGCAATGTTGATATACCATTGGCTCGGCGTTCGGATTAGCCGCCCGAAGGCGGAGCTGCATTCCGGAAATACCGAACAATCATTGTTCACCCGGCAGGCTGTCGTGCCTGACTTTGGCGCGTGCCCAGCCGGATGATCGAAGGCGCAATGGGCGGTGGGTTCGATCGTCGCCCCTGATGCTGCTCAACTGCGTGTGATCGAGGCCCCGCCATCGACGAGCGAAGCCGTGCCGGTGACAAAGCTGGAATCGTCGGATGCGAGATAGACAACAGAGCGGGCCAGTTCCTCGGGCGTGGCCACCCGCTTCAATGCATGCAATCCGGTAATAAAGGCCTGCTTTTCAGCCGTGTCATTCATGTCGCGATACATGTCCGTATCGACGGCACCGGGCAGGATCGCATTGATCCGCACATTCTTCGGGCCGTATTCGGCGGCCAGCGCCTGGGTCAGGCCGATCAGCCCCGATTTGCTGGCAGCATAGGCTGCAACGCCGGGGAAGGCAAAGCTGTAGCCAACGAAGGTCGAGGTGAAGATGATCGAACCGCCGCCGTTGTTTTCCATCGCGCCGAGCTGGTGCTTGGCGGCCAGGAAAGAAGCCGTGAGGTTGATCGCCAGAGTATCGGTAAATCCGACTTCCGAAACACCGGTGCTCGGTCCGGCTTCGCCCAGCGTGCCGGCGTTGTTGAAGGCGATGTCGAGTTTGCCGAAGCGTTCGACGGCTGTGGCAACGAGAAGCTTGTGGTAGTCCTCCGAGCGCACATCGCCGGCAATGGCGACCGCCGTTCCGCCGAGCGCCTCGATCTCGGCCACAAGGCTGTCAAGCTCGGCCTGTCGGCGTGCGCCGACCACGACCTTTGCACCCTCGGCGGCAAAAAGCCGGGCGGTTGCGCGGCCAATGCCGGAGCTTGCGCCGGTAACGATTGCGACTTTGTTGTTCAAGCGTGTCATCTCAGTTCTCCTGGATATGTGGCGACGTTTTGCCGCCGGTTTCGATGACCAGAAGATGGCATTTCCGCATCGTTCGGATTAGTCTCCAGGTGTTGGAACTGGAATCCGGAAATACCGAACAATGATCAAGACGGAATGCATCCTGGCCTTTGTCGCGATTGTCGAGGAGGGGTCGATCAGCGAAGCCGCAAGACGACTCCGCCTATCGAAATCGGTGGTCAGCGACAGGCTTTCCGAACTGGAAAAGACCTTGGGTGGTGTGCTTCTGCATCGCACGACGCGCAAGCTCTCGCTGACTGAGGACGGAACGTCGTTTCTGGAGCGCGCCCGTCGCATCAGTCGCGAGATCGAGGAGGCGACCGCCGACATGTCGGAGCGACGGGGCACGCTTGCCGGACCGGTGCGCATCGCAGCACCCGTCACCTTCGGCCGCATGCACCTGGGGCCCGCACTCTATCCATTCCTCGCCCAGCACCCGGAACTCGAATTGACGCTGGATATCGACGATCGCCGCGTCGATGCCTTCTCCGCCGGCTATGATGCGATCATCCGCCATGGCCCCATCATGGATTCACGCCTCGTCGCCTGGAAGCTCGCGCCCAGCCGGCGCATGCTGTGTGCATCCTCGGCCTATCTGGAAAGCCATGGCACGCCGAAAACCCTGCGCGATCTGGAAAGCCACAGGGGGCTTTTCTACACCAATCGCGGCATCGCAGACTGGCGCTTCCAGACAGAGGCCGGCGTCGAGATCGTGCGCGCCACGCTGGCGCTGGGCATGAACAATGGTGACATGCTGCGCGATGCCGCCATCGCCGGGCTCGGCATAGCCATGCTTCCACCCTTCATCGCCAGTCCGGCGATCCGGGATGGCCTGCTGCAGGTGATCCGGATCGACCATAGGCCGGAGCCGGAATTCATCTATCTCGCCTATCCGCAGGGCAAGACCCCCTCCGCCAAGATCACCGCGATCGTCAGCCATCTCAGACAGACCTTCGGCAGTCCGCCTTACTGGGAAGTTGATTGAGGCTTGCTGGCGTCGATGCCTGTGTCCGCTTGTCTGTCATCATAGGAAACTATGGCTGAACCCGAACGAGCCGGCGCAGGGGCAGTCACGGCCAATCTTGTCATCCCGCCATTCCCGCGCTACAAGCCTTGCATTCGCAAGGACCCGGTGAAACTCCGGGTGGCTCTTCTGGCCGCCAATCCGCCAGACAACACAGCAACGCAACCCTTCCCCTTGGCCCGATATCTCTCGGCCAGTTGCCTTTACCTGTGGAATCCCATGTCAAATCTGTCTTCCTACCGCCGCGAGTGGTCCGCCAATCCCATGCGCGAAATGCTCGCCGGCGCCGTCGCCACCTTCGCGCTGATCCCCGAGGTCATAGCCTTTTCCTTCGTTGCGGGCGTCGATCCGCAAGTCGGCCTGTTTGCCTCCTTCGTCATCGGCATCGTCATTGCCTTTACCGGCGGGCGCCCGGCGATGATTTCGGCCGCTGCCGGCTCCGTCGCGCTTGTCGTCGCGCCGCTGGTCCATGCGCATGGACTGCAATATCTGCTCGCTGCCGGACTGCTGGCCGGCCTCTTCCAGATCCTTTTCGGCCTGCTGCGCCTCGGCGTATTGATGCGTTTCGTGTCGAAATCGGTGCGCACCGGCTTCGTCAATGCGCTCGCCATCCTGATCTTTGCGGCGCAACTGCCGCATATCATCCACGGCGACTGGATCGCCTATTCGATGTTGGCGGCAGGCCTTGCCATCATCTATCTCGTACCACGTTTCACGACGGCCATTCCCTCGCCACTGATCTGCATTCTCGTACTGACTGCAGCGGCCGTGACCTTTGATCTGCCGGTGATGACCATCGCCGATCTCGGCAAGCTGCCGGATTCGCTTCCGGTCTTCGGCTTGCCCTCAGTGCCGCTGACATTGGAAACGCTATCGATCATCGCCGGCCCGGCGCTCGCCATCGCCATGGTCGGCCTGCTGGAATCGATGATGACGGCGAGCGTCGTCGACGACCTCACCGACACGCCGAGTTCGAAGAACCGCGAATGCGCCGGCCTCGGCATTGCCAACACGGCAGCCAGCCTGTTTGGCGGTATCGCCGGTTGCGGCATGATCGGTCAGACGGTGAGCAATGTGAAATATGGCGGCCGTGGCCGCCTGTCGACGCTGTTCGCCGGCGCTTTCCTGTTGGTGCTGATGGTGCTGCTGAAGCCGTGGGTGTCGCAAGTGCCGGTCGCGGCATTGGTTGCCATCATGGTCATGGTTTCGATCGATACCTTCGACTGGTCGTCGCTGCGCGCCGTCGTCATCCATCCGAAGATGTCGAGCACCGTCATGGTCGCGACCGTCGTCGTCACGGTGTTCACCGCCAACCTGGCGCTTGGTGTCTTCGTCGGCGTGCTCTTGAGCGGCGTCTTCTTCACCTTCAAGGTTGCGCGCCTGCTGAAGGTCGAAGAGCAAGCTGATGTCGCGGCCAACCGTTTGACCTACCGCGTCTCTGGTCAGATCTTCTTCGCCTCCGCCGATGTCTTCATCGACGCCTTCGACATCGAGGACGCCACCGGCATGACGGCGGTGATCGACGTGTCGGACGCGCATTTCTGGGACATCACCGCAGTGGCCGCTCTCGATCGTGTCGTCCAGCGCTTCCGGGCGCATGACATATCCGTCGACGTTGTCGGCCTCAATCAGGCCAGTGCGACCCTGATCGGCAGCCTCGACGGCGGCGAACGTCTGAAGGAAGTGTAGGCAATCGGCGGCCGTCGTTGCCAAACATGGCGCGGCGGTCGAGCGCTCAGTTGAGCGTACGGCTCATGCCGGGACTGTCGAGCGAAAAGGCAGGGATGTCCACGTCAAAGGCTTCCCCGTCGTCGGTTTCCATCCGGTAGGTGCCATGCATCATGCCCGACGGTGTGTCGAGCGGACAGCCGGAGGAATATTCATAGGTATCGCCCGGGCTGAGGCGGGGTTGTTCGCCCACGACTCCGGGGCCGCTGACTTCGTCCACCTGGCCGTTCTGGTCGGTGATATGCCAGTAGCGATGTGTCAGCCGCACGGACTTTCCGGAGTGATTGGCAATGACGATGCGGTAGCCCCAAACATAACGGCTGTCATCCGGATCGGACTGCTCCTCCAGATAATAAGGCTCGACGCTGACTTCGATGTCCCGTGTCAGAGCGCGATACATGCCTGAACCTTCTGAATGCTTCATTACCAACATTAAACTAGTCTTCGTGGAAGGCAGCGCAAGGTCCTGCTGTCCGGAGCGAATTAATAAGCCGATTGCATATTAGCCTATATCACCGCGTCAAGGGCAAGTGCCCGGTCACGCGCGCGCGCGTGGCCGGACTTTTTTTGGTTTCGGTTCGACGTCCCCACCTGCTTGGGGGCGAGGCTATCGCGGCAGGCCTCAAATCCCCTTAAGGGCCTGAGCGAAATCCTCGAGCAGGTCGGTGGTGTCCTCGATGCCGCAGGACAGACGCACGGTGCCGCCCGACATGCCGAGTTCCGCGCGGGCCTCGTCGCTCAGGTTCTTGTGCGTCGTGGTTGCCGGATGAGTGATCAGGCTCTTGGCATCGCCGAGATTGTTGGAGATCTTCACGATATCGAGCGCGTTCTGCAGCTTGAAGGCCGCATCCTTGCCGCCCTTCATCTCGAAGCACACCAGCGTCGAGCCGCCGCTCATCTGCTTGGCGACAAGGTCGGCCTGCGGATGGTCGGCGCGACCCGGATAGATAACCTTGGCAACAGAACCCTGTTCGGCGAGGAAATCGGCAATTGCCGCAGCATTCGCCGTCTGCTGACGAACGCGCAGCGGCAGGGTCTCGATGCCCTTCAAAAGCGTCCAGGCGTTGAACGGCGACATGGCCGGGCCGGTATGGCGGAAATAGTCCTGCAGGTTCTCGGTGATCCATTCCTTGTCGGACAGAACCACGCCACCGAGGCAGCGTCCCTGGCCGTCGATATGCTTGGTCGCCGAATAGACGACGATATGCGCGCCGAGTTCGAGCGGCTTCTGGAACAGCGGCGTGGCAAACACATTGTCGACGATCAGCTTGGCGCCGATCTGGTTGGCCAGTTTGGCAACGCCGGCAATGTCGACCACTTCCAGCGTCGGATTGGTCGGGCTTTCGAGGAACATCACCTTGGTATTGGGGCGGATCGCCGCTTCCCAATTGGCGAGATCGCGGCCATCGACCAGCGTGAACTCGACGCCGTAGCGCGGCGCCAGTGTCTCGATGATGTAGCGGCATGAGCCGAACAGGGCGCGCGCGGCAACGATATGGTCGCCAGCCTTGACTTGGCAGAGAATGGCCGCGGAAACGGCCGCCATGCCCGATGCCGTGGCGCGCGCGTCTTCGGCGCCTTCCAGCATGCACATGCGCTTTTCGAACATGTCATTGGTCGGGCTGCCATAGCGGGCATAGATGAAACCGTCGGTCTCGCCCTTGAAGCGGGCTTCGGCCGCTTCCGAGCTGTCATAGACGAAGCCCTGGGTCAGATAGATCGCCTCCGAGGTTTCGCCATACTGCGAGCGCAGTGTGCCACCATGGACGAGTTGGGTTGCCGGGCGCCAGTTCTTGCTCATGTCAGTGCCTTTTCAAACACAAAAAAACCGGTCGCGAAGACGGACCGGTTTACAAGTAACCCGGTCTATTTAGCCATTTGTTTAACGTGGCTGCAAGCCGACCGGCCAAATCACCACGGGATAAGCTTGCCATACGCCGAAGCTGGACTTGCGTCAATTCCTCGGGTTTGGTTTTGTCGGCCCCAAACAGGATAGAGAAAATGAGCAGTAAACCCGGGATATTGTCGGATCGCGCCATCGGCACGCTGTTTGGCACCGAGCGGCTGAAAAGCGAGGTCATGCTGGATCACGATCAGATCCAGCCGGCAAGTCTGGACCTGCGCCTCGGCGGCAAGGCGATCCGTGTGCGCGCCAGCTTCATGCCGGGCCGTGGCCATACCGTGGCCGACAAGCTCGAACGCCTGACCCTGCACGAGATCGATCTGGAAAATGGCGCCGTGCTCGAGACCGGCTGCGTCTATATCGTGCCGCTGATGGAAAGCCTCGACCTGCCGGCCGAAATCTCCGCTTCCGCCAATCCGAAGAGTTCGACCGGCCGCCTCGATATCTTCACCCGTGTCATGGTCGATTATGCCCAGGAATTCGACAAGGTGCCGGCCGGCTACAAGGGGCCGCTCTATCTCGAAATCTCGCCGCGCACCTTCCCGATCATCGTCCGTCGCGGTTCGCGCCTGTCGCAGATCCGGTTCCGTGTCGGCCATGCCCTGCTCGGTGAAAGCGAACTGCTCGACCTGCACAAAGCCGACACGCTGGTCGCCAGCGACATGCCGAATGTCTCGGGCGGCGGCATTGCCCTGTCGATCGACCTCAAGGGCTCCGGCCCGCAGGGCCTGATCGGGTATCGCGGCAAGCACCATACCTCGGTGATCGACGTCGATCTCAAGGGCGCCCATGAAGTCCTCGATTTCTGGGAACCGCTCTACAGCCGCGGCGCCGACGAACTGATCCTCGATCCGGACGAGTTCTACATCCTCGTCTCCAACGAAGCCGTGCATGTGCCGCCGCTCTATGCCGCGGAAATGACGCCCTACGACCCCCTGGTCGGCGAGTTCCGCGTCCACTACGCCGGCTTCTTCGATCCGGGCTTCGGCCATGCGCCCGCCGGCGGCTCCGGCAGCCGCGCGGTTCTCGAAGTGCGCAGCCACGAGGTCCCCTTCATCCTCGAGCACGGCCAGGTCATCGGCCGCCTGGTCTATGAACACATGCAGGAACGCCCCGAAGGCCTCTACGGCACGGGCCTCGGTTCCAACTACCAGGCGCAGGGGCTCAAGCTCTCGAAACACTTCCGCCTTCCATAAGGCGCACCGTTTCCGAACGGCCGGCGCTTGACAGCGCCGGCGATCTGTTGGATTCCTCCCCCTGTCGCGGGTGTAGCTCAATGGTAGAGCAGCAGCTTCCCAAGCTGAATACGAGGGTTCGATTCCCTTCACCCGCTCCAGTCCGCTCTCCCTCATATTTCTGCTCGACACTGTGTCACCCTTTGACCATGGCAACAGTCGTTCCACTGTCTGCATTTTGATGTATGCAACGTCATGGAGACACGAAGAGAGAAACCATGACCAGCGGCCTGCACCACATCACCGCCATCACCCGCAAGATCCAGGCGAATGTCGATTTTTATCTCGGCTTTCTTGGGCTTCGGCTGGTCAAACGCACCGGCGGTTTCGAGGATGCGGCCCAGCTTCATCTGTTCTACGGCGATGCGACGGCCAGTGCCGGCTCGCTGGTCTCGTTCCTTGCCTGGGAGGACGGAGCGCACGGACGAGTCGGCCATGGCGCGCCCAGCGAGATCTCCTTTGCCATCGAGCCGTCGGCCATCGGCTTCTGGCTGACACGGGCGCTGCAGTTCGGCATCAAGGCGTCGGGTCCGTCGCTCGAATTCGGCGAGCCGGTGCTGCGCCTGACCGATCCCGACGGCATCATCGTCAAGCTGGTAGGTGTCAGTGGCCTGATCCTCGGCAAACCCTGGCTTGCCCCCGGCATTTCTGCGGATGAAGCCATCATCGGCCTGCGCGGCGCCACGCTGCTGTCGGAGCATCCGGCGCATACCTCAGGTTTTCTGATCCGCCACGGCGATTTCGCCGAAAGCGGCAGCGACGGCGCCGTCACCCGTCTGATCTCCGGCTCAGGCCAGATCATCGATATCCGCGATGCCACGGGCTTCTGGCCGGCCATTCCCGGTACGGGCATGATCGATCACATTGCGCTGCGTTTGCCCGATCAGGCCGATGTCGACCGGCAGGCTGGCAGGCTGGTCACCGAAGGCCATAGCAATATCAATGTGCATGACCGCAAATATTTCTATTCGCTGTATGTGCGCGAACCCGCCGGCAGCCTGATCGAACTTGCCAGCGATGGTCCCGGTTTCGACATTGACGAACCGATCGACCGTCTCGGCGAACAGCTGTTCATCCCCGCGCATTTCAAGCTGGCAGCTGACGACATCACGCCGATGCTGCCGCAATTCGGCCTGCCCGGCGAACCACGTTTCATCTATCGCGATCTGCCCTTCATCCATCGTGTTCACGAGCCGGAGACGGCCGACGGATCGACGTTGATCCTCTTGCATGGCACGGGCGGCAACGAGGCCGATCTGCTGCCCCTCGGCCGCAAGCTTGGCCCGGATGCGCTTCTGATCGGTCTGCGCGGCCGCTCCACCGAAGAAGGCGTCGCCCGCTTCTTCCGACGTTTCTCCGAGCTTACCTTCGACCAGAAGGATATCCGCTCGGAAGCCGAAGCCTTGTCCGCCTTTGTTGACGACGCGGTGCCTGCCTATGGTCTCGACACGCAGAAGCTCGCCTTTGTCGGTTATTCGAATGGCGCCAATATGCTGGCCGCCGCCATGCTGCTTCACCCGGGCATGGCGACCACGGCCGTCCTTCTGCGCCCCATGCGGGTGCTGGAGCAAACGCCGGACGTCGACCTGTCCGGCAGTCGCGTGCTGATCGTCGCCGGGAACGATGATCCCTACGGCGACCTTGCGCTGCCGCTCGCAGAGCAGTTGCGCTCGGCCGGTGCCGAGGTGACCCATCGTGTCATCCCGGCGGGCCACGCGATCGCCACCGCCGATATCGATGTCGCCCGGGAGTGGCTGGCGGACACCGCGCAGGCCTGAACCTGTCGGTTCCGGTGCAACGCATTGACCCGCCCGTCGATGCGCAAGCTGATCATGTCGCCAAAACCGCGTCATGTCCGCCGATCCGGTCACTCGCGACAGCGACCCGTGAAGGCAGATGCGGCGTCTTGCTCCAGTAGAACGGCTTCAGGCGGAGTTCGATGACCGCTTTCCAGGCCGCGAGCGAGATCGCCATCCAGTAGACGGGAATATACAGCCAGCAGCGTCCCAGGCTGTTTTTCTCGCGCTGGCTCATCGGCACCGAGCCGGTGACATAAAACACGGCGTAGCTGCCGAATATGTTGAGCATGTCGATCACCAGCATGACCACGGTGAAGGTCGAGCTGTCGGGTGTCGGCGATTGCAGCATCGACAGCGCCGAGACGGCGATGAAGCTGAGCAGGGCCGGGTGGCTGAGCGACGAGATCAGCATGCCGCCGATCAAGAGCTGGAAGACCAGAAAGGGCAGCGGCCGCATCTCCCGCATCGTCCGGGTCGGATTGCGCATCAGCACCAGCCAGGTTTGCAGCCAGCCCTTGTACCAGCGCGTCCTTTGTCCGAGCCACACGGGAAACCGCGTAGGCGCATCTTCCAGTGTCGGCAGTGTCAGGGTGGACACCGCGTAGCCCATCCTGTTCAGTCGCATGCCGAGATCGGCATCCTCGGTGACGTTGAACGGATCCCAACCACCGGCGCCGGTCAGCACTGCCGTGCGGAAATGGTTCGACGTGCCGCCGAGTGGCAGCGGCATGCGGTAGAAGCCGAGTGCCGGCAGCAGGCGGCGAAACAGGGCCGCATATTCCAGCGCGAAGATCGCGCTCAGCCAGCTGTCAGCCCCGTTGGCGATCACCAGCGGTGATTGCAGACAGGCAAGCTTGCCCGAGCTCAGGCGGAAACGGTGATAGGCTTCCCGCAACTGCTGCGGATGCGGCCGGTCCTCGGCATCGTAGATCGTGACGAATTCGCCCCGCGCCCCGGCCAGCGCATAGGTCAGTGCCTTGGGCTTGGTGCGCGGCTGCATAGCGGGCACTTCCACTACCTCGATATGCGGCGCCGGTCGCGCCATGGCGATTGCGTCGAGTGTTTCGCGGTCATCCGCCTCGCAGACAAGCTTGATATCGAGCCGAGTTCGCGGCCAGTCGATGTCCTCCAGCGCCCGGATCAATTGCGGCACCACCGCTGCCTCGCGATAGATCGCCACCATCACCGTATAGATTGGTAATGCCGTGTCGGCGCTTTCGAGCAGCATGTGGTCGTCAGTCTTGCGTCGGCTGCTATGCAGCAGCACGGCGAACCGCAGGATCAGCGCTCCAAAATGAAAGGAGGACAGGATCACATGTAGGGTGGTCAGCATGAATTGCGGCACTAAAAACAGCAGCATCAGCAGCCAGCCGATGACCAGGCCGGCTGAAAAGCCCTGGTCGCCGGTCACAACGGTGCGGGCCGACAGGGGCTGCGTGTTCTGGAACAGCTGCTGGACCGCCACCCGGCCGCGTCGCTCTTCACCCGCCTTCCACACGGCCTTGCGAATGGCCGATGGCGTTGTGATCACCAGCGCCTCGCCGGCCTCGGCGCTGCGCCGGACCCGTGCTGCCAGGCCTTCGATATGCGTGATCTTCGGCGCGATCGCGATCACCGGCGGCCGGGCATTGGAATGCAGCCGCACGATGGTCGGCTCCTTCAATTGGCTGTCCAGTGCGGTGCAGTCGGAGATCCGCTCCGCCGGGAGGTCTGGCAGAAAGGCCAGTCCGGCCATGCGGGCCAGACCGCCGTAATAGGCTTCCTCGTCCACTGCGCCGGAGGCGAGCAGTTCCGCCTCGATCGTGGTGTCGACCATGGCAGCGCGCTGCGCCATGCGGGCAATCAGCGGCTTGGAGATGCCGAGTGTCTTCAGCAGAAGCGCTTCATGCCGAAGCGCTGCATAACGCTTCGCCCGCGCCGCGCTGACTGCGCGTCGCTCTGAATGGACCGTGTCTGGCAACCGGTGCGCGGCAAGCCGCGCAAACCCATATTCCCTCGTCCACATGAACCTGATACACGTCACCGACCCCAGATGACGTCCCCAATGACCCCGGTATGTGATGATACGGATACGCGCAGAAGTTACATCCCTAGATTTATACGGGTTGTGTTCCCGGCTCTGTCGATTTTCCCTGCTGGTGTTCGTCTTGCTGGCCGCGCCCGCCCAGGCACAGGGGCTCGCCGGACAAGTTCAAATCGATGCGGCGGGCGATCTGCCTGTGCTTTTCGATGCTCGCGAACGGCTGGCGCGGCCGGACGTCAGCGAGATCCTGCGCCTGCGTTTCCTGACCACCACGGATTTTCCGCCCTTCAATTTCACCGACCAGACCGGCCGTCTTGCCGGTTTCCATATCGATCTTGCCCGGGCCCTGTGCGCCGAACTCGGCATGGAGGCGAAATGCCAGATCCAGGCGCTTCCCTACGCACAGTTGCAGGATGCGCTTGAGGCGGGGCAGGGGGATGCGGTTCTGGCCGGCGTTGCGGTCACGGCCGCGTTGCGCCAGCGCTTCGTCTTCAGTCGGCCCTACATGCTTTTGCCGGCTCGCTTCATTCGGCATCGCGAGACGCAGTTGCCGGGAGGCGATGCCGCGGCCCTGTTCGATCGTCCGGTGGGCGTGATCGCCGGAACGGCGCATGAGACGATGCTGAAAGCGTTCTTTCCCGACATCAAGCCCGTGACCTTCGAAACCCGCGAGACGCTGCTTGCGGCGCTCAAGGATCGCAAGGTCGATGCCGCCTTCGCCGATGCCCTTCAGCTGTCCTTCTGGACGCAAAGCCCGGCTGCCGCCAATTGCTGCAGGCTGTTTGACGGACCCTATCTCTCGGAGAGATTTCTCGGTGAGGGCATGACCATCATGCTTGGCCCACAGGGCGGCACGCTGGCAACCGCGCTCGACAGCGCCCTGGCAGCCCTGTCGCGCAATGGCCGGCTGGAGGAAATCTATCTGCGCTATTTCCCCTCGGGCCTGTACTGATCTCGGGCGAAATCGGGCCGCTGAAATCAGCCGACTGTCGTCAGATCGCGCGATACCGCACCGCCGCGCTGCGCTCCAGTGACGCGCATACCAGCTTGTCGAGCTTGAGGCGGCTGCGCAGCAGTTCGAGCAGCCGTATTTCTTCCGTCCGGATCGCAAGATCCACGGCAGCGATCTCCACGGCGAGCGCATAGGCCGTCTCGTACAGCCGCTCCGGCAAGGCGTCGCGAATGATCTCGAGCGCAATATCCAGCCCTTCGGCCCCATTCAGGATCTCGGCGCAACGCTGCGAAACCTCGATCAGTCGATCCTTGTCGAACGCGGCGAAGACCGGAAGAATGTCGATCAACTGGCCGATCCGGCGCAGCTCCTTTTCCGCCATGGCGTTGTCGACGGCTGAAGCCATCACCATGACAAAGATGAGCGCTTCTTCGGAAGTGACGTGGTTTTGCATGAAGTCAGGATCCTGATTGATTTCGCCAAGAATGGTGACTGTGGTGCCCGCTTTCAAGGCGACGTAGACGATTGCGCCTGAGACCGCCGCCGTGCTTGCGGATCCGCGGCCGGCTTTTTTTTATCGCACCGAACTGCCAAACAATCCTATGCCGTCGGCGCGCGCCTGTTCGGTGAGCCCGGCAAGCCCCGAGCCTGCGCGCGCCTCCGCCCAGCCATGCCTGGCAAGCCAGGTCGAGACATCCATCGTGCCGACCCAGCAGCGCGTCACGATTTCGCCCACCCAGTGTTCGTCGCTTGTTTCGCAGGCCAGCGACCGATTGCGCAGCAACTGCCGCTGTTGGGTGCGCGCCACCATGCCGCATGGCCATTCCCCGTCCGCCGCTGCCGAACATGTACGCTCAAGCGCCGTTGCCTCAAGATCGGCCAGCCGAACGCGCTGATCGTCGCCGAAGGCAACGATGCCCGCCTGCAGCGATACCGGCCGTGGCAGCAGCACCACTTGCGGCCTGGCCGGAACGCGTTTTTCGCCGAGCGGCTCTCGGGGCGCGATACGTTCGAGGTTTTCGGCGTTGGCAATAGCCGGCGAGGCAAAGACCTCCGGTGCGATCGGCCTGACGGTACGGCTCTCGACCTGCGGTTCGACGATTGTCTCGACCTCGGGCAGGCCCAGTTCCGAAGGATCCGGCACATCCATGTCTTCGACGTCATAGTCGACCGGTTCATCACGCAGCGCCTGGCCGGCAGAGGCAACCAGGAATCCCCATATCAGCAGTCCGGCCAGGCCGACGGCGAAGGTCATTGCGTTTCGACGCATAGGTGCGTTTTCCTACTGGCTGGCCCAGATGATCCGCGCGACCCATTCGACATCGTTCATGTCGAGGCTGCGTGGCGGATGCTCCGGGTTCAGGGATTGCAAGTCGATGGTTTTGGCGCTTTGCCGGGCCATGATCTTGGCCATGACCTCGCCCTCACGGGTCTTGACCACCACGCGGTCGCCCCGGCGCACCTGCGCGCCCGGCTCGACGATCAGGATATCACCGTCGCGGTAGAGCGGTTTCATGCTGTCGCCCTGCACCTCGAGCGCATAGACACCGGCGCCGCGACCGGGTGGGGAGGGGAACTCCACCAGATCCCAGCCCTGGCCTGCCGGAAAACCGCCATCGTCAAAAAAGCCGCCGGCACCCGCCTGTGCCATGCCGAGCAGCGGAATGGAGCTCGCCTGTGGCGGAAACAGGCCGTTCGGAATGGAATTGCGGCCAGTCTCCGGCGAGACATAGCTCATGAACTGGTCGAGGCTTGCGCCTGTCGCATCCAGCACCTTGGAAATCGATTCCGTCGATGGCCAGCGCATCCGGCCGTCGGCGGCCACACGTTTCGATTTGTTGAACGAGGTCGGGTCGAGGCCCGCCCTGCGTGCAAGCCCTGAAGGCGTCAGCGAATGCCGCTCGGCGAGACGGTCAATCGCGGCCCATATGCTGTCGTGCGAAAGCATGATCGCGCCTGCTCCAGGGCCGGCAAGGCAGCACGCATTCTGCCCCCGGCCAATTCGGCTGGAACAATAAATCAGGACCCCATCTTAGTAAAGCAAAAAGGAATAAAATCCTTGGATCAAATCGCGCCGATCAGGCGACCATCGCCATGTTGATCTTGCCGAGCTGGATGACCGCCTGGGTGCGGCTGTCCACCTTGAGCTTCAGCAGGATCGCCGAGACATGCGCCTTGATCGTTGCTTCCGATACGCCGAGTTCATAGGCGATCTGTTTGTTCAGCAGCCCTTCGCCGAGCATGCCGAGCACCCGGCTCTGCTGCGGCGTCAGCGTCCTCAGCCGGCTGATCAGATCGGCAACGTCCGGATCGGTCTCCTGTCCGCCCTGATAGCTCTTCGGCGTCCAGATATCGCCTTCCAGCACACATTGGATCGCCGCGCGGATATCGTCGATGCCGGAGGACTTGGAAATGAAACCGGAGGCCCCCAGTTCGAGCGCGCGGCGCACGGTGACGGGATCGTCGCTGGCCGAGACGATCACCAGCGGCAGGCTGGCGAATTCGGCGCGCAGTGCCATCAGGCCGGAAAAGCCGCTGACGCCCGGCATGGCCAGATCCAGCAGCATCAGGTCGGCGTCCGGATTGGCTGTCGCCGCAGCCCGGGCGGCTTCGAAATCGCCGGCCTCGATGATCGTCTGGGTGCCGTCGATGCCGGTCACGGCCTGGCGCAGGGCGCCGCGAAACAGTGGATGGTCATCGGCAATAATGAAAGTGGATGCAGCCATGTCAAAGCTCCCTCCCAAGAGCTGTGTCAGCTATCGCGCAATGCGCGTGTCTTCTTTTAGCGCTTGCTGCGCCACTAGACAATGCCAATAGGCAAGGCAGCGGCGCTATCAGTGTGTATGCACGGCGTCAGGTCTTGCTCGGCGGTATCTGCTCTTCGTCACGTCTGAATTCCTGCACCAGGCCGAAGAAGGCTCGCATGAACCGTTCCATGATGCCGATCGAGCGGTCGATCTCGGCATCGCTTGGCAATTCGCCCTTGGCCGCTGCCGCAGGCATGCCGGACGCCAGCTGTTTTTCCAAGAGGTCGACGCGTTTTTCCAGCCGCGCCAGATCCTCGTCATAAGCCGCCCGCTCGTCCGCCGCCATGCGGCAGGTCAAACTGCCGTCGATTTCCTTGCACAGCGTTACGGTCCCCGTCTGCCGATCGAGACGGACAAAGCCGGTCTCGGATTTTTCCAGGCTGTAGCGATCGGCCGATGCATCCTGGGCAACAGCCGGCAGGCTCGACAGCGCCAGCATCGCGGCAACAAGGCTCCTGGATAGCATTTCCACCATGTCTTTTACTCCTCCTCTTGTCGTGCAATTGGCCACAGGCGTGGACAAGGACGCCGCTTTGCGGCAAACCGCTGCCAAAGATCGCAGCGGAACACAGGAACCCCAGGAGCGACGATGGAAAAGACCATATACAAGATCGTCCCGCAGGAATTATGGCAAGAGGCGCGTCCCGACGGCCAGTTCAAGGGTGCCGCCATCGATCTCACCGATGGTTATATCCATTTCTCCACGGCCGCCCAGGCGGTCGAGACCGCAAGGCTGCATTTTGCCGGTCAATCCGGCCTTTTGCTGGTCGCCGTCGAAACGGCGGCTCTGGGAGACGCCCTGAAATGGGAGCCGTCCCGCAACGGCGCACTCTTCCCTCATCTTTACGCCGCTTTGCCGTTCGATGCTGTCGCCTGGGAAAAGCCGCTGCCGCTTGGGCCGGACGGTGCCCATCTTTTTCCAGACGCCTTCAAGAACGCCTCTTCCAGGGATACCCAGTGATGCTCGATTTCGCCTCTCTCGCCCGCCGCGGCCTCTTCCTTTTTGATGCCGAGACCGCCCATGGCATGTCGATCGCCGCGCTGAAATCCGGCCTCCTGCCATCCTGCCGCATCGGCCCAGATCCGCGCCTCGCCCAGACGGTTGCCGGCCTTGCCTTCGCCAATCCGCTCGGCATGGCCGCCGGCTATGACAAGAATGCCGAAGTCCCGGATGCGCTCTTGTCACTCGGCTTCGGCTTCGCCGAAATCGGCACGCTGACCCCGAAGCCGCAAGCGGGCAATCCCAAGCCGCGCATCTTCCGGCTGGTCGACGACATGGCCGTGATCAACCGCCTCGGCTTCAACAATGAAGGCCATGATGCCGCCTATGCGCGCCTGTCTGCCCGTTCCGGCAAATCCGGTCTTGTCGGCGTCAATATCGGCGCCAACAAGGATACCGAAGATCGCATCGCCGACTATGTCGCCGGCATCCGCCGCTTCTATCCGGTCGCCGGCTATTTCACCGCCAACATTTCCTCGCCCAACACGCCGGGCCTACGCGACCTGCAGGCGCGCGAAAGCCTGGCCGCCCTGTTGTCGGCCGTGCTTGCCGCGCGCCAGGAAGAGGCGCTGCGCGCCGGCCGCCGCATTCCGGTTTTCCTCAAGATCGCCCCCGATCTGACCGAGGAGGGCATGGACGATATCGCCGAAGTGGCGCTTGCCCATGATCTCGACGGCCTGATCGTCTCCAACACCACACTGTCGCGCGATGGCCTCTCCGATCCGGTCGTCGCAAAGGAAGCGGGCGGCCTGTCCGGCAAGCCTCTGTTCGACAAGTCCACCGCAGTACTTGCCCGCATGCGCAAGCGCGTCGGCCGCGATCTGGCGATCATCGGCGTCGGCGGTGTATCGTCGGCGGAATCCGCGCTGGAAAAGATCCGAGCCGGTGCCGATCTCGTTCAGCTCTATTCCTGCATGGTCTATGAAGGCCCCGGCTTGCCGGCCAGGATCGTCCGTGGTTTGTCGAGCCTCATCGATCGCGAAGAGGTTGGCAATATCCGCGAGCTGCGCGACAGCCGCCTCGATTACTGGCTCTCGGCAAAGGTCTGATCGATCTTCATCTTCAGCCGTGACAGCAGCAAAAGGCCACGCAGCGCCAGAAACACGTTGAGCGCCACCCAGAGCCCGTGATTGCCGGCTATTGGCACCAGGATCGCCACCGTCAGCAGATAGCCTGCGAGCGCGACGATCATCATGTTGCGCATCTCGCTCGACCATGTCGCGCCGATGAAGACGCCGTCCATCTGGAAGGCGAGCGCCCCGGTCAGCGCCGTCAGCGCGGCATAGGGCAGGTAGGTCGAGGCCATGGCCCGCACGTCTTCAGCCGTGGTGATGAAACCGATGATCGCTTCACCGAAGATCAGGAAGAAGGCGAGGCTGGCAAGCGCCAGCCCCAGCGACCAGATCCCGGTCAGCTTGACCGCCTTTTCGAAGCCTGCGCGAGATCGGGCACCGACCGTCTGGCCGGTGATCTGCTCGGCCGCCGTCGCAATGCCGTCGAGATAGAAGCTGGCGATCATGAAGAAATTCATCAGCACGGCGTTTGCCGCCAGCGTCACCGGCCCGAAACTCACGCCGACCCGGGTCATCACGGTAAAGGCGGTGATCAGCGAAAAGGTCCGGATCATGATGTCGCGGTTTAGCTGGAAGAGATGCGAAAGCCTGGCCCTGTCGGTCAGCATCGCCAGCCGGGGCATGGCTGCGCCGCGATAACGCCAGAAGACAAAACAGAGACCCGCGACAGCGGCCACCGCCTCGCCGATCACCGTGCCCCAGGCAACGCCTGCAATGCCCCATCCGAATGTGATGCCGAGCGTGATCGACATGACGATATTGACGCCGTTCAGCAGGATCTGCAGTGCCAGTCCAACCGAGCCCATGCCGCGACCCAGCACGAAGCCGAGCAGGGTGAAGTTAGACAGTGTCAGCGGCCCGGCCAGGATGCGGATGGCGATATAGGTGGAGGCTGCCAGCGCCACCTCGCCCTCGGCTCCCATCAGCGCCAGTCCGCCGGCCGTAATCAGCGGCGACAGTGCCAGGACGAGCAGCCCGAAGCCGACCGACAGCGCCATCGATCGCCAGAAGACGGCAAAGACCTCGGCGTCGTCACGGCGGCCCTCTGCCTGTGCGACGAGCGCCGTGGTCGAGGTGCGCAGAAAATTGAGACTGGCAAACAGCAGATCGAAAAGGGCGGCGGCAATGGCAAGGCCGGCAAGGCTTGCTGCCGTTCCGGTGCGGCCGATCACGGCGGTGTCGGTCAGGCCGAGCAGCGGCGTGGTCAGGAAGCCCAGCGTCATCGGCACGGCAATCGCCAGCACGGAGCGGTGCGTGACTTCTATGATGCGCAAGGGTTCTGCGACCCGATCTCGATCCATGCCCTGGTCCATCCCCCGAAGCCCTCTGGTGGCAAGGCGGGAATCGCTCAGGCCGACAGCACCATGGCCCAATACGGTCGGTTTGCGGAAGAGGCATCGAAGGCAACCGCCACGCCCAGCCCACGATAGGATCCGAGCATGTTCTCCAAGTGCTTCTTCGAATCGATCCAGGCCTGCACCGCGCGCCCGACCGTATCCTGGCCGGCGGCGATGTTTTCCGCAGCCGGCAGCGGCACATTGCTGCCCTTCATCCGCTCCAGGAAGCTGTCGTTGAAGCCGATCAGATGGGTCATCTTGCCGGCGCGCGCCATGCGTTTGGCCTGGCCGATGGCCGCATTTTCAGCTTCCTTGGCCCGTACCAGCGGCGAAAGCCCTTTTGCGTCGCGCAGGTCGTTGACCAGTGTCAGCGCTCCCTCGGTCTCGGCTCGCGCCTGGGCGTCGCCCGGTGTCAGCACATCGGTTGTACGGCAGCCGGCGATGGAAAGCGCCAGGCCGCCACCGGCCAAGAGGAGAAGTCGACGACGCGGCAGGTCGAACATCAGCTCTCTCATGTCACTTCCGCGAGGCAAACAGGCGCAGGATGATGAACACCGGAATGACGATGGTCGCGCCGATCAGAAGATAGTCGCCCACCCGGCCGAGGGCGGCAAAGCCGGTATGCCAGAGGTCGAGGATGAAATATTTCACGCCCTGGATCAGGTCGAGCGGATCGAGCCCGAACACGGCCATGACGAAGCCGACGATCAGCGACACCACGATCAGCTTGACGATCGTGCGGCCTGGCGTATCGCCGAGAAATCTGTTGACGCTATCCGACATAGGGCGCTCCTGTTTGCTCTGATATGGGAGGACCCACCGGCCCTCGCAAGCATGCCTTGAGGCGAAGACCTGCTTCGCTTTCCATTTAGCACTTGAGTTTTTTCCGGCCGTCGGTCAAGACCGCGCGCCTTCCTCATCCTGAAAGGCCTTGAGGGACAGCCATGCATCCGACCCAGTTTTCCTCCGGCGACGTGATTGCCGACCGTCGCGCCGACTATGCCCGAATGCTGGCAGAAAGTGGCGATCCTGCGGCGGCCGTCGAATTGATGGAGCAGGCGCTGGAATTGGCGCCTGTCTGGCCGGCCGGACTGGTGCGCCTTGCCGATTATGCCGAAAAATCCGGCCAGCCGGACAAGGCGATCACCGCCTTGCGCTCGGTTCTGTCGTTTGATCCCGAGGATATTTTCGGCGCGCAGCTGAAGCTCGCTTTGCTCGGTGCGGAAAAGATGCCCGACACGCCGCCCAGCCGCTATGTCGAGGCTCTGTTCGACGATTATGCCGATCGCTTCGACACGGCCCTGGTCGAGCGGCTGGATTATTCGGTCCCAGGCAAGCTCGCGGCGCTGGTCGCCTCCAGGCCGCATGTCGAGCCCTTCGCCTGCGCGGTCGATCTCGGCTGCGGCACGGGCCTGTTCGGCGCCGAGATCCGCCAGCATGCGACCCGTCTCGAAGGCTTCGACCTGTCGACCAACATGCTGGCGCGGGCAGAAGAGAAGAACCTCTACGACCTGCTGGCACGCGCCGATCTCTCTCTCGACCCGGAAGCCTCCGGCCTTCTCGCCGATGGACTGGCCAGCCACCGTGCCGATCTCGTCTCCGCAGCCGACGTGCTGATGTATCTCGGCGATCTCGCCAACGCCTTTTCACTGGCCGCAAACCTGTCGCAACCCGGTGCGCTGTTTGCCTTTTCCGTCGAAGACGCAACCATGGACGAGGGTTTCGCGCTTCAGCCGTCGATGCGTTATGCCCATTCCGAAGCCCATGTGCGCCAGCGTCTCTCGCAAAACGGCTTTACCGTCGTCAAACGCGAGCACACCACCATTCGCATGGATGGCGGAAAACCGGTCTTCGGCATTCTGTTTCTTGCGGTGAAGACGTCCTGATCAGCGGTTTTATTGCGATCTTTCCGATAGGTCAGTATTCCTGACCCATCACCCTTGTGAACAGGCGTTTCTCAGGTCATCTTGGCGGTTGGGAGGCCCCTTTTCGCGGAGATGGTTGATGGCGCAGATCACGAGCATGCTGGGTATCTGGAATTCCAATCCGACGCGTCACACCGTGGCCGAAGATCTGCAGGGCCTGATCGCCGGCAGCATGATCGCGGCGCTGGGTCTCTATCTTCTTGCCAAGGTCGGGCTGCTCACCGGCGGCATGGCCGGCCTTGCCTTCGTCCTGCATTACTGGACCGGCATGAGCTTCGGCCTGCTGTTCTTCGTCCTCAACCTGCCTTTCTATATCCTGTCGCTGCGCCGCGTCGGTGTCGATTTCACCATCAAGACCTTCCTCGCCGTCGGCTTCACCTCGTTCCTTGTCGAAATCGAAAGCCGCTTCTTGGTGATTGAAAGCATTGCACCGGTCTGGGCCGCGATCCTGGGTGGCCTTCTCCTCGGCTTCGGCCTCCTGGCGCTCTATCGCCACCGCGCTAGCCTTGGCGGCCTCGGCATTCTCGCCGTCTATATCCAGGACCGCTTCGGCATCCGCGCCGGCCTCGTCCAGCTTGCCTTCGACCTCTGCGTCATGGCGACAGCCTTTGCCGTCGTCAGCCCGATCGTCGTTGCCTATTCGGTTCTCGGCGCCGTCGTCCTCAACCTCTTCCTCGCCATCAACCACCGCTCGGACCGCTACATCGCACTGCGGTAATGTGAGCGACAGAGAGGCGGAGAAAAACCGCCGCCGCGCTGGCGCTGTTCGGCATGCGTCCAGCGCTGTCGCCATTGGCGAGTGAACGCGCCCCGATCCGGCGATCTAAATACCATCAAATTCCCTATAGGGTCGCACTTGTGACCCGCGTCACATGAAGCTACGTTTACGTAAATGGAAGAAGGGAGTCTTCCATGCGGGCGACCGAAGCAAGGCCGCCTTGCCCTCTGGGAGGAGGTGGCTTTCATGTTTGACTATGTCATCGTCGGCGGCGGTTCTGCCGGAGCTGTTCTGGCTGCACGGCTGAGCGAGGATCCTGATATCCGCGTCTGCCTGCTGGAAGCAGGCGGCCTTGGTCGCGATCTGCTGATGCGGGTACCGTCCGGTGCGGCCGCGATCGTGCCCGGATATGTGAAGGGCGCCAATTGGGCCTTTTCAACCACGCCGCAGAAGGCGCTGAACAATCGGGTCGGCTATCAGCCGCGCGGTCGTGGGCTGGGTGGCTCGAGCCTGATCAATGCCATGCTCTACACCCGTGGACATCGCAGTGACTACGACGAATGGGCCGCACTTGGCGCGAAAGGCTGGTCCTTCGCCGATGTCCTGCCCTGCTTCCTGAAAGTCGAGGACAATGTCCGGGGCGCCGACCCTTGGCATGGCCGTGGCGGCCCCCTCCAGGTCAGCGATGCCAATTGGGCCCGTCCGATCAACCAGGCCTTCATCAAGGCCGGCGAACAATGCGGATACCGGCCGAACGAGGATTTCAATGGCCCGGTGCAGGAAGGGCTCGGGCTCTATCAGGCGACGCAATTCTGGCGAGGCCCGAAAAAGGGTGAACGCTGCTCGTCTGCCGCCGCCTATCTGCATGACCACCTTGATCGCCCGAACCTGAAGGTCATCAGTGGTGCCCAGGCTAGCCGGATCATCGTCGAACGCGGCAGGGCTGAGGGTGTTGCCTATCGCAAAGGCCGCACGGAGATCGTCGTTCGTGCCGCGCGCGAGGTATTGATCTCTGCCGGGGCCCTGCAGTCGCCGCATCTGCTCATGCTGTCGGGCATCGGTCCCGCCGACCATCTGCGCGCCCATGGGATCGCGGTCGTTCTTGACCGGCCGGAGGTCGGTGCAAACCTGCAGGATCATCTGGACTATACCCAGATCTACAGGTCTGCCGACACCGACATGATCGGCCTCGGCCTTGCCGGCGCCCGCGACTTGCTTACGGCCGCCAACGAATGGAGCCGCCATGGCACAGGCCATCTGCGCTCAACCTTTGCCGAATCCGGCGGCTTCCTCAAGACGGATCCATCCCTGAACCGCCCCGACATCCAGCTGCATTTTGTCGTTGCCATGGTCGATGATCATGCCCGGAAAATGCACTGGGGCCATGGCTATTCTTGTCATGTCTGCGTGCTCAGGCCGCATTCGCGCGGCACGATCCGGCTGGCGAGTGCCAATCCCGCGGATGCCCCGGTCATCGATCCGGACTTCCTGTCCGACCCTCGCGACATGGCGACGCTGAAGGCAGGCGCCCGGCTGATGCGGCAGATCATGGAGGCGCCGGCGCTCGCTCGCTACCGCGGTCGCGAACTCTATCCGTCAGGCAGCACCGACGTCGATCTCGAAGAGGCCATCCGCGCCTGCGCCGACACCATCGATCACCCCGTCGGGACCTGCCGTATGGGGTCGGATATGGCCGCGGTCGTCGATCCCGCGCTCAAGGTGAACGGCGTGGAGGGGCTCAGGGTGGTCGATGCCTCGATCATGCCGCGCCTGATTGGCGGCAATACCAATGCTCCGGTGATCATGATCGCCGAGAAGATTGCCGCATCCATTCGTGCCGATCGTAAAGATGCGAGAGAACCCGCTGCGGGATTGCATTTTGCCTGAGCCTGCCTATCGTCCGGCGCGCACAAATCAGGCGAAGCACGCAGGAGAAAAAATGACTGGTCAAACCAATACCGCGCCATTGGCCGTCATGGTCATGGGTGTCAGCGGCTGTGGCAAATCTTCTGTCGGCGCGCTGCTTGCAAAACGACTGGGTCTAGGTTTCGCCGAAGGCGATGCGCTGCATCCGCCTGCCAATGTGGAAAAGATGGCCAAGGGCACGCCGTTGACCGACGATGACCGTTGGCCGTGGCTGACCCGGATCGGCCAGGATATCGCGGCAGCGCAAAGTGCAGGCGCGGGCATCGTCGTGTCCTGCTCCGCCCTGAAGCAGAGCTACCGCGACCTCCTGCGCCGGGAAGCGGGCGGGCAACTCCATTTCGTCTATCTCGAAGGCAGTCATGCCCTCTTGCTATCGCGCATGGGCGCCCGCACCGGCCACTTCATGCCGGTTGCCCTGCTCGACAGCCAGTTGGCGACGCTGGAGGTTCCGACCGGCGAGCCAGGTGTGGTGACCGTCAGCATCGACCAAAGCGTCGAAGACATTGTCGAAGCCGCCATGCGCGGGCTTGCGCCCTCTCTCTGACGAAAGAGGGCGGTCGCTTGTTGGCCTCAGCCATTAAGCGCAGCGATATGATCCTTGGCATAGGTCTCAACAGAGCGCGGCGCCTTGCCGGTCAGCGTCTCGACATCCGTGGTCACAGCTGCCGTCCAGCCTTCACGAACCGGATAGAAAATCGAGGCGAGGAAGCCGGCATAATCGGCCGGAACGCCGACGCCGGTCAGCATGGCGATGAAGGCCTCGTCGCTGATTGCGCTGTAGCCGACAGGCTTGCCGATCGTCCGGGCAATGATCGCCGCCGCCTCGGTGTAGCTCAGCGCCTCCGGACCAGTGAGATTGAATGCCCGTCCGTCGAACGTGTTCGTCGTCAGGGCTGCGGCAGCACTCTCGGCAATGTCGCGCGCATCGATGAAGCTCGACTTGCCGTCGCCGGCCGGAACCGCGATCTGGCCGTGATCGATGCCGGCCTTCCAGTACGTATGGAAGTTGTCGGAGAACCAGTTCGGCCGCAGGATAACGTAAGGCACGCCGGATTTTTCGATGGCGATCTCGACCTGGCGATAGGGAATGCTGTCGTCGGCATCGACGCCCAAAGCGCTCTGAAATACCACCTTCACCTTGCGCTCATAGGCAGCCTCAAGCACCGGCGTCAGCAGGGCTATCGAATCGACATTGCCCGACGCCAGCATGATATAGGCGCGATCGACGCCTTCGAGCGCCGGGCCGAAAGTGGCAGAATCGGTGTAGCTGAACACAACACCTTCCGCGCCATCGACGGCTTTGCCCGAGCGCGAGGCGGCCTTGACCTTCTCGCCCTTGGCAACCAGCGCCTTCACCAGTGGCGTGCCCACATTGCCGGTGGCACCGAGAACCAGGATCTTGTTCGACATGTCGTTTATTCCTCGAATGATTGAATGGGTATCCATTGGAAACTAGCTTCCTATCGGATATATACTCACATTCAGAAATCGGAAAAGAAGGCACTTTCGGGTGACATGGTTTCCTCAAGGAAACCACCCGCGACAAAGCAGGACAGGTCATGCTGCAACCGTACGACGTCTATGAAGAAAATTGCCCGACACGGCAGGTCCTGGCCCGCGTCGCCGACAAGTGGGCTCTGCTGATCCTCGACCGCCTGGAGGGGCAGCCTGTGCGGTTCAATCACCTTCGGCGCGATATCAAAGGTGTATCGCAGAAGGTCCTGTCGCAGACGCTCAAACGATTGGAGCGCGATGGCATGGTGACGCGTACCGTCTTTGCGACGGTGCCGGTGACGGTGGAATACGCCCTGACCCCGCTCGGCCGCACGCTGACGGAAACGGTGGCCGCCATGGCCCATTGGGCGGAAAAACACATGGATGCCGTGCTGGCGGCTCAACAGACCTACGACGCACGGCCGCGCTGATCTAAGCTTACACCGTGCAGTCGAGCGTCAGGACGGGCCCGTACAGGTCCGGTCGGCGATCCCTGAACAGTCCCCAGGCCGCACGTTGCCTGGCAATGCCGTCGAGATCGAAACGTGCCGTCAGAACGGCCTCTTCAGTGCGCCCGGCTTCGGCGACCTTGCTCCCGGTCTGGTCGGCGATGAAGGACGAGCCGTAGAAGGTCAGTTCCGTGCCCTTGCGGCCGGGTTCGGTCCCGATCCGGTTCGAAGCGATCACCGGCATCAGGTTGGCGGCGGCATGCCCTTGCATCACGCGTTGCCAATGGGCGGCGCTGTCGATCGTAGGGTCCTGCGGTTCAGAGCCGATCGCGGTCGGATAGAACAGCAGTTCGGCCCCCTGCAGTGCCATGGACCGCGCCGCCTCGGGGAACCACTGGTCCCAGCAGATACCGACGCCGATCTTCGCGTAACGTGTCTGCCAGACTTTGAAGCCGGTATCGCCGGGCGAAAAATAGTATTTCTCGGTATAGCCTGGGCCGTCTGGAATATGGCTCTTGCGGTAAAGGCCGAGAACGGCGCTATCCGCATCGATGATCGCCACGCTGTTGAAGAAGGCGGGACCGGCTTTTTCGAAGAAGCTGACCGGGATGACAACGCCAAGCTCCGCCGCAAGCCGGGAAAAATGCCCGACCAGCGGATTGCCCTCGAGCGGTTTTGCCAGATTGAAGAACTCGGCCATCTGGTCCTGGCAGAAATACGGCGCCTCGAACAATTCCTGGATCAACACGATCTGCGCGCCCTTGGCGGCAGCCTCGCGCACCAGTTTTTCGGCCCGGGCGATATTGCCGGGAATGTCCCAGCTGCAGGCCATCTGCGTTGCGGCGACGGTAACGATACGGCTCATCCTGCTCTCCTCAAACGCCAAGCTTGTCACGAAGCCCGTACCACCAGGCGCCGAGCGCGGTGAGCGGCACGCGCAACATCCGGCCGCCCGGGAAGGGATAGGCCTGGAGCGATGACCAGACGTCGAAGCGACTGGCCTGGCCGTTGATCGCTTCGCCGAGGATCTTGCCGAGCAGATGCGTCGTCGTCACCCCATGGCCACTGTCGCCGTGCGAAAAATAGACCGTGTCCGACAGCTTGCCCATATGCGGAATCCGGGTCAGCGTCAGCGCGAAATTGCCGCTCCAGGCATAGTCGATCTTCACGTCCTTCAGCTGCGGAAAGGTCTTCAGCATGTTCGGACGAATGACGCCGGTGAGATTGGCGGGGTCCTGGCCGCCATAGCCGATGCCGCCGCCATAGAGCAGCCGGTTGTCGGCCGTGCGGCGATAGTAGTCGAGCACGTAATTGGCATCCTCGACACAGTAATTGGCCGGCAGCAAGTCCTCGATCAGCTTGGCGTCAAGCGGCTCCGTCGCCATCACCTGGGAGGACACTGGCATCATCTTCTCGGTGATCTTCGGCGCCAGCCCGCTCATATAGGCATTGCCGCAGACCAGCACGAACTTCGCCCGAACCATGCCGCGCTCGGTGCGCACATAGGGCTGTGCGCCGGTGTGGAGTTCGATCACCTTGGAGTTTTCAAAGATCTTGCCGCCGAGACTTTCCACGGCGGCTGCCTCGCCGAGCACCAGATCGAGCGGATGGATATGGCCGCCATGCCTGTCGATCATGCCGCCGACATAACGATCGGCCTTCACATATTTCGACACCTCGGCCTTCGACACCATGTCCAGTCCGTCATGACCATGCTTCCGCCAGGTGGCGCGCACCTCGGCCATCTCGCGCACCTGTTTGTCGGTAAAGGCGGCAAAGAAGCCGCCATCGACGAGATCGCATTCGATACCGTATTTCGCCACCCGTTCGCGAATGATCCTGCCGCCCTCGAGCGACATCTCGCCGAGCCGGGCCGCGCGATCAGGACCGTAGCGCCTGGCGATGGTATCGAGATCGCGGCTGTAGCCGTTGACGATCTGGCCGCCATTGCGGCCGGACGCGCCAAAGCCGATGCGGTCGGCCTCGACCACGACAACCGAATAGCCGGTCTCGGCCAGTTGCAAGGCCGCCGAGATCCCGGTGAAGCCGGCGCCGATGATGCAGATATCGGCATTCAGTTCACCGCCGAGGCTCGGTCGAATGCGCTTGTCGCGGGCGGACGCCGCATAATAGGTGGCCGCATGGCCGGGATTGGCTCCGATAGACTTCGTCATGGCATTCACCTCACACGGTCCGGATATAGGCGTCATATTCGACGTCTGTCACACGCTGCGAAAACTCCGACAGTTCCTGCTGCTTGCAGGCCGTGTAGAGCCCGCGATATTTCGGCCCGAGCGCTGCATAGGCGAAACTCGACTTGGCAAAGCGCTGGATCGCATAGTCCCAGTTGGTCGGCAGCGGCTCATGGCTGATCGCGTGATCGTCGCCGGAGATCGCGCCACCCGGCGGCGTCTTCTCCTTCATGCCGGCCAGCGCTGCCGACAGGATCATCGCCAGCACCAGATAGGGATTGGTGTCGGACCCGGCGACACGATGCTCGATTCGGGTCGCCGGCTTCGACGCGGTGATCACGCGTACGGCCGCAGAGCGGTTGTCGAAGCCCCAGGAGGCATAGGTCGGCGCATGTTCGGAAGGGCGCAGGCGGCGATAGGAATTCTGGTGTGGCGCAAAGACAGCCATGCTCTCGCCCATCGCTTCCAGCAGCCCGCCGACCGAATGCAGCAAGGTATCGGCCGGGCCATTCTCGCCGACAAAGATGTTGCGGCCGCTCTCGTCGAGAACCGAGAAATGCACATGCATGCCGCTGCCGGCCTGCATGCCATAAGGCTTGGCCATGAAGGTGGCATCAAGATCATTGGCGCGCGCCACGCCCTTGACGATGCGCTTCAAAAGCACGGCATAATCGGCCGCCGCCAGCGCATCCGGTACATGGTTGAGATTGATTTCATACTGGCCGGGACCGTTTTCCCGCAGCGTCGTATCCGCTGGCACCCCTTGGGCGCGCGCCGCATTGGAAATGCCGTGGAACACCTCTTCGAAATCCTGCAGTTCGGAAATCGACAGCACCTGCGTCTGGCCGGTGTGCCAGCGCCCGTCGCGCGTGTTCGGTGGACGCACCGGATCGAGTGCCGAACGCACCGGGTCGATCAGGTAGAATTCGAGTTCGGTGGCAACGACCGGCGTCAGCTTTTCGCGCTTGTAGCGCTCCAGCACATCGGCCAGCACCTGGCGCGGATCGGCATAAAAGGCATCGCCCTCCGTCGTCCGCATCTGCAGCAGGACCTGGGCCGTCGGGCGCGACAGCCAGGTGACGCGCGACAGCGTGCCGGGCACCGGAAAGCAGATGCCGTCCGGGTCGCCGGTGCCTTCGGCAAGGCCGGCGGCATTGACGTCGCGGCCCCAGACATCGAGTGCATAGACCGAGCGTGGCATCGCCATGCCGTTGGTCAGCACATCGATCGCCCGTTCGCGCGGGATCCATTTGCCGCGCGGCACACCGTTCACGTCGATGACAAAGGCTTCAAGAACTTCAATATCGGGGTTTTGCGCGAAAAATTCTCGCGCCTGCTCGGCAATGTCCATAGGGCACCGTTTGGATAGATGGTCTGCTTGATATGTAACACGTGTCGCCACGCCAGCGGGACGTGCCGCTAACGGTAGACGCTTTTCGCGTTATAGATCAGAAACCGCACCATGCCTCGGCTGCCTCTCGATTTTCCCCTCGACCGCTGGCCTCTTGTCGAGGCCGGTTTTTCTCCGGTCAGCCGCTCAGTGAAGCGACAAATTGGTCATATGACCAATTCCCAGATACCATCCCGGCGCGGAAAAGGCCAGCCCGCAGGGAACAACGGGCTGCTATGCGCCAATTCACCTCATGGATTGAACCGTTCCGGACGCCAGGCCGTTGTGTCGAGGAAGGGCTTTTCGCCGTCCATCATCTCCGCAATCAGGCGGCCCGTGACAGGACCCAGCGTCAGGCCGTGATGGGCATGGCCGAAGGCAAACCACAGGCCATCATGGCGCGGCGCCTTGCCGATCACCGGCATCATGTCCGGCGTGCAGGGGCGGGCACCCATCCACGGTTCGGCATCCAGCCGCTCACCGAGCGGGAAGATCTCGCGCGCCACCTTTTCGGCCCGCTCCAGTTGCACCGGCGATTTCGGCGCATCGCGATCGGCAAATTCCGCACCGGTCGTCAGGCGGATGCCCTTTTCCATCGGCGCAAGGAAATAGCCGCGTTCGCCATCCATTGCCCAGTTGTTCAAGACCGCATTGCCGGCTGGCGCATAATGCATGTGATAGCCACGCTTGACCCCGAGCGGGAAGCGGTAGCCGAGTTTCGCGGTCATCTCCTGTGCCCAGGGACCGACGGCCAGCACCACCTCTTCGCCCTCGACCATGCCCTCATCGGTCCTGACCTTCCAGCCGCGACCGCCAGCACCCGGCTCGAGCGTGCTCGCGTCGCCCTTGACGAAACGGCCCCCGAGCGACTGGAAATAGGCGAGATAGGCGGCCGTCAATCCATGCGGATTGGTCACTGACCACGGGTCGTTCCATTTCAACGCGCCGATGAAATCGCCCGAAAGATGCGGCTCTTCCTTGGCCAGTTCCTCGCGCGACAGGCTCTTGAAGCTGATGCCGTATTCGCGCCCGAGCCGCTCGGCCTCCGCCACTTCGCCGTCGCGCTTGGCATTCGTGCGGAACAGCTCCATCCAGCCATCCTTGCGGATGAACTGCCCGGCATTGGCAGCCTCGATCAAAACCTGATGCTCCGAGATCGAGTTCTCGATCAGCGGCGCATAGGCACGCGCAATTACTTCATGTCTTGGCTTGTTCGAATGCCACCAGTAGCGCGCCAGGAACGGCACGAGTTTCGCCAGCGCACTGCCATGATAATGCGCGTCGATCCGGTTGTTCAGTCCGTAGCGCAGCAGCAGCCCGAGATCCTGCGGGAAGGCATAAGGCACAACCCCCTCGCGCTGGATCAGCCCGGCATTGCCGAACGAGGTTTCCTCGCCCGGATCGCGCCGATCCACCAGCACCACTGCGCGCCCGCGACGCGCCAGATGAATTGCGGTGGACACGCCGATAATGCCGGCGCCAAGCACGATGGTAACCTTGGACATGGTATGTTTCATTTCCCTGAGGGCAAGATGTATACAAGGATGCAATTGCCACGGTTGCGGCGCAAACGAAAAATGGTCGCATCCGCCGAAATCCGCAAAATCCTTGGCGGAACGGCGAACGTTGCCTATTTCCGTCAGTGCTGCTGCCGGTATATGACCGCATCAGTCAACTTTTAAGGAAAGGTCCCTGATGCGTCTTCTGACACTCGCCGCAGCCTGGCTGTTGGTTGCGATCGGCATCATCGGTGTTTTCCTGCCCATTCTGCCGACCACCCCGTTCATGATCCTCGCCGCCGCGCTGTTTGCCCGCTCGTCGCCGCGCTTCGAACGGTGGCTGCTGGAGCATCCGCGTTATGGCCAGCCGCTGAGCGACTGGCGTCGCCAGGGCGCGATTTCCAAGCCGGCGAAAATCGCTTCGGTCTCGCTGATGAGCGCGAGCTATCTCATCGTCTGGTTCGTCGGCCCGCCGCAACTCTGGCTGAAACTGGCGATCGGCGCGATCCTGATCGCCTGCGCCGCCTTCGTCCTCACCCGGCCTCTGCCCAATCCGTAGCGGACAGCGGTTCGGGCGATGGCCGGCATGCGCACCGAACGCAACGCGCTTCAGACCCTCCGGTTGGAGGGCCCTTGTCGCGTCGGTTGCTTCGATCAGGCCTTACACGTCGATCAGGCCTTGTATTTGGCCACGGCGCCCGAAAGCTTGCTCCATTCGCCATACCAGGTGTTGAACAGCGTGAACTGTGCTTCGACATAGCCGCGCTGGCTTGCCGTCAGGGCATCGCTCTCGTTGAAATGCAGCGTATATTCCGCATCACCCTTCAGCACCATCATATGCTTGAAGTAGAGAACCAGATCGGCCCCTTCGTCGAAGGACGACAGCACGGCCAGCGCCTGTTCCAGTTCCAGCGCCCGCTGGCGCGCCTCGGCATCGCCGGCCGCAGCAGCCTGCGACAGGTTGCACAGATGCAGCACTTCCTTGGGCAGAACATTGCCGATCCCGGTGATCGCGCCGGTCGCACCGCAATTGACATAGCCATGGAAGACGGCCGTATCGACGCCGATCATCAGCGAAACGCTGTCGTCATGATTGGTGATGTGCTCGGCCGCATAGCGCATGTCGGCCGGTCCGCCGAATTCCTTGAAGCCGACGAGGTTCTGATGTTCGGCGCGCAGCGCGAAGAACAGGTCGGCGCGCGTGGCAAAGCCGTAATACGGGCTGTTGTAGATGACGGCTGCCAGATCGGGCGCTGCCGAAAGGATCGCCTTGAAATGCGCCTTCTGCGCCGTCACCGACGAACCGCGTGACAACACGCGCGGGATGACCATCAGGCCCTGCGCGCCGACCTTCTGAGCATGCGCCGCATGGGCGACGGCAGAGGCCGTGTTGACGGCGCCGGTGCCGACGATCACCGGAATGCCGGCCTGAACCAGTCGCTCGACGCCTTCCATGCGCTGCGCATCGGTCAAAAGCGGCCAGTCGCCCATCGAGCCGCAATAGACCACTGCCGACATGCCGTCGCCGATCAGCTGCTTGGCCTTGCGCACCAGCGCATCGAAGTCGGGGCTGCGATCAGCCTTGCAGGGCGTCATCAGTGCCGGAACTACACCGGAAAAAATCGTTGCCTTCATTGTCGAATTCCTCTGTGCGCCGAAGCGGGATCTGGTCCGCCCCGCGTGTCGGAGCGTCACCTTGAAACCAGATATACAGACTTGTATTCTTTTTGTCGACAGAGAATTTTCGATCTCCGCAACAGAGGTCCCCAAGAGATGTCTAGTGAGGTGCCTGACGAGATACCTGTGACGCCCCCCGACAATTCCGGAGCAAAAACTCCGGCGAGCTCGCGGTTGAAATCAGGGCGCACCCGCGGATCGCATGGGTCTGCCAATGGGATATGCGCCAATGGTGGGTAGGATGGTCAATATCTCCATCCCGTCATCGCAAACGAACCCGCAGCCCACCGCGCCAATTGCGTGGACATCATCGGGCGTCGTAAAGTTTCCGGCAGCAGGCTGAAGATGACAACGATGTTGGAAGATGAAGGAGGGCGTTCATGCACCGGTTCACCGGCAGTTGTTTATGCGGCAATGTCAAAATCGTCGCCTCGGGACAGCCCTATCGGGTCGGGCTGTGTCACTGCCTCGATTGCCGCAAACATCACGGCGCCCTGTTTCACGCCTCGGCGATCTTCCCCGAAGAGGCGGTCAGGATCGAGGGTGAGGCAGGCGAATACGCCGGACGCCATTTCTGCCCGCGCTGCGGCTCCTCCGTTTTCTCCCGCTCGGCCGACGAGATCGAAGTCAACCTCGGCTCCCTTGATGCCCCCGACCAGCTGCTGCCGACCTACGAACTTTGGACCACGCGCCGCGAATCCTGGTTGCCGCCGTTTCCACGAATGAGACAATACGCCCATGACCGCGCCACCACCGATCGCAGCGAGACATAGCGCATAAGCGCCAATCGCCATGACTGGACGTCCGGATCGATGGGCGCTCGTATCACGCTAACGAATTCAAATTTCAGGACTTTTAGGGAGAATTGGCTGGGGAACCTGGATTCGAACCAAGATTAACGGAGTCAGAGTCCGTCGTTCTACCGTTGAACTATTCCCCAGCAGGGTTCGGGTGCGAAGATCGTGCGCCCGTCGGTGAGGCGGGCTTATAACCAAAAGGTGGACGATTGCAAATACCTGACGCGAAAAAAAATCGAGAATGCTGCCGATTGTTTAGGGGTGAAGCTTTGCCGACAGCACAAGGCATGCCGGCCGGCAAAGCGGCAGGCCCGGGGCGATCAGAAAAACCGTTTGGCTTGAGGGTTTTGCGCTGGTATGCTGGCGCCAACGAAATGGATGTGACACCAGCGGCATGCGTCGATTGAGACGCCTTGCGCGGTGCAGTGGAAAACGCAGTGACAGACCCCGACCGCGGCGGAAAGCCGAAAAGCGAGGGGGCGTCGACGAGCAAGCGCAAGGGCGGTAATTCCCGCCGGCGCGGCAAGGGAAGAAAGACGGCGGCGGCGCAAGCCGGCGCGGAACTTTCGACTTTAGCAGGATCAGCTAGTGAGCAGGTCTCGGTTCGACGTTCCGAATCAGTGGTTGCGGATGGTCCCATCCGCAAGCGAAAGCGTCGTCGTCGTGGCAAGGCGGCGTCCGCCTCTGCGGTAACGTCGGATGCGTCAGGCGTGCAGAGCGGCCCCGTGCCGCCGAAAAATACGCCCTCTCAGACTTTGACGTCGCACGGTTCCTCCTCACCTGCATCACCACAGGGTTCCGGCCAGGGATCTGCGCGCACCGACAATGCCGCCGCGGCCGCCGTGCATTCGCAGGGTTCGGCACCATCCGCTCAGGGTGAAACGCGCCAGACCGCCAGCAACACAGCGGGTCAAGCAGGGGCCCAAGCGGCAGGCGAGCAGGCCCCTGGCCGCAAGCGCCGACGCAATCGGCGCAACGGTCAGGCCGCTGCCCGCCAGGGCAGGCCGGGCCAAAATCGCCCCGGTCAGGTCCGGCCGCTCGCCGGCTCGCAGCCGCCGGCCGGCAAGGCTACCCCGTCAGGCAAGGCAACCCCGTCCGGCGGGCATGCTGCCGGCACCCGGGCGCGCGCTCCGGAGAGCGAGCCGCAGCCTGCCGGTCAGGCGCCGCGCCCGGCACAAGCCGGTCACGCCCCCGATCGGTCGCAGACGGATCGCCCGCGCTCAACCGCCCCGGAGGGTTCACATGACGACCTCTATGCGGCGCTCGATCTCGGCACCAACAATTGCCGCCTGCTGATTGCCCAGCCGACCCGGCCCGGCCAGTTCCGCGTCGTCGATGCCTTTTCACGCATCGTCCGTCTCGGGGAGGGACTGGCGGCCACCGGTCGCCTGTCGCAGGATGCGATGGACCGTGCCGTCGAGGCCCTGCGCATCTGCGCCACCAAGCTCGCCGGCCGCGAAATCCGCCGCATGCGGCTGATCGCCACCGAAGCCTGCCGGGCTGCCGAAAACGGCGAGGAGTTTCTCGCCCGTGTCACCGTCGAGACCGGGCTGGACCTCGAGATCATCAACCGCGAAACCGAGGCGCGGCTTGCAGTGTCCGGTTGTTCGTCGCTGGTCGGCCGTGAAGCACGCTCCGTCGTGCTGTTCGATATCGGCGGTGGTTCGTCGGAGATCGCGGTCATCCGCATCAATGAAAACCGCTCCAGCCGTCTCGCCAATCACATCACCCACTGGACCTCGCTGCCGGTCGGCGTCGTGACCTTGTCCGAGCGTCATGGCGGCCGCGATGTCACGCCGGAGGTCTTCGAGGCGATGACCTCGGAAGTCGCCGGCATGCTGTCGCATTTCGATTGCCCGCCTGTGCCGCTCGGTCCCGGCGGCGCGCCCGAAGATTTCCACCTGATCGGCACGTCCGGCACGGTCACCACGCTGGCCGGTGTGCATCTCGACCTGCCGCGCTACGATCGTCGCAAGGTCGACGGCGTCTGGCTGTCGGATGACGAAGTCACGGCCATGCAAGCCAAGCTTCTATCCTGGGATTTTGCCGGCCGTGCCGCCAATCCGTGCATCGGCCCGGATCGCGCCGATCTCGTCCTGGCCGGCTGTGCCATTCTCGAAGCCATTCGCCGTCGCTGGCCGTCCACCCGCATGCGGGTTGCCGATCGCGGCCTGCGTGAGGGCCTGTTGACCGACATGATGGCGGATGATGGCGTCTGGCGCCGCGGCCGCAATCGTCGCCCACCACATTTCAGGGAGCGCTGAGCCATGAGCAAGCCACCGATCGGCGGCAATCGCACCGGCCGCAAACTCGGCCAGAAGGTCAAGAAGGGCAAGCTGAAGGCCTCGTCCAGACGCTGGCTCGAACGCCATATCAATGATCCGTATGTGCAGCGCGCCAAGCTCGAGGGCTACCGTGCCCGCGCGGCGTTCAAGCTGCTCGAGATCGACGAGAAACACCAGATCCTCAAAGGTGCCCGACGCATCATCGATCTCGGCGCTGCACCGGGCAGCTGGTCGCAGATCGCCGCCAAGGTCACCGATTCCACTGACGATGATATTCGCGTCGCGGCGATCGACTTCCTCGAGATGGCGCCGCTTCCGGGCGTCAAGATCCTGCAGCTCGACTTTCTCGACGACGATGCGCCGCGCCAGTTGATGGAAGCCGTCGGCGGCACCCCGGATCTGGTCATTTCCGACATGGCGGCGCCGACCACCGGTCACCAGAGGACCGACCATCTGCGCACCATGCATCTGTGCGAGGTTGCGGCCTATTTTGCCGTCGAGGTTCTCGGAGAGGGCGGGCATTTCCTTGCCAAGACCTTCCAGGGCGGTACGGAAAAAGACCTGCTGAACATGCTCAAGCATAACTTCCGCCAGGTCCTGCATATCAAGCCGCCGTCGTCGCGCTCGGAATCGGTCGAGATGTTTCTGCTTGCCAAGGATTTCAAGGGCAAGCGCGTCGGTCTTGGCGCCCGCAATCTCGAGCGTGCCGAAGACGATGGCGGGTTCGCCTACGATCCGCGCGAGGATGTGCCGGCCGACGAGAACCAGGACTGACGCACCAGCACTGGCGCACCAGGCGTCGAGCCGGATCAGGACACATACAGGACGAAAAGACCAAATGCTGCTGTACATCACCCTCGGCTCCACCGATCTCGCCCGCTCGCAGATCTTCTATGATGCCGTCCTGGCACCGCTGTCGGTGACGCGCCGCGTGACCGAGGACGATGAGCTCGGCTACGCCCCCGAAGGTGACGCCGACAGCCGCTGCCGCCTCTGGGTTCTGACGCCGGTCAACGGCAAAGAGGCGACGTTCGGCAATGGCGCAATGACGGCGCTGGATGCGCCGAGCCGCGACGCGGTCGATGCGTTTTATGCTGCAGCGATTGCGAATGGCGGCACGGATGAAGGCGCGCCCGGTCTCAGGCCCTATCACGCCAGCTTTTATGCCTGCTATGTCCGCGATCCCGACGGCAACAAGCTCTCGGCGGTTTGCGAAAAGCCCTGAGCGGACTGCGGCTTTCACTTCACCGCGATGGTGTCCGTCTCTGCCGATCGGCGATAGCCCGAAACCGCTGATCCGACATCGCGCGGCAGCCCGAAAAACGGGATGATCGCGAAGACGGAAAGCCCGGCCACGACCGCGAAGGCGACGTGGAAATCACCCAAAGACAGCGTCCCGCCGGACAGCGTCGTGCTGGTTTCGAGAATGGCGGCGGCGACGGCCACGCCGAGCGCCAGGCTGATCTGCTGCAGCACCGATGTCAGCGATGTGGCCTGGCTTGCATGCCGGTCGTCGATCTCGGCATAGCCGAGCGTGTTGACCCCGGTGAAGAAGAAAGACCGGAAAAAGCCGCCGATCAACAGGAAGGCCATGATCACGGCGATCGGCGTTAACGGCGTGAAGAAGGAATTGGCGACCGTCGTCAATGTGCCGCCAAGGCCGGCGGCGATCAGGATGTTGCGAAAGCCGGCGGCCGCAAAGGCGCGTCGCGCCACGAACTTGGTGGTGATCGCGCCGACCGCGGCAATGAACGTCGTCATGCCCGATTCGAATGCCGTCATCCCGAAACCCAGCTGCAGCATCAGTGGCAGCAGGAATGGCGTTGCACCTGCTGCCAGCCGGAATGCTGTGCCGCCGATGATCGAGGCGCGGAAGCTGCGATTGGCAAACAGGCTGAGATCCAGCAGCGGCGCCTTGTGCCGGCGCGCATGCGGCACATAAAGCACCAGGCACAGCATCCCGGTGACCGCGGCCCCGATGCCGACGGCGATCGGCAAGCCCGGCAGGCTCATCACCGACAGGCCGAAGACCAGCCCGGATGCTGCGATGGAGGTGAGCGCGAAGCCTTTCCAGTCGATCGGTGCCGTGTCCACCGGATCGATCTCGGGCAGGTAGATGCTGGAGAGCCAGAGGCCGGCAAGCCCGATCGGGATGTTGATCAGGAAGATCCAGTGCCAGCTGAAGAAGGTGGTGATGAAACCGCCGACCGGCGGTCCGGTGATCGGGCCGAGCAGGCCGGGAATGGTCAAGAGCGCCATCGCTGAGACCAGGTCGCTGCGTTTCGTCGTGCGCAACAGCACGAGGCGTCCCACCGGCGTCATCATCGCTCCGCCCATGCCCTGCAGGAACCGCGCCGCAACGAACGTGGTCAGGGAGCCGGAGATGGCGCAGAATACCGAGCCCAGCATGAATACGACGATCGCCGCGCGGAAGATGCGCTTGGCGCCGAACCTATCGGCCATCCAGCCGCTGATCGGGATGAAGATCGCCAGCGCCACCATATAGGCGGTCAGCGCCAGTTTCAGCGTGATGGGGCCGACATGGAGATCGGCGGCAATGGTCGGCAGCGCCGTCGCGATCACGGTGGAATCCATCTGCTCCATGAAGAGCGCGACGGCAAGGATCAGCGGCGTGATGCGGTTCATCGAGATGTCCTGGGGAATGTCCTGGGGAATGCGGCGGGCAAGAGCGTGCGGTGCGTCTTCTATCCTATTCACGACGGCGGCGATATCGTCTCCTGCGCCTGTGCAACAGGAAGTTTGATCTCGTCGGAGATGCGCCGCGTGCATCAAATGTTCCCTCTGCCATGTCCCCCTCCGGATCACGATGGTGTGAGGCGACTTCCCTATGACGCCGGGAAGCCTATCTCGCCACGAGTGCTCGGCGTGCCGGGCGGAGGATTTTTCAATGAGGGAGTTTTCGATGATTTCTCTAAAGAGAAGAATGTTGCTGGGTGGCGCGGGCGTCGCTCTGGCATCGCCGATGATCATGGCTGCCGCAAGGGCGCAGACCGGAGCCGACACCTCCATGGATATCAATCATGCCATGCCGCCCGAGACCCATCGTTTCAATGTCGGCAAGTTCGAGGTCGTCGTGGTCAAGGATGGCGCCCGCCCCTCGGACAATCCGCAGGAAATTTTCGGCACGAACCAGACCCCGGAAGTGGTCGGCGCGCTGCTCGAAGCCAATTTCCTGCCCGCCGACAAGTTCGTCAACAGCTTCTCGCCGACATTGGTCAACACCGGATCGGATGTCATCCTGTTCGATACGGGCTTCGGCGAAGGTGGCCGCGCCAATGGCAACGGTCGTTTGCTGGAAGGCCTGACGGCGGCCGGCTACAAGCGCGAGGACGTCACCATCGTCGTGCTCACCCATCTGCATGGCGACCACATCGGCGGCCTGATGGAAGGTGGCGCACCGGCTTTCCCGAACGCCCGTTATGTGACCGGTCAGGCAGAATACGATTTCTGGGTTGATCCGGCCCGCGCCGGCACGCCGGCCGAAGGCGGCCACAAGGGTGTACTCGCCAATGTGAAGCCTCTGGCCGACAAGATAACCTTCATCGGCGATGGCGGCGAAGTCGTATCCGGCGTCACCGGCATGGCCGCCTTTGGCCATTCGCCCGGCCACATGATCTACAGCGTGGAATCGGAAGGCCGCCAGCTGGTGCTCACCGCCGACACGGCAAACCACTTCGTCCTGTCGCTGCAGCGCCCGGATTGGGAAGTGCGTTTCGACATGGACAAGACTGCTGCCGCTGCCAGCCGCAAGAAGGTCTTCGACATGTTGGCAACTGACAAGCTTGCCTTCCTCGGCTATCACATGCCGTTCCCGGCCGTCGGTTATGTCGAGAAGGTCGACCAGGGCTATCGCTTCGTGCCCAAGGCCTATCAGTTCGATATCTGATCGGCCTCATCGCGAACTTGAAAAGGGCCTGCAGGCGCGCGATCGCCGTGCAGGCCCTTGATCGTCGGGAAGGCGCGGTTTACCGGCCGTTGTAGAGATCGTCGGCTGCGGTGCGCAGCATCGAGACCATGCGGTCCTGAATGTCGGTATCGAGCATTTCGACACCTGCTGCATCGAAATCGTGGCGCAGGCGCTCCAGCACCTTGTGCTGGCCTTCGACTGCCGTCATCGCCAGTTCCTTGGCATAGGCTTCGCCATTGCCGGTCCCGATCAGCGATGCCGCCCAAAGGCCGACAAGCGCATTGCGGCGCGCTTCGGTCTTGAATAGGAGTTCCTGATCGCGGGCAAATTGGTTCTCAAGCGCAACTGCGCGTTTTCTGATTGCCGTCATGTGACACGTCCCCGTTTTGATCTTGCTTTTTTCTGGTGCCGGCCGTTTTCGGCGCGATCCAGGCTCTTCTAGCGGAGAAGACTTGAGGATCTCTTCATTAGCATGATTTAATTCTCGTTAAACGCGAGATTTATCCGCCCCGAGCGCAGAAATAAGGCCCCTGCGGCTGAAATCCATTTTGCTATTCCCTTCCTGTCATGAACGTGTTACCAGCCCTCGCCAACTTCCAAGCAGTTTTTGCAGGAGCAGCCGGACGTATATTCGTCCCGGAGCTTCCGGCTTTTTATCAAACGAAGGAAATGGCAATGGCACGGATCGTGATTTCGGCAACCGGCGCAGAAGCGCTTACCTTTGACGATGTGCTGCTGCAGCCCGGCCATTCGGAAATCATGCCGGGCCAGACCAATATCGCCACCCGCATTGCAAAAGACATCGACCTTTCGCTGCCGATCCTGTCGTCGGCGATGGACACCGTGACCGAGAGCCGTCTGGCGATCGCCATGGCCCAGTCGGGCGGCATGGGCGTCATCCATCGCAACCTGACCCCGATCGAGCAGGCCGAGGAAGTACGTCAGGTCAAGAAGTTCGAGAGCGGCATGGTCGTCAACCCGGTGACGATAGGACCGGATGCGACGCTCGCCGAAGCCCTGTCGCTGATGAAGTCGCATGGCATTTCCGGCATTCCGGTCGTCGAGAACGGTGGTCGCCCGGGCCGCCTGGTCGGCATCCTGACCAACCGCGATGTCCGCTTCGCCTCCGATCCGGCCCAGAAGATCCATGAGCTGATGACCCACCAGAACCTGATCACGGTCAGGGATGGCGTCGAGCAGCAGGAGGCCAAGCGCCTGCTGCACACCCACCGCATCGAAAAGCTGGTTGTGGTCGACAACGAAGGCCGTTGCGTCGGCCTGATCACCGTCAAGGACATCGAGAAGTCGCAGCTCAACCCGCATGCCGCCAAGGATGCCCAGGGCCGCCTGCGCGTCGCCGCCGCCATCTCCACCGGTGACGACGGCCGCGAACGCGCCGAACGCCTGATCGAGGCCGGCGTCGATGTGATCGTCGTCGATACCGCCCACGGCCATAGCCAGAAGGTGCTCGACGCGGTCGCCGAAGTGAAGAAGATGTCGAACGCCATCCGCATCATCGCCGGCAATGTCGCCACCAGCGAAGGCACGCGCGCCCTGATCGACAGCGGCGCCGATTGCATCAAGGTCGGTATCGGCCCCGGCTCGATCTGCACCACCCGCATCGTCGCCGGCGTCGGCGTTCCGCAGTTGGCTGCCGTGATGGCGGCGGTGGAGGAAGCCAACAAGCACGGCATCCCGGTGATCGCCGATGGCGGCATCAAGTTCTCCGGCGACGTGGCCAAGGCGATTGCCGCTGGCGCATCGGCCGTCATGGTAGGTTCGCTGCTCGCTGGTACCGACGAAAGCCCGGGCGAAGTCTATCTCTACCAGGGCCGTTCCTTCAAAGCCTATCGCGGCATGGGTTCTGTCGGCGCCATGGCGCGCGGCTCGGCCGATCGCTACTTCCAGGCGGAAGTGCGCGACACGTTGAAGCTCGTGCCCGAGGGCATCGAAGGCCAGGTTCCCTACAAGGGCCCCGTCTCGGCCGTGCTGCACCAGCTCGCCGGCGGCCTGAAGGCAGCCATGGGTTATGTCGGCGGCAAGGACATCAAGGATTTCCAGGATAAGGCGACCTTCGTGCGCATCTCCGGCGCCGGCCTGCGCGAAAGCCATCCGCATGGCGTGACGATCACCCGCGAAAGCCCGAACTACCCGGGCGGTGCATGATCTCCCCGATCCGCTAGACCAATTCAAGGCCCGAAGTCGGCAACGACCTCGGGCTTTTTCATGACAGTGATTTGAACAAGGATTTTGCCATGACCGGTTTCGAAATGTTCTGGCCTCTTGTTGCCCATGCCTTCCTCGTCTTCTGCCTTTACGGCCTGCTGGTCCTGCGCCGGAGCGACGTTGTTCGCTCCGGCAAGGTGGAGCGCATCGCCTTTCGCGACAACCTGGCCGAGCCCGAGGAAAGCCGCGTGGTCAACAAATCGATCGCCAACCAGTTCGAACTGCCGATCCTGTTTTATGCCGTCTGCGTCCTCCTCTACATCACCCAGGCCGACAATCTGGTCGCCGTCGTTCTCGCCTGGTTCTTCGTCGCGGCGCGCTACGCCCATGCCTATGTGCATGTCTTCGGCAACCGGCTGCATCTGCGCCGGCCGCTGTTCGGCCTGGGTTTCGCGACGCTGTTTGCCCTCTGGGTCTGGCTTGTGGCGTGGATGGCGTTTTCGTGAACCTGCGGTAACGCAGTTTTGTCTGGGCTTGGCCGCGGCTGCGCCTATCTTTCCCGATGTCGAATTCAACATGGGAGAAGAACATGGACAAGCCGAAGATTACCCAGGCGATGATCAACGCCTATGATGAATACACCCATCTGACGCTCGATCGTCGCGGTTTCATGGAAAAGATGACCCGGCTCGCCGGCACGGGTGCGGCGGCGGCGGCCATCATGCCGCTGCTTGCCGCCAACCAGGCCAATGCCACCATCATTCCCGAAGCCGACGACCGCATCGAAGCGCAGGACATCACCTATCCGGGTGCCGGCGGCGAGATGAAGGGCTACCTTGTGATGCCCAAGGGCGCGACCGCCAAGCTGCCGGCCGTCATCGTCATCCATGAAAACCGCGGCCTCAACCCGCACATCCGCGATGTCGCCCGCCGCATGGCGCTCGAAGGTTTCGTCGCGCTCGCACCCGATTTCCTCTCTCCCTTGGGCGGCACCCCGGAAAACGAGGATCAGGCCCGCGAGATGTTTTCCAAGCTCGACATGCCGGCAACGGTCGCCAATGGCGAGGCGACCCGCGTGTTCCTGGCCTCCCATGAAAAGACCAATGGCAAGGTCGGCGCGATCGGTTTCTGCTGGGGCGGCGGCATGGTCAACCGCATGGCGGTTGCCTCGCCGGAGCTCGGCGCAGGCGTCGCCTATTACGGTGCCCAGGCGCCGGCCGAGGACGTGCCGTCGATCAAGGCACCGTTGATGCTGCATTATGGCGGGCTCGACGAACGCATCAATGCAGGCATCGACGCCTACAAGGCAGCCCTCGATGCCAATGGCAAAACCTATGAGCTGTTCGTCTATGACGGCGTCAACCACGCCTTCAACAATGACACGTCGTCGGCCCGCTACGACAAGGCCGCCGCCGATCTCGCCTGGTCGCGCACCGTCGCGTTCCTCAAGAAGAACCTCGCCTGAGCTTGCCGGCGGGGGGATCTCCCCCGCCACCTTGGCTCAAGACTGTTTCATGTCATTCCGATGAAATTGCCGACAGATTGACACTGATCAATCGCCTTCCCTCCATACGCGCATAGTCTCCTGTCATACCCGCCGGGCGATCCCGCGGGGTGGTGCCCATGCAATGGGGCAATCGTCAAATTTGACTGGAGGATATGATGGCATCGACAATGAAAGCTGCGGTGGTGCGTGCGTTCGGCAAGCCGCTGGTGATTGAAGAACACCCCATCCCCGAACCCGGTCCGGGCCAGATCCTGGTGAAATACGAGGCAACTGGTGTCTGCCATACCGACCTGCACGCCGCCAACGGCGATTGGCCGGTCAAGCCCAACCCGCCATTCATCCCCGGCCACGAAGGAACAGGCTATGTCGCCAAACTCGGCGCCGGCGTCTCCCGCATCAAGGAAGGCGACCGTGTCGGCGTGCCGTGGCTGCACACCGCCTGCGGTTGCTGCAATCCCTGCCGCACCGGCTGGGAAACCCTGTGCGGCAGCCAGCAGAACACCGGCTATTCGGTCAACGGCACCTTTGCCCAATATGGTCTGGCCGATCCCGATTTCGTCGGCCGCCTGCCGGACAATCTCGAATTCGGCGCGGCCGCCCCGATCCTCTGCGCCGGCGTCACCGTCTACAAGGGCCTGAAGGAAACGGAAGTCCGCCCCGGCGAATGGGTCGTCATTTCCGGCATCGGCGGTCTCGGCCACATGGCCGTGCAATATGCCAAGGCAATGGGCATGCATGTCGTCGCCGCCGACATTTTTGACGACAAGCTGAAGCTTGCCAAGGACTTGGGTGCCGATATCGTCGTCAATGGCACGGCCGAAGATGCGATTGAACAGGTGCAGAAGGCAACCGGTGGCGTGCATGGCGCGCTGGTCACCGCCGTATCGCCGAAGGCGATGGAACAGGCCTATGGCTTCCTGCGCTCGAAAGGCACGATGGCGCTGGTCGGCCTGCCGCCGGGCTTCATCTCGTTGCCGGTCTTCGAGACGGTGCTGAAGCGCATCACCGTGCGTGGCTCGATCGTCGGCACCCGCCAGGATCTTGAGGAAAGCCTGCAGTTTGCCGGCGAGGGCAAGGTGGCCTCGCATTTCTCCTGGGACAAGCTCGAGAACATCAACGACATCTTCAAGCGCATGGAAAAGGGCCAGATCGACGGCCGTATCGTGCTCGACCTGGCGGCCTGATCGCCAATCGGTCTGCAAACGAGGCAAGGCGGCGCAGATATTGCGCCGCCTTCCAATCTCTTCCAATCTATTGTGTCTCTCGGGACCGATCTCAGGCCGCTGCGCGCGGCTTGTCGATCGGATGCTGAAAGCGGAAGCCGACGGCGAGCCGGTTCCACACATTGATGGCACCGATTGCCACCGTGATATTGGCGATTTCGGTTTCGCTGAACTGCGCCTTCAGGGCCTCGAAGTCAGCGTCGGGTGCGCCGGTGCCGGCAAGGTTCGTCACCGCATCGACCCAGCCGAGCAGGGCGCGTTCGCGGGCCGAATAGACCGGCGATTCCCGCCACACCGACATCATGTTGGTCCACTGTTCGGACAGCCCGTCATGGCGCGATTCCTTGATATGCATGTCGACGCAAAAGGCACAGCCATTGATGATCGAGGCACGCAGCTTGATCAGGTGGATTTCCGAGCGGGCAAGGCCGCTGGACTGGACGTAGTTTTCCAGGCCGAGCACGGCCTTGAAGGCGGCCGGGGCTGCCTTCTGCATATCGAGACGGGGATGCATGATGGTTCCTTTCGAGGATGGGCAAGCCTTAGCGTGCGGCTTTGCGTTCGTTGATTTCCAGGAAGGCACAACCGCGCGCGGCAATGCCTCCATCGTCTGCCTCAGTCAGATCTGCGATCAGATCCGCGATGCTGGTTTTCTTCAGTTCGGCCCGATAGGCCCTCTCGGCCGCGAGCATCGCAGCGGCAATCCCACACGGTTTGTCGAAGTACCGCGCGGGGAGGGGATTGGGTCCCCGCTGGCGGATCTCGTTGCAGCGAAAGGCCGGTTGCGGACCCTCCACTGCGATAACGATGTCGAGAAGCGTGATCGCGGCGGCCGTTCGCCCGAGGCGGTAGCCGCCCTTCGGGCCGGGAACGGTGGCAACCAGCCCCCCAGCCGACAGTGCCTGCAGATGTTTCAGCAGATAGCTCGGCGATACGCCGTGAAACTCCGCAAGGGCTGCTGCCGAAAGCGTGCTGCCCTCTTCAAGGCTGGCCAGCATCGTCATGCAGTGGATCGCCTGTTCTATGCCGTCACTGAGTTTCATGTGCCTGCCCCTTATCGTGGATATAATTTATCCGTGATTATTGCAAGTGTCAAGGACGCTTCTTTTTCGCCGCCACTGCGCTAGGTTGAGAGAGTGTTGATGAATCAGGCCGCCGAGATTTTTCTGCCTGCCCCCTTCCATCGCTGGTTCGGCGAAAAGGGCTGGCAGCCGCGCGCCCATCAGCTGGAACTGCTCCGCCGCGCACGATCGGGCGAAAGCCTGCTGCTGATTGCGCCGACCGGTGCCGGCAAGACGCTCGCCGGTTTCCTGCCGGCGCTGACCGAGCTGACCGAGCGCGGCAAGCTGCCGCCAGGATCCGCCTTCACCGGCATTCACACGCTCTACATCTCGCCTTTGAAGGCGCTCGCCGTCGATATCGAGCGCAACCTGATGAAGCCGGTGACCGAGATGGGGCTGGCCATTTCGATCGAAAACCGCACCGGCGATACGCCGCAGGCCAAGCGCCAGCGCCAGAAGCTCAACCCGCCCGACATTCTCCTGACCACGCCCGAGCAGCTGGCGCTGTTGATTTCCCATGCCGATGCCGGACGGTTCTTCAAGGACCTGCGCTACGTTATCTTCGATGAACTGCATTCGCTGGTCACCTCCAAGCGCGGTCATCTCCTGTCGCTCGGTCTCGCCCGCCTGCGCCGGCTTGCCCCCGATCTCCAGACCATCGGCCTGTCGGCCACCGTCGCCGAACCACTCGACCTGCGCCGCTGGCTGGTCGCCCAGCCGCTGCATGCAACCGCGGAGTCCGGTGTGATCACCGTCGATGGCGGCGCCAGGCCGAACATCACCATCCTGGACACGGAGGAGCGCATCCCCTGGTCCGGTCACTCCGCCCGCTATGCCATCCCCGATCTCTACAAGGTGCTGAAGGATTTCCAGACGACGCTGCTTTTCGTCAACACCCGCTCCCAGGCCGAAATGCTGTTTCAGGAACTCTGGACCGTCAATGACGACAACCTGCCGATCGCGCTGCATCACGGTTCGCTCGACGTGTCCCAGCGCCGCAGGGTCGAGGCCGCCATGGCCGAAAACAAGCTGCGTGCCGTCGTCGCAACGTCTACGCTCGATCTCGGCATCGACTGGGGCGATGTCGATCTCGTCGTGCATGTCGGTGCGCCCAAGGGTGCCTCGCGGCTCGCCCAGCGCATCGGCCGCGCCAATCACCGCATGGACGAGCCGTCGCGCGCCATCCTGGTTCCGGCCAACCGGTTCGAGGTCATGGAATGCCAGGCGGCGCTTGACGCCAATTACATCGGCGCCCAGGACACCCCGCCGGTCGGCGAGGGCTCGCTCGATGTGCTCGCCCAGCATGTGCTCGGCATGGCCTGTGCGGCCCCTTTTGTCGAAAACGAACTCTATGAAGAGGTCGTGAGCGCGCTTCCCTATGCCGCCCTGCCGCGCGAAACCTTCGCCCGCATCGTCGAGTTTGTCGCCACCGGCGGTTATGCGCTGAAGACCTATGAGCGTTACGCCCGCATCCGCCTGACGGTCGATGGCACCTGGCGCGTCTCCAATCCGGCCGTCGCCCAGCAATACCGCCTCAACCTCGGCACCATCGTTGAGATGCCGATGCTCAATGTCCGCCTCGTCAAGCGCAACCACCTGGGCTCGATCGGCCGCGGCGGCATGACGCTCGGCAAGGTCGAGGAATATTTCTTCGAGCAACTGACCCCGGGTGACACTTTCCTGTTTGCCGGCAAGGTTCTGCGTTTCGAAGGCATCCGCGACAATGAATGCCTTGTCTCCAATGCCTTTTCCCAGGACCCGAAGATCCCCGCCTATGCCGGTGGCAAGTTCCCGCTGTCGACCTATCTCGCCGACCAGGTCCGCGCCATGCTCGACGATCCCGCCCGCCGCGCCAACCTGCCGGATCAGGTGCGCGACTGGCTGGCGCTACAGCAGGAGAAATCCGTCCTGCCGAAGCGCGGCGACCTGTTGATCGAGACTTTCCCGCGCGGCGAGCGCTTCTACATGGTCATCTATGCCTTCGAGGGCAGGCTTGCCCACCAGACGCTTGGCATGCTGCTCACGAGGCGGCTGGAACGCATGGGCGCCAAGCCGCTTGGCTTCGTTGCCACAGACTATGCGCTGGCCATCTGGGGCCTGGAGGACATGGGTTCGATGGTCACCCGCAAGGCGCTGAGCCTGGCGGATCTGTTCGACGAGGACATGCTCGGCGACGATCTTGAAGCCTGGCTCAACGAAAGCTGGATGCTCAAGCGCACCTTCCGCACCTGCGCCGTCATCGCCGGCCTGATCGACAAGCGCCATCCCGGCAAGGAAAAGTCCGGCCGCCAGGTGACGGTCTCCGCCGACCTGATCTACGACGTGCTGCGCACCCATGAGCCGGACCATATCCTGATGCAGGCGACGCGACAGGATGCCGCCGCCGGACTTTTGGACATCGCCCGGCTTGCCGATATGCTAAAACGAATCAAGGGCCATATCCTGCACAAGCGCCTGGAGCAGATCTCGCCGCTGGCGGTACCCGTGATGATGGAGATCGGCAAGGAGCCGGTCGCCGGCGATGCCCAGGAACACCTGCTGGCCTTTGCCGCCGAGGATCTGATGGCGGAAGCCCTGTCGTGAACTGGGTTGGCGTGAACTGGATTGGCCTGAACAGGGCTGGCATCCGCACTGAAAAACGCTAGAAGGGCGCAATGAACAGACTGGCACGGGCAATCGGTGAGCAAGAGGATGACGCAAGGCGCGCAAGCCTGGTGATCGCCGGACAGCTTGGCTTTGCCGATCTGTCGGGCGCGCTATATTTCCCCGATCTCGACCTGCTCGTCGTCTCCGACCTGCATCTGGAAAAGGGTGCCGCCTTTGCCCGTCGTGGCCAGCTGCTGCCGCCCTATGACACGCTCGCCACGCTCAAGCTGCTCGATGCGGTGATCGCCCGCTACCAGCCGAAGACCGTCATCAGTCTCGGCGACAATTTCCATGATCGGGCAGGGTCCGCCCTGATGCCGCTGCCGTTCCGCGAGATGATCGCCGCCATGGCGCGCGGCCGCGAGTGGATCTGGATCAACGGCAACCATGATCCGGACGGCACCACCGATCTGCCGGGAATGTCCGCCGACGAGATCGCCCTGTCCGGCCTGACCTTCCGCCACGAACCGTCGCTTGCCCATGGCGCCGGCGAGATCGCCGGCCATCTGCACCCCTGCGCCACCGTCCGCCGCCGGGAAAAATCCGTGCGCCGCCCGTGTTTTGCCACCGACGGCAACCGCCTGCTGATGCCGGCCTTCGGCGTCCTGACCGGCGGTCTCGATCTGCGCCACAAGGCCTTTACCGGCCTGTTTTCCCGCGCCGACCTGATCGCGCACCTGCTCGGCCGCGACCGGATATATTCGGTGCGTTTCGGCAACCTGCTCGGCTGAGCGGTCATCAATCCTTGCGGAAGATCAGGCTGGCCAGCCAGCCGGTGAGCAGCGCCAGCGTCACGGCAAACAGGCCGTAGAACAGCGGCTGCTGGTGGGCGGCCTGCGTGATTGCGTCCTCGAGCCCGGTCTTGATCACCCGCAGCGGCAGTTCCCGCTCGGTGATGAACTCGCCCGACTTGAACAGATAGGCGTGCACCATATGCACCCCGTCCGGAATGTTCGCCGGCAGCCGCAACGTCGCCTTGAACAGGCTGGAGGAGACGAAGCGCACGCCGTTCGTATCCCCCTGGTAGAGCCCTGCGGTCTGCTTCAGTCGCCGGAACGCATCGCGGAATTCGCCGAGATTGGCGGCATTGCTCAGGTAGCCCGTCGGGGTCAGCGCCAGATGCTCGATGCCGATGCCGAGCTGTGTCAGCTTGCCCGCGGCGGCAATCTCGCTCACTGGCCGCGTGCTCGCCAGCGAATAGGAGGTCGGCATCTGTTCGAAGGTCATCGAGGTCCGGTTGACCCAGATGCCGAACAGCCGTTCCTTGCGCCGCACGGTCGTCCAGTCGCGCGGCCCCTCCAGCGTCACCACCACGTCATACTGCCCGATCGCCAGCAGCAACTGGTCGGCATTGGCCAGCGCCCCGAAAATCGTCAGGTCGGCGCCGGAAAAGTCGGACGTAATGGCGATTTCGCTGGTCGACGTACCGATATCGAGCGTTTCCTGCCCGATGATCTCGGTGGCCAGCGGATTTTGCGCCGCGGCCGGAAGCGCGCTGGCAAGGCAGGAGGAAAAACACGCGGCGGCGATCAGCGTCTTCAACATCTCAGCCCCCGATCGCCAGCGAATAGATGTCATCCGGCGTCAGCACCAGTTCGATCGCCAGGCGCACGCCGACGGCCAGAACCAGCAAACCGAGCAGCGCGCGCAACTGTTCGCCGCGCAGTTTCTGCCCGACCCGCACGCCGTATTGCGCCCCGATCACGCCGGCCACCATCAGCACGAAGGCCAGCACGATATCGACCGAAAAATTCGTCGCTGCCTGCACGATGGTCGTATAGGCCGTGGTGAAGATGATCTGGAACAGCGACGTGCCGACGACCACATTGGTCGGGATACGCAAGAGATAGATCATCGCCGGCACCATGATGAAGCCGCCGCCGACACCCATGATCGAGGTCAGGATGCCGATGGCAAAGCCGAGCGCGATCAGCGGGATGACGCTGAGATAGATCTTCGACTTCTTGAACCGCATCTTGAACGGCAGGCGATGCACCCAGTTGTGCTGTCCCGGCCGCTTCAGCGAGATCGTTTCGTTGCGCGCGGCCCGGCGCATGGCGCGCAGGCTTTCGACCAGCATCAGCCCGCCGACCGTGCCGAGGAAGACCACGTAGAGCAGCGAGATGATCAGGTCGAGCTGACCGAGGCGTCTCAGCCAGGAGAAGATCACGACACCGATGGTCGCGCCGACAAGGCCGCCAGCCAGAAGCACGAAGCCGAGCTTCATGTCGAGTGTACCGCGCCTGAAATGGGTGATGGCACCGGACACCGAGGAGGCAACCACCTGGTTGGCCCCGGTCGCAACCGCGACCACCGGCGGAATGTTGTAGAAGATCAACAGCGGCGTGATCAGAAAGCCGCCGCCGACGCCGAACATGCCTGAGAGAAACCCGACAGCCGCGCCCATGCCGAGGATGATGAAGATGTTCACCGATAATTCGGCGATCGGCAGATAGATCGTCACGCGCTGACCTCAAATGCGACTATCCGCGCTCTCGGCGCGGATCTCTGGAGGCCGGATCGCGGCCCGTTCACATATTGTCTAAAACGGGCGCAAGTCCTTGATTGGATTTGATCCCAAGCTTGTCTTTTCTTGCGCCCCCGGGGGCCGCAAGTCAATTCTGCAGCCACCCTTAAGCCCTGATTCTCCGCCTTTTATGACAGAGCGGTCATTTGTTGCGTGCGAGCAGCGCATTCACCAGTTTATCCGAAACCTGACCGGTCGGCTGTTCTCCCATCGACGTCTGGAAGGCCTTGATCGCCGTCACGGTCTTCGCACCCATCACGCCGTCCGGCTTGCCGGCGTCGAAGCCGTTCTTGTTGAGAATGGCCTGGATGTTGAAGATCGCCTTCTTCATGTCGACGCTGGCCGTTTTCAGGCCCTTGCCGGCCCATTCATCCGGCGTGTTGACCGAATTGGCATCGGCATCCAGCGGCTTTGCCTTCCACAGGTCCACTGCGGCGCGGGCGCGCTCCAGCTGGTCCGGCTTCATCGCATTGGCCACCTCGTCGCGTTTCTGCGCGGCGTCCTTGTCGCCCCCCGCGGCCGCCACGGCGAACCACTTGTAGGAAGCGGTCAGATCCTGCTTCACGCCATTGCCGCGTGCATAGAGGATGGCCAGGTTGAACTGGCTGTCGGAAATGCCGAATTCGGCAGCCTTCTCGAACCACTCCACCGCCTTGGCATAATCCTGCGCGCCGTCCGCGCCGGACGCAAAGAGCACGGCGAGATTGTGCATGGCGCTGGCATTGCCGGCATTGGCCGCCATCTCGTAGTAGCGCTTGGCCGCCACGATATCGCGCGGCACGCCGGTGCCTTTTTCATAAAGATTGGCAAGTCGATATTGTGCCGGCACGAAGCCGCGATCGGCCGAAAGCTGGTACCATTTGGCCGCTTCGGCAAAATCGCTGGTCACGCCGCGACCATCGGTATAGCGCGCGCCGATCTCGAACAGCGCCACCGGATCGCCGTCCTTGGCGGCAATCGCCAGCGACGGCGGTGTGATCGCCGCCGGAACCACGATTGCGGCCGCCTTGGCGTCAACCGGCGTCGGTGCAGGCGTCGCGCTTTCCGCAACCGGTGCCGGATTGCTGTCCAGGGTCTGCGCCGGTGCTGTCTGGGCAGCTGGCTGGGCCTCTGTGGTCAGGGGCTGTGCTGTCTCCGTCGGCGCCATCAGCGCCGCGGTCGGTTCGGCCACAGTCGGCATGCCGTCGATCATCGGCGTGGCAGCAGGCGCGTCCGGTGCAATCACGTCGCTCGCCGTCGTGGCATCTTCGATCGGTGTGTCTTCCGCGGGCTCCAGGGCGTCGAGGCTTGGCACCGCCATGGCCGCCTCGGTCGGTGCAGCGCTTGTATCGATCGTCGACGCGGCTTCGACGGCCGCGGTGTCTGTAGTCGCGGGCGCCTGTTCGATCTGGCTGTTTTCGTCCGCTGCTGGCGCCTCGATCGGCGCCGGCTGGCCGCTGTTGTCGTCGCGCATCAGCGTGTTGACCAACGGCATCGCCATGGCGGCCAGCAGGATCGCGCCCACGGCCATCAGGATCGGCCGGCGGTAGCGACCGAAAAGGGAGGCCTTCTGGGCGTCGCTCGTCTTCGCCTTCAGACCGGCGACCGCCCGGGCGGCCGGAGCCGTCTTCTGGGCACGGTCCATCTCCATCGCGGCCGCCTGGGCGGCGCGGCGGGCGGCGGCAATGTAGTCGGTCCGATCATTGCCGTCCTTGCCGGCGGCATCGTTGCGCGGAGCCTGCTGGCTGGCGCGAACCCGCTCCAGGATCTTGCGTACGTCCGGCGCACCGGAGCCTGGCTCCAGCAGTTCGTTGTCTTCATCCGCAGCCACGATGTCGACCGGGTCGATCGACGGTGCCGGGTCGATCATCTGCCGGGCCTCCGTGGGCTTCGGCTCCTTCTTCGCGGGCAGCAGTTTCTTGCCCAGTCCGGCCAGCAGGCTCGGCTTGGCCGGCTTCTTCTCGTTTCGCGCCGCTTCGATCACCGGCAGCGCAGTCATCGTTTCGGCAAAGGCATCGGCTGCCGCCTGGAGCTCGGCATCGATCGGATGCGCGTCGGCGGCGTATGTCTCGGTTTGCGCGGCCATGGGGGCCATGACCGGCTCGCGCGTCGCGGGTTCCGGGCGTCGGTCCTGCGGCTGGTGCTGGGTGATCGGCGCCTGGGCAAAGAGGGCTGGTTCGGGCTTGTGGACGCCGTCCTGCAATTCGTCGAGACGACCGGCGATCTGCACAAGCGTGCCATGCAGCGCCTCGAAGGTGCGGTGGGTCCGCTCCTCCGAATTGCGCGAGAAGTCCTCAAGCTGCCGCAGGTGGTCCGAAAGTGCCGTCAGCGCGCTGAGGTCGGCCGGGCTCGCTGTGGAAGACGGTCCGCGATGGGCAAAATTTGCCATCACCGTCTCGGCGGCCTGGCGGGCCGCCTCGATGATATATTCGTCGCTGGTTGCGACATAGTCTTCCAGGGCCGAGATCCGTCCTGCGACTTCCGGATCGCTCGATGGCTGGCTGATCAGCATAGACAGATGTGCGATCTGTTCTTCGAGGCCACGCAGGCTGGCGCTGTCGCCAGCCGGTGCAGATGCACTTGTTTCTTCGAGCCGGTAGACGACGGCGTTCAACCGGTCTTCCAGGTCACGGAATGCGCTGTCGTCGATCTGCGCGGTTGCGGCAACCGGCAGGTCGAGTTCCTCGATCCGCCGCGCCAGCACTTCCAGCCTGTCGGCCAGCCGATCGTTCACCGAACCATTGTCCAGTGCGTCGATCTTGCGCGAGATATCGGCGAGATAGCCCGTGAGTTCCGGAGCCGGTACCGGCTTTTGTGTTCTCTCCAGCATGTAGGAGAGTTGGTCGAGACGGTCTTCCAGCGGCGCGGTGCTCTGGCTGGTCGACAGCTGTTCGATGCGCTGCGTCAACAGTTCCAGCCGTTGGGCCAGTTCTTCAGAAGCGTCCGTCTGCGGGTCGCGGCTGTCGTTCAAGACTTCGATCTGCCGGGCAAGGCCGGCCAGCCGGTCTTCCAGCCGGTGCAGGGTGGCAGTATCGGTGCTGGCGGCCGCATTGCGGCTGCCGACGGCAATTGCCCGTGTGATTTCGTCGAGCCGCATATCGATGCCGGCAAACTGCTCCATCACCATGCGTTCGTTCGGGTCGATATGCGCCCCGATATGCTCGAGCGCGGAGGCAACGGTGATCAGCTTTTCCTCAAGCGCCCGAATGGCGCGCGTGTCGCCCATCGTGCCGAGATGCGCCTTGATATCGTCGAGACGGTCGGCCAGCCGGATGATTTCATCGCGCATGGCCGATGTGTCGAGTTCGCCGAGACGGACCTCGACATCGCTCCAGCGACGCTCCATGCGCACAACGGAATCCTCACGGGCAAGGCCGTCCATCAACGAGCGCAGTTCATTGAATTCCGCCTGCAACCCGTCGGCGCCCGGAGCCTTTGCTGCGTCAAGCTGATGGATGCTGTCGGCGAGCTTGGCGATGTCGAGGCGCATGTCCTCGCTCGGCCGGCTTTCCTCGGCCAGTGTGCGAAGGCTGCGCATCTCGTGGCGCAGGCCGGAAATCTCGCGCGCCATGCTCTCGGCAATGTCCTGCTTCAGCTCCTGGCGCAGGCTCATCAAAGCTTCGGTAATGTCATGGCTGCCGCTGTCGGCCCGCCGATCGCCGCGTGTGGTAAAACGGTCTGCCCCTCGCTCGCGCAGCGCTGGAAGCGGCTCGCGCAGCGACGGAAGTGGATCACGCAAAGGCGGCAGCGGTTCCCGCACCGGCTCGCGCAATACAGGCAGGGGTTCGCGGCTCGGTGTCGGGGACGCGGTCAGGGGCGCCGGGTCATTTCGATAGGCGCTGCGCTCGGCTATACGCTCCGGCACGCGGTTGCGGCTCTCTTCCAGCAGGCGCTGGCGTTCGCGGATCTCCGTCAGAGGATCGCGAAAATCGCGCTGCGGCCCGGCTGCTGGCTCGTGTGCACGCGGCATCTCGTCGGCGGGACGGTTGCGGCCGTTTTGCCCCATCAGGCCATCGATCCGTGCCTCGAGACCTTCGATGGTACGACTCAGCGCGTCCAGCGAAGATGTGCCGCCGGGACGTTGAGAGGGTGATCGAGATCCGTTCATGGTTCTGCTCGCTTCGATGATGGCCGACGGTTACTCCGCTCGGCTGCGTCTGCCGCTGTCAGGCCTTTGATCCGGCATCTTGCTCGCCTCCCACCTGTCGGTCCGGTTGCTTCCGAAGGACGTGCCAGGGACGATATGAAAGGCGCGCGGATCGCCAGCTTTCAAAAGCAACCTTTCATGAAACATGGTAAAGAAGCCGTTAACCCGGTCCTAAAAAACTTTAACTTTCGCTGAAATGCCCCGCGCAAGCAGCACCTGCCAGCCTGTGCTCCGTTGCCGTGTGTCGGAACGGGATTTGTCTGCGGATTGCCGGCGTGGTGCGGGGAAGGGCGCCTGCCGCCAGTGGCAAAATTTGGGTACCCGATAATTTTGACGTTTACGCGCACGTCAATTATTTGTATAAGCTAGAACCAGTCCGATAATCTCGGAACCATGTCTTTGGAGGAAGATACCCGATGCCTGTCTACAAGGCCCCCGTAAACGATACGCTTTTCATCCTGAACGACGTGCTCGGCTTCGACCGGTACAACAACCTGCCGGGTTTCGAGGATGCGACCCCCGATATGGTCGAGGCAATCGTCGGCGAGGCCGCCAAGCTGGCCGAGGAGCAGCTCTTCCCGCTCAATCTTTCCGGCGACCAGGAAGGCTGCACCCGCCACGACGACGCGACGGTCTCCGTGCCCAAGGGTTTCAAGGAAGCCTATGACGCCTATTGCCAGAGCGGTTGGCTCGGCCTCGCCGTCCCGCCGGAATTCGGCGGCCAGGGCCTGCCCTACACGCTGCATGTCGCCGTCGGCGAATACATGTCGTCCGCCAATATGGCGTTGATGATGTATCCGGGCCTCACCCAGGGCGCGATCGCCGCCATCCTCGTGCATGGCTCCGACGCCCAGAAGCAGACCTATCTACCAAAGATGGTCGAGGGCACATGGTCCGGCACCATGAACCTGACCGAACCCCATTGCGGCACCGATCTCGGCCTGCTGCGCACCAAGGCGGTTCCGCAGGCCGACGGCTCCTACAAGATTTCCGGCCAGAAGATCTTCATCTCCGCCGGCGAACACGGCATGACCGACAACATCATCCATCTCGTGCTTGCCCGCATCGAGGGCGCCCCGGAAGGCACCAAGGGCATCTCGCTGTTCATCGTGCCGAAATTCATGGTGGGTGACGATGGCTCGGTCGGCGCCCGCAATGCCGCCACCTGCGGCGCCATCGAACACAAGATGGGCATCCATGGCAATTCCACCTGCGTGATGAACTACGACGAGGCGACCGGCTATCTGATCGGCGCCGAGAACAAGGGCCTCTCGGCCATGTTCGTCATGATGAACGAGGCCCGCCTCGGTGTCGGCCTGCAAGGCCTGTCGATCGCCGAAATCGCCTACCAGAATGCCGCCAACTATGCCCGCGAACGCATCCAGGGCCGCTCGCTGTCCGGCGTCAAGGCGCCGGACAAGAAGGCCGATCCGCTGATCGTGCATCCCGACATCCGCCGCACGTTGTTGACCATCAAGTCGTTCAACGAAGCCGGCCGCGCCTTCACCCTGTGGACCGCTCTGAAGTCCGATATCGCCCACCGTTCGGGCGATGCAGCCGAAAAGCAGACGGCCGACGACATCCTTGGCCTGATGACGCCGATCCTGAAGGGCGTGCTCACCGACAAGGGCTTCGACCATGCGGTCATGGCCCAGCAGGTCTTTGGCGGCCATGGCTATATCGAGGAACACGGCATGAGCCAGTATGTCCGCGATGCCCGTATCGCGATGATCTACGAAGGTGCCAACGGCATCCAGGCGCTTGACCTCGTCGGCCGCAAGCTCGGCATGAACGGCGGCCGCGCCGTCATGGCCCTGTTCAAGGAAATCGGTGATTTCTGCGAGGAAAACCGCGCCGATGAAAGCCTGTCCTCCTACACCAAGAGCCTGAAGAAGGGCTTGAACGACCTGCAGGCCGCAACCATGTGGTTCATGCAGAATGCCATGGCCAAGCCCGACAATGCCGGCGCAGGTTCGACCGACTACATGCATCTCTTCGGTGTCGTGGTTCTCGGTTATATGTGGGCGAAGATGGCGAAGGCCGCCAACACGGCCCTTGCTGCGGGAACCGGCGACGCTGATTTCTACAAGAACAAGCTGCTCACCGGCCGTTTCTACATGGAAAAGATCATGCCGGAGACGGCGCTGCGCAAGATCCGCATCGAAGCCGGCGCCGACAGCCTGATGGAAATGGCCGCCGAAGCGTTCTGACCGTCTTCTACCCCTCGACGGAGAAGACGGACGAAGGCCGGGTGAAGGGCCCGCAGCGCCCGCCAGCGTCGCGGTTGCCTCTCATCCTGACCCTCTCCCCGCTTGCGGGGAGAGGGGATTGCCGACGCCGAACAGACATGCCCCTTGTCCCCTGTCGGGGGACGAGGGCCAGCAAGCGGACGAGCGGCCATTGTGAAATGGCCACAGCAGTTTTCAAGGCGCGCAGGCGCCGCTAGGGAGATGAGAAACAATGACTGAAGCCTATATCTACGATCACGTGCGCACGCCGCGCGGCCGTGGCAAGAAGGACGGATCGCTGCACGAAGTGCCGACGCCCAGACTTGCCGCCCGCACGCTGGAGGCCCTGCGCGACCGCAACGGCCTCGACACATCAACCGTCGACGACATCATCTTCGGCTGCGTCGATCCGGTCATGGAAGCCGGCGCCGTGATCCCCAAGGCCGCCGCCTTCGAGGCCGGCTATGATTTCAAGGCCCCCGGCATCCAGATTTCGCGCTTCTGCGCCTCCGGTCTCGACGCAGTCAATCTTGCCGCCGGCAAGGTCATGGCCGGTTCCGACGACATCGTCATCGCCGGCGGCGTCGAGAGCATGTCGCGCGTCGGCATGGGCATGTCCGGCGGCGCCTGGTACATGGACCCTTCGGTCAACTTCCCCGGCTATTTCATGCCGCAGGGCGTGTCCGCCGATCTGATCGCCACGAAATACGGCTTCTCCCGCGACGACGTCGACGCCTATGCCGTCGAGAGCCAGAAGCGCTCCGCCAATTCCTGGGAAAAGGGCTACTTTGACCGGTCCGTCATCCCGGTGAAGGATGGCAGCGGCCTCGTCATCCTCGATCGTGACGAACACATGCGCCCGAGCACCGACATGCAGTCGCTGGCCGGCCTCAACCCGTCCTTCCAGATGCCCGGCGAAATGGGCGGTTTCGATGCCGTCGCCATCCAGGCCCATCCGGAAATCGAGAAGATCAACTATGTCCACCACGCCGGCAATTCGTCCGGCATCGTCGATGGCGCCGCAGCCGTCTTGGTCGGCTCCAAGGCCGGCGGCGAGAGCATGGGCCTGAAGCCCCGCGCCCGCATCCGCGCCTTCACCAATATCGGCTCCGATCCGGCGCTGATGCTGACCGGCCCGGTCGACGTCACCGAAAAGCTGTTGAAGCGTTCCGGCATGACGATCGCCGACATCGACCTGTTCGAACTGAACGAGGCCTTTGCCGCCGTCGTGCTGCGCTTCATGCAGGCCTTCAACGTCAGCCACGACGTGATGAACGTCAACGGCGGCGCGATCGCCATGGGCCACCCGCTCGGCGCCACCGGCGCGATGATCCTCGGCACCGTGCTCGACGAACTGGAACGCCGCGATCTCAACACCGCGCTCGTCACGCTCTGCATCGGCGCCGGCATGGGCACGGCGACGATCATCGAACGGGTTTGAGGCTCCAAATGAAAGCCCCTCACCCCGCCTCCGCTTCGCTCGGCGCACCCTCTCCCCGTAAACGGGGCGAGGGAGATCGGAAGCGTTGCGGCTTGTCCCTTCGCCCCGCTTGCGGGGAGAAGGTGCCGGCAGGCGGATGAGGGGCGGCTCACGGCTGCCAACGAAATTCAAGGGAAGAGGAATCCCATCATGAGCACCTACAAGAACTTCACCGTTGATACCGATGCCGACGGCATTGCTCTCGTCACCTGGGACATGCCCGACAAGTCGATGAATGTCTTCACCGTCGAGGTGATGGACGAAATCGAGAAGATCCTCGACCAGACCGTTGCCGATGCGAACGTCAAGGGCGTGGTCTTCACCTCGGGCAAGTCCAGCTTCTCCGGTGGTGCCGACCTCACCATGATCAAGGGCATGTTCTCCATGCTCGAAGAGGAAAAGGCGAAGGACCCGGCCGGTGCCGTCAAGAAGCTGTTTGACGCCGCCGGCCGCATGACCTGGCTGTGGCGCAAGATCGAGACCAATGGCAAGCCATGGGTCTCGGCGATCAACGGCACCTGCATGGGTGGCGCGTTTGAACTGTCGCTCGCCTGCCACGGCCGCGTCGCCTCCAATGCCAAGTCGGTCAAGCTGGCGCTGCCCGAGGTCAAGGTCGGCATCTTCCCCGGCGCCGGCGGCACCCAGCGTGTGGCGCGTCTCGCCAATACCCAGGACGCCCTGCAGATGATGACCACCGGGTCGAGCCTGACGGCCGCCCGCGCCAAGGCGATGGGTCTGGTTCACCAGGTCGTCGAGCCGGACCAGTTGATCCCGGCCGCCAAGCAGATGATCAAGGATGGGTTGAAGCCGGTCGCCCCCTGGGACGAAAAGGGCTTCAAGGTTCCCGGCGGCGGCATCTGGACGCCGGCGGCAGCCCAGCTCTGGCCGGCAGCTTCCGCCATCCTGCGCCGCGAGACCGCCGGCAATTACCCGGCAGCGTTGGCTATCCTGAAAAGCGTCTATGAAGGCCTGCAGGTGCCGTTCGACACGGGCCTCAGGATCGAGCAGCGTTATTTCACCGAGATCGTCCAGACGACCGAAGCCTTCTCGATGATCCGCTCGCTGTTCGTCTCGATGCAGGAACTGAACAAGGGCGCCCGTCGTCCCGCTGGCCAGCCGAAGTCGAAGATCGCCAAGGTCGGCGTCGTCGGCGCCGGCTTCATGGGCGCCTCGATCGCCTATGTGACGGCCGCAGCCGGCATCAATGTCGTGCTGATCGACCGTGACATGGAAGCAGCCGGCAAGGGCAAGACCCATTCCGAGGGCCTGGTCGCCGGCGCTGTCGGCAAGGGAAGGCTTACCAAGGACGAGGGCGAGAAGCTCCTGTCGCTGATCACGCCGTCCGACGATTACGGTGCGCTCGCCGATGCCGATCTCGTCATCGAAGCCGTCTTCGAAGACCGGGACGTCAAGAAGGCCGTGATCGAAAAGGTCGAGGCCGTGCTTCCCGAAGGCGCGATCTTCGCCTCCAATACTTCCACTCTGCCGATCACCGGTCTTGCCAAGAATTCCAAGCGCCCGGTCGATTTCATCGGCATCCACTTCTTCTCGCCGGTCGAGAAGATGATGCTGACCGAAGTCATCCTCGGCAAGGACACCGGCGACAAGGCACTGGCCGTGGCCCTCGACTATGTCGCCGCGATCAAGAAGACCCCGATCGTCGTCAACGATACCCGCGGCTTCTTCGTCAATCGCTGCGTGTTGCGCTATATGGCGGAAAGCTACAACATGCTGATCGAGGGCGTGCCGCCGGTCATGATCGAGAATGCCGCGAAGTTCGCCGGCATGCCGGTCGGGCCGTTGGCGCTCAACGACGAAGTGGCGATCGATCTGTCCTACAAGATCCTGAAGGCCACGGTCGCCGATCTGGGCGACAAGGCCGTCGATCCGCGCCACATGGAGCTGGTTGCCCGCATGGTCGAAAAGGAAGAGCGCTTCGGCCGCAAGAACGGCAAGGGCTTCTACGACTATCCGGCGAAACCCGCGAAGAAGCATATCTGGCCGGGCCTGAAGGATCTCCATCCGCAGCAGAAGCCGGAAGATGTCGACGTCAAGACACTGCAGCAGCGCTTCCTGGTGACGATCGCGCTGGAAGCGGCCCGGACCGTCGAGGAAGGCATCGTGACGGATCCGCGTGAGGCCGATGTCGGCTCGATCCTCGGCTTCGGCTTCGCGCCTTATACCGGTGGTGCCCTGTCCTATATCGACGGCATGGGCGTGAAGATTTTCGTAAGCCTCTGCGAACGTTTGGCGAAGGTTTACGGCCCGCATTTCGCCCCGACGCCGCTGCTCATCGACATGGCCGCCAAGGGCGATACCTTCTACGGTCGGTTCGATCCCTATGGCGAGGCTGCAAAGGCTGCCTGAGATCATCGCGATGGCGAACGAAAAAGGCGGCTTCGGCCGCCTTTTTTGTGGTTGGCTCTGTGCTCGGCGATACCGCTGTGGCCTGGCAATACCCCCCTCTGCCCTGCCGGGCATCTCCCCCACAAGGAGGGAGATCGGCAAGGGGCTGGCCGCTCGGCCAACCGGATAGCTTGTGCAAATGAGGCCGGTGCGACGAGGAATTTCTGACTGTCGGTGTTTTGTCGCCCTTGGCACAAAGGTCACCATCCTCTCCCTTGCCCGAGGTTTCGGTGATCTCCCCCCGTGTGGGGGAGATGTCGGCGGAGCCGACAGAGGGGGGCGAACTGGCGCTGACGGCTGAGTTTGACCTGTCCTCCTCATGCTCAACGTCCTCTTCATCAATCAAAACCTTCAAAAATCCCACGCCAAGTCACCGGTCGGAATCTCCTCCTCCGGGGATGGTCATGCCTGTACTCCATTCCAAGTCTCGGACAGGGCGCCAG
>UBZT01000013.1 GCA_900470155.1 Hyphomicrobiales bacterium
AAATCCTGCCCCCGCAACCAGTTCCAGCATAAATCAATTACCGCCTCGGTATAACCGGGGCGGTTTTTGCGTTTCTGGGGTTCACATCATTCGTCTAATCGTGATTGCATGGCGAGCCGCGGGGGAGGGACCGGTCAGGCGGCGCTGATCCGGTCTCCCCGCGGGCACCCAGTCTCACGACATGATCAATCCACCGTCGATATTGATCGTCTGTCCGGTAATATAGGACGCATCCCGTGATGCAAGGAAAGCGACGAGGGCGCCCACTTCCGCCGGCGTTCCGGCGCGGCCCATCGGAATGCCCTCGACCCATTCGGCCATCAGTTCACCGGGGCCGTAGGTGCCGAGCATTTCACCCCATACTCGGTCGTTGTAATCCCACATTTCGGTGTGGATGATGCCCGGGCAAATCGCATTGACCGTGATGCCTTCGCGGGCCAGTTCCTTGGCGAGGCTCTGGGTCAGGCCGATGACACCGAACTTGGATGCCGCATAATGCGGTGTGTAGATGAAACCCTGGCGCCCCTGGCCCGAAGCGGTATTGATCAGGCGTCCCTTCGTGCCGCTGGCGCGAAAGCGGCGAACGGCCTCCTGGCAGCACAGGAACACGCCCTTGGTATTGACGTCGAGGTTGAGGTCCCATTCTCGCTCGGTCAGGTTCTCGACCTTTGCGATGGTGATCACGCCGGCATTCTGGACCGAAACGGACAAGGGGCCGTGCCTCGCCTCCGCTTGCTCATATGTGTCTCTTACCGCGTGTGCATCCGTGACGTCGAGTACATAGCCAGTCACGTCGGCGCCGGTCTCCGCAGCCAATGCGCTGGCTGCCTCGGGTGTATCCCTGTCGATGGCGGCGATCACGACGGTTGCGCCTTCTTCGGCAAAGCGCTTGGCGATGCCTTGTCCTATTCCCTTGTTGCCTCCTGTGACAAACACTGTCTGGCCTGCATATCGTTTCATGGTCTCTTCTCTCCCTAGCGCAGCAGGCCGGCGGTTTGTCTCGGATGAGATCAGGCCGTCAGTCGTGCTGCCGTGAACTTGTCTGTGACGAAGACGTCGATGATGCCCAGTTTCAGCGCGCCGGCGATGGCCAGCGTCTTCGATTCACCGCCGGCGAGCGCCATCACACGATCCGCTTTTCTCAACTCTTCCAGCGAAATGCCGATGACCCGCTCGTTGAGCGGCGTCTCTACCGGCTTTCCGTCTTTGTCGTAGAAGCGGAAGGAAATTTCGCCCACTGCGCCCGCCTCGTTGAGCATGGCCATTTCCTGCCGCGAGAAGACGTTGCCGGAGCGTGCCAGGAGTTCCGAAGGTTCCACGGCGCCGATGCCAATGATGGCGAGGCTCAGTCGGCCGAAGAGGTCCATCGTGCCGCGTACCCCTGGATCGGCCAGCATCACGAGCTTTGCTTCACGCGATGAGGTGATGCCCTGCACGAGCAGAAGCCGCGGCTCCCCGCCGGTCAGTTTCGCCAGGCGTGCGGTCAATTGCGTGGCATGCGTCTGAACCGACGGTTCGCCCATGCCACCGAGAATCTGGACGATGGATTTGGCTTTGCCGTTCTTCAGCGGATGAATATTGTCGACCATGCGCAGGATCGTCTGGCTCCAGCTCGAGACACCGATGATCTCGTCCTGCTGGAGTGTGACTTCGAGAAAATGCGCCGCGGCTTCGCCGATGCGCGCCATGATGGCGCCGTCGCGATCTTCCGAACAGTCGATGACGATAGCCTCCGTCAAGCCGTAACGCGCGCGCAGGGCCGTTTCCAGATCGGCAAAGGTCCCTGGAGGCGGAATGACGGTGGTGCGGACGATGCCTTCCGCCTCGGCCCGTTTCAGCATGCGCGACACGGTTGCCTGCGACATGTGCATGGTGACGGCGATTTCTGCCTGGCGCTTGCCTTCGACATGGTACATCTGCGCAATGCGGGCAATCAGTCGAAGCTCGTTGAGGCGTCCCATGGTCCCTCCAGGGTGTGAATTTTTATTCACCCATAGTTGAAGTCGTGGGAACGGTCGAGCGGAAGATTGCGTCCTGCCAGACGTGCAGCCGCTCGGTGGCATCTGTCGGTCGAGGGGCGAGTGCCGTCCGGGGGCGGGGAAGTGCGGCGATCGCTGCGAGATCGGGCCAGATCCCCAGGGACAAGCCGGCCAGATAGGCGGCACCGAGGGCAGATGCTTCCGGCGCATCGCATTGGATGAGCTCATGATCAAGGGTGTCCGCAACGCATTGCATGAGGAACGTGTTCTGGCTCGGCCCGCCGTCGGCGTAGAGGCGGCCGAGTGGAGCGGGAGATTGGGCAGACATCGCCTTGAAGACGTCATGGACCTGGAAAGCCATTGAATCGGTGACCGCCCGCGCCATCTGGGCGCGCGTCGTGTTGAAGGTGATGCCGGAGAAAAGTGCGCGTGCGTCGGCATGCCAGTAGGGAGCGCCCAGTCCGACAAAGGCGGGCACGAAACCGGGGCCGGCAGGCGCCGCGGTTGCGGCCAGGTCGACCAGCGCCTGTATGTCCGCAAGCCCGAGTATCTCCGTCATCCACGGCAGGGCCGCGGCGGAAACGAGTATATTGCCCTCGAAAGCATAGGTCGGCTGGCCATCAATCGACCATGCGATGGTGGTGGTGATGCCGAGTTCAGGGGCGATAAAACGGGGCAGGGTCGTCATGATCGACGAACCCGTGCCAAAGGTCACCTTCCCGTCCCCCGGACTAAAGGCACCATGGCCGAACAAGGCGGCATGGCTGTCTCCGATGGCGGCAGTTATCGGAATGCCGTCCGCAAGGCCGGGAACGTTGCGCGTCTCTCCGAACAGGGCCGCGCTGTCGCGAACTTGCGGCAAGGCCGATTTCGGGACGCCGAACAGATCGCATAGCTCGTCGCTCCAGACTTGACGGTTGAGATCGTAGAGCTGGCTGCGGGCCGCGTTGGATGCGTCGCAGGCATGGACTGCGCCATCGGTCAGGCAATGGATCAGCCAGGAATCGATCGTTCCCAGACGAACCGGTCTGCCGGCGGGGGCTCGATCCAGCAGCCACTTCATCTTGGGGCCGGGAAACATCGGGTCGATCGGCAGACCCGTCAGGGCCTGAACCCGGGCGGAATGCCCGGCAGCATTCAACTCGGCGCAGGCCGGCGCGCTCCTTCGGCATTGCCAGCTGATCACGGGGCCGAGTGGTTTGCCCGTCTCGGCGTCCCAGATGGTGACCGATTCTCGCTGGTTCGAGATCGCCAATCCCGCGATCTCGACCGTCGGTCCGTTGGCGAGGCATGCGGCTATCGCTTCCTGCACGGACGCCCAGATGCGCTCGGGGCTTTGCTCGACCCAGCCGGGTTGCGGGTGCGCAATGCCAACCGGCGAAGACCCGCGCGACAGGATGTCGCCGGTGGTCGAGACAAGCACCGCCTTCGAATTTGTGGTGCCCTGGTCAAGGGCGAGAATCGCGGTGGTCATGCTGGCTCCAGTGAAGGTGGAAAGCGGCCGGCGCAGGGCCGCGTCCTGTTGTTAACACGGTTATCCGCGACGAGCGGCTTTTCTGGCAATCAATGCCTTGGCCGCCGACGCAATGCCATCGGGCGACATGCCGAACTCGTCGAGAAGGGCTTCCGCTGATCCGGTCGGCGCGAATATGCCGGGCACGCCAAGGATCTTCATCGGCACGGGTGCCTCCGCGACAACGACTTCCGCGATTGCCGAGCCAAGGCCGCCGAAGGTCGAATGTTCTTCCGCGGTCAGGATGGCGCCGGTCTGCTGTGCAGCGGCGATGATCGCATCGGCGTCGATGGGCCTTACGGTCGCCATGTTCAGCACGCGCACTTCAATGCCGTCTGCGGCCAGCAGGTCGGCTGCCTTCATCATGCGATGGGTCAAGGTGCCGTTGGCGATCAGCGTCAGCGCATCGCCATCGCGCAGCAGATTGGCCTTGCCGAGTTCGAACCGGTGGCCGGGGGGGAGAAGATCAGGAACGCCGACACGGGAAAGGCGCAGGAAGACCGGCCCCTCGTATTGTGCAGCCCATTCGACGGCGGCTGCCGTTTCGATCGAATCGCAGGGTGCGATCACCGGCAGGTTCGGCAGCACGCGCATCCAGGCAAAATCTTCGATGGAATGATGCGTGGGTCCCAGTTCACCATAGGCCATGCCCGAGGAGATACCGATCAGTTTCACATTGGCATTCGAATAAGCGATGTCGGCCTTGATCTGTTCCAGCGAGCGGCCGGTGAGAAAACAGGAGGCGCCACAGACGAAGGGCACAAGGCCGCCATTGGCAAGACCGGCGCCAACGCCGACCATGTTCTGTTCGGCGATGCCGACATTGATCAGGCGGTCCGGCCATTTGGCCTTGAAGCCGCCAAGCTTGGAGGATCCGACGGAATCATTGCAGACGGCGACGATCTTGGAGTTGTCGGCCCCGAGACGTTCCAGCACGGAAACAAAGGCGTCGCGGCAATCATGGAGTTTGGGAGATGTCGTCACGGCATTCATCATAGAACCTCCGAAAGCTCGGCCACGGCAATTTTAAACTGTTCTGCATTCGGCACCTTGTGGTGCCAGTCGACCGTGTCCTGCATGAAGGAAATTCCATGCCCCTTGTTGGTATGGGCGACGATGCAATGCGGGCGCGTCGTGCGATACTGCAGGGCCGGGACAATCTCATTCATGGCGTTGCCGTCGATTTCCGACACTTGCCAGCCGAAGGCTTCCAGCTTGGAAGGGAAGGGCGCCATATTGTTGGTGTCCTTCAAGGATGCGCCCTGCTGGAACCGATTGTGGTCGATGATCAGGGTCAGGTTGTCGAGGCCAAACTGGGCCGCCGATGAAATCGCCTCCCAGTTCGAGCCTTCCTGCATCTCGCCGTCGCCTGTCAGCACATAGGTGTGATAGCCGGCGCCCGTCAGCTTGGCGGCCTTGGCCATGCCCACTGCAACGGGTAGCCCATGGCCGAGTGGGCCGGTATTCGTCTCGACGCCCGGCACCTTGTTGCAGTTCGGATGCCCATTGAGCCGCGAGTGCGGCTTGAGGAAGGTGGAGATTTCCGCCTCCGGCAGGAAGCCGCGCTTGGCGAGCGTGACGTAGAGCGCCAGCGCGACATGGCCCTTCGACAGCACGAACCGGTCTCGGTCCGGGTGTTTCGGCTGCTCAGGCCAGATGCGCAGGACATGAAAGTAAAGCGCGGTCAGGATGTCGATGGCCGACATTTCACCGCCGATATGGCCGGCGCCTGCTTCGTAAACCGCTTGCAGATCGCGAAGGCGTATCTCTCGGGCGATGCGGTCGAGATCATTCGGCTGCATGAAATCCTCGTCGTGAATAATTATGCGATAGATGATATAATTGCATTTGTTGCCTCCGTGTCAAGCGGATCGGCCGAAAATATTCTGGCGCGACCGGATCTCTGCGCTGTTGACAGGGTGTGCTTCCATCGGCTACGAATTTCCACACAAGCATGAATAATTATGCTGCGGCCGAAAAGCGGTGCGGTGTTTGAATTTGGGAGGGCTGGATGCTCGCGTCCGCAACAGATGAAAATCGAAACGCAGGTTCCGGTGTGTTTTCCGTGCTGAGAGGCGCGACAGGACCGCTGATCGGGCTGATCCTGCTGTGCATCTTCCTTTCCTTTGCGACCGACAAATTTATGTCTGCCCGCAACCTCCTCAACATTCTCGACCAGATCACCGTGCTCGGCATCATGGCGGTGGGAATGACGCTGGTCATCCTGATCGGAGGGATCGATCTTGCCGTCGGGTCGGTGATGGCTTTGACGATGATGGTGATGGGCTATCTCGCCAATCAAGTGGGCTTGCCGCTGGTGCTCGGGATCGTGCTGGCGCTGGTCGCGGCCGGTGTGACGGGGGCTATCTCGGGTCTTCTGATCACGGCGCTCGGGGTGCCGGCCTTCATCGCGACGCTTGCGATGATGTCCGTTGCCCGTGGTCTCGCCAATATGATCACCGACGGTCAGCAGATCGTCGGGTTTCCGTCCTGGTTCAGCCTGCTCGCCTATACCCGCTTCGGTGGTTTCCTGACCTTGACCGTCGCCATCATGCTGGTGGTCTTCGTGCTGGGCTGGCTCTATCTGCGCTACACTTCCGGCGGCCGCTCGCTCTATGCGATCGGCGGCAATCAGGAAGTGGCGCGGCTCGCCGGCATCAACGTCAATCTCTACACGGTCGGGGTCTATGTGGTCTCGGGTCTGTTGGCGGGGCTTGCGGGCGTCGTCCTGGCGATGCGCCTGGACTCGGTCCAGCCGACGGCCGGCGTCTCCTATGAGCTTGATACGATTGCGGCCGTCGTCATCGGCGGGACCAGCCTGAGCGGCGGCAAGGGCGGTATTCTTGGAACGATCATCGGTGTGCTGATCATCGGCGTGCTGCGCAATGGCCTCAATCTGCTGGGTGTTTCACCCTTCACGCAGGCCGTTGTCATCGGCGTGGTGATTGCGCTCGCGGTGGCGGCGGAGGCTTTCAAGCGAAAATGAAATTTGGCTTTGCGCCAAAGTCCGGCGGCGCTGCTGCCGGTTCACCGCCAGGCGAGACGCCAGGCAAAAACTTCGGTCCTGCGATGGTAGCGGGTGCCCGAATACAACGGAGGAGATCTACCATGAAATTCAAGACAGTTGTTCTGGCTGCCGCAGCATTGGCGACCACGGCCCTTTATCCCCTCGGCGCTTCGGCCGCAGAAGTGAAGAAGATTGGCCTCGCGGTTTCCAACCTCCAGGCAGACTATTTCAACCAGATCAAGATCGGTGTCGAAGCCTATGCCAAGGAGAAGGGCATTGAAGTCATCACCGTGGACGCCAAGAACGACGGCGCGACGCAGGTCAGCCAGGTTCAGGACCTGCTGACGCAGGGCATCGATGCCTTCATCTACATTCCCGCCGGCGCTGCGGCTGCCGCAGTCCCGACCCGTCTCGCCAAGGAAGCCGGCATCCCCGTCGTCAACGTCGACCGCAACGCCGACGGCGCACCGGGCGATACCTTCATTGCCACCGACAACGCCACGTCCGCCTATGAAGTTTGCAAACACATCATCGGGCTTGCCGGCGGCAAGGGCAAGATGCTGATGATCCATGGCCAGAAGGGCACGACGCCTGAAGTCGAGCGCACCAAGGGCTGCATGCAGGCAATCGGCGAGAATTCCGGCGTTGAACTGGTTGCCCAGCAGTGGAGCGAGCAGTGGTCGCAGGCCGAGGGCCTGAATATCGGCCAGAACCTTCTGCAGGCCCATCCGGATGTTTCGCTGATCTTCGCCCAGGCTGATGGTCTGGCACTGGGCGCCGCCCAGGCGGTGAAGGTTTCCGGTGTCTCACAGCGGGTCTATGTCGGCGGTTTCGATGGTGACACGACGGCTCTGCCGATCCTTGCTACCGGCGGCTTCGATGCGACTGCGACCCAGCAGGTTCGCGGGATCGGTCGTCTGGCCGTCGACAGCGCCATCAAGCTGGCCGCTGGCGAAAAGCTTCCGGCCGAGCAGTTGCTCCCCGGCTTCCTGACGACGCCGGACAATGCTGCCAAATATGTTGCCGAGCATCCCTGATCCAGATCGGAAGACAGTGCCATGACTGCCAAGGACCTCCCTCCCATCCTCTCCCTCCGCCAGATCCGCAAGACCTACGGATCGCTGGAGGTGCTTCACGGCATCGATCTCGATGTCGGGGCTGGGGAAGTCGTGGCGCTGCTTGGTGAGAACGGCGCCGGGAAATCGACCCTTTCGAGGATCATTTCCGGCGCCGTTCAGCCGACCTCTGGTGAAATGAGCTGGTTCGGGGCGTCCTACGCCCCGGCCTCCCCCCGCGCGGCGATGGATGCCGGCGTTGGCATGATCCACCAGGAACTGAAGCTCCTGCCACAGTTGTCGATTGCCGAAAACGTCTTCGTCGGGCGCTACCTGATGAAGGCCGGGCGAGTCGACCGCCATGCCATGGAGCAACGCGCTCATGCGGGCCTGCAGCGGCTCGGGCTGGATGTCTCGCCGCGCCGCCTCGTCGAAGGTCTTTCCACGGCGAAGCAACAGTTGATCGAAATCGCCAAGGCGATGACGCTGAATGCCAAGCTCCTCATTCTCGACGAGCCGACGGCGGCACTCGGTGGCGAGGAAACGCAGTTGCTGTTCCGGCAGATCGAACGGCTGAAAGCCGACGGCGTCGGCATCATCTATATTTCCCACCGGCTGGAGGAAATCCGGCAGATCGCCGACCGGGTTGTCGTGATGCGCGACGGTGCCAAGGTGCAGGAGTTCGACAGCGGCAATGTGCCGGTGCGTACCATCGTGGAGGCCATGGTCGGCCGCTCGCTGGACCGCATGTTTCCGGCCATTCCCGCGCCCCACCAGGATGTGGCTCTGGAAGTGCGCAACCTGTCCTCTCCGTCCCGGACCTTCAACAATATCAATTTTGCGGTCCGGCGCGGCGAAGTCTTCGGGATTGCCGGCCTGGTTGGAGCGGGGCGGACCGAACTGGTGCGTGCCATCACGGGCGCCGATCCAATCGCCAGCGGCGACGTTGTGCTGAATGGCGACATCATCCCCCTTCGATCGCCGCGTGATGCGATCCGCCGCGGCATTGTTCTGGTTCCAGAGGATCGCAAGCTTCAGGGCCTTGTTCTCGAGCATTCCATCCAGGAAAACATCGGTTATGCCAATCTGGAGGAAGTCTCGCGCCGTGGTTGGGTGACGTCGCGGCGGCTCAGCCAGTTTGCCGACACCTATATCAAGAAATTCGGGGTCAAGGGTCGTGGCGGCCAGACTGCCGGAGAACTGTCCGGCGGTAATCAGCAGAAGGTCGTGCTGGCGAAATGGCTGGCGCGCAAGCCGAGGGTCGTCGTCCTGGATGAGCCGACCCGCGGCATCGATGTCGGTGCGCGGTCGTCGATCTACGATACGATCATGGATCTGGCACGCGAGGGCGTTGCGGTGATTGTCGTGAGCTCGGATCTGGAAGAGGTGCTGGGCGTCTCCAACCGCATCCTGGTCATGGCCCAGGGAAAGCAGGCCGGAATCCTCGACCGCAAGGACGCCAACGACGTCTCGGTCATGGAACTGGCAACGATTTGAAGAGGAATGGATTTCATGTCGGATATCACACTGAATGCCCCCAAGCTGTTTGATCTTTGCGGCAATGTCGCGCTGGTCACCGGTGCTGGCAGCGGCATCGGCCAGCGGATCGCCATAGGGCTCGCCCAATGCGGCGCGGATGTCGCGTTGCTTGACCGGCGCACGGACGAAGGTCTGGCAGACACCGCCAAATTCATCGAGGCGACCGGTCGCCGCAGCATCAAGATTGCGGCTGATGTGACGCAGTCGGCGGCGCTGACCGAAGCCGTTGCGCGGACGGAAGCAGAGTTGGGGCCGCTGACCCTTGCCGTCAACGCGGCCGGTATCGCCAATGCCAACCCGGCCGAAGAGATGGAAGAGAGCCAGTTTCAGACGATGATGGACATCAATCTGAAGGGCGTGTTCCTGTCTTGCCAGGCGGAGGCCCGAGCCATGCTGAAGAACGGACGAGGATCAATCGTCAACATCGCCTCCATGTCCGGCGTGATCGTCAACCGCGGCCTGAACCAGTGCCACTACAATGCGTCGAAGGCCGGCGTCATCCACATGTCGAAATCCATGGCCATGGAATGGGTTGGCCGCGGCATCCGGGTCAACACCATCAGCCCGGGTTACACCGCAACGCCGATGAATACACGCCCCGAGATGGTGCATCAGACCAAGCTGTTCGAGGAGCAGACGCCGATGCAGCGCATGGCGAATGTCGACGAAATGGTCGGGCCGGCGGTGTTTCTCCTGTCGGATGCGGCAAGCTTTGTCACCGGCGTCGATCTGCTCGTGGATGGCGGATTCTGCTGCTGGTGAGACGGGCAACGTTCTGGACAGGCTCCGAATTTCCTTGCTGCCTTCCTCAGAGTGCTGCGGGCCCAGGCCGGGCTATGTCTTTCGCCACTTCGACGATCAGGGACCTTAGCCACCGGTGGGCGGGGTCGTGCCGGTAGCGCACATGCCATGCCATCTCGACGGGAAATCTTCCAAGATCCACGGGCGCAGGCAGGACCCGTAGCCGCGGGTCTTGCGCCAGTCTTTCGCAAATGTGGCTCGGCAGTGTGGCGCAGTAGTCGGTGACCGCGATCATTTCCGGGACAGCGAGAAAGTGTGTCACGGAGACTGCGACGTCGCGTGTGAGCCCCTGCTGCCCAAGGGCCTGGAAAAGACCGATACGCATGCGGCCGGGCGGAAGCACGTTCACATGCTTCAGCCCCTCGTACTGTTGCCGCGATAGGCTATCACGAATCTCGGGGTGGCCAATCCGAACGACGCATGCCAGGCCATCGTTCATCAGGTGTTGAACCACAAGATTGTCAGGCGGATCGACGATACGACCGAGAACCATGTCGGTCGCCCCCGACATTGCTCCAGTCTCGATGACATCGTTGCCGAATGGTGTGAGGCGGACCCTTATGCCCGGCGCCTGGTCACGCAACCGACGGACGATCTCTGGCATCAACACAAATTCGACGTAACTGTTGGGAGCGATCGTAAACAGTCGCGTTGCCTGATGCGGATCAAAATCCTGTTGGCCGCGGACCACGTCGTCAATACTGGCCAATGCGGCGGCGATGACCGGCGCCAGTTCCTCTGCCATTTGCGTGGGCTTCATCCCATATCGTTCGCGGATGAACAGCGGGTCGCGCAAGGTGTCGCGCAGTCGGTTCAGGGCGTTGGAAAGGGCAGGCTGCGTCATTCCCAGTCTGGCTGCGGCGCGCGTCACGTTGCGCTCTTCCATCAATGTCAGGAAGACGGGCAGCAGGTTCAGGTCATATTTCATCCAGTTATAATGCCAGAACAATATCTAAGATAGAAGAAATAAATTTCCTGAATTCAATTGGGTTTGGCATTGTGAGCCATCGGAAGCAAACGGATTGCATCTGTCTAAAAAGGACATCGATATGAAAATTCTCATGGTTCTCACGTCGCATGACGAACTGGGCGACACTGGCCGCAAGACCGGATTTTGGCTGGAAGAGTTCGCTGCGCCCTATTACGCATTCCTCGACGCTGGCGCTGACGTCACCGTCGTGTCCCCGAAGGGCGGTCAGCCGCCCCTCGATCCCAAGAGCGACGAGCCGGGCTTCCAGACAGAGCAGACGCGCCGGTTCAAAGCCGATCCGGCAGCGCAGGCTATCCTCGCATCGACGGTCAAGCTCGCCACGGTTTCCCATGAAGGCTACGACGCAATCTTCTATCCGGGCGGGCATGGTCCGCTCTGGGACCTTGCCGAAGATCGAGCCTCGATCGCGCTGATTGAAGATACCTATGGCGCCGGCAAGCCGATCGCCTTCGTCTGCCATGCACCTGGCGTGCTGCGTCATGTCAGGTCTGCGGATGGTGCGCCGCTGGTCCGGGGCAAGAAGGTCACCGGTTTCAAGAACTCGGAAGAGGCCGGCGTAGGCCTGACCGATGTTGTGCCGTTCCTGGTGGAAGACATGCTCAAGCAGAATGATGGCGTCTATTCGAGCGGCGATGACTGGGCGTCCCATGCGGTCAAGGACGGCTTGCTGATTACCGGCCAAAATCCGGGTTCATCGGTCGAGACGGCCGACCTGCTGCTGGCCGCACTCCGTGCCAACGCCGCCTGATGGTGCTTTGATCAGGGGGCTATCGTGAATGGCCGAGACCATGCCAGCGCAATGCGAAAGGCATGGTTGCTGTCTCTTCCAGGATCCTGAAGCACAGTGATTCCCGGTATCGAACAGGTTTACCGGCAATCGCTTGTTCCCGTCACCCGACACGCGAATGATGCCAAGGGGGATCGCGGAGTTCGAAGCCGCAATCTTCTGCAACTTTGGGCGCTGTTCCTGCCGTTCGCGGAAAACCTATGCGCGGCGATAGTGCAGCGGGTCGGCGACCGGGACGGCGGACATCAGCTCGCGAGTGTAGTCGTCGCGCGGGTTTTCAAAAATCTGCAGGCGCGGGCCATGTTCGACGATACGACCGCTGCGCATCACCGCAACGTCATGTGACATCTTCTCGATGACCGCCATATCGTGCGAGATGAACAGGTAGGCGAGCCCCATCTGCTCCTGCAATTCCAGCATCAGGTCCAGCACCCTTGCGCGGACAGACACGTCGAGCGCGGCCACGCTTTCGTCGGCGACGATCAGCTTCGGCTCGAGCGCCAGCGCCCGGGCGATGCAGATCCGCTGGCGCTGGCCGCCGGAAAACTCGTGCGGATAGCGGGTTGCCGCGTCCGGCGTGAGGCCGACGCGGCGCAGGAGATTGGCCAGCCGGTCCTGCCGCTCGGAAGCATTGCCAATCTGGTGGATCACCAGCGGCTCGATGATGGCCGCCCCGACGCTCATGCGCGGATCGAGCGAGGCATAGGGGTCCTGGAAGATCATCTGGGCCGAGCGCCGGATCGGTCGCATGGCACGCGCAGACACACCGTGAACCTGCTGTCCGTCGATCGCCACGCTGCCGGAAAACGGGATCAGGTTGAGCACAGCCTTGCCGGTTGTCGACTTGCCGGAGCCGCTTTCCCCGACCAGGCCAAGGGTCTGTCCGGCCTTGATCGAGAAGGAGACGTTGTCGACGCTGGGGGCGGATGGCTTTGATGTGCCGAACCATCCGGCCTTTGCGGCATAGGTGACGCTCAGACCTCTGACATCCAGCACGGTGGCTGCAGGTAACGTCGGGATCGGAGTATTGGTGACTCGCGGCGGTGCTGTTGTGCCCGCGTGGGCGCCGAGCCTTGGCACGGCTGCAAGCAACTGTCGGGTGTAGAGTTCAGCCGGCTTGCCAAAGATCTCGATGACGCCGCCCTGTTCGATGACACGGCCATGCTGCATGATCGCAACCCGGTCGGCCATTTCGGCGACCACGCCCATGTCGTGGGTGATCATCAAGATCGAAGTATTGAATTCGCGTCGAAGCCCGCGCATCAACGTCAGGATCTGGGCCTGAACGGTGACGTCGAGTGCCGTGGTCGGCTCGTCGGCAATCAGCACCTTGGGCCGGCATGACAGCGCCATGGCGATCATCACGCGCTGGCGCATGCCGCCCGAAAGTTCGTGAGGATATTGTTTCATGCGGGCTGCGGCATTGCTGATCTGCACGGCGTCCAGCATGGCTCTTGCCGTTGCGTCTGCACCGCTGCCCTGATCGGCCTGATGTTCGCGGATCGTCTCGACCAGCTGTTCGCCGATCGTCATCACCGGATTGAGCGAGGTCATCGGCTCCTGGAAGATCATGGCAATCTCACCGCCGCGGATCCGGCGAAGCGCCCGATGGGAAATGCCGAGAATGCTGCGATCCTCAAGCTTTATGTCGCCCGACGCTACTTTCAGCGATGCCTTCGGCAGCAATCCCATGATCGAGAGCGATGTCACGGACTTGCCCGAGCCGGATTCCCCGGCAAGGCAGAGCGTCTCTCCGGGGCCGAGATCGAAGCTTACGTGATCGAGAATTCGTTTCAGGCCATCCGGGGTGCGGGCGTCGACCGTCAGATCCCGGACGGAGAGAACCGGTACAGGCACAGTGCGGTCCGTCACGCGAACACGATCCTCGGGAAATAGAACGAGACCACCCAGTTGGGCATGTCGACGATCTCACTGATCCTGAGATCACCGCATACGGAGCAGAGCATATAGGCGTCGACCGGATTCAGGCCGTGTTCGGCCGACAGCAGATCGACCATGCGCATGACGGCTTCGCGCGCGCCCGTCATCAGGTCCGGACCGATGCCGGTGGTCACTTCGTAGCCGGCACTATCGAGGTGGCTGGTGACGGGTCCGTTGGTGGTGAAGCGGGGCGACTGGAGGTTGGCGCCCTTGACCAGATCAAGCGTCAATTCGACATTCATCTGGCTTTCGATCGCCGTGCCGCAGACTTCGCCGTCGCCTTGCGCCGCATGGGTGTCACCAACCGAGAACAACGCGCCCTCGACCTCGATCGGCAGATAGAGCGTGACACCGGCAGTCAGGTCGCGGATGTCCATATTGCCGCCGACGCGGCGGGGCGGGACCACGGAATGCAGGCCGATTTCGGCCGGTGCGACGCCGATCGTGCCGGTGAAGGGCTTCAGCGGTACGCGACCACCCGGGCCGAAGGCGGATGGCGTCATGCTGACCGTGTCGTAGGACCAGACATGCAAAGCGGGATCCTTGAACTGGTCGGCGAGCAGGCCGAAGCCCGGAATGTTGGCGGTCCAGCCATGGCCGGAGGGATGAAACTTGCGGATGGTGACCTTGAGCGCGTCGCCAGGTTCTGCACCTTCGACATAAACCGGGCCGGAGACCGGATTGATCTTGCCGAAGTCGAGATTGGCCAGCGTCTCGAGCGTCGCGTCGCGGCCGAGCTGGCCACCGGACGAATCGAGGCACTCGAACAGGATGGTCTCACCGGGTTTGGCCGAAAGCGCCGGCGGAAAATCCCTGTTCCAGCCGAAATTATGCTGCGCGCGGTGGATGGTATGGGTGCAGGCGACGCACATGGCAGGTCTCCGTTCAGCGGTTTTCAGTTCGTATTCGGTCCCTAGCCGGCCCCTCTCGCTTGACGAAGAGGGGCCGGGATCGGGGCAATCCGGCTCGACGTGTTACTTCACGAAGATCGCGTCGTAGTTGATGACGCGGGTCGGATCGATATAGATATTGTCAGGTCCGCCCATGCGGGTCGACTTGGCGACGACACGGCGCTCATTGATGACCGGCACCCAGGGGGCGTCCGCCATGATGTCCGTGAAGATCTTGCCCCAGGCTGCCTGACGTTCTGCAACCTTGGCCGGGTCAGACATGGAGTCGGCCTCGACAGCACGCTTGTCGAGCGCTTCGTTGCAGTACCATGACCAGTTCCAGCCGCCCTGAACGGCGCCGCCGCAACCGAGGATCGGGCCGTAGAAGTTGGACGGATCCGGGAAGTCGGCGATCCAGGCCATGCCACCGGACCAGATCATCGGCGCTTCGCCTTCGGTGCCGCCGGCGGCGATCACGTTGCCCTGGGCCAGCGCACGGACTTCCGCCTTGATGCCGATCGCGGCGAGATCCTGCTGGATCGCCTGGGCAATGCGCGGCTGAGGATCGGTGTTGGTCGAGAAGAGCACGGTCTCGAAGCCGTCGGCATAGCCGGCTTCGGCGAGCAATGCCTTGGCCTTGTCGACATCGTAGCCATAGCCGGTAAATGCCTTGTCATAACCCGGCATCAGCGGTGGAAGCGGCTGGTTGGCGGGCGTGGCGCGGCCGTTCAGGATGCGGGTGATGCGCTCCTTGTTGATCGCCATGTTGACCGCCTGGCGTACCTTGACGTCGTCAAATGGCTTCACCTTGGTGTTCAGCGTGACATAGCCGGTATGCAGCTGTTCGCCATCGACGATCATCTGGGCGCCTTCCGGCGAGTTCTTGATCTCGAGGAACTTGGCCGGCGGGATGCCATCGCCGGCGATGTCGACTTCGCCCTTCTGCAGGCGCAGAAGCGCAACCAGCGGCTCCTGACCAACTTCGACGGTGACGCTGTCGATATGCGGGATGCCCTTGATGTAGTAGTCTGGATTGCGCTCGAAGCTCAGTTTCTGGCCAATCGTCCAGTCTTTCAGGACCAGAGTGCCGGAGCCGACGGGCTTCTTGCCGAAATCGCCGGCTGCGGCTTCGACCGCTTCCTTCGGCACGACGGATGCGAAGTTGATCGCCAGGACATGCAGGAAGGTGGCATCCGGGCGCGACAGTTTGAAGACGACGGTGCCGTCGTCCGGCGTCTCGATGCCCGACAGGGTTTCAGCGGTGCCGCCGGTCATGTCGGCGAAGCCGTTGATTGCGCCGAAGAAGCCGGCGCCGGGGCCTTGGGTTTTCGGGTTGATGGCGCGCTCGATCGAGTATTTGACGTCGGAGGCAACGACTTCGCGGCCGTTGGAGAACTTGACGCCCTTGCGCAGCTTGAACTCATAGGTCAGGCCGTCGGGCGACACGGTGAAGCTTTCGGCCAGCGACGGGACCAGGTTGGCCGTGCCGGGTTCGTAGTCCATGAGCCGGGAGAAGAGGCTCTTGATCATCGACCAGTTGACCCAGTCATAACCGATGGCCGGATCGAGCGTGGTGATGTCGTCCTTGTAGGTGACGACAATATCGCCACCATTTGTCTGGGCCTGTGCCACGATCGGCAGCGTGGCCAGGACGGCTGCAGTCGTTGATGCGAGTAACCAGCGTTTGAACATGTTTCTGTTCCCCTTTTTGTTGTACTTCAGTGTGAACGGATGCGCGGGTCGATCATCGGCGCGATGAGGTCGGCGACGAGATTGCCGATGATGATGGCAAGGGCGGAGGTCAGGGTGACCCCCATGATGATCGGGATATCGACCTGCTGGATGGCCTGCCAGGCAAGCTGCCCGATGCCAGGCCAGCCATAGACGGCCTCCACCACCACAACGCCGCCCATGAACTGACCGATATCGATGCCGATCATGGCGATGATCGGCAGGATGGCATTGGGCACGGCGTGGCGCAGAATGATGCGGCGAGCCGAAAGACCCTTGGCCCGGGCGGTGCGGATATAGTCCTGGTTGAGCACGTCGATCATCGCCGAGCGTGCCATTCGGGCATACCAGCCGGCACCCAGGATGCCGAGCGTCATGGCGGGCAGCACGACATGGGCAAAGCTGCCATAGCCGCTCATCGGGAACCAGCCGAGCGTTGCGGCGAACAGATAGAGCAGCAGCAGGGCGACAACGAATTGCGGCGCCGAGACGCCGATGAAGGCCGAGGCCATGACCAGCCTGTCGGTCCAGCCGCCGCGATTGAGCGCGGCGGTGATGCCGAGCGTCAGGCCGAGCACGACTTCGACAAAAATTCCGGCGGCCATCAGAACCAGTGTTGCCGGCAGGCGAGCGATGATCAGGGTGACGACCTGCGTCTTCTGGGCGTAGGAGCGGCCGAGATCGCCTTGCATCAGGTTGCCCAGATAATGCAGGAATTGGGTGACCAGCGGCTGGTCGAGGCCGAGTTCGCGGCGGATATTGGCAACCGTCTGGGCGGTGGCGCTGCGTCCGGCGATCATGCGAGCGGGATCTGCCGGCAGGGCATAGAGTAGCACGAAGGTGATCGCGGCAACGCCGAGAAGGATGAGCGCCGATTGCACGAACCGTTTTGTCAGCAAAGCCAGCATCAACCTCTCCCGCGTTGTGTCGGATCGAGAATGTCGCGCAGCGCGTCACCGACGAGGTTGAAGGCGAGTGCGGTCAAGAGGATGAGCGCGCCGGGGAAGAAAACCAGCCAGGGGGCGGCCTGGAAATAGCTCTGGCTTTCGAAAATGATATTGCCCCAGGACGGTTGCGGCGGCTGGACGCCGACGCCGAGGAAGGAAAGCGTTGCCTCGAGCAGGACGGTGGTTGCTATGCCGAGCGTGCCCCAGACGATGGCGGTCGGGACCAGATGCGGCAGGATATGCCGGAACACGATGCGGCCATGTCCGGCACCCAGTGCGCGTTCGGCCATGATGAAGTCACGCTCAACCAGGCCGCGGGTTTCGGTGTAGACGATGCGCGCCACCTGGACCCAGTTGACCAGCGCAATCACCATGGCGACGATCCACAGGCTGGGCTTGAGGATGGCGGCGAGCACGATGGCCAGCAACAGCGCCGGAAAGGCCATCATCAGGTCGGTGAAGCGCATGAGAACCGTGCCGACCCAGCCGCGCATGTAGCCGGCAGTCATGCCGACAAAAAGACCGATCGTGACTGCAACGCCATTGGCGACGAGGCCGATGATCAACGAGGTCCGCGCGCCGTAGAGCAGACGAGAGAAAAGGTCACGGCCAAGCGTATCGGTGCCGAGCATGAACTGGCCGCCGGGCGGCATGGGCGCACCTTCGAGCGTCAGGCCGTCGAACATCTGGTTGTCGGGATCGAACGGGGCGATCAACGGCGCACCGAGTGCGAGGATCAGGACCGCAAGAATGATGGCGAGGCCGAAGAGGGCCGATGGCTGACGGGCGAGTTCCTTCAGCGCCCGCATTTGCCGACCTCGCGCAGTGTTTCCGAACCGCAGAGAAAAAAGGCGGCGATCTGTTCGATCGGCAGACGGCGGCGCATGGCGCACTCCCTGAGGACGGAATAGGCATCGTCCTCGTCGATCTGGCGTTCACTGGTCAGCCGCGCGATGGCGGCATAGACGACTGGGCGCAGCTTCAACCGCTCTTCCAGATGTGCGATCTGCCGCTCGGCAGCGAGGCGCGCCTCATGGGTCGAGACGGCGAGCACCACGGCTGGGTAGATTGCCGAAGCGGTCACCGGCTTGGCAATAATCGCGCCGGCGCCCTGGCGGATCGCCCAGGAGATGCGGCCCGGTGCTTCCGACCCGAGCAGGGCGACGACCGGGCGCGAAGGTTTGCCCGTACCCCAGGGCAGGAGTTCATCCCAGCCGCGGTCGGCGTCGACCAGAACGAGTTCCGGCATGTCGGTGGCTTCGATCGGGGTCCACTGGCAGTGCACGCCGATACCCAGAAGGCTGAGCTGGCGACGCAGACGCTCCGTATTGCCATCCTCTTCGGTGAGGATCGTGGCTCGCCATCCGGTGAAATTCGGGGTCCGCGTGATCATGATACCACCCTCAACTTCGGCTTGAGGTTCATGGTCGCTCCGGTGAGATAGGGGTCAGCCGGCAAAGCCTTGCGGGTCGCGATCACGTCGAAGCCGTCATCGGCATTGATCTGTCCAAGGAGGAAGGGCAGTGCCGCGTGATTGGTATCAGGGTCAATGCGCATGTCGCCGAAGAGTGTCGGCCAGCTTTGCGAGACAATCGTGTTGCGCACCTTGTGCGGCTCTTCCGATCCGGCCGCCTCGATGGCCGCGATACACAGATTGACTGCGGTATAGGCGCTGGCAAAGACACTGGAGACCTTGCGCTCCATCGGTCTCCACGCCTGCAGACGTGCCTTGAAGGCCAGGTTTTCGGCCGTGTCGAGGCTGTCGAAATAGGAGGCGGCGCACAGCTGGCCAATACCGGCACCCTGCTTGATGTCGGTCAGCTCGCATTCCTGCAGGTCGCAGCTTGCGACAGGACAGTTTTCTGGCAGGAAGGCGGGATCGCGCGCGCCGAGTTTCCTCATGGCTGCCAGGAAAGCGTAGCTCGACGGGCCGATCAGATTGTTCAGGATGAAGCTTGGCCGCTTTTCGGCGATATCGGCGACAATCCTTTCGACATCGGTCTCTTCCAGCGGCAGATAGCGCTCGCCCAGAACAGTGCCGCCGACATTGTTGATCAGTTCGCGAGCGAGCCGGTTCATTTCCCAGCCCCAGACATAGTTGGCGCCGACCAGATAGGGTCGTGCGCCGTGTCGCGGAATCAGGTGCTCGAACAGCGGGATGAGATGCTGATTGGGACATCCGCCGATGTAGAGGACATTCTCATTCGCCTCGAAGCCTTCATACGGACACATGTACCACAGCAGGCCGTCGTGTTTCTCGACCAGCGGGATGACTTCCTTGCGCGCGGCAGAGGTAATCGTGCCGACGATATGGCGGCAGCCCTGATCGCGGATCAGGTGGCGCGCGCCTTCGACATAGGCAGCGAGATCGGCATGTGGATCGAAAAAAGCGAGCTCGACCTTGCGGCCGCCGGCGGTGCGATAGTCGTGATAGGCAAAATCGGCGCCATCGCGCGCGTCGCGACCCATCGAGCCGTAAGGCCCGGTGGTCGAATAGAGGATGCCGATCTTCACGGTCTCTTGCATCAGAAATCCAAACACAAAAAATCCCACAACGCGGTTCCCGGAAACCGGGGCGTTGTGGGGCGCTGTTGCCCTGCGACGGACGAAGTCATGTGGTCAGTTTGGCACGATATGCCCAGAACTTGAGCGTGATTAAAATACGGTCACAAAGTCTTTGTCAAGCGGGTCCGGAGCTGTTTCGATGGAAGTAACCGCTTGCTGCGAACACGGTTGGCGGCACCCATCATTGTCAATGATGGCGTCGCTCGTCGAGCAATCGCATGGTGGTTGCCAGGCGCCCGACTGCTGCCTGGCGCTGCCCACAGCATGGTGAATTGTGTTTCGGCACTTGATCCCGATGAGAACAGATCTATGATCCATGCATTCCTAAATCATGATATTCGGGAGCATTGATATGCGTGGTTTGCTTGGTCTTTTTCTGTGCGTCATGCTTGCTTTTCCGGCGGCTACTCCGGCTGAAGCACAGGTCAACATCAATATTTCGGTTGGCTCCAATATCAGCAATGGGCGATCGATCACCTGTCAGGAGGGACGCGATCGGTTGCGCCGTCATCGCTTCCGCGACATCCGCACCGTTGATTGCCGGGGCCGGTTCTTCGTCTATCGCGCGACACGAGATGGCCGACGCTTCGAGATCGCTCTCAACCGCAACAATGGACGTGTCGTCGATATGCGCCGAGTCGGACGGTAGGTCCTGGAGTGCTATCGGAGCATAAAGCCGATGACGGCGGCATTGGCGAGGTCGATGAAAAAGGCTGAAACCAGCGGCACGATGATGAAGGCCATCGGTGCCGCGCCGTGAGATTTGGTGATGGCCGCCATGTTGGCAATGGCGGTTGGCGTGGCTCCGAGCGTGACCCCGCCAAAGCCGGCCGAAATGACAGCCGCAACGTAGTTCCTGCCCATGGCCGGGAAGACGGCGAAGAGAATATAGATGATTGTCGCTGCGGTCTGAAGAAACAGGATGGCAACCAGGGCAATTCCAAGCCCTCCCAGCGCCCAGAGCTGCATGCTCATCAGGGACATGGCGAGGAAGACGCTGAGCGACAGATCCGAGATCAGCGACAGGGCTCGAGATCCCGACGGCCAGGGAAGCCGTGGTGCGACGAGTGGCACAAGATTGGTCATGGCGATGGCGCACAAAAGGCACATCACGAACAGTGGCAGTCTGATGCCGATATCATCGACCAGTTCGTGCAGGGCGTAACCCGCGAGGATGGCGAGGTTCATGACAAACAGCGTCTGCAACAGGCTGTGGTAGCTGACGTCGTCGGCATGGCGCGCGCCGGCGTCGGCCGGCACGCCGACGGTCAGTTCTTCCTTGTCGGGGCCTTTGAGACCATGTCGCTTGATCAGGTGATGCGCCAGGGGGCCGCCGATCAGGCTTGCGATCACCAGACCCAGGGTGGCGCTGGCAATGCCGATCTCCAGCGCGTTGGTCACGCCGAAGCGTTCCTGCACCAGAGGCGCCCAGGCGATTGTCGTGCCATGGCCGCCGATCAGGGAGGCCGAGCCGAGGAAGATGGCCAAACCGTCAGGCAGTCCAAACAATGCAGCACCCGTCAAGGCAATGGCATTCTGGATCAGCAGGAATGCCAGCGTCAGGGCTAGCAGGATCACGAGCGGGCGTCCGCCGCGCACAAGATCGGCAAACCGTGCATTGAGGCCGATACCGGTAAAGAAATAGAGCAGCAGCATGTCGCGGGCGCCGAGGGAGAAAATGATTTCGGTCGACATCATGCTGTACAGCGCCAGTGTGCACAGTGCCGCCAACAGCCCGCCGCTGACCGCTTCGGGTATGTTGAAACGGCCAAGAGCGGGGATAGACCGGTTCAGCAGGCTACCGACGAAAAACACCAGGATCGCGATCGTCACAGTCAAAAGGCCGGGCACTTGAATGGTGGTCACAGCGTGGATCTCCCGAATGTCGTTCGAAGGGTGCTTCGGCTTGCCCCTGACGGTCGGAACGATCGGGGCCGGAGGTCAGAACTGCAGGCGACGCAGGATGAAGGGTAGCTTGTCCGAAGGCGCGAGCTTATCGAGGCTCTGCGTGTCCTGATAGCTGGCTTGAATGAAATGATGTCTCGCGTCGCTCGGCGTGTAGCTGAACTCCCGCTTGAAGGCGCGGCTGAAGTCGGCGCCGTCGCTGAAACCCAGGCGCTCGGCAATCTCCTGAATTCGGCAAGGGTTTTGCGCGTCGACCAGACGCTTGTGCGCCTCACACAGTCTTTGCCGCTTGATGTAGCGATGAATGCCGCCCACCGGCTCGAACAGATTGTAGAGCTTGGTGCGCGACATGGCCATTTCACGCATCAGCAGGTCAGGGCCGAGGACGGGATTGTAGAGGTTCTGCTGGATGAACTTGCGCGCGCGTTCGATCAGGGTCGCTGCGAACTGGTCCTTCGAGGCGTTGATCCTGTCGGCGGAAGGGGCGACGCAGGCGATGACCATGTCTCTGGTCGCGTGCGCCACTGCGCTTGCCTCGGTCGTGGTGACATACGGCAATTGTGCAACAAGGCATGTGATGTAGGAAGACAGCATCTGGCCCAGCGGGCCGCCGATCGACTGGAAGGCGACACTGTCGAGCAGATGCTGGCTGTCGGAGCAAAGGCTGCGCGGGATCCAAAGCATGATGAAATTGCAATCGGTCAGCGAGCCGCTGAACCGACTGCCAAGCGGGTGGATCTGCAGAAGTCTGGACGATGAAACATACTGATCGCCACTGGCTTCCGTCCGGCACGTTCCGTCGAGAAACAGCGTCAGGCACCAATGGTCAAGTCCGCTATTTTTCATCTGCATTGGCCAACTGATGAAATCGAGGCTTTTAACTCTGATTTCCGCCAGCGCAATCTCGCCCAGATCCCACAGGACCTGTTCGCCGGAAAATGCGTTTGCGCAGGTTGTCGGCCTCTCTTTCAGGTCCACCATTGGCTCGTAGCTGTGACGCCAGGCGGAAAAGCGGTCGGCCCTGTCAATCTGTTTGGTAGAAAAGCAATGGGGCAGCAGCGCCGAGGTTGAGACGCTTTTGTCCGCAGGCACAACCTGGGGGAACAAGTGTGCTGTTTCAGAACTGGTATGCCGCTCGAAAACTGTCATACAAATACCCAAGCGATCACTATTTCTAGCTTCGTTTACAACTTCTTGGAGTTTTATGCACCACTAAAACATAATAGCTGTTTTTTCGCATATCATAACGTTGAAAGCGAAAGTTCTGCGGTGTCGTCCAATAAAAGTCGATGCTTACACAACCAGAGGAGGTCGAAGATGGATTTGCCGGCAGGCCGCAAGGCACAGGCGTGACGTCGGTCCGTCAGGCCTGGCGGATCTTCCCTCCCCGCATTCCCTCCGCTGATCAGGCCTGTTTTTCGGCGGCAGCCAATGCGTCGCGCAGAACTTGCTCCTTTGTCTCGTCCAGCGAGGATTTCAGGACAACGCCGCCGAATGGTGCAATTTCTTTCAACACCTTGTCTTCGGTCATTTCCTTGACGAGAACAAAAAGAGCGGCATGGCCCGGGGTCAGGTTGGCCGCAAGTTCCTTCATGAATGGATCATTGATCCCGACATCGGTCAGGGCACCGCTGACAGCGCCGGATGCCGTGCCGACGGCAACACCGAGCAAGGGGTTGAGAAAGATCACCCCGATCAGCAGACCCCAGAAACTGCCAGAGGCTGCGCCGGCCGCTGTCGTGTTCATCAACTGGTTCAGCTTGATCTTGCCGGCTTCCGTCTTGGTGGCAATCACCGCATCGCCGAGTTTGATGATGTACTCCTTTTGCAAGTCCAGCAGCTTGGAGCGGACGTCTTCGGCCTGTTTTTCGTTTGGATAGACGATTGCGATCAGTGTGGACATTGGCAACTTCCTCTTGAAGCACAGAGAGCGGGTTCGTGGTCGATGGTACTGCTTGTGATTGCGTCTGCGCGGCGGGTGACAGTGTTGCAGTCCGCTGCAAGATCCAACGGTGGCAGCTTCCATGCCTTGATTGCGCAAGCGAGTGTTGATGCGGGCAATGCTTGCGCCGACATACCGAAGCTTTGCTGGCGCCGGAAAAAACGCGCGGCAGGCCTGATGGGTGCATTCCCGACTGTTTCGACGATGCGTCGCGTTCTGGCCATCGATCCCCCCAAAAAATCACAGCGGTGACTGTCCCCATTGCAACTATAGGATTGTTTCGGGAACAAAGTGATCAGCCTGGAATCCGGAGACTTTGCATCTGGTCCCGAATATGCGTAACACCGCATACTTAAAAGAACGGCCAGGCGACGAAACGCCTGCAATTTTTCCGCGGCTTCTCTGACAAGTTTCCTATTTCCTTCCGTCGCTGCTCGTGGCGCTGCGTCCCGTTATTTTGCATCACGTCCGTTTTTTGGCGAAAACCCGGTTGATTGTACCGAACCTGTTGTTTGTCATGGCCTTTGCTGCTCTTAAATTGGTCCAGATCGCAATCGAGCGGCCACCATGATCAAGCGTTTGTTGTTGTTTATGGTCACTTTGCCCGTCCGTCCGGCGGGAAGATATCGTAGGCGGCCTTCGGGCCTGCATCCGATCCGGGACCAACTGCGCCTGTCGCTCGCCCGAATGAAGGCGGTTGAGGGAGACACGCATGTCTGACGATAGAACCTTTGCCGAGATGGCTCGGCGCGATTTCCTCAAGACTTCGTTTGCCGTCAGTGGCGGCGCTGCAATCGCGACGGGCCTGATGGCCGCAGTCGATGCGCAGGTTGCGGTGGCTGCTTCAAACCCAGGTGACCCGCCGCCGGGCTCCGTCGAGCCGGCGGCAAAGGCGGTGGAAGCGGTGCGCGATGCGATCTTGCGGATCTCCCAAGAGGTCTGGGAAAACGCAGAGTTGTCGCTGGAGGAAGATATTTCCTCGAAGATCCACCTGCGCGAACTGGAGGCGGCTGGTTTCACGATCGTCAGCCGCGGTACGTCGAACATCCCGACGGCCTTCATTGCCGAGTGGTCGCAGGGAAGCGGTGGCCCGAAGATTGGCTTCCTGCCGGAATATGACGCATTGCCGGGGCTGGGTAACGCCGCCGAGCCCCGCCAGACGCCCGGTTCGGCCGGGGTCGATGTCGGGCATGGCTGCGGCCACAACATGCTTGGGGCCGGCTGCACCGGCGCTGCCTTCGCGCTGAAGAGGATGATGCAGGAGAATGGAACCGCTGGCACGTTGCGCGTCTATGGATGCGCGGCCGAAGAGACGCAGGGCGCCAAGGTGTTCATGGTGCGCGACGGGTATTTCAACGATCTGGATGCGGCGCTCGCCTGGCATCCGGCGCCGATCACGGCGACGGGCCTGTTGCGCACTGCGGCCGTGAACATGGCACGTGTGCGCTTTACTGGGCGCACCGCGCATGCGGGCGTGGCACCCTGGGAAGGGCGCAGCGGCCTGAAGGGTGCGGAGATGTTTGCCGTCGGCGTGCAGTTCATGCGCGAGCATATCGAGCCGACGTCGCGCGTGCATTACATCTATACCCAAGGCGGGATCGCGGCGAATGTGGTGCCGGAGGTCGGGGAGATCCTGATCATGATCCGCGATAGTGACCGGGAACGGGTCACCGCGATCACCAGCTGGCTGCGCGAGATTGCCGATGGTGCGGCGCTCGCAACCCAGACACAGGCGGAGTTCGACCTGTTTTTCGGCATGCATGACCTCATTCCCAACGAGACTTTGGCCGGACAGGCGTTGCGTCACATGAATGCCATTGGCGTCGACTGGTCGGAGGACGAACAGGCGTTTGCGCGCTCCTGCCAGAAGGAGATGGGGCTTGCCGAACTTGGTCTCAGTCCGGCGATCGCGCCGATGATCCCGGAAACCACGACCGGCGGCGCCACCGATGTCGGCGATGTCAGCTTCGTTGCGCCGACAGCGCTGTTTGCCTGGGCCTGCATGCCGCTCGGTGTCGGTCTGCATATGTGGCCGCTGACGGCCTGCGGCGGCATGTCGATCGGTGACAAGGCGGCGCTGGCCTCGGCGCGGGTGATGGCGGGTGTCGGCTACGACCTGCTGGTCGATCCGGAGCTGCGAGCCGGCGCGCGGGCCGATTTCGACCGGCGTCTGAAAGGCCGGACCTATGTTTCGCCGCTGCCGCCGGAACGCAAGCGGCCTGACGGTATCCCGGCGCATCTTTTGCTTCGCGACGGGACCGGCGAGCTTGTCGACGGCGCCTATCTGCAACCCTACAGCTATGAATAGGACGTTGGGTGGCATGTGGCGAACAAGGCGCAGGGGAGAACGGTCCGAGCTGCTCCTGCCAGGCAGACGTCGGCGCGACGGTCTCCCCTGCTTCCGACAATGCCAAGTCCGATGATGAGGAGGAGTGAACCATGCGACTGAAATCGAAGCTGACCTCGCTCTGCGCGATCCTTGTCTGCGCGTCGTCCTTGGCTCATGCTGCGAGCGAGACCGCAGCCGGGCCGGAACTGCCCCTGACGGCGCGCGGCAACGAACCGGGCTGGATCGTGACGCTCGATGGCGGACGGATTTCGTTCCGCACAGCCGATGCCGGCACTACGGTGGAGGCAGTGCTTCCCGAGCCGACACGCAAGGGCGAAGGCTGGCGCTACATGGACGATGCGAACGATCTTGTGGTCGATATCACGCCGGTCGTCTGTCGCGATACGATGACGGGCATGCCCAGCCCGATGACCGTTGCAGTTACGACGGGCGGCAAGACCTTCAGCGGCTGCGGCGGTGAACCAGTGTCGCTGTTGGCCGGCGAACCATGGCGCGTCTCCAAGATTGGAGATGTCGCGGTGCCGGAGGATGTCTATGTCAGCCTTGAGTTCGATGTGAAGAAGTCGAGCGTCTTCGGCTCTTCCGGCTGCAACCGCTATTTCGGCGGCTTCACGTTGACCGGCGAGGGCTTCAGCTTTCAGCGCGGCATGGCCGGCTCGATGATGGCTTGCGAGGAACACAAAAGCCGGATCGAGGCGTCTTTCCTATCGGCGCTGGAAAAGATCGACCGGTTCGATATCGACGCCGATGGCGGTCTCATCCTGGTCTCGTCCGATAGCCCGTCGATCACCGCGACGCGGCCGAAATAGCCAATTTCAACAGACAGAAAGGTGGTCGACATGCCCATTGGCCTTGATGCTGCAGCCCAGGTGTATCGCGAAGCTGCACGGGACGCCGTGCGTCGGCACTCGGCGTTTCATCTCGTTGAGGCCGCGCTGCTTGTCGTGGCGGGCATTTTTGCCATGCTGTTTCCGGTCGTGTCCTCGGCTGCTGCCGTTTTCACCTTCGGCTGGCTGCTGATCGTCAGCGGGTTTATCCAGGCCATCGGACTGATCAGCGCCCGCCACGCGCCAAATTTCTGGCTGCAACTGGTGTCGGTGATCCTCGGGATCATGATCGGGGTGCTGTTGCTGCGCAATATCGGCCAGGGCATCCTGCTGCTGTCGCTGCTCTTGATCGTGTTCTTCATGATGGAGGGCATTTCCAAGATCGTGTTTGCCTTCACCATCCGACCGTTGCCCAACTGGATGTGGATCTTTGCCAGCGGCGTTTTGTCGGTCGTGCTGGCGCTGGCGCTTTTTGCGGCCATGCCGGTCACGGCCTTCTGGTTGATCGGGGTGATGCTCGGTGCAAATCTGATCAGCATCGGGCTATCGGTCGGGGTGATGGCATGGAAAGTCGGGAAGATGTCCTCCGGGCCGGCCTGATCGGGCGGATTAGCAGTGTCGGTTTAGGGGGAACACACATTCGATGGTCACATCCGCCACGTCATCCAGTCCCGCCGGACGCCCGGTTGCGGCATTTCTTCGTGCCCTGTCCGGGGTCGGTCTGATCATCGGCGCGCTGTTCTTTGCGGCATCGCTGACGCCAAGCCTGGTGCCGCGAGCGCCGCTGATCCAGGGGGCATTGAGCGGTTTCTGCCTTGCTGCGGGCTACGGGCTGGGTGTCTTGCTGCGCTGGCTCTGGCTCTCGCTGCATCTGCCGTCCTTGCAGGGTCGAGCGCGGCGGCGCGGCCTTCTGCTGGCTGCACTGGTCAGCCTGGTCATTGTGGTTGCCATGCTGTGGTGGGCGGCCGGATGGCAGAACCGGCTGCGGGCACTGATGGATATGGAGCCGATCGACAGTGCCGGGCCCTGGACGATCGCGGCCGTAGCGCTCGCGGTGTTTGCCGTCCTGGTCATGGTCTTCCGGCTGTTCGGCATGATTGCCCAGCGACTGTCAAATCGCCTGGCACGCCATATTCCCGGGCCGCCGGCCGCCGTTATCGCCCTGGCGGTCACGGCAATGCTGTTCTGGACGATCGGCAATGGTGTGCTGGTCGGCGGCGCGATGCGTTTCCTCGACGGCATCTATAGCGAGCTTGATGGTCGCTTCGAGGACGACAGCGTGCAACCGGTCGATCCGTTGAAAACCGGTGGTCCGGGATCCCTGGTTGACTGGGCGAGCCTCGGAAGAGCAGGCAGACGGGTGGTTGCGGCCGGACCCGATCGGGCGATGATCGAACAGATGTCGGGTGCTGCGGCGCTGGAGCCGCTCAGGGTCTATGTCGGGCTCAATTCCGCCGATACGCCCGAGGCCAGGGCGGAGCTGGCCTTGCAGGAACTGATCCGGATCAGGGCCTTCGAGCGGTCGAACCTGGTCATCGTCACGCCGACAGGCACCGGGTGGGTCGATCCGGAAAGCCAGTCTGCGCTGGAATATATCCTGCATGGCGATGTGGCGTCGGTGTCGGTGCAATATTCCTATCTGGCCAGCTGGATCGCGCTGCTGGCCGATCCGAGCTATGGGGTGGAGACGTCGCGGGCGGTCTTTGCCGCTGTCTACGGCTATTGGGGGTCGCTGCCGCGCGACCAGCGGCCGAAGCTCTATCTGCATGGCTTGAGCCTTGGCGCCTTGAACTCGGACCTCAGCCACGATCTGCACCAGGTCATCGGTGACCCGTATCAAGGTGCCTTGTGGGCCGGGCCGCCGTTCAATACGCGCACCTGGGTATCGGTGACGGCTGCGCGCAATCCCGGGACGCCGAGCTGGCTGCCGACGTTCCGCGACGGCTCCGTGATACGCTTCACGTCACAGCGCAACACGTTGCGGGACGCTCCGGCGCCCTGGGGACCTTACCGGGTGATCTTCCTGCAATATGCGAGCGATGCCGTTTCGTTCTTCGATCCGCGCGCGCTGTGGCGGCGTCCGGAATGGATGAAAAAGCCGTTCGGCCCGGATGTGTCGCCGGACATGGTGTGGATCCCGGTGGTGACCTTCCTGCAGCTCGGCTTCGACATCATGCTCGCCGTGTTGCCGCCGAAAGGCTTCGGACATGTCTATGCCTTCGATCACTATGTCGACGCCTGGGCGTCGCTAACCGATCAGCCGGGCTGGACCGACGAGGGGCTGGAACTGCTGAAGCAGAAGGTTGCGGCATTGCAGCCTTGATCTGCAGCCGGTCCGCACATTGCGACGAAACGCTGGAAGAGGGTGTCGAACATGGCGGCAAAATCAGGATCGGATGTGCGGACAGGAAAGACGAGCATTCCTCCCATCGATCTGGCGCTGCAGGGCGGGGGCTCGCATGGGGCTTTCACCTGGGGCGTGCTCGACCGTATTCTGGAAGAAGATTCCATCGAGATCGACGGGATCTCGGGGACCTCGGCCGGGGCGATGAACGCAGCCGTTCTGGCGTCCGGCATGGCGCGGGGAGGGCGCCAGACCGCCCGCGACATGCTGACCGCCTTCTGGCGCAAGACGTCGGAAGCGGCCCGTTACAGCCCGTTGAAACGGGGACCGCTGGAACGCATCACCGGTGACTGGAGCTTGGACAATTCTCCGGCCTTTCTCGCGATGGATATCATGGCGCGCATGGTCTCGCCCTATTCCCTCGGTGGTGTTGCCGGAAATCCGCTGCGCGACCTCTTGGCCGAGATCATCCATTTTCCCGATCTCGCGGACGGGCCGATCAAGCTGTTCATTACGGCGACCAATGTGCATACGGGACAGGGGCGGGTGTTCCGCAAACACGAGATTACCGTCGACGTGCTTTTGGCATCGGCCTGCCTGCCGTCGATGTTTCAGGCGATCGAGATCGACGGCGTGCCTTACTGGGACGGCGGCTATGCCGGCAATCCGACGATGACGCCGCTGGTGCGGGAATGCGACAGCCACGATACGCTGATTGTCCAGATCAATCCGGTCGAGCGCCTGGAAACGCCGAAAACTGCCCGCGAAATCGCCAGCCGGCTGAACGAGATTTCCTTCAACGCGCAACTGCTGAAGGAATTGCGGATGATCGCGCTGCTGCGTCGGGTCGTCGATCCCGGTCACGGAGAGGCACGCCAGTGGAAGGAGATGCGACTGCATCGCATTACATCCGATATCATGGTGACGCTTGGCCATTCCTCCAAGCTGAACGCCGAATGGGATTTTCTGCAGATGCTGTTCGAAGAGGGGCGCCGGGCGGCGATTGCCTTCGGACAGGCCCATCTTGCCGATGTCGGAGTGCGCTCGACCTTCGATATAGACCAGTTGGTGGAGGATGTCTGACATGGCTGTCAGCGCCAGTTTTTCGTGTGCTGCGGAGCTGTCGGGTACCGCTGGCAAAGTTTCCGCCGGGTTCACCATTGATCCGCGCCATCGCCTCCAGGAAGGAATGTCTGCATGACCGAGCTTCGTCCATCCGATCCTGCGGGGACTGCCATGTCGTCCGTCTCCTTGGTCAACCTGGTCCTCGGGGTGGCCCTTGCGCTGATGGTCGGCTGGTTCCTGTATATCGGTGCCGAGGTCCTGGTGCCGATGGTGCTTGCCTTGATGATCGCCTATGTCGTCTCGGCGATTGCGGGCCTGACCGGGGCAATCCCGGTGATCGGGACACGCCTGCCGACAGGTCTGCGCTATACGCTTGCGGCGCTGGTGATCGGCTACGGGCTGATCCAACTGGTTACGCTGCTGGCCGCCAACCTGGTGGTCTTCGCCGCCAAGGCACCGGAATATCAGGTCAAGTTCCTGGAGATGGCGCAGGCGCTTGCCGGCTTTGTCGGCTTCCAGGGGGATGTCACCTGGGAGACATTGCGCAACGACCTGTTCGGCCAGATCAATCTGCAGGCCACGCTGCGCAGCGGCGTCGTCTCATCGGCATCGCTGCTGGGCGGACTGGTCTTCGTCCTGCTGAATGTCGTCTTCATGCTGCTGGAGCAGGGGAGTTTCGATGCCAAGCTCGGACGGTTGTCCTCCGATCCCGAGCGGATCGTCCGCCTGCGCGCGGTGATCAGCGACATCAACTATCGCGTCGGTCGCTATCTCGCAGTCAAGTCGCTGATCAACGTGGTGCTGGGGCTGGTCAGCTATGCCGTCATGGTGTTTTTCGGGCTGGAATTTGCCGTTCTCTGGGCGATCATCATCGCGCTGGTCAACTACATTCCGTATCTGGGCTCGGCCATCGGTGTCTTCGTGCCGACGGTGATTGCGGTGGGTCAGTTCGGGCAACCGGACCAGGTCATGCTGCTCGCCCTGTCGCTCAGCGTGGTACAGTTCATGATCGGCAATGTGCTGGAACCGCAGATCATGGGCAATTCGCTCGACCTCAGCCCTTATGCCATCCTGATCAGCCTGACCGTGTGGACGAGCCTGTGGGGCATTGCGGGCGCCATCGTCTCGATCCCGATCACCGCCGTGCTCGTCATCGTGCTTTCCGAATTCAGCGGCACAAGGCCGATTGCCATCCTGCTGTCGCGCAGCGGTATCGTCGGCGAAAGCCGGCTTTCGTGAGATCTGGAGGCAGTATGATGCGGAGGCTGCTGCTGGCCCTGTTCGGCGTTTGCGCTATCATTTCATCCGCGATGGCCGAATGCGTTGTCCTGCTGCATGGCCTTGCCCGCACCGAACGCTCGATGCAGGGCCTCGAGGAAGCGCTGGAGGAGCAGGGCTACCAGGTGATCAACAACGGTTATCCATCGACGCAGGCGTCGATCCAGGGGCTGATGTCGCATGTCACCCGATCCGTTGCCGACTGCTGGCCGCAGCAGCGCGTGCATTTCGTCACGCATTCGATGGGTGGCATTCTGGTGCGCGCCTGGCTTGCCCGGCATCGGCCGGCAAGGCTTGGCCGGGTGGTGATGCTGGCGCCGCCCAATCACGGTTCGGAGATCGTCGATGTCTTTGGCGACCTGGCGCCGTTCCGCTGGATCAATGGTCCGGCCGGCATGGAGCTTGGAACGGCACCGTCCTCGACGCCGAATGTCCTGCCACTTCCGGATTTCGAGCTTGGGATCATCGCCGGCAATGTCTCGCTCAATCCGTTCTATAGTGCGCTCATCGGTGGACCGAATGACGGCAAAGTGTCCGTCGCCAGCACGAAGATCGACGGCATGAGCGACCATCTGGTCCTGCCGGTGACCCATACGTTCATGATGGGGGATGCCAGGGTCATCGACCAGGTCAGCCACTTCCTCAAACACGGCACGTTCAGCCGTTGACGGCGGGCGCCTTCTGGGTCAGCGCGACGGTGAGCTCGGCAGTGGTGTGATTGAGGCGCTCGGCGAGCACGCGCATGATCTCGATGGCAATTTCGGGGAAATCACGCACTAGGCAGAGGAAGTTGTCCTTGCTGATCCGCAAGACCTCGAGACGGCTGGTGGCGCGAACGGTTGCTGTGCGTGAAACCTCGCAGAGAATGGCGATCTCGCCGACAATGGCATTGTTTTCCACGTCTGCCAGCTTGAGTTCGCCCGTCGGGGTGTCGACGACGACTTCGGCCGTGCCCGACAGGATGACATAGGCCGCATCGCCGGCATCGCCCTGACGAAACAGATTCTGCCCTTCACGGCAGCTGATGCGATCCGACGCAAAGGCCAAAAGTTTCAGTTTTGTCGGTGCGATGCGCGAAAAGATCGGCACGCGCCGCAACATCTCGACTTCGTCCTTCAAAAGCATTGCCATAGCACTCCCCTAGCGCTCAAAGAGACGTTATTACGATAGCAGCTCTTTGAAAATACTATTTTTCTCGGAAAGTTCCGCGAAATTTCCGCTGTCCAAGCTCGCTGCCCCCTCGAAGACCAGAACTCGATCGAAGAACTGGGCGGCATCGGGGTTGGACAGGACCCATATGATTGAGGGGCTTGTTTCATCGTCCTGTGACATCTGCATGACATTGGTGATGATGCGGTCCTGACTGCGCCGATCCAAGGCCGAAAGCGGCTTGTTGAAGATGAAATAGTCGGATCGCTTCAACAAAACCCGAGCCATGTTGAGCTTTTGGCGCTGTGCAACGGTTAGGCGGCGACCCTGCGATCCGACTTCGAAATCCAGGCCGATCGACAGGACATCGTTCCTGAGGCCAAGGCTGTCGAATATCTCGTGGCTTATGGCGCGAATGCGCTTTGACGTATCATCCTGTTCGAGCGCGATGCGGCCGAACAGGATGTTGTCCATAAGGCTGGCAGAGGCCGTGAAGGCTTCGATATCGTAACGCTCGACAACGCTTGCCAGATCCTTTGGGATATTGGCATGGAATGTCTCTCGCGCCCGCACAAGCAGCGCCATGCGATCCTCGGTCAAAAGACCGAAGCGGTGGCGTGGCTCGATATAGGAGAAGCTCATCCGGATGATGCTGCTTCGGTCGGCGGGCGAGGCTTCCTCCAGGGTTTTGCCCTGCAGCTTCTGCACGAGGCTTTCGTAGACCGGGAGATCTGCTGCCGTCATGAATGTGAGCTGCTGGAAGAAGGGGTGGTCTTCAGGCAGGTCACTGAACAGTTCAACCGCGGTCTCGGCGATCGACAATCCCATCTCGAACAGCATGCCGGCCGCTCCGGAGTCGATCATCACCCGACGGAAATAGGGGTGCGCCGAGAGCTGCTCGGGCGACATCAGCGGCTGTTTCATACTGCCGAAGAGCAGATTTTCCACCACGGTCGCATGGCCATTATAGATCTGCGGCTCGAAGGGTACGACGACGGCATCGAGGTCCTCGTCCTGCAGGCGGCGGCGCATCTCGGCGCGCAGCTCGACGATGCGATCGGCAAGGGGCTTGTGCGTGACGGTATCGACGCGGGATCTGAGCGCGAGATCAAGAATGTCCTGGGTGATGGTGACGGTATCAAGCACGGCGCCGATGACCTTGTAGAGATCTTCGGGGCCGGTGGCGCCTGCCGACTGGTAATCGACCCAGTCACTGTTGAGATCGAGATAGGGGTTGCCGGCAAGCTGCGCTTCCTTGCGCTCCCACTTGTTTTGCCGCGCGGCCGCTTCGGTGTATTCGATGTCGCGCAGGGGTGCGTGCTTCAATCCGTAGAGCAGGTTGTCGCGCAGCGTTCCCTGAAAAAAATGCGTGTCGGACGAGACATAGGAAAGCTGGCGGCCGGTCACCGCTTCAGGTATCTCGTGCAGCTCCTTGCCAGCAATGGTAATACGCCCGGATTCGGGCAGGATGATCCGGCCAATCGCTTCCGCCAAGGCCTCGCCGGCATTGCCATTGTGATCGATGATCGCGACCGTCTCGTTGGGCTGGATTTCCAGCGAGATGCGGTCGAGCCGTCGCGCGCCGCTGTCATCGCAGAGGACAAGGTTGGAGACCACAAGGGCTTCGGAAAGGCGCGGCGAATGTGTGCTGACGAGCGCCTGGACCGCGGGCAGAACGAGGGGCTCGACATCGAATTGCTCGACCACCTGCTGGTATTTGATCTGCACGTCCTGACGCGCCTGGTCCCAGTCGATCAGTTCCTTGATCGGCCCCGGAAGATCCTTGTAGGCCGCAATCACCGCCACCAGCTGGCCGATATCCAGGGTACCCTGAAGTGCCAGAGTTCCGCCGACGACATAAAACAGGAAGGGTGTCAGCTGTGCGAGGATATTGTTGATGAACTTGACCAGGAACTTCCACTGATAAAGATCGTAGCGGATCGAAAAAATCCGGGCCAGCCGCGCGGCAATATCGGCGCGTTCGAGGTTCGAGGTGTCATTGGCGCGGATCGTGAAAATCCCGTCTATGACTTCGGCGACGCGACCTGAAAGCTCGCGCGCGGTCAATTGCCGCTCGCGGCCCAGTTCGAGCAGGCGTTTGCGCATGCGCGGGATGATCGCGGCCTGTACGCCGACCATGGAGGTTGCAATCAAGCCGAGCCAGATATTCTGAACCAGGATGAAGACCAGGGCTGTTATCGCCTGCCCGCCGAGCAATGCCGGCTGGACGAAAGCGTCGCCGATAAAGCCGCCCAGTGGCTCGACTTCATCCTTGATCATCGTGGCGATTTCGGGGGATTTCACCCGCTTGAAATGCAGAGGTGGAAAGCGAAGGGCGCGATCGAAAAGTTCGAAACGGATACGGCGGAGCATGCGCTCGCCAAGTCGGCCCTTGTAGGTGTTGATGTAGAATTTGAACAGGCCGTTCAGCACCACAAGGCTGAGGAAGACAAGGCTGAGGCCCATCAGGGTCTGGAAACGATCGAGGCTGAAGCCGCCAAACAGATCGACAGGCCCGATAAGCGGCATGTCAAAGGACAATTCCAGAAACGGCTGCGTGGCTGTGGGGTGTTCAAATCCCTCGCCCTGGATGGGCCCGTTGACGATCTGCTTGGGCAGGTCGAAGGCGAGGAAGTAGGGGATCATGGACAGGAACACGACCAGCAGGATCCAGATCTGCTGGGCATAGGTGTTCGCCCAAATGTAACGCGTCAGGCTTTTTTCCATTTTCCACCGCGCAATGTCTCGGAAATCGGTACAGCCCCCCGGCATGGAAGAGAAACCGATCCCTTCGCAGGTCGCCATGCAGTTCGACAACGACCGTATCTGCAATCGGGATCATGACAAGGCTTTTGCTGGGCCTTGTCGTGCAAAATTGGTTTAGGCCCGATCTCGCCGAGGCGCCGTCAATTCGACGGCGCCTCGGGCCAGGTGCCTCCCCGTCTCGGAGGGGCTATTGAATCCACCTGTCGAGGAAGCCGTTTTTCTTCTCTCCGGTTTTGCTGGCATCACGATGAAGCAGGATGACACGTTCCGCTTCCGAGAGCGCGGGCCTGGACAGGTCGCGGGCCAGCGCATCGACCAGAACGGGTTCCTGCTGCAGTTCCGGCTGCCTGAGCGTCACCTTGTGGCCGACGCCACGCAGTTCTTCTTCTCCCAGCGTTTTCCAATTGCCGCCACAATAAGAGGCAAAGGCGTCGCTGGCGATGACCTGAGAGCTGTATTTCTTGGTGAAGGCCTGCAAACGCTCGACTTCGTTGACCGACGAACCGAAGGCGGAGAAGGTCAAGCGATCGCGCAGGCCGACATTGCCGAACATGACATTGCCGATATGCAGGCCGATGCCGTAGCCGATTGCCTTTTGATTGTTGTCGCGACGCAGGCGGTTGAGTTCGGTCATGCGGGCCTGAGCATGCCGTACGGCCTCGAATGCAAGCCGGCACGCAATTTCCGACGTATCCTTGTGCCGCCCGCAGGGATAGACCGCCAGGAAACCATCGCCGACAAAGCTGACAATTTCGCCGCCGTTGCGGTTGAACGGCTGGGCTGCCGCATCGAAAAATTCGTTCAGCGTGTCGATATAGGCCTGACGGCCCTCCGTATCGGCAATCTGGGTGGATTGGCGTATGTCGCCCATCACCAAGGCCGCACGGACCGTTTCACCGTCGCCGCGGCGGATCTGGCCGTTGAGGACGCGCTTGCCGGCCCCTTCGCCGAGATAGGTTGTCAGCAGGTTGTTGGCGAGCTTGTCGAGAACCGCAACCTTGGCGGCCACAGCCAGATGGTCCTGTATGCGCATCAGGGCGGCGATAACGTCCTCGCTAAAGCCCTGTTCGCTTGCCGTCGACCACGAGCCGATCATGCCTTGCGACGACTGATTGCCGAGCGGCTGCACGAAGGCAATGTAATCGTTGATATTTTCCTTGCGCAGATCCTCGAAGACCGGAAACTCGACCGGGCCCTCCGCCGGAATGCGTCGACGCATGAATTCGAGATTGCTGGTCAGCAGCTTGTAGTAGGGGCTGCGCAGAAAGACCTCCGGTTTCTCGATGTCGTGAACGTAACGTTCGACGATCAAACCGGTCGATGGACGCCAGGTGAATCCCAGCGCGTCATACAGCGGATGCAGCATGGCGAAGGAGAGATGAATGCGGTGAATGGGGATGCCTGTTGCGGCGATGCGATCGCAAAATCCGCTGACGATCTGCTCAAGAGTGTTTCCCGCAAGCGCCGACTTGGTCAGCCAATCGGCCACCTTGTCCATAAAAATTGTGGAAACGAGTTGGGAATGCTGGCTCATATTGTGCCCTGTTTTTAGGGGATGTGCGTTCTAAATGCCTTGCTCGTCGGTTACACCAGTCCCCGTACGTTTTGGACCAATGCGCGTTTCTCCGACAACTGACTGGCCGCAAGCGCATATCCGCCGCTTGCGCCGTCAATGAAGTGCATATGGTCACGCGCCAGTGCCGTTGCAACAAAACAGGTGAGCAACGCCTTGTCCTGGCGATGCAGGCCATATTCGCAGATGCCGTCACGCTCTGCGGTCTCCAATCGTTCGATGAGCCTGTCCCGATGGGCGACATCGACATCGACGGTCATCATGAGGCCGTCGTCGAATTTGCGAAAGTCCGAGTTTGCCGCAACATCCGCCTTATAGAGTCGCGCATCAAACCGGCCCATGGGCAGGTTCAGCTTGTGCAGCAGGACCGTCAGGGCAATCTGGAGCATGATGGCGAGCTTTTGGCGGATGCGCCTCGACGGCGGCGCCGTCGCCCGCGCCTCAACGCCGATGCCTTCAGCGGAGAAGGCGAGTTCGGGTCCCGAAGCGGGTATGGGATGTGCTTCGCGGCTCTGTTCTGCGGTGACGGCTATGATGTCGCCGACTAGCTTGCGGAACGCATCCATCGTGTCTTCCGACCTCGGCTTGGCGATGATCGACACGATCTCGCCGTTGTGTGCCTTGATCGGGTCCCATCGGCATGACAGACCGGTCAGATCCGGCCGGGCTTCGGCATCGGCGACCTGGACCCTGTATTTGCCGGCCTTCATCTGCTGCTCGGCCCAACTGGCTCCACCGCCGGTAAACATGGCATAGGCGATGTTGGGGCTCGCCGAAAATCGGGCGACGCGGACATCCAGACCTTCTGATCGGATGTCGGAAACCGGGACGAGCGCGACCCGCATGTCCAGTTGGAGATCGGAGGCAACCCAGTTGCGCAGGCTTGCAAGCGCACGGGCGGCCGTATCGACTCCGCCGGCGGGAATGGCAACCATGGCCCCGTCGCCGCCAAAGATGAACGGCAACTCGTGTTCGCCAAGCGCATTCAGAACTGCGGAAATGACGCTGGCACCCGCCATGTTGACCGCCTTGTAGCGGCCATCGATGATCGCGTTCGTCGATCCGACGATGTCGGCAATTGCGAGGAACCAGTCATCAGGCAACGGCTTGTAGTTCTTCCGGTCCACCACGCCTTCAAAGCGGGTAAACTGTGGCACGGATTGGTAAAACCTGTCGTCTGGACCTACGTTCATCGCGTGACCTTAACATATTGTCAGCCGGGTCGCATAACCGGTTTTTTCGGGAAGGTAGCGGTCTATGCGGAGGCCGCGGTCGCCTGCGCAACGGGGATGAACACATTCAGTGGAAGCTCCCGCCCGCGCAATGTCACCTCATGCGTTTCCATGCCTGCCAGATCCGTACCTGACAGCCGTGCGACAGGCTCGGATATGACCAGCGGCACATTGAACTGTTTTGCCACCGATTCCAGCCGGCTTGCGACATTTACGGTGTCGCCGATCGCGGTCATATTCTTCGTACGGCCGTAGCCCAGCGTGCCAACCACGGCGTGGCCGGTATGGATGCCGATGGCGATCTGCAACTGGGTGGAAAAGTCCTTGGCCAATTCGATGTTGAGTTCTTCAATGCCTGCGATGATCAGACGAGCCGCTGCCAATGCCTGGCGACAGCCTTCCTCGGGCGCCGCATTGATGCCGAACAGGGCCATTGCGCCATCACCGATGAACTTGTCCAAGTGTCCGCCGGTCTGTTCGACGGCATTGCCGACCACGGCGAAATAGCGGTTGAGGAGGAAGACGATATCGAAGGGCAGGCGGCTTTCGGTCAGCGTCGTGAAATTGCGAAGATCACAGAAAAGCACCGCGATATCGCGTTCCCTGCCGGGACTGACTTCCTGGCTGTTTGCCGGGACGATCGTATCGGGCATGGCGACCAGGAGCGGCGCGACCGTCAGGTTGCCGGTCGGGCGCAGCTGGCAAGCGAGGCGCACGCCGGGTTCCGGCTTGATACGAATGAGGGTTCTTTGCTCCAGCGTGCCGATTGCGGGCAGCGTGCCTTCGGCGGTGACGACCTGCACGCGGCAGGTCGAGCACTGGCCCTTGCCGCCACAGGCCGCGTAATGCGGCACACCGCCCAGGCGGCTGGCCTCTAGGATGGAAAAACCGCGCGGGACATGGACAACCTGGCCATCGGGGTAGCGCACCGCGATCTGATGGACACGTTCGCGCAGCTTCCGCAACAGGCGAAACAGAAGGAGCGCCACGAGCAAAAAGGCAAACGTGCCATAGGCCCATTTTCGCACGGAGGCCAGTTGCGCCATAGCCGAGGCGGAGGGTGCCGTGGGGTCATAGTAGCCACCGGGATAGCCGCGCCCTATGCCCAAGGGGGACTGGATCGTGCGGCCCATTTCTGAAAAGCCGAGCAGCGCCAGGACGGGAAGCATGATGGCAAGAACGAGCAGCCATGCTGATGCTCCAGCATACCAAGTGCGGTATCGCAGCCAGAAATGCAGGCCGATGCAGCCGTGCAGCCATGCGACGACAAGCACCACGGATTGTTGCACGCCATTCACCGGCGAACTGATCCAGAGCTGCGTGACCACGGCGGCATAGGTGTCGCGATAGTCGAACAGTTCGTTGGCGACGCGCGTTCCGATGATGTGCGGGATCAGCATGAGCGGGATCAGCAGGCCGAGCAGGATCTGCGCCGCCTCGGATTTCGGCATGACAAAGTTGCGGCGGACATAGATTGACCGCAGCACGAGCAGGATATGGACGAGGAACGAACCATAGAGAAGCACGGTGGCGATCGGGTTGCGCCACAGCGTCAGGAATGGGCGGCGGAAATGATCGGCGGTTTCTACCGAGATCAGGCCCAGCGCATGGTTGAGCATATGCATCGCAACGAAAATGAAGATCACCAGGCCGGATGCCAGCCGCATATCGCGAAGCAGCCGTTCGGAGACTATGCCTTTTTTCACGCTGCCGCCCTAGGTTTCTGTTTCCGTGAGCCTTTTTGACCGAAGGCGCGGTGAATATGATGAATACGCCCGTCGACCGGTTGCCGACGAGCGGTTGAAAATGCGCCGAATTTCAAATGCCGTTGTTCCTGCTGATGTGAATCGGACCGTCCGGTCAAATCACTTGAACGTGGCAATTCAGAGTTCAAGCACCATTCCGTCGCGCGCAGCGACTGTTTCGGCAAAGCGATCCTGCGCCATTTGCTCCAGTCGGTCGAGTTCGTCGTCGGTTCGTGATGGGGAATGATGGAAGAGGACCAGTTTTCGGGTGGAAGCCTGCTTGGCGAGCTTCACGCCCTGTTCCCAGGTCGAATGACCAAAGCCCTTGTATTTCAACATCTCGTCTTCGGTATACGCTGCGTCATAGACGGCGATATCGGCTTGGCGCATCAGCTCCAGCGCGGTTGGGTCAAGGATGCCGGGTTGATGTTCGATGTCGTAGACCAGCGCCAGCGATTTGCCCTCCCACTCGATCCGGTAGCCGATCGCGCCGCCGGGGTGGTCGAGCAGGAATGTGCGGATCGTGATCCCCTCGATCGGCGTGAGGACATCGCCGGCATGAAAATCGTGAAAGATCAGGTTTGCCTTGCAGATATTCGTGTCGATCGGTGTCCAGGGTGGACTGATGAAGCGGCTGACCATCTCACGCGTTGTCATCTGCCCCGCGAGATGTCCCGACCAGATGTTGACGCTTGCAGCAGGATTGTAGATCGGTTTGAAGAAGGGCAGGCCGATGATGTGGTCATAATGACAGTGGCTGAAGAACAGATGGGACTGCTTCAGGCCTTGCTCCAGCATTTCCATGCCGACTTCGCGGATGCCGGAACCGGCGTCAAACAACAGCCGATGCTCGCCGCAACGGACTTCGATGCAGGGCGTGTTGCCACCATAGCGCTGGAATTGAGGGCCGGAGACGGGAATGCTGCCCCTCGAACCCCAAAATTTGATCGAAAACACGTTCTCTTTCATTCATTCATACAATTGTGCCGGGTGTGCTGGGCGCATCGCACAAAACACTGTCTGTAGCCAATCGCCTTTTTCACCTGATTGCAAGTGGCCATTCATCTGTGGGGTTAATGTGCCAAGAGGCATTGGTCGAAAGTTCCAGCCGTCACGACTTGGGCGGAATGCGTACCGCACGTTCGATCGAGCGACCAAGAACGCCGAGGAACAGGGTGAGGAAGGTCTGCACGCTGTTTTGCTCCGCGAGGCTCGCATCGCCGAATTCATGCGCCAGAATGCGGTAGATCCGCAGTCTGTCGGCCGGAATCCAGGGGAGGGCGTCGGTACTGCCCTGGCGCAGGCGGTACCAGTCGACCACGAGCTGCAGAAATGAGGACGTGCCGAGGCTTGCCCGGTCAAGGCCACGCGCTTTCGCCATGTCGTCAAGGATCCCAGACAGTGTTTGGTCCCCTTTGCATGCAAGCAACGCTTGGCGCGCATGGCCGTGTTCGCAGGGTTTGCCGATCAAAAGGAGGCAAAGATCCGCAAGCGAAGCATGGTGGGCAAGCTCGCATAGTTCCTCGGGCCAGTCTCTGGGCAAATAGCGGCTGACAACGAGGGCGTGCATGTGCCGATGGAGGAATTCGCCATAGTCCCGCGCTTGCAGCGCCTGCTCGGGTGTCGAGGGGTTCTGGCCGGTTTCTGCCCGGTAGAGATCAAGAAGATCGGGATCCAGGGGAATTGATGCCAGCGATACGGTCTCGATCTCGGTCGTTTCAGTGCCCGCGCGAACGATGTTGAAGCCGGCTGGGAATGCGACGAGGGATGGAACGGCGATATTGGTCAAGGTCTCGCCGCCGGTTGTCCAGCTTGAACGGGCCGCAACATGCAGATGGCCGCTGAAATGCACTCTCAGGCCGGCCCGGACCAGCGCATCGGCAACAGCTGGCTCCGGCGTTCTCCGGACGATCCCGGTCGTTCCGAACAGGGCCCGTTCACTGCCGGTGGCATCCTCAAACGGATCGATCGCCGGATAGTGGGAGAATGCCAGGAGGCGCTTTCCCAAGCTGTGGGCGCGGGCGCAGACATCCACGATCCACTCGAGAAGGTAGGGTTTGACGCGCAGCAGAGCATTCCAGCCGGCATTAGAACTGTCGAGGAAGGCTTTCTTGCGGGAGATGTCGCGGTTGCCGTTGCGGGGCTCGAAGACATTGGCGTCGATCATCAACAGCCAGAGACCGTCCTCCGGCTCGACCAGATAGGACGCATCGATCAGCCGGCGCACTGTCAGGCCGTCGGCGGAGTGAAGGTCGTGCTGGCGCAGGTGCATGTCATCCGAGCGACCGAAGGGGGTCTCCCAGTGCAGGTAGGCGGGGTTTCGGTTCAGTCCGAATTCCGCCATCGGCAACAGGCCGTCCGGCATGCCGCCGCAGTACATTTTCGGCGTAACGATCGGTTGACCGGGGTCGGAGGCCGCAACTTCGGCATCGCTGGTCACCAGTGTCGTGGTGCCGGACGCGTTGAGAAACCGAGTGCTTTGGTGTTTGCCGAAGGGGCCGAAGACATCGTGGTTTCCGGGGATCGCGTAGAAAGACAACCGGTGCCGGTCGCGCCAGTGGCGGAGCAGACGCACCAGGCTTCCGGTCGTCGCCAGCTGTCCATCATCGGTGTAATCGCCGAGGAGGATCACGTGTCGAATGCCGCGGATGCAAACTTGCTCCAGGGCGGCGGGAAGGGCGGCGTAGCTTTCGTTGAAGACGCGGGTCGATCGGGCGGTATCGCCCCAGCTGCGGACCGTCAGTCGACGGTTGCCGATGCGGACCCCTTCGAAATCGTAATCACCCTCAATGTCGTGAAAATGCGCATCGGCGATGACGGCGATCGCTGGCAATTCTGGGCCGGGCCCGCGCACGACCGTTCAGGCCCTTCGACGATAGAGGAAATAGCGGTCGGGATCGACCGTCGATGGAATTGGCAAAGGTGCGAGAGAGGGATGCTCCAGGGGAAGACCACTAATCGCCACGCCATCCGGCGCAAGGGCTGCGCTGACGATGTCGGGCAGCCAGGTCAGCGTGATGGCATCCTTGTCCGGATAGCCGGTGCCGATATCGGCATGAACGAGGGCTGCCCCCTGTCCCGCAAAGGCTCTTGCGGTTTCGCCGATTTCACCGATCACCAGGTTTTCCGGTTCCGGCGTGGAGGATGCATGTGCGCCCAGCGCGCGATCGAAGGCGACGATGCGGCGTCCGGGAAAGCGGTCGCGCAGATGGTCGAAGGTCCGGCCGTTGCCGAGGCCGATTTCAAGAATGGCACCTGTCGGCAAGAGGGGCACGTTGTCGCGGACATGATCGATAATGTCGCGTTGTGCCGACATACGGCGAATGAAACTGTCCAAACGGCTCATGAAATTGGTCCATCATTGTCGGCGCCGAGCGGCACCTTATGCCTTGACGATATTGTCGCCACCGATCTGCCGCCGCGAAAAGACGTTTCGCGTGTCGATGATCAACGGGCTCCATTTAGCGAGGGCGGCGTAGTCGACATTATCGTGATCGGTTGCGATCAGCACCGCGTCGAAGCCCTTTATCACCTCTTCGCTCCATGCCACGGATGTCCGGCCCTTGAGCATGCTGTATTCGCGCGTTGAAGGAATTTCGGCGACATACGGATCGTAATAACAGGCGGTGCCGCTGCGTTCTTCGATCAGCTTCATCAGCTTCAGGGACGGACTTTCGCGGATGTCGGGTACATTTTTCTTGTAGGCCAGGCCGATCACCAGAACTTTCGATCGGCTGAGCGCCTTGCCGAGGCGGATATCCAAGGCTTCAGCCAGCTTTTCAACGATATGGCGCGGCATTGCGGAATTGATTTCGCCGGCAAGCTCAATGAAGCGGGTCGGCAGTTCATATTTCCGCGAGATCCATGTCAGGTAGAAGGGATCGATCGGGATGCAGTGGCCGCCAAGGCCCGGACCCGGATAGAAGGGCATGTAGCCAAACGGCTTGGTGCTGGCCGCGTCAACGACTTCCCAGATGTCGATGCCCATGGCGTCGTAGATGATCTTGAGCTCGTTGACCAAGGCGATGTTGACGGCGCGAAAGACGTTTTCCGTCAGTTTCACGGCTTCAGCGGTGGCAGTCGATGATACGGGCACGACGGTCTTGACCACCGCGCCGTAGAAGCTTTTTACGAGCGATGTGGCGTGCTCGCCATCGCCGGCGACGACTTTCGGAATGGTCGATGTCTGGAACTGCCGATTGCCCGGATCTTCCCGCTCGGGCGAAAATCCGAGGAAGAAGTCGTTACCGGACTTCAGACCCGTGGCTTCAAGCGTCTGTCTCACCAGGCCATCCGTCGTGCCGGGATAGGTGGTCGATTCCAGCACGATCAACTGGCCGGGCCGCAAGGTGCGGGCGATTTCCTCGCATGTCTTTCGGACATAGGACATGTCCGGGTCGCGATGATGCGTCAGGGGCGTTGGGACACAGATGGCAATGACATCGCAGCCGCCGAGCTGGGAAAAATCCGAGGTAGCCGAAAAACGTCCCGCCTTGCGCTCCTCGCCGAGGATGTCGTCGGGCACCGCTTCGATGTAGCTGCGACCTGCCTCGATCGAGACGATCTTGGTCGGATCGATATCGAAGCCGGTCACCGGAAAGCCGGCGCGCGAGGTGGTGATCGCGAGCGGCAACCCGACATAACCGAGCCCGATGACGCCGACACGGGCGCTACGCGACTGGATGTGCTGGAGCAACAACTCGTGAGAATGCAAAGGTGTTGGCATCGGTACTCCGTGCACTTATACAAGATCGGCACGTTCAGATGGGAGAGTTTAGCCGGCATGTCAAGTCTGGTTCAGGGGTGCACGCTCGGCACTGACATGCGCATTCGTGGGACATTTATCCTGCGTTTCCGACGTCAGTTTTTCGTGCCTGCGTGCGCTGCGGCGGTCTATGCATCGTCATGAAGATCGCCTTTTATTCTCCGCTGAAATCACCAAACCACCCGGTTCCATCGGGAGATCGCCTGATGGCCCGGCAGTTGATCGCTTGCCTGAAACGACGCGGTCATTGCGTCGAGATCGTCTCGGAACTCAGGGCCTTCATTGCCGATCCAGCGGATGAGCAAGGGCGCGACGCACTGCTGGGCGATGCAGACGCGGAGATTGCACGTCTTCGTGTGATTTGGGAGCAGCAAGGCAGACCGGATCTGTGGTTTTGCTACCACCCGTATTACAAGTCGCCGGATCTGATCGGTCCGGCCCTGTGCACGCTGTTCTCGCTGCCTTATGTAACCGCGGAAGCCTCCTATTCGCATCGCCGCAATATCGGCGTCTGGACCGGTCTGCAGGATCGCGTTCTGGAAGGGGTTCGCCACGCCGCAGTGAATATCTGCCTGACTGGTCGCGATCGGGCCGGGCTGCAGGCGTCGGCGCCTGAGGCGGTGGTTGCCAGCCTGAAACCTTTCATAGATGCGGACGCTACGCTTAAAACGATGCCGCAGCCTGAACCTTTTCGTCTGGCGACCGTGGCGATGATGCGTGCCGGCGACAAGCTGGCGAGCTACCGGGCTCTGGCCCAAGCTCTGGCGCTGATCCACGATGTGCCGTGGCGCCTGTCAATAGTCGGGGACGGTCCGATGCGTGACGACGTGCACGTATTGTTTGCCGGCTTACCAGACGGACGCATCGAATGGCATGGTCGACGGGAGCCTGGCGAGGTGGCTGACATTCTTTCGCGCAGTGCACTCTATGTCTGGCCGGGATGCGGCGAAGCCTACGGGCTTGCCTATCTGGAGGCGCAATCCGCCGGTGTTCCCGTGGTTGCCTGGGCAACGGCGGGGGTGCCCGAAGTGGTTGACAGCGGGACGACCGGTATTTTGACAGCGCCGGACGACGTCGACGCCTTTGCGGCTGCGATTTCAGCCTTGCTGAATAATGACGAGGAGCGCCGCCGAATGGCTTCAAATGCGCGTCTACGTGTGCTTCGGGACCATTCTCTGGATGCTGCCAGCCGGACGCTCGATGGCATTCTTCACAGACACCTGGAGAGCCAGCCGTGATCGGACGCACTGACCTGAAGCCGCTGATCGAAGCGCTTGATCGCCGCGCCGAGATCGGCGACCCCTTGCAGCTGTGGCTGCGCGACGATGATGCGGTGGAGCCGAGTGGGTCACTCGATCGTCTGCTTGAACTGACGCAGCGACATCAGGTGCCGCTCGTTCTGGCCGTCATTCCAGCCTTTACCGGTCTTGCTCTGCAGGAAAGGTTGGCCAGCGCCGACACTGTAGAGGTGGTGGTGCATGGCTGGTCGCACCGCAATTATGCCGGGGTCGGTGAAAAAAGCCAGGAGCTGGGTCAGCATCGACCGACGGGTGCCGTGCTCGATGAGCTCGCGCGTGGTCATGCTCTGCTTGCAGGCCTGTACGACACCCGCTTCGTGCCGATGCTTGTACCGCCGTGGAACCGGATTGATCCGCAGGTTGTTGCAAACCTGCCCGGCCTAGGTTTTGAATCCCTGTCGGTTTTCGGACCTGAAAAGCCCGCGCCGCTGACAATGCTGAACACACATGTCGATATCATCGACTGGCGTGGCACGCGGGGCGGGCGGTCCGTCGATGCTGTGGTCGCAGATCTGGTTTCATCCTCGCGGACGCATAGGGGACCGCTCGGATTGCTGACCCATCATCTCGTGCATGACGCAGCGGCCTGGGACTTGATGGAGCTGATTTTGGAGGCAACGGCGCGCCATGCCGGCTGCGAATGGCGATCAGTGAGGGATCTGATGGCCCAATCAGCCGTGAATTGACGCTTGTTCGCATGTGTGAACGCAGAGGTTACGGTCAGGCCGACAGAACAACGCATGATTCCGCCGCTGTGCGGCCGCACAAGCTGATTAGTGTGAGGTCGCCATGCGTTCGCCGAGAATACGCATGGTCTCGGCCATGGTGCGCGGGCAACTGGCCAAGATCTTGAGAAAGTAGTCTTTGCTGATCCGAAGAGCCTCGACCGGGGTTGCGGCCTTGACCGTCGAGTTGCGTGGGCGGTCGCAGAGGATTGCGATTTCGCCGACCACGGACCGACAGCCGACTTCGGCAATCTTGGTTTCGCCGGCAGGGCTGTCCATAATGATGTCCACGGCACCCGACAGGATGACGTAGGCCGCATCGCCGGTATCACCCTGGTGAAACAATTCCTGCCCGGTGCCGTAAATGACCCGGTCAGAGGCGAACGCAAGCAGTTTCAATTTTCCAGCATCCATGCCGGAAAAAAGAGGTACCCCGCGTAACATCTGCACTTCGTCATTCAGGATCATCATATTCACCTGCCTCGAAAAATTGCGTTCCGACTGCCCTATCACCAACTATGCTATCAATTGCTTATAGACCGAACCGTTTTCGACAATTGTCTCGTAGGACCCATCTTCGGCCACAGTTCTGTCGTTAAAAGCAATCACCCTCTCAAAGTGTTTTGCGAGGGGTGTGTTCGAAAGTACCCAGACCACCGCTGGAGTATCACCATCCTTTGCCAGAAACGCAAGGGATGCATCGACGATCCGTTCCTGAAGATGGTGATCGAGACCCGAAAGCGGACGATTGAAGATATAGTAGTCCGATTTGCGGATCAGAGCCCGGGCAAAGCTGAGCTTGAGGCGCTGCGAATGGGACAGCCGTCGTCCCGCCGCCCCGATATTGTATTCCAGACCAAGCGCGAACAGAGCCTGAAACAGGCCCGGCTGCGCACGCATCAGCGAGGAGCCGATTTCGCGTAGCTGCTTGGCAGCATCGCTGAAACGGTGATTGACCTTACCGAAGATGATATTCTCGATCAGATTGCCCGACGACAGATACGCTGCCGGATCATAACGCTCGATATATCCGCGCAGCGTTTCCGGCAGGTGGTCGTGGAATCGATGCCGGACTTCGACGATCTTAGCCATCAAAGCCTGGTCAAGAAGACCGAAACGGTGTCTCGGCTCGACGTAGAAGAAGCTCAGGCGAATAAGTGCGATCCGGTCTTCTTCCCCGATATTGCGCAAGGAATGGCCGCTCAGACGTTGCAGACGCTGCTGGTAGGCCGGGATTTCCTCCGGTGTCATATAGGTCAGGCGCTCAAAGAACGGGTGGTCGAGCGGCAGATCCTTGAACAGCTCCACGGTGTTTTCGGCAATCGCCATGCCCATCTTGAACAGCGCGTCTCCGAGGCCGCTTTCGTCCATCATGGTGCGGAAATAGGCGGTCTTGGCGATGGCCTGGATGGCGCTGTCCGAGCTCATCATGCCGAAGAACAGATTTTCGCCGACCATAGCCTCGGTGTTGTAGCGGTCTTCCTCGAAGGGGATGACAAGGCTGTTGAGGTTCTGGCGCTCGAGTTCCTCGCGCAGCTTGCGGCGAAGCTGTACGATATGCGCCGCAAGTGACGGTTCGCTCTCTGCATTGATGGTCGAATGCAGGGCAAGCTGGAGAACGTCTTCGGCCAGGTCGACAACCTCCAGGACTTCTCGCATCGCGTCGAAAAGTCCGTCCATGTCCTGTGCACGCGTCGAACCGATGTCGATCCAGTTGCTGTTCAGGTCGAAATCGACATTGCCGGATCTTTTGGCCTCGAGAATGTCCCATCTGCGCTTGTCAGCGGCCGCGCCCTTGTAGGGCACGGCGGCGGTCGGGGCGTGCTTGAGCCCGTACAGGAGATTGTCCTTCAACGAGCCGAAGAACAGATAGGCATCGGGGGCGGCATAGGAAATCCTGCGGCCGGTGATCGCTTCCGGGAGTGAAAATATGTCGTCCTCGCCGGCGCTGACCTTGCCGGCGGTTGGACGGGTAATGCGGCCCAGCGCTTCCGCCAAGGCATCCGCGCCGCTGGCCGCCGTGCCGATGATTGCCACCGTTTCGCCGGGCGATATCTTGATCGAAACATGCTCCAGAATTCGAGCGCCGTTGTCGTCCTCGACCATCAGATTGTTGGTGCTGAGTGGGTGGTTCATCGGGCCGGCACTCGACGGCTCAAGCGCCTGGATCTCGGCATCCAACAGTTGGTCGGCTTCGAATTGTTCGACGACCTGTTCGTATTTGACCTGCACGTCCTGGCGGGCCAGATCCCAGTCGATCAATTCCTTCAGCGGTCCCGGCAGTTCCTTGTAGGCATTGATGACGGCGACCAATTGCCCGACATCGAGCTTTCCGACGATCGTCAGATAACCGCCGATGACGTAAAACAGGAATGGCGTAACCTGAGCCAGGAAGTTGTTCAGGAATTTCACCATGAACTTCCACTGGTAGATATCGTAGCGGATGCGGAAGATGTAGCCGAGCCGCGATGCGATGTCGGCGCGCTCGAAGTTGGATGTGTCGAAGGCATGAACCGTGCCGATGCCATCGACGATTTCGGTGACCCTGCCTGCGAGTTGTCTTGCACTGATCTGGCGCTCGCGGCCGAGTTCAATCAGGCGGCGGCGCATACGCGGAATGATGCCGACCTGCACGATGGCCATGGCGAAGGCGACGAAGCCGAGCCAGAAATGCTGCATGAAGATGAAGATCAGCGCGGTCAGCGCCTGGCCGCCGAGAAGTGCCGGCTGAACGAAGGCATCGGCGGTGAAGCCGCCGAGTGGCTCGACCTCGTCCTTGACCATGCTGGCGATTTCACCCGCCTTGATACGCTTGAAATATTTCGGCGGAAACCGCAAAATCCGATCGATCAGCTCGAAGCGGATACGCCGAAGCAAGCGCTCCCCCAGTCGCCCCTTGTAGGTATTGATATAGAATTTGAACAAGCCGTTGATGATGACGAGCATCAGGAACGTCAGGCTCAACGCCATCAATGACGGCAGACGCTCCAGCGGCAGACCAGGGAAAAGCTCGATATTGCCCCAGAGCGGAATGTCCAGGGTCAGGTGCATGAACAGCTGCGTGTCGCCAGCTTTGGTGAAACCATCGCCCTGTATCGGGCCATTGACGATCTGCTTGGGCAGATCGAAAGCGAGATAATAGGGGATCATCGACAGCGCGACAAACAACAGAATCCAGAGCTGCTGGCGGCTGGTGTGGTTCCAGATATATCTGGCGAGGTTTGGTTCCATGGAAAACTTCTATGCGTTTTTTCAGGCTGCAGCTATCCAGGGACAAGCTGAGGCGTCTTTAGCATCATAGCTGGGAAGTGGAACGCCTGTTTAGAAGGTCCCTCAGCAGCTCCGCCGTTCGATTTGCCCCATCCAGTTGCAAAACGGGCACATCCGGCAGATCGGCGGGGTCCAGCGCTCGGCCGATCGCAGCAATCATGGTGTCGCAGGATAGTGCGTTCTCCGGCAGGACGACGGCGAGCCCCATGCGCTGCAGCCTCTCGGCGCGCGCCGTCTGTTCAGTTTCACCGCCGGATGCGAATGGCACGAGTATGGACCGGCACCCCGCCTGCTGAATATCGCAGACGGTGTTGTAGCCAGCCTGGGAGATGGACAGCCTGGCTGCGGTCAGGAGGCTGCGGAAATCGGTGCGGAAACGGACAAGCTCGACATGGTCCGGGGTCTCTGCGGCAAAACGCTCGAAATCCGACTGCGGTAAATTGGGACCTGCGATGATGCACCAGCGACCAAGATCGGTCAGATGCCTTGAAGCGGCGAGAGCGGCGTCGATCAGGCCGGCACCTACGGCGCCGCCGCCCGCCGACACGACAATGTCAAAGCGTTCCACAGGCGGTGCGGCTGGCCGTCCGGTGACCAGGCCGGTATAGGCGATGCGATCGGCGATCGAACGGGTCAGCGGGAATGTGTCTTCGAGCCGGACGAAGGCAGGATCGCCATGGACCAGAACGCGGTCGAAATGACGGTCGATCAGAGCAACGGTTTCCTCATCGCGGCCGGGCTTTGCCCGCTCCTGGAGGATGTCGCGCAGCGATGTCAGGAGAAACGGCCGCGGCGTGGTCGCCTCGATTGCCTCGATCAGCGGAAGCAGTTCAAAACGCACCTGCCGGCGACCGAAGGGGAAGGCTTCGAGGATGACGATATGGGGTTTTCGCTCGTGATAGGCCGTCAGCAGGCGGTCGCGGCGATTGGCCTTGAAGGCGTCGTCGACGATGTGGCCATCGGCATCGACCAGTTGTGAAAACCCGCCCTCGCCGACAGCAATCGGCGGCAGGGCAACGTGGTCTATGCCGTCTGCCGGAAAACCCGCAACAGGCATGCCTCCGGTTACCAGCGTCACCTCGAAATCGTTTTCGGCAAGCGCCTGGACGATATGGCTCGCCCTTGCCAGGTGGCCGATGCCGAGCAGGTGCTGAACGTAGAACAGGACACGGGGCCGGGATCCTGCTGCTGCCGCTTGCGTCATTTCGGCGCCCGCCATTCGCTTTCGAACAGCGCCTTCAACTGGCCGACGCTGGAGTGATAGTCGAAACTGCCGCGCACCTTGTTCTCGGCCGCCTGTCCCAGCCGGTTGCGAAGTTCTGGATCGCGGATTGCCCGTTCCAGTGCATTGGCCAGAGCCTGCGGATCTTCTGACGGCACCAGCAGGCCGTTCTCGTCGTCCTTGAACAATTCGGGGATGCCGGAAATATCGGTTGCGACGCAGGTCAACCTCTGGCTGGCTGCCTCAACAAGAACATTGGGAAGCCCGTCACGGTCGCCATCGCTGGTGATCCGGCAGGCCAGCGCGAAGATATCGGCGGTGCGATATGCCTGGAGTACATCCTTCTGATCGACGGCGCCCAGCCAGGTGATCCTGTCGTCAATGCCCAGTTCATGCGCCAGCTTCTTCAGCTTCGGCCTCTCGCCACCGTCGCCGGCATGGACGAAGCGCCAGTGCAGATCGGACGGCAGCAGGGAAAAGGCCTTGAGCAGGACATCGTAGCCCTTTTTCTCGACTGCCCGCCCAACGCTGATCAGGGTGACCGGATCGTCACTGCGGCTACCATCGCGCGCGGGACGCACTCCGTCGAAATGTGGAAAGCGGTTCAGATCGAGCCCGTGGTAACTCAGGTGAATGTGGCTGACATCGTCCGGGCCGAGCGTCTGCAGGTGTTCGTAGCCGGTTCGCGTGCAGGTGACCGCCCAACTGGCACTTGCGAGCTTGGAGGACAGCTCCCAATCCTTGGATGTCCAGATATCCTTGGCATGGGCGGATACCGTCCATGGAATGTTGAGGATCCGGCTGGCATAGGCGGCCACGGATGCCGGCGTATGGATGAAATGCGCGTGCAGCCATCCCCCACCCTCGGGCCATTCGTTGACCAGCACGGCCGCCTGTCCGAAACGGCGAAAACGGTTGCGGGTGAAATCACGGCGCAGATCCGCGCGAAACTGTGCAAAGGCGGCGCGGAATCCCGGCAGCTTGCGGCTCGCCAACACGGCGCGCAGCACCCGGATCGGCTCCTGGTGGAGATATTCAGGCAAATAATGAACCGGGGCCTGGATTTCATCGTGAACGGCATGCCGCTTCTTGTCAGTGGGACGCCTGAGTGCGACGAGAACCAGTTCAAGGCCGGCCTTTTCCAGACCCAGCAATTCCTGCGCGATGAAGGTTTCCGACAGACGCGGATATCCCTTCAACAGCACGATGATTTTACGGGCATGCAGCAAATTCAACGCGCCTCTTCTGTCACGGCAGGGATCAATTCGCGCCGGGCCAGCTCACAGCCGACCATGCGGGCGATATTGCTCAGGCCTTCAAGATGCAGGCCTGCATTGTTGCTTGACGGCGGCAGACGGCTCGGCAGCGCCTTCAATGCGGCGGCAAGCCGCTTGGGATCACGCGATTCCTCCGGCCTCAGCATGTCGATCAGGCCTAGTTCGGCCGCGCGCGTGGCGCGGATCAGTTGTTCCTCGCGGGGCATCACGCGCGGAATGATCAGAGCCGGCTTGTCGAAGGAGAGGATTTCGCAATAGGTATTGTAGCCGCCCATCGCCACCACCGCCTTGGAACTGGCGATCAGTTCCTCCATGCGTGTGTCGAACTCGATCACCTCGATGTAGGGAATTGCGGCGCCCTTCTTTGCAAACGTGGTGCGTTGCTCCGCTGGCATGTAGGGGCCGAGAACGATCAAAGCCTTGTGGGTCAGAGTCGGGTCCTGCTGATACGCCTGGATCACGTCTTCGACCAGATCCGCGCCGTCGCCGCCGCCACCGGTGGTGACGAGGATATAGTCGCCATCCGGCTGATGCAGCGAGCGATCCTGATGCGGTGCGCTTCTCTGCAGGAAGCCAACAAAATTCATCTTGTCACGGACGGGAGTTGGCACGTCGAGACCAACGAGTGGATCGTAGAAATCCGGCGGTCCGTAGACCCAGATGTCGTCGTAGAATTTCTCGATCTTCTGCATGACATCCTTGCGCTTCCATTCTGCCTCAAGCAGATGCGGCGCATCCATGACTTCGCGCAGGCCGAGGATCAGCTTGGTTCCGCGTCCCTTGAGGTAGGCTAGAGTTTCCTCGACTTCGCCGCCAAGACCCATGGGTTCCTTGTCGATGATGAAGATATCAGGCTTGAATGTCTCTGCGGTATGGCGAATGATCGACCGCCGCATGTTCAAGGTGTCCTCAAGGTCGATGTGGCGCTCAAGCGATGTGTATTCGCCATTGCGCAGCTTGATGACACTCGGGATTTTGACGAAATCGACGCGGGCGCGGTAATCGAAGGCGCCGGCAATCGTTGCGCCCGAAATGATCAGCACGTTGAGACCGCGATATTCCTCGACCAGCGCGTGGGCAATCGTCCGGCACCGGCGAAGGTGCCCGAGACCAAACGTGTCATGGCTGTACATCAGGATGCGAGCCTGCTCAAAACTCCGCGTCATGAACGAAGTCCCTCGGCTCCAGTGGAAGCCGCATGAGTGCTGGGAGGATTCCTGCGCATCGAAATTCCGTTTCACTTATAGGGGTCGGCCGCATCGCGTAGACCGTCACCAAGAAAATTGAAAGCCAAAATAACCAGGATGACGGGCACCACAGGGAACAGTAGCCAGGGATAAAGTGCGATGATATTGACGCTGCGCGCCTCGGTCAGGAGGATGCCCCAGCTGGTGATCGGCGGACGCAGGCCGATACCGAGGAAGCTCAAGGCGGTTTCGCCGAGGATCATGCCGGGAATGGTCAGGGTCGCGCTGGCGATCAGATGCGACATGAAACCGGGAACGAGGTGGCGCCGAATGATGCGGGCGCTTCCGGCCCCCATCACCTGGGCAGCCAGTACATAGTCTTCTTCGCGAAGCGAGAGCAATTTTGAGCGAACCGCACGGGCAAGTCCCGTCCAGTCGAGCAGGCCCAGAATGACGGTGATGCCGATATAGACCAGGATCGGGCTCCAGGTGACCGGGATGATCGCCGCAAGCGCCATCCACAGTGGGATGCTCGGGATCGACTGCAGGACCTCGATGACGCGCTGGACCAGAAGATCGAAGACCCCGCCGTGATAACCTGCCAATCCGCCGATGACGATGCCGAGGACAAAACTCATCATCACGCCGAGGATGCCGATCGTCAGCGATATGCGCGCGCCATAGATGATGCGCGAGAGCATGTCGTGGCCAAGCCGGTCGGTGCCAAGCAGGAAGAGCTGGCCGCCTTCGGCTGGGCAGACCAGATGCAGGTTGGCGTCAAACAGGTTCCAGAACCGGTAACCGTCACCGCGGCAGAAGAAGCGCAGTTTCTGCACATCATCGGTATTGTCGATGTAGACCCTCTTCAGTGTGTCCATGTCGAGCGTCATGCGCTGGCCATAGACGAAAGGCCCGACAAAATTGCCCTCATGCATGAAGCGCACGGTCTGCGGCGGGGTATGAATGAAGTCGATATTTTTGGTGTGCAGGTTGTAGGGCGCCAGGAACTCGCTGAACAGAATGCTCACATAGACCAGGATCAGAAAAATGCCGGAGAACAAAGCCATCTTGTGGCGGCGAAACTGCCACCACATCAGTTGGAATTGCGAGGCCTGAGCGATGTGTTTCATTTCCTCGACCTTGCGCTCGGCGGCGTAAGGATCGAATGCGGCGCTCGAGACATAGTGTCCCATCGGCGCGCCGGGTTCGGGAAGGGGCGTCTTCATTTCTGGCTTCCTCCGCCGAGGCGAATGCGCGGATCGAGGATGGCCAGCGCAATGTCGGAGACAAGCACGCCGATGACCGTGAGGAAGGCGAGGAACATCAGGAACGAACCGGCCAGATACATATCCTGGCTCTGCAGCGCCTTGATCAGCATCGGGCCTGTCGTTTCAAGAGACAGCACGATTGCGGTGACTTCCGCACCGGAAATGATCGCCGGCAGAATGGAGCCGATGTCGGAGATGAAGAAATTGAGTGCCATGCGCAACGGATATTTCAGCAGGACGCGCAACGGATGCAGGCCCTTGGCTCTCGCCGTCACCACATATTGCTTGTGCAATTCATCGAGAAGATTGGCGCGAAGACGGCGGACCATGCCCGCGGTTCCTGCCGTGCCGATGATGATCACCGGTATCCAGATATGCGACAGGATCGAGCGGAACTTTTCCCAACTCATCGGCGCATTGAGGAATTCACGGTCCATCAGGTGACCGATCGAAACGCCGAACCAGATGTTGGCGAAATACATCATGACCAGAGCGAGCATGAAGTTCGGGACGGCAATGCCGATCAGGCCGAGAAAGGTCAGGCCGTAATCGCCCCAGCTGTACTGGTGGGTGGCTGAATAGATCCCGATCGGAAAGGCCAGAAGCCAGGTGAAGATGATCGTAAGGAACGACACAAGCACGGTCAGCCAGAGCCGGTCGCCGACGACATCGGAGACCGGCAGGCGGTATTCGAACGAATAGCCGAAATCGCCGACCAACATGCCGCCGACCCAATGAATGTAACGCAGGACGGGCGGCCTGTCGAAGCCATAGCGGGCGCGCAGTTCCTCGATCTCGGCCATGTCGGCGGCTTCGCCCATGGCGCGCAGCTCGGAAACATAGCTTTCGAAATAGTCGCCGGGCGGCAGCTCAATGATCGTGAAAACCAGAATGGAAATCAGAACCAAAGTCGGGACCATCACAGCAATGCGCCATAGGATGTATCGCAGCATGATCACACGTTTCTATCGTACCAAAAGGTGTCCGGCATGTAGACACCGAGATAACTGGTCGGGTCGAAGCCGAACAGCGCCTTGTCGGGAATGTTGCGCAGCCTTATCGATCTTGCAACCGGTTGCAGGCCGCCGTTGACGGTGCCGATGCTGAAAACCTGCTGCGTGTAATGAGACAGCATTTCACCCCAGATCCTCGTTCTCTCCTCGACCGTCGTCGTCTGGCGCCAGGCCCGAAGCCTGTCGACCATATACTGGACCTCGGGCATGTCGGGCGCTTTGCCCTTTGTCTCGGCCGAGGCAAAATACATGCCCCAAAGCGGCCACTGCAACTGGTCGTCCGAGCTTGGTGCCAGTCCGTTGGGGGACATTTCCGAGGTCGGAACGCCGTTGTCGAGGCCCTGCCAGACGGACATCATGATCTGACCGCCAATGGCGCGGCTGCGGAAGATGTCGCGTTGAGACGTGCGAATGAAAAGAGACAGGCCGACCTTGTGAAAATGGTCGGTAATGAGTTCCAGCACATCGGTTTCCAGCGTGCTTTCACCGGCGCTTTCGATGATGATATTGGCGGGCCGCCCATCCGGCAGAAGCCGCGTTCCAGCGTCATCGCGGCGATTGAGCCCGGCGTCGTCGAGCAGTTTGTTCGCCTGGTCGGGGTCATGCGACGACCACGCGGCTGCGTATTCTGGCTTGAAAAGCGGGCTTTCCGGCAGGATTGTATCGGCGCTTGGCTGGGCCAGCCCGTAGAAGATCGCCTTGTTGAGTTCGTTGCGATCAATCGCCAACGACATGGCCCGGCGCACGCGTACGTCGCGAAACACCTGCCGCCAGCCATCGTCGACACAGTTCAGGTTCGGCAGCAAGGCCACCATCGAACCCTGCGTCCGCTTCCACAGTGTCACCTTGAGTGGATAGATTTTCTCCGCTTCCTTCAGAAGCGTGTAGTCGGAGAAGTCCAGGCCAACGAATTGAAGTTCGCTTTCGCCTGTTGCCGTCTTCGCGGCGATGATGTCCGGAGAACTGACATTCAAGATGAGCCGGTCGATGTAAGGCAATTGCTGGCCATTTTCATCGACGCGGTGAAAGTAGGGGTTGCGCTCGAAAATGAACTGCTCGGCCGGGGGCGCGATCGTCGGGTGCCACGGCTCAAGCGTCGGAAGATCGGGGTTTTCCGGACGTTGCTGACGCGACATCTTGATGTGCAGCAGTCGCCAGTCATCAACCCGGTGATGGCGGACAAGCTCCTCCAGTGCCTTTGGATCCTGGTACTTGGCGTGAAACTGCCGCAGATAGGCAGAGGGAAGAGCCAGCGCGACAGGAATGGCCGAGGCCAGTTTCGGCAGGAAGTCGGGGATCGGACTATCCCACGTATAGCGGATCGTCAGCGGATCAATGACTTCGAAAAGAGGCGGCTTTCCATTGACCAGAAGATCCACAGGCGGGCCGCCTTTGTGGATGTCACGATTGAGAATGACGTCGTCCCAGCAATAGCGGAAGTCCTCGGTGGTAAATGGATCTCCATTCGACCACTTGTGGCCCTCGCGCAGGCGGAATTCGAAAATGCGCTCTTCTTCGACGGTATAGGATTGAAGAATATCGGCCTGCAACTGCAGTTTCTCGTCATAGCCGACCAGACGGGCGTAGCCGTTGATCGGCATTAGCCGAACGTCTCGCTGGCCACCGATCAGCATGCGCGCCGCGCCGCCATGTTGGCCTGGCTTGCGCCCCATGGATTGCAGATTGACAAGGCGGGGCTGCTTGGGAATGCGGTCTGCAACGGGGGGCAGCCGTCCTGCTTCGACTGCTGCGTTCAGGTAGTCGGACTGACTGTAGGCAGCACGCGCGACGCCCGGAAGGACGGCGGATGCCAGCATGCCCAAGGCGGTTCGGCGCGTGATCACAGAGCCAGTTCCCGTATGTCGACATTCTTGCGGGCGAGGACGAAATGGCCGCCCCCGAGATCTGCCGGCGCCATGACATCCTCTTCGTCGCTATCGCAGAATGCTTTCGCCCAGTTGCCACGTGACACGGCACTGGTCTGGCCAGCCGTGGCAAAATTCAGCGGGCGGTCAAGGTCGGGGAAAGCAACGGCATCCAGCAGTGCTTTCGTATAGGGGTGGACTGGTGCGGTCATGATCACTTCCCGAGGTGCAATTTCGACGATGCGGCCGGCCCACATTACGGCAACCCTGTCAGCCATATAGTCGACGACGGCAAGATTATGGGAAATGAACAGGTATGTCAGTCCGAGGTCCTTCTGCAAGTCTTTCAACAGATTGAGAATCTGCGCCTGAACGGAGACATCGAGCGCCGAAACCGGTTCATCGCAAATGATGAGGCTCGGTCCGAGTGCCAGAGCGCGGGCAATGCCTATTCGTTGGCGCTGGCCGCCGGAAAAGCTGTGCGGGTAGCGCTTCAGCGATGCCTCGTCGAGGCCGATCGCCTTGATCAGGGCCTTGACCGCCATCTTGCGTTTGGCCACGTCGCCATGGCCGTGGATATCGAGTGGTTCGCTGAGAATATCACCGACAGTCATGCGTGGTGACAGCGACGACAGCGGGTCCTGGAAGACCATCTGGATCTTGGTGCGCAACGCGCGCAGTTCCGCGCCCTTGGCATTCAGGACATCGATTGGGCCGGCGCCATCGTCGAAGATGACAGAACCGGTGTCGGGTTCGACGGCGCGCATCAGGATCTTGCTGACCGTGGTCTTGCCGCAGCCGCTCTCGCCGACAAGCCCCAGACATTCGCCGCGCCTTATGTCAAAGCCGACACCATCGACTGCGGGTGTGGTCTTGGGTTTTTCGCGGGCGAAGCCTGGCAGCTTCCAGTTTTCCTTGCGGGTCTCGAATGTCTTGCTGAGGTTGTCGACTTTCAGAATGATGTCGGGCCCCGAACGGGCCTGGAACTTCTTGCCGAGCAGGTTTTCCTGATTGACCTCGATTTCCCGCAAGGGCTTCAGGCGATCGCCGCGTTTCATGCCGAAATGCGGAATGGCCGCCATCAGGCCCTTCAGATAGGGGTGTTCCGGTTTGCGGAAAATCGTGTCGACCGGACCCGCTTCCATGATCTCGCCCTGGTAGATGACGACAACCTCGTCGGCGATATTGGCGACGACGCCGAGATCGTGGGTGACCAGCAGAATGGCCATGTCCATTTCGGCCTGCAGATCGCGCAGCAGTTTTAGGATCTGCGCCTGGATGGTCACGTCGAGCGCCGTGGTCGGCTCATCGGCGATCAGCAGTGCGGGGCCGCAGATCAGGGCCATGGCAATCATCGCGCGCTGCCGCATGCCGCCGGACAGCTCGAACGAATACATGTCGAAGACCTTGCGGGGATCGGGAAAGCCGACCCGAGACAGCATGTGCTCGCACAGTTCGCGCACTTCAGTGCCCTTTAGGCCGCTGTGAATGTGCAGCGCTTCGCCGATCTGGTTGCCAATCGTGTGCAAGGGCGAGAACGAGGTCATCGGTTCCTGGAAGATCATCCCCATCCGTCCACCGCGGATCGACCGGATTTTCTGGCCATCCTGCGGAAGGGGGAGAATGTCGATCTGGCCGTTGTCTGACAGCGGATCATCGAACAGGATCTTGCCTGAGACATTTGCCGTTGGTGGCTGAAGGCCCATAACTGTCTGGCTGATGACCGATTTGCCCGAGCCCGATTCACCGACAAGCGCCGTCACCTTGCCGGGAAGGACCCGCAGGTTGGCATTTCTGACCGCAGTCATGCTTGCGCCCATGATCGAAAACGAGACGTGCAGGTTCTCAATTCGCAACAAGTCCTTTGACGGGCGCATTTCGCTTGGACTCATATTTGCCTTCTCGCCCCTTGGATGCTTCTGCATTCCGCTTATAATGTTGCTTGATGACGAGATTAGCGTGTGCTTCGTTTCTGTCCACGCCTTTCTTTTGTGCGGCTTTTGTCCCTTCAGGCAAAGTGCACGAGATGGGTGTCCAAGGTACCGCGCATCGACAGAGGGCGATATCTTGAGGACTACAGTGTGCCAGCCAAGCAACGATTGAACAGCCTTCTGGAAAAGGCGGCATCCCTCCGGGATTCAGGGGCTTTTGAGGCGGCGCAGGCTCTGCTCGATACGCTTGCATCTGACCCGGATCATACAGCGATGGGCCCAAAAACGTCGCTTGGCCTGCCAAGGCGTCTGCATTCGGCAATGCTGAAACTTGCCAAGGCGGAAGGCGACCCCCTGAAGCGCATTGGCTATCAGTTCCATCTTGTACCGGATCCGGCGCTTCTGGCGGCGCATTCGCATTTCACGACTGACGAACGACGGGCAATTGCCGAGGCCAACCGTCAGGCAATTCCTCCGATTATCCACCAGATCTGGATTGGTCCGCAGGCGGTGCCATCCTCGACTGTCGCGTGGGCAACGCATGCGGCCTTGCATGGCTATGGCTATTGCCTCTGGCGCGAAAAGGAACTCGCGGCAGCGGGAATCAGCGACAATCCGGCGTTTCAGGCAATGATGCGCGACGGCGACTATCCCGGCGCAGTGGATGTCGCGCGCTATATTCTGCTGGAGCAGGAGGGGGGGATATATCTTGATTGCGACTGGTATCCGGCGCGGTCCGATATCAGTTTCCATGACCTGCTGCCGATGACCGGTTTGACCGCCATGCCCGAGGACATTCCGCGCAATACCGGGCGAGGCAGCGTGTTGCTGGCGAACTCGTTCATCGCGACGCCACCGCATCATCCAGCCTTTGCCAGATTGAATGCGGTGTTGGCATCGGTCGTCGAGGCGATGCCCGGTGCGCCGGCGTGGTGGTCGACGGGACCCCTGATCTTCACACTTGTCTGTCGCGGTGGATCGATTGCCCTGGCGGGATCGCAATTTGTTGCGGCAAATCTCAACAGAGGGGCTTCCTCCGACGAGGTCGAGGCCGCATGCAGGGCTGCCGAGGCCGAAGATGGCGGGCTGCTTTTGGCATGGAAATCCTGGTAAGGGTCTCGTGCCAGGGCGCAGTTCGTCTGTTCGGCTCGAAAGTCGATGCAATCTGTGGCATCGTTGTTTCCCAGCCGAGAAAGCGATTCCATGCCGCAGAGTGAAAGCCATACCGTTGCCCTGTTTGAAAACGAGGGCATGGATAATCCAGTTTCCGTTCTGAAGCGGGTCTATGGTTATCCTGCTTTTCGGGGCAAGCAGGCCGCTGTCATCGATCGGGTCGTGTCCGGTGGCGATGCGGTCGTCCTTTTTCCGACCGGCGCCGGCAAGTCGTTGTGCTTCCAGATCCCGGCGCTTTGCCGGGATGGCGTCGGGATCGTGGTTTCGCCGCTGATTGCGCTGATGCGTGATCAGGTCGAGGCGCTGAAGCAATTGGGCGTGCGCGCCGCCGCGCTGAATTCGTCGCTCTCGCGGGAAGAGTTCATGGACGTGCGCCGGGCGATTGCGCGTGGCGAGCTCGACCTTCTCTATGTGACACCGGAGCGCATCGTGACGCCTGCGTTCAAGGAGACGATCGGCAATGCGAAGATTTCGCTGTTTGCCATCGATGAAGCGCATTGCGTGTCGCAGTGGGGACATGATTTCCGGCCGGAGTATCGCGAGCTTGGACGGCTGGCGCAAGAGTATCCGGGGGTGCCGCGCATGGCGCTGACGGCAACGGCCGATCCGCATACGCGCGAAGATATCATCGACAAGCTACAGCTACATTCGGCAGAGGTTTTCACCACATCGTTCGACCGTCCGAACATTGCCTACGAGATCGTCGAACGTGACCAGCCACGCCAGCAGCTTCTGCGGTTTCTCTCCCGGCACAAGGGATCGAGCGGGATCGTCTATTGCCTGTCGCGCGCCAAGGTCGAGGATACAGCAGAATGGCTGAACACGCAGGGCATCAAGGCGCTCGCCTATCACGCAGGCATGGAGCGCGCGGTTCGCGACGCCAACCAGGACGCCTTCCTCAAGGAGGAGGATTTGTGCCTGGTGGCGACGGTCGCCTTCGGCATGGGTATCGACAAGCCGAACGTGCGCTATGTCGCGCATCTCGACCTGCCGGGTTCCGTCGAGGCCTATTATCAGGAAACCGGTCGTGCGGGCCGCGACGGGCTGCCGTCTGATGTCTGGATGGCCTACGGCATGGCCGACGTCATCCAGCGCGGCCGGATGATCGACGAGGGTTCGTCTGGCAATGATATCAAGCGGGTCGAGCGAGCGAAACTCAATGCCCTGCTGGCGATCTGCGAGACGGCGGGCTGCCGCCGCCAGGCAATCCTCAAGCATTTCGGCGAGGCGCATGGTGGGCAATGCGGCAATTGCGATACCTGCCTGAAGCCGGTCGAGTCCTGGGACGGAACGGAGGCTGCAATCAAGGCGCTGGCGGCGATCTACCGGACCGGTGAGCGCTTCGGTACCGGACATCTGATCGACGTGCTGCTCGGCAACGAGAATGAGAAGACCAGCCGTTTCGGCCATGTCGACATGCCGGTCTTCGGGGCGGGAAAGGATCTGGCGTCGAAGACATGGCAATCGGTCTATCGCCAGCTTCTTGCCGCCGGTCTGGTGAGCGTCGACCATACGGCTTTCGGCGCGCTGAAGCTGGAGGCGGAGGCACGGGCGGTCTTCAAGCGTGAGCGCGAAGTGCATTTCCGCAAGGACCGCCCGACGACCGGCAAGGCCTCCCGGTCGGTTTCGGCCAGTTCCGCCAATGCCAAGGCGGCGTTGGAGGGCTCGGACATGGAACTGTTCGAAGCGCTGCGCCGGGCGCGCATGGAGATCGCCAAGGATCTCGGCGTTCCGCCCTATGTGGTGTTTCCCGATACGACACTGGTGTCCTTTGCGATCGAACGGCCGACGAGCAGCGACGAATTGCTCGGTATTTCCGGCGTCGGCCAATCGAAGCTGGAACGGTATGGCGATACGTTTATCGAGGTGATTCGCAACTTCGAGCGCTGATGCGCGCGAAGTCGCCGGCTCGTTCACGCCGCGCTTTTACGGCTTCGGCTGATACTGGGCGTCGGTGACCTGTTCCAGCCAGTCGACGGACTTGCCATCGACCGCCTCGGCGATGGCCAGATGGGTCATGGCAGTCGTCGGCGATGCGCCGTGCCAGTGCCTGACGCCCGGCGGGAACCAGACGATGTCGCCGGGGCGGATTTCCTCGATCGGGCCGCCTTCCTGCTGCGCGAGGCCGAAGCCTGCCGTGACGAACAGGGTCTGGCCAAGCGGATGGGTGTGCCAGGCAGTGCGGGCGCCGGGTTCGAAGGTGACGGTGGCACCGCCGATTTTAGCCGGCTCGTCGGCCTGAAAGCGTGCGTCGATGCGCACTGTTCCGGTGAAATATTCGGCGGGGCCCTTCGTCGAGGCAATGGCGCCCGCCTTGGTGATCTTCATGTCGTTTTCCTCTCGTGGTCGCCGGTCGGCAATGGGATGGATCGACTATAGGGCGCGGTGTGGCAATGCACAGCAACAAATGCCGAATGGCGAGGATGCACGTTGCTTCGCCGGCAAAAGCGCCTAGCATCGGCCTTTCGTTACGGACCGTTCGCCGAGGCAGATTTTACGCATGGATCTTTACCGACCAAACCACCCAAAGCCGCGCCCCTCCGAGCCGGCGATCCTGCAATTCCTGGAGATCTGCGACGGGTTCTATCCGCCAGACGCCGTCAATGCCTCGATCGTCCAGCAGCGGTCCTGGTATGACGCGCTTTGTGCCCGTTTCGATCGGCCGCTGCCGGACGGCATGGTGACGGAAGACAGCCAAATCGGTTCAGTCCCGATCCGGCGCTACCGACCAGCTGAGATCCGCACGCAGACGCAACTTTACTACATTCATGGCGGCGGTTTCGTCGTTGGGTCGCTTGAGAGCCATCATGCGATCTGCGCCGAGATCGCCGAGCACGCCGGGGCTGAACTTGTTTCCGTCGATTACCGGCTGGCGCCTGAGCATGTCTGGCCGGCGCAGACGGACGACTGTTTTGCCGTGCTGACGTATCTGTTGGCGAACCGGCGCAAGGTCGTTCTGATCGGCGACAGCGCCGGCGGCAATCTCGCGGCGGGGCTGGCGGTCCGGGCGCGCGATGCTGGATTGTCCGGCATTGTCGGGCAGGTTTTGGTCTATCCGGCGCTTGGTGGCGACTTGGTGTCGGGTTCCTATGCGGAGATGGCCGAGGCGCCTGGGCTGACGACGGCGGATGTCGGCTATTACCGGGCTGTTCTGCAGGCGCCGGCGGATGATGTGGTTGCCTATCCGCTTCTGGCGCAATCGCTGACCGGTCTGCCACCGGCCTATATTACAGTGGCGCATTTCGATCCGCTGCGCGACGATGGCCGGCATTATGCCGAGAGGCTGAGACAGGCGGGCGTGGCCACGACCTTCCGCGAGGAGCCACAGATGGTGCATGCCTGGTTGCGCGCCAGGCACATGAGCGAGGGCGCAGGTGCTGGTTTTGCGCATCTCTGCCAGGCGATCAATCGGATGGCGGGTGTGTCCGGATGAGCGGGATTTCCGATCTCAGTGTCCTGCTGGCGAGCCTGGAGCCAAGGCTGGTCGAGGGCGAGTTCGTCTATGCGACCGTTGCTGCGGATAAGGCGTCCGATTACCTGGCGATGAAGCCGATCGGACTTTTCTTCGAAGCGGAGGGGCTGACGCTGATCCTACCGAAGGCGGCGGCGGACGCTGCGGGGATCACCGCGAGCACGCCGTTGCGCTGCATCACGATCTCGGTGCATTCCTCGCTCGAAGCGGTCGGATTGACGGCGGCTCTGGCGACGGCGCTGACCAAGCAAGGCATCAGCGCCAATGTCGTCGCTGCCTATTACCACGACCATATTTTCGTGCCGGTGGCAGATGCGGATCGCGCCATCGCCGCGATCCGCGCATTGTCGTCGACGACTACATAAGGTCGCGGCGGATCGCCTTTTGCGGGAAGGTCTTTTCGAAGACCTGGGTCTCTCCCTCGTAAGCGACGACCGACGCACTGATCAGCCATTCCGTCTCCGTGCAGGCGATGCGCGAGGTCGACACCGTGCGCACCGACCAACCGGGCCGCTGCATGTCGCAGGTCCAGACGGATGTGCCGGTCATCGACAGCGGATCACCGGGCGATATCGACCAGATTTCGTCGCGGAGCTGCCTCGTTGAGAGGCCGGTGCCTGGATGTTCGAACAGGCCGGTATCCTCAAAGATCGTGTAGTCGGTGCGATTGGCCGACATGTCGCGGACGACCTTGCGATCGGTCTTGCCCGGTGAATGTTCGATATAGGTCGGCAGCGGATTGGCATTGTCCGGCTGCTTCATCTCGAACCTGTCATGCGCGCCCAGCTTCGGCATGGCGAGGCCGAGCGAGGCGATGTCGAGGGTGAGGCCGGCATCGGTCGGCGACGGCAGGATCATCGGCCAGTAGGCGGTCGAGAGCGACAGACGAATGCGATGGCCGGGCTTGAAGCGGTAACCGCAGGCGTCGAGCACTAGACGGATCTGCGTCGGCTTGCCGGGCTCCATCGGCTGTGGGTCGCCATTGCCGTCGCGATGGGTGAGGTTGAGCACGCCGAACGAAACGCGCGTTGCCGTGCCGTCGGGATGCACGTCGACGATGCGGGCTATCAGGTTGGCGACGGGGGCGTCGCTGCTCAGTGTAACGGTAAGTTCCGGCCGACCGAGAAAGTCATATGCACCGGAGAGTGGGGAGGTCTGGAAGGTCAGCGATCCGGCGTCGTCGATACGCTGGTCGCCGGCGAGTTCCGCATCGGGCTTCAGCGTGAACCATTCGCCGGCGGCCGTGCCGGTATCGAGCGGCGATTTCAGATGCACGTCATGGGCCGGCGCATGCGGGACCGGCAGGCCTTCGGTCAGCGTGCCGAAAGCCTCGACGTAGAAACATTGCATCTCCGGCGCCTGCCAGGTGTCCTTGGAAATCCAGAAGCCGGGATCAACATCGCGGCGTGGTGCGGGCTTTGGTCCTTCCAGGATATAGGCGCGGGCCTGGGGTAGTTTTTCGATGCCGTTTTCCTCGCCGCGCAGCCAGTGGTTCCAGAAGGCGATGGCCTCGCCGTGGAAATCGGCGCGTGGTTTCGGCCAGGCAAAATGCGGGTATTTATGCACCCACGGGCCGATCAGGGCCTTTGACCGGTCGCTCATGCCTTCGACGGCGAGAAGCGGTGTGTTGCGGTAACCATCGGCCCAGCCGGCGATCACCAGCGACGGTACTTCGACAGCGGAAAAATCCTCGCGGATCGAGCCGTGTTTCCAGAATGCGTCGCGGCGCTGATGGGCCAGCCATTCCTCCATGAAGAAGGGCTCGTTTTCCAACCGCTCCATCCACATCTCGCGCCAGCGGTCGCCGACGATTTCGGGATCCGGCGCACGCGACTGGTAAGCGAGCATGGTTGCGGCCCATGAGAGCTGAGCCGAGAGATGCGTGCCGTTCTTGTAGTGGATGTCGTCATTGTAGCGGTCGGTCGTAGATGCGATCGAGATGACAGCCTTCAATGCCGGCGGACGAAGGGCTGCGACCTGCAGGCAGTTGAAGCCGCCCCAGGAAATGCCCATCATGCCGACCGCGCCGTTCGACCAGGACTGGGTGGCGATCCAGCCGATCAGTTCGCAGGCATTGGCCAGTTCCAGTTCGGTATATTCACCGTCGATCACGCCATCGGACTCGCCGGAACCGCGGATATCGACCCGCACGCCGGCGATGCCGGCGCTAGCAAAGACCGGATAGGTGGATTCGTCGCGCGGGCTGGTCCCGTCGCGCTTGCGGTAGGGCAGGAATTCGAAGACGGCGGGGACGGGGTCGGCGTCCGCACCGTCCGGCATCCAGATGCGGGCGGCGAGGCGTGTGCCATCGGTCAGCACGATCCATTCGTTCTCGATGACGGTAAAGCTGCGTGTGGACATGTTTCTAACCCCGTTCCCCAATACTTACGCGTCGAACCAGACGCGGCTGCCGATATAGCCGTTCGACATGTCGTTGCCGATATCCTCAACGAAGCCTTTCAGCGATGTCGACGCGGCCATGATGTAGTCGTTGAAGACGGGCAGGATGAGGCCGCCTTCGTCTCGGACCATCACCGCCATCGTGTGATACATTTCGCGGCGCTTGGCGTCGTCGAGTTCCGAGCGGGCCTGCAGCAGCAGCTTGTCGAAATCCTCGCGCTTGAAATGCGTATCGTTCCATTCGGCCGTCGACAAGTAGGAGGTCGAATAACGCGAATCCTGCGTCGGCCGGCCGCCCCAGTAGGAGGCGCAGAAAGGCTGTACGTTCCAAACATTGGTCCAGTAGCCGTCCTCAGGCTCGCGCTGGACTTGCAGCTCGATGCCGGCCTTTTTGGCGCTTTCCTGATAAAGAACGGCGGCATCGACCGCACCCGCAAAAGCGGCATCCGATGTCCTGAGCAGGATCGGGCGATCATGGCCTGATTTCTTGAAATGGAAGGCAGCCTTATCGGGGTCATACGTGCGTTGTTCGATGCCTTCAGGGGCCAGCGCATAGGCGCTGTTGACCGGATAGTCGTTGCCGATCGTGCCGTAGCCGCCGAGGACGCGATCGAGGATTTCCTGTCGGTCGATCGAATATTTCAGCGCAAGACGTAGGTCGTTGTTGTCGAAGGGCGCGGTATCGCAATGCATCAGGAAGGAATAGAAGCCCTTGCCGGCATTGCGGATGATCTCGACTTTCGGCGCGCGCTTGAGGAGCGGCACGGTCTTCGGGTCGATATTGTTGATGAAATGCACCTGGCCGGACGAGAGTGCGGCTATACGGGCGGTCGCATCGTTCATCACGATGATCTCGACGCTGTCGACATAGCCGCGATCGGACCGCCAGTCTTCGGCATTCTTCTCGAAAGTGGCGCGCACGCCGGCCTCGAAGCTTTTCAACTTGTAGGGACCGGTGCCGATTGCCGCCGTCGGATTGTCGACGCCACCGCCCGGCTGGATGATCAGATGATAGTCGGTCAGCATCAGCGGCAGGTCGGCATTGCCTTCGGTGAGCGTCAGCACGAGGTCGCCGCCCTTGTCCTCGATGGTCTTGATCGACGACATCAGGCCGAGCGCGCCGGACTTGGAATTGGCGTCCGAGTGGCGCTTCAGGGTTGCGATGATGTCAGCGATGGTCATCTTGCTGCCGTCGTGGAAGGCGATGTCGCTGCGGATCTTGAAGGTCCAGACCGAGGCATCCGCCGACGGTTCCCAGGACGAGGCGATCGAGGGCAGGGCAGCACCTGTCTTCGGATCGGATTCGACCAGCATATCGCCCCACAGATGGCCGACGACGAAGAGGACCGAGGCGCTGTAGGTGGCCGGATCCAGCGTGTCGGTGGCAGCGCCGCCCTTGAGGCCCATCTTCAGGTGGCCGCCGCGCTTGGGCTCCTGCGCCCGCGCGCCGTTCGGCAGAAGGAGGCTGCCGCCCATGCCTGCGGCAAGGCCAAGTGCTGTCGTGCCGCCGAGGAAGCCGCGGCGGTTGATGCCTGCGCCGAGCAGACCGGAATCCTTGGTAAAATCACGCATTGTTGTTGCCCCTTTTGTGGTTTGTTGGCCGGGAGCCTAGCGGCATGCGCAGGCGTTACAATTTCGCGACTTGACGCTGTCTTGCGCTAGTTTACGCTATCATCACTTACGCAAAGGAAATGGTGCATGGCGGGTCGCGATACATTTGTCAAAAATCTTCGGCTGGCCTGTGCGACGCGGCGGTCGATCTCGGAAATCTGCCGCGATATCGGGCTGAACAGGCAGCAGTTCAATCGCTATATTTCCGGCGAGGCGCGACCATCGGCGCATAATCTCGCGCGCATTGCTGGCTTCTTCGGGCTGACGGCACAGGATTTCGATCTTTCGGCGGATGCCTTTCGCGGCCGCATGCAACAGCCTGACCGGCGGCTGGCGGACGGCGGCCATCTGCTCGATGGCCTGCCGGGCGACATGCAGGCATTGCGCCGCCATCTCGGCTATTTCCAGACCTATCATCTGTCGCTGTCCTGGCCGGGACTGGTTGTGTGTTCCTGTGCCAGGCTGCAGGAGGAAAACGGCTCGGTGCATGTCAAGTCGATCGAACGCATTCGCGACGTCGAGAACGAGATTCGGCAATATTCGAAATATGTCGGTCTGGCCGCCTTCTGGCGTAACCGCATCTTCATCACCGAGCGCAGCATTACCCGCCAGCCGATGATGTCGCAGACGATCCTGATGCCGTTCGATGTGCATCAGCGCGTCTATCTGCGCGGCACGACGATGGGCGTTTCGTGGCGCAAGGAAAACCTGCCCTATGCATCGCGGGTGATCTGGCGGCACATCGGCCAGGATCCCGACAAGCGGCAGATGCTGGCCCGGTGCGGGGTGCTTTCGTTCGGCGCACGGCAGCTTCCGGCCACCGTGCGCGATTTTCTCCAGACGCCGTCCGCCGAGGTGCTGACGGTGCCCGGCGGCTATTGAAAGCTCAGTTGTCGGCGCTGGCCATTTTGCGGGTGGCCAGCACCTTTTCCAGCCAGCCGATTTCCATTTCCGGAACCGATTTCAGCAGCAGGTCGGTATAGTCGTCGAACGGCGGTGCCAGCACTTTCGACTTCGGTCCGAAGCGCACGAGGTTGCCGCGATGCATGACGGCGACGGAATCGGCGATGGCGCGGACGATGCCGATGTCGTGGGTGATGAAGACATAGGAAAGTTGCTCCTCCTCCTGCAGCCGCAGCAGCAGCTTGAGGATGCCTTCGGCCACCAGCGGATCAAGGGCGGATGTCGGCTCGTCGCAAAGGATGAGCTCCGGCTTGGCAGCCAGCGCCCTGGCGATCGCGACACGCTGTTTTTGTCCGCCGGACAATTCGGCCGGATAGCGATCGACGAAGCCCGAGCCCATCTCGATCTGATCGAGCAGTTCCTTCACCCGGGCCGTCTTTGCGGCGCCACGCAGGCCGTCATAGAACGTCAGCGGCCGGCCGATGATGTCGCGCACCGTCTGGCGCGGGTTCATCGCGGTATCGGCCATCTGATAGATGAGCTGGATGCGGCGCAGGTCGTCGCGCGAGCGTTTGTTCAAGGAAGGGGTCATTTCCTTGCCGTCGAAGACAACGCGGCCTTCGGTATGCGGCAGAAGCCCGGTCACAACGCGGGCGAGCGTCGATTTGCCCGAGCCGGATTCGCCGACGATCGCGAGCGTCTGGCCCTTCGGCAGATGCAGCGATACGTCATGCAGCACCTTGAAGCCGTTGGAATACTGGGCGCTGACATGCTCGACCTTGAGCAGGGTGTTCGTCTGGTCCGGCGCCTCCTCGCGAGCGGTCTGGCGGACATTGACCAGCGCGCGGGTGTAATCCTCCCGCGGTGCCTCGATGATCTGCTGGACGGCACCATATTCGACCATCTTGCCATGGCGCAGAACCATGATGTCATCGGAGATCTGGGCGACCACCGCGAGATCGTGGGTAATGTACAGGGCGGCAGTGCCGGTTGCCTCGATGGCATGTTTGATGGCGGCGAGCACGTCGATCTGGGTGGTAACGTCGAGCGCGGTCGTCGGTTCGTCGAAGATGATCAGTTCGGGATTGGAGCAGAGCGCCATGGCGGTCATCGCGCGCTGCAGCTGGCCGCCGGAGACCTGGTGGGGGAAACGGTCGCCGAAAGTTTCCGGGTTGGGCAGGCCCAGAACCTGGAACAGGTAGAGGGCGCGTTTGCGGGCTTCCTCGCGGCTCATTAGGCCGTGCATGACGGTGGCCTCGATCACCTGATTGCCGAGCTTGTGGGCCGGGTTGAAGGCGGCGGCGGCCGATTGCGCGACATAACAGACGCGGGCGCCGCGGATCTTGCGGATACCGGACTTGCCGAGCGGCAGGATGTCGGTGCCGTCGAGCAGGACCTGGCCGCCGGTGATTTCGGCACCGCCACGCCCGTAGGCCAGCGCAGAGAGGCCGATGGTCGACTTGCCGGCGCCGGATTCGCCGATCAGGCCGAGCACCTTGCCCTTGGCGAGATCGAAGGAGACGTTGTCGACCAGCGTGACGCGTCTGGGCGGCGCACCGGGCGGATAGCTGGTTGCCTCGATCTTGAGGTTCTTGACGGACAGAAGGTTATGCATCGCCGCGTCCTCCTTTCAGGCTCGACGTGCGCTTCAGCAGCCAGTCGACGACCAGATTGACACAGACCGCCAGGGCGGCGATCGCCCCGCCGGGGACTAGGGCCGCCGATATGCCGAAGATGATGCCGTCCTTGTTGTCCTTGACCATGCCGCCCCAGTCGGCGGCCGGCGGCTGGATGCCGAGGCCGAGGAAGGAGAGGGTGGAGAGGAACAGGATCGAGAAGGCAAAACGCAGGCCGAACTCGGCCAGAAGCGGCGACAGGGTGTTGGGCAGGATCTCGCGGAAGATGATCCAGATCTTTCCCTCGCCGCGCAGCTTGGCCGCCTCGACGAATTCCATCACCGCGACATCAAGCGCCACGGCACGGCCGAGGCGGTAGACACGGGTACTGTCGATCACCGCCATGACGGTGATCAGGATGAAGATGTTCTGCGGCAGCACGGCGAGGATGACGAGGGCGAGGATCAGGGCTGGGACCGACATCATCAGGTCGTTCAGGCGTGACAGAACCTGATCAACCACGCCGCCTGTGACGGCGGCGGTAAAACTCAGGATCATGCCGAGCGAGAAACACAAAATGCTGGCCGCCAGCGCGACGCTGATCGTGGTGCGGGCGCCGAAGATCAGACGCGACAGGAGGTCGCGGCCCAAGTTGTCGGTGCCGAGCAGGAAGTCGCCTCCCATGGGCAGCCAGATATCGCCGACGATTTCGCGTTCGCCGTAGGGCGCGATGAAATCGGCGAAGATGGCGGCGAAGATGGCGATGGCGATGCCGAGGATGCCGACCCAGGCACTGAGGGGGATGGAGCGTAATCTCATCGTGGATGCCTCAGCCGTGGGTTGGCCAGTATGGCGAGGATATCGGCTGCCATGTTGAGCAGAATGTAGAAGGCGGCGAAGATCAGGCCGCAGGCCTGGACCACCGGCATGTCGCGTACCGTCACCGCATCCACCATATACTGGCCCATGCCGGGATAGACGAAGACGACTTCGACCACGACGACGCCGACGACAAGATAGGCGAGGTTGAGTGCCACGACGGTAATCACCGGGGCAATCGCGTTGGGAGCCGCGTGGCGGGCGATGATGCGCAGGCTCGACAGGCCCTTGAGTTCAGCGGTTTCGACATAGGCAGACGACATGACGCTGAGGATGGCAGCGCGGGTCATGCGCATCATGTGCGCGAGCACGACCAGAACCAGCGTGGTGACCGGTAGAGCGATGGCCTTCAGACGTTCAAGGAAAGTCATGCTGTCATAGACGGTGGACGGGAATGTCGCGATACCGAGATTGACGGCGAAGAACAGGATCAGCAGGTAGCCGATGAAGAATTCCGGCAGCGAGATCGCCGCCAGCGAGACGATGTTGATGATGCGGTCGGGCAGGCGGTTGCGGTACTGCACGGCGAGCATGCCGAGCCCGATGGCGAGCGGCACGGAGACGATCGCGGCAAAGAAGGCGAGGAAAAGCGAATTGCCGAGCCGCTTGCCGATCTGTTCGCTGACCGAATTGCGACTGGCCCATGACGTGCCGAAATCGCCCTGCACGGCGCCGCCGAGCCAGGTGACGTAACGTTCGGCCAGCGGCTTGTCGAGGCCGAGATCCTTGCGGATGTTGTCGACCGCCTGCGGGGTTGCCGACTGGCCGAGATAGGTGGTGGCGAAATCGCCGGGAAGCGCCTCGACGCCGCCGAAGATCAATATGGAGACGGCAAACAGCAACGCCACGCTGAGGGCGAGGCGTTGCAAGATCAGCGATGCGAGAGGGCTGCGCAGGAGCCGAATGCCACCGGCGGTGGCGCCTTTTGCTCCGCTCCCTGTCAGGAGTGCCGGTCCACCCGCAATGATCGCGACCCGGGGCTCTTCAGCCCCGGGCGCATCATTTTGCGTGGCCGGACCTTGGGAAGGTCCAGTGCCCGTCATCAGGCGTCGAGCCAGACGCGGGTCGCGACATAGCCGTTCGACATGTCGTTGCCGATGTCGTGCACGTAACCCTTCACCTGCTTGGAGGCGGCGTTCACGAAGTCGTTGAACATCGGCAGGATCAGGCCGCCTTCGTCGCGCACCATCATCGCCATGTCGCGGTACATTTCCTTGCGCTTGCCCTCGTCGAGTTCCGAGCGGGCTTCGAGCAGGATCTTGTCGAAGTCCGGACGCAGGAAGCGGGTGTCGTTCCAGTCGGCGGTCGAAAGGTAAGCCGTGGAATACATCTGGTCCTGGGTCGGTCGCCCACCCCAATAGGAGGTGGAGTAGGGCTGCACGTTCCAGACGTTGGACCAGTAGCCGTCACCCGGCTCGCGCTTGACCTCGATTTCGATGCCGGCCTTCTTGGCGCTTTCCTGGTAGAGAACGGCTGCATCGACAGCACCCGGGAAGGCGACGTCGGAGGTGCGCAGCAGGACCGGGCCGCTATGGCCGGACTTCTTGTAGTGGAAGGCGGCCTTGTCCGGATCATAGGCGCGCTGCTCGATGCCCTCGGGGAAGAGCGCATAGGTTTCGTTGATCGGGAAGTCATTGCCGACCTTGCCATAGCCACCGAGGATCTTCTCGACCATCGTTTCGCGGTCCATCGAATATTTCAATGCCATGCGCAGGTCGTTGTTGTCGAACGGCGCGGTGTTGCAATGCATGATGAAAACATAATGGCCGCGGCCCGACGTCGAAAGGATTTCAACGGTCGGCGCGCGCTTCAGAAGCGATACCGTCTTCGGATCGACGCGGTTGATGTAGTGCACCTGGCCGGACGACAGGGCTGCGATACGGGCGGTAGCGTCGTTGATGCCGATGATCTCGATCGAATCGACGAAGCCGCGGTCGGTGCGCCAGTCTTCCTTGTTGCGCTCGAAGGTGGCGCGCACGCCCGGTTCGAAGCTGGTCATCTTGTAGGGACCGGTGCCGTTTGCCGAGCTTGGATCATCATAGCCGCCATTGGGCTGAATGACGAGGTGGTAGTCGGTCAACAGCAGCGGCAGGTCGGCATTGCCTTCGGTGAGGGTCAGCACGAGATTGTCGCCGTCGGCCTTGATTTCCTTGATCGACTTCATGACGCCAAGGGCGCCGGATTCCGACTTTTCGTCGGTGTGGCGCTGCAGGGTCTTGACGACGTCATCAATCGTCAGGTCCTTGCCATCGTGGAACTTGACGCCCTTGCGGATCTTGAAGGTCCAGGTCGAGGCGTCGGCCGATGGTTCCCAGCTTTCGGCCAGTGCCGGAACCGGCTGGCCGGTCAGCGGCTCGGATTCGACCAGCATGTCGCCCCAGCAGCGGCCGATGCAGAACATGACCTGCGACAGGAATTTTGCCGGGTCGTTGCTGTCGGTGGCCGAGCCGCCTTCGAGGCCGAGCTTCAGATGGCCGCCGCGCTTCGGCTCCTGAGCCTGAGCGCTGTCGGCAAAAAGTTGGCTTGCGACCGTCAAGGAGACGCCAGCAGCAAGCGCGCGGCCCATGAATTCGCGGCGGCTCAAGCCGCCCTTGGCGAGGTGGTTCAAATAGTCAGTCATTCCCCTGTTCCTTCGTTATTATGCGTTGACAGAACTTCCCGAACATTTGGCAGGACGCGGTTTCCTCTTCCGCATCAAACCGTCTTGGCCGTGATCATGTGCAAGAACGACGCGATGTCAGTCGCCGTTTTCACTTTCCTTTCCAGATCGGGTCTCGCTTTTCGGCGAAGGCCCTTGCACCTTCCTTTTGATCGTCGCTCGCGTAAAGGGCGTCGACCGTTGCCAGCTGTCGTTTGGTGACTTTGTTCATGACAGTCTGGAACGGTTCGCCCTCAGCTTCACGAACAATTTCCTTGATGGCGGCATAGACCAGCGGCGGACCGCTATCGAGAAGCCGCGCCAGTTGCCAGGCGCGGTCCATTAGCTGGTCTGCCGCGACGATCTCGTTGACGAAGCCCCAGCGGTGGGCCTCGGTGCAATCAAGCCAGCGGCCGGTCAACAGCATGTCCATGGCGATGTGATAGGGGATGCGCTTCGGCAGCTTGATCGAGGCGGCGTCGGCCACCGTGCCCGAGCGGATTTCCGGCAAAGCGAAGGTCGCATGGGTGGCGGCAAGGATCAGATCGGCCGACAGCGCAATTTCCAGGCCACCGCCGCAACAGATGCCGTTGACGGCGCAGATCACCGGCTTGTTCAGGTGACGTAGTTCCTGCAATCCGCCGAACCCGCCGACGCCATAATCGCCATCGACCGCGTCGCCGTCGGCCGCCGCTTTCAGATCCCAGCCGGCGCAGAAGAATTTCTCGCCGGTGCCGGTGAGAATCGCCACGCGCAAATCCGGGTCGTCGCGGAAGCCTTGGAAAATCAGACCCATCTCGCGGCTGGTCGCGAGGTCGATCGCATTGGCCTTCGGGCGATCAATGATGACCTCGAATATGCCGCCGTCGCGCCGGGTGCGAATGGGACTGTTCAACCTATGCTACCTCCTTTGTCGAATGAGGGCATCGGCCGCAACGGCGCCATGCCCATTCTTGAGGATCATCAATGGATTAAGGTCGAGTTCTTCCAGGGTTGCAGCGTTCTTTACGACATAATCTGCTGTTGCTGCGACGGTTTTAATGGTCGCCATCAGGTCGCCGCCGGTTGCGTTGCGGTAGCCATCAATGAGTTTCTTGATCTTCAAGGATGATATCGCTTCCAGAATGGCCGGTTCGGTCGTCGGAAGCGTGAGAATTGCCGAATCCTGCAGCAATTCCACCAAAATACCGCCGGCACCGAGGGTGAGAACGAGTCCGGCCAGGGGGTCGCGGATGGCACCGACGATCAGCTCGGCAACAGGCCGGTCGACCATGGCTTCGACCAGAAACCGTGACGTGATCGAAGCCATGTTTCTCGCCGCCTGTTCAACCTGCTTATGATCGCACAGGTTGAGAAATACTGCGCCGGCTTCGCTCTTGTGGTCGATACCCAGACCTTTGACGGCAACAGGAAAGCCGAGTTGGGCGGCGCATTCTGCAGCCTGTTCAGGACTGTCCGCCACCATGCCGCGCGGAACGGAAACACCAAAGCTGGCAAGTGCGGCCTTGGCGTCGAACTCGTTCAATGTCTCCGGTTCGCCGGCACTCGGCTGTATATCGAGCAGCGGCGCTGCGGCCGGCTTTTGCCAGGCGGCGCCGATGGCGCTTGCGACCGAGGCTGCGGCAATGGTTTCCTCGATGCCGCAGAAGGGGACGATGCCGACCGTCATCAGACGAAGCGCTACCTCCTCCGGCATGTTTTCAGGCAGTGTCGCCACGATGCCGGCGAGCGCGCCTGTGTCGCTGGCGGCTGCCGTCACGGCGTCGATGGTGGTGATCCAGTCGGAATCATCGCAACGGTCGTTGCGGGGTAGGTCGAGCACCAGCAGATTGAGGGCAAAGTCACCGGCAAACATGGCCGCGAAAGCGGTGCGCTGGCGGTCGAAATCGCCCCAGACAAACGTGTGGTAGTCGAGCGGATTGGAGAGTGTCACCATTGCTCCCAGGCTTTCGCGCAGGAGGATCAACTGTTCGGCTTTCAGCGGTGCAAAATCGACCGCACCGCCCCAGGCGGCATCCGCGACCAGCGAAGCCTCGCCACCGGAGCAGCTCATCGAGGAAAGCCGGTTGCTGGAGAGGGCACCTGCAACATGCAGGAGTTTCAGGGTTTCCAGTAATTCAGGCAGGGTCGAGACGCGGCCGACGCCGAGGCGGCAGAGGACGGCAGAAGCAACTGCGTCGCCGCCAGCTAGCGAAGCGGTGTGCGAAACCGTTGCCAGACGGGCCTGTTCGGACTTCCCGACTTTCAGCACCACGACCGGTTTTTTCAATTCGCGGGCCCGGTCGGCCAGTGCTTGCAGGGCGGCGAGGCTGTCGAAACCTTCGACATGCAGGCCGACGGCGGTAACGCGCGGGTCTTCGAGGGCTGCCAGCGCCATGCTGCAAAGCCCGGTCTGGGCCTGGTTGCCGGCGGTCATGAGATAGGCGATCGGCAGGCCGCGGCGTTGCATGGAGAGATTGATGGCGATGTTGGAAGACTGAGTGAGGATCGCCACACCCTTTTCCACCCGGACTATGCCGTGCTGGTCGGGCCAGAGCAGCGCGCCGTCGAGGCCGTTGATCAGGCCGTAGCAGTTGGGTCCGATGATCGGCATCGCGCCTGCGGCCTCAACGAGGGACGCTTGCAAATCGACGGCATCGGAGAGTTCTCCGGCCGCTTCGCTGAAGCCGGAGGCATAACAGATCGCGCCGCCGGCGCCGATGCGCGAAAGGGCTTGGACGATCTCGACGGTGAGGTTTCTGTTGACGCCGACGAAGGCGGCATCGGGGGAGGCCGGCAGATCGGCCACTGAACGATAGCAGCGTCGCCCCTCGATCTCGTCGAGTTTTGGATGCACCGGCCAGATCTCGCCGGCAAACCCCATCTTGTCGCATTGCTGGATGACGCGGCGCGCTTCCTTGCCGCCGAAGACGGCGATGGAGCGGGGGCGAATGAGGCGGTCGAGGGGGCGGCTCATGCGCGCCTACCCGGGGATACCCCCCTCTGCCCTGCCGGGCATCTCCCCCACAAGGGGGGAGATCGATGGAGGCGAGAATTTTGTTCCACAGACAGGTTGATTTTTGCAGAAAGGGTAGAGAGCTTCCCCAAGCTGACGAATGCTTTCGCGTCGGAAAATGAGGACGAAGAGAAGTGCCGGGCGGCGGCGACCAGCCGATCTCCCCCCTTGAGGGGGAGATGCCCGACAGGGCAGAGGGGGGTGGCCCGATGCATTTTCCTCATCCCATCATGCTCCAAACGGCCGCAGAAGATCGCGGCTGATAATGTGGCGCTGGATTTCCGAGGTGCCGTCCCAGATGCGCTCGACGCGGGCGTCACGCCAGAAGCGGCCGATCGGCAGATCGTCCATCAGTCCCATGCCACCGAAAATCTGGATGGCTTCGTCGGTAACGCGGGCCAGCATTTCCGAGGCATAGAGCTTGGCCGAGGCAATTTCCCGGTTGGCGGCATGGCCTTCCGTCACGCGCCAGGCGGCCGAGAGCGTCAGCAGGTCGGCCGCATCGATCTCGGTGATCATGTCGGCGAGCTTGAAGGAGACGCCCTGATTCACACCGATCGGCTTGCCGAATTGCTTGCGCTCGGCGGCATAGGGCAGTGCCATGTCGAAGACACGGCGGGCGCGGCCGACACATGTGGCGGCAACCGTCAGGCGGGTGCCCGACAGCCATTCGTTGGCGATGTCGAAACCGCGATCCACTTCGCCCAGAACCTGCGCCTGCGGCAGGCGACAGTCGGTGAAGGTGAGGATGCTGTTGTGATAGCCGCGATGAGAGAGGGAACTGTAGCCCTTGCGGATCTCGAAGCCCGGCGTGTCGCGGTCGACAAGGAAGGCGGTGATCTTTTTCTTCGGGCCTTTCGAAGTCTCTTCCTCGCCAGTCGCGGCAAAGAGGATAACAAAATCGGCGAGATCGGCATGGGAGATGAAATGTTTCGTGCCGTTGATGATGAAGTCGCTGCCGTCGCGGCGTGCCGAACATTTCATGCCGCGGACGTCAGACCCTGCATCCGGCTCGGTCATGGCGAGAGCGTCAACCCGTTCTCCGCGAATGGCCGGCAACAGGTAACGCTCGCGCTGCTCGCCTTCGCAGGCCATCAGGATGCCGGAGGGGCGGCCGAAAAAGACGGTCAGGCCCATGGAGCCCCGACCAAGTTCACGCTCGACCAGGGTGAAGGCCAATGGATCGAGCCCGGCGCCGCCGAGTTCTTCGGGGAAGTTACAGGCATAAAAGCCGAGTTCGATACATTTGCGCTTGATCTCGGCGCCGAGATCCGGCGGCACTTCCCCAGTCCGCTCGACAAGATCCTCGTGCGGATAAATCTCGTTCTCGACGAAATCGCGCACCGTCTGGACGATCATCTCCTGTTCCTGGGTGAGGCCGAAATTCATCTGCTGTCTCCCGTGGTTCCCGACATGGCTTGCGCCGCAACCTGTCCTTCTTCCCGCTTGCGGGGAGGCTGTGCCCGGCAGGGCAGGTAAGAGGCGGCTGGATCGATCATGGCTATTTCTTCTGCCCCACCTGTCGGCCCGCGCCATCAGGCGCGGCGAGCGCGGCATGAGCGTCTGCGATCGGCCGGAGTTTAGCGAGAATGTCGGTGGGGGCGGCAACCGTCTTGCCTGCGGCCGAATTTACATGCAGCAACATCTGCTCGGCCGTGGCGATTGTGTCGCCAGTTGCCGTGTCATGGATGGTGTGGAAGACGTGCAGGCGCTTGTCATCGGTCGAAAGCACCTGGCAGGTCGCATGGATCGCCTGGCCAAGCTTGGCCTCGCCGATATGACGGATATGGGTTTCGACCGTGTAATAGCTGTGGCCTGCTTCGACATAGGCGAGATCGACGCCGATCAGGCGCAGCAGGGCGTCGGTCGTGTCGCCGAAGACCTGCAGGTAGCGGTGTTCGGTCATGTGGCCGTTATAGTCGACCCAGGCCGGGCTGACCTTGGTGTCAACGAGACGCAGCGGTCGAGATAGGTCGGGTTCGGATGCAACGCTGCCCTTTGCCCAGAGGGATTGTTCGAAATCCTTCAGCAGCTTGCCGGCGCCCCAGCCCTCGCCGCCGTTGCCACCCTTCAGCGACTGCAGGATGCCGACCAGGTTTTCATCGCGGATGCGTTCCAGCTCGCGGATCGACAGGCCATTTGCCTGTTCGTCCGATTGCTGGCCGATCTTCTCGACCAGGGCATCGTCGAGATCGACGACATCGGTCAGCTTGGTCCAGGGCCATTGCAGGCAGGGGCCGAACTGGGCGAGGAAATGGCGCATGCCGGCTTCGCCGCCAGCGATGCGGTAGGTCTGGAACAGACCCATCTGGGCCCAGCGCAGGCCGAAGGAATAGCGGATGACGTCGTCCAGCGTCTCGACGGTGCAGATATCGTCCTTGATCAGCCAGAGGGCTTCGCGCCATAAGGCTTCCAGCAGGCGGTCGCCGACAAAGGCCTCGATCTCGCGGGCAATATGCACGCCCTTCATGCCGATCGGGCCAAGCCGGTCAATGGCGGCCTTGATCGTTTCAGGCGAGGTCTTTTCACCGCCGACGATTTCGACGAGGGGCAGCAGATAGACCGGGTTGTAGGGATGGGCGACGAACAAGCGTTCGGGATGCTGCATGTCGCGCTGCAGGTCGGTCGGCAGAAGTCCGGAAGTTGACGAGCCGATCAGGGCGTCGGGTTTTGCGGCCGCATCGATCTTGTTGAGGACGCCGCGCTTGAGATCGAGCCGTTCCGGCACGCTTTCCTGGATCCAGTCGGCATCGGAAACCGCTTCCTCCAGCGTTTCGCAAAAGACCAGCGTGCCGCGTGCCGGCAATGGTGCGCCGGTCAGCATGGCATAGGCGCGCTCGGCATTGGCCATAACTTCGGCGACGATGCGCTTGGCTTCCGGATGTGGATCGAAGACAGCGACATCGATGCCGGCCAGGAGGAAGCGGGCGATCCATCCGCCGCCGATGACGCCGCCGCCGATGCAGGCTGCCTTGGTGATGCTGGTCATAGTCTTCCGTTCCCGCTTTTAATGAAGTCCCCTCGCCCCGCTTACGGAGAGAGGGTTACGGTGAGGGGCAATCACGAAGGTCGGAGGTCAAACCCCTCATCCTCCCTTCGGGCACCTTCTCCCCGCAGGCGGGGAGAAGCGAGGCCGCCGGCCTATCGCTTCGTCAATTTCAGTTTTTCACGGACTTCGGCCGGGCCGATGATGCGCGCACCCATGCCCTCGATGACGGTCACGGCCTTTTCGACCAGATCGGCATTGGTGGCGAGCTTGCCCTTGCCGGCATAGAGGTTGTCTTCCAGGCCGACGCGGACATTCCCGCCGGCAAGCACGGCAGCTGCCGGATAGGCCAGCGCATTGCGGCCGATCGAGAAGGCCGAGAAGGTCCAGCTTGCCGGCACGTTGTTGACCATGGCCATGAAGGTGTTGAGGTCGTCGGGCGCGCCCCACGGGATACCCATGCACAGCTGGATCAGTACCGGATCCTCGATCAAGCCTTCCTCGACGAGCTGCTTGGCAAACCACAGGTGACCGGTGTCGAAGGCCTCGATTTCTGGGCGCACACCGAGCGCCGTCATCTGCCGGGCCATCTCGCGCAGCATTGACGGCGTGTTGGTCATCACATAGTCGCCGAGCGAAAAGTTCATCGTGCCGCAGTCGAGCGTGCAGATTTCCGGCAGGCATTCGGCGACATGGCTGACGCGCTCGGTTGCGCCGGCCATGTCGGTGGCTTTCTCGTTGAGCGGGAAGGGCGCCTCGACATTGCCGAACACCAGATCGCCGCCCATGCCGGCGGTGAGGTTGAGGACGACGTCGATATCGGCGGAGCGGATACGGTCGGTCACTTCCTTATAGAGATCGTTGCGGCGGCTGGCGGCGCCGGTTTCCGGGTCGCGGACATGGCAATGGACGACGGCTGCTCCAGCCTTGGCGGCATCGATGGCAGAGTCGGCAATCTGCTTGGGCGTGATCGGAACATGGCTGGATTTCGAGACGGTATCACCGGCTCCGGTTACCGCGCAGGTGATGAAGACGTCGCGGTTCATTGCAAGAGGCATAATGTTCTCCCTCGTTCTTGGAGGTATTACGCATCAAGATTTCGGCGCATGCTTTGCATTCTCGGAACTGTTTGATACTTTATCGGTAGCTCCGGAGGTCATCTTGCTTGCAACGTCCATCGACCGCCTCGACATCGATCTTCTGGTTTTGCCCGAGACCAACCTGATCCTGATCGCCTCAGTGATCGAACCGCTGCGCGGCGCCAACCGCATTTCCGGAAGCGAACTCTATCGCTGGCGGGTGTTCACGCCGGATGGTCATGCGGCGATGACGACCAGCCATGTGCCGATGCCCGCGGATGGGGTTTTTCAGCAAAGCACCGCGACCACGCCACTCTTCGTATTGGCGAGCTATAACTGGCGGAATGCGGCGACGCCTTCGCTGAAGCGCAATTTGTCACAAAGCGCACGCTATCGCTCGGTCATCGCGGGGATCGAATCCGGGACGTGGCTGATGGCCGAGGCGAGCCTGCTCGACAATGTTTCGGCGACCGCGCATTGGGAGGACTTCGAGGATTTTGCGCTCGCCTATCCGCAGGTGCGGGCGGTCAAGGAACGTTTCGTTATCGATGGCAAGCGGATTACCACGGGCGGCTCGCTGCCGACCATGGACCTGATGCTGGAGATCATCCGTCGGCGACAGGGCTATACGCTGGCGCTCGAGGTCAGCCGGCTTTTCAGCTATGAGCAGGGTGGTTTCCAGGGTGAGGTGCAGCACACACCATCGACCGTGGGATTGCGGATGAAAGATCCGCGCGTGGCGCATGCCATGCGGTTGATGGAGGAGAACGTTGAACAGCCGCTGACCCTTGTCCGATTGGCCCGCCGCGTCGGCATCAGCGCCCGTCATCTGCAGACGCTGTTCCAGGATGATGTCGGTGCGGCTCCGCATGTGCATTATCTGGCGCTGAGGCTGAATGCGGCGCGGCGCAAGGTCATAGAGACCAAGGCTTCGTTTGCTGAGATCGCAGCTGAGACCGGGTTCAACTCGGCATCAGCTTTTTCACGCAGCTACCGTTCCAGCTTTGCCGAAAGCCCTTCGGAAACGCGGCGGCGCTTGCGCAGGCGCTCCGCATTGGTGGAGGGTGGGTGAGCTGCCGCCGTACGCCTGGGCGGACGCGCTTAGGCGTCGAGGATGTCCAGGCGCATTTCCGATTCCGCATCGAAGAGATGCAGGTGAGCGGGATCGAAGGCGATCGGGATCGTGTCGCCGGGGCGCACCGGGAGACGACCATTGAGCATGAGGATGAGCTCCGGGTTTGTGGCGGTGGCGATATAGGTGGTGGCGCCGGTGTTTTCGACCGAACCAACCGGCAGGCGCAGCATGGCTTGGTCCTCGCTGACCGGCATCAGATGTTCTGGTCTGAGACCGACGATCAGCTTTCGGCCGTCAGGAACCTCCCTGCCAATTCTGATTGTCTGTCGGGTGCCAAGGTCGAGTACCAGTGTCTGATTGTCCACGCCTGCTTCGGCGGGAATGAAATTCATCGCGGGAGACCCGATGAAGCCGGCGACAAACTTGTTGACCGGGCGGTCATAGAGATCGAGCGGCGCGCCCTGTTGCTCGATGATGCCCTGACGCATGACGACAACGTGGTCGGCCATGGTCATGGCCTCGATCTGGTCATGGGTCACATAGACGGAGGTCGCGCCGAGGCGATCGTGAAGGGAGCGGATTTCCTTGCGCATGTGTACACGAAGTGCGGCGTCGAGGTTCGACAAAGGCTCGTCGAAAAGAAAGGCCTTGGGGTGGCGGATGATCGCGCGGCTCATGGCGACACGCTGGCGCTGGCCGCCGGATAGCTCACGCGGGTAGCGGTGGAGAAGATTGGAAAGTCCGGTGGTGGCGGCCACTTCCTCGGCTGCCTTGCGGGCATCGGCCTTTTTCATCCCGCGGATGCGCAGCGAATAGGTGAGGTTTTCTTCGACTGTCATGTGCGGATACAGCGCGTAGGACTGGAACACCATGGCAAGGTCGCGCTTGCGTGGCGGTACGCCGTTCATGCGTTCGCCGGCAATGACCAGATCGCCCGCCGAAATGCTTTCAAGCCCGGCCAGCGACCTGAGAAGGGTGGATTTTCCACAGCCTGACGGCCCGACGAGTGCGACGAAGGAGCCTTTCTTGATGCGCAGGTCGATGTCGCGCAGCGCGTGATAGGTACCATAATATTTGTTGACGCCGGAGAGTTCGATCTGGTGGGTCATTTGAGGGCTCCAGACGTGAGGCCGGAGACGATCCGGCGTTGCAAGAGAACAAAGATGGCAAGGATCGGAGTGACGTAGATCGTCGCAAAGGCCATGATGTTGTTCCATTCATTGGTGTTCGGCCCCATGAAGGAATTCAGACCGACGCTGGCTGGCTGGTATTCGACGGCCTGGATAATCGACTTGGAATAAACGAATTCACCGAAGGCCTGCATGAAGATCAGGATCGCCGAGACCAGGATGCCGTTGCGAGCCAGTGGCAGCACGATGTGGAAGAAGGCGCCTATGCGGGAATTGCCGTCGACAAGGGCCGCTTCCTCCAGTTCCATCGGCACGCTCATGAAGGTGGCGCGAACCAGCACGACAAAGAAGGGCATGCTTTTCGCCGCGATCGCAATGATGACCGCGAGGCGCGGATATTCGAGAATGCCGATCTGCGAGAAGCCGACGAATATCGGGGTGATCATCAGGGAGGCTGGCAGGACCTGCAGCATCAGGATGAGGAATAGTCCGACATCGATCCAGCGATTGCGATAGCGAGCCAGAACATAGGCGCAGCCGGTGCCGAGCACGGTGATCAGGCTGACGGCACCGATGGCGATGACCAGCGAGTTCCACATATGCCGGGCAAGATTGCGGCTTTCCCAGACATAGGCATAGGTGCCCCATTGCGGGTCGCTGGGCCAGAAGCTCGGTGGCGTGGCAAACATCGCCGAGCCGCTTTTGAGCGTCGTGATATACATCCAGTACAGGGGAAAGAGATAGATCGCTGCCAGTACGAGAGCGATCAACAGCATAATGCGATTTCGGCGGGTCTCGCTCATCCACGTACCTCCTGGCGGGTCGACCGGACATAGACGACCGAGGCGAACATGACGAAGACGATCATGATGACGGAGATCGTGGCCCCTTGCGCGAAGTCATATTGTTTGAACGAAAGATCCCAGGCCCAGTATTGCGTGACATTGGACGAATTGTTCGGCCCGCCTGAGGTGATCGCGGCAAACAGGTCGAACTGCTGCAGGGTGAAGATTAGCCCGAGCGAGACGATGGCGCCGATGGTCGAGCGCATCATCGGCAGGGTGATCGTCCAGAAGCGCTGCCAGACATTGGCGCCGTCGAGTTCGGCGGCCTCATAAAGGTCCTTCGGGATGCCGGACAGGCCGACGGAGAGCAAGATCATGTTGAACGAGGTTCCGAGCCAGATATTGGCGATGATGACGGCCCAGAGCGAATAGGTCGGATCGGAACGCCAGAAGATGTTGGCTGAGATGATGCCGCTTTCGCGCAGGATAAAATTGAGCACGCCGAAATCGCCTGACAAGATCCAGTTCCAGATCGCGCCGACGACGAGGCCGGGCATGACCCATGAGACGAGAAAGAGACCGCGCAGCCATGATGACCCGGGAAAACCGACCCAGAAGAACAGGGCGAGGCCGAAGCCGATGAAGAACTGGCCGGCAATCGATGCGATCACGAAGATGGCCGTGTTGGCGAGGATCGGCCAGGTCTGCGGCTGGGCGAACAGCGTGGCGTAGTTCTTCAGGCCGACAAAGGGCCGGAACAAGCTGCCGAGCGAAAACATGTCCACTTCCTGGAAGCTCATCAACACGTTGTAGAGCAAAGGCAGGCCGGACATCAGGAAGAGGAAGCCGAGCGGAAAGGCCACGAGGCCAATGTCGAAGCCCCGCCCGTCGGTCAGGCTGGATATGAACTTGCGCATGGATGTCTCCGCACGATGCATCGCCCGGCTTTGGCCGCCCCCCGGGTCAGGGAAACGAGGGACGGCCGTCCGGGGAGGGTTTGGGGGGCTGGCGCGGTAGTGAGGCTGCGCCAGCCGATCGCTTAGCCGAGCACGGCGTTGATCTTTTCCGCGGCCTGATCAAGGGCATCCTTTGGCGACATCTGGCCGGTGAGGGCAGCCTGGATGGCGTCCTGGATCGCCTTTGAGATTTTCGGCCATTGCGGGTGCGGACCGCGGGCCTTGGCGTATTTCAGCTGCTCCTGGAAGACCTTCAAGCCAGCATCCTTCTTGTCGTTGCCGGTGGCCGGAAGCGTGATGTCGGAGCGCGCCGGCAACTGGCCGTAATTTGCAAACATCTTGTCATCCTGCGAGGCGAAGTATTCGAGCGCCTTGAAGGCTTCTTCCGGGTGCTTGGTGGACGAGAAGATCGCCCAGTTGAAGTCACCCATCGCCGACGAGCGTTCCGCGCCGGCTTCCGGCACCGGCAGCAGGGCCACGCGCCAGTCAAACTTGGCCTCTTCGGACATGCGGTTGAGTTCCCAAGGCCCCGAGATCGCCATCGCAGCATTGCCGGAATTGAATGTGCCGGTCGAATCCCACTGACCGCGCGTCAGACTGTCGGGTGAGGCCAGTTTTTCGGTCATCAGCGTCTTCCAGGCCTCAAGGGCTTTCACGGCGCCGTCCGAATTGATCTTCTCATAGCCGCCGCCGGCCATCTGGGCCCAAGGCAGGAACTGGAAGGTGCCTTCTTCGCTGGCCTTGGCCGAGAAGGCGAGACCGTAGACGTTCTTGGCCGGGTCGGTCAGCTTGCGGGCAGCATCGAGAAGTTCGTCCCAGGTCTGTGGCGGCTTATCTGGGTCGAGGCCTTTTTCCTTGAACATGTCGGCATTGTAGTAGAGCGCGATCGTGTTGGTCGCCTTCGGCACCCCGAACAGTTTTTCATCCCAGGTGACGGAATTGAGCGGGCCGGGGAAATAATTCTCCTTCTTGATCACGCTTGAGGCCGCGATCTTGTCGGTCAGGTCGAGGAAAGCGCCGCGCGAGGCAAAGAGCGCGTGCTCGGGATTGTCGATCGCGATAATGTCTGGCGCCTGGCCGGTCGAGAAAGCGCGCATGGCCTCGCTGACCACGTCGTCGAACTGGATCAGCCGGTATTCGACCTTGATGCCCGGCTCCTTTTCGTCGAATTCCCGGGCGAGGTTCAAGGCCGGCTGCTCCGGTTTGTCGAGGCTCCAGATGGTGATGGTGACTTCGTCGGCTGCGTAAGCCGCCACGGCAAGGCTTGAGACGGAGGCAAGCGCGATTGCGCCGGCCATCAGTGAATTGCGGATAAACATGCTCTCCTCCTTGGGGTTGGACCATTGATCCCGCCAGCTTCCTCCAAGCCGGCAGGCAGTCTCATTGCGGGTCGGTGACGAATTCGCCCCCCCGGCAATTCTTCAGATAGTTCAGGCCGTGGACCTGGCCGGTCATTTCGAGCGCATCGCGGTAGACCGGATCGTGCCAGCCCTCGATATCGATTGATCCCGACCAGCCGGCAAGGCGCAATTCGGACATCACATCCGTCCAGTTGGTGTCGCCGAAACCCGGCGTGCGCATGAAGACGAATTTTTCCTTGCCGAAGATGCCGTGTTCGCGGATCACGTCCCAGCGGATGGTGGCGTCCTTGCCGTGGACATGGAAGAATTTGTGGGCCCATTTGCGAATCTGCGGCAAGGGATCGATCAGATAGACCATCTGGTGGCAGGGTTCCCACTCAAGCCCGATATTGTCGTCCGGCGTCTCGTTGAAAATCAATTCCCAGGCATCCGGATTGTGGGCGATGTTCCAGTCACCGGTCTGCCAGTTGCCGTCCATGGCGCAATTTTCGAATGCAATCTTCACGCCCTTGTCCGCGGCCCGCTTGGCAAGCTCGCTCCAGATCTCCCTGTAGCGCGCAAGACTGTCCGTCAGCGGCTTGTTGCGGATGCGGCCGGTGAAGCCGGCGATGCAGGTGGCACCGAAATGGTGGGCGTTGTCGATGCAATCCTTCCAGCCCTGCAGCGTCTGCAGGTCCATGTCCGTTTCCTCGAGTGGATTGCCGAACATGCCGAGCGTCGAGATGGTGATGTCCCGATCGCCGATCGCCTCGACGCACCGCTTGCCGAGATCGGCGAGATCCTGGCCATTGGTGGTCTGCCAGAAGAAGGGCTCGAAGCTTTCGAAGCCCATGTCGGCGATTTGGCCGATGCGTTCCGCGGCCTTGCCGCCACTTGCGCTGACCATGGTTCCGATGCGGATCGATTTGGCGGGATTGCTCACGGAATTAGTGTCCTTGTTGTTCAATGTTCACGGGCATGCCTGTGCGTGCGCTTTCGATCGCGCCGAAGACCATGGCGAGGCTCTTGATGTTGTCGGCACTGACGGTCTCGGGCTGCGTGCCGGTTCGGATGGCGCGAATGAAATCGGTAATCACGCTGCGATGGCCGTGCGTGTGATCATCATCGGGTGCCGGTGCAACCTTAAGCGTTGCGAAGCCATGCAGCAGGCCGGGTTCGTTGCCCGCGACGGAGGCCTCGAAGGCGTCTTCACCGTCCCAGGTCAGCATGCCCTTCGAGCCGACGAGGCGCCAGGCGCTTTCCCAGCTCGTGCGACGTCCTTCCGCGCACCAGGAGCCGCGATACGTGAAGACCGCGTCGCCGGACAGGCGGAATGTCGCATTGGCAGATGCGCCATGGGCGTACCAGGAGCCGGACGGGTTGGTTTCGATGCAATAGGCGGAAAGAGGGGTCTTGCCGGACACGAAGCGGGCGGCGTCGAATGTGTGGATCGCCATGTCGAGCAACAACACATTGTCCATGGCCTCACGGAACCCGCCGAAATGCGGACCAAGGAAGAAGTCGCAATGGATACCGGTCAGCTCGCCGATCAAGCCTTCGTCGACAGCACGACGGAGACGACGAACACCGGAGATGAAGCGACGGTTCTGGACGACGGCGTGCATGCGGCCGGTCTTGGCCGCCAGAGCGGTCAATTCTTCGGCCTCCTGCATGGAGGCTGCGAGCGGCTTTTCGGAGAGGACATGGCAGCCAGCAAGAAGACCGGCGGAGACGACGGCCCGGCGCGCCTGGGGCACGACAACATCGAACAGAAGATCGGCCTTTGTTGCCTCAAGCACGATACCGAGATCTGTGCCGATGGCGATGCCGCGCAGGCCGAACTCTTCCGCCAGCGCTTCGGCGGTCGCACGATCGAGATCGACCATGCCGACGATTGTCACGCTTTCCTTAAGCTCGGGCGTCGATTGAAGCGCATTCAGCCACCCTCTGGCCATAGCTCCGCATCCGCACAAAACGGCTCTGTATGTCACTGGTATCCTCCCAAGGGATAGACCAAAACTCCTCTTTCGATCTTTCCCGTAAACGTTTACGATACTAGGAACAGGTGCCGTCCTGTGTCAATAGGGTTTCGTAAACGATAACGGTGCGTGGGCGGGGAGCAGGTTTCATGAAAGGCATTCGCCAACTCGCAGACCATCTCGATATTTCCATCGGGACGGTTTCGCGTGCCTTGAACGGCAAGCCTGATGTCAACGAGGAAACACGCCGCCGCGTGCTGGAGGCGGCAGAGCAACTGGGCTATGTGGCGAACCAGGCGGGTCGCTCTCTGCGCAAGGGCGCGACGGGCATTATCGGCTTCATGATGCAGACAGGCCATGAGATTACGGGCCAGGGCGATACGTTTTTCATGAGCGTCTTTGACGGCGTGCAGACGGTGTTTGCGCGGCACAAGCTCGATCTTGTCGCCCTTTTGTGTTCATCTGAGGAAGATCCCGACGACTATCTGAAGCGTGTGGTTGCCCGCGGTTTCGCCGATGGCATCATTCTGTCCGCAACGCGTCGGCATGACCATCGATTCGAGTTTCTAGACCGTGCGAAGATCCCCTTCATCACACTGGGCCGTAGCCAGACGGATGTCGGTCAACCTTGGTATGACCTGGATTTCGAGGGTATCGCCGATCAGGCTGTCGATCGCCTTGTCAGCAAAGGACACAGACGGATCGCGATTTCCCGGCCGCATGATGACATCAATCTTGGGCACGTGTTTGTCGAACGCTGCCGGGAGGCACTGGCACGGCATGGCTTGCAGTTGGATGAAAATCATATCTTTCGTTCGAAGCCGAATGAAACGGGGGGGTACCAGATTGCCCGTGATCTGATTGCATGCACGGATCGGCCCACCGCAATTGTGCTGGTCAACGAAGCAACGACCATTGGCCTCTATCGCGGTCTGGAAGAGGCGGGTCTGAAGCCGGGCAGGGATGTTGCGGTGATTGGCCAATACAGCCCGCAATGCCAGTTCTTGTCACCGCGGTTGACCTGTTTCAGTCTGTCGCTACGCGATCTTGGCATCGCTCTGGCGGAAAGCCTGCTCGCGACCATGCCGGCCTTCTCGCAACACTATCCCCAGGCTGCCGGCCGACAACTGTGGCCCATGACGCTTGTTGAAGGTGACAGCGACCACGGTGGTGTGTCTGCTTAGCCGGCATTTGATCGCGCATTCCCCGGGAACTTGTCGGGCTAGTTATGCATTCTCGAAGAACTGCAGAAGTTAGAATACCAATCTGGTAGAGATTGTTGACACGAGGCGAAATTGTGACGAAACTGTGACCGTTGGTTCATGATGACCGCAACAGACGGAAGGATGAAAAATGCCCCAGAGTGTGGAAACGCTTTCTTTCGATCTTTTTGGTCTTGCACGGCGGCTGGTGCCCTCAACCGATACAGCGTTGCGGGCGTCGGAGACGAAGCGGCCCGTGGTTGCAAAACATGATGACGATACGGATGCCGCCGATTGCCGGCGTCATGAGATATTCTTCTGGGGTATGTTCCCCATTCTCTAGTCGGGAGTAGATGATGGCCTTTGCACCTTGCCAAAGTCAGCAACGCGACGCTGTTCGTAGCAGCGCACGCTTTTGGTCCGACAAATGCGCCCTGGCGGTTGCAGTGTTGTCCATCAGCTTCATAGCGGGACTGCTCTTCTTGCTGTAACGTGAAACCTACACTGCTTAGGTGTTCTGCTGAATTCGGCACGTGGGCTTTTCGAGCACGCGGCCCCTGTGAGGCAAACGGTTATGGGAGCCGAACGGTAAGCAATCAAGTCGGTAGGGGCATTCTCCTTCCCGGCAATCCGACTCAAGCAATTTTCAATGATTTCGGAGCTGAGCATGACACTTCGCATCAACCAACTTGCACCTGATTTTTCGGCTGAGACCACGCAGGGAGCGATCAGTTTTCATGAATGGATCGGCGAAAGCTGGGCCGTGCTGTTTTCGCACCCCAAGAATTTCACGCCGGTGTGCACCACCGAACTCGGTGCCATGGCCGGGCTGGACGACGAGTTTCGCAAGCGCAATGTCAAGGTCATCGGTATTTCGGTCGATCCTGTCGACAGCCACGTCAAGTGGAAGCAGGACATCAAGACAGCCACCGGTTTCGAGGTTGCCTATCCGCTGATCGGCGACAAGGATTTGAAGGTTGCCAAGCTCTACGACATGTTGCCGGACGACGCGGGCGAAAGTTCGGAAGGTCGTACACCTGCCGACAATGCGACCGTTCGCTCCGTTTATGTCATTGGCCCGGACAAGAAGATCAAGCTGATCCTGACCTACCCGATGACCACCGGCCGCAACTTCGACGAGATCCTGCGTACGATCGACTCGATCCAGCTGACCGCCAAGCACCAGGTGGCGACACCCGCAAACTGGAAGCAGGGCGATGATGTCATCATCACGGCGGCCGTCTCCAACGAAGACGCGATTGCCCGCTTCGGTTCCTTCGATACGGTTTTGCCTTACCTGCGCAAGACCAAGCAGCCGCAGGCCTGACGGGCGGTCGCAAGACCGAAGGTAGTTGTGAAATCGCCCGGTCTCCGGGCGATTTTGCATTTCAGACACCGTGGCATGATCGCTAAGGTCGGGACGATCAACAGGATGGAAGATGTGAGCAATCTTGACCGGATGCGTGCCCAGAGACTTCTTCAGGCGGAGGCAGCCGATGCGTTGGTCCTCTTCCAGCCGGAAGCGTTTCGCTATGCGACGGGTGCGAGCGCCGGGGTGGCAACGATGTGGGGACGGGCAGGTTCGGCCATTGCGCTTGTGCCTGCGGACGCTGGCTGTCCGATGGCCGTCGTCGTCAGCGATCATGCCGCAGGCGCGGTCCGCCGAAGCTTGGGCGAGGCCGATATCCGGACACACCGGATCTGGATTGACAGTGTCGGCCTTCGAGGCGAAAGCGATCTTGCCGGTGTGAATGCTGCCTACCGACAGGCCGGCAATGTCGGCCCGCGACCGGAAACATTCGATCAGGATGCCTGTTTCCGGCTGCTCGGCGATCTGCTTTGCGACCGGAGCCTGGCCAGCGCGCGCATCGCTGTCGATCTGGAGTTCATGCCGTCGGCGGACTTCCTGTCGCTGAAAGCAATATTGCCGGATGTGACCTGGCTTGATGGCTCGACCGTTCTGCGACGGCTGCGCGTGGTCAAGACGCCGACCGAAATCACCTGGCTGAGACAGGCTTCGCGGGCGGCGGAAGCGGGCCTTGTCCGCATGCGGGAGACGATCGCCGCCGGCGTGCCGCTTTCTGCCTTGTCAGCAGCATGGCTCGAGGGCGCGCAATCCGAGGCTCACGCCCAGGGCTACGGGCTGAGCGGGCATTGGGACTATATTTCGGTCGGTGCCGATCTTGGCGACAGCCGGGCGGTCGTAACGCCGGGCGCACTGATCAAGGCCGATGTCGGGACGCTGGTGGAGGGCTATTCCTCGGATGGCGCGCGAACCTTCTGCCTTGGAAAGCCTACAGCGCTTGCCGGCGACATCTTCAAGGCTCTCGAGCAGGCCTTTGCCGTCGGGCTCGAACACATACGGCCCGGCAACAGTTTCGGTTCGGTGCATGCGGCGATGCTCGGTTCCATGCGCCGGGACGGTTTTGACGAGTATTACCGTGGCCATTTCGGCCATTCGGTCGGCGGCAGCGTCGGCATCGAGGAATGGCCGTTCTTCTCGCATGACAATGGCGAAGTCATCGAGCCGAACATGGTTGTTGCGCTGGAGGCGCCGTTTTATGCGCAAGGGCTCGGGGCACTGATGATCGAGGACCAGTTCCTGGTCACGCAGACGGGTGCCGAATGCATGAATGCACTGCCGCGTACCCTGGTCGAGCTTTCAGCCTGATCAGGCTTCGGCGAGAATGGTGACCGGCCGGTCCCACTGGATCAGGACGACGCATCCGGTATCGCTCCAGACAGAATGCTCGCTGCCCTTGGTGTTGACGACATAACAGCCTGGGCCGTAGTCGCCCGCCTCATCCGACTGCGTCCCCTGCAGGACAAGGATCGTTTCCAGTCCTTCATGCCGGTGGCGCGGCACAGACGCACCGGCCTCGTATTTCAATAGCGCCACGCCGGGCTGGTCGTCCCTGAACGGTGTGATCCAGTGAATTGTTACGCCGTCGCGGAACGGGCCGAAATCGAGGCTCTTCCAGCCGCCGTTCGTCAGGCTTTCACGGGTGGTCTCAGGCATGCATCAATCCCTTCAGGAGGTCGTCGAGATGGGCCGTCCAGCCGACTATGCCGCCTTGAGCGCGGATCATGTCGAGGGCGGCCTGCTTGAAATGCGGGAAATAACTGGCCGTCGCCTCTTCGACGATCAGGCATTCATAGCCGCGATCATTGGCCTCGCGCATGGTGGTCTGGACGCAGACCTCGGTGGTCACGCCGGCAAAGATCAGCTGCGTGATACCGCGTTCCTGCAGATCATCACTGAGCGAAGTGGCATAGAACGCGCCCTTTCCGGGCTTTTCGATCACCAGTTCTCCCGCGATGGGCTCAAGTTCAGGCAGGATCGCCGTGCCGGGTTCGCCGGCGATAAGGATCCGGCCCATCGGCCCGACGTCGCCGATCCTCAAGCTTGGATTGCCACGATTGCGTTTGGCCGGTGGAAGGTCTGACAGATCCGGACGATGGCATTCCTGGGTGTGGATCACCGGAAGACCGGCATGGCGAAAGCCTTCGATCAGGCGCTTGACGTCCGGCACGATCACCGAGACATGGTTGACGTCATTGCCCAGCGTTTCGCCGAAGCCGCCGGGCTCGGCGAAATCGCGCTGCATGTCGATGACAATCAGGGCGACAGAGTCCCGCTTCAGGGGAAATGCGAAGGGCAGGGCCTTGATATCCGGCATCAGTGATGTCCCGCCATATGGGCGCCGATGACGGAAATGTCGGCTTCGCGCGCCGGGGTTTCATAGACCAGCTTGCCATCGGACATGACGATGATGCGGTCGGACATTTCCATCAGCTCGTCGAGATCTTCGGAAATCAGCAGTACCGCCGTACCGCCATTGCGGGCTTTCATGATCCGCGAGCGGATCTCGGCAACGGCCGAGAAGTCCAGGCCGAAACAGGGGTTGGAGACGATCAGGAGATCGACCTCGCCGGTCAGCTCGCGCGCGAGCACCGCACGCTGGACATTGCCGCCCGACAACGAGGCGATGGGCGAGGCCGGTGACGCCGTCTTGACCTTGAAATCACCGATCAGCTTGCCCGCAAGGCGGCGCATGGCGCGACCGTCAAGCCAGCGGGTCTCGCGGCCGTCGGTCTTCAGGTCGAATGTGCGGAAGGAGAGGTTTTCGGACACGCTCATTTTCGGTGCGCAGGCGTTTTGCAGCGGCTCTTCGGGAATGAAGCGAACATTGTTGGCGCGGGTTTCGGCGCGGGTCGCGCCATAGGGTTTGCCCTTGACCGCGACATTGCCGGCATTCGCCGGGCGTTGGCCGGCGAGGATTTCCGACAATTCCTTCTGGCCGTTGCCGGATATGCCGGCGATGCCGACGATTTCGCCGGAATGCACCACCAGTTCGTCGATCTCTATGGTTTTCAGACCGCTGCGGTCGGGTGCCCTGACGCTGCTGAGGGACAGAATTTTTGCGGCACCCCCATTGACGGGCAGGCGGGTGTCGAGTTCGGCAAGCTTGACGTCGCCGATCATCATCGCAGCCATCTCCCGGGTCGACAGTTCGGAGGTCTTGCCGCCACCGGTCAGTTTGCCCTTGCGCAGAACGGAGACGGCATCGGCAAACTTGGTGACTTCATGAAACTTGTGGCTGATCATCAGCACGGTCAGTTCGCCGCTCTGGGTCAGGCCGCGGACCAGACCCAGCATGTCGTCGGCTTCCGCCGGCGTCAGCACCGAGGTCGGTTCGTCGAGCACGAGAAAGCGACGTCCGAGATAGAGCTGTTTGATGATCTCGAGCTTCTGCTTTTCACCGGCCGCAAGTTCGGCGACCGGGCGGTGCAGCGGGATCTCGAAGGGCATGGTCTGCATGAACGCGGCAAGTGCCTTCTTTTCCTGCGCCCAGTTGATCACGGCCGGCACTTCGCTGCGGCTGATCACCAGGTTTTCGGCGCCGGTCAGGGACGGGACGAGGGTGAAATGCTGGTAGACCATGCCGAGGCCGAAGGCTGCCGCATCGCGCGGCGAGGCGACGGACACTTCCCGGTCATCGACCATCAGCTGGCCTGATGTCTGGCGATAGAAACCCATGATGCATTTGACCAGTGTGGACTTGCCGGCGCCGTTTTCGCCGAGTAGCGCGTGGAACGAGCCCGGTTCGACCTTGATCGAAACATGGTCGAGTGCGGTGAAGGCACCGAAGCGCATGGTCATGTCGACCGTCTCGATACCGACGGCGGGTATCTCTTTCGTACGAAGGATCTCACCGATAATGCTCACGGTCACTGCTCCTTTTCAACGATGATGGCGACAGGCCCGCCACCGGGTGGGCCCTGATGTTCGGCACCACCCGAGACGTAGAGATCGGTCATGCCGAAGATGCCGGCGAGAACGCCGCCGACAAAGGCGCGGGCATGGCGGGTGGCGGAAATGTCGGAATCGTCCAGCATCGTGTGGCGGCGTCCGCGCACGGATCCGCTCGGATCTGGCTCGGCCTTTGCCAGCACCGCCTTGAGCCGAGCGTCCTGAGGCAGGCGCTCGCGGGCGGCGCGCACGGATGCGGTATCGATCGCGTCCTGCATCACCGCATGATCGATGGCGAGCGGGCCTGACCATGCGTCGCTCATGCCGAGCACGATGATTTCATGGTCGGTCAGTTCGACGCCAGCCGAGGTAGAGGCGCAACTAGAATAAATGTGAAAGCTGTTGCCGATATCGGCGTCATTGATCGCATGCTCGGTGACTTCCTCCAGAGCGAGGGCTACGCCGAGCGCCGATGCGCCGCGGGAAAAGCCCATCGACTTCAAGGTGTCGCGGGTCACTGTCGTTGCACCGGATGCCTGCGCATCCGCAACCCGTTTTGCCGTCAGCAGCGGGCATTTGATCTGGACGAAATGGACGTCCCTGGGGCTGGTGATACCCGCATCCTTCATCGCCTGGCGGACGCCGTCGGCGACCATCGTCACCTGGTCCTTGCGGCCGAGTTGGGCTGGGGCAAGGTCGGGCGTTCTCGACACGCCGATCGCCAGCGCGCCTGCACCCGGTGCGTCGGATCTTTCGCGGGCAAATACGGTCCAGTGTGGAGAAAGAGCGCCTTCGGTGCCGCCTGACATGATGATCGACGCGCCTTTGACGCCATGTCGGGCAAACAGCTGTTCGAAGGACTGCGTGGCATAGCCGCGGCTGAAATCATTGACGCAACCATTGCCTTCGGTCTTGCCGAGAATGGCGACGACGCTTGCCGGCGCAAGGCCAGCGGAGAATAAGGCTTCGACGCCCGTGACATCGTCTGGGGCGTCGGCTGAAACGCGGTAGACCTGTGCACGCCAGGAGGCCATCAGGGCAGGGCCTCGACCAGCTTTGCGGAGTTGGACACCGAACCGAAGACGCCGCCCTGCATCTTGACCATCTTGATTGCGGCAAGATGGTTGCTGTAGTCGGTGGCGCCGCAGCAGTCTTCCAGCAAAAGGCATTCGAAGCCGCGGTCGTTTGCTTCGCGCATCGTGGTGGAGACGCAGACATCGGTGGTGATGCCGGTCAGGATGATGTTTTCAATGCGCTTCTGGTTGAGGATCAGTTCGAGATCGGTGGCGCAGAAGGAACCCTTGCCGGGCTTGTCGATGATGGTTTCGCCCTCAAGCGGATAGAGTTCCTCGATGATGTCCCAGCCGGGTTCGCCGCGCACGAGGATGCGGCCACAGGGGCCGGCGTCGCCGATGCCGGCGCCGATGCGTTGCGAGCGCCAGCGCTTGTTGGCGGGAAGATCGGCAAGATCGGGGCGATGGCCTTCGCGGGTGTGGATGATGTGGTAGCCCTTGGGGCGCATCGCGGCGAGAACCGTCTTGATCGGCTCGATCGGCGCCTGGACCAGCGACAGGTCGTAGCCCATATGGTCGACATAGCCGCCGGGCCCACAGAAATCGGTCTGCATGTCGATGATGATCAGGGCGGTGTTGTCGGGCCTGAGCTTGCCGTTGTAGGGCCAGTTGTAGGGATCGCCGTCGATATAGTGGGTGTTGGTCTCGATCATCGCATCCATCGATTGTTCTCCTATTCCCCGGCGAGCTTGAAGGTTTCGCCATAGCGGCGATGCGGCGTGTCGAAGCCGCAGGACGAGCCGTCGGTCACCTTGACCTGGTCTTCCCAGGGCAGGCGGTACTTCCCGGCGATCAGGTCATGCATGTAGGTGTAGGGCGCATCCTGCGCGCCGCCGGCAACGGCGACATAGCCGCGATGGCCGAACTGGTAGATGTTGTTTTCGACGCCCCAGCCAAGGCGGGCCTCGCGTACCAGATCGGGGCGAACCTCCGCCGTGATGATCTCGTTGACCCGCCCGCTGGTGCCATGGGCGATGATGGTGCCGTCAAAATTGCAGATCATGCCTTCGCCCATGCTGTCGAACGTGCCGTCGGAGCCGCACATGCAGACATTGGCGGTGACCATGAGGTTGCAGAAGGCATTCGACTGATTGGTGAATTTCCAGCTGTCGCGGATCGGCGCGGTATAACCGGCCGTGCGGATCATGATCTCGGCACCCTTGTAAGCGCATTCGCGGGCCATTTCCGGGAACATGCCATCATGGCAGATGATCAGAGCGATCTTCGCACCCTTCGGACCCTCGATGACGGGGATGCCCATGTCGCCGGGCTCCCAAGGTTCGACGGGGACCCACGGATGCATCTTACGATAGTAGAGCTTTAGTTCGCCTTGGTCATCGATGATGATGCCGGAATTGTAGGGCATGCCGCCGGGATTGAGCTCCATGATCGAGAAGCAGCCCCAAATCTTATTGGCCTTGCAGGCGGACTTGAAGGCCGCGACTTCCGGGCCGTCGAGCGTGCACATGATCTCCGGATTGATATCCATCGACAGGCCATGAAGCGCATATTCCGGGAAGATGACAAGATCCATGCCTGGCTGGTTGCGCCGGGCCTTGCCGACCAGATCGACGATCACCTGGGTCTGGCGCGCCAGATCTGCTTTCGTCACCGTGTTGGGCAATTGCAGTTGAACGAGGCCAATGCCGACGCCGTGTTCGGATTTGTTCAGTCCACCCAATCCGTTCATGGAAATCTTCCTTTCGGTCAAATTACTTGGTGAGCGACAGTGCACCGGGTGCGCCGGTGAGCGAGCGGGTGGGCGAGGACGTGGCGATCATGATGATCAGGGTCAGCACGTAAGGGGCTGCGTAGAAAAGATAGTAGCCCTCCGTGACGCCGACCGATTGCAGGGCAGGGCCGAGCGCGCCGGCGCCGCCGAAGAGCAGCGAGGCGAGGAGGCAGCCGATCGGGTTCCAGCGGGCGAAGATCACCAGCGCCACGGCCATTAGGCCCTGGCCGGAGGAGATGCCTTCGTTCCAGGAGCCGGGATAGAAGAGCGAGAGATAGGCGCCGCCGACAGCCGCAAGCGCGCCACCCACGGCTGTTGCCAGGAGACGGATGGTGTCTGGATTGAGGCCCATGGCGCGGGCCGCATCGGAACTGTCGCCGACAACGCGCAGGATGAGGCCGAGGCGCGTATTGCGCAGGGCCCAGGAGAGGGCAAAAGCGAGCGCGATGCCGAGAATGAACAGCACGTTGATGTTGAGTGCTGCCTGGACCTGCGGATAGCTCGACCAGCCGCCAAAGGGGATCGAGGGCAGTTTAGGTGCCGAGGGCTGGATAAATGGCTTGCCGAGGAAAAAGGCAAGGCCGAGGCCGAACTGCATCATGGCGATGCCGATGGCGATGTCGTTGACCTTGGGGAATTTGCAGATGAAGCCGTGCAGCAGGCCGAAGAGCGAGCCGGCCAACATGGCGGCCAGCACACCCAGCCAGGGCGAACCGGTCATGACGGCGGTGCCATAGGCGGCCATGGCGCCGAAGACGAGCGTGCCCTCAAGGCCGAGATTGATGCGCCCGGAACGCTCGGTGATCATTTCGCCGAGGCTGACGAAGATGAACGGCGTCGAGACGCGGATGGCGCCGGCGATGATGGCAAGGGGAATGCCCCAGAGGCCGATATCGGTTCCGTCCATCACGCTGCTCCCTTGCTGGCGTCCGGCTGTTTCCACAGATCGGGATTGAAGATCTTGAAGCGACCGTAGAGGGTTTCGGAAAAGAGGACGGCGATGAACAGCGTGCCCTGGAGCACGAGCACGGTCGCATCGGGCAGTGCCATGCGGCGCTGGATCAGGCCGCCCGACGCGTCGATGCCGCCAAGAAGGATGGCGACCGGAATGATGGCGAGCGGATTGTGGCGAGCGAGGAAAGCGACGAGGATGCCGGTATAGCCGTAGCCGGCGGCCAGCGAGCCATTGGCGCTGCCTTGAACGGCGGCGACCTCGATCATGCCGGCGAGACCGGCAAAGGCACCGGCGAGAAACGTGAAGCCGACGATCAGCCGGCCGACGGGCAGGCCCTGAATCTGGGCTGCCCGCATGTTACCGCCGGCGATGCGGGCGGCAAAGCCGCTCGTCGTCCATTCGATGATGATGTAGGAAATGACGCAGGCGATGACGCCGACCGCGAAGCCCCAGTGCACGTCCATGCCGGGGATCTTGCCGAGCATATATTCGGCCGGAAGCGGGGTCGTCGAAGGCTTGTTGAGGCTGGCGGGGTCGCGCAGTGGCCCCTCGATCAGCTGGTTCATCAGGGCAATGGCGATATAGGCCAGCAGAAGCGAGGCGATGGTTTCGTTGACACCGCGATAGTGGCGGAGGAAACCCGATAGGCCGATCCAGATGCCACCGACGATCATGGCGGCAATACCCATGGTGATCCACAACATGAGGGGCGGCACGAGGCCGACGATCGGCAGGGCTGCAGCCGCACCCGCCAGGCCGCCGAGAACCACGGCACCTTCCGCCCCGATCACGGTGAGACCGAGACGGGCTGGCAAGGCGACGCAGAGGGCAGTCAGCAGCAACGGGGCTGCGCGGCTGAGCGCGTTCTGGATCGAGAACCAGCTGCCGAAGCCACCGGCATACATCAGTTGAAAGAGCTGGAGCGGCGACTTGCCGAGCGCGGCAATGAAGACGGAGAAGACGCCGAGCCCGATGATCACCGCAAACAGTGCGATGGCGAGGGGTTCGGCACGTCGCGCCGCCCATTCGATGGCAGGTCGGAAATCTCCGGCCCGCACCGGGGGTGGAACGAGGCTCTGACTGTTTATTTCCAAGGTCATGGCCGCCGCTCCTGCGCGCTTCAGGACGTCGAGCCGATAACGCCCTCGACGAGATAGCCCATGCTTTCGAGTTCGATCGCATCTTCGGCGAGATCGGCGGTGACAACGACGGTGCCCTTGTTGTCCTTAAGGCCGCTTCTGAAGACGGAGAAGCCACCCTTCATCATCTCGGCCTGCGTTGCCTCGAACTTCGTGCGGGCTTCGGCAGAGACGGCCGGGCCGAGCGGGCTCATCTTGACGAAGCCGTCCTTCAGGCCGCCGCGGACGAAATTGCCGAGCTTTTCGCCGGCCTGCGCCTTCTTGACGAAGTCGGTATAGACATTGCCCCAGGCCCATTCGGCGCCGGTCAGGTATTTTTCCGGTGCAAGCGGGCTCTGGTTTGCATGATAGCCGCAGACGAAGGCGCCGCGGCCGGCGGCGGTCTCGACGACGACTTTAGGGCTGTCGACATGGCATGTGATGACGTCGGCACCCTGGTCGATCAATGCGTTGGTGGCTTCGGCTTCCTTGACCGCCAGCGACCATTCGCCGGTGAAGATAACCTGGCAGGTGATCGTTGGGTCGACGGAGCGAGCGCCGAGCAGGAAGGAGTTGATGTTCTGCACCACCTGCGGGATCGGCTTGGCGGCGACGAAGCCGATCTTCTTGCTCTTCGAGGCGTAGCCGGCGGTGATGCCGTTCAGATACTGGCCCTGGCCGATATAGCCGAAATAGGAGCCGGTGTTCATCGGGTTCTTGCCCTCCTGCCACAGGCCGCCGCAATGGCGGAACTGCACGTCGGGATATTTCTCGGCCATGGCGAGCATATGGGGGTCGAAGTAGCCGAAGGAGGTCGGGAAGACGAGCGTCGCGCCATCCAGGTTGATCATCGATTCCATCGTCTTCTGGACATCGACGGTTTCCGGTACGTTCTCTTCCTCGACAACGGTAACGCCGGCCATGCTTTTCAAGACTGTGGCACCCTCGGCATGGGCCTGATTGTAGCCATAGTCATCTTTCGGCCCGACATAGATGAAGCCGACGGTGAGGGCGGCCTGCGCCATGGCAGGCGAGAAAAAGGCGTTGGGAGCAAGCGCCGCGCCAGCGACACCGGCGACGGACGTTTTGAGGAATGTTCTGCGGGTAACGGACATAAGCTTGGTCATCGAAGTTCCCCTTATCTGGCTTTTGCCATTCTTGAATTCAGCACTAAAGTGTATGCAATCGGCGTGCCAGAGACGTAAGTGTTTGATAAAATGAGAGCCGAAAACCCATACCTTGCGGCAAGATCAAACTGTATGCAGTTTAAAAGGTGGGTTGGTTAGGAAATAGGCAACCATTTCGGCGGTTGGCGCTTGGGTGTCCTTCCAGCGCTGCGGCCGTTTGACTTGAGCGTGGTGCTTTGGCATGTGTATGCAGTAACAACGTGGGATCGCCTGTGAACAAGCCTGAGAAGAAAGCCGTCATCCGTGCCGGTACGACCGTCGAGCAGATGGTGCGGGCGATCGCGGATCTGATCATTACCGGCAGCCTGGAGCCCGGCGAGAAGATGGATGAGGGCTCGCTGGCCTCGCGCTTCGAGGTGTCGCGCACGCCGGTGCGCGAAGCCTTGCGGGAACTCTGTGCCATGGGTCTCGTCGACCGCCAGCCGAACAAGCGGGCGGTGGTCACCAATGTCAGCGGTAGTTCTCTCAACTCGATGTTTGAGGCGATGGCCGAGCTTGAGGGCATATGCGCAAGGCTGTCCGCCGAGCGCATGACCGTTGCCGAGCGCAAACATCTGGAAGAAATGCACCAGGCCTCCAGCCGGATCGTCCGTGCCTCGGCCGACGAAGACTATGCAGCCTACAATACCGAATTTCACACCCAGCTTTATCGCGGGGCACATAACGACCATATCTTGGAGCTCGTCACCCAGACGCGCGCGCGGCTGTCACCGTTTCGACGCGCGCAGTTCCGTCTCGAAGGACGCCTTGCCAAGTCCTGGCGCGAGCATGACGAGATTGTCACCGCGATCCTGCGCGGGGATGCACTTGCCGCCGGCAAATCGGCCTATGAGCATGTCTCGATCGTCAGCGAAGCCAGTGCGACCTTTGCGCGGCCGGGTGTTCCTGCCTAGGGGCCTTACGCTACCCGTATCTCCTGTTGCTCCGAATGCGGCAGCGGTTTTTCAACCGGTGCCTTTGCCCGTGCGGCAAAGGCATTGCCGATGCCGATGAGGATCGGCTCGTCGACGCCGATGATGGCGACGGCCTCGGCGAGGTCATCGAGCGTGCCGGACCAGCGGCGTTCGTTCGGGCGGGTGACGGAGGTGACGATCACGGCGGGGGTCGACGGGGGCATTCCATGTGAGCCCAGCGCTTCGCTGATCTTTTCCGCCGTGCGGCCGCCCATGTAGAAGACGGTGGTGACGGTCGGGTCGGCAAGGCTTGCCCAGTTTGTATTGGCCGGCAGATCGCCATGACGCGAATGGCCGGTAACGAAGCGGACCGATTGCGCATGGTCGCGATGGGTGAGCGAAATACCGAGAGCCGATGCCATGGCGCTGGCGGCCGTAATGCCCGGCACGACATCGACCGGAATGCCTTCGGCTTGCAGGCGGGCGATCTCCTCGCCGGCGCGGCCGAAGATCATCGGATCGCCGGACTTCAGCCGGACCACGCGTTTTCCGGCCTTGGCGAAGTTGACCATCATGGCGTTGATGTCGTCCTGCTTGCAGCTTTCGCGGCCGCCGCGCTTGCCGACCAGCATGCGTTTGGCCTCGCGGCGTGCCAGTTCCAGGACCTCGGATGAAACAAGATCGTCAAAGAGGATGACGTCCGCCGATTGCAGAGCCCGCACCGCCTTCAAGGTCAGCAGTTCGGCATCGCCGGGACCGGCGCCGACCAGCGTGACGCGACCGGTGGCGGGCGCTTCCGACAGGCTTTCGGCCTCAGTCAGAAGCGCCCACTCGACGCCCTCCTCCGGCGATTGGTTGCTGGCAAATGTGTGGTCGACAAAGCGTTCCCAAAAGGTCCGGCGCTGTGGTCCGGGCGCCAGGCGTTCGTTGACCCGCTCCCGGATGTCGCGCGCCAGTTCGGCCCAGCCCTTCAGGGCTTGCGGCAAAAGCGTCTCGATGCGGCGGCGGATGGCCTGGGCGAGAATGGGGGCTGCACCATCGGTGGAAATCGACACGATCACCGGCGAGCGATTGACGATTGAGCCGAACTGGAACTGGCAGAAGGCCGGCTTGTCGACGACATTGACCGGAACACCGGCTGCGCAGGCGGCTCTGTGGAAGGCTTCGGCTTCATTGTCGGTTTCGCAATCGGCAAGCGCAAGCGACGCATTTTCGAAGATGCCGGCATGCCAATGGTGGGGGTGGCAAACGATGCCACCCTTCCGGGTGGGACTACCCCCATCCGTCCTGCCGGACATCTTCCCCTCAAGGGGGGAGATCTGCTCTCCGGCTGGCGAATGTGCGTCGATCAGGCTTGCCATGACCTCGGAAAGCTGATCCTGCGGGCAATAGACATGAACCAGCGCTCCGCAGGCGGCGAGAAGCTCGGCCTTCCATGCGGCGCCATCGGTGCCGCCGGCGACAATCACCATTTTGCCCTCGAGCGCCCAGAAGACCGGAAGCTTGGCAAGAGGGGCGACCCGTTCGGGCCGCGGGCGCTCATTCGGCTGCGAGAACGTGGCAAGCATCGATGATCCTCCTGATTTCGGAGCGGCATGAGCCGCAATTGGTTCCAGCGGACAATGTGGTGCCAACCGCCTCGACGGTTGAGCAGCCCTGGCGAACAGCGCCTGCGATCTGGTTGACGCCAACCGAAAAGCAGGAGCAGACGATGGCACCTGGATCAGGACGATCGGCGCTTGGCCGGCCGGCGATCACTGCGTAACGCTTGGCGGTATCGGCCTGTGGCTCGCGCAACTGACCGACCAGCCAGTTGCGGGATACCGCGACGGGGCTGGCTGCGACGAAGAGCGCACCGAGGAACCGCTGGCCGGCAAAGAAGGCAAGGCGGGTGTCGCCGCTGCGTGCATCGGCATAACCCGTGACCCCGACATCGGCGGGAATGGCGAATGCCTTGCGCGCCCAGGCTTCCCAGTCGATATTGTCGTGTTCGAAGCCAAGCTCGATGCGCCAGCCGCCATCGGCCTTTGCCGTGACCCAGTAGGCGGCATCCAGATGTCCCGGTTTTCCCGCGCTGACGGCAAAGCCATAGGCCTTAGCCGAATACCGCTTCATCGCGACCGGCACATGCTTCAAGGCGGGTTGGCCGGAAACCGGATCGGTGATCGATGGGACCAGCGCATCGACACGGCCGAGCGAGGACGTTTCCCCCGTCCAGTGCATCGGAACGAAGACCGAGCCGCGGCTCTGGCGTTCGGTCAGCAGCGCACGGACAAGGACGCGGGCACCGTTTACTGCGGATAACTCGACAAGATCGGCGTCGGCAATCCGGTATTGCGCGGCATCCAGCGGGTGGATCTCGGCAAAGGGTTCGGCGATATGGGCCGAAAGCCGGGCGCTTTTTCCGGTGCGGGTCATCGTGTGCCAATGATCGCGCACACGGCCGGTGTTGAGGATCAGCGGAAAGTCGAGGCTGGTGCGCGCTGGCAGCGTTGCAGATGTTGCGACGAAGCGGGCGCGGCGATCCGCATGGTAGAAATGGCCATTGGCGAAGAAGCGCGTGTCGCCGGATGGCTTGCCGAATTGCTGCGGCCACTGGAAGGGGCGCAGGCTGTCATAGTCGTCCTCGTCAATTGCGGCGTAGGCGCCAATGTCGAAATCGCGTTCGCCGTCATTCTCGAAGGCCGACAAGGCCGCATGTTCGGCAAAGATTTCGCCGGGCGTCGCATAGGCGAATGCCGTGTCGTAGCCCATGCGTCTGCCGACTTCGGCAAGCTGCCACCAGTCGGTGCGTGCTTCGCCGGGGGCGGCCAGGAAAGCACGCTGGCGGGAAATACGACGCTCGGAATTGGTCACCGTGCCGGATTTTTCACCCCAGCCGGTGGCCGGCAACAGAACGTCTGCCAGACGGGCTGTGTCGGTGTCCTTGAGGATGTCCGAGACGACGACGAAGGGGCAAGCCTCAAGGGCCGCCTTGACGCTGTCGGCATCCGGCATGGAGACGACCGGATTGGTGGACATGATCCACAGGGCCTTGATGCGACCATCGGCGACGGCTTCGAACATGTCGACGGCCTTGAGGCCCGCCTTGTCGGAAATGACCGGCGATTGCCAGAAGCGCTGGACCCTTTCGCGATGGCCCGGGTTTTCGATCGCCATGTGTGCGGCCAGCATGTTGGCAAGACCACCGACCTCGCGGCCACCCATGGCATTCGGTTGGCCGGTGAGCGAGAAAGGGCCCATGCCGGGGCGGCCGATGCGGCCCGTTGCCAGATGGCAATTGATGATCGCGTTGACCTTGTCGGAGCCGACGGACGACTGATTGACGCCCTGGCTGTAGCAGGTGACGGACTTTTCCGTCATCTGGAAGAGATGGAAGAATTGGCGGATCTGCATCGCGGGCAGGCCGGTTGCCTCGATCAGGTCGGCCATGGACATGTCCGCTTCAGCAAAAGCCTCGGCGAAGCCATGGGTATGGGCGGCGATATAGCTCTGGTCAATTGCGTTGTGCTGGACGAGATGCGCGAGCAGTCCGTTGAACAGCGCAACATCGCCATCCGGGCGAACCGAAAGGTGGAGATCGGCGATATCGGATGTCGCCGTGCGGCGCGGGTCGATGACGACGACCTTCAGCCCGGGGCGAGCCGCCTTTGCTGCCGCCAGCCGTTGATAGAGGACCGGATGGCACCAGCCCATGTTGGAGCCGACCAGCATGACGAGATCGGCCAGTTCCAGGTCTTCATAGGTGCCGGGGACTGTGTCGGCACCGAATGCGCGGCGATGGCCGGCAACCGAGGAGGCCATGCAGAGGCGGGAATTGGTGTCGATATTGGCCGAGCCTATGAAACCCTTCATCAGCTTGTTGGCGACATAGTAGTCCTCGGTCAGCAACTGGCCGGAGACATAGAAGGCGACCGAGTCCGGCCCATGCTCCGCGATCGTCTGGCGGAAAGTCTGCGCCACCATGTCCAGAGCCGTGTTCCAGCTGGTTCTCTCGCCCATGATCTCGGGATGGAGTGCCCGGCCGTCGAGATCAAGCGTCTCGGCAAGCGCCGAGCCCTTGGAACAGAGCCTGCCGAAGTTGGCCGGATGGTCCGGGTCGCCCTTGATGCTGACCTTGCCGGCCTCATCGACGCTGGCAATCACGCCGCAGCCGACGCCGCAATAGGGACAGGTGGTGTTGGTTTCAGTCGACATAAAGCCCCCTGACGGCGCGAGTGGCACCCCCCTCTGCCCTGCCGGGCATCTCCCCCAGACGGGGGGAGATCGGACTGCGGCGGCGCTTTGGCGCTTCTGCAGTAACGTATCGGTACAAAGCAGCCGAACCGTTTCGTATCGAGGTCGTTTGGTGAGCTAGGCAACTTGTGTGCGGCATGGTGATCTCCTCCCTTGTGGGGGAGATGCCCGGCAGGGCAGAGGGGGGTATCTGGGCCGCGGACATCATGGTCTCACTCCGCCGCCACAAGCATTGCGTCGAGCGCGATTGCGAGCTGACCGTCGATATTGCGCAGCGGAATGGTCCTGACCTCGCCCTCATCGGCGCCGAGCGCCTTGCCGCTTTCGAGCGAGATGACGAAATTATGCAGCGGGCAGGTGACGGATTTGCCATGCACGATGCCCTGGGAGAGGGGGCCTCCCTTGTGCGGGCACTGGTCCTCAATGGCGAAGATCTCATTCTCTGCTGTGCGGAAAACGGCGATCTTGCCCTCGGGTGTTTTCACGCAACGTGCGCCACGCAGGGGAATGTCGTCGATATGGCCGATGGCGATCCAGTTCATGGGGTTCGTTTCCTTTTTGTTGCCTAAGACCCCTCCCCACCC
>UBZT01000031.1 GCA_900470155.1 Hyphomicrobiales bacterium
GAGGATGGTGACCTTGGTGCAAGGGCGACAAAACACCGACAGTCAGAAATTCCTCGTCGCCCCGCCCTCATGTGCACAAGCTATCCGGTTGGACGAGCGGCCAGCCACCTGCCGATCTCCCTCCTTGTGGGGGAGATGCCCGGCAGGGCAGAGGGGGGTATTGAGGGGCACAACGACCGACATCCGCCCCCCCCCCTACAACCCCTCGCCCGGCGTCCAGGCCCGGACCGGATGATCCCGTTGCACGACATAAAACCCGTCGGCCTTGACCGCCTGCCAGTCCCCGGCCGTGCCATCCGGCCACAGCACCCGGATCTCCGTTACGGCCACGTCACCAATGCCGAAATGGTGCCAGCCGATCTTGCCGCCGGCATGGCCGCCGCCGATGGTGACCTCGCGGGTCAGCACCCGATCGCCGTGCCGGACCTCGATCCAGGCGCCGATGGCATCTCGGTTGGCCCCGTCCTGGCGCAGCGCCAGTTGCAGGAAATGCCCTGCGTCTTTCGTGTCGTTGCGCCAGATCTCGACCGGCGAACCCTGGTTGACGACGACAAGATCGATGCGGCCGTCGAGATTGAAATCGCTGAGGGCTGCGCCCCGCCCGCTTGCCGTGCTGGCGATACCGGCGGTGTCGCCCATCTCGACGAATTTGCCGTCGGCGCCCTGAACCAGCAGGTTGTTCGGGTCCTTCTCGGCGAAATCCGGCATCTTGGCGACATTGCCCTTGGCGATGAACAGGTCGACGAGCCCGTCATTGTTGACGTCCTCGAAATCGGTATGCCAGGCGGTCGAGGGGCGAATTTCGCCGCCGGTATAGGGTCGGTGCGCGGTCACGCCCCGGGCAAAGGCGATATCGGCAAAACCCGGCTTCGGCGGGCCGGTTGTCGGCACCTCGGCCAGGACCTGCAGCTTGTTGTCGGCCATGCTGGTGAGAAAATAATCGGGATAGCGGTCGAAATTGACGTCGTAGCTGGCAATGCCCATGCCCCAGATGCGCAGGTAACGCCAGCCTTCCTGCTGACTGTAGAGCACCGGTGCATTGCCCGGCTCGATGCGCCACATCTGCTCCTGGCCGCCCTTGTAATATTCGCGGTCATTGGAGACGCGCAGCGACGGGGTGCCGGAGCGGTTCCAGTCGGTAAACAGGATCGACAGGGGGCAGAAGGAGGGCGTCAACGCCACAGGCGGTGCAAAACGGCGCCCGCCCTCTGTGGCGGGGCGATGCAGCCAGTTGTCGGTGCACGAGCCCCAGGGCTCGATGTCCTCGAAGCGGTCGATATAGTTGCCGACGGCCATGGTTGGCCAATCGGCACCGCGCTCGAAGGTTGCGGAAAAGGCGGTCGACCAGGCGTCACCGCCGTCAAAGCCCCAGGCCTCGTTGGCGCGCTCGAAACGGCATTCGCCGAGGCCGCGCATCGCGACATTCTCGCCGGAGCGCAACAGCACGAGGTCCTGTGTGCCGTCGCCATCGATGTCCAGCGGATAGGCGCCGATCACCTTGTCGAGCTCGAGGCCGGATTGCGCTTCGGCAAAGGACAATGGCCCACCGGCTGCGCTGCGGTTGCGGAAGAACTTGGCGGGTGCCTCGCCGCCGGCCAGAAGCAGATCGGCAAAACCATCGGCATTGCAATCGAAGCTCGCGACGCCGCCACCGACCATGAACTCCCAGTCGCCGCGATAGGTGCTGTCGATGCCGCTGGTCGCGGTTTCATCGATAAAATGCGGGACGACAGGTTGCTTGGTCTCGGCCAGGGCGGCACCGGCCGACACAAGCAGGGATGCCAATGCCAGCGCGACCGGAGACAGCGTGTTCCTATCGGCGCCGCTCACTTGCGCGTCACCAGGGCGATGGCATGATCGCCGATGCAGCGGCCCTGATCGAGGCCGCGCTCGATCGCGGCGCGGAAATGGATGCCGCCATAGAGGCGCGAGATGCCGGCCTCTTCGGCCGCCGCCCAGAAATTCGGGAAACTGCGGTTCGGCAGACCGTCCTTCTCGTGGGTCGCATCGACAAAGGCGACGTCGTCGCCGAAGAACGCGGTCAGCACCGCGGCGGCGGCACCGGACTGGGTGGAATGGCCGCTCGGATATTCCGGAAACGGCGGTGTGATCAGCAGCGCTTCCCATTTCGGATCGATGACACGCTTGATATAGGTGATCGGCCGCAGCAGGTCGTATTCGAACTTGCTGTTCCAGCAGCCGATGAAGGCATCGGCCAGCGTCACGCCGAGGCGGGCAAGCAGGTCGGCGCGGTCGGCGGCGGGTGCCTTGCGCTCGTCGAGGACCTGCAGGGCGATCGAAATCCAGTGACCGGGCGGGGTCGGCGAAAGCATCGGATCGTCGGACCAGAAGCGGGCAATCGCCCGCTGTTCCGGCGTGATCGCCTTGACCACGTCATGCACTTCCAAGGCTTCGCGGTAGAAGGCGGAGGTTTTTTCCTCGCTATAGGCGGGCGGCGGCGGCAGGCCGCAGCTCTTGCCCTCAGGCATGGCGAAAGGCCGGTTGTCACCCCATTTGGGCAGGAGCGGCATCTGCTGCTGGTTGACCAGGCTGGTCGGCACCCAGTTGCCCGGCCCCTTGTTGAGCGCGAACTCGACCGGGAAACCCATGTTCTCGACTTTGGCGCCGCCATCGTCTCTCGACCAGGCCAAAACATGGGCTACGACCGCGCGGCCATAATCCTGGCTGCGCGACGCAAGCTGCGGCTCCAGGCCGCCGGCAACCTTTGCCGCCATCTTCGCCTGCATGCGTGCCAGCACCCTCTGACCGGTCGGGCCCGTGTTGGAAAACAGCTGCCCGACCGCCTCGGCCAGAGCCGCGTTGATCACCACCGCCTCGTCATAGGCCTGAGCGGGGTCCCGGCCCGTCAGCGGCGAGAGCCCGTTCACCTGGCCGGCCAGCGACACGAGGGCGGGATCGCCCGACGCTGTCGCTTCATGGGCAATGACACCGAGATAGGCAAAGGCGCGGCTGGCGACCGGCGGCGAATAGGTCGCGGTGTGGCGCACCAGTTCCAGCACCAGCCGGTACCAGTCGTGGATCACCGCATCGGCACCTGGCCGCTCGGCGGCGGCTGCCGGGCTCGACAGCACGGAAAAGATAATCAGGCCGATTGCGCCCATGCGCCGCCAGATTGCGTTCATTGCCCCCTCCCCGAGGTTTTGAATGCCGACACGCCCGAAACCGGGGTGCCAAGGTCTTTGTCAGAGAGGATAAAGCATGGCCCCAGCCAAGCTGCAAGAGACGTCCGCACGCTTGAACCGCGGCGGAAACGATTGACCTCAGATCAGGCCGATGGCGCGACCGGCAAGGCTTGCGGCAAAGACGAGGAGGAAGCTGGCCGCGAGACGGCCGAAGACGATCGGGCGGGTGCTGGCGGCACGGCGAAGCACGGTGGCGCCGAACGCGACCCAGAGGAGCGCCACGGTCACGGTCAATGCTGCCAAGACGGCCAGATAGGGCAGCGGCTCCAGCACGGAGGCGGCGGCCGGCGGGATCAGGGCAAGGCCGATGATTAGGCCCTTCGGGTTGAGGACCGTGGTGGCGTAGACGCCGCGGAACGTGACAGGGCTTTCGCCACCGAGCCGGGGCGGGTGACGCCACAGTCGGGCGGCCAGCATCAGCACCCAGAACGCGGCGGCAAGCTTGACGGCGAGCGCTGCCTGCGGCTGGCCGGACAGCCACGGGCCGGCAAAGGTGGAAAGCGGGATGATGGTGGTGAGATAACCGGCAAGCTCGGCGCCGACCAGAGGCACTGAGCGGCGCATGCCGGCAGAGGCACCGGAAACCGCCAGAAGCGTATTGGTCGGGCCTGGCGTCAGCAGCAATAGCAGGACGGCGACAACAAAGGCTGACAGGGCCAAGACGGCCTCCCTCTTGATGATGGCCCAATGCCTTAGCAGGTGATCCGGCGCACCGACTTGACTTCGGTCAAAGACGATCGATAGCCCTGAGGCCGTCGCCAGCGGTCGGGACCTGAATCAGGTTCAGGACCAAGACCGGATCTGGGCGACCCAGGCGCGGGCGATGGCGAGACCGGCCTCGTCCGAGGCGACGCCATGGGTTTCGGCAAGGGCCGAGTGGCGCTCCAGCCAGCCCGGCTCCTTGCGCTCGATGACATCCGGGAAGGCCGCCTTCCAGTCATCGACGACGTTACGGTCGGCCTCGAAATGGAACTGGAAACCATAGGCGGCGCGACCGAGGCGGAAGGCCTGGTGGCGGGCGGCGCCGTTTTCGGCGAGATGCACGGCGCCTTGCGGCAGGGTGAACGTATCGTCGTGCCACTGGAACGACAGGAAACTGTCGGAGACTGCAGAAAAGACCGGATCGGACTTTCCGTGCTCGGTCTTTTCGATGACGCGCCAGCCGAATTCCGGTGCGGTACCGATCAGGTTGTCGCCGCCATAGGCGCGGGCGAGCAGCTGGCTGCCGAGACAGATGCCGAGCACCGCCTTGCCGGCATCGCCAAAGCTGCGCATCAGAGCGGACAGATCGGCCAGATAGGGATGTTTCTGGTCATCACGGGCGTTCTGCTCGCCGCCCAGCACCACCAGCGCCTCGTAGTCATCCACCTGCGGCAACGGAGCGCCGGCATATGCGGGGATGACGGTGACCGCTGCGCTGGCTTCGGCGAGCGCCCTGCCAACCTGGCCGGGATAGGAGATCTTCATGTTTTCGATGATGGCGACGCGCATGGGATCCGTTGCTGGGAGTGATCAGGAGCGACCACGAAAGCATGGCATCGGCTCGACCGCAAGGCCGCGACAGCGCCGCGCCCTGCTTTTTCAATCCACCCGCTTTCAGCGCTCAGAAGGTGTTTTTCAGAACGTCTTCTTCAGGCGGGCGTCGACGGAATGGGCATTGCCGCCGCGGCTGACGAAGAACAGCGTGATGGCCGCCCAGAGGATCGACTTTTCGGCGCCGGAGAAACCCTGGCTCATGGTGACCCAGTGGAAGTAGACCGTGACCAGCAGGACGATGGTCGTGGCGAAGGCGGCGAGGCGCGTGAAAAGACCGAGCGCCAGCAGGATGCCGCCGAAAAATTCTGTGACGGCGAGAAGCGGCGACCAGAAGACGCCCGGATAGAAGCCGAGACCTTCGACCATCTGGATCGCGCCGAAAGGATCGGCGATCTTGCCGCTGCCATGGATGGCAAGGCAGACGCCGGCGACGACGCGCAGAACGGTTTCGACGATTTCGTGCGTCGAACGATAGAGCGGTGCTGCGGCCGGAACGATGAGGCGGCTGGAATCGGTGGATGACATCGGCGAACTCCTTGAAATAATGATAACTTGCCTATTGGCGGATCAATGCCGCGGTGGCAATTGTCCTGCGACAAAAAGAAGAGTTTACAGGTTAACTTATTCGTGAAGACGAGGATTTGAGATGGGCCCGCAGACACGTCGCAAACCGCGGATTGCTATCACCTATTGCACCCAGTGCAATTGGCTTTTGCGCAGCGGCTGGATGGCGCAGGAACTGCTGCAGACGTTTGCGGCCGATCTCGGCGAGGTGGCGCTGATCCCCGGCACCGGCGGCATTTTCGAGATCCGGCTGAATGACGACCTGATCTGGGAGCGCAAGCGCGATGGCGGCTTTCCCGGACCGAAAGAGCTGAAACAGCGGGTGCGTGACGCGATCGACCCGGAGCGAGATCTCGGCCATCTCGACCGGATCGATCCGGAGCGCAACAGCGGTCTCGACACCTGAGCAATCATAAGAAAAGGCGGCCCGAAGACCGCCTTCCTGCATTCTTGCCTGTGTCGGACTTGGCTCAGCCGAAGGGCGAGCGGCAGGTCTTGAAATAACCCGAGGACGACAGGAACTGGTTCGTCCGGGGATTGTAGGAGCGGTAGCGGTCAAGGCACCAATCGATATGGCGATCCCAGCTGCGACCCGGTCTCGCATAGACCGGAGGTGGCGGCGGGCGACCGTATCCCGGCTGTACATAGACCGGAGGGCGGCCGTAGGCCGGGGGACGCCCATAGCCTGGAGGCGGGCGATCATAGCCCGGCTCGACATAGACCGGAGGCCTGCCATAACCCGGCGGTGGCGGGCGACGATAGCCCGGAGGTGGGCGATCGAAGGTTTCGTAGCAGCCGTTGAAGTCACAGACCAAATCAACCATCTGCACATCGGATTGTTTGCGGATATCCGCAGGATGCGCCTGGGACACCGGTGATGTGGGCATGATGGTGGCAGCCTGCGCGACCCCGGCAAGGCTTTCCATGCCGATCATCGCGATCGCAAGCATTGCAATGGTTTTTTTCATAACCGATTTTCCTGTCTTCGAAATCGAATTGCTGCGTGGCCCACCGAAGTGGATCGCCGCCTGAGCGATAATCAGCGTTTCGATCACGGCTTTTTCACGGCGTCGTCAACAGGTTCATTGCGTGCATGTGCCTGAAAGGTCTGGAAAAGCGGGGCGAAAGCCGCAGCCTGCCAGCGTGCTGCCGGATGTATATTCAGCTGTGACATGAAAACTTCAAAAAGCCGATTGACAGGGGGAGTCTGTCGCTTTACATGGCTCCTCGTCGCCCAGATGGCGGAATTGGTAGACGCGCCAGCTTCAGGTGCTGGTACTCGAAAGGGTGTGGAGGTTCGAGTCCTCTTCTGGGCACCAAATTCCCATTCATACCAAGGCTTTGGCCTTGGGGATGAAACTAAAAAAGCCCGGTTATCCGGGCTTTTTTTATGGCTTGATTCCAGCCTCAGGCCGGGGTGACCACCACCCCGCGGAGGCTTGGTCAAACGCATGGTCGTGCCACCCACAAGGCTTGCCAATCCTGAAAGGAAACCCGCAATGGATGAGACCGTCGCTATCGAATCGCGCAGCGATTTTGCCCTCTGGGCGATCGAACGGGCAAAAGAAATCGTCAGCCAGGAAGGTTCGGCGCTTGCGCTTGCCTCCCGCAACATGAACGAAGAGGCGATCCGCGACGCGGGCCACGCACTCGGTGCGGCGATCAGCGAGGCGCTTCTCGAAGTGTTCGACGGGCTGATCGGCGAAGAGGCGTAATTTTCTACCGACACTCAGTCCAGATTGCGCGGATTGACCCCCGGATACCAGCCGCGGCCCGATGTCGGCGGCTGGGTGCCCTGGTAGATGATACCGTTCTTTTCACAACGATAGACGGTTTGCGGCAGGCTGTCGCGGAGCTCACGCGCGTTGATGCGCCGCGGCGCGACGGTCATGGTCTCGCAGCGATAGCCGTCGCCAAACAGTTGCGGGTCCTGCGGTTTGACACCCGGCAGATCGGTGAACGTGTCCTGGCCCGCCTTCTGCCACTCGACGCCGCTGCCGGCGGCAAAGGATGTGGCCGGCAGGAGCGTCACAAGGGCCAGTCCCAGAATGCCGGCAAGCTGTGCCGGTCTTGTCGCGACAATGCTGCGCTGAACCGGGAGGACTGACTTCAACTGGATCATGGGGAACGGTTCCGATGCGGGCTTGATGAGACCGATATAAGAAATCGGCGGTCCTGCACCAAGAGAGCGCTCATCACATTTCAGCGATGGGCCGACGATAGCCGGTCGGGGCGTCATACAACCAGCCAATGCGCTCGATGGCGTCATCGAGCCTCTCGCGCGCCACCGTCATGGTATGGCCATTGGCATGGATCATCATCTGCCCATCCTCCATGACAGCCACATGGCCCTTCCAGAAGACGAGATCGCCGCGCCGGAGCTGTTCGCGATCAATCGGCTCGCCAAGGCTGGATGCCTGCATGTCGCTGTCACGTGGGGCGGAACGGCCGGTCATACGCAAAGCCAGCTGCACGAGGCCGGAGCAATCGATGCCGAAGCCGGACTTTCCGCCCCAGAGATAGGGCGTCTCGACAAAACGGGCGACCACCGACACATAGTCACTGCCGACAGGTTCACCGGCCGGGCCGCAGTGGTTGGCGACCAGTGCGCCGCCATCGGCCAGCAGCAGATAGCGGGTCCCGCGCGTTTCGGCTTCACCAACCGCTGTAACGGCGCTGCCCATGGACAGGGCGGTTTTCACCGGAAAGCGCAGGTCCGGGCCCGCATAGACGAAGGTGCGCGGTGTGAGAACCACATGGGTCGACCCTGCGACAGGCGCAAGCGCAGTCTCCGGCAGGTAGCCGACATAGCCGTCAGCATCGGCCTTGATCCAGGCCCAGCCGTCGGCACGATCGAGGACGCGCACGGTTTCGCCGAGCAGAAGCTGGGTGTCGATGCCGGAACCCGGATCGGGCCGCGGACGGAGGTCGACCACCGGCTGGGCGATCATGGCAGGTTCGCCATCGGTGAAACGCGCGGCCTCAACCTTGCCCTGCAAGGCGGCTTCGGCAAGATCGGGTCGGTAGGCGTTGAGCCTGCGGTCGAGCATCATGTCCGTTGTCCATCAATCCGTTTATAGTCCATCAATCGGGCGCACGGGAGCCGAGAGCGCGGGCCTGGGCAATGACCCGGTCGCCGAATTTCTCCAGAAACAGCGCGCCGCCGACGGTGCGCTTGACCACCACGCTGCGCCGGTCAAGCTCCTCGCGGACGCGATCGACCAGCCCCATTTCACCCAGCGTATCCAGCGCCCGGGTGACGACCGGCTTGGTCACATCCAGGGTTGCCGCAAGGCCGCGCACGGTATGCGGCGGCGGCACGAGATAGATCTCGAGCAGGATCGCCAGCTGGCGCATGGTCAGATCCGGCCCGTCCTCGCGGACCTGCTGCAGCGTTACCCGATGCCAGAGGCCGAGCGCCTGGGTTGCGGTCAGTTCAAGGCTCATGGCCGGCTTCCGAAATGGTCATTGCGGCCATCTTTCCGGCAAACAGCCCGCCGATGCAAGAGGCCCGCAAGGGATGGCTATTTCCAACCGGTCTGCAGATAACGATACAGAGCGCGAATGCCCTGCGCCTCGCCGCCGACCGGCGAATGCGGACGCTCGCTCTGCGACCAGCCGAAGATATCGAGATGCAGCCAGGTGCGGTCCTTGGAGACGAAGCGCTTGAGGAAGAGGGCGGCGGTGATCGCGCCAGCCATGCCGCCGGCCGGTGCATTGGTCAGATCGGCGATCTGAGCCTTCAGCATGCGCTCATAACCCTTGTGCAGCGGCAGGCGCCACAGGGGATCATCGACCTCGAGGCTGGCATCAGCGAGATCGTCGGCCAGGTCTTCGTCATCGGTGAAGAAGGGTGGCAGATCCGGGCCGAGTGCTACGCGCGCGGCACCGGTCAGCGTCGCCATGTCGATGAGCAGATCGGGATTTTCGGCATCGGCATAGGCCAGGGCGTCGGCCAGAATCAGGCGGCCTTCGGCATCGGTATTGTCGATCTGGACGGTCAGGCCCTTGCGGCTGCGGTAAACGTCGCCCGGGCGGAAAGCATTGCCGGCGATGGAATTTTCGACCGCCGGAATAATCACCGTCAGGTCGACCTTCAGCTTAGCGTCCATGATCATCAGGGCAAGGCCAAGGACATTGGCGGCACCGCCCATGTCCTTCTTCATCAGCAGCATGGAGGAGGACGGCTTGATGTCGAGGCCGCCGGTGTCGAAGCTGACGCCCTTGCCAACCAGGGTCAGCTTGCGATGGCCCTTCTTGCCCCAGCGCATCTCGATCAGGCGCGGCGCGACGGTGGAGGCGCGGCCAACCGCATGGATGAGCGGGAAGTTCTTCTCCAGCAGCTCGTCGCCGGCAGTGACGGTGACCTCGGCCTTGTAATGCTCGGCGAGACGACGAACCGCGGCCTCGATATCGGCGGGGCTCATGTCGTTGGCCGGCGTGTTGATCAGGTCGCGGGCGAGGTAGACGCCGGCAATCTGGCGCTTGATGTCGGCGGCATCGGCATCCTGGGGAATGAGCAGCTTCGGCTCGGTCGGGCGCTCCGAGCGATAACGATCGAAGCTGTAGGCGCCGAGGCCATAGCCGAGCAGCAGGCGGTTGGCGGTCAGCGGTGCTGTTTCAATGTGCCAGTCGCCGGCGGGCAGCGTTCGGGCGAGCTTGCCGGTGAGGAAGGGGCTCTCGGACGGATTGGCGCCCAGACCGAAGAGCGCGCCACCGAGATGGCCCTCTTCCGTCGGAATCAGCAGCAGGGATCCGGCTTCCGCCTTGAAGCCCGCCTTTCTCGCCCAGTCGAGGGCGAGCGGCTCGAGCGTACCGGTCTCAACATGGGCCGGCGTGACCGCGAAGATCGGCAATGTCTTGCCGCCCTTGGTGCTGAAGTGGGTCGGGCGTTCAATATACTGGAAGGGGGCCATGGCTGCTGCTTTCAAGAGAATCGGCGTCGAGCGAATTAACACTCCGTTAGGGTTAACAGATTATTGCTTGAGTGGAGGTTACGTCATGCTCTTGAGGCAGGTGACGCAGAAAACCAGACTTTCGGGATAGCAATCATGGCCAACCGGCATCATTCCTCGCGCCGCCGCATGCAGACCCTCGGCGGAATCGGTCTTGTCATCGCAGCGCTGACATTGAGCGGCTGCGCCGGTCGGGAAAAACCGCTGATCACCGGCTCGATTCCGAAGCTGTCGAAACCCGTCGATTCGATGACCGGGCCGGAACTTTCGCGGGCCTCCGAGACGATCGGCAAGGCCTATGAGGCCAATCCGAAGGACCGTAATACCGGCCTGAGCTATGCCAATGTGCTGATGATGTCGGGCCGCAATGCGCAGGCGCTGGCCGTCATGCAGCAGGTGGCGATCGCCCATGCCAATGACCGCGAAGTGCTGGCCTCGCTGGGCAAGGCGCAGGCCGCGGCCGGGCAGCTGGAAAAGGCGCTGGGCACGATCGCCCGCGCCCAGACACCGGACCGCCCGGACTGGAAGCTCTATTCGGCCGAAGGCGCCGTGCTCGACCAGCTCGGTCGCTCCGGCGATGCCCGCGGGCGCTACCGCATGGCGCTGGACATCAAGCCGGGCGAACCGAGCGTGCTGTCCAATCTCGGCATGTCCTATGTGCTGTCCGGCGACCTGAAAACCGCGGAGACCTATCTCAACCAGGCATCGCAGCAGCCGACGGCCGACAGCCGCGTGCGGCAGAACCTGGCGCTGGTGGTCGGCCTGCAGGGCCGTTTCCAGGAGGCCGAGCAGATTGCTTCGCGCGAACTCGACCCGCAGCAGGCGGCTGCCAATCTGCAATATCTGCGCGGCATGCTGGCGCAGCAGGATTCGTGGAAACAGCTTGCCGCCGACGGCAAGCCGAAGAAAAGCGGCTGAGGTAGGCCTTGCCGGATATGGGGCGGAGCGAGCGGATAGCCGACCTATTGCAGTAAAGCATCTTCGTCCGGCAGGACCAGCCGGGACCGGCCGCTGGTCAGGTCCTGGACAAGTCGCTCGACCTGATGTTCGTCGCCGGCACGCAGCGTGACTGTCAGCATCGCGCCCTCGCCTTCGAAACTCTCGACCAGCGACACATGCGGCATGGCCAAGAGCCGTGCCTTGACCAGCGCCAGATCGGTAAAACCCGTCATCACCTCGCCTGTCAGCATCGGGATGATCTCGACCTTTTCGCCTAGACGCAAGGCGGCTGCCGCCGACCCGCCATAGGCACGCATCAATCCACCGCTGCCGAGCAGAATACCGCCGAACCAGCGGGTGACGAGAACGGCGACCCCGTCGAGAGCCTGGCCATCGATCGCCTGCAGGATCGGCTTACCGGCAGTTCCCGACGGCTCGCCGTCATCGGAAAAGCGGTAGGCCTGCCCCAGCCGCCAGGCCCAGCAATTGTGGTTTGCCGTCTCATCGCGGTGGGCGGCGAGAAAGGCCTTGGCCTCGTCTTCGCTGGCGATCGCGGCGGCCCTGGCGACAAAGCGGCTCTTCTTCACGTCCTGGGAAAACTCGACGGGCTGGAGCAGGGAAAATAGCATGGTCGATGATCAGACTCTGGTGTGGCGGAATGCCATGTCGCGCGACGCTACAGGGCCGTTTGTGCCGGTTCCAGCGGAAATCGGCCTCAGCGGGTATGGGTGCGATTGCTCTCCAGCCACAGGCGCAGGGCGGCGATGACAGAGAGCCTGAGGCTCGCCTTCATCGCCAGCGCCCGGGCGAGCGCATGGTCATCGGCCGCAAAGCCCATTTCCGCCATCACGGCGCGCGGCGTCAGGCGTCTGGCGCGCATGACCCTCTCGATGCGCTCGATGGTGGCCGGAAGCAGGTAGCGGCCATTGGCAATCAACGGCAGCGGAGCGGCCTGCGTGGGCGCGGGCGTAGGTCCAGGCGGGGGTGCAGGCGGGGGTGCAGCGTCCGCCGTCGGAACCAGCGGATGCACAATGCCATTGGCGCGTGTTTCCGCCGCGACGAAATCCAGGAAGGCTTCCCGGTCTTCCGATGTTGCCTGGGCCCAGGCCTTGATCAGCTTCTTCAGATGATTGCGCTTTGGCTTTTTCGACATCACCGGCCTTCTCTTCGATCCCCGGTCCTTACCCCGCCAGGCGACCGAGTGCGAGAAAAATTCCTGTTCCTTGTCCGGCCCCGGCGAAGCGCCGAATTCTCCTGCGACAACAGGCGGATCCTGCCCGGGAACGGCGTCGGCGGATCGCTGGAATATTAGCGAAATCGGCTGCAACGCAAGCAGTCGTTAACCTTTATTTTCTACTGATAGAGCGCTTGCCAGCTCTCCCGTTTCTCGTCAGCGATCAGGTTTTTCATGCATCCTCCCCGTCAAAATTCCGCGTTTTCTGTCAATAGTTTAGGGGACAAGCCGACGAGCCCGCAGACCCCCGCCCCAGGGCCGGCGGCAGCACAGGCACAAGCGGTTCAAGGTCAGCCACGGTCCGGGACCGACCAGCTGGCGGCCAGCCAGATCGAGGGACGCAGCGAGATGCCGGCCTGGCAGACAGCTTTCGTGCTGGGGCCGAATGTACGCTTCACCCGCACACCGGACAAATCGCCAAATCAGGCACAGGGGCAAAGCACCTTCGAGCCCCTGGGCCAAACTCCGGGCCAGATCCCGGAGCAGCGCAGTGCGCCGGAAACCATCGAACCGATGATCGCACTGGCCCCCGTGGTGACACAGGCGACAATGCCGGCGGCCAAGCCCATCACTGAAACACCGCGTCCACCGGCTTCGGTCACCCTGCCGCAGCCGCCGGATGCGGTCGGCGCACGGGCGCTGACCTACAAGCTGCGCCGCGAACTGGCCCGCCAGCAGGCGGAACAGGCGGCCTGGGCTGCCGCACACGGGCACGAAATGCCGGTGATTGCAGCGCAAGCCCACAGCCCGGCGCCTACCCTCGCGACACCGATGCCCGCGATACAGGCACAGGCGATTCAGGCACCCGCCGCACCGTCACCGCGTGCGATAATGCCAAGCCGGATTGCCGCTTCCGCGCCGAGCGAAACGCGGGCGGAGCATCCGACAATGGTGCGCAATGCCTTCCTGCGCGGACCGCTGCAGGCACAGCAGCAACAACAGCAATCGACTGCCACTGCAGCCGCTGCCCTTGCGTTCGCAGCCGTGCAGACAGCAGCGATGACGGAAAACGCCGAGCGGGCTGTTCCGGCTGAGGTGCAACAGGCGACACAGGTTCGTGCAGCGCTGGATCTGAGCGCATTGCTGTCGGACCATATCTTCTTCGAAGCGATGATCGCGGCCAGCGATGCGCCGATCGAGGCCAGTGCACCGCATACGGCGGTCGCACCGGCTGCGAAAACTGCCTCCCCATATGCGAACCGCAGCCTCAGTGCGGCGCGGGCGGCTCTTCCGACGCTTCAGGCGAGTGTCCGCGCGACTGTTCCCCAGACCGGACCGGCGCCGCAGGCCGCCCGTTCCCGTGTCACGACACGTGCCGAGGTGGTGCGCTATCGACCGGATATGGCCGTGCAGCCGCCAACGGTATCGCCGCCGGTTGCGCCCGTCATCAAGCCGGCCTTCGACGCGCCGGATGGCTCGGTGATTGCGCTTTACCGCGAAATTTCTGCCCATATTCCAGCCCTGCCCACTGAGACGGCGGTCGTGGCTGCTGCGGCACCGGTCGACCCGATCCAGTCGACGGCACCGCTGATGCGCTTTGCTTCACCGGTCGCTCAGGCGCTGAAGGCACGCCAGCCGCTTTTCCGCGAACAGGCAGCATTGGCCGAAGGCGAATACGAACTGCCGCCGATCGACCTCTTGCAGGAAGCGCAATTGCTGGATGCGCCCGCGATGAGCCCGGAGGCGCTGGAACAGAGCGCCGGCCTGCTGGAAAGCGTTCTGGAAGATTTCGGCATCAAGGGCGAAGTGATCGACGTGCGGCCGGGCCCGGTCGTCACGCTCTACGAATTCGAGCCGGCACCGGGGGTCAAATCCTCGCGCGTCATCGGTCTTTCCGACGACATTGCCCGCTCCATGTCGGCACTCTCGGCCCGTGTCGCCGTGGTGCCTGGCCGCAATGTGATCGGCATCGAACTGCCGAACCCGGTGCGCGAAACGGTCTATCTGCGCGAACTGATCGAGACCCCGGATTATGCCGAGACACGGTTCAAGCTGCCGGTTTGCCTGGGCAAGACCATCGGCGGCGAGCCGGTGATTGCCGAACTCGCCAAGATGCCGCATCTTTTGGTCGCCGGCACCACGGGTTCGGGCAAATCCGTCGCGATTAACACGATGATCCTGTCGCTGCTCTATCGGCTGCGGCCGGAAGAATGTCGGCTGATCATGGTCGATCCGAAAATGCTCGAGCTTTCGGTCTATGACGGCATTCCGCATCTGCTGACGCCCGTCGTCACCGACCCGAAGAAGGCGGTGATGGCGCTGAAATGGGCCGTGCGCGAGATGGAGGATCGTTACCGGAAGATGAGCCGGCTCGGCGTGCGCAATATCGACGGCTACAATTCGAGGGCAGCGACCGCGCGTGCCAAGGGCGAGACTATTCTCTGCAGCGTGCAGACCGGGTTCGACCGCTCGACCGGCGAGCCGATCTACGAGCAGGAGGAAATGGATCTCGCAGCCATGCCTTACATCGTCGTGATCGTCGACGAGATGGCCGACCTGATGATGGTTGCCGGCAAGGAGATCGAAGGCGCGATCCAACGGCTGGCGCAGATGGCGCGTGCGGCAGGCATCCACTTGATCATGGCAACGCAGCGCCCGTCGGTCGATGTCATCACCGGCACGATCAAGGCGAACTTCCCGACCCGCGTCTCCTTCCAGGTGACCTCGAAGATCGACAGCCGCACCATTCTCGGCGAGCCGGGTGCCGAACACCTGCTCGGCCAGGGCGACATGCTGCACATGGTCGGCGGCGGCCGGATTGCCCGCGTGCACGGGCCGTTCGTCTCCGACGAGGAGGTCGAAAAGGTTGTCGCGCATCTGAAGACGCAAGGCCGGCCGGAATATCTCGGCACGGTCACCGAAGATGCCGACGAGATGGACGAGACGGTTGAGGACGACAGCGCCGTGTTCGACAAGTCTGCCATGGGCGAAGAGGACGCCAGCGACCTCTATGACAAGGCGGTCAAGATCGTGCTGCGCGACAAGAAGTGCTCGACCTCCTATATCCAGCGCCGGCTGTCGATCGGCTACAACAAGGCCGCCTCACTGGTCGAGCGTATGGAGCAGGAAGGCCTGGTCGGCCCGGCCAACCATGTCGGCAAACGCTCGATCATTGCCGGTGGCCGCGATGTCAGCCCCCTGCCCGACAGCGAGATCGACGGCTGAAAGCGCACATATCGCTGGCGATAGGATCGCCCACAACAACAAGCCAAAAAAACGGCGCCTCCCGATCGGGAAGGCGCCGTTTTCTCACCATCTGAAAAGACTGATCAGCTGTCGGGGGTGAGCGTCATCGACGTGCCGGTGGCTGCCAGGTTGAGGCCGAGCTGGCCGGTCACGCTGATCGTCTGCAGGTGGATCGAGCCAGAGGTGCCGCCAACAAGAATGTTGGCACCGACGCCGGCACCGACCGTCGCTTCAGCTGTAATGCCCTGGTAGAGGCCGCCGAGCGAACCGCGGTGATAACCGGCGGTCGGGGCGAAGACAGCCCAGATCATGCTGCCCTTGGTGGTGAAGCCGAGATCGACACCCATCTTGCGCAGGGCGCCGGTGTAACGGTCGAGCGGCTCGCTGCCGATGGTCGAGGTGAAGACGCAATCGACTTCCTTAGCGGAACCGATCAGATAGCCAACGCCGCCACCGACATTGCACTGGAGATAACCGATACGAACGCCGCCGCGCTGGTCAGCTTCCTCATAGGTGGGAACGGGATCCTGGCGGGACATATCAGCCGAGAAGGCTGTGCCTGCGCTGGCCAAAAGCGGCAGTGCGGCAAGCGCAACGGCGAGAGAATTCTTCATGGTGTACTCCTTCAAACTTGAACCTGCCCTCCGATGACCATGCATCCGAGCGGGTGGGCTAGGTGTGATTAACGCATATGGCGAAAGAATGATCCATCGGCGCTTTCACTTATGTTTCTGCGGTCGATCGGCATCGATTGGCAGACGCAGCTACGCCGTGCATTGGCGCGAGCGGTGAAACGGCCGGACGGGCCCGCCCCAAATTCCAGCGACCACCGACAAGCGACCTCGCCCAAAAACACTTCGGCGGCGTGCTGAGCACGCCGCCGAAGTGAGCATATCATTATGATCGTTGACGCTGACGTCAGTAGGACTGATAGGCGGAAACCACCGCTGCGATCTGGTCCGGGGTGAGCGCTGCGACCTGGGCCGTGGTGATGGCTTGCAGCTGCGCGCTTGACAGATTGCCGATATCCTCCGTCGACAGGCCGGCGAGGGCCGCGGAATTGATCGACGAGATATCCGCTGTCGAAAAGGTCGCCAGATCTTCGGCTTCGAGCGCTGCAATCTGCAGCGAGCTCAGACCTGCAACCTGTGTCGGCGTCAGGACCTCGACCTGCTCGGTCGACAGGGAACCGATCTGGGCCGTGGTCATGCCGACGATCGCGCTCGGCGAGATTGCCACCATCTGTTCGGTGGTCAGGCTGGCAATATGGCTGGTGCCCAGTGCTGCGACCTGGATGGCATTCAGCGCGCCGATTTGCGCGGTGCTCAAGACCGAAACCTGGGCGGAGGTCAGGGCCCGGATCTGACTGAAGATCAGCGAGCCGAACTGAGCCGCGCTCAAGGCGGCGATATGGGCGGTCGACAGGGCGGCGATATTTGCCGTCGACAGGCCGCCGATCGCAGAGGCGCTGATGGCGGCAAGATCGCCCGTCGAGAAGGTCGCCAGATCCTCCGTCGTCAGAGCGCCCAGCTGGGTCGAAGTCAGGGCGCCGAGCTGAGCGGACGACAGAGCATCAATCTGGGCTGTCGACAGCGCGTCGATCTGCGCCGTCGTCAGGCCCGGAATGGCACTGGATCCCAGCGCGGCAACCTGGGCTGTCGTCAACGACGCTATATTCGAGACGGAGAGGCCCGAGATACCCGCCGCGCTGAGTGCCGCGATCTGCGTCGTCGTGAGGTTGCTGACCTGGGTTGCGTTCAGCGCACCAACCTGAACCGACGTCAGACCGTTCAACTGGTCTGCGCTCAAGGCGGCGATCTGCGTTGTCGTTAGAGCCGAAACCGTGGCCGCCGACAGTCCGGCAATGGCCGAGGCACTGATTGCCGCCATATCAGCCGACGAGAAGGTTGCCAGATCCTCCTGGCTGAAAGCACCGATCTGGGTGGCGCTGAGGGCAGCGATCTGCGTCGCGGACAAGGCATCGACCTGGTTGGTCGACAGCGCATCGATCTGGGCGGCGCTCAGGCCGCGGATCGCAGTCGCGTTCAGCGCCGCGATCTGATCCGTCGACAGGGCTGCGATATTGCCCGTGGACAGACCCGGCAGAGCCGTCGAACTGAGCGCGGAGATCTGCGCCGGTGTGAAGCTGCTGATCTGGCCGGATTTCAGCGCCTCGACCTGGGTCGAATTCAACGATGCGATCTGCGCTGTCGTCAGCGCGGCAATCTGCTCCGCCGAAAGGGCGGCGATATTGGCCGTCGACAGACCGGAGATCGCGGCTGCCGAGATCGCCGCGATGTCGGCGGACGAGAAGGTCGCCAGATCCGCCGTGCCCAGGGCTGCAAGCTGTGCCGATCCCAGCGCCGCAATCTGCTGGGTCGTGAGCGCATCAATCTGTGCGGTCGTCAGTGCTTCGAGCTGGGCCGTGGTCAGGCCAGCCACGGCTGCCGTGCTCAGCGCGGCAATCTGCTCGGCGGTCAGAGCTGCAATCGACTGGCTCGGCAACGCGTTGACCTGCGACGAGGTGACGGCTGCAATCTGCGCTGCGCTGAGCGCGGCCAACTGCGCAGAGCTCAGTACTTCTACCTGGCTTGACGACAGGGCAACGAGCTGAGCCGTCGTCAATGCGGCGATCTGATCGGATGTCAGCGCCGCGACATTGGCGGTGGACAGGCCGGGCATGGCGGCGGCGGTTATGGCAGCCAGATCGGCGGTGGAGAATGTGGCAATATCGGCCGTGCCGAGGGCGGAAAGCTGCGCCGAACTCAAGGCGGCCACCTGCGATGGCGTCAGCGCCTCGACCTGAAGGGTGCTCAGGGCCTCGATCTGTGCTGCCGTCAGTCCAGGGATTGCCTTGGGATTCAGAGCCGCGATCTGGTCATCGGTCAATGCGGCGATCGTGCCGGTGGCCAGACCGGAGACACCTGCGGACGACAAGGCACCGATTTGCGCGGTGCTCAGCGCTGCGACCTGCTGGGAGGTCAATGCTTCGACCTGGTTCGACGAAAGGGCAGCGACCTGGGCAGTCGTCAGCGCTTCCATCTGGTCAGAGCTGAGGATCGCAACATTGCTTGTCGAGAGGCCGGCCATGGCCGCGGCGCTGATGGCCGCGATGTCGGCCGTCGAGAAAGTGGCCAGTTCGGCAGCACTCAGGGCGGCGATCTGGGCCGAGCTCATTGCCCCCACAAGAACGGACGTCAGCGCCTCGGCCTGTTCGACCGACAGGGCCTCGATCTGGGCCGTGGACAGGCTTGCGAAGGCCTTGGTGCTGAGGGCGGCAATCTGCTCGGTCGTCAGAGCCGAAATGTTGCCTGTGGCCAGACCGGCAATGGCGGCTGCGGACAGGGCGCCAATCTGCTCGGGGGTCAGGGACGCCAGCTGAGATGTGCCCATAGCCTCGAGCTGGGCGGATGAGAGCGCTGCAACCTGGCTTGTGGTCAGGGCCGCCAGCTGATCGGGCTTGAGGGCGGCGACATTGGCGGTGGACAGACCCGGAATGGCCGCAGTGCGGATCGCGGCGATTTCTTCCGGTGTGAACGTTGCCAAATCCTCCGGTTCGAGGGCGGCCAACTGTTCGGACCCGAGAGCGGCGATCTGCGACGTTGACAGGGCTTCGATCTGCGCGGTCGACAGGGCGTCAATCTGGGCGGAGGAAAGGCCGGACACGGCTTTCGTGCTCAGCGCCGCAACCTGGTCAATCGTCAGCGCTGCGATGCTTTCGCTGGACAGAGACTTGAGCTGGGCCGAGCTGAGCGCGCTGAACTGGGCGGCAGACAAAGCTGCGATCTGCGCGGAGGTCAGCGCTTCGATCTGCGTCGTCTTGAAGGCGGCAATCTGGCTCGTCTTCAGCGCCGAGGTCTGACTGGTTGTCAGGGCAGCGATCTGATCGGACGACAGGCCGCTGACAGCCGCCGTGCTCAGAGCGGCTATCTCCTCGGCGGAGAAGGTCGCCAGATCCTCGGTGCTGAGGGCAGCGATCTGCGCCGATCCGAAGGCTGCGATCTGGGTCGAGGACAGGGCATCGATCTGGGCCGCGCTGAGAGCGTCCACCTGCGACGATGTCAGGCCCGCAATGGCCTTGGTGCTCAAGGCGGCGATCTGGGCCGTCGTCAGCGAGCTGACGGTGGTGCTCGACAGGGCTCCAATCTGGAGCGAGGTCAGCGCACCAACCTGCGACGTGGTGAGGGCGGCGATCTGGCTGTCGCTCAGCGCTGCGACCTGGGCGGTTTTCAGCGCGGCAATCTGCGCGGTCTTCAGCGCCGCCGCCTGTGCGGTGGTGAGCGCCGCGATACCGTCCGACGACAGGCCCGTGATCGCAGACGCGCTGATGGCGGCGATCTCCGCAGGGGTGAATGTCGCAATGTCTTCGGCTTCAAGCGCTGCGATCTGGCTCGACGACATGGCCGCAATCAGCGTCGATGTCAGCGCTTCCGCCTGTTCGGTGCTGAAGGCGGCGATCTGGGTCGTGCTCAGGCCGCTGACAGCCTTGGTGCTGAGGGCGGCGATCTGGGCCGGGGTCAAAGCGGCAATCCCGTCGCTGCTCAAAGCCTTGATCTGCGTCGCGCTCAAAGCGGAGAACTGCGCCGTGGTCAGGGCGGCGATCTGGCCGGTGCTGAGGGAAGCGATCTGATTGCTCTTCAGGGCTGCAATCTGGTTGGTCTTCAGCGCAGCCGCCTGATCCGAGGTCAGAGCCGCGATGTTCGTGGTGGAGAGACCGGCAATGGCTCCCGTTGAGATCGCAGCAATTTCCGCGGTGGTGAAGGTCGCCAGGCCTTCGGCGCTCAGGGCTGCAATCTGCCCCGAGTTCATCGCAACGATCTGTGCCGATGACAGAACCTCGACCTGCTCGGCCGACAAGGCCGCGACCTGCGCCGATGTCAGACCGGCGATGGCCTTGCTGCTAAGCGCGGCGATCTGCGCGGTCGTCAGGCCGGCCACGCTGTCACTCGACAGGGCCTTGATCTGGGCGGAATTCAGGGCGGCGAACTGTGCCGTCGTCAGATCGTCGATCTGCAAGGCGGAAATCTGGGTGGTCTTCAGGGCAGCAATCTGGGTGGTCTTCAGGGCTGCGGTCTGGGCCGAGGTCAGACCTGCAATCGCGGCCGAGTTCAGGCCTGTTATAGCCATCGAGCTGAGGGCTGCAATTTCTTCGGTGGTGAAAGTGGCGATATCCTCAGCACCCAGTGCCGTGACCTGGCTTGAGGTCAGCGCGGCGATCTGGACCGCAGACAGTGCTTCGACCTGGGTCGTGCTCAGGGCCGCGATCTGCGTCGAAGACAGGCCGGCAATCGCCTTGCTGCTCAGTGCGGCAATCTGTGCCGTGGTCAGATCAGCCACCATCGCGCTCGACAGGGCCTTGATCTGGGTTGAACTCAGGGCAGCAATCTGGGTGCTCGACAGGGCGTCGATCTGGGCCGATCCCAGTGCCGCCACCTGGGTCGTCTTCAACGCGGTGATCTGGGTCGTCTTGAGTGCCGCGACCTGGGCTGACGTCAGCGCAGCGAGAGCTGCGGTGTTCAAGCCGCCGATGCCGGCCGAGCTGATGGCCGCGATCTCAGACGGCGTGAATGTCGCGATGTCCTCGGCGGCGAGTGCCGATATCTGGCTCGAGTTCAGGACCGCAATCTGGGCCGACGACAGCGCTTCGACCTGGGCGCTGGACATGGCAGAGATCTGAGCCGTGGTCAGGCCACTGATCGCCTTGGTGCTCAGCGCCGCAATCTGCGCCGTGGTGAGCTCGGCGATGGAATCGTTGCTCAGGGCCTTGATCTGGGCCGAACTCAGCGCAGCAATCTGCGCGGTCGACAGGGCATCGATCTGGGTGGAGCTCAAGGCCGCGATCTGCGTCGTCCTCAAAGCCGCGAGCTGGGCGGTCGTCAGGGCCGCCGTATGGTCAGCGGTCAGGGCTGCGATCGTGGCCGTGGGAAGTCCGGACATGGCTGCGGTGCTGATCGCTGCAATTTCCGCCGTGGTGAATGTCGAGATGTCGTCCGGCGTCAGGACCGCGAGCTGGCTCGATTTGAGTGCCGCGATCTGGGCGGCGGACAAGGCTTCGATCTGTTGTGAGCCAAGCGCGTCGATCTGGGCCGTTCCCAAGGCCGCGATCTGGCCGGTTGCGAGACCTGCGATCTTGTCGGTGGTCAATATGGCCAGCTGGTCGAGGTTGAGGCTGACGATGGCCGACGTGGCGATCGCGCTTAACTGAGTTGTCGAGAAGACGGCGAGATCTTCCGTCTCCATGGCACCAACCTGTGCGGAGGAGAGCGCCTTGATCTGCGTGGTCGACAGCGCCGCCGCATCTTCGGTTGTCCAGGCAGCAATTGCGGCAGTCGAAAGGGATCTGATCTGGCTGACGCTCAGCGAAGGAATGGTCGTGCTCATAAACAAATCCCTTTGATGTTATCCAAACTAAAAATCTACCGACGCCACCGCCGCCGTGCGAAAAGAACCGCTCTTCTCGTATCGTCACGGCATGGCAACCTACCGGCGCCCAGCTTGCACTGGGCGCACAACTGCAGGCATGGACAGTCTTCGGCCTACCAGTTTGAAACAATCTATGGGCGTATGGGCTTGCCCGAAGCTGATCTGCGAGTGGCAATGGCTTGGATCGCCGCGGCAAGCCCCGCGGGATGTGGGGCCACCGACCAGGGTCAGGGGTGGGGGTGAGGGTGAGGGTGGGCGGCCAGGGCCTGTGCAATGATTGGGGTCAATTCAGACGGCGTCGGGAAAATCTGCGATGC
>UBZT01000015.1 GCA_900470155.1 Hyphomicrobiales bacterium
AGTTCAGGGTCTCAGGTCATTGTTTACCAATGACACGGTACTCGCCCAGCGGCTTCTCGATCCTGTCACAAACGTCCCCAAGATCTACCACGTCCAAGTTAGGGGCGAGATTGGCGCATCCGAGCTAGAGCAGATGGTCGTTGGTATTCCCAGCGCTGGAGAACTGCTCCGCGCCACCTCCGTCGGCCTTCTGCGGCGGAGCAGCAAGAATGCCTGGATCGAGGTCGAACTACGCGAGGGTCGGTACCGGCAAATCCGCAGAATGCTGGAAGGTGTTGGACTGGACTGTCTGCGCCTGGTCAGGATAGCGGTCGACGCGCTGCGATTGGGTGACTTACAAAAAGGAGACAGCAGGCCTCTCACCACGTCCGAAATCGTTTCACTGCGCAAGCGCGCAGGCTTCGAATAATGAATTTTGCATCTCACTGTTTGTGAGCCAAGCCGGCGCTTGCTGCCAATATCCGGCAGCTCAGATTGTGACTGAAGATGATCCAGGGTCTACGAGTTTCGGAAACGTGACGGTTGTTGTCACAGGACAGGAAGCAACAGGGCGCCTATCCCCGGAGCCTGATCGACAATGGAGAATTTGCCGAAAAAAGCACCGTTTCGCCGCAGAAATCGCCACGGCATCATCATCGGCGTTCAACCATGCAGTATATGCAGGGCATTAGGATGGCATGAGGTTTGCAGGGGAGGGATACCTGCATATCGCTCGGCGGCGCCAATTATGTTCCACTCTTTGATGACCTGTCTTCTCCTGAGCGCCGCTGCCGGTTTGAGCATGCGGCGGTTTCTTCTGCCGTACTTTCCCGGCGGCGATGCTGCAGAAAAGCGTGCACCGGTGACAATGGTGGCCAGCGCTGTCTTCCTGGCAGCGATTGCCTTCACGGTCTCTGATCAAAAACTCTGGGCCTTTCCGATCGTTTTGACCCTCAGCCTCTGGCTTGCGTCATTATTCGACGACGTCAAGCCGAACAAGACGATCGCCGTCTCCGTCGTAAGCTTGGCAACCTATCTCGGCCTCCGATCGATCCAGTGATCACAGCGTGCCGTGCACGGCCATTTTCGATATCGCGCGTCTTGGTATCTCACGACACATTTTGGCGCCCCTTTGAGCGCTTCGAAATCGAGGTGCTTAAAGGTTTATCGCCGCTATTTGATGAGGCACTTTTGGAAGCGACCGCGCGACGGCACTCAAAAGGTCGGTCTGGGAAATCAGCCCGATAATGTGGCTCTGCTCGTCGACGACGATCACCGCATGTGTTCTGCCGTCCGTCAGGATGGGAAGCAGGCTCAGGGCCCGATCGGCAGCCGAAGCGGTCGTTGGCGGAGAGATAAAGTCCTTCAAGAAACCTTCTCCCATCGCTAATTCTCTCAAACCCACAGTACCGAGCAGTTGTCCGTTTCGATCCTTGACCGGTAGAGTTCGGATATTGTGCTTGAGAAGCAGTTCCCGCGCCTGTTCGATGTTGGCATCGATTTCGGCCACGACGACGTCGCGCGACATGATGTCTGCACATTTTATCCCGTCATTGGAGCGGGCGACAGCCTCGAACTCCACACGGCGAAGCAATAGTCCGAGGTCGGTGCGGTCAATATCGAATGTCTCGTGAAGGGCCTCAAGGGCGGCGTCGATATCCTCGTCACGAAACCCTATCCGCTCGGCTGCTGGAAGGTCTGCGGTCAGATGGCCGTTCACCGTAGGCGAGGCGACATGCGGGTAGTTATGCCTGGATAGCTTGTGGAACAACAGGCCCACTACGACGAGGATGCAGGAGTTCAGGGCAACTGGAATGAACGGGAACAGCATGCCCCAGCTTGCGACCGCAGGTCCACCGAGGACGGCTGTCAGGGCTGCCGCCCCGCCAGGTGGATGGAGACATCGGGTAAAGGACATCGCCGCTATTGCCAGTGACACGCCCACACCAGTAGCGATTATGGGATCGCTGATCAGACTGGCGGCGAGCACTCCCATGATGGCGGAAATCGTGTTGCCTCCGATGATCGACCAGGGTTGGGCGAGCGGGCTTGCCGGAACGGCAAACAGCAGCACGGCCGAAGCGCCCATCGGCGCAACAATCAAAGGCAGATGTGATCCTTTTCCGAGCAGGTGGCTGCAAATCAGGCCTGTCAGCGCGATTGCCGCGAGAGCGCCAAGGCATGCAAGCAGCCGATCGCGTAACGTTGCGCCGGCAAGAATTGGTCGGAACAGCCATAGGGACAGAAGCGCGCGCTTCTGGGCCGCTCCTCGGGGGGCGGAAGGGGGCATGGGAAAACCTGATGAAAGACTGCGTTGGCGGTCAGGAAAGAGAAAGGGAAGCGGAGAGCAGAGGCGTTGACGCCAGAAGCATATCCTCAAATCCGCGAAGCGGATCACACCTTCGATCATTCCTGGAAATGAGCAGTGTGTCGACCGCCCCAAGGGAATGCACAGCGATATCGGCGGTCCAGTACATGCCATCAAGGACAGAGCGCGGTATGACACCCACCGCGTTTCCTGCAACGACGTGGGCGAGAATGGAGTGATAGGAGGTCAATTCCACGGTTGGAACGTCAGCTCCAAACTTCACCCAACGCTCGGCAATACGGCGATAGGTACAACCAGGTTCAAGAGCTGCAAGAGCCGTTGGCCTGATGTCGCCGGCGTCGCGGAGCGGAGGATGGTTGGACGGCAAGATCAGAAGCAGCTCTTCCTGAAAGACCCTTGTCGCGTGAAGCAGTTGCTCTTGACGCCCTAGCATCCCCGTCCATTCTTCCTGATCAGGTGGTTGGGCGATGAGAGCGCAATCGAGTTCGTCGGCAATCACCGCCTTTGCCAATTCCTGCGTTGCGCCAAGTGTCAAACGCAATGACACCTGTGGCCAAGCCTCATTAAACGCTGCAAGCACCGGCGGCAGGCGGCTTGCCGCCGTGCTTTCCATAGTGCCCACCCGCAACATCTCCCCTTGATTTTCTTTCCTGAGCGCAAGACGAGCTTCAGTGGCAAGGGCGTGCATTTTCTTCGCGTAGCCCAAGAAAATCTGTCCTTCCCGGGTCAGAGTCATCCTCTTTCCCTCCCGGCTGAACAGCAAGGCGCCAACTTGCTCCTCAAGAAGCTGGATACGCGTTGTTATGTTCGAGGGCGCCCGACCAAGCTGCTTTGCTGCGCGCGTCACGCTCGTCTCGGCGGCGACGATCAGAAAAATATGCAATGAGGTCGGGTCCAAAAAGGTCTCCATTGAAGAACGATATTGCCTTATTATTCTCCATAAGCGAACATCACGCAAGCGGATGGTGATGGTTCGAAGCCATTAGATAGAAAAAGAAATGTCAGATGAGCGACCAAAATCAGAATGACAATCCTAATGGCTTCTCTTCTCCGGCCTGTTTTATGCACGAAGTCGATCCAGCCTATATGGGATTGGAGGGTAATGGTGAAACGATCAAGGAATGGCGCAAAGGTGAGCGCCACCGTCTTACCGATCATCGCGCCAGTCTCAACGCAGAAGAGCGCGAGCAGAAATCCTTGCGGATCAGGCAGAACCTCGATCGGCTTTTGCCTGAAGTTACGGGGCGGACTGTCAGTCTCTATTGGCCATTTCTGGGCGAACCTGATCTTCGCGGCTGGTTGACAGCGGCTTCAGCCCGTGGCGCAACATGCCTGTTACCGGTGGTGTCTGACAAGAACAAGCCTCTCACGTTTCGATCCTGGCGGATTGGCGAGAAATTGACGCGCGGAGTCCTGAATATCCCTGTTCCGCTGCACGGTGATGAACGCCAACCGGATATCGTCATTGCCCCGGTTGTCGGGTTTGACGCGCAGTGTTACCGGCTCGGGTTCGGAGGCGGCTATTTTGATAGAACGCTCGCTGTACTTCAGCCAAAGCCTGTCGTGATCGGCGTCGGTTTCGAATTCCAGCAGATCGAGACGATCCGTCCTCAGGATCATGACATTCCCATGGATGCGATCGTGACCGATACTGACATCCGGTTTCGCCAAGGCTGTGATACCCTTTTAGCTTGGAAATTCGAGGGCTAGCCGATGAGTTGGCTTAGCGTTACTTCACTCATTCCAGTATGTCTAACGGCGGCCAAAGCGCCCAGCTGGAACCCATTTCTGATCCTTTACCGAAACAATACTCTTGCTGTGCATACACCCGTCATGACGACGCTCGCCGCTAGCCTGGCCTTGACGGCGGTGACCTTCACCTATTCCAAATTAGGAGCAACGACCGGGAGCCTCGTGTTTGCGACCGGCCTGATGCTCTCGATACCGTTGCGCGGCAATCTACGGCATGAGATCGGCATAGTCCTCTCAGCCGTGTGCCTTTTTGTTTGTTTTTCCATACCAAACAGCGTTCAAACGTAGGAGCGAGCGATGCTTATGGATCGCAGGCCATCAAGGAGAACCTGGTTGCACTGGTATGCGTGGCACCCTGTCTGGCCAGCGGGCGATACAATATGTTGGCTGGAGATTGTGTTCCGGCGAAAGGCGGCCACCGGTAGGTGGGAGTATCGATCAACGCGGCCTGAACGAGAACGGCTCCTGGCTCAAGCTTGCATTCCTGTCTCCCCTGGAGCTTGAATTAAAGATTAGCGTGTCGTTCTTCAGGACAGGCATCTATTCGATCTTATCGATATCGGGAGTAGACCGGCATGGAAAATTGCTATAGCTCGGCGAACGAGGCGCGAGCAGCCGCGAAAGCCTCTGCCATTTATGACCGCTGGTTAGGGTCATCCAATGCTGGATTGTAGAATAACGACAATGTCAGGCTTCGGGCGATACGCTCTGCCGTCGCAAAGAACCATGCTTAGGCGTCTTCATTCGTGACGACGTCGTCCAGCGTTGTTTTAAACAGCTCCAGCCATTTTGGGAAGAGTTCTGGCGTTAGGTTGGCCCACGTCCCGAAGTACCTTTGGCCTCAGGATATTGCCTGTTTGAAGGCGCGCGAATATCGGTTAAACCCCACTACATACAAGCTGGAGACGGTTGATGATCGAAGATCTTTTCGCGCGCAATAAGGCTTGGTCTAAGGAGCGAATCGCCGAACGAGCCAACTATTTCGAAAGCTTGTCAAACCTACAGCAACCCGAATATCTCTGGATCGGTTGTTCCGACAGCCGCGTTCCGGCCAATGTAATCGCTGGGCTAGAGCCTGGCGAGGTATTCGTTCATCGGAATGTCGCCAACCTCATTCACCCAGCGGATTTGAACATGCTTTCCGTGGTCGAGTTTGCAGTAGAGCATTTGTGCGTGAAGCATATCATCATTTGCGGACACTATGGCTGCGGCGGCATTCACGCTGCTGTGGCTGGTAAGCGGTTTGGGCTGATCGATCATTGGCTTCAGCCTGTCCGAGACGTGGCAGAGGTGCGTTTCTCATGCCAGACGTGCGAAGACTGGAGCGACGAAGACCTTGATCGCCTTTGCGAGGCCTCTGTTGTCGAACAGGTCAAGCGCCTGGCGCGTACGCCAATCATGCAAGGTGCGTGGAGCACACGGGCTGACATTGCAATTCATGGATGGATCTACGGTCTGAAAGATGGACTGCTTTCAGATCTCGGCTGCACTATAACTGGGCCTGCCGCCTGAATCGATTTCGTCTCGGTGAACGAAACACTGCGGTCACTTGGCAATACAAGCGGCGGACTTCCTGACTATTTCCGAATGTCCCGCCGTGGAACGACTCCCTTCGCAACGGCCAAAATCGCACCAATCATACCGCCGGTGACGATGCCCGCCGAACCTCCGGCAAGGCCCGCAAGAGCGCAGTAGCCCAGCAAATATAGGCTGAAGTCCGTCGACACTACGACGGCAGCAACCACGCCGACGAGCACGCCGATCACTCCGAACACTATACTAAGGCCTGTCACCGCATCGGACGGATCGACAACCCGTACACGTCGCGTGACCTTCCCCTCGGAAACACTCGCCGTCGAATCCCGTTTCGTAACCATGTTCCGCTCCTTGTCTCAATGTTTCACGCGGTCATATCCGGTTGGTTTCCCGATAGTGTCAGCCAACATGATCCTCGTCGTCCAGGAGGATTCGCTCAGCCGCGCCATCGAGGTCTTCATACTGCTTCGAACGCATCGACCAGAGAAACGCAAGTAAGCCTGCCGCTCCCATCGCCAGGGTCAAGGGAACGAGGACACTAAGAGCGGTCATGTTTGCGCTTCCACCACGTTGCTGCGCCTGGGCATCTGTGCATCCTCGACATTCATTCGCGGAAGCGAAAGCCTAAGCGCGTTGGCCACCACCAGAATGGACGACGACGACATAGCCACCGTGGCGATGAGAGGCGTCACGTACCCGCAAAGCGCAAGAGGAATGCCAACGATATTATAAGCCACGGCCAGCGCGAAATTCTGCCTGATCAGCCTCATGGCCATGGTCACCGCTTCAAGGCTCTTTCCGACCACCGACAGGTTATCACCCAGGAATACGAAGTCGGCGGCGCTGCGACCGATGTCGCTCCCCGACGACGGCGCCATTGAAACATGTGCAGCGCGCAATGCGGGGGCGTCGTTGATCCCGTCGCCGACCATAAGGACCTTGCGCCCTTTACCCTGCAATTCAGCGATGGCTTTCACCTTGTCGCCGGGCAAAAGCCCGGCGGAGTATTCCTCGATGCCCAGCAAACGTGCGATCCTGCCGACAGCCGGTGCTGAGTCTCCCGACAGGATCCTGACATCGATCCGCTTCGATCGAAGCGATCTGACGAGATCGGCAGCACCCGGGCGCAGCGTTTCTCCGAACGTGAAGTTCGCCACTGCCTGCCCGTTCCGCGACAGGGTGACGGCGGAGAGTTCCCCTGTCGCTGCGATCTCGTGATCCAACGCCCAATCGGGCCGGCCAAGTCGGTATTTGTCCGAGCCGACGGTGGCCTCGAGGCCGTATCCGGTGAGCTCATGCGTGTCGTCAAAGGCAATCGCCTTCAGTCCCGAACGGGAGTGCGCCGATGACAATGCCTTGGATATTGGGTGCCTTGAAAGACGCGCCATCGATCCAGCAATCACCAGGGCTTCTTCGGGTATTTCCTCGCGATCAAGAAGCCTGGGTTCCCCGGTGGTGAGGGTGCCGGTCTTATCGAGCACGACAGTGTCGATTTCTGCGAGGCGCTCGAATGCGGAGCCATCCGTCGCCATGACGCCCCTGTCAAACAAGCGGCGGGCGAGGACCACCTGGACCATCGGGACCGCAATCCCCAGTGCGCAAGGGCACGTTATGACGAGAACGGTGATCGCGATCGTCAGAGCCCTATGGATATCGCCAGAGCCGTAGAGCCAGCCGATCAGGGCCAGCAGAGACAGGGAATGAACCACCGGGGCATAGAGGGCCGCAGCACGATCGGCGAGCCGTCGGTAACGCGACCGGGCGTTTTCAGCGGTCGCGAGCATCCTCGTCATTTCCGAGAGAAGCGAATCCGCAGGCGCGACGGAGGCCGTCAACACAAAGGGTGCGCCCTGATTGATCGCGCCTGCCCGCACCTTGCTTCCGACATCGATCGGTTGCCAGACACTTTCTCCGGTGACAAGCGAACTGTCCAGTTCGGAGCGGCCTTCGACGACCAAGCCATCCGTGGGCACGCTGCTGCCGACCGCCACAAGCAACCGCGATCGGGGGCCTACCTCGTTCAAGGGGACGTAGTCGACCGACCCGTCCGCTGCCACGACGTTCGCGCCCTGCGGCAGGAGGCGCGCCAGCCCTGCCACCGCGGACTTTGCCTTACGCCGCATCATGTGATCCAGCACGCGGCCGCCAAGAAGCACAAACAATAACGACGTGCTGGCTTCAAAATATGCCTGCGGCGCGTTGCTTGTGGCGTCATAGAGGCTGAGCCCGAAGGACAGGAGCACGCCGGCGCTTATCGGCACGTCCATGTTCGTCCGGCCATGAGCCAGCGCTCGCCAAGCGGAAGCGTAGAAGGCGCTTCCCGAATAAACCACGGCGGGGAGAGCCAGCGCCGCGGACAGAAAGTGAAAAGCCTGCCGTGTTCCGGCATCCGCGCCGGTCCAGACCGAGACGGAAAGCAACATGATGTTCATCGAACAGAAACCGGCGACGGCAAGCGCCCGCAACAGGCTGGAATGAACCCGGTCCTCCTCACCCATATCAGTGGTGGGCAGGTGCGACGAATAGCCGACAGCTGCCAGAGCGCCTGTGAGATCGGGGGGCGACCCACAGTCTCCCTTCCAGTTCACGACTACCGTTCGCATCGAGAGGTTGGCACGGGCGGTTTCGACGCCGTCGATCGCCGAAAGCGCGTTCTCGATCGCGCGGATGCAAGAGGCGCAACGCATTTCCGGTACGGATAGGGTGGTCTGCCTCATTCCGTCTCTCAGCGCCTTGCTGGACAGCGCGACTTCCTCAGGCGTGCATCGTTCAGGATGTCCGATGCCGATTGCAGCAGTGCTTGACGCGCAGCATGTCATGCCGTCTCCCGCATTTCTTTGTAAGCATGCCACGTCGCGTGGCCGAGCCACGGAAAGATCACGATCAGTCCGATCAAGCCCGTGACGACACAGAGCAGGAAGAGCACCAGCACGATAGCCCCCCATAGCAACATGGGACGCAGGTTGTTCCAGACGATCGCCATACTCACGCCCATCGCCGTCATCGCATCGATCCTGCGGTCGAGAAGCATGGGGATCGAGAACACGCTGATGGCGAACGCGAAGCCCGCGAACAAGCTTCCAACTAGGCCGCCGACCAAAAGCATGGCCCAGCCCACGGGGGTCGTGATCAACATCGTCGCAACGTGGTCGAGACCCGGAAATGGGCGCACGCCGAAAAAGAGCGCGTAGACCAGAACGGCTGCCCGCATCCACAGGAGCATCAGCATGGTCAGAACCATTCCGGTGAAGAATACCTGCGCGCCTGCGAGCGGTTGGACGGACATCATTGAGCGAAGGTTGACAGGCTGCCCATTCTCAATACTGCGGCTCTTCAGATAGAGCCCAGCCGCAACCAGCGGCCCGACGATCATGAACCCCGCTAGGGCGGGGAACAGGAAGTAGTCCCTGCCCGTGTCGTACATGTAGACGATGAAGACCATCGAGGCGACGAACACCGCCACGCCGTAAATCAGGCTCGGAATAGGCCGCGTCCAGAGATCCCGCCATCCGTGACCCAGCCAGCCGAACACCGCTTCGTAGGATACGTCCCGCTTGTACCTCTCGCTGCGGGTCTCCTCGATATCCGATACCTCGGAAACCAGAACCGGCGTGTTTTCTCTAACCATCGTGAACTCCTGGCATCAACATGCCGATTTGGCGGCCCGATATGCGCTGGGCGAACTTCCCTTGTCCTTGAGATGAGGGACGCAGTCGGGTTGGGTGGAGACAGCAATATAAACCAGATGCGCGTTCGCGCCGATCACAAGCAACGTCGCCGCAGAAAGCAGCCACAATGGTCTAAACCAACATCGCCTCTTCGCCGCCGCCTGCGTCATTCACGGCTCCTTCTGTCCGAGCGCGTTCACGTAGAGCGCCAGGATTTTGATCTCCGATGGCGAAAGCCGCTCGTCCCAGGTCGGCATATGCCCCTGCCGCCCTCCATGGATCGTATCGATGATACTCTGCAAGCTCCCACCGTAAATCCACTGGCTGTCTGTGAGATTCGGGGCCCCAACGTCCGGATTGCCTTTGGCATTCTCGCCGTGACAGGCAGCACAGGTGGTAAGAAAGACCTCGCGTCCCTCATCGACTTGGTTGATGTTTTCGGCGGTCGAAGTGGTGGGATCACTCAGCGATATCACAAAGGCGGCGACGTCGCGAACCTGCTGACGGTCGAGCATCTCGTCCTTGCCGAAGGCGGGCATCTGAGCGACACGGGTATCCGCATGCCTCGAATTGATGCCGACCGTCAAGGTCTGCTGGATTTTCTCAGGTCCGCCTCCCCAGATCCAATCATCGTCCGCAAGGTTGGGGTAGTTATTGCCGCCCTTTCCGTCGCGTCCATGACAGGCCGCGCAATTGTCCCCGAAGAGCTGGTTGCCCGTGGTGCGCACCGTGGCCATGAGCTGCTCGTCCGCGCGGATCTGGTCGTACGACATGCTATCGATCTTGCTGACCCACGAAGCCCTGGCGTCCACCCCTTCGCGCAACGTCTCTTCCACAGTTGTCTTCTGGTCAATGCCCAGCAGCCCCTTGGTGTAGGTTGTGCCGAGCGGCCACGTCGGGAGCAGGAACCACCAGAGCACTGCGAAGATATGCGTCACGATTAGAAACAGCAACACGCCCCGCGGTATTGGCGTGTCGAGTTCCTTGATACCGTTCCAGATGTGGCCCGTCGTTTTCCGGCCGGTGACGGGATCGACTTCTTCTACTGCCATGGGGCATCTTCCTTGTCGAAAATTTCCCTTTCCGCGCCTTCGAATCTTTTCTTGTTCGAAGGCAGGAAGGTGTAGATGACCACGCAGATCGAAAAACCGATCAGATAGAACAGTCCCCAGGTTTTGGAGGCTTCGACAAGCGTATCGTGGGTGAACTCCATCGCGTCCTCCTAGTTGCTGGGGTCGGGCATCTTTTCAGGGGCGGAGGTGTTCTCGTAGGCGGCCTTCGTCAGTTGCCCAAGCACCTGGAGATAGGCGACCAGCGCGTCCATTTCACTAACGTTCGTCGTCACGCCATCGAAAGCGGAAACCTGCGTCGCCTCACCATAGCGTTCCGATACACCCGTCGACTGGTCGCTATCCGGAACGGCTTGGCCACGGGCATCGGCAGATGCGTTGGCTATCATATCATCGGTATAAGGAACCCCGACGGATCTCTGCGCCTTCAGCATCAGGGGCAGGTTATCGACCTCCAATGGCGTTGTGGCCAGCCATTTGTAAGATGGCATGTTTGATTCTGGAACGACGTCGCGTGGGTTGCTCAGGTGGGCGACATGCCAGAAGTCGGAATACTTGCCACCGACGCGGGCAAGATCAGGCCCGGTTCGTTTCGAACCCCAAAGCATAGGGTGGTCATACTTCGATTCGACCGCGAGCGAATAAGGTCCATAGCGCTCCACATCGTCACGCAGCGTCCGGATCATCTGACTGTGACATGCGTAGCATCCTTCGCGGACATAGATGTCGCGTCCGGCGAGCTCCAGCGGCGTATAGAGCCGCATGTCCTTCACGTCTTCGACGGTGTCGTCGATCGTGAAAAGCGGCGCGATCTCGACAAGCCCGCCGACGCTGGCTGCTGCGACAATCGCCAGCATGAAGCCCGTTGCCGATCGTTCCAGTTTTCTGTGGGGCGTATCGGTCATGTGTCTACTCCGCGGCCAATGGAATTGCGCCTGTGTGGTCGGCGACGGGCAAATCATCGTCTGCCGGGGACGGCGCAGGATTCCGGGTGCGGACGGTCATCCAGACATTGTAGGATGCGACAATCGCGCCGATGAGGAACAGCAACCCTCCGAACGCACGGGCGATGTAATAGGGATACATCGCAACCAGACTATCGACGAACGAATAGACCAGGGCATTGTCCTCGGAATAGGTCCGCCACATCAGTCCCTGGATAATCCCGGAATTCCACATCGCAAACACGTAAATGAGCGTCCCAACGAGAGCCAGCCAGAAATGGATTTCCACGAGGACTGCGGAGTACATTCGCTCGCGCTTCCAGATCGACGGCACGAGCGTGTACAACGACCCAAACGTGATCATTGCGACCCATCCCAGTGCGCCCGCATGAACATGGCCCACGGTCCAATCCGTGTAATGTGACAGGGAATTCACGGGACGTATCGCGAGGAAGGATCCCTCGAACGTCGAGAGACCGTAGAAAAATGCCGCCATCATCATGAAGCGCAGGGTCGCGTCGTCGCGCACTTTGTGCCACGCGCCATTGAGCGTCAACAGGGCATTCCCGGCCGAAGCCCAGGACGGAACAAGCAGCATCACCGAAAAGGTCATTCCGAGGTTTTGAACCCAATGCGGCAGGGCGGTGTAGTGCAGATGGTGAGAACCTGCCCACATATAGAAGAAGGTGATGCCCCAAAAACTCAGGATCGAAAGACGGTAGGAAAAGATCGGGCGCTCCGCCCGTTTGGGAAGATAGTAGTAGAGCATCGCCAGGAAGCCCGCCGTCAGGAAGAAGGCGACTGCGTTGTGTCCGTACCACCACTGCACCATCGAGTCCTGCACCCCAGCCCAGATCGTATAGCTCTTCGCCTGGGCGAACGAAATCGGTACCGCGAGATTGTTGACGATATGCAGGATGGCGACAACGATGATGAAGGCCAAATAGTACCAGTTGGCGACGTAGATATGCGGCTCCTTGCGCCGCGCCAGCGTTCTCACATAGAGGACGAAGTAAGCCACCCAGACGACAACCAGCCAGATGTCGGCATACCATTCCGCCTCCGCGTATTCCTTGGACTGGGTAACGCCGAGGAAATAGCCAGAAACTGCGATCAGACAGAAGAGGTTAAAGCCGAGAAGAACAAACCAGGGAGAGAATTGGTCGGCAAGACGTGCTCGAGACGTCCGCTGGACGACGTGGTAGGATGTCGTGATCAGGGCATTTCCGCCAAACCCAAAGATCACGCCGGATGTATGAGCAGGGCGGATGCGGCCGAAACTGGCCCAAGATGTATCGAAGTTTAGGCTCGGCCATGCAAGCTGGGCGGCGGCCCACACACCAATGAACATGCCGAAAACCGCCCATGCTAGGGTGAAGCCCACGCCGACCTTGATCGGGTCGTCATAATATTTGCCGAGGCGTGCCGAATCGGGAGCCGGGCCGAAAGCGCTGGACATAAGCACGAACAGCAGGCCGATGCTGCAGAGTAAAACCATGACGCCGTGAATGCCGAGGGGTTCGTTGCCTCCTACTGCCGCCATGGTTATGCCAATGATGGCCATGAATACGAGAACCGCACCGGCGAGGTCCCGTTCCCCTGACGTCAGCTGACCTATCAAGTCTATTCTCCCCTAGAGCGTCGAAATGTATCACGGAATACGTTTTACGCTTCATTATCATAAACCTCGATTGTGGGGAACGAGCATCTGACATTTCGCCACCCCGCCACAAGTCGGGAATATGACGCGCGTTGTGCGCATCGACCTACTGGAAATCTTCGAGGAATGTTAACGTCGATGCGTGAAAATGTGGATGCCGTTATGGGTCCGAAATATCTGTCTGCCTCACTGGGAAGCCCGACTGTCTTCGCGAGAGGAGTGATCCACATGGGACTTTTTAACATCATCCGTCGAATGACGCTGCGCGGAAAGCAGTCGATCGCGAGATCAGCCGACCTATCGGGCTGTCGCGCACGTGGGCCAGGTCTGACGGCAGTTGGCACCGAGGCCACAATCTATCGTTCCAATTTCTCATCACCGGGATGAAGGAAATCCACCCTTGAAGGGGATTGGAACCGTTGCGTCGCCCGGCGTTTTTGCCATGCGCTTGTCCGGTTTATTTTATCCCCGCGTAAGAGGCTGCCTCAAAAAGAAGTGGGTGATTAAACAGTTTATGATTCCTTCGGATTTGCAAAGATTCGATGAAGTTCACGATGGCCTAAATTGAAATCAACGGCCGGCAATATGCGCGGCGAACGGCCCGCTACGCGACTTTACGGATCGGGAACGGCTTGAGCCTTTTCTGCCGATGCCCCGCCGCTTGGCCCGTCCGCGCACCACGCTGGGACTTTGGGCACGCGTCAACCCTCATCTGGTGATGGAGACCCGTGAGCTGGAGTGTACGGAAAGCGGCGGCATACAAGCTTGATGCGGGCAAGAAAATCAAAGGGCGCACACGTCATATTGAATAGATGGAGTGGTCATCATTGGGCCGCCTTCAGATGAGTGGAAAAGTCCAGTCAGTGGCAGACCCAGTCAGACCATCACCAGCACATGGGCGCGCCACTCATTCCTCGGCGACATCCACGCCGATGTAGTCAGCAATGACTGTTGACTACTTGCTGACCGACCAAGCGCCGCTGGCCGTAGCGGTTCTCAACAAACCAGGTCACTCGCGGCTGATCGGCATATTTGAGGACACACGGGAGCGTCACGCGATCGACGCCATCCGCCGGCGTTTCGGTATCCACACGCGGCGCGAGACCGGGGTTGAGAGCGGCAATAGCCGGCACGACCATGCAAATCCAGATAAACAAAGTGAACCACATCGACCTGTTCCCAATATTGCGACAAACAGCGTCCGCGCCGTTGCTGATGGTCAAGAGAAAGGAGCACCGGAAGAATGTTCGTGCCGAGAAACGTCACATCACCCTCGGATTGTGCCGACCAATAGAGGCGAAGCTGCCGATGGTCGAAAATGCTTCAATCACGTGAAAGCACTGAGCAACTCTCACCGCGATCTCAAAATGCCACGGCAGCAACGGAATTTCGTCAAACTATAAACATGATGAAAAGAATCATGTTTAAACTTGACTCTAACGATCATGTTAAATACGACCGCCTTGCTACTAATCTTGAGGGGTCAAATCATGAAATTCCGGGGTCGAGCGACGTCTTGCGCGTCATTGCAGCACCGTGTCCAAATGCTGGCAGCGAGCGCTGCCTTTGTTGCTGTGTGCTTACCAATATCGGTTCTAGCCGAGGACACGGTCCTTGACCAGATTGTCGTCTCGACGCGCTCGGACAAGAAGCTTCTGGACGTGCCGCAGAACATCACCGTCGTGACCCGAGAAGAATTGCAGGACTACAATGTCCGCGACATCCAGGACCTCGTGCGCCGCGAACCCGGCGTTTCCGTCGCCCGTCCAACCTCCATTACCAACCCCTGGGGACAGCTCAGCAGCTTTACCATCCGTGGCATGGGCGGCAACCGTGTGCTGACGATGGTCGATGGCTCCCGTGTCCAGGAACTGATCACCGATGGTAGCCGCGATTTCTTCGACATGGGCAACTTCAAGTCGGTCGAAATCGTGCGTGGGCCGAACTCAGTGCTCTGGGGTGCCGATGCACTCGGCGGTTCGGTGATGTTCCGAACGCTCGATCCATCCGACCTGCTCGCAGAGAGCGACAAGCCCTGGGCGCTTGAGCTGAAGAGCAGCTATGACAGCTTCGACGATAGCTGGAAGAAGCAGATCACAGGGGCCTATGACTTCGGCGATATCCAGGTTCTGGGCAGCTATGGGCATACATCTGCAAGCGAGGCAGAACTGAGCAATGCCAGAGCCGACGGCGGCATCTGGGGATGCACACGCCTGAATTTCGGTTGCGATCAGCTCTTTCCCGCCGACACCGATGTCGACAATGCCCTGCTGAAAATGGTCTGGACGCCGGACGCGCAAAACACCGTCAAGCTGACCGGCGAACTGTTCGGCCGCGCGACCGAGGTTCTGCAGCTCTACGACATGAGCGCCTCGACCACCGGCATTCCCACAACGACGTCTTATGTCAACGACCCCTATGTCCGCGACCTCGACATGAGCCGCAAGCGCATCGCTCTCGAGCATGAGTGGTTGGCCGATCTGCCGTGGCTCGACAGCCTGAACTGGCGCCTGTCCTATTCGCCCCAGGAACGCACCACAGACAGCAACCAGCGGCGTGTCTATTCGAACCGGATCCAGTTGCACAATCAATACCGCGACTACAGCGAAACCTTCTTCGAAGGCGACATCCAGATGAAGTCGAGCTTTGACCTCGGCCCAACTCATCACACGCTGACCTATGGCTTCGACGGCGACCGGACCCAGGGTGACTACGAGGGAACCAACACCACCTACAATGCCCTGACCGGGCTAACCACGATCGCCACAAACCAGGGGTTCAGCTTCCCCAGGGTCGAGACTCAGCGCGCAGATATCTACCTGCAGGATGAGATTGCGCTGCTCGATGATCGCCTTACGCTGACGCCCGGCGTGCGCCTTGCGACCTACTCCATCGATCCGACAGGTGACACCAGCTATCCCGGCCTGCCAGGCTATGCTCCGGCCAAGCAGGAAAGCACCGAACTGCTCAAGGCGTTCAGTGCAGTCTACAAGCTCGACGAGGTCTATTCGGTCTATGCCTCCTACGGCGAAGGCTTCAAGATGCCGACCTCAGCACAGCTCTTCCAGTCGAGCACTGATCTGTTCACCGGATCTTCGATCATCCCGAACCCGGAGCTTCGGCCGGAATCCGTTCAGAGCTATGAAATCGGCCTGCGCGGCGAATACGAGCAAGGCTTCTTCAGTGTCAACACCTTCTATGCCGACTACCACGACTTCATCCGTAGCCTGCAGGAAACCACCGTTCTTAACGGATCCGGGACGCCGGTCACGGCCTATACGTCCAACAATGTCGAGGATGCGCAACTCTGGGGCGTCGAATTCAGTGGCGAATATGAAGTGCTCGACTTCACCACGCTCTCGGCCAACCTGAGCTGGAGCAAGGGACGCCAGAAAGTAAATGCCGCTTCTGCGACAACCGCGTTCGACGGGGCAGCACCGTTTACGGCGGTGCTGGGCGTCAAACACGAGCTGCCGGACTACAATCTGCAGTTTGAACTCTTCGGCACCTTTGCTGCCGGTCGCACGGAGGCCAGCAGTGCGGCCTACTACCTGCCGTCCGGCTATGCCGTCTTCGACGCATACGCAAAGTGGGAACCGAAGAAAAACGTCGAGGTGACGTTCGGCATCGAGAACATCTTCGATCGTCGATATTTCCCCAACACCCTGACGGGCTTCAACACTGTTCCGGCGTCCACCGCGGTCGCCAACGTCAATCCGCTGGAACTGCAAACCGGTGCGGGACGGACCTTCAAGATCGGTGCCACGGTAAAATTCTGAGCCAACAGGTGCCGGCTCGGCCGGCACCTTTCTCAGCGGGAACATCATGTTGATCCTTTTTCGACAATTCAAGCGGCTTATCGCCATCTGCGTTTCGGCACCCGGAGGACGGTTTAATCTCGTCCTCTATGGGCTTGCCGTCGCGCTCAATCTCGGCAGCGTTTATGCCGCTGTTCGTCTGGTCCAATGGACCGGCGAATTCTATTCCGCGATCGAGAAGGTCAACGGTCCGGAAGTCCTGCGGCAGATCGGCATCTTCGCAGTCATTATCGCCGCCAATTCGGCCCGCGGCCTCTCCTATGAATATCTGCGCAAGGTGCTGGAAATCCGTTTGCGCCGGGCGCTGACCGACCATGCACTGCTCCTCTGGACCCGCAACAAGGCCTTCTGGCACATGGCAGCCGATCCGGTCGACCGGATCGACAATCCCGATCAGCGCATCGCCGAGGATTGTCGCCTCTTCGCGCGCGGCCTGCTTGGAGAGACGCTCGACCTGATTGGCGAGATCGTTGGGCTGTTTTCCTATCTCACCGTACTCTGGGGTCTGTCGAACTTCGCCCTGTCGCTGGCACCGATCGGCATCGATCTGGAACTGCCGCGCTACATGGTCTGGGCCGCTTTCCTCTATGTCGCAATCAGCAGTCTCGTCACCCATCTGCTTGGCAGGCCCCTGAAGGGCGTTCTGGCAGAGCAGCAGCATCGGGAAGCCAGCTTCCGCTTCAGCATGGCTCGGTGGCGTACCGCGTTTGATGAGGTCGCCTTGTCCAACGGGGAAGAGGCGGAAAAGCGGCAGTTCCGCCAACGCTTCGATGATCTCGCAGAAAACTGGAAGAGGCTGATCCGTGCCGAACTCGTGCTCGGAAGCTTCACGTTCCCGTTCCGGCACTCCGTGTTGCGTATACCGCTGTTCGTCGCGCTGCCAGGCTATCTGGCCGGTCACGTCGCCTTCGGCGGCCTGATGCAGTTGAGCATGGCATTTTCGCAGGTCGTGACGACGCTGTCGTGGTTCATCTTTTCCTATCGAGATCTTGCGGAACTGGTTGCCACGGCATCGCGCCTAGATGGGTTCCTGCAGGCGGCAAAGCGACATGGTAGCCACAGACCCGTCGTTGCGCGCTCACTGCAGGAGACCGGTGTGTGCCTTCGCCACGTCGAAGTCATGGCGTCGGACGGCCGGACGCTGCTCCGGTTGCCGGACATCACGCTTGCGCCAGGCGACACCCTGTTGCTTAGAGGTCGGTCCGGGATCGGCAAGACGACGCTGGTCAAGGCACTGGCTGGTTTCTGGCCGCATGGTGGTGGTAAGCTGGCTATTCCAGACAGCGAGCCATTCTTCCTGCCGCAAAAAGCCTATTTTCCAATGGGATCGCTTGCTGCAGCTGCGGCCTATCCTGCACGGATCGAAGATTTCGACACGCATGCAGTCCAGAATGCTTTGACAGATGTCGGGCTCGCCCACCTGATGCACAAGCGCCAAGCCGCATCAGATGGCGACCTGGCAAGGCTTTCCGGTGGTGAACTGCAAAGACTGGCTCTTGCGAGGCTTCTGCTGCACCGTCCCCGGTTTGCGGTTCTCGATGAAGCAACAAGTTCGCTCGACCATGCGGCCGAGACATTGCTGCTGCAGACGATCCGCAGCCGGCTGCCCGACACCATCCTCATACTGATCGCGCACCGACTGCCGCAGTCGCTGCAGAACTTGAAGATCCACGATCTCGACCTGCAGCCATCTCTTCTTTCCGCCTCCCGCTGAGAGAGGCCAATTTCAATCATGTTTCGACAAATGGAAAACCAATGACTGACATCGAACCACAAACCCGTCACCGCCTCGAAGCACGCGCTTCCGATATCATCCAGCGACTGCCAGCCATGGGCAAGCTGATGATCATCGGCAAAGGCAAAGGCGCGACCCATGAACGGATCGGCAAGGTCGAAACCGTGACGGAGATCAGCGGCAGGCTCGTCTGTGGTGGAATACATCACAAGTCCAGCATAGATCCGAACCTCATCGCCGACGTCATTTTCGACACGTCCAGCATCATGCAAAACCAAGTTTATCCGCGGCTCGATTTCCGCAAGGCCGATGGCGCGACCCTGTTTGCAGCGGTCGGCTTCGAGGGGCTGGAAAAGTTTGAGACGGCCCTGGCGGATATCGGCCGCAGCACAGATCCTTCGACCCGCGATATGAGCAGGCCGCAGCGCCCGGAACTCGACCCTGCCGATCCAGGCGTCGCTCCCCTTAATCAGGCTCTGGAGGCCGCCAATCCGGTCACGTTGCGTTACGACGAACCGGGCTTCAGCCAGAGCTGGACCGGGATCGTCTCGAAAGTGAGCCCGGGCATGGGCTTCATCAATGTGATGACCGAAGACTTCCACCTGCATCTTCTCGGCGGCACGGTGGCGCAGTGGACAAAGGAGGAGACGCCGGATTCCGGGCAACGTCTCTCCGCCGTCAATTCAGAAGGTGAACCGATCGGGTTGACCCTCATCCTGTCCGACGCACCATCAAACGCCCAGGGAAACGGAAAGCATGAAGATTGAGCACCGACCCGGCACTTGGCTCGACGGCGTCACCGGATCAACCGTCAGCCATCAGGCTCTGATGGCGCAGATGGCTCGCAAACGCGTCGTGCTGCTCGGCGAGACACATGACAGGTATGATATTCACCGCTGGCAACTGCATGTGATTGCGGCTCTGCATGCGCTGCGTGAAAAGGTCGTTGTGGGCTTTGAAATGTTCCCAAGACGTGTCCAATCCGCCCTGGATCGATGGGCAGAGGGGAGTTTGGACACAGAGGACTTTCTCTCTCAGTCCGAGTGGAAAACAGTCTGGGGCTTTCCAGCCGAACTTTACCTGCCCATCTTCCACTATTGCAGGCAATTCAGAGCGCCGATGAAGGCGCTCAATTGCCGCCGAGCCCTGGTAACGGAGGTTGGAAAATTGGGATGGGACGCCGTTCCGGTCAGCGATCGGGACGGATTGACCCCAGCTCTGACGGCATCCGCGGCCTACCGGCAGTATCTGTTCGACATCACCGGCGGCGTCAGGTCTGATCGAACTGCAAAGGAAGCGCAGGATCCGGAATTCGATCGTTTCGTGCGTGCCCAGCAAACGTGGGACCGGGCGTTTGCCTGCAACATCGCGCATGCCCTGGACGAGACGCCCGACGCCCTTGTCGTCGGCGTGATCGGCAGGGGGCATCTCGAATACGGTCACGGCACGCCATGGCAGCTTGGCGATCTCTACGTTGAGGATGTCGCCGTTCTATTGCCGGAAGATGAGCCTTCATTCGACCTCGGCCATCGCCGTGGTGTCGCCAACGCCGTGTTTCGCCTGGATACGAAGACCAGTTCGACCTGAGACGTCGTGTGAACTGCCTGAAGGTCGCTACTGTGCCATCAGCAGCTCAGGCCGTGCGCCTGGAAATTTCCGCGTGGCTCCGCATCTGTCCGGGTCTTGTGACCATACTCTGCAGTATGCGGCAGGGCTTGCCATTGCAGATGGCCTCAGCCGGTCGGTGCATTGTCCTGCCCGTGTCAAAGGAAAGCGCAGCTACTCGCAAAATCTCTTCGAGGTTTTTGCAGATCCAGCATCAATCCGGCGCATCAATCCGGAGCATCAATCCGGAGCATCAAGAATTGGGGCAAAGGTTGTGGCATTGAAAACCTCCAATCTTGCCTCGTCCTTTGGAAAAGCCAGGATCGTTAGGCTCGCTGGCCCGACGGGAATGATGCGGGCCGGTGCCAGGCCGAGTGCGCCATCAAGTGCTGCGCGAATGACCCCGCCATGGCATACCATCAGCACGGTATCTGCTGGAGCTGCTCTCGCTTTGGCAATCGCCAGTCCGACACGCTCGCGGAAATCGGCCCAGATTTCGCCGTTTTCCGGGGCAAACGTGCCGGCCCTCCAGCCCGAATAGGCTGCCGGAGCATCCCTGATCAGTTGTTCGATCTCTACACCTGTCCATGTGCCGACATTCTGCTCCCGCAAAAGGGGCTCGCGCACGGCCTCCGGATAACCGAGAAGATGGGCCGTGTTTGCCGCCCGCTTCAAGTCCGATGTGAGCACCAGAGCCGGGTTGAATCTCGCCACCATGGGCGCGAGGGCAAGAGCCTGTTGCTCGCCGCGCTCGGACAGTCCGATATCTGCCTGCCCTTGAAGACGGCGGATCGCGTTCCACTCGCTCTCGCCGTGGCGCACCAAAAGTATGCGTTTCATAGAATGCGCTTTCCTTCGTTGTCGAAAATGGCGGATGGGGCGCCGGGGAGGCGGAAACACAGCTTGGCGGACCGGTTTACAGCATGGTTTGAAACCGCGGTGATCCGGTGGCCGTGAACCAGGCCCGTCACCAGGTAACGGCCGGCCATGGGCGCAACCTCGGCCAGGACGGCATCAAATGCGCGGACATCATCGTTGGATGTGATTTCGATCTGTTCGGCCCGGACCATGGCATGGCCGCTGTGGCCACGTAGAAGCGGGTCGGCCATGGTGCCGAACCATTTGCCCTCTTCTATCGGAATGAGATTGGCGGGGGGCGTGCCGACGAAACCGGCGACGAAAGCAGAAGACGGTTCGCTAAGCAGTCTGTCCGGCGCGTCGAATTGTTCAATACGCCCTTTGTTCATCACTGCCACATGCGTGGCCATCGTCATGGCTTCTACCTGGTCATGCGTAACGTAGACGGCCGTGGCGCCGGTTGCGGCGTGCACCTTGAGCAATTCGAACCGCATTTCGACGCGTAGCGTCGCATCCAGGTTGGAAAGGGGTTCGTCGAACAGCATCACTTTCGGACGGGGTGCGATCATCCGGGCAAGCGCCACGCGCTGCTGTTGGCCACCGGAAATTTCTCCTGGATAACGATTTGCCAGCATCTCGATGCCCAGCATCCGCATGGCATCCAGGACGCGATTTTTCCTTTCGGCAGCGCTGAGTTTTGCAACTTTCAGCGGCCATTCGATATTGCCGGCGACCGTCATGTGGGGCCAGAGCGCATACGATTGAAAAACGAGGCCGGTGCCTCGATTGGCCGGCGGTAGCGCAAGCCCTGCAGCGCCATCGGCCACAAGAGTGTCTCCAAAGTGCATCGTCCCTGATGTCGGCTGATCAAGACCGGCCAGCATGCGCAACATTGTGCTCTTGCCGCAGCCGGACGGGCCGAGCAGCACGAGGAACGCACCCTCAGGAACAGAAAAGCTGACTTCGGAGACGGCATGGGCTGCCCCGAAGGTTTTGGTGATCTTGTCGAGGGAAATCACGGTTTGGCCTCACACAAAGGATGGGCGACGGGTGCCGCGCAGAAGCGTGGCGGCGCCGGTGGCCAGCATGGAGATAATCAGGATGATGAGCGTCACTGCGTTGGCAAATTGGTAGAAACCGTCGGACGCATAGCTGTAGGACAAGACGGCGAGCAGCGGCGAGGTCGGTGTGTAGAGCAGGATTGTGATCGCCAGATCTCCGATGACATTCACGAAGGAAATCAACAGGCCGGCCACAAGCCCGCGTGCGGCCAACGGCAGCGTGATGGCGTATAGCCTTTGGAAGAAGCCGGCACCCGTCATCAAAGCCGCTTCATCGATATCGCCGGAGATTTGCGCCACGGTCGCTCGGCCCGTCTGCACGGCAAAGGGCAGCATCGCCGCAGTCAGCGCCAAACCAAGCAACAGCTTGGTGCCGTACAGGGCGGGAAAAGGCCCGATTGGCGCGCCGTACAGGGCAATATAGGCCGCGGCAAAGGCGATGCCCGGTAACAGCATCGGAAGGAAGGCGAGTTGTGAGACGATACTGCTGACGAAAGGAACCTTCTGTCGGGTCAACGCCACGGCAATGAGGATGCCGATGATATTGGCGGCAAGCGCCACCGACACACCCAGTATCAGCGTGGTTGTCAAAGCGGACAGGAGCTGTGGGTTGTGGACTATACCGGGTTGGCCGCGAGCGAAGGCCGGATCGGAGTTTCCGATCCAGTAATGCAGGGTCCAGTCGGAGAAAGGCGAAAGCGACGAGGGTGCAAGACTTGCCGCGAGCATCAAAACAAGCGGCAGGATCGTCGTCAGGAAGCAGATGATCCACGCCGCTGCTGCCAGTGGCAGGCGTGCGCCTCCGAGAGAAAAGCGACGCGGACGTGCGCCTTTGCCGCTGATTGTTGCAAAGCTGCGGCGTCCGGAAAGCAAGCGGTTGCTGAGCCCGAGAATGACGGCCGATATGCCAATCAGCAGGATGGCGAGCACGTAGCCGCGTTCCGTCTGGCCGATCTCGATCATGCCGAACAAGCGGGTCGACAACGTCTGCATCCTCACCGGCAGGCCGAGCAGGGCAGGGGCGGCGAAGTTGGAGACAGCTCCCGCAAAAGCCAGCGAGCCGCCAGCGATGATGGCGGGCGTGACGATAGGCAGGACAATGCCGAACAGGATACGCTTACGCGAGGCGCCGGTCATCTGCGCGGCTTCGACGAGATCTGCATTCACCGTTGCAAGTGATGCCGCAATGACAGTGAATGCCAGCGCGTAATAGTGTGCGATCAGCACGATGATCGTCGGCGTCATGCCCCAGGACAGCCAATCGGGCACGGAGACACCGAGACCTTCCAGCAGGCCGCCACCGCCGCCGACGCGGCCGTTGCGAAAAACGGTGCCCCAGGCAAGTGCTGTTGCAAAACTTGGAATCATGAAAGGCAATGTTGCCATGAAGGCGATTACCGGGCGTCCCGGAATGTCGGTCATCACGACAAGCCAGGCAAGAAAGCCGCCGAGCAGGACACAGCCGGCGGCGACGCCGATGCCGATAATCATCGAGTTGATGGTTGGGCGCCAGAACAGGTTTTGCGACAATCGGCTTGCCAGCACGTCGAACCAGGCTTGCGCCGAAGGGAATAACGTCTGGATGAGGATGGTGGCAAGCGGCGCGGCCACCAGGACGACCAGTGCCAGCGCCATCGCGAACGTCAGGCCCTGTCTGCGAATTGCTGAGCCGATGCGGCCGAGCGAGAGTGTCATAGGGAACTCCGGGATTGTCCGACTGGCGTCTGCGGCTGCCCATCTATCGCATGCCGGCACCTTCTTTCCGATCGCCAGGAGAAGGTGCCGAACACGGTGGGCGCCATAGCGGGCCTGCCTTCAAGCATATGCAGCCCGCTTAAAGCTCACTGCAGGGTGAGAATGAAATCTGCCACATCGGCGCGGATCTTCGCGGTTTCGGCCGGTGCCATCTGCCAGCCCTTGAAATCGGCAAGCTGAATTGCGTCGGGATGCGGCTTGATATCCGAGCGTGTGGCCCAGTCGCCGGCCACATAGAACGGCTTGAAGCCTTCGCCGCCGGTTTCGCTGTCGTCGCCCATCAGGAAATCGACGGCAAGGCGGGCAGCAGCTGGGTTGGGTTGTTTGGCATTAAGCGCGATAAAGGCCGGGAAGACGATCCCGTTGGAGGGCTGGACATCGTTTGCAACCTGCAGCGCCCAGCCTTCGTCCTCATTGTCGCGACGGTCCGAATAGCTGCTGAAGCCGATCGGCGGGTTCTGCTGGCCCTTGGCGCCAATCGCCTTGTTGACGTCGTCTGTCGAACCGACCAGGACGAGATCGTTGGCAAAGAGATCGGAAATGAACTGTTGGCCGGCGTTCTCGTGGCCTTCGGTGAGTTCGATCGGCTTGCCAAAGGCGGTTGCATAGGCGGTTGCCATTTCGTCCGATTTGAGGACTATCTCTGTCATCAGATCGAGATAGTCACCGCGCTGCAGCGGATCGACCATGATGACGCGACCCTTCCATTCCGGTTTGGTGAGATCCCAGAGGTTTGTAACTGGCGAACCGTTCGGATGGGCCTCCTCGTTATACATCAGCACCTTCGTCGAAAGGCGCTGGGCCAGAAGCGGGGCTTTGTACTGGTCGGCCAATTCGCCAGCAACGCGCGGCGGGACATAAGGTATGATGAGATTTTGGGTGAGCAGCTCTGTCAGCACGACAGGCGCATCGGAGATGTAGATCACGTCGGCACCCGGCAGACCGGCCTGCGCTTCGCTTTTGATCCGGGCGATCTGTTCGGTGGACGACATGTCAAAGGTCACCATGTCGATACCCGGATAGGCCGCCTCGAAGGCCTTCTCGACGCGGCCGATACGGCTGGTAAAGGCGTAGACGGTGACCTTGGCCTCCTGCTTGGCCTGGGCGACCAGGTCTGCTGCTGATTTGGTATCCAGGTTTTGGGCATGGGCGGTCGTCGCTAGCGCCAGCGCGCAGAGCGGGGTCAGAATTTTGTACATGGGCGTCTCCTCTTGGATGGAACTATAGCCCATGTAGAGTTTTCTTGCTACAGTTTTATGACGTGCAAGATAACTTGCATTTCAGCCCTCGAATTTTGCAATCATGTCCCGCAGGCGGTCGAGCGTCGCAAGGGCCTCATCGCCTCGGCGGTCGGCCAGCGCCAGAATGATGGCATTGCAGATTGCCATGGGAACGGTGAGCGTCTGGAAGCTGTCGGGCATCCCGGTGCGCGGTGCCGACAACAGCACGTCCGGTGCGGGTGTCAGCGACGGTCCGATCGTGCCTGATATGACCACCGTCTTCGAATTGACGTCTGCGGCGATCTGCATCAGGTGATCATAACCTGGCGGTTTCCGTCGGAAGGCGAACACGAGAAGCGCGTCATCGGCCGATAGCGTCAGCATCTGTTCAGCCAAATCGCGTGCACTCCCAGTCAAAGGGTGGCAATCGATACCGAGCCGCCTCAGCCGCCGTTCCATCAATACGGCCAAAACCTCGGCGTTTCCATGTGCGTGAATGAACACGCGTCGACGATCCAGCGTTTCGGCAGCCTGGAGAATACGTTCATCGGTCACATGTTGGCTCATTGCCGAAAGCGCTGCGGTTTCGTTGGCAATCAGCAACGGCAGGAACCCCTGGGAACGGGCGTCGTTCAGTGTCGCGGAAATGCGCTCGGCCGGGTCTGCCACCTTGAGGAATTCGCGACGCAACGCGTCACGGAATTCGGCGTATGAGGAAAAGCCAAGCTTTCGGGCCAGACGGGACGTTGTCGCCTCGTGCACGCCCAGACGGGCGGCGAATTCACTTGACGTGCCGATCGCCACTTCGCGTGGGGCCCGCATCAGTTCCGAGATCAGTTTCTGCTCGGTCGATGTCAGGCTGGCTGCCACACGCTGAACGCGCTCGACCAGTGCCTTTTGGGAATCAACCTTGGACATGAACAGCACTCGCAAATTGGACCTTCTTTCCGGCTACCGCGACACTGGCGGAAAAGCAATCGGGGTCGACTTTGCGTGAAGCGTCGGCATCAGCCGACGAGTTCGCCGCTGACGCGCGCCCATCAGCCGGAACGGTGTCGTAAAAAGGATCTGCTTTGACGGCTTGTGGTCAAGCGGCAAAGTTGGCGGTCGGTCTGTCAATAATACGGCTGAAGACTTTTATGGGATGCGACCCAAGCCATGTGTAATGGCCCCATAGACATCCGGACACGATCTCCCACTTAACCAGTGTGCGAGGTAAACTTCCCATTATGACCAGTCACAATCCGACGATGGAAGTCCTGTCCGGCCCAGAGCGCCGCCGTCGCTGGTCGACGGCAGAAAAGCTTGCCATCTCAAAGCGGAGCGCAGAAGAGTTTGATGGAAAAGCTTTCAACTACGGTGAGATCGAAGCATTCAGTAGTTGCTGCCAAGGTGCCTTGTCGAATGTGGCAAACCCCCGTCCATTGGGTTTGATGGCGAAGGACGAGATATGCCGACGTCGAGATCCAGCGACACATCGACACCTTCCGCGGACAGCACGAAACTCTTCATGATCCCGTGCTTTGGCTGCTGACATGCACTTGCATCGGGAACAGTATGCAGGCAGGGGCTGCGATGGAAATGGTGCCGGGGATGCGGTCAGGTGCGCCGCTGACCGGGTTCAGTTGGAACAGGCAGAGGCTGCCCGATTTCTGGTTCGCTACAATCAGCCATCGCCCGCTCGGATCAATTGCGAGGTCGCGTGGATGACGGCCGCCGCAGTCGATCTGGCCCTGAAGCCGGAGGCTGCCATCCGACGCCACAGCCATCCAGGCAATGGCAGATTGGTTGCGTCCGGCGACGTAGAGGAACCGCTTATCCCAGGAGAGCTTGACGGCGGAAAGCGCACCATCACAAACCTCGCTCGCCCCGAAGGGCGCGAGCCGCGCTCGGACGTGGTAGAGACCGTCTATCTGTTCTATTGTGTACACGTTCTCGTCGAGTTCGCAGACGAGATATAGCATGCCGTCACCTTCAACCAGATGACGGGGGCCGCAACCTGGTGGCAGGGCCAGGCGCTGGCGTGGGACCAGCTTTGGGCTAGCGTTCATATCCAGGTCGAAAAAATGAATGGCGTCGCCCCCGAGATCGGTGAGGGCTAGTGCGGTGCCATCCTCGATGAAGGCGGCGAAATGCGCGTGAGAGCCACTCTGCCGCTCGCTGTTTGGTCCGTAGCCCATCAGTTGCAGACGCTGGAGCAGCGATGCGGTTCCGGTGTCGGTTGCGATCTGCCAGAGCGCTGCCGATCCGTCGCTGTAATGCGCTGTTGCCGCAAGCGGCTGTGTCGGGTGAACGCCGATATGGCAGGGATGGCCGCCGGCAAGCGCGGCCGCATTGAGCGGGACGACCTCGCTCTCGCCCATCCTGAAAGTCAGCAGCCGAGGCCAGTCGGCTGTCCCGACTTCCTCGATGGCCAGCAGCATCCGGGACCGGGGCAGCAAGCTAATCCAGGTCGGGCTCCGGGCTTCCGCGACCAGTCGGCTTTCGGCGCGCTCAGGCACCGCGCCGGGAAGCCGGACGTGGTGGATGCCGCCCCCGGAGCACGTGGTGTAGGATCCGACATAGAATTCCAGGTTCGGAGCCGGGCTTGCCATCTCAAGCGAAGGCTCTGGCATACTCACCCATGCGCAGTAGCCCCTGCATGTAGCCGATCGCATGGGCCCGTCCGCGGTGGTTCCAGGGGCTGTCGTCGTCCATGACAGGCACATGGTCGTCGATGATGAAGCCGTCGAAACCGTTGCGCGCAAGCAGTGCCATTGCTTCTGCGGGATCGAAATTGCCGTCGCCGATGAAGCATTCGGTGAAGTGCGGGACAGTCCCCTGCACATCGCGGAAATGCACATAGGCGATCGCGCCCAAGGGTGCGAAATGCTGGATCATGGTCACGACATTGTCGCGTCCCCCCGGCATTTCTGAACAACAGCCAAGGCACAGATCCAGCGCCCATGAAGGGCTGCCTCCAGCGATCTCGTGGGCGCGCATGAAGTTTGCCGGCGAATTGAAGATGCGCGCGACACCGCCGAGGCTTTCCACCGGTGGATCATCGGGATGGAGTGCGAGACGGATGCCCTCTTCTTCGGCAACCGGCAGGACCGCATTGATGAAATACGTGTAGTTCTCCCACATCTGCTTAGCCGAAATGGCAAGCTCCGGGCCTGTATGCAGCGGCAATGCGTTCGCCAGGCCGAGGTTGACCGGCAGGAAACTCTTTAGAACCTCGGCATTGTCAATATTCGCGGAGACCATGCCCATGTCGAAGCTGCGGGCCTTGGCGCCGCCGCGTGTCGTGGTCGTTCTGTCGGTTGTCCAGACACTGTTGGGTGTGAAGTGATAGCCAAGCACCGGAATACCGGCACGCGCGACGGAGCGGATGGTATGGCAATAGTTCTCGATCTGCTCGTCGCGTCCGGGCTCACCGAGCATGGCCTTGTTGTAGAACTGGACGGGAACGTTTTCGATTGCCTCGAAGACCAGCCCAAACGCCTTGACCTTTTCGACCAGCGGGCGGATGTCCTCGACTTCCCAGCGTGTCTCGCCGGGAAGGATGGGATTGTTCATCTGAATTCCGGTGACACCGGACTGGGTGGCGAACCGGAGTTTTTCATCGGTCAGCTCGCGGAACTGGCCGATTGCCAGGCGTATGCTCATTCGGCTTCCTCCATGCTGCGGATCGGCTCGAGTGGCTGTGGCCGATGCCTGTTGACCATGCGTGTACCATCCTCATGCGGCGTCGCGCACCAGCGCGCGGCATTGGCCAGAACCTGACGAATTTCGGGTTGATAGTAGATCGGGAAGCTTTCGTGGCCAGGGCTGAAATAGAAGATGCGACCGCGGCCACGATGATAGCAGCAGCCCGACCGGAAGACCTCTCCGCCTTCCACCCAGCTGGCGAAGACAAGATGATCCGGCTGGGGAATGTCGAAGGGCTCTCCATACATTTCCGATTGCGGCACGACGATCGATTCCGGCAGGCCCCTGGCGATCGGATGCGCCGGATCGATGACCCAGACGCGCTCGCGCTCGCCGCCTTCATGCTCGCGCCAGCTGAGATTGCAGGATGTCCCCATCATGCGGCCGAAGATTTTCGAATGATGACCGGAATGCAGGACGACCAGGCCCATGCCGTCGAGTACCCTCTTTTGGATCCGGGTCACCAATTCGTCCGGGATCTGCTTGTGAACGACGTGGCCCCACCAGAAGAGGACATCGGTATTGTCGAGCACCTCGTCGGTCAGGCCATGTTCCGGATCGAAGAATGTCGCGCAGCGGATCTCGAAATCATCGCAGGCAATACCTTGGCTGATCGCACCATGAATGCCGTCCGGGTAGACCGCACGGATATGGGGCTCGTTCGTTTCATGCCAGAATTCGTTCCAGATGGTAATGCGGATAGGCTTGGTCATGCGGGCTCCCAGGGATTGGTCTGGAGAAGGAGGTTTGTTCCTTGCTCCTCGGAGGATTGCTTGATGAGGTCCCAGAGCTCCGCCAGATGAAGGCTACGCTCTGCTGTTGAAGGATTGGCGATGTGGCCGGTGCAGGTGTCGGCAAAGACGCTCAGCACGGCGTTCAGATCTTCCCCGGCCGTTTCCCGTGTAAGCACGGCCCCCTGGCGCAGTTCGATCCACTTGCCCCAGATGTCGACGCGCAGGATCGCATTTTCGTAAAACAGGGTCAGGCTCGACTCGCAGCCGGGGATCGTGTCGCCACAAAAGCTCAGATTGACTGGCACGCCACCGTCAAGAGAGGCGAATACACCGCCGACGAGCTCATAGGCCCGGCCGCGATTGTCCAGCATTGCGCAGACTTTTTGAAAGCGTCGGCCCGTCATCTGCAGCACCGCATTGAAGAGATGCGAGCCCGTGTCGAATATGAAGCCGCCGCCAGAGAGGGCCGGGATTTGTTTCCAGCTCGAACCGTACCGGTCCTGCCAGTCTTCCCAGACCTCGCCGTGCACGTTTAGGAGTGCTCCGAACTCGCCGGCCAAAGCGCGTTGCCGCAGCCGCTCGAGCAGCGGCGAAAGCGATGCCTGATAGGCAATGACGACCTGTCTGTCGGCCTTGTTTCTAGCAAGGAGGATGTCGCGCGCCTCGGAAGCGTCGAGCGCCATCGGCTTTTCGAGGAGAAGGTGGATGCCCTTCTCAAGCGCTGCCTTGGCATATCCCGCATGATAGGCATGCGGCGTCGAAATATAGATCGCGTCGACGTTTTCAGCTTCGGCCGCCAGCAAAGCCTCGGCATCTGCATAGATCCGGGGATTGTTCCCAGCTTTGCGAACGATGTCGGCATAGCGCTCGATCGAGCCGGGATTGGTGTCGGTGAGCGCGATGAAACGTGGCTGAAGCGGGCTGTTGACCCAGGCACGTGCATAACTTGCCGCCTTCAGGCCGCAGCCGATGACGCCTATTCTCAAACTCATGGTGTCTCCAGTCTCAGTCATGGACGGGCCCGGCGGATAGCCTTGCCCGCGCGGTCGAAGATGTGGCAGGCGGCCCGATTGATGCGGAATGCCACCGCGTCACCTGAGCCGATCCGGTGATCGCCGGCGATCCTTGCGATTGCCGGCTCCTGGCCGGTGTCGAAAGTGACGTATGTCTCCATGCCGAGACGCTCAGACAGGTGCGCCGTCGTGATGATGTCGCCAGTGGAGGTGTCGGCCAGCGAAAGGTCTTCGGGGCGGATGCCAAGCAGGATCAGGTCTCCGGCGCGCAAGTCCTGAATTCGGTCGAGTTCGGTCGACCAGCCGGCCGTGGTGGAAATGCGGGCGGTGCCACTTGCGACGCTCTCAACCCTTGCTTCGAACACGTTCATCTTCGGCGAGCCGATGAACTGTGCGACGAAAAGATTGTCGGGTTCCTGATAGAGGGCGATCGGGTGATCGGCCTGCTGGACCTCCCCCTCCTTCAAGACCACGATGCGATCGGCGAGCGTCATGGCTTCCACCTGATCATGCGTCACATAGATGATTGTAGATCCGGTGTTTCTATGCAGCTGCTGCAGTTCCGCGCGCATCTGGACGCGAAGAGCTGCATCCAGATTGGACAGCGGTTCATCGAACAGGATGACTTTCGGTTGCTTGATGATGGCGCGCCCGATGGCCACACGCTGGCGCTGCCCACCGGAGAGCGCCTGGGGCCGCCGGTCGAGCAGCGCAGACAGTTGTAGTTTTTCCGCCACTTCTCCCACACGGCGTTTGATTTCAGGCTTGTCGATGCCCTTTAGATCGAGAGAAAAACCAATATTTTCTGCCACCGTCATATGTGGATAGAGTGCGTATGACTGGAAGACCATGGCGAGGCCCCGCTTGTCCGGGGAGACGTCGTTCATCAACTCTCCATCCAGCCTGAATTCGCCATCACTGATTGTCTCCAGGCCGGCGATCATGCGCAGCAATGTTGACTTGCCGCAGCCCGAGGGGCCGACGAAGACCGCAAATTCCCCGTCGGCGATGGAAATATCGACGCCCTTGATGACTTCGAGAGCCCCGAAGCGCTTGCGCACATTGGTGAGTGTTATGGAGGACATGTCGGTTTATCCCTTCAATCCGCCGCCAAATGTCTGCACCAGGAAACGCCGCGCGAAGGCAAAGGCGATGATGGCAGGGGCGGTGTAAACAACGGCGATGGCGGCCAGGAGGCCATAATCGATCTGGCTGTCGCGCAGGAAGGCGCTGTAGATTCCAAGCGGCAGCATCTTCAGCTCCGGGGAGGAAATGAAGGTCAGCGGGAACAGGAAGTCTCCCCAGGCGGCGATGAAGGCAAAGAGACCGGATGCGGCAAGCCCAGGCATCGCCAGGGGCAGGAGAACCCGGCGCAGGCGCTGGCCGAAGGTCGCTCCATCCATGATGGCCGCCTCTTCATATTCGGGTGAGACGCTGTCGAAGAAGGTCTTCATGATCCAGAGTGCGAGCGGCAGATGCATGGTCGCAAGCAATAGGATCAGACCGAGATAGCCGTCGATGAAGCCGACAATGCGCATGGTTGAGCGGAAATATTCCGGCGGCAGAAGCGGCCGAAGGATCCCCGAAATCGCAAGGTTACATGTCAGCATGACCTTGTAGAGTGGCACGATCAGCGCCGTCGGTGGGATCACGCGGATCAGGATGATCGCGTAGAGAAAGGGGCGCTTCCACCATGCTCTGGTCCGTGACAGGGCGTAGCCGCCAAATCCCGCCAGCACCATGACGAGCAGGGTTGCCCCACCGCAGACGATCAGGGAATTCATCAGCCACAGGAAGCCATCTTCCTCGCGAAAGACGCGCACGAAATTTGCAAGGCTGAAATCCTCAGGCACTTCCAGGAACAGCCCGGCATCCGGGTCGAATGCTGCCAGCAACAGCCAGATGAATGGCATGATGCAATAGAGACTGATGAGAAGCAGCAAGCCGAAGCGGGAGGCCGCAGACTTTGCACTGTTCGCCGTGGAGTTCATCATACGTCCACCTTTAAAGCGCGGACATAGATCATGCCGACGATGAGCGAGAAAACCAGGACGACAACTGCGACGGCCGAGCCATAGCCAAGCTGGTAGGAATTGAAGGACTGATTGTAGATGTAGATGCCGATCAACTCGGTTGAGCCGGCCGGGCCACCTCTGGTCAGGGCGAAGATCAGGCCGAAGATGGCGATCGTGGAGACGGTCGACACCAGGAGATAGAGGAAGATGGTCGGCACCAGCAGCGGCAGGGTGATGCGGCTGAAGATCTGCCGACTGTTTGCCCCATCCATGCGGGCTGCTTCATAGAGCTCATTGGAGATCGAGGTGAGGCCCGATGTCATCAGGATCATCGCAAAGCCGATGCCGCGCCAGATGTTGACGATGATGATCATGGTCAATGGGAAGGTGGTGAGCCAGCGCTGCGGATCGACGCCGAACCAGGCGACGATATTGTTCAAGGTCCCGTATTCGCCGGCGGCCAGCATCGAGGCCCACATGAGAGCTGCGACCACTTCTGGAACCGCATTCGGCATCAGGATGATGGCATTGACGAGCGGGCGCAGTGCAAAAGGCTTGCGCAGCAGCAGCGCCGAAAGAAGTCCAAGCACGAGCTGGCCGATGACGGCAGAAAACAGGACGAACCAGAAGGTGATGGTCAGCGAGCGCCAGAAGTTCCCGTCTGTCAGAAGCTTGGCATAGTTGTCAAAGCCGATGAAGCGGGGATTGAGGGCGGCCGGACCACTCAAGGACAGGTTTGTCAGACTGGTATAGACGGCAAAACCGGCTGGATAAACGACGAATGCGGTCAGGAGAAGCACGGATGGCAGGATCAGAAACCTGTTGCGCCATGCTTCCTGGCGCTTGAAGCGGACTGACATTGGCTCGCATTCCTCTGAAATTCGGGCGTATTCGATGCGCGGCTTGAGACGGGTGTGTAAAGAGGCGTAACACCTCCTGAGGACCGCCGGCGTGAGCTCCTCACGCCGGCTGCACCTTGCTCTTATTTCACCTGATCGTCGCCGAGTGTGCTCTTGACGTAATCGACCAGGATCTTCTGCGCGCCTTCGGCGTCCGCCTGGCCGAGAAGCAGAGCTTCCGTTGCCCGGCCCACACCCTCGATCACGGTCGAGAAGCCGGGGGCCGTCTTGAGATAGGCACCCTTGTCGAGGCTGTCCATCAGGGTCGGCAGGGGCACGAGTTTCTGGAACTCGGCATTGTCACGTGCATCCTTGCGTGCCGGCAGGTTGCCCTCGTTGACGGCATAGCTAACCATGAGGTCGATGGATCCCATGGCCTGAAGGACCTTCTTGGCGGCTTCAGGATTGGCGGCCGAGGTTCCCACGGCCCACGGGTGGCTGAGGCTGACCATCACATGCTCGCCACCGTCCTTGCCCGGAACCGCCCAGGTGCCAACGACCTTGTCGACATCGGGGATGGGATTCTTGCTCTTCGGGCCCCAGTCGAAGATGTAGCACCAGGAGCCGCAGCTTGTGATCAGGAGATCGCCGGCAGGAAACATCTGGTATTTCGGAATGACCCAGGGTTCGGGGCCCAAGAGCGGATCGACGGGCAGGAGTTCGTTCTTCACCATCTCTTCGTAGAAGCCGAAGACTTCGCGAATGCCGGTGCTGGTCAGATCGAGCTTGCCGTCGTCCGTTGCGATCTGCGGCGTGGAGCTGCCGACGAGGAGATGACGGAAGCCTTCGATGAAAGGCCCGCCACCCCAGGTGACGCCCATGGGCAGCATGAGTGCGAACTTGCCGGTCTTTGCCTTGGCATCGACCGCGCGCTGCATCAGTTCGGCCCATGTCTTCGGCTGTTCGGTCGAGATGCCGGCTTTTTCCAGGATATCGCGCCGGAAATAGAGCTGCTGGACCGAAAGCATGGTCGGCATGACGTAGATCTTGTCGCCGGTCGACGAAGCCAGATCCTTGGCAACCTGGTAAAACTGGGGATAGGCCTCGGAACCCGTTACCTCGGCGGTGACGTCGGCAAGATAGCCGGCCGTCGAGAAATCGACGACCTGGTCGATTGCGGGCAACGAGAAAATGTCCGGTCCCGTTCCAGCTGCAAGCTCGGTCAGAAGCTTTGAGACATATTCGCGGTCTGGGCCTGGATATTCGACGATTTCGACATCAATCCCGGTCGCCTGCTTAATGTTCGGAATGACCGCCTTCAGGGCCTCGATCCGAGCTGCCCTGTGTTCGGCAATCCTGACGGTTTCGGCCATGGCGTGCTGGCTGAACAGTCCCGCTGCGAGAACGCAGCATGCCCAAAGTCCATGCTTTCTCATTGATTTCTCCTCCCAATGGATTGTCCAAGTCCGACGTGGTGGCTGAGCCCCTCTCTCCCAAGGGTTGGCCCGTCATGACTTGACAACGGTTGACAGAGTAATTCACATATCTCCATGAATTCTTGGTTCGGCTTGATAATTTTATGGGAATATTTGATATCACGGGATCGTTCACGGTCAGCCTCAGCGCCCAGATCGGGCCTGATGATTCCTTTCATGTGAACCGCCCATTCATAGAGCGGACGCCGCCCCGGACCTTTCACGATCACGAGTTCTTCGAGTGTTTCTGGATCCTGACGGGTGGCTGCACGCATTACATCAACCGAACCATAGGACGGGTGGATGCAGGCAGCCTTGTCTTCATTCGCCCAGCTGATGTTCATGCATTCCAGAATATCGATGGACCACCATGTCAGATGGTCAATGTGGCCTTTTCAGCCGAGACCGTGCGGCATCTGGGGCGCCGTTACACCACGGATCTGGAGGGACGCTTTTTCTGGACGGACGAGCTGATGCCGGCCTCCTTTAAACTCGATACGGCTCAGATGCGCGATCTCTCCCTGCTTGAGCAGGGGCTCGACCGTGGAGCCCGCTCGCTTGCCCGGATCGAAGCCTTCCTCCTCAATCTCATGACCGATCTGCTTGGCGGCATTGCAAGCGATACCGCCGGAGCCCCGGACTGGGTCAATCGTGCCTGTGACGCCATGTCGGATCCGGCAGCGTTGAGGGAAGGGGTCTCGGCGCTTGTCGCTTTGACGGGCCGCAGTCACGAGCATGTCTCGAGGACATTTCGCCGACTGTTCGGGCAGACGCCATCGGCCTATGTCAACGCGTTACGAATGAACCAGGCGGCGCGGCAATTGAGTGACACGGATACGCCGATCATGGAAGTCGCGCTCGACTGCGGCATCGAGGATTTGAGTCATTTCTACCGGCTGTTCCGACAAGCCCACGGGATCAGCCCCATGCGCTACCGCCGCCGTACGCGGGTCGATCTCGTTCATCCGCAGAAGCTCGCAGTGTACGAATAAGGACAAGTCACAGGAGGAATGCCATGAAGATCGCACTGACTGGAGCAGGCGGTAAACTGGGACAGGCGATCCTGCCCCAGGCCTTGGCGGCAGGCCACGACGTGGTCGCCATCGATCGACAACTGCCGGAGAACTTGCCTGACGGCGTGATCGGCGCGACGGTCGAAATGAGCGACTTCAATGGCCTTTGCAACGCCTTCACGGGCTGCGATGCCCTCATCCACATGGCGGCTATTCCAAGCCCGAAATCTATCGATGAGCGTGAGGTGCACAACAACAATGTTGTCGGCAGTTACAACGCCATGAGGGCCGCAATCGATGTTGGTATCCGGCGGATCTGCCAAGGCTCAAGCGTCAACGCAATCGGGCTTGCCTATGCGCTAAAGCCGCAATTCGACTATTTTCCCATCGACGAGGCGCATCCGACCTATGCGGACGAGGGCTACAGCCTCTCCAAGTGGATCTGCGAGCAGCAGGCAGATGGCCTGGCAAGACGCCATGACGGCCTCTCTATCGCCAGTCTGCGCTTTCACTGGGTGGTTGCTGACCGAGCGCAGGCAGCATCCGTTCAGACACTCTTTAGCGATAAAGGCCGAAAGGAACTCTGGGGTTATGTCCTGGCCGAGGATGCCGCTCGCGCCTGCCTGCTCAGTCTTACTGCAGATTTTGCCGGCCACGAGGTCTTCTACATCGCCGCATCCGATACGACACTCGACGAACCGACGGCAGAAGTCGCAGCACGCTTCTATCCAATGGTTGAATGGCGCCAGGATGGAAGTGGCAGACGGTCATTTTTCTGCAGTGACAAGGCGAGGAGAGTTCTCGGGTGGCACGAATATGGCTGATGGAAGGATGCGGCCCTGCGATGGCGGGGAAAGGCACCGATAGAGGGAGAACCGCCCCTGCAAGCAAAACCAGGACTGGCCGCTGCTCGTCACCCTTGGGCGACTTCGCGGGCCTTGCGCATATGAACGCCAGGCGCGACCCCTGACCCCTTGTGTGTGCCGCAACGCGGATACGGCATGCCAGGGCATGCGACAGCGACGGTCATTCAAACGTCACGGACCGATGCGATGTCAGGCGGTTAGGTAGGACGAGCTTGCTTCGTGGCCAATGCCCCAGCACAATATCTGCAAAGGCTACGGCACCTGTCAGGTAGGAGACGTGATTTCGACGGTCATCGTCGACGGCGCCTTCTCGCCCGGCTGAACCCGATGCTGATCGATCAAAAGAGTGATGTAAGGACATGAAGACCATTCAGCCACAAGCGATGAACCATGATGGAGCCCGCCTTTTGTGTTCCTGTGGACTGTCCTCTCAGGGCCCGGGCTCTCGGGGCCCGGGCTCTCGGGGGCTGTGCTCTTCGGGGCTGAGTTATTTGGGGCCAGGTTCATCATTTCTGGCGTCTTTTCATGCGCCGGAATAATTCCCCCCTCTTCGTGAGCGCCAAGATGGTGGCCGAGCGCGCGGGCGTGTCCCGTTCCGCCGTGTCGCGCACCTTCACCGATGGAGCCAGTGTATCGCATGAAACGCGGCGCAAGGTGATCGAGGCGGCGGAAGCGCTCGGCTACCATGTCAACCATCTGGCCCGGCAGTTGCGCGAACGCAGCAATATCGTCTGTCTGATCGTGTCAGATCTGACCACGCCCGTCCGGGCAGCCATGGTCGATCGGTTGACGCGCAAGCTACAGGCCGCAGGCAAGATCACGGTGGTCCTCAACACGGAAAGCGATGAGGCAAGCGTCAATCATGCCCTGAAACTGACCCTTCATTACCGCGCCGATGCAACGGTGGTCCTGTCGGGAACGCCTTCGACAGGGCTCGTTAAAACGGCGCTCGCAAATGGCCAGCAGGTCGTCCTGATCAACCGGGACGATGGTCTCGAGGGCTGCGAGAATGTCAGCCTCGACAATGCGACCGCGGCGAGGGAGGCGCTGTTTCTGCTGCGCAGGGCCGGATGCCTGCGCGTCGGGATCCTTGTCTCTGCTGCGCGAACACCGAGCCTCGTCGAGCGGGAACAGCGGTTCTTGGAAGCAGCTTCCAATGCGGGGCTTTCCGTGATCTCGGTTGAGGCGGAGACGACCACCTATCGTGCCGGTTTGGGGGCCGCAAAGCGCGTGTTCGCCCGATCAGAGCCGCCTGACGGCGTCTTCTGCGTCACGGATCTGCTTGCCCTGGGCTTCATGGATGGCGCTCGCTCCGAGTTCGGCCTGAGAGTTCCGGACGATCTCTGTGTCATCGGCTTCGACAATATCGAACAGGCTTCCTGGGAAGCGTATCGGCTGACGACATTCGAGCAGCCACTCGAAAAGATCGCCAATCATGTCGTTTCGCTCCTGACGGATGTTGAAGCTCCGGCTCAGACACCCGATCGCGACGAAGCGGTCTTTGAGCCGGTAGCCGTTTGGCGACGCTCGGTTCGTCCCCATCCCGGCTAGACATGGTGCACTCGTGTGCACTCCACCAATGTCATTAAAACGTCGTCTAACCCCTTTAGAAAAGATGCGTCCGGGCAAGAAGACTGCACGCCTGTGCAATCTGTTTTGCCGTCTTGCTGTGTGACCCGATGCGGCGGTTCTCATCAGCGGGCAGGCGCGGACGCTGAATTTCGAGAGATGCATGGTCCAGCCATCCGGCTCGGTCCTGGGGCGTCTCGGATTTTGACAATGGGCCGACGTCGTATGGCGCGGCAACAACGGGAGAAGACGATGAAGCGTCGCGCATTCCTGATTTCCACCGCCGGCTCCGTTGCCGGCATGATGATCTTGCCGAAGCTATCCTTTGCAGCCGAAGGCCAGATCGACTGGTACACCGGCTCCGATGCCAATGTGCTCGATTTCTGGACCAATACCGTCAAGCCGGCTTTCGAAGCGGCCAATGCCAGTGTGAAGCTCAACCTCGTCGATGCGGGCGACAATGCCGGTATCCAGGCCATTGCCGAGCGCGCCATCGCAGCGATGCAGACGAACACGGACCCGCAGGCCGACTACTTCGAACATTCCGATCCGCGTCTGCCCAAGGGCGCGATCGAAGCCGGCCTCTACGTCAACATGAAGGAAGCTGGTCTGTCGAACTACGCGAAGGTCAACCCGCTCGCCGTCGACAGCGAGTTCTCGCTTCCCTATCGCGGTAGCCAGGTCCTGCTGGCTTATGACGCCACCAAGCTGTCGGCTGCCGATGCGCCGAAGACATGGGATGCTCTCGTTGCCTGGATCAAGGCGAACCCCGGTCAATTCGTCTACAATCGCCCCGACAAGGGTGGTTCCGGCGGCAACTTCGTTCGCCGTGCTATCCATCAGGCCAACGGCCTCGATCCCAAGGCCTTCACGGTCGACAACTACACCGACGCCTTCGGCAATGAGGCACTCGGCAAAGCCTGGGAAATCCTGAAGGATATCTCGCCCTCGCTTTACGACAACGGCGCTTACTCCTCCGGCAATACCCAGTCGATCCAGTTGCTCGCCCAAGGCGTGGTCACCATGACCCCCGTCTGGTCCGATCAGGTTCTCCAGGCGATCGCCCAGGGGGTACTCCCGGAAACGACCGGCATTGTGCAGCTTCAGGACCTCGCCCTCTGTGGCAATTTCTCGCGCGCTGTTGTTCTCAGCAATGGCAAGAACCGCGATGCAGCGCTCAAGCTGGCGGATTTCATCCTGGGAGAAGAGATCCAGGGTGCCATTCTTTCGGAGCTCGGTGGCTTCCCGGGCGTCAAGTGGGATCACGTGTCGGCTGATCTGCGCGAGAAGTTCGCAGACATTATCCCGAACAGCATTCCGACCTTCCCCTCGGGTGCCTGGGAGGTTGCAGTGAACGATGGCTGGTACCGCAACGTGGCGCCGACCATCGACCGCAAGTCGTGAGTTGAGGCGTGACACTGTCTGTGACGTCAGCCAAGAAATCGCGCAGGGGGCTGATCGGCCTCCTGCTCGTCGGCCTGCCGGTTTCGCTCGTCGGCTGGCTGGTGATCTGGCCGATCATCAGTGCGGTCCTTCGCACTGTCTGGCGCAGCTCACCCGAAGGGAAGGTCGGCTTTGATCTTTCGACCTATATCTTCTTCTTCTCCGACGCCTATAGCCTCAACAATCTCAGCCTGACGCTGTGGACCACAGGTGTCTGCGCGCTGCTGCTCCTCATTGTGTCGCTGCCGATCGCGCTTTATTTGCGCTTTGCCAAAGGCGGCATCGCCTCCTATGTCCAGGCGCTTGCAATCCTGCCGATGTTCGTACCCTCGATCATCCTCGCCTATGCGCTGATCCGGGTTCTTGGTCCGAACGGCATGGTCGATCTCCTGTTGAATTTCGCTGGCCTGCCCAAGCTGCGCACGCCCTATCTGACGCCCTGGGGCCCGGTCATCGGACTGGTCTGGGACAATATCCCGCTGACGGTCCTGATCCTTCTGTCGGGTCTCGGATCAGTCAGCAACATGGCCATCGAGGCGGCACGCGACGTCGGAGCAAGTCGGCTCCGGGTCCTTTGGCATATCATCCTGCCGCAGATCACCAATTCCATCCTGGTCGCGCTTTCCTTCGCAGTGCTTGGCATCTTTTCGGCCTTCACACTGCCCTATCTGCTGGGGCCCGCTTCGCCGGAAATGATGGGACCGTTCATGCAGCGCACTTTTCGGGACCTGAACGATCCCGTCAGTGCCATCACGCAGGCCGTCATTACCTTCGGCTTCTGCATTGTCTTCGGCCTGTTTTACGTGCGGTCGGTCGCCCGCAATCAGGGGAAATGACGACCATGCGCGAACCTCTTGCAAAACTGCGCCCGTTTGACAGCACCGGCATTCTGCTTGCCCTCGTGCTCACGATCGTCGTCGTCCTTCCGCTCCTGGCCGTCGGCGTCTGGGCCTTCACCGAGGTCTGGCGTTATCCCAACGTGCTGCCGCAGCAGTTCGGTCTGCGCTTCTGGGAGCAGACACTGAACCGTTCGGATGTGTGGAATGCGCTCTGGCTCAGCCTCACGCTATCGGCTGTCGTGACGTTCGCCTCCGCCATCATCTGCCTGCCGGCGGCTTACGCCTTCGCACGCATGAGGTTCCCGGGCCGGGACCTCCTGTTCTTCTCGTTCCTCGCAGGCCACGCCTTCCCGAAGTTCGGACTTCTGGTGGCGATCGCTGCCATCTTCCTGCAGCTCGACCTGATCGGCACCTTCTGGGGCGTCGCCCTGATCCAGCTCGCCAACACGCTGATGTTCATGATCTGGATCCCGGTTGCGGCTTTCCAGGCAGTCGACCGGCGCATGGAAGAGGCAGCCCGCGATGTGGGCGCCGGCCCGTTTCGCGTGTTCTGGTCAATCACCCTGCCACAGGCAGCCCCCACGATCGCGGCCGCCATTCTCCTGACCTTTGTCGGGACATTCTACGAGACGGAGGGTGCCTGGCTGATCGGCGCGCCGGGCATCCGCACCATGCCCGTGCTGATGATCAGCTTCATCAACAATCAGATGGTCATCCAGTTCGGCGCGGTCTTATCCGTCATGCTTTGGGTGCCGTCCTTCATCGCGCTGATGTTCGCCCGCCGGGTGATTGGCGGAAACGCCTTTGCCAGGGGGTTTGGCGGATGAAAAGCAGCATTACAGGAAGACGAGCATGTCGAAACTGAGTATCCGAGGCGCCTCCAAGATCTTTCAGGGCGGGACGACGGCGGTCGACGACGTCTCGCTCGAGGTGGCGGATGGCGAGCTTGTCTGCCTGCTCGGTCCTTCAGGGTCAGGCAAATCAACATTGCTGCGCATGGTCGGCGGCTTCGAGCAGCCGACATCGGGCATGATTGCGATCGACGGGCAGGACGTAACACGCCTGCCGCCCGAGCAGCGACCGACGGGCATGGTGTTCCAGAGCCATGCGCTCTGGTCGCACATGAACGTCTTTGCCAATCTCGCTTTCGGCCTCAAGCTGCGCCGGCGTCCGGCAGGGGAGATCCGCGATAGGGTCGAGGCCGTGCTCGAATTGGTTGGCCTCAAGGGCTATGACCGCCGGATGACCAACGAGCTCTCGGGCGGCCAGCAACAGCGTGTCGCTCTTGCGCGCTCCCTGATCCTCGAGCCAAAGATCCTGCTTCTCGACGAACCCTTCGCCAGTCTCGACCAGCATCTGCGTGAGCGGCTGCGAGAGGAGGTGCGCGATATCCAGCTGCGCCTGAAGATCACCACGCTCTTCGTCACGCATGGCCAGGACGAGGCGCTGTCCATGGCCGACCGGATCGTCGTCATGCGGAACGGCCGGACCGAACAGGCCGATCGGCCTGAAGTCATCTATCGCGATCCGCAGACGCCCTTCGTCGCCGGCTTCATTGGAACCATGAATTTCATCGAGGGCAGGGTGGAGGATGGCCGCTTCAAACATGCGGATGTGGCCGTGGATCTGCCCGTGGAGGATGGGCCGATCACGCTTGCCGTGCGGCCAGAGGCGCTGGATCTTCTACCCAGCGCAGTCGGCCAGGCGACCGTTCATCGTGTCACCGATTTCGGAAGTCATGGCCTCGTCGATCTGCACCTTTCCGATGGTACGCGGGTCAAATCCCTGGTTCGCAGCCCAAAGCCTTTCAAGACCGGCCAGACCGTTGACCTCAGCCCTCGTGCTTTCGCCGCCTTCCGCGACAACAGCAAAATCTACCGGACTGCCGATGTACATTGATCCCATTTTCGTCGAACGCGATGACCACAGAACGCTGGTCAAGTGGCACCGAGCAAGGCGAAAGGCGTCCGATCCCGAATTCACGCCAACGCGCATTCTCGAAGCAATGCGTCTCGGCGCCAGCGTCGAGGTCGATCTCGTGGTGCATGCCGATCAGGGTTTTGCCATCCTCCACGATCTCGAACTGGATCACGGCACGACCGGAACCGGCTCTGTCTCCAGGGCAACCGCAGACTATCTCCGGCAGCTCTTCCTGCGGGCAAACGATGGGAGAGCAATCAGCGACCGGGTGATGCTGCTCGAAGACCTCTGCGCCCTGTTGAAGGCCCATCCCGCGCATCCCGATGCCCTGCTGCAGCTCGACTACAAGGAAGACCTCTCCCGTCTCTCATCATCGGTCGTTGCCAACTTCGCGGCGGCAGTTGCGCCGGTATCTCACACGATGATCCTTTCTGGTGGAGACAGCGCTGCGGTCGCCTTGCTCGCGGCATCTACCCCGGGTCTGCGGACGGGCTACGACCCGACTTATGCCGGTGTCCTCGATGATCTGAAGTCGGCTGACGATTTTTCAAACTTCATCTCTGTTGCGCTGAAGACCGCGCCGGATGCTGCAATGATCTACCTCGCCTATGAGTTGATCCTTGCGGCAGATGCTGTCGGTGTCGATCTCATCGCGGCCGCCCGAGCCGACAAGCGCCGCGTCGACGCCTGGACCATCCGGTCGATCGATTCCGTGACCGTCAACCAGATCCGGCGCCTGCTCGAACTGCGTGTCGACCAGATCACCACAGATGATCCCGAAGGTCTCATCGCCACTTTAAGCCGAGGAAATGTCTGATGCCCATCGACCCCACAACCGTTCTCAGCGACATGATCGAGGCTGCGCGACGAGCGGGAACCCTCACGCTTGAACATTTTCATCGTCGGGAGACGCTGGAGATCGGCATCAAGGGGCCCGGCGATTTCGTCAGCATTGCCGACGAGCAGTCTGAAACGCTGATCCGGGACTATCTGCTGACACGGTATCCCGACTGGAGTCTGAGCGGAGAAGAATTTCCGCCTGTCGAGGGCGTGGATAGCACTTACCGTTTCCTGGTGGACCCGATCGACGGAACCACCAACTTCCTGAATGGCCTCGATTATACCATCACGATTGCGCTGCGGCAGGGTGGAGAGACCATTTGCGGTCTCGTCTACAATCCGGTGACGGACGAAATGTTCACGGCACTGAAGGGGCATGGCGCCTATCTCAATGGCAAGAGGCTTGCCATGCGCGGTGGCACCGATGTCGGTCAAATGGTCGTCGGTACCGGTCTTCCGACCCCCAACCTCTCCACGCATGCGGGTGCCTATGCAAGACTTGACGCGATCCGCGCGCCGATCGGTGCTGTGCGCGTGCTCGGCAGTGCCGCCAATTGCTGCGCCTATGTCGCCTGCGGCCGTTTTACAGGGTATTTCGAACAGACCGGCTTCGTCGATACTGCCGCAGGCATCCTGCTTGTCGAGGAAGCCGGCGGGGTCGTGACAGACTGGTGGGGAAGGGGGCCCGAATTCTTCGAAAAATCCGGATTGCTGATCGTGGCCAATCGCGCCACTCATGCCTTCCTCTTACAACACCTCTCCAGGGTCAAGTTAACCGCTCAATAATCCAGGCGCTCAATGCATCCGAGCTGAGCAGTTCGATCACCACGTCCTCGCGGTCGTTCCTTCCCAGATGGCGCATGGTACCGACGGCAATGACCGCATTTTCGACGAATGCTTGCTCCCTGACCCGTAGCAAATGGGGGTAGGGGATCTGCAAAATGAAAGCGTGCGGTCCAATTGCTTGTCTCAGGTCGCTCCTGGAAGCGGAACGCCCGGCCAGGGGAGGTCGGTCCCGCCTGACCCTCAGGGTCGCTTTGCTCAGGCTCCTGCGGCTTCCCTTTTTCCGGCCTTGGCGTGGCGAGAATTCCCGGCATCCCGCCCGTGCCGGACGTCGCTTTGCTAATGCCTCCGATATTCTTCATTGTTCGTCCGGATCTCGCGCAAGCGCGGTTTTGATCCGGGTGATGGATCGGGGGCGCATTCCAGGCTGGACACCGACCCACATTGTCAACAGAATTGGTGTCGTGGTCTGGCTATCGCGTGCCTTCCACCCTTCAAAGCGGCCAATTGGCCGCCGCGGACGGACGAGTCTGCAACGGCCCTCAATTCAGTTGAGATATCGCCGGATGTTTCAGGCACCCGGCTGCCCCTAGCCCCTTGCGCTCCACATCAGAAAAGGTTTCGCGGTCATCCCCTGCGGTTGCTGCTATCGCGAGATAGTCCGGCTTCCAGACCTCACGGACGAACGCGTGCGTCGTCGTGGACAATTCCGGGCGATCCTCAAGTTCGCCATGGAAGCGAACGACGTCATTGTTTAAGGCGTCGGCGGTTGAGGTGTCGTCCTTCCATTTTTACGGCGTCCGGAACCGCTTGAGAAATTCGTCTTCCACGTCCTTGCGCGTTGTCTCGATGTAGCGACACTCGACGGGACGGCCGCTTTCCCTGCCGATGATCATGGCCAGTTCGTTCATCGAGATATCCTGAGAGCCGACTTCGAGAGAGACTCGGTGTCTTTCCGTCGGATTGGTGAGTTCCCCTGCGCCAGCCATGCAATGTCATCGATCGCTACCCAGGGCATCTGGTCGATATAGGCGTGGTGCAGCCCCAGCACTGATAGGAGCGCAGATCGCGCGTGCGCATTATGGCGAGCTTCGAAAACTTTTCGTCAAGCAGTGAGGCCGCAGCCAGCGGAAGATCTATTACACGGTGCGTGTTGCCAACCGTTTCCTCGACTGTCGCTTCGGGGGGAGGCGTCTGCAGTCCGAGTGCGCCCAAACCTAAGAAGAAGTTCGCGCATGCGCCATGTTGTTGCTATGTTGTGTTAACCGGCGTGATTTTTCACGTTTGTGCCACAGCACCGAGGAGTGGTTCTGGATAGGTCGACAACACCTTAGATTGAAAATGCATATGGTCGAAATTCGAGAAGACTTTTACAGCCTCGCCGCCTGGCAACACTATGAACGATGCAACCCATGGATTACGGCCAAGCCGGAAATCGACGCGATGGCTTTACGCGTGCTTACTAACGGCTTTGTAGAGCCGCTAACAGGAACCCGTGTAGCACCTGAGCAAGTTCAGAAGGGTAGCGGCCTTCGCGAGGGTCTTCTTTTTGAGGGCATCAGTTCCCGTGTAAGAGCCGTGTTACAGACAATCGAAGACCTAGCTCAGATAGACGACAAATTCAGTCACCGCATTTATGCGGCGGAGGCGTTGACGCCATTCGCATTGAGAATGAGGGGTATGTATCCTCGTTTTGTTGGCTCGGAATACACCGAGGACCAACAAAAACGGCACTGGCTTCATCCTATTCTGGTGGAAGACCTGTTAGCCCTTACCTTTGATAGCAATCATTTCAATCTAGTGTCGACGAACGAAGTGCTGGAGCATGTCCCATCGATCGATAAAGCCATGACTGAACTGCATCGCATTCTGCAACCGGGAGGATGGCACATTGGCACGTGTCCGTTTTACTTCTACCAAGAGGCATCGGTCGTGAAGGCCAAGGTGAAAGATGGGAAGATTGAACATTTAATGAAGCCCGAGTTCCACGGGAACCCAATGAGCGAAGCCGGTTCTCTTGTTTTTGAGCTTCCTGGCTGGAACCTAATGGACCGCTTGAAGTCACTAGGCTTTCAAAAATCGTTTATGCGCTTCATCGCCTCAGACAATCACGGGATTGTTGATGATTTGGCAACCGGAGTATTCGTGCTTTGCTGTCAAAAATAGCTAAGTAATTTAAGCGTACTGACCACATCCAGCGTAGTGTCAGCAACAGATGACGATTGTGAATGAGCGTGACGGCCTGGTGCACGACTTCAGTGCCTAGAAGCCAAGAAGGGGGCGACGATACTGAGATCGTGTTTCCGGAAAGGGTAGTGGCGAGTTGGCCCTTAATCGCTTGCCGAGGTGGAACGCGGCCGAGAGGGCAGAAGACCGAAAAGATGCCCGAGTTGCCCGCGAGTTAGAGCTTTCACTGCCGCACGAGCTCAATGCGAGCCGAACATCTGACGCTGATGCTGTCAAGCCTATCATGCCCGCGGCTGCCATAGCTGATCTGTCGACCATCAGAGATTAATTTGTAAAAAGCGCGCGATTGATGGTCGGTCAGTTTAAAAATTCGTTGTAGTGACAGTAGCTCAGTTTAGTATTCTGAACGCGAGAGGCCAGGCTGAATCTAGCAGGATGGCCCACTACTGACGGATGTCTTCACCGAGGCGGAAGTTCTTCAGGTGCTACGTTTAAAATGTTTGCGAGCATGCGGCGAAACAGGAACCTCATCCAGCGAACGGTTGACCCTGTGGCCCTGACGGTGAACATTTCTGGGGATTCCGTGGACTTTTTTATTCGGCTGTTGTGACGACTGTTTACACGTTCGTCTTCAGTGTGGTGTTAAAGGCGCGTTGGAAAGATATCCCAGCATATCGCCCATGAGGTCGTGATCTTGGTATTGCTGTGCAACGAGGGCCGTATCCGGTTTCCATATATCTGACATTCGGCCCCCCATCCAGGCTTAGATTCTGCTCTGGCGGGGTGTCGCTCGGTAAGTAACTCAAGCTCAGAGCTGGAAGATAGAATGCAACTTAAAAACAAGAAAGTCTTAGTGACGGGGGCCGACGGATTTATCGGCAGCCACTTGGTTGAAGCTTTGCTTGATTATGGATGCGATGTACGCGCCTTTGTGTTCTACAACTCATTCAATAGCTGGGGTTGGCTCGACACAATCCCTCCCGAAAAACTTCGCTCCCTAGATGTCTTCGCAGGTGATATACGCGACCCGAATGGCGTTGCTAAGGCGATGGATGGGTGTGATGTAGTGTTTCATCTGGCGGCGTTGATCGCCATACCATTCTCCTACCACTCTCCCGACTCATACGTTGATACCAACATCAAGGGCACGCTAAATGTCTTGCAGGCGGCAAGACGCTTCGAAACGGAGCGAGTGCTCGTCACGTCCACCTCTGAAGTATACGGCACCGCCCAATACGCTCCGATCGATGAGCTTCATCCCTTTCAGGGGCAGTCCCCGTATAGTGCCACGAAAATCGGAGCTGATAGGCTGGCGGAATCCTACTTTCGCTCATTCGACACGCCAGTCACAATCGTACGACCATTCAATACCTTTGGCCCGAGGCAGTCGGCACGGGCGGTGATCCCGACAGTGATCACTCAGCTGCTTTCGGGGGCGACTGAGTTGCATCTTGGCAGTCTCTCGCCGACGCGCGATTTTAATTTTGTTGATGATACTGTTGCTGGGTTCATAGCACTGGCTGAGTGCGATGCTGCGGTAGGTCAAGAGGTTAACATTGCGACCGGGATCGAGCATAGCGTGGGAGATGTTGCCAATTTCTTGATCTCCCAAATAAATCCGGCGGCTTGTATTGTCGCTGACGATCAGCGTCTAAGGCCAGATGCTTCTGAAGTGTTTCGGCTAATTGGCGACAATAAAAAAATAACTTCGCTTACCGCCTGGCGCCCTGAACACAATATCGAAAGTGGCCTCAAAAAAACAGTTACATGGTTTGAGCAGCCACAGAACCTTTCGCGCTACAAAGCTTGGCTCTATAACCTCTGATCGGAATAATAATATGAGAGCAGTTATACTCGCTGGAGGCAAGGGTACACGTCTCCGACCCTATAGCACACTTATACCCAAGCCTTTGGTGCCTCTTGGAGGTAAGTATTCGATACTAGAAATAATAATCATGCAGCTGCGTGCTGCGGGCTTCACTCGAATCACCCTGGCCGTCAACCATCTTTCGCACCTGATAATGGCTTACTTCGGTGATGGCGCGCGCCTTGGTGTTGAGCTCGATTACTCGCTTGAAGAGGGTGAATTGAGTACCATTGGCCCTCTAACTCTTATCGACGATCTGCCGGAAAATTTTCTGGTTATGAATGGAGATATCCTTTGCAATCTAGATTATCGCGCTTTTTTTGAAACGCACGTCGCTGGCGGGAGCCGGATCTCCGTCTCCGCATTTAAGCGCCAAATGAAAATCGACTTTGGAGTGCTTAGGTACGATTCAACGGGTCAACTTGAGGCCTTTGAAGAGAAGCCGGAATACGATTTCGATGTCAGTATGGGAATTTATTGCCTCAATCGAGGAGTGGTGGAAACACTAGCTCGTGGAGGTAAATATGGCTTTGACAACCTCATGATCGACAGTCTGGCATCGGGTAGCCGTGTTGATATCCGGCCGTTCGAGGGATACTGGTTGGACATTGGTCGCCCCGATGACTATGAGTACGCGGACACGAACTTTAGTGAAATTGCCGCTCGCTTAGGAATAGAATGACAACTAAGGTTCTTATCACTGGGTCCTCTGGCGCCTTGGGTCGCGTTTTAACAGATCGACTTGAGGCTGATCCAGCACGATACCAGGTGATCGCTCCTCGACGAGGTGATACCGGTGATCGGCTTTTAGACATGCGTGATGCGCATCAGATCGCCGATAGCATAGCTCACCATCGTCCTGAAATGATCTTACATCTGGCGGCTACTTTTTCGAGCGATTTCGAGGAAGCATATTCCATAAACGTATCCGCAGCCCGCCATATACTCTCGAAGGTTGCGGAATCATCCTTGTCTACTCGCGTTTTGCTAGTTGGGTCTGCCGCTGAATATGGGGTGGTCGAGGCTCAAGAGAATCCTGTTGCAGAAGACCGGGTCCTTCGCCCGGTGTCTGTCTACGGTATAACAAAGGCGTGGCAGACGGAGCTTGCATATCTATACGCCGGTCGGGGGGTCGATGTTGTAGTGGCGAGAATCTTCAATCTGGTTGGCCCTCGTCTCTCGGAAAGATTGTTCGTAGGTCGACTACGCAAGCAGATTGAAGAGGTGCGCAGAGGGGAGCGTGGTCGCATTGAGGTTGGCTCGCTTTCGGCAAGCCGCGATTACATAACGATCGAGGATGCTGCGACACAATTGCTTGCTATTGCCGAGCTGGGAGACGCTGGTAGGGTTTACAATGTCGGCAGCGGTGTCCCCATTACGATGAAGGACCTCCTTTGCCAGGAGCTGGCGTCCAACGGTCTGGCGGACGTTACCGTTGTGGAAGCAACCGGAGCCACAGATAACCGAGGATACGATGTCCCTCTTATATATGCAGATGTATCACATGTATCTGCATTGTTAGCGAGGCGAGGAGAACGATGACCGATATTCAGCTCACAGTTATTGCGCCGGTTTATAACGAAGCAGATATCATTGGAGTGTTTCACGAGAGCATTAGCCAGGTACTGGAAAGTCTTCCAGGCGTGGATGCAAAGATACTTTACATAGTGGATCGATGCACTGATAATACGGTGGAAATTCTACGGGAGGTGATTGCGCGTGATCCTCGTACGAGAGCCATAGTACTTTCATCGCGCTTTGGGCACCAGATGTCGCTGATGGCTGGTATAGACAATGCAGTAGGTTCCGATGCCATTATCATGATGGACAGCGACCTGCAGCATCCGCCGGAGCTGATTCCCGTCCTAATTGAGAACTTTCGAAATGGTTTCGAAATTGTCTATACGGTGCGCAGGGATACGGAGGCGATTAGTCCCTTCCGAAAGCTTGCCGGAAACATGTTCTACGGTGTGCTTTCGAAGCTGTCCCATGCGCCAATGAATGCCAATGCGGCGGATTTTCGTCTGATATCGGGGCGTGTCGGCAGAGTTCTATCGACTGACTTTCGCGAGAGAAATCTATTCCTGCGAGGCTTGTTCAACTGGATTGGTTTTCGGCAGATCGGCGTTGAGTATGTGGCTCGAAAAAGAGCTGGCGGATACTCAAAATATTCGCTCTCGAAAATGATGCAGCTAGCGACTGCGGCAATATTGTCCTTTAGTACAAAGCCATTGCAGTTTGGAATATTTGTCGGATTGGGTTTCTCTTTACTGTCGTTTATGTTGATTTTTTGGGCTGTCATCAAGTTTTTCATTGTCCAAACTATCCCGGATGGTTGGACAACGCTGGTGGTGTTGTTGCTCTTGTTTAGTGGTATCCAGTTAACGGTTATGGGCATCATAGGAGCCTACATCGGCGGCATCTACGAGGAGGTCAAGAGTCGGCCTCGCTACATCATAGAAGAAGAGATCATAAACAATGAACAAACCCAAAGTTGACTTCGACCAATACACACAAAATTACAACGAGCTACTGCGCGAGGGCACGGGATTTTTTTCGAAGAACGAGGCTTACTTTGCTGAATACAAGGTGAAAATTGCACGGCGAGAATTCTCTTCCGAGCCAAAGAACGTGCTAGAATATGGCTGTGGTATCGGACGGAACATTCCCTATCTTCGCGCTGCATTCCCGGGCGCGACCATTAGTGGCTCCGATATTTCTGTCGCGAGTTTAGAGATAGCTCGCCAGGAGAATCCCGGGGTAGAATTCTTTATGGAGAATTCCGATATATCTGGATCTACGCTTTACGATATGATTTTTGTAGCTGGGGTTTTCCACCATATACCGGTGGAACAGCGTCTCCCGGCCATGATGTCGTTGCACAAGAGGCTCGCCCCCGGTGGCGCAGTGATTGTGTTCGAGCATAACCCATTCAATCCCGTTACGCGTAGGATAGTCAACGACTGTCCGTTCGATCTAGATGCGGTACTTTTGCGCCCGTCCGAACTAAAGAAGCTCTATACAGCGGCGGGTTTTCATGTCGAGGGACATGCCTATTGCCTCTTTGTCCCGCCATCCCTTCCTTTCTTGCTACCGCTCGAGGAGAGACTAGGTAAACTGCCTTTGGGCGGTCAGTATTGGGTCAAGGCCGTACGCGCGCTATGACTCAGTTTGTCAGATTTGTCTTGGCTGGCATCGCCAATACGATTGTGGGATATGCGATAATTTTCGCATGCATGTACTTACTGGGGCTGTCGCCGGAACTCAGCAATGTGGCTGGCTACGCCCTTGGGTTGTGTATATCCTACTCCTTGAACCGAAACTTCACGTTCAAGAGTTCGGGCCGCATTAGCGCAGAATTTTCTCGTTTCTTGTTCGTGTTCCTAGTCTCCTACACTGCAAATTTGGTGTTGCTCGTCGTTCTGGTGCGAATGCTATCGTTACACGCGGCACCAAGTCAAATCATCTCCGGAGTTGTGTACATGATGACGGCTTATATTCTGAACAAGCGCTATGTATTTCGATAGACACCATTCCGATCATCCCGCGGCACTTACTGACGCAAAGAGCGACATATGGCGTGAAATTCTTCCGCTGTTGGCGCTCGTCGGAATGTGGGGCTTTTTTCTGTGGGATGCGTTTGACGGTTCTCGCTCCTTTGCGCTTTTTATGGACAACGAATTTTTTATCGGAAGTGTGCTTTCAGCGATGTCATCGTCGTTTAGCGGTGGCGAATGGCCACTGCGAATAACAACTCTTGTGGGGGGGGTTCCCCTTTACAACTTCGCTCAGCTATCACCTTTCTATCCATTTTATCTTGCCATATTTCCGTTATTCAAAACTCCACTTGATGCGGCCGCCACTATGCACAGCATCGTTCTGGGGCATTTGCTGATTTTTACAATTAACACCTACATTTTAATGCGCGTGCTGCATCTCTCACGTGTGGCGGCAGTTACCGGGGCTGTGTTTCTCGTTTTTGGGCCGAACAGCCTAGCCTATGCAGTATGGATGAACATTGTCGCCCCTTATTCTTGGCTTCCTTTATACCTTGCTGGTGTTATCGGGATATTAGAGGGCCGAAAATCCCTGAGATTTCCCCTAACTGCGTTGGTTGCGATTGTATTGCTAGCGTTGGCATCGCCATCGCAGCCGCTTATCCATGCTGTGATGCTGACCGGGATCCTTGTTCTAGTTCGAGCGGCGCAACCTCTGCTCTGCAATGCCCCCGGCTTGTCGCTCCGAAGCGTTCTCATACTAATCGGTGTGGGGGTAATCTCGATTCTGCTAGCTTCGCCGGTAATTGTGCCAACCGCGATTGGTATGAGTGAGATGATTCGTTGGATTGGCCCCTATCCACCGGTAGTCGGTTACGATCGAATTCCATTTGAAGCGTTCCTGTTCGATCAGCTATCAATTCCTGAACTTGGGGGAGTTTTAGTCAAGACTGCGGCGAAGTCTGTAGGAAGCCAATTCGTAGGACCGGTGGCTGTTACCTTGTCCCTCTATGCCCTCCTCATGAATTGGCGATCATGGATTGTGCTGGCGATGGGGTTCGTCGCTGTGTATGCACTGGCGTCTGCGGCTGGGGGTAACCTTGGACTTGCCTATCTAAACTACTTGCTACCGTTGGTGAACAAGATACGTGAGCCAAGCCGATTTCTGTTTTTGTTTCAATTAGCTATTTCAGTTCTCTGCGCCTTTGGCATTGATGAAATGCGCAAGCTTGTCTCCGGCGAGGATGCTGCCAAAGGATGGCACAGACCCTTCATTATTGCCTGCGTCGTAGCAGGCGCGTCGTTGCTTTTCGTCGTCTACCTGGGAGAAGGCGATGCCAATCTGATCCGATCGCTCGTCGCTACGAGTCTCCTGCTGGCTGCAATCGCGGTGACCCTTGTTGCGGCCAGACGTCACTGGCGTTTCCGAAGCGAGGGGATAGGTTTATGCTGGAGTTTGGCCGCAATCTCTGTGCTTGCCACCAGCGTGAGTTGGACGCCGCCTTCTATATCGGCAAGTACATACCTGACAAACGATGGTGTAGGGCTTGACGTGGCGCTTGATCGTGTGAACCAGCTCGATCCACGGCACAAATACCGCGTTGTTTTTGAGGGGAGCATCGACAAGCAGATGGCCTCGATGCTGGCATCGTATGTCGGAATTCGTACACTAAACTTCTACATCAATCCCGCACCGTTTCGGCAGTTCGAGGAACTGTATAATCATGGGCCAAGGAAGGACAATTACCTTCAAATCCTCGGGGCACGCTATCTAATTTGCAAAGACTGCAGCGATAGCAAATATGCAGGCTTCAAATTTCGCGAATCTATCAACGACTACGATTTGCACGAAGCAGTCGAAGCTCTGCCATTTGTCTATTCATCCCACCACGTGGACGGACAATTTGGGGGTATTGGTGACTTCATTGAGAAGGCTGCGTCATTTTCACTGGCGGATGGATTGCTTTTCGTAGAGCAGGGGACGGAGATACCACTTGGGAGCGAGGCTTCAAGATCTGTTGGATGCGTTATCCGCGAAGAGGCGGAAAAGAAAAACTTTCTGCGCTATCTAGTGTCCTGCGCATCTCCAGCCATACTTGTTGTGAACGATTTCTTTAGCGAATCGTGGAGGCCACGAGTGGATGGCGTCGCGGTCGAGGCGCTGCGGGTTAATGGCAATCAGATCGGAGTTCCCGTTGGCCTTGGAGGGCATGTGGTTGAACTGCACTTCAAGCCACGAATTTTCCTGTGGTCGTTAATGCTACCTGTCATTGGAGGGGGGTTGCTCCTATGTTGGCTGGCATGGATAAGAAGCAAGGTGAGATAAGATTACGACCGGGAAATATATAGTCGTTCGTTGGGCGGGACTATTGGCGGTAGGCTATTCGTATCGATTCTATGTTAACCGGCCATTTGGTTGCGGGATCTGGTTAAGCCTGTTTTGTCCGTGCCGAGGTCATGCTCCGTTTCGGAGGGGGCATGGCCTTGTTGTGAGGGTAACAAAAGTTCTGCCCCGCTAACCTCCCCTTCCACCGTATTCGGAAATTTTGTTTGCAGGACAAGACTTTGACAATTATCTGTGCGCCTCTGCGCAGAGGGGATATACCGAGGTCTCCAAGTTTGCTCCCACTTCACGGATGATAGATGCCGGACGACAATTTACTTTCTTCATCTGAACCCTACCGGGAGGTCGCTGCAGTAACCGATCATATTCGTACGGCTGAGGCGATTGATTCCCGTGTCCACGACAATCTGCATGTTGCCATCCTGATGGGGACCTACAATGGAGCGCGTTTTCTGGAGGAGCAGTTGTCCTCTCTCGCGCGCCAGCGGCACCGTACTTGGACCCTTTATGCGTCGGATGACGGTTCTCAAGACGGTACTCTCAAGGTGCTCGAAGCGTTTCGTGACCAATGGGGCGACGGCCGGGTGCATATATTACAAGGTCCCCGGAGAGGGTTTGTCGCCAACTTCCTATCGCTAGCCTGTAGGCCTGAAGTTTCTGCCGATTTCTTCGCTTGGTGCGATCAAGACGATATTTGGCGGGATGATAAGCTTGATGTGGCCTTGACCTGGCTTCGGACGATTCCTCACGAAATACCGGCTCTGTATTGTGGGCGTACAGAAACTATCTCGCAAAGTGGTGTAAGTGAGGGGTTTTCTCCACTATTCAGGCGGACACCCGCTTTTGCGAATGCTCTAGTTCAGAGTATTGCTGGCGGAAATACGATGGTTTTCAATCAATCTGCGCGTGTTCTGTTGCAGGAAGCCGGCGATCATATGAAACTGCCGTCGCATGACTGGTGGGCGTACCAGCTGATATCCGGAGCAGGAGGCAAAGTATATTACGACGCTAAGCCAAAAGTTCTATATCGTCAGCATGAGGCCAATATCGTCGGTAGCAATTCTGGCGTTTCTGCTCGGTTGATGCGGATACGGCTGTTGCTAGAGGGCCGTTTTCGCCAATGGAATGAACAGACGCTACCCGCGCTGGATTCGATGAAGCACCGCTTAACTCGTGAAAGTGAAATCACCCTTTCGGCTTTCAAAGCGGCTCGTAGGCGAAAATTGCCTTGGCGTGTTTTTGGTTGTATTCGTGCGGGGATTTATCGACAAACCGTGCTCGGAACACTTGGCTTGTTCGCGGCAATCATTATGAAAAAGATCTGAATCAATGACCATTCTTGTCACGGGCGGCGCAGGGTTTATCGGCTCAAATTTTGTTTTGGACTGGTTGGATCATTCGGATGAGGCAGTGATCAATCTCGACAAGCTGACTTATGCGGGCAACCTCGCCAATCTCGTTAGTATTGAGAGAAGTCAGCAGTACGTATTTGTTCATGGTGATATCGGTGATTCGGCATTGATCGGTCGATTGTTGGCCGAGCACCAGCCTCGGGCAATTCTGAATTTTGCCGCTGAGTCTCACGTCGATCGGTCTATTCATGGCCCGGGAGATTTTATCGAGACCAATATCGTTGGCACCTTTCACCTGCTGGAAGCAGTTCGGGCCTACTGGAGCCGACTTTCTCCAGACGGGCAGCGGAGCCTTCGTTTCCTACATGTATCCACTGATGAGGTTTACGGGTCGCTCAGCAAGGACGAGCCGGCGTTCACGGAGAACCACAGGTACGAGCCCAACAGCCCGTACTCCGCGAGCAAGGCTGCAAGCGATCATTTGGTACGTGCCTATCATCATACCTACGGTCTGCCGGTGCTGACAACCAACTGTTCAAACAATTATGGCCCGTACCACTTCCCAGAAAAACTCATCCCGCTGATGATTGTCAACGCCTTGGCCGGCAAGCCTCTGCCAGTCTACGGCGATGGCCAGCAGATCCGTGACTGGTTGTACGTTAAAGACCATTGCAGCGCGATACGTCGCGTGCTTGAGGCTGGCGCGCTCGGTGAAACCTACAATATTGGAGGTTGGAACGAGAAGCCCAATCTGGATATCGTGCACATGGTCTGCGCGATCCTCGATGAACTAAAGCCGCGTGCCGACGGCCGTGCCTACCGGGCACAGATCACCTATGTTGCCGACCGTCCCGGGCATGATCGACGCTATGCCATCGACGCCCGTAAAATAGAGCGGGAACTCGGCTGGAAGCCGGCGGAAACATTTGAGACGGGCATCCGAAAGACCGTCCAGTGGTATCTGGACAATCCGGATTGGACCGCCGATATCCAGTCTGGCGCGTACCGGGAATGGGTGGAAAAGAACTATACCGGACGCACTGCATGAAGATTCTCTTGCTGGGTAAGAATGGGCAGGTGGGCTGGGAGTTGCAGAGAAGCCTGGCGCCGCTGGGAGAGGTGCTCGCATTGGATGCGAGAAGCATTGACTACAGCGGCGACCTGACCGACTTGAACGGATTGGTATCGACGGTGCAGCGTTACAAGCCGAATGTGATTGTCAATGCCGCCGCATATACGGCAGTGGATAAGGCTGAGAGCGAGCCGTTACTCGCTATGCGGGTGAATGCCGAGGCCGTCGCGGTCCTTGCAAAGCAGGCATGTCTCCTGGGTAGCCTGCTGGTGCACTACTCGACTGACTATGTGTTTCCGGGAACCGGCGAGAAACCTTGGACGGAAAGCGATACGACTGCACCACTCAACCTTTACGGTCTGAGCAAGCATCAAGGCGAGACGGCGATTCAGGAATCCGGCTGTCAGCATCTCATTTTCCGTACTAGCTGGGTCTACTCGGCTCGCGGTAGTAATTTCGCAAGGACCATGTTGCGTCTTGCGATTGAGCGCGACAGCTTAAAGGTGATAGACGACCAGTTCGGCGCCCCTACGTCAGCCGAGCTTCTGGCGGACGTCAGTGCCCATGCCATTTGGGCTTTCCAGAGGCAGCCGGGGCTCGGTGGACTTTATCACCTGGCGGCAGGGGGGGAGGCTTCCTGGAATAGCTACGCGCGATTTGTGCTTAATCAGGCCGAGGCGAAGGGAATGGCGCTCAAAGTATCTGCTAAGGATATTGAGGCCGTTCCGACAAGCGCCTACCTTACGGCCGCAAAGCGCCCTGCCAACTCGCGACTGAATACTGAGAAGCTGCGCATGGCATTCTCGTTGTACCTCCCTGACTGGCAGTCAGGTGTCACGCGAATGCTCACCGAAGTTCTGGAGAATTACAAATGCTAGAGCGTAAAGGTATTATCCTTGCCGGTGGTTCCGGCACGCGCTTGCACCCAGCAACTCTTGCGATTTCCAAGCAATTATTGCCGGTGTATGACAAGCCGATGATTTACTACCCGCTCACGACTCTGATGCTAGCGGGCATACGTGATGTATTGATCATCTCCACACCACAGGACACGCCTCGCTTCGAGCAGTTACTGGGGGACGGAAGTCGATGGGGCCTCAACATCAGCTATGCGGTACAGGCGTCACCGGACGGACTTGCGCAAGCCTTTCTAATCGGCGAAAGGTTTATCGGCGATGACCTGTCTGCTCTGGTTCTGGGTGACAACATCTATCATGGCCACGACTTTCAGGACCTATTGGTCAATGCAATGGCGCGGGTCGAAGGCGGTAGCGTGTTTGCCTACCATGTGCAGGACCCTGAGCGCTATGGTGTGGTCGAGTTTGACGCCGCAGGAAAGGCTATCAGCCTTGAAGAAAAGCCATCCAATCCCAAGTCCAATTATGCTGTGACTGGCTTGTACTTTTACGACCGGCATGTCGTCGAGATAGCAAAGAGCATCAAGCCTTCTCCACGTGGCGAGTTGGAGATTACGGATCTCAATCGCGTTTACCTCGAGCAGGGCAAGCTCTCAGTCGAGATCATGGGCCGCGGCTATGCTTGGCTCGACACAGGGACCCATGAATCGCTGCTGGAAGCCAGTCAGTTCATCGCGACCCTCGAAAATCGTCAGGGTTTGAAGGTCGCATGTCCTGAAGAAATTGCGTTCCGTCGACGCTGGATCGATGCAGAACAGTTGGAAGCGCTTGCTGCGCCACTTTCGAAGAACAGCTATGGCAAGTACCTTAAGCGCATCCTGGTGGAGACAATTTACTGATGATTGCGACACGCATGACAATACCCGATGTGGTGCTGCTCCAGCCAAAGGTGTTTGGAGACGAACGCGGGTTTTTCTATGAAAGCTTCAACCAGCAGCGTTTCGAGGATGCGGTAGCTCGCTCTGTCACATTTGTTCAGGACAATCACTCAAAGTCGACCAGAGGCGTGCTGCGTGGTCTGCATTATCAAGTCCAGCAACCTCAGGGCAAGCTGGTGCGGGTTGTCGTTGGCGAGGTCTTCGATGTTGCGGTCGATTTGCGTGTGTCATCGCAGACTTATGGTAAGTGGGTCGGCGCTATATTGAGCGCCGAGAACAAGAGCCAGCTTTGGGTACCCGAGGGCTTCGCGCACGGATTTTTCGTGCTCAGCGAAACTGCGGAATTCCTTTACAAGACCACGGACTACTATGCCGCTGAACACGAGCGATGCGTTGTCTGGAACGATTCCACTCTCAACATCCAATGGCCGAACGAGACAACGCCGTCACTTTCGGCGAAGGACGCACAAGGTACGCGTTTCCTGGACGCCGAGGTTTATGCCTGATGCGTGACTTCCCCGCCAATCCTGCCGAATTGGTCCGCAGCCTGTGGCGCAATCGGGAACTGATCAAGGCATCAGCAAGTCGCGACGTGTTGGGTCGCTATCGCGGCTCGATCATGGGGATACTGTGGTCATTTTTCAATCCGATGCTGATGCTGAGCGTATATACATTTGTATTCAGCGAGGTGTTCAAGGCGCGCTGGAATGGGGGCAGCGGTTCCAAGGTCGAATTTGCGTTGGTGCTGTTTGCGGGCCTGATCATGTTTAACCTGTTTGCAGAATGCATCAATCGGGCTCCGCAAATCATCCTGTCGAATGTCAATTATGTCAAGAAAGTCGTGTTTCCGCTTGAAATCCTTCCGTGGGTGGCCTTGGCCTCGGCCATGTTTCATGGATTAATCAGTTTCGGTGTCTGGATGGCAGCCTATGTCATTTTCTTTGGTCTGCCGCATTGGACCGTTTTGTATCTGCCGCTGATCGTCCTGCCATTTTTCATGCTGATTATGGGATTGAGCTGGGCATTGGCGTCGACCGGAGTCTTTCTGCGGGATGTATCACAATTTATCGGCGTCATCACGACAGTCCTGATGTTCCTCAGTCCCATTTTTTATCCGGTCACGGCTTTGCCCGAAGCGTATCGCGCGATGCTTTATCTCAATCCGCTTGTGCCGGTGATCGAGCAGACGCGCGAAGTGTTGTTCTGGGGTAGGGTACCGGATTTCAGGCTCCTCGGCATCTGTTGGGTGCTCTCGGCCGTCGTCGCATGGTTGGGCTTTGCTTGGTTCCAGAAGACGCGGAAAGGTTTTGCTGATGTCCTCTGAAATCGCCATCAAGGTCGAGAACCTCAGTAAGTGTTACCAGATTTACGATCAGCCGATTGATCGGTTGAAACAATTCTTCATGCCTCGGATACGGCGACTCATGGGGCTGGCGCCGACACAATATTATCGTGAATTTTGGGCGCTACGGGATGTGTCCTTCGAGATCCGGAAAGGACAGACCGTCGGGATCATCGGCCGCAACGGTAGTGGCAAGTCGACATTCCTTCAGATGATTTGCGGCACGCTCAACCCGACGGATGGTAGTATCCAAACCCATGGTCGCATCGCGGCGCTGTTGGAACTGGGATCCGGATTTAACCCAGAATTCACCGGGCGCGAAAACGTCTATATGAATGGCGCCCTCCTTGGATTGAGCAGATCTGATGTCGATCAGCGCTTCGACGATATTGCAGCGTTTGCGGATATCGGTGACTTTATTGAGCAGCCGGTAAAGTCCTACTCAAGCGGCATGATGGTTCGGTTGGCCTTCGCCGTGATTGCTCATGTTGATGCAGACATTCTTGTTGTTGACGAAGCGCTAGCTGTTGGCGATGCATTCTTTACGCAAAAATGCATGCGCTTTCTGCGCGGTTTCATGAAGACCGGCACGATTTTGTTTGTGAGTCATGACACCGGCGCTGTGGTCAATTTATGCAGCGAAGCGATCTTGCTAAACCATGGGGAAGTCAAAGCTACAGGATCGCCAAAAACCGTTATCGAGCGCTATCTCGCCACGTTGTACGAAGCCGAACAAGTAGTAGATGGCGTTGCGCGAGAGATAGATCCCGAGCCAGCCGACCTGTCGGCAGTGCCGGACTACCGTGATATGCGCGAAGATATGATTCGCGCATCGAACTTGCGAAATGATATTGAAGTCTTCAAGTTCGATCCCGATCAGTCGGGCTTTGGTACGGGGAGTGCAAAGATTGTATCCGTACGCCTGCTTGATCAGGACGGTTCGCAGCTTTCATGGATCGTTGGGGGCGAAGACGTCGTCCTTGAAATTCGCTGTACAGCTGTTATGGACATCCTTCGACCGATCGTTGGCTTCCAATTTAAGGACCGCCTTGGCCAGATTATTTTCGCGGACAATACGTTCCTTGTTTACGAACACAATCCTCATTCGGTTTCGCAGGGTGAGGACCTACTGGCAACGTTCGAATTCCGTTTGCCTATGCTGCCAAATGGAGACTACAGTTTCACGGTTGCCCTTGCTGAAGGCTCACAGGAAAGTCACCTTCAGCATCACTGGATCCATGACGCTTTGGTAATCCGGGTGCACGCAAGTTCGATAGACCAAGGGCTGGTTGGCGTTCCGATGAAAAAGATCCAGTTTAACACAATAAAGAGCCATGATGAGTAAAGAACTAGATAAAGTAAAAAGCCAACAATGGTTTTATGAATTCACTCTGCCGGATGGGACAAAGACGGAAAGCTACCTGCCCGAAATAGCCAGAAGAGTTCACGAGACCCGCGAAAAGGCCCTCCGCAATCGTCTGGGTGCGATCGATGCAAATTATGAAACGTGCCTGGATATTTCCTGTCACGAAGGCTATTTCTCAATTTTACTTTCCGAATACTTCAAGAATGTCACAGGGTTGGACAAAAACCCCGAATCTCTTGAGAAAGCAAAGCAGATCACCAATCTTCTCGGGAAAACGGGGATCCAATACAAGAATACCTCTCTGGAGTCTTGGGACGATAAAAAGGGTGCCGATTTCGTCCTATGCTTTGGATTGTTGTATCATGTGGAAAATCCGGTCGAGATTATTAGGAAGCTAGCCGTCTTGACCAAAAAGTCCGTGTGTATCGAAACGCAGGTTCTCCCTTACGACTTAGATGGCCCGATTGAGGATGGGAGCTACATGTGGCAGCGGGACCTGCAAGGATCGTTTGGTCTTTGCGTTGACTATTCGCATCGCGCTGAGGGTGGATTGACCGACTTGGCGCTAGTCCCTTCCCGCAAAGCCCTTGAGTTTCTGTTGCGGCAATTCGGCTTCAGAACGGTAGAGTTTTACAAGCCGGCCCCCGATGACTACGAACAGTTTGTTCGGAATCATCGGGTTGTTGTCTTCGCAGAAAAGTAAGAGCGGATACTGCCCAATGGAATTCACTGGCGAGCGTTTCGTGCCCACGCAAGATGGAAGAATCCGGCTTGAACACTATCATCGCTATGCGATCTTGCAAAACGCGGTCAAGGGGAAGCGGGTTCTCGACGTTGCCTGCGGAGAGGGCTACGGCTCGGCATTGGTCGCCGCCAGCGCCCAATCGGTCGTTGGCGTCGATATTTCTCAAGACGCGGTTGAGCACGCCAGGGTTACCTATGTCGCGCCGAACCTTTGTTTTCGCCAGGGCAGTGCCACCGCGCTCGAGTTTCCGGATGCCTCGTTTGACGTCGTGATTTCGTTCGAAACTATCGAACATCTTGGAGAGCAGGCTGAGATGCTCGCCGAAATCCGTCGAGTACTTCATTCCGACGGCATTCTGATAATCTCGTCGCCCAATCGCCCGGTTTATTCGGAAGAGAGTGGGGAGCATAACGACTTTCATGTCAAGGAGCTCGACTTCCAGGAATTGAACGCGCTACTGGAGTCGCAGTTCGGTACCATCGCCTATTTCGGACAAAGACTGATGATGGGCTCCGTCATTCAGTCGATGGGGGAAGTCCAAGGCGCTTACCGCGCATTCTACGATGACGGCACTACGGTGTTTCCCGGCACCGGCGATCTTGTCGATCCGGTTTATTTTGTAGCGGTTTGCGCCCGCGCGGGTATTGACCTTCCCCGCCTTGACGCGTCAGTACTTTATCCTGCCAAGGTCGACCTCGTAAAACACTATGTCGGATTTGCCAAATGGGCCCAGTCGCTAGATAAACTAGTTGCGGATCAAAATTTCCGAATCCTCTCTGCTCAACAGGAGATCGACAATCTTTCGGACGAGCTCGCTCGCCGTGGCGAATGGGCCCAGCGCCTTGAGGATGAACGCGCGAGGCTGCTCACCAATAGGATTGCAAGGATTTTCACGATGCTGCGTGAGGACCAGCTCTGGCGCAAGGCGCCCGCCCGCCAGGTAGAGCGCTTACTTAAGTCATGTCTTCGCGTCAGCAAGATACAAGGAAAGCGCGGAATCAAAGCCGCCCTTAATCTAGCGAAGCGCAGCTACCAGCGCCTCCCGCTTAGCGAAAACACTAAGGCCGTACACCGGAAACATATCGCCAGGACCCTGCCGCGGCTTCTTCACCTTTCAGGCAGTCCCCCCGCAACGGTCCCGGACTTTGACATTCCAGGTTCGGACCTCAGTAGAAGGATAGTTCGCGAGCCCGCTAAGCTTGTCCAGGAAAATCTCTCCCGTGTTGCTGCCTTGGAAACGATGGTTTCCACGGAACCGGAGGTCAGCATCATCATCCCGGTCTACGGCAAGTACGAATATACACTACACTGCCTAGCATCGATCGCCGAACATCCTCCTCAAACCCCTTTTGAGATCATCGTCATCGACGACTGTTCCCCCGACGCATCCGGCGAGAAGCTTGCTGAGATTAAGGGCATCCGTGTGCTTCTGAACGAGATGAACCAGGGGTTTATTCGCTCTTGCAACATCGGCGCCAACAACGCCCGCAGTTCTTTCTTGCACTTCCTGAACAACGACACAGAGGTCACCGAAGGTTGGCTGGATGAATTGTTACGGACCTTCGAAGATTTCCCAGGCACAGGATTTGCGGGATCAAAGCTTGTTTATCCTGACGGCACTCTGCAAGAGGCCGGCGGAATTATCTGGCGTGACGGAAACGCCTGGAACTTCGGCCGCAACCAGAAATCAACCCTGCCCGTCTACAATTATGCACGCGAGGTCGATTATTGCTCGGGTGCATCCGTACTCGTTCCGAAATCTTTATTCGAAGAGCTCGGGGGATTCGACGAGCATTATATTCCCGCGTATTGCGAGGATGCCGATCTTGCTCTGAAGATTCGCGACCGTGGCTATCGTGTTATCTACCAACCACTTTCCGTAGTCATTCACTACGAGGGAGTAACATCCGGACGTGATGAGACTCAGGGCGTCAAGTCCTACCAAATCGTTAACATGCAGAAGATGTTTACCCGCTGGGAAGAGCGCCTTAAGAACCATCAGATGACAGGTCAGGACATCGACCGGGCAAAGGATCGGATGGCAAGCCGTCGCGTCCTGGTGCTTGATCACTGCACGCCGACGCCCAACCAGGATGCCGGCTCAGTTCTTGCTTTCAACACCTTTCTTTTGTTTCGCGAAATGGGCTTCCAAGTTACTTTTATCGCAGAAGACAATTTTCTTTATGTGCCCGGCCATACCGAAGCCCTGCAGCGCATTGGAGTGGAAGTCCTCTATTGGCCATTTGTTCAGACTGTCGAGCAACACCTGAGGGAGTGCGGCAATCGGTACGACCTCGTGTATCTGGTACGCCCAAAGGTAGTTGACCGAAATCTAGATTTGGTCCGTAAACATTGTCCACAGGCTAAGGTGTTGTTTAATACTGTCGACCTTCATTTTATTCGAATGGAACGCGAAGCTGCCCTCGTGGGTGATCCTTCTAAAGCCTACGCTGCTCAACAAATGCAGGCGTTGGAGTTTTCCGCAATCAAGGCAGTCGACGCCACCATTGTTGTTAGCAGCACCGAGCTAGATTTGCTCAGGCCGCGCTTTCCCGACAGCAGAATCCATCTTTTCCCCCTAATAATGGATGTGCCTGGAACGAAGATCGGCTTCACCGCTCGGCGCGACATATTGTTCGTAGGCGGGTATCAGCACACCCCAAATGTCGATGCCGTTCACTACTTCGTGACCGAAGTCATGCCTTACCTACGCAGCCGTCTGCCGGGTGTGCGCTTCTTTGCAGTTGGCAGCAATCCGCCGCCCGACATTATAGCGCTAAAAAGTGACGACGTGGTCATCACTGGCTTCGTTGAAAACCTGCCCTCCCTACTGGACAAGATGCGCGTCTCCGTCGCTCCGCTTCGTTACGGTGCTGGTATCAAGGGCAAGATCAGCACGGCCTTGGCACACGGCCTGCCGGTCGTCGCTACATCCATGGCCATCGAAGGCATGTCGCTTATCCCTGGGGAACACCTATTAGTGGCCGATGACGCCGAGGCGTTTGCGGAAGCAATCGCTCAGCTTTACGAAGACGAGACGCGTTGGGGAAATCTCAGCTCCGCAGGACAAGACGTCGCCCTGAGGGAATGGGGTGTAGAGTCGGCATGGACGTCTCTCAGCATGATCTTGAATGATATCGGGTTTGCAACGTCCAGATCAAAGCGCCCTCTCAGCACGTATTCCGATCAGAGCGGAGTGCTGCGGGAACCCAAGTGGACGTCGGGCATTCCTGCAGGGCAAGAGAAATCTGATGTCAATGACAGTACGTCTTAACCACGCTAGAGCAGATCCAGTTCAATCCGGGTCATATCCAGCAGCCGTGATGTAGTTTGCGCATTCTGTCGGCGCGTGAAGCGGGGCATCAATGCGTCGACTGCGTCCCACAGAGCATCGATCTTTCTGTCGGCCCGAGCCCACAACATGGCCTTCAAATTTGAGAAGGCGTTCTCAATGGGATTAAATTCGGGGCTGTAGGGCAGCAGAAACGTGAGCTTGGCACCCACGCGCTCGATGGCATCGTGCACCCGTCTGCTTTATGTGCGGACAAATTGTACATAGCTACAACATACCCGGGCTCGCCTCGAACTGCACGTACGCGCAGCCGTGCCATCTTCGCTGAAAGAACGGTCTCGTCTATGAAGATCAGCTTTTGCAGTTCGAGATCGAGCTGCTCATCAAACCAGGCGCATCGGCGCTTCAGGACGTCCGGTCTATCCTGTTCCAATGCGTGTGCGGTGCGGACTTTTTTAAATGTCCAGCCGCGGCCACGGAGCCAGGCAGCGAGTGCGCTCCGGCTGGTGCTGACCTACCGTTCAGCCGACAGTTGCTCGACCATGTCATCGAGTGTTACGTCCCGGCGGTCCAAAGTTTAATCCCAGAGCACTCGCCCTCTACTGCTCTTGCAATCCACCGGATCGCCGTGGAAACCCGAGCCCGCACCGAACGGCAGCCTAGCGGGCAGACATACCGGTAGCTGTCGCCTTCAAGCCGCGGATCCGAAGATCATCGCTCAGTGCTCGTGACATCATGAATCTCCTATTCGAGGAGAGATTGAATCAGCTTCGATTGCTCTCGTCACGCGGACTCTCCAATCGGACAGGACGGCATTTATGGTATCTTCGAGTTCAAACTGAGGCGCCCAGCCGAGGTTGTACATGGCAGCGCTTGCGTCACCGCGCGCCGTCGGGATATCGACGGGCCGGACACGCTCAGGCGCAACGACGACCTTGATGTCTCGGCCCGACAGGCGCACGAGGATATCAAGGATCATGCGGATCTGAACTGCCTTGCCCGAGGCCAAATTGAATACCTTGCCCTCTGCATTGCGGCCTTTGCCGAGCGCTGCAAGAGCATAGGCCTGGACGACGTCGCGCACGTCGAGAAAATCCCGGTAGGCCTCTAGATTGCCGACCTCGATCACCGGTGGCGCAAGGCCAGCCTCGATGCGGGCGATCTGGCTGGCGAATGCGGGGATTACATAGGCTTCCGTCTGGCCGGGACCAGTATGGTTGAAGGGGCGGAACCGGATCGAACGCAGGCCGTCGAAATACATCTGCCCGACAGCGATGTCGGCGGCAGCCTTTGTCGCGCCATAGACGGTCATCGGCTTCAGCGCGCGATCCTCAGCCATCGCTGCGCCTTCGGCCTCTGCAAAAGACTGCCCGTAGGCCTCGGAACTGCCGGCGAAGATAAAGCGACAGTCCGGCACTGCGTGCTGGACTGCCGACGCCAGATTGACCGTGCCATGAAAGTTGACGTTCCACGCCTGCGACGGATCCTTGCGGGCTTCCTGCGGTGCGGCGATCGCAGCAAGATGCACGACCGCCGTCGGTCGAATATCGCGCAGCGCTGTTGTCACGGCCGTCTTGTCCACGACGTCAAGATCGACATCGCAGCCTGGACCGCGTCCCGCCGAAACTAGTTCCAGGCCGGCATCGACGGGGAACTCACGCAAGGCCCTCATCAGCCATGTGCCGACGAAGCCGGATGCGCCGGTGACGAGGATCCTGTGTTGCACTGTCATCCGGCCTCCGCCTTCACACCGATTTCAGATGGGCCAGGCGTCTCAGGTCGGCATCGACCATTTCGACGATCATCTCTTCAAGGGTGATCGTTGCCTCCCAGCCGAAAGCGTCTTTTGCCTTCTGCGGATTGCCTAGCAGAACATCGACTTCGGCCGGACGGAAAAGATCCGGGTCGATGACCAGGTGCTTGTCGATTCCGAGGCCGGCATGTTCGAAGGCGATCTTGCACATGTCACGCACGGTTGTGGTGCGGCCGGTGGCAATCACATAGTCGTCCGCGATCTCCTGCTGCAGCATCATCCACATGGCGCGGACATAGTCCTTGGAATGACCCCAGTCGCGCTTGGCGTCGATATTGCCGAGGCGCAGTTCGTTGGCCAGGCCGAGCTTGATGCGTGCAACGCCGTCCGTCACCTTGCGGGTGACGAACTCGATGCCGCGCAGCGGCGATTCATGGTTGAACAGGATGCCGCTCGATGCATGAAGGCCAAAGCTTTCGCGGTAGTTCACCGTCAGCCAGTGTCCATAGAGCTTCGCTACGGCATAAGGCGAACGCGGGTAGAACGGTGTGATTTCCGACTGCATCGGCTCTTGGATAAGGCCGTACATTTCGGAGGACGACGCCTGATAGAAGCGCGCGTCAGGCAATTCGAGGCGGACGGCCTCCAGCACATTGGCAACACCGAGACCGGTAACCTGACCGGTCAGAATCGGCTGCTGCCAGGAGGATTTGACGAAGGACTGGGCGCCGAGATTGTAGACTTCATCCGGCTTGACATCGCGCAGTGTTCGGATAAGTCCGGACAGATCGAGAAGATTGCCATCCACGATCCTGACATCCTTGGTGATGCCAAGCCAGTCGAGACGGCTCAGGTTTACGTCCGAGCTGCTCGATCGGCGCGCAAGGCCGTGCACTTCGTAACCCTTCTCCAGCAAAAGTGCTGCAAGGTAGGCACCATCTTGGCCCGTGATGCCGGTAATCAAAGCTCTTTTCGTCACATGTCTCTCCGTAAATCGATCACCCACCAAGTCGAGGGTCTTGCTGATCCAGCATGTGCCACAGCTACAGGTTTCGCGACTGCCATATGCGTTTCGAGTTAAAAAGACAATCTCCGCCGTGTTTTTACCACTGCTGATTCGGAGAATTTCCGCGGATGAAAAGTTAAACGGCTGTGCCTGTGAAGGTCATTGACTGCCAACGACGTACCGTTGCTACACAATCATCTGGTCGAGCGCTTACATATAAGGTCAAGTTCTGTCCCCGCTATCTCCATGAATTCGATCACCGATGGTGACAGATTGCCGGTAACTCGGACTACGCGTTTCGGCGTGGCTAGGAACTGGTCGATCTCGTCGATGCGAGTAACTGAGGGGAGCTAGGCCTGGGGACAGCTCACCAGCGTTGCCCCTTACAAAGAGGATCCGGGCAAGTTTCCAGATGCTAGTCGATTGCGTTTCGGCGTGCAAAATTGGCTCTGACTCACCTTTGATGAATTCTGAGCGTCGGCTGGCGTGGTTTTTAAAAAGGAAACAGCGCCATGGTTCATTCGCTTCGCCCCTCCGATTGTGCCTCGCGGCTTTGTCATCGAGTAGGACAGACAGCCATTTCTGGAGAGAAAATCAAACCCGCTGTCCGATCGACGTATATTTCTAGCCCTTGTCCAGGCTGCGGAACAAGATCGAAACGGATACACAGCCGCTATCAGCGACACCTGGTGGATCTTCCCTGAGGGAAGGGATCTTGGGCAACAATCCATATTGAGTCGGTCAGAGCACAACAAGTGTTGCAACATCGAGACGCCTGCCATGGCAAGTCAGAGGGATAATTTGTAATATGACGCCCAAGCCTAACAATTGGCTGCTCTGCGCCAGGCCCGGGGTCAGTCGGTCCCGCCTCTCCCTTCGGGTCGCTATGCTGAGGCTCCTGCGGCTACCCTTTTAACCGGTCCCTGGCGTGTCGAGAATTCCCGGCGTCCCGGCTTGCAGCCGTCGCGATGCGTATGCCTCCGATGTTCTTCAATGGTGCTCCCGGATCACGCACGCGCGCGGATATGATCCGGGTAGGAGAGCGCTTGCTCGCTCTCAGCGGATTTTCGCTTCGAGGATCGCGAGATGGTTTCGACAAATTGTCTCGACGGTCCCCAGAAGGACCTTTGTCTGGCCGATCAGCCATGATAGCGCCTCATCGCTGATCTCGAAGTGCTCGGAGTATCGCGCCTTCACATAGGCTTCGTTCATGACATTGTACCATGCGGAAAACCGGTGTTGATCTCGCGGCCAAACGTCCACGAGTTCACGATCTATGCCCTCGGCTAACCCGCGCAGGAACTTAAGGTTATGCGATGCTGGACTGTAGTTTGTCAGGGTCAATAAGACAGTAGAGTACGCATGTTCCACAGCCTGATGGAGACTGAATGCTGTCAGCCGCTTCCAATTGCTTGATTCAGCAGTTTGAGAAGCCTGCCAGATGGCAGTCTTCAGCATCAATGTAGCTTCGGGGAACCGATTCTCAAAATGCTCTGTTGCAGCTTTCAACATGGCTCCGGCCGATAGGTATTGCGGCTCAGCCATTGGTTCATCGTCTATTTCATGCAGAACGATGCCTTCGCGGCGGATGTCTGCGAAGAAATACTGGCCGTCCTTCAGCGCCTTGTTGACCTCGCGTAGCCCATGCACGATCAGGCCAACCGGTGTCTTTACGGCCGGCTCCCACAAGAGCCGATCTTCTGCCTTGTCCCAATATTGCCGATCGGCGAGCTTGCCCGTGTTGACGATGACGAGGATGTCGTAGTCGGACCGGTAGCCCTTCATCGTATGCGGTTCGTCGACCCAGGTTCCCTTGCGTAGGATCCGAAGAGGATGATCTTGAGGATGCGGCCACGTTTCTTGAAGTCGGCTTCGGCGCCGGAAAGCGCGTCGGCAAACTCTTCCTCGATGATCTCGACGACGCGAGCAAGCTCACGCTGTTTCTTTTCCGGGAGGTGCTCAAGGCTCGATTTCATAGCCAATCGATAGGACAAAGGTTGTGCTCCGTCTACTCGCACATTTCATAGTTTCGGTGGAGACGATTGTTCTTTCTCCGTCGTTCGTGTGCCGTGCACTCAGATCAGCTGGAGCCGGGTCGCAACGCGGGGCACACGCCGATCTCAACACCCTTGGTGCGGATTTTCGACTGCCGGATCGGCGGGTTTTATCAGTCTCGTCTGTGATTGGGTGCCGCGAGTTGCCGCCGAAGTCAACCCAATCGGATCCGTCCAAGCAGTGCGCATAACTCCGCCTGTCGGTCGGTCCCAGTCTTGCGTAGTATGGAACGAATATGGGATCGGGCGGTCTCATAGCCTATCCCGCAATGGCCGGCCACTCCTCTCGCATCATGGCCCTCATGCAGCAACAAGGCCACCGTGCATTCCATTGGAGTTAAATCAAACATGCGTGCAATGGTCGTTCGCGACAATGATGCTGTGTTGTCGGTGTCCTCAAAAAGCACCATAGCGCTAGCTCTCGAGAACATATCTCGGAAGTTCGAGCCTGCCGTTTCGATGTGGGCAAGCAACGGGCGCCCGCATGCACGCTTCAATGACAATTTCACCCCAGCAGTTGAGGTTGCACTGGTGTCGATAACCCGTGCCAGCGCCGCGTCGAACAGCGCTGTTTCTTGTGGAAGAAAGGCCTTTATCTTCCGGTTTGAGATCCGGATGTCACCCTTGAGGAGAAAGTCGGCTTTGCTGTTTGTCGCTATGACGAAGCCCTGCCGATCAAGGATTACACAGGCCAGGCTCGCTCGCTCAAAGGCGGCGAGGCGGCCGTAAATTTCGCTTTCCGAAAAGAGGGCCATTGTTCTGGCGGATGTCTGAAGTTGTCGCCGCAAGGCATGAAAATGAGTGACATCGTCTGCGTCGAACGCTCCATCGGCAACGCGCCGCTGCAACACGAAAAAGAGATCATCCGGACCTGAAGAGAAGTTCACGACAGCGGTGTGCCGTGTACCAAACTTGGCCATGAACTTGTAGTATTCCAGATTTGTAAGTTGATCTGAGGTGCTGAAGTCGGTTTCCAAGACAACGCCAGAACGTTGCATAAGCGGGATGAATCTTGCTCTGTGGTCGCGTAAATTCCATTCCTCACGGAGATATGCGTCCATGATGTCGGCCAAGCTGTCGGTGTGAAGCACGCGACCAACCGCCCCGCGGCTCGTTGGCGCCATGATGTTAATTCCCATCGCACCGCTCGCATCCGCAAGGTTGTCGACAATGGACTTCCACAAATCAGGCTCCAGGACGGCATCCTGCATGCGGTTAAGCTCAGAGTAAAAATTGGCGAGTTTCAATAGTATTCGTCCTAGTCCTCATTCATCGGGAGTGTATGCGACACGACGGCCTGATCAATGGGGTGGCCCCAGCTTTTTGACCGGGCTTCGCGCTAAAACGATGCTTTTATTAGATTTCCGTAGGAGCGTTCGGCGGCGGATGCCTCTGCCCAGCTTCCGAAGTGAGGGGGACGCGCTCCGCCATCGTCCCTTGGTCTTCCAAGCGCTAGAAGCAAATCCGTTTTTGGTCGCTGCTGAGTGGGAGGGAAGACCTATCCGGGTCTGCCACAGCCCGGCCGCCGTCCCGTCGCTGTTCCTGCATCACGCCTAGATTCAGCCGCCGCAAACTCCTCCAATTGGAGGATGTCGGGACTGCCCACTTTTTGTATTGTGCCTGATCGCATCTGTTTTTGCTGGCACGCAACGTATGCTCACAAGGAAAACAATGGAACTGTTCGAATTGGGATTTACTGCTTTTACCCTCGCCTCGATCAGGCTGGCGGCATTCCGCCACAGCTGAATGTGATTGCCAAATAGGGGTCTGCAGGTGCTCTGGATTAAAAAGGTCTCAAGGCCGGGATTGGCCAAGTCGAGCTAGTCAGCGCCGACATGTACCAACAGGTGAATACCAACTACTTGACGCATACAATCTCTTGGAGAGCTAACCTTGCTAAGGACGGTGATTGAGAATGCAAGCGCAGCCGCGGATAACCCAAAGCTCGGGCGTAGATTGAAATCTTGGCGTTCATTCTTTGCTAAAGTCACGCCAGTGCTGCTCCTCCTTTTGAGCTCAGGAATGGTTCGTGCCGAGGTCATCTATGTTCATACACAATATGCGAGCGATTTCGTCGGCGGCATAATGGCGCGATCGGGGTTGGTCGGTGCGGAGCTCTGGGACAAGAAGGACAGATGTCTGCGCAGATCGCAGGTTGCCAAAAATTACATAGACACGGAGCTATTCACTAGCTGCCTCCTCGGCTCTCCAGCAAAGCCAAAATCTCCGTCGTCATCCAAGCCTAAGCAAAAGCCTAAGGTGACCACCAAGACGCAGGATGCAGGCACACTGACAGACAAGGCCAAGGTCGATCCAGCCTGGGCAGGCGAAACCCGCAAGCGAATAGGCAAAAAAACAGAAGACACCGTCGCGGTTGCCGAGATGGAAAACAATGCGCCGTATGCCGATCGAAACTGCGTACTGTTCAAGCCAGCTCCTAATCGGGGGGCGATAGACTGGGATTGGGTGAACGTTACAAATCGATGCTCTTTTCCAATTGAGGTGATTGCTTGCTACTTCGATGTGGGAGACGAACAAAGCTGCCTTCCCGGAGGCAAGGGATCATGGGCAACAATCCATATTGAGGTCGGTCAGACCACCACAAGTATTGCAACATCCAAGCGCCTGCCATGGCAGGTCAGAGGGATAGTTTGCAATATGACGCCAATAAAAAACAACAGGCTTCTCTGCGTTTTGCCTGAGGTATACCGCCGATGACCTATGCTTCCATCTTCCGGACATGTTTCCCAATGAAGCGCATCAAATATGCAGCCCTGATTGCAGCCTGCATCTACGCCCCCATCGCAATGGGGGCAGAACGAGCAGCGCTTGTAATCGGCGAAGGAGCTTACCAGGCGGGATCGAGGTTGCCGATGGCGACAACTGAAGCTGAAATGATAGCCTCCACGCTGGAACAGCTGGGTTTCGAGACAACATTGATCACTGATGTTTCGAAGTCGGCTTTCTCGGACGAACTTGAAAAGTTTTCCGGACGCGTCGCTGGCGCAGAGGTCGCAGTCCTCTTTTACGCTGGTCATGGAATCTCGCTCGGCGAGAACAACTATCTCCTACCGACCGACTTCACACTGACAAGTGATATGAGCCTTGGTTCCGCAGCCATATCGCTTGACGACGCAATTGCCTCTCTGAACGGTGCAAAGTTACGTCTGGCCTTCGTCGACATGGCGGCGAAGAATCCGTATGTCGAGGCTGTCGGCCTGAGCCTCAGCTCCGGCAACACATCTATCAGCGATAGCTTCTCCCCTTTCACGACCCAGGACGCGAACACTTATCTCTCTCAGGCAAATGCCTTGATTGATCAGGGCGAGGAGTTGAGCCCCTATGCGACGAAGATCATCGAGGCATTCGCGGCACCTGGTGCTGACTTCAGAAGCTCTCTTGTCAAGGTAGGCGAGGATCTGGCCGCGACGGGCATCGCCAAGCCGCTTGAGTTTGGCGCCGTGCCAAGCGGTCTGGTTTTTACCAAGGCTGATGACGAGATGCTGTTCTCAGCCGCCGGTGCCGTTGAAGCGCGCGCCTCCGAGAGCCCGGCTGACGAGTGCGACCGTCTGGCAACCAATCCCAACGATCCTATGAAATCTCCACATTATGACGGCATTGAGCTTGAGCAGTATCTATCGGAGGATGCGCTGAAGGCATGTCAAACCGCAGTTCAGCGCGACCCTGGGAATGCCAGGTTGCAATACCAAACTGGCCGCGTTCTGAAGGCCCTATCCCGGTTCACCGAGGCTCGTCCGTATCTGGAAAAAGCTCAGTCCTTGGGAAGCCTTGCCGCGCGGGTTGCAATGTCCGAGTTTCTGCACAACGGCCTCGGCAATATCAAAGCCGACAAGAACAAGGCCCGGAGCGAGTTTCTGGAGCAAGCGGGGGAGGGCTCCACGGACGCACTCGTCATTCTCGGGAGCATTAGCAATAGTAGTGGCGCCTACGACGAAGCACTTAGCTTCTATCGTAAAGCCTACGAAAAAGGCAATGCGACAGGAGCTTTTGGGATCGGGACACTTTACCAATTCGGCCTGGGTGTAAAAGAAGATCAGGCAGAAGCCATTGCATGGTTTAAACGTGCTGCAGACAAGAACACCGGAGCTGCTCTCGATTCAATGGGAGATGTATTCAACTATGAAGACGAGGTGTCAAACAAGGCGTTGGCCCTGCATATGTATCTCAAAGCAGCTGAATTCGGATCCACAAAAAATTACGGGGCGATCGCTAAAATTTACGCTGAAAATACGGGCGGTCTGCAGAATTTCGCCGAAGCAAAAAAATGGTATTTGCGAGCCGGCGCCGAAGGAAAATATCAGATCGGCGAGCTTCACTACTTTGGACGGGGAACGTCTGTCGCTTACGCTGAGGCTCTGAGCTGGTATCGCAAGGCGGCAGAGGAGGGGCACGAAGGTGCCATGCGCGACATTGCGATTATGTATGAGGCAGGGCGCGGTGTCCAAGAGGATGCGAAGGCAAGCTTGGAATGGAATATTCGGGCTGCAGAGAAGGGAAACACCAACGCGATGAATGATATTGGCTACGCCTATCTCAATGGGACGGTTGTCGCCAAAGATCTTTCCGAAGCAAAAAAATGGTATTCGCGCGCCGCGGACACCGGTGATTCTCTCGCTATGAATCAACTGGGTTGGATTTATGAGATAAGCGATCCGCCGAACTACGATCGTGCCATGGAGTGGTACCGGAAAGGCAGCGAAGCAGGCAACACCACGTCTACAGAGAACATTGGTGGGCTCTACATGGCCGGAGAAGGCGTGCCTAAGAGCGAAAAGGAAGCGCTCAAATGGTATAGAAAGGCTGCCGACGCTGGCAGCAAATCCGCCATGAACAGGGTAGGAGCGGCATATTCAAAGGGCGCTGGTGTCGCTCGCGACTACAGAGAGGCAGGGCGATGGTATGAGAAAGCTGCTGCCGCAGGCTATGATTATGCGAACCTTAATCTGGCAATTCTGTTTTCTCGCGGCCAGGGTTGTAACAAAGATCCCGAATTGGCAGCGCAACTCGCCGCGATAGCTGTTCGAGGTGACGTTTGGGCGCGTGATCATCTCAAGACCGACTGGTCTAGCTGGAATTCCGAATTCCTGGTTGCTTTCCAGCGGCGGCTGAGCCAGCTGCAATTGTACAACGGTGCAGCAGATGGCCGGTTTGGGAGGGGTACGCTCGGCGCGATAGACGCATTACACGATCTTGGCAAAGAGTAAAAAGTACTCTCGGACTGTGTAGCCGATTGAAGTGCGGCTAATTCGTTGTGAATTGTATCAAACGGAACGTCAGGTCCGGGGGCAGTCGGTCCCGCCTCTCCCTTCGGGTCGCGATGCTGAGGCTCCTGCGGCTACCCTTGTGACCGGTTCCTGGCGTGTCGAGAATTCCCGGCATCCCGGCTTCCAGCCGTCGCAATGCTGATGCCTCCGATATTCTTCATTGTTGCTCCCGGATCACGCACGCGTGCGGTTTTGATCCGGGCTGGAGGCCGTGTGCCCGCTCTCAGCGGGTTTTCCCTTCGAGGATTGCCAGATGGTTCCGGCAAACTGTCTCGACGGTCTCTTGAAGGATCTGCGTCTGGCCGATCAGCCATGACAGTGCCTCATCGCTGATCTCGTAGTGCTCGGAATAGCGGGCCTTCACATAGGCTTCGTTCAGAACGTTGTACCAAGCGGTGAACCGGTGCTGATCGCGCGGCCACACGTCAACGAGTTCGCGATCAAGTCCCTCGGCAAGCCCGCGAAGGAATTTGAGATTATGGGACGCTGGGCTGTAATTTGTCAGGGTTAGAAGCATGCAGGAATATGCTGTTTCGACCGCTTGATGGGTGAGGAACGCGGCCTGATTATTCCATCCCTTCTCAGAGGCGATTTTGGCCAACTCCGAAAAACGGCCGCTCGCTTGCGAATGTTGTTCGAAATATTGTTTGCTCAGTTTGAAAGCTTGATCAGCAGAAAGGATTTTCGGCTCAGCCAGCGGTTCATCGTCTATTTCATGCAGGACGATGCCTTCGCGGCGGATCTCACCAAAGAAGTACTGTCCGTCCTTGAGCGCCTTGTTGACTTCGCGTAATCCATGCACGATCAGGCCAACCGGTGTTTTTACAGCCGGATCCCACAAGAGCCGATCTTCTGCCTTGTCCCAGTATTGCCGATCGGCGAGCTTGCCCGTGTTGACGATGACGAGGATGTCGTAATCGGACCGGTAGCCCTTCATCGTATGCGGTTCGTCAACCCAGGTTCCCCTCGCGTAAGACCCGAAGAGGATGATCTTGAGGATGCGGCCGCGCTTCTTGAAGTCGGCTTCGGCGCCGGAAAGCGCGTCGGCAAACTCTTCCTCGATGATCTCGACGACGCGAGCAAGCTCACGCTGTTTCTTTTCCGGGAGGTGCTCAAGGCTCGATTTCATAGCCAATCGATAGGACAAAGGTTGTGCTCCGTCTACTCGCACATTTCATAGTTTCGGTGGAGACGATTGTTCTTTTTCCGTCGTTCGTGTGCCGTACACTCAGATCAGCTGGAGCCGGGTCGCAGTGGCGATCGCCTGGGCAAGGCTGACGGCGCCAAGCGCTCGCCGGGCATTTTCCAGGTGAAAGGCGACGTCCGATAACCTGATGCCTTCTATCATTGCTGCCTCCTTCATCGTCTTTCCCTCGGCCGACCAGCGCAAGCAGACGGCCTGCATCGGCGATAATCGGACATGTGCGTTGTCGCCTTCTCTTTGGTCACGCATGAGCATCGCGGATCTCAGCTCTTATCACCTCGATGGCCATGCAGAGATCGCGAATTTGCGCCTCTGTATGCGATGCGGTCAGGCAGATGCGCAATCCGGCGTCGCCGCGCGCCACCGTCGGGAAGAAAATTGCTGATGTGTAGAAGCCGAGCTTCAGCAACTGCCGGGCAACGGCGACCGAAATCAGCTCGTCACCGAAACGGATGGTGCGGATCGGCAGGTCCCGTGTGCTGTCACGGGTCGGCAGTAGCTGGTCGAGCAGTGCGAGATTGCGTCGCAGCGCCTGCTGCCGCTCTCCCAGTTCGCCAGTCCTGTGGATGGCCGCCGACGCTTCCGCTGCCCCGATCGCCGCCGTGTTCAGTGACGCTGAAAACGCATGGGCTACCGCAAAGCGGCGAAACAGCAGCTCCTGGGCAGCCGTGCCAAGCATCAGCACGCCGCCGGACGCACCGAACCCCTTGCCAAGCGAGGCGGCGACGATCGTCCTGTCGCCAAGCTCGGTGAATTCGGACCGGGCAAAGCCCGCACCGTTCTCGCCAAAAAGCGAAATGCCATGGGCATCATCGATATAGAGGAAAAGGCCATACCGTTCCTGCAGCGCGCGAAGTGCCTTCAAAGGCGCGCTGCCACCCATCGAGTAGACGCCATCACAGACATAGGCCACACAAGGATGACTTCGGCAGAGCGCTTCCAGGGCGATCATGTCATTGTGCTGGATGGTCTCCACCGTCGTTTCGCCGGCGACCGTCGCCTTGTGCTGGGCAAGCGTTGCATGGGCGGACCTGTCGAAGACGACAAGAGGTCTTACGCCGCCGGTCAGATGGCCGGAGGCAAGCAGAGGTAGGGCGCTCATATTGGCAGCCAGCACGGTGGTAAACGTGATCACCCGGGCTTGAAGCAGATCCGACAGGTTTTCTTCAAGTTCACCCAGGATGCTGAAGTTCAATCGTGTTCTGGCGCAGGACCAGTGCAGGGTGCCTGCATCGTGCACGGCCTTTTGAGCACCCGCGACGATTGCCGGATGATTGTCGAGCCCGAGATAGGAGCAGCGGACGAAATCGGTGATGTCGCGATCTTCCGCCATGAGCCGAACCGTGCGGCCTGACCCGGGTGCCGCATAGAGCGCCATTATGCCCTGGAAATGCGCCGCCTGGAAACTGGCGCCGGCGGCATCGATCATGGTTGCGGTGTTGCGGAAACGGGTCGGACGGCTTGTTCCATCCGGCGGCTGAACTGCTTTGCTCATCTTGGCCTTCCTCGCTACTTTCGCGAGCAGTTGGCCACTGTTTCTCGTTTGTGACAACGAAGCCTATGCAAAGAAATGTTCAAGATTGTTCAAAGATCCAATGGGCTTCACTCTTCTCGAATGACAGCGCCCCCTTTCCATCATGCGGGCCGAACGCGGGTGTTGGAAGGGCATGCGGTCACGACGGGATTGCTCACAAAACGATCGTTCCTGAAGCGTTCAACCCCTCGGCCAATGCTCTGGGCACTGGCTCCCTTGTCGAAGGGATCCGCAACCAACATAGGTTCCAAGAACAAGAAGTGGATGCTTCTCTGTCAGCCTTCGTAGACGATCTGCGCCGCCTGTCGGCTATGGCAACTTCGGCAGGGCGTCCTTCATCTCGGACAGGTCGGGACCTCTCACGATCCGATAGCGTGCCTCGACGAGGTTGTATATGCCGAAAGCTGCCAGTCCTGCGGCGATCAGAACGTAAATCACCGATCCGAAGGGTAGCCGGCGGAGCCATTGAAGAGCGTCGCCCATGCTTCCGGCCTGGTTGGCATCCACTTCAATCCCAGCATATATGAACAGTAGTCCGGTTGTCGCGAAAACCACTCCTCGCGCCACGAGGCCGTAGACGCAGATCCATGTCGTGGCAGTTTGCCGGGCAGGGATGTGGAGATATTTTTCGAACTTACGCAGGATGCCCTTGGCAGCCGCAATTCCGCCTCCGGCAACGAAGCCCAGACCGACGGCGATGGCGATATAGGGGCCGAAGGGTTGCGACATGATCCATTCGGCCGCACTTCGTTCCCCGGATCCTCCCGTTCCGCTCCCCATGCCAACAGCATGGCCCAGTGCATAGACAGCGAGACTGAAATACGTCACCGCGCTCGCAAACAGCGCTGCCCTGGTGATCCTTCCCCGAGCGTTGGAGCCGTGCCCATCGCTGTCTAAGAGGGATTGTGCAAGTCGCCATGCGACGAACCCAAAGAGTCCCAGGCCAATCAGGCCGACCCAAACGCGTCCAAATGGCTGTTCCAGCAGCGTTGCCAGCGCCGACTTTGAGTCCGAGTTTTCGCCGGCCACCCCGGAAAACAGGGCCAAGCCTGAGATGAGGAGGAATACGACCCCGCGGGCGACGTATCCCGATTTCGCCAGAGTTTCAAAATGGGTTGTCTGAGGCATTCTTGATCCAATCAAGTGTTCAACACGTCAGGAACGCACAACTCGACAGATGGTTGACCTGACCACGTAAAAAACGGAACCTTAGCCTGAGCGATCGTCGTGGCGATCAAGATTGCGCCGCGCCGATGTGGAATGTTGAGCACTGTCTTACATCCGCCGGCGCGCCGAAATTGCTCGAAACGAGGACCACAGAAGCGTCTTCACGCTTTGATGACGGGTCAAAGCGCTGCTGTCAGCCGTGACCGAGAATGCTGCAACGGACGCGAGCGTCTTTGCGAATGTCGGTGCCTTCTGACCTTCAGAAGCGATCAAAATCCGTACCCTTGAACGGCAGCGGAGCCGATGGCGCCTCACGTTTTGACACAATGGGCCATCTTCAGGGGCGATCTGGCAAGTTGACTGAAGGCTATCCGAAATCCAGAATGATCCACCTGGACAAAGCTACAGAATTGTACTCGGTCATCTCGAAACCCATTCGCCACTGGAATAAGTAAAGCACTCCGTCTTTTTCCCGGGGGACTGAGTATCTATATCTGTATTGATAGCCGTCAACGATGACCGGCACCAACGAGGATTGCTTGTTCATGCAATTTTTTGAAACGACGCAAGGCACGATGGTCTTGGGAAGCTTGATCGCAATTATGGGCGTCCTGTTCGGATTGGGTGGAGCGATACTCGTGGGGCTTTCTCGACGCCTTCGGCTGGTTCGTCACCGAAAGTCGTCAATGCAACGCGACATTGCTATGCGGACGATCCTCGCTTTGGATGATTTTGTCGGGGAGGCCTATATGGCCGTCCACGATACACCCGAATTCAATCGGAACGACCCTGGCCAGTTCGCTTTCCACGCCGACAGCCCGCTCTTCGTCTTGCCATCGAACGTGGACTGGAGCGAGATCAAGCAGGAACTCGCCGAAGAATTGCAATGGCTTCCTAACCGCGTACAAAACGTCGTCGACGGTTTGCAGTCTCTTGATCTTTCTCTTCCCGGTAATGGTGACTTTTTCCAGCACCGGCAGGAGGATTTTTCAAGGCTCGGGCTGGACGCGCTCTTTTTGATCGACCGGCTGAGTGCCGCTTATGGCGTGAAGCGACCGGAGCGTCCCCCATACTACAGCCCTGAAGCGGGTTTCAGGAAAAAGATTGCGGAAACCGAGGCATTCTGGCGGCGACGTCGGGGCAGTCTGTCCGCCGTTCCGCAGGATGGGTCAAACGTGACGCCATTGTTCGGCAGCGCTGCCGCTGCTGTGCGGGATCAGTTCTCTGATCCCCTTGCGGAATAGGCGTTTGTCGCGGTGGAGCGACCCGCCCGACTGTCGGTAGATCTGATATCGTCCAGAGTGGCGTCCCAGTCCGCCACGGAGAACGGCCTCTTGTCGCTGATAAAGGCCTCATCGGAGGATGCGTAACACGTCCCAGTGCGAAGAAGCGGTCAATCAAGGGGTCGATGGACAGTGCTGGCGGTTGTTTAAAACTGGTGACAACTAAGTGTCTGCGAGGAAAATTTCACGGTTCAGGGATCGCTGGGCATCACTGGTTACCGATGACCGCGATATAGCCGCTCGACCGCACTGTCCGGATGCTGGTGCGTTCGGTGGTGGCTGCCATATCGCGTCGCAGGTTGGCAATATGCACATCAACTGTGCGGGCGCTGACATGACTGTTTCCAGGCCATGCCGCTTCGATCAGCTCCGCACGCGACACAACATGACCGGGCGTCTTGAGCAGGCGTCTCAACAAACGGAACGCGATGGGGCTGAGATGCACGCTGCCTTGTTCACTGCGCACAACCCGCGTCTGCAGATCGATCTCGATATCGCCGAAATAGCGTTCAGCCTGTGCCGGAGATCCCTGCTGCCCGGATTTGCGGATCGTGCCTGCCAACCCGTGCAGATAGGCCAGTATGCGCTCCGGTGAAACGGGCCGGACAAAGCCCTCGTCGATACCGGCTTTCAACAAATGGAGATAACTCTCCTCGTGGCGCGCTCGGATGAGTGCTGCGACGGGCAGATGTGCTGTCAGCCCATGCGCTTTCACCTCAGCACAAAACCGGGTGAATTGATCGATATTGTCGCTGGTGTCGACCAGGATTGCGGCGATTTCCGGCAGGGGTGCCGTGAGGACCGCCGCCAGCTCATCGGCCGGCAGCGTCCTGAAACCTGACGCCGCCAGGATATGGCTCATCAGCATGTAGAAGTCCGGATCCCTTGAATGGATCATTACCAGATCGGCCATTGCACCCGCTCGCCTCCATGTCTTCGCTTATCCTGTGGGCCAGCCAATGTTTTGCATTGGCTGGCTGATGTTTGAGTCTCAGCAAGCAATTGCCGACTAACGCACCCAGCTGTTCCAACGCTGCAGCAGCATGGCTGCATTGGCGTTGATCCACACAGCATCCGGTACGATGACATTGTTCTTGATGTCATTGGGTGTTGGCATCGATTGTCGGGTTGTCTCCGACATAAGCGCTATCGCCTCGGTGCTCGGCGGCGTGCAGGACAACACATCGCAGGCCTTTGCCTGGACCGGTGGATTGTCGAGCCAGTACGCGATCAGCTTCAACGCGCTATCCCGGTGCGGCGCCCCCTTGACCAGGGCCACGCGGTCACCGACCAGGAACGAAGCCTCATAGGACCAGCCTATCGGCAGGCCATCGTTCTTCATCGCCCTTGCCCGCGTCAGCCAGATCTGTCCAAGATCATATTCTCCATTGCGAAACCCCTGGACACTCTGGTCGCCGGTCTTCCACCAGACTGTGACCTCGTCGCGGATCTCGTCCAGCTTGGTGAAAGCGCGGTCGACATCAAGAGGGAAGAGCGCGTCCTTTTTCACGCCATCGGCGAGAAGCGCTGCAGCCAGAACCCGCCAGGGATCGTCAAAGTTCGGGAATGCGCGACCACCTGGAAAGGATGTGGCATCCCACATGTCCGCCCAGCTGCGAGGCGGTTCTTTCATGCCTTCGCTCTGTCTGTAAGCGAGGAGAGTGGCGGTTGATTGTAGGAGCGCGCCACCGGATGCGCAGGCATTGCTGGCGAGGTCCGTCCGCGTCGAGAACTGCCGGCAAAACTCGGTCAGGTCTTCTGTCACCAGTCGATGTGCCTCGGAGGCCGCCTGGATCTCACCTTCAAGGTAGAGATCCCAGGTGACGTTGCCCGCCTTGACCATGGCAGCGGCCTTGGCGCGCATTTCCGCATTGGTGGCGGACACGATCGTGACCGGAATGCCGGTCTCGGCCGTAAAGGGATCGAACCAGGCTTCCTTCAAGGCGCGATCATAGGCGCCGCCGGTCGATGCAATGATGACAGGGTCCGCAGCGATTGCCGGTCGGTCAGTCGCTATCGCGCCGATCAGAAGGCTGAGGGCAGTCAGGCCAAATGCATAGGTCGTCCTCATGGATGTTCCACTCCTGTAGGGTTCTGGGGATTTGCGGCCTTCGCAAGGAAATGCGTGAGACCGATAAGCAAAAGGGAGGCGATGACGGTGACGCTGGATGCAGCCGCGATCACCGGGGTCAGGTTGAAGTCAATGTCCTCAAACATCTTGCGACCGATGGTCTTGCCGCCGACGTCGGAAATGAAAAACGCAACCGTTGCCTCGTCAAAGGAAGCGAGGAAGGCAAAGACGGCGCCCGAGCCAACGCCCGGCGCGATATTGGGCAGTGTCACAAGGAAAAAGCTCTGGCGACGATTTGCACCACAGTTGAGTGCTGCCAGTTCCAGCGCTGGATCCAGTCGCTTGAGCGCCGCCGTCACCGTGATGATGACGAAGGGCACCGCCAGCACCGTATGCGCCGTCAGGAAGCCGATCAGCGTGCCGGTCAACTGCAAGGGCGCAAACACCAGATAGAGTGCCACGCCCATAACGATATGCGGGACAATCATTGGCCCCAGAGCAAGCGCGTTGACCAGGCCTTTCAATGGCAAGTCGCCCCGCTCGATGGCCAAAGCCGCCATGGTGCCAATCACGGTCGCCGTGAGCGAGGTTGCAATCGCAATCCGCAGACTGAACCATGTTGCCGACATCCAGTCCGGATCCCCGAAAAACGCGAGGTACCAGTCAAGCGTCAGCCCTTTTGGCGGGAACTGCAGTTGTGTCGATGTGCTGAGCGACATCGGCAGGATCATCAGGGTTGGCAGAACCAGGAAGAACAGGATCAAGATGACGATACATGCGCCGAGCATACTGGATAGCCATCGCAATGCAGGCCTTGATGATCGCACAGGGGCGGTCGGGCGTTGTGCCGCCGCGGCAATCGATGAAATGTTTCTATCAACGAACACTGTGGAATCCTTTGTTGAGCGACAGCGCCTTGCGGAACAGGAAGACAATGAGCAGCGTCACCGCGAGCAGCACGGTCGACAAGGCGGCCGCAAACGGCCAGTCAAGGAGGACGGTGGTCTGTTGACCGATCAGGGTTGCCATCAGCATGGAGCCAGGCCCGCCCAGCAAAGCCGGCGTTATGTAGAAGCCAAGTGCCAGGACAAAACACAAAAGGCCGCCGGCAAAGACACCCGGCAGGCTGAGCGGCAGGATGATCCGCAGAAAAACCTGAGCCGGATTGGCGCCGAGATTGGCCGCCGCACGGCGATAATCCGGTGGCAGTGTCTTTAGCGTTGCGAAGATGGGCAGGATCGCGAAGGGTAAAAGCACGTGGATCATGCCGAGAACAACGGCACCATGGGTGTAAAGCAGCTTCAGCGGTTCATCGACCAAGCCCTGATCGCGGAGAAAGCCATTGACCGGCCCATTGCGCTGCAGGAGCAGGATCCAGGCATAGGAGCGGATGAGCACCGAGGTCCACAACGGGACGAACACGCAGGCAGCAACGACCATGGCCGCTCTCGCCCTGAGCGACGCCATGGCAAAGGCAACGGGATAGCCGAGAACCAGGCAAAAGCAGGTGACGGTTGCCGCGGTGATCACTGTGTCGAACAGGATGTTCAGATAAAGCGGATCGTCCCATATGCGCAGATAGCTGTTGCCACCATCTGCAAAACTCAACCCCACCAGTTTTGCCACGGGATAGACAAAGCCAAGTGTCAGCGCGGCGAGCAGTGGCAAAGTGAGAAGGACTGAGATCAGTGGCGAAAGGTGCCCGGCATCGCGTCCCGCGACTATCTTGGAAAGACGCGAGCCAGAGATACGTGAGACTTGCACGGTCATCGCGGTCTCCTTATTGGGCATCGAAGAGCAGCGTGGCATCCGCTGATATCCGCAGAGATACTTCGGCGCCGCGCTCAGGCAGTGCACCCAGCTGGGCTGGCAGGGAAGCCCGCAGGACGACATCAGGCGCGCCAAGCAGGCGGATGAGGGCCATGCGCGAAGCGCCGGCAAAAACGATCGTCTCGACCGTGCCGGACAGGCCCGTGCCCATGGCTCGCTCCACGGTGTGGCCATCCGGTGCGATGGAGCGTGGTTCGGACGCCGATCTCGTGTCGATTTCGACATGCTCCGGCCGAACCCCGATCCTCACTGACGATCCTTCACCGGGCAGTTCCCCAGGCCGTATATTGGAAGGACGGGTTTCCAGAAGAGACAGGCCGCATCTGATCGTCACGGATGAATTTTCTGTCCGGCAGACAATACCCGGGATGAAGTTGATCGAGCCGACGAAGTCGGCGATGAATGCGGTTTCGGGCCGCGTATAGAGCTCAACGGGCGTGCCGATCTGTTCAAGACGCCCGGAATGCATGACGGCGACCCGGTCCGACATGGTCAGGGCCTCTTCCTGATCATGCGTCACATAGATGACGGTTGCCCCGATACGCTCCTGGATCTGCTTGATCTCGATTTGCATGCTTTCGCGCAGCTTCTTGTCGAGCGCACCCAGGGGTTCGTCCATCAAGATGACCGGAGGATCGAAGACCAGCGCACGCGCGACGGCGACGCGCTGCTGCTGGCCGCCCGACAGCTCATGGGGATAGCGGAATTGCAGGGCTCCGAGTTGGACCAGGTCGAGCATCGCATCGATGCGCTGATCGGCGTCCTTTCCCTTGGCCAATCGCCGCATCTTGAGAGGAAACGCAATGTTCTGTCGCACGGTCATATGCGGAAACAGCGCGTATTTCTGGAATACCATGCCGATATTGCGGTGATTGGGCGCAAGCGACGTTACATCCTGATCCCCGACGACGATGGCGCCGGCTGTCGGCGTCTCAAATCCGGCAATCATCGTCAAAAGAGACGTCTTGCCGGAGCCAGACGGGCCGACGATCGAGACGAATTCTCCAGCGCGTATATCGAGACTGGTGTCGCGGACAGCCCAGACCGGGCCGTATCGCTTTTGGACCTGGCGAAGCGCCAACTGTTGTCCCATGCTATTCCCCTTTTGTTTTTTTTGAATGCGACTGTGCTTGGCCGGTCCAGTGTGTGCTGAACGGCGTGCTTTCCCGTCAATTCGACGGGCGGTGACTTGAAATGCGCAAATTGCTAATGTTTGATCAGACAAAGTTTGCTGAAACTTCACAATTCCAGTTTTTGTTACATCAAAAATTGGAGCTGTCAACACGCTCAGGACGAAACATGACGGAAATCAATTCGGACTACTCGCGCCGCGAGCAGCCACCCAATATTGGCGATACCACCTATAGCCAGCTGAAGGACCGCGTTAGTCGCGGCGCCTACAAGCCGGGTGACAAGCTGTCTATTCGCTCCGTCGCCGAAGTGCTGGACGTCGGCCTGTCGCCGGCGCGCGATGCGGTCAACCGCCTCGTGGCTGATGGCGTCCTGGTTTATGCCGGCCCCAAAACCGTGATCATTCCCGTCTTGTCGGATGCAGACCTGCGCGAGATCACCCTGATCCGAATTGCCCTGGAAGGCTTGGCTGCCGAGATGGCAATTTCGAATTGCAGCCAGAATGACATTGTTTTGTTGGGAGAAATTCAGATTAAAATTAACGCCGCACTGGAGGCGGGGGCCTATGGCGACGCACTTTGGCACAACAAGGAATTCCATTTCCATGTCTACGGCCTGTCGCGCCTGCCGCACCTGATCTCGATGATCGAGCCGCAATGGCTGAGGGTCGGCCCTTCCTTCTATGGCCTTTATCCGGAATTCGCCAAGGCTCGGCACGGCGTTCGAAACCACGAAATGGTGATCGAGGCTCTGGTCGATCGCGACGGCGGCGCGCTACGGGCCGCGATCGAAAACGACATTCGCGATGGCTATCGTCGGCTTCGCCAGGCGCTTCGGGAGCGCTAGGCCTCAAGACGTTTTTTGTTATAGGAGCTTGACCTTTTGTATTTTTGTTATATCAAAATCGACAACTTTGCAAAGTAGCCGATTTTTCAGCAACACAAAGGCAAGCACAGATGTTACAAGAAATGGCAGTCGGGACTGCGGCGCGTGAGCGTCCGCGGTCCGCCGACCTCTATCGCCGTGGCCGCGGCGTCTTCCCAGGCGGTGTCACCCGCTCCACGATCGAGCTCGATCCCGAACCGATCTATATGGCGTCCGGGTCCGGCGCCTATGTCTCCGATGTCGATGGCAATCGCTTCCTCGACCTGAACAACAATTTCACCACGCTTGTGCATGGGCACGGCTATGCGCCCGTCGTCGAGGCGGTGAGCGAGCTCCTTCGAAAGAGCTCGTGTTTTTCCAATCCGACCCAATACGAAATCGCGCTCGCTGAATTGCTGATCGACCGAATCCCGGCCGTCGAGCGGGTCCGCTTCGTCAATACCGGCACGGAGGCTGTGATGTTCGCCATCAAGGCCGCCCGTGCCTATACCGGTCGTCCGGCCATCATCCGCTTTGCCGGCTGCTACCATGGCTCCTATGACTGGGCGGAAACCGGCCAGAACGGCGTGGCGACGTCGGGCAGCCTGGGCGCCACCATAGGTCTTCCGGCTTACGCCGGTGCGCCGGTGCAATCGGCGGACGATGTTGTCGTGCTTGAATTCAATGACGTCGAGGGGCTGGAGCGGGGGCTTTTGCATCATGCCGACCAGCTTGCCGCCATCCTGATCGACCCCATGCCGAGCCGGGCAGGGCTGTTGCGTCCCATTCCGCAATTTGTCGAGCGCCTGACGACGCTTGCCAAACGGTACGGGATCCTTGTCATTGCCGATGAGGTTCTCAACCTTCGGCAGGGCTATCAAGGTGCTTCTGCCCGCCATGGGATCCAGCCCGATCTGCTGACCGCCGGCAAGATCATCGGTGGTGGTTTCCCCGTCGGGGCAATCGGCGGCCGGTCCGATGTCATGGCAGTCTTTGGTGGTGACGGTTGTGCGCCACTGGTGCCGCAGGGTGGCACGTTCTCGGCCAATCCGGTTTCCATGGTGGCCGGTCTCGTTGCCATGCAGGCAATGACACCGGCGGTTTTCGATCGTCTCGAACGCATGGGCGATGTCCTGTGCGAGCAGCTGCGCGACTGCGTGGCGCGGCTTGATCGACCATTCTCGGTGGCAGGCGTCGCGTCCCTGTTTCGAGTTCATCCAAAACCGGTCGTCCCGACCACCTATTCCGAGAGCCGCATGAATGCCGGGGAAGAGGAATGCATGCGTAACCTCACACGCTTCTTCCGCGAGCGGGGCATCCTGCTCCCGTATGGTGCCGCAGCCTGCCTTTCCACTGCGATGACGGACAGTGACATCGACCAGGTGGCGTCTGTTTTCGAACAGTTCCTTAAAACACACGATGACCGCCGCTGGGAGGCAAGATGATGAATTCGCATCTAAACCAAGAGACTGTCGCTGACCGGGTCGCCGACGCCTTGTTGCGTCACCAGGTGGAATTCCTGTTTGCCCAGAGCCTGCCGTCGGCGGTCGTCTTGGCTGCGGAAGCCCGTGGCATCCGTCAGATTTCCTATCGCCAGGAAAATATGGGTGGCGCCATGGCCGATGGCTATGCGCGCATCTCAGGCAAAGTCGGCGTCGTGGCGGCTCAAAATGGACCCGCCGCAACCCTGCTTGTTCCCCCGCTTGCCGAAGCAATGAAGGCCAGTGTGCCGGTCATCGCCCTGGTGCAGGAGGTGGAGCGTGATCAGGCCGACCGCAATGCTTTCCAGGAACTCGATCACATAGCGCTGTTCCAGTCCTGCACAAAATGGGTTCGGCGCGTCCAGATTGAGGACAGGATCGAGGACTATATCGATGCTGCCTTCACCGCAGCGAGCTCCGGACGGCCCGGGCCTGTCGCACTGCTGCTGCCAGCAGATCTCCTGCGTTCCAAGGTCAGTGCCGGCTTGTCATCGCGTCGTGCGAGCCTTGGGCACTATCCGCTTGATCGCCTCCGGCCCGCAGACACCCTGATTGACCAGGCGGCAGATTGGATCGTTGCGGCCAGACATCCGGTCGTGCTCGCAGGGGGCGGCGTGCACGGTGCGGGCGCCTCACTGGAGCTAGCCAGTCTGCAGGAGATCGCAAGCCTGCCGGTCTGCACAACGAATATGGGAAAAGGCACGGTCGATGAACATCATCCGCTATCGCTCGGCGTGCTTGGATCTCTGACCGGGCCGACATCGCTCGGCTGGCACACCGTGTCTTTCCTGACCAATGCCGATCTGATCGTTCTGATCGGCACGCGGACCAATCAGAACGGCACCGACAATTGGTCGCAGATCCCCAAAACGGCCCGCGTGATCCATATCGATATCGACCCCGGTGAAATCGGCCGGAATTTCGAAGCGCTGCGTCTCGCGGGAGATGCAAGGGAATCGCTGATCGCTCTGAACGCCGCGCTCGGCAGACGGAACCTCGGCGATAGAAAGGCGCAAAGACCTGACCTTGAGCAGCGCATCGCACGATGCTGGCAGCAGTTTGAAACGGCGCGTGCCAAGCGCTACGGCTCGGACCAGTCGCCGATCCGCCCGGAACGGGTGATGCGCGAGCTTCAGCCCTGGCTGAATGATGATCTGACCGTCGTTGCCGATGCGAGTTACTCCTCCATGTGGGTCACGGGGCAGTTGCGGGCGGTGTCTGGCGGTACCCGCTTCATCACACCCCGTGGGCTCGCCGGTCTTGGATGGGGGGTGCCGCTTGCGATCGGGGCAAAACTGGCGCGGCCTGACGTGCCGGTAATTGCTCTCGTCGGCGACGGCGGATTTGCCCATAGCTGGGCCGAGCTCGAAACCATGGTTCGGTTGAACATTCGCGTGACTGTCATAGTGCTCAACAATGGCATTCTCGGCTTCCAGCGTGATGCTGAAACGGTGAAGTTCGGCCGATACACCACGGCCTGCCATTTTGCCCCCGTCGATCATGCTAAAATCGCTGCCGCCTGCGGATGTAAATCCGCTCGCGTGTCCGACCCCGCCGAACTCGCCGACCTTATCCGGTGCGGCATCGAGGCAGACGGTCCCTACCTGATCGAAGTGATGACAGATCCGGATGCGCATCCGCCGCTGTCGCTGTTTGCCAAGATGGACCAGGCGGCCTGATGGATCAATTCTCGCAGCGCATTGCTGTCGTGACGGGTGGCAGTTCGGGTATCGGGCTTGCCGTTGTTACACAGTTGTTGGCTGCGGGATACAAGGTGGCGTTCTTCGGTCAGAACCCTGCACATGTCGATGCGGCACTCACAGTGCTGCATCGACAGTTCGATCGTCGCGACATCCTTGGGAAGTGCACGGACCTGACTGAGGTGCGTGATGTGACCGCTTTTTTTGCCGATGTCGCCGATGTCTGGAGGATGCCGGACACCCTCATCTGCAATGCCGCGATATCACCGAAGGGACCAGAGGGCGCCACGCCCTTTGCAAGCATCGGAATGGACGAGTGGAATACGGTTCTATCCGTCAATCTGACCGGCGTCATGCTCTGCTGCCAGGCTGTTATTCCAACGATGATGTCGAAACGCTTCGGTCGCATCATTCTGGTCGGGTCGATCGCGGGTCGTACCCTGCCGAAAGTGGCAGGTGCCGCCTATGTCGCGTCGAAGGCCGGCCTCTCCGGGCTATGCCGCTCACTTGTTTCAAGCTGCGCTGGGAGCGAAGTCACGGTGAATGTGGTGGCGCCGGGACGTGTCCTGACAGATATGGCGGGCGACGCCGATAGTCCGATCAACAGGGCGATCCTCACACGCATCCCCACCGGCCGCCTCGGTGCGCCCTCCGATATCGCACACGCGATCAGCTTTCTGGCTTCGCGTGAGGCGGGCTTCGTCAATGGCGCCATTCTTGATGTAAACGGTGGCGAATTTGCCCCCCTTTGAGCGAGGACAGCTGATGACAATCCTCATTTGCGTGACGGACGTGCAGCTCTTCCTCCTGCTTCGTCATATCCTTGCGAAGGAGGGCTTCGAGGCGATACTTGTGACAGAACATGACGAGCTTCGGCAACTGGCAAGCCGAGAGCCGGTCGCGGCCATGATTGTCGATCGGGCCAAGCCGGAACCGGGCGTCGAAGCGTTTGTCACGGCTGCAAAAATCACGTTTCCAGAAGCCGGCGTCGTCTTTCTCCACCGGCGGCATGGTGGTGGAGAGGCGCTTTCGGATACGTGTGATCTGCTTCTCGAAAGCCCCTTCAATCCCGGTCTTCTAACAAGCTTCCTTCATCGACTTAGACATTGCCTTGTGAAGAAGAAGGAGGAAGATGCCGGTCACGTCCTTCGCTTTGCCGATCTCACTATGGATATCGCCGCAGTCAAGGTCCGCCGGGCCGGCCGCGACGTTGCGCTGACGGCACTGGAATTTCGCTTGTTGCGCCGTCTGCTGCAGGATCCTTCGGCGGTCTGCGAGCGCGAGGATCTCATCGAAGCCTGCTGGCCGGAATCCACTGAAGTCGAACCGCGCACGGTCGATATTCATATCGGCCATATCCGGCGAGCGCTGACAGGTTCCGGACCGGACCTGATCCGCACCGTTCGGGGCCGGGGCTATGCACTCGAGATGCCAAGCTAGTTTTTCAGCCTCCGAAACACATCAGCAAGCTCGCGAAACTCAACGTCTTCCCCCTCCAGCCACGCATCAAGCGCGCAGTAGGCCACAGCAGTCGGTGCCTCAACGCCATACAGCGCACGCACCTGCTCTGTTGCGCGCTCAAGTCTATCTCCGACACCTGAATCGGATTTCCCATTCGCCTTGGGGCTGTCCTGACGATTTCGCGACAACGCACTCTCCCTGCGTCCGGCAGAGGAGTTCCAAACAGATGTTCGCCGGACGGTGTCGCACAGCGCACGTCCATCATCTGGGCGTGTGTGCCGTCCCTGGCGAAGGGGGCGTCGCTTGTCCAATCATATATTTCTCTTTCCGATTGGCAAGCCGATTTGGGCGTGGAAATGACCGAATTGGCCTCGGTGGGCCTCAGCAGCCGGCGTCGGAATGCGCCAGGTGAAGCAGACCTTTCGGGCTTTACGGACGACGAAGTGACGCTGGCCTCTTCCGATCAAACGGGTAATCTGAAATGTGTCTGCTCAGCTCTTCTGCGCGATCACAAACGCATGGCCGGATTGAGGTATGGGTCTAGATCGCGGAATTTTCCCACCTGCTCGAGCGTTTGACCCGGTCAGGTCGCGGCGTCCCGCGTCATAAAGAATAACTCTTCCCTGGACCGAAAGCCGGATTTGAACAGGGCGATCAGCGAGGACGCCAACTGGCTCCCGTCCGAGCTGGCCGGTTCGATTCCACTTTCGCGGCACAGATCGACAAGCACGCTCTGTAGCAGATCCAGTTCTACCGGGCTGATGCTTTCGTCGTCGTCGAAATACTGTCTGAACATGCCTCGCCTCGCACTCTCGCGTGATTCCCATTACGATGCCCGACGCACGTTCCGTCAATAGGGCATGACTGGCAGTCCAAAGGCGTTTCGCGGTGGGTGCGGCGAGCAGACCTCGCGGTGGCGTCCGATGGCGGCGCGACTGGCCATTGCCCCTCTGGGTCTATCCAGGCCTTGATGAAGTCGGAGAGGATTTCCAGGGCGCGCTATCGTCGGCCAAGCCGAACCCCGTCATGGCGTCGTCTATTCGCGCGGCCACTGCGGGATACATGTCGGTATCCTGAGTTCGCGTGTCCTCGTAAATTGCCACCCAGACCAAGCCCAGTCCCGCAGCAATCGCCCGACGCTCGAGCTCGATCTCGTCTTGCGAAGGCTTTTCACCTGGTTGGCGCCCAAGGTCGGCGGCGAGTCCGCCGATCACGCAGGACGTTGCAAAGCGGTCCGCTTCCCTCTCCTCGTCGCGGCTTTGTTGCGCCGTCCAGGCCCGATCATCGTGGCCAGAAGCGATATGACCGACTTCATGTGCAAGGATCCATTCGATCGCCCGGAAGAAAAAAACGTCGCCAGCGACCGTCCTATCAGACTGGAGGTCGGGTTTCGGGAAATAGGTGTTCCATCGGTGGCCCCGCGGCTTGGCCAACGCCCTCGCCTCGTGGACGAAATGGTAACCGAGCTCCGCCTCCGAACTTTCCTCGAAATCCAAGCGAGCCTGGCCGGAGCGACGGGCGTTGAACATCGCTGCACACAAGCGGCCGACACCCTGCGACATGGCCCAGAGGCTGGCAATTCCGTGCCAGTCTGCCGTTACCGAGGCCTCGCTTGGCTTGCACTTGAAAAGCATCGATGAGTGCGCGTCGGTGAACTGCAGCTTGGGAGGAGGATTAACGCTCGACGCTGCGACAACTCTATCGAAGATCGCTTGGATCCTTGCTTCGTAGCCAATGAAGAGGTCTGAAAAATTCGGCAGCTTATCGCCCACAAATGTCCCGTCTTCCATGACTTACTGCTCCTAGGTTATTTCTGGGGCGCTGCAGTCCGCACATAAAAATTGGTCGATCCACCATCGTCCAGCAAGATTTCGGTCGGCTCCTCGGTAGAAAGCCATAATCGTAGCACGCTGCGATCATCTCTCTCTGGAGCAGCTGACTGGCCGCCGCCAAGGAAGACTTCCTGCTCGCTTTCCGTCAATTCCGCCCAGAAGCCATCGGTGGCAAGAAGAAGCGTGCCGCTGACCTTCTCCTCTGTGAGGACGTCTGGGACCATGAACTCCCTTGAACGAAAACTCTGGGTGAGAAGGTGCCTCGTGGGGGATTTTGCGATCGCATCGAGAGGCATTTCCGCCAAGGCGTTTGCGAGGGTATGTGGCGTGACTTGCCAGTGTACCTGGCCGTCGTGCCTGCCAAGAAGGCAATCTCCTGAGTGGAGAACCGTCAAGGAACCTGTGTCCCTCACGTGAAAGAGTATAATGCTGGCGGAACCCCTTGGAAACGATTTGCGAAGGGCTTGATGAATCTCCCGAAGCTTGGCTTGCATGAGTTCGTGGCCCCACGCATATTCGGTTTCCGAAAACCAGTCGACGACAGCTTCGACGATTGCCCGTGCATATCCCCCGTTGTTCGAGCCGTTCGTGGCGCCATCAGCCACGATAGCAAGCAATTCGCCATGTCTCCCCGCGACCCCCGCATGGTCACGATTGTCGTCGGTGCGCGTTCCTTTTTGGCTCAACCATCGGGCCTCGATTTTCATTGTGCGGGGCCATCCGCACAATGGCTTATCGAGACAAACCTGTCCCGGACGATTTCTACACGACCGGCGGGCCCGCGGATATTGCCATCGAGGAAATCGTCGAAGTCATTTTGATCGAGGAGTGCACGAAACTGTCCGGCGATGAAATTTCGAACGTCGTTGTCGGCCGCCGTCACCTCGGCAAGGAGCTCCTCCCTGCCGTCGACAATAAGGAGGATGTCTTCAGCGTCGCGGCTCATGATCAAGTCGCCGTTTCCCCTTCCCGCATAGGCCTCGAGCTTTGTCGCAAGAAACATTGGCGGCGTCAGGATTCGGATGGTGAGATCTTCCGAGAGCTGGTAGTGCTGTGCCGTCTCAATTCCCCCCGCATACCATCGATTTCCGAATCCTAGGATAGCCGGATCATCCGGCATGAAGTCGACCGTGAGCTTGCCAAGACGCATGCGGCAGATCACCGCCTCGTCAGCGGCCTCCATGAAGCCCCGGTGTCGAAGCTCTTCCTGGAGCTGTGCCCAAGCGGGAAGGCCCGCCAGGTCAACGATCAGGTCGATGTCGTCTGTGGCACGGACATCCTCGAGCGTGACCGGATCAGTGATGAATAGCGCGGTCGTGCATCCCCCAACGAAGACCAGTCGCAAGCGGAGGTCTTCGCCAAGGGCCGAGGCAACTGCTTTCATCATTTCCAGCAGTTGAGCGCGGATCGCTGTCATTTGCTCATGATCCTTGACTTGAGGTGGTCGGTCGCGAGACCAACTTCCCGCTGGTTCCCGAGCCGGATCGCATCGACCAACGCGAGGTACTCATAGAGTGCGTCGTCCTTCAGGACTGCGTCCGGCACGGTCTTGAAGAGCGGCTCCACCGCCTGCCCCATCTCCCTTCCGTTGGCATAGGGCCAAACGTAGTTGTACGTCCCGCCGCTGATCAGGAGTTCCGTGAGCATAGGTGCGGCGAAGGCGGTCGGTACACCGCGCTGCATCGGCCCAACTTGAGCGGGGAAGACGAACTTTAGCCCGGTGGTAATGAAGCCGAACAGGTTCCTGCGGCTTGGCCTAGGCTCGTTCTTGCTATTGTCTTTTCGCGCGATGCCTGACGCGACACTGCGCTTGATGGACTGCCCTATTTCGGTCTTGCTGATACCTAGTAGCGCCTCTAGGTTCCGAACGGAATACGGGTCTCCGCCCACGGATTCCGATCGCAACCGATCGATGCCCTTGGTGAGTTCCTGGTCTTGCAGGCTTACCAGCTTTAGCAAAACGACGATATCTTGGCTCTTCATAAACAGTGTCCTCTGTCCTAGGACTGAGGACAGTTAGCCTGAGCAATCGGTCCTGTCAATCGGTGGACATCGCGCCTAGGATTAATCGATTGGAGCAAAGAGCTCGATGTAGCTCACACCAAGTGCTTGGGCGATTGGTAGATGGTAATGATCGGGGGCAATAATGTTTCCAGATTGATCAAGACCAGATTTCCGGGCGGAGCAAGGCGCCTGGCCAATCTCTCGCTGGAACCGCCCCGAATAATATCTACAAACGCGGGAAAAGCGGAATGGCATCCAGCTCGAGACAACGCGTACATTTCGCGAGAATTTACCGAAACCCTGAACAGCCTTCGGCTTTCGCTAGGGTGATTGCCACCGCTGTTATTACATGATGAAACAGAGGTTGGATGACGACGCGACATGTCGAACCAAGCGAATTATATAATCTCGACACTTCAACCTAAGTATCTGTTCTAACGATATTTTATTCTGCCAAAATTACTGTTCAACGGTTCGATTCCTATCAAGGCGCATGGCTTCAAAATAGCCGGCACGTCAGTGCTCCTGGTACATTTTCATTCGTTACCAAGGTATGGCCAAGTCCAGAATTTACATCTTCGTGGCAGAAGGGGTGGTACCAGCTGGCGACTGTCTGTGGGACATCAGCCCACGTCATCTCCGAATTTTGGCGCTCTAGCGGGTATCGATCGTTGCTGAAAACCTGTCCATCACATATCCGACAAGCTCGGCGGCGCAGGCTCCAGACAGGCATTCGAATGCATCAGATGCCCGGTCCAGACGGCAAGCAGCCGAAATCGCATCGCTGTGCCTCGCACAAACCGGTTGGACTCCCGCAGCTGCCCGCCGAAGCATCGTTGCATCGGAAATGTTTGTCCCGGTGAAATTGATTGCTTCCATTTCTTGATCCGTCGGTCAGAGGTGTCAGGTCGTGTAGCGGGGAAACAGAACCTCGTTTTCCAGATGCATGTGCTGAACGAGATCTTGCGCGAATTTCTTCAAACCAACATACAGTGCGTTCCAGGAGTTGCATGCGCCAATCGGGGGAGCAAAACCGTTGGTCAGATGTTCCAGGTTTGCGAGGTATTGTGTCTCGACAGCGTGTTCACGCCGCATCTGTGCGATCGGATAATCAAGCGCAATAACATTGCCTGGCTTCATCATGGGGAAGAGCACAAGTTCTTCTTTTCGCATGTGTTCCTCCAGATCATCTTGAATCCGTTGCAACAGGGTCGTGAGACCGATCGGCGCTTCCGCGTGCCCACCGTGGACACGCTCAACCTTCTGCGCCAGCGGAATGAGCCATTCCAACTCACTTCTGTGAATTGTATGATATCTTGTTAGAAGATGTGCGATCAGATCCAAGGTGTTGTCCGGCGCGTCACGCAGGGCTGAACATACAAGTGTCTCCAGCTCTCTCACCAGCTCGCCGGGGTCAAGGCTCGCTTCTCTAGCTGCCGCCTCGATCGTAATCTCGCCGCCACAACAGAAATTGATCCCGTGGCGTCGAAACAGCTCGGCCGCGCCGGGAACCTCTGTTGCTAGACTTGCGACGGTTCGGCTAAGCTCAATATGCATCATCGTCACTTTCCTCTGTTGATGGTGGGACACTGGCCCAAGCTTGAGTGTCATATGCCCGGCACCGCCGCCTTGATCGTTGTTCCGGCGCAAACAATACCTGTGCAATCGCTTCGCATGGCTTTCGCGCGCTTCGGAAATTAAACCTGTGCATCGACGGCGGGCGTTGTTATGCGTGGTCAAGTCACTCAGTGGGCGAAGCCGGCATTTTTTGCTTTGGCAATCCAGGCGGCCCCTTCTTTCGCGTGGTGGAAACCATTGGAGAAAGGCGCCGTTGGATAGATAGCTCTAAGTTGATCGAGAGCAGATTCAGGGTCGATGCGCCGGTCCAGAACCTCGCGAAAGGTTTTCGCAACACCGACCATGTCGCAGTCCTGCGGAGACAGGCGTAAAGATCTGATACCCGCATCCCGCATTTCCTCCAATTCAGACACCAGAGCCTGACAGGTGTGCGACATGGTCTGCACTCCGTTCAGGACCAGAAAAGATTGTCGATCGAGGGTCTTGAGCGACAGGCCATCGGGCTCCTCGCCACAGACGAACTGACAATTGTCCTTTGTGTTTCCCTTTGACCGTGCATGGGCGCAGCGTGCGGAGATAGCCAAGGGAATGCGCCCGAAGGCAAAGACTTCGAGCATCGCACCGGTCGCGGCTGCCGCAATCTGCGAGACCGATGCGAATGGCAGTTCCGGTGGCAGGCAGATGCGTTCTGCACCCCGTTGCGCCAAGAGCCGGGCCGTGGCGCCATTGTAGACATTGACGAGGGGCCCGATCAGGTGTCCACGTCCCTTGATGAGACCGATCGCAGAGAGGTCGTTCGCCTCGATCTGGTGATGAGAGGTCTCGATGAGGTCGCGCACGAAACGGCTTTCGCGCTCCAATGTCACCAGCGCGAGTGACGAGAAGACCACCGTCTTGCCGGCACGTTCCAGCCGTTCCACGACCTCAACCAGGTGTGGCTCGATAAAATGCTGCCGCTTCGAGCAGACGGTCTCGCCGAGTACGACGCGGTCGACCGGCGCCTCATCTGCGACCCTTAGATAGAAGTCACGCCATTTGGGTCCATCCCACAGATAGTAGATCGGCCCCATCGTCAATTCGGTCATTGTCATCTCCAGCGCTTCTCGTAGGCGCCGACGGTCGTCTTCTGTCCTTCGCTCATGGCCCTCAGACGCGCCAGAAGCGGTCCGCGTGCCGCCGGCTCGGTTGAGAGGGCCAAACGAAGTGTCTTGACGACCTCGGCCACATAGGCCTTTCCGCGTTGCCGGCCCTCGATCTTCAGGGCAGAGACGCCGGCGGCCTTCAAGGCTTCGATCTCTCCCATGACATCAAGGGAGACCGGGTCTTCGAACGCATAACCTCTGGCGTCTCCGATATCGAAGCGTCCCTTGCAGAGGGTTGGATAGCCGGCAGCTTCGCCTGGGCCGAACCTGTTGATGGTGAATTCACCAAGTTCGGAGAGCATCTGCTGCCCATCCTGCCGGTAGCGAACATGGCTCGCCGGCGAGCAGGCGCCATTCATGTTTGGTGACTTGCCGGTGGCGTATGACGACAGCGAACACCGTCCTTCGGCCATCACGCAAAGGCCGCCGAAGACAAAAACCTCGATTTCGCAAGCCACTTTGCGTTTGATCCGGGCAATATCGGCAATGGTCAGAGTGCGCGGCAGGACGACACGTTTGGCCTCAAAGGCCTCGACCAGGAAATTGATCGCTTCCGGATTGGAGGCCGAGGCTTGCACCGAGACATGCAGCCTCTGCTCGCGATAGCGTTCCCTCACATACGCCATCAAGCCGAAATCGGCGAGGATCAGGGCATCGGCCCCGAGGTTCACCGCATCGGATGCGGCCCGGTGCCATATCTCCTCATCGCCCGCGCGCATGAACGTGTTGAGCGCCACGAATGTCTGGCAGCCGTTGCGTCTCGCATAGGCAATCGCGTCCCGCAATTCCTCGCGGCTGAAGTTAAGTCCGGGAAAATTGCGCGCGTTTGTCTCATCGCGAAAGCCGCAATAGACGGCATCGGCGCCAGCATCGACGGCCTCGCGAAATGCGGCCGGCGTGCCGGCAGGACATATGAGTTCCATTCAAACCATCTCCTTCAGGGCCCTGCACCGTATTTCGGTCGTAAACTTTGCAACCAGTGAAGCGACCGGACCACCGAGCTGTGACAGATCCCTGGGCAGGTCTATGTCGCAGTCGTCGAGCGCGTTGCGCAGGGCGAGGATCGCTTCCATGTCTCCCGTCACCTGAAGATCGCGGGAAAAGAACAGGGCATCCCCATCGCAACGGCCTTCGAGCAACGCCAGCAGCATGACGAGAGGAGCCTCCACCCCGGCATCCGCAGAGACGATGGCTCCCTTGCGTTTGAGCGAAAGGCTCGGGCCTTCCGGTTCAACAAGGAAGATGAGGGGCAGATCCGTTGGCGTGAACGAGAAACGACAACGCCGGTGCTCGCCCAGACGATCAAACAGGTCGGGATGGGCCTCGAGCAGACGCTGAAACAGGCGTCGTGTGACGTATTGTACCGGGGTGGTCGGCAAAAAATCGAACGGCATGGCGAGCAGGGATGTGAGGTGCATTCTGGTCTGTTTCATCGGTGTCGGGAAATAAAGACTAGTCGCGCCAACAGAGATGCGGATTGCGCCAGCGCAAAGACGCGTACGATTTCGGCCGGCATACCGAGACCATGACCGACAAAGCCCCGCCCCATCGCTACGACGGGCTCCAAGCCTTTCTTCATGAACTCGAACAGCGCGGCCAGCTTGTCCGCGTCAAGCACCCCGTCAGTCTGGTGCACGAGATCACCGAGATCCATCGGCGGGTGATCGAGCAAGGTGGGCCGGCGCTGCTCTTTGAACATCCGGTCGCTCCCGACGGTTCGCCGGCCGACATGCCGCTGATCACAAATCTCTTCGGCACACGCGCACGCATAGAATTGGGCTTTGGCATCGGGGTCGGGCAGATCGGCAGCCTTGCCACCCTCCTTGCCGATCTCAAGGAGCCGAAACCGCCAGCGTCTTTGGGCGATGCATGGAGACAATTGCCCCTGCTGCAGGCGGCACTGTCGCTTGGATGTCGGCGGGTGTCGCGGGCGCCGTGCCAGGACGTCGTCCTGCGTGGAGACGGTATTGACCTTGCCCGACTGCCGATCCAGTGGTGCTGGCCGGGCGAGCCGGCACCACTCGTGACATGGCCATTGGTCATCACCTGTTCGCCCACCGATCCGAAGGATGTGAATGTCGGGGTCTATCGGCTGCAGGTCCTTGGCCGTGATCGCCTGATCACACGCTGGCTTGCCCATAGAGGCGCGGCACGGCACCATCGCCTGTGGCAGGCGCTGGGCAAAGACATGCCAATTGCAGTGGTTATCGGTGCCGATCCGCAGACCATCCTGTCCGCGGTCATGCCACTGCCGGAGACAATGAGCGAACTTGCCTTCGCCGGTGTCTTGCGGCGAAGGCGAAGTCGTGTCGTTCGCGCGCTGACCCAGCCTCTCGACATTCCGGCAACCGCCGAAATCGTGCTCGAAGGTAGCGTCTCGGCCGGTGAGAATGCCCTCGAGGGCCCCTATGGCGATCATACCGGATACTACAACTCGGTCGAGCCGTTTCCAGTCATGACGCTGAGTGCCATCACCATGCGGCGGAACCCGGTCTACCTTTCGACCTACACCGGCCGCCCGCCAGACGAACCGTCCGTTCTGGGAGAGGCGATGAACGACCTATTCGTACCGCTGGCAAAGCGCCAGTTTCCCGAGATCGTCGATCTTTGGCTGCCGCCGGAAGCCTGTTCCTATCGCGCAATCGTCGTTGCGATCGACAAGCGTTATCCGGGCCAGGCCCGGCGCGTCATGCTGGGGCTGTGGTCGATGCTGCCGCAGTTCAGTTATACTAAACTGATTATCGCAGTCGATCCGGACGTCGATATTCGCAACTGGAGCGATGTTGTATGGGCTCTGTCGACGCGTTTCGACGCCTCGCGCGACATGGTGACCCTTACCGGCACGCCCATCGACTATCTGGATTTTGCTTCGCCGAAAGCGGGATTGGGCGGCAAACTCGGTCTTGACGCGACGAACAAGCTTGGCCCGGAAACCGATCGGGAGTGGGGGAGGGTGCTTCAGATGACGCCTGACGTTTGTTCGACCGTTGACCGGATCTGGGCAGAACTCGGCCTTGGGCAGGCGCGATGACCAAACGTGTTATACTCGGGATTTCCGGAGCATCCGGAGCCGCAATCGGGCTCGAGATCGGAAGAATCCTGGCCTCCATGGACGATGTCGAGCTCCACATCGTCGTCACGGCTGCTGCGCGCCGCACCATCGCGCACGAAGCCGGCACCGAAGCGCTCGGGCTGTTGATCGGCCGCGCCAATTATTGTCATGCGGAAGCCGATATCGGCGCCTCGATCGCCAGCGGTTCGTTCCAAACTGCCGGGATGATCGTCGCTCCCTGTTCCATGCGATCACTGGCAGCGATCGCTTCGGGTCTTACCGACAACCTGCTCCTGCGGGCCGCCGATGTCCAGCTCAAGGAGCGGCGCCGTCTGGTGCTTCTCGCCCGTGAAACGCCGCTTCATCTCGGTCACTTGCGCAACATGGTCTCGGTAACGGAGATGGGCGCGATCGTCATGCCGCCGGTTCCAGCCTTCTATCGCAATCCGACGTCGATAGACGAAGTCGTTTCCCATCTGGCGGCCCGAGCCGTCGATCTCCTGGCGATCTGTGATACACCGCTTGCCATGGAGTGGAAGGGGTGAGCAAACTCACCCCTTCGGTCTCAGCCTTTCCGCAGGATGAGCGGCATATAGAACACGACATAACCCAAGAATGCCAGGATCCAGGCGAGGCCTGCGAGCGGCAACAGGATCATGGTCTGGGCCGGTGCGAGCGCGGCCGCGATGCGGGCGGCAGCTGACAGAATGATCAGCGCATAGATCAACCAGGTGGTTGTCCAGGGCGCGATCAGGGCCTGGCCGGTGTGGCCGCGCGTCGCGCGCGTCATGACGGCAAGCGTCATGATACCAACGGCTCCCGTCGTCCAGGCATGCACGCCTGCCGAGCCGAAACCAGCGTCATCCGCCAGTATGCCCGTGCCCGCCAGGATGAAGCCGATCGGCACGAAGAGATAGGCGAGATGCAGAACGGTGACCAGGGGCTCGCGATATGTACGTTCCGGACACCATCTTGCCTGTCGCAGGATGTGACCAAGGCCGGCGACGAGCATCAGGATGCCGCTGGGCAAGGCGAGCATCTCCGGCGACCGCGAGGCTAAGATCCACAAAAGCAATGCTGCTGCCGCGACCACCATCACGGTGAGATCAAAACCAGAAAAGGCGGCAGGCATTCGACCCGGATTGTTCGCCTTCAGCCAGTTGCCGGTAAAGGCTGGGATGATGCGCCCGGCGACGATTGTGATCAGAAGAACAATCGCGCTGAGCGACAGGCGATCGGCGACTTCGACGCGGCCGTAGCGGTCGATCTCGAGATGGAACAGGACCTGAGCTGCGCTGAGGATGGCAAGAACCGCGACGATCTTGTAGTTACGACGGTTGCCCGCGGCGACAAGTTCCCTCAGGACAATGACGGCGAGTGCGGGGAGGAAGGCGAGCGCTAGCGTCGTCGGAACGATTGGCCCGGTCCATTCAGAGAGGCTGATCGAGACCCGGCCAGCCAACCAGAGAACAAAAAGCAGGAGCAGCGGCAGTCCGCTCAAGCCCGGCCGACCGGTCCAGTTGGGCACGGCAGTCAGCAGAAATCCGGCGATCACGGCCGGGACGAAGCCGAACAGCAATTCGTGCTGGTGCCAGGCGACCGGTGGCAGGGATGTCGGCACATGCAGGAAGCCGAGAAACCAGGGCACCCAGGCGGCGACAGAAAACGCTGCGACCAGAGCGCTGCCGGGGAAAAACAGGCGAAAGCCGCCCGACAGCAGACGGCGAGAAACGGAAATACGGGGGAGATTGTTCACGTCAGCACCTTTCCTGGTCGATGGTGACCGGCGACCAGAGCAGAGGAAGGTAGGCCCGCGTCCAGAGGAGGAACGCGATGGCAAAGAATGTCGCCGACAGTCCATGGGGGCCGAGTGGCAGCGACAGGGCGGGAAAAAACTCCGGCAGGCAGCGGAATAAGACAGCAAGAATCAGCGTCGCAATGGCTAGCCGTGTCGTTGTCGAAAACAACAGTGGCTGCCCCGTGTGAAGAAGTCCGGCGATCGACAGGACCTGCAGGACGCCAAGCCCCAGTCCACCCATCATCGTCAGATGAAGCCCACCGAGCCAGGGGAGGGGCAGGCCGACAAAGGCAAGGCCGCAGACAAGCAGACCGGTCCCGGCGAATGCACTCGACAGCCATAGCCCGGCCAGTTCAAACGTCAGTCCCTCACGCCCGACAAAACCTTCCGCGACGCGATCGAGAAAGGCCGCACCCGCGGCAACCATCAGGTATCCGCGAACGGGCTCCGACGCACCCAGGAATTCCGCGAGGATCACGAGCATTGTGAGGCCCGCCGAGAGATTGGCGCGGCCGGGATGCGGGCGATAGGGAGAGGTTTCTTCACTCGGATCAAGCACCAGATTGGTCACGGGAACCGTGATGCGGGCAAGCGCAAGGCCGAATAGACCGAGAAGCGCCAGACCGGCAATCCGGATTGCCATCTCCGCCATGTCATGGTCTTCAAACGCGATCGCCAGACGCAGTGCCGCGGCGGCTGCGGCAAGCGTGCCGAGAAACAGGACGAAGCCGAGGAGATCGGTGGTCCGGCGGGCGATCGCCAGGCGTAGCGCATAGACCAGCAGGACGAGGATCCAGGCCTGGTCGAGCAAAAGACCGATGAGCCAGACCGCATCCGCGCCCAAGATGCCGATGGTTCTTGCCGTTGCCCAGAAGCTTGCCAAGAGTAGGAGTGGCCTGCCGTGCAGACGGGGGGTGTCTGTCCATTCCGGCAGCGCGGAGGTCAGAAAGCCGAGAAGGGCGCCACCGAATGAACCGACGAGCATTTCCTGGGCGTGCCAGTGGCCGGGCAGGGACGTGGCTGCAAACGGCAGCTCAAAGGACCAGACGATGACCCAGAGAAAAGGCCAGAGACCGGCATGCAGTGCGGCGAGTGGAAAGAGGAGCCGCAGCCCTTCGGCAGACATGGCTCGTGTCACACCGCTCACGTTGAAGAGACGTCCCGCCACCATGATCATGCAATCCTTCGCTCGTCACATTCCTCGACCACGGAGAAGAGCGGATGGTCGCGTAACAGGCGCCTTGCCGTCTCGAAGACCAGTTCGTCGCTGCGTTGCCCCGGGGCATCAGGAACCGAAACGCAATCGAGAATGCCTTGGCCGCGCCGATCGAGGACCGCGATCCGGTGACAGATGCGAAGGGCTTCCTGAATGTCGTGGGTGATGAAAAGTCCACCTGTGCCAGTGTTGGCGACACAGGCAATGACCAGATCCTGCATGCGTCGGCGCAAGGCCGCGTCGAGCGCGGTGAACGGTTCGTCGAAGTAGATGAAGTCCGGGTCGCCGACCAGGGCGCGCGCGATCGCAGTCCGCTGACGCATTCCACCGGAGAGCTGTGACGGAAACTTCTGCCAGTCGGCCTCGTCGAGAGACACCCTTCGGCAAGCGGCTGCGATCTTGTCGCACTTCTCTCGGCGGCTGGCCGCAACCCCGGCAAGTCCCAGGCCGACATTTGCTCCAACCGTTGCCCATGGCAGAAGGCGGGGCTCCTGGAAAACAAAGGCACTGTGCCGGTAGCTGCGCGTAACCTGTCCATGCCTCGCGGTGACGAGGCCGGCCGCGATCTGGGCAAGTGTGCTCTTGCCGCAGCCTGAAGGGCCAACCAAGGCCACCATCTCGCCGTCTGCGACAGTGAGACTGATTCCGTCGAGTACCGCTCTGCCGAGATAGACATGCCCGATCGATTTCAATTCGAGAAGGTTCATCGCCGAACTCCCCAGGGATGCGCCGCCTCCCGCCAGGCCTCGGCTTCGGCGCGCAAAGGTTGAAGGAAGCCGTATTCGACGGCAAGGAGTGCGAAGACGGACAACAGGACCCAGGCGAGTGCCGCCTCCACGTCGAGACTGGAACGGGCATTTGCCAGCTCGCCGCCGATCCCGCCGGCATTGGCGAGAAGTTCTGCCATGACGGCCGCCTTGAAGGCGGTGCCGAGGGCCATCACAAGAGCCGGAAAAAGCATGTCGAGCATCTGCCGCATGGCAACGGCGATGAGGCGGCGCAGTGGAGACAGTCCCACCATACGTGCCATGTCCTCGAGTGCGCGGTCGCGCGTCAGAATCCCCTCTGCCGCACCGACGAAGACCATCGGCAAGGCTGCCACGGCAGCGGTCGCCACGACGGTTCCCGCCCCGCTGCCAAACCAGATCATCAAAAGGACGATCCAGGCGATAGGGGGGATGCCGAGGAGCAGGGTGACCTGCGGTCGTGCCAGTCGCATGACAGCCGGGTGATAGCCAGCAACGATGCCGCAGAACCCGCCGATCGTTGAGGCCACGGCAAAGCCCAGCAGTGCCCGTCCCCCCGTCGCCACCACCAGCATCCCGTTCTCAGGTGTCTGCAGAAGCCGGATCAAGGTCGCAAAGGTAGCCGCCGGCGTAGGCAGGACAAAACTGCCATAGATTTCCGCACCGAATTGCCAGACGGAGCTGAAGACCGCCAGCCCCGCAAGACCGGCCCAACCAGACCAGAGGAATTTGGCTGTTCGCGCCGCACGATTTACCAGACTTGCCATCATCAAAGCCTCAGAAATAGAGGCCCGCATCGGGCATGCGGCCACCCACCATTTCGGGGTGCGCCGTCGCGACGACCTTCAAAAGGGTCTCGATCGGATCACGCAGGTCACGGGCCCGGATCGCAACCAGGTTGGAATGAGGGATCGACGCCTCGAGCACGGGCCAGGGCAGTTCGAGTGCGGATGCGGCCTGGCCGGCAGCCGTTGCCGGATCGCCATTGACGTCCGATGTCGCCTTCGCCAGTGCCGACAGAAGTGCTTCCACGCGATCCGGGTGATCTTTCATGAATACATCGGTGAGCGCCAGACCTGCCTGAGGCATGACGGGGCTCTTGCCGTTCATCTTGCCCCATTCGATCTGCATATCGATCACCCTGTAAAGGACCGCACCGGCGGTCTTCGCCTTGAAGATCGCAGCCGACACCGCCGGTTCCGGCACAAGCGCGGTTTCGATCCGGCCCGCCAGCAGCATCTGCACCGCCTCGATCGGCGTGCCGGCCCGCTCGACTGTGACCCTGCCAGTCAGTCCATGATGCGCAAGGGCAGCATCGAAGATGAGCTCCGGCGTGTCGTTGGGGAAAGGGACGGTGATGCTGCGGCCTTCGAGATCCGCGATACTGCGTATGCCTGGATCGCGCGACACGACATAGAGCAGGCCGTTGGTCATGATGTTGGCGAGCTTGAGGCCGAGCCCGCGGTTGTAAAGGTTCGCCGCAACCGTTGTTGGCATGACGACTGCCTGCATGGATCCGGAGGACAAGCCTGCCCGCATTTCGTCCGGCGTTCGCCAGATATTGAATTCGACCTTGTCGGCGACATCGCGCAGAAGCCCCTTGCCGACAGCATAGGCAAGCGTGATCGACGGGCCGGCCGGAGGACCATGAAGAACGAGTTTGTCGAGCGACGCGGCGCGTGCGTTGCGGTTCAGGAAGGGAAGGGCGATGGTGGCACCAAGTCCGGCACCAAGTCCGGCGCAAAGGCTTCGCCTCGTCACCGCGCGGAAAGGCGGTACATCTGTGTCCTTGTCAGCTGATCTAAGATCAATCACGCCGTCGCTCGCCATTGGCTGGCTCCTTTAACATGAATTCCAAGATCAGCTTTATCGGGTCTTGGCCGTGTGTTGTTTGACGTGCGTCAAGGATCTGAGCAGATGCGTCTGATTTTCCAGATCAGCGTCAACGGCCGCCTCAAGTTTAGGGGCAATTTTGGGGCTGGCTTGCCCCTTCGATAGGGCAATTGCACTCACGTTCAATAGGCAAGTGCTGCGACAGGATCTGCGCCGAAGAGGAGCGCGTGGCCTCCGGTCAGCAGCCAGATTGTCGTCACGCAGGTCAGGCCAAATGCCACCAGCATCGGCCCATCCACGTGCAGCCTCGTCCTTCCGCCGACGAGTGCTGCGAGGGGGATGATTGATGTCTGAGCCTTGACCATGGGCCAATCACCATCCAGTCGTCGTCGCCCCCGGCGTTCGAGCATGAACAGACCCACGACGGAAAAAAACCCGAGCCCGCCGAAAAGGATGAGGGAACGAACGTCGCCATTGATCACAACATGTCCAATGGACCAAAAAATGAAGCCCCAGAGCACCGGGTGCCGGGTGATGGCGACTATCTCACCAGGAGCGTGTCCGGCCCGAAGACTGATAGAGGAGGGATTGGGGCTGATGAGACCTGCAAGCACGAGGAAAAGCGCGAGCGGCGATGTAACGATCGTCACGAGCGCCTGCCATCCGGCAGGTTGCCAGAGTTGAACATAATCGCTGCGAAGTGCAGCGTGAACAACCCAGGCCATCACGGCGACCGAGACGGCCGAATAGACGGCCAAATAGGTCCGCGATCCGATCAGGGCAATCAGATTGGACCGCAACACAGGCATGGTCGGAACGGAATGCAGCAGCAGGAAAACAAACAGCGACAGAATGAGCTCGTACATCAAACAGACCCCACCGCTTCGTCTTCGATCGAAAGAAGACGGAAAAGCAGCATCTGCTCGGCAGCGATGTGGCGCCGCAGGTATTCCTGGAACCCACGCACCATGTTCGCCACGGTACCCAGTCCGAGCCTGGATCGCCGGCTGGCAATTGCTGCAAGCGTCAGGGACAGCTCTCGTGCTGCCCGATGATCCACCCTGTGCTCGGCCTTGATCTGGGCAATCATGAGAGATCCGAAACAAGAGCCGGCATGCCGCTCAAGATCCGGATAGAAACTGTCTTCTTCCAACCTGTGAGCCGCCGACATCAGCGGCTCCAGGGTCTTTGCGAGACGACGTGTCTTAGACGGGACCCGTCCGTCCTCGAGCTCGGCTGCCATATCCTCTAACTCGAGGCAAAGGTGGAGAAGGTCACGATGATGGTTTTCCAGCCGTTGAACCTCCGATGCAGTCAATCCATGTGTTGATGAGCGCATCCTCTCCTCCTACTGTCCGATGAAAAGCACGAAGGCGATCGCCATCGAAGCTCCGATGGCCGTAATCGTCCCGCTTGGCTGCAAAACACCCATACGATGGAGCATGAGCGCAAAACCCATGATTACCGGGGTGGCCACCAGGAGGCCAATCTGTGCATCGCTCATGTCGGTCATCCTTCCTTTGATGCCGCTACTCTGCCTTGGCTTTTGTCAGCCTTCTTTGCGCTCCCACAAAGAAGAGCGTGGTTGCAACGCCTAAGCGAAGTAACACCGACAAGGAGAAACGACATGGCGTTCGACGCGACTACGCACAAAGATGCCGATGACGATCAATTGCTGCTGTGGATCCTGGTGTGGAGTGAGTTGGTCGCCTTCGGCATCCTGATTGTCGCATTCGTGATCCTCTCAGGCTTTCATGCGGAAGCCTTCGATCTCGCACGCCTCCACCTGCGGCCGGGACTTGCTGCCGCAAATACCGCGATTTTGCTGGTGAGCGGCTATCAGGTGGCGCTCGCGATGCGACGGCGCGATGAGCTGTCACGCGTGAGGCGGCCTTTGGTGATCGCCGCATTGCTCGGCTTCGCCTTCGTCGCGGTGAAGCTTTTCGAATATTGGGGCGAGGTTCGCTATGCCGGGGATGCGACCCTCAATACTTTCTTCGAACTCTATTTCCTCATCACCGGCTTCCACCTGCTGCATGTGCTTTTCGGAGGGGTTGCGCTGTTGCTCATCGCCTGGAGACCGGCAAGGGAGAACATTCTCCTAATCGCCACCCTCTGGCATGTGATTGACTTGGTATGGCTGGTGATGTTCCCCATCCTCTATCTCGCGTGAGTAGCCTTATGACCCGAAGAGAAACCGAAGCGCTTGTCGGCGCATTTGCGGCTCTCCTGACGCTCGCCATCGGAGGAGCGGTCGTCTCAGCGCTTGCCGGAGATACGGTGATCCCCGTCGCAGCCGTGCTTGTGATGGCCTTTGCCAAGGGGCGATTCATCATCCTCGACTTCATGGACTTACGCGACAGCCCCAGCATCTTGCGCACGGCGCTGATCGCGTGGCCTTGCGTGCTTTTGTTCGCCGCCTTTGCCCGCTCGATCACGGTGGCTTTGTTCTGAATTCGCTCTGAACTCTCACCGCGTCCTTCTTTGCCAAAAAGCAAAGAAGTCTTTTGGCGGTCGCCTAGAAAGGTCACGTCCCGCAATGCCGGCGAGGGAATCGCCGGAATATAGAATGACGGGGATCAACGGCCGGCGAAAGAATGTCGGCAGACGGAAGGACAAAGGCATGGCAGAGCGCCTAACTAAGACCGGAGCACGCAACGTCTTCTACGGCGGCTCCATTTTCTTTTTTGCGATCTTCGTGGGGCTCACAGCCCACAGTCACTACTACATCCGCACCACCTCCACCGACGAAACGACGCTGACCGACGGCGTCGCACGGGGCAAACATATCTGGGAGAAGAACGCCTGCATCAATTGTCATACTTTGCTGGGGGAGGGTGCCTATTTCGCGCCTGAACTCGGCAATGTGTGGACCCGGTGGGGCGGCCATGACGACCGCGAAGGCGCGCGCGAGACACTTGGGTCCTGGATGGCAGCGCAGCCGTCGGGCGTCGAGGGCCGCCGGCAGATGCCGCAGTTCAACCTGACGGATGATGAGATCAAGGATCTCGCCGATTTCCTCGAGTGGACCAGCAAGATCAAGACGCAGAACTGGCCGCCGAACGAGGCCGGTTGAGCCTTCCGTGACCTCAAGGAGAAACAAGATGAAATACCAAACCCAGAAGGTCGCGATGCTGTATTTCTACGGCGCGCTCGGCCTCTTCCTCGCCCAGGTCCTCTTCGGCGTCCTCGCCGGAACGATCTATGTCCTGCCCAACACGCTCTCTGAGCTGCTTCCCTTCAACATCGTGCGCATGATCCACACGAACGCACTGATCGTGTGGCTACTCATGGGCTTCATGGGCGCAACGTACTACCTGCTTCCCGAGGAGGCGGAAACCGAGCTCTACAGCCCGAAGCTGGCGATCGCCCAGTTCTGGATCTTCCTGGTCGCCGCCGCAGCAGCGGTGGTCGGATACCTCTTCCATATCCATGAAGGCCGCGAATTCCTTGAGCAGCCCTTCGTCATCAAGATCGGAATTGTCATCGTCGCGCTGATGCTGCTGTTCAACGTCACCATGACGGTCTTGAAGGGACGCAAAACTGTCGTCACCAACATTCTGATCTTCGGGCTCTGGGGCGTGGCGATCTTCTTCCTCTTTGCCTTCTACAACCCGACCAATCTGGCGCTCGACAAGATGTACTGGTGGTATGTCGTGCATCTGTGGGTCGAAGGCGTCTGGGAATTGATTATGGCTTCGGTCCTCGCCTTCTTGATGATCAAGCTGAACGGCATCGACCGCGAGGTCGTTGAGAAATGGCTGTATGTCATTGTCGGTCTGGCGCTCTTTTCCGGTATTCTTGGCACGGGGCATCACTACTACTGGATCGGTGCGCCGGGATACTGGCAGTGGATCGGCTCGCTGTTCTCGACGCTTGAAGTGGCACCCTTCTTCACCATGGTCATCTTCACCTTCGTGATGACCTGGAAAGCCGGTCGCAAGCATCCGAACAAGGCGGCGCTACTGTGGTCGATTGGCTGCTCGGTCATGGCCTTCTTCGGTGCCGGGGTCTGGGGCTTCCTGCACACGCTGTCGTCGGTCAACTACTACACGCACGGGACACAGGTCACGGCCGCACACGGACATCTCGCCTTCTTCGGCGCCTATGTCATGCTGAACCTTGCCGTCATGGCCTACGCCATTCCGGAATTGCGCGGTCGTCAGCCGTATAACCAGTGGCTGTCAATCGCCAGCTTCTGGCTGATGTGCACGGCCATGTCGGTGATGACCTTCGCGCTGACTTTTGCCGGTGTCCTGCAGGTGCATCTGCAGCGTGTATTGGGTGAAAGCTACATGGCCGTTCAGGATCAGTTGGCCCTGTTCTACTGGGTTCGCCTCGGTTCCGGCGCTGTCGTGCTGGTGTCCGCGCTGATGTTCGCCTGGGCCGTGCTCGTTCCCGGCAAGGAAAGGGCTCCGGCCTTCGGCGGCTATGTCGAGCCTGCCGAGTAAAGTGCCTGCCCCCGTCTTTCTCGCAGGGAGAGGCGGGGGCCCTTCTCACTGTTTAGGATCACGATCATGAATGTCATTACCCGCAATCTTCAGCCGGATATCCCGTCCTATACGCCGGCCGGCAATGAATGTGCCCTATTCGAGACGGCCTGGACACGGCAATTGCCACTTCTCCTCAAAGGTCCGACCGGCTGCGGCAAGACCCGCTTCGTCAGCCATATGGCGCAGAGGCTCGGCCTGCCGCTGACCACCGTCTCCTGCCATGACGATCTCGCGGCGGCCGATCTGACCGGACGCTATCTTCTGAAGGGCGGTGACACTGTCTGGGTCGACGGGCCACTGACACGCGCCGTCCGGCAAGGAGGTGTGTGTTATCTCGACGAAGTGGTGGAGGCACGCAAGGACGTTGCCGTCGTACTGCACCCGCTGACCGACGACCGCCGCATCCTGCCGCTGGAGCGTACCGGTGAGGAACTCGATGCGCCGGCCTCATTCATGCTGGTTGTCTCCTACAATCCCGGCTACCAGAGCCTGCTCAAGGCATTGAAGCCCTCGACGCGTCAGCGGTTCGTCGCAATCGAGTTCGATTTCCTGCCGAAGGCACGTGAAATCGAGGTTGTCTCGGCCGAAAGCGGCCTGCTGGCCTCGACCGTCGAGCCGCTCGTCGAATTGGCGCGCAGGCTGCGCACCCTCAAGGGCCACGACCTTGAAGAGGGTGTCTCGACCCGACTTCTCGTCTACTGCGCAAGCCTGATCGATGCCGGCCTCTCTCCCCGTGACGCTGTCCGTGCGGCGATGATCGAGCCATTGACCGACGAACCGGATGTGCGCGCTGCACTTCTAGAACTGGCGCAAGCGGTCATCCGCTAGAAATGAGGCTGCCATGTTGGACTTTCTCGAGCTGGAGGAAACCGTCGGGCGCATCTGGCACAATCTTGCCGGCGATACCCGGACCTGGCCTCGCTACAAGGATATGGCGGTGACGCTGGAGGAGATGTTGCCGGTCCTGTCCGTCTGCTTCCGTGGCTACGGAGGCGAAAGGACGGTTCAGCTGGTGCCGGCTCGGGCACACACCTCGCAGCATCGGCTGAAATTGCGTCAGCGCCTCGGGCTGGGAGAGGAAAAGCTTGTCCATCCCGCGCGCGACGAGGCGAGCCTGATGCTGCCGCCGGTGATCGACCTGATGCCGGAACGCGATCTCAACCGCGATCTCTATCTTTGGCTTGTGGCCGCCATGGCGGTCATGCCGATCGAGCCGCTCTTGGACGTCGATCCACTGCGGCGTGACCTCGCCATGCTGGAACGTGCGTCGGCCCTTGAAGAAAAGGTGCTTCATGCGCTCCCCGGGCTTTCGGGGCGCTATCGCCGCCTGTGCCTCGCGTTGCTGGCCGAGCGCCAGAGGGGCAAGTTGCCGCGTGTGGAACAGCAGCTCGAAGCGCGTCTTATCGATCTATTGCGCAGGGGCGCCGGCATCGCGCCACTTTCAGTGTTCAATGATCTGCCGGCCGTGGCGCCTCCGGGCTATCTCCCGGTCCTGCCCGTGCCACTGTGGCCACACGCACTGTTGCGTGAGGAATCGGCCGGACGGCAGGAGGCGGACCAGCCCGTCGGTTCGGGTACTGCGCAAACGCAGACGGGGGGGCGCCACATCGCGTTGCGCGAGAAGGACTCAAGTGCCAAAGGGGAGCGCAGCCCCTTCATTCTCAACCGCTTTGAAAAAATCCTCGCTATGGCCGAAATGGTCAATGTCGACCGGCCCAGTGATGATAGCGACGATCACGATGCAGCGGCTGCAGACGAACTCGACGAGATGGTGCTGGGCGAACGCCAGGGACGTCCGTCTGCGCGCTTCCGCTTCGATCTCGACCTGCCGCCCGAAGCTCTTCTCCACTCACCGCTCCAGGCAGGCCTCACCTATCCGGAATGGGACTATCGGCGCGGTGTCTACCTGAAGGACCATTGCCAGGTTTTTGTCGGTCCCGCTGCAACAGAAGGCGAATGCCTATCGCAGACCGAGGAATTGAAGAGCCTTGTCCGCAAGGTGCGGCGACAGTTCGAGGCGATGCGGCCCAAACACGAATTATTGCGCGCCCAATCCGATGGGGCGGACCTTGATCTGGATGCTGTGGTGCGCAGCCGAACCGAGTTCAGGGCCAGTGGCGAAGGCTCCGACCGTATCTACCTGATGAGTCGACCCCAGGTCCATGACCTTGCCGTGACACTGTTGGTCGATGTCTCCCTGTCCACCGATGCATGGTTCAACAACAGAAGGGTTCTCGACGTAGAAAAGGAGGCGTTGATGGTGCTAGCGGAGGGGCTCGCTGCTTGCGGCGACAATCACTCCATCCTCACGTTCACCTCCCGGCGGCGTGATTGGGTGCGTGTTGAATCCATCAAGGCTTTCGACGAGCCTATGGGAGTCGCCGTCCGGCAACGCATCGCGGCGCTCAAGCCCGGCTTCTACACCAGAATGGGAGCCGCCATCCGCCATGCGACGGCAAAGCTCGCCGAACAACCGAACAGAGAACATCTCCTGCTTGTCCTGACCGACGGCAAACCCAACGACGTCGACCACTATGAGGGGCGCTTTGCACTCGAGGACACCCGCCGCGCGATCGTGGAGGCGAGGCGCCGCGGCGTACACCTCTTTGGTGTCACGGTCGACCAGGACGCCAAGTCCTATGTGCCCGCGATTTTTGGCCATCATGGCTTCGCCATGGTCCCGGACATTCGCCGTCTCCCGGCGGCGCTGCCTGCTATCTACCGCGCGCTCGTTCGCTGATTTGCGAGCGCGCAAAACGGAGCCCGGCTCATAAAGTGAGCCGGGCTCCACTGGTTTTATCTGATCGAATTCAGGCCGCGGTCGCGTGGGTTCGCCCACCCTGGTTCAAGTAGGCGTCGAAGCAGGACGCCACGGTTCGCACAAGAAATCGGTGTCTCGTGTCCACCGTCAGGATGCCGCCCTTCAACGATACGACACCGTCGCGGAGCAAGGTTTCCAGCATCGTGTTGGTTTTGGTCAAGGCTTCCATCGGGTAGTCGAATACCCGGGTGATTGCTTCGATGTCGACACGAAAATCGCACATCAATCGTTCGATGACCGACGCCCGCATCCGATCTTCGCCGGTCAATCTGTAACCCTTCGAAGTTGCAAGCTCTCCCGATGATATGCGTTGTGCATAGCGTCCGATTGCCACATCGTTCTGGACGTATCCCTCGGACATGCGCCCTATCGCCGATGCGCCCAAACCGATCAAGGTTTGCGAGTCATCCGTGGTGTATCCTTGGAAATTCCGGTGCAGTTCACCGCGATCGGCAGCCGTCGAAAGAGCGTCGTCTGGGAGCGCGAAGTGATCGAGACCGATCCGGCGATAGCCGGCTGCGACAAGCGTGTCGGCGATCGCTTCCGCCTGGGCGTGACGCTCTTGCGCATCGCCGAGCGCCTTTTCGTCGATCAGGCGTTGGTGTTTCTTGAACGCCGGCACATGCGCATAGCCGAAGACGGCGAACCGGTCCGGCCGCATGGTGGCTGCGATGCGCGCCGTTTCGACAGCAGAGGCAACCGTCTGGTGGGGAAGGCCATAAATAAGGTCGAAATTTATGCTCTGTGCCCCGGCCTTGCGAAGCCCGGCCAAGGCGCCGGCGGTCTGTTCGATTGTCTGGATCCGGTTGATCGCCTTCTGCACTTTCGGATCGAAGCTCTGAACCCCAAGGCTCGCACGTGTAAGCCCAGCTGCCCCAAGAGCCTCTGTCATATCAGGTGTAAGGGTGCGGGGGTCGATTTCGACTGCCAGTTCGGCCACCTGATCCAAATGAAATGCGCGATCGAGAGATTGCTTCAGGTCGCAAAACTCCTCCGGCTTCATGATTGTCGGCGTGCCGCCGCCAAAATGAATGGAGCTGACCTTTTGCCGTCGGCCGATTGCCTCCGAGACCAAATGGACCTCCCGCTTCAGGACAGTGAGATAGTCGAGGATCGGCGCATCTTTCTGGCTGATGGTCGTATGGCAGCCGCAATACCAGCACATTGAGCGACAGAAAGGCACATGGAGATAGAGGGACAACGGCTCCGTGTCCGAAATCGATCCAAGCAAATCCCGATAGCTGCCGGCGCCGATGGAGCCGGAGAAGCGCGGTGCCGTGGGGTAGCTGGTATAGCGAGGAAGGCGGGTTTCGCCGTAGCGGCTGACGATGTCGCCGGTCCGGGTATCGTTGGTCATGGTGTCGCTCCGATTGATCTGACCTTGACAATAGTCACGCGCAGCAACGTCTCTTTGTCGAAAGGCAAGCAGCATTTCGTTAGCGGCCGTTTACTGCTCTTTGTCGCAGGACAACGATGCGCAGTGGCAATGAGATCTAGGCATTTGATCCACCGTCGCTTGGGCGGTGACAGGTATCAACTCAATCTACAGGACCATAGATCCATGACATTGATCGACGAGCAGACGCTCTCGCTTGACATTCGAACCATTCCACGGCCAGAACGACATCCGCGAATTTTCGGATTGTTGGACTCGCTCCAGCCTGGCCACGCCGTGACGCTGATTGTCGATCACGACCCGATTCCGTTGTACTATCACTTGGAGACCCATTTCGATGGGCTCTACGGGTGGGACTATCTGGAACGCGGCCCGGAGCTCTGGCGCGTGCAGATCACGCGTAAAAAGCACGAAGGCTGCAATTGCAATTGCGGTGGCGGTCATTGATGAAGAGCGGAGCGGCCGCCTCGGTGCGCCGCTCCGTCCGAAACACGATCGATCGGCATTTATTGAAGTGCGCGATCCAGGGAGAGGTGACCCGATGCAGCCCCGCTTCAAGGAACTCGATGTTCGGCCGATCTTGACGAATGGTGGCGAGCCATTTCCTGCCATCATGCAGGCGGTCGAGGAATTGAAGCCGGGCGAGGGCTTGCGGCTCATCGCCACTTTTCACCCGACGCCTCTCTTGAGCGTGATGGCGCGGCGAGGCTATTCTGCCGAGGTGCGGGAACTCTGTGACGGCGACTGGGAGGTCCTTTTTTCGCCGGTCGACAAACCCGCGATGAAAGTCTCGGTCTCAGCCGGAGCGGAAGAAGCTGCAGCATGGCCTGATCCCTTGTGGCAGATTGACCTCAGCGGTCTGCAGCCTCCGGGACCGATGGAGAAAGTCCTTTCACGCATCGATCTCATGGAACCCGGCGAGGTTCTTTTTGCAATTTTTTCGGCCGAGCCCGTCTTCCTTCTGCCTGAACTCGAAAAGCTTGGGCATCACTGGGTCGGGAACCACGATGGTGCAGGTAGCGCCTATCGCATGTTCATCCGCGTCGGCGGCGGGGGCTGACGCTTGGATGGGCGCCGGACTCGCGTCAGGAGCGGCGTCACATCGATTACAAAGAGCGCAAAACCCACGATCCAGAAAAGACCGGCCGTCGCAACCAGCAGGTTATAGTAATCAGGCAGCATGCTGGCCACCGCCCGTAGGAGGCCTGCAAGCAGGACGCAAGGGCTCGACAATCGGAGCGCCGTGGCTCCTTGATCGGAGCGGCCGGTATGCAGTCGTATTGTCCGGTTCATAATTGCGAGGATCATACCGGCGATGGCGCCGATCGCCAGGAGATGGAGTGCGGCATGGTCTGGCATCAACCCGAGGCTCGCGGCAGCGACACTCGAAAGACCGAGCGGGATACAGGCATAGGAAAGCTGCACCGCGAGGATCATCGGGCTTGCAAGAATGGCGCGTCTGAACCAGCTTTGGACGCGGATCAGCTGACATATCGCGGCAATGCTGAGGGCGGTCGTTGTCACCGGACCGTGAGCCGCGACAGTCCACAATGTGCAGGCGACTGCCGTTGACAACAAAACCGCGATATCGGTTTTCCGGTCGGCGGGTTTCAGGCGTTGTTTCCCGTTTTGGGCAAGCCAGCTGTTCGTGAAACTCGGTACCAATTTTCCACCGGTCGACGTGATCAACAGGACATAGACCGACAAAGTTGCGCGTGCCCAGAAAGGTGTATCCGAAGCCGTTGCCGCAGCCACATGAAATCCCGCATTGAACGCCGAGAGCAGCAGAAGTCCAGCGAGGGGCTTCAGGTCACTCAGACGCCGACTTTCCCACAGCTCCCTTACGCAGAAAAAGGCGAAGGCGGGGAGAAAAAGCCAATCGATCGAGAGGGACAATGGCATCGGCAGATGGTCGACGGCGAGCATGGCTATCCGCCCGGCCAGCCAAAGCAACGCGAGACCCGCCAGTGGCCTGCCTGCCAAAGGGAAACGGCCTGTCCAGTTCGGGATCGTCGTCATCAGATAACCGACGAACGCGGCAGGGGCGAAGCCGAACAGCAATTCGTGTGCGTGCCAGCTCGACTTTCCATAGCGATGGGCAAAATCGAGGTTTCCGGTCAGCAGTGCGAGCCAGACGATCATCGCTAAGATAGCCCATAGTCCGGCGCCGAGGAAGAACGGACGAAATCCGTATGACAGGAGGATAGGTCCATCCTGCTCAAGCCCTCTCGGTGTGCCCCGATCTTTTTGCTGAGATGCCATGCTGGTCGGTACTCTCTCATGTCCATGTCTGGCCGAAGATAATATTGGATGCTCGAAAGAATTTCGGGGTAACTTGGGTTGATTCAGATCAAAGTATTCTGATTTTTTTGTTTATCTGGTGGCAGAATGCCGCATTCATCTGCCCGGTATGTTTGTTCCACATCAAATAAAAATCTGGAGCTTCATTTAAAACATGAAGCAACGGAGCGCTTCCTGCTCTGCTCTTTCTAAAAGGAGTGACTGAAATGACCAATGGCTTCAGTTTTACCAGACGGACAATACTGGCGGGCGTTGCTTTCGCGGGTGCTATGACGCCAATGATTGCGACGACGGTTGCACGCGCCGAGGGCGGTAGCATCAAAACCAATGCAGCGGCTGTCGCTGGTGACATCGCAAAGCTGGAGCGGGTCAAGGTCGAACTTGTTCGTCCTCCCTTCGTTCATGCGCATACCCAGAAAGCCGACGGTGCACCGAAGGTCGTGGAATTCACGCTGACGATCGAAGAAAAGAAGATCATCGTCGACGATCAGGGCACGGAAGTGCACGCCATGACGTTCAACGGTTCTGTACCCGGTCCGATGATGGTGGTGCATCAAGATGACTATGTCGAACTGACCCTGATCAACCCTGAAAGCAATAGCCTACAGCATAATATTGACTTTCACTCGGCGACGGGTGCACTCGGCGGCGGCGCGCTGACCCTCGTCAATCCGGGCGAAAAAGCTGTTCTGCGCTTCAAGGCGACGAAGGCTGGTGTCTTCGTCTATCACTGCGCCCCTCCCGGAATGGTTCCATGGCATGTCACCTCGGGCATGAACGGTGCGATCATGGTTCTTCCGCGTGATGGACTGACGGACCACAAGGGGAACGAGCTCGTCTATGACAAGATCTACTATGTCGGCGAACAGGATTTCTATGTCCCGAAGGACCAGGAGGGGAATTTCAAGAAATATGAAAGTGCCGGGGACGCCTATACTGACGTTCTCGAGGTCATGAAGACGCTCACGCCGAGCCACATTGTCTTCAACGGCGCGGTTGGCGCGCTCACCGGCGACAATGCGATGACGGCGGAAGTGGGTGATCGCGTTCTGATCGTACATTCGCAGGCAAATCGCGACACTCGCCCGCACCTGATCGGTGGCCATGGCGACTTTGTCTGGGCTACGGGAAAGTTCGCCAACCCGCCGGAACTCGACCAGGAAACCTGGTTCATACCAGGCGGTGCGGCGGGGGCTGCCTACTATACCTTCCAGCAACCGGGCATCTACGCCTATGTCAACCACAACCTGATCGAGGCTTTCGAGCTCGGCGCGGCCGGCCACTTCAAGGTCACCGGCGATTGGAACGATGACTTGATGACCGCGCTGGTCAAGCCAGAAAGTTGATCTGTCGGAAGAGAGGGTGCCCGCCATCGGGCACCCTCATTCCTCGTCTCTTTGACAACGAGTATCGTCATGTCCGCATCGATCCCCGCATCTGGCCGCCGGTTGTCGGTGGGTTCTGTCGCGCTACCGATCGTTCTTATTGGTGCTCTCTCGCTCGCCCTGGCGACACAGTCCGGCATCATCAGGTTCAGCACTGCGAGCCTTGCCTCGCCCCCGACGGTTTCAATCGCCGCGGGTTCATTCCCCTACCGCCTCCCAGGTGAGTTCTATCGCTCCGGATACGCCGTCGATGGTCCGAAGGCAGACGTTGTAGTGTCACGCGCCGTCACGATCATGAAGTACCATGTCAGCACGATGGATTACGACGCCTGCGTGGCCGAGGCGGCGTGCCCGGCGCGGGAATCTGCGACGCCGTCGATCGCCAACATGCCGGCCACAGGCGTCAGTCATGACGACGCGACATCCTATGTTCGGTGGTTTTCGGAAAAAACAGGTGCCACCTGGCGCCTGCCGAGTGACAAGGAACTCGCTTTCGCTGCTGGCAGCAAGTTTCCCGATGACGCATTGGGGATTGAGCCCTCTGATAAAAACCCGGCACTTCGCTGGATCGCCGATTACGAGCGGGAGGCTGCGCGCAAGGCGTCGCGTGAGCCAGAACCGCTTGTTTACGGCAGTTTTGGCGAAAATGAACATGGTCTCTCCGACTTCGCCGGCAACGTCTGGGAGTGGACCTCGACCTGCAATCGTCGGGTCGATCTGGCGATGGACGGACGGGCGGTCGCTTCCGAAAGTTGCGGCGTCTACATCGCTGCTGGCAAACACCGCGCCCCATTGAGTTCGTTTGTCCGCGATCCGAAGAGTGGCGGTTGCTCGGTCGGGGTCCCGCCGGATCATGTTGGGTTTCGTCTGGTCAAGGATACGCGCTGGTACGCCCCTCTGCTCTTTGCTCTTCACCTCGGGTGATGTAGCTTGCTATCGCATCGCCGATCCTCGCGCTTCGGTCGATGCGACAAGCGCGTGGGTAAAGGAAACATGTTTTGAAGCTCGATCGAACAGTCATCAAGTCGCTGCTACTGTTCGATCGCATGACAGACGACGAATTGGATCGTCTGTTGCTGCCGGCCCAGTCCCGGCGCGTGCCGATTGGCGAAGCCATTTTCGAGCAGGGGCAACCGGCGGTCAGTTTTTTCCTGCTTCTCCATGGGCGCCTCAAGGTCACGCAGGTGACTGCGGATGGTCAGCAGATCATCGTGCGCGTCGTGCATCCGGGAGACCTGTTCGGCTTCGCCAAGGCCTTGCAGCGGGCGGACTACCCGGGAACCGCGATTGCGGCGGTTGACAGTGTGACACTATGCTGGCCGACTGATGTTTGGCCCACTTTCGTCGAACACAATCCGCGTCTCGCCGTCAGTGCGATGGAAACCATCGGCCAAAGGCTCGAAGAAGCGCATGTTCGCATTCGCGAAATGTCCACGCAGGAAGTTGAAAAACGAGTCGCCCACACGGTTCTGCGGCTCGTCAAGAAGGCGGGCCGCCCGGAGCTGGGGGGCCTGCGGATCGATTTCCCCATTTCCCGGCAGGATATTGCCGAGATGACCGGGACCACGCTGCATACTGTTTCGCGAATTCTCAGTGCGTGGGAAGGGAAAGGCCTGATCAAGGGCGGGCGACAGAAGCTGCTGGTCTGCAACGTGACAGCTCTTGAACAACTGGCGTCGGCAGCACCCGAGCGGAAATGAACGAAGCACTAATTCTGTGAGCTGTCCTTTTCAATAATTGATATTGCGCAAAGAAGTCTCGCACGCGACATCGTATGTCTCCACCAACGGAACACTTGCGTTCCGGATAAAGGAGACAGAATAAGATGAAACGCCACTTTGCTCAAATGGCTGTCGCTGCTGTGTTTGTAGCAACGATCCCCGGCTTTGCGGCAGCTGCCGACTTCGAGATGCACATGCTCAACAAGGGTGTCGAGGGCGCCATGGTCTTCGAACCGGCAGGGTTGAAGATTGCCCCGGGCGACAGCATTACCTTTATTCCCACCGATAAGGGACACAACGCCGAAGCGATCAAGGGAATGTTCCCGGACGGCGCCGTCGAGTTTAAAGGCAAGATGAACGAACAGATCGAGGTCACATTCGATGTTCCCGGGCTTTACGGAGTTAAATGCGCCCCGCATGTCGGTATGGGCATGGTTGCTGCAGTGCTCGTCGGTGATGGGCCTGCGGCTAATCTTGATGCTTTCAACGCAGCAAAACTGCCGAAGAAGGCCCGAGAACGAATGGACGCAGCTGTCGCTGCTGCAAAGTAGGATCGCATAGAGCTGTTTGAGCCTATGAGAAAGCCGCCGAGGTTCCGACTGCGGCGGCTTCTGCGATTCGACATGTTTCAACCGTTCCCTGCGTCGTTTCAGGGAGCGTTCTGGAGTGATCGACATGGCGCTACTGAGCGTGATCTGACGCTGGCATTTTCCAGATCATCTATCGATCCGGACGATTTGCCGCAGGACCGGCTCATCCCGACCCCGATCTATGTTCTGGTGATCACGATCGCGCTCTGGATCGCAGTCGAATACACTCCGATCGGCCGCTATCTCTATGCAATCGGCGCCAATCAGCGGGCGGCCGAGCTCAACGGCATTCCCACGCGCAAGTTTGTCATTGGCGCCTTCGTCACGTCAGGTCTTATGACGGCGCTGGCCGGCGTGTTGCTGGCCTCGAAGCTGCGCATCAGCCAAGCCTCGGTCGGTCTCAAGTTCCTGCTACCGGCGCTCGCCGGCGCTTTCCTCGGCTCCACCACCATCAAGCCTGGACGTGTGAATGTCTGGGGCACTGCGGTAACACCTCGCCGCTTCATGTTGTCACCATGGCGAACATCAGCGCCGATGGCGGCGACAAAAACATCTTCGACCCGGGCAACGGTTACCGCGATCAGTATGCAAAGATCTGGAGCAAGCAAGACTCTGTCCTCAGCGGCCGGCGCAGACTCGTCCGTGCTGGCCGCGTTTATCTAATGTGAACAAGGCGCGGGTATGTGAGCAGCCATGATTGCGCCGACCCGGATAGTCGGATCCAGGTCAGGAGTGAATTGCTCTGAGTGAACACGCGTAAATAAATGCAAACTTGTTGAATTGCGACGCAGGAGCTCGCTGATCGCTCAACAGTAACACGCTGCTCGCGCGAGCGGCGGTGACGGTGGTTCTATTGTCCTTATCCTCAAGTCACCGGTTCGAGCACGCTCCGCCAGCGTTCGCCGGTTTTCCAGAATCTGCTCTTTCGTCGGTTTCTTCCAACGAGCCATTTAGCTGCCCTTCGTCATCAATGGCATGCGGCCAAAACGCTATCTGCGATTTCGATGCAGCGTCCCATCGCACGGTCCAGAATGTCCGGAGACGCTCCCAAATCTTTCGCCATAAGCGGAGCTTGATGCATATGTTCGGCAAACGCAGAAAGCTCAGCCTTGAGCGCTTTCTGCTCTGTGGGATCGGGCATCAGTTCAGCGCAAATCCGTTTCCAATCGGGAAGGTGATCGCGACCGCCGTCACGCATCATGGCCCATCGGGTGGAGCGAACGATTCCCGCTTTGGAGAGCCGCATTGGTGCAAAATCAAAGAGCGGAGACAGGCGGATCGTGCCGTTTTGATGTTTACTGAGTGCGGAATTCCGGCCGTGATTATCGGGATTGCCGAGCGCCAGGTTGGCGATGTCGCGCTTCAGGTATTCCACAACGTCCGCGAAGGGATCGGCCGAATACTGGCGCAGAACGTCGATATAGGCCTCATGCGTGCCAACATGGCCGAAATCGGCAATGCCGATCGCGGACACAAGGCTTGCCCAGCACGAATGGGCCCGGTTGAAGTCGAATGACAGCCTGGAATACTGCAATTGCCATTCCGCCGGTGCGATGGACTTTTCCAAGCAGGCCGTGCGTGCAGCGGAGATCCACGGACGTTATCTGATCAGCGGCAGGGCGACCTGTATTGATTGCCACAGGGGCACATCGCACATGAATTACCGAACCTGCGGGGTATCGACCTCGGCTGGAAGGTACCGCCCGAAATGGAAGGAACACCGTTGCCAAGCCCATGCCGTGGACGAACTGAAGAGAGTGATCGCCGGGGCCCAATCCATGGTTGAAACCAACTGACATGCGACGTTCCTGGCGTTGCACGGACAACATGGCTAGGGAGCGGGTCGTGTGGTTTTCACTTTGTCGGGATTGGTTTCCACGCGGCCTGCGCCAATCAAATCGAGACAATAGGGAACAGCGGGAAATACCGCCTCAAGGCTGAGGGAGATCGAGGCAGGATTACCGGGTAGGTTGATGATCAGGCACCGGCCACGGATACCGGCTGTTTGTCGTGATAAAATGGCGGTTGCCGTCTGGTTGAGGCTGGCGCAGCGCAAGAGTTCGCCGAAGCCCGGTAGTTCCTTGGAAACGACCTCACGCATCGCTTCTGGCGTCTCGTCGCGCTCGGCGGGGCCCGTACCACCACTGGTCAAGATCAGATCGCAGTGGTCTGCAAGCGCGATCAGTTCGTCCCGGACCGATATCAAACCATCCGGAATGATCCGCCTTGTGATGGCAAAGGGCGAGGAAATGGCCTCGCTCAACCAGGTCTCCATCGCTGGTCCGCTTTTATCCGGATAGGCGCCCCGGCTGGCCCGGTCCGAAATGGTGACGATGGCGATCTGCACGTTCTGTCTCCTCGATCTCACGCGGCGAGACCTCGGGCCTGCCGAAGTACGAAGTCATTCACATTGGTTTGGAAGCAGCCCAGTTGCTCTCCCAGCTTGCCGGTTTCTTCTGCCAAAAATTGTGTTGCCGCATTGGCCTGCTCTACCATTGCGGCATTCTGCTGAGTGATCTGATCCAGTTGCCCCACCGTCGAGGTTATCTCTGCAAGAGCGACGGATTGCTCCTTTGACGATTGTACGATGCCACTGACCTGCTGATTGATTATGTGCACATGTTTTTCTATGCCGGCGAGCGCCGCGCCGGTGTGACCGACCAGTGTGACCCCGCTAGACACATCCTTCGAAGCGCGCTCGACAAGTAGCTTGATCTCGCGTGCAGCAGCAGCGGAGCGTTGTGCCAGTTCGCGGACTTCCTGTGCCACGACCGCGAAACCCTTGCCGGCCTCGCCTGCTCGCGCCGCCTCGACACCAGCATTGAGGGCCAGGAGATTGGTCTGGAAAGCAATCTCATCGATCACCCCGATGATCTGGCCGATCTGGTCGGACGAACTGGCTATATCACGCATAGCCTCGACAGTATCGGCCACGATGCGTGCAGCTTCAGTCGTATCGGCATTAGCGACGCTGACAGATACTCTTGCTTCCTCGGCGCCTTGTGCAGACATCTTCACTGCCGTGGCAACCTCTTCCAGGGCCGCCGCAGCTTCCTCCAGGGCCGCTGCCTGGCCGGCGGTACGTCGCGCAAGATCGTCAGCAGCTCCCTTGAGATCAGCGCAACCGGTGTTGATCGAGCGAGCATTGGCTCCCGCCATCGCAACCAGGGATTCAAGCGTCTGGACCGATTGGTTGTAGGCTTCACGTAGCGGATCCAAGGTGGGCACCAAGGGTTGATCGATACGATAGTAGAGCTGTCCGGCAGCGAGCGCTCGCAACCCACGATCCAGGGCTCCCAAGGCGTCTTCGATCTCACCCGTGTGGGTGGCTCGCTCCTGCGCCACATGTTCTGCCTCAGCCTGACGCGCTTCATTGCGACGAAGGTCCTCAGCCCGCTCAGATGCTGCCCTTTCGCTGGCAGCTTCTATGGCGCGGCGAACGGCTCGTGCCATGGCCCCGATTTCATCCCCGCTGTCACGGACGACGTCGGTGGCATCGGCCTCTCCCCGGGCGAGTTGTTCAATCGCGGCGGTCAGTTTTTTGATAGGTCGCACGACACCCAGCCCGATCACAATCGACAACGCTAGTCCGGCGGAAAGCACGAGCACTAGAACCACGCCGACTGCGGCGAGTGACTGCGTTTCGATGTTCAGCAACGCCTCTGCGTCATTGCTCAAGGTCTCAAGTAGTTTGATCTCCAGCAGTCGCATGTCATTGATCCGCTTGCTTGCAGCATCATGCCACTCTGACGATTTCCAATGCGAAAGGTCAGCCTCTTGGCCCGAGGAAAGCAAGGCCGACCGCATCGAAGCAAGTCTCCCAGGAACATCTGGCTGAACACTCTGGAGCTCGCTGACAAAGGCAGGGCTGGAAGCTTTGAATTGTTGAAGCAGGTTCGTTTGAGCACCGTAAAGATATGCAAGTCTCAGGATCTGAGCAGTGCTGATCCTCCCCAACGAAATCACACCATTTCCAAGCGCACGCTCCTGCCCCGCCAGTTCCTTGGCTTGAGAAAATTGGTTGAAGGCAGCGATTTTCTTCGTCAATTCTGCATTGGCGTCGCCCACCGCAAGCTGACCGGGAATCGCTAGAAACTTCGCAACGACCTCAGTGTAAAACGCGCTGCTTTGCTCTACTGTCAGCTTGACCTCGTCCACCTCTCGACGAAAGTCGGGCAATGTATCCAAGGCTTGAGAGATTTCGTCGATTGCCAGCGACGATCGGGCTAGCCTGTGTTGTTCGACAATAGAGGCTGCCCGGTCGAAGTCGGCGCGCACCTTGTTCAGTACACTGCCGCCAATCAGCCCCTTACTCCCGATAAATTCCGCGCTCAGGCCTCGCTCGGTCTGTAGGAGATGAACGGCGTCCCCAACCGATGCGATGTGGTCGCTCACGTCGACCAGTCGCGCAGCCTCGCGATACCGTTTGAGGTCGCTATCGACTTTGCCGTAGGCGAGGCCGACGACAAGTAGGACAGGCACAGTGACCGCGAGAAGGATCCTTTTGGTAATAGATACATCGGACAAACGCATGAACAACCGCTCCTGGGTATCGGCCTCATGCCACGTCGTCGGGAATTCATTTCCACAACCCCGCCAAAGCAACAGATCGACGAGCAATCATCTTTGTCGCATCTCAAACAGAAATAGTTTTTTCCGCCCGTATACTGGTATCTGCCGTCGGTCAGGGCCATGTTCCCCTTTGCGAACATTCGCTTCTGAGAGGCCATTTCCATGAAGATCGAACGTGACATCCAAGGCGACTTCATTGTCGCGCCGGACGACCTGGCAAATCGCTTCGGTTTGAGTGGTGCCGACCTCCGACTGAAGTTGAAGCGAGGACTGGTAAAGAGCAGGGTTGAAACCGGGCAGGCAGAGGATGCGGGCAATTTCCGGCTCACTGTTCGTATCGGAAATCGAATCTGGCTGGCAATACTGGACGCAGACGGACGGCTGGTTCGTGAAACCGGGCCTTTGCACGGCAGGGCGGGCACGCACGTCCAGGACTGAGACAAACACTTCTGACGCCGGCGAGGGATAATTGCTTGAGCGTCGGGCGGGGCGAGATCAGACCGACGGTCGCGGTTTCTTTTCCTTGAACTGATTGACTGTGCGTGGGCCAATCTGTGTTGCAAGCGCGTATTCTGGTTTGTGGAAGAATTGCATGCAAAGACCTTCCGGTTTGATGGTTCCGAAAGTGCTGGACAAATCCATCGAGCATGGGCTTCCGATCGCGTCAGCGGAGCCGCCACGGATTGTGACCGTGTGCCGTGCGTTAGGGAGAGTCCGACAGGCAAGCTCTCTAAGAGCGAGCAAGCAGCCGCAGCAGAAATCACGTGGTTTTTGACGTCCAACTCGGAAAACGCTTCCTTAGTTGATTTGGCGCAACCGCCGACATCTGTCAGCGCGATAACAATCTTTTGACAAAGGAGATATTCTCGTGAGACGGATTGTCGGCAAATGGTTGGTGGCTTTGCGCGTGCTTTGCGCAATTGCTATCCTGTTCGTCGGGTTCGCACACAAGCCACCGGAAGATCTGCGGACCGAGATTTCGGTCTTGGATCTTTCCGCATTCGCGCTGCCAGATGGGGAAGTGCCCGATATTTGCCTAAGTGCAGGGCATCAGTCCGACGAGGATCATCCTTATAGCGGCAATTGCGAGGCATGCCGCCTCGGCACAGGCACGCTTGTGCCCAATCCTACCGATACCGTTGGGCTCCCAATGACGGGCTCCAGGGCACTGTCATTTGTCCTGCGCCCCGTTACGGTGAAGCGGCAGGTCGTCTGCCCCAACGCAGCGCCAAGAGCGCCTCCCGGTTCCCTGACCGTGTGAAGCCCCGCGGCACCTTGGTGCCTGCAGACATCATTGGCAAAGGCACTGCTGCGTTTGCAGCACCGATGTGGCGTAGCGCCCAAAAGCTGGAGCAATCACATGCCCCGAAATATCGACCTCAACGATGGCGACGCCCCCACCGCTACCCCAACGGCGCGTTCGTCCATTGGTGTCCATCACTGTGCGTCCGCCGCAGCGTCCCCTATAATTCGAAAAGAGACTTCTATGCACAAGACCCTCAGACTTCTAACCGCACTTCTAGGCCTTACCCTTGCCGGCCATGCCGTTGCAGACATCAAAGTTATCGACGTCAAGGGTCGTGAGGTGAGCCTTGACGCGCCAGCCAAGCGCATTGTGCTTGGTTTTTACTACGAAGATTTCATTGCCGTGGCAGGCCCAGGCGCGATGGAAAAAGTGGTCGCTCTATCGCTTTCAACCTGGAAAGACTGGCGTCCGAACCAATTCGCCGCCTATGCTAAGGCCATCCCGATGATCGCCTCCATCCCCGATATTGGAGATACTGAGAACGGCACTTTTTCGATCGAAAAAGCGATCGCAGCCAAGCCTGATCTTGTCATTCTTGCGGCCTGGTCGTTCGACGCACTTGGCGAAAGCGTAAAGCAGTTTGAAACAGCGGGTATTCCCGTACTCACCTTGGACTACAACGCACAGACCGTCGAAAAACATGTCCAGTCCACGCTTCTGCTCGGTAAAGTCCTCGGATCAGAGACGCGCGCACAGGCGTTGGCCGCTCGCTACAAGTCCGCGATGGAGGACATTGACCGCCGCATTGTACAAGCCGGGCCGACAACCAAGAAAGTCTATGTTGAGCTTGCCCAAAAAGGGCCGTCGGAGGTCGGCAACAGCTATGGCAACGGCATGTGGGGAGCTCTGATCGAAAAGCTCGGGGGCACCAATATAGCCAAGGGCCAAGTTGAAAACTGGGGTCCGCTGAGCCCGGAATATGTACTCGCACAGCAACCCGACTTGATCTTCCTCGCCGGTTCCGAATGGCTGAACAAACCGCAGGCGGTCACAATTGGTTTCGGGGCAGATCTGGAAGTCGCTCGCAATCGGATGCAAGCCTATATAAATCGCCCAGGCTGGGAGACACTGCCTGCAGTCAAGGCAGGCAACGTGCATGCGATCTATCATGGGGGTGCCCGCACCCTCTCGGACTACGTCTACGCCCAGTACATCGCAAAACAACTCTATCCAGATGCGTTTATGGATATAGATCCATCATCCGAGATCCGCGACTACTACGAAACCTGGTTGCCGATCGAGGCCGACGGCGTTTTTGTCCTTCCCTATCAGGCCAATGGACAATGAGTGTCCTCGTTCCCACACTTCAACACCTGCGCGGCTACTATCGCCGCGCCACCCTTGACCGCTTGATTGCGCTCGCCACCGCGTCCATGGCACTTGTGATCCTCTGCCTCACCGATCTCGTCACCGGCCCATCGGGTATGTCATTGGCTGAGGTCTGGTCTGCCGTTCGTGCCGGCCCATGGGGTGAAGATCTGGTTGCTTCCACGATTCTGTGGCAATTGCGCATGCCTCAGACAGTCATGGGCGTGCTTGTTGGCTCTTGCCTCGGCCTGGCGGGGTTGCAGATGCAGACAATCCTTTCCAACCCGCTCGCAAGCCCGTTCACGCTCGGCTTCTCAGCGGCAGCGGGATTTGGGGCGGCCCTTGCCATGATGTTTGGAGGTTTGATTCCCCTGCCTGCATTTGTCGTCGTGCCGGCCTCCGCGTTTCTCATGACACTGATTGCATGCACACTCGTCTATTTTGTCGCATTGCTGCGTGGTTCGACACCGGAGATCCTTGTCCTGGCCGGTATCGCGGTGCTTTTCTTCTTTCAGTCGATGCAGTCCCTGCTGCAGTTCTTGGCCTCGCCTGAAGTTCTGCAGCAGATCGTCTTCTGGCTGTTCGGCAGTCTATTGAAAGCAAGCTGGACTTCCGTCACCGTCACCGCGACCATTCTTGTCCTTTGTGTCCCGCTTGTCATCCGCGACAGCTGGAACCTCACTCTTCTCCGTCTCGGCGACGTGAATGCATCAAGTCTCGGGCTGTCGGTCGATGCTCTGCGCAAGCGCAGCTTCCTCCTCGTTGCCCTATTGACTGCGGGCGCTGTTTCTTTTGTCGGGACCATTGGCTTTGTCGGGCTCATCGCCCCCCATGTGGCGCGCGCCGCCGTCGGTGAGGATCATCGTTTTGCTCTGCCGCTTTCTGCCGTCATTGGCGCTGTAATCCTGATTGGCGCCTCCGTGTTCGGCAAGTTCATATCGCCAGCCGCAGTCATCCCTGTCGGCATTATCACCGCGGTCGCCGGCGTGCCCATGTTGTTTGTAGTGATTGCTCGTCGGGGCAGTGGAGATCTTTCATGACGAAACCTCTTTGCCTGAACAAGGTCAGCGTCCACCTCGGAAAGACAAGGGTTATCAACGAGATATCCCTCTCACTCGCGGCCGGACAAATGGTTGCCGTGGTTGGACCAAACGGTGCGGGAAAATCCACGCTTTTGGGAGCGGTAGCCGGAGCGGTAGCCCATACCGGTCGGATCCAGTGGCTGGGCGGGAAAGTGGATCGCCGCAAGATAGGCTTCATGCCGCAACATTGCACAGTCAAAGCCCAGCTCTCGGTGCTGCAAACCCTTATTCTGGCACGCCATGAACAATTGGGCTGGCATGTCGGTGCCCACGATATCGATGCGGCCGGACGGATGCTACAGGAGTTCGGGCTGGAACAGCTGGCCGATCGCCATGTCAACACTCTGTCCGGAGGCCAGCAACAATTGGTGCTTCTGGCGCAAAGACTTATGCGCCAGCCCCGCCTGTTGATCTTGGACGAAGCCACATGCGCACTCGATCTTCGTCACCAGATGATTGTTCTGGAACGACTTGGCGCCTATGTGGCAAGGACGGGCGCACTGGTCCTGATGGCGATCCACGACCTCAATCTGGCTGCGCGCAACACTGACATCCTGCTTTTGCTGGAGAAGGGCAGCCTCGCTGGACAGGGGAAAGCATCCGAGGTGCTAACCCGCGCCACACTCCGTGATGTCTACGGTATAGAGGTCGATATCGTTCAGCACGGACGGAGTGCGCCGTTCATCATTCCAGTATCGCCGAGATCTGAGCGCCAGGCATGGACTACGCCGGCCGCCGGCTTCCGGGCGCCGGTGGAAAGCAACGTCGCCTGAGAGAACGAAACGGGTCTTCCAACAGGGTTCATCTTTGTTCCGGCGCAAAGAAGGCCCTGTGTGGGTGGCCTATGCAGCTTGCATGCACGCAATTCACTATACGTCTCGTTATGTGGCTTCCTAGCCCTCTTCACCCCCTCTGTCGGTGGTCGCGCGTGCCTCGGAGATGAGGAGGCGGTCACGACCGCAACTCTCCATCAAATGGACGCTGCGACCTAACCACCAACGCATTTGGGGGAAAGGAACCCGTATGTTTCCGAGATGGGGTTGTGATACGCGGCGGACAAGGATCCGCTCAGGTTCGGATTTTCGAACGGGACTTGAGAGAATGCTGGCGGCCACGTTGCTGGTGTCATCGACGGCAATCGGCGGAGCATTTGCGCAGTCGGCCGCGCCCGGGGCAGGCACTGTGCTAGATACCATCGTCGTGAAGGCAAAGCGCGATGGATCGCCTGCTGCCATTGCGGAACGGCTCCGCGCGTTGCCAGGTGGGGTCTCGCTGGTGTTGACCCAAGACCATTCGTCGCTTGTCGCCCCAACGCTGTCGGATGCCCTAGCCTCCGCCCCAGGCGTCATCGTTCAGGATTTCTTCGGCGCCAACGATCAGCCACGTGTGCAGATCAGAGGTTCGGGCCTTCAACAGAACCCTGTCGAGCGCGGCATACTGATGCTACGCGACGGACTTCCGATCAATCGGGCCGATGGATCCTATATAGTCGGCTTTGCCAATCCGGGAGCCGCCGATGCGATTGAAGTCTATCGCGGTTACGTGGCGAACCGGCTAGGTGCCACCGTGCTGGGTGGGGCGATCAATTTCATGTCCGCCAATGCGTCGGCAGCGCCCGGCACCGAACTGACCGTCGGTGGTGGCAGTTTCGGTCAGATCGGCACCTCGGGGCAAACCGCCTATGAGGGGGATCGTTTTGATGCGACACTCCATTTCGACGTCACGCGTCGCGATGGTTTTCGCGACTACAATGGATCCGAGCGGATCGAGGTCGGCGGCAGCGTGGCTGCAGAACTGTCTGACCTTGTCACGACAAGGCTTTTTTTCGGGTATACGGATCTCGGCTTCGACGTATCTGGGCCGATCAACAAGGATGCGCTTGAAGCCGACCCGTCCCAGGTCTCTAACGGTCCCCTGGTCACGCCTGCGGGTGTCATCAATCCCGGACCGAACGTCGCACGAGACAAACCCCGACGGGATGCCAGCCAGTATCTGATTGGTTCTCGCACGACGATCGATCTCGGTGAGCATCAATTCGACCTGGGCCTCGGCTACACGTATACTGACGACACATTCCGTTTCCCTGTCTCGTCAGGCATTCGCGACACTGTCGGTGGAGACCTGACTGGAATGATGCGGTATGCCTATTCACTGGACGCAGATCGTCTGTTGCCGCTGTTTGAAACGACGGCTCAATTTACTATCGGCTCGGCTGAACGACGCTACTATCTTAACCAGTCGGGAATGCAGGGCCCACTGTTCGGCGAGAACGATCTCGATGCCGCGACGCTCTCGCTCCATTCCGGCTTCAACTTCCCGCTCGCCGACAACTGGAGCATTTCACCGGCGCTTTCCTATGCGCATGCGACCCGCAGCAGCGATGACACCTATTCATCCGCGACAAGACCAACACTCGCTTACAATCCGGCAAACCCGACGATCCGTCTGCCGAACGGCACAGTGCCGACAGTGAGCACGGCTTACGACAGCAGCTATGATGCCTGGAGCCCTAGCCTCGGAGTAACGTTCGAGCCAACACCGGACCAGATCCTGTTTGCAGCCCTGAGCCGGAGTTTCGAACCTCCGACCCATGATGATCTGCTGGCCACAGTCAACGGCACGCCGAACAGCAGTCCGGGACGTCCGACGCCCGGAAATCCGTTGCTGGCAGCGGCAGTCTTCTCGACGCCGGATCTTGAGGCACAAACCGCAACGACGGCGGAGTTTGGCTGGCGCGGAAACCTGGGTGACGTGAGTTGGGACGCTACCACCTACTACGCATGGGTCGACAATGAGTTACTGAGCCTGCGAGATGCGACTGGTGCCTCACTCGGCGCGATCAATGCGAACCAGACGCGGCATTTCGGCATGGAGCTCGGCCTTACCGCCGAGCTGTATGACGGGTTGACGGGACGCCTGGCCTATACCTATCAGGATTTCAGGTTTCACGATGATGTCCTACGGGGAAACAGCCAACTGGCAGGCGCGCCTCGACATGTCGTCAATGCCGCCTTCTCCTATAAGCCGACAGAAAACTGGTCGTTTGGCACCAGCGTAAAATGGGTCCCGGACAGAACCCCTGTCGACAACATGAACTCCCTGTGGGCAGACCCATATGCCGTGATAGACCTCAAGACCGAATACCGCATCAACGATCATCTGTCGGTGTTTGGGGAAGTCACAAATGTGTTCAACGAAACATATGCTTCATCCACCCTTATTGTCGACCAGGCAACGCCGAACCAGGCTGCCTTTCTACCTGGCGACGGTCGTGGCTTCTACCTCGGCGTGAAAAGCCGGTTCTGAACTCTTCAGAGTGCCCTCCCTCTGCCCCCGCGGCGCACCGAAGTCGGAGCGACGCGGGGATGATGGCTGGAGCACATTCGAAGTGCACGTGTCGTGCAGGATGATGACGGTGGTTCGAAGGCATGCCTCGCCACGACAGCTATCTGCACTGAACGCGACTTTCTGGATCACGGCAGTTTAAAGGACTCGTACTGCTCTATTGTCCGTCGCCGTTGCACAAGTGAACAAAGCCGCGCGACCGGGAAACACCGTCGTCGAGGCGGCGATATGGTCTGCGATCGGATAGTCGCGTTCCCGGCACGCGATTGACAACCTGACGATTGGGCAGGCATAGGCCGAGAGACATTTGGTCCCAAGCCCCGCGCCCACTATAGCGGGATGCTCAAAGCGTGAAGCCTGCTGGTCCCCTTGTCCTTGCGCCCGCACAAAGACCTCAGCGGCTTTTTGAGGCATCGTCAGTTGAGCGTGACGCAATGTAAGCACGGGCGAAGGACGGATCATTCGGCCCGCTAAACCCCTGATATTTCCTGCTCCCGCCAGCGAGAAGCAAGGCGAGCGAGACTAGATTGGGCAGGGTGAAGGGATGATGTGGCGGTGATCTGGTCTCGTCGCGAGACCGCCGGCCAATCTGTAAGCGGGAGGTGGAAATGGAAGAGTTTCGTGGACTGCAGCCGCAAAACATCGAAAAACTGAAGAGAAATCATATCGACCTTCTGAAACTTTGTTCTCAACTCGAAGCAATCGCCGACGGTTTGCCCGCGCGTATTGATGAGCGTCTTTGCCTCAATGTCTCCGCAACATTGATTCCATCGCTTGAGCGGGCACAGGCTCTTGAGGAAATGATCCTGTTCCCTCTTCTGGGCCAGAAGCCCGACGGTTGCAGAAGGGCGGTTTCGACTGAACGTCTGGTGGCTGAACACCGCCATGACCGACTTGCTGCGATCGACGTTGTGCATGCGCTCCAAGCGTTGGCTGATGGCGGTTGCAAGATATCACCTGATGGAACCGGATACATGTTGAGAGGCTTTTTTGAATGCGTGCGTCGTCACGTTGCGGCGGAGCAGACAGGTCTTGCTATGCTTTTCGATCGACTCGCGGTGAACAAAATCAACGAGGGGCGACAGCAGCAGGCTGCCTTTCACGGAAAGACCGTGACGGTTAAAGTCTGACGGGAATGAATTTGCAGCAAGGCATGACGCGCACAGGCCTTGCCCAATCCTGAATTTCTATATCGCCGGATCGGCACACTGGTGCTGGTCGCCATGCACGATCTCAACCTTGCAGCCAACACAGCCCGCTCTGACGACGTCGTGACACCCGCTATGCTGTGGGCGGCCTACCGCGTCGAAGCGCAATTTCTGACCTGCCACGCCGCAATAAATGTGATCGTTCCAACGTTGCGTACCAAGGTTGTTTAGGGGCGTGAGGCCGGAGGCGACCTTCGTCAGCGCGCCTTTCCTCTCCTCCCTTCCATGGCCGCCATTCCGGCGCCAGCCAGCACCAACGGCAAGGCGAGCAGAAAAGCGGATGCCAAGGGCTGTCTGAACAAGAGCAAATCAGCAAGTACCGGCCATACGATGGCAAGATACTCAAAGGGTGCGAGGCGCGAGGCTTCCGCATAGCGGAAGGCGAGCGTCATCGCGATATGGGCGAAGCCGCCGAAAATTCCGCTGAGAACGAGGAACAGAAGTTCTTTTTCGCTGGTCGTCACCCAGCCGAACGGCAGACTGAATAGTCCGCCGGCCATGGAAGCCAGAACAAAATAGAAAGCGATGGCTCCTGGGCTTTCGGTGCGACTCAGGCTTCGCACCATGATGAGCGCGAAGGCCGTGAGCAGACCCATGAGTAAACCCAGGCCGTATCCGATCAGGCGCGACAGGTCAGTGTCGCTTTGGCCGAATTCCGGCCAGACGAGGGCGAGCACACCACCCAGACCGAGCAGCACCCCGCCAATTCGCCACACAGCAATGCGCTCGGAGAGGATGGCGACACCGGCGATGGCGGTGAAGACCGGTGAGAGATAGCCGATCAGTGTCGCCTCGGCGAGCGGCAGGCGTGCGATCGAAGCGAAGGATGCAAACATTGCCGCCGCACCGAACGCGGATCGCAGCATATGGCCGAGCGGTCGTTTGGTCGCCAATCCACGGGGAAACTCCGCGCGCAACCCGAGGAAGATCACCAACGGGATCAGCGCAAAGGCCGAGCGGAAAAAGACTATCTGACCGACAGGCACATGGCCCGACAAGGCCTTCACGAAGATTGCCATGGTTGCAAACAGAGCGCCGGAGAGGATCCTCAAGCCTATGCCGAGTGCTGGACGCTCGGCAGATGTTTTTTGCATGTCAGCGTTTCCTGTCATGTCTCATTCTAGTGTCTGCCGGTGCGCGGATGGAGCTTATAGCCGAAGTACCAGCGAACCAGACCCTCGCCTCGTCTAGAGGAATTTGGCGGGACGTGCGAAGCGCTTTTGCGGGAAGCTTGCGCAGGAACATATAGATGGGAGATTTTGCGCTGTTCTCTGTTTCAGCTGAGATCCCCGGTATCGGCATTATCGTCGGACGTGGATCTAGAATATTCTCTGTCTGGAGCAGCAATCTTCCCGGGAGCTGCGGCTTCCGGACGATCTCAAAAAACTGGGATATCTGCACAGGCCACGGATTTGCTCGGATAAACTATGATTGGTTGATCTAGCGCAAGGATCCCTTTGAACGAACGTCCCAATGCTCCCGCAACAATTTGCGGGAATGTTGGGATGAAAATCTTCCGTCTGGTCTTTTTGCTCTGCGCCTCCCTTTGCCTTGCGGTTTCGGCCAGTGCGGCGTCGGTGTTGCAGCAATATCTGCCGACGGTAAATGTCTCCGATATTGTGCCTGACGCAGAGGCGTTCGGGCCTGTGCGTGACGATCTGGCGGTCGCCCCGGTGCTCAAGGGCGGGAAAACTGTGGCCTGGGTCTTTGTCACCTCGGATTTCGTCGGTACGACTGGCTATTCCGGTAAGGCAATCCATACGCTCGTCGCGGTGGGCACCGACGCAAGAATTATTGGCGTCCGGCTCGTTAAGCATTCGGAACCCATTGTCCTGATCGGCATTCCCGAAGCGAAAGTCAAAGCACTGGTCGCAGGCTATGCTGGGCTGGACCTCGTCGCCGAGGCAAAATCCGGTGGCACGGCGCATGACGTAGACATCATCTCGGGCGCCACGGTCACCGTGATGGTAATCGACGATTCGATCGTGCGGTCTGGCTTGAAGGTGGCGCGGGCGCTTGGGCTTGGCGGACTGATCCAAGAAAGCGAGCAGGCTGGCCCACGTTTCACGGTGAATGCCGATGCCGCCGCGCCGGTCGACTGGATCGAGGCGGAGGGCGATGGCACGATCCGCCGCCTGTCGCTGGATATCGCCCAGGTCAATGCCGCCTTCGCCGAGCATGCCGATGCGCGCGCCCGCGAGCGCGCGCTCACCGGACCGCCGGAAACCACCTTCATCGACATGCATGCGGCGCTGGTCTCTGTGCCGGCAATCGGCAAGGCCCTGCTCGGGCCGGCTGAGGAGGCCAATCTGAAGACCTGGCTGAAGGAGGGCGAAAGCGCCATCGCCGTTGTGGGAAGGGGGCTCTACTCGTTCAAAGGTTCCGGCTACGTGCGCGGCGGTATCTTCGATCGCATCGTGCTGATCCAGGACGATGTTTCGGTTCGCTTCCGCGACCGCGATCATCGCCGGCTCGGCGGGACTGCGCTCCAAGGCGCGCCCGATTTCACCGAAATGGATCTGTTTCGCATTGCCGCCAATGTCGGTTTCGATCCGACCAAGCCGTTCCGCCTCCAGCTTCTGGCGCAGCGCGAAGTCGGGCCGATCGAAAAGGTCTTCCATACCTTCGACCTCGGTTATCAATTGCCGCAGAAATATTTGAAGGCAGTTGCCCCCCCACCGGTCGAGGTCACGGCCGTCGCTGACCGCGAGGAGGGCTCGGCCCAGGCGCATCTGTGGAAGCGCATCTGGCGCGACAAGACGTTTGAGATCGCTGTTCTCTGCACCATGCTGTTTGTGCTGACGGCTTTGTTCTTCTTCCAGACCTATGCGGTGAGAAATGCCCGAGGCTTCTTCATTTTCCGCATCGTCTTCCTCACTGTGACCCTGGTTTTCCTCGGCTGGTATGCCAATGCTCAGCTTTCGGTGGTCAACCTGATGGCCCTATTCGGCAGCCTCGTCTCGGGTTTCAGCTGGCAGGCCTTCCTGCTCGATCCGCTGACCTTCATCCTGTGGTTCTCCGTGGCGGCTGCCCTGCTGTTTTGGGGGCGTGGCGCCTATTGCGGCTGGCTCTGCCCCTTCGGCGCGCTGCAGGAACTTACCAACCAGATCGCCCGCAAACTACGCATTCCACAGTGGACTCTGCCCTGGGGGCTGCATGAGCGCCTGTGGCCGCTCAAATACATGATTTTCCTTGGCCTGTTCGGGGTCTCACTGATGAGTGTTGAGCAGGCGGAGCACCTGGCTGAGATCGAGCCGTTCAAGACGGCGATCATCCTGAAGTTCATTCGCGCCTGGCCGTTCGTCGCTTATGCGGTTGCCCTTCTGGTCGCCGGTCTGTTCGTCGAGCGCTTCTACTGCCGCTACCTCTGCCCGCTCGGTGCTGCCTTGGCGATCCCGGCGCGCATGCGAATGTTCGATTGGCTGAAGCGCTACCACGAATGCGGTAACCCCTGCCAGACCTGCTCCAACCAATGTCCGGTGCAGGCCATTCACAAGACCGGCGAGATCAATCCGAACGAGTGCATCAACTGCCTGCACTGTCAGGTGCTCTACCAGTCCGAAACCGTCTGTCCCGTCGTAATGAAGAAGATGAAGTCGCGGGCGAAGCTCGCGGCGAGCCCGGGCGGCGCGCCGATCAACCAATCTATAGCCAAAGTTTAACCGAAGAAGGACATCGACGATGGAAACGAAAGAAATCAAAGGCCTGAGCCGGCGAGAACTATTCAGCGCTACGGCTGGCACTGCCGTTCTGGCCGGAAGCATGGGGGCCGGCGCGCTGGGCCTCGGAGTAGCCGCTATCGCGTCACCGGCGCTCGCCGCAGCCGAAGGCAATGGCTCTGTCGCGCCCGGCAAGCTCGATGATTATTACGGCTTCTGGTCCTCGGGGCAGACCGGCGAAATGCGCATTCTCGGCATCCCCTCGATGCGCGAACTGATGCGAGTGCCCGTGTTCAACCGTTGCTCGGCAACCGGTTGGGGGCAGACCAACGAATCGATCCGCATCCACCAGCGTACGATGACGGAGAAGACCAAAAAGCAGCTGGAAGCCAATGGCAAGAAGATCCATGACAATGGCGACCTGCACCACGTCCACATGTCCTTCACCGAGGGAAAGTATGACGGTCGCTTCCTGTTCATGAACGACAAGGCCAACACCCGTGTCGCACGCGTGCGCTGCGATGTGATGAAGACCGACGCCATCCTGGAAATCCCGAACGCCAAGGGCATTCACGGTCTGCGTCCGCAAAAGTGGCCACGCACGAACTACGTGTTCTGCAACGGCGAGGACGAAGCGCCACTGGTCAATGACGGTTCGACCATGACCGACGTGTCAACCTATGTGAACATCTTCACCGCGGTTGATGCCGACAAGTGGGATGTCGCCTGGCAGGTCAAGGTGTCGGGCAATCTCGACAATTGCGACGCCGACTACGAGGGAAAATGGGCTTTCTCGACCAGCTACAATTCGGAAATGGGCATGAATCTCGAGGAGATGACCAAGTCCGAGATGGACCATGTCGTCGTCTTCAACTTGGCCGAGATCGAAAAGGCCATCGCCGCCGGCCAGTACGAGGAAGTCAACGGCGTCAAGGTGCTGGATGGCCGTAAGGAGGCCAAATCTCTCTTAACCCGTTACATTCCGATCGCCAATAACCCGCATGGCTGCAATATGGCCCCAGACAAGAAGCACTTGTGCATCGGCGGCAAGCTTTCGCCGACTGTGACCGTGCTTGATGTGACCAAGTTCGACGCGCTGTTTTATGACAATGCCGAACCGCGCAGCGCCGTTGTCGCCGAGCCAGAGCTTGGCCTAGGGCCCTTGCACACGGCATTTGATGGACGCGGCAATGCCTACACTTCACTCTTCCTCGACAGCCAGGTGGCGAAGTGGAACATCGAGGACGCCATCAAAGCCTATGCCGGCGAGAAAATCAATCCGATCAAGGACAAGATCGACGTGCAGTATCAGCCCGGTCACCTCAAGACGGTCATGGGCGAAACGCTCGATGCGTCGAACGACTGGATGGTTTGCCTGTGCAAGTTCTCCAAGGACCGTTTCCTGAATGTCGGCCCGTTGAAGCCCGAAAACGATCAATTGATTGATATCTCCGGCGACAAGATGAAGCTCGTGCATGATGGTCCGACATTTGCAGAACCACATGATGCCATTGCAGTCGCGCCCTCGATCCTGCCCAACATCCGTTCGGTGTGGGATCGCAAGGACCCACTCTGGGCCGAGACACGCAAGCAGGCAGAAGCAGACAGCGTCAACATCGATGAGTGGACCGATGCGGTGATCCGAGACGGCAATAAGGTGCGCGTCTACATGACCTCGGTCGCACCCGCCTTCAGCCAGGAGAGCTTCACGGTCAAGGAGGGCGACGAGGTTACGGTGATCGTCACCAATCTCGACGATATCGACGATCTGACGCACGGCTTCACCATGGGGAATCATGGTGTGGCGATGGAAGTTGGCCCGCAGCAGACCAGCTCGGTCACCTTCGTCGCTGCCAATGCCGGTGTCTACTGGTACTATTGCCAGTGGTTCTGCCATGCCCTGCACATGGAAATGCGCGGCCGCATGTTCGTCGAACCGAAGGGCGCCTGATCCATGCGGCTGCCCGTTCTCCTAATTGGTCTTGTTCTTGTCTCGCCGCTTGCGGCAGAGGAGCGCATGGTCGCGCCGGGAACGGGCAGCCTCGCCTCCGCCATCGCCGATGCAGCGCCCGGCGATGTTCTTACACTGACCGATGGGGCCTATCTTGGCTCCGTCGTGATCGACCGGGCACTCTCCATCACCGGCCCGCGCGAAGCGGTCGTCGATGGTCAGGGCTCGGGCAGCGTCTTGACGATCACGGCACCCGACGTTCAACTGACCGGGTTTACCGTGACGGGCTCTGGACGGATCAACCAGGACCTCGACGCCGGCGTAAAGATCGAAAAAGGGGCGGATCGCGCCCGTGTCGAAAACCTGCTTGTCGCTGGCAACATGCATGGCATTGACGTGCATGGCGGACGCGATACCGCGGTGATCGGCAACGAGATCATTGGCACCGACAGCCCGCGTATGAACGAGCGCGGCAATGGCATCTATGTCTGGAACAGCCCCGGCACGCTGCTAGAGGGCAATGTCATCCGCTTCGGCCGCGACGGCATCTTCTCGAACGCCAGCTCACACAGCATCTATCGCGACAATATCATGCGCGACCTACGGTTCGCCGTGCATTTCATGTACACGCGCAATACCGAGGTTTCCGGCAATGTCTCGATCGGCAACCATCTCGGCTTTGCCATCATGTTCTCGAACCAGGCCAGAATCCTGAACAATCTCAGCCTTGGCGACCGCGAACATGGGCTGATGCTGAACTATGCCAACAGTGCTGATGTTACCGGCAACCTTGTGCGTGGCGGCACAAAGAAATGTTTCTTCATCTACAACGCCCACAAGAACCTCATCTGGGATAACCGGTTCGAGGGCTGCGGCATCGGCATTCACTTCACCGCCGGGTCGGAGAAGAACATACTCACCGGCAATGCCTTCATCGCCAATCGCGAGCAGGTAAAATATGTCGGCACCCGCAACGTGGAATGGAGCCATGAGGGGAGGGGCAATTTCTGGTCCGACCACCCGGCCTTCGATCTTAATGGCGACGACATCGCCGACAGTTTTTACCGCCCGAATGATGTGATGGACCAGATCCTCTGGTCGCAGCCTGCCGCGAGCCTGCTGATCGGTTCCCCCGCGGTCCAGCTGGTGCGCTGGAGCCAGCGGGACTTCCCTGCGACGCTGCCGGGCGGCGTGCGCGACAGCGCCCCTTTGATGCGGCCGCTGACGATGACCGTTCCCCCTAAAATCCTCGGCTACGAATCCGAGGCAGCCGGTCGTTGGGCCGAAGGAAATCATGATGACACCGACCCTGACAATCTCTCGGCTCACTAAACGTTTCCAGTCCGTTGAGGCGCTGACGGATGTATCGCTGGCTCTCCAGCCGGGAAAACGCGCCGCCCTGCTTGGCCATAACGGCGCCGGCAAGTCGACGATGATGAAGATCATCCTGGGCCTGATCCCGTTCGACAGTGGTGACGTCTCGGTCTGCGGCGAGGCGCCGGGGTCGGCAGTAGCACGCATGCAGGTGGCTTATCTGCCCGAAAATGTTGCCTTTCATCCGGCCCTGACAGGAGAGGAGCAGATACGCCACTATCTTTCGCTGCGGGGGGAAAATCCCCGCATCGCGCCGAAGCTACTGGCCCGCGTCGGCCTCACCCATGCGGCGCAGCGGCGGATCGGCACTTATTCCAAGGGTATGCGCCAACGAGTAGGACTTGCCCAGACCCTGATCGGTCGGCCCCGCCTTCTGGTGCTGGACGAGCCGACCTCGGGTCTCGATCCGGTCTCGCGACGGGATTTCTACGACCTGCTCGATGGATTGTCGGCCGATGGAACCGCGATTCTGCTGTCCTCCCACGTCTTAACCGAGGTCGAGGCGCGCACCGACAGCATCCTCATCCTTTCGGGCGGGCAGCTGGTGGCAGAAGGCACGCTTGCCGATCTTCGCGCTAGCGCCGCCCTGCCGACCCTGCTTCTTGTCCGCCCGGCGCAGGGCCACGCCCTGTCGCTTGCGGCGGCCTTTCCGGAAGCGGAAATCGGCCCCGACGGGTTGTTGCGCATCGCCTGCGCGCAAGCCGACAAGCTGCCGCTTCTCACGCGCATCACGGCGCGTGGCGTGGAGGTCGCCGATCTCGATGTGATCCCGCCCAGCCTTGAGGATATCTACAGCCATTTCAGCCGGAGGGACGGGCAATGAGCCGCATCCTCGCCACCGCAACTTGCGAATTCCGCATCGCCTTCCGCAATCGCTGGGTTCTGATCGCCACCGGTATGATGGTACTGTTCTCGCTGGTCCTGGCGGCCGCCGGTTCCGCGCCGACGGGCGATGTTAGCGTCGACCGGCTGTCGGTTACGGTCGCCTCGCTGACCTCGCTTGCCGTCTATCTCGTTCCGCTTCTGGCGCTGCTGATGAGCTTCGATGCCGTGGCCGGCGAAGTCGAGCGTGGTACATTGCCCCTCCTTCTCACCTATCCGGTTTCTCGCCTGCAGATCCTGCTCGGCAAGCTTCTCGCGCATATTGCGGTCCTCGCATTTGCCGTGACCCTAGGCTATGGCGCGGCGCTGGTGGTGGCGGTCTTGTCCGATCCGGGCGCGATCAAGGGGATCGTTTCGCTGGTGCGGCTGATTTGGTCCTCGGTTCTGCTGGGCGCCACTTTCCTTGGCGCGGGCTATGCGCTTTCGGCACTGGCGCGGCGCCCCTCTGGAGCGGCGGGCCTTGCGATCGCGCTCTGGTTGGTAGCCGTCGTGCTCTACGACCTGGCGCTTCTGGCGCTGATCGTCACCGATGGCGGCGGGCCTTTCACCACCCAGGTCTTGCCCGTCGCCCTGCTCGGCAACCCCGCCGACGCCTTCCGGGTCTTCAATCTCTCGGCGGGCCAGGCAGTCGCTGTCGCTGGCGGCATCGGCGGGGCGGCTGGGGCCATCCCGCTCTGGCAATCGGCCGCCTCGCTGTTTGTCTGGCCAGTGTTGTCGATCGCGCTTGCCCTTGCCGCATTTCGAAAGGTGACCCCATGAGACATGGCATGAGAGTTTCGCTTCGCCCTTTGTTGCTTGTGGTCTCGTTGGCCCTACTTGCCGCCTGCCAGGAAAAAGCCACGCAAGACACCACGCCCATGGACATGACGGCGGAGACGCTTGGCCACTACTGCCAGATGAACCTGCTGGAGCATCCCGGCCCAAAGGGACAGGTGTTTCTCGAGGGTATGCCCGCGCCACTGTTCTTCAGCCAGGTGCGTGACGCCATCGCCTATATGCGCGGGCCCGAGCAGATGGCGCCGATCGTCGCCGTCTATGTCAACGATATGGCGGCCGCGGGCGCGACCTGGGATCACCCAGGCGACGGAAACTGGATCGCGATCGACAAAGCCGTCTATGTTGTCGGCTCGGCTCGACAGGGCGGTATGGGTGCGCCGGAAACCGTGCCGTTTGCGAGCCGCGAGCGGGCCGAGGAGTTTGCCCGCGTCGAGGGTGGTCGGGTACTGTCGCTTGCCGAGATCGCCGATAACATGGTTCTGGCGCCCGTCGATACCGACACCGACCCCAATCCGAACCCTGTCCCGGAGAACGGCGACACTGATTTCCAGGAGCGTCTGCGCGCCCTGCCCAACAAAGCTGGAGGCTGATCCATGCCGATAACTCGCCGCCGCCTCATCACCATCTCCGCCGCCTTCGCCATGCTGCCGGCGCCGTCGCGCGCGACCGTGTCAGGCACAAGGCTCTGGACGGGGCAAGCGCTTGGCGCGCGAGCCTCGATCCGGATCGAACATCCCGATGGCGAGGCGATCGCCGCCCGCGTGAGGGCGGAAATCGACCGGCTGGAGAACATTCTCAGCCTCTATCGCCCCGATAGCGCCGTGGCGAGGCTCAACCGGCTGGGATCTATTGCCGAACCGCCTTTCGAACTGCTGGAATGCCTGTCTCTTGCCGGAGCTGTGAACCGCGCCAGCGGCGGCCGGTTCGACCCGACCGTTCAGCCGTTGTGGGCGCTCTGGGCCGAGGCCGCCGCGCGTGGCGAGCGGCCGGACGCGCAAGCGATCCGGGCCGCGACAGCGCGTGTTGGCTGGCAAAGGATCAAGTTTGACGCGACGATGATCGCCCTGATACCCGGCATGGCGTTGACGCTGAACGGTATTGGCCAGGGCTACGTCGCCGATCGGGTGGCGGCGCTGCTGGAGGCCGAAGGCTTGACCGATATCCTGATCGACACGGGCGAATTGCGCGCGCTTGGCGGTCGGCCACAAGGCGGCGACTGGCCCGTCCGGCTCGAGACGGGCGGGCGCCTGGGTCTGCGCCAACGGGCGCTCGCCACGTCCTCTCCCCTTGGTACGACCTTTGACCCGGCCGGGAAGGACGGTCATATCCTCGATCCCGCGACCGGTATCCCCGTGCAGGCGAAATGGCGTGCGGTATCGGTTTCAGCGCCCTCGGCAGCCATCGCGGACGCGCTGGCGACAGCGGCATGTCTGATGGTGGATGCCAAGTCGCTGGAAGAGATGGTAACTGGCTTTTCTGGTGCGCGTCTGGAGCACCGCGTCTAGCACTGCGTCAGGATTGTCCGTTGGGCGCCGCGTCCGAAATCTGAATTCAGGACACTCGACCATTGACCAATGCAACGAGATGCGGCCACTTTTGTCTCGCCGACGTGAATCTCGAAAAGAGATAAAAAAACAGAACAAGAGTGGGAGCGAATGCCCTTTTACCTCGTGACGCACACATCGCTTGTCGAAGCAAACGACGTTAATTCAGCAGCTGAAACCGCGATTGGTAGAATTTGCACCGCTCGGAAGGTCACGGTGGTGGTTAAGGCGGATGAGTTCACAACCACAAAAGTGACAGTGGTATTCGAAGGCGAGGATCACCGCTCTATTGGCCGTGATCATTCGCCGTCGGCCGCCGTCGATTTGGAGCCGATACAAAATGCACTTGTGGATAGCCACAACCGCGCGCATATGCGCATTTTCGTGCCCATCGTCATCGTCCTTGCCATATCGACCTTTACTTACTTTGTGTCTTGAACTGCCTATGGCAAGCCTGCCTATCTTCATCGAGTGCCACGAAGCGCCCAATACAGGTTGTTTTCTATATGGGGCGGCAGCTTCTTGAGCCCAGAGGTTTGCTAATTCGATATTAGTTCCATAATCGAATCTTGCGACGCAAAATGGCTGACCAAGCAGAAGCTTAGCGAGAAAATCCGGTGGCGCGTAGGTTCGATTCCCATCAAGGCGAAAGCGCGGGCAAGGCATTTTTGCTCGAATTCATGCTGCCCACTTGTAGTGACAGCATTGCGCCTCAGCGCGACCGTTCGGACATCTGCTGCATCTGCGAAAAGCAGTCCGAACGCGGTACCTGGTCACACCGGCCGCATCGTCGTCTTGGTTACTGGCTGCTCAAGATCATCTTTGATGTTTCGGGCGCACCTGCGTTCAGAATGGCAACGAAGTCCCTGAGCATCTGAACCCGGCGCGGACGGAAACTCTCCTCCGTCATCTCGATGCCGGCGATGCGGTCGACGCGGAACTTGCGGAAATCCTGGCGCAGGCAACACCAGGCAAGCAACACCAGCGTCCTCTCCAGATAGACGATCGCCAGCGGCAGCGCTTGCCGGTCGGTCCGTTGCTGCTCCGCGTCCACATAGCTTATCACCACGGCGCGTTCTTGCCAGCAAGCCTCGCGCAGAAGGCCGACATCGACGACCGGCGGATCGCGGCGCTCGAACCGATAAACCTGGGAGGCGGCATGCAGTGCCTGGCGTTGGAGTCGGTCGGGCAGCGTTGCTGTGACCTTCGAAAGCACGGCACCTGCGGCCGCCGCGAGAGCCGGTTCACCCATATGCCGCACCTCGGCAAGGCCGAGCACCAGGGCTTCGATTTCAAGCCGTGTGAACGTCTGCGGCGGCAAGGCGATGTCTTCCGTCAGCCTGTAGCCGAAGCCGCGCTCGCCATCGATGACGGCACCCGCGGCGCGCAGGCTCTCGATGTCCCTATAGAGCGAACGCAACGACACGCCGGTCTCCTCGGCAAGGCGCGCGGCCGTCGTCGGGGAGGGGAGATTGCGAAGCGCCTGGAGCAGGCGGAACAGACGATCACTACGAGCCATGACTTTGGAGGATAGATGAAGCCTACTGACGGAAACTGGCAGTTGGCTGACTGTACAAGATCCGCATTGCCAAACGCAACAGAGGATCCAGATTATGCTGACGCTCTTTCACGCTCCCCACTCGCGCTCGACGCGTATCGTCACACTGCTTCGCGAACTAGACGCCATCGACAAGGTCGCGATCGAGATCGTCGACATCACCCGCGGCGATGGCAGCGGTTGCAAAGATCCGAAGAACCCGCATCCGGAAGGCAAGGTGCCGCTGCTCGACCATGACGGCGTCGTCATATGGGAGAGCGTCGCGATCATCCAGTACCTGACGGATCTCTTCCCGGAAAAGGAGATGGCGCCTATTGCCGGCGATCCGCAGCGCGGTCGGTATCTCAGCTGGCTCGCCTGGTATGCCGGCGTGGTCGAACCTGTGCTGATCATGCAGGCAGCCGGGATCTCCCATCCTTTTGTGGATTTTACCTTCCGCAGCCCGGCGGAACTTGCCGCACGCCTCGAAACCGCGCTCAAGGATAGGCCCTATCTGATGGGAGAGCGATACACAGCTGTCGACCTGCTGCTGCATTCGCCCTTTGCCTGGTACCCTGCAGCGACGCCGGACAGCGACGTGGTCAAGGCCTGGATTGAGCGTTGCGGCGAGCGGCCATCGCTGCAATGGATCGCCGACTATGACGCCCGCACCGTGGTTGCGGCTTGATCGCTCGCACTGGCCGCTCCGACCGGGCGGCCACTTACGCGTGAGATCGCGCTCGTCACCACCTTGTGGCAAGTGGCCACCGGCCCGCCCAGTCGTCTTTCCGCGGTGTTCAACTTCGTCCTGTGCGGAGACGTAAGGAGGTAGGAGCCGACTACTGATGCCAAAGAGGTCCAATGAGTGACAAGGACCATTATCCCCAGTAAGAGGAATCACGGGTAGGCGGTCGATCCGTCCGGCTTCCTGGTGATCTTGCGCTCCCAGTGGATATAGTCCTCGGTCGCCAAGACCGCCTCGTCGATCTCGATACCCCAGCCCGGACGATCGGGGCGAAGCTCCATGTGTCCGTCAACCGGAATATATGGGTCCAGCGCCCAAGGAGCGTGAATGTGGGGCTTGTATTCCAGGATCTTGAAGTTGGGCTGGGCGGCGCAGAAATGGATGTTCACCGCGGTCGCCAGCGGTCCCATCGGATTGTGCGGGGCAATGGTCACGTAATGCGCTTCGGCAATCGCGGCGATACGCCTCATTTCTGTGACGCCACCGACGACACAGATGTCGGGCTGGATAATGTCGGCACCGCGCGCGTTCAGCAGCGCCAGAAACTCGAAGCGATTATAGAGCGACTCGCCGGTTGCGAGTGGCACGGTCACTTTGGACTTCAGTTCGGCCCATGCCGGTATGTGTTCGGGGCGGATCGGCTCTTCGTAGAACAGCGGGTCATAGGGTGCGATTGCCGCTGCAAGCTGGACAGCCTGATAGGGCTCGTAGATCTTGGCATGGGCATCGAAGGCAAACTCGAAATGCGACGGCGTGATCTCGCGGATCTTGCCGAAATAGTCGCCGGTTTCCTTGACCAGTTCACCCCAACGCGTGTTGTGAAGGTCACGTCGGTAGGGACTAAGCTTGAACGCAGTATAGCCGAATTCCTCATTCAGTTGCAGCGTCTGCTCCAACGCGATCTGGGGCTCCGGTGCGGTATAGACGCCGCAATAGATCCGCACCCGGTCGCGGACATTGCCACCGAGCAGCATGTAGACCGGCAGACCGGCAGCCTTGCCGGCGATGTCCCATAGCGCATGGTCGATCGCCGAAATCGCCGCCAGTCCAAGGGCGCCGGGCGGAAAACGGGCTTGCTGGTTGAGCTTCAGAACGAGATATTCGACGCGGCGCGGATCTTCGCCTTCGATCTGGTGGAACAGGTAATCGAGCATCGGCGGCAGTGCCCAGTCGGGTCCGTGATTATAGGCCTCGCCCCAGCCGGATATGCCTTCACTCGTCTCGATCTTGACCAGAAGACGGGGGCGGTCATCGACGCGCTGCATAAACGTCTTCAAAGCGGTAATGTGCATTTCAATTCCTCCTGTCAGGCCGCGTGGTTTTCGCTGACGCGCTTGACGATTTCCCTCAGACTGTCTCTTTCCTGATCATTCAGGGCTTCCACCCCGGGCACGCGAACGGGACCGACATCGGTGCCAAGCATGCCGAGCGCTTCCTTGACGACCGTGACATTGGCGCCGTTCAGGTATTTCGTCCGCATCGTTTCAAAGCCGGCAATCGCATCGATAAGATCGCGCGCGGTTGCATAGTCTCCGGCTTCGAGCGCGCGATGGATCGCATGCGAGCGCTCGGGAAAGACATTGACCAGACCGGAGGTGAAGCCGCGTGCGCCCATGGCGTAGAACGCGGGTGCCCATCCTTCCGCAAGCCCACAGACCCAGATGGCCGGTGCGTCCTTTGTCGACCGGATGACGTCGGCCAGCAGCATCAGGTTGCCCGAGGCGAACTTGATGCCGGCAATGTTCTGATGCAGCGCCAGCTTGCGGAAATCTGCGATCGAAAACGTGTCGCTCCTGACATAGGCGATAACCGGCACGGTGCACGCATCGGCAAGCTCGAGAAAATACTTGCTCTGATAGGACGGCCCGGCAAAGGGATCCATTGGATGGTGCCCCATGATTGCGTCGGCACCAGCAGAAATGGCGTCGCGTGCCAACGCCTTCGCCTCGACCAGAGAGCGGCCGACGGCGGCGCTGACCAGGGCATTTCCGGCCGCAGCCTCGATCGTGGCGCGGTGGACAAGGCGGACCTCATCGAGCGACAGGGTGAAGAATTCGCCGGTATTGCCGGCCGCCATCAGGTTGTGGACCTTGGCCGCCGCCATCTTCTCGATCAGCGTTTTCAGCTTGGTGACATCGACGCTTCCGTCGGCGGCGTAGGGCGTGACAGGAACACCCGAAATGCCCGTCAGGGCCCGGCGAACTCGCGCAATAGCTTCGTTCACGTTAAACTTCCTCTTTGCTCTTAAAAACGATGTTCAGATAGGTTTCTCCCGACCGGACCACATGATCGCGCATCACGCGCTCGGCTCTCTCGATGTCGCCGGCAATGATCGCTTCGGCGATTGCCGCATGTTCGCCTAGCGCGAGTTCGCGCTCGGTCGGGTTGGAGTGGATGACGCGGCGGATGCTGGCATCGTAGAATTGCTGCCGTTCGATCATCCGGGCCAGGTACTGGCATTGGGACGCCACGTGGATCTGCTCATGAAAAGTCTCGTTCAAAGCGATCAGGTCGTCGGCAGCGCCAGACTGGGTCGCCATCTTCATCAGAGCGACCGTCGCCTGCAGCTCGGTCGCCGCAGGCTTTGACAACCGTTTGGCGGCGAGATGGGCAATCATCGATTCAAGCGCTGCCCGCGCCAGGATCATCTCTTCCGCCCAGTTCGCGTTGAAGCGGATCAGGACGCCGCGGCGAGGCAGCGCTTCGACGAGGCCCTCAGTTTCGAGCTGTCGCAGAGCCTCTTTGATCGGCGTCGTGCTGACACCCAGCTGCTCGGCAAGCTGTCGCTCATTGACCTTTTCGTTCACGCCGAATTTCCCCGTAAGAATGGCATTTCTTAGGGTGCGGTGAACGTGGTCGCGCAGGGTCGTCAACAGACGCGGATCGAGCTTTTCGATCCTCTCGTCGTGAAACACCAAGCCATCTTCTTGCTTCATGAACCAATTCCCCGTTGACGCACGATGTATTCTGTGAGATCTGATATACCAGATTTCAGATCGATGTCGATATGAAATCTTGTTTTTGTTGCAGTGTTCAAGCTCTTGGGAGGAGTTGACATGGAATTGCTCAGACGCCGGTTTCTGATGTCTACTGCGGTTGCCGCCGCTATTTTTGCTATGCCGCTGACCGTTACCGCCGCGACGCCGGAAGATCAGCTCGTCATCGCGCAGAATCTGTCGTCAATGCGCGGGCTCGACCCGAACGAGCTCAACCAGCTGGAAGCAGCCGAGGTTGTGGCCAATCTGTATGACCGCCTTGTCGTTCTGCCTGCCGACAGCATTACAACGCCGACGCCCGGTATTGCGGAAAGCTGGACTGTCTCCGCCGACGGTAAGACCTTTACCTTCAAGATCCGTTCTGGGGTCACCTTCCACTCCGGCAATGCGCTGACCGCGAAAGACGTCGAATGGTCGCTGCGGCGTCTCGTCACGCTCGGTCTGGCGCCTTCGGTCGATCTTCGCCAATGGGGCTTCAAGGAAGACAATGTCGCCTCCCTGATCACCGCCACCGACGACTCAACGCTCGTCCTCCAGACGCCGGAGGTCTGGAACCCGAACCTCATCCTGCTGTCGCTGGCAAGCTTCTCCACCTCGATCCTCGACAGCAAGCTCCTGGCCGATCACGTCAAGAACGACGACATGGGCCGCGAATTCCTGCAGAGCAACGATGCCGGTTCCGGTCCTTACTCGCTTCGCACATGGCGCTCGAACGATCTGCTGATCGCCGATGCCTTCAAGGATTACTGGCAAGGCGAGCCGAAGATGCGCCGCGTCATCGTGCGTCACCTGCCGGAATCGGCGGCCCAACGTCTGCAGCTCGAGGCCGGTGATATTGACGTCGCCACCCGTTTGTCCTCGACCGATCTCAACGCCCTCGACCAGGGTGGAAAGGTGACGATCCAGAAGACGCCAGGATTCGGTTTCTACTATCTCGCCTTGAACCAGAAGGACGAAATCCTTGGCAACCCTAAGGTTCGCGAAGCCTTCCGCTATCTGATCGACTATGATGGTCTGGCCGATACCGTGATGAAATATTACGGCGTAAAGCAGCAGACCATCGTGCCGGCAGGCCTTCCCGGCGCCGTCGATGAAAACCCCTACAAGTTGGACATCGAAAAGGCCAAGGCGTTGTTGGCAGAAGCTGGTTATCCGGACGGATTCTCGAAGGTCTATTACGCCACTCCGGTCACGCCGGAATTCGAGGTGGCGCAATCGCTACAGGCCAATGCTGCAAAGGCAGGCATAAAGCTGGATCTGCAGGCCGGCGATCACATCGGCAAGTTCCGCAGCCGCGAGTTCGAAGTCTTTTCTGCGCGCTCCGGCGAGAGGTTACCCGATCCGCATTCGATCCTGCAATCCTATGCTACCAATGCAAACAACGCGGATGAAGCCAAACTGACAGGTATCAACGCCTGGCGCACGGCCTGGGACGTGCCGAAGGACATTCAGGACATGGTCGTCGCTGCAGCGCATGAAATCGATCCGGCAAAACGGAGCGAGCTCTATGCAAAGGTCAATAAGGCCTACCTCGCATCTTCGCCTGCACTCGTGACATCGTTTCTCAGAACCGATGCCAAAGCCGTACGCAACGAGGTCAAGGGCTATACGGGACATTCCACCTGGCTGACCCGTTGGGACACTGTCACCAAGGGCGAGTGACCGTGATCGATAAAGGAAAGCGAACGTGAGCATCGCGCAAACGCAAAATTCGCGCTCTTCAGCCGGTGCAACCTGGCTGAGGAGTGTGCGAAAACTGGCAACCTCCTTTGCGGTCATTTTGACGACGCTGCTGGGTCTGCTGGTCATCACGTTCGTGATCGGCCGGATGGTGCCGGCCGATCCAGTCATTGCGGTGATCGGAGACCAGGCGGATCAGGCGACCTATGATAGGGTCTATCAGCAGATGGGGCTGGACAAACCGCTCTACATGCAGTTCGTCACCTATATCGGCAATATCGCGCAGCTGAATTTCGGCCAGTCGAACGTCACCAAGAACGCGGTCTCCAGCGATCTGGCTCGCGTCTTCCCGGCAACGCTTGAGCTGGCCACGCTCGCCACCTTGATTGGGGCGGTGTTCGGCATACCGCTTGGGATCATCTCTGCGGTCCGCAAGGGCACCTGGGTAGACCATCTTGCCCGCTTTGTCGGACTGCTCGGTCATTCGACGCCGATATTCTGGCTCGGCACTATCGTCATTCTCATCTTCTATGCGAAGTTTGGCGTGATACCGGGCAGTGGCCGGCTCGATGTCTATAACGAAGGGCTGGTCGACGGGCCGACCAATTCTCTGCTGATCGACGCGATCATCGCCGGCGAATGGGGCGTGTTCTTCGACGTCCTGCATCATGTTCTTGCACCGGCGCTGATCCTTGGCTACGCGGCGATGGCCTATCTCAGCCGTATGAGCCGAAGCTTCATGCTTGAGCAACTGCGCCAGGAATATATCCTGACCGCCAAGGCCAAGGGACTGGATCAGCGCGCCATCATCTGGCGCCACGCGTTCCGCAATATCCGCGTGCAGCTCCTGACAATCGTGGCCCTTGCCTATTGCGGTCTGCTCGATGGCACCGTGCTGATCGAGACGGTATTTGCCTGGCCGGGGCTCGGCCAATACCTCACATCCGCTTTGTTCTTCGCCGATATGAATGCGGTGCTCGGCAGTGTTCTGCTGATCGGCCTGATATCGATCGCGATCAACCTGCTATCAGACATCGTCTATCGTTTCCTCGATCCACGTACGCGGTAAAACCATGACAACTCGATATTTCAGCGATCTGCATGACTGGCTGATCAGCGAGGATTTCTCCTCCATGCATCAGGCCCGTCTTCACAAGGCCTATGTCCTGTGGCTGAGCCTGGTCAGCAATCCGCTGGCGCTTGGCGGGCTCGTGGTCGTCGTGGCACTGGTGGTCATCTCGGCCTTGGCACCCATTTTGTCGACCCATGATCCGATCGCCCAGGATCTGGCGCTCGCCCTGCGGCCGCCATCGTCCGAATTCTGGTTCGGAACCGACGAGTTCGGCCGTGATGTCTACTCGCGGCTGATCTACGGCGCCCGCACGACGCTCTATATCAGCATCCTGGTGACGGTGATCGTCGGCCCGATCGGCTTTGTTATCGGTGCCACCGCCGGCTATCTCGGCGGCTGGGTCGATGTCGTGCTGATGCGCATCACCGACATTTTCCTGTCCTTCCCGAGCCTGGTTCTGGCGCTTGCCTTCTCTGCGGCCCTCGGTCCCGGCATCGAGAATGCGGTAATCGCCATTGCGCTCACTGTCTGGCCGCCGATCGCCAGATTGGCTCGCGCCGAGACCCTGACCTTCCGCCAGGCCGATTTTGTCGTCGCGGCCGAACTACAGGGGGCCGGCATGGGACGCATCCTGGTGCGCCACATCGTACCGCTCTGCGCGCCGTCGATCATCATCCGGCTGACACTCAACATGTCGAGCATCATCCTGACGGCGGCTGGCCTTGGCTTCCTAGGCCTTGGCGCCCAGCCGCCGATGCCGGAATGGGGCGCGATGGCCGCATCGGGGCGTCAATATCTTCTGGATGCCTGGTGGCTAACCACCGTTCCGGGCCTTGCAATCCTCACCGTCAGCCTGGCCTTCAACCTGCTTGGCGACGGTCTGCGCGACATCATGGATCCACGCAATGCCTGACAACAGCGACACAATTCTCTCCGTCGAAAACATGTCGGTACAGTTTCCGACCCTGTCCGGCTCGGTCACAGCCGTGCGAAACGTCTCGTTCAAGGTCGGACGTGAAAAGGTCGGTATCATTGGCGAATCCGGCTCCGGCAAGAGCACCACCGGCCGGGCGATCATGCGCCTCCAACCGCAAGGCGCTATCGTTACCGCAGACCGTCTGGAGTTCGAGGATATCGACCTGCAGGCCGCCGACGAGGCGCAGATGCGCAAGATCCGTGGCAGCCGGATCTCGATGATCCTTCAGGATCCAAAGTACTCGCTTAATCCGGTGATGACCGTCGGCGAGCAAATCTCCGAGACCGTCATCCTGCACGAGCATGTATCGCGCCGTGAAGCGCGGACGCGGACGTTGGCGATGCTGGAGCGGGTCAATATCCGGGATCCTGAACGGGTCTACGGGCTCTACCCTCACGAAGTCTCCGGGGGCATGGGCCAGCGCATCATGATCTCGATGATGCTGATCTCGCAGCCGTCACTGATCATCGCCGACGAGCCGACCTCCGCCCTAGATGTGACCGTGCGCCAGCAGGTGCTGAGCATCCTCGACGACCTGGTGACCGAGCGCAACATTGGCCTGATCTTCATTTCGCACGATCTCAACCTCGTGCGCAGTTTCTGCAATCGGGTGCTGATCATGTATGCCGGCCGGATCGTCGAATCGCTCGACGCTGACAAGCTGGAGCATGCCACCCATCCCTATACACGTGGTCTCTTGAACGCGCTGCCGAGCCTGGAACATCCCCGCGACAGGCTGGAAGTTCTCAAGCGCGATCCAAAATGGCTGGAGGACTGATATGACGATGATCAAGGTGGATAATCTGTCCGTATCCTACGGTCACGGACACGATGCGCTCAGGGTCGTCAAGGACGTCTCCTTCGAGGTCGCAAAGGGCGAGACCTTCGGGCTGGTGGGAGAAAGTGGCTGCGGCAAGTCGACCGTGCTCGGCGCGCTGGCCGGCCGCAACAAGACCTGGGGCGGCTCGATCGTCATCAACGGCGAAACGGCCCTGCCGAAACGCACCAAATCGCAGCTCGCTCTGCAGCAGATGGTGTTTCAAGATCCGTTCGGCTCGATCCATCCGCGCCATACGATCGGCCGTGCCTTGCTGGAGCCACTGGAGATCCACGGGCTCGATCAGCGCCAGGAACGGATCGCGCAGATCCTGCAGGATGTCGGTCTGCCGCATAATTTCCGCTATCGTTTCCCCCACCAGCTTTCCGGCGGCCAGCGCCAGCGCGTCGCCATCGCCCGTGCCCTGATCCTCAAGCCGCGGATCCTGCTCCTCGACGAGCCGACTTCAGCGCTCGATGTCTCGGTCCAGGCGGAAATTCTGAATTTGCTGAAAGACCTGCGGGACCGCGAGAACCTTACCTTTGTCCTGGTCAGCCATGACATGGCGGTGATCGCCCATCTCTGCGATCGCGTCGCGGTGATGCAGAACGGTGTTTTCGTTGAAGTAACCACCAAGCAGAACCTGCTGCAGGGCACCGTCGCCCATCGCTATACGAAGACGCTACTGAACGGTAGCAAGGGATATGTCTCGCAGCGTCGGCACCGCGATCTGATCGGTGCACTTCCGGCGTAAATTCGAAGAACGGGCAATTCATTGCGCGCCTTTCGGCGGATTCTGATCGACCATCGCATCCCCGCACAGAGCGACCATTACCATAAGCATACGCTCCTCCGTAGATCGGGCTCTCAATCATCTGATGGATTGTTGCATCCATCGCACCAGATCGCATTCTCCATGACTGCGCGTTCGCGACCCTTCTCCAACTCGCGCGTCGATGGTTCGAATGTCATCAAGGCGCCTCATTCCGACGGGCCTGAACGCCCTTCACTAGGAAAGACTATACCAGGCGCCGCGGCCGGCACCGTGCAGGGCGAGGTGCCCTTGATCCACGAGTGCCTTGAGATGATCTTTGATGGTATGACGGCTTGCATCGGTGATCCGTGCAGCCTCCGCGACCGTGATCCGGCCGTGCTCGCGCGCCAACTCGCGCAATGTAACGGATAATTCCGGCATGTCGGCGAGGATTATTCGCTCGCGCTCCATTTTCTTCTCAAGCCGCGTCTTCTGCCGATGCAGGGCCCTCAAAAAGAACTCGATCCAGGGTTTCCAGTCGGGCTCGGCGCTACGGATAGTTCCCTGCGTAAGCCGAAGCGAGATGTAATAGCTCTCCTTGCTTTGCTCGATGATGCTTTTGAGCGAGCTGAAGGGGACGTAAGCGTAGTCCGCCCGCAGGAGCAACAAGGTGGTCAGAATACGCGACAGGCGGCCATTGCCATCCTGGAATGGATGGATTTCGAGGAAAATGACAACGAAGATCGCAACGACCAAAAGTGGAAGGAGTCGCTTTTCTCGCCCTTGCTCATCCAGCCAGACGATCAGTTCTTCCATTCGACGCGGCGTATCGAACGGCGATACCGTTTCGAAAACTATGCCAAGGCTCTCGCCCTGTTCGTTAAACGCGTCCACGTTGTTGGAGAGGGTTTTGTAGGCGCCGCGATGCCGCTCGTTCTTTGTCGAATGTGCAAGCAGGTCGCGGTGGAGCTGACGGATATGATTCTCGGTGAGCGAAATAGCTTCGTATGCGCTGAAGGTGGTTTCCATCACCTCCGCATAGCCGGCAACCTCTTGCTCGTCACGTGTCGTAAACGACCCCAGGCGAATGTTTGCCAGCAGCTTTTCGACCTCACGGTCTGTGAGGCGTGCCCCTTCGATACGTGTGGAGGAACCGACGCTTTCGATCGTGGCGACACGCCGGAGGCCGGACAGCCGCTAAGGCGCGATCCGGCCGATCGCACGCCAAGCACCCTTGAATTCGTCGATTTCGGCGATCAGCGACAGGATTTTGGGCGTGATCCGGACGGTCGCCGTATTTAGAAATTCCACTTGTGCATCCATTTCCATCCAAGTTCCACGAGAGAGTTCGCCAGATCTGTCAGTCGTGAGCTAGATGACTGGCCATACTTCACTCGAGCGGATCCAAAATTTTGCAGCTAGACGAGAGACGAGTACGTGGCTGGGATTTCGAAGTCTCTGACGTCTCTAAGAGTTCGGATGAGATCGATGCGGAACAACCGCGGGGTCGCAGGTGCGACCCCGCTCAAGGCGAAAACGATGCTGAACCCAGCAATTATTTCCGCTTGCAGCGCGTCGTGCCAGCCCAACAACAATCAAGCGACTGTGGAGATGAGGCATCCGGACTTGCAATCTGAGGTCCGGAAGTTCCTCTCGCGGATAAGTGCGAATTCGGTAATGCTAAGACACCCCCCGCATTTCACCGAAGGAACATATGTGCATTTAGAATTGGCTGCAAAAACTGCTGCCCGTGATGATCGCAATAGGTCACGAGGCGTGATATGATTATGCAATGAATTTTAGATGAATAAAGGGGGGTAAATGTCTGAACCAAAACGCTCGGGTGGTCGCAGATCCTTATCTGCGGGGGTCGAAGACGCACTTCGAGCGCAGATCGAGGCAGGCTACTACGCGACCGGAGACAAGTTGCCTACCGAACCCGCATTGACAGAGAAGTTCGGGGTAAGCCGAACGGTTGTTCGCGAGGCTATCGCTGCTCTGAGGGCGGACAATCTTGTCGAATCACGGCAGGGCTCGGGCGTTTTTGTTATTGGTCAGCGACAGTCCGATACGGGACTTCGTCTGTTTACAGGCGAGACCGACAAGATTTCCGATATCATCGAGGAGCTGGAACTGCGCATCGGGATAGAGGTTGAGGCAGCGGGCCTTGCAGCAGTAAGAAGTTCACCGGCTCAGGAGGCTGAAATCCAAGCTCAGGTCGAGCGGTTCTCACGTCTCGTTGCAGATGGAAAGCCCACGGATGAAGCTGACTTCGAGTTTCACATGGCGATTGCAACGGCGACCAACAACGCCCGTTTCAGAACGTTCCTTGAGCATGTGGGGAGGCGCATGATCCCCCGTGTGAAATTCCGGACGGTCATGGGCGGCGTTGACCCACTTCCTAGCAGGGACGCCCCGATACTCGAAGAGCATCGCGGCATCGCCGAGGCTATCCTCGCCCGAGATCCCGACCGGGCACGCGAGGCAATGCGGCTGCACCTGGTGACAGGCATCAAGCGTTACCGCTCATTGACGTCATGGGGGTGCTCACACAAAAAAGACGAGTTCGATTGACTCATCTTAAAAGTCATCATATGACTTTCTCCACCGTAAAGCTCGCAGCGTGGGAGAAATTTCGTTGTCGCCTGAAGAAATCAAATCGCGTGTAGGTTCAGGGCTTCTGTCCTTCCCGGTCACGCACTTCACCTCAGACTACAAGCTCAATCTTGACAGCTATCGTCGCCACGTAGAGTGGCTGTCCGGCTACGAGGCCGCCGCTCTTTTTGCTGCCGGCGGAACGGGCGAGTTCTTTTCCCTTTCGCCAGCCGAAGTTGGTGAGGTGACGAGGGCCGCCAAGGACGTGTCCGGGAATGTACCGATCATCGCGGGATGTGGGTATGGAGCATCTCTTGCATTTGAGACCGCAGCGGTTGCCGAAGAGGCTGGTGCAGATGGGATCCTTCTGCTGCCGCACTATCTGACGGAGGCACCGCAGGATGGGATTTTCGCTCATGTGAAAGCCGTCTGCGATTCAACGGATCTCGGCGTAATCCTTTACAATCGAGCGAATTCCGTTGCCAACGCCGATACGGTCGCGCGCTTGGCGGATGCTTGCCCCAACCTGATTGGTTTTAAAGATGGCACTGGTAAGGTGGATCTCGTGCGGCATGTGACTGCCAAGCTGGGCGACCGGCTCACCTATATCGGTGGAATGCCGACACACGAACTTTTCGCCGAGGGTTTTAACGGTGTGGGCGTTACCACCTATTCCTCGGCCGTCTTCAACTTCGTGCCCGAACTTGCCCAGCGGTTCTATCGCGCTATGCGTGCCAGCGATCGTCCCGCGATGGAGACCATTCTTCACGACTTCTTCTTTCCCTTCGCGGCGCTTCGCGACCGAAAGGCAGGCTACCCGGTTTCCATCATCAAGGCCGGGGTCGATCTGGTCGGCTATACCCCTGGTCCGGTTCGTCCGCCGCTTGTTGATCTGACGGGGGAGGAGCGGGAAATGCTGCAGGATTTGATCAACGGAGTTCGTCGTTGACGAGAAAATGCGGCGGGTGTCCCAAGAACGGCACCCGTCCGCGACTACTATCAAAGCTTCATTGGTCCACTTTTGGGAGGAGTGCAGATGACTATCAAATCTTTTCGTTTCATAGCTAGCGCCATGTTGGTGGCGGGTTTCGCCAGCCATGCCACAGCGCAAAACGTGTCTGAAATCAATATCGTATTGCCGGAGCAGCCGGCAAACCTTGAGCCTTGCGGTACCATCATCACCAATGTCGGCCAGATTCTGAGCCGCAACGTCGTCGAACCGCTGACGGTCATCGATCCCACGAGCGGTCAGGCAACGCCTGGCCTTGCGACCGAGTGGACGCGGACAGATCCGAACACCTGGCAGTTGAAACTGCGTGAAGGCGTGAAGTTTCAAGATGGTGCCGCCTTCAATGCCGATGCAGTCAAATTCTCGATCGAGCGCATGACCGGCGGCAAGGTGAGCTGCAGCAATATTGCCAAGTTCGGCGCCGCGAAGCTCACGGTTGAGGCTGTCGATGACCTAACGGTCGAGATCAAGTCGGATACACCGCAGCCGATCCTGCCGACATTGCTCAGCGTGGTCATGGTGGTATCTCCGAACACGCCCATGGATAAAGCGGTCAACGATCCGGTCGGCACGGGTCCGTTCAAGCTTGCGAGCTTTACGCCGCAGACGGTCGTTTTGGAAGGGTTTGACGGTTACTGGGGCAAGAAGCCCGATATCACAAAGGCCACTTATGTCTGGCGCCCAGAATCGTCAATCCGCGCCGCCATGGTGGAGACCGGTGAGGCTGACCTGACGCCGTCCATCGCGATCCAGGATGCAACCAATCCTGCAACCGACTTTGCTTATCTCAATTCGGAAACGACAGCACTGCGCATCGATGCAGGGTTTGCACCATTGAACGACGTTCGTATCCGCAAGGCGCTCAACCTTGCTATCGACTGGGAAGGACTTGCGCAGCTCTTCGGTGGCGATACCAAGCGCGCATCGCAAATGGTCGTCGTTGGTATAAACGGCCATGACGATAAACTTGCGCCCTGGACGTTCGACGCCGAGCAAGCGCGTGCGCTGATTGCCGAGGCGAAGGCAGCCGGTGTTCCCGTCGATACTGAGATTGAATTGATTGGTCGCAACGGCATTTATCCGAACGGCACGGAAGCCATGGAAGCCATGATGGCCATGTGGCAGGATGTCGGGTTGAATGTGAAGCTCACGATGCTGGATGTGAATGACTGGCTCCGTTACCTACAAAAGCCCTTTCCTGAAGCTCGTGGCCCGAACTTGCTGCAGATGATGCACGACAACAATAAAGGCGATGCAGCTTTCACCATTCCGATCTTCTACACCTCGGAAGGCAGCTATTCGACGATCAGCGACCCCGCGCTGGATAAGGAAATCGCCGACGCGTTGGCCGCGACCGGAGAGGATCGCACCAGCGGTTTCAAAGCGATCTTCAACAAGGTGCATGACGAGTTGGCTCTGGACATTCCGATGTTCCACATGATCGGTTACACCCGTGTCGGAACGCGGTTGGATTGGAAGCCGGACATCACCACCAATAGCGAGATTCCACTCGCAAACATTGGCATCAAGAACTGAAGTCAACAGAGCTGGCGAGCGCGAGTTCTTCTGCGCTCGCCTGAACTCCAAGTGAAACCAGAGGTTCCGAATGATGCTCGGCTACATCGGTCGGCGGGCGTACCACAGCATATTGTCGCTGGTCGGTCTGCTGACACTCGTCTTCTTCCTGACCCGCCTGACAGGTGACCCTTCGGCCCTCTACCTGCCGCTCGATTCCAGCCTTGAGGCGAGAGAAGCATTTGCGCAGCTGAATGGGTTGGACCAGCCCATTCACATTCAATTCCTGCAATACTTGCAGAATTTGCTGTCATTGGATTTTGGCCAATCGCTGCGCCAGAACCGGTCCGCGATCGACGTAGCGCTCGAAGCGTTTCCGGCCACTTTGAAGCTCGCCTTCGTCGCAATGACGTTGGCAACGGCTCTCGCGATTATCGTCGGCGCCTTGGCTGCCGCACGGCCCCGCAGCGTGTTTGACCGTGTCGCCGGGCTTGTGTCGCTGGCTGGAGCCAGCACGCCCGACTTCTGGATCGCGATTGTCAGCATTCTCGTCTTCGCTGTCGGTTTTGGGCTTCTCCCAACTTCCGGCACTGGAACCGGTTGGCACTGGATTATGCCAATCGGAGTGCTGATGCTGCGCCCCTTCGGTCTTCTGGTGCAGGTAGTGCGCGGAACGATGATCTCAGCGCTTGCCTCGCCTTATATCAAGACGGCCCATGCGAAGGGTATGAAGCGCCGCAGAATCATCTTCGGTCATGCCCTGAGGAATTCGCTGCTTCCGGTGATCACAGTCGCGGGGGATCTGGCCACGGGATTGATCAACGGCGCGGTTGTTGTTGAGACGATTTTCGGTTGGCCGGGCATCGGCAAGCTGATGATCGATTCCATCATTCAGAGGGATTTCGCCGTTGTGCAATCGACAATTCTAGTCACCGCCATCGCCATTTTCATCGTCAACATCGCGATCGATCTGCTGTACGTCACGCTCGATCCGCGCATTCGGTATTGAGAGAGGGCGACAATGGCCGATTTAACATTGCCATCCGCGAGGTCGCCCGGAAATCTGAGGCAGCTGACAATCTACCTGGCGCGCGACAAGTTGGCCCTCTGCGCGGCACTCTTCCTTATCTTGCTCCTTGTCTGTGTCCTCTTTGGTCCGCTGCTGGTGGGTGACATCGCCGGCAAGCTTGGGCTCAGGCAACGCAATCTTGCACCCTTTTCCCTGGAGCAAGGCTTCCTATACGTTCTCGGCGCCGATACGCTTGGGCGCCCCATTCTGGCCCGGCTGATTGTTGGTGCTCAAAATACGCTCGGCATTGCCGCCGCCGCCGTCATTTTCTCCATGGCGACAGGCGGCATGCTTGGCTTGATCGCCGGATATTCCGAGCGCTGGTACAGCCATGTTATCCTGCGTCTGGCCGACGTGATCATGAGTTTTCCGTCTCTGCTTTTGGCGCTGATCGTGCTTTACACGCTCGGTCCCAGCATGATGAATCTCGTGATTGTCCTGGCGATCACGCGGATGCCGATCTTCATCCGTACCGCACGCGCTGAAGTATTGGAACTGCGCGAGCGTATGTTCGTCAGCGCAGCGCGCTCAATGGGCGCGAGTTCTAGCCGTATCCTGTTCCGGCACATCGCGCCACTCGTGCTGCCAACGCTCGGAACGATTGCAGCGATCGATTTTGCCACCGTGATCTTAGCGGAATCTTCACTCAGCTTCCTCGGCCTCGGCATTCAGCCGCCGGATTTCACGTGGGGCGCAATGGTAGCCAACGGGCGTGGTTATCTCGCCTCTGCATGGTGGATCGCGTTCTGGCCAGGTTTGGCGATCCTGCTAACGACCCTTTCCCTGAATATTCTCGCCAGCTGGGCACGGACTGTTGCCGATCCGCTGCAGCGCTGGCGCCTGCAATCGCTGCGAAAGGCTTCGCGATGACCGTCTCGGACAACGCTATCCTCACGATCGAGAACCTGACCGTTGACTTCCTGTCGGAAGGAGATCCGGTTCGTGCCGTCGACAACGTGTCCTTTGACGTCTGCCCCGGCGAGACGCTAGTCATTCTCGGCGAAAGCGGGTCGGGCAAGAGTGTGAGCACGGGAACTGTAATGGGACTGATCGATTGCCCGCCGGGCGATATTGTCTCAGGTTCGCTGCTATTTGATGGCGTCGACCTGTCGCGGCTCGACGAAGAAAGCCGGCGTGCGTTGAATGGGCGACGGATCGCCATGATATTCCAGGACCCACTGGCCTACCTCAATCCAGTCTATACCGTTGGCCGGCAGATCGCGGAGGTCTTTGAAGCTCATAGCGACGGCGTTGTAGCCACTGTGCGGGACAGGGTCGTAAACCTGCTGGAGCGCGTCGGCATTCCTGATGCCGGAACGCGGATAGACCATTATCCGCATCAGTTCTCCGGCGGACAGCGCCAGCGAGTCATGATTGCCATGGCGATCGCGCTGAAACCGGACATCCTCATCGCTGACGAGCCTACGACAGCGCTCGATGTCAGTGTGCAATCGCAAATTCTGGAACTACTCAGCGATCTGCAGCGCGAAACTGGCATGGCATTGATCATGATCACGCACGATCTCGAAGTGGCCGCTGCCATGGCGGATCGCATTATTGTCATGAATGGTGGCAAAGTGGTCGAGAGCGGCAAGGCGCAGGATGTCTTCACCAACCCTGTCCATGCCTATACCCGCCGCCTTATGTCAGCTGTGCCTCACGGCGGTGCGGCGTCGAAACGACCGCGCGGGGAGGTCAAGGGCGGCGTTCTGTTGAAGGTCGAAAAGCTTAGCAAGCACTACGTTCTCGGTGCTGGTCCGTTTTCGTCGAAGCGGGAATTCAGGGCCGTGGACGACGTCAGCTTCACTGTCCATCGCGGCGAAACGGTCGGCATCGTCGGCGAGTCCGGCTCGGGCAAGTCGAGCATTGCACGCATGCTGCTCAGGTTGGACGAGCCGACATCAGGCAAGGCGCTGTTTGCAGGCGAAGATATCTTCGCATTAGAGGGCAGGGCTCTGAACGGCTTCCGACGACGCGTGCAAATGGTGTTTCAGGATCCCTTCGGCTCGATGAACCCGCGGATGAACGTGCGCTCGATCATTTCTGAGCCTTGGGCTATCCATCGCGACATCCTGCCAAAAGTAAGCTGGAACGACAGGGTCGTGGAACTTTTGGAGCTTGTTGGCCTGAAAAGTGAACATGCCAACCGCCATCCCCACCAGTTCTCCGGCGGTCAGCGGCAACGCATCGCGATTGCACGCGCGCTGGCCAGCGAACCGGAGCTGATTGTGTGCGACGAGGCTGTATCAGCACTCGACGTGTCGATCCAGATGCAAGTCATCGAGCTTTTGGCCGACCTGCGAAGCCGGCTGGGACTGTCCTATGTCTTCATCACGCATGACTTGCCGATCGTACGGGAGTTCGCTGACCGGATAATGGTGATGCAGAAAGGTAAGGTCGTAGAAGACAGCGACACGGAAATGCTCTTCAACAGCCCCAACCACCCCTACACGATGTCGCTTCTAAACTCGGTGCCAAAGCCCAAATGGTCATGATGACCGGCGGTTCGGATGGTTTCGGCGGTAGCGGGCACCGCAGTCTCGCGGGTACCCGCCGAACGATCCACAGCAATAGATAAGCTGCCAAGGAAACGGAGATGCTATGACCATCCATAAGAACCTGATTGCCGGCGAATGGATCGGCACGGAAGGCGTTGAAAATATCAACCCGTCCAACACCAATGACGTGGTCGGCGTCTATGCCCGTGCCTGCGCCGAGGATGCCAAGTCCGCCATCGCGGCCGCCAAGGCCGCTTTTCCGGCATGGTCGCATTCGGGCATCCTCCAGCGCCACGCGATCCTGAAGAAGACCGCCGATGAAATTCTCGCCCGGAAGGACGAACTTGGAAAACTGCTTGCCCGAGAAGAAGGTAAGACGCTGCCCGAAGCGATAGCCGAAACAATCCGCGCTGCGCAGATCTTCGATTTCTTTGCCGGTGAGGTCCTGCGACTTTCGGGTGAAGTCCTGCCGTCAGTGCGTCCGAACATTGGCGTCGAGATCACCCGCGAGCCGATCGGTGTTGTCGGGATCATAACGCCGTGGAATTTCCCGATCGCCATTCCCGCCTGGAAGGTCGCACCGGCGCTTGCCTATGGTAACACTGTCGTTTTCAAGCCGGCCGAACTTGTGCCAGGTTGCTCCTGGGCAATCGCCGACATCCTCCATCGCGCCGGCCTCCCGAATGGTGTTCTCAATCTAGTCATTGGCAAGGGCTCGGTCGTCGGTCAGGCCATGCTCAACAGTCCGGACCTTGCCGCCATCACGTTTACCGGCTCGACGACTACCGGCAAGCGCGTCGCCGCCACCTCGATCGAACACAATCGAAAGTTCCAGCTGGAAATGGGCGGCAAAAACCCGATGGTCGTACTGGATGATGCGGACCTGACGCTCGCCGTCGAGGCGGCCGCCAATTCGGGCTTTTTCTCGACCGGTCAGCGCTGCACCGCCTCCTCACGCCTGATCGTGACAGAAGGCATCCATGACAAGTTTGTCGCAGCTTTGACGGAGAAGCTGAAGGGATTGGTTGTCGATGATGCGCTGAAGGCTGGTACTCACATCGGCCCGGTGGTCGACGCGAACCAGCTCAAGCAGGATACAGACTACATCACTATAGGCCGGTCCGAAGGCGCCAAGCTCGCCTTCGGCGGCGAGACGATCTCGCGCGACAACCCCGGCTTCTATCTCCAGCCTACACTGTTTACCGAAGCGACCAACCAGATGCGGATTTCGCGCGAAGAGATTTTTGGGCCTGTTGCTTCAGTCATCCGCGTCAAGGACTACGAAGAGGCGCTTTCAGTTGCCAATGACACCCCATTCGGTCTCTCTGCCGGTATCGCCACGACCAGCCTCAAACATGCGACGCACTTCAAGCGTCATTCCGAGGCCGGCATGGTCATGGTCAACCTACCAACGGCTGGCGTTGATTTTCACGTGCCTTTCGGCGGTCGTAAGGCATCTTCTTTCGGCCCGCGCGAACAAGGGAAATATGCCAGCGAATTTTACACTGTGGTGAAGACTGCCTACGTGCTGGCATAATTAGGATTTCCACCTCGATTCATAGCATTGGCGAGCACTCAAATTGGTACCTATTTGCGCTGGAGTGAGGGGAGCCTAGCGGATGCTCGGTTAGCCACAGCGCCACACACCACCCGTCAAGCCTTGTGACGTGCTCAAGAGCGGTGCAGCGAAGACTGTTTTCAGGCTTAGGAGCAGACCATGGAATGGGGAAGGTTTGGAGAAGTGCATATTGCCGAAGCCGGACTGAAGCTATGCGCGCCTGACTGGATCGCATTGCCGGTCTCGTCACGCGCTGGGCGAGACGGGTTTACTGCAGATGGCAGGGCGCCAAACGAGCAGCATCTCTGGGATGATTGGCTTGCTTCTGGATCCGGAAACTTGAGGCAGACTGGCTGCAGAGCATGATGCGGACTTCAGACAGGGCCGCATGAGCATCGGCGACCGGCTGTGGTCAGTACGCGAGCTACACGCATTCGCTCCGCAGGCTGAAAGGACCGGACGGTATCAACGGCGGCCTTCGACGACGGCGCGCAGGTTGTGGCGCGAAATTCCGAGGTCGCTCAGGGCGCGATCATCGAGTGCCGACAGTTCGCGGATGGCGCGGCGATTTTCGAGGCAGGTCTTGAGCTTGCTGGCGATACGCATCGTTCTGTTCCGTTCATCTTGTGCTGTGCACAATAAGTAGCCCCATCCATGATGAAATAAAATGCACGCGCTCGCATGGGAGGCATGTCGTGCAAGCGCACCTCAGTTCCGCCTCATGTCTTACGAGCATGCATAAGCCGCCGGGTGCCTAGCGGATATTTCAACGGCGGCACAGCACTCCTCATACAACTCCAGCGCGGCCAATCATGCTCGAATGACCGCCGGCAACAAACCTGTATTACAGATTTGACAGTTATCGCCGATTAAGCTAGAACCTATCTGACATGTTGAAGACGCCGCACCTCAACTTGCTGAGCAGGAATACCGATGATCATTTCCGACGTCATTGTAAGAAGATTTCGCACGACCACGCGCCGCCATTCCGACAGCGCTGGCCATGCCCATCCCGGACCGCCGCATCAGGTCGAGCAGGCAATCCTGACGATCCGCACCGAGGACGGCCATGAAGGCCATTCCTTTACCGCTCCGGAAATCGTGCGTCCGCATGTGATCGACAAGTTCGTCAAGAAGGTTCTGATCGGGCAGGATCACCGCGACCGGGAGCGGCTGTGGCAGGATCTGGCGCATTGGCAGCGCGGGTCTGCGGCCCAGCTCACCGATCGCACGCTGGCCGTGGTCGACTGCGCCCTCTGGGATCTCGCCGGTCGCATGCTCGACACACCTGTACACAAGTTGATCGGTGCCTATCGCGACAAGGTTCTGGCCTATGGCTCGATCATGTGCGGCGACGAGCTGGAAGGTGGTCTGGCGACGCCGGAAGACTATGGCCGCTTTGCCGAAACGCTGGTCAAGCGCGGCTACAAGGGTATCAAGCTACATACCTGGATGCCCCCGGTCAGCTGGGCGCCGGATGTGAAGATGGACCTCAAGGCCTGCGCCGCCGTGCGCGAGGCTGTCGGCCCGGACATCCGCCTGATGATCGATGCGTTCCACTGGTATTCGCGCACGGATGCACTGGATCTCGGTCGCGGCCTGGAGAAGCTTGGCTTCGACTGGATCGAGGAGCCCATGGATGAGCAGTCCATGTCCTCCTACAAGTGGCTGGCCGACAATCTCGATATTCCGGTCGTGGGACCGGAAAGCGCGGCGGGCAAGCATTGGCACCGCGCCGAATGGGTGAAGGCCGGGGCCTGCGATATCCTGCGCACGGGCGTCAATGACGTGGGCGGCATTACGCCGGCGCTGAAAACCATGCGCATGGCCGAGTGCTTCGGCATGGAATGCGAGGTCCATGGCAATACGGCGATGAACCTGCATGTGGTGGCGGCCTCCAAGAATTGCCGCTGGTACGAGCGCGGTCTGCTGCATCCCTTCCTCGAATATGACGATGGCCACGACTACCTGAAATCCTTGTCCGATCCGATGGATGCGGATGGATTTGTCCATGTGCCGGACCGTCCGGGCCTCGGCGAAGACATCGACTTCGACTTCATCGAAAACAACCGGATCGGGTAACGCGCAATGAAGATGGTCCTCGCATTTGGTGACAGCCTGACCTGGGGCGCTGATCCTGCGACAGGATTGCGGCACCCGACGGAGTTTCGCTGGCCGGAGGTGCTGGAGGCGGGGCTCGTTGGCACAGCAAGGGTGATCGGCGATGGGCTCGGCGGGCGCACCACATGCTATGACGATCATACAGGACCGGCCTGCCGCAACGGTGCAAAGGCACTTCTCGTCGCCCTTGGCAGTCACATGCCGCTCGATCTCGTCATCATCATGCTGGGCACCAATGATCTGAAGCCCAGCCATGGCGGACAGGCCGAACCGGCCGTTTCCGGGATGCGACGGCTGGCGCAGATCGTCGAGACTTTCCCCTATAAGCCGAGATCGGCTGTTCCTCGCTTGATGATCGTCGCACCGCCGGCCTGCGTCGCCGGTCCGCAAGGTACACCGGCCGCCGGCCGCCGGATTTCCGAGTCCGAACGTATCTCGCCTCTTTTTCGCCAGCTTGCCGCGGAACTCGGCGTGGAATTCTTCGACGCGGGCACGGTCGCCACGGCCTCGCCCATCGATGGGGTGCATCTGAGCGCAGAGGCAACCCTTGCCATCGGACAGGCGCTCGTCGCGCCCGTTCGCACCGTACTCACCTGAACCGGTCCTGCTCGTGGAGGAGTAGCAACCTGTTCTCTATGTCACAGGCCACCATATGAAGTGGGGCCGAAAGGGAGGAAGCATGAAGAAGTTTTTTCTATCCGTAGCGATCGCTGCGCTTCTGTCTGGCGTCTCGCCACTGGCAAGCCTTGCCGAAACGCCAAAGGATCAGCTCGTGGTCGCCACCACCATGAGCAATATCCTGACGCTTGATCCCGCGGCGATTACCGGGCGCGAGACGGTTCAGGTGTTGAACAACGTCTATGACACGCTGGTCATGCTTTCCCCCGAAGATCGCAGCCTGCAGCCCCGCCTCGCCGAAAAATGGGACATTGCGGAAGATCGCATGTCGATCCGCTTTCACCTTCGCCAGGATGTCAAATTCGCATCCGGCAATCCGGTCACAGCCCAGGATGTTGCCTGGAGCCTGAAGCGCCTGCTGACGCGCAACCTAGCCCAGTCATCCTTCCTGAAGACCCGTGGCTTCACGCTGGAAGCGGCCGACAAGCTTTTTGTCGCCGAAGACGAGCATACCTTCGTCCTCAACCTGCCCGGCGCCGATGACCCCAATCTTCTGCTGATGATCCTGGCGCAGAACGGCCCGGGCTCGATCATCGACAGCAAGGCCGCCCTTGAGAACGAAAAAGATGGCGATCTCGGTGCCGCCTGGCTCACCACAAATTCGGCAGGCTCCGGCCCGTTCACGCTGACACAGTGGAAGTCGAACGAATTCATCATCCTGACGCGCAATGACGAATACTGGGGCGAAGCGCCAGCAATGCGTCGCGTCCTGATGCGCCACCTGCCGGAATCCCAGTCGCAGCGCCTGATGATGGAAAAGGGCGACATCGACGTCGCCTATTCGCTGCAGGCACCGGACCTCAAGGCGCTGGAAAGCGACAAGGCGATTGCCATCGCATCCGTGCCGGGCTCGGGCTTCTACTACCTCGCCGTATCGATGAAGGACGAACGTTTCGCCAACAAGAAGGTCCGCGAGGCGCTTCGTTACCTCATTGACTACAAGGGGCTCGATCAGGCCGTCATGCCCTTCTATGGCAAGCTGCATCAGCGCTCGCTGAGCACGGGCGTCATGGGCTCGCTGCCGGATCAGGGCTATACGCTCGACGTGGAAAAGGCCAAGGCTCTTCTTGCCGAAGCAGGTTTCCCGAACGGCTTCGAGACGACCCTGCGCGTGCTTTCCGAAGATCCCTTCCTCAAGGCCGCAACGGCCATCCAGAACACGCTTGGCCAGGCCGGCATCAAGGCCGAGCTGATCAGCGGTTCCGGCGACCAGATCTATGGCGCGATGCGCGAGCGCAAGTTCGAGCTTCTCGTCGGTCGCGGCGGTGGCGGCCAGCAGCCGCATCCGGACAACAACCTGCGCTCCATGGCCTACAATCCGGATAATTCGGATGAGGCCAAGCTGACCAACTATCAGAGCTGGCGCACGAGCTTCCAGGATGAAAGGCTGAACAAGATGATCGAGACGGCGCTGGTCGAGCGCGATGCAGCCAAGCAGGCCAAGCTCTATGAAGAGCTGCAGGCGCATATGGATGAAGTCGTCATGCCGATCCAGCCATTCTCGGAGGTCGTCGATACCGCAGCCTATCGCAGCGATGTCGAAGGCATGATCGTCAGCCCCTGGCTCTCGCGCTTCGAAGGCATCACCAAGAACCGCTGATGCCATGCAACTTCCCTGAGCGCGGCATCCTCCCAAGCTGCGCTCAGGACAAGACCCGAATTCCTCCCAAGAGACCTTGAGGCGCGTGGCAACACGCGCCTCTTTTTGTTTCCGCTCCACTCGCCTGTCATCATCTGCCAGACACTAAAAAAACCCGGCTTTTCGGCCGGGTTCTGAACGCTATTTCGGAAAGGCACGACGGGGATCAGCGTATGCCTTCATATTCCAGCGAAGCGCTGATCAACTCACGCGCATAGGCATGGGTTGCACCGTTTGTGGCGATGGCTTCGTGCGGCAGGATCTCGGTCACTTCGCCGCGCAGCATCACGGCAAAGCGGTCGCACATATGGTCAACAACCGCGAGATCATGGGTCACCATGATGTAGGTGAAGCCGCGCTCCTCGCGCAGGCGCTGTAGCAGATTGAGGATTTCCGCCTGCACCGAGACGTCGAGCGCCGATGTCGGCTCGTCCAGCAGGAGCAGTGCGGGTTCCAGGATCAGCGCACGGGCAATCGCCACGCGCTGGCGCTGGCCGCCGGACAGCTGATGCGGAAAGCGGTCGAGGAAGGAGACGGGCAGACCGACATCGGTGATTGCGCGGCGCATCCGCTCCTCGCGATCGTCAAGCTTGTGGATGACCAGCGGCTCATTCAGCACGGTGCGCACCGACTGACGCGGATGGAGCGAACCATAGGGGTCCTGGAACACCATCTGCAGTGTCCGGCACCGCTCGATCAGCGGAATGTCGCGCACCGAGCGACCGTTGATCTCGACTTCGCCCTTCCAGAAATCCGTCAGCAGCGACATGCAGCGCAGCACGGTCGACTTTCCGGAGCCGGATTCGCCGACAAGCCCGAAGCATTCTCCGGCCTTCACGCTGAACGAAACACTCGGCAGCACCTTCACGGCAGAAGGGCCGCTGCCAAAGACGATGGAAAGATCGCGAACCTCGACTGAAACGGACATCAGGCCTTCTCCTCCAGCCATTCGGGCTTGCGATCCAGCACGGCAAGTGGCTGGCGGGTGCCGCCAATGCGCGGCTGGGCGGCCAGGAGGCCACGTGTATAGGGGTGCACGGCCTGATCCAGCTCGGATGCCTTCAGGGTTTCAACCACCTTGCCGGCATACATGATCAGCACCCGGTCGCAGAAATTGCGCACCAGATTGAGATCGTGGCTGATCATGATCAACCCGATGCCGCGGTCGCGAACAAGGCTGTCTAGGATGTTGAGAACCTGCAGCCGGACGGTGACATCAAGAGCCGAGGTCGGTTCGTCGGCAATGACCAGATCGGGATCGGCCAGCAACATCATGGCAATCATCACGCGCTGGCCCATGCCGCCGGAGATTTCATGCGGATACTGCTTGAACACGCGTTCCGCATCACGAATCTTGACCGCCTCCAGCATGGCGATTGCCTTGGCATGCGCCTCGCTCCGGCTGCACTTGAAGTGCCGCAGATAGGTTTCCGCCACTTGATCGCCGACGCGGCGGATGGGATTGAGCGAGAATTTCGGATCCTGCAGGATCATCGACATGCGCCGGCCGCGCACGTTCAGCATCTCCTTTTCGGAGAGCGACAGCAGGTCCAGCTCCTCGAACCGCAGCATGTCCGCCGTTATGCTTGCGCCCGGCAGCAGCCGAAGCAGCGCCCGGCCGACGGTCGACTTGCCGGAGCCTGATTCGCCGACAATGCCCAGGCGCTCGCAGCCGAGCGTGAAGGACACGCCCCGCACCGCCTCGACAGGAGAGCCGCCATATCGGATGCGCAGGTTCTGGACGTCGAGTATGGTCTTTTCCATCGCCTTACCTCCGGTTCATCTGCTTGGGATCAAGGGCATCACGCAGCCCGTCACCCAGAAGGTTGAAGGCAAGGCTGACGGACAGGATGGAAATGCCGGGGAAGGTGACCAGCCACCAGCTGTCCAGCATGTAACGCCGGCCGGTGGCGATCATCGCGCCCCATTCCGGCATGGGCGGCTGCGCGCCAAGGCCGAGAAAGCCAAGGCCTGCAGCAGTCAGGATGACGGTTGCCATGTTCAGCGTCAGCCGGATCAGGACGGAGGGCAGACACATCGGCATGATCGACTTGACGATGATGCGGCTGGTCGAGGCACCTTGTAGGCGGGCTGCAGCAATGTAGTCGGCATTGCGAAACGTCATGGCTTCGGCGCGGGCGAGCCGCGCAATCGGCGGCCAGGAGGTGAGCGCGATCGCGATGATCGCATTGTTCAGGCTCGGACCCAGTGCCGCGACGAAAGCCAGCGAGAGAATAAGGCTCGGGAACGACAAGAAGATGTCGGTGATGCGCATCATGACCGTATCGACCTTGCCGCCGAGATAACCGGCGGAGGTGCCGATGATCAGGCCGATCGGTCCGACCACGATCGACACGAGGAAGATGATGGTGAGCGTGATGCGCGCGCCATAAATCAGACGGCTGAAGATATCGCGGCCGAGTTCATCCGTGCCGAACAGATGCTCCCCGCCCGGCGCCTTCAGCACATTGCCGAGCGCCTGGACATAAGGATCATGCGTCGCAATGAGCGGCGCGAAGATTGCGGTCAGCACCAGGACCGACAAGACGGCCAGTCCGAATGCAGATGTGGGGCTGCGCAGCAGGAAGGTGACGATGTTCTTCAGCGCGATCAGCCCGGCCGGCAGGCTGCGGGTTTGCGTCTTGGTGGTCATCAGCGTGTCCTGGGATCAAAGATGCGATAGAGGATATCGGACAGGAGGTTGAGCCCGATGAAGATGACGCCGACGATCAGCACGCAGGTCATGACGGCGTTCATGTCGCCGATGATCAGGTTGCTGGTCAGGTATTGGCCAAATCCCGGCCAGGCAAAAACGGTCTCAATCAGAACCGCACCCTCGAGCAGGGATCCATAGGCGAGCGCAATGATCGTCACCAGTTGCACCCGGATATTGCCGAAGGCGTGCCGCCAGATCGTCTGGTTCTGCGACAGGCCCTTGACCCGCGCAGTGGTCACATATTCCTGGCCCAGTTGGTCCAGCATGAAGCTGCGGGTCATTCGGGTAATGTAGGCCGAAGAGGAATAACCGAGCAGGGCGGCCGGCAGGATAAGATGGTTTAGAGCCGACCAGAAGACCTCCATCTCGCCGGCCAAAAGGCTGTCGATTAACAGGAAGCCGGTGCGATCCTCGACCAGGCCGATATAGAATTGGTCCATACGACCACTGCCTCCGACCAGGCCAAGATGGGCGTAGAAAACGATCAGCGCGATCATGCCGGTCCAGAAGATCGGCATGGAATGGCCGAACAGGCTGAACACTCGGACAAGATGATCCGGCCAGCGATCCTTGTTGACGGCCGCGATCACACCCATCGTCACGCCGAGAAGCGCACCGATGATGATGGCGAAGGTGGCAAGCTCGATCGTCGCCGGCATGACATGCAGGATATCCTCGATCACCGGCTGGCCGGTGCGGATCGATGTGCCAAAATCGCCGGTGACGATATCGCCGAGGAAATAGACGAACTGCTCGTAGACCGGTCGGTCGAGCCCAAGCGAACGATAGACCTGCTCATAGGTCTCGGGCGTGGCATCTTCACCGACGATAGCACGGACCGGATCGGCAGGCATTAGCCGACCGATGAAAAAGGTCAGCATCAACAGGCCGAGAAGTGTGACGGCGATGCTGCCCAACTGCCCGGCAATACCGGCGAGATGCAGGCGTTTGATTGACATGGATCCTCCAGACATCGACCGCCCGAAAGCGGGACAGGCTCCCATCCTGTCTGACAACTAGAGCAAACCTGTCACAGGCGTGTAGGAGTGTCAAGTCCGCCGGGGCAGGGAACCTGCGTCGGCGCAGCAGATCTGCGCCGACAAGGGCGGCTTGGCCGCGGGACGTCACGATTTACGACACACTCGGCAACAGTGGGAAATCGTCGCGACGCGGCGTGAAACTGTCGATCAGCTCTCCGCTTTCGATGCAGCGGCAGCCATGCTCGATGCCGCCTGGAATGACGAGACTGTCACCCGCGCCGAGCTCGTAGCTCGTGCCATCCCGGACCAACTGAAAGCGGCCCCTCGCGACGAAGGTTGATTGCACATGCAGATGGCTGTGGAGTTTTCCTTCGGCGCCGGTTCAAAGCGGAAGGATACAACCATCAATTCGGGAGCCTCTGCCCGAACACGGCGGGTGACGCCCGGATTGGGATTGGTGGCGGCAAATTTGGAAAGCGACATGGGAGTCTCCTGCATGAATGACAATCTCATCATACAAGATTAAGAATTTACCTGACAAGATCAATGTCGGAGGTGGGCTGGGTTGTGTCCGAGCGCTGATATCGCAGAAGCGCCTTGTAGCGCTCGAGACTGCCGCGCAGATGTGCCTTCATATGGGCACGGGCCGCATCCGCGTCACCCTCGATGATGGCATCGACGATACAACCGTGTTCTTCCTGAAGGTGGAGATTGTAATCTTTCGGGCGCGCGCCCGGGGCCTCGCCCTGCAGATCCCCCCGCGGGATGATTCCCGTACGGATCAATTGCAGGAATTCCGGGAAGCGCCGGTTCTGGGTCGCTTCCGCAATGGCGAAATGCAGCTTGAAATCAGCGTCGCGTGTCGGCGCTCCGTCTTGCAGGCACTGGCCAACCGCTCGATGGGCATCGAGAATTTCCTCAATCTGCATCGCCGAACGTCGCAATGCCGCAAGGGCAGCCGATTCGACTTCGAAGACGGTACGCAGTTCCAGCAGTTCGATGACGGAGGAGATGCGCTGAGTAGCGAGATCGTTAAAGGGCCGCTCCGGAGCCCGCTTGACGGGCAGGGCGAAAACGCCGGCGCCCTTTCTCGCCTCGACGAGGCCGTCGGCGCGCAATATGGCTATTGCTTCCCGCACCACCGTCCGGCTAACGGAATATTGTCGGGTCAGCGTGCTTTCGCTTGGAAGGCGATCGCCTGGCAGAAATGCGCCGGACTGGAGATCCCGTCGCAATGCGGCACTGATCATGGAAGCCAGGGACTGCCCTTGCTCGACCTCGGTTTGCGCTTCGCTCGCCATCCAGCACCCTTGATGTCGTTACTTGTCTGGCAAGTCTAACGATTCCACGTCAACCTGCCAAGAGGGGCCTGGCAAAGACCCCCATTTGCAAACGCAGTGGCTCGACCCGGCAGGGCCTCGGATCTCCGCATGACCAGCCAACAATCCGCTTTCTCGGCTACACTGGTGGGCAATCACGCAGGGCCTCTCAAGAGACTGGATTTGCATAGATGTGCTGAGCGGCCGGCAGGAGCAGTTGCATGCTGAAAATTCCGCGGGAATACAGAGGATTGAACGCGAATTCGAATAAACCGGTCATTGCACCGCATCGATGAAGACACCAACGGTCGGATTGGCCAGAAAATGCGTCACGCCGTCACCTATTTCGTTACCCGGAGCAGCACCGCTTAACCGACTCTTTATCTTGTCATGACAGGTTTTGTCAAAGTTGTATGACTTGGCTGTGGCGGATGCTGCTTCAGTCAAGCGCGTAGCGTCCTGAGGAACTCCATGAAAATATCCATCAAGCATACTCTCGTTCTAGGTTTTGCCGCCTTGAGTGTTGCCGTCATCGGCCTTGTCGGTCGACTTCTGCTGCAGGAGGTCACGGTCTATCGGAATTCGACCGAGCTGTCGCAACTGGCCCAGCTCGACGCCCGGCTGTTCGATGCGCTCCTTGGCCTGCGCGGCGAGCGCGGTGCCGCGTCTTCGGCTGCGAAGCTGGAGCCGGCTGAAATTCAGTCGAGCCTGGTCAACCTTCAGGATGGGCGCAAGGCCGTCGATCCCGCCTTCGCTGCGGCAAAAGCACTGTCGGACGAAATCGGCTCGGACAAGCTCAGCCGCTCGATCATCCCGTTGATGGATGCCTATGGCCAGTGGATTGCCTTCCGGCCAAAGATCGATGCCGCGTTTCAGCAACCCGTGGCAAGCCGCGATCCGGCCTTGACAAAACAGGTGCTCGCGCTTGCCGACCAGATGCTGGCTGACCTAGAAGTCGCAGCGAATACCGTGGAAGTGGTGATTGCCGATCGTAATCCGCAGCTGATGATGTTCACCCTGCTTCGGTCGCTGGGCTGGTCCATGCGCACTTATGCCGGCTCGGCAAACTCGACCCTGGTCGGCGCAATCATTGCCAAGGAACCGCTGAATACGGCCAAGCTCTCGGAGATCGCAGTTCATGACGGCAAGGTCGCCTTTGCCTGGAACCTCGTCTCCCAGATCGTCAAGAGCCCGGCGGTCCCGGCCGCCATCACCGAACAGTACAAGGTCGCTGAATCCTCCTATTTCGGTGGCGCCTATGCCGAGCAGAAGACCGCTGCCCTTGCCGCATTCGAGGCAGGCCAGCCGATGGACATGGCCGTTGACGCCTGGCGCAAGCCGGCTGCCCCGGCACAGGCTTCGCTCGCCAATATCGCACTCATCTCGCTTGAGCAGATGACCATCATCACCGCCGGCAATGTGGCATCATCCACCCGCTCTATTGTCATCTACGGCATCGCCATGCTCGTCACGTTTGCGCTTTCGGTCGCGGGCATCTTGATGGTCATCTTCCGCGTTGCCAACCCCATTGCCCAGCTGACAAGCATCATGCGCAAGCTGGCTGGTGGCGATCTGTCTGTGGTGATTTCTGCATCCGGCCGCACCGATGAAATCGGCGAAATGGCACGTGCCGTCGAGGTCTTCAAGGAGGCTGCAGTCCACAACAAAACGCTCGAAGCCGAGGCCGAGGAAAACCGCAAGACGGCAGAAGTCGAGCGGATCGCTTTCCAGCAAAAGGCTGAGCGCGAAGCCGAAGAGCGCCTGACGCAGGCCACTTCCGGTCTGGCTCGCGGGCTGCAGGCTCTTGCCTCCGGCAATCTGGCCTGCCAGATCAACGAAGTCTTCAGCGCGCAGTTCGAATCCCTGCGCCACGACTTCAACAGCTCGGTGCATCAGCTTCGCAGCGCGCTGGAGGGTGTCAGCCAGACGGCGCTGAACGTTCGCAGCGGCAGCGGCGAAATCTCCATGGCTTCCGATCAGCTCTCGAAGCGCACGGAGCAGCAGGCTGCCTCGCTCGAGGAGACCGCGGCTGCGCTCGAAGAAGTGACCACCAATGTCAAGCAGACCTCGGAACGGGCCAGCGAAGCGCGCGAAATGGTGCGCCATGCCAGCACCCGCGCCGCGTCTTCAAGCGATGTCGTGTCGAATGCGGTCGAAGCGATGAACAAGATCGAAATGGCATCCAGCCAGATCAACAACATCATCGGCGTGATCGACGAGATTGCCTTCCAGACCAACCTGCTTGCACTGAATGCCGGCGTCGAGGCGGCGCGCGCCGGGGAAGCCGGCAAGGGCTTCGCCGTCGTTGCCCAGGAGGTCCGTGAACTTGCCCAGCGCTCGGCCAATGCGGCCAAGGAGATCAAGTCGCTGATCGGGAATTCGGAAGCGGCCGTCATCCAGGGCGTAACCCTGGTCAACGACACCGGTGCCGGGCTCCGGGAAATTGCCGGCCTTGTCACGACCATTAACCAGCACATGGATGCGATTGCTACCGGCGCCAAGGAGCAGGCATCGGGTCTTTCCGAAATCAACACTTCGGTCAACCACATGGACCAGATGACCCAGCAGAACGCGGCCATGGTAGAAGAGATGAACGCAGCCGGCGCCAATCTGGCACAGGAAAGTGCGCGTCTGTCCGAGCTTCTGAAGCGTTTCGAGATGCGCGGAGCCGAGTATTCGCCCGCCACCCTGCGCCAGCCCGGTCATCGTCACGCCGCCTGAGGCAGAACGATTACGAAAAATTCTGGCCCGCACCGCTTGCAAAAGCGATGCGGGTCAGTGCGTTAAAGTTGAGCCGGCCTTATGCGGCTCAGCCGATCGTCATCAGACTTGCATTGCCGCCGGCTGCGGCCGTCTTGATCGAGGTTGCGCGTCATTTTAAGGAGTGCCATCGAGTATGTTCGAAATTCCTGTCATTGATGAACGCCTGCGCCAGATCGCTCCATGGTTCCGAGCGGTGAGCATTCATGTCGATGCAACCTCGGCCGGTCAGGAAAGCCTTGATCCACGTGTTTTGGCGCAAGCGTGTGACATTGCGATTGCCGGCGGACCGGGCTGGGCGGACGCACATCTGGCAAGCTGGGCCGACACCTACATCCGTTTCGGCGCAAAACCGAACCGCACCCCGTGCTCGGCTCAGGCTCTGAGGAAGAGGGTTTCGAAGGATGGTGGACTTCTGTCGATCAACCCGGTCGTCGATCTCTACAACGCAATAAGCATCAAATATGCAATTCCGTTCGGCGGGGAAAACTACGACGCTTATGTCGGCCGCCCGTTTCTGACGATCGCCGATGGAACCGAGACATTTGAAACCGTGACGAACGGCGAGCTTGCCAACGATCCTCCGGTTCCGGGGGAGGTGATATGGCGAGATGATGTCTGCGTCACCTGCCGGCGCTGGAATTGGCGGCAGGGCACAAGGACGCGCCTTGAGGCAGCCAGCGGTCGGATGTGGTTTGTTCTGGAAGCTATGGAAACCATGCCGGAGGATGCGTTGACTGATGCGAGCGTCGAGATGGCCGACGGTTTGGAACGCCTGATGCCGGGCTGCCGCGTCGTGACCACAAGGGTGGGCCTTGTCTAAGGCCCACACGATCATGCATTTGTTTTGAAAGGTTCCGGAATGCCAGCCGATTGTCATCAGCTTTTGACCGTCTACGTGGCTTATGTCATCGCGGCCGGAAGTCCCGGACCGAGCAATATGCGAATAATGGGTGTCGCTATGGATCAAGGCAGAAACGCCGCGCTGACGCTCGCCCTAGGCGTCGTCAGCGGTTCGATCTTCTGGGGGCTCATGGCCTCGACCGGAATTTCCGCACTGTTGACGACCTACGCCGGGGCATTGACCGTCTTGCAGATTTTCGGCGGATTTTATCTTCTCTTCCTTGCATTCAAGGCGGGTCGCTCGGCTTTCACGTCCAACGAAAAGCTAAGCCAAAGTACATCCGGTGCTGGGGCCGCGACGCGTGGAGCGCTCTACAGACGAGGTCTGCTGATGCATCTGGCAAATCCAAAGTCGGTGCTGGCCTGGATCGCGCTTATGACGCTCGGTATCGGTCCAGGTGCATCCTGGGAAAGTGTCGCAATCATTCTCGCTGGCTGCGCAGTCCTGAGCGTTTTGATCTTCTGCGGCTACGCGATCGTGTTTTCCACGCCGACCATGGTGGCGCTTTATCGTCGTTCCCGTCGCTGGATCGAAGGGCTGCTTTCGGTTTTCTTCGCCTATGCCGGACTTCGCCTGCTTATGGCTCGCATCTAATCAAGGATCCCCATTGTGACAATTTTTCGCGGCCTCTCAGCGTTCCCGCTCACTCCTACCGACGAGACCGGACAGGTCAAAGCCGAAGAACTTGCCCGGTTTGTCGATCGCATCGCGGCAGCCGGCGCAGACTCCGTCGGCTTGCTGGGGAGTACAGGCGGCTATGCCTACCTGTCGCGGGAAGAACGCAAGCGCGCTGTCCAGATTGCCGTCGAGAGTATAGGCGGCAAGGTCCCTCTCGTTGTTGGAGTCGGCACTTTGCGGACTGACGACGCACAGGCTTTGGCGCGCGACGCAAAAGCTGCCGGCGCGGACGGGCTGCTGCTGGCGCCAATGTCTTATGTTCCCCTCGGAGAAGAGGAGGTCTTCCAGCATTTCGTAGCCGTCGCTGAGGCTGGAGACCTGCCACTTTGCATCTACAATAACCCGAGCACCACCCGGTTCACCTTCAAAGAGGGGTTGATCGAGCGTTTGTCTCGCGTTCCCAACATCATTGCCGTGAAAATGCCCCTGGCGGCAAACGAAGACTATGCGGGGGAACTCGCTCGCTTGCGACGACTTACCCCGGAGGAATTCACAATCGGCTACAGTGGCGACTGGGGCATGATGGACGCTTTGAATGCAGGATGTGACACATGGTATAGCGTGGTCGCAGGTTTTTTACCTGTTCCAGCTCTCGCCCTTGCCCGTGCTGCGCAATCCGGGGACAGAAAGACTGCGGCTCGCCTGAATGAGGATTTTCAACCTCTTTGGACCCTATTCAAACGCTATGGCAGCTTCCGCGTCATGTTTGTCATCGCGGAACTTTTGGGGCTTGCCCAAGTCCAGCCACCGCGACCCGTTTTGCCTTTGCCCAAAGATGCGCACGATGATGTGAGGCAGGCCCTGGATCTCCTGGGTGCACTGAAATTCGGCTAGGAGCGGAACCAGACATCGCCACATAGAGAACGGCTCTAGGTCCGAAGTGATCTTAACGGTCAATTTCTATGCTGGTATCGGCAGCCAGACCGTCAACTGGAAGAAGCTGTAAGTGGCGGCATTCGCACCGGGTGAGGGGGAGGCGGCTGCCGATCGTGCCGGTAAGTGTCCAGGCGGCACGATCGGCCAGGCACTCGCTGCTCCTGTCAAGCTGGCGGACGGCGGCACTGACCGAAAAATTAGGCAAGCCGGCTACAGCTCCACCCACTTCCAACTCTCTGCCGACCGTGCGGTCGCGTGGACGACGCGCTCGAGCTCAAGGCCGCGTTCAAAGTCGATGACATGAGCGTCTTGGTTGCCGGAGATCGCCTGTAGCAGCTCATGGCACTCGATCACCTTGAGTTCGTTGAACCCCAAGCCGTGACCCGGTGCAGGAATGAATTGGCGATAGGGCGTATGGCTCGGAGCCGCCAGAATTGTGCGATAACCCTGAAGGGCCGCCGCGTCGTCTGTCGAATAGATCTGCAACTCGTTCATCCTTTCCTGGTCGAATAGAATTGATCCTTTCGAACCGAAGATCTGCAGCGCAATCCGACCCTTTCTACCCCAGGCGGAACGGTTTACCATCAGCACACCCGAGGCGCCCGTGTCAGTCCGAAATAGAGCTTGGGCGATGTCGTGGTTCTCGACGGGGCGGTGGCCGCCATCCATCGTCGGCCTTTCCGGATAAGGCCTGGCCATATCGGCGACCACGGATGTGATGCGCCCGTGCAGAACAGCCAGCAGCGAGAGCGGGTGAACCGCGAAGTCATCGAGTGCGCCGTATCCCGATCTCTTCTCGCTCTTCCAGTAGAAAGGCTCGGAGGGGTCCGCCATGAAGTCCTCGTCCATCTCCAGCCGGATATGGTTGACGATCCCAATTCTACCTTCGGTAATCAGTGTGCGGGCATGCCGGATCATCGGGTTCTGGATGTAATTGTAGCCGAGGATTGCTGTTCGGCCCGAGTGCTTCGCCGCATCCCTCATGCGCGTGGCATCCTCCAGGGACGTGGCCATCGGCTTTTCGCACCAGACATGCTTGCCAGCCTCCAGAGCCGCTACAGCCATTTCCGCGTGGAACTGGTTGGGAGCTGCTATAGAGATTACATCGATCGCGGGATCGGCCACAAGATCGCGCCAGTCTTCCGTGCCTCTGCCGAAACCGAAGGCCTGCGCCTGCCGTTGCGCAAGCTCCGTGGTTGCATCTGCAAGCGCAACGAGGCGTGGCCGTTTTACATCCGGGAACACCGTTGCAACAGAGGTCCAGGCCAGGGCATGGCATTTGCCCATATAACCAGAACCGATCAGTCCTACACCCAGTCCCATCGCGTCCTCCTAGAGGCTAAGGTTTCAGTTGCACGCTATCAGAAGCTCGGCGCTGCGACACCGGCCCTGCGATGGGCGGCGATCACGGTATTGGCCATCAGCATGGCAATCGTCATCGGTCCGACACCGCCCGGAACCGGCGAGATCGCCCTGGCGACCGGCTTGCACTCCGCAAAGGCGACGTCGCCCACCAGCTTGAACTTGCCCTCGCCCTTTTCCGGCGCGGCCACGCGATTGATGCCGACGTCGATCACGGTCGCACCCGGCTTGAGCCAGTCGGCCTTGACTATTTCGGCACGGCCGACGGCCGCGACAAGAATATCCGCCTGACGGGCGAGTTCCGGCAGATCACGGCTGCGCGAATGGCCGATGGTTACCGTGGCATTGGCGTTGAGCAGGAGCTGCGCCATCGGTTTGCCGAAAAGGTTGGAACGACCGATGACGAGGGCGTGCAGGCCGGAAAGGTCCTTGCCGTGAATCTGGCGCACAAGGATCATGGCGCCGGCCGGCGTGCAGGAGAGAAGTCCGGTCTTCAGGTCACCGGTTGCCAGCTTCCCGGCATTGACGATGTGAAGGCCGTCGACATCCTTTTCTGGCAGGATCGACTGGATGACAGCCTCGCTGTCGAGGTGCTTGGGAAGCGGGAGCTGGACGAGGATACCGTCGATATCGGGGTCGGCATTGAGCGAGGAGACGAGCGTCATCAGGTCGTCCGGCGACGTTTCTTCAAGGAGCGTATGCTGGATAGAATTGAACCCGCATTGCTTGGCCATGCGGCTTTTCGCGCCGACATAGGCGTGGCTGGCGGGATCATCGCCGACGATAACAACGGCCAAACCGGGTTTCCGATGGCCGGATGTCTCAAGTTGCGTCGCTGCTGAGGTTACCGCTTCGATCACCGAAGCTGCAGCGGCCTGTCCATCGATGACGATAGACATGATCAACCCATGCGCTCGGAGGCATATGAGCCCGGGCTTGCCGGGAAGACGACGGTACGGTTGCCGTTGATGAAGGTGCGGTGGTGAATGTGGGCGTGGATCGCACGCGCCAGAACCTGGCTTTCGACGTCGCGCCCGATCGAGACATAGTCGTCCGCCGACTGTGCATGGGTGATGCGGGCAACGTCCTGCTCGATGAGCGGTCCTTCGTCGAGGTCTGCCGTAACGTAGTGGGCGGTGGCCCCGATGAGCTTCACGCCGCGCTCGAAGGCCTGCTTGTAGGGGTTGGCACCCTTGAAGGAGGGCAGGAAGGAGTGGTGGATGTTGATGATCTTGCCCGACATCTTCTGGCACATCTGATCCGACAAGATCTGCATGTAGCGGGCGAGCACGATCAGTTCGGTGCCGGTCTGCTCGACAAGGTCCATGATGCGGGCCTCGGCCTCAGGCTTGTTGGCCTTGGTCACCGGGATATGGTGGAAGGGGATGTCGTGATTGACCACAACTTTTTGATAGTCGAAGTGGTTGGAGACGACGCCTACGATCTCGATCGGCAGTGCCCCGATCTTCCAGCGGTAGAGCAAGTCGTTCAGGCAATGGCCAAAACGTGATACCATCAGCAGGACTTTTTCGCGCTTAGAGGAGTCGTAGAGGTTCCAGTTCATGCCGAACCGGTCGGCGACGGCAATAAAACCCTTTTCGATCGCCGTCTGGGCGCTGCCTTCCTCCGAGATGAAGGAGACCCGCATGAAGAACTGGCCGGTGTGGAGGTCGTCGAACTGGGAGCTATCGACGATGTTGCAGCCCTGCTCGGCCAGGTAGCCGGAGATCGCGGCCACTATGCCGCGGGTCGATTGGCAGGATACGGTGAGCACATAGGTCTTCATGGGAGGCGAATTCTCCGAATGTCGGTCTGGAAGTGGGTCAGTTGAAAAGAGAGGCGATGCGGATCTTTTCATCCCCGCATCGCCTCAGGTCGCCCGGGAGGATGTTCAGGCGCGGGACTTCTTCTTTTGGCGGTGTACGTCAATCACAACGGCCGCGACTATGATCGCACCCTTGACGATCTCCTGATAGTAAGCGCCGACCTTGAGAAAGGTGAACCCGGAAGTGACGACTCCCAGGATGATGGTGCCGATCACCGTCCCCGTAATGCGCCCGATGCCACCCGTCAGTGAGGTGCCGCCGATCACTGCCGCAGCGATTGCGTCGAGCTCAAAAGACACGCCCATGTTGGGCTGGCCGGACTGCGCTCGTGCCGCCAGCATCACGCCAGCGAGACCTGACAGCAGACCCGCAACCGCATAGACCTTGATGAGGTGCTTGCCGATATCGATGCCGGAGACACGCGCGGCCTGCGGGTTGGCGCCAATGGCATAGGTGAACTTGCCGTAGCGCGTGTAGGAGAGGGCAATGTGACAGATGATGGCCACGATGAAGAAGACTATCACCGTACGTGGAACCGGAAATCCCCAGAGGTTGAAACTCTGTCCGAGCCAGGTGAAGTTCTCATTGAGCAGGGCGACAGGCTGCCCTTCAGTGTACCATTTGGCGAGGCCACGTGCCGACACCATCATGCCAAGAGTTGCGATGAAGGGCGGAATGCCAGTCTTGGCGATGATGAGGCCGTTGATATAGCCGAGCAATGCGCCGAGCAGAATGCCGGCGAGAAGCGGCCATAACGGGCTGGAGTCTACGAACCAGTCCATGCCGAAGGCGGCGTATTCGGGTTGCAGAAACACGGCTCGCGCATTCATCGATGTTTGTGCGAAGCTCGCCACGACCATGGCGATAAAGCCCACCATCGATCCTGATGACAGATCTATGCCACCTGTGATGATCACCTGGGTAACCCCGACCGCGATGATGCCGGTCACGGCGACCTGAAGCACAATGATCGACAGACGTTGCCTGTTGCCGAGGAAGCTCTCGCCAACGACATACCAACCGATGATTTCGAAAACCAGGGCGATCCCGATCAGGACGGCAAGGATCGACACTTCAGGTGGAAGTCGTCGGACCTTCTTGAGGCCCGTCTTGGACGTCTCGCCGAGTTCGTTGGTGGCTTCTGACATGATTTCCTCCCCGCTGGTCGTCAACGCGACGCCAGCTCCATTATCTTGACTTGGTTGGCTTCCGCCCGGTCGAGGATCCCGGTTACCCGGCCCTCATGCAGCACGACAATGCGATCACTCATCCCGAGCACCTCGGGCATTTCCGATGAAATCATGATGATTGCGACACCTTGGCCTGCAAGCTGTGAAATCAGGCGGTGGATCTCGGCCTTGGCACCCACATCGATGCCGCGGGTCGGTTCATCCAGGATCAGGATCTTTGGGTTGGTCATCAGCCACCGACAGATCAACACCTTCTGTTGGTTGCCTCCGGAGAGATTGATGATCGGCTCGTTCATATCAGGCGTACGCACTCGCAGCCTGTTGGCCATGTCAGACGCCGCCTTGTTGAGCTTCTCTTGTTGGACGAAGCCGAGGTTGACGTAGCGCTGTTGAAGGACGGCCATCTGGGCATTTTCCTGGATGTCGAGCAACAGGAAGCAGCCGGTTTCCTTGCGGTCTTCGGTCAGGAAAGCCATGCCGTGACCCATCGCGATGGATGGCGAGGAGACGTCTACTCGCTTCCCGAACAGCTCGATTGTGCCTGCATCGGCGGGCGTGACGCCGAAGATGGTTTCCGCCACATTCGAGCGGCCTGAACCGACAAGTCCAGCAAAGCCAAGGATTTCGCCCGCCCGAAGATCGAAAGACACGTCCCGGAACACGCCGTTCAGCGTCAGACCTTTGGCAGACAGAACAACATCGCCGATCTGGGCCGGCTCTTTCGGAAACATCTGGGTGATCTCGCGTCCAACCATCATCTGGATGATGTCGTCGCGCGTCACATCAGCGGAATTGCAGGTCGCTATATACTTGCCATCGCGAAACACTGAGAACTCGTCGGCAATCTCGAAGAGTTCGTTCATCTTATGCGTGATGTAGATGACGCCCTTTCCGTCCTCGCGCAGCGAACGAATGATCCGGAAGAGGTGGTTAACCTCCTTCTCCGTGAGCGCAGAGGTGGGCTCGTCCATGATCAGGACGTCGGAATTGAAGGAGACCGCCTTGGCGATTTCAACCATCTGGCGATTGGCGACGCTGAGCTTGCCGACCTTGATCTCTGGTTCGATGTCGATGCCCAGACGCTCAAACAGGGCCTCGGTGCGCCGGTTCATCTCGGCATGGTCGATCAATCCGAAGCGGGACAGCGGCTCACGTCCGATCCAGATGTTTTCCGAAACGGTCATTGGTGCCATCAGGTTCAGCTCCTGATGGATCATGGCGATTCCGTTTTGAAGGGCGTCCAGCGGGTTCTTGAGGCGAATGTCGATGCCACGGAGCTTGAAGCTGCCACTGTCCGGCGTGTAGATGCCGGCGAGAATTTTCATCAGGGTCGACTTGCCTGCGCCGTTTTCGCCCATGAGGGCATGGACCGTTCCGCGGCGGAGCTTCAACTGGACATCGTCAAGAGCGACGACGCCTGGAAATTCCTTCCGCACGTCCGAGACCTCGAGCAGATATTCGCTCTGCGGTACGGCTCCGCTCTGCCTGACCGCCTGCATGGTCTGCGGGCTCACTGCCTGTGATCGTGCCATGTCAATTCCTCCCCGAATGACAGGCCCGCCGCCGGTATGGCGGCAGGCCCGTTATCGTCGCATCAGTTCTTGGTGACGAACTGATCCATGTTTTCAGGCGTGACGAGTTGGAACGGGATCCAGACCTTGGAGTCGACCTTCTCGCCCTTGGCGAGCTTGACCGCTGCGTCGACCGCACCTGCACCCTGGCCGAAGGCGTCCTGGAAGACTGTGACGTCGAGGTCGCCGGCCTTCATGTAGGCAAGCGCTTCCTGGGTCGCGTCGATGCCGCCGACGACGACATCCTTCATGTCCAAGCCGGCCGACTTCATGGCATTGATCGCGCCGATCGCCATATTGTCATTGTTGGCGATGACGGCAGCCGGCTTGTGCCCCGCCGCCATCCAGTTGGTCATCAGATCCTGTGCCTTGACCGGATCCCAGGCGGCCGTCTGCTCGTCGAGGATCTTCATGCCAGAGCATTCAGGCGTCGCAATCACGTCGTGGATGTCCTTCGTGCGCTGGACGGCAGCCTGATTGGCGAGATCGCCGACCATCACGAGGATGTCACCTTTTCCGCCAAGGATCCGGCAGATTTCCTTAGTCTGCAGAGTGCCTGACTCGACCTCATCCGAAGCGACGAACGCACCCTTGTCACCAAGCGCGTCCACGTCGGCTGGCTGCCGGTTCACGTAGACGATCGGGATTCCCGCATCAATGGCAAGCTTGGTCATCGGCGCGGTTGCCGACGTATCGACGGCGTTGACGATGATCGCATCGACCTTCGACGCGATGAAGTTCTGGATCTGCGAAAGCTGCTTCTGCACGTCGTCGTCAGCGATTTCGATCTGGACGGGCTGACTGGCATCGCCGGCCGCCTTCTCGATGCCCTTGCGCAGCACCGTTAGAAAGGTATCGGAGTTCGCCATCGAGACGCCGATGTTCCCGGCCATCGCACTGGATGCCATCAGCATGCCCAGAAGGGCTCCTGCCACGATTTTCTTCATTGTAATCCTCCACATGTTGTGCGGTGCCCGGCAACACCCCTGAAAGCCGGCACGCCTCCTCCCCAGGAGGCAATTCGCCCACACACCCAACTCCTCCTGGGCGTGTGGGGATCTGGTCAGAGCTTCTCGCGGATGAAATCCATGCTGCCTTTGACAAGGCCGACCACATCGGTCGTGGCATGAACAGCGGGCGAGAAAGGCTCGAAAGAGAAGGGGCCTGCGTAAGACTGCGCAAGAAGCGCCCGAATTTGCGCCACATTGGCGAGGCGATCCCCAGCCGTCACCATGACCCGGTGCGGATCACGCATGTCATCGACGCTGACTTGGCCGTCATCGACCCCTGAGATGTGGACGAGGCCAGTCATCGCCGGAAATACGTCTGGCTCGCCAGCGAGAACGTGATGGAAGGTGTCATGCACCAGCTTGAAGCGGTCCACACCGTTGATCGCCTGCACGGCATCGACGGCTTCCTTCTTGGAGCGCAATGAACAAATCTGGAAGCCCAGCGGCTCGATGAGACCGATGATGCCGGCCTGCTCGAGGATCGGTTTCAGTCCCTTGAGCGCAACACGAAGATTGCCCTGCCGCTCGCCTTCAAGCTTGCCGGATCCATCATTCACGGGCACCAGCACGAGTGCTTTTGCCCCGCAGGCGCTAGCATAAGCTGCCAGGCCGCGGGCTTCTTCTTCGCGCGCTGGAGTCCATTCGTTGAAGCGTTGCAGCGCATTGATGGAGATAATCTCGACGCCCTCTGCAACCGCCAGTTCGCGAACCTGATTTGGTGAAGTGCCATCCAGAATGGCGTTGCCGGACAGATCGTTGCGGATCTCGAACTGGGTGATGCCGAGTGTCTTGCCAAGCTTGAAAAAAGCGCCAAGCGGCATCTGTGGCGCAACCATGTGGTTGAGCGCAAAAGTGGGCGCAGTCATGAAATTCTCCCAATGTGCTCGCGAGCCGGCTTGTCCTCCTCCGGCTCGCTGACTTCGAAATCATCAGGTTTCATGACGTTCGTCAAAGAGGAAATGATGCGATTCTATTTCATTTCTGATAGAATTTGTGAATTTCAATGATGGAATTACATCTTACGCGTCAGATGTTCTCAGGGACGTAGAGTTCCAGAGGCAGAAATGTCTGGCCCGGCGCTGTCGCTGGGCCATCATCTACCGCCGTCACCATCAATTGCACCAGTTCACGGCACAGGTTGGCGAGCGGCGTGGCAATCGCCATGGTCACGATCTCGTCTGCCAGAGCGGACCTTGAAATTGGCGTGAGCTCGTTGACAACGATAATGTGCTTGCCGCCGAGTTTCTCCTCGCGGAGCGCTGAGATCGCGCCTTCCATCCCGCCGCCAGCCACATAAAAGCCGACGAGATCGGGATGGCGCATCAAGAGGTCGAGGGTGGCTTCATGGGTGATCTGAACCGTCTCGAGGTTCACCAATGTGTCGAGTACCTCGAAGTCCGGCGCATGTTCGCGGAAGTAGGAACGGAAGCCGATTTCGCGCAATTCATGGCCGTGGAATCGATGGCTGCCGACGAAAACAGCGACCTTTCCTGGCTTCTTCGCCGTTTTTGCGATCATCCAGGCCGCTGTGCGCCCGGCTTTGCGATTGTTGAGGCCGACATAGCCTTCCCGGATGCCGGAAGCAAAATCCGACAGCAGCGAGAAGACGGGCACGCCCTTCGCCTTCATCTCTTCGACCGCAACAGAAAGGGCAGGGTAATCGGGAGCGGTCATGGCCACCGCCTGGTTTCGCCCGCCGATCTCTCGCAATTTGTCAGCCAGTTCTGATGGCGTCTGCGATGTGCAGAAGTCGATATGCGCATTGCCCCGAATTCCGGGATGGTTTTGCACCGCGTTTTCGATCTCGCGCGCAAAGGCCTGATAGAAGTGATGATCGGGCTTCTGCAGCACGAAGCCTAGCTTGTATTGCGGCAAGCCTTCAAAGACCCGCTGTCTCAGCAGCCCAACGGCGTGGAAGCCGATCTCGTTTGCTGCATCGTAGACGCGCCTTGCCGTGTCTTCGCGCACCTTATGGCGTCCATTCAGCACCCGGTCGACGGTGGCGACGCTGACATTGGCTGCTTTGGCCAAATCGGCAATAGTCGGACGCGATGCCATGAGCCCTCCTTCTTGATGTCATTACATCATTTCTTGCCTTCTATATGATGTGAAATGATAGAATATATCAAGGCCCCATTGAGCAGAATGAAATCCGCGATATTCCTTCTTGCATTCGTCAAGCGAATTGGTCCGGGCGATGCCGGGCAGGCAAGGAGGATATCGTGGCGCAGCTAGCGAGCAAGAGAGACTACAGTCTGCTGGGACGCGACGCCCAGGCGGCGGTGGCCAACGGCCTTTCAGCGGCTGAGTGGTATCACACGGAAGTCCCGCGCAAGCAGATGAAAGAGCTGATGAAACGGGAAGACGGACCGGCCATTCGCGATACTGCGATCTGGCTGGGATCGATGATCGTGTTCGCAGGCTTCGGCATCCACTTCTGGGGCAGCCTCTGGGCGATCCCCTTTTTCCTTGGCTACGGCGTGCTCTACGGGTCCGCGTCCGATAGCCGTTGGCATGAATGCAGCCACGGTACTGCCTTCAAGACCATGTGGATGAACACGGTGGTCTACCAGATCGCCTGCTTCATGATCATGCGCAATCCGGTCACGTGGCGCTGGAGCCACACCCGCCATCATACGGATACCGTGATCGTCGGTCGCGATCCGGAAATCGCCGTGATGCGCCCGCCGGATCTTCTGCGTCTGGTTCTCAACTTTTTCGGTCTGCTGGACGCCTGGCACGCGATGATCGACATGGTCCGCAATGCCTTTGGCATCATCAGCGCGGAAGAGAAGACCTTTGTCCCGGAGACTGAGCAACCCAAGGCGATTTTTGCAGCCCGCATTTGGCTTGCGGTTTACGTGGCGACAGTGGCGCTCGCGGTTTACCTCGGTTCAATCCTGCCGCTGATGCTGGTCGGCCTGCCGCGTCTCTATGGCGCCTGGCACCATGTCATGACCGGGCTCCTGCAGCATGGCGGATTGGCCGACAACGTGATCGACCATCGGCTGAACAGCCGCACCGTCTACATGAACCCGATCAGCCGGTTCATTTATTGGAACATGAACTATCACGTCGAGCACCACATGTTCCCAATGGTGCCCTATCACGCGCTGCCGAAACTGCACGCGATGATCAAGGATGATCTGCCGGCACCGAACCCGTCGATCCTCGATGGCTACCGCGAGATGATCCCGGCCTTTCTGCGTCAGCTCCGCAACGAGGACTACTTCCTCAAGCGCGAACTGCCCATGACGGCCAAGCCTTACCGCGAAGACTTCCACAGCGAAGCCCTGGCGCCGGCGGCAGAATAACGCTGGCTTCCGAGACATACATAAATTTGGGGAGGAGAACCCGATGAATACCTGGATCGACGTCTGCGACAGGCATGAGATCGACGAAGAGGATGTCATCCGCTTCGATCACGACGGCAAGAGCTTCGCCATCTATCGAAGCCCGGAGGATAGCTATCATGCGACGGCTGGTCACTGCACCCACGAAAACGTGCATCTGGCGGACGGGCTTGTCATGGACGACATCATCGAATGTCCGAAACACAATGGCCGCTTCAACTACAAGACTGGCGAGGCAAAGGGGGCTCCCGTCTGCATCAACTTGAAGACCTTTCCGGTCAAGGTCGAAGGCGGCCGCGTCTTCATTCAGGTCGGATGAGATGGGCACGTCTGGCATGGTGATCGTCGGAGCAGGCGAGGCGGGCGTGCGGGCTGCCTTTGCTTTGCGCGAGCATGGATACCACGGAAGCGTCACCTTGATTGGTGACGAGCTCCATCTTCCCTATGAGCGACCGCCATTGTCAAAGACAGAGGACGAACCCGTGCGGCCGATCGTTGCCGAAGCCCGATTTGCCGAGACAGGGATCACTTTGTTGCGGGGGCGCGCGGTCACGGCCATCGAGGCGGCGGTCAATACGCTTGCGCTTGATGACGGCGATTCGCTTCCTTACGAGCGTCTGCTTCTGGCAACCGGCGCCTCGCCGCGTCGGCTTCAGGGCTTGAACTATGGGAAGCGGGTGCACGTTCTCAGAACCGTCGAGCAGGCAGCGGCTATCCGCCAAGCTATGCAGAAAGGCCACCACCTGGCCATTCTCGGCGGCGGCTTCATCGGACTGGAGCTTGCCGCAATGGGGCGCAAACTCGGGGCTGCGGTCACGCTGATCGAGGTGCAACCGCGTGTCTTGATGCGTGGTGTTCCCGAGCGATTGTCACTCGCGCTTCAGGCCCGGCATCTGCATGAAGGCGTCAACATCATCTGCGGTGTGGGAATCGAGGCAATCGCGGAAAATGACACTTCGGTCAGCATTGCGCTCGCCGATGGTCGCCAATTCGACGCGGATGCTCTGGTCGTGGGAATCGGCGCCGAGCCCAATAACGCGCTTGCGGCAGAGGCGGGGCTGCTACTCGAAAACGGCATTGCAGTCGATGACCATCTTCGGACAAGCAATCCCGACATTTTCGCCGCTGGCGACTGCTGTTCCTATCCGGTCGCGGTCTATGGAGGTCGCCGGGTCCGGCTCGAATCCTGGCGGAATGCCCAGGAGCAGGGTACTGTCGCTGCCGCCAACATGCTGGGCAAGGCAGAATCCTTCGATGCCGTTCCGTGGTTCTGGTCCGATCAATACGACCTGACGCTACAGGTGGCCGGGCTGTCGGATGGCGCGACGTCTCTGGTTGCACGCCCGATATCCACCGAGGCCGAGATCCTCTTCCATCTTGATCCAGACGGTCGCCTATTGGCAGCGAGCGGTCTCGGTCCTGGCGGCGCAGTCTCGCGCGACATTCGCCTCGCCGAAATGCTGATTGCCAGGCGGGCGCATCCAGCTCCGTCAGCGCTTGCTGACCCTTCCATCAAGCTAAAATCCCTTTTGTAGGTGCAGGTCGCCAGAGGAATATCCGATGAAATCCAATCGTCCCACCGTCGCCGACCTATTGGCGCTCAAGGGCAAGCGGCAACTGAGCATGCTGCGTGTCGTCACGCTTGAGGAGGCAGAAGCCGCCGAGAAGGCTGGCATCGAGATGGTCTCCGTCCCCCCAACCTTGCTGGGCTCCGCCTTCCGTGAGGCAGCGCCTACAGTTTTCGCCGTTCCAGGCCTAGAATACGGCGATTACGTTACGGCGGAAGAATATCTCCTCGCAGCTTTCCAAGCGATGCGGGCAGGTGGCGACGCCGTCTATTGTGCTGCAAGTCTCGGCATCATTCGCAGGCTGCGTGACGAAGGCATTCCTGTCTGCAGCCATGTCGGCCTTATACCCTCGAAGGCCACCTGGACCGGCGGCTTCAAGGCTGTGGGCAAGACGGCCGAGAGCGCGCTCGCAATATGGATGGCGGTGCAGGCGCTTGAAGAGGCCGGCGCCTTTGCTGCCGAGATCGAGGTTGTGCCGGCCGAGGTCGCGTCCCTCATCAGTGCAAAAACCGCGCTCTTCATGATCTCGATGGGGGCGGGCGCTGGCTGTGATGCGCAGTATCTCTTTGCCGATGATGTGCTTGGCCAGACACGGGGGCATGTGCCTCGCCATGCCAAGACTTACCGTAAATTTGCAGCCGAGTACGACCGGCTTCAGTTGGAGCGGATCACCGCGTTCCAGGAGTTCCGAAAGGATGTCGAGAGCGGTGCCTATCCGGCGGACGGGCACAATGTCGGCGTGTCCGCAGATGAGCTAGCCCGCTTCAAGACCATGATCAACGGCTGATCGAGCCGATAGGAGACAAGACTATGACAGTGAATTTCGCCCTTCTCGGCGCGGGCCGCATCGGCCGCGTTCATGCCAAGGCCGTGAGCGCCAATCCGGACGCCCGGCTGCTAGCCGTGGCCGATGCCTTCCCAGCCGCCGCCCGATCAATCGCCGCTCAATATGGTGCCGAGGTCCGAACCATCGATGACATCGAGGCGGCACGCGACATCCATGCGGTCATCATCTGCACCCCGACAGATACCCATGCCGACCTGATCGAGCGCTTCGCCGGAGCCGGCAAGGCGATCTTCTGCGAAAAGCCCGTCGATCTCGATGTTACCAGGGTGAGGGCCTGCATCGATTTCGTCAAGCAGACGGGCGCCAAGCTGATGGTCGGCTTCAACCGCCGCTTCGACCCGCATTTCATGGCAGTCAAGCAGGCGATCGATGATGGCCGCATTGGCAAGGTCGAGATGATCACGATCACCTCGCGCGATCCCGGTCCGCCGCCGCTGGATTACATCACCCGCTCGGGTGGTATCTTTCGTGACATGACTATCCACGACTTCGACATGGCGCGGTTCCTTCTGGACGGTGAAGCGATTTCCTCCGTTTCCGCCCACGCCGCTGTGCTCGTTGGTCCAGAGATCGGGGCCGCCGGCGACTTTGACAGCGTGACCGTCATCCTCGAAACGGCAACGGGCCGCCAGGCCGTGATCTCGAATTCCCGTCGCGCCACCTACGGCTACGACCAGCGCATCGAGGTCCATGGCTCGAAAGGCTCGGCCTCTGCTGAAAACCAGCGCCCCATTTCAATCGAGGTCGCGACGGCAGAAGGCTACACCCGCCCGCCGCTCCACGATTTCTTCATGACCCGATACACAGAAGCCTATGCCAACGAGATTGCCGGCTTCATTGCGGCAGTCGAAAGCGATGCGCCGATCTCGCCCAATGGAGAAGATGGTCTCCTTGCTCTCGAGCTTGCCGACGCCGCGCTGCAAAGTGTTCGCACAGGTCAACGTGTCCTCGTGATTTAGAGCCATCCGTTTTGCACGCTTGATCGTGGCCCTGCCGCTGGTTGGGCCTCGCATTCAAATCCGGGATGTCCGCTTCCTTTGACCCTGCGCCAAAGGAGGGCTATCAGTCTAATCGCAACGCCTGAGTAAAGGTGCTTTTGGCAGTCGGTATTGTTGCCGTGTTGCAGAATGTAACACGGCTTAATGGATCAGTTGGTTCAGTCCTCAGCGACGATGTTTTCTTCAGCGCTATCCGGTGCCTGGAGCAGCGTTGTCTCAGCGGTCGACGCATGGTCGCCGCATAGCGGGTTTTCGCAGGGTAGATCTTCCTGTGTTCAAGGCGCAGCCTCGAGGGAGCTGCGACGGAATAACGGAATCCCATCTTGCTGCCTATCCTCTCGATCGTTATACTGTTTTTGAAAAACAGTATAACTTTGGAGTCGAGCTTATGAAGTCCATCGACCTCATGTACCAGACTATGCTCGCCGAGCTAGGTCAGCGCTCGCTAGACGCCGCTTGGACGGCCGATTTCCCTCCAGAGGGTCGGTTCACCCCTGCCAACATTAAGGGGCGCAAATATTGGTACTTCGACATCCCAGATGGACACGGTGGCACGAAGCGTCGTTACGTAGGTCCTGCTGACGATCCGGATATCGCGCAACGTGTAGCTGATCATAAGCGGGACAAGGACGATTTACGCGCTCGCAGGCGCTTGGTAAATACCCTGACCCGTGAAGGCGGGATGATTGCCCCCGACGCTATGTCGGGCGATATCGTCGAAGCTCTTGCCGATGGGGGTCTCTTTCGACTCCGGGGTATTCTCATCGGTACGGTGGCCTTCCAATGTTATTCAGGATTGCTGGGCGTACGCCTTCCCATGGCTGCAATCCTGACCGGCGATGCCGACATCGCCCAGGACTATGCCATCAGTCGGGAGGTGGAAGACAGTCTGCCTCCGATCGTTGAGTTGCTGCAGGGCGTCGACGCCAGCTTCAGGCCAGTTCCTCATAGATCGGGATCCGCGGCCTCGTCGGCATTTCAGAATGCCGACGGCTACAGGGTCGAATTCCTGACGTCGAACCGCGGTTCGAACGACTTCATCAACCAGCCCGCGAAGATGCCCGCTCCTGGCGGCGCCAGCGCGGACCCACTACGCTTTCTCGACTTTCTTATTAGAGAGCCCGTCAGGACAATATTGCTCCACCGAAGCGGCATCCCAGTCGTCGTCCCCGATCCGTCTCGGTATGCGGTCCACAAGCTCATAGTCGCCAGCCGTCGGCATACTGACGGGCAGGGGTCGGCAAAACGAGAGAAGGACGTTCGTCAAGCTGCGGTGCTCTTTGAGGCCCTGCAGCAAACACGGCGATCAACTGACTTGGCACTCGTCTACAATGAAGCATGGGAGCGCGGGCCTGCGTGGCAAGAAGGTATTCGAACCGGGGCAGGGATGCTGCCGGCACCGGATGCCGAGCGGTTCAAAACGATCTTGAGCGAGGGCGCTAAGAAAAACCGCGAAGACATTGAGCTTCCGTTTGGCGAATAAGCGGTACACGCTTTGCAGGCAAAGCAGTTGATTTAATTCGAAGTAGCAAAGACAAATAGAGTGCCGAGAGTTCGATACCGTAGCATGTTGGGAATGACACGCCGTTGAAGTTTTTGGCCGCCTGCGCAGCCTCTAAAAATTGCGCAGCAGGCGGCCATAACCGGGTCTCAGGTCTCTATAGTGGTTTTGCGAACCACACCACAGAGGAGACCGGCTATGGCCAAGGTTGAGCATACTTCGAATGCCCGTGTTCTGGTACGCATCGACATTTCCAAACACCGGCACGAGGTACTGATCGCAGTCCCAGGCAAAACGGTCGTCACCACCAGTGGCGGCCGCCTGTTCCATGTTCCGTTTGTCCTTCAGACCTTGTGCAATGTCAGCATCCAGCCTTCCCCAGATTGACGGTTTTTGAGCGTTGGGTTTGCGGGACGGTTTGCGTTCAATGATGAACGGCTTGGTCTGCTGACGCATTGATCCTCCAGGCTACGATTCGCGAGTGCAACGATATCGCACAGGGTAAGTTGGCAAGTGGGCCGATGATGCGGGGGGCTCGTGTCCCCTGACAGAAGCAAGCAACGACGGTCGACGCGGGGGATGGCGCAAGATGCCATTCGTGCCCGGGCGAGTGCGGCGGAACACCATTGCCATATCCCTTCACGTCAGAGTTTCCGGCAACCCATCTGCGGGCTCGATGAGGCATGTCTGACCGGAGACCGGCTGCGCCTCGATCGTCTTCCCGCAACGACAAGGCTCAGATTTCTTACCCCGAAAGGCTGCGCCTTCCTCCTCGCCCACTAACAAATCTGCGACTTGTCGCCCTCCATTTCATTGCGGCCCTATTGGGTGCGGTTCGATCGTCACCGGTCTTTTGACAGCTATCGAGGTCGCGATGGGCGCGGCCCGAACATGAGAAAAGGAATACGACAATGGCAACCATCGGCACATTCACCTCCACCGACAACGGCTTCACCGGCTCCATCCGCACGCTCGCCCTCAACGTCAAGGCCCGCATCGCCCGGGTTGAGAACCCCTCCGACAAGGGCCCGCAGTTCCGCGTCTACGCCGGTAGTGTCGAGCTAGGTGCCGCCTGGCAGAAGACCTCCGAGCAGGGCCGCGACTACCTCTCGGTCAAGCTCGACGATCCGAGCTTCCCGGCTCCGATCTACGCAACGCTCGCCGAGGTCGAAGGCGAGGATGGCCTCCAGCTCATCTGGTCCCGCCCGAACCGGGACTGAGGAGGATCACAGGGCTCCGCCGCCGGCGGAGCCTTCTTCTCTGCCGAGAAGTCAAAGCCGGACCCGGCATCGAGCTAGGTCCGGCTTTTTTGGTGGCATACGGAAAGCGGGGAAGCTGCTCAGAATGAGCGATCACACCAAGCGGCCATCGCGGCCTCAAGGATGAGCGGTTCCCCCAATTTGCTCCACCCGCCCGAAGGGCAGGCTTGCGCAAATCGGCTCCCCCCACTCCTCGGCTCTGCCGGTCGCTGGCGCGACCCCTGACCCCGCCATCCCCTTCTCGGAACCCTTTGTCATCTTTCACAAACGTCAAGGAGACGAAGATGACCTACGAATTCGAGATCCAGATTGAGGAACCGCGGGCTGAGCTTAACAACGCATGCGACGCTGCGGAGCGCCGCGCGATCCAGACCGAACTGGAACTTAGTCGGGCCGAGTTGGCAATCATCACGGCAGAACAGGACGGTAGCGTCGACGCCGAGCCGCCCTTCTGAGGGCGGCATATAACGACGGCCAGGTTGGCGGCTTGCGGTGTCGAAAGGAGTTGGACGCGCCATGGCGTTCTTGCCGAGCGAGGTCACCGATATCTGAAAAACTGTCGCCGCCAGATGCGGCCACCATATTCAGCATTTACAACAATGCTGTATTTGCTGTATTTTGCCCCCAGCCGAACTATCTATCCCATTCATTGTGATTTTACTGCGAGGAGATGCTCAAATGACCAGCAGCACCGGTTCCTACACCACGAGTGACCTCTCGCGGAAGTCAGGCGACATTATAGCCGAGGCCTTGCGCCATCCAGTTACCATCACTCAGCGCAACAAACCGCGACTGGTGCTGCTGAACATCGAGGATTATGAACGGCTGATGCGCCAGTCCGACATGCGTGCTGCAGGTACGCTTGAGACCATGCCCGACACCTTGCTCGCCGAGTTTGAGAGCGCTGTCGACGCTTACGCCGACAGCGATGAGACAAGCCGATGAGCGGATATGACGAGATCCAGACAGCGACGGTCATCCGTTATCCCTATCTCTGGAGCCGTGAAGCCGGAAAGGGCGAAACAGAGGGACGCAAAGACCGACCGGTAGCCGTCGGCGTCCGGATCCCTCAAGCGGGTGGTGACCTCGTGCTGTTCTTTCCCATCACGACGAAGCAGCCGGAGCGAAGCCGGTTCGCGGCGGAGATACCAGCAATCGAAAAGCGCCGCGCCGGGCTTGATGTCGATTTGCGCCTTTGGATCATCCTCGATGAGTTCAACAGCGACATTGTCGGACGGTCTTTCTATCTCGAACCTGAACCGCCGATCGGTCGCTTCAGCAAGGCATTTTTCCTGCCACTCCTCAGGGAGTTCATCGCACGCCGCAAGTCTTTTGCCGAGGTCAGCCGATCCAGATAGTGCCGTCCGGCGACGCCATGAACGTCACCAATTCTGGCTGAAATATCGTTTCACAACGTTGCAGATTTTTTGTGTGGGTAGGAGCGGTCTCCGCGTTCTTCACGGACTGCGGGACCGTATCCTCTTGCTCGCTTCTGAGAAATTAGTCGTTGAGTTTCAGCAGGCATTGACCCGCGTTTTCATTTCGCGTGAGCCCACCAGATCCGGTGTAGTGAATTGATCGCAATCAACTTTATTCCGCCTGAGCGGATCACGGCGACATGGAAAAATGGATCAAATTCACACGAAAACCAACAGTGCAGACAATAGAAAGCATAGTTAGCTTTCGCGTCGTGAAGATTCAATGCGATGACGCGCCGCAGCTTTCACCTCTGCCATCGTCGAACGCGAACTCGGACCGCTGTCGATGCCCGCCTGAACACGGGCTCGCAGATCCTCGACTGTAAACCCGAGCAAATCCCGTCGTTCCTTCCACTCACGCACGGCGTCGCGGATGGCTTCGCTAGTCGACGCATATTCGCTAGCATCGACCGCGCTTCGCACAAATCCCGCCATCTCAGGTGTCAGTGCGATGGTAATCTTCTCCACCGTTGTCATCGTAGGAGCCTTCCTCTCGTCACATCCTTGGTATGCGATTTGCGTACCGAAGACGAGATGCCGATATGCCGGACTCGGGCAACTACTTGATTCCCTTAAGCGTCGGCTCGCCGGCCGAGACGGTCCGCGGTTCGAATTCCATCACAAGGCGAAATCTAGCAGTCGTTTACATCGCGTTCGCTCGAATAGGATTTATGATTTCGATCCCGTGAAAATCTCGCTCATTATCGGTGACAACAATACAGCCATTGGATTGAGCGACGGCAGCCACGATCGTGTCCAACGCACTTCGCGGGCGACCCGCCGCCTTTCCCTGCGCCATCAGTTCTCCCCAGATAAGAGCGGCCTTTTCGTCGAACGAAAGGACACGACCTGCAGAGTGATTGTGGCCCTTCAGTGCCCGCAAACCACTTTTCGAGAGTGGCTCGCTTCTTGCCGAACGGTTTCTCCAATATCCCCCCATGTATCTCGGCGACGGTAAGCGATGCGATGAATAAATCAGTGTCAGATTGCTCGGCCATCCATGTCAAAAGTGACACTGACGGTTCTGGTTTCGTGATGTTGCCGAGAATGTTCGTGTCGAGCAAGTAGCGCACTACAGATCGATCTCACGACCTTCGTCGCGTGAGCGAGTTAAATTGAGATCTGCTCCAACGAGTGGCGAACGGCGGAGCGCCGCCAAAATCCCACCCTTCTTTGTCGGCTCTCCGGCGAGCGCTTCGCTTACAACAGCGCGCAGGTTAGCTGCCTCAGGGCCATCTTCTGCCAAACGGCGCGCGAGTGATCTAACTAAGCTGCGATCACTATCACGTCCAAATACCTCGAAACGAGCGAGACCACGGTCGCCCAGGCGGCTTCTATAGTTCTGAATTGCACGTGTCTGTGAGCTGGCCACTGGACCCTCCATATGTTTCCAGTAATATAGCCAGACCCGCTGCCTTCTGCCAGCAATATGAGAACCCGACGTCTGACGCAAATGGCAAGGTGCGTTGGAAATGATAGCAGGACCACAGGTTCAAATCTTTTCAAGCCGTCAAACTCGGAGCTAAAAAATTAGGGCTGCGGCTGGCGCTGCCAGGGAGGACGATCGTCAGGACGGTAGCTCGCGCCGCACGCCAGGATATGTTGAGCAGTGGCGCATTCGATTTCATCAGGGCGCAGCCTTCATGCCGGATTGCTTGTCGGCTGTCGAATATTCTGAGGCTTACGGGATTTTATTGCGATCATGGATGTTATAATCGGCCGGCAGCGTTTCAGCGTCGCTGATTACCTCGCGACTAGCGCTTGCTCGTTGCGACATCATTTCCCATTTGTGCAATTGCCGTTGAATGCCTGCATCTGCGGTGTTTCTTGCGTTTTTGACGGATATGTATTACATAGCTTATTGAAAACTGGTGGTGATGACGATGTCTAGCGTTGCGTTTAAGGTACTATCGACGGTGAACGCCCCCTACGGGACGAACCTTTCGGCTGAGCAACTCGCTTCGAAGATTTCCGATTTCGCGAGCGTTGAGAATTTCGATGCTTCCGCATTCTCATTCTATTCCGAAGTGAAAGCCGAGCTCCAGCACCAGTTTCTGGATGAGATGGAAATTGACCACGAGGCCGCATCCGAGATTGCTAAGAAATTCTCGCAGCTAGCCGGATACCCGCTCGCTCTAGCCGCCTGAGGGCTGTCCTGATGAGCCAATGGGAAAGTCTCTTCGACCAGTCTGTGTCGATTATCAATCAGGCGAACTCTTCTTTTACACTCCTCGATAGCTGGACTTTCGGCGGCGGGACCGCCCTTATGCTCCAGATCAGCCATCGTGAAAGCTTCGATATCGACATTTTCATCGATGATCCGCAGGTCCTCCCATATCTGAATCCGACAACGCAGGGCTATACCCTGCAGGTGAACCCAGATGAATATGTTTCGGACGGGACGCATGCGCTCAAGATCGTGTTCGCGGGCATTGGTGAAATCGACTACATCGGTTAACTATCCCTTCGATGCGGATCATTGCGGGTTAGCCAGCGAAACCAAGTGAGGGCGGCGTCAGCGAGAGCGGAGGTCCTTGCTGCGAGGCTTGGTGATCATGACCGACATCTCCGCGTGTGAGTGAGCGGTTTCCAAACGCTTAGCGAGTCCACGGCCCGTGGTCGACGGTTCGTTCAGTTCAAGGCGAAAGCGCGGGCAAGGCATTTTTGCTCAAATTCATGGCGCCCACTCGTAGTGACAGCATTGCGCCTCAGCGCGGCCGTTCGGACATCTGCTGCATCTGCGAAAAGCAGTCTATTGAGTTTCAGCAGGCATTGACCCGCATTTTCATTTCGCGTGAGCCCACCAGATCCGGTGTAGTGAATTGATCGCAATCAACTTTATTCCGCCTGAGCGGATCACGGCGACATGGAAAAATGGATCAAATTCATACGAAAACCAACAAACGGTCGCCGGTATCTAGAAATTCCATTTTTTCATCCATTCTCATCCAATTCCTGAGACGCTCTCATCCACCATCTATCCATCCAATTCCATTCAATTTCCACGAGAGAGTTCGCCAGATCTGTCAGTCGTCAGCTAGATGACTGGCCATACTACATTCGAGCGGATCCAGAATTTTGCAGCGAGACGAGAGAAGATGTACGAGGATGAAAGCTATCAGCAATGTGAATGAAGCGGAGATGGCCCGCCGTTGTGGTCGCCACGACGACTTGTGACCCCGACCTTGGAGCGGGGCCTCTCACGCGCGTCCGCGTATCGTGACTGGAACACCCTTGTAGGCGGGAGTCCCGGATTTCCTGTCGTAGTCGGCCAGCGCGATGACCTTATTCATTTCCGGATAGTAGCCGGCCACCGAGCCGGCCGGAATGTCATAGGCGACGGCCGTGAAGCCGCTCACGGTTCGGGCATTGCTTGCCGAAATCGACTCGATGTCGATAAGGTCGCCGTCGGCCAGGCCCCGCGCTTCAAGGTCCAGGCGGTTCATGAAGATGACGTCTCGGCGACCGAAAACGCCACGGTAGCGGTCGTCCAATCCGTAGATCGTGGTGTTGTACTGGTCGTGGCTGCGCAATGTGGTCAAGACCAGAGCGTCATTGTCGCGCAGGCGCGGATCCTCATCGAGGCCGGGTGCGACCAGGAATTCGGCCTTGCCGGACGGTGTCTTCCAGATGCGTTCGCAGGCCGGGACACTGAGGCGAAAGCCGCCAGGTGTCTTGATGCGCGTGTTGAAATCCCGGAAGTCGGGGAAAACGATCTCGATCTTGTCTCGGATCAGTCGGTAGTCGGCAGTCATCGCCTGCCAGTCGATTGCGTATTTGTCGCCGAGCGTCGCTGCGGCGATGCCGGCTATGATCGCGGGCTCCGACTTCAGCTCATCGCCAGGGGGCTTGAGGAATCCACGCGAGGAATGCACCATCGACATTGAATCCTCGACGGTCACCGACTGTGGACCTGTCGTCTGCAGGTCCTGATCTGTGCGGCCCAAGACGGGCAGGATAATCGAGGTCTTGGCGATCAGCAGATGCGAGCGGTTGAGCTTGGTCGCCATATGGACGGCGAGGTCTAGCTGTCGCATGCCTTGGAAGGTTGCCTCGGGATCGGACATGGCAACGGCGAGGTTGCCGCCGAGGCATACCAGCGCTTTCGACCTGCCCTCGATAATGGCTTCGATCGCCTCGACGGCATTGTGGCCCTTCTCCGCAGGCGGCCGGAAACCGAAAGCCTTTTCCATGCCGTCGAGCAAAGCATCATTCGGGATTTCTGTGATGCCGACCGTGCGGTCGCCCTGGACGTTGGAATGGCCACGCAGGGGACATATTCCAGCGCCCTGGCGCCCGATATTACCGCGCAGCATCAGGAAATTGGCGAGCTGCTGGACATTGGCCGTGCCATTGGCGTGCTGGGTAATGCCCATGCCATAACAAAGGATAACGTTCTTTGCCTTGAGATAGACATCGACGGCGCTGTCGAGAGCCTCAAGCGTCAAGCCGGATTTCTCGAAGATTTCAGGCCATTCGGTGCGCGCGACATCGGCTTTCAGCGCTTCGAGGCCAATCGTGTGGGTGGCGATGAAATCGCGGTCGAGCACGCCCGGTCCGCCGGCGGCGATATCGGCCGCATCCCGTTCGAAGATGCGCTTCATCATGCCCTTGAGCGCAGCGAGATCGCCACCGGTGCGAACCTGATGATAGGCAGACGCGATCGGGGTCGAGGACAGGGTCGTCATCTCGATCGGGTCCTGCGGGGCGGCGAAGCGTTCCAGGGCGCGCTCCTTCAGCGGGTTGAACACCACGATTGGCACGCCGCGGCGGGAAGCCTCGTGCAGTGTCGTCATCATGCGCGGATGGTTGGTGCCGGGGTTGTGGCCGAACGAAAAGATCGCATCGGTGTGGTCGAAATCCTCCAGGGTCACGGTGCCCTTGCCGACGCCGATCGACATCGGCAGGCCGACGCTGGTAGCCTCGTGGCACATGTTGGAACAATCGGGGAAATTGTTGGTACCGTAGGCGCGGACGAACAGCTGGAAGAGGAACGCCGCCTCGTTGGAAGCGCGACCAGACGTATAGAATTCGGCCATGTGCGGGCTCGGCAGGCTATTGAGCCCCGAGGCGATCCGCGCGAATGCCGCATCCCATTCAATCGGAAGATAGCGGTCGCTGGCATGATCGTAGATCAGCGGATGGGTGAGCCGCCCCTGGTCTTCGAGCTTGTGGTCGCTCCATTGCCAAAGCTCCGCCACGGTATGCTCGGCGAAGAAATCCGAGCCGGCGCGCTTGGATGTCGATTCCCAGGTGATCGCCTTGGCGCCGTTCTCGCAGAACTCAAATGAGCTCGTATGTTTCGGGTCCGGCCAGGCGCAGCCGGGGCAATCGAACCCGGAAGGCTGGTTGGCCTTCAACAGTGTCCGCGCACCCTCGGCGATAATCTGCTGGCGCGCCAGCGTCTGTGCGACGGCCTTGAGCGCCCCCCAGCCGCCGGCGGGTGCCGTATATGTCTCGATACCATCCGGCCGCTTCTTGCTCATCACTGTCTCCATCTCAAATGTCGGGAAAACCTAGCACCTGCTGCACAAGGGCGAACCTAGACCGATGTATAGGTTCGGCTAGACGTCCATTGAATGTCAGGCAAACGTCTCCGAGCCTAGATTGTGCCACGATCACATCAGGCAACGGAGCAAGGTAATGGACATGACAGGACCGAGGCAGACGGTTGGGGCGCACGACAAGAGTGGTAGCGATATCGGACAGGGTGCATTGCTGGCCATGGCCATTGCCGGCGGCATTGCCGTCGCCAACATTTACTACAACCAGCCTATGCTCGGCATTATCGAGGCCGAGTTCCAGCATCAGCCGATCACCGGCATGGTGCCAACGGCGACACAACTGGGCTATACGCTGGGGCTCTTCCTGCTCTTGCCGCTGGGTGACCTTGTCAATCGCCGGCGTATGATCATCGGCCAGTTCGTGGTTCTGGCTGCAGCCTTGGGTTTGGCTGCACTGGCACCGACTGCCTGGATGCTACTTGCAGCCTCTGTCATTGTCGGGGCCTGTTCGACTGTTGCTCAGCAGATCGTTCCCTTGGCCGCGTCGCTGGCACCGGCGGAAAAACGCGGCGCTACGATCGGCACTGTCATGGCAGGCGTGCTGTCGGGTATCCTGTTCAGCCGCACCCTCTCGGGTTTCGTCGGCGAACATGCCGGCTGGCGGGAGATGTTCTGGATCGGCGTGCCGCTTGCCCTTCTGGCGGCGGGTCTGATGTTCGCGGTCCTGCCGCATCACCGGCCGACATCAACGCTGCGCTATCATCAGGCCCTGCGTTCTCTCGGTCAGCTCTGGAAACTGCATCCGGCACTCCGGGCGGCGACCGTCATTCAGGCATTCCTGTTCGCTTCCTTCACGGCCTTCTGGACAATCCTGGCGCTCTATCTCGCAGGACCGAACTTCCAGCTGGGGGCGGATGTCGCCGGCCTGTTCGGGATTGTCGGTGCGGTCGGCATATTCGCAGCACCGCTCGCCGGCCGGGTCGCGGATAGAAGAGGGCCGCATTTCGTCGTCTGGTTCGGGGCCGCACTGACCATCGTCGCCTGGCTGATTTTCTGCGCATGGGCATCCATCGTCACTCTGGTCGTCGGCGTCATCGTGCTGGATTTCGGCATCCAGAGTGCCCTGATCTCCAACCAGCACATCATCTATGCGCTCGACGCCGATGCGCGCAGCCGCCTCAATACGATTTTCATGACGGGTATGTTTCTCGGCGGTGCGGCAGGCTCGGCGATGGCGACATTGGCATGGGGCGAGGGCGGCTGGCTGATGGTCAGTGCGCTGGGTGCGGCCCTCGGCATCGCAGCCTTCGCAGTCAAGTTCGCGCATCATCGGCGGCACAAGCCCGCTGTGGCTAGGCAGTGAGGAGCGACAGATGGAAAAGCTGCGTATCAGGATCGTCGGCGGGTCGCTCGCCGGTCTCTTTGCCGGCATCTTGCTACAAAATGCCGGCCATGATGTCCGCGTCTACGAGCGCTCGGTGAGTGGTCTTGCCGGCCGGGGCGCAGGCCTGGTCGGCCAGAGCGACCTGCTGCGCATTCTTCGACTGATAGGATGCGAGTATGTTGCCCATGTCGGCGTGGTCGCCATGGAGCGCATCTATCTCAACCATGACGGTAGCATCGCCCAGACTGTCCACATGCCGCAAACTCAGATCTCCTGGGACATCCTGTTTGATACCCTCGCCTGGCGTATCGCCCCTGGCAGCTATGCCCTTGGCCGGCAGGTCGTGGACGTCGCAGATGGAACGGGCAGCGCCGAGTTGATCTTCACCGATGGCACGCGGGAGACTGCGGATCTCGTCATCGGTGCGGACGGTCTCGGCTCTGTCGTGCGCCGGGCGGTTAATCCTGAAGATCATCAGAACCGCTATAGCGGCTATGTCGCCTGGCGCGGATTGATCCCGGAGACGAGCCTTCCCTTGGATGCGGGGCTGCTGCTGGATCGCTTCGCCTTCTATGTCCAGCCCGGCGTGCATGTGCTCGGCTACCTGGTGCCGGGCTCGAAGGGGGAAAGGCAAAACGGCAGCCGTCGTTACAACTGGGTCTGGTACCGCAAGGTGCTGCAGAGTGAACTTGCCGGGACATTCACGGATATGGACAACCGCAGACACGCATTTTCTCTGCCGCGTGGTGGTTTGTCCGGCGATCGTCTGGAGGCCTTGCGCGACGATGCCCGGCAGATTCTGCCGCTACCGTTTGCGCTGGCGGTCGCGACGGAGCCGAGCCCATCGATCCAGGGTATTTTTGACTATGAAGCACCGCGCATGATCGGCCGGTCGATCGCGCTGATCGGCGACGCTGCCTTCGTCGCACGACCGCACACGGCCATGGGTGTGTCGAAGGCGGCTGGCGATGTCATGGCCTTGAGCAACTGTCTCGCGCGGGAGGGTGATCTCACCACAGCCTTGCAACGCTATGAAGCGGATCGCATCGTCGTTGGACGAGACATCGTCGCCTATGGTCTGCACCTGGGCGCATCGGCGCTCTGACTACGAGGCGGATGCCTTGCGTAGAATGAAAAACGACCCGTCTGCCTTGCCGACGGGTCGCTCGCATTTGGGGAGGGCGACGCATTTATCGAGGCGTGCTTGCGAAGCTCAGTGCCTGGTGAATTTGAGAGACCACGGCAGCGCCTTCGCCGACGGCCGCCGCAACCCTCTTGGTCGATCCGGCACGGACATCGCCGATGGCAAATACGTTCGGCAGGCTGGTTTCGAGGGGCAGGGGATTGCGGGCAACGCTGCAACGCGTGTCGAAGGATTGCCCTGTCACGATGAAGCCTTTGGCGTCGAGTTGGACGCGGTCGCTGATCCAGCCGGTATTGGGATCGGCTCCGATGAAGAGGAACAGGTGATGCAGGGGTAACTGCAGTTCGCTGCCGGAAAGCCGATTGCGCACAGTTGCAGATGAAAGACCGATTGTGGCGTCGCCGTCGATCGCCTCAACTTCGCAGTTCATATGGAACTCTACATTGGGGAGAGCTTTGATGCGGTCGATCAGATATTGCGACATGGTCTGCTCCAGCGCTCGCCGGATGACCAGGTTCAGTTTCCTGACCTGTGGCGCCAAAAAGACGATGGCCTGGCCTGCCGAATTGCCGCCACCGACCAGAGCCACGTCCTCGCCGGCGCAGAGCTTTGCTTCGATCGGCGAGGCCCAGTAGGAGATGCCTTTTCCTTCGAACGTCGCGATGTTGGCGACGTCTGGCCGCCGGTAGCGCGCGCCGGATGCGACCACGACGCTGCGCGCTTCCACTGTCTTGCCGCCTACGAGGTCAAGCCTGAGGGGCGCGCCCTCTTCCTTTGGCGGGACCAGGCTGTTGACTTCAACCGGCAGCACCATCTCCGCGCCGAATTTGAGTGCCTGAGTATGGGCGCGGCCGGCCAGGGCCTGGCCGGATATGCCCGTCGGGAACCCGAGATAGTTTTCGATGCGTGACGAGGCGCCCGCCTGGCCACCCACGGACCGTTCGTCGATGACGATCACGTCTAAGCCCTCGGATGCGGCATAGACCGCGGTGGCCAGTCCCGCAGGCCCGGCGCCAACGACGGCAAGATCGTAAAGTTTGCCAGGGGTAAGATGTGGCGTCATCCCCAGGCACGCTGCGGCTTCAGCATCGGTCGGGCTCTTCAACACCGCGCCGTTGGGACAGACCATCAGGGGAAGTTCCGACGCAAGAATGCCCAGCCGTTCGATCAGCGCCCGACCTTCTCCCTCGGCGGTCGCATCGAGCACGATGTATGGGAAGGCACTGCGGGCAAGAAAGCCCTGCAACCGTGAAAGTGCAGCATTGCCCACCGTTCCGATCAGAACGGAACCTGAACCGGCATCGATGAGGCCAACGCGGCGTAGGATGAATGCGCGCATGATGGTCTCGCCGACATCTGCGGAGCCAATGACCAGCGCGCGCAAATGCGCGGCGTCGAAAGCGATGGCCGTGCAACCTGACGATCCGGCGCGTGCGCCTGCAAGCGTCGGGCGACCCGACAGCTGGTTGACTTCGCCTGACAACTGGCCGACACCATGGGTGGTGATCGGCGCCTCATGGGACAGACCTTCGTGGCGAAAAACGTCCATGGATCCTTCGAGCACCAGCCAGGCGGGTGCCGCATGGTCACCCACCTCGTAGACGTATTCACCGGGCGCGAAGCGCTTCGGCTCACCGCTTGAAAAGCGTTTAGCCGTCTCGATCTGATGGGGTGTGAGCACCGGAAACATCTGGTGCTGACGTGCACTGAGATCTGCCATCACTTGCCTCCGGTTCGTTAGGTCAATTGTCCAAGCGTTTTAAGACGCGGATTCAGTAATATCGCGGTATCGGCCCTCGCTGCGGTGTCTGATCCGGCAGGTCCACCATCGTCTCGTCTACATAACACCAGCCCCAGCCTTCCGGTGGGTCATAGCCTTCGATGATCGGATGCCGGGTCGTATTGTAATGTGCGGTGGCATGCCGGCCGGGGGACTGATCACAGCAGCCGACATGACCACATTCGCGGCAGAGCCTCAAGTGGAGCCAGACTTGCCCGGTCTTGAGGCATTCCTCGCAACCAAGCGTGTGTGGCTTGACGGATCTGATCGTCGCTGTGTGGGAGCATCGGTGAGACATGACTTTCTCTCCTTCAACGTGTTGAGGTGTTCAATGCGTCAGCGCTTTCTCGAGACACTGCACAAGCTGGTTGAAATCGACCGGCTTGCCAAGAAACGCGAATGCACCGCCGTCCATGGCTGCCGCCCTCGTTCGTTCGTCTTGATAGGACGTCATGAAGATCATCGGCGGCTTATGGTCAGCCTGCGCATTCAATACGGTCTGCAGTTCGATGCCGCTCAGGCCCGGCATTTTGACGTCGACCAGAATGCAGTCGATCGCGACGCGATCGCCATCGGCGAGAAAGTCTTCCGCAGACGAATACAGTCGGCTCTCGTAGCCGCAAGACGAAACGAGATCGTCAAGGGCTTCGCGGATCGACCGATCGTCGTCAACGATGGCTATGACAGGTGTTTTGGACAATGTACTCAAGCCTTGCCTGGTGAAGTCAACTGGCCTTGATATACGCCGCTGACACGGAGCCTTGCACCATACAAGGGTCTAGGTTTTGTATTCAAAGCCCCAACAGTTCGGCCTTGCGCACCAGTTCGGCGACGGAGCGCGCCTCCATCTTGCGCATGACATTGCCGCGATGCAGTTTGACCGTGATTTCACTGATACCGAGATTGAAGGCGATCTGCTTGTTCATCAGACCTTGGACCACGGCTGCCATCACCTCGTGTTCGCGGCGTGTTAGTGTCTTGGCCAGTTCGGAGACGGCGCCGTTGGCAGCGGATTGCTGGCGGACTTCGCGGTCTTTCTGGAACGCCACCGCTACCGCGTCGAGGATGTCCTGGTCCCGAAACGGTTTGGCCAGGAAGTCGATGGCACCGGCTTTCATGGCCCGCACGGTCATCGGAATGTCTCCATGACCGGTCATGAAGATGATCGGCATGCGGTTGCCGAGTTTTTCCAGATGAAGCTGGAAGTCCAGGCCATTCGCGCCCGGCAGGCGCACATCAAGCAGAATGCAGCCCGGTCGGTCAAGATCGGCATTGTCGAGCAGATCCTGAGGGCTTTCGAAGGATTTTGCTTCCGTTCTGGTCGACAGGAACAGATCGACCAGCGCTTCGCGGATCGAAGCGTCATCGTCGACGACATAAACAATGGGTATATCGCCACCCGGCTTTTTTGCAGACTTTCTGGCATCATTCATGGCTTGCCTCGATCGGTATGGTCATTTCGAACTCGGCGCCGCCATCGCTGTGGTTCCCGGCGCACAGCGTGCTGCCACGGGCTTCCAGCATACTGCGACAGATGGCAAGGCCCATGCCGAGGCCGGTTTCCTTGGTGGTGCAAAACGGCTTGAATAGGTTTCGAAGGACGTTTGAGCTCAGGCCGGGACCACTATCGCGAACCCTGATCGCCACTTTCTGGGCGTCGGCTGCTTCAATTGTCACCTCTATCCGCCGCTTGGTTTCCGGTGTGTCAGCCATGGCCTGGAGGGCATTGGTGATCAGATTGATCAACACCTGCTGCAGCTCTATCCTGACGGCGTTGACAGCGGGCAGTTCACCGGCCGCGATGATGTCAAACCGCACCGCATGTCTGAGCAGTTCGCTTTCCATCAGGGCGCGTGTTTCTGCGACAAGCTGTGTCAGCGATACCGGCTCGACAACGGGTGCATGGTTGCCGAGCATCGACCTTGTGCTTTGGATAATGTCACTGGCGCGCTGGCTGTCGCGGACAATGCGTTCTGCCGAGCGGGAAACCGCCGCCAGATCGGGCGGGTCGCGATCGAGCCAGCGCTGCAGGGTCTGGGCATTGACGACGAGCGCGCCGAGCGGTTGGTTGAGTTCATGGGCGAGCGAGGCCGAAAGGGCGCCGACAGTTGCTGCGCGCGACGCCAGTGCAAGTTCGGCCTGAGCTTCGAACAGTGCCTTCTGGGTCATTTCACGTTCGGTAACATCAAACATTCCAACAATGACGCGATTGAAATTGGCGGCATCTTCCGGAAAGCCCACCGTCAGCAACACCATTTTGTTGGTGCCGTCGGCCGCAAGGATCGTCCCTCGACCCTCGAAGTGTCTCTTGTTTTCGAAGATCGCGACCATCAGCTCAAGAAAGGTCGTGTCGTCCGGTGCAATGTATCGGCGCATCGACCGCACATCCTGCGCATCGACGATGCCGAGAAGTTCGAGTGCGGCCGCGTTGGCTGCGATTGTGGGCACACGGGCAATGCAGTTTTCGACAAGGTCCGGATTGTCGCGTGCATGCGCACGCAGATCGACAACGCCCTGTGCCCGTAATGCCATCAACATGGCACGCACCTCGGAGTAATCGCGTTCCCACAGGGCGACACGACCTTGCTCGAAAATTGTGCGGTAGCGCTCCTCGCTGCTGCGAAGCGCGGCATTGAAACGCAGCAGATCGAGGCGGGCGCGCTGGTTGCGAATGATCAAAGCGCAGGTGATTGCCATTGCAGCAACAGCGACAGTCAGGCGGAGTGCCGCGGCAAGATCCCCCTGTAGCCCATGCGCTGTGACATAAGAAAACATCGAAAGGCTGACGCAGAGACCAGTCAGAAGCAGCATACCCTTTTCCGTCAGCGTTTCGGCCGAGAGCAGCAGGGTGATCACATAGAGCGTGGCGAGCGCGCTGTGGATGTCTGTGAAGGTATCGAGATAGAAAACCGTCGCGGCGAGGACAACGGCGAACGTGAGTATTCCGATCTCGTGGCGTGCCGGCAGACGCCGTTTCGGGTTCACAAGAACAAGCGACTGCAATGCTTTACCCCATGTCGGTTTGGATGGCGTGATCAAGCCACTCCAGTTGACAAAAAGCAATCGCATTATTGGCTATTTCCGTGCGAACTCAATCTCATAAGCTGAAAAAGAAGAGGCCATCCCAGGGCGGCTGGGATGGCCTCAATCGGATCGCGACATCCGAAGGTTCAGGGGAGGGGATGCCTGAACCGTCAGGGCCTTGCAGCCCAGCCTGTCTTCTCGGGAGGGGACAGAAGACACCCGATTTGTAACCTGAGCGGCGGCCTTGCGAAACTATACCAAGGTGTGGGTCAGACTAACCAAGCATTTTATACTGCGGCTCGGTATCCTCATCTAAAAAAGTCTCCAGCAACCGCAACAACCCCAATGGAGACCGTCATGGACCGCAAGCTTACCGAGAAACACCGCAAGTCGCCGCTCGCAACGCCGACATCCCTGAGCTCCAACGCAACAACCGATATTGCCGGTGCCCTGACGGCACTTTTGGCCGATGTCTTCGCGCTTTATCTCAAGACCAAGAATTTTCACTGGCATATGAGCGGACCGCATTTTCGCGATTACCACCTGATGCTCGACGAGCAGAGTGAGCAGATCTTTGCGATGACCGACGACATTGCCGAGCGGGCCCGCAAGATCGGTGGCACGACGATCCGTTCGATCGGACACATTTCGAGGGTGCAGCGTCTGCTCGACAATGACGCGGACTTCGTCACCCCGGACGACATGCTGGCCGAACTTCGCGAGGACAATCTCACGCTGGTCTCGCTGATGAAGGAGACTCACGCACTGTGCGACGAACACGGCGACATCGCGACCGCCAGTCTGATCGAAAACTGGGTGGACGAGGCCGAGCGCCGCGCCTGGTTCCTGTTCGAGACAACCCGCGGCCCCAAGTGATCCGCTTGAGCCTTTAACATGTCCGTGCCGGATCGGCTTTGAGCCGGCCAAACAAATCGGAGAGGCCGATGACCCCTGAATTTTCTCTTTCTCGCCGGCAGGTTCTGCTGACCGGAACCACCATTTCTCTGGCTTTGGCCATGCCGGGCCTAGCTTCGGAAACGAGCGCCTCCCTCAACCAAAAAGGAATTGAACCGATGACCCATAATTTTGTGACCACCAAGGACGGCGTTGAAATCTTCTACAAGGACTGGGGTCCGAAGGACGCGCAGCCGATCATCTTCCACCATGGCTGGCCGCTGTCCTCCGACGACTGGGACACCCAGATGTTGTTCTTCGTCAATCAGGGCTACCGGGTTGTCGCGCATGACCGCCGCGGCCACGGCCGTTCGGCCCAGGTCAGCGAAGGTCACGATATGGACCATTATGCCGCCGATGCGGCTGCCGTCTTCGAACATCTCGACCTGCGCAACGCCGTGCATATCGGCCACTCGACCGGCGGTGGCGAAGTCGCCCGCTATGTCGCGAAATATGGGCAGCCGCAGGGCCGTGTTGCCAAGGCAGTGCTGGTCAGTGCCGTCCCGCCGCTGATGGTCAAGACAGCAGCAAATCCGGATGGCACGCCGATCGAGGTTTTCGACGGTTTTCGCGCAGCGCTCGCCGCCAATCGCGCCCAGTTCTACATCGACGTGGCTGCCGGTCCGTTCTATGGCTTCAACCGCGAAGGCGCCAAGGTCTCGCAGGGTGTGATCAACAATTGGTGGCGCCAGGGCATGATGGGCAGCGCCAAGGCCCACTATGAAGGTATCAAGGCATTTTCCGAAACCGACCAGACCGAAGACCTTCAGGCCATTACGGTGCCCACGCTGGTCACGCAGGGTGATGACGATCAGGTCGTGCCCTACAAGGACGCAGTGGAACTCCAGGCAAAGCTGTTGAAGAACAGCACGATCAAGATCTACAAGGGCTTCCCGCACGGCATGCTGACCACCCATGCCGACGTGATCAATCCAGACCTTCTGGCGTTCATCAGGAGTTGAGCTTCCACTCCAAGAGCCTCTGTGGCGGCTTGCTTAAAGTCGCCACAGACTTGACTCCCATCAGGATAAATCTCGCAACCTGGGTTCCAAGTCACATCAGGAGCAATGCGCGGAAGAGGCGATATGAGGTACTGAGCCCTTCGTTATCCCTGCATTCACGCGGTGGCGGCTCGGAGCCAGAACCTGCTGTCGTTGTGCCCCACATGTCCGCTTTCCCCGAAGTTTGGTACGCGTACCCCTGCCGCCAACTTTCCGGCAGTAAGGGCCACCTTTTGCATCGGAGCCATAGGCGACGTCGAAACCGGAAAGCTCACCGGCAAGACGATGATTGACCGCCGGGATTTTCAGGAGCTCGTTCAGCGTCTCGCGCACGGCAAGGGTCGCCGGATCGAACCGGGTGACGAGCCCAACCTGTGACAGGGTGTTGGTATAGAGGATCTGTCCTATTGGACGACGTTCTTCGAGATAGGTATCCAGCAGTTCGTCAGGTGCGTCGCCTTTCACGACCGCAGCCAGTTTCCAGCCGAGATTTAAAGCGTCCTGCAGTCCGACGTTCATGCCTTGTCCCCCCATGGGAGCGTGGATATCGGGTCATGGGCATTTAAATCCCAGGCCCTCTGCCAGAAACTGCCCGACGGAATTGGCTTCTGTCGAGAGGCCTACCCGTCCTTTCACCAGTGCCATCTCGGACGCGGGCTGATCGTCAAACCCATCCTTTGGTCCGAGTCGTCGGTGTTCGGTAAGTACGGCGTCGGAAGGCAGGAGACTGATTCCAAGGCCAGAAGCGACCGCCGCCTGTACCCCCATTAAGCCTTGGCTGGTATAGGCGATCCGCCAGCGACGACCGCTGCGCTCGATCGCGCGGATCGCGCGATCCCGGTATATGCAGCCGACGGGAAACACCGCGAGTAGAACCGGGTCCGTCTCGACAGAACGGGTGGCGCTCTCCACCCAGACCAGCTCTTCTTTCCAGCTCGCGAGACAGGCCCCATCTCCGGGCTCGCGCTTGATCAGCGCGAGGTCAATTTCGCCCGCATCCAGCAGGCGGCGGAGCTCGGTGCTCCAGCCACTAACCGTGTCGAGCCTTATGCGAGGCGATGCAGCTGAAAATCCCGACAGCAGATTGATGAGGCGCCGCCCGGCAAAATCTTCCGGAACGCCGAGGCGAACGGTCCGCGGCGCCAGAGGTTTTCGCATGACCTCGGCGGCCTCATCTGCAATAGCGAGTATTCTGCGCGCATAGCTCAGCAGCAACTCGCCGGTTTCCGTGGTTTCAACAGTTCCGGTCGATTTGTCCCGCCGCAACAGTGAGGTGCCTAAATTGACCTCCAGCTTCTTGATCTGCTGACTCACCGTCGACTGCGTCAAGCGCACCCGTTCGGCCGCCTTGGTGAAGCCGCTGCAATCGACGACTGCAGCAAAGGTTTTCAGAAGATCCAGATCGAAGCCGAAGTTCATTTGATTTCTCAATGAAGATGATGAAGAGATTTAATTTCTCAATCTATGCCAGTTTTGTCAACCTCGGGAAATCAAGGAGAAGACACATGACCCTGACTGGACCGAAGCCGACCTGGCTGACGTTTGATTGCTACGGAACCCTGATTCAATGGGACGAAGGGCTGCTGGCAGCAATGGACAGAATACTGTCCGCAAAAGGTGGCGATATCGATCAGAAGGCCTTCATCACGGTCTACGACCGCCATGAGCATGCGCTGGAGGAGGAGCGTCCGCACCGCACGTTTGCCGAGGTCAGCGCGCTTGCGCTGGAACGGGCCATGATTGAATTCGACCTGCCGTTCACGAGTATCGATGCCGATATCCTGACCTCCTCGATCGCCAACATGCCGCCGTTTCCGGAGGTCGTGGCAACCCTTGGAAAGTTGAAAGATGCAGGTTTTTGCCTGGCGATCATCTCCAATACTGATGATGCCATCATTGCTGGAAACGTGGCCCAACTTGGTGGCCACATCGACCGCGTCATCACTGCGGAACAGGCCCGTGCCTACAAGCCATCCAGCCAGATCTTCCATCATGCCTGGAAAAGCCTCGGCATCGGCATGGAGGATCTGGTGCATATCTGCGCCAGCCCGCATCTTGATCTTGTCGCAGCGCGTGAGCTTGGCTTTCGTACTGTCTGGGTCGACCGTGGCACGGGCCGCAAACCACTCGCTGACTACCACCCGAATGAGATCGTCCCGGCGCTCGACAAGATACCTGCCATCCTTGCCACAGCAGGCTGGATGAAGCGATAAGGAGACCAACATGGCGCATGAACTGAATGTTTCGAAGACAAATCCTGCACTTCGGCGCAATCTCCCGCTGGATACTGACGAGATATGGCAGGCACGTGTCGATCTTGCCGCTTGCCTTCGTATGGCAGCACGGCTCGGCCTTGAAGAGGGGATCTGCAATCATTTCTCGGCCGTCGTGCCTGGCCACCCCGACCTCTTCATCGTCAACCGCCTCGGCTGGGCGTTTCAGGAGGCGACGGCCTCGTCATTGCTGATCTGCGATTTCGAGGGCAATGTGGTTGCCGGGGATGGCGTGCCGGAGGCGACGGCCTTCTACATCCATGCGCGCCTGCACAAGACGTCGCCTCGGGTGGGGGCCGCCTTTCACACCCATATGCCGAATGCCACCGCGCTCAGCATGGTGGAGGGGGAGCCATTGGTCTGGGCAGGCCAGACGGCGCTCAAGTTCTACGGCCGTATCGCGGTGGATCAGAACTATAACGGCCTCGCCCTGGACGAAAGCGAAGGCGACAGGATCGCCTCCGTCCTTGGCGACAAGGATATCCTGTTCATGAAAAACCATGGTGTGATGGTCTGCGCGCCGAACATCGCCGAAGCCTGGGACGATCTCTATTATCTCGAACGTGCTGCCGAAGTTCAGTTGAAGGCAATGGGTTCCGGCCGGAAACTTCTGCCGGTCGTGCCCGCTGTCGCTGATGTGGCGGCAAGGCAGATGCGCGAAGGGGACCCCGAAAGTGCCAGGATGCATCTGGAGAGCATCCGGCGGGTCCTCGACCGGCAGGCGCCAGAGTATCGCGATTGATGGAATAGGAAAAAGGCGAAGCCTTTGGCATAGTCGCGGCTCATATTTTCGACAGCCCCGAGTTCTCCGAAGGGTACCGAATCTACCGGACCAGGAGGATGGCGCAGCCGCATAGATCGCAAACTGAAGCACTCGACGGTTCCTTCGCCGCTCTTCGCCTGGATGTATTCGCCGACCCGAAAGGGGTCGTCGAGCATATAGAACACGCCGCTGATGATATCTTTGACCAGCGTCTGCGAGCCGAACCGAGTGCCACCCCAAATACACCGGCACCTGCGATAAGGAAACCAATCTCGACAACGAGTTCAGCCTGTACGATCAGAATTGCGATAACCGCGACCATGACCGCCAGCACATCGCGAAAGATCGGCAGCAGGATCCGAAGACGTCCCTGGCGAGCAGCCTCCGTCGGGTCGGACAGGGATGTGGGAGATTTACCCATTGGCCATCTTGGGAGGGCGGAGCTTCGGGCTAACCGTTTCAAGGCCTGTCAAAATGGAGAAGTTTGGACGTCACGTCACGTCATTGGTCCTCATCGACTGCCCGCGCACTGCGCCGGATAGCCTGAGGTGGCTGTCCGAACGCACGCAGGAATGCCCGGCGCATGCGCTCCCTATCTGCAAACCCGGTTTCGGCCGCGATGTACTCGATGGGGTGACGACTTTGCTCCATCATCAGGCGGGCGCTTTCTAGACGAAGATGCTCGACTGCCTTGGCAGGTGACTGTCCCGTCTCCGACCGAAAGGCACGACTGAACTGACGGGGACTAAGATGCGCGGCATCGGCCAGTTCCTCGACCGCCAGAGCCGACTTAAGATTCTTCCTTGCGTAGTCGAGGGCGCTCTGGATACGATCGGATTTGGCATCCATCTTGAGCAGTTCGGAATGCTGGGACTGACCACCTGCCCGGCGGTGATAGAGGACCAGCTTCTGGGCAACCGAGCGAGCGAGCTCTGATCCGTAATCCTTTTCGACCATTCCAAGGGCCAAATCGATCCCAGCACTCATGCCCGCTGAAGTCCAAATATCTCCGTCGATGATGAAGATTCGATCTTCCTCCATCTTCACCTTGGGGTAGCGCTCCTGCAGTTCGCGGGCAGATAGCCAGTGAGTTGTCGCTCGCTTGCCATCAAGGAGACCCGCCTGGGCAAGTACAAAAGCACCGGTGCAGATTGAAGCTGTTCTTCTTGACGCCAGACTTGCCCGATGGGCGAAGTCTATCATTCTGGACGATGACTCGGAGATCTGCATCCCGCCACCGAAGATGATGGTATCGAAATTGGGATCTTCGAAAGCCTTGGTATCCGCGGTGAGGCCATGCGAACTGCGGACCGCGCCACCCTCTTCAGACAGTACGTCGATCTGATAGACATTCTCGCCAGCGGAGACGTTGGCGAACTCGAATACCGAGATTGCCGCCAGGTACATGAGCTGAAAACCCGGTACCAGGACAAACCCAATGCGCTGCATGCCGAACTCTCCTATGGCTGTAAAGGTTGCATATATGACATTTGAGACAGACGGAATAGAGCGTACTTTTGTTCACGGCAAGCAATCAAGCTCGCACTGAAAGAAGGATGCATGGCAATGAGCACAGTTGTAAATAACGGAACCGCACTCGTCACAGGTGCATCATCTGGGATCGGTGCGGTCTATGCAGATCGTCTCGCCCGGCGCGGCTACGACCTCATTTTGGTGGCACGTAGCGGAGACAAGCTGAAAGAACTGGCCGCACGCATCACTGACGAAACTGGGCGATCCGTCGAAACACTTTCCGCCGACCTAACGAAGACGGAAGACCTGGCGCGTGTCGAGCAAGTGCTGCGCACTGACGCCAGCATCACCCTGCTCGTCAATAACGCTGGTGTCGGAGCCACCGCGCCGCTTCTGCAATCCGACATCGCGAAAATGGAAGCCATGGTGGAGTTGAACGTTACCGGTCCAATGCGACTGACCTATGCCGTCGCTCCTGCGTTCGTGTCCCGCGGCACCGGTACGATTATCAACATCGCGTCTATCGTCGCCATTGCACCGGAGGTTCTCAACGGCGTCTATGGTGGTAGCAAGGCGTTCATCCTGGCCTTCAGCCAATCCCTCCATCACGAACTCGCCGACAAGGGCGTTCGGGTTCAGGCGGTGCTTCCCGGCGCGACAGCAACCGACTTCTGGGATGCTGCAGGGCTCCCAGTGGGCCATCTGCCCTCAGAGATCGTCATGTCCGCGACCGACATGGTCGAAGCAGCACTTTCCGGGCTCGATCAGGGAGAACTGATCACGATCCCCGCCTTACCAAACGTCGCCGACTGGAATGCCTTCGATGCTGCGCGCTTGGCACTCGGTCCTAACCTGTCGCATGCGGCTCCCGCAGCTCGGTACTCAGTTTAAGCGTCTCCGTTAAATGCATGGCTGCCCCGATCGAGAGGCAGTCATGGCATTCCTACTACGGAGACGTCAGCCGATTTCTTATTGGGTCGGTCCGTCCAAATAAAGACGCGGCTCCTTTCAAACGCCAAGAAGATACACGCCGCCAGCGTCGTATCCGCCGTGCCCGCGCAAAATCCTACTGGCTCAAGCTCCATGAATTGCCCTTTTGCCGCAAGGTGCCGCTCTGCCATAACGTCCTGGAACGCTTCGAGAGGAGGCTTGCGATCTGATTGATGTGCCGGGCACAAGGCTATCCAGTTGCTGGAACAATTGTTCCGGACTTTCGGATCGTTCGGTCATGCGGACAGCCCTCTTCAGGTTGCCGTCCGACGCCGTTGCCAATCCTTGTAAGGCGCGAGGAGTTGGCCAGGAAACCGATCCTCAATGGCCGTCTCGACCAAGGCGATTTTCGCAAACACATCACTACTGTCGCGCTCGTCGGGGCGAATGTCTTCGCTTTCCTCTTCAAGCCCCTGCATCGTTTCGAACAACTCGTCGTCACTCATCTCCGAGATACGATCAGCGAAACCGCTGGCATCGAATTCGGCGTGAACAGGCATGGGTCACTCCTTTTTTTGAAATAGTCGCGCAAGAGAGACTTTCGGGATAGATATCCCGCTGCAAGATAAGTTATCTATCATCCAGTTCAATCCAGACAGGCGCATGGTCGCTTGTGTGGTTCCATCCACGCGCAAACTTGTCGACACCACACGTAGTCAGCCGGTCCCGGAGGGACGGGCTGAGCAGGAAATGATCGATGCGCAGCCCCGCATCGCGGGCAAAGGAGTTCCGGAAATACTTCCAGAACGTGTAGATGCGCTCATGAGGATGAAGATGCCGGATCGCATCTGTCCAGCCTTGGGCCGCGAGGTCGGCAAAAGCGGCTCTCACCTCCGGACGAAACAAAGCATCGTCCAGCCACCGCTCCGGCTTGTAAACGTCGAGCTCGGTCGGCATGACGTTGAAATCGCCGACCAGCGCCACGGGCACCTCTAGTTCCAGCAGTTCATCTGCATAGGCGTGCAAGCGTTCGAACCAGCGGAGCTTGTAGTCAAACTTCGGTCCAGGCGCTGGATTTCCATTTGGAAGATAAAGACAGCCCACGACAATCCCGTCGACCGCGGCTTCGATGTAGCGGCTGTGACTGTCGTCGAGGTCACCTGGAAGGCCCCGTCGAGTTTCGCGAGGCTCCTGAGCGCGGGCGAGGATCGCAACACCATTCCAGGATTTCTGGCCGTGCCAGACAGCACCGTAGCCGGCACGCTCGATCTCGCGCGACGGAAACTTCTCCTGCGGCGCCTTTAATTCCTGCAGGCAGACCACATCTGGTTTCGCCTCGGCGAGCCAACGCAGCAGCCCTTCAAGGCGGCCGTTGATGCCGTTGACATTGTAGGTGGCAAGCTTCACCGGTTTTATCGGTGCTTTTGGTCGCCCTTGTCACCCTGACCAGGTTTTGCGCCGTGATTGGCATGGTGGCGAGCGTCGGCCGAGAGCGAGCGGGAGACGTCGACGCTGTCCTTGAACTTGCCATCCTCGTCCCTGCGGACATACCGCTTGTCGGTTCCCGTATCGATCAGTTCGCGTTTCGTCATGGCGAGACTCCTTCATGGTTGCTACTCTTCATAAACGCACCCGACGCCCAAAAGATGCATCCCAATCGGTGTCCTACCTGGGACTCGCAAAGGGGGCCGGGCTCCTCTCATGAGAACGCCAAAGCTCCACTGACCGTCAAGAAGCCGGATGCCCAATCCGATCGGAAGAAGCGCTCCGATGTGTCCGGCGGGGGCGGGGAGCGCGACAGTCATCAGACTCACAGTCCGGTACGTGAAGGACGTCTGTGAGAGCGTCGACCCTCAGCCTCAAGTCACTAGTTCCACTGAAAACTCGGCGCGTCACTGCCGAGGTTTCTTGATCAGCAGGAACTGCATCAGGGATTGCCAAAGGCAAGGGGCGGTACAACCGCTCACCTATCTGCTGGACGAATGGATTGTCGAGCGTCGATGTCGGTTGGCCGTAAAACAGAATTGTTGAGTTCAAAACGCTTCGCGAGCTCTAGAGGCCATCGGCGTAGCATTGTATCTACCCCCGCAATCCACGTCAGCAAGCGCAAGGGTCAAGAGCTGCGAAACGCCGGGGCCTTCCGCGAGCCGTCGGGCCGTGGACGTCGTGTATCGGCGTCATCGCAGAGCAAGTCATTCGCGTGAAGCTGGACAGGTTGGACACTGGGAACATTCACCCACGCGAGTGACGCGATCGAAAATATGCGCATCGGGAGGCCGGTTTTGCTGTTTCATTCCCGGATGGCTTTCATGAGCATTTTGTTCAAAGTCGAACCATCCACGTAACCCATTCTGAAATGCGTTTTGCTAGAGACAAGGCTTACTTTCGAGAAGTGCTGTCATGATTCTCAAGTTGCAGAACGCTATTCTAGAAATGATCGCCAAGGGTGAGCCTTTGGCAGCGACACTCGACAAGATTTGCCTCACGGTTGAAACCGCTATCCCAGGGGTTACGGCATCAATATTGAGCTTTGACGGAAAGCATCTCTATCACCTTGCGGGACCATCCCTCCCGCCTGACTACGTGTCAGGAATTGATCGGCTTGAAGCTGGGCCGCTGGCTGGTTCCTGCGGTACGGCTGCGTTCTCCGGAGAGGCGGTCGTCGTTCAAGATATTGAGACCGATCCGCGCTGGAGCGACTTCAAGGCTCTGGCTGTTCCACTCGGATTTAAGGCGTGCTGGTCATGCCCGATCAAAAGCGGAGAACGGGTGGTTGGGACATTTGCCTTTTACTATCGAGAACCGCGTAGGCCCAGCGCCATGGAACAGAAGGTGGTTGATGCGTGTGTTCATCTCTGCTCAATCGCAATCGAACGCGAGGATCGGGTCACAGAACGGCTGCGGCTAACGTACCGCGATGCTTTAACGGGATTGCCGAACCGAGCGCGTTTCGAAAAGTTCTTGGCCGAAGAACTCCTGCCAGGGCGCCCATGGGGTATCCTGTTGGTCGACATCGACAATTTGAAACTGGTCAACGATACCTTTGGCCATGGCGCAGGCGACGCATTGATAAAAATCGTTGCGGATCGAATTTCCGGCGCCACGAGCGGCAACGCATTCAGGCTGGGCGGAGATGAATTTGCTGCGATTGCCTCTGGAGGCGACATCGATCTTGGCAGGTTAGCGAACGACATCATTTTATCGCTTTCGTCGCCTTCCAATTGTGACGGTCATGTCGTCTTTCCATCGGCAACCATCGGCGGTGCGCTGGCACCCTCCGGCGCAAATCCGGACCAAATCCGCAAACATGCGGATCTAGCTTTGTATCACGCCAAGGAACACGGGCGTGGACAATACATGCAGCACTACGCCGGCCTTGGCACTGCGCTCACCCGCCGTTTCAGAGCTGTTCGGGATGTCAGCGTTGCGCTGGCGGAGGATCGAATAGATGCTCACTATCAACCGATCGTTCGGCTCGACACCAAGCAGGTCGTGGGCTTTGAAGCTTTGTGCCGAATGACCTCGACTAGTGGCGATATAATCGCTGCAACCCACTTCCATGAGGCGACGAAAGACGCGCACGTTGCCGGTGAACTGACGCGGCTGATGTTGTGGCGCGTAGCGAGCGACATCCGCGCTTGGCTCGATGCCGGCCTTCCGGTTCAACACGTCGGTATCAACCTGGCTGCCGCAGATTTCCGTGGCGGCCATTTGCGCGACCGACTCTGCCAAATTTTCGAAGATACCGATGTTCCCCTCAAACATATCATCTTGGAGGTGACGGAATCTGTTTATCTCGGACAACGGGATCACGTGGTGGCCGACGAGATAGGCGCCCTCCGGTCGGAGGGGCTTCTGGTTGCCCTCGATGACTTTGGAACCGGCTACGCTTCATTGACCCATCTTTTGACCGTGCCTGTCGATATCATCAAGATCGACAAATCCTTCATCGATCGGATGGTGCCGGGGGATGCCGGAATCTTTATTGTCGAGGGCCTGATTGGAATAGCGCGCAACCTCGGCGTTCGCGTCGTTGCAGAAGGTATCGAGCACGAAGTTCAAGTCGACCAGTTGAAGACCCTCGGCTGCATGCTCGGCCAGGGATATCTTTTTTCGAAAGCGGTAGATCGCACGGCCGCAGCAGACATTTTAGCGCGGTACGGGCAACGGCCTCAAGAAAGGAAGTTAAATGTGGGAGTGGGCTAGATTTTTTGAGGCCGACAGCATTCGGCGAGCATATGGTCGTGCGATATCATAAGGCGCAGTTGGTTTGGGGTGCGAACCTCGCTGATAGTTCTATCGAGACCGCAGCGAGCCCTACAATTGAATTGAATTGAATTGAATTGAAGGGCCCAGATGCAAAAGAGAATTCGGGTCAATCAGCTGCGGGTGGGAATGTTTGTCGCTGAGGTCGAAGCAACCGACCGGCAGGATGTAGGTAGCTTCAAACCGTTCCTGGTTTCATCAAACCTGCAGGTTGAGAAGATGATGGCACGTCACGTGCTGACAGTCATCATCGACCTTTCCAAAGGCGCCGACGTCGCGCCCGCAACTTCCTCATCGCAACACGACGCCCGTGCTGCGTTCAACGAGCAAATCCTTTCTCACTACTCGAAAAGAGATATCCGGCAAGCGAGACAATGTATTGAAGACACACGTCCACTTATCCGTCACATACTTGCGGATGCGCGACTCAATGCGTCGTTCGCGAACGAAGCAGCAAGCTCAGCGGTTGAGCGTATCATGTCGGCGGCGTTCGACAACGCCGGCGCACTGGTCGCAGTCGCGAAATTAAAGGAAAAAGACGAGCTGACGTTTCTTCATTCGCTCGCGGTGAGCGCACTGATGATCACGTTTGGGCGCAGCCTTGGTCACGAAGAAGAGGATGTGCGGCAGTTTGGTCTTGGTGGTCTCGTTCATGACCTTGGTAAAATGGCGCTCCCCGACAGCATCTTGACGAAGCCCGGAAAACTCACATCTGAGGAAATGGCTCTCGTTCGTGCACATCCTCAGCGGGGGTACGATATGGTGTCGCAAGCCGCGCAAGTGCCCCGGCAGGTGCTTGAGATCTGCCGCTACCACCATGAAAAGTTTGACGGGTCCGGCTATCCTGACCGGCTCGCTGGCAAACTTATCCCGTACGCGGGGCGTCTTGCCGCGATTTGCGATGTCTATGAGGCGTTGACGACGATAAGGCCATACAAGCGCGCCTTCTCACAGGCAGAGGCAATAAAGATGATGATGAATTTCCCGGGTCATTTCGACAGCAGCCTGCTGTCCGCATTCATATCAAAGATGGTGATCAGCGGCACGCTTCACTAAGCCGTAGCGACGATTCACTTGAACGGGTTACGGTTCGTTAACCATGAACTGGCACTCTTAAGTTACCGACGCGGTTCTCCTCCCTCCGCTGTCGAAGAAAAACCTGGGCCGTGAGACATTGTCTCCGGCCCTTTTTTCGTACTTCGATGCCCAGGCGCTCCGACGTGATTGAATAATTAGCTATCTCGGCCAGAACGGGGAAGTATCGTTTCTGGCGGAGCGGTCCCCAGCGGAATAAGGTGACTGATATTGAAAATCAAGACGATAGCGGTATGGTTGACGGCACTCGCCTTGCCTGTGGTTGTCCTGATCGGCGCGCAGATTGACACGGCCTCCGGACCTTCGATCGGGGGTGGAGGCTACGATCTTGGTCCGTTTTTGTATTCCTGGCTGCTGGTGATTGTCACAGGTGTCTGGTCACTCTGCACGTGCGCAGCCTCCTTGTTGTATCGAGATCGGGCATCCTCGAGGCAGGCTCTAATCCTGACAGCGATCGGGATCACCACTCTCGCCATGGTCCTGGTTTTCTACCGAGACAACCTCTCGTAAATTCCAGAGGATCCGCAGGGGTGTACAGTTTCGCCGGCACCATCGCTTATGGTCGTTCCTCGAGGACCTCAGAAACGCAATGATGGTGCGGACCTTCAGTGCGAGATGCTTGGCTGACGGAAACAGCACCGAGACGATCCGTCTCACCGATTGCCCTCGTGAGCCCGCACCGGCACGAAGGGTTCCCGCGTCTGCGAACTTTCTAAAGCGCGGCGAGACGCTCTCGCTGTCTAGCGGCGCACACCTTACGCGTTCCCATTCAAGAGTAGTCAATGAGGCTAAGACACGGAACCTCACCCTCGAAGCGAAGTTTGATCCTGGTCCTTCGATGATGAAACGTTCGAGCGAACCGCAGCCTCTTTCGACAATCCCGACTTCGTCGATGTCGTCATCCATTCCTATCGGCATCGGTATGGCGTCATTGCAAGCGATCCGGCTTATGTAGACATCGAAGCGAGACTGGCACGCCAACCCGATATTTCCGTACCAAGCATTGTGGTGCTGGGTGCAGACGATGGCGTCGATCCTCCCTCACCAAAAGAGGAGGATGCAAAAAAGTTCATCGGGTTCTATAACCGCCGGGTCCTGCCGGGTGTTGGGCACAACGTGCCGCAGGAAGCACCGCGCAGTTTCGCGGAAGCAATTCTGGCACTGCGCGAGCAAAATTGAGAAGGTTTCGCGCGCGTTAGTTAGTTGGACTGCCCATCAGGCGTTCCGCCTGCATCAACACGCGCGAGGCGGTTCTGGTAAGCATTCTCGTATTTGAAAAAACCGATTTCGCTGCGACATAATATTTTCGCGCATGAGGCGTAGCCAAGATATTTGAATGATTGCCCGCTTGTACGTCTCGCCGCTATCTTTGTGACCGCTTCAGCCTTACCTGTCCGGGCAAACGGCTTTGCTGGAGAAACGTCCAGCGACTGGAGGCGCCTTCAGCCAACCGGCGATCGCATCAAGGGCCCGCCGCAATTGCTTCCTGAGTTCAGCGGTCATGTCGTCTTCGATACCTCAGGCCTCTCCGATCGCAGTCCAGTCGAGATGGTCGTTCAGGATTGGCGGCCGTTTGCGGTAAATGATCAGGCTGGTCAGGTAGGGCCGGATATTCTCCAGCACCCGCTTCGAGGATATCGGTGCAATAAGCACCGCGCGAAATTCCGAAACTTTTTGCTGAAAATGACGTGATGAAAGATCGTGTCTGGGCATGCTCATTCCGTCTCTCCCTGGCACCAGTGCCGAGGGCGAGCGGAAATAGGGTCGTGTGGTAAACCAAGCATGTATGGTGAGTGCATCTCGCCAGCGTTGGCGCGGCCGTTTAAAAACAACAATAATGATATATAAACGGATCATATGTACAATAATGATCCGTTTATAATTCTTTTGCGTTGACCGATCCTGGAATCTTTGAGATAGTTGCCCTTGTCAACGGAGACGGTTGGGGAGGTCGGATGGCGCGGTCTGAGTCAGAATTCTTGCTGGAAATCGGGCAGTTGCTGAAGGCTACGCGTAAAGGCCTGCAATTGACCCAGGAGCAGGTTGCCGACTTGGCGGGTATATCGCGTCCCCGCTATCGTGAGATAGAGGCCGGAAGCAGTGCTGCGCGCACGACGACGCTGATCAATATCGCCCGCGCTCTCGGGCTTGAATTGATGCTTATACCGCAGGCGATGGTCCCAGCCGTCGATGCGCTGTTGCGGCCCCATGACGATGTCGACGATCTCCCGGCATTCATGGCGCGTCCAGGCGGGGATGAGAATGTCTGAAGTCCCATCCGATCCTAGATTCATTTCGTCGCTCGATGTGCTGCTGAACAATGTGAAGGTCGGCACGATCGTCAGGACGCCCGGCGATTTTAACGCTTTCAGCTTCGAGGACGGTTATCGCGCAACCGGCGGCTTGCCGGTGCTCAGTCTGTCTTTTCGCGCAGCGACTGGCGGCTTGCGTAAGGACCCGAAACCCGTCGCCAGAGCGTTGCCAGCGTTTTTTGCCAATCTGCTTCCCGAAGACAAGCTGCGCGAGGCGATGGAAATACACCACGCGGGGAGTGTTCGCGCGGGAAACGATTTCGACCTGCTTGTCGCTCTCGGTTCGGATCTGCCAGGTGCTGTCCGCGTCGTGCCGAATGCCAGCACGGTTGTGCATTTCGACAACCTGCCTGCTCCCAAGCCGAAGGCCCGGTTCTCGCTTGCCGGCGTCCAGATGAAGCTTTCGGTCATCAAGGACACGGGGAAGGGCGGTGGACTGACACTGCCGCTCGGCGACGACCAGGGATCCTACATCGCCAAGTTTCCATCGACCTCGTTTCCCGGGGTGTCGGAAAACGAATATGCCAATCTCGCATTGTCTGAAGCGATCGGGATGGAGGTGCCGGAACGCGAACTTGTGGAGCAATCGGAGTTCGAGGGTATACCAAAGGAATTCGAGACGCTGTCAGATGGAAAGGTCTTGCTCGTCAGACGCTTCGATCGCGGCGCAAACGGCGAGCGCATCCATATTGAGGATTTTGCGCAGGTATTCGGCGTCTATCCTTCGCGGAAATACGAAGGTGCCGCCTATCATGATGTTGCGGGGGCCTTGAACGTCGCTGTATCGTCGTCTGCCGCGCTTGAGTTCGTCCGCCGGCTGGCTCTCGCTGCCATCACCGGCAATGGCGACATGCACTTGAAGAACTGGTCACTGATCTATCGCGAGGCAGGCGAGAAGCCGCAACTCGCACCTGTCTACGACGTGCTCTCGACAATCCCTTACATCCCCGCGGATGCCATGGCTCTGTCGCTGGCCGGCGAGCGCTCCTTCAAGGCGCTGAACGTGCAGCGTTGGAAAGCCTTCGCCAATCGTGCACGGTTGCCGGAAGCGGCCGTGCTTAAAGCGGTGGTCGATACAGTTGAACAGGTGAATGGATTTTGGTGGTCGCTGCCGGAACGAAAAGTCGTTCCGACGAAGGTCCTCGAGCGTATCGATACGCATGTAAGGCTAATGACGCCGATACTTGGCACGTGCGCGGAGCGAAGCCCTTCGGCCGAGCGGTAGCCTCCCTGTCCTAGCTCATTCGCCAAAACGAGGAAATTGCTGCACGATCCCGCAGGTTGCATTCACCGAGCGATCTGTTTGTTCTGGGTGGTATCAGGGGGAAAGCCGATCACCGTGCCGAACGACCTGCGCTCTGGGCCGAGAGCATAGACGGTAAAGCCGTTTCTGCCTCCTCGCTTTGTCTCGTAAAGCGCACGATCTGCCTCCTCCATGAGGACATCTGGTTGGGCTGTTTCGGTCCTCGACGATGTTATCCCGATGCTTGTTGAAATATCCAAGGAGACATGTCCCCAAAGGAACGGAGACTCTTTCAAATTCGCAATCGCTCGCTCTGCGAGGCAAGCGGCCTGATCCTCTCCGGTGTCCGGCAAAAGAACAGAGAATTCGTCTCCTCCGAGCCGGGCAAATATATCACCTTGCCGCAAGTGCTTGCGGACTACCTCTGCCGCATGCCTGAGGGCAGCATCTCCTGCCGCATGACCATGGGTATCGTTGATCGTCTTGAAGCGATCAAGATCGAAAAGCATCAGACTGAACATTTTGGAATGGGCAGCAGAACATGCCATCTCCAGATGCTTCATGAACAGCCGGCGGTTTGCCAGGCCCGTCAGATCGTCCTGATTGGCGAGGCGGTCCACTTCGCGGTGCAAGTGATCGATCACCGAGATGAGGAAACCGAAATTCCAGGTAACTTTGGCAAAGAGAAATACAAGCAATGCAAGCGCTGCGGCATCGCTCAGATCGAGGGCCGGCATGACGTTCACAAGCAGCAGGATGTTTCCACTGGCGATGACCCAGTGTGAAACGCATGCGACAGCCAAGGCAGCGCAGGTGATGCCTGCGCCCAATTCCCACACCTTGTTCCGCAGTAAATAGAGGGCAGTCAGGAAAAGCGGTAGGGACTGCGACAGAGTGTAAAGAGGATTGCGGCCGTACCAAACATGGAAAGTTGCAAGCATCGCACCTGCGCTCAAGGCGAGGAACAAGCCAGCCCTGAACGGATCTGGATCGTCCCCGTGAAAACGGCGCACCCCTAGGTAGTTCAGCCAGAAACCGAGGACAACAACCGTGTTTCCTGCGACGGTCGCCGGAAGCAGCCCGGAATCGCCTTGGGTAGACAGGATTAAGCCGCCGAGTACGCCTGCAACGCTCCCGGCCAGCCAGTAACGTGCGGCGTAGAGGTCGCGGTAACGATAGACGATCGCTCCCCAAATGACACAGTTGGATAGTCCGAAAAGCAGGACAAGCAGGTAGATCGTGTAAAAGTCAGGCATTCCGGCATTACCTTCGTGAGGCCCCGTATCGGGTTACCGTCGCAACACGAAACACAGGATGAATTTTTTCATCGGCATTTGACCCATTGTCTTCTCGTTTGAGGTGCCATGTAGGTTTCGGGCAACCTAGGTCCGATATCGGGACAAGGCGTTCATAGATCGGCGCAGACATTTTTAAGGGGCAACCATGAGTATGAAAAAATATTCCGCGGAGGCAATCGGCACATTCTGGCTAACGTTCGGAGGATGCGGTAGCGCAGTCATCGCCGCCGGCTTGCCGAATGTTGGCATCGGCTACCTCGGTGTTTCACTCGCCTTTGGCCTGACCGTCGTGACCATGGCCTATGCGATCGGTCATATCTCAGGCTGCCATCTCAATCCGGCGGTGACCTTCGGCTTGGCCGCAGGTGGTCGGTTCCCTGTCAATCAGATCGTTCCTTATGTCGTTGCGCAGGTTGTTGGCGGACTAATTGGCGGCGCTGTCCTCTATGTCATCGCCAGCGGCAAGGCGGGTTTCGACGTTGTTGGAGGCTTTGCATCAAACGGCTACGGCGAGCACTCGCCGGGGCGATATTCTCTTCTCGCCTGCCTTATGGCGGAATTCGTTCTGACGGCGATGTTCCTGTTCATCATCATGGGCGCCACACATGGTAAAGCCCCCGCTGGCTTTGCTCCATTGGCAATCGGCCTTGGACTAACCCTCATCCACCTCATCAGCATCGATGTGACCAATACCTCAGTGAACCCGGCTCGCAGCACTGGTGTGGCGATGTTTGCAGGAGGCTGGGCCATCCAACAGCTGTGGCTGTTCTGGGTTGCGCCAATTGCTGGGGGCATCGTTGGCGGGGTGAGCTATCGGTGGCTCAGCTCTGAGCCGACTGGTCAGATTGTCGGCTCTGCGGCCGCAAAGTAGGCACGGACAGAAACTAAGCGATTGGCCTTTGCGGACGTCGAATCGACCCGCAAGGGCCTCGAGAGACCGCAAACGTCGCCCCTTTTGTTGACAACCCGCTTGAGTGTCCATTGGCACTCCTATCCGGGTGGCGTAACGAGGAATCAACGCTTTGCATACTTGGAGCCGGACAAAGCGAGCTAGTTCCCCGCAGGCAGACCTGCGAGATCGGCGCTATCGTGCCAAAGTCGCGACATCACGGTGTCGTCACGCGCGAGTGCCGAGATTTCCGGCCATGTCAGCTGGCGTGCCACCTGGGACGCATATATCTCGCCTTCCGGCGGCACTGCCAGCATCCCGCCGCCATCCTCCACGGTGTTCAAGGGTCGGTAGAGGCCTTGGATGGCTCCCATTGCCGCAATAAACGGAATGAAGAACGCACCTGCGTCGGCGACCTCTACCTTGCAATCGCACGTCACCGAAACGACCAGCATGCATCCCAAGCTTGCCGTGTCGTTTCCTGTAAAGTGCTCCCTGTCAACGGAACATCAGTAAATTTGCTACCCCCGAGCCTGCCGGCAGATCGCTTCCGGATATCATTGGCAACATGTCCCCCGAATCTGGCGACCCAAAGTCGAACGGTCTGATGAGAGACGATGACGCCACGCGCTGCCAGCAGACACTGCCATCCTCAGTCTGAGCGGAAATCGAAAACACAGCCAAGCGGCATGGCAATCACCACGCCTGGAAATCGGTGGCGGCGAGAAAGAGGATGACGGGTGAATCTGGGCATCCGCCAGATCTCACACCTTGATCGATGCTCGGTTAACGTTAGGTGCCGGGCCAATCTATGATCAACTCTCAGCCAGTTGCTGGGCTGCCTGACGGAGAGCCACTGCGGACGCGCAGTAACGTTCCAGAAGTTGATCGATCTTTGCAGGGCCAAAGACGTCATCCAGGAGCAGATAGGCGGCGCCAAACAGGGCGCTGTCATCATGTACTGTAGTCAGCACGATTGAAAGATCGCGCGTGGCGAGCGGAAGGCATCGCTGGTAGACCAGTTCGCGAATACCGGAGAGAAGGATATCGCCACCGCGCGCAAGCGTGCCGCCGATGACGATGAGGCTCGGATTGATGATGCTGACCACATCCGAGATGACTTCGCCGATCGTGCGTCCGGACGCCCGCAGCAGCATCAGGGCCTCCGGCTTGTGCTGTTCTACGAGATCGATCACATCGCGGGCAGTCTCGGCGTGAAAACCGCGCTGGGAAAGGTCTCGCGCGATGGCCCAACCCGCAGCACGGGCCTCCACGCATCCGAACTTTCCGCAACGACACAGCGGCGCGTCGTCAGAGAGAAACTGGATGTGGCCGATGTCGCCGGCCGCACCCTGTGCGCCGCGGAACACGCGGCCACCCGCAATCATGCCGCTGCCGATACCGGTGCCGACCTTCACGAACAGCATGTCTTCGACCGCCGGGAAGCGGCGCTTGTGCTCGCAGACCGTCATGAGGTTCACATCATTCTCGACATAGACCGGAACGGCGAAGCGTGCCTGCATGAAGCCGATAACGTCGAATTCATCCCAGCCGGACAATACCGACGGGCCGACGACACAGCCGCGCTTGAAATCGACTGGCGTCGGTAAGCTGATGCCAATGCCGATGAGAAAGCCATGCGTTTTCTGCACCTGCGCGGCAAGGGCGGCCGCCGCATCGCTGATCCGGGCCAGGGTATCCTCCGGCCCGCTCATCACGGAAAAAGAGAGTGTCGTCTGGGCCAGGATTGCCGGGCTCAGGTCCATCGCGGCGAGATGAATGTGGGTCTCTCCCACATTGGCAACCAGCAAAAATCCACCTGCCGCATTGAGCGCGAGAATGCGTGTCGGTCGGCCGCCGCTCGGCAAGGTCTGTTCCGTCTCGCGCACCAGCCCGCAGGCGATCAGCGCGTTCAGCCTATGTGTCACGGTTGCGCGCGATAGGCCCGATTCCAGCAGCAATTCTGCTCGAGATGACCCGTTCCCTCTTGCTATCAGGGAGAGGATGCTCCCAGCGCCTTCGAGCACCTGTCTGTCATACTCCGGTTCCGGGCTACCCATGCCAAAGCTCCTGTTGCATCCTCGCTTTAGCGGGAAAGGGCGGGGAGATAAAGTAGCGACGTAAATAGCTATCTTCAATTATGTATAATATCATACATAAGATTGCCATTTATGTATCTTTTTGACTATATGCGTCGATTGTCATCCTGAGAGGCGTGCCGTGACCACCTATCTAATCGGACTCGACTACGGATCGGAATCGGCGCGAGGCGTGTTGATCGACTCCGAAACCGGCCAGCAGGTGGCGCACGAGGTCCACGTCTACCGGCATGGAATCATGAGCCAGACCCTGCCGGACGGCAGCCGGATGCCGCCGGATTTTGCCTTACAGAATGCCGATGACTACACTGCTGCGGCCCTGGAGATCCTCTCGCGACTGGGCCGCGGCCGGATCATTGATGGCATTGGCCTTGGCTTCACTGCAAGCTCGCCCCTACCAGCACGGGCTGATGGCGTACCTTTGTCGCGGCTCCACTCGGCCGAACCCCATGCCTATGTCAAACTCTGGAAACACAATGCGCAGGCCTTTGCAGATGGGATCAACGCACAAGGCACGCCGTTTCTCGCCAATTTCGGCGGTCGTGTCTCAGGCGAGTGGCTGCTGGCCAAGGCGGTGCAGGTCGCTTCGGAGGCGCCTGGTATCTGGGCCGCGACGGATCGTTTCATCGAGGGCGGAGACTGGCTCGTCTGGCAACTGACGGGACGGGAGGCGCGCGGTCTGGGTTTTGCCGCCTACAAGGCGCAATTTTCGACCGAGGCGGGCTATCCCTCGGGCATTTTGCCGGATCTCGACCGGCGCCTTTCCACCCCGCTTCCAGTCGGGTCGGCGGCTGGCCCGTTATCGCCGGAATGGCGGGAACGGACAGGCATTCAGGGCCGCGCGAGCGTCGCCGTCGCGGTCATCGATTCCCATGTCATGCTTCCGGCAATCGGCGGTGTTTCGCCCGGCTGCTTTGTCGGGGCGCTGGGCACTTCGGCAGCCTATCTTTATCTCAGCGATGTCTACCGCCCGCTGCCGCCGGGCATAGAAGGCGTGGCGTTCGATGGCTCGGTGCGGCATCTCTGGTGCTACGAGGCGGGCCAGCCGAGTTTCGGCGACACGCTCGGCTGGTTTGTGCGCACCTTCCCGCGCGGCGCCGATGCGCAGGCGAGCTTTCGGGCCTATAACGACGAGGCGTCGGGCCTGGCGCCGGCCGCCGGCCGCCTTGTGGCACTTGACTGGCTTGGCGGCAATCGCGTGCCTTTCGCCGACGGCAATCTTTCCGGCCTGCTGGCAGGACTGACACGCCAAACGACATCGGCCGAGATCTATCTCGCCCTCATGGAAGGGCTATGCTTCGGCGCGCGGGCGGTTTTCGATCTCTTTCCGGCCGGCGGCCTGCCGGCGGAGCGTGTGCTGATGGCAAGTGGACTGGCCCGTGCCAATCCCCTGCTGATCCAGATCATGGCCGACATCCTGGACCGACCGGTCGAGGTTCCCGATATCGCCAATGCCACCGCAGTCGGCGCGGCAATCCATGGTGCTGTCGCCAGCGGAACCGTTGCGACCTATGTCGAAGGTGCGGAACGCTTTGGCGCGCGCACGTTCGATCGCATTTCGCCGCGGGTGGAGCATGCCCGCCGCTATCGCCCCGTCTACGAAGTCTACAAAGGCCTAGCATCAGGAGGCTCGGTTCACGTCGCCATGCATGCACTTCGAAGCCTTGTCCTGGATGATCCGGCGTGAGGCATTTTCATTTTGGATAAAAACATACAAAAGAAAGGCTTTATTTATTTGACATTATCCAAAAGAAATGAGCTAATCCCTCTGGCCTTTGAGGAGAGGCCATGCTCGCCGCAAGAGCCTAAGGGGCTCGGCGGCATCATCTGATTTGGGAGGATTTCATGTCGCTTCGTCGCATTCGCAGTTCGGCACATTCCAATATTTTCCGGTCCGCTATAGGTGTCACCGGGCTGGCGCTCGGCCTTGCCTTCGCCGCCGGTCCTGCTTCCGCAGCAGATGTGATTGTAGGCCTTGTCACCAAAACCGAAGTCAATCCGTTCTTCGTCAAGATGCGTCAGGCTGCTGACGCGCGCGCCAAGGAGAAGGGCGTCAAGCTGATCGCCCGCGCCGGCAAATTCGATGGCGACAACGAAGGTCAGGTCGCAGCCATCGAGGATTTGATCAGCGCCGGTGCCAAAGGCATCTTGGTCACCCCGAACAATTCGTCCGGCATGCTGGACGTCATCAAGAAGGCCCGCGCAGCAGGCGTTCTGGTGATCGCGCTGGACACGGCCACCGACCCGGCCGACGCGGTTGATGCCACCTTCGCCACCGACAATTTCGAAGCCGGCGTGCAGCAGGGAACTTACGCCCGCAAGGCGATGGGCGACAAGAAGGCCGTCGTCGCCATGCTCGACGGGACACCCGGCGGCACCGTCGATACGTTCCGGCATGACGGTTACCTGAAGGGTTTCGGCATTGCAGAGGGTGACTCATCCATCGCCGGCGCCGCCATCACCAATGGCGCGCAGGACAAGGGCCAGATCGGCATGGAAAACCTGCTCTCAAAGAATGGTGAGATCAACGCGGTCTATACGATCAACGAGCCCGCAGCGGCCGGCGCCTATGCGGCGCTGAAGTCGTTCGGCAAGGAAGGCGTCATGCTGACTTCCATCGACGGCGGCTGCGCCGGCGTTCGCGACGTCAAGGACGGCAAGATCGCCGCAACCGTGATGCAGTTCCCCTACAAGATGGCGGCCATGGGCGTCGATGCGGTGGTGGACTATGCTGCGACAGGCAAGAAGCCGAGCGGCTTCGTCAACACGGGCTCCTTCCTGATCACCGACAAGCCTGTTGCCGGCCTGGACTCGAAGGATACCACTTGGGGCCTCGCAAACTGCTGGGGCGACTGATCGGTTTCTCCCGGTGGGATCACGGGAGGCCTTATGCCGAACGTGGTCCTGTCGGGTGAGCTTACGTTCCCGGGGACAGTCCAGCACGGTGCTGGATCGCCTCGGTGGGCAGAGTGCTGCACCAGACGATCCTGAAGCACGAGATCTCCATGACCAACGACACCGTTTCCCCACCCGAGACGCTGCGAAGCCTGAAATCGCGCCTGCTTGGCGCCCCTTCGGTGGGGCCGCTGCTCGTGCTCCTCGGCTTCTGCGTCATTTTCGCGTTCAGCAATCCGCGCTTTCTTGCCACGCACAACCTGTCGATCATCCTGCAGCAGACGGTGATTATCGGCGTCCTGGCGATCGGCCAGACGCTGATCATCTTGACGGCCGGGATCGATCTCGCCGTGGGCGCCATTTGCGTGCTTGGCACGATCGTTGCCGGCAAGCTGGTGAACCTGGGCTACGATCCCGTCCTTTCCATGGGTTTCGCGGTCTTTCTTTGCACGGCAGCGGGTGTCGCGGCCGGCGGTCTCGTCAGCGGGCTCAGGCTGCCACCCTTCATTGTCACGCTTGGCATTCTCGGCATTTTGACAGCGGCCCTGCGCCTGATCTCGGAAGGCGGCGCCTTTCCGGTTCGCGACCCTTTCCTTGCCTGGACCGGCAACACGATGAAGCTCGGCGGCTTCGTCCTCACCTATGGCGTGCTGATCATGTTCGCGCTCTACGGCTTGGTCTGGTATCTCCTGAACCAGACGAAGTGGGGCCGCCATGTCTATGCCATCGGTAACAATTCGGAAGCCGCCCGTCTTGTCGGCATTCCGGTGCAGCGCCATCTGCTGTCGGTCTACCTGCTGGCCGGCCTGATTTACGGCATCGGCTCCTGGCTCGCGCTCGGGCGTATTCCGAATGCCGATCCGAACGCGATGCAGAGCGCAAACCTCGATTCCATCACCGCAGTGGTTATCGGTGGCACCAGCCTGTTCGGCGGGCGTGGCGGCCTGATCGGCACTCTGATCGGCGCCCTGATCGTGGGTGTCCTGCGCAACGGGCTGACGCTCGCCGGCATCGACCCGCTTTGGCAGGATCTCGTGACCGGCGTCCTCGTCATCATCGCCGTCGCGCTTGATCAGATGTCCCGGAGGAAGAACTGATGTCCGCCGATACCAGCATCATGCACACATCCGAACCTGCACAGAGCGTGGTGCTCGAAGCGCGCAATGTCGTGAAGACCTACGGTCATGTGACCGCACTCGACGGCGTCGATTTCGAGCTTCGCGCCGGTGAAATCCTCGCCGTGGTCGGCGACAACGGAGCCGGCAAGAGCACGCTGATCAAGACGCTGACGGGGGCGGTGCGCCCGACCAGCGGCGAAATCCTGCTGGATGGTCTGCCGATCCACTTCAAGGGACCGCTCGACGCCCGCCATGCCGGCATCGAAACGGTCTACCAGGACCTCGCCATGGCGCCGGCGCTTGATATCGCTTCCAATGTCTTCCTTGGTCGCGAATTGCGCGCACCGGGGCTGATGGGCAGCCTCTTCCGGCGCCTGGACAAGAAACGGATGCGCGAGGAGGCGAGACAAGCCATGAACGAGCTGAAGTTTCGCCTGCCGGCGATCGACAATGCGGTGGAGTCGCTTTCGGGCGGTCAGCGGCAGGGGGTGGCGGTTGCCCGCGCCGCTCTGTTTGCCCGCAGGCTGGTCATCATGGACGAGCCGACGGCCGCCCTTGGCGTGCGCGAGACGGGGCAGGTCCTGGAACTCATCCGCTCTATCCGCGACCGTGGCCTGCCCGTCGTCCTCATCAGCCACAACATGCCGAATGTCTTCGATATCGCTGACCGTATCCACATCATGCGTCTCGGCCGGCGTGCCGCAGTCGTCACGCCGAAGACCCACTCCATGAACGACGTCGTCGCCATTATGACGGGGGCCGCGACCGCCTGATCTTCTTGGCCGGCGACATCACAGCCGGTCCACAACGAACGGAGCAAAACCATGTATCGCCTCGACCAGAAACTCGCGCGCATCCGCGCCGGCCAGTATACTCGCAGTGATTTCATCATCGCCGATGCCAAGGACGGCGACATGGGGCCGAGCATGACCTCCTGCGGTCCGAAACGGGCGAAGGACGGAAGCTGGTCGCGACACTACACCCGCCCGGAATTCCTGGAGAACATTCGCGCGGTCGTTGAGCAGGACATCGTCGATATCATGCTGACCTCCGCCTCCAACATGGAAGCGCTATTCGAGATGGGGGTCTACCGCGACAGTGCCGTGAAGCCGGCAATCCGCGCCAACGATACCACCGACGTCTGGGTCTGCCGGGGGGCGACCTATTCGAAACAGGCCTCCCGTCCATTCCGGACCGCCTCGCTTTCCCGCGTCTCCACGGGATCCATCGACCCAGCGCCCGGCGCGCCGATCACCGGTACGGACCTCGGGCTTTACTCCATAACCTTCAACAACGATCTCGACAGCGACTATCAGGCGCTGGAGGCGTTCCAGTTGTTTCGGGACGACGCGGCGCGGAACCGTTTCAAATACTTCCTTGAAGTCTTCAATCCTAATGTCGATTCCGGCATCGATCCCGAGATGGTGCCGCATTATGTCAATGACGTGATGATGCGCTGCCTCGCCGGGGTCACCAAGGCCGACCGGCCGCAATTCCTGAAGATACCGTTCAACGGCGCCAAGGCGATGGAGGAACTCGCCTCCTATGATCCGAGCGTCATTGTCGGCGTGCTGGGCGGCGGCGCTGGAACCACGCGCGACTGCTTCGAATTGCTCCACCAGGCCGAACGTTTTGGCGCGCGGGTGGCGCTGTTCGGGCGCAAGATCAATCTGGCCGAGGACCCGCTGGCCATTGTGCGATTCATGCGCGAGGTCGCGTCGGGAACCATCGGGCCATCAGACGCCGTGAAGGCGTATCATGCGAGCCTGGCAAAGGACGGCATCACGCCCATCCGTGATCTCGCCGCCGACAATGTCGTGACCGAAGCCGTGCTCAAGCCGGAACAGACACCATGAGCAGCGGGCGGCGCGGCATCCTCACAGGTGGAACCTGGGTTGTGGACTACAACCGTACAGTCAGCCACTGGCCCGGCGAGGATGGTCTGGCCGAGCTGTTTGACGAGGAACGCCATGGCGGCGGCTCGAGCTGCAATCTCGCGCTCGACATCAAGCTGCTCGACCCGACAATCCCTGTCGAGACGATCGGTCTTGTCGGGGACGACGACGACGGTCGCTACCTGCTGGCGACCGCCGCGGCGGCCGGTGTCGACACGCGCCAGATGACCGTGACTGGTGCGGCTGCCACGCAATTCTGCGACGCCTATGTCTCGATGAAATCGCACCGGCGCACCCACATTTTCCACGCCGGGACCGGTGCGTTCCTGACCCCGGACCATTTCGACTTTTCCACCACGCGCATGCGCTATCTTCACCTCGGCCTGCCGGGCGTTCATCGGATTCTGGACGCGCCCTGGCATGGCGAGCCGAACGGCTGGGTCGCTGTGCTGAAGAAAGCGCAAGCGGCGGGCCTACAAACCAATCTGGAACTGGCCAGTATCGACCGGAACCTGATGGCCAGGCTCGTGGCGCCTTGTCTTCCTCATCTCGATTTTCTGATCGTCAACGACATGGAAATCGGCGCCATTGCCGGGGTGGAGACGATCCGCAACGACGTGCCGGACCGAGAGGCATGCGAGCAAGCGGCATGCATTGTGCTTGAACGGGGTGCGTTGGAACTTGTCGCCGTGCATTGCCCGGCTTTCGCCATCGCCGTCACTCGGAATGGAGAAAGGGCGGTTCTGCCGTCGTTCAAAATTCCCGAGGCTGAGGTGAAGGGTGCGAATGGTGCGGGAGATGCCTTCGCAGCCGGCATGCTCTATGGAATTCACGAGGGGTGGAGCGCCGAACGATCGCTTCGGCTGGCCCATGCTGCGGCCTCAGCGTCCCTGCGCAGCATCTCGACGACAGGCGCAATCGTATCGTGGCGGGATTGCCTGTCGCTGGCCGAGGCATGGGGCGTTCGAGATGACTGAAGCGGGTGCAGGGGGTGCTCGCCGAGCAGGGCACAGCCGTCAACATTCCGGGTTGGGAAGGAAAGAGTGATGAAAACCCATGTGTACAGAAAACCCATTCCCATTCTTGTGGCTTCGGCTTTCCGGCGGAGGTGGCAGCGCGATGGTCAAGCCGTCTCCGCGTCAGATGCTGACAAGGAGAAGTCATTGAGTGTTTCCTTAAACGACTGTGAGATACGAAACCGTGTTAGCCCACGGAGAGCGGCTAGTTCATCCAGGCAAATGGGCCTGGAGAGTTTGGCCTCCATATAAACCTGCATCAGGTCCCGCTGGAACCTGCGCTATTCCGTGGTCCCCGTTGGCGTCCTGTGCTTCACCTGCGCGCTCGATAGACGCTACGTCCAGAGCCACGGTCACGGCAACCGTTTCGGCATAAACCTTCGAAAAGGGTGTATCCTGATCCGACATAAGTCGAGCGATCTTGCGCATTTTCCGCCTAGTGTTTTGCTCCCGAAGCCATCTCGGCCTCTGCAAAAGAGAAAGGAGAAAAGGCCGCCCCGGGAAAAGCATGATCAGAAAGTCCTACTCAGAGGTGGCTCGCTCTTCTCTGTAAAACCGGGCCCGTTCCCGCTTGCAGACGAGACATTTAGCCTGGCGCAATCATTTTTCGTTAACAATCGTCAATTCATATCGCCGTATTTGATTTGGAGACGGGTATGGTTGGCGATACGCGGGTACGAGGAATCAACAAGATGCGCGCTCCTTCGCGCATTGGCCCCAGTCTTCTGACCGGAGGCTCGACCGCTGTGTTGATGCTGATGTCCGCGGGAGGCGCTCAAGCCATTGACTGGAACGGCTCAACAAGCAGTGACTGGACAGATTCGAGCAACTGGGCAGGAGGCGTCGTTCCCGTTACCGGTCAGGCGGTCAACATCAGTACGCCGGGCGTGCCGTCGCAAAGGCCCGCCGTCATCGGCGTTACCGGGCCGGTCAGTGTTTCGATCGCAATTACAGGCATTGGTCAAGCCGGAGCAGTGCCTGGCGTGCTTTCGATCCAGAACGGTAGCATGCTGACAACCACGGGTCAGGCCCGACTCGGGATTGTGGCCGGAAGCACGGGCCACGTCACTGTATCTGGATCCGGATCCCAATGGATTGCGCTCGGACCTCTGGTCCTCGGATTTTTCGGCACTGGCACACTCAACATAGAGAATGGCGGTCAAATCTCCGCGGCAACCACGTTGCTCGGGAGCGGCGTCGGCTCTTCAGGCACACTCAACATTACCAGCGGCGGCACTTTGCAGGCCCAAACCTTGCGGGCCGGGTCCGGCGCGAGCCAGGCCAATTTCGACGATGGCATCTTGCGCGCGACAGCCGCCAACGCGACCTTCATCAACGGATTTTCCGGCAACGAACTCAACCTGCTCGCCGGTGGACTGACAATCGATACCGCCGGCTTTGCCGTGGGAACCGACTCGACGTCGGGGTTCAGCGGCGTCGGGGGCATGACCGTCACAGGTGGCGGAATTTTTACCCTGCAGGCCGACAGCATTTACGCGGGTGAGACCCAGATCGACCCTGGCAGCAGCCTCACGCTTGCCGGCGCCGGCGCCGTCACCAAATCCAGCCGGGTTGTAGCCGACGGCGCGTTAGACGTTTCGGCAGCCACAAGCGCGGCCATCCGCAGCCTGGCCGGCGGTGGGACCGTACTGCTCGGGGCTCAAACGCTGGCGATCACCAATGCCAACGACACCTTCGCGGGCGTCATTGACGGCACAGGCGGCCTGTCGCTCGCCGGCGGCAGCCAAGCCCTGTCAGGCGTCAACACCTATACCGGCGCAACGACGGTGAGCGGTGGGCGGCTCGCCATCAATGGTTCGGTCACCAGTCCGATCGCGATTTCCGGGGCCGGCATTCTCGCCGGCACCGGCACAGTCTTCGGCGAAGTGACCAATGCTGGCGTGGTGGCGCCCGGTAATTCGATCGGCACGCTAACAATCGCCGGCGACTATACAGGGACTGGGGGCACGCTCGAAATAGAGGCCGTGCTCGGCGATGACGCGTCGCCGACCGACCTCCTGGTGGTGACCGGCGATACTGCTGGCACCACGAACGTCACTGTCATTGATCTCGGCGGCAGTGGTGCGCAAACCGCTGAAGGCATCAAGATAGTCGATGTCGGAGGCGTCTCTGCAGGCTGATTTTCGCTGCTCGGCGACTATGTGTTCGAAGGCGACCAGGCTGTGATAGGCGGAGCCTACGCCTATCGGCTATACCAGGGTGGCGTCAGCGCGCCTGCCGATGGAGACTGGTACCTCCGTTCGACCCTGCTCAATCCTGCGGGCGTTGCAATCGGGACGGTCTATGCGCCGACTGTTCCCCTCTACGAGAGCTACGCCGGCGTGCTGCAGACGCTCAACGAGTTCGGCACCTTGCGCCAGCGCAGCAGTGGACGAACGATCGACGACGGTCAGCCGGAAGACAATCCCGCCAAAGCAATTTGGACGCGTATCGACAGCACATATGCGAATTTCGATCTCAAGACTTCAACAACCGGTACCGAATACGCCGTGGACACATGGACGGTGCAGACTGGTATCGACGGAATGCTGCAGGAAAGCTCCGCCGGCTCGCTGGTCGGCGGCGTTGGTCTTCATGTAAACACAGCTTCGGCCGACGTCTCCTCGCGCTTCGGCAAAGGCAACATCGATACCACTGGCTATGGTTTCGACGGAACCTTGACCTGGTACGGAAGTAGCGGCTTCTACGTTGGTGCACAGGCTGCCCTGTCCTGGTATGAGAGCGACCTTAAGTCCGCGACCCTTAACGATACGCTCGTTAGCGACCATGATGGGTTCGGTTACGGCCTGAGTGTCGAAGCCGGAAAGAAGATAGCCCTGACGCCCCAGTGGTCGCTGACGCCGCAGGCGCAACTGGCTTATTCGTCGGTGCGCTTCGACGGTTTCACCGACGCCCATGGCGCTTCCGTCTCGCTAGACGATGCCGACAGCCTGACCGGCCGCCTCGGTCTCTCGGCCGACTATGACATCGACTGGAAGGACGCGACGGGACGGACAATCCGCTCAAAATTCTATGGCATCGCCAATCTCTACTACGATTTTCTAGACGGCTCGAGTGTCGAAGTCTCGAGCAGCAAATTCGTCAGCGAGAACCAGGCCATGTGGGTAAGTCTTGGCCTTGGCGGTTCGCTCAGTTGGTCCGACGACCGTTATGCAGTCCGTGGTGAAGCTTTTGCCCGCACCAGCCTCAGGGACTTCGGCGACAGCAGGGCTATCGGCGCCAAACTCGGGTTCAGCGTGAAGTGGTAGTGTTTGGTGATCGTAGGTGTAACCTCTCGTCGTTGTTCGAGATATTGATATTGCAACACTATCGGAGGTTTTCACGAACCAAGGAGTATGCTTTGATGGCGCGAGGACTGGTCTGATCCCGGTAAACTGGAGAGAAATTGGGTATGGCGCTTTTACCGAGCGCCGCAGCAGCTGACGCTGTACTGGATAGCGCATATTGCTGTCGCACTCGTCGCAAGAGTGATCTCAGTTGGCTGAAGCAACTCAGCGGCTGAGCCGGGCGCAGTCCTGGCCAGCCACTGTCGCGCTGCAAGGTCGCCCCTCGTGACCGCGGGAATGGTTTGAACGCTTAGAGCGTTTCATGTTTTGACAGAAGCATATCCAGTGTTCGTGAGATAGTTTGCACATTCGTGTGGCTGGATTGTCGCGACAAGCCTGCCGCCATGGCGCCATGTTTCGTCGATGGTACGTTTTTGGGCCTGCCTCATAACGCCTGCGCGGATCTTTGCGACTGGCGCAACGCCCCGCCTGTCGGGCGTCCAGATCAAGGCGCCGATGTTCCTTGATACGGACGGCACTCTGATGCCGAGCATCGACAAGCCGTTTACGCATATTCTGAAGCCTGCCGGCACGTCGGGATTCGAGGCGCTGCCCGCGATCGAATGGCAATCCATGGAGCTTGGCCGCGCGGCCGGATTCATCGTCCCGGCGATCGCGCTTGTTGTCATGCCGGATGGCATGCCACCTGCTCTTGTGGTCGAACGGTTCGATATACGGACTAGTGATGATGACAGGCTACGGCTGGCGCTTGAGGATATGGCGTCCCTTCTCGGTGTGCGGCCCGAAGATAAATACACCGGCACCATGGAGCGGATCGCGGGGGCTCTGCGTTCACTTTCGACCGACGCCGATACGGATCTGCTGCAGCTCTTGAAGCGGGCGCTGTTTGCCTGGCTGATCGCCGATGGCGACATGCACCTGAAGAATATGGCAGTGCTGAAGATCGCAGAACCAGGTAGCGGAAATTTCAGCACAGTGCGTATGGCGCCGCTTTACGATGCGGTGACGACACGGGTGTTTCCTAACATGAAGCACGACCACTTGGCGCTCAAGATTACTGGCAAGGACGAGCGGCTGAAGAGGGCGGATTTCAAGCGTTTTGCCTCGACGGCGGGTATTCCAGCGGTGGCAGCGGATAGGGCCATGGATGAACTACTGGGAGCGCTTGCAGACGGACTGGACAATCTCGCACTGCCGCCGCTGATCGATGGTTCCGTAGGCGCGGATCGGGCGGCCAATATGCGGGAGATTGTCCGCGAGCGCCTGAGTACGTTTTTGTAGTCGAGTTTGATCAGCCAACTTGCTGATCTGGAGCGTTTGGGCATCGTTGATGAGGTTACCGGCCGCGGCCACACGTTCAGCTACCAACTTGCAATTCTGAACGAAGCCACAAATCCCTTGGCACTCAGTTCATCAGAAAGTCGGCCATGGGGTCGATCTTAATCAAGACGCTGGCATCGTTGCCTTTCGCAATAGCAGCCGAGAGTAATCGTTTGCTCCGCCTTCACGTTGTATGCGCTCCCTCGGAGACATCACTGCACGCTTGAATGGACCACAGAGCGCCGTATTTTAACTCTCTGTGGGTAAGACACCCAGGCAGGTTCACCTTACATGCAGACAGCGGATTGTTTTCTGTTAGAACGCGAATTCCTGATGAGAATCGAGAATTTGCAGAATGAGACATCTGTTACACTTGATCCTGCCAGAGGCGATGCCGGTCAGCTATCAGGAGCGGCTTCGTTCCGCGACGGGTGCATTGATTGGCATTCTGCTGACCGGTTTTCTGGGACATCTGGCGATCAGCGACACCGCGGCTCTGCCTGCTTTGATCGCCCCAATGGGGGCGTCCGCCGTCCTGCTGTTTGCGGTTCCCTCCAGCCCGCTTGCACAGCCATGGTCCATTCTCTGCGGCAATATCGTCTCCGCCGTTATCGGTGTTACAATTGCAAAGCTGGTTCCGGATCCCTCCGTGGCCGCGGGGCTGGCCATTGGCATCGCCATAGCGGCCATGATGGCTCTACGCTGCCTGCATCCACCAAGCGGTGCGGTGGCTTTGACGGCAGTTCTTGGCGGACCGGCCATTCACGATCTTGGCTATGGCTTCGTGCTTTGGCCGGTGACTGGCAATTCCATAGCGCTTCTCACCCTGGCGGTCATCTTCAACAATTTCTCTGGTCGTCGCTATCCGCACGCGCTGCGCATACAGCAAACCAACCACGGCACGAAAGACCCGGCACCAGTCCAGCGCATCGGGTTCTCGTCGGCCGATCTGGATGATGTTCTGAAGGATTTCGATCAGGTGTTGGACATCGATCGCGACGATCTTGAAACAATACTGCGTCGCACTGAACTGCGCTCCTACCGCCGTCGAGCCACACATCTGAATTGCGCCAGCATCATGTCCCGCGACGTTGTGGGCGTCGCACCGGATCATCCTTTGAAAACAGCACATGAATTAATGCGCAACCACCATTTTAAGGCTTTGCCCGTGACAAATGATAACGCGGAGGTCGTCGGCATCGTGACGCAGACAGATTTCCTCGACAAAGCAAGCTGGGCAAGCGGTCGCCCGACCATCGGCCTTCTTCAACGAATTCGGCTGATATTCTCAGGACGCAGCGCTCCCAACGGCACGGTTAAAGACATCATGACATCTCCGGTTAAAACTGTGTCCCCCGAAACGCCCGTCGAAGACGTGATCATCATTCTGGCAGAACAGGGCATGCACTATCTGCCGGTTGTTAGCGGCAACAACAAACTTGTGGGGATTATTTCGCAATCGGACGTGTTGGTCGGGATGCTAGCGGATAGAGCAGGAGAATAAGTCGAAAGACAAAATTTGCCCGCATCCCCACTGGGTCAAACTCGCGCGACAATCAATGATAAAAGCCTTGTCGTTTGAAGCAGGATGATGCCTCCGCCGAGGAAGACCCCGAGGTCGATGGCTCCGGCATAGGCGTAGTGACCGACGATGGCGCCAAAGATATTGCTGAGCAGCCAAGCCTGATAATCCGCAAGATCGGTCGAGCGAACAGCACTTGTCCGGGGCTATTCGGTCCTGCCACTGCAAGGACAGGATAATGACGACGACGCTTCGAAACTACCATGCCCGGATGCAACGGGTCCTAGATCACATTGATCCGCATCTCGACCGCAATCTGGACCTTGACGTTTGATCGCGTCGAGGTTCTTGACGCTGTCGCCCAGCGGGATGCCGTTGACGGAAATGCTGCCCCGCTGGTGTTGCTCCAGCCGATTGATGCATCGGATGAGGATTGATTTCCCAAAGCCAGAGGGACCGCAGACGACGATGCGCTCGCCTGTCGCGACGGTGAGGTTGATGCACTTCAGGACGTGGAAGCTGCCATACGCTGTGGCTTCGGTGGAGCGTGTGGCTCAATGTGGGCAACGTCGGTGCGACGTTAAACACGGTCATCGTGCCTCCACCAATGCGACATGCGCATTGTACCAGTTCATGAACAGCGAAACGGCAACGCTGATAGTCAGGAAGATGCCGAGCAGCAGCCCGATGCTCTCGATCGCCTGGCCGGTCTGGTTGATGACCGTGCCGACGACAAGGCCGAGCTCCGGGTACCATCATCAACGAATACGATCGCTTTGCCTTTCAGATAACTCCTTCGGGGAAGGCGTGCCGCTTGCGCTGTTGTCCGCGCAAGGAAGGCTTCGCCGCGAGCTTGTCCTGCAGATCTGCACATTGCGAACTGCGCGCTTGCGCGCTTCCATCTTTGCAGCCTGAGTGCTGACAGCCGGAACAGTCAGAGAGCAGAGGAGGCGAAATGGAAAAGAATGACATTGAAGTGCTACGTACCAGGGTGGGCTGCGCAGCCGTCCTTGAGCATGAGGGCTTCGCGATGGACAGGAAAGAGAGCACGCGCCGGGCAGTGAAATTCCGGCGCGACGACGAAATCATCATCGTAATACACGACGACAGGGGCTGGTTCGACGCTCGTTCGGATGCCAAGGGCGATGTTTTCGCGCTCGCAAGCTATCTGCATGGGGTCGGCTTTGCCGAGACCCTGGCGGTGGTCGGCGATCTCGTTGCGTTTCAGCCGACCACATCGACTTGGGAGAAGCCTGTCCGCCAAACGCAAATAGGAGCTTCGGTCGCTGACCGCTGGAACCATAGAAAACGGCCGTGGCGAGCGTCGGCGACGTGGAGCTATCTTCGACAAAACCGGGCGCTGCCATGGCAGGTCATCTCTGCGGCGATCGATGCAGACGTTCTTCGGGAAGGCCCATATGGCTCGATGTGGGCGAAGCATGTCGATGGGGCTGGCGCCGTCATAGGCTGGGAGGAGCGCGGTCCGGACTGGCGCGGGTTTTCCACCGGCGGGGCCAAGGCGCTCTTCCAGTTTGGAATGAATGGCGCGCGTCGGATCTGCGTCACGGAGGCGGCGATCGATGCGCTCAGCCTGGCCGCGATCGAGCAGACAAGTTCCGGCACGCTCTATGTGAGCACCGGAGGCGGTTGGTCGCCGTTAACAGCGCTCGCGTTGGAAAACTTAGCCTCAGGGGAGGGCGCGTGGCTGGTGGCAGCGACCGACAACAATGTCCAGGGTGAGGTTTTTGCTGATCGCCTGCGCCAGACGGCGGGATGCGCCGGTTGCGATTTCTTGCGGCTGAGGCCGCGATGTGAAGACTGGAATGAGGAATTGAAAGAGATGAGGGAAAGAGGAGAGCTGCCGCATACGCGGCCAACCCATCTAGGGTGAAGTTACCGCCCGCCCGACAGCTCCCCTTGACTTTCTGCCCGCACCATCTCGGCTTACGAGGGCGTTGCAGGCAAGATCTGGAAGCCATACGAACGCACGGTCGAGTAGCCCGCCAACTCGGCTGACCAAATGGCCGCAACCATTCAGCTGGCAGCATTCGAATAGGACGATCGTGGCTTCGACCCCGCATTTCTCCAGCGTCCAAAACGCCGTTGCGACTTGGTTCGAAGCCGTGCCCCTTGCGGATGTCACGTAAAGCCAGCACTAAATTCGGTGACGTCGATTGGCGGCCAGGTTGTTCCTCGCGACCCGGCCGTTCGTGGTTTTAAGGAACGGGTTGACCGGCGGAAAACATCGATTGGCTTGAAGCACAGGTCGGACTGCCGGCCGGGGGCGTGGCTCGGCTGAAGCTGCGAGTGAGAGGATTGCCGGCCGCGGCGTTGTCATTCAGGCATGGTACCACAACCAGCTGGGCGAAGAAGCGATGCGCCATTCCCGGCAACCGCCCATATCCGTTCCTTGGCTTTGACCACTTGTTTGAGGCTTGTGGGCGCTATGCATCCATTCCCACTGGCGCCGCCTGACGATACCAATGTCGTTTCACTTCAACTGCTATCTGGCACGTCCACTGCGGACTCGTTGGGGCATGTCTGACCAAAGACCGCCTCGCGATGCTCTGCTCGATCGGCATCCGCAACGGCCGGCTCGTTTTCTTCCCCTGTGCGCTGAAGCGCCCATTCCTCGCGGTGACCAAGAAAGCCTCTCCCTGGCCGTCCTCCACTCCGTTTCGGCCTTTCAGGTGCAGGCCGATCGTCTCCGGTCCAATCGACTGCCATCGAGGCCGCGATGGACGCGGCCCGAACAACCGAAAAGGATTACGACAATGGCAACTATCGGCTCTTTCACCATTTCCGGAAACGGCTTCTCCGGCACCATCAAGACCCTCAACCTCAACGTCAGGGCAACCATCCGCGCCGTGGAGCGCACCAGCGACAAAGGCCCTGACTACCGCATCCTCGCAGGCGCTACGGAGTTCGGCGCAGCCTGGAAGAAGACCTCTAACGAAGGCCGCGACTTCCTCTCGGTCAAGCTCGACGACCCGAGCTTCCCGGCTCCGATCTACGCAACGCTGATCGAGGTCGAAGGCGAGGCAGGCCTCTTCCTCATCTGGTCCCGGTCGAACCGGGACTGATACTGGATGCCCCGCCGCAAGGCGGGGCTCTCCATGTCAGGGATCACTTGTTCAGTGCATCCTTGAGCGCCTTGGCAGGCGCGAAGGTCAGCTTCTTCGAAGCCGCGACCGTCATCTTCTCTCCGGTCGCAGGATTGCGACCCTCGCGCTCGGGCGATGCCTTCACCTTGAATTTCCCGAAGCCGGGGATCGAGGTTTCAGCGCCGGAGCCTGCGGCATCCGTGATGGCCTGGAACACTGCCTCGACAACGCCCTTGGCCTGAACCTTCGTCAGGCCGTTGTCGGCTGCAATCTTGTCAGCAATCTCATTGGTGGTGGTCATGAAAATTCCTCGCATCTTGTTGTCGAAGATAAAATCCGTGTCAGCTTATGATCCGATTGTCATTGGCGACGATGGGCGCGAGGATCAGATCCGCTGGATGTCCACAGGTGGTTTTGGCCGATAGCCCCGTTTGCGCTTTTCGCGAAGGACATGAGGGCCTGCCGAATTCCACGAAAATCAGCAGCATAACCCTGTGTGGGACGAAGACCCCATTTTATAAAAATCAATAGCTTAGTAAAGCCGCCGTCCCACTTTTCCGGCCGTTTCCGCCCCTTCTTTCCCGATCGCATTGCGGCCAGGGAGGCGCGCATGAGCTGGGCGCGACCATTTCGGGACGTGAAGCTGCAATGGCTTCAGCAGTTGAGCTGGGACAAGGATTTGAGCGACAGCGCGCGATCCGTGGCGCTCTATATCATCACCACGCATTTGAACGGCCACACCGCCCTTCGCCACGCTGATGCGGGAAGCGCTTGGCCTCCGCATGGGATGAGGTTGGCTTGTGTTCCGTCAGCTTTGAGTATCCGTTTGGTGCTCGGCTTTCGGTACAAAGCCTACGGAAAATCCGAACAGCCGCCCTATTCTTTCCAACGTTTCTAGGGTCGGGTTCGCAGCCCCAGCTTCGATTTCAGCAATTTGTCGCCGCGTTAGTGCAAGCGTTTTTGCGAACTCCTCTTGAGTCATGCCGAAGCCTTTCCGGATTTCGGCTACAGCACCAGGCAGCCTTAAGCCTCCCGTTCGCGCGCGCTCCGCCAATGTTCTTCGGTTTTCAAGAACTTCTTCTTTCGTGGGTTTTTTCCACCGAGCCATTTAGCTATCCTCCGGCATCAATGGCACCCAGCCAGAACGCTGTCTGTGATCGCTGTGCAACGTCCCATCGCACGTTCCAGAATGTCTGGAGACGCCCCAAAATCTTTCGCCATGGTCGGTGCCTGCCGCAGGTGTTCGGCAAAGTCGCAGAGCGCAGCCGCAAGAGCCTTCTGCTCTGCAGGATCTGGCATCACCTCAGCACAAATGCGTTTCCAATCGGGAAGGTGATCGCGACCACCGTTACGCATCATCGCCCATCGGGTAGAGCGGACGATTCCCTCCTTGGCGAGCCGCATAGGCGCGAAATCGAACAGCGGAGATAGACGAACGCTGCCGTCCTGATGCTTGCTGAGAGCGGAATTCCGGCCATGGTTGTCGGGATTGCCAAGCGCGAGGTTGGCAATATCGCGCTTCAGGTATTCGACTATGTCCGCGAAGGGATCGGCCGAATATTGGCGCAGAACGTCGATATAGGCCTCATGCGTACCGACATGGCCGAAATCGGCGACGCCGACCGCGGAGACAAGGCTTTCCTGCCCCAGTCGGACGATTCCGCCATCTTCTCTCTTCTTCCGGTCGAAACGGGGAATGATAAGGACACCTTCGGCATAGGTCGAAGGTTCGCTGACATTCAGACCGATCTCTTGAGCGATCCGCGAATAGAGGGCTTCGCCTTCGAGGATCAGGCGGTCCACAGGCTCGTTGCTGCGTACCAGCTTGACGATGACGTGGCGCACGGCCTCATCATCGGTCACGAAGCTGTCGGGATAATAGAGTCCATCATTTGCCTGCGTCATTGAGACCTTCGGCCATTCGCCCTGCAGGCCGCTGGAGCCGGAGGCGAGCATTCCAAAGCGGTCGGCGACTTCCATGAAGCGATCTGATCGGTCAAGGATTTCCGCCTCTGTAACCCCTTGGCGCTCAACACCACGCAGCCGTTCTGTTTCGGCCCCGGCCGCTTCCTTGACGCGGATATTGCCTATGCCGCCCGTCGCCGATCGGAGAAGCAGCGGGAGATCGGAAGCGCGCGAGCCTTCAGCAAGGCTGAGATGCTCGGCAAGCTTTCGCCTTGCATGCCCCTGGGGCATAAGATCCAAGAGGAAAGGAGGCCAACTGCGGCTGTATCGATTTTCAAGATCGACGGGATAACGGACGGACAAGGCGCGATGGTCGCGGACCGTCTTTCCGGCAGCAAATTCCGCCGACGCCACGGTGACGAAATAGTCAAGATCGTAATCGACGATCGACGCGCCCTGGAAGCCGGCCGCGTCGTCCTTGAGTTCTAGCGTCGCGACGTGATGCCACTGTCCATCAAAATTGATTTGTAGCGTGAGGCGCATTAATTGACCCTTTCAATGGTTCAAATAATGCAGTTTTTGAAATTATTCAACCCATCACAGTGGGTTGAATAATTGACGTTAGAACTGCCAGCTACCGAAGCGGTCATTGAAGCTTCTGATACGGCTGACCATCTTCCGGCCATGCAATGCACTACCGCAAGCGAACAGCATGAGGGACAGGCTGAGAACAGGTGTCAACCAAGCATCGGAATCGCTTCTCCCATCAAACACAATGAGCAAGACAGCGCTCATCTCCGCGAAGAAGATCATTCCGAAGTCGTATTGCCTTGAAAGGCTCGGCAGCCGGGCCGAATCTTGGGCATAGCGCATCGCTTTTCGGATGCCGGTAGATCGCGTTGGCGGCCGATCGTGTAAAAACCCTGTTCGATTTTCTGTTCAAAGCTCGATTTACTGATATCGCTGACCTCAGATATTTCTCTGCGATTTCCTCTGTGAATTCGCCGTGTTGTTCGGCGTAGTCGATCAGGAACCGGATGAGCTTCAAGCGCTTGTCCGGTTCCACCTGACAGTTTTCCCGCAGGTCAAAGGCATCAACTTGGTTCGTGACCTCGTGATACAGATCGACCGTGTCTCGATTGTAAGGGCTGCCTTCCCCGGCCATCATCCAAACTGGATTGACGTTGAACTTCGTGTAGAGCACGCGCAGCACGCGAACGGGGATCTCTCGTTGGCCGCGTTCATAGGCGTTGTAGCCGCCCTGGGAAACCCGCAAGGCCTAGTTCGTGTTCGCGGGCGCATCTCGGCGGGCTGAGCTCAGGCGTGTCGACGTCGGCGATCCGTTTCTTTTCGCCTCGGCGCCAGAACGTATCGCCGTCCACCACGCAAGTGATCCGTTGCCTTTTTCCGCAAACTGAAAACGCTTCGCTTGAGCTCTTCGACTCCTGTGCTAACCCCACTGATACAACAAGGCAGATGACCATGGCCGATAGGGTGACGATAGTCGGTAAAATTCTCAAATTTTGGTCTCCTTAATTCTCCTGGGCGGGATACGTCTCATTGGCTCCCGACCCCATTTTGGCCTGCCTGTGAAACCGATTCTCGCCGACGGACGCGGTCATATCCTTGCGTCGGAACCAAATGGCACGACCGCAGCGTAGGGGCGCATTTCCTGCTTTGAAGACGATCTGTTCATCGCCGCGCATGCGCAGCACCTCGTGCGGCAAGATCAGCGGGCGGCGGGTCAATTGCTTCGACCGTGCGCGCGACGATCCCTTCATTCCGGAAGAGCGGTTCGTCTGGTCGACCTCGACCGTGGTGTCGCCGCAGCGCTTGGATATGTACTCTGCGGTCTCCAGATCGTTGATCGCCGCGAACGAAATCCACGATGCACACTCGAACCATTTCGAACTGGCGTCACGACCGCCATAGGCTTCGCGCATCTGCCCGATCGACTGGAAGATCAGCGCCAGGCTGATGCCGTACTTGCGTCCGGCATCACGGGCCGTTTCCAAGATGCGCAAATAGCCAAGGCGCGCCACCTCATCAAGCAGGAACAAGGTGCGACCCGCGACCTCGCCGTTTCGATTATAGATCGCATTCAGGAAGGAGCCGATGACCACCCTTGCCAGCCCCGGATGCGACTCCAGAACCTTCAGGTCAAGGGCGATGAAAATGTCGGTGATGCCGGTCGCCAGCTCGTCGGTCGAGAAGCTGTCGCCCGACACGAGGGCGGCATAGTTCGCGTAGGAGAGCCAGTGCGTTTCCTTGACAGCATTGGCATAAACACCGCTGAATGTCTCCGGCGTCATGTTGACGAACACCGCGACGTTCTCACGCACGAAGGTGGATTCCGACTGCTCGTAAATCCGCGTCAACCGCTCGCGCAGTTTCGGTTCGGGCTCGGATAGATTGGCGCGGACACGGCGCAGCGTCTGGTCCTTTGCCTCTGTGTTTCCGGACAGGCAGACATCGGCGATCAGCGCGGTCAGCAACTGCGTGGCCGACGCGCGGAAAAAGTCGTCGCGAGCCGAGGCGGCGCGTGCGTTGTCGGTCATGATCCATGTCGCGACTGCGACGATGTCCTCCTCCTTTGTGCCGCCGAAGCGGCCGATCCAGTCGAGGGCGTTGAAACCGGTCGCGGGGTTTGCGGGATCGACCACAATCACCTTACGGCCAGCTTTTCGCCGGTGATCAATCACCATTGGCGCGACCTCGCTGGAGGGATCAAGCACCACGAGCCCACCACCCCATTTGAGCGCGGTCGGGATCGTGACCGACGTCGTCTTGAAACCACCGGAGCCGGCGAAGACGATGCCATGCGAAGAACCGAACGAGCCGTCGAAGCAGAGCAGCGGCGACTTACCGCCGGCACCCCAGCTCTGGAGATCATCGGCGCGGAACGCCATCGCCGCGACACTGTCATGATCGACGCGGTATCTCTCGCCGACGACGACGCCGCCAGCATCGGAAAACAGTCTCCCGGCCTCAGCCAAGCTCATCCAGTTGGCATCACCATGCACTGCCCGTTTGCCACTGACGCGCGTTGGCCCTCCTTGAGCAAACGCCGCATTGCCTTTGATGGCGACGCGCAAGGCAAACACCGCGCTGACGAATGCTGCGCCCGCGCCAACCATGGTAGCGGGATCGGTATAGGTGAGAACCGATTGTCCTGCCGGTACGCTGCCTGCGATGCCGGCGAGCCGGATTGCTTCCCGGGCAACTGCGATAACGATGACCGCGCCGCTTCCGGCAAGCACGCTCAACGCGGCTGCCTTGATATTGGCCGATCCATTTACTGACAACAGCGAGATGACGCCGATTGCGGCGGCGGCGATGTAGGGCAGGGCGAGACCGGCACTGCCGAGGAAGAGCTTAACCTGCGCGCTCGTCCCCAGAGCCGCTAGCTGGTGCTCCATACCCGTCGTCCCGAACATGACGATCACCATGATGATTGCAGGAAGAATTCCGAGAGGCAGCCTATTCACCGTCATCGCCAAACGCCTCCACACCGATGGATGTCAGGCGCAATCGCTCCGCCTCATTGCCCTTGATCCGGTTGCTGGCATCGATCAGAAGACCGAGCAGCAGCGCCCGTTTTTCGTATCGCAAGCCGGCCTTTACGATCAGACCGCCAAGCTCGATCTTCTCGCGCGTGTCCTTTTTGCGCGCTTCTGTCGTCATCCCCTTCGCCATCCGATCAAGCCTCACCAGGCCCGCCCGCATCCGTGCCAGATGCGAGCGACGGGCGCGCGTCGCGATCTGGCTTTTCAACACGCCAATTCTCTTTTCCGGTCGTCGGTCCTTTGCCTCCGCGAAACCGCCCGGCAATTTCCTCGAAGGCAGCCTGAAGCTCCGCCTCCTCGATCTCGATCTCACCAATCCCGGCCTTCAGTGCGATCCGGCCGATGCGTTCGGCCTCGCGTGTTTCGGCTACTCTCAGCTGGTCCTGCAATCTGGCGATTTCTTCCCTGATCTTCGACGATGGCTTCTTCATTCCGGATGCTCTCCTTTGAGTTTGGCGTTGCTGCTGCGATGCCAAACTTCTCCCGGATGCCCGGGAAAATGAATCTGCAGATCTGCAGATCTGCAGATCGCCAAGGGCGACGCTTTTGTGAATGATCCCGCCGTTCCGAAGGAGCGGTTCCAAGGGCGCAATTATACGTCCCTGACGCGACGAGTTTGCATCAGGCCCTGGCGGGGCCGCTTGGGGCGCGCGCGCTCCGAAAGAACAAGGTTTGCAATCAGGAGCTTGTGACCAGTGGCCATCGCCCATTTCTCAGCCAGCATTGTGAGCCGCGGCGACGGCCGCAGCGCCGTGCTGTCTGCGGCTTACCGGCACTGCGCCAAGATGGAATACGAGCGCGAAGCCCGCACCATCAACTACACCCGCAAGCAGGGCCTGCTGCACGAGGAGTTTGTGCTTCCCCCTGACGCCCCGAAATGGGCACGGGCAATGATTGGCGACCGCTCGGTCTCGGGAGCGGTCGAAGCCTTCTGGAATAAGGTCGAGGCGTTCGAGAAACGCTCCGACGCGCAGCTTGCCCGGGACCTGACCATCGCTCTTCCACTGGAGCTGACGCCGCAGCAGAACATTGCCCTGGTTCGCGACTTCGTGGAAAAACACATTCTCGCCAAGGGCATGGTGGCGGACTGGGTTTATCACGACAACCCCGGCAATCCGCACATCCATCTGATGACGACATTGCGCCCGCTGACGGAAGATGGTTTCGGGGCAAAGAAAGTCGCGGTGACAGGTGAGGATGGCCAACCGGTCCGCACCAAAACCGGAAAGATCCTGTACCAGCTCTGGGCCGGCTCGACGGACGACTTCAACATCTTGCGCGATGGATGGTTCGAACGTCAGAACCACCACCTGGCGCTGGGTGGTATCGATCTTCGCATCGACGGCCGCTCCTTCCAGAAGCAGGGCATCGACCTGGAGCCAACCATCCATCTCGGCGTCGGCGCCAAGGCGATCGAGCGCAAGGCGGAAAACCGGGGTGTACAACCGGAGCTCGAGCGGATCGAGCTGAACGAGCAGCGGCGCAGTGAGAATGCTCGCCGTATTCTTCGTAATCCCGGCATCGTGCTTAGCCTGATCACCCGTGAGAAGAGCGTCTTCGATGAACGCGACGTGGCGAAGGTGCTGCATCGCTACGTCGACGATCCCGGCATTTTCCAGCAGCTCATAGCACGCATTTTCCAAAGCCCGGAAACCCTGCGTCTGCAGCGCGACACAATCGAGTTCGCAACCGGACAAAGGCTGACGGCGCGGTACACGACGCGGGAGTTGATCCGGCTCGAAGCGGAGATGGCCCGGCGATCCCTCTGGCTGTCCCAGCGGGAAACGCAGGGTGTCTCGCCCACGGTCCTGGTGGCGACCTTCGCGCGACACGCCCGGCTGTCGCATGAGCAGCGAGCCGCTATTGAGCACGTCACCGGTTCCGCGCGCATCGCAGCCGTCGTCGGTCGCGCCGGTGCTGGCAAGACCACGATGATGAAAGCTGCCCGCGAAGCATGGGAACTGGCGGGTTGTCGTGTGGTCGGCGGCGCTCTAGCCGGAAAGGCGGCAGAGGGTCTGGAGAAAGAAGCAGGGATCCAGAGCCGCACGCTGGCATCGTGGGAGCTTCGCTGGAAGAAGGACCGCGACACGCTCGACGCCAATACAGTATTCGTCATCGACGAGGCCGGCATGGTCGCGTCGAGGCAGATGGCCGGCTTCGTGGAGGCGGTGGTCAGGTCCGGCGCAAAACTGGTTCTGGTCGGCGATCCCGAGCAGCTTCAGCCAATCGAAGCGGGTGCCGCATTCCGCGCCATCGCCGATCGTATTGGCTATGCCGAACTGGAAACCATCTATCGCCAGCGAGAAGACTGGATGCGCAAAGCCTCGCTCGATCTGGCGCATGGCCGCGTTAGCGAAGCGCTCGCCGCATATCGTTCCGAGGGCCGTGTGCTTGGGGCGGAGCTGAAGGCTCAGGCTGTCGAACACCTGGTTGCCGACTGGAACCGTGATTACGATCCGAAGAAATCCATGTTGATGCTGGCGCACCTGCGCCGCGACGTCCGCATGCTCAATGTCTTGGCGCGTGAAAAGCTTGTCGAGCGCGGCATTCTCAGTGAAGGCCATGCGTTCAAGACGGCAGATGGTATCCGCCATTTCGATACCGGCGACCAGATCATCCTCCTCAAAAACGAGGGTTCGCTTGGCGTCAAGAATGGCATGATCGGCCGTGTCGTCGAGGCCGCGCCGAACCGGATATCCGTCGTGGTGGGCGAGGTCGATCAGCGGCGTCAGGTGTTGGTCGAGCAGCGCTTCTACAACAATCTCGATCACGGCTATGCCACGACGATCCATAAGAGCCAGGGTGCGACGGTCGACCGGGTGAAGGTGCTGGCAAGCCTCTCGCTCGATCGTCATCTCATCTATGTCGCGATGACCCGTCACCGCGAGGATCTGGCAGTCTATTATGGCAGCCGTTCCTTCGCAAAAGCCGGTGGTCTGACGAAAATCCTGTCGCGCAGGAATGCCAAGGAGACCACGCTCGACTACGAGCGCGGCAGTCTCTATCGCCCAGCGCTCGCCTTTGCCGAAAACCGCGGCCTGCACATCGTTCAGGTCGCCCGGACCTTGTTGAGCGACCGGCTCGACTGGACGCTGCAGCAGAAGTCGAAGCTGGCCGATCTGGCGACCCGCCTGCGAACAGCCGGCGAACGGCTTGGCCTGCTGCAAACCCTGAAAACTCAAACGACCAAGGAGACCCGCCCGATGGTGTCTGGCGTAACACTGTTTCCGGTACCACTGAGCGATGCCGTCGATCGGAAGGTAGCGGATGATCCCGCTGTGAGACACCAATGGGAGGAGGTCTCGACCCGCTTCCGCTACGTGTTTGCTGATCCCGAGACCGCCTTCCGCGCAATGGACTTCGATGCGGTCCTCGCCGACAAACAGGTGGCAGCGCAGACGCTCGACAAACTTGTTCTTGAGCCTGCGTCAGTCGGCCCGCTGAAGGGAAAGACCGGTATTCTCGCCAGTAAGTTTGACCGCGAAGACCGTCGGGTTGCGGAACTCAACGTGCCAGCGCTGAAGCGGGAGATCGAAACCTACCTTCGGATCCGTGAGGTTGCCCTCCAGCGGATCGGAAGTGAGGAGAAGATGATGCGCCAACGCGTGTCGATCGATATACCGGCTCTGTCGCCGGCGGCGCAGACCGTGCTGGAACGGGTGCGCGACGCGATCGATCGCAATGATCTTCCCACTGCTGCGGCATACGCATTGAGCAACCGCGAAACCAAGGCCGAGATCGACGGTTTCAACAAGGCGGTGACCGAGCGGTTCGGCGAGCGCACGCTTCTGACTAACACGGCACGCGAACCACATGGCCAGCTATTCGACGAGCTTTCCGAGGGGCTGGCACCTCGAGAGAAGGGGCGGCTGAAAGAAGCGTGGCCGGTCATGCGGACCGCTCAGCAACTATCGGCCCATGAGCGCACCGTTGCAACGCTGAAGCAGGTAGAGGACCTGAAGCTCGCCCAGCGTCAGACGCCGGTGATCAAGCAGTGAACGGGCGAGGGGGAATTGTGTTCGCCGCGGTGAGCGTGAGCGTCATGGTGGCTCTTGCCGGGACCGGGTTTATCGGCGGCATCAGGCTGAACCTGACGCCGAGCGAGCCACTCGGAATCTGGCGCATCGAGCCTCTAAGCCGAGACCCCGTCGTTGGGGATCTTGTGTTCATCTGCCCTCCGCCCACGCCGCAACTCGAAGAGGCATGGAAGCGCGGCTATCTCCGCCGCGGACTGTGTGCCGGCGGTTTTGCGCCCCTCATCAAGACCATTGCAGCACTACCCGGCCAGCACATCGAGATCGGCAACACCGTCGCGATCGACGGCGCTGTTCTCAACGCATCTCTCGTCCGCGCGAGCGACGGGCAGGGCCGTCCGATCATCCCCTATTCCGGGGGCATCGTGCCGCCGGGTCACGTGTTTCTCCACTCATCCTCTGCGAGCTCCTATGATTCCCGATATTTTGGACCGGTCCCCGACAGCGGCCTCCTCGGACTTGCCGAGCCGATCCTCACCTTCGACCCCTGACCGCTTGCACGGACCGATCCTGATCGGTCTTTCGATTGCGGTGGGCGCCATCGCCTGGAGCGGAAACATGATAACCCTTCCGGTCGCCATGTTCTTCCCGTTGCTATGGGCGAAATCGCCATCACGCGTGGTCGCAGCTGCCGTCTCGGCAGGCTATTTCCTCGCCGCATCCCGGGGCTTGCCGCAGGGTGTCGCAAACTTCTACGCCGCCGATCTCTGGCCGGGCATCCTGCTTTGGGCGATGGCGTCGGTAGGCTTTACCCTCGTGCATGCCATCCTCTGGACAAGGCAACCGGGAAGGGTGCGAGCGGCGCGGTATATCGTTGCTATGATGCTGATGGCTCTCCCGCCGTTCGGGATCACCGGTTGGGCGCATCCGCTGACGGCCGCCGGCGTCCTTTTTCCAGGATGGGGACGGTTTGGCCTCGGCGCGACCGCGATCCTGTTGGTCATCATATCAGGTCGACGGTGGCAAATCGCTGTCGCAGTGCTGTTGGGACTATACGCCTGGTCCGCCACGGACCGGACGCAGCCAAAGGTACCAGACAGCTGGAAAGGGGTCGACCTTGAGATCGGGCAAAATCTCGGTCGCGACGGCTCGCTCAGCTATCATCGTGATCTGATCGCAGCAGTTAGAGCAAAGGCCGGAGACGCTCGTTTCGTCGTTCTGCCGGAGAGCGCGCTGGGGTTCTGGACGCCGACCGTGGCGCGTCTCTGGCAAGATGGCTTACGGGGCACCAGAGTTACGGTGATCGCAGGCGCGGCGGTCATCGATGATACAGGCTACGACAATGTCATGGTGGCCATCTCAGCCGCCAAAGCCCTTATTCTCTACCGGGAGCGCATGCCGGTCCCTGTTTCAATGTGGCAGCCGTGGCGGGCCTGGATGGGTCAGGGCGGCGCGCACGCTCACTTTTTTGCCAATCCTGTGGTCGAGGTTGTGGGCATCAAGATCGCTCCGTTGATTTGCTACGAGCAGCTCATTGTTTGGCCGATCCTGCAGTCGATGCTTTACGCTCCAAACATCATTGTGGCGACTGGCAATGGTTGGTGGACGTCTGGCACGTCGATCATCGCCATCCAGCTGGCGAGCGCCGGCGCATGGTCACGACTCTTCGGCGTGCCGATCGTCACGGCCTTCAATCAAAACCCAAAGGAGTAGCCAGATGATCGATGCGGCTCTTGTTCAGCAATGCGCCGACAAGGCTCTGAAGCCTGAGATCGTCGAAATGTTCATCGAGCGGGCAGGGGCGCAGGATCCTCTGACCATCACCGTACGGTCTGGCAATCGGGTAGTGCTTGTGCCTAAACCCACGACGCCGGACGAGGCCCTCGCACTCATCAGTGACAACCTCGGGCGCAATACCGTGCGTGTCGGCATCACGCAATATCCCGCCGGGCTCGGCATCATCAAGGCAGGTCAGTTAAAGCCGGATCAGATCGAGCCTTGCCAGAATATCCGCATGGGCACGGCACTATTTGCCAAGGTCTACCGCATCGTCACCAAGTGGTATGGGAACCCGACGTCGAAGGAGATTCTGCTGCAGGTGTTCGATGACGCGATCATCGCGTGGCAGACAGGGTATTTCGAGGGGACGGCCGTATTCCGTGCTGAGGGTCCGGGTGAGGTCAAGCTCGTCGAGCCGGAGCCGGTCCAGCGCAATGGCGAAGATACCCAATCCGACCTTCCACAAAACGAAGCCGAACCCGCGCTGCCCGCCGAGGCTGTTGTATCCGACGCGAACAAAGCGGGGATCCGGATCGACTTGACGGGAATTGGAGGAAGACCTTGAAGTATCTGCAGATCTGCAAAGTGATTGTTTTTCCATCGCTCTAGCGAAAACAGCATCTGCGCTTTATAAGGTCCGGAAGGGCATTACGCGCTGTCCCGGGGGTGTGGAAACCTCTAATCGGCGGTTGATGTCGGCCGCCTCTGGCCATTGGCCGGTGGGCTGCGACGTATGTGCAGGTACCCCGGTGCTATAGGTCTCAGGACTGTCCGAGTAAAGATTCCAACCGCCGGCTTGGGATCAGAGAATAACGTTTGCGGGGTTGCACCCCAGACAATATCTTAGGGTTGGACCACCAATGGCTTTGAAAGCTGCAGCAGTGCCGGACACATGTGAACTGCGCCCGGTCATCGGGCTCACGCGCGGGCTGCCAAGCTCGGACATAGAAACGTTGGCTGCAAATGCCATCCGGCTTCACAGGCAGCTCCTTGAAAAGGCGGATCAACTGTTCCAGTCACTGCCGGACGGCTACAAGAGTGGAGCAATCGCCGGTGGTGAGCAGCATCTCGAATACATCGAGGCGATGATCGAGATGCATGCACAGATGGGCGCGGTGAACACGCTGGTCGGGCTCCTGGGTTATATTCCGAAGGTCTCGGTCAGCTGATGTCGTCGCCGCTCAGATAAGTCCGGCGCGGATGGCAAGCGCGACGAGATGCGGCATCGTGTGAATACGGAGACGCTTTCTGGTCTCTTCGAGCTTGCTCTTCACCGAGTTGTATTTGACCCCTTCCAGGTCTGCCACTTCTTCCATGGTTTTGCCGACGGCAATCCATTGGAGGTAGGCAGCTTCCTTAGGATCTAGCCATGCCGGATGCTGTTCTGTCGGGGTGAGTGACAGGACGCACATACGGGTATGGAGTTGCCCAACGGCTGCAGCGGCCGACACGGGGTCGATATCGCGCTCAAGGTCGACTGCCGCCTTCTCAGAGGCCAAAGTGAACATTGACATAGACCCGTTTGCTGCCTTGATCGGAACGGTAATGCCGGAGCGGATTCCGAAGTCGGCAGCTTGAGAATAGAAGGCACGCTCGGCGTTGGATAGACGCGGCCGTTCCTGGTCCGCACTCCAGGTAAACGCCCGTTTCAATGACTTTGAGCGTTTTACGACTGGATCAACAGCTTCATAGTTTCGCTGGAAGTAGGTCGACCGCCATTCCGGATGATAGTTGGACGCAGCGATCGTATGGCCGGGCCGGATGTACAGATAAGCGTATCCGCCGAAGCCGGCCTGGTCGGCAAAATCCGCAAGGGCTTGCTTGAGGATGCTCTCGTCGCCCTGTGTTGCGGTGAGATCGGTCAGCTTGTCCAGCCAGTCTTGCATGTGTCACTCCGTTTTGGTGTTCAGGTGGAACAGGTCACGAGAGCCCTCAAAGCTTGTTATTGTATGCGTGTACGTTCATGCTGAAGCGCGACTTGCGAGCTGGATCAAGCTAACCGGCATGCCTCAATTGAGCGAGCAGTTTCTTGCGGAAGACTTCTGCCGGCGTTCGATATCCGAGACATTTGCGCGGTGTGGCATTGAGCTGATTGCAGACGGCGATCAGATCGGCATCAGTCACGGATAAGGGATCGACCTCTCTCGAAAGCCATTTCCGCGCTCGCCTGTTGGTGTTCTCAACCGTGCCTTTCTGCCAGGGTGACTGCGGGTCACAAAACCAGGTCTGTGTGCCGATGCTGGCTTGCAGATAGGGCCAGTCGGTGAACTCAGTGCCACGATCGAATGTGATTGAGCGGCGGGCGAGGTGGGGCAGCGCTTGTAGCGCTTGCACAAGTCCGTTCATAACCGGCTGGGACTGCCGATCATTGTTGCGCAGAAAAATGGCAAAGCGGCTGCCTCGCTCCACGAGGAACGTCATATTGGCCTTGCCGAACTTCTTGCGAAACTGGATCAGATCGCATTCCCAATGCCCAAACTGCTTGCGATCGGCAACGACATCCGGACGGCGCAGAATGTTCAGTTCAGGGCTAAACCTTTGGCCATACTTGCTTCTTGCATGTCGTGGGCGTCGTCGAGCGCGATGCTCTGGCAGGTGACGCCAAAGCTTGATTGCGTGTCCGTCGGCCGAGTAGGCGAACTTGTAGATCGTTTCGTGACTGACCGAGATCGGGTGCCGTTCCAGACGCATTGGTATCATTCGTAAGTCGCACTTCATCCTTGAACCCACCCCCATGCATATAGTGTGGCAGCAAG
>UBZT01000007.1 GCA_900470155.1 Hyphomicrobiales bacterium
CAGGACAGAGGGGGGTATCGAGACGGCGCGAGCGGCGAGCAAACGGATCGCTACAGTGGCGCGCCTCGGCGCAATGCTGATGCTGCTCCTTGCTCCCATCCCGGCCTTCGCCGTCAATCCCGACGAGGTGCTCGCCGATCCGGTGCTGGAACAGCGGGCGCGCACACTGTCGGCGGAATTGCGCTGCATGGTTTGCCAGAATCAGTCGATCGATGATTCCAACGCCGAGCTGGCCCGCGATCTCCGGCTTGTCGTGCGCGAACGGCTCGTCGATGGCGACAGCGATGAGCAGGTTCTCGACTATGTCGTGTCGCGTTACGGTGAATTCGTGCTGTTGAAGCCGCGGCTCAGCGCCAAGACGCTGATCCTGTGGGGCGCGCCGGCAGGGCTTGCGATCGTCGCCTTGATCGTTGCCGTCTTTTACGCCCGCCGCCGGGCCAATGATCGTGATCCGGCGGAGAAGCTGTCGGCCGAGGAAGAGGCGCGGCTTGGCAGGTTGATGGACGGGGAGTGATCAGGGGGCTTCGAAGTCGTCGTCTTCGTCCAACGGCAGATCCGACGGTCTTTCGCGACCATGGCGTATCGTCAGAATGACGATTGCCGCCGCACCGATTTCGTAGTGAGTGAGATAGTGGCCCAGAATGAACCGCCTCGCCCCGCGAAAGGGCAGATCTGTCGCTTCCTGCCCCATTGACGGGAAATGGGTGAGGGTTTTCACAAACTGGTTCAGGTCATGGTTGAAGCGATCGGCCGCTGCCCGGTTCCGAGCCATCAAGTAGGAAGCTTCCCGCCGCACATAGTCTCTGGCGCTGGGCGAGAAGATAACCTTCAAGCAGCGGCACCTTTTATTATGGCGGCCACTTCCGCTAGCACGTCATCTGCGCTGGATCCGTGGCCTTCGTCGACGGCCCGTCGGGCCTCCGCCATCTCCAGGATCTCGCGGCCTTCCTGCGCCATATAGGCCTTCAACGCGCGGACCATGATCCAGCTGCGGCTTCGCTCGCAGGTGCCGGCAACGGATTCGATTTCAGCCAGAAGATCGAGCGGCAGTCTTAGCGTAATCGGATCGGAGAGTTCCTGTTTCGGCATCGCTTTTCGCTCCGTTTGTAATACGGATAATAGCTTCGGCCCACGGTCCGGTCAAATACTGCAGTCTATCGGCGAAAGCGGACCCCAAAGATTACGAAGAATTCATCTGCCGTACAGTTCGCAGTAAGGTGGCAGCCCCTATATCTTTCTTCATCCACCGCTTCAAAACCGCCGATAGCCGGCGGCTCCAGTCGGAAGAAATGATGAAGGTAAGATCCATGACCGAGACTAAAGATCGTTCAAACTTCAAGAAGATCCTGAAGAATTCGACCGTTGCCGGCCTGGCCGTCGCGATGATGGTCGGTGCAGTTCCGCTTGTTGTGCTCAATGCCTATGCAGAGCCCGTCACCGTGACCGCGCCGCAGGTTCCGAGCTTCAGTGATGTCGTGGCTGCGGTGCAGCCGGCCGTCGTGTCGGTTCGTGTCCAGTCGAACATCCAGAACACATCCAACGACGAAAGCAATTTCTCCTTCAACTTCGGTGGTCGTGATTTCAACGACCTGCCCGACGATCACCCGCTGAAGCGCTTCTTCAAGGAATTCGGCGGCCCGGGTGGCCCGAATGAGGAAGCCCGTCCGCCGCGTGGTCCCAAGGGCCACGGCCGTCATGAAGGTCGCCTGCGTCCGACCTCCCAGGGCTCCGGCTTCTTCATCTCTGAGGATGGCTATATCGTCACCAACAACCACGTCGTCGATGACGGCGCTGCCTTCACCATCGTGATGAACGACGGCAAGGAACTCGATGCCAAGCTGGTCGGCAAGGACAGCCGCACCGATCTTGCTTTGCTCAAGATCGAGAACCCGAAGCAGAAGTTCACCTATGTGAAGTTCGCCGATGACGAGAAGTCCCGCGTCGGTGACTGGGTCGTGGCTGTCGGCAATCCGTTCGGCCTTGGCGGTACGGTCACCGCCGGTATCATCTCGGCCCGTGGCCGCGACATCGGCTCCGGCCCCTATGACGACTACCTGCAGATCGACGCTGCGGTGAACCGCGGCAATTCCGGTGGTCCTGACTTCAACCTGAGCGGCGAAGTCGTCGGCATCAACACCGCGATCTTCTCGCCGTCCGGCGGCAATGTTGGCATCGCCTTTGCCATCCCGGCTTCCGTTGCCAAGGATGTCATCGAAAAGCTGAAGGATGGCGGCACCGTCGAACGCGGTTGGCTCGGCGTGCAGATCCAGCCGGTGACCGACGATATCGCCGACTCGCTCGGCCTGTCGGAAGCATCGGGTGCGCTGGTCGTGTCGCCGCAGGCGGGTTCGCCGGGTGAAAAGGCCGGTATCAAGCAGGGTGACGTGGTGACCGCCGTCAACGGCGAGCCGGTCAAGGATCCGCGCGATCTCGCCCGTCGCATCGCAGCCTTTGCCCCGGACACCACCGTCGATGTCGCTCTGTGGCGCGAAGGCAAGGCGACCGAGGTCAAGGTCAAGCTCGGCGAACTGCCGACCGAACAGGCCTCGGCTGCCGAAGGCACCGAAGAGGATGCCGCACCGGCGCCGGCCGTCGAGCAGGAACTGGCCAATCTCGGCCTTTCCGTTCGCCCGTCGGAAGACGGCAAGGGCCTCGCCATCGTCGATGTCGATCCGGACAGCGACGCTGCCGACAAGGGCATGAAGGCCGGCGAAACGATCACCTCGGTCAACAACCAGGAAGTCTCCTCGGTTGCCGACGTCCAGAAGGTCGTCGACCAGGCGAAGAAGGACGGACGCACCCGCGCCCTGTTCCAGGTTCAGTCGGAAAGCGGCAGCCGCTTCGTCGCGCTGCCGATCAACCAGGGCTGATCACGCGGCCTAAGTGTCGAGGGCGCCGACGGTATCACAACCGGGCGGCGCCCTTTTCTATTCCGGCATGACCGGGACCTTGGTCACGCGCTTGGCTTAGCCAAGGACGGGACCAGCGATTGGGCCAAGGACTGGACCCACGATTGGGCCAGATACATGGCCACAGACCCGGCGAGACAGCCGGGACGAAGGACAGGGATACACAGCATGAGCACCGACGAAACGACAGCCGTGCAAAGTGGTGAAACCGGTTGGACGGATGCGACAGCCGGCGCTAATGTCGCCCACATGAAAATACTGGTGATTGAAGACGATCTCGAGGCTGCGGCCTATATGACGAAGGCTTTCCGCGAGGCCGGCATCGTCGCCGATCATGCGAGCGACGGCGAAAGCGGTCTGTTCATGGGATCGGAGAACACGTATGACGTGATGGTGGTCGACCGCATGCTGCCGCGCCGCGATGGCTTGTCCGTTATCACCGAACTGCGCAAGCGCGGCGTCGATACGCCGGTGCTGATCTTGTCGGCGCTTGGCCAGGTCGATGATCGTGTCACCGGCCTTCGCGCCGGCGGTGACGACTATCTACCCAAGCCCTATGCCTTTTCCGAACTGCTGGCCCGTGTCGAGGTTCTTGGCCGCCGCAAGGGCAAGCCCGAACAGGACATGGTCTACCGCGTCGGCGATCTGGAACTGGACCGGCTGTCGCATGAGGTGAAGCGCGCCGGCAAGGACGTGCTGTTGCAGCCGCGTGAATTCCGCCTGCTCGAATATCTGATGAAAAATGCCGGACAGGTGGTGACCCGCACCATGCTGCTCGAAAATGTCTGGGACTATCACTTCGATCCGCAGACCAATGTCATCGATGTGCATGTTTCGCGCCTGCGCTCAAAGATCGAGAAGGATTTCGACCGGCCGCTGCTGAAGACGGTGCGCGGCGCCGGCTACATGATCAAGGACGAAGGCTGACATGCCGCTGAAAAGCCGTATGGGCGTGCTGTTCAAGTCGACCGCCGTCAGGCTGTCGGCACTCTACATCCTGCTCTTTGCCCTCTGTGCCGCTTTCCTCGTCTTCTACGTGACAGGCCTCTCCGAACGCATCCTCAACAACCAGACACGCGAAAGTCTGAAGGAAGAGGTGCAGGACATCGAGAGGGCCTATGAACGCGGCGGGGTCACCCAGCTGTTGCGCACCATGGAGCGACGGTCCCGCCAGCCGGGGGCCAATCTCTATGTGATCGCCGGGCCGAATGGCGAGATAGTCGCCGGCAATGTCGCCTCCGTCCAGCCGGGCGTGTTCGACGACGAAGGCTGGACGGGATTTCCCTTCCGCTATGAGCGCTACGACGACAGTGGCGGCGTGAAGCGCCATCTGGCGACGGCGCATGTGTTTTTCCTCGACAATGGCTTTCGCGTGCTGGTCGGGCGGGATCTCGGCGAGCCGAGCAAACTTCGGCTATTGGTGCGTCAGGCCCTGATGGTGGCGCTGCTGATCATGGGCATCGGTGCCGTGGTGATCTGGTTCGCCATCGGCCGCAATGCACTGAAACGCATCGACCGCGTCTCGGCCGCAAGCCAGAAGATCACCGCGGGCGACCTGTCGCAGCGCCTGCCGGTGTCAGGCTCCGGCGATGAATTCGATAGGCTGTCGTCGTCGCTGAACGGCATGCTGGGCCGCATCGAGCAGTTGAACGAGGGCTTGCGCCAGGTTTCCGACAACATTGCCCATGACTTGAAGACGCCCCTGACGCGGTTGCGCAACAAGGCGTCGGACGCGCTGTCGGCGGTGGACGAAAGCGCCAAGCATGCCGCGCTGGAAGCGATCATCGTCGAATCCGACCAGTTGATCCGCACCTTCAACGCGCTGCTGATGATTTCTCGCGTCGAGGCAGGCTCGATTGCTGCCGAACTCACCGATGTCGATCTGTCGGCGATTGCAGCCGACAGCGCCGAACTCTACGAGCCGGTGGTCGAGGAAGCGGGCCAGCAGATGGTCTGCGACATCGCGCCGGGGCTTTCGGTGCGTGGCAACCGCGAGCTGATTGGCCAGGCGATCTCCAACCTGATCGACAATGCCATCAAGTATGGGGCGATCAAGTCTGAGGCCTCCAACTCTGGGGCCTCCAGCTCAGGGACGACCGAGTCCGAGGCGAGCAAAACGGAAGCGACGCAATCTGACGAGCCTCTTTCCAAAATCACGGTGAGGGTTGCGAGAGGCGCGTCCGGCGTCGAGATTTCCGTCTCCGACCAGGGGCCGGGCGTGCCCGAGGACAAGCGGGCCGAAGTGGTCAAGCGCTTCGTCCGGCTCGACAAGAGCCGCTCCAAGCCCGGAACTGGCCTGGGCCTGTCTCTGGTCGAGGCGATCATGGCTCTGCATGGCGGCCGGCTTGTCTTGTCCGACACACAGAGCGGGCATGACGCGGCACCCGGACTGACGGCAACCATGGTCTTTCCCGGCATGAAGCCATAACCTGTCTGCGCCCGAGAGATTCGACAGAGATCTCCGGCGCAAGAGAAGGGAGGCTCATGCGATGTTGCAGCAATCGGAAGCGAAACAGGCGGCAAGACGGCTGGCCGATGTGGCGGACGGGGTGATCCGACCGTTCAATCAGACCGAATTGAAGGCCGCAGCCGCGACGCTGAAGGATCTCGCCAAGCAGGAGCCGGTGATTGCCGAGCTGATCGCCAGCGAGACCGCGCTGAAGACCTTCCTCGCCAATGCGTTGACCCTTTCGCCATACCTGCGCGACATTGCCAACCTGAAACCGGCGCTTTTGGCCGCCGCGATCAGCGGACCGCTCGAACCCCTGCTCGAGACCGCGGTCGCCGAGGCAAGGGCGGCCTGGGCCCCCGGTCCAGACGGCGCGGTTCCATCGGAAGCCGAGGTGATGACGCGGCTGCGCAGTGCCAAGCGGCGGGTCTCCTTCTTGACCGCCCTGGCCGATCTTGCCCGCATCTTCGACGCACGCGATACGACGGCCTGGCTGAGTGCCGTGGCCGATGCGACGGTGGCCGCCGCCATCGATCATCTTCTCTTGGCGGGCCATCAGGCCGGCAAGCTGATGCTCAAGGATACGGCGGAGCCGGCTGCAGACAGCGGTTTGATCGTGCTCGGCATGGGCAAGCTCGGCGCCCTGGAGCTAAATTATTCCTCCGATATCGATCTCGTCGTCTTTTTCGATCCGGACGCGGGCATCCTGAAAAGTCCTGATGATGCGACCGAAACCTATGGCCGGATGATGCGCCGGCTGGTGCGCATCCTGCAGGAGCGCACGGCCGACGGCTATGTCTTCCGTACCGATCTGCGGCTCCGGCCCGATCCGGGCTCGACGCCACTGGCCGTGCCCGTCGAGGCGGCGCTGATCTATTACGAGGGCCGCGGCCAGAACTGGGAACGCGCCGCCTATATCAAGGCGCGACCGGTGGCCGGCGACCTGAAAGCCGGCGAGGGCTTCCTGCGTGAACTGACGCCCTTCGTCTTCCGCAAATATCTCGACTATGCGGCGATCGCCGACATCCACTCGATCAAGCGGCAGATCCATGTGCACAAGGGCCATGGCGCGATCGCGGTGAAGGGCCACAATGTCAAGCTCGGTCGTGGCGGCATTCGCGAAATCGAGTTCTTTGCCCAGACCCAGCAACTGATCGCCGGCGGCCGCATGCCCGACCTCAGGTTGCGCCCGACCAAGGCGGCGCTGAATGCGCTGGCCGGTGCCCGCTGGATCGATCCGGTGACGGCCGAGGAGCTGACCAATTGTTATTGGTTCCTACGCGATGTCGAGCATCGCATTCAGATGGTGCATGACGAGCAGACCCATGTGCTGCCGGATACGGAAGTCGAGCTCAAGCGCATTGCCTTCATGCTGGGTTTCATCGATACGACGGCCTTCTCCACCAAGCTTGAAAGCGTTCTGAAGACCGTCGAGCGGCGTTATGCGGGCCTGTTCGAGAAAGAGGAGGGCCTGTCGAGCGCGACCGGCAATCTCGTCTTCACGGGCCAGAAGGACGATCCCGATACCCTGAAGACGCTGAAAGGCCTCGGCTTCGAGCGGCCGGAGGACATTTCGCGCGTCATCCGCACCTGGCACTATGGCCGATACCGCGCCACCCAATCCGTCGAGGCACGCGAACGGCTGACCGAACTGACGCCGGATCTTCTCAAAGCCTTTGGCGAAAGCCGAAGGGCAGACGAGGCGCTGCTGCGCTTCGACAGTTTCCTGGCCGGACTACCGGCCGGCATCCAGCTGTTTTCCCTGCTCGGCAACAATCCGGCCCTGCTCGACCTCCTGGTCAACATCATGTCCTCGGCGCCGAGATTGGCTGAAATCATCGCCGCCCGGCCGCATGTCTTCGATGGCATGCTCGATCCCGGCCTGATGGTTGAGATCCCCACCCGCGACTATCTGGCAAGACGCCTGTCCGCCTTTCTCGGCGGCTGCCGGCACTATGAGGAAATCCTCGACCGGCTGCGCATCTTTGCCGCCGAACAGCGCTTCCTGATCGGCATTCGCCTGCTCACGGGCTCTATCGCCGGCAGCCAGGCCGGCCGCGCCTTTACCGACCTTGCCGGACTGGTGATCGATGAAGCGCTCAGGGCGGTGATCGCCAAAATGGAACTGGCCCATGGCCGCCTGCCCGGCGGGCGCGTGACGCTGGCCGGCATGGGCAAGCTCGGTTCCTACGAGCTGACGGCAGGCTCCGATGTCGATCTGATCCTGCTCTATGAGCATGACGACGACGCGCATGAATCCGATGGACCCAAGCCGCTCGATCCCGTGCGCTATTACACCCGCCTGACCCAGCGGATGATCGCCGCCCTGTCTGCGCCGACGGCCGAAGGCGTGCTTTACGAAGTCGACATGCGGCTCAGGCCGTCCGGCAACAAAGGACCGGTGGCAACCCGGCTCCGGGCCTTTGCCAAATATCAACGCGAGGAAGCCTGGACCTGGGAGCATATGGCGCTGTCGCGCATGCGGCTTCTGTGCGGCGATGCCTCGCTGATTGCCGAAGCCGAGGCGATCGTCGCCGAGATCATGGCGGTCAATCGCGACGAGGCGAAAACCGCCAAGGATGTCGCCGAGATGCGGGCGCTGATCGACAAGGAGAAGCCGCCGCGCGATATCTGGGACCTGAAGCTGATTGCCGGTGGCCTGATCGATATCGAATTCATTGCCCAGCATCTGGCCCTGGTTGCGGCAGTTCGCGGCACACCGGTGCGCACCAATGGGCTTTCGACAGCGGAGGCCTTGAAGGCGCTGGCCTCGCTGATGGATCCGAACGATCTGGACACCTGCCAGCAGGCGTTGAAGCTCTACACGGATGTGTCGCAAGTTATCCGTCTGTGCATCGAAGGTCCGTTCGAGCCGGCGAATGTGCCGGCGGGATTGACGGACCTCGTCTGCCGGGCCGGAGAAAGCCCTGATCTGAAACTGCTGGAGGCCGAGATCAAGCGGCTATCCAAGGCAGTGCGCAAGGTGTTCGGCAGGGTGGTGCAGCGCGGGTGAGGGCGCGGCGCTTGGATACGCCGGTTCAGCTCTCCAGCCATAGGGCCGTCATGCCCGGCGGCGCATCGGCATGACGATCATGTCCGGGATCCGCAGCGACACCACAGTGCCCTGACCTTCGCGGGAACGGATCCGCAGCGATCCGCCATGCAGCGACACCAGCGAGCGGGAGATGGCAAGGCCAAGGCCGGAGCCGCCCTTCGACTTGGCGTATTGACTCTGTACCTGCTCGAACGGATTGCCGATCTTGTTCAGGGCGTTTTTCGGGATGCCGATGCCGGTGTCGACGATCGATACGATCACCGCACCTTCGACCTTGTGGGCACGCAACGAAATCTTGCCGCCGTCATTGGTGAACTTCACCGCATTCGACAGGATGTTGAGCAGGATCTGCTTCATCGCGCGACGGTCCGCAACGACTGACAGGCCATTGTCGACGCGCTGCGACACGGTGATGTTCTTTTCCAGAGCAGGGATGGCGGTCAGGCGCATGCTCTCTTCGATCAGCGGTCCGAGATCAATCGTCTCGCAACGGATCTTCATCTGACCGGCCTCGATCTTCGACATGTCGAGAATGTCATTGATGACGTTCAACAGATGTTTGCCGCTCTCGTGGATGTCCTTGGCATATTCCTCGTATTTCGGCGAGCCGACCGGGCCGAACATGCCGGCGAGCAGGATTTCCGAGAAGCCGAGAATGGCATTGAGCGGCGTGCGCAGTTCGTGGCTCATATTGGCGAGGAATTCCGACTTGGCCTTGTTGGCCGCTTCCGCGCGCTGCTTTTCGGCCAGATATTTCTCGTTGGCATCCGAGAGTTCGGTCTTCTGCCGCTCGAGGATTTTTTGCGACGACGACAGGTCGCCGATGGTCGCCATCAGGCGACGCTCCTGATCGCGCAGCCGTTCCTGGTGGCGCTTGAGCAGGGTGATATCGGTGCCGACGGAAACCAGGCCGCCGTCACGGGTGCGGCGTTCGTTGATCTGTAGCCAGCGCTCGTCGGCGAGCTGCACTTCGGTGGTGCGCGAGGTGGTGCCGAGATCCGGATCGGCGATGCGGCGCTGGATGATCGGCCGTGAGGCCGAACCGAGAACGCTTGCGCGTTCCGTGCCGGGTACGAGCACGCTGTCGGGCAGGCCATAGACCTTCTGGAAATGTGCATTACACATCACCAGGCGATCGTTCTTGTCCCACAGCACGAAGGCTTCCGACGTGCATTCGATCGCGTCGGCAAGGCGCTGGTCGGCCTCGGCATAGCGCTGGGCGAGGCGATGCTGCTCGGTGACGTCCATGGCGATGCCGATCACATGCAGGCAGCCGGTATTGGAGCAGATGATCTGGGCGCGGGCGCGCAGCCAGACATAATGGCCCTGGGCATGACGCATGCGGAAGACCTGATCGATCTGGCGCGAGCTTCCGCGGCCGACCGAACGCGCCAGCGCATAGAGATTGCCGTCGGCCGGATGCATCAGGCGGGCCGCATCGGCAAAGGCCAGCGGCTGGTTCGACGGCGCAAGGCCGAGCATTTCATACATCGAGCGCGACCAGATCAATTTGCGGCTCGACAGGTCGAAATCCCACAACCCGCAACGGCCACGCGACAGGGCAGCCTCGACCCGCATATTGGATTCGAGGAAGATGTCGTCGGCCTCGCGGGCACGCCGGACCTGATGGAAATAGGCATAGAGCACGACCAGCAGCGTTAGCGAGATGCCGGCAAACAGCGTGACATTGAGCGACAGTTCGCGGCGCCAGAACTCGTTGACCGATTGCAGCGAATGGCCTGTCAGGATCAGCGCGCCATCGGTGCCGACGGGGGTGACGACCGCGTAATGGGGCTCGCCATTGATGTTGGTCTCGATCGCGCCGGAGCGATCGCCGAAGCGACGAATGGTGGTCACTTCCGGAAGCAGGCTGGCGAGCATGAAGCCAACCTGACCGGACGCGCTCGGCGACGCGCCGAATACCCGGCCGGCCGGATCGACCAGCAGCACGAAAGCGCCGTCGGACAGATGCTCCTGCGACAGATAGGAAAACAGCGCCTGCTCGGCACCTTCACGATTGCGCTCGACGAACAGTTCCGGTCGGGTAGCGAGTGCTGCCTGCGCCGTAGCCGAAATCAGCGATGTGGATTGCCGGATCGACGCTTCCATCCGACCATGTTCGGACAGGATGCCGACAAAGCGTGCCAGGGCGACGACGGTCAGGAAGGCGATGATCAGGATGGGAATGGACCGGCGCAGAAGGGTCTCGACGGGACGCTCAGGCCCGGTGCCGTCCTCCCGCAGGGATGGTGAAGAGCGAAACAGCTTTCGGCCGAACGCCTCAAATATTGCCGAAACACCCGAAAATTTGATGCGCAACCGATCATCGGCTGCGGAAACCCGCCGCGCGTTCAACATCGCCCCTGCCTCTATCCCTCGTGTGATTCGCTGCGCCGCTCGCCCGAACCAACCCCAAGGAATCATGCCCGATTCGGCTTGTCCATCCCGCAAGGGTAAAGAAAATCTTAAGCCGTTCTTCCGAATCCGTTTTTTCTGCGCCGGTGCCTGCGGATCATCGGGCTGGATCGAATTTCCACGCGTCTGCAGGCTCATGCGGTGCCTCGCCACATGCGCAAAACGAAAGTCGCGGGGCGTGATTGCACCCATGCTGCAGTACTTCGGCACGATGCTTCTGTGCCTCAAACGAATGTGGCGCGGGACCAGCCCGCGCCACATTGATTGTCTTGACCGTTTTGTCGGGCGATCAGCCCTTCAGAATACGCTCAACGATATCGCTGACATCGGTCGAAAGGTTGCCGGCGGCCTCGATGGCCGTCAGGGCAGAACGGGCATGCTCTGCCCGGACCGGCTCCAGCAGGCGCCAGGAGCGCAAGGCTGTCAGCAGACGGGCGGCCAGTTGCGGGTTGCGCGGGTCGATGTCGAGGATCTGCTCGGCGAAGAACTGGTAGGCCTTGCCGTCGGCGCGGTTGAAACCGGTCGGGTTGGAAAAGGCAAAGGTGCCGATCAGCGAGCGGACGCGGTTCGGATTGCTGGCGATGAAGTGCGGGTTCTTCATCAGGTCCTGCACCCGCCCGAGGGCCGCGGACCCCGGGATGGTGGCCTGGATCGCGAACCACTTGTCCAGCACCAGCGCATTGCTGGCGAAACGCTGTTCGAAGCTCGCCAAGGCAGCCTTGCTCTCGGCGGCATCGGGGAAGCGATGGGCCAGCACGGTCAAAGCCTGCGACAGGTCGGTCATGTTATCGGCCTTGGCGAAGGCTTCGGCGGCGAGAGCAGGGCTGTTTTCTGCCTGAGTGAGGAAAGCCAGCGCAGCATTCTTCAGCGCCCGGCGACCGGCACCTGCGGCATCCGGTGTAAACGCGCCTGTGGCCGAATGCGTGGCGTACAGCGTGCGGAAGATCTCGACGCCCGATTGGGCAATCGCTGCCATTACGGCCTGGCGACCGGCATGGATCGCGTCCGGATCGTTGTTGCTGCCGAGTTCACGGGCGATGTCGGCTTCGCTTGGCAAAGCGAGTGCCTGGGCGCGGAAGGCCGGCTCCAGGCTTTCGTCGGCGGCGATCGCCAGAAGCGCGTCGGTCAGGGCCGCATCGGCGAGGATTTCGCCACCGCTGCGGGCCGCATTGGCGGCAGCCGTCAGGATCGGTAAGGCGAGGTCGGTAATGGCCTGCCAACGGGCGAAGAGGTCGCTGTCATGGCGGGCGATATGGGACAGATCATCCTTGCTCTGGTCGAAATGCAGCGTCACCGGAGCGGAAAAGCCGCGGTTGAGCGACACGACCGGGCGCGCGCCGATGCCGGAGAAGGTGAAGGTCTGGCTGCGCTCGATCAGATGCAAAACGTCGCCCGACACTTCGCCGCCGGCAATCGAGGTCGCCGTTGCCTCGGCGCCGTTTTCGGTCAGAAGCGAGAAGCGCAAAGGGATATGCATCGGCTCCTTGGCCGTCTGGCCAGGCGTTGCCGCGACCATCTGCTCAAGCGACAGCGACAAGGTCTTGGCGGCCGCATCGAAGGTCGAGGACACGGTGATCTGCGGCGTGCCGGCCTGATGATACCACAGCGAGAACTGGGTGAGATCGCGGCCGCTGGCTTCCTCGAAGCACTTGACGAAATCCTCGACCGTTGCAGCATCGCCGTCATGGCGCTCGAAATAGAGATCCATGCCCTTCTTGAAATCGTCGCGGCCGAGAATGGTCGCGATCATCCGGGTCACTTCCGAACCCTTTTCATAGACGGTCGTGGTGTAGAAGTTGTTGATCTCGCGAAAGGTGGTCGGGCGGACCGGATGGGCGAGCGGACCTGCATCTTCCGGGAACTGCTCCGAGCGCAGGTGACGCACTTCGGCGATGCGCTTGACCGAACGGGAACGCTGGTCGGCGGAGAATTCGTGGTCGCGGTAGACCGTCAGGCCTTCCTTCAGGCACAGCTGGAACCAGTCGCGGCAGGTGATCCGGTTGCCGGTCCAGTTGTGGAAATATTCGTGGGCGATGATCGCCTCGATATTGGCATAGTCCTGGTCGGTCGCCGTTTCCGGATCGGCCAGTACATATTTGTCGTTGAAGATGTTGAGGCCCTTGTTCTCCATGGCGCCCATGTTGAAGTCGGAGACGGCGACGATCATGAAGATGTCGAGGTCGTATTCGCGGCCGAAGACCTCTTCGTCCCATTTCATCGAGCGCTTCAGCGCGTCCATGGCATAGGCGGCACGCGCTTCCTTGCCGTGTTCGACATAGATCTTCAGCGTCACTTCGCGTTCCGACATCGTCGTGAACGTGTCTTCGACCACGCCGAGATCACCGGCGACCAGCGCGAAGAGATAACTCGGCTTCGGATGCGGATCGAACCAGGCGGCGAAATGTTTGTCCGGGCCGAAGCCAGCGCCGCCGAGGAAATTGCCGTTCGAGAGCAGCAGCGGGTTGGCGGCCTTGTCGGCGATGATATTGACCGTGTAGACGGCCAGAACGTCCGGGCGATCGGGGAAATAGGTGATGCGGCGGAAGCCTTCGGCTTCGCACTGCGTGCAATAGATGCCGTTCGACCGATAGAGGCCCATCAACTGGGTATTGGCCTCAGGGTTGATCATCGTGGTGATGGTGATCTCGAAGGGCGTTTCGGCCGGCAGGCCGTGGATGGTCAGGCTTTCCGGCGTTGCCGTGTAGCGATCCTTGTCCATCTCGACCTGGTCGAACAGCAGGCTGGTCATGGTCAGATCGTCGCCGTCAAGCACCAGCGGTGCCGAGGCATCGACGCCTTCGCGCCGGTGGAAGATCAACCGGGCTTCCACCTTGGTATCCGTAGGGTCCAGCTCGAAGGTCAGATCAACCCGTTCCAGAACGAAATCAGTGGGGCGGTAGTCTGCCAGATGAACGATCCGGCCCGTGTCTGTGCGCATGTTTTGTCCTGGTCGCTTCGAGGCTAGGCCGGAACGAGGCAAGGTTTTCCCGCACCTCTCCAGGCCAAATCGAGGGCGATGATTGCATCAATTTCTGAACGATTGTTAAAACACGATACAATTTATCGTGCGAATGACCGATAAAGGTCAGGCTTGAACGTGGCAAATCGGCACAGCCGTAGAATAGCGATCGATGTGTCGCCTGTTCATCTTCACAGCGCTGCGTATTCCCGCTCTACTTCAGCGACAATTGACTGCGGATCGCATCATCGCTGTCGCATTGCTGGATAATCACGCCATACCAGCCGAGCCCGTCGTAATCCTCATAGCCGAGCGTCCGGGCAAACGCGACGATCGCGCCGTTGTTGTCATAGTAACTGCCACGCATGGCGCGCTGCGGATTGTGCAGGGCAAAATGGGTATAGGCGCGCTGCGGCCGGCTCGAGGCGATGACCATGTTATTGCCGTCGAGCAGCAGAACTTCGGTCTTTTCCGCCACCTGCGGCGGCAGATTGGCCTCCTTCTCGACGATGGCCGTGCCCTGGCCCTGCCAGTCGAAATAGACGCCGAGCGTGCCGAGCAAGGCGCCGTCGCTGCGGCCGCCTTCGCGAATCCCTGTCGCATAGACCAGCACGTCGCGATCATCATGCAGCGGGCTGCGCCGGACTTCGTCGACGACATAATCGTCACCGCTCCTGCATTCGCGCGCCGCCTTGAACCAAGCGTCCGAGCCCAGATTGCTGTCCTTTGTCTTGCGCTGGTATTTCGGATTGGCCGAGGCGACGACACGCCCCGTGGTATCGGTCATCACCAGGTCGAGATAGACGGTATAAAAGCGGTTGATCACGCCGAGCCTCCCGGCGGCATGGGAGAAAGCTGCGGAAGAGGGGTCCGAGAGTGCGCCCCAGAGCGCCGAATCGGTTGCCCACCAGCGCACATCTGCGGTGCGCTCGAACAGGTTGCGGACGATGAACTGAACCAGTGTCTGGGCAAGGTCGATGAGCCGCACGCCCTCCATTTCCGCAACCAGCGCGTCGGCCATGGACCGGCCGAGACCGATACGGGTCAGCACGTTTTCCTGGAAACGATCGGCGATATCGGCGGCGCCCTGGGCCAGCCGCTGGACTTCATTGGCAACGACGGCAAAGCCCTTGCCGCTTTCTCCGGCCCGCGCCGCCTCGATGAGTGCATTGATCGCCAGCAGCCGGATCTGCCGGACCACATGGGTGTTATCGGCGCTGAACTGTTCCAGATCCGAACCGATACTGTCGGTGATCAGCCGCATCGACCGGGGGGTGGCAAGTTCGGCAGCGAAGGAGACTGACTTGGCAACTGTCTGGGTCATGGCAACATCCGGTGTGAAAAGAAACCGATTAAATGTTCAGTCGCGCGCAAATCGCGCTTGGCGGGCAAAACTCGCCCCGCAAGGAAAGATAATTAATTGGGATTAAAATATCGGTTAAGGAAATCGGGCGGGGAAACCCAGGTTTCAAGCCATTTTTGGGTTTAATCTGGTTAATTTGCGGCTTGTCTGTCGACAAATGAAGTGCAAGGTTGAACGCAGCGATTCATCCAGGGACACTTCCTGTCACAAGCCTTCCGGTCGCCGTTCTCCGCCGCCCCGAATTTCGATCGATACGTTAGTAAGAGCATCATGGCATTTGCCGACCCTGATCCGCTTCGCGGCATTATCCTGAAAATCTGTTCCGTCACCGTCTTTGTCGGTATGCAAACCTGCATCAAGCTCGCTGGCACCGGCATTCCGGCAGGCCAGATCAGCTTCCATCGGTCCGCCTTCGCCATACTGCCGATCCTGCTCTATCTCGGCTGGCGGGGCGAATTGCGCCAGGCGCTGCAGACCGACAACCCGTTCGGACACGTCAAGCGCGCGCTTCTCGGCGTGTTTGCCATGGGCGCAGGCTTCTACGGCTTGGTGCATCTGCCGCTGCCGGATTCGATCGCCATCGGCTATGCCATGCCGCTGATTGCCGTTGTGTTTGCCGCAATCTTTCTCGGCGAAACGGTTCGGCTTTACCGCTGGACGGCGGTTGTGGTCGGCATGATCGGGGTGTTGATCATCTCGCTGCCGAAACTGAGCCTGTTTGGCGAAAGCAGCATGGGATCGGAACAGGCCTTCGGCGCGATTGCCGTGCTTGTCGCCGCCACGCTCGGCGCCGCTGCCATGTTGCAGGTCCGCCAGCTTGTGCGGGTGGAAAAGACATCGACCATCGTGCTGTTTTTTTCGGTCATTGCCGCGCTGCTGTCGGCCTGCACCTGGTTTTTCGGCTGGGTCGAGCTGTCCTGGACCGCTCTTGGCCTCCTGGCGATTGCCGGTTTCTGCGGCGGTCTGGGGCAGATCCTGCTGACCGAGAGCTATCGTTTTGCCGATGTCTCGACAATCGCTCCGTTCGAATACTGTTCGATCATCATGGGCTCGGTGATTGCCTATATCCTGTTCGACGATGTCCCGACATCGACGACGCTGATCGGGGCTGCGATCGTTGTCGGCGCCGGGATATTCATCATCTTCCGCGAGCACCGGCTCGGCCTTGAGCGCCGCGCGGCACGCAAGGCCTCGACCCCGCAGGGCTGATCGGCCTGTGTGTCAGCGCGGCCTCTCGTCCGGGTCCGGCGTGTTCGGCGAACCGGTGACGTCGGTGCCCTGCATCGGCAGGGCCACGGCGAGGAAGTCGGTCTTGTCGGCCTGGTTGCCGCTGTCTGGCCGGCGGGAAATGCGCCAGCCGGCATAGCTCGCATAGAGCGCAAAGGCGGTTGCCAGGAACCAGATGAGAGCGCCCGGTCCAAGCCATTGCATCAGCGAACCTGCCATCACCGGTCCGGTGACGGTGCCGAGACCGTAGAGGATCATGATTGCGCTCGACAGCGTCACATATTCATCCGGTTCGGCCAGGTCATTGGCATGGGCGACATTGAGCGAATAGACCGGATAGAGAACGGTGCCGATGAAGAAACCGGCGATATAGACAGCGACCGCATTGTCGGCGTCGAACATCGTCATCATCAGGCAGGCCAGGACGCCAAAGACGCCGGCCCCGATCATCACCAGTCGACGATCTATGCGGTCCGACAACCGCCCGATCGGCACCTGCGATATCGCGCCGCCAGCGAGCAGGGCGGCGAGAAGCGTCGCGCCTTCGGTCGTGTTCATGCCGATATTCTGCGAATAGACGCCGCCAAGGCTGCCCCAGGTGCCCGACAGGGCGCCGGAGAGCAGCGAACCGAAGAAGGCGAGCGGCGAGCGGCGATAGAGCCGCTTCAGGTCGAACTTGGCCTCGGCGATCGGGGTCGGCGACTGGGCGGTCGACAGCGCCACCGGAAACAGCGCCAGCGAGAAGATCAGGGCGCAGACCATGAACAGTTCCGGCCCGTCCGGATTGCCGAGAGGCACGATATACTGGCCGCCGATCGAGCCGACGAGGCAGGTGACCATGTAGACCGAAAACAGGGCGCCGCGATTGGCATTGTTGACCCGTTCGTTCAGCCAGCTCTCGATCAGCAGATAGGCGCCGGCAATGGCAAATCCGGACAGTCCGCGGAAGATCATCCAGGCCCACCATTCGACCACCAGCGCGCACAGCAGGATGGAGACGGTGAGCAGGGTAATGAGAGCCCCGAACACCCGCACATGCCCGACCCGGCGCACGAAGATCGGCGTGACGATGCAAGACACCGTGAAGCCGAAGGTATAGCCCGTGGCGATGACGGAAATGGTGAAGGTGGACCAGCCCTCGCTGATCGAGCGGATCGGCAGCATGAACCCCATCAGGCCGAAGCCCGCCATCATCAGCAGGGTCGAGAACATCAGGGTGGTGATCGAAGCGAGGCTATTGAGCAATGGGATACCTATCGCATCATGGAAAACGAACTCTGCCAATATTCGGTCTTGCGTGAACTGTCGATTGCGACGTGTTGCGACGCAAAGCCTCTACGTCGTTTCACGTATTGTCATGAGGGCCTGGGAATAATTGATTGAAAAGCCGATACGATTTCATTTACGATACTATAAATTCCCAGAGGGTGGACTTCACTTGCGGGAAATTCTGTAGAGCCGAAGGGGTTCCATGCGTTTCGAACAAACTCCAATGCTCCGGCGCGCGGTTCCTTGCGGAACCATGATCCTTGCATTGTGCCGAAATGGTTCGCGCGGGGGCAGGCTGGGCCGATTGCATGGCAGACGAGCTCGTGAAGCGTCGGCGGTCGGAGGTTGCCGATGGCTTTGAAGGTTGACGACGTTACCGGCCATCCCGGTTTTATCGAAGCGTTGCAGGTGTTCGCCGCTACGCTTCGCGCCCAGTTTGATGAAAGCCCGCGCCTGTCTCGCATGCTGGCCTCGCATCAGCGCTGGCTGTTGAGCCAGGCCGCCTTCGCCCTGCAGCTGGAATACGACCCCAACCAGCCCGGTAGCGGGCTGACGACAACGAACCTGCGCGAGATCATCACCTCCAGCAATGCGGCGAGCCGCAACACAGTGCTGAACTTCCTCGACCAGCTGCTCAGCTATCGCTTCCTGCGCATTGCCGGAGAAAGCAACCGACGTCCGCGCCGCTATGAGGCAACTGAGGTTTCCTATGCGGCAATGTATCGCTGGGTGCTGGCCAATCTGTCGGTCCTCGATCGCCTTGACGGTGCAGGGCGCGTGGCACGCCTGCTCGAGGAGCCGGCGCTGATGCACAAGATACAGCCGCAGATCGCCAGGCGAGCCTGCCTGGATCCGCGCTGGCTTGAGCCACCGCCGCGCGTGGCGCTGTTTCTCTGGACCGAGGCTGGCGGTCTGGTGATGGACGATCTGATCCGCCGGGCGATCGAATTGTCTCCCGGCACCGAGGGGTATGACATCGGTCGCATCGATGCCCGCCAAATGGCCGAGCAGTTCATGATCTCAAGAACGCATCTTCAGCGTCTTCTGCGCCGCGCGGTCGACACCGGTTGCCTCGCGTGGTCGGACAAGGCGAAGAGCCGGTATCTGCTCAACGCAGACTTTCTCGCCGAATATTGTGGCTGGCAGGCGGTCAAGTTCTCGATCGTCGACCACGCCTACGAAATGATCTGCGGACCAGTCTGCGTGGGAAAGCCTGAGCCGCAACTGATGGCGGTCGGCGAAGGGTAAGCCCCAGGCGCAGCCTTGCCACATGCTTGCACAGCCTGGCAATGGCGTCAGCGGCCCGGTTTTATGCCTTGGCTGTCCTGAACGGTCGGATCTATCAGAAGGCCAGCGGCTGAACCGCAGGACGTTCACCACGCGACAGCGCTGCCTGACGCTGGCGGGCGGCATGGGAATATTCGGCCGAGGCGTTGACCGCGTGGCCGATCTGATGGACGACCTGGCGCAGGCTGCGGACGGGATGGAAGGAAAGGGTCATGGCTAGTCCTCTGCTGTGAACGCATATCAGCTTCAATGTCTATATTAGTTCATGGCTGAACCGTTTGTGCAATGCACAAATCGGTGACCCTGCCATGCATCCTGCGCAGACATGGGGCACCGGGCGCAAATGCGCTTCCTGCAATGTAGAATGATGGGGATTGATGCGAAGTGCGGCTGAGGATCAAACGCCTTTCGGCGTGATCGGAGCGTCAGATCTGACGTGCGGCATAGTTATGGGCGACGGTGCCAGAAGGCTCAGGCACGGAAGTCTGCAAACACCGTTGCCGGACGGGCGATGCGGCCGTTGCGATCGGAGAACCGGGCGCTGAGCTGCTCACATGCGGCAAGCGCTGCGCCGCGGTGATAGGGGTTGCTTGTCCGTGCATATTCTCCGGCGAGACGCACGGTTTCAAACTTGCAATGGATCGGGCGTGTGCGAAGGCTCACCATGAAATTCCTTGTTAAGCACGTCCTCCCTTTCAGGTGTCAAATATCGCAGTGCAACATAGATTCGGCAATATCGCCAAGCGCGCTTCTGCATTGCGCTGAGCGCATGGCTGATTTCATATTTCTTTAATATTGGCGCTTTTTTAGCCAGAGTCGCCGGTCTTGATCCGTGCAGCAAGGGCCAAAAGATCCTGCCAGGCCAATGCCTTGCTGGCCGGAGCGGTCAGCAGCTCCTGTGGATGCAGTGTTGCCATGGATTGAACCGCATGGCCGCCGGCGCCCAGCGAGCGCCACTGGCCGCGCAGCGCATGGATCGTGCCGCTCTCGCCAAAAAAGAATCGCGCGGCAAAATTTCCGAGCACCAGAACCTGTTTCGGCGCAGCGAGCGCGATCTGCCGTTCGATGAACGGCCGGCAGATCGCACATTCCGGAACGGACGGCATGCGGTCGCCGGGCGGGCGCCACGGGATGATTGTGGAGATCGTCACCGTTTCGCGGGTCTGGCCGATGGCGGCGAGCATGCGGTCGAGCAGCAGCCCCGCACGGCCGGAAAAGGCTTGTCCCTCGCGGTCATCATCGGCGTTCGGCATCGGCCCGATCAGCATGATCCCGGATGCGGCTCCGCCGGTTGCCGAGATGGTCGAGCGGGCGCTGGTTTTCAGGTTGCAGCTGGCAAAGCTTTCGATCGCCGTCTTCAATTCCGTGAGCGAACGCGCGCTTTCAGCGGCAAAGCGGGCTTCCGCCACGGCGTTTTCGTCGGGAATGGCGGGCAGGGCGGACGATAGAGAAGGGGCCGGTCGCGCCGCCTGGCGTTCGTTGGATGACGTGCCGCGCTGCACCTGCGCAGATGCGGCCGCCTGCGGCTCCGGCACCGCCCGGGCTGCCTTTGCCGTTTTCTCCGCGGCAAAGGCGGCAATCCTGTCGATCGGCGCGTCTTCGACCAGCCACTCGACACCCGCTTCCGCATGAAAATGCAAAAGCGCGGCCAGTTCGGCATGCGTCATGTCACGGGCTTGGATCATGGCTCTGTTCTAGCCCTGCCCGCCGTTGGAATGCAAACCGATTCCGCCGCCAGAAGCCTGCCGGATGCGATAGCCCTCAGGCTGTCCACTGGCTGATGTCGTCGCGCTCGCCGATCAGCGCCAGACCATGGGCAATCGACACGAGTTCGCCGCCGGTTTCGATCTTGTCGGCGGCGAAGCGCCGCTTGAAGATATCGCGCACCGCCGGAACGAAGGATGTGCCGCCGGTGAGGAAGACCTTGTCGATTTCGCCGGCAGCCGTCTGGGTCTCCGACAGCAACTGGTCGAGTGCGGTCTCCATGCGTGACAGGTCCTCTGCGATCCAGCCTTCGAACTCGGCGCGGGTGACGCGTTTTTCGCCGGCCTTGCCAAGCGGTGCGAAGCGGAACTCCGCTTCGTCCGCCGACGACAGCGCCATCTTGGTGGCCGACACCGCCTGATAGAGCGGATAGCCCTCGTCATGTTCGATCAGTTCGATGAACAGCTCAAGCTTGTCCGGCTCGACGGCCTGGCGCACCAGCGACTGCAGGTCGGTGAATTCCTTCATCGTCTTGAACACCGACAGCTGGTTCCAGCGCGAAAACGACAGATAGTAGTTGCTCGGTACGTCGAGCAGCTTGCCGAAGCTCTTGAACTGGCTGCCCTTGCCGATTTCGGGCGCCACCAGATGATCGATGATGCGCGCATCGAACTGGTCGCCGGCAATGCCGACGCCGGAATGGCCGATCGGCTTGGCCGACAGCTTGCCGCCATGGGTCTCAAACCGCACCAGCGAGAAGTCGGTCGTGCCGCCGCCGAAGTCGGCGACAAGGACGGTGGCGTCCTGTTTCAGGTTCTGGGCAAAGTAGAAGGCGGCGGCAACCGGCTCGTAGACATAGTGGATCTCGGGAAAGCCGAGTCGCGACAGCGCTTCGTTGTAGCGGGTGGTGGCGAGCGCCGGATCGGCGCTTGCGCCGGCAAAATGCACTGGGCGCCCGGCAACCAGCCGTTTCGCGTCGCTCGGCCAGCCGTCGCCGGCATAGGCTTCGAGGCGCTTGAGGAAGACCTCCATCAGATCTTCGAACTGGAAGCGCCGCGCATGCACCAGCGTGCCCTGGAACACGGCAGACGCGGCAAAGGTCTTGATCGACTGCAGGAAGCGACATTCGCCGGGATTGTCGATGAAGGTGCGGATGGCGGCCTGTCCGGCCTCGACTTTCAGCACGCCTGCGCCGAGCTGGCGGTCCTTCAGGAAGGAGAGCGCGGTGCGCATGCTGTCGGACGTGCCGGCCGGCGAGGTATAGCGGATCGAATGGGTCTGCTCGCGGTTTTCGGCCTGCGCGATTACCGTATTGGTCGTGCCGAAATCGAGCCCAAGCGCGTGTGCCATGGTCGCCGCTCCTTCATGGTGATGCTGTCAGAAAATGCCGGTCAGGCCGGCACATGGCCCGGGCGTCTGGCCGGGCACGGGAAAGCGCGCCTGATGCCACAGGGGTGGCTGAAGGGCAAGCGAAAATGCTGCATTGCGAGAGGGCAGGGCCTATCTCAGCCGGGGTCCTGCGATCTATGCGTGGTTCGTCTCCGTGACAAACGCGCCTTGTGGCAGTATTCTGGCGTCCATGAAGCGTGATGTCGCTATTGCCCGTCTCAAAGCCGCCGAGCCGCAAATCCGCGCGCACGGGGTGGCAGCCCTGTATCTCTATGGTTCGCTTGCGCGCGACGAAGCTCGGCAAGGCAGCGATGTCGATGTCTTTGTCGATCCTGCCAACGATCGGTTTTATGACCTCGAAAACTTCATGGGAGCCTATCGCGATATCCAGCGAGCGCTTGGCGGCAGCGAAATAGGATATGTCACGCGCAATGGTCTCTCGGCTTATATTCGGGCTGCCGTGGAGCGCGAAGCCGTGCGGGTTTTCTAATGTCGCCGCCGGATGAACAGCAATACGGCGACTCCGACGCCTGCCAGGATCGCGCCGCGCAGGATCCATGGTGTCTGGTTGATCATGAAACTGGAGGCTGGATAGGGGAAGAGGCCGGTTCCCTGGCCGATCCAGATCAGGCCGATCAGGACGGCAAGGACCGAGATGACCTGCAACACGATACGAATGACGGCCATGACGTGGTTCTCCGGAACAAGAGGGGCCGGACCAGCATAGCAATGACGCGACAAAGGCGCTAGAGCGCCGAATTTCGCCAGCCGGCGCGACAATGATGCAGGCGACAGGTGCCCGTCGAACACATCGAACTCAGTGGGGTTTCAGCGAAGGCGGGCACGGGCTGCGCCATGTCCGCCTCTGCCGTAGATGCCCTCAGTTCGATTTCGCCGCGCCGCCGTCGACACGCAACATCGTGCCGGTGATGTAGCTCGCTTGGGCCGAGCAGAGGAACGCTCCGGCCGCGCCGAATTCCTCGACGGTGCCGAGCCGCTGCGCCGGGATCGACTTGACCGAGGCACTGCGGATTTCCTCCAGCGACTTGCCGCTGCGCTTTGCATTGGCGCCGTCGAGTTCATCGATGCGGTCGGTATGGATGCGGCCGGGCAGGATCATGTTGGCGGTGACGCCATAGGAGGCGACCTCGGAAGACAGCGTCTTGTTCCAGCCGACCAGCGCGCCACGCAGCGTGTTGGAAAGCGCCAGGTTCGGGATCGGCTCGAAGACGCCGGAGGAGGCGACGGTCAGGATGCGGCCGAAGCCTTGCGTCTTCATCAGCGGCACCAGTGCATTGGTGAGCGTAATGACGCGCACGACCATCGACTGGAAGAAATTGTAGAGCTTTTCCGCATCCATGTCCTCGACAGTCCCGGGCGTCGGGCCGCCGGTATTGTTGACCAGGATATCGATGCCGCCGAGCTTGTGGTGCACGGCCGCCAGCATGGTATCGACGAAATGCGCGTCGGCGAGATCGGCCACAACATAATCCGCCTTGCCGCCGGCAGCCGCGATCGCCGCGACATTGGCCTTCAGCTTCTCTTCCGTGCGGCCGCAGATCAGCACATGCACACCTTCAGCCGCAAGTGCCTTGGCGATGCCGAGGCCAAGGCCGCGCGAGGCGGCGAGTACGAGGGCGCGTTTTCCCGAAATTCCGAGATCCATGGCGATGTCCTTGTCTGATGCAAATGTGGTCTAAGGCAAATGTTTCGAACGTAGTCTATCGGGCGATGATGCGGGACGGAAGCCTAACCTCCGTCGGCAGCCGTTGATCAGAACGGCACCTTGCCCGGATTGAACAGGCCGTCCGGATCGAGCAAGCTCTTCAACTGCCGCGCCAGCGCCTGTTTTCCGGGGTCTGCGTGGGCGAGATAGGCCTGCCGCTTGTCCAGTCCGACGCCGTGTTCGGCAGAAAAACTGCCGCCACAGGCGGTGATGCCGTGATAGACCGCGTCTTCGACAAGCTGCTTGGTGTCGGACGGCAGAGGACCGGGCGTGGCCAGCGCGATATGCAGATTGCCGTCGGCGATATGACCGTAGATATAGGCGTCATAGCCGATGCCGATGGATCGCAGTCGGCTGGTGATCTCGACGACATAGCCATCGACGAGCGTCGGCGGCAGGGAGACGTCGAAGGACGGCGCCTGCGGAAAAGCTGAAAAATAGAAGCCGGAGTCTTCGCGCAGGTCCCAGAACCGCCGCGCCTGCTCCGACGATTGGGCGAAGATTGCGCCCTTGATATCCGCCTCGTCCCAGATTGCCGCGAGTTCGTCTTCGAGAAGCGTGGTCGCGTGGTCCGCGCTCTGCGCCGAAATCTCGACTAGGAGCACGGCAGCGTCGTCTTCGAGCCATGACAGGTCGAAGCCTTTCAGCGCCGCATGGTCGCGCAGATAACGCGGCCACATCATTTCCGCGGCCTCGAGCACCAGCGCGCCGTGTCGCCTGAGGCGCGCCGCGACCTGCAGCGCCCGGCCGGCATCCGCCACGCCGAGCAGGGCGACGGCGCGATGGGGGCGCAGAGGTTCGACCTTCATCACCACTTTCGTGACGAAACCGAATGCGCCTTCGCCGCCGATGAACAACTGCTTGAGGTCCGGTCCGGCCGATACCTTGACCACGCGCGTCATGTCGCTGAACAGCGCGCCGGAAGGAAGAACAGCCTCGAGCCCGAGGATCTGGTGGCGCATCACGCCGTTGCGGAAGGCGAGGATGCCGCCGGCATTGGTCGACACCATGCCGCCGATCGTGGCACTGCCGCGTGAGCCGAGGTCGATACCGGTGGTCAGGCCATGCGGCGCGAGTGCGGCCTGCAGAGCTTCGAGCGTCACGCCGGCCTCCACCTCCACCGTCTCCTCCTCCAGATGAACGGCGATGATCCGGTTGAGCCGGATCGAGGTCAGGATCACCTGGCCTGCATCGCTCACGCCTCCGCCGACCAATCCGCTGAGGCCGCCCTGAGGCACGATCGAAACGCCGTTTTGGCGACACCAGTCGATGAGCGCCATGACGGCAGCCGTGGATGCGGGCTGTGCAACCACGCCAGCGCCGAGATTGTCCTCATGCTCTCCCGGATGGCGACCGGCCAAGGCATCGGGTCCGATGAGCCGCAGATCTGGATGGAAGGTCGCCAGCGAACCGGCGATCTGGAGCGGGGTGGGAATCTGCGGCATTGTGGGCATCCGGACTTGCGTTGCCCGCTTCTTGCCGTGAAAATCCCGCCGTCGCAAGAGATCGAAGCCGACCGCCTCAAAGCTCGGCTGGAAAGCCCGGTGCGCGCAGGTCCGTGCCGGTGGCATCCTCGAGCAGCTTGACCACCTGCGACGACCAGGCGTCGCCGCCATAGGTGGAGCGGGCGCGGATGAAGGTCTGCAGGGCATGTGAGGCAAGGTCGAGCGGCACGCCGTAGTCGCGGCCGAAGCCGAGCGCAAAACCGAGATCCTTGACGGCGAGGTCCATGGTGAAGTTGATGTTGTAGCTGCCGTTCAGGATTACCTGGCCCTCGGTCTCGTGCACGAAGCTGTTGCCCGAGGAGGCCTTGATGATGTTGAAGGCATCGGTCAGGTCGATGCCGCCTTTCTTGGCCAGCATCAGCGCCTCGCCGGTGGCGATCAGGTGGATGAAGGCGAGCATGTTGGTGATCACCTTGATCACCGAGGCCTTGCCGAGCGGGCCGGCGCGGAAGATCTTGTTTCCCATCGCTTCGAAGGCCGGCAGGTGCAGGGCGTGCAGATCGGCATCGCCGCCGGTGATCACGGTGATTTCGCCCGACGCGGCCAGATGCACGCCACCCGTCACCGGCGCTTCCAGCATCCGCACGCCGTGATCGGCGGCGATCTTGCCCAGTCTCAGCACCTCCTGCTCGTCGAGCGTGCTCATCTCGATCCACGTCGCGCCGGATTTCAGACCTTTGAGGATGCCGCGTTCGCCGGTCAGCACGCGTTCGCTGACCCGCGGCGAGGGCAGGCAGGTGATCACGGCATCGGCCGCTTGCGCCACGGCCTGCGGATCGTCTGCCCAGCGGGCGCCATTGGCGAGAAGATCTTTTGCATTACCCGGGTCGAGATCGTGGACCGTGACGTCAAATCCGGCTCTGACCAGGCTGCCCGCCAGATGCCGGCCGAGATGGCCGAGACCGATAAACCCGTATGTGATGGCCATGTCCTGCTTGTCTCCTGTAGCGTTTGGTGGAGAGAGTGCGACAAAGCGAAGGCGCGTTCAAAGGCAGATTTTGGCAGGCGACGCGATGTGGCGCAGGCAGAACAGGCGGACACGTTTTTTCTGCGTGGGCGACGTGTTGGCGGTGCCCGAATAGCTCTCCGCGATTGTCGTGAGACCTGGAGCCGTTCGTCAGCTTTGATGATGGTGCCGCTTGCGCAAGGTCTCTATCGCCCCTGACAGCACCCCATACACGGCCGGATCCTGGCAATGGGCGACATTGAAGCGCATGAAGGCGCCGGCCGATTGCGTTACGCTGAAGACATTGCCGGGCGCAAGGACCACGCCTTTTGCCAGGGCCGACTGCGCCAGTTCGGCCGAATCCACCGCGTCCGGCAGCCGGCACCAGAGGTAGAAACCGCCGCGCGGCATGTGCCATGGCGCAATGCCGAGATGTTGCAAACGCTCGGCTGTCTGGCGCCGCGCGCGCACCAGCTTCTGGCGCAGCTCTTCCATATGTTTGCGATAGCTGCCGCCGGCAAGCACCTCGAGGATCAGGGCGGCCGCGACCGGGCTTGGCCCGCCGAAATTGGTGGCAACCTGCAGGTCGACAAGCGCCTCGATCCAGTCCGGTCGGCCGGCAATGTAACCGCAGCGCACCGACGACGACAGCGTCTTGGAAAAGCTGCCGATGCGGATGACGCGGTTCAAGCCGTCGAGCGCTGCCAGCCGTGACGATGGTTCGGGCTCGAAATCGGCAAAGATATCGTCTTCGATGATCGTCAGGTCGTGAAGTGCCGCCGCGTTCAGCAGGCGGTGCGCGACCTGCGGCGACAGCGTCGCCCCGGTCGGGTTGTGCAGGGCGGAATTGGTGATGTAGAGGCGCGGTTTTTCGGCGGCAAGCACGGCCTCGAAGGCGGCGACATCAGGCCCGGTGGTGGTATAGGGCACGCCGACGATCCTGACCCGGTGGGCGCGCAGCAGCGCCTGGAAATTGAAATAACAAGGATCGTCGATCAACACCGTGTCGCCGGGCCGAAGCAGGAACCGGCATAACAGGTCGAGCGCCTGGGTGCCGGAACCGGTCAGCAGCACCTGGTCGGGTGAGGTCTGAATGCCGTCTTCGGCAAAACGCGACAGCAGCAGCCGGCGCAGAAGAAGCGGACCGCGTGTATTGCCGTAGTCCGACAGCAGGGCGTCATCGGCGCGCGACAGGCTGCGCAGCGCGCGCCGGAGTGCCGTGTTCGGCATCCATGTCGCCGGCAGCCAGCCGCAACCGGGCTTCAGCACCGCGGCATCGGCATCGAGCGACTGACGGGAAACCCAGAACGGATCGACCGCCCGGTCGAGCGGTGCCGTAGCCTCGGCGAGCTTCAGCGGCGCCATTGCGCTGGTCGAGGCGCTGGTCGAGACATAAAAGCCCGAACCGCGTTGCGCTCGGATCAGGCCTTCCGCCGCCAGGCGGTCATAAGCCTCGACCACGGTGGAGGGGGAAACGCCCATTGTGCCGGCAAAGCTGCGGATGGAGGGCAGGCGGTCGCCGGAACCGAGCACGCGGCCGGCGATCCTTTGCCGGATGGCTGCCATCACCTCGCCCGTGCGCGTCTTGCTGTCCATGCTGAATGTTCCTCGACAAGGATGATCTGTATTGTGAATTGACCAATACAGTTTTGCCAAATTGTATTGAACTGTTTCTGTTATCGCCAGCGCGCTCGACCTAGGACGGGTGCAGAAAGCGAGGACAAATGAAAACATCCATGGACGGCTGGGGCAGTGGTCTGCTCGGCGTGCTGATCTTCAGCGGATCACTGCCGGCGACCCGCATTGCGGTCGGCGGTTTTTCACCGCTGTTCCTGACCTCGGCACGCGCCGTGATCGCAGCCCTTCTGGCCGCGGCCTTGTTGGTGCTCTGGCGCCAGAAGCGGCCCGCGCGCCAGGACCTCGTCTCGCTCGCCATCGTTGCGCTCGGCGTTGTCATCGGCTTTCCGCTGTTGACCGCTTGGGCGCTGCAGACCATCACCGCGGCGCATTCGGTGGTTTTTGTCGGTCTGCTGCCGCTGATGACGGCAATTTTTGCGGTCATGCGCGGCGGCGAACGGCCGAAACCGTTGTTCTGGCTGTTTTCCGGTCTCGGCAGCGCCATTGTTGCTGGTTTCGCCTTGGTCACCGGTGACGCGACGTCAAGCATGGGCGATCTCATGATGATCGCAGCCATTGTGCTCTGCGGACTTGGCTATGCTGAAGGCGCCATACTGTCGCGTCGGCTTGGTGGCTGGCAGGTGATTTCTTGGGCTTTGCTGCTGTCGCTGCCGGTGATGCTGGCGCTTGCTTTGCTGACCGTGCCCGGCTCCTGGCAGGCGATCACCATGCCGGCATGGCTCGGGCTCGCCTATGTCTCGGTGTTCAGCATGCTGGTCGGTTTTGTCTTCTGGTATCGCGGCCTGGCGCTCGGAGGCATCGCCGCCGTCGGCCAGCTGCAACTGCTGCAGCCGTTTTTCGGCCTGGCCCTTGCCGCCGTGCTGCTGCACGAGCCGGTGAGTTTCGGCATGGTCGCCAGCACGGCTGCAATCGTGCTGTGTGTCGCCGGCGCGAAACGCTTCGCCAGGTAAGGCGGCGGCCAGTCAGACAGACCCGCCACACCCGCTCGCCGGTTTCCACGATTGACGCTTACGTGCACGTCAGATATTCTTGTCCTTCATAGCCCACTGCCGGAATTTGCGCCTGTGGTGTCGCGCTTCGGCTCGACAATCTGGTTGGGTTTTGTCAAGGAGGTAGGCGCAAAGAACCGCCGCGCGGAGGAATGACGATGAGCACTGAGATGGAACTGCCGGAACGCGAAAGCATGGAATTCGACGTCGTGATCGTGGGCGCTGGCCCGGCCGGTCTGTCGGCAGCGATCCGACTGAAACAGGTCAATCCGGATCTGACCGTCGTCGTGCTGGAAAAGGGTGCCGAAGTCGGTGCGCATATTCTCTCGGGCGCCGTGGTCGACCCGATCGGCATCGACAAGCTGCTGCCCGACTGGCGCAGTGAAGCCGATCATCCGTTCAAGACCCCGGTCACGGACGACCAGTTCCTGCTGCTCGGTCCGGCCGGCTCCGTCCGCCTGCCGAACTTCGCCATGCCGCCGCTGATGAACAATCACGGCAACTACATCGTCTCGCTCGGCAATGTCTGTCGATGGCTCGCCACCCATGCCGAAGCGCTGGGTGTCGAGATCTATCCGGGCTTTGCCGCAACCGAAGTGCTCTACAATGACGAAGGTGCCGTGATTGGCGTGGCCACCGGCGACATGGGCATCGAGAAGAACGGCGAGCCGGGTCCGGCCTATACCCGCGGCATGGAGCTCATCGGCAAATATGTGCTGATCGGCGAGGGCGTGCGCGGATCGCTGGCCAAGCAGCTGATCGAAAAGTTCGATCTGTCGAAGGACAGAGACGTGCAGAAATACGGCATCGGCCTCAAGGAACTCTGGCAGGTCAAGCCCGAGCATCACAAGCCGGGTCTCGTGCAGCACTCTTTCGGCTGGCCGCTCGGCATGAAAACCGGCGGCGGCTCCTTCCTCTACCATCTCGAAGACAATATGGTCGCCGTCGGTTTCGTCGTGCACCTGAACTACAAGAACCCCTATCTTTATCCCTTCGAGGAATTCCAGCGCTTCAAGACCCATCCGGCGATCGCCAAGACCTTCGAAGGGGCGAAGCGCCTGTCCTATGGCGCCCGTGCCATCACCGAGGGCGGCTACCAGTCGGTGCCGAAGCTCTCCTTCCCCGGCGGCGCGCTGATCGGCTGTTCCGCCGGTCTCGTCAACGTGCCGCGCATCAAGGGCAGCCACAATGCCGTGCTGTCCGGCATGCTGGCGGCCGACAAGATCGCAGAGGCCATCGCCAATGGCCGCGCCAATGACGAGCCGATCGAGATCGAGAACGCATGGCGCTCGACCGATATCGGCAAGGATCTGAAGCGCGTGCGCAACGTCAAGCCCTTGTGGTCGAAACTCGGCACCGTGCTCGGCGTGGCGCTCGGCGGCCTCGACATGTGGATCAACCAGATTTTCGGCACCTCGCCCTTCACCCTGAGACACGGCAAGACCGACGCCCAGTCGCTGGAGCCTGCGGCCAAGCACAAGCCGATCGCCTATCCGAAGCCGGATGGCGTTCTGACCTTCGACCGCCTGTCCTCGGTCTTCCTGTCCAACACCAACCATGAAGAGGACCAGCCGGTCCATCTCAAGGTCAAGGACATGGACCTGCAGAAGCGCTCCGAACTCGGCGTCTATGCCGGTCCGTCGACCCGCTACTGTCCGGCCGGCGTCTATGAATGGGTGGAAAAGGACGGCGAGGACGTCTTTGTCATCAACGCCCAGAACTGCGTGCACTGCAAGACCTGCGACATCAAGGACCCCAACCAGAACATCACCTGGGTGCCGCCGCAGGGCGGCGAGGGGCCGGTTTATCCGAATATGTGAGTGTCACGAAAGGGCCGCCATTGTGCGGCCCTTTTCGTATCTGGATGGCCCGGCACCAAAGCCGAAGCAGCAGCTGGCAGCGTGTTGTGCGATTGAAGCCTTCGCCAATCTGCCACAATTATGACGTGGTCGTTAATCGTGTCGGCTGCTGTTTAACCCGCCATTAACCATAATTTTCTTAGGCTGCGAGCATCGAATCGCTTCCTGAGGACACCATCCATGACCATTTCCCGCCGCGGTCTGTTGCTTGGCCTGCCACTCTTCATTGCCGGCTGTCAGGCCGTTCCGAACCAGCAGGCCATGTATGGCGACGTGACGACCGAGCCTTTTCCCTTGAAGAAGGTGCCGCTCGACAAGATCAAGCCGGAATTGCGCCGTCAGGAAGTGGCCTACGAGACTGCCTATTCGGCTGGAACGGTGGTGGTCGATACGCCCGGACGCCGGCTCTACTACGTGCTGGGTGACGGTCGCGCTATGCGCTACGGCATCGGTGTCGGCCGCAACGGTTATGCGCTGGCCGGCAATGCCTATATCGGCCGCAAGGCGGAATGGCCGACATGGACGCCGACGCCGAACATGATCCGCCGGGATCCGGAAAAGAACCTGAAATATGCCGGTGGCCTGCCGGGTGGCCCGAACAACCCGCTTGGCGCCCGCGCCATGTATCTCTATCGCGGCGGCAACGACACGCTGTTCCGCCTGCACGGCACCAACCAGCCATGGTCGATCGGCGAGGCCATGTCGTCCGGCTGCGTGCGCATGATGAACCACGATGTCATCGACCTCTATGCCCGCACCAGTGTCGGCGACAAGGTCGTCGTGCTGCAGGCGTGAGATCTACGCGCGCTTGCGCATCTGTGACGGACTGGTACCGGTCAAGCGCCGGAACATCGCGATAAAGGCGGAAGGGTTGCTGTAGCCCAGCCGTTCCGCCACCTGATGCACGCTTTCTCCCTCGTCCAGCAGCGCAAGGGCTGTCAGCAGCCTGAGGCGCTGGCGCCAGTCGTTGAACGACATGCCAAGCACCTCCTGGCAGCGGCGCGACAGCGTGCGTTCGGTGGTGCCGGCGCTTCGTGCCCATTCGGCAGCCGAGCGCTTGTCGCCCGGCGCTTGCTGCAATTGGCCGAACACGGGCCCCAGCAAGACATCGTCGGTGGTCGGCAGATATTGCACAAAATGGCGCGCTGCCCGCACCTGGTCGACGATCACCATAGCCAGCCGCAGATCTTCCGGCGCGCGGGGATGGCGGATGCCGCGCTGGTCGAAATCGGCGAGAACCGCTTTCAACAGGGCGCTCAGATCCAGTGTGCAGGGTTGCTGCGGCAGATCCGCGCAAAGCTCGGCGGCGATATGGGTCGTCACATAGAGCACGTCCTGCGGGTTGCTGGCGTCATGTTCGAAGCCCGGCGGGATCCAGATCGCGTATTGCGGCGGCGACAGGAAGCGCACGCCTTCGATATTGATCTGGGCGATCCCTTGCAGGGCGTAGTTCAGTTCGCCCCACACCTGACGCTTGAGGGGGAAACCGGTGCCGCCTTTGTAGCGGACGGTCCGGAAGGACACCGGCCGGGGTGGCTCGCCGTCAATCCCTTCATGCGCATAAAGCATGGCCGTTCTCCGCAATTTTGTGTCTTAAATTCATTATATAACGAAATCAGGACGTCTGCTAGAGCATGGTGCGATGATCGCCGCCATCAAGATTTGCGGTTCCGAAGATGAAGGCATGCAAGATGACAGCTCACGCGCAGCGGACAGATAGGACAAGCGGTGGCTTCTACCTTGCCCTGATGCCATTGCTGACCATGTTGATATGGTCGGGCAATACAATAGTCACCAAGGCATCGGCGGGCTTGATCGAACCGTCCTCGATCGCGTTCTATCGCTGGCTGATTGCCCTGGTGCTGCTGACGCCTTTTGTCATGCGCGGCCTTTGGGGCAATCGCCGGGTGGCGCTCCGGCTTTGGCCGAAACTGGCCGTTCTCGGCATGCTGGGCATGGTGATCTACCAGAGCCTTGCCTATGAGGCCGCCAAGACCACGACGGCGCTCAACATGGGGCTTCTGGCGGCGCTGATGCCGCTGATCGCCATTTTCCTGGCATCCGCTTTCGCCGGCGAACGGCTGACGCGGCCGCGCATTCTCGGTGGAATTCTGTCGCTGCTGGGTGTGATCTATCTGATTTCCCACGGAGACCCGGTTCGGCTTTTGGCGGGCGGCCTTCATATCGGCGACGCGCTGATGATCGTCGCCATCGTCGCCAATTCCTTCTATGGGGTCTTGCTCAAGCGCTGGGCGCTGCCGCTGCCGATGTGGCAGCAGATCTGGTGTCAGATCGCCGTGGCCACGGCTTTCCTGTTGCCGCTCTGGCTGCTCAGCGACATCAGTCCGCTCACGCAACAGAACCTACCACTGGTCCTGTTTGCCGCCATTCCGACATCGCTTCTGGCTCCGTTCTGCTGGATGATTGCCGTGCGCGAACTCGGGGCTGCCCGCAGTGCGCTTTATATCAACCTGCTGCCACTGCTTGTGGCGGCGCTGGCATGGTTGCTGCTCGGCGAAACGCTGGCGTTTTTCCATCTGGTCGGCGGCGGCATGGCGCTGGCCGGCGTGGCGATCGGTATGCGCCAGCCGTCGGGCCAGGGTCTCGACGCCGCGGCAAGGGATCCGCTTTCTCAAGGCGCCGCGCTCGACCGGCGACGGGACTGGCGCAGCCGGTGATCGGCAGTCAGGGCGACTGTCGTGACGCGTATCGTCAACGATGGGGCTTGTCGCAGCGAGCCGCCACGCATGTGACGGCGGCCCGCCTTGGGCGTCGTCAGTCGGCAAAGCCTTCGAGCACGACCTTGCCCCGCATGCGACCGCTTTCGACCTGCGCATGCGCCTCCCTCAAGGTTGCGGCGTTGATCGGCCCGAGAACGGTGTTGAGGGTCGTCCGCAGGGCGCCGCTGTCGACCAGCTGGGCGACATGGTTCAGCAGTTTGTGTTGCTCGATCATGTCCGGTGTCCCGTAGATCGAGCGGGTAAACATCAATTCCCAAATCAGCGACACGGCCTTCGACTTGAAGGCCATGATATCAAACGCCTGATCGAAGTCGTCGATCAGCACCAGACGTCCTTGAGGAGCGATGATCTCGGCCAGATCAAGCCGGTGCTGGACGCTGTGCGTGATGGAAAAGATGAAGCCGGGAGCGCCGATGCCCAGTGCTGCATATTCCGCCGCAAGCGGCTTACTGTGATCGATGACATGGTCGGCCCCGAGCGACCTTGCCCAATCGGCCGTTTCCGGGCGCGATGCCGTGGCGACGACCGTCAAATCGGTCAGTTGCTTGGCGAGCTGGATCGCGATCGAGCCGACGCCGCCGGCGCCGCCGGTGATCAGCAAAACCCGGGCAGCACCCGGCACCGGCTGATCGACCCGCAACCGATCGAACAGCGCCTCATAGGCGGTGATTGCGGTCAGCGGCAATGCGGCCGCCTCGGCAAAGCTCAGGCTCTGCGGCTTCATTCCGACAATCCGCTCGTCGACGAGATGATATTCCGCGTTGGTTCCGGGGCGACCGATGGCGCCGGCATAATAGACGGCGTCGCCGCGCTGGAAGAGCGTAACATCGGGTCCGACGGCGGTCACCACGCCGGCCGCATCATAGCCGAGGATCCGCGGCTGGCCGTCCGGCGGCTGATGACTGCGGCGGACCTTGGTGTCGACCGGGTTGACCGAGATGGCCTTGACGGCAACCAACAGGTCGCGACCGTGGGCCTCGGGCATGGGCAGGTCGAGATCGATTAGGGCAGTCTCGGATGTAATGGGCTGCGGAGCGTAAAAACCGATGGCGCGCATGGGGGTCTCCTGTCAAGTTTGCACAGCGCCGTTTAACGCCGTAGGCTTGATCAGCGCAAGAATGCACAAATTATGCTTATAGGCACAAATTAGGCTCTTACTACCCAAAAGGATACTGTCAATGTCCAAGCCTCGGGCGAAGATGATCAACCACTTCCCGGGTTGTCCGGTGGAGACAACACTCGGCTTTATCGATGGGAAATGGAAAGGTGTGATCCTCTACCACCTGCTGATCGCCGACAGCAGCCTGCGTTTCAGCGAGTTGCGCCGCAGATTGCCCGCCGTGACCCAAAGAATGCTGACCAAGCAGCTGCGGGAACTCGAGGAGCAGGGATTGGTCACGCGCACGGTATTTCCCGTCGTTCCGCCGCGGGTCGACTACGGGCTGACCGCGCTTGGTCACAGCATGCGCCCCGTGATCCAGGCGCTTGAGCAGTGGGGAAGCCGCCACATTGTCTGCGAGGACGGCACGCAGCGCGTGGTCCATCCCGATGACGTCCCGCAGGCCGCGTCAGCCGCGTGACGTGCGTTTTTCCAGCGCCACCGAAATCAGGAAGATCATGAGGCCGAGCGCCGACAGCACGGCGCCGACAAAGCCGGTCGCGCCGTAGCCGTAGCCCGCTGCAATCACCATGCCGCCGAGCCAGGCGCCGAGCGCATTGGCGATATTGAAGGCGGAATGGTTGGTGGCGGCAGCCAGCGTCTGGGCATCGGCTGCCACATCCATCAGGCGGGTCTGCACGGCCGGACAGGCGGCAAAGCCGCAGCCGGTGAGGAAAACGCAGATGCACAGCATGACCGGGTTGTGGGCGGTGAGCGAGAAGATCGCCATCAGCACGACATTGAAGGCGAGCACGCCGCCGATCGTCCCGTTGAGTGAATAGTCGGCCATGCGCGAGCCCAGTACATTGCCAACATTCATGCCGATCCCGAACAGCGCCAGCACGACGGCGACCATGGCGGTCGGCAGTCCTGCGGTGTCGGTTGTCGTCTTGGCGATATAGCTGAAGATCGAAAACATGCCGCCAAAGCCGACGGCGGCCACGGCAAGCGAGAGCCAGACCTGCAGGCGCCCGAAGGCGCTCAGTTCGCGGCGGATGCTGGCGCCTTCCGCCACTTCATCCTTTGGCAGATAGATCGCAATTAGCGCAACCGTCAGGCCGGCGATGGCAGCCACCATGAAGAAGGCCGCCCGCCAGCTCATCATCTGGCCGAGGAAGGTCGCGATCGGCGTGCCGATCAGCGTTGCAATGGTCAATCCGAGCATGACGCGGCCAACGGCGCGAACTCGCCTGTGCGGCGGCGCCATCGAGGCGGCAACAAGCGCCGCGACACCAAAATAGGCGCCATGCGGCAGGCCGGTGATGAAGCGCAATGCGGTGAAGGAGAGGAAGCCGGGCGCCATGGCGCTGGCGAAATTGCCGATGGCAAACAGGCCCATCAGCAGTAGCAGCAGCGTCTTGCGCGGCAGCTTGGCGGCAAGCGCTGCGATGATCGGCGCGCCGATCACCACGCCGAGTGCATAAGCGCTGATGACATTGCCCGCCTCCGGCACGCTGACCTGATAGGTGGTGGCGACTTCTGGCAAAAGGCCCATGATGACGAATTCACCGGTACCGATGCCGAAGCCGCCGGCGGCCAGCGCAATTTCGATCAGCAGGATGGTGGCGGGTGCCAGCTGCGCCGGATCGACCCGGCTGTCGGCGAGGGAACGGTCGGCGGTCGTGCAATCGGTCATCAAAATACCACAGGCGCCGACCGGGAGCGACGGCGCAAAAGGCTTCATCAGAAGCAGGGAAGGGAAGGCGATCCATGATGGACCGAAGCAGAGGCAGAATTGTTATTTATCATATCGGTGTGCACTGCGGCAAAGGCTTTTGTCTTCGCCCTTGAATTTTACCCCATCGGACGCGATCTGTTGCGACAAGGAAACATTTGCCGGAACGGCGCGTTGTCGAAGGCTGCGGCGCATGATGGCGTTGCGAAAGGACAAGATGAAGATCACGGCTGTACTCAATCGCGACGGTGGCACCTTCAAGACCACGGATATGCAGGCCTACTGCGCCAGCGCCGTCAAGGCGTTTGCGGCCAAGGGGCATGATCTCGATTGTGCCGTGGTCGGAGGTGACGAGGTCGTCTCGGCGCTGGAAACAGCCAGCACATCCGGCGCTGATGCACTGGTGGCAGGCGGCGGCGATGGCACCATTTCGGCCGCTGCCGGCATCGCCTGGAAGACTGGCCTGCCGCTCGGCGTTGTTCCGGCCGGCACGATGAACCTGTTTGCCCGCTCCCTCAAACTGCCACTCGACATCTGGAAAGTGCTCGACACGCTGGCTGATACGCAGGTTCAGTCCGTCGACATCGCGACGGCCAACGGACGTCCCTATGTGCACCAGTTTTCAGCAGGCCTTCACGCGCGCATGGTGCGCATGCGCAATTCGATGAATTTTGCCTCCAAGCTTGGCAAGATGCGCGCCAGCACCAATGCCGCCTTTGGTGTGATGCTCGACCCGCCGCGTTTCGAAGTGATCTTCGATATCGATGGGGACGGGCGTAGCGAAGAACGACCGGTTTCGGCGATCTCGGTCTCCAACAATCCGCTCGGCAACAATGCCTTGTTCTTCGCCGACGATCTGACCACCGGAAAGCTCGGCGTCTACCTTGCCGACCCGCTCGAACCGACCGGTGTCTTCTCGCTGGCATTTGATATCATGCGGGGACGGTTCACCGACAATCAGGCGGTGACGGCAACGACGGCCAATGTTCTGCGGCTGCATTTTCCCAAGCACCGGCAGGGCGCCGCCTGCGTTCTCGACGGGGAGCTGCTGCGCATGCCGCGCGACGTCGAGATCAAGATCCATGCCGGCGAGCTGAAGGTGTTCGTGCCGGCGACGGCGTAGTGGGCAGGTTTGATTTGCCGGTCTGATACCCCCCTCTGCCCTGCCGGGCATCTCCCCCTCAAGGGGGGAGATCAGATGGAGTGGCCTTTTGCGCCAAGGCAGATCAAAAAAATCCAGTCTTCAGCCTATCGGCAAAAGCATGGCGCCCCTGCGCGTCGGGCAATCTCCCCCCTTGAGGGGGGGGGGAGATGTCGGCGTAGCCGACAGAGGGGGGTACCCTCTGTGCAGACGGCTCACGATGTGAAAGCCGCGGCGATCAGGGCCTTGGTATACTCCTCGGCCGGGTGATCGAAGATCGCTTCGGTATTGCCCTGTTCGACGATCTTGCCGTTCTTCATCACCACCACATGATCCGACATCGCCCTGACCACGGACAAGTCATGGCTGATGAAGACATAGGACAGGCCATGCTTGGCCTGCAGATCACGCAGCAGTTCGATGACCTGCAGCTGCACCGATCGGTCGAGCGCCGAAGTCGGCTCGTCGAGGATGATGACCTTGGGCTTGAGGATAATCGAGCGGGCAATGGCAATGCGCTGGCGCTGTCCGCCGGAGAACTCGTGCGGATAGCGGTTGCGGGCCGCCGGATCGAGGCCGACTTCGAGGAGGGCTGCGATCGCCCGCTTGTCGCGGTCGGCCTTGGTCAGGTGCGGCTCGTGCACATAGAGGCCTTCGGTGATGATTTCCCCGACGGTCTGGCGTGGCGACAGCGAGCCGTAGGGGTCCTGGAACACCAGCTGCATCTGCCGGCGATAGGGCCGCATCTGGCTGCGGTCGAGCAGCGAGATATCCGTGCTTTCGAAGCGATAACGACCGTCGGAGGCCAGCAGGCGAAGCAGGGCGCGGCCGAGCGTCGACTTGCCCGAACCGGATTCGCCCACAACGCCGATGGTCTGGCCCTGGCGCAGGGTCAGGCTGACATTGTCGACGGCCCGGAACGTCTTCGTGCCCTTGAACAGGAAGCCGCCGCCGATATTGAAGTCGACGACCACATTGCGGCCTTCCAGCATGATCGGCGCGTCATCGGCCGGTGGTTTCTTGACGCCATGCGGCTCGGCCGCCAGCAGCATCTTGGTGTAATCCGCCGTCGGCCGCTCGAAGATGTCCTCGCGCGAACCCTGTTCGACGACCTCGCCGCGCCGCATGACGACAACGCGGTCGGCGACATGCTTGACCACACCGAGGTCATGGGTGATCAGCACGATCGCCATGCCGAACCGCTTCTGCAGGTCGGCGAGCAGGTCGAGGATCTGCGCCTGGATCGTAACGTCGAGCGCCGTGGTCGGCTCGTCGGCGATCAGCACGTCGGGCTCGTTGGCCAATGCCATGGCGATCATCACGCGCTGGCGCTGTCCGCCCGACAGCTCGTGCGGATAGCTGTCGATGCGCCGGTTCGGGTCGGGGATGCCGACCAGATTGAGCAGTTCCAGCACGCGTTCGCGCGCCTGGCGCTTGCCCATGCCGCGGTGGTAGCGCAGCGGTTCGGCGATCTGCTTGCCGATCGTGTAGAGCGGATCGAGCGAGGTCATCGGTTCCTGGAAGATCATGGTGATCTTCGAGCCGCGGATGCTGTTGAGTTCCCGGATGCCGGCATGGGCAAGGTCCGTCGCGCCGTAGAACGCCGACCCCTCGACCCGTCCGTTCGATGCGAGCAAGCCCATGATGCCCATCATCGTCTGGCTCTTGCCGGAGCCGGATTCGCCGACGATGGCGAGCGTTTCGCCCTTTTTCACGTCGAAGGACACACCCTTGACGGCCTGCACGTCGCCGTCCGGTGTGGTGAAGGTGACCTTCAGGTCGCGGACGGCCAGCACATTGGTGATTTCAGTCTTGTCCATGCTTATCGGTCCTTCGGATCAAGCGCATCGCGCAGGCCGTCGCCAACGAAGTTGAGGGCAAACAGCGTGATGACGAAGAAGATCGCCGGGAAGATCAGCAGCCACGGCGCGCTCTGCATGTTCTTCGTGCCTTCCGAGATCAGCGTGCCCCAGCTGGCCAGCGGCGCCTGGACACCGAGGCCGAGGAAGGACAGGAAGCTTTCGGTCAGGATCACCTGCGGCACCACGACGGTGACGAAGACGATGACCGGGCCGACCGTGTTCGGGATGATGTGGCGGCGAATGATCTGCCAGTCGGTCAGGCCAAGCGCTTGTGCCGCACCGACGAATTCCCGACGCTTCAGGGACAGCGTCTGGCCGCGCACGATGCGGGCCATTTCCAGCCATTGCACCGCGCCGATCACGGCAAAGATCAGCACGATCGACCGGCCGAAGAAGACGACGAGCACGACGACGAGGAAGACGAAGGGCAGCGAATAGATGATCTCGACGAAGCGCATCATCACATTGTCGACGCGACCGCCGATATAGCCCGACGTCGCGCCATAGACCACGCCGATGCCGAGCGACACGAGCGAGGCGGCAAGGCCGACGGCGATCGAGATCTGGCCGCCGAGCATGACGCGGACCAGAAGGTCGCGGCCGTTGCTGTCGGTGCCGAAGAGGAAATACTGCTGGTTCACCGAGCCGGTCAGCGTCATCGACAGCTGGTCCGGCGAGGTTTCGGCGACCGTGGTGTTCTTGAACTCGTTGACGCGGTCGAAGTAGCGCACGGAGCGCGGATCGATCGGCCGGGTCGACGTTACCTTGGCGGTGAACACGCCGCTGTCGATCTCGAAACTTTCGAGCGTCAGGCGCGCACGCTTGGCAGTGCTTTCGGCCACTTCGGTCAGCGTCTGCGGATCCGGTCGCGGCGTCAGGCTCGGCGGGATCGAGACATAGGACGGGAAGACCTCGTCATAGGTATGCGGCGAGACAAGCGGACCGGCAAAGGAGAAGAGGCAGATCAGCAGCAGCACGATGCAGCCGGCCATGGCCGCCTTGTTGCGCCGGAAGCGCATCATTGCAAGCTCGCCAAGGCTGCGGCCTTCGATGACGGGCGCGGTTGTGATTTGTGTATCAGTCATGGCGGACCCTCGGATCGAGCAGGCCATAGGCGATGTCGACCAGCAGGTTGAAGACGATCACGAACACGGCGACGAGAATGACGGTGCCCATGACCAGGGGATAATCGCGGTTGAGCGCGCCGAGCACGAAATAGCGGCCGACACCGGGAATGGTGAAGATGCTCTCGACCACGGCCGAGCCGGTGAGTAGGGCGGCGGCGCAGGGCGCCAGATACGACACGACCGGCAGCATCGCGCCGCGCAGGGCATGGGTGATGACCACGACCCGCGACGGCAGGCCATAGGCGCGCGCGGTGCGGATATGGTCCGTATGCAGGGCCTCGATCATCGAGCCGCGGGTGAGGCGGGCAAACACCGCGAGCTGCGGCAGAGCGAGTGCGGTCATCGGCAGGATCAGGTTGCGGGCCGAACCGTCACCCCAGCCACCGGCCGGCAACCACGACAGCATCACGGCAAAGATCAGCGTCAGGACCGGGCCGACGACGAAATTGGGCACGGTGACACCGACGGTAGCAAAGGCCATCAGGCCGAAGTCGAGCGCGCTGTTCTGGCGAAGGGCGGCAATGGTGCCGAGCGTCACACCGCCGATCAGGGCGATCAGGATGGCATAGAGACCGAGCTCGACCGAATAGGGCAAGGCCTTGCCGATCAGTTCGGAAACCGTGTTGTCCTTGTAGATGAAGCTTGGACCGAAATCGCCGGTCGCGGCATTGCCGAGATAGTTGATGTATTGGCGCCACAGCGGCTGGTCGAGCTTGTAGGTGGCCATGATGTTGGCCATCGTTTGCGGCGGAAGCGGGCGTTCGAGATTGAACGGACCACCGGGCGCGAAACGCATCAGGAAGAACGAGATCGTCACGACGACGAACACCGTGGGCACGGCGCTCAGAAGTCGGCGCAGGACAAATGAGATCATGGTGAAAAAGATGACGCGCGACAGCCATCATGCTGCCGCGCGCCATTCCCTATGTTTGTTATTCGGAAACGCTGAGGAACTTCGACAGGTGTTCGTTCACCGGATTGTCGCCCCAGCCCGAAACGCGCGAGGAAACCAGCCACAGATTGGCGTTGTTCATCAGCGGCGCGATCGGCTGATCATTCATGAGAATGGTTTCAGCCTTCTTCATTTCTTCCATGCGCTTGGCCGGATCGCGCTCCTCGTAGGATGCCTTCATCAGCGCATCGAATTCATCGTTCTTGTACTTGCCGTAGTTGAACGTGACGTTGCTGCCGACGTTCAGCGCCAGGAAGTTTTCCGGGTCGGCATAGTCGGCTGTCCAGCCGGCGCGCGCAACGTTGAACTTGCCGCCTTCCTGCAGGTAGGCGTAGTGCGAGGCAACGTCGAGATTGACCAGCGAGACCTTGGCGCCAAACGTGTTCTTCCACATGTCGGCGACGGCGGTTGCGACGCGTTCGTGGTTGGCATTGGTGTTGTAGCGGATCTCGATTTCGAGCGGCTTGCCGCCTTCACCGTAGCCGGCGGTCTTCATCAGCTCGACAGCCTTGTCTTCGCGGTCGATCTGCGACAGCGCTGCGAAATCCGGCTGCGGACCCTGGCCGTAGCCCTCAAGGCCCGGCGGCACGAGGTTGTAGGCCGGAAGCTGGGCGCCGGCATAGATTTCCTGGGCGAGGAAGTCGCGGTCGACCGCCATCGACAGTGCGCGGCGAACGTTGACGTCGTTATACGGCGGCTCGCGGTTGTCGAAGACATAGTAGTAGGTGGCGAGACCCGGGGTGACATGCACCTGGTCGCTGTAGCTTTCGCGCAGGCGTTTGATCTGGTCGGCCGAGAAGTTGTAGACGAGGTCAAGTTCCTTGGCCTCGAAGCGGCGAACCGAAGCGGCATCGTCGTCGATCGGGTAGAAGATCACCTTGTCGAGCTTGACGTTCGCGGCATCCCAGTACTTTTCGTTCTTGACGACGGTCAGCGTGTCGTTCGGCACATGCGCCTGCAGAACGAAGGCGCCGTTGGAGACCATGTTGCCCGGCTTGACGAACTGGTCGCCGAACTTCTCGAAATTGGCCTTGCTGAGCGGCAGCGCGGTATAGTGGGCGAGAAGCTGCAGGAAGAACGGCGTCGGACGCTCGAGTGTGATTTCGACGGTCTTGGCGTCAATCGCCTTGATGCCGAGCTGGTCGATCGGCACTTCGCCCTTGTTGGCCTTTTCGGCATTCTTGATCGGGTAGAGAATGTTGGCGTATTCGGCAGCCGTCTTCGGATCCTCAAGGCGACGCATGGCAAAGACGAAGTCTTCAGCCGTTACCGGCGAGCCATCCGACCAGTTTGCATTGTCGCGGATCTTGAAGGTGTAGACGGTTTCGTCGTCCGAAACGGTCCAGCTTTCCGCCGTGCCGGGAACGATCTTGCCATTGGCGTCATAAATCGTCAGGCCTTCGAACAGGTCACGGACCACGAAGCCTTCGATGTCGATGGAGATATGGGCATAGTCGAGTGTCTGCGGTTCGCCGGCATTGCCGCGATGAAGCACGGCTTCGGCAAATGCCGGAGCGGCGCTCATGAGCATGGTACCGAACAGAAGCGAGGTCGCCAGTTTTTGCATTTTTGTCATTTTGTTCTCCCCTTTCAGGCGTGATGGAAGGCCGAAACAGACGAGAAAAAGACAAGAAATACAAGAGGCCAATTTTAGGGCACTGGGCAGAATTGATCGAAGTCAGTGCAAACGCACGATTTCAAACGTAAATTTGATTTTGGCGCAATCAATGAAAAGATTGCGTCGCAATCACGACATCTTTGGTTGCCTGATAAAATTGGTATTGTTGATATCTATCACAGCCGAGCCAGATACGTCTGGTAGTCGAAGCTGGACACCGTGCGCAGATAGGCGATTGCCTCCTTGCGCTTGGTGTCGCCATAGAGTTTCTGGTAGCCGGCGCCGAAGACATCGGCGATAAAGGGCGAGTTCCGGAAACGGTCGACGGCGGTCAAAAAGTCATGCGTCAGCATGGCCGGGTTTTCCGGCGCGCTGGTCGGTGTCGTGACCGGGCCGGGATCGAGATCCTCGTCAAGGCCGAGCAGCATGCCGCCGAGGATGGCAGCCAGCAGCAGATGCGGATGGGCGTCTGCGCCGGCGACGCGGTGTTCGACACGGGCCGCGGGGCCGTCCTTGTCGGGAATGCGCACGGCGGTGCCGCGGTTGCCGAAGCCCCAGTCGACCTTGTCGGGGGCAAATGAGCCAGGCTGGAACCGACGGTAGGAATTGGCCAGCGGCGCAAAGATCAGCTGCGCATCCTGCATGGTCTGTAGCATGCCGGCGGTCACCGAGCGCAGCTTCACCGGATCGCCGCCCTTGGCGTCGAGGATATTGCGGCCATCCTTGTCGATGATCGAGGCATGCACATGCAGGCCGGAGCCGGCCTGGTCGCCATAGGGCTTGGCCATGCAGGTCGAGCGCAGGCCGAGGCGGCGCGCGGCGAAATCGACGACACGCTTCAGATAGATGCAGTCGTCGGCGGCAGCCAGCGCATTCGGCTTGTGCAGCAGGTTGACCTCGAACTGGCCGGGGCCGAATTCGGCGGTCGTCGCATCGGCCGGCAGGCCCATGTCGTCACAGTAGCGGCGGATGATATCGAGATACTCGGCCATCGCCGCCGTGGCGCTCATGTCGTAGAGCTGGAAGCCGTTCGGTTCGCCGCGATAGGTCAAGGCCTGTGGTGGTCTCGGCTTGCCGGTCTCGCGCCAGTCGTCCTCGATGACATAGAATTCGAGTTCGGTCGCAACCACCGGCGTCAGGCCGCGTTCCGCGTAACGCTTCAGCACATTGGCGAGAATGGCGCGCGGGCAGATGAAATGCGGTTCGCCTTCCAGTGTGTGCATGGTGGCGAGCACCTGCTTCGAGCCCGCTGGTCCCCAGGGCAGGGTGGTGACCGATCCCTTGTCCGGCACGCAGATGCCGTCCGGGTCGCCGAGCGTCAGCGACAGGCCGGTGATGTCGTCATTGTCGTCGCCCCAGATGTCGAGCGACTGGGTCGAGGCGGGCAGCCGCACCGTGTTTTTCCACACCTTGTCCTCCGCACCGAGCGGAATCATCTTGCCGCGCAGGTCGCCGTTCATGCCGACCAGCAGCACTTCGATGCGTGCGGAAGGATCGGCGGCATTGAGATCGGCGGCCTCGGTCTGTGCGGTCATGCGGGTGGACTTTCATGGGCTCGATGGGAACGGTTTTGGCGGGAGAAACGCGGCACGCGGTGCCTTGCCAAACACGTTTTGGAAGGTCATGTTCGTAGCCGATAAAGTTCCGCCTTTCAATGCGGAGGCAGACGTCCGACCGGACCAAGATTGGCCGGGCGGGCGTTCCCGTCGCTTCCGGCAAGGATCAGAAACCATGAACAAGATTGCCTCCACCGTTTCCAATCTCGGTGCCATTGATGCCGCCCACCACCTGCATCCCTTCTCCAATATGAAGAAGCTGAATGCCGAGGGCACCAAGATCATCAACCGTGCGGATGGGGTGCATATCTGGGATTCGACCGGCAAGAAGTATCTCGATGCCTTTGCCGGCCTGTGGTGCGTCAATGTCGGTTATGGTCGCAAATCGATTGCGGATGCGGCCTATGCGCAGATGCAGGAACTGCCCTATTACAACACATTCTTCGGCACGACGACGCCGCCGACCACGCTGCTCGCCCAGAAGGTGACGGAAAAGGCCGGCAAGACGCTGAACCACGTCTTCTTCTCCAATTCCGGATCAGAAGCCTCCGACACCTGGTTCCGCATGGTCCGGGTCTACTGGAAGGCGCTCGGCCATCCGACCAAGACCCAGGTGATCGCCCGCAAGAACGGCTATCACGGCTCGACGGTTGCCGGCGCCTCGCTCGGCGGCATGAAATGGATGCACGAACAGGGCAACTTGCCGATCGAGGGCATCCATCACATCAATCAGCCCTATTGGTATGGCGAAGGCGGCGAGCAGACGCCGGAAGACTTCGGCCTGAAGGTTGCCCGCGAACTCGAAGAAAAGATCATCGAACTGGGCGAGCAGAATGTCGCGGCGTTTGTCGCCGAGCCGATCCAGGGCGCTGGTGGCGTCATCGTGCCGCCCTCGACCTATTGGCCGGAGATCAAGCGCATCTGCGCCAAGTATCAGATCCTGCTGGTGGCCGACGAAGTGATCTGCGGCTTTGGCCGTCTCGGCACATGGTTCGGCCACCAATATTACGACTTCGAGCCGGATCTCGCGCCGATCGCCAAGGGCCTGTCGTCCGGCTACCTGCCGATCGGCGGTGTGCTGGTATCGGACCGGGTGGCGCAGGTGATGATGGACGAGGTCGGCGATTTCTATCACGGCTACACCTATTCCGGACATCCGGTGGCTGCAGCCGCCGCACTTGAGAACATCCGCATCATCGAGGAGGAAGGCCTGGTCGAGCGCGTGCGTGACGATGTCGGACCCTACCTTGCCGAAGCGCTGGCCTCTTTGGCCGATCACGATCTGGTCGGCGAAGCCGTCAGCGTCGGCCTGATGGGCGCCGTGCAGATCGCCGCCGATAAGGCGACCCGCCGCCGGTTCGTCAAGCCGGACGACACGGGCACCGCCGTGCGCAACCAGTGCGTCAATGCCGGTGTCGTGCTCAGAGCCACGGGCGACCGCATGCTGTTTTCGCCGCCCTTGATCATTTCACGCAGCGAGATCGACCAGGCGGTCGGCGCCTTGCGCAACGGTCTCGACTGGCTGAAGGACAATCGCGGCGAGGGTTGAGGCGTTCGTTGGAACGACGAGCGCTATTCCGGCAAGGAGCGAGCCGATAGTGGACGAAACAAGGAAAGCGGAGAAAGAGAAAGCGGCAAAGACCGTCAAGTCGGCACTGCCGCATGCCTCCGCCGAGGTCCGGCTGCTGTCGGGTGGTAATCCGCAGATCGCCAAAGGCTATGGTGACGCGCCTGTGCAGGCCTATATTGCCGCCATGCCCGGATGGAAAAGCGATCTTGGCCGGCGTATCGACGCTCTCATCGAGAGCGCTGTGCCAGATGTCAGCAAGGCGGTGAAATGGAACACGCCGTTTTACGGCGTGGAAAGCGGCCGCTGGTTTCTCGCTTTTCACTGCTTCACCAGATACCTGAAGGTCACATTCTTCGACGGCACGGCCTTGCAGCCGCCGCCGCCCGGCAAATCAAAGCAGGCGACGGTGCGTTATCTCGATATCTACGAGGACGATCATTTCGACGAGGCACAGTTCCTCGATTGGGTGGACCAAGCCAGCCACTTGCCCGGCGAACGTCTGTAAACGTCAGGCGACGGCCGTCGCTGATGCCTTCACGGCATGAACTGACCGCCGTTCACGTCCACCGTCTGGCCGGTAATATAACCCGACAGCATGTCCGAGGCGAGAAACAGATAGGCGCCGACGCAATCCTCTGATGTGCCCGCCCGCTTCAACGGCACGGCCGCTGCCACCTGCTCGGCCTGGCCGGGCAGGGCATAATGGTCCTGGAACGGTGTCGCGATGAAGCCGGGGGCCACGGCATTGACGCGCACATTGTACTTGCCGAATTCCAGCGCCATGCCCTTGGTGACCGCGCCGACAAAGGCCTTGGAAGAGCCATAGACGCCGGAGCCTGCGGTGCCGCCGGTGCGGGCCGCGACGGACGTCGTGTTGATGATGAAGCCGCCCTGTTTCTTCAGGTGCGGCAGCGCCGCCTGGCTGGTGGAAATGACGGAGCGCGCATTGACGTCCATCACCTTGTCGTAATGCGCGTCCTTCATCTCCTCGTAGGTGACGCGGGCGATCATGCTGCCGGCATTGTTGATCAGGCCGTCGATCCGGCCAAATGCCTGCGCCATCTGGTCGACGGCCGCCGCCATGTCCGCGGAGTTCGCCGCATCCGCCTTGAGGGTGACGACCTTGCCGCCCGATGCCGTGATCTCGCCGGCGATCGTCTCGGCCGCAGCGCCATTGGAATTGTAGTGCAGGCCGATCATCGCGCCCTGGGCGGCGAATGCGCGGGCCAATGCCGCGCCGATGCCACTGGATGCGCCGGTAATCAGCACGGCCTTGCCGGAGAGGTCTGGAATGATGAGGTCGGGCATGATGAGCGTGTTGGTCATATCGGCAGTCCTCCTGTTGTCGGACAAGCTTAGACCGGTCATGCCCCAACTTGGCAAGACCGGTCTAAAGATTATCCGCATCCCGATGCGTGGAGCGGATACGGCAGTCTCAAGCGGCTTGCCACGCGAAGGGCAGTGGCGCCTCGCGGAAGGCAAAGCGGTCGAGATGGCTGGAGACCACGCCCTTCATCCGTTCGAGCACCTCTGCCTGCTCGCCCTCGATGACGACGGTCAGGCCGGTCTCATCCGAGGTCATGGTCGCGACCGCTTCCGAAAACTTGACGACACCCTTGTTGTCGGTCAGTTCGACCTCCAGCTTGTGTGCCCAGTGCTTGCACAGTTGCTGGACATATTTCCAGCCGTGTTCCGTGGCAACCGTTGCCGTGACTTTCGCCATGTTCAGAGCCTTTCGATCTTGCTCGCCGCCTCGTCGAGAATGCGGGCTACTTCCAGTTGGGTTTCGCGTGTCACGCCGTCAAGGGCGAGGCGGTCCTGCAGGGCGGCGCGGAGATTATGCATGGCACGGCGAACCGGTGCCGCATCGGTGCGTTCGGTGACCTTGGCAAGGGCAGTCAGCCGCGCCATGGCGGTTGCCACCTCGTCGGCGCGCTCAGCCAGATGCTGGCGGCCGGCCTCGGTGATGGCGAGCAGCTTGCGCGGGCCGTCGCTCGCCTGCTCGTCGGCAAGGCCCATGTCGAGCAGTAGGGTCATCGTCGGATAGACCACACCAGGGCTTGGTGCATAGGCGCCACCGGACAGGGTTTCGATTTCGCGGATCAGGTCGTAGCCATGGCGCGGCTGTTCCTCGATCAGCTTCAACAGCACGAGGCGCAACTCGCCGCTCTCGAACATCCGGCGACGTTCGCCGCCGCGTCCGCGCGGGCCACCTTCCGGCCTGCCACCGTAGGGGCCGCCAAATGGCCCGCCATGGCGCATGGCATGGAAGGCTTCGCGCATCGCCTGCATGGGTCCGTCGCGCCCTTGGCGCTCACAATTGGAATGTCTCATTGTCGGTTTCTTTCTGATAGGTTTCAACTGCATCTAAGATATATCTTAGTGCGATCGTTGCAAGAGGCTTCACGATTAAATTTCAGACAGGTGCAGGCAAGGGCGCGCGGAACGCTTTCGGCTGACATGGCCTTGGCCTATCGTTCGTTATAGCCCACGCGATTCAGACTCGGCGTGGCAAGCAGGATATCGGGAGACGACGACATGAGTGATAAGCGCCACGAGTATAAGGTGACGGTCACCTGGCAGGGCAATACCGGAACCGGCACATCCGGCTACCGCGACTATGGCCGCGACCATGTGATTTCGGCGCAAGGCAAACCCGACATCCTCGCCTCGTCGGATGTCGCCTTTCGCGGCGATCCGACCCGCTGGAACCCGGAGGATCTGTTCCTTGCCTCGCTGTCGGCTTGCCACAAGCTCTGGTATCTGCATTTCTGCGCCGTCTCCGGCGTCATCGTCACCCATTACGAAGATCATGCCGAAGGGGTGATGGAAATCGACGCCGAGGGCACCGGCCGCTTCACCGATGTGCTTTTGAAGCCGCGCGTGACGATCAAGGCCGGCACCTATCCCGACATTGCCGCCGAACTGCATGCCGAGGCGCACGAGAAGTGTTTCATTGCCAATTCGGTCAATTTCCCCGTTCGCTGTCAGGCCGAGATTATCGAGGCGTGACAGTCCCGCCGATCTGCAGACTCTGCGGTTCCCCCCAGCCCACGCGGGTCAACGATCCTGTTCCTTCCCGTCGGTCCTCTGCATTGCCTTGACGAAGTCGATAAAGGCACGAAGCGGCGCGGGAACCAGCCGCCTGCCGGGATAGTACAGAAACGGGCCTGAGAAATTCAGCCACCAAGGCTCCATGACCGGCTCGAGTGTGCCGTTTTCGAAGTGCGGGCGGAGCCAGTCCTCGAAAAGGTAGATAATGCCTGTGCCCGCGACAGACGCCGCCACTGCAAGGTCGGAGCCGCCGCCAGATTGGACCAGGAGTGGACCGGATGTGTTGACGACCATCGATTCGCCGTCCCTTTCAAACTCCCAGGGGGTGACGGCTCGTCCGGCAAAACGACCCTGGATACAGGCGTGAGACAGAAGATCACCGGGGTGTTCGGGTCTCCCGCGTGCGGCCAGATAGTCGGATGAGGCGGCAAGCGCAAAGCGTTGTATGCGCGGCCCAATGGGCACGGCGATCATGTCCTGTTCGAGACGCTCATCATATCGGATTCCCGCGTCACAACCCTCTGCAATGATGTCGACAAAATTTTCGTCGGTGGCGATTTCGAGCCGGATATCGGGGTAGGCCGCGAGGAATGCGGGCACAATCTGGGGCAGGACCAGGCGGGTAGCGCTGACCGGCACGTTCAGTCTAAGCAATCCTGCCGGGCGATCACGAAGGCTGCTGGCATGGTCAAGCGCTGCCCTGATTTCACGCAGCGCCGGCCCCACACGCTCCATGAGGGCGCGACCTGCTTCCGTGGTCAGGACGCTGCGCGTGGTGCGGTTCAAAAGTCGAACACCGAGTTCGGTTTCCAGCCGCTTGACCGCATCGCTCAGCGCCGAAGAACTCGCACCGCTGGCGCGTGCGGCCTGTCTGAAGCCACCAGCGCGAGCCACCATCAGGAACGCGCTCAAATCATCGACCTCCGACATGTCAGTCCCCACGTTTGATAGTTTGCGAGAGTGTCCGGCAAAGCGGACAGCTCGTTCGGATTGCACGCGATTGTGGCATATATCAATCGGCCGTATCAACTGCGGGCAATCAATTGGAGATGACGTCATGTCGAACTTACGCAATTCGAACCAATACAGACTTGGCGATCGTGCCGTACGCCGCCTCGGCTACGGGGCCATGCAGCTTGCCGGCAAAGGCGTGTTCGGTCCGCCAAAGGATCGCCAGGAAGCTGTGTTGGTGTTGCGTGAGGCCGTGGAAAGCGGGGTCAATCATATCGACACCAGCGATTTCTATGGTCCTCACATCACCAATGAAATCATCAAGGAAGCATTGCATCCCTATAACGATGATCTGGTGATCGTCACGAAGATCGGCGCCATCCGTGGTGAAGACGCCTCCTGGAATCCGGCTTTTTCGAAGGAGGAACTGACCCGGGCGGTGCACGACAATCTCAGAAACCTCGGTCTAGAGGTGATCGAAGTCGTCAACCTGCGCGCCATGTTCGACGTGCATGGTCCGGCGGAAGGTTCGCTGGAGGAACCGTTGGAGGTTCTCGCGGATTTGCAGCGCCAGGGCCTTGTCCGACACATCGGCCTGTCGAATGTCACGGCAAAACAAATCGACGATGCGAGGAAGATCACCGACATCGTCTGCGTGCAGAACCAGTACAATCTCGCGCACCGGGGAGACGACGCCCTGATCGATCAACTCGCAGAGCAGGGAACGGCCTATGTTCCGTTCTTCCCGCTCGGCGGCTTTTCGCCGCTCCAGTCATCCACGCTCTCCGACGTGGCTGCGTGTATGGAGGCAACGCCCATGCAGGTCGCACTCGCTTGGCTGCTGAAGCGAGCGCCCAATATCCTGCTTATTCCCGGAACGTCGTCACGGGCGCATTTGCGGGAAAATCTCGGCGTCGCCGCGATCGAGCTTTCTGACGAGGTTATGTCGGAACTCAATGGAATGGCCGCCTAGCAGGCAGCCAATGCCGGTGGCAAGGAATTGCCACCGGTCCGCAGATGCAGCCCGATCGGCAACGTCCTGATCGCCGGCGGTTCATACTTACACGCAAGCGCGCATTCGCATTCAAGACCGGGGCGTAAGGCCGCTGTCTGGACCTCTACTGGAATGCAGTCTCGAAGAAGCTCCTGAGCTTGCGCGAATGCAGTCTTTCCTGCGGCATGGCGCCAAGCTTTTGCAGGGCGCGGATGCCGATCTGCAGGTGCTGGCTGACCTGGGTCTTGTAGAAGGCGGTCGCCATGCCGGGCAGTTTCAGTTCGCCATGCAGCGGCTTGTCGGAAACGCAGAGCAGGGTGCCGTAAGGCACGCGAAAGCGGAAGCCGTTGGCGGCGATCGTGGCTGATTCCATATCGAGCGCGATCGCGCGCGACTGCGACAGCCGCTTGACCGGGCCGCGCTGGTCGCGCAGTTCCCAGTTTCGATTGTCGATCGTGGCAACGGTTCCGGTGCGCATGATGCGCTTCAGTTCGAAGCCCTCGTAGCCGGTCACCTCCTCGACCGCATCTTCCAGCGCTTGCTGCACTTCGGCCAGCGCCGGGATTGGCACCCAGACCGGGATGTCGTCGTCGAGAACATGGTCTTCACGCACATAGGCATGCGCCAGCACATAATCGCCAAGTCTCTGGCTGTTGCGCAACCCGGCGCAGTGGCCGAGCATCAGCCAGGCATGCGGGCGCAGCACGGCGATATGGTCGGTGATCGTCTTGGCGTTGGACGGGCCGACGCCGATATTGACCAGCGTGATACCGGCATGGCCCTTCATCTTCAGGTGATAGGCCGGCATCTGCGGCAGGCGTCCGAGCGAAACGCCTTCGCTCGCCTCGGTGTCGCCGGGCTTGGTGATGATATTGCCCGGCTCGACAAAGGCCGTATAGCCTTCACCGCCATCGGCCATCAGCTTGCGCGCATAGGCGCAGAACTCGTCGACGTAGAACTGGTAATTCGTGAACAGCACGAAGTTTTGGAAATGGTTGGCGCTGGTCGCCGTGTAATGCGACAGGCGGGCCAGCGAATAGTCGATGCGCTGGGCGGTAAACGGCGCAAGCGGATGCGGCTCGCCTGGCTTTGGCTCGTATTCGCCATTGGCAATCTCATCGTCGGTGACTGCCAGATCCGGCGTATCGAAGATGTCGCGCAACTGCATGTCGACCAGACCGCCGGCCGACGCCTCGACATGCGCACCTTCGGCAAAGGCGAAATGCAGCGGGATCGGCGTGGCGGATTCCGACACGATCACCGGAACCTGATGATTGCGCATCAGATGGCCGAGCTGTTCCTTCAGGTAGTGACGAAACAGCGTCGGGCGGGTGATCGTCGTGGTGTAGAGGCCGGGCGAGGTCACATGCCCATAGGCGAGACGGGTGTCGATATGGCCGAAACTGGTCGTCTCGAGTGCCACCTGCGGATAAAATGCGCGGTAGCGGCCGGCAATCGGGCCGCCTTGCGCAAGGTCGCCAAACCCGTCTATCAGGAAGCTGGTATTGCGCTCATAAAGCGCGGTCAGCGCATCGACCGCTTCAGCGGCATTGTTGAAAGCCTGCGGTTCATACGGCTCGGGGCTGATGAAATTGACGGGTGCGGAGATAGGGATTCGTGTGTTCATGATGCATTATAAGAGAGAGAGTTTGACAAGCAAACGACGTTTTGTCGGCTGATTTGAGAAAACCACAAGACGCCGTTCGTGAAGCCGCGCCGACGAATGCTCCTGTGTGAGAAAAACAGACATTAGAACATTGGAATAATTAAATGCTCCGGTGTCTTTTCGGGCGAGTGCATACGGCTTACAATGCCAGAGTTGTTCCGTTCTGGTGGACGGGATCGTGTGGAGGGCGATTTTCATGGATATCGCATCAATCCTGGCGCAGCTCATCGGCGGCGCAGCCGGTGGAACGGCAGGCGGCAAGATACTGAGGGATTCGGATCTCGGTCAGATCGGCAATCTGCTCGCCGGGGCGATCGGCGGCGTCGGCGGCGGGACGATTCTGGGCTCGCTGCTCGGCTCGGGGGGAGCGGCGGCCGCGGGAGGCGTGGATATTGCAGCGCTTGCCGGCCAGTTTGTCGGCGGCGGTGTCGCGGGTCTGGTGGTCCAGATCGTGGTCGGGCTGATCAAGAACAAGCTGTTGTCCAAATAGGCGGCAACCACAGACCGTCTGGCCGAACCTGAACCTGATGAGAGCTGTTCCTAGAAGACAGCCTTGCAGAGCGGGCTGCCGGGAATGCCGCAGCTTGAGATCATCGCTGCCTGCCCGTGCCGCTGACCGGGTCCTGTAGACACCACCAGTTGGGCGAACAGGAAGGCGAAAACGGCCATGGTCAAAGTCAGAATGGTCATGCGGCGAGAAAGCGTGCTCATGTGAAAGTCTCCAGTCCTCTGTCCCTGTGACCGACTATGCTGACACCTGCCTGAACGCGTGCTGATAGCCGGGTTCATCCGGCATTCAGAAATCGGGGCAATTCTGGGGGGGCGGCTCCGAGGCGCGGCGTCATCCGGCGAGGATACGGGTTTCGGGTCTTTATCCAGATGCCTCTCTCTGCAATACTGATGCAACGGGCACCGTCTCGTTTGTCACAACAATTGAAGACGCTTCCCTGCGTGGCACCGACCGCGGCCGGGATATGCGGTCTTCACAAAACGAGACCACACGATGGACAACATCAACCACGAGACGATGCGCTTCGGGCGGGTCGCTGTCATGCTGCCGGTCAAGCAGATGGCACGCGCCGAAAAATTCTACACGGAGGTTCTGGGTTTCAGCAAAACCTTCGAGAATGGCAGTCCGGTCGGCTTCATGATCTTGAAGCGGGATTCGGCTGAATTGCACCTGACCTTACAGCCCGGTTATGAAGCCGCGGACTTCAACGTCGCCCATATGATGGTCGAGAATATCGATGCGCTGCATGACGTCATCCAGCGCAAGGGCCTGCGGGTGATCAAACGGCTGCAGAATAAGGATTACGGGCTGCGCGCCTTTGTCTTCGAAGATCCCGACGGCAATCGCATCGACGTCGGCGAACCGATCTGAGCCGTATAGCGGTGCTGCTGGCTGTGGCGGAGGGTTCCGCCGCAGCTAAAGGTTCGCCTTGGCGAAGATCTCCGTCGCCCAGTCGAGGAAGACGCGCAGGCGGGCGGCGGTATGCCGGTTTTGCGGATAGACGGCCGACAGTGGCGTGGGTGAGGGCGGATGGCTCGCCAGGACCTCGACCAGCCGGCCCTCGGCAAGATCTTGTGCCAGGCGGTAGCGCGGTGCCTGGATCAGGCCGAAGCCGAGCCGGCAGAGATCCGTCATCGTGTCGGAATTGTTGACGGTGACGCGCGAGGCGATGGGCACCAGTCTTATGTCCTTGCCATCGATGAATTCGAGCGGCATCACCTCGCCGGTGCGCGACGAGACGAAGCCGATGCACAGATGCCCGGTCGCAAGGTCATCGAGCGTTGCCGGCATGCCATGGCGGGCAAGATAGGCGGGGCTGGCACAGGTCACTTCACCGATCGTCGAAAGCTTGCGCGCGATCAGGCCGCTATCGGCAAGCTCTCCGGCGCGAAGGGCGCAATCGACGCCTTCGCGGACCAGATCCACCAGCCGATCGCCCTGGCCGATATGCAGATCGAGACCGGGGTAGCGATCGAGGAATTCAGGCAGATGCGGCAGGAGGAAAGTCCGCGTCAGCAGGGGATGGGCATCGATCCTGAGGATCCCGCGCGGTTTGCCATCGCGAAATGCGTTTTCGGCTTCGTCAATGTCCGAAAGAATGGCGAGGCAGCGTTGGTAGTGAACCTGCCCCTCCAGAGTCGGCGTTACATGGCGCGTTGTCCGCTCCAACAGCCGCGCGCCGAGATCGGCCTCCAACTGCTTGATCGCTTCGGTCGCCGTCGATCGTCCGAGCCCGAGATCGGCCGCCGCCGCAGAAAAACTGCGCCGCTCCACCACACGAAGAAAGAGTTGCATCCGGTCAAGTCGATCCATCGCTCATTGTTCGCACCAACAGAATTATGATGTCAAGACACGGGTGATTGTTTGGAACTGGCATCGGCATATCTTCAGGCAGACAGAAACAAGGAGAGCTGCCATGATCGATACTGAAACCAGGACTGCCATCGTCACCGGATCATCGAAAGGCATCGGAGCGGCGATTGCCAGACGTCTTGCCCGCGACGGATTTGCCGTCGTGGTCAATTATACAAGGGGCGCAGAGTCAGCCGCAGCCGTTGTCGGCGATATTGAAGCGGCCGGTGGCCGCGCCGTGGCGGTTCAGGCCGATATCGCCTCGATCGACGGTATGAGAGCGTTGTTCGATGCCGCCGATCAAACTTTCGGTGGTGTCGACGTGCTGGTCAACAATGCCGGCATCATGCAGCTTTCGCCGATTGCCGACACGTCGGATGAAGCCTTTGAGCGCCAGGTCGCGACCAATCTTGGCGGCGTCTTCCGCGGCATGCGCGAAGGCGCGAACCGCATCCGCCCCGGCGGCCGCATCATCAGCTTCTCGACGAGCGTGGTTGGTGTCTACCAGCCGGCCTACGGTGTCTATGCCGCAACCAAGGCGGCGGTCGAAGCCATGACCCATATCCTGGCCAAGGAACTCGGACCCAAAGCGATCACCGTCAATGCCGTCGCGCCGGGCCCGGTCGAGACCGAACTGTTCATGAAGGGCAAGTCGGAAGACCTGGTCAACGCGATCATCGGCATGAACCCCCTGAAGCGGCTCGGCCAGCCCGATGATATCGCCGTTGTCGTGTCCTTCCTCGCCGGCCCCGATGGCGGCTGGGTCAACGGCCAGGTGATCCGCGCCAATGGCGGCGTGGTCTGACACACGCAACCCTTCTGAGAGACAACCAAGCAGGAGAATGAAATGCCGTTTGTGAACATCAAGACCCCGGAAGGGGCGCTGTCCAAGGTCCAGAAAGAGGAAATCGTCCACCGAACGACTGCCATGCTGGTGGAGTATTTGTCCGAGGCAGCACGTCCGCATACCATGGTGCTGATCGAGGAGGTCAAGGACGGCGGCTATGGTCGGGCCGATATCGTCTTCACCATCCCCGACGACTATCGCGCCGTCGACTAGGTGCGTCAGGCCGAAAAAATTCGGGCGGGGGATCGCTCCCACCGCCCGTTCCCCTCTTTATAGTGTCAGGTTCCGCTCTTTATAGTGAGAGCGTCAGCCGATCAGAGCCGCGACCAGGTCTGGCTCTTGCAAAGGACGGCGAGAACGCAGCCCTTCATCTTCAGCGAACTGCCAGAGACGGTGCCTGAACCCGAATAAGTCTTGTCGGTTTCCGGGTCGGTGATTTCGCCGGAATAGCTGTCGCCGCTGCCCGACATCTTGCCGATCTGCTTGCCGACGAATTTGCCGGTCTTGAGCGTCACGCAGAACGCGCCGCCGCAAGGGGCGATCTCGGCCGTGGCGCCGGTTGCCGTCTTCCAGTTGCCCTCGATGGGCTCTGCCGCCTGCGCGGTGATGGCCGAAAATGCCAGCGCGGCTGCGATGATGATGGTCCGCATATTTGATCTCTCCTCCCGAGATGATGGTGCCAGCCGTCGAGCGCGCTTGATTTCCTCCGAAATCACGGGCTCACCGGTTAAGAATTATCTTACGCACACGTAAAGGTAAAATGCAATCCGCCGGATTTTGTCGCTGTGGACGACCCGCAAAACCGGCATTTGCGGGCTTTGATAAAAGCGTCTTCGAATTTCGTGGTGAACAATCGGTTGATTTCCAGACCTGAAGTTTTCGTAAATTTCGAGACAAATTCCTTAAAATGCAGGGCATCCGATGCTTAACAAAAAATCAAGTTTACGAAGCATTTGTACTTTGTTTTCAGCAAATTAAGCATGCATTTTAAGCGACCATTGAAAGCCTTCCGGCATAGTCGGGTCATCAAACGAGCAGGGAAAAACCCGCCGATACCTGAAGGGTCGAAACGCCACGAAAGAAGATGGCAACGGTCCGGAAGGCGCTCCGAAAGGGGCAAAACAGGGACAGTTTAAACCACTAGGCTAGACAGGGACAAATCCGATGGCACGCTTTGAAATGCGCAATTCCGAAATGGCCACAATGGGTGGCGAAACCCGGGCTGATGTCTTCTGCGACATGGGTCTGATGTACGCAACCGGTCGTGGTTGCCCGATCGATCTCGTCTCGGCACACAAGTGGCTGAACATCGCGGCGATCAAGGGATGCGAGCGCGCCGCCGAGCTGCGTGCCGATCTCGCCCAGACGATGACGAAGCCCGATCTCGCCGCAGCGCTGCGTGCTGCCCGCGAATGGATGACCATCCACTGAATGCAGTTACCCCGCCTTTGGCGGTAGGACGAAAAGCACAAGAACCCTGATGCAGGGGAACGTGGCGGGGGACCTTTGGACGGGGCCAGTGCCAACACATCAGAACCGCGACCGGCAGGAACAAGGCCGGCGCGGTTCTTTTTATTGCCCTGATGCCAATCTCAGGCGAGCGCGGCCAGCACCTTCGGCAAGGCCTCTTGCAGAAGATCCATGTCCGCCGGCAGACCCGTCGAGATGCGGATGCAGCGGTTGAGTGGCGCCACGCCGGGCATGCGGATGAAAATGCCGTACTCCATCAGCCCGTCGACGATCGCGCGCGCATAGACACCATCTCGTCCCGCATCGACCGTGACGAAATTCGTCGCGGATTGGAGCGGTTTCAGACCATTGGCCGTGGCGATGGCCGAAATCCGTGTGCGTGAGTCTGCAATGCGCGCCAGAACGTCGGCCAGGTAGCGCTGATCCTTCAGCGCGGCGAGTGCTGCTTCCGTCGAAAGCCGCGGCATGCCGAAGTGGTTGCGGATCTTGTCGAATGCCGAGACCGTGCCGGGCGTGCCGATGCCATAGCCGACACGGGCGCCAGCAAGGCCATAGGCCTTGGAGAATGTCCGGGTGCGGATCACGTTGGGCAGGTCGATCAGGGCATCGGCAGCCGGGATCGAGCCGGCCGGTGCCGTTTCGCTATAGGCTTCGTCCAGAATGAGCAGCGTCGTTTCCGGCAGCGCGCGGGCAAAGGCGACGATACTGTCGGCATCCCACCAACTGCCCATCGGATTATCGGGATTGGCGAAATAGACGAGCGGCGCATCCTCGGCTTTGACGGCGGCAAGCAATCCGTCGAGATCTTCGCGGTCGTTGCGGTAGGGCACTGTCACCAGGCGGCCGCCAAAGCCGTTCACATGGAAATTGAAGGTCGGATAGCCGCCGAGCGACGTGACGACCGGCATGCCGGGCTCGATCACCAGCCGGACGATCAGGCCGAGCAGGTCGTCGATGCCTTCGCCGATGACGAAATTCTCCGGCTTCAGCGACAGATGCGCTGCCAGCGCGGTCTTCAGCGCGTGGTTTTCCGGATCATTGTATTTCCAGATCTCGACCGATTTCTCCGCAATCGTCGCAATGACGGAAGGGGCGGGGCCGAAGCCGCTTTCATTCGCGCCGATCCGGGCTTGTACCGGCAGTCCGCGTTGGCGTTCGATGGCCTCCGGCCCAACGAAGGGTACGGTTGCCGGCAGGGTGGACGACAGGTGTGTAAAGCGAGAAAAGGCGGACATGCGATGCTGGAATCCCGGGCAAAGTTTGAACTGAGCCCACAATAGGTTTCCGCAGGACGCGCGCAAGGGCGACAACCGGCGCCAATGGCCTGCCGGGAGAAAGTTTTGCCGAAATCAGCGCCCCAGGCGCGCACCGTTTCCGTTGGTGAACGGCTTCATCGGCGCATCCATCTTTTCGCCGAGCATGAAGTCGGCGCGCACGATCCGGTGCAGCATGGCTTCCGGGATCGGCCGGATGAATTTCACGCCGACCCGATTGCCGTTTCGATAGGCTTCAGCACAGCCGATGCGATCGGCAAGGCCAACGACCTGCAGGTAGTAATGGGAGGACAGGCCGATGGTGGTTGTCATCACAAGTGCGGCGCCGCCTTGCGAAATATCCACGACTTCACAACTGCGGATCGTGATGCCGCTCAGTCCAGGGCTGACCGCCATGACCTTGGCGGGACGTTGGACATAGAAACGCTCCCATTTGCGTTCGTACATTTCCGACTTGACTGTCGCCAGATGCGTTGCGTTTTCCATTGTTGTTCTCGCGTTCCAAGCCCGGTGTTGCTTGCACTGTGGGTTCTAATATTTGCATTAGCGTCAAGAGGATCAGTCAAGTTTTAAGTATTTGCGCTTTCTCGAACGGGAAGAAAACACAAAGCGAAATACTGTCTTCTAGCCACGTCGATACTCGTATCGATCCACCCAGTTGTTTTTCAGACGGAGAGCGCGACTCACTGGCCCAGTTCGAAGGAAAGTCGCACGACGTGGTGCAGGAATTCTGGATCGATCAGCATGTTGAAGCCGATGGTGAGCTTCTCAGCTTCGCGGCGGATGAGCGTGCAGCCGATTTCGTCATGGATACCAAGGATCTCCAGGAAGAAGTTGCTGGGCATCGGCAGGTGTGGCGAGACCTCAAGTTCTGCGCCATGCAGGGACATCGTGCGGATCAGGCATCGCAGCGAGGTCGTGGTGCTCAGGTGATGGCCGACGAAGATGATCTTGCCCGGCCGGTCGATCCTGAATTTCTCGAAGACCTTGTCCTGCGGAATGTTCGCTTTTACGTCGGGTATCATCTGTAAGGGCATCTCACCCTCCCTTGGCGATTTGGCACAATCCCAATTTAACGCATCTTCTTCGACGCTTTCTCAATTGGATCGTTAAAATGCATGGGAAGTGAATGTTTTGTCTTTGAACTCAGGTGCTTACACGGCTTGTCGCGGGCGGATGCGTCATCGCGGCCCTGCATCCGCTCCTTGACCGGAAATTGCCATAAAGCTACGCCTTGTTCATCGACGCGCCTCCCGTTGCGGATGTCAGGCGCTTTTCCTGAAGCAAGACTTTTCCTGAAACAAGACGAGGCGTGACACGTGGCGGGCAGACTGGTGATCATTGGCGCAGGCCAGGCAGGATTTGCGTTGGCGGCTAAACTTCGGGCATTGAAGGAAGAGCGCCCCATCCTGCTTCTGGGTTCCGAGCCCTGCCTTCCCTATCAGCGCCCGCCGCTGTCGAAGAAATATCTGTTGGGCGAGATGAGTTTCGATCGCCTGCTGTTTCGCCCGCAAGCCTGGTACGAGGAAAACAATGTCGAGATCCGCCTGTCGACGCCGGTAGAGGCGGTTGACCGCGAGGCCAGGACCGTTCGGCTCTTCGATGGCTCGACGATTGCTTATGAGACGCTGGTCTTTGCCACGGGTGCTACGCCGCGCCGCCTGCCGTCGCAGATCGGCGGTGATCTTGACGGTGTCTATACCGCCCGCGACAAGGCCGATGCCGATCGGCTTGCCGATGAAATGAAGGCCGGGCGACGCCTGCTGATTGTCGGCGGCGGTTACATCGGTCTTGAGGCTGCCGCCGTGGCGCGCAAACTTGGCCTGGACGTGACCTTGATAGAAATGGCCGAACGCGTGCTCGCCCGCGTTGCCGCGAAGGAAACCGCCGATGCCATGCGCGCAATCCACCAGGCAGAGGGTGTCGTCATTCGCGAAAACACCGGCCTCAAGCGCTTGATCGGCGACGATGGACGGGTCAAGGCGGCCGAACTGTCGGACGGCAGCGTCATCGACGTCGATCTGGTGATTGCCGGGATCGGCGTCGTGCCCAATGACCGCATTGCCGCAGAAGCCGGGATCGAAACCGCCAACGGCATTCTCGTCGACGACATGGAGCAAAGCTCCGATCCGAACGTCTATGCCGTGGGCGATTGCGCGGTCTTCGACTGGAAGGGGCAGAAGATCCGGCTCGAGTCGGTGCAGAATGCCGTGGATCAGGCTGAGGCGGCTGCCAGCAGTCTGGCGGGCGTGGCGCTGCCCTATCGGCCGAAGCCGTGGTTCTGGTCGGATCAGTATGACGTCAAGCTGCAGATCGCCGGCTTCAATCTCGGCTATGACGAAACGGTCGTCCGCCCGGGTGCACGCGAAGGCAGCCTGTCTGTCTGGTATTTTGCCAAGGGGGACTTCATCGCAGTGGATGCGATCAATGATGCCAAGGCCTATGTTGCCGGCAAGAAACTTCTCGATCTGGGTCGAACTCCGGACAGGGCCGCGATCGCTGACCCGTCACTGGATCTCAAGACGCTGATCCTCTGACGCAGTACACGCACACTCTCTACACCTTATAGTGAAAAGGGGTCCCGGATTTTTCTCCGGGACCCCTTTTGTGTTTTTATAATAACTGTTATTTTTGACAACAAATAATGAGCAGAATCAAAGTGATGGTAGCGCTATCATGTCACTAACAAAAAAATGAACCGTTAGTTTGCGGCTGCGCGCTCCAGAACGGGAACACACATGTCGAGATCATGCGAGGCGAGGTGTGCGTATCGCATGGTCATTGTCAGGGTCTGGTGGCCAAGCCACATCTGAACGCGGCGGATGTCGATGCCGCCCTGGACCAGGCGCGAGGCGCAGGTATGGCGCAACACGTGCGGCACGACATCCTTGTCATCGCCAAGACCGATGGCGTCCTTGGCATTGTGCCAGGCGATCCGGAACCTTTGCTGGTCAATCTCTGAAAAGGGACCAGGGAAACGCCGGTCCGAGGCAGCGATTGCAGCAGCGGCCCGCTGGGTGAGGGGGACGGAACGCGAACGCCCGGATTTTGTCACCCAGAATGTGGCGCGGTGTGCATTGAGGTCACCCCAGCGAAGGTCGGTACCTTCGCTCAGGCGGGCACCGGTATCCACCAGGAATGTGCAGAAACGATAATAAAGGTCCGAATGCGCGCGGATTTCGGAAAACAGCAAGTCCTCTTCGTCTCTGTCGAGGAAGCGGATACGCCCTGCCTTTTCCTTTTCGCGCTTGAATTCGGGCAGACTGTAGACATCTCCCATTTTATACGCCTTTCGCAGCAGTTTGCTTAGGGCCGCCATCTTTCGATTGATGGTGGCGTTGCTGTTACCGCGCTTGCGCAATTTGCCAATCAATTGATCGAGCATCTCCTGGGAAAAGGTGGAGAAGCCCGGGATATCCAACATGTCATGAAGTTCGGCGATGAAATTGGTGACATTGTATTTGTGGCTGCCGTTGAGCCAGAGAATGTCGCCATATTTTGCGAACAGGGCACGCAGCGACGTGTCGCGAACTTCGAAAAGCTTGTTCGCGGTGCTGTACTGATAATGAACGGAATAGGAGGGCACTTCGACGGCTGTGTCGAATGCCTCGCTTTTTTCCGATATCATGTTGTTCACGCCATGGCCTCATACGATCCGGCCAGCGCCATGCGGGCCTCACGAGATCGAATATCGTTATACATTATAAAAAGTATAGCTCATAATTGCGCGGAAGCACGGATGGTGGAGTTTTTCCTCAAGAAACGGTGCCGGCCGGCAACAGTCGTCACAACTGGCCAGCATTTGACATTTCAGAACCTGTATTCGGCAAAACCACGTTTTTAGCGGGTTTTGCGTGAGATCCGGCCCGAAGGCCGGATCTCGTATCGATCCGAAGATCGAATTAGAACGAGCGCTGCAGACGGACGAAGCCGTCCCAGACGCCATCATCAGCTGCGTCTTCGTCGAAGTAGTTGACGGCAACCTTGGCAGTCAGGCCCTGGGCGATTTTGTAATCGAGGGTCAGACCGGCCTTCCAGGCGTCGTTGCTGGAATCGAAGTCGTCAGCCGAAACGAGGCCGTAGCTGTCCCAGTACTGAACGCCAGGCGTCAGGGTGAACTTTTCGCTCAGCTTGACGGCGTATTCAGCAGCAACGGTCCACTCGGAAACGTCGTAGTAGGCGTTTGCGCCGGTCGAGTAGATGGCGGCGAGGCCGAACGTGCCCGGACCAACATCAGCCAGCAGCTTTGCGCGGATCGCGCCATTTTCAGCCGCGAAGTCGTAGGAGCCGAGAAGTTCTGCGGTGACAACGCCGAAGGTCGCAGCGATCTGGCCTTCGATGCCGAGGTTGTCGTTGTCGTCGTAGAAGGTGTCGAAGTCGCCGGAATAGGTCTTCGTCAGTTCGTCAAGGAAGACGCCAGCCGAGAACGCATCGGCAGTGTACTGGTAGCCGACCGAGTTGATGCGGTTCGAACCGAGGTCATCGGTTTCGCCCGAGAGATCGTTATCCCAGTAGTTGTACATGTAGCCGACCTTGAAGCCGCCGACAGTGATGTAGGCTTCGTCGATCTCGAGGTCGTTGCCCGAGCCGTTGTCGGTGCCGTCGCTTTCAGCCCAGGTGCGGACTGCGATGTAGGAGCCAACGGTGCCGAGTTCGGAATCGCTCTTGGCTTCGAAGTTGATCTTGGCGCGGGTACGGGCGTTCCAGTCGAGATCTTCATTGTCGTCTTCCGAGAACTGGGTCTCGAAGCGAACATAACCGCTGATCTTGAGGCAGGTTTCCGAACCCGGGATGTAGAAGTAGCCGGTGCCGAAAGCGTCGCAAACGCGAACGTATTCCATCGGCTCTGGCTCAGCAGCAACGATAGCGTCGGCAGCCTGGGCGCCAGATACTACAGCGAGAGCTGCAGCGGAGCCGAGAAGAAGGCTCTTGATGTTCATTATTGACCTCCAGTCAGTTATAGACCGGAGCACTGCGGATATATTGCTATTATCGTTTTAAATCATATGGATAAGCGAAAATTGTCGCGGCGGTCGTCGGGAGCGGTGCCGCCAATCGCGCCAGAATGGCCTCGGATTGGCCGTCGCCAGCTCACGTACGGGAATCGCCATGCGAAGACGCAGCTCGAGGGCGAGTGCAGGAGCAAATTCCGGAATTTTGACATTGGGTTGAATGGCGGAGAGGATGGGATTCGAACCCACGATACGCTTTTGACGTATACTCCCTTAGCAGGGGAGCGCCTTCGACCACTCGGCCACCTCTCCGGTGCGGCCTGATTATGTGCTTGAATCGGCGATTGCAAGGGTTTTTCGCAATCCTGCACATTTTACCTTATGGAGCCGGCAAATTTCAGGGAATCGCCGGCGCCGGGCTACGGGCGACCGCGGCGATTCCCGAATCGCGAGGCTTTTCAATGATCGATTCTGTTCTCAAAGATCGAAAATGGCGGTCGCCCACGGCGCTTCACTCAACATATCGGTCCCTATATAGAGTGAGCGCTTGTCACCGCTGCCCGCAAAAAGCGTTTGGCCATAGGGGATTTCGCCCATTTCGGTTGGAAACAAATCCTGGTTTTAACCGCCAGTGTTTCTGAGGCCAGTCGCTAAGTGCCCATTTCCTAAGGGCTTTCTTAACGAAGTGTAAAGTTTTAATGATCCCTGGACACGGTTTTGTGTCCTTTGAGCAACAGCGCAGACGGAAGGGTCCCCCGTTTCCATTCTTTCCGGTGATTGGTGATTGCATGACGGGCGGCGTTTTGTATTTTCAACTTCGGAAGCGAGGCGGTGGATCGTCCGTCTTCTGAGAAACCGACGGGGATGGGGCAGGAACTGCTGTCCTTCAGCCAATTTGGCCAGACCCATACGAAACTTGACTGGAGGTCAATAATGAACATCAAGAGCCTTCTTCTCGGCTCCGCTGCAGCTCTCGCTGTAGTATCTGGCGCCCAGGCTGCCGACGCTATCGTTGCTGCTGAGCCAGAGCCGATGGAATACGTTCGCGTTTGCGACGCTTTCGGCACCGGCTACTTCTACATCCCGGGCACCGAAACCTGCCTCCAGATCGGTGGTTGGGTTCGTGCGCAGGTCGACTTCGGACCGAACGCTGACTCGAATTCTGGCAACGACTACGACATGCGCGCCGCTGCTCTGATCACGGTCGACGCAAAGTCGGACACCGAACTCGGCGTTCTGCAGTCCTTCATCGCTCTCGAAAGCGACATCAGCGTTGATGGCGCTGAGCAGGGCTTCTACGCTGACGAAGCTTACCTCGCTCTCGGCGGCTTCAAGGCTGGCTGGTTCTACAGCTGGTGGGACCTTGGTATCGCTGGCGAAACCGATGGTCTCGGCAACGACACCGAATTCGTCTCGTTCGCATACACCTACACAGCTGATGCATTCTCGATCGGCGTTTCGGTTGACGAACTCAACGGCACTGCTGTCAACACCGACATCGGCCTTGCTGGTACCGTAACCGCGACCTTCGGTCCGGCTTCGATCGCCATCCTCGGCGGTTATGACTTCGACGTAGAAGAAGGCGCTGTTCGCGCTATCGGTTCGGCTGACATCGGCCCGGGCACTTTCTACCTCGCCGGCATCTACTCGTCTGACCCGAGCGCCTACTACGACGACGCTGAATGGTCGGTTGCTGCTTCCTACGCCTTCAAGGCAACGGACAAGCTGACTGTTACCCCGGGCATCCAGTACTGGGATAACCTCGAAGCTGGCGGCGCATACGTCGGTGGCGACAAGCTGAAGTACGGCATCACGCTGGACTACAAGCCTGTTGAAAACCTGCTTGCTCGCGTTTCGCTTCAGTACGACGACGTAACCGACAACCCGTACGGTTACTTCCGCCTGCAGCGCGCATTCTAATTCAATCTACAGATTGGATAGGGAAAGCCCGGCCTTGTGCCGGGCTTTTTCCGTTTGGCGACATTGGGGTAATGGAACGCGCAGACTCTCTCATTTGAACTGCCGCGAGCCTAGTCTTGTTTAAATGTTCTTGTTGAGAAAGCCGGCGATCTGTTCGGGCAGGGGCCCCAGATCCAGCAGCGGCGCGTGGCCTTGGCCGCTGGCGGTAACAGCAAGCAGACGCGGATGCCGCTCACCCATTAAATCCACCGTTTCGGAAGACAACAGCCGCGAATGCTCCCCCCGGATCACCATCACCGGAAGAGCCGCCAACAACGCAAACTGCGGCCAGAGATCTGCAAGCGGTTGATTGAAGTCCGCCGCGCGGAACTGGATACCGATTTCCGGATCGTAGTCGGTGACAATCACGGCTTCGGTCTCCCGGTAGATCGCCGAGGCAAGCCCCTGCCAATCTTCATCGGACAGGGCCGGGAATTCGGCCCCATGCGTCTCTTTCAGGACGAACGCCGCCTCGGCAAAGGTCTGGAGGCGACGTCGACTGCCGAGATAGGCCTGGATCTGGCGCAGTCCTTCGATCTCGAGGACAGGGCCGATATCGTTGAGGACAACGCTCGCGATCCGATCGAGATGGGTCATCGCCAGCACATGCAGGATCAGTCCGCCGCGCGATGTGCCGATGAAATGTGCCCTCTCGATCGCCAACTGGTCGAGCACGGCCACCACATCCATGGCTTCGACCGGGATCGTGTAACGCGTAGGCTCCGGGTCGCGGTCTGACAGGCCACGCCCACGCGAGGTTATGCTGATCACCTTGAAGTCGTATGGCGGGCTAGACAGCAAGCGGGCAATGGCTTCGAAATCGCGGCCGTTGCGGGTCAAGCCCGGCAGGCAGACGACGGGCAGGCCGGAATTTTCACGGCCGTGAACCCGCACATGAAGCTTGAGGCCATCCGGGACGCTGATGAAGTGATCTTCGATGCCGTTGGTCACAGGGTCAGGCATTTAGTCCTCCGCTGAGTATTGCTGGAAGACACGCTAGCGAAGATCTTCAGTGCCGTCGATCAGCGACCGAAGCGAAGGTCGTGAACGATGTCAGTCTCCTGGCCGAGCCGGCTCTTGTAGACCTGATAGTTCTCCATCACCCGCTGCACATAGTTGCGCGTCTCGGGGAAGGGGATGCGTTCGATCCAGTCGACGACCTCGTCGATCGACTTGCCGCGCGGGTCGCCGTAGCGCGCAATCCATTCCGGCACTTTGCGGGGGCCGGCATTGTAGGCAATGAAGGTCATGATGTAGGAGCCGCCGAACGTGTCGATCTGCTCGCCAAGATAATGCGCGCCAAGCGTGGCGTTGAAACCCGGATCCGTGGTCAGCTTGGCCGGTGCATAGGCAATCCCGTGCCGGGCAGCGACCCCTTTGGCGGTCGATGGCAAAAGTTGCAGCAGTCCGCGCGCATTCGCCGGCGAAACAGCGGCCGGATTGAAAGCGCTCTCCTGGCGGGCAATGGCATAGGCCAGCGCCTTGCCGGAGCCGGCAATGTTGGCCGAGGAGGGAATGACGCCGATCGGGAAGGCAAGCGCCGGCACATTGATGCCGCGGGCATAGGCCGTCTTGCCGATCTGCAGCGAGAGCTGGTGCCCGCCTTCCGACTTTTCCGCGCGTGAACTGAGCAAAGCCAGCTCGCCGGGATTGTCGAGCTGTTCGGCAAGCGCCCGGTACAGGCTTTGCGCCCGCCAGCCATGACCGGCGGCCTCATAGCGCGATATGGCCTGAACCGCTTCGCGCGACGTAAACAGGTCGCGCTCGGCGGGTGATGGAGCCGGATACGGTATCCTGATCGCACCCATCTGCACCCGCGCGCTGGCAAGCTGGCCATAGAAGGTGCTTGGATGTTGGGCTGCACGATTGAAGTAGTCGCGCGCCTTGTCGTCGCCGGCGGCTTCCGCCGCGCGGCCAAGCCAATACCAGCCACGCGAGGCGGAAAGCGGTCGGTTTGATACTTCCAGGATCCGTTGGAAATGCTTCGAGGCGGTCTTCGGGTCGTTCAGATAGCGCAAGGCATACCAGCCGGCATGAAACTCGGCATCCGCCATGTCCGCGGTCTCGTCGGCCGCATGATGCGCGGTGACCTGGTAGGCGGCACGGTATTTGCCAAGATCTGCAAGCCCACGTGCGACGATCCGCTGCTCGTTCCACCATTCGCCGGTGTTGATGAGCTTGGCTTTGTCGCGCGGCATCTGTTCGAGAAGCTTTGCAGCGTCTTCGTATTTGTCCTGTCGGCGCAGGTTCTCGATGCGAATGAAGAGATAGGCAGGGTCGGACTCCCAGCGGCTGTCGACTGCCTTGATCAGGGCGGCGGTGTTGCCGGATTTCTGGATCAGCGCTGCCCAGGCATTGTAAAGCGATTGTGCCTCGCCGAGCGCCGAGAAGCGCTTGGCCTGGCTCGCGCGACCGCGATACATCAGATAGTCCATGCGCGCCTTGTGGTCGGCCGGGCGCAGCAGAGAAGTGAACTCGCCGAGAATCCTGTCTTCCGTCGGCTTGTCCAGGCCGTCCTCGTGCCAGAGCTTGCGGATCACCTTGGCTGCTTGCGTGGTATTGCCGATCGCAAGATGCGCTCGCGCAAGCAGCATCGCGCCCTCGGTCGTCTCGGCTTCGGAATTTCCGAATGCGGCAAGAACACCTTTCGGGTTTGGATTTTCTCTGTAGAGCGCCCGTTCTGAATTGGCGCGGAACGATTTCAGTCCCGGCCAGCCCTTCAACTCACGCTGCGCCGTGGCGATTTCGCTGGAGGATACGTCCCGCAACCCCGACATGGCGATCGACCAGGTCAGCATATGGCGATCGAGGCCAACGGTCATCCGGTTACGAATCGAAAGTGCTTTGGTACCATCTTTGTCCGTCAGCGCGTCGAGACCGGCTTTCAGCAGCGGGTTGACCTGTGCAGCGGGCGAGGATGTCTTGGGAATGGTGCCGGTCGTCTCGAAGGACGGCGGTTCGGCTTTCATCGGCGCAAAGCCCAGCGGTTTTTCCGCCGGAACCGGAACGCCTGCCGGGACGTCGGAAAGGGCGGCGGCATTCTGCACGCCAATGATCCCGGCAATGCCGAGCCCCAGGGCCGAAACAAAAAGAGACGACTTTCTCATCTACACACCAGACCTATATGCGCCACCCCTTCAGTAAGGCGAAACCTTGCTTAACAAGTCCTTAACCTGGGCGATCACATTCCGTCGATCAGCCCGTTGAAACTATCACAAAAGCACGCGACATGCGCTTGTCGCACCCGAAGGCGCGAAGTAATGTGCCCCCGATTTAAATAGAGAATGCGGCCGAAGCGTGGATATCGGCCCTGAGGAGTTCAGTGCATGTTTCAGGGATCAATTCCCGCTCTCGTTACCCCCTTCACCGAAGCGGGTACTGTTGATGAAGCCGCTTTCGCCGCCCATGTCGAGTGGCAGATCGCCGAAGGCTCATCCGGTCTGGTGCCGGTCGGCACGACGGGTGAATCGCCGACACTCTCCCATGCCGAGCACAAACGTGTCGTCGAACTCTGTATTGAGGTAGCCGCCAAGCGCGTGCCGGTGATTGCCGGTGCAGGCTCCAACAACACCAGGGAAGCGATCGATCTCGCGCAGCACGCTGAAAAGGCCGGCGCAAACGCCCTGCTGGTCGTTACGCCCTATTACAACAAGCCGACGCAGAAGGGCCTGATCGGCCATTATGCGGCGATCGCCGAGGCCGTCTCGCTGCCCATCATCATCTATAACATTCCTGGTCGTTCGGTGGTCGACATGACGCCCGAGACCATGGGGGCGCTTGCCAAGGCACACAAGAACATTGTCGGCGTGAAAGACGCGACCGGCAAGATCGAACGCGTCTCCGAGCAGCGCATCACCTGCGGCGCGGATTTCATCCAGCTGTCCGGCGAAGATGCGACGGCGCTCGGCTTCAACGCCCATGGTGGCGTCGGCTGCATTTCGGTGACCGCCAATGTCGCGCCACGCCTGTCGGCCGAATTCCAGGCAGCAATGTTGGCTGGCGACTACGCCAAGGCGCTGGACTATCAGGACCGGCTGATGCCGCTGCACAAGGCGATCTTCATGGAGCCGGGTCTTTGCGGAGCGAAATATGCGCTCAATCGCCTCGGCCGGATGAGCCGCACGGTGCGCCTGCCGCTTCTGCCGACGCTGGAAGGTGCAACCGAAGTTGCAATCGACGCGGCGCTGAAGCATGCCGGCCTGCTGAACTGAGATAGTCGGCGCCGGGGCAAGACACTCGGCGCCTTTTCTTCCCGGTCTCTCTATACTACATAGAGGCACAGACATCAGGAACGGGAGCCCGCCGTCCACAATAACAAAAGCATCGGGCGGATCGGAATTCACCATGGCACCCAGAGGCAGCCAGCGCACCATCAACAAGATCGTCGCGGAAAACCGCAAGGCGCGCTTCAACTATGAGATCATTGATACCTATGAGGCCGGTCTGGTTCTGACCGGCACCGAGGTCAAGGCTCTGCGCGAAGGCAAGGCCAATATCGCCGAATCCTACGCCTCCGACGAAGGCAACGAGATCTGGCTGATCAATTCCCATCTGCCGGAATATCTGCAGGCCAACCGCTTCAATCACGAGCCGCGCCGCCGCCGCAAGCTCTTGCTGTCGAAGCGCGAGATCAACCGTCTGCGCAATTCGATCAACCGTGAAGGCATGACGCTGGTGCCGTTGAAGATCTACTTCAACGAAAAGGGCAGGGCAAAGCTCGAACTGGCACTCGCCAAGGGCAAGAAGCTGCATGACAAGCGCGAGACCGAGAAGGAACGCGACTGGAACCGGCAGAAGAGCCGTCTGTTGAAGACGGGCGGTTGATCGGTAAAAGCGCGCATCGCAGCTAAAGGTTACCGTCGGTGAATTTGTCTTCGAGGCAATGTTTGCGCTGGAAAAGCGCCGGAAACCTGCGGGATTTGCCCCTTCTTGCCGTTTCGCAACCAGACCATCCATTCGCGCTGGAGCGGAAAGGCAGACTATCCCGGTCGGTAATCTCCTGTTCGGCGCAGGCTTCGAAAACCATATCGGCCACACGCTGCGCGGCGACCTGCCTCTCGATCCCGGTGGTTTCAGCGAGGCAGAATTGATGTTTGCCCATGGCAGCGCGCATTTCGCCAGCAAAGATGGGCGCAACTGCCGGCGATCATTTCCCCACCCTGACCAGGGGCCAGGATCAACGGGACGCCATGGGCAGGATGATGCTCTGGCAGGGTGCGCAGCCGATAGCGGCTGAATTGGTTTAGTTCAGCCGCTTGCCGCGTGTTTTTCGCGCGCCTTTTCGACCATGCGGCGCTCGTGTTCCAGCAGCCATTGTTTGCGCCAGAGACCGCCACCATAGCCCGTCAGACTGCCATCGGCACCGATCACCCGGTGGCAGGCGACCACGATCGCGATCTGGTTGGCGCCATTGGCGCGGGCGACGGCCCGTACGGCGGTGGGGCGATCGATGTCTGCAGCAAGGCCTGAATAACTGCGGGTGACGCTGACCGGGATCTGACGCAGCGCCTGCCAGACGGCGCGTTCGAACGCGGTTCCATGCCCAGCGAGCCGGGTCTGGAACGGGGCCGGCGCGCCGTGGAAATAGTCTGAAAGCTCGGCCGCTATCTGCTCGATGACTGCGTTGCGCCCGAGTGTCACCACCTGGCCGTTTAGCGTCTGCAGCCGGCGGATCTCGTTTGGCAGGGCAGGGCGATCGGCAAATTCCAGCAGATGCAAGGCATGCTCGTCGGCAATCGCCATCATCGGACCGATCGGCGTTTCGATCCAGTCGGCCTTGAGCAGCGATCGGCCTTTGAGTTCCGCCGGCGCTGCGCCAAACAACTGGGTGATGGCCTGGCGGAAGCCGCTACCCGATTCGTAACCGGCGTCGAGCTGTGCGTCGATCACCGGTTCGCCCCGGGACAGGGTCTGAGCGGCCTGGCCCGCCCGCCTCAGCCTGGCGATTTCAAGAAAGCTCATGCCGAACCGTTTCTTGAAGCTGCGCCGCACGGTCGAGGGATCGTGACCGTGCGCGACAATATCATCCTCGCTCCAGCGCCGGACGGGGTCTGCATCAAGCGCCTCCAGCAGGCCTTTCACCATCGGATCGGGTGCACCATAGGTGAGCATCGGGCGACAGCGTTTACACGGCCGGAAGCCGGCCTCCATGCAGGCGGCCATCGTCTCTTCGAAGACGCAGTTTTCCGGCTTCGGCTTGCGCGCGGTGCAGGTGAAGCGGCAAAAAATCCTTGTGGAGGTCACGCAGACATAGGCGAAGCCATCATAGGCGGCATCGCGATTGACCAGCGCAGTGTACAATGTGTCGTGGGTGGGGCGTTTGAACAGCATGCCCCGATATTAGCGCAAAGCGCGACAGATGCCGCCGGAAATCGGGCGCCGATATTGCGCAGTGTCGCTGAGTGAGCCCAAAGCAAGCGCTATGGCCTCTGAGGTTCCGCGTGCTCAGTGGTCGTGTTCGCTTGCCGGAGCCGGCTCGCTCATGACGCGCGGCGCTCCCCGTTCGCTCGGGTCACGGCCAATTTCCGCCTTCAGCGTCATCAGGTCGATGAAATGATCGGACTGGCGACGCAGATCGTCGGCGATCATCGGCGGCTGGGTTGCCATGGTCGACACCACCGAGACCTTGCGGCCCCTGCGCTGCAGCGCTTCGACCAGGGTGGTGAAGTCGCCATCGCCGGAGAAAATGACCAGGTGATCGACGGTTTCCGACTGTTCCATAGCATCGATGGCCAGTTCGATATCCATATTGCCCTTGACCTTGCGGCGACCCATGGAATCGGTGAACTCCTTGGCCGGCTTGGTGATGACCTTGTAGCCATTGTAGTCGAGCCAGTCGATCAACGGGCGGATCGACGAATATTCCTGGTCCTCGATAAGTGCCGTGTAATAGTAGGCCCGCAACAGGTAGCCGCGCTTCTGGAATGCCTTGAGCAGCTTACGGTAGTCGATATCGAAGCCAAGGCTCTTGGAAGCAGCGTAGAGATTGGCGCCGTCGATAAAAAGGGCGATCTTTTCGCGGGGGTCGAACATGGGAATTATCCTTGGATGCAAATATTCATACTGGGCAAAAAGTAATCAAAACAAGACTTTGCCTTTCAACTTCAGAGCACTCCAAGTACATTAAGAAGTGTTCATATATGAAAAGATGTAGGGCAGGATTTCTAATATTCCAAGCACGCACAGGTTGAATCAGGTGACGCTTTTTGGCTTTCCCGCGTTTTATTAGCCGTTCTGGCAACGGAGAATGACGAAAAACTTGAATTTCCCCTCTATTGATTGTATCGCAGCCCCAATCCCATGCATTCATGACCGCAAAGGACAGGCAATGGCCCGTGTCACCGTTGAAGACTGTATCGACAAAGTCGAAAATCGCTTCGAGCTCGTGCTGCTCGCAAGCCATCGTGCCCGCCAGATTTCTCAGGGTGCGCCGATCACAATCGATCGCGACAAGGATAAGAATCCGGTCGTCGCTCTGCGCGAAATCGCCGACGAGACCCTTTCGCCAGACGATCTGAAGGAAGATCTGATCCATTCGCTGCAGAAGCATGTCGAAGTCGATGAGCCGGAACAGGATTCGGGTTCGATGATTGCTGGCTCTGCATCGAAGTCTGACGACGAAGATGACGCACCGGAAACGGTGACGTTCGACCAGATGTCGGAAGAAGATCTTCTGGCCGGTATCGAAGGCCTTGTGCCGCCGGAAAAAAGCGACGATTACTAATCGTCAACAGGTCAGACCTTAGTCTGCTTCGGACGGTTGAATTGCGTGCGCCAGTCACACAGACTGGCGCGCTTTTCGTTTCTAGGAGACGTCTGAATGATGCGGCAGTATGAGCTTGTGGAGCGGGTACAAAAGTACAAGCCCGACGCCAATGAAGCTCTTCTCAACAAGGCCTATGTCTATGCCATGCAGAAGCACGGCAAGCAGACGCGCGCCAGTGGCGATCCCTACATATCCCACCCGCTCGAGGTCGCCGCGATTCTCACCGACATGCGTCTCGATGAATCGACAATTGCCGTCGCACTCCTGCATGACACGATTGAAGACACATCGGCGACCCGCGCGGAAATCGACGAACTGTTCGGCGAGGATATCGGTCGCCTGGTCGAAGGCCTGACCAAGCTCAAGAAGCTGGATCTGGTTTCGAAAAAGGCCAAGCAGGCAGAGAACCTGCGCAAGCTGCTGCTCGCCATTTCCGATGACGTGCGCGTGCTGCTCGTCAAGCTCGCCGATCGGCTGCACAACATGCGCACGCTCGAGCATATGCGCGATGACAAGCGCGCCCGCATTTCCGAAGAGACGATGGAAATCTATGCGCCGCTTGCCGGCCGCATGGGTATGCAGGACATGCGCGACGAGCTGGAGGATCTGTCCTTCCGCTATATCAATCCCGAAGCCTACGAAACGGTGACCCAGCGTCTGGCCGAACTTTCGACCCGCAACGAAGGGCTGATCACCAAAATTGAAGATGAATTGCGCGACCTGCTTGTCGCCAACGGCCTGCTCAACACGTCCGTCAAGGGTCGGCAGAAGAAGCCGTATTCGGTTTTCCGCAAGATGCAGTCGAAGTCGCTGTCCTTCGAGCAGCTGTCCGATGTCTACGGTTTCCGCATCCTGGTCGATGATATTCCCGGCTGCTACCGGGCGCTCGGCATCGTGCATACCCGCTGGCGTGTCGTGCCGGGCCGTTTCAAGGACTATATCTCAACACCGAAGCAGAATGACTACCGTTCGATCCACACGACGATCGTCGGTCCGTCGCGCCAGCGCATCGAGCTGCAGATCCGCACCAGCCGCATGCACGAGATCGCCGAATTCGGCATTGCCGCCCACGCCCTCTACAAGGATGGTGAAAACGGCGAGCCGGGCGAACTTCTGTCGCGCGAGAGCAATGCCTATTCCTGGCTGCGCCATACGATCGAGGCGCTGGCCGAAGGCGACAATCCGGAAGAATTCCTCGAGCACACCAAGCTCGAACTGTTCCAGGACCAGGTCTTCTGTTTTACCCCGAAGGGCAAGCTGATCGCTCTGCCGCGCGGTGCGACCCCGATCGACTTTGCCTATGCGGTCCATACCAATATCGGCGACACAACGGTCGGCGCCAAGATCAACGGTTCGATCATGCCGCTGGTCACGCGCCTGTCGAACGGCGACGAGGTCGAGATCATCCGCTCCGGCGTCCAGGTTCCGCCCGCCGCCTGGGAAGAGATCGTCGTCACCGGCAAGGCCCGCGCCGCCATCCGCCGCGCCACCCGCATGGCGATCCGCAAGCAATATGCGGGTCTCGGCCAGCGCATTCTCGAGCGCACGTTCGAGCGCGCCGGCAAGGTCTTCTCCAAGGACAATCTTCGTCCTGTCCTGCACCGGCTCGGCCAGCGCGATGTCGAAGACGCGATTGCCTCGGTCGGCCGCGGCGAAATGTCGTCGCTCGATGTTCTGCGTGCCGTCTATCCCGACTATCAGGACGAGCGCGTCACCGTGAAGCCCAACGCCGACGAAGGCTGGTTCGCGATGAACAGCGCCAATGGCATGGTCTTCAAGATTCCGGGCAAGGCGCGGCCGGTGGGCGATGCCCCGACGGCCGGCGATGGACCGGAGCCATTGCCGATCCGTGGTCTTTCGGGCAATGCCGAGGTGCATTTCGGTCCGGCAGGCGCTGTCCCGGGCGACCGTATCGTCGGCATCATGGAAGACGACAGGCGGATCACCATCTATCCGATCCAGGCCTCGGCGCTGCAGCGCTTCGACGATGAGCCGGAACGCTGGATCGATGTACGCTGGGATCTGGACGAGGCCAACAAATCGCGCTTTGTCGCCCGCATCCTGATCAATGCTTTGAACGAGCCGGGCACGCTGGCCACGGTCGCGCAATCCGTCGCGCGTCTCGATATCAACATCCGCGTTCTGAACATGATCCGTATCGCAACCGACTTCACTGAAATGGGCCTCGATATCGAAGTCTGGGATCTTCGCCAGCTCAACCAGTTGCTCGGCGAACTGAAAGAGCTCGACTGCATCTCCACGGTCAAGCGGATCTACGACTAAACCTGCCGCTCGGCCTGCCGTTGCCGTTTCCACATGTTTACGGCCTCAAGTGTGGCCTGTCTGGGCCACACTGGAGGCGATCTGCCTCAGTTTTAGTCACTATTCTGCCTAAAACGTAAACCTTGAGGGCTCAGGCATGCGTTGAGTGCATGGCTGGTGTCGCCAATCAGGACTGGTGGTTTGTGCGGCGCAATATTATCTTCTCCTCAACAGATGAAACACAGAACTGAGGACAGAAAAATGTTTGCTCCTATTCGTAAATTCGCCCGTGCCCTTCGTGTCCCGACTGTTGCCGAGCGCGAAATGAACTACCTGAACGGCGCCCGTGACCTGGTTGACCTGGAATACCGTCAGCGCGAAATCGATCGTGGCGCCTTCCGTCGCGGCTTCTAAGCTGATCGATCCCAACCGATCGTGACGATTTCGACGCCGGCTTTTATGCCGGCGTTCGCTTTTAGGCCTTGTGTCGATTTTCGGCCCTGCTCTTGCCGGATGCGTGTCCAATCCACTACATGTGCAGCATGCTTTTCCGACGCCGCCGACCACTGCCCTTGATACAGAGACTCCGGGACTTCTTTTGGCCCCGTAAGGGTTTCATGCGTTCGCTGCACTATGTCCGCAAGCGGATCCTGCGGCTGACGGCAACCCCGCACGCGGTGGCAGCCGGCGTAGCGGCAGGCGTCATTTCATCCTGGACCCCTTTCATGGGCCTGCACATCGTGCTTGCCCTGGCCATCGCCTACGTCGTCGCCGGCAATCTTGCCGCTGCCGCTCTCGGCACGGCATTTGGCAATCCACTGACCTTTCCCCTGATCTGGGCTTCCACCTGGGAAGTCGGCGAAGTCATTCTCGGTCGCGACGGACCTGGGAAGGCAGCCCCGCTCGATCTGCACCGACTGTTGCATTCCTTCGATCTGACCCACTTGTGGGAGCCGGTATTGAAACCCATGTTGATTGGCGCAATTCCGCTGGCTGCCGTTAGCGCAATCGTGATTTACGGTGCGACCTACTGGGCCGTGCACGGTTTTCAGGTCAGGCGGCGCAGTCATCTGGCAACCCGCGCCCGCCAGCGTCTGGCCGAGGCGCTTGATGGGACCGCGAGCGTCTGACCATGATCATCGGCCTTGGAAGTGACCTTATCGATATACGGCGCGTGGAAAAATCCATCGAGCGCTTCGGCGACCGCTTTACCCATCGCTGCTTCACCGAAATCGAGCGCAAGAAATCGGATGGTCGCAAGAACCGTGCAGCCTCCTATGCCAAGCGTTTTGCCGCTAAGGAGGCCATGTCCAAGGCGCTCGGAACGGGCATTGCCCAGAACGTGTTCTGGAAGGACATGGGCGTCGTCAACCTGCCGTCCGGCAAGCCGACCATGAAGCTGACCGGCGGGGCGCAAACCATTCTGATTGGCCTGATGCCGCCCGGCCATGTGCCGTCCATCCACCTGACAATCACCGACGACTACCCGCTGGCCCAGGCATTCGTCATCATCGAAGCCCTGCCAGAGAGCAACTGAGCGGCTTGGTCGCGCCTGTTTGACATCGGCAGCGGTTGCCGCGCCGGTGCGAACCGACTAGACAGGGCAAGAAATTCGCAAAAAGGAATAGACCCGCGTGAGCGAACGAGCTGAAAAGACGCAAAGTGCCCTCTGGGAGAACATCAAGGTCATCATCCAGGCCCTGCTGCTGGCCATGGTCATCCGCACCGTGTTCTTCCAGCCTTTCACGATCCCGTCCGGGTCGATGATGCCGACGTTGCTGGTGGGCGACTATATCTTCGTCAACAAGTTTTCCTATGGTTATTCGAAGTATTCGCTGCCTTTCTCGCCGAACCTGTTCGAAGGCCGCATCTTCGAAAGCGCGCCGGAGCGGGGCGACATTGTCGTGTTCCGCTTCCCGCCGAACCCGAAGATCGACTATATCAAGCGCCTTGTCGGTCTGCCGGGCGACCGCATCCAGGTCATCGATGGCGTACTGAATATCAACGGCCAGCCGGTGCCGCGTGCGCCCGACGGTGCGTTTACCTCGGACTATCGCATGGATCCGGGCACCGACGTACCGGTCTTCCGCGAAACCATGGACAATGGCGTCAGCTACCAGACGCTTGACCAGGCGCCGGATACCCGCGGTGACAACACCCGCGAATTCATCGTGCCCGAAGGCCATTATTTCATGATGGGCGACAATCGCGACAACTCGCTCGACAGCCGCTTCGATGTCGGTTTCGTGCCGGCGGAAAACCTGATCGGTCGCGCTTCGGTGATCTTCTTCTCGCTCGGCAACGACACTTCGTTCCGCGAGATCTGGAAGTGGCCTGCCAACATGCGTTGGGATCGTCTGTTCAAGGTTGTCGAATGAAGAAGGCAAGAGGGCTCGGCGAAGAGGATTGGAAACAGCTTGAAGCTGTGATCGGTCATAGCTTTGTCGAGCGTGAACGGTTGCAGCGGGCGCTCACCCATGCGAGCGCGCAAGTGTCAAAAAGCCGTGGAGACTATGAGCGGCTTGAGTTTCTGGGCGACCGCGTCCTTGGGCTCTGCGTCGCCGAACTGCTGTTCATGACCTATCGCGATGCGGCGGAAGGCGAGCTGTCGGTGCGCTTCAACCAGTTGGTCAGTGCCGAGACCTGTGCAGCCGTTGCCGACGAGATGGAGCTTCACCGTTACATCCGAACCGGCTCCGACGTCAAAAAGATCATGGCGTCCAACATGCTCAATGTCCGCGCCGACGTCGTCGAAAGCCTGATTGCGGCCATCTATCTCGATGCCGGTCTTGAGGCTGCGCGCGGTTTCATCCTGCGCTACTGGACGGCGCGTGCCAGTCGTGCCGATGGTGCCCGCCGCGATGCCAAGACGGAACTGCAGGAATGGGCGCATGCCAAACATGCGACATCGCCAATATATAAGGTTGCCGAACGCTCCGGACCGGATCATGATCCCCGCTTTACGGTGATCGTCGAAATCCCCGGTGTGAAGTCGGAAATGGGAACCGATCGTTCCAAGCGCGCTGCCGAACAGGTGGCCGCGACCAAGATTCTCGAACGCGAAGGCATCTGGGCCAAGGCCACGGACGCGAACTGATTGGAAGATATGACAGAGAACCAAACCCCTGACGTCGGTGAAGTGACCGACGCCACCTCGACCCGAACCGGCCCGACCCGGTCGGGCTTCGTTGCCCTGATTGGCCCGACCAATGCCGGCAAGTCGACCCTGGTCAATCGCTTCGTTGGCGCCAAGGTGTCGATCGTCAGCCACAAGGTCCAGACGACCCGCGCCGTCATGCGCGGCATCGCCATCCACAAGAACGCCCAGATCGTCTTCATGGACACGCCCGGCATCTTCAAGCCGCGCCGCAAACTCGACCGCGCCATGGTGACATCGGCCTGGGGCGGCGCCAAGGATGCCGACCTGATCCTGCTCCTGATCGACAGCGAGCGTGGTTTGCGCGGTGATGCCGAGGCGATCCTCGAGGCGCTGAAGGATGTGCCGCAGCCGAAGATCCTCGTCTTGAACAAGATCGACCGGGTCGAGCGCGAGGCGCTGCTCAAGCTGGCGACGACCGCCAACGAGACCGTCAAGTTCGACCGCACCTTCATGATTTCGGCGACCACCGGTTCGGGCTGTGACGACATCATGGATTATCTGGCGGACACCTTCCCGGAAGGTCCCTGGTATTATCCCGAGGACCAGATCTCCGATCTGCCGATGCGCCAGTTGGCCGCTGAAATCACCCGCGAAAAGCTGTTTCTGCGCTTGCATCAGGAGCTTCCCTATTCCTCGCATGTCGAGACGGAAAAGTGGGAAGAGCGCAAGGACGGCTCGGTGCGCATCGAGCAAGTCATCTATGTCGAGCGCGACAGCCAGAAGAAGATCGTGCTCGGCAAGAACGGCGATGCGATCAAGGCCATCTCCAGCTCTTCCCGCCGCGAGATGTCGGAAATCCTTGAGCAGCAGGTGCATCTCTTCCTGTTCGTCAAGGTGCGTGAAAACTGGGGCAATGACCCGGAACGCTTCCGCGAGATGGGCCTGGAGTTCCCGCGCGACTGATGTCGCGCGGCTCACTTCATGCTTTCAGGCGTCGGGCAACGAAGCTTGAGATCGCCGGCCCGATCAGGATGATCAGCAACAGGCGCGTGGTCTGCAGGGCCATGACGAAGGACATGTCGACCGGCGTCGAGGCGGCGATGATGGCGACCGAATCAAGCCCGCCCGGGCTGGTCGCCAGATAGGCGGTGAGCGGATCGATGCCCTTCAGCCACCAGAGCAGGAAGGCCAGTCCGCCGCAGAAACCCATCAGCAACACGATCGAACCGACCACCTGCGGCAGCGCGCTTGCCGCATGCCGCAGGATGCGCCGGGTGAAGCTGAGCCCGATCTTCCAGCCGAGCAGGCCATAGGCGGCCGCCAGCAGCCATTCCGGCAGGTCGATCGTGATGTAACCGAGTACATGCAGCGTGGTGGTCGCGATCATCGGCAGCAGCATGGTACCGGCCGGCATTCTCACCTTAGCCCCCACGACAGCCGCAGCAAGCGCAACAGCAACTGTTTTGGCCAGTTCGATCCAGTCGGTCGGCGGAAACCAGACGATCTCCTGCGCCGCGCCGCCCTCAATGTTGAAGACGAAGGCGGCCATGATCGAGGCGCCGGTCGCGACAAACACCACCCGCAGATATTGCATGAAGGCGACGAGGCGCGCATCGGCACCATGCGCCTCGGCCATCAGCACCATGGCCGAGGCTGCACCTGCTGACGTGCCCCAGACCGCGGTCGTGCCGGGAAGGATATCGGCCTTGCCGATCAGGTAGCCGAGCAGGCTGCTGGCCGCGATGACGGCGAGCACGATGGCGAGAAAGATCGGCCAGTCATGCGCCACGGCTTTCAAGGTCTGGAGATCCAGCGAGCGGGCGATGATGCAGCCAATCAGAGCATGAGCCACCATATAGGGCACGCGATGCACCGACAGCCGGGCGCCATTGGTCGCCATCAGAATGGCGGCCGCCATCGGCCCAAGCAGCAGGGCGCCGGGGATATGGCTGAGAAACAGTGCTGCGGACAGAACGAAGGAAACCAGGGCCAGTGTGGCCCAGCGGGCGAGGCTGGGCAGCGAGGTCAGCACGCCGGGTGGTGGTGCAGGGACGAGAGGCAGCGCGGGCGGGACGGTGATCGGGGCTTCGTCCGTCACGATCGAATGCGGACTGTTTTGACCCTGATCCTCTGGCATGCGGTACCCCGTCTTTCGTCTGAGGCGCCCTTGGATGGAAAGGGCTGGACGAAACGTCGAATTAGACAATAAATGAGGCTATCCTCACAATTGAGATTTATGAATATGGTCTCGCAAAAGTCAAGTTCGCCACCGCCGCCTCAGGTGCCGCCCACCGCCAAGGAACCCAAGCGCAAGCGCGGTATCGCACGGGTGGCCAAGCTTCTCGATGCCGGTGCCGCAGTCTTCGCCGAGCAAGGTTACAAGGCTGCGACAATGACCGAAATTGCCGTGAGGGCAGGCGCGCCAATCGGTTCGCTCTACCAGTTTTTCCCCAGCAAGGATCTGCTCGCTGACGCATTGGTTGCCCGCTACGCCGAGCATCTGGCGACGGAGCTTGAGGCAATCCGTGAGGCCGCCCCGCATTTGCAGGCTGACGGCCTCACCGGGAAACTGCTGGAATTGTTCGTGGCGCATGCAGCGGAACGCAGCCTTGTTCTCAGCCTTCTTGATGCGCGCTGGGAGCAGCCCGGTGTACGGCCCGGCGTGCTGCGGGCCAGCCTAAGGCAACAGATCGTCTCGATTCTCGCCGCGTGGCGTCCATCTCTTGCCGAGGAGGAGCGGCAGGCCATGGCGGCGGTGGTGCTGGAGGCGATGAAAACCATGGCGCAATTCCATCAGGAGGGGCGCTTTCCGGGCAAATCCCTGGCTCTGGCGCATTGGCGTCGCTGGGTGGTCACATATCTCGCCGATATGGCCGGATGAGGTCTCGCCTGCGGTTGTTATTGAGGCCGCTGGCGGAGTAGAATTCACCGATGCAATGGACAGACGAAGCGATCCTTCTCGGTGTGCGGCGACATGGCGAAACCAGCGTCATCGCCGAAATGATGACGCGTCAACGCGGTCGTCATCTCGGCATGGTCCGCTCGGGGCGTTCGCGCTCTATGCAGCCAGTGCTGCAGCCGGGCAACCGGTTGGAGGTGACATGGCGTGCACGCCTGGACGAACATATGGGCGAATACCGGGTCGAGCCGGTGGAACTGCGGGCAGGGCGATTGATGGAAAGTGCCACGGCCGTCTACGGCGTTCAGGCGCTGGGGTCGTTGCTGCGGCTGTTGCCGGAGCGCGACCCGCATCCGCATCTTTTCGAAGCGCTGGATGTGATCCTCGATCATCTGCACGAACCGGCCTCGGCCGGCGAACTCTTCGTCCGCTTTGAGCTGGCGTTGCTCGACGATCTGGGGTTTGGTCTCGATCTGGAAGAATGTGCCGCGACCGGCAGGCGTGACGATCTCGTTTTTGTTTCTCCCAAGACCGGTCGTGCCGTCAGTCGGGATGCCGGTCAGCCCTGGGCCGAAAAAATGCTCACACTGCCGGGTTTCCTGTCGCCCGGAACCCGAACCGCAGCCGATGCCGACAGTCTGGCATCCGCGTTTCGGCTTACCCGCTATTTCCTCGATCGCCACGTCTACGTGCCGCGCGGGCTCGAAGCCGGCACGGCACGCGAAGGTTTCTGTCAGGCTGCATTGAAGACCTTGCGGTCGCTGGCTGAGCCTGCCGAATTGGCTGCGCCGAAGAAGATCTCCTGATCTTCCGGCGCAGACTTCTGCATATGTTGGTGAATGGCAACCTGCAGGTCGCCAATGGTCCGGTAGCTGCCGCCATCCAGGTCAATGACTGGATATTTCACGGCAATGAACTTGAACCGATCGCCATCGGGTATGGTGATGCCAACCGGAACTCCGGCATATTCGATAACTTGCTTCTTCATAACAATATTCCCCGCCCGTGCACGCACGGAGCAAAACTAGATGTCGATGTATTGAGTTCAGTGCTTGCGCAGTGTCACATTCGACAGGTGCATTTGAGATGGGATTTGCCCATCACAAAGCGCGGGGTCATCTGCCAGGATCGGGCGGTATCATGAAACACAACTGGCATTTCGCTGACCTCCTTCTTTGGCTGCGGTCTCAAGGGCGAGACCTTACGCTGGGATCGTAGTCAGTATCGATCCAGCATCCCCAAGGTAGGTGCAGGATGCGAATCCGTCAACGGGTTTGCCAGCAAAAATAAAATAATTTTCTGCTGACGTTCGCAGGTGCACAAAATGAGGCAAAATTGATCCGCTCCGGCCGAAAAGCCGAAATAATATCTTATTTGGAGCAAATTTAAGCCGCGACGACAGCCGGTCGTTCGACCGCTTTCTCGCGGATCGGCCAATGCACCACAGCGGCGAACAGGCCAAGGATTACACCCAGCCACCAGACCTGGTCGTAGGTGCCGAAGCGGTCGTAGAGATAGCCGCCCATCCACACGCCGAGGAACGAGCCGATCTGGTGCGACAGGAACACCAGGCCGCCAAGGAGGCCGAGATGCCGCGTGCCGAACATGATCGCCACGAGGCCATTGGTCGGCGGTACGGTGGACAGCCACAGCAGGCCCATCACGGCGGCGAAGATCACCACCGATGTCGGCGATTGCGGCAAGAGCAGGAAGGCTGTCACCGCGATCGAGCGGCCGATATAGATCAGCGCCAGGAAATACGGTTTCGAATAGCGCTGGCCGATCACGCCGGCGGCCAGCGAACCGATAATGTTGAAGAAGCCGATCAGCGCCATGGCGATCACGGCATAGCGCGCCTCGATGCCGATATCGCCGAGATAGGCGGGAAAATGCGCGGTGATGAAGGCCACCTGGAAACCGCAGACAAAAAAGCCGGTGGTCAGCAATAGGTAGCTCTTGTGGGTCAGCGCTTCTTTCAGCGCGGCGGCCACCGTCTGCTCGTACTGCGCCTTCGACTGGCTGCCGGAGTTGGCATTGCCGCGCAGTGGATAGGCGAGCAGCGGCACGATCAGCATCATGATCGACATATAGACAAGCCCGTCCGACCAGCCGACGGCCGAAATCAGGCCCTGGGACAGTGGCGCAAACAGGAACATGCCTGCAGACCCGGCAGCCGTGCCAATGCCGAACGCCATCGAGCGCTGCTCGGGCGTCACATTGCGGGCGAATGCCGAGAGAATGACGCTGAACGAGCCGGCACCGATGGCCGTGCCGACCAGAACGCCGCCACCGATATGCAGCCAGATCGGCGCGGACGCATGTGCCATCATCAGCAGGCCGAGTGCATAGAGCACGCCGGACATGACAACCACGCGGCCGGTTCCGTATTTGTCGGCGAGGGCTCCGAAGAACGGTTGGCTGAGGCCCCAGCACAGGTTCTGTACCGCCATGGCCAGACCGAAGGTCGAGCGGTCCCATCCGCGATCCGCCAGCATCGGCAACTGGAAGAAGCCCATCGCCGAACGCGGGCCGAATGTCATGACGGCAACAAGCGAACCGGCGATGATGATCAGCCAGGGCATGGTGGAACGGGGGATGGTGGTCGTGGCCATGAGATTCGCTCCGATTGTCCGCAGACAATACAGGAGCGTTCCCGGGACGAAAAACGCCAATTGATGAACTGGCCATCAGCTTAATTGATGAACGTCAGCACCGCGCGCGAAACAGGTAATGTCGCGTGGCTCGCTGGCTCAGCGCTTCTTGATTGCCCAGCGTTCCGAACGCTCTTCGATGATGGTCACCCCGTCGCCAAGCGCGATTGCACCTTCACTGCGCGGCACGGCGTTCCAGCCGAACAATGGGCCGGGCACACGCCGGTCGGCCGACATGCGGATGCGGCCCATGGCCGGGATTGGACTCGAACCCTCGCGCGAACCGGTCTCCTGGTCCTGACTGGTCATGATGCAGCGGGCGCATGGCTTGACGAAGTCATAGCGGATGCCGGCGATCTCGATCGCCGTCCAGCGATCTTCCGCCCACGCCTCATCGCAGTCGACGACGATATTCGGCCGGAAGCGCTCCATGCCGACCGCGCCTTCGCCATGCTTGGCCATGTCGTCGTTGAGGGCACGCAGCGAACCGGTCGTCGTCACCAGAACCTGATAGCCGTCGGCGAAGCTGACGGGACTGTCGTTGCCGGCCCACTCCTTGCTGGCGAGACGTCGGGCGGCCGTATCGAAGAACACAAGCTTCATCGGCGTGCCGAACCACGCCCACAGCGTCGCATTGGTCGCATCATCTGCCATTGCGGCGCTGACGATCGATTTCCACACTGCCACGTCCATGCGGCGGTCCGGCTCCGGCGTTACGACCAGAACCTCCCGGCCGTCGTCCAGCGTCAGGCGGACGCCGCTTTCGGTCGGGGTAACCGTCAATCTCGCCAGAGCCGGCAATTCGCGCTGGGTGATGAATTGACCTGTCGGGTCGACGATCATCATCCGCCGGTCGCCGGCAAGTCCCATGGCCTCGACGCGGGCGGAGGGCACGGTGATGCCGCGGGCGCTTTTCAACGGAAAGATATTGAGTTCGGTGACCTGCATGACAGCCTCAGATTTCATCGTGGAAAAGGGACAGGAAGTGGCTCAGGCGCTCGTGCCGCTCCAGGGCCAGTTCGCGGCCGGTCGCCGTCTGGAAGCCGTCGGAGAGCTTCAGTAGCTTTGCCGGAAAATGGTCGATGGCGAAACGCCTGTCGTCGAGCGGTCGGAGTTTCGCCTCAGGGTCGGCGGGGTCATAGAGGCCGGAGCCCATGCGGCCGGCAATATAGAAGCAGCGCGCCACGCCGACCATGCCGATCGCATCGAGCCTGTCGGCGTCCTGCAGGATCTTCGCTTCGATGCTTTCCGGGGCGATATTGGCGGAAAAACTGTGCGTCAGGATGGCATGGGCGACGGCGGCGATACGGGCAGCGTCCCAGCCGAGACCGGCCAGGATGCCGGAGGCCTTGTCTGCGGCCAGTTGCGACGCCTTCGAACGCAGTGGCGAATTCTTCTCGACGGCAACGCAGTCATGCAGCAACACGGCTGCGGCCAGAACCTCGCCATCGCCGCCTTCGCCCGCATGGATGCGCATCGCATTGCGGAACACCCGGTGGATATGGGCGATGTCATGCGAACCGTCATCGCTGTCCGTCGCATGCGGCAGCAGATGCACAGCCTGGGCTTCGAAGGGCGCAAAGGCGCTCGCGGTCAGTGTCTCGGCCATGATGATTCCATGCGGTTGTGGCGCGTCATTTAGACCAGTCGAACTGTCTATAGCAATTGCACTCAACTTTTCTCTGCAACCTCTTCGACCGGTGCCAATGTGATCTCCTCATTGTCCCGGACCGGCCTGCTGCTGAGGATCTTCTGGTAGAACAGGCCGATGCCGATCAGCACCACGCCAAGCCCGATGAAGGACAGGGCCCTGAGCACGCCTTCGAGATTGCTCATGTCGATCAGGAACGCCTTGCCGACCGACAGCATGACCAGCACGGCAGAGGCGATACGCAGGCTCCGGGCATTCAGTCGCGAACCGAGCACCAGAAGTCCGACGCCGATCAAAAGCCAGGCGACCGAATAGCTGTAGGTCTCGGCCTGCAGGAAGCCCTTCCATTCGGCGATGAACTCGCCCTGCCAGAAGCGGCGCACGCTGAGCGTCACCCAGGCAAAGCCAAGCGCGGCGCCACTGACGGCCAGGAGCGTCACATAGGGCAGCGGCCGCTTGTCGCGAGCATAAAGGGCCAGTCCGGCATAGGCGAGGCCGGGCAACAGGTAACCGATGAAAAGCAGGTTGATCAGCGGCCAGTTGCCGGTGCTTTCGCCGGTGAAGAACGGGTTCAGCGCGCCGAGATGGGCGGTCAGCACCTGCAGCATCGACACCACGCCGGCCGCCATCGATCCATAGCGGAACACCGGGCTCGGCGATTTCCGGTCAAGCGTCATCATGATGCCGGAAAGGCCGATGAACAGCAGCGTATAGATCGATTGTTCGCCAAGCGTCGGCACGCTGTCGTCGAGCACGCCGCCATTCATCGCATGGCGGATAAGGATGGCGACAGCCAGAAGTCCGAGCAGGCTGGCGATCGCCTGCAGGGCGTTGCGCACCCGCACGCCCGGCCAGCGGCGCAATTCATAGGCTGCGGCCGCTGCCAGAAGTGCCGGGATGCCGTAACCGGGCAGAAGGGCATTGACGAAGGGCGTCTTGCCCAACGCGTCGGCCCCGACAAGCGTCGGCTCCCAGCCGATGCGCAACAGCACGCCGATAGAGGCCGCGGCCATCATCCACGGCAATCCGCTCCATGCACGTAGGCGCGTGGCGATCAGGAAGGCAAAGCCGAGAACCGAGAGCTGCACGGTCGTGACGATGCCATCGGTCAGCGCATGCAACGCAAAGGCAAAAGCTGCGAAGCTTCCGGCAATCGTGAGGTCGCGGGCACGGCGCAGGTCATCCTGCCGGCCGATCTTGCCGATCGCCTCGGCCGCAGCAATCAGCATGAGACCGACCGCAATTCCGTAGAGGCCATGCGTCCAGTCGCGGCTGTAGACGCCGTAGAAGACGAAGCTGATCGCCGCAAGTGTGGTCGGAACAGCTGCGGCAATGCCGGCCCAGAGCGTGGCGAAGATCGGATCGGCAGCGCCGCGGCGGCGGATGAAGCTTAGGCCGAGCAGCAGGAAGATCGCGCCAAGGCCGAGGGAGACGAGGATCTGCAGATTGCCGAGGCTTGGTAGGCTGACAATGCTGCCGCTGGCGGAGCCCAGCATCAACAGGACATTCGTCGTCAGGCCCGCCTCGACAAGAGCAATGAGCAGGGCGCCACTGGCGGCCAGCACGGCCGGCCAGAACGCGCCATGACGGGCGGCACCCGCCGCCGCAAGCGAGGCGACCAGGACCGCCGACGCATAGAGCGGAAAGAGATCCACGACGCTGCCGACGAACAGAAGAGCCAGCGCCGGCAGGATCACCGCAAGCGCCATGGTGATGTCGAGGCCGATCGCGCCACGAATGGCGAGCTTGCCGAGATTGTCCCAGGTAAGCGACGTGTTGTCCGGCTCGGCGCTGGATGTCGTGCCCGGCCAGATCAGCAGCCAGCTGGCGACCATGGCAATCAGCGCCAGCGTCACCGGTGTCAGGTCGGCAGGCTCGCTGAAGCCGATATAGACCAGCGCCCAGAGGCCAAGCCCGGCATGGGCGATCGCGGGCACGATATGCCAGCGCCTGAAGCGTGAGGCGAAAGCGGTGGCGACCAGCGACAATGTCAGGAAGCCGAACAGCGTCCACGGGCTCGGCGCGGTGCTGGACACCAGAGCCGGCGTGATCATCGAACCGGCAAGACCAAGGCCTGCCAACGCCTGGCCATGCAGCAAAGACAGGCCGAGCACGGCAAAGGCAACCAGTGACAGGAGCAGGAAGGCAGCGGTCGCGCCGATGAAGGCATAGATCCCGTGTGCTGCGTAGATCGCGCCGAACAAAGTCAACGCGCCGGCAGCCGTCAGGATACCGGGGATCATCGCGTTTTCATAAAGAGCCGCCATCTTCGGCAAGGCCTTGCGCCGGACGAGTTCGCCGCCGGCAATCAACAGCAGGCCGAACAGGGCCGCGAGCGTCAGCCGGACGCCCGGACCGAGCAGGCCGCTTTCGATCGAATAGCGGACGAGGAACAGGCCGCCGAGCGCCAGAGCCAGACCACCCGCCCAGACGGCCCAACGTGCACCGAGCAGATTTTCCAGCGTGTCGGTCTTGGTGGCGGATGTCGCGCGCGCTGCCACTGTATCTGGCTGCGATGCGCCAGCGGGTGCCTCGTCGACGGCTTGCTCGGTCGCCGCGATATCCAGGCCTGCGTCCGGTTCGTCCACCTCTGGCGCAGCGACAATGGGCATCTGCTCCGGCGTTTGCCCTTCAATGTCGTTCGGCGCTACGCCCGATGCGGTCTCCGTGGAAGCCAGCGAAACCACGGCTGTGGCTGGATGCCCCATCACCAACCGTTCGTTCAGGCTGGCCACGTCGCTTTCGAGCTTGGCAATGCGTTTGCTCGCCCCGCGCTGGGTCACGAACAGGATGCCGACAAGGATCAGGACCAGGATTTCGAGCATGCGGCCTCGTGTTGGGTGCTTTGGTTGCCACAACACTAGCGTTTTTCAGCAGCAGTGAAAGAGCGCTTGGTCACGCGGGCCGTCGGTGTCCGACATGCCGTTTATGCAAACGCGCTTGCATTCCGACGCAAAACTTCCTAAATCGAGGTCACCGGCAGCAGCCGGTTTTCTTTGGATTTTATTATGCTCAAAATGAGCATAATAGTGGGAGGAGAGGCCGCCATGGAAGACGTTAGAGCCCTGAGGGCCGATCCGGCCAAGGAACATTCGCGCAGCGCAGCCGAGCGTTTCGGCGTGCTGGAACGTCCGGACCTGAGCTACACCCCGGCCGTCGCCAAGGAAACCGCGCATCTCTATGACAAGGTGAAGGATTTCATTCCGGCCATCGAGTGGCCGGTGTTCGCGCCCTACATCCATGCGATCAATCGCATCAAGAAGGAGCGCGGTGCGGTCATCCTTGCCCACAATTACCAGACGCCGGAGATCTTCCACTGCGTTGCCGACATCAAGGGCGATTCGTTGCAGCTCGCCCGCGATGCGACCACCGTCGATGCCGAGATCATCGTCCAGTGCGGCGTGCATTTCATGGCCGAGACCTCGAAACTGCTCAATCCGGCAAAGACCGTTCTCATCCCGGATGGCCGCGCCGGTTGCTCGCTGTCGGAATCGATCACCGGCGCCGATGTCCGGCTGCTCAGAGAACGTTACCCCGGCGTGCCCGTCGTCACCTATGTGAATACGTCTGCCGACGTGAAGGCCGAGACCGATATCTGCTGCACCTCGGCCAATGCGGTCGCCGTGGTCAACAGCTTCGAAAGCGATACCGTGCTCTGCATTCCCGATGAATATCTGGCGATGAACGTCGCCAACCAGACGACCAAGAAGATCCTGACCTGGAAGGGCCATTGCGAGGTGCATGAACGCTTCACCGCCGATGAGTTGCTCGAATACAAGCGCGCCGATCCGTCGATCGAAATCGTCGCCCATCCGGAATGCCATCCGAGCGTGCTCGCCGTGTCAGACTACTCCGGCTCGACCAAGGGCATGATCGACTACGTCAAGACCAGGCGTCCTGGCCGTGTACTTCTGGTTACCGAATGCTCGATGGCCTCGAACATCCAGGTGGAGGTCCCCGACGTCGATTTCGTCAAGCCTTGCAACCTCTGTCCGCACATGAAGCGGATCACCCTGCCGAAGATCCTCGACAGCCTGCTCTATATGACGGAGGAGGTGACCGTGGATCCGGCGATTGCCGGTCGCGCGCGGCTTGCGGTCGAGCGGATGATCAATCTGAAGAATTAGGAATGCCCGGCCTGTGCTGGGGGAGGCAGACATGGCAATCAATCTGGAATCGATGCGGCCGCAATCCTGGCAGGGGATCGACGATATCGTCATCGTCGGCGGTGGGTTGGCGGGGCTGTTCTGCGCCCTGAAGCTCGCGCCGCGTCCCGTCACCATCCTTGCCGCCGCACCGATCGGGCAGGGCGCGTCGTCCGCCTGGGCGCAGGGCGGTATTGCCGCGGCCATGAGCCCCGGCGACAGTTTCGACAAGCATCTGGCCGACACGGTTGCGGCCGGTGCCGGGATCGTCGAGGAAAAGATTGCCCGGCTGATGATCTCGGAAGGCCCGGATCGCATTCACGATCTTCTCGCCTATGGCGTACCGTTTGACCGCGACCTGGAAGGTCATCTGCTGCTGTCGCGCGAGGCTGCCCATTCCGAACGCCGGATCGTCCGTGTTGCCGGCGACCGGGCCGGCGGCGCGATCATGGAAGCCCTGATCGCCGCTGTACGCCGCACCCCGTCGATCCGCGTCATGGAAGGTTATGTCGTCGAGGAACTGATCGCCGAAGGGCGGTTTGTCTCCGGCGTCATCGCCCGTCCCGATGCCGGCCAGTCGAAAAGCCGTGTTGCCTTTCCGGCCCGCGCCGTCGTGCTGTGCTCCGGCGGTGTCGGCCACCTCTACAAGGTGACCACCAATCCGCCCGAAGCGCGCGGCACCGGTGTCGGCATGGCCGCCAAGGCCGGCGCCATGATCGCCGATGCGGAATTCGTCCAATTCCATCCGACGGCGATCGATATCGGCCATGATCCGGCACCCCTGGCGACCGAAGCGCTGCGCGGCGACGGCGCGATCCTGGTCAACAAGGCCGGCCATCGTTTTATGACCGATCTGCATCCCGACGCCGAACTGGCGCCGCGTGACATCGTCGCGCGTGGCGTCTTCGCCGAGGTTTCGGCCGGGCGTGGTGCCTTCCTCGATTGCACCAAGGCGGTCGGCAGTCATTTTCCAACCCAGTTCCCGACCGTCTATGCCTCCTGCATCGCGGCCGGCATCGATCCCGTCACCCAGCCGATCCCGGTCGTGCCGGCGGTGCATTATCACATGGGCGGCGTGGCGGTGGATGCCGATGGCCGCACCTCGCTCGACGGCCTTTGGGCCGCCGGCGAGGTGACCTCGACCGGTGTGCACGGTGCCAATCGCCTGGCCTCCAATTCGCTGCTCGAAGCGGTTGTCTTTGCCGGCCGCATCGCCGATCATATCAAGGGTCTGCTGCCGGAGGCGACGCTGTATGAATGGCCGAAGACGGCCGGCGAAAACGATGACCTGGTGACCATCGAAGACAGTCGGCAGTTGAAGACGCTGCGGCAACTGATGAGCGCCCATGCGGGCGTCATTCGCGACGCGGAAGGGCTGAAGACGCTGATCCGCGAGATTGCCCGGCTGGAGCGGGAAAACAGCCGGGTCCGCTTCAGCAATATGGCGGCTGTTGCCAAGCTGATCGCTGTCGGCGCCTTGCAGCGCACCGAAAGCCGCGGCGCCCATATGCGATCTGATTTCCCCGAGGCCAGCGAAGCCCAGCGCCATCGCACCTATATGACACTGAAAGATGCCGATCGCATCGTTGCCGAGATCATCGGCTGAGACAGGAAAAGGACCGCATCATGACCGGCAGCTTTCGTCCCGAACTCTCGCCTTTGATGGTCGAAGATCTCGTCCGTGCAGCCCTTCTGGAAGATCTCGGCCGCGCCGGCGACATTACCACCTATGCGACGATCGGCCCGGAAAAGACGGCGCTTGCCGCGATGAACAGCCGGGAGAATGGCGTGGTCGCCGGCTTGCCGCTGGCCCGCGCCGCGTTTCGCCTGCTGGATCCGGCTCTGCGTTTCGAGGCGCTGGTTGCTGACGGCGACCGCGTCGAACCCGGCCAGCCGCTGGCGCGGGTCGAAGGCCCGGCCCGTGCTGTTCTCTCGGCAGAACGCGTCGCCCTGAACTTCCTCATGCATCTCTCCGGCGTTGCAAGTTATACCGCCCGCTTCGCCGATGAGATCGCCCACACGGCCGCTCGCGTGACCTGCACGCGCAAGACCCTGCCGGGCCTGCGTTCGGTGGAGAAATATGCGGTACGGCTCGGCGGCGGTTCCAATCACCGCTACGGCCTCGACGACGCGATCCTGATCAAGGACAATCACATCGCCGTTTCGGGCGGCGTCGCATCCGCGATCCGCGCTGCCCGGGCCTATGCCGGCCACCTGGTCAAGGTCGAGGTGGAGGTCGATGGGCTCGAGCAGATGCGTGAGGCGCTTGCAGCACGCCCGGATGCGATCCTGCTCGACAATATGGGGCCCGACATGCTGCGCGATGCAGTGGAGATCAACCGCAAGCATCACGGCCTGTCGGTCGAAGCCTATGGCGAAATCGCCGCGCGGATCGCGCTGGAAGCCTCCGGCAATGTCAATCTCCAAACCATCAGGGCCATTGCGGAGACGGGTGTCGATTACATCTCGACCTCGAAGATAACCATGGCCGCCCCGACGCTCGACATCGGTCTCGACATCGAATTGAAATAATCTGGTACTGAATAGGACTGAATTTGTCGGATTGTGCCGCCATCCGGCGCGAAATTGTTATTGCTTAATTAATATTTATCAATGTCTTGGGTGAATATTAGCGGCCATGCGCGCTACTTATCAGGGGTAATTATTGGTTTTTGACGCCCCAGATCGAATCTCCTAGCCCAAAGTCGTTCTCAGGTTTTTGGTTTTGCGTGCTGCGGATACAAACATTGAAGCCCTTTTCATAAGGAGGTTTGTATGACGAGTATTTCATCGATGTCGAGCGGCGCAAGCGCGGGCTCCACTCTCTCTATCTCGAGCCTCGATACCAATGGCGACGGCGTCGTCAGCGCCGAGGAACTCGAAGCGGCCAAGCCTTCCCGGACGCAGGATCCAACTGTCGAGGGCGAAAACGCCGCGACAGGCATGGCCTCACAACTGACCAGCAGCCTGATCACCATGCTGCTCGAAAGCGGCGCCAATTCTGCGGCTGGCAATGACCGGCAGACCGAGCATGCACGCGATTTGTTTGCCACCATTGACGCAGATGCCGATGGCACGGTGACGCAGGAAGAATTTGTTACCGGCCGGCCGGATGACATGAGTGAGGAAGAGGCAATCAGCCTGTTTTCAGCGGCCGACACCGAAGGTGTCGGGTCTCTGACCGAGGATCAGTTCCTTCAGGCATTTGAGGTCAGCGGACCGCCAATGGCTGCACCGCCGGTAACAGACGCGGAATCCGGCGATGACGGTTCGACGATGAGCCTGCTCGACGTTCTCGACGAGATGCAGAAGGTAATTGACGCGTACCGTGAAAATTCCGGCGACATAACGGAAATCGAGCAGGCCTGATAGCCAATGCCGGATTGTGGCGGCAGTCCGGCATTCAGGCCGTCTTCGCCTCGGCGTCTTCGGATTGCCGGGGCAGGCTGACGGACGGAGCGAAGCCGTGATACGTCACCTGCGGGAACGGGATGGACATTCCGTTCCCGTCGAAGCCGTTTCTCACCTTCTTGCTCATGTGCTGCGATGTCGATGACCGGCCCGCATGTGTTATTGCTGCCAGGGAGCAGCAGCGGCGCTTGAGGTCAACCTCCGGCACGACCGCCGAGCTTCAGCCCGGGTGCCGGTCTCTCGTCGAGAATCTGGCGCCGGAAGCGAAAGAGTGCTGCCGGGCGTCCACCCGTTGCGGATTGCGTAGAGCCGGTCGGTTCGACCAGTTCCGCACCCTCGACCAGCCGGCGAAAATTCTGTTTGTGCAAATGCCGGCCCGAGATCGCCTCGACGGTGGCCTGCAGGTCGGTCAGGGTGAATTCCGGCGGCATGAGCTCGAAGACCACCGGTCGGTATTTGATCTTGCCGCGCAGCCGCGCCAGCGCCGTGGCCGCAATCCGCCGGTGGTCGTGGCGCATCGGTATGCCGAGCGCATTGGCAATCCGCCGGTTCGATACGCGGCCGTCGAGTACGGCCTCGTCCAGCATGCCCGCCTCGTAAAGCAGTTCATAGCGCTCCAGCACGCGTTCTTCATCGAAGGGGAAATCATCGAGCCCGAAGGCGAGCTTCAGCCGGGCCCGCCGCGCGATCGAAGGGCCGCCGGCGGTGGCCGCCATCGGCTCTTCCGCCCAACGCTGAAGAGCCGGCAGGATGACCTGGTCAAGCACCAGCGGGCGTCCCTGGCGCCAGTCCTCCCAGGGCAGGTAGCCATACCAGTCACGCCATTTGGCCCCGGATGCCTCGAGTCGTGCGGCACGCTCGGTCTCCATACGGGTCAAGGCCAGATAACCGACCGAGACCACATGGGGTCCGCGATCGCCCGGCATCTTGTGCCGTCCACGGTCTCCGAACGTATAGAGCTGTTCGATATAGCCAAGGTCGAGGGCGGTCTGCGCTTCGACCGTGTGGCGCAGCGACATTTCCATCGTCCGGTGGCGTGTCGGATCAAAGGGCCCAAACGGCAGGCCTTCGAGGGAACTGTGGTTTTCGCCGACGACCAGCAGGCGCGGGCTGCGCCCCGCCATTGCGACGATGGCAGCATTGAGCCCGATCTCGATCTCGGCCGTAGCGCTCATCGGCTGATGGTTTCACTCAACGGTAAAGGCAGGGCGAAAGGCGTATTGCCATCCGCATCGGCACCGCGCCCGATCGACTTGACCGCCGCGATCAGCCTGCCACCCCGGCCAAGCATCTGGTCGCCGATCTCGATCAGCAGCATATTCGGCGTGGCAAACGGCGATGCCGCGCGCAATCTGTTGGCCAGATCCTCGTCATCGTCATCCGGCGCGACTGCCAGGCTTGCGATCAGGGCTGCGGCCGGCGAGCGCGATACGCCCATCCAGCAATGCACGATCAAGGGCGCCTCACGATCCCAGGACCGGGCAAAGTCGATGATCTGACCGACATGCACCTCCTGCGGCGCGATCAGGTCGCCGGTCCCGGCAACCGTGATGTCATTGACCCCGAGCTTCAGATGCCGGTCCGCGCGGATGACTGCCGGCCGATGGAAATCCTGATTGACGGCCAAAAGGCTGATCATCTCGCACGCCTTGTGGCGAACGGCCATTTCCGCGATGCGCGCGAGTGGCGAAACGACGATCAGGCTCATCTTGCCTCCATGGGCAGGTTCGCGCGCTGAGCTTCCAGCGCCTCGAAGCGCTCCAGGAACTTTGCCTGAGCCAGATAGGCGGGCAGGGGCTCGATTGCCACCATGTCACGGGTAAAGCCGCGCGGTTGGCCAAAATACTTGCGCGCCTCTGCCTCGGAAAATCCGGCGAGCACGGTGGCCTCGAAATAGGCGCAGACGATATCGGCCTTCTTGATCTGGTCTTTCAATGACGCTTTGGCATGCGCCGGCAGGCTGAAGCGCAGATGGATGGCCGCCTCCAGCCGCTTTTCGACAACCTTGTAGCCGCCGCCGACCACTGCCTTGAACGGCGAGATCATGTCGCCGATGACATATTCCGGCGCATCGTGCAGCAAGGCGACCAGCAGATCATCCAGCGTCGCCTTCGGGTTCGACCGGCGAAAGATGTCCTCGACGATCAGGCTGTGCTGGGCAACTGAAAAGGCGTGGTCGCCAGAGGTCTGGCCATTCCATCTTGCGACACGGGCAAGGCCATGGGCAATGTCGGAAATCTCCACGTCGAGCGGCGAGGGATCGAGAAGGTCGAGCCGACGCCCCGAAAGCATGCGCTGCCAGGCACGTCCCGAAACGGTGTCAGCCGGAAGCATGCTCAGCTTTCCTCCGCGTTTGTCGGGAAGGTCAGCGCCGTCCAGCCGGGCAGGCTGACAGCAATCGGCACCTCTCCGGCAAGGATCGCCGCACCCTTGGCCATGGCTTCGCCAGCTTTGTCGATGCGCAGGATGGCGAGCCCGCGCAGCCCGGCCACCGTCCCGAGCGTGCCGATGATCTTGCCGTCAACTGTCACGTCGCTGCCGCTCGGGGGAAGAGGGCTTTCGGCCGCCACGATCACTGCGCGGCGCCGTGCCGTCGAGCGATGATGCATGCGCGACACCACTTCCTGGCCGACGTAACAGCCCTTCCGGAAGGATACCCCGCCGGATTTATCGAGCAGCACGTCATGCGGGAAGGCATCCTGCAGGCCGTAGTCGCTCCCTGATTCGGCCACGCCGCTCAGAATGCGCAGCGCATCATAGGCGCTGGCCGGTCCTGCCTCGGCAGATGAGCCGATGCGGCGACGAACATCGACGCCTGCCACGGCAAAGCGGTGGTCGGAGATACCTGCATCAGATTGGTCCGTGCCCCAACTGACCGTTGCGCCGTTTTCGCCGAAAGCTTCGATCACGACGGGCGCGCGCAATTTGTACATCGAAAGCCGACGGATCAGCGCTTCTTGCTGATCTGCCCGCGTGTCGATCACGAAGTCAGCGTCCTCACGCCAGATCAGGAAGTCGAACAGGATCTTGCCTTGGGGCGTCAGCAGAGCGCCCGGCAAAGCCAACCTCGTCTGAAGTGCGGCCAAGTCCGTGGTAATCAGGTTTTGCAGGAAAGGCTCGGCATCGGGACCGCTGATCCGGATGAAGGCGCGGTCGGGCAGAAAAGCTGAGGGCATGATAAATCACCGCGATGAGTTCGATGCCGGAAGAGTTAAGAGCTGCAAGTCTAAACGACAAGCCGCCTCTGTCACAGCCCACAGATTGACCACGGTCAATCAATCGCCAGCGGTGAAGAACTTCCAGCGCCCGTCCGGGGTGATGCCGGCACGGAAGAAGTTGTAATTGCCGTATTCCTGCATCTCGGCGACATCGCCGGCAGTGACGATTCGCAGCAGCTCGACTTTCTCGACCGGCGTCAGTTTGCCGAGCTGCTTTCCGGCAAAATAGGGCCAGACATAGGCTTCGTCCGGTGTACCCTTGTCGACATGCACGAAGCCGGTTGACAGGATGTCGAGAAGGATGGCCAGGATTTCCATGCCTTCCGGATCACCCGATAGCGACTTCAGCAGGTCGATCGGATCCTTGTCGCTGCCCTCCAGCTGCACCTGGGTCTGATCCGGGCCGGGATTCATCAGCGGGCGCAGCCGCGAAATGTCGCCTGTCGCGGCGGCGTCGATGATCAATTGACGCATGCGGCGCACGGGCTCGGGTGCTTTTTCGATGTCATAGAAGACTTCCGCCGGCGGTTCGTCAGGCTCCGGCGCCGCTGTGTCGTGCTGTTCGGGCGCCTTGATCAGCGGATCAGGATCGGGAATGCCGTCTTCCGGCGGCAGTTCTTCGCCTTCTTCGTCGATGCCGGGTTCAGCCGTACCCGGAGCAGGATTGTCAGCGGCGGGCGGTGTGATGTCCTTGATATCGGACAACGCCAAGGCTGGACGTGCAGGCAAGATCGTCGCGCCAGTTGCCGCGAAAACGGTCAAGGCGCTCGTCAGGCAAAGGAGCCGGACCCGCGAAGCGAACGTCATGGTGCATCCCTGATTAAAGTGTCACTGAACCCGGCGTTCGGGCGAAAACTCGCCGGCAAGCAGCCGGTCCTTCAGTGCGTCGAGAATGGCTTCTGCGCCATGTTCCCCATGAATGCGAATGGTTTCGCGCATGGCCAGCGCAAACGCGGCGTCCGCGATGATTTCCGGCTCGATACCGTCTGCCATGCCGTCGGCCCAGGCTTCATTCTGGTATTCCAGCGCGGCCTGCATCTTTTCGTGAACGATCATTTCGTCGATCTCGTTGCGGCGCGGTTCCATGGGCATTCCTCGAAGCACAATCTTACTCAGTCATTAACAACACTATCAGCCTTTTGCCAAAACGACACGGGGCACAGCCAAAAGAGGTGAATTAATCGTTAATTTCCATAGCGGGCGGTAATTTCCGTGGCGAGTGTTGCGCCTTCGTTACGGTAGTTCTCCTCTGCCCGAACCGCAGCCGCAGTGCAAGAGGTGTAAACCGATGCGAAAGATCGGTAGCCACGGTTGTAGGCGGCCGTCAGCCGCGCCCGCCGTTTCGGCTCGTCTTTTGTCTCGACGTCGATCAATGCCTGGACGGCATCGCGCCATTCCGGCTCGCTCTGCTTGTTGCACAGATTGCGCAGATAATGCACCGCGCCGACGACTTCCGAAAGCCGGCCAAGCCGTCCGTCATAAGGCGTCGGCTTTTCAGGATCCGGCGCGTTTCGAATGATGTCCTCGATCGTATACTGCGCAAGCGCCGGGGCGGATGCGGAAGTCGCAATCATGCTTCCCAGAGCCGCAGCCATGGCCGACCAGAGGGCTTTGCGAATGATGTGGTTCAACACCATGGTTCAGGCTTCCGACATGTCGCGAAGCGCGACCAGCCGCACCACACAGTCGCGCACGCTCGGCGGAACGGGAAGTTCGTAGATTTCGTCGGGCAGGTACCAGCCGGCCTCGAGCGCATCGCTTTCTGCCGTTGCCACGCAGGTCTCGTCAGCCTCGACGCGGAAGACAGACAGCAGATAATGGCTCCCCGCCACACCCGGTTCCGGCAACAGTTCGACGGTTTCGAACAGTTGCGGGTTGCGCCCGATCACGCCGGTCTCTTCCTGCAGTTCGCGCAAGGCCGTCTCTGCCGGTGTTTCACCGGGCTCGGCACGGCCGCCCGGAAAGGCGAACAGATTGGCTGCCGGCGGATTGCCCCGGCGCACGAGCAGGAAGCGCCCGGACCGTTCGACAATCGCTGAGGAGGCAAGACGAGCTTGGCTCATGGACAGGCATACTCCAGATGGCAGGCAGACGCGGCAACAATGGAAAAAAACGAAGCAGTGATGGCGCAAACTATCGCGGCTTTTGCTGGCGGCTGCAAGCTCTGCTGCGCCTTGACCGGTCCGAAACAGGGTGCGATGACATGCCGATGTGTGGACGATACGCATTGATGGCGACAGCCGAGGAACTGATCGAACATTTCGGTCTGATGGAAGTCGAGGACTTTCCTGCGCGCTACAACATTGCCCCGACCCAGCCGATTCTGATTGTCGAGCCCGCTCCGCCGGGCGAGCGTGGCAGCAATGCGCCGGACAGGAAGGCATTGCTGGTCCGCTGGGGGCTGATCCCAGGCTGGGTCAAGGATCCGGGTGAGTTTACGTTGCTGCTCAATGCCCGTTCCGAAACAGCGATCGACAAGCCCTCGTTCAGGGCAGCCATGCGCCATCGTCGCGTGCTGATCCCGGCATCCGGCTTTTATGAATGGCATCGGCCATCGAAGGAGAGTGGCGAAAAATCGCAAGCCTACTGGATCCGCCCGAAGCGGGGCGGAATCGTCGCCTTTGCCGGGTTGATGGAAACTTATATGTCGAAAGACGGTTCGGAACTCGACACCGGCTGTATTCTGACAGTCGCCGCCAACCAGACGATCCGGCCTGTCCATGACCGCATGCCGGTGGTCATCGCACAGCAAGATTTCACCCGTTGGCTCGATTGTCTCAATCAGGAACCGCGCGAAGTGGCCGACCTGATGAAACCGGCGGATGAGGATCTGTTCGAGGCCATTGCCGTCTCGGATCTGGTCAACAAGGTCGCCAATGTCGGCCAGGACCTGCAGACGCCGGTAGTGCCACGTATTGAACTGCAAAAGCCCGCCTCGAAGAAGTCCGACGGCGGGCAGATGAGCCTGTTCTGATCAGGAAATCGATCGCCGCAAAGCTTGGGTCGTTCAGGCGACCTTGGGGGCGGGCTTGGGCTTCAGCATCAAGGCTGCCGCGATCACGGCCTTGAGGCCGATCGGCTGGTAGTTCGCCACCAGATTCTGGTTCGCCGGCTTTTGTTGCTCGGCTTCGTTCTGGGCTGTCATTGTCATGTTCCTCTGAATGTTCCTGACCGCAGTATTTGTTTTTTCGCTCTCTCTGCGGAGATCATGACAAAAGCGTGGCCGAAGCACAGAGACAAATCAAATTTAAACAAAAAGGATACATTCAGCGAGCTTCGCGCATCGAAAGGCGCTGTTTTGGCCGCGCTTTGCCCCGGAAATGCAGGAAATTAGGCTCAAACGCCCCGATCGATCTCGCTCAGACCTTTTTCGGCTGTTTCTTCGCCGATCGTCAAAGTGCCGTAGCGGCGGTGCCAGCTGCGGGCACCGAAAGGCAGCGAGCAGAGGTAGAGAATCACCGTCACGACAAGAACTTCCCACGTGAAGCTCATCAGCAGGGCAACATAGAGCACGACACCGAGGATCATCGGGAAGACCAGGTCACGGCGGATATGGCCAAACCCCGACTTGCCCGACCAGACGGGAAGACGGCTGACCAACAGATAAGCGATGATGATCGTATAGGCGGTGCTTGCATAGGCAAAGATGCCGACCGGCGCTACGCCGAGAAAGCCCAGATAGACCGGTAGCAGAACGAGGAGCGCACCGCCGGGGGCAGGCACGCCAACGAAGAATTCCGATTGCCACGGTGCCTTGGTTTCCCGCTCGGACATCACGTTGAAACGCGCCAACCGAAGGCCGGCCGCGATCGCATAGATCAGCGCTGCGATCCAGCCGAGCGAGCGAGCCTGGTCGAGCACGAAGACATAAAGCACCAGGGCAGGGGCCACGCCGAAATTGATGATATCGGCAAGCGAATCCATCTGCGCGCCAAATTTCGACGTCGCTTTCATCATCCGGGCGATGCGTCCGTCGATACCATCGAGAAATGCGGCCGCCAGAACCATGGCGACGGCCAGTTCATACCGATTTTCAAACGCAAGACGGATGCCGGTCAATCCGGCGCAGATGGCCAAGACCGTGATCAGGTTTGGCACAACGAGGCGCAAGGGGATTTCCCGCAGCCTTGGGCCTCGGGCACTGTTGTCCTGCTGGCCGGTCGATCCTGAAGTCGTGTTGGCGACTGCATGGTCGGGTGTCTTGTCTGGCGTCTGGTCTGGCGTTTCCATCGGCTCGTCCCTTAGCTGCGGCGGCTGACGACCGGACCCTTGGCCGAGCCGAATTCGGCAATGACCGTTTCGCCGGCAATGGCTGTCTGGCCAAGCGAGACCCGCGGTTCGGCACCTGCGGGCAGGAACACGTCGAGGCGCGAGCCGAAACGAATGAGACCGAAGCGCTCGCCGGCGTTCAGGGTGTCGTTAGGATTGGCCCAGCAGACGATGCGACGGGCAACAAGACCTGCAATCTGCACAACGCCTATAGTGCCATGCGCCGTGTCGATCACCAAGCCATTGCGCTCGTTCTCGACGCTGGCCTTGTCCAGTTCCGCATTGAGGAAGCTACCCTCTTTATAGGCGATATTGCTCACCCGGCCGCGCATCGGAGCGCGGTTCACATGGCAGTTAAATACATTCATGAAAATGGTGATGCGCAACATCGGCTCGGATCCGAGCTGGAGCTCTTCCGGCGGCACCGACATCTGCACCGATGAGACGCGACCGTCGGCCGGGCTGATCACAAGATCGTCATCCTGTGGTGTCATGCGCTCAGGATCGCGGAAGAAGTAGGCGCACCACAGCGTCAGGATCAAGCCGACCCAGAACAGCGGGTCCCACAACCAGCCAAGGACCAGCGAGCCGACGAAAAAGGCCGCAATGAAGGGATAACCCTCCTTGTGAACCGGCACGATCGTCTTGCGGATGGTTTCGAGCAAATCCATGGAATCCTCAGTCTTTTGAGAAAAGTTCGCCCGCTGAGTACCGCGAAAGTACGCCGCGGGCAATGCTGACGGGCCAAACTGGCGCGCAAAAGCCAGGGTGCGACATCGGCAACCGGCCCAAAATAAATCAGTGTGTTTATGATCTATAGCGATAAACTATCAATAATTGCTCCCTAAAAAAGAGGTGGTAGATATATCAATTGCGTGCACGGCTGCGGCCATGTGCGCCGAATGGCATGGATGATTTTGTTGAATTTAGCCAGAAAACCGGAGTTTTTTCAGGCGAGCCCCGGAACCGTCACCGGTTTGTGCTGGTATGCTGCCAACGGCGAACCTGTTCCTGCTGAGTGCGATCTCGCGCTGACCGTTGTCGGTGATCTCGGTATGTTGGGGCCCCATGCGATCGTGTTCCTGCCGGTATCGCCGTCCAGCACGCCCAATGGGCCCGGCCATATCCGCGCGGTTCATGGCGAAAGCGTCTATATCATTGCGGTTTCCCGCCAGTCTCTGGACCTCGCGCGACAGCAGCAGCTTTATGACGAGGGGGCCGATGACGTGCATGTGCTGGACGGGCGCCAGGCGATGTTTGCCTGCCTTGCACGCGCCAAGCGGCATTTCCAGCGATTGCATGGCGTCGAGGCGGTGCGTCGGGATCTGAGAGAGCGACTGGACGTGTTGCAGGCCGCCCTCGATCATCTGCCGACCCCGATTTATCTGAAGGATCTTGATGGGCACTATCTGGCCTGCAATACGGCCTTTGCAAGCCTGCTGAGTCGCCCGCGCGAAGACGTCATAGGCCACCGGCTCCACGAACTCGCTCCGTCTGAGACGGCCGAAAAACACGAGACGTCCGACGCACATCTTCTCCAGATCGGTGGCGTGATGTGTTACGAAACCGATGTCTGCCTGCATGACGACGATGAGCGCTACGTCATGTTGCACAAGGCGCTGGTCACGGACGAGAACGGCAAGCCATGCGGCATTGCCGGCGTCATGATTGACATCACCGAGCGCAAACGTCTTGAGGCAAGGCTGATGAACGCCGCCGAGCGTGATCCGCTGACGGATGCCTACAATCGCCGAAAGTTCTTTGAAATCGCTAACGACGCAATTGCCGATGCGATCGCGCACGGCGAGACGCTCTGTGTTGCGGCCATTGATGTCGACCATTTCAAATCGATCAATGATGAGTTCGGCCACGCTGAAGGGGATATCACGCTGTGTTCGATTGTTGATATCCTGCGCTCGCACGAGACTGAAGGCATGATCGTGGCGCGTGCCGGTGGCGAGGAATTCTTCGTCTTCTTTTTTGGCACCGCTGCCGCCAGGGCAGAGGAAATCCTGCAGGCGATGCGCACCGAAATCAGCCACTATTGCCAGATCAGGACCGCGGCCGGCGGGCTGGCGGGTACGATCAGTGTCGGCATGGCGGTCTTTGATCCGGCTGCCGAAAACATCGACCGCGCCCTGCGCCGCGCCGATGCAGCGCTTTACCACGCCAAGCGCAACGGCCGAAACCGCCTGAGCCGCGCCAAATAGGAGCGGTGTCAGGCGGGGAGGCTGGCTCCCGTCAGATAGCTGGCGGCCGGCGGACGACCACGCCAAGCTCATCGCTTTCGCGGACCTGCCGCAGATGTTCTTCCGCCTGGGTCGCCTCCCGCTGGCGGTTCCACATCGAGGCATAGAGCCCATTCTGCGACAGAAGATCGTTGTGGCTGCCGCGCTCGGCAATCTCGCCGCCCTTGAGCACGATGATTTCGTCCGCGCCGACCACCGTCGACAGCCGGTGTGCAATGACCAGGGTCGTACGGTTTTTCGACACGATGTCGAGCGCCGACTGGATTTCATGTTCGGTGGTGGTGTCGAGCGCCGATGTCGCCTCGTCAAGGATCAGGATCGGCGGGGCCTTGAGCACGGTGCGGGCAATCGCGACGCGCTGCTTTTCGCCGCCCGAAAGCTTCAGCCCACGTTCGCCGACCATCGTGCCATAGCCGTCCGGCAATTCCTTGATGAAGTGGCCGATCTGGGCAATTTCCGTTGCCTGCTCGATGTCCGCGTCACTTGCGCCGGGGCGGCCGTAACGGACATTGTAGGCAATGGTGTCGTTGAAGAGCACGGTATCCTGCGGCACCATGCCGATGGCGCTGCGCAGCGACTTCTGCGTCACGTCGCGCACATCCTGGCCGTCGATGGTGATCGAACCCTGCTGCACGTCATAGAAGCGGTAGAGCAGGCGCGAGATCGTCGATTTCCCCGCACCCGACGGGCCGACCACGGCGACGGTCTTGCCGGCCGGAACCTCGAAGGAAATGCCCTTGAGGATCGGCCGCTCGGGGTCGTAGTGGAAATGCACATCCTTGAAGGCGATCGCGCCCTTGTCGATGGATAGCGTCGTCGCACCCGGTTTGTCGACCACTTCCGCCTCGACCTCGAGCAGATCGAACATCTGTTCGATATCGGTCAGACCCTGGCGGATTTCGCGATAGACGAAGCCGATAAAGTTGAGTGGCATGGCCAGCTGCATCAAAAGCGCATTGACGAAGACGAAGTCGCCGATCGTCTGCTGGCCGCTCTGCACGGCCAGCGCCGACATCACCATGATGACAGCCGTGCCGACGCCGAAGATCACGCCTTGGCCGAAGTTCAGCCAGCCGAGCGAGGTCCAGACCTGGGTCGCCGACTTTTCATAGCGCTCCATCGACTGGTCGAAACGCCTGGCTTCCATCTCTTCATTGCCGAAATATTTGACCGTCTCGAAGTTGAGCAGCGAATCGATCGCCTTGGTATTGGCGTCCGTATCGCTGTCGTTCATCGCCCGGCGAATGCCGATGCGCCAGTCGCTGGCGCGGATGGTGAACCAGATATAGGCCCAGACGGTGAAGGCGGTGATGGCGAGATAGGAGAAGCCATAGCTCCACCAGAAGATCGCCGCCGTCAGCAGGAATTCGATCAGGGTCGGAATGGAATTGAGGATGGTGAAGCGGACAATCGTTTCAATGCCCTTGGTGCCGCGTTCGATGATCCGCGACAGGCCACCAGTCTTGCGCTCCAGATGGAAGCGCAGCGACAATTGGTGCATGTGCACGAAAGTGCGGAAGGCGAGCTGGCGCACGGCATACTGGCCGACGCTGGCAAACAGCGCGTCACGCAACTGGTTGAGGCCGACCTGGGCAATGCGGGTCAGATTGTAGAGGACAACCAGCACGACAGCGCCCAAGAGGAAGGTCGGCAGCAGGCCGACCATGTCGAGCTTGCCATTCAGTGCATCGGTCGCCCATTTGAAGAAATAGGGAACCAGGATCAGCACGAATTTCGAGATCACCAGAAACACCGTCGCCCAGACGACGCGCATTTTCAGGTCCAGCCGGTCGGAAGGCCACATATAGGGCCAGAGGTTGACCAGCGTATCCATCGGATTGCTGGAATCCGCCGAAACGGTCTTCTTCTTGGTTGCCATTGGACGAGCCCCCGCCATGATCGCATGCAGATAAAAAGCGGCGACCCGTTGGGGCCGCCGCTTGGCATCACATAAGTTCTATAGCTACCGATTGCAATGATCGGCAGGGGCCACAGCGTAGAACGATCAGTTCACCGCTTCGCCACTCAGCCGCTTGCGGTGGATTTCCTCGGCATTCGGCAATGCTTCGGTCGGCACATTGAAGATCTGGCCGGGTTCGATACGATCCGGATTGCTGATCTGCTCGGCATTGGCGAGGTAAATGGTCGTATAGCGCACGCCCTGGCCATAGAGACGACGGGAGATCTGCCACAGCGTATCACCACGGCGGATGATCACACTCGACTTGCTCTCGGACAATGGCGCCTGTTCGATCACCTTCGGTTCGCCTGAAACGCTTGCGCCGCTGTCGGTCTGCGTTGCAGCCACGGTACTCTGGGTGCCCAAGGCGACGACAGGTGCAGGCAGCGGCACGGACAGCAAGTTACGGATCAGGCCGACGATCTTCGGCAGCGCTGCACCCAGTCCGTCGATGTCACCGGGCTTGATGGCGCGCAGGGTCGAAAGCGCTTCGCGTGCCGTGGTTGCGCTCTTGGCCACCTGCTCGACAAGTTCAGCCGGAGCCGCCGCCGTCGGGCGGAAGTCGATGATCGACTGCAGGCCGAATTCGGTGGCGGAGCGGGCCGCGGCAACCTGTTCCAGCACGGGCTTCTTGCCGTCGGCATACAGGCCTTCGAGAATGGTCAGACCCTTGGTCAGGGCCATGCGCAGCCGTTCGAACTCGGCCAGATCGGGACCGGCTTGCGCGGTTGCATCGTTGGTGCCGGGTGTCTGCGCCACGACGGAAACCTGCTCGCCTTCCGGACGCTCGAACGGCACGGAGGCGCGCACGATGACTTTGCCAGCGGCATCAAGCAGTTCGACCTGGATGATGTGGCTGCCGACCGAAAGCTTCACTTCGCCCTCGATAATGAAATTGCCGCTGGCATCCGTAGTGATTTCACCGATGACGGTCTTGTCGGCAAAGCCTCGTACGGTCGAGCCTGCAGGTGCCTTGCCGGCAACAAAAATCTTGTCGCCTTCGATTTCGACGGCACTGACCTGCACTTCGGCCACACCGTTGACGGACACGGCTGCCGCTTTCGGATCGACCGAAGCGACGTCGGTGGTCGCAACGGCTGGATTGCTCGCGGAGACAGTCGTGGATGTTGCCGGCGCAGTTGTGGCATCGATGGATGCAGTCGCTGCCGGGAGCCTTCCCTGGGTCGCGGTCGTGCCCGATGCCGCGGGCTGGCCGGGAAGGGTGATCATGCGGCTGGCTTCGCCAGGCTTGGAAACCATGGCCAGCAATTCGCCCTTGCCGCCTGCCGGCACCGAAATGGTTGCGACTTCGTCCGAAGTCACGACCCGGCCGTCGGGGTCGGTCGCACGCAGCTGCAGAGAATGGTCGCCCGCCGCGAGCGGATTGTCGAGCACGGCGGCAAAATCGCCGGTGCCATCGACAGTCAGCGATGAAATCACTGTGTTGCCGTTGACGATCTCGACCTTGGCGCCCGGCGTCGCATTGCCGGCGATGACGGTCGAGCCGTCCGGTTCGACACGAAGCACATCGAAGCGCGGTACAGAAGCCTCTGCATCGGTTGCTGCTGCAGTCTCGACCGGTTTGCCGAGCAGGGCATCCTTGATCGAGCCGATCATGCTGGCCGCCTTGGCGGGATCGGCCGGCAATTGCTGGATGATCGCCAGCGCCTTGGCCGCATCGGCCTGTGCCGACTTCAGGGCGCCGCCGATTTTTTCGTCCAGGCCTTCGGGAATTTCAATGGCGGCCAAGGCGGCGATGGCACCCTGGGCCAGTGTCTTCGCCGCGCTATAGGCTTCGACACCGGGCGTGCGGCCATCGGCAAACAGAGCGGAAATGCTGTCCACGGCCTTGACGGCTTCGGCCTTGAGGCGATCCATCTTTTCGCTGGCCACGGTGGCGATGTCACCAGCGGCGGACTCTGCTGCTGCAGTGGCCTTGTCGGCGATTGCCTTTGCCTCATCGGCGGCAGCCGTCACCGTCGGCGCCGATGCGTCCGTCGGATTGAGGCGCGGCATCACGACAAACACCATCAACATGGTTGCAATGGCAAGCACGAACAGGACCAGCCAAAGGGCGCGGTTCTTCATCTCAACAGTCTCCTAGCGGTACATCCGCCATATCCATTGGAATTGCTAGCGTTATCCGATGGCTACGACAAGCGGGGCCGCGTGATTCTGGCCGAATGCACAAGGCTTTTTAGCCAAATTTGTTGACCTGACCGACGGCAAATAGTCTTTTGTGGGTATGACAGAGCATAACTCCACGATTCGATCCGTTTGCGTTTACTGTGGCTCTCAGCCCGGACGCGATCCTGCCTTTATGGAAGCCGGCCGCCAGTTGGGCCGATCGCTTGCCGAAAACAACATTCGCCTGATCTATGGTGGCGGTACCAAGGGCATCATGGGGGCCGTCGCCGCAGGCGTTCTGTCTGCCGGCGGCCAGGTCACAGGCATCATTCCCGAATTCCTGGTCGACATGGAGGCTACGCGCCATTCCCTCGGCCAGCTCAGCGAACTGATTATCACGCAGGACATGCACGAGCGCAAGCACGCGATGTTCGAACGCTCGGATGCATTTGTTACGCTACCCGGCGGTATCGGCACATTGGAAGAGATCGTCGAGATCATGACCTGGGGCCAGCTCGGCCGGCACGCCAAGCCGATGGTCTTTGCCAATATCAACGATTTCTGGAAGCCGATGCTGGAACTGATCGACCACATGTCGGCGGCCGGTTTCATCCACACGGCACACCGGGTCCGCCCGCTGGTCATCGATCAGGTTGATGATATCGTCCCGGCAATCATCGATCGCTGGGAGATGGCGGACAATCCGGAAGGTGAAGCGGCGATTATCTCCAAGCTTTGAGGTTTGGGCCGGTCTCTATCAGTCGACGATGTAAAGCTTGGCGCCGATCGCAGTCGATGAGCGATGCGGCTCGGCCTTGTCGGCAACCTGATAGGTCATGCCGGGTTTGAGAACGAAGACGCGCCCGTCTTCAAGCTCGGTTGTCAGCTCACCCTCGAGGCACAGAAGGATATGACCTTTCACGCACCAGTGGTAGGCCAGGTAACCCGGCGTATATTCGACCATGCGCACCCGGATGTCGCCGAACCGGCGCGTCTGCCATGTCGCAGACCCGGTCTCGCCCCTGTGCTCGGTCTTTTCGACCGACGCCCAGTCGGTCGTGCCGAACGTTATGTCGCTGATCTGCATCGCTCGTCTCCGCTATAGTCTTTAGCGCGCGCGGTAGTCGCGCAGCATCGACCACGAATAGATGAACAGTGCCGCCCAAATCAGCGGGAAGGCGATCATCTTCGCCGTGCCGAAGGGCTCCTTGAAGATGAACACCGCAATCAGGAAGATCATCGTCGGTGCGATGTATTGCATGATGCCGATGGTCGACAGCTTCAGAAGCTTTGCGCCATTGGCATAGAGGATCAGCGGGATCGCGGTGACCAGACCGCTCGCCGCCAGAAGCACGGTGTCGCTTGTGTTGGTACCGAAATGCGCTTGTCCGGTCATCGCCAGATAGATGACGTAGCACAGCGCAAACGGAGCCAGCAGCAGCACTTCGAGCAGGAAACCTTGGTTCGGGCCGATCGGAAGCGTCTTGCGGAAAAAGGCGTAGAGCCCCCAGGAGAAGGTCAGGCAGAGGGCGACGATCGGCAGGCGGCCGGCATCGACCGTCAGGATGACGACAGCGACAACCACCAGCGCCAGCGCGGCGATCTGGGCGGGTTTCAGCTTTTCCTTCAGCAGCACGGCGCCGAGAAAGACGGAAAACAGCGGATTGATGAAATAGCCGAGCGCCGTATCCAGCGCATGGCCGGCACCGATTGCCCAGACATAGATGCCCCAGTTGATGCTGATCAGGAAGGCCGTGACGGCGGCCATGCCCAGCATGCGCGGGCTGCGGAAGGCGAGCTTCAGGTCGTCCATGCGTCGGAGCGCGAGAAGGATCAGGCCCGCAACGGGAACCGACCAGAGAATACGATGGGCGATCACCTCTGTCGGCGAAATATGCCCGACAGCCTTCATGTAGAGTGGCAGGAAGCCCCAGAGGAAATAGGCGGAGAGGGCGAAAGCGAACCCGCTGGCCGAGTCTTCATTTTTTGCCACCGGCGCGGCATTTTCGGTTGCCATGGTGTTTTCTCCCTCAAAGCCATCGCCTTAGTCAAACGGGCTGTGATGGACAAATTCATTCCGTTGATGATTGTTTCAGCGAGATACGATCGCGTTGGTGGTCTCCGGGCGTTCTACGATATCCGCCCATACTGGGCGAGAAAATCGAGCATCACCCGGATTCGCGCCGGCAGATGCCCGCCCTGGCCGACATAGACGGCATGAAAGGGTTCGCTGCGCCGGGTGCGCGGATCATCGAGCACGGTTACCAGCCGGCCGGCCTTCAGGTCCTCTGCCACGGTAAAGCGGGCAAGCCGCACAAGGCCGGCGCCGCCGATGGCGAAATGCCGGAGCGCTTCACCGTCGCTGGCACTGAGACGGCCGGTCACGGGCACCTCGACGATCACGTCGCCTTGCGGTGCGGACCATTCGCGGTGCACCCGCACATAACCGAACCCCAACCGGCTGTGACGCTCCAGATCGGATGCGGTTTCCGGCACACCATGGCGTGCCAGATAGGTGGGCGAAGCGACGATGACCAAAGGTGTCTCGCCGAGTTTGCGCGCGACCAGGCTGGAATTGCGCATGTCGCCGGCGCGGATGGCGATGTCGGCCCGCTCTGCCAGCAGGTCGACGACGAGATCGGTCTGGATCACTTCGACCGAAATGCCGGGATATTGCTCCAGGAATTGCGCGAGTATCGGTGCCAGCACATGCGTGCCATAGGATGCACTGGTGTTGATCCGGATCAGGCCACGCGGATCGTCGAGATTGGCGGCACTGCGCTCGGCCTCCTCGATATCGGCCAGAATGCGCACCGAGTGCTCGTAGAAACTGCGTCCTTCCGGCGTCAGCAGCAGTTTGCGGGTCGAGCGGCTGACCAGCCGTGTGCCGAGCCGCGTTTCCAGCCGGGCGACGAGCTTGCTGACCGCCGATGGCGTCATGCGGAAAAAGCGGGCGGCGGCAGAAAAGCCGCCTTGTTCCACCACCTGGACGAAGACTTCCATTTCGCCGGATCTGTTGATGTCCTGCCGCGCCATAATGTGAATTCAATTCATGAATGTTGTTCTTTGCCGCAGACTATTTCACCGAGCCTTCGATGTCTATCTGGAGTGCATCCCATTCCAACAAGGACGCACTTCCATGCCTCTTGCTCTTTATGCCCTGACAGTCGGCGCCTTCGGCATCGGCGTCACCGAATTTGTCATCATGGGCCTGCTGATCGATGTCGGCGCCGATCTCGGCGTTTCCATAGCGGCCGCCGGTCTGCTGATTTCCGGCTATGCGCTCGGCGTCGTCTTTGGCGCACCTATCCTGACCGCTCTGTCGAGCCGCTGGCCGCGCAAGACGGTGCTGATCGCACTGATGGTCATCTTCACCATTGGCAATATCGCCTGTGCACTGGCGCCCAGCTATGAGACGCTGATGGCTGCAAGACTTGTTGCAGCGCTTGCCCACGGCACCTTCTTCGGTGTTGGTTCGGTCGTCGCAACCGGGCTGGTAGCCCCGGAACGTCGGGCATCCGCCATTGCCGTGATGTTCACTGGCCTGACGGTCGCCAATATCGCCGGCGTGCCCTTCGGTACCTGGCTCGGCCAGGAATATGGCTGGCGCACAACTTTCTGGGCCGTTGCCATCGTCGGCATCGTGGCGCTCGCCGTGCTCGCGATCTTCCTGCCCCGCGATGAGCAGAAGCCCGAAGCCCAGGATTGGCGCGCCGACCTCGCCACCATGGCCCGCCCGCAGGTTCTCGCAGGTCTCGCGATCACCGTGCTCGGTTATGCCGGCGTCTTCACCGTCTTCACCTACATTGCCCCGGTCCTCACCGAGATCACCGGCTTTTCGGCGGCCGCCGTCTCGCCGATCCTGCTGGTCTTCGGCGGTGGCCTGATCGTCGGCAATCTCCTCGGCGGCAAGTTGGCCGACCGCAATCTCGACCGTTCCGTCCTGGTGACCCTGGCAGTCCTGACTTTGTCGCTCGCCGCCATGACTGTGGCTCTCGACAACAAGACCCTGACCATCGCCTTTGTCGGCCTTGTCGGCGCGGCAGGTTTTGCAACGGTCGCACCCTTGCAGATGCGCGTCCTGCAAAAGGCGGAAGGCGCAGGCCAGGCATTGGCGTCGAGCTTCAACATTGCCGCCTTCAACCTCGGCAATGCCATCGGCGCCTGGGTTGGTGGACTGGCGATTGAACAGGGCCCCGGTCTGGCAGCGCTGCCGCTGGTGGCCGCCGCTTTCCCGCTGGCTGCCCTCGTCCTGTCGATTATCGCAACCCGTCTCGACCGGCCGAGCCCGCGTGGGCAGCACGCCGCAGCCTGATCAGGCCGCAATCATGTCATCCGTATACAGAAAGGATAATCCCATGGAATATCGTCAATTGGGGGCTTCGGGCCTCTGGGTTCCGGTCTTGAGCTTTGGTGCCGGTACATTCGGCGGCTCCGGTCCGCTGTTCGGCAACTGGGGTACGTCCGATGCCGCAGAAGCCCGCCGGCTGGTCGATATCTGCCTCGAAGCCGGGGTGAACCTCTTCGACACGGCTGACGTCTATTCGGCCGGCGCTTCCGAAACGGTGCTGGGCGATGCGATCAAGGGACGGCGCAATGATGTGCTGATCTCCACCAAGCTCGGCCTTCCCATGGGCGATGGGCCGGCCGAATACGGCACCTCCGCCAGCCGCATCGCAACCGGCGTCGATGCCGCCTTGAAGCGCATGGGCACCGATTACATCGACCTGCTCCAGCTGCACGCCTTCGACGCGTCGGTCCCGGTCGAAGAGGTGCTGGCCGCGCTCGATCGGCTGGTGACAGCGGGCAAGGTTCGCTATGTCGGCGCCTCCAATTTTGCCGGCTGGCAGATCATGAAGTCGCTCGCCGCCGCTGATCGTCATGGCTGGCCGCGCTACGTTGCCCACCAGGTCTACTATTCTCTGGTCGGCCGCGACTACGAATGGGATCTGATGCCGCTCGGGCAGGACCAGGGCGTCGGCGCCATGGTCTGGAGCCCGCTCGGCTGGGGCCGCCTGACCGGCAAGATCCGCCGAGGCACGCCGCTGCCGGAGAAGAGCCGCCTGCACGAGACCGCTGCCTTCGGTCCGCCGGTCGACGATGAACGGCTTTACCGGATTGTCGATGCGCTGGATGAGATTGCCGGTGAAGTCGGCAAGCTCGTTCCGCAGGTCGCGCTCAACTGGTTGCTCCAGCGCCCGACGGTGTCGTCCGTGATCATCGGTGCCCGCAACGAGGAACAGCTACGCCAGAACCTCGGCGCGGTCGGCTGGAGCCTGACGACCGAGCAGGTCGCACGGCTGGATGCGGCAAGTGTCACGGACGCCGCCTATCCACATTTCCCTTATCACCGCCAGGAGGGCTTCGCGCGCCTGAACCCACCGGCCGTGTGAGACGACAGCTGGATCGCCGCCGTTACTCGGCGGCGATCTGCCCTGCCATTTGCCGGTTCTTCATCAGCTTGTAGATGATACTGTCCATCAGCGCCTGGAACGAGGCGTCGATGATGTTCTCCGAGACACCGACCGTCCACCAGCGGGCGCCGCTCGCATCGGTGGATTCGATCAGCACACGGGTGATCGCCTCGGTGCCGCCGTTGAGGATGCGCACCTTGTAGTCCGCCAGTTCCAGATCACCGATCTCGTGCTGGTACTTGCCAAGATCCTTGCGCAGCGCGATGTCGAGCGCGTTGACCGGTCCGTCGCCTTCGGCCACCGACATCACCGTTTCGCCATCGACCAGCACCCGCACAACGGCTTCCGAGACCGTCTTCAGCCGGCCATGGCTGTCGAAGCGGCGCTCGACCATGACGCGGAAACTGTCGACGGCGAAGAAATCCGGAACGGTGCCGAGCGTCTTCAGCGCCAGGAGCTCGAAGCTAGCATCAGCGCCCTCATAGGCATAGCCCGAGGCCTCGCGCTCCTTGACGACGGAGATCAGCGTGTCGAGCTTCGGATCGTCCTTCGCCACCGTGATGCCGCGGCGCTTCAACTCGTTGAGGAAATTCGCCTTGCCGCCCTGGTCCGACACCATGACCTTGCGGAAATTGCCGACGCTTTCCGGCTCGACATGTTCGTAGGTCTTCGGATCCTTGAGGAGCGCCGAGGCATGAATGCCGGCCTTGGTGGCAAAGGCAGAGCCGCCGACGTAAGGGCTCTGGTGGTTCGGCGAGCGGTTCAGGAGTTCGTCGAAGGCCCGCGACAGGCGGGTGAGGCCGACGAGCTTGTCCCGGTCGATCGCGGTCTCGAAGCGCGACGTGTAGGCTTCCTTCAGACAGAGTGTCGGGATGATCGTCACGAGATCGGCATTGCCGCAGCGCTCGCCAATCCCGTTCAGCGTTCCCTGGATCTGCCGCACGCCGGCTTCCACGGCGGCCAGCGAATTGGCCACGGCCTGTCCGGTATCGTTATGGGCATGGATGCCGAGCGCGCTGCCGGGAATGCCGGCGGCAATCACGGCCGCTATGATCTCGCGGATCTCCGGCGGCTGGGTGCCGCCATTGGTGTCGCAGAGCACCACCCAGCGGGCACCGGCGGCATAGGCTTCCTTGGCACAGGCCAGCGCATAGCTCGGATTGGCCTTGTAGCCATCGAAGAAATGCTCGCAATCGACCATGGCAAGCTTGCCTGCCGCGACCACGGCCCTGACGCTGTCGGCAATGCTCTCGAGGTTCTCCGCGTTGGTGCAGCCGAGCGCCACCTTGACGTGATAATCCCAGCTCTTGGCGACCAGACAGACCGCGTCGCTCTTCGCCTGGATCAACTGGGTGAGGCCCGGATCGTTGGAGGCGGAAATGCCGGCGCGCTTGGTCATGCCGAAGGCGACGAAGCCGGCGCGGCTGGTGCGCTTCTTGGCAAAGAACGCAGTATCCGTCGGATTTGCCCCCGGATAACCGCCTTCGACATAGTCGATACCGAACTCATCCAGCATGGCCGCGATCGAGATCTTGTCCTCGACGGAAAAGTCGATGCCCGGCGTCTGCTGGCCGTCCCGCAGCGTAGTGTCGAACAGATAGATCTTTTCGCGTGTCATTCGTGTGCCTCCCGAGGCAATTCTTGTGTCGCATGGCCCCTCATCCGGCTGCCGCCACCTTCTACCCGCAGGCGGGGAGAAGGCTGTTGCCGCTGCCATTTCCGTTCCCTCTTCCCGCTTGCGGGGAGAGGGCCAGGGTGAGGGGCAATTTCTTCTTACTTACGCAATCTTCCCCGCAAACCTATCCGTCGCGCGGATCAACTGGTCGAGAATGCCGGGCTCAAGCATGGCATGCCCAGCACCCTCGATCAGGTGAAAATCCGCCTTCGGCCAGGCCTTGGCGAGCGCCCAGGCATATTTCGCCGGGCAGGGCATGTCGTAGCGGCCATGGATGATGACGCCCGGAATGTCCTTCAGCTTGTCGGCATCACGCAGCAACTGCCCTTCCTCCAGCCAGCCGGCATGCACGAAGAAATGGTTTTCGATCCGGGCGAATGCGATGGCGAAGTCATCTTCGCCGAAATGGGCGGCATAGTCCGGGTTCGGCAGAAGCGTTATGGTCTCGCCTTCCCAGGTGCTCCAGGCGATGGCGCATTCGAGCTGCTTCTGGCGGTCGTCCCCGGTCAGGTACGTGCGATAGGCGCCCATCATGTCATGGCGTTCGTTTTCCGGGATCGGGGCGACGAAGCGTTCCCACTTGTCGGGAAACATCTCCGAGACGCCGAACTGGTAGTACCAGGAAAGCTCTGCCTTGGTCAGTGTATAGATGCCGCGCAGCACCAGTTCTGAAACCCGCTCCGGATGGGTCTCGGCATAGGCGAGCGCCAGCGTCGAGCCCCAGGAACCGCCGAAAACCAGCCATTGCTCGACACCCATCAGTGCCCGCAGGCGCTCGATATCGGCAATCAGATGCCAGGTCGTGTTGGATTCAAGCCCGGCATGCGGGGTCGACTTGCCGCAGCCGCGCTGGTCGAACAGCATCACGTCATACAGTGCCGGATCGAACACCCGTCGCTGGGTCGGGTTCGAGGCACCGCCCGGGCCGCCATGCAGGAAGACGGCAGGCTTGGCGCCTCTGGTGCCGACGCGTTCCCAGTAGATCGTATGGCCATCGCCGACATCGAGGAAACCGGTCTCGAAAGGTTCGATCTCCGGATAGAAGCCTCGCAATTCATTCGTCATGGTCAGTCCTTCTTCATTGGCCAGACCACCGTGTCATGATCGGGATGCTGGTGGTTGCTCGCGCGGATCACGGCGTTGCCATCCGCCAGATCGGAGCGGTCTGTCGGGTTTTCCGGCAGGCTGAAAAGTTTGTCGAAATACGACAGACGCGATTCCACCCCGTCCTGCGAGACGGGCACGGCCGCTTCCGGCTTGTCGAGACTGCCGATCGTCACGCTGATATAGGGCGAGCCGACGGTGCGAAAGAGCAGCGGCGTGCCGCAATTCTCGCAAAAGCCGCGGCCGCAAGGGTCCGACGAGCGGAACCAGCGCGGTTCGCCGCGCATCATCAGCAGGTTCTCGGCCCGCGTGCCGGCCAGCGCCATGAAGAAATTGCCGCCCGCCTTCTGGCACATGCGGCAGTGACAGATATGCGGATAACCGAGTTCGCCGGCCACCTTGTAGCGGATCGCGCCACACTGGCAGCCACCGGAATGCACTTGGCGTGTCATGCCTGATCCTCCGGCGGCCAGACGGTTGTGTCATGGTCGGGATGCTGGAAGCTTTCGATCGAGGCGAAATGCGCCTCCATCTCCGGGCTGGTATAGGGGGGCTTTTCGAACAGGTGATCGATCCACGGCAGGCGGTGATGATGATTGACCTGCACCTGCGGCTCGAATTTCGCCGGGTTGTCGAAGGCGCCGATGGCAATCTCGATACCCTCGCCATGATGATAGGTCAGCGGCGTGCCGCATTTGCTGCAGAAACCGCGCTTCACCTTGGCCGAGGAGCGAAACAGCATCGGCTGGCCCCGTGTCCACGTCAGATGCGCATGATCGGCGGTGACAAGGGCACCAAAGAAACTGCCAAACGCCTTCTGGCACATGCGGCAATGGCAGATCGACGGCCGGCCGAGTTTTTCGGCCTGGAACCGCACTGCGCCGCATTGGCAACCGCCGGAAAAGATCTCGCTCATGCCGCTCTCCTCACTGGAACATCACGTAAATGACCACGCCGACGATGACGGCCGCGACGATCACGCCCTTGGCGATCAGTCCGTAGAGCAGCCATTTCGGCATTTGCATATTCGGGTTTGGGTTCTTTTTTGTCACGCCTTGTCCTCCGGCCAGCGCTCGGTGTCGCGATCGGGATGCTGATAGGACACGACCTCCAGCACAAAGGGCGCCTCTTCGGCATCCTCCTCGGTCGTGTGTCCGGGCAGCAGATGCAATTGGTCGACAAAGCCGATCTTGCCCTCGACGCCGAACTGCACCACGGGCGGCAAAAGCGACGGATCGTCGAATGCGCCGGCGGCAATCGCGATCCCGTCCGGCGCCTCATAGGTCAACGGCGTACCGCAATCGCCACAGAAGCCACGAAGGGCGAAATTCGACGAGCGAAATGTTTTACGGTCGCCGCGCGTCCATTCGAGCTCCGCCCCGCGTGTCGAGACCAGCGGCGCGTAATAGGCCCCGAACGCCTTCTGGCACATCCGGCAATGACAGATCGAACTGTCCGTCAGCTCGCCCGTCACACGAAACCGCACCGCGCCGCACTGGCATCCGCCGGAATGGGTGGTTTCAGACATCATCGGCATCCTCCAGCCAGTTTTCGACCTTCAGCCCCGGGATGCGGGCGAACTCACGCGTATTGGCGGTGACCAGTGTCAAGTCGAGCGAACGGGCGTGCGCAGCGATGAAGAGATCTGTTGTCCCAACCGGTTTTCCCTGACGTTCGACGCTGAGCCGGATTTCCGCGAAATGATGACTTGCTACATCTTCGTAGGGCAAAACCGCAATCCGGCCGACGACCGCTTCAATCAGGTCTGTCAGCCGTGCCGAGCCGCGCTTGGCGGCGCCGAAGCGCAGTTCCGAGGCAACGATTGCGCTGATTGCGATCATCTCGTCGTCCATCGTGGCCATGCGCTCTGCCGCGCGCCCATACGGATTGCGAATGGCATCTGACACGATGTTCGTATCAAGCATGTAGAGGGGAGTCATAGATCGACATCTCGGGGCGGCGGTTCCTGAATGTCGAAATCGAAGTCCTCATCGATTGGCGGCTGCTGGCGCAGCCACTCGATGAGGTTTCCTGTCTTGGCTTTGACCACGGGTTCGAGGATGATGCAGGCGCCTTCCTTGCGCATGATCACTTCATCGCCCGGGAACTCGAATTCCACGGGAATACGAACGGCGCGGTTGCGGCCGTTCTTGAAAACGCGAACCTGTCTTTCGATACCCATCCGAATTCACTCCCGACGATGGCATATGCCTCAGCATATGCCATTAAGCGATTTTACACAATTCAGCGCTTGACCTCCCAGGTCGTCACCCGCTCTCCCGTCTCCTTGTCCTTGCCGTCCTTGAGCTGGATGCCTTTGGCAGCTAAGTCGTCGCGGATCTTGTCGGCTTCAGTGAAGTTCTTCGTTTTCAGCATTTCAAGGCGCATTGCGACGAGGGCATCGACCGCCGCCAAGAGATCCGCGCTGATTTCGGTTTTCTGCGGCAGGATGCCGAGCAGGGTGGCACTCGCGGCAAAAAGCGGCAGCAAAGTCGGGTCGGCGCTCGCATCATGGGCAAGCGCATGCAGCGCCTGAACGGCGGCAACCGTGTTCAGATCGTCATGCAGCGCCTCCAGCACCGTCTCGCACGGTGCAGAACCATTTGCCTCGACAATCGGCCACTTTGCCAGCAGCCGCTCCGCCTCCTCCAGCCGCTTGACCGAAAAGTCGATCGGCTCGCGGTAGTGCGTCATCAGCATCGCCAGCCGCAGCACTTCGCCCGGCCACTTGCGGCCGCCGAAGGTCTCCGTCTCGAGAAGCTCGTTGATGGTGACGAAATTGCCGTCCGACTTCGACATCTTGCGGCCTTCGACCTGGACGAAGCCGTTGTGCATCCAGACATTGGCCATGACGTCGGTGTCATAGGCGCAGCAGGACTGGGCGATCTCGTTTTCATGATGCGGGAAGATCAGGTCGAGCCCGCCGCCATGGATGTCGAACTGGTGTGGCCGTGCCTTGCCCTTGGGCGACAGCCGGTCCTTGATTTCTTCCCACAAATAGCGGTCGGCCATGGCCGAGCATTCGATATGCCAGCCCGGACGACCATGGATGGTGACCGTCTCGCCTTCGAAGGTGAAATTGCCCGGCCAACCCGGTTCGGTATCGGCCGACTGTTTCCACAGCACGAAATCGCCGGGATTGGTCTTGTGCGCTTCGACCGCGACGCGCGCGCCGGCCTGCTGGTCTTCGAGCTTGCGCTTCGACAACTGGCCGTAATCGGCCATCGAGGCGGTGGCAAACAGAACCTCGCGTCCTTCCGAACCGGTCGCCACATAGGCATGGCCCTGGTCGAGCAGTCGCTGGATGATCTCGACCATCTGGCTGATATTGTCGGTCGCGCGTGGCTCCACCGTCGGCTTGAGGCAGCCGAGCGCTGCAACATCGGCATGGAACTGGCTTTCCGTCTTGCCGGTGACGGCGCGGATCGCGGCATTCAGCGACATGCTGCCATCGGCAATCTGTGGCCCGAAATCGCGCAGCGCCCGCGCGTTGATCTTGTCGTCGACGTCGGTGATATTGCGCGCATAGCTGACATGCGTGTCGCCATAGAGATGGCGCAGCAGCCGGTAGAGCACGTCGAAGACGATGACCGGCCGCGCATTGCCGATATGGGCAAAGTCATAGACCGTCGGACCGCAGACATACATGCGCACATTGTCGGGGTCGATCGGCTCGAAATCGACCTTCTCGCGCGCGAGTGTGTTGTAAAGCTTGAGGCCCGTCGGCATTCCTGTCTCCCATAACAAAACCATCCGGCTGGACCGGGTCGTTTGTCATCTTGGGCTTTTCAGGAGACGAAAACGGCCGGGCCAGCGAGTGCGCTAGCGAATAATGATCCAGCAGATGCAGATGGTCGTTTTCATGGCCGGTGTTATGGCGCGGGGCCGCGATTAGGTCAAGGGGCATGCATTCCCAGGAGGCGCGTGCTGAAGCCGTCTTTTGTTGCGTGGTTGACCGTTGCCTTGGTTGTTTTGCCTATTCCGGACGGCCTTCTTGGAAGGTCGCCCGGCCGGGCATCAACACGTTCCTACGCGTGTCAGCCTTGTGCCTTGGCAACCCGCCTGAGCGGAAAAAGCCCGAGAACCAGAGCGCAGCCCGCGATGATCACCGCACCACCGATCAATTGAAGGACGCTGAGCGGCTCGTCGAGCACCAGCGCGCCGACCAGGACGGCAACGACGGTCACGGCAAATTCAACACTGATCGCCGGTGTCGGGCCGATGCTTTTGACGAGGTCGAAATAGAGCACATAAGTCAAGGCGCTCATCAGGCCGGCGAGCGCCACGAGATAGACATAGTCGATCGGGGCAGGGATACCCGGTACCGGCACGAAGGCAAGCAGCGGCAGCGTGAGCATGCCGCCGGCGATGAATGAGCCGATGGTCACCTCCCATGCCCCGGTACCCTTCAGATGCAGGCTGGCATAATTGCTGCCGAAGGCGGCGGAAAAGGTCGATAGCAGCATCGCGCCACAGCCGAGGATAAAGGTCGCATCAACCGGAGCTGCTGGAAAGCCGACCAGCATGACGATGCCGACCGTGCCGAGCACCAGACCGGCGACCCGCGCTGGCGTGATGCGCTCAAGTCCCCAGATCTGGGCAATGATCATCGAAAACAAGGGAATTGCCGCGACGAAGATCGCAGCCATCGCCGTGCCGATCCGCGGCGTGGCATAGGATAGCCCGATCAATTGTCCGGCAACCGTCGTGGCGCCAACGACCGCAAGCTGCAGCCAGCCAGCGTGAAATACCAGTTTGCGCCGCGTCAGCCGCGCCACGGCCAGCAGCAATCCGCCGGCAATCAGCGAGCGAAATGTCACCGCGCCGATCCAGCCAAAGGCGGCCACCACATGCAAAAGCAGAACGAAGGAAAGGCCCCAGGCGAATGCCAGGAAGGTGTAGGAGGCAATGTCTCTGGGGCGCATGGGATCTTCCATCACGGATGCGGAAACGGCGGCGATGACGGGTGGTCATCGCCTGCCAGCACGAACCCGGTGTTTACTCCGGCATCCGATAATCGACGATCTTGCCTTCGCGGACGATATAGAGCTTGCCGGTTTCCGTCTGCTCCGGGCCAACCAGCGGCAAAAGCTTGGCGGCGACTTCTGAAGGATGGGGCAGGGTGCTCGGATCTTCACCTGGCATGGCCTGGGCGCGCATGGCGGTGCGGGTAGCGCCCGGATCCACCGAGAGAATGCGCAGCGGCAGGCGCTGTGTCTCGCCAGCCCATGTGCGGGCCAGGGCCTCGACGGCGGCCTTGGAGGCAGAATAGGCGCTCCAGAACGGCCGGCATTTGTGGGCAGCACCCGAAGACAGGATCAGAACACGCCCCTGATCGGACTTGATCAGCAGCGGCTCCAGCGAACGGATCAGCCGCCAGGTGGCGGTCACGTTGATCGTCATGACCTTGTCGAAGACCTTGGCTTCGATATGTCCGATCGGCGAAATTACACCCAGCACGCCGGCATTGAGCACGGCGATGTCGAGCTTGCCCCAGCGATCGAAGATATGGCCGCCGAGTTGGTCGATGGCCGCCATGTCGGACAGGTCGAACGGCACCAGCGTTGCCGAGCCGCCGACCGCCTTGATCGCGTCATCCAGCTCTTCCAGCCCGCCGACAGTGCGGGCGCAGGCGATGACATGGGCGCCGGCCTTGGCAAGCTCGATCGCGGTGAAATAGCCTATGCCGCGCGAGGCGCCGGTGACGAGCGCAATCCGGCCCGTAAGGTCGATGGTCATGGTCAGTCCTGTTGTCTGCGGTCTCAGCCGTTGGCGGCGAGCATGGATTCCTTGCGGCCCACCATTTTCTCGCCTTCCTTGTCCAGAAGGCGGGTCGGGTAGTCGCCGGTGAAATAGTGATCGGTGAATTTCGGATTGGCCGGATCGCGCGCCTCGCCGCCAACAGCCTTGTACAGGCCGTCGATCGACAGGAATGCCAGCGAATCCGCGCCGATATATTTCGCCATTGCCGCTTCGTCGGCATACTGGTTGGCCAAGAGCTTGTCGCGGTCGGGCGTGTCGATGCCGTAGAAGTCCGGATGGAAGATCATCGGACTGGCGACGCGCACATGCACTTCCTTGGCGCCGGCATCGCGGATCATCTGGACGATCTTCAGCGACGTGGTGCCGCGCACGATGGAATCGTCGACGAGGATGACACGCTTGCCTTCGATGATGGCCCGGTTGGCCGAATGCTTCAGCTTGACGCCGAAGGCGCGGATCTGCTGGGTCGGCTCGATGAAGGTCCGGCCGACATAATGGTTGCGGATGATGCCGTATTCGAACGGAATGCCGCTCTGCTGCGCATAACCCAGGGCCGCCGGCGTGCCGCCGTCTGGAACCGGAACGACCACATCGCCCTCGAGAGGCGCTTCAATCGCCAGGTTCATGCCGGCATTCTTGCGGGTCGTGTAGACGTTACGGCCGCCGACAACCGAATCGGGCCGGGCGAAGTAGACATATTCGAACAGGCAGAGGCGCTCCGGCTGCGGCCGGGCCGGCATGCGCGATTCGATGGCGATCGAACCGTCTGGCTGGATTTCGCAGATCACCACTTCGCCATTCTTGACGTCGCGGATGAATTTCGCGCCGATGATGTCGAGCGCACAGGTCTCGGAGGCAAAGATCGGCTTGCCGTCAAGCTCGCCCATGACCAGCGGCCGGATGCCGATCGGGTCGCGGGCCGCGATCAGCTTGGTGCGGGTCAGCGCGATCATCGCATAGCCGCCTTCCATCTGGCGGATGGCATCGATGAATCGGTCGGCGGTCGAGGCATGGCGCGAACGGGCGATGAGATGCAGCACGACTTCGGTATCGGAGGTTGACTGACAGATGGCGCCGGTGGCGATGATCTGGCGGCGCAGCGTCAGGCCGTTGGTGAAATTGCCGTTATGGGCAATGGCGATGCCGCCTTCTTCGAGTTCGGCAAACAGCGGCTGGACATTGCGCATGGCAACTCCACCGGTCGTCGAATAGCGCGTATGGCCGATGGACATCGAACCCGGCAGTTTGGCGATGGTTACAGGGTTGGTGTAGTGATCACCGACAAGGCCCATGTGCTTTTCGGTATAGAATTGTCGGCCGTCGAACGAGACGATGCCGGCTGCTTCCTGGCCGCGATGCTGGAGCGCATGCAGACCGAGCGCTGTCAGCGTCGACGCATCCGTATGTCCCAGGATACCGAAGACCCCGCATTCTTCATGAAACTTGTCGTCCTCGGCACCGTATACGACGTCGGTAGGGATGAATGGGTTCATGGCAAGTCGCCTTTGTTCGCGGGGACAGATATAGCAAGCAACGCCTGTAACAGATAAGCCGCCGGTCTGTCCCGATCCGGCGGCGTCTGGGTGGTATATAGGACGCGACCGGTCGCCGCGCAAATTTCAATTCTCGGCCGGTGCCTCGCCCGCAGGTGTGGTGTCGGCAGGAGCAGTTTCCGCCGGAGCCTGATCGGCCGGTGCCGTGGCGCCGTCAGGCGCCGTTTCCGGCTCCTCGCGTCCGAGGATACGGGCGCGGATCTGCGGTTCGATATCGGTCGGCAGCACGGCTTCCAGCTTCAGCACCAACGCATCGAGGAAGGGCTTCGACTTGGAATTGTTGACCCAGTCCGGGCGCTGCTTGACGTCGATCAGCCAGTTCCAGAACGCGACGGCGACGACGAGAAGCAGAATGCCGCGGGCGGCGCCGAACAGGAAGCCGAGGGTCCGGTCCAGTGCGCCGATGCGGCTGTCGATGATGAAGTCGGCGATGCGCGAGGTGATGAACGAAATCACAATCAGAGCGATCAGGAAGATGATGCCGGCCGAACCCGCAATCGCGATACGGTCATCGCTGGTGTAATTCTTCACATAGGGAACCAGCAGCGGGTAGAGATAATAGGCGGCAGCAACCGAGCCGGCCCAGCTTGCGATGGAAAGCACTTCGCGCGAAAAGCCGCGCACCATCGCCAGCACCGCTGAAAACAGCACGACGCCGATGACGATACCGTCAAAAATCGTAATGGGCATAAATACCAACTCCAAGACTGCCGGCCCAGACCGGCATGATTGTCACCGCGACACCGCCTGAGCGCGTAATATCACGCGTCGGAACGGATCAACCATCCTCCTGATCATTGCGCGCTTTCAGCCGGGAACCGGCGATCTGCGCCACAAGATCGGGAAGGCTGTCCACTTCCCTCCATTTGCCCGTCGAACCTTTTGGCAGTTCGGCCGAGGCAGCCGGCAATACCGCAGCGGAGAAACCAAGCTTTTCCGCCTCTTTCAACCGCTGGCCCGTGTGCGAAACCGGTCGCACCGCGCCTGACAGGCTGACCTCGCCGAAATAGACGCAATCGGCGGGAAGGGCAAGACCGGCAAGCGAGGAAACCAACGCCGATGCAATGGCCATGTCGGCGGCCGGCTCCGAGATCCTGTAGCCACCGGCGACGTTGAGATAGACATCATGTTGTCCGAGCCTGACGCCGCAATGCGCCTCGAGCACGGCAAGGATCATCGCCAGACGGCTGGAATCCCAGCCGACCACGGCGCGGCGCGGCGTGCCGAGCGAGGTTGCCGCCACCAGCGCCTGCACCTCGACAAGGATCGGGCGCGTGCCCTCCATGCCGGCAAAGACCGCAGCGCCTGGGGCCTTTGCGTTGCGCTCGCCGAGGAAAAGCTCGGAGGGATTGGCGACCTCGCGCAGGCCCTTGTCGGACATTTCGAAGACGCCGATTTCGTCGGTCGGTCCGAAACGGTTCTTCACCGTGCGCAGGATGCGGTAGTGATGGCCGCGATCGCCCTCGAAATAGAGCACGGCGTCGACCATGTGCTCGACGACACGCGGGCCGGCGATCTGGCCTTCCTTGGTCACGTGGCCGACAAGCACCATTGTGGCACCTGTCTGCTTGGCAAAGCGGATCATCGCCTGAACGCCGGTGCGGACCTGGGTGACGGTGCCCGGCGCGCTGTCGGCCGTGTCGCTCCACAGGGTCTGGATCGAATCGATGATCACCAGATCGGGTCGCTTGCCTTCCGAGATCGTCGCCAGGATATCCTCGACATTGGTCTCGGCAGCCAGGAGAACATCGGTATCGGCGGCCCCCAGGCGCTGGGCCCGCAGGCGTACCTGCGCCACGGCTTCTTCGCCCGAAACGTAGATCACCCGGTGGCCCTTGCGGGAAAGAGCAGCGGCCGCCTGCATCAGAAGCGTCGACTTGCCGATGCCCGGATCGCCGCCGATCAGCACAGCCGAGCCACGGACAAAGCCACCGCCGGTCGCCCGGTCGAGTTCCGCCATGCCGGTCGGGATGCGCGGCGCTTCCTCGATTTCGCCGGACAGCGCCGTCAGCGTCACCGCGCGGCCCTTTTTCGGCGTCTTGCCCGGTCCGCCGCCGATCCCGCCCATCGGATCTTCCTCGACGATGGTGTTCCACTCGCCGCAACCTTCGCATTTTCCTGCCCAGCGGCTGTGAACGGTGCCGCAGTTCTGGCAGATGAATTGGGTTTTTACTTTTGCCATGAAGTCAGTTTTCGTCAGTCTTTTTCGTTGTCTATGAAGTCGATTGACGCCTGATCCTGGCGGCCGTGTACGACCCGAAGAATGGAAATCGCGGTGTCGGTGACGCGGATGTAGAAACGGCGCTCACGAAACACAAAAACGCGAATGTCGGATTGGGTGTCGTCTTGGATTCCAGTGAGGCCGAGCGATGCCAATTTGCTGATCTGACTATGCAGGCTGATCGCGAATTGCTCGGCTGCTGCCGGATTGTACTTGGCTATATAGCGATAGATCTCCCGAAGATCCTTGAGCGCCTTTGAGGACCATCGGACCTTGCGCTTGTCAGTCGTCATCTGCGGTTGGGCGAATATCGGCGAGAAACTGTTCGGCTGTCTCGTAGATGTGGAAGCGACCGGCTTCGATATCGTCGATTCCTTCCTGAATGAGCAGGCGCAGTGTCTCTGAGTCCTGTTCGCGAAGTTTGCCGAGGCCAGCGCTGATCATTTCCTCCGCGCTACCATAGACGCCGGACTTCACCTGTTCATCAACGAATGTCTCGTCATTCTTGTTCAATCGAATAGGGGGCACGCTTCCTCTCCATGGCGCCTGAAAAGCATTCCGAGCAACGGAACAATAGCAGAACAAAACCTGCAGGGCTACTGCTAAATCTCGGTCGGGATATAGTGCCGCTCGTAGCGCAAACCGAGCCCTGTTAGCATTTCATAGCCGATCGTACCGGCGGCCCGCGCCACGTCGTCGAGCCGGATGTTGGAGCCGAACAGCTCGATATAGTCGCCGGCTGCAATGGCAGCGCTCGGCACGTCGGTAATATCGAAGATGGTCATGTCCATGGTGACACGCCCGACGACCGGAACCTTGTGTCCCGCGATAAAGCCGTAGGCGCCGGCGATGCCGGTATTGCGCAGGGCAACGCCATGGCCGGAGAGGTTGCGCAGATAACCGTCGGCATAGCCGACAGAGGCAATGGCGAGACGGCTGTCGCGTGACAGGGTGAAGGTGCCGCCATAGCTGACGGTCTCGCCAGCCTTGGCGTCGCGGACCTGCAGGATGCGCGCTTCTGCCTTGACGACCGGCTGCATTGGGTTACTCACGCCGTTGACCGCCTCGCCGCCGTAAAGTGCGATGCCGGGACGGGTCAGGTCGAAATGGTAGTCGGCGCCGAGAAAGGTTCCGGCAGAAGCTGCAAGGCTTGAATCAATGCCTTCGAAAGCCTCGCTAACCTGCCGGAAAGCCTCAAGCTGTTGGCGGTTCATCGCTGATGCCGGATCGTCGCTGCAGGCAAGGTGGCTCATCACGAGCACTGGCGAAAAGCTCGCCGGGCGCGAGACATCGTCTGCCAGGATCAGTGCATCGGCCAAGGGCAGGCCAAGCCGGTTGAAGCCGGTATCGACATGCAGCGCGCATGGATGGTCGCCGTGTTCCGACACCGCCGCCATCCAGAATGCAAGCTGTTCTTCAGACGCGATCACCGGGACGAGGTCGTTGTCGAAAAAGAAGTGTTCGACGCCGGGCCAGATGCCGGAGAGCACAAAGATCCGCGCCTCTGGCGCATAGATACGTAGCGTTTCACCTTCGGAGGGAACGGCGACGAAGAAGTCGCGGGCGCCGGCCATATACAGCGTTTCGCCGACATCCTCGATACCCAGTCCATAGGCATCGGCCTTCAGCACGGCTCCGGTTCGTGCCTTGCCCGAACGTCTGGCCATCTCCCGCCAGTTATCGGCAATCGCCTGCAGGTCAACGGTCAGCCGCAGCGGCGCGTTGAGGAAGGCGTCGGAGACGTCGGTGAGGTCGGAAAATTGGGGCATCGAGGACCGGAAAATGCTGTATGGATCTTGGCTCGGACCCTAGCACTTTTCTTCAAGACTGGAATGCCGGCTGGAGATAGAATTCCGCAATGCACAATGTTTCGCAGAGACAGGCCACCGACGCCATGCCGACCGTTCAGACCGAACGGACGCGGTTCTGGCGCGACCAGCGGTTCCGCAACATGGAATGCATGGCGGCCACATTCATCACGCATGAGTTTTCGCCGCATTCGCACGACACGTTTTCCATTGGCGCGATCGAGGCCGGATGCCAGGTTGCGATGATCCGAGGCGAGCGAGCGCATACCGGGCCAGGAGCGCTCTACCTGATCAATCCGGGCGAAACGCATGATGGCCAGCCGGGCGCCGATGAAGGTTATCGCTACCGCATGGTGTATCCGGACGTTGCCCTGTTCACCGAGATTCTGGAGGAGGCGACCGGACGCGCCTTTCACGGAACGCCCAGTTTTTCCAGGCAATTGCTGGTCGATCCGCACCTGGCCGAGGCATTCAATCGCGCACACAGCAGACTGGAGGATGGATCAAGCGAACTGGAGAGCGAAGAGAGCATGTACACGGTGCTGTCGGCTATGTTCTCCCGCCATGGCAGCGCGATCATCGTTCCGCAGAATTTCTCCGAGCCTGTCGGCGTGCGCCGCGCCCGCGACTATATTCTCGCACATTTCGATCAGGAAATCGGGCTGGAGGGTCTGGCGCGCGAGGCGGGACTGAGCCGTGCCCATCTGATCCGGGCCTTCCGCAAGCACTATTTCATCACGCCGCATGCCTACCAGACCGACCTGCGCATCCGCCATGCCCGCCATCTCTTGCGCAGCGGGCAGACGCCGGCCGACACCGCCTTGGCCTGCGGCTTTGCCGATCAGGCGCATTTCACCCGCCATTTCAAGGCGCGCACCGGCCTGACGCCGGGCAAGTATCGGCGATAGTCACTTTCGTTCAAGACCGCCATGCGCCGGATCTTTAGGACCGCGGGCATCAGGAGGTCTCCAATGCATGAAATATCGTTCCGGCGCGAATTCCTCAGCGGCCTGCGCGCCATTGCGCCACTGCTGTTTGCCGCGGTACCCATCGGTTTCGTTTTCGGAACCGTGGCGGTGGGGCAGGGGCTTTCGCCCCTCGAAGTTGGACTGATGAGTGCGCTGGTGTTTGCCGGCGGCTCGCAATTCGTCGCCATGGACCTGTGGACGCATCCGGCCTCTTGGGCAGCCCTTGGCTTTGCGGCCCTGCTGGTCAACCTGCGTCACATCCTCATGGGGGCATCGCTGGAGCGTAGCCTTGGTCGTTTTCACGCGTGGCAAAAACTGCCGTCACTGCTGGTGATGGCCGACGAGATCTGGGCGGTGGCCGAGGCAAGGGCGCGCACCACGGTCTTGAGCCCGGCATTCTATGTGGGTCTTGCCTTGCCCTTCTACTGCGGCTGGGTCGTCTCCAGCCTGGCCGGTGCGCTGCTGGGTGAGGTGATCGGCGACACGACTGTCTTCGGCCTCGATTTCGCCTTTCCTGCCGTCTTCATCGTCTTGCTGATGGGTTTCTGGAAGGGGCGCGAAACAGGCCTTGTCTTGATCGCCAGCGCGGCCGCCTCACTCACTGTCTATCACCTCGTGCCCGGTGCCTGGTATATCGCAGCCGGCGCCCTGGTCGGTCTCGGCGCAGCCTTCGTGCCGCTCGCCCACAAGGAGCAGACGGCATGAGCCTTGATCTGACGACATTGGCCGCCATCGTCGCCATGATGGTCGCCACGGTGTTCACGCGACTGGCCGGCTCGCTGCTGGTCAGGCGGCTCGACCTTGGCGACAAGGCGCTAAAGGCGCTCGGCGTCGTGCCTCCGGCTGTCCTGATGGCTGTGGTGACGCCCACCGCGCTGGCAACCGGATGGGCAGAAACCGTGGCCTGCGCCGTCACCGCCGTGGCTGCACTCCGCTTACCGCTGTTGCCTGCGGCAACAGCGGGTGTCTTGACCGTCGCGCTCCTGCGCTGGCTCGGCGTATAGGCTTTGTCGTTGTCAAAGCGTACCGGTTGAAACCGTCACGCCTCCTCGTATTGCGTGAAGCTCGGCTCGGCGAGATCGGCAAAGCGGGTGAACTCCGCCTGGAAGGCGAGCTTGACGGTGCCGGTCGGTCCGTGACGCTGCTTGGCGATGATCACGTCGGCCGTGCCCTTGACCTTGTCCATCAGCTGTTCCCATTCGGGATATTTCGGATCGCCCATGTCGCGCGGTTCGAGGTTCTTGACGTAGTATTCCTCGCGGAACACGAACAGCACGACGTCGGCGTCCTGCTCGATCGAACCCGATTCGCGAAGGTCGGAAAGCTGCGGACGCTTGTCTTCGCGGCTTTCGACCTGACGCGACAGCTGCGACAGCGCAATGATCGGAACATTGAGCTCCTTGCCCAGCGCCTTCAGGCCGGTGGTTATCTGGGTGATTTCCTGAACGCGGTTTTCCCCGGACTTGCCGGAGCCGGTCATCAGCTGGATATAGTCCACCACCAGGCAGTCGAGGCCGCGCTGGCGCTTGAGGCGGCGTGCGCGGGCTGACAGCTGGGCAATGGAAATACCACCGGTCTGGTCGATGAACAGCGGTACCTTCTGCATGGTCTGCGAGAAGCCGACCAGTTTTTCAAAGTCATGCTCGGTAATGTCGCCGCGCCGGATCTTCGACGAAGAGACTTCCGTCTGCTCGGACATGATACGGGTTGCGAGCTGTTCGGATGACATTTCGAGCGAGTAGAAGCCGACGACGCCGCCGTTCTTGGCCTTCATCGAACCGTCCGGCATGACTTCCGGATCGTAGGATGCGGCGATATTCCAGGCGATGTTGGTTGCAAGTGATGTCTTGCCCATACCCGGACGTCCGGCGAGCACGATCAAGTCGGAGCGCTGCAGTCCGCCCATCTTGCTGTCGAGCGACATGATGCCTGTCGAGATGCCCGAAAGATTGCCGTCTCGCTCGAACGCTGCCCCTGCCATGTCGACGGCCAGGGCGACAGCATCGTTGAACGACTGGAAGCCGCCGTCGTAGCGACCGTTTTCCGCCAGTTCGAACAGGCGCCGTTCGGTGTCTTCGATCTGCGACTGCGGCGGCATGTCGAGGGGCGCGTCATATGCGATATTGACGACGTCCTCGCCGATCGTGATCAACGCCCGGCGCAGCGCCAGGTCGTAGATCGCCCGGCCATAGTCTTCCGCATTGATGATGGTGACGGCTTCAGAGGCGAGGCGCGCCAGATACTGGGCGACCGTCAGATCGCCGACGCGCTGGTCGGCTGGCAGGAAGGTCTTGATCGTGACGGGGTTTGCGGTCTTGCCCATGCGGATGATTTCCGAGGCAACCTCGAAGATCTTGCGGTGCAGCGGCTCATAGAGATGCGGCGGCTTGAGAAAGTCCGAGACGCGGTAATAGGCGTCGTTATTGACCAGGATCGCGCCAAGCAAAGCCTGTTCGGCTTCGATATTGTTCGGAGCTTCCCTGTAGAGCGGTTCGCCCTGTGGTGCCGGAGCAATTTTTCGCAATGCATCGCTCATAGCGGTCTACCGTTTCTTCTTCATGTCGGACTATCGGATTGTGCAATGGGTTTGTCCGCAGCCGCCGCTCAAGTCAACAGCAATTCAACCTTTGGACGGTCCCGGGAATGGGGCCATTGAGCTTTTCGAACTCATCCCAAGTTTCCACAGGCTCTGCTCTTTTCTCAATGTTTTTCTTGACTCGTTTTGGCGAGAATCGCAGCGCGGACCCTGGGATCTCGCGGCGTCTGACAGCTGGCTCCGCACGCTCAACAGTGTTGATTTTGGCCGGCTCCATCAAGGGCAGCATTTTGTTGTTGCTTGCGGCGGGCGTCCTTCTGAATGAACGTGCCGCACACCTCAACACGTGGCGACCCATATTCGGGATGGTTCAACGAAAAATGCCCGGTTCGAGATCTCGAACCGGGCATTTTCATGTGGATAAACCGTGAGGCTTATTCGTCGTCGCCGTCGCGGTCTGCGTCCGGATCGAAGAAGTCTTCCGGACGAAGCGCATCTTCGTCGATGCCGTAGATGGCGTCGGCCGACGTCAGGCTTTCGCCCTTCTGCTGGCGCTCGGCTTCTTCAGCCGTACGGGCAACGTTCAGCTCGATAGCCTTTTCGACTTCTGCATGGAGGTGCAGAACAACGCTGTGCAGGCCGATCGACTTGATCGGTGTGTTCAGCTCGACCTGGTTGCGGCCGATGTTGAAGCCTTCGGCAGCCAGGATCTCGACAACGTCGCGAGCAGCAACAGAACCGTAGAGCTGGCCGGTTTCGCCAGCCGAACGGACGACGATGAAGGACTTGCCTTCGAGGGCGTCGGCAACGGTCTGGGCTTCCGACTTGCGCTCGAGGTTACGGGCTTCGAGCGTTGCGCGCTCGGCTTCGAAACGGGTCTTGTTGGCAGCGTTTGCGCGCAGTGCCTTGCCGAGCGGCAGCAGGTAGTTACGGGCAAAGCCGTCCTTTACCTTTACGGTTTCGCCCATCTGGCCGAGCTTGGCGATGCGTTCAAGAAGAATGACGTTCATGATCTTTTCCTTTCAGAGTTGGGTTACGGTTGGTCGTTGTGAGGCGTGTCGGCCTTTTGGGCCGGCGTCAGGGCAACGGCACGGCGTGTATCCGCCAGGCCGATGATCAGGGGAATGAGAAGCGGTAGCAGCATGATCGCCGAGAGATAGGCGAGGACCAGCACCGGCAGGCGCCAGTCCTTGCCTTGCGAGCGCAGATGCAGCGAGGCAAAGCCCGAAATCAGGAAACCCGCGCCGAATGTGCCACAGACCGTGGCACCGATCATCGCGGGCACACCGCCGGCAAAGCAGGCGAGAATGCCGGCGAGGAAGATGAAGACCGCATTGCGGTTCATGCGCAGGGCCGACGGAATATTCTCGCGCGGACGCTGGGCGCGACCCGACGCCGAAACGACCCGCATGGCGATGTAGTACATGGTGAACAGCAGGATCACCCATGTGCCACCCTGAATGATCGGCAAAAGCAGCAACATAGTGCGCTTCAGCTGTTCCAGTGCGGCCGGGTCAGGCAACATCGCCGGATCCTGCGTGCTCATCGCGGTCGTCAGGGCATCGACGAGTTGTCCCGTCAGTTCCGGGCCGAAACCGATGATGATGCCGAGCAGGATGACCGCTGCAGCCACGAAGGCGCAGAGTTGCAGCAGGATGTCCGAGAGCGGATACCATGCCATCAGATTGTCAGGCCCGCCGATTTCAGCGGCTGGTCGCGCCAGGCTTGCCAGATGCGCGAGCCAACCGGCAGGCGCCAGCGTAAACAGCGCCATGCCGATGGCAAACATCGGCGACACGCTGACGGCGCCAAGGGCGGCAGCCGTGACGATCGCGGCGATCGAGGCAAGATTGCCCCAGCCGAGGCCGACGATCAGCACGGGCAGGGCGGATGCTGCATAGAGAATGGATGCAAGAGACGGCTGTGCGGTCGCGCCCAGCACCAGAAGTGCGGCGGTAATACCGGCGAGTACGCCGGTCATCAGCAATTTTCCGTCCAGTTTTTGCAATGTCGCTGTCCTGCTGGTTCAAGCAGTTAGGGGAAAAATCGGACTCAGATCCTGAAGCCGGTCCCCAACATGGGATTTCACCTGAAGTCGCTTATGCAGCGCATGAAGCAGTGTCCCCAGGCATTGGTTCCGATCCGCGCCCAACGCGGAAGGGATGAAGCCCGCCGGTCGGTGACCGGCAGGCTTCGGATCGCATTATGCTACGACGTAAGGCAGCAGGCCGAGGAAACGGGCGCGCTTGATGGCCTGGGCCAGTTCGCGCTGCTTCTTCTGGGAAACTGCGGTGATACGCGAAGGAACGATCTTGCCGCGCTCGGAAATGTAGCGCTGCAGGAGACGGACGTCCTTGTAGTCGATCTTCGGAGCATTGGCGCCCGAGAAGGGGCAGGTCTTGCGACGACGATGGAAGGGACGACGTGCCTGAGAAGAGGATGCATCAGCCATTGTAATTTCTCCTGTTGCTCAGATTACGCGCGGTCTTCGCGCGGACGGCGCTCGAAGCCACCTTCGCGCGGTGCACGGTCCGGACGCGGACCACGATCGCCGAAGCCACCTTCGCGGCGCGGGCCACGATCGTCGCCGTCACGACGCGGACGGTCGTCACGGTCGCGCTTCTGCATCATGGCAGACGGGCCTTCTTCGTGGGCTTCCACAGCGATGGTCATGTAACGAAGAACGTCTTCGTTGATGCGCATCTGGCGCTCCATCTCGTGGATCGCAGCACCCGGTGCTTCGATGTCCATGAGAGCGTAGTGAGCCTTGCGGTTCTTCTTGATGCGGTAGGTCAGGGACTTGAGGCCCCAGTTTTCTACACGCCCGACCTTGCCGCCGTTCGCTTCGATAACACCCTTGTAGAGTTCTACGAGGGCATCAACCTGCTGTGCGGACATATCCTGTCGGGCAAGGAGTACATGTTCGTAAAGAGCCATGATAGCTTTGCCTTTCTTGCGTTTGTCGTCACCCGGATCCGGCGCTAAGCCTCAACGACTGCTCCTGAATGGCATAAGGCCAAGGCAAGAAAAGCTGTTGTATCGAGACGGTCGAGAGCGGAGACACGGGAGGCCGGAAAACCCTTCGGTTCCTGCGGCTCCCTTGCGAAAGCCGGCCCTCCGTTCAGCCACCAGCCATGAGACCGGGTGTTGTGAACAGCGCGGCTTATACGCGCATTTGCCGGAAAGGCAAGGGCGGCGCCCAATTTTCATGGCGCCGCCCCTGGCGAAGTGTTGTCGGTGTCCGGTAGCGCCCGAAGTCAGATCGTTGCCGGATAGAGGCGGTGAATCTTGGCGATTTCCTTGAGGATTTCGTTGGAGAGTTTCAGGTCGGCAGCACCGATATCGATCTTCAACTGTGCCATCGAGGTCGCGCCGATAATGACAGAGGCCATGAATTTGCGCGTCAGGCAAAACGCAAGAGCCATGGCCGACGGATCGATCCCATGTGTCTTCGCGAGTTCTACATAGGCCCGGGTTGCAGGTTCCTGATAGGAGACGAGACGTCCGCCGATATCGCCAATGGTGCCGCGCGAGCCGGTAGGCTTGTCACCGCCGAGATATTTGCCCGACAGGATCCCGCCGGCAAGCGGCGAATAGGCAAGCAGGCCGACATCCTCGTGATGCGACAGTTCCGCCATGTCGAGATCGAAGTGCCGGTAGAGCAGGTTATATTCGTTCTGGATCGTGGCGACGCGCGGCAGCCCTTTCTGTTCGGCAAGGGAAAGAAACTTCTGCGTGCCCCATGTCGTCTCGTTCGACAGGCCGATCGCCCGGATCTTGCCGGCCTTGACGCAGGCGCCAAGCGCCTCGAGCTTCTCGCTGATCTCGTCCTCGGTGCGCGTCTTGTCCTGGGCAAAGGGATCGTAGTTCCAGGCGCCGCGGAAATGGAAATGGCCGCGGTTCGGCCAGTGGATCTGGTAAAGGTCGATGTAGTCCGTCTTTAGCCGCGAGAGGCTGGCGTCGACGGCATCCAGAAGCGATTGCGCGGTGATCGGGGCTCCACCACGGATGTATTCTCGTCCGGCACCCGCAACCTTGGTTGCCAGGACGACGTCCTTTCGCTTGCCGGTCTTTTCGAACCAGTTGCCGATCATGCGCTCGGTGTCGGCATAGGTCGCGGGCGACAATGGTGTCGTCGGATAGAGTTCCGCCGTGTCGAAGAAGTTGACGCCATGCGCAAGCGCATAGTCCATCTGCTCGAAGGCTTCATCCTGGGTGTTCTGCGAGCCCCAGGTCATGGTGCCGAGGCAGATTTCGGAAACATGGATATCGGTGCGGCCGAGCCGGTTCATTTTCATCAGATATGCCTCGAATATGGAAAGTCGCCCGAAAAGGGCCTTGGAAGGTTGCCACACAATTTAGTGGGAAATTGACGCACCGCAAGATGGCTTTGCACGGCAATCTCACCACAATATGCCTGTGACTTGCGCCGCTTGCTGCGGGCCTATGGATGTTCCAAGGCTTGACTCGCAAGGTCAGAATGTGAATTGGAAGGGAAAAACCCAGGGAGAAAAGCCCATGACAGTCGCATTCACCTTTCCCGGTCAGGGCAGCCAGGCCGTTGGAATGGGCAAGGACCTTGCCGATACCTATCCCGAAGCGCGCGTCGTTTTCGAGGAAGTCGACGAGGCGCTTGGCCAGAAGCTGTCCGACGTCATGTGGAACGGCCCGGAAGAAACGCTGACCCTGACCGCCAATGCCCAGCCGGCGCTGATGGCCGTTTCCATGGCCGTCATCAGGGTTCTCGAAGCCAAGGGTCTCGACCTGAAGGAAAAGGTCTCTTTTGTCGCCGGCCATTCGCTCGGCGAGTATTCGGCGCTGTGCGCAGCCGGTACCTTCTCGATCGGCGACACCGCCGGTCTTCTGCGTATCCGCGGCAATGCCATGCAGGCCGCGGTTCCGGTCGGCGCGGGTGCCATGGCGGCGATCATCGGCCTGGAGCACGGCGATGTTCAGTCGATCTGCACCGAAGCCGCGGCGATCGGCCCGTGCCAGATCGCCAATGACAATGGCGGTGGCCAGCTGGTCATCTCCGGTGGCAAGGCGGCTGTCGAAAAGGCAGCGGCTCTGGCAACCGAAAAGGGCGCCAAGCGCGCCATCATGCTGCCGGTTTCCGCACCCTTCCATTCGGCACTGATGGCCCCGGCAGCCGATGCCATGCGCGACGCGCTTTCAGGCGTAGCAAAGCATGATCCGGTCGTGCCGTTGATCGCCAATGTCCGCGCCGCTCCGGTCACGTCCGCCGACGAGATCGCCGGCCTGCTGGTCGAACAGGTCACCGGCCAGGTGCGCTGGCGCGAGACGGTCGAATGGTTTGCCGCCAATGGCGTCACCACGCTTTATGAAATCGGTTCAGGCAAGGTCCTCACCGGTCTTGCGCGCCGCATCGACAAGAATATTTCCGGCATCGCCGTGAACACGCCGGCCGATATCGACGCAGCGTTTGCTGCGCTGAACGGCTGATACGATAATCCTGGATCCATAAGGAACGCGATCATGTTTGATCTGACCGGCCGCAAGGCCCTCGTTACCGGCGCAACCGGTGGCCTTGGCGAAGAGATCGCCCGCCTGCTGCACAAACAGGGCGCTATCGTCGGCCTGCACGGCACCCGCGTCGAGAAGCTGGAGGCGCTTGCCACAGAACTCGGCGAGCGCGTGCATATCTTTCCGGCCAATCTGTCCGACCGGGACGAAGTCAAGGCGCTTGGCGAAAAGGCCGAGGCCGAACTCGGCGGCGTCGATATCCTCGTCAACAATGCCGGTATCACCAAGGACGGCCTTTTCGTTCGCATGAGCGACGCTGACTGGGACGCGGTTCTGGAAGTGAACCTCACCTCCGTCTTCCGCCTGACCCGCGAACTGACGCATCCGATGATGCGCCGCCGCTATGGCCGCATCATCAACATCACCTCGATCGTCGGCGTAACCGGCAATCCGGGCCAGGCCAATTACTGTGCCTCCAAGGCCGGCATGATCGGTTTCTCCAAGTCGCTCGCCCAGGAAATCGCCACCCGCAACGTCACGGTCAACTGTGTTGCGCCAGGCTTTATCGAGAGCGCCATGACCGGCAAGCTCAACGAGAAGCAGAAGGAAGCGATCATGGGCGCGATCCCGATGAAGCGCATGGGCGCCGGTTCGGACATCGCCGCGGCCGTTCTTTATCTCGCTTCCACCGAGGCGGGCTACATGACTGGCCAGACCTTGCACGTCAACGGTGGCATGGCGATGATCTGACGCCTTCGGGCGCTTGGATTTCGTTTGCGGCAATTGCATGTTGAGCAAGGGCTGCGGGCGAATTTCTGGCTTTGCGGCGCGGGTAAACCGTGTTAAGCGGGCCATGACTGTAAACAGTCGTTCCGTTCTATGGGCCGAAGTTTATGCTTTTGTTTGTATAAACTGCTCTAGGCGGAGCAGATCGGGTTTGCTGGTGGGGTCTTAGACGATCACCGGCTAATGCAGGGCAGGGAAGCCATTACGGCACCCTCTGAGATTAAGAAGGTCGAGGAAACCGACATGAGCGATATCGCAGAACGCGTGAAGAAAATTGTAATTGATCATCTCGGCGTAGACGCTGAAAAGGTTGTCGAAGGCGCGAGCTTCATCGACGATCTGGGCGCCGACTCGCTCGACACTGTCGAACTGGTCATGGCCTTCGAAGAAGAATTCGGCGTTGAAATTCCGGACGATGCAGCAGACTCGATCCTTACGGTCGGCGACGCTGTCAAGTTCATCGAGAAGGCTCAGGCCTAATCGACTGACATAATGCGGGAGGGTGGCCGAGGCCACCCATCCTGCCGGGGCCCGCGACATGCGGGCCTTGCTGTATTTAAAAGACTGCGGTCAAAAGCGTGGGATGGGCTCGGACGATGAGACGTGTCGTTATCACCGGTACCGGCATGGTATCTCCTCTCGGATGCGGAACGGAACTGACTTGGACACGCCTTCTGGCTGGCCAGAGCGGCGCGCGCCTCGTCACCGAATTTCAGGTCGATGACCTCCCGGCCAAGATTGCCTGCCGCATTCCAACCGAAGGCGAGGGTGCTTACAGCCCCGACGACTGGATGGAGCTGAAAGAGCAGCGCAAAGTCGACAATTTCATCATTTACGCCATTGCAGCCGCCGACATGGCGCTGAAGGATGCCGGTTGGGAACCCAAGACCTATGACGATCAGTGTGCCACCGGCGTTCTGATCGGCTCGGGCATTGGCGGTCTGGAAGGCATCGTCGAAGCCGGTCACATCCTGCGCGACAAGGGTCCGCGCCGGCTGTCGCCGTTTTTCATTCCCGGTCGCCTGATCAACCTGGCCTCGGGCCAGGTATCGATCCGCCACAAGCTGCGTGGCCCGAACCATTCCGTCGTTACGGCCTGTTCGACCGGCGCGCACGCCATTGGCGATGCCGCCCGCCTGATCGCGCTCGGCGATGCCGACGTCATGGTCGCCGGCGGCACGGAATCGCCGATCAGCCGCATTTCGCTGGCCGGCTTTGCCGCCTGCAGGGCGCTGTCGACCGCCCACAACGACGATCCGACCAAGGCTTCGCGCCCGTATGACAAGGACCGCGACGGTTTTGTCATGGGCGAGGGCGCTGGCATTGTCGTTCTGGAAGATCTCGAACACGCCAAAGCGCGCGGCGCCAAAATCTATGCCGAAGTTGTCGGCTATGGCCTGTCGGGTGATGCATTCCACATCACCGCACCGTCGGAAGACGGCGATGGCGCCTTCCGCTGCATGACCATGGCGCTCAAGCGTGCCGGTCTGACGGCTGGCGATATCGACTATATCAACGCCCACGGCACCTCGACCATGGCCGACACGATTGAGCTCGGCGCCGTTGAACGCCTGGTTGGCGAACACGCTTCGAAGATCTCGATGTCCTCGACAAAATCGGCGATCGGCCATCTTCTCGGTGCCGCCGGCGCCGTCGAGGCTATCTTCTCGGCGCTGGCGATCCGTGACAATATCGCGCCGCCGACGTTGAACCTCGACAACCCGCAGGTCGAGACCGCGATCGATCTCGTGCCGCATAAGGCCCGCAAGCGCGACATCAATGTTGCCCTGTCGAATTCCTTCGGCTTCGGCGGGACGAATGCCTCGCTGGTTCTGCGCCGTTACGACGCCTGAGGCGAAAGAGGCAACGGTTGTCTCTGGCAGCCTCGACCACGAATGACGGGGGTGCCGGTCTTGCCCGCACCCCTTTTTTGCGGATAGAAATCTGACGCCCGCCCGGTGCACTGTCCCTACGCACTGCGTCGGGCGCTTACCCGGATTTTGCCGCATTGCTGGCCGAAAGAGCAGCGACAGCGAAACAAAGAAGGATTGCCGGTGACCGACAACAGCCACAATGGCGGTAGCCAGAACAACGGTGTTTCCTTTGGCCGCGAGGCCGAAGCCAAGGCAACGACAAAGGGGCCGATCATTCCGAAGTCACCAAACGAGGCACTGCGCCCGGAACGGGTGCCGCAGCCGCCACGTCGTTCCCGCAAGGCTCGCAGCCAGGTTGTCATCTTCCTGAACTTCGTCATGACGATGATCGTCTTCGTCGGCGTGGTCGCGGTCGCCGGTTTCTTCTACATCATGGACAGCTACCAAAAGCCGGGTCCGCTGGCGACCAATACCAATTTCGTCGTGCGAAGCGGTGCGGGACTGGCTGAGATTGCCAACAATCTCGAGCGCAACAACATCGTTTCCGACGCCCGCATCTATCGCTATGTGACGGCGACCTACCTGGACGAGGGCGACACGCTCAAGGCCGGCGAATACGAGGTCAAGGCTGGCGCGTCGATGAAGGAAGTGACCGAACTGCTCCGCTCGGGCAAGTCGATCCTGTATTCGGTCTCTCTGCCGGAAGGCCTGACCGTCAAGCAGATGTTCCAGCGGTTGGCCGAAGATCCGATCCTGGAAGGTGATCTGCCGACCGAACTGCCGGCCGAAGGCAGCCTGCGGCCGGATACTTACAAGTTCTCGCGCGGCACCAATCGGGCCGAGATCGTCAGCCAGATGGCCGCGGCACAACAGCGCCTGATCGACCAGATCTGGGAACGCCGCGATCCGGATCTTCCGGTCAAGACCAAGGAAGAGTTCATCACGCTCGCCTCGATCGTCGAGAAGGAAACCGGCAAGGATGACGAACGTGCCCATGTGGCATCCGTCTTCATCAACCGCCTGGCAAAGGGTATGCGCCTGCAGTCTGACCCGACGATCATCTATGGCCTGTTCGGCGGCGATGGAAAACCAGCCGACCGGCCGATCTTCCAGTCCGACATCAAGAAGGAAACGCCCTACAACACCTATGTGATCAAGGGCCTTCCGCCGGCACCGATCGCCAATCCGGGCCGTGCAGCGCTTGAAGCCGTCGCGCATCCGTGGAAGACCCAGGATCTCTATTTTGTTGCGGACGGCACCGGGGGACACGTGTTTGCCGCCACGCTCGAAGAGCACAATGCCAATGTCCGTCGTTGGCGCAAACTCGAGGCAGAACGTGCCGCCAATCCGCCTGCAACACTGGATGTTGCACCGGAAGTGGATCCGCAGGCCAAGAAGAACTGACGACCGGGCAAGGGGGCACGGCCAATGATGCTGCAATCCATGACGGGCTTTGCCCGCAGCGAGGGAACGACCGGGCGCTACCGCTGGGCCTGGGAGTTCCGCTCGGTCAACGGCAAGGGTCTCGATATCCGTCCGCGTTTGCCCCAGGGGCTTGAGCACTTGGAGACAGAGGTTCGGCGCCTGGTCACCGAGCGCCTGACGCGCGGCAATTTGCAGGTGGCACTCTCGCTCACCGTGAGCGAGAACCGGGTGGAAGCGGTGCTCAACCGCGATGCGCTCGATGCGATGCTACGTTTGCGCGATGAACTCGGCCCCGACCTGATCGATCCAGCACCGCTGCGCCTCGATACGCTCCTGTCGATCCGCGGGCTTGTGGATCTGCGCGAGGCTGCGGATGACGAGGCAGCGATCGCTGCCCGTGATGGCGACATTGTCGCAGGCCTCGAGCGGGCTGTTGCAGCACTCGTCGAGATGCGCGCCAGCGAAGGTGATGCCTTGCGCCGGGTGCTCGAAGACCAGATCACCCGGATCGAGGATCTGGCGCTTCGTATCGAAGCCGATCCCTCACGCCACCCGGAAGAGATCGGTCGCCGGTTGGAAAACCAGCTGGCCACCATTCTCGACAACACATCCGGCCTTGATCGCGACCGACTGCATTCCGAGATTGCCCTGCTTGCCACCAAGGCCGATCTGCGTGAGGAGATCGACCGGCTGAAGGCGCATGTGATCGCCGCGCGCGAATTGCTGGCCACAGGCGGTCCGATCGGCCGCAAACTCGATTTCCTAGCACAAGAATTTAACCGAGAATCAAATACGATCTGTTCCAAATCAAATGCCGTCGCAGTGACCTCCGCCGGCATCGAACTCAAGGTCGTCATCGACCAGTTCCGGGAACAGGTTCAAAATCTGGAGTAGTTCATGGCCGACATTGCGCCCGCACACGTCAAGATCGCCAGGCGGGGCCTGATGCTGGTCATTTCCTCGCCGTCCGGCGCCGGCAAATCCACCATTGCCCGCACGTTGATGGACAAGGACAAGCAGATCGGCCTGTCGGTCAGCGTGACCACCCGCCAGCGCCGCCAGAGTGAAATCGAGGGCGTGCATTACCAGTTCGTGTCCCAGCGCGAATTCGAGCGCCTGCGCGACAGCGACTCGCTGCTGGAATGGGCGCAGGTGCATGGCAACTATTACGGCACGCCGCGTGAAGCCGTGGAAACGGCGATGGGCGAGGGCCGCGACATGCTGTTCGATATCGACTGGCAGGGCGCCCAGCAGTTGCAGGAAAAGATGTCGGCCGATGTCGTCTCGATCTTCATCCTGCCGCCGACCATGGCCGAACTGCAGTCGCGCCTGCATCGCCGTGCCGAAGACACGGAGGAGGTCATCCAGACGCGTCTTGCCAATTCTCGCGCCGAGATCGCCCATTGGCGCGAATACGACTACGTGATCGTCAATGACGATCTGCAGGCGGCATTCGACGCCGTGCAGTCGATCGTCAAGGCCGAGCGCCTGCGCCGCGACCGCCGCCATGGCCTGTTCGATTTCGTCGAAGGCCTGATCGCCTGACCACAGGCTTTTGCCCCTTTTTTGCGCCGGCACAGGGAGGAACACCCTGTGCCGGCTTTTTCGACTATTCGCCCCGGGGAAAGCGCTGGCTCTCTTCCAGGATGTTCAGGTCCATGTGGTTGCGCATGTAGCGCTCGGACGCCTTTTGCAGCGGCTGGTAGTCCCACGGGAAGTAAGCACCGTTGCGCAGCGCCGTGTAGACGACATGGCGGCGCGCCTGGCTCTCGCGGACGGCCGCGTCGAAGCGTGAAAGATCACCACGCGCAAAGGCCTTGGCTTTCAACTGCGCGAAAACCTCGGCATGGGCCGGATCATCGGCCAGATTGACCAGTTCTTGCGGATCGGCGTCCAGATCGACCAGGATCGGCGGATCGACCTCGCAGAGGGTCAGCTTGAACCGGCCGTCGCGGATGCCGACGAGTGGTGCGATCGAGCCCTCAGCCGCATATTCCATCGGCACCGGACCGCGTCCGCCTGTCGCCGTCGCCAGCGGCATCAGATCCTCGCCGTCGGTCCAGGGGGCGAGCGTCGAGATGTCGATGCCGGCAAGGCCCGCGACCGTCGGCGTCACATCAAGGGTGGAGACGGGCTGCGTCACCAGCCGCGGCTCAACGCCCGGCACGCACATCATCAATGGCACGCGGGCGGAGCCTTCGAAGAAGTTCATCTTGAACCACAGACCACGCTCGCCCAGCATGTCGCCATGATCGGAGACGAACAGGATCACCGTATTGTCCGCCATGCGGGTGCGATCGAGCACGTCGAGGATCTCGCCGATCTTGTCATCGACATAGGAGATGTTGGCGAAATAGCTCTGGCGGGCGCGGCGAATGTTCTCGTCGGTGATCGCAAAGGCCGTGTGATCGCAGGCATCCATCAGCCGCTTGGAATGCGGGTCCTGCTCCTCATAGGGGATGGGAGAAACCTTCGGATCGAGTTCCGCACAATTCTCATAGAGATCCCAGTATTTGCGCCGTGCGACATAGGGGTCGTGCGGATGGGTGAAACTGACAGTCAGGCACCACGGGCGATCGTCCTGGCCGCGCGACAGATCGTAAAGCCGGCGGTTCGCATGATAGGCGACCTCGTCGTCATACTCCATCTGGTTGGTGATCTCGGCGACACCGGCGCCGGTGACCGAGCCGAGGTTGTGATACCACCAGTCGATGCGTTCGCCGGGCTTGGTGTAATCCGGTGTCCAGCCGAAATCGGCCGGATAGATGTCGGTCGTCAGTCGTTCCTCAAAACCGTGCAACTGGTCCGGCCCGACGAAATGCATCTTACCGGACAGGCTTGTCTGGTAGCCCGCAGCCCGCAGATGATGTGCGAAGGTCGGGATGTCTGAGGCAAATTCCGCCGCATTGTCATAGACCCGCGTGCGGCTCGGCAATTGGCCGGACATGAAGGAGGCGCGGGCAGGGGCACAGAGGGGGCTCGCCGTGTAGCTGTTGGCGAAACGCACGGAGCGCTTGGCCAGAGCCTTCAAATGCGGTGCGTGGAGGAATTCGGCAGGCCCGTCGGGAAAGAGAGTGCCGTTGAACTGGTCCACCATCAGGATCAGGATATTCGGTCGAGATTGCACCACGTCGTTTTCCTCAAAGTCCGAGTTACAGATTGGCTGGGCTTAAGCCGACCCTGCCGTCAAGATCGTTGCCAGCCGAAAGCTCGGCGCAGCGGGCAGGTTAGCCGTGAACCAGAGCATGGGGGAATATTTCATGTTTCAAGGTCCGCGATCTCGCTTATCCGCGTCGTTTTCATGCTGATCTCGAACGCGGGAAGATTGAGAGCACCCGGGATCATCAGGCGGCAACGCTACAGTGCCGACTGGCGGAAGAAATTCGCCTATGCCTTGGCGGGCAGGGCTATTGTTTGAAATCGCACACAGGCGCCTGAGGGCCGAGCGGCGACCTGTTCACAAGCATCGATGTCCGCTAAGGACAGCGGCTCACAGCAGATTGGCAAGCCGGCAGAATTCCTCGACGCTCAGCGTTTCAGCCCGGCGTTTTGGATCGATTTCCGCTTTCGCCAGCAAGGCCTCACCGCCAACGGGCTTCAGGCTCTGGCGCAGCATCTTACGTCGTTGACCGAATGCCGCCATGGTGACTTTCTCGAGCTTGTCGGGATCACAGGGCAGCGGATTGAGGCGCGGCGTCAGGTGAACCACCGTCGAGGTGACCTTGGGCGGTGGCGTGAACGCCTGGGGCGGCACGTCGAAGGCCATATGCGACTCGGTGCGCCAGCCGCACAGAACCCCAAGCCGGCCGTAGTGGTTGTCGTCCTCATTGGCGACAATGCGCTGCCCGACTTCCTTCTGGAACATCAGTGTCAGCGACTGCCAGAAGGGTGGCCATTGCCTCGGCAGCAGCCAGTTCACCAGCAACTGCGTTCCGACGTTATACGGCAGATTTGCAATGATTTTGACCGGGCCTTCCGGCGCCATCGACTCGAAATCGGCTTTCAGGGCATCGCCTTCGATCACCTCGAGACGGCCGGGATAATGTTCAGCCACTTCGGCCAGCGCCGGCAGGCAGCGCGGATCGCGCTCGACGGCGATCACCTTCTTGGCTCCAAGCGCAAGGATGGCCCGCGTCAATCCACCGGGACCCGGGCCGACTTCGAAGACGGTGACGCCTTCCAGCGAGCCAGCCGTTCGCGCAACCTTCTGCGTAAGGTTGAGGTCGAGCAGGAAGTTCTGCCCAAGCGCTTTCTTCGCATCCAGGCCATGTCGGGCAATCACGTCGCGAAGCGGCGGCAAACCATCCAGTGCGGCCATCAGAACTGTACTTTCGATATGCGGCTGATCTCGTCAGCCATTCGGATCGCGGCAACGAGGCTGTGCTCGCGGGCAAGGCCGGTTCCAGCGAGCCCGAAGGCTGTGCCATGATCCGGTGATGTACGCACAAAAGGCAGGCCCAACGTGACATTGACACTGTCGTCGAAGCCGAGCGCCTTTGCCGGGATCAGCGCCTGATCGTGATACATGCAGACGGCCACGTCGTAGCGCTGGCGGGCCTCGTCATGGAACATCGTGTCGGCCGGCAGGGGTCCGAAGGCATCGATGCCCTCGTCGCGCAAGGTACGGATCGCCGGATGAATGATATCGTCATCCTCGTGGCCGATGGCGCCGCCTTCGCCCGCATGCGGGTTCAGCCCTGCCACCGCAAGCCGCGGTGCTTCAATGTCGAAACGTTGGCGCATATCATGCGCGATGATCCGGCAGGTTTCGACGATGCCGGCCTGTGTCAGCGCCTGGGGCACGTCCTTGATTGCAATGTGGATCGTGACAGGCACGGCGCGCAGCTTCGGTCCGGCCAGCATCATCACGGGTTTTACCGCATGGCCTACCTGCCTCGCTGCAAGATCGGCAAGGAATTCCGTATGACCTGGAAAGCCGAAGCCCGCTTCGTAGAGGATCGATTTGGCAATCGGGTTGGTGACGACACCTCGCGCCTTGCCCTCGAAGCAGAGCTGTACGGCTGTTTCGATCGCGCCGATGGTGCCTTTTGCATTCGCAACATGCGGGGATCCGGCCAATACCTCGGTGCCGATCGGAATGTGGAAAACGGGCAGGGCCGCACCAAACACCGTGGCGGTCTCAGCGACGTCCACCTCCTGGAGCCTGACGTCAATCTCCAGTTGACGCGCGCGAACGCGAAGCACCTCGGCATCGCCGATATAGAGAAAAGGCGGCAGATCAAGCACATCGCGTCGAAGCCAGGCTTGCAGCGCAATATCCGGACCAATGCCTGCTGGATCGCCTTGGCTCAGCGCGAGCGGAAGAAGGGCATCGGTCATATCTCGGCTTTGGCCTTGTTACTGAATGACGATCTGAGCCTTGGACCGCAGCTCTTCGAGATACTTGTCTGAATCCGGATTTTCGCCCTTGCTTTCCTTGCCGAGATCTTCGGCGCGGAAAACGACCTCGGCCGCCAGGTCATCGGATACCTCGCGCTGGTTGCAGATTGCCAGGTATTCGACGCCACGCTCGGTCACGCGTGTGGCTGTCGTTCCGCCATTTGCCTTCTCGATCAGGGGCTTCCAATCCGGCGGAAGTTCCGGTTCCAACACGCGACCAAGATCGCGTACGGAGACGTCGAGGTAGTTCTTTGCAAAGGCCATGGCCTGATCGCAGCCCGGGAACGAGGCGCGCGACTTCTCGGCTTCAGCCTTGCGCTTGCCGGCGATACCCTTCTTCGACGCAGGAACCACGAAGATGATCTGCTTCAGGAAGTACTCGGTGGTCACAGGCTTCTGCTTGTTTTCCAACAGTCGGGTCACAAGCTCCTGGTTGGAGAGCTTGTTCTTCGAGCCGGCCGCATAGCGCGCATTGACCAGTCGCGGCCAACTCATCGACACCGCGATATAGGCCTTGAAATGCGCGGCACCGACGCCGGCCTGATCGAGAACGCCACTGAGCTGCGATGAGGTCATCTTGTTGGACGCGGCGAAGCGTTCAAACGCTGCATCGACGTCGGTCGTGCTGACCGACATGCCGACGCGCGAAATTTCCTGCCGCTTCAGGGCTTCGTCGACAAGCTGTTCCTTGGCGAGTTTCTGTGTGTTTCCACCGCGGCGCTGCAGGCGCAGGAATGCTGCCCGTCGCGAAACGTCGCCGCTGGTGATTGCCGTTTTGTTGACGACTGCGACAACCGATGTTGCCGCCGCCGCCGGAGCAGTGAACGATGTGGGGCTGACACTGAGGGACAGCGCGATCACTGCGGCAAGCATGAAGCTTGTCCCTTGTTTCGCAGAAGCCATCTGTAATCCTTTCCCCGAACAGCCCAGATTGGCTGACCGGTTCAATTTCTTCGTGTTGACCAATAGACTGTCGCAGGAATTGCACAATCCATGCGGCAAAACAATGACCTCAGCGGGACGATCGCCTACTCGAACGAATTGTCGCTGAGTTTGATCTCGCCGAGTGTCCTGAAGACCAGTCGACCACCAATCGTCCAGTCGCTCGCAGACGAGTCGTCCGGATCGTATTTATCGGTATAGCCAATCGACAGGACGGTGCATTCGTCAGCGTAGGAAATACCGATGCTGCGACGGTTGAACACATCGGCATCAATGTCATAGTTCACCGAGCCATAGACCGACCAGAACTCGTTGATCTTGACCGAAGCCGACGAACTGATGGCCTGATTTTCTTCCTTAAACCCGTATTCCGGTTGTGCGTCGAGCTGGGTAAAGGTCAGGCTCGTCTGCAGACGATCCGACGTATAGGCGGCCGTTGCATCGGTGCGACGCAGTTCCAGCGTCTTTTCGTCGAGACGCACGCTGGTGCTGAGCGACACGCCGAACGGCAGGTCGATACCGGCCAGAGCCACGTAGTCGGACGCATCGGTTTCCAGGCCTGACTCCGAGCCGACGGCGACGAGGTCATCGGTTGTGAACGAGTTTACCCCACCCAGATGGAAGGACTGGCCGAGGATGCCGCGCAGGCCCACACCATTGTCGAAGCTGCCGGTATAGCGAATGCCGAGATTGGCACGTGTGCCGCCTTCGACGCGGTCATAGCCGGTGAATTTGTCACGCTCGAACAGGTTGGCCGCATCGAAGACGAAGCTCTGTGAATCTTCGTTGGGCAATTCGCCGGCCATCTGCTCGTCGTTGCGCGCGTAGATCTGCGCAATCGGCTCGAAGATGTGGCTGCTGTTGTTGGTTGTGACCAGCCACGGATAACGCGCCTCAAGGCCCGCAGTCAGCATGTAGCGGGTGGCGGCGTCATCGGTCGTGTAATTTCCGGTGTAGCCCACCGGCGCATCCATCGACAGGCCGAATGCGTCGCCACGCGCGGCAAACAAAGGCGTGAGTTGCAGTCCGCCCGGAGCGCTGAACGTCCGTTCCCATTCCGCTTCGGCGGATAGGCGTGTGGAGTTGCCTTTCAGACCGCGGAAGCGGGTAAAATCGCCGATTCCATCGCCGTTTGTGTCGATCAACGTCTCGTCACCATCAAAACGTGACAAAGACGTGAAGTTCAGCTTGCCCGAAAGCTGGCCGCCGGCCACGGGCTCTGGCGCGTAGTAGTCGTAGTCGATCGTCGGCAGCACGACAGCCTGCTGCTTTTCGGCTGTGTCGTTGACGTCGGCATCCTGCACGTCGAAATAATAGCCGCGCATGTCAAAGAAGTTACGTTCGCCCTGACCCGTCAGGTAGGCGGTATTCGTATGCGTGGATTCGTCGAGGCCATTGAGTGAATACGTCCGCGCAAAGTTGTTGTCGCTTTGCAGCATCACATCCCAGCCGAATGTCCAGCGAGGATTGATCCGAAACGCTCCCTTGGACGCGACAAGCCCACGTACGTCGCGGTTCGCATCGCTGGTGTTTGCGGTGAAACGGTCGGGGTTCATCTGATCGATGCCGGCGAAGCGCAAATTGGCCTCGCCCTTTTCGAACCGCTGACGCAACTCGACTTCGAGCAACGCGCCCTGATCGGTATAGCCGGTCGTCGTGATGGTGGCGTCGCGATCGGGCGCAATGGCGATGTAGTAGGGAACGGCAATGCCGAAACCGAGATTCTCGGAGGTCCGCATTTCGGGGAAGAGGAAGCCGGTTTTCCGCTTGACCGTATTGTCCGGCACTTCGATGAAAGGCAGCGTGGCCAACGAATAGCCGAACAGTTCGAAGCGCGCCTTTTCCAGCCGCACGGTGTGCTTCTTGCCGTCCTGGACAACGCGCTCGGCCTTGACCTGCCAGAGCGGCGGGCGTTCCGGATTGTCGGCGCATGGAAGGCAGGCGGTGTAGACGCCCTTGTGCAGGATCATCTGCGTGCCGCCAACCCGTTCGGCGCTTTCGCCGACGACACGTGTATTGTCGGACGTCTCGATCCTGAGCGCCTGGATAAAGCCGTCGGCAAAATTGTCGGTCACGTCGAGCGACTCGGCGTAGATCCGGTTGCCGCCCGGCTCGATCAGCTCGATATTTCCGGATGCGGTGACGCGCCCGCTCTTTTGATCATAGTCAACACGCCGGGCAACCATCTGGTAGCCCGCATAATTGATCTGTACGGCGCCGGTCGCGGAAACCCGCTCGGCATCCTTGTCATAGATGAGTTCGTTGGCGGCAAGCAGCAGCTTGGCGTCTTCAGGAAGATTGGGATTCAATGCGGAGGTCTGGCTCGCATCCTGCGCGAAAGCGAATTGCTCTGCAGGCGCAAACGCACACACAGCAACGCTCGTCAGCAGGGCTACCGTGAGCCTTCTGATATTCCCGCGGTCTTTTACCGCCACTAACCATCCTCCTTATGAAGCAGAATCGTTGCCCCCAATGCCATCGCTACGACAACTGGTACCCAGGTCGCAACATATGGCGGCATCACGCCGCTGCTTCCGAATGCTTTTACAAGCACTGTTGCGACATAAAGCACGAAGCCTGAAACGATTCCACCCAGAATAACAGAGCGGGATTGGTTAAACCGGCTGAACTTTATGGACACGGTTGCGGCGATGAGGGTCATTGCAACGAGAAGAAACGGAAGGGAGAGCAGCGAGTGGAACTGCGTCTCCAAAGCCTGTGTTGGCACGCCGAACGAACGTGCCACTCGAATTTTCTGAAAAAGATCATAAAAAGCAACGGTTTCCGGTTGTGCCAAACGTTCCTGGATGAAATCCTTCTGGAGATTTGTAGCAACCTGGGCTGTCGCGAGCCTTTTCTGTATCTCTCCGGGACGGGTCTCCAGAACGTCGTTAAGCAGCCAGTAACCATCTTTCAAGTTTGCCGTGCGTGCGTCCTGGCGCAGGGCAATTCGCCCTTCGGAATCGAAGTGAATGAGCACCGCATCGACGAGTTGTGTTCCGTCCTCGAGAACAGTTCTGGCACCCATGGCGACGTCGGTATCGCCACTGATCTGCCGCAGCCATGGAACGGACACTGTCGTGGTGCGATTGGAGCCCTCGCGCCATTCGGCCTCCAGCGACAGAGCCTTGCCCTGCCCATAGGCCGCAAGCGGATTGATCAGCAAGGTTGTGGCAAGCCCGATGAGGAAGGCGCCGAACACGAATGGCGTCATGAACTGCCATGCGGAGATACCGGCTGCGCGCGCGACCACAAGTTCGGATTTACGGTTGAGCGCAATCAGGGTGGTCATGCCGACAAAGAGACCGATGAAGGGAACGGTCTGCTGGATGATCAGCGGCAGACGCAGCGCTGTCAAAAGTAAGGTGCCTGTCACCGAAGCACCGGGCAGGGAGCCGAAGCGTCCAGACGATTCGGTAAAATCGATCAGGAAGACAAGAGACGTAACGCCGAGGAAAAACCAGAAGGCGGTCATCATGTAGCGGCGGAAGAAGTAGCGACCGAGTGTCCGGATCATGCCGCACCTCCGGCATTGGAACTCTCATCCTGGGGCGCCAGCTTGCGCAGCCGCGTCTGAAGCCGCGTCAGTGCATTGGCCATCGGCTTGGGCAGGCTCAGGCGCTTGCCGCTGTAAAGGACAAAACCTGACAGGACTATGGCTGACAGCGGAACCAGGTAGATCAACGGCGTGGTTGCACTCGCCTGTTCCGCCAGCGAAACCGTATAGTTGGACAACCAGAAAAGCCCGAGCGTCAAAAGCAGCGAGGCGGCCATCGGATGCAGTCGTGCTTCACGATGCGAGCGCGCGTCGCCGCAGATCACGAGAGAGATCATGGCAAAGGCCAGCGGAAAGAGCCAGACGCTCATGCGCCTGTGGAGCTCGGCATGGTATTTCCCCGGACGCTCTGTGTACTGCGGATCATTGGGATCGGGATTGAGGAGGAATGCCAGGTCCCGGTCACCCGAATTCAGGCGCGCCTGTCCCCGGTTGCTTGAAAGCTCGGAGAGGTCGAAGGAATAGGAATCGAAGCGGATGACCGTGACGTTGCCTTCCACGGTCTTGCGCTGAACCTCGCCGTCGCGCATCAAAAGTGCCTGGCCGTTTTCTTCCACCGCACCTTCACGGGCATAGTAGATGAAGGCCGAGGACGGGTCGCGGGAATCGGCGACCAGCAGTCCTTTCAGGATACGGCCCTGGCGCTCGGAAATCTGGATGTACAGGCCTTCATCCAACCGACGGAAAGATTTCTCCTCGATAACGGTCGAGAGCAGGTCGGCATAGGCGGCCGCGATCATCTCACGCACATTCACCCGCATTTTCGGCTCGACGAAATTGATCATGGCGAAGGAAAAGATGCTGAGGATGATTGCCATGCTGATGATCGGCCGCAGGATGGTGGCGCGCGAGGCGCCAGCTGCATCGATGACCGCAAGCTCGGAATCATTGTTCATCGCCGTCAGCGTCTGCGTGATGCCGATCACCAGCGCAAACGGCAGGACCGCAGAGACGATCGTCGGGAGGATCAGCGTCGCAAGCGTCATGAATGACCCCACGGACTGGCCGCTATCTGTGACCAGATTGATGCGTGCCAGCACCTGAGTCGTCCAAATGATCGCCAGCACCGGCAGCAAGGCGGTGAGGAACATCTGCACGACACGTCGCAGGATATAGAGTTCAAGAAGCTTCATACGGTTTCCTGAAGACGTACCGGGAGGTCCGTCTGCGATTTAGGAGCTTGTCTCTACGACGCTTGCGGCCATTTGGCGACCGCGAACAGGTTTTTTTCCGCCTTCATAATCTGTTTTTTTTCAACAGCGTGATTTCCACACCGCAGTGCCGGCGCTTTCGGGCAGTCTCGACACCAGATCAGACGGGGATACAGCCACTTAGGTAAAAGCGTGCCCTTGCCTTCGCGGCGGAAAAGGCGAAGATCGCCACACATTTATTAGCCCTATCCACGTCAAGGGAAGCACCATGTCCACCAAGCTCTCTATCGCCTTTACCAAGTCCCAGGCCGTTACGGGCGGCGTTGCAATCTTGCTCAAGACGGCCGAGGCCGAGACGCCGGCAGGTTTGGCGGATGCGGATCCGGCTGGCGTGTATGCGCGTGCCTCAAAGGTCGGAAAATTCACGGGTAAAGCCATGGCGACGCTCGATATCGTTGCCCCACACGGCTCGGAAGCGGATCGGCTGGTGGTGGTTGGGCTCGGCAAGGCCGAAGCGCTGAAGCCCCATGACTGGCTTCGTGCCGGCGGTGTCGCGATGGCGGCGCTGAAGGGTGCGGAAAAAGTGACTGTCTATCTCGATGTGCCGAATCTCGTGGTGACTCCGAAGGCTGCCGCCGATTTCGCGCTCGGCATGATGCTGCGCGCCTACAAATTCGACAACTACAAGACGACGAAGAAAGGCGAGGACGACGACTCCAAGGCCAATGAAAAGACGGTCAAGGTTGCCATCGTCACGGCGGATCCCGCCGCTGCGAAGAAGGCATTTGTCGATGCCGAAGCGGTCGCGGAGGGCGTCATTCTGGCCCGCAACCTGGTCAACGAGCCTGCCAATATCCTCGGCCCGCTGGAATTTGCCGCGAAGGCCAAGGAACTCGAGAAACTCGGCGTCGAGATCGAGATCCTGACCGAAAAGGACATGAAGAAGCTCGGCATGGGTGCTTTGCTCGGCGTTGCCCAGGGGTCGGTGCGTCCGCCGCGCCTTGTGATCATGAAATGGGATGGCGGCAAGGCCAAGGACAAGCCGATCGCATTTATCGGTAAGGGGGTCGTCTTCGACACCGGCGGCATCTCGATCAAGCCGGCCGGTGGCATGGAGGACATGAAGGGTGACATGGGCGGTGCCGCCGCCGTGACGGGTCTGATGCATACGCTTGCCGCGCGCAAGGCGAAAGCCAATGTCATCGGCATCATCGGGCTTGTCGAAAACATGCCTGATGGGAATGCCCAGCGTCCAGGTGACATTGTAACGTCGATGTCCGGCCAGACGATCGAAGTCATCAACACCGATGCTGAAGGCCGTCTCGTTCTCTGCGATGCGCTCTGGTATTGCAACGAGTGTTTCGCCCCGGAATTCATGATCAATCTCGCAACGCTGACCGGCGCTATCCTGGTGGCACTCGGCAACCTGCATGCCGGTCTTTTCTGCAACGATGATGAACTCGCGGAAAACCTGCTCTCGGCCGGCCTGGCGAGCAACGAACGGCTATGGCGCATGCCGCTCGGCAAGGACTATGACAAGCTGATCGATTCGAAATTCGCCGACATGAAGAACACCGGTGGTCGTCATGCCGGCTCGATTACCGCGGCCCAGTTCCTCAAGCGTTTCGTCAAGGATACGCCATGGGCGCATCTCGACATTGCCGGCACGGCCATGGGCTCGCCGTCGGACGAGATCAACCAGTCCTGGGGCTCCGGCTTCGGCGTGCGCCTGCTCGACGAGCTGGTTCGCGCCAGCTACGAAGCCTGAGATCGGAAGGGGCAGGGCTTTTGGCAGAAATACTCTTTTATCACCTGACGGAATCAAAGCTGGAGGATGCTCTCCCGCCGCTGCTGGAGAAAAGCATCGAGCGCGGCTGGAGGGTCACGGTCCAGACCAGCGATGAGGATCTGCGTGATGCGCTCGATCAGCATTTGTGGGTCTACCGGGAAGACAGCTTCCTGCCGCATGGCACCGATGATGGAGAGGCGCCGGATACCCAGCCGATCTTGCTGACGATCCTGCCTGACAATATCAACAACGCGACCGTGCGTTTCATGATCGACGGTGCCGAGCCGCCGCCGGTCCTCGACTATGACCGTGTCGTGTTTATCTTCGACGGCTATGACCAGCCGCAGTTGGAGGCAGCGCGTGGCCAGTGGAAGCGCCTCAAGGGCGAGGGGCACGCATTGACCTATTGGCAGCAGACGGCGGAAGGCCGCTGGGAAAAGAAGGCCTGAGGCCTTCGGTCTGCCCCGATCCGGTCCGTGAGCGGGCCTTGATCCAGAGCGTGGTGAGAGACGTCGGCAAGCCGGCAATCAGCCGGCCATGCCGTCCTCGTATTCGGCGGACAGCTCCAGCCATTGTTCTTCGGCCGCCGACAGTTTGGCCGCTGCCTCGCCGCGCTGCTTGGCCTTTTCCGCAGCCTTGGCCGGGGCCTTTTCGTACAGCACCGGATCCGCAAGCTCTGCATCAAGCGCCTGAATCAACGTCTCCAGTTTCTTGGTTACGGACTCGATTTCATTGATCTTTTTCTTCAGCGGAGCAAGACTGGCGCGCCTGTCTGCGGCGGCTTTGCGCTGTTCTGCCTTGTTGACCTGCTCGGCACCGACGTCTGTCTTTTCCTTCTCGACAGACTTCTTGCCGGACGAAACGATCAGGCTGCGATACTCTTCCATATCGCCGTCGAAACTGGTCACGGTTCCATTGTTGACTAGCCACAGCCGGTCGACGGTCGCCTCGATCAGGTGACGATCATGGCTGATCAGGATGACCGCGCCCTCGTAGTCGTTCAGCGCTTCGATCAGCGCCTTGCGGCTGTCGATGTCCAGATGGTTGGTCGGCTCGTCGAGGATCAGGAGATTGGGGGCGTGGAACGCGGCAAGGCCCATCAGCAGCCGCGCCTTTTCACCGCCCGACAGGTCCTTGGCGGGCGTCGCCATCTTTTCCGTCAGCAGGCCCATCTGCGCGACGCGGGCACGAACCTTGGCTTCCGGTTCGGTCGGCATCAAACGCCGCACATGCTCGACCGGGGTCTGGTCCGGGATCAGGTCGTCCAGCTGGTGTTGGGCGAAGAAGCCGATCTTCAGGGACGGGGCGAGCTTCAGTTCGCCGGCCTGGGCCTGCAGGCGTCCAGAAATGAACTTGGCGAAGGTCGACTTGCCGTTGCCGTTCGAGCCGAGCAGGGCGATGCGGTCGTCATTGTCGATGCGCAGGTTGATGTTCTTCAGGATCGGCTTGCCCGGCTCATAGCCGACCACGCCGCCGGCGATGGCGATGATCGGCGAGGCTGGCTGTTTTTCCGGAGCGGGGAAGGTGATCGGCTGGACGTGATCCTCGATCACGGCCGCAACCGTTCCCATGCGTTCTAGTGCCTTGACGCGGCTCTGCGCCTGCTTGGCCTTGGTTGCCTTGGCCTTGAAGCGGTCGATGAAGCTCTGCAGGTGCTTGCGCGCCGCATCGTTCTTCACCTTGGCCTTGGTCTGCAATTCGTCGTTCTCGGCCTTCTGCCGTTCGAACTGGTCATAGCCGCCGCGATAGAAGGTGAGTTTCTTCTGATCGAGATGCACGATCGAATTGACCGCGGTGTTCAAGAGGTCGCGGTCATGGCTGATGATGATCACCGTGTGCGGATAACGTCGCACATAGTCTTCCAGCCACATCGAACCTTCGAGGTCGAGATAATTGGTCGGTTCGTCGAGCAGGAGCAGGTCGGGTTCGGAGAACAGCACGCCTGCGAGCGCGACGCGCATGCGCCAGCCGCCGGAAAAGGACGAGGCCGGGCGCTGCTGTGCCTCATGATCGAAACCGAGGCCCGAGAGGATGGTGGCGGCACGCGCTTCGGCCGAATGGGCACCGATATCGGCGAGCCGCGTCTGGATTTCGGCGATCCGGTGTGGATCCGTCGCATGCTCGGCTTCCGCCAGCAGGGCTGCCCGTTCCTTGTCGGCCGACAGCACGATCGAGATCAGCGATTCTTCCGTGCCCGGCGCTTCCTGCGCCACCTGACCGATACGGGCATTTCTCGGGATCGAGATATTGCCGGTCTCGGCCGACAGTTCGCCGGTGATGATTTTGAACAGCGTCGATTTACCAGCACCATTCTTGCCGACCAGACCGGCCTTGGTGCCGGCAGGCAGGGAGACCGTGGCGTGGTCGATAAGCAGACGCCCGGCGATGCGGGCTGAGATGTCGTTGATCGTGATCATGGCGGCGTTTTGGCCGATGTTTCGGCCAAAGGCAAGCGTGTGAACGGATCCGCGATCAGGCGACCCTGCCGCTCGCCGCGCGATGGCCGATGATCGGCTGGCGTGGATTGGCACGGGCCACCTGCACAGCTATCTCCGCAAGCACCAGCAATTGCAGCCCGTCATTGGCTTCGGCGCTGAGTGCATGGCCGATCGCCAGCGCAAGCCCACCGGCGTCCTGGCTGTTCTCAGTGGCGAATACCAGGTTGTTCTCCGCCGCACTGAAAAGTCGCTCGGCGATGACATGCGCATCGTCTGCGCTGACATCGCTGAACAGGAATGCGAACGTGCCGACCTCGATGCGCGCCAGGTAATCGTGCTTTTTGATCGTCTTGCGGAAGATAGCGGCAAGCTTTCTGATCAGCTTGGTTGCCGCCTCTTCACCGTATTGATGCTGGATGCCGGCAAGGTCGGGGATCTCGATCAGGATGAGTGCTGCACCCGAACTCGCGGTGCCGTAGATGTCCTCAAGCTGCTGAAAGAAGGCGGCACGGTTCGGCAGCCCCGTCAGGCGATCGCGGAGCGCCAGCCCCTTTGCTGCCCGCGCCGCACGGTCCGCTTGTGTGAGCACCTCCACGCCCGCTGCGATGTCATGGACCAACTGGGTTTCCGCCTTTACCATCTGGATCGCGACGGATGACAGAAGATCGAGTTCGCCCAAAAGTTGCTCGATGCCTTGGCCGAGGTCGTCCTTGACCGCCTCAGCCACCGTTTCGACGGACCGGGCAAAACTGCGCTTCTGCGTCAGGCCGAGCGTGATCTGGTCCTTGATCCGAGAAAGTGTCGTCACTGCTTCCGCGTGAAGACGTTCCGCCTGCACTCCGCAATGTCCTGCAAGTCGATGCTTGAGTCCAAGCTGGTCGAGGTTGTGCTGGCTGGGTTGCACGCCAAGCGCTGCAAGTTCACGTGCAAGCTCTGGGTTTTGGCCGCTGAAGGCTTCGTGAGCCAGTTCGAAATTGCGCGGCAATCCGGCAATGCCGTGGCGCGCCATATACGCCGCAATCTTCGGCAACGGATCGACCGTTGCCGTTGCCGATCGTGCAAGCCTTTGCTGCTTTGCCCCTTCCATGCTCACTTCGTCCCCCGCCATGTCCCTTGGTTGCCCTGAGGACTAACGGATATGCGTTTGTCAAAGGGTTAAATCCGGTGAAATCCGAGCAAACGCGGTTAACCCATGCTTTTCACGCGCAGCAGGTGATATGGCCGTGGTTGCAGCGATGCGGCCCTTTGTCAGAGATACACGGGTGCAGCGCTGCGCAGGAAATAGATCATATCCAGACTGAGTGATGGCCTACCCAGAACCGTCAGACACATATGCGCTTGTCCGCGATGATGGGTCTGGTGGTTGAAGAAATGCGCCACCGCCGGCCCGAGCTTGTGCGAGACGGGTTCAGGTTTGGTGATCGGGCTATAGTGAAACGTGGCAGCTAGCGCTTCGGGTGTCAGGCCTTCCGCAAAGGCTGTTATGCGCGCATCCTCCGTCCGTCGTGCGGCCCAAAGATCGGCAAACGTGTCCGCAGCACGCGCATCGAGCGAAGTCGGTTGCGGGCCTTGACCGGTAAATCTGTGCAGCCAGACCCGGTCGGCGGTCACCAGATGGTTCAGGGTTCCAGACAGAGAGCGGAAGAACGCGCCGGTATCCCGGTCCCGTTCCTCGTCCGTCAAATCCGCGGCGGCCTCGTAGAGCAGTGTATTGGCCCATGCATTGTAGGCGGCGAACATCCGGTAGTGATCCATGTTGTGCCTCGTCGAATTTTTACACTTTGCGTCATGGTAACCGAGGATTGCTCCTATCGGTGTGATGGGACCGATGAAATTTGCTGATTTGATTTTGTCGCCCTGTTCGGCTTGTCTGTTTCCGATTTCCATTTGGAGTACACCATGACTCGCACCCTATATTCTCTCTGTGGCGCCGATGCAGCACGGCCTTTCTCGCCCCATTGCTGGAAGATCGTCATGGCCTTGCGCCATAAGGGGCTCAGTTACGAGGAGCGACCGCTGCCGTTTACCGCGATCCCGAAGATCGAAGGCGGGATTTCCAAGACCGTGCCTGTCCTGCGTGATGGCCAGGAACTGATCTCCGACAGCTTCCAGATCGCGCTCTATCTTGAACAGACTTATCCGGACCAACCCAGCCTGTTCGGCGGAGAGGGTGGCAAGGCGCTGGCCCGTTTCGTCGAAGGCTATGCTTTGACCCAGGTGCATCCGGTGATCACTCGCATCGTCCTGTCGGACATCCATTCCATGCTTGCGCCGGACGACCAGGCCTATTTCCGCACAAGCCGCGAAGCCCGGCTCGGCAAAACGCTGGAAGAGGTCAGGGCCAGCCGTGACGAGGCAATCGCGATCCTGCCGGAACGGCTGATGCCGATGCGCCACATGCTCGGCTTCCAGCCCTTTATCGGCGGTGAGGCACCGTTGTTCGCCGACTATATCCTGTTTGGCGCTCTGCAATGGCTGCGCCTCACCAGCGGCTCGCTGCATCTTCCTTCAGATGATCCGGTGGCACGATGGTTCGAGCGTTGCCTCGACCTTTACCAGGGTGCCGCCCGCGCGATCGCTTGAAAAGCCGGTGTTGCAATGGCCTTCGCCAGAAAGCCCGCATTGTGACGGAGCTGTGAAATTCGCAGATCCCCCTTGTTTTCGTGATTCGGGGCGGTTAGATACCGCCCACTTTCTCGATGACACAAACAAGGATGAGACTGATGGCGATTGAACGCACCTTCTCGATGATCAAGCCGGACGCAACAAAGCGCAACCTCACGGGCGCCATCACCAAGATGCTCGAAGACGCCGGCCTGCGCGTCGTCGCTTCCAAGCGCGTCTGGATGAGCACCCGCGAAGCCGAAGGCTTCTACGCCGTTCACAAGGAACGCCCGTTCTTCGGCGAACTGGTTGAAGGCATGACGTCCGGCCCGACCATCGTTCAGGTTCTCGAAGGCGAGAACGCCATCCTGAAGAACCGCGAAATCATGGGCGCCACCAACCCGGCCAATGCCGACGAGGGCACGATCCGCAAGACCCACGCTCTCTCCATCGGCGAGAACTCGGTTCACGGTTCGGACGCTCCGGAAACCGCTGCAGAGGAAATCAAGTACTGGTTCTCCGACACCGAGATCGTCGGCTGAATCAAACCCTGAGGCTACTGCCTTAGCGACTTGATTGCATTGATCAAACCGGAGCGGAAACGCTCCGGTTTTTTTGTTGGGTAGGGGCTCAATATCAACCCTTCGAGGCCGTGCCCGGGCATCCGGTTTCTGCCCCATAATCCGCCGAACCATCGGGCCGATAGACGTCCGGATTGGGCGTATAGACCGGCCCGACGACCAGCGGTTTTGTCGGCAGGACGCTTTGGTCCAGCGTCGATGTCACAGTCGTCTCGATCTGCTGGATCAGCGTGTTCTGGCCATAGAGAATACGGATCGAGACCGCATAGGGTCGATCCTTGACCACGCAATGTACGGGCGGACTTTCCAGCGACACCTTGTCCCAGAGCGGAAATATTTTCGAGCGGGTCACCAGCGGCGCTCCTCCCGCAGGGTTCTCAAAACGTGCCTCGACAAAGCTGTCGTCAGGCAGGGGCGCCTCCTTGGCAAGCGTCACCAGATAGGTGGCCCGCGCCACCCGGTAATTGAATACGAAAACATGACCGGACACTTTCAGTGGTTCGTCGTCAACGTCGCGCTGGCATCCGGAAAGAGCGGTGACTGTTGCCATCAGAAGCGCCAATGAGACCGATGCCTTCTCAACCGTCTTCATGGCCGCATCTCCAGCCTCTTCCGATGATAGTGTCGGTTGGCCTTGGCACGGTTGCCGCAAACGGCCATGTCGCACCAGAAACGGCTCTTGTTCTTGCTGCGGTCGAGAAAGAGCCAACCGCAATTGCCGCAGATTTTCATTCGGTCCGGTGCGGGTTCGGTGATCAGCCGAAGCGCCGAACGCGCGGTGGCGCATTCAAGGCTGTGCTCTGACGGTGCCAGCCGCAGGTTTTCGGCAGTGGCTTCCAGCAGTGTCGCGAGATAGCCGCGCTCCGCAACCCCCAGCGTGCGTGCCCGATAATAGCGATCGATCGCCTCGCGCAAATGCAGGAATGCCTGACGGTTTGCCGGCTGCACCGGCGTCATTGCGCCATACTGAGGCCCCTCGGCCGACAGCGATGGCGCGACACCGGCAAAATCGTCAAGCTGTTGTGCGACCGCAAAACGATCGCAGCTGCGATCCGGGTCGTGCCTCAGTATCACGCTGTTTGCGACATCAAGCGCCAGCGCGCCGCCGGAAAAACGGTGTGGGGTCCAGGAAAAATCCATCCGTGCAATATAACTGGTAAAAATGATTTTGACAGTTATAATTGTGACGGGAGAGGGAAATGGCCTATCTGCTGCAGCAACTGTTGAACGCGCTTCCGATTGCGGCCCTCTATGCTTGCCTCGCGTTTGGCTATTCCATCGCATTTGGTGTCACGCGCCGCGCCGATATCACCTATGGCGCGCTGTTCGCCTTCGCCGGGCAGATCTGTCTGCTGTTTACCGACATTGGCTGGAATGCCTTCACTCTTGTGTTTCCCGCAGCCCTAGGCTTTGGATTGACGGTCGGTTTTTCTTATACGGTTTTTGCGGGTTGGACGTTTGCCCGTCATGTCATGCGGCCTCTGCACAGAGGTTCACCCAATGCCGTGATCGTAGCCTCGCTTGCCGTGGTGCTTTTGCTGTCGGAAACGGCGCGGTTGGCGCTGGACACGCGAACGCTCTGGCTGCCGCCGATGGGCAATCAGCGCTTCATCTTTGCCGAGTTCGACGATTTTTCGGTCAGCCTGACCGTCATGCAGTGCGTTCATATCGGTGTCATGCTGGCGATCATTGCTGCAGGGCAACTTTTGCTGGCCATGTCACGCGCCGGACGGTTATGGCAGGCCGTCAGCCAGGATCCCGCAGCGGCGCGGCTCTGCGGCGTTGACGCCGACCTCGTCTTTGTCCTGTCGCTGGTTGCCGCAAGCGTGACCGCGGCCGCAGCCGGCCTTTCGGCAACCGCCGTTTATGGCACGATGGATTTTGGCGCCGGCATGATGTTCGGCCTCAAGGTTGTGCTGATTGCCGCTGCCGGCGGCATATCGGTGCCGCTGCGCTCGGCACTGGGAGCGGCGGCCGTCGGTTTGGCTGAAACGCTGTGGAGCGGTTATGGCGCAATGGCCTGGCGCGATGCCGTCATCATCTCGGCGCTTGTTGCCGTCCTGGTCTTCAGCCGTCGCGAGCGGGTTATTCCTTGACGGCGGCCCAGCGGTCGCGGGCCGTGTCGTCGGCATCCTTGGCAGCAACCCAGTCGCCGCTCGTCCCGTCCTTGCCATGCTCCTTCTTCCAGAAGGGGGCAGACGTCTTGAGGAAATCCATGACGAAGTTGGCGCCGTCAAAGGCCGCCTGGCGATGCGGCGCTGCGGCAATGACCAGAACGATCTGCTCGCCCGCCGCGATCCGTCCATGGCGATGAATGGCCGTCAAGCCGAGCAGCGAAAACCGCTTGATCGCCAGTCCGGCGATGCGGGACATCTCCGTTTCCGCCATGCCGGGATAATGTTCAAGCTCCAATGCCTGCAGGCTGCCCGCCTCGTTGCGGCACAGGCCGACAAAAGAAACGAGCGCCCCGATGTCGTGCCGGCCTTGCGTCAGTCTGTTGCTTTCCAGTGCCGGATCGAAATCCTCGCGCTGGACGCGGATGACCGGAACAACAGCCGGGTCAACGGTCTGGGCGCCGGTCACCTCAGCCACCCGTCATCGGCGGAAACAGGCCGATCTCGCTGGCGCCTGCGATCGCCTCGTCGTGCTCGACATGTTCCTGATTGATGGCAACCCTGATCGCATTCGGGAACTGCAGGGCTGATTCGTAACCTTCGCCGAGCGTTGCCAGATGCGCGATCAGATCGCCGGCCGTCACCACCGAGGCGGGAAGGTCCAGTTCTTCCTCGCCCTTGCCGATCCGTTCGCGCACCCAGGCGAAATAGACGAGCTTGACCATCTCAATCGACCATATGCTTGGCGCCGGCGCGGAAATAGTCGTAGCCGGTATAGATTGTCAGGATGGCCGCGATCCACAGCAGCGTGATCCCGAGTTCGGTCGTGTACGGCAGGATCTTGTCGCCAGCCGGGCCGGCGAGCAGGAAGGCCAGCGCCACCATCTGGGCGGCCGTCTTCCACTTGGCGATCCGGGTGACGGGAACGCTGACCTTCAGGGCTGCGAGATATTCGCGCAGGCCGGAAACCAGGATCTCGCGGCAAAGGATGGTGATGGCTGCCCACAGCGACCATCCGGCGATGGTGCCGTCGGCGGCCATCAGCAGCAGGATCGACGCGATCAGCAACTTGTCGGCAATCGGGTCAAGCATGCGGCCGATATTGGAGGTCTGGTTCCAGATGCGGGCGAGATAGCCGTCGAGATAATCGGTGAAGGAGGCGACGACGAACAGGCCGAGGCTGGTCCACCTGGCGAAATCCGAACTTTCCAACCGCCCTTCGATAAAGAAGCAGACGACGATCAGCGGCACGGCCAGAATGCGGGCGTAGGTGAGGAGATTGGGGATATTGTATGCGCGCGATGCCATGATGCCCTGACTTTGGAAAGTGATGCGACGCCTAGATGACGGTTTTGCCTTCGCCGCGTCAACTCAAGAATTCTGATTTCTTTTTACCATTTCTGCGGCCGAATTGCGCTTTGCGGCGTCAATCGGCAGCGCTTTCGTGAAAATGATTGTAGATCAGCCGGGCAACCGTCTCGGAAATGCCCTCGACCGCCATCAGGTCGTTCATCGCTGCGCGGGAAACTGCCTTCGCCGTGCCGAAATGCTGGAGCAGCGCGCGCTTGCGCGTCGGGCCGATGCCGGAAATCTCGTCCAGCGGATTCTTCACCATTTCTTTCTTGCGCCGTGCCCGATGCGTGCCGACCGCAAACCGGTGCGCCTCGTCGCGCATGCGCTGGACGAAATAGAGCACCGGATCGCGTGGCGGCAGGGTGAAGTCGGGCTTGCCGGCGACGAAGAAACGTTCGCGGCCAGCGTCGCGATCGACGCCCTTAGCCACACCGATCGCAATCACGCTGTCGGTGATGTCGAGTTCGTCGAGGATCTTGCGCACGGCGCTCATCTGGCCCTGGCCACCGTCGATGAGGATGACATCCGGCCAGGCGGGGAAGGCTGCATCGGCGCTGTCGTCGGGTGCGATCGAGCGGTCCGGTTTTCCCTCTTCCTTCAGCAGTCGCGAGAAACGCCGCGTCATCACCTCCCGCATCATGCCGAAATCGTCCCCCGGCGTGATGTCGGTGGATCGGATGTTGAACTTTCGGTACTGACCCTTGACGAAGCCTTCCGGCCCGGCGACCACCATGCCGCCGACGGCATTGGTGCCCATGATATGCGAGTTGTCGTAGATCTCGATGCGGCGTGGGACATAGGGCAGGGCGAAGGTTTCCGACAGACCCTGCAGCAGGCGCGACTGCGATGCCGTCTCGGCAAGCTTTCGGCCATGCGCTTCGCGGGCATTGGCAACGACATGCTCGACCAGATCTTTCTTCTCGCCGCGCTGCGGGACCAGAACGGTGACCTTGTATCCGGCCTTTTCGGACAGGGCGAGAGCAAGCAAATCCTGTTCGTCAATCCCCTCTGACAAGAGGATCTGCCGCGGGCAGGGTTTGTCATCGTAGAACTGTGCCAGAAAGGCACTCAGCACTTCCGCGCTGGTCAATTGCGGATCGGCCTTGGGAAAATAGGCCCGGTTGCCCCAGTTCTGACCTGTGCGGAAAAAGAACACCTGGATGCAGGTCAGGCCGCCCTCATGATGGATGGCGAAGATATCCGCTTCCTCAACGCCGGCGGGATTTATGCCCTGATGGCTCTGCACATGCGACAAGCCGGCAAGGCGATCGCGAAATACGGCGGCGCGCTCGAAATCGAGTTCTTCTGATGCCTCGTTCATCGCGCGCGCGATCGATTCCTTGACGTTCTGGCTCTTGCCGGAAAGGAAGTCCTTCGCTTCCGTGACCAGCTCCGCATAGCCCGCATCGCTGATTTCACGGGTACAAGGACCGGAGCATCGCTTGATTTGATACAAAAGACAGGGGCGCGTCCGGGTTTCGAACACGCTGTCGGTACAGGTGCGCAGCAGGAAGGCACGCTGCAGCGAATTGATCGTGCGGCCGACGGCGCCAGCGGAGGCAAACGGGCCGAAATAGTCGCCCTTGCGGGCGCGGGCGCCGCGATGCTTGTAGATCGCCGGCGCCCGGCTGTCGCCGGTGATCAGGATATAGGGAAAACTCTTGTCGTCGCGCAGCAACACATTGTAGCGCGGCCGAAGCCGCTTGATCAGGTTGGCTTCCAGCAGCAGCGCCTCGACCTCGGTCCGGGTCGTGACGAATTCCATGTGGCTTGTCTCACGCACCATGCGTGTCAGGCGGTTGGAATGCAGGCGGCCCTGGGCGTAGTTGCTGACACGTTTCTTGAGGCTGCGCGCCTTGCCGACGTAAAGCACGTCGCCATCGCCGTTCATCATCCGGTAGACGCCTGGACTGTTCGGCAACTGCTTGACGAATTCGGCGATCAGATCGGCGCCGGTGAGATCGGTTGCGTTGAGGTCGCCTTCGTTCCAGTCGATGCTGAGCGGCACGCGCGGCGAGTCACTCTCGACGATGGCATCATCGTCGTCGTCTTCGGTTCCGTCATAGAGAACACCGCCGTCAGGCAGCTTTCCTCCGGTCATTCAACAATCTCCGCGCCGTTCGATCCCGGCCAAATCAGATGCTGTCCCCCATCCAGGGCAATCATTTGGCCGGTGATCGATGGCGTGTCAAAAAGAAAGCGGATGGTGCGGCCGAATTCCTCAAGGGATGGGCCGCGTTTGAGGGGCAGGCTGTCGACCTGGGCCTCGAAGTCCTCAAGCTTTTGCCGATCCGAGATCAGCGTTGGACCTGGTCCGATCGCGTTGACGCGGATGCGCGGCGCGAAAGCCTGGGCCATGGTCCGGGTCGCCGTCCACAAAGTTGATTTTGACAATGTGTAGGAAAAGAAGGTTGGCTTTAGCGCCAGAACACGCTGATCGATGATGTTGACGATCAGGCCTGACAACGAATCGGGCAGGGCCTTGGCGAACGCCGCCGACAGGATCGCCGGCGCCCGGACGTGAATGTCGAAATGCCGGGCGAATCGCTCGCCGTCGAATTCGTGGGCGTCGTCATGCTCGAAGACGGAGGCATTGTTGACCAGCAACCCGATCGGCCCGATTTCGGCATTTGCCCGGCTCATCAGGGCGGCGGTCTCCCCGACATCGGTCAGGTCTGCCTTGAACGCCACAACACGATGTCCATCGGCTCGCATTGCGGCCGCTAACGCCTCGGCCTCGCCGATTGATGTGTTTGCATGCAGGGCGATGGCAAAACCATGGCGTGCGAGGTCCTCGGCAATCGCGCGGCCAAGTCTTTTTGCTGATCCGGTCACGAGGGCGGCTTTGGGTATGCTCATCTGCATGGGTTTTAACCTTGGTATTCAATGTGCTGCGCTGCATATATGGCGGAGATTGGAAAATTGAACAGGGTCCGCAAAATTGTTCTCTGTTGTTTGATTCGAGTTATACTTCATTTGGTATAAATATAGATTTAGATAAACTTCATTTTTTCACGTAAAGAATTTGTTAAGGTTAATAAATACCCTGTTGCGGTGAAGCAACATCCAAATTTCGTCATGCGGATGCCACAATCAATTCACATTTCGGCTCTTTCATTTCCTCAATTGGCGTCCATTTGTTTAGTCGGAACGGGCAGGGAATACCCAAGATATCGTTCAGGCCGCCGTTGGTTATTCGTAAGCGCGGTCGAGAACCGAAAGGAGACTATTTATGCGTACCTTCAAGATGATGCTCATCGCGTCTGCAACCACACTCGTCGCTTTCCAGGCTGTTCAGGCTGCCGACGCGATCGATCAGATCCCGGAAGCACCGGCTGCGACTGAAAGCTACTCGGCCCCGGCCGGCAGCTGGTCTGGCGCTTACCTCGGCGGTGCCGCCACCTACGACTTCGGCAAGTTCACCGGCTCGAACGGCGGTCGCGACGCCAAGGGCCTCGGCGGCTCGGTTTACGGCGGCTACAACATGCAGAACGGCCAGATCGTCTACGGTGCTGAAGCCGACCTCGGTTATAACGGCGAAGACGGCAGCGCCGGCACCGCAGCAAACGGTGCCGCTCTGACCGGCACCCAGGGCGTCAACGGCTCGATCCGTGGCCGCGTTGGTTACGACATGAACCCCTTCCTGCTCTATGGTACGGCCGGTCTGGCTGTTGCCAACCATGAGATGGAAGACGGCGCTTCTAACGACGAACGCATCGCTGCCGGTTACACGGTCGGTGCCGGTGTTGAAGCCATGGTCACCAACAACATCACTGCGCGCGTCGAATACCGCTACTCGGACTACCAGAAGCGTGATTTCGAACTCAGCTCGGGCACCGTGTCCAAGGGCTTCGACGACCACTCCGTCAAGGTTGGTATGGGCGTCAAGTTCTGATCCATTCGATCAGCAGTCTTCGAAAAAGCCGGGGTTTTGCCCCGGCTTTTTTGTTGTCCTGCTTCAGGATCAGGATCAGGCTTTGGGACGCAGGGCCGGGTAGGCCTCGAAATGCTTGGCGAACTTGGCCGGCCATTCCGTCAGTGCGGTCCGTCCGCCTTCCCATTCGCCCGGGAAGCGTAGCATCAGGTAGCCAAGCAGGGCCGCCAGTGCAAAATGGCCGCCATGCAGTTTCTTGCCGATCTTCGGCAGATGCGCATCCAGATGGTCCAGGCCGCGATTGACCTTTTCCCACTGCCGATCCATCGCCGCCTGGCTGACCAGTTCCGGCGGACGGAAACGCTTCTCGTAGACGATCGCCAGCAGGCAGTCGCTGATGCCGTCGGCCAGCGCCTCGAGCACTTCCGCTTCGGTGCGCTTCTTGTCCTTCTTGGGATAGAGAGCCTTGCCGCCGATCCGGTGCAGGTATTGCATGATGGCGCGGCTGTCGAAGACGGCGTCGCCGTCATCGGTGATCAGCGCCGGAATCTTGCCGAGCGGATTGGCGTCCAACAGTTCGGGCGGGTTCTCCGCCGTGTTGACCCGAACGTCCTCCAACGGAATGCCAAGGTGGCGTGCCGCCATTCGCACTTTCGAAGAATAGGGCGAGGCGGGAGCGAAAAGCAGCTTCATCGGCGTTTTTCCAGTATGTCTCGTTGTCTTATGGGATAGGCGGTATCGTCAGCTCGGGTCGGCGGCAAGCGTTCGCGTCGACCTCGGGGCAGGCGCGGAAATCCAGCGCCTTGCTGAAACAGATGCGGACCTCGTCGAGTCGTTGATTATCACAGGTGACGGCCACTGCCGAGCGCGCCAGCCCCGGATTGTCTTTTATGAAAGCATCTTCGAGCGACTGCGGTGACATTCGCTTTTGGGAGCCTGTCCGACGTAGCTCGTCGGGAATGCGCACTGTTTCGAATGCCCGCCTCAGCACCGAAAAATAGTCCGCCATGGCAAGGCCCGAACAGGTGCCGTGCTTGCGCCATTCGTGACCGATCAACCCCATGCCCGGCATGATATCCATCAGGCGACGGCCCATGCCCATGGGGACCTGCTGGGGCTGGCTGGTCGGGCAGCTTTCCGGATAGCCACGTTCATACTGCGGCCAAAGCCCATGTACGATCAGGCCGAAACGCTGGCCGGGCCCGCATTGGTCGCGGTTGCGGGCCGCGCCGTTGGATTGGCAGAAGGTCGGCGACCAGGACAAGGACAGGACGTAAAAGTCGAAGCCGTCGCCTTCAGGCACTGCGGCTTTGGTGCCCGACTGCGAGACTTCCTGCTTCGGTTTCGACGGTGTCACAACGGGTTTCTGGGCCGGGGCGACAGTGTCCGCTGTGCTGCCGGTCGGAGCATCTTGCGGAACGAGACCATAGACCGCAGCCACAATTACCAAGGCGCCGAGCGCGAGAAATCCGGCATAGGAACGCATGGCCATCGATGCCTCCCGCTTGCGGTCTCAGTCTTCGCCGCGCAGCCAGAAGCAGCGATGCGAGGCATAACGATCTAGCGCCATCAAGCGCTTCAGCTCCGGAAGGGCCGCATGCAGCTCGTCCTTCAGCGTAAAGGGCGGGTTGACGATGATCAGCCCGGTGCCGGAAAGTCCGGTCTGGTCGCGGTCGCTCTTGATCGACAACTCAGCGCAGAGCATTTTCGGGATCTCCAGCGCCTTCAAGGCGTCATGGAAGGCGATGATCGGTGCGCCCTTCTTGATCGGATACCACAGGCAATAGACGCCGCTGGCAAACCGACGATGTGCCTTGGCCAGCCCTTCGACCAGCCGCTCGTATTCGCCTTCGATTTCAAAAGGTGGATCGATCAGCACGATGCCGCGTTTTTCCTTCGGCGGCAGATGCGCACCGAGCGTCAGCCAGCCATCGAGTTCGGTCACGCGAACCTGGAAATCCCCCTCGAACAGGCGGGCCAGCGCGCGGGAATCATCGGGATGCAGTTCCATCGCCGAAAGACGGTCCTGGGGGCGAAACAGATCACGCGACAGTTTCGGCGAACCGGGATAGAGCGTCAGCGGTCCATTCGGCTCCCGATCGGGGTTGAGCGCTTTCACCACGTCGAGATAGGGTTGCATGATGTCGGCGACCTTGGCCGGCAGTTCTGCATCGATGACCTTGCCGATACCTTCCAGCCATTCGCCGGTCTTCTGCGCCTCTTCCGAGGAAAGGTCGTAGAGCCCGATCCCGGCATGGGTGTCGAGCACCCGGAACGCCTTGTCCTTCTGCTGCAGATAGACGATCAGCCGCGACAGCACGAGATGCTTCAAGACATCGGCGAAATTGCCCGCGTGATAGATGTGGCGATAATTCATGAACGGTTCCGATGGCTTTGATGATTTGTTCGAATGGGGCTTTTGAGCTCTCACGCCATGCCCTATAAAAATGGCATGAATATCCAGAGCCCCATCCGCAATCGTTCCGTTGGTCATACGGCCTGTCCGCATGACTGTCCATCCACCTGCGCGCTCGATGTCGATCTGACACCGGACGGCAGGATCGGCCGCGTTCGCGGAGCCTCGGAAAACAGCTACACGGCCGGCGTCATCTGCGCCAAGGTCGCCCGCTATGCCGAGCGCCTCTATCATCCCGACCGTTTGATGAAACCGGTTCGCCGGGCCGGCGCCAAGGGTGCGGGCCAATGGCAGGACGTCAGCTGGGAAGCGGCCCTCGACGAGATCGCCGATGCTTTCATCAAAGCCGAGCAGAAGCACGGCAGCGAGGCGGTCTGGCCCTATTTCTATGCCGGCACGATGGGGCTGGTGCAGCGCGATTCGATCGAGCGCCTGCGTCACGCCAAGCGTTATTCCGGTTTCTTCGGCAGCATCTGCACGAATCTCGCCTGGACCGGCTATGTGATGGGAACCGGTACGCTGCGCGGACCCGATCCGCGCGAGATGGCAGTGTCGGATTGCGTGGTGATCTGGGGCACCAATGCGGTCGCGACCCAGGTCAATGTGATGACCCATGCGATCAAGGCCCGCAAGGATCGTGGCGCGAAGATCGTCGTCATCGATGTCTATGACAACCCGACGATGAAGCAGGCCGACATGGCGCTGATCGTCAGGCCGGGCACCGATGCAGCCCTTGCCTGCGCCGCCATGCACATCGCCTTCCGCGACGGCTATGCCGACCGCGCCTACATGGCGAATTTCGCCGATGATCCGGCAGGCCTCGAAGCGCATCTGAAGAACAAGACGCCGGAATGGGCGTCGAGCATCACCGGGCTGTCGGTTGAGGAGATCGAGGCTTTCGCCCGGCATGTCGGCCAGACGAGGAAGACCTTCTTCCGCCTTGGCTACGGTTTTACCCGCAGTCGCAATGGCGCCGTCTCGATGCATGCGGCCCTGTCGCTGGCAACGGTCCTGGGCTCCTGGCAGCATGAAGGCGGCGGCGCGTTCCATTCCAACAGCGATATCTTCAAGCTGAACAAGTCGGAACTGATGGGCACGGCCATGGTCGATCCCGATATCCGCATGCTCGACCAGTCGCAGATCGGGCGGGTGCTGACCGGCGACGCCGAGGCGCTGCGTCATCGCGGGCCGGTGACGGCGATGATCATCCAGAACACCAATCCGATCAATGTTGCGCCCGAACAGCGGCTGGTGAAGCAGGGTTTCCTGCGCGACGATCTTTTCGTCGCAGTGCACGAGCAGTTCATGACCGAGACGGCGGAGCTTGCCGATATCGTGCTGCCGGCGACCATGTTCGTCGAGCATGACGACATCTATCGCGGCGGCGGCCAGAGCCATATCCTGCTCGGGCCGAAGCTTGTCGATGCGCCCGACACCGTGCGCACCAATCTCTTCGTCATCGAGGAACTGGCCAAGCGCCTTGGCGTTGCCGACCGACCGGGCTTTGGTTTGACCGAGCGCGATCATATCGAGCACATGCTGGAAGTCAGCGGCAAGCCCGATTTCGATACGCTCGCCGAGGACAAGTGGCTCGATTGTCAGCCGGCCTTCGAGGATGCGCATTATCTCAACGGCTTTGCCCATGCCGACGGCCGGTTCCGCTTCAGGCCCGACTGGGAGGGCACGCCGGCGCCGAACAAGCCCCCGGCCGTGCTCGGCTCGTTTGGACCGGTCAAGGCGCTGCCGGTCTTCCCCGACCAGGTCGACCTGATCGAGCTGGCCGATGCCGAGCATCCCTTCCGGCTGGCGACATCGCCGGCGCGCAACTTCCTCAATTCCACCTTCGCCGAGACCAAGACCTCGCGCGACAAGGAGGGCCGCCCGGAAGTCATGGTTAACCCTGCCGATGCCGTGGCTCTGGCCATAAACGATGGCGACGTCGTCCGGATCGGCAATGGACGGGGCGAGCTGCGCATCCATGCCAAGGTGACGGAAGCGGTCAAGGCTGGCGTTCTGGTCGCCGAAGGCCTGTGGCCGAACAAGTCCCATCTCGACGGCGAGGGCATCAATGTCCTGACCGGTGCCGACGCCGCCGCTCCCCATGGCGGCGCGGCCTTCCACGACAACAAGGTCTGGCTCCGAAGCGTTTAGACGCCCGGGCGACGCCGCCCTGAATGAACAGGCAAGACATTTCATCATGAGCATTTTTGACAAGAGCAGCATTTCCATCGTCGAGGACAAGACGCTGTGGAAAGGCTGGAGCCACCTGCGCCGCGTCACCTTCGATTTCTTCCGCGAAGGCCGCAAACCGCATCGCCTCGAATGGGAGGTCTTCGATCGCAGCGAAGCCGCCGGCATCCTGCTGCACAATGTCGAGACGAATACCGTGACGCTGGTCAGGCAGTTGCGCATTCCCGCCCATCTGATGGGCGATCATCCTTTCCTGCTCGAGGTTCCCGCCGGTTTCATCGATGATGGCGAGACGGCGGAAGAAGCGGCCATCCGCGAGGCCTATGAGGAGACCGGCTACAGGATCACGTCGGTCCGCAAGGCATTCGCACCCTATATGTCGCCGGGATCCGTCACGGAGAAGCTGCACAGTTTCTATGCCACGGTCATCGAGGCGGATCGTGTCGCGGCGGGTGGTGGCCTTGCCGAAGAGAAGGAAGACCTGGAGGTCGTCGAACTACCGTTCGACGAAGCGCTGGCGATGATCGTCCGCGGCGAAATCGTCGATGCGAAAACCATCATGCTTTTGCAGTGGGCGGCACTTCAAGCAGTGGCCGGCGCGCGCATGAGCGCCGGCTGAGGTGACCGCCAGACCTCAGAACTGGCCTTTGAGGCCCATCGATACCGAAACCACCTGATAGTCGGCGCCGGCGGTATCGGCATAGATCGCCTGCAGGCTGGTCGGCGTATGAACCACGCGCGTGTCGCCCTTGCCTTCGAACATCTTGTCGAAGCTGCCAGACAGATAGATCGATGCCATCGGCAGGAAACGATAGTCGACTGAGGCGGTCGCGCCGACCATCGGCGCTATCTTGACCTCGTCAAAGAAGCGCAGATCGCGCATCCAGTGGTCATCAACGCCGTCAAAGCCGAAGGCAACGCCGCCGCGCATGCTGCCGGAGACGCTGAACGCGCCGACTTTTTGCTCGGCGCTTGCACTGAGATAAGCGACCGGTATTTTCTGGCGATAGCTGATGCCCTTTTCGTCGGGATCGAACGTGCCGACAGTGTCGTAGAGCGAGCTGGCGCTGGAACTGTAGATATAGCTGCCGCCGTAGGATTTCCATTTGACGTCGGTATAGCCGGCGCCGCCGCCGAGTGCGATGCGGGTTGAGCCATTGTCGACCAGCGCGCGATCCGCCTCGATCGTGACGTTGACATAGTGGCCGAGCTTTGTGTCCGGATGCAGCGACTGATGGGTCCAGTCGTCGTTTGAATAATCCATCCAGTCGCGGTCTTCCATCTCGCCATTGCCACTGATGCCGACATCGATGCGACCCTTCATGCGCCACTTGTAGCCAAGCTCGATCTCGGTGCCGAGCGTGCCGACCTTCACGCCCTTGCTCTCCCAGTCGAGCTGGCTGAGCTTGTGGTCGCCGTCATAGACATATTCGCCAGCCTTGATATTGGCGATGCCAAGCCCGGCCTGGAACGACACCGCACCATCGGAAGACGTGTAAAGCCGGTCCTGCGAGACGGCCGCAATCGGCGTTGCGAGCAGCACAAGGGTCATGAAGGCCGGGCGGAGGCAGATCGCATACATCATCACGTAGTCCTGAGCGGGAGGGACAGTTTCAAGTTGTACGATCTTGGTTAATCTTTGCTTTATGCACGCCATACGCCCTCGGCAAAAAATCCATAACGGAGAGGACTTGAACAAACCGTCAATATACAATATGTAATTATGTATATTGATAAACCGAGGACATTGCCATGTTCACCACGCGCATCAACGATCATCTTTCCATTGCGGCGCAGCCATCTGCGGCTGAAATTGAACGCCTGGGGGAGGCCGGATTTTCGGCCCTTGTCAATTTGCGCCCGGAGGGCGAGGAGGGCGCCATCGGTACGCGCGCCGAAAAAGACGCCGCTGCCGAGGCGGGACTGTCCTACATATTCATTCCGCTGACCCTGTCCGGGTTGACCGATGCCGATGTTGATGCTTTTCGCGCGGCCATGGCCCGGCATGATAAGGGTCCGGTTTTGGCGCATTGCCGCACCGGGCATCGGGCGCTTGCGCTTCACGCCATCATTGAAGTCATCGACGGCCGCATGACGCGTGATCAGGTGCTGGCACTCGGCGATCGCCATGGCATGGACATGACCGCGGCGCTGGCATTTCTCGACCGCCGCGCCGCCCGCCGTCCGCAGGTCAAGGGTTTCTTCGATCCGCGCACCTGGAGCGTGCAATATGTCGTCTCCGATCCGGAGACGTCCAAATGCGCCATCATCGATCCCGTCCTGGATTATGACGAAAAGTCCGGACGGACCTCGACGGACAACGCGGATCGCATTCTAGCCTATGTCGCACACGAAGGGCTGACCGTGGAGTGGATCCTCGATACCCATCCGCACGCCGATCATCTGTCCGCAGCACATTACTTGAAGTCGAAGACCGAAGCCCAGACGGCGATCGGCGACCATGTCGTCGATGTCCAGATGCTATGGAAGGATATCTACAACTGGCCTGAATTGCGGACCGACGGTTCCTATTGGGATCGGCTGTTCAAGCCGGGCGACAGTTTCAAGCTCGGCTCGATCGATGCCAGGGTTATGTTTTCGCCTGGCCACACGCTTGCCTCGATTACGTATGTCATAGGCGACGCAGCCTTTGTGCACGACACGATCTTCATGCCTGACAGCGGTACGGCCCGCACCGATTTTCCAGGCGGCAGCGCAGATGTTCTCTGGACTTCGATCCAGGAGATTCTTGCCCTGCCGGACGAGACACGGGTCTTCACCGGCCACGATTATCAACCTGGCGGCCGGCATCCGCGTTGGGAAAGCACCGTTGGTGAACAGAAACGATCCAATGCGCACCTCGCCAACATCAACGAGCAGGCGTTCATCCAGCTGCGCCAGGCCCGTGACCGAACGCTCGCCATGCCCAAGCTGATCCTGCATGCGCTGCAGGTCAATGTCCGCGGTGGCCGTCTGCCGGAGCCGGAAAACAATGGCCGTCGTTATCTCAAGATCCCGCTCGATGCGCTGGAGGGAGGTGCGTGGTGAAGCTGCTGGAAGCCAGAAACCGTGTCATTCCGAGCCCGGAGATCATGAAGAACCGGGCAACGGAGGTGGCGGAGCACCTGAAGACACTCGCCCATCCTGTCCGTCTTATGTTGGTCTGTACCCTCGTGCAGGGTGAATATTCCGTCAGCCAGTTGGAGGAGGAACTCGACGTGCATCAGCCCACCCTCTCGCAACAGCTGACGGTTCTGCGCGAGGCCGGGATCGTCGAAACCCGCCGCGACGGCAAGCAGATTTTCTATCGTCTCGTCGAGGCGAAGACCGCGCGGTTGATCGCGTCGCTGTTTACCATTTTTTGTGCGGAGGACATCACCGAATGACCCAGTATCTGCAATCCGTGGCCGGTGGCGCGCTGATCGGCCTTTCGGCGATCCTCTTCCTGATCCTGAACGGCCGCATAGCGGGCATCAGCGGCATCGTCGGGCGTTTGGCCCAAGGCACGAGCATTCTGATCAATGCCGCTTTTGTTGTCGGCCTGATGCTCGGCCCGGTTCTCTTTATGGCGATTTTCGCCGAATGGCCGGCCGTCACCATCACCGCCTCATTGCCGCTGATCGCCGTCGCCGGCCTCTTGGTTGGCTTCGGCTCGCGCATGGGCTCGGGCTGCACCAGCGGCCATGGCGTGCTCGGGCTTGCCCGGCTTTCTCCCCGTTCGCTTGCCGCCGTCATCACATTTCTGGCGACCGGCATGATCACGGTTACTCTGATGCGAGGCAGTCTATGAAAACCCCCTATTCCCAAGCGCTTGCGTCTATCGCATGTGGAACACTGTTCGGTTTCGGTCTCGCGCTGTCGGGTATGCTTGATCCCGCACGCGTCCAGGGTTTCCTCGATATCTTCGGCGTCTGGGATCCAAGCCTGATGTTCGTGCTTGGCGGCGCGGTCATGGTCGCCATGACCGGCATGTTGCTCATCAAGACTATGGCTCGCCCGGTGCTGGCCGAGCAGTTCCACCTGCCGATAGCCACAAGGATCGACCGGCCGCTGATACTCGGTTCCGCAATCTTCGGCATCGGCTGGGGGCTTGGCGGATTGTGCCCGGGGCCAGCGGTTGCCGCGCTGCCGATGGGCTACGGCGCTACGCTGCTCTTCGTCGTGACGATGCTGATGGGCATGATCATTCACGACCGCTTTGTCGCCGGGAAAATCACATGATCGCGACCCTCCTTCCTGCCATTGGCTCCGGCGGCATCGTCGGCTTTGCGCTCGGACTTCTCGGCGGTGGCGGCTCCATTCTGGCAACCCCGTTGTTGCTCTATGTCGTCGGCGTTTCCGAACCGCATGTCGCGATCGGCACGGGTGCGCTTGCGGTCTCGGCCAATGCCCTGATCAATTTTGCCGGTCACGCTGCAAAGGGCCATGTTCGCTGGTGGTGCGGTCTGGTGTTTGCGGTCTTGGGCGTGATTGGCGCACTGGGCGGGTCTTCGCTCGGCAAGGCGGTCGACGGAACAAGACTGCTGCTTTTGTTCGGACTGATCATGCTCGTGGTTGCCGCCTTGATGGCCCGTCCGAAACGTGTGGTCACCGCCGCACCGCGCCCGATGGATCTCCGCATGTGCTTGGTAACGGGAGCCGTCGCGCTGGTCACGGGTGCCGTTTCCGGCTTCTTCGGTATCGGTGGCGGATTTCTGATCGTGCCGGGTTTGATGTTGGCAACAGGCATGCCGATGATCAATGCGGTCGGGACCTCGCTTCTGGCAGTCAGCGCCTTCGGGCTGGCGACCGCAGTCAATTATGCCTGGTCGGGACTGGTGGACTGGACGCTGGCGGCCGAGTTCATTTTCGGTGGGTTGATTGGTGGCTTGCTTGGAACGCTCGTCTCAAGCCGGCTCGCCGCGCACAAGAACACGCTCAACCGCGTTTTCGCGGCGGTTGTCTCTGTCGTGGCGGTTTACATGATCTATCGCAGTCTGGGCGCCATGTGGACCGCCTGAGTGTCAAGCGCTGATCAGTTTTGCAGCAGGATCGCCGACATAAGTTTGCCGTTCGACTTTGCCGTCGGCAAGCATCCGGATCTTGCCTTCCGCGACAAGGCGCAGGGCTAGGGGATAACTCGTATGCTCGACGGTCAGGACGCGGGCCGCAACATCATCGGCCGTGTCTCCGGGCAGGATCGGCACGACGGACTGGGCAATCACCGGACCTTCGTCCATGCCCTCGGTAACGAAATGCACCGTGCATCCGGCGACCATCACGCCGGCGTCCAGTGCACGCTGATGCGTATGCAGGCCGGGAAACAGCGGCAGCAGGGAAGGGTGGATGTTGAGGATCCGGCCCTCATAGCGCTGGATGAATTCGCCTGACAGCAGCCGCATATAGCCCGCCAGGCAGACGAAATCCGGTGCGACCGCGTCGAGGGCGGTAAGGATTGCCACCTCGTGCTCGGCCTTGCTCGAATAGCCCTTGCGCTCGAAAACATGTGTGGCAATGCCAAGTGCCTGTGCCTTGGCGATGCCGCCGGCCGTTGGCTTGTCGGAAAACACGGCGACGATATCCGCCGGAAAGTCCGACGCCTCGCAGGCCTTTGCCAGCGCCAGCATGTTCGATCCGCTGCCGGAAATGAAGACAGCGATGCGCTTGCGGGCTTGGCTCATAGGGCGAGCGTGCCCTTGTAGATCGTACCATGCGCGCCGTCTTCACGCGCGACCATACGTCCGAGACGGGCAATGGTCTCGCCTTCGGCCTCAAGCGCGGCCTTGACCGTGTCGGCATTGTCGGCAGAAACGACGACGATCATGCCAATCCCGCAGTTGAACGTGCGTAGCATCTCGTTCTGGGCCACGCCGCCGGTCTTGGCGAGCCAGGAGAAGACGGCCGGGACCTGGATCGACGACAGATCGATCTCGGCGGCAAGATGTTTCGGCAGCACGCGCGGAATGTTTTCCGGAAAGCCACCGCCGGTAATATGGGCGAGCGCCTTCAGCGCCTTGGTTTCCTTGATCGCCTTCAGCAGCGGCTTCACATAGATGCGGGTCGGCGCAAGCAGGGCTTCGCCCAGTGTTTTGTCGGCAGCAAACGGGGCAGGGGCGTCCCAGCCTAGGCCGGAAAGCTCGACGATCTTGCGCACCAGCGAGAAGCCGTTGGAATGCACGCCGGATGAGGACAGGCCAAGGATCACGTCGCCCTCGGCAATGTCGCCCGCCGGCAGCAGTTCGCCGCGCTCGGCCGCACCCACGGCAAAGCCTGCAAGGTCGTAGTCACCATGCGAATACATGCCCGGCATTTCCGCGGTCTCGCCGCCGATCAGCGCGCAGCCTGCCTCGCGGCAACCGGCAGCAATGCCCTGGACGATCGCCGCACCCTGATCCGGATCGAGCCTGCCGGTGGCATAGTAGTCGAGGAAGAGCAGCGGCTCGGCGCCCTGGACGACGAGATCGTTGACGCACATTGCGACAAGATCGATGCCGACCGTGTCATGGATATTGGCGTCGATGGCGATCTTCAGCTTGGTGCCGACGCCGTCATTGGCGGCCACCAGGATCGGGTCGTTGAAGCCGGCTGCCTTCAGGTCGAACAGACCGCCGAAACCGCCGATTTCACCATCAGCGCCCGGACGGCGCGTCGAACGCACGGCCGGCTTGATCTTCTCGACCATCAGGTTTCCAGCGTCGATGTCGACGCCTGCATCACTGTAGGTCAAACCGTTCTTGCCAGCCTGGCTCATCCGTGTCTCCGATCCTAAGAGAGTTTGGCTGGCCATTGCATGAAGAGGCCGGAGATGCAAGCCGCGACGAGAATTAGGCCCCGATTTCCTGCCAATTCTGCTGCAGGCGGCTGAGATCCGGCCCTCGGCAGGTCACATTCTTGACCGAGGGTTTCGGCGCGATCTATCTGCTGCTAGAGAAAGATCGGTTGCGTCGCACAAATGACGTTCGACGGATGAAAATGGGAAACAGACATGCCGAAGTATATAAGCGGGATTGGCCTTAGGCGTCAGGTGATGTTCTGGCTCGTCGCACTGGTCGTCTTCGTTCTCTTCCTCTTGATGTTCAGCTCGATCCTGCTGCCCTTCATTGCGGGCATGGCGCTTGCCTATTTTCTCGATCCGGTGGCCGACAGGCTTGAGCGCCTGGGACTGAGCCGGCTGATGGCGACCGTCGTCATCCTTGTCACCTTTGTCATCGTCTTCGCCCTGTCGCTGATGATCATCATTCCGATCCTGGCCAGCCAGTTGAACGATTTCATCGAGCGCGTGCCCGGCTACATGACGCAGTTGCAGACCTTCATTGCCACGTCCAATGCTTCCTGGCTGCCGGAATGGCTGAACGGCCAGATGGACACGATCAAGGGGAATTTCTCCCGTTATATCAGCGAGGGCGTCGGCTTTCTTGGTACGCTGGTCGAGCAGATCTGGAATTCCGGCAAGGCATTGCTCGACATCGTTTCGCTTCTGGTCGTCACGCCCGTTGTCGCCTTCTACCTGTTGCTCGACTGGGATCGCATGATCGCAAAGGTCGACGGCTGGGTGCCGCGTGGCCAGCTCGCGACCGTGCGTAAACTGGCGACCGAACTCGACAACACCATTGCCGGATTTGTTCGCGGCCAGGGTTCGCTCTGCCTGATCCTCGGGTTGTTCTATGCCGTTGCGCTGTCCTTGGCCGGGTTGAATTTCGGTCTTTTGATCGGCTTTTTCACCGGCCTGATCAGCTTTATTCCGTATGTGGGCTCGACGGTCGGCCTTTTGCTGGCGGTTGGCGTGGCGCTCGTCCAGTTCTGGCCGGACTACCTCTGGATCGGCTTCATTGCCGGTATCTTCTTCTTCGGTCAGTTTCTCGAGGGCAATATCCTGCAGCCAAAACTGGTCGGCAAAAGTGTCGGCCTGCATCCCGTCTGGTTGATGTTTGCCCTGTTTGCTTTCGGCTCCCTGTTTGGCTTTGTCGGCGTGTTGGTCGCGGTTCCGGCGGCAGCCGCCGTCGGCGTGCTTGTCCGGTTCGCACTGTCGCGTTATCTTGAGAGCGATCTCTATTATGGCGCGGTGATCGAAATCGCCGGAGAGCCAAAGCCGCAGGTGATCGAGATTCCGGCGCAGACGACAGAGAAGTAAATGGCTGACGTCAGGAAGCCCACCGAGCGGCGCGGCGCCGCTGAACAATTGCCGCTTGTATTCGATCATGGATCGGCGACCGGCCGCGATGACCTGCTTGTGTCCGAGCGACTGGCTGCAGCCGTCGCCCTGATCGACAGCTGGCCTGCATGGCCAGCGCCGGTCGTCGTGCTGACCGGGCCGGCAGGCTCGGGCAAGTCGCACCTCGCCGACATCTTTCGCCAGCAGAGTGGTGCGGTGGATATCGATCCCCAGCCTGGGCGCGATGCACCGGCCGTGGCCGTCCTTGGTCCGGTGGTGTTCGAGGACGCGGACCGTCAAGGATTTGACGAGGTCGAGCTGTTTCACGTCATCAACAGCGTCAAGCAGCATGGCACCGCGCTGCTGATCACCTCGCGCAGCTTTCCGCCATCGTGGAATGTCTCGCTGGCCGATCTGCGGTCACGGCTGAAGGCCGCAACCGTGGTCGAGATCGGTACACCCGATGAGGATCTGCTCGGCCAGGTGATCATGAAACTGTTTGCCGACCGCCAGCTTTATATCGATGACAAGGTTGTCGGCTATATCGTGCAACGGATTGAGCGTTCCTTTTCGGCAGCACAGGAGGTTGTCGATCGTTTGGACAAGCTTGCGCTTGCCCGCCGCGTGCGGATCACCCGGAGCTTGGCGACTGAGGTGCTTGAGGCGCTCGACGCGACTGCGGACGAAGGGTAGCCGTCACAGATCTGTCGTCAAACTGTTATATTCGGCCAGCAAAGAATAACGAAGGGACGGGACTATGGATTCTGCGGTAACCGAGATGGACGGCCACGGCGAAGCCGAGGTGCTGACGCCGGATGACTTGATGAACAGCCCGCTGCGTTTCATCAACCGCGAATTCTCCTGGCTGCAGTTCAATCGTCGCGTTCTTGAAGAGACCCTCAACACCGCCCATCCCTTGCTGGAACGCGTACGTTTCCTGTCGATCTCCGCCGCCAATCTCGATGAGTTCTTCATGGTGCGCGTCGCAGGTCTGGAAGGCCAGGTGCGCCAGAACATCACCATCAGGAGCCCCGACGGCAAGACGCCGGCCGAGCAGCTTAATGACATCCTGAAGGAAATCGACAACCTGCAGATGGAGCAGCAAGCCTCGCTCGCTGTCCTGCAGCAGTATCTCGCCCAGGCGGAGATCCTGATCGTTCGTCCGGCAGCCCTGTCGGACGAAGATCGAAACTGGCTGGCCAACACATTTGAGGATTCGATCTTCCCGGTTCTGACGCCGCTGTCGATCGATCCGGCCCATCCGTTCCCCTTCATCCCCAATCTCGGCTTCTCCATGGGACTGCAGCTGGCCAGCAGCCGCACCGGCGAGCCGATGACCGCGCTGCTACGCCTGCCGCCGACGCTCGACCGCTTCATTCGCCTGCAGGACCAAGGCCAGACGATCCGCTACATCACGCTTGAGGATGTCGTCGGTCTCTTCATCAACCGGCTCTATCCGGGCTACGAGGTCAAGGGTTTCGGCACCTTCCGCATCATTCGCGACAGCGATATCGAGGTGGAAGAAGAGGCTGAAGATCTGGTGCGGTTCTTCGAAACGGCCTTGAAACGTCGCCGGCGCGGCTCGGTTATCCGCATCGAGGTCGACAGCGAAATGCCGGTGGCTCTGCGCCAGTTCGTTGTTCATGAACTGAATGTGCCGGACAATCGTGTCGCCGTTCTGCCGGGTCTTCTCGCGCTCAATACCATTTCCGAGATCTGCAAGGCGCCACGCCAGGATCTGCGCTTCGAACCCTACAATGCCCGTTTTCCAGAACGCGTGCGCGAACATGCCGGCGACTGCCTGGCCGCGATCCGCGAAAAGGACATGATCGTCCACCATCCCTATGAAAGCTTCGACGTCGTCGTGCAGTTCCTGCTTCAGGCCGCGCGCGATCCGGACGTGCTGGCGATCAAGCAGACCCTCTACCGCACCTCCAATGACAGCCCGATCGTCCGCGCCCTGATCGATGCCGCCGATGCCGGGAAATCGGTGACAGCGCTGGTCGAACTCAAGGCCCGCTTCGACGAAGAGGCGAACATCCGCTGGGCCCGGGATCTGGAACGTGCCGGCGTCCAGGTCGTCTTTGGCTTCATCGAACTGAAGACCCACGCCAAGATGTCGATGGTCGTGCGCCGGGAAGACGGTAAGCTGCGAACCTATTGCCATCTCGGCACCGGCAATTACCACCCGATCACGGCAAAGATCTATACCGACCTTTCCTTCTTTACCTGCAATCCGAAGATCGCCCATGACATGGCGAATATCTTCAATTTCATCACCGGCTACGGCGAGCCCGAGGAAAGCATGAAGCTGGCGGTCTCGCCCTATACGCTTCGTCCACGCATCCTGCGTCACATCGAGGAAGAAACCCAGAACGCCAGGAACGGCCTGCCGGCCGGAATCTGGATGAAGATGAATTCTCTGGTCGATCCGGACATCATCGATGCGCTTTATCGGGCAAGCCAGGCTGGCGTCGAGGTGGATCTGGTCATTCGCGGCATATGCTGCCTGCGGCCGCAAGTGCAGGGCCTTTCGGAAAATATCCGGGTGAAGTCCATCGTCGGCCGCTTCCTTGAGCACAGCCGCATCTTCTGTTTCGGCCACGGTCACCGCCTGCCGTCGGAAAAGGCGCTTGTCTATATCGGTTCGGCCGACATGATGCCGCGCAATCTCGACAGGCGCGTGGAAACATTGGTACCCTTGATCAACCCGACCGTGCATGAGCAGGTCTTGTCACAGATCATGCTGGGCAATCTGATTGACAATCAGCAGAGCTACGAGATATTGGCCGATGGCACGTCTCGTCGCATTGAGGTGCGGCAGGGTGAGGAACCGTTCAACGCGCAGCACTATTTCATGACCAACCCAAGCCTGTCGGGTCGGGGTGAAGCGTTGAAATCGAGCGCACCGAAACTGATCGCCGGTCTGATTTCCGGCAGGAAACGATAAAACTGGAACTTCATGACAAGATCTGAAGCGCGGGGGCGTCTGCCTGGTATCGCCCCTGTTTCTGTCGTCGACATCGGCTCCAACTCGATCCGTCTCGTGGTCTATGAGGGCCTGTCGCGTGCACCTACGGTCCTGTTCAATGAGAAGGTCCTGTGCGGACTGGGCAAGGGTCTGGCCACCACGGGACGCATGGATGACGAAGGCGTTGAGCGTGCGCTGCTAGCCCTGCGGCGCTTCAATGCGCTGTCGAAACAGGCGCAGGCGAGCCGGATGTATGTGCTCGCGACCGCCGCAGCCCGCGATGCGACCAATGGTGCTGACTTCATTACACGCGCGGAAGCCATTCTCGGCCATGAGATCCAGGTTCTGAGCGGCGAGGAAGAAGCGCTCTATTCGGCGCTTGGCATCATCAGTGGCTTTCACCACGCCGACGGCATCGCTGGCGACCTTGGTGGCGGCTCGCTCGAACTGATCGATATCCGCGGCCGCGAGTTCGGCAAGGGTATTACGCTTCCACTCGGTGGATTGCGGTTGTCCGAGACCGTGGGTGGCTCGTTGCCGAAAGCGCGGCTCCTTGCCAGGAAGCTGGTCGGCGATGCGCAATTGCTGCGGAACGGCCAGGGGCGGACCTTCTATGCCGTTGGTGGAACGTGGCGCAACATTGCCAAGCTGCATATGGAAATCCGCAAATATCCGCTGCACATGATGCAGGGTTATGAGCTTGCTTATGACGAGATCGCCTTCTTCCTCGAGGAGATCATTGCCGGCACGAACAGCCGCGACCCGGCCTGGGCAACAATCTCCAAGAACCGCCGCACGTTGATCCCGTTCGGTGCCGTGGCGCTGCGGGAAGTGATCGAGGTCATGCGGCCGAAAAGCGTCTGCTTTTCGGCGCAAGGCGTGCGCGAGGGATATCTCTATTCGCTTTTGTCCGAAGACGAAAAGGCGCTCGACCCTCTGGTCGAAGCGGCTGACGAACTGGCAATCCTGCGTGCCCGTTCCCCGGAACATGCGCGCGAACTGGCCGATTGGACCGGGCAGATGATGCCGCAGTTCGACATCGACGAAACGGAAGAAGACGCCCGGTATCGCCAGGCAGCCTGCCTGCTCGCCGATATCAGCTGGCGCGCCCATCCGGACTATCGTGGCCTGCAGGCGCTCAACGTGATCGCCCATTCCTCCTTTGTCGGCATCACGCATCCAGGGCGCGCCTTCATCGCCCTGACCAATTACTACCGTTTTGAAGGGCTTTACGACGATGGCCGGACTGGCCCACTGGCCGCGATCGCGACCGAGCGTCTGCTCGAGCGCGCGAAGCTTCTGGGCGGGCTTCTGCGCGTCGTCTATCTCTTCTCTGCCTCGATGCCGGGCGTCGTGCACAATCTGCGCTTCCAGCGGTCTGAACGACCCGATATCGATCTCGAATTCGTAGTTCCGCACGAATACTTCGATTTCGCCGGCGAACGCCTGGATGGGCGCTTGCAACAGTTGGCCAAGCTGACCGGTAAGCGACTGGTTTTCAGGTTCGAATAAGACGCAGACACACAAAAGCGAAAAAGGACCGGGTGCAATCCCGGTCCTTTAATGTCTGGCGAGCAGATTGTTCGGCCTACTTGGCCGAGAGGAAGTCACCGACTTCGAGGAGAACGAACTCGTTGTCGTCCGCCTTGTCCAGCGCACGACCGGCCGAAAACGGCAAGTTGTTGTCGTTGCCGACGACGATATGGGTCGGATCGACGATATCGACGTCTTCGATGGTCACGAATGGCATGTCGTAGAAGCCTTCGCCGCCGCCCTGCAGCTTCTTGTTGTCCGGATCCTCGATCTTCATCAGATCGATGTAGCCGATCTTGCGCGCGGCCTTTCCGACGTTTTCATCCGACATCTCGATCTTGTAGATGCGCTTGTGCTTGGCTGGAACGGCAAAGCAATCGGCGGCCGGTGCTTTGGGGTCGGCGCAGGCCTTCTCCGCCGTGCCGGCGCCATTGTCGCGCTCGATCACAAGCGCCGTCGTGGCGTCGATCATGTTGAAGTCGCCGATGGCCTCGCCGCCTTCCGACAGCGGATAGAGCCAGCTGCGACCGGTCCAGGCCTTGGAGGCGACATCCAGCTCGATGATGCGCAGCGCGGTCAGACCATCCGCCTTCTCGACCGAACCGTCTTCGAGATAGAGCGGACCTTCGAGCAGGCCGTAAAGCTTGGCTCCGTCCTTCGACATGGCAAGGCCTTCATAGCCGCCGGAACGCTTGAGATTGAAGACCGGCATCTTCGCCGTCGGATTGGCCGGCACGACCAGCGTCACATTGTCCGGCGACTTCACTTCGATCTCGCCGGCCTTGGTGGCGATGACATCGGTCAGCTTGCCGTCCTTGGTGAACTTCAGCAGATAGGGGCCGAATTCCTCGCCCACCCAGAAGCCGTCGGCGACCGGCTGGATCGATTCGACGTCGAAGTCGGCGCCGGTCAGATAGCGGCTGTCGGAACCTTCCATGACGATCGGGAAGGGAGCTCGTCTGTCCGGATCCGACAGGAACACGGTCTCGATCGGCTCGACCTTGCCGGCATCCCAGTTAAACTTGATATGATGCAGCATCAGCATGGAATCGCTGGAATTGATCTTCGAGCCGAAGCCGTTGTCGGAAAGGCTCCAGAATGTGCCGTCCTCCATGGTCTTGATGCCGGAAAAGCCCTGCATGGCCTGGCCGTCGAACGGCATTTTCAGGCCGGTTTCGCGAACGCCGTCCTTGCCCGGAACGGTGCCGAGCCCGTCCGTACGCTTGCGATCGGCGGTGGTGAACTTGCCCGAGGTCTTCAGGTGCGCCGGCGCATCGGCCGGTGCCGCGATGATCGTGTTGGCCGGCAGGATGGCATGGGAAACGAGCTTGGCGGAATAGGCTTTTTCCTCGGCCATGGCCGGGGCGGAAAACAGAAGGCAAAGGGATACGGAAGTCAGAAGGGCCTTTTTCATGGCGTCACCTTTTTTGGGAAGGATGGAACGCCGCATGCTTAGGCAGGCTTGATGTCGCACGGATTGCCGTTCGATGAAGTTTCAGTGACTGTGAACAGGTCTGCCCTGACTGGCCAGCATAAGCCATCGGCCGGGCGGCATGCCGTAGGATGACTTGAAATGCCGGGTGAGATGGCTTTGGTCGGCAAAGCCGACCGCGATGGCCGCTTCGGCGATGGACACTTCCTTCAGCATCAGGCGCTTTGCCTGTTCCAGCCGGCGCATGACCTGGTAGCGATGCGGGCTGGTGCCGGTGGCCAGACGAAACTGGCGGGCGAGCGAATAGCGGTTGAGATCGGTGACCGCTTCGAGGTCTTCCGACAGTACGGTCGTCGTCGCATTGTCGCGAAGATAGACGCAGGCCTTCTGCACCGCCCGTTCGGCCCTGGGCGACAGCCTGGGTGTCTCCTGCGCATGGCGTCCAAGGCCATCGGCGATCCGCGACAGCAGATCGGCATGGGCAAGATCACCGATCGGGTTCTCGAGATCCGCCAGCGCTTCTGCCAATGCCTGGGCGAGACCGGCATCGGAAAGCACAGGATTGGCGACGAAGGGCAGCGCCGTCGCTCCACCAGCACCGGCCTCGCGCAGATATTCCGGCGGGATATACATCATCCGGTAGCGCAGCCCGACCTCGGTGCCAGCACCGCCATCGTGCAATTCGTCGGGGTGGAGCACGATGACATTGCCCGGCATGCTGAAGCGGGACACGCCGCGATAGGCAAATGTCTGGACGCCGCTGAGCGTCAGCCCGAGCGCATAGGTATCGTGCCGATGCGGTGAAAACCGGTTGCCGTAGAACATCGCCTCGATGCGTTCGATCCCGCGGGTCTCGGCGCCGGTCCGGATGAGGTCAACCGAATTGCACGAACGTTCAAGACCATCGCAGGCGGGGCTTGCTAGCTGCGCCTCATTATCCAACCAGCCCGCTTCGGAGTGCTTCATGTTCGACACCAAAATCGTCATTGTCCTCAGGGAGGATTTGCTTACCTGGCAGAAACTCAATGTTACCGCCTTTCTGGTCAGTGGCATAGTTGGCGCCAACAGCAGCCTGCTCGGCGAGCCTTACCGCGATGCCGCCGGCCATGTCTACAATCCGCTCTGCATCCAGCCCATGGTGGTCCTGTCGGGCGATCAGGAGACGGTGCGAGCCATTCATCGCCGTGCGCTGGCGCGCGAGGTGCCGTGCTCGCTCTATGTCGAGGAGATGTTTTCGACCGGTCACGACGCCGACAACCGCAGGGTCTTTGCGGAATTTGCACCGGATGACGCCAAAGTGGTCGGCATTGCACTGCGTACGGACAAGAAGCTTGCCGACAAGATCACCAAGGGCGCGAAGATGCACGGCTGACATTCATTCAAGGCGCGGCGATCCAGTCGGGCAGGCAGTCGAGGTGCCGACCCGAAACAGCCGCGTCCAGACAATCCGCCAGGCTGCCGAAACGCATGGTCCGGCCGGTGAGCCCGGGGCCGTAATGAGCATATTTGCCCGAGTTGGTCATGATCGTCTTTGTGTGCCGTGGGATCAGTGGCTCGACGATCATGCACCAGCAGGTGTCGGCAACGAATTGCACGCCGAAGCGCTCCAGGTCGGCGACATGGCCGGATTTCTGCGCTTGCTCAAGCGTCCAGCGACCGCAGGTGACGATGACCGCCACATCCGGATGCCTGATTTTTCCGGCGCAGAGTGTCGCCAGCCGGGCGATTTCCGTTGCGGAGAAATGCGGATTGCCAAGCGAGATGAGTTCCACCGGGCCGGCTTGGGCGCCATTCAGGTCGCCCCAGGCCCGCAGCAGGTCGGCCTGACTGACCACGACGCGGCGAAGGGACATCGCCCTGAAGTCATCGGCATCGCGCGCTTCGGGTGTTACCCCGGCGATATGGAACATCGGTGCGCCGGAGGTCGTCGCAAAGGCGGCGCCGAAAGCTTTCAGGTCATCATTGTCCGGGCCGAGATCTGTGATGCCGTCAATGAGCGGAATGTCATCGGCGGCGAGCAGGCCGGTGAGATAGCCGATCAGCGGGTAGAAGCTGTCATCGACCTTCGACAGCGGCGGAAGGCTGATGCGCAGTTTCGGTAGCCTCTCCGCATCGAGATGGCAGCCGGCTTTGGGCGCCCGGCCGGTCAGGGCGATGCAGATATCGAGATAGTCGGGATATTTCATCGTGCGAGCACCGAGCACGCTGTTGGCATAGACCACGGCGTTGGATTCCGCCCAGACGATCTGTTCGTCGCGTTTCGGTGCCGTGTCGAGCAGATAGGGTGCACAGGTGAAGCTCGGTTGCGCCCCCATGTCGACATAGGCGTCGGCCAGTCGGCTGGCTGCCTCGCCAAAGCCGCTCTCTATGCCTTGGCTCCGCCAGCGTCGCTGATCGACGGAGATTGCATTGAGCGTGGTCGGAACGGTGACCTTGCCGCCGAGGTCGCGCAACCGTTCGGCAAATGCGAGCCCGCCAGGCCCTGTATAGATGCAGCCGTCGATATGGGCCTGGGTAATATCGATGAGTTCGGTAGCACCTTCGATGGCCGCCATGCGCAGCACGATGCGCATGGCAACCTGAGCCGCTTCGCCGTGGCGCCCGTCAAGCAGTGCTCGATCCCTGTCCGACAGGGTAATCTGAGAGGCTGGCGCGTTGGACAGATCGGCTGCGGTATCAGAGACCTGGACGAGGCTCATGTCGGCGAGCGCGTGGAAGGCTCCCGTGCCCAGACAGTGAACGGGGATCGACCGCCCGAACACTTCCTCGGCGACAACCACGCCAAGCGTGATGATGGCTTCGGGGCGCTCCAGCAGGATGGCCGAGGGGCCCTGGCCATTGAGAATCAGTTCGAGAATGACGCCGCTGCCGGAGCACGAACCGCGGCTGCCAGGAATCGCCAGGATGCGACCGGCGAGCGTCTCGCCACTGAGTGGATGATGCCGGTCGATCACTTCGCCGGTGGTCGGATCGACGCCGCCCCAGAAGCTGAGCGGCACATCGCTGTAGAGAACCTCGCCTTGGGCCTGGCCTGCAACAATGACCTGTCCTGCAATCAAGGGAAGGTTCATGCCGGTGTCTCCGTCAATGCCAGCATGACGTAGCTCGCCAGCCAGTGTTCACCCATGTAGTCACCCGCGACATGTGCGAGACCGGCAGAGAGATGCGTATCGGCCGCCGTCAGCAGCAGGGGACGGCGCGCATCATCGGCCGGCAGAAAACCCGCAAGCGAACGCCAGCACCAGGCACGGCTGATGTTCAGTCCGTCGAGATGGGCGATCTTGCCGTCCGAGCGGTCTGACACTCGCGCCGGCGAAAACAGGACAGCCGGTATCTGGTGATCAAGACCCGGCAGAAAACGATCGAACCAGTCGGCAAAGTCCTTGGCCGGCATCAGGCGCCGCATGCATTCAGCCTCGATCAGGGTCGAGGACAGGAAGTCGTCGCCGGAAGGTTCGCCCCAGGCAGGACAGTCCCGGTCGGTGGCATACCAGCGCAGGGCCGTTTCCTGCAGCAGGTCAAACAGACGCGTGTCGGCAGTTGTCTCGGCATGGTCTGTCGCCAGCCGCAGCGCAAAAGCCGTGTTGAAATGTGTTCCCACCCGCACGGGATAGGTCGCGATCGGCAGGAAGTCGTTGAAGCGCTGGACAATGCGCCGCGTGAGCGGTGAAAGCGTGGCACTCCACAGTGCATTCTCATGCCCGTGCAATTCGGTCGAAAGCTTCAGCAGCCAGCCCCAGCCATAGGGGCGCTGATAGCCGCGCGCCGAGGGTCGATCGAAATAGGCGCATTCGCCGGCGACCTTGTCATCGGTGAGCATCGTGTCGAACAGGCGGCGGATGGCATCGGCATGGACCATGCGGGGATAGAGCCGCAACAGCCGCGCCAGCGTCCAGTAGCCATGCACGCAGGAATGCCAGTCATAACTGCCGTAAAAGATTGGATGCAGTTGCGACGGTACCTGCGCATCCTGCGGGCCGTCGAGCCCGTGCGAGATCTGGTTCGGATATTCGCGGCCGACATGGCCGAGGGCGATGGCGGCGAGGCTTTCGGCAAGCGTGATATCCAGTGTGATCGTCACGGTTCAAATCTCCAGGTCGATGCGGTCGCCCCAATCGGCGCGGCGGACCTGCTTGAACGCGTCTCCGTCGCGCTTGCTGAGTGTGACCTCCCCCGCCGACCCGTCGGCGCGACAGAGTTTGACGCGGCCGACGCCACCCGACACACGCGGCGGCGACAGCACGCGCGCGCCTGACAAGGTCACGGGATTGCGCGATGCGGCGATGAAGATGAACTTTTCGTCCTCCCACGGCACCTCCGCGCCCTTCGCCAGCCGATGCACCCTTGAGCGGGCGACGCGCCGCGAAAAGTGGCACCAGTCCGGCACCGCGATCGGACAGTCTTGTTCATGCGAGCAGGGTGCAACCAGATGGGCGCCCGCAGCCTTCAGCGTCTCGCGAACGGTAAGGATACGCTGCCAGCCGGCTGTCGTTCCGGGTTCGATGATCACCAACATGCCGGTCGTCAGCGCCCAGAGCTTTGTCGTGACGGCAGAGATGGTTGCGGGCGGCAGTTCGTCCAGAACATAGGCGAGCGTCACGAGATCGGCGGGCGTAAGTGCTGGGATCTTTGCCGTGACGTCGCCGGCATGCCAGCGGGCGGGAACGGTTGCGTGCCTGGCCAGCGCATCGCCGACGCTGCGGATCGCGGGGCTGGCCTCGACCATGTCGGCGGACTGCATCTGCGGCCATGCATCCTGCGCTGCCCAGAAGGCTGTGCCGGGACCGGAGCCGAGATCGATCTGGGTCCGCGGCTCGAAGTCGGGAGCGACGTCCTCGATCATCGACAGGGCCGCGCGCACCGCGGCATAGGTCGCCGGCATGCGCGTCGCCAGATAGGCCTTGGCCGCAAGCGCATCGTCGATATGAAACCGGCCATCGCGCACTTCGCGGCGATAACGATCGGACAAGAGGGCACTGGCCTTGGCCAGCCGTTCAAGCGGCTCCCCGGCCAGCATCTGGTCGACGGCGGCACGCAGAAGGAAGGGAAGTTCCATCAGAAAATCAGCCTTGTGTAACCGCCCATTCCGGGCGCAGAAGCGATGCGTTGATCAGGTCGAAACGCGTGCCATCGGTACGTAATCCCGCTTCCCGCTCAATGCCCTCGATCTGGAAGCCATGGCGTGCATAGAGACGCGCCGCAGGTTCGTTGCCACGCACATAGTGCAGCCACAGCCTGTGGGTTCGGGTTTGCTCGAAAACTGCATTGATCACCGGAGGTAGCAACGGGCTTCCGATGCCCCGAAACTGCTCGGCCACGATGAAGCGTCGCATACACAGATTTCCGTCCCGATTGCTCAGTCCCTGCAGGATGGCAAAGCCTTTGTCCTCAGCAACCAGATAGAGCCAGTTGGGATCGCCGATTTGCTCGCGATGCTCCTGTTCCTCGAAGCGACCTACCGTGCGTTCATAGCCAGGCAGCCGCTCGGTAGCCATGAGGAAGGCGATGTCCTCGACCGTCGCGCGGCGCACCGTGAGCGCCGTCACCGCTCAGAATTCCACAGCTTCGACGCGCTTGTCGACGAAACGAAGACCGACGCCACCGGAAATCAGCTTCAATGCCAGGTCGCCGAACAGTTCGCGGCGCCAGCCCTGAAGCGCGGCTACCGGCGCATTTTCGCCTTCGGCGGCAATCCGTTCCAGATCTTCGCTATTGGCAATCACCTTGGACGCAACGCCATGTTTCTCAGACGTCAGGCGCAACAGGACCTTCAGCAGTTCCACGGCGGATTGTGCGCCTTCCGGCGCATGGGTGTGGCGCTGGACATGCGGCATTTCGGATTTCGGCAGGGCGAGGGCTGCATTGACCTGTTCGACGATGACGGCACCAGCGGTGGAGCGCTCCCAGCCCTTCGGGATTGTCCGCAACCGGCCAAGCGCTTCCGTATCCTTCGGCTGCTGCTGGGCGATTTCATAGATCGCATCGTCTTTCAGGACACGCGACCGCGGGACGTTACGCGCGCGCGCCTCGCGTTCGCGCCAGGCGGTGACATATTGCATGACGGCCAGTTCCTGCGGCTTGCGCAGGCGCATCTTCAGACGCAGCCAGGCCTGGTCGGGATGCAGGTCGTAGGTATCGCGGGATTCGAGGATGGCCATTTCCTCGGTCAGCCATTCGGCCCGGCCTTCGCGCTCGAGATCGGCCTTGAGCTTGATATAGCAGTCGCGCAGATGGGTGACATCGGCCAGCGCATAGTCGAGCTGCTTTTCCGACAGCGGCCTGCGGCTCCAGTCGGTGAAGCGCGAGCTCTTGTCGATATGGACGTTCTTCACCTTCTGCACGAGCTGGTCATAGGAGACCGAATCGCCGAAGCCGCAGACCATCGCTGCCACCTGCGTGTCGAAGATCGGATGCGGGATCAGATTGCCGAGATGGAAGATGATTTCGATGTCTTGCCGGGCGGCATGGAAGACCTTGACCACGGCGGTATTGGCCATCAGCTCGAAGAACGGCGCCAGATCCAGACCCTTGGCCATCGGATCAACGATCGCCTCGAAGTCCGGGCTCGCCATCTGGATCAGGCAGAGTTCAGGCCAGAAGGTCGTTTCGCGGAGGAATTCCGTGTCGATCGTGATGAAATCGGATTTGGCGAGTTGGCGGCAAGCCTCCTCAAGCGCGGCAGTGGTATCGATCATTTCGTCTCGGTCATGGAAAAATACGGATCAACCTTACTTTCCCTTCTGGCCGGCGATGTCAATATGAACGGGTGCCAAACGCACATGCGACCCCGCTTTGCAGCCACTAATTCGCCACTATTCGTCCGGGAGCGCGCCGCGCAGGACAGCGATGTTCTGCCGGTGGACCTCCTCATAGGGTGCGAAATAGATGGTGGCTCCGGATGAAATCTCCGGTTCGGCAAAGACGGCGAGGCTTTCTTCACCGAGATGCGGATCGTTTATGCGGGAAAGCAGACGCTCGAGATAGAGGCGGTTCGCTTCAATCAGCGAGGGCGGATAACCGCCGGCGGCAATGATCTCTTCTGCGCCGTGATTGGGCAGGATGCGCCGGATCGGCAGTTCGGCCATCCGTTTCAGGTCGTGGATATGCCGGTCGATATGCTCCGGCTCGGAAATATAGGTGACCGTGTCTTCCAGCGTGTCGCCCGCCAGCAGCACGCCCATCGCCGGGATGAACAGCACGGTGCCGTCGGCGCTGTGGATATCGAATTGCAGCAGTTCAACGGTCCAGCTTCCGATGGTCAGGGTCAGTTGCCCATCGAAGCTTTCGGTCGGCATCACCACCGGCTTGATCGGCGGTGTCTTGTTTTCCAGAACCTCGCCCTTGGCCTTCAGCGTCTCGATCGTCAGGCTGTTGGCGAGGATCGGACAGTCGGCAAAGCCCCCGTTGCCCGCAACATGATCGGTGTGCCAGTGGCTCATCACCACCCGGATCGACGTGACGCCCAGTCTTTCGAGATGGCGGCGGATGGCGCGCGCATGATCGAGCGAGATATGGGTGTCGTAGACCAGTGCCTCATGGCCCGACACTAGGGCGAAGCTGGCGACGCCGAGACTATAGGCGCCGTCGTCGAGCCAGTTCGGTTCCGGAGAATGCAGCCGCTTTCCGGTGATGCGCCCGTCGTAATAGGCAAACAGACCCGGATAGGGCTGGTGGATGCGCATTGTCGCCGACATGTCCGTCGAAAAATCCATGACCTTAAACCACCCTCATATAGCCGGTCATCCCGGTCTTTTGATGTTCGATGATATGGCAGTGGAAGACCCAGTCGCCAAGGTTGTCGGCGACCAAAGCCAGTCGCACTTTTTCGTCCGGCAACATCAGATAGGTGTCGGAGACCAGCGGCTGTTGAATGATGCGCTTGTTCGAGGCGATGACCTTGAAATTCATCCCGTGCAGATGGATCGGATGCGCATGCGGCGTGACGTTCTCGACATTGAAGATGTAGCTCTTACCAAGTTTCAGCTCCGCGATCGGGTCCATCGGATCGGCGCTGTCGCCGGGCCATGGCTTCTTGTTGATCGCCCAGAAGGAATAGCCCAGCGTTCCGCAAATGTTGTCCCGGGCGGCGTTCTCGGCTGTCGCGCTGAGCAGAAGCGGGATTTCGGTGGCGCTGGCCATGTCGATCTCGATACCGGCATTGGCCGAAAGCGGACCAAGGTCGCCCAGGTTGCGCTTCAGCGACGGGCCGACGGAGCGCAGGCTCGCCACCACTTTCGGCGAGGACGGCCGGATGTCCGTCAACGTGGCAAGGCTACCTTCATGATCCGGCATGCGAACCGCCAGATCGAGCCGCTGTCCGGGCGAGATCACCACCATGTCGAGCGGTAGGTGTTCCGGTACCGGATGGCCGTCGATGGCGATGATGTCGGCTTCGGCGCCGTCAAGCTTGAGATTGAAGATGCGCGTCACGTCCGAGGCGACAATACGCAGGCGCACCAGCCCGCCCGCCGGCGCGTCATAGGTTGGCGCCAACTGCCAGTTGGCGGTGCGCACCGTGCCGAATGTGCCGGTCTTGGCCGCATCACGCGGCTTGAACTGGTCGATGAACTGGCTGTCACCACCCAGCCGCCAGTCCCGCAGGTTGAGCGCCACTTCGCCGTCGAACACCGGATCGTTCCTGTCCTCGACGATCAGCATGCCGGCAAGCCCCCGGCCCATCTGCGTCAAGGTATTGCAATGAGGATGGTACCAGAAGGTGCCTGCATCCGGTGGGCTGAAAGCATAGTCGAACCGGTCGCCCGGATAGACATACGGCTGGCTCAGGAAGGGCACGCCGTCCTGGTCGTTCGGCAGGCGGATGCCGTGCCAGTGCACGGTGGTCGGTTCATTGAGCATGTTGATCAGCGTGGCGGCGAATTTTTCACCGCGCTGGACCCGCAGGACCGGGGGTGCGGCATCGATTGATCGGCCGTCGCTGTAGCTCATCACCTTGCGGGTCAGTGCCTTGCCGTCCAGCATTGCTTCGATACCGCGGGCTTCGAGCCGGATCGGATCGGGTGCCGCAAGCGCCGCATTGATGCGCGGCAGAAATGCCATGCCGGCACCATAGGCGCCGGCGACAGCCGCGGATTTCAGCAGGGTGCGGCGCGAGGGACGAAACACGGGAGCCTCCGAGTGGTTTCCGCTGTTCTAAAGTTGAGGCGTGGTTTCAGCAATAGAGCAGACACGACCATGCTGTCGCAGGTCGTCAGTCGTCTCTTTCGGACGGCGGCGCGGCAAGTTTGGTGAAATAGGTCGAGGTGCGCAACAGATTGCGAAAGCGCATGCGCCGCTGTTCCGTCGGAACGCCTTCGCGGGCGGTGATGCGGAAGAATGTATAGCCCATGAAGAAGGCCAGCACGACGATCATGTAGGTAAACAGCGCATGCGGTCCGAAGGCATCGATCAGGAAGGACGCAAACAAGGGACCGATGACGGCACCGACGGACCAGAAGAATAGGGTGCCGGCCGATACCAGCGCATGCTGCCCCGGTGCGGCATGGTCGTTGGCATGGGCGGAACACAGAGAATAGAGCGGCATGGCGAATGCGCCGAATGCAAAGATGCCGATGAAATTGAAAAGCTCGCTTTCGCCGGCGAAGAAGGCGAGGAAGATGCAGGCCGCGAGCGCCCCGAACGTGGCGATCAGCATCACGACGCGCCGGTCGAGCTTGTCGGAATAATGTCCGAGCGGATACTGCAACACGATGCCGGCAAAGATGCCGATGCTCATGAAGGTGGCAATGCCGGTGACCGACATGCCGATGCCGTCGGCATAGATCGGGCCGAGCGACCGGAAGCTGGAATTGGTCAGGCCGACGATGATGCAGCCGACGGTGGCCAGCGGCGAGACCGACCACAGCACCTTGATATCAAATTTCACGTCCTGCGGCGGGGCAGGGCTGGTGCGATCGGCAAACGAGATCGGCACCAGCGAGAGTGTCAGCGCCATCGAGATGATGGCAAAAAGGTCGAAGCCGCTCAGGCCAAAGACCGGAATCAGGTATTGCGCTGCCGTGACCGAGCCGAGGTCGACGAAACGGTAGATCGACAGCGTGCGTGCTCTTGTGGAATTGGTCACGCGCGCGTTCAGCCAGCTTTCGACGACGGCAAACAGCCCGGCAAAACAGATGCCCTGGATCAGGCGCATGGCAAACCAGGAGACCGGATCAATCACCATCACCATCATGATCGATGCGGCGGATGCGATGGCGGCCAGCGCCGAGAAGGTGCGGATATGGCCGATCGAACGCATGATCTTGGTCACATAGATGCAGCCGATCACGAAACCGATGAAATAACCGGTGCCGATCATGCCGATCACCGAAGGCGAAAACCCCTCTTCGAGTGCTCTCAGCGATATGAAGGTACCCTGCAGGCCATTGCCCCCGATCAGAATGCCAGCTGTGAGAAGAAGGGGGATGAGCGGACGGATGTCATACATGAACTGGTTTTTTCTGCGCGAGCGGTGGGGGAATCAGACGGTCTATCCCGGATCAATTGGCCGACAATAAGTCGCCTGCGCCTCGGACAACAGCAAAAGCATTGAATGGGCACATCAACGAAACCGATGGGAAGGCGCCGAGCCGTTGAGCCGGTTGGCGCCAAAGGGCACCACGGCATTTTGCCTTCAGCCTTGACAAATCAGGCGCACCATGCGCTTTTCCGCCCGATTTTCTATCGGCCGCGTGCTGCTCAAAGAAGCGCCTTTTTGGCCGTCATACATCGGGAAACCTGACCATGCATCGTTACCGCAGCCACACCTGTGCCGCACTCCGCAAGTCCGACGTCGGCTCGACCGTCCGTCTCTCCGGCTGGGTCCATCGCGTCCGTGACCATGGCGGCGTTCTGTTCATCGACCTGCGCGACCATTACGGCATCACCCAGGTCGTCGCCGACCCGGATAGCCCGGCGTTCAAGATGGCCGAGACCGTGCGCGGCGAATGGGTCATCCGCATCGACGGCCTGGTCAAGGCCCGCTCGGAAGACACCACCAACAAGACGATGGCGACCGGCGAGATCGAGCTCTATGCGCAGGAAATCGAAGTCCTCGGTGCCGCCAAGGAATTGCCGCTGCCGGTCTTCGGCGAACCCGACTATCCGGAAGACGTGCGCCTGAAGTACCGCTTCCTCGACCTGCGTCGCGAGACGCTGCACAAGAACATCGTCAAGCGCACCCAGATTGTCTCTGCCATGCGCAAGGGCATGGGCGAGGCCGGTTTTGCCGAGTACACCACGCCGATCCTGACCGCCTCGTCGCCGGAAGGCGCGCGCGACTTCTTGGTGCCCTCGCGCATTCACGAAGGCCAGTTCTTCGCGCTGCCGCAGGCGCCGCAGCAGTACAAGCAGTTGCTGATGGTCGCTGGTTTCGATCGCTATTTCCAGATCGCGCCTTGCTTCCGCGATGAAGACCCGCGCGCCGACCGTCTGCCGGGCGAATTCTACCAGCTCGACGTCGAGATGAGCTTCGTCACCCAGGAAGATGTCTGGGAGACCATGGAGCCGATGATGACCTCGGTCTTCGAACAGTTTGCCGAAGGCAAGCCGGTAACCCAGAAGTGGCCGCGCATCCCTTACGACGTCGCGATCCGCAAATATGGCTCCGACAAGCCGGACCTGCGCAACCCGATCGTCATGGAAGGTGTCACCGACCACTTCCGCGACTCGGGCTTTAAGGTGTTCGCCGGCATGATCGCCTCCAACCCGAAGGTCGAGATCTGGGCGATCCCGGCCAAGACCGGTGGTAGCCGTGCGTTCTGCGACCGCATGAACGCCTGGGCGCAAGGGACCGGTCAGCCGGGCCTCGGCTACATCTTTTGGAAGGAAGAGGACGGCAAGATCGTCGGCTCCGGCCCGCTCGCCAAGAATATCGGCGAAGAACGCACCGAAGCTGTCCGCACCCAGCTTGGCCTCGAAGCGGGCGATGCCTGCTTCTTCGTCGCGGGTGAACCGTCGAAATTCTACAAGTTTGCCGGCGAAGCCCGCACTCGCGCCGGCGAGGAACTGAACCTCGTCGACCGTGACCGTTTTGAAATGTGCTGGATCGTCGACTTCCCGTTCTATGAATGGAGCGAGGAAGACAAGAAGATCGACTTCGCCCACAACCCGTTCTCGATGCCGCAGGGCGGCATGGAGGCGCTCGACAGCCAGGATCCGCTGACGCTCAAGGCCTATCAGTATGACGCGGTCTGCAACGGCTTCGAAATCGCCTCGGGCTCGATCCGTAACCAGTCGCCGGAATTGATGGTCAAGGCCTTCGAAAAGGTCGGCCTCAGCCAGCAGGACGTGGAAGAGCGCTTCGGCGGCCTCTACCGCGCCTTCCAGTATGGCGCACCGCCGCACGGTGGTTGTGCCTTCGGTGTCGACCGCGTGATCATGCTGCTCGTTGGCGCGAAGAACCTGCGTGAGATCTCGATCTTCCCGATGAACCAGCAGGCCCAGGACCTGCTGATGGGCGCCCCGTCGCCGGCAACGCCGACCCAGTTGCGCGAACTCGCGCTGCGCGTCGTGCCGCAGCCGAAGAAGGACTGATCGCTCTGATGGAGCGTTGAATTGAAGAGGCCTCGGATTGATGATCCGAGGCCTTTTTCTTTGCTGTCACTTCAAGAAAAAAGCCCGGATGCGGACATCCGGGCTTTCAATATCGACCTTGGCGATGAGCGACTTCAGTCGTTCGCGGTGACCTTGACGCCGATCAGCGCCGGAATGCTTTCCGGTGCGCCCATCGCGGCACCGATGATCATCGGGAAGGCGACCGGATTGGCCGGCTGCGCCAGGATGGTCAGCGCCTTCGGGTCGTCGATATAGGCGTTGACGGCGGTGGAGACCTCATTCTGCAGAGCGCCAAGCTTGGCCTGGGCCAGCAGGATCGGCAGCATGCCCTTGATCATCTGGCCCATCTGCGCCCCGTCGGTGCCCTGGGTCTTGCCGGCATAGTCGAGGCCCCGCTTGGTGATGCCGGCATCTTCGAAGCGGACCTTGGCGTTGATCAGCGACAGTTGCTGCACCAGGCCGAGCATGGCAAGGCCTGCGGCCTGCTGCGCCTGCTCGTTCTTCGGATCGGTTTGCATGGTGCGCGCCTGCTCCTGCATCTGCTTGACCAGGTCAAGCGTATAGCCGGACATGCCGAAGGACAGGCTGAGCTTGCCGATATTGGCGAAATCGACCGAATAGTCTTCGATATCGATCGTGCCGCTGTCGATCTCCCAGCTGCCCGACATGCTCAGATTGCCGTCGAGCGTCTGCAGTCCGAGCGCGTCGATGGTTTCCTTGCTCTTCGGATCTTCGACCACGGTCAGGTCTGCCTTGATCGCGGTGGCCGACCCTTCGAACGAGATTGTCTTTTCGTCTTCCGACAGGCTCATGGTGCCGGTCGCCTCGTTCATCGAGAACACCTGCTTGCCATCGACGGTGACATTGACGGGACCGCTATGGGCTTCCTCGTAGAACATCATCGAGTCGATGCCGGTGGCATTGACGTCGCCCGGAATGAACACGCCGGCAAGGTAGAGGTCCGAGATCGAGAACGTCGATTTTTCCTCGGTCATGTCGACCTCTGGGAATTCGACGCGGTCGATGTAATAGGCGCCGCCATCTTCTTCGCTGACGCCCTCGAGCGTCAGTTGCTCAAGCTTCAACGGGCTGTCGGTCGAGCCGTTGACGGTGAATTTCACACCCTTCAGCAGGACGTCTTCTCCGCTCACTTCAACCGAATCAGCGGAAATGACCGTGCCGCCGGTCGCAAATGCGGCATTGAGCTTTTTCAGCAGGTCCTGGCCGTCTAGGGCAAAGGCCTGGCTGGAAAGGGCGCTCAGGGCGGCTCCGGCGAGCAGGATCCGGGTGGAGCGATAGATCGTCATAGAGTGTTCCTCTGTAAGAATGGCCGGTGTTTCGACACTGGGCATGAAATCCGTGTCATTTATATGAGGGATTGTAAAAAGTTCCATCGCTTTTCCGCGGCAAGCGAGAAGCGGACTTTGTTTCGTGACATGGATCACATGCCCTTAATCCACAGCCAGAATCCCCGGATTCCTTGCCGTTGCGCGATATCTCGGCTAGGCAGGGAGCATGGGGACAAATCTAATTCCGCCCGGCGACGGGGGCGATCACATCCAGCCAGTGGACCTGAAGGCAGCGCTCGAAGAGCGCTACCTTGCCTATGCGCTCTCGACAATCATGCACCGGGCGCTGCCCGACGTGCGCGACGGCCTCAAGCCGGTCCATCGCCGCATCATTCACGCGATGAGCGAGATGGGCATCCGCCCGAACTCGGCCTTCAAGAAATGCGCCCGTATCGTCGGTGACGTCATCGGTAAATTCCACCCGCATGGCGACCAGTCGGTTTATGACGCGCTGGTCCGCCTGGCGCAGGACTTCTCCCAGCGTTATCCGATCGTCGACGGCCAGGGCAATTTCGGCAATATCGATGGCGACAGTGCGGCTGCCTATCGTTACACCGAAGCCCGCATGACCGACGTTGCGGCGCTGCTGCTCGAAGGCATCGATCAGGACGCTGTCGACTTCCGCCCGACCTACAACGAGGAAGACGACGAACCCGTCGTCATGCCGGGAGCCTTCCCGAACCTTCTTGCCAATGGCTCGTCCGGCATCGCGGTCGGCATGGCGACGTCGATCCCGCCGCACAACGCGCATGAACTCTGCGACGCGGCGCTCTACCTGATCAAGAACCCCGGCGCATCCGTCGAGGAACTGCTGGCCGATCCGGCCAATCCACAAAAAGGTGGCATCGAGGGTCCGGATTTCCCCACCGGCGGCATCATCGTCGAAAGCCGCGAAAGCATGCTGGAAACCTATCGCACCGGTCGCGGCGGTTTCCGTGTCCGCGCCAAGTGGGAGACCGAGGATCTCGGCCGCGGCGGTTATCAGATCATCATCACCCAGATCCCGTTCCAGGTGCAGAAGTCGCGCCTGATCGAAAAGATCGCCGAACTGCTGATCGCCCGCCGCCTGCCGCTGCTCGAAGACATTCGCGACGAATCGGCCGAGGATGTGCGCGTCGTGCTGGTGCCGAAGAGCCGCACCGTCGATCCGACCATTCTGATGGAATCGCTGTTCAAGCTGACCGAACTCGAAAGCCGCATTCCGCTCAATATGAACGTTCTGTCCATGGGCAAGGTGCCCAGGGTCATGGCGCTCAACGAAGTGCTGACCGAGTGGCTCGATCACCGCAAGGACGTGCTGGTTCGTCGTTCGAGCTTCCGTTTGGCGGCGATCGACCGGCGCCTGGAAATTCTCGGTGGCCTGCTGATCGCCTATCTCAACCTCGATGAGGTGATCCGCATCATCCGCGAGGAAGACGAGCCGAAGCCGGTGATGGTCGCCAAGTGGGATCTGAGCGACGTTCAGGCCGAAGCCATCCTCAACATGCGCCTGCGCAACTTGCGCAAGCTCGAGGAATTCGAGATCCGCAAGGAACACGACGCACTGTCGGCCGAAAAAGCCGAGATTGAAGCTCTGCTCGCCTCGACCGAGAAGCTGTGGCAAACGGTTGCCTGGGAGATTGGCGAGGTCAAGAAGAAGTATGCCAAGGCAACCGAGCTCGGTCGCCGCCGCACGTTGTTTTCCAATGCGCCGCAAGCCGATATCGAAGCCATCCAGCAGGCGATGATCGAGAAGGAACCGATCACCGTTGTCATCTCCGAAAAGGGATGGATTCGTGCGCTCAAGGGCCACATTTCCGATACGTCGTCGCTGACCTTCAAGGAAGGCGACTGCCTGCGCGTGGCCTTCCCGGCCCAGACCACTGACAAGATCCTGCTGGTGACCACCGGCGGCAAGGTCTACACCCTCGGCGGTGACAAATTGCCGGGCGGCCGAGGACACGGCGAGCCGCTGCGCATCATCGTCGACATGGAAAATGACCAGGATGTATTGACGGCCTTCGTCCATGATCCGGCCCGCAAGCTGCTCCTCGCCTCGACAGCCGGCAATGGCTTCATCGTGCAAGAGGGCGAGATGGTCGCCAATACCCGCAAGGGCAAGCAGATCATGAATGTCGGCATGCCCGATGAGACAAAGCTGGTTGTCACCGTCACGGGCGATCATATCGCTGTCGTCGGCGAAAATCGCAAGATGGTTGTGTTCCCGCTCGCCCAGATCCCGGAAATGTCCCGCGGCAAGGGTGTGCGCCTGCAGCGCTACAAGGATGGCGGCATTTCCGACGTGAAGTGTTTTGCCATCGCGGACGGCCTGACCTGGGAAGATTCGGCTGGCCGCACCTTTACCAAGAGCAAGGACGAGTTGGTCGAATGGCTGGCCGATCGTGCCACGGCCGGCCGCACGGTGCCGAAGGGTTTCCCGCGCAGTGGCAAGTTCGCCGGTTGATCGCCAGGAACAGTATAGAGAATTGAAGCCGGTCGCATCACGACCGGCTTTTTGCATTGTCAGGCTTTGACTTGAATTCGACCGCCGGGTTCAGCGTCCGACGGCTGCAGGCAGCTTCGCCAAGTCCTTGAAATCCGCTACCGGCGCCGGCCGTCCGAGATAGAAACCTTGTCCATGCTCGATGCCAAGTTCATGCATCAGCGCCACGTGGTCCGGCGTTTCAAGTCCTTCGATCAGGATCTTATGGCCGCGATTGCGCACGAGGCGGATGATGTCTTCCAGCATCGAGCGTCCATGCGGCTGATCGGTATCCTGCAGGAAGGAGCGGTCGATCTTGACCGTGTCGAAAGGAAAAAGTCGAAGCCAGGAGAGGCCGGCAAATCCGGTGCCGAAGTCGTCCAGCCAGATCCGGATGCCAAGGGCTTCAAGGTCCTTGATGCAGCGGATGACATCCGACTGGCCTTCCATGTCGATACCCTCGGTAATCTCGAAGGCAAGCCGCTCACCCTTGACGCCGGTCTCCTCGAGGATCGTCGACACAGCGAGGGCAAACCCGCGTGACTTGAGCTGGATGGCGGAGACGTTGACGCTCGACAGCGGAATATGGCCGGGTGCCAGCATTTCGGTGCAAACCCTGCGGATTGCCCAGAGGCCGAGTTCCAGTATCGAGCCGGTGCGCTCGGCGATCGGAATGAATTGCCCCGGTGAAATCGGCGTTCCGTCGATCATTTGCAGGCGCATCAGGGCCTCGACCGCCTCAAGCTTGCCGGTGCGAAGATTCTGGATTGGCTGATAAACCAGCTTGACCAGATCCTTCTTGACGGCCATTCGCAAGAGCGACGCGATATTCTCGTTGTCGTCGCTGCTGAGCGGATCGTCGGGATTGAAAAGCCGGATACAGTTGCGTCCGTTGGCCTTGGCGGAATAAAGCGCCCGGTCGGCCTCGTCGATGATGCGTTCGAGCTTTGGTCCGGAGTTCGGTCTCGTATAGGAGGCGCCGACGCTGACCGTAACCACCGCCTGTCCGTCCCGACGCTGGTCATGCACCAGGTTAAGTCTTTCGACAGTGCTGCGAATGACTTCCGCAAGCGTGGAGACCTGGTCGCGCTTGGCCAGTTGCGCCAGGACAATGAATTCCTCGCCGCCGTAGCGGCCAAGCGATGCGTTGAACGGTGTCAGTGCTTCCTGAAGCGCATTGGCAACCAGAATAAGACAACGGTCACCCGCCTGGTGACCGTAGAAATCGTTGTATTTCTTGAAGAAGTCGACATCGACCAGGATCGCTGCAAAGCCGGTGCCGTCGTTGGTCCAGGCGCCCCAGTAGTCCCGCAATCGTCTGTCAATGGCGCGCCGATTCTCGATGCCGGTCAGGTAATCCGTATTCGAGAGCCGTTCCAGCGCTTCTCCGCGTTTCTGAGCCTCGTTGTGCTGGTGCGCGGCTTCTATCGCATTGAGGAAGACGTTGTAGCGCTCTTTGTTGAGTTTCCAGTTCACATAGGACGTGAACAGGAAGCAGGAAATGTAGAACAGGACCACCACCGTGCTCCCACCGAGCGAGAGCGGGGGCGAGAACAGCATGCTGCATAGGAAGATGACGAGAATGGTGGCGGAAGTCAGGACCGACAAACGGAACACGAGGTTGAAGAACAGGTTGGCACTCATCATGAAAATCGTGCCGAAGAGCATGTAATAGCGGAAGGCGTCCTCTGCCGTCGTCTGAGTCGAGGGGATCAGCCACGCCAGATAGCCCATCACGACTGTCGCTGCGCAGCTGAGATCGATCCATTTGAGATCGACATGCCGCGCTACCAAGACACCCATGACCGCCATGGATGATATGGCAACGATCAGGCGGGCCGTGACCGTCTGCATGGCTACGTCGGGAATCAATAGTACATCGGCTGCACCGAAGAGAAGATATACGAGGACCGCGAAGTAGAGCCCTTGTTGGGTCTGCCTCAGCTGAATCTTGCTGCGATGTGTGTGATAGAGCGCTTTAAGGGCCGAAGCTGGAAGCTTCTTCGCATCGACTGCCGGTGGGCTGTATCTCTGACGGTCAGCCCAATTCGCGCCTGGCTCCTGCGCGCCCTGCATCTGCGAATTTTTATCGCGATTTCCGTGTGTTGGGCTCTTGATGACCCGATTCATCATGACTCCATCGTCAGGCGCAAGCCGGGCGCTATGATACACTAGCTCGCTCAAGTGTTAACTATGTTTTAAAGTCTGACTAAATTCGGAGTGCACTTATCGGCTTATCCGATTATGGTTTACAAACAATTAATATCAGATTTGACTTAAAAAGGAGCGAAATGTGAGCGACGTGAAAATTGCATTCGACGGGCAGAGCCTCATCACGCCCCACTCCATTGCGGCGACGGTGTTTTCAACTTCGACAACTGTCACGGACAAGGAACTGACGGAAGCGCGTGCCGAAACGGCACTGCACCTTCGGATGGCGGAGCAGCAGTTCGAACAGGAAACGCCGGTCGGCCAGATCATGCTCCGTTTGCTGACGGGCCTTCACGGGGTCCGCAGCCGCTATTCTCCCAAGGTTTGGGAACAACTCATTCCCTTGGTGCAGCGCCACGCCATTGCACACCATTTCCACGAGGATCCGTTCACCCGCTGGTCGTTCGAGAAGCCGCGCGGCTATTCGGGCGATGCCGGCCTTCTCGACTTCATCTATGGTCACCCGTCTGTCCAGCCGATGCTGGATGCGGCAAGCCCGATGGGCAAGGAGGTTCACGCCTTCACCAGCCAGTCGCCAGCCTGCGTCGCCGTACGTGAACGCCGGGATCTACTGGCCCAGTTTGTCGACGATGTCGCGTCGTCCCGGGGTGGCGAGGCCGAAATCCTGACGATTGCGTCTGGCCATCTGCGCGAAGGCAGTATGTCTCAGGCGCTGAAAGACAAGGCGATCAAACGTTGGCTTGCACTGGATCAAGACCCCTTGAGCGTCGGTGCCGTTGCCAGCGAATTCGCCGGAACGGCGGTTGAATCGGTCAACGGTTCCGTTCGCACCGTCTTGACCCGCGCACAGACCCTCGGCACCTTCGACTTCGTCTACGCCGCCGGTCTCTATGACTACCTTGCCGACGAAGTTGCTATCAAGCTTTCGCAGCGTTGCCTGCAGATGCTGAAGCCCAATGGTACCTTCCTGTTCGCGAACTTTTCGGAGGAAGTCCCAGACGACGGCTACATGGAAACCTTCATGAACTGGGCCCTCTTGCTGCGCTCGGAAGAAGATATGTGGCGGATCATGCGCGCAGCGACGGAAGGTCTTGATGTCGAGTGCTCACTACGCTTCGGTCAGAACCGGAACATTGTGTACGGCATCATCCGCAAACTGTCCTGAAACGATACGCCCCTCCGTCGCAATTTCGGCGGCGGAGGGGCGAACCGTTGCGAACCGAGACAACCGGTAGATGGAAATTGATCGGTTTATCTCTCGATATCCGCCTCGGGATCAAACCGTGTCCAGCCCTGATTGAGCAGATGCTCTTGCGGCTGGAAACGGGTCTTGTAGCCCATCTTGTGTGACCCCTGCACCCAATAGCCGAGATACACATGCGGCAGCCCCAGCGCTTTGGCGCGGGCAATATGGTCCAGCACCATCATCGTGCCGAGCGAGCGTCGGTCCATAGTCGGGTTGAAGAAGGAATAGACCATCGACAACCCGTCACTCATCAGGTCGGTGAGGGCAACGGCGATCAACTCGCCCTTCGGGTGCGGCGATAGACCGTCACCCGGACTGCGCAAACGATATTCGATCACCCGCGTTTGCACGTGGCTGTCTTCGATCATGATCGCGTAATCGAGCGCCGACATGTCCGACATGCCGCCACGCGGGTGCCGGTCATCGAGATAGGCGCGAAACAGCGAGAACTGCTCGGTTGACGGCTGGGCCGGAAAGATGGTTGCGACCACGTCCTGGTTGTTCGCCGCGACCCTGCGGAAGGCACGGCTGGGCGCAAATTCGTTGACGAGGATGCGGACGGACACGCAGGCGCGGCAGCTTTCGCAGGCCGGTCGATAGGCAATGTTCTGCGACCGTCGGAACCCGCCCTGTGTGAGAAGGTCGTTCATTTCCGTGGCCCGCTGTCCAACCAGATGGGTAAAAACCTTCCGCTCCATTTCTCCCGCCAGATAGGGACACGGCGCCGGAGCCGTGAGATAGAACTGGGGAGATGGAGAGGTTTGGGTATTCATCTGACGCTGTAGAGAATCCTCGTGCCTGTCATGATTTGGCTAGGATGGCGCAAGATTGAAAAAGGTCAACACTCCGGTGTGTTTTGCCGGAGTGTATTCTTGGGCCAGGCCTGGAATGACGGGTTCAAGCCGTACGGATCGTCGCCGTACCAAGCAGCAGATCATGCACCAGCCGCGACCGCTCGATAAACAGACCGGCCAGCAGGATCAGCGGCGTCAGGATCGAGTTGAGGATCCAGAACAGCGCGAGATGCGCAATGGCGGTGACGAAATCGATCTTGCGACCGTCGAGGCGCACCATGGCAATGCCCATGGCACGCATGCCCGGCGTTGCCTGCGCGATGCCGGCCAGCGACATGCCGAAATAGAGACCGGCGACGACGAAGAACAGGATCGGGTAAAGAAGCCAGCCAAGACCAAGCGTCAGGATGCCGAGAAAGAAAACGACAACGGCAGCCGGGATCCACAGCAGTGCCACCAGCATATAGTCGATGATGAAGGCGAAGACACGCCGAGACAACACGCCGCTATAGGCACGCCAGTCTTCGGGGGCGGCATAAATCGGGTTGCTATCGAGGCTCATGGTGGGCTCCTTGTGGGTTGCCTCTCAAATATGGTGAGAGGCAGCCCAAATACAATATTGCTGAGAACATCAGCCTTTTTTCGCCAGATGCCGGGCAACCTCTACGGCAAAATAGGTGAGGATGCCATCGCAGCCGGCGCGCTTGAACGAAAGCAGCGTTTCCAGCATCGCCCGCTCGCCGTCGATCCAGCCGTTCGCGGCGGCGGCCTTGATCTGGCTGTATTCGCCAGAGACCTGATAGGCAAAAACCGGAAGGCCGAAGGCTTCCTTCATCCGCCAGCAGATGTCGAGATAGGGCAGGCCAGGCTTGACCATCAGCATGTCGGCCCCTTCTTCGACATCAAGGGCGGCGTCGCGCAGCGCCTCGGTGCCGTTGGCCGGGTCTATATAGTAGGTCTTCTTGTCGCCCTTCAGCAGGCCACTGGTCGAGATCGCCTCGCGGTAGGGGCCATAGTAACAGGACGCGAATTTCGTCGCATAGGACATGATGCCGACATCCTGGTGACCGGCGGCGTCAAGGCCACGGCGGATCGCGCCGATGCGGCCGTCCATCATGTCCGATGGGGCGATGATGTCGGATCCGGCATCGGCCTGCAGGATAGCCGCCTTGACCAATTGCTCGACCGTCTCGTCATTGACGATGACGCCATCGCGCAGGATGCCGTCATGGCCGTGGCTGGTGAAGGGATCAAGTGCGACATCGGTAATCACACCGATATTCGGGACGGCTTTTTTGATCGCGGCTGTGACCTGGTTGAGCAGGTTGTTGGCCTCAAGGATCTGCGAGCCGGTTTGATCGCGCAGGTCCATCCCGACATTTGGAAAGGTTGCCAGCGCAGGAATACCGAGATCGGCGGCCTCCCTCGCGGCTTCGACGGCCTTGTCCACGCTCATCCGGTTGACGCCCGGCATGGCCGCGATCGGCTCGAGGATGCCATCGCCCGGGACAACGAAGATCGGCCAGATCAGGTCGTCGACGGTCAGCCGGTTTTCCAGCACCAGACGGCGCGTCCAGTCCGCCTTGCGATTGCGTCGCATGCGCCGGTGCCCGGTTACGTCATCGACCAGATGTGTCTTGTCATGCATGGGATGTCCTCGTCTTTTCGTCTGCCGCTGATATCATGTCGCTGCCGCCAGCAAAACCGTTGTAGGCCGTCCATGGTCCATTTTGGGCCGGACGAATTGTCCCACCGCGGAGCATCGGCACGCAGGGGCGTCAATTTTGCCAGGAAGGGCGCGCGGATGGAAAGGTCTGGGGAGGGCAGGGCAATCCAGTTGGCGGCCGAAGGCTCCAGCGCCTATCCTGCGTCGATGGAACCTGATTCGCCGAATTCGCCCAAGCGCAGCCTGACGGAGACCATCTTCGTGATCTTCCTGCGCGTCGTTGCCGTCGCCTGCCTCTGGTTCGGTCTGCAATACTGGTCGATGCTTGTCGGCTACAGTCACGCCGGTTCAGGCCGCTTCGATCTCTTGAACTTGCCATGGCGCGTGGCGGCGGCCGGGCTAGCCGTGGTTTTTCCCGTGGCCGCACTCGGTCTGTGGCTGGGTGGTTCCTGGGGGCCTGTCATCTGGGTTCTCGCAGCCGGTGGGCAAATCCTGATGTTCGGTGTCTGGCCAGAGATCTTCGGCCGCAATCCTCTTGCCATTGTCCTGCACAGCGTTGTCGCGCTGGTGTACATGGCGTTCCGCCTGGCGTTGTGGCTCGAAAGCAGACACAAGCAGGATAGCGTAACGGTTGATTTACTCTGATTGCATCACTGGCTTTGGTAAGCCTCTGTTAAGCCTGCGTTTTAAATAGAATTTTATGCGCATTGGATATGGTCCTCACTAAGGCGGGAGAAAAAACCAACACCGCCAAACAAAACAGTGAGGCAGACCGATATGAACACGAAGCTCAAGCCGCAGCCGACAACTCTCGATCCGCAGGAAGAAGCAATCCGCTCGCTCTATCTGGAGTCCCTGCATCTGGTGGAACGTCTCCACCGCCGCCTTCTCGATGTTATCAAGGATGAGTTCGACCGCAAGGGTCGTAGCGACATCAACGCTGTCCAGGCTCTTCTCCTGTTCAACATCGGCAATTCCGAGCTGACCGCCGGCGAGTTGCGCTCGCGTGGCTACTACCTTGGCTCGAACGTCTCCTACAACGTCAAGAAGCTCGTCGACCTCGGCTTCATCAATCACCAGCGTTCGCGTGTCGACCGTCGCTCGGTCCGCATCAGCCTGACCGACGCCGGCCAGGAAATCGCTGAAACCGTCGCCAAGCTTTATGAGCGTCACATGGGTTCGATCCAGAAGGTCGGCGGTATCGGGGCGGATGAATTCTCCGAAATGAACAAGCTCCTGCAGCGCCTCGACCGCTTCTGGAACGACTCGATCGCCTACCGCCTCTAGGACGCCGCTGTATCCGGCACCTCCAGTCACGCGATCCACCGCCAAACACGGATGCTTCCAGCGAAGCATCCGTTTTGCCGTTTGCCGATCACGCAAAGTCTGACACGAACACAGTGTTGTGACAGCCCGCCGCCCTGACACGAATTGGCCATATTGCTATGGGACCGCCAAGGTAGTGAATTGGAGTGCTTTCATGCCTCCGCCCGACGCTGTGGCTCGTCCTGATCTGCATAAAAAGCGTCTCTTTGTTAACCATGGCGCGCTATGCGTTTCCATGTGTGTCAGAACGAAACGGTAGGAAATATGTCCAAAAAGTCTGGAATTGTTGATCTTTCGCGCCGATCGCTGCTGCGGGGCGCTGGCGCTGTCAGTGTCGCGGCGATTGCAGGGCAGGCTTTGGCCCAGACGGCTATCGACGAATTGATCAATGCGCCGCGCCGCGGCAACTGGGATGACCAGTTCGATGCCCAGGCTTCGCGCACAGTCACGGCCGTGGCATCCAACACGCCGATGATCAGCGGCAACAGTGCCACCAACATGCAGCAGGCAATTGCCCAATACCAATCGATCGTGTCGAATGGCGGTTGGCCGGCGGTCAATCCGCAGGTCAAGCTACGTCTCGGCGTCACCGATCCGTCGGTGCAGGCACTGCGCCAGCGCCTGATGATTTCGGGCGATCTGGCCCAGGAAGCGGGCATGTCCAACTCCTTCGACAGCTATGTCGACGGTGCCGTCAAGCGCTTCCAGGCACGTCACGGCTTGCCGGAAGATGGCGTTCTTGGCGAGTTTACCGTCAAGGCTCTGAACGTCAGCGCGGATGTTCGCCTCAACCAGTTGAACACCAATCTTATCCGCCTGCAGTCGATGTCGGGAGATCTCGGTCCGCGTTATCTGATGGTCAACATTCCGGCCGCTTATGTCGAAGCGGTGGAAAATGACAGCGTCGCGCTGCGCAACACGGCAGTCGTCGGCCGTATCGACCGTCCGACCCACACGATCAATTCCAAGATTTACGAAGTCATTCTGAACCCTTACTGGACCGCGCCACGCTCGATCGTCGAAAAAGACATCGTGCCGCTGATGCAGAAGGATCCGACCTACCTGACGCGCAACAACATTCGGTTGATTGACGGTCAGGGCAACGAAGTGTCGCCGGAAAGCGTGGATTGGCACGCCCCCAAGGCACCGAATTTGATGTTCCGTCAGGACCCGGGCAAGATCAATGCGATGTCCTCGACGAAGATCAACTTCCACAACCCGAACAACGAATACATGCACGACACGCCCCAGCAGGGCCTGTTCAACAAGCTGATGCGCTTCGAGTCTTCGGGCTGCATGCGCGTTCAGAACGTTCGCGACCTGGTTACCTGGCTGTTGCGCGATACGCCCGGCTGGTCGCGTCAGGAAATCGAACGGGTCATCTCGACCCGCCAGAACAATCCGATCAAGCTTGCCCAGGAAGTGCCGGTCTATATCGTCTACATCACGGCGTGGTCTGCCAAGGACCAGGTGGTGCAGTTCCGTGACGATATTTACCAGAAGGATGGCGATGCGCAGCTGGCCCTGCAGGCCAATATCGGCGTCGAGCAGGTATCCGGATCTCTGGAAGACGATATGCTGCCGCAATAAGCCGGTTTGCATGACGGAAAATTATCGCCGCGTCCGTTGAGGACGCGGCTTTTTTCGTCCCGAGCGGCCGGCCTCCACCCGTGATCTTTGGGGCCGCGTCATTTGATGCGCAAATGTCGCTGATCGTATTGCCCTCGGCCCTGCGGAACGTTAATACCCCACTGCATCAAACTCTTTGAGGAGCCTGCGATCATGTCGAATACCGATGCCTTCTTCTCTCGCCCCCTAGCCGAGTCCGATCCGGAGATTTTTGGTGCGATCGAGAAAGAACTTGGTCGCCAACGCCACGAGATTGAGCTGATTGCATCCGAGAACATCGTCTCGCGTGCCGTGCTGGAAGCACAGGGCTCGATCATGACCAACAAATATGCCGAAGGCTATCCGGGCAAGCGCTACTACGGTGGCTGCCAGTTCGTCGATATCGCCGAGGAACTGGCCATCGAGCGCGCCAAGAAGCTGTTCGGCGTCAACTTCGCCAACGTCCAGCCGAACTCTGGCAGCCAGATGAACCAGGCCGTGTTCCTGGCGCTCCTGCAGCCGGGCGACACCTTCATGGGCCTCGATCTCAATTCGGGCGGTCACTTGACCCACGGTTCGCCGGTCAATATGTCCGGCAAGTGGTTCAACGTCGTCTCTTATGGCGTCCGCGAAGGCGACAACTTGCTCGACATGGACGCGGTTGCCGAATCGGCCCGCAAGACCAAGCCGAAGCTGATCATCGCCGGCGGCACCGCCTATTCCCGCATCTGGGACTGGAAGCGCTTCCGCGAGATTGCTGACGAAGTCGGCGCTTATCTCATGGTCGACATGGCTCATATCGCCGGTCTCGTCGCCGGCAACCAGCATCCGTCGCCATTCCCGCATTGCCATGTTGCCACCACCACGACCCACAAGTCGCTGCGCGGCCCACGCGGCGGCATGATCCTGACCAATGACGAGGATCTGGCAAAGAAGTTCAATTCGGCCGTCTTCCCCGGTCTCCAGGGTGGACCGCTGATGCATGTGATCGCCGCCAAGGCCGTTGCCTTTGGTGAAGCGCTGCAGCCGGAATTCCAGGACTACGCCGCCCAGATCGTCAAGAACGCCAAGGCCCTGTCGGAAACGCTGGTCGCCGGCGGCCTCGATATCGTCTCTGGCGGCACTGACAACCACCTGATGCTGGTCGACTTGCGCAAGAAGAACGCCACCGGCAAGCGCGCCGAAACGGCACTCGGTCGTGCCTACATCACGTGCAACAAGAACGGCATTCCGTTCGATCCGGAAAAGCCCTTTGTCACTTCGGGCGTCCGCCTCGGTACGCCGGCCGGTACGACACGCGGTTTCAAGGAAGCGGAATTCAGGGAAATCGGCAACCTCATCGTCGAGGTTCTGGATGGCCTGAAGGTTGCCAATTCAGACGAAGGCAATGCTGCTGTCGAGGCAGGTGTCCGCGAAAAGATCGTCGCTCTCAGCGGCCGTTTCCCGATGTACCCCTACATGTAAGGCCTAAGGCTGATGCGTTGCCCCTTCTGCGGCTCGGATGAAACACAGGTGAAAGATTCGCGACCGGCGGAGGACAATACGTCCATCCGTCGGCGTCGCATTTGTCCGGATTGCGGTGGTCGGTTCACCACGTTCGAGCGGGTGCAACTGCGTGAGCTGATGGTTGCCAAGAAGACGGGCCGCAAGGCGCCCTTCGATCGCGACAAACTGGTGCGGTCTTTCGAGATCGCGCTGCGCAAGCGTCCTGTGGACCGCGACCGTATCGAACGTGCCGTATCCGGCATCGTTCGCCGACTGGAAAGCTCCGGTGAGACCGAAATCTCTTCGGAGGCAATCGGCCTTCAGGTGCTCGAGGCCCTGAAGAGCCTCGATGACGTCGGCTTCGTCCGCTACGCCTCCGTCTATCGCGATTTCTCTCATGCCGAAGACTTCGAGAATGTGATCGCCGAGATCAACGCAAAGATCTCGCGCGACAACGGGGTGGACTGATCCCTTGTCCGTCACGGCAAAGGATGAGGTGTTCATGCGGGAGGCGATCAGCCTGTCGCTGACCCATCTTGGCCAGACGGCATCCAATCCCTCCGTTGGCTGCATCATTGTCAGCAATGACGAGATTGTCGGCCGCGGCGTCACAGCCCCGGGCGGACGGCCGCATGCCGAGCCCCAGGCAATCGCGGACGCGGGTGAACGGGCGAGGGGGGCGACAGCCTATGTCACCCTTGAGCCCTGTTCTCATCATGGAATGACCCCGCCTTGCGCGGGCGTGCTGATCGCGGCTGGAATATCGCGTGTGGTTGTCGCCGTGGCCGATCCTGACCCCCGGGTTTCCGGGCGGGGTCTGCAGATATTGGCGGATGCCGGTATCGAGGTGACCACGGGCATTCTCCAGCGCGAGGCGCGCGAGGCAATGTCCGGTTATCTCACACGTCAGACAAAGGGACGGCCGCAAGTGACTCTCAAACTTGCGGTTTCTGCCGATGGCATGTTGGGCAAGGTCGGTGCCGGGCAGGTCGCGATCACAGGCCCCGAAGCTCGCGCCGAGGTGCATCGGCTGCGTTCGAAAAGCGATGCGATCCTGGTGGGTATCGGGACTGCCAATGCCGACGATCCCGACCTGACGGTCAGGCTGCCGGGTCTTGAGCATACGTCGCCTCTGCGGATCGTGCTGGATCGCAATCTCGAACTTTCGCCCTCGTCCAGGCTTGCGCAGACGGCACACGAGGTGCCCGTACTTCTGGCCGCAAGCGTGGGAGCCGTCGGCAATTGTCAGGCGCTTGAGGCGCTGGGTGTGGAGATTGTTGAGGTAGATGGCATCGAAGACCTGTTGCTTCGGCTGGCAGACAGGGGTGTGTCATCGCTGATGGTTGAGGGAGGCGCGCGCGTCGCTGCAAACTTCCTCGGGCAGGGTCTGGTCGACCACATTCATCTGTATCGCGGTACTGGAAACCTCGGGGAAGGCATAGCCTCGCCAATTCTCGGCGATCGACCTCCGGCGGGATTTTCCTTGCAGCGATCGGAGACTTTTGGCTCCGATCAGCTGTTGGTGTTCGAGCGCCTTCCGGCCTCGGCTTGGCTCTGACGCCTTAGCGCCAGAACAGCATGATCAGAATGATGATCGGGATCGGCACCCCAACCAGCCAGAGAAGAATACCGCGTCCCATGATGACCTCCTGTTTTGCATGACTACATCCGCTGGCTTAATTTCCGCCTCGGTAATCTGACAACACGCGGTGGGTCGCTTTTGTTCCGGTTGTGACAACACGCACCCCCGCGCCGGCAGCGCGGGAGTGTTGGAAAACGGGCAGGGAGAGGCTGGGGCAGCTAGCGAAGATAGAAGGTGACGGTACCGTCGCTGGCGCGTTCGGCGCCGACGATATTGGTCAGTTCCACCCTTTCCGACTCGAGTCTCCGGGACAGCGACTTGTTGGCAATCACCGAAGCCTGGATCATTCTGGCTTCCTGCGAGCCTGGCGCAACGGTCTCGAACTTTTGCACAAGGGGATCTTCCTTGTCCAATTCATCGAGCCGAATGATATCGAAATGGTTGGCGGTCAGTCCGGTGATCGTTTGTTCGATTTGTTGCGGGCCAGGGGTGCCAGTGGTGATGCTGGTGGCCGGCATGGCAGCATAGCTGTCGCCACCAAAGGCGAGTGCCGAGATGGCCGATGCGCTGAGTGCGGATGCAAAGCGATTCATTGTCCTCATCCTTTCAAGGGAAGCTGCGATGGCGGGGAATTCCGTCGCTCGCTTGCAAGGTTGAAGCTGGGATCGGATTGCGGCAAAATCCAGCCGGTAAGGCACTGAATTCCATTAAAGATTTGTCATGATCTTCGACACGTTTTTGCCCGCATTAGCGCGTGCCGAAACGTGCGGTTGCACCATTGGCCCGCAACCCGTCGATAAGGCCACAGATTTCGGAGAGGCGTGCTGGCCGAAAAACACTTGCCTTCCGTGAAACAGCGTGGTTTGACCGCGTTTCTGTTTGGCCGTGGGCCACAATCACATTCAAGATCGGATCAGGTTATGGGAAAGAAGACGGCTTCGCCGCATTTGCTGATCGTCGAGGCACGTTTCTACGACGATATGTCTGATGCACTCCTGGATGGTGCACGCGTAGCGCTCGAAGAAGCCGGCGCCACTTACGACATCATCACGGTGCCTGGTGCACTCGAAATTCCGCCGGCGATCGCCATGGCGCTGGATGCTTCGGACGATGAAGGCACCGTCTATGACGGCTTCGTTGCGCTGGGCATGGTCATTCGTGGCGAAACATATCATTTTGACATCGTGTCCAACGAGTCCTCTCGTGCCCTCATGGACCTTGCCGTCTCGGAATCGCTTCCCATCGGCAATGGCATCATGACGGTCGAAAACGAAGAGCAGGCCTGGGCGCGCGTCAAGCGTTCGGAAAAGGACAAGGGCGGTTTTGCTGCCCGTGCAGCGCTGACCATGATCGCGCTGAAGAACAAACTGGGTAGCTGATCGATGACGACCGAAGACAAGCAGCCGGCCAAGACGGCAAACCAGCGCGGCGCAGCCCGGCTTGCGGCCGTGCAGGCACTCTACCAGATGGATATCGGCGGCACCGGGGTGCTCGAAGTCGTCGCGGAATACGAGACACATCGCCTCGGCCAGGAAGTCGACGGCGACACCTATCTCAAGGCCGACGCATCCTGGTTTCGTTCCATCGTTGCCGGCGTTGTGCGTGACCAGACCAAGATCGACCCGATGATCCGTTCAGCCCTGCAGGATGACTGGATGCTGTCGCGCATCGACAGCACGGTACGCGCAATCCTGCGTGCCGGTACGTTCGAATTGATCGAGCGCAAGGACGTGCCCATTGCGGTTATCGTAACGGAATATGTCGAGATCGCGCAGGCCTTCTTCTCGGACGACGAGCCGAAGCTGGTCAATGCCGTGCTTGATCGCATTGCAAAGCAGGTGCGTGCACCGACGCAGAAATAAGGCAGGGCAGGGCATGGACGGGACGTCGAACGCGGGGCTGGACGGTCAACTTGCGACGGCCAAGCGGAACGTCACACTTCTGGCTGTGACCCAGGCGATCCTGGGTGCCGCTCCACCGCTGGCTTTTTCGGTCGGCGGCCTTGCCGGCTTCCAGATGCTCGGTGCCGACAAGTCCCTCTCGACCGCCCCGTTGACGGGCTTCAATGTCGGCATCGCATTGGGTGCCATTGCCGTGGCGGCGGCATCGCGCCTGCTCGGGCGGCGTGAAAGCTTCATGATCGGCGCCCTCACGGGCGCGACGGGCAGTGCTCTGGCTGCTTTTGCGCTCGTACAGGCGAGCTTCTGGCTTTTTGTCGTCGCCCTGGTTTTCATGGGATTGTCTGCAGGTTTTACCCAGAAGATCCGTTTTGCTGCCGCCGATGCTTCGCCGAGTTTCTACAAGGGCAAGGCCATTTCCTGGATACTGGCGGCCGGCATCGTATCGGCCATTGTCGGCCCGCAGATCGCCATCTGGCTGAAGGACAGCCTTGCACCGGTCACGTTTGCCGGTGCCTTCCTAGGTCTTGTCCCACTGCTGCTGACTGCAATTGGTTTTCTCTACTTCTTGAAACTGCCGGTCCTCAGCGCGAAAACCTCCGCAGCCTCTGAGCCCACGCGCCCGCTGCGCGAAATCGTCATGACCCAGCGTTTCATGACCGGCATGGTTTGTGGCATCGGCTCCTACGCCCTGATGACCTTCATGATGACCGGCGCGCCGCTCGCCATGGTCATCGGTTGTGGTTTTTCAACCGAACTCGCCACGCTCGGCATCCAGTGGCACGTCATTGCCATGTTTGCCCCGAGCTTTTTCACCGGCATGCTGATTTCCCGCTTCGGGCCTGAAAAGATCGTCGCGGCCGGCCTGTTGATCCTGATGTCCTGTGCGGTGGTGGCACATTGGGGCATAGAGCTCTGGAATTTCTGGGGTGCCTTGGTGCTGCTCGGCATCGGCTGGAACTTCGGCTTCATCGGCGCGACGGCAATCGTCGCATCGAGCTACCGTCCGGCCGAGGCCGACAAGGTCCAGGGGTTTCACGACATCATTCTCTTCTCGACCGTCGCCCTGTCGTCCTTCTCGTCCGGGAAGGTCTTCACCGCCTTTGGCTGGTCGGTGATGAACCTGGTCATCTGGCCGGTGACAATTCTCTGCCTTGTTCTGGTCCTGCTGCAGATGCGTGCCGCCTCCCGCAAACCCGTCTGAGCCATTGATCCCCCCAGGATATGCGCACTTGACGCAAAGGAAAGTGCAACGCAATCTCGCCTCGCGTCGACGAGGTCTCGGAGGAGGGGTCTTGAGTCTGCGTGACACCGCCCGCGAAGAGTGAGGCGCGGGCAATACGGGAGGGTATTGCGAATGACGGTTCTTTTAGGCGTAATTTTATGCGGGTTATTGTCGGTGGTCTATGCAGTCTGGGCGACGCGCTCAGTGCTGGCGGCTGACCAGGGCAATGCTCGAATGCAGGAAATCGCAGGCTATATTCGCGAAGGTGCGCAGGCCTATCTCGCTCGTCAATACCTGACCATCGCGATCGTCGGTGCCGTGGTGTTCGCCGCCACGTGGTTCCTTTTGTCCGGTCTGGCAGCCATCGGCTTCCTGATCGGTGCCGTCCTGTCCGGTGCTGCCGGCTTCATCGGCATGCATGTCTCTGTTCGCGCCAATGTGCGCACGGCACAGGCGTCGTCGCACAGCCTGGCCGCCGGCCTCGACATCGCCTTTAAGTCCGGTGCCATCACCGGCATGCTTGTCGCCGGTCTCGCCCTGCTCGGGGTCTCCATCTATTTCTATATCCTGACGGCGATGCTGGGCCACCAGAGCGGCTCGCGCGAGGTCATCGACTCGCTTGTCGCACTTGGCTTCGGTGCATCGCTGATCTCCATCTTCGCCCGTTTGGGCGGCGGTATCTTCACCAAGGGTGCCGATGTCGGCGGTGACCTCGTCGGCAAGGTCGAGGCCGGTATTCCCGAAGACGACCCGCGCAACCCGGCAACCATTGCCGACAATGTCGGCGACAATGTCGGTGACTGCGCCGGCATGGCGGCCGACCTTTTCGAAACCTATGCGGTTTCCGTCGTGGCGACCATGGTTCTGGCCGCGATCTTCTTTGCCGGATCCGCAGCGCTTGATATCACCATGATCTATCCGCTGGCCATTTGCGGCGCCTGCATCATCACCTCGATCATCGGTACTTTCTTCGTCAAGCTCGGCACCAACGGTTCGATCATGGGTGCACTGTACAAGGGGTTGATCGTCACCGGCCTTCTGTCGATCGGCGGTCTGGCGCTTGCCACGTCTCTGACAATCGGCTGGGGCTCGATCGGCACCGTTGCCGGCATGGACATCACCGGCCTCAATCTCTTTTTCTGCGGCATCCTCGGTCTTGTCGTCACCGCGCTGATCGTGGTGATCACCGAATATTACACCGGCACCAACAAGCGCCCGGTCAATTCGATCGCCCAGGCCTCGGTCACCGGCCATGGCACCAACGTCATCCAGGGCCTTGCCGTTTCGCTGGAATCGACCGCTCTGCCGGCCATCGTCATCGTCGGCGGCATCATTGCCACCTATCAGCTCGCCGGCCTGTTCGGCACGGCCATCGCCGTCACCACCATGCTTGGCCTTGCCGGCATGATCGTCGCACTTGACGCCTTTGGACCTGTCACTGACAATGCCGGCGGTATTGCCGAAATGGCCGGCCTGCCGCCGGAAGTCCGCAAGTCGACCGATGCGCTGGATGCCGTGGGCAATACAACCAAGGCCGTGACCAAGGGGTATGCGATCGGCTCGGCCGGTCTCGGCGCCCTGGTGCTCTTTGCCGCCTATTCGAACGACCTGCAGTATTTTGCCGCCAACAGCGCCCAATATCCCTACTTTGCCGATATGGGCGTGATCTCCTTCGACCTGTCGAACCCTTATGTCGTCGCCGGCCTGATCTTCGGCGGCCTCATCCCTTATCTCTTCGGCGGCATCGCCATGACGGCCGTCGGTCGTGCCGCCGGTTCGATCGTCGAGGAAGTCCGCCGGCAGTTCCGCGAAAAGCCGGGCATCATGCAGGGCACCGAGAAGCCGGACTATGGCCGCGCCGTCGATATCCTGACCCGGGCGGCGATCCGCGAGATGATCATCCCGTCACTGCTGCCGGTGCTGGCGCCTCTGGTCGTCTATTTCGGCGTATTGCTGATCTCGGGCTCCAAGGCGTCCGCCTTTGCCGCCCTCGGCGCCTCGCTGCTTGGCGTCATCGTCAACGGCCTGTTCGTGGCGATCTCCATGACATCGGGCGGCGGCGCCTGGGACAATGCCAAGAAGAGCTTCGAGGACGGTTTCATCGACAAGGATGGCGTCCGCCACCTGAAGGGATCGGATGCCCACAAGGCGTCAGTTACCGGTGATACCGTCGGCGATCCCTACAAGGATACGGCCGGTCCTGCCGTCAACCCGGCCATCAAGATCACCAACATTGTCGCATTGTTGCTGCTGGCCGTACTGGCCAACTGATCCACACTGCACACAAAAGAAAACCGCGGAATGTTCTTCCGCGGTTTTTTGTATTCCGAGATATGCGGGGGGAGGCTTACATGCCGTCCATGCCGCCGCCACCGAGCACGTTCTTGATGCTGTTGGCCGCGCTGCCGCCGCCCGAAAGCAACTGCTGGATGAAGGTAAGATCCTTGCCGCCGGTCGGCGTGGTGCGCGAGATCGAATCGAAGACCTTGCCATCCTGGAGGGTGTAGTTGGCAAGCTGCGTGACGATACCGTCCTTGTCGAAATAGATCGCCAGGATCTGCTGCTCGACCAGTTTCTGCTTCATGAAGGCGACCGAACGGGTGCGCTTCTGCGAGATGTAGTAGAAGACCTCGCCTTCGAAGGTCGCGGTGGTCGATGGCGTGCCGAGCGACAGCAGAACCTGTTCGCGGCTCGAGCCTACGGGAACGAGGTCGAGTGCTGCCTGATCAACCACATAGCCGTTGTGGAAGACTTCGGAGGTTTGGCAACCGGAAAGGCCGCTGATGGCGAGCGCCACGGCAAGGGCCGTCGAGCTCAGAACCTTGCTGTCCGATCTGAAAATCCGAATTTCCACGCACGTCTCCCATGACTGTCGATGGCACCCTTGAGTGCCGCATCGCTTCTGCGCATAGCATTGTGTCCTTTCCGGGGAAAAGACGAAGCCAACACCATGGTTTTCCGCACTTTTCAGCGCCATACTGCCGCAGGATGCGGCAAAGGCGTTCCAGAACGGCATTGCAATTCACGTCTGCTTCGGTAAACCAGCTTTCGCAATCATGCAACACGACCACGCGCGGGCCGACCCGTTCGGCAGGCTCTTTTTGGTGGAATTGGATGGTATTCGGCTTCTTTCGGAAGAAAAGAAACAACAGGGCGATCGTTGAGCGCCAATATGCGGCGCTGACATCGGCTGCGCGAGCACCGGCCTTCTATCTCGACATGCATGTGCCCGATACGGTCATGGGCCGCTTCGAGATGCTGTCGATCATGTTGATTCTCTATTTCCGTCGCACGGCAAAGTCTGAGCGTAGCGGACAGGAGATTGCGCAGGAGATCATCGACGCTTTCTTTGAGGACGTCGATCACTCCATTCGAGAGCTAGGCGTTGGTGATCAGGGAGTGCCAAAACGCATGAAAAAGCTGGCCGGCATGTACTACGGCCGTCTTGAATCCTATGCCGCAGCGCTCGACAAAAATGACGCCACTGCGCTCGAAGCGGCTCTGCGCCGCAACCTGCATCCGGAGGCAGGCGATGCCGCACCGTCCATGCGGTCCGTCGCCGATTGGATGTTTGCTGCGGAGCGCGCCTTGGCAGGGGTTGAGGAAGTGCAGATTGAAACGGGACATGCGCCAATTGCCGTGCCCGCCGCATCGGCGGAAGGATTGAATTGATATGAGCTCAAACAAAAGCGGCGAGGCCGCAGCATTCAGTTACCTGGTCAAGGTCGGTCATGTCTCGGCAAACCCCGTGCGGGTTCGCCTCGCGGCGGATGAGCGCGAGCGCCAGGCACTGGCGAACGTCTGGAACATCGAAGGCGTCAACAGCCTGACTGCCGAACTCCAGATCGCGCGCTGGAAGAAGGACGGCATTCGCATCACCGGACGTGTCTCCGGTGAAATCGTCCAGGCTTGCGTCGTGACACTGGAACCGGTTGTATCGACGGTCGATCAGGAAATTGACCAGATCTTCGTCCCGGAAGGCTCCAAGCTTGCCCGGATCGTTGCCGATGGTGTCGGCGAGATGGTGCTGGATCCGGATGGTCCCGACCTGCCGGAAACCTTTGTCGGCGATACGATCGATGCTGGTGAACTGGTTGCCGAATTTGCAGCGCTCGGCATTGATCCCTATCCGAAAAAGCCGGGTGCCGAGTTTGCGGCGCATATTGAGAGTGCTGACGACGAGGATCGCAAGCCGTCTCCGTTTGCTGTGCTGAAAGACTGGAAAAAGGACTGATCAGGCCCCATCTGCTCCCTTGGGTGGGTTGTGCATGGACACAAAAGCGGTATTTTGGCCGAAATTTCGCTAGGCAGCGAAGAAGAAGGGTCAGGTTTCAGTGATCAGAATTTCTCTCGACGTCATGGGCGGCGACTTTGGTCCCGAAGTCGTCATACCCGGCGCTGCCAAGGCGCTTGATCGTCACCCGGATGTGAGTTTCATCCTGTATGGGCAGCAGGAACGCTGTTTGCCGATTCTGGCGCAGTATCCGAAGCTCCAGGCGAAATCGGTATTCCACCACTGCGAAGTGTCTGTCGGCATGGACGAGAAGCCGAGCCAGGCTTTGCGCCGCGGTCGCTACATCTCCAGCATGTGGCGCTCGATCGAAGCGGTGAAGAGCGGGCAGGCGGATGTGGTCGTGTCGGCTGGCAATACCGGCGCGTTGATGGCGATGGCAAAGTTCTGCCTGCGCACGATGGCGACCATCGAACGGCCGGCGATTGCGGCAATCTGGCCGACGCTCTCCGGCGAAAGCATCGTCCTCGATGTCGGCGCGACGATTGGTGCCGACGCCCAGCAATTGCTTGATTTTGCCCTTATGGGGGGCGCCATGGCGCGCGCTTTGTTCGAAATCGAGCGTCCTTTGGTCGGCCTGCTCAATGTCGGCGTGGAAGAGATCAAGGGACAGGAAGAAGTGAAGGAGGCCGGTCGCCTGATCCGCGAAGCCGGGCTCGACACGATTGATTATTATGGTTTTGTCGAAGGCGACGATCTCGGCAAGGGCACCGTCGATGTGGTCGTGACAGAAGGCTTCACAGGCAATATCGCCTTGAAGACCGCAGAGGGCACGGCGCGCCAGATCGCCGAATACCTGCGCGCGGCGATGTCGAGGACACTGGTGGCCAAGCTGGGCTATCTGCTGGCCAAGGGCGCCTTTGACCGCCTGCGCGACAAGATGGACCCCCGCAAGGTCAATGGCGGCGTGTTCCTCGGTCTGAACGGCATCGTCATCAAGAGCCACGGCGGCACGGATGCTGAGGGCTTTGCAGCCGCCATCGACGTCGGCTATGACATGGCCCGCAACGGTCTGACGCAAAAGATCGAAAACGATTTGAAAAAATATCATGCCCGGCATCCGTCTCCAGCGGGCCCCGAAGCCGCATGAACACTAGGTAGGAAACATAATGATTCGTTCTGTTGTTCGCGGTTTCGGAGCGTCGCTCCCGAAGCGGGTGATGACCAATGGCGAGCTTGAGGGTTTGGTGGAAACGTCTGATGAATGGATCGTGCAGCGCACGGGCATTCGCCAGCGCTACATTGCCGGCGAAGGCGAGACCACAGCATCGCTGGGCGCCGCAGCCGCACAGCAGGCGCTTGATCGTGCTGGGCTGACCTCGGCCGACATCGATCTGATCATTTGCGCGACGTCGACGCCGGACAATACATTCCCGGCAACGGCGGTGAACATTCAAAACCGGCTCGGTATGCATCATGGCTTTGCGTTTGACGTACAGGCAGTCTGTTCGGGCTTTATCTACGCGCTGTCGACGGCCGACCTCTACATTCGCGGTGGCATGGCCAAGCGCGTTCTGGTGATCGGCGCCGAAACATTCTCCCGAATCCTCGACTGGCACGATCGGACCACCTGCGTGCTCTTCGGCGACGGCGCTGGCGCGATCGTGCTGGAAGCCGCGGAAGGGGCAGGGACGACAGCGGACCGCGGCGTTCTGACCACCAATCTGCGCTCGGATGGCGTCCATCGTGAGAAACTCTATGTCGATGGCGGCCCGTCCACCACAGGCACCGTCGGCCATCTGCGCATGGAAGGCCGCGAAGTCTTCAAGCATGCCGTCGGCATGATCACCGATGTGATCGAGGCCGCATTTCATGCCACAGGCACGACCGCTGGCGATATCGACTGGCTGGTTCCGCACCAGGCCAACAAGCGCATCATCGACGCGTCGGCGAAGAAATTGGGCATCCCGTCCGAAAAAGTCGTGATCACGGTTGATCTTCACGGCAACACCTCGGCAGCATCGATTCCCTTGGCACTGGCGACCGCTGCCGGTGATGGTCGCATCACGCAGGGCGACCTTGTGATGCTCGAAGCGATGGGTGGCGGCTTCACTTGGGGCGCCGTCCTGCTGCGCTGGTAGTCAAATGCCAAAAATTGGGCATCAACAAGCGCTTGACCGTCGCCGTTAAGGACAATAGTCTTTACGGAATTCAACAAGATCATTGATTTAGGCGGGCGAGAACTATGGCCGGGAAGACAGTGACGCGTGCGGATTTGGCTGAATCGGTCTTCCGGAAAGTAGGGCTGTCACGCACAGAATCGGCTGAGCTTGTCGAAACGGTGATAGACGAAATCTGCAACGCGATCGTGCGGGGCGAAATGGTCAAGCTTTCGTCCTTTGCCACCTTTCAGGTGCGCAGCAAGAACGAGCGTATCGGCCGCAATCCCAAGACCGGCGAGGAGGTTCCGATCTCCCCACGCCGGGTTATGACTTTCAAGGCGTCGAATGTCCTGAAACAGCGTATTTTGCGTGCTCATATTTCCCGCAAGGCCAAGCAGAAGCCGGTGAACCCCGCCGCATAGGCAATCTTGGCGGCGCATTTCGTCCGCCATCGCGCAACGCTTGAGAAGAGTTGCGGTAAGTCGTTGAACTGCGCAGCGATGAGCGAGGCAGGTCGTTAGCCTGACGCATGAGGAGCGGTGAAATGCAATTGGACAAGAGCCCGGATGCTTTCCGCACCATCAGCGAAGTGGCTGATGATCTCGATCTGCCGCAGCATGTCTTGCGCTTCTGGGAAACCCGCTTTCCCCAGATCAAGCCGCTGAAGCGCGGCGGTGGCCGACGGTACTACCGACCCGATGACGTCGAACTGCTGAAGGGCATCCGCAACCTGCTCTACGATCAGGGTTATACGATCAAAGGCGTCCAGAAGCTGCTGAAGACCAATGGCAACAAGTTTGTCATGGCTGTCGCCACCGGCGATGTGGCGACGATGGAAGCCCTTGTGGCCGCAAATGCTGCCAAGGGTGAAGACCCTAAGCTCGGCGGCGGCTTGGATGAGGATCAACTCGTCGGACGTCCGAAGATCCGCGCAAGCGGTCGTTTCTTTGGATTTGGCAGCGGCAGCGACGACGCATCGGAAATCTCCGTGGGCAAGGGCGCTATCGGCAAGGAAGATCGCGCGTTGCTGCAAGAGGCGCTGTTCGATCTGCTCGAATGCAAACGCCTGCTCGATCAGGTTCGATAACGCCGAACAGATCGGCCATCTCTGGCCGCGGGTGCCTTTCCGCAGGGTGCCAGGGAACCTCTCGGGCTCTTCCTCGTTTACGACCATTAGCGTCACATGCGAGGTATCATGAAATCATATTTTTTCGCTGCAGCTCTGCTCGCACACTCGGCTTCTGTTGTGCCCGTATTTGCCCAGACATCGACGCCGGCACCAAAGACAGTTGAAGATGCATGCGTCTTCGTCGCGAAAAGTATGCTCATGGTGAAGGAGTTGAGGATTGGCGTGGTCCAATCCTTTCCTGAATTGAGCCCGCCAGGCGCCAGGCTGACTTATTCGACCAAGCTGGATGCGAAAGACACCGAGATTGACCAGGAGATCGAATGCCAGTTCGATCCGGACGCCCAGCCGCTCAAGGTGACGCGATTCTGCATGGACAGCACCTGCTATGCGATCGACAGCGAGGATCAAGAAGATCGTCGTCGTCTGCTGGAGGTTCAGGCCCTGATGGCCCGATTGAAATAATGATAGCTGCTGCGATTTTTTCAGCCGCTTCCGAGTTTCCCCTTGCACCGCTCCGACTGACTGTCTAAAGAAAACTTGCCTTATAGGCGGGTCGGGGCGTAGCGCAGCCCGGTAGCGCACTTGACTGGGGGTCAAGGGGTCGTCGGTTCAAATCCGGCCGCCCCGACCATTTACTCCTTGATATCCCAGTAGTTTTTCCATTTTCGTCACAGATAGAAATGCGGGCTCTGCCCGTAAGAACCATTTTTTCTCGCCTCGTGTCCTGTGTTTGCTGCAATGCAGCATTATATGCGATGATAGAGACTGACAAAGAGCGAGAGCCCGATGCGCTTCAAGATCCCTATGCCGCTTTCGTCGATCCTGCGGGAACAGCGCAAGTGGGGCCGAAAGCTGACCGCTGCCATGCGTGTCTTGCCGACAGCAGACACGCCCAAGTCTGCGCCGCGCGCCCGGGCGGGCCGGTCCGGGCTGGTCGAAGTGCCTTCCTTTGGCACCAATCCAGGCCGTCTGCGTATGCTGGAATTCGCCCCGGCCGCCGCCGCCAAGGCTGAACGCGCGACGCTCGTGGTCGTGCTGCACGGCTGTCTGCAGACAGCCGCGGGCTTTGATCACGGCAGCGGCTGGAGCCGTCTTGCGCGCGAGAAGGGGTTTGTCCTTCTCTACCCGGAACAGACCAAGCAAAATAATCAGAACCTCTGTTTCAATTGGTTTCGCCCGAGTGCTGTTGCCAGGGACCGCGGCGAGCTCATGTCGATCCGCCAGATGATCGAGCACTCGGCAAAGCGGCACGGCATCATGCCGGATCGCATTTTCATTCAGGGCTTGTCTGCGGGCGCCGCGATGACGGTCGCCTTGTTGTCCACCTATCCGGACCTGTTTGCCGCCGGTCAGATCGTTGGTGGTTTGCCCTATGGATCTGCCCGGGATGCAATGACCGCCCTGTCTGTGATGAAATCAGGAGCCAATCGCAGCGCTTCGGAGTGGGGCGATCTAATCCGCCAGGTTCGCCCGGACACGCAGGCCCAGCCGGCGGTCTCCATATGGCACGGCAGCGCAGATAAGGTGGTCGCGCCGGTGAACGCTAAGGCAAGCCTGTCACAGTGGCTTGATCTCTATGGTCTCACGGAACAGCACGGCGTTGAAGTGGCGACCGCCAACGGAAAGTCACGCATCTGGAAGGATGGCGATGGCAGGGTGCTGGTCGAGTTTCGGATGATCGACGGTCTTGATCATGGACTCCCGGTGACGCGCCGGGCAGGGACGAGCGAGCGCCAGCCCTATATGCTTGAGGGCGCCGTAAGCGCCCCCGTGCAGTTCTATCGAAGCTTTATCAAGCCGGTGTAGCTCAAGTTCTAGCGCTCAGTTTTCTTCCACCGATACGCCGTTTTCGCCGATGCGGAGTTCAACGCCCTGCGGCTTGCTTTCCTCGCGATAGACGTAGGCACCCAAGCCGACGACGGCCACGACGAGTGCACCGATGATGAGGTAGAGGCCATTGCTTCGATTCATGAAATTCTCCTGTCTGTGTCTTTCAGGCAGGTAAGTGATGGAACAATGCTTTGTTCCATCCATCATGAAATTAATCGTCGTTCGTGGCGTTGAGGTTCTCCGGCCGAATGCCATCCACTTCGTGCGGGCGACGGTTCAGGCGGATGCCTTCTCCGCCTTCGCCCCCTTGTCCTGCTTCCAGAAACGCGATGCCCATCTCTTCAAGTGCCGATTGGAGAAGCCCGTAGGCTTCCGGTCCGGCATCATAGGCACGCTCGGTTTCGATCTGCAGGATCATCAGCGCCGAAACGCCGCTTGCGGCAGACAGCTTGTCTATGGTCAGATCGATAAAGGCGCGGGCTGCGCGAATTTGAGCGGCTGAGATCATAAGATCTAATATGGCGCAGGTGGCGCCAGAATCAAATCCTCACCGTGATTTTAGATGGTGGCTCTCCGGTCCGTCCGCTTTTGCCGCTGGTAACGCCATTCCAATGCGCCGCACCCCCAGACGATTCCGAGGATGAGATAGAAATGCCGCCAGTGATCGGTGTCGATGACGTTGCCGATCAGCATGTGCCCGACCAGGACGATCCATGACACCATCAGGTAGGGCTGCCATGGCCGGTCGCGGAGCAGGTAGCGAAAGCCCATCGCGAAGGTCCAGAGGATCATCGTCACATACGATACAAAGCCCAGCCAGCCATAGGTCATCAGCGATTTGAGCCAGATATTGTGTTCGTCTTCCGGAAAGATCTTGCTGAACATCATCGGCCCGATGCCGAGTGGCCGTTCCATCGCCATTTCGAACCCGAGCCTGTGGCGGGCGAACCGGCCGAGATGACCGCCATCGTAATCCTGGACCAGTTGCGTTCGCGCAAGAAACAGGTCTCGGACCTTCTCGAACTGCAACGCGACGACCAGCGCGAGTACGATCATCGCGACGGCCGCCAGCGACAGCATCAGGATCTTCAGCCGAAATGCATTGGTGCGTTCCTTCAGCAGCATGATGAAGACAAGCGCCAGTGCCGCAAACAGGAACAGTCCCCAGGCTGCGCGGGAGAATGACAAGAAGACGGCAAAAGCGATGATCAGCATGCCGACAATGCGCAAGGGTGCGTTAACAAGGCGCCCGGTCAGGAGACCATGCATCAGGTAGAGCATGGGACCGACCAGAAACGGGCCGAACACGTTCGGATCCTGGAATGCGCCCATGGCGCGGTCGTATCGGGTAAAGATCTCGGCACCCGGGAAAGCATGGAAATATCCCAGGATGCCAAGCGTGCCGGTGATCACGGCCGCAGCCACCCAGGCCTGGAAGATCAATTTCAGCCGCTGGTGGCGGTCCTCGATAATCGCGGCGTAGAAGACAGCCGTAATGGCGAGGAAGATCGAAACGGCCACATAGAGCACCTGGTCCGTCGCGATATCGCGCAACACGGTCAGCGACAGCATGCCGCCCACATTGAAGGTCAGGAGAAGCGCAAGCAGCGGGGCGACCGCGCGCGAGATTTTCAGCCCGAGCAGGAACCATAATGCCACCTGTACGACCATCAGCAATTCATATGGCGCCGGTTCGGAGATCACGAATCCGGAGAGGAACACGCCGAACGCAATCAGAGATGACGCGATGATCTGCATGGCCGCTGCCTGCGGCCTGAATGCAGCCGGCGGATGGGCGGCGATCGAGCTCAATAGGCATTTTCCGTGTTGAGCAGACGGATCGGCGTCAGGAACAGGATCTTGAGATCGAAAAGCAATGACCAGTTCTCGATATAGTAGAGGTCATAGGCCGTGCGAAACTTGATCTTGTCATCGGTATCGATCTCGCCGCGCCATCCATTGATCTGCGCCCAGCCGGTCACGCCCGGCTTGACCCGGTGGCGGGCGAAGTAGCCCTCGACGACGTCGCCATAGAGCTTGTCGCGTGTCTGGCCGAGAATGGCGTGCGGGCGCGGACCGACGAGGGAAAGGTCACCGCGCAGAACGTTGAAGATCTGCGGCAATTCGTCGATCGATGTCTTGCGGATAAACCGGCCGACAGAGGTGACACGCGGGTCGTTCTTGGTCACCGCGTTGCGCGCCGTCGGATCGCTCATCTCGGTATACATCGACCGGAACTTGAGCACGTTGATGATCTCGTTGTTGAAGCCATGGCGTTTCTGGACAAAGAAGACCGGGCCTTTCGAGTTCATCTTCACGGCAAGTGCTGCGCCGATGAACACCGGCCAGAGCAGCGCGAGAGCGAGAAGGCTGAAAAAGATGTCGAATGCCCGTTTCGCCACAGAATCCCAGTCGCGGATCGGCTTGTCGAGAATGTCGAGCAGCGGCACTGCGCCGACATGCGAATAGGCACGCGGTCGAAAGCGCAGATTGTTCGAATGCGCCGCCAATCGAATATCGACGGGCAATACCCAGAGCATTTTCAGCAACTGCATGATGCGCGCTTCGGCGCTGAGCGGCAGAGAAATGATCAGCATGTCGATATGCGCAAGCCGGGCAAACTCGACCAGTTCGGCCACCGTGCCGAGCTTTGGATATCCGGCGATCATGTCCGGCGATCGCTGGGCATTGCGATCATCGAAGATGCCGCAAATGCGGATGTCATTTTCCGGCTGCTGCTCCAGCGCTCGGATCAGGTCCTTTGCCGGTTTGCCACCGCCGATGATCACTGCCCGACGCTCCATCACGCCGTTTCTTGCCCATCGGCGGATGCCAAAACCAATGAGGTTGCGCTCGATGAACAGATAGGCTGCGCCGAGCACGAAGCATGCCGCGAGGATCGTACGGTAATGGGCGTCATTGGTCAGGAAAAGCAGGTTGACCAACGCAGTCATGGCGACCGCGGCCATCCAGCTGGCCAGCACACGGCCCATGAACCGCATCGGTGTCCGCACGATGGAGACATCGTAGCAATCGGCAGCCTGCATCAGCACCAGCGCCAGAGCCGCAATCACAACGCCGTTGACCGCCGAGCTCATGAGATGATCGTAGGGCTCGAGCGCGAAGAAGAAATTGGCGGCGAGCGCTATGGCAAACAGGCTGAAAAATTCGAGGAAGCGAAGCTGACCGATGATGATTGACGGCGAATAATTGACGTCGCTGTATTGGCCGGCGATCTGCCGTGCAAGTGCGCTGATCTCGACCGGTTCTGTAGGGCCCTTGGCAGCGTCAGGATCCCTGGCTGCCTCGCTCGCCCTCTGGCGCATGGCGCCGAGGTCGAATGCGTCTGGCTTATCAACCTTGTTCATTGCTCGCTCTCGCATGTGGGTGCGCGAACGCTAGCAGCAAGGTCCTAAGAAACGTTTGAGGCTTTGCGGTCAAATGACGACATTCTGTGCCAATCTGGCGCAGTGCGGTCTCCGCCGGTTAAGACACGATCAAGTGTCTGCGATAGAGGGCTTCGATTTCATTGGCCATCACCGACGCGGAGAAGCGCGACTGGAATTGCTGGCGCTTAGGCATCGTGTCGGCCCCCCAGGCAGGGGTGAGGATGCCTTTTGCCATGATCCGGGCCAAAGCCATGGCATCGCCGGGCTCCACCAGCGCTTCGCTGGTTGCGCCGAGGACCTCCGGAATGCCGCCGACGCGGGATGCGATCACGGTTTTTTCGGCAGCCAGAGCCTCCAGAACTATGTAGGGCATGGCTTCTGCCCGCGACGGCACAACGATGATGTCGGATTTTGCAAAGGCCTGCTTCACCGGCATGGCGGGCAACACGTCGACGCGGGCGGAAAGCCCCATTTGTTCAAGCATGATCTGGTATCGTGCCTTGTCGGGACCATCGCCGACAACCAGTCCCTTCAGCGGCCGACCGACGAGTTTTTCGGCTTGGGCAAAAGCCTCGATGAAGACATCGGGTCCCTTCATATCGCGCAGCATCCCGACATAGAGCAAATCGACCCCGTCGGCACCCGTCGGGATCGGCTCGAAGTCGTCGTCCCGGATGCCGTTATAGATGCGTGCCGCGTCGCAGCGCGGTTTGCCGATCTTGGTCTCGTAGGTATTGCGCTCGTAGTCACAGACAAAGGAAATCGCTTCCGTCATATGCTCAAGCACCCGCTCGATCGCAAACACCGCTTTGCCTGAAAGCTTGGTGCTGGAAAAGTGCAGGCTGCCCCCGTGGGGCGAATAGAAGCGGGAAACGCGATACCTTTTAACCCGCAAGGCTGAGCCGATGACCCGCGCAAGCACACCGCCTTTGGCGCCGTGCCCATGCAAAATGTCAGGCCGCAATTCCTCGATTTTCTTGTAACTTTTGATCAGCGCAGCGAGATCTCCGGGGCTGACCGAGCGCCGAATGGGCATCCGGGTGAGGCCAAGCGAGAGATAGGGAGCGATCTGCGCGAAAAGTTTGTCTTCATGCTCGCTGCCGGTGGAGCTGTCGCACACGATACCGACCTGGTGTCCGGCCCGGCTATGGTATTCAGCCAGATCGCGCACATGGCGAAAAATTCCACCGATGGGCGATCTGAAGCAGTGAACGATGCGAAGTGATCCCGTCTCCTGCATAGATCAGAACAGCCGCTCACGAACGTAGATCGTGTCGCCGGCGAGGATCGGATCGGTGATCGGCACGCGTCCGGTCAGGATCTGTCCATTGATCTTGCGGGTGACATCGACATCCTGCTGGTTGGCGCGGCTGGAAAAGCCACCGGAGACAGCGATGGCGTTGATGATGGTCATGCCGGGCACATAGGCATATTGCCCGGCCTGGCCAACTTCACCCATAATGAAGATCGAGCGATAGCGGTCGATCTCGATGGTGACATCCGGATCGCGCAGGTAGCCCTGCTTGAGCTTCTGGGCGAGGGCGCCTTCGAGCTGGGTCAGAGACGCACCGCGGGCCGGGACCTGCCCGACAAGCGGGAAGGCGATATAGCCGGCTTGGTCGACGGTATATGTATTGCTGAGACTTGGTTGCTCGAACACGGTGACGCGCAGACGGTCGCCACTGTCCAGCCGGTAAGGCTGGATGGTCGCCTCATGAAAGACTTTCGGCGCCGGGCGATATCCCGCACAACCAGCAAGTCCCGCGGACAGAACTGCTGCCGCGAGCAACAATATCCCGTTTGTACCAGCCCTTGCCATGCGCCGACGCGCTCCCGATCATTCAATTCGTTGCCCCGTTATCAATCGGTTAGGGTTAACACCGGGTAAAGAAGGACGCGTCGATCGCTCAGTCTCGGCCGGATCGACAGCCAGCCGCAACTATTAACGGTTGAGTTACCATGTTCATTTACGTTTGGCCCGAATTTGTACCGGGAGTTGGGCATGTCGAGTTTAGGCAACGGTCATCAGGACGTGGATATCGATCTCGCGCAGCTTTTCCGTGCCGTCTGGTCGCGGAAGGGAACGATCCTGGCCGCAACCGCACTCACCGGAGCGCTGGCCTTTGTCGGCGCGAGCCTGATGGATCCGACTTATGAGGCCGACGCGCGGGTTTTGATCGAGCCGCAACAGCCGACATTTTCATCGCCGGGCACGGCCTCGGGCACAAGCGAGCCGCCGTCGGACGAACTTAATATCGTCAGCCAGGTCCAGCTTTTACAGTCTGTCGACTTGATGAAGCAGGTCGCCCGCGATCTGAAGCTCTATGAGCGCGAGGAATTCGACCCGGACACCAAGCCGTCGGCCATATCCGATTTTCTTGTCCTGTTTGGCCTGAAGAGCAACCCGCTCGAACTGCCGCCGGAGCTGAGAGTGCTCAAGGCCTTCAAGGAAAAGCTGCAGGTCTACCAGGTCGAAAAGTCGCGCGTGATCGGTATCGAGTTCACCTCGAAGGATCCGGCGCTGGCGGCAGCTGTTCCGAATGCGATCATCGACGTCTATCGCTCGCTGCAGAGCGGCGCGAAACTCGACAGCAATTCCGACGCGGTTCGCTGGCTGGAGACCGAGATTGCCAATCTGCGCGAGAAAGTTCGCGATGCCGAGCAGAAGGTTGCCGAATATCGCTCCTCTGCCGGGCTGATGCCGCTGGGCACCGATTCGTCTTCGTTCAGCGCCAAGCAGTTGTCGGATATATCGTCCGAACTGGCACGTGTGCGCGGCGAACGGGCCGATGCGGAGGCCAAGGCACAGAACGTCTTGGCCGCCGTGAAAAGCGGCAGGCCGACAGATACGCTGGACGCCGTCGCCGGATCGGAATCGGTCCAGCGGTTGAAGACGACGGAATCCCAGATACGCGGCCAGATATCCGATCTGTCGACCACCTTGCTGGATGGCCACCCGCAGATGAAGGCATTGCGCGCGCAGCTTTCCGGCATCCGCGAGCAGATTGCGGCCGAATCCTCCAAGATTGCCGCCAGCCTTGAGAATGACGCTGCGGTTGCCCGCGAACGCGAAACCCAGTTGATCGCCCAATTGAACTCGGTCAAGGCAGACAGCGCCCGGGCGGGCGAAGACGAAGTGGGTATGAATGCCCTCGAACGGGAGGCCGCGGCCCAGCGCCAGTTGCTGGAAACCTATCTTGCGCGCTATCGCGAGGCTTCAAGCCGTCTCGGGGAGGGGGCAAGCCCTGCGGATGCGCGTGTTGTCTCGAGCGCGATCGAGCCCTCCGAACAGAATTTCCCCAAGGTTGTCCCGATCACCATCGTCGCCGCCCTGGCAACGCTCATCCTAAGCGCGGTCCTGGTCATGATGCTGGAGCTCTTCAGTGGTCGGGCATTGAGGCCGACGGACAACCGCGCAGAAGATCGCGAGCCCGGTGATGCCTTCGACCCACCGCTGACAAACCCATCGTCTCCGGTTTTTCCGGCTCCGGTTGCGGTATCCGCAAACGAGATCGAAACGCCGGCCGACGACGCCTTGGCGGAGGAGATGGAGCAGTTTCTCGATCTTGAACCGGAAAACCGCGATGATGACGATGTGCCGGTTGTCGCCGCAGCCGAAGAGGAAGACGAATTCTCGGTATCTGCCGTTGCGACCTATCTGATCGATGAGCAGACCCGGATTGCCTTTGCGATATCGCCTTCGGGCGATGATGGTTCGACGGGTACTGTCCTCTTGGCACGTGAAATGTCTGCCCGCGGGGTTAGGGTGGTTCTCGTCGACATGACCGGGTCTGCCTGCCCGACATTGCTGATGGCACCCAATCCGGATCTGGCCGGTGTCACCGATCTCTTGTGCGGCGACGCCGCCTTTGCCGATACGATCCATCCGGATCGCCTGTCGGGTGCGGATATCATTCCGCAGGGGAATTCGGATATTCGCCAGGCGATGCGCGGCGCGGATCGGTTGTCGATGATCGTCGATGCGCTCGCTGACGCCTATGACATGGTTCTTGTCGAATGCGGTCCGGCCAATGCCGAAGGCGTTGCACGTCTCAGCCGCAGCGGCACGCATGAAATCATTCTCTCCGCCCCCGAGCCCAATCCGGAGGAGCTTGCCGAAATCATGGCGGCGTTCGAAAGCGCCGGTTATTCGGATCTGGTGCTGATGGCCGCAAGTGTGCCCACGCCCGATGATCGTGACCGCGACGCGGCCTGATCTGCCGTTTGCTCAACCGTCGGCGGCTGAGGGTTTGCCCGACGCCGTCGTCGCCTGTGCCCGCAAACGCTGCAGCAGCGCATAGAGATGTGCATTGCCCTTGATCGCCGCCTTGGTTCGCGTCACGCCTCTTTGGGTGAACGCCGCCAGACGCCCAGATGCTGTCAGCGGCAGCAGGATATCGTGCTGCACGGTTTCCTGCGTGCACCAACTCCGCTTGTAATCCTGATCGCCGATGCCGAAATCGAAGAGTGCAGCGCCATTGCGGCAACTGCGTTCGATCATCAGCCAGAACAACAGCTCGCCTGGGCTGGCCTCGGGAACCAGCGTGTCGTCGATTGAGCCGAATTGGCAGATGACATGGTCTCCCTTGCGTGACAGACCGGCAATGGCGGCAATCTTTCCGTCGTTCTCTCCTTTGAGACGGATCGCATGCAGTTCGAGCGGAACATCCGAACCACCGCGATCGAGGTCGAGCAGCGTGTGAAAGAATGCCTGGGTCTCGGGCGCCTGAAATACATTCGGCAGGCCGAAAGCTTTGAAACGCGCGGACTTCTGGGCAAAGAACAGTTCCAGAAAGCGCGCCTTGTCCGCCGAGGATATGGCTCGCACATGGTCGAAACCGCCCGCACTTTCCATTTTGCGGACCTGTCCCCGATATTTCTTCCGGCGTCGCTTGGCGTTGAGCGGCGCAATGGTCTGGTCCATGTCCGCACCCAGCGGCAACTGGAAGGAATGGTTCTGGTTCTCGACCGTTGCCAGTTCCGCCAGAGGGTGGCGTTCGCCACACCATTCCAAGGGGATGTTGCAGAGGCTGATCAAATCGGCCCGGCCTGACAGCGCTTCGCGCAGAGCCTTGGTCATTTCGGCCGCCGGAATACCCGGAGCCTTGGCGCGGAAATCGGCAGAGAACAGTCCACTGTTGAAATTGGTGAAACGTGTCGCGATGAACTGGGCGCAACGAACCATGTTCAGGCGCTGGATTTCCAGTGGCAGCAGAAACGCCAGCACACCATCAACGCGGCCCTCGACGATGGCGAGCGGATGGCCGTGGGTCTTGACCCACGCGCAGCACCAGTCATAGCCTTGATGCAAGGAATTGCGAGGATCGGCCTCGAGAAGGCGCCAGTCGTGTTGCACAACGGACATGGTATCGTGCACGCGAAGCGTCAGCCGCACAGAGGCTGCGTCGACCGCAATGGTCCCCGCTTGTGCCTTTGTCTCTGGTCGTAATGCTTGCACGCGCGATCTCCCGTCCGAACGAATACGCGGGGACGAGGCTAGCCGCCGATTGGCAAAATTCGGTTAGCGCAGCTGACCGACGTTTGAATTGCCGGTGAACGCGGTGAACAGAGGGTTAAAGCGGGTGCGCGAACCTATTTGCGGATCGGGCCGGCCATCCACCTGATGATCAGCATTGCCGGTAAAATCCACAGGACACCGGTCAGCGTGAAGTAGAGCACATGAACCCACCACGGCGACGCGGCGAGCGTTGCAGTCGCGATTGTGGTCGCCAGCAGCGCGTAGACAAGAACCAGGATGATGATCAGAACAGTGCCGATGAATTTGCGCAGTCTGATGGGCATGGCATATCCTTTTGCTTCCGTCGATATCGCGGCAGGGCGCGCGGTGACGCGACCGCTTGCCGCAAACGGTCGGGGTTGTTTTGCACACCCAAGTGATGCAAATCAACTCTTCTGAAGAGGCAAGTCTCGAAAAGGGGTTTTGACGAATGACAGTTGCGATGAGCGGAAACGAGATGGATGTCCGCCGGGAAATAAAGCGGGTTGATGCCAATCGCCGGACGATCCGGATCTGGCTTGGCGTCGTGATCGCAACGCTCTTCTGTCTCGTCCTGGTCGGCGGTGCCACGCGCCTGACCGATTCCGGCCTGTCGATCACGGAGTGGAAACCGATCCACGGCGCCATTCCGCCGCTTTCCGTTGCCGAATGGCAAGAGGAATTTCAGCTTTACCAGCAGATCCCGGAATATCAGCAGATCAACCAGGGCATGACGCTGGACGAGTTCAAGGCGATCTTTTGGTGGGAATGGGGGCACCGTCTTCTGGCGCGCCTGATCGGCCTGGTATTTGCCTTGCCGCTGATGTTCTTCTGGCTCACCGGTCGCATAGAACGGCAGTTACGGATGCCGTTGGTCGGCCTTTTGGCACTGGGCGGATTTCAGGGCTTTATCGGCTGGTGGATGGTCTCGTCTGGCCTCAGCGAACGCGTCGATGTCAGCCAGTACCGGCTTGCCACGCATCTGATCATCGCCTGTCTGATCTTCTCCGGTTGTGTCTGGATCATGCGCAGCCTGACGCCGCACAGCAATGATGCTGCACCGACCGCCGGATCACGCCGTTTCGCCGGCATCCTCGTCGCGCTCACGATCTTCCAGATCTATCTCGGCGCTCTCGTGGCGGGTCTGGATGCCGGCTACGCCTACAACACCTGGCCGTTGATGGACGGATCCTTGATCCCGACCGACCTTTTCATTCAGCAACCGTGGTGGATCAACCTCTTTGAAAACCCGAAGACGGTGCAATTCGTCCATCGCATCGGCGCCTACCTGCTGTTTGCCGCGGCTCTCCTCCACATGGCTCAGTTACTTAGGGCAGACGCCGAAACCACCCATACCCGCCGCAGCGTGGTTCTGTTTGCCCTTGTCAGCATCCAGGCCATCATCGGCATCGTCACCCTGATCACGCAGGTCCCGCTCCATGCCGGTCTCACCCATCAGGGCGGTTCGCTGGTGGTACTTGCCTTCGCCATAGCGCACTGGCGCGGCTTCTACGGCGAACTGCCCAAACCGCTGGCGCTGGAAGTCAGGGATTGATGGTGTCTGGAAAATATGCTGCAAGCAATCGGTCGACCTTGCCGGGATTTGGGTTCTCGTGCCGGGCAGATTCGGCAAGTCTCCAAAGATCGATTAGGCTCAGTATCAGCAGCATGAAGATTTCACGATCCACCGCAGCATTCGAGACGGCAACGCTTCCGCGCATCGCCGTCCTTGTCCCATGCTATAATGAAGAGCAGACGATAGCCTCGGTTGTCGGAGATTTTCGCGCGGCACTGCCAACCGCAGTCATTTATGTCTTCGACAACAATTCTTCCGATCTGACGATCGATTGCGCCAGAAAAGCCGGCGCAATTGTCAAGTCGGTCAGAGATCCAGGCAAGGGCAATGTCGTTCGCCGAATGTTTGCCGATGTGGAGGCGGACGTCTATGTCATGGTCGATGGTGACGACACCTACGATGCCTCATCCTCGACCTCGATGATCGAAACTTTGTTGGTCGATGGACTGGATATGATTGTCGGTGTCCGCAAAACCGAAGAGGCTGCCGCCTATCGGGCGGGGCATCGGTTCGGCAATCGTCTGCTGACCGGGGCTGTCCGCCGCCTCTTTGGTCGGACCTTTACCGATATGCTGTCAGGCTACCGTGTGTTTTCCCGTCGGTTTGCCAAATCCTTTCCTGCCCATTCCCGCGGTTTCGAAATCGAAACCGAATTGACCGTGCACGCGCTGCAGTTGCGCATGCCGGTTGGCGAGCAGGTGACGCCTTATCGGTCGCGGCCGGAAAATTCGACAAGCAAGCTCAACACCTACAAGGACGGATTTAAGATACTCGGCACGATCATCGGTCTGATGAAGTCCGAGCGTCCTTTGGTGTTTTTCTCGTGCGGATTCGCCCTTTGCGTCGCTCTGTCTCTGTTGCTGGCTGTGCCGGTCATCGTCACCTTCTTGCAAACCGGTCTGGTACCACGCCTGCCGACGGCACTTTTGAGCGCAAGCCTCGGTCTGCTTGGCGTGATACTTCTGACCTGCGGTTTGGTACTGGATACGGTGACGAGAGGGCGCATTGAGACCAAGCGCCTGTTTTATCTGATGACGCCTGGCTTCTCGATCGAAGAGGCGTCTTCGGCGGCACATCAAGAGATTTGAGACTGAAACGTGAGCGCGGCCAATTCAATGGGCCGGCATGCGGCTCGCGATGTGGTCAAAAGGAATAGTTATGTTCGGACGTGCCCGCTCGCTTTTTCGCGGCATCAATTGGAATACTTCAGGCCACCATAGCCGCGCCGTTTGGGCCGTTCCGGTGGTCTTGGGATTGGTGTCGGTGCTCTCAGGCATTGATACGAACTGGGACCTGTTCAACTACCATCTCTATGGTCCCTTTGCCCTGCTCAATGGTAAATACGATATCGATCTCGCGGTCGGGGGCTTCCAGGGCTACTTCAATCCCTTGTTGGATGTGCCCATTTATCTTCTCAACGCATATCTGCCGGCGATCGTGGCCGGCTTTCTCATCGGAGCATTCCATGGCCTCGCGTTCGTAGCCGTGCTCGCGATTGCCCGAATCGTAACGACGCGGGAGGAAGATCGCTTTCGAATTCCTCTGTTGCTCGCAACCATCGGTGTGCTCACACCGAACTTCCTCACGAGTGTCGGAAACGGTATGGGAGACAACAGCACGGCGGTCTTGTGTCTGTTCGGCTTAGCGATCCTTGTCCGTCAATGGAACCGTCTTGGAGAATCTGCCGCCGCTGCCGTGCTTATTCTTTTGGCGAGCGGATTTCTATTCGGCGCTGCCACAGGGTTGAAGCCGACGAATGGTGTCTCCGCAATTGCTGCCTGCCTAGCCCTGCTGGTCTGCTATCCGGGCTCCCTCGTAAAAAAGCTCCGCCTGTCATTCGTGTTTGGTATTGGCGTCCTGGCAGGAACTGCGGCGACGGCAGGCTACTGGATGTGGGAAATGTGGACGCAGTTCGGCAATCCTCTTTTTCCACAATTTGGTGCGATCTTTCCGAACGAATTGGTGAAGCCGACGATGGTGGCCGATACCCGCTGGCTGCCGAAATCGGCGATGGAATATCTGCTCTGGCCGTTCGTGTTCTCGCTCGATTCGCATCGAGTTGGCGAAATGGGCATTACACAGGTTCTTTGGCCTGCGGCATACATCCTGTTTATCGGTTCGGGCGTGCACTGGATGTGGTGCAGGGCGGTCAATAGGGCGAAGTCTGTAGGGCTTGACCCGCGTCAGTTGTTCATTTGTGTGTTCGTTGTCTTCGCTTATCTTGTGTGGACAACGGCTTTCAGTATCTACCGCTACACAGTGGCCTTTGAGATGCTGTTGCCAATCACCTTTTGGATCTTATTGGCCAGACTGTTTCCTTACCACCTCGCAAGGACACTCGCGGTCACCGGCTTGATTGCCGCGACCGTCATCATGTTTCTCGGCGGCATACCATCTTGGGGGCACGCTTCCTGGGCCTACAGCGCCTATCGGGCTGATACCATGGTCATTCCCAATTCCGATAAGGCGACGGTCTTGACCATTGGCCATCCGGACAAGCGACCGCTCGGATGGATCGCCACGTTCTATCCGCCCGATCTGGCTTTTTTCGGTCTGTCAAACAGCTTCCCAGCTACCGATGTCTTCAAGAGTACGGTGCAAGAGGCCGCAAAAGAGCGCGGTGGCACAGTCTATACAATCATTAGCGCCGAGGCGGATAAGCGCGCGCAGCGGCTGAAACCATTTTCTGGCGTCGCCGATTGGGTCGGATTGACATCATCGCCGTCGTCATGCCGACGCTTGGGTCGCTTCGTGGAGGCACTTGGACTTAAAGCAATCCTCGTTTATCCCGAGGAACGCAAAGGAGGTTGCAGTCTTGAGGTGCCGCCTGCGTTGAAGGTCGATACGGCGGGCCGTAACAGAATCTACATGGAATATGCCAGATCCATTTTAGCCCAGAACAGCTTTGATCTGGATCCTGGCAGTTGCCGGGAACTCAAGGCTTATGTTGGTGCCTTCAATGAGCCCTATCAGCTTTGTACCGTAACCATCAGTTCTGCTCAGTGACTGGCTCAAGCGGAAAGACGAGCACGGTTTGCCGAGAGACCCCATCCGAGGCTGCGCGTTTGCCGAACCGGTCTTTTCCACGATGGCTTTCAGCCGGTCGTCGAAACGCACTGCCGTCACTGAACGATCTCAGGCCGAGAGCATCAGGTCCATGTTCTGTACAGCAGCGCCCGACGCGCCCTTGCCGAGGTTGTCGAGCACGGCAACCAGGTTGACATGCGCGCCGCCCGGCGTGCCGAAGACGTAAAGCTTCATCGTATCCTGGCCGACCAGCTCTTCGGCGTCGACGCGGGCAAGCTTGGCGCTGTCTGCAAGCGGCACGACCGTGACGACGGTCTGGCCGGCATAATGTTCCACAAGTGCAGCATGGATGCTCTCCAGCGACATAGCGTCTGCGAGGTCTTCGACGAACAGCGGCACCTGGACGATCATGCCCTGGGCAAAGCGGCCGACCGAAGGCGCAAAGAGGGGAGCACGGTCGAGCTGGCCATGGATGGTCATCTCGGGCACATGCTTGTGCTTGAGCGGCAGGCCATAGAGAAAATTGTTGGCCGCCAGGTGCTCGGGATGGTTCACGTCCTCCATCTGCGCGATCATCTGTTTGCCGCCGCCGGTATAGCCGGACACGGCATTGACAGAGACCGGATAGCCGTCCGGCAGAATGCCGGCTGCGCGCAGCGGCCGGATCAGGCCGATGGCGCCGGTCGGGTAGCAGCCCGGATTGGCGACGTAGCGCGCCAACTTGATCCTGTCGCCCTGCGCCTTGTCCATTTCGGCAAAGCCGTAGGCCCAGTCCGGCGCAACCCGGTAGGCCGTCGACGTGTCGATGATCCGCACCTTGTTATTGCCCGACAGCATGGCGACAGCCTCCTTGGAAGCATCGTCCGGCAGGCACAGGATGGCGATATCAGCGCCGTTCAGCAGGTCTTCGCGCATGGCGGCGTTGCGGCGTTCGGCTTCCGGGATCGACAGCAGCGTCACATCGCGGCGGCCGGCCATGCGGGTGCGGATCTGCAGCCCGGTGGTTCCGTGTTCGCCATCGATGAAGATTTTCGCGCTCATGTCTTTGTCCACAAAATCAGAAGGTTACGATAACAGGCAGAATCACTTTATCCGCCGTTTGATTCAGTTTGTTAACGGCATGCAGCCAGTCGTTCGGCCTTAAGTCCCAGCATATACATCGCCACCGTTGCACCGGCAATGGCGGTGATATCGGCATGGTCGTAAGCTGGCGCCACCTCGACGATGTCGGAGCCGCGAATGTCGAGGCTGCCGAGCTTGCGCAAGACCGACAGCATTTTGGCCGAGGAGGGGCCCCCCGCAACCGGTGTTCCTGTTCCGGGCGCAAAGGCAGGATCGAGGCAATCGATGTCGAAGGTCAGATAGACCGGCCGATCGCCGACATGGGTAAGGATCTGGTCGGCGATCTGCTGGGCGGACAGGTCTTCGACCGTGTAGCCATGCAGGATCTTGATGCCGAAATCCTCCGGCGCTTCCGTGCGGATACCGATCTGGATCGAATGGGCCGGGTCTATAACGCCCTCGCGGACCGCCCGGCAAACGAACGAGCCGTGGTCGATCCGCTTGCCGTCGTCGTCCCAGGTGTCCTGGTGCGCATCGAAATGCACCAGCGCCAGCGGCCCATGCTTTGCGGCATGGGCCTTGAGCAGCGGCCAGGTGACGAAATGATCGCCGCCGAGGCCGAGCAGATAGGCGCCGGAGGCAAGAATCGTGGCCGCTTCCTGTTCGATCAGGCCGGGCGTCTCCTGGTGATTGCCGTAGTCGAGCAGAACATCGCCGTAGTCGACCACAGCCATCTGCTCGAACAGGTCTCGGGCAAACGGATATTGCGGATCATTGTCGAAGATTGCCGAGGCGCGGCGGATTGCCTGCGGTCCGAACCGGGCACCGGGACGATTGGAGACCGCGGCGTCGAAGGGAATGCCGAGCACCACGGCATCGACGCCCTCCACTGCCTTGGAATAGGGACGGCGCATGAAGGAGAGAGCACCCGCATAGGTGGGATCGGTCGCGGCACCGCGCACGGCTTTGGCGGTAAAGGCATTGTCTATCGATTTGCTCGCCATGCGAAAGTCTCTCCAACTGCGGTGTTTGGGCACAAGCTAGAATGTGGCGCGTCGGGGTGCAACGGGAAGGACGGCGACAGTGCCGCTGTTGCAATCCCTCCGAACGAAAAAAGGCGGAGCCGAAGCCCCGCCTTGTTTTCCGTTTCCGGTTGTCCAGCGATTAACGCTTGGAGAACTGGAACGAACGACGGGCCTTCGCCTTGCCGTACTTCTTACGCTCGACGACGCGGCTGTCGCGGGTCAGGAAGCCACCCTTCTTCAGGACCGGACGCAGGCCCGGTTCGAAGTAGGTGAGGGCCTTCGAGAGACCGTGACGAACTGCACCGGCCTGGCCGGACAGGCCGCCGCCGGCGACGGTCGCGACGATGTCGAACTGGCCATCACGGGCAGCTGCGACGATCGGCTGCTGCAGAACCATCTGCAGAACCGGACGGGCGAAATAGGTGCGGAATTCGCGACCGTTGATCGTGATCTTGCCGGTGCCCGGCTTGACCCAGACGCGGGCGACGGCGTTCTTGCGCTTGCCGGTGGCGTAGGAGCGACCCAGCGAGTCGACCTTGCGGACGTGAGCCGGAGCTGCGTCCTGTGCCGGGGCAAGGTCCTTCAGGGAAGAAAGATCGGCCATTATCAGGCGCTCCTTGTGTTCTTGCTGTTCAGCGAGGCGACGTCGAGAGCGACGGGCTGCTGGGCTTCATGCGGATGGTTGGAGCCGGCGTAGACGCGCAGGTTCTTCATCTGGCGACGGCCGAGCGGGCCACGCGGGATCATGCGCTCGACAGCCTTCTCGAGAACGCGCTCCGGGAAGCGGCCTTCGATGATCTGGCGGGCAGTACGTTCCTTGATGCCACCCGGATAACCGGTGTGCCAGTAGTAGGTCTTGTCCGAATACTTCTTGCCGGTAAGAACAACCTTCTCGGCGTTGACCACGATGACATTGTCGCCATCATCAACGTGAGGTGTATAGGTGGCCTTGTGCTTGCCGCGCAGGTGCGTGGCGATAATGGTGGCGAGGCGACCAACAACGAGCCCTTCGGCGTCGATGATGATCCACTTCTTCTCCACCTCTGCAGGCTTCTGAACGAAGGTAGACATTGAGGTCTCTTTCAGCTTGATCCCTGATCGTCCTTATGGCGAACGATCGGGCGTTTCTTGTTGCTTGGGTCGCATTCCGAAGAATGCAAAAAGAAAGCGGTCCCGAGGGGCCGCGATCTGTGGCGGTGTATAATCTGCAACGAAAACGCGGTCAAGCTGTTGCGCATGCTGGCTCCAGCATCTGCGCGAACAAAATCAATGACTTAGTTGTGTGGTGTTATTTTACCCCATGCTGCGACGTGTTTTTTTGAGTGTTTCGGCGGACGAAAGGCCCAGAACGCGATGCTGTGACGAACATTTTCGCCGCGCTACCGTTGCATTTTGTCCATGGAGCGTTCGCCGCCAATCATTTTTTTTACATGTTGGAGACCGGAAAATGTTCATTGCAAATGCAAATGCACAAAATCTGACTGAATTTGGAAAGATTGTATTACATACAAAGTCGCAACCTGTGATGACGCTAATATTTGCATGAACATAATGAAAACATAAACCGAACGTATCGGCAGGCGACATTTTGCGGAGATGTGCATGTCGCTTGAACGTCGAATTTCACTCATTACCCTCGGCGTTGCCGATGTGGCGCGCAGCACAGAATTCTATCAACGGCTCGGCTGGTCGAAATCGTCGGCATCCAACGAGGACGTCACATTTATACAGCTGAAGGGAACGGTGCTCGGCCTTTTTTCACGTCAGGCTTTGGCCGACGATGCGCGTGTCGAAAACACACCGGTCGGATTTTCCGGGGTGACGCTGGCCTACAACGTCGCCAGCGACATTGGCGTCGATGCTGTGGTGAAATTCGCCGTGTCTTGCGGGGCGACCGTGGTGAAGGCGCCTGAAAAGGTGTTTTGGGGCGGTTATTCTGCCTACATCGCCGACCCCGACGGCCATCTCTGGGAAATTGCCCACAATCCTTTCTTCCCATTCGATGAACATGGCCACGTGGTCTTGCCGGACTGATCGTCGGCATTTTATCGATCACAGCGAGGTCCGCTTAACGAAGCAGGACTATAACAGTCATGGGAGCACGGGAACGGTACATTGGCAGGCCCACGCATGGGTCGGGAGGAATGAGCCATGAACCACGACACCTATGAGAATGCCTATCTGTCCGATATTCTCGCCACATCGCGCAATGTCGCGGTTGTCGGCGCCTCGACCGGTGATCATCGCCCAAGCCACTGGATCTGCGGCTTCCTGCTCGGCAAGGGCTACCATGTCTTTCCGGTCAATCCCAATCACGCGGGAGAAATGCTCCTCGGGCAAAGGGTCTATGCGGCTTTGAGCGACATCCCGGATCCCATTGATCTGGTGGATGTGTTCCGCCGCTCAGAGCATCTGGACACGGTCGTCGATCAGGTGCTCGCGCTGACCGTGCAACCGAAAGCGATTTGGGGGCAGCTGGGCGTGCGCCATGACGCGGCAGCTGCAAGAGCGGAAGCGGTGGGGATCAGAATGGTTATGAACCGTTCCCTGGTCAGTGAATATCCGCTGGTATACGAGATCACCCATCAACCTCACGGCGGAGGCAAGCATCCGGCGCGTGCCGCGTGACGACGAGCGCCTTTGTGCCGCTTAGAAGCGGATCCGTGGCTTGCCGAATATGCCGTTGCCGTCCACCGGATCATAGGTCTGGCAATTGAGAACGGGGCAACGCGGATTGTCGCGCGTCGGGACATAGGACCGTTCGGCGTATTCGTGGGCGTCGCATTGCTCATTGCGTGTCACGTAGCGATCATAGAGCGTCATGCCCTTCACCCGTGTCGATGGATAGCGCAGGACCGCAGCGCCCTCGTTGATCACTTTTTGTCGCGCCGCGTCGCAGGTCAGCGATAGTGAATTGTAGCGCGAAATCGCCAACGCCGGCGAGGCCGAACTGATCGCCAGAAGCGCCACAGCGAAACGTTTCATGATCATGCCTAACTCCTTGTCATTGCGAGCGCGCCATGCGGTTTCAGCCACCCTTGCCCATATCGACATGAACCGTTTGCCTTGCCCTTGTGTTGCACTCTACCCATGTAGTGCTCAAGGAAGCCGCGACCAGAGCGTCACAACCAGTTCAGGAGCATGCCATGGCCGATCATGACAACTACGAAGACGACTACATCGCTGCGATCCTCGACGAGACCCGCACAATCGCTCTGGTCGGAGCGTCTCCCAAGGCGGATAGACCGAGTTTCGGGGTCATGCAGTATCTCCTGTCGAAAGGATACACAGTGATCCCGGTCAATCCGGGCCAGGCTGGCAAGGAGATACTGGGGCAGAAGGTCTATGCGAGCCTTGCGGACATCCCGGATGAGATCGACATGATCGACGTCTTCCGGGCGCCGGAATATCTGGGTGAGGTCGTCGCCGATGCGCTGGCGCTATCGTCGCGGCCCAAGGTGATCTGGGGCCAGCTTTCCGTGCGCGATGACGCTGCCGTGGAACCCGCCGAGGCGGCGGGTATCAAGGTGGTCATGGATCGTTGCCCGGCGATCGAAATTCCGCGCCTCGGTCTTTGAATTCGTCAGGGTTCCGGCTGAAGGTCAGGGTCCGCCCGAAGCGCGTTCAATGTTTCGGCATTGCCGCAATAGTCCAAGAAGGATTGCTCAGCGACGGCATCCGCCAGGTCGCGCCGACAGCGATCCTTGGCGCCACAGGCAGCACATGTCGTCTGCATCTGGCGAAACACCGTCCTCATGCGCAATTCGACTTCGGTCGGATCGATGTTGAGCGCCCGCATCATGTGAGGCATTTCGTCGGGCCCGTGCGGGCCGGCTTTGACCAAAGCGACGAGCTGGTGGGTTGATAGGCCGCAATCCTGGGCCAGTGCCTCAAGCTCACGCTCGCTCAAGGCCGCCAGGATATCGGCCTCGGCTGTTGCCTCCCAACCCCTGGCAAACCAGGATAAGACCTGGACGAGTGAGTGGCGGATCGGATCTGCAATAGCAAGGGTCATGGCTGTCTCCATCATCTGAAGTGATGGTCCCATCGGCCGCGTCGATCCGCCTTGACCTCGATCAAGGAGGAATTTTCTCCACCAGACGTTGAGATTGGAATTTTGCTGGCTGACAAGCCTCGGCGAGGCTCTATGATCCGCATCACCAATAAGGGAGGGTAAAACGATGTCCGACAACAATCCGGGATTTGCCACGCTCGCCGTTCACGCCGGTGCCCAGCCGGATCCGACCACCGGTGCGCGCATCACGCCGATCTATCAGACGACCGCTTTCGTCTTCAACGATTCGGACCATGCCGCTGCCCTTTTCGGCCTCAAGCAATTCGGCAATATCTATACCCGCATCATGAACCCGACGCAGGCCGTGCTTGAAGAGCGTGTTGCGGCGCTCGAAGGCGGCACGGCGGCCCTTGCCGTGGCCTCCGGCCACGCAGCGCAGTTGCTGATCTTCCACAGCCTGATGCAGCCGGGCGAAAACTTTGTCGCAGCGAGGAAGCTTTACGGCGGCTCTATCAACCAGTTCGGCCACGCGTTCCAGAATTTCGACTGGCAGGTGCGCTGGGCCGATCCGGCCGATCCGGAGAGTTTCGCCGCTCTGATCGACGACAAGACCAAGGCAATCTTCATTGAGAGTCTTGCCAATCCGGGCGGTACGTTTGTCGATATCGCGGCAATTGCCGAGGTGGCCCATCGTCACGGCCTGCCATTGATCGTGGACAACACCATGGCGAGCCCCTATCTCGTACGTCCGCTGGAGCACGGTGCCGACATCATCGTGCATTCGGCCACCAAATTCCTCGGTGGCCATGGCAACTCGATGGGCGGTGTCATCGTTGATGGCGGCACGTTCGACTGGTCGGCGATTCCAGGCAAATATCCGATGCTGTCGACGCCCCGTCCGGAATATTCCGGTCTGATCCTGCACCAGGCTTTTGGTAATTTCGCCTTCGCCATAGCCTGCCGCGTACTCGGTCTGCGTGACCTCGGCCCAGCAATTGCGCCGATGAACGCCTTCCTTCTGCTGACCGGCATCGAAACGCTGCCGCTCAGGATGCAACGCCACTGTGACAATGCGCTCAAGGTCGCGACTTGGCTGAAGAGCCAACCGAAGATCGCCTGGGTCAACTATTCGGGCCTTGCGGATGATCCGAACAATGCGCTGCAGAAGCGTTATGCACCGAAAGGCGCGGGCGCCGTTTTCACCTTCGGCATCAAGGGCGGCCTGGAGGCCGGCAAGGCGCTAGTGGGTGGTCTGCAGCTATTTTCGCACCTGGCCAATATCGGCGATACCCGCTCACTGATCATCCATCCAGCCTCGACCACCCACGCGCAGTTGACCGAAGAGCAGCAGATCGCCGCCGGTGCCGGTCCGGATGTCGTGCGCCTTTCGATCGGCATCGAGGATGCGGAAGATATTATCGCCGACCTGCAGCAGTCCCTGGCGGCGATCTAAAGACCCTACAGGAGCGGCATCTTCCGGTGCCGCTCGTATTCTCCTCGGCAATTCGGAGCCCAGCATGAACCATGTCCAGTCGTTCGACACGTCGGCAATCGAGCCGGAGGAGGGCGCGCCGGCAGCCGATCGGCTGCTGTCCGGCAATCCCCGCTTTACCACCTGGAACGTCGAGGAGGCCGCGGGCGGGATCTATTCCGGTATCTGGCAGTCCACCCCGGGCAAGTGGCGCATCGTCTATGACGAATGGGAGTATTTCCACATGCTCGAAGGCTATTCGATCGTCACTGAAGATGGAGGAGCGCCGATCCACCTGAAGGCCGGTGACCGCCTGATCCTCAGGCCGGGCTTCAAGGGAAGCTGGGAAGTCATTGAAACGACTCGCAAGGACTATGTCATTCGCTTGTGAGGCTGACTGCGTTGCCGGGATCCGCGTCTATCTGTGGAAACAGCCATAGCGCGCTACCCAGGCAGCGACCGCAGGTATAGATGTCGCCGCTTCTCCGAAGAGGTGTTGCCATGAGAATTCTCCGACTCGTCTTTATCGTCGCTTTCGTCGGGTTCATGCTCGCCGGCTTCCAGTGGTATCGCTACATCACCAACACCGAAAGCCCCTACCAGGAGGTCGGCATCGAACTGAACAGCCGAATGCCGGAGCCGATCCGGAAATGGGGATGTGACCGTTTGCATGAAACCTTTGCCAACACTTTGCCGCCATACGGTTGCCAGGCTGGCGATGGCACCAGCTGGATGTAACCCGTCACATTATTTTTCGGGCTGAGTTTTGGCGCCAAGGTCCATCGATGAGATTGCGGCCAAGGTCTGGCGCAATCTGGCGGATTCCTCCGAGCCAAAGGTCTGATCGAAGCGGCCTTGCGCATCTCTCCACATGGCGAGCGCCGTCGCGTGTTTCTTTTGTCCCACGGCCGTCAGGCGCGCACGCTTGACCCGCCTGTCCTTGTCATCGGCGACCAGTTCGACAAGTCCGTCCCGGATCAACGGTTTCAAAGTGTGGCCGAGCGCCGACAAATCCATGATCAGTGCGTCGGCTAGCGTTTTGAGCGATGGCTCGCCGCTGAGGGATATCTGCGACATCAGCGAGAATTGCGTGCTCTTGAGGCCTGATTGGCTGATGATTTCATCATAGAATTGGCCCAGACGTCGTGCCGTTCGCCTGATCGCGCTGTTTGTGCAGTGATTCCAGATGCCGTCGTCCTTGGTCATGATCGTCTTTCCGCCGCCTGCGGGCCAATATTGCCTGCTGACGATCTAGGTTGCTGTCTCGAAAAATGAAAGTTTTTTCGCCGATCCCTTGCATCGTTGAAACTTCTCCCACATATATAGTGGCATATACCAGTAATTTCCAACGGTAAGGACAAAGTCATGACATCGACCTCCGAAACAACACGTTCAACTGCGCCCGGAACCGCCCTCGTAACCGGTGCCTCGTCGGGCATTGGCGCCACCTATGCCCGCAAGCTTGCAGCGCGTGGCTATGATTTGGTGCTGGTTGCCCGTGACAAGGACCGGCTCAACACCTTGGCAACTGAGCTCAAGGCCGCCTTCGGCGTTGCCACCGATGTGCTGCCCGCCGACCTCACCATCGCAGGTGACGTGCGTAAGGTTGAAGAGCGGCTGCGTCAGGACACGACGATCACGCTTCTGGCGAACAATGCCGGTATCGGCCCGAATGGAAATTTGCTCGACGGTGACATCGACTATCTCGACCGGATGATCGCCATCAACGTCACGGCGGCCAACCGATTGGCTGTGGCCGCAGCGCAGGCCTTTAAGGCGCGGGGCAGGGGCTCTATCATCAACATTGCCTCAGTTGTCGCTTTGGCGCCGGAAATCTTCAACGGTACCTATGGAGCGTCCAAGGCCTTTGTGCTGGCGCTGACCCAGGCGCTCGCCCATGAACTGGCGGACAGCGGCGTGCGTATTCAGGCGGTCCTACCCGGCCTGACACGTACCGAAATCTTCGACCGTGTCGGCAGCAGTTTCGACCATATTGATCCAGAGCGCGTCATGGATGTCGATGACATGGTCTCTGCAGCGCTGGCCGGCCTCGACCAGGGAGAATTGGTGACAATTCCGTCCTTGGCTGACGTATCGCTTCTCTCGACATTCAATGCCGGCCGCGCGGCTCTCGGCCCGCATCTCTCGCATCGTCTGCCCGCAGAGCGATATGGCACCCGCGCTTGAGGTCGGCTGTCTAGCGCCTACCAGACCAGATCGAGACGCTCCAGACCGTGGAAATGATAGACATCCTTGACCACGGGCTTGGCTGCGATTTTGACGCCGGGTAGGCGCTTGAAGAGCAGCGGCAGCACGATGTTCAGCTCCAGTCGAGCCAGCGGCGCGCCGATGCAGAAATGGATGCCGGCGCCAAACGAAAGGTTGGCGCCGTCGTCGCGCGCAGGCTTGAAGCGCAGCGGATCGCTGAACTTGTGCGGGTCGAGATTGGCCGCGGCCAGAATCAGGCTGACCTTGTCGCCTCGGTTGAGCGATACGCCGTCGATTTCGCATGGCTCCAGGCAGTAGCGCTGGAAGATATGCACGGGCGCGCAGATGCGCAGCGTTTCCTCGACGGTCCGCTCGGTTGCCTTGGCATCCGCAAACAGGTCCTTGGGATCCAGCCCGCTTTCGAGAATGATCCTGACCGAATTGCCGATCTGATGCACGGTCGCCTCGTGGCCCGCGTTCAGCAGCACGATCGTGGTCGAGATCAACTCGTCCTCGGTCAGATACTGGCCCTTGTGCTCCGTATGGATCATGTGGCTGAGCAGATCGTCCTCGGGTGTCGCTCGCCGTTCGGCGATGACGCCGCGTATATAATCTGCAAATTCCTTTGATGAGCGGTCGGCAGCGTCTTCGTCGGCGCGGGTGCGCTTGAACATATACATGCCGACATAGTCATGCGACCATTTCAGCAGCTGTGGTCCCATCTCCTCGGGAATGCCCAGCATCCGCGCGATCATCGTCACCGGAATGATGTCGGCGAACGATGACAGCAACTCCGTTTCGCCGTCTTTTTCGAAGCGGTCGATCAGTTGATTGGCCATTTCGGCAATTTCCGGTGTCATCTTCTCGACATGACGCGAGACAAAGGCACGGTTGACCAAGGTGCGAAGCCGGGTGTGTTCGGGAGGTTCCAGTTCAAGCAGGGAATGCAGCTCCGCCTTGTCGAAATGCGCGGTGTGTGGCGCGGGTTCCGGCATGCCGAGCTCTTCGCGCGTGGCCACATGCAGAATCTGCCGACCGAACCGCCGGTCGCGCAGCAGGGCATTCACGTGATCGTAGCCGGTGAAGAACCATGCTTTCTGTTCTGCCCAGTAAAAGGTTGGACATGCGGCGTGCAGTGCCGCGTAGGCACGATTTGGGTCGCCGTAGAAGCAAGGATCCCGGGCATCAAGGGAGACGGTGCGGGTCGCTGGATCTATCGAGAGAAATGAAAGCTCGGTCATGGAGGTTGTCTAGCGCAAAGAAGAGGAAGGGCAAAGGGTATGGTGGCGGCGAATTAGTGATCATCCGGCGCGGCAAAAGCAGCAAGGCGCTTGAGAATCGCGACGTGCCGGTCCGCTTGGTCGTCGAGTGCATCGGTGCGTCCGTGCGGTACGGTTACGACACGCTCGCCGTTCGTGACCGCTGTGCGGTTGCGCCCCTTACCCTTGGCCTTGTAGAGCGCCTTGTCGGCATTTGTCATCATCTTGTCGAGATTGGCGTCGGCCATCGCCGATACCGCGATGCCGATGCTGACTGTGACCGACGTTGAGACAGCTCCGGCCGGAATTCGTTTCTCCGCCAATGCAAGACGAGTGGTCTCGGCGACAAGTGCCGCATCTCGGGCGCCGGTGACGGACAGCACGGCGGCGAACTCTTCACCGCCGGTCCTCCCGAAGGCGGAACCTTGCGGCAAGAGAGACGTGCACAGCCGCGTAAACTCGCACAACACCAGGTCGCCTGTCTGGTGGCCATATTGGTCGTTGATCTGCTTGAAATGATCGAGATCAAACAGAAGCAGTGCAATGGCCGGCTTTCCTGCCCGTGTCATCATCTCATCGAACGCCTCGTTCACACCCCGCCGATTGAGGGCTCCGGTAAGGGGATCGGTGCGGACCAGTTCTTGAAGTTTTGCTTCGGATTGATCCATCAGCATCTTGGCGAGGATGACGGTGGCTGTGACGAAGCCGACAATTGCGACCATGCCCACATAGGCCTTGATGGTCAGGTCCTGAAAACCGTTCGGCATGCGCGTGACGACAAGACCGGCAAACACGATGCCGCTGATCGCCTGAAGGATCCAGACCGCAGCCAGCTTCTGCCGGTAGAAAGCGGTGCTGAAGGCCGATTTGCTGACGGTGTAGGCCATGATGCCAAAGCCCACGCTGGAGGCGATGTCGTAAACCGCAAAGCGGTAGGCAAACTCGGCGCGAATGAAGGGTAGCAGGTTAGCCGCCGTCCACAGCAGCGGCGGAAGCAGAAACAGGCGCGGCGGCCGCCGTCTGTCAAAACTCGCCAAGCCCACCGCCCAGCAGCTGAAGGACAGGAGCGAGATGAAATTGGCGACTTGAATCGAGATGAAATCGGGAATCTCGTTGCGGGTTGCAACAAGACCGAGGCCAAGCGCGTGAGCGGCAAATCCGAGGCCAAACCACAGGTAATGTCTTTGGTTGGGAGCATGCAGCCAGATCGCGATCAAGAGAATCGAAAACGTTCCGGTCTGGGTAACCCAGAGCAGAAACGCCGTCTTCACATCGAGCACGGCGAACAATCCTAAAATTAGTCCAAGCAGTTTCCATGCTAAAATGATCCAGATGCGTTAAGCAGTCGCTACGAAAAACCGCAGAATTGAGGGGCTGTGGCATTTTTGCAGAGACCAGGAATTACCGAAGATTCACCATGTTAGCCCTTTCTTGTGAACCGCCGCCGATGCTTTGCCTTGCCATTGGCAAAAGCCTCGCAAACCCGCTAGTCGGGTGGCTGTGGTCTGTGTGGCACCATTAAGGATATCCCTCTCTCGCGTCTTGAATGTCAGGGTGCGGACACTCTATGTAGGGGTTGACAGATTTTATGTGATTCCCGCCGCCGATCGGTGCCGGGGAGAAGCTGATAAAGGACCGACATGAGAAATCCCGTTGATACCGCCCTGGCTCTGGTGCCGATGGTCGTGGAGCAGACCAATCGCGGCGAACGCTCCTACGATATCTTCTCCCGACTGCTGAAGGAGCGGATCATCTTCTTGACCGGTCCGGTCGAGGACAACATGGCGTCGCTGGTCTGTGCCCAGTTGCTCTTCCTTGAGGCCGAAAACCCCAAGAAGGAAATTGCCATCTACATCAATTCGCCGGGCGGCATCGTCACCGCCGGCATGGCAATTTACGACACGATGCAGTTCATCCGTCCGGCCGTATCGACGCTGTGCGTCGGTCAGGCGGCGTCGATGGGTTCGCTGCTTCTGGCAGCCGGCGAAAAGGGCATGCGCTTTGCGACGCCCAACGCCCGTGTCATGGTGCATCAGCCTTCGGGCGGCTTCCAGGGACAGGCGTCCGACATTGAGCGCCATGCTCGTGACATCATTAAGATGAAGCGTCGCCTCAATGAGATCTACGTGAAGCACACGGGTCGCACGCTCGAAGAAGTGGAAAACACGCTTGACCGTGACCATTTCATGGAAGCAAGCGAAGCGCAGGAATGGGGTCTGATTGACCGTATTCTGACGTCGCGTGTTGAAGTTGAAGGTGCAGCTCCGTCGGCCTGATACCATTGCGGCTTATCCTCCAGCGCCATGAGGCGCCGCAGGATGTGAACAGCCGAGGGGTTTAAAGTCGGCGCGAAAGCGCTAATAGTAGAATTAAGGCTATGTTGAATTCTTATGACATAGTCTGCCGCGTTAAGGGGTTTTCGTTGCCGCCGTTCCGGGTCTTGCTCGGATCGGCTAGTAGCTCCTGATCGGAAAGGGTTTCGGCCATCGGTGGTGGTCGGAGCCGGACGGTTTGAGTGATCGCCCTGCCGCAACAACGCGGTGGCGCGGCGTGCTGGAAGGATAAAGACATGAGCAAAGTCAGCGGAAGCAACGGCGGTGACTCCAAGAATACCCTTTATTGTTCCTTCTGCGGCAAGAGCCAGCACGAGGTCCGGAAGCTGATTGCCGGACCGACGGTATTCATCTGCGATGAATGCGTCGAACTCTGCATGGATATCATCCGCGAAGAGAACAAGTCTTCGATGGTCAAGTCCCGCGAGGGCGTTCCCACGCCGCAGGACATCATCAAGATCCTCGACGAATACGTGATCGGCCAGAAGCAGGCCAAGAAGATCCTGTCCGTCGCGGTCCACAACCATTACAAGCGTCTGTCGCATGCCTCCAAGGGTGGCGATGTCGAGCTTGCGAAGTCGAACATCCTGCTGGTCGGTCCGACCGGCTGCGGCAAGACCTATCTTGCCCAGACGCTCGCCCGCATCATCGACGTTCCCTTCACCATGGCGGATGCCACGACCCTGACCGAAGCCGGTTACGTGGGTGAAGACGTCGAGAACATCATCCTAAAGCTGCTGCAGTCGGCCGACTACAATGTCGAGCGCGCCCAGCGCGGCATCGTTTATATCGACGAGGTCGACAAGATCAGCCGCAAGTCTGACAACCCGTCCATCACCCGCGACGTCTCGGGCGAGGGCGTGCAGCAGGCGCTGCTGAAGATCATGGAAGGCACGGTTGCTTCCGTTCCGCCGCAGGGTGGCCGCAAGCATCCGCAGCAGGAATTCCTGCAGGTCGACACAACGAACATCCTGTTCATCTGCGGCGGTGCCTTTGCCGGTCTCGACAAGATCATCTCGGCCCGCGGCGAAAAGACCTCGATCGGCTTCGGCGCGACGGTCACTTCGCCGGAAGATCGTCGCGTTGGCGAAGTGCTGCGTGAACTGGAGCCGGAAGACCTGGTCAAGTTCGGCCTGATCCCGGAATTCATCGGTCGTCTGCCCGTTTTGGCAACGCTCGAAGACCTGGACGCCGACGCTTTGATCCAGATTCTGTCCGAGCCGAAGAATGCGCTCGTCAAGCAGTATCAACGCCTGTTCGAGATGGAAGACGTCGAACTGACGTTCCACGAGGACGCACTCCGTGAGATCGCGCTGAGGGCGATCACCCGCAAGACCGGTGCCCGCGGCCTGCGCTCGATCATGGAGAAGATCCTTCTCGACACCATGTTCGAACTGCCAGAATTGGAAGGTGTCCGCGAAGTCGTCATCTCCGACGATGTGGTCAAGGGCTCCTCGCGCCCGCTGTACATCTATGCGGATCGGCAGGAAGAAAAAGCCAACGCTTCCGCGTAAGCAAGTTGAGCTGACACAATCACAAAAGGCTCGCCATGTTGGCGGGCCTTTTTTGTATCGTCATGAATTTGCGGGGAATTCTATCGTGCATGCGCCCGCGATGGATGTCGCTTGCGATAGGCTTGGATTGGAATCGGTAGTCAGCGTGGTCTTGCTCGGACGTATGCGTCCGATTTTCGCCCGCGTTATCCCTTATCTTCTTCGCTTTAATCCACAGCGCATTCAGACATGCACGCATGGTTCGGACCAGCCTAAGTGATTAGTGTAAAAGTTCGACGCACTCTGTCATGCTGTCGTCACAGATTCGCGACCGCACCTTCGGTCAGGCTTGAATAACGCATGCCGCCACTCCACTTGTTGGGGGAGCAAGAAATATGCCGGTCGCCTTCGGGGGCAGGCATCAAGTCCCGGGTTACATCGGGACCTCGGAAAGGAAGTGAAATGCCGAAAACGTCTGCTGCACACGAGAGCAATACCTATCCGGTGCTGCCTTTGCGCGACATCGTGGTCTTCCCGCACATGATCGTGCCTTTGTTCGTCGGCCGTGAAAAATCCATCCGCGCTCTTGAAGAGGTGATGGGTTCCGACAAGCAGATCATGCTGGCCACACAGATCAACGCCAGTGACGACGATCCGTCGCCCTCCGCCATTTACGAGGTCGGTACGGTCGCCAATGTCCTGCAACTGCTGAAGCTGCCCGATGGCACCGTCAAGGTGCTGATCGAAGGCCGCGCGCGCGCCAAGATCGAATCGTACACCGCTCGTGAAGATTATTATGAGGCGTCCGCCCATGTTCTCGCCGAGCCGGAAGAAGATGCCGTCGAGATCGAAGCGCTTTCGCGCTCGGTGGTCTCCGAATTCGAAAACTACGTCAAGCTGAACAAGAAAATCTCGCCGGAAGTCGTGGGTGCCGCGAGCCAGATCGAGGATTACTCGAAGCTCGCCGACACGGTCGCTTCGCACCTGTCCATCAAGATCACCGAAAAGCAGGAAATGCTCGAAACGGTGAGCGTCAAGACGCGCCTTGAAAAGGCCCTTGGCTTCATGGAAGGCGAGATTTCGGTTCTCCAGGTCGAGAAGCGCATCCGTTCGCGCGTCAAGCGCCAGATGGAAAAGACCCAGCGCGAATACTACCTCAACGAACAGATGAAGGCGATCCAGAAGGAACTCGGCGACGGCGAAGACGGTCGCGACGAGATGGCCGAACTGGAAGAGCGCATCGCCAAGACCAAGCTTTCCAAGGAAGCCAAGGAAAAGGCCGACGCCGAGCTGAAGAAGCTGCGCCACATGAGCCCGATGTCAGCCGAGGCAACGGTTGTTCGCAACTACCTCGACTGGCTGCTCGGTCTGCCATGGAGCAAGAAGTCCAAGGTCAAGGTTGATCTCAACCTTGCTGAAAAGACCCTCGATGAGGACCATTTCGGCCTCGACAAGGTCAAGGAACGCATTGTCGAGTATCTGGCGGTGCAGGCCCGTGCGACCAAGCTCAAGGGACCGATCCTGTGCCTCGTCGGACCTCCGGGCGTTGGTAAGACGTCGCTTGCCAAGTCGATCGCCAAGGCGACCGGCCGCGAATATGTACGCATGGCGCTGGGCGGCGTTCGTGACGAAGCGGAAATCCGCGGTCACCGTCGGACCTATATCGGTTCGATGCCTGGCAAGATCGTGCAGTCGATGAAGAAGGCGAAGAAATCCAACCCGCTCTTCCTGCTCGACGAGATCGATAAGATGGGCATGGATTTCCGTGGCGATCCGTCGTCGGCGTTGCTCGAGGTGCTGGATCCGGAACAGAACTCGACCTTCATGGACCACTACCTGGAAGTCGAATACGACCTGTCCAACGTGATGTTCGTCACGACCGCGAATACGCTAAATATTCCCGGCCCCCTGATGGACCGCATGGAGATCATCCGCATCGCCGGCTACACCGAGGATGAAAAGCTGGAAATCGCCAAGCGTCACCTTCTGCCGAAGGCGATCAGGGAACACGCCCTGCGCCCGGAAGAATTCTCCGTTGCCGACAGTGCGATCATGGCGATCATCCAGCAGTACACCCGCGAAGCCGGTGTGCGTTCGTTCGAACGCGAATTGATGAAGCTCGCCCGCAAGGCGGTCACCGAGATCATCAAGGGCAAGGTGACCTCGGTTGCCGTGACCGGTGCCAACATCAACGAATATCTCGGCGTTCCGCGCTATCGCCACGGCGAAGCGGAAGGCGAGGATCAGGTTGGTGTCGTCACGGGTCTGGCCTGGACGGAAGTGGGCGGCGAACTGCTGACCATTGAAGGCGTGATGATGCCGGGCAAGGGTCGCATGACCGTAACCGGCAACCTGAAGGAAGTGATGAAGGAATCGATTTCGGCAGCGGCATCCTATGTCCGCTCGCGCGCCGTCGATTTCGGCATCGAGCCGCCGCGCTTCGACAAGTCGGATATCCACGTGCACGTGCCGGAAGGTGCGACGCCGAAGGATGGTCCGTCCGCCGGTGTGGCGATGGCAACGGCGATCGTCTCGATCATGACCGGTATTCCGGTCAACAAGGACGTGGCGATGACGGGTGAAATCACCCTGCGCGGCCGCGTGCTTCCGATCGGTGGCCTGAAGGAAAAGCTGCTCGCAGCGCTTCGTGGCGGCATCAAGAAGGTTCTGATCCCGGAAGAAAACGCCAAGGACCTGGCGGACATTCCGGACAATGTGAAGAACAATCTCGAGATCGTTCCGGTGTCGCGCATGGGCGAGGTTATTCGCCATGCGCTGCTGCGTGTGCCCGACCCGATCGAGTGGGATGGCACCGTTGAAACGCCTGCCATCGGCACCGTCGAAGGCGTCGATGAAACCGGTGCGGCGATCGCTCACTGAGGCATTTCTGCCATGCTTGCGCCATAAAGGCGAAAAACAACGAAAAAGGCTGGCATTTATGCCAGCCTTTTTTGTGAAAAGTCTCGGGAATGGCTTGTTTTCCGGGGTATTCGGGTGCTTTTGAGTTGCGCAGGGCAGAAGCATTCGTATTCTCCGCCCGACTTATCCATTGAGTCGTTTCATACCAATCAGAAAGGGTGGAAACATGAACAAGAACGAACTCGTATCCGCGGTTGCCGAGAAGGCTGGCCTGACTAAGGCCGATGCGGCCTCTGCCGTCGATGCCGTTTTTGAAACGGTCCAGGCTGAACTGAAGAGCGGCGGTGACATCCGTCTCGCCGGTTTCGGCGCGTTCACCGTGGCTCGTCGCGAAGCCTCCAAGGGCCGCAACCCGTCCACCGGTGCTGAAGTCGATATTCCGGCTCGCAACGTTCCGAAGTTCACGGCCGGCAAGGGCCTGAAGGACGCCGTCAACTCCTAAGGGAGAACGGTAAGCCGCCCCGTGTTTTACGGTGGTCGCAGACAAGACTTGAGCCCGGCCATTGTGCCGGGCTTTCTTTTGCCCGTCTTGCGTTGCAGCAAACCTTGCCATATTCCTTGCGAGCCGGTTTGCCGGCATTCGTTCTCAGGGCGGGGTGCAACTCCCCACCGGCGGTAAGGGGGATCCCCAAGCCCGCGAGCGCCTGTTTCTTTCACGGCAGCGTCGGAAGGGGCAGGGTCAGCAGATCCGGTGTGATTCCGGAGCCGACGGTATAGTCCGGATGAAAGAGAATGAGGTCATCGATCGCGGTCTCGTCCGGCTTGCCGGGTGAACGCGATTTGCCGTCTTGTCGCCCGGTTTCGGGCGGTTCTGTCGTCACCTCATCTGTCCTGATTTGTGTTGGTCCTTTGCAAAAGGAAAACGGACATGAATCAGAGCTCCTTGTCGCTCTTCCGCTCCCGCGCCTTCAACGGCGCCGCCTTCATGGTTCTGGCGGGCATCGCCTTTGCCGTGCTCAATGTCGTGACCCAGTGGCTTGCCATGATGCTCGGCTTCCCGGCCGCCTCGACGGCGTTCTGGCAATATGGCTTTGCCCTCGTTCTCTCCCTGCCGCTGTTGTTTCGCCTCGGTCTGAAGGCCATGCGCACCGACTATCCGTTGCGCCACGCCTTTCGCGTTTTGCTGGCCGCCTTCGGCGTTCAGGCCTGGGTCATGGGTCTTGCCACCGTGCCGATCTGGCAGGCAATCGCACTGGTGATGACGTCGCCCTTCTTCATCATCATCGGCGCCCGTCTCTTTCTGGGGGAAACCGTAGGCCCTGACCGCTGGCTCGCAACCTTTGTTGGTTTCGTTGGCGCCATGATCATTCTCCAGCCCTGGTCCGACAGCTTTTCGCTGCCTGCTCTGCTACCTGTCCTCTCCGCCCTCCTATGGGGTGGATCTTCATTGCTGATGAAGAACCTGACGCAGTTCGAAACGCCGGAAACCATCACGGTCTGGCTCCTCGTTCTGTTGACGCCAATCAACGCCGGCCTCGCCATGGCCTCCGGCTTCGTCATCCCGGAAGGTTTGGCTCTATGGCTGCTGCTGGCAGCGGGCCTTTTGACCGCGATCGGCCAATATCTGTTGACGCTGGCCTACAATGCTGCGGATGCCGCCTATGTTCAGCCTTTCGACGATCTGAAGCTGCCGTTGAATGTCTTCGCCGGCTGGTTGGTCTTCGGCTATGCCCCAAGCGGTTATCTGTGGATTGGGGCTCTGCTGATTCTCTGCGCATCGCTCTTCCTGATGTTGCGCGAAGCCGGTCGCGAGGCGCGATCGAACTAAACTCAGCGTTGGTGTCCGCAGCGACGGCTATTGTCATCCGCCTGTCATTCACATGACGCAAAAGCCTCCTGTTCCCATTTTTCGGAAACAGGAGGTTTCCCCATGACGTTTGGTATTTCCCGTGTCGCCCTGACGGCGGCTCTTCTCGCATCGGTGGCGCTGCCCGCCTCAGCTGAACAGGTCTTCAACCGTATTGCCGCCTTCCCGGTCGCCACCAATCTGCCGGCCGACAAGGACAAGCTCTCGACCACATCGGCCGAAATCATCACAGCTTCGGAAGACGGCATGACGCTGGTCTATTCCGACAGCCCACTCGGCGGCATCGGCTTCGTCGACATCACCGACGCCAAGGCCCCCAAGGCCGCTGGCGCCCTGATGATGGATGGCGAGCCGACATCGGTTTCGGCCATCGGCAACAAGGTCCTGGTGGCCGTCAATACATCCGAGAGCAAGGTCAAGCCGTCGGGCCGCCTGGCCGTCGTCGATATCGCGTCCAAGGCGATCGACCTGACCTGCGATCTCGGCGGTCAGCCGGATTCGGTTGCGATCTCCCCGGACAAGACATTCGCCGTCGTCGCCATCGAGAACGAGCGTGACGAAGAGCTGAACGAAGGCAAGCTGCCGCAGATGCCAGCCGGTGATCTTGTCATCGTCGGCCTGAAGGACGGCACGGTCGATTGCGCGTCGCTGAAGCATGTCGTCATGACCGGTCTCGCTGGCATTGCCGGTGATGATCCGGAGCCGGAATTCGTCTCGATCAATAGCCTCGGCGAAATCGCCGTGACGCTGCAGGAAAACAACGAGATCGTCATCGTCGACGGCAAGACCGGCGAAGTGAAGACGCATTTCACCGCCGGCACCGTCGACCTCGACGGCATCGACACCAAGTCGGATGGCGCCTTGAAGTTCACCGGCAAGAAGGAAGGCGTGCTTCGCGAGCCTGACGCCCTGAAGTGGCTCGACGACAACCGTTTCGTCGTTGCCAACGAAGGCGACTATGAAGGCGGCTCGCGCAGCTTCACCATCTTCGACAAGACCGGCAAGGTTGCTTACGAATCCGGCGCTTCGCTGGAACTGGCCATCGCCCAGATCGGCCACTTCCCAGACAAGCGCGCCAAGTCCAAGGGCGTCGAGCTCGAAGGCCTGGAAGCAGCCACCTTCGGCGACCAGAAATACTTCTTCGTGCTTTCCGAGCGCGCGTCGGTCGTCGGCGTCTACAAGGACACCGGTGCCGAGCCGGAACTGATGCAGATCCTTCCGTCGGGCGTATCTCCGGAAGGCGCTGTCGCCATCCCCGGCCGCAACCTGCTCGCCACGGCCAATGAAGTGGATCTCGGCGAAGACGGCGGCCCGCGCTCGCATGTGATGCTGTATGAACTCGCCGAAGGCACGCCCGCTTATCCGATGATCCGCTCCGATATCGTCGACGGTGCGCCGATCGGCTGGGGTGCCTTGTCCGGTCTCGTCGGCGATGCCGAAAAGGCGGGAACGCTCTACGCCGTCAACGACAGCTTCTATTCGGCGCAACCGACCATCTTCACGGTCGATGCAACGCAGAAGCCTGCCGTCATCACCTCGGCCCTGCCGGTTACCCGTGGTGGCCAGGCAGCCCAGAAGCTCGACATCGAAGGCATCACACTCGACGGCAAGGGCGGCTTCTGGCTCGCCTCTGAAGGTGATCCGGCAAAGCTCGTCGGTCACGGCATCTACAATGTCGATGCCAAGGGCGAGATCAAGTCGGAGATCGGCTTCCCAGTCGAACTTCTGGCAGGCCAGACCCGCTTCGGCCTCGAAGGCATCACTTCCGTTGGCGAAGGCGACGACCAGACCCTGTGGATGGCCGTGCAGCGCGAATGGAAGGACGACGAGAAGGGCACTGCCAAGCTCGTTTCCTACAACATCAAGGCCAAGGAATGGGGCGCTGTCAGCTACCCGCTCGACAAGACCGAAGCCGGTTGGGTCGGCCTGTCCGAGATCACCGCGCATGACGGCAAGCTCTACATCGTCGAGCGTGACAACCAGGTTGGCGACAATGCCAAGCTGAAGAAGCTCTACACCGTGGCCATCGCTGACCTGAAGCCGGCCAAGCTGGGCGAAAAGCTGCCGCTCGTCACCAAGCAGGAAGCGCATGACTTCCTGCCCGACCTGAAGGCGGCCACCAACGGTTATGTCGTCGACAAGCTGGAAGGCTTCGCCTTCGACGCGGCTGGCAATGCCTTTGCCGTGACCGACAACGACGGCGTCGATGATTCGTCCGGCGAGACCCTGTTCTGGCAGGTCAACCTCAAGGGCACCAACTGATCTCCACTGAGATCTGCCACCATCTGAACCAGAAGAGGCCGGGTGATCGCTCACCCGGCCTCTTTTTCGTTCAGGTCTTGGCTCTACGACTACCAGCGATGATGCACATGCGGTGCGATCAGCCGATCATAGGTGTCCTTGGCGGCCGCCATGACGTCTGCCGCAAGCGCGGCAAGGTCTGACGCTGCGGCATTGGCCTTGGCCTGTTCACCGTTGCGCGCACCGGGGATCACGACGGTGACCGCCTCATGCATGAGGATCCAGCGCAGTGCGAATGCGGCCATGGTGCAGCCGACAGGCACCAGCTTGCGGATTTCCTCGACAGCGGCAAGCCCGGTCTCGAACGGCACGCCTGCAAAGGTCTCGCCGACATCGAAGGCTTCGCCATTGCGATTGAAGTTGCGATGGTCTTCGGCGGCAAACTGCGTGGCAGCGGTGATCTTGCCCGAAAGAAGTCCGCTTGCCAGCGGCACGCGCGCGATGACGGCAACGTTGCGGCGCTTGGCTTCCTGGAAGAACAGCCCGGCGGCGCGCTGGCGGAACATGTTGAAGATGATCTGGACGCTGACGACACCCGGATATTCGATCGCCTTCAGCGCTTCCTCGACCTTTTCGACAGACACGCCGTAGTGCTTGATCTTGCCGGCCTTGCGGATCTCTTCCAGGCCCTCGAACATCTCCGGACGGTAGTAGACCTCGGTTGGCGGGCAATGCAGCTGCACGAGGTCGAGGCTGTCCACTTCGAGGTTCTGCAGCGAGCGATCGATGAAGGCTTCTATATTGGCCTTGGTATAGCCGTCCGCCACATGCGGATTGAGCCGACGTCCTGCCTTGGATGCCACCATCGGCCGTTCCCCACCGCGCGCCTTGAGAACATCCGCGATGATCCGCTCCGACCGGCCGTCGCCATAGACGTCGGCGGTGTCGATGAACGTCATGCCAGCATCAAGCGCTGCATTAAGCGCGGCACGACCATCCGCCTCGGAGACCTCTCCCCAGGACCCGCCGATCTGCCAGGCGCCGAAACCGATATCGCTCACCGTAAATTCTGTGCGGCCAAAAGCATGTTGTCTCATGAATATCTCCCTGAAATGTCGTTGCGGCTACCAATTGGCGCAGGGGCGGGCATGGGTCAACGGCGAACACCGTGTCACGTCGCAAAAACACCGTGAACGAGGTGTAGGCGCTTACGTTGTGGAACGCTCCGGCCGGATCGACGAGATATGATGCCTGTTTATGCACTCCTGCGCCTCGCAAGATTGGCGGCCTTTTGCATCGCCGGCTTTGCCGTTTGGGAGGCGGCCTTGCCCGTCTATCGCAGCAGCCTCGCGCTTGGCCTTGTCGATCCCGTCTCGCTCGCGCAGTACCGACTGGCATTCGCCTCAACGGGCGCGTTCCGGAACGAGATCGAGACTGCGATTGCCGCGGATGACTATGACTATGCCGGAAGTCTCTACAAACTGGCCGTTCAGGAGGGGCATCATCTGCCGATGGATCTGGGCGAGCGTGCCGAGGGTACGCTTTTGCGCCGGGCATTCGTCACCGGCAGTGGCGTGGCAAGCGGCTTTGTCTTTGGTTCGATCGACAGCGGTTCAGAGATTGCCGGCTCGGTCACCAGCGATCTCATCGGCTTTGGCGATCTGCGCGACTTTTCCGTCGAAGGTTTGAAACTTGTCGGCGGTGGCGACTATGATCCGGTCCTGCTCACCTTGTCGGGTGTCGGGCTTGGTCTGACGGCTGCGACCTACGGCACGGCGGGCGCAGCCGGTGTCGCCGATGCCGGACTTGCCGTCGTCAAGAATGTCCGCCGTGCCGGCCGGATGAGCCGTCCGTTCGCAGCCTATCTGACGAAAACCGCCGGCCGGGTGGTCGATACCAAGCTCCTGCGCCGGGAGATTGCCACGGCTGCCGACGAGGGCGCCCTGGGCCTGTCGCGCGCGCGCACGATCGCCGCTCGTGTCATCGACCCGAAAGCGGCGAGCAGCCTCGTCGATGACGCGCGCGTTCTGGGGGAAATCGGCACGGCCGGTGGCCCGCGCGCGGCGTTCCAGGCGCTGTCGCTGGCGGACGGCCCGTCCGACCTGCGGCGTCTGCAGCGTGTCGGGCTGCATTTCGGTGATGGCACCACTGCGGTGATGAAATTTCTCGGCCGCAGCCTGCTGACGATCGGCTGGGAACTCTACGCGCTCACTGCAGCACTGGCGGGCCTTGCGGCAAGCCTTGCGCTGTTTGCCATCCGTCAGGTGATCAAAGTTTTGCTCTTCCCGTTTCGCCGTCAGTTGCAGCCCGTGTTCAAGCTTGCTTCGGTCATCTGAGCCGATCGAACGGGGCCTCGCCGTGATCGGCTGAAAACCGGATCAGCATCCAGACCGTATTGCCTTGCAGAACTCGGTCTTGCGACCGCACTGGCGAGGCCTCCATGACGATCTCGATGACTTCTCCCCATGGTGAGGCTATGCCCGCCACGCGTCTGTTGGCGCTCTATGCGATGCCGGCCCTGCCGCTCGCCGCCATTGCCCTGCCGTTCTACATCGTCGTTCCCACATTCTATGCCGGAAACTTCGGCATCTCGCTTGCCGCCATCGGCGCGGTGCTGCTGGCGATCCGCCTGATCGACGCGGTCACCGATCCGCTCTTCGGCTGGCTCTCCGATCGTTTTGCCCATCGCCACGGTCGCCGGCGTATCTTTTTCGCCCTGTCGCTGCCGCTGACCGCGCTTGCCGCCTTCATGCTGTTCTGGCCGCCGCAGGATGCGGGCCTCGCCTATCTCGGGCTTTGGGGCACGGCGCTGTCGATCGGCGCCACCTGGACGCTTCTGCCTTACACCGCCTGGGGCGCCGAACTGGCGACAGGCTATCAGGCGCGTGTCCGACTGTCGGCATTCCGGGAAGGGGCAACGCTGATCGGCTCGCTGCTCGCCATTTCGCTGCCTTTCATCGGCGGCCTCGATACGGCACAGGGTTTTCACGGATTGGCGTGGATCGCCGTCTTCATTACGATCGTCCTTCCGCTTGCCGGCCTGACGACCGTGGCGATGGTCCCCGAACCGACCGACGTCTCCCGACGTCGTCTGTCGCTACGTGAAAGCCTGAAGCACCTGGCCGGCAATCGCCCCTTTCTCCGCCTGGCGGCAGCGTTCCTCCTCAACAGCTTTGCCAATGCCGTGCCGGCGTCGCTGTTCATCTACTTTGTCGGCGAGCGGCTTGGTGTGCCGGCACTGCAAGGCCCTTTGCTATTTGCCTATTTCCTCAGCGCGATTGTCGGTATTCCGCTGGCTGTCTGGTGCGCCGCCCGGCTGGGCAAACATCGTGCCTGGTCTCTCGCCATGCTTGCCGCCTGCCTGATCTTTTCCGCCGCCGGCTTGCTCGGGGAGGGGGACGTCATTCCTTTCACCGTCGTCTGCGTTTCGACAGGCCTCTTGCTCGGCTTCGACCTGACCTTGCCGCCGGCCATCCAGGCAGACGTGATCGACAATGATACGGTGCGGTCCGGCGAACAGCGATCGGGTCTCTATTTTGCCGCCTGGAGCTTCATCACCAAGCTGGCCGTCGCCCTGTCGGCCGGCGTCGTTTTCCCGCTTCTCGATCTGGCAGGCTTCGTCGGCGACCTGAAGGCCACCCAGACCGTTCCGGCGCTGTCGGTCCTCGGCGGTCTTTACGCCTGGCTGCCGATCCTGCCCAAACTTGCCGCCATTGCCATCATGTGGCGCTTTTCGCTCGATGAAGCAGAGCACCGGCGTCTTCGCCATACGCTCGATCTACCGCAGTCCTGACACCGGGCAGTCGGCTTGCGTTTCGTCCCGACCTTGACTTTCTCCCGGGAAGCCGGATGAGCTTGATCCACATCCGGTGGCTCATGGCGCCGGGCAAGGTGGGACGAAGCGGATGGGTACGATGGAAGAGATCAAGGATGGCAATGTGGTCGAAGGAGCGCGTGCACGTGGCTCCGGCAGCCAGACGGTGTACAGCACCTTGCGCCAGGACATTCTGGCCATGGCCCGAGCGCCGGGAAGCCCGCTCGACGAGGTGACGCTTGCCGAACATTTCGGCATGTCGAGGACCCCGGTGCGTGAAGCCCTGCTGCGGCTGGCCTCGGAGGGCCTGGTCACGACGCTGCCCAATCGCAGCACGATCGTCGCCGTCATCGATTTTTCCACGCTGCCGACCTATTTCGAGGCGCTGACTTTGATGTACCGGGTGACGACCCGAGGTGCTGCGCAAAAGAGCGGCAAGGCTGGCATGGACATGATCCACAGGCGCCAGCGCGAATTCACCGATGCTGTCGCTGCCCAGGACGCCTTTGCCATGATCGAGGCCAATCGCGAATTTCATGTCGCCATCGCCGAACGTGCCGGCAATGGTTACTACACCAGTTTCTTCGCCCGGCTGCTCGACGAGGGGCGCCGTATCCTGCGTCTGTATTACTCGACCTTCGACGATCGCCTGCCGCGCCAATACGTCGATGAGCACGAGGACATGATCCGGGCGATCGTCAGCGGCGATGTCGAGCGCGCCGATGAATTGGCGACCGCCCATGCCGCCCAGATCGTCCACCAGATCCAGGAATACGTCTCCCGCGCCTATGGCAACGCCGTGTCCATGCCGCGCCTCTGACGCCACCATCTTTGATATTCTCCAAGGAATTGCCATGACTGCCTCCCTTCGTCCCGCCCCGATCGCCAATTTTGAGCGGGAGCAGCGGCTGACCCGGCTTCGCGCTGCCATGCAGGCGGCCAATGTCCATGCGCTTCTGCTCGGCTCGACCGAAAGCCTGCGCTACTTCACCGGCATGGTCTGGCACGCCAGCGAGCGCCTGGTCGGCGCGCTGGTGACGCAGACCGGCCTGACCTACATCGTTCCCGGCTTCGAGCAGAGCAAGGTCGAGACGCTTGCCAAGCTAGATGGCGATATCGCGCTCTGGCAGGAAGACGAGAGCGGCGCAGAATGCGTGGCACGGCTGCTGGGGCAGGGCGATCGGCTGGCACTCGACGATGCCCTGCCTTTGTTTGTCTATCATGCGCTGGCTTCGAAACTTGGGCCTGACCGGCTCGTGGACGGCGGGCGGCTGATTCGCGATATCCGCCTGTGCAAGTCGGATGCCGAGATCGCCATCATTCAGTATGCGATGAACCTCACCCTCGAAGTGCATCGCCGGGCCCATGCCTTCATTCGCCCCGGCATACGCGCCTCCGAGGTCGTGCGCTTCATTGACGACCAGCACCGCGAATTGGGCGCTGCAGGCGGCTCCAGCTTCTGTATCGTCTCCTTCGGGGTGGCGACCTCGCTGCCACATGGCGCCGACGGCGAGCAGACCTACCAGTCCGGCGACGTTATCCTCGTCGATACCGGCTGCCGGCTCGACGGCTACCACTCAGACCTGACCCGCACCTATGTGCTGGATACGCCCGATGCCGATTTTGCCCGCAACTGGGCGATCGAGCGCGCAGCCCAGCAGGCGGTGTTCGATGCGGCAAAGCTCGGTGCCACCTGCGGCAGCCTCGACGATGCCGCCCGTGCGCTGATCGCCAGCCATGGTCTCGGCCCGGACTACCGGCTGCCCGGCCTGCCGCATCGCGCCGGCCATGGCCTCGGCCTCGAGATCCATGAGGAACCCTATATCGTGCGCGGCAACAAGACCCGGCTCGCGCCCGGCATGTGTTTCTCCAACGAGCCGATGGTCGTCTTCCCCGACCGCTACGGCATACGTCTGGAGGATCACATCTATATGAGTGAGGCCGGTGCCCAATGGTTCACGGAGCCGGCGAAGGGGCCGGCGGAGCCGTTTGCCTGAGGGTTTGAGGCGCAGACAAGTCGAAAGCCCGCCGGAGCGATCCAGCGGGCTTTTTTCTGACCGCCCGCTTGATGACCAGTTGTTTACCGAGAAAAACAACTCTGCTTTGCATGCGCCGTCACTAAATGCACCATAGGCTGATTATCTGAGGTGCGTCTCAGAGACAAAGGGAGCGTATGGTATTGGCCGCAAATATTCGTCTGCCGCGCCTGGCTGTCCTGATCGACGCCGACAATACATCATCAAAAATTGCCGATCGACTGTTTGAAGAAATAGCGCAAATCGGTGAGGCAAGCGTCCGGCGAATCTATGGTGACTTTTCCCATGCGAGGTCGAAGGGGTGGACGGACGTCCTCACGCGGCACGCGATCATCCCCCAACAGCAATTCGCTTATACTTCGGGCAAAAACGCCTCGGACATCACATTGGTGATCGACGCGATGGATCTGCTGCTAAGCGGTCGGCTCGACGGCTTCTGCCTCGTGTCATCCGACAGCGATTTCACGCGTTTGGCAGCAAGGATTCGAGAGCAGGGCATCGATGTCTTCGGTTTCGGCGAACAAAAGACACCCGAAAGTTTCAGGCAGGCGTGCCGCCGGTTCATTTATACAGAAAATCTCGTGGAACAGGTGGTCTCCGATAGCGATTCGAAGCCGGCGTTGCCGCTGAAGCCACCGAGCGCGGCGACCCCGATTATCAAGAAGATACTAGCAAACATGGAGAGCGAGGACGGTTGGGTCCATCTGGGTGCTTTAGGCACGCAACTCTCCAACTTGAAATCCGACTTTGATCCGCGAACCTACGGATACAAGAAACTGAGCGAGTTGGTGAAAAAGGCAGGTGCCTTTGAAGTGGAGCGATACCCGCCCGGCCCAATGCGAATACGGTTGCTCAAGAAGCAAAACGTCAAGCAATCAAATTAAACTAGGGTGAGAAATGGTGGGCGATGACGGACTCGAACCGCCGACATCCTCGGTGTAAACGAGGCGCTCTACCAACTGAGCTAATCGCCCGCTCGCTGACCGGATCATGTCCGCCGCGTCGGTGGCCGTGATCTATGCGGATCGGCGAAAATCCGCAAGAGCGTTTGTGAAGTTTTTTTGTTTTTTTTACTGGCGGTTCAGCGGGCTCTTGTGAAAAACCCCGGAAAATCGGGAGCCTCGCCCTGCGTCCCGTTGTCGCGAACCCGAATGCATGATCGGGGTCGGGAAGGGGGCTTTGGATAAAAATGACTTGCTCGCAGTTTTGTCTTGAAAGCTGCTTGACACTCCCAGACGAACGCCTTAGTTAGCCGCTCATCGAACGGGTTAGCCCGATCGGCGAGGAGCGCTTTACTCCTCATCTGGAAATACGCGGGTGTAGCTCAGTTGGTTAGAGTGCCGGCCTGTCACGCCGGAGGTCGCGGGTTCGAGCCCCGTCACTCGCGCCATTCCCAGAAAAAGCAAAAGCAGGGCAGTCACTTGGCTGCCGAGGAGATCGGATATCAAGGTATCCAAAATGCGCGGGTGTAGCTCAGTTGGTTAGAGTGCCGGCCTGTCACGCCGGAGGTCGCGGGTTCGAGCCCCGTCACTCGCGCCACTCCTCCCCTTTCCCGAATTAAATTTGTTTTCAAACATATCTAAAGCGGATTTCGCGCGACACCCATTTTACCCGCTGGTAAGGTGTGCTCGGGTATCGGGTGAAAAGGCTTTGGTTGGACTTGCGCTGACCGACAGGCTGCGCTAACCACGGCTCGTTACAACTCTCTTTCGGCTTGTCGGCTCCGCCCCAGATGCTTCCCGGCATTAGAGACAAGCAGGGTGATATGATGACTGAACTTCTCAGTTCCTACCTTCCGATCGCCATCTTCATCGGTATAGCCCTTGTCATCGGCCTGGCGCTGTTGATCGCGCCTTTTGCCGTTGCCTACAAGGCGCCTGATTCGGAAAAGCTTTCGGCCTATGAATGCGGCTTCAACGCCTTCGATGATGCGCGCATGAAGTTCGATATCCGATTTTATCTGGTGTCGATCCTCTTCATCATCTTCGATCTCGAAGTGGCCTTCCTGTTTCCATGGGCCGTGTCCTTCAGTGAAATCGGTTGGTTTGGTCTCTGGTCGATGATGGCCTTTCTCTTTGTGCTCACCATCGGCTTTATCTACGAATGGAAGAAGGGGGCGCTCGAATGGGAGTGATCCAGTCCAACACGCTGGTCGCCCAGCAGCCCAAGGGCATCATTGACCCCAATACCGGCAAGCCCATCGGCAGCGATGATGCCTTCTTCGGCGAGATCAACAATGAGCTCGCCGACAAGGGCTTTCTGGTTACGTCGACCGACGAGCTGATCAATTGGGCCCGTACCGGCTCGCTGATGTGGATGACCTTCGGTCTCGCCTGCTGCGCGGTCGAAATGATGCAGCTGTCGATGCCACGCTACGACGTCGAGCGCTTCGGCTTTGCGCCGCGCGCCTCGCCGCGCCAGTCGGACGTGATGATCGTTGCCGGCACGCTGACCAACAAGATGGCGCCTGCGCTGCGCAAGGTCTATGACCAGATGCCGGAGCCGCGCTACGTCATCTCCATGGGTTCCTGTGCCAATGGCGGCGGCTATTACCACTATTCCTATTCCGTCGTGCGTGGTTGCGACCGCGTCGTGCCGGTCGATATCTATGTGCCAGGCTGTCCCCCCACGGCAGAGGCGCTTCTTTACGGAGTGCTGCTGCTGCAGAAGAAGATCCGGCGCACCGGAACGATCGAGCGGTAAGGCGAAGGGACAAGAGAATGACTGAAGCCCTGAACGAGCTGGCATCCTACCTCAAGGAAATGCGCGGCGCGTTGATCGCGACGAGCGAAATCACCTATGGCGAATTGACGCTGACCGCCAAGGCGGAAAACATCATCTCGCTGCTGACTTTCCTGCGCGACGATGTCCAGTGCGGGTTCGTCAACCTGATCGACATCTGCGGCGTCGACTATCCGAAGCGCGAAGACCGCTTCGAGGTGGTCTATCACCTGCTGTCGCCGCGCCAGAATCAGCGCATCCGCATCAAGGTCGCGACCGGCGAGTTCAAGCCGGTTCCGTCGGCCTGTCCTGTGTTCCCGGGCGCCGACTGGTTCGAGCGCGAGACCTGGGACATGTACGGCATCCTGTTTACCGACCATCCGGACCTGCGCCGCATCCTCACCGATTACGGTTTCGAGGGGCATCCGCTGCGCAAGGACTTCCCGACCACCGGCTTTGTTGAAGTCCGCTACGATGACAATGCCAAGCGCGTTGTCTACGAGCCGGTCGAACTGAAGCAGGAATTCCGGAATTTCGACTTTCTCTCGCCATGGGAAGGCACGGATTACGTGCTGCCGGGCGATGAGAAGGCGACCAGTTAAGCGGAAGGTTTGGGCCATGACAGAACACAACGTCCGCAACTTCAACATCAATTTCGGTCCGCAGCATCCGGCCGCACACGGGGTCTTGCGCCTCGTGCTGGAACTCGACGGTGAAATCGTCGAGCGCGTCGACCCGCATATCGGCCTGCTGCATCGCGGCACCGAAAAGCTGATCGAGACGAAGACCTATCTCCAGGCGCTGCCGTATTTCGATCGTCTCGACTATGTCGCACCGATGAACCAGGAGCATGCCTATTCGATGGCCGTCGAGAAGCTGCTCGGTCTGCAGATCCCGATCCGCGGCCAGCTGATCCGCGTTCTCTACTCGGAAATCGGCCGTATCCTGTCGCATCTATTGAACGTCACCACACAGGCCATGGACGTTGGTGCGCTGACGCCGCCGCTCTGGGGCTTCGAAGAGCGCGAAAAGCTGATGGTGTTCTACGAGCGCGCCTGTGGCGCCCGCATGCACTCGGCCTATATCCGTCCCGGCGGCATTCACCAGGATCTGCCGCACGAACTGGTCGAGGATATCGGCAAATGGTGCGATCCGTTCCTGAAGACCCTCGACGATATCGACGATCTTCTGACCGGCAACCGCATCTTCAAGCAGCGCAATGTCGATATCGGCGTTGTCACCCTTGATGATTGCTGGGCCTGGGGCTTTTCCGGTGTCATGGTCCGCGGGTCCGGTGCGGCCTGGGACCTGCGCAAGTCGCAGCCTTACGAATGTTACGCCGATCTCGACTTCGACCTGATGGTCGGCAAGAATGGCGACTGCTACGACCGCTATCTGATCCGCATGTTCGAAATGCGCGAATCGGTGAAGATCATGAAGCAATGCGTCAATCGTCTGCTCGGCGACGCCAGGGTCGGCCCGATCTCGGCGCTGGACGGCAAGGTCGTTCCGCCCAAGCGCGGCGAGATGAAGCGGTCGATGGAAGCCCTGATCCATCACTTCAAGCTTTACACCGAAGGCTACCATGTGCCCGAGGGCGAGGTTTATGCGGCTGTTGAAGCGCCCAAGGGCGAATTCGGCGTCTATCTCGTCTCCGATGGCAGCAACAAACCGTATCGCTGCAAGATCCGCGCCCCGGGCTATGCCCATCTCCAGGCGATGGATTTCATTTGCCGCGGCCACCAGCTGGCGGACGTATCCGCCATCCTGGGTTCGCTGGACATCGTGTTCGGGGAAGTTGACCGCTGATGCTGAAGACCCTTGTCGCGATCGCTGCTTTTGTCTGTGCCTCCGCTGCGGTGGCGCAGGAAAGCGACGTGACGGCGAGCAAGTCATCGGCATCGATGGCCAATCTCATCAAGCAGGGATATGAAATCAAGAGCTCGTCCTGGACCGGCTCGAAGCTGTTCGTGTTCCTGCAGAAAGATAAGTCGGCCTATGCCTGCGAATTCGCCAATGTGACGAATACGCGGTGTGGTTCCATAAACTGATACAAGGCGTGAGGAAGTATGTCCGTTCGTCGACTAGCCGAAGAGCAATTTCAGCCGGCAGGCTTTTCCTTCAATGCGGAAAATGCCGTTTGGGCTGACGCCACCATCCGCAAATACCCGGAAGGCCGCCAGCAATCGGCGGTCATCCCGCTGTTGATGCGGGCGCAGGAGCAGGATGGCTGGGTGACGAAGGCGGCGATTGAATTCGTCGCTGAAAAGCTCGACATGCCATATATCCGGGTATTGGAGGTCGCGACCTTCTACACCCAGTTCCAGCTGCGGCCGATCGGCACCCGTGCACACATCCAGGTCTGTGGCACCACGCCGTGCATGCTGCGCGGCGCAGAAGACCTGATCAAGGTCTGCAAGTCGAAGATCCATCACGATCCGTTCGAACTGAATGAATCGGGAACGCTGTCCTGGGAAGAGGTCGAGTGTCAGGGCGCCTGCGTCAACGCACCGATGATCATGATCTTCAAGGATAGCTACGAAGACCTGACGCCGACCCAGCTCGAGCACATCATCGACCGTTTTGATGCAGGCAAGGGCTCCGATATCAAGCCCGGCCCGCAGATCGATCGCGTCTTCTCCGCCGCAGCAGGCGGTCCGACCGCGCTGATCGAGCCGATCGAGCCGATCCGTTTTCAGGATTCACCTGCCGCACAAGTCGAAGCCGCACCGGCACCTGCCGTGACTGCATCCGTGCCGCCGGCCAATGCTGCGAAGCCGGTCACCGATGCTCCAGAAACCGATGCCAAGCTGAAGACCCCCGCAACCGACAAGAAGGCCGCTGCGGAAAACATCAAGGTCAAGGGCGACAATGCCGATACGGCTCGTAGCGAAAAGCCTTCGCTGGAAGACAAGAACCGCCCGGCCGGCATCGAAAAGCCGGACGCAGTCGATGACCTGAAGATGATCTCGGGCGTCGGTCCTAAGATCGAGGCGACGCTGAATGGCCTTGGCATCTACAAGTTCGAGCAGATTTCCAAGTGGAAGAAGGCCGAGCGCGAATGGGTCGATGGTTATCTGAAGTTCTCCGGACGCATCGAGCGTGACGACTGGGTCAAGCAGGCCAAGGCGCTCGCCAAGGGCGGCGAAGCCGAATACATCAAAGTCTTCGGCAAGAAGCCGCGCTGAGAGGTAAAGTGATATGTTGAAAGATCAGGATCGCATCTTTACCAATATCTATGGCCTCAAGGACAAGTCCCTGAAGGGTGCCATGGCACGTGGCCATTGGGATGGAACCAAGCAGATCCTCGAAAAGGGTCGTGACTGGATCATCAACGAGGTCAAGAACTCGGGTCTGCGCGGCCGCGGTGGCGCCGGCTTCCCGACCGGCCTCAAGTGGTCGTTCATGCCGAAGGAATCGGACGGTCGTCCGCATTACCTCGTCGTCAATGCCGACGAATCCGAGCCCGGCACCTGCAAGGACCGCGACATCCTGCGCCATGATCCGCATACGCTGATCGAAGGCTGCGTGATCGCGTCTTTCGCCATGGGTGCACATGCGGCCTATATCTATGTCCGCGGCGAATTCATGCGCGAGCGTGAAGCACTGCAGGCAGCCATTGACGAGTGCTATGACGCTGGTCTGCTCGGCAAGAACAACAAGCTCGGCTACGACATCGACATCTACGTCCATCACGGCGCCGGCGCCTATATCTGCGGCGAAGAAACGGCACTTCTCGAAAGCCTGGAAGGCAAGAAGGGCCAGCCGCGCCTGAAACCGCCGTTCCCGGCCAATATGGGCCTCTACGGCTGCCCGACAACGGTCAACAACGTCGAGTCGATCGCGGTAACCCCTACGATCCTGCGCCGCGGTGCCGGTTGGTTCTCTTCGTTCGGCCGCGCCAACAATGTCGGCACCAAGCTTTTCATGATCTCCGGCCACGTCAACCGTCCCTGCACGGTTGAGGAAAGCATGGGCATCACCTTCCGCGAAATGATCGAGAAACACGGCGGCGGCATCCGCGGCGGCTGGGACAACCTTCTCGCTGTCATTCCCGGCGGCGCATCCTGCCCGGTCGTCAAGGCCGAGGACATGATGGATGTCGTGCTCGACTTCGACGGTCTTCGCGAAGTGAAGTCTTCGTTCGGCACCGGCGGTATGATCGTCATGGACAAGTCGACCGATATCATCAAGGCGATCTGGCGTATCTCGGCCTTCTTCAAGCACGAGAGCTGCGGCCAGTGCACGCCATGCCGCGAAGGCACAGGCTGGATGATGCGGGTGATGGAACGCATGGTAAGGGGCAATGCCCAGAAGCGCGAAATCGACATGCTGTTCCAGGTGACCAAGCAGATCGAGGGTCACACCATCTGTGCGCTTGGCGATGCGGCCGCATGGCCGATCCAGGGGCTGATCCGCAATTTCCGTCCGGAAATCGAGGCGCGCATCGATCAGTATACACGAAACGCCATTGCACATGGCGTCGTCATGGAAGCCGCCGAGTAAGGCGAACGAAGGGTCTGGAGCGATGGTCAGAGGTTCTGACAAGACGGGGGAAGGCAAGCCGGTTGATCCGGTCGATGCCGCGCGTCTGGCAGAAACACTGAACCCGCTGATGAGCAATCCGGCAGCAGCCATGGCGGCAGCAACCGCGATTGGCTTCGGACTTGCGACGCATATGACAAACCTGTTCTTCGGCTCGCTGCAGGGCGCCATGGATGCGTCCGGCAAGCTGGCGCGCAAGATCGAGGAAGATCGCAAGGCTGCCGAGGAATCCGAGCCGCAGGTTTCGACTGAAGCGACAGGGCCTGTAGCGGCCAAGCCGTCGGTCAAGCCGCAGGCGAAAACCAAAGCGGCTCCGGTCAAGGTCGCGAAGCGTGTTGTGGCAAAGCCCGCGCCGTCCAAGCCGGTTGCGGTGAAAACACCGGTTGCCAAGGTTTCGGCCGGTGACAAGCCGGCTCCGGCGCCAGTGGCGAAAGCCAAGGCAAAAGCCTCTGGCAAGGCAGACGATCTGAAGAAGATCGAAGGCATTGGCCCGAAGCTCGAGCAGGTGCTGATCGGCAAGGGCATCAGCCGGTTTGCCCAGATCGCCGAGCTCGGCGAAGAGGCGCTTTCCGCCTTGGATAAGGATATTGGTCTCGACGGCCGTGTGCTGCGGGATGATTGGGCGGGGCAGGCCCGCCGTCTTTCGGGCGGCAAGGTCCGCTCAGGCAAATAAGGTTACGGTCGGACGGCGCGGTGGCGACGGGGCTGACCGGGGGAAATGAACGGGCGAGGGCGCAACATCTGCGGATGGGCGCTGAGCCGGTCGGAAGAGAAATCTCCGGCAAAGTGCGCGGTGCGCGTGAGGCAGGAAGGCGAATATGGCAAAGCTGAAGATCGACGGCAAAGAGATCGAGGTTCCGGATCATTTCACGCTGTTGCAGGCGTGTGAGGAAGCCGGCGCTGAAGTCCCGCGCTTTTGTTTCCATGAACGTCTGTCGGTCGCCGGCAATTGCCGGATGTGCCTTGTCGAGGTGAAGGGTGGCCCGCCGAAGCCGGCAGCATCCTGCGCCATGGGCGTGCGCGACATTCGTGGCGGCCCGAACGGCGAACTGGCGGAAGTGTTCACCAACACGCCGATGGTCAAGAAGGCCCGCGAAGGCGTGATGGAATTCCTGCTGATCAACCATCCGCTGGATTGCCCGATCTGCGACCAGGGTGGCGAATGCGATCTGCAGGACCAGGCCATGGCGTTTGGTATCGACAGTTCGCGCTACACCGAAAACAAACGCGCCGTCGAAGACAAGTATATCGGACCGCTGGTCAAGACCGTGATGAACCGCTGCATTCACTGCACGCGTTGCGTCCGCTTCACCACCGAAGTTGCCGGCATTGCTGAACTCGGCCTGATCGGTCGCGGCGAAGACGCCGAAATCACCACATATCTCGAGCAGGCGATGACCTCCGAACTTCAAGGCAATGTCGTTGACCTTTGCCCTGTCGGCGCGCTGACCTCCAAGCCGTTTGCCTTCACGGCCCGTCCGTGGGAACTGGGCAAGACCGAATCCATCGACGTCATGGACGCCCTCGGTTCGGCCATTCGCGTCGATACCCGCGGCCGCGAAGTCATGCGCGTCATGCCGCGTGTCAACGAACAGGTCAACGAAGAGTGGATCTCCGACAAGAGCCGCTTCATCTGGGATGGTCTGAAGACCCAGCGTCTCGACCGTCCTTACGTGAAGAAGGATGGCCGTCTGCAGCCGGTGAGCTGGGCGGAAGCCTTTGCGGCGGTCAAGTCGGCTGTTGCCTCCACATCGGCGGACAATATTGGTGCCGTTGCCGGCGACCTGGCGTCCGTTGAAGAGATGTATGCGCTGAAGTCGCTGCTCAACTCGCTCGGTTCGGCCAATACCGACTGTCGCCAAGATGGGGCGGCACTTGATCCGTCGCGCGGCCGCTCCAGCTACATCTTCAATTCCAGCATCGAAGGCATCGAAGCCGCCGATGCGATCCTCATCGTCGGTGCCAATCCGCGCTACGAAGCCTCCGTGCTCAATGCCCGTATTCGCAAGCGCTGGCGCCGTGGCGGCCTGCCGATCGCGGTGATCGGCGAAGCCGGCGATCTGCGCTATCCGTATGAATATCTCGGTGCCGGCACTGAGACACTGGCCGAACTGGTTTCCGGCAAGAACAGCTTTGTCGAAAAGCTGAAGGCTGCCAAGAACCCGCTGATCATCATCGGTCAGGGCGCCTTGATCGGTGCCGAAGGTGCGGCCGTTCTCGCCAATGCGGCAAAGCTTGCCAATGCCGTTGGTGCGCTGACTGAAGAATGGAACGGCTTCTCCGTCCTGCACACCGCCGCCGCACGTGTCGGTGGCCTCGACCTCGGCTTCGTGCCGGGCGAGGGCGCTGTTGCCGCCGGCAACATGCTGTCGTCGCTCGACGTTGTCTTCCTGCTCGGCGCCGACGAACTCGACTTCTCCGCAAAGTCCGCCAAATGTGTCGTCTACATCGGCAGCCATGGCGACAATGGCGCACACAACGCAGACATCATCCTGCCGGGCGCGACTTACACCGAAAAGTCGGGCACCTGGGTCAATACCGAAGGCCGTGTCCAGATCGGCAACCGCGCCGGCTTCGCACCGGGCGAGGCACGCGAAGACTGGGCCATCCTGCGTGCCCTTTCCGACGTGCTCGGCAAGAAGCTGCCGTTTGATTCGCTGTCCCAGCTGCGCGCAAAGCTTTATGAGGCCTACCCGCATTTCGCCGAGATCGACGAAGTCGCGCCGGGCTCTTCGGCCGATATTGCTGCACTGGCGAAAAAAGCCGGGAAGATGGGCAAGTCTCTGTTTGCGTCGCCGATCAAAGACTTCTATTTGACGAACCCGATCGCGCGCGCTTCGGCCGTCATGGCCGAGTGCTCGGCATTGGCCCGCAACAATTTCAAGGCTGCGGCAGAGTAAGGGCAGGGGACCATGGATAATTTCGTTTCCACTTATGTGTGGCCGGCGGCCATCATGATCGGCCAGTCGCTTCTGCTGCTGGTCTGCCTGCTCGTCTTCATCGCCTATATCCTTCTCGCCGACCGCAAGATCTGGGCGGCCGTCCAGCTGCGTCGCGGTCCCAACGTCGTTGGCCCCTGGGGTCTGTTCCAGTCTTTCGCCGATCTGCTGAAGTTCGTCTTCAAGGAGCCTGTCATTCCGGCCGGCGCCAACAAGGGCGTCTTCCTTCTCGCGCCGCTGGTTGCCGTGACACTGGCTCTCGCCACCTGGGCGGTCGTGCCGGTCGCCGATGGCTGGGTCATCGCCAATATCAATGTCGGCATTCTTTACGTCTTCGCCATCTCGTCGCTCGAAGTCTATGGCATCATCATGGGCGGCTGGGCTTCGAACTCGAAATACCCGTTCCTTGGTGCGCTGCGCTCGGCGGCACAGATGGTGTCCTACGAAGTCTCGATCGGCTTCGTCATCGTCACCGTTCTTCTCTGCGTCGGTTCGCTGAACCTCACCGACATCGTCATGGCGCAGCATGATGGCCTCGGCACGATGATGGGGCTCCCGGCATCCTTCCTCGACTGGCACTGGCTGTCGCTGTTCCCGATGTTCGTGATCTTCTTCATCTCGGCGCTGGCGGAAACCAACCGTCCGCCCTTCGACCTTCCGGAAGCTGAATCTGAACTCGTCGCCGGCTTCATGGTCGAATACGGCTCGACCCCCTACATGATGTTCATGCTCGGCGAATATGCGGCCATCGTGCTGATGTGCTCGCTGACCACGATCCTCTTCCTCGGGGGCTGGCTGCCGCCGGTCGACGTCTGGTTCCTCAACTGGGTCCCGGGTATCATCTGGTTCGTGCTCAAGGCATCCATGGTCTTTTTCATGTTCGCCATGGTGAAAGCCTTCGTTCCGCGTTACCGCTACGACCAGCTGATGCGTCTGGGCTGGAAGGTATTCCTGCCGCTCTCGCTCGCCATGGTCGTCATCGTTGCATTCGTGCTGAAGCTGATGGGTTGGGCATGATCATGTCCACCCGGAAACTCGGCTGATTAGGAGATTAGGATGGCTGCTCTTTCACAGGCTATCAATGCACTTTTCCTGAAGGAATTTGTCGGGGCGTTTTTCCTCTCGATGCGTTACTTCTTCCGGCAGAAGGCGACGATTAACTACCCCTTCGAAAAGGGGCCGATCTCCCCGCGCTTCCGTGGTGAGCATGCGCTGCGCCGTTATCCGAACGGCGAAGAACGCTGCATCGCCTGCAAGCTGTGCGAGGCGATCTGTCCTGCCCAGGCTATCACCATCGAGGCTGGCCCGCGCCGCAACGACGGCACCCGCCGCACGGTGCGTTACGATATCGACATGGTGAAGTGCATCTATTGTGGTTTCTGCCAGGAAGCCTGCCCGGTCGACGCGATCGTCGAAGGTCCGAACTTCGAGTTCGCCACCGAGACCCGCGAGGAACTCTATTTCGACAAGGCACGGCTTCTGGACAACGGCGACCGCTGGGAACGCGAAATCGCGCGCAACCTGGCGCTCGACGCTCCGTATCGCTGATCCTTTTGGATCAAGTCGCTCGGGCGAGGCATTAGTCCCCGCCAGAGCATTGATGTTTGTAACGGGCATGCCGGTGGGGATATCGGTCATGTCTTATCGGGCGACGGGGCAGGGCCCTCGTCCGGGGGAAGATGAAAAGGCACCAACATGGGTCTTCAGGCTCTCTTTTTCTATATCTTCGCCATTGTCGCCGTGGGTTCGGCCTTCATGGTGATATCGGCTCGGAATCCGGTCCATTCGGTCCTGTTCCTCATTCTCACCTTCGTCAACGCGGCGGGTCTTTTCCTGCTGACCGGCGCTGAATTCCTGGCGATGATCCTCCTTGTCGTTTATGTCGGCGCCGTGGCGGTTCTCTTCCTGTTTGTCGTCATGATGCTCGATATCGATTTCACTGAGCTGCGCGCAGGTGCCGCAAAATACGCGCCGATGGCGTCGCTGATCGGCCTGATCGTCGCAGCCCAGCTGGTCTTCGTGATCGGCGGCAGCGTCATCAGCCCGGCGGCCAAGGATGCAATTACATTGCCGATCCCGGCTCTGTCGGAACGGCAGAACACCCAGGCGCTCGGTGACGTGCTCTACACAAATTACATCTTCTATTTCCAGATCGCCGGCCTGGTGCTGCTGGTGGCGATGATCGGGGCGATCGTCCTGACCCTGCGTCACCGCGAAAACATCAAGCGGCAGGATATTTCCCGCCAGGTTGCCCGCTCGCCCGAGACCGCCGTCAAGGTGGTCAAGGTCAAGCCGGGCCAGGGCGTCTGAGCCGAGCACGAGGTCAAGGAACGTAAATCATGGAAATCGGTCTTTCCCACTACCTGACGGTCAGTGCCATTCTCTTTACCCTCGGGGTCTTCGGCATCTTCCTGAACCGCAAGAACGTCATCATCATCCTGATGTCGGTCGAACTCATCCTTCTGGCCGTCAACCTCAACATGGTGGCCTTCTCTGCCTTCCTCGGCGACATCGTCGGCCAGGTCTTCGCGCTGTTCATCCTGACGGTGGCAGCGGCGGAGGCTGCGATCGGCCTTGCGATCCTGGTGGTCTTCTATCGTAATCGCGGCTCGATCGCCGTCGAAGACGTCAACGTGATGAAGGGCTGATACGGCTATGCTGATCTACAAGGCTATCGTCTTTCTCCCCCTTATCGGTGCGCTCATCGCCGGCCTGTTCGGTCGCCAGATCGGCGCCAAGGCTTCGGAATACGTCACCACAGGATTGATGATCATTGTCGCGCTCCTGTCCTGGATCGTCTTCTTCAACGTGGCGATGAGCCACGAAGCACATGAAGTCATCAAGGTACCGGTCCTGCGCTGGATCCAGTCCGGCGGCATCGATGTCGAATGGGCGCTGCGCGTCGACACGCTGACGGCAGTCATGCTGATCGTGGTGAACTCGGTCTCGACCCTGGTTCACGTCTATTCGATCGGCTACATGCATCACGATCCGCATCGTCCGCGTTTCTTTGCCTATCTGTCGCTGTTCACCTTCGCGATGCTGATGCTGGTCACCTCCGACAACCTGCTGCAGATGTTCTTCGGCTGGGAAGGCGTGGGTCTGGCCTCCTATCTGCTGATCGGCTTCTGGTTCAAGAAGCCGTCTGCATCGGCTGCCGCGATGAAAGCCTTCATCGTCAACCGCGTCGGAGACTTTGGCTTCATCCTCGGCATCGGCTGCGTCTTCGTCATGTTCGGTTCGATCAATTTCGAAACGATCTTTGCCGCTGCCCAGACCTATCTGCCGCCCGAAGGTGCAGGCTCGCCGGAAGTGGTTATGAACCTCTTCGGCATGCAGCTTGACCGCAGTCACGCCCTGACCGGCGCCTGCCTGCTGCTGTTCATGGGCGCTATGGGCAAGTCGGCCCAGTTCCTTCTCCACACTTGGCTGCCGGACGCCATGGAAGGCCCGACCCCGGTTTCGGCGCTGATCCATGCCGCGACCATGGTCACCGCCGGCGTCTTCCTCGTCGCCCGCATGTCGCCGCTGTTCGAACTGTCGCCGGATGCGCTGACCGTTGTCACGCTGGTCGGTGCGATCACCGCCTTCTTCGCCGCGACGGTCGGTCTGGTGCAGAACGACATCAAGCGCGTCATCGCCTATTCGACCTGCTCGCAGCTCGGCTACATGTTCGTCGCGCTCGGCGTCGGTGCCTATGGCGCCGCCATCTTCCACCTCTTCACCCATGCCTTCTTCAAGGCGCTCCTGTTCCTATGCGCCGGCTCGGTCATTCATGCCGTCGATGGTGAGCAGGACATGCGCTACATGGGTGGCCTGCGTCCGCATATCAAAGTCACCTTTGCCATGATGCTGCTGGGCACGCTCGCCATTACCGGCGTCGGCATTCCCTTCACGCCGATCGGTTTTGCCGGCTTCTTCTCCAAGGACGTGATCATCGAAGCGACCTATGCATCGCATTCGCCGATCGCGGGCTTTGCCTTCGCCATGCTGGTCATCGCCGCTCTGTTCACCAGCTTCTACTCGTGGCGCCTGATGTTCATGACCTTCTTCGGCAAACCGCGCGCATCGGCCGACGTCATGCATCACGTGCATGAATCGCCGACGGTAATGCTTTTGCCGCTGGTCCTGCTCGCCATTGGTGCGATCTTTGCCGGCGTCGTGTTCGAAGGCTATTTCTTCGGCCATCACTATGCCGACTTCTGGAAGGGTGCGCTGTTCACCCTGCCGGAAAACGAGCTGGTGGACGAGTTCCATCACGTCCCGGCCTGGGTTGCCCTCAGCCCGTTCGTCGCGATGCTCATCGGCTTCGTCACGGCCTGGTACATGTATATCAAGAACCCGTCGGCACCGAAGAAGCTCGCCGAGCAGCAGTGGATGCTCTACCAGTTCCTGCTCAACAAGTGGTATTTCGACGAGCTTTACGACTTCCTCTTCGTTCGCTCGTCCAAGGCGCTCGGCCGCTTCCTGTGGAAGAAGGGTGACGTTGCCACCATCGACGCTTACGGCCCGAACGGCGTTGCTGCCTCTGTTGCCGGCCTGACCCAGAGGGTTGTCCGCCTGCAGTCCGGCTACCTCTATCATTATGCCTTCGCGATGCTGATCGGTGTCGCCGCCCTTATTACCTGGATGATGCTCGGGAGTTCCTTCTGATGACCGACTGGCCAATTCTCTCGACGGTCACCTTTCTGCCGCTGGTTGGCGTCGCGCTGCTGCTGCTCACCCGCGGTGACACTTCCCTTGGTCGGCGCAACATTCTCAATGTCTCGCTGCTGACCACGGTCTTCACCTTTGTCGTCTCGCTGTTCATCTGGATCGGCTTCGACAACGCGAATACCGGCTTCCAGATGGTCGAAAAGCATGACTGGCTCGGCACCGGCATCGCCTACCATGTCGGCGTCGACGGCATCTCCATGCTCTTCGTCGTGCTGACGACGCTGTTGATGCCGTTCTGCATCCTGGCGAGCTGGAATTCGGTCCAGAAGCGCCTCAAGGAATACATGATCGCCTTCCTGCTGCTGGAAACGCTGATGATCGGCGTCTTCGTGTCGCTGGATATCGTGCTGTTCTACGTCTTCTTCGAAGCAGGCCTGATCCCGATGTTCATCATCATCGGTGTCTGGGGCGGCAAGGACCGCGTCTACGCGTCCTACAAGTTCTTCCTCTACACGCTGCTCGGCTCGGTGCTGATGCTGCTCGCGATCATGGCGATGTACTGGGATGCCGGCACGACCGACATTTCTCAGCTGCTTGCCCATGACTTCCCGCCGCAGATGCAAACGTGGCTATGGCTGGCCTTCTTCGCCTCGTTCGCGGTGAAGATGCCGATGTGGCCGGTGCATACCTGGCTTCCCGATGCCCACGTTCAGGCCCCGACCGCCGGCTCGATGATCCTGGCTGGCATCCTGCTGAAGCTTGGTGGCTACGGCCTGCTGCGCTTCTCGGTGCCGATGTTCCCGCTGGCCTCCGACTATTTCGCGCCGCTCGTCTTCACGCTGTCGGTCATCGCCATCATCTACACCTCGCTGGTGGCGATGATGCAGGACGACATGAAGAAGGTCATCGCCTATTCGTCCGTCGCCCACATGGGCTACGTCACCATGGGTACGTTTGCCGCCAATGCGCAGGGCATCCAGGGTGCGATCTTCCAGATGATCAGCCACGGCTTCGTCTCGGCCGCACTCTTCTTCTGCGTCGGCGTCATCTATGACCGCCTGCACACCCGCGAGATCACCGCCTATGGTGGCCTCGCCACCAACATGCCGAAATACGCGGTAGCCTTCATGGTCTTCACCATGGCCAATGTCGGCCTTCCGGGCACGTCCGGCTTTGTCGGTGAATTCCTCACCCTGATCGGCGTCTTCCGCGCCAATACCTGGGTCGCGCTGTTTGCCGCCACCGGTGTTATTCTCTCGGCTGGCTATTCGCTCTGGCTTTATCGCCGGGTCGTCTTCGGTGCGCTGGAGAAGGAAAGCGTCAAGGCCATGCTCGATCTGTCTGGTCGTGAGAAGCTCATTCTCTACCCGCTGATCGTGCTGACCATCTTCTTCGGTGTCTATCCGGCCCCGATCATGGATGTGACGCGCGCTTCGGTCGACAACTTGGTGAACAATTATTCCGCAGCCTTGCAAGCAGCCCAGTCCCTGGCGCTGACTGCGAACTGACGACAGGATCCTTTGGATATGACCGTTGAAACTCTCATCGCAAGCCTGCATCTGGTCACGCCGGAACTGATCCTCGCCCTCGGCGCGCTTGCGTTGCTCATGATAGGTGTGTTTTCGGGCGATCGGGCGACCGGTACCGTCACGGGCCTCGCCGTCGCGCTGCTGCTCGCGGCCGGCGTCTGCGTTATCTGGTTCTCGGGCGAAGGCGAAGCCTTCAACGGGGCCTATATCGCCGATGGCTTTGCGCGCTTCATGAAGATCCTGGCCCTGATCGGTTCGATCACCGCCATGATCATGGCTGTCGGCCATGCCAAGAACGATCATCTCGACAAGTTCGAATTCCCGGTCCTGCTGGTTCTGGCGACGCTTGGCATCATGCTGATGATCTCGGCCAATGACCTGATCTCGGTCTATCTGGCACTCGAACTTCAGTCGCTTGCACTTTATGTCGTGGCCGCCATCAATCGCGATAGCCTGCGCTCCACCGAAGCCGGCCTCAAGTATTTCGTTCTCGGTGCACTGTCGTCGGGCATGCTGCTCTATGGCATGTCGCTGGTCTACGGTTTCACCGGCAATACCGGCTTCGACGAAATCGCGGCTGTCCTGTCGGCAGGCGAACCGCAGCTCGGCCTGATCTTCGGTCTGGTCTTCATCATGGCAGGCCTTGCCTTCAAGATCTCCGCCGTTCCGTTCCATATGTGGACGCCGGACGTCTATGAAGGCGCACCGACCCCGGTCACCGCTTTTCTGGCAGCCGCACCGAAGATCGGTGCCATGGCGATCTTCGTCCGTATCGTCATCGACGCCTTCCTGCCGATCTTCGCAGAATGGCAGCAGATCGTCGTGTTCATCTCGATCGCTTCGATGGTTCTGGGTTCGGTCGCGGCCATCGGCCAGCGCAACATCAAGCGCCTGATGGCCTATTCCTCGATCGGCCACATGGGCTATGCGCTTGTTGGCCTGGCAGCCGGCACCGCCGGCGGTGTGTCCGGCGTGCTGCTCTACATGGCGATCTATCTCGTCATGACGCTCGGTACCTTCGCCTGCATCATGGCGATGCGCCAGAAGGAAGGCGGCAATGTCGAGAACATCGACGATCTCGCCGGCCTATCGACCACACGTCCGTTCATGGCCTTCGTTCTGACGGCGCTGATGTTCTCGCTCGCCGGCATTCCGCCGCTGGCAGGCTTCTTCGCCAAGTATTTCGTCTTCGTCGCGGCGATCGAAGCCAAGCTTTATGCGCTGGCGATCATCGGTGTGCTGGCTTCGGTCATCGGTGCCTTCTACTACCTGCGTATCGTCAAGGTCATGTGGTTCGATGAAGCCAAGGGTGAGTTCGCCCGCACGGCTGGTGAACTTCGTCTGGTCTTCGGTCTCTCCGGTCTGTTTGTCGTCGGTTATGTCGTTTTCGGCGGACCGCTAGGCACGGCGGCTGAAGCGGCTGCAAAGACGCTGTTTAATTGACAGGCGTCAGCAGAGCCCGCCGGTTATCGATCGACGACTTCCGGCACGAGCAGTTGGACGAAGTCTCGTCCACCAATGTTGAATGTCTCGCCCGCGCTCGCGCGGGCGATTCTGGTTTGCTCTGGGTGACGGCGAAATGCCAGACCGGGGGCCGGGGCCGCCGCGGACGGGCCTGGGTTTCCGAGCGTGGCAATCTCTATGCATCGCTGCTGCTGATCGATCCGGCGCCGATGGAGGATCTCGCATCCCTACCGCTTGCTGTGGCCACAGCCGTTCATGCATCCATTCGCGCCGTCATGCCGTTTGGCTCGGCTCCGGTCGAAATCAAATGGCCGAACGATGTGCTGATCGGTCGGCGCAAGACGTCCGGCATCCTGATGGAAGCGGAAAAGCTTGCCGATGGACGCACCGCATTGGTGATCGGCATCGGTATCAACATCGTCGCCCGTCCCGACCATACACTTTATCCGGTCACGTCGCTTGCGGACGAAGGGGTCTCGATTTCACCGGAGGAAGTCTTTGCCCACTTGTTTGCCGAGATGACGGACGCCATCTCCATCTGGGATCAGGGCAGGGGCATTGCCGCGATCGTCAAACGTTGGCGCGCTGTCGCATGCGGCCTTGGCGAGAAAATAACTGTCAATCTGCCGGATCGCTCGATTCCCGGGACCTTTGCCGGAATCGATGATAAGGGAGTTCTATTGCTCGACCGCGGTGCTGATGGAACCATGTCCATCGCCGCAGGTGATGTGTTTTTCGGGTAAACTGGATCAGGAAAAAGAATGGCTAACAACGACGAACTGGTTTTCCTGCCGCTTGGCGGCGTGGGTGAAATCGGCATGAACCTCGCGCTTTACGGCTACGGCCCGGCCGCAAACCGTCAATGGATCATGGTCGATTGCGGCGTGACCTTTGCCGGTCCCGAACTGCCCGGTGTCGATCTGGTCTTCCCCGATATCAGCTTCATCAAGAAGCAGAAGAAGAACCTCAAGGCCATCATCATCACCCATGCGCACGAGGACCACTACGGCGCCTTGAACGATTTGTGGCCTGGCCTGAATGTCCCGGTCTATGCTTCGGGCTTCACCGCCGGCATGCTCGAAGCCAAGCGCGCCTACGAGGGCAGCCGTTCCGAAATTCCGATCACGCCGTTCAAGGCCGGCGACACGATCAATGTTGGTCCTTTCTCGATCGAGGCGATCGGCGTCAATCATTCGATCCCCGAGCCGATGTCGCTGATCATCCGCACGCCGCTTGGCAATCTGGTCCATACCGGCGACTGGAAGATCGACCACAATCCGTCGCTCGGCCCGATCACCGATGAGCAGCGCTTCCGCGCCGTCGGCGATGAAGGTGTGCTTGCCGTCATGTGCGATTCGACCAACGCGTTGCGCGATGGCGTTTCGCCCTCGGAAGAGGAAGTGTCGGAGGGCCTGCGCAAGATTATCGAGGCTGCCGAAGGCCGCGTCGCGATCACCACCTTCTCGTCGAATGTCGGGCGTATCCGCTCGATCGCCCTGGCGGCAGAAGCCGCGGGTCGCGAAGTGCTGCTGCTCGGCAGTTCGCTGAAGCGCGTCACGGCCGTCGCCCAGGATATCGGCATCATGGAAGGACTGCGTCCATTCATCGCCGAGGATGAATTCGGCTTTATTCCGCGCGACAAGGTCGTCGTCATCCTGACCGGTAGCCAGGGTGAATCGCGCGCAGCGCTGGCAAAGCTGTCGCGTGATGAGATGCGCAATGTCGCTCTTGCATCAGGCGATACGGTCGTCTTCTCTTCCCGCGCCATCCCGGGCAACGAAAAGGCCATTCAGGACATCAAGAATGGTCTGGTCGAGCAGGGCGTGCATATCGTCACCGATAGCGAGGCGCTGGTGCATGTGTCGGGCCATCCCCGCCGCAATGAGTTGCTGAAGATGTATGAGTGGACCAGGCCGAAGATCCTCGTGCCGGTTCATGGCGAGGCGGCGCATCTGGTTGCCCAGGGCGAACTTGCCCGTCAGGCCGGTATCGAGACGGTGCCGAAAGTGCGCAACGGCGACATCCTGCGTCTTGCGCCAGGTGATGTCGAAGTGATCGGAAAAGCACCGTTCGGTCGCGTCTACAAGGACGGGAGACTGGTTGGCGACCTGGAAGAAATGGGCATTGCGGATCGCAAGCGTCTTTCCTTTGCCGGTCATGTGGCAATCAATGTTCTTCTCGATAGCCGGTACGACTTTGTCGGTGACCCTGATGTCGTGGCGTTCGGTCTTCCCGAACTCGACCATGAGGGCGAAGATATGGAGGATACGCTGTATGACGCTGTCCTTGGCGCCGTTGAGAGCATTCCGCGCACCCGCCGCAAGGAACTGGAAATGGTGCGCGAGGCGGTACGTCGCGCCGTGCGCTCTGCTGCCAACGAGGCTTGGGGCAAGAAGCCGATCGTCACCGTATTCCTGACCAAAGTCTGAGGGACGGCGCGGGGGCAACCACTTTAGTGTCCCCGCATCGTTTTTCGAGGAGAAGCAGTATGCTCGGTCGGGTCAATCACATCGCCATTGCCGTTCCCGATCTCGCGCGCGCCACCGCAAGCTATCGGGATACGCTGGGGGCGAAGGTCTCACAGGCGCAGGCTTTGCCGGAGCACGGGGTGACTGTGGTTTTTGTCGAGTTGCCAAACACCAAAGTGGAACTGCTCGAGCCATTGGGCGCAGGCTCGCCGATAGCGGCCTTCCTCGCCAGAAATCCCGATGGCGGCATGCATCATATCTGCTATGAGGTCGATGACATTCTGGTCGCGCGCGATCAACTGATCGAAGCCGGCGCAAGGGTCCTCGGATCCGGCGATCCGAAGGTGGGCGCCCATGGCAAGCCGGTTCTTTTCCTTCACCCGAAGGATTTCCACGGTACCTTGATCGAGCTCGAACAGGTCTGATGCGTCGCTTTGTCCTTTGTGCCGCGGGCGCCAAGGCATTATAGCAACCGGTGTGTCCGGTATCGGGCTTATACGGGGCCCAAGTGCAAGATGGGCCGCACGCGCGGCTAGCGGAGAACAGGCATATGGCGATCATTTCAGCGCTGGCGGTCTATTTCGTCATTTGGTGGCTAACGCTGTTTGTCGTCCTGCCGATCGGCCTTCGCACGCAAGCGGAAGATGGGGATGTGGTTCCGGGCACCGTCGCCAGCGCACCGACCCGCTTTCGCGGCCTTCGGGTCATGATGACGACGACGATCGTCTCGGCGCTGATCTATGGCGGCTGGTACGTGGCGAGCGCGTATTTCGGCATCAGCGTCAACGACTTGCCCAGAATTCTCCCGGAATTCGGTAAGTAACAGTCTGCGTTTTAGAGCGGGCCTTTTGAAGAGTGGCAGCGACGCCTGCAGCATTTCATGCTCTTTCAACAGGCCAAAAAAAAACAAGGTCTGTGAAGACCTTGTTCAAATAATCGCGTGATCCTTCACCAATTAAGGGGCTGCGACAAGCGCGCCTAAGATCTGATCCTCCCAAGACTTTACCGCGACAATGGCAAGAATTTGAACTCCCTGCCTCTTTTATGGGCTGAAACTAGCCCAATCCATGGACGTTGTCACCCCTAAAATTTGCATAAATGCTACAGTCACCGAAAAAAATCGCATTGGCCTGAAATGTCGCAGAACTGCCATGAAACTCCAGCATTCGCCACTGCGCCTCTGGCTTTTTTGTGGCTCTGACGACCGCTTGTGGGTGAAAGAGCGCGATGCCGCTTGCGGGTTTTCATCGGATGCTGAAACGGCTATGAACGCATCCGGATATCCCAATTCAATCGCTGATTCCGCCATTTGGCCGGGATCTTCAACCAGCTGGAAATTGTTATGCGTCTGTCGCGCTATTTCATGCCGATCCTGAAGGAAAACCCGAAGGAAGCCGAAATCGTCTCCCACCGTCTGATGCTGCGGGCCGGAATGATCCGTCAGCAGAGCCAGGGGATCTATTCCTGGCTGCCGCTTGGCAAGCGCGTGCTTGACAAGGTCAATAAGATCATTCGCGAAGAGCAGAACCGCGCCGGCGCCATCGAGCTTTCGATGCCGACGCTGCAGTCGGCCGAACTCTGGCAGGAGAGCGGACGCTACGAGGACTACGGCAAGGAAATGCTGCGCATCAAGGACCGGCAGGACCGCCCGATGTTGTACGGCCCGACCAACGAGGAAATGATCACCGACATTTTCCGCTCATCGGTCAAGTCCTACAAGAGCCTGCCGCTCAACCTCTATCATATCCAGTTGAAGTTCCGCGACGAGATCCGTCCGCGTTTCGGCACCATGCGCTCGCGCGAATTCCTGATGAAGGATGCCTATTCCTTCGACCTGACCCAGGCCGATGCGATCCATTCCTACAACAAGATGTTCGCTGCCTATCTGCGCACTTTCGCCCGTCTCGGCATGCGCGCGATCCCGATGCGTGCCGATACCGGCCCGATCGGTGGCAATCACAGCCATGAATTCATTATTCTGGCCGATACCGGCGAGTCGGAAGTGTTCTCGCACAAGGCTTTCGTCGATTTCGACATCCCGCCGGAAGATACCGATTTCGACGACGTTGCCGGCCTGCAGGCGATCTTCGACAAGTGGACCTCGGTCTATGCAGCGACATCCGAAATGCATGACGAGGCGGCGTTCAACGCGATCCCCGACGGCGATCGTCTGTCCGCCCGCGGCATCGAGGTCGGTCACATCTTCTACTTCGGCACCAAATATTCCGAACCGATGGGCGCCAAGGTCCAGGGTCCGGACGGCAAGGAACACCTTGTCCACATGGGTTCCTATGGCATTGGTCCGTCACGCCTTGTTCCCGCCATCATCGAAGCCTCGCATGACGACAGCGGAATCATCTGGCCGGCATCCGTCGCGCCGTTTGATGCTGCCGTGATCAACATGAAGGCAGGCGATGAGGCTTGCGACGCCGCGTGCGAGACGATTTATGCCGCCCTGCTCAAGGCCGGCAAGGATGTCCTGCTCGACGATACCGATGATCGCGCAGGCACCAAGTTCGCCACGGCAGACCTGATTGGCGTGCCGGTGCAGATCATTGCCGGTCCTCGCTCGGTCGCCTCTGGCGAAATCGAGCTCAAGGACCGCAAGACCGGAGCGCGCGAGACGATGACGATCGAAGCGGCGATCAACAAGCTGACTGCCTAAGGGCGAAAGCAGGGAGACACCATGGCGAGCAAAGCCGCTGGCAACGAGACGGGCACAGCCCAAAAGGGCACCGCCGCGAGGGCTTTTTCCGCCTTTGAACGCATGGTCGCCTGGCGCTACCTGAGAGCGCGGCGCAAGGAGGCATTCATTTCGGTGATCGCCGGCTTTTCCTTCGTCGGCATCATGCTCGGCGTGGCGACGCTGATCATTGTCATGGCGGTGATGAACGGATTCCGCACCGAGCTGGTCTCACGCATTCTCGGCATCAACGGCCATATGATCGTACAACCGATCGATCAGCCGCTGAACGACTATGCCGATCTTGCCAGCCGCTTTTCGGCGGTTGAAGGCGTGACCATGGCTTTGCCGCTTGTCGAAGGCCAGACGCTGGCCTCGGGGCGGGAAGGGGCAGGTACCGGCGCCTTGGTTCGTGGCATCCGTCCCGAGGACCTTGCCAAGCTCACCGTGGTCGCCAGCAATATCCGCTCCGGCGACATGGCCGGGTTCAATGCCGGCGAGGGCGTGCTGATCGGCTCGCGCATGGCAGCCCAGTTGGGCCTGAGCGCCGGCGACACGATCACGCTTGTTTCACCGGAGGGTGACGTGACGCCGATGGGTGTCAACCCGCGGGTCAAGTCCTATCCGGTGTCAGGCATCTTCGAGATCGGCATGTCGGAATACGACGCGTCGATCATCTACATGCCGCTCGAGGAGTCGCAGCTTTATTTCAACGTCGAAGGCATCGTCCAGTCGATCGAGCTGTTCATTTCAGATCCGGACGCCGTCGATGACCTGCGCCCGCTGATCGAGCAGGCGGCCGGCCGCCAGATCTTCATCACCGACTGGCGCCAGCGCAACCAGACGTTCTTCTCGGCGCTGCAGGTCGAACGCAACGTCATGTTCATGATCCTGACATTGATCGTTCTCGTCGCCGCGCTCAATATCATTTCCGGCCTCATCATGCTGGTCAAGGACAAGGCGAGCGACATCGCCATCCTGCGCACCATGGGGGCAACGTCCGGCGCGATCATGCGCATCTTTTTCATGACGGGTGCTGCCATCGGCACGACAGGCACGTTTGCCGGTGTCCTGCTCGGTGTACTGGTCTGTCTGAACATCGAATCGATCCGCCAGTTCTTTTCCTGGGTCTCGGGCACGGTGCTGTTTGATCCGGAACTCTATTTTCTCAGCCAGCTGCCCGCCGACATGAATGTCGGCGAGACGATTTCGGTGGTGGTCATGGCGCTCAGCCTGTCGTTCCTCGCGACCATCTTCCCTGCCTGGCGGGCCTCGCGCCTCGATCCGGTGCAGGCATTGCGCTACGAATAAGGATGCCGAACCCGATGGCCAACGACGTTGTTCTTTCGCTTGCCGGCATCGACCGCCATTATGGCCAGGGCGAAACCGTGCTTTCCATTCTGAAGGGGGCCGATTTCACCTTGAAAACCGGTGAAACGGTGGCGCTGGTGGCGCCATCAGGCACAGGCAAGTCGACACTTTTGCATATCGCAGGCCTGCTGGAGCATCCCGATGCAGGCGAGGTGACAGTGGGTGGTATCGCCTGCCATGACCTTGGCGATGAACAGCGCACGACGATCCGGCGCAATTCCGTCGGCTTCGTCTATCAGTTTCATCACCTGCTGCCGGAGTTTACCGCGCTTGAAAATGTGATGATGCCGCAGCTGATTGCCGGTCTGCCGCATGCCGAAGCCAAGGAGCGCGGCAAGCAGCTTCTCGACTACATGCGCATCGGCCCGCGGGCGGAGCATCGTCCGGCCGAACTTTCGGGCGGCGAACAACAGCGCGTCGCAATCGCGCGTGCGGTTGCTAACGCACCTCTGGTTCTCCTGGCCGACGAGCCGACCGGCAATCTCGATCCGGAAACGGCATCCTATGTCTTCTCGGCGCTGGAGGCGCTGGTGCGCCAGTCTGGCCTGTCGGCGATGATCGCAACCCACAACCACGAGATTGCCCGCCGCATGGATCGCTGCGTGACATTGGTCGACGGAAAGATTGTCGAATTCCATCCCTGATCCATCAGGATACAGACTAGGCCCATTGCGAGGTGGATTTTGTTCCGCTTGCAATGGGCTTTTTTTTGGTTGACAACAGAACAGAAAGAGAACAAAATAAAAACATAAAGAGACAGGAGACAGACATGACCGAAATACTTCGTGACGTTGCTGCATTCGCCTCCCTAGCCATGTTCGTTGGCAGCATGTCGCTGATCATGTTGGCGCTCTGACAACTCTTCCGGCAAAGCTGTAGAGAGAGGCTTTGCCGGAGCAAACTCCGCTGGACTTCGCATCTTGGAACGTTGAAAATCGCGCCGATTCAGAATGCGTGAGGATAGACCCGATGGGCGAAGCAAGCGGCGGCAAGGACGCTTCCGATCTCTTGGGTGGAAGCCCCGGTTTTGTTCATCTTCGGGTGCACTCGGCTTATTCGCTCCTGGAAGGCGCTTTGCCGCTGAAAAAGATCCTGGGTAAGGCGGTTTCCGACAGCCAGCCTGCCATTGCGATCACCGACACCAACAATCTCTTCGTTGCGCTCGAATTTTCCCAGAAGGCGATCGGCGACGGCGTACAGCCGATCATTGGCTGTCAGCTGTCGATCGATATGGAGGACGCGTCGGGCGAGAAGCGCAATGGCCATGTGGCCAAATTGCCTTCGCTTGTCGTTCTGGCTGCCGATCCGGCAGGCTATGAGCGTCTTGTCGATATTGTCAGTCGCGCCTATCTCGGCGGCGATGCCGGTCACGCGGTGCATGTGAAGATGTCCTGGCTCGAAGAGGCGGGCACCGAAGGGCTGATTGCGCTGACCGGTGCATCCGATGGCCCCGTCGATCTGATGTTGAAGGACGGCCACAAGGCGCAGGCCGAGAACCGGCTTCTGGCGCTGAAGGCGCTGTTTGGCGATCGGCTTTATGTCGAGCTGCAGCGTCATGGCAACTACGACCGCAGCCATGAGCGCCGCATGGTGCAACTGGCCTATGATCATGATTTGCCCCTGGTCGCGACCAACGAGGCCTTCTTCCCGTCGCGTGCCGACTACGATGCCCATGACGCCCTGATGGCGGTGGCCCACAACGCCATCGTCTCGGACGACAACCGGTTTCGCCTGACCCCGGATCATTATCTGAAGAGCCGGGCCGAAATGGTTGAGCTGTTTTCCGATTTGCCGGAAGCGCTCGACAATACGATCGAGATTGCACGGCGTTGCTCCTTCATCCTCGACACCCGAAAGCCGATCCTGCCGCGCTTCACCGGCGGCAGCGATGATCCGCAGGAGGCGGAGCGCGAGGAAGCCCTCGAACTTAGGCGGCAGGCAGTCGAAGGCCTTGACATGCGTCTGGCAACGCTCGGCATGGCCAAGGGCTACGCGGAGAACGAATATCGCGAGCGGCTCGATTTCGAATTGTCCGTCATCGAGCGCATGAAGTTTCCCGGCTACTTCCTTATCGTTGCCGACTTTATCAAATGGGCCAAGCAGCACGATATTCCGGTTGGGCCAGGCCGTGGTTCCGGTGCAGGCTCGCTGGTAGCCTATGCATTGACCATCACCGACGTCGATCCACTGCGCTTCTCTCTTCTGTTCGAACGCTTCCTCAATCCGGATCGCGTCTCGATGCCCGACTTCGACATCGACTTCTGCCAGGATCGCCGCGAAGAGGTCATTCGCTACGTCCAGCAGAAATACGGCCGCGAGCAGGTCGCACAGATCATCACCTTCGGGTCCTTGCAGGCCCGTGCGGCTCTGCGCGATGTCGGCCGTGTGCTGGAAATGCCTTACGGCCAGGTCGACCGTATCTGCAAGCTGGTTCCCAACAACCCGGCCAATCCGACGCCTTTGTCCAAGGCCATCGAGGAAGAACCGAAATTCCAGGAGGAAATCGACAAGGAGCCGGTTGTCGGCCGATTGCTCGATATCGCCCAGAAGATCGAAGGCCTCTATCGCCACGCCTCTACCCATGCTGCCGGCATCGTCATCGGTGACCGGCCGTTGTCAAAGCTGGTCCCGATGTATCGCGATCCGCGCTCCGACATGCAAGTCACCCAGTTCAACATGAAATGGGTCGAGCAGGCTGGCCTCGTCAAGTTCGACTTTCTCGGCCTGAAGACCTTGACGGTTCTGAAGACCGCGGTCGATTTCGTCGTCGAGCAACGTGGCCACAAGGTCGATCTGGCGGCAATCCCGCTCGACGACCAGCCGACCTACGAAATGCTGTCGCGTGGCGAAACCGTCGGCGTGTTCCAGGTGGAAAGTGCCGGCATGCGCAAGGCGCTGATCGGCATGCGGCCCGACTGCATCGAGGACATCATTGCGCTGGTCGCGCTTTATCGCCCAGGCCCGATGGAAAATATCCCGACCTACAACGCCCGCAAGCACGGTGAAGAGGAAATCGAATCGGTCCATCCGTCGATCGATTATCTGCTGAAGGAGACCCAGGGCGTTATCGTCTACCAGGAACAGGTCATGCAGATCGCCCAGGTCCTGTCAGGCTATTCGCTCGGCGAGGCCGATCTTCTGCGCCGCGCCATGGGCAAGAAGATCAAGGCGGAGATGGACCAGCAGAGCGCCCGTTTTGTCGACGGCGCGATGAAGAACGGCGTCTCCAAGCCGCAGGCAAGCAACATCTTCGAATTGCTGGCCAAGTTCGCCAATTACGGCTTCAACAAGTCGCACGCCGCAGCCTACGCGATCGTTTCCTACCAGACCGCCTTCATGAAGGCGCATTACCCGGTTGAGTTCCTGGCCGCGTCGATGACGCTCGATATGTCCAACACCGAAAAGCTGGTCGATTTCCGCCAGGATGCCGGGCGCCTCGGCATCGAGGTTGTGCCGCCGTCCGTGCAGACCTCGTTCCGCCATTTCCAGACCGGTCCGAACAGGATCTTCTACGCGCTGGCCGCGATCAAGGGCGTCGGCGAAGCGGCCGTCGATCATATCGTAGAGGTGAGGGGCGACACGCCCTTTGCCGATATCGAGGATTTCTGCCTGCGCATCGATCCCAAGCAGGTCAATCGCCGCGTCTTCGAAAGCCTGATTTCCGCCGGTGCCTTCGATTGTTTCGGTCACGACCGGGCCGAAATGAGCGGCAGCCTCGACCGGATCATGGGTTATGCCCAGCGCGCCCAGGAAAATGCCGTCAGCGGCCAGTCCGACATGTTCGGCTCCGGCGGTGCGAGCGGTCCGGAACGCATCGCCTTTGCGCCTTATACGCCGTATCTGTCGTCGGAAAAGCTGATGCGCGAGTTCCAGGTGCTCGGCTTTTATCTCTCGGCCCACCCGCTTGATGCCTACCGTTCGCTGCTCGACAAGCTGCGGGTGCAGAATTTTGCCGATTTCTCCGTCGCGGTAAAGCAGGGCGCCACCGCCGGCCGGCTTGCCGGTACGGTGATCTCCAAGCAGGAGCGCAAGACCCGCACCGGCAACAAGATGGGCATCGTCACCTTCTCAGATGCGTCGGGCCAATATGAAGCCGTGCTGTTCTCGGAAGGTCTCAATCAGTATCGCGACCTGCTGGAATCCGGCAAATCCTTGGTCATCCTGGTGGCAGCCGAGGAGCGCCCGGAAGGCATCGGCCTACGCATCCAGACGGCGCAGTCGCTGGAGGAACAATCGATCCGCATGCAGAAGGCGATGCGCGTCTACGTTCGTGATTCCGGGCCTTTGCGCGCGGTCGCTGCCCATCTGAACGCCCGCGGTGACGGCCTTGTCTCGTTCATTGTCATCAAGGATGACGGCATGCGCGAGATTGAGGTCGAACTGACGGAAAAATTCCGAATCTCGCCGGAGATCGCCGCCGCGATGCGCTCGACACCGGGCGTGCTGGACGTGGAATTGGTGAGCTGACGCTCAGCCTCTGGGCGCCGGGCGTGTCACGGTGATAAAATCGGTTCCGTCCCCGGTTTCCATACCGAGACCCATGTCCGAAATGGTGATCGACGTGCCCTCGCTGAGCATGGTCTCGATCTTGGCGCGGATGTCGCCGGGCATATTGATCCGGGCGAGTGCAGCTTCGACGCTGAAGACAGACTGATCGTCGGCCGGTGTCGTAATGCCCAACCGCTTCATCGCCTGGGCGGGTAGATGGTTTTCCAGCGTGACCGAGCGCCATTCGGCCTTGCCCTTGAAGCGGTCGACTGAGGTTGCCTCGATGAAATGCGTTCCGAGCGCAAGCTCCGGATTGGCAATCGAAATTGGCGCTTCGAACAGCGGCTTGAATTGTTGCCGGATCATGATCTGGCCGGCCGGCGGCGTGCCTTTTCCGGCGGACGTGTAGAGCGCTTCGAGGAAGACCGGCGACAGGATGGCACCATCCTTCTCGATCGACTTCCATCGTTTGTAGCCCTTGACCGCCGCCATGGTCTTTGAGCCCATCAGTCCGTCTGGAATGCCGATATCGAAGCCGAGATCGGCAAGCAGGCGTTGCACGTCGAGCACCTGTTCGCGCTGGCTGCGCCGGGTGATCAGGATCCTGAGGGCCGGCTCGTCTTCCTCAAGGACCAGCGAGGCGGATGCACCCGCTTTGGGAGGCAACTGGTTCATCGCCACTTCGACCGGCTTCAGCGATGCGTCGATCGTCGTGGGCCGCAGTTGAACATCCGACAGCAACTGGCCGTCGGCAACCGGTATGCGCGGCACGAACAGCGTCGAATGTGACAGCGGGCGCGGCGCCACCGGATCATCGGTGATGATCACATGCGCACCGCGTTCGGTCATGGAAAAAAGCGACTTGGCAAACCCAGCCGGCAGGCGCACGCAGCCATGCGAGGCGGGATAGTTCGGCACCTTGCCCTCGTGCAGGGCGATGCCGGACCAGGTCAGTCGCTGCATGAACGGCATCGGCGCGTTCGAATAGAGATTCGACTCGTGATACTTGCGCTTCTCGAGGATCGAAAACACGCCGGACGGCGTTGTATGTCCGGCTTTTCCGGTCGAGACCTTGGAGGTGGCAACGATCTGGTCTCCGTCATAGACGGTGAGCATCTGGTCGGCCTTCGACACATAAATCTGCAGCGGGCTCGATCCATTCGCAAGGCTTGGCGAGACGAGCGCCGTGCTGGTGGCAAGGCAGAGAGCGAAGGTGAAGACAAAACGCTGAAACATGGACCGACCGTTGATACGCAATACTGGATGGCGCCGATCCTATGTCGTGAAGTTTAAGAAAAGTTTCGTCCGGACGTTTCCAAATGCGCAAACACGCGACTGTGACTTTGCTGCACGATTTGTCCACAGTTGGGGAGGGGTGTCAGACGGCGCGGGACATGCGAGGCCGAAGTTGCGGCGAGGCCAGCGCCAGAAGCAGTGCCGCCAGCGGTAGGGAAAAGCCGTAGCCCAGATGCTTGAAACCGACGGCACCGACGAGACCGCCGAGAAAGAAAGCCAGCACGATCGGGACCAGCACTCCGAGCTTTTTGCCGTCGGCGATCACAGGGGCATGGTGCGCAAGCCTCGCGACCTTTCGGTAGCCGAGCTTGCCAAGCTCGATGCCGATATCGGTCACCATGCCAGTGAGGTGTGTCGTGCGGATACGGGCGCCGGAGATCTTGGTGATGGTCGCGTTCTGCAGGCCCATGATGAAGCACAGCAACGGCGCAATGACCATCACCATGATCGGTGCATGCGGCAGGGTAGCGCCGATGGCACCAAAGGTGATCAGCAGGGCTGATTCGAGCGCCAGTGGATAAGCATATTGCTGGCGCCTCGCGTGGCGTCTGGCCCAGTTGATCAGGATAGCTGCGCAGGCGGCACCGGCGGTGAAGAAGACCAGCGCCGTCAGACCGACACCGACAAGTCCGACAAGGCCAAGCGCCAGATTGTCCGCGATCGATGAAACCACGCCGGTCATATGCGATGTATACTGGCCGATCGCCAGAAATCCGCCGGCATTGATCGCACCGGCAACGAAGGACAGCACCACGCCGAGCATGACGTCATTAGGCATATTGCGCCGATGCGAAGCCGCCATGCGAAAGATCCGCAGCGATTTGCGCCGTGCAAGTGGTGCGCGCTTGGGTCTGACAATCTGGCTTTGCGAGGCACTCTGCAATGGACTTGTCCTAGGATCGTTTGGGCGGGAAGGTATAGCCGGTCTGCACAGTACCCTTGCCGAACTTGTCCCGCAATTTGTCCATCGCCGCCTCGGCTGCTGCCCGTCGTGACGCCTGCGCATCGACCAGGTCGGGCGGATCGGCGACCGAGGGGTCCTGGAGATCGCTGACTCCGATGCCGATCAGGCGAAAGCGCGTCCCGTCGGTTTCCTTTTCCAGCAGGGACAGGCCGGTGCGGAAGATCCGGTCGGCGAGCTGCGTCGGATCATCCAGCTTTCTGTTTCGCGTTCGCGTCTTGAAATCCGATGTCTTCAATTTCAGGACGACGGTCTGTCCGGCGATGCCGTGACGCTTCAAGCGCCACGCCACCTTTTCCGACAGTTCCCGCAGGTGTTTGATCAGGTCGTCCGCGCGGCTGATATCCTCGAAAAACGTCGTTTCCGCCGATACGCTCTTGGCCGCCTCGTTGGCATGCACGTCGCGATCATCGATCCCGCGCGACAGCCGCGACAGCCGCTGACCCATGACGCCGTAGCGCCGCATCAGGTCGGTTTCGTCCATGGTCTGCAACTGGCCGATGCTACGGATGCCGTCCTGCGCCAGCGTGGTGGCAAAGGCCTTGCCGACACCCCAGATCATCGTCACCGGCTTGTCGGACAAAAACCGCACGGCTTCTTCCTCGCCGATCACCGAAAAGCCGCGCGGTTTCTGCAGGTCGGAAGCCACCTTGGCCAGAAACTTGCAGTAAGATAGCCCGACAGAAATGGTGATGCCGATTTCCTGCTCGACCCGTCGGGCAAAGCGGGCCAGCACCATGGCCGGCGGCTCGTGATGCAGGAGTTGCGTGCCCTTCAGCTCCAGAAATGCCTCGTCGATCGAGATCGGCTGAACCAGCGGTGTCAGTTCCTCCATCAGCGCCCGCACTTCGCGGCCGACCCGAACATATTTCTCCATGTCCGGACGGATCACGACGGCCTGCGGGCAGGCTTCCAGCGCCTTGAACATCGGCATGGCCGAGCGCACGCCGTGAATGCGTGCGACATAGCAGGCCGTCGAGACCACGCCGCGCTTGCCGCCACCGATGATCACCGGTTTGTCGACCAACTCCGGATTGTCGCGTTTCTCGATCGAGGCATAGAACGCATCGCAGTCGACATGGGCCAGTGTCAGCTGATGCAGTTCCGGATGATAGACAAGCCTCGGGCTTCCGCAGGCGTGACATCGCTTGCGGCCGTCCGGCTGCCCTTTGAGGCAGTCACGGCAAAAGCCCGGAAACTGTGGTTCGATGTGGGTCATGACAGGAACAAATATTGAACATGGCCACAGTAGCGCATGTTTCTCATCACACAAGTCATGTCCGGAAACGATCTCCCGTCAGCCACCATTTTCCTTTGGTTGCCACGAGACGAGGCTCAGATGCCGAAATGGAGGGCGATCATGTCCTTCGCGTCGATCCAGCCAGCCGCCCGGCGCACATGCTCTGGCGGTGGCGGCGCGAATTTGTGGATCTCGACCGGTGGCGGCATGTAAACGAGCAGACAATCGGGCACATGGTCGCCGACCGACCGCAGGTTATGCGCCATGTCGTCGATGAAGGCGACGGGCAGGGAACGGTCCGCATGCAGTGCCGCCACCAGCGGACCCTTGGCTTCATCGGCAGCAATCAGCGGAAAGCTGAGGGTGAGTTGGTCGAGCAGCCGGCGGCGTGCATCCGCGTGCCGCGGCGGCATGGCTGTCAGAAAGACCAGATCCGCCTTGCCGGCCAGGGCATGCAGGGTATCGATCGCTTCGGCAAAGGGTGTCTGCCAGCGTTCCTGGGCAATGAAGAAATCATTGATGAGCGTCTGGACGGCGGTCGTATCCAGAATGCTCTCATCGAGCAGGGAGACGATGTTTCCTGCAAGTTTGAAGGAGCGCGGTAGGAGGCGATGACCGCGGCTTCCGAGGAAGGCTTCGAACGGCGTTGCAAATTGCAGCACGACATCATCGACATCACAGACGATCAGTGGTCTATCGGTGAGATGGATCTCCGAGATCTTGGCAAGCATCAGTATTGTCCGGAATCGAGGGACGGCTGGGAATAGTGCTGTGCAGCCTCAATGACGGTCTCCGGCTTCGTCTCGGTTGCGGCGCAGAAGGCCATCAGCGTCGGTTCATGTGCCATCAGGAAATCCAGCATTCCGGCGAGAAAGCCGGGATCATTGATGGCCTGGCGCATCTGGTCCGGTCGCACGCCGGAAAGCGCCAGAAAACGCGACAGCATCTCGGGCTCGCTGGCGAGCCAGCCCAGAACAGCCACGGCCGTTGCTTCGGCATCCTGGTTTATATGCCTGTTTTTCATGAAGTCTTTTCCTGTCTGCCTGTCGAATTACCGATTTCGAAACCAAATAGCACTACCATGCGTGATGACGGAAGATGCAACCCGCCGCCGGATCTCGCGTTGAAGATCTGAAGGGTGCGGGATAAGGGACCGGGTGAATGCCGAAAAAGGTAATGATTGTCGAAGACAACGAGCTGAACATGAAGCTCTTCCGCGATCTTATCGAAGCCTCCGGCTATGAGACCGTGCAGACGCGTAACGGCATGGAAGCCATGGATCTGGCCCGTCGGCACAAGCCGGATCTGATTCTCATGGACATCCAGTTGCCGGAAGTCTCCGGCCTTGAAGTGACGAAGTGGCTGAAGGAAGATCCGGACCTGCATGTGATCCCGGTCATTGCCGTCACCGCCTTTGCCATGAAAGGTGACGAGGAGCGCATCCGCCAGGGTGGTTGCGAGGCCTATGTGTCAAAGCCTATCTCGGTGCCGAAATTCATCGAGACCATCAAGACCTATCTTGGGGACGCGTAAGGAAACCAGCCATGACCGCGCGTATCCTTGTTGTCGACGATATCCCTGCCAATGTGAAGCTGCTCGAGGCTCGGCTGATGGCCGAGTATTTCGAAGTGCTGACCGCGGACAATGGTCGTGACGCGCTCAATATCTGCGACAGCACGCAGGTGGACGTTATCCTGCTCGATATCATGATGCCGGAAATGGATGGGTTCGAGGTCTGCGAGCGATTGAAGTCCAATCCGCGCACCGCCCATATCCCTGTCGTCATGGTGACGGCACTCGATCAGCCTTCCGACCGGGTTCGCGGCTTGAAAGCGGGTGCCGACGATTTCTTGACCAAGCCGGTCAACGACCTGCAACTGATCTCACGGGTGAAAAGTCTCGTCCGCCTGAAGACACTCGCCGACGAATTGCGGATCCGTTCCGACGAGACGCGCCACGCCGGCATCGAGGACGCACTGCGTCTGCATGACGGGCGTCTGGACGAACCTGCGCAGATCTTGCTGGTCGACAGCCGCGGCGCCTCTCAGGAGCGCATCATCAAATCCCTGAAGCCGATCGCCATGGTCAGCGCCATGTCGGATCCTCAGGCTGCCGTGTTTGAGGCGTCCGAAAACGTCTTTGACCTTGTCATCGTCAACTGCAATCTCGATGACTACGATCCGTTGCGGCTTTGCTCGCAACTGCGGTCGCTGGAGCGCACGCGTTTCATTCCGATCCTGCTGATCACCGAGCAGGGGGACGAGCAGATGATCATCCGGGCGCTCGATCTGGGCGTGAATGACTATATCGTCAGGCCGCTTGATCCGAATGAACTGGTTGCCCGCACGCTGACCCAGGTACGCCGCAAGCGCATCAACGATCAGCTACGCAACAGCGTGCGCCAGACTGTGGAGCTGGCCGTCACGGACGGGCTCACGGGCCTTCACAATCGACGGTATCTCGACAACCACCTGCGGACGCTGTTTGCCCGCGCCATGGCGCGTGGAAGGCCGCTGACGCTTTGCATCACGGATATCGACCGCTTCAAACAGGTCAATGATGTTCACGGCCACGATGCGGGCGACGAGGTCCTGAAGGAATTTGCCGGACGCATCCGTGGCACCGTGCGGGGCGCCGATCTCGCCTGCCGCTACGGAGGCGAGGAATTTGTCGTTGTCATGCCGGACACATCGGCCGAAGTCGCAACCGTGGTCGCCGAGCGCTTGCGCGGCATGATCGAAGCGCGGCCCTTCCAGCTTCGATCCGGCGAGAAGTCCCTGATGCTGACCGCGTCGATGGGTATCGCAACGATGGGGCCTGGCATCGTCACGCCTGAACAGCTCTTGAAACAGGCAGACCGGGCGCTTTACGAGGCAAAGAACTCGGGCCGCAATCGGGTAGTCGCCGCCGCTGCTTGAGCAGATCGCGGAGGGCGGAAAATCCATTACTAAAATCAGGGTGTTGCGTTGGCCCTGCGGGTCGTCGATTATGCGCTTGTTCACAGCTTTGTGGTCTGCCGTTCAACTGAGCAGACATTTCGAATGCTGATGGGATTTTGAGCAGTTACAAAGCCTACTTTCTGAAGGCCGACAACTATTAATTTGCCCATAGTGTCCTCAAGGACACACTCCCGCGCGCCTTGTTCCGCGTTCCAGCTCAAACATATTATAAAAATTGGTGTGTATACGGCCGCTCCGCGTCGGGAGTATGTTGTTAATCGCGTTTCTGCGGGATTTAACTTCACCTATACTCAGGGAAACCTTGGTCAATGCCAAGTAAAAATTTTACTTTCATTGTCTTTCGCCCAGTCTATGCGCGATCCTTGATAGTTAATTTAACCATAATTGAATCGCTGACTGTCCCGCGGTTAATAAAGTGTTGATTTTTTTCTCTAGTTGAGTGATTTTGACTGTGTGGAACAAAACCTCTCGAAGAGGTTCTTGATACCCCATGATGCTCAGGTCCGCCGCATCTCCTGGGTCGTGGGGTCGGTCGGTTGGTATGCAACGTCCAAAACGGTTCCTCGTGCCGTGTTTGTGTGCCGACCGACCCCCTTATCTAAAAACACCGGTCTCCGTGAGGAGGCCGGTGTTTTTATTTTCAGCACATGGTCAATCGGCGGGCGCCAGTCAGCCCAAAAGAAAAAGGCGCGTCACTCGCGTGACACGCCTTTTTGAAAGGAAAAGATCAAGGCTTACTTGATCTTGGTTTCCTTGAACTCGACGTGCTTGCGCGCGATCGGGTCATACTTCGTCTTGTTCATCTTATCCGTCATCGTACGGCTGTTCTTCGTGGTAACGTAGAAGAAACCCGTGTCGGCCGTCGACAGAAGCTTGATCTTGATGGTTGTAGCCTTGGCCATGGTCGTCCTGCCTCTAATAAACTAAGCCGTGGACGACTGAACGAGGCCCCCGGCAAATCTGGCGCGAAACTACAAATCGCGCCCGAAAAGTCAAGTCTATTTCGGGCTAAAAAGCCAACGCCCCAGGGAAACAACGACATAGAGGGCAAAGAAACCCGCTATTGCCCAGGCAAAACCGTCATTGCCGGAGATATCGATCGCCGCACCGATTGCCTGTGGACCGGCGACGGTCCCCACCGCGTAGCAGAAAACGAAGGCGGCATTGGCCGCTGCAAGGTCTGCGCCGGTGAGTCGTGAACCAAGATGACTGAGACCGATTGTGTAGAGCCCCGACACGCTGCCGCCCCAGAAAAGGAGGACTACGGCCATCAACTGCCAGTTTGATGACAACCAGGGGAGGGCGAGCGACCCGGCAAGGCCGATCATGGCCAGCGCCGACAGCAACAGTCGGCGGTCCTTCATGCGGTCTGACAGAAGGCCGAGCGGGATCTGGAACACCATGTTGCCGATACCCATGACTGTCAGCAATAGCGCGGCCTGGGTCTCTGTGAAGCCGGTGCGCGTGGCGTAAATCGGAAACAACGATAGCCCGCCTGCTTCGACAGCGCCAAAGACGAAGACCGCCACCGTCGCGCTCGGCACCAGGAAGATATAGCGCAGGAAATGGCGCTCGGGCTTTTCGTCCAGGATGGGGCTTTCGTTACGGGCGATGTAGATCGGGATTGCCGCCGCCAGGATGGCAATCGCGCCAATGAGGAAGGGCAGTAGACCATCGCTGCCGATCACAGAGAAGAGCAGGGGGCCTGATGCAAAGCCAACGGCGAGAACTGTTGCATAGATGCCGAGGACCAGCCCACGGCGCCTCTGCGGGGCGGCGGCGTTGATCCAGAATTCCGACAGGATGAACAGTGTCGTCGTCGTACCATGGAAGACCAGCCGCAGAGGGAACCACATCCAGAACTGTTCGGCATAATAGAAGCCGACGGCGCTGATGGCGGCCAGCACGACGGCCCAGAGCATGGTTCGCGCGACGCCGAACGCATGTGCCATCTTGGTCGAGATCGGCGCAGCGATCATCGCCGCAATGCCGGCCATGGCCGAGTTGAACCCGATCATCGTTGAGGAGATGCCACGTTTTTCCAGGATGATGCTGAGCAGCGGCAGACCCAGTCCAATGGCGATGCCGACGGCAGAAATTGCGGAGATTGCAGCAAACAGCGACGGCCAGTGTATATCGTCGCGATGGCCGTTTAGCCCGTTCGTCTGCTCAGACATGCAGCGCCCTCAGGCAAAAACAGCAGACTGCGCGGCAGGAATACGAAGGAATGTCCGGGTTGGGCAACAGGGAATGGGGCATGTCGAATGGCATTGGTGCGTATCTATCTCCCAGGATGTCCATAAGGACTGCGACATGTTCAGACTGCAAATCGCGCGCAAGTCAAGTGGCCGAAACCCCGTCCGCCAGAGCGAATCGGGTTCAGACGGCGGCGAGTTTTGTTTCTATCGGTAAACACAGGCATAAGATTAAAGCTAATGTGACGACGCGGCTGAGGGACCTTCAATCCCCGTGCGCCGGACCGATCTCTTCGACTTCGTCCTCGCGTCCGCTGAACCCGTGCATCTTCAGCGCCCATTGCAGGCCGACAACTCCGCCCTTGATCGGCTGCAGGCTGAGCAGCGAGGCAATCACCCCGATAGGGGCCCAGATGGCGAAATGCACCCAACCGGGCGCTGGAAACGCGAGATCTGTCAGCATGAAACCACCGACCAGCACGTGGCCGAGTACCAGGATCACCAGATAGGCAGGCAGGTCGTCGGCCCGGTGATGATGATAGGCCTCGCCACAGGCAGCGCAATTGTCCACGACCTTCAGATACTTGCGAAACAGCTTTCCCGAACCGCAAGCCGGGCAATTGTTCAGCATGCCGCGTTTGATCGAGCGGCCGAGCGGCCGGTCAACCTGAGCGCCACCCCCGTATTGGGCTGTGCCCTCCGTCGGCTTGCCATTCGCCTGGGCCGCGTCCAGTGGGTTCAATGTCATGTCCGTCATCTCCGTGGTGACAGCTGTCACCGTCTGGGGCGATTGGGTCGTGTTCCGGGTTTTTTCCCGCCCGGGCGGCCGGATCTCTGGCCCGACTTGTGGAAAGACCGGGTGCCGACCGGCAGCTTTCGGCCTTCGCTGAGCATTTCGAACCGCAAGGCGCCGGCAAGCGGAGCCGCTTCCGCCAGCTTTACTTCGACGCTGTCGCCGAGCTGGTAGCCGAGACTGGTCCTTTCGCCGACCAGCGCCTGATGCGCTTCATCGTAGATATAGTAGTCGCGGCCCAGCGTGGACACCGGCACGAAGCCGTCCGCGCCAAATTGCGGCAGGCTGATGAACAGGCCGGCCTTGGTCACGCCGGAAACCCGGCCATCGAATTCTTCGCCGATCCGGCCGGCGAGATGATGCGCGATCAGCCGGTTGATCGTGTCGCGTTCGGCTGCCATGGCACGCCGCTCGAAGGTCGAGATCTCGGCGGCGATATCGTCGAGACTTGCCTCTTCCTCCGGTGTGATGCCGCCTTCGCCAAGTCCCAGCGACCCGACCAGCGCCCGATGCACGATCAAGTCGGCATAGCGGCGGATCGGCGAGGTGAAGTGGGCGTATTTCAGCAGGTTGAGACCAAAATGGCCGATATTCTCAGGGCTATAGATCGCCTGGCTCTGGCTGCGCAGCACCATCTCGTTGACCATGATCTGGTGTGGCGTATCGACCGCCTTGGCCAGGATGCCGTTGAACGAGTTGGAGCGCAGATTGCCGCCCTTCACCAGCGAGAAGCCGATCGTCGCCAGGAACTCGCGCAGCACCTCCTGCTTGGAGAGCGTCGGCGCGTCATGGATGCGGTAGACCAGCGGCTGGCGCTTTGTTTCCAGCGTTTCTGCCGCCGCAACATTGGCCTGAATCATCATTTCTTCGATCAGCTTGTGCGCATCGAGCCGTTCGGGAACATGCACACGGTCGACGGTGCCGTCTTCCTTGAGGATGATCTTGCGCTCCGGCATGTCGAGTTCGAGCGGCTGGCGCCGGTCTCGCCCGCGTTTCAGGGTCGCATAGGCTGCCCATAGCGGCTTCAGGATGGGCTCGAGCAGCGGCCCGGCCTTATCATCAGGTTTGCCGTCGATCGCTGCCTGCGCCTGCTGGTAGGAGAGCTTGGCCGCACTCTTCATCATGATGCGATGGAACGTATGGCCCGCCTTGCGTCCCTCGTGCGAAAAGACCATGCGCACCGCAAGAGCCGGACGATCGACGCCTTCGCGCAGCGAGCAGAGATCGTTGGAAATGCGCTCGGGCAGCATTGGCACGACGCGATCGGGAAAATAGACCGAATTGCCGCGCTTCAGCGCCTCGCGGTCGAGCGCCGATTTCGGCCGCACGTAATAGGAAACATCGGCAATCGCCACCGTGACGATCACGCCGCCCGGATTGTCCGGTGAAGGATCCGGCTCCGCATAGACCGCATCGTCGTGATCCTTGGCATCGGCCGGATCGATGGTTATCAGCGGCACATCGCGCCAGTCCTCGCGATGCGACATCGAGGCGGGTTTAGCCTCTTCGGCTTCGGCAATGACCGATTGCGGAAAGATATAGGGAATGCCATGCGCATGAATGGCGATCATCGAGATTGCCTTTTCCGTGGCGACCGAACCAACCACGTTCAGCACGCGGGCGCGTGTCAGGCCGAAACGGCTGGAGCGCGCGACCTCGACTTCGACCAGATCGCCGTCCTTGGCCTCGCCAAGATCCGCCGCATCGATCTGCAATTCTTCGCCACGCCGTTCGATCGGCATCAGGCGCGCGCCGCCGTCTGCCATGGCGCGCACGACACCGAGCAGGGCTCCGCGCTGTTTGTCGATGATCTTGATGACACGGGCTGTATAGGCTGGGCCGGCCCGGTCCTTGGACGGGAAGATCTTCGCCAGCACCCGGTCGCCAAGTCCGCCGACCGGTGACTTGCCCTTGGAGCGGTCGCTGCTCGACTGTCGGATGGACACCGCTGGTGCGGCGCCAAGCTCTTCCGGCCATTCCGCCGGTCTGCCGATCAGGTCGCCATCCTTGTCGCGCGTGGTGATGTCGAGGACAGTCACGGGTGGCAGGGCACCGGGACGCGCCAGCGTCTTGCGGTTCTTGGTCAGCATGCCGTCGTTTTCGAGATCCTTCAGCGCCTGCTTAAGCTCCACGCGCTGCTCGCCCTTGAGGCCGAACGCCTTGGCGATCTCGCGCTTGGAGGCCCGATCAGGGTTGTCGGTGATGAACTGCATCAGAACATCGCGTGGCGGCACCTCGCCATGGATGATCACGGGCTTGTCCGGCACGGCTCCGGCTGCCGCATTGGCCGCCCGCCGAGCCTTGCGATTGGCGGGACCGGTCGAGTGGCCATGTTCAGGCGGCAGTTTGGTCAATGTCAGCTCTTCTTCGTTTTGCTGGCCGCCTTGGCCTTCGGCTTGGCGGCAGATGTCTTCTTCGGCTTGGTCTCGGCGCCATCGGCAGCCTTCGCCTTGGTGGTTTTGGTCGTTTTGGCTGCGGTCTTGGTACCCGCTTTGGCCGGTGCCTTCTTTGCCTTGGCCTTGCCGCCGCCATCCTTGGCAATGCGTTCGGCGATCAGAAGCAGCGCTTCTTCGACCGTGACCGCCTGCGGCTCCTTACCCTTCGGCAGCGTGGCGTTGACCTTGCCCCAGTTCACGTAAGGACCATAACGTCCCTCGCGAACCGTCATCGCGCCGCCATCGGGATGGTCGCCCAGTTCCTTCAGGGCGACGGCGGCGGCTCGTCCGCCCGGTCCCTTACTCTGCTTTTCAGCCAGAACTGTGACCGCACGATTGAGGCCGATGGTGAACACGTCCTCGATGCTCTCGACATTGGCATAGGTGCCTTCATGCAGGATGAACGGCCCGTAGCGGCCGAGGCCGGCCGAAATCAACTTGCCGCTTTCCGGATGCAGGCCCACCTCGCGCGGCAGGGCAAGCAGTGACTGCGCCTTGTCGAAATCGATGTCTGCCGGAGACCAGCCCTTGGGCAGCGAGGAGCGTTTGGCTTCCTTGCCGTCGCCACGCTGGACATAGGGCCCAAACCGGCCGGACCGCAGCGAAATCTCTTCTTCGGTGACGGGATCCTTGCCGAGAGCCTTCGGCTCGTTGCTGCCGGCTTCTGCTTCCGCGCCGTTTTCGGAAGAAAGCTGACGGGTGAAGTTGCATTCCGGATAGTTCGAGCAGCCGACAAAGGCGCCGTACTTGCCGAGCTTGAGCGACAGGTTCCCTGTGCCGCAGACCTGGCAGATACGCGGATCCGAGCCGTCCTCGCGCTTCGGGAACACCAGCGGCGCCAGCGCTTCGTTCAGGGCGTCCAGAACATTGGTGACACGCAGTTCCTTGGTGTCTTCGATCTGGCCGAAGAAATTCGTCCAGAAGTCGCGCAGAACGTCCTTCCAGTTGAGCTCGCCGGCTGAAATCTTGTCGAGCTTCTCTTCCAGATCCGCCGTGAAGTCGTATTCGACATAGCGCGTGAAGAAGCTTTCGAGGAAAGCCGTCACCAGCCGGCCTTTGGAATGCGGGATCAGCTTGCGCTTGTCGATGATGACATATTCGCGGTCGGACAGTGTCTTCAGCGTCGCGGCATAGGTGGACGGACGGCCGATGCCGAGTTCTTCCATCTTCTTGATCAGCGAGGCTTCCGAATAACGCGGCGGCGGTTCGGTAAAGTGCTGGCTGGCATTGACCTTCTGCTTGGCCAAGGCCTCGCGCGCATTGATCTCCGGCAGGCGGCCATCCTCGTCGTCGCCATCCTCGACGGGTTCGCCCTCTTCTTTTTGGTCGGTATAGGCGGCGATGAAACCATCGAAACGAATGACGGAACCGACGGCGCGCAGGCCGGCCTTTTCGCCATTGTTGTCGGCAAGGATCTCGACAGTGGTGCGCTCGATTTCAGCCGACGCCATCTGGCTGGCGATACCGCGCTTCCAGATCAGGTCATAGAGCTTCAACTGGTCAGCATCGAGGAAACGACGGACCTTGTCCGGCGACCGGCTGAACTCGGTCGGACGAATGGCTTCGTGCGCTTCCTGGGCATTTTTTGCCTTGGTCGAATACAACCGCGGCTTTTCCGGCACGTAACGCGGGCCGAACTGGTCGGCAACGGCGGCGCGGGCGGCATCGATCGCCTCCGGCGCCATCTGCACGCCATCGGTACGCATATAGGTGATCAGACCAACAGTCTCGCCGCCGATGTCGATGCCTTCATAGAGCTTCTGCGCGATCTGCATCGTTCGCGAAGCCGAGTAGCCGAGTTTGGATGATGCGGCCTGCTGCAGGGTCGAGGTCGTAAATGGAGCGCCCGGATTGCGCTTGACCGGTTTGGCTTCGACGCTGTCCACGGCGTAACGCGCGCCCTCGAGCAGCGCCTTGATCGTCGCGGCCTGATCGCCATTGGTGACCGAATTGCGCTGGATGCGCTTACCGAGATGCGAAACCAGCTTGGCCTCGAATTCGTCGCCGCGCGGCGTCTTCAAGAGCGCAGATATGTTCCAGTATTCTTCGGCAACGAAACGTTCGATCTCGTTTTCACGGTCGCAGACCAGGCGCAACGCCACCGACTGGACGCGGCCGGCCGAACGGGCGCCGGGCAACTTGCGCCAGAGAACCGGAGACAGATTGAAGCCGACGAGATAGTCGAGCGCGCGGCGGGCCAGATAGGCATCGACCAGCGGTGTATCGATATCGCGCGGATTGGCCATGGCATCGAGCACGGCCTTTTTCGTGATCGCGTTGAAAACGACGCGCTTGACCGGCTTGTCGCCGATCACCTTCTTCTTTTTCAGAAGGTCCAGCACATGCCAGGAAATCGCTTCGCCTTCGCGATCCGGGTCGGTTGCGAGAAACAGTCCGTCGGCGGATTTCACCGCATCGGCGATGTCCTTCATCCGCTTGGCCGACGCCGTGTCCACTTCCCAAAGCATTTCGAAGTCGTTGTCGGGAAGCACCGATCCGTCCTTGGCCGGCAGATCGCGCACATGGCCGAACGAAGCGAGCACTTTATACCCCGGTCCGAGGTATTTGTTGATCGTCTTGGCTTTGGCCGGGGATTCTACAACTACGACGTTCATTGCTTCTTTGCGCCTTCATCAGTGCTCTCAATCGGCAGCACAGTGCCTCGGCTTTGGAATACCGATTTTCCGACATGGAGGTCGAAAGCGCTGCGGTCAAGGGGCAAAGTCGATTTTCCGCGTTTGCAACGCGATGCAACCAATGAGAGTTTTGCGGCAATTTGCAATTTTTAAGAATTGCGCTATCGTGCATCTATGGGAACGAAGACGGCCTGTCAGCGACAGCGTCTGCAACTGTGAGCAATGTAGGATGGCAAGAGAGCCGATCGGTATGAATGGTCGCGAACCCAGCACGATGGCGAACATTGCCTACATCCGGCAGATGCTGGGCGAGTTGCGCGGCGTCGCCGAAAGCGAAGGTGCCGAGATGCTGTGTTACCTGATCGAAATGGCTTATGTCGAAGCCGGTGACGTGCAATCGGGACGTCGTGCGTTGTCACTCGGCCATGGCCAGCGAAACAAATCCCCCGGCGTGCCGATCTAGCCGACCGGCGATGTCCAGTTCCAAGAGGACCAGATAGACGGACGATGCCGGCAGTCCCGTATGCCGGATGATGTCGTCGATCTCGACAGGTGTCGGCCCAAGCGCATCGACGATGATCGAACGCTCGTCGTCATTCGGCGGCGCCGCCATGGCCCGTTTGCTGCCATCTTCATCGCCAGGTTCATCCGCTTCCGGCTGCCGGAACAGATCGATCCGCGACAAAGGTGCCAGCGCCTGAAGTACATCCGAAGACCGTGTCGTCACGGTGGCGCCGTCCTTCAGCAGGCCGTTGGTGCCTTCGCAGCGCGGATCGAGGGGTGAGCCGGGAACGGCAAACACCAGTCGGCCGAATTCGCCAGCCAGTCGCGCGGTGATCAGCGAGCCGGAGCGGGCGGCCGCCTCGATGACGACCACGCCGAGAGCCGTGCCGGCAATAAGCCGGTTGCGCCGCGGGAAGTCGCGGGCGCGCGGTTCCCAGCCAAATGGCATCTCCGAAATCGCCAGTCCGCGCCCGTCGCAGATGGCGCGCAGCAGATCGATGTTTTCCGGTGGATAGGGCTGGTCGAGACCGCCGGCCATGGCCGCGATCGTTCCGGTATCGAGGCTTGCCCGATGGGCGGAGGCATCGATCCCGCGTGCCAGGCCGGAAACGATCGCGTATCCGGCCTGGCCGATATCGCGCGCCATCATCGCGGCAAATTTCGCGCCGCTGATCGAGGCATTGCGAGAGCCGACAATGCCGACCGCCGGAAGTTCTGCGGTGGCAAGGTCGCCCTTTGCCGCGATCAGGGGAGGGGCACCATCGATCTGGCGCAGAGCTTGGGGATAGTCCGGCTCGCCGATGCCGATGAAGCGGGCGCCGAAACGATGCGCAATGTCCAGTTCGCGCTCCGCATCGGAGATGCTGGCGATCCGGATGGTTCTGGACGAGCCGCCCCGCCGCGATAGTTCCGGCAGGGCCTCAAGCGCGGATTCGGCCGAGCCGAAATGGTTGATCAGATCGCGAAAGGTGGCGGGCCCGACATTGTCGCTGCGGATCAGTCTCAGCCAGGCAATCCTCTGCCGGTCCGTCAGCGCAATCCCTTTTCGTCTTGCGCTATCGTCCGGCATGGCTCTCCTAGCCCTTGTGTCCGATCTTGCTCTCGGTTCCGGCGATCAGCCGTTCGATATTCGGTCTGTGGCGCCAGAAGGTTATGGCGGTCATGGCCGCCGTCACAAGTGCAGCCTCTTCAACCCCAAGTATCCACAACACAACCGGAATGACAAGTGTGGCGATGAGAGCGGACAGCGATGAGTAGCGGCTGATGAAGGCAACCGCGAGCCAGACCGCCGCAAAGACCAGAACCATCATCGGCGCGACGCCGAGAAGCGTACCGATATAGGTTGCCACGCCCTTGCCGCCCTTGAAGCCGAGCCAGATCGGAAAGAGATGGCCGATGAAGGCGGCAAAGCCCGCCAGCAGCCCGGCATTCTGGCCGAACAGCATCTGCGCGATCACAGCCGCAGCTGTGGCTTTCAATGCATCGAGCAGCAGCGTGACGGCAGCAAGTTTCTTGTTGCCGGTGCGCAGCACATTGGTCGCGCCGATATTGCCGGAGCCGATCGAGCGCAAATCGCCGAGACCGGCCATTCGGGTCAGCAACAGGCCGAAGGGGATGGATCCGAGCAGGTATCCCAGTGAGAGTACGGCGATAAGCGCCGGCCAGCCGATGGCAAGATAATTGACGCTAGGCACCGTGTTTCCCCCTGACTGTCTTGTCTTATGCGAGTGCGTGCACGCAGCGCCCGGCGACATAGGTCGCAACCGCACGGCCCGAGAAGCGCGCATCCTCAAACGGCGTGTTCTTCGAACGCCCCACCAGTTGATCCTTCGACACAAGCCACGGCTCGTCGAGATCGATCAGGGCAATATCGGCGCTTGCGCCCGGCTTCAGCGAGCCGGCCGGAAGGCCGAAGATTTCGGCCGGCCTTGTCGACATGGCATCGATCAGCCGCATCAGCGGCACATGGCCAGCGTGATGAAGGCGCAATGCCGCCGACAGCATGGTCTCAAGTCCGCTGGCCCCGTCGGCAGCCTCGCCAAACGGCAGGCGCTTGGTATCCACATCCTGCGGGTCGTGCGAAGACACGATGATGTCGATGCTGCCGTCGGCAATCGCCTGCACCATGCCCATGCGGTCGTCTTCCGAGCGCAGCGGCGGATAGAGCTTGAAGAAGCTTCGATATTCGCCGATGTCGTTCTCGTTGAGCGCCAGATGGTTGATCGAGATGCCGCAGGTGACCTTGGCGCCGCGCTTGCGCGCGACCTGAATGGCCTCGACCGATTCCGGCACCGAAATCTGGGCGGCGTGATATTTCGCCCTGGTCAGGGCGGCGATGCGCAGATCGCGCTCCAGCGGAATGATTTCGGTTTCCTTCGGGATGCCGGACAGGCCGAGCCAGCTGGCAAACAGCCCTTCGTTCATCACGCCATTGGCGGCCAGATATTTTTCGCGCGTCTCGAGCGCGATGACGGCGTCGAACTCGCGTGCATAGGTCATCGCCCGGCGCAGCACCTGGCTGTCGTTCAGGCCGTGGCGGCCGTTGGTGAAGGCGACGGCACCGGCCAGTTGCAGCAGGCCCATCTCGGTCATCTCGGCGCTGGTCATGCCCTTGGTCAGAGCCGCTGCCGGATAGACATTGACGATCGCCGTATCGCGCGCCGTCTTCTTGACGAATTCGACCAGGGCGATGTCGTCGATGACAGGATCGGTTTCCGGCATCATGATAAAGGAGGTAATGCCACCGGCGGCCGCGGCGCGACTTGCGGACGCGATCGTCTCACGATGTTCATGGCCGGGTTCGCCGACAAAGACCCGTGCATCGACGAGACCCGGAATGGCGGTGAGACCGCCGCAGTCACGGATCTCGGCGCCATCAGGCGCACCCTGGTTCAGCGCGTCGGCACCGGCTGCCAGGATCTTGCCGTCCGCGCCGACGATGATCGTGCCGGTCTCGTCAAGCTTGCGCGAAGGATCGAGGATGCGGACATTCTTGAGGACGAGCGGTTTCATCATGCGCCCATTCCCTCGCTGCGCGGGCCGTTGTTTTGCGACGTGAGCAATGTTTCCATCACCGCCATGCGCACGGCAACGCCCATTTCCACCTGCTGTTCGATCACGCTCTGCGGCCCATCGGCCACTTCGGACGCGATTTCGACGCCGCGGTTCATCGGGCCGGGATGCATCACCAATGCGTCGTCCTTGGCATATTTCAGCTTTTCAGCGTCGAGGCCGTAGAAGTGGAAATATTCCCGCACCGAGGGCACGAAGGCGCCGGCCATGCGCTCGCGCTGCAGGCGTAGCATCATCACGACGTCGGCGTCCTTCAGCCCTTCCTTCATGTCGTGGAACACTTCCACGCTCATGTCTGCAATGCCGGCCGGCAGCAATGTCGCCGGAGCCACGACCCGGACGCGGGCACCCATGGCGTTCAGAAGAAGAATGTTGGAACGCGCGACGCGCGAATGCAGCACATCGCCGCAGATCGCCACGATGATACGCGACAGCTTGCCCTTGGCCCGGCGGATGGTCAGCGCGTCGAGCAGGGCCTGGGTCGGATGCTCATGCTGGCCGTCGCCGGCATTGACCACCGAGCAGGCGACCTTCTGGGCGAGCAGGGCAGCAGCCCCGGCCGAGGAATGGCGCACCACCAGCACGTCCGGCCGCATGGCGTTCAGCGTCATGGCCGTGTCGATCAGCGTCTCGCCCTTTTTCACCGACGAATTGCCGACCGACATGTTCATCACATCGGCGCCAAGCCGCTTTCCGGCGAGCTCGAATGAGGCTTGCGTGCGGGTCGAGGCTTCAAAAAACAGATTGATCTGGGTAAGACCGCGCAAGGTGGAGGTCTTCTTCTCCCGCTGGCGGCTGATTTTCACGGCTTCGTCCGCCTTGTCCAGCAGGTACGTGATGTCCTGTTCGGTAAGGCCTTTGATGCCGATGAGATGGCGGTGGGGAAAGAAGACCATGGACGCCCTCCGTAGATGTCACGCGGTCTATAATGACTGGCAGGCGGCCGGGCAAGCATATGCTATGTGGATTGCGGCGCGTTCCCCATGTTAAACGAAATTCTTTGCGCTAGTAGAACGGCATGACCATAATGAACCGGACTGAAGAAAAACTCGCCGCCCTGAACCAGCCCAAGCCCTGGTCCGGTGTCAATGCCTACCGATCCGATCCGCTTCTCGTCGATCTGACCTCTACGCTCGCCCGTTCGCTTCGGGACGAATATGATGTGGTCGGCAAGTATGTAACCTCGCCCGAGGCGCAGGAACTGGCGCGCATGGCCAATGCCAGCCCACCGCAGTTGCGCACCCATGGCGTGCGCGGCGAGCGGCTGGACGTCACCGAATATCATCCGGCCTATCACGCCCTGATGCGCCGCTCCATGTCGTCGGGCCTGCATTGCTCCGTCTGGGAGAACCAGACGGACGCCCGCGGCCACGAACATAAGGCACGCGCCGTCCGCTTCTTCCTCACCGCCCAGCTCGAAAGCGGCCATCTTTGCCCGCTGACCATGACCAGCGCCTCGGTGGCAGCGCTTGTCGCGTCGCCGGCTGTGCAGAAGGAATGGACGCCGAAGATCCTGTCGCGCAAATACGATTCGGCCAACAAGCCGCCGATGCAGAAAAGTGCCGTCACCATCGGCATGGGTATGACAGAAAAGCAGGGTGGCACCGATGTGCGCGCCAACACGACGAGCGGCGAGCGGGTCGGCGAGGGCATCTACCGCCTCTCGGGCCACAAGTGGTTCATGTCCGCGCCGATGAGCGATGCCTTCGTCATGCTGGCCCAGACCAAGGATGGCATGGGCTGTTTCCTCGTGCCGCGCCTGCTGGAAGACGGTTCTGCCAATGGCCTGGAATTCCAGCGCCTGAAGGACAAGATCGGCAATCGCTCCAATGCGTCATCCGAGGTCGAGTTCGACGAGGCCTTCGGCTTCCTTCTCGGCACGCCTGGCGATGGCGTGCGCACCATTCTCGACATGGTGACGCTGACCCGTCTCGATTGCGCGCTGGCCTCCGCCGGCATGATGCGCGCCTCGATGGCCGAAGCGGTGCATCATGTGCGCGGTCGTACCGTTTTCGGCAAGAAGCTTATCGACCAGCCGCTGATGACACGGGTCTTGGCCGACATGGCTTTGGATGTGGCAGCAGCGACAGCGCTCGCCTTCCGCCTTGCCGACAGCTTCGACCGTGCTCGCGAAAATCCGGTGGATGCGGCCTATGCCCGTGTTATGACGCCTGTGGTCAAATACTGGATCTGCAAGATCGCCCCCGGCCTGATCTATGAAGCGATGGAATCGATCGGCGGCAGCGGTTATGTCGAAGAGCGTCCGATTGCCCGCCACTACCGCGAGGCGCCGGTCAACGCGATCTGGGAAGGCTCCGGCAATGTCATGGCGCTCGACGTGCTGCGTGTGCTCAACCGCGGCAAGGATCTCTTCGAGACCCTGTTTGCCGGGCTTGAGCGTGATCTCGGCGCATCCGGCAAGAAGACCGTCGAAGTCCTGCGTGCAGCAACGGCTCTGGCGGAACGCGACGAGGGCGCCGGTCGCCTTCTGATCGAGCAGCTGGCGCTTGCCGCCGGCGCGGCCGAGCTTTATCGCCTCGGCGCCGGCAAGATCGCCGATGCGTTTCTGGAAACCCGCCTGGCCGGCGGCTGGCGCCATACCTATGGTGTGCTCGACGCCCGTTTCGACGCCCGCTACGTGCTGGACCTGCTTTATCCCGCCGCCACCTGAGCGACGAGATAAAGTACGGCTGGAATGGTGAAGAAGGCGGCGACCGTCTGTACGGTGGCCGCTGCCGCATAAAGCTCGGCATCGCCGCCCATCTGTTTGGCCAGCACATAGCCGTTCATCGCCGTCGGCACGGCGGCACCGAGAGCCATCATCACAACGGTTTCGCCGCTCAGGCCAAAGGCGAGCGCCAGTCCGACGGAAACCACCGGAAACAGGATCAACTTCAGGAAGACCGAAAGGATAATGGCCGGCTGCGGCTTCAGCGCATCCTGGACGCGCAGCCCCGCGCCGACATTGATCAGGCCCAGGCTGAGCGATGAGGCGGCGACAAGCTCGACCGTGGTCATCAACGGATCGTAGATCCCGATGCCAAGCACATTGACGACAACGCCGAGCGCCGAGCCGATGATGATCGGATTGGTGATGATTCGGAGGGCAAACGCCTTGAAGCTGCGACCCCGGCCGGAAAACCAAACCATGATGCCGACATTGATCAGATTAAGCGGAACGATGATCGCCGCCATGATCACGGCGATGACCGCAAGTCCTTCCGGACCAGCCAGCTTCTCGCCAATCGCCAGTGCCATGAAGCCGTTCCAGCGGGTCGCCGTCTGGAAGATCGAGGTATAGGCAGGGGCGCCCATGCCTCTGTTGCGAAGAAGCGGCCAGAGTGCCAGACAAACGCCCGACATGATGCCGACCGCGAGCAGCGAGACAAGGCTCACGCTGCCGCTGTTCATCGCGGAAAAATTGGTTGTCGCCAATGTCTCGAACAGAAGTGCTGGAAACAGCACATAGTAGCCGAACTGCTCCAGCCCGCCCCAGAAGCTGTCGTTGATCAGCGGCGTCCGCTTGAGCACGACACCGATCAGGACCAGCAGGAAGATCGGCAGGATGCTTTCGAAGATGATCAGCATGAAAAATGTCCGGACGCGCGAATTGGCAGCGCAACCGTTAAAGGGCGGGCCGCAGGCTGGCAACTGCTGAAACAGGGGATGGGCGCTCGTGCGCCAACGCCTTGCTCTGACTTATCCCCAATCGCCGTTAACCTTAACAAAGGGTTTACGTTGCGTCGTAGGACCGAACGCTGCAACTTTGCCATGGGACAGACGTTAAAGGGCAGGGCAGTGACGGGTGACGCGTCGGTACGACTGATCTTGACCATCATGATGATGGTCTTCTTTGCGGGATTGGCGCTCGATATTGCCGTTCCTGCGGTCGCGCTGACGGTGATGGCGGCATTGAAATGGCTGGTGGAAAACTGGCCGGCGGCGAATTATTCGCCGTCTGTGCGAAAGGCAGAAACGGCATGAAGACTTTCCTGCTTTTATGGGCGACGCCCATTGTGCTTCTCGGCACCTGGTACAGTCTGTCCTATTACGACATGAGCTTCGGCATCTTCATGCTGACCCGCCAGGCCCATGAATTGGTCTTCCAGATCTATGGCAATGTTCTGGGCATTCCGCCGGAAACCATTCCGCCGCTGGTCATGCGCGCGATCGTGGTCGACAGCGCCGTCCTCTTTGCCATCATCGGCTTTCGCCGCCGCAAGAAGATCATCGCATGGTGGAAGGCGCGTCAGGAAAAGTCTGAGCCGGTCTCATCCGAGGCGCGTGCCAGCATGGACAGCCTGTCCAGTGCACCCTGAAGAATGAAGCTGGCCGCCGCCGAATCGATCCGCTCCTTGCGCTTGGCGCGTGACACATCCATTTCCAGAAGCGCCCGTTGGGCGGCAACGGTCGACAGCCGTTCATCCCAGTAGATGAAAGGTATGTCGGTCTTTTCCGACATCGTGCGGACAAAGGCGCGTGTTGCCTGGACGCGCGGCCCCGCCGATCCGTCCATGTTTGTCGGCAGGCCGATGACGAAGGCTGCAATCTTTTCTTTCTCGGCAAATGCCAGCAACACCACCGCATCCTGGGTGAATTTGGTCCGGTGAATGACAGGGCGGGGCGTGGCAAAGCGCCGGCCAAGGTCCGATGCAGAGAGCCCGATCGTCTTGGTGCCGAGATCGAGACCGGCAATCGCCTGGTTCGGCAGAAGCTTTTCGGCGAGTTCCTCAAGGGTCAGCGTCGTCATTTCTGTTTTCCGGTCTTTCTCGCTCGTGCCTACTATCCGTCACGCGCATATGCCATATCTGATGGCGAGGGAACCCGTTACCCTTGCGACGTTATTCTAGGAGTTATTCATGAAGATCACCTGGCTCGGCCATTCCGCCTTCCGGCTCGACACCTCCAAGGCGAGCATCTTGATCGATCCGTTTCTGACCGGCAATCCGGGCTTCGCCGGCCTCGATGCCAAGGACACGGCGTCCGGCATTACCCATATTCTCCTCACACACGGTCACGGCGACCATGTCGGCGATACGATTCGTCTGGCCAAGGACACCGGCGCGACAGTGCTCGCCAATGCCGATCTGGCCGCCTGGCTGGGCTCCAAGGGCGTCGAGAAGCTGGAGATGGGCAACACCGGCGGCACCGTGCATTTCGAGGGCTTTTCCGCTACCTTCACCAACGCCCTGCACTCGTCGGCACAACTGACCGAGGACGGCGTTTCACATTCGCTCGGCAGTGCCAACGGTCTGATGCTGCATTTCGACGGCGATGCCTCGCTGCTGCATATGGGCGACACCGACATCTTCTCCGACATGAAGCTGATCCAGGAACTGCATCAGCCCGACATCGGTCTGGTTCCGATCGGCGATCGTTTCACCATGGGCGGCGCGGTTGCAGCACTGGCCTGCCAGCGCTTCTTCGACTTCAAGACGGCCATTCCCTGTCACTATGGCAGCTTCCCGATTATCGACCAGACGCCGGAGAAATTCGTCGCGGGAATGGAGGGCACGCGCACCAAGGTTGTCACCCCTTCGGCCGGTCTTGCCCTGCAGCTCTGACAAATCCCCGTTGCACCCGCGCTTGACGGCCATTATAGCGAAGAAAACAGCTTATCTGGAGAATGCCGATGTCCGTTGATCTCGCAACCGTCAAGCGCGTCGCGCGCCTTGCCCGCATCGCTGTCAGCGAGGAGGAGGCAGAGCGCATGACCGGCGAACTGAACGGCATTCTCGGTTTCGTCGAGCAATTGTCCGAAGTCGATGTCACCGGTATCGAGCCGATGACATCGGTGACGCCGATGGCGATGAAAAAGCGTCATGACGTCGTCACCGACGGCAACAAGGCAGACGCCATCGTCGCCAATGCGCCACAGACCGACCGCAATTTCTTCATGGTGCCGAAGGTCGTCGAATAAGCGCGGGCCTCGCCTGCCGCTTGTCCGCTGCCGCATCCTCTCCCTATTGCGCCTGTCAAAGGCGCTGACAGTCTGAAGTGAACCGACCATGACCGAACTGACCAGCCTCACCATCGCCGAAGCCCGCGCCAAACTGGCCGCGAAGGAGATCAAGGCCGTCGAACTGACCCAGGCCTATATCCAGGCAATCGAGGCCGCCAACCCTGAAATCAATGCCTATGTCGCCGTGACGCCCGAGATCGCGCTCGACATGGCCAAGGCCTCGGATGCCCGCATCGCCGACGGCAAGGCCGGCGTGCTGGAAGGCATCCCGCTCGGCGTCAAGGATCTGTTCGCCACCAAGGGCGTGCACACCCAGGCCTGCAGCCACATCCTCGACGGTTTCAAGCCGGAATACGAATCGACCGTCACCCAGAACCTGTGGGACGCTGGCGCTGTCATGCTCGGCAAGCTCAACATGGATGAATTCGCCATGGGCTCGTCGAACGAGAGCTCCTATTACGGCCCGGTCGTCAATCCATGGAAGGCCAAGGGCTCGGATGAAAAGCTGGTGCCAGGCGGCTCGTCCGGTGGCTCGGCCGCAGCCGTTGCCGCCCATCTGTGTGCCGGGGCCACCGCGACCGATACCGGCGGTTCGATCCGCCAGCCTGCCGCCTTCACCGGCACCGTCGGCATCAAGCCGACCTATGGCCGCGTGTCGCGCTGGGGCGTCGTCGCCTATGCGTCGTCGCTGGATCAGGCCGGTCCGATCGCCCGCGACGTGCGTGATGCCGCAATCCTGCTGAAGTCGATGGCCAGCGTCGATGCCAAGGATACGACCTCGGTCGATCTGCCGGTGCCGGACTACGAAGCAGCCCTCGGCCAATCCCTGAAGGGTATGAAGATCGGCATTCCGAAGGAATACCGCGTCGACGGCATGTCGGACGAGATCGAAAAGCTCTGGGCCCAGGGCATCGCCTGGCTGAAGGATGCCGGCGCCGAGATCGTCGATATCTCGCTGCCGCACACCAAATATGCCCTGCCGGCCTATTACATCGTCGCGCCTGCCGAAGCCTCGTCCAACCTCGCTCGTTACGATGGCGTGCGTTACGGCCTGCGCGTCGACGGCAAGGACATTGCCGACATGTACGAAAAAACCCGCGCCGAAGGCTTCGGCAAGGAAGTCAAGCGTCGCATCATGGTCGGCACCTATGTCCTGTCGGCCGGCTATTATGATGCCTATTACCTCAAGGCCCAGAAGGTCCGGACGCTGATCAAGCGTGACTTCGAAACCGTCTTCAACGCCGGCGTCGATGCCATTCTCGCCCCGATCACCCCGTCGTCGGCCTTCGCCATCGGCGACAAGGAACTGGCAGCCGATCCTGTCAAGATGTACCTGCAGGACGTCTTCACCATCACCTTGAACATGGCCGGCCTGCCGGGCATCTCGGTTCCCGCCGGCCTCGACTCCAAGGGCCTGCCGCTCGGCCTCCAGGTCATCGGCAAGCCGTTCGACGAAGAAACCCTGTTCAGGACCGCCCATGTCATCGAGCAGGCCGCCGGCACGTTTACGCCAGCGAAGTGGTGGTAATCCAGTTTCACATTCGACCGATGACCGTCGCCGACGCCCAAAGCGTCGGCGAAACCGGTTTTGCCGCCTGGTCCGCCAATCCGGTTCTGAACAGCTTCGGCGTCGCGATCTCGGAACGGGTTCGCCAAGCCTTCCATGACTTCCCGGCAGACAATGTCGCGGCAATAGTTGTCGCTGAAACAGGCGGCAAAATCGTCGGCTGGACGGCTCGCGACGGCGATCCCGATTACATTTCCGATTTGTGGGTTGCGCCTGACCGTCAAGGGCAGGGCGTGGGACGGGCCCTGCTCGAACACGCCTTCGCCTTGATGAAGCGTGAGGGCATCGAGATGGCGCGCATCGCCACCCATGCTGGCAACAGCGGCGCCATCCGCCTTTACGAACGCTGCGGCTTCCGTCTTGTCTGGCGCGGCATGGAGCGATCGCAGGCGATGCAGATGGATGTCGAGAAGGTTCGGCTGGAGCGACCGCTTTAGGTGCATTCTCCCGACAGCGCAGGCGAATCAGCGTTCATCCAGATGTGTGCGGTCCGGTGCCAAAAGTGTGAATCAAGCTCTGAGCGGAATTCTCTATGTAGTTGAACTATCTGAGATTTATCCGGAATTAAATTTGTGCCGCGGCGCACCACTGGAAAAACCTCACACGGGATGGTCTACTGCCGTCAACAAGTGGAGCGTCGATGATCACCATCCGGAGCGCAAGGCTCGAAGAAGCGGATCTGCTGGCCGAGATCGGTGTCCGCGCCTGGGAAAAGGCGATGATCCCGGTTGGTGATACACGGTCGATGGTGGACAATGCCCGCGCCTCCTTCCGTCATTTTACCCATCAGGGATGGGTGACGATCATGGTGGCCGACCGGGGTGGCTTTGCTGCCGGATGGGCAGCTCGCGAGGATCTCGACGAGAACATCACAGACTTCTGGATCGATCCGGACCAGCAGCGCCTGGGGCTGGGATCCGCGTTGCTGGAGGCGATCGAGGCCGAGATCGTCCGCCAGGGCTTCGACAAGGCCAGCCTGCAGACCCATGCCATGAACAGCGAAGCGATCGGCTTCTTCGAGAAACATGGCTATGCGGTGCACTGGCTGACCATTGCCTACAACCCGAAGCTCGATCGCGACGTCCAGTCCGTCGGCCTGTCGAAGCAGTTGGTGGCGGTCGAGCCACTGGGTTACGGGCAGGAATTCTAGCCGCGCTTCAGGAGATCGATCAGATATCCTGCGGCGGCGCATGCCTGCCCCGGCGCCAGCAGCAGAAACAATCCGGCCGCCAATTGCAGTCCGAACAGGGTCGGCAACAACAGGCGAAATGGCGGCTTGCGCGTCTTGTGCCGCAACAGGCGCTGGCAGAGAAAGGCGCCGGTCCCGCCGCCAGCCACGGCAAGGAAGATCAGCGTGCTTTCCCTGACCCGCCAACCGCCCTCGCGTGCGGCAAACTTGTCGAAGGCGTAGATCGAGAACACAACGATATTGTAGAGCGCCGCAAGCGCGGCCACGGTGAGGATTGTTTCGCTTGCCATGGCCGGCAGCTTATTCCACCCGGGTTAAGCGATTTCCTCCATAGGCCTTGCCACAGTCCTGCGACAGGCCGGACGTCACAAGCCTTGCACCGCCGGCCCATTTGTTCTACCTCACGAGCCTATAAACCCACGCATGACACGAGCATCCGATGACCCTGGTAGACACGCGCACACCCGATCCCAAACGCTTCATCCCCGGCGCCACTGGCGACTGGGAAATCGTCATCGGCATGGAAGTCCATGCCCAGGTGACGAGCAATTCCAAGCTGTTTTCGGGTGCGTCGACGGTGTTCGGCAATGCGCCGAACTCCAACGTCTCGCTGGTCGATGCCGCCATGCCCGGCATGCTGCCCGTCATCAACGAGGAATGCGTGGCCCAGGCCGTGCGCACGGGTCTCGGCCTGAAGGCCCAGATCAACAAGCGCTCGATCTTCGACCGCAAGAACTATTTCTATCCCGACTTGCCGCAGGGCTACCAGATCTCGCAGTTCAAGGACCCGATCGTCGGCGAGGGCAAGATCATTATCTCGCTCGGTCCCGACCGCCAGGGCCAGTTCGAGGATATCGAGATCGGCATCGAGCGCCTGCACCTGGAGCAGGATGCCGGAAAGTCGATGCATGACCAGCATCCGACCATGTCCTATGTCGACCTGAACCGTTCCGGCGTCGCCCTGATGGAAATCGTCTCGAAGCCCGACATGCGCTCATCGGACGAAGCCAAGGCCTATATGACCAAGCTGCGCTCGATCGTGCGCTATCTCGGCACCTGCGACGGCAACATGGACGAAGGCTCCATGCGCGCCGACGTCAATGTCTCCGTGCGCAAGCCGGGTGGCGAATTCGGCACGCGTTGCGAGATCAAGAACGTCAACTCGATCCGTTTCATCGGCCAGGCGATCGAATACGAAGCCCGTCGCCAGATCGCCATCATCGAGGACGGCGGCACGATCGATCAGGAAACCCGTCTGTTTGATCCGGGCAAGGGCGAGACGCGCTCGATGCGCTCGAAGGAAGACGCGCATGACTATCGCTATTTCCCCGATCCGGACCTGCTGCCGCTCGAATTCGACGATGCCTTCATCGAGAACCTGAAGAAGGATCTGCCGGAACTGCCCGACGACAAGAAGGCCCGCTTCGTCGCCGAGCTTGGCCTGTCGATCTATGATGCCTCGGTTCTGGTGTCTGAAAAGGCGATCGCCGATTATTTCGAAGCCGTGGCCGAAGGCCGCGATGGCAAGATCGCCGCCAACTGGGTCATCAACGACCTGCTGGGCGCCTTGAACAAAGCCGGCAAAGGCATTGAAGAGACTCCGGTTTCCCCCGCCCAGCTCGGTGGCATCATCGACCTGATCAAGGCCGAGACCATTTCCGGCAAGATCGCCAAGGACCTGTTCGAGATCATCTTCAACGAAGGCGGCGATCCGGCCGAAATCGTCGAGACCCGCGGCATGAAGCAGGTCACCGACACCGGCGCCATCGAGCGTGCCGTCGACGAGATCATCGCCGCCAATCCGGACCAGGTCGCCAAGGTGCTCGCCAAGCCGACGCTTGCCGGCTGGTTTGTCGGGCAGGTGATGAAGTCCACCGGTGGCAAGGCCAACCCGCAGGCCGTCCAGGCGCTGGTCAAGGCCAAGCTCGGCATCGTCGAGGAGTAGGCCCTTGTATTTCGTCCGCACCGCAGGTGAAGGCGATATCCAGCAGCTTCGGTCGCTGCTCGCAACGACGTTTCACGCGACCTATGACGCGCTCTACGGGCCGGCCAAGGTCAAGGAACTGATCGACAGCTGGCATTCGCCGGTGGCGCTCAAGGCGCGGGTGAACCAGCAGGGCGGCGAGTTTCTCGTCGCCGACAATGGCAAGCGCATCGGCGGCATGGCCTTTGCCGCCATGTCGGACAAGCTCGCCAAGACGGCCATGCTCTACCAGCTCTACGTGCATCCCGATTGCCAGCGCCAGGGCATCGGCCGCGATCTGTTCGCCGAGATCGAGAGCTGCTTTCCCGATGCCGAGATCATGCGGCTCGAAGTCGAGCCGAAGAACGCAGGCGCCGTCGCCTTCTACGAGGCGCATGGCTTCGTCGAGGTCGACAGGACGAAGAACTGCGGCGGGCCCAACAGTGGCATCGAAGCGCTCATCATGGAAAAGCCGCTCCTGTGAGCGGCTTTTTGGTGAACGGGCAAGCGCCTCAGATCAGTTGAACGGCGCCTCGTAGACCTTGCCTTCCTCGTCATGGATCTGCACCGGCGCGCATTCGATCAGGTCAGGCCGCACGGCCTTGTCGCAGGCGATTTCGGCGGCCTTCAGCGCCAGTTCCTTGCTTTCCCAGCCACAATAGAATTCGTGCCAATGCGGTCCGTCCGCTACCTGCATGAACACGTCCACGCTCCATCGCGCCGGAAAGCAGGCCGCGACATCGAGGCAGTATTCGGCTTCTCCGCCGCCATCGATGCATGTCTGCTTGGCGCAGGCAATCGCACTGGCCATGTCCTTTCCGACGCAGACGCCGGAGCTCATCTCGGGCGCCTGCGAATAGGCGATCGCCTTGCGTCCGCTGTCTTGCGCCAGGCTGCCGCCGGCAAGCAGCAGGCCGGCAAAAAATACCGTGTAAAATCGGCGTCCTGTCATGATTCCCCCTTCATGGACCCTGTAGGTCGATAGGCCGTGAATAACGCAGGGAAGTCTCACAGATGCAAGGTTCAGAACTCAGGATCCGGCCGGCGCGCGAAGATGACGTATCACAGATCGCCGCGCTGTTTGCCGATGACGCGCTGGGCGGTCATGGCGACACCGCAGACCCGCAGGCGCTGCCGGACTATCTGTCTGCCTTTGCCCGCATCGCGGCCTCGCCGAATGAAACCCTTTATGTGGCCGAGAAACACGGCGAAATCGTCGGCACGTTCCAGACGATGCTCACCACCACGATGACCGCGCGCGGTTCATCCTCGATGATCGTCGAGGCGGTCCAGACACGGGCCGACTGCCGCGGGCAGGGGATCGGCGCCATCATGATCGGTTTTGCCGTCGAGCGCGCCCGTGCCGAGGGGGTAAGGCTTGTCCAGCTCACCTCCAATGCCGCGCGCACCGATGCGCACCGCTTCTATCAGCGCCTCGGTTTTGCGCCCAGTCACCTGGGCTTCAAGTTGAAGCTGAAATGACGGGGGTGCGACCGCGAATCACTGGACAAGCAGAAGGCAAGGCGGCATAAGCAAGAAGATATTATACGGTGCCGATTATCGTCCGTGCATCCGTCTGAAGGGCTTCGGCTTGAATCCAAGGACACGACATGAAGCAGTTTCTGTTGCAAATTTTCACCTGGTGGAATGGTCAGACCATGGGTACCCGCTTCTTCACCTGGCGCAACGGCAAGCGCGTCGGCGAAGACGAAGCAGGCAATGTCTATTATGAAGGCGGAACGACATCGTTCGGCCTCCCGCGCCGCTGGGTGATTTACAAGGGTTATGCCGACGCGTCGAAGATCCCGCCGGGCTGGCACGGCTGGATGCATTACCGCACCGACGTCGCGCCGCCGAAGGACAATTACAAGGCCGCCGATTGGCAGCTCCCGCATCGCGAGAACCTGACCGGCACCTCTGCTGCCTATCGTCCGCCGGGTTCGATCGCCGTTGCCGGCGAACGTCCGCGCGTCACCGGCGATTACGACGCCTGGACGCCCGGCAACTGATCAGCCGGCGACGATTACCCGATTTGGCCATAATTCGCCGTTAGGGCCTCTTTCGTGAGGCCCTTGTCGTATCTGGGCCTGAGATGAATTGACTGTGAAAGAGCGGCAGATGAAGCGTCCGGAACGAAACAGCGGTTTGCCTGCTATGGCGCTTTCGGCCCTGGGCGCTGCAATCCTGACCGCCGTCTGCGTCTCGACACCCGCCCATGCCGCGCGCCTCGAAAATCCCGTCGCCGAATTTGCCGGCATCGACAAGATTACCGGCCGCATCACTAGCTTCGACGTCTATGTCAACGAGACGGTGCAGTTCGGCGCCCTTCAGGTGACGCCGAAGGTCTGCTATTCGCGCGACGAGACCGAAGCCCAGAAGATCGACGCCTTCATCGAAGTCGACGAAATCACCCTCGACCGCAAGATTCGCCGCATCTTTTCCGGCTGGATGTTTGCCGACAGCCCGGCGCTGAACGCCGTCGAGCACGCGATCTATGACGTCTGGCTGACCGGCTGCAAGGCGAGTTCGGAGGTTCCGGCCCCCCTCGGCGTCAAGGCCGTCCAGGCGGCACCCGAACCGGTCAAGGCTGCCGAAACGCCGGCGACCGTTCCAACCACCACGCAGCCCGCCGGCGATCCGAGCGTAGCAGCACCGGTCGCACCAGCAGAGCCCGCACCCACCGCTGTCCCGCCGCTCGAAGCGCCGCAGGAGATCCCCGAAGAGACCTTCGGCGAAACCCTGCCACCAGCCGATGTCCCGCAGGACGGCGATCCCGGGTTGTACGATCCCGGGTCGCAGGGGCAGGCGCCGCAGCCTCCCGTCCTGACACCACCCGCAGGCGCCGGGCTCTACTAGGCCGCAGCACTCTCCGCCCGCACATCGTGTCGGGGAGGAATGACCGGCAGGCTAGAAGGCCGATGGCGCAGTTTCATCCGCCGCCGCTGCTCTCGGGCAGATGCCAGCCGACCGGCAAGTGCAGGCGAGGGGCAGTGCCTGCTCCAACGCTTAACGATTGACATAACCGGCAATAGAGAACAGGAAGAGAACGAACAGGAGTTCTCCCACCATGTCCCTCTCCGAAAAATTCATCGTCCTTCCCTTCAAGAAGAACCGCGGCAATGTCGTGCCCGGCGAGATGCGCCAGGCCTCGAGCGCCGCCTCCGCCGAAAAGATCGCCACCGCCATGTCCGCCCGCCACCTCGGCGTCGCCGCCTATTCGATCCAGGTCGACGAGGAAAGCGGCGACATGACCAGCCCCAAGCTGATCATCGCCTTCGGCGAGACGGCGGATTTGACGACCAACTGAGGCGTTCTGCAGTCCGATCTCCCTCCTTGTGGGGGAGATGCCCGGCAGGGCAGAGGGGGGTACCCCCAACACGACGCCCATTCCCCTGCCATTTCCCCCTTGACGCATCCGCCCGACCGGCATGCAATGCAGGCATGTCTGTATCCCGGGAGGAAACACCATGAAAATCCCCAAGAACACAATCTGCATCTGGTACGACAAGGACGCCGAAGCCGCCGCCCGCTTCTATGCCGAGGTCTTCCCCGACTCGGAAGTATTGGCCGTCCACCACGCGCCAAGCGACTACCCCTCCGGCAAGGCGGGCGACGTGCTGACCGTCGACTTCACCGTCGCCGGCATCCCCTGCATGGGCCTGAACGGCGGCCCCGCCTTCCAGCACTCGGAAGCCTTCTCCTTCCAGATCGCCACCGACGACCAGGAAGAAACCGACCGCTACTGGAACGCCATCGTTGACAATGGCGGACGGACAAGCGCCTGCGGCTGGTGCAAGGACAAATGGGGCATCAACTGGCAGATCACGCCCCGCACCCTGACGGAAGCCATGGCGGCAGGTGGCGCGGAGGCCAAGCGGGCGTTCGAGGCGATGATGGAGATGGGGAAGATTGACGTGGCGAAGATCGATGCGGCAAGGCGGGGGTGAGGGGGAAGTATGGAAAAATCTAGCATCGCCTCGCTCAAGACAGCCATCATTGACGCGCTATACCCTATCAGCGCGAACTTCCTTGCTGATGTATGCGAAGCAATAGGCCTAGAACCGGGTACACGTGACCAAGCCTTTTTAAGCAAACAACGTTTCGTCTCGATCAGGCTGTTGAAGCTCTCGCCCGAGCAGATCATCGAAGTTGGCCAAAAGGTACTTGATGAATACCCTACAACAGAACTGGCCAAAGCGGTTCAGCGTGCAACTCAGAACCAACCCGCAGACAGCATAGTGTCCGAGGCGCTCTCGTCGTTCGATGAGGCGGGTGTTCACGCCGTTTGGCAACGCGCGATAAAGCGCAGAGAGAGTGACCCGGAAGGTGCTATCACGTTGGCACGCACGCTCCTTGAGACAGTATGCAAACATATTATTGAAGGAGCTGGTGCAACCTATGGCGAAAAAGATGAACTGCCTCGCCTCTATAGGACGGCAGCCGAGTGCCTCAATCTCGCTCCTGATCAACACACCGAAGATATCTTCAAGCGTATCCTTGGCGGTTGTCAAACGATAGTGGAAGGCCTAGGAGCGATCCGAAACAAACTCAGCGACGCACATGGCCGAGGGCCGAGGCCGGTGCGTGCGACTAGCCGTCATGCTGCCTTGGCGGTAAATCTTGCTGGCGCTATGGCAACTTTTCTCGTTGAGACCGCAAAGGAACAGTCGCGATGACCTTCAAACCGTCACGAGTTTCTGCTCAAATTTCCTTGGCTGAGCATGATCGCTGGTGCTGGCGCGTCTGTGTTGATCGCCGAGTTCCATCTAACTGTTCATTGCGTGATTTTCAGTATCGGCGTCCGCCATTCCGATAACCTAGGCACTGTCCTTCCCCCCACTTAAAACTTAACCGTCCCATCCTCCATCGCCTTCTCCAGCAACACCCCATACGCCGCCTTCGGAATATCCACCGCCCCGAACGTCTTCAGATGCTCCGTGGTGAACTGCGTATCGAGCAGCGTAAACCCGCGTTCCCTCAGCCGCTCGACCAGCGCGACGAGGCAGATCTTCGATGCATTGGTGCGGCGGGAAAACATGCTCTCGCCGAAAAAGGCCGAGCCCAGCGAGACGCCGTAAAGCCCGCCGACCAGTTCGTCGCCCTCCCACGCTTCGACGCTGTGGGCATGGCCGAGCCGGTGAAGGGCGCCGTAGAGTTCGCGAATTTGCTGGTTGATCCAGGTGCTCGGGCGGTCGTCCGCCTCTTCGGCACATTTTTCCACCACCGTGTCGAACACCGTGTCGAAGCGGATGTCGAACGGCTTTCGGCGGATCGCCTTTGCGAGGCTTTTGGAAACGTGGAAATCATCGAGGGGAATAATCCCCCGGATCTCGGGCTCGACCCAGAACAATTCGGGATCGTCGGCCGAATCCGACATCGGGAAGAGCCCGATGGAGTAGGCGCGCAGCAGGAGCTCCGGTGTTATCCCTTGGTCCCTGCTGCGCCGCCCAGCCATAGTCGATCAGGCCGATGTTTCGGCCAGATAGTTTTCCAGCCAGTGGATGTCGTAGTCGCCATTGGCGATGTCCTGGTTGGACACGAGGTCCTGGAACAGCGGCAATGTCGTCTTGATGCCGTCGACGACGAATTCGTCGAGCACGCGGCGCAGGCGCATCATGCATTCGACGCGCGTGCGTCCGTGCACGATCAGCTTGCCGATCAGGCTGTCATAGTAAGGCGGGATCTTGTAGCCGGCATAGACGCCACTGTCGACGCGAACGCCCAGACCACCCGGTGCATGGAAATGCGTGATCGTGCCGGGCGACGGCACGAAGGTGCGCGGGTCCTCGGCATTGATGCGGCATTCGATAGCATGGCCCGAGAAAACCACCTGGTCTTGCGTGACCGAGAGGCCGGCGCCGGACGCGACGCGGATCTGCTCGTGCACGAGGTCGATGCCGGTGATCGCTTCGGTGATCGGATGCTCGACCTGCAGGCGGGTGTTCATCTCGATGAAGAAGAACTCGCCGTTTTCGTAGAGGAATTCGATCGTGCCGGCGCCCCGGTACTTCATCTTCTTCATCGCATCGGCGCAGATCTGGCCGATATTCATCCGCTGCTCGACATTGAGGGCAGGGGAGTTGGCTTCTTCCCAGACCTTCTGGTGGCGGCGCTGCAAAGAGCAATCGCGTTCGCCGAGATGGATCGCGTTGCCGGCGCCGTCACCGACCACCTGCACTTCGATATGGCGCGGCTTGCCGAGATATTTTTCCATGTAGACGGCGTCGTTGCCGAAGGCGGCGAGCGCCTCGGAGCGGGCGGTCGAAACGGCCTCTTCCAGCTCGTCTTCGGTCTTTGCCACCTTCATGCCGCGGCCACCGCCGCCGGCGGTTGCCTTGATCAGAACCGGGAAGCCGATCTGGCGGGCGATTTCCAGCGCGTTCTCCGGCAGGACTTCGCCGTCAGAGCCCGGAACCACGGGAATGCCAAGCTCGACCGCGGTCTTCTTCGCCGTGATCTTGTCACCCATCAGGCGGATATGCTCCGCCGTCGGTCCGATGAAGGTGATGCCATGCGCGTCGAGGATATCGGCGAACTTGGCGTTTTCCGACAGGAAGCCATAGCCCGGGTGGACTGCGTCGGCGCCGGTGATCTCGCAGGCAGCAACGATCTGGTGGATGTTGAGATAGCTGTCGCGCGACGGCGGCGGGCCGATGCACACGCTTTCGTCGGCCAGGCGCACATGCATGGCATTGGCGTCAGCGGTGGAATGCACGGCAACGGTGGCGATGCCGAGTTCCTTGCAGGCGCGCAGCACGCGCAGGGCGATTTCGCCGCGATTGGCGATGAGGATCTTTGAAATAGCGGTCATCAGCTTACTCGATGACGACGAGGGGCTCGCCGTACTCTACCGGGCTGCCGTCTTCGATCAGGATTTCGACAACCTTGCCCGAACGCGGGGCCGGGATCTGGTTCATCGTCTTCATCGCTTCGATGATCAGGAGGGTCTGGCCTTCCTTGACGGTCGCGCCGACTTCAACGAAGGCGCGGGCGCCCGGAGCCGGCGAAAGATAGACGGTGCCGACCATCGGCGCGGTCAGGGCCTTGGACAGGTCGCGGGCCGCGGCAACCGGGGCTGCGGCAGCGGCGGCCGGTGCAGCAGCAACCGGCTGTGCATAGGCCTGCATCTGCGGCATCATCACCTGCGTGCCGTTGCGCGAAACGCGGATGCGCAGCGCGTCCTGCTCGACTTCAATCTCGGTCAGATCCGTTTCGTTGAGGATGTTCGCCAGATCACGGATCAGCGCCTGATCGATACCCGATTTCTTCTCAGCCATGGATGATGTCCTGTATTCTTGTTATTGCGTGATGTTTTTCAGCGCCTGCAGCGCCAGGATGTAACTTAAGGGGCCAAAACCGCAGATAACCCCTTTGACGGCGGGCGCTATCATCGATTTGTGGCGGAATTCCTCGCGTGCATGCACGTTCGAGATATGCACTTCGATCACCGGCACGGAGATGGCGCGGATCGCGTCATGCAGGCCCACGGACGTATGCGTATAGGCGCCCGCATTGAAGGCCACGCCGGCGGCCTTTTCGCCGGCCTCGTGCAGCCAGTCGATCAGCACGCCTTCATGGTTCGACTGGCGGAAATCAACCTCTAGCCCGAGTTCCAGGCCGGCTGCCTTGCAGTCCGCCTCGATATCGGCGAGCGTCTTGCCGCCATAGATCCCCGGTTCCCGCTTGCCGAGGGCATTCAGGTTGGGGCCATTCAGAACAAAAATGGTCTTTGTCATCTACAGTTCCGTCGGTTTTCAACCGCCTCCTATAGACCGCGCGGCCTTGCAGGGAAAGCCCTTTGCCACAATAGCGAAGGACCTTCCCCGGAAAATGCCACTAGGGTTAAGGCGGGAACGGCTGTCGCCGGGCCGAGCCGATCGAGCGTCAGCAGGTCGCCTTGCCGCAGGAGCGCATATTGGCAACCTTGGCTTCCAGCGCCTCTGAGCCGACAGCACCGAACACCGCCTCGTTTCCGAGGATATAGGATGGCGTTCCGGTGATGCCGAGACTGGTGGCCAGCTGATAGGCCTCCTGCACCGAAGCCTCGTTCGGGCTGTCCTTCATCTTCGCCCGCAGGGCCTCTTCGGTCAGGCCAAGGCCGACCGCGATCGCAATGGCGCTCTCTTCCGAGGCGCGGCCTTCCGACGTCATCATCGCATGGAAGAAGTCCGGATAGGTCTCCGGCGAAAGCTTGCGCACCGCGTCGGATACCTTGTGGGCCGCGACCGATTCCGGACCGAGGATCGGGAATTCCTTCAGCACGAAACGGATGTTCTTGTCCTTCTCCAGGAGCGCGCTCATGTCGTCATGCGCACGGCGGCAATAGCCGCAATTGTAGTCGAAGAACTCGACCAGTGTCACGTCGCCCTTCGGGTTGCCGATGGCGATGTCATGTTCGGAGGAGAACAACGCATCCTTGTGGTCGGCGACGGCGGAGGAGGCCTTTTTCAGCCGTGCCTCTTCCTGCTTCTTCTGCAGCGCATCCTGCACGTCGAGCATGATCTCCGGATTTTCGATCAGGTATTCGCGGACGAATTCGCCGATTTCCTTCTTCTGCGTCTCGTCGAGCGCGCTGGCCGGGTTGGGCAGCATGGCCGGAAGGAGAACCAGTGCCGTGGCGGCGATCGTCTTGAAATTCAGAGCCATGTCTTTCCTCGTCTTGAATTCTGCCAGCCGGCAATCGGCCCAGGCGATATCGGGCGGTGGGCATGGGTAACCTAACCCTTGCCTCAGGCAAGCGAAATCGCAAAATCGCCGGCGCTTTGTCCCTCTCGCCATTGTGAAGGCCGCAGCTTTGCGGCAAATGTCAGGCGCATTTCGATGACAGGAGCGTCCATTCCGTGCTTTCCATTTCAAAACGCAGCGCAGTCGAGCCTTTTCATGCCATGGATATCCTCGCCGAGGCGACACGGCGTCGCCAGGCCGGCAAGCCGGTCATCTCCATGGCCGTCGGCCAGCCCGGCCATCCGGCACCCAGGGCCGCCCTGACCGCTGCCCAGGCGGCCCTGATCGAGGGCAGGATCGGCTATACGGATGCCTTGGGGCTCGGTGCATTGCGCCAGGGGCTGGCCGACGACTATCGCAACCGTCACGGTATCCATGTCGATGCTGGGCGTATCATGATCACCACCGGCTCGTCCGCCGGCTTCAATCTCGCCTTCCTGTCGCTCTTCGATGTCGGTGATGCGGTTGCGATTGCCCGTCCCGGTTATCCCGCCTATCGCAGCATCCTGTCGGCGCTGGGCCTCGTCGTCATAGAGGTCCCGGTGAGCGCAGAGACGGGTTATACGCTGACGCCGGAGAGCCTGGAGCAGGCCCAATCGGCAGCTGGCGTCCGCCTGAAGGGCGTGCTGCTGGCAAGCCCCGCCAATCCGACCGGAACAGTGACCACCGCCGCCCAGATTCGCGCCGTTTATGACTATTGCGAAGGGCAGGGCATCGCCTTGATCTCCGACGAGATCTATCATGGCCTGACCTATGGCGCCGAAGAGGCCTCAGCCCTCACGATCGGTACCCAGGCCGTGGTGATCAATTCCTTCTCCAAATATTATTGCATGACCGGCTGGCGGATCGGCTGGATGGTGCTGCCGGAAGAGCTCGTGCGGCCGATCGAATGTCTCGCCCAGAGCCTCTACATCTCCGCGCCCGAACTGTCGCAGATCGCCGCGATTGCCGCCTTGGGTGCCACCGAGGAACTGGAGCACTACAAGGCAAGCTGCCGCGCCAATCGCGACTTCCTCATGCGCCGGTTGCCGGAACTCGGCCTGCCGCTGCTGTCGCCGATGGATGGCGCCTTCTATGCCTATGTCGATGCCACCCGCTACACCAATGACAGCATGGCCTTTGCCAGACGCATGCTGGCCGAGATCGATGTCGCGACGACGCCGGGCATGGATTTCGATCCTGTCGACGGGCATCTGGCGCTGCGGCTGTCTTATGCGGGCACCATGGCGGAGATGGTCGAGGCGACGGATCGCCTCGCTGCGTGGCTTGGTTGAGTATTTAGGCAATGAGCGAAAAAGATTCTGCATCAGGGACTTCGGCCCATTTGCGGAATCAGTTTACCAATGTGTTGAATCAAGATCTGAGGAAGACTTCCAGCAAGCCATCCTCGCGGAAAGGAGCAGGCTGTTGTTTCAGCATCTCGTCGCGCGACCATTGATCGTCGCGCCGGAAATTCTGACCGAACGGACGCGGATGCGCGCACATCGGGTTGAGGATTTCGCAGCGATGACCGCCATGTGGGCCGAGGAGGCCGTTGTGCGCTTCATCCTCGGCAGACCGTCCGCGCCGTCTGAGACCTGGTCGAGACTGCTGCGCTACATGGGCCACTGGCAAGCCCTCGGCTTTGGCTACTGGGCCGTCGAGGACCGGGAAACCGGGGAATATCTGGGTGACACCGGTTTTGCCGATTATCAGCGTGAAATCAGTCCGCCGCTGGGCAATGTGCCCGAAGCCGGATGGGCGCTGGTGTCCAGCGCCCATGGCAAGGGTCTGGCCACGGAAATCGTCAAAGCGGCGCACCATTGGGCCGATCGGAATTTCCTCGGCGAACACACGGTCGCGATCTTCGATCCGACGCATGAGGGCTCTGTTCGAGTGGCCGAAAAATGCGGATATGTCCGCAGTCACGACGCAATCTTCCTCGAGAAGCCGACGCTGGTCATGCAGCGTACCCGTCACGCCTGACGGCTCACGAAAGCTGTATCGACGACATAAAAAAGGCCCCGTATAGGGGCCTTTTTCAATCTTGATTGTCAGCTGCAGCTCAGAAGAAACCGCGCTTCTGCCACCAGCCACCCTTCTTGGGCTTGGCCGCTTCGCCATTCTCGTCGGACGTCTTGACCGACGTGATGACGGGCTCGGACGATGTGACGTTCGATTCGCGGTTGGCACGAGCAGGTTTGCTATCCTCGACGACAGTCTCCTCGGAGACAAGGTCGGCAGCCGGCGTCTCAGTCGGCGCGGCGATCGGCGCAGCAGCAGGTTCAACGACTTCGGCAACAACCGGCGCCGCGACTTCGGCAGCAATCGTTTCGGCAACCACGGCCACCGCAGCGGCTTCAGTCATAGCCGGCTCGACCGTCTCTGGCGTCACCTTGGCCTTGCGGGTCCGGCGCGCTTTCGGGGCAGGGGCCGCAGGGGCCTCTTCCGTCGCATCGACAGCCGCCATCGACGGAGAGATTTCGACGACGCGTTCGTCAGCCGCTTCCTCAGCGGTTTCGGTCACGCCGTCAGTCTCTTCGGCGTCGTCGCCTTCTTCGCCATTTTCATCGCCGGCCTCGAGCGAGCCTTCTTCGCCCGGACGGTTGCGACGGCCACCGCGCTTGCCGCGACGGCGGCGCTTGCGCTTCTGGGCGTCGTCACCATTGGCATCGGCGTCTGCAGCAACAGCTTCGCTGCCGCCTTCGGCAGCGTCGTCGTCACCCTCGTCGCCTTCGTCCTCGTCACCATCGTCTTCCATGCCGGAAGCCTGGGTGCCGTTGGTTTCGCCATTCTGGCCGTTCTTGCCGCGACGGCGACGACGGCGCTTGCGCTTGCGATTGCCCTGTTCATCGCCATTGGCCGATGCGTCGGCTTGCGGAGCCGCGGCGGTTGCAGCTGCAACCGGTGCAGCCACGACTTCTTCGTCATCTTCGTCCTCGGGCTCCGGAACGTACTCGTCTTCTTCCGGCTCCGGCAGCAGCGACAGCAGGCTTTCGATCTTCACCGGGTTCGGCACGGCTTCGCCACGTTCGATGGTGAAGTGGTGCGTCCCGCTGTGATCGGTATGATCGGCTTCCACGACGATCGAAACGCCGAAGCGCTGTTCGTAGTCGACGATGGTGCCGCGCTTCTGGTTGAGCAGGTAAAGAGCCGTTTCCGGCGTCGTATGCACGATGATGTCGTGTGTCGTGCTCTTCAGCAGGAATTCCTCGATGCCGCGCAGAACATGCAGGGCCACCGACGACTGCGACCGGATCAGGCCGGTGCCCGAGCAATGCGGGCAAACCTGGGTGGTCGATTCCAGCACGCTGGCGCGGATACGCTGGCGCGACATTTCGAGCAGGCCGAAATGCGAGATGCGGCCGACCTGGATGCGGGCGCGGTCGTTCTTCAGGCAATCCTTCAGCTTCTTCTCGACAGAGCGGTTGTTCCGCTTTTCTTCCATGTCGATGAAGTCGATGACGATCAGGCCGGCAAGGTCGCGCAGGCGCAGCTGGCGGGCTACTTCTTCGGCGGCCTCCAGATTGGTCTGCAGCGCGGTGTCTTCGATCGAATATTCGCGGGTCGAGCGACCCGAGTTGACGTCGATCGAAACCAGCGCTTCAGTCTGGTTGATGATGATGTAGCCGCCGGATTTCAGCGTCACCTGCGGCTGCAGCATGCGGTCGAGCTGCGCTTCGATGCCGGAGCGCGCAAAGATCGGATGCAGGTCGCGGTAAGGCTGAACCACCTTTGCGTGGCTCGGCATCAGCATCTTCATGAAGTCTTTCGCTTCGCGATAGCCTTCTTCGCCGGACACGACGATTTCGCTGATGTCCTTGTTGTAGAGGTCGCGGATCGAGCGCTTGATCAGCGAGCCTTCTTCATAGACGAGGCAGGGGGCGGTCGACGCAAGCGTGAGCGTGCGGACGTTTTCCCACAGGCGCATCAGATATTCGAAGTCGCGCTTGATCTCGACCTTGGTGCGGTTGGCGCCGGCCGTGCGCAGGATCACGCCCATGCCCTGCGGCACTTCGAGACCACGTGCGATTTCCTTCAGGCGCTTGCGGTCGGCCGGATTGGTGATCTTGCGGGAAATGCCACCGCCACGTGCCGTGTTCGGCATCAGGACCGAATAACGTCCGGCCAGCGACAGATAGGTGGTGAGTGCCGCGCCCTTGTTGCCGCGTTCTTCCTTGGCAACCTGAACCAGCAGGATCTGCCGGCGCTTGATCACTTCCTGGATGCGGTACAACTTGCGCGGCTTGCGCTGAATGCGGTCCGGAACCTCTTCCATCGCGTCTTCGGCGCCAACGGATTCGATTTCTTCCTTTTCTTCGATGTGATCGTCGTCATCATCATCACCGTCGTCATCGCGGCCACGGCGACGTCCGGCTTCTTCGGAAATCTCATCCATTTCGACCATGGCGGCGATCGTGCCGCCCGAAGCATCGTCGTCACCTGCGGTGTCGTCGGAAGCTGCGGCTTCCTCGCCGGCAGCCGCCTTCTTGGCGCGCGGCTTGCGAACGCGCTTCGGCTTGGCCTTTGGCGCCTCTTCAGCAACCTCGGCCTCTGCTTCAACGGTCGCGACTTCGGTTTCGACCGCCTCGAAATTGCTTTCGGTCGCCGCAAATTCTTCGTTGGAGGGAATGCCGATGTCGGGCTGATCCTGGTATGCCGGATCGGCGCTCACGGGCTGATCCAAAGGCTCGTCGCCTTCGACGTCATTTTCCTTGCGATGCTCTTCGGCTTCGGCGCGAAGCAGAGCCTGACGATCCGCAAGCGGGATCTGGTAGTAGTCGGGGTGGATTTCGGCAAAGGCCAGGAAGCCGTGGCGGTTGCCGCCGTAGTCGACAAAAGCGGCCTGCAGCGAAGGTTCGACCCTCGTTACTTTTGCCAGATAGATGTTGCCTCGAATTTGTTTCTTGTGCTGGGATTCAAAATCGAATTCTTCAATGCGGTTACCGCGTACGACGACAACGCGCGTCTCTTCTTCGTGAGACGCGTCGATAAGCATTTTGTCTGCCATTTAAGCTGTGCTCCTCGGCGCCCTCGGTCGGTGGTCCATCCGCGCGCTGAACTGGGAAGCGGCTGGAACCAAGCGGACTGTGCGCCGGATATGAATGTGGACGCACGGAGGACCGGGTTTGCAACATCCGAACGGGCTTCGGGTGATCTGTCGATCCCGGTCCGTTCGTGGTTATGTCAACCTGCTGCAAAGACATCAAAAACCGTACGTCAACGACAATGATATGGACCCCTCGGGATCCGATGGATGCTCATTCAAGAGCTTTTGGTGGGGGAGCCACCGATGTTTGCCGGCCGTGCCGGCGGTGTTAAACCAGTTTCAGAAAAAAATGCGGAGACGGCAGATGAACGTCCGGCTAAACAGGCGCCAATTCCATTGTCAGAGGTTGGCAGCCGTGGCGGAATTTCTATCCCGTTTGCACTTTTTCCCTCACGTGACTTGTATGTTTTCTGTGTCACAATAGCAAGAGCAAACGAATTTATGCCATAATGGCAGTCAATTAGATGGTTTCGCTCGTGTGCTGCGATTCCCGGTCCAAACTGGCTGTATATTCGTATTTTCTGTCGTGAATTCATCGCGAATGACGGGCTGCCGGCGGGCTTTGGTGCAAAATTGAGCTGCGCCTGATCTGTGACGGGTATCACGCGTGGCGGCAACCAATCTGGGGAACAGGCTTGATTTCAGCAATTGTGCAATCGGCGGTGGGTAAGGTCAGGCGTTCCAGCCGAATCGCGAGCGTTATATTGATGTGTGGTGCCGCGCTCGGAGCAGGGGCTTCTGGCGCTTGCGCGGTGTCTGCCCAGCCACCTTCCGAACTCATGGTGGCCTATGCCGCCCGCGTCGCCGGCGATGACGCGCGCACCCGCGTCGTGCTTGATTTCGACACGCGTCCCACCTTCCAGGCCCGCTATATTTCCAATCCCGATCGCATCGTGGTTGATCTGCCGGCGACTGCCTTTGCGTTTGCGGAGAGCGACCTGAAGGCGACCGGCCTGTTCAGTGACATTCGCTATGGCTCCATGGATGCAAATTCCGCCCGCATCGTCCTCACTGCCCAGCGTCCGGCCAAGCTCGTCTCTGCCCAGGTACTTGCCAATGACGATGGCAAGGGGTTCCGGTTTGTACTGGACGCCGAACTGATCCCGCAGCAGGATTTCGATCAGTTGGTCAAGGAGCAGGCCTGGGGTTCGGAACCTCAGCCGATGACGATCGCGGCGGACAGTGCTGCAGCCGTCGGCTCCGTACCGGATGAATATGTCATTGCAATCGATGCCGGCCACGGTGGGATCGACGCCGGCGCGGCCGGCGCAACCACAAAGACGTCCGAAAAGGACATCACGCTCGCCTTCGCCCGAATCCTGCTGGAGAAACTGAAAAAGGAACCGGGCATTCACGCCGTGATGACGCGCGAGAATGACGAGTTTCTGTCGCTCTCGCAACGCGTCGTGCTGGCGCGGCAAAAGGGTGCCGAGCTGCTGATCTCGTTGCATGCCGACACCTTGCGCCAGGGCGACATTCGCGGGGCGACCGTCTACACCATATCCGACAAGGCCTCCGACCATATGGCGGCGCAACTGGCCGAGCGTGAGAACTTTTCCGATGCCATCGGTGGTGTCGCCCTGTCCGACGAACCGTCGGAAGTCAGCGATATTCTGCTCGACCTGACGCGGCGCGAGACGCAGGCATTTTCGATCTCCATGGCGCAAGCGGTCGTCAGTTCCTTTGAGGGTCAGATCGGGCTGATCAACAATCCGCATCGTTATGCAGGTTTCAGAGTGCTGCAGGCCCATGATGTACCGTCGATCCTGCTGGAACTCGGCTTTCTGTCCAACAAGGAGGACGAGAAACTGTTGCTCGATCCGGTCTGGCGCGACAAGGTTGCCGGCTTGATGGTTGATGCGATCCGGCGCTATCGGGCACCGGTTCTGGCCAATGGCGGGTGAGGATCTGGCTGTGGACGTCGGTGCGGACCATGACGAAGTCTCGCCAACGGCCCTATTTTCCTCACATTCCCGCAGTTACTCGAAATCGAAGGCGCATCTGGTCCGATCGGCGAATCGCCCAGTCCGCGCAGGAGCCTCGCATGTCTTGCCAAGCATCGCTCGACGTGCAAAACGCCACGGGGTGTGCGAAGCTTTTCGCGGCGCGCCGAACCCGAAGCAAGAGCCGGTAGCGAAAACATGATCAGACTGATTGGATATCTCTTCGGATTGGCATCCGTGCTGGCCCTTATTGTGGCCGGCGGCGTTGCCATCTATCTGAATGGGATGACCAAGGACCTTCCCAATTACGAGGTTCTGGCGAGCTACGCACCGCCGGTCACGACACGCATCCATGCCGGCAACGGCGCACTGATGGCGGAATACGCGCGCGAACGCCGCCTCTTCCTGCCGATCCAGGCGATCCCCGACCGCGTCAAGGCGGCCTTCCTGTCGGCCGAAGACAAGAATTTCTACAACCATCCCGGCGTCGATATCTATGGTCTGGGACGCGCCATCCTCGTCAACCTGCAGAATTTCGGGTCCGGCCGCCGTCCCGTCGGCGCGTCGACCATCACCCAGCAGGTCGCCAAGAACTTCCTGCTTTCGTCCGACCAGACCATGGACCGCAAGATCAAGGAAGCGATCCTCTCCTTCCGCATCGAGCAGGCCTATTCGAAGGACAAGATCCTCGAACTCTATCTCAACGAGATTTTCTTCGGATTGAATGCCTATGGCATCGCCGGCGCTGCGCTCACCTATTTCGACAAGTCGGTCACCGAACTGACGATCGCCGAAACCGCCTATCTGGCAGCCCTGCCCAAGGGACCGAACAACTATCATCCGTTCCGCCGGGAAGCGGCCGCCATCGAGCGCCGCAACTGGGTTGTCGACCGCATGGTCGAAAACGGCTTTGTCACCCGTGAAGAAGGCGACGACGCTAAGAAGCAGCCGCTTGGCGTCAATCTGCGCCGCTCCGGTTCGTCTCTGTTTGCATCTGATTATTTCTCCGAGGAAGTGCGTCGCCAGATCATCGAACGGTTCGGTGACAAGTCGCTCTATGAAGGCGGCCTGTCGATCCGCACCTCGCTCGATCCGGAAATGCAGATCCAGGCGCGCAGGGCCTTGCAGTCGGCGCTCCTGACCTATGACCAGCGTCGCGGTTTCCGTGGGCCGATCAAGCAGATCCCGGTCGACACCGACTGGGGCGTGCCTTTGGCGGAAGTTCCAGGTCTCGCCGACGTTCCGGAATGGAAGATCGCGATCGTGCTCGATTCCTCGACCGACGGGGTCGACATCGGCCTCCAGCCGGCCAAGGAGGGCGGCGGCAAGGTTGTCGCAGAGCGTGTCCGTGGTCGGATCGAGCCGGAAGACATGGAATGGGCCTATCGTTCGGCCTCGGCGGATCGCAAGTCGGCAAAGTCGCCCCAGGGCGTGCTTTCGGTCGGTGACGTCGTTTATGTCGAGCCGGTCGCCGGAGAGAGCAATCGCTACCGCCTGCGCCAGCCGCCGAAGGTCCAGGGTGGCCTCGTCGCCATGGATCCGCATACGGGCCGTGTTCTGGCTCTGGTCGGCGGCTTTTCCTATGCCCAGTCCGAGTTCAACCGCGCCACCCAGGCGATGCGCCAGCCCGGTTCGTCCTTCAAGCCCTTCGTCTATGCGGCAGCCCTTGATACCGGCTACACGCCAGCCTCGGTTATTCTCGACGCGCCGATCGAATTTGTCTCGGGCGGCCAGGTCTGGCGTCCGCAGAATTACGGCGGCGGTTCGGCCGGTCCGCAGACGCTGCGCATGGGCATCGAAAAGTCGCGTAACCTGATGACGGTCCGCCTTGCCAATGACATGGGCATGAACCTTGTGGCCGAATATGCCGAGCGCTTCGGCGTCTATGACAAGATGAACCCGGTTCTGGCCATGTCGCTGGGCTCCGGCGAAACGACTGTCCTGCGCATGGTGTCGGCCTATGCCGTGTTCGCCAATGGCGGCAAGCAGATCAAGCCGACGCTGATCGACCGTATCCAGGACCGCCACGGCAAGACGATCTTCCGCCATGAGGATCGGATCTGCGAAGGTTGCAACGCAGACAGCTTTGCCGGCCAGCAGGAGCCGAACATCGTCGACAACCGCGAGCAGGTTCTCGATCCGATGACCGCCTACCAGATTACCTCGATGCTGGAAGGCGTCGTCAGCCGCGGGACCGCAGCCGGCAAGATCAAGCTCGACCGTCCGGTCGCTGGCAAGACCGGGACATCGAACGATGAAAAGGACGCCTGGTTCGTTGGCTACACGCCGGACCTCGTGGCCGGTGTGTTCATCGGCTTCGACACGCCGGCCCCGCTTGGCCGCGGTTCGACCGGCGGATCGCTGGCGGCCCCGATCTTCAACGATTTCATGCAGGCCGCCGTAGCAGGCAAGCCGGCGGGCAAGTTCCTCGTGCCGGATGGCATGAGCGTCGTTGCCGTCAATCGCACCACCGGCATGTTTGCCCTGGAAGGCGAGCCGGACACGATCATGGAAGCCTTCAAGCCTGGCACCGGTCCGGCGGACACGCTCTCGGTCATCGGCATGGATGGCTATGTGCCTCCGGAAGAAATTCTCAAGGCTTCGCCGCAGGCAAACCAGGCCGTAACCTCGGGTTCCGGCGGCCTGTTCTGACCCATCATCCCTGGATGCTTGCGCCCGGCCCTTTACAGAAAGGCCGGTCGCAACTATTCGAGGGCCACGTTTTTTAAACCGTTCCCCATCGGACCAGTTTCTGTCGAGGTTGAGAACCAGATCTATGCGCAATGAAATCGAGAATGTAGTCGACGAAATCAAGCAGGCCATAAGCCTGCTGAGGAGGCATCTTTGACTGGGATCAGGCGGTAAGACGACTGGACTGGTTGAACAACAGGGCCGAAGACCCGAACCTCTGGAATGATGCCCAGGAAGCTCAGAAGCTGATGCGCGAGCGCCAGCAGCTGGATGACAGCATTTCCGGCGTCAAGCGTCTCGAACAGCAGATGTTGGACAACATCGAGCTGATCGAGATGGGCGAGGAAGAGGGCGACGACAGCATCATCAAGGATGCCGAGGATCAGCTTAAGGCCCTGAAGACCGAAGCGGCCCGCCGTCAGGTCGAAGCCATGCTGTCGGGCGAAGCCGACGGCAATGACACCTATATCGAAGTGCATTCCGGCGCTGGCGGTACCGAGTCGCAGGACTGGGCCAACATGCTGCTGCGCATGTATATCCGCTGGGCCGAAAAGCAGGGCTTCAAGGTCGAAGTGCTTGAAGTGCATGACGGCGAAGAAGCCGGCATTAAGTCGGCGACCGTGCATATCAAGGGCCACAATGCCTATGGCTGGATGAAGACCGAATCCGGCGTGCACCGCCTGGTGCGCATCTCGCCCTACGATTCGAATGCCCGCCGCCACACCTCGTTCTCGAGCGTCTGGGTCTATCCGGTCGTCGACGATTCGATCCAGATCGACATCAACGAAAGCGATTGCCGCATCGATACCTACCGGTCGTCGGGCGCCGGCGGCCAGCACGTCAACACCACCGACTCGGCCGTGCGCATCACGCATATTCCGACCGGCATCGTCGTGCAGTGCCAGCAGGAGCGTTCGCAGCACAAGAACAAGGCCAAGGCCTGGGACATGTTGCGGGCTCGCATGTACGAAGCCGAACTGAAGAAGCGTGAAGACGCAGCCAATGCCGAAGCAGCCTCCAAGACGGATATCGGCTGGGGCCACCAGATCCGCTCCTACGTCTTGCAGCCCTACCAGTTGGTCAAGGACCTGCGCACCGGTGTCGAAAGCACCGATCCGGACAATGTCCTGAACGGCGATCTGAATCCCTTCATGGAAGCAGCCCTTGCCCACCGCATCAGCGGCAAGGCGGATGCGGTCTCCGATATCGACTGATCTGTTCTCCCGGGCAGAACTGGATCAAACAGAAAACGGCGGCGGGACCTCAATCCCGCCGCCGTTCTTTTTACTGAATCATTAAGGCGTTTCGCTAATTGCATTACCATCTGCCGTCGCCGGCTTTTGTCGCAGCGTGACAGTCGCGAGGATCAGCACCGCCGTGGCGCAGGCGGCCACCGTGGCAACCATCGGCAGGGCGGTTCCGTCGGCAAAGATGCTGGCAATCCCGATCACGCTCGACGCCGTGACGAATTGCAGCGTGCCCATCAGGGCAGAGGCAGTGCCCGCAATCTTGCCGTGGCCGTCGAGCGCCAGCACCGCCGAGGTCGGAATGACCATGCCGAGGAAACCATAGGCGACAAACAGCAGGGCACACATCAGCGGCAGGCTGCCAAGGCCGAGTTCAAACAAGGCAAACAGGGCAAGCGAGGCCAGCGCGAAGCCCGTCACCGCTGTGCGGATCAGCCGCTTCAGGCCAAATCGCCGCGACAGCCGGCCGTTCATCTGCGAAGCACCGATGAAGGAGACGGCGTTCAGCGAGAAGACAACGCTGTAGAGCCGCGGCGACAGGCCGTAGTGGTCGATCAGCACGAAGGACGAATTCGCGACATAGATCATGTAGCTCGACATGCCGAAGGAGGCGATGAAAACCAGCCCAAGATAATGCGGATCACGCAGCAGCGTGCCATAGCTGGCAATTGCGCTTCTGAAGTTGCTCTGGCTGCGCGCCTCTGCCGTGCGCGTTTCCGGCAAAAGCGCCGCCACCAGGATGATGCCGAGGCCGGCCGCCAAGACCATCACCCAGAAGATCGCCCGCCAGCTGCCGACGGTGGTCACCAGGCTTCCGGCAAGCGGGGCGAGGATCGGCGAGACGCTGAACACCAGCATCAGGCGCGACATCAGGTGCGCGGCGGCAACCCCGGTCAGAAGATCGCGCACGATCGCCCGACACAGGACGGCGCCGGCACAGGCGCCGACACCCTGCAGCGCACGAAACGCAATCAGCCATTCGATGCTGGGTGCCAGCGCGCAGCCGACGCCGCCAAGGGCAAACAGCACAAGGCCGAAATAAAGCGGCTTCTTACGGCCGATCATGTCGGAGACCGGCCCATAGACGAGCTGGGAAAGACCCATGGCGACGAAGAAGGAAATCAGGCTTGCCTGCACGGCGCCGTCGTCGGCATTCAGCGCTATGCCGATTTCCGGCAGCGAGGGAAGGTACATATCGATGGCAAACAGGCCGACCGCGGTCAGAAGGCCGAGCACGATCGGAAGGGATGCAGTGGTTTTCTCAGACATCAAAAGATAGCCTTTGCGTCACCCGGGGAGGGAGCGGCGGGGGAGGAAAATACGAAAAGGGGTATGGCGTTGAACAGGAAGGGGTGTCGGCCGCAAACGTATCGGGACACCATGTAAAAAATATTGGACACAATTGTCCAATCTGTCAAGCGGCTCTATGGTGCGCCATGGACACAAGAACGCATGCCCCGAATCTCCCCGCAACCGAAACCGGTCCGCGCACCAAGCGCGATGCCATCATCGATGCCGCCGCGGCGATTTTTTCCGAAAGTGGCTATCAGGGTGCCAGCATCGATGCGATCGCGGTGCGTGCCGACGTGTCCCGCCAGACGGTTTACAATCAGATCGGCGACAAGGAGAAAGTCTTCAAGGCGGTCGTCGCCGAAGTGACGCAGCGCTCCAGCGCCGGCTTTTTCTCGGTGCTGGAAACCTTTCCGGACCAGCCGACCGATCTGGAAAATGACTTGGTCGCCTTTGCTGGGCGCCTGCTGCGGGTTGCCGTCTGCGAGCCGAATGGCCGCTGGCTTTTGCGCCTGCTCTCGCTCGAAGGTGTTCGCCACCCCGAACTGTTCGCCTCATGGCGCGAATATGGGCCGGGCCGCAAACATCCGGCCATGGCGGCGCGTTTTGCCCAGCTTGCCCATGCCGGTTTTCTCGATATCGACGATCCGTCGCTCGCCGCCCGCCAGTTCATGGCGCTGATCATGTCGGATGTACGTGCCGATCTGCAATTGGGCATTCCGATCCCGGAGGCAGAGTTGGGCGGCCTGGCCCGCAACGCGGTCAGGACATTCCTGCGCGCCTTTGCCCGGCGCTGATAGTCCGCGCTGGTTGCGGGATCCAGTCTTCTGGCCGGGATTGTGTTTCGATCAGTTGCTGGCGCGTTCGACGCGGATATCGCCGAGATCGTCGATCAGCACGGTCCATTCCTCGGCCCGGTCGGCCTGGGGGCTGGTCTTCAGGTAGACGGTTGCCATGAAGCCCGGCTCTTCGCCGACGCCGGTCATGCTTTCCGGCATGATGCCGGTCACATAGGGACGTATCGCGCTGAATTCTTCCAGTTCGACACTTTGCACCAGCCGCGGGCCGGTTGCTTCCGCCGCAACCATCTGCAGGTAGATCTTTGTCGTCCTGTCCTGCTGGCGTATGGCCGCAAGCTTGTAGTAGCCGCGCGCGCCGGTCGCGTCTGCAGAAGTGCCGGTTTCAGCTTCGGTATTCTCGTCCGGCATGCCTTCAGGCCCGGTGATCCAGAACCCGCCGCTGACCACGAAGGTCGCGGTCACGGGCAACTGGCCGATCTCGTCGGCCAGCACCGGCGTGGCCGCCGATAGCGATAGCACTAGCAGCCATGTTCGGCCAAGCGCAGGCAAATTCAAACAACGACCATCCATTGGCATCACCCATTACGCCGTCAATTGGCAAACTGCTCGGCCAGAATCCGGTCCGACCACGAGCGGTCCGGGTCAGACAGGATATGCGCCGTCGTATCCTCCGATTGTCCGATCTCGACCCTGAGCACCGATTTGACCTCGGAATGATCGGCAACCGCATTCACCGGCCGCTTTTCCGGCTCCAGCACCTCCAGCACCACCTTCGCCCTGTTCGGCAGCAGCGCACCGCGCCAGCGCCGCGGACGGAAGGCGCTGACCGGCGTCAGCGCCAGAAGCGGCGCCTCCAGCGGCAATATAGGCCCATGCGCCGAAAGATTATAGGCAGTCGACCCGACCGGCGTCGCCACCATCAGGCCGTCGCAGATCAATTCCTCGAGCCTAACCTGGCCGTCGATCACCACCCGCAGCTTGGCCGCCTGGTAGGATTGCCGAAACAGCGACACCTCGTTGATCGCCAGCGCATAGGAAATCGAACCGTCGGCATTGCTGGTCGTCATCTGCAGGGGGTGGAAATCATTCTCGACGGCCTGCGCAATGCGCTCGTCCAGCCGCTCGGTGGAAAAATCATTCATCAGGAAGCCGACGGAACCGCGGTTCATCCCATAGATCATCTTGCCGCTGTTCATCGTATCATGCAGCGTCTGCAGCATGAACCCATCGCCGCCGAGCGCCACGATGACATCGGCCTCGGTGGGGGCGACATGGCCGTAAAGGCGAATCAGTTCGTCGCGCGAAGCCTGCGCGTCGTCCGTGTTGGAGGCGATAAACGACAGTGACCGGAACGATCGAGACATGGCGGACCCTTTTGAACAGGCGCCAGTGGTACATGACAAAGCCTTGGAACCACAAGCCGTTTGCGCCGCCAAACAGTTCCCCCGACTGGCTTTTTGCCCCCGGGTGCCAATATCGCCCGCTAACCATTTCTTCTAACCATCCTGCAATTTTTTGCTTTACGGCAAATCATTTTCGTCTTATTGACGGCGCCACTGCCCTTGTAGCTCAGTTGGTAGAGCACCTGATTTGTAATCAGGGGGTCACGAGTTCGAACCTTGTCGGGGGCACCACTTTTTCTCTTCAGTTTGGCTGGTATTTTGGCATGCGTGCCTATGAAGCGCGGCCGGAATTCCATTGGCCGGCTCGGCGGCGCAGATCTGCCGACGGCACGCTGCCCGCGTCAACGTGATGTCCGGCTGAATACCTCCGGCTGACACCCGTCTCTTCCAGGCGGCTTTATCCAACGATGTTTTTGTGAATCCTGCCGTCCTTGACGATGACGACGAAATTCTGCGCCGGATCCTCGATCAGTCCGATCTCGGCCAGCGGGTTGCCGTCGACCAGCAGCAGATCCGCCAGCGCGCCTTCCTCCACCACGCCAAGCTTGCCTTCGTAAGGGCTGCGCAATCCTGACAAAGCCAGTATCTGGCCATTGTCCGCGGTGGCCATCTTGAGAATTTCGGCCGGCTGGTACCAGCGGGTCAGCTTGGCCAATTGCGCATTCTGGCGCTTGGCGAGCTTTGCGTCGAAAAGCGTATCGCTGCCCCAGCCGGTCTTGATCTTGTGTTTCTTCGCCAGTGCATAGGCATTGTCCGTGCCGCTGAACATTTCGATCTGCTTTTTCCGGTTGGCGGAGCCTTCCGGAAACGGCGTTGCATCCTGATCGTCGAGAAAGGGCTGCAGGCACCACCAGATGCCCTTCTCAGCCATCATCGCGACAGTTGTGTCATCGAGCAGATTGCCATGCTCGATGCACCGCACCCCGGCATTGATCGCCTGCTGCACCGCTTTCGGCGTATAGGCATGCACCGTGGCATAGGTCCCCCAGTTTTCCGCGGCGATGACGCCGGCCTGCATTTCCTCCAGTGTGAACTGGGTCACATCGAGCGGGTCATAGAAGGATGACACGCCGCCGCCGGCCATCAGCTTGATCTGTGAGGCGCCCAGCGCCAGTTGCTCGCGCGCGCTCTTCCTGACGACGCCCGGATCGTCGGCAATGGCAGCAGCCCCCACCCGTTCGCTGTACGAATAGTCGCCGGGTTGCGCGGGCAGTTCGTTGGGCATGCGAAAATCGCCGTGCCCGCCGGTCTGCGAGATGAAGGCACCCGAAGGCCATATGCGCGGCCCCGTCGCAAGGCCTGCGTCGATACCACGCTTCAGGCCGAATGCGGGGCCGCCCATATCGCGGATCGAGGTAAAGCCGCGCATCAGCGTGTCATTGGCTTCCTTGACGGCGGCAACATTGATGAAGCCGATATCGGAGGTCAGCACGGCCGCCTGCGGGACGGAGGCGAACATGATGTGGGTGTGTGCATCGATCAGGCCCGGCATCAGCGTCCGGCCGTCCCCGGCAATCCGGGTCAGCGCGATATCGGCAGGGGAGACGATTGGAGTGGTTGAAATGGATTTGATCGTATTGCCGACGATCAGGACGCTCGACGGTTCCGAAAGCCTGTCCGACACGCCATCGAAGATACGGACATTTTCAAACAGGATACCGTTGGGCTGGCCTGTTTGGCCTGTCTGCGCTTTCGCCGGGGTGGAAATGCTCGACAGTCCGGCGGCGGCAAACACCGCACCGGCGCCGAGAAAGAAGCCGCGCCGGGAGAGGTCGGCATTCATGCGTATTGTGAGAGTGTTCAGACTTGGATCGCAGCATCGGCATGTATCGATATCGATCAAGCTGTCGTATTTGCGTCCAAATCGCACAGGCATGGCGATACCCTTCAGGAAGGTGACCAAAATCGATCTGTCGGCATACTATCAAGATCGGCTACGTGTTCAATCAAATAAGGATCTGGTTTTTATGTTGTTGTAATTTGACATTGTTCAAAATCGTCGCATGTTTTTTGCTTCTCCGTGATTATTTATTTGTCCTTCTGTTGAATCTATCGAATGAGTGGTGAGGATCCGGAGAAATATAGTACAGATTGTCACGGCGATGCCGGTCTGCGCTTTCAACAGGAGATGGGCTTGTGTTCAGATGTAAGGGCGCAATAGCCCGCGTTCTTGCCGGGAGTGCCTTCCTGCTGCTCTCGTCTTTGCCGCAAGCGGCAGCGCAACAGGTCCCCCCCGGCCAACCAACCGCGACATCGGCCGCGATATCGGCACTTGACGCCGGAAACGCAGCCGAAGCCTCGTCTCTGCCCGATCGCTGGAAACTGATCGTCAGTCCCTATGTCTGGGCCCTGTCGCTGGATGGGGATGCGTCGTTGGCCGGCTTCGACACCCATGTCGACGTGCCGTTTTCCGAGACGCTCAAACATCTCGATCTGGCCATCATGGGCAATGTCGAAGTCACCAACGGGCGCTTTGGTTTTTACGTCGACGGCCAGTATGCGCAAACGAGCCAGGAGGAGGAATTGCTGTCCAACGAGCTCGCGGTTGGGATTACCACCACGACATTGGCGCTCGGTGCCTTTTACCGCGCTTACGAGGTCGAACTCGGCGGACTGACCGTGTTCAACGAAGCGCGGGTTTTTGCCCTGGAGCCGACGATCGGGTTGCGTTGGACCAAACTGGAGGCAACTGTCGATGCCCTTGGCCTGTCGGTCACCAAGCAGGCAAACTGGACGGATCCCTTCATCGGTCTGCGATTGAACGCCGACCTCGACGAGCGATGGAACCTGTGGGCGGAGGCCGATATCGGCGGCTTCGATATCGGGTCGAAGATCAGCTATAGCGCGCAGGCCTTCCTTGGCTATCGCACCTTTGTTCTCGATCATCCAACGGTCTTGCGTCTGGGATACCGCGTCACCGCGCAAGACTTCGAAACGGATGATTTCACCGGCAGCAACAAATTCCAGTGGGACGTCACCCAGCATGGCCCGATCATCGGTTTTTCCATGCAGTTTTGATCGGCGTGGCAGGATCAGGCGTAGCCGATGAACTCGGGCGCGACCTGACGATTGGCTCCGTAATCGCGGGCAAAAGCATTCTGGCCGCGCCCCGTGGCCTGAAGTTCGATAACGGCCGGGCGTGCGGCACCATCGGCATAGGTTCCGGTGTCCGGCGTCCCCGTGGCAGTGCCGCGTTCAACGGTTCGGATCGCGTTCAGCAATGTCAGCATGTTTTGTCCTCCAGATGAGTGCGGAAACGACGATACGACGCACTCGGTTCCTTCTTACGAGCTATTCCATTGACCAAGCGTTAACCATAACTGGCGAGACGACTTTTTGATGGCCTATTCGACAACGCGGTCGGGCGACCTCGCCAATTGATCTGCGGGTCGCGAGCATCTTGACGATTGTCATATACGCCGCGTAAACGCACATGCTAGAGCCCGGCTTTGTCGAACAGGAGCAAGGCTGATGGAAGTCCGCGATTCAAATGGAACGGTCCTCAATGAGGGCGACAACGTGACCCTGGTGAAGGACCTCAAGGTCAAAGGTACATCCGAGACGCTGAAGCGCGGCACGGTGATCAAGGGCATCCACCTGACCGACAATGAAGACGAGGTTGAATGCCGCCATGCCAAGATCAAGGGCCTGGTTCTGCGCACCGAATTTCTGAAGAAAGCCTGACCAGGCGATAGCGGGCATGATCGTTGTCAAGAATCCAGATAGATTCGCGCGTCGCGGCTAAGTCTGGCAGTAGACAATCGTCAAAAATACCGGCGTAGTGATGCAGCGGTAATCTTGCGACGGAGCTTCGTTATGATCTTCGGTATGACGCCTTTTACGTTCTTTCATGTCCTTCTCAGTCTGATCGGCATCGCGGCGGGTTTTGTCGCGCTGCAGGGCTGGCTCCGGTCGGAACTGCGCGCCGGCTGGACGGCGCTATTTCTCGGCACCACGATTGCGACGGTGGTCACCGGCTTCCTGTTTCCCTACACGCTCTTCACCCCGGCCATTGGCGTTGGCATCATCACCGCGGTGTTTCTGGCGGTTGCCGTCTATGCCCTTTACCGCGGGCATCTGTCGGGCTATTGGCGGCCGGCTTTTGTCATCTGTTCGGTGGTCTCGCTCTACCTCAACACCTTCGTTCTCGTGGTGCAGGCCTTTCTCAAGGTTCCGGCCCTCAACGCACTGGCACCGAACGGCTCCGAGCAGCCATTTGCCATCGCCCAAGGCCTGGTACTCGTCGCCTTTCTTGGCCTCGGCTATCTGGCGACCGTCCGCTTCCGCCCGGGTCTCGCGCAGGGCCTGCGCTCGCGGTTCTAGCCGCGAAACACTCTAGCTGTCCGCGTCAAGGCGCGCGGCCTCCTGAATGTCGCGGATCAGGTCGGGCAGGGCGCTTTGCACCCTGTTCCAGCTCGGCATGAACGGTGTCGCGTTCGGATTGTCCAGGTAGACATTGCCGGCCTCGATCAGGTTGGCGGCGAACAGTTCCACCGCCTGCTCCTCCCGGTGCCGGTCGGTGGTCAGCCCGTTCATGCGCGCGTCGTGGTGATAGGTCTCCACCAGATCGAGTGCCGTCCGGTAATAGGTGGCCTTCAGCGTGCGGAAGGCGTCCTGGCTGAACACCACCCCATCGGTTGCCAGTTTCCGATACAATGCCTTGGTAATGTCGATCGACATGCGCGACAGGCCGCGGGCCGCATCTTCCGGCGAAAGCGGCTGGTGCTTGTGGTCATAGGCATCGGCAATGTCGACCTGGCAGATCGAATGGTTCGAATAGTTGCGCCACAGCTCCGACAGCACGCCGATCTCCAGCCCCCAGTCGGATGGAATGCGGATATCCGACAGGATATGGGTCTGCATGGCGAACTCGCCGGCCAGCGGATAGCGGAAGGCCTTGAGGTAGTCGATGTATGGATGATGTCCGATGACCTTTTCCAGGCTGAGCAGCAGCGGTGTCACCAGCAGTCGTGTGACGCGGCCATTCAGCGAACGGTCGGCGATGCGGGGATAGTAGCCCTTGGAAAACACATAGGGAAAACGCGGATTGGCGACCGGATAGACGAGACGCGCCAGCATCTCGCGGGAATAGGTGACGATATCGCAGTCGTGCAGTGCCACTACGCCCGGTTGCCGTGCCCCGAGCAGATAACCCATGCAGAACCAGACATTGCGTCCTTTGCCGGGCTGGTCAGGCGACAGGTCCTGCGCCTTGAGCTTTTCGTCAACCGCACGAAGTCGCGGTCCGTCATGCCACAGGATCGTGTGCTTTTGCGGCAGGCGGGAGAAATACTGCCGGGCATGCTGGAATTGCGCCTGGTCGGCCTGATCGAGCCCGATGACGATTTCGGAAATATAGGGAACCTGCGACAGCTCCGAGACGATGTGTTCGAGGGCCGGGGCTTCCAGTTCGGAATAGAGCGATGGCAGGATCAGCGTAATCGGACGGCTGGAGGCAAACACCGCAAGTTCCTTCTCCATCCGGTCAAGATCGCGTTCGCGCAGATTGTGCAGGGTGGCAACCACCCCGTTCTGGTGAAAATCGGCCATGATATTCCTTTCGAAAAAATGCGCGGTTGCCGCCGCGTCAGAGCAATCCTGTTGCAACGAGATGATGGATCATGCGGTTCCAGCCGGCAGGCCCCGGTTCTTCGGAGCGCAGGATGAGACCCTGCCGTTCCCGTTCGGTGACCGGCAATGGTGTGTGGGACGGATTGGCGATGATGATGCCGCAATCGGCCGCCTCCAGCATCGCCAGGTCATTTGGCGCATCACCGAGGGCCACCGAAACGACCGCCTCGCCGGATTGCCGACGATAATAGGCCACAAGCTCTGCCATGCGGACTGCTTTCGATGTCCTTGGCATCACGGTGAAGAAGCGCCCGCCCTGCATGGCCTGGAAGCCGGCGGCCTCGAGCAGCGCCGAAAAGGCGCGTCTCTGCACGTCGCTGCCGGTGAAATGGCCGGGCTCGGAAAAGTTACGCTGCTTGGCAAGCGCCGCGGCCTCGAGTGAAAGCCCTGTCGCCAGTGCCACCTCTTCGACGCTCCAGTCACCGAAACCGGTGAAACAACCACGCAGCTCTTGCGGCAACGCGGCAAGAAACAGCCGTATGCGTTGGTAGAGACTCGGCGAATCATCGCCGCCACGCTCCGTATTCCGCCAATTGGCGATGCCCGCACCGTTTTCAACGATCAGCGGATAATCGATGCCAAGCGCCATCGACAGAGGCCGCATCTCGGCCTCCGTCTTGCTGCTGGCAAGAACGAGGGGAATGTCGCGCGCCTTCAGAAGCGCCAGCGCTGGCCTCGCCGCCTCGAAGGAATAGCTGTCGTGATCGAGCAGCGTTCCATCGAGATCGGTGAAGACGACGATCATTTTGCCAGATGCTGGCGCGACGCATAAAGCGCGATCGCTGCGGCATTGGAGACGTTCAGCGACTTGATCGCGCCCGGCATGTCGAGACGTGCCAGCGCAGACACGGTGTCGCGCGTCTTCTGCCGCAGGCCCTTGCCTTCGGCGCCGAGCACCAGCGCGATCTTGTCGCCTGCCAACATGCTTTCCATCGGTTCGGGACCGTCCGAATCAAGCCCGATGGAGAAGAAGCCGAGCTTGTGCAATTCGGCCAGCGCATCAGACAGGTTGGTGATCTGGATATAGGGGATCATTTCCAGCGCGCCTGAGGCCGATTTGGCCAGCACGCCCGATTCGGTCGGGCTGTGGCGCATGGTGGTGATCACTGCACCGGCGCCGAACGCCACGGCCGAGCGCATGATCGCGCCGACATTGTGCGGATCGGTGACCTGGTCGAGCACCAGCAGCAGCGGGCTGTCCTGCAGCGCTTCCAGCCGGCGCACGGGCAGGGGCCTCGTCTCGAGCATCACGCCCTGATGGATCGCCTCCGGTCCGAGGATCTTGTCGAGATCCTGCGGGGTGACCATCTCGACCGGGAAGCCGAGGGCCGCCACAGACTCGATCTGCAACCGCACCAGCGCGTTCTGGGTCGCCGACAGCTTGATCAGCTTGCGCTCGGGATTGTCGAGAGCCGCGCGCACGGTGTGCAGGCCATAGAGATGGACCTGATCGGGCGCCACCGGCGGCGGCGTCCAGTCGGCATTGCTTTTGCGTCGCTTTTGCGGCTGCGGGGTTGGGATTTCGCCACGCTCGCGCTTTGCATCGCGCACCTGACGGCGCAGCGTTGCATAGTGGGTGTCACGGGAGGATTTGTCGTCGGAAGTGTCTTTTGCCATGCAGCCCTTATAACGCTCCGATGCATCTGGGGATAGACCCGGGGCGAAAGCCGAGCATTTCTGGGGCTGCAAAATTTTTCGAGATTTTTCGTATGTCATCGTGTTGACATCAGGGAATTGGGCAGTCATATACCCGCCGCAGACCGAGGGGGCGCCGCTCCACCGGTCTGGAATGAAAAGCTTGGTCGCTTTGATCCGGACGAAAAACTGGAGAGATGCCCGAGTGGTTAAAGGGGACGGACTGTAAATCCGTTGGCTCAGCCTACGTTGGTTCAAATCCAACTCTCTCCACCATTCGTCCTCGGATCACACATCGCGGGTATAGCTCAATGGTAGAGCAGCAGCCTTCCAAGCTGAATACACGGGTTCGATTCCCGTTACCCGCTCCAAGTCTTATGCCCAAAACATTGAAATCACGCGCATTTATCAAATTGCTTTCCGTTGCGGGAATGTCGGTTTGATCGCGTGTTGCTCGCGCGCTTTGCTGCCTTTCTGAGCGCCATCCGCAGCGAGCATTTATCGCTTGCGCAATCCTCTCGAAACCCTTAAACGGCGGACCAAACCGGTTTGCCCGGGGCAACCTCTTTTCGTTCATAGGAAGCATTCAAATGGCAAAGAGTAAGTTTGAGCGCAACAAGCCGCACGTTAA
>UBZT01000016.1 GCA_900470155.1 Hyphomicrobiales bacterium
ATGTCCAGGTCCAGTTTTGCCGAAAGGTTCTCAACCCTGGTCAAGGAAGCACCGTTGTCCTACCACAATCGGTGGCGGCTTACTCTGGCACATGGGTTCATGCGGCATGCCAATGCGCGTGTCAGCGATGTTGCCAGAAAGGTCGGCTACGAATCGGAGGCGGCCTTCAGTCGAGCGTTCAAAGCTCAGTTCGGGATTCCTCCGGTGGGGGTGAGGTCATCAGAATCTAGCCTGTGATATAGGCGTCCATTGCAGGTGGTCGTATTGGAGGGCCTGCCGAATTCCAAGAAAATCAGCCGGTTAACACCCTTTTGGATGACCTCCCCAATTCATAAAAATCAGGGTTTAGAAAATTCGGTGTCCCACTATTTCGGCCATTGTTGATCCGCTTTTCCCTTCGTTTTCCATCAGGAGAGGCCGGATCTCGCGCAAGCGCGGCTTTGACCCGGAGAGACCCAAGGATCCACATGGATGCAGAGCTCGGATCGCGTGAGAAACCAGGCCTAGCGCTTTGATCGCTCTAAGGCCCCGAACACCGCCATCACGTCGGCATCGCTCATTCAGTATTGCGAACCAGCTTCTCGAGCCGTTCCACACATACTTCCTTGACTAGACCAAGCAACACGGCTGTACGCTCGTGCAGCCAGGCCAATGCCTCCTCGCTGATCTCGAAATGCTTGGAATACCGAGCCTTCACGTAGGCCTCGTTGAGGGTGTTGAACCATGCACGTTCTCGGTGTTGGTCACGTGGAAATGCCTCCGCCAGCCGCCGATCCTGGCTCTCCGCCAATGAGCGGAGGAACTTGATGTTGTGGGAGGGCGGGCCGTAGTTGGTCAGGGTCAGCAGCACGCAGGCGTATGCCTGTTCCAATGCTTGATGGAGGCTGAACGCGGCCCAGTTTGTCCAAACATCACCGTTGTGGTTAGCTTTTCCACGCTGAAACTCAGCAGTCTCAAGTATCGCCTGCGCTTCCGCAAACCTCTGATCAAAATGCTCTGTTGCAACCCGTAGCCGATCGACAGGATCGAGTGGTCTCGGCTCATCCAGCGGCGCGTCGTCCAGCTCGTAAAGCACGATGCCTTCCTTTCGGATATCCGAAAAGAAGTACTGCCCTTCCTTCAGGTAGCTGTTCACCTCGCGGAGCGAATGCACAATGAAACTCACCGGCGTCTCGATCGCACCGTCGCGGTTCAGCCGATCAGCGGCTTTGTACCAGTAATCGGCGAACTCGCAGAGCTTGCGATTGTTGACGATGACGAGAAGGTCGAAGTCAGAGCGGTAGCCCTTCATGGTGAACGGCTCGTCGACCCATCCGCCCTTGGCATAGGAGCCGAACAGGATGATCTTGAGGATCCTGCCGCGCTTCTTGAAATCGGCCGATCCTTCTTTCAGCGCATCCTCGAATTCCTCGTGCAGGATTTCCAGGATGCGCCCGAGCTCGCGTTGCTTGCGGAGCGGCATATGTTCGAGAGAGGACTTCATCATGGGCGGGAAACAATCCGCAGGCTGGCTGCTATGAATGGCTTTTGGCAATAGGTTCTATCAATTGCGTAATCGTACACCAAGGGCGCGGTGTGACCAATACCGGACCCAGACAGTGATAAGGCAGCACCGTTCATCCCGGCCACTCTCAGTCGGTTTGGTTCCGGCTTCCATTTCTCTCTCATGGCGGATCAAAGGCGCCCTTGAACTCTGGATCGGCGAAGTAGCGCAGTTTGCGAACGCGCGCCGGCCGCTCTCCCTGTCGAAGCAGGATCAATTGGTCCGGGTCCAAGCGCATGATCTCATCGGGATTGCTGAGGTCGCGCGCCGAGATGTGCTCGGACGACGAGTGCTTTCCCTCGCTCCAGGAGCGGGTGATGTGTGGCTTTTACTTACCCATTTCAGTTCAAGCGATAAGCGGAAATCCTGCCCTTGGTTTTCGAGCTTGCGGTTTCAATAGAGAGCAGGGGAGGGGCGTCTATCCGGGTGATATCACTATTGATGAGCCCGTGATTTACCACCGAGGATCCGGCCATTCGGCCTTTTCCCAGCCCGCGAATTCTGTCGGAGAGATCAGGTTCTTTTCGCCGTTCTTTAATCGCATAGCGTAGAGGCGGTCATACATCGGATCGAAACTCGAAAGGAGCTGCGCAAAGCCGGCCTTCCGCTGCGCCTTCGTCCATGAGCAAAAGATTGCCCCTCGACTGTCGATCATGTCGAACACTTCAGACTGTGCCGGATCAAGGCGCTGCCAGAGATCGATGATATGCCCCGCCTGCGCACCAAAATCCTCGCGCAACGCATCTTCGATGACGGCCTCCAATGCGTAGGCTATGGTTTGGGTCTTGGCAGTGTGATTGATGAACGCGAGAGATTGCCTCAACAGCCTTTGCTGCAACATAAAGACAGGCCACAAGATCTGGACACCATATCGGACGCCGATTTCTGCAATGTGTTTTGGCGGCTGAATAACCTCGCGCTGCCGCTCATATGCTTTTCGCACATCGTAGGCTAACCCAAGGAATGAGCCTTCCTTGTCTTTCACAATCGGCGAGCGCTCATTCACGTCATGGACGACTTCATGCAGCCAGGTCAGGGACGTGTAGTCCCCGACGAGCAGGATCCCGGCGTGATTTTTGAGCAAGCTGTAGGAGAGCACGGAGACCAATCCTTTCAATCGACAAACAAGAGCCTGATCAGTCCACCCATGGGTCAATGATGTCTATTCCAAAGCCTTCAAAATTCTTGATGTTGCGCGTCGCAAGGGTCAACTGGTGAGCGATGGCTGTGGCGGCAATCAGACCATCCATCGAGGCAAGCCCCCGACCACTTCGCTTGGCAAGTGCCATGAGATCGCCCCAGGCCAATGCGACAGGCCCTTCCACCGGAATAATCCTGCTTTCGAAGCGTTGAGGCAGATCATGCGCGAGCCATTCGTCCAGGGCATCGCGTTTTCGCCCACTATCCATCAACGCAATGCCGCGACGAATTTCAGCAATCGACACGATGCTGATGAAGGTGCGGTCCTCGTCCAGTCCGTGGAGCCATTCCAGAACACCTTCATGGGGACGAGGTTTCGTAACTTCAGACAGAACATTCGTATCAAGGAGCAGTCTCATAGCGACATGTCACGTGGCTCGTCGTGTTGCCGCTCAATATCCAGATCGGCACCACGCAGAGGCGATGCCAACAGAAACTCCGCGAGCGATCCCCTGCGCGCAGTCTTCTTCTGCCACTCTTCTGCAGAAACGACTACCACGCTCGGCTTTCCGTTGCGGGTAATCGTCTGAGGTGCCGATTGAGCTCGCTCCATGACTTCCGAAAGCTTTGCCTTCGCTCCGGCGACCGTCCAACTCATACCATCATGCGTTGATGCTGGCATCGCTTCACCTGTAACCAAAATGACTATAGTGACTATAATGCGTGCGGGGTGTCTCTGCAAGCGCGTGGTCGGACCATGTAGGGGAGAGGGAAATCAAAGCCCTGAAGCCTTGGTCAGATTTACGCGGACGCGGTCGCGCCGACGTTGGTATCTACGGTCATCTCAGCGGAAGCATGGCCCAGCTGTTTCTGGACGTAGCGTTCGTCGATCTCGGCAGAAGAAGCGAGGCCGGCACGAAGGGAATGACCGGAGAACTTAAACGCACGCTCGATGTCACTGAGATCAAGTTACTTATCGAGACTAGAGCAGACGGGCTGCCCGACCGTTTCGCCGAGCTGGGCTGTTATAATAGCTGGACGCCTGCTGGATCGATCGATGGCAGGATTGCTCCATGGCCTCAGGAAGCGGTATGCCGCGATTGGCTGCCTCCGTCAGATATCCCGACCGAAGGCCATGCGCCGAAAACTCTGCCGCATCCAATCCAGCCATCGCCACCCGCTGTTTGACGATTCCGTTGATCGCTCCCGGTTCCAGCGCGCGCTTCGAAACATTGCCCCAGCGATCGACCTTCCGAAAAATGCTCCCCGTTTCGATCCTGGCAACTGCGAGCCAGGCATTGAGCGCGTCAACGGGCCGGCCCGTCAGATAGACCACCTCATCGTGTGCCGTCCCGGACGTTTTCGTGCGGCCGAGATGGATGGCGAGAGAGGGTAGAGGAGGGTTATCGGACACCTCGATCGGCGTCTCGAACGTCAGTTGATCAACCCGAAGACCAGCCATCTCGCTGCGCCGGCGGCCGCCGGAGGCAAAGCCGACCATCAGGATTGCCCGGTCACGGATGTCGCGCAGGCTGTCCGTGCTGCAGGTCGCGAGCAGTTTTGCAAGAACGTCGCCGGTCACTGCCTTGGCGCTTTTGCGTTTCCTCGGCCGCGGCGTGGCGCGCACGGCAAGGCGGATGGCTGATTTGAGAGCAGGGGAGGAAAAGACGCCCGTGAGCCCGCGCCACTTCGTCAGAGTCGACCATGTCGCCAGACGACGCCGGACCGTGTCGGGCGCATGTGGACCGGAGGATCGAAGGAAACGTTGATCGCGCAGGCTCTGCTCGACATCGGCCGGCATGCCGTGAAGAGGATCGATGTCGCGCTGGTCGGGCTGCCAGAGATGGTGGGCGACAAATTTCAGGAGCATTGCCTCTGGCGCCGGCCAGGGGAGGCAGGCGCCGGTTGCGGCCAGCGACCAGGCCTGCAGATAGGCAAGATCGGAGGTAAGCGCACGCAGGGTGTTTTCGCCCATGCCTTCGTTGACCAGGTGACGGAGAGTCTCGACATCCTGATCGGTAAGGAGTTCGGCAAGCTCGTCGCGCCGGTCGATCGGCAGGACGGCGGCGATCGTGTCGAGTTGTTCGACACGGCGAGTAACGGGCTCCCGCTGAGAGCCTGTCATGCCATAGACGACGCAGGGTGGAGTTTCAGATCCGTTTGTCCAAAATCACGCCCTTTGAACAGCATGGGCGCCTTCGCAACCGCTGCCACCGCATAGGAGAAGCAGTCACCCATGTTCAAGCTGGCCGGGTGGCGTCCCTTTCCAAATTGGGCAAACGCTTTCTCCGCGGCGTGATAATGCCGCTCGCTAAAGGCGACCGTCGTGACGTTAGGCAGCTCGGTAAGCTGCTTGATAATTGCCGCAGCGTTCGGAAAATTTCTACCCGTCAGCACCATGCGGGCCTCCAGAAGGGTCGGCCACCCGATCAAAATCTCTTCTCGGCTAACGAGTGAATGGAAGAGTTCGGCCTCGGGCTCGTTCAACGACGTTGCCAAAATAACCGAGGTATCGATGGCGATCATATCGGCAGGCCGTGTTCGTCATACATATCGTCGTGGGCAGAGGTGGTGCCGGCAGGGACAGAGCGTCGGCCTTCGGCCATGAGTTCCCACAGGGTATCGGCGGGAGTCTGCGCCGGATTCTCACGCAGTTCCTGGTCATAGCGTTCAAGCGCCAGCTCAACGAGCCGATTGATGGGCTGACCGGTGCGACGCGCGAGCGCGTGCGCAAGATCTCTTGCTTTGCTGCTGCGGATGGAAAGCTGTGGTTCGGACATGGTGTTCCTCGTCGATTTGTGCCTGCAACATAGCGTTTGACGCGCGAGATAGCAATGAATCGCTGACAGATGGCTAACATCCGATAAGGGTTACTTATCGATGGTTATACCACCAACCAACGATCATACCATGTGGGAAACTCTAATATTCAGATAGAGTTCCTTTAAGAAATCATTTACTATGATTTCAATGGCTTACGATCTCGCGAAAATTAGCATGACAGCGCTGATGCGGCTGGCTTTCGACGCCGGTGTCGCGCTTACGCGTCTGGACGAGCGTATCGCCCGTTCACCGGTCGGCGCGGGCTTCCTCGAACGCACCCAATTCACCGATGCATGCGCCTCGCTGTGGATCGACGGCGAACTCGTCCATCTCGAAGACCTCGTCCTCCATGATGCCACGCGGGATATTCGCACACCCACCCATGAGCTGACCATCGCCCGCGACGTCTTGCGCACGCGTCGGCGGATCGCCGCCCAACCTCCGGGCTGGGCGTTGTCGGTCGACGGTATTCGGGCACTGCGAAAAACCTCCGAGATCACGTCGGTCGACGCTGACGAGGCGACGCCCGCCGATGCCATCTGGCGCGCGGCCGCGAACGATCCGGAACGCGACGGTGAAGACCCCGACGACATCGAACATCTCCCCGGCATCGATTATGCCGCCATCGATGCGGTTCTCGCACGATCGGAGGCGGCAATCGACAACGCAACACGGCCCGGCCGGAGTGGCGACCAAGAGAAAGATCCGATGATCTATGATCTCGACTGGGACGAGGATTCAAGGCTCGACGAATGGCGCGGCGTGCTGCGGCAGGCAGAAAACCTGCCGGCGGCGCTGCAAGCGATCGTCACCCTCGATGCTTGGAACGAACTTTCCGTCCTTCAGCACGCGCCCTGGCTCGGCCGGCTGCTGGCCGCGTCGATATTGCGCCAGGCCGGCGTTACCACCGGTGCCCATCTCGCCGCCATCAACCTCGGGCTGAAAACCATTCCCGTCGATCGGCGCCGGCATCGTGATCGGGAGACCGGGTTGCTCGCCATTGCCCATGGTCTGATCGCGGCTGCAGAGATCGGACTGAAGGAACACGATCGGCTGGCGTTGGCGAGGCAGATGATGGAACGGAAATTGATGGGAAGACGGACATCTTCAAAACTGCCGAAGCTGGTTGAGTTGGTGATGGCCAAACCGTTGGTGTCGGCAAAAATGGTGGCGAAGACGCTCGATGTGACGCCGCAGGCGGCGCGGCGGATTGTTTTGGAGCTTGGCCTGCGGGAGATGACGGGGAGGGGGAGGTTTCGGGCATGGGGGATCGTTTGAACGGCCGTTACCAATAAAAGCGTCGTCGACTAGCATACTGACAGAGTGCACTTTGAATTGAGAGCCGCCAATCCATATGGCGTGCATCGGGCGGCGCGGGCGTGCCCCGATGGCGAGGCACGCCCGTTAAGGCTTAGCGCTTGAAGCGCGGCGTCCAGCTTCGATCAGTTCCTGCTGGTCGTCCTCTATGTCAGGCTCCAATTCCTGCCCGATCTAGGTTGAAGTGAGAACAGTCAAAACTTCTCCGTAGGTGCCAAGGCCAAGGGACTCTTCCGTGACGGTCTCGCGTCTAGGGCCTCCCAGCCATTCAGGGACATCGATCTGATCCCTGACCCGCTCGCCAGCGGAGACGCGCCTCGGATCAGCGGCGAGCGAGGCAGTTACGGTACCCAGGGGCAACCTGATCCCCTTCCGAAGCCAGTCAAGCTTTGGGAGAGATTTCATGGCCTCGGACATTAAGCAGTAACCAATGACACCGGCGGTGCTCATAATTACGGCGGTAGCGGCATCGCCGACTTATGCATATCGCATTGCTGCGGCCGTTCTTGACGTTACACAGAGATCGGCGATGGCTTCGATTGCTGACAGGCCAGGTTCCCAGCGGTCAATTCCTTACGGACACGCGCCGCCGCATATCTTGCTCGATCGCTATTTCGAGATTCAAACCAGCGCAATCGCTGGCCGGTTGTGAGCGTCTTAAAGGAGTTGGCTATCGATTCCGTCTTCTCAATGCATGACCCCAATCGTTACCCCACCCAAGGGCGAGGATCCCGACCGTTTTGTTCGATGTCAGGATACCCTTGAGTACCGTATTCGGGAGTGTGGCAGACGCTGTTGCGGCCGGGTGGACTGAGGAAGAGGTTGCCACTAGCTTCGTCGAACTAGTGGACCACCTCGACATCAGGCAGAAATAGCTTCGACATATCGTTGCGTAGCTCACATCCCACGCAGCTCTTTTCAAGCCCCCTCTATTCGTCGAACAATGTCATCGCATTTGTCTCGCGCTGCTGGCGCCAATATCGTCCCGACTGTCGAGCCGGCGTCAATCCGTCTGTCACAACCTGCACGGACTCGCTGCGAGGCGCCGACGACGCTCTTTTTTCCCTGACCTGTGGCTGATCGTTTCCGGGTCCGAAGCCGAGAATTGGAATCAAAGGTTCCGTCGATAAATGGCTCAAGAAGGTGGTTTCGCTGAGCGGCAGTCTGGTAGTTACGCGCCCGATTTTGACGGGTGTAATTTCAACAACCGGTACGTCCGGGGCGGGCAAAGCCGGCTGCTGGGACGAGATCGCAATCTGCATCGCAACGGCCGCACTTGCACTCACCGGCGCTTGAGGCAATTGCACGTTTGTTTCGCCATACCGACCGCGCACAGACTTCGGGCGTGAAAAGACGAGTTTTTCCCTGGGGCTTCCATCCGGGCCGAAGCCGAAGCCGGGCCTATCTTGAGGGCCGAAAACAGAGACCCAGGTTGGCTCGGCAGGGCTCAACCCCTCGAATGCGAAATAAGGCCCAACGGGGAAGGATGCCTGCACATAGGCCTGGAGAGCCAAATAACTTGCATGAAATCGCTTTGTCTCTCCGTCGCCGCGGTGAACAGCAGCCATGGTCTGAAGCAGCAGGTCTGCGCCGATCGCAAAGAGCGGCAAGCCGCGCTCCAAGGCAATATCGATTGTTTTTCTGATGGCATTTTGCGTTTTTCCATCGGTTCGGGCCGCGAGCGCGGCGGCAATAATTGCTCCATCCGCAATGGCCGGAAACCAATTCATCAGGTTCTGGACCCAGTCCTCCCGCTTGGCAAGTTTGTTGTTCCGCAGCAGGAAATACCCAGCCGCTGCCGCCGAAATCGGGTCCTCTATCTTCTCCCGCAAAAGCTTGTCGGCGACGCCCAAAGTTTGGGCAAGCGTGTTAGCCTCGCTGATTGCACCGCTAGCCAAATAAGAAAGGATGGTCTCGTTATCCGCCTTTGCGCGAGCGATGGTGATGTCGATCGAATCGCCCCCGGATCTAGCCGTCCGCGTCAGTGCGACGCGGACCGTCTGCCCGGGCGGCAGCGCGACAAGGCGCCAGCCGACTTCATCCCCGCCAACCTGCAGAAGGTGCGGGGTGTCAGGGACAGCGATGGTGACCTGCTGCATTCCGAGATCAGCATCGCGCGAGGCGACAGGCACCTGTTTGCTTTGCCAACGACCGTCGGTCAAAGACCAGAGCGTCATCCAGACCTTACCTATGCGCCGACCAGGATCTTTGTCGTTAGTAACAAACAAGTGCTTCAGCGAATGAAATGCCGTGACCCACTGGAGCCAGTCATGTGGCGAGCTGTTTCGCAAATCAAATTCGACGTCGCCTTTGTCGTTCTTTGTATCGACGCTTTCCTGGAGCGATCCTCCGCCCGGAAGTCTCGCGACGACATGGAGCCTTTCGGCCGGCTCGCCACGGGTAGATACTTCAAACTTCCAGGCACGGCTGGGGGAGGCGGAACCGGAGGCAAGAAGGTCGCCACGCGTCGAATAGACGTCGATTGGCAATGTCAGCAGCGTATTGTCCTGGCCGGATCCCGCAATGTATACTGTCAGCTCCATCGGATGTTCCTCTTCAGGTCTCAATATTGATGAGGCAGCGCATGGCCGCGCTCGTCAGCAATTTTCGCGAAAAGCTCTTCTCTGCAAACGACGCTGGTACCGTGGAGTTCGCGCCATAAGTCCACTCGCCGTGTTCGCGGACAAAGCGAACCGGTCCAAGCGCGAGCGATTGGCTGTCGCGAGCGACCGCAGCACCCTCCATAAAGGCTTGTGCGATCGGACGATAACCTTGGGGGGTAATGTCCAACTCAAGCAGGATCGACGGCCGCTTCGACAGCATATGCATTGGTACCACCCAGCTGCCTTCTCCCTCGGTGGCGCCGACCTTCTGTCGATCTGCAGCCACGCTTGACTGGCCAAAATCGAGAAATTCCGAGATTGCCGAACGAAGTTTAGAGATATCGACCGCGTATTTGTCGCCGTTCGCACGCTCGATCCCACAGTGGCCTCGAAGAGCTGAAAGCAGGGCTCCCGTGAAATAGCCAACATCGCCCGGTGGCGCATAGGCCACCCGATTCGCCGTGGTCGCGCGCAAGATCGCCCATTCCGATGTCGTGATGGCACCTGTTCTCGACATATCGATCAAGGGCTGTGGTGACGCGACCTGATTGATGATTTCCTGGCTCAACTCCATACAGGCGTCGATGAAATAGAACAGACTAGCCTTGGCTTTGCGGATCGAACCTTGCACGGTGTTCGAGAGATGAAAAATTGCATCGTACTGCTTGATCTTGTTCTCGCCGAAGTCATCTGCGACGAGCTGCTGGGTCAAGCCATCGCTGACGCCATGACCACAATAGTAAAAGATACCGCGGCTATTGGAGTTCGTTTCGAGCCGCTCAAGCCATTCGAAATAGGCCATCCGAATATTGTCGATCGACGGCCGGGTAGGCGTCACAGTTGTTCCGAAGGGCGTGTTGAACGTCGCGCTGGGTGACGTCAGCATGACGACCGATCCGAGAGGCGCCTCGTCGTTGAAAAACGCCTCTTCTGATCCCTTCGCTTGCCCAGCAGGCATGGCATCCACACCTTTCAGAAACCAGTTTGCGACAGCCTCAACCGAAACTTTGGGCGACGTTAGTGCGGCGAGACCGCCGAACACGGTGTTCGATATGCTCGGATATTCGCCGCAGCCAATTAGCAGAACATGTGTTGCTGCAACCGATGGATCAGCTTTGACAGCGTCCGATTCAAAAACCAGCGTCATGGGAATGCCTATGCAAGGAGGCGCGCTTGCAGGCGCTTATAGAAGCTCGGGCGTGCGAAATAACCTCCGTGGGCTCCCAACCCGCCGTAACCAGTATCATATTGGAAGTCCTTGACGTTCTTATAGATACCTTCGGCGCTGAACGAAAATACGTCGTTCGTGTCGAACACATTCAGCCACTTGCCGACGTTTGGGCTGGCAGCAATACGATCAGTCTTCGGGTCAGTCGGCATTCCTGCTGGCAACTCTCGGCTATAGAGAGACATCTCTTCGAACAGGCCGACCTGGGAGCCGATTGTCACAAGATAGTCGACCTTAAGATCGGGTGCGAAGTAGGAAAGGATATCGTAGGTGATGACGCCGCCGAGGCTATGACCGATGATTATTAGCTTATCGTCGCCTAATTTCTTAGCGGCATCGGCATCGCGAAATGCTTGCAGGACGTCTTTGACGATGACGCCTTGTGCGTCGACCGTACCGCGGTTTTTCAGATAGACGAACACGTCGCCCAAGAAACGGGATGCCTTCTGGTGGGCTGATTTTCGACCCAATGCCAGTAGGCCACCCGTGGCCAAATCTCCCGGGGCGGATCCCAATCGAGACAAAGCCTCCTTCGTGGACGTAAGCCAATCGCTCAGCCCGAATGTCTCCAATTTTTTCTCGTTGGTCGGTAGCTCATCTAAGCCCTTCAGGAGGGCATCGATGAAAACTTTGTTAGGCAGGGGTTCAGCCTTCATTGCCCAGGATGGGGCGGGGTTTTTTTCAATGTAGCGCTGCGACGACTGATATGCCGTAGCGATCTTTTCAATGTTTTGCGGTGAGTTCGCCGTCGCCGCAGCAGTATCCCAAATGAGATCGACCGCCTCTGCAAACCCCTGCTCGCGGCTCACTTTACCGAGGACGACGGCATTTTCACCGAATATCTTCTGCACTTCTGAAAGCCAGAGGTCCATTTCACGATTCGGTAGCGCTAGGGCCAAAGTCTCTACCTTCTCGCCGGGCAGTGAGATCTGGTTCCAAAGGAATTTGACGCCTTCCCCGCCCCAATACGGAAACGAGATTGCCACCTTCGAAGGATCGAGACCAAGCGGTGCGGCAAGAAGAGTTTTCAGAAACTCCTTCTTACGCGCTACGTCATCCGCGAAACCAGCGTCTTCCTTGCGGTTATTCACGCCGTGAACGAAAACTATTGGCATCGATCCCTCCCAGCCGCGCATTACTTCGACACAGTTGTAGTCGACCGCGGGCTCGCCCTCAAAGGGAAAATAGAGACTTTCCACCGCGCCGAAAGACCCTGTCGTCCTGCGGGCCCCTCCGCCCTAGGGCGCGGACTCGTTAAATGATGCAATCCATATCCTTGTCGCTGCGAGCTTGACTGCTGCCAGGTAGTTGTCGGCCCCGCGGTCATATCGTGTGGCAAGGCCGCGCATCTGCTTGATACGATTGAAAAAGCGTTCGACCTGGTTGCGCTGGCGATAGACCCAGCGGCTGAAGCTGAAGGTCTGCTCGCCAGCGAGAGAAGCGATTGTAGAGCGTCGTTCGCGGGCCATAGCGCTCCGGCACATCGCGCCAGGACGAACCCGTCCTAAACCGCCAAAGGATGCCATTGATTACCCGGCGGTCATCAACGCGTTTCACTCCACGGCTGTTGGTCGGAAGCAGAGGTTCAATGATAGCCCATTCTTCGTCGCTCAGTTCGTGACGGCGCATGAAGATCTCCCTTCAAGAGGAGTGAATCATAATCCGCGCGCTACCTGAACCCCGTTTACGGGGACGCGGCCTAGGCCCTTGGGAAAGGCTCTGACTATTTTGATCAGTCGGCTTTCTGCGGGTACTCCTCAAATTCGTCTTCGACGGCAAGGATATGGTCCATGGCATCAGAGTGGTGGATGGGGGCGGCAACGACGCCATGCTTGGCGTGCTTAAGCACTAAGGATGCAGGTTTCGCAGCAATGCTGTGGCTACGGAAAGGGCTTGGCTTCGCTGGCGATTGGACCGTCAATGATCATAACGATCTGCTCGCGCCTCTGTTCGGACTTCAAAAGGTTAACAGAGCATGAAAATGCAACGGCGATCACGGGATCACCACAACCTACCGGATAGTCTGCGACGAGCCCGTTTGGGGTGCTTGCTAGGGCGATCGTCCGGTGGCTACCAATCTCTAGGATTCGAGATGGACAAGATCGGAGGTGAGCGCCCACAGCTTGTTGTCGCCGATGCCCTTAGTTCACCGAGGGGCGCAGCGTCGCTAAACCCCGACCCGTTAGCAGCTCGGCGAGCACGTCGTGGCGTTCGAGCGGCAGGACGGAGGCGATGGTCTGAAGCTCTTCGAGCACGGCGATGAGCGGCGGATTTTTAGTTGGCTTCCCTTTTAGTAGCAATGTATTAGAACCACTTAAGTTGTCCCAGTCCGATGAGAATTCAGCATGACCGATTTTTTCGTCAGCTATACCGGTGTCGATCAGCGATGGGCGGAATGGGTAGCTTTCGTTCTCGAAGAGAACGGTTTTAAGACAGTATTGCAGGCTTGGGACTTTCGGCCGGGAAGTAACTTCATTTTGGAAATGCAGACGTCATCCTTGACTGCTAAGCGTACGATAATGGTGCTGTCACCCGATTATTTAGACTCCAATTTTGCTTCGCCTGAGTGGGCAGCCGCATTTCGCGACGATCCAATGGGTATACGCGGGAAGCTTGTCCCGGTTATGGTCCGACCCTGTGACCCCATAGGACTCTTAGGAGCAATAGTTCAAATTCGCCTTATTAATTTGGATGAGGCGACTGCGGCAGAGCGCCTGCTAGCGGGGGTTGATCAAGCGCGCGCCAAGCCGTCGAAGCGACCCGCTTTCCCGGGAGTGAAGGGAAACGAGCCGCCAGAGTTTCCTGGGACGGCAGATCAGGCGGGAAAAATCGCAAAAGTTTCTGCAGCCCTTGATCATTGGCCTAAAGAACCGCAATCGGCTCCCCCCATTCCTATGGCCGAGATGCGCAGCAACCTCCCTGCCCGACCAGACCTCGTTGGACGGCAGCGGGAAGAAAACCAAGTCCTCGAAGGGCTGGTTTCCACAGACCCCATCATTCTGATCGATGGTATCGGAGGAATTGGCAAAACCGCGCTTGCTTTGAATGTAGCGCACCGTTGCCTGGCAGCGAGTCACAATTCGCAAGCTGAGCTGAGCGTAGGCCAATTCACGAATTTCGTATGGACATCCGCCAAAGACAGGGAGCTCCGCCTAGAAGAGGTTCTTGATACGATTGCGCGTACCTTGGGCGTACCAGAACTCACTCAGCGCCCCATCGATGAACGAGTTGAATTGATCCGCCATCTGCTGGCCGACGAGCCGTGCCTGTTGATCCTGGACAATTTTGAAGTAGTGAACGACGATAGGATACGTACATTTCTGGAAACTTTTCCTGCCCGCTCCAAAGCGCTTGTAACTAGCCGAACAAGGGAGCTAGATGGGGCCAGACCACTATCGATTTCTGGCCTCGGATCGAAAGATGCTGTTGCATTAATTCGGCGCGAGGCGCTGAGGCGTGGACTGGGCTCGATCGCAAAAGCCGACCAAGGGAAGCTACGACCTCTAGCCGAGGTTACTGGTGGCGCCCCTCTAGCGATCCGATGGGCCGTTGGACAGGTTCAGCGAAAAGGCCAGCCACTGGCAAAGGTGATCGAAACGCTTCGTCTGGCGACTGGAGACCTCTTCGAGGAAGTATTTGAGCACTCCTGGCTGCTTCTTGGACCATCCAGCCGCCAATTGCTGAAAATGATGCCGATTTTTGCTGGCCCAGCATCCCGCGACGCCATTGAGGCGGTCACTCTAGTGGAAAGGGGAGACCTAGACGAAGCACTAGGGCTGCTCGTTTCGATGTGCCTTGTAGAGGTGACTGACGAATTAGACGATCAGCGTCGATACTATTCTATTCACCCTCTCACTCGCGCCTTTGCGCAAGCGCACCTGCGCGCCGAGCCTGCTTTGGAACTTGAAGCGCGCCACCGCGCGGCTGCTTGGTTTGTCAGCTGGGCAATGGAACGGGAAGACAAGTTCGCTTGGCACGTTCATGTAGATTTGGAGGAACAACTGCCGAATGTGATGGCTTCGGCGCGGTGGTCTCACGAGGTCGAACTTGGAATGCGGACGCTCGAGTATCATCGCGCGCTTTACTACTTCCTCGGACTGCGCGGTCATTGGTCTGAACGACTAGAACTCGATCTAATGGCCGTCGATGTCGCACGAAATAAAGGCGACCATCTGAAACTAGCTTGGGCGCTCGTCGACTTAAGTTGGATTAAAATCCGCCGGAATGAGCTGTCCGAGGCGCGCAAATTCGCAACTGACGCACTAAGTGTTGTGACAGAGACCGATGACGCAATGGCGGCCCTAACCGCAAAACGTCGTCTCAGTGAAGTTGACGAAAAGGAACGAAAATATTCGGATGCTGAACGTAAATTACAAGAGGCGCTATTTCTCAACGAGAGCATCGGAGAGCCGCGAAAGCGTCAAAATCAGATTCGAATCCGACAAGGGCTCGGTAATATTTGTTACCTGATGGATCGTCTCCACGACGCCCGCTCACATCTCGAAAGCGTGGTGGGCGTTGCCGAAGAAGCAGGTGCCCATAACTGGCAAGCCCTTATCCTTTCCGGCTTGGCCAACATTGCTAGGGACCAGGGACGCTACATTGATGCCGAGCAGCTCTATGAACACTCGTTGGCGCTTTGGCAACAAGTGGGGCAGATTGCAGAATTAGCTCAAACCAAGTACGAGTTCAGCCGACTGCTAGCACTCTCAGGGAATAAGGAACGCGCGACACAGTTGCTAAAAGAGTCGCTAACTTTTTTCCAACGCTTAGGTTCAACTCGAGAGATAATGGATGTGGAGTTGCTTTTGGCGAAGATTGTCGCATGACAACCAATGAACTGTCTCCCACCGATAATTGGGAACAAATGTCTCCCGACCTAGGTGATTATTATACTTATACAGAGTGGAATACAAAAGCATCTTCATATTCCCTCAACTCCGATATCTGGGGAACGTGTTACGCCCCAACCGTCCGAGCACGAATGCAGCTTGGCCGAGCCTTACTTCGAACGCGACTGAAAAACGTAAGCAAAGTATTGGACGTCGGGGCTGGTCCCGCCCTTCATTCGGCATCCTTGCTCGACTGTCTTTCAGATGCTAACGCGTATTTATTTATTGTCGAGCATTCCCCAAGCGCCCTTAAGTTAGCGGCGGCACGACAGCATCCAAGAATGGCGCAATTTCGCTTAATACAAGCCGATATCGCGGCTTTACCATTTTCCGACGAATCCATGGATGCCGTAATTTGCACGGAGGTGCTTGAGCATGTCATGGAGGACGGCGTCGCAGTCGCTGAACTGCACCGCGTGCTCCGGCCCGGTGGCGTCGCGTATCTGTCCGTTCCTCTTGAGAAACATCCAAGCACCGCTTGGCACCTCCGTTGCTATGAGCCAGAAGGTCTACATAAACTGCTTGAAGCGGTTGGGTTCTCTGTCGAGACATCAGTTGTTGGCGGCGCCGTTGTGCCGCGATTATGGCGTTGGGTTCGTCACTTTTTCTGGGCTGCTTGGCTGGTTGGTACAGGCAATGCGGTTCGGCAGTTACGTCGCCAGCCGGTACACCCATTCTATGCGTCGCGCTTCTGCCGAAATATAGTTATCCCCTTGTTCGACCAACTATCAAAACTAGACGAATGGCTCAGCCTCAAGCTTCGCTGGCGATTGGGAAATACTTTACACTGCATCGCGATTAAGCCACTTCAGTGAAGCCTCAGTAAGCGAGGAGACATTGGAGCGCGAGGTGCGTGCTATTGGATATCGCAAGCTCTTCGCTCGCCCCATGCATCACGGTAAGCCCACGGTGAAGGCCGTCTTGTGAGGCGACGCTGAACATCGGAGTTCTCGTGCAAACACTAGGGATAGTCCTATGACGAAGCGTCCGATTGAAGTCATCACGTCTGTGGAGCGCCGTCGGCGGTGGTCTCGCGAAGAGGAAGAAGGGCTTGTTGCCGCCTGCCTTGAGCCGGATGCGGTGATTTCAGAAGTTGCCCGCGCCGCCGGTATCCATGTCAGCCAACTCTTTCGCTGGCGCAAGGAGTTGTGCCGGCTTGATGAACCGAAAGCCGCGGTGGCGATGACCTGAGACCCTGAACT
>UBZT01000005.1:2500-5000 GCA_900470155.1 Hyphomicrobiales bacterium
AAATTGTGAAGAGAAGATTGATCTGGAGGCTTCCAGGTGTTTTGAGCGCAAGTTCAAGATGTCCGAAGCCGGTTCCAATGACGTCGTGGATGGTCTAGCCGACTGGAAACGAACGAGGAGCCGGATGTAGGTAGGAAAGCCTGTCACTCTGGATCGTTTGTTGTTGGTGACTTCGTGTCACCTCTGATGAATGATCGGATTACCGTTGCCTGACCGCGCGGTACCGGATTTGATCTCGAGAAGCTGGTCTTAAGATCTGGCACAAGTGAGCTGCTCGGCGTAGCTCCAATAAAGTGACCGGATCGAACACGTTGATGGCATNNGATGAGCATTGGCAATGAGAACGATTAAGTAGAATAAGGGCAATTGGTGGATGCCTTGGCATGCACAGGCGATGAAGGACGTGATACGCTGCGAAAAGCCGTGGGGAGCTGCGAATAAGCTTTGATCCATGGATATCCGAATGGGGAAACCCACCTTAAATGCTTGGAGAATCCAAACTGTCAGCGATGACGGCTTGGGTTTCCAAGCATTGTGATAAGGTATCTAACTTTCGAATACATAGGGGTTAGAAGCGAACTCGGGGAACTGAAACATCTAAGTACCCGAAGGAAAGGACATCAACCGAGACTCCGTAAGTAGTGGCGAGCGAACGCGGACCAGGCCAGTGGCAATGTGGAATAAAGTGGAACGCTCTGGAAAGTGCGACCGTAGTGGGTGACAGTCCCGTACGCGTAGAACACACATTGTCCTTGAGTAAGGCGGGACACGTGAAATCCTGTCTGAACATGGGGAGACCACTCTCCAAGCCTAAGTACTCGTGCATGACCGATAGCGAACAAGTACCGTGAGGGAAAGGTGAAAAGCACCCCGACAAGGGGAGTGAAATAGAACCTGAAACCGGTTGCCTACAAACAGTTGGAGGGCGCNNGCCTGACAGCGTACCTTTTGTATAATGGGTCAACGACTTAGTGTATCTAGCAAGCTTAAGCCGGTAGGTGTAGGCGCAGCGAAAGCGAGTCTGAATAGGGCGTTTAGTTAGATGCATTAGACCCGAAACCGAGTGATCTAGCCATGAGCAGGTTGAAGGTTGGGTAACACCAACTGGAGGACCGAACCCGCATCTGTTGCAATAGATTGGGATGACTTGTGGCTAGGGGTGAAAGGCCAATCAAACTCGGAAATAGCTGGTTCTCCGCGAAAACTATTTAGGTAGTGCGTCGATCGAATACCCTCGGGGGTAGAGCACTGGATGGGCTATGGGGACTCACCGTCTTACTGATCCTAACCAAACTCCGAATACCGAGGAGTACTAATCGGCAGACACACGGCGGGTGCTAACGTCCGTCGTGAAGAGGGCAACAACCCTGACCTCCAGCTAAGGTCCCCAAGTCATGGCTAAGTGGGAAAGGATGTGAGGATCCCAAAACAACCAGGATGTTGGCTTAGAAGCAGCCATCATTTAAAGAAAGCGTAACAGCTCACTGGTCTAAATAAGGGTCTTTGCGCCGAAAATGTAACGGGGCTAAAGCCATGCACCGAAGCTGAGGATACGTCGCAAGACGTGTGGTAGCGGAGCGTTCCGTAAGCCTGTGAAGGGGTACCTGTGAGGGGCCCTGGAGGTATCGGAAGTGCGAATGTTGACATGAGTAACGATAAAGGGGGTGAGAGACCCCCTCGCCGAAAGACCAAGGGTTCCTGCTTAAAGTTAATCTGAGCAGGGTTAGCCGGCCCCTAAGGCGAGGCAGAAATGCGTAGTCGATGGGAACCACGTTAATATTCGTGGGCCTGGTGGTAGTGACGGATCGCACAAATCGTACATTCTTATTGGATTGAATGTGCGGTGGAGCGGTTCCAGGAAATAGCTCCACCCTATAGACCGTACCCGAAACCGACACAGGTGGTCAGGTAGAGTATACCAAGGCGCTTGAGAGAACTATGCTGAAGGAACTCGGCAAATTGCACGCGTAACTTCGGAAGAAGCGTGACCCCATTTTACGCAAGTGAGATGGGGTGGCACAGACCAGGGGGTAGCGACTGTTTATCAAAAACACAGGGCTCTGCGAAGTCGCAAGACGACGTATAGGGTCTGACGCCTGCCCGGTGCTGGAAGGTTAAAGGGAGAGGTGCAAGCTTTGAACTGAAGCCCCAGTAAACGGCGGCCGTAACTATAACGGTCCTAAGGTAGCGAAATTCCTTGTCGGGTAAGTTCCGACCTGCACGAATGGCGTAACGACTTCCCCGCTGTCTCCAGCATAGACTCAGTGAAATTGAATTCCCCGTGAAGATGCGGGGTTCCTGCGGTCAGACGGAAAGACCCCGTGCACCTTTACTATAGCTTTACACTGGCATTCGTGTCGGCATGTGTAGGATAGGTGGTAGGCTTTGAAGCTTGGACGCCAGTTTGAGTGGAGCCATCCTTGAAATACCACCCTTATCGTCATGGATGTCTAACCGCGGTCCGTTATCCGGATCCGGGACAGTGTATGGTGGGTAGTTT
>UBZT01000020.1 GCA_900470155.1 Hyphomicrobiales bacterium
CCGCTTCGCCGGGCTCGCAAGACCCGGTGTATCCGAAAGCGGAACGGGAGGAGTATGGCACAGCTCAAAACGAGGGGGATGAAATGGGGGGCGTTTTGTTGAAAACGTTGGGATATTTCCAAAAGTCATCCCCGCTGAGTGGGGTTTTTGGGGCGGTTTGGGTGAGCCCCCCTCATCCGCCCTTCGGGCACCTTCTCCCTCGGGGGAGAAGGAAGTCACTGCCCACCTTGCCGTCCGCTTTGCGGCGACGTCTTCCGCTCAGGCGGCGCGGGGCCGCGCGCCGGCCTTGCAAAACCAGTATACGGGACGGCGGACAGACGTTGATCAATCCACCAGCGCTTCGGCAGCGTGACCGGTGCGTTCCAGATGCACAAGCCTCGGATTGGTGGCCTGGAGATAGGCGGCGGAGCGGCCGATATAGAGGAGGGTCGTGTCGCCGAGTTCGCCGAGGATGCGGCATAGCCGCTCTTCGGTGGCGGGTTCCAGGCCTTCCAGCACGTCATAGAAGACCACCCAGCGTGGCTTGCGCAGGAGAATATTGGCGAAGGCCAGCGCCATCTGTTCGTCCTTGTCGAGCACGCGGTCCCAGCGGGCGCGGTCATCGAGGCGCCGGACCAGTTCGTCGAGGCCGACGCGGGTAAGCACTGCCCCCAGTTCGGCATCGGTGAAGCTGGCAGAGGGCGCCGGATAGGCCAGCAGGCTGCGCAGACGGCCTTCCGGCAGGTAGCCGACCTGCGGCACGAAGAGGATTTCCTCGTTGGCCGGCAGCGTGATGCTGCCTTCGCCGAAGGGCCAGAGACCCGCCAGCGCATTGAACAGAAGCTTGCGGTTCACACCCTGATCGCCATTGACCATGATTTTTTCGCCGGCCTTGATGGTGATCTGGCGTTCCTTGAGGCGGAAGGCGCTTTCGCAGGCATCACCGTTGACCCGAACGCAGATCTCGAGCGCTTCAAGGTCGACCTGCCCCGGCTTGCCGCTCGCCATCGCGATGCGGCCGGCGGTCGGCACCTGTCGGTCGAGATCCATCAGGGCGGCGCGAAAGACGGTGACGCGCATCAGGGCGGCGCGCCAGTCGGCGATGGCGCCAAAATTGTCGACATACCAGCGCAGCGCCGAATAGACCTGGGTGAAGGCGGCCGCCGCCATCATCAGGCCGCCGAAGCTCATCGGGCCGGCGAAATAGGCGGGCGAGGCGATCAGGATCGGCACGATGATCGCCAGCCAGCCGAAGCCGGCAGTGACCCAGGTGAGATTGGTCAGCGCCATGGCCAGATGGCGGATCGAGCCGATGACGGTGTCGAGCGTCTGGTGGATATGGCGGCGTTCGGTTTCCTCGCCGCGGGCGAGTGCGATCGCCTCGAGATTTTCGTTCGCCCGCATCAGCGAGAAACGCAGCTCGGCCTCGCGGGCGTAACGATCGGCATTGAGCCGCGAGAGCTTGGTGCCGACAAGCTGGCTGAGCAGCGAGGCTGCGAGCGCATAGAGGATGGCGCCCCAGACCATGTAGCCGGGAATGGCAAAGCTGTATTCGCCGACATGAAAGGTGAAATTGCTCGACAGGTTCCACAACACGCCGATGAAGCTGACCAGAAGAATTGTCGACTGGACCAGGCCGATGGTCAGCGAGGTGGTCATTTCGGCGAGTTTGCGCGCGTCTTCATGCAGGCGCTGGTCGGGATTGACGCCGAGCGGGCTCGACATCGACAGGCGGAAGGCCCGCCTGTCCGTCAGCCACTGGTCGACGACATCGCGCGACAGGCCCTCGCGCATGTAGAGCGCCGTCATCTGGTTGAGCCAGGTCTGGATGACATTGAGCAGCAGCAGGAAGCCGGCGATGAAGGCGAAGTTGCGCAATTCGTTGAGGAAGGCTGAAAGATCACGCCGTTCCAGCGCGTTGTAGAAGGGTGCATTCCACTGGTTGAGAAGTACCGTGCCGTAGGCGGTCAGGAGGATGATGCCGAGCAGGGCGGTGGCGAAGGCGAGAATGCGGTTGCGCACCGCCGATTGCCAGAAACTGTCCAGGGCTATCGAAAGCTGGCGGTTGAAGCTCAGTTCGGCAGCCGGCAGCGTGCCCTCGGCGGCGCTCTGCTGTTCGGTATGAAAGGTTACCATGCGCACTCATCCCATCGATCGCTGATAAGGTCTAGCATGCAGGGCTTGCGTTTCCCTTACCCTTTGGCGCGGCCCTGCCGTGCACGATACGCAAGGCACATCTTGCGCCGACCCGCGCGGCGCGCTATCTCAAGACTGCTCTAACGGGGTGCCTTTCGTTCCATCGGGACGAAATGCTGAGAGGCGAAAGCCAACCCGCGGAACCTGATCCGGTTAACACCGGCGGAGGGATTAGACGCGTCGATCGCAAAGCGCCCTATCCCGAGATCAATTGTTTTTTAGGAGGAGGGCGTCATGCCATCATATCTCGTCGACACCTTGCGTTCCGGTCTTGCCGCAGCGCTTCTCGCAACAGCCTTTCTCGGGTCAGGTCTGGTGCTGCCGGCGCATGCCGCCGACAAGGTGCTGACCGTCTATACCTATGAGAGCTTCATTTCCGAATGGGGCCCGGGGCCGAAGGTCAAGGAAGCTTTCGAGAAAAGCTGCGACTGCACGGTCAATTTCGTCGGCGTCGCCGATGGCGTGGCCCTGCTGACGCGGCTGAAGCTGGAAGGCGAGGGCTCGAAGGCCGATGTGGTTCTCGGGATTGATACCAGCCTGACCGAGGAAGCCAAGCAGACCGGCCTTTTTGAAGCCTCCGGCATCGATCTTGCCAAGGCCAAGGTGCCGGGCGGCTTTTCCGACGATGTCTTCGTGCCCTATGACTACGGCCATTTCGCCGTGGTCTATGACACCGAGACGCTGAAAAATCCGCCGACGAGCCTGAAGGAACTGGTCGAGGGCGACCCGAGCCAGAAGATCGTCATCGAGGATCCGCGCACCTCGACGCCCGGGCTCGGCCTGCTGCTCTGGGTCAAGTCGGTCTATGGCGACAAGGCGCCGGAAGCCTGGGCGAAGCTCAAGGGCCGCGTATTGACGGTGACGCCCGGCTGGTCGGAGGCTTACGGCCTGTTCACCAAGGGCGAGGCGCCGATGGTGCTGTCCTATACGACCTCGCCGGCCTATCACATGGTGGCGGAAGAGACCGATCGCTACCAGGCGGCGGAATTCTCCGAGGGCCACTACATCCAGATCGAGGTCGCGGGCCTGTTGAAGAACGCGCCGGACAAGGATCTGGCCCGGCAGTTCCTCGCCTTCATGCTGGAGCCGGGCTTCCAGGATACCATTCCGACGAACAACTGGATGATGCCGGCGGCTGCCACATCCGAGCCGCTGCCCGACGCGTTCGGCAAGCTGGTGCAGCCGAAGACCACCTTCCTGATGAGTTCGGCCGAGGTCGCCGCCAACCGCAAGGCGTGGATCGACGAATGGCTGGCAGCGATGACGCTGAACTGAGCCGAGCATGGCACGCTCGCGCATCCTGTCCAACGCCGAAAGGCTGCCGGCTCTGGCCGGCGGTCTTCTGGTGCTGGGGCTGGTCGCGGGTTTTATCGGCACGGCGCTGGTTGCCCTGCTCAGCGGCCGGATGGACGGCGCATTGCTCGGCGTAATCGGCGATCCGGTGGTGCATTCGGTGTTGCGCTTCACGCTGTTTCAGGCGGCTCTTTCGACGGTTTTGTCGGTCATGCTTGCCCTGCCGGTTGCCAGTGCGCTGGCGCGCCAGCCGGGGTTTGCCGGTCGCAGCTGGCTGATCCGTCTGATGGCCGTGCCGATGGGCCTGCCGGTTCTGATCGGGGCGCTCGGGCTGATCGGTATCTTCGGGCGGCAGGGCATCATCAATGATGCATTGGCCTTTGTCGGCCTTGCCGAGCCGGTGTCGATCTACGGACTTTCCGGCATCCTGATCGCGCATGTGTTCTTCAACCTGCCGCTGGCGACCCGGCTGATGCTGTCGGCGCTGGAGCGGGTGCCGGCGGAATACTGGCGCTCGGCGGCAAGCCTCGGCCTGTCGCCGCTGTCGATCTTCCGCTTCATCGAATGGCCGGTGCTGGCGCGGGTCATTCCGGGTGCCAGCGGGCTGATCTTCATGCTGTGCGTCACCAGTTTCACCCTGGTTCTGGTGTTTGGCGGCGGGCCGGCGGCCACGACGATCGAGGTGGCGATCTATCAGGCGCTGCGCTTCGATTTCGACCCGGAGCGGGCGGTGTCATTGGCGCTGATGCAGATCGTCGTCACCGGCGCGATCCTTTCTGCCCTGAGCCTGCTGCCGGCGGCAGACGATACCGGCCAGACCAGCGGCCGGCGGTTTGTCCGATTTGACGGCATGGGGCTGCCGATCCGGCTGCTGGATGCTGTCGTGCTCCTGCTGGCGGGGCTGTTTCTCGTGCTGCCGCTGGCCCAGGTAATCGTCTCGGGGGTGAATGCCGATCTGATCAAGCTGTTGCGGGAGCCGGCATTCCGGCAGGCGGCGGGTACCAGCCTGATCATCGCATCGTCAGCCGGCCTGCTTGCGCTCGCCTGCGCCTATGGGGTGGTTTCGGCACGGGCCGCGCTTTCGTCAGCGCGGCCCTTCGCCTTCGGGTCGCGGCTGTTTTCGGCATCCCTCGCGGCAAGTTCGTCGCTGGTGCTGCTGGTGCCGACCAGCGTTCTGGCGACCGGCTGGTTCCTGGCCTTGCGCGCGCATGGCGATATCGCGACATTTGCGCCGGTGATCGTCATCGGTATCAATGCGCTGATGGCGCTGCCGTTTACCATGCGGGTGCTGGAGCCGGCCTTTGTCGAGCATCGGGCCCGCACCGGCCGGCTTGCGGCCTCGCTGGGGCTTTCCGGGCTGTCGCGCGTGCGCCTGGTCGACTGGCCGGTGCTGAAGCGGCCGCTTACCATGGCGCTCGCCTTTGCCATGGCGCTGTCGCTCGGCGATCTCGGGGCGGTGGCGCTGTTCGGGTCGGAAAATATCTCGACGCTGCCGTCGCTGATCTATGCGCGCATGGGCAGCTATCGCAGCCATGATGCCGATGGTCTTGCGCTGATTCTGGGGGCGATCTGCCTGGTGCTGGCGCTGATCGGCGCGCCGCAAGGAAAGGACATGCGCCGATGATGGCGGAAAAAGCGGCGGCGATCCGCCTTGACCAGGTGCGGCTGACGCTCGGCGCGCCGTCATTTCACTTCGACTGCCGCTTCGAGGCGGGGGCAATCACGGCGGTTATCGGGCCTTCGGGCTCGGGCAAGTCGACCTTGCTCAACCTGATTTCCGGTTTCGAGCGACCGGACAGCGGCCGCGTGCTGATCGGCGACCGCGACGTCACCGCGCTTGCACCCGCCGAGCGGCCGGTGTCGCTGGTGTTCCAGGACAACAATCTGTTTGCCCATCTCGACCTCTACACCAATATCGGGCTCGGCATTCATCCGGCGCTGCGGTTGACGGCGGCGGACCGCCAGGCGGTGTCGGTTGCGCTGGAGCGGGTCGGGCTCGGTGGCTTCGAGCGACGGCTGCCGGGTTCGCTGTCGGGCGGCGAGCGGCAGCGGGCGGCCTTTGCCCGGGCGCTGGTGCGCGACAAGCCGGTGCTGCTGCTCGACGAACCGTTTGCGGCGCTCGATCCGGGGCTGCGGGCGGTGATGGTCGAGCTGCTCGCCGATCTGCACGGCGAGACCGGGGCGACGATCGTGCTCGTCACCCATGATCCGCGCGATGTCGAGCGGCTGGCCCGCGACGTGGTCTTCCTCGAGGACGGTCGCGTGCTGGTTGCAGCGACGACGGCGGATTTTTTCGCCCGCCGGGATCTCGACGCCGTGCGGCGCTTTGCCGGAGGCGATGCCTGACGTGATGCACCATCCGATGTTCCACCCGATGCCGAAGTCGAAGACGGCGAGCGGCCTTCGCCTTAATTTCGTCGTTCGCCGGTGTCATGCGCCAAGGGAATGGGTGCTTGGCGTCAACAAGCCTTGGTCATCTCATGTGTCGCGCCTATCTTATACAGCATGCGGTTTTTTCGCATTGTGTGAAATGGCGGCAGATGCTTGATGGGATAGACCGATTCTCGCCTTGGTTGGCTGCGTGATTGCGTGGCCATGGGCCGGGATCTCGGGCTCGACAGGCGTTCACGAAGGTTTAGGCAAAGGGGCAGGATGCAGTTTTTGACCGGGAACAGCGCGTTGGCCGCCGAAAACGTTCGGCGGCGCGGGTCCGCGAGGTTTGTCTCGTCGATGGCTGCTCTTGTCAGCCTCAGCCTCCTGCTGTCTTCCTGCCAGTCGCTGTTCGAACAGGCCTATGTGCCGAGCGTCGCACCGTCGAACAATCCGCAGATCGTCGACGAGGTACAGAAGGATGATCCGCGGGCGCAGATGGGTGCGCGCGAACATCCGCGCATCGTGGCAAGTTATGGCGGCGAATATTCCGACGCCAAGACCGAACGGCTTGTCGCGCGCATTGCCGGTGCGCTGACGGCGGTGTCGGAAAATCCGAACCAGTCCTACCGGATCACCATCCTCAATTCGCCGGCAATCAATGCGTTCGCGCTGCCGGGCGGTTATCTCTACGTAACGCGCGGCCTTTTGGCGCTTGCCAACGACGCTTCGGAAGTGGCGGCCGTGCTCAGCCACGAAATGGCGCATGTGACGGCCAATCACGGCATCGAGCGGCAGCGCCGCGAAGAGGCGGAAGTGATCGCCAGCCGGGTGGTCGCCGAAGTTCTGTCGAGCGATCTTGCCGGCAAGCAGGCGCTCGCCCGCGGCAAGCTGCGTCTCGCCGCCTTTTCGCGCCAGCAGGAACTGCAGGCCGACGTGATCGGCGTGCGCACGCTGGGCGAGGCCGGATACGACCCTTATGCGGCGGCGCGCTTCCTCGATTCGATGGCGCGCTACAGCCAGTTCACCTCGGTCGATCCCGATGCCGACCAGAGCCTCGACTTCCTGTCGAGCCATCCCAACGCGCCGCAGCGCGTCGACCTCGCCAAGCGCCATGCCCGGGCCTTCGGTCCGGAGGGCACGCATGGCGAGACAGGGCGGGACTATTATCTGAACGGCATCAATGGCCTGCTCTACGGCGACAGCCCGCAGGAAGGCTATGTGCGCGGCCAGACCTTCCTGCATGGCACACTCGGCATCCGCTTCGACGTGCCGGCCGGCTTCCAGATCGACAACAAGGTGGAAGCCGTTCTGGCGACCGGGCCGGGCGATGTGGCGATCCGTTTCGATGGCGTCGCTGACAGCCAGAAGATGACGCTGTCGAACTATATTTCGAGCGGCTGGGTCACCGGGCTTTTGCCGGAAACCATCCAGATGACCACGGTCAACGGACTGGAAGCTGCGACCGCAAGGGCCTCGGCCGATCGCTGGGACTTCGATATCACCGTGATCCGTATCGGCACGCAGATCTTCCGCTTCCTGACCGCCGTACCGAAGGGCAGCGCGGCGCTGGAGCCGACGGCGCAGCAGCTGCGCACGAGTTTCCGGCGGATTTCGCCGGAGGAGGCTGCCTCGCTGAAGCCGCTGCGGGTTCGCGTCGTCACCGTCGGGGCAAAGGACGATATCGGCACGCTGTCGGCCCGGATGATGGGCACCGACCGCAAGCTCGAACTGTTCCGGCTGATCAATGCGCTCGGACCGACATCGACGGTGGCGCCGGGCATGCGGGTGAAGATCATCTCCGAGTAAGGGCATGGACCCTTTCGGCACTCAGGACGCCCGGCGGGTTCCAACGCATTTGCGCGGGCGGCGCAGGCAGCGCCCCGTGAGTGATGGTTTTGCCGAATGTCTTCGATATTACCGAATGATCGCCTGATAGCGTTGCCCGATCGGCAGATCCGGCCGACGGCGCTCTCCACAGAGCAGTCCTCTTTCCGTCTGAAACTCAGCTTGCCAGGTTCTTGGCCTCCAGGCCGATGACGATGGCTATGACAAACGCGACGACGCTTGCGCAGACGAATGCCACGGAGAAGGCGCCGATTGCTTTTGCTACTCCCGTCTGCCGAGCCTGAATAAACCACCTCACCTGTGCTTGAGCGTACCACAGGGTGGCAAATGCCAGCGTGACGAGACCGATCGTGACGCCTTCCGCGTGTGGCATGAAGAGGAAATCAAATGCCAGGCCGACAATGAATGCAAAAGGCGCCGCGACATAACACTGGCTGAAGAAGGGTGGACGCAGAGAATTGCGGGTGATCCTGACGGACTGCTGGCGCAGCATGGCGACGGCCATGCACAGCGGGTAGATCCCGAACACCACGCCGCGGGCAATCAGCAGGTTTGACCCCGATCCCAGTTCCTTCGCAACGATCGTTGGATCGTAAGACGTCGGAAAGGCGGTCGAAAGCCCTTGTGACAGAAGAAGTGTGATCAGGAGAAACAGGGGAGGGCTCAGCGTATCTTCGTACTGGTCCTCGGGTCTGTCGGCCAGTTCGCTGTCGGCGTAGCGCATCATGCGCAGCGGGTTGACGACGGAACGCCACATCGTGAGCGGATAAAACAACAGCCAGGACACCAGCTCGTAGAGCAGCTCTTCCAGCGATTTGAGCAGTTTCATAAAGTCCAAGGCGACCTCCTGTTGCCGCTATTGTCTGTGGTTTTAGACACATAACAGGGCATCCAGAGAGCGTCACGCCATGATCGTCATGGACGTCTCAAGGGAGGAAAACCAATGTCAGGGGGCGATCGTCAGTTTGGCCAATCTGGAAAGGCGGATCCCGCCGGCGTTGCGAATACGTTGCGAATACGGCGAATTCAGTCTTTAATTCATCCGCCAATATCAACTCGGAAAGGTCGGCCATGAGAACGATCCGCCATCTGATGCTCATCCTTGCCATGTTGGCAGCTGGCCCTGCCATTGCTGACGATGTTCGGCGAGAGACCGTGCATTTCTCGGCCGGTACCTCAGGCTCGACCATCAATGCGCAGCTCAAAGGGTATCAGAGCGTGGAATACACGCTCGGCGTGACGGCTGGCCAGAAACTGAGCGTGCAGCTCGATTCAAGCAATTCCAGCCTCTATTTCAATGTGGTAGCGCCTGGCGCAGACGCGGCCCTGTATAACAGTTCCATGGATGGCAACGGAACTACCATCACAATCCCCTCCAGCGGAAACTACGCGATCCAGGTCTACCTGATGCGCAATGCCGCCCGCCGGGGCGAGGCTGCGAATTATGCACTGACGCTTTATGTCGAGTGATCTCCCCGATGACGGGAAAAGGGGGATGAGGATGACAGAGCGCGGATACGCCGATCGATCAGATTTCTATCTCGGATGTCAGGCCTTGGCACCATGATCGCTGGGAAACAGGACTTCCCGTTCTATGACGGTCACCCGGTTGAAGTCAGCGGCCTGGGCTGGCTGTTTCTTTTGGCATCAGTTGCACTGGCCTTCCTGGCTCTGGTCTCAATCCCGCTCCGCAGCTTTCCCGTCTACCTCGTGCCGACGCTGCTGTTCGCGGGTATACCGCTATTGGCGCTGCGTCTGGTCACCGGGCGATACTGGACGGCTTTGTTCCGTCCGATCGGATGGAACTCCGCCGGATTTATGATCCTCTTTGCCATGCTCAGCCTGGCTGGCTCACTGGGCATGGGACTGCTTCTCCAGCAATTTTTCGAGCTCCATGCCAATCCCGTTTCCGCCAGCTTTGCCTCAATGTCGACGCTTGATGTTGCCGCGCTGCTACTTCCAACCGTCATCCAATTGATCGGCGAAGAATTGCTGGGCATCCTGCCTTTCCTCGCCGTGCTCTGGATCTGCGTCAAGCACTTACGCCTTACGCGGTCCTGGGGCATCGGCGTCGGATTGCTGGTCTCCGGTCTGATTTTCGGGGCCGCGCATCTGCCGACCTATGACTGGCATTGGGCGCAATCTTTGCTCGGAATTGGCTTCACTCGGGTGCTTCTCACCCTGGCCTATGTCGTCACGAAGAACCTTTGGGTGTCGGCAGGCACCCATATTTTGAACGACTGGGCCGGATTTCTTTTTCTCTTCGCTGCAGCCCATGTCCCGATCGATCCCGGTGGTTGAGCGCGCTTGAATTTGGACCGAGCTAAACAACCCTTCCCGGCGTATTTTGCGGATGACAGTCGTTCGGCGATACCATCAGCCCATGTCAAATCGCGGCTTAATCACGTGTTTTCGCAACAAAGCCGGCGTTTCCGCCGGCCCTGTTGAATTCGGCCCTGACAGACCTCAATACGCCATCTCGTAGCGGCTTGCTGACGGTACGCGGGTGGTGAGCGCCGATTTCAGCTTTTCCAGCGCGCGGGTCTCGATCTGGCGGACGCGTTCCTTGGAAATGCCGAGTTCGACGCCGAGCTCTTCCAGCGTTGCACCGTCTTCGGTCAGGCGGCGGGCCTTGATGATCCGGCTTTCGCGTTCGTTGAGCTGGGTCAGCGCGCTTTTCAGCCAAGCGATCCAGCGCTCGCCGTCGATGATGCTGGTGGCCTGTTCGTCCGGCAGCGTCTCGTTGCTTTTCAGCATTTCGAGCTGTTCCGCGCCTTCGCCGTGACGGCCGGCGACGGGGGTCTGGAGGGATGCGTCATTGCCGGTCAGGCGGGCATCCATCGACTGGACATCGGCGAGGCTTACGCCGAGCGCGGAGGCAATTTCCTGGTGGATGGCCTGGTCGCTCAACCGGTTGTCGCCCTGGGCGAGCTTGGCGCGCAGGCGACGCAGGTTGAAGAACAGCGCCTTTTGCGACGAGCTCGTGCCACCACGCACGATCGACCAGTTGCGCAGGATATAATCCTGCATCGAGGCGCGGATCCACCAGCCGGCATAGGTCGAGAAACGCACTTCGCGACCGGGATCGAAGCGGGCAGCGGCTTCGAGAAGGCCGATATAGCCTTCCTGGATCATGTCGTTGAGCGGCAGGCCGAAGCCACGGAATTTCGAGGCCATGGCAATGACGAGGCGCATATGCGCCTGAGCGATGCGGTTGCGCGCATCCTGATCATTGTTGTCCTTCCAGCGGATGGCCAGATCCAGCTCTTCCTGCCGTTCGAGATAGGGCTGCGACATCGCGTATCTGATGATGTGTCTGTCAGCGGACATGGCTTTCATCGAAATCTCTCCATGGTCGGTGCGGACCGTTTGCTGGCAAGAGCCTCATTTGCGCATTTCAGCATCAACGGACAAATGACGCCGTTGTTCCATGCCATGTCGGTGTTCCATGCCATGTCGGGCCGCGGCTTCCTTCAAGGCGGTTCCGGGCGCGGTCGTTTGCGACCACCACCCTCTCGGCTTTGTCTGTCTTGATATACGTTGGAGAGAGGTGTCCGGATTTGTGCCCGTCCCTGGCATGACGCAGGCTCACGCAGTTGTGACTATTGCCGGGCGCTCGCGGAGAGCGGCATGCGGCGGCCAAGGCCGGCCACAAGCGGAATGCCCGATGCCACGAATGCAAAACGGCGCGGATTCCTCCGCGCCGTTGGTCGCTGATGCGAAAAGGGAGTATCAGGCCGAGAGGGCCTGGAACTCGGCAAGGATCGCATCGCCCATCTCGACGGTGCCGACCTTGGTTGCACCTTCGGCCATGATGTCGCCGGTGCGGATGCCCTTGTCGAGAACGTTGGCGATCGCTTTTTCGAGCGTATCGGCTTCCGTGACCATGTTGAACGAGTAGCGCAGGCACATGGCGAACGAGGCGATCATGGCGATCGGGTTGGCGATGCCCTGGCCGGCAATGTCCGGGGCCGAACCATGCACCGGCTCATAGAGCGCCTTGCGCTTGCCGGTCTTGGCATCGGGCGCGCCGAGCGAGGCGGACGGCAGCATGCCGAGCGAGCCGGTCAGCATGGCGGCGACATCCGACAGCATGTCGCCGAACAGGTTGTCGGTGACGATCACGTCGAACTGCTTGGGCGCACGCACCAGCTGCATGCCGCCGGCGTCGGCGAGCATGTGCTCGAGCTTGACGTCGGCGAACTTCTCCTTGTGGGTCGCGGTGACCACCTGGTTCCACAAGACGCCCGACTTCATCACATTGCGCTTTTCCATCGAGCAGACGCGGTTGCCGCGGGTGCGGGCCAGTTCGAAGGCGACAGCGGAGATGCGCTCGATCTCGTAGGTGTCGTAGACCTGGGTGTCGATGGCGCGCTTCTGGCCGTTGCCGAGGTCGGTAATCGTCTTCGGCTCACCGAAATAGACGCCGCCGGTCAGTTCGCGGACGATCAGGATGTCGAGGCCTTCGACCAGCTCGGGCTTCAGCGACGAGGCGTTGGCGAGCGCCGGATAGCAGATCGCCGGGCGCAGGTTGGCGAAGAGTTCGAGATCCTTGCGCAGGCGCAGCAGGCCGGCTTCCGGGCGCACCTCGTAAGGCACGTCATCCCATTTCGGGCCGCCGACGGCACCGAACAGCACGGCATCGGCGGCAAGCGCCTTGGCCATGTCTTCTTCCGAGATCGCCGCGCCATGGGCATCATAGGCGGATCCGCCGACCAGGCCTTCCTCGATGACGAAACCGGCAGCCTTTTCGGCATTCATATAGGCGATGATCTTGCGGACTTCGGCCATAGCCTCCGGGCCGATGCCGTCGCCGGGCAGAAGAAGAAGATTGCGCTCAGTCATGATAGCCTCCGCTGAAAAACAAGTTGCGGTTTCTTAGACCTCGACCCTTGCCATTTCAAGCGAGCAAGAGGCCGAAACGGTACGGTTTGCCGGGCTGGGCTCTGCACATCCTGCTCGGTTGACGGGCATGCGTTTGCCGGTCACAAGGGCGCATCTGTCCATAAATTCGGTGAACCCATGTCTGCGCTTCCTTTGCATCTCGACACGCCGCTTTTTCGCACGACGAAAGCTTACAGCGAAAGCGGCCTGCCGCTCTGGCTGAAGCTTGATGCGCTGCAGCCGTCGGGCAGTTTCAAGCTGCGCGGCGTCGGCCGGCTTTGCCAGCACGAGGTGGAGAACGGCGCGCGGGAGATCTTCTGCGCTTCGGGCGGCAATGCCGGCATTGCCGCGGCCTATGCGGGCCGCGCGCTGGGCGTGCCGGTGACGATCGTGGTGCCGGAAACGACCTCGGTAGAGGTACAGCTTCTGATCGAGGCGACGGGGGCATCGGTGCTGGTGCATGGCGCGGTGTTCGACGAGGCCAATGCGCATGCGATCGCGCTGGCTGCGACGCGCAAGGCGGCCTATGTGCACCCGTTCGACCATCCGCTGCTCTGGGAAGGCCATGGCACGTTGATCGACGAGGTGGTGGCGAAGGGGGCGGAATTCGATTGCGTCATCGCCAGCGTCGGCGGCGGCGGACTGATGGCGGGCATCGTGGCGGGACTGCAGCGCAACGGGCTGTCGCATGTTCCGGTGATCGCCGTCGAAACCGAGGGGGCGGCCTCGTTTCATGAAAGCGTGAGAGCCGGCGAACGGCTGACGCTGCCGGCGATCACCTCGATCGCCAATTCGCTCGGCGCGCGCCAGGTGGCGAGCCACGTTTTCGACCTGCCGAACAGCCATCCGATCGAGAGCGTCACGGTCAGCGATGCGCAAGCCGTGGCGGCCTGCCTGAAATTCGCCGATGCCTATCGCATCCTGGTCGAGCCGGCCTGCGGGGCGGCGCTTGCCGTTGCCGATGTGCATACCGGGCTCTTGTCGCGGTTCAAAAACCCGCTGATCGAGGTCTGCGGCGGGATCGGCGTATCGCTTGCCAAGCTGAAGGCCTGGCAGGAGAATTTGCTTTAGGGGTTGAAACGAAAAAAGCCGGGCATGAGACCCGGCTTTTTCAATGCGTGATTTGTAAACCGATCAGGCCCAGGGGCGCGAGTCGGCCAGCGACTTTTCGAAGACGTTGATGCTCGAGGCCTTTTCCAGCGTCAGGCCGATGTCGTCGAGGCCGTTCAGCATGCAATGGCGCTTGAAGGCATCGAGTTCGAAAGTGATCTTGCCACCGTCCGGGCCGGTGATTTCCTGGCTTTCGAGATCGACGGTCAAAACGGCATTGGAGCCGCGGCTGGCGTCGTCGAGCAGCTTTTCCAGGTTTTCCGGGCTGACGACGATCGGCAGGATGCCGTTCTTGAAACAGTTGTTGTAGAAGATGTCGGCGAACGAGGTCGAGATGACACAGCGGATGCCGAAATCGAGCAGTGCCCAAGGCGCATGTTCGCGCGACGAGCCGCAGCCGAAATTGTCACCGGCAACCAGGATCTGGGCGTTGCGATAGGCAGGCTTGTTGAGGATGAAATCCGGGTTTTCCGAACCGTCTTCCTTGAAGCGCGCCTCGGCGAACAGGCCGGCGCCGAGACCGGTGCGCTTGATGGTCTTCAGATAATCCTTCGGGATGATCATGTCCGTGTCGATGTTGACGACCGGAAGCGGCGCGGCAACGCCGGTGAGCTTTACGAACTTTTCCATCAATTCTGCCTTCGATCTGGGCGTGTGATCCAACGGTCCTTGGCGCCTTCGTCGCGCCGGATCCGGCGCGCGGCACCGCAGAGCGGCGATAATGCCTCGGCAATAAAACAAAACCGGGCGAATTTGAAGGAGAATCTTGTTCTGTATCCGAAGTTCTGGATCAAGGCTTTTGGCGCGCAAAATGTCACCGTCGCAGTTTACGCGCGCAATGGCTCCCGAAGAGCTTCATCGACCCGTCAGAGGTCGATGATCGTGCCTTTGCCATCGTTCCAGACGCGCATGTCTTCCTGGCGTCGGGCCTTGGCATAGACCGGGGCCTGCTTCGTGCGCAGCATCAGCATGCGGGCAGCGAGGGTCACGGTCAGGAAGGCACCGATGACGAGCGTGAGCGACACAGCGAAGGCTGCGGCGAGCCCGATGAGGGCGAGACCTGCGATTGCGAGGACGGCGGAACGGATATTCTGCATGTTAAGTTCCTTTCACCCAACAAAGGTGGTCCTTCTTCGCCATGAATGCAAGGGCTTTTCACCGATTTGTCATCTTGCGCGAGAGGGCAAAGCTTGCCAGAAGTCAGCAGCATGACATCCTTTCGTGAGAACCAGACTTCCAGGCATCCCTTCAAGCTTCGCCGCTCGGTGCTGACCGTGCCGGCGATCAACCGGCGTGCACTCGACAAGGTGGCAGCGCTGGATTGCGACGCCGTGATCTTCGACCTGGAGGATTCCGTCGCGCCGGAAAAGAAGGCGGAGGCGCGCGCCAATCTGCTGGATTTCCTGGCGAATACCGATCTGGACCATCGTGAATGCATCATCCGGGTCAACCCCGCTGACAGCGCATTTTTCCAGGATGACATGGACGCCGTCTTTGCCTGCAGGCCCGAGGCCCTGCTGCTGCCCAAGGTCGAGGATCCGGACGCGGTGCAAAGCGTGGCCGACCTGATCGGCGAGAGCGGTGCGGCGGAAAGTCTCAGGGTCTGGGCGATGATCGAGACGCCGCGCGGCGTCGTCAATGCTGCAGCGATTGCCGCGTCCGGTCGCACGGCGGGCTCCAGGCTTGATGCCTTCGTCGTCGGGCTGAACGATCTGCGCAAGGCGACCGGCGTGCCGGCAACACCGGGACGGACCTATCTGGTGCCATGGCTGATGCAGGCGGTGCTGGCGGCACGCGCCTATGGTCTGGACGTGATCGACAGTGTCTCGAACGATTTCAACGATCGCGAGGCTTTCGCCTCGGAATGCCATCAGGGCAGGGCCATGGGTTTCGACGGCAAGATGCTGATCCATCCGGCCCAGATCGACGCGGCCAATGCGGCATTCGGTCCGAGTATGACAGAGATTGATGAGGCCCGGCTGGTGGTTTCGGCCTTTGCCCGGCCGGACAATGCGGGGCTCAATGTGATCAATTTGGATGGCCGCATGGTCGAACGGCTGCACCTGGACGAAGCGGAATGCCTGCTCGCCAAGCTTAAAGTTATTCAAGACAGAAAGGTAAATCCAACGTGAAAGTCTATCGTTTCCTCACCGGTCCCGACGACGCAAACTTCTGTCATCGGGTGACCGATGCGCTGAACAAGGGCTGGGAGCTGCACGGCGCGCCGAGCCTGTCGTTCAATGCCACGACCAACCAGATGCATTGCGGCCAGGCGGTAGTGAAGACAGTGCATGGCAAGGATTATGATCCGACGATGAAGCTCGGCGAACAGTAAACGCCAGCTGACCCGACAGGACCGGCCGAACCGGGCAATGGGCACCATCTGCATGGACTGCCCGCCTTCGCAGGAGGGATAAGACCTCAGCGTTGTTCGGCGGCCGCTTCCTCGGCGCTTTCCTCGATGCGTTCCATGTCATCGTCGGACAGGCCGAAATGATGGCCGATCTCGTGGATCAGGACATGCGTGATGATGTCGCCAAGCGTTTCGTCATTTTCCGCCCAATAATCGAGGATCGGCCGACGATAGAGCGTGATCCGGTTCGGCATTTCTCCGGTTTCCATGGAAAACCGTTCGGAAATGCCGCGCCCCTCGAACAGGCCGAGCAAATCAAAAGGCGTCTCGAGCGCCATGTCCTCGAAGATCTCATCCGTGGGGAAGTCGCTGATCTCGATGATCAGTTCGCCGGTCAGTGCGCGAAACTCCTGTGGCAGATGGCCATAAGCCTCGATTGCCAGCGACTCGAAGGTGCTGATCGTCGGGGCATGGCGCTCGCGCCAATCTTCGGTCTGGTCAATGCGGGCCATTGGATCTCCTAACTGCCGCAGACATATAGGTATTTCGCCGCCGCATTTCGAGAGCAAATCCGGTCGCGGAATAAACCGCTATGTTTATCGGCTGCCAAATATGGCAGAGCCGACCCGGACGCTTGTCGCGCCGAAGCCGATCGCGGTCTCGAAATCGCCCGACATGCCCATCGACAACCGTTCGACACCGTTTTCAGCCGCCAGTTTGGCCAACAGGGCAAAATGCGGTCCAGGATTTTCATCGACTGGCGGAATGCACATCAGTCCCTCCACCGTCAAAGCCAGGTCGTCACGACACAGCCGCACAAAAGCGCTCACATCGTCCGGTGCAATGCCGGCCTTCTGCGGTTCGAGACCGGTATTGACCTGAATATAGGAGCGCAGAGGCCGCTTTTGTCGCTTGCTTTCCTCGGCCAGGGCGCGCGCGATCTTTTCGCGATCGACCGTTTCGATCACATCAAACAGCGCAACGGCTTCGGCCGCCTTGTTGGACTGCAGCGGCCCGATCAGATGCAGCTCCAGCCCCGTGGTTTCCGCCTGGAGCACGGGCCATTTGCCCTGTGCCTCCTGCACTCGGTTTTCACCGAAGATGCGCTGGCCGGCGGCGATGACCGGGCGAATGTCTTCGGCCGCGAATGTCTTCGACACGGCAACAAGGGAAACGGACTCCGGCTCACGATTGCATTCGGCGGCGGCCTTGGCCATGCGGCTGCGGACTTCGCTCAATCTCTGTTCGACCGACATGACAACTCCTTGCAGTCTCGTTCCCGACAGACGGATCAGGAGCTTCTCAAGACAAAGTCGTTAAAGCGCCTGAATTCGCATGGCAAGTCGCTTCTCCACCGTCACGCAAACTGCCCCGAAAACTTGACGCTTGGACGGTTTCGTGGTGAAGGTCAGCCCTCCTTTTTATTGATATCCCGGAAATGCGATCCATGGCCACCGAACGATACAATCCGCGCGACGCCGAGCCCCGCTGGCAGGCGAAATGGTCAGAAGACAATGTCTTCACGACCGACAACAATGATGAGCGCGAGAAGTATTACGTGCTTGAGATGTTCCCCTATCCGTCGGGACGCATCCATATGGGCCATGTGCGCAATTACGCCATGGGCGACGTCGTGGCCCGCTACAAGCGCGCCCGCGGCTACAATGTGCTTCATCCGATGGGCTGGGATGCGTTCGGCATGCCAGCGGAAAATGCCGCGATGAAAAACAAGGTCCACCCCAAGGCCTGGACCTACGAAAACATCGCCACGATGCGTGGCCAGCTGAAATCCATGGGCTTGTCGATCGACTGGTCGCGTGAATTCGCCACCTGCGACGTGGAATACTATCAGCGCCAGCAGCACCTCTTCCTCGACTTCATGGAAAAGGGCCTCGTCTATCGCAAGAATTCCAATGTCAACTGGGATCCCGAAGACATGACCGTGCTCGCCAACGAGCAGGTCATCGACGGACGCGGTTGGCGCTCCGGCGCGCTGGTCGAACAGCGCGAACTGACCCAATGGTTCTTCAAGATCACCGACTTCAGCCAGGATCTGCTCGACGCGCTCGACACGCTCGATCATTGGCCGGAAAAGGTCCGGCTGATGCAAAAGAACTGGATCGGCCGCTCCGAAGGCATGCTGGTGCGCTGGGAAGTGGCGTCCGGCAGCACGCAATCGGACGTCACGGTCTATACCACACGCCCGGACACCCTGTTTGGCGCTTCCTTCCTCGCGATCGCAGCCGACCACCCGCTGGCAAAGGAAGCCGGCGAAAGAAGTCCTGAAGTCGAAGCGTTCTGCCAGGAATGCCGCCATGCGGGAACCTCGTTGGCAGCGCTTGAGACGGCAGAAAAGAAGGGCATCGACACCGGCATCAGGGTGAAGCACCCGCTCGATCCGAGCTGGGAACTGCCGGTTTATGTCGCCAACTTCGTCCTGATGGACTACGGCACCGGCGCCATTTTCGGCTGCCCGTCCGGCGACCAGCGTGACCTGGATTTCGCCCGAAAATATGATCTGCCGGTGGTGCCGGTGGTCATGCCGCGCGATGGCGATGCCGCCGGCTTCGAGATCGGCGACACCGCCTATGTCGATGATGGCGTGATGATCAACTCCCGTTTCCTCGATGGTCTCGGCACGCAAGAAGCCTTTGAAGAGGTCGCCAGGCGCCTGAGCGAACAGACCCTCGGCAATGCCGCCCAAGGCGAGCGCAAGGTCAATTTCCGGCTGCGCGACTGGGGTATCTCACGCCAGCGTTATTGGGGTTGCCCGATCCCGGTCATTCACTGTGATGACTGCGGCGTCGTGCCGGTGCCGAAGAAGAACCTTCCGGTTAAGCTGCCCGATGACGTCACTTTCGACAAGCCGGGCAATCCGCTCGATCGCCATCCGACGTGGCGCCACGTGGCCTGCCCGCATTGCGGCAAGGACGCGCGTCGTGAAACCGACACCATGGATACGTTCGTCGATTCAAGCTGGTATTTCGCCCGCTTCACGGCGCCTTGGGAGGACAATCCGACGGATCCGCAGGCTGCCAACAAATGGCTGCCCGTCGACCAGTATATTGGCGGTATCGAACATGCGATCCTGCATCTGCTGTATTCGCGTTTCTTCACACGCGCGATGCGCGAAACCGGCCATGTCGATGTGAAGGAGCCATTCAAGGGCCTGTTCACCCAGGGCATGGTTGTGCATGAAACCTACAGCATCGGCGAAGGCCTGACCCGCGAATGGGTGGCGCCGGTTGATCTGCGCATCGAAGAAACCGACGGGCTGCGCCGCGCCTTCCTGCTCAGCAATGGCTTCGAGGCCAAGATCGGCTCGATCGAGAAAATGTCGAAGTCGAAAAAGAATGTTGTCGATCCGGACGATATCATCGGGTCCTATGGTGCCGACACCGCCCGTTTCTTCGTCCTGTCGGACTCGCCACCGGATCGGGATGTCATCTGGTCGGAATCCGGCGTTGAAGGCGCGCATCGTTTCGTCCAGCGCGTCTGGCGCCTGATCGCCGAAGCCGCCGACCATCTGAAATCCGTGCCTGCGAATCCGGCTAAGGATGGCGCTGGCCTGGCCGTGTCTCAAGCGGCGCATAAGACTTTGAAGGCGGTTCAATCCGATCTCGACAAGCTGGCCTTCAATAAGGCGATCGCGCGCATCTACGAATTGGTCAACACATTGGCGGCCCCATTGGCAACGGTAGCGACCGGAACCGCTGATGCCAGTCTGACCGCCGCGGTGCGCAACGCATCGGAAATCCTGGTGCAGCTAATCGCGCCCATGACGCCGCATCTGGCTGAAGAATGCTGGACTGTGCTCGGCCGCAGCGGTCTTGTCGCCGAGACCGCATGGCCCCAATACGACGAAGCACTGGTCGCAGAGAATGATGTGACCATGCCTGTCCAGATCAATGGCAAAAAGCGCGCCGAATTGACAATCAGCCGTGACGCGGATCAAAATGCCGTCAGCGAAGCGGTGCTTGCCCTGGAGACCGTGCAGGCTGCCCTGAACGGTCAGGCTCCGAAGAAGATCATCGTCGTTCCCCTAAGGATTGTGAATATTGTTCTCTAATCAGCAAGCTTCCACGGTGCTTCGTCGTTCGCTCCTGATCGGCGCAGCGCTGCTTCTCGCAGGCTGCCAGGCGCGGCCGCTTTACAACAACGATGATGGCCAGACCCGCGAGGCGCTGGCCGCTATCGCCTATTCGCCCGCCAACGGGCGTGTCGGGCTTGAAACCCGCAACCGGCTGATTTTTCTGACAAGCGGTGGATCCGGCGAGAGCGCCACCCCGCAATACAGGGTCCAGCTTGACGTTCAGAGTTCGGTCGCGGGCATCCTGCTCGACGAAGCGGCGGACACGCCGAATGCCGGTCGGGCAGTCGTCAGCGCGACCTACAATATCCGTCGAATCTCCGACGACACAGTGTTGAAGGCCGGCCGCCGCGAAAGCGTTGCACTGTTCGATTATCCGAAACAGGAATTCGCCAGGATTCGTGCCGTTCGCGACGCCGAGGATCGCGCAGCCCGCGAACTTGCCGAACTGGTCTATGCTGATCTTGCCATCGCGCTGGGTCGCTGAGCCGCGCCATGGCAGAGATCAAGTCGCACGAGTTTGACGGGTTCCTGCAGAAATCCGTCCGACACTACCGGGTCTTTGTCATCTATGGGCCAGACCGGGGGCTTGTGAACGAACGCGCCAGCCAGATCGCCAAGACGACCGGTGTCGACCTGCAGGATGGCTTTGCCTTGATACGACTTGACGTCGGGGATCTGCAATCGGACCCCGGCAGACTTCTCGACGAGGTCAACGCATTCGGCCTGTTCGGCGGCGAAAAGCTGATCTGGATCCGCGGTGCCGCCAACGAAAAATCATTGGTGGACGGTCTGCAATATCTCGGGTCGCATCCGCCGGAAGGCAGCTACGTCATCATCGAAGCCGGCGACCTGAAAAAGGGCTCCGGCCTGCGCAAGGTGGCAGAGGGCGAGCGCTCGATCGCCTGCATTGCCTGTTACCAGGACGATGGAAGGGCGTTGAATGCACTGATCGACAGTGAGTTATCCTCGGCCAATCTCAGGATTACCCCGGCGGCGCGTGAACTTCTGCTCGAATCGATTGGCGGCGATCGCATCGCCTCACGCAACGAAGTGCGCAAGCTGATGCTCTATTGCCTGAACGAACCCGTTGTTGACGAGCAGCACGTCTTCGATATCGTTGGCGACGCCAGCGCCATATCGACCGATGAGGTGGTTGACGCCGTCTTGAACGGGGATCCGGATGGCTTTCTGCACGCCATCCAGAAGGTCGTGGCCTCCAAGACCGCTGTCTTCCTCGTACTCCAATCCTGCATGAAGCAGTTTCAACAGCTTGAAGCCATGCGTATCGAGATGGAGGAACGTCAACAGCAACCCTCCCAGGTCATGCAGACACTCGGGCGCGGCATTCATTTCAAACGCAAGCCGGTGATCGAGAAAACGTTACGGAACTGGAACAGTCAGGACCTGGGTCGCGAAGCAAGTCGTTTGAATGCAGCGATTTTCCAGAGTCGACAGAGAGCGGCGCTGGAGGACAATCTTGCCATTCAAACTCTGCTTGCGACGACGCTGCAATCAGCGCGACGCAATCGCAAGGCTTAACGGGCTTCCAGCAACCGGCAAATCTCTTCCAGCTGATCAAGCGTCTTGTAGCTGATCTTCAACTGTCCGGAACCGCCCTTGTGATTGATCGACACGGCGAGGCCGAGCCGGTCTGTCAGGCTACGCTCAAGTGCAATCGTGTCGGAATCCTTGGCATCTCGGTTCTCGACCGGGGGAGGGGCATTCTGCGCCTTGATATGGTTCTGGGCGAGCTTTTCCGCGTCACGTACCGACATGCCCTTCGATGCAATCATCTTGGCAAGCGCAAAGGGATCCGGCGTCGAGACCAGCGCACGTGCATGGCCGGCTGACAGGCTTCCCTCGGCCAGCATGTCGCGCACCGCTTCCGGCAGTTTCAGCAGACGCAAGCTATTGGCCACATGGCTGCGGCTCTTGCCGATGATTTCGCCGAGATCGTTCTGCGTATAACCGTGTTCGACAATCAGCTGGTCGTAGCCGAGCGCTTCTTCGAGCGCATTCAGATCCGCCCGCTGCACGTTTTCGACGATGGCTAGCTCGAGCGCCGTGCGGTCATCGACGTCGCGAACGATGACCGGGATCTCGACAAGACCAGCAAGCTGCGCCGCACGCCAACGGCGTTCGCCAGCGATGATTTCAAAGCGATCGCTGCTTGTGGTGCGAACCACGACGGGCTGGACGATGCCATGCTGACGGATGGAGCCGGCCAGATCCTGAAGCTCGGATTCGTCGAAATAGCGCCGCGGATTTTTCGGACTGCGCGAAACGAATTCGATCGGTACCATGCGATCAGGATTGATGCTCGTCCGAGCATCGCCGGCAGGCAGTGGCTGGTCCATTTCCCCGATCAGGGCTGCAAGTCCGCGACCCAGGCGCCGTTTCGAAACGTCTTCACTCATATACTCAGACCCTTATAGAAAAGTTAGGCCGCTTTACGATGCCGTTCGCGCTGGATGACCTCGGACGCGAGCTGCAGATAGGCCTGGCTGCCGGCGCATTTCAGATCGTAAAGGATGGCCGGCTTGCCGTAGGAAGGCGCCTCGGAAACGCGAACATTGCGCGGAATAAGCGTTGTATAGACCTTGTCACCGAGGTGTTCACGAACGTCGTTGACGACCTGCTGCGCCAGATTGTTGCGCGAATCGAACATCGTCAGAACGATGCCCTGAATATCGAGGGTGGGGTTGACCGTCTGACGCACCTGATTGATCGTGTCCAGCAGCTGGCTCAAGCCTTCCAGCGCGAAGAATTCGCACTGCAGTGGCACCAGAACCGAATGCGCCGCCGCCATCGCGTTCATGGTCAGAAGATTGAAGGAGGGCGGGCAATCGAGCAGGATGTAGCTATAGGCCCGCGCATCGTCACTGTTCAGTGCCTTTTTCAGGCGAAAGACCCGGTCCGCCTGCTGGGAAATCTCCATCTCGAAACCGAGAAGGTCCATAGTCGACGGCACGATTGAAAGATTGGGAACAGCGGTCTCAAGCGCGGCCTGGGACACGGTCTCTGTGCCGATCAGCACGTCATAGGACGATAGGCGGCGATTGCGCCTGTCGATACCGAGACCCGTGCTGGCATTGCCCTGCGGATCGAGGTCGACAATCAGCACACGCTCACCGATGGCGGCAAGGGCCGTTGCCAGATTGATGGCTGTCGTCGTCTTGCCGACGCCACCCTTCTGGTTCGCGATAGTAATGATACGGTTCTTCTCGAGACCCATGCAGCACCCGAAGTGTTAGCCCCTGCGCTTCAGTGAGGCGATTTCCAAAATGACGGAGTCCGCCTCGACAGCGCTCTGATGTATTACCAGATCAAATGCAAAGCGACCACGCGCTTTATCAATCTCCACCTGGTAATCCCGCCCTTTGTGAAAAATCATGCGCAAGTCGGGGTTTCTGTCTGCCCAGGGCTCCGCATAGACCAGCAACTGGTCGAGATCGGCCAGCGCACGCGCGGAAATGACGTCGGCCTGGTGCAACGTATTGGCGGCTTCTTCGATCCGAAGCGGATGAACTGCACCGCGTCCACCGGTTTCCAACAATGCCATCCGCAGAAAGCTGGACTTCTTGTTGTTACTCTCCACCAGATCGACCCAGCCGCGTCCATGTTCCGCAAGAAGCACGGCGGTGACGATTCCCGGAAATCCACCGCCACTGCCAAGATCGATCCAATGTTTGGGTTCCGCTACAATGTTTCGAAGCTGTAATGAATCGGCGATGTGGCGCGTCCACAGCGCATCGATGGTGGACGGAGCCACGAGATTGATCTTGGCGGACCACTTCATAAACAGCTCTGCGAAGCGCTGCAGGCGCTCCTGCGTTTCACGTGAAACATCGAGCTTCGTTTGAATCTTCATAAAGTCTCTTTCGATCAGGATGCGCGTCTCAGATCGTCCGTGCGCCGCAAATGCGCGATCAGCAGGGCGACTGCTGCTGGTGTCATGCCTTCAAGCCGGGCGGCCTGGGCGATGTTCTGGGGACGATGCCGGGCAAGTTTTTGCTTGAGTTCATTCGAAAGGCCGGGGAGCTCGTCGTAATCGAAACCGTCCGGAATACGTCGTTCCTCTTCCGCCCTGACTGACGCGACATCATTCGCCTGACGGGCGATATAAGTGCTGTAGAGCGCATCGATGCTGACCAGTTCCGCCGACTTTTCATCAGTTGCAGCAAGTTCTGGCCAAACTCTGCAAAGATCTGCCCAGTGTGTATCTGGATAAGATAGAATTTCTCTTGCGCTTCTGCGACGTCCGTCCTGGTTAATCTGCACGCCGGCGGCCGCCATCTCATTGGGAGAAGCGGTTAAATCAGCCAGCAGAAGATTGAGGTCGAGACGTGCCTTTTCGTAGCGTGAAAACTTCTCGGCGCGCGCGGAACCAACACATCCAAGCTGCAGGCCCAGCGGTGTCAGGCGCATATCTGCATTATCGGCCCTAAGACTCAATCGATATTCCGCCCGCGAGGTAAACATGCGATACGGCTCTGCCACGCCCCGTGATGTCAGGTCGTCAATCATGACGCCGATATAGGAATCCGTCCGGCTGAAGCTTTGACCTTCCAGGCCAGCAGCATACCGCGCAGCATTGATGCCGGCGACAAGGCCTTGTGCTCCAGCCTCTTCGTAACCCGTTGTGCCATTGATCTGGCCGGCGAGATAAAGACCACTGGCTCTTTTGACCGCTAGGGTGAGCTCCAATTGCTGCGGATCGACGAAATCATATTCTATTGCATAGCCAGGCTGCAGAATCGAAACGGATTCCAGTCCGGGAATGGAGCGGATAAAGGCTTCCTGCACATCTTCTGGCAATGACGTCGATATGCCATTGGGATAGATGGTGTGATCGTCTAGGCCTTCCGGTTCCAGGAAGATTTGGTGGCCGTCCCGGTCGCCGAAACGATTGATCTTGTCCTCAATCGACGGGCAGTATCGGGGGCCTACGCCAGCGATCTGACCCGAATACATCGCAGACCGATGGATATTGTCGCGAATGATCTTATGCGTGGCATCCACCGTTCGGGTGATTCCACACCGAATTTGCGGCGTGGTGATCGTATCCGTCATAAGGGAGAAAGGGATGGGATCAGAATCCGCCTCCTGCATGTCCAAGTCTAACCAATTGATCGTCCTGCCGTCCAGGCGCGCTGGCGTGCCCGTCTTCAAGCGGCCGAGGCGGAGACCGATATCTTGCAGATCCTCGCTCAATCCAAGTGCCGGTGCCTCTCCGACACGCCCTGCCGGTATCTTTCGATCGCCGATATGGATCAAGCCGCGAAGGAATGTACCGCTGGTCAGCACAACCGCAGCGGCAATGATCTCGCGTCCGTCTTCGAGAACGACGCCGTTTATTTCGGTTTCGTTACGAACAAAGCGTGCAACGCCGCCTTCGATAATTGTCAAATTGGGCGTGGCGCTGAGCAAGGTCTGCACAGCGTCCCGATATAAACGGCGGTCCGCCTGCGTTCGAGGACCCCAAACCGCGGGTCCCTTCTTGCGATTGAGCATGCGAAATTGGATGCCGCCGATGTCGGCAGCGCGTCCCATGATGCCATCCAGCGCATCTATTTCGCGAACCAGATGGCCTTTACCCAAGCCACCGATGGCCGGATTGCAGGACATAGCCCCAATGGTATCCCGCCGGTGTGTCACCAAGGCCGTGCGCGCGCCCATTCGGGCCGCCGCCGCAGCTGCTTCGGTACCGGCATGACCTCCACCGACGACGATTACATCAAACCTCTGGTTTTCCATGGCATAAAGTCCGCGTAAACTGGTATTTGTTTCACGTGAATCACTTGCCGACGCAAAATTCCGAGAAGATCTTGCCAAGAAGTGTTTCGGTATCGATTCGACCTGTGACGCGTGCGAGATCTTCCGACCCCAGCCTCAGCGACTCTGCTCTGATCTCCAGGGGAAGACCAATACCGTGCATCGCATCCAAGAGATGCCCGCATGCGCTTGTCAGAAGCTGTGCATGCCGCAATCGACTGGGAATTGCAAGACTGTTGACATCAACCCGGGCATCAAGTTGCGCAAGTATCCGTGACCGGAGTTCGCCCAGACCTGATCCGTCTGACGTGGAAATGACGAGGTCCAGAGTTTGTATCGTTGCCGAACCGATGTCGGCGAGGTCAGCCTTCGTGCCAACGGTCAGCACATGATCGTTTTTTATCACGGCCAGCGGTTCCGCGGCCGACGCCAAATCAACAAGATGCAGCACGAGATCGGCATCTTCGATGGATAGCAAGGCCCTGCGAATACCCTCGCGTTCTACCGGCTCGTCAGTGTCACGCAATCCCGCTGTATCGTAAAGATGGACCTTGTAACCAGACAAGTCGATCTCACAATGCAGTATGTCACGCGTCGTGCCGGCGAAGTGGGTGACGATCGCAACGTCCCTGTTGACGAGAGCATTGAGCAGACTGGACTTACCTGCATTCGGTTGACCGGCGATGACAACCTTGAACCCGTCACGGATGATTTCGCCCGACTTCAGTTGCGCCAGCGCCTGGTTCAGTTCGGCGACCAGCACTTCGACCTCCCGCCAGACCCGATCCGACACTGCCCCGGGTATATCACCTTCATCGCTGAAATCGAGTTCGGCCTCGATCATCGAGCGGCAGAAGATCAGGCGTTCGCGCCAGCCTTCGTAGAGCGCAGACAGATGGCCGCTGCTTTGTTCAATTGCCAGGCGCCGCTGCATCTCTGTGTCGGCTGCCAACAGGTCGGCTAGACCCTCGACTTCGACCAGATCCATCTTGCCATTCTCGAAAGCGCGCCGCGAAAACTCTCCCGCTTCCGCGAGGCGACAGGCATTGAATCCGGCTAATGAGCTGAGTGTGGCCGCCACCAACGCTTTGCCGCCATGCAGGTGCAATTCGACACAGTCCTCACCGGTAAAGGAATTCGGTCCTGGAAACGCGATGACCAGCCCGCGATCCAGCACCGTCCCGTCCGGGCCTCGGATCGTGCGCAAGGCTGCGGTCCGGGGTTGCGGCAGGTCTCCGACCATCCGGGTGACCACAGACAGTGCCTCAGGTCCGCTCAGCCTAATCACGGCAACCCCAGCAGGTAGACTACCGGAGGCTAAGGCAAATATCGTGTCGCGAGGTGGTGTCATGCAGATGATCTGCCTGGGGCTGAACGAAAAACCGGCCCGAAGGCCGGTCTTTGATCAAGTGTTCATCGAGTCGAAGAAATCGCCGTTGTTCTTCGTCTGCTTGAGTTTGTCGATCAGGAACTCGATCGCATCGGTTGTTCCCATCGGTGCCAGGATACGGCGCAGGACAAAGATCTTCTGCAGATCCTGGCGCGGTACGAGCAGGTCTTCCTTACGCGTACCGGACTTGAGAATGTCCATCGACGGGAAGATGCGCTTGTCGGCAACCTTGCGATCCAGCACGATTTCCGAGTTGCCCGTGCCCTTGAACTCTTCAAAGATCACTTCATCCATGCGGCTGCCGGTATCGATCAGCGCCGTCGCAATGATCGTCAGCGAACCGCCTTCTTCGATATTACGCGCCGCACCGAAGAAACGCTTCGGACGCTGCAGGGCGTTGGCATCCACACCACCGGTCAGAACCTTACCGGAAGACGGGACAACGGTGTTATAGGCGCGTCCGAGACGGGTGATCGAATCGAGCAGGATCACCACGTCACGACCGTGTTCGACAAGGCGCTTCGCCTTCTCGATGACCATTTCGGCAACCTGAACGTGGCGCACGGCCGGTTCATCGAAGGTGGAAGATACGACTTCCCCCTTCACCGAACGTTGCATGTCGGTCACCTCTTCCGGCCGTTCGTCGATCAGCAGAACGATCAGATAACATTCCGGATGGTTGGCGGTAATCGAATGGGCGATGTTCTGCAGGAGAACGGTCTTACCCGTACGAGGCGGTGCGACGATCAGGCCGCGCTGGCCCTTGCCGAGTGGCGCCACGAGATCGATGACACGTGCCGAAAGATCCTTCGTCGTCGGAATATCGAGTTCCATCTTGAAGCGCTCATTGGGATAGAGCGGCGTCAGGTTGTCAAAGTGGACCTTGTGGCGGATCTTTTCAGGATCTTCGAAATTGATCGTATTGACCTTGAGCAGCGCGAAATAACGTTCGCCCTCCTTGGGTCCACGGATCGGGCCTTCGACGGTATCGCCGGTTTTCAGCGAGAACCGGCGGATCTGCGACGGTGAAATATAGATGTCGTCCGGGCCTGGCAGATAGTTGGCGTTTGCCGAGCGTAGGAAGCCGAAACCATCCTGGAGAACTTCAACGACGCCTTCGCCGATGATTTCCACGTCCTGGCTCGCCAGCATCTTCAGAATCGCGAACATCAGCTCCTGCTTGCGCATGGTGCTTGCGTTTTCGACTTCGAGCGATTCGGCAAAAGTCAGCAGATCGGTAGGCGATTTGCTTTTGAGTTCTTGTAGCTTCATTTCAGCCATGAAGAGGGACCACGTCAGGTTTTTATTTTATGGGGAACGGCGAGCTGATGGAATTCGGTACGATCGCGATGTGCCGCAAATGACTGAATGTTACGCAAGCCAAAAGATGAGGTGCCGCGAAAATAGCGGGTCAGCGATTTCACCGCAAGCGAAAACCAGACAGTTGTAAAAATAAACCGCGAAACACCGTTTGGGTCAGAATGGCTTGACCACGACAAACACAACGATGGCGATCATCAGGAGCGTTGGAACTTCGTTCATCAGACGCCAGTGGCGGGCATTGCCAACGTAATTTCCCTGACCGAACGAACGAACGGCTTTCGAGAAATATCCATGCACACCCGAAAGCAGGACAACGGCCGCCAGCTTCGCATGCAGCCAACCGCCCTGAAATCCATAGACCGACCACGCAAGATAGAGGCCGAGAACCCAGCTGACGATCATCGCCGGGTTCATGATCACGCCCATCAGCCGGCTTTCCATCACGGCAAATGTCCGCGCCTGGTCCGAATCCGGCTCACAGTCACCGTGGTAGATGAAGAGGCGCGGCAGATAGAGCAGGCCCGCCATCCATGAGATCACCGCGATGACATGCAGAGCCTTGATCCAGAGATAGGCTTCGTCGGCACCGAATATCATCACGGACGAAGCGATCAGCGCGAAGAAAACCAATGCGCCGACCGCTCTGCCAGCCGCTCGGCGACCTGGATTGCGATCTGTCTGCTTTTCCATCGTCTCACCCGTTTCGTCGCACCTGATTGACCAGGTCGCTCACATGATCCGGATTGGCCTGCGGTGTGATTCCGTGTCCGAGATTGAAGATCAGCGGTCCATTGCCCAGCGCCTGCAGAATGGCATCGATACCTTCGCGCAAAGCGTCACCGCCGGCGACGACCCGCATCGGGTCAAGATTGCCCTGCACCGGGCCTTCCTTCTGCAGCTCGACAGCAAAGCTCAAAGGCACGGACCAGTCCAGACCGATCGCGTCCGCATCGATCTTCTGCCGATAGGTCTTCAGCAAGACGCCGGCACCCTTGGCGAAAGCGATGATCTTGGCCGATGGACGGCGCGCCTTCACCGAACGAACGATCCGCGCAACCGGTGCGATGCAGAATTTTTCGAACTCAGCCTCGCCCAGCACACCAGCCCAGGAATCGAAGATCTGCACGGCATCGGCCCCGGCATCTATCTGCGCGACAAGGTAGTCGGCCGAAACATCCGCCAGGAAATCGAGAAGACGGAGGAAAGCCTCCGGATGGCGGTAAGCGAACAGCCGGGCGGGGGCCTGGTCCGGGGTTCCGTGTCCGGCAATCATGTAGGTCGCCACCGTCCACGGCGCTCCACAGAAACCCAGCAGCGTCGTTTCCTCAGGCAGTTCATGGCGCAGCCGTGTGACGGTCTCCATGACCGGCTTCAGGTGATCGAGAATGCCGTCCTCTCTCAAACCATCGATGCCGTCGACATCGATGGGATCCATCTGTGGTCCATGCCCCTCGGTGAAGCGGACATTGCGCTTCAATGCATCGGGAATGACGAGAATGTCGGAAAACAGGATGGCCGCATCAAACGCATAGCGACGGATCGGCTGAAGGGTAACCTCGGTGGCAAATTCAGGCGAATAACAGAGATCGAGGAAACTGCCGGCCTTCTGCCGCGTTTGACGATATTCGGGAAGATATCGTCCTGCCTGCCTCATGAGCCAGATTGGCGGTGGCGAGACCGTCTTTCCGTTCAGGACTTCAAGGACTTTACGGTTCGGAGCGCTCAAGGCCAAGGCCCTTTCAAAAAAGAAAAGATATATAGAGTCTTCTTCTATTTCTAAGAGTCTGTGGGGATCAAGGATTAAAGCCGCTCCACCGGTTGTGCCGCTTCGTTGCCAATTTCCACGACCTTCGCGCTATCGCCAGGGTGAAACAGCCAGTCTCTGGGGATAAGATCAAATTAACCCACGGATTCAGATGGATGGGGGACGATGCGGAATTGCCCGTTCTGTGGATAAAGTCCGGCATGCGCTTGGCAGGTGCGACTTCTTAACACAATCCACAGCCCCCCAATTGCGCAGGCATCGGTGCAGCCAACTGTGGATAAATCGGCACTTTTCCCCTTGCCTATCGGCTGCCTCGACCGCTAGCTGTGTTTATCCCGGATTATCAACAGGCGGCGGAGAACATCGTGGAGAACCGGAAAAACTTCTTCCATCTCCACCTGATTTCTGACTCCACCGGCGAAACGCTGATATCGGCAGGCCGCGCGGCGGCGGCACAGTTTCGCGGCTCCAACGCGATCGAGCACGTTTATCCGCTGATCCGCAGCAAGAAACAGATCAATGCGCTGATCGAGGCAATCGACCGCGAACCAGGCATCGTTCTTTACACCATCGTTGATTCGGATTTGGCCGCTTGGATAGAGACGAGTTGTCGCGAACTCGGCTTGCCCTGCGTCAACGTCCTGGCCCCGATCATCGAGACGTTCCAGACCTATCTCGGGGCGCCTTCGCGTGGACGTGTGGGCGCGCAGCATGTTTTGAACGCCGAATATTTTGCCCGCATCGAGGCGCTCAACTACACCATGGACCACGATGACGGCCAGGCGCCGGAGGATTATGACGAGGCGGATGTGGTGATCATCGGCATCAGCCGGACCTCGAAGACGCCCACCAGCATCTATCTCGCAAACCGCGGCATCAAGACGGCGAATATCCCGATTGTCCCGGGTGTGTCGCTGCCGGATAGTCTGCTTTCGGCGACACGTCCGCTGATTGTCGGACTGATCGCTACATCCGATCGTATTTCCCAGGTGCGCGAAAACCGGATTCTCGGAACCACCGCCGGATATGATCGCAGTGATTATGTCGACCGCGCCTCGATCACCGAAGAATTGAAATATGCCAGGTCGCTCTGCGCGCGCAACAACTGGCCGATCATTGATGTCACCCGCCGGTCGATCGAGGAAACGGCCGCTGCCATCGTTGCCCTCCGGCCGAAGCTGCGTTAAGCGAATCCAGCCAATTGCTCTGGAAGTCGCCATGACCGTACACCTGATACTTGCCTCTGGTAGCCAAGCCCGGCGGGAATTGCTTCACAATGCGGGACTAGCCTTTACCGCCGAACCGGCGGGGGTTGATGAACGCGCGATAGAAAATGGCTTGCCGGCCGACAAAAGAACGCCGGAAGGTATTGCCGAACAGCTTGCCATTGCCAAAGCGAAGGATGTCTCCGCCCGGCATCATGGAGCCATGGTCATCGGCTGTGATCAAACCATGTCGCTGGGGGACCGCCTATTTCACAAGGCGGCGGATCGCGCCGGCGCCCGCGCGACGTTGGATGCGCTCCGGGGACAGACCCATCATCTCAACAGTGGTGTATGCCTTGTCCGGGATGGCGAAGTACTCTGGTCTCATGTCGGCATTGCGCGAATGACAATGCGTGATTTTACCGACGATTTCCGCGAGGAGTATCTCGACCGAAACCTTGTGTGCATCCTCGGCAGTGTCGGCTGCTATCAATTGGAGGGAGAGGGAATCCAGCTATTTGATGCGTTTGACGGTGACTATTTCACCATTCTCGGATTGCCGATTCTACCTCTGCTGACGGCGCTGCGTACACTGGGCGTTAACCATGCATGATTCACGTGAAACATTTTCGCCGCGGGCGTTTGTCGCCGGCTATCCAATCAAACATTCGCGCTCACCGCTGATCCATCGTCACTGGCTGAAACACTTCGGCCTGCCGGGTGACTACGAGAGGGTTGCTGTATCGCCGGAGGACTTCGCCGATTTCATCCGGTCGGTAAAAGCGGGCGGCGATTATCGGGGTGGCAATATAACCATCCCCCACAAGGAAGCAGCGTTTCATCTGGCCGATCGGCCGGATCAACTGAGCGAGGAACTGGGGGCGGTCAATACGCTGTGGATGGAAGATGGCGCGGTGCACGCGACCAATACCGATGGTTTCGGCTTTACCGCAAACCTTGATGCCAGCCATCCGGGATGGGACAAGGTGGATGTCTGTGTCGTGCTCGGGGCAGGAGGGGCCAGTCGTGCGATCGTTCAGGCCTTGCGGGACCGTGGTCTTGCGGAAATCCATATCGTCAATCGTTCGGTTCATCGCGCCGAGGAACTGGCGGATCGTTTTGGCAGGCCGCTACGGGCGCATGGCCTGGATGCCTTGCCGGAACTGATGCAAGGGGCGGGCCTGTTCGTGAATACAAGTTCACTGGGGATGGATGGGAATCCGGCTCCGCATCTTCCGTTTGCCGGCATGCGAACCGGCGCCCTGGTCACCGATATTGTCTATGTCCCGCTGAAGACGCCGTTCATGTTGCAGGCGGAAGACGTCGGACTGGCGACGGTGGACGGCCTCGGCATGCTGTTGCACCAGGCCGTTCCAGGCTTCGAGAAGTGGTTTGGTCGCCGGCCAATTGTCACGCGGGAACTGCGCGAACTCATTCTTGCAGATATCGGAGCGCATGTATGATCGTGATCGGCCTCACGGGATCAATTGGCATGGGCAAATCGACGACGGCAAAGCTGTTTGCCGACGAGGGAATCCCGGTCAATGATGCGGATCAGGTGGTTCACGACCTTTATGCTGGCGCGGCTGTGGCGGGCGTGGCCGCGGAATTTCCCGAAGCTGTTGTCGCGGGCGTTGTAGACAGGCAGATACTGGCTCGGACTCTGGCGAAGAATCCGGCTAACTTTAAAATCCTTGAAGCGATAATTCATCCGCTTGTCAGAGACCGGGAGCGCCAGTTCGTCGAAATGCATCGTGCGAAGCACACTGCGATTGTCCTGCTGGACATCCCATTGCTATTCGAAGTCGGGGCACAAGACCGTGTCGATGTGATTGTTGTCGTGACCTGTGATGCGGCGATCCAGCGGCAGCGGGTCATGGCCCGCCCGGGCATGACGGAGGAGAAGTTCGCGCTGATACTGGCGCGGCAGATGCCGGACGCAGAAAAGCGGCACCGGGCTGATTTTATCATCGATACCTCGCATGGCATTGACAGCGCGCGCAGGGAGGTCAAAACCATCCTGCAACAGCTAAGCCAGCGCCGACCGGAGATTCATTGATCATGCGTGAGATCGTATTCGATACTGAAACCACTGGTCTTGAAACAAAAGTGGACCGAGTTATCGAAATCGGCGGCATCGAGCTGTTCAATCATTTCCCGACCGGACGAAGCTTCCATGTCTACATCAATCCGGGCGACCGCAAGGTGCATCCGGACGCATTGGCCGTGCATGGCATCACGGATGACTTTTTGAAGGACAAGCCACCCTTTGCTGACATCGTGTCTGAGATGCGCGAATTCTTCGACGGCGCTAAATGGGTCGCTCACAATGCAAACTTCGACATCGGCTTCATCAATGCGGAGTTCGAGCGACTTGGCTTGCCCGCTGTCCAGACGGATGTGGTCATCGATACCCTGGCGCTGGCGCGTCGCAAAAATCCGATGGGGCCGAATTCCCTCGACGCGCTTTGCCGCCGCTATGGAATTGACAATTCGCACCGCAGCAAACACGGAGCGCTGCTCGACTCCGAACTGCTCGCCGAAGTCTATATTGAAATGCTGGGTGGCCGTCAGACCGCTCTTGGACTGACCTCGGTTGAAAACCGGCAGAACCGCAACGCGGATCTCCAGGATGTGGTTGAGATTTCCTATGAGCGCCCGAGGCCGATGGCCGCGCGGCTGGTGGCCAATGAAATCGAGGCACATTCCAAACTTGTCGCGCGTCTCGGGGCAGACGCCATCTGGGCCAAATTCAACGCATGAAAAAAGGGCCCCGAAAGGCCCTTTTCCAATACTGCCATAAAATGCGTGGATCAGTTCGGTGCGCCTTGAACCTTGGCGCGCGACTGTTCTTCGGCCACGCGCTGGGCAAACATCTGCGCGAAATCGATCGGGTCGATCATCAGCGGCGGGAAGCCACCGTTGCGGGTCGCGTCGGCAATGATCTGACGGGCGAAGGGGAACAGCAGGCGTGGGCACTCGATGAAGAGAACCGGCAGCATATGCTCCTGCGGGAAGCCGGTGATGCGGAACACGCCGCCATAAACCAGTTCGGTCGCGAAGACGACCTTGTCGCCTTCCTTGGCTTCAGCGGTCAGCGCCAGCACCACGTCAAAATCCGTTTCCGTCAGCGGGTTGGCATTGACGTTTACATTGATGTTGATCGCCGGAGCCTTGTCGCGCGCCTGAAGCGAACGCGGTGCGCCAGGGTTCTCAAAGGACAAATCCTTGATGTACTGGGCAAGAATGTTGAGGGAAGGGCTGCTTGTTCCCTGAGTGTCGTCGGCCATAGGGCTTATCCTCGAAGCGTGTTTTGTTAAGGCCATCTAACATCAAGGCTTGGCGCTTACAACCCTTGGCACAGGGGTCACAGCCTCTCTAGCGGTCGCCGATCCGCGGTCCGCGCCAGGGTGAATCGGCTTTCGGCTCACGACGATATTCGTCCTCGTCGAGATCGACGACGGATGTATCTTTCACGGGCTGATAGGTGAAGTCCGATGCGGTGAAGCCGCTGCGCTTGACGATGATGCGTGGCTTGGCCAGGCGCCAGGCGAAATCGCGCACGAAGGGCAGGAACAGCAGAAGACCGATCACGTCGCCGACAAAGCCGGGCACGAGCAGCAGAAATGCGGCAATGACGAGCAGGCCGGCATGGACCAACTCGCGGCCGGGATCAGCGCCCTTGCTGGCTTCCGTCTGCAAACGCCGCAAGATGCCCGCTCCCTGGATCCTAAGAAGAAACAGACCAGCGATGCCTGCAACCAGAACAAGACCGAGGGTTGCCATAACTCCTAGGGCCTGACCGACAAGAATGAGGCTGGCGATCTCAACGAGTGGCGCAAGCAAGATGAGCGCCAGGGAAATGCGCATAGCGGTCTCCGAACGCCAATTGTCGATGCGATCGCAAGAGCCGGCGCAAACTCTTTGCAAAGATTGCCATTTGAATGATACGGCGCTGACGACTATATGGGAGATCGAATACGTAAATTCAATCAAGGCCGGCGGTATCCATGGGATCAAATGATTTTGTAACATTGTTCTTTCTCGTGGCGGCGGTGCTGATTTTCTTCCAGCTGCGAAGCGTTCTTGGACGCCGGACCGGTCATGAAAAGCCACCGCGCGATCCGCTCGCACCGCGCGATCAGGTGAAGGATCCGGCCGATGACAGCAAGGTCGTCACGCTGCCGCGTCGCGACGAGGGCAATGGCGAGGATCGTTTTGCGGCAATTGATGCCTTCGCAAAGCCGGGCACGCCGTTGAACGATCAGTTGCGCGAACTGACCCGGCACGATTCCAGCTTCGATCCGAAGGAATTCCTCAACGGCGCCAAGATGGCCTATGAGATGGTGGTCATGGCCTATGCCGATGGCGACCGGAAAACATTGAAGACACTGCTGTCGCGCGACGTTCTGGACGGTTTCGAAAGCGCGATCGCCGACCGCGAAAGCCGCGGCGAGGTGATCAAGTCCACTTTCGTCGGTATTGAAAAGGCGGAAATCACCCAGGCCTCGGTGCGCGAAAGCGAGGAACAGGTGACGGTTCGCATCGCCAGCCAGCTGATCACGGCCACCTATGACAAGGCCGGCGCCCTGATCGACGGCGACGCGGACACTGTGTCCGAAGTCAATGATGTGTGGACATTCGCACGTGACATTCGTTCGCGTGATCCGAACTGGAAGCTGATCGCGACCGAAGCAGAGCAATGACCGGAGGGCGTGTCGACTTTCGACTGAAGCCGGTGCGCTTCGCGGATCTGCCGGGGTGGGAAACCGACGATTCCTCGGCGGTCCTGCCGGCGATGATGGCATGCCTGGCGCATATCACCGAAGTCAAACCATATCGCACGGGGTCGCTTGGCTTGAGCGCCAGCGACCTTTTGCCGTTGATCGATGATGCGAGACAGTTCAACCCGCGAGACCCGGCCTCGATGAGGACCTTCTTCGAGGAACGCTGCCAGCCATTTCACATAGAACCGCTTGACGGCTCCTCAGGTCTGGTGACCGCATTCTATGAGCCCGAAGTGGCAGTCTCGAGCCGGCCCGACGGGGACTATCGGTTTCCGTTTTACCACCGCCCGGCGGACCTGATCGATCTGGATGAGACCAATCGTCCGGCATTCATCGATGCGTCCTATGCTTTCGCGCGCGGCAATGGCGGCGCAATTTCGCTTTATCCCGAGCGTCGGGAGATCGACGAGGGATATCTCGACGGGCAGGGCCTCGAGATCGCCTGGGCCAAGTCCAAGGTCGATGTCTTCTTTGCTCATGTCCAAGGCGCTGCCCGCCTGCGCTATCCGGACGGTCGGATCCAGCGCATCACCTATGCCGGCAAGGCGGGGCACGCATTTTCAGGCATCGGCAGGCTGTTGATCGATCTTGGAGAAATTCCGGAGGCGCAGATCTCCATGCAGTCGATCCGTGGCTGGCTGACGAAAAATCCCGAGCGCGTTGACGAGATCCTCTGGCACAACCGCTCCTATATTTTCTTCCGCGAAGCAGAGGTTGACGATCTCGGCAAGGGTCCGATTGCTGCGGCCAAGGTACCCTTGGTGGCCGGTCGCTCGCTGGCGGTGGATCGCCAGATCCATACATTCGGCTTTCCGTTTTTCATCCATGCGGAAAACCTGACCCATCTCGACGGGGGCGCGCCGTTTGCGCGTCTGATGCTGGCGCTGGATACCGGATCGGCCATCGTCGGTGCTGCGCGCGGCGACATATTTACGGGGTCGGGCGATGCGGCCGGCGATTTGGCCGGCGCGGTGCGCAATGCGGCCGACTTCTATATATTGATCCCGAAGCAGGCAGCAGCGAGGTTTGTCTGAGTGTCAGGTGGGTCAAAACTCAATCCGGAAGATCGTATTCTGTGGGGCAAGGTCGCCCGCTCCACGCGTGCGATGCCTGGACGGCTGCAAGACCTGCTGGAATTCGAGAGACAATTCGAGGCCGAAGCAGACGCGGAAGACAAGGCGCCGGCCAAGGCCGCTCTTGCTCTGCCCGCAAGCGTCGAAAACACCCAGTCGGCGGGTCCGCGCAAACCTTCCGGAACCCATCACCCGTTGGAGCGCCCGGTCAAGCGCAAGCTGTCGCGCGGCCATCTCGCTTTGGAGGCCCGCATCGATCTGCACGGCCTGATCCAGAGCGAAGCGCATGGCATGCTGTTCGATTTTCTCCACCGCGCCCATGAACGCGGATTGCGCCATGTTCTGGTCATCACCGGCAAAGGCAGCTCGCTCGGCAGCGAGGGTGCCTTGAAGCGGGCTGTGCCTCTCTGGTTTTCCATGCCGGAGTTCCGATTTCTGATTTCGTCCTATGAGCCCGCGGCGAGGCAGCATGGCGGGGAGGGCGCGCTCTATGTTCGCCTGTCGCGCCATGGAGTGGAGCGTCGATGACCCCGTTCGGCACGGCACTGCGCGAATTGCGCGAGCGCAAGGGCGTGTCGCAAAAGCAGATGGCAGCGGCGATCGGCGTCTCGCCGGCCTATCTGTCGGCGCTGGAACATGGAAAGCGTGGCCTGCCGAATTTCGATTTCCTGCAGCGTGTTGCCGGTTACTTCAATATCATCTGGGATGAGGCCGATGAGCTGTTTGCCACGGCCCGGCAGTCCGACCCGCGTGTGGTTCTCGATACGGTCGGCTTGAAACCTGAATACACAGCCTTTGCCAATGAACTCGCCCGCCTGATTCGCCAGTTGCCGCCGGATGTGCTAAAGGATTTGCAGGCCGTCCTTGATGCTGCCAAAAATCGGATGTGAAAGGCGTAAATCCCTCGGATATCCACGGGAAACACGCCGTCCGCCTTTGGAACTGCTGCCAAAACCCCTATAGTCGAACCGCTTGAAGCTGCTGATTCGAATCAGGCAGACCCTTTGAGAATTGACTGGAAAGATTGCTGAATGACCGACTTGCCGATCACGGAAAATGATGGACCGGCCGAATATGGTGCCGACTCGATCAAGGTGCTTAAGGGGCTTGATGCAGTTCGCAAGCGCCCAGGCATGTATATCGGTGATACGGACGATGGTTCAGGTCTTCACCACATGGTCTACGAAGTGGTCGACAACGCGATCGACGAAGCGCTCGCGGGACATGCCGACATCGTCACGGTCACGTTGAATGCCGATGGTTCGGTCACGGTCACCGACAATGGTCGCGGCATTCCGACCGACATCCACACCGGCGAGGGTGTGTCTGCTGCCGAGGTCATCATGACCCAGCTGCATGCCGGCGGTAAGTTCGACCAGAATTCCTACAAGGTATCGGGTGGTTTGCACGGCGTCGGCGTTTCGGTCGTCAACGCCTTGTCGGTCAAGCTGAACCTCAAGATCCGCCGCGTCGGCAAGGTCCACGAGATCAGCTTTACCCATGGCGTGGCGGATGCGCCGCTGCGTGTCATCGGCGATTACGAAGGCCGCTCCGGCACGGAAGTCACCTTCCTGCCGAGCCCGGACACGTTCACCAACATCGAATTCGACTACAGCACGCTGGAGCATCGCCTGCGCGAACTCGCGTTCCTCAATTCCGGTGTGCGCATTCTGCTGACCGACAAGCGTCGCTCAGATATCCGCCAGGAAGAAATGGTCTATGACGGCGGCCTTGAAGCCTTCGTTGTCTATCTCGACCGTGCAAAGAAGCCGCTGGTTCAAAAGCCGGTGGCCATCCGTGGCGAAAAAGACGGCATCACGGTCGAAGTGGCCATGTGGTGGAACGACAGCTACCACGAGAACGTGCTCTGCTTCACCAACAACATCCCGCAGCGCGACGGCGGCACCCACATGGCGGGTTTCCGCGCGGCGCTCACCCGCCAGGTCACGTCCTACGGTGAAAGCTCGGGGATCACCAAGCGGGAGAAGGTCACCCTTCAGGGCGAAGACTGCCGCGAAGGCCTGACCGCCGTTCTCTCGGTCAAGGTGCCGGATCCGAAGTTCTCCTCGCAGACCAAGGACAAACTCGTGTCCTCGGAAGTTCGGCCGGTTGTCGAAAGCCTGGTCAACGAAGCGCTCAGCACCTGGTTCGAAGAGCATCCGAGCGAAGCCAAGATCCTCGTCGGCAAGGTCGTCGAGGCTGCGGCCGCCCGCGAAGCCGCCCGAAAGGCGCGTGAATTGACTCGCCGCAAAGGCGCCCTCGATATTGCCTCTCTGCCCGGCAAGCTTGCCGACTGCTCGGAACGTGATCCGTCCAAGTCCGAACTTTTCCTCGTCGAGGGTGACTCGGCGGGTGGCTCGGCCAAGCAGGGCCGTTCGCGTGAAAACCAGGCGATCCTGCCGCTGCGCGGCAAGATCCTCAACGTCGAGCGCGCCCGTTTCGACAAGATGCTGGGAAGTCAGGAAATCGGCACGCTGATCACCGCACTCGGCACATCGATCGGCAAGGACGAGTTCAACCCGGACAAGTTGCGCTACCACAAGATCATCATCATGACCGATGCTGATGTCGACGGTGCGCATATCAGAACACTGCTGCTCACCTTCTTCTTCCGCCAGATGCCGGAATTGATCGAGCGCGGCCACCTCTACATTGCTCAGCCGCCGCTTTATAAAGTCTCGCGCGGCAAGTCCGTCCAGTATCTCAAGGATGAGAAGGCGCTCGAAGAGTATCTGATCACCATGGGCATCGAGGAAGCGACGCTGACACTGGCCAATGGCGAGGTTCGTGCCGGTCAGGATCTGCGCGACGTCATCCAGGATGCGCTGCGCTTGCGTTCGCTGGTCGATAGCCTGCACTCGCGCTACAACCGCAACGTCATCGAGCAGGCGGCCATTGCCGGTGCGCTCAATCCAGAACTGACGGACAACCGCGCCCGCGCCGAGGCGACCGCTGCCGAAGTCGCGCGCCGTCTCGACATGATCGCAGAAGAAACCGAGCGCGGCTGGCAGGGCTTTGTCACGGACGAAGGCGGTCTGCGGTTTGAGCGCATGGTGCGCGGCGTGAAGGAATTGGCAGCCGTCGATGTCGCCCTGATCGGGTCCGCCGATGCCCGCCATATCGACCAGCTCACGCCCCGTCTGCATGACATCTATTCCGAGCCGCCGGTTCTGGCACGCAAGGATGGAAAGACCGACATGTCCGGACCGCGTGCCTTGCTCGACCATATTTTCGCGGCCGGCCGCAAGGGACTTTCGATGCAGCGCTACAAGGGCCTTGGTGAAATGAACGCCGAGCAGTTGTGGGAAACGACGCTCGATCCGAACGTCCGCTCGCTGCTTCAGGTCCGCGTCAACGATGCGACCGATGCCGATAGCCTGTTCGCGCGGCTGATGGGCGACGAAGTTGAGCCTCGGCGCGACTTCATCCAGGAAAACGCTCTGAACGTTGCCAATCTCGACATCTGATCCGAGCTGGTATCCGACACATCAAGATGGCCGCATTCGCTCGAATGCGGCCATTTTTTTATCCAGAGATTTCACGTGAATCATAGTTAACGTGATTCACGTGAAACTCCGGGCGTTCAGATTGTCTTAAAAGCCGCCTTCGAACACGACGTCATTCAAAGGCTTGCGGTCGTTTGGCATTTCGCGGGCGCGCAGGCCTTCCGGCAAGACCGATTTGTCGCCGGGCTTTCCGATGGCAACGGCGGCCTCGACATGGAAGCCTTCCGGCGCGCCAAGCTCTGCCTGGGCCCTGTCAAAATCGAGACCTGTCATGCCATGGGCGAAATAACCGGACTTGACGGCCTGCAACGACAGGAGTCCCCAGGACGCACCGGCATCGAAGCTGTGGCTCCGGAAGGGTTTCGGTGCCGAGCCATCCGCAGGGCGGCTCAGCGTGTCGGAAAATATGATGATCAGTGCCGACGCGGTCTTCGCCCAGCCCTGGTTGAACTCGTTGAGAATGCCGAGAAGCTTGTCGAATTCCGGCGTGCCCTTGAGGCCGTAAACGAAACGCCATGGCTGATAGTTGAAGGCAGAGGGTGCCCAGTGGGCGGCATCGAGAATGGTCAGAAGGTCGGCCTTCGGCATTACACTGCCGTCGAAAGCGCGCGGAGACCAACGGTCGAGAAACACCGAATCAACGTTGTGCTCGGACTGACGGCTATTGCTGGTGGTCATGGGGATCCTTTGCGGTATGGGGAGGCTTGCTGACAAAGAATGGCGCAATTGCCGAACCGGAGCCAGTGCTTCCTTCGCTGTTGCACAAATCCTGTCGGTGGACCAGGAAAACGGTTAACCAGCGGATGCGCCTGGAACTTTAAGTCTTTTCAGCCATCTTCTGTGTTACGGGAGAATAGTGCACCCGTGCATCACGCTGGATGCTGTGCATCAAAAGGCTTTTGCACTGCAAAAACTCTGTTAGTGTAGCATATCGACATGGGCTTATATGGCCCAAACGACCGGAAGGTGAGCCAAGCGATGTTCTATCAGCTTTATGAACTCAACCATGCTGTCATGGCGCCGTTTCGCGCGACAGCGGATGCGATGAACATGGCCTGGAAAAATCCTCTGAACCCATGGTCTCACACCGTCGTCGGGCGAAGCTTTTCCGCCGGCTTCGAGGTGTTTGAGCGCGTCACGCGCCGATACGGCAAACCGGCCTTCGGGCTGCCGACGACACCGATCAATGGAGAAGTCGTCACCGTCGAAGAGGAAGTGACGTGGCGCAAGCCATTCTGCGATCTCATCCATTTCAAGCGCCATCTTCCGGCCGGGACCGAAAAGGGTCCTCGCATTCTAATCGTTGCGCCGATGTCCGGTCACTATGCCACGTTGCTGCGCGGTACGGTCGAGGCACTGCTGCCGAGTGCCGATGTCTACATCACCGACTGGATCGATGCCCGTATGGTGCCGGTCACCGATGGCGATTTCGACCTCGATGACTACATCGACTACGTGATCGAGATTCTCCACCATCTTGGTCCAGACACCAATGTGATCGCGGTCTGTCAGCCTTCGGTGCCAGTTCTGGCCGCTGTGGCGGTGATGGAAGCCAATGGCGATACTTGCGCACCGGCTTCGATGACACTGATGGGTGGGCCGATCGACACGCGCATCAATCCGACGGCCGTCAACCAGCTTGCTCAGAACAAGCCCATCGAATGGTTCCGCGACAACGTCATCATGCAGGTTCCGTGGCCGCAGCCCGGTGTCATGCGGTCTGTCTATCCCGGCTTCCTGCAGCTCTCGGGTTTCATGTCGATGAACCTCGATCGCCATATGATCGCGCACAAGGAGTTCTACGGCCATCTGGTCAAGAACGACGGCGACTCTGCCGAGAAGCATCGCGATTTCTACGACGAATATCTGGCTGTGATGGATCTCACCGCGGAGTTCTATCTCCAGACTGTCGACACCGTCTTCATCAAGCATTCGCTCCCCAAGGGTGAAATGCTGCATCGTGGCAAGCCGGTCGACACCAAGGCGATCCGCAATGTGGCGCTTCTGACCGTCGAGGGCGAGAACGACGATATCTCCGGCGTCGGCCAGACCCAAGCGGCGCAGACGATCTGCAGCAGCATTCCGGACGCGATGCGTATGCACTACATGCAGCCGGATGTCGGTCACTATGGCGTGTTCAACGGTTCGCGCTTCCGCAAGGAAATCGCGCCGCGCATCGTTGCGTTTGCCACGAAACACACCAAGGGCGTGAAGGCGACGCCCGTAAAGCGTGTTATCAAGGGCGGCAAGGCGAGCTGAAGCGCGAGCCAATAGATCCGATTTATATTAGCGGATTCAGATGGTTATTCATTTGAATCCGCTTTTCTCTTGAACGCCAGCCTGCCGTTTCCCACATCGATTCCATCGGACGGCATCCTGCCCCCGATGAAACGAGGGTAATCGATGATGAACCAGTCAGCATTGCTTCGACCGGATTGGACTCCGGCGACCGTCGTCCTGATGGTCCTTGGATTCATGGTGTTCTGGCCGCTCGGCCTTGCCATGCTTGCCTACATTCTGTTTGGCGACAAGTTCCAGACTTTCAAGCGTGAAGCCAACCGCAAGGCGGACGACGCGTTTGCCTGGTGCCGTTCGAGCCGCTATCAGGGTTCGACTTCGGCCACCGGCAACGTCGCCTTCGACGATTGGCGCAAGGCGGAGCTCGATCGGCTTGATGAAGAGCGTCGCAAGCTCGACGAAATGCGCGCAGAGTTCGACGCTTATGGGCGTGAACTGCGTCGCGCCAAGGACCAGGAAGAATTCGATCGCTTCATGCGTGATCGCCAACAGGTGAAATCTGCCGATCAGGGGATTGCACCAATGGGCAATTCCGGCAACTGACGGCGTGCATACGCGACCAAAACGAGGCCGGCATCCTTGATGCCGGCCTTTTTATGCGTCAATTTCCTGCCCGAATCGGCTAAAAGACAACGATGTTCTCCCTGTTCAAAAAGCCCGCTGCAATACACAAGCCCAGCCCGGCGCTGGACAGGATGCTGGCCGTCAATGGTCGAGAGCTGCCGTTGACCATTCGCAAGAACACCCGTGCAACGCGGATCACGCTGCGCATCGAACCGGGTGGCCGAGCCTTGAAGATGACCATTCCCCATGGTCTCAAGGAGCACGACATCCAGGATTTTCTCGATCGGCATCAGGGCTGGATCAGCACAAGGCTGGCGCGCCAGACTGGTGGAAGCGCGATCGAAGATGGCGGCGAGATTACGCTGCGCGGCATCAAACACCGTATCGTCCATACCGGCCAGGTGCGCGGATTGACGCAATCGATCGACAGCGAAATCGGACACATACTCAGTGTCAGCGGGTTGGAAGATCATTTGCCGCGGCGGGTTGCCGATTTCCTCAAGAAGGAAGCGCGGCGAGATCTCGAGCGGTTGGCCGAGCAGCACGCTCGGTCTGTCGGCAAGCCTTTCAGAAGCCTCAGCCTGAAGGATACCCGCAGTCGGTGGGGATCGTGCTCCTGGGATGGCAAACTGAGTTTTTCATGGCGGATCGTCATGGCGCCACCGCCGGTGATCGATTATCTCGCCGCCCATGAGGTGGCTCACCTGCGCGAAATGAACCACGGTCCGGCCTTCTGGTCGCTCTGCAAGCAGCTTTGCCCGCATATGGATGAATCCAAGGCGTGGTTGAAGCGCCATGGCTCCGCGCTTCATGCGATCGACTTCGGTTGATCAGGCTTCCACCGTTCAGGATAGGTCGCAATTTGGCTCGACTCTTTTGTGATTTCGTGCGACTTCGCTGCCATGAGACCCGATATCAAGATCTGCGGATTGAAGACGCCGGAGGCTGTCGATCGCGCTGTTGAGCGCGGGGCGACCCATATCGGCTTCATTTTCTTCGCAAAGAGCACCCGCAACATCGAACCCGACATCGCCGGCATGCTGGCGGATCGCGTTCGCGGCCGTACCAAGATCGTGGCGGTAACGGTGGATGCCGATGCCGACGATCTGGATGAGATCATCGCGCTGCTGCGTCCGGATATCCTGCAATTTCATGGACATGAAAGCCCGGAGCGGCTTCTGACGGTCAAGGCGATGACCGGTTTGCCGATCATGAAGGCATTTTCGATCCGTGAGCCCGATGATCTGAGGCGCATCGAGCCCTATATAGGCATAGCGGACCGTTTCCTGTTCGATGCGAAACCGCCCATCGGCTCGGATCTCCCAGGTGGAAATGGCGTGACATTCGATTGGAGCTTGCTGCGCTCGCTTGACGAAAGCGTGAATTACATGCTTTCCGGTGGGCTCAACAAAGACAACATAGCAGACGCCCTCAGCGAAACCGGTGCCCGGGGGATTGATATCTCCTCTGGTGTCGAAAGCGCTCCAGGGATCAAGGATCTGCAGATGATGGACGATTTTTTTGCGGCGGTCGCTGAGGCTTCGCGCCGCGCACCGGTATCAGGGAGTGTCAAGTGAACGAAACACCCAAACCCAATTCCTTCCGGGAAGGCCCTGACGAAGACGGCCGTTTCGGCATCTTCGGCGGCCGCTTTGTGGCGGAAACCCTGATGCCACTGATCCTCGACCTTCAGGCCGAGTGGGAAAAGGCAAAGACCGATCCCGAATTCCAGGCGGAACTGGCGCATCTGAACACCCACTACACCGGTCGGCCGAGCCCGCTGTATTTTGCCGAACGCCTGACGGAAGAGCTTGGCGGCGCGAAGATCTACTTCAAGCGCGACGAGCTCAACCATACCGGCTCGCACAAGATCAACAACTGCCTCGGCCAGATCCTGCTCGCCAAGCGCATGGGCAAGACGCGCATCATTGCCGAGACGGGCGCCGGCCAGCACGGCGTGGCGTCGGCGACGGTTGCTGCCCGTTTCGGCATTCCCTGTGTCGTTTACATGGGCGCGACCGATGTCGAGCGTCAGGCGCCGAACGTTTTCCGCATGAAGCTGCTCGGTGCCGAAGTAAAGCCGGTGACGGCCGGGCACGGCACGCTGAAAGATGCGATGAACGAGGCGCTGCGTGACTGGGTCACCAATGTCGATGACACATACTACATGATCGGTACGGCCGCCGGCCCGCATCCCTATCCGGAAATGGTCCGCGACTTCCAGTCGGTCATCGGCCGCGAGACCCGCGAGCAGATGATGGCGGCCGAAGGCCGTCTTCCCGACATGCTGATCGCAGCCGTCGGTGGTGGTTCGAACGCGATCGGCCTGTTCCATCCGTTCCTGGACGACGAAAGTGTCCGCATTGTCGGCGTCGAAGCCGGTGGCAAGGGGCTCGAGGGCGAAGAGCATTGCGCCTCACTGACGGCTGGTTCGCCGGGCGTCCTGCATGGCAACCGCACCTACCTGCTGCAGGATGGCGATGGCCAGATCAAGGAAGGTCACTCGATCTCGGCTGGCCTCGACTATCCTGGCATTGGGCCCGAGCATTCCTGGCTGAAGGACATGGGCCGCGTCGAATATGTTCCGATCAAGGACGACGAGGCGCTCGCCGCATTCCAGATGCTGACGCGCACCGAAGGCATCATTCCGGCGCTCGAGCCGAGCCACGCGCTCGCCGAAGTCATCAAACGCGCGCCGACGATGGGCAAGGACCAGATCATTGTCATGAATCTCTGCGGTCGCGGCGACAAGGACATCTTCACTGTCGGCAAGATTCTCGGGATGGGGCTCTGAACATGACTGCACGTATGGACAAACGCTTCGCCGACCTGAAGGCCGAAGGCCGTCCCGCCCTGGTGACCTATTTCATGGCCGGTGATCCGGACTATGATACATCGCTCGCGATCATGAAGGCGCTGCCGGAAGCCGGTGCCGACGTGATCGAGCTTGGCATGCCGTTCTCCGATCCGATGGCCGACGGCCCGGCGATCCAGATGGCCGGACAGCGCGCGCTGAAGTCAGGTCAGACGCTTCTTAAGACGCTGGAACTGGCACGCGAGTTCCGCAAGACCGACCAGACAACGCCGATCGTGTTGATGGGCTACTACAATCCGATCTATGTCTTCGGCGTCGAGCATTTTCTCGATGTCGCAATCGACGTTGGCATCGACGGCCTGATCGTTGTCGATCTGCCGCCGGAAATGGACGACGAATTGTGCATTCCCGCCCGTCGCCGCGACATCAATTTCATTCGTCTGGCCACGCCGACAACGGATGACAAGCGTTTGCCGACCGTGCTGCAGAACACGTCCGGCTTTGTCTACTACGTGTCGATGAACGGTATCACAGGATCCTCGATGCTTGATCCTTCCCGTGTCGCCAGCGCCGTTCAGCGCATCAAGTCACACACGGATCTACCGATTTGCGTCGGCTTCGGCGTCAAGACTGCTGAACATGCCCGCCTGATCGGGACCAGCGCAGACGGCGTTGTCGTCGGCACTGCCATCGTCAATCAGGTCGCCAACAATCTGACAGCTGACGGGAAAGCCACGGCGGATACGGTTCAGGCCGTTGTCACCCTGGTTCGCGGCCTTGCCAGCGGTGTGCGCAGTGCACGCCTTGCTGCTGCCGAATAATTTTCCGATAAAGGCTGTAAAAGTCAGGAGTATACCGCGTGAACTGGATCACCAACTACGTGCGCCCGCGCATCAATTCCATGCTCGGCCGCCGGGAAGTCCCGGAAAATCTCTGGATCAAGTGCCCGGAGACGGGCGAGATGGTCTTCCACAAGGACCTCGAAGAGAACAAATGGGTGATTCCCGCCTCCGGCTATCACATGAAGATGCCGGCCAAGGCGCGCCTGATCGACCTGTTCGACAACGGCCAGTATGAAGCCCTGCAGCAGCCAAAGGTGGCGCAGGATCCGCTGAAATTCCGCGATTCGAAGAAATATACCGACCGCCTGAAGGACAGCCGCCTTAAGACCGAACAGGAGGATACGATCCTGGCCGGTGTCGGCACCGTTCGCGGCCTGAAACTTGTCGCCGTGGTTCATGAGTTCAACTTCATGGGTGGTTCGCTCGGCATTGCGGCCGGCGAGGCGATCGTCAAGGCCTTCGAACGCGCCATCAAGGAAAAGTGCCCGCTGGTCATGTTCCCCGCCTCGGGCGGCGCGCGCATGCAGGAAGGCATTCTGTCCTTGATGCAGTTGCCGCGCACGACGGTTGCGGTGGACATGCTGAAGGAAGCCGGTCTGCCTTACATCGTTGTCCTGACCAACCCCACCACGGGCGGTGTGACCGCATCCTACGCCATGCTCGGCGATCTGCATATTGCAGAGCCGGGCGCCGAAATCTGCTTTGCCGGCAAGCGCGTCATCGAGCAGACCATCCGCGAAAAGCTGCCGGAAGGTTTCCAGACCTCTGAATACCTGTTGGAGCACGGCATGGTCGACATGGTCGTCAAGCGCCATGAAATTCCGGACCTTCTGGCCCGCGTACTGAAGATCATGACCAAGCGTCCCGCCAATGATCAGGTTTCGAACGGCGCTATCGCAATCCCTACAAAGGCATCGGCCTGACACTTCGTATTTGGCCGATGGCAATGGAACGACCGTGATGACAGTGCCTACCTTGAGCCTGGCCGATGCCGAGATTGAAAAGCTCATGGGGCTGCACCCCAAGGGTTACGATCTCTCCCTCGACCGCATTCGCCGCCTGCTCGATCTTCTAGGCAATCCCGAAAGGCGTTTGCCGCCAGTCATTCATGTGGCTGGCACCAACGGCAAAGGCTCGGCGACGGCCTTTTGCCGGGCATTGCTCGAGGCTCAGGGCCTGTCGGTCCATGTCCACACATCGCCGCATCTTGTCCGCTGGCACGAACGCTACCGCATCGGTGTGAAGGGAGGGCGTGGACAGATCGTCGATGATGCACTCTTTGCCGATGCACTGCGGCGGGTTGCCGACGCCAATGGCGGCCAGTCTATTACCGTCTTCGAAATCCTGACCGCGGTGACCTTCATCCTGTTTTCCGAGCAGCCCGCCGACGTGGCTGTCATCGAAGTCGGTCTCGGTGGCCGCTTCGATGCCACCAATGTCGTCGAAAAGCCGGCAGCCTCGATCGTCCAGCCGATTTCTCTCGATCACCAGGCCTATCTCGGCGATCGGGTCGAGCTGATTGCCGCCGAAAAGGCCGGAATCATGAAGCGTGGTGTTCCGGTGGTCATTGGCCACCAGGAATTCGAAGGCGCTCGCGACGTGCTGATCGGCACAGCCGAACGGCTGGGATGCCCGCTTTCGGTCTTCAGCCAGGATTTTCTCGCCTATGAGGAATTTGGCCGCATGATCTATCAGGATGAGTTTGGCCTGATGGATCTGCCGCTGCCGCGGCTTCCTGGTCGCCATCAGCTTGGCAATGCTGCCACAGCCATTCGCGCGGTGAAGGCGGCAGGCTTTGCCGTAATCGAGGAAATTGCCGAGAAGGCCATGCTGTCTGTCGAATGGCCCGGGCGTCTGCAGCGACTGACCGAAGGGCATCTGGTCGATCGTGCACCGGCGGGTGCCGAGATCTGGCTCGACGGTGGCCACAATCCGGGTGCCGGCGAAGTGATCGCCGAAGCCATGGCTGCGATGGAAGAGCGCAAGTCGCGTCCGCTGCATCTGGTTGTCGGCATGATCAACACCAAGGATCCGATCGGGTATTTCCGCGCATTCACCGGTATCGCCCATGCGGTATACACGGTACCGATCGAGGGCTCGGACGTCGGTCTCGACCCCGTGGCGTTGGCGCAATCTGCGGCTGACGCCGGATTGACCGCTGTGCCGGCGGGATCGCTGGAAGAGGCACTTAATGCCATTGCCGAAAAAACCGCGGGCGGACCACCGCCACGCATCATGATTGGCGGATCGCTCTATCTTGCCGGCAATGTTCTGGCCCAGAACGGCACCATTCCGACATGAAAAAAGCCCGGAATTTCCGGGCTTTTGAGTTGTCCAAGATCGGTCCTCGCCTCAGGCGGCGCTGGAGATCCAGCTCGACAGGGCCGTCTTCGGTGCAGCACCAACCTTGATGTCGGCAACTTCGCCACCCTTGAAGACGGCAAGGGTCGGGATCGAGCGAACGCCGAACTGGGCAGCCAGTTCCGGGTTTTCATCGATGTTCAGCTTGACGATCTTCACCTTGCCGGCGAGTTCGTTGGAGATTTCCTCCAGGCTCGGCGCAATCATCTTGCACGGGCCGCACCATTCAGCCCAGAAATCAACGACAACCGGCTCGGATGCATCGAGAACCTCGGCCTGGAAATTGGACTTGTCGACTTTTACAGTAGCCATCGGGCTCTCCTTATAGATATCGAATTGACTAGATATGTGATGCCGCGTCGCGGTAATTTCAATATGCGGTATCTCATGATGTTTCGAGGTCGGCAAGAGAGGCGCGCATCACGTCTTCCGGAAGGTCCAGCACTGTCCCCGTTTCGGTGTAGATCAACAGGCATTCGATCGGCTTCGTCGGGTAAAGCGGCTTGAGGATCTCCCGGTAGATCGCCAGCTGCGCGCGATGCGAGAGCGGCACATCCATCACATGGCGCGGCGGGTTGCGATTGGTCTTGTAGTCGACCAGCAGAACCCGCTCGTCGAGCACGGCCATGCGGTCGATGCGGCCAGAGACGGCGCGCGGTTCGCCTTTCAGCACGAGAGTACCCATAACGGACACTTCAGGTTGGCTATCGCTTGAAAACAGGGGCCTGAGGCTCGGCATGTCGAGCACGGACATGACAGTCTCGACCAAGCTCTCCCGGTCGGGCCGAGGCCAAAAGCGAGCCGCGCGATCGGCATAGCGCTGCGCCGCCTGCAACCGTTCCGAAGGCGGGATGGCGGGAAGCGTCTGAAGCATGCGGTGAACCAATCGGCCGCGCTGCAGCGAGAGATCGGCCTTCTTTTCATCGGAAAACAGGGCTGAGGCGGTGAGCATGTCATCCGTGTCATCGATCACGATACTGCCTGCACCCGATGGGCTCAGCGGACGCGGCAGATGCACGGGCGGCGGCAGTGGTCGCGAAAGCGCCACCGGCAGATCCATTTCCGTCTCGGCTGCCGCTGTTTCCGCGGAAAGCGGAAAAATTTTCTGTGACAGTGGCAGGCGCCATTTTAGCCCGGACCAATCGCCGTCGGGACCACGAAATTGCGCGCTGCTACAGCGGCTTTCGTCAATGGCAAGCGCATCGGCAATCATCTTGTGCCAGATATCGCCGGGATCCTGGACACCCCTGTAGCCGCAGATAATCAGACGGTCGGCGGCTCGCGTCATCGCAACATAGAGAAGCCGGCGATATTCCTCCTCGGTCTGGCTCTTGCGCAACTGAGCGTCAGCATCCGTCAGCGAGTTGCCGAGCCCCTTCGTCGGAAACCAGATCGGCACTGGAGGCTGATCCTCGTTTGCCTCCAGCAGCCGGAGCTTGGCAAGATGGTTCGAATTGAAAGCCTTCGATCCGCCATCGACCAGAAAGACCACCGGCGCCTCGAGACCTTTCGAGGCATGAACGGTCATGATCCGGACTTCGTTGCGCTCCTTGTCCTGCTCGCGCTTGACCACTGGCGCTTCCATCTCGAGCGTTGAAATGAACGATTGCAGACCGGGCAGTCCGGCGGTTTCGAACGACAAAGCGAAGGTCAGGAATTCATCGAGAATGTCGCTGACCTCGGTGCCGAGCCGTCCGAGATAGACCCGTCGGCCCCCATAGAGGCCCAAGACCCTGGCGTAGAAGTCGTGCACCGAGTGTATGCGCGAAAGCTCGAGAAAACGGTCCAGTTTCCGCGTGCTTTCTGCCCATGGCGATCCGTCCTGCGTCGCCAGATCCGCCAGTCGGGCCCAAAGGCTCTGCTTCTCCGGACGCTCCGCCGCAAGGTCGAGAAGCTGCTCTTCGCTATGATTGAACAGCGGGCTTTTCAGGATGGCGGCAAGCGATAGATCGTCTGCCGGCAGCAACAGAAACCGGCCGAGTGCCAGCATGTCCTGCACGGCAATATGGCTGGTCAGCTTCAGGCGGTCGGCACCGGCTACAGGAATGCTGTAGGGGCGCTTCAGCGACCGGGTCAGGGCATTGACGAAACTGTCGCGCTTGCGGACCAGGACCAGGATATCGCCGGGCTGGATCAGCCGCTCGGCACCCTTTTCGATGATTGTCTGTTTGCCCACCAATTCGCTGATCGCATGCGCAATGCGTCGCGCAAGAATGGCCGACGGCGCGCTTTCCGGCGTGGCGTCGAAGGGTGCGGTCCAGTCCTCGTTCTTCTCCTGTTTTTCCGCGGCAATCATCTCCCAGAGATCGACCTCGCCCGGATGGCCGCTGCGGCTCGACATATGCACGACGGCATCGCCGGCGGCACTCAGGCCACGCAGATTGGCGTCGATCGAAAACACCTGGTCGACCGCTGACAACACGGCGGACGTCGAGCGGAAAGACAGCGGCAGACGGATCGTGTTGAAGGTCTGTCCACCATTGTCGACAGCCTGCTGGGTCTGTTTTGCCTCGACGGAAAACTGTTCAGGGCGGGCGCCCTGGAACGAATAGATCGACTGTTTTTCGTCACCCACGGCAAAGAAGGTTCGCACGCCGGGTCGGGCGCTCGCACCCGAAAAGAAGTCCTCGCGCAGCGACCGGATAACCGACCATTGAACCGGGCTCGTATCCTGGGCCTCGTCCACCAGGATATGGTCGATGCCCTGGTCGAGCTTGTAATGTACCCAGGCGCCGACATCGGCACGCATCAGCAATTCCGCGCTACGGGCGATCAGATCCTCGAAGTCGAGCTGCGACCGGCGCTTTTTCAGCTCTTCGTAGTCTTCGTCCAACCGGACCGCGAGTGTCAGGGCTGCCTTCGTCGCCTCGTACATGCGAAAGATCCGCAGCCGGTCGCGGGCGGATACCACATGTTCGCGGGCAGCGATCACCGCGTCGCGCAACTCCGGCGCCAGTTTGCTCATGGCAGCGGCAATCAGCGAGCTGTCTGCCTTGGGCGCTTCCGCCTGCGTCAGAAAGGCGCCGTCGAGCAGCTTTGCCCGCTCCAGGGGATCATCCTCGCGAAGCGCATGTTCAAGTGCTTCGGCAACGGCGCGAACTTTTTCGCCACCCTTTTCGAGCGCCAGCTGAATGTATTGGGCAAAAACCGAGCCAGCAAGGCCGGCAAGCGGCCAATAGGCCTCTGCGCGTGATGCTTCGGTTTCATCGGGCCCAATCCCGAAGCGAAGCCGCAATGCCGTGTCGAGACCGCCCTTGCGGGCAGCCTGTCGGCGGAACTGCCGGATGGCATGGCGATTGGCGACGATATCGCCGATCAACAATTCCAATCCACTTTCATCCGCGATGCTCAGCACCTGGGAGAAGGCCTCGGCCAGATCCGCGTCGTTTTCTGTCGATGTCGCGGTCAGGAGCGAGCGCCGCGCTTCGGCGAGAACGGTGACCGCAGCCCGATCGTCGAGAACGCTGAAATGACCGGCGACATTGGCTTCCAGGGGAAACTGGTGCAGCAGCGCCTCGCAAAAGGCGTGGATTGTCTGGATTTTCAACCCGCCCGGTGTCTCAAGTGCCTTGGCAAACAATTGTCGCGCCGCAGAAAGCGTTGCGCGGTCCGGCATGCGTTGCTCTATACTCGCCACACGTTTGGAAAGCTCTGCATCATCGAGCGTTGCCCATTCGGCAAGCCGATCGAAGACACGGTTCGACATTTCCGAGGCCGCTGCCTTCGTATAGGTGAGGCACAGGATGGAGGAGGGGCGGGCACCGGCCAGCAGCAGCCGAATGACGCGCTGAGTGAGTACATGTGTCTTGCCCGAGCCCGCATTGGCCGACACCCAGGCGGACTGGCCGGGATGCGAGGCGCGCGATTGCTCCACAGTCGTCCAGTCGATCCAGGCGCCCGGATCATCGCTGGTCGGCAGATTGGAGGCGTGGCTTGCCGTTGGGAGAGGGGCGTCAGTCATCGGAACTCGCCTCTTCGCTGTCGGCCGTCGACCATTCGGCGACGCGTGCCAGATGATCGTATTCGCCGCCGTATTTTGTCTGTTCCGCCGGGATCAGGCGCGAGACAAATCCGCGATCGCCTGATTGCAGCGACTGGACGAATTTTCCGAGTTCCTCGACCGCCTGAGCGGCCAATTCGGCTGCCGATTTGCGATTGTCGCCGCGGCCCGACAACTCGTTGTTGACCTGGTCCGCGCCGAAGCGCTCTCCAGGCCTCAAGCGCACATAGATCAGGTTCTCCGGCTTCAGCTGTCCGGCCGGACCGAACGCGCCCTCCATCAGCGCTGCGGCTTCCAGCGCCAGCTGCGGATCGAGCAGGCTGCGCGCCTGGGCAGCGCTTGGATTGAGGCCTGTCTTGTAGTCGATGATATCGGCATGGCCGCCGCCCTTGATGTCGATTCGGTCGGCGACGCCGCGGATGGTGATGTCGATCGGTTTCAACACGACATTGCCGCGCACCTCCGTCAGGGTTTTGCGGATTTCCGGTCGGCGTTCTCTTTCCCATTTGAGAAACGATTGCGCCACGCCATAGAACCGCTGCCGCCAGACGATGTCGATATGCAGCGGCAGACCTTCCTTCAGAAATTCCTCGTCAGTTATCCGATAGAGAATATCGAGGGCGTCTTTGCGTGCCGGATCGTGTCCCTCCCTGATGAAGCGATCGACGATCCCGTGATAGAGCGTGCCGCGTTCGGCTGCACCCGGATCCTCGTTGAACGGATCGACGGCATCGAGCCGGAGAATGCGTTTCGCATAGATCGCATAGGGGTCACGCCGGAAGCGGCCGACCTCGCTGAAGGTGAAGGAGCGCGGCTGCAGGTCTGCCCGGGGTCTGGGTGCCGGTCTCTGCGCCGGCGCCTGGTTGTCGCCATGATCGAGCAGATCGACATAACGACGATAGAGCTCGCCTCGGCGCTTCAGGTCTTTCTCAAAATCGGATCCACCCAGCGCCATCAGGCGCTGCAGCCAGCGTGAAGCGACCGTAGGTGCGGAACCCTGGCGCAGTGATCGGGAAAAGACGAGCTGCCGCGTGCCACAGGCCATCTCGAAATCATGCGCGACCTGGCCGATCTGGCGCTCCGGGGGCTCAAGGCCCACTTCGGTTTTCATCACGCGCGATAGGAAGGGATTGTTGGTGGTCTGGCCCGGCCAGCTGCCCTCGTTCATTCCGCCGATTACCATCATGTCGACAGTCTGCAGCCGCGCTTCCAGTGTGCCGAAGATGAACACCCGCGGATGGCGCATTGCCTTTGGTTTGACGGCCTGTCCGGCCATTAATGCCGCAAGGATATCGATCCATTGCGGGCCGTCGGCCTCGATGCGCCCTTCGGTCGCGATGACCTGAGTGAGAAGCTCGGCCAGCGTATCGCCTGCTTCTTCACCCCAGATGCCGGCAAGGTCACCGCGCTCATCGACACAGACGGCCTCGATCACCCGGCCGGTGCGTTCCGCCCAATCGCCAAGCACCAGCCTGTTCGACAGCACGCGCCCATCCGGCGTGCGGACCAGCACGCCAACCAGAGGCTCCACCGCAGCCGTCACGCGCCGCGCCAGCTCGCGCGCGAGGTCGATGGCCTCATCGGACAGCGATTGACGCCATTGCGGCGCGTGTCGATCGGTGAGATGGGCGGCCAATCCCTGCTCGAACAGCGGCTCCATTTCAGCCAGATCCAGCGACTTGATGCCACCGCGCAGCGCGACCGTTTCGAGCGCATCCGCAGCCATACGCGCGGTCTCGGCATCAAAGCCGAAGCGCGCAAGCGGGTGTTTGAGCAGCGAGACGATCGCCACCGGGTCGCCCGGCCTCAGGCAGGCCTCGACCAGCACCTGGGTCAGCATGGCCTGTTGCGTACCGGTCAGTGGTGTACCGGCCGAATCGTCAGCCTGTATGCCGAAGCGGGCGAGTTCTGCCATTACGCGTCGCGCCAATGCGCGATCCGGCGTGATCAGGGCGACGCGGCTTTCGCTGTCGGACCCGGGCTGTTCCAGACCCAGCCGAAGCGCGATCGCGATGGCAGTCGCCTCCTCGCGCTCATTGGCCGCTTCGATCAGCGCGACATCGCGAAATGCAGCGACGAGGCGATCCGTGGCAAAACCGTCGCGCCACGCCTTCCAGCCATCGGTGGCCTCGGCCGGCGCCATGGCGCGCGACAGGATTTCGGCCCGATCGCGCAAGTCGGGATCGGGTTCTGCCAGGACTTGGACCTCGTCGCGGCCGATACCGATGTGTTTTATCAGATGGGCGAGACCGTATTGCGGATGTCCGCGCACGGCCGGATTGGACGGTGCATCGAGAATCGAACGATCGTCGAGTTTGGCCCAGTCCGCGTCCGGCATGCTGGTGTCGAGCCCGGGCAGGACCACGACGCCGTGATCGAGCGTTGCAATGGCCGCGATCAGTTCGGCCGCGGCCGGTATGGAGCCCGTCGAGCCGGCGACGATGATCGGTCCCTCCGATCCCTGGCGACGCATTCGGTCGGCCTCAGCGCGCAGTACGGCATCGCGGTGGCGGGCAGGTGAAGAGCGCATCAGCTCCTCAAGCCGCGCCGGCCAGAATGCCGTGGCGATTTTCAGGAATTCCAGCGTCAGTTGCCACCAGGAGGCAAAGTTCTCGGCCTTCAGGTTGGACAGGCTTTTCCAGTCGCTGCCTTCCGTCTCTGCCGCTTCGATCAGTTCCGTCAGCGCGCGCGCCAGCCAGACGGCATCGGCCGGGCTTGCTGGTGCGACCAGCGGCGTATCGGCGTGGATAGACCGTACGATCTCCGGCAACTGGTTTCGCCAGGCGAGGATCAGCCTGGCGAGTTCGAGCAGCATCACCGTTCCGCTGACCGGAGGCGCGAGATCGAGTGCCGAGGGCGCGTCGGTGTCGAAGAAACCACTGTCGTCCTCGGTTTCACCCAAGGTCCTGATTTGCGGCAGGATCGCCGAGCGGCCACCGAGCAGATCGACGAATTCCGAACGCAGGACGCGCGCCGCGCGCCGCGTCGGCACAAGGATGGTCACCCTCGAGAGAGACAGTGGGTCGGTTGGATCGTAGCGATAGTCTTCGACAAGATCGCCGTCGATCAGTGCGCGTGTCAGCATCCGCAGGAAAGGCAGGCCTGCCGGAATGGTGAAGACGCGTGGTGTGCGGCCGCTCGCCATGGCTATGTGCTTCTGCTGATGCGCTGGATGGTCGCTTCCGCCTCACCTATCGCCTCCGGCGTGCCGACGGTCAACCATTCGCCGTCGAGCTTCAGGCCATGCAGACGTCCGGCCGGAATAGCCCGATCGAAATAGATATTGAGATTGAATGGTTCGGAAGGCGCGTCGGCGAGGAAATCGGGCGTCAGCACCAGTGCCCCAGCGTAGATGACAGGATTTGCATCGCCGGCTTTGTAACGGGTCAAACGGCCATCGGGATGCAGCGAAAAATCGATTTTGCCATTGTGCCCGGTCGTCCGCTCCGGATCTGCGCAGAGCATGGCGATATCCATCGTATGAGGATCGAACATTGCCGCAAGCTGCCGCAAGTTGGAGGGCTCATCCTGTGGTTCGCCGATCCAGAAGAGATCGGCGTTCATCACGAATGCCGGTGAGGGGCTCAGCCGTTTCAAACCTTTGACCAAGCCGCCGCCGGAATCCATCAGTCGGTCGCGCTCGTCGGAAATCTTGATCTCGACGCCTGGATAAGCCCCGAGATGCGCTTCCATCTGGTCGGCATGGTGATGAACGTTGACCACCACCGTCTCGACGCCAGCCTCCGCAAGCGCTTCCAGAGCATAGTCTATCATCGCCTTGCCGCTGATTCTTACCAGGGGCTTTGGAATAGTGTCGGTAATCGGCCGCATCCGCGTGCCGAGACCGGCCGCGAGCACCATGGCTTGGGTGATTTTCATTGTGACTACGCCGCTGATTCGGGAAGTTCGATTCCAGCTTCAATACACCAGTCGCGCAAGGGGGCGAGTGCTGGATGTTCGAAAGCGACCGACAGATGCCGCAGCGTGCGCGGCATGTGCTTCATATAACCGTCTTTTCCGTCGCGCTCTTTCAACCGAACCCACAACCCACATAGCTTGCAGCCACGTTGGGCTGCCATGATCGCCCAACTTTTCTGGAACAGCGCTTCATCGAAGGAGGGTGACAGCCGTCGCAGTGCGAGATAATCCGCCATCAACTGGTCCGCCAGCGGCCGGTCGACCGTCACCCGTGCATCCTGGACGATCGACGCGAGATCATAGGCCGATGGCCCGATCATCGCATCCTGGAAGTCGATGATGCCGATCCGGTCATGACCGGTCTTGTCGCCTCGCCAGATGATGTTCGGTGAATGGAAATCGCGCAGCACCAGCGAGGTTTCGCTGTCTGCAAGCTGATCGATCAGGTCATCCCAGATACCGAGATAGGACCGACGCTCATCGTCGCTGACGGCGAGACCATTACGTTTCCACGGCAGATGCCAGTCGATCAGCAATTCGACTTCCATCTTCATCGCGGTGCGGTCAAAATCCGGGATCTGATGGGTCAGGCCATCGGCAAGTGCGATGTCCCGTTCGAAAGACGTGCCATGGATGGCAGCAAGGCAGACGACGCTGGCGCGGTAACGGTCCGCGATCGGTCGGCCGGCCTCGTCCAGAATACCCTCGCTGCCGAGGTCCTCGAGCAACAATAAGCCGGCTTCGCAGTCGCTGGCCAGAATGGCCGGTGCCGAAAAGCCGCGCTCGCGCAGCGCCTGATCGATCGCGACGAATGGATAGACATCCTCCGCGATATGGGCAATCTGCGAATAGCGCTTGCCGTCGCGAATGACGGGCCCGTTGGGCCGCTTTGGCGCGTCCATCAGCACGAGCCGTGCGTGTTCACCAACCGGATAGATGTATTCATAGGACCGTGTCGACGCGTCGCCCATCAGATGTCGGCGCCCGGCATTCCCGTAGCCGTTTTCGTCGAGAAAATGCCGGATCTGCAAGACCCGCCGGATCCTGGCAAGCTTCGCCTCCGGTCCGGATATCGTCAGGTGACGGCCGCCTTCGGCCGTGAAGCCAAAGTGAATATCGACGGTCGATTTCGGCAAGGCCCTGCCGGCTTTGTCCGGCCACTCCACCAGACATACCCCGGTCGCAATCGCTTCGTCGAAGCCAAGTTCGTCGAGTTCGCTCGGATCTGACAGCCGGTACAGATCGAAATGCGCGACCGGCAGCCGAAGATCGTAGCTCTGCACCAGCGTAAAGGTCGGACTGGGCACTTCCAGTTCGGGATCATCAGCGATGGCCCGAAGCAGCGCCCGACTGAGTGTCGATTTGCCGGCGCCCAGATCCCCGTGCAGGGCCAGGCAGTCGCCCGCCTGCACCACCAGCGCCAGATCCTCGCCCAGCCGCTTCGTTGCCGCTTCGTCCGGCAGGTCCAGGATGATCGGGGGCAGGCGTTCGCTCATTCTGCGGCGGCGATGGCTTGCGGCACGCTGGCGGATGGGATGCGGCAATGCACGGTCGTGCCAAGGCCGGGAGCGCTGTCGATCGAAACCTTGCCGCTGTGCAGATTAACAAAGCTCTGCACGATGGACAGGCCGAGACCCGGTCCGCTGCGCTTTCCACCCTTGCCATGGGTCGAGAAACGATCGAACACCGTCGACAGCATCTCTTCGCTCATGCCGCAGCCCTTGTCGGTGACCGAGAAGACGAAATCAGTGTCTTCGCGCCAGCACTTCATCGCGACAACCGAGCCCTCGGGGGCAAAATTCACGGCGTTTGTCAGCAGCTTGATCAGGATCTGCTTGAGACGCTGCCGGTCCGCGATCACGTAGCCAAGCTGGCTGGCCGCAGCAATCTCCAAAGTCACGCCGCCTTCCTGCAGTCGATCGGTCATCTGCATCGAGACATCGTCGAGAAGATCGTTCAGATCGATCTCGGAATAGTCGAGCTGCATGATGCCGGCATCGACCGTCGCCAGGTCGAGAATGTCGTTGACGATGGTCAAAAGGACGGAGGACGAGGTCGAGATATGGTCGACATACTCGGCCTGTCGCTCGTTGAGCGGCCCGATCGTCGGTGTCTTGAGCAGATCGGTAAAGCCGATGATATTGGTCAGGGGCGAACGCAGCTCGTAGGAGACGTGCTGAACGAAATCGTTCTTCAGTTCGTCTGCCTTGCGTAGCGCTTCGTTCTTCTCCTTCAGAGCCCGCTCGGCGCGAACACTGTCGGTCATGTTGACGAAGGTCAGCATGGTCTGGGCATTCGGAAGTGGCGTGACCGCATAGTCGAGCACAAGTCCGGAATAGAGCTCCAATGTACCCTGACTGGAGGGGCGTTCGTCTTCGAAGCTGGTGATGATCTTGCCAAAGGCTTTCCAGCCGTCGGGCCGATCATAGGAGGGCGCGCAAGTCGCCTCGATCGCGCGGATATGTGTGCCGACAGCGGTCTCGGCGTCGGACACGCCCCAGAGCGCACGGAACGCGGGGTTGGACAGCTGGATCCGGCCATCCGGACCGAACACGGCAACACCTTCAGAGAGGTGATCGATGGTTTCGCCCTGGACCTGGAGCAGGGTGTTGTAGCGTGTCTCGAGGTCGACCTGCTCGGTCAGGTTCTCGAAAACCCAGGTCGCGCCGCCTTGCGGATGCGTTGAAACGATGACGCGCAGGGTCTGACCATTCGGCAAATGCCAGAGATCGGTCTGGGTCTCCAGCGATCGATAGACGGAAAGCGTATTTTCCTTCCACGCCTTCCAGCTCAACTGCTCCGGCAATTTGTTGGCCGAGCGCAAACGGTCGAGAATTTCGGCATTGTCGGGTTTCGATTCGAGGAATTTCGGTTCCAGTGCCCAGAGCGCAACAAAGGCCTGATTGTAAAACTGTAGCCGGCGCTCGCCGTCGAAGATCGCAACGGGCGTTGCGAGATGGTCGAGAGTTTCTGCATGGCTTTTCAATGTTCGCGCCAGTTCCTCGCGCAACGCTTCGGCACCGGAAACATCGATCGCCATGCCGCAAGAACCGCTGGGTCCGCGAATATCCACCACGTCGAAGAAAGTCCGCGCACCACGAACCGCTGTCGAGACGGTGTCGTGATAAGGTGATTCCGGTGTGGCGCTAGCCTTGATCTTCTCGCGTGTCAGGCTGCTGAGGACTTCACGTCCTTCCTTGATTGCCTGGTCGGGGGAGCTGGCTTCGACGGCTTCGCAATAGGCCTGGTTGACCCAGGTCAGGCGGCCGTCGACGTCACGCTGCCAGACAGGCTGCTCGATCGAGTCGAGCAGGGATTCAAACGTTGCGATGGAGCTGCGCAGCCGATTGCGCTCGATCTTCAGTTCTGCCAGCTCTGCGCGCAGATTGTTGAGAGCGACAAAATGCGCAAAGGCCCGACCACCAGAGAGGCGGCCCTGAACCTCGATGACTTCGCCGCGGAGCGTCTCGATTACCAGGTCGAAGGTTTTTGCATTTGAGCGCAGTTCTTCGATCGCCTTTTCGAGTTCGCTCGCCGAACTTGGCTTCAGCCAGCGTCCCAGGGCAAGGAATTCGTTGTCCGATTGTGGAGCACCGGTATCGGCCGGCAGCTGGCCGAGAAATTCGGCCTTGCCGTTCTGCCCGTCCCACATCACGATCCGCCGACTGTTGTCGGCGATCACTGCATGATAGCCGGAGATCTTCTGCTGATTGTCTGACAGTGCCGAACGCATGTCGCGGTTTTCGCTGTCCAGGCGGTTGCGGTGGCGGATCAGTTGGATAGCCGAAAACACGGTCGCCGATACGACGCCGATAACGAGTGCGTAGCCGGCCATATCGACGCTGGTAAGCAGGCGTGTCGCAGCGTCGTCATTGCTTTGGGCATACGCAAGCGCCGGCAACAGACCGGCGAGCGCCGAACCGCTTGCCAGGATGCTGCGCCACGAAGCCACCGCGTGCTTGCGCGTGGTCGATGCGAGGGATTGACCCTGTTTTTGTGTCGTTTGCCGCCAGAGGCCAGATTTAGACGCCGTCATGGCTGTCTCCCGCGCAAGCGGGTCGCATTGTTGTACCGACATGCTCGGTCTGTCTCCGTCTTATTATGTGCCGCATCGTCGACAAGACATCCGATTTCGCGTCCACGCCCGTCGGGCGGCCCACGAATCAAGGTCTAAACAATACCGCCGATAGAAAGTGTCGGGAAGGCCGGCGGGCAAAAAAGAAGGCGCGGCATTTGTCAATGCCGCGCCTACCACATCTGGTATTATCCAGAGAATAATTAATAGCGATAGTGTTCAGACTTGAAAGGACCCTGCTGCGTGACGCCGATATAGGCAGCCTGCTCGCCAGAAAGTTCTGTCAGCTTGACGCCGAGCTTGGCGAGATGCAGGCGGGCGACCTTTTCATCGAGGTGCTTGGGCAGGACATAGACGTCGTTCTTGTATTCGCCGGGCTTGGTGTAGAGCTCGATCTGGGCCAAGACCTGGTTGGTGAACGAGGCGCTCATGACGAAGGACGGGTGACCCGTGGCATTGCCGAGGTTCAGCAGGCGGCCTTCCGACAAGAGGATCATCCGGTTGCCCTTCGGGAACTCGACCATGTCGACCTGTGGCTTGACGTTGGTCCACTTGAGGTTCTTCAGAGCGGCGACCTGGATCTCGTTGTCGAAGTGGCCGATATTGCCGACGATCGCCATGTCCTTCATCTCGCGCATATGCTCGATGCGGATGACGTCCTTGTTGCCTGTCGTGGTGATGAAGATGTCAGCCGATGCGACGACGTCTTCCAGCGTGACGACTTCAAAGCCGTCCATGGCTGCCTGCAGGGCGCAGATCGGATCGATTTCCGTGACCTTGACGCGGGCGCCGGCGCCGCGCAGCGATGCCGCAGAGCCCTTGCCGACGTCGCCGTAGCCGCAGACGACGGCGACCTTGCCGGCCATCATCACGTCGGTACCGCGGCGGATGCCGTCGACCAGCGATTCCTTGCAGCCGTATTTGTTGTCGAACTTCGACTTGGTGACGCTGTCGTTGACGTTGATTGCCGGGAAGGGCAGGAGACCCTTCTTCGACAGTTCATAGAGACGGTGAACGCCGGTGGTGGTTTCTTCGGTGACGCCCTTGATGGCATCGCGCTGCTTGGTGAACCAACCCGGAGAAGCGGCCAGCCGCTTTTTGATCTGCGCGACCAGGATTTCTTCCTCTTCCGACTGCGGATTGGAAAGAACGTCTTCGCCGGCTTCGGCGCGGGCACCGAGCAGGATATACATGGTGGCGTCGCCGCCATCATCGAGGATCATGTTGGAGAAGCCACCATCGGTCCACTGGAAGATCTTGTCGGTATAGTCCCAGTACTCGGTCAGCGATTCGCCCTTGACGGCGAAGACCGGAATGCCGGCAGCGGCGATGGCAGCGGCAGCGTGATCCTGAGTGGAGAAAATGTTGCACGATGCCCAACGCACTTCAGCGCCGAGGGCGATCAATGTCTCGATCAAGACGCCAGTCTGGATCGTCATGTGCAGGGAGCCGGTGATGCGTGCACCCTTGAGCGGCTTGCTGTCGCCGAATTCGCTGCGGCAGGACATCAGGCCCGGCATTTCGGTTTCGGCGATGTCGAGTTCCTTGCGCCCGAAATCGGCAAGACCGATATCCGCGATGACGTAGTCGTGTTTGCTCATGGTGTTCTCCGGCTGAATGTGGCCCGGTTCCGGCATTCGACTGCAGGACCGATGCGAAGGTGCCGCCCGCAACGGTCATTGCGGGCCTTGCTCCGTCTTTAGCAGGGATCAGGGGTCTTGGCAATTAGACATAAAGAAGTCTTTATGTCTTTATGTGCAATCCGTTAAATCTCTTCACCGAACTTGTCAGCCACAAGCGTTTCCAGCGCCTCGATGACTGCGACCGCCTGATTGCCGGTGGCGCTAACATGGATTGAGCACCCGGGACTTGCAGCCAGCATCATCAGCCCCATGATCGACGTGCCGCCGACAGTGGTGCCATCCTTGGAGACGCTGACGGCCGCATCGAAGCCGCCGACCAACTGGACGAATTTCGCCGAAGCGCGGGCATGGAGGCCGCGCTTGTTGACGATCAGCATTTCGCGAGCAATCGGACCGGTCATGATGTCTTACTTTCCGCTCAGCACACGGCTGGCGACATTGATATACTTGCGCCCGGCTTCGGAAGCCTCGATCAGCGAGCGGTCCATGTCGTTGTCACCGCGAACGCCGGCAAGCTTGATCAGCATCGGCAGATTGACGCCGGCAATGACCTCGATCCGGCCGTTGTTCATGACGGAAATGGCAAGATTGGAGGGCGTGCCCCCGAACATGTCGGTCAGGATGATCACGCCGTGTCCGTCATCCGCACGCAGCACCGCGTCAAGAATGTCCTGACGACGCTGGTCCATATCATCGTCAGGGCCGATCGAAACGGTCTCGATATATTTCTGTGGGCCGACGACATGCTCCACCGCGTGGTGGAACTCTTCAGCCAGCTTGCCATGTGTGACAAGCACAAGTCCGATCATTCTTTACTGCCCCTTAGCGCAAACATTGGCCAAATAACGCAACACGGAGGCTCCGTCTATCAGCAGGAGGCCATCTTGGCGATGAAAATGGGAAGTGCAAGCGCAGAATCATACGCTCTGAATAAGGGCGAAGATATGGGAAAGTGGAAATCGGACACAGAGAGGAACACGGATAACGGGAAGATGAATTGTGGATGTTACTTGTAATTGCTCATCGGCCGGCGGCAGACGATCGGCCTCTGCTGCTCTGATCGGCAGAACAGCGTAGTGAAGCGGCGCCTGTTCGATCCATGCTATTTTGACGATACCGCTGTGGCGCAATTCCAGAAGGCCACGGATGCTTTCCGGCCCTCGTCCGATGATCTGATCGTCCTTGCGCCAAATGATGACCCGATCGTCGGAGATCAGTGCGGCCGACGTTCCGCTCAGGCGAGCCTCGGCCAGGCAGTCAAAGGCCATCGACGATTTGCCGGCCCCAGACGGACCAAGAAAAATCAGGCCGGTCCCGCCCACGGTGATGGCTGTCGCGTGGATGTTTTCAAACGGGTCCGTCATGTGCCGGCATCGATTGGCAGGGTCAACACAAAGCGAGCGCCAAGCAGCGTCTTGCTCTCTGGATCGACGACGTTCTCTGCCCGCAGTGTCCCCCCATGCGCTTCGGCGATCTGCCGGCTGATCGACAAGCCGAGACCGGAGTTCTGGCCAAAGCTCTCACCTTCGGGACGGTCGGTGTAGAAGCGTTCGAAAATGCGGTCGATATTCTCGGCCTGGATGCCCGGACCATTGTCTTCGATCTGCACCAGGCATCGGCCGCGTGTGCGCGACAGGCGAACTCTGATCCGCCCACCCTGTTCCGGAACGAAGGAACGGGCGTTCTCGATCAGGTTGGTGATGATCTGCCCCAGTCGCAGGTCATGGCCATTGACCAGGAACCGCGCCTTCGAACCGGGTTTCTGGTCGATGATATAATCGATCTCGACGGCCTTCTTGCCGCTGCGGATTTCGCGCGAGATATCCACCAGGCTCGACAGCAGCACTTCCATGTCGACCGGCTTGGCATCTGATCGCGCCAGTTCGGCATCAAGGCGAGAGGCGTCGGAAATGTCGCTGATCAGACGGTCGAGGCGGCGCACGTCGTGCTGGATGATATCCATCAGCCGCTGCCGCGACTGATCGGACTTCGCCAATGGCAGGGTCTCGACGGCGGAACGCAGCGACGTGAGGGGATTTTTCAACTCATGGCTGACATCGGCTGCAAAGCTCTCGATCGCGTCGATGCGGTCATAGAGTGCGGTGGTCATCTCGCGCAGGGCGATCGACAGATTGCCGATTTCATCCTGACGGGCGGAGAAATCCGGGATCTCCTCGCGCTCCCTTGCACCGCGGCGGACGCGGATGGCCGCTGCCGCCAGCCGGCGCAGCGGATTGGCGATGGTCGAGGATAGAAGCAGCGACACGACGATGTTGACCAGCGTCGCCACGCCGAAAACGCGCATGATCGCCAGGCGCTCGGCGTGCACGATCTTGTCGATATCGCCCGCTTGGGTGGACAGGAGGAGCACGCCGAGCACGGCGCGGAAACGCTGGACCGGCACGGCGACGGAGACGATCAGTTCGCCCTGATCCGTCACCCGGACCACGGCCCCACGCACGCCGGTCAGCGCATTCATCACTTCCGGATAGATCGAGCCGTCGCCACCGGGTGCCTCCTTGTAGAGTGGCAGATTGCCCGGCTGCAGAACGGTGTTGAACACCCGTGCGACCCAGTTGGTCAGACTGGAGGAGTCGTTGTCGACCGGCGGCAGGTCAAAACGCAGGACCTGGCCGCGGGAATAGAGATGGCGGCTATCGAGCAGCAGATTGGCATCGGCATCGAACAGACGGGCGCGGGTGCGCGTTGGCGAGATCAGCCGGCGCAACACTGGCGCGACGCGTTCCGGATTGATCGGAAATTCCAGATCTTCATCATTCGGAACGGGCGTAATACTCTGGCCGGCCTGTAGTTCCAGCAATTTCTCCGGATCGATGGTGATCGAGTTCGTGTCGACCGACGCCGATGCGGAGATTGCGCCGGCGATGATTTCCCCTTGTGTGAGCAGGCTCTCGACACGCGCGTCAATCAGCCCCTCGCGAAACTGATTGAGATACATGATCCCGCCGACAAGGACGATCAGGGCGGCCAGATTGAAGAAGACAATCCGCCGCGTCAGGCTCGAAAACAGAGCATGGCCGAAGATGCGCCGGATAAGGGTGAAGGGGTGGGTAAAGAGCCGGCGCGACTCCGAGGCGCTTTCCAGCTCCTCCAAGGTGTCTTCATCTACCTGCTTGGCCAAACTCCACCCTTTCGCCTGCCGTTCTAACCGCTAGTTCTCGAGCCCGCGCCCGTGAGCCCCAAGTCTCGGCAGATATCCGCGGTCAACGGACAGGTTTGTTCACGCTGCTTCGCGGAAGCGGTAGCCCACGCCGTAGAGTGTTTCAATCATGTCGAAGTCCGTATCGACCATTTTGAACTTCTTGCGTAGCCGTTTGATATGGCTGTCGATGGTTCGGTCATCGACATAGACCTGCTCGTCATAGGCGGCATCCATCAGCGCGTCGCGGCTTTTGACCACGCCGGGACGCTGTGCCAGCGACTGCAGGATCAGAAATTCGGTGACCGTCAGGGTCACGGGATCGCCCTTCCAGGTGCAGGTGTGGCGTTCCTGGTCCATCACCAGTTGGCCGCGCTCCAGCGTTCGGGCCTGTTGCTCCGCCGTCGGTTTGCCGGGGCCGCCGATGGCAGACAGGTTTTCGCGATTGGCGGCGCGGCGCAGGATTGCCTTGACGCGCTCGACCAGCAGCCGCTGCGAAAAAGGCTTGGTGATGAAATCGTCCGCGCCCATTTTCAGGCCGAACAGCTCGTCGATCTCCTCATCCTTGGAGGTGAGGAAGATGACGGGAATGTCGGACTTCTGGCGCAGACGGCGCAAGAGTTCCATGCCGTCCATGCGCGGCATCTTGATATCGAAGATGGCAAGCTGCGGAGGCCGTGCAAGCAGGCCGTCAAGCGCGGAGGCGCCATCGGTATAGGTCTCGACCTTATATCCTTCAGCCTCGAGCGCGATCGAGACCGACGTGAGGATGTTGCGGTCGTCATCGACTAGCGCGATCGTCTGCATGCTGTTTGTCTCCATCATCATGTAAGCGCTGCTCCTGGTGTGTCACCCAGCCCAGCTCTGGTGGCATGGCAGTGCTTCATGGGGATAAAGGTGGAACAAATTGTGGCAAAGATAAAGGGCCGATCTCGCGCGACCCGCAGATAGGCGCCCGGATCCGTCAGAGATACGCCTGCGGGTTGTCTTTTTTGACGGAATAGAACGGGAACTAAACGATTTAAAAATGCGGAAAGCGATTTAAATCGATTAAATAATTGATATCATTATAGTATTTCGAAAGGCGTACTTGCGTTTCTAAAATTACGCGGCTAATTTCCGCCCATACAAGTATTGTGGCTCACGTTGAGAGGATGCGCGCCCATGGAGGAATTCGGTGTAAATAACCCCGCAATTGGGGTCGCGACGATCGGTCTCGGCGATGCCGCCAGCGTTCGCTACAACCTGGGCGAGGCACGGCTCTACGAGGAATCGATTCGCCGCGGCGAAGCCGAACTCACTGCCGATGGCGCTTTGCGTGCCCTGACCGGCCAGCACACCGGGCGTTCCGCCAAGGACAAGTTTGTCGTGCGGGATGGCAAAACCGATGACCAGATCTGGTGGGATAACAACAAGCCGCTGTCGCCGGAGCATTTTGCTGTCCTGCACCAGGACATGCTTGCCCACGCTGCCGGCAAGGACCTTTTTGTCCAGGACCTGATCGGCGGCGCCGACAAGCACAACGCCCTGCCGACCCGTGTCGTCACCGAATTCGCCTGGCATTCGCTGTTCATCCGCAACCTCCTGATCCGCCCCGAGCGCTCGGATCTGGCTGCGTTCGTGCCCAAGCTGACGATCATCGATCTGCCGAGTTTCCGTGCGGATCCGGACAGGCACGGCTGCCGCAGCGAGACGGTCATTTCCTGCGACCTGACCAATGGCATCGTTCTGATCGGCGGCACATCCTATGCCGGCGAGATGAAGAAGTCCGTCTTCACCGTTCTCAACTATCTTCTGCCACCCAAGGGCGTCATGCCGATGCATTGCTCGGCCAATGTCGGGCCGGATGGCGATGCGGCCGTCTTCTTTGGCCTCTCTGGCACTGGCAAGACGACACTGTCTGCGGATCCGAGCCGGACGCTGGTGGGCGACGACGAACATGGCTGGGGCGAAAATGGCATCTTCAACTTCGAAGGTGGTTGCTACGCCAAGACCATCCGTCTTTCCGCCGAGGCAGAACCGGAAATCTATGCGACAACCAAGCGCTTCGGCACGGTCCTTGAAAACGTCATCCTCGATGAAAACCGCGTCCCGGATTTCAATGACGTTTCACTGACGGAAAACACCCGCTGCGCCTATCCGCTGCACTTCATTCCGAATGCGTCGGAAACCGGTACCGCGCCACATCCGAAGACGATTATCATGCTGACGGCCGATGCCTTCGGTGTATTGCCGCCGATCGCGCGCCTCACGCCGGAACAGGCCATGTACCACTTCCTCTCTGGTTACACCGCCAAGGTTGCCGGCACGGAAAAGGGTGTGACTGAGCCGGAAGCGACCTTCTCGACCTGCTTCGGTGCGCCGTTCATGCCGCGTCATCCGACCGAATACGGCAACCTGTTGCGCGATCTAATCGCCCGTCATGAGGTCGACTGCTGGCTGGTCAATACCGGCTGGACCGGTGGCGCTTACGGCACCGGCAATCGCATGCCGATCAAGGCGACCCGTGCGCTGCTGACCGCTGCGTTGACGGGCGAACTGAAGAAGGCCGAGATGCGGACTGATCCGAACTTCGGCTTTGCTGTTCCGGTTGCAGTGGATGGCGTCGACACAAAAATTCTTGATCCGCGCTCGACCTGGTCGGACGCCGCAGCCTACGATGTACAGGCCAAGAAGCTGGTCGGCATGTTCATCAACAATTTCGCCAAGTTCGAAGCCCATGTCGATGGCAAGGTCCGCGACGCGGCACCGGGTGTGCGCATCGCAGCCGAGTAAGATCGGCTTTCAAAAAATGCAATCAAGCCCGGCGCTGTTTTCGCCGGGCTTTTTTCTTGTCGCTTGCCAGGACGCTGTTTGTTGCCGATATGAACTGTCCGACAGTCACGACGTGAAGAGCCATGGCCAGCGATCCGCTTTACATCAACAACCGCATCACCATTGCCGGCTGGGAACTGACCGAGCAGTTTGTGCTGGCCGGTGGTCCGGGCGGCCAGAACGTCAACAAGGTTTCGACGGCGGTTCAGCTCTTCTTCAGTATCCTTGGATCGCCGGCCCTCAACGATCGTGTGAAGCAGAATGCAGCCAAGCTCGCCGGCAAGCGCCTGTCGAAGGAAGGCGTGCTGATGATCGAGGCTAATCGATTTCGCAGCCAGGAACGCAACCGCGAGGATGCGCGCGAGCGGCTGAAGGAACTGATCCTAAAGGCCGCCGAGCCGCCGCCGCCGCCGCGTCGAAAAACCAAGCCGACCAAGGGCTCGATCGAACGGCGCCTGAAGGAAAAATCGGGACGCTCGGAGGTGAAAAAAATGCGTGGAAGACCGGGTGGTGACTAATTCAGGCGCCGTTAAATTAGAAAATAACTTGTCTTTTGCAGGCCTCTGCGGTCATCTGAACCATAACAACCAAGGAGGGCTATCGATGGGCTTGTACAATTTCATCAAGAGTGCCGGTAAGAAGCTTGGACTGGGCGGCGATGACGAAGCGCCGGATGTTGAGGCGGTCAAGAAGGAACTCGCCTCCCATGACCTTGGCACGGACAAGGTTGACGTCGAAGTCGTCAATGACAAGATCGTCCTGAAGGGCGTGGTCAAGGATCAGTCGATCTTCGAGAAGGCGGTCGTTGCCGTTGGCAATACGCTGGGAGTTTCCACCGTGGAAGCAACCGAGTTGAAGATCGCCGAGGCAGAAAGTGCAGCACCCGTCGCGGCACAGGAACCGGTCTTCCATACAGTCAAGAAGGGCGACAATCTCTGGAAGATCGCCGAATCCGCCTATGGCAAGGGCAAGGGCGCCAAGCACACGCTGATTTTCGAGGCCAACCGACCGATGCTGAGCCATCCGGACAAGATCTATCCGGGCCAGGTGTTGCGCATCCCGCCGCTTGCCGACTAACCTCGCTTGAGGGCAACGTAAGCAAAGACAACGATCGTGAAAACAAAGCTGCCCCTCTCGCAGGGGCTTCTTCATTTTCCGGGCTATTTCGACCGGACCGAGCAGCAGTCTCTTGTGGCTGCGGTGCGTGATGTGGTGGCGCAAGCACCGCTTTATATCCCCGTTATGCCCGGCACCGGCAAGCCGATGTCGGTACGCATGACCAATTGTGGGCCGCTCGGTTGGGTGACCGACAAGGAACGCGGCTATCGCTACCAGCCGGACCATCCCGTCACCGGCAAGCCGTGGCCCGCTATCCCACCGATGCTTCTCGATCTCTGGCGCGAGGTGTCCGGCTACGCCAAGGATCCGCAAGCCTGCCTTGTCAATTTCTACAGCGACGATGCCAAGATGGGCTTGCATCAGGACCGGGACGAGACCGATTTCAACGCGCCTGTGGTCTCGGTTTCGCTTGGCAACAGTTGCCTTTTCCGCATCGGCGGATTGGAGCGCAAGGACAGAACCAGTTCGCTCAAGCTTGAAAGCGGCGATGTCTTTGTTCTGGGCGGAGCAGGCAGGCTCTGCTTTCACGGTGTCGACCGGATCTATCCCGACACCTCGACGCTTTTGAAAAACGGCGGACGCATCAATCTGACCCTTCGCCGCGTCAACCCTTGATCCATAGCCGGCGATGCATCGCCTACAGTTTTCTCAGCGCGACTTTCTCGACAAGATGATTGTTGCCCTTGCGCAGGATCAGGTCGGCGCGCGGCCGGGTCGGCAGGATGTTTTCCCGCAGGTTTTTCAGGTTGATATTATTCCACAAGCCTTCGGCAATGGTCATTGCCTCTGGCTCGCTGATCGTCGCATAGCGATGGAAATAGGAGTTCGGATCGCGAAACGCCGTCTGTCTGAGCCGCATGAAGCGCTCGACATACCAGCGATGGATCGCATTCTCATCGGCATCGATATAGATCGAGAAATCGAAGAAGTCCGACACCATCGGCACGATCTTGCCGTCCGCCGGCAGATTGCGCGACTGCAGCACATTGATGCCTTCGAAAATCAGGATATCGGGCCGGTCGATCACCACATGTTCGTCAGCTAGGACGTCGTATGTCAGGTGCGAATAGCACGGTGCCTTGACGTTCGGCAGGCCCGCCTTGATCGCCGACAGGAAACGCAGCAGGGCGCCGATATCGTAGCTCTCGGGGAACCCCTTGCGATTGAGGATATTGTTCTTGGTCAGGTGGGCGTTCGGATAGAGAAAACCATCCGTCGTCACCAGATCCACCTTCGGGCTCGAAGGCCAGCGGGCCAGAAGCTCCTTCAGGATACGGGCCGTCGTCGATTTTCCGACCGCAACGGACCCGGCAATGCCTATCACGAACGGCGTCTTGAACACGTCCGACATGCTGAGAAAGCGATTACGCTGCTCGAACAGCAGTTGCGACGATTCGACATGCGAGGAAAGCAGGCGCGACAGCGACAGATAGATCCGCCGGACCTCATCGAGATCAATGGGGTCATCGATCGAGCGCAACCGATGCACTTCATCGGCCGTCAGCGTCAGCGGCGTATCGGCCCGAAAATGCGCCCATTCCTCCGAATCGAAGAACAGGTAAGGCGAATAACCATTGGCCTGGAAATGGTCGAGAACTTCTGGCGCTTCGGATTCCCGCATAGATATTGTCATGGATCCCGCCGACTGGCCTTCTCGTTCAGGCCTGTTTGAGCGGTTCTGCGCTCAAGCTCCTGCATCACGTCTTGTAGCGGGATGTCGGCAATTTTCAATACGACCATCAGGTGATAGAGCAGGTCGGCACTTTCGTAGACGAGGTTCTCCCGGTCGTTCTGGACCGCCGCCATCACAGCCTCGATGGCTTCCTCGCCAAGCTTCTTTGCCGCCTTGGCCTGCCCGCCCGCGACGAGTTTTGCCGTCCACGATTCTTCCGGGGTGGCGTTGGCGCGTTTTGCCACGATGGCCTCGAGATCGGAGAGGGAAAAAGCGGTCATGATCTGCCTTCCTTGCGCTCAGTCGAGCCGCATCGCGATGCCGGCCTCGGCCATGTATGTCTTGGCCTCGGCGATCGAATAGGTGCCGAAGTGGAAGATGGAGGCTGCAAGCACCGCCGTTGCATGGCCATCGCGGATGCCGGCGACCAGGTCGTCGAGATTACCGACGCCGCCGGATGCGATGACCGGCACCCGGACACTGTCGGCGATCCTGCGCGTCAGGCCGATGTCGTATCCGCTTTTGGTGCCATCACGGTCCATCGAGGTGACGAGCAGTTCGCCAGCCCCGCGCTCGACCATCTTGATGGCGAACTCGACGGCGTCGATGCCGGTCGGCTGGCGGCCGCCATGGGTGAAGATCTCCCAGCGATCGGCCTCGCCCGACCCGGAGACCTTCTTGGCATCGATCGAGACGACAATGCACTGATTGCCGAACTTGTCGGCCGCCTCAGCGACGAAATCGGGGTTTTTGACCGCTGCCGAATTGATCGAGACCTTGTCCGCGCCGCACAGCAGCAGCTTGCGGATATCGGAAACGGCGCGCACGCCGCCGCCGACGGTCAGCGGCATGAAGCAATGATCGGCCGTCTCGGCCACCACATCGAAAATCGTGTCGCGGTTGTCTGATGATGCGGTGATGTCGAGAAAGCAAAGCTCGTCGGCACCGGCTGCATCATAGGCTTTCGCGGCCTGCACGGGATCGCCGGCATCGATCAGATCGACGAAGTTGACGCCTTTGACGACACGGCCGTCCTTGACGTCGAGACAGGGAATTACGCGGGCCTTGAGCGTCATGGAATTGTCCTCCTAGCCTCTGGCGGCCTTGATCAGCGCAAGCGCTTCCGCGGGGTCGATACGCCCATCATAAAGGGCACGCCCGGAAATGGCACCCTCAAGCTTCGTTGCATCGGGTTGCAGCATGCGATGAATATCGTCGATCGAGGCGAGGCCACCCGATGCGATGACCGGTATCGAGACGGCTTCGGCCAGTTCCAGCGTCGAAGACCAGTTGATCCCGGTCAGGATGCCGTCGCGGTCGATATCGGTATAGATGATCGCGGCGACACCCTCACCTTCGAAGCGCTGTGCAAGCTCGATCACGCCGAGTTCGGAGGCTTCTGCCCAGCCTTCCACGGCGACCTTGCCGCCCTTTGCGTCGATACCGACGGCAACCTTGCCGGGGAAGCGCTTGCAGGCTTCGATCACCAGAGCCGGGTCGCGCACCGCGATCGTCCCCAGGATCACGCGCGAAAGGCCGCGCGACAGCCAGCTTTCGATATGCTCAAGGGTGCGGATGCCGCCGCCGAGCTGCACCGGGTTTTTGGTCGCTTTCAGGATTGCGTCGACCGCGGCACCATTGACGCTTTCGCCGGCAAAAGCACCGTTGAGATCAACCACATGCAGCCATTCGAACCCTTGTGTTTCGAAGTCGCGCGCCTGTGCGGCCGGATCCGGGTTGTAGACGGTGGCCTGCTCCATGTCGCCGAGTTTCAGGCGAACGCACTGGCCGTCCTTCAGGTCGATGGCGGGAAATAGGATCATGGTAGAAATCCGAAAATGAGGGTCAGGGCTTCCAGGTGAGGAAATTGGCGATCAGCTTGAGGCCAAGCGTCTGGCTCTTTTCCGGATGGAATTGCGCGCCGACCATGTTGTCACGGCCGACAAAGGCCGTCATTGCGCCACCGTAGTCGGTGGTCGCGATCACGTCCGAGATGTGTTTGGCCGCAAGATGATAGGAATGGACGAAATAGGCATGCAACCCGTTCGGGCCTGTTTCAATACCGTCAAACAATGGATGCGGACGGTTGAGCTTCAGCGTGTTCCAGCCGATCTGCGGGATCTTGAGCGTGGGATCGGCAGGCGTCATCTCGATGACGTCGCCTTCGATCCAGCCGAAGCCTGGCGTCGTCGTCTTTTCCAGGCCGCGCGAGGACATCAGTTGCATGCCGACGCAGATGCCGAAGAAGGGGCGGCCCTTGTGCTCGACCACATCGACGATCGCGTCATGCATGCCGGGAACCGCATCAAGGCCCCGGCGGCAATCGGCATAGGCGCCAACACCCGGCAACACGATCCGGTCGGCTGTGGCCACGCGGTCCGCCTTGTCGGTCAGTTCGATCGTCGCATCGAGACCGGCTTCGCGCGCCGCGCGCTCGAATGCCTTGGTCGCCGAACGCAGATTGCCCGACCCGTAGTCGATGATCGCTACACGCATGTCATGTCCTTTCCGCTCGACGCTTCAGCTCGTGGCCGACAGCGGAGCAAGGCGGCAGATCGTTTCCGTTGCGCGGAAACCTGCCGTCACAATGTACCCTTGGTCGATGGAATGCGGTTCGCCTGGCGCGGATCGATTTCCGTTGCCGTGCGCAGTGCCCGCGCCACCGCCTTGAAACAGGTCTCGGCGATATGGTGGTTGTTGGCACCGTAGTGGTTCAGCACATGCAGGGTGATCCCGGCGTTTTGCGCCAGGGCCTGGAAGAACTCACGCACCAGCTCGGTATCGAAGGTACCGATCTTCGGCGCACTGAAATTGACGTTCCAGACCAGGAAGGGCCGGCCGGAGACATCGATCGCCGCCTTGGTCATGGTTTCATCCATGGCAAGGTCGATCGACGAATAGCGCGTGATGCCCTTGCGCTCGCCCAAAGCCTTGGAGATCGCCTGGCCCAGCGCGATGCCGGTGTCCTCGACGGTGTGATGATCGTCGATATGTAGGTCGCCCTTCACATCGATATGCATGTCGATCAGCGAATGGCGGCAGAGCTGGTCCAGCATATGGTCGAAAAAGCCCACGCCGGTCGAGATCTTGCCGGTGCCGGTGCCGTCGATATCGACGGAAACGGACACCGAGGTCTCGTTGGTCTTGCGGGAAATCTCGCCTTTGCGCTCTGCCATCGGGCTGCTCCATGGGAATAATGGCCGTTCCATATCAGCAGGTGAGGCAAATATCCAGAAGTTACATTGCGTTGCCGCAAGGCGCAGGCAGGGGACTGGTGGCTATGATTGCAATCGCCAAAAGGCAACTTACATAGGTCCCGACGAACGGCCGCTGGCCGAAGCAAACAAGGCCCGGTGTTCGGGCATATAGGTGTTTGATGACAACGATTATTACTGTTCGCAAGGGCGACAAGGTCGTGATGGCCGGCGATGGTCAGGTGAGCCTTGGCCAGACCGTGATGAAGGGCAATGCCCGCAAGGTCCGCCGCATCGGCAAGGATGGCGAAGTCATCGCCGGCTTCGCTGGCGCGACTGCAGATGCCTTTACCCTTCTCGACCGTCTGGAAAAGAAGCTGGAGCAATATCCCGGCCAGCTGATGCGCGCTGCCGTCGAGCTTGCCAAGGATTGGCGCACCGACAAATATCTGCGCAACCTCGAGGCGATGATGCTGGTTGCCGACAAGACGATCACGCTTGCCATCACTGGCAATGGAGACGTGCTGGAGCCGGAACATGGTACGATGGCGATCGGTTCGGGTGGCAACTTTGCCTATGCCGCGGCCCGGGCCTTGATGGACAGCGATCGCTCTGCTGAAGAGATCGCCCGCCGCGCCATGCAGATTGCCGGCGAAATCTGCGTCTATACCAATGACAGCGTCATTATCGAGACCCTGGACGTCGCTTGAACCCGCCTGTCCGGTCAATGAAACCATGTTCAAGCAGTCGAGCATTCTCTGCGACTGCCAGGAGTAAAACCACATGAGCAATTTTTCTCCGCGCGAGATCGTTTCCGAGCTCGATCGCCATATCATTGGCCAGCACGACGCCAAGCGCGCCGTGGCGATCGCCTTGCGCAACCGCTGGCGCCGGCAGCAGCTTTCGGAGGATCTGCGCGATGAAGTCATGCCGAAGAACATCCTGATGATCGGGCCGACGGGTGTCGGCAAGACCGAGATTTCCCGCCGCCTTGCGAAGCTCGCTGGGGCGCCGTTTATCAAGGTCGAGGCGACCAAGTTCACTGAAGTTGGCTATGTCGGCCGCGATGTCGAGCAGATCATTCGCGACCTCGTCGAGATCGGCATCACGCTGGTCCGAGACAAGAAGCGCCATGAGGTTGAGGCCAAGGCGCACGCTCTGGCTGAAGAACGCGTCCTCGATGCTCTTGTCGGATCGACGTCATCGCCGGCGACCCGCGACAGCTTCCGCAAGAAGCTGCGCAGCGGCGAACTGGACGACAAGGAAATCGATATCGAAGTGGCCGATGCCGGATCCGGGATGCCGGGCGGTTTCGAAATACCGGGAATGCCCGGTGCCAATGTCGGCATCCTCAACATTTCGGAAATGTTCGGCAAGGCGATGGGTAACCGGACGAAGAAGGTCCGCACCACGGTCAAGTCGTCCTACACCGACCTGATCCGCGACGAGTCCGACAAGCTGATAGACAATGAAGTGATCCAGCGCGAGGCCGTGCGCTCGGTCGAGAATGACGGCATCGTCTTCCTGGATGAAATCGACAAGATCGCTGCCCGCGAGGGTGGCGTGGGTGCAGGGGTATCGCGGGAAGGTGTGCAGCGCGACTTGCTGCCGCTGGTCGAGGGCACCACGGTTTCGACCAAATACGGCCCGGTGAAGACCGATCATATCCTCTTCATTGCGTCAGGTGCCTTCCATGTCTCGAAACCCTCGGATCTTCTGCCGGAGCTGCAAGGCCGCCTGCCGATCCGGGTCGAGCTGAAGCCGCTGACCAAGGAAGACTTCCGCCGGATCCTGACGGAAACCGAAGCGAGCCTGATCCGGCAGTACAAGGCGCTGATGGCGACCGAAGAGCTGAACCTCGATTTCACCGAGGATGCGATTGATGCTTTGGCCGATGTCGCGGTGAAACTGAACACCACGGTTGAAAACATCGGGGCGCGGCGTCTGCAGACGGTCATGGAGCGCGTGCTGGACGATATTTCGTTCAACGCGCCGGATCGTGGCGGTGCTGTGGTGATGATCGATTCGGACTATGTGCAGAAACATGTCGGCGATCTGGCCGCCGATACCGATCTCAGCCGCTATATCCTGTGATCTTTGTGCACCTATGGCGTTCTTTCCCTCCCGCAGTATCGGGAAAGTGAGAGCGCCGAAGGTCGACAATGCAGGCCGTGCTTATGTAAGGAGTGGATTAGTGGATCTGCGGCCCGCCCATTGTGGTGACGGGGATCTGATTTGCGGCTCAGTCTGAGGACGGCGAAGCGTGCTACCATTCATCCGGACTTTTCTTCTCACGGTCGCTTTTGCGGGATCGCTGGCGTCCGTGTCGAACGCTGCGCAAGCGGTACCGGCGGGCAATCGCAATATTGAGCAGCCGCCGATTCCGGGCGCATCGGTGCGCCGTACCAAGGCCGGCAAGACCAGCTTTGATCTGAAATTCGAAAAGGTCCGGGATCTGCTGCGCGACGACGACGCCCTGGTCGGCAAGATCAAGAAGACGGCGGCAGCCTATGGCATTTCGCCGATCCATATGGTCGGTGCGATTGTCGGCGAACACACTTACAACGTCGACGCCTATGACAGCCTGCAAAGCTACTACGTGAAGGCGGCATCCTATGCCGGCAACAGTTTCCGTTTTGCCTACAAGAGCGAAGATGTCTCCGATTTCGTCCAGCGGCCGGAATTTGCCGAATGCGCCGCGCTGGACGATTCCTACCGTCTGTGGACCTGCCGCGAGGATGTCTGGCAAGATCGTTTTCGCGGCAAGACGGTCGGCGGCACCGCCTATCCCAACAATCGGTTCAGCGCTGTCTTCTTCCAGCCTTTCTATGCCGGACAGACCTTCGGCCTGGGCCAGATCAATCCGCTGACCGCGCTCATGCTGTCGGATCTCGTGCATCAGAAATCCGGCTATGCCAAGCTCGACGAGAAGGACGCGGTCGGCGTCTACAAGGCGATCATGGATCCCGACATCTCGCTCGCCTTCATGGCGGCAGTGATCCGCAAGTCGATCGATGACTATCGCAGCATTGCCGATGTGGACATCTCGCAGAATCCCGGCGTGACCGCGACCCTGTTCAATATCGGCAATTCGCTGCAGCGTGCCCGCGCGCTGCGGGCGCGCAATGCCGGCGGTGCGACCAATTGGCCGGAAGAGAACTATTACGGCTGGTTGGTCAACGATCGGCTGGACGAACTTGAGGACCTGCTCTAGTTCCATAGGGGCGATGGCGCCCCTTTGTGGAGTCGAGGCATGCACGATCAGTCTCCAGTCGCGGATTTTGAACCGCCGGCACCGCTGCCGCGCACGGTACCGCCCGGTCGGCTTGAAATCATCCGGACGGTGCTGCGCAATCCGCTCGAACTGTGGGGCGTGCCGTCTTACACTTGGCCATGGATCGAGACGCGCTTTTTCGGCCAGACGACACTGATCGCCAATGATCCCGGCCTGATCCGCCATGTGCTCGTCGACAATGCTTCAAATTACGAAATGTCCGAGGTCCGCCAACTGGTCTTGCGCCCGATCCTCCGGGATGGCTTGCTGACAGCGGAAGGTCCCGTCTGGAAACGGTCGCGCAAGGCCATGGCGCCCGTGTTTACACCACGCCACGCGCGTGGTTTTGCGCTGCAGATGCGCCAAGAGAGCGAGGATTTCCTCTCCCGCTACGAGACGGATGAACCGGCAAGCACGGTGCGCGACATCGCGGTCGATATGACCGAACTGACCTATGACATCCTGTCGGCCACGCTGTTTTCCGGCGGCATCGTCTCGGAGCAAGGCGATTTCGCCAAGGACGTCGAGGATCTTCTTCACAATATGGGCCGGGTTGACCCGTTTGATCTGCTCAAGGCACCCAAATGGGTGCCGCGCTTCACGCGGATCCGGGGCCAAAAGGTTCTGCGCAAGTTCCGACAGCTTGTCCGCAACACCATGGACCAGCGCCGCGCCCTGATGAACGCCGACCGGAGCACGGCGCCGAATGATTTCCTCACCTTGCTGCTGGATCTTGAAGGTCCGGAAGGTCTGACCGGAGAGGAAATCGAGGACAACATCCTGACCTTCATCGGTGCCGGCCATGAAACGACGGCGCGCGCGCTGGCCTGGACGTTCTACTGCGTTGCCCACTGTCCTGATGTGCGCATTGCAATGGAAGAAGAGATCGACAGGGTGATCGAAAGCGGTGCCGACCCTGTTGACTGGCTGGAACAGATGCCGCATGTCCGCGCGGCCTTCGAGGAGGCAATGCGCCTTTATCCGCCGGCGCCGTCGATCAATCGCGATGCGATCGCGGACGACAGCTACACGGCGGCCAATGGCGAGGTGATCGAGATCGCCAAGGGCACGACGGTGCTCGTCATGCCGTGGACGCTGCATCGGCACGAACTTTACTGGGACAAGCCGCGCGTCTTCGATCCGTCGCGTTTTCTGCCCGGCGCGCGCGAAAAGATCGGCCGTTTCCAGTATCTTCCCTTCGGCGCCGGACCTCGTGTTTGCATCGGTGCCACATTTGCATTGCAGGAGGCGGTCATCGCCCTGGCCGTGCTGATGCAACGGTTCCGTTTCGATGTCACGCCGCAGACGAATCCCTGGCCGGTGCAGAAGCTCACGACCCAGCCGGCAGGCGGAATACCGATGCGGATTACCCGTCGGAAGGCGCGAAACAAGCCTGCATCTGACGTGGGTCCGCTGGTGCAAACGGAAGCGACTATGCCATAACGGTCTGGGCTCCCTGTGAGCAAAGATTGGAAGACAAGGCGGCCTTCGTGACTTCAGACACTATGCTCGGCATCGATACCGGCGGAACCTATACCGATGCGGTGATCTACAGCGAAACCGCGGGTATCCTCGCTAAGGCCAAGGCCCTGACGACGCGGCACGACCTGTCGATCGGCATTTCCGGGGCGCTTGAGAAAGTGCTGGAGACCTCCGGCATAGCGCCAGAGGCCATCGGCCTTGTCTCGTTGTCGACGACGCTTGCCACCAATGCGCTGGTTGAAGGGCAGGGCGGGCGTTCGGCTTTGGTGATGATCGGTTTCGGGCCGGAGGATCTCAAGCGTGACGGCCTTGCCGAGGCATTGGGTTCGGACCCCGTGCTGTTTATCGCCGGGGGCCATGACGTGCACGGCAATGAGACACCTCTGGATATCGAAACTTTGGTGGCAGCCCTGCCGGGGCTGTCGCCGAATGTCTCATCCTTTGCCGTCGCCGGTTATTTCGCCGTGCGCAACCCAGCCCATGAGCTGAAGGTGCGTGATCTGATCCGCGCTCAGAGCGGCCTGCCGGTCACCTGCAGCCATGAATTGTCGTCCAAGCTGGGCGGTCCGCGCCGTGCACTGACGACCTTGCTGAACGCGCGTCTGGTGTCGATGATCGACCGGTTGGTGGGATCGGCGGAAACCTATCTGAAACAGCGCGGCATCGATGCGCCATTGATGGTGGTTCGAGGCGATGGCGCACTCATTTCTGCGGCCGAAGCAAGGCTGCGCCCGATCGAGACGATTTTGTCCGGCCCGGCGGCAAGTCTGGTCGGCGCGCGACACCTGACAGGCCTCGACAATGCCGTGGTCTCCGATATTGGCGGGACCACCACGGATGTGGCTATCATGGAAGGCGGCCGTCCCCGTCTCGACCAGGATGGCGCCGTGGTCGGCAATTTCCGCACCATGGTCGAAGCGGTCGCGATGCGCACCTTCGGTCTCGGCGGCGATTCGGAGGTTCGCTTTGACGACCGTGGTTTGGCCGCCCGAATCGATCTCGGTCCCCGCCGGCTTGTGCCGCTGAGCCTGGCCGCCACGTTGCACGGAGCCGCTATTCTCGATGTTCTGGACCGGCAGGCCCGCGCCACGCATCTGGGTCGCCACGACGGCCGTTTTGCCGTCCGCACGGGCGTGCCTGACCATCTGGCGGCCGGACTGCAGCCACAGGAGGCGGCCTTGTTTGAAAGGATCGGCGCCACGCCGCTGCCACTCGATCAGTTGATTTCCTTCACCCAGCAGAAAGCCACGCTTGATCGACTTGTCTCACGCGGTCTGGTCCATCTTGTCGGTCTGACACCATCGGATGCCATGCATCTTCTCGACCGCCAGGGACAATGGAGCCGTGAAGCCGCTGAACTGGGCCTGAAGCTTGCCGTCCGGCAAAAAAATGGCGCCGGACAGCCGATTGCGGCCTCACCTTGGATGCTGGCGGAACGCATCGTTGATCGTTTGACGCGCCAGTCCGCCGAGGTCATCCTGTCCGCCTGTTTTGCCGAAGACGGCATTTCGGATATCGATCCAGTGCGCTCGGTGCTGATCGATCGTGCCCTCAACCGCGCGCCCGGCATTGCCCGCTTTGCCTTGTCGCTCGATCGACCTTTGATCGGTCTCGGCGCTTCGGCAGCCGTCTATTATCCGGCCATCGCTGAGCTGCTCTCGGCCGAATGCGCCGTGCCATCGGATGCCGATGTTGCCAATGCGGTGGGCGCCGTAGTCGGCCAGGTCCGCAGCACGACGACGGTCTTCATCACATCGCCGGAAGAGGGCCTTTTCATTGTATCGGGCGCCGGCGATAGTCAGCGTTTCGTCGATGAAGAAAAAGCCTTTTCCGCCGCCCGCCATCGTGCCTCGACCATCGCTCTGGACCATGCCGAGGCCAGTGGCGCTGCCGATGCGATCGTGACCTGCCGGGAGGAAGTCGATGCGCCGGAGATCGAAGGTCGCCGCAAGCTGGTGGAAGCGCGTATCTTCGCAACTGCCAGCGGCCGTCCGAGAATGGCAAGGCATTGATACTTTCCATTTTGGAAAGAATATTTCTAATTATTGCATGATTGACTATGAATGCATTCGGATGATGTTAGGCGCCAAGCGCGTGCCGCATTGCGAGGAGATTTGCCCATGACATTTGTTGAAAGCCACGGTCTGTCGATTGATCAAAAACTGCATGAGTTCATCACTGCTCGCGCCATACCCGGCACGGGCATAGATGCCGACCGCTTTCTCGCCGGGCTTTCCGCGATTGTGCACGATCTGGCTCCGAAGAACCGGGCGCTGCTGGCGCGCCGAGACGAACTGCAGGAACAGATCGATGCCTGGTATCGTCAGAACGGCGCGCCGAGCGACATGGCGGTCTATGAGGCCTTCCTGCGCGAGATCGGCTATCTCCTGCCAGAGGGGGAGGCATTTCAGATCGCAACCGGCAATACTGATCCGGAAATTGCGACGATCGCCGGACCACAGCTTGTCGTACCGGTAATGAATGCGCGCTATGCGTTGAATGCCGCCAATGCCCGCTGGGGCTCCCTGTACGACGCGCTCTACGGGACCGACGCCATCCCCGAAACGGACGGCGCAGACAAGGGTAAGGGCTACAATCCGACCCGCGGTGCCAAGGTGATTACCTGGGCGCGTGATTTCCTCGATCAGTCGGCGCCGCTGGCGGCCGGAAACTGGGCTGCGGTGTCTGCCCTGGCGGTTGAAAATGAAGCCCTGTCCGTCCGCTTGAGCGATGGTGGCATGACCGGGCTGTCTGATCCGGCCCAGTTTGCAGGTTATCGTGGCGCGCCGGATGCGCCGACCGCAATCCTGCTCAGAAAGAATGGTCTGCATGTCGATATTTCGATCGACGGCACAGGCGTAATCGGCCAGACCGATGCGGCCAGGATCAACGACATTCGCCTCGAGTCAGCACTGACCACGATCATGGACTGCGAGGATTCGGTCGCTGCTGTCGACGCCGAAGACAAGGTCGTGGTCTATGACAACTGGCTTGGTCTGATGAAAGGCGATCTGACTGAGGAAGTGGCAAAGGGCGGAAAATCCTTCATCCGTGCCCTCAATCCGGATGTCGAGTATCTGGCGCCCAATGGCCAGTCGGCAAGTCTGCACGGCCGCTCGCTGATGCTGATCCGCAATGTCGGCCACCTGATGACCAATCCCGCGATCCGCGACCGCGATGGCAACGAGGTTCCCGAAGGCATCCTGGATGCGGCGCTGACGGGATTGATCGCCATGCACGACATCGGCCCCTCGGGCGGGCGGAAGAATTCCCGTGCCGGTTCGATGTATGTCGTCAAGCCGAAGATGCACGGCCCCGATGAAGTGGCCTTCGCCTGCGAAATCTTCTCGCGTGTCGAAGCCCTTCTCGGCATGGCGCCCAACACCATCAAGATGGGCATCATGGATGAGGAGCGCCGCACCACGGTCAACCTCAAGGAGTGTATCCGCGCCGCTCGGGACCGCGTTGTCTTCATCAATACGGGCTTCCTGGATCGTACCGGCGACGAAATCCACACCTCGATGGAGGCCGGCGCGATGATTCGCAAGGGCGACATGAAGCAGGCCGCCTGGATCTCGGCCTATGAGAACTGGAATGTTGATATCGGTCTCGAATGCGGCCTGTCCGGCCACGCCCAGATCGGCAAGGGCATGTGGGCCATGCCAGACCTCATGGCTGCAATGCTCGAGCAGAAGATCGCCCATCCGAAGGCTGGCGCCAACACCGCCTGGGTTCCGTCGCCGACGGCCGCCACCCTGCACGCGACGCACTATCATAGTGTCGATGTGGCGACCGTGCAGAAGGGGCTGAAGACGAGGTCCCGCGCCAAGCTCGCCGATATCCTTTCGGTGCCGGTCGCAACCCGGCCGAACTGGACGCCAGAGGAAATCCAGCGCGAACTCGACAACAACGCCCAGGGCATTCTGGGTTACGTGGTTCGTTGGGTTGACCAGGGCGTTGGCTGCTCGAAGGTCCCGGACATCAACAACATCGGCTTGATGGAAGATCGGGCTACCTTGCGCATCTCCGCCCAGCACATGGCAAACTGGCTGCATCACGGTGTCATCACCGAGGCGCAGGTGGTCGAGACGCTCAAGCGCATGGCAGTCGTTGTCGATAACCAGAACGCAGGCGATCAAGCCTACACGCCGATGGCCGGCGACTACCACGCCTCGACCGCTTTCCAGGCCGCACTCGAGTTGGTCCTGAAGGGGCGTGAACAGCCGAACGGCTATACCGAGCCAGTCTTGCACCGTCGCCGTCTCGAGTTGAAGGCACAGACCGGCCATTAACCCCCGGCGCTGAGATTCCAACAAAAAAGCCGCCAGATCACTCTGGCGGCTTTTATCATTCCGAAGAAAATGATGGTTTACTGCTGGACGACGACCTTGGCGCTCTTGCCCGGCGTCACGCGGTTATAGAGATCGATCACGTCCTGGTTCATCAGGCGGATGCAGCCTGATGAGGCGGCGGTGCCGATCGAGGCCCATTCCGGCGTACCGTGCAGACGGAACAGCGTGTCCTGGCCCTTCTCGTTGAAGAGATACATCGCACGGGCGCCGAGCGGGTTACGCAGGCCCGGATCCATGCCCTTTTCGACATACTGGGCAACATCCGGCTTGCGCGCCGCCATTTCCTTTGGCGGATGCCATGTCGGCCATTCCTGCTTCCACGCGATATAGGCTTCGCCCTCCCAAGCAAAGCCCTGCTTGCCGACGCCGATGCCGTAGCGAACGGCCTTGCCGCGTGGCAGCACGTAATACAGGAAACGCTCGCGCGTATCGACGACGACGGTGCCCGGCTTTTCGCTGGTCGAATAGTCGACGATCTGGCGATGGAACTTCTTGTTCACCTTTTCGATCGGGATGGCTGGCAGCGCGAAACCGGCATCGGTAACCTTGCCATAGGAGCCGCTGAAGATTTCAACCTTGGTGGTTTCGGCAACCTCCTTGGATCCGTCGGATGTGGTGGTGCAGCCGGCGAGTCCTACGGATGCAACGAGGCCGAGCATGGTCAATAAATTGCGAAAGCGCATGGGGGAGCTCATGGTTTGGGCGGGGAAATGGTTGTCTCGACCATCTTTGATTATGGTTTATTTTTGATTAATCTCGGCGACGCAAGCGCAGTATCTCAGCCGAGCGTCTTCGGCACTGCAAAATGACGCCGCATGGTTTTTATGCAACAACTGTGGCCGCTGGGACGGACATATCCATGACCATTGTTTCGATCGCCGTTAACAATCCGCTAATCGATGGGCGTCAGTCGGACCGCGCGTTAATGGTTCGGCGCGGGGTTCAGCTTTTGTTGACCGACATGCGCTTCGCCGTATTGCCCGAGCTGGCCCTGGCCAATGGCCGCCGCGCCGATCTGATCGCGCTGTCGGAACGCGGCGAGATCTGGATCGTCGAGATCAAGTCCTCGATCGAGGATTTTCGCGTTGATCGCAAATGGCCTGACTATCGACGCTATTGCGACCGCCTGTTCTTTGCGACCCACGCCGGTGTTCCCCTCGATATCTTCCCCGAGGATTGCGGACTGCTGCTGTCCGATGGCTATGCGGGCCATGTGGTGCGTGAGGCACCGGAGCATCGTCTGGCACCGGCAACGCGAAAGGCCGTCACACTGGATTTCTCCCGTGCGGCGGCCCAGCGCTTGATGATGGCGGAGTGGGCGGCCCGCACCCCTCGCGAATGATCTACTTCGGCGCGCGCTTGGCAAGGATGCGCTGCAGGGTCCGGCGATGCATGTTCAGGCGGCGTGCTGTTTCCGACACATTGCGCTCGCAACTCTCGTAGACGCGCTGAATATGCTCCCAGCGTACCCTGTCTGCCGACATCGGGTTTTCCGGAACCTCGGCCTTTTCGCCAGGCCTTTGCGTCAACGCCAGATAGATATCGTCAGCATCCGCGGGCTTCGACAGATAGTCGAGCGCGCCGAGTTTGACCGCGGTCACGGCGGTGGCGATATTGCCGTATCCGGTCAGCACGATGATCCGCGTGTCCGTTCTTCGTTCGCGAATGGCCTCGATCACGTCGAGGCCATTGCCGTCACCCAGCCTGAGATCGACAACAGCATAGCTCGGCGGTGCCGAACGGGCCTTGGCGATGCCTTCCGCAACAGAGCCGGCAAGATCGACGACAAAGCCACGCGTCTCCATCGCCCGGGCAAGGCGGCGCAGGAACGGCGCGTCGTCATCGACAATCAGCAACGATGGATCAGCGCCGAGATTGACGCCGGTTGGCGAGGTGGACTGGCTTGTTTGGGCACTGGATGGTGCGACATCTGTCATGATCTATAATCCCGAGAGGTGTATTCTCGTCCTGGCTGAGCTTATGGGCACGAAAAGCGGGTCGGTAAAGTCATAAGGGCGTGTTTGCCTCCATGAATTCCCTTGGCCATGACACTATGACGCGGGCACCGGGGTGCTCGGATGCGCCATTTTCGAACCGGAGGCTTGCGCCGGATCGCTCGAGCAGCGTTTTGGCGATGAAAAGGCCGAGTCCCAGTCCGCCGGCACGGGCGTCACCCTGCCTGCTTGTAACATAGGGCTCGCCAATTCTTTGCAAGACCCCGGCGGAAAATCCCGCGCCGTCATCCTCGATCGTCACCGTGACATCGCTAGACGTATGTTCGACCCTGACGATGACCTTGGAACGCGCATAGTCGATTGCATTTTCCAGCAGATTGCCAAGTCCGTACAGAATGGCCGCATTGCGGGTCCCAACCGGTTCCGACGCCCGGTCGGAAAGCTCGATCAGTTCGATCTTGATGCCGAATTCGCGATGCGGTGCCAGAACTTCCTCGATCATCGAGGACAGCGGCAGCATCCGCATATGCGCTTCGCCCTCCGATGGCAGGCTGGTCAATCGCCTGAGAATGTCACGGCATCGCTCGCTCTGGCTGCGCAGCAGTTGAACATCTTCGCGGAAGCGATCGTCCTCGCCCAGTTCGCGTTCCATTTCCTTGGCCACCACGCTGATCGTGGCCAATGGTGTTCCAAGCTCGTGGGCCGCCGCCGCCGCCAGGCCGTCCAGCTGGTGGAGATGCTGCTCGCGCTGGAGGATGAGTTCCGTCGCAGTCAATGCGTCCGCCAGCAGCGTGGCCTCCTGCGAGACGCGGTAGGCATAGAAGGCGGCAAACGCCATCATCGACACGATCGAGCACCACATGCCGACCTGCATCAGCGGGTGCACGTCCAGATGGCGGCCTTCGAACCACGGCAGGGGATAAGGGGTGAAGACCAGCAGCGTGATGAACCCGACGGCCGTGATCAGCAGCGCCGTCGAATGTCGCCGGGGCTGCGATGCAAACGAGATGATCACCGGAACGCAGATCAGCGGTGCGAAGGGATTGTTCAGGCCGCCGGTGATGAACAGCAGGGCGCCCATCTGGAACAGATCGAGTGCCAGAACCGCAAATGCGGCCGCCGGTTCCAGCCGATAGGTTGAAGGGAATGCAAAAGACAGAAGGGCATTGGCGGCGGCCAGCGCCCCGACCAGGCCAAGGCAGGTGGCCAGTGGCAGCGGAAAGTCGAACCAGAACGCGACCACCATGACGGTCAGCGCCTGGCCGGCCACGGCCACCCAGCGCAGTCGCACCAGCGTCTCCAGCCGCAATCGGCGGCTCGATGGGCCGAACTTGGCCGAAAGTTCCATGCTCATTCAGTCTTGCCTTTCTTCTGGTCACTCAAGTGCCGCGCGGCTTCACCCGTGTTGTCGGATCTGCTTCGGCCGGGTTTTCCGGCCAGGGATGGCGGGGATAACGGCCGCGCATCTCGCTGCGCACGTCTTTCCAGGAACCGGCCCAGAAGCCCGGCAGATCGCGTGTCGTCTGGATGGGCCGATGTGCCGGCGAGGTCAACTCGAGAACCAGTGGCAATTTGCCGCCCGCGATCGCCGGATGGCTCTTCATGCCATAGAGTTCCTGCACGCGGATTGCCAGCACCGGTTCCGCTCCGTCATAGCGGATCGGATGGGCGTGGCCTGTCGGCGCGGTGAAATGCGTCGGCGCCAATCGGTCGAGATCGCGGCCGAGCCCATGCGGCATCAGCGACATCAAGCCGTCCTGAAGACTGCCCGCGCTCACCTGTTCAAGGCTCGTGACACCCGACTGGAAGGGCACGAACCAGGTCTCCAGCGTGTCGAGAAGTGAATCGTCGCTGACATCCGGCCATGGTTCTCCCAGGCTTCGATGCAGGAATCCCAACCGCTGCCGCAGCTGCTCGCCCGATCTGGAAAAGCCAAGCGCCTGCAGACCAAGCAGCTTGACGCCTTCGGCAAGTGCGCGGGCCGCCGGCTCTCCCTTCGGTTTTGCAAGCGGCAACTCCTCCAGCACGATCGCCCCGATCCGGGTGACCCGGCGCGCCCGCACCTGCCGGCTTGTTGCGTCAAAGCCGCTTTCTTCCGATGTGGCGATGGCGTCGGGCAGGCCGTCTTCGACCATGCCGCGCGTGATTTCCGCTGCCGCCAGCACGCGGCCCTGCGCTGCCTTGCCGGTCAGATCGGCAATCACCAGCATGTCTGCGCCGGCCAGCCGCTCGGTTTCGCCAATCTCCGCACCGCGCCCATTCGCCATGACATAACGCCCGCGCCCGCCGCGCCGCTTGGCGATCCGGTCAGGATAGGCATGCAGCAGAAGGGAACCAGCCGAGGTCTCGGTCACAGTTTTATTCCCGCCCGCCTCCTCGGCAAGTCGCGCGGCGAGCCGGCGTGCAGACACCGCCCTGTCTCCGCCCTCGCGGCGAAAGCGCCGCAACCTTTCGTCGAGATCGAGATCAGGCCCGCCAAGTCCCTGTTCGGTCAACAGCACCGCCAGCTCTGCCGCCGGTCGCGCAAGGCTTTCGTCTGCCGCGGCAAGAACCATGGCTGCAAGTCGCACCGGCAGGCCGAAATCCCGCATCTTTCGCCCGCGCGGCGTCAACTGGCCTTGCGCATCCAGCGCACCCAATGCCTGCAGCAGCGCGCGTGCCTCTTTCAGCGTCGCAACAGGCGGCATGTCGAGCAGGGCAAGTTGCGCCGGATCCGCCACGCCCCAGTGAGCCATGTCGAGCACCAGGCCGGAAAGATCGGTCGCCAGGATCTCCGGCGGCGTGAAGGCGGGAAGGGCGGCCGTCTGTCCCTGATGCCAGAGCCGGATGGCAAGGCCCGGTTCCGTGCGTCCGGCGCGTCCGGCCCTTTGATCGGCCGAAGCCCGCGACACGCGTACCGTTTCCAGCCGCGTGATGCCTGTTGCCGGCTCGAACACTGGCAGCCGCTGCAGCCCGCTGTCGATCACCACCCGGACGCCGTCGATGGTGATCGAGGTCTCGGCGATCGATGTCGCCAGCACGATCTTGCGTTGCCCGGCAGGCGCCGGCCGGATCGCCGCATCCTGTTCTGCCTGGGAAAGATTGCCATAAAGCGGTGTGACACGACTTGTCGGCGGCAGCCTTTCCTCGAGCCGCTGCGACACGCGGCGGATTTCGGCCTGTCCGGGAAGGAAGGCAAGGATGGAGCCCGGCTCTTTTGCATGGGCCTCCAGGATAGCGGAGGTCATCGCATCTTCGATCCGTTCCGTGCCGGCCCGGTCGCGATATGTCATCTCGACCGGGAAGCTGCGCCCCTCGCTTTTGACGATCGGGGGATGGTCGAGCAGCGCTGCGATTCGGTCCACATCCAATGTTGCCGACATCACCACCAGCTTCAGGTCGGGCCTCAGCGCCGATTGCACGTCGATTGCAAGTGCCAGGCCGAAATCGGCGTCCAGCGACCGTTCATGGAACTCGTCGAAGATAACGGCGGCAATGCCCTTCAACTCCGGATCCTCCAGGATCATGCGAACAAAGACGCCCTCTGTCACCACTTCGATCCGCGTCCGGCCGGAGATCCGGTTGTCCAACCGCATCCGGTAGCCGACAGTTTCCCCGACAGTTTCGCCGAGCAGTGTTGCCATGCGAGATGCCGCCGCCCGCGTAGCCAGCCGCCTCGGTTCCAGCACGATGATCCGTCCGTCCGTCCGCCAGCTTTCACCAAGCAGATGCAGCGGCACCAGCGTGGTCTTGCCAGCGCCGGGCGGGGCCGACAGCACCAGCCGGTTGCCGGTCTGCAGGGCGCCGGCGATCGCCGGCAACTGGTCGCTGATCGGAAGTTTGGGCAAGGCAGGCGTCATGCAGCGGATGTATCCCTTGCCGTCTCATAGGCAAGGACGGCGCCGGCCAGATCCTCGAGTGCCGCACCGACCGACTTGAACAGCGTGATCTCCTCGTCCGACCGCCGTCCGGCATGCTGATCCGACACCAGTTCGGCCAGTTCGGCGCGGATATCGTCGCGCGTGATGATGCCGGCTTCGAGCGGCTGCAGGATATCGCCGGCTTCGGCAAAGGCGCCGTCGCGCGTGTCGACGAACAGCGTTGCGCGCCGGACCGCCTCATCGTCGCTTTCCCGCATGTCGCGCTTGAAGGCGCCGATCAGATCGAGATGCGCGCCCGCTTTCAGCCATGCCCCAAGGATCAGCGGTTGCTGCGACAGCGTCGCGCAGGAAATGATGTCGGCGATCCGCGCCGCCGGCTCCAGGTCCGCCACCGCCTCGGCAGGATAGCCGAGAGCCCGGGCCTCGGCGGCAGTCGCCTCAGCCTTGGACAGATCGCGGCCCCAGATCAGGATCCGGTCGATCGGCCGCACTTCGCTATGTGCCGCGATGAGGTTCAGCGACAGCCGGCCGGTGCCGGTCACCAGCAGCACGGATGCGTCGCGGCGTGCCAGATAGCGTGCAGCGAGTGCCGAAGTGGCGGCGGTGCGCCGTGCGGTCAATTCCCCGCCATCGATCACCGCCAGCATTTCACCGGTCTTGCCGGACGATAGCAGGTAGCTGCCATGGATGGCGGGCAGGCTGCGCCGGCTATTGTCGGGGAACACCGAGACCAGCTTGACCCCTATATAAGAGCCGGGAACCCAGGCAGGCATCAGCAGCAAGGTCGCTTCAGCCTCGCCGGGCACCGCGACGCTGTGATGGTGGCGGACCGGCATGACGCAGCCACCGGCAAACAGCCCGGCAATGGCCTCGATCAGGCGCTCCCAGTTCAAGGCGTCGGCGGTTGCGTTTCGGTCGAGAAAAAGCATGTCCTGTCTCCTGTTGTTGCAGGCGACACTAGCAAGAGGCACGGCGCGTGCAAACGGCAGCCGTCACCATAACCATTGCCAATGCTGTTTGCGCTTCGCCCGCCGGCCCGAATTTCAGAAACGCCCTGCCTTTCAAGCCGTCGCAGGGCGCATCAACATTAGGGAAGCCTATTTGTCATTAATATTCAATAGCTTGTTTGTTTTCTGAGGTTTTTGCGACAGACCCTGTTGACTGTTTGTGGT
>UBZT01000027.1 GCA_900470155.1 Hyphomicrobiales bacterium
CATCATCATGAAATGCGCCAGTCCCTCAAGCCATCCGCCGGTTTGGCCGCCAGACTTCTCAATATGGATCACCGCCGGCAGCGCCGAGACGACCCATGGCACGGATGCGCTGTCGAAATGAAATACGCCGCCGATGGTCTTGGTCTGCTCGCCATTGCCGCCATGGCGCAGGCCCAGCCGCTCGGCCGTGAACTGCTCCTGCATCAAGTCGTCGGCATTCGCCGCGACCGCCTCCCCTCCGTCATCCAGAATATGTCCGACACCGCGCGGCAGCATGATGAGGTCACCGGCAATCGCCTCAACGGAGGCTTCGCCAGGCACCCGGACGGTCAGGCTGCCTTCCAGAACCACGAAGAAATAGGGCGCCCCCGGCTCAAAGCTGAGGGCCCACGGATGGTTCAACTCGGCGGAAAATACGAGCTCTCCCCGCAGCCTCACCAAATCGAGCATCTGCGACAGAAGATCGACCCGTGAGGCAAGCATGGAGGAGACCCTGGACGATGGGGCATGTCTTGCGGCGTTCCAGTCATGGCCTTCCATATCACCAACCCATAGGTTCAAGAGGTCTTCAGACACGAAATATGAAGACAAACCAAAGCACTAGCCAAAGAGATCGACTTTCCCGAACTCCATGGCGCGCGTGCCGAGAGAACTGCAGTTTATCCGACCCGAAATCAACCGCGCTGAAGCGCTGCCAATGGAGCCTTACAATGAAAACCCTTCTCATGTCCGCCCTCATGCTCTCCACCACCATCCTGGGCGCCGCCCCGGCCTTTGCTCAGACCGCTCCCATCAAGAACATCGTGCTGGTCCATGGCGCCTTCGTCGATGAGACCAGTTGGAATGGCGTCGCGGCCATCCTCACCGCAAGGGCTACAAGGTTACGGCCGTCAAGAACCCCTTGACCTCGCTTGCCGACGATGTAGCCGCCACCAACGCAGTTCTCGATGCGCAGGACGGCCCGGCCGTCCTTGTCGGTCACTCCTGGGGCGGCGTTGTCATCGGGGAAGCCGGCAACAATGCGAAAGTGGCATCGCTGGTCTATGTTTCGGCGTTTGCGCCAGACAAGGGCGAAACGATCTCTGCACTGGCAGCGAGTGGCCCGGCCACTCCGGGCGTCAAGGCGATCCGGCCCGACGCCAAGGGATATCTCACTATCGACCCTGCCGTCTTCCCAAGCGCGGTGGCAGGCGATTTGCCCAAGGAGATCGGCGAGCACCTGGCGGCACACCAGATGCCGATCAACCACACCGCCTTCGACGCTCCGGCCGAAGTCGCCGCCTGGCATGACAAGCCGAGCTGGTACGTGCTGAGCTCCAAGGATCTCGTCCTTGATCCCCATGCCCAGGCCTTCTTTGCCGAGCGGATCAAGGCCAAGGTGACGACGGTTGAAGGTAGCCACGCGTCGCTTGCCTCGCATGCCGCAGAAGTCGCCGCGGTCATCGAAGCGGCCGCAGGGGTCAAGTAATCATACGCTTCCGCGACGCCGCCTACCTAACTGATATCGCCTTCATCGAAAGACATACCCCCGACCTTTTCGAAGAGTCGGGGGGTACCCGACGTTTCCGCTTACAAGCCTGCTATCCTCAGTGATAACCCGGCGTACACCCAGATTGGGGCCATCTGGACTTTCCGCAACTATGGAACCGCTGCCATGGCCGCCATACCGGCACGAGATCGTTCTACGGCCCCGACGATCCGCTATCATACACGCCTGCAGTCCACACTTGTTCGCCCCGTCTGGAGCAACAAACTGCGCGCGCGCTTGAACCGTGCCCAAAACCCACCGGATCAAAGCCGCGCTTGCGCGAGATCCGGGTCGGGCAATGAAGAGCATCGGAGCTTTCAGCATAGCGGCGGCCGAAGGGCTCGAAAGCGGTAATTCTCGTCACGCCGGGGCCCGAACAAGGGAAGCCACAGGAGCCTGAGCATAGCGACCCAACGGGTCAGGCGGGACCGACTTCACCGGGCGATGGCGTTCCGCATGAAGGCGCAGCAGTGAACATCAATACGAACCTTTCAACCCACCCTGCCCTCACCTGCCAGGCCGCCCCAATTTCTTACCAACATCGAGCATGTCATCACGTGCCGCCGTCGGATCGTCTCTGCTCCAGGCAACGCCGAGTCCGATCTTCAGATCGATATCGGCTCTTGATACGTTGCAAAAGTCGGCAGCTTCCGTCCCCTTTGCTGCCAGTCAAAGTGCTTGACGGTTCGCGCGGAACTTGGCCTTGGTCCAGCCCACAGAGGCGGCAGCTTTGGAGCCGATTTAGCCCATTGGTGTTCACCTTTTCATACACGGAGTCCGACGTGGTTGCCAGCCGTATCGACGGGCCGGAAAGCCGCCATTATTCAATGCTCACACTGTGGCGGGAAGGGAAACGCTATGTTCATTCGACGAGTCGCATTGCTGCTTGTCCTCAGTATTTTCGTTGCAGGCGCGGCCCGCGCCCAGACGTGGGAGGACATCGATCCGATGGCCGCCGGCTGGTCGGCGGAGCGGCTCGAGGCAGCCCGTCTGCAATCGAAAAGACTCAAGCCTACCGCGCTGATGATCGTCCAGGACGAACGGGTGGTCGCCCGGTGGGGCGACACCTCGCGCAAAGTGAACATGGCATCGGTTCGCAAGAGCCTGCTCAGCGCTCTCTATGGCAGTGCGGTTGCCGAGGGTCGGGTCAAGCTATCGGCACGCCTTTCCGAACTTGGCATTGACGACAATACTCCCAGCCTTACGGACGAGGAAAAAACCGCGACCGTTCGTGATTTGCTCATGTCGCGGTCGGGTATCTATCATCCTGCGGCCCACGAGACTGCTGATATCAAGCGCAAACGCCCTACACGCGGAAGTCACCCACCCGGATCGTTCTGGTTCTATAACAACTGGGACTTTAACGTTCTGGGGACGATCTACCGACAACAAACCGGCGAGGACATCTTTATGAGCTTTGAGAAGCGGATCGCTGGACCGATCGGTATGGAGGATTTCTCGGTCAAGGACGGCCGATACGATTTCGAAAAGCTGTCGCAGCATCCCGCCTATCCGATTCGGCTCAGCGCCCGCGATGCCGCCCGTTTTGGCCAGCTTTTGCTGAATGATGGGAGGTGGGGCAGCAAACAGATCATCCCGGCTTCGTGGGTCAGGGAATCGACGACTGCCTATTCGTGGGCGAAGCGGATACGGCAGGGCTATGGCTACATGTGGTGGACTCTTCCAGAGGATACTTGGGGTCCGAATGCATTCTACGCTTCCGGCTACGGTGGGCAGATTATCGCCGTCGTGCCGTCACAGCGGCTGGTGGTGGTGCAGACCGTGGATTTAAACCAGAACCCGAAGGGGGTTCGCACCAGCGCATTCATCGACCTGCTAAAAGAGATCGCTCTCGCTTCACCGTGACGATGTGGTGCCACCCACCTTAAACAAGTATGGCTCAGTTGGTTCTGAGCGGTTTAATGATCTCTCCGGCTCAAAGCGGACTGTCCGTTCCCACGCAATCGCGGATATGGCGTCGCATGATTCCTAAGTTTCGCTACAAAATCGTCAATACCGATTTTTCAGGGAAATTTCTGTCGCAAAAGTTAGATTTTTGCGACCGACTTTCGCGACACGTTTCACCTTTGAGCGCCGAGGTTGTCAAATCTCCAAGGATGCGGGATCTCGCCAACGGTGGGGTTGCGTCTCGCGCCACAGAGAGCGATGCCTTCGCAGGTTCTCGGGAGAAACGGCAGTTACCGTCCTGCCGAGCAGATTGACGGTCGCAGGATGCAGTAGCGGTTGGCACCATCGGAACGGTACGTCACCCCAATAATACGTTGTCGGCGTTATATCGGAATCTTGGATAAGGATGATTTCACACAGCGTTTCGCGAAAGATGAACGCTCTTTTATGTCGGAACCGCTTTCCCGCGACTTCGGAAAACGTCTCGTGCTGATGCCTGATGGCCTTGTCCACTTGGGCGAAATCAGCGCCTCGATACACCAAGTCGATGTCACCGTGTTGCCAAGGCTCGCGCAGGCCGAGAACCTCCTCTGCCCAGCCTCCGAATACATCACATTCGACGCCGGAATCGTTTAGTAGCTTCAATGCTGCTGCAAGCGTTTCCAACGTGTTCGCCATCGTTTTTGCTTAGCCCTCTTCGAAAGAGATCAAAATCAGGAATTACGCGACCATCACGAGATGATCGGTATCCATATCTCCATCTCCCCACGGCCAGTTCGGCCATCGAACCGGTGATCATATAGCTCAAAGTCAGGTGCTTTGGCGGCCTCAAGCCCTAAATCTGGCATGGTCTTGTTCCAGATCGTGTAGATGGTTTTTGACAGATCGGAGATATGGCCGCTGTGTGTAAACACGGCATAATGCTGCCAACACAGCTCGATCTGCTCCATCCCCGGCGTTGAAGCCGACGCCTCGACGCCGGCAATATAGCGGAAATTGCCTGCCTCATCGCCCATGCAGCAAACACCATAAGCTGCTCCGGGCACTACACCGATGATGTCGCTTTCGCGCGCGAAAAAGGATTGCCAAAGGGCCGGAAGGGCTCCTGTTTTCGCGAACGAGCAGTCGGTGCCGAGGCCGACGACACGGAAGGATGCACGTTCGAGTTTCTGGGGTGGGCTGACCGGAACGATCATTTCTTTATTCATCTCAAAGGGCTCCATAAGATTTAGTTTCACGGCGAAGCGCTCATTTCGCAGGCTGCTCGGGGCAGTGCCGAAATAGCTTGCAAAGGCGCGTGTGAAAGCCTCATGAGAACCGTAGCCTGCGTCCAACGCGACCGTGACTATGTTGGCGTTGCTTGATACGATAGCGCGGGCTGCGTTAGACAGCCTGCGCGCGCGTACATAGGACATGATCGACATTCCGGTGGCGAGTTGAAACACTCGACACATATGGTGGATGTTGACCGCGCAGCGTTCCGACAATGTTGGAAGGGACAGCTCTGAGTCTAGATTTGTTTCAATTTGCCAGATCAGCCTGTCCAAAAGAGGCATGGGTTCTCCTGTGATCCACCTTCCCTATTTGCAATAGAAGATGATTATTTGCTTGACCGCATTTGACTTTTTTCCTGCGTAATGCCGCCTGCACGGTAGCTGTACATTGCCGATCCGCTTCCACTCACCTTGGCGTTTCTAAACACTCTGGCACCTCTTGGTGCGGCCCGACCGCCTCATGAGCCGCGCCACGTTTATTTTTCGGTGGGTTCCGTGTCGCAAAAATCCCGACTAAAACTACAGTTCTGCCGGCGACTTTAGCAACGTCGCAAAATTAGGATTTTTTGCCAAAGCGCAGATGCCCCGTCTTTTTTGCTATTGCACCAGACAACAGGAAAACAGGATTTATTGGTGTCATCCTCTATATCCGTTACGCAGCCAATGCCTTTGAAACGGTCACCAGCTATGAAGGCGCCCGTTGAAGCGAGCCTCTGTTAGAGGATTCCATCCTTCCATTCCATGCACCAACGCTGACCGCGATCTGTGTCTCGTCCCGGACAGCGGATTGGAGCGAACTCTGGCTTGGAAAGCATACCCCTGCGGTGCTGCATTCCCCCCGGATGAAGGCTTCCGAAAGGGGCCGGTTGAGGCTAGTGCGCGGAAATGACCGCGGATACAAGCTTGAACGGTGTCGAGACGGTGGCGCCTACGGTATCGAAAACGAAGGCTCCTGCCTTCTGCGCGCCGCTTGATTTGCCGCTAGCTGCGAGCTGGGCGTAAAGCGAAGACAAAGCCACGTATCGGTCATGGTTCATTCCGTCGGACGGCGAAAGCTGTGAAATATCCACAATCGAGACATTGTATTCACGTGCTGCGGCGATGACTTGCGGATTGTTGACATCGATCGCACCCACTCTCGTGTCACTGGACAAAAACCCGGAAACCATAAGCGCGCGATCGTCGCCCGACACGAGGACAGTTATCGGATTTCGCATCTTTCCAATCTTGGCGAGCTGCGCACGGAAAACGCTCACGTCAATATCCGGAGCTGCGAGGATGACCGAAAGCCGGTCGAGAGTGGCCTTCTCCCCTGTCAAGCTGAGCTGCCGCAGTGCCTCCGTCGTCAGCCATCCACCCATGCTGTGGCCGAAAACGATGGTACTGGAGAAATTCAACGCAGCAATGTCGGATAGGAGAGAGGCGAGCGCGTCCCGGGAGTATGTCGCAGCGTCCCTGTCTGCGACATAGCCTGTCACCGATGCTGCTGACGGCCAGGCGAACAGAACAGGAACACCGTCGACCTGGGAGTCCGCGGACATCTGGGCCATTCGAAACAGCGACTCCTGGAACGTGGAGTTGAATCCGTGGACAACAATTCCGACCTGTTTGTCCTTGGCTTTGCGCGCCTTAATTTTTTTGAGAAACTCTTCGTGGCTGAGAACCTGCCGCCCCACCACAACGAAACTTGTCCGGGGATCGAGCGTCTGCTTCGGATACTCGATCTGGCCGGGCTTGTGGGTGGCAGGAATAGAAATGCGGTATTCCAGATATTGGGGGTCTACTGCTTTTCCGGAGCCGTATCCCAGCTTGTCCGGGTTCGGCGTGCGGGTCGTGGCGACAAAAACATCGACGACCTTGTTCGTGGCCGGAACCCCTGTTGCGATATCGAGCACCGCCTGGCTCGGCCGCCCTCCGCAGGACGCAAGTATGACCACCATCGCGAAGAGTGCGGCAAGGTCGAGGGCGCGACGGATGACGTCGATGCCGGGTAGTAGCCTGTTTTTTACCGCATACATTTGTTTGGACCCCAGCGTCAGACGATCCCCGTCTAGACCAAGCCAAAGCCTAAGTAAACTCTTGAGTTTCATTAAACAGCTAAGCTTCTTTCCGGTGTGGATCCATTCGTCTAAGACAGTCGCGGAGACATGGCTGTGGAGACGGATATCTTGTCAGAACCTACCAAGCGGCGCGGACGACCGACGAAGGACGAGATTGCCCAGATCGCGCCTCGAATACTGGATGCGGCGCTACACGAGTTTCTGTCCGTGGGTTACGATCACGCTAATATGTCGGCAATCGCCGGCAGCGCCGGCTGTTCGAAACGAACGCTCTACGCGCGCTTCTCGTCTAAGCTGGATCTGTTCGTCGCTTGCGTCGGTTCCATGGCCGAGCGGCGGCTCGAGAGCATCCAGGCATCCACATCCAGGTCCGAGTCAATCGAGACCCGGCTTACGGAAATTGCCGGCATGATAATGGCAGCGTCAGGCTCGGAAGAGATCTACAGCCTCCATCGGCTTTTAGTTCAGGACGGACCTCGGTTCCCGGAACTGCGCGCCGCCATAGAGAAACAGGCGTGGAAACCTGTGACTACGCTTGTCCTTGAACTTCTAAGGAGCCATTTCGCCGAAGCCTCGGAAGAGGATCTGGCTCACCTCGCAGACCACTTCCTCGCAATGACCGGGCATCGCATCCTCCTTCACCAACTTGTCGGCGATAAGCCTGTCAACGACACGCCGGAACGAACAGTAAAGTTGTTTCTAGGCGGATGCATGACGTTGATAACGCCAGACGGACCGCAGTAACGCTTCCGGCTTGTGGCGGAAGTGCCGGATTTGTCCCCGGAATCGGCACGCTTTGAATTTTGGGGCAGGAGGCCGCTATCCGGCTGATGCTGGCAGTCGAATATGCCCCGGTTCCGCCCTTCGGCGGCGGAGATCGGAAACGGCACCCTTAGAGCTTGTAGACGCTCCGCACTCGGGTCTCTGCTTTGCTCGAAAGGCGGTGCAAGGCCTCCGAGGCCGCAGCAAACAAGCTCTTACACCGTCTACATTCCGGGAAATCTGTCAGCCTGTCTGTTGGTTTGGTACACGACGGAGCGTCTCGCTTGACATGTCTGGCACCCTCTTCGGCCAGCATTCTCGACGAAAGAAGCAGCTTAATAGAGCGACGCCGACACGCATCTCGCTGACTTCTGCGGCAGATTGTCACCACCATAGCTAATTGGCGCCGCTCTGGTGAACGGCGGAGTATGACATTTGATTGGGACTATCGGGTCATCGCCTGTCGGAGTTCGTTTGTTAAACATATCAAGCGACAGCGGTGGCTCTCGATGGACTCCATGGGACTTTCTCTTTTTGAAACCGGCCAAAACACAATCGCATTATAATAGGATACGCGCATGAACCGCAGAGATTTCAACCTTCTCATGAGTGTCGCTGGAGCTGGTCTCCTCATGAGTGATCGGCTTGCTACAGCCCAGACATCTCCGACAGCACCGGACGGCCCCGTCTTTGCCATGCTGGTACACCCAAAGATGATCCTGCTTGATCTTTTGGGTCCGATGACCGTTTTCAACATGACGCGTGGCAAGGTTCATTTGGTGTGGAAAAACAAGACGCCCGTATCGACAGATGTCGGCATCCCCGTTGCCGCCACGACGACATTCCAGGATTGCCCTCGTGACGTCGATGTCTTCTTCATTCCGGGCGGCCTTGCCGGCTCGACAGAGCTTATGGAGGACGCGGAGACGCTGGCTTTCGTCAAGGAGATGGCTGGACGTGCCAAATATGTCACCGCAGTCTGCACGGGATCTCTGGTGCTCGGTGCCGCAGACGTCTTGCGTGGCAAGCGGGCGACGACGCTCTGGAACGTACACGATCTTCTTTCCACGTTCGGCGCGATCCCCGTCCGTGACCGCGTGGTGGAGGACGGCAACTTTATCACCGGTGGCGGAACGACAGCCGGTATAGACTTCGGCCTTGATGTCGTGGCGAGGCTGAAGGGGGACGAGGTCGCGAAACGCATCCAGCTTATCATCGAATATGATCCGCATCCGCCATTTGACGCAGGGAGCCCTGAAAAGGCTGGACCAGAGATTACAAACGCGTTCCTCAAGGTACGCAAGCCGGCGATGGATGAGGCAAAGGCGGCGGCTTTAAGAGCTGCAGACCGCCTCAAAGGCTAAAGCAGGTCCACTGTCTGGCACCTGCCCGCTTTCCGCGTCATTATCGGAGCGGAGAGCTATCTGCTTGGCAAGCGTGAACTGGATCAAATCTTGATCCGAGCCGGGGGGTTGGCGGCCTCACAGAAAAGACTGGCAACATTTGCGGGAGACTGAAATGCGGAGACTACTCTTCCTATGATATAAGTAATTGGAATTGCAGTTGGGCAGCGGTTGCAGAGCACGCCGGCAGGGTTCGACCATTCACAGCGCCGCCCAACCTCGGCCCATTGCGCGGCCCTGCTAGCTCTTTTAGATCAGACCACATTTAGCGCCGTCGGCACGCCAAGATTGAGAGAGTTCGCTACCGTGCAGATCGACCATGCATGATCGATCAAAGTCTTTGGATCGGATCCGTCCAATGTCGTGCATCTCACGGAAAGAACGGCGTTGGTGGCGACCAGCGGCGCACCTTCCAGTTCCAGGTGTACGGTTACGGCTATGTCTCCGATCTCGACACCGAGATCATGGGCCACATAGCGAAGGTCATTACAGTAGCAACCTCCGACCGCCAAAGCGAGCAGCTGCCCGCCGTTGAAGCCGAGGCCCAATCCACCGGCCTTGCCTTCCGGCCTATCGACCACGATCGTATGGCCACCAGCCCAACCAACTGCTGCTTCCGTACCCGCCAAATTGCGCAATTCCACAATCGACTGAACCATTCCCTTCCTCCGTCCGTATGGGATGCATCGCACGCTCCTGGCCTATGCGGATCATGTCAACGGTAAAATAAAATCCTTCCCTGCAGGCTCGATCAGACAACCGGATCTACAACACCAACAGCCCTCCTGAATCGTGATCTCAAGCGCTTGTGTTTTGGTACGATCTCGTACCCAGCCCCGGGCCACGCAACGTCGAGGCTCCTCTGACTGATGGTTTCCTGCCATAAAAGCAGGAATGCTTCGACCGTCACCGAAGCATTTGCACAACGATACCGTCCATACCTGGCGGGACATCAACGAGAGGTCCCCATGTCCCAGCCTTTATCCACTGCCCGCCCGTTTTTCGGCTGGCATGTCGTCGCCGCCACCTTTCTGCTTGCTGTATTTGGCTGGGGCGTCGGTTTTTATGGCCCGCCGGTGTTCCTCTATGCCGTCGTGTCCCGAACCGGTTGGCCGGTGGCGATGGTCTCGGCGGCGGTCACGGTCCATTTTCTTGTCGGCGCCGTGGTCGTCGCCAATCTGCCACGCCTCTATCGGCGCTTCGGCGTCCCTCAACTGACGGTGACAGGAGCGACAATGCTTGCACTCGGCATCATTGGCTGGGCACTTGCAGCAGAGCCATGGCAGCTATTCATGGCGGCGCTGGCCAGTGGCGCGGGCTGGGTCGCGATGGGAGCTGCTGCCGTGAATGCGCTGGTCGCGCCCTGGTTCAATGTGCGGCGCCCCGCGGCACTGGGCATGGCCTACAATGGCGCGAGCCTGGGTGGCGTCATTTTCTCGCCGCTTTGGATCGCTTTGATCGCGGGTATCGGCTTTGTGCCCTCAGCCTTGGCCATCGGTGGCGTCATGGTACTCGTCGTTGGGGGACTGTCGTTGCTGGTTTTCCGGCACACGCCGGAGAGCTTAAGACAGAAACCGGACGGCGTGGAGAACACTCCCCCTCAGCCGCTGGCGGTCCAGAGCGGGTCAACCGGCCGCAGATCATTCCTGCGCGACCGAAAATTCGTCACCTTGGCCGCGGGCATGACGCTTGGACTGTTCGCCCAGATCGGGCTGCTGGCGCATCTGTTCTCGCTGCTCGTTCCAGTGCTTGGCGAGGCTCTCACGGGCGTTGCACTGGGTGGCGCCACGCTCGCTGCCATCCTTGGGCGATCCATGGTCGGGTGGCTGATGCCTGTTTCAGCGGATCGCCGGCTTGTCGCCTGTGCCAGCTACGGTGTGCAGGTAATTGGTTCGCTTTTGTTCGTAATGGCTGCCGACGATGGCGGGACGTGGCTGTTTCTGGGCATCCTGCTGTTCGGCCTGGGGATCGGAAATGCCACTTCGCTACCCCCGTTGATTGCACAGAAGGAGTTTTCCCCAGCCGAGACCGCGCGCGTAGTGCCGTTAATCGTCGCCATTGGTCAGGCCGGTTATGCTTTCGCGCCGGCGGTGTTTGGCTTACTTCGCGGGCATGATGCGGTCGATGCTATGGGTTCGACGCCGCTTTTCGTCTGTGCAGCCGCAATTCAACTCGGCGCGATAGGATGCATATTTGCTGGGCGGCGATAAAAGCCGGGAAAACGGCATCAAGGGTAAGCCCGATCGCTCCATGTGAGCGACCGTCGATCGGCGAGCAGCAGGCAGGTGTTCAGAGCTACTGCGCTGCAGGGGCGCAGACCTGCCGAAACTTGACGACTGTTCTCTTGTTTTCGATCTTAAAGGTGGTTAGACGACCGTAAACACATACCGGCCTAACAGGCGTCGACATAAAGGGTGGCAACCATGAGAACAATAATGGCAATCGCGGGTCTGTGTACCTTGCTTGGTGTAACCACCCACTCCGCGGCGGCTTCTACGGTCTATCCGCTGACTGTTGAAAACTGCGGCGTTAAGGTCACGTTCGCGAAGGCGCCGGAGCGCGCCGTTGGTCTTGGCCAGGGCAGCGCCGAGATCATGCTGATGCTCGGCCTGGAAGACAAGATGGTGGGAACCGCCTTCTGGCCGAACAAGCCGATGCCACAACTCGCGGAGGCCTATGCCAAGGTCAAGCTTCTCTCCATCGAGTTTCCAACGTTCGAGTCCGTCCTCGCGCAAGAGCCCGACTTTGTGGCGGCAGCCCTTCCCAGCCTGATGGGACCATCCAGCAAGGTCGCCAAACGGGAGGATTTCGAAAAGCTTGGCATCCCGGCCTATCTTTCGCCGAGCGCATGCGTTGCTGACGGTGTTGCCAAGGACAAGTTCGGCTATGGCAACCGCGCCCAGCTCTGGAACATGACGGCGCTCTACCACGAGATCGAAGAGCTTTCGCAGATCTTTGACGTCAGCGACCGCGGTCAGGCGCTGATCGAAGATCTGAAGAAGCGCGAGGCTGCGCTCCGCACTGAGGCTCCCAAGGATGGCAAGAAGCTCTCCTATGTGTTCTGGTTCTCCAGCCCCTCGCCGGCTGCGGACGCTTATCTTGCCGGCAAAAACACCCCGTCCGGCTTTATCGCCGATGTTCTGGGCGGAACAAACGCCATCACATCCGAGGCCGATTCGCCAGCGCTTGGCTGGGAAAGCATCATTGCCACCAACCCGGATGTCATCGTCGTTGCACAGGTTGATCGCAACCGCTGGGAACTCGACAAGGCGGAAGCGAAAATCGCGTTTCTGAAGACCGACTCGGGTACACGCCAGATGCCGGCGGTCAAAAACAACGCCCTCGTGATCATGGAAGGCCAGGCCATGAACCCGACAATCCAGACGATATTTGGCGCTGAGCGCATAGCCGAGCAGCTCAAGGCGCTTGGTCTGCGTCAGTGAGCGTTCCTGCGGTCAAAGCTGGCGGCGGGCGGCTGTACAGCCGTTTTGCGGTGCTTGCGGCTGTTTTGCTCGCCTCGGCCGTTTGCATATCGCTGATCGTCGGCTTGAGCGTCGGGATTGGCGATATGCCGATCCCGCTCGCCTCCACCTATGCGGCCATTACCAATCGGCTGGGCTGGACGGCTGTAGAGATCAACCAGATCCACGAAACGATCATCTGGGATTACCGCCTGAGCCGTGCCCTGGTCGCCGTCTTCTGCGGGGCCGGCCTGGCACTCTCGGGCGCGATCCTGCAATCCTTGCTGCGGAATCCGTTGGCGGAACCTTATGTTCTCGGCATCTCCGCCGGTGCCTCGACAGGGGCGGTCGCCGTGATCATCCTCGGACTTGGTGCCGGGTCCATCTCGCTGTCCGCGGGGGCATTCATCGGCGCATTTGCCGCTTTCTTCTTCGTCGCCCTGCTCTCCAATGGCGCGCGTGGTGGCGCTGACCAGACCATTCTTGCCGGTGTCGCCGCCTCGCAACTGTTCAACGCCGCCACATCTTATATCGTCACCACATCCGGCAATGCGCAGCAGGCGCGCGATGTGATGTTCTGGCTGCTCGGCAGCTTCGGAGCCGTTCGCTGGCCCGAGTTCGCCCTTGTTTCCGTTGTCGTGGGCGTCGGGCTGATCGTTTGTCTCTTCTATGCGCGCGTGCTGGATGCTTTCGCGTTCGGTGACGAGGCTGCCGCATCCCTCGGTGTGAATGTCGGCCGGGCACGGCTTTTGCTGTTCGGCATCACCGCCGTGATGACGGCCACCATCGTCAGCATGGTTGGCACGATCGGTTTCGTTGGCCTGGTCGTCCCGCATGCCGCGCGCTTCATCGTCGGTCCCCTGCATGTCCGACTGATGCCTGCCTGCGCGATCGTCGGCGCAATTTTCATGGTTGCTGCGGATATAGCCTCGCGGGTTCTCATTCCTCAACAGGTTCTGCCCATCGGCGTCGTGACCGCACTCGTCGGCGTGCCGTTCTTTGCCATCATCCTCTACCGGTTCCGGCGCGCGTCATGAGTATCAAGGCTGACAATCTCGTCTGGAAGATCGGCTCCAAAACCATCATAGACGGCGTATCTTTTGTCGCCGAGCCGGGGAAAATGCTTGGATTGCTCGGACCGAACGGCTCCGGCAAGACCTCCTTGCTGCGACTGCTTGCCGGTCTCAAGAAGCCGACGTCCGGGCGGATCACGCTTGACGGGAAGAACATTGCTCAGATCGGACGCCGGTCGATGGCGCAGCGCGTCGCCTTCATCGAGCAGCATGCCACCACCAATGCCAGCCTGAAGGTCATCGACGTCGTCAAGCTTGGCCGCTTTCCGCACCGCTCGATGTTTTCCGGCTGGACGAGCGCCGACGATACAGCCGTGACCTATGCTCTCGAACGCACCGAAATGACGGCGAAACGAAACGACCGCTGGCAAAGCCTCTCGGGAGGCGAAAAGCAGCGCACACATCTTGCCCGCGCGTTAGCTCAGTCGCCGCAGGAACTGATCCTCGACGAGCCGACGAACCATCTCGACATTCATCACCAGATCAACCTGATGCGGTTGGTCTCTACGTTACCGATCACGAGCATCATAGCGCTCCATGACCTCAACCACGCAGCAATGTTCTGCGACGGTCTGATCGTCATGCAGTCGGGCAAGATCGTTGCATCAGGGCCGTCGGAGAAGGTCATCACACAGGCCTTGCTGCGCGACGTGTTTTCAGTCGATGCAAGGGTTGAGAGCTCGCCTTATCATTCGAAGCCACATATCCACTTCGTTCGGTAGGAAACGTTTTTGCCGACCTGGCAGGAACACCGCTTATGACGGGGACGTCGTTATCACCAAAGCTCAGCACAAAATCACCCCCTTGGCGTCGGCGGAGCCTGTGACGGAAAATCCAAGGACAGGAATCCTTCTTCGTATCCTGTCCGGCTTTCTATTCGCGGGAATGTCGATCTGCATCAAGGCAGTTTCGGCCGACATACCGGTCGGCCAGATCGTCTTTTTCCGCTCGGCGTTCGCGCTTATTCCACTGGTGATCTTCCTGTGGATACGCGCGGAGTTTCCGCGCGGACTGGCGACACGACGGCCCCTCGGGCATCTTTTGCGCTCAAGCCTCGGCGCCGCTGCCATGTTTGCATCATTTGCGTCGATTGCGCGGCTTCCGCTCGCAGAGGCGACGCTCCTCACTTATCTGTCGCCGACATTCACCAGCGTAGCCGGCGTTCTTCTCCTGTCGGAAAAGGCCACGATCTGGCGGATCGGCGGCGTTGTTCTCGGCCTGGCGGGCGTTCTTGTGCTGGTCTGGCCCGAGCTCGGGTATCAAGACATGGATGCCGGACGTATGTGGGGATACATCTGGGGCCTGCTGATGGGGATCCTGACGGCCTTCGCGTTGATCATGGTCCGCAACCTCAGTCGCACGGAAAATCCCGGAGCGATCGCATTTTACTTCGTGATTGCTTCCATGATCGGCGGCATCGCAACCGTACCTTTCGGCTGGGTCATGCCTGACTGGTATGCGTTGACTATCCTTATACTCGCAGGCCTCTTCGGCGGGTTTGCACATATCGCCATGACGCTGGCGTTCCGCCACGCAGAAGCATCCTTGCTTGCCCCGTTTGAATATCTGGCGATCCTGTGGCCCGTTCTTGCAGACCTGCTGCTGTTTGATATGCCCATCTCCTCAGCATTCCTGGCTGCTCTTCCACTGGTACTCGCGGGAGCGGCCCTTGCGGCGGTCGACGGTCGGAAAAGCCGGTCCTTTCAATAAAAACCACTGCCATAACTTGCATCCTCGATCATGCAGAGGGGAGAACGATGTCCGATCCTCCAGTCGTAGACAGGTGCACTCAATGGGACAATCCTCCCTGCTGCCCTAGGCCTAAGCTAGCTATTCAGCCCTTCAGAAATCGGACACAGAACGCCTCATGGCGGAGGCTGACCGCGTGCCTGATAGTCGCATGGCAACCATCCGTACATCGCGGGCGGTCGCAGGCGCAGCAAGCGGCACCAGTTGGGAAGAGTTCTGAATTTTCCCACGGGAACGCGGCCTGCCAGCTGAGGAGGCCGCCTTTGCCTTGCATTGTTCCATCCTGTGAACCGAGTGGCATCGCCGGGGCAATCTCAATCACTATGATTGATCCGTTTTATCGGACTAACGTCGCGCCCACTGAATGATATTTCATAATATTGGTGTGTCAGCGGCGCGGTAAACCGCTATTTCCTAATCATTGCCCATGGCTACTTGCAGGTAGCTGAGGTTCAGCTGGCGTCTTTGATGGGTGCTCATTTTCAACGAAGTTGTCACGCATAACGTGGTCATTGGCTCAATTATTGTCGTGGCCGCTGGCTTGTTCACAGTTGGGCGCGAAAGCCGCGTCAATCGACGCGACAATCCAAAACTTAGGCAGTCCAGAAGGCATACCGCTGGCTGTCGTCAGCGGTATGAGTTTGGTAAATTGCCGACTAGTCTAGTTGAGCAGACCGGTCTTGAGGGTGCTCAGAATTGCTTTTGCATCAGCATCGTAGATATCCTTCACAAGTTTTCCCTCGCTGCTGATCAGCATTGTGACGTTTTGATCTACGGTGAAGGGTTCCCAGTTGGGCATCATCCTCGCTGACGGCTGTCCGCTGTGTGCAAAGCTTGACCAAGCTTCAATCAGGGTATCCCGCAACAGATAGTGCTCACCCCCTGGATACAATTTCGCTCTCGCTTCCGGGAGGCCGGGTTCACCCCATGCTTCATCGACATCAAGAGAACCGAAGAGATATAGAAGCTCTGCGGCATGGGCCGCGAAGTTCCCGCCGAACATCGGCTCTTTCTGATCAAATCGGTAATTGTACACCGGAGCCGCCTTCGCAGCCACGCGAGCCGTAACCTGGCGGTAGGCATCGAATGCGAACATGACATCTGTTCCTGCCTTGAAGGCGACTGTCGACATGTCTGCTTCCGGGTCCTGGTCTCTGTACAGTCCGACAAGTCGATGCACGCTTTCTTTGTCACTTGGTCGGCCTAGCGCCAGATATGGGAAAATCGCTTCTACGGCCGCATCCACGGATGCGGGCGGTATCTCGTGCACTGCGGTAATGAAAACCACGCTTTCTTCAGCATTTGAGCCAATGATCATCGGCACGTCAGAGCTCAGAGCCAGTGCCTCTGCGCTCGAAAGGTCGTACGGTATCGATGTCGCGGAAACGACCGGTGCGAAAGTAACCGCGTCTTCGCCGCTGGTAAGCGACTGATGGACCTCCCAAAATTTTTCGACAGGAACGTTCTCGATGGCCGCCACTTTGCTCGGCTCAACTCCCAATCGTTCAAGAGCGCGTAACGCATTCTTTGTTGCTTGCTCAGCACTGTTCAGGTGATTAACCGAGCCACTCTGCACAATGGCTTTGTGAAACAATCCCTTTGCCTCCGGAGTGCCTAAGACGGCGCTCACTTTGCCGCCACCTCCCGACTCCCCAAATATGGTGACATTCTCCGGATCACCGCCAAAATTTGCTATGTTCCGGTGAACCCATCGAAGCGCTTCCACCAAATCGAGAATGCCTAGATTCGTGTCATCTTTGTACACGTCGGAAACCCCGGCGAGGTATAGAAACCCGAGAAGATGAATGCGGTGCGTGACTGTCACGAGAACAACGCCGCCTTGCTCCGCTAAAGCCACACCTCGGTAGACTGGCACAGTTCCGGAGCCGTAGGTGTAACCACCTCCATGGAAGAAGACCATGACTGGTTTTTTGTTCTCAGGCCCTGAGGAGGCTGGCGCGAATATGTTCAGGTGAAGGCAGTCTTCACTGCCGTTCTTGTCATCGACCCATGCCTTCCAATCAGGATTGATCTGGTAGCATGGGTCACCGTAATTCAGAGCGTCTCTGATGCCTGCCCATGGCTGCACAGGTTGCGCTCGGTGAAAGCGTCGCTTCCCTCCCGTGCTCTCGCCATAGCGTACGCCCTTGAAAATGTGCATGCCCCCTCGCTTTGCACCTCGCAGTTCACCTTCCAGCGTTTTCACTATCACTTGCTGATCGGGCTCGCCTTCGTACGCGAACGCCTTCATCAGAGGTCCCGAAGCGACGAGAGTGGCGACAGAATATTGCAACGATTGGCGACGACTTATCTTCGATAGCGACATGAACTGTTCCCCTTCTTGGTCGATGCTGACGACTCAATGGTCTTTTTTGACCATCTAGTATTTAAGGAATGAGATGAGCTAGTTGTCAATCCACATCGCGCCCGTGCGAACAATCGCGGAAAGGTGGCAACTCAAACATCGGAGCACTAACTTGAAGAGATTGCCCGGAGATCGTGGACGAGTACGTTCGATCTGCCACGCCGCATCTGAGCACCTCAATTCTGCGCGACCTTTCAGCGTCGCTCAAATTGACCTCAGGCGCACGGTGGTTTCTCGAATGGCAAACACCCAGATCGGCCGGAATGAGGGCGTACAGCTCCCACAGCATCCGCGTTGAGATCCCATCATGGGTGAGTAGCGGCCTGCAACTGCGTGTGGCAAGTAAGATCGCTTGAAACCTCTCTGGAGGCCAATCATGTCGATGACTGCAGATCAAACTCAAGCACGGACCGCTACCCCGTCGATCCTGGCGCAATTTTCGTCTCGTTGGAATCGAGCAAAGCGACATGGCTCGCAACAGCTCTGTCGCCGGGAAGCGAAAAGATGTCTCGCCATACTATCACTGGAGGCAGCACCGCCGAACTATTCTCGTGCTTTGCCGCACTTCGCCAAAAGGCCACGCGGCGCAAGGAGGAACCTGGATAGACAGCACATTGTGGAAGCCGCATAGCCGACCGGTTCGTCTGGAGTTGACGGCAGGCCAAGCCGGCGAGAATCTCCTGTCAGACCTGCAGCCTGGATCGACGCTTCGTGCCGACCTGGCGTATGACACAGACGCCGTCAGGAACTTCGCCAAAGACCGCAAGTCCTGGGCAAACCTCGTCGAGCGGTTTCTTTAATCGCATCAAACAGCTGCGGGGGTTGCAACCCGATATGATAGACGTGCAGATAACTACCTTGCCTGGCCACCATCCGAATATGGATCGCTTCAGATAACGAGTCCGCTGCCCAGGGACGAAGGCCATCTGGCAAGGTGCGCGGGTTCGAGTTTGACGCAATCCAACCGCTACGAACGCTGAATGCGATTAGGTTGTAGTATTGGATTGATCCTCCGCAACTGGAGGGGGCCGAGCTAGAATCGCGGAAAGACCCACGCATCGTCTAATGCGCGGGTCCAGTTCTCTTGCCGTGAGTGATTTGCTTGGGACGGATCAGAACTCCGACCAGTCCTCCTGCTTGAGGGCGTTGTTGCCGCGTGTGGTCGACATGGCGCGTCGGACCGGTTGGCTTGAGGCTGCCATAGCCGGGCGCGGATGCGAGTATGCCGCAACGCTTCCCGAGACCGCAGTTCCGGCCAGCTTGAACTGGCCGACGAGCCCGCGCAAGTTCGTCGCTTCAGATGCCAGTGCCGCAGAAGCGGCTGTCGACTGTTCCACCATCGCCGCATTTTGTTGCGTGGTCTGGTCCATCTGGTTGACCGCGGTGTTGACTTCGGCAAGCCCGGTCGATTGTTCGCGTGCAGATACAGCAATTGCGTCCATCAGGCTGTTGATCTGCACCACATAGTCCCCGATCGCCTTCAACGCGGTGCCGGTTTCACCGACCAGCGACACGCCGGAGCTGACCTGCGTGCTCGAAGCCGTGATCAGCGCTTTTATTTCCTTTGCGGCCTGAGCCGAGCGCTGAGCAAGCTCGCGTACTTCCTGTGCGACGACTGCAAAGCCCTTTCCGGCCTCCCCTGCGCGCGCCGCCTCAACGCCAGCGTTGAGCGCCAGCAGGTTCGTTTGGAAGGCGATCTCATCGATCACGCCGATGATGTTTGAAATCTGCTGCGAGCTCTCCTCGATGCGGCGCATCGCTTCGACCGCCTGGGAGACGACCTCGGCGGAGCGAGCTGCATTCTGGTTCGCAAGCACGGCCACGCTGCGAGCCTCTTCGGTGCGCTGCGAGGAGTTACGGACATTGACCGTGATCTCGTCCAGGGCAGCTGCCGTCTCCTCGAGAGCCGCGGCCTGTTGTTCGGTGCGCTTCGACAGATCGTTGGCACCATCGGAGATTTCCCGCGTGCCGTTATCCATGCTCGCAACACTATGGAGGACAGCTCCAATGGTCTTTGCAAGCTGCTGCAGCGATGAATTGAAATTCTGCCTTAAAGGCTCATAGTCGGAAGCATAGGCTTCTTCGAGCTGGAAGGAGATGTCGCCATCAGCCAAACGCTGCAGACCATTGGCGAGTGACTCCGTGGCAAAGCGCAGCTTGGCAGCTTCGTCTTCCATGCGCTGCTGGTTGGCTGCCCGGGTCGCTTCCCGTTCACCGCGTGCGATTTTTGCGTCATCTTCCAGCTTCTTGTTGCTGATAGCATTCTGCCGGAATACTTCGACGGCTTCTGCCATCTGCCCCACTTCATCCTTGCGACCGACACCCGGTACGGCAAGGGATGTGTTTCCGCCCGCAAGCGACTTCATGACATTGGCCATGCTGACCAATGGAGCAATCAGGCTCTTCTGCAGAATGAAAAGCAGCGCGACGATTGCGCCGGCCATCGCCACACCACCCTGCAGTATCGTCATGCGAGCGGAGTCAGCCGCAGCCGTTGCAGCTTCGGAACGGCTTTGCAACAATGCTGCTTCATCAGCAGATATCTCGGCAGCCTTGGCCCTGATGCCATCCATCCACTTTTTACCGGCGCCATCTATCTCCATGGCACGTGCCTGCTCGACAGTGGCCGGATCGCGCATGAGGGTGATTTCCTTGTTGGCAACCTCATCTGTCCAGCCTTTGACCAGGACATCGAGCTCTGCCAGCCGCTTTTGCTGCACGCTGTTATCTGAGGTGAGCTTGACTACCTCGTCGAAGGCCTTTTTGTAGCTTTCAGTCCCCGCATTGTATGGAGCAAGGAATTCGTCGTTTCCTGCGATCAGGAAGCCGCGCACACCTGTCTCGCGGTCTACCATGGCAGCGACGATGTGATCGACGCCGCTCAACACGTCATAGGTGTGAACAGTCCATCCATTGGAAGTCTGCTGGTAGGATAGTGACGACCAGCTCATGACGTTGACGACAAGGCTGATGACGATGACGATCGCGAAAGCTGCGATCATCTTCACAAGTGTACGTAGATTGTTGAGAAAGTTCATATCTCTCTTCCGAAGCGAGGGGTTGGGAGTCGGCAGCCAGTCAAGGCTGGCGATCACGTGAATATCGTCAGACTTCATCAGGATGGGGGTGTTTGTGGGTACTGTCGAAAAGAAGCAGCAAGAGCCAGCCGGAGCCGACCTACTAGAATTGCCCTTTTTGCCGCGACTAGCTCGTCATGACCGTCGCAGACGTTTGACCCGCTCACATCGCGGATCTCTCGGATTCAATATATAAAATATCTGAATTAACGCAGTCTAAATTTCGTCGAAAAGCGGATCGATGTAGCGCGACCAATTTTGGCTTTCGTGATGCCGAGCCGCAAAGCTGCCGCAGCCTCCGCCGTGAAGGGATCTCACCCTCCGACGTGGTAGAACGGGGGCGCCGGACCTGGGACGATTGAAGCGCCTGACACATCTTCCTTGATGCTCTGAAGCGAACCAGCCGAGCTGGAGATGACTCTACCTTGGGTGCTACTGGGTATCGTCCTCGTACATCTTCCTTCGTCTCTCTGGAACTGCTCCAATAACGACTGGCGAGGTCATCCCGGAGACGTCAGGACGGCGGATTCTGACAAACGCCCCTTGGGAAATGGATGGAAATGGATGTACAAATAGCATGTGACCCAAGCCTCAACAATGGATGGGAATGGATGCGAGAATGAAATCGTTAAATACGGCGACTGTCCGCATCACGCCCGAGATCCTGTCGCTGATTGCTGAAATCGACGAATTCAAGGGGGCTTGGCGTGCGATCGGACGGATCGCGCCTGAGCGGCTGTCCGGCCTCCGGCGTGTCGCCACAATCGAAAGCGTCGGCTCCTCCACACGTATCGAAGGGGCCCGCCTTACCGACCGGGAAGTTGAAAAGCTGCTGGCGAACATTCGCCTAGGTTCGTTTACGACACGGGATGAGCAAGAGGTTGCCGGCTACGCGGAGGTGATGGAAACCATCTTCAGTGCTTACGAAGCTATTTCGTTCACCGAGAATCACATCCGCCAGCTCCACCGTGACCTTCTTCCACATTCGACAAAGGACGAGCGGCATCGCGGCGCTTACAAAACCCTCTCCAACAACGTGGAAGCGTTTAACGAACAAGGCGAGAGCCTTGGCATAGTTTTCGAAACGGCATCGGCATTCGATACGCCGCGTCGAATGGAAGAACTGATCGCGTGGTTGGATGAGCAAGAGCGAGAAAAGCGGCTCCATCCACTCTTAGTCGTCGCGATCTTCGTTGTCGTCTTCCTCGAAATTCATCCATTCCAGGATGGCAATGGCCGCCTGTCGCGTATTCTGACCACCTTGTTGCTACTGCGGGCCGGTTACGCTTACGTCCCCTACAGCTCGCTGGAAAGCATCATCGAGCAAAGCAAGGAGAGCTATTACATCTCGCTTCGGCGCACGCAGGGAACGATCCGCAGCGCCGAGCCCGACTGGAACCCATGGATCGAGTTCTTTTTGCGAGCCCTGCATCGGCAGAAGACGCGGCTCGAGACGAAGATGGAGCGCGAGCGTATCATCCTCGCCAATATGCCGGAATTATCCGTCACATTGCTCGAGTTGGCGCGCGAGCACGGGCGGATCACAGTGGCGGAGGCGGCACGGATCACCGATGCAAGCCGTCACACCATTAAGGATCATCTCAAGGCACTCGTGGATCAAGGGCACCTCGTCCTGCACGGTGCCGGCCGCGGCGCCTGGTACGGCCTCTCCTAACAAAGAGGTTGTTAAGCCCATCTCAAGAGGTTCCCCGCACGAAGGGAGCCGAACCACGCCTCTTTTGGACCCATCTTCTAGTCATTGAAACACCCTAGTGCGGCGTAAGATTGAATTACGGAGCTCGAGATCAATCTGCCGCTCGGCTGCCAAGCCCGTCGTCCGGGCGCGGCGTGTGCAGCGAGCCAATTCAAACCTTCTCGACAGGGCTCGGACGTAAAAGCCGTTGCAAATCGCAAGAGGCTATGATTTATGTACTCATAGGTCAGTTTTTAAAACCCGATGATCAGCTAAAGAAACTAAGCAATCAAAAGCGGGTTCAAACTGGATGGGAAGTGCACTTGTTCGGTTGACCGGGGGCGGACGTGAGGCGTCCGCTCGATGGTAGATCATGCAAACTTACTCACGCAGCGGGATGGAAGAACGGCATTCATGTCAGATGATAACACTATGCCGCAGGTCGATGGCCGCGAAGAAATTGTGCGTGTCTCGAATGTCGGAAAATCCTTCGGGACACATAAGGTTCTCGAAGGGATCAACTTCTCTGTAAAGGCTGGGGAAGTTCTGGCCATGATAGGCCCCAGCGGTTCGGGCAAAAGCACGCTTCTGCGTTGCCTAAACCAGTTGGAACCACAGACGGAGGGAACGATCACCCTGAACGGGATCACGATCGAAGCTTCGAGGCCGGCGACGAGGCAGCAACTGACGACCCTTCGGCAATCCGCCGGAATGGTCTTTCAGTCCTTCAATTTGTTCCCCCATCTGAGCGTCCTGCAAAACATCAGCCTGCCACAGCAACGTGTTCTCGGCCGTAGCCGCGCGGAAGCTGAGGAACGCTCCAAGAGCCTTCTTGCGCGCGTCGGCCTCAGCGAAAAGGCAGATCACTATCCCGTACGCTGCTCTGGTGGCCAGCAACAGCGCATCGCAATCGCCCGCGCTCTCGCCCTCGATCCGAAAATCATGCTTTTCGACGAACCGACATCGGCGCTCGACCCGGAGCTCGGCCTTGAGGTTCTGGCAGTTATGCAGGAACTGGCCGAAGGCGGCATGACCATGGTCGTCGTCACACACGAGATGCACTTCGCAGAGACGGTGTCAAACCGGGTGATGATCATGGCAGACGGGAAGATACTCGAAGAAGGCCCGAGCCGCTCGCTGATGCGCGATCCCCAAACAGAACGCGCCAAACGGTTCCTGCAAGCGGTAAAAAATCGATGAACCAGGAGTACCTCTTCATCATTCTGGGTGGGATCCCGTGGACGCTTGCGATCACAGCGGGTGCATTTGTGATGGGCGCTGTCCTTGGCATCCCTCTCTGTGCCATGCGAGTCTCTCGTTCGTGGCTGCTCCGCTACACATCCAGCACGATCATCTTGTTTCTCCGTTCGATACCGCCCATCGTGTGGCTCTTCTTTCTCTATTTCGGAATTGGATCTGGATACATCCAGGTCGGCCCCGTCGAGGCAAGCATCGTTGCTTTGGGCCTGATCACCGGCGCGAATATGTCCGAAATCTATCGCGGCGCGCTGAAGAGCATTCACATCGGCCAATGGGAGGCATCCCACGCCCTCAACATGCCGCGCTGGTCGATCTTCATCGACATCATGGTACCGCAACTGATCCGGGTGATCCTGCCCTCGGCGACCAGTTATGCAATCGGCTTGCTCAAGGATTCTGCCATTGCATCAACCGTGGGCGTCACTGAAATCGCCTTCCAGGCGAATTTTGTCTCGCGCAGACTGTTCCAAGGCCTCGAAGTCTTTGCCGTTGCCGGACTGCTCTACATTTTGATCAGCCTCCCCGTCGCAGCGCTTGCCCGTTACAGCGATTCAGTGATGAGAGCGAAGGTGGCACGATGACCGATATTCTCGTTTTTTGGCTGGAAAACCTGCCAGCAATGGTCAACGGCCTGATCGTCAGCATCGAGGTAACTGCGGTTGCTCTCGCGCTGGGTATTCCGTTAGGGCTGATGCTGGCTTTGGGCGTCCAGTCCAAACACAAGATTCTTCGCTGGACGACGATGGCTGTTGTAGAAGTGGGCCGCGGGGCGCCTGCCCTCATCATGCTTCAGTTCGCCTATTACGGGTTGCCACAGGCGGGTGTGAGCCTCTCATCGTTCTCGGCAGCGGCGCTCGCATTGGCCTGGACAACCAGCGCCTATACCAGCGAGATCATCAGAGCTGGTCTGGAAGCTGTACCTTTCGGACAGAAGGAAGCGGCCGTCGCAGTCGGCTTCTCGAACACGGACGCTCTCAGATACATCATCGTCCCCCAGGGCCTCAGGGTCGCGGCACCCGCCTTGCTGGGGTTCGCCATCCTCATGCTGCAGGCAACGTCGTTGTGCTTCACGATCGCACTGCCTGAATTGCTCTCTCAAGCCTACATGATCGGGACCAATACGTTTCAGTATCTCCCGATCCTTTTCTTCGCGGGACTTCTCTATGCCGCCATCTGCATCCCCGCGACGATTGCGGTGGCACTCCTGGAACGACGGTTGAGCCTGCACACGGCCTAGCCGCATAAGATCGTTATCAACCACAGAGGGAACTTAGAAATGAAGAAGATTCTGGCTCCGTTGGCGCTCGCGCTCCTGACAAGCGTTTCGTCCAGCTTTGCCGCTGACTGCGCAAACCCGGTCACCACCATCACCCCCGGCAAGCTGACCGTTGCAGCCTATGACTATCCTCCGTTCACGGCGGTTTCATCGGACGGCAAGATCAGTGGGATCGACCCCTCGATCGTCGAGAAAACCGCCAAGGAAAACTGCCTTGAAATAGTCGCTCTGGTGATGGAGCCGGCGGCAACCATCCAGGCCGTGATCGCCGGAAAGGCCGACGTCGCCATTGGTAGCTGGAACCGCACTGAGAAGCGTTCTCAGGTACTGGGCATTTCGGCACCGACCTATCTGGATCCTATGGGCATGTTCTCCAAGGATGGCGTCGATACCGTTGAAGCCCTCATCGGAAAGAATGTCGGCACCGTCCAGGGTTACCTCTGGGTTCCGGAATTGCAGACCCTGCTGGGCGACAAGCTCAAGCTCTATCCGAACGCTGTTGCCCTTGCTCAGGACCTGGAAGCCGGCCGCATTGACATCGGCGTCGACGCCTACAACTACGGCGTCTATGTTCAAGAGTCTTCTGGAGGTTACAAGGGGATCACCATCAAGCTGGCTCAATCGGACGAGCGCGTCCAGGCATCAGTCAGTCCGCCTCAAGCAGGCATCCTCTACACGAAGGGCAACGAGAGCCTTGGAACGGCGCTCGACGGCAGCATTACCAAGAACCACGCCGACATTGTCGCAGACCTCGTGAAGGCCGGTTTCGACGCCAGGGTCGGAGAAGTCGGTGAGCCGCGGCTGACCAAGTAAACCACGCTAGTATTCCGCCGCAGCTTGGGCTGCGGCGGAACTAACTGAAAATGGACCTGACCCATTTCAAAGTACATTGACCGAGTCTTTCCAACAGTCGCGACAACTGCTTATTGGCGACCGCATGGCGGGGCTCCCTTCGCGCGGCCCACCCGCCAAAGCGACGGACCCACTTCGGGGTAGACACCCCAAACTCATGATCCACAGCGGCTCAAGACACATCAATTGACGCGGCGGTCGGAAATTTTGTAAGTCTGACAGCAAGCGCGTTCACTCGTCGTCGTCACGCTTCGCGTGGAGCAATACGATTTGGATCAGAGCGCATTGCCGTTACGGGGACTGAAATGAATCTAAATGTTAGAGAAGAGCTGAAGGCCAAGAAGCAGGCTTACGTCCAGGAAGAGATTTTGACAGCCGCTGCAACGCTGTTTGCCGAAACGGGTATTCGAGCCGTCACTATTGACGATATCGCCTCGAGCCTCGGTTATACGAAATCCGTCGTCTACTACTACTTCAAGAACAAAAATCAGGTCTTGTGGGAGATTTTCCAGCGCATCCACGAGGCATGGTGGCAAGACATGGTTTCCATCCTGGAAAGCGATCTGCCGCCGGAGCAGCGCCTCGGCGCGATGATCAAGCAGCATGCTTTAAACGTAATGGGCCGTAAATCGTGGACCGCAATCTATTTTCGGGATCAAGGTGAGCTGAAGAGCGACCAGCAGCAGATCATCATGAAGCGCAAGCGAGAGTATGATCAGCTGTTCAAGACTGCCTACAGCAAGGGCGTGGAAGCCGGTATTTTCCGCGACATCCCGCCCTACCTTATTGTCAGCAGCATCATCGGAATGTGCAATTTCACGCATGCTTGGTACAAGGAAGGTGGCGCCCTCGCTCCAGAGGAGGTTGCGACGCACTACGTCGAAATCATTCTCAACGGCTGCCGCACAGCGCAAGCATCTGCGTAGAAATCAGAATTCTCAACAGTCAGGCCGCTTCAAGGAAGTGAGCCCATTTTCCTCGTCGCCGGAACGCCCGGCGACGAGGTTATGATCCGGCCCTTACGCGGTGGCAACAGCCGCCCGCGAGTGGAACATCACTTTCCATTCACCTTCCTGGCAGATGGTCCCTTCTTGGTTGCGGACTTCAACCCAGAAATTGACGATACCGCGGGCGGGGTTCTTCGTCGGACGGATGGCAGCGACCTTCTGAACCACATGGATCGTGTCTCCGATTTTCACCGGCGCCTTGAGGTCCCAGGTCATGCCGAGAAACGCGATTGCAGTCCCCTCCTTGATACCAAGGCGGAACTCAAGCCCCGTCGCGATGGCAAACACGGCAGGTCCGTGAAGAATCCGCGTACCGAACGGGGTAGTTTTGGCAAATTCCTCATCGGTATGGACCGGATTGAAATCGCCTGTGAGACCCGAAAACAGAACGATATCTGCCTCGGAGATGGTCCGACGCGGAGTCGTCCAGCTTTGATCGACAGCAAAATCGTCAAAAAACATTGCGTTCGGGCCAACATTGATCTGGCTCATAGTCTCTCCTTGGATTTGTAGTGTGGCACGTCTTCTTTTAGACCGCGGATTCGATTGAGCTCCGAGGCGATTGAGGATCAGGCTGGGATGTAGCGCCCGATCCAAGGCGCAGCGGCTTCCAGCTGCGCAGAGATCTTGATGAGGTCCGCGTCCTGGCCAAATCGCCCGATCAACTGGACCCCGATTGGAAGGTTTTCATCCGTCCAGTAGACCGGAACATTCGCAGCAGGCTGTCCGGAAGCATTGATAATCGCCAGGAAAGTCGTGTACTTGCCGACCAGATTTCGGAAAGAGCGGAAATCCGTATCCATGGTGAGCGTTCCCAGCTCGGCGGGAAGCTTGGTCAGGGACGGAGACAACACCATGTCATAGTCCCACAGATAGACTTCCATCTGCCGCGCGATCGCGTGAAAGCGATTGATAGCGAGGGCATAGGTCTCGGCACTCAGGGTCTTCCCGATTTCATAGGCGTCGAGCATGGCCGGCTCCAGCTTGCTGCGCCAGTCTGCATCAGGGCTGACGCGCAGTTTCCCGTTCACCGTCATCGTCACGCTGGCGGCCAGCACATCCTGATGTGCGCGCAAGAAACTGGAATACTTGATCGGGGGAAGAGGTGCGTCGACGACCTCATGCCCCAGGGAGGAAAGCAGTTCAGCTGTGTAATTGACGGCGCGAACGCAGTCTTCCGCCACTTCTATGCCGTCGAATGCAGACGTCCACTTTGCGATCTTGAGCGGCCGTTGGAAGGGTTGCTCCAGCAGATCAGAAAACCGCCCAGGCATTTCAGGCGCGGCATAGGGCGCACCCAGTTCCATACCCACGACACCATCAAGCGCTGCAGCCGTGTCTCGAACCGTTCTGGTCAGCACGCCATCCACGGCAAGACCACCCCAGGCCTCGCCCCTTGACGGACCCATCGGGACCAGGCCACGCGAGGGTTTCAGGCCGTAAACACCGCAACAGGCGGCAGGAATGCGGATGGATCCTCCACCATCACTTCCGTGCGCGATCGGCACAACACCGGTGCTGACAGCGACGGCGGCACCACCGCTGGAACCGCCCGCGGAGCGTGAAACGTCCCAGGGGTTGAGCGTCGGTCCACCGTTCTGCACGGCCTCGGTTGTCGGCGCCATGCAAAATTCCGGAACCGTCGTCCGACCAAACGCAACAAAACCATCCTCGATGAAGCGCGCGTTCAACGTCGAATCGATCGGCGACGCCATATCAGCAAACAGGCGCGATCCCACACTCGACGGCAGCGCCTTGGCGGCGAGACCGGAATCTTTCAGAAGGAAGGGAAGCGCCCCAAACTGGCCCTTCAGCTTAGCGCCTGCGGCCGCATTCAGCGCCTGTTCGGCATCGACGTAACAGAGAGCGTTCAGTTCGGAAGCCCGGCCGGCGCCAAGCTCCAAGGCACATTTCATCAGGTCAACAGGGGCCACATCGCCCTTGTGGAGAAGCCCAGCAAGCGCGATCCCGTCGAATTTTTGGTATTCGGAAATATGCATCTCGGCAATCTTTCTTTGGATCCGGCGTCTCAGGCGTTGGCGAGCAATGTCTCGATATGCAGCTTCAATGCCTTCTTGTCCGTCTTTCCGGTGATGCCTTGCGGCAGGGCGCTCTCGAAGACAATGGTGCGCGGGACCTTGAAGTCGGACAGGAGCCCTTCCACATGGGCAATCAGCTCCTCCTGCGACACATTCGAACCGGAGCGACGCACGACCGCAGCAACGGGAACCTCACCAAAGATCCGATCAGTCATTCCCACAACGGCGGCGTCCTGGACGCCCGGATGGGAAATCAGTGCCTGTTCCACTTCGGCAGGCGAGATGTTGGCGCCGCCGCGGATGATGATGTCCTTGATGCGCCCGGTGATGAAGAAGAAGCCCTTGTCATCACACCGGACGAGATCCCCCGTCTTGAACAGGCCATTGCTTAGCGATTGCTCGGTCAAGGCTTCGTTCTTAAGGTAGCGGGTCAAGGTCGCTGCGGCACGGACATGCAACTCGCCATCCTCGTTCGGACCGCATTCGGTGCCATCAGCGCGGACAATTCGGACCTCCGTGCCAGGGGCTGCTCGTCCAATCGAACCCTCCGGCAAGGGGGTCGGATCATCATCGAACCGGCCAAAGACCGGCGTGCATTCTGTCAAGGCATAGTAATTTTCCAGCGATTTGCCGAACCTCAGGGCAAAACGATTGGCAAGTTCTTCAGGCAGCGGAGCGCCGGCGCAAATCAGCTTGCGCATCCGCGACAGGTCGAAATGCAGGTCACGTTGCTCGCAATATTCGAGCATCATGGAAAACATCGTCGGCACACCGTGGAAGACGCCCGCGCCGCTCGAAATCAGTGCTTCAAGCACATCACGCGGATGGAACCGTCGGAGAACGACAACCGTGCCGCCCGTCTGGAGACCGGCGGCGCTGGCCGTCGACAGACCGTAGAGATAACCGAGGGGAAGCGCCACCAGGGTCGTATCCGCTTCGGTCACACCCCACATTCGCGCGAGCGATACCGGCGCATTCATCTGTGCGGCATGACTGAGGACGATCGCCTTTGGCGAGCCCGTGGAACCCGAGGTGTAGATGATCAGGAAATCATCGGATGGCAGCACATCTGCCGGCTCAATCTGCACTTCGGGCAATGCCTCGGTCAGATCGGCCATCGAGACCAGCAGGGACGCAGGCGCCGCCGCTCGCGCAGTCTCTGCGACGATGTCGTCATGAAGCAGCAGCTTGGCGTTGCTGTGGGATATCGTATAGGCGAGCTCACCCTCGGTGAGGTTTGGATTGACCGGCACAAAAAGCGCGCCGAGCTTTGCGGCTGCATAATAGCAGTAAAGTTGTTCTGGCCTGTTCTGGCTGAAGGCCGCGAATGCCTCGCCCTTGCCAATCCCGCGCGCCTGAAGGTGACGGGCTGCATTGTCGATCCGCGCGAGCAATGCGCCATAAGTCAAGTTCTCGCCCTCGAAAACAAGCGCGACCTTCTCTGCGTGGCGGCGTGCCTGGGCCTCAATCGAGGCATACACGGACGTAAATGGAAGAGCAAAGGGTTCGGTCACGTCAGACGCCTTTTCGGAATGTGTGTTCATCAATGGCTCGAACCCGGTGTGGCAATCGCCTGTCGCTTCCATGAGCTCGCCGCATCTGCCACCGTCGAAAAGCGCAGATTTGGCAATGCCTTCATGTGGTCGATCAGCCTGGACAGCATGGCGATCCGGGGACCTCGGCCAATGATCTGCGGGTGCATGGTGAGGGTGAAGATGCCGTCCGGCAGAGAGGCGCAGAAATCGAATTCTTCGCGCCAAAGTTCGAAGACCTCGGCCGGCGTGCGCATCCCCTGGTACATCGGCTTGTTGAGAAACATGAAGTGGGGGAAGTCATCCAGTTCCCACGCGACGGGTATCTCGACCACATCCGATACCGGCCCTGCCTGATAGCTCTCTTCCGAGACCTCGTGGCCGCGGCTTGCCCAATACGCTGAGTAGTCGTCGGCCATGAGGCTGCTGTCGTAGAGAAACCCCCTCTCCTCCAACAGCTCTATCGAATGCGTCGACAGGTCCCAGGCCGGAGAGCGATAGCCGACAGGATTGAAATCCTGACCCAAGGCGTCGCGGAGCTTGGCCACGGATCTGTCGAGGAGATCGGCTTCCTCGTCGCGGGGCAAACCGACGGGTGTCTCGTGACAATAACCATGAACCCCGATCTCATGACCGGCCTCCAGGATAGCCAGTGTCTCCCTGTTGAACGACACTGCCGTATGGGCCGGAACAAAGAATGTCGCCTTTACATCTTTCGACGCCAGAAGCGCCAAGACGCGCGGCAGGCCGACCCTGGCTCCGAATTCCCCGCGCGACATCGGGTTTGCCGTTGTCTGCTTAAGAGAGCTGACCCAGAGGGAAACGGCGTCGAAATCGAATGTCAGGCATACCGTTGTCATCGCACGAGCCCCAGATAGGCGCGCTCCTCGTCACCCGTCATACGGCGCGAGATGACGATCCTATTGATGTCGTTCGTGCCTTCACCGATCGTGTAGAGAAGCGCCTCGCGATAAAGGCGCTCCACGGCATATTCCTGGATGTAACCCGCGCCGCCGTGCACCTTGACGGCATCATGGGCAATCTCGAGAGCGGCGTCGCTGGCATGAAGCTTCGCCATGGCACTGATCATGTCGCAACGCCCACCACGCTCTTTCATCCAGGCTGCTTCCATCGTCAGCAACCGGGCCGTGACCAGCTTCGTTGCCATGTCGGCAAGCTTTAACTGGATGGCCTGGTGCTTATCGATTGTGACCCCGAAAGTCACACGCTCGGACGAATAGCGGAGTGCTTCGGACAATGCGTTGGCAGCAAGGCCAACCGCACTGATGCCGATGGCGATCCGTCCGATTTCCAGGGACTCGAAGAGGTAATGAAAGCCCTTGCCCTCGATCCCGCCCAGAAGATTTGCCTTGGGGACAGCGACCCGGTCCATTTCGATCTGGACGGTGTCGACGAGACCCATTCCCATTTTATGGAAGGTGGTGGTGACCTGAACCTGGGCAAAACTCTTTTCAACGAGAAGCAGGCTGAATTTCGTCTTTTCCTCGGCGCTCTGCTTGGGGTGCTTGACCAGCGTCAGAAGAAGCGTCGCCCGCTCGCCATTGGTGACATAGGTCTTGCTGGCGGTCAGGCGGTAGTCAGCGCCTTCGTCACTTGCCAAGGCGCGGATGGCCTGAAGATCGGACCCGCAGCCTGGCTCCGTCAGGCAGAGTGCGCCTCGATGTTCTCCCGTCGCAAGGCCTGGAAGATACTTTTCCTTCTGCTCTTCCGTGCCGTAAGCCTTGATGGCATGGGCAACCGTGGAATGGCTGTTGAGATAGGCCGCTAGAGTGGTCCAGCCACGGGCAATCACCTCCATAACGGCAGCAAAAACGGGAACCCTCAAGCCGAGCCCGCCAAACTCCTCCGGCACCGCGATCCCGAAGAGACCGAGCTCCTTCATCTCGTCGACGATCTGCTGCGGGTATATATTGTCCCGCTCGAAAACCATGACATTGGGTCGGACGCGCTCTTCGATAAACCGCTCAACCGTTGAGATGATTTCGTTTTCTTCCGAAGTAAACTGAATGAATTTCATTTTGCAGTCCAACCACCGTCAATGACAAAAGACTGTCCGTTGATGTAGCTCGCCTTGTCCGAGACGAGGAAAGCGATGAGCTCGGCGATTTCTTCCGGCTTGCCTTTTCTATTGGCAGGCACGACCCGCGCCAGCCAACTGTTGTCGGAGCCCGCACCGCCCATCTTTGCCGGCGCATGATCACCCAGCAGCTTGGCGGAGTTTCCCCTGACATTGGTTTCGATCGCGCCGGGACAAACGGCATTGATCGCAATCCCCTGGCTGGCATATTCGCAGGCGATCTGCTTGGTGAACCCGATCAAGCCATGCTTGGAAGCCGTGTATGCAGGGCCATCGGCATAGCCGGCAATGCCGCCGATCGACGAGATATTGACGATCTTTCCGCTGCCGGCCTTCAACATGTGCGGAATGACTGCACGACACGTCCAGAAGGGCCCGCGCAGATTGACGTTCATGATCTGCTCCCACAGGCCATCCGTCGTCTCGAGCACATTGACGAAGCCATCAAACACAGCAGCATTGTTGATCAGGGCATCGATCTTTGAATGGCGACTGACCGCGCCTTCGACCAGATTGTCGACCTGATCCAGAAACCTGACATCTGTGCGGATGTATTCGGCAGACCCGCCCTGGCGCTTCACCGCCTCGACCGTCGCCGCACCCTCGTCGTCAAGGACGCCGCCGATTACGATGTGCGCGCCACGCGCCGCCAAGAGTTCGACGGTCGAACGCCCTATGCCCGTTTCGCCGCCCGTAATGACGATCACACGGCCTTTCAGTTCAGCCATCGCACTCTCCCGCATTGTGTATTCTTCGACCAATACCTATAGGTACATATTTTCGACCGTTGAGTATCTTTAACACGAACATCGGACAACGCAATACGAAACTACATTGAGAGACCCGCATTTGGAGGAGCCGGCGCGCCGAAATGTGCGGCTCCGAACCGACACAAAGCCTGCCGTCCACGCTTGGTTAAATGGCTCGAGGACGGCAGAGAAATCCAGGAAAGCGGTCAGCGCGCGAACACGGCCCGATCATGGGCGCGCCGCCGATGGAAATCGCTTGCCGAGGTCCTTGATGATCTCCCGGGCCGCGTTGTGCCCTGGAACACCATTCACTCCACCCCCTGGATGGCAGGCTGCACCGCACATGTACATGCTTTTGATCGGCGTCCGATAGTCGGCATAGTGCTGGATTGGACGGCGGAAAAACACCTGATCCAGGCTCATTTCGCCGTGATGCACATGACCGTCGACCATGGCAAACATCTCTTCGATGTCCTTTGGCGTCAGGATTTGCGCGTGGAGGACTTCCCTGTCGAAGCCCGGGGCATATCGGCAGATCTGTTTCAGGACGATATCGAGCATCTCCTTTTTCGATGCCTCGTCCCATTCCCGGCCGTTCAGCGTGTAAGGAACATGCCCACCCATGATTTGGACGACATGCTTGCCCTCAGGCGCAACCGTGCTGTCGAACGCACTCGGGGTCGTGATCCACAGATAGGGCTTTGCCGACATCTCGCCGTTCTGGGCTGAATGAAAGGCCTCTTCCAACTCGTCGGAATTCTCGGCGATCGTCACCGATCCAGGATTGGGTTCGTTCAGGCGACGCTCGTCATAGGCCGTCCAACGCGGGAGAGCACTGCAGGCGAGGTTGATTTTGAATGCGATCGACTTAGTCCGATGCCGCTCAACCTGCCCCTGCACTTCTTCGGTGAGATGCTCCCTTCCGATCAGGTCGAAATAGGTCATCTTCGCACCGGCATTCGACACAACCGTATTGGCCGCGATATAGTCACCATTGACGAGTTCGACACCGACCGCGCGTCCGTCCTTGATATCCACCTTGCGAACGGACTGGCCTGTGATGACCTCGACACCACTGGCGTTTGCAACGCGCAGCAGAGCCTCGGAGATGGAGCCCATACCGCCCTTGATCAGTCCGCCGCCACCGACGCTTGTCGTATTGTCGCGAAGGTAAGGCCGAGCGAGGACGTAGGCCGAACCTTGCGTTTTCGGGCTGATCAGACCGGCAGAACCGGAAGCATAGCTGCCGAATGCCGTCAGCACTTCATCGCTTTCGAACCAACGCTTGAGATAGTCGTAGGCGCTCAGTGTCAACAAGTCCCAGATATCATAGACCTTGGCACCGATGTCGCGCATCCGCCAGGCGATCGACATCGCCTTGGCGATGTCCTTGATCTTTCCCGTCGTGGGATCGATCGGTGTCTCCCAGAGCAAGCGTCGAATATAGGGAATGACTGCCATCATATGGGCATTGAACTTGGCATAATTCGCCGCATCCTTCGCCGAAAACTGGGCAAGTTCCTCCACAAGTCGCTTTTCATCGCTCCAATAGACGATGCTCTTGCCACTCTCGAAGGGATGGAAACTCGGCGGCACCGAAATGACCTCCACCCCGTTCTCCACCAGATCCAGATCCATCATAATCTTGGGCTGGAGCATGCTCATCCAGTAGGAGGCTACCGAGATGGTGAACCCAGGCCACACTTCTCTCGAAATCGCCGCACCGCCGACAAACTCCTGGCGCTCGACAACACAGACCTTCAGCCCGGCCTTCGCCAGATAGCAGGCACAGACGAGGCCGTTGTGTCCGCCGCCGATAATCACAACATCATAGGATTTCATTGTCTGCCCCTGTCTTACGGTACGACTGCAATAACGTCGGCCTCAAGAACGAGGCGTGAATCGTAAAGCGCCGCCTGAACCATCACGCTCGCAGGCGGGCACTCCGAATTCCAGTAGGCGGTCCGAACCTCACGGATGGTCGCCAGCGTTTCGGGCTCAAAATTGCTGACAAAACACGTCATCCGGGCCACATGGGAGAAATCGAGATCGGCCGCTTCCAACGTTGCCTTCAAATTCTCGAAAACAGCGACAATTTGATCCCTGAGCGAGGTCAAAATCGGCTCTCCGGAGGAGTCCGTGCCGACATGACCCGTCGTCACGAACACGCCACTCCCCTTCATCATCACCCCTTGCGAAAGGCCAGGCCAGCCCTTCCCAGGTGCATTGACTGCTTTCAACATCGCTCAACTCCTTACGGCCGCCAGACCTTCTCCGGGATGATATCCCGATGCAAAACCGATGTACAGCAATTCAGACCGCTGATACAAAAAAAAATACTTATTAGTATTCCGCCTGTGATGAAGTCCATTTGCCCGAAGCTCGGTCCGGCGTCACGGCTTGGAAAACGACGCGACAGAAGACAAGCGATCAAGATCGCGGCGGCCTCACTGTGTTGATAAAAGCAGCCGCTTACAAGCTGAATTTGACCCTTTAGTCATTTGAATTGACTCATCCGTATGTTCCGTTAGGTTGCAAGATGATTTATCACCCACGATCAAGACAGAGGCAGGTTATGAAGATACTCGTCCCCATCAAACGGGTTGTGGATTACAACGTGAAGATCCGCGTCAAGCCGGATGGCTCCGGTGTGGAGCTCGCCAACGTCAAGATGTCGATGAACCCGTTCGACGAGATCTCCGTCGAGGAGGCTCTGCGCCTCAAGGAAGCAGGCAAGGCAGAAGAAGTGGTCGTCGTGTCGATCGGCCCTGCCAAGGCCGAAGAAACCATCCGCACCGCGCTCGCCATGGGGGCCGACCGCGGTATCCTGATCGAAACAGACGAAACCGTCGAGCCGCTCGCCGTCGCCAAGCTGCTGAAGGGCGTGGTCGAGGCTGAGGCTCCGGGCCTCGTCATCGTCGGCAAGCAGGCGATCGACGACGATTCCAACCAGACCGGCCAGATGCTCGCAGCCCTGCTCGGCTGGGGCCAGGCAACCTTCGCCTCCAAGCTGGAGCTCGGCGCCGACAAGGCGACCGTAACCCGCGAAGTCGATGGCGGTCTGCAGACCATCGACGTCAAGCTGCCGGCCATCGTCACTTCGGACCTGCGCCTGAACGAGCCGCGCTACGCCTCGCTGCCCAACATCATGAAGGCCAAGAAGAAGCCGCTTGACAAGAAGGCTCCTGCCGACTTCGGCGTCGACGTGTCGCCGCGCCTGAAGGTGCTGAAGACCGAGGAGCCGGGTGGCCGCAAGGCGGGCATCAAGGTCAAGTCGGTGGCAGAACTCGTCGACAAGCTGAAAAACGAAGCCGGCGTATTGTAAGCGGAACGGACAGGAGAACATAAAAATGGCTATTCTTCTTCTCGCAGACCACGACAACGCGACCGTCTCCGAACAGACCGCGAAGGCCCTGACGGCCGCCGCCAAGATCGGTGGCGATGTGCATGTGCTGGTGGCAGGCTCAGGCGCCAAGGCGGCCGCTGATGCGGCTGCCAAGCTCTCGGGCGTCTCCAAGGTGCTGCTCGCCGAGGACGCCTCGCTCGCCAACAACCTGGCGGAACCGCTCGCGGCCCTGATCGTCTCGCTCGCCGGTTCCTACGACACGATCATCACGGCAGCGACTTCGGTCGGCAAGAATGTTGCACCGCGCGTCGCGGCCCTGCTCGACGTGGCGCAGATCTCTGAGATCACCGAGGTCGTCTCCGCCGACACTTTCAAGCGTCCGATCTATGCCGGCAACGCCATCCAGACGGTGCAGTCGACCGATGCCAAGAAGGTGATCACCGTGCGATCGGCATCCTTTGCCGCAGCCGGCGAAGGTGGTTCGGCTGCGGTTGAGACCATCTCCGCGGCGGCAGATCCGGCAGTATCGACCCACGTCTCCGACGCATTGTCCTCGTCGGACCGTCCGGAACTCGCCTCGGCCAAGATCATTATTTCCGGTGGCCGTGCACTCGGCTCCTCGGAGAAGTTCCAGGAAGTCATCCTGCCCGTCGCCGACAAGCTCGGTGCCGCCGTTGGCGCCTCGCGCGCCGCCGTCGATGCCGGCTATGCGCCGAACGACTGGCAGGTCGGCCAGACCGGCAAGGTCGTCGCCCCGCAGCTTTACATCGCCTGCGGCATCTCGGGTGCCATCCAGCACCTCGCGGGGATGAAGGATTCCAAGGTCATCGTCGCGATCAACAAGGACGAGGAAGCGCCGATCTTCCAGGTCGCCGATTACGGCCTCGTGGCTGATATCTTCGAAGCCCTGCCGGAGTTTAAGAAGGCGCTCTGAGAGGAACTTTATCCACAATGGAACTGCCTGAACGCGAAAGCATGGAATTCGATGTCGTGATTGTGGGCGCTGGGCCCGCAGGTCTGTCGGCGGCGATCCGACTGAAGCAGGTCAATCCGGATCTCTCTGTCGTCGTGTTGGAAAAAGGTGCGGAAGTCGGCGCCCATATCCTCTCCGGTGCCGTGGTTGATCCCATCGGCGTCGACAAGCTGATCCCCGGCTGGCGCGACGAGGCCGATCATCCGTTCAAGACCCCGGTCACGGACGACCAGTTCCTGCTGCTCGGTCCGGCTGGCTCTGTCCGTCTGCCGAATTTCGCCATGCCGCCGCTGATGAGCAATCACGGCAACTACATCGTCTCGCTCGGCAATGTCTGTCGCTGGCTCGGCGCCCATGCGGAAGCGCTCGGCGTCGAGATCTACCCCGGCTTTGCCGCCTCCGAAGTGCTCTACAACGAAGAGGGTGCCGTGATCGGGGTTGCGACCGGCGAAATGGGCATCGAGAAGAATGGCGAGCCGGGTCCGGCCTATACCCGCGGCATGGAACTGCTCGGCAAATACGTGCTGATCTCGGAAGGCGTGCGCGGCTCGCTCGCCAAGCAGCTGATCGCCAAGTTCGATCTGTCGCGCGAAAGCGACGTGCAGAAGTACGGCATTGGCTTGAAGGAACTCTGGCAGGTCAAGCCCGAGCACCACAAGCCGGGTCTCGTGCAGCACTCCTTCGGCTGGCCGCTCGGCATGAAGACCGGTGGCGGCTCGCTCCTGTACCATCTCGAAGACAACATGGTCGCCGTCGGCTTCGTCGTGCACCTGAACTACAAGAACCCCTATCTCTACCCCTTCGAGGAATTCCAGCGCTTCAAGACCCATCCGGCGATTGCCAAGACCTTCGAAGGTGGCAAGCGGCTTTCCTACGGCGCCCGCGCGATCACCGAAGGCGGCTACCAGTCGGTGCCGAAACTCTCTTTCCCGGGCGGCGCGCTGATCGGCTGTTCTGCCGGTCTCGTCAACGTTCCCCGCATCAAGGGCAGCCACAATGCGGTGCTCTCGGGTATGCTGGCGGCTGAAAAGATCGCCGAGGCGATCGCGGCCGGTCGCGCCAATGACGAGCCGAT
>UBZT01000018.1 GCA_900470155.1 Hyphomicrobiales bacterium
CCCGCAGGCGGGGAGAGGGAAGGCCGACCGTCTGCCGGCCATGGAAAAGGCCACACCCGCCCCACCCGTTCTTCTCCCCGTCAAAACGGGGAGAAGATGACGGAAGGCAGATGAGGGGCAGGCACCCGCGCCAACGCCAAAGCCAAAGCCTCCCGCTCAAATCCCCCGGATGCGCGGCTCGCCGCCGCCTTCGAGCAAAAGCGCCGTCAGCGCCCAGACCAACGCGTCGAGCCGGTCGGGCGAACGGCCGCTGCTCAGACCATCCGGGCCGAAATCGCACATCTGGTCTTCGAGGGCAGAAAACCGGGCCGCGTGCACCACCCGGCCCTGCTCGTAAAGTGCTGCCACCGGTTCGGCGCGGAGAAACTTGCCGCGCGTCGCCCGGACCGTGGTGATCGGCAAGGATGCCTCGATGCCGGTCAGCACGCTTGCCACCATGTCGCCGCCCTGGTTGATCTCGGCCACCACCCGGTCGGCCTCGAACCGGCGAAAGGCTGACACCACCGCGCGCGCCCAGACCGCCGGGCTTGCGCCCTCGACCGAGACATCGGCAAGCACCACCGCCTGGCCATTGTCCTTCAAACCGGCGACCACGATGCCGCAGCAGGACGATGCGCCGCCCGCCGGCGGATCGACCGCGACCACGATGCGGCGCAAGGGTTCGGTCACCTTGACAACAATCTCGTCCAGCCGCTCGCGCTTCCACAGGGCGTCCGGCCGATCCTCGATCAGTTCGCCATCCAGCTCCTGCCGGCCAAGCCGCGTGCCGCCATAGCGGGCATCCAGCGCTGCAATGAAACCCGGCGCCAGATTGCCGGCATTGCGCGCCGTCGATATCCGGGTCAGCGCCGTCGTCGCGTCAGCGATCAGCCGTTTCAACAGCGGCACGGCGCGTGGCGTCGTCGTCACCACCTGGCGCGGCCGATCGCCCAACCTCAGGGCAAACTGCAGCATGTCGAATGTCGCGTCCGCATGTTTCCATTTCGCCAGTTCGTCGCACCAGGCCAGGTGAAACTGCGGCCCGCGCAGGCTTTCGGGATCTTCCGACGAAAAGATCTGGGCGATTGCGCCATTCGGCCAGACCAGGCGCCTGCGGCTGATCTCGACCTCCGGCACCATCGGCCCGGCAAGTCGCGCAAGGCCCGAAGCGCCGTCGATCATCACCTCGCGGGCATCACCCAGCGTCTCGGCCACCAGCGCGATGCGCAGATCCGTGCGCCGCCCGGCCGCCAATACCTGCGCCTGCACCCATTCGGCCCCGGCGCGGGTCTTTCCCGAACCGCGCCCTCCGAGAATGAGCCAGGTCAGCCAGTCGCCCTCCGGCGGCTGCTGCTCGGCCCGGCCGACCAGCGCCCAGTCGCGCAGCAGAAAAGCGAGTTCGGCCGGGTCAAGATCGGCGAGCGTGCCGGTAACGTCCAGTGCCTGTCGATCAGATGCTGCCCGGCCACGCACCGCGCCATCCGGCACCGCCTGATTGCCGCCGCTCGCACCGGACCAGGACATATCCCGCTCGATCACTGGTCTGCTGATCATCGGTCCGCCGATCACTGATCTGCCAATCGCCGCGGCGACCATGCGTCCCGCGGCCACAGCAGCGTCGCGCTGCGCCGTCAGTGCCGCCATGCCGCCAGAGTAAGTCTCCAATACACCGCTCGCCTTGTCCTGTTGCCGACGCCCAGACCGCGGCACACTGCTCTTGGTCATCGCCACTCCCGAGGATTGCCGATAGCGCCGCGCCAGTCTCGACGCCTTGCCTCTCCCCTTCGAGGGAGAGGACGGAAAATCACGATCTTAGCCAAAGGCTAAGTCGTAGATTTTCCTGGTGAGGGGGACCCGCCGTCGCCGAAAAAGCCCCCTCATCTGCGAAATCTGAGGTTTAGCCTGCGGCTAAGCCCTCGATTTCGCTTCTTCTCCCTCAAGGGGAGAAGCAAGGCCTTGCGCTCAGGCGCGACCCTCGAGAACCTCGACAAGGTGGCGAAGTACATCGTTGAGACTGGAATAGACGTCCTGGTTCCAAAAGCGCAAAACCCGGTAGCCAGCGGTGTTCAGATAGCGGTCGCGGACCAGATCTCGGCCGTCTTCCGCATGTTGAAACCCGTCCAGTTCCACGACAAGCCTTCGCTCCTGGCAGACAAAATCCGCAATATACGGACCGATTGGCACCTGCCGGCGAAACTTGAAGCCGTTCAGCAGGCGATTGCGCATATGCGACCAGACGATCGTCTCGGCATCCGTCGCGTCCCGGCGCATCGATCGCGCTCGGCTGCGAGCAAGTGGCGGAAAGGTCCTGGACATGGCGAAACCTCTTTTCGAGATTGTGCCAAAAGCCCGTTGAAACACAAGTTCACCCTTGGAACCCCAGCCATGGGGTGCCTCGCGGTGCAGACTTGTCATCCACCTTCTGCAACAACCGCAACGCCTTTCTTCTCCCCTTCGAGGGAGAAGAAGCGAAATCAGCATCTTAGCGCAGCTAAGTGCTAGATTTCGCAGATGAGGGGGACACGCCGCCAACCCAAAACCCCGCCAACCCAAAACACCACCCCCTCACGGCGGCGCCCGCGCGGCCAGTTCGACATCGACCCGCTCCGCCACCCGTGCCTCGATCATCAGCGCCAGTTTCTGCCGCAACGCTTCCGGATCGTGGCTCAACTGCTGGCGCTCGTCGGCCTCGGTCCGGTCGCGGGCCAATTGCCGCTGCAGGCTGTCGATCTTTTCCAGCGTGCGGATGATCAGCGCGATCGCATCGGTCGCCGCCTTGATATCGGCGCGCGCCAGCTTGGCGGATGCCTCGTCGGCACCATCGAGCAACGCTTCGGCCGCCGCGCGCAGCCGGCGGAAGAGGTCGAACTGCGCCCGCATCTCGAGGGTGAAATCGGCAAGCAATCGCGCCAGTTCGCGGTTGGCGCCAATTTGCGCGTCATGTTGCGCGCCAAGCTCCGCTTCATCGGCCGACTTGACCTCCAGCGGCAGCAAAAGCGCCAGATCCACAGCCTCGTCATCGGTGATCATGTCAGACCTCCAGAAAACAAAAAAGCCCGGGCGACCCCGAGCTTCAAACGTCAATACCGAACCAGACCGGCCGCATCCGCGGATTTCCAACCATGAGCAAACACTAGCAAAGCAGCGTCACGCCGTCAAGGATTATTTTCCTATCTTGTGTTTTTACGCCGCCCGCGACCGGTCGCGGCCCTGGCGCTTGGCCTCGTAGAGCGCGTCGTCGGCGCGGGCGATCAGGTCGGCGGCCGTGCGCGGCAGTCCTTCTTGCGTGCCGGCAAAGCCGGCACTGACGGTGACCACCGAGAGCCCGTCGGTGCGGGCCGGATGGGGAATGGCGAGCGTGCGCACTGCCTTGACGACGCGGTCGGCGAGGAAGGATCCGCCATTGGCCGCATCCATCTGAAAGATCAGGGTAAATTCCTCGCCACCGTAACGGGCGGCAAAGCCGTCATAATAACGGGCATAATCGGCCAGACGCTGGGCCACCAGCTTCAGGCATTCGTCGCCGGCGGGATGGCCGAGCAGGTCGTTATAGGGCTTGAAGTGGTCGACATCGACCATCATCACCAGCACCTCGGAGCCCTCTTCCAGCCATCCAGCCAGCGTCTCGTCGAGATGGCCGCGATTGGCGATGCCGGTCAGCGTGTCGGTGCGCGACAGGTCGCGCAGCCGGTCGCCGAGGCGTTCGGCCCGGTCAGCACGGCGGCGCGCATCGTTCTCGGCCAGAAAGGACCGGCAACGCACGCGCTCGACATGCCAGTTGGCATAAAGCGTCAGGAAGGCGCCGGTGACGATCTGCACGAGAAAGGGGAAATGCAGCGCCGGATCGATGCCGACCTTGGTCTTCACCACCGCGATGGCGACGCCGCAGGTGATCAGGGTGAACGGCACGGCATAGCGGAAACGCAGCACCAGCAGCATGTTGCCGAACACCAGCGCCAGCGGCAGTTCGCCGATCGTATAGGTGGCGAGCGGCGATTGCGACAGCCAGAGCAGATAGAGCGGCAGCAGGCTGGCGACCATGACGCCCGGCAGCAGGATCGCCTCCCGCCAGGCCACCGGCAGGCGCGGCACCAGGAAAAAGACCAGCAGCGAACCGGGCGTCAGCACGCCGAGCCGCAAAAACACCGTCCAGGCCTGGATATCGGCCATCAGATAGAGGCTGGTCAGGTTGTAGACATTGTAGACCGCAAGCCCGACCAGAATCGTCTGGCGCAGATGCACGATACGCATGGCGCCATAGGCACGCTCATGCGCCGCCTCGACATCGGCGCTCATCCGCAACAGCCAGTCCGGCCTGGCACCACCCCGTTTCAATCCCTGCATATCCAACCTCGGTTGTCGGCAAACGCGTGGCGCGTCCGACACGAAACCCGCTTGTCATACAAACAACTTTCTAAATTAGACCGGAGAACCGCTAAAAATTGAGAGGATTGTCACTTTCCGCAGAAAAATGCCCGGCCCGCCTGCGCTCTTGCTGTCACAAAGACACCACGGAGACCTGACCGTGCAGCCCTAAGACAGTCGCCAACGCGCCTTCCCCCGCGTCTTCCTGCGCGCACCTTCCACCTGCGCCCCTTCCCAGCGCCAATCAGGTCTGAGCCCCCCGTTGGCTGGGCGCACGGATTTCAGCAGCCGCCGCTCTCCCTGTAGATCGGCACTCCCGACAGACCAGCGCTCCCGATCTGCGCTCGGGCCGGGCCGGCGCGCCGCTGCACGGTTCGGTCAACTGGCCCCGAAGAGCGCCCTCTCAGAGCCTGACCGGCGTATAGCCTGCGTCGCGGATCGCTGCCTCGGCCTTGCCCGCGTCGCCCTCGACGCTCACCCTGTGGCCGACGAGGTCGATCAGCACGGCAGCCCCCGGCAGCGCGTCGGCGAGCGCCAGGGTGACGGCCTTTTCGCAATGGCCGCAGGTCATGTCCTCGACCGAAAATTCTGCTTTCATGCTAATTCCAACTCCTTCATTCCGCAGCGCTTTTCCAGTCAATCCTGGATGTCCCAATGGCTGTTCCAGGGCCTTTTCAACCGAGCCTGCCAGGTCCAGCCGCCTGCTAAGTCAATCCGGCCTGCCCATCCATCCGGTCAGGCCTCACACTGTTTCTGCACCCTGCCCCGATGGCAAGGTCAAGCATTTTTCCCCGCCCCGCACCCGGCCTTTTGCCGCAGCGGCTTGCCGGCAAGGTCGGCGAGGATCGGACAATGCGGCCGCGTGTCGCCATGACAGCTGTCGGCCAGATGGCTGAGCGTATCGACCATCGACTGCATCTCGGCGATCTTCACCTGCAGGTCGGCGATATGGCTGACCGCCAGCGCCTTGACCTCGCCGCTCGCCCGTTCCTTGTCGGCCCAGAGCTTCAACAGCCGCTCGGTCTCCTCCAGCGAAAAGCCGAGTTTGCGGGCCCGCCTGACAAACCGCAGCCGGTTGACCTCGTCCTCGTCATAGACCCGGTAATTGGAGGCCGTGCGCCCGGCCGGCGCGATCAGGCCGATCTCCTCATAATAGCGGATCATCTTGGCCGAAACGCCCGAGGCCGCCGAGGCTTCACCGATATTCATCTGTTTCTCCTTGGTTTTTCCGCCTTTGTTCTCAATCCAGGATGACAAAGCCCCCTCACCTAGAAAATCTACGACTTAGCTGACGCTAAGATCGTGATTTTCTGTCCTCTCCCTCCAGGGGAGAGGAAAAGCCCCGCGTGCGCCGCCGCCTTTCTTTTCCCCCGGGAGGGGCCTTTCTTCTCCCCTGGAGGGAGAAGAAGCGAAATCAGCATCTTAGCGTCAGCTAAGTGCTAGATTTCGCAGATGAGGGGGACGCAATGATGGCAACATCCGTCACCCCCGCCCGCCTCAACCGCAACGCATTCGACAGCACAAACACGCTCGACAGCCCCATGGCGCCGGCCCCGACCATCGGCGAGAGCATCCAGCCGAAGGCCGGATAGAGCGCGCCGGCAGCAACCGGGATCAACAGCACATTGTAGCCAAAGGCCCAGAACAGGTTTTCACCGATATTGCGCATCACCTTGCGCGACAGTTCGATCGCATGCAGGGCACCCGCCAGATCGCCGCCGACCAGCACAACATCGGCGCTTTCGATCGCCACATCCGTGCCGGTGCCGATGGCAATGCCGGCATCGGCCGTGGCCAGCGCCGGCGCATCGTTGATGCCGTCGCCGACAAAGGCGAGTTTGGCGCCTTTTGCCTGCAGGTCCTTGATCACGTTCACCTTTCCCTCCGGCAGAACCTCGGCGACGAGATCATCGATGCCGGCCCTTGCGGCAATCGCGCGTGCCGTGCGGGCATTGTCGCCGGTGACCATCATCACCTTCAGCCCGAGCCCTTTCAGCGCCGCAATCGCCGCAACGCTGGTCTCCTTCAGCGGATCGGCCACGGCCAGTGCCGCTGCCAGCCGGCCGTCGATCGCCACGTAAAGCGGGCTTGCGCCCTGGTCGGCAAAACGTTCGACGGCATCCCGCAGGCGTCTCGCCTCGGAGGCCTCCCCGTCATGATCCGCAACGGACATTCCGTTCCCCGGCCTGCCGGACTCTGCTGCAGCAAAGGCCCCCTCTGGCCTGCCGGCCATCTCCCCCACAAGGGGGGAGAAACCGTGCGCAGACGTCTCAGACTCAGCGAAAGGAAGCGTCATGGCCCTATCACCCATGGTATCGGCCAGGTTAGCCCCTCCCCCTTGTGGGGAGGGGTTGGGGAGGGGTTGTTTGCCGAACAGCCCCAGCTTCACCATGTAGCGATCCGCACCGGCGGCGACCGAACGGCCGGCGACGGTTCCGGTGAGACCAAGACCCGGCACCGCCTGCATGGTCTCGACCGCTTGCCGGATCAGCCCGCGCCCTTCCGCCGCCCGGACGATCGCATCGGCGAGTGGATGTTCGGAGCGCGCCTCAAGGCTTGCGACAAGGCCAAGCACCTCGGCCTCGTCAAAACCCTCGGCCACGACGATCTCCGTCAGTTCCGGCCGCCCCTTGGTGATCGTGCCGGTCTTGTCCATGACGACGGTATCGATGCCGGCCAGCGTCTGCAGGGCCTCGCCCTTCCGGAACAGCACGCCGAGTTGGGCCGCCCTGCCGGTGCCGACCATGATCGAGGTCGGGGTGGCGAGCCCCATGGCGCAGGGGCAGGCGATGATCAGGACGGCGACGGCGGCAATCAGCCCATAGGTATAGGATGGCTCCGGCCCGACGGCGAACCAGACGACGAAGGTGACGACCGCCACCGCGATCACCGCCGGCACGAACCAGGCCGTCACCTGGTCGACCAACTTCTGGATCGGCAGCTTGGCGCCTTGGGCTTCACCGACCATGCGGATGATGCGCGACAGCATCATGTCGGCGCCGACGCCGGTCGCGGTAAACCGGAGACTGCCGGATCCGTTGACCGTGCCGCCGATGACGGTTGCCCCCGGCCCTTTTTCGACCGGGATCGGCTCGCCGGAAATCATCGCCTCGTCGACCGCACTGGTGCCGTCGATCACCGTGCCGTCGACCGGAATGCGCTCGCCCGGACGGATCACGACGATATCGCCGACCACGACCTGACCGACGTCGAGATCGAGTGTCTGGCCATTGCGCTCGACCCTTGCGGTCTTTGCCTGCAGGCCCGCCAGCTTGCGGATCGCCGCCCCGGTCCGGCCCTTGGCGCGGGCCTCGAGCAGGCGGCCGAGCAGGATCAGCGTGACGATGACGGTGGCGGCCTCATAATAGACATGCCGGGCTTCGACCGGCAGCAGACCGGGTGCAAACGTCGTCACCAGCGAATAGAGATAGGCGGCGCCGGTGCCGAGCGCGACCAGCGCATTCATGTCGGGTGCCAGCCGCAAAAGGGCCGGCACGCCCTTGGCGAAGAAGCGCCGGCCGGGGCCTAGCAGCACCAGTGTCGCCAGCACAAACTGCAGATAATACAGGGTGTTGCCGGGAAAGATGCTCATCAGCGTGTGATGCAGCGGCGGGTAGAGATGGCTGCCCATTTCCATGACAAACAGCGGCAGCGACAGGACAAACGCGATCAGGAAATCGCGGGTCAGGACGGCGATTTCGCGTTCCTTGGCCTGTTCGTGATGGTCGGTCTCGCCTGCTTCCGCCTGAACCTTCGCCTTGTAGCCGGCCTTTTCGACCGCCCTAACCAAAGCCGGCACGGCATGCTTGCCGCCAAGCACGGTCACCAGCGCCTTGCCGCTCGCCAGATTGACCGATGCGTCCTCGACTGCGGCCACGGTTTTCAACGCCTTTTCCACTCGTGCGACACAGGAGGCGCAGGTCATGTCCTCGATATCGAGGGTGATCACCTCGACGTTTGCCTGATAACCGGCATCGCGCACCGCCTTGACCAATGCCTCGGCAGAGAAGCCGGGCCTGGTGGTCACCGACAGGGTCTCGGTGGCAAAATTGACCGCGCTCGCCGCGACCCCCTCGACCTTCGCCGCCGCCGTCTCGACCCGCTTGACGCAGGACGCACAGGTCATGCCGTCGATGGGGATCTGCAGGGTCTGGACGCCGGGCTGGAGGGCAACGTCTGGTGTGGCAAAGTCTGGTCTTGATTGCATGTTCATGGTCATTCACCTCTGCCCCTTACATGGACCTTCCCATCATGGGAGGGTCAAGGGGTGGAGAAGCATTTTTCGTGTCTTGTCGTATCGGGTCGCAACGCGACGGAACTGCTTGAGGCGGTTGAATATCCACTCGATGCGGTTTCGGTGCTTGTGGGCACGGTAGTCCTCGGCGGGCGGGGTCTGCCGGTTTGCCTTCGGCAGAAGGACCGGCCCGATCCCGTAGAGCAGGAGTTCTTCACGCAGGAAATCACCGTCGTAGCCTTTGTCGGCAAGGGATAGCCTCGGCTTGCCGACCGGTATCGCCAGCAGGCCCGAAACGGCGTTGTCGTCCGAAGCTTCTCCGTCCTTCAGGACGAAGCCGAGAGGGCGTCGCTGACCGTGTGCTCGGGCGTGGATTTTTGGCGCAAAGCCGCCGCGTGATCGACCAAAGGCCGCCTGATAAGTCACGCTTTAGCGCCCGCAGCCAGTGAGAACACTACGGCTTGGTCGGCAACCGCCGCCAACGAGGCTACCGCGCGCCACTCCAAATCGATCTCAAACATCCAGACGGAAATGCCACTTGACAACCACATGTTCATTCGCGATTGTACCGATCGGTAAATAGATTACCAATCGGTACAAACTCCTCACCTCGACAAGGAACTGAAGATGTCACGTCCCCCACTCCCCCCCTTCACCCGCGAAAGCGCCATCGAAAAGGTTCGGTTGGCCGAAGACGGCTGGAACACGAGAGACGCAGCGAAAGTTGCTCTCGCCTATACGCTCGACACCCGCTGGCGGAACCGCGTCGAGTTCGCGAGCAATCGCGAAGAAGCTCAGGCATTTCTGACACGTAAGTGGAACAAGGAGCACGAATACCGGCTGATAAAGGAGCTTTGGGCTTTCACCGGTAACCGCATCGCGGTACGTTACGCGTATGAATATCGCGACGATGGCGGCCGCTGGTACCGCGCATATGGTAACGAGAACTGGGAATTCGCGGAGGACGGTCTGATGGCGCACAGGCACGCGAGCATCAATGAAATGCCGATTGCTGAAAGCGATCGTTTGTTCCACTGGCCTCTTGGCCGTCGGCCGGATGATCATGCCAGCCTCAGCGACTTGGGTCTTTGATCATGGCCCGCATGGTCGCAGAAAGAGCCGACGTCATAGCCCCGTTGGCCGAAGTTTTCCGCGAACATGGCTATGAAGGCGCAAGCCTTGCCTTGATCGGCAAGGCGACCGGTCTCGGCAAGGGCAGCCTCTACCACTTCTTCCCAAACGGAAAGGAAGAGATGGTGCGGGCTGTTCTCGACGAAATAGGCCAATGGTTCGAGGATGCCGTATATTCCCCGTTGCGTAACGAGAGCGATGTCAATGGTGCCATCCGTGCCATGCTCGCCTCGACGGACCAGTATTTCAGGTCCGGCAGGCGCGTGTGCCTCGTCGGCGCCTTGGCAGTCGCCAATACACGTGACCTCTTCGCGCAAGCCATCCGAGGTTATTTCGTAGCTTGGGTGGACGCATTGCAGTCAGCGCTTATTCGGCAGGGCCGTGAAGCCGATCAATCGCGCATCCTCGCGGAAGAGGCCGTTCTTGCCATTCAAGGCGCAATTGTTCTTTCCCGGGCAATGGACGATCCGGCCGTTTTTCAACGGGCTATCGACCAACTGCGGATACGATTGATGATCGAAAACGACACCTCTGACAACAAAGGCACAACCGACGATTCACCGCAAAAATGAGGTCGGCTTGTCTGGGATCAGCAGAGATATCAACGCAGCGCGGAGCGCAGGAGTTCGGGCATTCTCGCCACTCCGCGAGCGGTCAGCGGCACAAGTCTCTGCAAAGCGTCGGCAGGGAGATGGGACAAATCTTTGTCAACCGAGCCTGGTACATCAAGCAATCAAGTTTAAAACAATGAATGCGACCTCCGATACTCAAGTGATCGGGCTCACGTTCAATCTTCACGCCTTCAACAAGCCGGATGCCAGGGCGCGAAACGCCTCGATGGCCTTGGGCAGGACGTCGCGCGGGTGGTCGCTGGCGGCAATCCACAATGCTGCGTTCAGGGCAGCGCCACTGACCAGACGCGCGGCGGCCTCGGCATCGACCGGTTTGAGGACGCCTTTTGCCAGCAGGTCGGCAATCGCCTGCCGGGTCGCGACGAGGCAACTGTCTTGGCTTGGCCAGCGCGACGGGTCGCCGAGGACCGCGGGGCCGTCGAGGAGGACGATGCGCTGGACTTCCGGGTCGAGCGCCATCTCGATATAGGCGACACCCTCGGCGAGCAGCGCCTGCCAGCCGTCTGCCTGGCCAGCGCCGACCGCCTTGGCGCGGGCCGCCATCTCGCTGTCGATCTGGTGGACGACGGCGGCCAGCAGGCCGCGCTTGTCGCCGAAATTGTGGTAGAGCGCGCCGCGCGTCAGACCGACCTCTGCGGTGAGTTCGTCCATCGACGCCGCCGCATAACCCCTGGCTGCAAAGGCCCGGCGTGCCGCGGCGATCAGCCGGGTGCGATTTTCTTCCATCTTTTCCAGACGCTTGGCAGCCATGGCGACGCCTTCTCACATACGTTGCGTATTTGAATTTGACATACGATGCGTATGTGAATATCAATTTCACATACGCATCGTATGCCACCGGATATAGCACCGCCGGTTGATGACGGGAAGTCACACCGGTTCACCATGGCCCTCCGATGCGTGCAAGCGATCACGAAAGGATCCGACAATGACAAAACGCGACGCAGTCTTCCCGGCCAACCGGCACGCGCTTTATGACGCGCATGGCTATTCGGCCGCCATCCGCTCGGGCGATTTCCTCTTTGTATCCGGCCAGGTCGGAAGCCTCGAGGATGGCTCCGCCGAACCCGACTTCGAAAAACAGGTGGAACAGGCGTTCCGCAATCTCGAGGCGGTATTGCAGGCCGCCGGCTGCGGCTTCGACGACATCGTCGATGTGCAGACCTTCCACACCGATCCGCAAAACCAGTTCGACACGATCATGGCGGTGAAGAACCGTATTTTCCCCGAAGCGCCCTATCCGAGCTGGACCGCGCTCGGCGTCACCTGGCTTGCCGGTTTCGACTTCGAGATCAAGGTGATCGCAAGGCTTCCGCAGGCTCGCTGAACCGGCAGACGATGATCGGGATCGGGATCAGGCGGGTAGCCCCTATCCGCCCTACTCCGTTCCCTCGCCCACCGTCATCGGCCAGTCGACCAGATAATCCTCGAAATCGTCGACATCGACATCGTCTTCCGAGACCGTGCGGCCGCGGGCCGAAATGCCGGCTTGGTGCACGGTTTCGGGATCGCCGGAGACGAGCGGGTGCCACCAGTAGAGGTCGCGCCCCTCATGCACGAGGCGGTAGCCGCAGGTCGGCGGCAGCCAGACGATGGTATCGACCTGGTCGGGAGTGAGCTGGATGCAGTCGGGCACGATCTTCTGGCGGTTGGGATAGTCCCTGCACCGACAGCTTTCGCCGTCAAGCAACGTGCAGGCAACGGAGGTGAAGGCCACCTCACCGGTGTCCCAGTCCTCCAGCTTGTTGAGACAACAGAGACCGCAGCCGTCGCACAGCGCTTCCCATTCGGGCAGGCTCATTTCGGTCAGGCCCTTGGTCTTCCAGTACGGGATCTCCGTCATGCCGCCTTTGACGTCGCCATTGACGGTGTCATTGATGTTGTCATTGATGTTGTCCGGGCCGGTGTCATGGCTGATGTCCGTTGTCATCTCTGGTGTCATGGCCATCGTGAACGCTCCGCACGCAATTCTTCTTGTTCTTTTCAGTCAAATCGACCATCAATCAGCAAAGGCCGATTTGCCCTTGTCTCGCCCCGGTCCTGAGCCTTTCGGGCCGTCGCGTCAAGGGTTTTGGGCCAGCAGAGGGTCCGGGCAGACCTTCCGGTGAAGGTCGAGGATACAGGGCAAGCAAGCCGTATTTGCGACAACCGGTCGTCGCGCGCGCAGGCGGCAGCCGACAGAGACAGCCCGGAAACGGGCCAGTGATGGGCCATAGACGGGCCAGGGGCAGACCAGAGTGAGCGAGCAGAACCAGCCAGAACCGGGACAAAAGCCCCGCCTCAAGCGGCATTTCTTTCTGCGCATCGACAGCTGGCTCGACTCGACGCTGTGGAATGCCGGCTATGATCTGGTCGAGATCTGGGAGGAGATCACCATCTTCTTCCGCCGCTTCCGGGTGCGCGGCCTGAAAAAGCTCGGTTTCGAAATCGCCGGCGAGGCGATGACGCTCGGCACGGCCGGCATGGTCGTGCTCCTGACGCTGGCCCAGCCGGCGCTGGAGGAAACCAAGAAAGACTGGCGCAACCACGACAATTTCGCCGTCACCTTTCTCGACCGCTACGGCAATACGATCGGCCATCGCGGCATCATCCATGAAAACCTGGTGCCGATCGACGACCTGCCCGACCACCTGATCAAGGCGGTGCTGGCGACAGAGGACCGGCGTTTCTTCGATCATTTCGGCATCGATTTCCTCGGCCTTGCCCGCGCCATGACCGAAAACGCCAAGGCCGGCACGGTCGTGCAGGGCGGCTCGACGCTGACCCAGCAGCTGGCGAAGAACCTGTTCCTGACCAATGAGCGGTCGATCGAGCGCAAGATCAAGGAAGCCTTCCTGGCGCTGTGGCTGGAGGCCAATCTCTCGAAGAAGGAGATCCTGTCGCTCTATCTCGATCGCGCCTATATGGGCGGCGGCACGTTCGGGGCAGCGGCCGCCTCGCAATTCTATTTCGGCAAGAGCATTACCGAGGTGACCTTGGCGGAGGCTGCGATGCTCGCCGGCCTGTTCAAGGCACCGGCGAAATATGCGCCGCATGTCAACCTGCCGGCAGCGCGTGCGCGCGCCAATGATGTGCTCACCAACATGGTGCAGAGCGGGCTGATGAGCGAGGGCCAGGTGGTCTCGGCAAGGCGCAATCCGGCCACCGTCGTCGATCGCGACGAGGCCGAAGCGCCCGACTATTTCCTCGACTGGGCCTTCGAGGAGGTGCAGAAGATCGCCGCCCGGTTCAAGGACCATACGCTGGTGGTGCGCACCACGATCGATACCGGGTTGCAGCAGGCGGCCGACGAGGCTGTCGCCTCGTCGCTGCGCGAATATGGCGAGAGCTATAACGTCAAGCAGGGCGCGCTGGTGATGCTGGAAAGCGGCGGCGCCGTGCGGGCCATGGTCGGCGGGCGCGACTATGGCGAAAGCCAGTTCAACCGGGCGACACGGGCGCTGCGCCAGCCGGGTTCGTCGTTCAAGATCTATACCTATGCGCTGGCGATGGAAAACGGCTACACGCCCTCGACCGTGGTCACCGACGGGCCGATCGCCTGGGGCAACTGGAGCCCGCACAATTACGGCAACAGCTATGCCGGCCGGGTGACCATCGAGACGGCGCTGGCGAAGTCGATCAACACCATTCCCGTGCGGCTCGCCAAGGAAAAGCTCGGTATCGACGCGATCATGGCGACGGCCAAGGCGATGGGCGTCGAGACGCCGCTCAGGAAGGACGTCACCATTCCGCTCGGCACGACGGAAGTCACCGTGATGGACCAGGCGACGGCCTATGCGGTTCTGCCGGCCGGCGGCTACCAGTCGCGCCGGCACGGCATCGCCCAGATCATGAACTACCAGGGCGAGGTGCTCTATGATTTCGACCGCGACGAAAAGCCGGCCGACCGCATCCTGACCGCCCAGGCGGCCGCCTACATGAACCAGATGATGACCAAGATCCCCTATATCGGCACGGCGCGGCGGGCAGCGCTCGATCACGGCATCGTCACGGCCGGCAAGACCGGCACGACCCAGGCCTATCGCGATGCCTGGTTCGTCGGCTATACCGGCAATTACACCGGCGCCGTCTGGTTCGGCAACGACGACTATACCTCGACCAACAACATGACCGGCGGCTCGCTGCCGGCGATGACCTTCAAGAAGCTGATGGATTATGCCCATCAGGGCATCGACCTGAAACCGATCCCCGGCATCGAAAACCCGCTGCCCGGCCCGGACGTGGCGAAGGCTGCAGCCGAGGCCAAGCCGGAAGACGACCCGGCCGCCCTGCCCGCCATGGTGCGTCCGCGCTCGCTGTCGGCGCAGTCGACCCGGCTGATTCGCGATATTGCGGCAAAACTGCGGCTGGCGGCGCCACTCGGGCCTTCGCAAAGCGCTTCCATCCTGAATTGACACAGATGCCCGGCCGCCGGCCGTGCCCCGGCACCCCATTTTTAGGGGGCCATTAATCATAGCGTCAGCGATCCTCGACGGTTTCCCGCATCGGCACACAACCTTCACCCATGATTAAATCGGCTGGGCTAAGGATTCCGCCAGATTTGATCAACGTATTTGCTTTCGGTGATTGTGCATCCATGAAGAGATGGTCAACCTTGTTCCCGCGGCTTCGCATGACGGCGGACCAGCAGGCAGCCTTTCTAGCCATGCGGACACCCACGCGCACCCGGCTGCTGCTCGGCTCGGTGATCGGCGTCTGCGCCTTCTATCTGGCCTGCATCCTGCTCGACATCCTGCTGCTCGGCGATGTGACGCTTCTGGCGCTCAGCCTGCGCTTCGGCGTGGTGCTGCCGGCCGCCCTCTTGCTGATCGCCTATGTCGCCGGCGAGCACCCGATCGCGCGCAAGGAACATGCCGCCCTTGGCGTCGCCATCCTCGGCAATGTCTGTTGGTGCATCATCCTGGTGTCGAGCCGCAATCCGGCGGTGCTCGGTTATTTCTACGCCGCCGCCTCGTTCCAGATGGTCGTGACCATTGCCGCCGCCTCACCGTTTCGCCCGAGCCTGATCGCCAGCCTGGTGATCTTCGTGCTCAACTACACGGCCATCTGGCTGCTCGAGGGCACCAGCGGCATGTATGTGATGCAGCACCTGTCCGTCTATCTGCCGACGGTCGGCATGACGCTTCTGGTCACCTACCAGCTGGAAAGCGAGGCGATCGCCAATTTCCTGCAGAGCCAGGAAAACGAGGTGCTGAAGCGGGAATTGTCGCGGCAGAACAAGGACCTCGCCCGCCTGTCGGTGACCGACCCGCTGACCCGGCTGTCGAACCGGCGCGGCACCGAGAGCGAGCTTTCGCGGCTCCGGCTCGAGGCTCCGCAGGCGATGGAAAACGCGGTCGTGCTGATCATCGATGTCGATCATTTCAAGGCGTTCAACGACGGCTACGGCCACGGCGCCGGCGACGACTGCCTGAAGCGGGTGGCGCGCGCCATGCGCCGGGCGCTGCCGCTCGACGCGCATCTGGCGCGCCAGGGCGGCGAGGAATTCCTCGCCATCCTGCCCGGCACCGATGCCGACAAGGCCGGCATTGCCGCCGAGGCCGTGCGCCGCTCGGTGCGCCAGCTCGGCATCGCCCACGAATTCACCCGCGACCGCAACCGCCATGTCACCGTCAGCGTCGGCGCCGCCATCGGCTCGATCCTCGGCGACAGCGACTTCCAGTCCCTGGTCGACGCCGCCGACCAGGCCGTCTATGCCGCCAAGGCCGATGGCCGCAACGGCTGGCGGATCAACGAACGGCCGACGGTGGCGCAGGACGTCGCGTAAACGGCGGCATCACGGTTTTGCCTGACCGGACGCTCAGGCGGCAAGGCCGGCGGGTGCGATGGCTGGCGGATCAACGCGCGGCACCGAGTTTCTCCGGACAGATCGAGCCTTTCGGTACCCCCTCTGCCCTGCCGGGCATCTCCCCCCTCACGGGGGGAGATCGGCACGTGGCTGGCCTCTTGCTCCACAACGTGCCCCTTCTGCCGGATGATGTCAGGCTGCGGGGCGACTGTGTCTTCGCGATCTGCTCCGCCTGATCTGCAGATTGAGGGTGATCTGCACATTTTGATCGCCCGGTGAAATCGGCCCCTTGTGATCTCCCCCCTTGAGGGGGAGATGTCCGGCAGGACAGAGGGGGGTATGGCGCGGCCACCGACTGCGGCATGGCCGGAAGCCGCCCGCGCTGACAGGACCAGCAGACGGCGTCGAGGATCGAGGCGCCAGACATATTGCATTTTAGCAATATCTTTTACTGGAACGAAAGACGCCGCTTGTTACAGTCCCAAGCCTGTGGTTCGGGGGTGGAACATGAAGTTTCCAGCGCTTATCATTGTCAGCGCAGTCGTTGCCTTCTTCGGCGCCGGTGGCCATGAATATCTGCCGCGACCCGTTGCCGGCGCGCTGCCGAATGCGCTCAACCCTTCCTGCCGGATCAAGGGCACTGTCAGCCCTGCCAGCGGCGAACGCATCTATCACCTGCCGGGCCAGCACTGGTATGCCGAATCGGCGATTTCGCCGCATCTGGGCGAACGCTGGTTCTGCACCGAAGCCGAAGCGCGCGCCGCCGGCTGGCGCAAGGCGACATACGACGCGCGGTCATAATGCATTGTATTTTAGATATCATTTTTAGAAGAAAAAAGGACTTACACGATACAACCCTGAGCAGGTATTTCGGGGGTGGGGCATGCGGTTTTCCATACTTGTGCTTGCGAGTTCTGCGGCTGCCTTTCTGGGCAGTGGCGGCCATGCACTGCTGCCGCAAATCGCAGCCCCTTCCCTTTCCAGTCCAGCGACCCCATCGCGTCCCGCAATCGTGACGTCAGATTGCAAGATCAAAGGCAATGTCAGCATCAACAGCGGCGAGCGCATCTATCACGTGCCGGGTCAGCACCGGTATGACGAGACGCGGATTTCGCCGCAATATGGCGAACGCTGGTTTTGCACCGATTCTGAGGCGCGCGCCGCCGGCTGGCGCAAGGCCGGGTACTAATCACCCTTTCATCGCATAGAGATAGAGCCTCGTCTTGCGGCGGTCTGACAGGTCCCAGATCTCGTCGGCATCGAGGCCGGGGATGGCAAAGCTGTTGGAGACCAGCAGGCTGCCGGGTTTCATCTCGCGCTTTGCCTTGTCATGGACCATCGGCATCGGTTCGGGCGAGAGGAAGACATAGACGAGGTCGGCCTCGGTGATGTCGGCCGACCAGATGTCGCGGCGGTAAATCTGGCCGCGGCCGGTCAGTTTCGACAGGATGGCGGAGATCAGAAAGGCCATCGGCGCGGTCTCATACCCTTCCGCCTTTCGACCCTCCGCCTTTCGACCGTCGCCGGCGATGCCGCGGACGACGCCGCCGAGGCCCGAGCCGAGATCGATGAAACAGCTCGCCCCGCGCTCGGCCATCAGTCGGCGCAGCGCCCCGATCGTCGCGCGGTTGCTCAGATAGAGCGGCACGCGCTCACGCGCGGTGTTGGAAAAGAACAGGTAGAGCAGCAGGAAAGCGAGGCCGAAGGGCCAGGCCGGCAGGGAGCCCGCAGCCAGCGCCAGCGCCACGGCGAAGGGAAAGGCGAGCGCGATCCACTGCCACCAGACGGCAAGGCCGAGCGCCCGGGTCAGGCCGGCGGCCAGCAGCGCCTGCAGCACCAGTGCCGCCCCGATGACCGGAGCGATGCCGAACCGGCCGGCGAGTTCAGGCAGCAGTGCCTGGAGAAGGCCGGCAAGCACGAGCGCTGCCAGCGCCTGGGCCAGCAGGGCGCCCAGGATCGGCGTTGCGCGGAGGAAGTGCATGGCGGTCGGGCCTTTCGTTCTGGGCAGTCTGTGTCGTTCAGGCAGGCTGGCGTTCGAGAATTTCCGGCGGTTCGCCTGCCGACATCGGGTGGGCCACCACCGGTCGCCCTCACTGCATCGCCAAGGCCACACCGCGCGGCCCGGCAGGCGACACTGCCTGGCGCAACACTGGCAGCGGCGGGGATGATTCTCAAGCTATCAGAGCGGGTGACCACAGGTCAGGTGTTTGCCGGGCTGTGGGCCGGGCAGCAATCCGGCGGCAATCAAGTGCAACTTTAAGATGATATTCTTGGAATTGATAACATCCATTAGTTGCTTATCATTCCGGGGAACAATCCTCGGGAGAAACGCCATGTCCCATGACCCGGCGCGCGGCAGGCGCGTGCGCGACGCGATCTTTAAGCGGCACATTCACAAGACGCTGGCGCTGGCGGCCGAGCTCAATGTCTCGGCGGCCGCCGTGTCGCGCTGGCAGAATGGCGGCCATCTGTCGCTGGAAAGCGCCTGTGCGCTGGCCGAACTGCTCGATGTGTCGCTCGACTGGCTGCTGCTCGGGCGCGGCACGATCGACTGGCACCGCGACAATTCGGTCTCGGCGGCGGAACTGCGCTGGGTCGTCGGGCTCAGGGCACGGCCTGAGCGGATCCGCCGGCTGCTGGTCGAACTGCTCGAGGCGATCCCGCCGTCAGCGCCTTTGCGCTGAGGGTAAATTGCGGCGCAATCGCAACCGCAGCTCAACAGCTATCGGTTGCTTAAAATTCCAACTCAACCAGAATGTGCGCAGGGTTCAGCACAACAGCCGCATGCCATCGACATCCATTCCGCCAGGGGCTGAACGGGTGCTGGGTCCCTCTGTCTTCAACGCAACGACACCGCAACCGCAACGCAAATCAAGGGTGAGACCATGTCGACCATGCTGACGATCAACGTGAAGAATTTGGAGCCGCAGACGCAGAATTTCTACTTCTTCCAGCAACCGGCGATCTATACCGGCGGCGGGAAGGTCTATTCCAACAGCCTGTTTTCCCAGTCGCTGGCCAATTTCGGCGATAGCGGCGCGATCCTGACCTTCCAGGTCAACCTGCAATTCTATGCCGGCATCCAGCAGTCGAACCAGCCGCCGCAGGTCGGCTCGTCGTCGGGCTTCTCCTCCGCCAGCCGGGCGATCGATCTGGCGCCGGCGGCCGGCTCTTCGACCAGGCCGAACGATGCGACGACGGCGACCGTCGTCGGGCCGAACACCACGCTCGGCCTGTCGCCGCCGGTCAATCTTTCGGGCGTGCAGGAAGGCGCATTCCGCATCACCACGCCGAGCTTCACCTCGCCGCCCTATTACAATGTCGGCTCGGCGGTGTCGGTCAATGGCGGGATCGTGCTGTCGAACTTCGTCCAGGCCAATCCGGCCGACAACACCGATTGCCAACCGATCCTGCAATATTACGTGCAGACCGGCACCTATACGCCCGGCAATGTGATGAACTTCACCCAGTCGAGCGTCAATGCGGCGCTCTGCGATTTCACCGGCGGCTATGCCACTGCCAATGTGACGCTGAAGGCCGACGGCAAGTGGGACGTCAAGCTGCAATAGGCGGGCCCCAACCGGCCGCGATGTCGGCGTTGGCGCCGGCGATGCGGATGGAGGCTGGAGAGCCGCCTCCCCTTCATCCGCATCCGCTGATCCCATGCGCACGGCATCGACCATCGCGGGCCTTGCGCCTTCACCGCATCCGGTCAGGACACACCAGGACACCATGACAGGGGAGCCTTGCAGACCATGGCCAGTACCTACGAGATCATCGTGCGCAACCTGTCGCAGACGGTGCTTTATTTCCACGTCTTTCAAAAGCAGGCGTCGTTCCAGCCGCCTATCGCCAGCGGCTCCATCTTCGCCAGCAGTCTCGGCTGCCAGAGCCTTGGCAATTCGGTCCAAAGCGGCGCGCAGATCAGTTTCGTGTTCGAGCGCCAGGTCTATGCCGGGGCGATGACCACAATGGCGCCGAAGCCGCCGCCGACACATGCGCCGGTGCTTGCCAATGCGATCGGCGCGGCCACGCGGTTTCTGCTGTCGAGCACGGCCGCCGCCCAGCCGATCGCATTATCGGGCGGTAGCAGCGGCGCAAGTCCGGCCAATTGCACCACGCTGTCGCTCGATCCGCTCGGGCTGTCGCCGCCGGCCTATCAGGCGGGTCTTGCAGACGGCAGTTTCGGCATCGAGGTGCCGCCCTATACGCCGGTGCCGGTTGCCGAACTCTATTGCGGCGCTGCCGTGTTTACCGGCGACGGCCACATCATCCTGTCGAGCTTCGTCGCCCCGCCGCCCAACACGATGACGGCTTGCGCGCCGCAGCCGATCTATTTCGTCAAGACCGGCTACCAGCCGACGGGAGACGTCATTGCCTATGACGAGACCCTGTCGGCGCGCTGCGATTTCACCACCGGCTTTGGCAGCGTCACCGCGACCTACAATGCTAATGGCACATTCTCAACCAAAGGAGGGCCGTAGAACCAGGCAGAATCCGATTTTTCGACGTGACTTCAATGCCTTGAAATCTCACCCGATGGAAGAAACCAATCAAAGGAAGATAACGATGACCCTACTGACAATGACCCTACAGACCTTGCCCATACAGACGAGCCAGGCACAGCCCACGCGCACGGACCTGCTGCCGGGCGCAAACCATCGGCGCCACCTGCCGCCATCCAGGGCAAGGCTCGCCGTTGCCATTGCCGCCGCTGCCCTTGCGGCATGCACGACCTCGGCCACGGCGCAGATGGCGTTTTCACCCGCCTGCACGGCGTTTACCGCGCTGGCGGTCGCTCTGCCGCAGAATGCGATCGTGTTGTCGAAACATCCGGTGCCGCATCCGGCCGGCGACGCGACGGTGTTTTCGATCAACGGATTGAACAATTACGTCGTGCCGGCAGGCTCCAATTCCTGCGTCATTGCGGCACCCGACGCAAACGACGTCTATTGCTTCCAGGCCCGCAACGACCCGACGATTACGCATGTCGGCATCGCGGCGATCGTCAATCCCGGTGGCCTGACCGCTTGCCAGTAACGGCAGCCACGCAAACGAGTGATCAGGACTGGGCCGCAAGGCGCAGCCCTGATTTGTCGTTTGCCGAAGCCAGACGCAGGCTCAGTCGATCGAGCCGTCCGGCAGTTCGTCGCGCCAGTCATGCTGTTCGCGAAAGCCGAGGACGCTGCGGATCTTGGCGTTCGACAACGGGGCGGCATAACCGTCGAGATCACCGGTGATCGGGGTGTTGGGCGCGTATTTGGCGAGGAAGTCGCGGGTCGGCTCGTTGGCGGTGATCGTGTCGTTGACGGCGTTGAACACCTGGAAGCCGAGGCCGTCCTTTTCGACGCAGAGATCAACGATCTGGCCGAGGTCACGCGCGTCGATATAGCTCCAGGCATTGCGCTTGCGGCTTGGCGGATCGGCGAGGAAGCCGGGGAAATTGGCATAATCCTCCGGCGAGATGACATTGCCGATCCTGAGCGCATAGATGTCGGCGCCGGTGCGCATGGCAAAGGCGCGCGCCGTCTTCTCGTTGACCACCTTGGACAGGCCGTAGCTGTCCATCGGGTCGACGTCATAGTCCTCGGTCAGCGGGAACTGGTGATAGTCCTTGTCGCCTTCGGCAAAACAGACGCCGTAGGTGGTCTCGCTCGAGGCGATGATCACCTTGCGGATGCCGAGCTTCACCGCCGCCTCGATGACATTGTAGGTCGAGACGGTGTTGGCGGCGAAAGTCGTATTGTCCGGCTTCATCAGGATGCGCGGGATGGCGGCGAAATGCACCACGGCATCGACCTTGGCCGGGCCGTTGCCCGTCTCGAAACCGTCGAAGCCGAAATGCTGGGACAGCGCGTTGAACACCTGGCCGCTGTCGGTGAGGTCGGTCAGCAGCGTGTTGACGCCGGGGCAATCGAGGGGGGTGAGGTCGAGATTGAGGACCGCATGGCCGCGGCCGGTCAGATAGGGCACGACATGGCGCCCGGCCTTGCCGCTGCCGCCGGTAAAGATGATCCGCTTGCCCATGATGGTTCCTCCCAATGCGTGGCTGCGCTGATTGCGCGTGGTCGGCGCAAGACATAGCGCGGCAGACCGGCTCTGGCGAGGGCTCAAGTCACGGGATCTGGCGGAAGGCGATGGTATCGGGGAACGGCCAAGCGCGCCCCGATACCGCGTTCAGTGGTGGCCGCCTTACCTGGCCGCTTTACTTGGCCGGCTTCAGCGACTTCAGGATAGCGACGAGGTCCTTGCTGTGGGCGCCTTGCGTTTCCTTGGTGCCCCAATAGGTGACGACCAGCATCTTGCCTTCGGCGGGCGAGGCAAAACCGAGCGAAACCTCGACCGGGCCATCGGCATCCTCGCCGTCGAACTCGATGCTACCAAACGTCATGCCGTTGATCTCGACATCGCCGGAATCACTCTTCGTCGTCTCGTCGATGGTCACGCCATTGTCGGTCAAAAACTTGATCGCGTCGTTGATCACCTGGTCCATCGTCGCATCAGAGGCGACATCAATGGAAAAGTAGATCGCCGCATCCGGCGAGGTCGCCTCGATGCCGGAAATCGTTTCCTTCGGCTCCCAGGCATCGGGAATGGTGACCGAGGCGATCGGCGCATCGCTCGGAAATTCAAGCGTGGCGGCTTCGGCGCGGATCGGGCCGAGCATCGGGGCGAACAAGGGTGCGATGGCAAGCGCCATGGCGAGGACGAGCATTCTCTTCATCGGAAATCCTTCTGGGGTGTGGGAGTTCCGGGTGTATCAGGGATTGGCGAAGGAAGGGTGAAGATGGGGGGAGTGGGATGGCTTTGGTAGCGGGCGAAACGGATGTCGGAGTGCAAATTAGCCCCTTAACTCTGGCTCACGCATCGCATCTTTCTCGACCCATCATTCAGCGATCGTATCGATGATTGACCGCATTTCACGGCTCTTACTTGAGGTATCATCTGCCAGAAATGACTGAAGATCATCTTGGCAGAATTCTATCACGTGCGTCAGGTCTTTCCCGACACCAAGGTAAGTTTCAAGGTGGCCTTCCCGAAGGATAAATAGTCCGTCTTCAGCCAAGGTGTTTATATGGTCCTCCCAATCTGAGTGCGACAGCTTGAATGCCGCTATCTGTTGAGGCGTTTGGAGTTGAACACCTTTGGCGTCGGGGTATTGCATATTCACAAGGTAGTCGAAATCCGCGATCGAATACACGCGGAGACCGAAGCTTGAAAACAAAATTTGCCATTTCGTAAGTTCTCCCTTTCCACCGACATGAAGAACCGAGATTTCTTGTTCGAGCAGGCGGTGCCGCTGCTGTATTAGCGCCCTGAAAAAATAGCGGTCCGTATCGCCCTCCACTAGAACCACTTTCTTGGAAAAAAAGGCGTACGTGGACCGGGAGTTGTCGAGAATGCGTATCAGGCTTTTTTCATCTGCGGAAAGCGTTGGCGAAAAGATCGAAGTGTGACCATTCGCACCAAGCGCAAACCGGCGCACGGAATTAATGGTGTTCGAATTGATCAGCGACTCCGAATGTGTGACGAGGATATATTGGCAGTTCTGAGTTGCATTCAACTCTCGAAGTACCTGCAGATACTCGTGCTGGAACTGATAGTGCAAATGGATTTCAGGTTCATCAATGATGACTACGCCACCCTTCAATTCCCCCCTACCATATGCTTCAAGCACTAGGTGTATAATTGCCTTCTGACCCGCGCTAAGGCTGTTGATGTCACCAATTGGCTTGTTGCGACGGGTGTCGTAGAATTCAAAGCTGTACTGCCATGTCCGTAGGTCCAAAAGCTTTATTTGACAGCGTAGATTTACCACGCGAAGTCGCTCATTGACCGATTTCACAAAGGGAAGGTCGTTCGCTTCTTGCTCACACTGTGCAAGATCCTTTTTTTCTGAAATGAGGTTGAAATGTCTCTCAGCAACCTGCAATCGCACGAGAGCGAAGACAGGCGGTTCATTGCTGTCAGTGGCGTTGAGGCTACGACTGAAGTCTTGGTTCCGTATGTCCTGAATTTGCTGCAACGCCGGCGCACTGCTCAGGGAGATTGAGGGCTGAAAAGCGTGGTAGTTGCGATAGCTGCTGATAAGCGTGAAGCTCTCGTAGAGCGGTGGGATGAGTTCACCGGGCGTGAGGCCATTGTGAAGTGAAATAGCTTCTCTGAAGAAGTGATAGTCCGTCAGATATGTGAAGCCGAAGTCGGGCTCTGCACCCTGCAACTGAACCGAAAAGTTATTCGCGCCTCGGTTCAAAATAACGTCGATAACGTAAATGTCGCGCTGTTCGTCATCGATCCTAACACTATGAGTGGAATACGACCCTAGCGTTTGGCTAAGATCGTCAAAGTAAAATCTGATATTCTCGATGTTTTTTCGGTCAATATCATCGAGGCGTAATGCTATACGAATGCGCTGATTTTGGTTTTCACTATCCCAATTAGGATCCAATCGAAAGCCACTAATATTAGTGTGATTTGCTGGCAGTAGAACCTGCCGCCTATCATTTAATCCAAGCGCTGTGCGGCGCCTAAATAGGTCATTGTTAAAGCTGAAATGACGATATATGACTCTCCGGAAGAGGAAGTTGATAACCTCAAGAGCCGTCGATTTTCCCGACCCATTCTCGCCGATAATAATATTTAGACCATCTTCAAACTTTATTTGATCTGCCTGACTCACATCGGCACGATAGGGAAAGCTGAGTATATTTGATATTTGAAGGTACTCGATCCGCATGCAATAATCCTACACCCTTTACCGAAACACCATAACGAGGGTCTTTCATTTTCTCAAGCTGCGGTTGAATTGGGTTTACTGCCTATGCGCTGACCACGCCGCCTTGCTTATGCAGCAAACTGCTAGGCGCGTTCGCATCCCCTTCAAAACCCCCTCCCCGCCAACGGCCAACGCTCCCCTCCGTTTACATCCGCCCCTCCCTCGCCTACAGACAGCGCACCCCCCCATGCACAGGTGCCTCCCATGTTGATCAAGCCT
>UBZT01000022.1:0-7323 GCA_900470155.1 Hyphomicrobiales bacterium
TCCCCGCCTGCGGGGAGAGGGGCAGGGTGAGGGGCAACACCAAGAGCCGGGCGAGCTCTGGGGGGGCAATACCGAGCGCATGTCGAGATCAGGGTGAGCGGTCGTGGGCGAAGCAACTTCGGCCTCGACAAAGCAGGACCCGACGAAACCGGCCCCGATACGCCAGCAACCGACGACACAGAACCGGCAAGACACAACCGGCAAAACCAAACAGGACAAAACAAAACCGACGCCTTTCGGCGCCGGTCTGAAACTTGAGCGGTGGATCGCTTATTTCGAAGCGGATGACGGCTGGGACGAGCTTGCGCGCATCTGGCGCCATTCGTTTTCCAGGCGTTCCAGCACATGGGCCGGAATAGGCGCCGATGACGTGGCTGATACGGCCGGGGCCTTGGTCTGGGAAGCGGTATTCGTCTGCATGTCTATCCTCCTCGCGTTGGAAGTCTGTGCCTCAAACGTCCTTGTGAGCGGAAGGTTCCACAGTGTTAAATCTTTGTAAATATGGGCCGCTGCCCCTTTAAACGATTGAATTTTCTTCAATCGGTTTAAATCCGCAGATTTTTTCAGAGCCACCTGCGCGCCCTTGACCTTCGCCATTTTTTCACCCGCCAGAAGTGAGGGATCGCCATGCCGATCGCGAGAAAAACCTTCTTTGCCGGTGTGCGCGCGGCCGTGTTCGGCGGCCGGCTGACGACTGAACAGGTGGCGGGCATGGAGATGATTCTCGCCCGTTTCGAGCGACGCGGCTGGGGCGATCCGCGAAGCCTTGCCTATATGCTCGCCACCGCCCATCACGAGACGGCGGCAAGCATGCAGCCGGTGCGCGAGACGCTGGCGGCAAATGACGATGCGGCGATCGCCATTCTCGAGCGTGCCTGGCGCGGTGGCCGGCTGCCCTGGGTGTCGACGCCCTATTGGCGGCGCGACGCGGACGGAAAGAGCTGGCTCGGCCGAGGCCTGGTGCAACTGACGCACAAGGCGAATTATGCGGCGATGAGCCGGGTGACGGGTGTCGATCTCGTCGCCGATCCCGATCTGGCACTACGCTCGGACGTCGCGGTGACGATCCTGCTGGCCGGCATGACCGAGGGCATGTTTACCGGGCACCGGCTGAAGGACTATTTCGACGGCCACAAGGCCGACTGGATCGGCGCGCGCCGGATCATCAACGGGCTGGAGCGGGCCGGCAAGGTGGCCGCGACGGCGAGGCTGTTCGACGCGGCGATCCGGGCGGGGCTGTAAGCGTGCATGTCGGCCGGCTGCGGCATTGAGCGGATGGGCCGGCCATGCTATCGCGCCGCAGCATTGATCTGTTGCCGGGAGCTCGCCATGATCCGCCATATCGTCTTCTTCACCGTGCGGCCGGAAAATCTGGAGGCCGTGCGGTCGGGGCTGTCGATCCTGACCGGTATTCCGCATGCGAGAACGCTGGAGATCGGCACCAATGTGAAGACCGATCAGTTCGACCAGGGCATCGACCTTATCGTCTATGGCGAGTTTGAAGATGCGGCGGCGCTGGCCGCCTACAAGGCGCATCCGCTTTATCAGGAGAGCATCGACCGGGTGAAGCCGCTGCGCGAGGCGCGGTTTGCGGCGGATTACGAGGTTGGTGCGGCGGTGACCGAGGCGATCTGAGCGTTCAAGGCGGCGCACTGGCGGTTTGGGACTGCGCTTTGGGGCACCCCCCTCTGTCGGCTACGCCGACATCTCCCCCACAAGGGGGGAGATCGACCGACACGTTGTGCGCCTTTGCTTGTACGACGTCTTTTCTGTGGTGCCGGCTGAAAGTCTGACGTGGTTTGGGGCAGAGCGGTGCCGCAGATCGATCTCCCTCCTTGTGGGGGAGATGCCCGGCAGGGCAGAGGGGGGTAGCCACCTGCCGCCGTGTTCGCATCCCCGACCGCCGGCCGAAACCTTGCTTTTGCGCGTTACGCCCGTTCCTCCACGATCAACGGAGACACTGCATGAAACTCCCGTTCCGACTGCCCTGGGTCCCAGCCCGGGATCGACGACCCGTGCCGGATCAAAAGGCGCTCCCCGGCGCAATGACCGGCGCGATGACCGGGCCGCTGGCGCTGATTGCCGGCGAAGGGCAGGCGCGCTGGACCGGGCGCTCCTACGCAGCATTGTCGCGCGAGGGTTTCATGAAGAACCCGGTCGCCTATCGCGCGGTGCGGATGATTTCAGAGGCGGCCGCCAGCATTCCGTGGCTCGCTTACCGGGATGCGGCCGAGCAGCCGGACCATCCGGCGCTGGCGCTTCTGGCGCGGCCGAATGCGGCGATGACGGGGCCGGATTTCCTCGAGACGCTTTATGGCCATCTGCTGCTGGCCGGCAATGCCTATGTCGAGCCGCTCATGGCGACCGCGCGGCCGAACTGCATCTGCTGAGGCCCGACCGGGTCTCGGTCGTGCTCGGTGCCGACGGCTGGCCCACCGGCTATGATGACCGTGCCGGCAGTGCCGTCCGGCGCATCGCCGTCGATGGGCTGCTGCATCTGAAACTGTTTCACCCGCTCGACGACCACCAGGGGTTTCCGCCGCTCGCGGCAGCCCAGGTGGCGCTCGATCTGCACAATGCATCGGGCCGCTGGAACAAGGCGCTGCTCGACAATTCGGCAAGGCCGTCGGGCGCGCTGGTCTACCAGCCGAAGGAGGGCGGCAATCTCTCGGCCGAGCAGTATGAGCGGCTGAAGACCGAACTCGACGAGGGCTATTCCGGCCCGATGCGCGCCGGCCGGCCGCTGCTGCTCGAGGGCGGGCTCGACTGGAAGTCGATGGGGCTGTCGCCGAAGGACATGGATTTTGTCGAGGCGAGGAACGGCGCGGCGCGCGACATCGCACTCGCCTTCGGCGTGCCGCCGATGCTGATCGGCATTCCCGGCGACAACACCTATGCCAATTACCAGGAGGCCAACCGCGCCTTCTACCGGCTGACCGTGCTGCCGCTGGTGGCGCGCATCGCCGCCAGCCTTTCGGTGTTCCTCGGGCCACTCACCGGCGCGCCGCTGCGGCTGGAGCCGGATCTCGACACGGTGGCGGGCCTTGCCACCGAGCGCGACGCGCTCTGGGCACGGGTCGGCGCGGCAGGGTTCCTGAGCGACGATGAGAAGCGCGAGGCGGTGGGCTATTGAGAGTGGGGAAGGATGACGGCGATGCGCTAAAGGAGGTTTTGTAGATGAGAATGTTGGCTGTCGGTGGGCGATCCACAATTTCTCTGAACCTATCTAGAAATCTATATAAGGCGGCACTTAAGGTCAAACGTGCTTTAGATGAGCAATCGCCCTTAGATTTTGTCAATCTGGTCAGAGTCAGTAAAACGCTTTTTGTCGGCGAGGGAAATTTAAGCTTTGCAGTTGAGCTTACGCGAAAGGCAAAAGAATATACTCATAATATTATCGCGACAACATACTTGAAGGAAGCTGACTTTGATGAATTAACTGCCAAGAATGCTCGTGTTTTGAGAGAGAAACATGTCGAAATCAGAGGTGGGGTGGATGCGAGAAATTTAGAGCGATGGTTTTCTCGCGCAGAGTTTGACTTTATCGTCTTTCAGTTCCCCAATGTTGGCAGTCGCAAGCCCCGCTACGGGCGAAATGCTAACCACATTCTTGTGCGCCATTTCTTGCGAAGTGCTCGCCAGCGGATCAGCCTAAAAGGTTGTGTCGCAATAACGGTCGTGAACAGCCCGCACTACGATGGTGCTTTTCACATGGACGAAGCTGCTCAACGATACAACTTTCACAGGCCCGTTGCACACCCCTTCAATTTTGAGGAATTTCCAGGCTATATTCACGCCAAAACTAAGGATGACGGTGAGAGTGCTATTCGTGATGACAGTACATTTGTCACCTATGTATTTCGACCGAAGCTGGGAAAGATGCGGTCATGGACGATTGTTCGTTAGTACCTGATCCTGCCCTTCCCATAGGGGGGCGCCTCATTTGTGACATCCTCGCCATCGACGAAGAGGCAGCGCTGCTCGCCTTTCTCGATGCCGGAGACTGGAGCACGGAGCTCCAGCGCCGGGTGCAGCATTTCGGCTATCGCTATGATTACAAAGCCGGGCGGGTGACGGCCGATAGTGACCTTGGACCCTTGCCGTCGCCGGTGTCGCGAATGGCCGGGCGCCTGGTCAAGGCTGGCCTGATGGCCGCGATGCCGGATCAGGCCATCGCCAACGAATACCGGCCCGGACAAGGGATCAGCGCCCATGTCGATTGTGTGCCGTGTTTTGGCGATGCGATCGTGTCGGTCAGCCTGTTGTCGGCCTGCGAGATGGTGTTTCGCCAGCGGGCGACCGGTGAACGGATGGCGGTGATCCTGCCGGCGCGGTCGGCACTGTTGCTGACAGGGCCGGCGCGCTATGACTGGACGCACGAGATCCCGGCGCGCAAGTCGGATCGACAGGGCGGCATTCGCATCGAGCGGTCGCGCCGCGTCTCGCTGACATTTCGCACGATGGTCACAGGGTAGCCCGGTATGGGCCGTCGCCTGCTCAATCTGAATCGGAACCGCAAGGACTTCATCCGCCACTTTGATATCCGGACTCAAAACCTGAGCTTTGGCGCCTAAGCGATTCCATCGACTCATGAAAACGGCGGCACTTCATGTGCGACATGAAGCGGGAAACGCCGGTTGGCGTGAGTGTGCGAGGGGGAGATTGCGCCGGCCGACGCCTACAGAGGCGGGATCGTTCAGGCCGGCGCGGGGCCAAGTCTAATTGTGAAAGATGAACAAATGACTGACTTCAGCCATGACGGCGGGGTGTTTTCCGCGCGCCTGATCGGTGCTGTCGCGGGCTCCGCGATCTCGCTGGTCTATCTCCTGCCCAAGGGCCGCCGCGAGGCAGCCGGGCGCCTGCTGACCGGTGTCGCCTGCGGGCTGATCTTCGGCGGACCGACGGGCGTGTGGTGCGCGACGCGGCTGGGACTTGCCCAGCATCTGTCGGCGTCTGAGATCATGCTGGCCGGCGCGACGCTCGCCTCGTTCACCGCCTGGTGGGGGCTCGGCCTCCTGGTCCGGCTGACCACGCGCGCGGGGGGAAAGACGGGGATGTGAGCTGTCGAGCGCTTAACCCCTCGCTTGGAATTTCTAGCACTTAGCGTTCGCTAAGGTGCTGAAATTCCATTCTCTCCCGCAAGGGGAGAGATAGACGCCGCAGCGCCTTGGCCACGCCAAGAACAACACCGCACAATCAAAACATTACGAGGAGAGATCCGATGCTGCGACCATCAAAGGCTGGGGCAAAGGCTGAGGCAGGGACGAGTGCAGGAGCGGGGGCCCCGAGTTTCAAATATGCCGGGCTGGTGCTGAAGGGCGTCGCCGGTGACGGTACGTTTTCCGGTTATGCCAGCCTGTTCGGCGAGGTCGATCTCGGCCGTGACGCGATCGAGCCCGGCGCGTTCAAGGCCTCACTCGCCAAGCGCGGCGCGGGTGGGGTGCGCATGCTTTACCAGCATGATCCGGTCGAGGTGATCGGCACCTGGACGGCGCTGCGCGAGGATGAGCGCGGGCTCTATGTCAAAGGCCGGCTGGCGACCGATGTCGGACGCGCCCGCGAGGTGCATGCGCTGATGAAGGCGGGCGCGCTCGACGGGCTGTCGATCGGTTTTCGCGCCGTCAGGAGCCGTGCCGACCGCAGGAGCGGCGTGCGCCGCATCCTTGAAGCGGATCTCTGGGAAATCTCGGTGGTGACCTTTCCGATGCTGCCGACAGCGCGGGTCTCCAACGTCAAGCATCAGCGGTTCTACCGCGACAAGGAAACCGAACTGGTCCGGCTGATGCGCCGGGCGGCACGGTCGATGGCAGGCAATCTCTTCACGAAAGGATGACGCGATGAACGAGCAGGGGATAGAGGAAAGCGGGATGGCGCAAGTGGCGGGTCAAGGGGCGGGTTATGCGGCGGGCCGACGGGCAGGCCAAACTGCGAACCTGGCCACGGCGCAGGTGGCCCCCGAGATCAAGGCCGCGCCCGATACGGTGACGGCAGCGTTCGAGGACTTCATGCAGGCCTTCGAGGCCTTCAAGGAGGGCAATGACCAGCGGTTGTCGGAGATCGAGCACAAGCTGACCGCCGATGTCGTGACCCGCGACAAGGTCGAGCGGATCAACAAGGCGATGGACGATCACGGCCGGCTGCTCGACGAATTGGCGCTGAAGAAGCTCAGGCCGCCGCTGTCGCGCGGTGGTCGTGACGCACAGGGTCACGGTTATGGCCAGGGTCAGGACATGGGCCATGATCAGCGCAGCCCCGCCGATGCCGAACACAAGGCGGCCTTCGAGGCCTATATCCGCCGCGGCGACGATGCGGCCCTGCGCGACCTCGACCAGAAGGCGCTGAATGCCGGCGTGTCGGGCGAGGGCGGCTATCTTGTGCCGCCGGAGACCGATGGCGAGATCGGCCGTCGGCTGACCGCGATTTCGCCGATCCGGGCGCTTTCGACCGTGCGCCAGGTGTCGGGTTCGGTGCTGAAGAAGCCGTTTGCCGCCGCAGGTTTTGCCGCCGGCTGGGTGGCGGAGACGGCCGCCCGGCCGCAGACGGCGACGCCGGAACTGTCGGAACTGTCGTTTCCGACCATGGAACTCTATGCCATGCCGGCCGCCAGCCAGGCGCTGCTCGACGATGCCGCCGTCGACATCGAGGCCTGGATCGCCTCCGAGGTCGACATTGCCTTTGCCGAGCAGGAAGGCACGGCCTTCGTCTCGGGCGACGGGATCAACAAGCCGAAGGGTTTCCTCAGCTATCCGCAGGTTCTCGACAGCGCCTGGACCTGGGGCAGCATCGGCTGCAAGGCGACCGGCGTTGCCGGTGGTTTTGCCGCCAGCGGTGCGTCGGACGTGCTGATGGACGTCATCTATGCGCTGAAGGCCGGCCATCGCCAGAACGGCAGCTTCGTCATGAGCCGCCGGACGCAAGGCGAGATCCGCAAGCTGAAGGATGCCGACGGCAACTATCTCTGGCAGCCGCCGGCCCGCGTTGGCGACACGGCCTCGCTGGTCGGTTTCCCGGTCGCCGAGGCGGAAGACATGCCGACGATTGCGGCAGGCGCCACCGCGATCGCCTTTGGTGATTTCCGGTCCGGCTATCTGGTCGTCGACCGGGTCGGCGTGCGCGTGCTGCGCGATCCCTATTCGGCCAAGCCCTATGTGCTGTTCTACACCACCAAGCGCGTCGGCGGCGGGGTGCAGAATTTCGAGGCGATCAAGCTGGTGAAGTTTTCGGCTTGAGGATGTGCTTTGGCCGACCGGTGCGCGTGGGTTTAGCCCGGTAGCCCATTGGTGCCGTGGTTACCTTCTCTGCCGTGGCTACCCCCCTCTGCCC
>UBZT01000022.1:7379-28379 GCA_900470155.1 Hyphomicrobiales bacterium
TGCCCTGCCGGGCATCTCCCTCACACGGGGGGAGATCGGCTGGGGTGGCGGGGGTGCCTCAATGTACCTACCGGAAGGCATTCGTTCGTGGCCACGAGCGTCCGGTAATCTCCCCCCGTGTGGGGGAGATGTCGGCGGAGCCGACAGAGGGGGGCGATCTGGCACTGGCGGCCGGCGATACTCCCATTCAACTGCCATCCATCCAGACAACAGGAAAAAAATCCCATGACCTATATCCTGACGGCGCAGCCGGCGGTGGAGCCGCTGACGCTGGTTGAGACGCGGGCGCATCTGAAGCTCGATACCGAGGAGGAAGACGCGCTGTTGCTCGGCCTGATTGTGGCGGCGCGCGAACATCTGGAGCGCGAGACGGGGGTGTCGCTGCTGACGCAAGGCTGGCGTCTTTGCCTCGACCGCTGGCCGGAGGGCGGCATCCTGACGCTGGCGCATGGGCCGGTGCGCAGGGTGATATCGGTGGTGGTCTATGATGGCGAGGGTAGGGCGCAGGCGGTGTCGCTCGATGGCCACCTGCTGGATGGCGAGGCGCGGCCGGCGCGGCTCTGGCTGCGCGACGTGCCGCAGCCGGGCCAGGCGCTGAACGGCATCGAGGTGGATTTTGAGGCTGGTCTTGGCGATACCGGCGCGGATGTGCCCGACACGCTGAAGCGGGCGATGCTGCTGCATGTCGCGGCGATGTTTGCCTTTCGCGGCGTGCTGGCACCCGATGCCCAGCCGGCGGTGGTGCCGCCCGGCTACGACCGGTTGATCGCGCCCTATTGCCGGCGGAGGCTCTGACCATGGCACGATTGGCGGCGATGCTGGATCTTGATCCCGGCCGGCTGACGGCAAGGCTTGTGCTGGAGCGGCCGGACCCTGTCGGCGATGGCCAGGGCGGGGCGGAGATCGGCTTTGTCGAATTCGCTAGCGTCTGGGCGTTGATCGAGCCGGTGGGTTTTGCCGAGGAGGAGCGGGCGGCGGGCGTGGTCGCAAACGTGACCCATCATGTGACGCTGCGGGCAAGGGCCGATCTCGCCCCCGGCCAGCGGTTTCGCAAGGGTGCGCGACTGTTTGTCATCATCGCATTGCGCGATCCCGACGAGACCGGGCGCTATGCGCTGGCCCGCTGCCGGGAGATCGTCGGATGACGGCGGTGGAGGAGACCGGCATGGCTTTGGCGCATCTGCTGCGGCGCGCATTGCGGACACGGCTGGAGCGGCTTGAAGCCGCGCGCCAACCGCCCTTGGACGGCCGGAAGCCGGACCGAATTTCAAACGTTACGGAGGTCGAGGATGAGCGCGCCGGTCAATGAACTGCTCGCGGCCCTGCAGGCGGCGGTCATGGCCGATGCTGCGCTTGCCGCATTGATCGGCGCCGACGGCTTTTCCGACCGGCGGCTACGCGCAACGCGTTTCCCGGCGATCAGCCTCGGCACTGTCGAGGCGCGGGACTGGTCGACGAGGACCGAGACGGGCTTCGAGGTCCTGCTCACGCTCGAGGTCTGGAGCGAGCAGGGCCGACGTGAGGCGGAGGTGCTGGCGGACGGATTGCGGCGCCTGGCGCAAGGGCTGGACCCGGCGCTAGCAAGTTTTCGGTTGGTCAACATGGTGCATCGCCGGACGGTCAGCCGGCGGGAGGCGAAGACGGGCCTGTTCGTGGCGGAGGTGACGATGCGGGCGGTGGTGGAATAGCGGCGGGGGATTAAAACGGTGTTTGGCATTCGGCCGTGGCACCCCCCTCTGCCCTGCCGGGCATCTCCCCCACAAGGGGGGAGATCGGATGGGGCACGATTACCGAGCAAAGGATAGAGGGATTTCAGGCCGTCGATACAGACCTTCGCGCGATCACGGCTAGGGCCGCGACGGCTGAAAAGGCGATGATGGCGAAGACGACGCAGAGATAAAGCCCGGCATTGACGCCGGAGCGGTCGATGATCGCCGTCATCAGCACGGGCGCCAGGGCATTGGCGAGGTTTTGCGGCAGGGCGAGCCGGGCGGACTGTGCGGCGAAACGGCTGGCGGAGAAGAAGCTCAGCGGCAGAAGCGCCCGGGCAATCGTCGAGACGCCGGAGCCGAAGCCGTAAAGGGCGGTGAAGAGAAAAAGCCCGGTCGTGTCGCCGGTGGAAAAGATCAGCGACAGCGTGGCGATGACCAGGAGGCCGGTGCCGACCATGCCGGTGATCAACGGCGTCGAGCGCGCACCGAAAACGACATCGACGGCGCGGGCGGAAATGCCGAAGACGGCGCGCAGCGAGCCGAGCTCGAGCGCCAGCTGTGGCGTGGCGCCGGACAGTTCGAGGATATGCAGGAGCGACGGCGACAGGCCGAAGGTGATCAGGCTGACCAGCGAGGTCGACAGTGCGATCAAAAGGAAGGCGATCATGCCCATGCGCCGGCTGAGCGCCAAGGGCTCGATGCTGTCGGCGGCACGTTCGGCATCGGAACGCTCGATCGCGATCCGGCCGATGGCGAGATGGAGCGGCAGGCAGAGGATCAGTTGCGCCAGGCCCGATGCGACCAGCGCGCCGCGCCAGCCGAGCGCCTGCTCTGCGAGCGCCAGCAGCGGCCAGCAGACAGCCGACGACAGGCCGGTGAAGATCATCAGGATGCCGATCGTGCGCTTGGCGCCGCGGCCCTCGCGTTCGACCACGGCGGCAAAGGCCGGAACCGAGAGGCCGAGGCTGCCGCCGATCCCGAGCAGCAGCCAGCCGAGGCCATAGAGAACCACGCCCTGTGCGGCCGCAAGCGTGAAAAGGCCGAATGCCATCAGGATCGAGCCGAAGGCCAGGGTGCGCGCGGCGCCGTGTCTGGCGATCATCCGGCCGGTCAGCGGACCGAGCGCCGCCATCACCAGCATCATCACCGTCAGGCCGGCAAAGGCCGCTTCATTGGCCATGCCGAGATCGGCGGCGATCTTGCGTCCGAGCACGCCGGGCATGTCGAAACTGGTGCCCCAGCCGATAATCTGGCTGGCAGACAGGGCGGCAATCAGGGCGGTGCGGGCAATGTTCATGACGACTCGAGGGGAATGCAACCGGAAGGATGGCGCGGTTGTAGGGTGAAAACACGCAATGCGACAGCGGTAAATCTATTCCAGCGAGACATTCCAATATTTCTGCAAACACAAGGACGACGGACATGGTGGCACAGAAGGGCAAGGACCTGCTGCTCAAGATCGACGAGGGCGTGGGTTTTGTAACGGTGGCGGGATTGCGGGCGCGGCGGCTGGCGTTCAATGCGCAGGCGGTTGATGTGACCGATGCCGAAAGCGCCGGGCGCTGGCGGGAATTGCTGGCGGGGGCCGGTGTCCGGCGGGCCTCGTTGACCGGGGCCGGGCTGTTCAAGGATCAGTCTTCTGACGCGCTGGTCCGGGCGAGCTTCTTTGCCGGATCGATCCTCAACTGGCAGGTGGTGATCCCCGATTTCGGCACGGTGACGGCGCCGTTCCAGGTGACGGCGCTGGAATATGCCGGCAATCACGACGGCGAGCTGACCTTCGAACTGGCGCTGGAATCGGCCGGTGCCGTTTCCTTTGCCGCATTGTGAGGCGACGATGCGTGACCCTGTGACGGTGAACCGCGCCAATCGTCATCGCGGCGAGGTCGAGGCGGTGATCGACGGCGAACGGCGTATCTTGTGCCTGACGCTCGGCGCGCTGGCCGAACTGGAATGTGCCTTCGGCGCCGAAAGTCTGGCCGATCTCGGCGCGCGCTTTTCCGGCAACCGGCTGAAAAGCGCCGACCTGATCCGCATCCTTGCCTGCGGCCTGCGCGGCGGCGGCAACCGTCTGTCCGACGACGATGTCGCCGACATGGCGGTCGAGGGCGGGCTGGCTGGTGCGGCGCGGCTGGTCGGGGAGCTTTTGGCGGTGACCTTTGCGGATGGCGCGGTGGCCGGCCCGGGCCATGGGGCTGGCCCAGGTTCAGGCTCAGGCTCGGGCCAAAGGTCAGGGCAAAGTCCAACGCCAAAGTCTGGGCAAGGCGCGACGGCCTCCCCTTGATCGCCGCAGGCGATGAGACCGCAGCCGCTATGCGTCCCTTTCCCTGGGACACGGCGATGGCTGTGGGGCTCGGTCGTCTGCGGCTTGATCCGACAGTGTTCTGGGGCCTGAGTGTGCGCGAATTTGCAGCCGTTGCTGGATTGATCGGCGAGGGCAGCGGTTCGCTGACGCGGCCGGTGCTGGCGGGCTTGATGCAGCGGTTTCCGGATCGCTGACGGATTGGCTGGAGGCTCGCCTTGAGGTGAAAGAAAGAGCGGTGGAACCGACGGGGGATCACCCCCACCCGCCGCTTCGCGTCGACCTCCCCCCTCAAGGGCGAGGTGGGGAGCGCGGCCGGCGTTGTCGTAGCCTTTTATTGGTGCGCGCATTCAGCAAACAATCACAGGAGAGACCCGATGGCCGATGATGATGACCGGCTGGCCGTTTCGCTCGATCTCGACGCATCGGCAGCACTGGCCGTGCTCGATGATCTCGAAAGCCGCTCGGCCAGTTTTGGGCGGGCGCTGACGGGCGCGCTGAAGACGGCGACGACGGGCGGCAAGGGGCTGGAGGAGACGCTGCGCACAGTCGGGTTGCGGCTGTCCGATATTGCCCTGTCGGCCGGACTGAAGCCGCTGGAAAACCTGCTGGGTCAGGTGACCACCGGGCTGATGTCGAGTCTGACTTCTGGACTGACTTCTGGCCTGACCGGTAGTCTTTCAGCCAGCGCGGGCTCTGCCACGGCCTTTGCCGCCGGTGGCGTGCCGGGGCGCATCATGCCGTTTGCCGATGGCGGGGTGGTCTCGGCGCCGAGTTATTTTCCGATGGCCGGCGGCTTCGGCCTGATGGGCGAGGCGGGCGCCGAGGCGATCCTGCCGTTGAAGCGCGGGGCCGACGGGTCGCTTGGCGTCGCATCCGAGGGCGGCGGCGTGACCCAGATCCATTTCAACGTGACGGCGACCGATGCGGCAAGCTTTGCCCGCAGCGAAGGCCAGATCACCGCCATGCTGGCCCGTTCGGTCGGGCGCGGACGGCGCAATCTGTAGCGGTTGTGCGTCTGCAGGGTGGCCATGGCGGTGTGGGGCACGGCTGTGGGGGTCGCGCCTGTGAGAGGCACGGCTGTGAAGAGCACGGCAGTGAAGAACGTGCCTGTGAGGGGCATGGCTATGAGGGGCATCGCTCTGACGGGCGTTGGGGCTGCGCCTGCAGGGCCACGGATGCCGGATGTCTTTGTCGCAGCTGCCGAGCGATCGCTGCGGGCAGTTTTTTCCATCGGAGGGTGCCATGAGCTTTCACGAGGTGCGGTTTCCGCTGCGCCTGTCGCTGTCGGTCAGCGGCGGGCCGGAGCGCAGGGTCGATATCGTCAACCTGTCGAACGGCCGCGAGGCGCGCAACCGGCGCTGGCGCGATGCCAGGCGGCGCTATGATGCCGGGTCGGGGGTTCGGTCTATGGCCGATCTTTACGCCGTGCTCGAATTCTTCGAGGCCAGGGGCGGCAGCCTGCATGGCTTCCGCTTTCGTGATCCTGTCGACTTTTCCTCCAACGCACCGGGCGATCCGGTGACCGGCCTCGACCAGTTGATCGGGGTCGGCGATGGCGAGACGGCCGCGTTCCAGCTGACAAAGACCTATGGCGACGCAGCGGCCAGTCATCGGCGCGAGATCTCGAAGCCGATCGACGGCACGGTTCGCCTCACGCTCGGCGGCGTGCCGGTCGCCGCCGGTGCCTTTGTCGTCGATGTGGCGACCGGCAGCGTGCAGTTTGCCGAGGATTATTTGCCGGCAGCGGGTGTCGAGATCCGCGCCGGCTATGAATTCGACGTGCCGGTGCGCTTCGATATCGACCGCATCGACCTCAATCTCGAAGCATTTCGCACCGGCCGCATTCCCTCAATCCCGCTGATCGAGATCGCCCCATGAGACAATTGCCCGAGCCCTTGAAGGCTCATATCGAGACGGGTGCAACGACCCTGTGCCGCGCCTGGCGGCTGACGCGGCAGGACGGCGCGGTGCTCGGTTTTACCGAGCATGACCATGCGCTGATATTTGCCGGCACGACATTCGAGGCGGCCAGCGGCTTTGCTGCGACCGAGGCGCGCGTGGCGAGCGGGCTGCAGGCGCCGGCGGCGGCCGTTGAGGGCGGATTTTCCAGCGAGGCGATCAGCGAGGCGGATCTCGCCGCCGGGCGTTATGACGGCGCCCGCGTCGAGCTCTTCCTGGTCAACTGGCAGGCGCCGCAGGATCAGCATGTGCTGCTGGCGGTGCAGGAGATCGGCGAGGTCAGCCGGGCGGGGCCGGGCTTCTCGGCCGAGCTGAGGAGCTTCGCCCACAGGCTGCAGCAGCCGGCGGGGCGGATCTACAATCGCCGTTGCGATGCCGAATTGGGCGACGGCCGCTGCCGGGTCGACATGACGGTTGCCGGACGGCGGCTGATGGGCATGGTGCAGGCGGTGGAAACGCCGGACCGGCTGGTGATCGCTGGTCTGCCGGATCTCGGCGCCGGGCATTTCCGGCTGGGGCGGTTGCGGTTCGACGCCGGCATGCTGGCCGGGCGGACGGTGGCGGTCGAAGAAAGCGGCGCGACGGCCGGCGGCGCGGCTTCGATCTGGCTGTGGCTGCCCTTGGAGGCGGAGCCCGCCATTGGCGATCCGGTGACGCTGAGTGTCGGTTGCGACAAGAGTTTTGCCATGTGCCGGGAGCGTTTCGACAATGGCCTGAATTTCCAGGGCTTTCCGCATATGCCGGGCAGCGATTTTGCCTATTCCTATGTCAGCGGCGAGACCACCCATGATGGTTCTGTGCTGTTTGACTGATGCGCAGAGGCCGAGGCGGCGAACGTGGCGTCCCCCTCACCAGCAATTTCTAGCACTTAGCTGACGCTAAGGTGCTGAAATTGCGTCCTCTCCCTCGAGGGGAGAGGGAAGGCGCCGAGGCTTGCCCAAACTTCTTTCATCAGGGATACGCCCATGACCATCAATGAGCGGGTGCTGGGCATTGCCGAGCAATGGATCGGCACGCCCTATCGGCATCAGGGTTCGGCAATCGGGATTGGCTGCGATTGTCTGGGGCTGGTGCGCGGGATCTGGCGCGGGCTCTATGGATGCGAGCCGGAGCTTGTGCCGGCCTATGCGGCGGACTGGGCCGAGCGATCGGGCGAGGAGCGGCTGCTGGATGCGGCGGCACGGCATTTCCGGCCGGTGGCCTCGTTTCGGCAGAGCCTGCCCGGCGATCTGGTGATCTTTCGGTTCCGGCCCGGTTGTGCGGCCAAACATGCCGGCATTCTGGCGCGGCATCAAGCTTTGATGCCGGTCGGACAGGCTCGCCCAAACGAGAGTGACCCGGGCGAGAGCAACCCGGACGAGGTTGGCCCTTACGAGGCTGGCCTATGCGATGCTGGCAGAAACCAGGTTGGTGGAAACCAGGCTGGCAAAGGCGAGGATGCTCGGGACAAGGGCGTCCAGGGTCATCCGACAGACGTCCCCGACCACTTCATCCATGCCTATGAACAATCCGCGGTGACCCGGTCGACGCTGGTGCCGGCGTGGCGCCGAAGGATTGCCGGGCTCTATCGGTTTCCGGAGGTCTGATCCATGGCGACGGTTTTATTGCAGGCGGCAGGCGCGGCACTGGGTTCGGTGTTCGGGCCGGTCGGCGCGGTGCTCGGCCGGGCGGCCGGCGCGCTGGCCGGCAGCGCGATCGACCGCAGCCTGCTGGGCGGCACGACGGTCAGCGGCGCGCGGCTCTCGGCAGCACGGTTGAGCGGCGCCAGCGAAGGCACCGCCATCCCCAGGCTTTACGGCACGGCGCGGCTCGGCGGCACGCTGATCTGGGCGACGCGTTTCGAGGAGGAGACGGTCAGCGAGCGGGCCGGCGGCAAGGCAAGCGGCACGCGGACCGAGAGCTATCGCTATTTCGCCAATCTGGCGCTGGCACTCTGTGAAGGCGAGGTGGCCGGCGTGCGGCGGGTCTGGGCCGATGGCCGCGAACTGGATCTGACCGCAATCGAGATGCGTGTCTATCGCGGCACGTCCGACCAGCCGGCCGATCCGCTGATCCTGGCCCGCCAGGGCGAGACTAAGGTTCCGGCCTATCGCGGGCTGGCCTATGTGGTGTTCGAACGGCTGCCGCTCGATGATTTCGGCAACCGCATTCCGCTTTTGCAATTCGAGGTGATCCGCGCGGTTGGAGAGCTGGAAAACCGCATCCGTGCCGTCACGATCATTCCCGGCGCGACCGAACATGGCTATGCGACGGTCAAGGTATCGGAGCAGCCGGGCGAGGGCGAACAGCGTTTTCTCAACCGCAATACGCTGACGGCCGACACCGACTGGCAGGCCTCGCTCGACGAGTTGCAGGCGCTGTGCCCCAATCTCGAGCATGTGGCGCTGGTGGTCGCCTGGTTCGGCACCGACCTCAGGGCCGGGCAATGCCGGGTGCTGCCCGGTGTCGAGGTGCCGTATCGGCAGGGTGAAAGCCGGGGCTGGAGCGTCGCGGGCATGGGTCGCGACGCGGCCCATGTGGTCAGCCGCTACAATGGCGGGCCGGCCTATGGCGGCAGTCCGAGCGATGACAGCGTCATCGAGGCGATCCGCGATCTGAAAGGACGCGGCCTGAAGGTGACGCTCTATCCCTTTGTGATGATGGACATTCCGGCCGGAAACGGCCTGCCCGACCCTTACGGCGCGGCAGAGCAGGCGGCCTATCCCTGGCGTGGGCGGATCACGGTATTTCCGATGTCGGCCGATGGAACGTCGGCGACGCGGGCCGAGGTCGATACATTTGTGAACCGCACCGAGGGGTACCGGCGCTTCATCCTGCATTATGCCGCGCTGGCCGTCGCTGCGGGCGGCGTCGATGGCTTCCTGATCGGTTCGGAACTGCGCGGGCTGACGACGCTGAGGGACGGCGCCGAGGCCTTTCCCTTTGTCGAGGTGCTGGTCGGACTGGCGCAGGCGGCGCGCACGGTGCTGGGGCCCGCTACGGCGATCACCTATGCCGCCGACTGGAGCGAATATTTCGGCCACCAGCCAGGCGATGGCAGCGGCGACGTCTTCTTTCATCTCGACGCGCTCTGGGCCGATCCGGCGATTACCGCGGTCGGCATCGACAACTACATGCCGCTGGCCGACTGGCGCGACGCGGATCTGGAAAGCGCAAATCCGGACGGATTTTCCGGCACCGACGACCGGGCAGGTTTTGCCCGGATGATCACGGCCGGCGAGGGCTATGAGTGGTATTATGCCTCAGACGGCGACCGGCAGAACCGCATCCGCACGCCGATCACCGACGGCACGGCCGGCAAGCCCTGGGTCTACCGGTTCAAGGATCTCGAAGGCTGGTGGGGCAACCGGCATTTCAACCGGCTGGGTGGCGTGGAAGTGGCGACGCCGACCGCCTGGCAGCCGGGCATGAAGCCGATCTGGTTCACGGAGCTTGGCTGCGGCGCGGCCGACAAGGGGGCGAACCAGCCGAATGTCTTTGTCGACGGCAAGTCGGCGGAAAGCGCCCGGCCGCATTTCTCCGCCGGCCGGCGCAGCGACAGCCAGCAGCGGCGTTTTCTCGAGGCGCATCTGGGGCACTGGCAGGATAGCGCAGCCGAGGGTGGCGCGCCGACCGGTATGGTCGATCCGGAGCATATCTTTGTCTGGACCTGGGACGCGCGGCCGCAGCCGGCCTTTCCGGCCAATTCGGGTCTCTGGGCCGACGGCATCAACTGGCGCACGGGGCATTGGCTGAACGGAAGGCTGGGCACCGCGACTTTGGCCGATACCATTGCCGCCATCCTCACCGATCATGGATTTTTCGATTTCGACGTTTCCGAAGTGGCCGGCGATCTCGGCGGCTATATCAAGGGCGACCTGACCTCGGCGCGCGACCTGATCGAGCCGCTGATCGAGGTGTTTCAGATCGACGTCATCGAGGATGGCGGGATCCTGCGCTTTCGCAGCCGCACCACCGCCAGCCTGCCGGCGCGCCGGATCGACGTGCTCGCCGATATCGACGGGCAGGCGCTTTGGAGCGAGACGCGCGGCCATGACGGCGATTTTGCCTCCGAAGCGCTGATCACTTTCTATGATCCGGCGGCCGACTACGGCGAAACCAGCGCCCGATCGCGCAAGCTGGATGCCGCCACGCAGCGGCAACTGGCCCGTGACCTGCCGGCGGTGATCGCCGAAGAGACCGGCATCGCTGCCGCCGAAACCTGGTTGCGCGACAACCGTCTGGCCCGACGAACCCTGCAGCTGGCGCTCGGGCCGGGCGAGATGGCGGTGCAGCCGGGCGATGTGCTGAGCATTGCCGACGGTCCGTCCGGCCGCTTCCTGGTCACCGAGATCGATGACGGACTGGAACGGCGGCTGACGCTGCGCAGCTTTGCCGGCCAGGTCTCGGCCCCTGTCATACCGCAGGCGACCGGCCGCAGCCCGGACAATCCGGCAGCGCAGGGCTTTGCGCCGCTGGTGCAGTTTCTCGATCTGCCACAGCTGGAGAATGGCGCGATTGCGGGCGATGCGGCCGTGGCTGTGTTTTGCCGGCCCTGGCGGCGCATTGTCGTGTCGAGTTCGGTGGAGGCCGAAGGCTATCGGCCGCGGCTGACGCTGGAGCGGCCGGCAACGCTCGGGCGGCTGGTGGCGCCACTGGCACCGGGGCCGCGCGGCCGGTTTGATCATGCCCAGGCGCTGGTCGTCGAGCTGACATTCGGGGCGCTGTCTTCGGCAAGCCGGCTGGCGGTGCTGAACGGCGGGAACCGGCTGGCGGTCACCTGCGCGAACGGGCTTTGCGAGGTGCTGTCGTTTACCACGGCCGAGGAAATCTCGGTCAATCGCTTCCGCCTGACCGGACTGCTGCGCGCGCTCGGCGGCACGGAAGACGCCATGGAGTCGGGTGCGGTCGAAGGCGCGGCGGTGGTCCTGCTCGATCCGGCGGTGCAGGGTTTGGCACTGACGACGGATGAGCGCGGCAGGCCGCAGAACTGGATGTTCGAGCCGGCCGGCATGGCAGCCGGTGCCTCCGAGCGGCGGCTGTTTTCCGGCGGGATCCGGGCGGAAACGCCGCTTTCGCCGGTGCATCTGACGGCCTCGAGGCTGGAAAGCGGCGATATCGGCATCGGCTGGGTCAGGCGGGGACGGATCGACGCCGATGGCTGGACGGCCACCGATATTCCGCTTGATGAACCCGCGGAGACCTACCGGCTGGAACTGATCGACGGCACGGTTGTGCGGCGCAGGCTGGAGGTGGGCGAGCCGCGATGGACCTATCCGCAACTCGAAGAAATCGCCGATTTCGGCATCGCCCAGACCGAATTGACGCTGCGGGTCCGTCAGCTCGGCCGGCTGGCGGCAGGCATTGCCGCCGAGGCGACAGTTCGCATCCTCTGAATTTTTCCAAACCAAGACAAACAGGAGAGACATCATGCTGGATATGAAACCCTGGTACCAGTCGAAGACCGTCTGGGGCGCGCTGATCGCCATGGCCGCACCACTGCTGCGCGGCGCAGGGCTTGATCTCGCCGGCAGCGATCAGGCAGCTTTGGCCGATGCGCTGGTGACGCTGGCCGGCACGTTCGGCGGCTTGCTCGCGCTCTATGGCCGGCTGACGGCGACGAAGGGGGTGGGGAGCTGAAAGGGAAGAAAAGGGCCGCGACAGCGGGCGACAGCAGGAAAAGCATCCACTTTACGAAGTAAGGAAAATCCATTACTTTTGCCTCTCAACAAGGAGGCCGCCCGTGGCGCGTGTCGTAAGGCAAGTCAGCAAGATCACCGAAAAGGGGCAGACCACGGTTCCCAAGTCCGTCCGGCAGGCCCTCGGTCTCGACTATGGAGGCCGGATTGCGTTCAGCATTGACGAGAACCAGCATGTCTCCGTCGAGCGCGACGATGGGGAGACGGAGGATCCCGTCATCGAAGGGTTTCTCGACGTTTTGGCCAGGGACATGAAAGCCAATCCCCAGCGCTCCATCGTCGAGTTTCCGCCGGTATTGCGCGCCCGCATGCAACGCCTGACCGATGGCATGCTTGTCGATCTGGATGCGCCGATCGATGGCGACGTCGATATCTGACGGATGAGCACGGTTCACGGCTGGCTTGTTCGCGCGCATCCACTGTTTCTCGATCAACTGGAGACTTTGACCGCAGCGGTCGAAGCCTTGGAAAAGAAACGGCCGGACGACTTCCGGCAAAGCGCGAATGCCAAACTGCTGGCAGCGCTGCATGAGTTGGTTTTCAACAAGATACCGTCGGATCCGGGGTCGAGCGCCTATCGTCAAGGGCATACGCTTGGTCCAACGCGCAAGCACTGGTTTCGGGCCAAATTCGGCAATGGCCGATTTCGCCTGTTTTTTCGCTACAGCTCGACGTCGAGAGTGATCATCTTCGCCTGGGTTGACGATGAGAATTCGCTGCGAACCTATGGTTCGAAATCGGACGCCTACGCCGTGTTCAAGGGCATGCTGGAGAATGGCAATCCACCTGATGACTGGAACGCCCTTCTGGATACGGCTTCGAGAAAGTCGGTGATCGAACGGTTCGGTGTGGCCAAGGACCGCACCGGCGGCGAGCCGGATCGTTGAATGCGCAAATAGCGCATGGGCAATGACGCACATGCAAACACGGCCGCCGTATCACGCTCTGTCACACGACATGGACAAGCATTCATTTGCCATTCAGAAGGGGTGCGGTACATAAATTGCCAGAGTGGACGTCACCAAGAAGAAGCAGAAATGGCATTATTCATGAAAATCACGCGATTGGCTTTCGCCATGGCCGTGTCCGGGGCCGTGTCTTGCGCCGTCTCGGTGGCCGCGACGGGGGCAGCCTATGCCCTGCCGGCGCTTGGGCAGGAGGCCGGTCGGCCTCAGCGGGTCGAAGGCCAGTTGCTGGCGCAGAACGCGGCCGATTGCCGTGCGGCGGCGGCCCGTGTCGTGGCGGAAGTTGGCGGGCAGTTGCTTTCGGTGCGCGAATCGGGCGGTGAATGCGTGATCATCGTGCTTGTGCCGGGCAATGGCAGCGAGCGTCCCCGCAAGGTCACAATGCGGGTTGCCGGATAAATGGCGCTGACCGTTCGGTCGGGCTGTCGAGACATGTGCCAATATTTATGCGGTTGCATGTGAGAATACTGGGGGTAGGGCTTCATGCGCATTCTCGTCGTCGAGGACGATATCAATCTCAATCGCCAGCTGGTCGAAGCCTTGCAGGAGGCGGGCTATGTCGTCGACAAGGCCTTTGACGGCGAGGAGGGGCATTTCCTCGGCGATACCGAACCGTATGACGCGGTGATCCTCGATATCGGCCTGCCCGAAATGGACGGCATCACGCTGCTGGAAAAGTGGCGTGCGTCGGGCCGGGTCATGCCGGTGCTGATCCTCACGGCCCGCGACCGCTGGTCGGACAAGGTCTCCGGCATCGACGCCGGCGCTGACGATTATGTCACCAAGCCATTCCATGTCGAGGAAGTGCTCGCCCGCATCCGCGCGCTGATCCGCCGCGCCGCCGGCCATGCGTCGTCGGAAATCGTCTGCGGACCGGTGCGCCTCGACACCAAGAGCTCCAAGGCCGTGGTCAACGGCGTGACGCTGAAGCTGACCTCGCACGAATATCGGCTCCTGTCCTACCTCATGCACCACATGGGTGAGGTCGTGTCGCGCACCGAGCTGGTCGAGCACCTTTACGACCAGGATTTCGATCGTGACAGCAACACGATCGAGGTTTTTGTCGGCCGGTTGCGCAAGAAGATCGGCATCGACATGATCGAGACCGTGCGCGGGCTAGGCTACCGTATCCAAGCCCCTGCCGCATGAGGATCCGCTCGCTCACCGCGCGCGTCCTCCTGCTCGCCACCCTCTGGTCGGCGCTGTCGTTTGTGACCATCGCGGTGGCGATTTCCACCCTCTACCGGGAGGGTGTCGAACGCGGCTTCAACAACCTGCTGCGTGCCCAACTTTATAACGTCGTCAACTCCGTCTCGATCGGCGACGGCGACAGCCTTGCCGGCAGTCCGGCACTTGGCGATCTGCGCTTTTCCCAGCCCGAGACCGGCTGGTACTGGCTGGTCGAGCCGCTGGGAAACTACGCGACGGCGCCGCTCGCGTCGGCTTCGCTCGGCATGGCCAACCTCGCCGTGCCGGGATTGGACGAGACGCCGTTCGACGAAAACTACGAGCGTTTCTACGAGATGGACGATACTGTCGGAAACCGGATCCGCGTCGTCGAAACCGAAGTGGTTCTCGACGATCAGGGTCGGGCGGCGCGTTTTCGCGTCTCCGGCAATCTCGAGGTCATCGAGGAAGAAATCGCCTTCTTCAGCAATCGCCTCTATGCGGCGCTGGCCGTGGTCGGCATCGGCGGCCTGATCGTTAACGGCCTCGCCATTCTCTACGGCCTGAAGCCGCTCGACCGCGCCCGCCGCGCGCTGGAGCGTATCCGCCGTGGTGAGGCGGAGCGCATCGAAGGCGCGTTTCCGAGTGAAATCCTGCCGCTTGCCAACGAAATCAACGCACTGATCGACAGCAACCGCCGTCTGGTCGAGCGCGCCCGCATGCAGGTCGGCAATCTCGCCCATTCGCTGAAGACGCCGATCGCGGTGCTGCTCAACGAGGCCCGGGTGCTCGACAAGGGCCATGGCGAGGTGATCAGCACCCAGGCCGAGGCGATGCAGGCGCAGGTCGGCTCCTATCTCAACCGGGCGCGCATTGCCGCGCAGCGCGACAGCGTTCTGGCGCGGACGGACGCGCAGCCGGTGCTGGAGCGACTGGTGCGGGTGATGCGCAAGCTGAATGCCGAGATCGATTTTGTCCTGGAGGTCGCACCCGACCTGACCTTTGCCATGGAACAGCAGGATGTCGAGGAAGTGGTCGGCAATCTGCTCGAGAACGCCTCCCGTTTTGCCCGCACCCGGATCGTCACCCGTGTGTCCGCCACGCCGGCCGCCGATGGCGTGCAGGACGGGCGGCGCAGCTGGGTCGAGGTGATCGTCGAGGATGACGGGCCCGGATTATTGCCCGAACAGATCGGCGAGGCGCTGAAACGGGGCCGCAGGCTCGACGAGAGCAAGCCGGGCACGGGGCTCGGACTGTCGATCGTCAAGGAGATTTCCGGCGAGTACCAGGGCAGTTTTGGCTTGTCGCGCGCCGAGATCGGCGGACTTCGCGCACAAGTGATCCTTCCTGCTGTGACAAAGGACACTGCGTGATCAATTTTCCTATGAGATTACAGAGAGCTATGAAACTATGGCGAAGGCCCGTAAATATGCCATGTGTTTGACACAGCAAAGCGGATACCGTGGGAATGCTTGAACGTTTCGATGAGACTTGGACTGGTGTGATGGGTGTTTCGCGATATGGGTCCGCAGCAGTCGCCGTCGTGGCGATACTGGCGCTTTCGGCTTGCACCACGACGGGTGGAAAGGAAGCCGTAAAAACGGATTCCGCCGTCTATATTACCGCCCTTCAGGGCGGAATTGTCTCCCGCACCGGCGTCAAGCTGTCGAAAAGTGAGACGCAGCGGGCGCTGGAAGCCGAATATCGGGCGCTCGAAGCGGCAGCCGGTGGCCAGCCGGTGACCTGGGCGGGTAGCAGCGTCAGCGGCGAAGTGGTCGCTGCGGCCCCGTATCAGGTCGGCAAGCAGAACTGCCGGCAATTCACCCACAAGCTGAACGATGGCGGACGAGAGATCCAGGCCAGAGGTGCGGCATGCCGCAACCCGAACGGCACCTGGACGCCGCTGAGCTGAGTGTTCCGCATGCTGTGAGCGCAGTCCGTCGACGGCATTATGCTGTCTCGGTCGCGATGCGATCTGATGGCGCTTACCTGTCCAACCTAACGCCATGCCGATTTATGGTCGGTTTCCGTGTTTCGAGCGGCAGGGCTTGACTTGGCGCAGGTTGTATCGGATTTTTTTGATACTTTAAGAACCGATATTCGATCGTCACATCCGATCCTGATTAAGACCGCCATCCTGCGTTTGAACGCCCCGGAGATGACATGCGCTTTGTCGTGCGGAAATCGCGCCTTTGGTCACGGCCGTTGGGGTCGGGGCAGCCGGGGGCACGGCAGTTGGGGCCTTTGCTGCTGGCGGGAGCAGGTCTTGCACTTCTTGCCATGACGCAGTCGGCGCTGGCGCATGTCAAATGGTTTGCGCCCTATATCGTCGGGGCGCCGCCCGAGCCGATCGCAACGACATTGCGCGATATGTGGTTCTGGATCGGGATCGCGCTGGTCCTGGTGTTTTTCGCCATCACGCGCGCGATCGAACGGAGCCGGTATGGCGATATCGCCCTGGATATTCTCGACCGGGTGACCGAGCCGCTCTGGCGACGGCTCGACGACTACATGCGCGCGATCATCGGCGCGTTCTTCGTTGCGATCTTCGCAGTTGGCGGCGTTTACCTGACGCCGGATCTGAAGACCCCGGCGGAATGGGTCTCATGGATCCAGCTGGCGATTGCCGCGATGATCTTTTCCCGCAGGACCATGCCGATTGCCGGCCTGGGGATCATCGCCCTGTGGCTGCTGGCGCTGCGGGATTACGATCTTTTCCACCTGTTCGACTATCTGGCGCTGGGCCTCGGCGTTGCCGCGTATCTGATCCTCGAACCATCGCGACGCGAGAACTGGCGCGTTCACCGGATCGAAGCGCTGCGTTGGGGGCTGGCGATTGCGCTGATGTGGTCGAGCCTCGAGAAATTCGCCTTTCCAAGCTGGTTTTATCCGCTTGTTGTTGAAAAGCCGTTCCTGACTTTCGGCCTGCCGCGCGACGTCTTCATCCCGATGGCGGGTGTCACCGAGTTCACGCTGGGGCTCGGACTGGTCTGGACGCCGCTGATCCGCCGGCTGTCGGCGATAGCGCTCCTGGTCATCTTCACCGCCGCCGTCTGGCCGTTCGGCCGTGTCGATCTGATCGGCCACGGGCTGATCATGGCGATCCTGCTCGCTGTTGCCGCCGACCAGAGCCGCGAGACGCATTTCCTGCCCGAGTTCAAGCGCAAGATCCGCCATATCCCGCTCGGAGTGGCGGCGGCATTCGTGCTCTACGGGTCGGCCTATTGGGGCCTTCATTTCGCCTTTTACGGTCCGGACGGCTATGTCGGGCCGGCTGTTGTGGACAAGGCCACGCATTCCCACAGCCCGGAATATCCGCATGGCCCGCAGTCCGGCGAGATCGGCGCCCCGCCCAGCAAGTGAGCGGACCGCATGCCGGGACCGGGCTCAGTTGCCTGAGGCGCAAGCATGCGCAATGGCAGGTCGAGCCGATTTCCATTGCTATAGGTCAAAGCCGGCCCGCATTCGCTCCTCTATTGGATGATCTTGCGGCCAAACGCCTCAACTTTGTGTCATTGGACGTTTGTCTGTTGGAATGCGACCTGCCTTGAAGTAATTGGGCCTTATGCTGTTCTGGATCTTATCCGCCCTTATGACGGTTGCCGTTGCCGTCCCGCTCCTGTGGCCGTTGATGCGTGCCGCGGGTCGTACCCATCACGACGACGAAGGCGAGGCCGCAGTCTACCGCGACCAGCTGCGCGAACTGGAGCGCGACAAGGCCGGCGGGCTGATCTCGCCCGAGGATGCCGCCTATGCCCGCGCCGAGATCGGCCGCCGGCTGCTGGCGGTCTCAGGGGATGAGACGCCGCTGCCAGCCGCATCGGCGGCAAATGCTGCGCCGGCCAGGCGCACTGCCTATACGCTGTCGCAGGCCTTCGTCCTCCTCTGTCTTCCCGCCGTCGGGCTCTATGTCTATCTGCTGACCGGCAGTCCGGATACGCCGTCAGCGCCGCTGGCGGCCCGCATCGAGAACCCCGGCGACGATGTCACGCTGCTGATCGCCAAGGTCGAGCGCCATCTGGCGACCAGTCCCGAAGACGGCGCGGGCTGGGATGTACTGGCACCGGTCTATGTGCGTGTCGGTCGCCTCGCCGATGCCGAGCTTGCCTATCGCAACGCCATTCGTTTGCTGGGTCCGGGCGCCGACCGCATGAACGGATTGGCCGAAACGCTGGTGGCTGTGAATGACGGCATCGTCACCGAGGATGCACGCCAGGCCTTCGAGGCTTCGGTCAAGCTCCAGCCGGACAATCCGCGCGCTGACTACTATCTCGCGCTGGCATTGGAACAGGCCGGCCGCAAGGCCGACGCTCTGGTGGCTTTCCAGAACATCGCCAAGGCATCGCCGCCGACGGCGCCGTGGATGGAGTTGATCAACCGGCATATCGAAGCCAACAGCGCCGGCATGCCGCTCGCCGATGCGCCAATAGCGCCCGTGGCGGAAGCGGGTAGCGCCAAGCCGCTCGGTGCACCGACGGCAGAGGACGTGGCGGCGGCTCAAGCCATGTCCGAAGGCGACCGGTCCCAGATGATCCGCGGCATGGTCGACAGTCTCGACGCCAAGCTGAAAGAGGATCCGAACAATTTCGACGGCTGGATGCGGCTGGTCCGCTCCCATGCCATGCTCAAACAACCGGACCGCGCCGTCGAAGCACTGAAGGAGGGCCTGAAAACCTTCCCGGCTTCGGGCGCTGAAGGCCAGCAACTGATCGCAGCTGCCCGCGATCTCGGCCTTTCCGTCGAGGAGATCGTGCAATGACCCGCAAGCAGAAGCGTCTCGCCGTGATCGCCGGCGGCATGGGCTTCATCCTGACGGCGGTGCTGCTGGTGATGTTCGCCTTCGGCCAGTCGATCGCCTATTTCTACATGCCCTCCGACATCGCCACCAAAGGCGTCGGCCCCGATACCCGCATTCGTCTCGGCGGGCTTGTCGCCGAGGGTTCGGTGGTGCGCAGCGAGGGATCGACGGTGAAGTTTTCCGTGACCGACGGCAATGGCACCGTGCCGGTCACCTATACCGGTATCCTGCCCGACCTGTTCCGCGAGGGGCAGGGCGTGGTGACCGAAGGCATGTTCACCGCCGGAAGCCAGGTCTTTGTCGCCGATACCGTGCTGGCCAAGCATGACGAGAACTACATGCCGAAGGAAGTCGCCGACCGTCTGAAGCAGGATGGCGTCTGGCAGGGCGGGGAAAAGACCCAATGATCATCGAGCTTGGCCACTATGCACTGGTTCTGGCGCTGGCCACCTGTCTGGTCATTTCCGTGCTGCCGGTAATCGGCGCACGGCGCGGCGACGCGGCGATGATGGCGGTCGCGACCACTGGCACCTATGTGCTGTTTTGCCTGGTCGCCTTCTCCTTCGGCGTGCTGACCTGGGGTTATGTCGTCTCCGACTTCTCGGTGCAGAACGTCTACGAAAACTCCCATTCGATGAAGCCGATGATCTACAAGATCTCCGGCGTCTGGGGCAATCACGAGGGCTCGATGATGCTCTGGGTGCTGATCCTGACGCTGTTTTCGGCCATGGTCGCCTTTTTCGGCACCAATCTGCCGGATCGCCTCAAGGCCAATGTGCTTTCGGTGCAGGCCTGGATCACCACGGCCTTCACCCTGTTCATCCTGCTGACGTCGAACCCGTTCATCCGCCTGTCGCCGGTGCCGGCCGAAGGCCAGGACCTCAATCCGGTGCTGCAGGATATCGGCCTCGCCATCCATCCGCCGCTGCTCTATCTCGGCTATGTCGGCTTCTCCGTCTGTTTCTCCTTTGCCGTGGCAGCCTTGATCGACGGCCGCATCGACGCTGCCTGGGCGCGCTGGGTCAGGCCCTGGACGCTGACCGCCTGGACCTTCCTGACCGCCGGCATCTCGATGGGCTCCTACTGGGCCTATTACGAACTCGGCTGGGGCGGCTGGTGGTTCTGGGATCCGGTCGAAAACGCCTCCTTCATGCCCTGGCTTGCCGGCACGGCGCTGCTGCATTCGGCGCTGGTGATGGAAAAGCGTGAAGCGCTGAAGATCTGGACGGTATTGCTTGCGATCATCGCTTTCTCGCTGTCGTTGCTCGGCACCTTCCTGGTGCGCTCCGGCGTCCTGACCTCGGTGCATGCCTTTGCCACCGATCCGACCCGCGGCATCTTCATCCTCTGCATCCTGATCATCTTCATCGGCGGCGCGCTCTCGCTCTTTGCCCTGCGCGCGCCGATGCTGAAGGCCGGTGGTCTGTTCCAGCCGATTTCGCGCGAAGGTGCACTGGTCCTCAACAACCTGATCCTGACTGTCTCGGCCGCGACCGTTTTGATCGGCACGCTCTACCCGCTGCTGCTGGAAACGCTGACCAACGAGAAGATCTCGGTCGGTCCGCCCTTCTTCAACCTGACCTTCGGCTTCCTGATGTCGCCACTGCTGCTGGCGGTTCCCTTCGGGCCGATGCTCGCCTGGAAGCGCGGCGACCTGCTGGCGGCCCTGCAGCGGCTTTATTTTGCAGCCGGACTGGCGCTGGTGGCGGGGCTCGTTCTGTTTTATGCCGAAAACGGCGGCCCGGTTCTGGCCGTTGTCGGTCTCGCCATGGCCTTCTTCATGATCTTCGGCGCTTTCGCCGATCTCTGGTATCGCGCCGGTTTCGGCAAGCAGACGGCATCCGTCGCCTGGAACCGGTTGAAGGGCCTGCCGCGCTCGGCCTTCGGCACCGCGCTTGCCCATATGGGGATGGGCATCACCGTGCTTGGCATCGTTGCGGTCACGACCTTCGAGACGGAAACCGTGGTCGAGATGAAGCCGGGCATGACCGCCGAGGCCGGCGGCTTCGTGCTGACCTTCGACGGCATGCGGGCTGGCCAGGGGCCGAACTATACCGAGGACCGCGGCCATTTCACCATCCGCAAGGGGGGCGTCGCGGTTGCCGATGTCTGGTCCTCCAAGCGGCTTTATACCGCGCGGCGCATGCCGACCACCGAAGCCGGCATCGTCACCTTCGGCCTCAGCCAGCTTTACGTCTCGCTCGGCGATCCGATGGCCGATGGCGGCCTGGTCGTGCGCATCTGGTGGAAGCCGTGGATCCTGTGCATCTGGCTCGGCACCGTGGTGATGATGGCCGGCGGTATCGTGTCGCTGTCGGACCGGCGCCTGCGCGTCGGCGTGCCGAAGCGGCGCGCCAAGGTGGCGGAGCCGGCGCCCGGACAGGTGGCGGAGGTGGCGGAATGAAGCGGCAGGACA
>UBZT01000021.1 GCA_900470155.1 Hyphomicrobiales bacterium
ATCGGCTCGTCATTGGCGCGGCCAGCAGCGATCGCCGCTGCAATCTTTTCCGCGGCCAGCATGCCCGACAGCACGGCATTATGGCTGCCCTTGATACGGGGCACGTTGACGAGACCGGCGGAACAGCCGATCAGCGCGCCGCCCGGGAAGGAGAGTTTTGGCACCGACTGGTATCCGCCTTCGGTAATCGCGCGGGCGCCGTAGGACAGGCGCTTAGCCCCCTCGAAGGTCTTGGCAATCGCCGGATGCGTCTTGAAACGCTGGAATTCCTCGAAGGGGTAGAGATAGGGGTTCTTGTAGTTCAGGTGCACGACGAAGCCGACGGCGACCATGTTGTCTTCGAGGTGGTAGAGGAAGGAGCCGCCACCGGTCTTCATGCCGAGCGGCCAGCCGAAGGAGTGCTGGACCAGACCCGGCTTGTGGTGCTCGGGCTTGACCTGCCAGAGTTCCTTCAGGCCGATGCCATACTTCTGCACATCGCTTTCACCGGAGAGGTCGAACTTGGCGATCAGCTGCTTGGCGAGCGAGCCGCGCACACCTTCGCCGATCAACACATATTTGCCGAGCAGTTCCATACCGCGCGTATAGGCCGGACCCGGCTCACCGTTCTTCTCGATGCCCATATCGCCGGTCGCCACACCGATGACGGCGCCCTCATCGTTGTAGAGCACTTCGGATGCTGCAAAGCCCGGATAGATTTCGACGCCGAGCGCTTCTGCATGGGCGCCCAGCCAACGACAGACATTGCCGAGCGAGACGATGTAGTTGCCGTGATTGTTCATCAGCGGCGGCATCAGCATGTTGGGCAGGCGGACCGAGCCGGCGGGTCCGAGGAAGAGGAACTGGTCGTCGGTAACGGGCGTCTTGAAGGGATGATCGGCCTCTTCGCGCCAGCCGGGGATCAGCCGGTCAACACCGACTGGATCGACCACGGCACCGGACAGGATATGCGCGCCGACTTCCGGGCCCTTCTCAAGCACCACGACGGTCAGATCCGGATTGACCTGTTTCAGCCGGATTGCCGCCGACAGACCCGCGGGGCCTGCGCCCACGATCACGACGTCGAATTCCATACTTTCGCGTTCAGGCAGTTCCAATTTGCGCTTCCTCTATACTAATTCACGAACCTTCGCGGGATCCGAACATAGGATTTTGCTTTCGCTATCAAGCGTGCGTTGTCAGGCAGGAGAAGTTGCCTGCTACGACCGCCCTTTGAAGCCCTGTACAGGGCGGGTCAGCCAGGCCATCCGCCGCCAGCGTCGTCAGCGCCTTTACAATATCGACAAGACCGCGAGACTCGGCGTAGCGCATCGGGCCGCCGCGCCAGCGCGGAAAGCCATAGCCGTGGATTTTGACGAGATCGATGTCCGCGGGGCGCAGAGCCACACCCTCTTCCAAAATACGGCAGGCTTCGTTGACCATGGGCAGCACGATCGCATCCGCCAGCCGCTCGGCATCGAGACTGAGATGCGGGCTGTCCCCCGCCTGCTCGGTGATGATGGCGGCCACCGCTTCGGACGGCTGGGGCGTGCGGTTGCCGGGCGTGTAGTCGTACCAGCCGCCTTGCGTCTTCTGGCCGAGGCGGCCGGCGGCGCAGAGGCGTTCGGCGACGGGGGCAAAGGGCGTTTCGCCACGGGCGCGGGCGGCCTTGCGTTGGAAGGCGGCAATGTCGAGGCCGCCGAGATCCTGTGCCTCGAAAGGCCCCATGGGCAGGCCGAAGGCGCGCATGGCGGCATCCACCTCCGCAGGTGTTGCACCGGCGAGCAGCAGGCGCTCGGCCTGGGCGCGCGTCACCTTCAGGATGCGGTTGCCGATGAAGCCGTCGCAGATGCCAGCGCGAACCGGGATCTTGCCGAGCAGGCGGGCGAGCGCAAATCCCGTCGCCAGCACATCCCCGGCCGTGTTGGTGGTCGGCACGATTTCGAGAAGCTTCATCACATGGGCCGGGCTGAAGAAATGCAGCCCGAGGAAGCGCTCCGGATTACCGATGCCGGAGGCGATCTCGGCGGGATCGAGATAGGAGGTGTTGGTGGCGAGCACAGCATCCGGCCGGCAGACGGCGGACAGCTTCTCGAAGACGGCGCGCTTGACCGCGAGATCCTCGAACACCGCCTCGACGACAAGGTCCGTTTCGGCCAGTATGGCGTAGTCGTCGCTCGCGGTAACGGCGGCAAGGCGCGCCTCGGCCTCGGCCGGTGACATCCGCCCGCGCTTGACCGCGCCGTCATAAATGCCGCGCAGATTGGCAAGGCCGCGGTCGGCCGCCTCTCTGTCCCGCTCGATCAGCACCACCGGCAGGCCGGCATCGCGCAGGGCAGCGGCAATGCCGGCGCCCATGGTGCCGCCGCCGATGACGGCTGCGGTGGACAGCGCCCGTGCCGTCACGCCCGCCAGTTCCGGCGGCCGGGGCGCGGCACGCTCGGCAAAGAACACATGCCGCAACGCCGCCGCCTCGCTGGAGGCGCGCAGCGACAGGAATGTCTCGCGCTCGAAAGCCATGGCCGATGCAAAATCGCGCATGCAGGCGGTCCGCAGCGAGGCGAGTGCGCGCAGCGGCGCGGCCTCCCCCTTTGCTTTTACGCTCACCTGGATCGCGGCCTTTTCCCAGGCGTCCGGCGCGGTCTCCGGGGCGGGGCGGCGGAACAGCGGAACGGGCCTGGGCTGACCGGCCGTCTCCTGCGCGAAGGCCATTGCCCCTACCAGAAGATCACCGTCAATCAGTCGGTCGATGAGGTCGATGGCGAGCGCTTTCGGCGCCTTCACGGGCTTGCCCGTCGTGATCATGTCGATCGCCGCCTCAACGCCGACCAGACGCGGTAGGCGCACCGTGCCGCCGGCGCCGGGAATGAGGCCGAGCCTGACTTCCGGCAGGCCGAGCGACGCGTCCGTGACGGCAAGGCGCCAGGCGCAGCCGAGCGCGATTTCCAGCCCGCCGCCCAGCGCGCTGCCGTGAATGGCCGCGATCCAGGGCTTGGCCGCCGACTCGATGGCCGCCACGACATCGGGCAGATGCGGAACTTCCGGCGGCTTGTCGAACTCGCTGACATCGGCCCCGGCAATGAAGGTGCGCCCGGCACAGGTGAGCAGGACGGCCTCGATACCGGGCTCGGCATCGAGTGTGGCAACTGCATCGACCAGGCCCTGGCGTACGGCGCGCGCGAGTGCGTTGACGGGGGGATGATCGATGGTGACGACGGCGATGGAGGCCTGACGGGTGATGGTGATGGTCATGCTGTTCAAAGTCCCAAATAGGCGGCGCGGATGCGCTCGTCGGCAATCAGTTCGGCGGCGGGTCCGGCCATGGTGATCCGCCCCGTCTCCATGACATAACCCCGGTCGGCGATGGAGAGCGCGCCGAAGGCGTTCTGTTCGACCAGCAGCACGGTGACGCCGAGGCTTTTCAGGCCTTTGACGACCTCGAAGATCTGGGTGACGAGCAGCGGCGCCAGCCCCATGCTGGGCTCATCGAGAAGCAGGCAGGATGGACGGCCCATGAGCGCGCGGGCAATGGCCAGCATCTGCTGCTGGCCGCCGGAGAGGCCACCGGCCGCAAGGTTTCGCTTCTGCTTCAGGATCGGAAACATCGCGAAGGCATCCTGCATGTCGCGCTCCACCAGCTGATCGCGGAAGAGATAGGCGCCGAGTCGCAGATTGTCCTCCACCGAGAGATTGGTGAAGATCTGCCGTCCTTCCGGCGACTGCGCGATGCCGCGCTGGAGACGGGCGTGGGCGGGCACGGTCGTCAGTGCCTCGCCACGGAAGACGATGGAGCCGGCCGTGACCGGCTGAATGCCCGATAGGCATTTCAGAAGCGTTGTCTTGCCGGCACCATTGGCGCCGACCACCGTGACGATCTCGCCGGAGGCCACCTCGAGATCGAGGCCGTGCAGCACCTCGATACGGCCGTAGCGCGAGCGCAATCCCTCAACTGTCAGCATGGATGGCCTCCGCTGCCTGGGCGCCAAGATAGGCTTCGATGACGCGGGCATTGCGGGCCACCGCCGCCGGCTCGCCTTCGGCAATCTTTTCGCCATGGTCGAGAACGACGATATGGTTGGAAATGCGCATGACCATCTTCATGTCATGCTCAACCAGAAGGATTGCCACTCCTTCCGATGCGACAGCGGCGATGAGATGGTCGATCTCTTCCGTCTCCACCGCATTGCAGCCAGCCGCCGGCTCGTCCAAAAGCAGGACGCGCGGATTGAGCGCTAAGGCCCGCGCAATTTCCAGTCGCTTCAGCGCGCCGTAGGACAGCGCTCCCGCCTCCTGTTCGGCGGCGCGACCGAGGCCCACACGATCGAGCAGGCGACGCGCATTTTCGGCTGCTATCCGGCTGCGCCGCCGCGTGGCGGGCAGCGCCAGCAGATCGGCAAGAACCGAGCCGCGTTCGGAGAGATGATGGCCCACCATGGCGTTCTCCAAGACGGTCATGTTCTGGAAGATCTGCAGGTTCTGGAAGGTGCGCGAAAGACCGCGTTGCGCGAGCCGATGCGGCGGCATACGCGTCACGTCCTCGCCATCCAGCATCACGCGGCCGCGCCCGGGCAGGTAGGCGCCAGAGATCATGTTGAACAAAGTCGTCTTGCCGGCGCCGTTCGGGCCGATGATGGAGACGACCTCGCCCGGCTTCAGGCTGAAGCTGACATCGTGGACGGCGCGCAGCCCGCCAAAATCAATGCCCAGCCCCTCGATCTGCAACAGGCTCATGGGCCCCTCCCCCGGATGCGCCGTGCCGCAGAGGGCAGCAGCCCCTCCGGCAGGAAGATCATCACCAGCATCATGATCAGGCCGAGCATCAGCTGCTCATACTCCTGAAACACCGTCAGAACCTGCGGCAGCATGGTCAGGATGGCCGCGCCGAAGATGGCGCCGATGACCGAGCCGGCGCCGCCCAGCACGGTCATCGTCACCATTTCCACCGAATGCATGAAGCCGGCAATGTCAGGCGTGACGAACTTGTTCTGCAGCGCCAGCAGCGATCCCGCCACGGAGGCATAGACGGCGGAGATCACGAAGGCGACGAGCTTGTATCGGGCAACGTCGATGCCGACGGTGCGGGCCGCGATTTCCGAACCATGGACGGCGCGCAGGGCCCGGCCAGTGGGGCTGTTGTAGAGGTTGAGCGCCAGCCAGGCGCCGAGCAGAAGGACGAGACCGGAGAAGGCGTACCAGAAGACGGCATTCGACAAGTCGATGCCGATCGCCTTCAACAGGGCGCGCAGGCCGAGTTCCGGCACGGCCATACCATCCGGGCCGCCGGTGAGGCCAGTTTCGTTGGAGAGTACCATCGAGACCAGAATGCCGAAGCCGAGCGTTGCGACGGCGAGATAGTAACCCTTGAGCCGGAGGATCGGCCGCCCGACGAGATAGGCGATCAGCGCGGAGAGCACGGCGCCAAGCAGCGCCGAGAGGGCCGGATGCAGACCGAGATGGACCGGCGCTAGCGCGCAAGCATAGGCGCCGATCCCGGTAAAGCCGGCATGGCCGAGGCTGATCTGGCCGGCATGGCCGATGAGGATGACGAGACCTGTGACCGCGAGGCCGTTGACGAAGATCACCGCGCCGACGCGGTAGTAGAAGGTCGAGGGAAAGAAGACCGGCGCCAGCAGCATGAGCGCTGCCAGCACGAGCATGGAGAGGGATGCACCGGAGAGCCGCATGGTCACACCCGATCCAGCGACTTGCGGCCGAAGAAACCCTGCGGCATGGCGAAGAGAACGGCAAGGATGACGACGAACGCGGCCGCATCCTTGTATTGCGAGCTGATATAGCCGGCCGTCATGGCTTCGAGGATGCCGAGCACGAGACCGCCGACCAGTGCGCCGACCGGATTGCCCATGCCGCCGAGCATGGCCGCGGCAAAGCCCTTCAGCGCGAAGGCGAGGCCGACATCATAGCCGGTGAGCGTGATCGGCGTGACGAGCACGCCCGCCAGCGCACCGATGGCCGCCGACATGGCGAATGAGAGCGTCATGACGAAACGAGTGTTGATGCCGACCAGCTGCGCGGCCATGGCATTGTTGGCGGTTGCCAGCACGGCGCGGCCGAGCAGAGTGCGCGTGAAGAAGATCCACAGGCAGAGGAAGATGGCGAGCGCCCCGGCGATGACCCAGAGGCTCTGCGGCAGGATGGTCGCCGTGCCGATCAGGATCGGCTGGTCGCCCGAGAAAGCGGGAAAGCGATGCAGCTGCTTGTCGAACACCAGCTGCGTCGTGCCGCGGATGAAGATGGACGCGCCGATCGTGATGATGATCAGCGAGACGACGGGCGCCCGGCGTGCCGGCCCGATGGCCAGCGTGTTGAGCGCCACGCCGACGGCGGCGGTCGCGACAATCGCGATGAGGGCTGCGACCGGCAGGGGAATGCCGGCGGAATGGGCGAAAAAGGTGATCATGCCGCCCAGCATGACGAATTCGCCTTGCGCAAAATTCACCACGTCGGAGGCGTTGTAGATGATGGTGAAGCCGAGAGCGACGAGCGCATAGACGGCGCCGACGGTGACCCCCGACAATAGAAATTGCAGCAGTTCCGGCATGAAGGCCTCCGCGTCGCGCCGGGCTTTTAGCCGGCAGCGCTGTGGGGTTTGGCCGGCGGCGCCTTTCGGACGCGCGCCGGCGGACACGCATTACTCGACGATCTTCCAGCCGCCCTTTTCGATGGCGAGCATGCGGAAGGCCGAGAGATCGAGACCGAGATGGTCGGTCGGCGTCATGGTGACGGTGCCCGTCGTGCCGACGAGCCCGTTTGTGCCTTCGATCGCATCGCGAATGGCGGAGGGATCGCTGTTGCCAGCTCGCTTCAGCGCATCGACGAGGATGTGCAGCGCATCATGCGCATAGCCGCCGAAGGTCGAGACCGGCTTTCCGGTGGCCTTTTCGTAGGACGTCTTGTAGGCGACCACCACGGCGCGCTGCGGATCGCTCTCCGGCAGCAGGTCGGCGACCAGAAGTGCGGTGCCCGGCAGGTGCACGCCTTCGGCCGCTTCCGGGCCGGCCAGCGTGATGAAACCGTCCGAGGCGACCCCGTGCGACTGGTAAAGCGGCAGGTCGACGGCAAGCTGCGCATAATTGCGCGTGACGATCGCCGGGCCCTGGCCGAAACCGGGGTTGAGCACCGCCTGAAGGCCGGGCTTGGCCTTGATATTGGTCAGCTGCGGCGTCATGTCGGCATCGCTCGGACCATAGGTCTCGTCGGCGAGCACCTCGATGCCGTAATCGCCGATGATCGCCAGGCACTGCTTGCGCATGGAGGCGCCGAAACCGTCGGAGCCGGAGATCATGCCGATCTTCTGGATCTGGCGCTTCTTCATGTCCTCGAAGATCTTAGCGCAAGCCATGCGGTCGGTGTGCGGCGTCTTGAACGTATACGGCTTGACGGGATCGATGATCTCGATGGCGCCGGCCAGCGAAATGAAGGGTACTTCGCCATCCTCGAAGACCGGGATCATCGCCATGGAGGTGCCTGTGGTCGTGCCGCCGATGACAGCCACGACCTCGTCGTCTTCCACCAGCCGGGTGGCGAAGGTGCGCGCCTTGTTGGGATCGCCACCATCGTCATAGAGAATGAGCTGCAGCGGCTCGCCATTCACGCCGCCGGCGGCGTTGATCTCCTCAACCAGCATCTTCAGCGTCTTGGCCTCGGGGTCGCCGAGGAACGAGGCCGGGCCGGTTTCGGACACGGAGGCGCCGATCTTGATGTCGGCGAGCGCCGGGCCGGCAAGGCCGAGAATCAGCGCCAGTGCGGTGGTGGTCAGTGTCAGTTTCATCTTGGTTTCTCCTCCCAGGAAGCCGTTGTCGATTGGTCGTCTCTCCTCACGCCGCCGGGCGGCGCCACATCACAGTTCGGAACCGGTTGGCCACAAAGGCCGCATCCGTCAGGCTGGCATTGCCGGCGGGGTTGAGACCGGTGACGTGAAAATCGCTGAAAGCCGCGCTCTGGTTGACATAGATGCCGCCCGTCAAATTGACGGAGAGGTTGACGCCGGCACGCGCGAAGCGGTCGGCGGCGGCCTCGATCAAGGAATCCTCCTGCGCGTATAGCGCGGCGGTGATCGCACCGGCCTGTTCCGCGATGCGGGCTGCGCGCTCGATACCGTCCTCGACCGTGTCGACCGCTATGACGAAGGCGATGGGGCCGAACTGTTCGCGCTCATGAGCATCACTTTCTGCTGCATCGACGGCAACAAGCAGTGGCGTCGCGGTTCGTGCGTCGGGCGCACCGTCAATTGGAATGGACTCGCGCAGCACGGTCCCCATGTTGCGGGCCGCGGAAATCCGCTCAAGCGTTGCCGGGTTGGCGATTGCGCCACATATTCCGGCAGCGCGATCCGGGTCAGACAACAGCCTGTCGATAGCCGCAACAAGGCCTGCTGCAACGTCATGGAAGGGTTTCTGACCTTCATCGGTGCGGATCCCGCCACGCGGCACAAAGATGTTTTGCGGGGCAGTACACATCTGGCCGGAATAAAGACTAAGGGAAAATGCAATGTTGGCGCACATCCCAGCAAAGTCGTCCGTCGCACCGACAACGATGGAGTTTACGCCGGCCTCTTCCGTGTAAACTTGGGCGGCGCCAGCATTGGCGCGGACCCAACCTCCGAACTGACTCGACCCTGTATAATCGATGATGGCCACCGATGGATGGCGCACGAGATCTTGCGTGATTTCCCGGCCAGGCTCATCTGCAGCCAGAAGCACCAAGTCAGCCGGAAAACCCTCCTCCACAAGCACAGTGCGGGCAACCTCTACGGTGATCGCCAGCGGTAGAATGGCCTTCGGATGAGGTTTGACGATGACGCTGTTTCCCGTCGCCAGACTGGCGAACAAACCTGGGTAGCTGTTCCACGTGGGGAACGTATTACAGCCGATGACCACTGAGACGCCCCGGGGCATGACGCGCCAATGCTTCTCAATGACTATTGCGCTGTTTCCTTGTGGCTTCCGCCAGACGACGCTGGATGGCGTGCGCGTCATTTCGGCATAAGCCTGGGCGACAGCCTCGAGTCCCCGATCCTGCGCATGCGGCCCACCGGCCTGAAACGCCATGGCAAATGGCTGGCCGGTGGTGTGCATGACGGCGTTCGCCATCTCGAAGCTTCTGACATTCAGCCGAGCCAGGATCTCGATACAGATGCCAACCCTCGCCTGCGGCGTTGCTGCAGCCCATGAACCTCCAGTTTCCGCTGAAGCCGAAACCAATGTGGCAGCGGAAGCAGCCGGGTAGTTCACAAGCAGCGCTTGACCATACGGCGACACCTCGTTCCCGACGGTATATTCGAGCGGATGTCCTTTAAGAATGAATGGCGTGGATATCCGAGCGTTGAATGCGGCCAGCCCATCAGCCTTGGCTGTCTCACCATAAATCTTGCCGCTCGGCACCTCCGGATAGGGCGACCAGAAATCGCGTTCCGTCAAAGCATTCATGGCACGATCTAGTGTGCCTTGATGACGATCAAACAGTCGTGTCATGTCTATGCGCTCCTCCACGTCATGAAAATATAATTGACCGACCGGCCGGTTTATGCAAGACATTTTTCTGAGGATAGATGAAGGGCATTGGGGAGGTAAGCATGCAGGCATCCAGCACAGTTCTTGCAACAGAAGCCGAAGGCGTGCTGTCTTTGACGCTGAACCGTCCCGACAAGCTAAATGCTTTTAACGAAGAGATGCACCTAGCGCTCCGTGCCGGTTTCGAACGCGCCCAACGCGAAGACGGCATCCGCGCCGTCTTGCTTACCGGTGCAGGGCGGGCTTTTTGTGCCGGCCAGGATCTCGGCGATAGAGATCCGAGCAAGGGGGTGCCGGACCTTGGTCACACGATCGAGACGTACTACAATCCTCTACTGCGCCTTATTCGAAGCCTCGAAAAGCCGGTCATTTGCGCCGTTAACGGCGTAGCGGCAGGCGCAGGCGCTAACATAGCTTTCGCTTGCGACATCACTCTTGCGGCGCGCTCGGCCCGTTTCATCCAGGCCTTTGCCAAGATCGGCCTAGTCCCAGATTCAGGTGGCACATGGAGCCTTCCACGTCTTATCGGCGAAGCGCGAGCGAAGGCACTGGCGCTTACCGCTGAACCGCTTGCAGCCGAGAAGGCCGCAGACTGGGGCCTCATTTGGCGAGCAGTGGATGATGAGAACCTGATTGGGGAAGCGCGCGCGCTAGCGACCACTCTTGCCGCTGGCCCGACACTCGGCCTCGGCATGACAAAGCGCGCCATTCAGGCAGCGGCGACCAACTCACTCGATGCGCAACTGGACCTTGAGCGCGATCTACAGCGCCTGGCGGGTCGTAGCGCCGACTATGCAGAGGGGGTGTCAGCGTTCCTTACGAAGCGCAAGCCGGAGTTCAAAGGCAAATGAGTGCCGCAGCTCTGTCAGCTCAAGACTTGGCAGAGGCATGTGCCAAGACCATGTGGGCAGACGACAACGCTACGCGTCATCTCGGCATGGAGCTGTTAGCGATTTCGCCGGGCGTGGCCGTCATTGCGATGAGCATCACGGACGATATGACGAACGGGCACGGTACCTGCCACGGCGGCTACATCTTTACATTGGCCGATTCTGCATTTGCCTTCGCCTGTAACACGTATAATCAGCGTGCTGTGGCGCAGCATTGTTCGGTCTCCTTCCTCGCCCCCGCTTTCAAAGGTGACAAGCTGAGCGCCGCTGCTCGCGAAGTAGTGCGGCGCGGGCGAAGCGGGATCTACGATATTCACATCATCAATCAAAACGGCGAGACAATTGCGGAATTCCGCGGCCATTCGCGAACCGTCAAAGGCACGCATCTGCCGGAGTGAGGGCAGACCACCACGTTTTCTTGGAGGAGAAGTTCATGGAAGATTTGTCACCGAAGCCCGGAGATCTCGAAGCCATCGAGATGGCTTCAAGAGACGAAATTTCTGCGCTGCAGCTGCAGCGCATGAAATGGTCGCTAAGCCACGCATACGAGAATTCGGCTTTCTACCGTCAGCGTTTCGATGAGGCGGGCGTTCACCCTTCGGATCTAGGGACACTTACAGACCTCGCTAAGTTTCCTTTCACGACGAAGAAGGATCTGAGAGACACCTATCCCTTTGGCATGTTCGCAGTACCACGAGAGAAGCTTGTACGCGTTCACGCATCCTCAGGCACAACGGGTAAGCCAACGGTGGTTGGCTACACGAAGAACGACATTGAAACCTGGGCAACCGTGGTCGCACGCTCTATCCGCGCATCCGGTGGCCGCGCTGGCGACATTGTGCATGTCGCTTACGGTTACGGTTTATTTACTGGCGGTCTGGGCGCTCATTATGGTGCCGAAAGGCTGGGGTGCACGGTAGTGCCAATCTCGGGCGGAATGACCGAGCGCCAAGTCACACTGATGCAGGACTTCAAGCCACGCATCATCATGGTCACGCCGTCCTACATGCTCTCCATCCTCGACGAGTACCGGAGGCAAGGTGTCGACCCACGCGAAAGTTCGCTTGCTGTCGGTATTTTCGGGGCCGAACCATGGACGAACGCAATGCGCGAAGAGATCGAACAAGCCTTCGACATGCACGCAGTGGATATCTATGGTTTGTCGGAAGTCATGGGACCTGGCGTCGCCAACGAATGCGTTGAGACGAAGGACGGCCTGCATATCTGGGAGGACCATTTCTTTCCTGAGATCATCGATCCCGACACCGGAAAAGTTCTGCCGGATGGAGAAATGGGGGAACTGGTTTTCACAACACTGACCAAGGAAGGACTCCCGATTATTCGATACCGCACTCGTGACCTCACGCGGTTGTTGCCTGGTACGGCAAGGTCTATGCGGCGCATCGAGAAGATCACCGGCCGGTCAGACGACATGATCATCCTGCGCGGGGTCAACGTCTTTCCGACTCAGATCGAAGAGCAACTCCTGAAGTGTTCGGGGCTTGCACCGCACTTTCAGATAGAGTTGACGCGAGCCGGACGCATGGACAACATGACGGTCCACGTCGAATGCACGCCGGATGCATCCAACGAGACCGCTCGGGCTAATTCCGCAAAGGAACTGGCTCATCATATCAAGAGCGTCGTGGGAGTTTCGACAAGGATTCAGATCTACGATCCGGGCGGCGTTGTTCGGTCGGAAGGAAAGGCCAAACGCGTCGTGGATAACCGTCCTAAGGCATGACTTGCTATAGAACGTCACTCCAGACTTGATCCCGGCCGGGGCGGAAGGCATATCGCCACCGCCCCTGCATTTATTGAGAACTGCTTTTAAGGATTAAGACTATGGCCCGCACACGCGCATCGGATTTCCAGGAAAAGCAGCGTGGCATTCTCTCAAGCGCGGCCGCCGTCTTTGCCGAGATGGGGATGGAGAAAGCGTCGATGGCGCTGATCGCTTCTCACAGCCAAGTGTCGAAGGCGCTACTTTATCATTACTATCCGAGCAAAGATGCCCTGATCTTTGACATCGTCCGTACACATCTGACCGAACTCGATAACGCGATCGAAGCGGCAGACTGCCCAGAACTTCCAGCAACCGTGCGCCTACACCTATTGGTGAAGGCCGTTCTAAAAAATTACGAGGGGCGCGACAATGAGCATAAAGTGCAGCTAAACGGCACCAGCGCACTCTCATCGGAACAACTCGCGGAATTGCAAGAGATTGAACGCAGGATCGTTCGCCGGTTCTCAGGTGTGATCCAGGAAATCAATCCTGATCTCAATAACGGGCGTCCGCTGCTGATGCCAGTGACCATGTCCCTCTTCGGTATGATGAACTGGGTCTACATGTGGTTTCGGCCAAACGGACCCATCACCCGCGATGAATACGCCGAGATTGCCACGACTCTCATCCTTGAGGGCGTGAAGGCTGTCCGATAAGGCTTGGAACTTGTATCTGCACCTTCAGAAATCACTTGCCTTCAGCCTATCGAGAATGAGTGGGTCATAACCCGGGGCTACAATCCGCCGGCGCCCGGCTTCGGGCGCTGCCAGTGGGGCGACTGCCTCCATTTTCAGCTCGGCCTCAAGCGCCAAACGCTGGTAAATAGAGGTCCCACGCCGCTTCCAATCGATTTCTTCATCTGTCAACTGCCGTACGAGCCGGCCCGGAACGCCGGCGAAAAGCGTGCCGGGTGGCACCTTCTCGCCAGCTTTGACGAAACTCAGCGCCGCGACGATAGCATTCTCGCCAATCACAGCCTCGTCCATGACGACAGCATTCATTCCGATCATTGCGTTACGTCCGATGCGGCATCCGTGCAGTATGGCGCCATGACCGATATGTCCGGCTTCACCGATCACGACTTCTAGGTTTGGGAAGCTATGAACGACGCAGGTCTCTTGAACGTTGGAGCCTTCTTCCAACACGATCCGCCCGAAGTCACCACGCAAAATGGCTCCGGGCCCTATGTAACATGCCGGTCCAACAATGACGTCACCAATTAGCACAGCCGCTGGATGCGCAAATGCGGACGGATCAATCACTGGCACAATGCCGTCATAGGCATAGACGTGAGGCAAACGTCAGTTCCTTGTCTTGGCGACCATTGTCAGCACGTCATACTGTGCAACAGTTGCGCCGTTCTGGTTTGAAATGCGGCAATCCCAGCGCACTTCGCCGTGTTCCGCATTCCCGCGAGGGTTGATTTCCTTGCAAGTAAGCCGGACCTGAAGCGTATCGCCCGGATTAACCGGCGTCAGGAAACGCAGGTTGTCGACACCGTAATTGGCAAGAACCGGACCCGGCGCAGGATCCACAAATAGACCTGCCGCGAAGGAAACTATCAGATATCCGTGCGCCACGCGACCATCGAAGAACGGGTTGGCCTTTGCAGCCTCCTCATCCATATGGGCGTAGAAGGTATCGCCGGTAAAGTTTGCGAAATGCTCGATATCGTCCAGCGTTACTGCGCGGCTTGCCGTGATCAGCTGATCGCCGACCATAAGCTCGGCAAGAGACTTGCGGAACGGATGTTCACCATCAGTTCTGACATCTGAGCCCGGCGACCAGCGGCCAGTAGTCGCACTTAACATGGTCGGAGCGCCCTGGACGGCGGTCCGCTGCATGTAGTGCTTCACACCACGCATACCGCCCAGTTCCTCGCCGCCGCCAGCGCGGCCCGGTCCGCCATGAACCAGCACTGGCAGCGGCGAACCATGACCGGTTGAGCTTTTCGCGCTCACCCGATTGCCGATCATTACGCGGCCATGGAACGGCGCGATACCCACAACAACCTCTTCAACAAAACCGGGATCGTTGGTGAAGACGGAAGCAACCAGGCTTCCCTTGCCACGACGTGCCAGATCAACCGCCTCTTCTGCCGTGTCATAGGGCATTATGGTGCTGACTGGTCCGAACGCTTCAACATCATGGATGGATGAGGCAGATCCCGGCTTGTCGCAATACAGCAGGACCGGGTTCAGGAACGCACCGGCTTGCGGATCGCCGGACAAGGCGGTTGGATTGTCTGGATCGCCCGCAACAATCTTGGCATCAGCAGAAAGATCGCGAATTCGTGAGCGCACTTCTTCGCGTTGATCAAGGCTTGCAAGTGGCCCCATGCGCACTGTCTCATCCGCAGGGTTGCCCACAGTTGTCTTGGCCAACCTGTCACGAAGGCTGCCGATAAGCGCTTCACTGTAGGATCTCGGCGCAATGACGCGACGGATAGCCGTACATTTCTGGCCAGCCTTGACCGTCATTTCCCGTGCGACTTCCCTGACGAAGAGGTCAAATTCCTCGGTTCCGGGCGCTGCATCGAGGCCCAGAATCGCCGCGTTGAGGCTGTCCGCTTCCATCGTAAAGCGAACCGAATTTTCAACGATAGCCTTGTGCGTCTTGAGCCTTTGCCCGGTGGACGCCGATCCGGTAAAGGTGACGGCATCCTGCCCCTCGACGTGATCCAGAAGATCGCCAACCGATCCGCAGACGAGCTGCAAGGCGCCTCCGGGAAGCAGACCTGTTTCGATGATCCGCCGTACCATCAATTCCGTCAGGTAGGCCGTCTGGCTGGCAGGTTTCACAATTGCAGGAACCCCTGCAAGCAGCGTCGGCGCCAGCTTTTCCAACATGCCCCAGCAAGGGAAGTTAAACGCATTGATATGAACAGCCACACCATGGAGTGGGCTCAAAATGTGCTGCGCGGAGAATGTGTTGTCCTTAGAGAGAGCTTCTAGGGCGCCGTCGAGGAGAACACGGGTATTGGGCAGCTCACGCCGCCCCTTGGACGCGTAGGACAAAAGCGTACCGATACCGCCTTCGATATCGACCCAGCTGTCCGCGCGTGTCGCACCGGTGGCCGTTGAGAGCGCATAAAATTCTTCCTTGCCCTCCATCAGCGCCTGACCAATTGCTTTAAGCATGGCGGCGCGCTCATGAAAGGAAAGACGGCGCAATGCAGACCCACCCTTGTCACGCCCGTAGGCCAAAACGGATTTGAAGTCGATGCCACTGGAATCGATAAACGCGATCGGCACCCCGGTTGACGCATCGAGCAAGGGTACACCTTCGCGTGCACCGACGACCCATTGTCCACCCACATAGCTTTCGAGCCGGCGTGGCTGTTTTGCCAAGACGTTCATGGTATTTCCTTTCAATTCAGGCGGAGCGCAGAAAGCTGTCCATCGACCTCATCTCGCCAGTTTGACAGAAGGGTCTCGTTTGGTGTGTGACGGATCCGAAAGCGCGCCAAGGTTTCAAAGCGCTTGGAACTCGACTGTCCGAAACTCGCTGCAACGCGAGGATACCAGTATTGAACTGAGCCTCGCGCGCGCGCCAAAGCCTCTGGCCTGTCAACAATCTGCACGAGTCCGGCCAGACCAAGTTCCGCATGTCTGCGCTCACGAGGCAGGATGGCACGGAACACATCGGCAAGCGGCTGATAGGACACGCGGGCGAGTTCCTCGATTTGTATGACGCTCGCCCTGCCCATCAACACGTTCATGACGACCGCGTCCACCCAACCATCTAGCGGGTAGTGAAATACCGAAAGACGCATATCGACCGCCTGGCGGGCCCGTCCCAGATCTGTGTCACGCGCGACGCGGGCCGACCATGGATGGTTTACAGCGTAGCGCTCCGCATCCGCCCCGAACGTTTCCATAACGTTCAGCACACGGGAAGCATGATCCGCTTTCTCCAGAATAATGCGTGCTGCAGAAATACGCTCTTGAATGCCAGGTGCATCGTTGATGCTGTCGGCAAAACCGGCTGAACCGGCCAATTCGCTGTCGACGAAACTCGCCATCACGCGGAGAAGTTCACCACGATAACGGGACGGCACGTTTGCAGGGGACGAGAGCATTCCCCCTCGGGCCAGATATTCCTCAATTGCAATCTTGTCTGCCATTTGGCTTACTTCCTTACTGGTCGTAGCTAACAACGATACGATCGCTCAGCGGGAAGCATTGGCATGTCAGCACGTAGCCTTGACGCACTTCATAATCTTCCAGCGCATGGTTGATTTCCATCTCGGCCTCGCCTTCGATGATCTTTGCCCGGCAAGTCGAGCAGACCCCTCCCTTGCAGGCATAGGGCACATCCATCGCATTCTCGATGGCTGCATCGAGGAGCGCAACGCCCTGCTTCGGGAACTTGAACGTGCGTGTGGTGCCGTCGAGTGTCACCGTTGCTTCGCACATGGCACCCTGCTCAGCACCTCCGACCGATTCCACCCGTCGGCGAGCCCTGCCCGGTTGCGAAGAGGCAAAGAGTTCAAACTTGATTTGATCATCCCGCAGGCCATGGTCACGAAGCGATGACGCTATGGTCAGCATCATCGGCTCAGGTCCGCAAATGAACGCCGTTGTGATGGACTTGATATCGATCCAGTGCCTAAAAAGGGCCGCGCATTTCTCGGCGTCGATACGGCCAGTGAATAGGTCAATATCCTGCGCTTCGCTCTTCAACACATGCAGCACTGAGAACCGGCCGAGATAGAGGTTCTTCAGATCCTCCAATTCCTCGCGGAACATGATCGAGCTTATCTGGCGATTGGCATAGACGAGCGTAAATTGCGACTGCGGCTCACGTGCAAGCACTGTCTTGATAATCGACAGCAAAGGCGTGATGCCGCTACCGCCGGCAAAACCCAGATACTGCTTGACGTTCTCCGGCTCCAAACCGGTGAAAAATGTACCCATCGGCGGCATAGCTTCCAGAGTGTCGCCCACCTTCAGGTTTTCATTGGCCCAGGTGGAGAAGCAACCGCCTTCCACCCGTTTGATGCCAACTTTCAGACAGCCCTCATCCGTGCCCGCACAGATCGAATAGGAACGGCGCAGTTCCTCGCCTTCGAACATGTGGCGGAACGTAAGATATTGGCCTTGCGTGAATACGAAAGCAGATGTGTCCTCGTTGGACGGAGCAAGCGTGACAACAACGGCATCGCGTGTTTCGCGGCGAATGTCGGTCACGGTCAGAGGATGGAAACGTGCCATGATAAGAGCCCTCTCCCTATGGGTCAGATGCACTTGAAATAATCAAACGGTTCCAGACAATCGGTGCAGCGATAGCTCGCCTTGCACGGCGTGGAACCGAATTGACTGATTTTCTCGGTTTGGATGGATCCGCAGCGCGGACAGGAAATCGCAAGATTCGAAGCGCCTGAAAGCCGGTCGATCCGCTTCATCAAGATACCGTCAGCCGCCGTGCCATCGATGGGAGGCGCGATGCCGTAGGCCTTGAGCTTTTCGCGGCCCTCGGCGCTTAGCCAGTCCGTGGTCCAGGCAGGAGAGAGCTGACGCTCGACCCTAACCTTCTCAATACCCTTTTGGATCAACGCCGCCTCAATATCGATATTGATGATCGACGTCGCCGGACAGCCGGAATATGTAGGCGTAACCGTGACCACCAGAGTGTCGCCCTGCCAAGCGACGTTTCTGATAATGCCCAGATCCATCAGTGAGATCACCGGGATTTCTGGATCCGGCACTTGCCGCAGCCAATGCCAGACTTCATCTAACGAAGGACGTGGCGCGGCATCCATGATCGAACCTACCAAGTCGCACCAGGGTATGCACGCTGAAGGAACTGCATCTCGGACAAGATGAAACCAAGATATTCCGTATGCACACCGCGACGGCCACCCTTATGCATGTAGCCATCGGCTGGCTTTTTCAACGTGGCTTCTAACAAAGCTTCAGTGATGATCTCATCCCAGCCGGCCTTCAGGTTTTGGGGAGCAGGGATCACTCCGGATTCAACGAGTTCCGCATCAAGCTCATCACTCATGAACATCTCGCCCGTGTAAGGCCAATGCTCTTCCAAAGCTTCCTGCATGCGGCGATGGCTTTCAGCCGTGCCGTCACCCAGGCGGATGATGAGATCGCGGCTTCTGTCAAGGTGATAGGACACCTCCTTGAACGCCTTTTCCGCGATGTCAGCAACACGCTTGTCGGACGAATCCCGCAGCGCTTTCAAAAGAAGGTAGTGCCACGCATCGAACAGGAATTGCCGCATCAGCGTCTTGCCGAAGTCCACATTTGGACGCTCGACCAGCAGCACGTTGCGAAAATCGAGCCCGTCCCGCAGGAAGGCCAGGTCGTCAGCGGAGCGGCCTTTTCCCTCCACTTCGCCGGCCAAACCAAGCCACAGCTGTGTCTGGCCGATAAGATCAAGAGCCGTATTGGACAGCGCAATATCTTCTTCAAGTGCGGGCGAATGACCGCACCATTCCGAAACCCGATGCCCTAGAATCAGCGCGTTATCGCCAATCCGTAAAAGAAATTCGAGGAGCGCGGCTTGGCTGGCGCTGGGATAAAGTGCCGCGACCGCCATCACATATGCCCCACTTCGTCCGGAATTTCGAAGAATGTTGGGTGACGATAAACCTTCGAGTTCGAAGGATCAAAAAGCGGTCCTTTTTCAGAGGGTGCGCTGGCGGCAATCTCCGAGGATTTCACTACCCAGATGCTCACTCCCTCATTTCGGCGCGTATAGACGTCACGCGCGTTATTGATTGCCATCACTGCATCGGGCGCGTGCAGACTCCCAACATGGCGATGGTTGAGGCCATGCTGACCTCGAATGAAGACTTCCCAAAGTGGCCATTCATGAGACATAGCGCTAGCTCCTTATTCCGCGGCAATTTTGCTTGAAGCACGGCGAGCGGCTGCCTTTTCCGCGTGGGCAGACAGGCCATCGCGGAACCATGCACCGTCGTCCCATGCCTTCTTGCGCGCGTTCAGACGCTCCACATTGCAGGGACCATTGCCAGCAATCACATTGAAGAACTCTTCCCAGTCCGGCTCGCCAAAGTCGTAGCCACCTTTTTCCTCGTTCCACTTCAAATCGGGATCGGGGATGGTGAGACCAAGATATTTTGCTTGCGGCACAGTCTGGTCCACGAACTTCTGACGAAGTTCATCATTGGAATTCTGCTTAATCTTCCAGGCCATGGATTGGGCCGAATGCACGGAGGCATCATCGGATGGGCCAAACATCATCAAGGCAGGCCACCACCAGCGATTCAGCGCATCCTGCACCATTGCCTTTTGAGCCAGAGTACCCTTCACCATGCGCATCAACGCATCATAACCTTGGCGCTGATGGAAGCTTTCTTCCTTACAGATGCGCACCATGGCCCGCGCATAAGGACCATAGGAACAGCGCTGAAGCGGAACCTGGTTCATAATGGCCGCACCATCCACCAGCCAGCCAACTGTACCGATATCGGCCCAGGTCAGCGTCGGATAGTTGAAGATCGAGGAGTATTTTGCCTTGCCGGTATGCAGCTGCTCGTACATCTGATCGCGGCTCACGCCGAGTGTTTCAGCCGCACAATAGAGATAAAGACCGTGGCCTGCCTCGTCCTGCACCTTGGCAAGAAGGATTGCCTTGCGCTCCAGTGTCGGTGCGCGCGTAATCCAGTTGCCTTCGGGCAATTGGCCGACGATTTCCGAATGGGCATGCTGGCTGATCTGGCGGATAAGCGTTTTGCGGTAGCCCTCGGGCATCCATTCCTTCGGCTCGATCTTCTGTCCAGCGTCAACGCGCTCCTGAAAGGCCCGCTCCTGTCCATCCATTTCTTCGAGAGACCGCACGCGGGAAGCATCGGTCTTTACCAACTGTGCATACATCCTCATTCCTCCTAGTTAAGCGTCAGACTCGCTCAAGCACGATTGCGATACCTTGACCGACGCCGATGCACATCGTGCAGAGCGCATAGCGTCCAGCTTGGCGGTGAAGTTGATAGGTAGCGGTTGTCACAAGGCGGGCGCCACTCATCCCAAGCGGATGGCCCATCGCGATCGCACCGCCGTTCGGGTTGACGTGGGGCGCATCATCCGGGAGCCCGAGATCGCGGAGCACGGCCAGCGCTTGAGACGCAAATGCTTCATTCAGTTCGATGACATCCATCTGATCGATGGAAAGCTTCGCGCGTTCCAAGACCCGACGAGCCGCAGGCGCCGGACCAACGCCCATGATGCGAGGCTCAACGCCTGCAGCGGCCATGGCGACGACGCGCGCTCTGGGGGTAAGTCCATGCACTTTGGCTGCAGCTTCACTCGCAACCAACAACGCGGCGGAGCCATCATTGACACCAGAAGCATTGCCAGCCGTAACCGAAAGATCAGGCCCATTCACGCCTTTCAGCTTGGCAAGCTGTTCAGCCGTTGTTCCCGGCCTGGGGTGCTCATCACGATCAACAACAATGGGATCCCCCTTTTTCTGGGGGACATGCACAGGCACGATCTCATCTACAAAAATGCCAGCCTCCTGAGCCGCCGCCCAACGCGCTTGGCTGCGGGCCGCAAAGGCATCCTGATCGGCGCGGCTGACGCTGAAATCCGCAGCCACATTGTCAGCTGTCTGCGGCATTGAATCGACGCCAAAATCCTTCTTCATCTTGGGGTTGACGAACCGCCAGCCGATCGTCGTATCAAAGACCGCATTGGCGCGGGAAAATGCGCTGTCTGCCTTTGGCATTACGAAAGGTGCCCGGCTCATACTTTCCACGCCACCTGCGATGACGAAATCACAGTCACCAGCCCTGATGGCACGGGCCGCCATCCCCACCGCATCCATACCCGAGCCACAAAGACGGTTGACAGTCGTACCCGGAATGGAGACCGGCATTCCCGCAAGAAGCGCGGCCATGCGAGCGACATTACGATTGTCTTCCCCGGCCTGGTTGGCGCAGCCGTAAATCAGGTCATCAACCAGCGACCAATCCGCATTGGGGTTGCGCTGCATGAGGCTCGCAAGCGGCAAAGCGGCCAAATCGTCGGCTCGAACCGAGGACAGAGCCCCGCCGTAGCGTCCGATCGGCGTACGAATCGCATCGCAGATATATGCTTCCGACATGAATTACCTCCTCAAAGGTCGGCGCTCGCCCTCTTTCGCCAACCGACCGGTCAACCATAGCAAACAAACATTACATAGAAAAGAGATTTCTCTGCAATTGCGTGATGTTTGCGACTTCAGCTTGCCGACGATAACGAGGCGCTTTCAATCAAGCTTGCCTTTTCAGGTCATTGCGAGTTGAAGGGTCGCGAAGCGTTTGGCGAAAGGAAGTAGTTCTTGGCAATTTCAAAAGGGCAGGACGGGATAGGCGCCGCTCTCACGGAAGGCTTAACCCTGACCGCGCCAGCGATGATCGTCACGATCTATGGCGATATAGTCGTCCCGCGCGGCGGCATTTTGTGGATTGGAAACCTGATCGAGATCTGTGCGCAGTTCCAGATCACTGAGACGCAAGTGCGAACTGCCGTGTCACGATTGGTAAGCGCCGGGCGACTGACCGGGATCCGGGATGGAAGGCGGAGCTATTACCAGCTAGCAGAAACAGCGCGCGAAGAATTCGATCTGGCCGCGCGCTTGTTGTTCGAGCCGATCTCGCCTTCCAACGGATGGACGATCCTCCGCACGCGTGCTCCACTCCCGGATGCACTCAGACGTCAGCACTTCGTAGCGATGGCAAATGACATTTTCATAAGACCGAACCACGCTCACTATCCATCTCCAACCGAAGGAATACAGTTCAACGCCATATTAGACCAGGGCGCTTCAGACATGGCACAGCTTGCGCGCACTCTGTGGCCGCTTGACGCGTATGCATCTGAATATCGGGCGTTCATCAACCGTTTTTCACCTCTGTCTGAAAAGTTGCAAGCTGACGATCGGATTGACGGTTTGAGCGCAGTCTTCATGCGCCTCCTGCTCGTCCACATTTACCGCCATGTACTCCTCGCAGACCCTTTGCTACCCGACGGAACCACACCTGCGGATTGGCCGGGAGCAGAAGCGCGCACGCTCTTTGCTTCCGCCTACCTCAAACTGTCAGAAAGTGCTGACGCTGCCATCGGTCGTCTATTTGAGGGCCGCGATGCCCCGCTGCCTGCAACAACAGACGCAACTATGCTCCGCCTGGAGGGAATACGTGCCGTCGCGGGTCTTACGATGCATCCCTGAGATTTGCCGACTTCGCGGCATCTGGCAGGGCGAATTCGGAAAGCAACGCGTTGAGACCTGATACTTTTGCGTTTAGTTCCGCGGTGGCGGCCGTCGTTTCCTCAACCATTCCCACATTCTGCTGGGACATTCTATCAATCTGGCTAACAGCAGCGCTGACCTCGGCAATCGTCGTCGATTGCGCGGCAGAAGCTGCAGACAAGCTCTCGATTATCCGATCGATTTCATTCACCTGAAGAACGACTGTCTTCAAGGTGGAACTTGTTCCTTCGATCAGGTCCACGCCCTGGGCCACTTTCGATGCGCTTAGTGAAACGAGCTCGCGTATTTCCCGTGCCGCCTCCGCAGAACGCTGGGACAAGTTACGCACTTCCGCCGCAACAACTGCGAACCCTTTTCCACTGTCTCCGGCACGAGCAGCCTCTACCCCTGCATTCAGCGCGAGCAGATTGGTCTGGAAGGCTATCTGGTCAATAACACCCACGATCTTGCCGATCTCCTCCGCGCTCTTCGCAATGTCTTGAATGGCTTGCTCAGCACGATCCATTACAGCCGTGGATACCCCAACATCACGGCTGGCGGTGGCGATGACGGCCTGAGCCGCTTCAGCTTGTGATGCAGCCTCACGCACCCCACTCGCTGCTTGTTCGAGCGCAGCCGCTGCCTTTTCCAAGGCACCGGCCTGACTTTCGGTTCGCCGGGACAGATCGAGAGTTGCCTTGTCAATTTCATTTGTACTGGCGTGGATGTCATGCGCGCCGCTACGAATCTCGACCATAACTGCCGCCAAGTCGGCCAAAGCGGAGTTGAAGTGGATCTTAGTTTCGGTAGCGTTCGGAGCCACCTCCTGGGTTATACGGAAAACGAGATCTCGGGCAGCGAGAGCGCGTATGGCATCCTGCAGCACGCGCATTGACGCACGGTCGTCCTCGGCCTGCCGACGCGCTACCGCGTCGCGTCTTTCTTTCTCCTCGGCCACTGCGTTTGAAAGCTCTGCAAAGAAATGATGCATCGCAACCGCGACATCTACGAAGACTGATTGCATCAGGCTGAGGAGCAGCTCTCGCCGTTTGGACGCCGACTTCCACTTTGTTTCCTCCATGAGAGCAAAGGCCAGCTCGCCAGCATATGTGGCATAGCCGGGAACCAGAAACTGCGTGAAGTCCAGTTCTTTAGCGAGAGCCGTCGTTATTTCAGCCTGCGTGGCAAAGTAATCGGTTGAAAAATCACCCGTCGCAATGCGCTGAAACGTCAAACGCTCATTTTGATAGACTTCATCACTCAAACCATTGAAATCAGGCACTGTGGCAGAGTAGGTCTTGTTGAGCACACCTCGAAGTGATTTTTCGAGCAGTTCGAACACTTCCTCGCCCATGGTCCGCCGTTGACCTGTCCAAGCTTCGACGCGATCTTCAATTCGCTCAGTTGTGCTCATGCCGTCGTCCCCTTACATCTGACAGTCGTTAATTTTGATAAATGGCATCCCACACACCCTTCACGTCTCTTGGCTAGCGGGTAAGTCAGTCAAACGACAGATGCCGAGCACGACTCACTGCTTCATGGTTCATGGATAAGGCGGAAGAACCCCGTCAACGTATCCAACCCATTGTATCGAAGTAGCGATCCCACCACTCTTCTCCATCATCGTCGGGCACATGTCCTTCTTCACGAAGGGCGGCCATGCTTCGAACCGATCCTTCAATCAGAGCTCCGCCGACACCCCGAAGCCAAGACAGGATCGATTTGATCTTAGTGTGCAACGAAAGTCTTGAAGTCACTTCGGTCCCAGTACCTGCAGCGCGGATGCCCCTATCTTCGTAAAACATGGCGACAATTTCTCCCTTCGCAACACAGAGAACATTCTGCCAGTGGCCGAACTCGAAGCAAGCATTTTTTTGAACTAAATGAAGTTAATCTGACAGTTTGAAAAATATCAAACTACCTGTCTGGAAATTGACGCTGATGTATGGTTTTCTGTTTTCACTGCCATATCGGAAAAAAGGGGAACGGCATATGACAAGTCCTACAGCATCCACGTCGAGATCCGACGGCTCACCAACTACTCCTCGCCTTCAGGGTCGAATGGGCCCTGTCGAACTCGCCTTGACCGTTGTTGCCTTCGCGGCCCCTCTGGCAAGTGTGGTTGGAGTGCTCCCGCTAGTCATCCAATTTGGAGGCGTTGGAGCTCCGATCGCCTTTGCAGTGGCGATGGGAATGTTGCTTCTCTTCTCAGTTGGCTACACTGCAATGAGCCGATACCTACCAAATCCTGGTGCATTTTATGCCTATATCACCGCCGGACTTGGTCAGCCTCTCGGTCTTGCAGCCAGCTTCACCGCCATCCTTGGCTATCTGATGGTCGGCCTAGGCATCACCATCTTCTTCGGCATCATTGCCGGCGACTTGGTAGACAACACTCTTGGCGGCCCGGCGCTTTCCTGGTGGATCTACTCCCTCGCGCTGGTGGTAGCAGTCGGCATACTCGGCTACTTACGCATCGATCTGTCTGCCAAGGTCCTATCCATCGTGATGGTATTAGAGATCGGTATCGTTTTGATCTTCGACCTGCTCGTTGTTAAGCAGGGAGGACCTGAAGGTCTGTCAACTGCGTCCTTCCACTGGGGTGCACTCGACAGCAGTGTCGTCGGCATCTGCGTCTTGTTCGCAGTGATCACGTTCCTCGGCTTTGAAGCCACTGCCGTCTTCCGCGAAGAAAGCCGCGACCCACGCAAAACAATTCCGCAGGCGACCTACCTAGGCGTTTGCTTCATCGGCGTTTTCTATGTGATCACGACCTGGTTGCTCATCAGCGCCTATGGCGTGACCCAGGCACAGGCGGTCGCTACGTCTGATCCTACTGGTATGTTCACAAATGCTATGATCAACTATGCCGGCAGTTGGGCAGGTGGCGTTCTGTCAGTCCTGGTCGTATCTTCGGCCTTTGCAGCAGTGCTTTCCTGCCAGAACATCATTGCGCGCTATTGCCACTCTCTTGGCGTAGACGAAGCGCTGCCGAAGGTGCTCGGTAAAGTCCACCCTAAGCACGGGTCTCCTTACGTCGCATCCACCGTGCTTTCGGTTATCCTTGTTGTTGGCGTACTCGCGTTCTCAACGTCAGACCCGAACATCACCTACGCGTGGCTTGCTGGCGCCGGCGGCTTTCCACTCCTGTTTCTTATGTTCCTGACCAGCATCTCTGTCATCGTATTTTTCGCAAAGAAGAAGCAGGAGATTACCGACGTCAGCGCTTGGCAAACTTTCGTTGCGCCAACCTTGGCAACTTTCGGCCTGGGCGCGGCCGTCTATCTGGCGGCATCAAACTTCGTTGATTTGACCGGCGGTGACGTGACAACAGCGATGGTTCTGCAGATCGTCATCTGGTCTTTGTTCGTCCTTGGCGTGCTCCTTGCTTTGTACTACAAATCAAGGCACCCAAACATCTACGCAAAGATCGGGCGGCAGCAGCTAAGCTGACGGTTGCCGGTACTGCAGTGAAGCTTCGGTGTAGCAACGCAAATACCGACACTAGAAAGACACCACCGTGCTCTCCACGGTGGTGTTCGTCGTTTAATGCTGTCGGAACGATACGACTACATGAACGCAATTTTCACTCTTGGTTACTCGCCGAGAGTTAAGCGAGTTTCTACTTTTCAGAGATAAAATCACCGGGGATGGAGAGCCAAGGATCAGAGGTCCTCATGAACCAAGCGCATGATCTGACGCATGCACTCTTCTTCGATCCCCTCCAGTTCCGCATGTTTTGGTCTGCCTGCTGAAATGAGAAGCATCAGTCCCTCGATCTGCACCGCAATCAGGGCTGCAAGCTTCGGCAAACGCTCCGGAGCGATATGCGGATTGATCACGGCAAGCTGGCGCTCCAGAGAGCGTCGATGATCGGTATACATGAGGTCCATGAGTTCGGATACAAACTCGTTTCGCTGCGAAAGCGCCCATAGGCTAAAAAATACCGCGTTGGTCCTTGTTGATTTGCAATCATCGATGAGGAAGCGAACCGTTTCCTCGAACTGGCGCTCCATATTGCCAGCATGGGCGTCAGCCAGTCGGTCGTATTCCTCCAGATAATGGTAGAGAACATAGCGCGTGACAGCCTGTAGAAGTGCTTCATGGGTTGGATAATAATGCTGCAGGTTGCCTATCGTAATTCCGGCCTTTCTCGCGACCGAACGCAAGGTCATCCCTTCAAATCCGTCGGCCTCAATCACCTCCAATGCCGCCTCTAAAAGCAGGTCAACACGCTGACGCCCTTTGTTCGTCGTGACGGATGCTCCAAAGTACTGGTTGTCATCATCGTTCAGTCCGACCGGCGCCACGATGTCTCGGATAGATGAGTCGCCTCTCAGAACCTCTGTCTTTCCGTCCATTAGATACTCCTGATGCGAAGCTGCAAATTTCAATTGACAAAAAGGTCATGTGACCTAGTCGTGGAATAGGTCGACTGACCTATATCGAGTAGTTTCAAGATTTCGGCAAGGCTACATGAAACCCATGGGAAGAGCGATCGCTCGTCGAGCGGATCGGTGGATTTCTGCTGCGCGTCGGAAAGCGAAACACGTGACCTTAGAGGGAGGAGTCAAACGTGAAAGCAGTCGAGAGTTTAAACACACATTCGGATCAGTATGATTACGACGTCATCGTCATCGGAGGAGGTATTGCCGGCTGCACGTCCGCTCGAGAACTGGGCCGGGCTGGTTTGCGAACGCTAATTGTCGAGGCGCGCCCGGTCCTCGGCGGCCGACTGCAGACGGGTCAGTACAATGGCCATCAAATGGAATTCGGCGGCACATGGATCCACTGGTGCCAGCCCCACGTCTGGGCGGAGATGAACCGCTACGGCCTCGGCACCGTCGAAAGCCTGGGAGCAGTACCCGAGACCGCCGCTTGGATGGTGGACGGCCAAGTCCGGACCGAAGCGTCGAGCATCTATCTCGAACTCTTCACAGGAGCAATGCAGAAATTCTGCAACGTCGACGGTTTCGACGGTGCAACAGTTTTCCCGCAGGCGCACAATCCCTTCGCAACGGACAATTGGAAACAATACGACTCGATGACCTGTCTCGATCGAATCGAGCAGATCGATGCAACCGCAGAAGAAAAGGCGCTGTTAAACGCTTGGGTTTCGATCTGCTGTCACAACGACCCTTCACTGGCGGGTTTCGTCGATATGCTGAAGTGGTATTCTCTTGGTGACTTCAATGTCGGTCTTCTCTGGGATCGCTGTGGTCACTACAAGATCAAGGAGGGCACGACGGCTCTAGTCAACCATATGATTGCAGATGGAAAACCCGAGGTCCGGCTGTCTACTGCGGTTACTGAAGTCCGCCAAGACAAAGATGGGGTCGTGGTGCATGTCAGCACCGGAGAAACGTACCGCGCGAGACACGCCATCTGCTCAGTGCCATTGAACACGTTATCAAAGGTGAGTTTTGATCCGCCGCTGATGGAAGCCAAAACTGCCGCCTCCAAGGAAAGACATACCGGTGCGGGCGTCAAGTTCTACTTTACCATCGATAAGGATGTCGGAAATTTCCTTGCGTCAGCACCCTACCCTTTTCCTATAAGTATGTTCTGGACGGACTATGTCGATCAGGGGCGCACGACGATGGTCGCCTTCGCCAGTCCGAGTGACATAGACCTGATGGACCCGGCGAACCTTACCCCTTTGATCAAAAGGTTTATCCCTGATGCGACGGTCATTGACACCGAAGGTTATGCCTGGGCAGACGACGAGTACATCCAAGGAACGTGGTGCTTTTACCGAAAAGGCCAATTTACGAAAGCCCTCTCTGCCCTTCAGCAGCGGGAAGGCCTCGTGCACTTCGCAAGCGCAGACAGCGCGAACGGATGGAGAGGCTTCATCGACGGTGCGATCGAGCGCGGCAATCACGTTGCCCGCGCCATTATCCAGGAAGCAAGCCAATCGTGAGCAATGGGCCGCGCTTCAACCTTGAGCGGAACCATTCGACATATCGCGACAATGGAGGAGAATTAACATGACGGTATTTTCTTACATAAACGGCCATCGCTCTGAAGACGGATGGAACGAGTTTGATCCCACACAAAACGGTGCCCGGAACATAAACGGCAACTTTCATGCAAGTAGCCGGATTGATTTCGCAAACGAAAAGATGGCCGCAGGTGAATATGTTCAGGCACCAGCTTCGGCGACCATAAGGTGGCCTTTCACTGAACATGCCTTCGTGCTGGAGGGCAGCGTGACTATCAAGGATCTGGAGACCGGCCATTCAGCGACCTATAACGTCGGTGACGGTTGGGTCATCAAGCAAGGCTCCGAGACTGAATGGACGGTGACGAAGAAATTCCGCAAAGCCTTCATCCTTTGTTTCGGCTGAGGGTCAGGCTCGGGGCGAGGCGTAGCCGCCTCGTATGAAATCTCAGACCGTTTCAGCATTTGGCCGAAACGGTCTGAGGCTAATTGCGAAATAGTTGATGTCGGTTAAACCGTTAAAGGATTACCAAGCAGCGATCTCAGGCAAAGACGACCTGAATATCGGTGTACTCGGCAAGACCTTCCTCCGAAAACTCGACACCAATCCCGGAAGCTTTGACCCCGCCAAATGGAGCATTGGGCTGAATGGCTCCATGCTTGTTGATCCAGACCGAGCCGCATTCCAGACGACTTGCAATCGCGCGCGCCGCAGCTTTGTCGGAGGACCACACTGAGCCACCGAGGCCGTTGGGGCTATCGTTTGCCATGCGGACAGCCTCTTCAACATCCGAATAGCGAATGATGGGCAAAGCAGGTCCGAATTGCTCCTCATCGACAAGCGGGTCGCCATTGCGCAGCCCTGATATGATTGTCGGCGGAAAGAACAGCCCTTCACTTGGCTCTCCGCCCATGAGCACTTTTCCGCGTCCTTTTGCATCAGCTACCAGTCTTGCGACCTTGTCGAACTGCATGCGGTTCTGGACGGGCCCCAGCATACTTTTTTCATCGAGACCGTTTCCAACCTGGATGTTTTTGGCATAGGCCACCAATGCATCACATACGGCGTCATGGATGCTCTCATGCACATAAAGACGCTTCATGGCCGCACATGTCTGGCCGTTGTTGAGGAAAGCTCCCCAGAATAGGCCCTCTGCAATTTGTTCAGGATCGGCATCCGGGAGCACGATACCGGCATCGTTGCCACCAAGCTCCAGTGTCAAACGCTTCATGGTGTCCGCAGCAGACTGCATAACCTTCTGGCCGGTCGCACAGGAGCCAGTAAAAACGATTTTGCGGATATCAGGGTGCGATGACATCGCACCTCCCATGTTGAAAATTTGATCGTCCCCCGTCACCACGTTCACGACGCCGGGCGGCAGAACTTCGTTCATGATCTGAACCAGCCTCAAAGTCGACAGCGGCGTACAGGGAGAGGGTTTGATAACGACAGTATTGCCGGTACGCAGAGCGGGCAACATGTGCCACACCGCTATCATGACAGGAAAATTCCAAGGAGTGATCGAGCCCACGACACCCAGCGGCTTCCGATGCAACTCAACCTTCCCTTGCTCGTTATCCTGCAATACCTTCTTAGGCAGGGAAAGCCCCGACGTATATCCAGCCCAGGCAACTGCGCCACCCATCTCCCAGCGCGAGCCCAGTCCATTCAAGGGCTTGCCCTGCTCCAGCGTAATCAGCTCGGCGATTTCGGCCGAATGGGCTTCTATTTTCGCTGTAACCGCTGCACAAGCTGCTTGCAGCGCCTCATCGCTCTGAGACGACCACGAAACGAAAGCTGTCTTGGCCGCAGACACAGCTGCGTCAAGCGCGTCCTTGCCCATGTTTGGCGCATGGGCAACGACTTCACCGGTTGCTGGGTTGAGAACCGCAAACTCGGAATCGACCGTAAATTCCTTTCCATCAATGATCGCTGCAAACTTCTTCATGAGATTTTTCCTTCGATTGGATCGCATTCGCCCCTCCCTCTCCATTATGGTCTTTGGAAGAATCTTGTATTTTGATCCCCGGAACGCCTCCCGACTCAGTGTTGCTGAGCCAGTCCCTAGGATGCCCGATGGCCACAAAGGCGGCCACCTAAGTCACGCCGGAGTCTAGAATTTTGGCGGAACCAAACCCGCAGCCCGGTAAGCGGCAATGACAGTATTCGCCATCAGCATTGCAATCGTCATAGGTCCAACTCCTCCAGGGACCGGCGTGATCGCACCAGCATGTTCCGCACATTCGGCAAAAGCCACATCCCCCACCAAGCGGGTTTTCCCCTCCGATCCAGGAACCCGGTTGATGCCCACATCGATGACAGTCGCGCTAGGTCTCACCCACTCGGCTTTCACCATTTCGGGGCGCCCTACAGCTGCAACGAGGATGTCTGCGTTCCGACAAAGTGTCGGCAGATCCTTTGACCGCGAATGGGCTGTCGTAACCGTGGCGTTGGCAGCCAGCAGTAACGCCGACATGGGTTTCCCAAAGAGATTAGACCTTCCGACCACGACCGCGTTGAGCCCAGAGAGGTCTGGCCCGTGAATACTGCGCACCAGCACCATTGCACCAGCAGGTGTACAAGAGATAAGTCCGCCGTCGAGATCACCCGTGGCCACCTTACCGGCATTCACAACATGAAGCCCATCGACATCCTTGTGCGGCAGGATCGACTGGATGATTTCCTCAGCGTTCAGATGCCTCGGCAAAGGCAACTGAACAAGGACACCGTGGACATCTGTGTCCCGGTTTAAAGCCGCGACGAGGCTGGACAGCTCATCCCGGGTGGTCTCTTCCGGCAAAGTGTGCTGGATTGAATTGAAGCCGCACTCACTTGCCATTCGCCCCTTCGACGCGACGTAGGCGTGGCTGGCTGGATCGTCTCCGACTATTACGACCGCCAAGCCAGGCTTTACGTTCATTTCGCTCTCGAGCCGAGTGGCTGCAGATTTCACCGCGTTGATGATCGATGACGAGACGCGCTTCCCGTCGATGATGATCGCTGTCATCGTTCATCCCATTCTTTCGGATTTGTAAGAGCCCGGACTGGGGGGGAAAACGATAGTCTTGTTGCCGTTCAGGAACGTCCGGTGATGGATGTGGGCATGCACGGCACGTGCAAGAACCTGGCTCTCGACGTCACGCCCGATCGATACGTAATCATCTGCAGACTGCGCATGAGTGATGCGCGCGACGTCTTGTTCGATGATGGGTCCCTCATCGAGATCGGCTGTGACGTAGTGCGCTGTTGCACCAATAAGCTTCACGCCTCGCTGGTAAGCCTGTTTGTAGGGATTAGCTCCCTTGAAACTCGGCAGGAACGAATGGTGGATGTTGATGATCTTGCCGGACATCTTCTGGCACATCTGGTCCGAGAGGATCTGCATGTAACGCGCAAGGACGATCAACTCGGTTCCCGTCTGCTCTACAACCTCCATGATCCGTGCTTCGGCCTGCGGCTTGTTGGCCTTCGTGACAGGGATGTGGTGGAACGGGATGTCGTGGTTGACGACGACCTTCTGATAATCAAAGTGGTTCGAAATGACACCCACGATGTCGATCGGAAGCGCCCCGATCTTCCAACGGTAAAGCAAGTCGTTGAGGCAATGGCCGAAGCGCGACACCATGAGGAGAACCTTCATGCGTTCGTCGCTGTCGTGGAAGCGATATTGCATCTCGAAGGGCTTTGCCACGGCATCGAAACCGGACTTGATTTCGTCTCCTGACACCCCGTTCTGAGAGTGAAATGTGAGACGCATGAAGAAGAGGCCAGTTTCGAGGTCATCGAATTGCGACGAGTCGACAATATTGCAGCCGAGCTCAGCAAGGTAACTGGTGATTGCTGCAACAATTCCCCGCTTTGAATCGCAGGTGATGGTAAGGACGTAGGATTTCATTGTTCATCTCGAATCTGAAACAGACGACACGATGGCTGTAGTCGGGGCTCTCAGAGAACCTTCTCAAGTTCCGGCAATACCTCGAAGAGATCAGCAACGAGGCCATAGTCGGCAACCTGAAAGATCGGCGCCTCCTCGTCCTTGTTTATTGCAACGATGACCTTCGAATCCTTCATGCCGGCGAGGTGTTGAATAGCTCCGGAGATACCGCACGCAATGTATAGTTGTGGCGCAACCACCTTCCCCGTCTGGCCGACCTGCAAGTCATTCGCAGCAAATCCAGCGTCAACTGCGGCACGAGACGCACCGACCGCCGCACCGAGTTTATCCGCAACAGGAAGAATGACTTTCTCGAAATTCTCAGCAGATCCAAGAGCTCTGCCGCCAGAAATTACGATCTTCGCCGAGGTGAGTTCAGGACGCTCAGAGGAGGAAATTTCGTCGGAGACGAAGGTCGAATTTGATGAAAAAAAGGCTGCCGCCGAGACAGACTCGACGGCAGCAGAGGCGCCTTGGGGGGCTGGGAGAAAAGATGCTGTCCGAACGGTTATAACCTTCTTGGCGTCAGCCGACTGAACCGTCTGGATGGCATTGCCTGCATAGATCGGCCGCTTGAAAGTGTCAGACGATAACACTTCGGTAACTTCCGACACTTGAGCTACATCCAGCAGCGCAGCTACGCGCGGCAGCACGTTCTTTCCAACTGATGTGGCGGCTGATACGATGGCATCATAGTGGCCGGCTAGTGAAACGATGATGGCTGCCAATGGCTCAGCCAGATTCCCTGCAAAGCATCGATCGTCAGCCAGGATTACTTTGGAGACACCGGCGAGCTGGGCAGCCTGTTCAGCCGCTTGGCGAGCATCTGTGCCTGCAACAAGCACATGTACGACGGAACCCATTTGGAGCGCAGCGGTCAAAGCCTTGGCAGTTTGTTCGGAAACTGAAGCATTGTCGTGATCTGCCAGAAGAAGAATGGCCATGTCTTGTCTCCTCAAACGTGCTTACAGCACACCGGCTTCGGTCTTGAGCTTTTCTATAAGCTCTGCAACACTTTTGACTTTGATGCCCGACTTGCGTCCGCCGGGCTCTTCTGTTTTCAAGACTTTCAGGCGTGGTGCGACACTCACGCCGAAATCGGCAGGAGACTTCCTCTCGAGCGGCTTCTTTTTCGCCTTCATGATATTTGGCAGAGAGGCATACCGAGGCTCGTTCAAACGAAGGTCTGTCGTAATGACAGCAGGAAGCTTGACCTCAATAGTCTGCAAGCCACCGTCCACCTCGCGCGTCACCCTCGCCAGATCTCCCTTAAGTTCGATCTTCGACGCAAATGTTGCTTGAGCGGATCCGAGCAGAGCTGCCAGCATCTGGCCCGTCTGATTGCTATCGTCATCGATCGCCTGCTTGCCGACGATTACAAGGCCAGGTCTCTCTGCATCAGTGACAGCCTTCAGAATTTTCGCGACGGCGAGCGGTTCGACGACTTCGTCTGTTTCTACCAGGATGGCACGATCAGCACCCATCGCGAGAGCTGTACGAAGTGTCTCTTCCGACTTTGTTGGTCCGACCGACACGACGATGATCTCTACGACGCTACCAGCCTCCTTCAGGCGGACGGCCTCTTCAACTGAGATCTCGTCGAACGGGTTCATCGACATCTTCACGTTGGCAAGATCGACGCCAGACCCATCGGCATGGACGCGGATCTTGACGTTGTAATCAACAACGCGCTTTACAGGCACAAGAATTTTCAAAAGAGCATCCTTTCAAGGTACCGGATTGCGTCGGCCACGGAGCCCACGCGAGCCCCGCGGCACCGTCAAATTTACGATAGGACCTTCTTGTTCTCGGGATCGTAGAAACCGCGCCTGCTAACAGTGGCGCTGATGGCCTTGCCCTCGACCAAAACCTGGAACTCCGTCGCGTTGACATAGCCGTTGTCGATCGGCCCGTCTTGGAAGTTGAGCAGGCCGAGAGCAGTCGCCTTGCCAAAGGCGTAGCTGAAGGAGGCGCTGGTGATCTGGCCGACCACTTTACCGTTATGCAGCACCGGCTCCCGCCCGAACAACAGCGGTTCAGGATCGTTGAGCATTATGGCGTAGAGGAACGGGCCTTTCGCTTCAGACTTGCGCGCGATGTAGGCGTCGCGGCCGATGAAGGGGATTTCCTTCTTGGTCTTGCAGAGGAAATCCACTCCGAGCTGATGAGGCGATTCCGTGTAGGCCATATCCGTGCCCCAATGGAGGTAGCCCTTGTCGATACGAAGGGCGTTCAGAGCATCGGTGCCCAGTGGCTTGATGCCGTACTTCGACTGAAGCGTCATGATCGTCTCGAACACATGCTCGGCGACATCCGGCGACATGTAGATTTCGTAGCCGAGCTCGCCGCTGTAGGAGAGGCGCTGGATCCACATTTCGGCATATCCGATGCGGATCGTCTTCCCCGAATTGAAGGGGAAAGCCTCATTGGAGAGATCCGCACCCGACAGTTCCGAGAGCAGCGCGCGGGACTTCGGACCCATGATCGACAGCGCGGCCGACGCAGTGGTCACGTCCCGCACCCTTACATCCTCGCCGGGACGGATATGGCGCTGCATCCGGTTAAGGTCGCGGCGGCGACGGCCGGTTGAGCTGGTCACGATGAAGCGCTCGGGCGACATGCGCGCAACGGTCATGTCGCTTTCCACCCCGCCCTGCTCGTTCAGCATGAGGGTGTAGACGAGCCTGCCCGGCGCGATGGCCATGTTGTTAGTGCACAGACGCTGAAGGAATGCTTCGGCATCCTTGCCTTCGACCTCGGTCTTGCCCATGGGCGAATAGTCGATGATAGCGACAGCCTCGCGCGCGGCCTTCTGCTCGGCGAGCGAATATTCGAGGTTCTTCGCCTTTCCGAACGAGTATTCAGGCGTCGGCTCGGAACCCACCGGGCCGTACCATGCCGGACGTTCCCAGCCGAGCGCCTCTCCGAAATAGGCGCCCTGCGCCTTGAGCGCGTGATGCAGCGGCGTTCTGCGGATGTTTCTGGCGGTATGCCGCTGCTGGCCGGGATAATGCAGGGCGTAGGAAAGCGCTAGAGTTTCCGGCGCCCGCTGCTGCAGGTAGAGATCGCCGGACTGGAAAGCCTCCATACGGGCTGGATCGACAGAACTCAGATCGCGCATCGGACGGCCGTTGATGATCCATTCGGCAAGCGCGCGGCCTGCACCGGCGCCGCACTGGATCCCTGTGGAGTTCACACCCGCCAGAATGAAGTAGCCCTTGATATGCGGCGCTTCGCCGATGGTTGCGCGGCCGTCATGCGTGAAGCTTTCCGGACCGTTGAAGAAGGTGCGGATACCGACCGTCTGCAGCACCGGAACGCGCTCCAGCGCTTCCTCCATCACGTCCATGACGTGTTCTTCCACGAAGGGGAGAGAATCGAAGCTGAAGTCTTCCGGAATGCCGTTTTCGCCGTAAGGCACGACGATACGGTGACCGAAGCCGACCAGCAGCTTGCCGGCATCCTCCTTGAAATAGGTCGCGTCGTCATAGGAGCGTAGAACGGGGAGGTTCTTTGGCAGATCCGGGATGGCTTCCGTGACGAGATAGTAATGCGCGCAGGCATGCAGCGGAATCTCCACGCCATTGCGCCGGCCAAGTTCGCGGGCCCACATTCCCGACGTGTTGACGACGAATTCACAACGAATTTCACCCTTGTCGGTGCGAACGCCCTTCACCTGGCCGCCCTCAATGATGATATCTTCGACCTTAGTGTTTTCGAAGATCTTCACGCCTCGACCACGCGCGCCTTTGGCAAGCGCAGTGGTAAGGTCTACGGGGTTGATCGAGCCGTTGCTCGGGATCCAGGTACCACCCACAATGCCGTCGAGGCTGACGAGCGGATAACGCTCCTGAATTTCGTCGAAGCCGATTTCGTAGGCCTCAATATTGAAAAGTTTGGCGTAGTCGACCTGGCGGCGCAACTGCTGCATACGGTCGGGATGTCTGGCAACCGTCACGGAACCGGTCTGGCGAAAACCCGTAGTCTGGCCGGTTTCACGTTCGAGTTCTTCGATGATTTCCGTGCCGTAGGACGCGAATTCGGTAGAGAGCGTGTCGCCGCGAAGGCGGCCGACGAGGCCTGCAGCATGCCATGTCGTGCCGCTCGTCAACTGCTTACGCTCAAGCAGTACCACATCGGTCCAACCCTCTTTGGCAAGATGATATGCCACCGAGCAGCCATGCACGCCACCACCGATAATGACCACTTGCGCCTGCGTAGGAATCTCGTTTGCCATAAATTTCCCTTTCTGGAGCAGGGATGACAAGCATCGGCATGGCACGCAGATGCGGCCAATCTAATGTCACCGATAGCTTCCCCTCGTTGAACCGCGCGCCTTTTTTGTACTCGCCGTTCGTTTATTGACTATGGGTGCGGTTTATGACATGAATTTTAAACCGTGTAAACGCCTGATAAAAAACTTCGAGAGAGTGTGGGGCTTACACGCTAAGATTTGGAACGACGCCGGTCAGGAGGAGCCACAGCGCACGTCGTCAAGAGAATTAAAGGAAAAAACAATGGGAACGAAGATCAATGTCTACGAACAGCAATGTGCAAGAAATCGAGGAATTCTCTGAGCGCGTCACTAAGGCGCTTTCCAAAGTCGCGGGCTGGGATGACGGCAAGGCGACATGGCGGTGGATCTCAGGCGGCGGAGCTCACAAGAATTTCCATGTAACCAGCAGCAGCGGCCAGCAGGCAGTGCTTAAGCTTTGGAATTGTGATTGGGAGAGCCTTGGCGTTCTCCCCCCGAGCGCGGTGCCTTTGCTTAATACGGTCGAGGCAGGAAATTTCGGTATCGGCGCGCCAGTGATTGCCGTTATCGACGACCCCTTGGGTATCATGCTCGAATTCTTGCCCGGCACCTCCGTAGACGCGAAGGATCCTGAGATTCTTGACCTCATCGCGAGGCGTGCACGTAGTCTCCACGACAGCGGAATGTGCTTCAAGCGAGACTTCAACCCGTTCGCGGAGGCCCGCATCATTTTGGCATCAGCTGAACGAAAGGGTGCGTCACTGCCGGATGACTATGCGGAGGTCCGTAAGACGATCAATAAAATCGAACACGCACTTGATCTCAGATCGCGCGAATTCGTGCCCAGTCATAATGACCTCTACAGCGCTAACATGTTGCGACAATCAGACGGCTCGATCCGCTTCATCGACTACGATTTGTCGGGCAACAGTGACCGCTGCTATGATCTGGGGTTGATCGCCACTTTCGAGGGGCTCGATCCTCACATGGTCGACAAACTAACCGAAGGCTATTTCGGACGATTCGATGTGAAGCTTCGAGCAAGGACAGAACTTTTCTCGGTCGCCGCAGATCATCACCAGTTCTCCCTCTTTGCAGTTGCACTGGCGGCTGCCGATATGAATGACGACTATGACTACAGTGGGTATATGAGAGACATTTGGGACCGGATACTTACCCGCATTGGAACGCCCGCTTTTGGTAAATTTCTAGATTTAGCAGAATCATGAAGCTAGCCATGCCAATCCAGCCATTGGTTGTCCTTTCACATTTGCATCACTAAGACGGATTTTTGTATGAACGTAGGATTATTGAGCGATCTGTACGATCACCAAATCGGAAAGGATGCGACCATGGCAAGAGGTGCGGAACGACTATCGTTGCGTGAACGGAATAAACTTAGAACTCGGCAGGAGATCTTGGATGCTACTCTGGAGGTCTTCAACGAGGACGGGTTTACGGGTACCTCGATCGACAAGATTGCGGAACTTGGCGGGATCTCTAAGGGCACTGTCTACGTGTATTTTCCTGACGGATTGAATGACATCTATAGAGAACTCTACGCGGACATTACGGAGCGACTGCTGAAGGCAACGAAGAAGGCGCGAGCAGAAACGTCCGACCCTGCTAAGCGGATTGTGGCCATGGCCGAAGCGCTGCTCAAGTTATCCGAGGTTCCAAGTTTCGGTCGATTCTACGCTGTACTAAGTCCGGAACTACGGCCAGTTCTCGCGCCGGTAGTAGGACAGGCGTCAAAGCGATTTGTCACGTTCATCGCTGCGGATTTGGAGGAAGCACTTCCAGGCGCTGCAAGTGAAGAGGAGCGCATGGCAATGGCGGAACTGATCGTCGGCTCGATGCGGGAAGCGGCGAGAATCGTAAGCGAGACGCCAAATAGAAACGGGTCCCTCGTCATGGCACTACGAAGAATAGTGGGCGCCGTCACGTCGGAGACCGTTCGTTAGACTGCTAGCCCAATAGAAACCAATCCGGTGCGTTACAGCCTTTTGTGAAGGAAAATAACTTTGAAGACATATTCCTTAATCATCGGTGGCAAGACAATACCAACATATACGCACATGGAAGTCAGGAATCCTGCCTCCGCCGGCGTGGTAGGAATGGCTCCTAAAGCCACGCTTGAGCATTTGGAGCAGGCAGTTACGGTTGCTGAGCACGCGTTCAGAACATGGGGTGCATTGAGTTCCGAACGTCGCGCTGAAGCCTGTATGGCTGTTGCACAGAAGATTGAGGATCATGCAGAGGAGCTTGCCCAACTCATCACGCGCGAACAGGGAAAACCGCTGAATGGAAACGGCTCCCGCTGGGAAGTAGGTGGTGCTGTTGCTTGGGCGCGCTACACAGCCACACTGGATACGCCGATAGAAGTCCTGCAGGATAATGGTGATGGTAAAGTCGAACTCCTGCGCAAACCACTCGGTGTCGTGGGGTCTATCACGCCTTGGAATTACCCCGTCCTGATCGCTATCTGGCATATCCTCCCAGCCATACGCACGGGCAATACCGTCATCATCAAACCCTCACCTTTGACACCTCTGTCGACGATCAGACTGGTCGAACTGATCAACGAAGTGCTCCCACCGGGTGTGGTGAACTGCATCGCCGGCGAGGACCATCTCGGTCCCGCCATGGCCGCACACAAGTCGATTCGAAAGATCGTTTTCACGGGTTCCTGCGCCACTGGCCAGAAGATCATGAAGACCGCAGCTGAAACGATGAAGCGCTTGACATTGGAAATGGGTGGAAACGACGCTGGTATTGTCCTACCCGATGTCAGCCCCGAACAGATCATCGAAAATCTCTTCTGGGGCGCATTTTTGAACAGTGGCCAAACGTGTGCTGCTCTGAAACGGCTCTATGTGCACGAGAGCGTATATGAGGAGGTGTGCGCCAAGTTGGCGGAGTTTGCCAATCGCATTCCCGTCGGGGACGGCCTTCTCGAGGACAGCCTGCTAGGCCCGATTCAAAACAAGCGGCAATTCGACAGAATTGTCGAATTGGTTGAATTGGCCAAAATAGAGGGCGGTAGAGTGCTGACCGGTGGAGAGATCAAACGAAAAGGCCCCGGGTTCTTTTATCCGGTCACGCTGATCGCTGACTTAAGCAATGGCTCTCGTCTAGTGGACGAGGAGCAATTTGGGCCAGTATTGCCGATCATTAAGTATCGCGATTTGGATGAAGTCATCTCGCTCGCCAATGATAATCCCAACGGCCTTGGTGGCTCGGTTTGGTCGCGCGATCTCACAAGGGCAGCCGAAGTTGCCTCCAGAATGGAGTGTGGCTCAGTCTGGATCAACAAACACGGCGCCATTCAGCCCAACGCCCCCTTTGGCGGCACCAAGACCTCGGGATTCGGCGTGGAATTCGCGATCGAGGGCTTGAAGGAATTCACCGACATTCAAGTCATCTTTTCATAACATTACTGTGTCTGATGAGGTCAGAAAATGAACGCTTTCCAGAACATGACATCGTCAAGGACACAACTGATGATGGCCAGAAGAGAACGTCTGCTAGGACCTAACAATCCTACCTTCTACGAAGAACCGGTTCATTTCGTTCGGGGCGAAGGCGTCTGGCTGTACGATGCGCACGGTAGAAGATATCTCGATGCTTACAACAACGTGCCGCACGTGGGCCACTGTCACCCACATGTCGTTGAGGCGATCTCGCGTCAGGCGTCCACCCTCAATACACACACACGCTATCTTCACGATACCATACTGGACTATGCGGAGCGCTTGACAGCCACATTCCACCGCTCCCTGTCGACTGCATTGTTCACATGCACAGGAAGTGAAGCCAACGATGTTGCATTAAGGATGGCGCGTACCGCTACCGGTAATCGCGGCATCATCGTCACCGATTTTACGTATCATGGCAACACAACGGCTGTGATGGAACTTGCAACGCTGCTGCCCCGTGAAGACGGCTTCAGTACCTACCTGCGAACCATTCCCGCTCCAGATAGTTATCATTTGGAGCCTGGGGAAGTCACCAAAGAGGACATGGCAACTCGGGTACTCCACCATCTCGATGCAGCGATTGCATCTCTGCAGGACGCGGGACATGGCGTGGCTGGCATCTTGCTGTGCCCAATTTTCGCCAATGAAGGATTCCCAGATCTTCCCGCCAGCTTCCTCGAAAGCATCGCAACAAAAGTAAGAGCAGCAGGCGGACTCGTAATTGCCGACGAAGTCCAGTCGGGATTTGGCCGGACGGGCGGCGGCATGTGGGGTCACCAGTATTCCGGTTTCGTTCCTGACATTGCGACTATGGGCAAGCCGATGGGCAACGGCCACCCGATAGGCGGCTTGGTGACTACCTCCGATATCATGCACTCCTTCCGCACGAAGAACCTCTACTTCAACACATTCGGGGGTAATCCCGTTTCCTGTGCCGCCGGCCTTGCCGTTCTCGAAGTTATCGAGCGCGAGAAGCTGATCGAGAACGCCCGGGTAGTCGGAGCCTACTCCAAGAACAAAATGTTGGAACTCCGGGAGAAATTCGGCTTTCTGGGAGATGTACGTGGTGCTGGTCTATTTTTCGGCGCCGAGTTTATCAGACCGGGTGAACGCCTGGCCGCAGATCCGAAACTTGCCAAGCAAGCGACGAATTTAATGCGGGAAAATGGCGTCGTCATGGGACTCATCGGTAGAAAAGAGAACCTCTTTAAAATCCGACCTCCCATGCCTTTCTCCAAATCCAATTCCGACTATCTTTTCGAAATCTTGTATCACGTCTTGCGTCGTCTCTAGACTAACAGGGCACCTTAGAATTGGTTGGACGCGCCCGACCACCGTAACGACCAAACGTTCGAAGTCTCTCGGTGGCAAATAACTAAGCTGCCATGCTGACAGTCCAAGAGAATCGATCCGACATCAAAGGAGCGCGCTTACGTGAGGTCCTGGCACCTGCAGGTTGACTTTATCACAATCAAGCTACAGGTGCCGGCAGCCTCCAGCTCTAATTAGAACTCCTCCCAATCTGCCTTAACGGCATGCGCTAAGCCTGAGCCTGCACCTTTTCCATGACCGAAAGCGCCTGCAACCTTCCTGGCGAGCGCGCGAGCAGCAGATGGCACGGCTTGGTGCTCACTCACGGAGGCGACCACAGTGTGCTTGGACGTGCCAAGTGACTGGTTAGCTTTTGCGGTACGGAACTGTGAGACAAGTCGACTCAATTCATCAGCTTCGCTGGCGAGTGAATGGCTTGCCGCAGTCTGCTCTTCGACCATTGCGGCATTTTTCTGGGTCGCCTGATCGATGTTGTTCACTGCTTCACTGATTTCTTTGATACCAGTGGACTGCTCCCGAGATGAACGAACGATGGCCGACACGTTTTTATCAATTTCTTGTACCTGATTGATGATTTCTAACAGGGAGGTGCCTGTCTCAGGTCATAACCAATTGTCTGAAAGAACCTTTTCACTGCCTGACCGAAGAGCAGTGAAATGGAAAAGTGTCTTGAACTCACGCGACATCCAAAAGACCTCAGGTCTGGACAGGATTCGAACCACCGCCCCGTTCGTCCGCCCCTAAGATCGGTGAATGCTTCGGCTCTTGATTTAATGATTGTCGATATGTGCTCCCTGAGCGCAGCGCTTGGCCTTTTTGCTCGACCCAACGATTTGTGAAGACGCTAATCGGGTCGCTTTCAGCGGCGACGCTGGCCGTGGAGCGGGTCGGCTAAAGCGTCCAACCGCTCGCCTAGGCGCGGTGCATTTTGATAGTCGCGTGAACGTCTGAACTCGCATAAGGAACGGTCCTTCCACTTCCGGCCATGGACCACGCACGGCTTGCCGACCGTCGAAGTCTAGGGTCGGTATGTCCCTGGCAATATGACGTCCTGATCGACCAAAACGTTAAACTTGTACCCCGGCCGTATCTCCAACGTAGGCTGGACACTGAGGTTCCGGCTGATTGTCTGCTCCGCGAGTCGACCGAAGCTCTCCGCGAAATTCCGCCTTGCCGCATCTGATGCCGTATCCTGCGTGGCAAGCGTCGAACTTTCGGGTATGGACGCATCGATCCCGGTTCCAATCAGCGCGATCAGCGCCGCTGAGCCGAACGTCCTCCAATAATGGTTGTTCACCTTGTCGTGGAAGCCACCGTAGCCTTGCGTGTCCGTGCCCGCCATCCCGCCAATCTGTAGCGTGGATCCATCAGGGAAGATGATATCGGTCCAGACGACGAGAACCCGGCTTTGCCCGAACGACACCTTGCTGTCGTAGCGCCCGAAGAGCTTCGCTCCTTGCGGGATCAGCAGGCGATGCCCGGTCGCGCTGTCGTAGACATTCTGGCTGACCTGGGCTGTGATACGACCGGGCAGGTCCGAATTGATGCCTGTTATCAGCGTCGCCGGAATGACCGATCCGCGCTTGAGTTCATACGGCGACTGCTGTGGCACGACACGATTTGGGAGATATCCGAGTTCCTTGAGATCGGCGTTGAAAAAGTCCTCTTTGGAGTTCTGCCCGTTCGGATCGACATTCTGCCCGCCGAGACCAGCCCGCAACGCGGCGGCATAGAGATCCGAGGAGCCGCCGGCGGTTGTCGACGGCGAAGTGTTTGTCGTCGTTCCGGCCGAGTTGGTGTCGTCAGCCCTCGCTTGCAGCTTGCCGCGATCAATCGCGAGCGGTGCGTCATAGGCCGCATCATTCGCCTGCAGCCGAGCCATGCGTTGACGATGCCGCTCGCGCAGATATTGCTCCCGTTGTTCGCGCTCGAGGCGGGCCCGCCAGACCTCCTCGTTTTCCACTTCCTGCCCGCGCTGCTGTTCCTGGTTTTGTCCCGGCTGCGGCGTGAAGGGATTGCTTGTCTTTTCGTCGGTCTGCTTTGTCTCGACAGGAGTCGGCTGGAACGTCGTCTGCTGCTGCGGCTCGCCGATGATGCCGTCCGTCACGCCGCGCTTGATCTGGTCGGCGAAGGTTGAAGCCGGATTGCCCGAGCTTGTGTCCGGTCCGCTGTCCTTTCCGAAGTGGAGACCACGGGACGAGAGCCCGTAGAAAATCACGCCCAGGAAAGCGATGACCAAAGCGATTGCCACGATAATCGGCAGGCGGTTGATCCGCTTGATGCCAGATTCCGCTTCGGCATTCGCAGCGCCGCCAAGTTGCAAGGATTGGACCATGATGCTTCCCTTCAGCCACGTCGCATCAGTGAGAGCGCGCTCGCCGGCGCAGCACCGCTGGCAGTCACGGTGTAGGCCCGGCCGAGCTCGACGCTATCGGTCGAAAGGCGCGCCAGCACTTGTCCGTCGAAGGGCACGATCACATAGGCGAGCGGGATGATCTTCGTACCATTGTCCGTCCTCTGGTCGGTAACGACGGCATAACCCCAGCCTTTCAGCGCCGCCTCCAGAGCCTGCCCGAAGGGTGACGCATCTGCCTTCAGCGCAACCGTCGCCTTGCCGGGTCCGATATGCTCGGCAAGGCGGCTGACCATATCGCCGGCAATGGCGCTTGCCGCCGGGCCGGAGATCTCGGGTGGTGCGTTGCTCGCGACGAGACCGTCAGTCCCCATCGACTGGCATCCGGAGAGGAGGATGGCGAAGGTGCCAGTTGCGGCAAGGGCGCGGATGGGGCGCAACAGGAGATCGTGGGCAAAAGCTCGCATCACCGTCCTCCTCTTCTGATCGTCACCTTCTCCTGTTTCCAGCCGACGCCCGAGACCAGCACCGCGCGATCGACATGATAATCGACGACCATCATGTCGCCCTTCATCCGGTAGTTGACGATGCGGTTCTGGCCGCCAGATGTGACGAAGAGCACCGGTGCATCCTGGCCGGAGATCGAGCGCGGGAACTGGATGTAGGTTTTCAGGCCATCGGAATAGACTCGTGTCGGCCGCCAGCCGGCCCTGCCTGAGACCGAATAGGAAAAGTTCAACTGCTCGGCCGGCACGCCGGCGCCGGGGATGGTGCTCGCCTCGAGGCGGGCGTTGATGTCGGCGAGCTTCGCAGAGACATCCTCCGGATACTCGAAACCGACACGGGCCATGTATTGGCTCGAATGCGACTTGAGCTGGATATGATAGGTCCGCCGAGAGGTCGTGACCACCATCGAGGTGACGAGACCAGGCTCAGACGGCTTGACGATCAGATGGATCGCCTGACCACCGGCCGCCCCTGACGTGGCCGGTTCGACCTTCCACCGCACAGTGTCGCCAACCAACACGTCGCGAACGACTTCCCCGCCCTGAAGCTCGATATCGCAGACCTGCAGCGGTGAGCAGACAACCGAGGGCTGAACCTCGCCATATAGAAAGATCACCTTGCCGTCGGCTCCCTTGGTCACGAGACCACGCGATCCGCGCCACTGGCCGGAGATGCTCACGCCCTTCGCCTCATTGGCTGTGACGCCATCGGCCGCAACGGTATCGAGAGGTGCAAGGGCGGAGAACGCCAGCGCCGCTGATATGATGGCGCTGGCAGTCAGCATGGCCGGATAGTTCTCAAGTCGGATATTCATGTTCGGGCCATGCCTTTCAAAGCTGCGCAGTCCAGTCGAAGTCCCTGACGTAGAGACCGATGGGGTTGAGACGGATGACGCCCTCGTCCTGCGGCGGCGTGAGGGTCACGGTTGCGATGCCGCGGAAGCGGCGTGTTGCCGTCTCCTTGCCGCGACGGTCTCGCTCGAACTCGGTCCAGTCGAGCTGATAGGACTGGTTCGACAGAGCGACGATGTTGTTGACCTCGACCGCCACCGTCGCAGTCTTCGCTTTCTCGAAGGGCGAATTGGAACGGAACCAGGCATTGACCTTCTCTGTCGCCGGATCCGAGGTCCGGAGCAGGCCGTAGGTCCGGTCGATATATTGCTTTTGCACCACCGCATCCGGCGTCACGCTTCGGAAGTTCGAGACGAAGCTGCCGAGCGTGGCGCGCACCACACGCGGGTCGGCATATTCGATCTGCTGCGGGAAGCCGGCATTGGAGGCCGTTCCGAGCTTGTCGACCTCGACGATATAGGGAACGAGTTTCACCTGCGTGCTTTGATAAAGTGCGTAAGTGAAGCCGATCACCGCCATGGTCATGCCCGTGATGCCGACGATGCGCCAGGCCGCGGCGGCCTTCACATAGGAGCCATAGCGCTCGTTCCATTCGTTGCGCGCAGCGAGATAAGGATTGGCGATAGGGGGAATATTTGGCGGATTGCGTCCGGCCATGGGGATCAGCCTCCAGCTACTTGTTCTCGTTGATGGGTGGGGGCGGAGGTGGCGGTGTTGGTCGGCCCGACTGACGCGTCTGGTCGAGCTTGGCGTTGGCAAGCCCGAGCAGAGACCCGGCATAGGCGCCGGGTGAGGCGATCGCCTTCTCCTTGGCTGCCGATCCGGCAGCCCATCCAGCACTTCCAATGCCGGACGCCATGCCGCGAAGTGCCGCTCCCGCCATCGAAGAGCCCCCTGCCCGCGCCGAGCTTGCCGTCTGCGCCCCTTTCGTTGCAGCACTTGCGCCGAGGAACGCCCCGCCGGCTGCAAAGGTCGCGGCCTGGCCGCCATGGCGGATCGCTTCCATGCCGCCTGCGATCGAGGCTCCCTGCACCACGCCCTGCAGGATCGGCGGCACATACATGGCGATCACGAAGACCACGACCGAAATGCCGGCGATCGCAAGTGTGGTGATGAACTGCTCGGATGTGGCCGTCGGCGCCTCGGCCAAGCCCAGCAGAATGTCGGACCCGATTTTGGCGATCATCACCAGTGCCATCAGCTTCATGCCGACGGAGAAGGCGTAGACCAGATATTTGACGGAAAAGTCCTTGGTGAAGGACGAGCCACCGAGACCCAGCATGATCATGCCGGCAAGCAGGCCGACATACATCTCGACCATGACGGCGACGAAAATTGCGGCGACCAACGAGAAGCATACGACGACCACGACCATGGCAAAGACTGCGGCGATCGCCAGAGCATTGTCCTCCCACAGACCAAACTTCGCCTGTTCGGACATCTTGGTCGCGACCCGGATGCCCGCGTCGAAGATGTTCGCCGGTGAGGCCGAGCCACCGCCGGTGCCGATTTGGTAGAGGCTATCGACCACGGCCTTGGCGAAGGACGGACCCTGGTCGAGGATAAAGGCGAAGAGGCCGATGAACATGATCCGCCGGACGAGTTCGGCAAGCCAGCTGTCGAGCGAGGCGGCGTTGATCGCCAGCCACACCGCGGCGATCCCGACCTCGATGCCAGCCAGGATCCAGAACAGCGAACGCGCCGCGTTCATCACTGTCGTCTCCCAGCCCTTGGCGGCCGTGACGACTGAATTTTCCAGTGTGGTTAGAACCGAACCCTGTTGGGCAAGCGCCGGTGTCGTGACCAGCAGGATGAGGCCGATCAAAATGAACGAAAGCTCCAGCTTCCGGGAGGGACGGACGATCACCATCGCGGCTTCATCTCCTGGCCACCGCGGATGTCGCGGTCCGGATCGCCACTGAAGAACTTTTCGCGATGCTCGCGGCGCTCGGTTTCGGAGGCAGGTCGCGTAGCGGCTGTGCCCGACCCGGACACCGGCGCCGGACGAAGTTGGACCATGTTCCAGGTGACGATGCCGGCGCCGAGTGCGGCGATTCCCGTCAAGACGAGGATGATATTCAGACGCAGGCTCACCAGCGGGGCTCCATGGTCTGGCCGCCGCGGATGTCGCGTTCGGTTCCGTTGAAGAACTGCTCGCGACGCGCTTGCGCCAAGTCCTTCTGTGCCTGCTCCGACTGGAACCAGGTGCCCATCATGGTCATCTGCTGGGAGACGAGACCGCGCAGCTTCTGCATCTGCGCGACCTGCTGTGCGGCAATCTGATGCCCGACCTGCAGCGCCTTCATCTGTCCGTCTGCGGATTCCGACATCGAGCGGAGCGACGACATCGTGCTCTCCTCGCTGGAAAACTGGTCGGCGGTCAGGTTCGCTGCTTTCAGCGTGCCGGCGATCGTGTCGCGGTTCGTGTCGGACCAGTTCTGATAGGTCGTGGAAAAGCTCGCTCCTTCAGGCAGATTGCTCTTCATCTCGGCAAAACTCTGGAAACGCTGCTTCAGTACGTCGTCGATATTGCCCATCGAGAAGGCGACGCCCTGTCCTTGCGCCACGACGTTTTGTAGGCTGTTCAGGTCGTTTTCGACCTGCCCCCAGATATGCTTCGGAAGCTGGGCCGTGTTCTGCAGGAGATTGTTGTAGATGTTGAGCTGGTTCTGGATCTGCTCGGCAAGCTGGGAGATCTGGGTGATCTGGTTGTTCACCTGCTCAGCCGATTTGCCGACCAGCGAGACGAGTTCGGCATTGTTGGCGAGCTGTGTCCACTCGGTCGCCTGCCCAGTGACGCCGCCGGCCTGAGCCCGGACAGGCAGTGTCGTGGAGAGGATGATGGCCGAGATAATTGTGGCGCACGCCATCTTACTTGGCCGGGAAGAATGTTTCGGCATGGGCGATCCCCCTTTGCTGGAGCCAAGGACAAGGCCATGCGGCCCCGTGTTCGGAATGCAGGGCGCGAATGCGCTTCAGATCTTCCTTGCCGGATGCCCCGACGAAGGAGCGCGCGATGGGCCCGAGCGCCATGTCGAAGAGCCTGCGGCCCTCGGGCGAGACGACGTAGTATTCGCGCTTTGGAAGCGCCGTCGCGACGATCTCGATCTGCCGTTCGTTGAAGCCGATGCGCTCATAGAACTCGCGCGTACCCGGTTCCCGCGCAGCACCATTCGGCAGGCAAATTTTGGTCGGGCAACTCTCCTTCAGTACATCGATGATGCCGGAGCGCTCCGCATCCGAGATCGACTGGGTGGCGAGCACGACGGCGCAGTTCGCCTTGCGCAAGACCTTCAGCCACTCGCGGATCTTGTCGCGGAAGACGGGATGGCCGAGCATCAGCCAGGCCTCATCGAGGATGATCAGACTGGGTGCTCCGGTCAGGCGTTTCTCGATGCGACGGAATAGGTAGGTCAGCACCGGCACGAGATTGCGCTCTCCCATGTTCATCAGCTCCTCGATCTCGAAGCACTGGAACGCACCAAGCGCCAGACCATCCTCCTCGGCATCGAGAAGCTGGCCCATCGGGCCGTCCACGGTGTAGTGGTGCAGCGCATCCTTGATCTCACGCATCTGGACGCCCGACACGAAATCTGAGAGCGAGCGACCAGGCGATTCCGCCATCAGGCCGATCTGTCGGGAGATGGCGTTTCGATAGTCTGGCGTGATGGTCACACCCTGAAGCGCCACCAGGGTCTCCGTCCATTCCGACGCCCAGGCGCGGTCGCCATCGGTCGACAGCTCGGCAAGCGGGCAGAAGGCCAGTCCCCTCACCTCGCCTTCCGCTGAAGAAGCGAAATCGCTTCCGATTTGGTAGTGATCGCCATTGAGTCCGAGCGTCAGCGGCAGCATCGAGCCGCCCTTGTCGAAGGCGAAGACCTGGGCTTGGCTGTAGCGCCGAAACTGCGCGGCGATCAGTGCCAGCAAGGTGGATTTGCCGGAGCCGGTCGGTCCGAAGATCAGCGTGTGCCCGACATCGTCGACATGCAGGTTCAGCCGGAACGGCGTCGAGCCCGAGGCAACCTGCATCAGCGGCGGTGAGCCGGGCGGATAGAAGGGGCAAGGCGCTGTCGGGCTTCCCGACCAGACGCTATTGAGCGGGATAAGATCCGCGAGATTGCGCGTGTTGATCAGCGGTTCGCGGATATTGGCATAGGAAACACCCGGCAGGCTGCCGAGAAAGGCATCGGTCGCATTCAGCGTTTCGATCCTTGCACCAAACCCTTCCGCCTGGATCAGCCGGCGGATCGCCTCGCACTTCTCTTGGCAGCGAGACTGGTCCTCGTCGAAGAGGACGATGACCGGGGTGTAGTAGCCATAGGCAACGAGTTGTGATGACGCTTCGGCGATCGCGTCCTCGGTTTCCGCCACCATCTGCATGGCGTCCTGATCGACGGAGCGGGATTGGGTCTGGAAGAGCTGATCAAAGAAGGGCCTGACTTTCTGCTGCCATTTCTTTCGGGTGCGTTCCAGCTTTGCCCTCGCCTCCTCGGTATCGAGGAAGACGAAACGCGACGACCAACGATAGGTGAGCGGCATCAAGTCAAGACTGTTCAGGATTCCCGGCCAGCTTTCTGCGGGCAGGCCGTCGATCGCCACGACACCGAGAAAGCGGTTTTCGACCAAAGGCGTGAGACCGTGCTGCAGCTCGGCGGTCACCAGCCAGTCGAGATACATCGGGATCTCGGGCAGGCGCACCGGATGGTTCTCGCCGGTGATGCAGAAGCGGATGAACTGGAACAACTCGTCATAGCGGGCGACCCGGAAACCGCCGCGTTCTGCAGTCTCCCGTGTCATCATCCGGCGGATCGACACGACATTGGCGAGATATTGCTCGACCTCGCGGATTGAGGCCAGGAAGCTATCGAGCGCCTTATCGGCATAGGTCGCGGAACGGCTGGTCGCATCGGAATAGACATAGCGCGTCAGCCCCGAGCGCCGCGGCTCAGGCGGACGCCAGGTCAGGATCAGTGCGTGTCGGCTCTCGAAATGCCCCCTCTCCTTCTGGAAATGGGCTCGCCGTTCGGCGTCGATCGCCCGCGTGACCGGATCGGGGAAGTGGCAATCGTCCTCGGCCGGATAGTCTCCGGTCTGAACCCTGATGGCCTCGACCTGGATCATCCAGCCTGAGCCGAGCCGAGACAGGATCGCGTTGATCTGCCGTGATACCTCGTTGCGCTCGGCGTCGGTCGAGCTCTCGCTGTCGGGCCCCGCGAAATACCAGCCGGCCATCAGCGAGCCGTCCTTGAGCAGGATCACGCCATTGTCGACCAGGCCGGCATAGGGCACCAGATCGGCAAAGGACGGGCCGGAATGACGGAATGATTTGAGGGCAACCATCGAAAACCCTCAGAACTTGCGCCAGGGCGACGACGTCGCGCGATAGAACGTCTTGTAAGAGATATGGCGGACATAGACCCGCCGCATCAAAGGATCAGCTTTCGCCATCATGCGCAGTGCCGCGACGGCAATGATCCAGATCGCGAGGCCGAAGAGCGCCGCGTACCAGGTTAGAACGACGAAGATCAGGATGACGGCGGCAAGGGCAGTCAGCAGCACGAGTTCGCGGTCGGCGCCCATCAGCAGGTTCGGACGCGATAGCGCCCGGTGTACAGGCGAGCGGGAAAGGTTGGAGCCGTGCTCAGCCATGGGCTCCCTCCCCTTCCCATGAAGGTGTGTGCGTCGGCGTGGCGATGTCGGTCGCTGACGGCGTGTTGACCGCTCCAACTGATGCACCCGTCGCGCCGAACAAGGCGACGATCTGTGTGGAGCCAAGCAGGATCCCACCGACAAGAGCGATGAAGCAAAGCCGTCGCGCGAAATCGTTCAGTTCTCCGCCGAAGATCAGCATGCCGCCGGCGATGGCGACGGCCGCCAGTGCAATAAAGCCGGCGACGGGTCCGGTGATCGATTGCTGGATCTGCTGCAGCGGTGACTCCCAAGGCAGGCCGCCGCCGCCCGAGGAGGCCAGTGCCGGTTCTGCAAGGGTTAATGCGATGGTGGCGAGGCCCAGGGTGGCGAGATTTATCCTTGTCTCATGCGGCATGGCTATCCTCATCAATCTGGGCGTAGTGTTCGGTCCGGTAGCGGGCATTGCTGAACCCCTCGACATGGATCACGTCCCGGACCCGCCTGCCCTTGCCTGTGCGCTCGATGGAAACGACAAGATCGACGGCCTCGCCGATCACCTCCTGCATCGGCTGCAGGCTCGCTTCCGCCGTCAGCTGCTCCAGCCGGCGGAGTGCTGACATTGCCGTATTGGAATGGATGGTGGTGACGCCTCCGGGATGACCGGTGTTCCAGGCCTTCAGCAGCGTAAGAGCCGCGCCGTCGCGGACCTCGCCGACGATAATGCGGTCGGGTCTGAGCCGCATCGTGCTCTTCAGGAGCCGAGCCATATCGACCGTGTCGGTGGTGTGCAGCGACAGGGCATTTTCCGCCGCGCACTGGATCTCGGCGGTATCTTCCAGGATGACCATGCGATCGTCGGGCGCCGTTGCGACAATCTCGGCGATCACGGCATTGGCAAGCGTCGTCTTGCCCGACCCGGTTCCGCCTGAAATGACGATGTTCATGCGCGAGGCGATGGCGCTTCGCAAAACCGAGGCCTGCGCTTCGGTCATCACCTTCGACGTCACGTAGGCGTCGAGCGGGATGAGCCGCGACGCGCGGCGACGGATCGTAAACGCTGGCGCCGATACTACGGGCGGTAGCAACCCCTCAAACCTGTGACCACCGATCGGCAGTTCGCCGGAGATGATAGGCCGTTCATCGTCTGCTTCCGACTGCAGCGCATGGGCGACGCTGCCGATGACGATTTCGGCCGTGGCAGCGCTCATGGCACCGGCCGGGGCGACCCCGTGCCCCAACCGTTCGATGAATAGCTTTCCGTCGGGATTGAGCATGATCTCGACGACCGTCGCGTCGTCGAGTGCGATGCAGAGCTGGTCGCCGAGGGCGTCCTGGAGTTTGCGCACGAGGCGGGGATGGGAGCGGAGTTGGGTCACGCGGCGCTCCTGAAGAGGCCGGAACCGTTGCGCATGATTGCCGAGTGGTATCCTGGCGGGCAGACCTTTTCGAAGCTGGCGCGATCAGCCGGCAGACTGCCCGCGACGGCGACGGTGTTCCCGATCGCAACCGGATTGCCGAGGCGGTGCATTGGCCAGCCCGCACGCTTCAGGATACGTTCAAAACGAAGATCGGTCGCGGTGACGATCTCGCTGTAACCATTCGCCATCGACCATTCGATGATGCCGGCGAACATGGTGAGCGTGACCTGATGGAGGCTACCTCCCCTCCCCGCTTGCAGCGACGTGTCGACGCAGAAGCGTGAGCTCTCGACCATTGCGGCATGGGGGTCGAGCGAACCGCGCTCCAGCAGTTGTGGGAATGTCTGCTCCAGCATCGTCGGGCCAGATGCAGGCAGCAGGCGCGCGCAGCCGACGACTTTCTGGTCGGCTGAGATCGCCAGGATGTAGGTTGGGTGGAGATCATCGTACTGATCCCGCTCTCCCTGGTCCATAATCGTGACATCCCATTCCAGGCGGTCGCCAAACACGGCGGCCCGAAGACGGTGCATCTGGTTCAGGTAGTTGTGGTTGCTTGCATAATGGTCGTCCGAGACGCTCAGAATCTGCATTGTGATCTCCGCATGAACTGGTCAGGCGAAGGAAAATCATCTCGTGCTGCGTGTGGCTATGTGCAGATTTGCATCCGGTGATTCTACCGAATCGGCGCTATACGTCTCAAACGCCGGTTGGGAACCGGGTTCTGGGATGTTGATAAGAGGTGCAGATCTGCATTTCGCTGTCAGTGGTGCTGGCGGATAAAGCTGGGCTAACATGCGGAAGTCTTTGGATGAATCGATATTCTGTCAGCCACTCCTGCAGTTCCGTTAACTACTTGTTAACTTTAAATCTCTTGCGACGATGCAGGAATCGCAGGATAGTTTCGCAAATGATGGCGTTCGAGCCATTTTTTCGAAACTGACGACCTCCGGGAAATAGTTCGCAAAATGAGCAATATGCTGCCCAACAGATTTGATATTGAGATTGCCGAGCAAGGGGCGAAGATCTCAAGCGCGTTGCATATGTTGCGCAGCCAGCAGTACCCGCCTGATGCTCGCAAGGGGCTGCGCAAGTTTCAGCTTGCTGAAGTTGCGGACTTCATGGGTGTCACCCAGACGCACCTGAGGCAACTCCATTCTGACGGGAAAGGACCGGAAATCGAGTCCATCGGTGGACGCCGATATTATACGGCTGACCAGATGCTCGAGCTTCGGGATTATCTCGAGGCCAACAAGAAGTCAGACAAGAGATACTATGTGCCGAGGCGTAAAGAAGGAGAGCCGATGCAGGTTGTATCGGTCGTCAACTTCAAGGGCGGAAGCGGCAAGACGACCACTGCCGCGCACCTTGCGCAATATCTCGCCCTCACCGGCCATCGTGTGCTGGCGATCGACCTTGACCCGCAGGCTTCACTGACTTCGCTTTTCGGGATCCAGCCGGAGCTTGATGATACTGCCTCTCTTTATGAGGCTCTTCGATTTGACGACGAGCGGAAGTCAATCGCTGACGTCATCCAGCCGACCAACATTCCTGGACTGGATGTCGTGCCCGCCAACCTGGTTCTGCAGGAATACGAATATGACGTGCCACTGGCGATTTCCTCCAAGAAGGGGGAGGATGGCCGGCTTTTCTATATGCGGATCGCCAGCGCTCTGAAGCAGGTGGATGACAAGTACGATGTAGTCGTCATCGATTGCCCTCCTCAACTGGGCTATTTGACGATTACCGCCCTCATGGCTTCTACCGGGATACTTATCACCATTCATCCTCAGATGCTGGACATCATGTCGATGAGCCAGTTTCTCATGATGCTCGGGGGGATCATGGGGCCGGTAGCGGAGGCCGGTGCCGAGATGCGTGTTCAGTGGTTCCGGTATCTTATCACCCGCTTTGAGCCCACGGATATTCCGCAGGCCCAGATGGTCGGGTTCATGCAGTCGATGTTCGCACAGCAAATGCTGAGAAACCACGTTCTGAAGTCCACTGCGATTTCGGATGCTTCGATAAAGAAGCAGACATTGTATGAGGTTGAGCGCGGTGAGTTTGTTCGGGCAACCTACGACAGGGCAATGGAGAGCTTGAATGCCGCTAACGCGGAAATCGTTGAGCTCATCCACGGTGTCTGGGGGAGAAAATGAGGCACTTGTCAGCCGTTTTTTTCCGCGTTTTGCAAATAGATGTCAACGAGTTACCGGTTTTGACAACAGGTTGGGAGAGCACCTATGTCCCGTGAAAATCCTTTCGCCAAACTGGATATGGCGTCGATCTCGGCAAACCAGACGCCTACAAAACCCGGTTACGGCATGACAGGAGCCGCCAAGACGGTTGTTCGCTCCATTGAAGATATGGCCGAGAACACCAAGAAGCTCATGGAAGGTGAGGTGATCGTGGATCTTGATCCGCGATTGATTGACGTGTCCTTCGTGGCCGACCGCCTTTCAGACGACGGAGAAGAGTTTCAGGAACTGCTCCAGGCAATCAAGGAATCGGGTCAGGCGACACCTATCCTTGTTCGCCCCAGTTCCACGGATGCCAAGCGATACATGGTCGTGTTCGGTCACCGTCGTCTCAGGGTGGCTCGCGAACTCGGAGTTCCGGTCAAAGCGATCGTAAAAAAGCTCGACGATATCACCTCGGCGATTGTGCAGGGACAGGAAAACGCAGCCCGTTCAAACCTGTCTTTCATTGAACGCGCCTACTTCGCTCAGAACCTGATCGCGTCTGGAATGAACAAGGAAACGGTTCGTTCGTCGCTCGCCATCGATGAGGCGATGCTGTCCAAGATGCTTGCTGTCGTCGAGGCTGTGCCAGCGCCAGTCATTCAGGTCTTGGGTGCATCGAAGAAAATTGGGCGCGACCGGTGGCTCAGCCTCCGGCAGTTGCTACTCGCCCCTGCCCTCTCCAAGGTCGCTGTTGAGCATGCAGCGTCGGCCGACTTTCAAGAGCTTCCTGAAGCCGAGCGGTTTGATGAACTTCATGACTACGTGAAGCGATACAAGGCCAAATCGGCTGCGAAAACGCCCAAAGCCGATAACGTAGCAAAAGACTGGATCTCGTCTGATCGCTCGCTGAATTTCGCGATGACCGCCAAAGCGAAGAAGGTTGCCATCGAGCTCACGAATGTAGAAGCCAAGCCTTTCAGCGAATGGCTGTCTTCTCGCATGGATCGCTTGTACGAGGAGTACAAGGGGTCGCAAAACGGAACCAACGGAGACTAAACCGCAAAAGAAAAAGGCCCCCAAACGGCGAACCGTGGAAGCCTCTCTCGTCATCTCTAGCAGGATCGAGAATCGCATTTCCCGGAATCACAGTCAAGAGTCTTGGCGCCATTTTGGTGAGCGGATTTCTTTTGCCTGAAGAAAGGTGAGAGAAAAATGCAAACAGGAGATGTGACGACGCCCTTTGGGCGGCGGTCGATGTCGCTTGCCCTGGTCAAGAGACAGATGGCGATCAAGGATCCGGATCACAACACGCCGATTGAAAAGTGGAAAGTGTTTCGCGATGTCTGCGAGGCGCGAGAACACCTTGGAGTTCAGGATCGGGCCTTGGCCGTTCTCGATGCTCTCCTGACGTTTTACCCGCACGGGGAGCTCGATTCGAGCAGCGGGCTTGTCGTTTTCCCATCCAATGCGCAGCTATCGGTTCGCGCTCATGGGATCACGGAAAGCACACTCAGGCGGCAACTCGCGGCACTAGTCGAGGCCGGGCTCATCTTGCGCCGCGATAGCCCCAACGGGAAGCGGTACGCACATCGCAGTCGTGACGGTGAAGTAGAGCAGGCCTACGGCTTCGATCTGACCCCTCTTCTGGCTCGCGCCCATGAACTTGCGCAAATCGCACAGGATGTCGTTGCGGAGCGAACACGGTTCCGTCGGACAAAAGAAGCTCTTACGATCTGCCGGCGAGATGTGCGCAAGCTCATCTCAGCTGCGGTGGAGGAGGGCGCGCCCGGCAACTGGGGGCAGGTAGAAGCGGTCTATGTCGACATTCTTGCGCGCCTGCCACGCTATCCGGCGAGGGGTCAGCTCGAACTCGCACTTGATGAAATGCAGATGCTTCGAGCAGAGATCCTCAACATTCTGGAAATGCAGCTAAAACCTGAGAATATGCATGGCAATGCCGGGCAGAATGACCGGCACATACAGAATTCAAATACCGAATCTATCTATGAACTTGAACCTAGCTCCAGAAAAGAGCAGGGCGGAAACCCGGAGGATGAACGTCAGGCCAAGAGCGAGGCGAACGGTTTAGCGAAGGCCAAGCCAGAGCCAATAAAGGCCTTCCCACTCGGGATGGTACTTCGGGCCTGCCCGCAGATTGCCGACTATGGTCCCGGCGGACGTATAGAAAACTGGCGCGAGCTCATGAAGGCCGCCGTCGTGGTGCGCTCCATGCTCGGCGTCAGTCCGTCAGCCTACGAGGAGGCGTGCAGCGCGATGGGGCCGGAAAATGCCGCGGTGGCTATGGCCTGCATTCTTGAACGATCGAATTTTATAACATCTGCCGGCGGCTATCTTCGGGATCTCACCAGGCGCTCGGAACGTGGGGAGTTTTCGCTGGGCCCGATGTTGATGGCGCTCATGAAAGCGAATGGTGGTGGCCAGCAAAGAATAGCTTGACGCAGCAGCGTGCTTGTCAGCCGTTTTTTTCCATGGTTTTGTCAAACGATACAGTGAGTTACCACTGTTGAACGCCAGATTTTCGAGGGAAGGGGAGAATGATGAGAGAACGTGACGAGCATACCATTCCATCGGAACGTTCGTCATCTACAGCCCCGGCGACGGTAGAGGATGAGAGGTGGGGTAAAGCTGCGGGGGCGATTGAGACCGCAGTGGAGAATGCTGTGGCGCAAGGCCGCCGCAGGCGCGCGAAGATTGAGCGAGAGAGGGCCAAAGCGCACGCCAATGCCGCCGATTATGAGCCGGGTATCGTGACCTTCATCGACGTTCTCGGCTTCCGCGCGATGCTCACCAATCGATCGGCTGGTGACATTCATAACATCATCCTTTCACTGCGAGAGTTTACCACGCCTGAGGTCGAGCATTTTCATCGGATGAAGGAGGTTCGTCTCTCCAGTCGATCATTCGTTGAGTCGGTTTCGGATGCTGTAGTGCGCGTTAGAGTCTTTAACACGCAGCACTCTGACGGAGCTTTTTTTCACGAGCTGCTTGATCTGCTCCATATACAAATCCAATGCATAAACCACGGAGTACTCATCAGAGCCGGGCTGGCAATAGGGAATGTTCATGTCGGCCTGAACGGAAGTGGCCCTGTATTTGGTCCTGCAATGGTTCGCGCATATGACATTGAAAGTGGGGAGGCGATCTATCCTCGCATCGTCGTAGACGACGCGGCTTACGAACAGTTCCTTTCCGACGCTCGTCTTCACAACGAGGACCACGAACTGGAGGAAGAGGTCGAGTATGTGAATCGACTTTTGCGCACTGGGGAGGATGGGACACGCTTTGTCGACTATCTCGGAGCGAGCGAGGACGAGCATGATGCATTTGAGGACTACATGGGGTTCTTGGGGAGGCATGCTGCGCTAATTCGGCAGAACCTAGCAGAGATCAGCAAGTATACGATCAGACGGAAGTATCTTTGGCTCGGAAGGTATCATAACAGTGTCGTCTCACAAATACGTTTGCGGTTTGAAGCTGGCGAGCTGTCAGCGCGGAACTTCCTGGCACTGACAGGGAGAGAGGCGGCTGACGTCCTCGACGAACTCATTGTGAATTTCTAAGTGGGCAAATGGCAGGCGGCTGTTGAGGCGTGCCATAATGGTCGCCTCATGTTGAGGACGAAATAGTCGCAGGAACTCTCTTTGAGCCCAGCGGGTTATGCTTCTTCCTTTCTGCTATATGGCCTGGGTGAAGAACGATGCGGGACGTGATCCCGGCAACCCGCCTGCTGCCAGAGACCAGGCCTGCAGATAGGCAAGGTCGGAGGTGAAGGCGCGCGAGATGTTTTCAGTTATGCCCTCCATGACCACGTGGAGCACGTGTTTCGGCATCCTGGTCGTTTAACATTTAGGCCAGCTCGTCTTGAGCTGAGTGCTCAGCAGCACTGAGGTGAATCGTGTAGAGCTTATTGGCTCGGCGATCGACGACAGTGTTTGTACCCGTTGGCAAAACCTCCGGATCGACGTTTTGAAGACCGAGCGGCCCTGGTTTTCCAGATTATTTCTGATTTGCGACGAAATACCTTAACCCTTGACCCCTAACATCATGCCCGTTGGATCGGTCTTCACGCCGCGCCACATCCGCAAATGCCACAACCCGGGGCCCCTGTTGCCAAACGACATGCAGACCTTCATCGATGAGTTTCTCGGAGTTCAGCGACGCGATCTCAAGGACGAGGTTGCGAACGGCGAGGACAGGGTCGCGTTCATTCCGAAATTGACAGGCCCGATCAGCGCTACCGATTTGTGCCGGATCTTTGTCGCGGAGGTCGTGAAGGCAGGTTACCGGGCTCTCCAAATGCCAGGATTTCCGGCGGAAGAAGTACTTGTCCTTGTTGACAAGAAGGGCCGTCTCTCGATTTGGGCAAACCGCGATCTTCGTCAGGAAACGTGTCGGGGCGCCTTCATTGCATTCATGAACCTCTGCTCTTCGCGGCCGCCTGTCGCAAATGTCGATGGCCGGTATCATGTGGACCATGCCTTCAACAAGGCAAGGGTTACCAATCCATTCAATGACGCTGAAGCCGAGGCCCCAGTCGTTGACGCCACCATTCTGTCGTCCGGCTACCTGCGACTTTTTCTGATCAACGGATATGTGAATTACAAGTATGGTTTCGGCATAGAGGCGCGACGCAGTCGAGAGGGCCGCCAAGCCGGCGGTTTCCGTATTGCATCATGGATGGTGCTGTTGAAGGTTTCCGAGTTTTTGCCCCCGGGACCTGAAATGGACTTCAATGCCGCGGTCGACCATCTGATTCAGACATATGGGGAGTTCAATCTGGAACGACCCGCACTCCTAGAGTCAGTGAAGAGAGAAATGAGACAGGGCGAAAGCAGACACTTAGCCCTGAATGAGTGGTACGCCACGCCACAAACTGAGGAAGACGCTTATCTCTATCTCAATACCCACAAGTTCTCGCGGTCGCGCTTTGCGCGCTTGATCCGCGCGTGGTTTGATTGGACCATCTACAGGGTCCTGACAGACGGGGAGGAGGAGTTGGCGCTGCGCATTGAGCACAGCGACTGTTTTTACCTTCTTGCGAGTCCATATCGCGTCGTCTGGAACCCTGAAATCGTGCAGCAAAGTGATGAGAATCAATTCAGGGCGTCAGAGACGAATGACCTCCATGAGGACGTGATGCCCTACATTAATCTGATTAGATACGGTCGAGACGACGTATGCCGTAAGATTCGATCATCTGGTGGATGGGAGAATCGGGTTATCGCGATTTTGCATGGGCACGACCAGCGCGTGGGCTAACCCCAGGCGCGATCAGCAAGGCCTGCCAGATGAGTTGGTGTTTGATCGTTGCTGAGGAGAGAGGGGAGGGGGCTGTCGTCCAACACCTCTGGCGCGGAAACATCATGCCCAGCCGCCGTGCTGAGAGACGGCGCTGAGGTCCGTTCCGCGTGATTTTCGTTGTTTTGCTCGATGTTTTGGCCCATCTCATCTAAAAGGACAGAAACTTCCGATAATGCAATTATCAGCTGTTTAGTGGTACTCCCTTTCAATCACGCCTATCCGGATCAAAGCAATCTGGCCGCCCGACCACTCCGACGTGTTGCGTTGTTATAGTAGCTTGAGGCCTGTTGCACTGAGCGATGGCGCGACTGTTCCATGGCCTCTGGCAGCGGAACCCCCCTATTCGCAGCCTCGGTTAGATACCCCGATCGGAGCCCGTGCGCCGAAAACTCCCCCGGCTCCAGTCCAGCCAGCGCCGCCCGCTGCTTGACGATCTGGTTGACCGCACTCGGCTCCAGCGCCCGCTTCGAAACATTGCCCCAACGATCGACCTTCCGAAAAATGCTCCCTGTCTCGATCCTTCCCGCCGCAAGCCAGGCGTTGAGCGCATCCACGGGCCGACCCGTCAGATAAACGACCTCGTCATGCTCGGAGCCGGATGTTTTGGTGCGACCCAGATGGATGGCGAGAGAGGGGAGGGGAAGGCCACCCTCGACGTTGATCGGCGGCTCGACCGTGAGCTGTTCTCTGCGCAAGCCAGCAATCTCACTGCGACGCCTTCCCCCCGATGCAAAAGCCACCATCAGGATTGCCCGGTCGCGGATATCGCGCAGGCTATCGGTGCTGCAGGTCGCGAGGAGCTTGGCAAGGACATCGCCAGTCACCGCCTTGGCACTCTTGCGTTTCCTTGGTCGCGGTGTCGCGCGGACGGCCAAGCGTATCGCGGATTTCAGCGAAGGTGAGGAGAAGGCGCCCGTCAGCCCGCGCCATTTCGTCAGCGTCGACCAGCTGGCAAGCCGCCGGCGCACCGTATCGGGCGCATGTGGCCCGGAGGATCGAAGGAAGCGTTGTTCCCGCAGACTCTGCTCGACATCAGCTGGCATGCCGTGATGAGGATCGATGTCGCGCTGGTCGGGCTGCCACAAATGATGCGCGACGAATTTCAGCAGCAGTGCCTCGGGCGCCGGCCAGGGGAGGGAGGCGCCGGTCGCGGCCAACGACCAGGCCTGCAGGTAGGCGAGGTCGGAGGTCAGCGCGCGCAGTGTGTTCTCGCCCATACCCTCGTTGACTAGGTGGCGGAGTGTCTCGACGTCCTGGTCGGTCAACAGTTCGGCAAGCTCGTCGCGCCTGTCGATCGGCAGCACGGCGGCGATCGTATCGAGTTCGTCTGCGCGGCGATCGACGGGGTTCTTCGAACCAGCTTGCTTGATCACTGAAAACGCTCCGGATCGACAGTTTTGACGGCCGTGCGACCGTGGATTTACCGGATTCTTTCTGACTTGCGACTCGAAATCAATCACCTCCGATAAGGGTTACTTATCGGCGGTTAGAAGCTCAACCGGCAGTCATACCATGTGAGGAACCACAATATTAAGATAGAGTTCCTATAAAAAATCATTTACCATGATTTCAATGGCTTACGATCTCGCAAAAATCAGCATAACGGCCTTGATGGAGCCGGCTTTCCGCGCCGGCATCGGACTGGCGCGTCTGGACGAGCGCATTGCCCGCTCACCGGTCGGCGCGGGCTTCCTTGAACGATCCCAATTCACCGACGCCTGCGCCTCGCTGTGGATCGACGGCGAACTCGTCCATCTCGAAGACCTCGTCCTCCACGACGATACCAGAGATATTCGCACACCCACCCATGAGCTGACAATCGCGCGCGACGTGCTGCGTACCCGCCGGCGCATTGCCGCCCAACTGCCCGGCTGGGCGCTGTCGGCGGACGGCGTCCGCACTCTCAGAAAAACCGCAGAGATTACGTCGGCCGACACGGAAGAGGTGCAGGCGTTCGGTGCCATCCGGCGCGCCGTCGCGGACGATCGGGAAGGGGAGGGGGACGATGTCGACGACATCGAAAACCTTCCTGGCGTCGACTATGCCGCCATCGACGCGGTTCTGGCCCGATCGGAGTCGGCAATCGAGAATGCAACACGGCCTGGCCGTGGCGGCGGCCAAGACAAAGATCCGATGATCTACGATCTCGATTGGGACGAAGACGCGCGGCTGGGCGAATGGCGCGGCGTGTTGCGTCAGGCCGAAGATCTGCCGGCGATGCTGCAGGCTATCATCGCCCTCGATGCGTGGAATGAATTGTCGGTGCTGCAGCATGCGCCATGGCTTGGCCGGCTGTTGGCCGCGTCGATATTGCGCCAGGCCGGCATCACCACCGGTGCCCATCTCGCCGCCATCAATCTCGGCCTGAAAACCATCCCCGTCGATCGGCGCCGACATCGTGACCGGGAGACCCGGTTGCTCGCCATCGCCCACGGACTGATCGCCGCCGCGGAGACCGGACTCAAGGAGCATGACCGGCTGACGCTGGCCCGGACACTGTTTGAGCGAAAGCTGGAGGGACGCCGAACTTCTTCAAAATTGCCCGAGCTCGTCGACCTGGTGATGGCGAAGCCATTGGTGTCGGCAAAAATGGTGGCGAAGACGCTCGATGTGACGCCGCAGGCGGCGCGGCGGATCGTTTTGGAGCTGGGCCTGAGAGAGATGACGGGGAGGGGGAGGTTTCGGGCGTGGGGTGCGCTGTAGTCGTGTCACCATAACGGCGATGGCCTAATGAAACCAGCCGACAACCTTCCAGGCAGCTTATTGATCCTGCATTAGTAATCAGAATTTCTGCGCCTTAAGACCCTTTTTTCGCGTCTTGGGAGGCGGCCCTCGGCAATCAATGCGCTGATAGCTTTCGATGCCATACTGTTTGTTATTCCTAAATCGGACGCGACGGATTTATGAATATGCTTCCCCCAAGTCTCTTTTGGTCCAAATGGAAAGTGCTCGTAAACACGGTCAATTAGATCAGGGTTGAGGCTGCTAGTTCGCCATATCAAGAGCCTCTCGAGCTTCGCAGTCATTCGGACTTCGAGAATCTCTGCCAATCTTGCGGCCCCATCAAGTTCGCTTTCTGGCCGCCGATAGAAGCATATTGAACGCACAACAAGGGAGTTTATCGACGTCGATTTAAGAGAAGCTTGGTGATGTATCTTCCGCATATGTGAGAGGAGACTTTTAATCCGCGTGCAGGCGCTAAACGCGCGGCGCATGATTAAAACATTTCTGCGGTCCGTCGATCCGCGGACAAGCTGCTCGCAGCTGTTGAACGTTACGTCCAATTGCCGATAGAGGGAAGTGAGCCCGGAGGTATTACCGAATTCTGCGATCCTGGCCTGCACCGCATTGAAAATGATGTAGTTGCTTATCGCCTCCATGAGATGTTGTAGATTTCGAAGGGAAGTCTCAATCTCTTCATCTGTCGGAGTCTCAGTTGTGCGCTCAACCGCTTGTTTGAAAAGGCACAGATTATCTACGAAGCCAGCTATTCGCCGCTGGCAGTCGCTCGTGTGTAGAAGCACAAGGATCGCGCTTTGCCGCTCCGACGCAAACTTTCCAATAAGGAGCGCAGTCAGGGCCAAGCCGACGACTACATCAGCAATTGCAACTATTCTGCCAAACCCTTTCGGCGTAAAATCACCGTAGCCAAGCGATGTGAAGGTGACGAGCGAAAAGTACAGTGCATCTGCAACGCCTGCAGGTTTGTCGAGTGTATGTTCCGTCCATGGCAAGAACGAGTAATAAGCTGTCGAGAGCGCCAAGACGGTTACGGCCGCTAAGAGCAAATCTCCATAAGACCAGAGCTCGACAAATCTGCCGACTTTTGTCGTCATGAAGCTCTTTGGGTACGGAGAAAAATCGCTCAGTTGCTGCGACTGATCGGGTTCCGGCATGATAGATCTCCTGTAGGCGTGCGAAGACACTGCGCATTGTCCTTATGTAAACAACAAGAACTTGTTTCCACATTTGCCGACCTTAGTGGTGTCCACCACTATGAAATATTCACGACATTTCACATGCTTGCATAACGAGAGCTTTGAAAACGCCCTCTGAAATCATCTCACTTTCCTTCCCTTATAGGTAGATGTAGCTTGCGCAAAACTACCTGGAGGGATTCATGCCAATTCAACGCGTCATCGTCAAAAATTACCGGACGCTCAGGCATGCGGACGTAACATTCCGCGATGATGTCAACATCATCGTCGGCAACAATGAGGCCGGAAAATCGACACTGCTCGAGGCAATCAACCTGGCACTCAAATGCCAGCTAAATCGCCGGCCGGCGCATTACGAATTGCACCCCTACCTCATCAACACCCAAGCGGTGGCAGAGTTCGTTGCTGCGCACAAAGCCGGTAAACCCGTGGCGCCGCCCGAGGCACTTATTGAGGTCTATTTCGCAGACACACCCGAGGTGGCTGACCTGATCGGATCGATCAACAGCCTGAAGGCGGACGTGCCCGGAATTTCCCTAGCGATCCGGCTGGACGAAGACAGCTGCCTCGCACAGTACAAGGCCTTCGTCAGTGACACGGCCGCCCTGAACGGGATCCCCATTGAGTATTACGAGATCGTCTGGACGTCCTTTGCCGGCGCGGTCCTCAGCGTTCAATCCGTCCCGGTCAAGGCGGTTCTGATCGACCCGAGTAACACCACGAATTCCTACGCGGCCAACAAGTATGTCCTCGAAATTGTGCGCGATTACCTGACCAAGGCCCAAGCCGGGGAGCTGGCGCTGGCCTACAGGACGATGCGTGACCGCTTCCACGAGGATCCACGGATTGAGGCCATCAACAAGGAACTGGAGACCAAGAAGGGCGTCGTTTCCAGCAAGGTGCTCTCCGTTTCCATGGACACGACCACCCGGGCAAGCTGGGAAACCGGTGTCATGCCGCACTTGGATGACATCCCGCTACCGCTGGTTGGCAAGGGGGAGCAGAACGCCGTTAAGATCAAGCTGGCGATCGAGGCGGCGGAGGCCTGCCACGTTTTCCTGATCGAAGAGCCCGAAAACCACCTTTCGCATACAAACCTCGGGAGGCTGGTAAGCCATCTGGCTGAACGCTGCAAAGGGAAGCAGCTCATCGTCAGCACTCACAGCAGTTTCGTGCTGAATAAGCTCGGGATCGATCACATCCTTATGTTCAACGGCAAAACCGGCGTGACCTTGGATCATCTACCCCCGGACACGAAGTCTTATTTCCAGCGCCTGCCGGGGCACGACACCCTCCGCATGATCCTGGCGAGCCGTACCATTTTGGTGGAGGGACCATCCGACGAACTGATTGTGCAAACCGGTTACCGGCAGAAGCACGGGCTCCTGCCGCTTGAGCACGGGATTGAAGTGATTTCCGTCGGGACCTCCTTCAAGCGTTTTCTCGACATCGCAAAGCTTCTTGACTTGGACGTCAGCGTGATCCGCGACAACGACGGTGATGCTGCGGCAAAGATTGCCCTGTTCGACGAGTACGACGCGTCCCCCCACATTCATATTCATATCGATGCGGACAACGCCGCACGAACGCTTGAGCCGCAGTTGATCAAGGCCAACGGCCGTGCAGACATGAACACCATGCTTAAAAAGACCTTCGCGACCGATGACGAGTTGCTGGCCTATTGCACGGCCAACAAAACGGACACTGCGCTCGCCCTCTACGAGCATCACGGCGCGCTCAAGATTCCGGACTACATCAAAAATGCCATCCGGTAATCGCATTATCTTGGCTTCGGCGGGGTCTGGCAAAACCACAAGCCTGGTCTCGGAGGCGAGTGCCGACGATTCCAGCCGCGCGGCGCTTGTGACTTATACGCTCAACGGGCGGGGAGAGCTGACCGGCAAGGCATACGGCCTCTATGGGGCGATCCCGCCCCATCTGACCGTCAGCACCTGGTACACATTCGTGTTGACGCATTTCGTGCGGCCTTACCAGAACCACCTCTATGACCCTCGCGTTAGCAACATCACATTCAAGCGCGTGCCGGAGCACCTGCGCACGATTCCGAAAACGGCAACCGGCAGGTTCTATTTTTCGAGCAAAGGGAGGCTATGGAGAGACCGGGTAACCGACTTTGCTTGCCGCGTGATCGAGAAAACCGGCGGCTTGCCCCTCCGGCGGCTGGAGCGGATATTCGGGCGTATCTACATCGATGAAGCGCAGGATCTTTCCGGATGGGATCTGGAGCTGATTGAGCACCTCCTCGGCTCTGCCGTCCAGGTTCACCTGGTCGGCGATCATCGGCAAGCAACCTTCTCGACGAACGACAACCCGAAGAATAAGCCCTACTGGGGCCGCAGCATCATCACTAAATTCGAGGAATGGGAGAAGGCGGGCTTGGCAAAGATTGAGCATGCCGCTCACTCGCACCGCTGCAACCAAACCATCTGTGATTTCGCGGACGCAATTTTCCCCGACTGCCAAAAGACCAAATCGTTGAATACGACACCGACCGTCCATGACGGTCTCTTCTTCGTGCGCCAATCGGATGTGCCGGCGTACATGAACACGTTCCAACCACAGCCTCTACGATACAATCGTACCCGGAAAGTGGCCTTGGGAGAGCCGCTCAACTTCGGCGAAGCCAAAGGCATGACCTTTGACCGGACCTTGGTGTACCCTCACGGACCTTTTGAAAAATATCTGGCCACGGGCGCGTTGGCCGATGCGGGAAAAGAGCTTTCCAAAATCTATGTGTCCATCACGCGAGCCCGCTACAGCGTCGGATTTGTGGTAGCGGACAAGTTCAAGGGGAACGCACTTCCATTCTTTGTGCCATAGAAGTGCATGACATGACCATCGGCGCTTTGCACCCGTTGAAAAGCATAGCGGTGCTATATTCGAAATAACTTAGGCACGGGCATAAGTCTGATGAGAGGAACTAATGTCGATTATCGATGAAGGAAAAGGGCTTGGTACTGCGGTTCACCCGCGCCAGGTGCAGCGGATCACTGCACTACATGAAGGCTTCCTCTATCAACACTTGTACGCCGTAGCATGCATTTTGACGGTAGGTCGGCAAAGCGGCGCGTCTATCGTAATCGAGCGAGACGAAGATATTGAATTTGTCGGCGACGGGGCCTGTGTCTACATCCAGGTTAAAACCCGCAATCGTCCGCTTCAACCAGCCGATATTGAAGGATCGATAGAGCAGTTTCAGGTAATTCGTGAATTGCATAAGCAGGGCATGCGATCGGGTTCAGCGAGGCTGATGTTCGTTACCAACACGGGAATCGGCCCCACGCTTGCGGCTGCTTCGATGTCCCCAAGTTGGTCAGGAGACATATCCATCGGTGCCCCTGGGGTCGAGTTTGGTGACTTTCCGCCGGCCTTCGAGGGGATCGAGGAGGCATTCCAGTGGTGCGTCGAGAAAGCAGGAAACATTCCCTTTGGCACGTTGCCTCCCGAAACTCTGGTTTGGAAGCTAGCCGCCAGGGTGCAACATGCTGCGGCCGGCGGACAGAACCGAACCTTCAAGGCCTCGGAGATGAAGGATTTGTTCGAGCAATTGTTGATCCAGTTGCAGTTCCTGCCAGATCCTCCAACCAATTACAGACCTCAGATCGACGAGCCCCTTCTTGTTACGCGCGACAGGGTGCGCGTAGTCGTTGGCTTTTCGGGAGCTGGGAAAACAGCTTGGGCGTCGCAAGCGGTCCTGCATTCGCCTGATGCGGTCGCTTACATAGACGTCGCGGAAATGCCTGCCGCTGCAGTCGCGGTCAATGTCGCCCGCGAGTTGGCTGCCCGTTTCCTGGGAGGCAACATGGCTGCGCTTGGTGGCGCGTCCCTGGCCGAACAGTCCGGCCTCAATATTCTAAGGCTATGCGCCAGGCGATTGGCGGACGAAGGCACATCAGTCCAGGTCATCGTTGATAACGCCCACAAATTGGAAGCCGCCGCTCTTCGCTCGATAATAGATGCCGCGCCCGGGCTGCGTTTCCTGTGCCTCGCGCAGCCTTGGGACGGTGCGGTTGAAATCGAGGCTATCTATTCGATCGAGGCAGAGCGGCTGGGTGGTTGGTCGATCGATGAGATAGCGGCGGAATTTAAGGACGCAGGAGCACCGACTTCCATCGAGAATGCCATTCGAGTGCGGGGGCTGACCGGAGGTCTGCCACTTTATGTTCAAAATGCCGCGTCGATTGCCGCTCACGAATTCGGCGCGGATGTCCTGGCCTTCTGCGAAGCTATCGAGAAGCGAACCAATGACCGGGAAACGGCACAGGAAATTATTCTGCGAGCGACGTTCGAAAGCTTGGACGATTGCACGCGGATGGTGAGCGCGTATCTCAGTTACCTCGAGATACCGGTCACCAGGGACGAACTTTTCACCATGTTGGGCGAGAGTGGCCTGAAGGATGAAACAATCGCGTCGGCCCTTAGAAAGCTGCGGCGATCTTCGCTTCTCATTGGGTTTCAGGGGAGCCGCGTCGCGCTCCATGATGCCTTGCGACCACTTGCGACGGATGCACGCGCGCAACTGGACGATGAGAAGGTGACCGCAGCGCTGGCCAAGTTGGCGTTTACCCTGATCGAAACTCTTCCAAAGAAAAGGGATGTCCCACGACTTGGTTTTTTGATGAAGCTCTTGCCGAAAGTCGGGATGACGGAAGTCCTTGTCGAAATGGCTGGCTACGAGATGTTTCACGAGCAGGGCGATCCAAGGTCGCTTCGTCAAGAGCTTGAAATCGCGGCCGGCGATCCTGCGGCAAGCGCTTCAGACCGGTTCTGGGCACACGATGCGCTGGCATACTGGGACAGCCGCGATGGTGGCCAAGTGAATTTTCAGCAGATTGTCCTGATGAAATCGTTGGTTGAAGAGGGCCAGCTGGGTCTTCGCGAGCAACTCAATGTCGCCTTTAAGGAGATGATGCACTGGGGTACGGTAAGGGATCGGTCTCGTCTTGACGCCGTATTCAACGTCTCCAATAGGCTTCCGATCGATGCGGAAGCCCGACGTCTTCTCCGCTACAACTATGCGGTGGCGCTGGATCGCGCGCGCGCTTTTAGCGACGCTAGGCGGATCGCGGACTCCCTCATCCTCGAGTATTTCCAGGTCATTGGCATCAAGGAGGCCGATGTTTTCGGCAAAAGTAATGCCGCTTTGCGGGATTGCATTGACGCGAAAGTGGACCAGGAGGACCTCAAGCGATTGGCCGATAGCTTGGCGTTATGGTCTCATATCGTTGTAACTCAAGATGAGCATCCATACTTCCGGCGCATCGCGGCGATGAAATTCTATTATCTCGCCCAGGCCGCGCGTTCGGTTGTTCAAACGGGGCTCGAGATCGTTGATGACTATCTCGTCATTATGGCTGACCCCGCTGCGGCTCGCATGACAATGGAGCAGCACGTGCTTCCGGTTCTTCAGGAGAGCCAGCTTACAAACATGATCCTGCCGGTGCGAAGCATGTATGCGATCGTACTGGCCTGGAACGGCGAGTATTCCGACGCGCGCCAGGAGCTTTCTGTCTTGGCTCGTTTCGATTATGATGCTGAAGGTACCGCAATGCTTGAAGAGCGGCGTCGTTTCGTCGATAGTATTATCGCCAAGCGCGCGTGGCTGCAAAGGCGTGTGCCTCCAACCCCAATTCCGCCTGTAGCTCTCAAGCTGCCACCGAAGCTGAAAATGGGACGGAACGAACCCTGTTCCTGCGGTTCTGGTATCAAATTCAAGAAGTGCTGCGGCCGGCTGTAGCCAATGTGTGAAAGCAGCCGGAAACGATCAGAGGCGTCATATAATCTAAACTAAAAAGGTCGTCGATGTTGCCGCTCAGTACGGCCCCCGGTCCAGCCGGCGAAGAAACAATCTTGCGGTGACCAAATTTATTTGAAGCCTGAATGTCGCGTCCTCTTCTTCAGACAGCCCAGGATGTCCGCCGTGAGGATGCATTCTGCTCATGAGTGCCTGGACGAATGGAGACTTTTTGCCATCAGGGCTTCATTCGTTGTAATCTGCCAGGAGAAACGGCGGCTCGACGCCGCCGCCCAGATAGTCTCGCTTCTGCCGGCTGTCATAGGTTGAATCGCAACCCATTAGGACGGCAATCTCGTTGAAATAGCTTTCGAGAAAGTTCCGAAGTTCGCCATTTGCTCCTGACCACTCGCCTCTTTGGAATGCAGACATTGCCCGAGCCAAATGGCCCTCAGCCGTGCTAAGGCTGTGTTTTTTTAGCAGTTGAACGACCTCATTCTCTGCTTCCCGCATGTTCAGCTCGGGCGCATCGGATGGCAACATCCTTACAAGTGTTGCCGGTGTCCTTGAGGCTCGTCTACCCCAAACGTCGTCGTCCTCATCTGGTTCAACGATCTCAAATCCGTCGAACCTGAGGCCCGCCTTCAACTTTTGCCAAGACGGCGTGTCCTTTTTAGTAGACCAGTTCATAAGGGCCTGTTCGATGATTGCACGCTCCAAGCTCACCTGGCCGGATTCCGTGTAGACCGTCGGTCCGCCTTCGATAGCAGCCTTAGAGAGGCTGACGACCCTTGCCGGCTTGCTACCTCCTCCGCCCCGATCCTCGATCCCCCACTGCACTTCGAGAACGTCAATGTCGCTATGGGAGCAGCTATCCGAAATAACTTCAGCAGCGGCAACCACTGTCATCCTATTGAATTCGCCCATGCCCACTTTTCCCCTCGGTCGAAATTATGAAGCAAGATCATCGAACTTGCGCACGAACGCTGCTTGAAGATCGGCGTCGTTGATTAGATCACGGCCGTAGCTATCGATGTAATCTGTGATCAGCGTTTGGAACGTGTTTCGATAAACTATCTTCCGAGTACAATCGACGCCGATCCGACCTGATGAGTGAATGATCCAGCCCCCCTTCGTCCTTGCTTCATGCAATAGAGCACAACGGACCTGCCGATAGAACTCGACGGCGTCTTCTCGCTTGAATAACGCATTAAAGGGCGCCGTTGTTGACAGGAAGGTCGCGAAGAGGTCTCCACTCATGTTGTATTCATGAGGTGGTGCAGGGTTTTTGTGGCGGTAGATAAGACCGCCTCGGCAGGCAGCAAGAAATTCCAACAAGGCGCACTGGATGGAGACGATGCTGAACCCTTCCCCCTCCCAACTTCCTTTGTCCTGAAGGACACGGATCGGCTTCATATATCTGCTCTCCAGCCGCTGGAAGAAGAACTCTTCAAACGCCGTGTCCCAGGGTGTCGTTGCGTCGCCAATAACTAACGTTCCTGAGAGCTTCCGCCAATCCGCGGCACTTCGGCGAGGCGCTATAAAGACTTTTCGCTCGGCCCGCTCTCCAACCATTTTTTGACTGCCTCCAACATTCAGAAGATCGACTTATGGTGGTATGTTGACATGTCAGCAAAAAAATATCATCATACCTGACATTAGGAGATTCCAATGAGCGATGGTCCCCATAAAAGCTTGCCTCTCCGTCACGGCTACCAGCGTGTCGCCGCGTGGGCGTTCAAGCCAGCATTCAGTGTTAACCAGATCGGAGAGGCCGCGGAAGTGGCGATTTTGCGCGACGTGGCAATCGAGCTGGCGCCAACACTGAAGCAGATCGTGGCGATTGCTGACGGACAGGATCTCCTCAGTTTGGCATCGTCGATGAACGAGGAGCTTGATCGCGTACGCGTTGACCCGGCTGTCGACACGCTGGCCGCGTCTGCGGTCGAAGGGGCTCAGATGGCGCTCACGGAAGGGTATCGCGGAATAGTCGCACTCGAGAAAGGTCTGGCCGCTGCCATTTCCGAACGGCTTGCAGCGAATGGGCGAGCAATGGAGGAACATTACCTGGTCAAACTTGGTCCTGGTGCCTGTCAGCAGATAAGGCGCCGGATCAACGACACCATTGGACACATGAACAGCAATGGAGCATTCGACCGTATGGCAAAGTCCATCCTCGGCGATCGCTCAATCAGCGTATCGAGAACGCCCACCGTTCACGATGGCGTTGACCAGGGGGTCGCATTTTGAGCGCGCAGCCAAACGAGATCCCGTCGATCCGGGTCGCCGTTATCGAGCCGGGTGCGAAGTCCGCGAGCGGCTGGCACGTGGCTGAGATTGGCAAAGCAATCGTTTTCAGAACTGAAGACCTGGACGACTATCGAACGAAGAATTGGGACAGCCGCGTCTATGATGCGATGGTCCTCATCGCTGCGGTCGAATATTGCGACAAAGCCTTGAAGCGGTCAGGGCTTCTCTGGGCAAGACGATTCGATCTCAAACTTCCGGTTCACGACGTCAAGCATTGGCAGAGCCCGGCAGTGGTCGTTGCGATTGCAGGCGCATTAAAGTTTCTGACCGGTGACGAATGGAATATCACCTTCACCGCCGCCACGACTGATCTGGATGCAGCCATGGGGCGGCAGAGCCTTTTGGAGTGGGGGGATGCTGGGCGCACCGTGACGCCTTTTAGCGACGGTCTAGATTCCCGCGCGGTTTCTGCGATCCTTAGCGCGAACGGTCGTGGTGATCGGGTCATAAGGGTGCGCGTTGGATCGAAAGCCGATGATCGGCCAATCCGCGACCGCAAGAAGGTCCCCTTTTTGAACATACCGTTCACGGTGAACATGAAGGAGAGCGGGATCAAAGAATCGTCGGTACGCAGCCGCGGGTTTAAGTTCACACTCCTGAGTTCTCTGGCTGCATATCTCGTCGGAACCCAAGATGTGGTTATGCCGGAAAGTGGGCAGGGGGCTCTTGGTCCCACTCTTGTTACCGCCAGCCATGGCTATGAAGATTACCGCAACCACCCACGCTTCCTTCGGAAGATGGAAACGGTCGTGGAGGCGATCTTTCACCACGCCATCCGCTTCCGGTTGCCGCAGCTTTGGAGGACGAAGGGACAAACCCTAGCGGAATTCGTGTCGATTGAACGCAATTCCGATGAGTGGAATAAGACCCGCTCGTGTTGGCAGCAGAGTCGCAATTCATCATTCGCCAGCAAGCGTCGTCATTGCGGCGTATGCGCGGCTTGTATGTTGCGCAGGTTGAGCTTCCATGCCGCCGGCATCGACGAACCGAAAGAGAATTACATCTGGGAGGATTTGCGCGCCGAAGATTTTGCCCGGGGTGTCGTGCATGGATTCGACAAAGTGACGCGCGCAATGCGGCGATACGGTATCGCCGGAACGCTGCACCTTGATCATCTTGCAGAGATGAGCGCTTCACCACTGCACAGGAACCGAGTAAAGCGGAGCGCTTGGCAATTGGCTGAGCATTTGCAGATATCGACCACGCATGCCGAAGAGCATCTCTTCGGCATGCTGGAACAGCATGACAGAGAATGGAAGGCATTCATGAAAGATCTTGGGCCAAAATCATTCGTCGCCCAATGGCTGGCGTGAACGCGATGAGCGAAGGCAACGATCAGCTCGATGCGGAACAGCTCGGCGAACGGCTGCGCATTGCTCGAGAGGCCGCCGGGAAAACCCAAGCGGATGCAGCTTCGCTGATCGGCGTCGGCCGTACGACGCTAGTCGCAATGGAGAAGGGCGTCCGCCGTGTCAAGATCAGCGAACTTCAGCAGCTGGCGCAATTTTACCATACCAGCGCCAACGCGCTGCTTCGCAAAGAAGCTGTCCATATTGAGCTGACGCCAAAATTTCGAAGGCTCGCGGATCACGAAGAGGCATCCGTGTCTAAGGCAGCAGAGCTCATGTCCGAGCTTGTCCGCGCCGACGTGGAGCTCGAGGCGCTATTGGGGGTTCCACACGTTCGCAATCTGCCGCCCGAGCGTGCCATTCTCGCTGGAGATGTTCGCCAACAGGCTGAGCAGCATGCCTTGGAACTTCGCCATTGGCTCGGTCTCGGTCTAGCACCAGTTTCAGACATCGGCGCCCTGTTGGAGATGCAGATGGGCGTAAGGCTTTATGTCCGTCGCCTGCCTGCCAAGATTTCTGGTCTCTTTGCTTTCGACGATTCGGTCGGAGCCTGCATCCTGTTGAACTCAGGTCATCCGATCGACCGACGAACGCAAACGGCGGCCCACGAGCTAGGCCATCTGGTCGCAACGCGCAGCCAACCGGAGGTGAGCGAAATCGACGAGTTGGAAAGCTCTCGGGAAGAAAAGTATGCGAACGCATTTGCTCGAGGTTTTTTGACGCCAGCTCAGGCGGTCCGGCAGAAGTTCGAAGAAGTCACCGCAGGCGCTTCGAGCCTGACCCGCCGTCACGTCATAGTCCTTGCCCATTTTTTCCACGTTTCGCGCGAGGCACTGGTACGGCGGCTGGAAGAGCTGCAGCTTACCAAGCGTGGTACCTGGGACTGGTTCCAGGCAAACGGTCATATCACTGATGAGCATGTCAGGCAGGTTTTCGGCGACGCTGTTCAGAGCGATCGAATGAAAGACGAGGCAGCGCTCCCGGTACCCCTCAAAACCGGACTGATGGCCCATCAAGCGGCAAAACGCGGTCTTTTGAGCGAAGGCCAGATCGCGAGAATGCTTCATCTGGATCGCGTGCTGGTCCGCGACCTCCTGACTGATATCGACGCCGAAGAAAGTGGGGCCAATGCGGCAACCTCTATTCTCCGGTAGCGTTTCGCCCAACCTCGTCGTCGATACCAGCGTGATCATAAACCTGAATGCGACGGGGCACGGCGCGGAGGTCGTACGCGCGTTTGGAGTGACGCTTCGGGCGAGCACCATTGTCCGGGACGAGCTCGTCGCCGATCGTTTCAGTGCTAGAAACGATGCTGAAATGGCAAAAACACTCGCCGATGACGGACTGCTCGAGTTTGTTGAGCTTGATGATGAGGGAGAGCGTCTGTTCGCAAGCCTCGTTAGCGGAAGTGCAGCAGAGACCTTGGATGACGGCGAAGCTGCAACGCTCGCGGCCGGAGCTGTCCTAGCGAATACCGTGGTGATCGACGAACGCAAAGCGCAGCGGATAGCTAGCGAACGGTTCACGACCATTCAGATCATCACGACGGCTGACATCCTGTGCTCCGAGCGTGTCGTCTTCGGCCTGGGAACTGCTGCGGTCGGAAATCTGATCTTCAATAGTTTGGTTGGCGCCAGAATGTTCGTTCCTGAGCGGCACCATGGCTGGGTCGCTGATGTCCTCGGCGAACGCATTACCAAATGTCATAGCCTCCCTGCCGCGTTACGGCAGATAGCCGGACAAACGGGCTGAGATGCTGACATCCTGCAGGCGGCATTCTTTCTGGCATGGGCGCCTGCCATCATCACGGAGCCTTTGGCCATGACCTGCTATTTTCAGGGGTGTATCGAAAAGGGAGTAACGAAGGAACATATTCCCCCGCGTTCGTTCTTCCCCGAAGGCGAGAGGCATCAGCTTCTGACGGTTAAGGCTTGTAAAACTCATAACAACGATAAGTCGACGAATGACCTCTACGTTCTCGCCCAGATCTGTATGCATTCCTCGCCGCGCAATCGAGCGCGCGAGGTTTTTCAAGACCGCGTGGCGCCGCAGCTTTCGCACAATAACCATGCTTTGAGGCGCCTTTTATCAAAAGGCGCTGTTCAGGTCGCGGGTGGGGTTGCCTACCCGGTTGACGAGACTCGTTTCGACGAATTTTTCACCGCCCTGTCCTGTGGTCTCATCTACAAGTCGCAGAAAGCGCAATTGCCGCGGAACTACCGCATCAACCACATTTATCATCAGCTTCTCGACAACGGCAGCGCTGAATGGAAGCAGTTTGTGGCGGGGGTTGATGAGTTCTATGACGCCAAGCCCGCTAGGGTGCTGAATTTCGGCAGCCCGGACGCCCTAAACGAGCGGATATACACCGTTGAAATTCACGGTATCCCTGGGTTCGCGGGGAGTATTACGATCGTGCATCGGTTCTTTGGTGTCTTCAAAGTGACATCGATGCTCACGCGACTCGTTGATGGCGCCGACCCGGATGGAGTTCCTCCGGCTTGAACTCCAATATTGTCGCTGGCTGGATCAAATCGGCTCGTTCTCCGCCTGTTTCCAGTCGGTCCTTTGCCATTTCCCGTTGATCCTTGCTGCGGAATTGCTAGTCTAGCGATTAGAGGGAAGGGGCCTTCCATGAAAATTTTACTCGCGACATCCATCGCCGCATTGAGCCTATTGTTAAGCAGCGTTGGCGCTTCTGCGGCGCCGTTTTGCCAGGCCGTCAGCGATCGAAATTGCTTCACCGGCAAGTTCGGGTTGGTCGATGTTCCCGGCGATCCAGACCAAAAGCTGCTCGAGGCAGATTTTGGCTATATCGATGCCAAGGGCGTGGGGTGGCAGACCAACAAGGCAACCAAGACCGACGGGGCATCGATCCCGCCGCTGCTGCAACCTTTCGTGGGGTCTCCATGGGAAGATCGCTACATCCGCGCGGCCGTGATCCACGACTGGTATTGTGATCGACATGTCCGAACCTGGAAAGAAACACATAGCGTTTTCTATGACGCGATGCTCGCCAGCGGATTGCAAAAACCGAAAGCCAAGCTTCTGTTTTACGCAGTCTATGCGTTCGGCCCGCGCTGGGGCTATCTTATTCCTGGCCAATCCTGTGGGGCAGGAAAGAATTGCATTCAGATGACAGGAAAAGAAGCGGCCTTCGTTCAGCTGCCCGGCGAATTGGACGACCAGTCGGGAACTGGAGAATTACGAGCGATTGCCGCAGCAATTGCTCTCAAGGAGGATACCAAGGATGCGTTGACCCTTGATCAGCTCATGTCGATCGCAGACGAGGCCCATCCAAAGCAGTCGCTCAAGGATGAGAAGCCCACAGACGGCGGCGCGATAACGAAGTGATTCACATAGCTGCCATACGGATGGGACGTAGATGCTTGTCGAAGTGAATGAACGGCGGAAGGCGCCAATCGCTCTTAATGGGCTTTTTAACGTCGATCGAGCCTATACGATCTATTACGACGAAACAAACAACCATCGCCGGGTCCATGTTCGCGAAAGCGGGCTTAATATTCCCGAACCAACATGCTTCGTTATCGGCGGTATAGCCTATGTTGGGCCAGAGCGGATCTTCGATCTGAACCACCTGCGGAAAATCTTGCATGTCCAGGACACGTCACTGGAGATTAAGCTCAAGAACGTCGCGACCGGCGACTTTCTCAAGATACTCACCAGCCGGAAGTTGGAAACCTTCCTCCGTTGGCTCCTGGAGCAAGGTCTTTTTGTGCATTTCTCAGTCGTCGATCCCCTTTATTGGAGCGTCGTCGACATCATCGACTCGATATTGTCGAACGATGAGGCCGCTCATCTTATCCCTTACGAGCGGCACCTGAAGAACGATCTGTTCGCGATCCTCCGGCACGACATCAAGGGGTTGATCGATTTCTTTCAGCGTTATGAATACCCAAATGTCGGGCAGGAGCGGAGGCGGGAATTCATAGAAGAGCTTTTGTACCTCGCAGAAGCACGCTCCGGTCTGCTCGATCATTTCAGCTACATGATGTTGAAGGGTGTGTTGCAACTGGCTCGAAAAGTCGATTCACTCCCGTTTATCGAGGACGAGACACCGAACGTGCTGATCGACAGCTTCGGCGCCTTTTTTATCGAGCGCCTCTACATCCTCAAGAATGCTTCCCACATCCTCGATGTCGAAGAGCTCATCATCGATTATCTCAAGGACGTGCGCTTCGTCGATGGAGACAGGGATCTTAATCATTTCAGATTCGCAGACTCGCAGAGTGAACCCGGCATTCAAATTTCAGATGTCGTGGCTGGTTTCCTCGGGAAGTATTTCTCGTTCATCTGCGCAACTGACGATGACACACTCGGTGAAATCCGTCACTCGCTGGGACCGCAGCAGGAAACCAACCTCTCTCTTCTATATGGACTGCTTGAACGTTCAAACGACGAGAACCTGGTCTTCGCTCATGCGGTGATGAGCAACCGCGATCGGATGATGGCAGAGGCGTTTCGAGAGCCAGTATAGACTGATCGGACGTGAAGTCCGACGCAGACAATAGGTGCTAGAGGCTGAAGTTCAGTTGCGGTTGCTCGCTGCCGGGGCCATTAGGCTCCTCACTGGTCAATGATGAGAGTGTGACACCCAGCAGGCGAACCGATCTTTTGAATGGATAGACCGTTGACAGCAAGTCCGTCGCGACGCGAAGGACATCGAGACTGCCCCGAACAGGAACGACGCTCGTCTTGCTGCGCGTTGCCTGGGAGAAGTCTGAAAATTTGATCTTCACCGTGACGGTCTTTCCGGAAATGCCTTTCGCTTCGCAATAGCCCCACACGTTGTCCGCGAGTGGCTTTAGTTCTCCAGTTGCGATATCGAAGTCTTCGATATCCTCCACGAACGTGTCTTCAGCGCCGACGGATTTTCGCACACGATCCGGCCGAACCCGGCGATCATCGATTCCGCGGGCGATCCCATAAAAATACCCGCCCGATTTTCCGAAATGCTGCGTCAAAAACTGTACTGACTTAGTCTTCAAATCCGCCCCGGTTTCGATTCCGAGCCGATGCATCTTCTCGGCAGTCGCCGGGCCAACGCCATGGAATTTCTTGACCGCAAGACCTTCGATAAAGGGAGGTCCGTTTTTCGGAGTGATGACAGCTTGACCGTTCGGCTTGTTCAGGTCGGATGCGATCTTCGCGAGAAATTTATTGTAGGAGATCCCAGCTGACGCGTTCAAACCGGTGACCGCTTTGATCCTGGCGCGGATCTCCGATGCGATTTCCGTCGCTATCCGCATTTCCTTCAGATTGTCCGTCACGTCCAGGTAGGCTTCGTCGAGCGATAGTGGCTCGACCAAGGGCGTGTACTCAGTGAAAATTTCGCGGATTTGTCGTGAGACTTCCTGATAGACGTCGAAGCGAGGTTTCACGAAAATCAGACCAGGGCATTTGCGTGCGGCTGTTACCGATGGCATCGCTGATTGAACGCCGAACGCACGTGCTTCGTAGCTTGCCGTCGTCAGCACGCCTCGAGCACCGGAACCGCCGACTCCTATCGGTTTTCCGCGGAGCTCCGGATTGTCGCGCTGTTCGACCGAGGCGTAGAAGGCATCCATATCTATATGGATTATTTTTCTAATGGATGTGGAGATTCCCATCTTCAATTCCATTTTTGCGATTTAATATCGGAACATATATAGAACATACCTTAAATCTCAAAAATCGCAACCCCTTCGCAGCGCTGTCGCATTGGTAGGGTCTGAGTAGCTTGCAATTCAGAAAAGTTTGGTTATCTTTTGATGACGGAGCCGAACGCCAGGGCTGCAAGCGACCCAAAAGGCGGCACATACAAGATAAGATCCTGAACGGCAACCATTCAGCCGGCGCAGGGTGTTCATAAAGCGCTTGCGACCACCCCCTCACGACGCCGGTGTGAAATGGATTTGTCATGTCTATCCAAAAGGAATGCGCAGATGCTCTGCGCGAATACTACCGTGGTCTGACTGGGAGCAAACTTAGCTCTGGTCACGCCCATGAACTTGTCGCGGCATATTTCGGGTATGGGACAGCTGCGGCGCTACAGGCAGATGCCGTGCTTCCTATCTCGTCGTTAGAAGTCGCGGAAATCTTGATCCCCGATATCGCAGGCATGGATCGTCGGCGTCTGGAATTAAATGATGCCCCTGCCGATCTTCCAGATGGAAGAGCCCTGGCTGATGTTATCTCGGCCCACCTTGAAACGGCCGGCCATTTCACGGGAGGACAGATATGGGACGCCACATATTTGAGTGACGACATCAACGGCTACATCCAGAAGGACCCCTCGGTTATTGAAAACGATCTCGCCGGCGAGATCGCGACGACCAATGCCTTCTTCGACGAGCTCTACATCGACGAAACCGACGTCGAATTCCATAACAACAGCTTGATCGTGACGCTTACAGGATCATTGAACGGTGAACACGACCAGGACCGAGCTTTCCATGGCGACAAGATCAAGTTCACGAGCATCATGACCATGCGCCGTGCCGCGGCGCGTATCGGTTACTTCGATCCTGAGTTCGAGACTGGAGGTAGTGTCGACGACTCGATGTATTACGGTCCCGATTTGTCCTGACATGAACGGGGCCGCCGCGTGGCGGCCTCACCTACTTTATTAATTTAAGGAATAGCGAATGGCGATGATTATGAAAGGTCATCAGATCGGGCACCTGAGGGCCGCACTGGCTAATTTGAAGACCGTCAGCATTAAGGGGCAGCCGCCGCATGGGGTTGATAGCCTGTCCGAGATTATAGATCGGCATGGTCTTGTTGAGGCATCGATAAACGTCGTGAATTTAACCGCGACAGGTTTCATGTGTGACGGCGTGAGAGCGATAGCGGCGCTCGCGAGATCTTTCAGGCATCCGGAAAGCCAGCTCAGCCACCAGGCAAGCAATCCGACGCTGAGCAAATTCATCGCCAGTGAAATCATTCGCCGCTGGCGCTCCAGGGATGTGAAGATGATCGAGACGTCCGAGTTACAGGAACTCGCGACAAGCGTTGAGGCGTGGTTTGCTCGATTGACTGAAGTGAAGCAGCATGTCGTGCCCTGCATTTTATTTTTGCATCAACTTCCGCCAATCAAGATCGGCCCCGTTCGTTTGTTCCATGCCTATGACTTTCCCACCGAGGAATTCGGTATTACTCGACAGGAATTCTGGCCGTCCCGTGGGGAGGGAGAAACGGTTGCCAATGCGGCGGCGAGCCCGGGTGGTTTTTATTTTGAACGGCTGCTTGGAATCGCTTTTCGTCGTGACGCGTCCTGGCTTGCAATTGTAGACGTTCCCGGTCGCGCTGACCTTGAATCGCAAAGGTCCGCGGACAGTGCTGTCGATATCGCTCTTGGAATGATTCAATTGATATGCCCAGGGAAAGATATGCACGGGATCGCTCGAACGACGGGTCGATCGGCAGCCACCTATCGAGCGGACGTCTATCGCAGTCCGAACGGGATGAGCACTCCAATATCCAATCATACGCCGGCACTTGCCCGCTCGCCTGAAACGATAGAGCAACATTTTCAGGAAGCAGGACCTGCTCTGGAGCTTATGGGACGGCGGCTTGAGGGTTTTCTTGGCGCAACGAGTGAACTTCCCAACCTCGACGCTGCCTGGTGCAACGCAGTCTATTGGTACCATCAAGCGCTCGCCGAGGATCTCGATACGGTTGCTGCAGTTAAGCTCGAGACTGCAATCGAAGTGCTATTCAGCTCGGAGAACAGCAAAGGAAGTACCAGCAGGATGCTCCAAGGCATCGAGGGCATGTTGGGTTTGGAGAAGTATCACCAGATCGGGCCAGCGTCTACCGTAACGGTGAAAGACGTTGTGGCTGCCATCTCGACGGCAAGATCAAGGGTTTTGCATGGAACCTGGCCAACGCTTCACAATGACCTGCCGGGGTCTGCAAGTTCCTTTTCACTTAGCGTCGGTGATATCGAAGTGATCGCCCGTAGCCTTCTCATGCATTATCCGATCTATCTCGAAGCCTACCAGGCTAATGGCATGGTCGACGACAAGGCAAAACCATTTCTGGATTGGATCGTCACTCAGAGGCGGGCAGCAGCTTCGCCTGCAACAGTGGCCACGACATCGAGCTGCTAGGCAATATTGCTAAAGTCTACCAGGGTCGATCGACGCCTCACCATCTTTTCGGACGATTGTGGAACCATAGGGCTCCCTCGACGAGATCACTAAAGACTCTTCAGTTAGCGGTCGGGCGAGGTCCTTTGCCTCGTCCCACGGCGCCCGCATCCAGACGTCTATCTCTTCTGCCGTGAGCAGCAAGACCGGCATGGCCTTTTCATGGATCGGCTTCACCAGATCACTCGCGTAAGTGGTGAGAAAGCCAATTGTCACTCGCCCAGCAAAGGCTCTCCCGAAAATACGGGGACAACCTCAAAAATGGTCTCGTTCTCGTCCCGGAAGATTTCAAGCCGGTTTCTGTCATCGCTCATACACAGGGACAGTGGTCGATCACCCTGATCGCCGCCTCTTCGACGCCGACAACGCGAACGTCGTCACGATGAGAGACCATCAGAAGAAGATCGCGCCAGAGCGTACCCTTGGCTGCGAAAGGCCTGACACCGCTCCACCTCGCGGACGACCAAAAATCCTTGATGCGATACCAGCTCGTGCTTGCCGGCGACGTCTTGGACATTCCCGGCATCACCCTCCTCAGAATGTTTTCGAAGATCCGCGACTTCGGAGAACCGCCCCGGCGGGTTATCGAGCACGACGGCGCGCTGAACGATCACTGGTAGTCTATTCTTGCCCGTTTCTTCCTTTGCCAGGATGCGTCTTCGCCGGTACCGTCAGGCTCACTAACAGAGGACGACACGATGCCAGCAAAAGGACATGGACGGCCGAAAGGCACTGAGTATGACCACTTTGTGGTAAGTCTTGTGGATGCGATCTACGCCAGCGGCGGGGTGAAGACGCTCAACCAAGCTATGCGCGAACAGTTTCCAGAAGGCTTCGTTTTCGGCTCGGTGTCGCGTCCGACTGTCGAGAAGCGTTTCCGCAAGCTGTGGAAGGAGGGCAAGGAGACGTTGCTCGCCGAGGCCGCTGCTCGGGAGCAGAAACGCAAAGCCAACGATCCAAAGACGATTTTGGACAAGATCCGATTGTCGGAAGCTGTGAAGCTGAAAAAGTTGTCGGAGGGCAAGGCTCCCTACTCTGATCTGTTTGCGATGCCCCACATCTATTTCATCGATCGAGCTACCCCGGATGACTACAAGAAGAACCCGATGGTGCCATTGTTGATGTCCTTCGGTGAGTATCAGATTGCCCACCAGCGCCGGGCTGTCCTCGAAAAGATAAAGGGTCAAAAGTCTGCATGACCAGTGTTCGTCCTCCTATTCCCAAAAGGCTGGCGGCCCGCATCAGGGCGGCGCAAACGAAGGTTCTCGATGCCCGCGGATGGATCGAGGCGACCGCCTTCAACTCGCTGCAGGATGAAGCTCGGTGGAACGATTTTGCGCGGAACCCCGAGGCGTTCGCCCGGAAATACTATCCGGGTCACAGCGTCGATTCGTACCCTGTGCAGACGAGTACCTCTCGGATCCGGGAGAGGCTGGACAAGCTGCCCGCCCGCATGGAGCGCAATCAGCGCGACCTCGATGCGGCCGACGCCGAGCTGGTGAAGGTGGAAGCGGAAGTGCTCGAGGAGGTAGGCAGAATGCGCGCGACGTCAGGTCGCGTGTCGTGGCCGCCGGCACTGGAGCCGTACGCTCAGTTTCATGCTCGAGCGATGGCGAAGGCGGAGCATCAGCGTGACACCTCCGACGCGCAACGGGAAGATTACCTTGCGCAGGTGAAAAAGGATTTCGACGAGGAAATGGCGGCGTTAGAGATCGAACGCCAAGCGTGGCACGATGAGCTTGCGGAAGATATGAAGTCGTGGTCGCCGGAGAGGCGGGCGATGTTCCGGCAGGTCATGGGCGGGATTGCCGAGGGGCTTCGGAATCGCACGCTGGCGCCAAGCGATATCGGCGACTACATCGACCGGCAATTCAAGCGGTAGACTACGTCATTTCCCACGGGTCAAGATGACGCCCATCATCATCGCGCAGGTCGCCCACTAGGAGACGTGATCCTCGCAGGTCGATAGCGATTTCTTCCGGATCTCCTCACCAAGCCTGTAAGACCCTGCATATTTGGGAGACATCCTCTTCTCGAATCGGAGGAGAAGCATTCCGCCTTTTGCGACGCATCCGGTGATCCGGTTCTTCTCTTCGGGTGGAAAGGCAGACACCGCGACGGCTGCCTGCCGAATGAGCGGACCCATCCCGGCCGCACATCGAAGACCGCACAGGGGGCGATGGTTTCCTGATGAAGCAGATCGAGATCGTTGACCGTCATAGCTTCATTCTCATGTGGCGCCGGGAATCGTGACTGGTAACCTGTAGATGCACAAAGTCGAAAAATTTCAAACACTTAGAGTTCTAATGACAAGGTCGTTAGTTCGTATCGCCTTCAAGGCGAGCCCAACCACGTAAGCGAAGCTTCCTCTCCGGACACAGTAACAACGCGACTGTGGTGACGTGAAACATCCCTGCGTAATCGCCGGCCCCTCGGCCGCCCACGAGCGGCGCATTTATCTTGACAAAATAAATCATATTTACGATTTGATGTGCGTCACTGAATATTTTGAGGGTTTTTTCATGCTTTTCAGACCGAGAGAGCTCGCGATCACAGTCGCATTGGTTTTCACTCAGCCTCTAGCCGCAATCGCCGATCCGATCACCATCATCGATCATGAAAACCGCACCGTCACGTTGGCAAAGCCCGTCGAGCGG